>NZ_JAPEOZ010000001.1 GCF_026340655.1 Streptomyces sp. NBC_01275 | reverse complement strand
CCGCAGGAACGACGCGCCGACGCTACGCGTCGGTACCCCCTGTCTCCGCTCCGCGGAGACGCCCGGCCCCTCCGGGACCGGTTGATCCGCTCCGCGGATCGGAGGTGTGTCCCGATCGCTCCGCGATCGTGCCTGACTTGGTTTTCCCTCTGCAGCCTGACTTAAGTCAAGGTGAGTTGATGAACCGTCCACTCCGTGGCCGGCCCTGGCTGGCGGGAGAGTGGAAGCCGCCCCGTCAGCCTCTTGTTAGTGCCTTTGTCAGATAGGCGATCAAGGCAAGCGGTTGCTTGGGGGTGCTTCCTTGGTTTCAAAACTATGGAAGATTTGAGTTCGGGGGGTCTCCCCCACGCGCGGGTGTGGCCGCATCGGCTGCGGCGGGGCTGGAAACGGGCTGGAGACCGGAGAAAACTGCGGATCTGCTATCGGCGAAAGCCTCGTTGCGGATTGCGGGCCACACCGTTGTCGAAGGGCTCAAACCAGGAGTCCACACGCAGGTCCCCCGCTCCCAGGCGCCGTGTGATCGGTCCGGCTACCGTCTTCCGACGCGCTTCGTGAGCCGCCCGCTTGCTTGGTTGCCGTATGAGGGGCTCGCTCAGTTGCCGAGTGCGTGACGGAGGGTGTTGCCGTTGATGACGGCGTAGACGCCGAGGATGCGGTCCGCCGCTGACTTCGAGGTCTCGAAGAGTATCGCCACCGCCACTGACAGCCGGGCAGAATTTCGGGCCAACACTGGTCCGCTCCGGCGGCCAAGCTCGTACCCGCGTACAGAGCAGGCTGGTCTGACCTGAGACTGAACCCAGTCGGGCTACCCGCGAGCCGACATCACAGCGCGAACGGGCGCGCCCTGCTCCTACCACTTCCCAGCCGGCACTCGTGAGGTCCCATCGCTTCAAGAGCAATGAAGTACCGATTACTCAGTTAAGGACGTTGGGCACCCGCATACGTTTCATGCATTCACATCGCCGCGCACGCGCGGGAACCCAGGACACGAAACAGGAGATGCGATGAAGGACGTTGCCGAGATCGGAATCATCTGGGCCAACAAGACGGGCAGCTACAACCACAGCGAGATCATCGTGCCCGTCGACCTTGACGCCGATGTGGACGAGAGCATCGAGTTGGGCTTCGTTTCAGGCGACCTGACGACAAGGTCCACCAGGTCGTGATCATCTGCTGATTGCGCCTGCGTGCGTGTGGGGCGTCCTCGGCCGGTGTTCACAGCTCACGGATGAGGCCGAGGCGTCCCTTGCGTAGAGCGGCGCCGGAACCGCTGCGCGTCTTCGGCCTGCTCGCCCCCGCGCGGACGCTGGGCCCGCCTGGATCGATGGTTGCATCGCCGCCGAACACTGCCTCCTTGACCGTGTCGCACCGCCAAAGCCGCAGACCGGGCGCGGTCCCGTCGGGTGCTGTTCTGGTATCCCCGTTCCCAGCCGAGTGGAAAGCCACGGGGCCCCATCTGATGGTGCGTGAGCGACTGGTGAGCTGCCTGCGATTCCACCGGATGCTCCGTCTGCAGTGACCCACCCTGCAGACAGCCAAATTGTGGAGCGAGAACATCCTGGCGCACGTCGCCCGGCGGCCAGGACCGCGACGACATGAGGGGACGCAGTCCTGAAACGCGGCTTCGCCACTGTCGAGGACTTCCTCGCGAGCGCTCCTTCTTGCCCATATGACAAGGCCCGCCCCGACCACCGGACCAGTCCCGAGGACAGCGGCAGCCGACGACGGCGCTCGGGGCCGTGAGGAGCCCCTGCAGTGCCGATATCCGAAGCGATCCGTGATCGTGCCCGCCTCCGAGTCCGGCCCGCGTCCCGCGCCGAAAGAACACTCCGTCTTCCCTCGGCGGCACGGGTCGTAGTGGGCGGGGAACTGCTGTCCAGCATCGGGTCGGGTACCACCGTCCCGTTTCTCCTGGTCTATCTGCACGACGCATGCCACACCCCGATTGGAGTCGTCAGCCTGCTGCTCGTCGTACGGGCCGTCATGGCGCTGGCCGGTGCCACCCTCGGGGGCGCCCTGTGCGACCGGATCGGGTCGAAGGCGGTCGTCGTCACGGCCCTGGTAGTGACCGCGGTGTGCGCGGTGGGGATGGCAGCCGCCACCAGTCCGCTGCCAGGTGCCGCAGCGGTGCTCGCCCACACCGCCGGCTACACCGTACTGGCCCCAGCTCTGGACGCGATGCTGGCCCAGGCGGCACCAGGCCCTCTCCGCCAGGCGGCATTCGCCTGGCGCAACACGGCCGTCAACCTCGGGGGCGCTCTGGGCGCCGCAGCCGCCTCGCTCACGCTCGTCGTGCTGGGCACCGGCAGCGGACTGAAACTGCTGTACGTCCTGGACGCCTTCTCCTTCGCCGGATTCGCCCTGCTCGTCGCTGTGCGGGTCACCTCCTCAACCCAGCCCGCGGACTCGCTGGAGAAGGAGCCGGCCACCGCCAGGACCGCGAGTCAAGGCGGCAGGTACGCCACAGTGGCGGCGGACCCGGTTCTGCGTCGGATATGCCTTCTGGTGGCCTTCACCGTCGCCACCGGATTCGCCCAGCTGCAGATCGGGCTTCCCACCCTTGCCACCGCCGCCGGTGCGCAGGCCGAACTGGGCTGGATGTTCGCCGCATTCATGGTCACCAGCGCAATCCTGCAGATTCCCGTCCAGCGTCGGCTGCCCGGACGGAGCCGGGCCGGCGTCCTGGCCGCCGCACTCATGTGCATGGCCCTCGCCTGGACCGTCATCTCCGTTTCCCGCCCCTCACCGGTTATCCTCGCCGCCGCGGCGGCGGTCCTCGCCGTGGGCGGAACCCTGTTCAGCCCGGTGCCGCCCACTCTCGTCAACGACATCGCTCCGCCTGCGTTGCTCGGACGCTACAACGGCGCCCACATGCTCGCCTGGACCGGCGGCTTCGCCATCGGCGCCGCCGCCACCAGCGCCTTGCTCGCCGCCGGCGCTCTCTCCGCTCTCTTCCCCCTCTGCGCCGCCGCCCTAGCGCTCACCGCAGGTCACCTCTGGTACCGCAGAGGCCGCTTCTTGCCGGCACCGCTCATGCACATTCCGGTCGCCGTGCCGCCGCACCCCGTGCCGAAGGAATCAGCGTCATGACTCCACCCCGGGAATCCGAGCCGGCCGAAGCCGCCCTGCGGGCCGCCGTCGCCCGCCGCCACGATCCCGCAGAGCGCCTGGGCGCCCAGGTCGCACTTGCCCGCCTCTGGCGTGAGCGCGGGGACTACCGACGAGCCGGAGTCCTGCTGGCCTTTACTCTCGACGCCGCGGAACACACCTACGGCGCCGACTGCCCGGATGTGGCCGCGGTGTGCAACGAGTGGGGCGTACTGGGTAAGTACACCGGCCACTTCGACCGGTCCCAGGCCCTCTATCTGCGGGCTCTGGCCATCTGCGAGAACACCTACGGCAGTGACCACGACACCGTCGCGACCCTCTGCCACAACCTGGGCGGCCTGGCCCACGCCCGCGGCGCCCACCACGAGGGCGAGCCCTGGGCCGCCCGCTCGGTGAGCATCCGCACCCGTCTGCACGGTCCCGACCACCTGCTCGTCGCGGCCGACCGGGCTGCCTGGGCCGCTCTCCTGGACGGTTGCGGCCGCCCCTGCGATGCGGAAACCCAATTGCGCGCTGCCCTCGCCGTCTTGCAGCGCGTCCACGGCGCCGAGCACTACGAGATTGCCGTCATCACACACAACCTCGCCGCCCTCGAGCACCGGCGCGGCAACCACACCGCCGCCATCGATGGCTACACCCGAGCCCTCACCCTCAAAGCACGCCTCCTGGGCGACTCCCACCCCGACCTGGCCACCACACTGGTCAATCTCGCCACCGCCCACCGCCAACGCGGCGGACTCGACCAAGCCGCTGTGCACTACACCCGGGCCATCGCGGTCCTCACCCCGCACGTCACCTGCGAACACCCCGCTCTGTCAGCCGCCCGGCGCGGTCTCGCCTTGTCCCGTACGGAAGGTACGCATGAACGGCATGGATGAACGCAGCGCCAAGCGTTGCACTCATCGCAGATCGGGGAGCTGCTGGGTGCCGGTTGCGACACACGAGGCGTCGCCCAACTGCTGGACGGTCTTGATTCTCGGCCGTCTCAGGTCCGGAGCAGCCATAGGTCCAACATGAGGCCGCCGTTCCACCTGAAGAACAAGAAGTTCCCGGTTTGAGTGGCGGAATAGTTAGGTCACGATCCAGGTGATTTTTGTTGGCGGCCCGCTTCATATTCAAGGGCTTTTGCGAGGTCGGCCCGGGTGCGTACGCCGAGTTTGAGATAAATGTGCTGGAGGTGGTTGTCGACAGTTCGGACAGAAAGTGTGAGGTGTTGGGAAATCGTTTTGCTGGAATTCCCGGCGGCGGCCATCAGGGCGATCTCTTGTTCGCGTTTGGTCAGGCGGACGGAGGGGGTGCCGAGCGTGGACAGGAGCGGGGTCCGGGCGTCTTCGCACTGGGCCGCGAGGGCTGCGGCCCGAGTGGCGTCGGCGGTGGCTTTGCGGGGGTCACCCTGGTGTGTCCAGGCGCCGGCTGATGCGGCTGATGCTTCAGCGGCGAGGATGGGCGATCCCATCTGCTGGAAAGCGTGTGAGCACTCCATGAGGCGGCCGGGGTCGTTGTCGGCGAGGGCGGTTGCCAACCGTGCGCGGGTGTGGGTGAGGGCTCCGTCGCACTGGGTCGCGAGTTCGGTGAGGCGGTGCTGGACGCTCGGGGCGTCACCGAGGCGTGCGATGTCGGTGAGCAGAAGGACCTCGGACAGGATGTGGCCGGTGCGACGAGCGTCGCCGGCCGCAGTGCGCAGGACGTCGCGGGCGCGGCTGAGCTTGCCTTGGGCCGCGTGCAGCCAGGCAGTGCCGAGAGTCTCCTCGCCGGCCATGAACCCGCTCGGTGCGTATTGTTCGAGTTCCGGGAGCAGGGACTCGGCCGTGTCCATGTCGCCGGCCAGTGCCGCGCAGGCGATCAAACCCGATACGTAGAGCCTGGTGGTCCTGGTGTGCTGGTGCGTACGTGCGATGGCGGCGGCTTCCGCATACCAGCGGCGGGCACTGGAGGGATGCCCGGCCAGCCACTCCGTTCGTGCGATGAAGTAGGCGAGCCACTGGCGGGCGAGAGGGGAGGGCGAATCCTGAAGCGTGTCGAAAGCGCTCAGGCAGGTCTCGCGGGCCTCGCTGATCAGACCGGCCTCCGAGAGCGCCAGCGCGAGCGGCGCCAGTTGGATCGCGGGATGCGGAAGAAGCGTTCCTCCACCGATCGCCTGGTGCATGCTGTGCCCGTGCTCGGCCAGTGCCCTGGCCTGTGCCACGCGGCCGACAACGGCCAGACCCACGGCTTTCGCCGTCGCCGCCAGCAGCCAGATGTCAGGGCTCTCCTGATGCGGGGCTCCGGGGAGGCTGTCGAGCAGTTGGAGCCCGGCCTCGGGCAGCCCGGAGACTGCCTGCATGGCTCCTTCCATGAAATGCAGCTGTTGCTTCGCCGTCCGGCTTCGCAGCACTGTGCGGGCATCGGCGCACACGGAGAGTGCCTGGTCGAGTCGTGGGCTGGACCAGAACAGGTTCATGCTCCGGGCGGTGACTGCGGTGATCTTCTCCTGATCGTCGCGGGCGTGGGCGTCGGCCTCGGCGAGGACCGCTTCGGCGCGCTCCAGGCGGCCGGTGTACGTCAGCACTCTGCCCAGCAGGATCCGGGTCTCCAGCGTGTGCTGGTCCGGCTTGATCGCGGTGAGCAGCTGGATGACCTGTTCGCTGTCGTTGGCGTTCATCGCGATGGCGGCGGCCTGGACCAGGAGGGCGGGATCGGCGGTGCCGATGGCCGCCAGTCGCCAGGAAGCGACGTGCAGGGCGTCGTCGCGGCGTCTGAGTCCGTGGGTTTCGAGACGCTCGGCCAGACGAAGACCAAGGTCGTAGCGCTGGAGGGGTGAGATACCGGCGGCTATGACCTCGCTGTACAGGGGGTGAGACAGCGCGACGGTGATTCTTCGGCCGTGTGCGGTGACCTGGATGATGCCCGAGCTCTCGACTTCGGCCAGGTGGGCCCGGTCGATGAGAGAGGCGGCGTCGGTCACGGCCAGGGGGCCGCAGAGGGCAAGGGCTTGCAGGAGCGGGAGCGCTGCGGGCGGGGTCGCCGCGATCTTGGCGGTGATCAGGTCGTTGAGGTGAGGGGTGACGGCAAGCCGGTGATCGGGCATTTCCCAGACTTCGCCGTTGAGGCTGAGGGTGCCTGATTCGACGGCTCCCAGGACGAGTTCCTTCAGGAAGAGGACGTTTCCACCGCTTGCGGTGTACAGCGCGTGCAGGGTGCGGCGGCCGACGAGGCCGCCGAGGACGCGTTGGACGAGTGCCTCGACCTGGGTGCGGTCCATGTGGGACAGGTCGATGCGGCGGACGCGGTCCCCGCGTCGCAGTAGGGCCTCGACAGCGTCACTGACTGGTTCACCAGTGCGGGCGGTGCCGACCAGGACGATGACTTGGGAGTCCAGGAGCTGGCCGAGCAGGACGGCTGATGAGCTGTCCAGATGGTGCATGTCGTCGACGAAGACCACGGTGGGCTTGCCTGGCTCTGCGGCCATGGTCCGGGCGACGGCTCGGAAGCCGCTGACCGGGTCTGCCAGGTCGACGTCCGGGGGCAGCAGGTGGGCGATCGCGCTGAGGGGTACCTGCCCGGCAGCCTTGCCGGCTACGGCCCTCGCAGTGCGTCGTCCGCTCTGGGCGGTTGCCAGTTCCAGAAACTCATCAGCCAGGCGGGTCTTACCCACTCCCGCCGGCCCGCAGATCATCCAGCCCCGGGTGTGTCCGTCGGACAGGTCCCGGGCGAAGGAATCCATGAATGGCTGTCGCCCGATGAGCGGCCATCTGTCTGCCCAGCCCTGCATTCGACTGCTCCCTCAAGGGGCGACCGGTCAGACAAATGCTACCGGACCGCATGAGCAGCATGGTGATCGAAGGGCGGGAGATTCGACATCGTAAGCCTCGACATCGCCTTTACACCGGCAGCGGAGCTTCGCCTGGTGTGCTATTGCCAGCGGCTGTTCCAAAGCATCACATAGAACACGATGTCTATAAGCTGAGCAGGTCCTGCGCTTGCCGTTTCGCAAGGCCTGACTCGGCTTGTGTGGGCGTCAACTTCTCCAGACCCGCAGAATGGCTGACGGCCCAAGACTCCGTCGTGCCGACTCGGAACGACCAGTTTGACGCCGAAGCAGGCGGGAGCGGCGCGGGTTGCAGACAGTGTTATTGAGTCCGGCATGACGAAGTCTGTCGAACATGTGGGCGGCGGGATACAGGCGAGGGCGGGCCGAGAAGAACGAGGGTGACGCCCTCGTCTCAGCCCAGCCGCCCATCGGCCGTAAACCAGGAGCCAGCGGGCCGGCCGCCGACACGTCAAAGGCGGTTGCCACGATGACGTGGATGTCTTATGCGGTCGGCGTTGTCCTGCGCGTAACCAATCACACGGACGATCAACAATGTCGGCCAGTCAGATCCTCGTCCACGCCGCGCTCGCCCCGGCGCTTCCCAACGCCTGGTCCTCGGCAGCGCGGTCACCCTCCGCCGCCGCCCGGGTCCATGGTCCGGCCGAGACTCGAAGAATCGTTTGCGAGTCTGCCTCCGCCGCCACCCGGGTCCATGGTCCGGCTCGCCGCGGTGGACATGCGGTGTCCATCCGACGGGCCGCTCCCGGGGGCGGCATGTGCCAGCGAGGGCACAGCCACGACGGCGACGGCCGCCCCCGCTACGATTATGACCCTTCTCATTTTGCTCATTTCTCCTGCTCCTAGGTGATATCTGGAGGCTTTCGCATTGAGCGATGAGGCACGCACATTTACCTCGTGCGCTCATCCTGTGCACGAGAGCGCGAGGACGCTTGAGTAATGGGTGCTCATCCTGGGCCACGCGCGCGGCAGGGGCGTGGTGGCAACGGCTCGTCCGCCCCACTGCGTGGAAGATGGTCTCAGTGCTCCGCTTCGTCCTCGGCCTTGCTTCGCCTGCGGCAGGCCTGGAAGGGCAACGGGGCTTCTTTACGCAGCAGTTCGAACAGGTCGGGATCGACGTTCCCTCCACTGATCACCGCCACGTGCCCCCCGGCAGCGGGGAGGTCGCGCTCGTGGTACAGGTACGCCGCCGTGGTGACCGCCCCGGACGGCTCGACGATCATGCCCGCACGCCGCGCCAGAAGGGCCACGCTCGAGCAGATCTCCTCTTCGGTGACGGTGATGATGTCGTCGACGAAAACGCGCATGTGCTCGAAGGTGTGCTCCCCCACGGTCGTCATGCGCAAGCCGTCGGCCATGGTCCGGCTGACACGCTCAGTCGGCCAGGTCACGCGCCGTCCGGCGCGCAGGCTTTCTCCGGCGTCCGCCGCCAGCTCCGGCTCGACGCCCACTACCCGTATACCGGGGCGTGTGAGCTTCAGTGCAGCGGCGACACCTGAGATCAGGCCGCCTCCGCTGACGGGCACCAGCACCGTGCCGATGTCGAGTCCCGCAGCCACCGCTTCGTCGGATATGTCGAGGCCGACCGTTCCCTGGCCCGCGATGATGTCCAGGTCGTCGAAGGGGGGCACGATCACATAGCCGTGTTCCGCGGCCAACTGCTCAGTGAGGGCTGGGCATTCTTCGGGGGAAGCGAAGCGCACATCGGCTCCGTACTCCCGGACCCCGTCGATTTTCACCTTGGCGGCCGTGGAGGGCATGACGATCGTTGCTTTCACGCCGTCCTGCCGGGCCGCGTAGGCAAGTGCTTTGCCGTGGTTCCCGCTCGATCGTGCAATGACGCCGCGGGTCTTCTGCGACTCGGACATCCGCGACAGTCGATTGTATGCGCCACGTATTTTGAACGAGCCGGTGATCTGCAGGTTTTCTGGTTTCAGAAAGAGAGACCGATGTCCGCAGGAGGCCCATGGAGCCCTGAGCAGCGACGTACGGGAGACCACTGGCTCCAGGCGTTGACGGGCTGTGTGCAGGTCGTTGAGCGTGACGAGAGTCATGGGTCGGTCATCCTTGTCGGGTAATAACGGTCATCTGGCGAGCCGCTCACAGGGGGTGGAGCACCTCGGCACTCAGCGCCGGCTGGAGCCTCTGCGCGGCCGTCATGCGCCGGGGGGACGGATCACTCGGTCCGGGTGATGTCGACGAACATCATGGGACGATCGCCGGCCGTACGCGGAGCGGCCTCGTCGGGGCCCCACCAGCAGCCGTCGGGCAGACCGGTCGCGTTGCCCGGGCGGATGACGACCGTGTGTTCCCCGGCCGTTCCCCAGGTGACCGTTCCCGTAGTGCCGTCCGGGCGGTCGACCGCGCAGGGATGGAATTCGTCCGCGTTCTCATACGGGCAGCCGGTGTCGTCGTGCCAATCAACGATTTTGTGCTCTGCATCGGGGAGTGCGGCACTGTCGTCCATGTGGACCGGGACTGCCGCCCTCGCCGCGACGATCGAGACGATGGGAGCGGCGAGCAGCACACCGGCTACGGCTGCGGTGAGGGCTACTGCTTTCAGGGGCTCGTGCATCGCTGTCCTCCTGGTTGCTCGGTGCGCGGATCTCCGGGGTGGTGTGGCCTTCCGGATGGACGGGCGGCCGGGCGATGGCCGGGGCGGCCGGCTACGCGCCGGCATGCGGCTTGGCGGACCGCGATCGCCGTTGTCCCGGCTGGGCCGGACATCTCGTTCTGGCCATACACCGTCACAGCGCTGAGGGCCCTACGACTGCCCAGTGGCTGACCCGCCCGTCCTGCCCGGTGACGTCGCCGGCGCCTACGGCCACAGCGTCCACGATGAAGGTGCCGCGCCCGTGCTCGTCGGCGGGGCGGTCGTCGTACTGGTCCTCTGTGCGGGGGCCGCCGTCGGTGACCGCGACCAGGATCGCCCGGTCGTCGAAGAAGCACAGGGACACGGCGACGGGCGGCTCGGCATACTGCACCGCGTTGGTCACGAGCTCCGAGACGACCAGCAGGGCGTCGTCCACGGTTTCCTCGTCGGCTCCCCAGTCGTGCATCACCCTGCGGGCCTCGCGGCGGGCGGTCGCGGGCGCCGGCGGACCGCACTGCAGCGACAGCCCCCACGCGCCGGCGGTCCGAGCCGGCGTGGAAGGTCCGGTCGCGGCGAGGGCAAAGGTGTCTTCTGTCGTCCTGGCGGCAGTGGGAGGTGCGGTGCAAGTCATGGTGATCACGGCCTCGGAGAGCTGCTGTGTGACTCTTCCAGGAGACGTCGCGCAGCCCTGGGGCGACTGAGCAAGCAGTACTCAAACCCGGAACAAGGCCGGTCACAAGGACGGTCTTCGAGGGCGAGGCGCGTGTGGGGGCCGGCTGTCCGCACCGGAGGGCTTAGACGGTGTCCTATGTGGTGAGGCGGACGTACCGCTTGTAGCAGCAGATGGCGGCGGCGAGGCCGAGAAAGGCCAGGTAGTTGCGGGGATCGCGTTCGTAGCGGGGACTGAGTCTGCGGTAGCCGGAAAGCCAGGAGATGGTCCGTTCGATCACCCACCTTCGGCGGCCCAATCGTTCGCTGGACTCGATGCCCTTGCGGGCGATGCGCACGCCGATGCGCTTGCCTCGTAACCACTTTCGCAGGTGGGGAATGTCGTACGCCTTGTCGGCGTGTAGCCGTTGCGGCTTGAAGTGGCGGCCGCGGTGGGGGTCGCGTCTCGTTTGGTGACCGGCCACCATGGGCTTCAGGCCTTCGCTGTCGTGGACGTTGGCGGCGGAGACGCCGACGACCAGGGGCAGTCCGTTCGCGTCCGACAGGACGTGCATCTTGGAACCCGGCTTGCCCCGGTCCACGGGGCTCGGACCTGTGTGTTCGCCCCCTTTTTAGCCCGTACGTGGGCGGAGTCGAGCACGACGCGGGAGACATCGATGAGGCCCGCGTCGTCGAGTCGGTGCAGGACTGCTTCGTGCAGCCGGCCCCAGACGCCGGCCCGCGACCAGATCAGGAACCGGCGATGGGCCGTCGACTTCGATATCCCGAAGCACGGCGGCAGAGCCCGCCAGGCACACCCGCTGACCAGCACGTAGATGATCGCCGCGAACAGCGTCTCATCAGGCGTGTTCGGCGTTCCACCGCCCTGAGGTCGCACCCGGCCCTCCGGAATCAACGGCCTGGCCAGCTCCCACAAGCCGTCCGGAACAATCCAACTCCACGTACCCCGCCCCATGAACGGACCAACGAGCGATCACCACATAGGACACCGTCTTAGTTCGCTTGGCAGGCAGCTTCTGCTCCAGCCGAGTATCTCCTACTCATGTGGGGGTGCTCCTGCGTCCTGGAGAATCCCGACGCGGGGGGGGCCGCACGCGAGTGCGGCCAGGAACAGGAGGTTCGCGATGGCTGCAGAGGACGACTTCGGCGTTGAGGAGGCCGGCGCGCACAGGGACGGGCACGCTGAGGGGCTTGCCGCCAACCGGGCGCTGTGGGATTCCCTGGCCGAAACCCACGGCACGACGGCCACCGATCAGTCCTACGACGTGGAGGCGTTTCTCGGCGGTCAGCAGACGCTGCGCAGCATCGAGCGTGAACTGGCCGGTGACGTAGCGGGCAAGGATCTGCTCCACCTGCACTGCCACTTCGGCATGGACACCTTGAACTGGGCCCGCCTGGGCGCGAGGGTCACCGGAGTCGACTTCTCCCCCGTAGCGATCACCCGTGCCCAGGACCTCGCCGAAAAGGCGGGACTGGTCGCGGACTTCGTCGTGGCGGACACCCAGCGCCTGCCCGAGAGCCTTGCGGCCGGGTTCGACGTCGTCGTCGCCACGTACGGCGTGTTGTCCTGGATCGCGGATGTCGACGCGTGGATGCGGGGGGCTGCGCGGGCGCTCAGGCCAGGAGGCCGGCTGGTCCTGGTGGACATTCATCCGGCCTTCCAGACCGTCCTCAGCTTCGAACCCTTCGTGGCCGACTGGCCCTACGGCGGCGGCGAGGCTCAGCACGTCGCTCTGACCGGCACTTATGCGGATCCGAGCGTCGTGACGGCGCCACGGCAGACGGTGCAGTTCCCCTACTCGATCGGTGAGATCGTGACTGCTGCCGCTTCGGCGGGCATGGTTGTGGAACGGCTGGCAGAGCATACGGAGACGGAATCCGACGGCCGCCACATCCTGCCTCGAGGCGCCGACGGTCTCTACCGGTTCCCCTTCAGCGACACCTACCTGCCGATCATGTACTCGCTGCGGGCTGTCGCGCCACGCACGCCGACGAGCGGCAGCTGATCGCGTCCTCCCTCTGACGTTCAGGGGGCCCGTACGCGAAAGCCAACGGCCGCCCCGCGTTTCGGTGCGGCGTTGCCACGGTCGTCACCAACCCGGGGGTACCGGGCTGCAGTCAGTGCCTGTCTGAGAACCAGTAACCGCTCAGGGTTGTGCGGCCCAGAGTTGAGGTGCGGGCAGTGAGGTCGTGGTCGGCTTCGGGTTCTGTCTTACGATTCCGGCAGAAGTTGTTCAGGGTCGGCCAGGGCGGGTGAGCGGGATTGGGGCCAGTTCCAGATTGGTTCTGGGAGGTCTTGGATGCGACAAGACCATGCCTGTCTGCCCTGGAGTCATGGCTGGAGTCACAGCCGAGAGAGATTCTTGAGGGGTTCGCGCTGGCATACCTGGATGCGGCGGACTCACTGATGGACTTCTCGGAAGGCGTGAATGTCGACGGAGAGGTCTGGTCCGAGGACAGCACCGAGGATCTGTGCGTGTGGGTGGTCGGCCAGGGCCGTGGGTTCTGGTGCTCGGTGGTCACAGGTGAGTGGGAACTGGCAGAAGCCGCGCAGGCATATCACGGGAGCCCGTCGCCGCTCAGCGGAGAAGTGACTCAGTGGGATCCAGAGGTCTCGGCCTCAGAGCACCGGGGGTATCAGTCCCCGAACGCTATTGTCTACGGCGTCTATCGAACGCGCTTTGCAGAGGACCTGTACGAACGGCTATCGGATGGATGACCCGCTGTCCTTTTCGTCCGTTCTCCGGGTGGTGCAGCCAGACTCCTGGTAGATCAGCGGTTGTTGAGTCCAGCCGCCCGCCAGGAGCCCGCATGTCGTTTTACCCCGCCCAAGCCGAGTGTGCCAGTCAGGAGCGAGGACCGGCGTGTCGCTGTGTGGCCTGCCGCTTCGGCCGCGGCACCGCAAGGCCTGCTCGTCCGAAGCGGTATCCGTCGGACATGAGCGATGCGGAATGGCAGGTCACGGAGCCGCTACTGCCGCTTGCCGCATGACGATGGGGCATGGGGGCATGGGGGCATGAGGGCGCGGGGGACGCCTGGAAGAGCACTGCCGGCGCACCATCGTGGACGCGAACGGCTGCGAGTGGCGGGCCCTGCCCGCTGACTTCCCGCCGCACTCCACGGTGTACTCGACCACCGCATCCGCCACGTATGGGGCGGAGGGTGGCTACGCGGGCAAGCTCGTGTCCTGGGCAGAAGAGCGCTGGGCGCTCACTGCAGAGATCGTGAAACGCAGTGACGACGCCAAGGGCTTCGTCGTTCTGCCCAGGAGGTGGGTTGTGGAGCGCACCCTGTCCTGGATCTGCCGCAGACGACGCTGCGTCCGCGACTACGAACGCCTGCCCGCTCACCACGAAGCGATGGTCAAGTGGTCAATGATCATCCTCATGACCCGCCGCCTCATCCGAGGTGCAACTCACCCACGCACATCCCCGTGACCGGTTCTCGGTCAGGCACTCAGACAACGGATGGTCGGCTGCGCAGCGGCGAGTCGTGGGCACATGAGTGCCTCTTGCTCAGGTGCTGCATGCCGGCCGCGACGCACGCTTGTCGCTGACCTTCAGACCTCTACGGCAAGGCATGTCATGCGTTCATACAGCAGAGTTGCGTCTCATCTCGAGCGGCGCGGGGGCAGTGAATGCGGTCCGGCTGTGTTCGTCAGCGAGCTGGACCTGACGGACGTGGCGACGGCGACGGCGGTGCACCTGACCGGCCGCCGGTCGTATGCAGTCGAGGCCGCGCTGATCGGTTTCGACGGAATACCCGCTCTCGTGGAGAGCCTGGAAGAGCTGCGGGCCCAGCCGTTGCGTTGGCTCGGGATGACGACGCGTGACGGTCACCTTGCCGCCTTCGTTGCCTGGCAGCGCCTGGCGGGAGGAAACGGCATCGATATCGACCGGGTATGCGTCGATCCGACATGGTTTCGCCGCGGTCTGGCTCTGAGACTGCTCGATCACCTGTTGACCGAGCTGGCCCCCACCGGGCAGGCGCTGGTCAGCACGGGCGCGGACAATCGTCCGGCCATCGCTCTCTATGAGCGTCTCGGCTTCACCCGTGTCGGCACCGTCGAGCGGGCGCCCGGCCTGCTCATGGCCGAGTTCCGGCTTGCGCGGGAATAGGGCCACAGGCCGCCTCGTCGCTGCCCTCGCCGGCGCGAGCGCCTCGAGGCGATGCCGTTGTGTGCATTGGCCTGCGGGGATCCGGCGACGCCGACCTGCCGGTTTCCTTCCCGGACGACTTCGAGCGCGATGCTCGCCCAGCAGCCGTCCCGGCCGTCTCGGCATCTTGTGCCGACGGTCGCCCTACCCGCAGCGGTGGCCGCCGAAGTACGGGAGGGCCGCCGCTCGGACTGGATCCGGCCGGCGAGACACAACGGGCCGAGGTCGCCGGGTGGTCGGCGGGCCTGCTGACCAGGCCTGTCGTCGGCCGGCTGCCCCTGTTTCATGGCATCTCGTGCGACGGCTGACTGCCTGGCGGGCCGGCCTGCGGCTGGTGGCGGCGCCCAGCCGCAGGCCGGCCACGGGTGGGCCGTCATACGTAAGCGGTCAGTGGTGGCCGCGGCCGCTGGTGATCTCCTCGTACTCCTCGGCGGTCGGCTTGCTGATCTGGCCGTCCGCACCGTAGTACGCCTTGCTGAGCCTCGCGCGCAGCTTCTGCGCTCGCGTGACCGGACGCTCGACGCCGTTGTCGTCGACCCGCGGGCTCGTCAGCGCGGCCGGCTCGTACTGCTCGTGCGCGGTGAGGGTGTGCAGCTGCTCCTGGCTGAGGGGGGCGTGGACCTCGACGAACTCACCGTGCGGAAGGCGCCTGACGGTGCCGGTCTCCCGGCCGTGCAGCACCTTGTCCTTGTCCCTGCGCTGCAGGCCGAGACAGATCCGTTTGGTGACGACGAAGACGATGACCGGTCCGGCGAAGAAGAAGATCCGCACGAACCACGTGATCGCGTTGAGCGACAGATGGAACTGGGTGGCCCAGATGTCATTGCCGCCTGCGATCATCGTCACGAAGTACGCCGTCAGCCAGGCGACTCCGAAGGCCGTACGGGTGGGCGCGTTGCGCGGGCGGTCCAGGATGTGGTGCTCGCGCTTGTCGCCGGTGACCCACGACTCGACGAACGGGTAGACCCCGATGAGCGCCAGGACCACGGCGAAGCCGGCGAGCGGGATGAATACTCCCAAGGCCAGTGTGTGGCCCCAGAAGTTGATCTCCCAGCCCGGCATGATGCGCAGCAGCCCTTCGGCGAAGCCCATGTACCAGTCGGGCTGGGAGCCTGCCGCGACCTGGTCGGCCCGGTAGGGGCCGAAGGCCCAGATCGGGTTGATCTGGGCGATGCCCGCGATGACCGCGAGGACGCCGAAGACCAGGAAGAAGAAGCCGCCTGCCTTGGCCGCGTACACCGGCAGCAGCGGCATGCCGACCACGTTCTTGTTGGACCGTCCGGGCCCGGCGAACTGGGTGTGCTTGTGGTAGAAGACCAGGATCAGGTGCGCCACCACGAGGCCGAGCATGATCCCGGGCAGCAGCAGGACGTGGATGGAGTAGAACCGCGGGATGAGGTCGTGCCCGGGGTATTCGCCGCCGAAGAGGAAGAAGGAGAGGTACGTCCCGACGATCGGGATCGACAGGATCGCGCCCTCCATGAAGTGCAGGCCGGTGCCGGAGAGCAGATCGTCAGGGAGTGAGTAGCCGGTGAACCCGGTGAACATGCCCAGGAACAACAGCAGGACGCCGAAGACCCAGTTGACCTCGCGCGGCTTGCGGAACGCGCCGGTGAAGAAGACGCGCATCATGTGCACGATCATCCCGGCGAGGAACACCAGCGCCGACCAGTGGTGCAGCTGGCGGATCAGCAGCCCGCCCCGTACGTCGAAGCTGATGTCGAGCGTGGACTTGTACGCCTCGCTCATCATCTGTCCCTGCAGCGGGGTGTAGCTGCCGTGGTACGCGACCTCGGTCATCGACGGGTGGAAGAACAGAGTCAGATAGACACCGGTCAGGATGAGGATCAGGAAGCTGTAGAGGCAGACCTCGCCCAGCATGAACGACCAGTGGTCGGGGAAGATCTTGCGCATGTTGGCCTTGGCCAGGGTGTAGATCCCCAGTCGGCCGTCGGCCCAGTCGGCGAGGCGCTCGCCTGCCGGCGACTTGCTGCGCGCGGGCGGTTCGGTGGTGGATTCGGTGCTCAAGCGCGCTCCCGGAATGCAGGGACGACGGGCTCTTCGAAGTCGCCGGGCGCTTCGAGGCAGCCTTCATCTGTTCGTTGTGGGAAGGGGGGCGCCGCAGCGGCACGGGAGATCTGCATGCGCGCCCAGCGGCGAAGACCCGCACCGAGGCAGCTCAGGGCGACGCTCAGCGTCAAGCCCAGCGCGAAGTTCAGCGCCCTGATGCTCCCCATGGGCATGACGAGGATCGATGCATCGTTCGGGATCGCCGCGTACGAGACGACGAAGGCGGCGCCTGCCAGCACCGCTGCGGTGAACAGCGCTGCGACCATGCGCTCGGAACGCCTGGTGGCCGGTGCGTCGCAGGGTGGGGTGAGATGATCGCGGCGCGGGCGCCGCTGAGCGGCGCGCGGGTTGCGCCAGACCGGCACAGTCACGAATGCGTGGACATATGTCTCCTTTTCCCTCCTCACCCGAACGATCTCTCGTGGAATGTCTTGTCTGTGCATGGCTCGTCCGCCTTTGCGGCCCGCTCCCCAACCTCTCTAGAGGCTCTAGGTAATTCTAGACCCTCTAGATCGATGCGATGAAGGCAGGTGTTCATGGACCGGCGACCGACGGGCGACGGCCGACGCGACCGGGTGCGCGAGGCCACCGTGCGGGAGATTCACCAGAGCGCTCGGACACTGCTGGCCACCAAGGGGCCGGCCGCAGTCACGATCAACGCCGTCGCCCGCGAGATGGGCATGAGCGGGCCCTCGCTCTACCACTACTACGCCAGCCGGGACGCGCTGGTGGACGCGGTGACCGCGGGGTTCTTCCAGGAGTTGGCCGAAGCCATGGAACGCGACCGGGACAAGCGCACGGGCGCCTCGCCCGCGGACCGGTTCCTGGGCGCGTGCCGCGCGATGCGCGCCTGGGCGGTATCCCATCCCGCCGAGTTCGAGTGGATCTTCGCCAGCCCCGTCAGCGGCACGCAGCACCAGCCCGACTCCGCCCGGCACCAGGCCGGCCTGCGCTTCGAGAGCGTCTTCATCGACATGATCGTCGAGGTGTGGAACACCCGTCCGTTCCCGGTGCCGGAACTGAACGAGCTGCCCGAGGGTCTGCCCGAGCAACTGCACGCGTACTCCCGCCTGATCGACCGACGCCTGCCCCCCGAAGCGGTGCACGTGTACGTGACCTGCTGGAGCCGGCTCTACGGGCTGCTGTGTCTGGAAGTCCTTCACCAGATGGACTTCGTCCTGACCGACATGCAACCGCTCTTCGAGCAGTGCCTGAGCGAGCTGAGCGACATGCTGGGCCTCACCCAGGGACCGTGACGGGGCGTTGCGTGCCCACGACATCGCGGGTCGCCCCCAATCTGAAGGGGCGCGCCTTCCCGCACAGCGGTGGGCGAGACCCGCGACAGCCGCCCCATTGAGTGGGTCGCTGCTGCACGCCGCCTCCGCGCTCCCGGATCTCATGTCAGTGAACAGACAGCCCATGCGCCCGAATATGGATCACCCACGAGATCTCGAAATGAGTAGTCGGCACTCATTTTTCCCGTCACCGCACCTCAGGGGCCTGCGGCGGCAGGGACGCGGCGAGGGCGAACCGGGCGAGAAATCGGCCAAGGAACAGACGCAGAGCCATCCGACCGTCCGGGCGGCATGCCTGCCCGCACGGTCGACACCGCTACGGCCGTCCTCACCCCCGCACATGACGGCTCGCTCGTCGGCTGTGCGGCCCTGGGCCGCGACGTCACGACGCGTCGAGACGTGACCTCGCCCGCTTGCCGCACCCCAGCGGGGCCGTCGTCCTGCGCCGCGGCCGAACTGCCGGCGAAGACGACCAGGCGCAGAACGAGGAAGCGCCCGATTCCGGCGAGGCCGGAAGCGCCGAGGTAGACGACCTGTTCACTCAGCATGCCGGCCGACGGCTGCAGCAGGTGCAGGAGGAACGTCGCCGCACAGGTCATCACGTAGGCGGCCGAGGCCGACCCGGCGGACTGCCAGTGCTGGCGCCATCCGGCATGTCTGCCGGCCTGGAAGGTGAAACGTGCGTGCAGTTCTGTACACAGGAGGGTTGAAGCTGCGGTGACCAGCGCGTTCGCCATCGCCCATGGCATCAGTGCGGCTATCAGTGCCACGGCCGGGCCGGAAGCGAGACCGACACCCCCGCCGCACAGGACGAACCGGGCGAAGGTGGCGAGCGGGCCGGGCCGGCACTCCCCGTCCGCGCCGACCCCCGCCCGGCCCGTGCGCTGCGCCTTGGACGCCGCGCCGGACTTCGAGGGGAGCAGCAGTTTCATAGCGGTCGCCTTCCGGTCCAGGGGCCGTCGGCCTCGGTGCGATGAGGTGCGAGACAGAAGGCCTACAAGCGTTGGCCACCATTCGTTGACAGAATGCCAGCCCCTGGACGCAAAAGTCAACGCCAGTTGGCCTACAGTTGTTGGCATGATGTCGAAGGCCGGAGGCGCCACTGCCCGCCCGCGCTTCCACCGCGCCGGGTCACCCCTTTGAAGCCGACCGCAGGCGCTTCCCAGCCCGGCTGCGAGCGCACCGGCATCCGCCGGTGCCGGCCGGCGCCCCCTCGGCCTCACTCCGGCTGCCGGTGACGGCCTTGTCGGGACCCGGGCGCGCCGTTCCCCTCCCGGGCAGTCGGCCGCCCACGGCGAATCGCGTCGCTCGCCGACGGGCCGGCGTTTGCCCGTCACAGCGACCAGAAGGGCGCCCGGCTGCCGCTCAGCGAGTCTGCCGCGGCGGCGCCGGCCCGAACGGGATGCCGTGCCCGCCTGAATCAAGACGTGCCCCTGCCACGTCTGCGGGAGCGCCCGGGGGCGGGGGCCCGCGGAGTTCCATCCTGAGCCGGGAACGCGCAAACGCCGTCGTCGCCCGGTCGCTGCAGAGCCGGAGCCTCAAGGGCAGTCCCCAGCCTTGGGGCGCAACGGACCGTCCGGGCAAGGCGTCACGCCGTACTCACGCGACATACGGGCGACCTGCGGCGTCCCGGATTGCGCCGGCCCCGCCCCGGCTCTCTCATTCATCGGCGGGTCGGGACCGGGCGGAGAAGTGCACCAAGTCCTGGAGCCAGGAGGCCGACGATCCGCTCGGAGTCCATGACGGCCATCGGGTTCAGCCTGAGAACGTAGCGGCTGAAGATCAGTCCGAGAGTTGTCGTCAGCACGGCCCCAGCTCGTTCTGCGGCGTCGGTTCCGCCGATGCGTTCCGCCAGCCGGGCGGTCAGTTCCCGCTCGACGTACTCGCGGAACGCACGCAGGAGCGCCGGGTCCCGCTGGGCCTGGGTGACCAGCAGCGTCAGCGAACCACCGAGTTCCGGATCATCCCATACGGCCAGGACAGCCCGGATGATCTGTTGAGGCATCTGCTCGGGATCGCCCTCGAGCACGCGGGCCATCACCTGGCCCGGGCTGATCCCGAGCGCCATCGCCCCACCGAACAGCCCTTGCTTGGAGCCGAAGTGATAGCTGATCAGGGCCGGGTCCACGTCGGCTGCCGACGCAACGGCTCGCATCGTCGTCGCGTTGTAGCCGTGCTGCAGAAACGCCGTCTTCGCCGCCGCCAGAATCCTCTCCTTGGCGTCGGAGCCTCCACGCGGACGTCCACGAGATTTATTCATCACCATTGAATATCATGAGACGGAAACCCTCGTTCGGCGCGTAGGCGCTCGCACAACCCAGGTCACGCCTCACCGGCGCCCGGCGGGCGGCCGGGGGCGACGACCGCGGCGGCGAGCGCCGCTGCCGCCGCTCTGCGGGCTCAGCGGGTGATGTCGACAAAGGCCATGGGCCGGTCGGCGACGGTGTGGAACGCGGCCTCGTTGCGGCCCCACCAGTGACCGGTCGGCTTGCCGGTGACCGCGTCGGCCTGGATGAAGATCGTTCCCCGGCCGGCGCCGCTCCATTCCTTCGTGGCAAGCCCCGGAGAGCCCTCGACCCGGCTGTCCCGGAACGCCCAGTGCGGCGACGTCCTGGATGAGAAGGCGACGCCGTGCGGGGCGGAGGTGCTGTCCGAAACCCTGACTGCGTACTCCTGGGTGGCGCTGTTGCCGTCGCGCTCGAACGGCGTCACGGACTGCACGACCATCATGTGCCCGGTAGCGCCTCCGTCCGAGCCGTCCAGGTACTTCACCGCGATGACGGAACCCGCATGCAGGTCGCTGACCCGCTGTGCGGAGGGGCGGCTGACGTGATCGCTCATGTCATCGAGCGCACCGCCGGCGGAGGTGTCGGTGAAGGCGTCGTAGTACTGCTCCGAGGTAGGGCTGCGGAAGCCGATACCGGAGGTGAACCACGCGTCGGTGGCCCAGGAGTAGGCATGTTTCATCGAGGCGGTGAGGAACTGCGCGCACTTGGCCTCGACCTGATAGGAGCTGGGATTCCCGGGCGTGCCCCAGACGACCGTGGCTGTGGCGGAGTCCGCGTGGTCGAGAGCACCGGGGTAGAAGTTCTCCGGGTCCTGTCCTGGCCAGCCGAGTGTCGCGAGTTGGTCGACGATCTCGTTCTCGGCGGCCACCAGGGGGGCGCCGTCTTCGGTTCCGGCTGCCTGCGCCGTGGTCGGCATGACCGCCAGAACAACGGCTGTCGACACTGCGCACAGGGGGCCTATGAGCTTGTTCATCGTGCTGATCTTCTTCTTTCCGTGATGCCGTTCCGTCGCGGCGGAGTCGGTTACTGCCTGCAGGGCGGGGGTGGTCGTGCGGCGCAGCCGGATGTCGCGCAGTCCTGCGGGCGGGATCAGCCATCGCGCGGCGCCGTGCAACGGGGACCGGCCGCCCTGCCGTCTCAGCGACCCGCCGGCATCACCGGGAGCGGCCGGAGTCCGGGCCCTGCGCTGAGGGGCGTTCCAGGTCGGCCGCCCTCCCCCACCGCGAACTTGCCCGCCTTTGGCACCGCTCCGGTTGCTCGGGCAAGCAGGGTCAGTCAACCGTGAGCCGGGGAAGCGGAGATGAGTAATCTCTGCCCATCCGGGCGGCCGGGGGCAGGCCATACGTCTCATAGGAGGCGCTGGCTCTGATCTCAGACGTCCGAGGCGCCGGGTCGATCTGGAAACGTAGATCTCGTGGTCCTGAACAGCGTGATTGCGCCGGGTCCGAGGCGGCCGCGGCCACGCTGTGCCCGCGTCCGGCAGCGACGTATCAGGGAGCTCGCCGCTGATCTGGGACCGTCTCGAAGACGCTCCGGAGCCGGAGCGGGCCGCCGAGCAGCCCCGCGCTCTTGTAGACGCATCACGCGGCTGTGCGCGCAGGAAAGGTCCGCGAGGCTGCAGGAGGAACGCTTCCTGTTCGGCGGCCGCACCGCTCCGGCGTGGAGCGGCCGTGCACCGTCCTCGCCGTCTCTTGCTCGATTTCGTGCTGTTGGCACGGGAAGTGCGGCCTCACCGTGCAGCCGATGGCGGACCCGCCATCCGGATACGCAAGGTGCACCACGCCGCGGACGGCAGGTGGCGCCCATCACCAGCCGAGGTGCGGGAGATGGGCAAGCGTGTCAGCGACGGACGGGCGGCCGGTCGTGCACTGGGCCGGCCTGACCGGACTGGACTGCGCAGGAAGCGCCGTCCCACCATGAAGGCCGCCGCGCAGGCAGGCGACCTGACCGCTCGCGGCTTCAGCCCCGCGGCGGCGGACACGAGGTGGCCGACGGCACCGCCTGGGGCTCCGACCGGTTCCGTCGTCTGATCTGCCTGTTCAATGGGCGGACGCCTGCGGTTCGAGCATGCTCCGGATGGCGGGCGTGTAGGCGGCGACGATCTCTTCAGGCGTCATGCGCACCACGGCTGGGATGCGCAGCAGATAGCGGGTGAGGGCGAGGCCCAGCAGCTGGGCGGAGACCAGCCCGACGTTGTCTTTGGTGGCGGGGCCGAGGGCCGGGGAGACCTGGGCTGCGAAGATCTCCCGCATGCGGCGTGCCGCCTGGTCGTTGGTGACGGCGGAGCGCAGAAGCAGCAGGAGCGCGTCGTCGGCGCCCTCGTGCTCCCAGCGGTGCAGGAAGTGCCGCACGAGGGCTTCGGCCCGTTCCTCTGCCGGGGTGGCGGACAGGTCGGGAAGGCGCAGGTCGATGTCGAGGGCGGCGTCGAAGAGCTGGGCTTTGCTGCCGTAGTAGCGCATGACCATGGAGGGGTCGATGCCCGCGTCGGCCGCGACGGCCCGGATGGTCGTGCGTTCGAAGCCCTGAGCGGCGAAGCGCTGGCGGGCGGCGTCGAGGATCGCTGTCCGGGTGCGGTCGGAGCGTCGGGGGCCCGGGGGGGCTTCTGTGTTCTCTGGTGTCATGCCAACAAATGTAGGCCATCGCTCGTTGACTTTCCATCCCCATGAGTGCGTTAATGTCAACACAGGTTGGCCAACATGCGTTGACATCCGGTGTCTTTCCGTAGTGCAGTCCGTTCCGGCGCCGGGGCGGGCAGCGCGGACGGTAGCGGTCGACACCGGCCTCCCATCACACCTCGCTCACGCGCTACGACTCTGCGCTGGCTGCTCACGCCGCGCCTCCATGGCGGCCGCATCCGCCATCGGATCCGTCCATCGCACCAGCGCACCTCTGTCCAGCGGGAAAGGACGCCTCTCATGAACCGAGGCCTCACAGAACAAGGCCACAAAGTGGTGCGTCACGGCGCAGTACTGGCCGTCACATGCCTGGCTCTGGCAACCGTCGTCTCGGCCATGGCATCGCTGAACGTGGCCCTGCCGGGCATCGCCCGGGAGACCCACGCAAGTCAGACGCAGCTGTCGTGGGTCATCGACGCCTACAGCCTGGTCTTTGCCGCCCTTCTGCTGCTGGCGGCGACTCTGGGCGACCGGTTCGGCCGGCGCCGGGCCCTGCTGGGCGGCCTCGCTCTGTTCGCGGCCGGATCGGTCGCGGCCGCGTTCTCCTCGGAACCCGGGGTTCTCATAGCCCTGCGAGCTCTGCTGGGGGTGGCGGCCGCCTTTGTCATGCCCGCCACGCTCTCGACCATTACCAGCACCTTTCCCCGCGAACAAAGGACGCGTGCTGTCAGCATCTGGGCGGCCGTCGCGGGAGCGAGCGCCATCCTGGGCCTGCTGACTTCCGGCGCCGTGCTCGAAGCATGGTCCTGGCGATCTGTCTTCTGGGTGAACGTCGTTCTGGCGGTCGTGGCGTTCATCGGCACTTACGTCTTCGTGCCGGAGTCGGCCGAAGCAAAGAAGCAGCGCGTCGACACCGTCGGCGCCACGCTTACGGTCGTCGGCCTGGGAATCCTGGTCTACTCGGTCATCCAGGCGCCCGAGCAGGGCTGGGGAAGCACCCGCACCCTGATCGGCATCACAGTGGGATTCATCGTGCTCGCCGGTTTCGTCGTCTGGGAGCTGCGCCACCCCTACCCCCTGCTGGATCCCCGGCTCTTCCGCAACAAGCCGTTCGCCGCCGGGACTTTGTCGATCACCTTGCAGTTCTTCGCGTTCTTCGGGTTCATCTTCGTCGTCATGCAGTACCTGCAGCTCGTGCGAGGCGACAGTGCGCTGATCGCCGCCCTGAGTGTGCTGCCCATGCCCGCCGCCATGATCCCGAGCGCCCGGCTGTCCCCGAAGCTGGCAGCACGTGTCGGCGCTCGCCGTCCCTGGATCGCAGGGCTGATCGCCGTCGCCGTCGGTCTGAGCGTGCTCGCCGAGCTCGACAAGACGAGCTCCTACTGGCTCATCGTCACGGGGCTCATTCCCCTGGGCGCCGGCATGGGCCTGGCCATGACGCCCGCCACCGCGGCCATCACCGACGCGTTGCCCTCCCGCCTGCAGAACGTGGGCTCTGCGGTGAACGACCTGTCCCGTGAACTGGGCGGCGCCCTGGGAATCGCCGTACTCGGCAGTGCGCTGAACGCCGGCTACCGCAATACCCTCGACACCGAGGGGCTCCCGGCCCACGTGGCTGAGGCAGCTCGCTCATCCCTCGCCGCAGCCAACATCGTCGGCGCCAGGACAGGCGACACCGCCCTGGTCAATCAGGCCCGCGACGCCTTCGCCTCCGGTCTGCACCTCGCTCTCGTCACCGGAGCGGGAGCAGCCGTCCTGGGTGCGGCATCGGTCGCTTTCCTTCTGCGGCGCTCCCCCGACACCAGTGACAGCGCCGACGCTCTCGACGGCATCGCCGCGGAGGGATGACCGGCTCCCGCCCTCCTTCCCCGCGCTGCCTGTGCCCCGCCTCGTGCCGGCACGGGCAGCGTCGTGCTCGGCCAAGGCCGTGAGGCCGGGATGGCGCATCGCGGCTTCTGCACGTCGTGGTCCCGTCACGGCTGATCGCACCTGCGGCAGCTGCGGGACGCGCTGACGCGATGCGTACGTCCTCGCCCTCGGGGTCGACGACCTGCACGACCTCGCAGAACTGGCGCGACTGCGCGGACAGGCACCCGCTCCTGTTCAGGAGCCCAGCGAGTCGGGCCCCGCCCGCCGCACTACCACTGCAACGATTCCAGGATTCGCGACTTCGCCGGCACCGAAGTCGCCGACCTACCGCTGAAGCCAGTTGACCGGCGCACCAGCGTTTGGAGGCCATGCTCTCCCCGGTCAGCGTGTCCCGGTCCGGCGAGAGCGCCTCGCGGTCCCGGTCACTGGCCTCGCGCCCTTCCATGGAGCGGTGCGGTATACGAACCCGGATTTTGTTGACGTTGCAACCGTCCATGCGCTTGCGTGGGGGAGGACGCCGACTCCGTTGCGTGGATCTCCGGAGGAAGAACGAGGTGGTCCCATGGATGTATCCCCCCTGGCCGTCTTCCAGCACACCACTCCTGCCGGTGTGCACGTCCTGACCTTGAGCGGGGAGATCGACTGCAGCAGCGTGTCCTTCGTGGGCTGGGCGTTCGACAGCGGCGCAGGCGACCGATGCGCGTCGTGCACGGTCATCGACTTCGAACACGTCACGTTCATGGACTGCAGCGGCATCTCCTTCCTCGTCTACGCTCACCGTGCCGCGCAGGAGACCGACGGCTGGCTTCGCCTGGCCCGCGTTCCCCAGCCCGTGCAGCGGCTCCTGTACATCGTCGGCCTGGGCGACCTCTTGCCGATGTATGCCACGCTCCAGGCTGCCCTCCCCTCCCCCTGAAGAGGCCGACCGAAGCCGCCAGCAGCACGAGTCGCAGGCATCCGCCACGTACCCCGGCCGGACAGGCCCTGCGAACTACCGTCCCGGCTCAGGGGAACACAGGACGGGAGCCCACCCCCATCCACCTCGCAGCGCAGGCGTAGCGGATGCATCCAGCGCTGTGGCCCGCTGCGACGCACCCGTGTCTCGCCACGGCTGCGCGGACTCACGGGTCAAGGACTGGCCGCCACGAAAGACCACGCGGTCCACTTCCACCAGCTGCAGCGCGGCACCGCCGATCGGATCCCCAACCATCGGGGCAACAAACACACCGGCGAGGAAGTCGCCGATCAAGGGCTACGAGGCTTCTCCGGGCGTCCGAGCTGTTTGCGGTGCCGATGTTCTCGTGTTGATGCAGCTGAACGTACACAGCGCAACAGGTGCGGCGCTGTCGACGGCCTCGGTGACGTACCAGTAGACGGTGGTGGTGCCGATCCCGAAACCGGCCGCGAGCCGGGATAGGTCTGGCTGTTGCGAGGGTGGGCGAGAGTGAGCAGGGTCTGCCGGCCCGCGCTCAGGCGCCGCCATCGCGCGCCGAAAGCGCTCCGGCGTTCGGTCAGGCGGCGGCGAGCTAGCGGAGGGCAGAGCTGGCCACGTCGACGCCGGACGGGTAGACAAGCATGCGAAGCCTCCAGTAGAGACGGTTCTCTTGGCGGAAAACCCAACTACCAGGGGCTTCATCCGTCTGTCAGATCAACTGCCCAGCCGACGCCGTCGGAAAGGGCTCAGTGCGTCCCAGCTCGGTTCGGGCGAGACTCCTCCTCGTCGCTTCATACCTGGCGGTTCGGAGCAGCTCCGCGCGTTCCTCCTCGCCGGTCCCGCCCCACACACCCGACGTCTGTGCGGTGCCGAGGGCGTAGGACAGACACTCGGCCCTCACCGGGCAGCGGGCGCAGACGCGTTTGGCGGCGGCGGCCTCCCGCAGCGCCGGCCCGGTGGTGCCCACGGGGAAGAACAGCTCGGGGTCCTCGCCCACGCAGGCGGCAGCGCGCAACCACTCCATCTCATTCCACGGCACTGCTTTGCCTTCTTTGCTGTAGAACGTGATTCTTCGTCATCCGAAGTTCCCCAGCTATATCTGGAGACCGACCTTACCCATTTCTCACTGAGTGCCCGCCCAGTCGCCCGTCGTCAGGCTTTATAGGCGAGCGCATATTGCTCAGCCGGGGTATCCCCGCCGAAATCCTTCAAGCTGAATTCGACCTTGCCGTTGTCGCGCAAGACGTTCGATACCTCGGTCTTCCACAGGGTGATCGGCTTCCCCTTGGACCTGCCGACCACTCCCCTGAATTCGTCGCCGCTGAAGGTAGACCCCCCTGGATGTCCTTGGCCAGTGCTTCCGAGTGCCTGCCGGTTCCGAGCACCATGGTTCCGGTGGGGAGGCTGTCGAGAGTGGGCCCTTTACACCTCCAAGGTCCGCCACCGCAGCTCGCACATGCCAGGCGCCAAAGGACACATTCACACGCTCCGGTGCCCGTGGCCCCTATAGGAGTGAGGTGGACCTCGAGAGGAGTGAGGTGGACCTCGGGGTCTGCAACGACGCGCCGCGGACGTGCCGCGCCTGCTCCTTCGCGACGGCCTGCATTGGCCGGCGCGGTGGCGTGTACGGCGCTTCAGCTGAGGGGAAGGGTGGTGTCGCGCAGCGTGGCCAGGGCCGGGGCGTACATGCGGGCCTTGATGGTGCCGAGGGTGGCCCCCGCTCTGCTCGCCTGCGCCTGGGCCAGTGCGATGGCTGCCGTGCGTACGTCGTCCTCGGCGACTGCTCGGTCGACGATGCCGGCGGCCACCGCGTCGGGTCCGCCGTAGCGGTGCGCGGTGAGCATGGCCCGGTGCGCGGTGTGCGGGCCCAGCCGGGCCTGGATGAGTGCGGACATGCCGGGGGTGAAGGGGATGTCGATGTCCGCCTCGGGCAGGCACCAGTACCCGCGGTCTGCGCGCATGATGCGGAAGTCGTGAGCGAGGGAGAACATCGCTCCGGCCGCGAAGGCATGTCCCTGCAGAGCCGCAACGGTGATCATCGGCAGGGACAGCATGCGCGCGAAGAGCTCCTGGACGCGGACGACGTAGTCGGGGTGCTCGTCCAGGTGGGCCAGCAGCCAGTCCAGGTCCAGGCCGTTGGAGTAGAACTTTCCCTGTGCGGCGGTCACCAGAGCGCGCGGGCCGCTCTCTTTCTCGACCTTGTCCAGTGCGGTGGCGACGGAGGCGAGCCAGTCGGGGTGGAAGCGATTCTCGCCGTCTCCGAGGTCGAGGACGAAAACGTCGTCGTGACGATCGAGCGTGGGCATCTGACTCCTTCAAGTGAGGCGGGATCGGGTGTAAGGGGCGAAGGTCGTCGAGGCGCTTTACCGGTTCCCCAGGCGTGACGCGCGCAGCGAGGCTCGGGCGCGCCTGCTGTCACGAAGCCCTCGCGGCGCCGGCCTCGCCGTCTGCTCGCCTTCACGTCCTTCACGGACGTGCCCTCGGCCAGCTGCGTGCGTATGGCGCTGGTGGAGGCCAGGAACCTGAGCCGGGCGCCCCGGTTGCCTTCTGCGACCGGTCTTGGCCTCAGGGGCGTTGGCGGAGAGGTGGTCCTCCGCCCAGACGGCCAGGGACGCCAGGGGGATGAGGAGGGCCTTGCCGTGGGCGGAGAGCGCGTAGCGGGAACGTGATGGCGTGTCCGGCGCGGCGGTTCGGGTCACGAGGCCGAGGGTGGTGAGTTCGCGCAGGCGCCGGGTGAGCACGCCTTCGCTGAGGCCGGGGAGGCGCTCGCGCACCTGGGCGACGTCGGCCGGACCCCTGGCGAGGGCAGTGATGATCAGCCCGGTCCCGCGTCTGCCCAGCAGGGAGAAGGCCCGGGTGAGGGCCACCAGGGGTTCGGGCAGGTGCGGAGGGCGGGGCTGGTGCGGCGGCTGAGGGGGCGGCAGCGTCATGGCCGGTTCCTTCCTGGTACGGCGCGGGGCGGCGGGGTGCGGCCCTCGCGCCGTAGGTCGTGGTGGCCGTCGGGCAGTTGGCCGTGGCTACGCAGTCGACTTCGCCGTGTCGCGGTGTGTGCCGCTGTTCGGCGTCTCTGCCTGGTCCGTGCCGGGCTTGCCGGGACGGCGCAGCAGGAGGGTGACGACGACGGCGGCCAGGAGGGTGGTCGCGGCGCCGCCGATGAGAGAGAGCTGCATGCCGGAGGCGAAGGCGTCGCGGGCCTCGTCGATCAGTGCCGGGTTGCCCGTGGCGTGGCCGATGTGGTTGGCGGCGGCGAGGGAGGAGCGGGCTGCTTCCGCGACCGGGGCGGGGAGGCCGCCGGTGTCGAGGGAGTCACGGTACTGAGCGCTCATGAGGCTGCCGAGGACGGCGATGCCCAGGGCGCCGCCGAGTTCGCGTGAGAGGTCGTTCACGGCGGATCCCACGTTCTGCAGACGCGGCGGCAGGGCGTCGGTGATGGCCGCGGTGGCCGGCGTCGTGGCCAGGCCCATGCCCGCACCGAGCGGCAGGAGCCCGCCGACGACCAGCCAGTACGAACTGCCGGCGTCGAGCTGGGCCAGCACGACCAGGCCGGTGGTGACCAGGACGAGGCCGACGGTCCAGGGGCCTCGCATGCCTCGCCGGGCGACCAGGAGCGGGCTGAGGCGGGCGCTGGGGATCATCGCCGCGGACATCGGCAGCACGCTCACCGCGGCCATCAGTGCGCTGTCGCCGCGCACCAGCTGGAGGTACTGCATGGTGACGAAGATGAACCCGAAGAACGCGAAGAACTGCAGTGTGGTCGAGACCGACCCGGCCGCGAACAGCTTGTTGCGGAACAGCCGCGGATCGAGCAGGGGGTGCGGGTGCCTGAGCTCCCAGGCGACGAAGGCGACCAGGACGGCGAGCCCGACGGCTATGCCTGCCAGGGTGCGCGTGCTGCCCCAGCCGTGCTCGGGCGCCTCGATGACCGAGTAGACCAGCACGCCCAGTCCCGCCACGGTGAGAGCCGCTCCGGTCACATCGATGCGCTGCCTGCCCGGCTGCGCGGACTCCGGCACGAAGAGGTAGGTGCCGATGAACGCCACCGCCGCCATGACGGCGTTCAGCCAGAACACCGATCGCCACGACCACGCCTCGAGCAGTATTCCGGAGGCGAGCAGTCCCAGCGCGGCGCTGGCGCCCGCGACCCCCGCCCAGATGCTGATGGCACGCGCCTGCTGGGCTCGGGGAAACGTGCTGGTGATCGTGGACAGCGTGGCGGGCATGACGAACGCGGCTGCCACGCCCAGCACCGCACGAAGGGCGATCAGGACGCCCGGCTCGGTCGTGAAGGTCGCGGCGAGCGACACTGCGCCGAACACTGCGACGCCGCCGAGCAGTGCCCTGCGACGGCCGAAGCGGTCGCCGAGGGTCGCGGCGAACAGCAGGAACGAAGCGAAGATCAGGCTGTAGGAATCGATGATCCACGACAGCTGGGTCTGGTTGGCGTGCGTCTCGCGGGCGACGTCGGGCAACGCCACGCTCAGCGAAGCCATCGCCGATACGACGGTCGCCAGTGCCAGGCAGGTCACGGCCAGGACGGCACCGGGGCGCAAGGTGCGCACCGGTCCGCCTGTCCGGTCCGAAATGATGGCGCCGGTCATGGGGGAACCTCCTTGGGGTGAAACCTGGTGAGCGGGCGGTGCGCTTGGACTCACCGCCTGGGCAGTGGTCAGCTGGCGACGACGTCTTCGAGGCTGCGGCGCGGGCTGAGGCCCGGCGTGCGCTCGGGGTGGCCGATGCGGAAGGACAGCAGGCCGCTCGAGGCGGGACGGCCGAGCAGGGCGGCCCAGCGTGCGGAGAAGACGTCGCGGTTGCCGGCCGCTTTGTCGCGGTCGATGCGTTCGGTGATCTGGTTCATGTGGTGCAGGCCGAGGCCGAGTGCGGTCGCGGTGAGGTGCATCCGGGCCAGCAGCCGTCCGCCGTTGACCTGGGCGCTTCGGTCGGCGACGTCGTCGACGGTGATCACGCCGTAGGCGGCGGCGGTCGCGGTGTGCACCTCGCGGGTGGCCTTGACCCAGTAGGCGTCGCCGTCCGTGCGGGACTGTGCGGGGAGGAGTTTCGCGGCGAACAGGGCCAGGTCGCCGAGGCCCTGGGCGTCGAGGGTGAGCCCGTCGCGGTGCTTGTCGATGCTGCTGCGCGCGCTGCGGAACCAGCTGAAGGCCTCCGTCGACTGCGCGGTGTCCGCGGTGATCGCCTCGGTGGCCTCGACGTAGAGCCGGCCCAGCTGCTCGCGCGTCGTCCTGTCGGCGATCCACAGCACGTTCGCTCCCTCGATGCGGGAACTCTGTTCGGTGAAGCCGCTCAGGTCGACGGGTGCGGATGTGTACGGGCCGCGGTTGGTGTGTCGGTGCGGGATCGCGGCGGCGAGGTCACGGTCCTGTCCGGTGCGGTCCTTCCTGAGTGCGATGCGCGCGACGTGGTCCGAGGCCGGGCCGTGCGGGAAGAGGGTGACCTGCGACGTCGCGCCGGCCGATCCGGCGGCGATCACCATGTTCTCGACGGCGCAGCCGAGGCCGGCGAAGTGTTCGCGGCCGCTCGCGTCGTTGAGCGGCATCCTCCTGCTGGGGTCGGAGTGGACGTCGATGGCGTCGCCGTCGACGATCATTCGCCAGGGCTGCGTGTTGTGCGGGTTGCACGCGAGGACGCCGGCGGCGACCACCCGCTCGATGCCGGTCATCGAGCTCCAGTCGTGCCAGAGGTCGTACGGATCGCCGGATCCGGCGCTGAAGGCGCCGTTGTTGACGGCCCGGACTCCGCCGACGCCTACGCCCAGTGCCGCCACCGAGCCGAGGCCGAGGCCGGCCAGCTTCAGCCCGTCTCTGCGGGTCAGGGCTATTTCCGGGTGATCCTGTGTGGCAGTGTTCGTGGCCATTGCGTCTCTCCTGTCGCGCGGCCCCGGTCGTGGCAGGAGATTCGCGCGGGACAGGGTGCTCGCGCACCACCCCGCCGCGAGATGTACCCGGGGTGGTGGAGCTGGCAGAATCGGCGTCGGGTTGCGGTGCTGGGCGCCGCAGGTCGGGAGCGTCGTGACGTCGGAGATACCTACGCGGCCACTGCTCACGGTGAAACAGGTGATTCCGCCGGCCCGGGCCGGCGCGGTCCCGCGCGAACGCCTGCAGCGGCAGCTGCGTCTGGCCGAGACCCGGCTGACCGTGGTGGTGGCGCCCGCCGGCTGGGGCAAGACGAGTCTGCTGAGCGGCTGGGCGGCGGATCCCGAAGAGAAGCGTCGCCTCGCGTGGGTCTCGCTCGACGAGAGCGACGACGAGCCCGTGCGGTTCTGGAGTTATGTCCTCACCGCGCTGCGCGGCGCCGGCGGGGTGATCAGCGCAGGTCCGCTTCAGGCGTTGGACGCGGCCGGCGTCCCCCCGATCGACCTTGCGCTGCCGATGCTGCTGAACGAGCTGGCCGCGTCCGCGGTACCGCATGTGCTGGTGCTCGACGACTACCACCTGCTCGCCGATCCGCGGATCCACGAGGCGATCGAGTACCTCGTGACGTACCTGCCCGCCTCGTTGCGGGTGGTGATCGCCGCACGTACGGATCCGCCGCTGCCGATCGCGCGGCTTCGGGCCCGTGGCGACCTGACGGAGTTGCGGGCGGCACAGCTGCGGTTCTCGCGGGACGAGGCGGCTGCCCTGTTGTCGGCGGTGTCGGGGCACGACCTCGACGGCGCGGCCGCGGCAGGCGTATGGGAGCGGACGGAAGGGTGGGCTGCCGGGCTGCAGTTGGCTGCCCTCGCGCTGCGCGCGGACCCGGCGAAGGCGCCCGCCGGTGATCGGCATCTGCTGGACTATTTCGCGGCCGAGGTGCTGCCCGCTCTCGAGCCCAGGCAGCGTGACCTGCTCGTGCGGGCTGCGCCGCTCGAACGGCTCTCGGGTTCGCTGTGTGACGCCGCGCTGCAGGTGACGGGTTCGGCCGCAGTGCTGGCCGATCTGGTCAGGGCGGATCTTTTCGTGGCCGCGCTGGACGACGAACAGCGGTGGTACCGGTGCCATCGTCTGCTGCGGGATGTTCTGGCAGTCGAGACGATGACGGACCCGAAGGAGGTTCTCGGCCATGCCGCGGACTGGTTCGCGGCACAGGACCGGATCGACGACGCGGTACGCCACCTGCTGCGGGCCGGCCGCGACGATGCCGCCGCCGAGCTGATGTTGCGCAACGCCGAGACGTGGTTCTTCCCCCGTGGGGAGGCTGCCACCTACCTGAAGTTCGGCGAGGAGTTGTCCGCCCGGGTGGTGGGCCCGGCGCTGGCGTTTTCGCTGGCGTACTCGGCGGCGCTGTGCGGCGATCAGACGGGCGTGAACCGCTGGCTGGACGTCTGCGAGGCGAGTGGCACCTGCGCCACCGTCGTCCCCGGCTGGCACGACTTCCGCAGTGCCGTGCTCTGTGTGCGTGCGGGTTTCGGCATGTCGGATGCCGAGTCCGCGCGGTCCGTCGTCATGGTGCGCCATGCGCTCGCACTGGAGACCGAGGGCGGCGGGGCCGGGCATCCGACCGTGCGCGCGGCGCTCGGGGCCATGCTGGCCCGCGACGGCCGCTTCGACGAGGCGGCGACCCTGCTGCTCGACCTGTGGTCGTCGCCGCGCGACCGCAAGGCGTGGCCGCCGTCGCTCGTTGTCCAGGGCGCCGGAACGCTGATGATCAGCCTTGTCGAAGCCGGCCGCGGCGAGGAGTGCGACCGGGTCATGCGTGAGGCCGGCCCGCTCGCCGACACCGTGGAGCGCGACGGACGCGAGGCGAGCACGCCAGGACTGGCCCCGTTGCGCATCGCCCAGGCCAGGCGCAGCTACCAGAACGCCCGCATGGAGGCGGCCGCCGTCCTGCTGCGGCGGGTCGTCCCCCTCGCAGAACTGCACCCGCGGCCGACGGTGCTGTTCCTCGGGCTGGTGTACCTGGCCGACGCCGAACTCGCCTGCGGCGACCGGTCGGCGGCCCGTGCGGCGCTGTCGCGGGCCCGCGAGGTCGTGGACGAGGAGCCGGTGAGTGCGTTCGCGTCGCGGCGGCTGGAGGAGAGCGAAGCGCGGCTGGGCCGGGCCGGCGCCCGCACCGGCGTACGCTCGGGTGCTCTTGTGGAGGAGCTCACCGACAGGGAGCTGTCGATCCTGCGGGCCCTGCAGGGGCCGGCGACCCAGCGTGAGATCGGCGCAGAGCTGTTCTTGTCGATCAACACGGTCAAGGCGTACAACAAGAGCCTCTACCGCAAGCTCGGCGTCGCTTCCCGGCACGACGCCGTCGCAGCTGCGCGCGATCTTGGCCTGATCTGAGGCCACCCGGGGTGCTCTTTTCGAGCGGGTGGTGCGCGGGCACCCGGGCCGCAGGTTCTCTGGACGGCATGACCCGTACCCGTTTCGAGCTGACGCTGCGCGGACCGATCGCCCGCTCCCTGCTGGACGTGATCCTGACACGGTTCGACCACGTGTCCACGCCCGGCACGGACGGCACCGTGCTGGTCGCCGAAGCCATGGATCAGGCATCGGTCCGCGCTCTGCTGAACCTGCTCTGGGATGCCGGCCACGAGGTGCTGACTTTCGAGGAGGTGACGGTCTGAGACGTCCCGCGGCGAACCTGCCGCGGCGGGAGTCCCACGACGTACCTGCAGGCGGCATCCGGGTGAGGGGCTCTTCGCCGACCCGAGCTGCAGTGGGGCACAACTGGCTTCCCGGTGTCCGTCGATGCCGCCACGGGCTTGCGTGCAAGCGCGATGGCCGTTCGGTCCGGCGCACGTTCCTTCTTCCCTTCTTCCTGTGTCGGCGTGCCGGGCAGGCCAGTTCACCCTGCACGGCGGCGAGGAGGGCGATCTCTAGCGGTAGTCGAGCTCGGCGAGCTCGGTGGCGAGCTTCCTGGGCATCGGGGTATGTCCCAGCAGAGGCAGCGCGATGTTGCGGACACTGCGGGCCACGGAGCTGCGCGTGGTGGCCACGCGGGTCATGCGGTGGGTGAAGGCGACCACGCGCTGGGCCACGGGGCGGCGCTGCGCCTCGTAGCCGTCGAGCCGGCCGGTGGCGAACGCCCGGCCCAGGGTGTAGCCGTCCTGGATGCCGGTGTTCATCCCCTGGCCGCCTGCGGGGCTGTGCACGTGGGCGGCGTCGCCGGCCAGCAGCAGACGGCCGGCGCGGTAGTGGTCGGCTACCCGGTGGTGCACCCGGAACCGTGACGACCATGCCAGACCGGTGACCTCGGCCTGGCCGGGGGCGCGCTCGTCGAGCAGCTTCTGGACGAAGTCGAGGTCCGGGGAGGCGGGCGCGTCGTCCACGGTGGCGACGACCCGGTAGTGGCCGCCGGGAAGCGGGGCGACGACGGCGAGCCCCAAGGTGCCGAAGGTCAGCGAGACCTCGTCCGGCCCGGGGACCCAGTCCATCACCACGTCGGCGAGGACGAAGGACTCGGCGTAGGCGTTGCCGGTGAAGCCGATGCCCGCCGCCTCGCGCACGGTGCTGTGCATGCCGTCGGCGCCGACGGCGTGGGCGGCGCGCAGCGTCTCGCCCGTGGTCATGGTGAGCGTCACGCCCTCCTCGTCCTGGACGACGGAGGCGACCTCGTAGGGGCGGTGCACGTCGCCGCCGAGCGCCCGCAGCCGGTCCAGCAGCACGCTCTCGGTCTCGTACTGCGGAACCATCAGCGTGTACGGATGGGGCGTGGGCAGCGTGTCGAACGGCACCGTCAGCAGTCGGCGCGCGCCGTCGCGGACGGCGAACCGGGTGACCTTGACGCCTCGCGCGATCAGCTCCTCGGAGGCTCCCAGCTCGTCCAGGACCTCCAGCGTGCGGGCATGCACAACGGCGGCGCGCGAAGTGTTGGCACCCTCCGCCAGCTTGTCCAGGACAACGAAGTCGATGCCCGCGGAAGCGAGCGTGACGGCGAGTGCGAGACCGGCCGGTCCCGCGCCGACGACGGCGACTTCGGTGCGGGCGGGAAGTGCGGTGGCGTTCATGGCGGAGCCTTCCGTTTCTGATCCGGGAAGCAGGTCAACAGGCGTTGGCCGACGCTCGTTGACAGGATGCTCGAAATTCCAGCGAGAGTCAACACGCGTTGGCCCACAGTCGTTGGCGCGAAGGGGGCGGGGGCTTGCATTCCCTCTCGGCGGCGCCACCTGCCGTACTCGCGACGGCCGTTGCGCCGCCGGGGTCCGGCCGGCGACTTGAGCCCTGCCGCACCTGGACGTCTTCTGAGCGGCGACCGGGTGACCTGCGACATAGGCACCGTTTACTCAGTCGCGTGGGAGCCGGGGCCGGAAGCATCGGCACTGGGGGAATCCGCCCGGCCGGATGCTCATCCGGTTCGGAAAGCAAGCTGCTCAAGCGGCTGCGCGCCGCAGCAGGCCAACTCTGTTCCCTCCGCCCACCGAAGTCTCCGGGAGTTCCCGTGGCCGCCTACCTCGACAGACTCGCCCGCCTGGCGTTCCGACGACGCCGGATCGTCGTCTTCCTCTGGCTGGCCCTTCTGGCCCTGGTGGGCCTGGGCGCAGCGACAGCGTCCACCGCCACGTCGTCGTCCTTCTCCCTGCCCGGCACGGAGTCACAAAGGGCCCTCGATCTGCTCGAGCGGCGCATGCCCGACAGTCATGCCGACGGCGCCACGGCTCGCGTCGTCCTGCGGGCCCCTGCGGACACCCAGATCACCGCAAGAGCGCAGCAGAGCGCGGTGCAGGAGGTGATCGAGGACCTGCGTGCCGGGTCCGCTCAGGTCGCCTCGGTGGCCGACCCGTACGAAACCGGAGCAGTCTCGAAAGACGGATCGACCGCGTTCGTGACCGTCACCTACGACGCCACCGCACCGCAGATCACGGATGCCACCCGAGAGGCGCTCAACGAGGCCGGTGCGCGGGCGGAGCACGACGGCATGCGAGTCGAGATCGGCGGCGATGCCCTCGCCGTGGCGCCCGAACCGGGCGCGGGCGAAATCATCGGCGTCGTCATCGCCGGCGTCGTCCTCGCCATCACCTTCGGCTCCCTGGCGGCGGCCGGTCTGCCGCTGATGACGGCCATCGTCGGCGTCGGGATCGGCATCTCCACCATCACGGCGCTGAGCAACGTGCTGGATCTGGGTTCCACCACCTCCACCCTGGCGATGATGATCGGGCTTGCCGTGGGAATCGACTACGCCCTGTTCATCGTCTCCCGGTACCGAGCGGAAACAGCCGAGGGCAAAGAAGGCGAGGAAGCCGTCGGCCACGCTGTCGGCACCGCGGGCTCCGCCGTCGTCTTCGCCGGTCTGACCGTGGTCATCGCCCTGGCCGGCCTGTCCGTGGTGGGCATCCCCGGGCTGACCAAAATGGGCCTGGCCGCCGCCGGCACCGTACTCATCGCCGTCCTGATCGCCCTGACCCTCATACCCGCACTCCTCGGGTTCGCAGGGAAGCGGATCACCGGCCGCAAGAAGAGCGACAGACCTCGAGCACGCCGTGAACGCAATGGAGGCACCCGCTGGGCACGCTTCGTCCTGCGGCGCCCCCGGCACGTGCTCCTGCTGGGCGTGCTGGGGCTCGGGGCCCTCGCCCTTCCCGCCTCGTCCCTGGAACTCGGCCTGCCCGACGACGGGGCGCAGCCCGCCAGCACCACCCAGCGCAAGGCATACGACCTGCTGTCCGACCGCTTCGGGCCCGGCGTCAACGGCCCGCTGCTGGTGGTCGTCGACGGAGACAGGACGGCAGCCGACCAGACGGCGACGGCCCTCAAGAAGATCCCGGGCGCCGCGGTCATCACTGCGCCCACGGCCAATGCCGCCGGAGACACCTCTGTCATCACGGTCGTCCCCGCACACCGTCCTTCCTCCGAGTCCACCGAACATCTCGTCCAGGAGATCCGCAGAGAGACCGGACACGACGTCCTGGTCACCGGGACCACGGCCCTCAACATCGACTTCTCGCAGAAGATGAACAGCGCGCTGGTGCCCTACCTCGCACTGGTCGTAGGGCTGGCGTTCATCCTGCTCATGATCGTCTTCCGCTCGGTCCTCGTGCCCCTCAAGGCAGCGCTGGGCTTCCTGCTGTCGGTGACCGCCGCACTGGGCGCCGTCGTGGCGGTCTTCCAATGGGGATGGCTGGGCTCCCTCTTCGGAGTCGAGCAGACCGGGCCCATCGTCTCGATGATGCCGATCTTCATGGTGGGCGTCGTCTTCGGACTGGCCATGGACTACGAGGTCTTCCTGGTCACCCGGATGCGCGAGGCCTACGTACACGGCGAGCAGCCCCACACGGCGATCGTCACCGGCTTCAGGCACGGCGCGCGGGTGGTCACAGCCGCCGCCGTCATCATGATCGCTGTCTTCGCGGGCTTCATCGGCTCAGGTGAGCCCATGATCAAAATGATCGGTTTCGGACTGGCCATCGCGGTGTTCTTCGACGCCTTCGTCGTCCGCATGGCCATCGTTCCCGCAGTCCTGGCCCTGTTGGGCCAGAAAGCCTGGTGGCTGCCCCGTCGACTGGACGCGCTCCTGCCGGACATCGACATCGAGGGAGCAAAGCTCTCGAGCTCGTTCGCACCCCTCACGTCTTCCAGCCCTGACGCGACAGTCGACGAGCGCCCGGAAGCCGATCAACGCGTTGCTCTGTGAAGCCGAAGACTCAGTCCGGCGTCGGCCATGACCAATTGAACTGGTTTTTTCTCGAATGGGACCGACAGCCCTGCCGGCGCATGGCGAGAGAATGGATTCAAACGCGAGGCCGGCGAGCGTAAGCAATTACGGCCTATCCGGACGGCGGTGGGACTCACATTCATCTCGCCTACGTTTCGTTCGTGGGCGGCGACGGGGGCGGACCGTCTTGTCTTCCCACTGCCGGACCTGGCGTCGGTTTCGTCCTTCAGCCTGTCGACGCCGCGAGGTCGGTCAGTCGCCTCAGGAGGTTCTCCACGGCATCGAGGAGCGGGTCGCCGTCTGTCCCGGTGTGACGGGTCAGGGCGATCTCGACCTCTGGGAGGGCAGGAAGCCCATCGGTCGCCGTCCCCGGTTCCACGTTCGCCGGGAGCAGCGCGGTGGCGCCGAGGCCGGCACGCACGGCGGCTTGTACTGCGCCCAGAGCCGTGCTCTCGAAGACGACGTCCCATCGGATCCCCGCGGCTTCCAGGGCGTCGAACACGGGAATCCGCCAGCGGCACGGCTGGGAGAAGAGCACGAGCGGCAGTGGGTCCCGGCGCATGTCCAAGGTCCGCGCAGCCGACCAAGCCAGCGGGAGGCGTGCCGTCCAGCGAGGCGCCTCGGCCAGGTAGAAGGGGTCGCACAGGGCCAGCTGGATCCGCCCCTCGGCGAGGGACTGCTTCATCAGGGGTCCGGGGCCTGTCACCAGTTCCAGCTTGGCGCCCGGGTGGAGGCCGCTGAAATCGCTCAGCGCCTCGACCAGCGACGGCGTCACGAAGTCCTCCATCAACCCCACACCGCAGCGTCCGGTGACGACCGGGCCGGCCGCCGCGAGCCCCTGCGCGCAGAGAGCGAGGATCCGCTCGGCGTAGGGCAGGAAGATCTCTCCGGACTTGGTCAGGGACACGCCGGTCGTCCCTCGGTGCAGCAGCCGCTGGCCCACGGTGCGTTCGAGCCTGCGGAGCTGGTTGCTGAGAGCGGGCTGGCTGTGGCCGAGGGCCGCGGCGGCCCGGCTGATGCTTCCGGACCGCACGGAGCTGACGAATGCGCGCAGCAGTGCCGTTTCGAGATCGGGGGCCATAACGACATGCTATGCCCCCTCTGTTCAGGGGGAGGGTTCCGCTCGTTTCAGCCCATCGGTAGCGTCGGCCCATGCACTACTTTCATGTCGACGTCTTCAGCGGAACGCCTTTCAGCGGGAACAGTCTTGCTGTTTTTCCCGGTGCAGCAGGCCTGAACGGATCCCAAATGCAGCGGATCACCGAGGAAATGCGTCACTTCGAATCCATCTTCCTGGATCAGAAGGAGGAGGCGGGCGACGCATGGCGGGCACGGGTGTTCGATCTCAGTGAGGAGCTGGATTTCGCCGGACATCCGGTCATCGGGGCGGCAAGCGTTCTGCATGCCATGGCGGGCGGCGACACCAGCCGTACATGGACGCTCGAGCTGAAGGCGCGCACGGTGGAGGTCGTCACCGAGCGCCGTGACCGCGGCAGGTACGCGAGCGTTCTCGACCAGGGCCCTCCCCAATTCCTCGGACGGCCCGTGCTGAAAGACCTGGCCTCCTGGTTCCGCCTGGACGAGGAGGACCTGCACGCCGAACTGCGTCCCGAGGTCGTCTCGACCGGGCTGCACTATTTGATCGTTCCCGTACGGACGGGAGCGCTGAAGCGGGCCAGGATCCCGTCCGACATCGCAGGACCGCTGGCCCGGGTCGGAGCGCAGTTCGCCTACCTTCTGGACGCCGACGCCCTGGAAGGACGGCACTGGAACAACGACGGCGTCGTCGAGGATGTGGCCACCGGCAGCGCGGCAGGGTGTGTGGCCGCCTACCTCCGCCGGCACGGACGGCTCGGGGACGGCGACCAACAGGTGCTGCGCCAGGGCCAGTTCTGCGGCCGCCCCAGCGAAATGACGATCAGCGCCCACGGCGGTCCGCAGGACATCGCCTCCGTGCGGGTCGGCGGAGAGGTCGCCGTCGTCGCCCAGGGGCGCCTCGAAGGGCTGCCGCAGTGATCGGCGGACCCGCCTACTTCGGGCCGCAGGAGATCCGCAGCACGGTCGGCTACGGGGACGTGCTGGAGCCCGTCGCTGCCGCCCTGCGCGACTACAGCCGAGGGCTCGGGGACGCACCGGTGGCCGTGTTCGCCCCTGCCGGTCCCGACGGCGACGTCCACGTGAAGTCGGCGTGGCTGCCCGGCCGGCAGGTCTTCACCGTCAAGGTCGCCTCGTGGTTCCTCGAGCGTGCACGTCGCGCAGGAACGCCCGGGAGCGGCGTCGTCGCCGTCTTCGACGCGGCGACCGGTGACCTGCGGGCGCTCCTGGACGACGAGCACCACCTCTCGGACGTGCGGACGGCCGCCGCGGGAGCCCTCGCCGCGCGGATGATGGCGCGGCGCGACTCCCGCGTCCTGGGGGTCATCGGCACCGGCGCTCAGGCCTACCTCCAGACGCTGGCCGTGGCCGACGAACTCCCGCTGCGCGAGGTACGCGTGTGGGGACGGCGCGCGTCCCACGTCCAGTCGCTCGCCGCCGCGTTGCATGCCAGGCGGCCGGATCTGCGCGTCATCGGCGTGGACAGCGCCCAGGCCGCGTTCGACGGCGCCGACGTAGTGGTGACGGCGACCTCCAGCACCGAACCGCTGGTGCGCGCGTCATGGCTGACACCCGGGGTGCACATCAACGCGGTGGGCGCCGACGATCCGACGAAGGCGGAGCTGACCTCCGACAGCCTGAGGCGGGCGGACCGGATCGTGGTCGACAGCCGTGAACTCACCGCCGTCCACGGCGATCTGTCACGGCTTGCGGAAGAGGACCGCCGGGTCGACGCGGAGCTCGGTGAGGTCCTCGCCGGATCGGCACCCGGCCGGGAGAACGACGAGGAGATCACCATCTGCAAGCTCATCGGCCTCGGCGTCCAGGATCTGGCCGCCGCGGAGGTGGCTCTCGACATGCTCGGCGCACCCCGGCGTTCCACACAGATTCCTGCGCACGCGCGGGAGGTGCATCGGCAGACGGCGGAGGCGGGCACGCCAGAGGTCGCTTGAAGTCCTGCCGGCGAACTCAACGCGGCCTCCTGGCCGGACAGGTGGGAAGCCGCAGGTCTGGTGTCCTGGCACAGCGAAGACGCGGGCAGCCAGCAGTGGACGGATCTCATGGACGGCCCGGGTGATCGTTGAGCGGTCCACGCCGTAGAGAACAGCCAGAGCTGTATGAGGAAGCTGGAACCGCAGGACGATCAGGGTGGCGATGATCCGGTCGGCGAACACCCACTGATGGTTCGGGCCGGCTCCGACTGCCCTCAGACGCCCGCGACCCCTGCGGTTGTGCAGTCGACCCTCCTCGGACGCCATCCACGCATGAGCCGACTCGCCGATCAGCGCGCCGAGTCGACGGTGCTGAAGTCCGGTGAAGACGGGATGGGACAAGGGCCCTGCGGCCAAGGTATTGCGTCATATGAACACCCAACCCGCACGGCCCCCTTCACGTCACGGCGCACCCGCTGCGACTGCCGCGCAACATGACGTCGATCTGCACTCCATCGCTTGCGGTTGCGGCGATGCGGGCGGCTCAGGAGGTGTCGAGCGCGCCCACGGCCGCACGGATGTGGGCCGGCCCGAGACGCGGCCGCTCTCCGGCGCACCACCAGGAGAGCTGCCCCTCCGCCTCGCGCGCATGCATGCCCAGGTTGTGTTCGACGCACAGGGGCCACGCCTGCCACAGACGCTCAGCGACGGTATCCTGCGCGGCGTCGGCGACGATCGCCAAGGCATGAGCAGGGTCTTCGGCCACCTTTGGGTACAGGTGACCGCCGTGCCACTCGCCACTGGCCAGCGCAACGTAGACATACTCCGGCTCGCCCGCCTCGTAGGAAGGCTGGGCCACCAGTTGCAGGGGCCCCTGCCCAGGAAGAGTCACTGCCAAGTCCCGGTTGAGGAGCGCAAGAGCCTCGTCCCACAAGGGGTACTCGCCCAGCGAGACGCGACGGAGCCCGGGACTGTCGAAGAGAGCATGCATAGGGCCATCCTCCACTACGGACGGCCGACCCCAATCGCGCACCAGGTCGTAAGGGGGACACACCTCCCCCCTCCACCGACAACGTCGACCGGCTTGCAGCACGGCACGCCCTTGTCGCCTGCATTCATCTACGGAATCAGAACGATCTTCCCTGTGGTTCGACCCTCCTCGCCCAGGCGGTGGGCGTCGATCACCCGTTCAAGAGGAAATGTGCGATCGATGTGGACCGTGATCCGACCTCCTTCGGCGAGAGAAGCCAGGGTTTCCAGGTCGGCCCGATCAGGTTCCACCAGCATGAAGTCGGCTCGGAGACCGTTCTGCGCGGCCCATTGAACCGTGTCCGCATCGGCGCCGTTGAGTGCGACGACTCGGCCACCGGGCACCAACACCTCAGCCAGGTCCCGGATCTGCCCAGCGATGGTAGCCAGAAGGACATCGACGTCTCTCACCTGGGAGCTCACTTCAGAGCTCCTGTAGTCGATGACCTCATCGGCGCCAAGGCCCCTTACGAAGTCGTGCTTTGCTCCGCTAGCGGTCGCGATGACGTAGGCACCGTGAGCCTTGGCGATCTGAACGGCGAGGTGGCCGACGCCTCCCGCCGCGGCCGGAATGAGTACCCGCTCTCCGACAGCGGCCCCAGCCACCGCCACCAGCGCCTGCCAAGCGGCAAGACCCGCCAGGGGAAGGCCCGCCGCTTGGACATGGCTCATGCCGGGCGGCTTGAGAACAAGGTGTCTCGACGGAGCGGTCACGAACTCCGCGTACGCTCCTGCCTCGGCCGGAAACCGTGGCATTCCAAAGACCTCGTCTCCCGGCCTGAAGCGCGTCACACCGGCTCCGACGGCCGCCACCACTCCTGAGACGTCCCAGCCGACAGAGAAGGGCGGTTCGCCCAAGCCTCCCCCGGTGCGCACCTTCCAGTCGACCGGATTCACGCCGGCGGCCTTTACCTCGACCAGGACCTCTGCCGGTCCAGGTTGCGGCACATCAACCTCGACAACCTCGAGAACATCCGGACCGCCCAACCTGCTCTGCATTACTCGGCGCATGTATCCATCGATATCAGGCCGACACCGCGGACATGTGAGTAGCGCATACTCAACATCCGCCTCCGCCAGTCCTTCAGATTCATGCCGATCCCAGGAAGAACACTCCCGCCGGAAGCGTCCAAGGCCGCCAGACGCGTTGCGTCTCCGGCGATGGAACCCGCTGTCCTGCGGGTTTACTTCCGGACGAGCGGTGACTACTCAGGTGCGCTGAGGATCCCGACCACAGGATGAGCGCGTTGACCGAACGGGCCAGGGGCGCCGTCGAGCCGGGGGCCGCGGGCGCGGCCGCGTGGAGAAGGACTCCCTCGTCCCGGACCGATACAGCTGGCCCGGCTCTGGTCAGCCCCCAGGAAGGCCACACGCTTGGCCTTGGCACCGCCGCAGGGCCGACACTCCCCCGCAGCCAGGACCCGCCAGGCCAGCGCATACCCTTCGCCTGAGCCGGCGCAGCAGTAAAGAAATCCCGCACTGATCACTACATTCTGAAATGGTCACTAGATTTGCACCTCAGGACCTCCCCCCACGTCCGAAGCTGCATAGAAACCACAGCTCAGGGACCCGAAGCCTCACAGCAAGGAATCCTGAATGATCACTAGATTCCCAGGCCAGGCCCATCGCTCACTCAGTGATCATTAGCGGATTTGTCAGATAGACGGCCAGAACGCCCATCATGGACCCCGCCTGCGCAGCGTTCCCTTGGTTTCCGCCACGCTCTGCAACAAGACCCATGCCATGACACCGCTCCCCAGCCGATCACGCGGGGCAGCACGAAGTACGAGGACTGGCGACCGAGTTGAGCTCGGCGGCCGGTCCTCGCCCGTTCTCGGGCTCGGTGGTGCCAGGAGCGGAGATTGCCTCGATGCCGTGCTCGGCGAGGGTCGCGGTCAGCATCTGCGTCTGGCCGGGCGGGAGTTGCCCGGCGTTCAGCCTGGTGCGGGCCTTGGCGAGCCAGGGGCCGATCATGACGCGTTCACCGTCGACCTCCATCCACTCGCGGGCGCCGGGGGTGCGTCCCCAGCGCTCGACGAACAGGCCGAGGATCCGCACGGTCTGGGCGAAGGTGCGCCGCCTCGGGGCGCCGGTGCTGGGGGGAGCCTGGCCGGGGGTGAGGCCGATCCGGGTGAGCAGGTCGCGCTGCCCGGGGGCGAGTTGGGTCCAGGTGGTGAATTGGCGGTGCAGCCAGCTGCCGGCCTTCACCGTTGCGATGACCGTGTCGCGGGTCAGGGTGGCGGGGTGGGCGCCGGCTTCAATGTGGCGGCGGATGACGTGGTACTTGCGGTGCCAGTCGGGGCCGTGCGGGAGTTTCCAGTCCGGGTCAAGGGCGGTGAGTTCGGCGTCGCGGGCGGGGGCGAGACGGCCGTTGCGGGCGGCGGTGCGCTGGTCGGCGAGGAACTGGCCACCGGGCTGGTGGGCGGGGACGGCGAGGTGGCCGTGCTCGGCGTGGAAGGCCTCGACGGTGGCCATGTGACCCTGCCAGAGGGCCTCGTGCTCGTCCCAGACCATGCCGAGCGCCTCCAGCTCGGCGATCCACGCCGCATCGAGGGCGCCCGCGCGGCAGGCGGTGCGCTGGCCTGTGATGAAGGAGCCCAGCCGATAGCCGTAGGCGTCCTCGTAGTCGGCGGGCACCCGCAGGTGGCCGTGTTCGGCGTGGTAGCGGATGGCGGCGGCGAGACCGGCGCGGCGGGGGGCGGACAGGACGGCGCCGCTGGAGGGCCACACCAGCAGGTCGAGGGCGCGGGCGATCGCCGAAGGGTCGAGGGTGTGGTCGAAGCGGAAGCGGCGGGTGATGTAGGTGTGGGAGTCGCGGGCGGGGTGCTGGTTCTTGGCCCGTGGGGCGCGGGCGGCGATGGTCTGGTCGTGGTGGCGCAGGGCGGCGGTGACCAGCCAGAGAGCCTCGTAGGGGGTGCCGAGGAGGTCGGTGGGGTCCGCGCCGGGCGGGATGTAGGCGGGGATGACGAGGCTGGCCGTCTTCGTCTTGAGGGTGGGGGGTTTGCGCAGGGCGCGGCCGAGGGCTTGGACGATGCGGCGGACGCTGGCGGTGCGGTCGGCGAAGACGACTCCGTCGACGGCCGGCAGGTCGACGCCTTCGCCGAGGATCTTGGCGTTGGCCAGTACTCCCCGTTCGGCGTCGGTGAAGCGGGCGATGATGTCGGCGCGCCGGTGGGAGCTGTGGGTGCCGTCGATGGACTGCACGACGGTCTCGCCCGCCCAGTCGGGGCGCAGTTCGTCGGGGAGGGTGCGCAGGGTGTGGGCGAACTGGCGGGCGAAGTCGGCGGCGTCGGCGATCTGCTGGAAGTAGACGAACACGTGCCGCAGGTCCTGCTCGCGCATGGCTTTGAGGATGGCCAGGTGCAGGGCGGTGGTGCGGCGCGCGGTGGGCCCGGCTTGCGGATCGGTGAGCGCGGTGCGCAGTTCGGTGTCGGTGACGGTGGGGACGACGAGCTGGTAGTCGGCCAGGACGCCGTCGTCGATGGCGTCGGCGTGGGAGTAGGTGTGCAGGCGGGGACCGAAGATCTTCGGTTGGTCCATGGTCGCCAGCAGGGCCGGGTCGTCCCAGGCGGGTGCGGTGGCGGTGGTGCGCTTGGGTTGCGCCCTGGTGGTGGGGGGCTCGGTCAGGCGGGGGGCTTCCCACACGTACGGGGTGGCGGTGAGGTAGAGGCGTCGCTCGGCAGGGATGCGCTCGTTGTCGTGCAGCGCGGTCCACTTCTTCTCCCAGGTGCCGGCCGTGGCGTGGGCTTCGTCCACGATCAGCAGGCCGAAGAGGGGGGCGGGGAAGATTGCGGAGTGCTGGGCCTCTTCGATCTTGGACAGCGAGTCGTAGGTGAAGAACACCGTCGCCTTGGGGTGGCGGCCGAGCCAGTGGGCCAGGTACTCCCCCGCGTTGGCCGAGTCGACCTCGGCCTCGGCGAGGAGCGGGTGGGAGGCGGCGCGCAGCGAGGAGACGATGATCATCGGCTCGCGGCGGCCGTCCGCGCGGGCGGCCGCCGCCCATTGCACGACCAGGTCCAGGCTGGGCACCGCCACCGCCAGGTGCCGCACGCCGAGTTCCTCGGCTACGCGCAGTGCGAAGAGAGTCTTGCCGGTGCCGCAGGCCGAGACGGCGTGCCCGCGGGTGCGCGGGCGGCGCAGGTGGCGGACCGTGTTGGCGAGGCCCTCCTGCTGGTCCGTGCGCAGGACCAGACGCCCGGTGTGTTCTGCGGCGGTGGGGCTGGCGGTCATCGCGCGGTTCCTCGGTATACGTGAGGGGCTGGCTCGCTTCATTCTCGCGTACAGCAGGGGCGCGGCGCAGTGTCTCTGCTCTGGCGGGGGCGCGCTGAGAGCCGTGCGCGCCCTGTGATCGGTGTCGTCGGTTGCGGATAGTGGGCGATTGCTCGGGGTCGGGCTTTCTCCGCTTGGTTTCAGGCAGCCCGGCGGAAGGCTGTCTTGCGTGCCGTGGGCAGGCGCAGAAGGTCTTGCAGGGGTGTGCCGTGTTCGGCCCACCGGCGCAGGCGGTCCCGGTCGACCCAGTGCACCTGGTGGCGTTCGCCCCATGTTTCGGCGTCCCGGGTGAAGGAGCCGTTGGTGACCACGACTGCGGTATCGGCCCCGTGGACGGGGCCTGCGGTTCCTTTGACCTGGTACATCACGGATGAGCCGACCTTGCCGGCGACGGTGGTGTGCTTGGCCTGCAGGACGATCCTGCCGCGTTGGCGGTCTTCGCCGATGACGTCTGCGGCCTGGTCTCCTCGTCGGCCGACCTGCCGTGCGTTCCAGCCGTCCCGGAGGAGCAGGTCACGCAGTGCGAATTCGAAGGCCCGGTCATCCATGGCATCGAGTTGCGCGAGCGTGATCCGGAGCCGGGCCAGCGTCTCGGCCCGCACCTTCCGGGCCCGTACTTCACGGATGAACCGCCAGGCTGCGTAGCCGAGGGCGAGGGCTGCGAGGAGGGCGAGCCATGGCCAGATGCGGACGGCTGCCTGCCACGTGGCTGTGGCGATCTTGGCCAGCAGCCAGAGTGCGGCGCAGGCTACGGCCGCGGCGGCGGCCTGTTCCCTGGCGCCTCGGGGCGGGCGCAGCGGGGGCGAGCGGCGGGGCATCAGCGGCCCACGCTTGCTGACACTGATGGTGTAGGGGTTTGCGGCGTTGCCGGGGATGCCTCTCCGAAGCCGATGAGCTGGCTCCATAGCCACACCACCGCAATCAGCCCTGCGATCGACCAGCCGCTCAGCTTCTTTGCGCTGGGGCCGGGCGCGCCGGCAGAAGGGGGCGAAACGGCCGGCTTGTTCGAGTCCTCCGCGCCCGCCAGCGGCACTTGCCCGCACCACGGCGAGATCAATGGTGAGCGGCCGCACCGCGCGCCGGGTGACCTCACGGCAATCGACGTCGGCGGCGCCGGCCGGAAGCCGCCGTACCGCCGAACGCAGCCGTGCGGGCAGCGAGGCGAGGGCGACGGGCTCGTCGACGGGCAGCTCCAGAAGAGTCTGCAGCGCATCGAGACTGTCCAGACGGGCCGCTGAGACGCGGGCGCGGCGTGCGCATCCTTCCTCGTCAAGGCGGTAGAACAGCAGCGCCTGGCTGCCCATCAGCTGGAGCGAGACAGACAGCGCGGCAGGATCCAGCACGGCCGCAGAGGCTGCGCGAACCGACGTGCCCACCGACGGGCTGGCCAAGGTCACCATGGCGTTCGCCCTGCCTCATCCGACTTCGGCCGCACCCGGCGGCCCCGACTATCCCACCCGATGGGGCACGGCCGTCCCGTCCAAACGTTCCGAAATCCCGCCCGCTCCCTGCCACAGCGCCATGTCGCCGACCGCACGGTAGAACTACCGCTTCCCTCACCGAGCCGCCGTGCCGTGCGGGACCTGCGCCGTGGCCCACCTCTCCCAGCGCGGACCGCGCACATGCCAACCCTGCACTGTGCGCAGACACCAGCCACTGCGGTCCGCGCACCGTCACCGAGGACTCCTCTGTTCGCCGTAGAGAGTCCAGCAGAACGGCCTGAGATCGATCACCTCGGGCAGGCAGCAAGGGCGGCCTGGCCTCCTGCCGGGCAGAAGCCAGACGTGAGAGCGTGCCAGGAACGCGAAAGAGCCCGGATCGCGGGGATCCGGGCATCTTCGGCAGTAGCGGGGACAGGATTTGAACCTGCGACCTCTGGGTTATGAGCCCAGCGAGCTACCGAGCTGCTCCACCCCGCGTCGGTGTCCCCCCGCCGTACGCCATCACAGCAGGCGCCGAAGACCACTTTTCGGCGCGGGCTCTATGCGGCGAAGCCGACGTTGGTGACGTACTCGTACTGGCCCCACTGCGAGCCGAGGTCGACGATCGTGTCCTGCCACGCGGCGTCGAGGCCCTGATGGTCGCCGGCCGCCCAGGAGCCGACGATGCGGTCCCAGCGGCGCACGTTCATCGTCCGGTACTCCACCACCCGCTGCAGCGGCTGCGGCACCTGGGACTGGTTGAGCGGGTGGATCTCCACCCGGGTGCCGCGCCCGTCGCGGTTGAGGCGCCTGAGGAGATGGCGGGCGACGTAGTGACGGCGCACCGCCCGGTACACCTGGTCAATGCGTTTCAGGTTGGACTTGGAGGGGCGCCGGTCTTCCCCCAACCACGCCTTCAGCGTCCGGTGCGTCACCGTCAGCCCGGCGTCCTGGGCGGCCTTCAAGGTCTGGGCCGACTTCGTCAGGTAGTGCAGGCGCGCCGTCCAGCCGCGCTTGGCGGTCACGGGAGTGGCGATGCCGCCCGCGAGCTCGTCGAGCTTGCGCGCGACGGCGTCGCTGCCCTTGATGCCCCGGGCGCCGAACCTTCCGAAGTCGATGTTCTTCTCCGGCACTACTCCCCCTCGCCTGCATGCTCAGCGGCGTCGCTTCCGGCGGTGTACGTGTCCTTGACCTTGACCTCGGTAACACCGCGGCCTTCGGCGAAGACACGGCGCCAGTCACCGATGACGTGGAGTTCGTCGGTGCCCATCGCCCGGACGACGGCCAGGCCCTCGTCATGGGCCTTGAGCGCCTTGAGCCACAGATTGGCGAAGGCCTGGCTGCGGATGAGGTGCATCCAGTCCGGGCGGTAGAGCTCCCGGTTGTAGTTCGACTCGCCCATCGTGGAGACGAACTTCGAGTACATCGCCTTCACGTACTCCAGCGTCACCGTATCGCCCTGCTCGATCGCCGTGTCGCGGGCGTCCTTCAGCGCGATGCGGAACTTCTCGAGCAGGTTCTCCGTGGTCCCGGAGGTGTACGACTCGTGGATCTGAGGAGGCGCGCACAGCTGGTGCTTGGGGCCGGACAGGCGCAGCAGGAGGCGCAGCGTCGGCTCGGTGACCCACAGGGGACCGGGCTCGTCCCTCTGGCCGATCGGGTTGGGCAGCACCGCCTCGTGCCCCCACTCGGGCGGGGTGATCAGGTGGACTCCGGAGCGGCGGCGGTCATGGGCGAGGCCGGTGGAGTGCTCGAGCTGGCCCAGGGGGAGGTGCGTCTTGAGGGCGGAGAGGTAAGAGCCGTTGATGTCGAGCGCGGTCACCTCATGCCTGCCGGGCGGGAGTTCGTGACGGGTCCACTTGGGGCGGGCTTCCCAGATCTGGTCCGCGCCGCGCGCGGTCTGCTTCTTGAGGATGTCGGGGATCCAGGGGTGCGCGATCACGTCGTAGCGGGCGCCCTTGCGGGTCTCGTCCAGCAGTCGCATCGCGTCCGGGATCGCCCGCTTCAACAGTGCCGCCGTGGCTGCGTCGACGTCACCCCGGTGCTCGGCGAGCGCGCCCTGCACGGCCTCGCGGATCAGGTCGACCGGGCCGGACGGCTCCTGGAACGCGTGGCGGGCCGGGCCCTTGGAACGCTCCGTCGCACGCGCCGGACCTTTCGTGCGCGGCGGCGCTTTCGGGGTGTGCGCGGTGGGCTGTCCGGCTGGCGGGGCAGCTGGGGCTCCGGTGGCGGTGGGCTGGCAGTCGGCCGGGGCTAGGTGCTGAGCGAACCCCGCCACGCGTTGTCCGGCCGGACGGCCGCACAGCACACAGGGCTCGGGTACGACGAGCAGCTCCACGTCGTCCCCGTCCTCGTCCAGGCAGAGGTCCGGCGAAGACAAGGGGCTGGCGGTCGGGGCCGTGCCTGACGTGACGGGCTGCTCCGCAGCCGGCGCCGCCTCGGTCTCGGTCTCGGTGGCGAGCTTGGCGTTCAGTCCGTCCAGCAGGTAGGCGTATTTGGTGCGGATCTCGCCGGCCGGGTCCCGGCCGCTTTCCCATCCGCTGAGGGTCGACGGGCTCACGCCGAGCGCGCGTGCCACCTGCGCCTTGGACAGCCGAGCCCGCTCCCGCAGCTCGCGGCGCACGTGGCAGGGCGGGAGTTCGGCCTGCGGGCCGACGGCGTCGAGCAGCGAGTCGATCGCGTCGAAGTCGCTCACCGGCCCGTCCCCCTCGCTTCGGTCCGCACGGCACGGCGCCGGTCGGCGGGCAGCGCCTCGCACGCTCTGGTCGGACCCGCCAGGAGGTCCAGCGCGCCGATGCCGTAGTGCTCGGCCAGGGCGTCGACGTCGCGCAGGCTCCAGGAGACGGCGCCCGACTGACGGCGTGACACCTGTGTCTGCGTCAGTCCCAGCACCCCCGCAACCGACCGCTGCGATTCACCCGTCACCTGCATCAACGCGGCCACCGTCAGCCGCAGCGACTCCTCCAAGCGCAATCCCATGTCGCCATCTTACCTGAATTCATGCAACTTTCACATCTGAGTCAGCTTTTCACTATCGTTAATGCAGAAAAGCTTTCGTTCTGAGGGAGCTGAAGGTTCTCGGGCACGCGGGTGTCAGCGACCCATGCCGCCCCGATCACGCGGAAGCCGTCGGGCCGCGCGCCCGGCTTCCCGATTCGCCTGGCGCGCCTCTTCCACCGCACGATCGGACAGGCGCCGCGGGCACACGAGGTCGACGACACGGCGGCGCAGGGCCCGGCGCAGCCGGAGCCCGGGCGGTGGCGGCCGCCCTCGGCAGTGGCGGCGCACCGTACGCACTCCAGCGCCCAAGACCGCCGCGGCCACGGAGGCGTTGCCGGCGTAGTTGGCCGGGAGGAACGCCATCTGCGCCTGGCGGCCTGCCGGGAACCGGGCCGCGAACTCGGTATGCTCCTCCGGCCGGAGGAGGGCGTCGTGGCGTTGGCAGCGCGGCGTCTTCTTGTTGTTCCGGGCGATGCCCGGCGAGCTGATGTTCATAGCTCAAGAAGCCTGCCGGGGGCCGTCTGTGGACAGCGGGCGGCCATTGAGGGCTCTCGCACGTGCCGTCACCGACAGGGGGCAGCCGCCCGTCCCGGATCATTGCGATCCGTACGCTGCTCCCCCGTGCACCTTCCAGGCGGAGGCTCCGAACGCCCCGAACCCGCCCTGAGCATCACCGCGGTGGCTGAGGACCGGCCGATGCTCCTTCCGGATGCTCGTTGATCCAGGACAGGCCGCCGATGTCGAGGCGGCGCCGGGTACGGGTGACGGCTACGTAGGCCAAGCAGGCCTCCTTGTCGTCGGTCCGGCGGACGGTTCCCTGCTCCGTGTCGTCCGGCGGCCCGTCGGAGGGCGGGGTGAAGTCGTCGGCGATCTTCACCTGTGCCCATTCGCGGCCTTTGGCCTTGCGCGCGGTGGAGACGGCTACCTCGGACTGGTCTTCGGGCGCGAGATGGGCCACGGCGGCCAGGATGGCGTCCGCGCCGTGGGTGTCGACCAGGTCGACCAGGGGTTGCAGATCGCGGCCGGCGGGGTCGTAGGCGGCGTAGTCCTGCAGATCGCCCCAGGTGGTGAACGGCACCAGTTCGGGTGGGCGGTGCGGCGTCCTTCTTTGAGGTCGCGGGCGGCCAGGGCCAGAGCGCGCAGGCTGTCTCCTCCCCCGGCCAGCGCGACCCGGTGTCCGCCGGACAGCAGCTCCATGACCTGGGCCATGGCGCCGACGTTGGTACGGCGCAGGACCGCGTCGGGCCGGGTGACGGGGCCGAGTTCGGTGGGCACGGTGTTCGCCGGTGAGACGGATGGGGGCGTCGGCCAGGTGCAGCCAGCGGTTGGCTTCCTCGGCGAGGCGGGGGCCGAAGCGGAAGGACCGGGACAGGGCGAGCCGGGTGCCGTCGAAGCCGGACACGACGTCCTTGGCGCCGCGCCAGTGGTAGATGGCCTGGGCGGAGTCGCCGACCATGACCAGCTGGGCGTGGTCGCGTTGGGCGAGGAAGATCTGCTCGACGACGGGGTTGGTGTCCTGGGCCGCGTCGAGGAGCAGAAAGTCGGCGTCGATCTTCGGCCGGGTGAGGGCCCAGATCTTGAGGCAGCGGCCGTGGCCGAAGCGGACGGCGCCGTCGTCGTCGGGGCGCTGGAGGTCCAGCCAGGCCTTGCGGGCGAACGGGTGGAACCTTCGTCTCCTCGCGGGCCTGCGGCGACGCGCGCGCGGCGGCAGCGAGTCGCTGGCGTCTCGGCCGGCGCCGCCCGCCGACCGGCGCCTGTGGGGGCCGACCGAGGAGGAGGAACTCCTGGGCGCGGTCGACGACGCCATCTGCGACATCAGCGCCCCGCAGGCACGGGCGGTGGCAGAACTGCAGCGCCAGGGCATGCGGGCCCCGGACATGCCGCCCAGATCGGAACCGCCAGGAACCAGGTCGATCAGCAATGGTCGCGCGGCCGCCAGGCGATCCGCAGCGCCCCCGCGGTCAGCGATCGACTGCGGCCAGCGCACATCATGCCGCCCCGATCACGGCCCGAGGACAGTAGCTGATGGACAACAACGACGCCCGCCGGAGGACGACCACCAACACGGAGGACGCCGTGAGGAGCACCGCGTACGCCCGACTGCTGAAGCGCATGCAGGGGCCTGCCGACTACTGGGACCGCCCCGCCGGTGACTGGGAGGCGAGGTGTGCCGGCTGAAAGCCGCTGGACGCCTTCAACGGCTCCCGGAGCGAGGCCGAGGGTTCAGCGGCCACTCCGCCTGCCGTGCGGGAGGCTCTCGAACTGGCGGGCAGCGGCGACTCTGCCCGTCTCACTCCTTTCGACAACCGCTTCCCCTGGGGCAAACCCACGGGGCTCGAACTGCTGCGCCCCGGCGCCGGGGGGCGGGACGGTCTCGGAGCGCTTCGAGGGACGAACATGCCGCGTTCTTCCTGCGGAGCACAGAAGCGGATCCGCTGGGAAATGTGTTCCCGGTGGCGGCCGGCGGAATCTCCGTTGTCCGCGACATCGCCTTCGCCGGGGACCGGGAGGAACGTTGTCGGGAGAGCGCTCTAGGGCATGCCGTGATCCTTGTGAGCGGACACACCGAGACAGCGGTCATGCCCGGGGTCTGGCCCGCCGAGACATGCGTGTCGCGGGACGTCACGGCCGCCATACGGGCTTCGCCCGCCAGGTCCGCATCCAGGCTGTGGGATCCTCTCCTCGAGTGCTCCCGAACCCGGCCGGCCACCGTGTGGATGGTGGCTGTTCCCAGGGGCAGCAGCGTGTGGGCGTGTGATTCCGTGAGCGGGCCGATCGGAAGCCTGGCATCCGACGGGCCGGCACCGCCGGGGCGTGTGCTGCCGCTGGACGCGGACCTCGCCGCACTGTCCATGGACAGCCGCAATGCCGCCGATGCTCTCCTGACATGCACCGCAGAGGCAGTGAATGAAGACGGGCGGCTGACAGCCTCCGTGCTGCAGGGTCTGCATCCAGGCGAGCGTGAGGTGGTGTTCGCCTACACCGCGGCCGTCGGGCGCAGCTGGAAGGAGGCTGCGGCTGTCCTCGGAGTCCGCGACGCGGCGGCCGTCGGTGAACGGGTCCGCCGCAAGGTCAGGCGGCTGGCTGCAGAGCAGCGACGCCGGGCAGCTCAGCGGCGGGTGGAGTATCCAGGCACTCCCCCTGCGGATCCCGGTCCCAATGGGTTGAATCCACCTCTGGCGGCGATCCCCTCGGCACTCTGACAACAGCCATGGGTACGGGCTGGACCGATGATTCGAAGGCGCTATAGCGCACCGGCGTCTTGAGATCAGTGGTGATGACGCCGGATCGGCAACAGCTTCATAGGTGTTACAAGGGCCCGCCGTCGCCTGTGTCGTAGCGACCGGCAGTCCTTCGGCCTGCACGAGCTGGTGGGTGAGTTACTCGCCGATGCGTTGGAGACTGACGGCTCTTGGGTCGCCGGACGCGGCGAGGCCGTCGACGATGCGGCGCCATCGGCTCAGTGTGGCGGCGTCAGGAAGAGGTGTTTCGCGGAGTTCGGTCAGCCAGCGGATGACGTACCAGCAGTGGTTGGCGAAGGCGTCGTAGCGGCCGTCGATCACGTGCTCGAGCCACGTCAGGCCTGTGGCGCGCTGCCACATGGATGGGGTGGTGCGGGCGAAGCGGGCCACCGCGCCGGCGGCCATGGGCTCGCCGCGGGCCAGGTCGAGCCATCGTTCGGCGGCCTCGCCCAGAGCGTCGGGTGCGAGCCAGGCGCGGTTCACACGGTTGAGGGTTTCCTCGAACCGCGGGTCAGCGGTGCGCGGTTGCGGGGTCGGCAGGAGGGCTGCGACGGCGTAGTCGGCCCATCGGTGGCTTCCTTGGCGCAGGTCGGCGCCCGCATCGAGGGCGTCGAGCGTGGTGGTCGTGATCAGTGGCCAGACAGCGGGGAGCAGAGCGCGTAGCTGGGCGTCGTAGGTGCACAGGGTGACAGCATCGCTCAGCAGCTGCTGCAGGGCGTTGGCGTTGGCGGCGAACGACTGCAGGTGCGCGGTAAGGGAGTCGGTGCCGCCGTCGGCGGCGAGGGTGATCAGGGCGCGGACGGCAGGTTCGCGTTCGGGGCTGTTGTACCCGCCGTAGTCCTCGGTCATCCAGTGGTCGGCTCCGTTGCGGTGCGCGTCCGTCAATGCCGGGAGCAGGGCGTTGGCGTGCCGAGTCAGGCATGTGGTGTGGCGAGCGGCGGTGATGCAGGCGATCGGCGCTGCGAGCCGGTTCACGAGCAGGTCGGTGGGCGGGACGGCGGGCAGCGTGTCGGCGTGGGGAGGCGGGAGGAATTCCGGCTGGCGGTTTCCGGATCGCCAGGAGCCGAGGCGGCAGCCGCCGAGGCCGGCCTGGACGGCAGCCCACAGTGGCTGGTGACGTCGGCAGGGGCTGCCGTCGTCCGGCTCTTCCTCGCAGGGCGATTGCCACGCAGGGGCGCAGCCGTCGGCGAAGAGGGTGCGGACGCCGTCCGGCCACGCGGCCAGGGCGGTGACGGCCTGGCCACGCGGCCAGGGCGGTGACGGCCTGCTCGATGCGGTCTTGGGCAATGTCGAGGTGATCGACGGGGGCGAGGAGCAGGGAGGGAAGGGCTCGGGCGGCGGAGCCGGAGGCTGCCATCGGGTACACCACCCAGGTTTCGTCGTCGCTGTCGACAGGTGCGGTGGTGGGGGTGGCAAGGAGGGTGTCGGCGGCCCAGCGCAGGTCGTCGTCGGGGACGACGGCAGGTCCGCGCGCGTGGCTGATGACCGCAGCGGCTGCGACTGCGGCTGGGGCGTCCTGCGGGTGCAGGGGGCCGAACGGAGAAGGCGGGTCGGCGGCGATCTTTCGTGCGAGCTCGAGGTCGGTGAGGAGCGAGTCGGTCGGCCATTCCTCGGGCTGGATGTCGTGGTCGCCGTAGGTGTGCTGCAGGCGCAGCGCTTCGCTGCCGGCGGCCACTTGGGCTGCGCGCGGGGCGAAGCTGTCGGTGATGTCGGGGGGAGGCTTGTATTGCAGGACGACCTTGTCGCCGGCGGTTCGGCGGGCGGGGTGGTTCTCGGACCGCAGTAGCGACGCCCGCCCCTGGACTCTGGCGAGCTGGTCCGGGCCATGTAGAGGGCGGCGAAAGACTCCACGGCGGCATCCAGTTGTCCCGGGGCTTGGGCTGCCGTGTCTCTCAGCCACTTCTCGCCGGCTTCGTCGGCGTCGGGCCCGAGGGCGGCGAGCGCTTCGACGGCGAAGTCGTCGTGGCGTTCCGGCCGCCCGGCGAGAATGCGATCGCGGACCTGTTGGCGCAGTGCGTCGGGGTTCTGGGTGTCGTGGGCCATGCCGCGCAGCCATGCCAGCACAAGGCTGCGGATCGTCTTGCCCATGCTGGCGTAGCGGTTGTCCTGTCCCAGGTCACGGTCGGTGCAGTAGGTCAGGGCGACTACCGGTGTGAGTGTGAAGGGGTCCGCGACGGTGCTGGTGACGTAGCGCAGGTCGGCAAGGCGCAGCAGGGTCTTGAGTCCGCGATGATCGTCGGCTGCCAGGTCGTCCCACACGTCTTCGATCGCGCTCTGGGCGTTGCCGAGGGTGAGGAGCGCTTCTATCGGGACCTCGGTCCACCGCTCCCCCTCGTCCTCGCCGAGTTGCTCGAATTCGCGGCGCGATTCGCGCCAGGTGGCCGCCTGGTTCCCGGCCAGCAGCTTCGCCTGGCAGGCGGCCCGGACCGCGCGGCTGGCCCAGCGGGGTGCTTTGGCCTTGGTCAAGGGTTCCCAGCCGGCGGTGAGGAACAGGCGGCACAGGGCGAAGTCTCGCATCAGGTCGGTGGCGAACTCGTCGCCTGCGGCGAAGGCGGGGTTGGCCGGTGCGCGCAGCACTGCGTCGGACCGCAGTCGCGGTAGTGCCCCGCCGCTGGGAGGTGGACTGTGGGGCAGTTTGAGCGCGCGGCGTGCGACGGCGAGTACGGCCTGTTCCCGGTCGTCGGGTGAAATGCCGCCGGGAAGGTACTCCTCATCGTTTCGGACGAGACCGTTCCACACGGCACCAGACACATCGGCTTCGGACAGCAGTGTGCTGGTCTCGGCGAGGACCGGTACCGGCGTGTGGTCTACGGCAGCGCTGACGACACCGTGCTGTCGGAGCCGTTCGGTCTGGAGACTCCGTATTCGGACCGGGCCGAAGCAGGTCGGCGAAGGCTCGTGCCGTTGGAGCGCAAGGTGTACGCGGGTACGGCCAGCTCACAAGAGATCAGCGAGCATCCCGCGCTGAGTGATCTGCTGACCAGCTCGGTGCAGAGCCGGGTCGCCGAGGTGGCCGCGCGGCTGGAGCAGGAGCGGTGATTGCCCTCCAGCGGCTTCCCGCTCCGACGAGCACGCAGGGTCTGCTGAAGCGGTGGACGGCCAGAGTGCACAGCGCCGGAGCGACCGGAAGCAGCGCGCGCCGAGTGGAATGCCGCCGCTGCTCCGAAGAGGCATGTGAAAACTCTGCTGGAGTCGATGGCTCACGGTCGTGCGCGGTGTATGCACTGCGACGATCAGTGTCCCGTCGACGCGGCCGGGGCCTGTCTTCTGGTCGATCCGACCGTCGATCCGACCACCGACGATCCGGCCGATCATCTGTTTCTGCTGCTGCGGTGCGGCGAGTACGACTTCTCCAGCAAGAAGGGCGAACACACGATCCGTGTCTTCGGTCTCCAACCGGCCCGATCTCGTGCGGGGGCGTAGGGACGCCTTCTGTCTTGCCTGTTCCAATCTGCGGGACTGGCACAACCTGCGCCAGGCAGGCGACGCGGAGGCGGACAGGCTGGCCAGGCGTTGTTCGACTCGCCCTTCGTCGACGTCGTGCATGCAATGCGCCGGCTTGATCCGCGCCGTGCCGAGTCGGCGGTCGGCAAGCACACGCTTCCCGCTCTTGAGCACTGGCAGAGCGTTCACGGGGCCGACAGGCGCCGCTGAGGCCGTCGGGCCCAGCCGCCGTGGCCGTCAGGGCCGCCAGCTTGTCCGGGCGCCAGACGACGCCGTAATGGCTGCGGGCGTTGCCCCCGTCGATCGACGCTCACGGGCAGGCCCTCACCCGGCGTCTGCCCGGCCGTCCTGGGCGGGCGGCCGGGCAGACGCCGGGTGAGGCGCCCTGCATGACGGCGCGGACGGTCAGGACCGTGCAGACGGCCTGCGAGGCGGAGGCAGTGCGGGCAGTAGCTCCCACAGCGGTCGCACCCCGGATGCCCAGGCGCCGAGCAGTGTGCGGTCCACGAGGTGCAGGCGCTGCTGCCGGGCGAAGACCTGGCCGGGCTGGGTGATCCTTCCGTTGGTGACCATCACGACCACGTCCGCCTGGTGGACCGGGCGTCCGGTGCCGTTCAGCGCCTGCAGTTCCGGTGTGCCCACGGCTGCGCCGTGCTCGCCGTGACGGCGGTGCTTGCACTGGATCACCCAGCGGCGTCCCAGCGGGTCGGTCGCCTTCACGTCCGCCCCGAGGTCGCCCTGTCCGCCGACCTGGACGGCGTCGGCGCAGCCGTCCCGGCGCATCAGGTCCCGGACCGCGTACTCGAACTGCCGGTGGGGCAGTGTGTCCAGCTGCGGCAGTCCGTAGCGCAGGGCACGCGCCTGGGCCTGCTCCCACTGGGCGCGCTGAGCCCGCTGCTGCCACCATCCGATGCCTGCCAGAACGGCGATGACGGCCGCGACCAGCAGCAGCCACCAGTGCGCGAGAAGCCAGTCGACCGCTTTCGCCACGAGCCAGAGGGTCACGGCTGCGGTCACGCACAGGCCGGCGAACGGTGTCTGCTGTGGTTGGCGGCGCCGGCTGGGGCGCCGTGCAGGGCGCCGCCGGGCCGGTGGGCGCCGGGTCACCGCCCACCGGCCAGGGCGGAGAGGTCGATCGGGTACGACACGCTCGGTGTGGGCTTGGCTCGCTTGGCGGTCGGCGTGTCGAACCGGATCGGGTAGGAGACAGCCGGGCTCGGCACGGCCGCCCGCGGCTTGCTGTCGGTGTGGCCGAAGCGGATGGGGTAGGTGACCGACGGCGTGGGCTGCGTGTTGTCCGAGCCGTCGGCGGTGTGGGCGTTGCCGTAGCCGAGCACGGCCAGGCCGACTGCGGCGACGATGGTCATCTCCCGGCGCGCGCCCGGCGCCCATCGGGAGTGTCCGCGTACCGGCGTCCCGTCGGAGCGCACGTACGAACGGACGAAGGGCATGTGGTCCTCCAGCTGGTGGTGGGTTCCCGGCGTCGCAGTCATGTTGACGCCCGGCACTGACAGCCGATCAGCCGGATGGGCTCAACTGGCATCGATTGAAGGCGAGTTCGGGCCATGCCGCACACCAGTCCGGAACCTTTCGGATTTCTCTGCGGCCGCGGCTTGGGGAGGAGCAGCGGTCGGCGGTGTGGCAGCCGTGGGCCGGTGCGGGCGGCGGTTTCGCCTGGGCAGGCCGGTCACCGGTGTCTCCGGGGCGTCCACCGGAGCCCTGATGGTGTGACGACACGTCCGCTGAGGCGGAGGACGGCGGAATCAGCCATTCCCAGATTTGTCGCCGTGAAGCCGCGGAAAGAGGACGGAGACGGGCGGAACGGGATGCGGACGGGTCCGTGGACGCTGATCGCAGTCCCGTGCGGCGTGCGAACAGGCACGGGACCGCGTGCCCCGGCCGTCCTGTCCGAGCCGGGCGGGCGCGATCGTACGGATGGAGGGGCTGACGAGGGTGTGCGGCGCACTCGGCCTTGAGCGACCAGGAACGGATTCTCGGCCTGCATTCACGCACCCTGAGCACCCGCCACCAGCTCGGCAGGCTCCTGGCAGAGACCGGTGACCCTGAAAGAGCCCTGCAAGCCCTGTCGGAGGCACTCCGTGACCAGGAGCAATTCCACGGCCCCGCCCGTCCCCGCACGCTGGCGACCCGGTACGACCAGTTCCTGGTCGCCCGCCGGACACAGGGCCCGCAAGCAGCAGCGGCCATGCTGGCCGCTCTGAAGGACGACTGCCTCCGCGCGCTGGGAGCCAGTCATCCACTGACCCGGACGGTCACCGCAGCTGCGGCTGCAACCTGAACCGAGTGCCCGTGGCCGTGTGGGTGCTTCGGGCTCTGGCTCAGATTCTGCGGGGCGCGCATGCCGAGTGACGAGACGGTGTTCGAGCCGCGTGGGGCGTTCGGAGAACGCGGAAGGGTCCGGCGTACGCCGGACCCTTCGTCTCGTAGCGGGGACAGGATTTGAACCTGCGACCTCTGGGTTATGAGCCCAGCGAGCTACCGAGCTGCTCCACCCCGCGTCGGTAGTGCCACTCTACACAGCGCGGGCAGCCGGCCGTGAACTTGCCGGGCCGGTACACGGCCTGCGGAAGCACCCGCCATGGCACTCCCCCACGAGGGCGCGCATCGAAATCGCCGTGCATGGAACGGCCCGTCGATACCGGCTCCGCGAGCGACATCATCGACGTCCAACGAGCCCCCGCCCGACTTCGGCGGTCGCTGGTGTCCTCCCGCGACTGCGCTCCGACAATTCGGTTGCGTGCCGGTGCTCAGCTTCGCGATCTTTCCTTCATGTCATTGGACGAGGAACTGATCGAGCTCCGCCGGGAGATCCATCGCCGACCCGAACTCGCGGGCGAGGAGCGGGAGACAGCCGGGCTGGTTGCGGAGCAGTTGCGTGCGGCGGGGCTGGAGGTGACGACCGGCGTCGGCGGGCACGGGGTCGTCGCCGTGCTCGACGGTTCTGCAAACGGCCCGACGGTGGCGTACCGGGCGGACATGGACGCCGTGGACGCGACGAGGGATGTTCTGCCGTTCCCGCTCTCGGGCCGGGTGCACGACGAGGGCTTCGCCTCGCGCGTCCCTGGTGTCGCGCACCTGTGCGGGCACGACCTGCACACCGCGATCGGTGTCGGCGTGGCGAGGAAGATGGCCCAGTGCTCCGAGCAGGTACGTGGGCGGCTGGCGTTCGTGTTCCAGCCGGCCGAGGAGCCCCTGCAGGGCGCACGCGCGATGCTGGACACGGGACTGGTGCAGCGGCTCGCGCCGCGCGAGTTCTACGCGCTGCACTGCAGCCCGTTCCCCACCGGCGCCATCGCGGTGTCCCCGGGCTACGGGCTGCCCGGGCTCGACCAGATCCGGATCCTACTTCCGGGCGGCGAGGACGCGGCGGCCGCCGTCGCAGCCGAGGTCGCGGAACTCGGCACGGCCGGCTTCCCGCAGAACCTCGCCGAGTACCACTCAGGCTTCCATGCCCTGCTGGACCCCGAAGTGGCCGCATCCAACCAGGAATCCGTGTCCGTCGCCACGTGGATCGAGCCAGGTCCTGGCGGGCAGCCGGCCGCCGGCGTCCTGCTGCGCGTCTGGCCGCAGGAACGACTGCCGGAAGTACGCGCGCAGGTCGAGCAGCTTGCGGCGGCCGCCGGCGGACACGCCGAGTTCCAGGACGTCCCGTTCCCCGCCCTGGTGAACTCTGCGGAGCTCAGCACGGCGGCCGGCGACTACCTGAGCACGGCGATGGGGCCGCAGTCCGTCCTGTGGGCCCGTGCATCGTGGCCCTACAACTGTGAGGACTTCGCGCTGTTCCTCGACGAGGCTCCAGGCGCGCAGCTCTACCTCGGCGTCGCAGACGCCGATTCGGGGATCAACGGTGCGCCGCACTCTCCTGAGTTCGCGGCCGACGAGCGCGCGATCGGCCACGGCGTGCGCGCCATGACCGGTCTCCTGACTCATCGGTTGGCGGCCCGGCCCCCTGCTCGCCGGCATCGTTCCCGACGGAGCCGCACGAAGTGAGATGATCTCGCCTCGCGGCACGTGGCGATCTGACGGATGCACAGTGGGCGCGCCTGGAGCCGCTGTTGCCCAAGGGGCAAGAAGCCGGGCCGTCCGGTGACATGGACCAGGCGGCAACTGATCGACGGCCATTGGTTCCGCACCCGCACCGGCGTCCCCTGGCGGGACGTACCGGAGCGGTACGGGCCCTGGGCCAGGTCGTACGACCTGTTCCGCCGCCGGCAGCGGGACGGCATCTGGCAGCGGGTCCTCGCCGAGCTGCAGGCCCAGGCCGAGGCCAAGGAGCTCATCTTCTGGGACCTCGGCATCGACTCCGCTGTCTGCCGGGCCCGCCAGCATGCCGCCGGAGCGCGGAAAAAGGGGACCTGCGGAAAGAGCCGCCCGGCGGCACCACCGCCGAGCCGGACGGCCACGGCCTCGGACGGTCGCGCGGCGGCCTGACCACCAGGCTCCACCTCGCCGTCGAGCAGGGCCAGCGGCCCATGTCCATCGTGATCACTGCCGGACAGCGAGGCGACTCCCCGCAGTTCGAGCCCGTCCTGAACAAGGTCCGCGTCCCCCCGCCAAGGTTCGGGGCGTCCGCGGACCCGGCCCGACCGGGTCCGCGCCGACAGGGCGTACGCGTCCCGCAAGAACCGCGCCTGCCTGCGCCGACGCGGCATCCGCCGCACCATCCCGGACAAGGCCGACCAGGCCCGCGACCGCAAGAAGCGCGGTCCGGCCGGCGGCCGGCCACCCACGTTCGATGCCGAGGACCGCAAGGCCCGGCACGCGGTCGAGCGTGGCATCAACCGCCTCAGAAGGCGCCGTGCCCTCGCCACGAGACACGACAAGCTCGCGGTCCGCTACGAGGCGACCGTCCTTGTCGCGGCCATCAACGAGTGGTTGTGACCAGCACATTCGATACACGCCCCAGCAGACCACGGACGCCTGGCTGAAGCCCCCTCCTGGTGCGAACGGACCGCAGCAGCCGGTGTGAGCGAGGCGCACGAAACGGCGGCCGGACGGCTGACGGACGCCGCGCACATCGACCAGGCACAGGTCTGGGCACGACGAGCCGAGGCCGCCGGCCACGGCCGAAACGTCGGCCTGGTGTGGGAGCAGCCGACAGGCAGCAGCCCGGTCACGGGCCTCCCGGCGCCCGCCGCATGGCATGCCGAACCGCTGGACGGCACCACCCATCTCTCAGCCGAGGACACCGTCGCGTCCCCGCGCCCGCTCGGGGAAACTGTCCGCCTGGGCGGCGCGAGCCGCCGCCAGGCAAGAAACGCTGCCCACGGCCGAGGCCAGAAGGCGGGCGGACCAAGGCGACCTGCAACACGCGTTCGCGGCAGCCGAACAGGCCGCCGAGCAAGGAGAGACCGCTGCGCTGCACCGGGCCGCCCAGCTCCTGGCGGACCAAGGACATTGGGCCGCATCCCTCTCGTGGCGCAAACGCGCGGTCGCGGCAGGAAGCGAACTCTCCGCCCACCCAGCCATCGTCAGCCTCCGGGAAACGGGGCGCACCAGGGATGCAGAACGACTCGAACGCTACGGGTGGGCCGCCTCAGGAGAGATCGCAGCCCCGTGGCACACCGAACGCGCTCTCCCGCCGGCAAGACCGAAAGACAACCAGTGGCGACCACTGGACTCCCACGCTGACGGCTCCCAACAGGCCTGCCACCGGAGGCAGCGAGCTGCCGCGTCGGACTGCCCGTCCCCTCATCCCGGGCCACGGCCCGCGTCAGCGGCGCCTGGCCAATGCCGCCGCGTGCCGTGCCGGCTCCTCAAACACGCCTGGACTGCAGGTCCGGCGCCGGTTGCATCGCTTCAACCGTTTGGGACTGCAGGGGCCGGACGATCTGGGCGGGCAGAGCTGCAAACGACGGATCGCCGAAGAGGAACGCTCCAGGATCATCGCCCCGGTCAACACCGTGCCGCCTGGACGGCCGAGCTGGGAGCCCGTCGGGGAGCCGTGGGCCTTCAACGAGTCCGGGCCACCTGGGTGGACCCTGGATTCCCCGGCCGCAGCCGCGCGGGCCGAAGGGATCGAGGACGCCGCTCCGCCGCTCGAGGACGCAGCTCCGCCGCTCGAGGCGGACCGACGCGCTCAAAGCCGCAGAGGCGGCGGACGGCAGCACCGCCCCGGCCCGCCCCGGCCCGCCCCGGCCCGCGCCGGCGCGGCCTGCGCTTTGGGCGCCTTCAGAGCCGCCCAAGCCCGCAACAGCGGCGGCGAGGGACGCAGCAGCCATGGCGTGAGCCGTGGCGTGAGGGACAGAGCACCGGCGGCGAGGGACGCAGCAGCCATGGCGTGAGGGACGGCGGGACATGACGCGGCGCCCCTTCCTGCCGCCGCGCCCTCCACCACTCCCAGGCGCCCCTGATCGGCGGACACTCTCCGGTGAGGCGCTTTTCCGACCGGCGCGTCCGACGGCGTCCTCGGCCTCCCCCGCCAATCCCTCCCCTCCGTCCAGGACGGCCCCTCCGTCCAGGACCGCGCCGCCGAAGTCCCGGAGGATCTTCCGGGCCTTCTACACCCGCGCCCCGTGCACATGCCGCGGCTCGGCCAGCAGCCCGTAGAGGACCAGCACCGACACCAGCATGGTGGCCAGAGACCAGAACGGATAGACCGGAAGGAAGATCATCTGCCCGACCAGGCAGAACGCCGCCAGACAGACGCCCGTCAGCCGCGCCGCCCTCGAGCCCACGAGCACCCCGACGCCCGCCAGGGCCATCACCATGCCGACGGCGACCCAGATCCAGCCCCAGGCCGTGTAATTGAGGACGAGCAGACGGTTGCCCTGGGAGTAGACGGTCGAGTAGTAGCCATGATTGAAGACCGCCACGAACCCGTTGAGCAGGTTGAACAGAGCGCCGACCAACAACAGGATCCCCGCGAAGGCCACCCAGCGCGAACGCTCCATCGGAGGAACGGCGTCCTCTGGCGAAGAGACACGTTGCTGCATGAGATCCATGAGACGCAGCACCACGGCAGACCGCAATCGGCAGGACCCGTTCGTGTCGGCCCCGCAGACCGCGGCCCCGCAGACGGAGTCCTGAGAACGTCTGCCGCTCAACGCCGGGATCGCCTGGCTCCACATGAGCGCGAGAGCGGACGTCGCCGAGTTCCCAGAACGCCTCGCCGCCCGCTCCCACACCACGGCCACGCCCTCCACGGCAGAGGCGCCCGGCCGCCGCCGAAGACCAGGACCGGCCCGCACACCGCAATCCGCCAAAACCGCCACACCGCCAGGACCGGCGAGACGCTGCAGGCGCCGACACGGACGCACCACGCGGGCTACGAGACCGCGCACAGGGCCCCGATCCCCGCATGACCGCAACCACGGAAGACAACACCACCGCAGGACAAGACGCGGGCGCGGGAGACGCGGCCGGGCCCCTGCAAGCCGGCCGTCGACGCCGTCCTCACGCCGGATCCGACAGCGCCGCGGAAACGGCGACACCCCCTCAAGCACATCCACGACCGGTCGCCGCACGAGCACGACGCAGCCGACGCCTCCCGCCGGACGGTCCGCGCACACCCCGCCGCCCGCCGCGAGAAACTCCCTCTGCACGCCGGCGAAGGAATCGCGGACCCGCCCGTCCCGCAGACCCACGAGCCCGGCGCCCGCACGAGCGGGCGGCCCGACGCCGCCGCGTACGGGTGAGCGTGGGGCCGTGACTGCGGTGGCCGGGTCGCGGCCCCTTCCGCGTGCAGCCATGCGACCCGCCCCGACGCCCGAGCCGAGCAGTCACCGTGGCGGCCTCGGGCCCGAGGGCGCGCCCCGCGTACGCGGGGCGCGTGAAGGGGCGTTCAAGAGCGGTTCGGCCCCCGTGAGAGTGACGTCGCCCGGTTCGGGGAGAGGCTCGGACGCCCGCGTGGGGACGATAACCGTGTTCTGCACGACCAGCCGCGACACCAAGGGAGCCGTCGAAGCATGTCCACGCCTGTCGTCAGTATCTGGGGCGCCCCTCCGGGAGCCCGGCCCGCAGCCCCGCAAGCGGACCCGTGGAACACCACGTGGCCGCTCAGGGGCGGAACCGCCTGGGTGTTCCACAGCTCACCCGGCCAGACGCACGTCAAACGGCCGGTGATCCTCGCCGACGGCTTCTCCATCGGACCCAGCGAACCCCACGCGCTGTACGCGGGCCTGGAGAACGGGCAGTACCCGTTCATCTCCAAGCTGCGCGAGAACGGCTTCGACGTCGTTCTCCTGGGCTTCGACGAGCGCTCCGCGTCCATCCTCGACAACGCCGACGTGGCCGTCGAGTGCATCCGCAGGGCGATCGCCGACCGCGAAGGCCCGGCCCCGCTGACGGTGGGCGGCTTCAGCATGGGAGGACTGGTCACCCGCTACGCCCTGGCCAAGATGGAGAGCCAGATGGAGGACCACGAGACCTCCACCTACCTCTCCTACGACACCCCGCACCGCGGCGCGTGGCTGCCCATCGCCGTCCAGGCCTTCGCGCACTTCGTGAAGGAACACTGGGGAAGCACCCCCGGAATCGGCCCGCTCCTGAGCCGCTTCTCCATCATGGTCAACAGCGACGCCGCCCGCCAGCTGCTGCGCTGGCACGTCGAGACCGCCGACGCCGCCGCCGACGTCCCCCTCGACGTCTCCGCCGGACAGGACCAGGCACGCACCGACTTCCTGGAAGCGCTCGAGCAGGTGGGCGGCTGGCCCATGCGCCCCCGCCTGCTCGGCGTCGCCAACGGAACGGCCACCGGCGCCGGGAACGACATCCCCGCCGGCGCACCCGCCGTCGTCAGCTCCGGTCCGCAGCTGGGCGGCACCCGCCTCGACACCCAGGACAAGGGACAGCAGACCGTCGCCGAGCTGGCCAAGACCGGTGCGGACCCGGTCCCGGTCCGCACCCGCGACCTTCCCGACATCGACGGCGCTCCCGGCGGCCTGTTCCCCGAAGCTCCCCTCCTGGACGGCGCCGCCAACTTCGGGATGGCCGCCATGCTGGCCGGACTCGTCGACCAGACCCCGGCCGAGCTGACCTACAACGCCTCCACCTTCGTCCCCACCGTAAGCGCCGTGGCATCGGCCGACATCGACGACCGCAACAACCTCTACAGCAAGGTCGACCGCGACAGCAGCGACCTCCACGACTTCGCCTGCGCCACCGCCAACGAGGGACACACCGTCATGACCGAAGAACTCGGCCAGTGGATCCTCGACAGACTCCAGGAAGCATGACCCCCCGCCGAACCGCCCTCAACAGGAGCGCATGAGACCAGAACACGCACCGGGCTCCGAGGACGCCACGCCCGTCCCCGGAGCCCGTGCCGGGTCCGGACCTGCCCCAGCCCGGCCCGGCCCGCGCGGCACGAAACGCAGGCAGAACACAGGCAGGCAGACGGCCCGCTCCGGCCCGCGAAGCCCAGCCACAAACACAAACACAAGCACAAACACAAGCACAAACACAGGCACAAACCCGGCCACAAGCCCGACCACAAGCGTGCACAGCCCCATCCCCAGCCCTCGAACAACCCCACCAGCACCCGCAGACCACAATCCCGACCACAATCCCGACCACAATCCCGACCGCAGTCCCGACCACGGCGCCAACACACGAACGCACCCCCAGCCGGACTGACGGACAACACCAGCCAGAGCCCCATCCACACGCCGGACCCCAACAGGCCCTCCCACCACCACAAGAAGACACGACCGAGTCGCCCCCCCCGGACTCGAACGGACAGCACACGAGACCGGCAAAGACGGGGCCCGAACCGGGTCCGTGTCGAACACAGTCAGCACGAGCCCAGTCCTGCCCCTCACACGCAGCGCAGCCGAGGGCCGTCCTGTCCAACACAGCCGACGGCCGTCTTTGCACGCCTCATCAGAGGAAACGACACGACGAGCGGCCCGAAGCGGCCGCCCGCCTCTACCGGGAACCGATCCCGGGCAGCCGATCCACGGTCCGGCCCTGCACCTCGGCGCCGGTGGAGCGCTCGGCCGGGAAGAGAAGCGTCCCGCCCGACGCCAGCCCGGGCAGGTCCGCCGCCTCGACGCCCGCCGTGCAGACGGCCAGCGGCCTGCGGCCCGCGGTCGAGCCGCCCGTCCACGCACAGCCGGCCCAGAACGCCGGCCCGCCGGCGATGCACCCGCATCAGGCCCATCACCACCAGGCTCGACCGTCTCTCCCCGGCGAACGTCACCCCGTCCACGCCGCCCGCGGCGGATGCAGCACACCGCCCCGGGGCGCGAGCGCCTTCCCCAGAACGGCAAAACCGGCACCGCACACCACCCGAGCCCCGCCGAGCCCCGCCGAGACGGGACGGTACGGGGATGCCGATTCCGGCGCCGATGCAACCCTTGTCGGCCAGAGTGGGCACCCCATCGGCCGCTGCGCTGCACAGCACGGGAAGTGCGTGGACACGGGCGGCGGCGACGTCGGGGGCGGAGCCGGGCTCGACGTCGGAGACCCGCAGCGGGGCGCCGTCGGGTACGGCCAGGAACTGCACGTCGCCGCCGAACGCCTCGTGCTTCAGGCCGAACCACAGGCCGACGCCGCTGTCGCGGACGCCGGCGAGACGGTCGGACTCGATCAGGACGCCGTCCAGGATCACCTGAGTCATAACCTCGCGTCGGCACCGGCCCACGGCCTCGTGCAGGTCCGGAACCCGGCCGCCGAGGATGCCGACGCCCTCGTGGAGGCAGCGGCAGCCGGCGGCCTGGGAGACGCCGGCACCGCGCGCCAGACAGTGCACGCAGCCGCGTCCGCAAAACCAGCGCAGGACCAGGACGGCCTGGCCGAACGGGCCGGGCGCCCGGCCGCCGCGCGAAGCGCCGATCCGCCGCCGCCGTGCGGCCGGCAAGCGCGAGAGGTGGTCCACGACGTGACGCGGGACGCCGAGCGCGGCGACCTAGGAGACCCACGTGAAGCCTCTGGCAGTCGCGGACATGACCTCGTGGTGAGACCCGTCGTGCCAGGGGCTCTGCGTGCGTCTGCGGTCGGGTGCGCTCCGCCCGACTCGCCCTCGCCAGGCCATGGCTCACACCACTTCGCACAGGCCGTCTCCCAGACAGAACGCCACCGTGCCGGCCCGTCCTTCCCACGGCTCGGCGGACGGACCGGCTAACGCGCCACGCGGTAGCGGAGGTAGACGACTCCCGAGCCGAAGGTGCGGGTCTCCACGAGTTCGAGACCCACCCGACGCTCGCGCCGGGGAAAGAACGGAACGCCACCGCCGACCAGCACCGGGTAGACCACGGCCCGGTACTCGTCGATCAGACCCGACGCGGCCGCCTCGGCGGCGAGAGTCGCGCCGCCGATCGCGATGTCGCCCTCCCCCGGCTCCGCTCGCAACCGCTCGACCTCCTCCGCCACGCCGCCGGAGGCCAGGCGGGCAGTGCCCTGCACCGCCGACAGCGTGGTGGAGAACACCACCTTCGGCAGCGGCTTCCAGAGCGCGGCCCACTCGAGCTTCGAGTCGTCGAGCGAGGGATCCTCGTCGGCGGTCTCCCAGTACAGCATCGTCTCGTACAGCCGTCGTCCCAACAGGTGGACGCCGACGCCTCGAATCTCGTCGATCCAGAACCGAAAGACCTCCTCGTCGGGCACCGTCCACTCGAAGCCGCCGTCCGGCCCGACGATGTAGCCGTCAAGCGAGACGCCCATCGAATAAGTCACCCTGCGCATCACACGTCCTCCTCGGCAGCAGGCACGACACTACGACCGCCAGACGCCCCAGAACTCATCACGACTCGCCGGACCCCCTGAGCCGAGTCACCCCACCACACCAACTCGTCCAGAAAACCTCAGCCACCGAAGCATCCAGCCACAACAAGGCGATTGGAGGCACGCCCACACATCGAAGTCGAGGCGCCGAATGACGGTGAAGCGCACCTCCTCCAGGCCGCCGGCGCGGCGGCCGCCGTCCTGGAAGTACACCTCCCTGAGCGCTTCCGCGGCGACCTCCCGCAGCCCCCGGCCGTCGGCGCCCTGCTCCCGGGCATCGAAGAGGCGGACGGCGTACTGCGGCGACAGCGCGACGGTCAGGCGCCGGACGCGGTCCTCGTCGGTGGAGCCGAACGGCGCCGTGCACCCGATCCGGGCCCGGGCGCCGATGACGATGCCGCCGGCCGTCACCGCACTCTGCCGCGCCCTGGCACGGATCCGCGGCTGCCACCCCTTCCCGACCTCGGCCTCCAGGCGCGCGGCGAGGTCTTTGCGGCGGTGTCGGGCAGTGCCGGCGACGCAGCGCTCCACCTGCCGCTGAGACATCCCCAGCAGTTCGGCGACGGCCCCGGCCCCCCTTGAGCTGCTCGACCAGGCACCGCATCTGCGCGCCCGCGCTCTTGGGGACGGAGCGGGCGAAGGCGCGCTGCGTCGCCTTGTCCAGACCGTCCCCGAACACGCTCATCGCAGTCCACTCCCCCGCGTCCTTGCGCGTGACCTCGCCGGTCTCGATGTAGCGGGCGAGGTCGAGTTCCGGCGCGTTGAACTGCTCCCCGTTCGCCTCGACCGGCGCGACGCCTAGCCGAGCTCCACCGCGCAGGCGACGGTTCGCGTCTCGTACCAGGCCGGACCCGTCGGCCGCCCGCCGGTCGGCGTGAACGGGCCGGGCAGCAGACCGGCGTCCAGCTGAGCCCGCTCCACGCCGACCATCCCCCTCGACAAAACGACGCGGGGGCAGGCCGACCAGCCATGAACCGGACAGCTTCGCGTCGAACACGGGGCCCTCGACGTTCCTCGGCGCACCGAGCCCGACGACCAGACCGTTCGCGCCGGCGGCGAAGGCCATGTCGAGTCGACGCCCGCCAGGCAACACTCTGCGCATCCGTCGTCGGCGAGTGGACGCGCCCAGTCCAGCACTTCCTCGAACAGCCTCTCCGCCGGGGCACGCTGGTGAAACCGCGGCAGATCCCTCACAAGCAGGCGCCCGTCGGGAACTTCGCACGGCGCCGACTCGACCGGGTCCTCGCCCAGGCCGCCGGGGTCGTGCCCGCTGCGCCGCTCACCGTCCTCGCCCGGCTCGCTCGCACGGCACTGCGGGCGCAAGACGGTCATCAGCTCCAGGCCGGCCACGGCAGCCGATCCGCGCGGCGCCACCATCCTGGCGCGTACACGCCCAGGAGCCTGGCGAGTTCCGCCGGCGCGAGCCGGGCGACGCCGTCCCAGCGCCGGGCGCCGAGCCCGTTCCACCACGGCACGCACACCTGTCGCGCTCCACCACGGCACGCACAACTGTCCGCAGGAGCGCTCACAGCCTTGCGCCGGGCGGTAGATCCGCGCCCACGGCCCGAAACCGCGCGCGGTCAGCCGCCACTCCGCGCGCGCCAACTCCTCGGCGACCCTGCGGCCCTCCGCCAGGCGGCCCGCCAGGCGTTCCGCCTCGGCACGGCGGGCCGGCAGGCCGTAGCGCTCGCATGCGGCCTCGGTGAGCCTGACCAGCGGGCCGGCAGCCTCGCCGGGGCCGGAGAGCCTCGGCTGACCCGGCTTCGCCTCGCGCAGCGTCCAGTCGACCAGCGACGGAAGGCACTTGCCGGGCACGTCCAGGACCAGGCCGCCGACGCAGCACCCGAGAACCTGGCCGCCGACGACGTCGACCACCGCGAGCAGACCGTTCCCAAAGCACGGGTCGGCACCCGCCGGAACGGCCTTCCCCGCGCCAGGACGACGCGACGCCGACCCCCCCGCCCCGCCCCGCTCCGGCCGCCGGCCGCGCCGCCACGGCCGGAACGAAGACGGCATGACGGGCCGCCGCGCCCCCGGAAGTCGCGACAAGCACAGCGACGGATGCCGCCCCCGCGGGCGACGCCGGGGCGGCCCCGACGGCGCACGCCCCGGGCACGGTCGCGTCCAGCGCAGGAACGAAAGCGCCGAAGCCGACCGGGCACAGATCCGCGAACTGCCCGAACAGCCACGCGTACGCGTCGCGCCCCGCGAGCCGCGGCCCGGCCCTCCCAGACTCCCAGCCCCTCACCACCGCCCACCCTACGTCCAGCACCCCGGCCACCTCGCCCAAAGCCAGCCCCCACACCCGACACAGCCGCACACACCCCGACAACGGCAACAGGAACCGGAACGCGAACAACGCAACGCCCCGCCCGAACAACCCGTAAGGACGACGATGTAGTGCGTGCTCATGAGGTGCTCCCTTTCCAGGGGGTTCGATGGTTTGGTCGTGGAGCGAGTGATCATGCGGCGCGGCGGTAGAGCGCCAGGGTGGCGCGGATCTGGTTGCGGATGTCGGCGAGGACGGCTTCGTCGCTGCGGTGCAGATACACGGTGGCTGTGGTGCTGATGTGGATGACCGCGGTGATCACCCGCGCCAGCGTTGCCGCGTCGGCGGCGTCGATGCAGGCGTCGCGGGTGAGCAGGCCGGTGATGCCGTCCTCGAGGCTGGCGGCAAGGGAGAGGCCCTCACGCCGGTAGGGCTCGGCCGGGTCGCCGAAGACGAGCTCGTGCAGGTACGTGCGGCCGTTCTCGATCTGCTCCCTCACGCACGCCACCACGGGACCGATGAGAGCGACGATTCCCTCGAGCACACCTCCCTGCCCGACGGCGGCGTTCGCGGCGGCGAGGCCGTCGTCGACGGCGGCGGCGAACTTCTCGTTCTGCACCATGATCAGCAACTCCGCCTTCGTGGACGCGTACCGGTACAGGGTGCCGATCGCTACGTCGGCCCGGTCGGCGATCTGCTGCGTCGTGACCCCGCTGACGCCGTGTTCGGCGAACTGCTCACGGGCTGCGGTCATGATGCGCTCGCGCTTGTCCTTCTTGGCCCGCTCTCGGCGCCCGATCGGCGTGTGACCGCCTCCCATGAACGATCCCCTCCCTTGCGGAAACTTCTGAGTTGACTCATAATTGAGCGTACTCGGATTTGCCGGGTGAGGCGAGATCCCCAACGGTCCGTTGAACTGGCTGATCTGGCTACAAATCTGGATAACTAGGATGAAGATAAGGAGCGGCGCCCCATGAGAGCGTTCGTCGTCACCAAGTACAAGGCCCCGCTACAGGTGGCAGACGTTCCCGAGCCCAGCGTCGGGGAGCACGACGTACTGGTGCAGATGGAGGCCGCCGGGCTCAACCCGCTGGACGAGAAGATCCGCGCCGGTGAGTTCAAGCAGATCCTGCCCTACAAGCTGCCGCTGATCCTGGGCAACGACGTCGCGGGCACCGTCGTCCGCGTCGGGACGGCGGTTCGCGGCTTCAAGCCCGGAGACGAGGTCTACGCCCGGCCCGACGCCGGCCGCATAGGCACGTTCGCCGAGCGCATCGCCGTAGCGGAGGGCGACCTGGCGCTCAAGCCCGCTTCGATCAGCATGGAAGAGGCGGGCTCGCTGCCGCTGGCGGCGCTCACGGCGTGGCAGGCGCTGGTGGAGCGCGGGAGGGTGCGGCCCGGGCAGAAGGTTCTCATCCACGCCGGCGCCGGCGGGGTCGGTTCGATCGCGATCCAGCTCGCCGCGCACCTCGGTGCGAGCGTCGCCACGACCGCCAGCGGTTCCAACGCGGACTTCGTGCGCGCACTCGGCGCGGACACGGTGATCGATTACCGCACCCAGGACTTCGAGCAGCTCCTGACCGGCTACGACCTGGTGCTGGACAGCCTCGGTGGGGAGACTCTCGAGAAGTCCCTGCGGGTGCTCAAGCCCGGCGGCAAGGCCATCGGGATCGCCGGTCCCCCGGACCCCGCGTTCGCCCGCGAGGCCGGCCTGAACCCGCTGCTGCGCCTGGCGGTCGCAGGCCTGAGCCGCAAGATCCGCAAGCAGGCGAAGAAGCTCGGCGTGACGTACGAGTTCCTGTTCATGCGCGCCAGCGGCGACCAGCTTCGCCAGATCACCGCCCTCGTCGACCAGGGCGCGTTGCGCCCGGTCGTGGGGAAGGTCTTCGGCTTCGACCAGACCCCGCAGGCGCTGCAGTCCCTGTCCCAGGGCGGCATCCGCGGCAAGGCCGTCATCACCGGCAACAACTGACCCGCCGCGACCGCGACGGGTGACACGAACCACACAAGGAGAAACCATCATGAGCGACAACGGCACCCCGAACGAAGCCGTCATCACCTCCTACGCGAAGGCCCCGGCCCGCACCGTCAGCGTCGACGGCGTCACCTACGCCTACCGCGAGCTGGGCCCGAAGGGCGGCATCCCCGTCGTCTTCTTCGTCCACCTCGCCGCGACCCTGGACAACTGGGACCCCCGCATCATCGATCCCATCGCGAAGGGCCGTCACGTCATCACCTTCGACAACCGCGGTGTCGGGGCATCCACCGGTCAGGTGCCGGACAGCGTCGAGGCGATGGCCGACGACGCCTACACCTTCATCAAGGCGCTCGGGTACGACAAGATCGACGTCTTCTCCTTCTCCCTCGGCGGCATGGTCGCTCAGGCCCTGATGGTGAAGCACCCCGAGCTCGTCCGCAAGCTGGTCCTCACCGGCACCGGGCCGAAGGGCGGCAAGGACATGGACAAGGTCGCCAGAGTCACCTACTGGGACATCCTGCGTGCCACGTTGACCCGTTCGGACCCCAAGGAGTTCCTGTTCTTCAACCGCAACACCGCCGGTAAGCCCGCCGCACGCGCGTTCGTCAACCGGCTCAAGGAGCGCACCGTCGACCGCGACGCGGACATCAAGACCAAGGCGTTCCAGACGCAGCTGAAGGCCATCAAGAAGTGGGGGCGCTCCGCCCCCGACGACCTGTCGACGATCACGCAGCCCACCCTGATCGCCAACGGCGACAACGACCGCATGGTGCCCTCGGTCCTGTCGGAGGACCTGCACCGGCGCATCAAGGGCAGCGAGCTGATCATCTACCCCGACTCCGGGCACGGCGGCATCTTCCAGTACCACCAGGAGTTCGCCCCCGTAGCGGTCGAGTTCCTCGCCCGCTGACCGCTCCGAACACCGGAACCGCACGTTCCTGACCAGAAGGAGAAGGGCAACACCATGAGCACGTCACACCGTCTACCGCGCAACTGCAGGTGAAGAAGCATCTCACCTCCTCGATCCTGCTGTGGGTGCGCACCGATCAGCCCCGCCAGAAGGGACTGGACTACTGGAAGGGCCCGCACTCTGGGATCATCTCCGCCACCCCGGGCCTGGAGGAGTACCGGCAGATCCACCTTGCCGAGCACAATCCGGGCCTGTGGCCGGTGACCGACGGGGTCGAGACCTCGATCCCCGACGACCGGAAGATCGACGGTGTCGCGGAAGTCACCTTCCAGTCGGCGCTTGCACCGCTGCACGGACGCAGGCAGACGCAGCTGGCCTACGCGGACGAGATCAACGTGTTCCGCCGCACCCTGCTCTACGCCGGCCCGCCGAACTCGTCCCGCTGGTACGACGTCGCAGGCCCGGGAGAGACGGTCGGCGCCCGCGCCCTGGTCTACCTCCGCCGCAGAGACGGGGTCGGCGCCGGCGAGTTCCGGAAGTTCGTCAAGACGCAGCTCGTTCCCGCACTCGTCGGCACCGGAGTGCTGAAGGAACTGCGCACGCAGACGTTCCTGCCCTGGATCGAAAAGCTCTGGGACACCCCGAACGTCGCCCACGACAACCCTGACGACCAGCACTTCCACGCCTCCCTCGCCCTCGGGTTCAACGACACCGCGTCACGGGACGCCTTCTTCACCAGTGACGTGATCGAGGAACTGTCCAACCAGCTGACACCGTTCGCCTCCGCGATCCACGCATACGACGTCACCGCCGCCCTCACCTACGTCAAGAACGGCGACATCCTCCCGCGCTACGAAGAGTGAGCAGCGAAGGCGGGAAGCGGGACCTTCGGATCTGCTCATCAGCGACGACTACGACGCCGACACGACACCGCCGAACGCTGGGGCTGGATCATCCGCGCCTTCCCCGACGGACAACTCGACGCATTCGTCGACACCGTCGTCGCCCGGCTCGCGTCCTTCGACCACACCCCACTCGCCTCAGCCAAAGCCCAGATCAACCGGGCATCCCTGCCCCCGGACCCGGACCTGGTCGCCGCCTACGGCGAGTTCGCCCGCTTCCTCACCCTGCCCGGGCTCCTCATTCGCGCCGCCGCGCTGCTGATCGGGCTGTTGCTGGGTCGACCGCCGATATCGTCGGCGGCTCGACGACCGCGGCGGTGCACGCCTCGGAGGATACCGTCATGCCTGTCGCCCCCCAGCCGGTCGGACGGCGCGAGCGGAACAAGCAGGACAAGCTCGACCGCATCATCGCTGCTGCCAGCGGGTTGTTCGCCGAACACGGCGTCGATGAGGTCACGACCCAGCAGATCGCCGACGAGGCTGACATAGGCACCGGGACGCTGTTCCTTTACGCCAAGACCAAGGGCGAGCTCCTCCTGCTCGTGCAGAACGCCAAGTACGCCGAAGCGCTCGAGCGGGGTCGGGCGGACGCCGAGACCATCCCAGGCGTGCTGGACGCGGTGCTGGCAATCGTCCGGCCGATCGTGGAATGCAACCGCGCCCAGATCGACAACGGACGCACCTACCTGCGAGAGATGGCCTTCGGCAACCCCGAGGAGCCCCGGCACGGCGAAGCGCTCGCCATCGTCGCGCAGACCGAGGAGGCCATCGCCGCCGTACTGCACCGAGACGAGCGGGTCACAGAGGGCGACGCCGCGACGCTGGCACACATCGTGTCCGCCGTGATGTTCCTCAGCATGGCGGCGAGCGTGAACATCACCTTGAGCGTTCAGGAGATCGTGGACGACATCCGGGGGCAGGTTGACGTCCTGCTGCCTCGCTGAAGCGCGGCCCGGCTCGGGTGCCATTGACGAATGTGTCACCGATCCTGCTGGCTTATTCGGGGTCACACGGCGAGGAAGAGGTCGAGCCGGGCGAGGTGGCTGACGCGGGTGCGGTCCAAAGGATGCCCCTTCCACCAGGCGTCGAGGCGTATGAGGTTGAGTGCGACAGCGGCGAAGACGTGCTCGATGCGGGTCTTTGGCAGACCGCGGTAGCGGGCGCGTCTCATGCCGGTGACCGCGACGGCCTGGTGGATGGTTCCCTCGACGCCCGCGCGGGTTCCGTACTTGGCTCGCCACTGCTCGTCTGACTGCTGGAGGCGGGCACGGTCGAGGACCTCTTGCAGCTCACGGGCTTCCAGGGAGAGGGTCCGGCCGCCGGTCTTCGAGCGGGTGCACTGGTCGCGCACCGGGCAGGGGCGACATGTCTCCTTGTCGGATTTGATGACGATGGCCTTGGTCCCGCGCTGGCTGGCGGGGCTCCACCAGGTGCTGGTGTCCCCGCGTGGGCAGGTGGCCTGCCGCTTGTCCCAGTCGATGCTGAACGCGGTGCGGTCGAACCCGGCGCCGGCGCGTGCCTGGGGCGAGCGCGTGACCACCACCGCGGCCTCGGTCACGGTGCGGTGGTAGTTCTGCAGCCATACCGTGCGCAGAACCTGCAGCGTCGGGAGTTCGCGCAGCCAGGCCGGCGCGTGAGGCGCGTGCACGGCGTCCAGCAACGTGAACCCGTCCCGGCCATAGACCAGGGCCATGGCCTCGCGCCTGGTCTTGGAAGCGGGTGGGTGCCAGGAGTTGGTCCGCGGACCGTAACCTTCGGCCCACTCCCGCACAGGCACCGCCTTGGCCAGCCAGTCCGGTGCCGCGCAGGCCAGCGTCTCCAGTGAGGCCCGCAGCGTCTCCCCAGCCAACTTCCAGGCGGTTCAGGTCCCGTACCGCCGCCAGCACGCGGGGGGAGTCGGTGCGCTGCTTGCCGCCCGCCTTCACCAGGCCCCGGCCCTTGAGCGCGGTCAGCAGCAGGTCGAGCGCCTTCTCTTCCAACCCTTGCTCGACCGACCGCGCGCGGAACTCCGACAGCGCCGAGGCGTCGAACCCCGGATCGTCCAGATCCAGACCGAGCGCGTATTTGAAGTCCATGCCGTACCGCACCCGATGCGCTGCCGCCCGGTCGGTGAGGTTCTCGGCGAACTGTAGGACCGTCACCAGCGCCAGCCGGCCCGGTGACCAGCCAGGCCGCCGCCGCGCCCCGAACGTCTCGGCGAACTCGGCATCCGCAAACAGCTCACCCAGCTCGTCACGGACCCGCATCGCCAGGGGATACGGCCCCTGCGCCGCTACCGACCGGGCCACCTGCGCGGTCAGCTCCGGCACTTGCGGCCACGGCCTCGGCTGCATCGGCATCCCACACCCCACCCGCGACCGGGAACGCCCAAACGGCCGCTGCTCTACGGGACAACGAGCCGCCAGTCCCACCGATGGTTTCGTAAGCGAGAGCGAGCAACGTTTGTCCACGGTTTCGGGCAGCACTTAGCGGTCGGGCAGTTCGAAAATGTCGATGGGAACTGACAACGCTGGCGCTCGGCTGGGACTGGAGGGACAGCTTCGAGTGCGCGTGCGAGCCGTGCGAGGATCGCGACGTGAACGATCTGCACTTCCGCCTCGCCGAAGACACCGACCTCGCCACTCTCGTTCGTCTGCGTGACGACGCTGCCCGCTGGATGCTCGCCCAGGGCATCACCGGCCAGTGGCAGCCCGGCCAGCTGGACGAGGACCATTTCCGCAAGACCATGGTGAGTGGTGAGGTCTGGCTCGCCGAGGCCGATGGTCGCGTGGCCGGGGCATGGGAGCTGTGGTGGGAAGACGAGGACGCCTGGGGACCGCAGCCGCCGGTGGCCGGCTATGTGCATCGGCTGATGGTGGACCGCAGCACCGCCCAGCCGGGGACGGGGCGGTTTCTGCTGCGTGCTGCGGAGCGCCGCGTTGCCGCGGCGGGGCGGGCGTTCGTGCGTCTGGACTGCCTGGCCGGCAACACACGCCTCAACGCCTACTACCTGAACGCCGGCTACCGGGTCGTCGGCCATAAGGCAGGCAAGCCGCAACCGGGCGGTGCACCCAAGTCGTTCACCCTCCTGGAGAAGACCTTCGGGTCGGCCTCGGGAGCTGAGCGACAAGTGGTGTCAGGTTCCGGTTCCACCGACAAAACCACAACGGGCACAAAATAGGCCAGCAGGATCGTCACCAACCGCAAACGGCGTTCTGCAAGACGAAGGACATACCATCTGGTGTCGGACGATCTTCGCCCAGGCGAATTTCAGCAGGTAGGCGCCGCTGTCGCGGTCGCAGGCAGTCTCGAGCGGAATCCGAGCCGCCGACCGGGCAACATCAGGCGCACCGGGATCTACGCGTTGGGCACCTCTGGCAAGTTCCCCGTGGCTGTCAGCCGGTCATCCGGTTGAGTTTGCGGACGCTCTTGTCGAAGGTCCGGGCGGGGACAATGCTGCGCAGCACACTGACGCGCGCGGCGATCGAGCCGGCGGGATAGCTCAGTTTCGGCTTCGAGTCGCACCGACATCACCGGTCGCCGCCGATGCTCACCTTTGAGCGGGAGGCACCGGGAAGAGCATGCAGCGCTGAGCCAGTGGGGCGAGACGTACACCCTCGGCCCCGAGGGCCCCGTGCTGGACGTCCGTCACACCGACTGCGACGCCCCGGTCCGCGTCGCCGTCGAGCGCTCCGCGGAGCACACAGCCTTCACTCCCGGGGAAGTCACCGCCCGGCTGGGACCTGGCGCCCGCCTCCGCACATGAGCCATCGACCCCGGTCCGTACGATCACTGATCAGCAGCCGAAATAACCTGCCGATCGTAATATTACGTGTGTCAGGTCATGGATTAGTCTTGAGTGCGAGGCAACTGCCTTACGGAGCGAATGAAGGAAGCTCGTGGTGCGCTACGCCAAGGAGACGGCATCAACGGCTCGGGCATCTCCACGCTGATGTCGGACACAGGGCTCACCAACGGAGCCTTCTACGCCCACGTCGCCTCCAAGGACGACCTCGTCGCCGATGTCGTGGCCGAAGAACTGCACACGCAGGTCGCGAGGTACGGCACCCTGCGACCCGGCCGCTCGGCGCGTTCTTGTACGACGTCACCACGTCGCCTCGCACTTCCCGTGAGCCACCCACGGTCGCGCCTTTCAGAATGAGGTTTCTGCGGCGACGCCGCCCCCTCCTCTCCGGACGGGGAGGGCACAGAGCAGTTACCCACGTCTCCCGACTGCGGCTGCAGCTGCGGGGTCGACGCCAAAGGCGTAGGCATCGGAACCCTGAGCGGTCGAGCCCCTCAGCATCACGTCGACGATTAGAGTATGACCGTAATCCAATGGAGTGGCAAGCCGTCGGCTCGACCGTCGTGCCCGCCTGTCCAGCGCCCTCCGCCCTGGACAGGCGGGCATGCTAGCGGTCTCCTGTCACAGGAACACGCCGCCCGGCATGTCAGACGACAAGCCACTGCTGGTTGTACCCGGTGTTGCAGGTCGACTGGTCCAAGGCCGCCCCGTTGGCGGTCGACCCCCCGGCGACCTCGAGGCACTTGCCGCTGTTGACGTTGGCGAAGGTCACGTAGCCGCCGATCACCGCCGTCTTCGTCCACAGCTGCTGTGCGGCTCCGGTGCATGTCGACTGGACGGCGACCGCGCCGTCGGCGGTGGAGGCGCCGGAGATCTGGAGGCACTTGCCGCTGTTGACGTTGACCAGCTCATAGTTGGAGCCGACGGCCGTCGACACCCACTGCTGGTTGGCCCCGGAGTTGCAGTTCCCCGCGTTCACGGCCGCGCCGTCCGCCGTGCTCAGGAACCAGACGTCCGCGCACTTGGCGCTGTTGCGGTTCAGCAGGTGGTTGTTCGCAGCCCCCAGGGGGCCGGCGAGGACGGGCCAGCCGCCGGAGAAGGTGACCTGGCGGATGTCGAGGGTTTCCTGCCCGGAGTTGTTCCCGTCGTAGTAGTGGTAGGCGAGGAACTTCGACGAGCCGTCGTCGTAGGCGTCCGCCCCGCCCGCGGCCACCCTCGGGTAGGCGCCGGTGAGGACGCTGGTCCCGCCGCCGGAGGCCATGTCGGTGCCGTTCTGGTCGAGGTACGGTCCCGTGATGCTGGTGGCCCGGCCGACCACGGTGTAGTAGGTGCTGTTGACCCCGTTGCAGCAGCCCCCCTTCGAGCCGAAGAGGTAGTAGTAGCCGCCGTTGAGGATGATCGTCGGGTTCTCGATGCCGACGGCGATGTGCCAGAGGTTGTTGTCGGTGGTGGAGAGCTTGCCGGTGGACTGGTCCAGAACGTGCATGTAGGTGCCGCTGCCGGTCCAGGAACCCCAGGAGATGTACAGCCGGCCGTCCGGACCCCAGTCGACATTGGGGTCGATCGGGTAGTTGACGTCCGTGACCAGGCCCTGGTCGGTCCACGGGCCCTCGATGTTCGTGGCCGTGGCCAGGCCCATCACCGCATAGTTCGTGCCCCAGAGCGAGCCCGCGTAGTACAGGTGGTACGTACCGTTGAAGTACTTGATGTCGGGGGCCCAGATGTTCGGCGGGGTCGAGCCGAGCTTGGCGGTGATCCAGGACGGTGTCGAATCCCAGACGTTGCCGATCTCGGTCCAGCCGGTGGCCGGGGTGCTGTCGCAGGTCCTGCGCTCGGTGATGGAACCGCTCGGGTTGAGCGAGTCGTGCTCGAACCCGGTGGAGAACCCGTAGTAGCAGCCGCCGACCTTGATCACGGAGGGGTCGTGCATACGGATGTCACCGCCGAGGGCCTGCGCCGGACCGGCGGCGGCCAGACCGAGGAAGACCATGAGGGCGGCCACGATCGCGGCGAGGGCGGGATGACCGCGCCGTCTGTGGATTCCGGCGCGTGGACCTCCGGTGCGCTGGCTGGTCATGCGAACTCCTTTGTGTCGCTGATGTGCAGGTGCGACCGAGTGGCCGACGGTCGGCCGTCGGCTGCTCGGGGGTCCGCCGCCCGGCACGGTCCCGCCCTACGGCCCAGTCCTCGGGAGACGGGCCGAGGACGGAGGCGGCTGGTACGGAGACTGTGTACGGGACCGGAGGGCGTTTGCCTGCCGGCTCGCTTGAGCAGCGGAGATCATCGGTGGCGGCTCTGCCGTGGGACGCCATGGCCGGCTGTCCGCCTGCGGAAGGGCAAGGCTAGTTGATCTTGGTGATCGTCCAGCGCTGTGCGGATGCGGTCGAGACGGACTCCTGGTCCAGCAGGGCTCCGTCGCCGGTCGATGCGCCGACCACCGACAGGGCCAGTCGGCTGGCACGGTTGACCACCTGGTATTTACCGTCACCGGTGTCGGTAAGTGACCACTGCTGGGACGTTCCGCCGGAGGCCGGCTTCTGGACGACCGCGCTGCCGCTGGCGGTGGCTCCCGCCGAGTCGAGGAGGTCGCCAGAGAACGTGTTCGTGATCGTGTAGTAGGAGCCGGTCCGCGTGAAGGTCCAGTACTGATCCGGATGGTTCACATCGCGGTACTGGTCGGCCTGCGTTCCGTCACCGCTTCCGACCACCTCCGCGTACTTTCCGCTGTTGACGTTGGCCATCACGAACTGTCCGCTGGTGAAGTCGGGCGCCGCCGTCTGGACGAGGTTCCACCGCTGGTTCGCCGAGGACGTGAGCGGGGCCTGCCTGGCCTGCTCGAGCAGTTGGGTCTGGCCGTTCGCGTCGGTGGCCATGGTCAGGGCCAGGTCACTGCGCCGGTTGACGACGGTGTATCCGCCGGCCGGTGCCGGCCGGACCGACCAGTCCTGCTCCGCACCGCCCGTCGACGTCCACTGGATGGCGCCTGTTCCGGAGGACAGCGAGCCGCCCGGGATGGCGAGGTACTTCTGGCTGAAGGTGTTGTAGATGCGGTAGTACCCGTTGCTCTGCAGCTGGAACTGCCAGTTGTGGTCGGCGGTCCCGTTGTCGGCGGCCTGGACGACCTGGGATCCGGAGTTGGCGTTGGGGACGCCCAGGACGTCGTTGCTCAGCTCGTTCTGGATCTTGTAGCCGGTCCCCGTCGAAATGCCGCCGCCGTAGTCGTCGATGCCGTAGGTGACCTTGTTGGTGCCGTTGGTGGTCAGTACGCCGCCGCGGGTGACCAGAAGGCTCTTGCCGTCGGCGAGCGGGAGCAGGCCGCGGCTGTAGCCCGAGACGGTGTTGGAGAACATGCGCACCCAGGTCGAGCCGTCGTCCGTGCTCTTGTACAGCTGCTGGTCGCTGTACGCCTGCACGACGATCGTGCCGTTGGGGCCGCCGCTCGGCAGCCAGGTGACATACGGATTGGCCTTGGGCTGGATACCGTCCGTGGTGACGAGCTGTACTCCGGTGACCGAGCCGAAGTTCTCGGGGTTGTCTGCGATCTTGTAGTAGATCGGGCAGCCCGAGATCGGCGCGTTGCAGTACTCGTAGGTGAGGATGTACTTCCCGTTGCCGAGGCGGGTGACGATCGCCATACCGGGTCGGGCGTTGTAGTCCGAGTAGGTGACGTCGTCGACCTCGGAGGACCAGTTGACGCCGTCGGTCGTGGTGAAGTGGGCGAGTTTCTGTCCGTGCGCGGGGTCCCGCTGGTCCGAGATCCAGGCGATCAGCTTGTTGTTCGCCACCATGAAGTACGGCTCCCACACGGGGGTGTGGCCGTTGGAGGCCACGGCGTCTCCGCCGGTGGCGATGGAGCTGACGAAGGACCAGGTGACGCCGTGGTCGGTGCTGGCATACATGTCGATCTTGGTCTTGGAGTTGTCGGTGGGCATGGAGTCGCCCGCGGCGATGATCGTCCCTGCCGGGAACGAGCCGATGGCCTGTGGCAGTTCGTAGAGCACGGGTTCGAGCTGGATGTCGTTCCAGGAGTTGGCCTGGTCGTTGATCGTGGAGATCTGTGTCCAGGTGTGTCCCGAGTCGGTGCTGCGGTACACCGGCATGCCGTTGCCCGAGTACTGCTCGAAGGACGCAAGGAGCGTGCCGTTGGCGTCGGTGCTGTGCTCCAGCCGGATGGCGTGCGCGTAGAGCGACCCGTAGGAGGGGGCTCCGCTCGGCGGCTGCCACATGACGCCGCCGCTGTAGGTGACGGCGTGGGCGGACACAACCGGTGCCGTGAAGGGCACCAGGGCGGCCACCGCGCCGATGGCGGCGGCCTTCGCCCATGATCGCCTGTTCCTGTGCATGGATTCGTGACTCCCTCGACAGTGAGAGAAGGGCAGGGAACACGGCGCGGGCGTGAGCTCGCTGCGTGCTCCGAAGCAGAAGGGCAGCACCGATCCGGTCGAGCCACGGCCCGGCTCGACACCGGAAACGTCATCGCTGGGTGGGGGCGCACGTGATGGAGGACGAGATTGATGCGCTTCAATCTTTTGGCGATGCGAGGCTGACACCCTCCGCGCCGCCCGTCAAGAGTCCGCGCACTCATCGCGCTGGCTGAGCTCTCACACCGGGCCACGCTCCCTTGAACGGGCAGTCGGACGACGGGTGGCCTCGGGAGAGCGCGGCGACTCGCGTGCGCTCCGGAGGTGAGGCACCGTGACCTCGGCATCCGTGCCACCCTCCGGTCACCTGGAAGAGCGGGGCCTCACGTAGACATTGGAGCGCTTCAAAGAAAGCGTGTATTCTACGCCTGTCCAAACCGACCTGGCCCCGTCAATTCGTGTCCAGGCCGATCGAGACCGGAAGTCGAGGAGCGTCGTGGCAGCCGCAGGTCCACGGGCGAACGGGCACGCCGGTCCGAGCATGCAGGACGTCGCGAAGGCGGCGGGCGTCTCGCTCGGCACGGTGTCCAATGTCCTGAACCATCCGGCCAAGGTCAGCCCGGTGACGGCGCAGCGCGTGCGCGAAGCCATCGCCCGGCTGGGTTTCGTGCGCAACGACGCGGCCCGGTCGCTGGCGTCCGGGTCGAACGACAGCGTCGGGATGGTCCTCGCGGACATCGAGAACTCGCTGTTCATCGACATGGCGCACGGCGCACAGGAGGCGGCCCGCGCGGCCGGCCTCAACCTGCTGCTCGCGAACACGACGTGTGACATGGGGCTCCAGGACGACTACCTGGACGTCTTCGACCAGGCCAGGGTGACCGGCATGCTGCTGGCCCCGATGGAGGACTCCACCGCGGGCATCGCCCGGATGCGCTCGCACGGACGCCAGATCGTGCTCCTGAACTTCTCGCCGAGGCCGGGCACCTGCTGCTCGGTGCTGGTCAACAACGAGCACGTGGGGTATCTCGCGGCACGCCACCTCATCGACACCGGACGCACCAGGCTGGCCTACGTGGTCGCGCACGACGACTACCAGCCCGTGCGCGACCGGCGCAGGGGGGTACACGCGGCGGTCGAGGAGGCCGGCGCCCGTGTGACGCTGGAGGAGATCGACAGCGTCGGCCTGACCACGGCGCACGGCCACCTGGTCGGGAAGGCTCTCGCCAAGCGCAAGCCCGGCGACCTGCCGGACGGCCTTGTCGTCGTCGCCGACGAACTGGCCAACGGCATCATCCACGAACTGCACACCGTGGCCGGCATCGGTGTACCCGACCAGGTCGCGGTCGTGGGCTGCGAGAACAACCGCACGGCCGGTTCCGCGGCGGTGCCCCTGACCGCGGTGGACCTGCCCGGGCGGGCCATGGGTCAGGAAGCGATGCGGTTGCTGATGGACGAGGTGGCCTCCGGTGAGCAGCATCGGCATGCCACCGTCGTGCTCGAGCCGGAGCTGATCATCCGCTCCAGCGCGCCGCGCTGAGCACGGAGCCCGCACCCGTCTCCCCCTGAGGGGCTCTGCCCTCCTGGCGTGCCGATTCCTGTTGCTGTGCACACATCGCGGTTCAGAAATATCGACGAATCATTCTTGACATGGCCGTGTAGCGGCGCATAGGTTCCGGGCAACATTGAAGCGCTTCAATGCGCTGTGCACCGCGAGGAGCAACCCCGTGCACCACACCCTCAAGCCCCGCACCCTCGTCGTCCTGGCGACCGCCACCACCGCCGGCCTCGTCCTGACGGGCTGCGGCGGCACGAACGCGTCGAGCGGCGGCGCCAAGGACTACTCCCTCACCATCAACGACGACAACCACATCGTGCAGCAGGAGCTCAAGACCCTGAGCACCGGCGCGTGCAAGACGCAGAACGCGGCGCTGCCGCTGAAGATCCAGACACTGCCGATCAGCAACGTCGACCAGAAGGTGCAACTGCTCGCCGGGCAGGACGCGCTGCCCGTGCAGTTCGCTGCGGGAGGCACCCCGGAGCTGACCAAGACGCTGGACAAGGCCGGGCAGGTCCTCGACCTCGAGAAGACGCTCAAGGACCTCGGAGTGTGGGACGACATCCAGCCGGCCGCGGTCAAGACGGTGCAGAACCTGTACGGCAAGTTCAACGTCATGCCCTACCAGTTCAACATCGAGGGCATCTGGTACAACAAGAAGCTGCTCGCCGCCCACGGAATCGCCGTCCCGACGACGTACGACGAACTGGTCGCGGCCGCGGCGAAGCTGAAGGGCGCGGGGGTGACCCCCTTCTCCGCGGCGGGCAAGGAGGGATGGCCCCTCACCCGTCTCATCAGCGGCTACCTCTACCGGGAGCTGGGCCCCGACGCCCTCCAGGCCGTCGCGGACGGCAAGGCGAAGCTGACCGACCCCGCGTACGTCAAGGCCGCGCAGGCCATCGCCGACCTGGGCAAGGCGGGCTACTTCGGCAAGGGCGTCGGGTCGATCGACTACGACACCGGGGTGCAGCAGTTCCTGACCGGCAAGGCCGCGATGTTCTACATGGGCAGTTGGGCGCTGGGCGACTTCAACGACAAGACCAAGAACCAGGTCGGCGCGGACGACATAGGCTTCATGCCGTTCCCGACCGTGTCCGGCGGCAAGGGGTCCGCGGACCAGCTCCCGGCCAACGTCGGTCTCCCGGTCGCCGTCTCCGCGAAGTCGTACGACTCCAAGGTCGGCGACTGGCTCTCCTGCACCGCCAAGAACTACGGCGCGGCCTCGCTGAAGGACCAGGGCACGATCTCCGGGTTCAAGCCCAGCGGCGACACCGGCACGCTGCCGCCGCTCACCCAGCAGGTGCAGGACACCATCTCCAAGACCACGACCAGCACTCTGTGGTTCGAGGCGCTTTTCAACACGAAGGCGACCGAGACCAGCCAGACGAACGCAGCACCGCTGGTCACCGGGTCCCTCTCCGCGCAGGACTTCATGAAGAAGATCCAGGCGGACCTGGACAACGGCTGACCTCCGCCGCCCGCGAATCGTTCCGACCCCTTCTTGAAAGAGCCGACATGCGTTCAGTTCTGGGAGACCGCCGCGCCCTCGCCATCCTGCTGGGTCCGGCGCTCCTCGTGTACACACTGGTGATGCTGGTGCCGATGGGCTGGTCCCTGGGGTACACCTTCTTCAAGGGCAACGTCATCGAGGGCTTCTCCTTCGACGGGTTCGGCAACTTCGAGAAGCTGTGGCACGATCCGCAGGCGCATTCGGCGCTGTGGTTCACCTTCAAGTACGGGGTCGTCGTCAGCGTCGGGCAGGTGCTCTGCGGGTACCTGCTCGCCCTGCTCTACGTGTTCGTCCTGCGCAAGTCGTCCGCGCTCATCCGCACGCTGGTGTTCTTCCCGGTGATCCTTCCGACGGTCGCCGTGGCCCTGATGTTCCAGAAGCTCTTCGCCGTCGCGCCGCAGAACGGCCTGGCCAACACCGCCGTCGAAGCGCTGGGCATCCACCACGGGGACTGGTTCGCCAGCGGCGGCGGAGCCTTCCTCGTCCTGGTCGTGATGGACGTGTGGCGCTCGATGGGCTTCTACGGCGTGCTCATCTACGCGGGACTGCTCGACATCCCCGACGAGACCATCGAGTCCGCGCGGATGGACGGCGCCACGGGATGGCGGCTGATCCGCCACATCGTCCTGCCGCTGTCCTGGCCGGTGGTGCTGTCGTCGGCCGTGTTCAGCATCAACGGCACGCTCAAGGTCTTCGACTCGGTCCTCGCCCTGACCAACGGCGGACCCGGCAGCGACACCACGCCCTTGACGCTGTACATGTTCCGCACCGCGTTCTCCTACGGCGACTACGGCTACGGCAGCACCATCGCCTCGCTGCTCACCGTCGTCTGCCTGGGCGTCTCCCTCATCATCTTCCGCTTCTCGCGACGCGACCTGACCAAGGGCTGAACTCCCATGACCGACACCCTGACGGCGCCGCCGCGGGAACTCCTCACCCGCCCACCGACGGCCGCACGCCGGACGAGCCGGCAAGCCCGGCGTCTGGTACGGAACGCACTCGTCGCCCTGCTGCTGGCGATCGAGGTGGCGCCGCTGCTGTGGCTGCTGCTGAGCTCCTTCAAGACCCAGTCCGAGTTCGTCAACGACCCTGCGTGGTCGCTTCCCGAGAGCTGGGGCTTGCACAACTACGCCGAGGCGTGGACGACCGGGCACGTCGCCCTGTACATCCGCAACAGCCTGCTGGCCACCGTGCCCTCGCTCGCCCTCATCATCCTGCTCGGCGTCGCGGCGGGCTTCGCCCTCGAGGTGATGGTCTGGCGCGGACGCCACCAGGTCCTGCTCGTCTTCCTCGTCGGCATCATGGTGCCCAGCCAGATGATCCTGCTGCCGTTGTTCCGGGTGTACTTCCAGACCGGGCTCTCCGGAACCCTGGCACCGCTGATCATCACCTACACCGCGGCCGGCCTCCCGCTGACCGTCTTCATGATGGCCACCTTCTTCCGCTCGATCCCGCGCGAGGTGTTCGAAGCCGCCACCCTCGACGGAGCGAGCATCCTCGTGGCCTTCTGGCGGATCGCCTTCCCCATGGTCCGCAACGCCGTCTTCACCGTGGGCCTGGTGCAGTTCTTCTTCATCTGGAACGACCTGCTCATCTCGCTCACCTTCACCACGAACGACGACCTGCGCACCATCCAGGTGGGGCTGCTCAACTTCACCGGGCAGTACGGCGAGACGGCCTATGGACCGCTGTTCGCCGCGATCAGCATCAACGTCGTCGGCGCCCTGGTGCTGTACCTGCTGATCAACCAGCGCATCATCAAGGGCCTGACCGCCGGGGCGGTGAAGGGATGACCCACGAGCCGACACCAGCGGTTGCCATGCCGACCGCGGAACATCACCGGGAGCCGTTCGGCATCGGTGAGCCGAGGCCCCGGATCTCCTGGAGGACGACGGCACCGCCCGGCTGGACACAGCAGGCGTACCAGCTCGAGATCACGCGGGCCGACGGGACGCACCGCACCGACTGGGTGGCCTCCGCGGACTCCGTGCTCGTCGACTGGCCGCTCACCAGGCCACTTGAGTCGCGGGAACACGCCGATATACGCGTCCGGGTCCGCGGTGCCGACAGCACGGCCGGCGTCTGGAGCCCGGCCCTGCGCCTGGAGTCGGGGCTGCTGGAGCCGACGGACTGGACGGCGTGCGCGATCTCGCCGCGGTGGCCGGACGCCGAACGGCGCCCACCGTTGTTGCGCAAGGAGTTCCCCGTCGGCGCGGAAGTGGAGAGCGCACGCCTGTACGTCACCGCCCACGGGCTGTACGAGATCGAGGTCAACGGCCGACGGGTCGGCGACCACGCCCTCGCGCCGGGCTGGACCAGCTACGACCACCGGCTCCGCTACCAGACCCACGACGTCACGGAACACCTGCGCGCCGGAGACAACGCCATCGGCGCATGGCTGGCCGACGGCTGGTACCGGGGACGGCTGGGCTTCGGCGGCGGCCACTCCAATCTCTACGGCGACCGGCTCGCCCTCATCGCCCAACTCGAAGTCGTCCACCGCGACGGAACCGTCACCACCATCGGCACCGACACCTCCTGGCGAGCCGCCCACGGGCCCATCGTGTCCTCCGGCCTGCTCGACGGCGAGACCTATGACGCCCGGGACGAACGGCCGGGCTGGTCCAGCCCCGGATTCGACGACAGCAGCTGGTCACCGGTCGACATCGTCCCCCGGGATCCGGCGACGCTGGTCGCCCCCACCGGGCCGCCGGTGCGCTGCACCGAGGAGATCACCCCAGTCCGGGTGACCGCCCTCGACGCCGACCGTCTTCTGGTCGACTTCGGACAGAATCTGGTCGGCCGGGTCCGCATCACCGTGGCCGGCCCGGCCGGACACACGGTCGTCATCCGGCACGCCGAGGTGCTCCAGGGCGGAGAGCTGTGCGTCCGCCCCTTGCGCGACGCCATCTCCACCGACCGGTACGTCCTGCGCGGCGAAGGCCGCGAGACATGGGAACCGCGTTTCACCCTCCACGGCTTCCGCTACGCCGAGATCACCGGCTGGCGCGGCGGCGACCCCCACCACGACATCACCGCCCGCGTCCACCACACCGACATGGCCAGGACCGGCTGGTTCGAGTGTTCCAACGAGCAGGTGAACCGGCTGCACGAGAACGTGGTGTGGAGCCTGCGCGGCAACTTCGTCGACCTGCCCACCGACTGCCCGCAGCGCGACGAACGGCTCGGCTGGACCGGCGACATCCAGGTCTTCGCGCCCACCGCCGCCTTCCTCTACGACTGCCACGGCATGCTCGCGTCCTGGCTGCGCGACGTCGCCGTCGAACAACACGCCGACGGAACCGTGCCCTGGTACGTGCCGACCATCCCCGGTGGCCCGCAGTGGACACCGGCCCGGCCCGGCGCCGGCTGGGGCGACGTCGTGACACTGACCCCGTGGGCGCTGTACCGGGACTCCCGCGACACCGGGCTGCTGGCCGCCCAGTACGACAGCGCACGCCGCTGGGTCGACCTCATCACCGAGCGCGCGGACCCGTCAGGCCTGTGGAACCGCGACTACCAGCTCGGCGACTGGCTCGACCCGTCCGCACCCCCGGAGGACCCGGGCGCCGGCCGCACCGACCGCCACCTCATCGCCACCGCCTACTACGCCTGGTCGGCACGGCACACGGCGTGGATCGCGGGCGTCCTCGGACTCGACGAGGACCGTCAACGCTACGAGAAGCTCGCGCACCGGGTGCGCCAGGCTTTTCTCGACGCCTACGTGCTGCCTTCCGGCCTGATGACCAGCGACACCCAGACCGCCTACGCCGTCGCCCTCCAGTTCGACCTGCTTCCCGACCCGGAAGCCCGGACCATCGCGGGCGACCGCCTGACCGAACTGGTCGCCGCAGGCGGGCACACCATCCAGACCGGCTTCATCGGCACACCGCTCGTGGCCCCTGCGCTCAGCGCCACCCACCACGTCGACACCGCCTACTCCCTGCTGCTCCAACAGGAGTGCCCCTCCTGGCTGTACGCGCTGAAGCACGACGCCACCACCATCTGGGAGCGGTGGGACAGCATGCTGCCCGACGGCACCGTCAACCCGGGCGAGATGACCTCCTTCAACCACTACGCCCTCGGTGCGATCGCCCAGTGGCTGCACACCACGGTCGCCGGGCTGACCGCCGCCTCACCCGGCTACCGCGACATCGTCTTCCGTCCACAACCGGGCGGCGGCATCACCTGGGCCGGCGCCGCCCACGAGTCCCCGTACGGCCGCGTGGCCATCCGCTGGGAGCTGCACGCCTCCGGCGTCGAGGCGCGCACGACGGTGCCCACCGGCACAACAGCACGGATCGAGTGGCCCGATGGAGGCGTGACCACCCTGCCGACCGGCACCACCACGACCTGGCGACCAAAGCGCCCCACCGGACGGCCGACGTAGCCCAACCGTCATGACTGAACGGGTCAGTGCACGGCCGTAAGGTTCGTGCTCGCGGACCGGGTGATCGCCGCTCTCGGGGCCGCCGTCGACCCGAGCGGACCGCTCAACCCTCATAGTGCCCTTGACCAACAAGTATCGATCAGAACAGGGGCTTGATCTCAGACAGCACAGCGCCGCACGACTGCGTGGTACGGGAGCTGACGCGAGTGAACTGGGTGCTGGTGAACCGCATGGGGTCGGTGTGGTCAGGCGGCGAGGAAGTCGGCCACCTGCTTGCTGAAGGCCTTGGCGTACTGGAAGAGGAACGCGTGGCCAGCGCCGGTGTAGAGCACGAGGGTGGCGTTGGAGAGGTGCTGGCATGATGGCCGGGACGCTGCAGCTCTCCCGAGCCCTCTCCGACAGGCGTCTCTCCGACGAACTCCTCAAGCAGGGCATCCGCAACGCCCTCGCACTGCTGGGCGTCGAGCATGATGAGTGCGCCAGGAGCCTCCGCCTGAGGCACCCGCAGTACGCGCACGTCCGCACCGCAGGCCACCCGGCTGCACCTGGGCGTCACGCCGCGGCAGTCCCGAGAGCAACGGACCCACTTGCGGTCCGCCGACCCACCACATAGCATTGCGATCATAATCCAATGGATTCTCCTCCCTCCCCGTGCGCCAGCGCCAGCGCCAGCGCACACAACACGCGAACAGGGCAACCCCGGAAGGTTCTTCCGGCCGGGGAAAAGGCCGGTCACCACGCCCGGCACGCCTCAGCCGCACTCGTCACCGAGGGCACTCGCCCCTCCGTCGGCAGCCGGGACCAAAGGCCCCGCCTCCCGGAAAAGCCATTTACATAAAACCAGACATATCGGCACGAATTTATCGGCACGAATCTCTGTTCAATGGCCGGGGAAGCCCGGGATCAACAGCACCCCCGTCCGCCTGCGGACGAGACATGGAGACGACGATGAAGGCCTTCACGGTCGAGCGCTACGGCGACAAGACCGGCGTGCGCGCCGGCGAGGTGCCGGACCCGTAGGTGGGCGCGGACGACGTGCTCGTCCTGATCCAGGCCGCGAGCATCAACCCGCTCGACCGCATGATCCGGGACGGGGAGATGAAGGCGATCCTGCCGTACCGGGTCCCTTCGCGCGGCCCGACAAGGACCGGATCGGCACGTTCGCAGAACTCATCGCGGTGCACCAGGACGACGTGGCGATCAAGCCGGACGCGCTGACCATGGAGGAGGCCGCGTCCCTGCCCCTGGTCGCCCTGACCTCATGGCAGGTGCGGGTCGAGCGGGCGCGCATCCGGCCGGGCCAGAAGGTCCTCGTCCACGCGGGCTCCGGCGGCCTGGGCGCCATCGCCGTCCAGCTGGCGAAGCACCTGGGCGCGATGACGTGAGGGAACAGTCCTGCCGACCGGCCAAGGTCCTCCGCGAGCGCGGAACGACACCGCCTGCGGCAACGAGAAGAGCCCTGAAACCCGCTACAGAAAGACCCGGACATGACCACGCCGCGGAATTCCCCCTCGCCCTCGACATCGTCGTACAAGAACGCGCCGACCCGAACCGTGTCCGTTCGCGGCGAGGACTTCGCCTATCGGGAGCTCGGCCCCGAGGACGGTGTGCCGCTGATCCTTCTGATCCATCTGGCCGGGGTCCTGGACAACTGGGACCCTCGCGTCGTCGACGGGCTCGCCGCACGTCGTCGGGTCGTCGCCTTCGACAACCGCGGGGTGGGCGGATCGAGCGGCTCCACGCCGGACACGATCGAGGCGATGGCCCGCGACGCGGTGCTGTTCATCCGAGCCCTCGGGTTCGACGAGGTAGATCTGCTCGGCCTGTCGATGGGCGGCTTCATCGCACAGGTCGTCGCGGAGGAAGAACCGCGCCTCGTCCGCAAGGTCATCCTCGCGGGTACCGGCCCCGCCGGGGGCCCCGGCATCGACAAAGTCCCGGCACTCACCGTCCGGGCCACCCTCAAGGGCACCCTGACCCGTCAGGATCCCAAGCTCTCCCTCTTCTTCACCGACACCGCGGGCGGCCAACGGGCCGGACGCGCCTTCCTGCAACGGCTGGAGGAACGCACGCAGGACCGTGACAAGGACATCTCGCTGCCGTCGTTGCGCGCCCAGCTGAAGGCCGTCAAACGATGGGGCCGCCAGGCGCCGTCGGACCTGTCGGGCATTCGCCAACCGGTCCTCGTGGCAAACGGCGAGAACGACCGGATGGTGCCCAGCCTCAACTCAATCGACCTGGCCGCACGCCTGCCCCGGAGCGAACTCGTCCCCCTCTACCTGGACGCCGGACACGGCGGAATCTTCCAGTACCACGAAGAATTCGTGACCAGGGCACTCGGGTTCCTCGAGTCCTGAACGTGTGCGGCTGTCGTTGGGACGGGCAGCACATTCGCCAAGAGGATGCCCGTCGACCAGCGCCGCGATGAGTCCTGCGGTCGGCCTGGCCCGCCCGCTTCAGTCAGCGCGGGTACGGAGCAGAACAGCGGTGTGGCCTTGGACGTCTCCGGGCAGCTCCTGACGCCGCCGGAAATATGCACCGGCATCTCCACGTCCATGGCGCATCGTGAACCGGGCTTCTGTCCTTGGGAATGTGCCGGCCACAACCACTTGCTGGAATCTGCGATCATCCAGGTTCCGCACACCCACTGACGTCACCTCGCTCCTCGCGAACAGCAACCCCGCCTCCACCGGACACCGCTGTCCCGCCCCTCACGAACAATGCCGTCGCGACCACGGTCCAGGCCGCCAGCCACCCACGGTGCCGAGCTGCGGAGCAGCCAGGTTGCAACGCACGGTTCCTTAGCCGCCATCGCAGCACGAGTACGCTGCCAAAACGGCAGGGCCTGACGGTGAATCCGCCGTGAGGGATCGTGATGGCGCAAGCGGCATGCCGCTTGCCCCACGTCCCGGGGGGGGGTTCGGCCTCGCCCCGTGAGCCGAGGTCTACGTGTGCCCGCCCCCTGCCCGCGGTGACAGTGACAGGATGGCGGCAGGGTGATCCTCGATCCAGGGCAGGCCTCCGGTGTCGAGGCGGTGGCGGGTGACGGCGACGTAGGCGAGGCGGGCTTCGCCGTTGTCGATCGGGCCGGGAACGGCGCGGCCGGTGTCGTCCAGTTGGTCGTTGTCCTTGGGCGGGGTGAAGTCGTCGGCGATTTTCACCCGCGCCCATTCGCGGCCCTTGGCCCGGTGGGCGGTCGAGACGGCGACTTCGGTGGTGGTGCGCCGCGTGCGGGCCGGGCGGTGTGCGGTCAGGGGGTGGGGGTGCCGAACCAGCGGGTGGCGGTGTGCCGGAAAGCCTCGGGGTCGGGGGCGTGGCCCTCGGCCCAGGCGACGACGCCGTCGGGGCGGATCAGCAGCGCGCCGAATCCGAGGTCCTCGCGTACCGGGCCGCCTGCGTAATGGAGTCGGCCCTCCCAGCTCTGGGCCGCGCTGCGCAGCACGTGGTCGCCGCTGAAGTCGAGCACGACGCCCTGGCCCTGGCACAGAAGGTCCCCGAGGCGGGTGCCGTCGCCGAAACGGAAGTCGGGGGCGGTGCGGCCGACGAGCGGCTGGTTGCTGCCCAGGTCGTAGCGGTGGAACAGTCCCGTCGTCTGCCGGTACACGTGCGTGGTTCCCGAGGCGGTGTTCATCAGGTCGTGAACCAGCTGCCGCAGCGCAGGAGCGTTGGGGCCCGGCTTCATGGTCGCCGCCTGAGCCCGTGACCAGTCGAGCACCGAGGCACCGACGGGGTGACGCTCGCCGGTGTAGGTGTCGAGCAGGCCCGCGGGCGCGGTGCCGTGTACGGTCGCCGCGAGCTTCCAGCCGAGGTTCACGGCACCACCGATGCCGAGGTTGAGGCCCTGGCCGCCCAGCGGGGAGTGGATGTGCGCGGCGTCGCCCGCCAGCAGCACGCGTCCCTTGCGGTACGTCGTCACCTGCATCGCACGGTCCGTGAAGGTCGACGCCCGAAGAACACCGGTGAGCGTCGCGTCGGTACCGGTGATGCGGCGCAGCACCTCCTGAAGGTGCTCGCGGGTGAGCGGCTGGGAACGGTCGAACGTGCCGCCGTCGAAGTCCATCATGCCCAGATGCCCCTCGAGGGGCGTGCGCAGGTACATGCCGTTCGCCGTCAGGTTGAACCCGAACGGCAGCTTCGCCGGGTCGGGGTCGGTGAACTCGACCTGCGCGACGTAGCCGGTGAACAGCGGTTCGGTACCCACGAAGTCGAAGCCCGTGAGAGCACGCACCGTGCTGCGCCCGCCGTCGCACCCCACAAGCCAGAGTGCCCGGTACTCCTTGCCGCCCGCCGTCGCGAGGACGCACTCGGCGTCCTGCGTCACCGCCGTGACCGCAGCGCCCCGCACGATCTGGACGCCGAGCGAGGTCGCGCGCTCGGCCAGGACCGAGCCGACCGCTTCGAGGCTCGTCATGAACCCCTCCATCGCCGGGCTGGGAAGCCTGAACGGGAGCGCGGAGACATCGATGTCGGCCGCGTTCAGTCCCATGCCCGCGAAATGACTCACGTCACGGGGGGCGGGTGCCTCGACCGCGTCGGGGGCCGCGCCGACCCTCTTCTCGTCGGCACCCGAAGCGCTGATCAACGCTTCGAGCAGTCCGCGGCGGTAGAACGTCTCGGCCGACCCGGCGTTCAGGCCCCGCAGCCCCAGCGGCAGCGCCTTCCACGGCGAGGTGACGTCCTCGTCGCGCTCAAGGACCAGGACGGAACAGCCACCCAGAGCGAGCTCGCCGGCCAGGAACAGGCCCACCGGGCCGGCGCCCACGAGCACTACGTCTTGCATGAGAGATTCCTTTCTGAGACACACGCGCGAAGAAACCCGACCCTCAAGGACGGGTCAGCCCAGACGGGTCAGGCCGTCCAGGACGATGGCGATGCCGGTGAGGAACTGCTCGCGATCATCGTGCTCGCCGAGTTGGCCGACGATGGCGTGCATGAACGGGTAGTCCTCGGGATCGAGCTCCTGCCACGCCGTCACCGACGCGTCCAGGAACTCGGCGCGATCCGGCTCGACGGCCGAGGAGTCACCGTCGATGTGCGCGTTCTGACTGACAGCCCCGAGGATGTAGTGCACAAGCGTCGAGGCAGCGTCGAACCAGGAATCCTGCGGCACACCCAGGGCTTCCACCTGCCGGCCGATCCTCTCGAAGATCTCCACCGTCACCGGGCCGACCGGATTCCGCACGACCTGCAGGATGAGCCGCGCAGCGAGCCACGGATGCTCGGCGATCGCATCGAACAGCGCCAGCGCGACGACGCGGACCTCGTCCCCGGGCGTGGCCGCCGCCCCGGCGGGCCTCGCCGCCAAAGCGGCGGCGACGACCGTCTCCGTCGCTGTGTCCAGCAACTCGTCCCGGGACCCCACGTGGTAGTAGATCGCCCCGGACCCGGTGGCCAGGCGCTCGGTCAGCGCGCGACTGGTCAGCGCGCCCTCGCCCCCCGCGTCGAGCAGCTCGATCGCGGTGTCGACGATCTGCTCCCGGGAGAGCACTTGGTTACGCCGCTGAGGCCGGCGAGTTCTCGTTGCCATGCCACCATCGTGACACATTTGGAGTGCCGCACCAAATTAGTGCGCTGCTCCAAATGGGAAGGGTGACCATGTGGGTGCGGCGCACCACAATGGGAGACCGGAGCGCCCCTTCCTGTACATCCGGGATGCGCGGCCGGGGATGCGCGGCCGAGTCGACGACGCTTCGCATGCTGAAGCGCGGGGCCCCCGGCGGGTCGGAGTCGGGTCCGGGAGACGCCGAGCGCGTCGGCGAGTTCCGCGGGACAGGCCGACCCCTTGCGGAGGGCGAGCAGGATCCGGCAGTGGATCGGGGCGGCGAGCGTGCGGCCAGCGGGCTGGCACGTCGATGTCGGAGGCGACAGTCAGCACCTCGTGACCGTAAGTCCGATCTTGAATCCAGGGGGCTGTGAACTGGCGATCGTCGCTCATCGACAGGCGCGGACGCGCCTCACCGGGGCAGCTTGGCGGTTCGTTCGGGGTGGGCGGCGGTGACGTAGCGCATGGCGGTCTTCTCCGTGATGCCTGACAGCCGCATCAGCCGGAGCGGGTCGGCGCTTTCGGCTGCTTCGTTGAGGATGCGGTCTTGTCTCAGGCCGCGCAGTGTCAGCCCGTGGGGAAGGGCTCCGCTCAGGGTGCCGGTGCTGACGGCCGGGTGGTCGGGGTGACCGCGCTCTTCTGGCTGACCGACAGGCGGGGATTGGACGAGGCCTGCCGGCGGCGGTGGCGGCAGGTCGTCCAGTCGTCGGCGAGCTGGTGGGTGAGCTCCTCCATGCAGAGGGTGTGCCGTAGCAGACCGCGCCGGACTTCGAGGGCGCCCCGGGAGAGATCCAGGCCCGTGGTGTGCAGGTTCTGGATCTCCTCGCCGGGCAGCGCGTGGACGGCGGCGAAGGCCACGACGAGGCGGCCCAGCGGTGTCGTCGCCTGGTCGAGCAGCCCCATAAGGAGGTCGGAGGGGATGGTTTTCGGAGTGCTCTTGATGTCGCCGACCGGAAGGTCCCGGGTGGTGCCGCGGAAGATCACTCGTTCGCGTTTGAGCGCGCGGAAGAGGCTGCGCAGGGCTGTGGCCAGCCCTCGGCGGGCGTATCCGGACACCCCGTCCACGACGTCCTCGACATGGCTCTTGGCGATCTCCCTCAGCGAGGTCACGCCAGCGGTCGTGGTCCAGGCGGTCTGGCCGCGAGGTTCACGTCGATCCGGGCCAGGTCGTACACGTCGCGCTCAAGGACCGCGGTGTCGGCGCCGAGCCAGTACAGCAGGATCGTGAGCGTGCGGGTGTTCTCTTGCAGTCCGGCCGCTGCCCCGGGCGATCACGGACGGACTCTTCGACCAAGTGGCGGGCGATCGCGGTCAGCGGCGGCTCGCCGACAGTCGTGCTCCGCAGCCGGGCCGGCACCGAGGCCAGTCAGCTTGTGCTTCATGGTCTGGCCTGGTTGCGTTCGGTAATCGTCTCGGGTCGTCTGGCGGTCTTGCCCACGTCGTAGCGGGTGGCGGGTGTCGGTTCTTGGAGCCGAGGGGTCTGCCGGGGCCTGGCCGGTTCGGTTTAAGGAGCACGGGCTGGGCATGGCATGTGGGGACGGAGGTTCCTGAACCCGCGGCGGACGCGGGCGGGGGTGAGTCGACCGGGCTCCGCATAACGTTCCCAGGGGCGGCGGAGGTCCTCGGCTAGGGGCCGGGCAAGGCGGAGTTGAGTGTGGGCGGCGATGACCAGCCAGGTCGATCGGTCCGCTGCCGCGGGCGTGCGGAGTTTCGGACGAGTCCAGCCTAGCGTCTGCTTGATCATTCTGAAGGTGTGCTCCAGGTCGAACCGGCGGAGGAACGCCTGCCAGCGCAGATCGACGTCTTCGCCGCTCAGGCCGGTGGCCGACGACCAGAGCCAGAGTGGCAGCGGGTTCCCGCCGGCGGGCAAAGCTGCCGACCCGAGACCGGCAGATCGCGTCCTGGCGCGGGCGGCCAGAGCGTCTTACAGGATGCCGTCGGGCGTGCCATGGGAAGCAGTCGCGCGCCTGGCCGGAGGCCCTCGACGGCCCCGGCGCCGGGCCGGTCGGCGGGAGGGCCCGGAAGGCGAACCTGTGCGCGGCGCGGGTCCCCTCCGACCGTGTCACGGCATTCGTTCGCGGCGCCGGCTTCGTCTTCCGCGACCAGCCAGGCCCTCGCGTGCCAGATCGGCGCCCCACAAGCCCGGGCCGTGCCCGCCCGGGAGCCCGCCGGGCAGCCATTGCCGCCCTGCGGGCGTGGCCTGCTTGACCGGCCGGGTCGGCGCCTGCAAAGTCGGGATGCGGCACCGCAGCAGCACCGCAGCGGCACCGCCTCACTCTGCCGGCCGGTCCGCCCGTCCGCAGGCGGCAGACGGCCCTGACACTCAGGAGCGGCTGATCCGATGGTCCTCGACCTGGTCGTCATCGGTACGGCCATCACCCTGGGGCCTTTGCACAACAGCGCCTTCATCCTGCTGCTCTCCTCGCGGCGCGGCGTTCGCCAGGGTCTGGCGTTCCTGCTGTCGTGGCTGGCCAACCTGATTGCGGTGATCGCCTGTGTGGTGCTGCTGACCGGCGGTCAGCCCCCGGCCCGTCACAGCGTGCCCTCGACTGCCGTGATCGATGCGAAACTCGCCATCGGCCTGGCACTGGTGCTGTACGGCGCGCACCGGTTCCGCCGGCCGCCCCGCCCGCACGGCCCGCCGCGCTGGGCCGCCCGGATCGACGACGCGTCCCCGGTCGCGGCAGCCGGCCTGGCCTGGCTGATGCAGCCCTGGGCGCTGGTCGGCGCCGGCGCCGCGACCGCCGTCGACGCGGACCTCTCCGGCCTCGCCAGCTGGCTGGCGCTGACCGGCTACTGTCTGCTGGCCACTCTCAGTCTCTTCGTCATGGAGATGTACGTGGTCTGGGCGCCGGCGGTCGCGAACGCCCGGTTGAACGCCCTGCGGAGCCGGCTGGAGCAGCACCAGGAGCAGCTGATCGTCACGCTCGCCCTGCTCTTCGGCCTGTGGCTGACGGCCCGGAGCATCGCCGAGCTGGTCGCCTGACGGGGACGGCTCCGGTGGGGGCCCCGCCCCCACCGGCGTCCCGGTGGCGGACCGACGTCCCTGAGTGTCTGCGCGGTGGGCTTCGGTCGGCTGACCGTCTTGGCCGTTGGGATGACGGCAGGGGCTGCGCGTCGCAGGCCGGTCTTGTCCGTGGCCTGGCAGCGGCGAGCCGGTCGGCGGCTTCCGCGTCGGTCACGGGCAGCGCCCGCGCCTGGGTGGACGGCGTCGGTGACGGGCAAAGCCTGGTGGACGGCGTCGGGCTGGACGACGAGGCTCTCTGGCCGCGAGGCCGTCTTCGGCCCGGTGCTCTACAGGCCGTCGCCCGGGCTGCACGTGGCAGCAGTTGCCGTCTGCCTCATTCGGGCCGTCGGGAGCGACGGCCACCGACGATTCACCGAGTGGACGAAGGCTCGCGTGTGGGCAAAACTCCACCGCCTGGTCCTCGACGAACTCGGCTCCCGCGGCGAGCTGGACTGGTCCCGCTGCGCGATCGACTCGGTGAACATGCGGGCCCTGAAAAGGGGGAGCTGACAGGCCCGAATCCTGTCGATCGAGGCAAGTACGGCTCGAAGATCCACCTGATCACCGAGCGGACCGGTCTGCCCCTGTCCGTCGGGATCTCCGGGGCGAATCTGCACGACAGCCAGGCGCTGATCCCGCTAGTGAAGGGGATACCGCCGATCCGCTCGCGGCGCGGACGCCGACGGCGTAGACCGGGCAAACTCCACGCAGACAAGGGATACGACTACGACCACCTGCGGCGATGGTTACGCGAGCGTGGCATCACCCACCGCATCGCCCGCAAGGGCATCGAGTCCTCGACCCGGCTGGGCCGTCACCGCTGGACCATCGAACGCACCATAGCCTGGCTCGCCGGCTGCCGACGCCTCCACCGCCGCTACAAGCGCAAAGCGGAACACTTTCTCGCTTTCACGAGCATCGCCTGCACCCTCATCTGCTACCGCAGGCTCGTGCCCACCCGGAGCAGCAAGGCTCAGGTGTTGGCGGCGCCATAGTCCAGGACGTTGCCTTGTGGAAGCAGATATCCGATGTCCCGTGTCTGCGGCAACCTTCCTGCCAGCGTCGATGCGTCGGTGCAACCAGAGACCTCGAAGCCGATGATCCCTAGGCTGAAGGAGGCGCTCTGGAAGGTTTCGGTCCCGATGGCAGCCAGCCATTCGTCCATCACGTCGGACCTGAAGAACGGCCGACCGTCCCAGTACGTAAGACCCGCGTGATCCAGCGCACCGACGGGGACGTAAAAGTCCAGCCAGTCGCCGCTTTCATCACCGCCGCGGATCGCCACACAACCGCACACGACCAGTTGGCCCGTCGGCAGACGGACCTGACCGTGGAGGTGGCCGAACTCGGTCAGTGAGCCAACCGTGCACGGCACGGGATCCTGCTCCTCAGGTTCACAGTCTTTCTGCCCGAAGCACCCGTGAACGTCTGCGGCGGACCACAGAGCACTCAGGACGGCCTGAAGCCGGGCATCGTCACTCGATCCGACCTCTATGGCTAGCTCGTAGTAGCCATCGGACCAGTTGGTCTGGTCCCGGAAGGCGGCAGGATTCGTCACGGCGTGATCATGCGGCAGAACCCGCTCCAATGCCACCCGCATTCAAGCGCGCGGCCGGGCCAATTGAGATGACCTCTAAGGCGGCAGGCCCAGACTGGGGTTCGAGTCGGTCAGCGGGGCGCAGTAGCCGACGGCGATGGGTGCCCCGAAGGCTCGCTGCCTCCTTCCGACAGATCGCCGCCTGCGCCGAAGAGAAACATCAACAGCGTGGCGACAGCCAGCGCGACACAAATTGCTGCCGCTGGGTCGCCCTTCGTTTCCGCCTCAGGCTGGCTGCCTTTGGAGTGGCGGAAGACGGCGTAGCCGACGAGGCAGCCGATCACAACGATCAGCCCGTTCACGGGAGGAATGTGCAGGTCCACCGAAGCCCTCAGAGGTTCCCGGAGCCTGTTGGCAGGCCCCACAACGATTGGGAAGAACCCCTCAGGAAGCGATGCACGGTGTGGCGAGGGGTGTTCAACGCCTGACACCCCATGCCCAAAAATGGCTGCTTGACCCAACTAGATTTGCAAGTGGAGGAAAGCCGCGTATGCTGCGCGCCGCCCGAGGGATTTTTTTTTATGGGCCCCGGCCCTTGTAGGGAGTCGGCGTGCGGCTTGGGAACCTGCTGTGTGCCTCGCGACCGCGTAGAACACATCGATGAACCAAGTGTAGGACGGCCGCATCCAAGGTGCGGCCGATATGCGGGAGTTGAGTGGCCAACACCTGTCGGTTCAGGAGTCAAGACGCCCCGTAAGTCGGGTGGCCGATGTCTCCCGGACAGCGTCGGCGTATCGAACGGCCGCTCCCGTGCTCATGCCGAAAACAGTGGCCAGGTGCAGGGGGTCACCGGCGGTGGCGGCGGCTTCGTCGAGGATCCGGTCGGTCCGTAGCTGGGTGGTGGTCAAGCCCATGGTCCTGAGCCGCTTGGTCATCCAGGTGTGTGTCGTGGGTCCAAGCTCGTGTGCCGTGCGCTTGCTGACCAGCAGGTGAGGGTTGGTGGTTCGGGGCCAGGTGGATCGGCGAACTTCCAGGTAGTCAGTGATTGCTTGGCGGGTGAAGGGATCGAGTGGCCGGTGCATCCCGCGCAGGTGGATGCGTTCGGCGGGCAGATCGATGTCGTCGAGCCGGACGTGTCTGGTCTCCTCCGCCCCCAGGGCATGGATCGCGGTCAGCGCGAGGACAACGCGGAGAGCGGGATCGTCCACGGCCATCTCGACGGCCTGGGCCAGCCGGTGGGGCGCCAAGGGCTGGGGGACAGTGCCAGTGGTCTTGCCGCCCCGGATGTCGCGGGTGGGATCGGCGAAGATCACCTTCTGTGCCTTGAGGGTCTTGAACAGCGCCCGAAGAGCCACGATCGCGCGATGGCGGTCCTTGGTCACCATGTCGAGCCAGGTCTTGCAGTCCTCGCGGGTGACCTGCCGCAGCGTGTGATAGCCGCCGCCGACCTGCTGCAGGAAGGACAGGACGGCTCGCAGCTTGTTCCTCACGGTCTGGGCTGCCCGGGGGCGGGCCCGCTGTCCGCCGTGGCGCATGTGATCGACCCAGACGAGGGTCTCCTGCTTGATGCCGGAGGGTAGCTCCGCGAGCATGCCCGCGAGCCAGCCGTCCAACGGGTCGGGGCGGTCGTCCTCGAGGAGCTGGAGGTCTTCGAGGACGTCGATGACCCGGCAGGCCGGCAGCTGCCGCTCGGTGAGTTGTGCGACCGTGCTGGCCAGGACCTTCTCCCACGGGTCGTGGACGGCGGCGACGATGGTCAGAGCGCGTTGGGTGCGGATCCTGACCATGCCGGACCAGCCACGGGCCTGCCCGATCGCCTCCGCCCTGGCCAGGACGAAGTCGACGTACTCCGGGTGCCCGATCTCCAGGCCGACGAGGGGGACGCGCCGCAGATCGCGGGTGGAATCGCAGCAGATCAATTGCTGGTAGCGAGGCTTGAGACGCACCGGCCGAAGCAGCGGGGCGACCGTCGGCGCGGGACCCTCCTCCGGGAGTTGGACGGCTCGCACCAGGTCGGCGAAGAAGAGCTGTTGGCCGGTCCGCTGCGGCGTGTCCAGATCGACCTTGGTCTTCAACCGGTGGTCATGGTTGAAGCTGGCCTGCTTGCGGCAGAGGCGGCAGTAGCCGTCATTGCAGGCCGCCTGGCGTCGGCAGCAGCGGCAGCGCCGCTCGGGATAGACCCTGTTCCAGCCTACGCAGGCCCGGCAGATGTCGGTGTAGAAATGATCACCCCAGGCCAGGCAGCTCTTGCAGCTGGAGGCGGGACGCTTGGGACGCGGCATGGAAGGGTCACCTCGGAGGCTGGAGACGGCCGACGTGGCGGCGGACGATCGGTTCCTGGCCCGCCGCGGCGGCGGCCGGGGAGGCGGAGGCATCGGCGTCCGGTCTGCGGGCTGCGGCCTTGTCCGGCTCAGGGATCAGCAGGTCGGCCGGGGTGCAGTTCAGGACGTCGCAGATCACGTCGAGGTCGTCCAGCCGGATGGTGACCGGCTGCCCCGACCACAGGCCCGACATCTTCCCGGCGCTGATGGTGAGGCCGGCGTCCGCGAGCATGCGCTGCAGTTCGCTGGCCTTCCAGATGTCGCGCTGAGCGGCGACCAGGCGCAGGTTCCACTTCACCGAAGACCACCTCCGAGGCGGTCGCTGGCGCGCTGCCCTGCCTGGACCCAGGCGTCTTCGACGTGGGTGCGGGTGACGTGGACGTAGATCATCGTGGTGTGCAGCCATTCGTGACCGAGGAGTTCTTGCAGGGCGACGATGTCCATGCCGGACAGGTAGAGATCGGACGCCGCGAAGTGCCGCAGCAGGTGCGGGGACAGTCGGCCGGAGAACTTGGGGAGGTGTTCGACGACCATGCCCGCCAGCGCGGTCCGCAGGGTGTCTTCCCCGACCCGCTTGCAGGAGCCGTCAGGGTTGCGCCGCTCAGAGGGAACCAGCGGGGCGCCCGGCGCGTTGACCTGGTCGTCGAACTCCCAGCGCGGCCCCTGGACCCACCACTCCAGCAACTCCCGGGACCCGTTGATCAGCGGGACGAGCCGTTCCTTCTTCCGCCCGCGTGACCCCTTGCCCCGCAGCAGGACCTTGCCGAAGCGGCCCATGTGCCAGTGGATGTCGTCGATGTTGAGCAAGCACAGCTCCGACACCCGCGGGCCCAACAGGCTCGCCAGCCGCATCGCGGTGTAACTGCGCACGCTCGGCGCGTACTTGCGGACCGATCCCAGATCCGCCCGCCAGCCGCTGAACATCTGCTCGATCTCGGGCGCGCTCGGCGGGATCCGAAGCCGCGCGTGCACGTTGCCCCGTGGCCGGTTCAGCTCGTCCAGCGGTGCCTCGACCACGATGCCCGTGGCCGCGTGGATGTCGGCCTGGTGCCGCATCTCCAGGAACTCGAAGAAGATCCCGATCGCTTGAGCTTTCCGGGCCTTCGTCGTCTGCATCGCCGATCGGTGCTTGCCGCCGAAGAACCGGTCCATGTCCTGCGGCGCCATCTCCCACAACGGCCTGCCGAACCAGTCCCGCAACTCGCAGATCGCCGACAGGTCCGTACGAATCGTCTTGTCCTCCGTGCCGGCGGACGATCTCGCCAGCACGAACTCGGCGAGCAGATCCTGTTCGAACGCCTCGACCGCCTCGGGAGTCGTCAGCCTCAGTTCTGGCCGAAGATCCCGTACCGCTGCCAGGCCCATGCCGCCCCCAGCTCACTGGATGACCCGATCCCTCGGGATTCACCGGGAGACAATCAGGAATCCTGAAGCAGCTTCGTCCCTTCGATCGCGCTTCACCCGAACGAGTACGGCAAGGCCACAGGCCCAACAACGGGGAGCGGATACTGCGGATGGCCGACGAACTCACGGGACCTTCGTCAGGCGAGCGGGGAGCGGCGCAGCAAGGAGGTGCGCGGTCAGCGGGTGGGAGCCTTATGGGCGCCGCCGCCTGACGTGAGCCGGTACAGGCTTGCGACGCGCATCGCCTTGCGCCATCGGGCCATGCCCAGAGCGCGGCGTTGCGAGGACGGCGGTCCGCGCGGTACCGGTCCGACGTGTGCCGCGAGGCCGCAGCCCAGGGTCCGCTGCCCATGGGGGGGGTGCGAATGCCGATGATGCAGCGGCTACTGCTACGGCTACGGCGCTGGAGCTGGCTGGGCGGGTCGGCGCCCGGCGCCCGGAACTCCCGCTCCGTCACGGTGCGTCAGTAGCGGGTGCGTCAGTAGCCGGTGCCGCGCTTGATCCGGCTCCGCTCGATCCCGTGGGTCGCGCCCTTGTCGTCCAGCGTGCGACACGCGTCGGCGATGTCCTGGCTCAGGCGGTCGACCTGCTCGCGGCTCAGGGTCTCCTTGACCAGGGCGCGCAGGATCTTCACCCGCTGCGCGTTGGGCGGGAGCGTGTACGCCGGCACCATCCAGCCCCGCTCGGCCGAGAGCTGCCAGGCGATGTCGGACTCGTCGTAGGCGTGGCTGCCGGCGAGACGGAAAGCGGCCAGCGGCAGCTGTTCGAGGTCGCTCCCGATCACTTCGAAGCGGCCGCTGCTGCGCAGGTTGTCCGCCAATGCGCGGGCATTCTCCTGCATCATCCTCATGACGTAGGTGTAGCCCTGGCGACCGAGCCTCACGAAGTTGTAGTACTGCGCGAGCACCATCGACGCACCGGTGGAGAAGTTCAGCGTGAACGTCGCGTCGGTCTTGCCCAGGTAGTTCTCGTAGAACACGAGGTCCTCGGCCAGGTCGGACTCCTCGCGGAAGACGAGCCATCCGATGCCGGGGTAGACGAGGCCGTACTTGTGTCCCGAGACGTTGATGGATCGGACCTGCTCGAGCCGGAAGTCCCATTTCGAGTCCGGGTAGAGGAAGGGCCACACGAATGCGCCGCTGGCGCCGTCGACGTGGATCGGGATGTCGAGGTCCCGCTCCTTGCGGACGTCCCGCAGGAGCCCGTCGATCCCGGCGACGTCGTCCTTGTGACCGGTGAACGTGGTGCCGAGGACGGCGACGACGCCGATCGTGTTCTCGTCGAGGCGGGGCTCCACGTCCTGCGGGCCGATCGTGTACTTGCCCTCGGCGAGCGGCACGATCCGCGGCTCGACGTCGAAGTAGCGGCAGAACTTCTCCCACACGACGTGGACGTCTCCCCCGAAGATCAAGTTGGGCCGGTCGATCGACAGGCCGGCCGCCCGGCGGCGCTCGCGCCACTTCCACTTCAGCGACAGCGCACCGAGCATGATCGCCTCGGACGAGCCCTGAGTCCGGCATCCGGTCGTCCTGCCCGGCGCGTGGAAGAGATCGGCGAGCATCCGCACGCAGCGCTGCTCGATCTCGGCGGAAATGGGGTACTCCGCATGGTCGATGAAATTGCGGTGGAGGTTCTCGGCGATCAGCCGTTGCGCCTCCGGCTCCATCCACGTGGTGACGAACGTGGCGAGGTTGCGCTGCGGGTCGCCCTCCATGGCGAGATCCACGTCCACGAGCCTCATGGCGTCCGTCGCGGCCATGCCTTCGTCGGGGAAGGTCTCCGAGGGGGCGGGCACGGTCAGGAACCGGTTACCGAAAAGAGCCGCATCATCACGCTTGGTCATGCGGCGATTCAAGCAGCGCCGACGCCCGCCCCGGGCGAGGGACACACCGAGACGCGACGGCCCGCCGCTCGAGGACGCGGCCCAGAGCACGCGCTCCCCGACGGTCCCCGCCCCGCGGCGGGACGAGACGGCGAAGCGACCCCAGCGACCCCTTCCCCGCCGGGACGCTCCGCGCACGCCCCTGATCCGCGGCACGTCCGGGGCCGGACCGTCCGGCGATCACGCGCCTGCCGGCGATCGTCGTGCCTCGGACCCCGCGACGCCCCCCTGCACGAGAAGGAGAGACTCCCCCTCGACCGAGACGCCGAAGGCCTCTGCGCGGGCGCAGGGACACGACGCCGCCGGATCCCGGAAGCGGCCTGCCCCGACCGCCCTCGTCAAGAGCCGCCGGCCCCGGCGCTTCCGGCGCCTTCAGAGCCGCCCAAGCCCGCAGCACCGGCGGCGAGGGACGCAGCAGCCATGGCGTGAGGGACGGCGGGACATGACGCGGCGCCCCTTCCTGCCGCCGCGCCCTCCACCACTCCCAGGCGCCCCTGATCGGCGGACACTCTCCGGTGAGGCCCTTTTCCGACCGGCGCGTCCGACGGCGTCCTCGGCCTCCCCCGCCAATCCCTCCCCTCCGTCCAGGACGGCCCCTCCGTGCAGGACCGCGCCGCCGAAGTCCCGGAGGATCTTCCGGGCCTTCTACACCCGCGCCCCGTGCACATGCCGCGGCTCGGCCAGCAGCCCGTAGAGGACCAGCACCGACACCAGCATGGTGGCCAGAGACCAGAACGGATAGACCGGAAGGAAGATCATCTGCCCGACCAGGCAGAACGCCGCCAGACAGACGCCCGTCAGCCGCGCCGCCCTCGAGCCCACGAGCACCCCGACGCCCGCCAGGGCCATCACCATGCCGACGGCGACCCAGATCCAGCCCCAGGCCGTGTAATTGTCGATGAGAACTGACACCGGGTACTGCCCAGGGCGCCGCACCGGATTCAGCTCCTCCGCCGGTACGTACCGGGTGCCGTTCCGTGCGTTCGTTTGAACGCGTTGGCGAAGGCGAACTCGGATGTGTAGCCCACTTGGGCGGCGATGGATCTCAAGGGTGCGTCCGATGTCCGCAGCAGGCGCGCCGCCGTGGTCATCCGCCACCATGTCAGGTAGCCGAAAGGCGGTTGACCGATCAGCAGGGCGAAGCGCCTGGCGAACGGAGCCCGGGAGAGCCCGGCTTCCGCCGCGAGTTTCGCCACTGTCCACGGCGAAGCCGGGTCTCGGTGGATGGCGTGGAGGGCAGCAGCAGTCGGGGGGTCGTTGAGTGCGGCAGCCCATCCGGTGGTATTGCCCAGGGAGGACCGTCCGTTGAACCAAATGCGCAGGATGTAGAGCAGCAGCGCGTCCAGCAGCGCGGGGACGGCTGCGTCGGTGCCCAGACGCGGGTTCTCCACCTCTGCGGCCAGTAGCTCGACGGCCGAGCTCAACTCCGGATGGCGGCCTGCTTGTGCCGGCAAGTGGATCAGATCCGGAAGGGTCAGCAACAGCGGGTGAGTGCGGGACAGATCGAGTTGGTAGGCCCCGCAGAGCACTACGGTGACCGCGCCGTCGTCTCCGCTCCAGTCGACGCTGTCGGAGGCGTAGACGCTGGACAGCTGGTGGTCGGCAGGGCTGCAGGCAGGGACCGTCACTGGAGTTTCGGGGCTGTCTGCCAGGGTGTGCCCCCTGCCGTGGGGAAGGAACACCACGTCGCCTGCGCCCAGTTGGACGGGCTCCGTCTCCGGAGGCAGCAGCCAGCAGGAACCCTGCAGGACCACCTGGAAGCCCGCCGACCCGGGGACGGAGGCGAACTCCTGTCTCCACGGGGCATGCCACCGCACGTATGCCGACCGGCAGCGGCCAGTCCGCGTCACCGCGACCACGTCGCTGAGTACATCCATGCGCTGAGCGTACGTGTGCGAGACGTACGCGCATGAAATGGGAACTCTGACGCATGGATCGTCTCCGTATGCGGTCCTAGATTCGCGTCATGACGATGATGAAGACCGCGCGTATCCATGAATTCGGCGATGCGTCAGTGATCCGCTACGACGCTGTTCCGCGCCCTCGACCCGCCTTCGGTGAAGTGCTCATCCGTGTCGCCGCGACCTCGTTCAATCCCACCGAGGCCGCGTTGCGCGCCGGAATGCTGCAGGCGTTCCTCCCTGTGGACCTGCCCTACACGCTCGGCTGGGACGTCGCCGGCACCGTGGCCGAGATTGGCGCGGGGGCGGAGGGGTTTGCCGTCGGCGACCGCGTGATCGGGTGGCTCGACAGCGGAGGGGCCGCGCAGTACGTACCGGCACCCGTCGCCGTGCTGGTCGCGGCGCCGGACGCTGTCCCTCTCGCCAACGCTGCGGCTCTTCCCTTGGCCGGCCTGACGGCATGGCAGGCGGTCTTCGAGCATGGGAAGGTAGCCGCTGGTCAGCGGGTGCTGGTCAATGGTGCAGGCGGCGGCATCGGCGGCTTCGTGACACAGCTCGCGAAGTATGCCGGAGCCGAGGTGATCGCCACGGCCGGCACTCGAAGCACCGAGGCAGTCCGGAGGCAAGGCGCGGACCGAGTGATCGACTACACCGCAGGGCCGGTGCATGCCGCGCTCGACGGCCCGGTGGACGCTCTGCTCAATCTGGTCCCGCTGAGCCCGCCGGACGCGGCAGCTCTGGCGCCTCTGGTGCGACCGGGCGGGCGTATTGTCTCAATCGCGACCCCGATCGAGTCGCCTGCCGATGCCGGGGTGACTGCGATGCACATGGTCGCCCGAAACGATGTAGCGCATCTGGCGGCACTTGTGGAACTCGTCGAGGCGGGCGCGGTCGCCATCGACATCAGCGAGTCACGCCCGCTGACCGACCTCGCAGACGTCCACCGCCTCAGTGAGACCGGCCGGACCCGAGGCAAGATCATCATCATTCCTTGAGGCTGGGCGGCCGAACGATCTCTTCAACCTCCGCGCGCCCTTCCCGGTGGGCATGCACTGTGGGTGCGTGCCAGTGGAGTTCGGCGAGGCTCTGCCCGCGCCTGTCGGAGGAGATCGCCGGGATCCGCCAGGAGTTGCACCGCGCCGGTCTGCCGGCCGGCCGGCCGTTCGACCTCGCAGTGCACGGCAACGCAAGTCCCGCGTGGCAGGAAGACAAGAACGTGGACCTCAAGGGACTCTCCCACGCCGACATGACGTGGTGGCTTGAGTCACTGATTCACTTCGACCCGTTGAATCTGGCGATGGTGATCGTGGACGCCGGTCCGCCTCGCGTGTAAAGCGGCGCTGCCGCAGCGGCCTGGTCAACTGGCGGCGTTCTGAGCTGCGGCTCGGGCCTGGGTGAGGGCGAGGCGGTAGGAGTCGGTGCCGGTCTGGACCAGATTGCCGCCGAAGCTGAGCCGCTCGACGATGGCCGCGCAGAGGCGGGGGTCGGTGAAGGTCTTGGTCCAGCCGCCGAAACTCTCGTTCGCGGCAATAGCGACGCTGTTCTTCTCCTGCCGTTCCGTCAGAACTTGGAACAGCAGCTCAGCGCCTCTGCGGTCCAGCTCCATATAGCCCAGCTCATCGATGCACAAAAGATCGACTCGGCCGTAGCGGGCGATGGTCTTGGTCAGCACCTTTTCGTCCGCGGCCTCGACCAGTTCGTTGACGAGCTTGGCCGCGAGCCTGTAGCGGATCCGGCAGCCGACCATCGCGGCTTCGGTGCCCAGCGCGATCAGCAGGTGCGACTTGCCGGTGCCGGAGTCGCCGATCAGGCAGAGTGGCAGGCCCTTCTTGACCCACTCGCACGTCGCCAGGGTGTGGATGACTGCCGGATCCACTCCAACCGGCCCCAGCGCGAGGGGTGTTCGGGGGCACGAGGGGCAGTGGCGAGGCGAAGTGGCCCCACCTTGGGCCTTGCGGTGGAACGGTTGTTGTGGTCCGCCGAGGTGGGTGCGACGCCGATCGGGTTGTCCTCGCGGCCGTCGACCGCGAGAGCGGTGACCTTCGCCCCGTGTCTGCCGCTGTTCCCGTCGGCGTGGGCCTCCGGTGTGACGGGGCCGGGGACGGTGGGCAGCGCCAGCCCTGCCACGGAGACGGTCATGGTGCCGACGACCTGTCTACGACTGGACGCTCCGCCCGCTGTGCCGGACACGCCGAACCTCCGTTGACTCGAGAAGAGTTGGTTCGAGAGGGCCTGGAGAATTTGAACGCTCGCCCATGTGCCGGATGGCTTTGCTCAGCTCCCGGCCTTGTAGTCGGCGTCCATCTCTTCGAGGAGTTTCCTGGGCGTGGACTGACCGCTGAAGATCTCCTGGAGGCCGCTGAGCATGGTCTGCTGAACCTTCGCGTTGGGCCAGAGCTGGTCCATGAACGGCACGGTGCGGTCCGAGCCGATGAACTTGGAGAGTTCGGCGAGCGAGGCGTCCGCCTTGAAGCCCGCGTCGGGGAGGGAAGGCAGGCCGCCCTGCTTCTCGACGAAGAGGTTCATGCCCTCGGGGGACATCACGAAGTTCACGAACTTCAGGGCGAGTTCCTTGTTCTTGGCCTTGGCGTTGACGCCGTAGCCGGCGCCCGCTGCCGCCGGAATGAGCGTCTCGGACGGAGTATCGTCGGCGGGCAGCGCCTTGAGGGTGAAGGTGGCCTTCGGGTTCTTCGCCTCGAGCAGGGCGATCACCCAGTTGCCTTGCACGATGCCCAAGGTCTTGCCGGTGGCCGCGAGTTGCTGGCTGGCTTCGTAGTTGGTGCCCAGGGGGTTCTTCTGGAAGCAGCCGGTCTTCTCCATCGTCAGGTATTTGTCCAGGGCGGTGGTCCACGGCGACTGGGCGAAGGCGGCCTGGCCGGCCTGCATCTTCTGGTCGAAGTCGCGGTCCGGGCCGTAGACGGTCGTGGCGACCAGCGCGTACAGGACCAGCTGGGTGACCCAGTTGTCCTGGTTGCCCAGGGCGAAGGCGGGGGTTCCCTTGGCCTTCGCGGCCTTGCAGAAGGCCAGCAGATCGGTCCAGGTGTCGGGTGGGGCGAGACCGGCCTTCGCCATGGCCTGCTGGTTGTAGACCGCGCCGATGCCGTTCTGCCCGAAGATCGCGTTGTACGTCTTGCCTTCGTACTGGGCGACGGTCTTGATGGCATCGGGCATCTTGGCGGCCCAGGGCTGGTCCGAGAGGTCGCGCAGATAGCCGGGCTTGGCCAGGACGTAGGTGGCGCCCGGGTTGCCGTTGCCGGGCCAGACCGACATCACGTCAGGTGCCGTCTTTGAGGACAGCTGGGTCCGGATCTGCTGCTGGTACTGGTCGGCGCCGCTGGTGGTGTAGCGGACCTTGACACCGGGGTTGGCCTTCTCGAACGCCTTGACGACGTCTTCGACCGAGCCTTGGTCGACCGAGGCGATCGTCAGGGTCTTCGAACCGCCCGAACCGCCGTCGGAGCCTGCCTTGGTGCCGCCGCTGCACGCGGCCAGCACGGCCACGGACGTCAACGTCGCGATCAGGACCGGGAGTTTGCGTGTCTTCATGAAGCCCCCCTCGGGGAACGCCACGTGTTCATCCGCGCAGCCCTCCCGCGAAGCCGTTGATGATGCTGCGCTGCAGCAGGAAGTAGACGAGCAGGACGGGCAGGATGCTGATCACGAGTGCGGCGAAGATGAGGTTCCAGTCGGTGACGTACTGGCCGACGAACCCGGCGATCGCGACCGGCATGGTCTGCTGGGCGCTGCCGCTGAGGTACAGCAGCGGGGTGAAGAAGTCGTTCCAAACGGCGACCGCGTTGAGTACGAGGGCGGTCACGGTCACGGGTTTGAGCAGGGGCAGGACCACGTACCGGAAGCCCTGCAGCGGGGTGCAGCCGTCGATCAGTGCCGCGTCCTCGAAGTCGCGGGGCAGAGCGCGCAGAAAGCCGACGTAGAGGAAGACGGTGAACGGCACCTGAAGGCCGGAGTAGAAGAGGACCAGGGCCCATGGGGTGCCGAGGAGTCCCAGGTCGCGCATGGTCTGGTACAGCGGCAGCGCGGCCAGCTGGAAGGGCAGGACGAGGCCCAGGAGGAACGTCAGGTACGTACCGCGGGACCAGCGGGCCGTGACGCGGGCCAGCGGGTACGCCGCGAGCGACGAGACGGCCAGCACGATGACGACGCTGCAGGCGGTCCAGCACGCTGTTGCCCAACGCCCCGCCGAGCGAGCCCTGTTGTCAGGCCTGTGTGAAGTTGTCGAAGGTGGGCGAGGTGGTCGGGCTGATCGGCGACGAGGTGTCCGACGCCGGCCGCAGGGCGAGGTTGACCAGGACGTACACCGGGAAGCCCACGACCAGGGCGGCGGCGATCACCGCCAGTTCCAGCGCGAGGGTACGCGGGCGGTAGCGGCTCACGATGCGGCCCTCTCGTTGCGGGACAGCACAGCGAACTGTCCGGTCGAGACGACCGCCACGATGATCGTGAGGACGACCGCGAGCGCGATGCTGTAGCCGAACTCGCCGAGCGTGAAGGCGTCCTTGTAGATGAGGGTCGAGATGGTGTCGGTGGCGTGTCCCGGCCCGCCGCCCGTCAACGCGTAGACCTGGTCGAAGAGTTTGATACCGCCGATGATCGACAGCATCAGGTTGATGGTGAGGGCCGGGGCCAGCAGCGGCCGGGTAACCGACCAGAAGCGGCGCCCCGGGCCCGCCCCGTCGATGGCCGCCGCCTCGTGGACCTCCCTCGGCGCCGACTGCAGCCCGGCCAGGAAGATCACCATCGAGTAGCCCGCGAACTGCCAGACGATCACCCCGACCACCGCCCACAGCGCAAGCCTCGGACTCCCCAGCCAGTCCTGCCGCCAGTCGTCCAACCCCACCGCCCCGAGCAGGCTGTTGACCGCGCCGTCCGGACCGAGCAGATTGCGCCAGAGGTACGCGGTCACGATCGGCGTGATCACGGCCGGGGCGAACAGGAACACCCTCAGCACATCATGGTCTGGGGCGAGAGTGGCGGCGGCGCCAAGACCGCGGCTGTCTACACCATGCCGGCCGCCGCGCCACTGTTCCACAAGGCCTCGATCGAAAGCGCCGCGCCACTGCGCTTCCCCACCCGCGACGGTGCCACCGCTCGGGCCAGACGCACGCTGGAGTTACTGGGACTGACCACGACGGACATTCCCCGGCTCCATGACATTCCGGCAGCGAGGCTGCTCGAGATCCAGCAGTCCGAAGCCGCGAACGGTGCCCCGCCGTGGGGTGACCCCGGCGCGCTCCCCGGCTTCGGCGCCTTCGTCGACGGCACCGTCGTCCCGCGGCGCCCCTTCGCCGACGGCGCCGCGCCCTTCTCGGCAGACAAGCCGCTGATGTGCGGCACCTGCCGTGACGAGACGGTGTTCTTCAGCCTCTTCGGGCCGCGCGACATCTTCAGCGTCGACGAGGCAGGGCTGCGCGCCAGGCTGAGCAGTACGTATCAGGGCGTCGAGCTCGACCGGATCATCCGGACGTTCCAGGCGTCGCGGCCCGGAGCGACGCCTGCACAGCTCTACTTCGCGATCACCACCTCGCCCATCTGGCGCGACTCGATCAAGATCGCGGAGGCCAAACGGGCACAGCACGCCGCGCCCGTGTTCATGTACCAGCTCGCCTACCCGAGCCCGACCCTGGTGCCCGGCACCGACTTCCCCATCGGCTCACCGCACGCGTCGGACATCAACCTCAAGTTCGCCAACACCGACAAGAACCTCGACTACATCCTCAACGCGGATCAATCGCCGGGACGGCTGGCGACCGCACGGCACATGAGCGAACTGTGGGCGGGCTTCGCCCACACGGGCCGCCCCACGGCGGCGGGCGTGCCGAACTGGCCCGCCTACACCCTGACCGACCGTGCCACGATGTGGCTCGACGCCCGGTGCCGGATCGTCACCGATCCTGACAGGAACGAAAGACTGTTCTGGGAGAGCTGATGTCTTCGGCCGAGTGCCGGACATGAGAGCGGCCTTCGTCCGATTCTGTGCGTTCGCCGAACTGTCATGCTTCCGGACGGGGTTCCACACCTGTGTGACCAGGCGGAGCGATACGTCGTTCCGAGCCGGGCAACGCCTTGTTGCGTACGGACGGTCCAGTGAGGACGCTGGTCGAGTTGTCTCTGGCGCCTGAGCACCGGCACGAGCATGGCGCGTTGTACGGCGGAGGGGCGGCTGGTCCTGGCGGTCGATGTCAGCAACTGGTTGCGGCCAGATGCGCATACGAGGCCTGTCTTTCCTGCTCGCGGACCTTCCGGTGGAGCTACTGGGCCGACTGCGTTCGGACCGTGTCCTGTGCTTCCCGCCCCGCCGCAGCCTGCGGACAAACGTGGGCGCAAGCCCAAGCGCGGGGCAGAGTTCGAGTTCGAGGATCCGGCCACCCAGCCTGTCCCGTCCATCACCACGGCGACCGACACCATCCACTAGGGGAAGGCCGTTGCCACCGCTTGGGACCCTCTGCACCTGCTGCTGGTCCGACGCTCGGACCGTTCCCAGACCCCGCGAGCCGGCCGGTCCAGATCTCCGTCCTCCGCGACGAGGAGAGGAAGCGTCCGCCGTCACCCTGCTTGCCGCGGGCATGATCGGTACGGTGATACCCGGGACGGCGAAAGGGGCGGCGAGGCCGTGAGCGAGCAGGCGCGGGTCAGGACGGCGAAGGAGGCTGCGGATCACGAGCTGATCCTGGCGTTCGGACGACTGCAAGGGGCGGCCAACCGGCTGGAGTACATCCTCGGGCGGGCCCTCGAAGTGGAGTGCGGGATCAGCCATCTGATGTACGAGGTACTGCTGATCCTGGGGCGGGCGGGCCTGCCAGGCCTTTCGATGCGGACCATCGCCCAGGAACAGGTCCTGACCACAGGCGGCGCCACCCGCCTGGTGGACCGTATGGAGGCTGTAGGCCTGGTGGCGCGGACCGAGTCCCCCGACGACCGGCGCGCGAAGCTCGTGCGGCTCACCCCACAGGGCGAGGAGACGACCGTACGCGCCTCTCAGGTGCACCTGGAGAACATCCAACGCTACTTCGTCGCCCCCCTCCCCGCCGAAGACCTCGAACGGTTCACGCAGGACCTGCGCATCCTCAGCCACTCGGCTCGGGACGTCCTGCCACGCCTCCCCTGACCTGCGCCGAGACGTCGGCGCTGGTCTACTGACGGCATCCGGAATCCACAGCGCACGATGCGGCAGCCGCCAGGCGGGGGCGGACGTCATGAGCCTTCGCGGCTCATCGGCGGCGTTCCAGGGACGGTCGGAGGAGGCGGCGCCCTTGTTCGAGCACGCGGTCACCGCTCACTTGGCAGCCGAGGGGGAGGCCTCGACGGTGTTCGTGCGGTTGCAGTTGGCCGCGGTGCAGATGCACCTGGGGAATCCGCGTGTGGCGGAGACCGTCGGCAGGCGGTGGCCTTGGCGGAGGCGCACGATGAGCGGTGGGCGCGCGCACGCGATGTGGACGCTGCGCTGCGACGCCTGGAGTCGTGGCGACCGCAAGGAGGCCCTCGCGGTGATCCAGGCCGCGCTCGAGATCGAGCGCGGTTTCAACGAGCCGCTGTTTCAACGAGCCGCTCAGTGCCGCGCTGAGCTGAAGACGCCCGCCTGGATCATCGCTTCCCATGGCGAGTACGAGCAAGCGGGACGGCTGCTCGGCTCCGCGCACACGTTGTGGCGCGATCTGGGTGCGGACATTTCAGCGTTCGGTCCGCTGATGGCCGAGTACCACACGCAGTGCGAAGAGTCGGTCGAGCACTGGGTCCGGGGGCGTACGAGAGGGCACTCGCGGTCGGCGCGGCCACGACGGCCCGGCCGCGCCATCGACCATGCCCTGGACGCCGGCGCCGGGCCGACCGCTCCGGCCACCGCCCTCAGTCCCTTGACGCGTCGGAAGCTGGAGGTGGCCGCGCTGGCGGCCAGGGCATGAGCAACCGGCAGATCGCCGCCGACACATCGGACACGGCGCCGGACGCCGGCGTGCTCGCCGTGCGCGACTACTCCATCGCCTTCGCCACCGCCCAGGGCCCGCGTACGGTCGTCGACTCCGTCAGCACCGAAGATGTCACCGGCGTTCACCGTGAAGCTCCTGGGACACCAGGGCGATCTCCCTGCCGCGGATGCGCTGCAGGCTTCACCATCGGCTCACAACTCTGCGAGGTCGTCCGGCGCACCGGCGGGGTGACCGGCGGGAAGGACGCCGTCCGGCGACGCGTCCGTGAACTGTTGACCAGCGTCCACCTGCGCGATCCGGACGACGTCGTCCGCAGGCACCCGCACGAGCTGTCCGGCGGAATGGTGCAGCGGGCCGTCATCGCCATGGCACTGGCCGGCTCTCCGAAGGTGCTGATCGCCGACGAACCCACCACGGCACTCGACGTCACCGTGCAGGCAGGCATCCTCGATCTGCTCCGGTCGCTGCGCGACGAGCGCGGCATGGCGATCATCCTGATCACCCACGACCTGGGAGTGGTGGCCGACACCTGCGACCGCGCCATCGTGATGGAGAGGGGTCGGATCGTCGAGGAAGGCCCCATCGAGGACATCTTCTACCGGCCCCGCCACCCGACCAGAGCGTTTGACCCATCCGCTGTCGCCGTTTCCGGACTCCTGCAGTCGGGAGAGCGACTTCTCCTGAGTGGAGGCCCTGGCGAACAGTCGGCTCGGTGAGCGGCGAAGTTGGTGCCGGCCGATCATCGGGGCCGCGGCCGACCGTCCGCACTGCATGCGCCACGGCCCCGACCGTCCGCCGCGCGGTCCGCGGTCATGACTGCTCGGGGCCCGACGGGCGAACGCCGCGCCTGTCGGGCCCGGAACAGTGCAACACCGGCCTGGTGCGGGCCGCGTCAGCGATCGACCGGCTCGTACTCGAACCAGTCGAAGTGGACGGAGCCGGCACCGGCGAACATGCCGATCACCCGGCCGGTGAAGCCGCCGGCGACCTCGGTGGCCAGGTACTTCCCGTCCAGTGAGGCAAGCTCGACGACGGTGCCGTCCGGCTCCTCGATGCCGATCGTGACGGTGTCCGGGCCGGTGCGCGCATCGTTCACCGCGTGTACGGCGGCCACCTCGATGCGGAGGACCACAGGCCCGGGGGGCGTCGGACGGGACGTGACGACGGTGCTCAACGGGCCGATACGGGCCCGCACTTGCACCTCCCCGGGCGAGGCCTCGATGTCGTAGTGATGCTGCTCGTCGAGGCGGACGGCCAGACCGCCGCGGCCGTCCGCGACGTCGACCAGGGCGCGCACCCGGCATGACAGGTGCTGCTGCCGCCGGCCGACGAACGTCACGTCGGTGTCATCGAGGGATCCGCCGCGTGCCTGCAGAGTGAGCCAGCCGGGCTTCTCCTTCGTGGTGCACGCCTCCGGCGGTCGGTGCCGCAGCGAGATCCAGTGCGGGGCCAGCGCGGGCAGGTCGAAGTCGTCCCGGCCCGGCACTGCGGCCTGCGGTTGTAGCGGCCAGTTCGGGACGGGCAGGGAGGTCGACAGTTCGCCGACGACCGGCCAGCCGTCGGCCCAGTCGACCGGTGCCAGGAACGTCTCCCGGCCGAGTACGTGCCACCCCGGGGTACCGCCGCCCGGCCGCACGCCGAGCAGCACCATCCACCACGAGCCGTCCGGCGCCTGCACGAGGTCGGCGTGGCCGGTGTTCTGGACGGGGTGGTCGGTGCCCCGGTGAGTGAGGATCGGATTGGCCGGACACGGCTCGAACGGGCCCGTCGGCGTACGGCCGCGGGCGATGGAGACGCCGTGGCACCGCTCGGTGCCGCCCTCGGCGATGAGCAGGTACCAGTAGTCCCCGATCTGATAGAGGTGCGGTGCTTCAGGCGCCTTGGCGCCGGGGGCGCCGGACCAGAGCCGACGAGACGGGCCGAACGTCTCCCCGGTGTGGGGATCGATGCGGATCTGTGCGACTCCGGCGGTGGTGCACCAGCAGTTGCCGTCCTCGTCCCAGGCGAGGTCCGGGTCGATGCCCTGCACACCGGGCAGGCGGACGGGATCCGACCAGGGGCCGGCCGGATCGGTGGCGGTGAACAGCAGATTGCCGTCCCCGCTCACATTGGTGACGATCAGCCAGAAGCGGCCGTCGTGGTGGCGGAGGGTGGGTGCGTAGACGCCTCCCGAGGACGCCGCGTCGAGCGGCAGGCGCAGCTGACTCGGCCGGTCGAGCGCGTTGCCGATCTGGGCCCAGTGCACCAGGTCCCGGCTGTGGAAGACGGGCACCCCGGGGAAGTACTCGAAGCTGGAGCAGGCCAGGTAGTAGTCCTCGCCCACCCGGCAGACGGAGGGGTCGGGATGGAAGCCGGGGATCACCGGGTTGTCGATGGTGTTGGCCTTCGCGGGCTTGCTCGACACCCTCATCGAGTCCTTTCACTGGTGTGACGCGCGGGAGGCGCCGGCGGAGCCGGGACGGTCGGTTCAGCGGCGGAGCTGGACGACCACGATCGAGTAGGCGGGTACCGACTGGCGGGTTGCGCTGCCCGTCATCGCGGAGCCGATCGAAGTGGCGTTCTTCAGGTACGAGTACACCGTCGGGGTGACAGCGGACGGGCTGAACCCGCTGTACGACAGGGTGACCGTCGCGGTGTTGGCGGGGTCCTTGTTGATGAGCATGACGCTGAGGTCGCCGTTGGCCCGTCGAACGGCATGCGCGGAGACCAGGGGGGTCGAGCCGGCGGCCCGGACCAGCGTGTCGCCGGGCGCACCCAGCTTGGTGATCATCCGGGTGCCGTGGTACGGCGGGAAGGGCGTGTTGAGGGGCGGCTCGCAGGAGGCGCCGCTGGACAGAATTCCTCCGTCGTCGTAGTCCGTGGCGCCTTCGACCGTGGTCACGTGAGTGCAGTCCGTGCCGTTGTGCAGATTCCACCAGTCGACGGTGAACGCGCCGTTCTCCATCCAGGTCAGATACTCGTCGGGCGCGAACAGGCCGTTGGGGGACGTGTTCTTGTAGGCGTTGGCGTTGGCCTCCGTCACCGCGATGCCGACGTTGGGCGCGTTGCTCCCGGCGTACTGGTTGATCAGTGAGCGCAGGGTGGCGGCCATGCCGGGGATCTCCGCCTGGGGTTTGCTCAGCAGGTCGGCCTGGCTGTTGCCGATCGGGTAGTGGTGCACGATCACGAAGTCGATCTTCGATCCGGCGATCGACAGGACGGTGTGGTTCCAGTCCATCGCATCACCTGGTCCCGTGATGCCGTCCGGCCAGGCCCCCGGGGTGGTCAGCACCGCACCGATCCTGATGGACGGGTCGACGGCCTTCATGGCGGTGGCGTACTGGACCAGGTTGGCCGCGTACGTCGTGGCGGTCTTACTGGCGTGGTGGTCGGTTTCCCAGGTGGCGCCGTAGAGACCGTTGCCGTAGACCTCGTTGCCGATCTCCCAGTACTTCACCCCGTAGCCCTTGGTCACGTTGGCGTACCGCACCCAGGCCGCCGCCTCCTCGGGTGTGCCCGAGCCGTAGTTGGCGGTGATGATCGGCTGGGCGCCGGCGGCGCGTACCGTGCCCACGAAGGTGTCGAAGTCCGTGTCGGGCGCGACGTAGCCGCCCTCGACGGTGTGTGTCTGCCAGTGGTAACCGTCGGCGTAACTGCCGCCCGGGTAGCGGACCATCCCGGTACCGGCGTCCTTCAGCAGCCCTGGGACGTCGGGGTGGTTCATGTTGCCGTCGTAGACCGCGACGTTCATGCCGACACCGGTTGCCGGGATTCTCGCCAGCGCACGACCCGCGTCGACCGACACCGAGGCGCTGATCGCGGCAGGAGCCGCCGCCGACGGTGTGACAGCCACGCCCGGGACGGCCACAGCCAGTGACACCGCTGCGGCCAGCCCGGTCAGTCGGGCGCGACACCTGTGGACCAACCTCCGCATGAGCTATTCCAAGGGGATGCGACCGAGGCGGGTGGAGTGGGACGGCGTTCATGGTCCGGCGAGTCGCGGGCTTTTGCCAGCCACACGAGAGGAGCGAAACTTTCGCTCTCCATGGTCAGATGATTTCCTGGCCGAGGTTGGCCAGGGGACCCACGGTGGTCAACGGTCGCGCAGCCCGCCCCCTTCGCGGGAAGCCCCAGGCGCACCAAGGCGCCCGCTGCCGACGGGCTGTCGGCAGCGGGCGTCCGTGCATCTGATGAAGGGTGGAGCAGCGTGTGGCCGGTGAGGGTCAGCCCTTGGGGGGAGCCGTGCTGCCCCGGACCGTGAGGGTCGTCGCGATCTCCAACCCGACCTGGGGCGCCGCTTCTCCGCGGCCGAGCGTGAGCGCCAGCTCGGTGGCGGCCGCGGCCATCTCGGTCAGGGGCTGGTGGACGGTGGTCAGGGGCGGGTCCACCCAGGCCACGACCGGCAGGTCGTCGAAGCCGACGACGCTCAGGTCGTCCGGGATCCGCAGGCCGGCCTCGCGTGCCGCCTGGTAGACGCCCAGCGCCTGCAGGTCGTTGGCGGTGAAGATCGCGGTCGGGCGCTCGGGCAGGGCGAGCAGGGAACGGGCCGCCGCGCGGCCGTCCTCGTGGGCGAGGGGGGCGTGCACGACGAGTTCCGGATCGGCCGGCAGGCCCGCGGCCTGCATCGCGGAGCGGTATCCGTCCAGCCGGGCGCAGCAGTACAGCTGGTCCTCAGGGCCGCTGATCATGGCGATGCGGCGGTGTCCGAGGTCGGTGAGGTGGCGGGTCGCGGCCCGGCCGCCGGACCAGTTGGTGGCGCCCACGAACGGGACGTCGTCGGGCAGTTCCGTGGCGGGGCCGAAGACGACGAACGGGATCCCCTTCGCCGTCAGCTGCTCGCGCTCGGCCTGGGAGAGCTGGGCCACGGACAGGACGCAGTTGGGACGTCTGGAGACGGTGTCGTCCCAGGTGGGCTCGGCAGTGTCGTGCAGCCCGAACTCGGAGACCATGAGGCCGACCCGGTGCCGGCGTGCCACCCGCTCGACGCCCCGGATGATCTCGACCGCCCACATGTGCTGGAGCTCGCGGAACACGAGCTCCACGACGTTGTTCCTGTTGGCCCCGGAGGGTTTGCGGTAGCCGTGCTCGTTGACCAGCGCCTCGACCCGGGCACGGGTGTCCGCGGAGACCCCGGACTTTCCGTTGATCACCTTGGACACGGTGGGGACGGACACCCCCGCCGACTCGGCGATGAACGCGATGGTCACCGGCCGGGACGTGTCGCCCCGCCCGCCGCCCTCGCCCGCCAGTCCGTCAGCCGCGTCGTCCGCCAAGGTCGCCTTCCCGGTCTTCGAATCGCCCGCACCAGGCGGGGCCGGATGCGGGAGACGGCTGAACAGCGCCGTCTGGGCATGCCCGGCCAATCCGGCATCTCTTGCCGACGAACCTGTGGCCTCGGACACATCTTCATGTTAACTTCTCCGCCGCACAGCGCGAAAGTTTCCTTCACCAAGGCACGACTCGGCTACAACAGGGCCGATCCTCATGTGCCTGGCACGTCCGACAGAGACCCGTCAGGGTCTGCGCCGCCCCAACCGGAAGGTGCACGCGACGGCAAGGAGACGGACACGATTCCTCACACGACGGCACCGCCCGTCGCGACCTCCGCGGAGACTGACGGCGTTACTCCTGGCGATCGTCCTGCTCCCGCTGTTACCCGCCACCGCGCAGGCCGACGATCCGCCCGCCCCGCCGCCGAGTGCCCCGGCCGCCCGCAGCCCGGTGGCGGCCATGCAGCCCGGCTGGAACCTGGGCAACACCTACGACGCCATCCCCGACGAGACGTCCTGGGGCAACCCCGCCCGTGACCAGGGCACTGCTGAAGAAAGTCAGGTCGCAGGGGTTCAAGAGCATCCGCCTGCCCGTCACCTGGGGCGTCCACCAAGGCGCCGCCCCTGACTACACGATCGACCCGGCCTGGACGGCGAAAGTCCGGCAGGTCGCCGACATGGCGCTGGCCGAAGGCCTGTACGTGCCGCTCAACATGCACCACGACTCATGGATGTGGGTCAACAACCTCTCGACGGATCACGACGCCGTGCTCGCCCGCTACCGCGCCACCTGGACCCAGATCGCGGCGGAGTTCCGCGACGAGCCGTCCACACTCGTCCTCGAAAGCATCAACGAGCCGACGTTCAGCGGCACTTCGAGCGACGACGAGAACTACCGGCTGCTCGCCGAACTCAACCGCGCCTTTCACGCCGTCGTCCGCGACTCCGGTGACAGGAACGCCACCCGACTGCTCGTGCTGCCCACCCTGTACACGAACGCCGACCAGGGCCGGCTCGACGCGCTGGCCGCCGAACTGACCTCCCTGCGCGATCCCGTGATCGCCACGACGATCCACTTCTACGGCTGGTGGCCGTTCAGCGTGAACATCGCCGGCTACACCCGGTTCGACGCCACCTCGGAGCAGGACCTCACCGCCACCTTCGACCGCGCGTACGACACCTTCGTCTCGCGCGGCATCCCGGTCGTCATCGGGGAGTACGCCCTGCTGGCCTACGACCACAATCGCCCCGGCATCATCGAACGCGGTGAGCAGCTCAAGTACTTCGAGTTCCTCGGCGACTACGCACGCCGACGGAGACTCACCACCATGCTGTGGGACGCCGGTCAGTTCCTGAACCGCAACACCCTGCAGTGGCGGGACCCGGAACTCTTCGCCCAGATCAAGTCGAGCTGGACCACACGTTCCGGAACCGCTTCCAGCGACATGGTGTTTCTCGCCAGGTCGGCTGCCATCACGAGTCAGACGCTCACCCTGAACACCAACGGCACCGACTTCCAGGGCCTGCGCCACGGCTCCCGCACCCTCGTGCGAGGCCGGGACTACACCGTCTCCGGCAACCAACTCACGCTGACGGCGGCCACACTCGGCGACTTGGCGGGCGAGCGGACGTACGGGGTCGACGCGACGCTGGAGGGCCGGTTCTCCCGCGGTGTCCCGTGGCGGATCGACGTGATCACGTACGACACTCCCGTCCTGTCGAACACCTCGGGAAGCACCACCGGCCTGAGCATCCCCACCCAGTTCCGCGGGGACAGGCTCGCGACCATGGAAGCCAGGTACGACGACGGGAGCAACGCGGGCCCGGCGAGCTGGACTCCCTACCAGCAGTGGGACACCGCCTTCTCGGCATACACCAGTGACTCGATCAAGCTGACGCCCGAGTTCTTCACCTCGCTCAAGGACGACTCCCGGGTGACGCTCACCTTCCACTTCTGGAGCGGCGACTCAGCGACGTACTACGTCACCAAGTCCGGCAGCACCGTCACCGGAACGACCGGCTGACCTCGGCCATCACGGTTCCGCCCTTCCGACAGGCCCGTCGTCGAGGCGCTTCGACGACAGGCCGGCCCCCCGCACATCCCACCGGTGAAAGCAGCCCACCCATGACTTCCGACATAAACCGCAGAACTCTTCTCGGCACAGCCGCGGCCGTTGCCGGCACCGTCGCGATAACGCCACTGCTGTCCGCGTGCGGCGACGGTGGACAGAGCACCGGCGGAGCCAGCACGAAGAAGGGGCTCAAGGCCGCGCTCCCGTCCTTCGTGCCCGACAGCTCGCTCAGGGCCGACCTCCCGTCCGTCGCCGGCGGCGCCGACATCGCGACCGACCCCGGCTTCCTGACCTATCCCGCCCGACAGGCCCGGACCGTGGTCGGTGTTCCGGGCAAGGGCGGCAGCTACACGGCGGTCACTCCGCTGTGGGGAACCGTCCCCTCCCCCGGCAACTCCTTCTACCGGGCCATGAACAACGCTCTGGGCACCGACCTCAAGATCAAGCCCGCCGACGGCAACAACTACCTCACCATCATCCCCACGATGACCTCGGCCAAGAAGCTGCCCGACTGGATCCAGCTGCCCGCCTGGTGGAACTCCGGCTTCAACACGGGCGGCCTGGCCGGCGCGCAACTCGCCGACCTCACCCCGTACCTGGCCGGCGACAAGATCAAGAAGTATCCGAACCTCGCCGCCGTCCCCAGCGGCGCCTGGCAGGCGGGCGCCTGGGGCAACAGGATCTACGGCCTCCCGTCCTACTCCAGCAGCTGCGTCATCGCGGGCACGACCTTCTACCGCCGCGACGTCCTGGACGCCCAGGGCATCACCGCCGACCAGATCACCTCGGCGGCCGACCTGTTCGCGCTGGGCAAGGAGCTGACCGACGCCAAACGCGGGGTCTGGGCGTTCGACGACGTGTGGACGTACCTCTTCCCCTTCTGGGGTGTGCCCAACAAGTGGAAGGTCGAGAACGGCAGGCTGATCAACAAGTACGAGACCCCGGAGTTCCTCGACGCCCTCGACTGGCACCACAGACTCGCCAGGTCCGGCTCCATGCACCCCGACGCCCTCGCTGGGCAGGAAGCCTCCGCCAGCACCCGTTTCTATTCGGGGAAGGTCCTCATATCCGGCGGTGGCACCGGAGCGTGGAACCTCGCCGACCAGCAGTCCGGTTCGGCCGCGAACAAGGACTACCGGCGCGGAGCCTTCGGTGTTCTCGCGGCCGACTGCACGTCCAGGCCGAGCTTGTTCCTGGGCAACTCCACGGGCGTCATCAGCTATCTCAACCGCAGTCTCGGCAAGGACCAGATCGAGGAACTGCTGGCGGTGACCGACTACCTGGCCGCCCCCTACGGTTCGGCCGAGTACACCATGGTCAACTTCGGTGTCGAGGGCGTCCACCACACCATGGTGAAGGGGGTCCCCACCTTCACCGACGCGGGGAAGAAGTACGTGCAGCCCCAGACGTACTCGTTCCTGGCCTCGTGCCCACAGGTGGTCAGCAACCCCCGAGCCGACCAGGTGACGAGGGACTTCACCGCCTGGCAGGCCGCCAACGTCACGTACCTGTACAAGCCGGTGTTCTGGAACATGAACATCTCGCTGCCCGCCTCCCTGGCCACCGCGGACGCGGCGCAGTCGGTCGAGGACACGATCAAGGACTGCTGCCACGGCAAGCAGAAGGTCTCCGACGTCCAGGACGCCATCGCAGCGTGGAAGAGCAGCGGCAACCGGCTCAGGAACTGGCTGACGACCAACGTCCTGGAGAAGTACGGCACCGGTCAGTGAGGACAGCGCAGACGTGACCACCACCATCGACCCCAAGACCGAGAAGAAGACGACGAGGAAACTACCGCAGGCACACGTCAGACTCCACTGGCGGATCCGGCTGCGCCGGGACAAGTCCCTGGTCATCATGACGATTCCGGCCGTCGTACTGCTCCTGGCGTTCAACTACGCGCCGCTGTTCGGCCTGATCACTGCCTTCCAGTACTACGACCCCCTGGTCGGTGTCCGGCACAGCCCATGGGCTGGGCTCGAGCAGTTCACCACCCTCGTCCAGGATCCCTTGTTCTGGGGGGGCGCTGAAGAACACGCTCTACCTCAGCCTCGTCCAGCTGGTCCTCTTCTTCCCGATACCGATCGCGCTCGCCCTGCTGCTCAACACCGTGCTCAGCGAACGGCTGCGCAACCTCATCCAGTCCATCGTCTACCTCCCCCACTTCTTCTCGTGGGTACTGACGATCACGGTCTTCCAGCAGATGCTCGGCGGCGCAGGCGTGCTCAACCAGTTCCTGCGGCAGCACGATGCCGGCACCTGGGACATCATGACCGACTCGAACACGTTCGCCCTGCTGGTCACCGCCCAGGCCGTCTGGAAGGAGGCGGGCTGGGGCGTCATCGTCTTCCTCGCCGCACTCGCCGCGATCGACACCCACCTGTACGAGGCCGCCGCCGTGGACGGTGCCGGTCGCTGGCGCCGCATGTGGCACATCACCCTGCCCGGGATGCGCGGGGTGATCGTGCTGATGCTGGTACTGCGCCTGGGCAACGCGCTCACCGTGGGCTTCGAGCAACTCCTGCTCCAACGCGTGGCCGTGGGCCACAACGCGGCGGACGTACTGGACACCTTCTCCTTCTACTACGGCATCGCCACGAACAACTACGGCTACGGAGCCGCGGCGGGGCTCTTCAAGAGCGTCATCTCGCTGTTGCTGATCTGGGGCGCGAACAAGCTCGCGCACCTCTTCGGAGAGGACGGGTTGTACCGCAGATGAGCACTGCCGTTCCGCTGCGACAGCGTCGCAACGACAAACGCCCGGTCTGGGACGAGCAACCGTCACCCGCCACCACCACGGGCAAGAGCGCCGCTCTCACTCTGGTCACCGCAGTCGTCCTGGTACCGCTGTGGATCATCGTGGTCACCAGCTTCTCCACCCAGGCCGCCGTCAACCGGGCCGGCGGCCTGGTGATCTGGCCCGACGGACTCACCGCCTCCGCCTACCGGGAGATGCTCGCCGATCCCACCGTGCGCACCGCCGTGCTGGTCAGCCTGGGCATCACCCTCGTGGGAACAGGCGTCTCGATGGCGGTCTCCGTGCTGTGCGCCTACGGGCTGTCCCGCGCCCGCTCCTACGGACACCGGCCGATCCTGACGCTGCTGGTCACCACCATGTTCGTCAGCGGCGGCCTGATCCCCACCTTCCTGGTGGTCACCGGTCTGGGCGGCTACGGCCGCTACTGGGCCCTCATCCTGCCCAGCGCTGTGTCGGTCTTCAACATCCTCGTACTGCGGTCGTTCTACGCCGACACGTCGGCGGAACTCATCGACGCCGCCCGGCTGGACGGGGCCGGTGACTGGCGGATCCTGTGGTCGGTGGTCCTGCCCACGTCCCGCGCCGTCACCGCGGTCATCACGCTCTTCTACGCCGTCGGCTACTGGAACGCCTTCTTCAACGTCATGCTCTACATGCCTACGGAGAGCCAGAAGTGGCCCCTGCAGTACGTGCTGCTCACCTACGTGAACCGCGGCAACGGCTTGCCGGGCTCCGTCAACAGCGGATTCGGCAACGTCCACGCCGAGACCGCTCCGCTGTCATTGCAGATGGCCGTGGTCGTACTGACCCTCGTCCCCCTGCTCGTCGTCTATCCCTTCCTGCAGAAGCATTTCAGGACCGGTGTGCTCACCGGGGCGATCAAGGGCTGACGGTGCCGTCGCACGTTTTGCAGGCTCAAGCCGCGGCACGGTGTTCCAAGAGCATGTGGCCCCGAGCGTCGGCCGCGCCAGGAGCAGCCCGCCGCCCCGGGCCGACCTGGGGACACCCCTCCAGTCGCCGTACGGCCTGGGAGATGGCGGTGGCGTCGTCACGGCGGCTGTCCGGTGCGCGCAGATGCGGGGAGTACGCCGCCACGGCGAGCAGCGCGAGAGCGACCGCGACGAGCACGGGCTTCTTCCGGCCTCGGCCGCGCAGGATCCGGTCGAGGGCCGCGCCGGCCAGCAGCGCCTGTCCCACGATGCTGTAGAGGACGTAGCGGTCCTCGAACAGGGGGTGGACGAGCGAGGCCAGCAGGAGGATGGCGCCGGGCAGTACGGCCAGGGGCAGCGCGACCCGGACCAGCAGGACCTCACCGGAGTCGCCCCCGGTCCCGGTCCCGGGGCCTGTGGCCCTGCGGCGCAGCAGCCGACGGGCGCACAGCGCGGCGACCGTGCCCGAGCCCAGGAACCAGGCCAGCCCGCCGACGTCCATGCCGATCCAGGCCACCTGCGCCGTCTGGCCCGTGCTGAGCAGCGCCAGCGGTGCGACCCCGGCGACGGCGACGAACGCGGCGACGGCCCAGGGTCGGCGCGCGTCACGGGGCACCGCCCACGCATGCGCGACCAGCGCCAGGATCGCGAACTCGTGCAGGATCGCCGCCGTCAGCATCAGCACCGCGTATCCGCTCCACGTCCACGCGGACCGGCTGCGGATCGCGCGTATCAGGAGGTAGGTCGCCCAGACGACGCACGCCGTGACCAGGGTGTAGGAGCGGCCCTCCTGCGCGAAGCGCTGTATCTGCGGCGCCACCGCGAACAGTGCGCCCGCCGCGACCCCTGCGCGCGGGCCGACGAGCCGTCGGCCGAGGACGGTGACGCCCGCCGTGGCGACGGCCGCGGCGGGCGTCGCCACGGCGGGCGCATCACCAGCAGCGGGTCCGCCGAGCCGAAGACATGGAACAGGCCGTGCATCAGCAGGCAGTAGGCCGCGTGGACGAGATCCACGTGCGCGACCGTGGCCCACAGCTCCGGGAGGGTCCGGTGGGCCATGTCGTACGTGACTGCCTCCTCACGCCAGACACTGCCCTGCCGCCGGACACCCCACAGTCCGAGCATGACGGACAGCAGGGCGGGAAGGAGCGCAAGGCCCGGTCGGCGTCGGCGCCGACGCCGGCGCCGACGCCGACGCCGACGGACGACGACAACCGGCGGGGGTATCGGAAGCCGAGGTCGGGGCGGAGAGAATGCGGTGGAAATGGGAAGCTCCCCATGCGGGACGGTGGTCGACAGGGTTCGGAGGCGTGCCGGGCGCAGCATCGGCGGAGCCTCTCTGTGCTCCGGCGACGCTGCGGCCGCCGGCGGAGGGGTGATTCCGCCGACGGCCGCAGCCTGGGCTGATCGGGGCCCGGAGTACGTCCACCCCGCGGACATGAGCGCGACAGCGAGTTGCTGGGCGATCAACGCCGTGATGAGCAGGGTTATCGACCGTGCGTCTTCGGCCCTGGTGCTCTCGGGCGTCCGGGCGCCGGGCTGTGCGCCGCAGGGGCCTGCCTGACCGACAGCGCGCCCACGGTCACGGCCAAGGACGTCGCCGTTGCCGTACGGGCGGGACTCGAGGCCGTCGCCGCACTCGGCAAGGCCGCCCCGGGAGACAAAACGCTGCTCGATGCGGCCGTGCCCTTCGCCGACGCGCTGGAGGCTTCCCTCCGCGGTGGCGCGGACCTTCACACCGCGTGGAGTGAAGCGGTGGACGTGGCGCAGGCCGCTGCTCTGGCCACCGCCGAGCTGCTGCCGAGGGTCGGCCGGGCACGCCCCCTTGCGGCCCGCAGCATCGGCACCCCCGACGCCGGCGCGATCTCGTACGCCTTGTGCGCCCGGTCCGTTCTCTCCGCCATGACGAAGGAGCAGGTCGGATGACAGCACGAACACAGCCCATCCGGGTGGTCGTCGGCTGCGACGACGCGGGACTGGACTACAAGGAGACCCTCAAGGCCGACCTGCAGACCGACGAGCGTGTCATCGAAGTCATCGACGTGGGGGTGGGCATCGGGGAGACGACCGCCTACCCGCATGTTGCGGTCACCGCCGCTCGACTCATCGCGGAAGGCAGAGCCGAACGGGCGCTCCTCGTGTGCGGCACCGGCCTGGGAATGGCCATCTCCGCCAACAAAGTACCGGGCATCCGGGCCGTGACCGCCCACGACAGCTTCTCCGTGGAGCGAGCCGTACTCTCCAACGACGCCCAGGTCCTCTGCTTCGGGCAGCGTGTGGTCGGACTGGAACTCGCACGTCGTCTTGCCCGCGAGCGGCTGGGCTACCGGTTCGACACGGCCTCGGCGTCCGCGGCCAAGGTCGCAGCGATCCGTGGGTACGAAGACGACGAAGCAGGGCATGACCCCGGCGCTGCCTGAGGGCGAGCCGATCGCGGCAACGGGCCGGTGTCCACGTCGAAAACGACCAGCCACATAGAGCAAGAGGGCCCAGTCGGGTCGGGGAAGCCGGCCCCGGCCCCGAGCACGATGCCCGGCAGTACTTCAAGGAGCTCATCCTGCTCGCTGGCTGCAGCGGTCAACCCGGCGTCTGGCCGTTGTCGAGGAGACGGACAACCGTCTCTACCACTCCAGCGCGGCCCCCATCGACGCACGAGCATGCGCGGGGATCCCCCAGGTCCACCGGCATCGCACCGTCACGGCACCAGATCTGGGACAAGAACCTCCGCAAATACCGAACCGCATGTTCCGAGCGGTTCCAGCTCGCCGATCGGCTTCGCCCAGAAGCTGAACCAGTACAGCGGCCGCCCGGACCAGAGCCCCGCACAGGGCTGTTGCGGTGTGTGCGGCCTCGCGAAAGAGGGCTCAGCGACAGCTCACTGGATCAGGTCGGTGTGCGGATGCTCCGGAGATGCCGGGCAGACATAGAGCTGCAGATTGTCGGTGCTGCCGACTTCGACCGCGGTCGGCTGCGCGGGGTTCCGGCCGGCGACGTGACCGGCGGAAAACGCGGCGGCTTGATCCTCGTACGGTGCCCAGCCGTGCGTACCGCCGTCCCATTCGAAGGAGGCGATGGTCAGCAGCGGGACCATCTGAGCGTCGCAGACAGCGCAGAACCGGGGATAGGGGTCGGTGCGGCCCCACGGGGGCCAGCCGCCGACCTTCCAGCCGGGAGCGTCAGCCAGCTCACGGTCATAGAACGCCTCCGGATAGTCCGCGTGCGAGCTGTCCACGCCGACGTCAGCTGCCTGCCATGTGCTCCAGTCCTTCAGCGACTGCCGCATCTCTGCGCTCAGATCGAGGCTGCTGGGGTACTCGGTGATCTGTTCCGGCGCCAGCAGACACGGCTCCGGCACATAGCCTTCCCAGTCCGCCTCATACGGTTCCGGCGGTACGGCGAGGACCTCGCCGACCCCCGCGGCGGACCGCCAGAACAGTGCGGTCGAAGGCTTGGCATACGGCTCGTGGTCGTAAGGGCACCACAGCACCTGGAGCAGGTCCGCCTGTCCGGGCGGCCGCAACAGGGGTACGTCGCGCACATACAGCTGGGCCACAGGCAGCATGGGGACCGGGCACTCCGCGGGCCACGGAGGGCCTGCCTCGAGTCGCTCCATGAACGTCGCGTCGTTGCGCTCCTTGATCGCCGCCTCCTCAGGCGTGTACTGAGGACCATGGGGATCGCGGTGCAGCCGGGCCCGCCTGCGCCTCTCGAGCCGCACTTCTGCCGGTGACTGGCACACTCCGGTGCCCGGGTGCGAGCTTTCGCAGTGCGGCCATGGCTCCTCAGCCGGCCACAGCAACGGCCCCCCGACCGAGCTCTCCCACACCGAAGGCGACCCGGCACGAGGGTGCAGCCGAATGGCAGCTCGCCCCAACGGAGCCAGCTCAGGAAAGACTTCGGTGACGTCGACCGGCCGCGGCGGAGTAGTACGTACGAAGACCATAGCGGCGATCCTGCCACCAGCCACTGACAGTTCCCCGCCGCCTCAACCGGCGCCAGCGCTCAACTGGCCGAGTGAACGCTCGCCGAACCAGTCACAGCGACAACAAGCCTGCCTATGTGACAACTTTCGTGCTTCGGCTCAAGGTTCCGTGTGACTGAGTGCTTCAATCGGCCAGTTGCGCAGAGCGGCGTCCCGCCCAGACCGTCTTCTCCGCCATGCGGAATACCGCTGGTCGACTTCCGGAGCGATCCGCCACGAGCCTCGTCAACGGGCAGGCTGCTCGGGCTGAGGTCTGAAGGCAGCTCAGGACTTCGCCCTCCGGCAGGACTTCCACGTGGGTGAGAAAGACCGAAGGGGGACTTGCCGGTCGGGCCCGGGGAGGAAATGAGTGGACGCGCGAGCACGAAGACGACTGGGCGGGCGCCGGCTCCCGGCATCAGCGCGCCGCGGTGATCCTGATCTCGGCCACCGTGCCGTCGCCCCGTAGAGTCAGTGCCCGCGGGCCTTCGTGCGGTACGCAGTCGAAACGGCCGAGCGCTGTCTCCCGCCCGTCCGGTCCGCCTACGGCGATCCCCTCGGTGACCGCCATGACGAGTAGGGTCTCGCCCGCGGCGCACGCCATCTCCGCTCCCCGTGCGGCGGCGACGGTGACGATCTGCACTTGTGCCGTCGCCCGGCCCCTGCGGGTCATCACATTCATATCGCGCACCGCGCCCGCCTCCAGCCGACAGTCCGTCGCCGCGTCGCCGGAGAAGGCGAAGGGGCTCAACGGTCCGACCGGATGCGGGGTCCCGTCCACGGTCAGCACCATGCCTTCGCCCTCGACCAGGGTGATCACGCGGTCGATCCCGGGAAAGGAAGAGAAGGAGCCTCCCGCGTCCACGTCCGCGACACTCACCCGCCAGTCGAAGCCGTCCTCGGGCTCCGCCGGGGCCAGGGGCGCTTGCAGGGTTCCCGACGCGACCTCCCGGGTCGTACCGCCGCCGTTCTTCCACGGCATGCTGCGGTATCCGCTCCAGCGCAGAACATCTCCGCCCATCCGACGCCGCCTCCTTCTTCCGTCGTCCGGCCGACCGCGTTCGTCGGCGAACCTGGGCCCCACCGGGACTCGCGGTCGTCGGGTTGTATGAGCGCCACCAGACACGTGAACACCGAGTCCAGGGCCAGCCTACGTGTCGGCCAGGCGCAGAGAGCGGGGTGCCTCACCCGGCGGGCGGAGTCCCGAAGCCCGGAGCCAGGACCGGTCCTCCATCACGCACTGGCCCAGGCAGAACAAAGTGGGCTCGCGGCTCCGGCGACGGCATGTGCGTCGAAGAGCCGTGCCGCGTAGGCGGGCGGCAGGCCCTGGGTGACGGGCCGCAGCCGCGGGTCGTCGGTGGTGCCCGGGGCTGCGGTGCATCCGATTCGCGCCCGGGTGTCGATGACGATGCCGCCGGTCGTGGCGGCCTGCTTCCTTGGAGCGGTGGTCCAGGGCGCCCAGGGCACGACGGCGAACTGCAGGCACTTGCGGCGTGCGCCGTCGGCCGTGCGGTAGACCCTCGCCCAGGGGGCAAATCCCCGCTTCGTCAAGCTGCCTGGGCGAGTGCCGCGGCGGTCCGGGTGATCTCGTCGGGGCCGCCGTCGTTGATGCAGACAGCGAGTGTCAGTCCGGTGCGGTTGCGGGTGCGGTGTTCTTCGCGCCTGAGGGAATGGACGAGGTCCTCGGGCAGTTTGTCGGGACAGCCGGACCAACGCTGGCGCACGTCCAGGCCACGGAGGGGGCCCTCGTCGAGTTCGCGCTGGACTGCCTCCAGAATCGTGGTGATGTTGAGAGGCGACCGCTCATACGCCCGCCGCGGACTCAGACCGAGGCCTTTTCACACAGGAGGATGTTTCATGAATGACCGGCCCTTGACGCTCATGGCGGTACACGCCCACCCCGACGATGAGGCGACTGGAACAGGAGGTGTCCTCGCCCGGTACGCGGCGGAGGGCATTCGCACGGTCCTTGTGACGTGTACCGACGGCGGTTGCGGTGACGGACCGGGAGGTGTCAAGCCGGGCGATCCCGGGCACGATCCGGCGGCCGTCGCCTTGATGCGGCGTGAAGAACTCGAGGCAAGCTGCGAAGTCCTGAAGATCAGTCATCTGGAGATGCTGGACTACGCCGACTCCGGGATGATGGGCTGGCCGACCAATGACGCCCCCGGCTCCTTCTGGCAGACACCCGTGGAGGAGGGCGCTGCCCGACTCGCGGAACTCTTGCGGCGCTACCAGCCCGATGTGGTCGTCACCTACGACGAGAACGGCTTCTATGGCCACCCCGACCACATCCAGGCCAACCGCATCACGATGGCGGCGCTGGCGATGACCGCGCCGACACCGAAGGTGTACTGGACGACGGCGCCCCGCTCGATGATGCAGCGGTTCGGGGAGGTCATGCGCGAGTTCGGGGCGGACGGGCAGGAGCCGGATCCCGCTGAGGCCGCCGCGTTGGCCGAGATCGGGCTCCCCGACGAGGAGATCACCACCTGGGTGGACACCACCGCTTTCGGCGGCCAGAAGTTCGACGCGCTGGCCGCGCACGCCAGCCAGGGCGAGAACATCTTCTTCCTCAGGATGGGCCAGGAGAGGTTCACCGAGTTGATGGGCGTCGAGACCTTCGTACGTGTCCAGGACACCACCGGCGCGGCCGTGCCCGAGAGCGACCTCTTCGCCGGACTGCGCTGATCCGCCCGCCCACCGGGGGCCAGAGAGCCCATGGGGCCGCACGGGTCGCCGACTCGGCCTGTTCTGCGGGTGCGGCTCCATCGGGCGTGCTCGCACACCCGGAGGCTCGCTCACGTGGGTTCCGCTCCGCGGTCCTTGATCATCAGGGTGGCCCTGCTCGGTACCTGCTCCTGGCTCCGGCGCGGTGCCGTTCCCTGCCTCCTCGTCCCCCATGGCCCCGTCCTCGGCACCGCAGGAGGCGGTGTTGGCGCAGGGCTACCAGGTCGCCTGCGACCTCGTCCGGCACTCGGACCTGGTGGAGGGCCTCCGTGCACCGCTCGTCGGCAAGGACCAGAGCCCGCGCCGGACCCCGGCGACTCGGGGGAGATCGCGGAGGCCGAGGGGGCGGCGCTCTTCGCGCCGTGACGGACTTGGTCCGAGTCCGCCCGGGTTATTGACGTGCCAGTGACAACGGTGGCTTGATGAACAAGGCGCAGATATGGGAGCGCTCCCATATCTGCCTAAGCGTGTACCGCACTCCCACTCCCGCCCCACTTCGGGAAGGACACCCCGTGCGCAGCAGACACCACGCCCTCCTCGCCACTCTCCTGGCCGCCCTGCTCGCCTTCGCCGCCGGCCTCGGCCTGGCCGGCGCCCCGTCCGCCGCCGCCGTGACCCCGGTACGGATCATGCCGCTCGGCGACTCCATCACCGGCTCCCCGGGCTGCTGGCGCTCCCTCCTGTGGAACCAGTTGCAGAACGCCGGTTACACCGACATCGACTTCGTCGGCACACTGAACGCCCAGAGCTGCGCCCTCACTCACGACGCCGACAACGAAGGCCACGGCGGCTTCCAGGCCACCGCCACCGCCGACCAGAACCTGCTGCCCGGCTGGTTGGCTGCGACCCTGCCGGACATCGTTGTCATGCACTTCGGCACCAATGACGTATGGAGCAGCATCGCGCCGGACACCATCCTCGCCGCGTACACCAAGCTGGTCGGCCAGATGCGCGCCAGCAACCCGGCGATGAAGGTGCTGGTCGCCCAGCTCATCCCGATCAACCCGAGCAGCTGTGCCGAGTGCGCCGCTCGTACGGTGGCCTTCAACCAGCGCATTCCGGCCTGGGCGCAGGGCATCACCACCGCGCAGTCGCCGGTCACCGTCGTCGACCAGTGGACGGGCTTCGACTCGGCCGCCGACACCTACGACGGCGTCCACCCCAACGCTTCCGGCGATGCCAAGATGGCGGCCCGCTGGTACCCGGCGCTGTCCGCCCTGCTCACCCCGGGCGACCCGGGGGATCCCGGAGACCCCGGGAACGGTGGCTGTTCGGCGACCTTCCGGGCGGTGTCGGTGTGGCAGGGCGGCTACCAGGGTGAGGTGACGGTCACCAACACCTCGTCCACGGCGTCGATCTCGTCCTGGGCGGTGACCCTCGCACTCCCGACGGGCAGCCAGCTCACCCAGGTCTGGAACGGTGCGCTGACCGGGACGACGGTGCGCAACGCCGGGTGGAACGGCACGGTGGCGGCGGGGGCGAGCGCTGCCTTCGGCTTCCTCGCGAGCACGCCTGCTGCGGCGGGCACGCCTTCGGTGACGGCCACGTGTTCGGCGTCCTGACCCCGAGTCCGCCCGAGGTTTCACGATGATCCGCAGCGAACCGGTTCCCTCGTGCGGCGCGAGCGGCGGCTCGCCGGGAGATCCCGCTGCTCGCCGCGGGCGACATGACGGCGAAGCGGGCCGCACAGGGTCCGGCGGTCGGGGGCGTGGCGTGTTCGCGGTCGGCCACGGCGCGGCCCGACCCGCCGGGCGCAGGCACCCCATGGACCGTTGCCCGCCCACCCCGGCCGACCGCTACCGGCGGGCCTCAGCAGGGCCGTTCAAGGGTGAGCCGGTAGTGCCGCGGGTCGGCAATGCCGTGCAGATCCTCGGCGGTGAGGGAGCGGTCGTCGCCGCCCAGGAGCTGGAGACGCCGCAGCTCGCGCACCGGGCGCAGCCCGAAGGAGGATTCCAGCTCCAGGTCGAGTAGGCCCTCCGTGCGGGAGAACCACCAGCGGCCGGTGACCCTGCCCTGCATGCCTGCTCGTCGGTGGGTGCCTGTGAGGTGGCCGCCTTCGACGGAGTCGTCCGGCACCGCCGCGTCCGCCGAGGGGGCGAGCTCCACCTCCAGGGACTCTCCGTGCTGGGCGTCGCTCTCGATCCTCCAGTGACCGGACTCCACGGCCCCGACCGTCGCCGGGGCCCGCCCGGAGCCGTCACCGGATCGCGGGTCGGCGGGCGGGGCGCCCAGGAGGCGGTGGACCGCGGCGCCCGCCTCCTGGTCGTCGCTGCCGGGTGGAAGCTGCTCCACCCGGCCCTGCCCGGGAGGCGGGGCCGTCGTGTCGAGTGGCCAGACCAGGCACGGCTTGCCGAACGAGGCCGCGTACCGGTACTGCTCCTGGACGTGGGGGTCGTCGGCCGCGTCCCGGGACCACAGGAGGAGGAACAGGTCGCAGGCGCCCAGCTCCTGAAGTACCGGCTCGGCCGGCAGGCCGTCGTCCTGGTCGCGGGACTCGTCCAGTGCGGTCCGGGCGCCGTCGGCGCGCAGTCGGCCGTCCAGGGCGGCGGCCCGGTCGGCGTCTGCGGGCGCGTAGGCGAGGAAGACCCCTGGGCGCGCCGCCCGTCGGGGGCCGTCGCGCCCGTCGTGTGCCGTGCCGAACTCCTCGTCGCGCTCGTTGTCGTGCTCGTCGCCGTGCTCGTCGTCGGGCATGGGCACCTCAGGCCTCCGCGTCGTACGTGTCTGTCTCGTGGCTGTGGTGCCAGGGGGCCTGCGGGTTGTAGGAGGCGAGGTAGTAGTCCGCCGCGCAGGTGAACGTCTCCGGGAACAGTTGGTGCGCCCGCTGCCTCAGGATGTTCATGGCCGCGACCTCGTTGGCCAGTCCCGCCTGGTCCTGCTGGTTCGCCGGCTTGGCCATCTCCGCGTCCACGAGGTCCTGGGCCGCCTGGAGGTTGTCCTTCAGGAACTGGGGCCATTGTGCGGGATTGCTGCTGTACGTGTAGTTGGGGGTGACCCGGTAGTGGATTACCTTGGGCCACCTGAGGCCGGGGTTGTTCAGCGGTGCCGCCGGGTCCAGGACGTGGGTGACGTTCGGGTGCGCCTGCGCGTACGGTGCCAGGGCGGCCGGGCTTGACAGGGTCCCCTGGACGGTCTGCCCCGGGGCGGCCCAGCCGATCTTGCCGTCTCCGAGGTTGACCGGCGGGTTGGCGGCGATCCACTGCTCGTAGCCTGCGGCGAGCCCATGGGTGCCGTTCTGCATCGAAGCACGGATGGGCCGTTCGACCTTGTTGAAGTGCTCCTGGGTGTTGGACCGGGCGGAGCCCATGAAGATGTTCGAGGCCGTGTTGTTGGCACCCGCGACGAAGTCGCCGTTGATCGCGTGCATCGCCGTGGCCACGTTCTGCTGCCCTTGGGCGCGCACCAGGTTGACGTCTGCGGTCTTCATGGTGGTGATGTCCGCCGGCTCGCCCGGCGCCGAGCCGCCCCCGTTGTTGCTGAGCATCCTCTCCAGGTGCAGCCAGTTGCCGAGGGTGCCGCCGCCGGGGTACACCAGGCCTGCCCCCACCAGCGCGTCGGTCTGCGTGGCGCCGAGTGTCCCGGCGGAGGGCGTCATGTTGGTGAACGGCTGGAAGACCGCCGCCCGCTGCAGCACGGGACCCCCGGCCTGCGGGCCCGCGCCATGGCCGCACTCGTCCCCGTGGCTGTGCTCGTCCCGGTGGCCGTGCTCGCCACCGGGCCGGTGCGCGTGCTCCTCGGCCCGCTCGCCCGCAGCCGTGGCGGGACCGTCAGCGCTCACCGCACTGCGCATCACCCGAACGGCGTTGGCCTCGGCCTCACGCTCGAACCGGTCGGAGGGGTCGGAAACCCTGAGCCCGGAGCCGTTGTCGGCGCCCGCGACGGGCCCCTTGCGCTGCTGGAGGACATGGGTGAGTTCGTGGGCCAGGGTGTGCCGGTCACCGCCGCCCTCCCCGATGACGACATGGCTGCCCGAGGTGTAGGCGCGAGCGCCGACCTCGGCGGCGGAAGCGCGAGCGGCGCTGTCGTCATGGATGCGGACGTCGGAGAACTCGGCGCCCATCCGGCCCTCCATCTCGGAGCGCACCGCAGCGTCCAGCGGACGGCCAGACGTGTGCAGGACGTCCTGCACCGTCGAACGCTGCACCGCAGGCAGCCGGCCCGTCCCGCCAACCCGCCCCGCCGGCCCTCCCGCTCCTGCCTGGCGGAGCATCTGGACGACGGCCCGGTTCCCCGCGGCGGCCTGCAGCGCCATCAGGCCCGACAGCGGTGTCCGGCCGCCACCGCGGGATGAGCGGGTCGGCGTGCCGGCGCGTCCGGCAGCCTGGGTCCGGGCGTCGTCTCGAGCATGCAAAAAGGGCCTCTTCCCGCGCAGAAACAGCAACCCTCCCTGGATACGCGCCCGACGGTCGCGGCACCAGGGACCGAAGGGCACACTCAGGTGCCCCAATGATCACCTGGCCCCCGTGTCAGCGAGTGAAACGTCACTGACACGGGACAGCACACCCGCTACCACCTGGGACCACCGAGGCGGACGCCCCCGGCTGCTGCCCGCCGAAGGAGTGACTCCATAGGCCGGGCTCCGGGGATGGCCGACCTTCCCAGGGTCGGTGGTGTCCGACTCGGGGTCAGATCTTTCCGGCCGCCGTGGCGGTGAGCCAGTCGGCGGCTTCGGTGTGAGTCAGGAGCGGCGCCTGCGTCCGGTGGGCGGCGCCGTCTTGGACGACGTGGACACGGCCCGGGGGCGCTGAACGTCGGGGCGGGGGCGGCTGTGCAGGCCCGCCGGCGAGGAAGGCGCCCCGCCGGCGAGCGGCAGGACCAGTGCCCCGAGTGCGGCGCCGGTCGCGATGCCGGCGTTGCAGGCGCCGGAGTTGGCCGCGAGGGCGATGTCCGTGCGGCCCGGCGCGCAGTGCGGCATCGCGGTCTGGGTGACCATGGATACCGGCCCGAGCGCACCGCCCGTCAGGGCCGGGAACATCACTGCCGCCACCGGACGAGTGCCGACCGCGTACAGGCCGAGCATGCCCACCGCCTGCGCGGTTTAGGCCGTGGGCAGCGCGGCCGCCGTCCCCTTGTGGTCGGGTCTGTCCAACGCTTGCCGGCTGGTGGCCGCCGCCCTCGTGAGCGCCGCGGCGGGACCGCGGCACCACGGCCGTGGCCCGATGCGGTGGCCCGGTCCGGTTACCGTCTTGGTCCCGCGACGGCGTAGGCCGTGGTGCCGGCGACCGCGAGGACCAGGGCCGTCCAGGTGCCCGCCGCCGTGCCGGGCGGCAGCAGCATCCAGGTCGCCACCTGCATCGGCGCACTCGTCGGGGGCGGGGCGAAGAACGAGAACGAGAGCCAGGCGAACGGCAGCGTCCATGCGTACGGGCCGCCCGAGAGCGTCGCGCCCAGGGCGACCAGTCCCGTCAGGCCCGCACTGTCCCGGGCAACGAACGCGGTGGTGGCCATGGACTCGCCCATTGTCTGGACTGTCAGCAGCACCGCGGCGACGACCACACCGGCGAGCAGCACGTGCGCCGCTCTGCGGGGCGCCCAGCGGATCGCGGCCGTCCGGTCCAGCGCGAGGTCCTGCCCGCTCAGCCCGATCGAGGCTGCCATCGCCCCCGTAGCGAGGACGAGCACGGGCAGCCGCGGATCACCGGGCCCCTCGCCCCCGTCCCGGGCGCATGCCCACACCGCCACCGCGCTGATCACCACCGCGGCGAGCGACACGGGTACCTGACGCGAACGCGCGTACAGCGGCAGCCACCTCACCGGGACGCACCGCCGTTCAGCGCGTCGAACGCGTCGCCCTTGCAGGAAAACGCGGCGGCGCGCATCGCGTTGATCCGCGAGAGCTGCTCGGCCCGCGCAAGCGCCTCGAGTTCCTTCCACACCGGGCGGGTCTCGGCGTCGACCTCGCGGCGCAGACTTGCCGGTGTGCCAGGAAGCGGCCTGAGGTCCCCGAGCACCCAGCCCACCGCGACGGTCTGCGCGAACAGATCTCCCCCGAAGCCGCTCCAGCCGACGGGGGTGCACTCTGGCGCGATGCCTTCGGCGATCAGGGCCCAGGTCAGCTCCTCGCCCTTCGCGGCGGCGATGATGTCGTCGTCGAAGTCGAAGAGCACGGTCTTGCGGGACCACTGCGGCGTGGAGCCGTCCGGCAGTACGGCGGTGTTCTCCCGGACCGAGACCGGCGCCTGACTGCCCAGCGCGCCGTGCAGCAGGCGCAGCGCCTCCTTGCCGGGACCCGCAAGGTCGGCGAGTCGTGCCTGCTGCGTCTTCGTCACGCACACCGGGCCGTCGCACACCAGCTCGGCGGCCGCCTCGTCGACGACGTACATCCGGCCCGGGTCGGAGGGGAGGACGAGCAGGGCGAGCGCCAGGCCCGCCAGGACGGGCGTCAGGGCGGTCAGCCGGGCGCGCGGAGTCGCGGCGACCAGCAGCGCGAAGCCGGTCGCGGCCATGCCGAGCAGCCAGATCGTCTGCCCGACGTGCACCCAGGCGGAGAGCGTGACGAGCGCGTCGCGCACCTCGTCCACCGCCGGTGACAGCAGGGAGACCCGGTTCGGTTCCGTGCTCGTGAACCCCGTCGCCGTGGTCGTCTGCGTCCGGCCCGACGACATGTTCATGAGAGCCGTGAACACGAAGGCGCCCATGGCCAGCGCGGGCGGGGTGAGCACGTACGGCAGGGCCCGCCCGGCCCCCATGCCCAGCACGGCCCCCGAGACGAGGGACAGTGCCCCCACCAGAGAGATCGGCAGCCATCCGAGGTGCATGTACTCGGTGTTGGCGAGCACCTGGACCCCACCCACGAGGACGAGGAGCGCAAAGGCCGAGGCCAGCGTGATCGCCGTCGTGCCGGCCCCCGTGGCCGCGCGGTGCCAGGCGGGCCGCGGTGTGCTCGTCAGCAGCTCGGACATCTTCGAGCGGTGGTCGCGCAGGCCCTGCAGCGCCCCGAGCCCCACGGCGAGCGGCCACAGGTAGAACAGCAGGGCGCGGGTCCACAGGGCCATGGACGTCCACTGGGCCGTCCACGCCGTGGTCCCCGTCCACCACGCGCCGTTCAGCAGGTACAGGAACGCCAGCGCCGTCGCCAGGACCACGGCTCCGGCCCACGGGGCGACGGAGCGCCTCAGCTCGATGCGCAGGACACGGATGTTCACCAAGTGCCCCTTCCCTGCCCGGGGTTGAGCAGCAGTGCCGAGTAGCCGCGCTCCAGCGGGCTGTCACCCACGTGCTCCGGGCCGCCCACCGAGGCCAGCTCGTCCGGAGGGCCCTGGAAGACCAGCCGGCCCTCGGCGAAGAGCACCACGTCGGTGCAGGCGGCGGCGACGTCCTCCACCAGATGGGTCGAGACGACCACGCAGGTGTCCGTGCCCAGTTCCTGCAGCAGCTCGCGGAAGCGCAGCCGCTGCGCCGGGTCCAGGCCGGCCGTCGGCTCGTCCAGCAGGAGGATCAACGGGTCGTTGACGATGGCCTGGGCGATGCCGACCCTGCGCACCATGCCGCCCGACAGGGCCTTCATCTTCTCGTCGGCCCGGTCCGCCAGACCCACCCGCTCCACGGCACGCTGCACCGCCGCGGGGATGTCCGCCTTGGGCACCTCCTTCAGCCACGCCATGTACTCGACGAACTCGCGCACCGTGAAACGCTTGTAGTAGCCGAACTCCTGCGGCAGGTAGCCGATCCGGCGGCGCAGCGCACGGTGCTCCCCTCGGCCGCCCACGGACTCGCCGAGCAGTTCCAGACTGCCCTCGGTGGGGCGCAGCACGGTGGCCAGCGCCCGGATAAGGGTGGTCTTGCCCGCTCCGTTGGGGCCGAGGAGGCCGTGTACGCCGGTGCCCAGCGACAGGTCGAGCCCGTCGACGGCCATGCGTTTCCTGCCGGCCCTGACCTTCAAGCCCGTGGCCTGGATCTCCCAGGCGTAGGCCGTCGGCGCGATCTCGGCCGCGCTCACCGCGGACGTCATGTGATGGTCCTTTCCGATGGTCATCGATGGGCTCCCAGCACGGAGTACGCGCCCCTGCGGGCGATCACGACACCGATGCCGAGTGCGAGGATCAGCCCCCACGCGGGCAGGCCACCGGTCTGCAGCGCGAAGGTCGTACGGCTGGTGGCGAGGGTCGGCGCCACGATCACGGCGGCCCACACGGCGGCCAGCAGGACGGCGGCGCGGGTCACGCCGATGACACCGCCGAGCGCCAGGGTCGTCGCGGTGAAGGCCAGGCAGGGCAACAGCCACTGAGCCACCATGACCCCCGTCGCCCATCCGCCCACCGACAGCGCGGGGACGAGCACGCCGAGCACGGACGCGGTGCGCCGCAGCACCAGGTACAGCCCCGCCCTGGGCACCGAGGCCGTCAGCTCGTACGCCGGGTCCAGACCGCGCGACCAGGACGCCGCGACACCGAGCACGGGCAGGACCGGCGCGAGCAGCAGCACCAGCGACACCTCGCCGGAGCCGGTGTCGACCAGGTCGAGCAGCAGGGCCAGCAGCGTCACGCCCACGACCATCGCGAGCCACGGCACCATCGTGGGCGTCATCCATCTCGACAGCCGCGCCGACCAGCGCCGTCCGCGCGGCATCATGGCAGTGGCGGCCAGGTGGGGTTCGAGGCCGGACCACACCGTCTCGACCAGCGACGCCACGGCGGGCACCTGGGCGCCGACGGCGGCAGACAGCCGGTCACGGCACACCCGGCACGCCTCCAGATGGGCCTCCACGGCCCACACCTCGTCGGCGGCGAGGTCCGCGCCGCCCCGCGCGTATCCGTCGATGACCCGCATCGACGCGTGTTCCACACTCATGCCAACGCCTCCCGCATCGCGATCCGGGCCCGGCGGGCACGGGTCTTGACCGTGCCCTCGGGCAGCCCGAGCAGGACCGCGGTCTCCCGGACGGACAACCCGTCGAGCACCATGGCCTGCAGTACCTGCCTCAGCTCCGGCGCGAGGCACCGCAGCGCGTCCCCGACCTCACCGCCGACGGCCGCCCGGAGCGCCTCCTCCTCGGCGGCGGGCGCCGCCTCGGGCACAGCGGCGGCCGGCGGCGGCTCCGCGTGGTGAGCCCTGCGCCGGAACGCGTCGACCAGGCGGCGGGCCGCAATGGTCCACAGCCAACCCGTGGCCGTCCCTCCGACCGCGGCCCCGGCGAACGCACCCGCCGCGCGCCACACCGCCAGGTAGGTCTCCTGCATGACCTCCGCGACGATCTGCTCGTCCACACACCGGCGGCGCAGCCGCACCGCCAGCCACGGCGACGTACGCCGGTACAACTCCTCGAACGCGGCACGGTCGCCTCGTGCCACCAGCCGGACGAGACGCTCCTCGTCCAGCTCGTGCAGCGCTGCCCTGACTGATCTCACACCCGCTAGACGCCCGAGCCGGTCCGCAGGTTTTCCCCCCGACGTGATCCCCGCCACATGTGGGAAACCCGTGGGCTCCACTGGGTCGGGCATCGCCTTCAGGACCGTCCGGCCCGGGTTCGAGAGCACGGCCCCACCGGCCGCGGCATTCCTCGCTGTCGGCGTGCACCGCGCGATCACCGCGCGATCCGCTGGTGTGGGCGAAGCGACCCCCGGTGGTATTGAATGAGGTGTGCGGTCAGGGATCTCGGGGCCCGGTCGCACGGGTCCGAGTAACGACCCCGGCGCTGCGCCGGGGACTGCTGAGAGAGCCCCATGGACTCCACGCCCTCGCCCTCGCCCTCATCGCCGTTCGACCTGGTCAGCAGTGCCCTGGGGCGCTACATCCCGCGCGGCGGATCGGCAGCGACCACCGGTCCTGCCCCTGCGCAGGGCGACCGCACCACCCGCCGACGCGTACCGGACACCGACAATCCGGCAGCCGAACGTCATGATCAGATACTCGGCGTGGTCAACCTGGACAGGGATCTGAGAATCACCCGCCGGAATCTGGACGCCGCCGTGTTCGCGGGTCTGGACGCCGTGGCCGGGAGTGCTTTCGCCGATCTCCTGCCCGCCGGGGACGTACCGACGGTCACACGGCGGTTGCGGCAGGTCCTGGAGACCGGTGAGGCGCATGTCGCCCGCATCCAGCGCCTGCGGCGCGGCGACGGGTCGGAGCTGGTGGTCTCGATGAGCATCCTGCCCGCCGCGGCGCCTCAGGAGGGATTGATCGTCTCCCTGATCGCCATGTCCAGGAGGCTGCACCTGTACGCCGCCGAGACCGCCATCGGCACCTCGCTGGACATCGGCGAGACCGCACAGTCGCTGGCGGAGTCCCTGCTGGCTTGGGGAGACGTTGCCGCCGTCGACCTCGATTTCGCCGTGTGGACGGGCGAGGGAGTCACCGATCAGGCGCCGGGGCGCATCCGGCTACGGCGCGCCGCCCTGGTACCGGACCGGGCGTGGCCCGAGGGTTACGTGACTCCGGGTGACGATCTTCCGAGCGACGCGAGTCGCCTGCTGGCGCAGGCCGTACGGCGGGACGACGCCCCGCAGGCCATCGTCATACCCGACCGGGAGGCGGTCGAGCGGCTGCTCGGCAGTCCGCGAGTGATCCGTGCCCTGGTGCCCGGTGACCGGTCGGCGAGTGTGGCGTGCATACCGCTGGTCCTGGACGGGACGCCGCCCGTCGTGCTGGGCGTGGCGGAGGTCTGGCGGCGGGCGGACTGCCCCTTCCACGACAGCGAGTTGCTCGACCTGCAGGAACTGGTGGCCAGGACCGCCCATCACGTCGACCTGGCCCGGCAGCACCAGCGCGAGCACACGCAGGTGCTGGCGTTGCAGCGCCGGCTGCTGCCCCGGACCGGCGGCCACACCATTGAGATCGCCAGCGTCTACCAGCCCGCCACCCCCGACAGCGCGGGCGTCGGCGGCGACTGGGTGAACAGCTTTCCGCTGCCGGACGGCCGTACCGCGCTGGTGGTCGGTGATGTGGTGGGGCACGGCCTGGGAGCCGCGGCGACCATGGGCCAGCTGAGCATGGAGGCCCGCGCGCTGCTGTCCGCAGGGCTGGCGCCCGACGAGGTGCTGGAGCACCTGGACGAGACCGTGACGCTGCTGGACGACGCGGAGTCCGGGCTGGCGGCCGGTTACAGCGCCCTCGGCTCCACCTGCTGCATCGCCCTCTACGACCCGGTCAGCCACGACGTGGCGCTCTCCAGCGCCGGCCACCTCCCCCCGGTCCTGGTGCTTCCGAACGGCCAGGCGGCCCCGGTCGCGCTCAGCCCTCACCCCGGCCTGGGCGCCGAGTTCGCGCTGCGGGAGCCGTTCGACGTGTACACGTTCGGGGCGCCCCCGGGCTCGCTGCTCGCCCTCTACACCGACGGCCTGGTGGAGGATCCGACCCTGTCGATCGACGAGGGGATCAGCAGGCTGGCGGATGCCGTGTCCACGGTGCACCCCTGGGACACCCTGCAGCAGGCCGCACGGCAGGTCGTCTCCGCGCTGGCGCCCGTGCGCCAGCGCGATGACGTGACCCTGCTGCTCGTGCGCATGATCGGCTACCGCAAGGGGGACACCGCGACCTGGCGGCTGCCCGCCCGCGACGACGCGCCCGCCCGTGCCCGCGCGCACGTCTCCGCGCTGCTGCGGCAATGGCAGACCAGGGGTGACACCCGGGACGACGTGCCGCTGCTGGTCAGCGAGCTGGTCACGAACGCGGTGCGCTTTGCCGCCGGTCCCATCACGATACGGCTGATCAGGGCCGGTCCCGGTCTGCTGTGCGAGGTGGGCGACACCGGCAACGGCAGGCCGCGCCTGGGCCGGGGCGGCCTCCTCGACGACGGCGGGCGTGGCCTGCACATCGTGCACAGGCTCACCACCCGGTGGGGGGTGCGGTGGACGGACACCGGCAAGGTCGTCTGGGCGGAAGTCGCCGGCTGACCCGGCCGGCGGGCGCGGCACGGCCGGCGTACGCGAGTGCGGCGAGGGCAGGGGCGGCGTGCGCGACGCGGCGGGGGCGGCGTGCGCGTCAGCCGGCGCCGCCGGCGGTACGGACGGCGCCCTCAGCGGTAGCAGTGGCGTGACCGGTGGCGTGACCGGTGATGCGGGCGGCCCGTTTGCTCGTACGGGTGGCGCGGGCTCGCACTACACCCACTCCCCTTCCAGGGCGGTGGCGGTGAGGCCCGGTGCCGCCGCGTACAGGACGGCGCGACTGCCCGCCTTCTGCCCGGCGTCGTGCGCCCGCCTCAGGATGTCGAACACGGCGGCGCCTCCGCGGTTGCCGCTGGTGTAGCTGTCCCGGCTGTAGTCCAGCAGCCCCGACGGCCATGCGTCGGGCATCGTCTGTTCCATGTACTCCAGCACCCGGGTCCCGCCGGGGTGCGCGAGCAGCACGTCGGGGTGCCAGGAGTCAGGGTCGTCCTGGTAGCGGACGCGCAGCCACTCCCACATCGCGGTGACCGTCTCCTGTACGGCGCGCGGCCCACGCCGGTCCATCACGAAGTGGGTGCCGTCCGACCGCGTTTCCAGGCGGTGCAGGTCTTGGGTGCCTGGCAGGGTGTGGTGCCAGGCGGCGTCCAGCCGCAGCACCGACTCGCGCCGCGGGCGGCCCGTGACCACCGCGGCGACCGCGGTGTCCGCGAACAGCAACCGGACGATCAGGGACTCGAGGGTGTCGTCCGCGGGCTGGTAGGTCGTGCTCAGCGCCTCCGCGATCACGACCAGGACCACCCGGTCGGGGTCCGCCGCCACGAGATCCGCCGCCAGGGCCAGGGAGCGGGTCCCCGCGACACAGGCCCACTGCGTGGCCGGCAGCAGTATCACGTCGTTGCGGAGCGGAAGCCTGTTGGCCAGGGCGATGTCCAGACCCGGCAGCGCCGGGGTGGTGGAGTGACTGGTGATCAGGCAGTCGACGTCCGCGGCGTCCAGCCCGGCGATCTGCAGGGCCCCGCGCGCCGCATTCTCCCCGTAGGACTGCACGGCCTCCCAGGCCGGCGCGGTGCGCTCCTGGACGGTCTGCGGCGCGGGTATCGCCTCGAGGGCGGCGATCACGCGGTCCACGTCCCGCTCGGTGAACCCACCGCGTTCCAGCGCCTTTTCCGCGGGCCCGATGCCGACAGCCCGCAGGCCGCTGCCGTTGCCGGGCGCGACGGCGGTCTCCAGCGGCAGCATCCACCCACGGTTCTCGATGCCCGTACTGGCCGCGATGCCGTCGATCCGCGGCGCCCACGCCGCGTGCGGGTGCCGGTCGCGCACCTCCGCCACGATCTGGCTGGTCTCCACGGCGTGCTCACCGTGTATCACGGCAGGAGGACAGAGGTAAGCGGCCATGACGGGCACCTTTCCACGGGAACGAGGAGGAACGTCACGAGGGCTGTGCCATGGGGCCACTTCGGAACGTCGCGCCCATGCTGACGGGCTCCCCTTCGGGAGCCGCTTGCGCCCTGTGCCTGTCGAGCATGGACGCCAAATGGACATTTACGCTGTGACACAGACAACTTGGGCGGCCCTCGAGTGGCGTGATACGGCACACACCACTCAGAACAGGGGCCCTCAGGCCGGTTCCACAGATCTGGCCTGACTCGCCGTCAGCCATGGCTCACCTGGTCCGGGCGCACTCCGCCGACAGGCTGATGTCGGCGCCCGCCGTGACGGCATCTCACGACGGATCTCCGAAGTCGCCGTCCACGACGGTGTGGTCACGCTCACCGAGCAGCTGAAGCGGGGCAGTGACACCGCCGTCTCGCGCACCACGGCCAGTCCCAGATGCGTGGGCGCACCGCGCTGGTGGACCACGTCGACGCCTACACCGCCGCTCTCGTGGCCAGCCTGTTCGACCGCAGGGACATCAGCTTCTTCCAGATCCGCGCCCTGGGCGGCGCCGTCAAGGAGATGCCGGCCGACGCCACCGCCTATGCCCACCGTGCCCAGAACTTCTCCCTGTTCGCCCAGGTCCGCCCGGGCCACGAGGAACAGATGGCCCAGTGGAGATCACCGCTGATGCGGGCTACTGCTCGTCGTCGGTGGCCGCGTCCCAGGTCGGCAGGGGGGTCCCGGTTGCGGTCGTGAACTCAAGAACCTGGCATCCCATGAGCTGAACGGCAGCGAGCAGGCGCTTGCGAACCTGTTCCGTGTCCTCGGGCGGGTAGCCGATCCGGAGCTGGTGGGGGCGAGACACGTCGTAGGTGAGCAGCCAGTCGGTGTCCATGGTCGCGAAGTGGTCCTGCCCCGTCTCGTCGTACTCCGACCGCCACGCGCCCCGATCCGTGGTGGGAGCCAGCGCCTCGCGGAGGACGCGCAGGCGTTCGGGGTGGGAGAGGGGGCCTTCGGAGAGGCGGAGGCACCGGTGGACACGGGGACGGAAGGCGTTGAACCACGGCGCCAGGTCCGGCTCCATGTCTGCGATCAAGCGGGAGCTGATGTCTCCGACGGCCCAGCGTCCGATGAATCCGGCCGCATCCATGGGATGAGTCTCGTACCAGCCCTCGCTGCTCCACACCACGACCTGCCAGGCTTCTGGGGGTCCGTCGGTGAGCCAGCACAGCCGGTCGGCGTCCATCGTGGCGCCCCAGAGCAGCAGTCCGCCCGGTGCCGGGTGCAGTGGATACGGATAGCGTGCCCGGTCCCGTTCAGGCGATCCCGTCAGGTGTCCGCGCTGCCACTCGATGCCGTTGTGCTCGCTCGTACCGAACGGAGTCCGAAGGCAGAGGAAGTCGCAGAACTCTCCCCAACCGTATGTATCGACCAGCCATTTGTAGTCGTCGGGCAGCCGAGCGCCGAGTGCGGTCTCGGCAGCGGCCCAGTCCCCGCGGGCGTCGACGGGTACGGTCGGCGGGGTCACGAGTCGCGCCAGGCTGTCGTGCCCGATCACGGCAGGTCACGCAGGACGAGTGCTTCGGCGAAGGGCCTGCCGGTTCGCCGCGCGTACGCCATCCGCTCGCGTACCTCGCGCAGGGTGCGGGGACGGTAGCCGGGCCCGCTGCAGCAGCTCTTGTGGAAACGCACGCCCGCATTCAGCAGCACCGAGAGCGTCCGCCACGCCTCGGTGTCCCGCCGCCGCGGCGCTGCGAAGGCCGACCCCACATGGATCAACGGTTGCGCACACTGCGGGCAGACCCGCCGTCGATCCCCGCTGTGCGGCTGCTTGTACGAGGCCCGGCAAGGCAGGCAGACGTATGAAGTCTTCGCATGAGCCATGTGCACAGAGTAGGCGCCGCCAGGCGATCAGATCGACGGGATTGACGAGCCGCGGCGAGCGTGTTCCCAGTTCGCCTGAGATGGTCAGCGTCGGAGTCTGTCGGCGAGGGAGGCCGCGGCCCGTTCACGGAAGAGGCGCTGCCCGCCTGGCAGGTGCCCGGCGGCGACACCCTGACTCCCCGCGGAGGCGGAGGAGTTGTGGCGTACGACGGTCGGCAGTGGGGGCTCATACCCCGGTGACGCCCTGATCCAGGCACGGTGCGCGGCGACGCTGCTGTACTCGCCCGGTCCGAACAGGACACCGACCTGCTTGCCCTGGTGGAAGGCGGGGCCGCCGGAGTCGTCGGGCTCGCCGGGCGGCGCCGCCCACGAGCCGGAGCTGGTCGTCACGGCCAGCACTCCCCGGCCCCCGTAGACGATCTGGTGGTCGTGGCGGTGAGCGTCGATGGCATCTCCGGAGGCCAGCCACTGGGTACGGATCGCAGCATGCACGGTCGGCGACCGGACAGTCCGCCACGGATCGCGCCCGGACTTCCTGGGCGCTCCACGAAGCGGGCCGGGGGACAACTCCGGCGCAGTCGCCGGGTTTCGCCACCCGGAGCGCGACGGAGGCCGAGGCGAGCGCGAGCATCGACAGGGCCCTGCGATCGAACCCCACTGCCGTCTCACGTTCGCGAAGCCTGCGCGTCGCTGCTCCGGGCCGGAATGCGTCATGGCCTCAGTCGATGGGCACGGGAAGGCCGAACGTCGCGTCCGCGGCGAGGTTGGGACTCGTCCTCGGCGAGATGTAGAGGTGGAAGTCGCTGTGCCGGAGGTAGTAGCCGGGGAAGTTGAAGGACCGGAACGACCACTCGGACCGGTCTGCCAGGCCCTTCTTCAGGTGGAAGGTGGCGTCCTTGCGGAAGAGGCTGCTGCCGTTGCGGGGAAGCTTCTGCAGCTTGATGCGGAAGTTCTGGTGCCGCAGGTAGTAGTGGGGATAGTTGACCGACTGGAGGGACACCAGGTCGCTCCCGTTCCCCGTCAGACCGCGAACGATCTTGAACTCGAAGTCGCCGTAGGGCGGCTCGTTGGGACATGGCGAGAGTTCTCCCAGGAAGTTCGCGTGCCGGACGCACATCTCCGGGAAGTTGTGCGACTCCAGGAGCCTTACCCCGGAGGGGAGGGCGGCGGCGCTCGTCGCGCGTTTCGCCGCCGCGGCCGTCGTGTCCTGGGCCGATGCTGCCGGAACGGTGGCGGCTCCCAGGAGCGACGCCAAAACTATGGCGAGCATGGCGGGTCGGCGGCGGCTGCGGGGCCTGCGTCGGGCTTCCGGACGACGGTTGGGCGTGACGGTGGTCCCGTTGCTCGGTCCGAGAGACATCGGCTGTCCTTTCGGGCGGCATGGTTTCGAGGCGAAACCATGCGACGAGGATGCGACGGAGGTTTCCCGGGCAGGATGGGGCCATCGTCCCGAGGAGCACGGAAATCTGCGTCCCCGTCGTGTATGAGTACGCGGCGCGAAGCGCAACACCCTGTGCTTCAGCACCAGTTGCTGCACGAGCACAGCATCGAGGTGTGGGAGCGGCCTCCCGATCGAGGTCCTCACATGACAAGCAGAATGCCCGCAGCGTGGCGGTGCGTCATCGGCGCACAGGAGCGTGACAGCCGCTCACGAATTCCCGCCAGGACCCACTTCGAGCCGTTGACTCCGCTGCGTCGATCCGCGCCCCCCCTGCCGCGGGCGGCCTCTCGCGATCCTGGTGACGCCTGGCCAACGCCACGACAGCATCTGCGCACGCCCCCTGCGGGAACGCATTCGGGTCACATGATCAACGGCTTCTGTCAGGACCTCTGTCTGTTAGGGCCTCTAAGCGTGTCCCCCGGTCGCCGCTCGTGAGGCAGCGACGAAGATCGGCGGTGCCCGCAAGGGGTGTCAACGGTCATTGAGATGCCCAGGTGGGTGGTCGTTGGATGTCCCGGCCGGTGGCCATCAGAAATCCCCCCTGCACTGACCCCACCCTCAGGAACACCACTGGCCACAGGCATGAACACCACTCGATCGCAGTGACCAGCAGCATTCACCCCTCAGGCGGCGGCGTCGATGATTCGGTGGAACGCCTCGGCGGCGTCCTCGCCGACGGGTAGCAGGACGATGTCGTCGACGACGATGAGGTCCGCCCGGCAGATCCGCGCGACGGTCCGGGCGGTGGACCCGTCGACCTTCGACTTGCCGATCGCCGCGCTCAGGGTCTGCAGGGTGAACCAGGCCACGCGCAGGGCCAGGGCCTGGGGAAACGTCACGGTCGTATATTCCTTCGCTGGTCGAGGTGGGCGCCGATAGGTTCGGCAGGTGATCAATATGGTGGTGCGAGGTGACAGCGGGGCCGTCGTGGCTCGCGCCGAACGCGGCGTGAGGTGGACGGCTGCCTTCGCGGATCTGAACCCGGTGCAGTTCCCGATGGTCTGGGCCCTGACGCCGTATGGCGACGCGGTGTTCAACCAGCGGCAGGTGCAGCTGCTGGTGTCGGAACTCGACCGGCTTCCCGCGGCCTGTGGTGGTGACTGGGTGGGGCAGGCCCGCGAGATGGGCCAGGTCGTCGAGCGGGGAACGCACCTGTATCTGTGGTTCGTCGGCGACTGACCGCGATCAGTCGGCCGTCAACTCCTTGTAGGAGTGCGGCGGTTGACCGAGAGCCTGCCAGCCTATGGTGCCGCTCTGGACTGAGTGGGCCTCATCGGCTCGCACCACCTCACCGGCGGGCTTGCTCGCCGCGCGATGCGCCTTTGGACTGCGGATCGTAAGGGACGCAGCTGACCACTTGGCAGCCGTAGTCCAGGAACGCGTCGATCATCTTCGGTCGCGGCTCGCGTTCGTACGGATTGCGCCTGCCGGCGCGAGCCTCGACATACCGCTGGACTCGACTGGCCGCACACCTGGACCTTGCCAAGGCCGCCGACAAGGGGAAGCCGAAGCGGGCCCGAACGTAGAGTTCAGGAGCCGTCCGGGACGGATCCCCCGGTCTGGGCCTGGACGGTGCCGAGCACGCCGTGGGGAGAGCCGGCCGGGTTGGCAGCGTCCCACAGGAGGTCGAACCGGCGGATGAGGGGCTCGACCTCGTTCGCGCGGGCGTTGACCGTCGTCGAGGAGTTCACGCTGAGCTGGTCGGCGTGGATCTCGTAGGACAGCGCTCCGTCGAAGACGACGAAGTCGATCATCTTGCCGCGGCGGAAGTACGGCGGGAGCTCCTCCAGGGCGACCACCCGGACGTCGATGCCCATGTCCCGCTGCTCGGTGCAGATCGGGCCGAGGGCCCCGAACTCCTCGGGGCGTTTCACGATGAACAGCCGCCTGACCCTGATCTGCCGTTCGATGATGGCCTCGCGCTGGGCCGTCAGATAGCGGCCGGCCGGCTCGGTGCTCCAGAAGCCGTCGTCGACCACGGTGGTGCTGATGGCGTCGATGCTCTCGCGGGTGCACCCGGTGAGCGTCATGAGCCAGTCGTGGTTCTCGCCGGGGCACTCGGCGCTGAGGTTGGTGAAGTCCTCCATCTGCGCGGCGAGACGGTCGATCTCCGCGTGCGCGAACGCGTGCAGGATGTCCGGCCCCATGGAGACGACCTTGGTCGCGTGCTCGGCGAGCCGGGGCACCCCGTCGCCGCGCAGCTTCTCCACCTCGTCGAAGAGCTTGGTCGCTCTGCCGATGTCGGCGAACCGTTTGTCGACGGAGACGGTCACCGCGTGCATCTGGTTCACGAAGGACGCCAGGAACTGCACGATCAGCACGATGCCGCCGCACAGCACGGACAGCACCAACTGCCACGGACCGTACTCCGCTGAAGGTCCGATGGCGTTGGCGAGCAGGTAGACGACGACGCCTGTCACGAGAGCGAACAGGATTTTTTGGGTCGGTCGCGGCCGGCTCAGCGTATCGGCCTGGTGCGCAGGGGCGGCCCCCGTGGCCTGAGTCCTGACAACCGGGGCGGAGGGGGCGGGCACGTGCGGCCGAACCCGAATCCCGACGAGTGAAGCCAGCAGGCGACGCCCCAGCGGAAGCTGACGTTGCTCCTCCAGCGTGGGCTGCCGCCTCGCGGGGCCCGAGGCAGTTCGCTGGTGACGGGAAGATCGCACCGTCATGTCGTCCCCTCTTCCTCGGCCACCGGCTCGCTCTGCCTCGGCCTCGCCTCACGGCCGCCGACGCCACTGCTCAGGTCGCCTGCGGCGGCAACCGGCCTGCCGTTCGTGTTCCGCCGTTGCCCCGGCGGCGGGACGCTGACGTCCGCGGCGGGCCTGGACGCCTGATCCTGTCCGTTCGTACCCGGTGCACCGAGAGGTTCCTGCGCTGCTTCGGCACGCGCCGCCTGCGGCGGCGGGGTAGGCGGAGACGGAGGCGGGGGGACGGAATGGACTGGCGCCGACGCAGGTTGTGACTCCGGCGGCTGGAGGGGGACGGGCGTCGAGGCCGCACCTGTTTGGGTCTGCTGTACCGGGGTGCTCCCGTCAGGTGGGACTTGTCCCGTCAACGCATTGTTCACCGACGGGATATTGCAGAGCTTTTCGAGGATCACCGGTGCCGACATCCCGATGACGAGAGCGGCATACGTCCCGGTGATCTGCCCACCTGCGCCCATGGCCCAGGCCGCACCAGCCCCCATCAGCGTGTGCAGTACCCCCGCGATCGGATCAGCAAGCGGATCGAAGTACTGCCCGAACCGCGGCGGTTCGCCCTCTTGCTGCCCCGGCGGTAACCGACGGTGCACCCGGCGATCCGCCTGCCAGTCCTGCAACCGGGCGTACACATCCATCAGCACCCGCAGCACACCCCCCGACGCCCCCAACATCAACAGCGTCGGCACATCCACAACGTCCCCCGGGGTGCGTCCAGATAACACACATCAGAAATCAGCGCAGCCCGGCAAGCCTAGAACCCACCGCAGCCCGGGAGAAGAGCTCGCGGACGGCTCGCAGGCGGCGCCCGGCTGCGGCTGAAGCCGATGCCGATGCCGATGCCGATGCCGATGCCGCGGAGATCGTCCCCCGTCAGCTTCTCGAGCGCGGCGAGGGATGCCGGGTGCTGGACGCCGAAGACGAACACGTCGGGGCTGACGTCGGTGGCCGCGGCATCCCAGCCTGCCTTGGCTCAGCTGCCACAGCAGCCAGTCGCAGCCGCCTGCGGTGTAGACGAACTCCTCGGCGCCGAGCCCGTGCCCACACGAGCGCAGGGCCTGTGCGGAGGTGTCTTCAACTCGCCTGCTCCATAAGGGATGAGATCGGTATATGGGGTATGTATCAGCCTATGGGAGTTCACCTCATCACAGGTGCTGGTTCGGGTATCGGCGCGGCGGTGGCGGCGTTGTTCGCCGCGCGGGAGGAGGAGTTGTGGCTGTTGGCCAGGGACGAGGCGCGGGCGGAGGAACTGCGGGCCCGGTTCCCGCGGAGCCGGACGCTGGCGGCCGATCTGTCCGCACCGGGGTCGATACGCGCCCGGCTGACTGCCGGTGCTCTGCCCGAGCGGCTGGACTCGCTTGTGCATGTGGCCGGGGTCGTGGAGTCGGGTCGGGTGGGCGAGTTGGGTGCAGAGGTCTGGCAGGACACGCTCGCGGTGAACCTCATCGCCCCGGCGGAGCTGACAGGACTGCTGCTGCCCGCGCTGCGCGAGGGCCGGGGACATGTCGTGTTCGTGAACTCGGGGGCGGGCGTGCACGCGCCGCCGCGGCTGAGTGCCTACGCGGCGTCCAAGTTCGGTCTGAAGGCGCTGGCGGAGTCCCTGAGGGCTGAGGAGTACGCGCACGGCGTGCGGGTCACCACCGTGTACCCCGGGGAGACGGACACACCCATGCAGGTCAGGTTGCACGAGCAGTTCGGTCTGCCCTACGAGCCGCAGGCCCATATGAGTCCGGCGTCGGTGGCGGTTGCCGTGGTCATGGCGCTGGATCTCCCGCGGGACGCGACGATGAGCGATCTGATGCTGCGCCCGGGGTGCTGAGCTCGCCCCCGGTGCGGTCGGCGTCGGTGCGGTCGGCGTCGGTGCGGTCGCGGTGGGTGCGGTCGGCGTCGGTCGCGCCGATTCGCCAGTGGCCCATCAGAGCGGCGTAGAGCGGGACTTCGGCCAGCAGCGTGTCGTGCGTGCCGGTGCTCGGACGGGTTCCGTCCAGCAGGAGGACCCGGTCCGCGCGGCGGGCCAGGGACATGCGGTGGGCGATGGTGACGACGGTGCCGGGCCGGCGTCGGAACGCCTCCTCGACTTGTCGCTCGACCGCCGCGTCGAGGTGCCGGGTGGCCTCGTCGAGGACGACCAGCCGGGCGTCGGAGAGGTAGGTGCGGGCCAGGGCGACGAGGGCGCGCTCCCCGGAGGAGAGCGCCGCCGGGTCGACCAGGCCGTCGACTCCCCCGAGCCGCTCGGCCAGCGCGTCCATCCCGAGTTCCGTCACGGCGCCGGCGAGGACGGGGTCGGGGGTGTCGGGCTTGAGGTAGCAGAGGTTCTCGCGCAGGGTGCCGGCGAACACATAGGGGTTCTGCGGTGCCAGAACACGGGCGCGTGTCAGGTCGTGCCGGGCGATGCGGTCGAGGGGGGCCCCGCCCAGGACGGCTTGTCCGCGGTCGGGCGGGAGCATGCCGGCGAGTACTTCGGCCAGGGTCGACTTCCCGATGCCGGAGGGGCCGACGACCACCAGGTGCTCGCCGTCGGCGAGCGAAAGGTCGAGCCCGTCGAGGACCGGTTCCGCGCCTGGGCCGTAGGCGAAGACGATCCCCGACAACGCCACCGACCCGTCCGAGGGCCGCAGGGCGGGGTACGGCTCCGGGCCGGGCGGCGGGCGGCGGGCGGCCTCGGCGAGCCGCTCGGCGGCCACGGCCAACCGCAGCCAGGAGGCGCCGAGCCCCTGCACCAGCAGGCGGATCGCGGGTTCCAGGGTGGCCAGGACATAGGCGAGGACGCCCACGATCTCGCCGGCGGTCGCGCCGCGGGCGTGCAGGTCCGGCGCGGCGAGCACGACGAGCAGCAGGGGGCTGTGCGCGCCCAGGGCTACGATCAGCCGCCGTAGCGCGGACACGGAGGCGAGGGCCTTGGAGGTACGCAGGTAGCCCGTGACGGCGTCGAGGACCTCGCGTTGCGCGTGCTCGTGGGCCCCGCAGGCGACGATGTCGCGCAGGGCGGTGACGGTGGCGACCGTACGGCCGGCAAGGGTCTCCTCGGCGTCGAAGGCCTCGCGCTGTCTGCGGACGGTGGCGGGGGCGAGGACGGCGAAGAGGACGAGCGCCGCCAGGAGCGGGCAGGCGACGAGGGGCACGGCGGCGGAGGAGAGGACGGCGGTGCCCGCGACCACGGCGGCGACCGTCAGGACGAACTGCCACAGCAGCATCAACTGGCCGGCGAGCGCGTCGCGGACGGCCTCCACCTGCCGGGTGAGCCGGGCGACGGCGACGGCCGCGCCGTCGTCCCGGGCGGCGCCCGGGGCGACGGCGCGGTGGAGGGCGCCCGTGACGACGTCGCGCAGCAGCCGGTCCCTCAGCGGTTCGACGATCTCGGCCAGCCATGGGTAGCTCTGCCGGCCCGCCCAGGCGCCCGCGAGGGTGCTCAGGGCGAACACGCCCAGTCCGAGGGCGGCCGTGCGGGGCCGGCCCATCAAGAAGCCCCCGTCGACGGCCAGGGCGAGGGCCTTGCCGCAGACGAGGGCCGGCGCGGCGGAGAGCAGGGTCCACCAGGTCAGCCGGAGCGCGGCGGTTCGGTCGGCCGTGAGGGCGTCGCGGATCAGGCGCAGGGCGGTTCCGTGGGCCGCCATGAGAGAGGAGGCGGCCCGGCGCGGGCGGGGTGGGCCGGCGGTGCGGTCCGCCCTTGGCGTGCGCGCTTTCGTCGTCGGTCCTGAGGGGCGCCCTGCGCATCGGTCCTTCATGTCAGTCCTCCGCTGCCTCGGCGCCGTGGAACAAGCTGCGGTAGGCGGGCACGGCCCACAGTTCGCGGTGGGGGGCGAGGGCGGTGACGCGTCCCTCGTGCAGCCAGGCCACGAGGTCGGCGTGGGCGGCCGTGGCCGTCCGGCGCGTGACGACCAGGCGGGTGCGGTCGCCGAGGGAGTCGTCCAGGGCGCGCAGGACCGCGGCCTCCGTGGCGGAGTCCAGGCTGGACGTGGCATCGTCCAGGACGAGCAGCCGGCTGTCGCGGGCCAGGGCCCGCGCGAGTCCCAGGCGTTGCCGCTGGCCGCCGGAGAGCGGCGCGTCGGCGAGGGGGGTGTCATAGCCGGCCGGCAGGCGGCGTACGAAGGCGTCGGCCTGCGCCGCCCGGGCGGCTGCGTGAACCCGGGCCTCGGGAAGCGGGTCGGCGGCGGCGCGCAGGGCGTCGAGGATCGTGGGGCCGGTCAGCTCCGGGTCGCAGAATGCGTAGGAGACGGCGGCGCGCAGGTCGGTGGGGCGGATCTCGTCCAGGGGCAGTCCGTCGAGCAGCACGATGCCGCGGTCCGGGGCCCGGAGACCGCCCGCCACCGCTGCCAGCAGGGACGTGCCCGCCCCGGAGCGTCCGACGAGTGCGACGCAGCGCCGTGCGGGCAGGACGAGGTCCAGTTCGTCGAGGACGGCGCCGCCCGGGGTGCGTACGGTGATGCCGCGCAGCTCGACGTGTCCGGGTCCCGGTGGCAGGCCGCGCAGGCCCGGCGGCTGCCGGGGCACGGCGAGCACGTCCAGGACGCGCTTGTGTCCGGCCCGGGCGCGGGCCAGGTCCAGCAGGCTCTGGGCGGTCCCGAAGCCGCCGAGGCCCAGTGTGGCGTAGCCGAGCGCGGCCACGAGGTCGCCGGGTCCGAGCGCGCCGGTGGACAGTTCGTAGCCTGCGACGGCGATCACGGCGATCTGGGTCGCGGGGGCGAGCAGCCCTGTGGACCAGGCGACGCGGCGCTGGCTGTCCCACAGGGCGCGTCCGTGCCGGCCGAGTTCGGGCAGCGGCCGCAGGACCCGCGCGATCTCGCGCTCGACGGTTCCGGCGGCGGCGATGGTGCGGTGGCCGGCCAGCGCGTCCAGCAGCCGGGTGGCGACGGCGGCCTGTGCGCTCTGGTAGCCCTCGCCCCGGCGTACGGTGCGCCGCAGGTGGCGGCGCAGCAGCAGCCAGCCCGCGGGCGCCGTGGCCAGGAAGGCGGCGGCGAGTTCCGGGGCGAGCAGCCCCAGGGCGAGTACGGAGCCGGCGGCCATGGCGAGTTGGGCGATGGCGTAGACGGCGGCCTGGACGCTCAGTCCGGCTTCGCCGGCACTCGCGGTGAGGCGGGCCACGAGGTCGCCGGTCGCGGTCCGCCGGGCGGGATGGGGGCCGACGGCCATGATGTGCCGCACCAGTGCGGCGCGCAGTCGTGCGGTCGCCTCGGCGGTGGCGCGCGGACCCGCGTACTGCGCGAGGGTCTCGGCGCCCGTGAGCAGGCCGAGGACGGCGGCGACCGGTAGGAGGCCCTGTCCGGCGCTTCCGGACAGGGCGCGATCGACGGCCGCGGCGAGGACGGCGGGCAGGACCAGCGCGGCGGCCGAACTCGCCGCCACCGCCAGGGCGAGGAGGAGAGGCCACCCCCACGGCCGGGCGGTGTCCGGCATGGGGTTGCGCCGCGTCCGGGCCCTGCGCGCGACAGGGGCACAGGCCGTAGGATCGGGAACTCCGCTCCGCTGCGGCCGGTGTCGGTGGTCCTGTCCCATGCGAGGCTCCTACGGGCGATGGACGGGCGGTCGGCGGGGCGGCACGCAAACGCCGGCCCGGGCTGTCCCTCAGCCCGGGCCGGCTCTGTTCAGCAGGTCATCCCGGCGTGGGGAGGGGGGACGACCCGGGCGGTGCGGTCAGAGGCACAGCAGCGTGCTGACCGTGCTGTTGGTGCAGTTGACCGCGGAGAGGGAGCTGAGCACCGACAGGTACTCGGTGGTCTCCTCGGGGGTCTCCAGTGCCTGCAGGCTGAGGATGGACATGGTGGTTCTCCTGTCACTGTGATGGGTGCTTTCCGGCGATCGCCGGAAACTCTGGGCCGCGACGACGGACGTCGCGGGGTGCCGCGGCGGGGCGCGGCGGTCAGGGCGTCTGCGGGACCGCGAGGGGCGCGGGAGCCGCGACCCGTCGGCCGGTCCAGAAGGGGAGCGCCGGGGTGTCGGCGAGGGCCGATCCCAGGGCGAGCAGGATGCCCGCGGATCCGGTGGCGAGGTCCATCGAAAGGCGCAGCAACTGCTCGCCGGGGAAGGCCGCGTGCCCTTGGTGGGGGACGAGGTGCCAGACGAGGCGCCGGATGTGCCGTCGGATCACCGGATCGTGGTCGCGGGCACCGTCCCGGAGCAGGTGGAGCAGCAGGATCAGTCCCGCGCGTCCGTTGAACAGGCCGGGCTGCACGATGAACTCGGGCTCGGCCGCCCCCCGCATCTGCTCGAGGCTGCGTTGGCGTTCGGGGTCTGGTCGGTGGCGCAGGGCCGCGTGGAGCACGGCAGCGATGCCGGCGCTGCCCGACTCCAGGTACGGCAGCACCCGGCTGCCCTCGTCGACCTGGAGGGTTCCGTCGTCGCCCAGGACGCAGCGGGCGAGGTCCAGGCGCAGGGCCTGTTCGGCCTGGTCGAGCAGGCTCCTGTCGCCGGTGCTGTCGTGCAGGCTCAGGAAGAACAGGGCGGACCCGGAGGGGCCGTGCAGGAGCCCTGGGCGCCTGCCGGGCGCGGGGCCGCCGGAATCGGACGGCATGCGGGCGGCGAGACGTTCGGCGACGCCGATGGCAGCGGCCTGCAGCGAGGCGTCGGAGGTGGTGCCGGCGAAGTGCAGCAGGGTCAGTCCGATGCCGGGGAGCCCTCCCGCGAGATCGCTGCCCTGTCCGTCGAGCGGGTCCTTGAGGAGCCGGTCGAGGAGGTTGTGCGCCTGCCGGACGTAGCCGAGACGGTCCAGGGCGAAGGCCACTCCGTGGGCGCCGGTGTAGAGGCCGGGCCGGCAGGGCCGGCGTGCGACAGCTTCCAGCAGCCATTCGACGTGGTCGGGGTCGACGGGGGCTCCCACCGTGTGCAGGGCCCACAGCACGCCCGCCGCGCCGTAGGCGAGGCCGAGTCCGTCGTGGGTGAACTGGCTGGGATCCCCGGGGAAGAGGCGGTCGGTGCGCTGTGGGGTCGCGCTGGCCGTGATCGCCGCGGCCAGGGAGTCTCGCAGCGCGGGCCAGTCCGCGCGGTCGCCGCTGAACAACGCTGACAGTTCGTCGGCGTCGGCGGTTTCGGGGGACGTCGGGGATGCTGAGCGTGCCGGGGGGGCTGGAGGCGGTGTGGGCGGCCGGCCGGGGTCCGGCCGGGCGGGGAGTGCGAAGCGTCTGGAGGCGGCCCGGGTCAACTGGTCGCGTTTGCCAGGGTCCAGCGAGGTGAGCTGGATGAGCGGCATGAAGATCCACAGCCGGAGCGCGTCGAGGGCGTAGTCGTCGATCGCGTAGCCCTCGAGGTCGGCGGGGGCTGCGAAGCCGGCGGCGCCGAGCCCGGGTCTGACGTAGTCGTCGGCCGGAGAGGCGAGTTCGAAGTCCACGAAGCACACCCGTCCGTCGGGGCGGACGATCAGGTTGCGCGGGTGGAGGTCCCCGAAGACGACGCCGCGGGCATGGATGGCGCGCAGCCCTTCCTCGATGTTCGCCAGGACGTGCAGCGCCTCTTCCCGGTAGCGCCCGATCACTTCAGGGTCGGGGTCGGGATGGATCAGGGGGTAGCGCCGCCCGAACCATCTGTTCAGGGGCTCACCGGGTACGTACTCCTGCACCAGGAAGTGGTGTTCCCAGGCAGTGTGGTAGCCGAGAGCGGCGGGGACGAAGGGCACGCCCTCCAGGCGACACAGGATGTCGTGCTCTCTGCCGAGTCGTGAGACGGCGTCGTCGCCGCGCTGGTCGAGGCCGGCGTCCGGGCGAGCCTCCTTGAGGACCACCTCGTCGCCGCCGGAGACGGGCCGTGCGAGGTAGATTCCCCCGCCGTTGGAGAAGTGCAGGGCCCGTTCCACGGTGTAGGGGAAGTCGGCCGTGCTCGTCGCCGCCCGGTCGGCCAGCGCCTGTGCCAGCACGGCCGGGACGGGGGCCCAGTCGGGCACCTCGAACACGGCACGCCGTACGTCCGGACGGAGCCGGCCCGACGGTTCGCGCAGGGCCAGGACGAGCTCGCCGCTCTCCGACCGGCAGAACTGCTCGGTGAAGCCTCCGTAGCGCAGGTACAACGGCCCGTTGCGCCACCGCAGATCGCTGAGGATGTACGGACCCCGCAGGCCGGCGAGCGCCTCGTCGAGGTCGGTGAGGCACCGTTCCAGCTCGGGTTCGTCGACGGGGTACAGGGTCATGAACTTGCCGCTGGAGCCGCGCGAGGCGTACTTCGCGTTCTGCGTCTGTACCAGGGCCGGGCTGCGCAGGAACTTGTAGGCCACGCGGCGCTGGACGCAGTACGCGCTGACGACGGACAGAATGTGCTCCGCGTTGTCCAGACAGGCGGATACGTGGATCTTCCAGCCCTGGTCGGGCAGTTCGACGTCGGCGGGCGTGCGGCCCGCCCACACCTCTCTCGTGGATCCGAGCCAGCCGGCAGGTAAGGGCTCGCCGACCGCCGTGAACTCCTGCAAGGCAGCCCAGCGAACCGGCGAGTCATAGAACACCTTGTCGGCGTACGAATACGCCTCGTAGCGCATGTCCATAACGCTCCCCCAATTCAGCGACGGGCCCTTCCCGGACGAATGCAGTACGCACGGCGTGCCCGTTCCACTTCCTTTCGGAGTGGTACGCTGGCCGATTTTTGCCTGCGATGTGAAGGTAAGGTACGGCCGCCTCCGGTTGGCAGAGCGCAGTCGACGCGCGCGTCGGGGCGCGCGAAGCCCGGGAGCGTCGTCGCTGTGCCCCTCAATTGCACCGCGTATATGCGTTCGGTCTCTGACATCGGCACAACCTCGTCGAGGACGCCCACACGTCGCGTCGCCGGCGCCCGCCGACGCCCTGGCTCCGGCAAGAACCGCCCGGCGGTCACGACGACCGGGCCAGAGCCCCACTCGGGCGCGATCAGCGCCCGGCGAGCGCAGGTCGGTACGGGCAGGGCGCCGTCGTCTCGCCGTCGCTGTCAGTGGCGGTCAATACAGTTGGCGGCCGGAGACCAGACGGGCAAGTGTGGGGTGGCAGTGAAGGAGTTCGCTGGGGAGTTCGAGACCCACCTCACGGTGGTGTCCACCCCCATCGCAGGTGACGAGGACCGCATACGCCGATGGGCGCGGCGCCACCGCGTGAAGTACACGTGGATAGTGCTCGACCGCGGCGCCGCCCCCGATCAGCCGATGGTGACGGTGCGCGGCCACGGTGTCCTGCAAGCACAGCAAGAGGCCGCGTCGGCATGGATCGAGCGGCTGTCCACCGAGGGGTTCGGCGTCGCCCGGGTGAAGATCGAGGCGGCGCCGTGGAACGAGGACGTGCCGCGGACGGCTGCCGAGGCCCAGGAACTCCCTCTCGGCTGCTACTTCGAGCACCACGTCAAGCTCGCCCTCACCGACGAGACCGAGGTGGCGGCGGTGCGCGCACTCGCCGAGCGGCACACCGCACACGTGTCGCGCAATGCGCGCCGCGATCTGGGCGGGCGCGGTCACGAACGCTTCGTCACCCAGCGCTGCCGTGGCGTGGGTCGCGCCGAGGCCCGCCGCCGTCTCGACGCCCTCCTCGACGCCCTCGCGACGGCTGGGTTCAAGGCCGCCGAGGTCGAGGAGGAGTTCGTCGTGCACGACGACCGCCCAGCCCTCGACAGCGGATGGATCGACGAGAGGACGGACGTCCGGTGACCAGGTCCGTGAACGGCGAACAGTGGCACACCGCGCACCGGGCGGTGCTCGATCACCTGCTCCGCCTCATCGTCGGATCCCCGTTGGGCGACTCCCTGGTGCTACGGGGGAGCATGGTGATGCCGGCATGGGTGGGGGCCGCCGCGCGGGAGCCGGCAGACCTCGACTGGATCGTCTCCCGGCCCCTGCTGGTCCCGCTCGATCCCGAGTACCCGTATCCGTATGTGGAGGAAGTGGCGGTCGTACAGCAGTGGCCGGAGGCGGCCGACGGCGCCGACCGCTACGAGATATGGAAGTTCGAGGAGTTCGAGACCAGGGGCCTCAGCCCTGTGACACCGCCCGAAGGGATGCACTGGATCGTCGAAGCGGAGCCGGAGGTCCGTCCGCCGCATGAATCCCTGCTCGACCTGGTGCGTGAGCGGCCGGTGGCCGCACCAGGGGTGGTGCTCGACGCGGACGCCGGCCGCGACGACGGCACCTGGACGTACTCGGAGTACGACACTCCGGGCATACGCCTGACTCTCCCCTGGAAGGCGGAAGACCTCCCGCCCGGCGAGGTACGGCTGGACTTCGCCCGCGACGAACGCCTCCCGGAGCCCCCTGTGTGGACGGCGATACCTCGTGGTGACGGCACCGGACCGATCGCCGTGCGCACCGCAGGCCGGGAACTGTCGCTCGCCTGGAAACTGCTGTGGCTGCACGCCGACTGCGCCACGGAGGGCCGGGCACAGGCCAAGGACCTCTACGACGCCGTACTCCTCGCGGAGGCCGAAGCCACGAAACTGTCCCCGCAACTGCTGCGCAGAGTGTTCCGCCACGAGCCACGAGCCACGGCGGCCGCAGACGCCCTGCGCCTGGACACGGTGGCACTGTGGCCTGTGGACTGGGAAGACTTCCGCGCGAACCACCCACAGGTACGGGGCACGGCCCAGGAGTGGCTGGAGCGTCTGAGCCGGGCACTGGAAACGGTGTTGGGACCGTAGGCGCTATGGCGTGCGGACGGTCATGCAGTCTCCCGTCGGTACCTGGAACCGGGCTGACGCCGGGCGGGCGGGGAAACCCGGATGACCTGGAGCGAGGTCGTTTCTATCCTCATGCCTCATGGACGTGGACGAACACCTGCTCAACGTGGTCGATGTCGAAGCAACGTGCTGGGAGGGACAGCCGCCGCCCGGCCAGGTCAGCGAGATCATCGAGATCGGGCTCACCGTGGTCGACCTGCGCGCCGGCGAGCGCCTCGCCAAGCACCGGCTGCTGGTACGCCCGGCGCGATCGAAAGTCAGCCCGTTCTGTACGGAGCTGACCGGGCTGACGCAGGCCGAGGTGGACCACGGCCTGCCCTTCGCCGAAGCATGCCGTGGACTGGCGGCCCAGCACCGTGCGGGCCTCCTGTCCTGGGCCAGTTGGGGCGACTACGACCGTCATCAGTTCACTCGCCAATGCCAACACACGGGTACCCCGTACCCCTTCAGCCATCGTCACACCAACGCCAAGGTCGCCTTCACCGCCTCCTACGGCCTGCGCCGACGCCCGGGAATGGCCCAGGCACTGACGGTGGCCGGCCTCCCACTGGAGGGCCGCCACCACCGGGGCGACGACGACGCGTGGAACATCGCCGCCCTGGTACTGGATCTCGCCGGGCGGGGAGACTGGCCCGCCGGAAGAACTTCGTGAGGGTGGCCAGGGGCCGAGTTGGGGTGCCGTTAACGAGGGGCGAACCAGGTGATAAGTAACCCGCCAGTAGCTTTCGTATCGGAGATCGGCCCCCTCGGCGGAGGCGGCGCAGTTCAGAAGCTGGCTGTGAAATGGCCATCGAGCCCTTTTCGATGTGCCAGTACACGAGCACTCCGCGGCCTCCGTAGCGGGAGTGCCACTCGGTGAAGATGTTGCTGTCCCAGGCTTTGAAGTGCGTGGAATCGCTGGCCACGGTGGTGGTGCCCTGCCCCAGACCGTTTCCTGGCGGGCGGCGAAGGCGGCGTTGGCGATTTCCACCCCGGCAGCCTTGAGGCCGACGGCGGTCAGGTAGCGCCGCGCGGTGTTGCGGTGCGCGGTGGAGTTCAGCAGCCCCACCAGCGTGTCGTGATTCCCGCTCCCGTTGGAACAGCAGCGCGGCCAGCAGCACCTGCCGGACAGGGGCGTCGAAACGCCGCAGGTGACTCGGGGAGGCGGCCGACGCCCTGGCTCGCCAGGCGTTGATGACCCGCACGCCGATCCTGGCGAACACCTTCTCCGGGACGCCGACGGCACGGGCCTGCCCCTTGGGCTGGACGGCGAAGCCCAGCCTTGTCGCCCCGTGGACGGTAGAAGTGCACGCGAACCTCAACGTGCTGGGCCGCTACTGCCTCCACGCCTCCGCCCCGGCCGGCGGCGCCCTGCGCTCCCTGCAACCCCGCCGCCGACACCGACACCGACACCGACACCGAAGCCGAAGCCGAAGCCGAAGCCGAAGCCGAAGAGGGCGACTGAGGGAAGCCAGACCCGGCGCGCCACGGAGCGGCGGTCCACGGCCGCGGCTGAGGGCGCCCTGCTGACGAACCGCGCAGTGCCGTTCGTCGTCACTGCATCACGGGAACATCTTCTGTGCAGGCGAGGGGGAGTGGATGGAACAGGGCACGGAACTGGCAGGTCGGTACCGGCTTGAGGAGTTACTCGGCCGCGGTGGAATGGGGCAGGTGTGGCGGGCTGAAGATCTGCAACTGAGGCGGCAGGTCGCGGTTAAGTTGCTGCGGGTTGATCTGTCGGCGGATCTCGGCCAGGCACGAGAAATACTGGTTCGGTTCCACCGCGAGGGCCGCGCGATGGCGAAGCTCGCCCACCGAAATATCGCAGCCGTCTACGATGTGGGAGAGCATTCCGGCACGCCGTTCCTGGTACTCGAACTCCTCGACGGTAGCGACCTGCGAACAGTGCTGGAAAACCACCTTGCGCGCGGAATACCGCTGCCGCTGGTAGCGCAATACGGCGCGCAGGCCGCCGATGCACTCGCGGCAGCGCACGACGCAGAGATCGTGCACCGCGATATCAAGCCCGCGAATCTCATGGTCCTCGCCGACAACACGGTGAAGGTCTGCGACTTTGGAATCGCACGTCTCCGACAGGCCTCTACGGAGCAAGAAGTAACCCGGTCAGGGGTTGCGATCGGCACGCCGGCGTACATGCCGCCCGAACAGCTCCAGGGCAAGCCGGTCGACGCCGCCGCCGACGTCTATGCGCTCGGCGCCACGCTCTTTCATCTCCTGACCGGCCGTCTGGTGTTCCCTGCGCAGGACCCTGTGGCTTTCTACGCCATGCATGCGGGCGCTCCGGCCCCACAGGTGAGCTCATTGCGATCCGACGCCCCACGTGAATGGGACGCCCTCATCGCCTCGATGCTCTCGAAAGACCCGCGTCGGCGGCCCAGCGCGGCAGCTGCGGCAGCTCGGCTGCGCAATCCCGCCCTCACAAAGCCTGCTGCACACACCGCGAGGCGCACGCGGATCGACGTGGCAGAAGCCCTCAGCGTCGCCCGGGCAATCGAAGACGGGCAAAAGCGAGCTCAGCCCCTCGTCAAGATCGCCAAGGTTGTGGCTGAGTCTGATCCCGTCGCAGCCAAGGCACTGTTGACGGAGGCGGAACGGTCTGCTCGTACCAGGATCTCCAGTTTCGCCAACGCCTTCGACCTTGTGCCGATCGCCCGGGCGCTGGCCGCAGACGACCCCGGCTATGCGGCCGCTCTCCTCGCGGGCGCCGAACGAATCGTCCGCGAAAGCATGCGCCGTGACTCCGTCGGCACACTCTCCGAGTGGCACGACAACACTTTGGGTGACATCGCCGAGGTGTGGGCCGTGCTTGATCCTGACAGGGCGTATGCGGTTGTCGGTGACATCGCGATGCCTTACAAGAGGGAGTTTGCGCGGCATCGAGTCATCCGGGCACTGGCCTCAGCGCACCCGGTACTGAGCGAGTCGGTCGCCCGCGCCTTGACGGGCCGGGACAGCACCCGAGAAGGGTGGCAGCTTGCCGAGGCGCTGGTCACAGGTCCGCCCCTGAGCAGGACAATCGCACGCGCCCGAACACGCCGGGCAAGCTTGCCGGCCGTGCAGCACATCGCTGTGGCGCTGGCGTCGGTCGACCTGGCCGCCGGGGTGCGGGTGGCCCGCATGATCCGCCCGGCTTCCAGGCAGCCGATAGCGCTGATCGCAGAGGTCGCAGCCGAAACAGAACCCGCCGCAGCCGAAGCGCTCGCGAACACGCTCGATGGCGGGCAACGGGACACAGCTCTAATCAACATCGCCAGAGTCGTCGCCCTTACCGACTACCCCAACGCCCGGCGCATTGCGGCATCCATCGGCAACAGCAGGGCGCGCAGCGAAGCCCAATCCGCAATTGGGCAATCGATGCGCAACAGCCCATGGGCCGCCGCACACATCGCCGCCGAAGACGCGTTGGATGAGTGCGGCCCGGAGTTTCACATGGAAGCCTGCCGCCTGCTCGCCGGACACGACCCAGCCGCAGCAGAGCAACGAGCCCGCGCTATGACCGGCTGGGCACGCGCCAGAGCGCTGTACGACGTAGCGCTCGCTCTCCCCGCCTCCGAATCCGATCGGGCACACGCTCTGCTATGTGATGCTGCCGCTGACGATCGCCTGCACCCGGTGCCGCGTTTCCGGGCGGACATCGCAGCCGCCATGGTGAAGATGGGCTCTGACCCGGGCTGTGCCCGGGCGGTGCTCAGCGAGGCAGCAGATGCAGCCCGCCGAATACCCCACCGCCAAACGCGGAGCACCGAACTTCTGTACGTGGCGAACGTGCTTGCCTCGATCGACCCGGCCGCCGCCACACACCTGATCGAAAACGTCCCCATCCCACTGTACGAAGAGAAGCTACTAGAGGAGGTCATCACCGCAGCGGCCGCGTGCAACCCGGCTGCGGGCACCCGACTCGCACGCGGCTTCAAGTCTTCCCTGTTCGGCCAGAACCGCCTGCTGGCTGCTGCGGCTGCCGGCGCAGCCACCGTTGGCCTGGATGCGGCGTTCCGCATCGCCGAAACCATCGACGATACCTACGAGCGGGAAGGCGCGTGGGAAACCATCACCAAGCATCTCCTGACAGTCGCGCCCGGCACCGCCGTCATTTTCGCCATCCGCCTCACCGACGAGCTGGAAACCAGCACCGACGACTTCCGTTCACGATCCTTTCCGCAACGGGTTCTCAAGTTGGTCGCAACCATCGACCCAGAAGCTGCCCGGCGCATCGCCAGCCGGCATCCCCTTCAGCGCGATGATGCGCTGGCATCTATCGCTGAGGCCCTCTCAGGCGATCTCTCATAAATGACCGGTTGCGAGAGTTCTGCGAGAGCCCCGAAGGTGATCACGTTTCCGCAGGTCGCCATTGGCAGAAGTGCAGAAGTCCTCTCAGAGCCGGGACGTTGTGCGACACAGTTCTGACGGACTGCCGGGGTGGACCTGACGCCCGATCAAGCCGCAAACGCGGTAGAACGAAACGACCGTCCGAAATGTGACGCCCCGGCCGGCAGTGCCTGCCGCACCCGCGGCGGGAAGACCGCGACCATGTACCACACCGCCTGCTCCAACCTCGTCCCCGCGCTCCGCGCTCCGCGCTCCGCGCTCCGCGAGGAACTCGACGTCCTCGTGCTGGAGGACCGCGGCCCGGGTCGGCCGTGGAAGCCCGGTCCGCCCGTCGAGATGGCGCCGGCTGCCGTGACGGCCAAGCCGATCCGGATCGGGTACGCGCGCACCTCGTCACGGAGGCCGGCGGAACCTGGAGCCGATACGCCCCTCGCGACCACAGCCAGTGATCGCCACAGGTCGCCGGTTGCGCCCGTCTCCATGAAGCGGACAACACAGCGACGGATGTGATCAAGGAACTCGCCTTCGTGTATTAACGGGCGCCCCGAACGCGGCCTCGTCCGGTGAGCTGGCGCATTCGGGCGTATCTCCTCCACCCCACGTCATGAGTCACACCACGTCAGGCCGTGGACTGGCCGTTGAAGCGGTACTCCTCGGAGGGCATCGAGTCCCACTCAGTGTTCGCGCCGTCGCGCGTCACCATGAACAACGGACGCGACCGGAGGACCTGCCCGACCGGTTGCCCGCGCATCACGACCCCGGAATCATCCGGTCCTGCGTAGCCCTCGGGCGTGTAGCGAAAGCGCACGTCCGTTGCCTCGGCATACGCGATTACGTCGCTCTCCAGCTCCGACAGGATCCTCCCGACCAGCGGGAGTCCGTCGTGTGCGACCTGGGGACCGTGCACGGCGTCGGCAGCGATGCAGAACAGCCCCACGACTTGGCTCACATAGGCCGTGACGGCAGGCGGTGAAGGAACCACCCCACGACGGTGGACTTCGACCTTCCAGGACGGCGAGAAGATCGCGTGGTCCCGAGCACAATCGCTGACCTTCGTCTGGCCGAGTATCTCAGCCGCCTCGACCACTTCGTCGACGGTCATACCGAACCGGAGCGGTCCAACGCCGACAGCCGGCGAATAGGACCACTCGTCCCGTTCGGCGACTCCGGTCTTGAACGCCATAGTCGCTCCTCTAGAGACATCCGAGACTTGCCGTTGCCCATCATGTCAATCGCCGACCAGCAGACTGCCGGGTGCCGCCGAGCTCGCTCCGATCGCTCAGCGCGAGCCCCATCTGGGCTCGGCCGCGAATACGCCACACCTGAACATGCGAGCCCACCAGTCCCGAGGCCGGCGTTCGTCACCGCCGCCCGCCGCTATCTCAACGGCGATCCAACCGGCCCGACCCGACTACCAGTCAGGTCGGTCAAGGCCGCCCTGCTCGGTCCGTCCGGTCACCACAGCCTTCCCGCCCGGCAGCTCGCCGCTGTCGGCCTTCCGCCCGTACCGCTTGCCCCAGTCCGGCTCGATCAGAGGAGCCGGCCGGGCAGCGCCGTCCTCGGCCAGCCGGGACCGAGACCCGCACGGCGTCTCAGAGCCGTCCGGCCCCATCGACCCGGCCCGGTGGGGACCGACCGGCTCATGCGCCTCCTGTGCACCGGGCGGACAGTAGAAGGAGGAACGCACGCGACAAGAGGAGGCGGGAGCCATGTGGCACCGGACGGTGAGCGACCTCATGACCACATCGGTCGTCCGGGTGGGCCGGGACACCTCCTTCAAGGAGATCGCCAAACTGCTCGCCGAGTACGACATCACGGCCGTACCGGTCGTGGAGGACGACGAGCGGGTCGTGGGCGTGGTCTCCGAAGCGGACCTGCTGCGCAAGGAGGCCGCCCAGCTGGACCCGGCAGGTCTGCTGCCGGTCCTGCACACCGCGCCCGGCACCCGTACGAAAGCGGAGGCCACGACCGCCGGGGGGCTGATGAACAGCCCGGCCGTGACCGCAAGGCCGCAGTGGACGGCGGTGGAGGCCGCTCAGGTCATGGAGCGCCACCGTGTCAAACGGCTGCCGGTCGTCGACGAAGCCGACAGGCTGATCGGCATGATCAGCAGGGCCGACCTGCTCCGCGTCTTCCTGCGCGGCGACAGCGCCATCCGGGAGGAGATCTCCGGAGAGGTACTTCTGCGCACCCTCGGGATGACCCCCGGCGCGATCACCGTGCGGGTCGTCGGTGGGCGGGTGTCGCTGAAGGGCACCGTCGAGCGCAAGTCCCTCATCCCGGTCGTCGTACGCCTGTGCCAAGGCGTGGATGGCGTGGTCGATGTCTCCGCGGAGCTGCTCCACCGCGTCGACGACTCCTCCACGGCGCCGGAGGCCGGGTCACGCCGCGCCGGACTGGCCACCTGAGCAGGGCTGGAGTTGATCGCCCGGAGCTCCGCGACAGCCATGCCCAACGGTCCGGTCCGGGTCAGCGAGCCGGCGCGACGCACCGCTGTCCCGTCGGCTGCGCGCCCACCGGCCCTCGGAAGGAGCCGCAGCCCGCCACTACTACGCCGGATGGCGTAGTAGTGGCGCTGAGACTCCACGACCCATGCGATGACCTGCTCGAATTCGCCTTCGCCTTCACCACCGCCGCCGCCCGGGGCGTGCCCCTGCACGCCGTCCACGGCCGCAGCCTCCCGCTGCACGCGTACACCCCTGAGGCGCGGGCCACGGTGTGACCCGGGAGATCGCGGATGATGCACGGAAAGGTCTCCACGAGGCCCTGCGCCCCTGGCGCGAGAAGTTCCCCGGCGTGGCCGTGACGGACACCGCCCGTCTGGAGAGCCCCGCCAGGGCCGTCGTGAAGGCCGCCCAGAGTGCCGAGGGTGCCGACGTGCTCGCCGTCGGACGTGCTCGCCGTCGGACGACGCAAGACCCTCCACGAGCGTCCGCGGATCGGCATCGAACGGGGGGCCTGATGACGGCCTTGCCCCGACCCGTGCGTCCGTCGGTCCCGCAGATTCAGGGACCGACGCCCCGGCGGGTTTGGGCTCTTCGGCCCATGACGGGCACGTGGCCGGGTGCGACTGTGGGAGTGGCGCACCGAGACCACAGGCGTGAGGGCCGAGTCCGGTCGCCGCGAGGAAGTGGGTGACCGTGATGCTCTGGTACGGCCATGATCCGAGTGGGTGGGGCTGGTTCGTCATGTCGGTCGGCATGATCTTCTTCTGGGCTCTCCTCATCGTCATCGGCGTCCTGTTGTTCCGGGCCTTGTCCCGGTCGGCTGACTCGGGAGCGTCGACCAGCCCCGCGCAGCGCGGGCCCGCCGCCGAGCAACTCCTCGCCGAACGCTTCGCCCGCGGAGAGATCGACGACGACGAATACCGTCGCCGCCTGACCGTCCTGCGTACCGGCGGCGGCCCACAGCTCGGCAAGAGCTGATCGGGGACCCGTACCGTGCCGGATCCGGGGCGCCGTCACCGCACACTCCAGGTTCCGCGGTCGCCTGCCTGGGACCGCGGCCACGACCGCACACGCTCGGGACCGGGGTGGAATAGTGGAGGGGACGGGAATCGCCCTTCCGCGAATGGCCGCTCGGCCCTGGAGGGAGGTAGGTCCGATGTCCGTACGTGAACTCGACACGACGACCGTGACAGCCTTGGTCGAAGACGCCTCTGCGGCTCCGTCCATGCACAACGCGCAGCCGTGGAGATTCCGATTCCTGCGCGGTGACAGCACCTTCCAGGTGTACTCGGACCTCGAGCGCGCCATGCCTCAGGCCGACCCCACCACCCGCGGTCTTCACCTGGGCTGCGCCGCCGCCCTGTTCAACCTGCGCGTGGCCGCCGCCCACGCGGGCTGGGCGGCGGCCGCCGAGCTGCTGCCCGACCCCGCGGACCCGCGCCTGCTCGCGGTCGTGCGGCTGACCAGCCCAGCGCTTCCCGGGAACGATCTCGAAATGGACCTCACGCCTCTGTATCCGGCCATCCAACGCCGCCGCACCAGCCGTCAGCCGTTCACCGACGAGGCGATACCCCAGGCCATCAAGGATGCGTTGAGCGCCGCCGCTCTCCTGGAAGGGGCGCGGCTGGTCTTCCCGGACGCCTGGCATGTGCGGACGCTGCTGGATCTGGTGCACGACGCCGAGGGGCGCGACGCCATGGACGCCGCCGCCTACGAGGAGCTGAGGCAGTGGACCCGTGACGGCACGGGAGCAGCGGAGACGGCGAGCGACGGGGTACCGGAGTACGCCTTCGGCCCTCGCCGGCGCTCCGGCAGGGCGCCCGTGCGTGACTTCGCCGGCAGGCGCACCGTTCCCGGCCGTGAGGCCGCCGCGTTCGAGAACGCGCCTCAGCTCGCCGTACTGGGCACCGTGCGCGACCTGCCGAGGGACTGGCTGCTGGCGGGCCAGGCCATGGAGCGCGTCCTGCTCCAGGCCACCCTCGACGGGCTCGCCACCTCACTCACCTCCCAGGCCCTCGAATGGCCCGAACTCCGCTGGACCGTGCGCGACCCACAGTCGGCCATGGGATTCATCCAGATGGTGTTCCGGCTCGGATACGGCCCCCCGGTCCCCGGCACACCGCGCCGCCCCGTGCACGAGGTACTCGACATCGTGTGAGCCCTCCCATGAGCCCGGGCGGCCTCCGTCGGGCGGAGCAGACGCGTAGGCGATGGAACGGTTCACGGCGTCGGCCATCAGCTTGGTGAGGATGCCGCCCGAGAGGCTGTCCGGTCCCCACCGGGGGCCGTCCTGCCCCCTCTCCGGGACGCCCCCTCAGTCCGGAAGGAGGAGGTGGCAGCTGTCCCCCGGCCGCATGCGGACCCTTCGGTCCGGCAGCCGGATGTCGATCGGCGCGCGGTCGGACGGCGGCACCGTCACCTCGAGCCCGCCGCGCTCCAGGCGAAGGCGCACGCCCCAGTGTCCCTGGTAGCGGAGGGAGAAGCCGTACGCCGACAGCTCCGGCAGCGGCACCGGATCGAGCCACAGCGCGTCGGCGCGGGTCTCCAGCCCGGTCAGTCCCCGCTGGACGAGGTCGAGCGTGCCGGCCATGGCGCCCAGGTGGATGCCCTCGCCGGTGGTGCCGCCCTGGAGATCGGCGATGTCGCCGCGCAGGGCCTCCTGGCAGTACGTCCATGCCTCGGCGCGCCGGGCACGGGCCAGGACCCAGCCGTGGACGAGGCCGCTGAGGGTGGAGCCGTGGCTGGTGCGCAGGAGGTAGTGGTCGACCGTCCGGCGCCAGCCGTCATCGTCCAGGCGGTGACCCAACCGCTCGAAGAGGCCCCGGAGTTCGTACGGTGAGAAGAGGTAGCCGAGCATGAGGACGTCGGCCTGCTTGGACGCCTTGTAGCGGTTGACGGTGTCTCCCTCCGCCTCGAGGATCCGGTCCAGGCGCCGGATGTCGCCGTACCGGCGCCGGTAGCTCTCCCAGTCGAGTTCGGCCAGGTCGCCGTAGCCCTCGAACTGGCTGATGACTCCGTCGTGGAAGGGGACGTGGAGGGTGCGCGAGACGTCCTCCCACTGTTCGAGCTCGCCGTCGTCCAGGCCGGTGCGCTCGGCGAGTTCGCGCCGCCGGGGTTCCGGCAGGGTCCGCAGCACTTCCAGAGTGCGGGTGAGCACCCAGGCGGCGGTGACGTTGGTGTAGGCGTTGTCGTCGAGACCGGGCTGCTGCGCATCGGGATAGCCGTCGTGGTACTCGTCGGGTCCCATCACGCCCCGGATGCGGTGCCGGCCCAGTCGCTCGTCCCAGGCGGCCGAGTCCGCCCAGAATCGGGCGATCTGCAGCAGCATCTCCGCGCCCTCGGTGTGCAGGAACTCGGCGTCGCCGCTGGCCTCGTAGTACTGCCACACGTTGTACGCCACGGCCGAGCCGACGTGCCGCTGGAGCCGTGAGTGGTCGGGCAGCCAGCGCCCCGAGCGGGGGTTGAGGTGGAACTCCTGCGTCTCCTCCCGTCCGTCGCTGCCGCTCTGCCAGGGGTACAGCGCACCGCGCCGGCCCACCGCGCGGGCCGCGGCACAGGCCCGGTCGAGGCGGCGGTGACGGTAGCGGAGCAGGGCGCGGGACACCTCGGGAAAGTGCAGGTCGAGGTAGGGCAGTACGAACAGCTCGTCCCAGAAGACATGGCCGCGGTACGCCTCGCCGTGCAGTCCTCTGGCCGGTACGCCGACGTCCAGATCCGCCGTGTGCGGGGAGAGGGTCTGCAGGACGTGGAAGAGGTGCAGCCGCAGAATGTCGCCGGCCTCCCCGGCGACGTCCAGCTCGGCCCGCCGCCACAGCTGGTCCCAGGCCGTCAGATGGGTTTCGAGCAGCTCGTCGAAGACGGGGGCCGCGCCCACGCCTTCGATCGCGGCGTCCAGCGGGTCGCTGATGGCGGGGTCACGGGAGGTGTGCAGGGCGACGGTCTTGTCGACGGTGGCGGTACGGCCGGGCAGCAGGCTCAGGCGCACCCTCTGGCCGACGCGCGACCCCTCGTGCCGGTCGGTGACCGGAGCGTCTGCGGTCAGCCGGGCCGCCATGCCGATGCGGACGTCGGAGGTGCGGGTCCGGCAGCGCAGCCACACCGTGTCCGGCTCGACGGATCCGGTGTGCACCCGGGTCAGGTGGCGGCCGTCCAGATCCCGGTAGCGCGCGACCCCGGAGTTGGTGACTGCGCCGTCCAGCGCCGCCTCCACGTCGAGGTCCCCGGCGAAGCCCTCGGCCGTGAACTCGGTGCGCAGCGCCGCCAGATGGGGGTCGGCCATGTCGACGAGACGCTGCTGGCGCACCGCCAGCACCCGGCCCTCGCCGAGCGCGTACCGCGTCCGGCGCTCCAACAGCCCGGAGGCCAGGTGCAGCACCAGCCGGTGGTCGAGCACCTCGGCCGTGTCGGGGGTCAGCCACTGCCGCCCGGCGAGGCGGAACCGGAGCGGCAGCCAGTTCGGGACGTTGACCATGTCCTCGTTCTCCACCCGGCGCCCCGCCACGTCCGTGGTGAGCCGGTCATAGCAGCCGGCCACGTAGGAGCCGGGGTAGTGCACGTCGTCCGCGGCGCACTCCGGCAGCGCCCCACGGGTGGCGAAGTAGCCGTTGCCCAGCGTGCACAGCGACTCCCGCAGGCGCTCGTCCGCCGGGTCGTAGCCGTCGTACTCCCACGTCCAGCCCGTCACCGCCGTACTCCCCCGTCCAGCAGCTCTCCGAGGTCGTGTACGACGATGTCGGCGCCGTGCCGCAGAAGCCTGTCCCGGGTGTCCGCACCGGCGGTCCGGTCCACGCCGACGACGAGGGCGAAGCCGCCGCGGCGGCCCGCTTCGACGCCCGCCAGAGCGTCCTCCACGACGGCGGCGCGGGCAGGCGGAACGCCGAGCCGGCGGGCGGCTTCCAGGAACAGGTCGGGCTGCGGCTTCCCCGCGAGCCCCAGGCGGGCCGCCTCACCACCGTCGACCAGGGCCTCGAAGAGGTCCAGCACACCCGCCCCGGCGAGCAGCTCGCGGGCATGCCTCGACGCGGAGGCCGCGGCGACGGGCACCCCCGCCGCGCGCAGGGCGCGTACCAGCCGCACGGTCCCCGGATACGCGTCGACGCCGTGCTCGCGGAGCCGCTCGACGAACAGCGACTCCTTGTCCGCCGCCACGGCACGCACGGTCTGCCCCGTCGGGTCGAGGCCGCGCGACGCCAGAAAGGCGGCGGCGCCGTCGAGCCGGGACTTCCCGTCCACGTGCCGCAGATAGTCGTCGCCGGAGTCGAAAGGGCGCCGCTGCGCGGGGGCCTCGGGCGGGTGTTCGACCAGGAAGGCGTCGAAGGCGGTCTTCCACGCGGCCGCGTGCACGCTCGCCGAGTCGGTGATCACCCCGTCCGTGTCGCACACGACCGCCTCGATGCCCCGCAGCACGGGTGCGAGCACCCCATCGGACCGGACAGCCATCGTCACTCCCCCTGTGGGCGGGCACGTACCACCACGGTCGCACCGGCCGACGGCCCCCGCGAGGGGCGGATCGGCCCTTGGCGGGGACGTTCGGCCCATGTGCCGCGCCCACCGGCGGCCGGACGCTGGAGTCGAGGCCGTGTCTTCGTACCGGCGTTCCGGCGTTCCGGCGTTCCGGCCGGCGTACGTGATGCCCCATCACATCGGTGCTCGTGCGAGACGGCGACCCATGTCGGATGGGTCGACCTGTGGGTGTGGCCGAGGGGTTCGCGGCAGCGGCGGTCCGGTTGCCTCGTTCACAGCGTCAGCAGGTCAGGCGACGGGGTGGCGCCGCCGACCCCGAAACGGGACTCACCCGACTGATCGGCGCAGTCCGGGGAACCCGGCAGGCAGCGGCGCAGCCACCGGGATCACGTGTGGCTCGCCGTCCATCGGCAGGGGTAGACATATGCTTGCATTCGTGGCCGCCGCGATCTTCGTCATCGCCTTCGTCATCCGTGTCACCGAGACGTCGACCGAGGTGATCTTCAGCCCGACGAGCCTCATGCTTGCCGGGCTTGCCTTCCTCGCCGTGCACTCGGCCGGCGTGGGGTCTGGCTGGTCCTCCCGGGGTGGCGGACGTCGGCGCTGAGGAAGTGATGCGCTCCGTCCTCGTGCCGACAGACCCGAACGGGTAGCGGTCGGGTACTGCCCATCAGCGGGACCGAGTTACGCCCGCCCCCACAACCGGCAGCTGTCCGGCCTCGCCGGGTCTTCGTCGACCACTCCGACCTCTCCTCGGCCTGCTCGCCTGATCGCCCGTGCCCCTTACCGTTCCGCGCCGTCCTCGATCAGACGGCGGTGCAGTTCCGTGGTCATGGCGTGAATCGCGCGAGTCAGCTCGGTGTTGGTCTTGAGTTCCAACTCCTGCTCTACGAAATCATGGTCGGCCTTGATCTGCTGGAAAGCCGCCTGCCGGTTCTGGCCGATCATGACGAACGTCGACAGGAAGATCGCCTCCAGTGACACCACGAGCGTCAACGTGGGCCAGGGGCTTGCCTCGATGAGCAGCATCCAGAACGCGAAAGCGACGGCGTGGAGGTAGACGAACGGCATCGAACCGGCGAACTTGGTGATGGCGTCGGCGATCCGCAGTTGGACGTCCCCGGCACGGCTCTGGTGGTGCGCGACCACTGCGGGATGGTGCCTGGCCTGGTTGTCCTGCTCGCTCATCTCGGTGTGCCTCTCACGGATCCGGGCCCAGGGCAGAGCCATCGCGGTATACCCCGACGGTAGCGGCCCACGGATCGGCAGACGGCCGGGGAAGAGGCGCCCACGGAGACGGTCCGCCGTCACATGAGTCGGGCTCAGCTCCGCATCGCCTCGTCGCTGGAGCGCAGCCGTCGTGTTCATGGCCTTCAGCGGCGTGCCAGTTGCCTCTCGCCGGCCGCGCCGGCCTTGTAGAGCAGACCGTAGTGTCTGAAGATCGCTTCCTCCTGCTCGGCGGGCAGCACGTCGTCGGTGCCGATCGAAGGAGCCTGCTTCACCAGCGCTCTGGCATAGCCGAGCTTGAGGTAGCCCGGGCCGACGATCGCGTCCTCGACGGGGACGAACACCAGACGGCGCCGCGTGGGCAGTCCGGTCCGTACCGTGACCATGGACGGCTCGTCGGTGGTGGTGTCCACGTACACCGCCTCCAGCACACCGATCCTGTGACCCTCGGTGTCGACGACGTCGCAGTTGCGCCACTCTCGGACATCGGCGGCGTGAATCATGACCTTCCCCTTCCGGACGGCTCATCCGACGGCCGTGAGTCGCACCCGCGGTCTGCGGCGTAGAGCCGCCGCAGCGCATGCCGTAGAGCGTGCTGCATCCGCCGCGGGAGCGGCTCGCCCTCCCATGCGGCGACCAGGGCCGCTGCCACGTCCGGAAGTCCGGCGTTGCACTGCCGTGAGATGTCCACCAGCAGGTTGCCGGCCGGCCCACGGCGGCAGGGGGCCAGGACCATCACCATTCCGCAGGCCTGTTCGATGACCGCGCGGCCGGCGAGCGCCCGCCGCAGCTGGTCGATCCGGGCGCGCAGCGCCACGACGTCCTGATCTGCTGGGTCCTCTGCCGGGGCCTCGGCCGTCAAGCCCCACCAGTCCTCCGGAAACACGACTGTGCGTCGCATGGCGTCTGCCTCTCCACGATCTCGGCGCGTCCGGCGCGGCGGAAGCCGTCCCGGAACCTCTGGATGTCAGGCGACCTCGACCGGTCACCCGTGGCGTTCGCGGTCCCGGCGGTCCTCGCGCCTCCAGCGCGCCCGGTCCTGACGGCTGTGGCGGCGATCCCATCGGTCCTGACGCTCCCGGCGGTTCTCGTGGTCCCGGTACTCCCCGAGTCCGGAACCGCCGCCGCGGCCCCGGACGCGACCACGCTCGCGGCCGTAGCGAGTGGAGCCGACGACCAACACCGCCGCGGCCACCCACCAGATGGGATTGAGGAACCCGAAACCGAACAAGAACACGGCGAGTATGAGAAGCAGGACGAACACGGGGGGCCTTCCCGGAGCGGAACAGTGCATCGCTGCCGGGGACCAGGGCCTGCTCGAACAGCCTAGCCCTGCCGAGAGCTTGAGGACAGCACCGCAGGCGAGTGTCGGCCGAATGTCCTGGGCCGTCGTCCGGAGGAAGGGCGCCGAGCAGGGCCGCGCGGCCGCACTTCCCTTGGTGCGCGGGCTGGTTCACGCCGAGGCCGCCTGCCGCCGCGTGATGATGGCCGAACCCCCCGCGGGGCCTGGCTGGTGCGGCTCTGGTGGAGGCGGGTGACCACGTTTTCCGCCCAGGCCGTCGTGCCGACCGCGCGTCAAGTGGCGTCAGGAGCCCCGAAGATCCCCGCGCTGCGAGCGGGCGCCCCGCACGCCCAGGGGTGTTCCACGGGGACGCGGACACCCTGCGGCTCGCCGCCTCACTCCACCGCTCGCGAGAAGATCTCCCGCACCTCGCGGACGGCGTAGCAGACCAGCACGTAACCCGCCACCGGGTCGGCCCACCACCAGCCGAGGGCGGCGTTGAGGGCCAGACCGACCAGGACGGCGGCGGCCAGCAGGCCGTCGACCAGTGTGACGCGGCCCTCGGTCTGCAGTACCGGATTGTCCAGCGCGGCACCGGTACGCGCCTTGCCCGCCGCCAGGGCGAACATCACGGCCGCGGTCACAGCGGTCCATCCGATGCCCAAGGCCGAAGGATGCGGGCGCAAGCCGCTCGCCAGAACCCAGGTGGACTGCGCCACGAGGTACAGGGCGAGCGCGGCGAAGCCGGCGCCGATCAGCCGCAGCGCCCGGCGGCGACGGGCTTCGCCGACGCCGAACAGTTCCCAGACAACGACCGTGGACGCGCCGATCTCGATCAGTGAGTCCAGTCCGAACCCGGCCAGGGCAACCGACTTGGCGGAGATCGCCGCCGCCGCGAGCACCACGATGCCGATCACGTTCCAGCCCAGAGTGAGGTATTCCAGGGTGAAACCCCGCCGGAGCAGAGCGGTTCGGGAAGTCTCGTTCACCGCAGAAGTGTCCCAGGCCACTGTGGGACACACCGCCGGGAGCCGACCGGGCCGCTGACGGACCCGGTCGGCTCCCGGCGGTGGCCTTCGGTCGTCCCCCGCCTCCGCTGTGGCGCCGCCGTCGGAGGACCGGCCCGCCGCCGCCCGTCAGTCGTGCGGCACCACCGCCACCGGCGCGGAGGCATGCTGCAACACGCCGTGCGTCACCGGGCCGATGCGGCCGCCGACCAACGTCTGACGCCTCCTCCGCCCGACGACGACCAGCGCCGCGTCCCGCGAGGCGTGCACGAGGTGACGGCCGGCCCCGCCGACGACCGACTGCTCTCGCACTTCCACCCCGGGGTACTTGTCCTTCCAGGGCCGCAGGACGTCGCTGAGCCCGTGCCGGGCCTCCTTCGCCAGTTCGGCGTCGAGTCCCGAGTCCAGGACGGCGCCGTAGCCGTAGACGGCCGCGGGGTTCCAGCCGTGGACCACCCGCAGGCCGGCCGCGCGAAGCCGGGCGGCCTCGAACGCGAACTCGACGACGGCGTCGGCCGGGTTCTCCAGGTCCAACCCCAGCACGACGTCGCGGTACGGAGTGGTGATCGCCCCGTCGCCCGCGGCGTCCGGCAGACGCTCGTCCTCGACCCGCTCACCGGCCCGCACGAGCACGACGGGCCGCTCCGCACGCGCCACCACCGCCAGAGCGACGGAGCCGACCAGGAACCCCGCCATCGTGCCGAGGCCCCGGGAGCCCAGGACCAGCAGTTCGGTGTCCTCCGCAGCGGACAGCAAGGCCGCAACGGCCTCCTCCCCGACCTGCTGAACGGTGATCCGCAGACCCGGGTGCCGCTGCGTGAGCCGGGACTCCGCCTCACGCAGCACGCGGTCCGCCCACTCCCGCTGCGCGACGATCACGCCCGGCGCAGGAACCTCCATGAACGGCACGTAGAAAGGGCCCAGGGAGTCCCCGGCGTGCAGCAGACGCAGAGGTATCTCTCGTTGGGCTGCTTCGCGCGCGGCCCAGTCCGCGGCGGCGAGGCTTTCGGGCGAGCCGTCAAGACCGACGGTGATGGCGAGCATGTGCAGACCTCCTTCAGGGATGCACCGCCAGTGTCCGAGCAACACGCCTGGGGCAGCAGGGGCCGGAGGTCCCCCTCCAGGAGCCGATCGGCCCCGGGGCAGGGCCGCCGGCACATCAGGAGTGCACCGTCACACGGTAGTTGTGCCGCTACGGCGGATGCCGCGCCGGTATCGCGACCGTGGCGGCATCCCGTGTGCCCGACGGCGGCCTGCCCGCAGGAGAACCCGAGAGCCGCTGACACCGGCCGGGGCTGGCCCTGCCTACGCCTTCCGGGCAGGCACCCGCCACACCAGCGCGGTGCCGCCCCCCTCGGGCTTCCCCAGTTCCAGTCGGCCGCCCAGCTGCTCGGCGCGCTCCGCCATGTTGCGCAGCCCGCTGCGGCGGCCGTCGTCCGGGATGCCCACCCCGTTGTCGCTGACGGACAGCCGTACCTCCCGGCCGTCCGTGGCCAGGAGCACATCGGCCCGGTCGGCACGCGCGTGACGGGCGATGTTGGTCAGGGCCTCGGAGAGCACCGCCACCACGTGGTCGGCCATGTCCTTCGGCACGTCGGTGTCCAGCAGTCCCTCCATGCGCACGCTGGGGGCGAAGCCCAGGACCGGCGCCGCCTCCCCGACCACCCGTACGGCGCGCGCCCGCAGGCCCGCCTCCACCGTGCCCTCGCGGGTACGCAGGCCGAAGATCGTCGATCTGATGATCTTGATGGTCTCGTCCAGGTCGTCGACGGCGCGCACCACGCGCTCGGCGGCTTCTTCGTGCTCGATGAAGCGTCCGGCGCTCTGCAGGGTCATGCCGGTGGCGAACAGCCGCTGGATCGCCAGGTCGTGCAGGTCCCGGGCGATCCGGTCGCGGTCCTTGAGCACCGCGACCTCCTCGGCGTCCTGTCGGCGTTCCGCCAGCTCCATGGCGACGGCGGCCTGCCCGGCGAAGGCCTGCAGGGTCTCGGTCTCCGTCGCGAGGAAGGCCGGCCGGCCGACTTCCCGCGCCAGCAGGACCACGCCTCGCGCACCCGCCCCGCCCGTGCCGATGGGCACGGCCACCGCGGGGCCCAGTCCCCCGAAACGCGGAGGCTCCATCGAGATGCGCTCGTCGTGGGTGACGTCCTCGCTGGTGACCGGGGCCTCGCCGGAGAACGCCAGTCCCATCAGGCTCCGGTCCATCGACAGGACGAGCCCCCGGTGCGCCTCGGCGTCCATCCCGACGGCGATCTCCACGGCGAGCGATCCGGTGTCCGCCATGGGCAGCGCGACCGCCGCCAGCGCGGATCCGGTGATCTCGCGGGCCCGCTCGGCGATCAGAGCGAGGACCTCGGCACGGTCGCCACCGGACATCAGGCTGTGGGTGATGTCCGCGTTCGCCTCCAGCCAGCGTTCCCGCAGCCGGGACTCCTCGTACAGACGCGCGTTGTCGATGGCGACGCCGGCCGCCACGGCCAGCGTGAGCGTGACCGAGACGTCTTCCTCGTCGAACTGACCGCCGCCCCGCTTCTCGGTCAGGTAGAGGTTGCCGAAGACCTGCTCGCGCACCCGGATCGGGACGCCGAGGAAGGTGTTCATCGGCGGGTGGTGCGCCGGGAATCCGTACGAGGCCGGGTGCTCGGAGATCTTCGCCAGGCGCAACGGCTCGGGATGGTGGATCAGCTCCCCGAGGATGCCGTGGCCCTCCGGATACGGGCCGATCCGGGCGATCTGCTCCTCGCTGACCCCGATCGTATGAAAAGCCGACAGCCGCTTGCCGTCCGGACCGATCACGCCGAGCGCCGCGTACTCCGCGTCGACCAGCACCGCGGCGGCCTCCACGATGCTGAACAGGGCCTGCTCCAGATCCAGCTCCCGGCCGACCGACAGCACCGCCTCCAGCAGGCTGTGCACCCGGTCCCGCGTGCCGCGGGCCGCGTCCAGACGCGCCTGAAGCTCCTCCAACAGCTCGTCCAGCCTCAGCTGCGGCAGCCGTACGCGAGCCTCCTCGGGGCTTCCCACCGGTACTCCTCCAGGTCCCCACAACACACGGACGCCCACTGGTCCGATCATGTGTCACGGTAGTGGTCGGCCGCGGGATGCGGTACCGGATCAGGCCGAGTGCCCGGCGATGGCCTCGGCGCCTCCGATCCAGCCGACGGCGGGCCTGGCCTGCACCGCCGCCCCGTGCACGCCGCCGCCCCCACCACGGACAACGTAGGGCACCGCCTCCGGGCAAGGGACGGACCTGCCTGGGCCGACCGGCCCCATGAAGGGGACCGACAGCACCTGCCCCTTCCGGTCCCGGCGGCCGGACGCTGGAGACGTACCCGGCCCGAAGCCCGACGGAGGAGAGCGACGTCATGGTCCGTTACGTGTACGACTTCGCGGAAGGCGGCCGTGACCTGGCCGACCTGCTCGGCGGCAAGGGCGCGAACCTGGCCGAGATGACCCGGATGGGCCTGCCGGTCCCGCCGGGCTTCACCGTGACCACCCGGGCCTGCCGGGCCTTCCTCGCCACCGGCGCCGCGCCGGACACGCTGGCCCGGGAGATCTCCGAACACCTCGCCGCCCTGGAGCAGGCCGCGGGACGGCGGCTGGGGCAGCCCGACGACCCGCTGCTGCTGTCCGTCCGCTCCGGGGCGCGGTTCTCCATGCCCGGCATGATGGAGACGATCCTCGACATCGGCCTCGACGACGACTCCGTCCTCGGCCTGGCGAAGGTCTCCGGGAACGAACGCTTCGCCTGGGACTCCTACCGACGTCTCATACAGATGTTCGGCAGCACCGTCATGGGCGTCGACGGCTCCGTGTTCGAGAACGCCCTGGCCGACCTCAAGCGCGTCCGGGGCGCGGCGAACGACCTGGGCCTGAACGCGGCGGACCTGGCCGGGCTCGTCGGGACCTACAAGGGGCTGATCCGGCGGGAGACCGGCGAGGACTTCCCGCAGTCCCCGGCCGAGCAGCTGCGCCGGGCGGTCCTGGCCGTCTTCGAGTCCTGGAAGGGCGAACGCGCCCGGCTGTACCGCCGCCGCGAGCACATCCCGGACGACCTGGGCACCGCCGTCAATGTGCAGACCATGGTCTTCGGCAATCTCGGGTCCGACTCCGGCAGCGGAGTCGCCTTCACCCGCGACCCGGCCACCGGGCGGCCCGGCCTCTACGGCGACTACCTGGCGAACGCACAGGGCGAGGACGTCGTCGCCGGGATCCGCAACACCGTCCCGCTGACCGCGCTGGCGGAGCTGGATCCGGTCTCGTACGAGCAGCTGCGCGGCCATCTGCGGACGTTGGAAGGCCACTACCGGGATCTGTGCGACATCGAGTTCACCATCGAGCGCGGCCGGCTGTGGATGCTCCAGACCCGGGTGGGCAAGCGCACCGCCGAGGCGGCCTTCGCGATCGCCGCCGAACTGGTGGACGAGTCCCTGATCACCCCCGACGAGGCTCTGGCCCGCGTCAGCGGGGACGGCCTGGCCCGGCTGATGTTCCCCCGGTTCGACACCTCGGCCGTCGGCGAGGCGCTCGCGCACGGCCTCCCGGCCTCGCCGGGCGCGGCCGTGGGCGCCGCGGTGTTCGACTCGGCCGAAGCGGTCCGCCGGGCCGCCGCCGGCGAGAAGGTCGTCCTCGTCCGCCAGGAGACCACCCCCGACGACCTGCCGGGCATGATCGCCGCACAGGCGGTCCTCACCAGCCGCGGCGGCAAGACCAGTCACGCGGCCGTGGTCGCCCGCGGCATGGGCACGGTGTGCGTGTGCGGCGCCGAGGAACTCACCGTGGACACCGCGGCGCGTCGCTTCACCGTGGGCGACACGACCGTCGAGGAGGGCACGGTCGTCTCCGTCGACGGCTCCGAGGGCGCCGTGTACCTGGGCGCCGCCCCACTGGTCGACTCCGCGGTGATGCGCTATTTCGAGACGGGCGAGCGGTCCGCAGGGCTGGTCGAGGCCGTGGCGCGGGCCATGGAACGGGCCGACGGCGCCCGGCGGCTCGAGGTGCGGGCGAACGCCGACACCCCTGAGGACGCCGCCCGCGCCCGGCGGTTCGGCGCACAGGGCGTCGGACTGTGCCGCACCGAGCACATGTTCCTCGGCGAGCGCCGCAAGCTGGTCGAGGCGATGATCCTGGCCCGCGACGAGACCGAGCGCGAGAAGGCGCTGGGCGCGTTGCTGCCGCTCCAGCGGCGGGACTTCGTCGGCATTCTGGAGGCGATGGACGGTCTGCCGGTCACCATCCGGCTCATCGACCCGCCCCTGCACGAGTTCCTGCCCGACCGCACCGACCTCGCCGTGCGCATCGCCACCGCCGAGGCCCGGGGCTCTGTACCCGACCGGCACGACACCGAGCTGCTCGAAGCCGTCAACCGCATGCACGAGGAGAACCCGATGCTCGGCCTGCGCGGCGTGCGTCTGGGCCTGGTGGTCCCGGGACTGGTCGCCATGCAGGTGCGGGCGATCGCCGAGGCGGTCGTGGAGCGGACGAGGGCCGGAGGCTCCCCCGAGGCGGAGATCATGGTGCCGCTGGTCGGAGCCGTCGAGGAACTGCGCATCGAGCGCGAGGAGGTGGAACGCGTCCTCGCCGAGGTCTCCAAGGAGTCCGGCGTCCCCGTGCACTGCCCGGTCGGCACCATGATCGAGCTGCCCCGGGCCGCGCTCACGGCCGGCCGGATCGCCCAGGAGGCGGAGTTCTTCTCCTTCGGCACCAACGACCTCACCCAGACCACCTGGGGCTTCTCCAGAGACGACGTCGAGGCGGCCTTCTTCTCCGCCTATCTCGACAAGGGCGTCTTCGCCGCCTCCCCCTTCGAGACCCTCGACCGCGACGGAGTGGGCCGACTGGTCCGCATCGCGGTCGACGAGGGCCGCGCCGCGCGCCCCGGCCTGAAGATCGGCGTCTGCGGCGAGCACGGCGGGGATCCGGACTCCGTCCACTTCTTCCACGCGGCCGGCCTGGACTACGTCTCCTGCTCGCCGTTCCGCGTCCCGGTCGCCCGTTTGGAGGCCGGACGCGCCGCGCGCTCCGATGCGCTCACGAGTGACAGCAGGTGACAGGGAGGTGGGCGGCATGGCCGGCATCGTCGGTGAGGTGATGACCCGTGAGGTCGTCGAGGCGCACCGGGAGACGTCGTTCAAGGACGTGGTACGGCTGCTGGACCAGTATCGGATCAGCGGGCTGCCGGTCGTGGACGACGACGACAAGGTCGTAGGAGTGATCTCCGAGACCGATCTCGTCCGCCGCCAGGCGGTCCGGTCCCCGGACGCCGGGGCACGACGGTTCCGGATGCCCCGGCCGCGTCGGTCCGCCCGTCGCGCAGCCGCCGTCGCCCGCGCCGGCACGGCGGGGGAGCTGATGTCGACGCCCGCGGTCACCGTGCATCCGGAGCTGCGGATCGCGGACGCCGCGCGCGTGATGGAGCGTCACGGCGTCGAGCGCCTTCCGGTCGTGGACGAGGAGGACCGGCTGATCGGGATCGCCACCCGGCGTGATCTGCTGCGGGTCTTCCTGCGCACGGACGAGGAGATCCGCCGGGAGGTCCACGACGAGGTGATGACCCGCGTCCTCGGACTGCCGGCCCAGAGCGTGGTCGTCTCGGTCCACGACGGCGTGGTCACGCTGGCGGGAGCTGTGGAGGAGGGCGGAGACCTTCCGCTCGCGATCCGGCTGACGTATCGGGTGGACGGTGTGGTGGGCGTCGTCAACAGGCTGACCGTCCGCATCGTTTCGGGGCCGGTCGGCCCCGCCAAGGGACCAAAGGAACCTGGGGCGGAACACCGCTGACGAGAGACGCTGCCGGTGGGAGCGATACCCGTGCCGGCAGCGCCGCTCCCCTCCCGCGCCGCCGCCCGTGCGGCGCCGCCCTCTCGACGACGGAGGCTCGCCCCATGACCCGCCACGACGACCGCAGCGCGACCACCGACCCCGCCGGCGCGCCGTCCGACATCGCCATAGCGGTGGACCGCCTGGCGACGAACGGGCTCAAGGCACTCGCCGACTACGAGGCGCTCGATCAGGACCAGGTCGACCACATCGTGAAGAAGGCCTCGGTCGCCGCCCTGGACCAGCACACAGAGCTGGCGCGACGCGCGGTGGACGAGACCGGACGCGGCGTCTTCGAGGACAAGGCCGCCAAGAACATGTTCGCCTGCGAGTACGTCACACACAGCATGGGCCCGATGAAGACCGTCGGCGTCATCGCCCGCGACGACCTCGACGACCTGATCGAGGTGGCCGAACCGGTCGGCGTGGTGTGCGCGATCACGCCCGTCACCAATCCGACCTCCACCACGGTCTTCAAGGCCCTGATGGCGCTGAAGACCCGCAACCCGGTCGTGTTCGCCTTCCATCCCTCCGCCCAGCGCTGCAGCGCGCAGGCGGCCCGCGTCGTGCGCGACGCGGCGGTCGCCGCGGGTGCGCCGGAGCACTGTGTGCAGTGGATCGAGACACCGTCCGTCGAGGCCACCGGCGCGCTGATGCGGCACCCGGATGTCTCGCTGATCCTCGCGACCGGCGGCAACGCCATGGTCAAGGCCGCCTACTCGGCCGGAAAGCCCGCCCTGGGCGTGGGCGCCGGCAACGTCCCCGCCTACGTCCACCGGAGCGCCGACATACGCCGGGCCGTCAACGATCTGGTGCTGTCCAAGTCGTTCGACAACGGCATGATCTGCGCCTCCGAACAGGCCGTCGTCCTGGACGAGGAGATCTACGACGCGGTGCTCGCCGAATTCCGCACCCTGCACGCCCACGTGGCCACCGCGCAGGAGAAGGCGAAGCTGGAGACCTTCCTGTTCCCGGTCGGGGCCGCGGGCGCGGGCTGCGAGCCCAAGGTCAACTCGGCGGCCGTCGGGCAGAGCCCGGTCTGGATCGCCGAGCAGGCGGGCTTCACCGTGCCCGCCGACACCTCCCTCATCCTGGTCGAGGCCGACCGGGTCGGCCCCGACGAGCCCCTCACCCGCGAGAAGCTCTGCCCGGTCCTCGCCGTCCTGCGCGCCGACTCCGAACAGCAGGGCTTCGACCTGGCCGCAGACATGGTGGCCTTCCACGGTCAGGGCCACAGCGCCGTCATCCACACCGGGGACCTCGACCTCGCCGAGTCGTACGGCAGGCGCATGAAGACCGTCCGGATCATCGTCAACGCGCCGTCCTCGCAGGGCGCCATCGGCGGCATCTACAACAGCCTGCTGCCGTCGCTGACGCTCGGCTGCGGATCCTGGGGCAGCACCTCGGTGTCCGACAACGTGTCCGCCGCCCAGCTGCTGAACGTCAAGCGGGTCTCCCTGCGCCGCAACAACCTGCAGTGGTTCAAGGTCCCGCCGAAGATCTACTTCGAGCCGCAGTCCATCCAGTACCTCACCTCCATGCCGGACGTCCACCGCGTCACCGTCGTCACCGACGCGACGATGACCCGCCTCGGCCTCGTCGACCGGGTCGAGCGCGTGCTGCGACGGCGCCGGGAGCCGGTCACCGTCCAGGTCATCGACAATGTCGAGCCCGAGCCCAGCATCGACTCGGTCCGGCGCGGCGCCCGCCTCATGGGCGACTTCCGCCCGGACACCGTCATCGCCCTCGGCGGCGGCTCCCCCATGGACGCGGCCAAGGTGATGTGGCTGCTGTACGAGCAGCAGGCCGCGGGCAAGGACGTCGACTTCGCCGACATGCGGCACAAGTTCTCCGACATCCGCAAACGCGCCTTCCGCTTCCCGACGCTCGGCAGGCTCGCCCGCCTGGTGTGCATCCCCACGACGTCCGGCACCGGCGCCGAAGTGACCCCGTTCGCCGTCATCTCCGACCCCGCCACGGGCAAGAAGTACCCGCTCGCCGACTACGCCCTCACCCCGAGCGTGGCCATCGTCGACCCGCTGCTCACCACCGCGCTGCCCCGCGCACTGGCCGCCGACAGCGGCTTCGACGCCCTCACCCACGCCGTCGAGGCGTACGTGTCCGTCTACGCCAACGACTTCACCGACGGCCTCGCCCTGCACGCGATCCGGCTGATCTTCGACAACATCGAGGCGGCGGTCAACGACCGTGCGGACCGGCCCCAGGCCCGGGAGAAGATGCACAACGCCGGCACCATCGCCGGCATGGCCTTCGGCAACGCCTTCCTCGGCATCGTCCACGCCATGTCCCACACCCTCGGTGCCACTTTCCACCTCGCGCACGGCCGCACCAACGCCGTTCTGCTGCCGCACGTCATCCGCTACAACGGCGCCGTCCCCACGAAGCTCACCGGCTGGCCCAAGTACGAGCACTACCGGGCCCCCGAACGCTTCCAGGACATCGCCCGCACCCTCGGCCTGCCCGCGGCCACCCCGGCCGAGGGCGTCGAATCGCTCGCCGGCGCGGTGGAGCGGCTCCGCGACGCCCTGGGCATCGAGCCGACGTTCCAGGCCCTCGGCATCGACGAGCGCTCCTTCCTCGACGCCCTGCCCCAGCAGGCGCTCAACGCCTACGAGGACCAGTGCGCGCCCGCCAACCCGCGGATGCCGATGCTCGACGACATGCGGGAGCTGATGCGGACCGCGTACTACGGCCGTGCCGAGCGCACGTGCTGAACACCGCCGCCGCCCGCGCGTGACGCGGCTCCCTTCCACTTCATCAGCCCTGTCCAGGAGGTTCCATGCTGTCCGCAGAATCCGCCGCCCTCGTACGGGCCACCCTGCCCGCCGTGGCCGGAGCGCTCGACGAGATCACCACCCGCTTCTACGCCACGATGTTCCACGACCGGCCGGAGCTGCTCGACGGGATGTTCAACCGGGGCAACCAGGCCAGCGGCGCACAACGCCGCGCCCTCGCCGGGTCGATCGCCGGATTCGCCGGCGCGCTGCTGGCCGATCCCGGCGCACGGCCGGACGGCCTGCTGTCCCGGATCGCCCACAAGCACGCGGCCGTCGGCGTCACCGACGATCAGTACACCGTCGTGCACAAGTACCTGTTCGGCGCGATCGCCGAGGTCCTGGGCGACGCGGTCACCCCGGAGGTGGCGGCCGCCTGGGACGAGGTCTACTGGCTGATGGCCGGCGCCCTGATCAGCCGGGAGGCCCTCCTCTACCAGGACGCGGGCGTCCAGCCCGGTGGGATCTGGCGGCCCTGGACGGTCGTCGAACGCCGTACCGAGACGCCTGACGTGGTGTCCTTCGTGCTCCGCCCGGCGGACGGCGGACGCGCGCCGCGGGCCCGCGCGGGCCAGTATGTGAGCGTCCGCGTACGCATGGCCGACGGGACGCATCAGCTGCGTCAGTACAGCCTGTCCTCGAACCCGGGCGGAGAGCTGCGGCGGATCACCGTGAAACGGGTGACGGGCGGCGCCGACGGGCCGGACGGCGAGGTCTCCACCCTGCTGCACGACCGGCTGCGGGAGGGGGACGGGCTGCTGCTCTCCGCGCCGTTCGGCGACGTCTTCCTCGACGACCCGGTGGATGCCACCACCCCTGTCGTGCTGGTCTCGGCCGGCATCGGCTGCACCCCCATGACCGGCATCCTGGCCCACCTGGCCGCCCTCCGCTCGATCCGCCCGGTCCTGCTTCTGCACGCCGACCGCTCCCCCGGCGACCACGCCCTGCGCGCCGAGACACACGACCTCGTCGGGCGCCTGCCGAGCGCCCGGGCCGTCTTCTGGTACGACCGCCCCGGACCGGAGGAACCCGACGCCCGGACCGGCCCGATGGACCTGAGCGGCACCGAACTCCCCGACGACGCCACGGTGTTCCTGTGCGGCCCGCTGCCCTTCATGCGCGAGGTACGCGGACAGCTGCTCGGCGCCGGGGTTCCCGCGCGACGCATCCGCTACGAGGTCTTCGGACCCGACCTGTGGCTGCCCGACACCGCGGCCTGAACCCCACCGAACCTCCTGACATCCCCGAGGAAGGACCCCACATGACCGCCGACCACACCCAGGAGACTCCCCCGGTCCGGCTGCGCTCCGACGGCGCCGTGGACGAGGAGACCCTGGCGTACGCCCGAGCGAAGATCGACGCCGTCCTGGGCAGGCCGGGCCTGCCCGTCGTCACCGGCGAAGTGCACCTCGTACGAGCGGCCGCCCACCACGCCGGCCACCCGTGGTCGGCCACCGCCGACCTGCGCATCGGCGGTCGTCAGGTGTTCGCGGTGGCCGAGGAGGCGACCGGCACGGAGGTCGTCGACCGGCTCCGGGCCCGGCTGCGCCGCCAGGCCGACAAGGCCGCCCAGGCCCGGGACGACGGACACCGCACGACGGCCCCGCCGTGGCGCGGTGGAGGCGGACGGCCGGGTCCCGCCGCGGCGACCGGCAGCGGCGCGGCGGAGGACTCCCGCACGGCGTGACGCGGCGTCGGCGGGCCCGGTCGGTCGTGCTCCACCGACCGGGCCGCCGGCCCGCCCGCCGCCCGCCGCCCGCCGGCGACTTCGACGGGACCGCCCGTGGGGGCCGAACGGACCGGTGAGGTGACCGAACGGCCCCCTGACGGGATCCCGCAGCGCAGGACACCGTGGAACGCACGGTGTCCGATCGACCGGCGAGAACGAGGAGTTGTGTGATGGCGAAGGCATATCTGGTGGGCAGCGGGATCGCGGCACTGGCCGCGGCGACGTTCCTGATCCGCGACGGCGGCTTCGAGGGATCCGACATCCACCTCTTCGAGGAGCAGCGGACCCTCGGCGGCAGTCTGGACGCCGGCGGCACCCCGGACGCCGGCTACACCATGCGCGGCGGGCGGATGTTCGAGGCCGAGTTCCGCTGCACGTACGACCTGCTGTCCGGCATCCCCACCCTCGACGACCCCTCCGTCTCCGTGACCGAGGAGATCCTCGCCGGACACGAGGACTTCGCCTGGAACGACATCGCCCGTCTCGTCGACGGGGACGGCAAGATCGTCGACACCGCCTCGATGGGATTCTCCGAGCGCGACCGGCTGGAACTGGTCCGCTGTCTGGCCACCCCCGAGGGGCGCCTGGACGGCAAGCGGATCACCGACTGCTTCGGCGAGCATTTCTTCACCACCAACTTCTGGTTCATGTGGTGCACCACGTTCGCCTTCCAGCCCTGGCACAGCGCGATCGAGTTCCGCCGTTACCTCAGGCGCTTCGTCCACCTGTTCTCCGAGTTCGCCTCCATGTCGGGCATCCACCGGACCCGCTACAACCAGTACGACTCCATCGTGCGGCCGCTGACGGCCTGGCTGGGCGAACGCGGGGTCACCGTGCACACCGGCTGCCATGTCACCGACCTCGGGTTCACCCCGGGCATCCGGAGCGGGACGGTCGAGACCCTCTACCTGAGCCGGAACGGCCAGGACGAGAAGATCGCCGTCACGCCCGAGGACCTGGTCCTCGTCACCAACGGCTCCATGACGGACGCCTCCAGCCTCGGCTCGCACACCTCCGCGCCCCCGCCGGCCCCGCACCGCTCGGACGCCTGGCTGCTGTGGCACCGGCTGGCCCGCGGACGCGAGGACTTCGGCGACCCGGCCGTCTTCGACAAGCACGTCAAGGAGTCCCGCTGGGAGTCGTTCACGGTCACCACGAAGGACCCCGCCTTCCTGAAGGCGCTCAAGGAGTTCAGCGGCCGTCCGACCGGCAAGGGCGGCCTGATGACCTTCACCGAGTCCAACTGGCTGCTCACCGTCGTCGCCAACCGCCAGCCCGTCTACCGCGACCAGCCGGAGGACGTCGGGGTCTGGTGGGGCTACGGCCTGTTCCCGGGCCGTGCGGGCAACCACACGCCCAAGCCGATGACGATGTGCACCGGCCGCGAGATCCTCGAGGAGGTCCTGCACCACCTGCCCTTCGACGAGCGGACAGCGGCCCGGGCCCTGGAGACCTCCCTCGTCGTCCCCTGCGTGATGCCGTACATCACCAGCCAGTTCCTGGCCCGTCGCCGCGCCGACCGGCCCAAGGTCGTCCCGGAGGGGTCGGTCAACCTCGCCTTCATCGGGCAGTTCGCCGAGGTGCCCGACGACGTCGTCTTCACCGTCGAGTACTCCGTACGCACCGCCTGGGCGGCTGTGGCGCAGCTGCTGAAGCTGGACGAGCACCCGCCGGAGGTCTACAAGGGCCACCACGACCCCCACGTACTGGCGGCTGCGCTGGAGACCATGCACCGCCGGTAGGACGCCAGGGATGCCAGGGGTGCCAGGGACGTCCGGCCTTGACGCCGGGGACCATCGGCACCTGGAGGGAAGGGAGCGGTCCGAGAGACACTGGAGGCAGGAGCGGCACCGATCCCCCGCGGTGTCGCTCCGTTCACGTGGCCGCGCGGCCTGCCGTGCACGGCAGGGACCACCGGACGCGGACCTGGGCCGAACGGCCCTGGCGCGAGAGACTCCGGCACGGTTCGAATGGCCCGGTCAGGCCCACATGAGGCGGCGGGAGACGGATAACTGTGAGTGACCCGACGATACGGATACCTGCCATGGCCGACGACGACCACCCGTCCCACGCCCCGGAACCGCGGAGGAGTGTCGAGCTGGACGGCGCCGAGGCGCTGCGGCTCCTGGGCAGCGTGTCCCTGGGGCGGATCGTCTTCACCCGGCACGCGCTGCCGACCGTCCGGCCGGTCAACCACGTGCTGATCGACGGCGACATCGTCATCCGCACCCACGGTGACGCCACGCTGACCCGGTACGCCCGGCAGACCGGGGGCGAGGGGGCCGTCGTCGCCTACGAGGCCGACGACATCGACCCCGACACCCACCTCGGATGGAGCGTGGTCGTCACGGGCTATGCGCGGCTGGTCACCGATCTACGGGAACTGGCCCACTACCAGGCCTTGTTGCGTCCGTGGGTGTCACAGAGGATGGATCACGCAGTCCGCATCAGTCCCGATCTGATCACCGGAGTCCGCCTCACAGCCCACGATCCGTCCCCGTCGTTCTGACCCCTCAGGCGTGTACGCGGTGGGCTCCGACGACGGCCTCGACGACCTCCTGGGTCGCTGCCGGCAGTTCGTCCGCGGGGGCGGCACGGATCGTGCGGAAGTCCGCCCTGACGTCGAGGTGCTGATTGCGTGCCGGGGAGGGCGGCGCGGTGCGTGCGTCGGCGCGCGAGAGCGCGGAGATCGGAGTTCAGGAGGGGCGGTGCACTCCGTACAGGGTGCGTCCGCCGACGAGTTCGCGTCCGGTGACCAGCTCCGGGGCGATCCGCACGAAGACCTCCTTGGGCGCCGGCGCCCAGGAACGCGGCCCGGTCCGCAGCAGCCGTGCATGCTCGGCGAGATCGATCACAAGGGTGGCCGCTCCCGTGACCACGACGCTCCAGCCGGAGTTCGTGGCGGCGTCGACCTCGTCCACCTCGAAGGCGACGACAGCCCCGCCGATCGCCCTCACCAGTCCCGAGGAGGCCGACGCGCGCACCAGCACCGCGCCGTCCTGGTCCAGGCCGAAGTTGACCGGCAGGACGGCGGGCAGCGCCTGCCGTGTGTAGACGATGCGCCCCACAGGCGCCCTGGCCAGCCGGCGCAGGCACTCCTGCCGGTCGAGTTCGCGGAATCCGTCGTTGGCGTCCATCTGCTTTTTCTCGTCTCTCACCTGACAAAGCGGTCCTGTAGTGGTCCATCCTCAACCGGTGAGGAAACCCGGGCCAGGGACCATCGGTCCCTGGCCCGCCTGAGAAAGTCCCTGTTCAGACCACGATCCGGCGTCCCGTGACGGCGTACGGCTCGATGCGCACCCACAGGTCGCGCCGGCCTCCGGCCCACGGCCCGCTGTACTCCTGCTTCGCGAGTCGCCTCTTCTCGTCCAGGTCCGTCACCGTGCGCGCGCGGCCGCGCACCAGCACACTCCATCCCTGGCTGAACGCGTCGTCTATGCGGTCGACCTCGAAGGCGACCTGGCAGCCGGACGCCAGGGACGGCGTCGCGCCCTCGGCGGTCCGGAAGACGATCGTGTCATCGACGACGCTGTAGTTGACCGGGACGATCACCGGCCCTTGAGTCGTGGACACCGCGAGCCTGCCCACACCGTGCGTCGACAACAGCTCAGCACACTCGGTCCTGCCCAGCTCGGTGAACTCGGGGGCACGGCCGGCCCGTCCGGGACCAGGCGGCACATCGGCGTCGCCTCCGGTGAGCGCCGAGACCGTCGTCTGCAGAACTGCCGCCAGCGCGAGCAGCGCACCGCTGCTCGGCGCGGCATCGGGGTGCTGCTCCAGGTGCGCCACATAGCTGGGCGCCATGCCCGCTCGAGCGGCCGTCTCCTCTCGCGTCAGCCCGAGTCGGAACCGGCGTGCGGCGAGTCGGCGGCCCAGGTCGCCCGAGGGCGCGCTCTCCGTCCCGTTCGCCTTCGTCTGTTCGGTCATGGCCCGTCATGTCCTCTCGTCAGGCCGCCCGGACGGCGACTTCCTCGTGCGACTGCCCGCCGAGCACCACCTTGAGGGCGCCGGTTTCGGCGGCCCGGGCGAAGACGTCGTACGCCTCCTCCATGTGATCCAGCGGGAAGGTGTGGGTGACCAGCTGCGTGGTGGGCAGCCGGCCCGCGGCGGCCATGCGCAGCAGGGTGGGCGTGGAGCGGGTGTCGACCAGGCCCGTGGTGATGGTGATGTTCTTGATCCACAGGTCTTCCAGGTGGAGGGTCGCGGGCCTGCCGTGAACGCCGACGTTGGCCACGTGACCGCCGGGCCGCACCATGCGGGTGCACAGCTCGAAACTCTCCGGCACGCCGACCGCCTCGATGACCACGTCCGCGCCGAGCCCGTCGGTCAGATCGGCGATCAGTTGCTCGGGGTCCTCAGCGGCGTCGGCCACGGCGTCGGCGCCGAGCCGTTTGGCGGCCTCCAGCCGGGACGCGGCCAGGTCGACGGCGACGATCCGCTCGGGCGCGAACAGGCGCGCCGTGGCGATCGCCGCGAGACCGATGGGGCCGGCCCCGACGACGGCGACGGTGTCGCCCGGGCGGACGTGCCCGTTGAGGACGCCCACCTCGTAGGAGGTCGGGAAGATGTCCGCCAGCAGGACGGCGTCCTTGCTCTCCACCGCGCCGGGCAGCGCGTGCACGGACAGGTCGGCGTAGGGGACGCGGACGTACTCGGCCTGGGTCCCGTCGATCAGGTGGCCGAGGATCCAGCCTCCACCGCCCCGGCACTGGCCGTAGGCGGCCTCACGGCAGTAGCGGCAGCGGCCGCAGGCGCTGATGCAGGACACCAGCACGCGGTCGCCCGGACGTACGGTCCGGACGTCGCTGCCGACCTCCACGATCTCGCCGACGGCCTCGTGGCCCAGGACCGTGCCCGGGCGCACCTCGGGTACATCGCCCTTGAGAATATGCAGGTCCGTGCCGCAGATGGTGACGGCGCCGACCCGCACGATGGCATCGGTGGGCTCCTTGACGGCTGGGTCCGGGACCTCCTCCCAGGCGGACTGCCCGGGGCCGTGGAAGACGAAGCCTTTCATGACGCTCCTCACCATCCTTTGTCCGGCTGTCGCTCGGCCGCCGTTCGGCTGCCGAGACTGCCCCACACATCCAGCTTGTCCATCGATCGCCTGATCCGCTTGGGCCGTCCGGCCCCCATCGCCCGCCGGACGGTCGTCTCCGTCCGCGACCGGGAAGAAAGGCCCGGTCGGGCCCGCCGACCCGGGACCGAACGGCCCTTCCGCGCACCCCGCCGGCACCGCTTTGCTCTCCCCATGGCCGCTCACCACACGAGGTCCACGCCGTACCCAACGCATCACACGGTCGGTGGCGCGATCGTCGTGACCCTGCAGGGCGAGATCGACCTCCTGGCCGTGCCCGCGCTCACGGCGCGCCTGGACACGCTGACCGCCGGTCCGCGCCCTGATCTGGTGCTGGACCTGCGTCCCGTGTCCTTCATGGACTGCACCGGCCTGGGCATGCTGTGCCGGGCGCTGAGGCGGGCGCGGGCCCGGCACGGCCGGCTGCGGCTGGTCACGGACAGCGCCCGGTTCCTGCGGACCCTCCGCTGCACGGGCCTGGCCGGCGCCTTCGACATCCACTCCCGGTGGCCCGACGACCTGGCCGGGACGCCGGTCGCGGAGTCGGTCTCCGCTGTCGACGACTGAGCCGGCTCGACGGTGTCGCCGGTAGCCGGGCGGCCTACCGCAGATCCTGACCCGGTGTGCGACGGGGGCGGCCGACCCCTCCGGGCCGTAGTCCGAGGCGTATGAGCGGCTGACGATGTGCACGGCCGTCGGGAGCACCCGCCAGGGCGTCGCGCGGATCGGACCATGCGACGGCCTGATGCATCACGGACGCGCGCACGCCGTATGCCGTCGCGACGAGCCGCCCGTGCTCAAGGGCCTGTCCGGCGCACAGCCAGCCGCCTCCACGGTCGTGTTCGGTCGCCCTCGTCGGAGAAGCGCCGGCTCCGGATCGCCTCGTAGAGGTCCGCGCTCCGCAGACGGGTGACGGGTGACCGGTGACCGGTGACCAGCCGGAGTGGTCCAGCGCGACCCGGAGGTTGAACACGCGGGCCCCGACAGTGAGGAGCACTGCCCGGCCCGCGGGGTCCGCGTGGCGCATGCCCCTTTCAGGACCGGCGCGCACCTCGAAGTCAGCGAGCGCGGCGCCGAACGCGGTGCTCGCCATGATGCGCTCCTCGCGTGTGGGCGTCGGACAACTGGTCGTGTCCTACGAGCACGAGCACCGCGCCTCACCCGCGGCAGGGGCCGAAAGCCCTGGGCGGGGCTCCGGGCGGGCCGCGGACTCTGGGGCCGAACGGCCCTTTCCGACGGTGGAGTTGGTCCCGAGCGGCCCTGCGACGGCGCCTGGTCGGCCCATGTCACGGCACGGCCTCGACTGTCACCGTCGGAAAGGTCACCACGACGAGGAGGAGGTGCGGACCGATGCCCAGGGACACGTACGCGAAGAAGCGGTTGTGGCGGTGGCGCAGCAACCCGCTACGGCGACGCGATGACATCGTCGAGGCCTGGATCGTGCTGGCCGTCTGGATGGTCTTCGCCGTGGGCGGCTCGGTCGCCGGACTGGTGACCGCTCATGCGGCGGACGCGGTGTTCGCGCGCCAGCGAACCGAGCGGCAGTCCGTCCGGGCCGTGCTCCTGAACGACGTCCCCTCCCCCAGGGCCGCCACGGTCGGTGGAACCTCCGATCGCCGGATGACGACCGTGCGCTGGACGACGGCCGACGGCTCGACCCGCACCGGCAAAACCCTGGTGGACACGGGCCGCAAGGCCGGATCCAGGGTCACGGTCTGGCAGGACGGCCAAGGCCGTCTCACCGCCGCGCCGCCGAGCTCCACGGAGGCGACGATCGAATCGGGTCTCCTGGGCGCCGCGGCCGCGGCCGGTCTCGCCGGCCTGGTGTTCGGTGCCGGAGCGGTCGCCCGGTGGCGGCTCGACCGGCGCCGCGTCGACGAGTGGGGCAGGGAATGGGACCAGGTGGGACCACGATGGGGCCACAAGACCAGCTGACCGCACGACGGATCCGGGCTCCAGGCCGAGAGCGGCCCGGAGCCTTCCTGCGTGTCCATGACCTGGCTCGCCCCCGGGCGCAAAGCTCCACAGATCGTTCGGTCCCTGCCCCGAAACGAAGGCGCGCACCGGGCTGGGCTGCGAAGGCGCGTGTCCCCCTGCGCCGAAAAGACCCGACTTCGATGGAACGAGTGATCCTTGCCTGTGCCTGTGCCTGTGCCTGTGCCGGTGCCGGTGCGTCGGCGCCGAGACGTACCGCGGTCGACCGGGCCGAGCAGGAGGCACAGCTGCGCGGTCTGCCGATGCCGGTGGCCCCGGGTTCGCCGCCGGACCCGCGCCAGGCGAAGCTGGGGCTGTGCTGACCTACGTTTACCGCGTCTCCAAGTACGACCCCGCCGATCGCGACGGACAGGGGCGTTACACCGGCCCCGAGGACGTCTTCAGCGACCACGGCGAGGTCGAGGCGGCGTATCTTCAGGCCGTCGCAGCATTCGCCGGGGACACCGGCATCGGTCACCTGGCCGTCCGCGAACCGCAGGTTCCGTGCCTCGCGCACTTCGGCGTCGAGCCTCCCGTGGACGGTTTTGGGCTGGAGGGGCTCTTCCCGTTCGGCCCGACCGGCTTCCACGACGGGGCTGAGGTGTCGCTCGGCATCCGCGCTGGAGCTGGTGCGGGCCATGCTGCGCGACAACGGCGCCTGGTGCCGCCTGGAGGAGGAGAGCATGTTCGCGGTCCACGTGGGGTGGGACCAGTACCTCTACATCAGCAGCAGCCGGCCCTGCGCGGAAGCGCTGGCCCGCACCCGCGAGCTCGGGCTGTTCCCGGAACGCCTGGACGCCTCGCCGTATGCCTTCGAGGCCGACGAGGAAGGCGTCCAGCGGCCCGGCGACGATGACTTCTGGGCCTGCCTGCACCGGGCAGTCGGCGACGGCAGCGCCGGAATCCTGGAGGAGACGTATCTCGAAGGCGCCTCACGATGGCACCACCTCACCCGCGACACCGTCGACACGGTGCGCGCCGGTCTGGCACCCCGGGCCCGCCTGGCTGTCTGGCCTCCCTTGTCCTGCGACGTCGACGCCGTCCTGGGAGCCCTCCCCACCGAGGGAATCATCGAAGCCGTCTGGCAGGACGATGACGGCCATGTCTTCAGCGCCATCACGGACGAGGGCGCGTTCCCCGAGCTGATCGCCCGGATGTCCGGTGCCCCCGCCGCCGCGCTCTTGTCCGTTTATGCGGATGAACGCCTTCCTCTGTTCACCGCTGTCATGCCCGACAACGACGGCGTACTGCGGGCTCGTTGGCAGACGGAGCCGACGCCGAGCGACCGGAACTGGGCCCTCCGTCACCGCAATGGGTGAGCATTCCTGTCCCGTCTCATGAGACCTTTCAGAGGCACGGCCGCTGACCCTGCGGGGTGACAGATTGAGTTGCGACTCATGGCAATTGGGGCGAGGTGTCCCTGAAGAGGTGCGGCCAGCATCAGGCCCGCGTCTCATCGATCATGGACAGCGAAGTCAGTCGTGTATAGCACGCTGACCTGGCCCGACTGGGTTGGATGTCAACGGGAGGTTGATCCGTCGGTGTCCTGACCGTCTGCTCGTGCTGGCCGTTTGCGGCCAGTCCCACGACACGAACCCGCGAAGATGACGACGGCCGTGAAGCGAGCCGGTTCTTGGACTGCCCCGCCACCGCGTGGTCCCGGGTTGGGACCACGCGGTGGCGGGGCAGTCCACGATGAAGACGGTGTCCTTGGCGAACCGCTTGCGGGGTTGGAGCGCGTGCATCGGCCCGAGGTGGTCGAGCAGGTCGGGTTCGTCGTTGGCGACGCGTCGCGACAGCAGCCGACGGCCGCTCTCGTCGATCGCGACGCAGTGGTGATGGGTCTAACCCGCGTCGATGCCGGCCCAGATCGCGGCCATGTGGCGCCTCCGTGCAGTGTGGTGCTGATGCCTCCCGGCGGACGACCTCGCTGTCGATTCCCTACGGAGCGATCATTCGCAATTCCTCATTGGCAGCCGAGTCGTCGTGGGACGTCGGGCGGCCAATCGATGGATGCCACGAGCGGCAGAACCTTGAAAGCCGCACCCGAGGCCCCTGGGTGGGCCAACCATACGAAGGGCTCGCCCGGTCCCGAAGAAGAACGTAGGGAACCTTGAGCGGCGCTCCTCACCGGCCCCGGTGACCTGAGTCAGTCGAAGAGGGCAACGAGTCCATTCACCCAGATCGCGAGGAACATGAGGGCCGCCACCAAGCAGCCGACGCCCGCCAGCACACCGCCGACCGTCCACGGCTCGGAGGGCGCCTCGTAGTCCCCTTCCAGGTCGTCCCGGTAGGAGGCGGGGTCGTCCCAGTCGACGGGGTGCCCCAGCTCCTCAGCGCAGGCGGTCCGCACCGCGACCAGCTGCCCCTCCGCGAAGGCGGTGGCGGCCTTCGCCTCGGGGCCGTGCCAGGCGAGGGCCCTCATCCGCCAGCCGGGAGACCCGTACCGCGCCTCGAAGGCGGCGGTCTCGTCGGCGTACCGGTCCTCTTCGAGGTACATCCAGCGTCCAGCCTCGGCCGCATCACCGTAGAGCCGGTACACCTCGGCCAGACGACGGCGGAGCGTCAGGTCGTGCGGGAACGACGAGATGAGACCGCGCAGACGCTGGCGCGCGACGGGAACCCGGCCGGCGGCCAGGTCTGCATCGACTCGGGCAAGGGTATCTCTCAGGGGCATGAGCGCATGATCGGGTACCGCATTGACCTAAGTCGAACTGGTTTCGTCGCTCAGCACTCGCTCACTCTTAACGGCATCGGCTGAACCTCACTGAGACGGGACACCGCCAGTTACGGGACAGCCCTCAAGGGCTGTCCCGCAATGGCTGATCTTGGTGTCATGATCTCGTCACGTCTGGTCTGATCACGGCGTCGGAGCCATCCTGGACAGCCCCGTTCACTGGGCTGAGCCCTCGGCAGTTCGGCAAGCCGGTCACTGCGATGCGGGGCGAAGGTACTGACCAGGTGCGCAAGGGTCGACCGTGGAGCCTGAGTCTGGAGGACCGGATCCTGCCGGTAGCGGCTTACTGGCGTACGAACTTGACGCTGCGACAGCTCGCCCCGCTGTTCGGGGCGTCGAAATCGGCCGCTGACCGCATCCTCGGTCACCTCGGACTGTCGCTTACGCTTCAGCCCCGTCAGAGGTTCCGTAAGGACGCCGTGCTGATCGTCGACGGCACCCTAGTAGGGCTTGGTCATCTTCACTTGTGCATGCGTGTCTACTGCTCTTCGAGCGTCGTTGGGGTGGTGTGACACCTGAGGAGATGGTCGAGGTCCGGGAGGACCTGGAGGCGTTCGCGGCGGAGTTGTTCGACGGGTTTTTCCGTGCGGATCAGCGGCGGTGGGGGCAGGCGCATGTGCGGGGGCTGCTGCTGGAGGGGCGGCGCAAGTCGGTGGAGCCGATGGCGGCCCGTCTCGGTGAGGACGGTAACCGGCAGGCGCTGGCACACTTCATCACCTCCAGCCCGTGGGATCCGGCGCATGTGCGGGCCCGGCTGGCCTGGAGGATGCAGGAGGCGATCGGTCCGGAGGCGTTGATCGTCGATGACTCCGGCTTCTTGAAGGACGGGGACGCGTCGGCGTGTGTGTCCCGGCAGTACACCGGCACCGCGGGCAAGGTCACCAAATGCCAGGTCGGGGTGTCACTGCACCTGGCCCGGGATCATGCCTCGGCGGCGGTGAACTGACGGCTTTTCCTCCCGAGTTATCTGCATGCTCGAATCAGGACTGAGTGCAGCGTCCGTGGTGCGTGATGACCTTAGCGTTCTACATCTGCCTGAGGCACGGGAGGCACAAGAGCCCGCCGGACGCCTACATTGATGGGTGCGCCGGGACGCGGGCCTTACTCGTCGTCGACGTGGCGAAGGACTGCTACCTCCGGTACCCACGGGAACCTGATCCCTGGAAACCTTGCCTGCCAGGCTCCGTACGGGTCGAAGGCAAGGACTGCCTCGATGAACGGCTGGGGCGGCAGGTAGCTGTGGTCGACGACGTAGTGGCCGATGAGGCTCGGAGCGGCGAAGACAGTGCCAGGGCTGCCGGGGACGCGGATCTCGCCGGTTCCAGCGCTTGCGCGTAGGTCTCCCGGGCGTGCTGTGTACCAGGGGTGGGAGTCGGGGAGAGGTGTTGGGCAAAGATCGCACTCGTGCAGGCCCAACATGACATTGACTTGCTGGGCATCGATTACGGCCAGAAGCTTGCGGCCGAATTCCCGGGGAGCCTGGCCGCTGGTCCAAGGGAGGCCTGCTTCCAGCCAGCCTATGTTGAATCGTTCGTAGACCGGCTGAAAGCTCACAAGGCGCATGCTGTCGGTTAGGTCGGTGAATTCTTCACCTTCGTCCCAGTAGGCGTATGGGCTGAGGTCTGCATAGAACATGTGCCCATCATCGCGCTTGCGACTGGGCCGCTTGGACCGTCACTGAACCGACGGGTGGGTTGACGGTCTTCGGAGTTCAGGGGCCTTGACCCGGAATCTTGGACACGGGCTATGCGGCTTGGGCCAGGGTAGTTGGTGTTGTGTCGAGTGTCGTCTCGTAGGCGATGGGACTGCGTTGTCCGAGGTAGGAGTGACGGCGTCGGGTGTTGTAGCGGTTGAGCCAGCCGAACGCGTCCAGTCGGGCCTCGCGTTCACCGGGCCAGGTCTTGCGGCCCTGGAGCGTCTCGCGTTTGAAGGTTGCGTTGAAGGACTCGGCGAGTGCGTTGTCCGCGCTGGAACCGATCGCGCTCGTGGACTGGCGGATGCCGGCCTTGCGGCAGGCGTCGGCGAAGGCCCGGCTGGTGTACTGGGCTCCGTGGTCGGTGTGCATGATCGCTCCAGTGAGGCTGCCGCGGGTCCGTTCGGCGGCGGCCAGGGCGTCGATGACGAGATCGGTGCGCATGTGGTCCGCGATCGCCCATCCGGCCAGGCGGCGTGAGGCGAGGTCGATGACGGTGGCCAAATACAGGAACTTCCCGCCGTCCAGCGGGAGATAGGCGATGTCGCCGACGTACTTCGTGTTCGGCTCGCTCGCCGTGAAGTCGCGGCCGATCAGGTCCGGGGCCTTCGCCGAGGCCGGGTCCGCGACAGTGGTGCGGTGCCTGCGACGCAGCCGCACGCCCGCCAGGCCGATGCTCCGCATCACCCGTGCGATCCGCTTGTGGTTGACGCGCTCACCCTCGCCGCGGAGTTCGGCGGTGATCCGGGGGTCGCCGTAGGTGCCGCCTGATTCGTGGTGGCACGCCCGTATCCGGGTGGCGAGGCGGGCGTCGGCCGCCTGCCGGGCGGCCCGGTCCGCGGCTGTCCGGCGCCAGTAGTAGAAGCTGGAGCGGGCGATGCCCAGGACGGTGCACAGCCGCTTCACGCCGTAGCGGCGGTGGTGGTCGGCAACGAACTGGAAGCGGTTCACCAGCGCGTCTCCCCGGCGAAACACTTCGCTGCCTTGCGCAGGATCTCGCGTTCCTCCTCCAGTTCGCGGACCTTCTTACGCAGAGCGGCGTTCTCCGCCTCCAGTGGTGTCGCCGGCTCGGCGGATGCCTCTGCCCGGCGTCCCCGCGGCCGGCTCGCGTCGGCTGCCCTGACCCAGTTCCGCAAGGTCTCGGGGTTGATTCCCAGATCGGCAGCGACCTGGCGGATCGTCGCCTCGGGCCGCGACTGGTACAGCGCGACCGCGTCCGCCTTGAACTGCGGCGGATAGTTCTTCATGACCACGAGATGTCCGTTCTCAGATCCTCAGGATCCAGTGTCTCGTGTGTCCAAGATCAGGGGGCAAGGCCCGACCTGTCCTCCGGGATGCCGCTGGCCACTTTGGTGCGGCTGGCCAAGCTGCGCTGGCGCATCGAGCACGACTACCGGGAGATGAAACAGGTTCTGGGCACGCGGGCGCCGATCTCCCGAACCAGGCGGTCCGCCTCCCCCGAGGCCGCCCCGCCCTCCTGCGCCACCGTGCGCAGCACTCGAAGCAGATCATGCGCCTCGTCGAGCGTCAGCAGGCCAGCGTTCGGTGTCGTGCTCCGCGGACGCGAAGTCGATCTCGTCGAGATCGAGGTGGTCGTAGTCGTCTATGAGCCTGCAACGTCGGCAGAGCTGCGCAGGTAACGACGCGGAACGGGGTGCCGCCCCGAGCGGCGGAGTCGCCGGCCCGGGGCGGCAGGGAAATAGGGGTGTGGTCGTGGAGGGCGGTCACCTACGCGGCGAAAGGCTCTGTGGGGCTTCAGCCGAACGATCTTCCCAGCAGGCTACGGGTGAGGCCCGGAGACCCTGTCCATACGTTCCTTCGTAGGTCTGAACTGATCATTCGTAAGATCGGTGGGCCCAGCAACCCTGGGCATGACTGTCGCTGTCGTGCCGTTGTCGTGGCTCGAGGGGAACGGCCGCCCGGCATTCGCGACGACTCCCCCTTGTCCGTGACCTGACCGGCTGCTGGGACGGGGGCTGACAAGGGGAAACGTGCCTCTTACGTCTTGGTGTAGACGCTATGCGCACGAGCTGTGGACGGATTGCCGACACAAGCCGACGGCACGTGGGCATTCTTGATCGGGCGTCGGCTCGGAGAGTCTGGTCGCATTGTCGGCCCACTCCTCATCGCGGGGTGGGATGTTACGGGAGAAGGACACCAACATGCGTTTCTGGCGGAAGAGTTCGGCCGCTCTGCTGGCTTCCGTGGCTCTGGTGGCAGGAGGAACCGTCGCCACGGCAACTCCGGCATCAGCGGCTATCGGTGGATGCGCGCAGGGCAACCTCTGCTTGTACGCCGGCACCCAGTTCAACGTGCCCAAGCTCACGACCGGGAAGACCTACGAGTGTTTCCAGCTCGCCCACTACCAGCTGGACGGCCCGTACCACATCTATTCGTATGTGAACAACTCGCCTGTGAAGGCCGATCTGTACGCGGGGACTTCCACCCTGGACGTTTTCAGCTACGTGGGGACCATCGGCTCCGGGAAGTTCAGCAGCAACACGCAGCAGAACTTCAATGAGGTGGACGTCGTCTGCACTGGCGGGCGGGAAGCCTACTGGAGCCAGGCCTAGGCCTCTCCTGACGACCTTGCCCGTCGCCACGTAACGCAGACCTGCAAGTGAACGTCGAGCAAGGGAGAGCGGCAGCCCGACCCGTTAGTGGTGTCCGGGCTGCCGCCGCATGGAGAGCCGACTGGGACCAGAATGCTGCCTCTGCTGCGTCAGCGGTTGCACCACCTGACTTCGGCTCCCGTCCGTCGCCCTAACCAGATCATGGTTACAGAGAGTAAATGGCATGTATCGGAGGCCGCTGCCTCGTGGTGTAGAACCCTGCATAGGCGGATTCCGCATCGTCGCAACACGGTGATCATTCCAGTGTTACGACGAGCTTGGCGAAGAGGTGCAGGGGTTTTCCAGCTGAGGGTCTTGCGCGGGCGGCTGTTGAGTTCGGCGGCGACGAAAGTAAGGTCCTCGGCACCGAAGTCGGACAGGTCGGTGCTCTTGGGGAAGTGTGTGCGCAGCAAGCCGTTCGTGTTCTCGTTCGATCCGCGTTGCCAGGGGCTGGCGGGCTCGCAGAAGTGGACGGGAACGTCTACGTCGTGACGTGCTCGGACAGTGCCTGCGACCGGTGCTGCTGGGGTGAGAGCCCGTAGGCGTTGCGGAAGGCGCGGGCAAAGTCGGAAGCGCGGGGGAAGCACCAGTAGGCGGCGATGGCGTGGATCGGCCGGTTATGCAAGGACGGGTTGGCAAGGTCACAGTGGGCACCCTCCAGCCGCCGGTTGCGGATCCAGGTGGCGACTGGTTCTCCGGGCGACTGCTGAAAGATCCGGTGCAGATAACTGAGAGAGATGTGGTGCGCGGCAGCGATCGCTGTCGGTGTCAGTTCCGGGTCGCGCAGGTTTTTCCAGATGAATGCCTGGACACGTTCGGCCGTGACCCGTTGGTGGGTCTCGGGCGGCAGTGTGGCCTCCGCGTTCACCAGGGAAGCGAACCATGCGGACACAAGATCGAGCAGGACCGTACCAAGGCTGGGTGCGTCGCACGGCTGGAGGGTTTCGGCCTGCCGGCCAATGCTGATGAGGAACTCCGTCAGTAACGCGCCGACGCCCTCCTGGCCTGGCAGCCTCCTGCCCAGCAATGACTGAATCCGGTCAGGCGGCATGGGCAGAGACGCCTTGGAGAAGTCTATCCCGATCCCCTTGACCGCACGGCGCTGCCGGTCGTCCGTCGCTCGCAGGTCATACGGGTGAGAGCTGTCGACGACGTGCAGGTCCAAAGAGCTGAACACGTCACTCCGATTGGCATGTTCGAGAGCCAGTGCTCCATCGAGCAAGAGTGTGAGGTGATACCGCTCGGGGTCGGACTGGCGGATCATCTTCGGGCTTCGCCGGTAGTTTGTCGGCAAGGCGGACACCGACATGACCGCCACCGGGCCCATCTCCATGAGATGGGCCGTCGCCCAGAAGTCGGGGGCGTGGATGCTGGTCGCGTCGCTCGGGCGCGTCGGGTCGATTTGTTCACGCCAGACGTCGAACCGGTCTTCGGCAGGGACGTCTTCGCTTCGAAACACTGTCCCGATCATTGGGTCTCCCCCCCGGATGGCTTCTGACGCTCAATCTCGCCCACATCATTGCATGCAGAGATCGTTCCGGTCCGGGGTGGTTCCGGCAGTGGCTCGGTCGATGTTCGCGATGTCGTTCGTGGTTGAGTCCACCGCGGGAGGCTCGAATCACCCTTGTCCGAGGGTGGGCCTGGAGTTCTTGATCGCGCTGTGCGGCCTCCGTCATCGCGGGGTGTGATGCAACGACGAGCGGGGCCCACGAGTTTCACGTCGACGGCTGTGACTGCCGATGCTCCCGCGGCAGCCACCGCAACCGGCGTCGGATCACGGATTACCGGACGCCGGCCAGAGACGCGTGGAGCCACCTTCTCCTATCCGGTGCCCAAGCCGACCCACCGACCGAGGACCCGAAAACCGGGACCGGAACGAAAAAGACAGGATCATCGTGATCTGGAAGCGGATCCATGCGGCAGCAGCCGTATCACTCGTACTGTTCGGCGGGGGCTCGCTAGTAGGGCTTGGTCAGGTCCGTATCGGTGTGGGTATGTCGCGGTGGCAGGTGGGACAGGCACCGGCCCAGGCGGCGAGAAGGGTCTGGAGTTCTCGCACGACTAGTTACTCGCCTTTCCTCCTATTCCTGGCAGAATGCAAGGTAGTCGCGCACCTGGTGAGCGGCCATCAGGGAATTCGGCGTCAGCGAAGATTCACGCCTTGACCGTTAGTGGATCTAACTAGTCGCGGCCATCGAACATCAGCTGGAGCCGGACCGGATCCGTGCCGTGGTCGCCAGCGTCGCGGGCGGACGCTCGAAGTCACGCCTCCTCGCGGCACATCTCACTGAGCATCCTCGCGTGCTGAACGACGGTCGCTCGCCGGCGCCCAGGGCCGTCGGCGACCTGCTCATCGCCCTGCTTGAGGCCGGGGCTCAGACGGTCTCACCGCCGTGTTGCGCCGAATGCGGCAGGCAGGTACGAACGCTCCAGCGCCGCGGCCAGGACTGGTACTGCTGGAACTGCGGGCCGCCACAGCCCGAGCCGTGTGCTGCCTGCGGAATCACCCGACGGGTCGCTTCACGCGACCGGACCGGGCGGCCACGATGCGGCAAGTGCCCGGACGACGACGGACGCGACCCCATCGCAGTGATCGGCGCCCTGATCGCTGAACTGGATCCGCAGGCCGAACGGGAGACGGCCTCCGAGGCGGTCCGCCGATCGGCACCTCGTCGCTCCTACCAGCGGAAACTTGCCTGGGCCCTGGAATCCAACCCAGCTCTGCTGACCGGCGCGGTCACCTCGCACCTCACCGCGCGAAGGCTGGTGTTGCGACGACCGGTTGAGTCTGGGCAGTACACATCATTCGCGTTCACCGCACGCCTCCTCGACGCCTGCATCGACGCCTGCATCGACGCCTCGATAGGCACCGTCGGTGGCGCCTCGGACAACGCGCTCATGGAGTCCCAGATCGGCCTCTACAAAACGGAGCTGATCAAGCCCCGCAAGCCCTGGCACGGCCTCGCCGACATCGAGCTCGCCACCGCGGAATGGGTCGACTGGTTCAACAACCAGCGCCTCCACACAGCGATCGGAGACATCCCACCCCATGAGCACGAGACCAACTACTACGCTCAATACCAGATCCAACCGGCGGCTGGAGCCAACGCATAGAGCCTCCACCGATCCCGAAGCGGTTCAATTCACGTTTCAAACCGATTGGTGTCTTCGATTGGCGAGCCAGCGTGCTCGGTAGATCTTACGTTTCATGGCGTTGCGTTCTTCAGTGGTGTGACCGCCCCAGATACCAGACTGCTGGTTGATCTTTAGTGCCCAGTTGAGGCAAGCCGCAGCGACGGGGCAGCGTCGGCAGATCCTGACAGCTTGGCTGGCCTGTGAGGATTCAGGGGTCTCGTCAGCGGGGAAGAAGAGGTCGGGTTCATTGCGGCACTCAGCTAGGTGACGCCAATCCATGAAATGGTTGCTTCCTATGCTTGGACTCTGCGACGATTTAGCTTGTGCGCACTCTCTCTATGTCCTTCGTAGTGCAGCTAAGGCGTCGAAAGAGAATGGCCTTAGGAGGGCTCGTTGGTTGCTGCTTTGGGTCAGCGACGGAAAACCCCAGCTAAAGGTAGCGGAGATCGCCCTCCATGCCGCCCAGTAACCTGTTCACGGCAGGAATTTATCCTTGGCCATGCTGTTAAGGCCGTACTGCTAAGGCACCTCGAAACAGTTCTGGAGTGTTCGATGCGATGCGCCTGTCCACCGATTCGATGGGGCAGAGCTAGCCAACGGGTCCGGATCAACAGAGGTGGTGCCTGTCATACAGATTTACAAGCAAGGGATGTGAGCATTCACCGTCGCTTCCTATATTCCGCCCCGGTGGCCGACCGACGTCTGTGGTCGGCCACCGAGGCCGCCTGGTCACCTTGTCTTGAGGCCGAGGCGAGGGGGTGGCGTGCTGGCAGTTACTTCTGAGTGAACGCCACCGCGATACGGGCACCCAGGCGGGCGTTGTTGTTGACCAAGGCGATGTTCGCGCGAAGGCTCTCGCCCCCGGTGAGTTCGACGATCTTGCCCAGGAGGTACGGGGTAGCCTCCTTGCCGCCGATGCCGACCTTGTCCATTGAGGCGAGGGCCTGCTGGATGATCCCCTCGATACGCTCGGCGGGGATCTCGTCGGACTCGGGGATCGGGTTGGCTATGTTCAGGCCGCCGGTGGCGCCCAGTTCCCAGTGGGCTCGCATCACCGCGGCGATCTCCTCGGGGGAGTCGGAGCGCAGGGGCGAGGTGTGGCCGCTGGTCCGGGAGTAGAAGGAGGGGAACTCGTCCGTGCCGTAGGCGATGACCGGGACGCCCAGGGTCTCCAGGGTTTCCAGGGTCAGCGCGATGTCGAGGATGCTCTTCACACCCGCGCTGACCACTGCGACGGGAGACGTGGCGAGTTCGGTGAGATCGGCGCTGGTGTCGAAGCTGGCGGGGGCGCCCCGGTGCGCCCCGCCGATACCGCCGGTCACGAAGACGGGGATCCCGGCGAGTGCCGCCAGGCGCATCGTGCTCGCCACCGTCGTCGCGCCGTGGGCGCCCCGGGCGACGACGTGTCCGAGGTCGCGGACACTGACCTTGGCGACATCGGGGCTGGTCGCCAGGAGTTCGAGATCGTCGGCCTCCAGACCGATCCGGGGCCTGCCGTGCAGCACCGCGATGGTCGCCGGAACCGCGCCGTTGTCCCGGACGATCTTCTCGACCTCGGTGGCCATCTCCACGTTCTGGGGATAAGGCATGCCATGGCTGATGATCGTGCTCTCCAGGGCGACGACCGGGCGGCCGTCGTGCAGGGCGTCCCGGACCTCGTCGGTGATCGTCAGCATGGGGTGGTGCGTGGTCATCTCAGTCTCCGTAAGAGTGGTTCAGTGCGTCCTCGACGAGGCGCGGGGTCAGGTCGGGTCGTACGGTCGTGGTGGCGGCGACGGTGAGCGCGGCGGCGGCGTGGCCGAAGCGCGCGGCCTCGATGGGCTCGGCGCCGCCCAGGACGGCGTGGACGAAGGCGGCGAGCATGGAGTCTCCGGCGCCGGTGACGTCCACGACCTCGGTCCGGGGCGCGGGCAGGAAGGTGTGGCCCTGGCCCGCGCTGCTCAGCAGGCTTCCCCCGGGGCCGAGCCGCACCCAGACGTGGCTGACACCCCGGTCGTGCAGTGCGGCGGCGGCGGACAGTATCTCCTTGTCGGTGCCGACGGGCAGGTCCACCAGCGCCTGGAGCTCGTCCTTGTTGGGCGTGACGGCGAAGTACGGCCGCTCTGGGACGATCCCGGGACCCAGCAGCGCTGCCTTGGGGACGCTCACCGGGTCGATCACCACCGGAACGTCGGCCGCCTTGGCCAGCTCTACGACGTAGTTGAGCGTCGCCGTGGCGAGGTTGCCGTCGAGCACCAGCATGGCGGCGCCGGCCACCAGTTCTCGGATGTGGTGAAGATCGGCGGGAGACAGTTCGTCCGTGGCCGTCATGTCCGAGACGGCCACCAGCAGGTCGCCGTCCGCGTCCAGGACGGCGGTGTAGGTGCCGGTGGGATGGGTGCTGAGGTGGACATGGTCGGTCTGCACCCCTGCGGCCTGGGTGTCGCGCAACAGAGATTCGCCGGCCGGGTCCCGGCCGATGGCGGCGATCAGGTGGGTCGGCGTACCCAGCCGGGCGAGATTCTCGGCGATGTTGCGCCCGACTCCGCCCGGACTGGTGTGTGAGCGGCCGGGGTTGCTGGTGTGCCGGGTCACCGGTGCCAGACTGCGCACCTTGTGGTCCATGTTCGCCCCGCCGACCACGACCACCGCGTTCTCCGGGCGCACGATGTATCCGCGCCCCAGGATGGCGCCCTTCTTTCCGAGGTTGGAGAGGTGGACGTTCACTGCGGTGCGGGTCGTGCCCAACGCATCGGCCAGAGCTTGAGGCCCGGCCAGTGGGTCACGCCGCAAGAGTGTCAGGATCTCGCGCTCCCGTTGCGTCAGCATCATGCTTACCATAATAAGGCTTCTTTGCTTGAATAAGGAAGGCTGGTAGTCGCCGAGAGCGCCGGTGCGCGGGGCGTTCTATCAGGGCCATCGAGCGCAGGGCTCGGAACGGGGCCAGGAAGGCCCCCGACAGGAAGACACCCACCGCCCGCGCGCCGACTGCCTCACCAGGGATGGATCGGACGCGCACGGCACGGGAGCCGATGTCCCGGGCGATCGCAACGGCAGCGGCGTCGAGGTCGGGCTCACGCCTTGGCGAGCCTCCCGCTGCGCAGGACTGGCATGATCGCCTCGCCGTACACGCGCAGCGTTTCCTCCTTGTTGTCGTGCTGGAGGTAACCCGCGAACTGGTCGACACCAAGTTCTTCGAGCTGCTTCAGTTTGGCGATGTGCTCCTCGGCGGTGCCGAGAATGCAGAACCGGTCGACGATCTCGTCGGGAACGAATGAGGTGTGGGTGTTGCCGGCACGGCCGTGCTCGTTGTAGTCGTACGACTCGCGGCCCTTGATGTAGTCGGTCAGCGCCTGCGGGATCGCACCGTCCGAACCGTACTTGGCGACGATGTCCGCGACATGGTTGCCGACCATGCCGCCGAACCAGCGGCACTGCTCGCGTGCGTGTGCCAGACCGGCCTCGGTGCCGTCGGTGACGTACATGGGGGCGGCGACGCAGAACTTCACCTCCTTCGGGTCGCGTCCGGCGGCCTGTGCCGCCGCCCGGACCGTGCGGATCATCCAGGCGGCGATGTCGACGTCGCCGAGCTGGAGGATGAAGCCGTCGCCGGCCTCGCCTGCGAGTTTGAGGGCGAGCGGCCCGTACGCCGCGACCCAGACATCGAGGTGGGAGCCACGGCTCCACGGGAACTGGAGGGTGGCGCCGTTGTACTCGACGGTCCGTGAGTTCGCGAGCTCGCGAATGACATGGACGGCCTCCCGCAACGCCTTGAGTGTGGTGGGGGAGTTGTTGGCCACCCGCACAGCCGAGTCGCCGCGGCCGATCCCGCAGACGGTGCGGTTGCCGTACATGTCGTTGAGCGTCGCGTAGAGCGACGCGGTGACGGCCCAGTCGCGGGTGGCGGGGTTGGTGACCATCGGTCCGACGGTGATCCGCGATGTCCTCGCCAGGATCTGCGAGTAGATGACGTACGGCTCCTGCCAGAGAATGTGGGAGTCGAAGGTCCAGAAGTGACTGAACCCGTGTTGTTCGGCGAGTTCGGCGAGCGCGACGGTACGCGCGGCCGGCGGGTTGGTCTGTACGACGACGCCGAAATCCATGATGGTGTTCTCCGCTTCAGACGAGGTACTGGCTCAGGCCGCGCTTGACGTACCGGCCGTGGCCCTTGGTGCCGAGGTAGGTGCCGCCGTCGACGACGACCTTGCCGCGCGAGAGCACGGTGTCGACGTGGCCGTCGATCTCGAAGCCCTCCCAGGCCGAGTGGTCCATGTTCATGTGGTGGGTCGCGCCCACGCCGATGGAGGTGTGACCGTTCGGGTCGTAGACGACGACATCGGCGTCGGCACCCGGCTGGATCACCCCCTTCTTCCCGTACATCCCGAACATCCGGGCCGGGGTGGTCGAGCTGATCTCGACCCAACGGGGCAGTGAGATCCGGCCGTCGACGACGCCCTGGTAGAGCAGGTCCATGCGGTGCTCGACCGAGCCGATGCCGTTGGGGATCTTCGAGAAGTCCCCGATCCCCAGGTCCTTCTGGCCCTTCATGCAGAACGGGCAGTGGTCGGTGGAGACCAGCTGGATGTCGTTGGTGCGCAGCGCCTGCCACATGTGGTCCTGGTGGCCCTCCGCCCGCGCGCGCAGCGGGGTGGAGCACACCCACTTGGCGCCCTCGAAGCCGGGCGCGCCCAACTGCTCCTCCAGGGAGAGGTACAGGTACTGAGGGCAGGTCTCGCCGAACACGTTCTGGCCCCGGTCGCGTGCCGCCGCGATCTGCTCGACGGCCTGCTTGGCGCTCACATGCACCACGTACAGGGGCGCGCCGGTGAGGTCGGCGAGCATGATCGCGCGGTGTGTCGCCTCCGCCTCGGCCTGCCAGGGCCGGGTGAGCCCGTGGTGGTACGGCATGGTCCGCCCGGCGGCGAGGGCCTGCTGGACGAGTACGTCGATCACGGCGCCGTTCTCGGCGTGCACCATCATCAGCGCGCCGTTGTCCGCGCCCTTCTGGAAGGCGCGCAAAATCTGCCCGTCGTCGGACAGGAACACGCCCTTGTACGCCATGAAAAGCTTGAAGCTGGTGACGCCCTCGGCGATCAGCTCGTCCATGGCGGTGAGCGATGAGTCCTGGACATCGCTCAGGATCTGGTGGAAGCCATAGTCGACCGCGCAGTTGCCGGCCGCTTTCTCGTGCCAGAGGTGGTACTGGTCGAGGATGTTCTGGTCCGGGTACTGGACGACGAAGTCCACGATGGTCGTCGTACCGCCCCAGGCCGCGGCCCGGGTCCCGGTCTCGAAGGTATCGCTCGCGAAGGTGCCGCCGAACGGCATCTCCATGTGCGTGTGGGCGTCGACACCGCCGGGGACCACGTACTTCCCGGACGCGTCGATCACCGTGTCGACCCGGGCCTCCAACTCCACTCCGAGCAGCCGCGAACCGGGCACCAGGACGGCGGCGATCGTCTCGCCGTCGATCAGGACGTCCGCGCGGGCCGTACCGGTCGCGTTCACGACCGTGCCGTTCTTGATCAGCGTCTTCATCGCCGTCCCCGCTTACGGCGCGACGATGGCGCCGTAGGCTTCCGGCCGGCGGTCGCGGTAGAACTGCCAGTCGTTGCGCACCTTGCGGATCAGGTCCATGTCCAGGTCGCGCAGGAGCAGCTCCTCCGAGGTCGAACTGCCCTTCTCGCCCACAAAGTTGCCCAGCGGGTCGGCCACATACGAGGTGCCGTAGAAGTCGACGGCCAGCTCCCCGTACTCGTTGTCCTCACGTCCGACACGGTTGGGTACGGCGACGAAGTAGCCGTTCGCTGCGGCTGCCGCGGGCTGTTCGAGCTCCCAGAGCCGGTTCGAGAGGCCGGGCTTGGAGGCGTTGGGGTTGAAGACGATCTCCGCGCCGCCGAGGCCGAGCGCGCGCCAGCCCTCCGGGAAGTGGCGGTCGTAGCAGATGTTGACGCCGATCTTGCCGACCGCGGTCTCGAAGACCGGGTAGCCCAGGTTGCCCGGCCGGAAGTAGAACTTTTCCCAGAACCGGTCCAGGTGCGGGATGTGGTGCTTACGGTACCTGCCGAGGACCGTGCCGTCGGCGTCCACGACGACCGCGGTGTTGTAGTAGACGCCGGGCTGGTCCTCCTCGTAGATCGGGAGGACCATCACCAGGCCGAGTTCCCTGGCAAGTTCGGCGAAGCGCCGGACGATCGGGCCGTCCGCGGCCTCGGCGTACTCGTAGTACTTCTGGTCCTGCGTGATGCCGAAGTAGGGGCCGTAGAACAGCTCCTGGAAACAGATGATCTGGGCGCCAGCAGCCGCGGCGTCACGGGCGAAGCCCTCGTGTTTGTCAAGCATTGAGGCTTTGTCGCCAGTCCAGCCGGTCTGTGACAGGGCGATGCGAACCGTCATCGAAGCTCCTGATGGTCAGGGGAGTAACGTTAAGCGTTTGACTTGGCGATGTTAAGCGTTTGATGCCTGGTGAGCAAGGGGTGGATCGGCCGACGTCGGCGAGCGGGCGTCGGGGACGGCGTACGGAACTCGCGCGCGGGGGCTCAGAGGGTTTCCGTCCGGGGCCGACGGCGGCGCTACGGCGGTGTGCAGGTGTTCAGGCCGCGCAAGGCGCCCTGCCCCGGAAGGTCCGGCGCTACCGACCCGTCGTGTCCGGGACCGGCGCGGCCGTCGACTCCCGGATCACCAGACTGCCCGGGACGGTGCGCAGAGGCTCGCCGGGGTCGTCGCCGTCGATGATCGAACGGAGCAGTGATCCCGCGAGGAATCCCAGCTCGTCGCCGGGCAGTGCCACGGTCGTGAGCGCCGGCCGGCTGATCTTCGAGTACGGCAGGTCGTCGAACCCTGCGACGGCGAGCCGCCCGGGCACGTCGATGCCCATGTCCTGGGCCGCGAGAAGGACACCGTAGGCTTGCACGTCGGTGCTGCACACGACAGCGGTGACACCCGCTGTGTGCCATGCGGGCCATACCTCGCGGAACGTCTCCGCGGCCGCTTCGAGTTCCACGAAGCCGTACGCTCGCGGCACGGCCTCGCTCACGCCGAGCTCGGCCGCGGTCTCCCAGAAGGCCTTGCTGCGGGAGACGAAGGTGGCCGAGGCCGTTTCGTTGTCGAGGTAGCCGACGTGCCGGTGGCCGATGGAGGCGAGGTGGCGCGCAAGTTCGCGGGCCCCGGTCGCCACGTCGAGGTTGACGGCGGCGACGCCGCCCTGGAGTCCGGCCGAGTCCACCAGGACTGTGGGGGGCGTCGTTGTGGCCTCTGTGAGGGACTCGGGGCTGGGGGATCCGATGAGGACCCCGGCGGCCCGTAGGCCCTTCAGCCGCCTCAGGTCCTCCGCCTGGTCGGTGCGGCCGAAGTCGGACACCGGCAGGAGCAGCTGGTAGGTCTCGCCCAGCGCGCGCCGCACGCCGCGGATGACGCTGCCGTAGAACGGGTTGGACAGGTCGGGGGCAACGAGCAGGATCGTCCTGCTCGACCCCGACGAGAGCAGGCTGGCGGACTGGTCCACCACGTAGCCGAGCTCGCGCACGGCCTCCCGGATCCGCTCCGCCACGGCGGGTGACACCCGGCCGGCGGCCTTGCCGTTCACCACGAGCGACACCGCACCCACGGACACCCCCGCACGCTCGGCGACGTGGGCGGCGGTGACTCGGGGCTCTCCTGATCGGCGCTGCGTGCGTGGCATGAGCACATCGTATCGAGAGGGGGGCGGCATCGACCCAGAAGACGTTAACCGTTTGATTTCGTTTCTTCGCTGTGACATCAAACGCTTGACTCCAATGGAAGGCGGGCCGATTATCGGTGCACTCCAGGCGTTCACCCCTTGAGGACCTGGACGCCCCCATCGGTTGCGTTCCTCTTCGACGCGCCGCTTCCCCGTTGCCGTGTCAGGCAGCCCCGTCCCGCCGGAGGACCCATGTCCCGCTCCAAGGCAAGTGTCGCGATGGGAGCCGTCGCCGCGGTCTCCCTGCTCGCCGGTTGTTCCGCGGCTCCCAGTACCAAGGCGAGCGGCGCCGCCGGCACCGCGGCCTCGGGCTATCGGCCGTGCATTGTCTCCGACAGCGGAGGCTTCAACGACCGCTCCTTCAACCAACTCGGCCTCGAAGGGGTGCAGGCCGCCGCCAAGAAGCTGGGGAACACCTACAAGTCGGTCGAGTCCGCCACCTCGAACGACTACGCGTCGAACATCGGCAACCTCATCGCCCAGAAGTGCGACGTCATTGCGGCGGCCGGGTTCAACCTGGTGAGCGCGGTGAAGGCGGCGGCCGTTAAGAACTCCTCGAACGACTTCCTCATGATCGACGACAACTCGATCAAGGCGAAGAACGTTAAACCCGTTGTCTTCGCGACCAACGAGGCCGCCTTCCTGGGCGGTTACGTGGCCGCCGCGTACTCGAAGACCAGGACCGTGGCAACCTGGGGTGGTATGCAGATCCCGCCGGTCACGCTGTACATGGACGGCATAGCCGACGGCATCGCCTACTACAACTCCCAGCACCACACCGACGTGAAGCTGCTGGGCTGGAACACGAAGAAGCAGAGCGGCACGTTCTCAGGCGACTTCACGGACCAGAACAAGGCCAAGACGATTACCTCGAACTTCCTGAGCCAGGACGCGGACGTCGTCATCCCGGTCGCCGGACCGCTGTACCAGGGCGCTGCCGCCGCGATCCGCAGCAACGGCGGGACCCAGGTGCTCGAAGGTGTCGACGCGGACATCTACACCACGGACACCAACGGTTACAAGGACCTCTTCCTCACCTCGATCCTGAAGAAGATCAAGACCGCCACCGAGGACGCGGTGCTCGCGTCGGCGAGCGGCAAGACCTTCGACAACACGCAGTACGTCGGAACGCTGAAGAACGGCGGAGTCGACATCGCCCCCTTCCACGACTTCGCTGCCAAGGTGCCGTCCGGGCTGGCCGACGAACTGGCCGAAGTCCGCAAGGGGATCATTGACGGCTCGATCGACGTCTCCTCACCGTCCGCGCTCACCAAGTAACAGGTGAAGATCTGATGCGACTGGAACTACGCGGCATCACCAAGCGGTTCGGCACGCTCACGGTGAACGACCACATCGACCTCGTGGTCGAGCCCGGGGAGATCCACTGCCTCCTGGGCGAGAACGGGGCCGGAAAGTCGACCCTGATGAACATCCTCTACGGCCTCCTCCAGACCGACGAGGGGCAGATCCTGCTCGACGGCCAGGAGCAGCGGTTCGTGGGACCCGGGGACGCCATGAGAGCGGGTATCGGCATGGTGCACCAGCACTTCATGCTCGTGCCCGTCTTCACGGTCGCCGAGAACGTGATGCTCGGCCACGAGTCGACTCGGTTCGGCGGTCGGCTGGATCTGCCGGCCGCCCGGGCCAAGGTCCGCGAGATCTCGGACCGTTTCGGGTTCGACATCGACCCGAACGCGAGGATCGACGAGCTTCCGGTGGGCGTGCAGCAGCGGGTGGAGATCGTCAAGGCGCTCTCCCGGGACGCCAAGGTGCTGGTGTTCGACGAGCCGACCGCCGTGCTCACTCCGCAGGAGACCGATGAACTAATGGCGATCATGCGGCAGTTGAAGGCTGCGGGAACCGCCGTCGTCTTCATCACCCACAAGCTGCGGGAGGTCCGCGAGGTCGCCGACCGGATCACCGTCATCCGCCTCGGGCAGGTCGTCGGCGAAGCCGAACCGGAGGCGTCCAACGCCGAGTTGGCCATGATGATGGTGGGCCGCAGCGTGGCGCTCACCGTCAGCAAGGAGCCGCCGAAACATGGGGATGCGGCGCTGGTCGTGGACGGACTGAGTGTCTTCGACCGGGGCGGCAGCCCGGTCGTGGACGACGTGACCTTCACCGTCCACGCAGGCGAGGTACTCGCCATCGCCGGCGTACAAGGCAATGGGCAGACGGAACTGACCGAGGCGATCTTCGGACTGCAGGACCGGCTGACCGGCAGCGTCACCCTGTACGGCACCCCGCTGACCGGCAAGTCCGTCGCCCAAGTCGTCGAGATGGGCGTCGGGTTCGTGCCGGAGGACCGTCAGCGCGATGGGCTCGTCCCGGAGTTCAGCATCGCCGAGAACCTCATGCTGAACCGGTCGGGCCGGTCGCCGTTCACCCGTTTCGGCACCCTCCGTCTCGCCGCGCTGAACGCGTTCGCGCGGCGCAAGATCACCGAGTTCGACATCCGTGCGCAGGGCATCGACACGGCGGTGGGCCGGCTGTCCGGCGGCAACCAGCAGAAGGTCGTGCTGGCCCGTGAACTCTCCCGCGACCTAAGACTGTTCATCGCGTCGCAGCCGACCCGCGGTCTCGACGTTGGTTCCATCGAGTTCGTCCACGGGCAGATCATCGCGGCCCGCGACGCGGGCATGCCGGTGATCGTCGTCTCCACCGAACTGGACGAGGTGATCGCACTCGCCGACCGCGTCGCGGTCGTCTACAGGGGCCGGATCGTCGGGATCGTGCCTGCGGACACACCGCGGGACACCCTCGGACTGATGATGGCCGGAGAACTGCCCGCGGAGGTCGCGGCGTGAACAGGACACAGCACACGGAACCCGCGGCCGTCACCGACACCGCCGAACCCCCTCCGAAGAGCGGGCCCGCCCCGGCGGACCCGACCACCGGATCAGGTCTGGTCACCGCCGCGCGACAGGCGCTGGAAGGCAACGTCGTCCTCTCGGTCCTCGCGGTCGTGGCCGCGCTCGCCGTGGTCGCGGTCCTGATCGCCGCCACTGACAGCGCCGTACAGACCGCCCTCCCGTACTTCTTCACCCGCCCGACGGACACGCTCACGGCGGCCGGCGACGCGGTCGGCGGCGCCTACAGCGCCCTGTTCCAGGGCGGGGTCTACGACTTCGGCGGCACGGGCTTCCATCCGTTGCTCGTCAGCCTGGGGTTCGCGACCCCGCTCATCGCTGCGGGCCTGGGCAGCGCCGTCGCCTTCCGGACCGGACTTTTCAACATCGGTGGGCAGGGCCAGATCCTCGTCTCCGGAGCCGGCGCCGGGTGGATCGGGTTCGCCGTACACCTGCCCACGGGCCTGCATCTCCTGGCCGCGGTCGGCGGCGGGCTCGCGGCCGGGGCGATATGGGCCGGGGTGGCGGGCGTGATCAAGGCACGCACCGGCGCGAGCGAGGTGATCCTCACGATCATGCTCAACTACGTCGCCTTCTACGTCCTCGACTACTTCCTGCACACCTCCCTGCTCCAGACGCCGGATTCGAGCAACCCGGTCTCCCCGCCGGAACTGCCGACCGCAGTCTTCCCGTCCCTGTTCGGGTCCGTGCTCAACCTCGGCTTCCTGTTCGCACTCGCCGCCGTGGGCATCGCATGGTGGCTGCTGAGCCGGTCGACCCTGGGGTTCCGGCTGCGAGCGGTGGGCGAGAACCCGGACGCCGCCCGGACCGCGGGCATCGACGTCCGGCGGACAGTGGTGCTCTCCATGCTCATCTCGGGACTGTTCATCGGCCTGGGCGGCGCTTACCAGGTCCTCGGCCAGACCACGACCGGGTTCACCACCTCCCTCGACGCGGGCATCGGCTTCAACGCCATCACCGTCGCCCTGCTCGGCCGGTCACGGCCCGGGGGCGTGCTCGCCGCAGGCATCCTGTTCGGCGTCTTCCAGACCGGCGGATACGCCATGCAGGCGTCCCAGGGCGTCTCGATCGACCTCGTGCAGGTCATCCAGGCGGTCATCGTGCTCTTCATCGCCGCGCCGCCCCTGGTCCGGGCGATCTTCCGGACCCCCGCACCCGGCACGGCGGCACAACGGCAGCGCACCAAGGAGGCATCGGCATGACGACCGTCGAAGCGACCACCAGCCAGGCTCCGGCCGGCGCCCCCCTGACGGTTCACCGTTCCTGGCGGGTGCCGATCGCCTACGGCGTGTTCACCCTGGCGGCTCTCCTCGTCCTGGTGGTGTACGGACGCGGCGGAACCACGGAGTTCACCTTCCACGGAGGTTCTGCCGAGGGGCTGGAACTGCCGTCCCTGCCGCTCGGCGTGCGGACCACGTCGATCGTCACGGTCGTCCTCGCCCTCGTCGGGTGCGTGGCCGGCGCCGTGCTGGTCCAGCGAGGTCGCCGCGCCCCGCTCTGGCTGACCACCCTGTTCGCCGCGGACCTGCTGACCGGCTTCCTCTCCTGGTCGGCCGCAGGTCACACGCTTCCTGTGGTGGCCCTGCTCAGCGGCTCTCTGGCACTGAGCGTGCCGTTGATCTTCGGCGCCCTGGGCGGGGTGATCTGCGAACGCGTGGGCATCGTGAACATCGCGATCGAGGCGCAGCTGCTGGCCGGCGCGTTCGTCGCGGCCGTCGGTGCGTCGGCGACCGGGTCGGTCGTCGTGGGCCTGGTGTCCGCCATGGCCGCCGGGATGCTCGTCTCCTTCGTCCTCAGCGCGTTCGCGATCAGGACGCTCGTGGACCAGGTCATCGTCGGAGTCGTGCTCAACGCTCTCGTCCTAGGACTGACGAGCTTCCTCTACTCCAGCGTTCTGGTCAGCAACACGCAATCGCTGAATACCGCGCCGCAGCTGTCCGTCATCGAGATCCCCGTGCTGTCGGCGATCCCCGTCCTCGGACCGGTGCTGTTCCGGCAGACCGTGATCGTCTACCTGATGTACGTCGCGGTCGCGGCCGTGACGTTCGGGCTGTACAAGACGCGCTGGGGCCTGCGGCTGCGGGCCGTCGGCGAACACCCCCAGGCCGCGGACACCGTCGGGATCGGCGTGAGCCGCACCCGGCTGTGGAACGTGGCGCTCGCCGGTGCCGTCACCGGACTCGGCGGTGCCTACTACACCCTCGCCGCGGTCAACTCGTTCACGAAGAACATCACCAGCGGGGCCGGGTTCATCGCGCTGGCCGCCGTCATCTTCGGCCGGTGGAACCCCGCCCGGGCCACGCTGGCGGCCCTGCTGTTCGGCTTCGCCAGCAACCTGCAGAACGTCCTCGGCATCCTCGGATCCCCCGTACCCAGCGACTTCCTGCTGATGCTGCCCTACGTCGTGACGATCTTCGCGGTCGCGGGGCTGGTCGGCCAGGTCCGCGGCCCCGCCGCCGTCGGGCGACCGTACGTCAAGGGATGAGCCGAATGCCGAGCGCCGAACCATACGTTTTCGAGACAGGAGCACCATGAGCACAACCGCCCCCAAGCCCGGCCCGCACGACCTTCCCGACGTCTCCGCACTCGTGGTCGGCATCCTTGGCGGCACCGGCCCCCAGGGCAAGGGCCTGGCCTACCGGCTGGCTAAGGCCGGACAGCAGGTCGTGATCGGTTCCCGGACCGCAGACCGGGCCGAGACGGCCGCCGCCGAGCTGGGACTGGGCATCTGGGGCGCCGACAACCAGGCCACTGCACGGGACAGCGACGTCGTGATCGTCGCCGTGCCCTGGGACGGCCACGCGGCCACCCTGGAGGCGCTGCGGACCGAACTCGCCGGGAAGATCGTCGTGGACTGCGTCAACCCGCTCGGCTTCGACAAGGAGGGCGCCTACTCCCTCAAGCCCGCCGAGGGCAGCGCGGCCGAGCAGGCCGCCGCGCTGCTTCCCGACTCACGGGTCACGGCAGCCTTCCACCACCTGTCCGCCGTGTTGCTCCAGGACCAGGGGGTCGAGGCCATCGACACCGACGTGATGGTGCTTGGCGACGAGCGCGCGGCCACCGACGTCGTCCAGGCCCTCGCCGCCCGCGTCCCCGGCATGCGCGGCGTCTACTCCGGACGGCTGCGCAACGCCCACCAGGTCGAGTCGCTCGTGGCCAACCTCATCTCCGTCAACCGGCGTTACAAGGCCCACGCGGGCCTGCGTGTGACCGACGTGTAGTGGCGTCTGGCTAGCTGCGTACCGAATGTCGGAGATGCCTGCCTCCGTCATCAAAGGAGGGTAGGGCGGGTGAGACACGATCGAGAGAGAAAGATTTCCATGACCTGGGCAACCGGCCTCACCGAGAACTCCATGCGTCGCGCTCTCAAACGCGCCCGGGACGGCGTCGCCCTCGATGTCACCGAGGCGGCCGTCCTGCTCCAGGCCCGCGGCGAGGCCCTGACCGACCTGGCCGCGTCGGCCGCCCGTGTCCGCGACGCCGGTCTCGCCGAGGCCGGCCGCCCCGGCGTCATCACCTACTCCAAGAGCGTATTCATCCCGCTCACCCGGCTGTGCCGGGACAAGTGCCACTACTGCACGTTCGTCACGGTCCCCGGCAAGCTGCGCCGGGCCGGGCACGGGATGTTCATGTCGCCGGACGAGTTGCTGGACGTGGCACGCAAGGGGGCCGCGCTCGGCTGCAAGGAAGCGCTGATCACGCTTGGCGACAAGCCGGAGGACCGGTGGCCGGAGGCCCGGGAGTGGCTCGACGCGCACGGGTACGACGACACCATCGCGTACGTCCGGGCCATCTCGATCCGGATCCTGGAGGAGACGGGGCTGCTGCCGCACCTCAACCCGGGCGTGATGTCGTGGACGGACTTCCAGCGGCTCAAGCCGGTGGCCCCCTCTATGGGCATGATGCTGGAGACGACCGCGACGAGGCTGTGGTCGGAGCCGGGCGGCCCGCACCACGGCTCGCCCGACAAGGAGCCGGCGGTCCGGCTGCGGGTCCTTGAGGACGCGGGTCGTTCCTCCGTCCCCTTCACGTCCGGCGTGCTCATCGGGATCGGGGAGACGTACGAGGAGCGGGCCGACTCCCTCTTCGCCCTCCGCAAGGTCTCCCGCGCCTATCACGGCGTCCAGGAACTGATCATCCAGAACTTCCGCGCCAAGCCGGACACCGCGATGCGCGGCATGCCGGACGCGGAGCTGGACGAGCTGGTCGCCACGGTGGCCGTCGCCCGGCTCCTCATGGGCCCGTCGGGCTGTATCCAGGCCCCGCCGAACCTCGTCGACAGCGAGTACGAGCGGCTGATCGGCGCCGGGATCGACGACTGGGGCGGGGTCTCCCCGCTCACCATCGACCACGTCAACCCCGAGCGCCCCTGGCCGCAGATCGAGGACCTCACCGCGAAGTCCGCGGCGGCCGGCTTCGAGCTGCGCGAACGCCTCTGCGTGTACCCGGAGTTCGTCCGGCGCGGCGAGCCCTGGCTGGACCCGCGGCTGCGTCCGCACGTGGCCGCGCTCGCCGACCCCGAGACGGGGCTCGCGCTCCCCGACGCCGTGGTCGAGGGCCACCCCTGGCAGGAGCCCGAGGAGGTCTTCGTCGCATCCGGCCGCACCGACCTGCACACCACCATCGACACAACCGGCCGTAAGGCCGACCGCCGCGACGACTTCGACGAGGTCTACGGCGACTGGGGCGCCCTGCGCGAGGCGGCGGCACCCGGCATGCTCCCGGAACGCATCGACACGGACGTACGGGACGCGCTGCGGGTGGCCGCCGACGACCCGACGAAGCTGACCGACGCGGAGGCGCTGGCGCTGCTGCACGCGGACGGCGCCGCGCTGGACGCCCTGCGCGGTGTGGCCGACGACGTCCGCAAGTCGGCGGTCGGCGACGACGTCACGTACATCGTCACCCGCAACATCAACTTCACCAACGTCTGTTACACCGGCTGCCGCTTCTGCGCGTTCGCCCAGCGCAGGACGGACGCGGACGCCTACACCCTCTCCCTGGACCAGGTCGCCGACCGCGCCCAGCAGGCGTGGGACGTTGGCGCGGTCGAGGTCTGTATGCAGGGTGGCATCCACCCTGACCTACCCGGCACGGCCTACTTCGACACCGCGAAGGCGGTCAAGGAACGCGTCCCCGGGATGCACGTCCACGCCTTCTCCCCGATGGAGGTGGTCAACGGCGCGACCCGCACCGGCCTGTCCGTCCGCGAGTGGCTGACGGCGGCGAAGGAGGCGGGCCTGGACTCGATCCCCGGCACGGCGGCGGAAATCCTCGACGACGAGGTCCGCTGGGTCCTCACCAAGGGCAAGCTGCCCACGGCGACCTGGATCGAGGTCATCGAGACGGCCCACGAGGTGGGCCTCCGCTCCTCCTCGACGATGATGTATGGCCATGTCGACCAGCCCCGGCACTGGCTCGGCCACTTCAGGACGCTGGCCGGGATGCAGCAGCGGACGGGCGGCTTCACGGAGTTCGTGACGCTGCCGTTCATCCACACGAACGCGCCGGTGTACCTGGCGGGCATCTCGCGCCCTGGCCCCTCGATGCGGGACAACAGGGCGGTGACGGCGATGGCCCGCCTCCTGCTGCATCCGTACATCCCCAACATCCAGACGAGCTGGGTGAAGCTGGGCACCGAGGGCGCGGCGGAGATGCTGCGCTCGGGCGCCAACGACCTCGGCGGGACGCTGATGGAGGAGACCATCTCCCGGATGGCAGGCTCGTCGTACGGCTCGTACAAGTCGGTGCGGGACCTGATCGCGGTGGCGGAGGCGGCGGGCCGTCCGTCCCGGCCCCGGACGACGCTGTACGGCGAGGTGTCCCAGGAGCGGCAGCAGGCGGCGCGGGTGTCGGACGGTCGCCTGCCGGAGCTGCTGCCGGTGCTGGAGGAGGGGAAGCGGTGAGAGGGGAAACGTGGACGGCGGTCGTCCCGGTCAAGCCGTTTTCGATCGGGAAGTCTCGTCTCGGCCCTGCGACGGTACACCGGGAGCGTCTGGCGCGCGCTTTCTTCCTGGACACGCTTGACGCGGTGTTGAGCGCGCTCTCGGTGTCACGCGTCATTGTCGTGACCAGCGACGCGGATGCGGCAGCCGACGCGGCGAACAGAAATGCGGCGGTGGTGCACGACTCGCCCGGCGGAGGGCTCAACCACGCGATCGTGCGTGGCGTCACGAGCGCCCGGCGAACACTCGCCAGCTCCGCCGTGGCCGTCGTCACAGCCGATCTACCGTGTCTTCGCGCGGCAGATCTGGACAGAGTGCTGCGAGCGGCACAAAACCACTCGCGTGCGTTCGTCCCCGACCATACGGACAGGGGCACGACAGTGCTGACCGCTGGACGCGGACATCGCTTGCGACCTGCATTCGAGGGATCGTCCCGGCAACGCCATCTGGACTCAGGGGCAGTGGAGTTGCGGCTGCAGCACGCTCCCAGTGCCCGGCTCGATGTGGACACGATCGAGGATTTGGGGGCCGCGGCGGTCTTCGGCGTCGGCACGCACACTGCGGAGTTGCTCACCGTTCACCTGCGTCGGCGCGATGACTCAGTAGTCGGGTGGAGCTGAGGGTCAGGGCGTGCACAGGCCAACGACGTGCCTGGCTTGCACGGCTTCGTGGCTGGCCTCGGCCGGGGCCCCGACGCCGTCGTCGCCTGGCCCAGCCTCAGCTCCGGCACCGTCGAGGCCACGACAACAAGATCATGCCTCAGCGGCAGATGTATGGCCGAGCCGACCTTCAGAAGCCGTTGTCCTTCCGGTCGTCAGCGTTGAGTTTCCGCTGTTCAGGCATGGTTTCGGTGCCGTTGAGGGAGGCATGGGCCCTTCTGTTCGTCGGGAACGGCAGGGAGGCTGCTGGTGGCTTCGGTGACGGGCCTGCGCATGCATCGGGCCGACGACCAGGACACCCTGGACTGATCCGCGCCCTGATGAGCATGAACGTCACGCTGATCCTGGTCGGCGTCGACATCCTCGGCTCCGGACTCCTGCGGCAAGACACTGGGATGTCACGACTCGCCAGTGGGTGATGCCACCATCCCGCACGCGCGCTTCCACGGGCTGGAGGCCACGCAGACCGAACGCCGCTTCGACCTGGTCGAACTCGACGGCTTCCGCTACACCACCCCCGACCAGATCGCCGCCTTCCACGACCACCTGGTCGGCCTGGAGGACAGCCTGCGTCTGCTGAAGGCAGAGCCGGGCCTGCTCACGGTCGGCACCATGTCCGAGTACCTCATGCGCCGCACCGACGGCGTCGTGGGACTCCTCGCACCGTGGGCGACGCGATCTCGGTGCTCGGGCATGGTGGAGTCCCGGCGCGGTGGTCGGGTTCTCCAGGTTCCTTCGGGTCGTGGGCGGTCAGGTGATATTGCCGGCCAGTCGGCCGGGCGGGGCAGCGCGGCAAGGCGGTGGAAGGCGTTGACCAGCTCGTTTCTCCAGGGCTAGGTCGCCGGGATCCGCAAGCGCAGACGGCGGCCGCCGCGGGTGAGGCGTGCGGCGACGTGCAGCAGCCGGTAGCGGAGCTTCTTCGGCTCGGCAGCCGCGAGTTCGCCGTCCAGCAGCAGGACGCGCGTCCAGGCCAGCAGGTCGATCGCCGTGAGGCTGAGTTCGAGCCAGGCGGCGTTGACGTTGAAGTCGCGGGAGGGAAAGCGGACGAAGCCGGTGGTCTTGCCGCACCGGATGTGGTCCTCGACGCATGCGTGCCCGCGGTGACGGACCTCCAGGAACTGGGCGGAGCCGCCACCAGAGTAGGGGGTGTCGGTGAGGAACACCTGATGACGCAGGCCCTCGTCCTGGTCGAACAGGGACAGCTGGGCTCCGGGGTGCGGCCGCTCGCGGCGCACGATGATGCGGGTGTCGGCCGGATAGCCGTCCAGCTCGATCATGCCGGTCAGTTCGGCGACCTCGGCGCCGTCACGCAGCATTCCGTCCTGGTTCAGGGCGGGGTGCCAGAGTCGGTCGGGCATGACCCGAATGGCGCGGCGGACCGGCTCGGTGATGGCATATCCGACCGAGAAGTAGGTACGGATTCCTCGGCCAGCGAGGCGAGGGCGGTGTCATCAATAGGATCATGTCCGGTCCCGCGTGGCCGAAGCGGCCTGAGCGCGGCGCAGTACGCGGCGGTCAGCCCCGTGGCATCGGCCAGATCTGCCAGCAGCCGTGCCCCGGCATGACCGACCACCCCCGAACCATCGGCAATGACCTGGCCCTTGGGACGCAACCCGATAGCCTGCACGTAGAAAGTGCCCTCCGCCTGGACCGACAGAACCCCTCAGCAAGGTTCACCGTCCCAGGTCAGGAAGGCACTTTCGTATTCCCGCCTCAACAGCCGCCGCACCCAAGCGAAACGGCGAGGTTAGGGCGTGGCTTCCAGTGGACTTCACCAGCGTCGCCAGCGCAGTTCTACGCCTCCAAGACGTTCGCACGGATCAGCCGGCCTAAGAGGTCGTCCAAGTCGGTCGTCGAGCCGCTCGGTGCCGATTTCCGGATCGGGCTGGAGGAGGCGGACCTCAGGCGGGTCGCCGACGTCATTCCTCCGGCACTCGACTTCGACCCGTCGGCACTCGACCACGAATCCGCCGCCTACGTCACCGCCGTCCACAGGCCCTCGGAGCTGACGCTCCGTCCTGACGACTGCCTCCCCTCCTCGTCCGAGCGAGCGCGAGCAGGCAAGGGCGGCGCAGGAGCAGCGGTCCATGGTCGGCCGGTGGGCTGCTCGCGTCAGCAAGGGCCGGGTGTCACTGTCTCCGTTTGCAGCAGTGTCCCGGTGTTGGGCTCGAGTGTGGTGCTGGTCGCCATGAAGGGCTGGGCCTGCCCTTGTGGTGACGGAACGGAGAGATGCGGGTGCGTCAGCGGCGGTCAACGAGCTGACTGCGGGGTGGAGTCGGCGACGCAGGAAGCGGACGGTCGTCGTACGACGGGGTGCGCCGGGTCGCTGATGTTCCGTAGCCGGTGTGCCGATCGGACCGGGAGTGTGGCCGGTCGGCCGACGCGGTGTCGCGGGGGGCGCGTCTAGCGTCGTTCGAACCAGGCCACCGCGCTTCGAGGGGAATGTTCGATGGATCAGCGAGGGACGACCGGAGCACACGTTGACGCTGCGGCCGTGGTCGGAGCGACCACGGAGTTCGAGCCGGACGTCATGGACCTGCTCGTGCAGACGCTGCGCCGTGCGGTCAGGAGCGAGTTGCCGGCCGTGGGGACGGACACCCTGCTGGGCGCGCTCGTGGTGGGGGACACGGACGCCGGTGCGGCGATCGCCCCGGGGATGCGGAAGGCCGGTGCGCTCAGCGGCGTGATCTCCGGCCGCGCGGGCCGCGGTTGGGCGAGCGACGACGAGGTGCACCGTGCGCCGCTCGCGGCCGGCGCGGAAGCCGATGGGGTGGAGGTCGATGCGGCCTGGCGCGAGGCACGGTGGCGTTTCGGCCTCGGTTCGCGCGGATCGGCTTCGGAGAGCGGCCCGGTGCTGCCGGGGATGACCGGGGCGATGCGCGCGTGCCTGCTGCTCGCGCTCAGGTCGGCCCGCACAGAGGGGACGACAGAGGTGCGCTGCCGGCATGTGGCCCGTGCCCTGCTGGACCTGCCGGACAGCAGGGCACGGGAAGCCCTGCTGCTGCAGAGGCTGGATCCGGCCGCCGCGGCAACCGCGCTCCACGGACTGGACGCGAGCGCCCCGGAGGAGACCGAGGGACCGGAGTCCCGCGGCGTCACCCTTCTTCGCCGGGCCGGAACGCTGGGCAAAAGCGGTAACCGCATGACCCGCGCACTGACTTCGTGGACCTCCGGGGCCGCCGTGAACGGCTCACCGGTTCTGTTCGCGGTGAACGTCGAGGCCGTGCGGCAAGCAGTGCGGTGCGGGCGGGCGGCGGCGGAGCCGGTGGATCTCCTGCTGGGGATACTGGCCCTGGACCGTGCGCTGTCCGTTGCCGGGCGCTCGCTTCCCGGGAGTCTGTCGGAGGCCAACGCTGCTGCGGCTCTGCTGCGCCGGCACGGCGTACGGCAGGTTTCCCTGGTCTCTTCGGCTTCGGTGACCCCGTCCGCCGCTGTTCCCGACGGCGACCGTGTGCGGCTGTCCGCCGCCGCCGACCGGACCGTGGCGGCCGCGCGGCTGGCCGCCGCCGAGCACGGTTCGCCCACGGTCGGTACGGTCCACCTGCTGTCCGCGCTGCTCGGCGCGACGGCGACGGCGACGGCGACGGCGACGGATGCGGACGCCGGGGCCGGTGGTGTGGTCGTACGGCTGCTGGCCGCCGACCACGTGGACGTGGCCGCGTTGCGGGCAGAGCTGAGCCTCCGGCTGGGCGCATGACCCCCGGCGCCCGCCGTGCGACGACCGCCGCCGCGGCAGCTACCGTTCCGCCCGGGAGATCCACAGTGGCGGGACAGGGGTGATCATGAGTCAGGTGCCCGAAGACACACAGTCGTTGCGCCCGTCCGTACGGCTGGGACGCACGCTGACCGGTGTGCCTCGGCGGGTGCGCCGCGAGGCGGCCGACAGCTGGGCGGCGGTGCGTGCCGCCGAGCGCCGTACGGTCGTCGTCGAGGCGCTGCTCTGTACCCTGACGGCAGCCTTCTGCCTGCTGCCGCTGCTGCCTGCGCCCCCGGAACGGTTGGCGTCGGCGGTGCTGGAAGGGGTGTGGGCGGCGCTGGTCGTCCCCGCTCGGCGCGGTCGGCCGGTCGCCGCCGTTGTGTGCGCCTCCCTGCTGCTCGTGGGTGCCAACGTATGGACGCTGGCGGTGGCGCCGCTGGTCGTGCTGTCCGCCACCCGTCGTATCGCACCGCCACGGCGTGCGTGGCAGACCGCCGGGGTGGCCTGCGCCGCCGTCGGTGTCCTGACCGTCGTCTCTGCCCTGGTGCACTCCGAAGCCCTGCTCTTGGAACTGGCCGGCAACGCGGTCTCCGCCGTGCTGCTTGTGCTGCTCCCCGCCCTGGCAGGGACCCTGCTGGGGCGGCGGCGGCCCCTGGTCAGCCTGCTGCGGGAACGCAACGCCTATCTGGAACAGACCCGCACGCTGACCGCCGCGGCCGCACGAACGGAGGAACGGACCCGGATCGCCGGAGAGATGCACGATCTCCTGGGCCACCGGCTGAGCCTGATCTCCGTGCACGCCGGGGCGCTTGAACTCGCCGCCGGGCGACAGGCGCCCGCCCTCGCCGGACAGGCCGAGCTGCTGCGCACGACCGCCGGTACGGCCATGGGGGAACTGCGCGAAATCCTCGGGGTCCTGCGGCACGAGGACGTCACGGACCTGACGGACAGGACCGGGGACGAGAGGGGAACGCGTGAGGACGTCACCGCTCTGGTGACGGAATCCCGGCAGACAGGAAGCACCGTCGAGCTGGACTGGTCCGTTCCCGACCCGGCCGAGGTGGACCTCCGTACGCGTCAGGCGATCCACCGGGTGGTCCGCGAAGGGCTGACGAACGTGCTGAAACACGCATCCGGCGCGCCCACCAAGGTGGAGGTGAAAGGCACCGGCAAGGGGATCGAGGTGTCCGTCACCAACGAGGCGCCGCGCGCGGCGGGCCACTCCCCAGGGGGAAGCCGCAGCGGGCTGGCCGGCTGCCAGGAACGGATCTCGTTGCTCGGCGGCGCGTTCGAAGCGGGCGCCTTGCCGAACGGCGGTTTCCGCATGGCGGCTTGGCTGCCCACCCACGGGAAGCCCCTTCAATTCGCCGCGCTGGAAGGGGCCTTCACCGAAGCCCCGCCGGGCACGGCCCGCCTTCCCTCCGGCGGCTCCTTCGGCGGCTTCGGGCAGGAAGGGGCCCATGCCCCGCTCTCGGACGAGATCCTGACCTGGCCCCGAGTCCTGGGATCGGGCTGCGTGGCGCTGCTCGTGGTCCTGCCGACGGTGGGCTTCCTCGTCGTACTGCTGACGACGGCAGCCCTAAGATGAGCTGATGATCCGAGTCCTGATCGCCGACGACGAGGCGCTGATGCGTGCGGGAATCCGGCTGATCCTGGAGAACGCCGAGGACATCGAGGTCGTCGCCGAGGCGGGCGACGGTCGGGAGGCCGCCGCGGCATGCCGCGCCCAGGACGTCGACGTCGCCCTCCTCGACATCCGGATGCCGACCCGGGACGGAATCGCGGCCGCCGAGGACATCGCCCGTCTCTCGCCCCGCACCTGTGTCGTGATGCTGACGGCATTCGGCGAGGGAGCGAGCGTGACGCGCGCCCTGCGGGCCGGGGCGAGCGGATTCCTCCTCAAGGACACCGGCCCCGCCGAGCTGATCCGCGCCGTGCAACTCGCCGCGAGGGGTGAACCGGTCCTGGCGCCCAGGATCACCCGGCAGCTGCTGGAACGGCACGTACGGTCCGGCCTGGACACCGAGGCCGCTCTGCGCAGGACCGACGAGCTGACCCCGGCCGAACGGGATGTCCTGCGGCTGCTCGGCACAGGCCTGTCCAACGCCGAGATCGCCGATCAGCTGTATCTGAGCGCCGGCACGGTCAAGGCGCACATCAGCCGGATCCTCACCCGCACCGGCTGCGCCAACCGCGTACAGGCCGCCGTCCTCGCCCACGACGCCGGGCTGCTCACCGACCGTTGAGCCGGGTCCTCCGCAGTCCCGCACAAGCGAGTCCCGCACAAGCGGACGGGGTGGCCCGAACCGGACCAGGGCAGCATATGGCGCGTGCGCGCCCACCGCACGACTTGGACGGGCCGGACGACTCCTATCCCTCCTATCCCTCCTATCCCTCCTGTGCGTGCGTCAGTGCGTCGGCGATGCCTTCCGCCCATGCCTCGATCGCGCCGAAGTCCCGGAAGTCGCCGCCTTTCCCGGAGCGGAGGATCATCCCGGCCACCCACCCTTTGGCGCCTGCCTCCAGACGCCCTCCGAACGTGATGTGCTCCCGGACGTCGAGGCGGGCCATGGCCCGTTGCACGCCGCGCACCGGCGGGATGTCCCGCTCGGAGGCCGAGGCGTCGAGCGGTCCGCTGCTGAAGAACCACGTCGGACGCTCCGCCAGGGCGGCGCGGTGCCGACGGACGAACCGCCGCGCGTCCTTGTGCCAGCGCCCCGCGTAGAGCCCGCCGCCGACCACGACGGCGTCGTAGCGCGCCAGGCTCGTCACGGACCTGGCCGGAAGAGTCTCGACGGTCAGTCCGCCCTTGCGCAGGACGTCGGCGACGGCCTCGGCGATCCCCGCCGTGGATCCGTTCGTCGTTCCGTACGTGACCAACACGGTGTCGCTCATGGTGGTCGGCCTCCTCTCACAGTCGGCGCAGCCAGTCGTCGGCCACGCCGTGCATCGCCTGTGCCTCTTCCTCGGTACGCAGGTGTGCGTCGTCCAGTCGGTAGGTGAGGTTGCCGACCACGTCGACCACGCCGTCGATCCGGCGGGTCATGGACACGGCGATCTCGGTCTCGCTCTTGCGTTCCAGGTGTCCGGCGAGCGTGACGACGCCCTCCGCCACGGAGACCTCGACGCTGCGCGGCGCCAGCCACAGCGTGTGCACCAGGACTTCTTCGATCACCTCGTCGCGGATCTCCTGGTCGGGCCGCAGGAAGACCTGGAGGAGGTCGCGACGGGCGACGATCCCGACGAGCCGGTCCTCCTCGTCGAGGACGGGCAGCCGTTCCACGTGCCGCTGGGCCATGGCGCGGGCGGCCTGGACGATGGTGTCGTCGGCGTGCACGGTGACGGGCGGCCGGGTCATCAGCTCGCCGGCCGTGCGGGCCTTGCCCTTCGCGGCCTTGCGCCTGCCGCCGGGCGTCAGTTCGGCGAGCCTCACACGGTGCTTCGGCTCGTACGGGTCCGGGTGGTCGCCTGGTGCATCATCAGAAACAGGATGAATTGCATCAGCTGCAACAGTTCGTACACCTTCGCATCGGCCGTTGCTGCTGATCAGATCCCCTGACGCGGGAATGCCCGGAGTCCCCTTGCGCAGGTGGCCAACACCGCCCCGCATGGACGCAACAATGATGCGTTTGATACAACGGCGCACATGGTCGCTGAGGCACCCGGTTCGGTGCGTCTTGCCCTGGCTCCGAACGTCGTCCTTCTGGACCGGGTGTGTCAATTTAACGGCTGATCTTGGTTGTTGAGTGGTCAGTTGTTGCTCGGCGTGAGGCGGCCCTCGAAGGCGATCTGGAACGCGTTCAGGGGTGCCTTCCAGCGCATGGTCCACCGCTTGCGGCCCTTGCCCGTGGGGTCCAGGCTCATCAGCGCCATGTAGATGCACTTGAGGGCGGCGGCCTCGTTGGGGAAGTGTCCGCGGGCGCGGACGGCCTTGCGGATGCGGGCGTTGACGCTCTCGATCGCGTTCGTGCTGCAGATGACCTTGCGTATCTCGACATCGAAGGAGAGGAAGGGCACGAACTCGGCCCAGGCGTTCTCCCACAGTTTCACGATCGCCGGATACTTCTGGCCCCACGCCTCCTGGAACTCGAGGAACCGCTCCGTCGCCGCATCCTCGCTGGGTGCGGTGTAGACGGGCTTGAGGGCCTTGGCGACCTTGTCCCAGTCCTGCCGGGCGGCGTAACGGAACGAATTCCGCAGCAGGTGAACCACACACGTCTGGACAATCGTGCGAGGCCAGATGGCCTCCACGGCTTCGGGAAGGCCCTTGAGCCCGTCGCAGACCAGCATGAGCACGTCGTCCAGGCCGCGGTTCTTCAGCTCGGTGAACACGTGCAGCCAGTACTTCGCGCCCTCGCCGCCGTCGCCGGCCCAGATGCCGAGGATGTCGCGAGTGCCGTCCACGGTCACCGCCATCACCACGTAGATGGGGCGGTTCGCGACCTGCCCGTCCCTGATCTTGACGTTGACGGCGTCCACGAACAGGACCGGATAGACGCGGTCGAGGGGACGGTTCTGCCATTCGGCCATGCCTTCCATGACCTTGTCGGTGATGGTGGAGATGGTCTGCTTGGACACCTCGGCGCCGTAAACCTCGGCCAGATGAGCCGAGATCTCGCCGTGCGTGAGCCCCTTCGCCGACAGCGACAACACCATCTCGTCGACGCCGGTCAGGCGTCGCTGCCGCTTCTTGACGATCTGCGGCTCGAACGTGCCCGAGGTGTCACGCGGCACCTTGACCTCGACTGGCCCGACGTCGGTCAGCACGGTCTTGGCCCGGCCTCCGTTGCGGGAGTTGCCGCTGCCCCGGCCAGCAGCTTCGTGCTTCTCGTAGCCGAGGTGATCGGTGATCTCACCTTCCAGGGCAGACTCCAAGACCCGCTTGGTCAGCTGCTGCAGCAGCCCGCCCTGCCCGGTCAGCTGCAGCCCCTCCGACCGGGCCCGCTCCACCAGCATCGCGACCAGCTGCTCGTCGGACACGGGCGCAGGCAGTCCCGACTGGGCACTCTCGACAGGCTCCACGGTCCCCAACTCCACGGCGGTGTCAGTCACTTGACGTCTCCCCCATGATCGTCGGATCCGCCGTTAGATTTACACTCCCCGGCCGCCATCGATGGGTCGTTGAACGTACGGTTTCCTGGCTTGCCGGATGCCGCCGCTGCACCGCCGCTACGAACGCAAGCCCGAGCGCTTCCTCGGCTTCGTCGGCATAGCCGCCACGCTCATCTGCCACCGGCTCCTGACCAAATGACCGTGGGAAGGCGTCGTGGTGTCGGCGTGGTCAGTCGGTGGTGAAGCTGGACAGTGATGCGGCCGGGTAGCGGCTGCCCGCCGATCCGTGGGGGAGGATCTCGGTGATGCGGGCCAGGTCGGCGCTGGTGAGCTGGACGCCGTCGGCGGCGGCGTTCTCCTCAAGACGCTTGGCGCTGCGGGTGCCGGGGATGGGCACGACGTCCTGGCCCTGGGCGAGGAGCCAGGCCAGCGCGAGTTGGGCGGTGGTGATGCCCTTGGCTGCGGCGAGTTCCGTGAGCTGTTCGGTGGCGCGGAGGTTGTAGGCGTAGTTCTCGCCCTGCCAGCGCTCGTCCCAGCTGCGCATGTCGTCCGCGGGGTATTCGGTCGCGGGCTTGACCGCGCCCGTCAGGAAGCCTCGGCCGAGCGGGGAGTAGGGGACCAGGCCGATGCCGAGCTCCCGCAGGACGGGGAGGATCTTCTCCTCTACCTCGCGCTCGAAGAGGGAGTACTCGTATTGGAGGGCGGAGACCGGGGTGACGGCGTGGGCGCGGCGGATGTACTGGGGGCCGACGTTGCTCAGGCCGAAGTACCTGACCTTGCCCTCGGTGATCAGTTCACCGACTACGCCCGCGACTTCCTCGGCGGGGACGTTGGGGTCGGAGATGTGCTGGTAAAAGAGGTCGATGTGGTTGGTCTGCAGGTAGCGCAGGCTGTTTTCGGCGACCTTGCGGATGTTCTCGGGGCGGCTGTTGAAGCCGGAACCGAGCGGCTGGGAGGTCATGTCGAAGCCGAATTTGGTGGCCAGGACCACCTCGTCGCGGAAGTCCCGGACCGCTTTGCCCAGCAGGATCTCGTTGCTGCCGGCGCCGGCGCCGTACAGCTCGGCGGTGTCGAAGAGGTTGATCCCGAGTTCGTGGGCGCGGCGGATGGTCGCGGTGCCCTCGTCGTCGTTCGAGGTGCCGTAGGCCATGGACATGCCCATGACGCCAAGACCGAGCGCCGAGACGCGCAGGCCCTGAGAGCCCAGATTGCGGTGCTGCATGAGTTCACTTCCTCAGTGCGTGCCGGTTCCACCCCGAATGGGCCGAACCGAACTGTTTGGTTTTAACTCTACGGGCAGGCATCCCGCAACGCCAAACCAAACCGTTCGGTGCCTTATCCTGGGGTTATGTCCAACTCCCCCGACTCCGGCCAGACCCCAGCGCACGCAGCCACTCCTGACCGTGGCGACACCACGCGTGAGCGGATCCTCGCCGCCGCCATGGAGGAGTTCGCCCGCCACGGCATCGCCGGCGCCCGCGTCGACCGCATCGCCAAAAGCGCTCGGACAAGCAAGGAACGGGTCTACGCATACTTCCGCGGCAAGGAAGCGCTCTACGCCCACGTCGCCGCGCGAGAGCTCTCTGTCATCGCCGACGCCACCCAGATAGACCCGTCCGATCTCCCCAGCTACGCGGGCCGCCTGTTCGACTACTTCACCGCCCGCCCCGACCATTACCGCCTGATCACCTGGGGCCGCCTCGAACTGGCTGATGCCGGCGACACCGAAGACGATCCCACCCGGGCGGTCATCACCCGCAAGCTCGACCAGCTCCGCCAGGCCCAGCAGGCCGGGCAGCTCAATCCCGCATGGGATCCGGCCGACGTCCTCGCCCTGGTCAACCAGATCGCCACTACCTGGGCAGCTCAACCCGAACTCGCCGAAGCCGCGGCCGAACACGCCACCGACTCCACCACCGCAGCCCGCCGCGCCGCCGTGGTCACCGCAGTCGAGCAGCTATTCCCTCGAGCGGTCTGAGAAGACCCGCTCCGGACACCTGGCCCGTGCGCAACGGGGTACGTGCGCTGGTGAACAGAGTTTGGTTCAGGGTGCCAAGCCGCCCAGGCACCTCCACTCGCCGGCAGCACCACGGAATCAGGCGCTACTGGGGTCAGTCGCGGCCTCCGGGAGTCAGTCCCGGACGACGCCGCTGATCGCGGCGCGGAGGTCGTCGTCTTCCGTTTCCGCGCATGCCGGTGGGAGAGGGGACGCGCTGGCGGGGTTGAGCGAGTCGAAGAGCAGGGCCATGAAGCGTGCGCGCGTGGACGGTGCGGCACCGGGGAGCGCGAGGCCTGCGATGCCCATGACGAGGAAGTGCGGAATGTCGTCCGCCGTGAGGTCGGTACGGATCTCGCCCTGCTCCTGTGCGTACTCGAGGAGGGGGCGGAGGGACTCGCTGAGGCGCTGGAGGGCGTCCACGGCGACGTCGGCGAAGTTGGCGGCGAAGGTGACCAGTCCCCGCTCCTCGGTGATCAGGTCGAGCAGTCGTGTGGCGATGTCCAGGAGGGTCTGGCGCGGGTGGCGGGAGGCCGTGGCGTCGTTGATCAGTGGGAGGAGGTCGGTCTCGAGGATGTCGTCGAGGACGGCCCGGACGATGGCCTCCCGGTTGGGGAAGTGCCGGTAGAGCGTGGCGATGCCCACGCCCGCCTCGGCGGCGATCTGCTCCAAGGAGCCCTCACCTGCGCCAAGGACATTACGTCCGGCCGCGATGATGCGCTCCACGCTGGAGCGGGCGTCAACCCTGCGGAGCCGGCGTGTGCGCGGTGCGGCGTTCGGCATCTCTGACCCTCCCGTTCTGCACCGCAGACTACTCAATCGCCTGCGCGACGATAGCACTCTACCGCTTCGATAGTCTCCTATCGTTTTGGTAGTACCCTCTCACTTCGTTCGGATGCGCGTGCCCTGCAGGGTGCGCCGGGGAAGGGAGAGAGTGTGTCTGTGCTGCTGTACCGGCTGGGGCATTTCGCCTACGCCAGGCCCTGGTATGTGATCGCCGGCTGGCTGGCGGTGGTGGCCGCCGTGGTGGCGCTGCTCGCGGTCAACCCCGTCAAGCTGAGCAACGAGGTACGCATCGACGGCACCTCCGCCCAGGAGGTCATCGACGATCTGGCGAAGTCCCTTCCCGAGGCGTCCGGCGGGCAGGGCATGCTGGTGTTCCGCGCGCAGAACGGGACGCGGGTCGACGGCGAGGAAAGCCGCGACGCCCTCATCGCCGCGGTGGACGCGGTCTACCGCCACGACCACGTCATCGACGCCCGCAAGGTCCTCGCCGACGAACTGTCCAAGGGGGAGAAGAGTCCGCTGCTGCGGACCCAGGCAGCGGTGGCCGAAGCCGCCGGGCAGCCGACGGGAGGCAAGGTGCCGTCCCCGCTGCTGCAGGACGGCCGACCGGTGCCCGGGGTCGTCGTCGCGGCCGACGGCTCCACCGCCCTGATGCAGTTCCAGTTCGACGAGCAGACCTATGAGCTGCCCTCCGGCACGATCGACAGCACCGTCGAGGCCGCAGAGCAGCAGGCCGAACGAGCCCACCTCGACGTCCTGCCGTCGGCGGCGATGCTGGAGATACCCGAGATCGTGGGCGTCGGCGAGATCGTCGGCGTCGTGGTGGCGGCCATCGTCCTGCTGGTCACCCTGGGATCGGTCGTGGCCGCGGGCCTGCCCCTGGTGATCGCTCTGGTCGGTGTCACGGTGGGCGTCGGCGGCGCCTTCACTCTCTCCACCGTCTTCGAGATCCACTCGCTCACCGCCGTACTGGCCCTGATGCTGGGGCTCGCCGTCGGCATCGACTACGCCCTGTTCATCGTCAACCGGCAACGGCGGCTCATCCTGGAGACCGGCCTGGACGCGCACGAGGCGACCGGCCGTGCCATCGGCACCGCCGGCAGCGCGGTCTTCTTCGCCGGCAGCACCGTCATCATCGCCCTGGCAGGACTGCTGGTGGTCGGGATCACGCTGCTCAGCACCATGGCCCTCGCCGCCGCGGCCACGATCGCCGTCACCGTCCTGCTCGCCCTGACCCTGCTGCCGGCGCTCCTGGGCTTGGTCAAGGAGCGCGTCTGCTCGGCCAGAACCCGACGCACGGCGCAGCAGCAGGCCTCCGCCGCCGCACGGACACGGGCCACCCGCTGGGGATCACACCTGGTCCGCCACAAGTACCCCGCTCTCACGGCGGCGTTCCTGATCCCCCTCGTTCTGGCGCTCCCCGCCCTCGACATGAGGATGGGCCTGCCGTCCGGCGCCAGCTACAACCCCGACACCGCACAGCGCCAGAGCTACGAGGAGGTCAGCGACACCTTCGGCCCCGGCTTCAACGGCCCCCTCATGCTCGTCGCCCGCTCCTCCGACAGCGGGCGGGCGCTCACTCCCACGGCCCTCGCTGCGGTCGTCTCCGAGCTGAAGGACACCGAGGGCGCCACTTCGATCTCTCTGGCAGGTATGAACACCGCCGGCACCGTGGCCGTCCTCAGCCTCGTTCCCGGCGACGGTCCGAACGACGACGGCACCAAGGACCTCGTCGCCTCCGTGCGGGACAAGAGCCGGGAGATCCGCGAAACCCATGGCGTCACCATCGGCGTCACCGGCTTCACCGCCCTCGCGATCGACGTGTCCGACCGCCTCGGGGACGTCCTGCCCCTCTACGTGGCCACCGTTCTCGGGCTCTCGCTGATCGTCCTGCTCCTGGTCTTCCGCTCGGTCGTCGTCCCGGTCATGGCCACGCTCGGCTTCCTGCTCAGCATCGCCGCCACCTTCGGCATCACCACGGCGGTCTTCCAATGGGGCTGGCTGCAGGCGCTGTTCGGACTCGACGCGAACGCACCTGTGGTGAGCCTGCTGCCCATCATCGTCACCGGCGTGCTCTATGGACTGGCCATGGACTACCAGGTGTTCCTGGTCACCTCGATGCGTGAGGCCCGCATGCACGGTGCCGACCCGCTCGACGCGACCGTCTCCGGCTTCGCCCGGGCGAGCGCCGTCGTGATCGCCGCGGCCACGATCATGGTCTCGGTCTTCGCCGGATTCATCTTCAACGCCCAGCCCATGATCAAACAGGCGGGATTCGCGCTGGCGGCGGGCATCCTCATCGACGCGTTCGTCATCCGCATGACATTCATCCCGGCCACCATGGCACTCGCACGGGAGAAGGCCTGGTGGATTCCCGTGTGGCTGGACCGCCTCCTGCCCGACCTGGACGTCGAAGGCGACAAACTCGCGCAGAAGATCCCGCTCCCCCATCCTGCCGCTCCCCGCCAGCACGCCACAGCGCAGCAGACCTGACGCTCCGTCGGCGAACATGTGCCTGCCGGTAACGCCGAACCCGAGGTCGTCGGCCGCGGCGCCCGTGTCATCCGCGTCGTTTCGCGCACGGCACGGGGCGGGAAGTGGCAACGAGTCGTAGTCCTGGCCTGGTTTCTGATGGCACCCGTTTCCATGATCGGAAGCGCTTCTACACCACCACACTCGGCGGACCGCACCCGCACGGACCGAGCCGTCACCACGTCAATGAGTGCTGCGGCAGCCGCCCCCTGCGACCGCGTACACAGCGGTCGCAGGGACAGTGAGCGTTTGCCAACCTGCTTGGCGGGGTGGGGAGTTGCGGCGTGGGTGGCGGCCGGACGTACGGAAGCTCCTGGTAGATGGGTTCAAGACCAAGATCGCCTGTCGCCCAGGAGCTTCCGCGTGTTTGTCTACCCATCGCAGCGCGTCGAGCAGGCTCACCTGTGGCGAGACGTCCAGCCGTTGGGCGGATCCGTTGATCCACAGCTCGATCTCCACCGTGTCATTCCTCCGGTTCGCCTGAGGGCTCGTTCTCTTGAGGGAGGCGCCATCAGGCACGTAGGACAGAACCAGAGGGACTCCGGCCTGAATCACTACGTCTCGCTTCGCGGCGCTCGCGGATGATGATCTTTTTCGGATCACGCGCTGTCTGCGGGTGGCGCTGGCTAACCGGTGTAGCCGCGGTGGTCGCCGCCGCAGAAGGCCAACACCGTCACAGCGGGGCCGACGTCGCCCCGGGTTCACACGTGCTGGAGGATTTCGTCGATCACTTGTTGGTGGTCGCGCCACCGAGCACAACGCCGGGTGCGCACGTCAGCAGTACCGGGAGGCCACGGCCCGGGCTCAGCTGTCGGCCGCTGTTGGTTACGGGGAGGACCGGCCGTGCTCGCCGGTATTCGTTGTCGGTCGAGTCACCCATACCTGTACCTGTCCCGGTGAGGCGACGTATCGGGGTCCTTGCAGCGTGAACTGGTGGTCCAGGCTTCAGGATCCGGTGCGATAGCGGGTGAGCATGAGGGCGACGGCTTCGTCCACGATCGTGGTGTCGGTGGGGTCGGGCGGGACGAAGTCGGTGCGTACGAGTTGAGGCCACAGGAGCTGGCCGCAGATCATGCCGAGGAACTGTTCGGCCACTGCGGAGGTCTGCTGTGTCTGTCCGTCGGCCGAACGGAAGTCGAGTGTGCCGGCCTGCGCTTCGGCGTCCAGGTAGTCGCGGAGCCGGTCGAAGAAGGGTCCGCGGTCGATGGCCAAGCCGGTGCCGACGATGTCGGCGAGTTCCGGCATCTGGGGAAGTTCGGTGACGAACCGGTACGCGAGCTCCTCCGACCACCAGACCCGCGCTGGCGCCCGCGCTCCGGTGCGCGCTCGATCTCTTCTTCTTGGTCCGGTGTCTTTGCGCAGACAGCGCCCGCTGCGGTGAGAGCTGTACGCCTTGTCACCGCGACCGGGTGTGGGAGTGCTCGCCCTGTGGGCGAATACTGCAACCCTCGAATACCGACACTCCGCCAGTGGTCCGTTTCGGACAGGACCCCGATGACCTTTTCGTCCTCGTCCACCACCGGCAGTCCGCTGATCCGGTGGTCCGCCAGCAGCCGGGCCACCTCCTTGAACGGTGTGCCGTACTCGGCGCGGACGACGTCCGCGGTCATCACGGTGCCGACCTTGTCGTGTCTCATGGCCGTCTCCTCCTCAGCGCAGTCGGCGCAGATACGGGTCCTGGGGGCGACGCGGCAGCAGGCGCAGCCGTGCGTCGAGCACGGTGACGCCGCCCGGTGTCGCCAGGACGGGGTTGAAGTCGACCTCGGCGAGTTGCGGCAGGTCCGCCGCCATCCGGGACAGCCGCAGGAGCAGTTGTTCCAGGTCCTCGAAGTCGACGGGGGTGCTTCCGTTCGCGCCCAGCAGCAGCGGGGCGCACCGCGGCGAGGTGATCAGCTCGTGGACGTCGCGGTCGGTGAGGGGGGCGAGGCGGGCTGCGTGATCGGCCAGCACCTCGGTGGCCGTGCCGCCGAGCCCGAACAGGACCAGGGGGCCGAAGACCTCGTCCTGGACCACTCCCGCGAACAGCTCGGTGCCGCGGGCGGCGAGGGGTTGCAGGACCACGCCGGTCATGAGTCCCGCGAAGCGGGTCTCCAGGTCTCGGAACGCGGCCCGCACCTGGGAGTCGCCGCGCAGATCCAGGTGAACGGCGTGCTGCTGCGTCTTGTGCAGCAGTCCGGGCCAGTGGGCCTTCATGACCACCCTGCCGTCGTAGCCGCGCAGCCGGTCGGCGGCGAGCACGGCCCCGTCCTCGGTCTCGGCCCAGGCCCACGGGATCTGCGGGATGCCGTAGCAGGCCAGCAGGTCGGCGCCGGTGCGCGGGTCGAGCCAGCCGCCGTCGGGGTGCGTGGTCAGGTACTCCTCGACGACCGTGCGGGCCCGTGCGGTCTCGACGTCGTCGAGGTCGGGGACGGCGCCGGCCGGCCGGGCGAGCCAGGCGGCGCGCTCGGCCGCGTGGGCCAGGGCGCGGGCCGCCGCCTGCGGTTCCGCGTAGGAGGGGATCGTGCCGCCGTCCGCGGCGGGCAGCAGCCGGACGGACCGGTCCTGCTCCAGGCGTACGGCGAGCACGGGCCGCGCCCGACGGCCGGGAGGCGCGGTGACGGCCCGCACCAGGTCGTCGCCGGTGGCCGCGGCGACCGCCGTGGGCACGAGGGCCACGATGACGGCGTCGACGCCGGGGCACCGGGTGAGGCGGTCGACGCACTGTGTGAGCTGTTCCTCGGAGACGGCGGCGGTGGCGTCGACGGGGTTGCCGACGGCGGCGCCGTCCGGCAGCACCGCGAGCAGTTCGTCGATCATCGCGGGGGTGAACGGGGGAAGGGCCAGTCCCGCCTCCGCGCAGGCGTCGGCGGTGAGCACTCCGGCGCCGCCCGCGTTGGTGACGATCGCGACGCGGCTGCCCTCCGGCAGCGGCTGAGAGTGCAGCAGGGCCGCCGTTTCCAGGAGTTCGCCGACCGAGCGGGTGGCGGTTACGCCGGCCTGGGTGAACAGCGCGCCGCGGGTCATGGTGCGGGTGGCGGCGGCCGCGGTGTGCGAGGCGGCCGCCTTGCGGCCCGCGTCGGTTCGGCCGGAGTCGACGGTGAGCACCGGGATGCGGCGCGACACACGGCGGGCGGTGCGGGAGAAGGCGCGCGGGTTGCCGAAGGACTCCGGGTGCAGCAGGGCGAGGTCGGTGCGGCCGTCGCTCTCCCACCACTGGAGCATGTCGTTGCCGCTGACGTCGTACTTGTCGCCGAGCGAGACGAAGGAGGAAACGCCGATGCCGAGTCGGGACAGCCCGTCGAGCAGGGCGATGCCGACCCCGCCGGACTGTACTGCGACCCCTGCCGTGCCTGGGCGGGGGTGCTCGGCGGCGAAGGTCGCGTCGAGGCTCAGTTCGGGGTCCGTGTGGGAGATGCCGAGGCAGTTGGGGCCGACGAGCCGCATGCCGTAGGTGCGGCAGGCGGTCAGCAGTGCCTCTCCCTGGCTGTGGTCGAGGCCCGCGGTGACGACGACGAGCGCACGCACCCCGGCCCGGCCGCACTCGTCGGCGACGGCCGGGACAGCGGTGGCCGGCACGGCCACGACCACGAGGTCGGGGGTCATGGGCAGCGCCGCGACGGACGGATGGGACGGCACGCCGAGCAGCGACGTGACGTGGGGGTTCACGGCGAAGAGACGCCCGGTGAAGCCGCCGGTGTGCAGGTGGTGCAGGACGGCGCGGCCCACCGAGCCGGGCGTGCGTCCGGCGCCGACCACGGCGACCACGGAGGGCCGCAGCAACGGCAGCAGGCTGGCCACGTCGGCGGACCGGCCCCGGGCCTCGACGGCCGACAGGTAGGCGTCGTCCTGGTCGAGGTGGACGGTGCAGCGCACCTCCGGGCCCTCGAAGCGGCGGGAGGTGCGCAGGCCGAGGTCGGCGAAGAGACGGAGCACCTCGTGGTTCTCGCTGAGCGCGTCGGCGGTGAAGGCGGTGATGCCCTCCGCGCGCGCCGCCGAGACCAGGTGCTCGACGAGCAGGGTGCCCACGCCCCGGTGGTGCAGGCCGTCGGCGACGGCGATGGAGATCTCGGCGCCGCCCTTCTCCGCATCGCCCTTCCCCCCGCCGCCCTTCCCCCCGCCGCCCTTTTCCCCGCCGTCCTTCTCGCCGCCGTCCTTCTCGCCGCCGGTGTCGTACTCGGCGAGGCCGATCACCCGGCCGTCGGCCTCGGCCAGCAGGGCCCGGTAGCCCGGGCGGGCCGGGGCGCAGGCCCGGTCGGCGGCCATGGCCGCCGAGCGCCGGCTCGCCGCGAAGAAGCGCAGGCGGAGGTTCTCCGGCGACATCTCCTCGTAGAGGCCTTGCAGCTGGGCGTGGTCGTCCGGCCGCACGGGGCGTATGCACACGGTGGCGCCGTCGGCGAGCAGGGCGTGGACCGGGGGCCGGTCGAGCAGGTCGTCCGTCATCGCGGGTCTCCTCCATGGCTTTCGATACGTCGATCGTCCGGCGGAGCGCGGGGGCGTCACAGGGGCTGTCCGGGGGCGGCCTGGGGCCGGTCGGCCCTCCGTGCGCGGCCGACCGGTCCCTGCGTCGCCCCGCGGTGAGCCGTCCGCCCGGGTCAGTCGTCCGCCACCAGGGCCGTCAGGTCCAGGAGGCGGTTGGTGTAGCCCCACTCGTTGTCGTACCAGCCGAAGACCTTGGCCAGGGTGCCGTTGGCCTGGGTCAGGGCCGGGTCGAAGACGCAGGACGCGGGGTCGCCGATGACGTCACGGGAGACGATCGGAGCCTTCGAGACGCGCAGGACGCCGTTCAGCGGGCCGTCCGCGGCCGCCTCGAACACGGCGTTGATCTCGTCCGCGCTCGCCTCCCGGGCGAGGACCACGGCGAGGTCGGTGAGCGAGCCGTCCTCCACGGGCACCCGGACCGCGATCCCGTCCAGGGCCCCGGCCAGCTCCGGCACCACCAGACCCACGGCACGGGCGGCGCCGGTGCTGGTGGGGATGATGCTCAGGGCGGCCGAGCGGGCCCGGCGCAGGTCCTTGTGCGGGCCGTCCAGCAGGGACTGGTCGTTGGTGTAGCCGTGGATGGTGGTCATCATGCCCCGCTCGATGCCGAAGGCGTCGTGGAGCACCTTCACCATCGGGGCGACGCAGTTGGTGGTGCAGGAGGCGGCGGAGACGATCCGGTCGCGGTGCCGGTCGTAGGCACGGTCGTTGACGCCCATCACGATGGTGGCGTCCACGCCCTTGCCGGGCGCCGACAGCAGCACGGTGTGCGCTCCGCTCTTCAGGTGCAGGGCCGCGGAGTCGCGGTCGCGGAAACGCCCGGTGGACTCGACGACGACGCCGGCGCCGTGGTCGGACCAGTGCAGGGCGGCCGGGTCGCGCTCGGCGGTGACGGCGATGCGCCGTCCGTCGACGGTGATGGAACTGTCGTCGTGCCGGACGTCGCGTCCGATGCGCCCGAACGTCGAGTCGTACTCCAGCAGGTGGGCCAGGGTGGCGGGTGAGGTGATGTCGTTGACGGCGACGACCTCGACGTCCTGGGTGCCTTCTTCGGCACGGTCGAGGGCGGCGCGCAGGTAGGTGCGACCGATGCGGCCGAAGCCGTTGATGCCGACGCGTACGGTCATGGCGCTGGGTTCCTTCCGGGGGCGAGGGGCGGTCAGGCGTTCCAGGTCCAGTCGGCGACCTCGGGCAGGTCGGTGCCGTGCTCGCGGATCCAGGCCTGGTGGCGGGTGCGGACGTCGGCCATCTGCTGGCGTACGGCGGCGGCGCGCACGGCGAGGCCGGGGACGCGGTCGATGACGTCCATGACCAGGCGGTAGCGGTCGAGGTCGTTGCGGACGACCATGTCGAACGGCGTGGTCGTGGTGCCCGACTCCTTGTAGCCGCGCACATGCAGGTTCTGGTGGCCGTTACGGCGGTAGGCGAGCCGGTGGATCAGCCACGGGTAGCCGTGGTACGCGAAGATCACCGGCTTGTCGGTGGTGAACAGCCCGTCGTACTCGAAGTCGCTCATGCCGTGCGGGTGTTCCTCGCGCGGCAGCAGCCGGGTCATGTCGACGACGTTGACGACGCGGACGGCGAGCTGGGGCAGGTGGCGGCGCAGCAGCTGGGCGGCGGCCAGCACCTCCAGGGTGGGCACGTCTCCGGCGCAGGCCAGGACGACGTCCGGCTCGCCGCCGTTCTCCGTGCCGGCCCACTCCCAGATCCCGGCGCCCCGGGCGCAGTGCGCGCGGGCCTCGTCCATCGACAGCCAGTCGAAGCAGGGCTGCTTGCCTGCCACGATGACGTTGACGTAGTCGCGGCTGCGCAGCACGTGGTCCGCCACCGACAGCAGCGTGTTGGCGTCCGGCGGCAGATAGACGCGCACGACCTCCGGGCTCTTGTTGAGGACGTGGTCGACGAAGCCGGGGTCCTGGTGGGAGAACCCGTTGTGGTCCTGCCGCCACACGTGGGAGGTGAGCAGGTAGTTGAGGGAGGCGATGGGGGCCCGCCACGCCAACTCCCGTGACGTCTTGAGCCACTTGATGTGCTGGTTGACCATGGAGTCGACGATGTGCACGAACGCCTCGTAGCAGGAGAACAGTCCGTGCCGGCCGGTCAGCAGGTAGCCCTCCAGCCAGCCCTGGCAGGTGTGTTCGGACAGGATCTCCATCACCCGGCCGTGATGCTCGAGGTGTTCGTCGACCGGCAGGTGTTCGGCCTGCCACGCCTTTCCGCTGACGTCGAAGACGGCCTGGAGCCGGTTGGAGGCGGTCTCGTCCGGGCCGACGAGGCGGAAGTCCCGGCGTCCGCCGGTGTCCTTCATCACCCGGGCGAGGAGGTCGCCGAGAACGCGGGTCGGTTCGTGCAGGGTCGCGCCCGGCTTGTCGACGGGCACGGCGAACTCGTCGAGCGGGGCGACGGGCAGATCGCGCACGAGCAGACCGCCGTTGGCGTACGGGGTGGCGCCGAGCCGTTTGGCGCCGTCGGGGACGCAGGCGAGAACGTCGGCGGCGGGGCGGCCGTCGGCGCCGAAGAGTTCCCGGGGCCGGTACGAGTGCAGCCAGGCCTCCAGCTGGCGGAGGTGTTCGGGGTTCTCCCGGACGCCGGCCAGCGGAACCTGGTGGGCGCGCCAGGTGCCCTCGACGGGCACGCCGTCCACATCGGCCGGTCCGGTCCAGCCCTTCGGGGTGCGCAGCACGATCATCGGCCAGTGCACGCGCTCGGTGACCTCGTCCTCGCGGGCGGTCTGCTGCATCACGGCGATGCGGTCCAGCGCTCCGTCCAGCGCCGCCGCCATGGCCCGGTGCACCTGGACCGGGTCGTCGCCGGTCACATGGATCGGCTCGTGGCCGTAGCCGCGCAGCAGTTCGTCGAGTTCGGCCTCCGGGAGCCGGGAGAGCACCGACGGGTTGGCGATCTTGTAGCCGTTGAGGTGCAGGATCGGCAGGACCGCGCCGTCGTGCACCGGGTCCAGGAACTTGTTGGAGTGCCAGGCGGCGGCCAGCGGACCGGTCTCCGCCTCGCCGTCGCCGATCACGCAGGCGACCAGCAGATCGGGGTTGTCGAAGGCGGCGCCGTAGGCGTGGGACAGCGAGTAGCCGAGCTCACCGCCCTCGTGGATGGACCCGGGCGTCTCCGGGGCGACGTGGCTGGGCACACCGCCGGGGAAGGAGAACTGCCGGAAGAGCCGGGCCATGCCCTCGCCGTCCCGCGGCACGTCCGGGTAGGTCTCGCTGTAGCTGCCCTCCAGCCAGGAGTTGGCCAGGATGGACGGCCCTCCGTGGCCCGGTCCCCAGACGCACAGGGCGTCGAGTCCACGCGCCTTGATCACCCGGTTGAGGTGGGTGTACACGAGGTTGAGCCCGGGCGAGGTGCCCCAGTGGCCGAGCAGCCGCGGCTTGATGTGCTCGGGCCTCAGGGGTTCGGTCAGCAGCGGGTTGGACATCAGGTAGATCTGTCCGGCGGCCAGATAGTTGGCGGCCCGCCAGTGCGCGTCCAGGGTGCGCAGTTCCTCGTCGGAGAGTTCGGAAAGTGCGGGGGCGTCCTGGTGTTCGACCTTGGACATGGCTGACACTCCGGAAGTCGTCGGCGTAGCGGTCATCGGGCGGTGGAGGCGGCTTGGCCGGCAAGAAGGCGGCGAGCTGCCGCGCAGGTCGGCGGAACAAGGAACGGAGTCGACGCTCACGCCCGCTCGGGCACGACCGCGACCGCGCAGGCGGAGTGGTGCAGCACCGCGTGGGCGACGCGCCCCAACTGGAGTCCGAGGTGTCCTGGGTTGCGCCGGGCGCCGACCACCAGCAGGTCGGCCTCGTGCGAAGCGGCCAGAAGGACCCTGCGGGCCGGGCCCTCCTCCGTGCGCCGGCGCAGTTCCACGTCCGGCGGCGTCTCCTTCAGCGCCTTCTCCAGAACCTCGGCGGCGTGCTGCTCGTGCAGTCGCGCGGGTTCACCGGAGAGCAGCGGGTGGTCGGTGCTCTCGTGCGCCGGGCACCGCCAGGCGCGTACGGCGTCCAGGGTCGCGTGGCGCAGCCTCGCCTCCTGCACGGCGAAGCGCAGGGCGGCGGAGTCCGTGCTCTTCTCGCCCACGCCCACCACGACGCGGCCGCGCCTCCCGGCGCTCACCTGGTTGTCGTGGCTGCCGCGCAGCACGATCACCGGGCAGTCGGCGTAGGCGGCGACGGCCAGGCTGACCGACCCGAGGAGCATCTCGACGAAGCCGCTGCGACCGCGGGTGCCGAGCACCAGGGCGCAGGCGTCGTGTCCCTCGCGCACGAGGGCGTACTCGGGCTCCTCGGGCAGCACGCCGGTGGAGATCTCGACGTCGGGCCGGCGCAGGCGGGCCCGCTGCGCGGCGACCCGCACGATGTCCTCGGCCGTGACCTGCTCGGACGGCTTGTCGAGGTCCGCCGCGAGGGACTCTCCCTCGTACCGTTCCCAGAGGGAGGCGTACACCAGCCGCAGCGGGGCTCCGCGCAGGGCGGCCTCGTCGGCCGCCCAGTCGACGGCCCGCAGGCTCGGCTCGGAGCCGTCCACGCCTACGACGATCGGGCGGTCCACGGTGCTCACCGTCCCGTGTCCAGGTCGAAGACGATCCGGGCCTTGACCTCGCCGCGCAGCACCTCGTCGATGGAGTCGTTGACGGAGGCGAGCGGGCGGGCCTCGTAGATGACCTTGGTGCGGCCGGCCGCGTGCAGCTGGAAGACCTCGGCGAGGTCCTGCCGGGTGCCGACGATCGAGCCGATCACCGAGGTGCCGTTCAGGACGGTGTCGAAGATGGGCACCCGGACCGTGCCGTGTGCGGGCAGGGCCACCATGACCAGCTTGCCGCCGCGCCGCAGCCCGGCGTTGACGGCCTCGAAGGCCGCGTCGTTCACCGCGAGCGCGATGGCCGCGTGGGCGCCGCCGTGCCGCTTGAGCACCTCGCCGACGTTCTCCTTGCGGGCGTCGATGACGATGTCCGCGCCGAGTTCGGCGGCCAGCTCGAGCTTCTCGTCGGTGACGTCGATCGCGGCCACCGTGGCTCCGGCGATCTTCGCGTACTGCACGGCGAGGTGGCCGAGGCCGCCGACGCCGGAGATCGCGACTAGCTGCGTGGGCTTGACGTCGGCGACTTTGAGTGCCTTGTACGTCGTCACGCCCGCGCAGGTCAGCGGGGCGGCCTCCAGGGCGGTGATCCCGTCGGGCACGGGCTGCGCGAAGTCGGCCCAGGCCACCATCTTTTCGGCGTACCCGCCGTCGCAGCCGTAGCCGGTGTTGACCTGCTGCTCGCACAGCGTCTCCCAGCCGGACAGGCAGTGCTCGCACCGCCCGCACGCCTTGCCGAGCCACGGGACGGCGACCCGCTGCCCGACGGACAGGTGGGTGACGCCCTCGCCGAGCGCCTCCACCAGGCCGACGCCCTCGTGTCCGGGGACGAACGGCGGGTTCGGCTTGACCGGCCAGTCGCCGTGGGCCGCATGGATGTCGGTGTGGCACAGCCCGGACGCCTCCACCCGGACGCGGACCTGGCCGGGGCCGGGCTCGGGGTCGGGGCGCTCCTCGATGACCAGGGGCTCGCCGAACGCTCGTACGACCGCTGCCTTCATGGGTCTCTTCTCCTCGGGAGTGATCGGGGGTGATCGAAGGTGATGGGGTGTGATGGGGGGGGTGATGGGGCGGGGTGACGGCGGGTGGGTCAGCCGTGGGGGACGACGGCGACGGGGGCGGTGGAGTGGTGCAGGACGGCGTGCGTGACATGGCCGATGTGGGCGCCGAACGAGCTGCGGCGGATGCGCCGGCCCACGACGACGAGGGAGGCCTCGCGGGAGGCGTCCACGACCTCGACGGCCGCGCTTCCGTAGCGGGACTCCTCGACGACCTCGACGTCCGGGTACTTCTGCCGCCAGGGTCGCAGCGCCTCGGTCAGCGCCTGGGCGTCGCCGAGGGCCAGTGCCTGGTGCAGGGCGGGGTTGACGGGCATGCCGTAGGCGTAATAGGGCGGCGGGTTCCAGCCGTGGACGACCCTCAGGGACGTCGCGCGGCGCTCGGCGGCGTCGAAGGCGAACTCGATCAGCGTCTCGTCCGGGTGCTCGACGTCGAGTCCGAGGATCACGGGCCGGAAGGGCGTCGCGGCGGAGGGAACCCCCGCCGGGTCCAACTCGTGCTCGTCGGCCGCCGCTTCCAGCGCACGGACCAGTACGACGGGGCGGTCCGCGTGCGCGACGGCGGACAGGCTCACGGAGCCGACCATGAACCCGCTGATTCCGCCGAGGCCGCGGGAGCCCAGGACGAGCAGCTCGGCGCTCTTCGCCGCCTCGGCGAGGACGTCGCCGGGGTGTCCGGAGAGCTGCTCGCTGATCACCTCGACGTCCGGGTGGCGCAGGCCGATGCCCTCCGCCGCTTCCCGGGGAATCCGCTCGGTCCAGTGCTGCTGGGTCTCGCCTCCCAGGAGAGGCGCCTGAGCCATCGGCTCCGGGACCGGCTCCCAGACGTGGACGATCTTCAGCGGCAGGTCGCGCAGCTTCGCTTCGCGAGCCGCCCATTCCGCGGCGGCCCGGCTCTCGGACGAGCCGTCGAGGCCTACGGTGATGGTGCGGAGCATGGTCTCCACCTCCTGGGGCGAGGGATCCCGGGGCAGGGGATCCGATTCCAGAGTCGTCTTCTCGGGGTTCCTCGGGCAGGGGCCACTGGTCCCGACTTGGGCCCGACCGACCCCTGCCCGGCTCGGCGCGGCGGGCCGGGTGACCGGCCCACCGCGGCGGCGGTGCTCAGCGCAGCCAGTCGTGGTCGCGGACGAACGGCAGCCTGGCCCAGAGCCGCCCCGCGCCCAGGGTGTCGCCGGCGGCGGCAGCGGCCAGGACGATCAGGGCGACGGCGTAGATCAGGTGGTAGTCGACGAACGGGTTCGGCGACATGCTCGCCGAGCCGTCCGAGAGGTGCTTGGCCGGCGGCCACTCGGCGATCCACATCAGCGCCATCATCATGGTCCCGGCGACGGCGGCGAGCCGCAGCGCGACCCCCGCGACCAGGGCGAGGCCGATTCCGAGCAGACCGAGCATGAACAGCCGGTCGGCCCACAGGTCACCGGCCCAGGAGTGGAAGGTGGACTCCATGGGTCCGGCGGCGACGGAGCCGAGGAAGCCCTTCGTCGGCGAGCCGCCGTCGATCCAGCCCTTGCCGGACGGGGTGGCGTAGCCCAAGCCGAAGGTCTTGTCGAGGAAGGCCCACAGGAACACGAACCCGGTGAGCAGACGCAGGGAGGCGAAGGCGTAGGCCCGCGGGGTGCTCGTGCCGGCGTGTGCCGACACGGCGGACTCGGGGGCGGAGGCGGTCCGGCGCCTGCGCAGCGACGGCAGGTGGAAGCCGGAGCTCCGGCGAGGGTGCTCGTGCACGGCCATGGTCGTGGTTCCCTTCGAGGGGTCGGGACGTTGCCTGACGTCGCTTACTCTCGCCCCGTGCGCCGGGCGGCGACGGATGCCGAAGGTCTACGACCATGGGGCTGAACGGCCCTGTCTCCAGGGGCTGTTGGACTCGGTGCGGCACGGCGGCACCCGGACGTCGCCGGTGTGACCGTGGCCGCGTACCGCGGGGGCCGCCCGTCAGTAGGCGGGCACGCCCTGCTCCCTGAAGCGTTCACGGACGCTGTCGATCAGGGCCGGGCCGGGAACGGGGGTGTCGCGCAGCGGGAAGGGGATGCCCAGGGCCTCGTACTTCGAGGCGCCGAGCTTGTGGAAGGGCAGCACGTCGACCCGCTCGACCGTGCCGAGACCCGCGACGAAGCCGGCCAGGGCGTCCACGCCCCGCGGGTCGTCGGTCCAGCCGGGGACCAGCACGTAGCGGATCCACGTCGGGACGCCGAGGCGGTCGAGGCGGGTCGCGAAGCTGAGCGTGGGGGCGAGCCGCCCGCCGGTCAGCTTCCGGTAGACGTCGATGTCGAAGGACTTGACGTCCAGCAGGACCAGGTCGGTGTCGGCGAGGAGTTCGTCCGTGGCCCGCGCGCCGAGGAAGCCGGACGTGTCCAGGGCCGTGTGCAGTCCGGCCTCCTTGCAGCGGCGCAGCACCTCACCGGTGAAGGCCGACTGGAGCAGGGGCTCTCCCCCGGTGACCGTCACCCCGCCGCCGGCGGTGGTGACGAAGGCGCGGTACTTCTCGATCTCCGCCATCACCTCGTCCACCGTCGCCTCCCGGCCGTCGCGCATGTGCCAGGTGTCGGGGTTGGCGCAGTACAGACAACGCAGGGGGCAGCCGCTGAGGAAGAGGACGAACCGGGTCCCGGGACCGTCCACGCCGGTGGACAGGTCCCAGGAGTGGATCCGCCCGGTCGACGCTGTCATGGCCTTCACAGCGTTCCGTGGAAGGTGCGGCTGATCACGTCGAGCTGCTGCTCGCGGGTCAGGCGGACGAAGTTGACGGCGTATCCCGACACCCGGATGGTCAGGTCGGGGTACTTCTCCGGGTGCTCCATCGCATCCTCGAGGGTGGCGCGGTCGAGCACGTTGACGTTCATGTGGAAGCCGCCGGCCGCCATGTAGGCGTCGAGGATGCCGACCAGGTGCCCCGCGCGTTCCCGGGGGGCGTGCCCGAGCCCCTCCGGGGTGATGGTGGTGGTCAGCGAGATGCCGTCGCGGGCCTGCTGGTAGGGCAGCTTGGCGACCGACAGCGCGGAGGCGGCCACGCCGTGCCGGTCACGGCCGTTCATCGGGTTGGCGCCGGGGGCGAAGGGCTGTCCGGCGCGGCGGCCGTCGGGGGTGTTGCCGGTGTGCTTGCCGTAGACGACGTTCGAGGTGATGGTCAGCACCGACTGGGTGTGTTCGGCGTCCCGGTAGGCGGGGTGCCGGCGGACCTTGGCCATGAAGGTCTCCACCAGGCCGACGGCGAGGGCGTCCGCGCGGTCGTCGTTGTTCCCGTACGCCGGGAACTCGCCCTCGGTCCGGAAGTCGACGGCCAGCCCGGTCGCGTCCCGGAACACCTTCACCCGGGCGTGCTTGACGGCGGACAGGCTGTCGGCGGCGACCGACAGTCCTGCGATGCCGCAGGCCATGAAGCGGTGGACGGGGTGGTCGTGCAGGGCCATCTCGATGCGTTCGTAGGCGTACTTGTCGTGCATGTAGTGGATGACGTTGAGCGTGTTGACGTACGTCTCCGCCAGCCAGTCCAGGACGCGGTCGTAGGCCGCCGCCAGCTCCTCGTAGTCCAGGTACTCGCCCGTCAGCGGGGGCATCGCGGGAGTGACCTGGTCGCCGGTCATCTCGTCCCGGCCGCCGTTGACCGCGTACAGCAGCGCCTTCGCCAGGTTCACCCGGGCCCCGAAGAACTGCATCTGCCTGCCCACCGCCATGGCGGAGACGCAGCAGGCGATCGCGGCGTCGTCGCCGTTGCAGGGGCGGATCAGTTCGTCGGACTCGTACTGGACGGCGCTGGTGTCGATGGACACCTGGGCGCAGAACTCCTTGAAGCCGGCGGGCAGCCGGGGCGACCAGAGCACGGTGAGGTTGGGCTCGGGGGCGGGGCCGAGGTTGTAGAGGGTCTGCAGGAAGCGGAAGGAGGTGCGGCTGACCAGCGGGCGGCCGTCGTCGCCGATGCCGCCGATGGACTCGGTGACCCAGGTGGGGTCGCCGGAGAACAGGGCGTCGTACTCGGGGGTGCGCAGGAACCGGACGATGCGCAGCTTGATCACGAAGTCGTCGATCAGTTCCTGGGCGCCGGACTCGTCGACGATCCCCTCGTCCAGGTCCCGCTGGAGGTAGACGTCGAGGAAGGTCGAAGTGCGGCCCAGGGACATCGCGGCGCCGTTCTGCTCCTTCACCGCGGCGAGGTAGCCCAGGTAGAGCCACTGCACGGCCTCGCGCGCGGTGACCGCGGGGCGCGAGACGTCGCAGCCGTAGGTCGCCGCCATGCGGGTCAGCTCGCCCAGTGCCTTGATCTGCTCGGCGAGCTCCTCCCGGTCGCGGATGACGTGCTCGGTGGACGGCCGGGCGTCCAGCAGGGCCTTCTCCGCGCGCTTGGCCTCGATCAGGCGGTCGGTGCCGTAGAGGGCGACGCGCCGGTAGTCGCCGATGATCCGGCCACGGCCGTAGGCGTCGGGCAGCCCGGTGATGACGCCTACCTTGCGGGCGGTCCGCATCGTGGGCGTGTACGCGTCGAAGACGCCGTCGTTGTGGGTCTTGCGGTAGGTCCCGAAGACCTCGCTGACGAACGGGTCGGGTTCGTAGCCGTACGCCTTCAGGCCGTTCTCCACCATGCGCAGCCCGCCGCCTGGCATGATCGCCCGCTTCAGCGGGGCGTCCGTCTGGAGACCGACGATCAGTTCGCGGTCGCGGTCGATCCAGCCGGGGGCGTGCGAGGTGATCGTCGACGGGGTCGCGGCGTCCACGTCGAGGATGCCGCGCGCCCGCTCCTGCGGGAACAGCGAGCTGACCTTCTCCCAGACGGCCCGGGTGCGGTCCGTGGCGCCGGTCAGGAAGGACGCGTCACCCTCGTACGGGGTGTAGTTGGCCTGGATGAAGTCGCGTACGTCGATCAGCTCACGCCAGCGGGCCCCGGCGAAGCCTCGCCAGGCCGGGGTGACCCGGTCGCCGACTGTCACGGTTGCGGTCATCGCCGTTCCTCTTCTCGGTCCGTGTGCCTCGGTTCCTGCCCTGCCCTTCGATGCTTGTCGTTCGTGATCGGCACGGGGAGTGCCGGGCAGCGCCCGCCGGCGGGCCGTCCGGCCCCGGGGCGGGGGCCGGACGGCCCCCGGCCGCTCCCCGCTCCCCGCTCCCCGCTCCCCGCTCCCCGCTGTCAGCCGGCCGTGAGGTCCGGGCGGACCAGGGTGCCCGACCGGCCGTGCACGATCTCGTAGGCCGCGTCCAGGGCTCCGATCGCGGCGAGCCCTCCGGTCCGTTCGACGAACCGGGCGGCGGCCTCGGCCTTGGGCCCCATGGAGCCCTCGGGGAAACCCCTGCGGCGCAGCTCGGCGGGGGTGGCGTCGAGGACGGGCCGCTGGGCGGGACTCCCGTAGTCCTGGTACACGCACGGGACGTCGGTGAGGATCAGCAGGAAGTCGGCCTTCAGGTCCTCGGCGAGCAGGGCGGCCGTCAGGTCCTTGTCGATGACGGCCTCCACTCCGGTCAGCGCGCCGCTGTCGTCGTCCGCCGTGACGGGGACGCCTCCGCCGCCCCCACAGATCACCAGGGTGCCGCTGTTCAGCAGCTCGTGGACGGTGTCGGTCTCCAGGATCCGTTCCGGCGCCGGAGAGGGGACGACTCGGCGCCAGCCGGTGGTGTCCTGCGCGATGTGCCAGCCGCGCTTGCGGGCGAGGGCGCCGGCCACCTCCCGGGGGTAGACCTGGCCGACGAACTTGGCGGGCCGGGCGAACGCCGGGTCGTCGGCCCGTACGACGGTGTGGGTGACGAGGGTGGCGATGCGGCGGCCCGGCAGGGCGTCGTGCAGGGTGCAGGCCAGCAGGGAGCCGATCATGCCCTGGGTCTGGGCGCCGAGCAGATGAAGGGGGTAGGGGGCGCTGAGCGCGGGGTCGGCGGCGCTCTCCAGGGCGAGCAGGCCGATCTGGGGGCCGTTGCCGTGGGTGAGGACGATCTCGTGCTCGTGGGCCAGTGCGGCCAGAGCGGTGGCGACCCGGTCGATGTTGGCCTGCTGGACGGCGGCGTCGGGGCGTTCGCCGCGGCGCAGCAGGGCGTTGCCGCCGAGGGCGACGACGATGCGCATGGCTTCAGTCCTCCAGGGTGGCGACGAGCACGGCCTTGATGGTGTGCAGCCGGTTCTCGGCCTGGTCGAAGACGATCGACGCCGGTGAGGAGAAGACGTCGTCGGTGACTTCGAGTCCGTCCAGGCCGTAGGCGTCGAAGAGGTCGTTCCCGAGGCGGGTGCCGCGGTCGTGCAGGGCCGGCAGACAGTGCATGAACCTCACGTCCGGGTTGCCGGTCGCGGCCAGCGTCTTGTCGTTCACCTGGTACGGCAGCAGCAGCTCGATCCGCGCCCGCCAGGTGTCGGCGGGCTCGCCCATGGAGACCCAGACGTCGGTGTGCAGGAAGTCTGCGCCGCGTACGGCGGTCTCGACGTCCTCGGTGAGGGTGATCCGGGCGCCGCTGCGTTCGGCCAGTTCCCGGCATGTGGCGACCAGCGCGGGGTCGGGCCACAGCGGGGCGGGGGCGGCGATGCGGACGTCCATGCCGAGCAGGGCTCCCATGGACAGCAGGGAGTTGCCCATGTTGTTGCGGGCGTCGCCGAGGTAGCAGTAGGCGATCTCGGGCAGGGGCCTGGGGCTGTGCTCGTGCATGGTGAGGACGTCGCACAGGCTCTGGGTGGGGTGCGCGGTGTCGGTCAGGCCGTTGTAGACGGGCACGCCGGAGTGGGCGGCGAGTGCGGCGACCAGGGACTGGGCGGAGCCGCGGTACTCGATGGCGTCGAACATGCGGCCCAGTACGCGGGCGGTGTCGGCGATGGACTCCTTGGCGCCGATGTGGGTGTCGCCGGGGCCCAGGTAGGTGGTGGCGGCGCCCTGGTCGGCGGCGGCCGCCTCGAAGGCGCAGCGGGTGCGGGTGGAGGTCTTCTCGAAGATCAGCGCGAGGTTTCGGCCGGTCAGCCGGGGCTGCTCGGCGCCGGCGCGCTTGGCGGCCTTGAGGGTGGCGGCCAGGTCGAGGAGGTGGTGGATCTCGGCGGCGGTGAAGTCGAGTTCGCTCAGGTAGGAGCGGCCTCGCAGGTCGACGGTCATGATGGTTCCCCTTGGGGGTTCAGGCGGCCGGGTCGCGTTCGACGGGACAGCTCATGCAGCGCGGTCCGCCGCGTCCGCGGCCGAGTTCGGCGCCGGCGACGGTGACGATCTCGATGCCCTGCTTGCGCAGGTAGGTGTTGGTGGTGACGTTGCGCTCGTAGCCGACGACGACGCCCGGGGCGACGGCGAGGAAGTTGCTGCCGTCGTCCCACTGCTCGCGTTCGGCGTTGCGGATGTCCTGCGGGGCGGAGAGCATCCGGACCTTGTCGAGGTCGAGGGCTTCGGCCAGGGAAGTGGCGAGGTCGGAGTCCGGGGCGACGTCGAAGCCGCACGCGCGGGCGCCGCTGGGCGTGAGCGTCCAGGAGCGCAGGGAGTCGGCCAGGCCCGGGTAGATGACGAAGGTGTCGTGGTCGACCATCGTCAGCACGGTGTCGAGGTGCATATAGGCGCGGGCGGCGGGGAGTTGGACGGCGACCAGCCGGTTGGCCGTGCCGTCGGCGAAGAGGCGGGCGGCGAGGTTCTCCACGGCCTGTGCGGTGGTGCGCTCCCCCATGCCGACCATGACGGCGCCGTTGCCGAGGACGTGGACGTCACCGCCTTCCAGGGTGCCCGACGAGACGTCGAGGATCGGCGCGGGAGCGACGCCCGCGAACATCGGGTGGAAGCGGTAGACGGCCTCGGCGTGCAGACTCTCGCGCCGCCGGGCCGACTTGGCCATCGGGTTGACCGACAGCCTGTCGTACACCCAGCAGGAGTTGTCGCGCGGGAAGAGGTGGTTGGGCAGCGGGGCGAGGGCGAAGTCCTCGGCGTCGAGCGCGTTCCAGACCAGGCTGTGCGGGGTGGCGAGCGGCAGGTCGCTCTTGAGAAGCCCGCCGATGAGGTGTCCGGCGAGGGTCTCCCCGTCCAGCTCGGCGCAGAGTGCGCGCACCGGGTCGATCAGTGCGGGTCCGACGGTGGCCGGGGTGATCACCCGGTCGAGCAGCCAGTCGCGGGCCTCGTCGCCGTCGAGCGTCTGGGCGAGCAGGTCGGCGAAGTAGTGCACGCGGGCGCCGTGGTCGCGCAGCACCTGGGCGAAGGCGTCGTGTTCCTCGCGGGCGCGCTTGGCCCACAGGATGTCGTCGAAGAGGAGGGCGTCGACGTTGCGCGGGGTGAGGCGGGAGAGTTCGATGCCGGGGCGGTGCAGGATGACCTGGCGCAGGCGGCCGACCTCGGAGTCGACGTGGAAGGTGTTCATGGCGTGGTCTCGTCCTCTGCGTGAAGTGGTCAGTCCTGGTGACGGTGGGCGTTGTGCTTGCGTGGACCGCCGACGCGGTTGGTGCCCAGTCCACGGGAGAGCCGCTTGGGCGGCGCCGGCGTCTCGGGGGCGCGCTCCTCGCGCGGAACGGGGATCACCGCGACCGGGTCGTCGCCGTACCGGCCCTGGCCCCGCTTCAGCCACACGTAGACCGGCACGCCGAGCAGCAGCACGAACAGTCCGTAGTAGACGGTCTGGTAGCCGCTGCCCTGGATCGACCAGTAGGAGAAGGCCAGCGCCAGAGCGGCGACGGTGACGTCGCGGGCCAGGCGCCGCGGGCTCAGGGTCTCCCGGCCGCGCACCAGCAGCCAGTACAGCTGGGCGGCGGCGGAGAACAGGTACGGGATCACCGCGGTGAGGACGCTCAGCAGCACGATCTTCGTGAAGACGTCCTCGAAGCGGGTGTAGCTGAACACGGTGATCAGCGAGGCCAGCACGGTGGAGGCGATGACGCCGAAGGCCGGGACGCCGCTCGGTCCGCGCAGCTTCGCGAAGGCGTCGGGGAAGAGACCGTCGCGGGCGGCGGCGTACGGCATCTCGGCGCACAGCATGGTCCAGCCGTTGAGGGCGCCGATGCCCGAGATGATCGCGGCGACGGCCACGACGTCTCCCGCCCAGGCGCCGCCGAAGATGTTGTTCGCGGAGTCGGTGAACGGTGCGACGGTGTGGCCCAGCGCCCCGTGCGAGACGGTGCCGAAGACCGCGAGCGTGCCCAGGATGTAGAGGACGGCGCACAGGAGCGTGCCGTACACGGTGGCGCGCGGCACGTTGCGCTCCGGCTCGCGCACCCGGCCGGCGACCACCGAGGCGGCCTCCAGGCCGAGGTAGCTGAACAGGGCGATGGCGGCCGCGGCGGAGATCGCGCCGGGCGCCGACTGACCACTGGCGTTGAAGGCGCCGAAGTTGTCCGGGTCGATGAAGAACAGCCCGATGGTCGCCATGAAGACGAGGGGCACGAACTTCAGCACGGTGGTGATCACCTGGAACGAGCCGATGTTACGGACGCCGGTGAGGTTGATCGCGGCGGCCGCCCAGAGCCCGCCGAGGGCGATGCTCATGGATATCCACGTCTTGTGACCCGTGTTGACGAACACCTCGACGTAGCCGACCCAGGCCACCGCGATCGCCGCGTTGCCGGCCCACGCGGTGATCCAGTACGACCAGGCGTTCAGGAATCCCGCGAACTCGCCGAACGCCTCCCGGGCGTAGACGTACGGCCCGCCGCTCGCCGGAACCCGCTTCGACAGGGCCCCGAAGGTCAGCGCGAGCGCCAGCGCTCCCAGGGTCACGACGACGAAGGCGACCAGTGAGATGGGCCCGTAGGGGGCGAGGGCGGAGGGGAGCGCGAAGATTCCGGTGCCGATGACGGTGCCGATCACGAGCGAGGACGCGGCCGGGAGTCCGAGTGCCGTCTTGGGCTCGGGCACCGCTCGGTCACCAGCCGCTGAAGTCCTGGGCATGGCTGTGCTCCTTGTGCAAGTCGCTGAGAATGAGTCGATCCGCGAACGAATGCTTCTGCGCCACGCCGGATCAGGGCAGCGGCCACTCGGGCCCGCGGAGGTTCCCGAAGGTCCCGGACCGGGAGGTCCGTGCAGCCCCAACTCGTCCTGGGCGCAGGCTGAGTGGCGCCTCCACGAGGTTTTGCCGACGTCCGGACTTCGGGCAGACGGACCGAAGGTGCAGTGGTCAGGAGGCGATCCGCCGCTGCGCCGCGCCGAAAACTCCCCTTCGGTACCGAATGGACCGATCACTGGACCGGGTGGCCCATGGCCCGTCCCGGAGGCCCGGCACACGCTGGAGGTGCACGTCCCCGCACCTCGTCCCGGAGGCACGCCATGAACGCTTCCCCCGTCCCCACCCCCAGCATGCTGCGCGCACTGTCCGCCGAACACCGCCGGCGGCTCATGCGCGTCGCCCGGGAGGTGTCCATCCCCCAAGGGACACGCCTCTTCGAGGAAGGCGGGCGCGCAGACCGCTTCTGGATCATCCGCACCGGCACGATCGAGCTCGACATGCACGTGCCGGGCCGTCGGGCGGCCGTCATCGAGAAGCTCGGGCACAACGAACTGGTCGGCTGGTCCTGGCTCTTCACCCCGCGCGTCTGGCACCTGGGCGCCGAGGCGACCACACCGGTGCGGGCCTACGAGTTCGACGCCACGGCCGTCCGGTCCATGTGCCAGGACGACCCGGCCCTGGGCAACGACGTCGCCCGGTGGGTCGGCGAGGTGCTGGCCCACCGTCTGCGCTCGTCCAGGACCCGCCTCCTGGACCTGTACGCCCCTTACGGCGCCGACAGCACCGTCTGACCCGGTCGAACGAACGACGAAGGAGTGGCCATGCACACACCGCACATCGTCAGCGATGTCATGACCCACACGGTCGCCGCAGTCGGCCGCGAGGCGACCTTCAAGGAGATCGTGCAGCTGATGCAGGACTGGAAGATCAGCGCCCTGCCCGTCATCGAGGGCGAGGGCCGTGTCGTCGGCGTCGTCTCCGAGGCGGACCTCCTGCCCAAGGAGGAGTTCCGCGACAGCGACCCCGACCGGTACACACAGCTGCGCCGCCTGTCCGACCTGGCGAAGGCCGGCGCGGTCACCGCGGAGGAACTCATGACCTCCCCCGCCCTCACCGTCCACCCGGACGCCACGCTGGCCCAGGCCGCCCGGACCATGGCACGGGCGAAGGTCAAGCGACTCCCCGTGGTCGACGCCGTGGGCCTGCTCGAAGGCGTCGTCAGCCGTGCCGACCTGCTCAAGGTCTTCCTCCGCACCGACGAGGAGATCGCCGAGGAGGTACGGCGCGAGATCGTGTCCTACCTGTTCCCCATGCCGCGATCGAGCGTGCGCGTCGAGGTGCGGAACGGCGTCGTGAAACTCGTCGGCCCGGTCCGGGACACCTCCCTGGTGCCGGTGGCGGCACGGCTGGTCCGCGCGGTCGAAGGAGTCGTGGACGTGGACTTCGACCTCACCCGACACGGCCGGCCGAAGGGCGCGCCCGCGGACGGCGCCGAGAACGTCGACTCCGCATGAACGCGCCCGGACCAGGTGTCGGACCCCTCAGGGCGGCCGCCTCCGAGCGAGTGGGGCCGGTCGGCCCTAGTACATTCGGTCCCGGCGAGTGATGATCGGAATCACGGGCAGGTCGCAGCCTGTCCTCCGTCGGGGAACGAGGGGTCACCATGTCAGAGCCGCGCACCTTCAGCGAGCAGAACCCGATCCGGGTGTTCCTGCTGGACGACCACGAGGTCGTCCGCCGTGGCCTGGCCGACCTGCTCGACTCCGAGCCGGACATCAAGGTGATCGGCGACGCCGGCACCGTCGACCACGCGCTCGCGCGAGGCCCCGCGCTGCGCCCCGACGTGGCCGTCCTCGACGTACGTCTGCCGGACGGCGACGGCATCTCGGTCTGCCGGGAACTGCGCAGCCAGATGCCGGAACTGGCCTGTCTGATGCTGACCTCGTTCGACGACGAGGAGGCCCTGCTCGACGCGATCATGGCCGGCGCCTCCGGCTACGTCCTCAAGCAGATCAAGGGGTCCGACCTCGTCTCGGCGGTGCGGACGGTGGCCTCCGGCCAGTCGATGCTGGACCCCGCGACCACGGCCCGCCTGATGCGCTCGCTGCGGGCCGATCCCGTGCAGAGCCCTTCCGTGCCGTCCGAGCTGGCGAGCCTGTCACCGCGTGAGAGGGACATCCTGGCCCTGATCGGCGACGGGCTGACCAACCGGGAGATCGGCAAGAAGCTCTACCTGTCGGAGAAGACCGTCAAGAACCACATCTCCCGCCTCCTGGCCAAGCTGGGCGTGCAGCGCCGGGTCCAGGCCGCCGTCCTCGCCTCTCATCTGGAGCAGCCGGAGACGGGCGAACACCGAGCCAGGTGACGAGGGACGAGCCGGTCGGCCCGCCCGACGAGCCCGACGGCTTCCGCTTCGATTCCCAGGGCCGCCCGGCTGCACAATCTCACCCTCACGGGACGACTCCCGCCCCGTACGGGAACAGCGAGGTCCAAGGGAGGCGGCTGCCCACCCCTCCAGCTCGGAGAATGCTCAGTCGATACAGAACTCGTTGCCCTCGATGTCGAGCATCGGGATGCACGAATCATTGCCGTCATACAGCGTTCGCACGTGCACCGCGCCGAGCGGGACCAGTCGCGCGCATTCGGCCTCAAGTGCGGCGAGGCGCTCTTCACCCACGAGCCCGGTGCCGACCCGCACATCGAGATGCAGCCGGTTCTTCGCGGTCTTCCCTTCGGGGACGCGCTGGAAGTACAGGCGCGGGCCCACACCTGAGGGATCACTGCAGGAAAACCATGAATCCCGCTCCTCAGGTGGCTGCGAGCACTTGAAGTCGTCCCAAGTGGCAAACCCCTCCGGGGGCGGCGGTACGACGTACCCCAACACCTCGCACCAGAAACGAGCGAGGCGCTCAGGTTCTGCGCAGTCAAAGGTGACCTGAAACTTCTTGATCTCTGACATCGGCGCAACATACCAGGGAGACTCTGCCGCTCGTTTCCCCAAGTGGATCCGCCCGCACCCCGTCGCAATCCGGCCCGTCCTGGAAACCTGGCGGATCAAACCGGACAGCCCCACGAGAACGACGCGACCCGTCCCTCTCTCCCCTGGGACAGCGCAGCCTCTTGGCGCAGGTGGTGTCCGGTCACGCGAAGGGCCCTCGCATGCGGCCGCGCGCACGAACCGCGCGAGCCCTTCCGACTCGTCGAGCCCAGCGACATCGGGAAGCCCTTTCACACAGCGAGTTCACAGCGCGGAGCGACGTGCCCCTGCGCTGCTCCACTCGGTCACTCCACTCGGTCTGGTCATACCGTTGACCAGCGAAAAAGGCAGAAGTCCCGCCGGGTTCCCCGGTGTCGCGGCTAAGGTTCCACCAGAGACAGAAAGCGATCTCCGTCACCTTCTGGAACCGTTTCTGTTCGCACCGTTGACACCACGGACACCCCCTTCTATCGTCGCGCCACCATTCCGACAGCGTGACGATATTTCGAACAGCTGAAAGGCAAGTGCCCTGCGCACCCCCGAAAACAGTACATACACGGCAGGAGCGCCTCGGTGCGGCCTGACGTATGTACAGGTGCGCACCGGCGGCGCGATCCCGAGAGCCGACAAGGCCCGGGCGCAGGGCCGAACCACCGCACCGATCGTCGAACTGCGGGGCGCCGAGACGCGCGAGCAACGACCTGAGCGACTCGCCACGCGCCCTGACCGCCTGTCAGTTCCGCGCGATCCTCCGCCGGTTCACTGTCCCTGAGCGTGCGAGCCAGGCTCCCGACGGTCTCGCTCGCCGACCGCGTGCGGATCCACGAGGACGGCGAGCACATCGGCCGCCGGGCGTACCGCTCCACCGGATGTCCGGCCCGTCCAGGGCGATCCCCCGCACGGCATCCTCACGGGACCAGCCCACCAAGCCACCGGGCCGGACACCGAGCGCAAGCGGACACGGACGGCGCGTCCCACCCGCCGACTGCCCGCCCGCCCCACTCGCCAACTGCCCTGCCCGGCCCACCGGTTCTCACCGACATCTGATCCGCCGCCATCCTCTCAACGACGAGAAGAACGAGGAACGATCCCCATGCGCAACCGAAGAGCCGCTCTCGCTGCCACCGCCGGAGCCACCTCTCTCGCCCTCACCCTGACCGCCTGCGGCCAGGACCTGGGGGGCAGCTCCAAGGACAGCGCCAAGGGCGACACCATCGGCATCGCCATGCCGACCCAGGCCTCCGAGCGCTGGCTCACGGACGGCAAGAGCGTCGTCGACGACCTGAAGGCCGACGGCTACAAGACGAAGCTGGTCTACGGCCAGGACAGCCCGAAAACCCAGGTCTCACAGATCGAGGCCCTGATCAAGCAGGGCGTCGACGCGCTGATCATCGCGGCCATCGACAACAAGTCGCTGAACGGCGTTCTCCAGAAGGCCGCCGACGCGGACATACCGGTGATCTCCTACGACCGCCTCATCCTCGGCACCGAGAACGTCGACTACTACGTCTCCTTCGACAACGAGCAGGTCGGCCGGCTCCAGGCCCGTTACATCGTCGAAAAGCTCGGCCTGGAGGACGGCGCGGGCCCGTTCAACATCGAGCTGTTCGCCGGCTCCCCCGACGACAACAACACCAAGTACTTCTTCGACGGCGCGATGCACCTCCTCCAGCCGTACATCGACTCCAAGCAGTTGGTGGTCCGGTCCGGCCAGACCGAGCTCAAGCAGGTCACCACCCTGCGCTGGGACGGGCCCACGGCGAAGAAGCGCATGGACGGCATCCTCGACACGTCGTACGGCGGCAGAACGGTCGACGCGGTCCTGTCGCCGTACGACGGCATCTCCATCGGCGTCCTGAACGCGCTGAAGGAGGACGGCTACGGCACCGGCAGCAAGCGCCTTCCGATCATCACCGGTCAGGACGCCGAACTGGCCTCGGTGAAGTCGATCATCGCAGGTGAGCAGTCGCAGACCGTCTACAAGGACCTCCGCCAGCTCGCCGGGATGGCCGCGGAGATGGCCGACAACATACTCAACGACAGGACGCCGAGGGTGAACAACAGAAGGGCCTACAACAACGGCGTCAAGGCCGTCCCCGCCTACCTGCTGCAACCGGCGACCGTCGACAAGACCAACTACGAGTTGGTCCTGGTCGCAGGCGGCTACTACACCGACGCCGAGCTCAAGTAACGGCCCGAGCGCGACGGACCCGCTCGCCGCGATCCCGGCGGCGTGCGGATCGCCGACAGGGGCGGATCGGGTGTCTCGCTGTGCACTCGGCTGGAGGCGTGAATGTGGATTCGACCATGGTGCGGCGTCGTCCAGGCGCTGTTCCCCACGTCCTTCAGCCATGCCACGATCGCCCGCGCGAAAGACCGGCGCACACCGGGGACAGGGTTGAAGACGCGGATGTCCGGCGGGACGCTGGGCAACCGCCGGAGCTCGGGGCCGCGCCGTTCACAGGGCGGCAGGTCAGGTCCCCGAGCCCGGGCAACTGGCCGACGCCGAGGGGGTGTTCCTCCCACAGAGCGCGGAGCACCCAGTGCCAGGCGTGCGGTCCGAGGTCCCTGCGCCGCAGCCGCAGCACACCCTCGACCGACCGTCGGGGTCGGGGCCGTCCCCACAGGGACATTGTCGCCGGATCAGGTCCTGGTGCCGGGGCACATGTTGCCGCCCTCAGCGATGACGGCTCCTGCGCCGAGTCGGAGCGTGATCCGCGCGGCTTCGCTCGGGCTCTGGGCGATCTGGAGGGCCGGCCGGCATGTGCGACATCCCGTGAGTCCCCCTGAGCCCCGCCGAGTCCCCACTTCCTGGTCCTTGAGCTGCGGCACAAGGCCGAACTCCACCCGCCGACCGGCCGGGTGGACTTGTGCCCGATCGACGAGATGAGCCGGGCACGCGGAGCCGAGGATGCCCAGCTGCGGATCCCGCCGACCGGACGGCAAGGGCCACATCCGGAAAACCGCTTCCTGTAGCCTTCCCCGTTTGCTCAAGACCCCCATCAGACGCATCGTGGAAAGAGGGAAAGGCCCGCTGCGCGGCCCCTTGTTCGCCCAGCGTCCGCTTCCCCAGCTCACCCTTGCTGCATCCCACGGCCATGTGCGGTGCGAGGAGCAAAGGATCCCACCATGCCTGATCCATGGATGCCCCAAGCTCTCAAGGCGGACGTCGGGGACCACGCCCCATGTGACCCCGAATTCCCCGCACGGGCGATCGCGCACATCACGGCGGACAAGAAGGCCACCGCCGAGGCGCCCCTGGATCTGATCCCCTTCGCCAATCTCAGGGGTTTCTTCACCGGCAGCGGTAAGGGCCGCGCTCCGCACATCCTCTGGGATCCCTTCACAGGGGCGTTCGTCCAGTTCTTCCCTGCCACTTCCCGCAGTAGAGCCGTGTTCGACGCGGACGGTGGTGTTCGTACCAACCGGACTGGCAAAGTCGTCATCCAGATCGAGGCCTTGTTCTTCCCGCACTGTCGCGTCACCGGAGAGGTGTTCGCAAAACTGGTGGACACCCCTTGCCGGGGCTGGGACGTTCTGAGCGCATGGATCGGCTCCTGGGGCGTACCGGAGGTCTGGCCCATGGGCCGGCCGACTTCCCTGTCCCGCAACACGTGTCCGACCGAGACGTGGAGGTCGCAGGGCGGGTGGTACGCCCATGCCCACGTCCCGGAGAACGACCATGTCGACCCCGGTTCCTGGCCGGCGTTCGTGTCACAGCCGCCTGGGCCGTCCCCTGTCGGGCAGTTCGAGCCGTTCCCTGGTGCGTCGTTCTTCCAGACGGGACGCACATCGCCCGCCATCGCGGGAATGCACGACCGGCTCGTCGCCGAAGACTGCGACCGCTACACGTCCAGCGCCCATATCGACGTGTGGGGACCGGGCGATGTGAGGTCCTACACCGCCTGGCAGCAGAAGCTGGGTCTCGAGGGCAGCGCTGCCGACGGCATCCCCGGCCGGTTCAGCTGGGACAGGCTGCGTGTCCCCAAGGTCTGAGTCTTCCCGCCTGGCGCGGAATCCATGACGGCAGGGGGAGTTGGCCGCTATGACGGAGAAGCGTCGCCGCGGTTGACGGCGGAGCTCGCGCGGTGTGTGGCGAGGACTCCACAGTCGACCGCATTGACGGACTGATCCTCCGAGGACTCGCATATCAGCACGCTGCCGAGTTTGCGCGCGACTCCCATCGGGCGCATGGTGGAACCAAGGGCGACTGTGGAGGCTCACTCCTAACCGGCCTCCTACGGTCGAGGAGGCACGATGGTCACTCTTTCCAACGTGCGGTTCGGCAAGCGCAACGAAGACGTCAAGGCCACTCAAGCCGCACTCATCGCAGTCGGAATAAGTATCCCCGCAGGCGCCACCGGATTCTTTGGCGAGCAGACGAAATCGGCCTACGCGGCATGGCAGCACATGCTGGGGTTCACCGGCTCGGCTGCTGATGGATTTCCCGGCTGTTCCTCACTGGCAGAACTCGGCGCCAGAGCCGGGTTCGTCGTGGACTGCCGCCATCCCGGGGCCATCACCAAGAGTACGGTGCGCTTCTCGGAGAACTCGGGAGTGGCCGTGGCCGAGGCCACGGCCCGCGCGTTCGCCGAGCAGGCATGCGACAGGACCGGCGCACCGAGAAGCTGGGCGACGGGCGTCAGCAACGGGGCGAGCCTGTTGACCCTCATATGCCGCGAGTCGTCCTTCAAACCGAACGCCGTGAACCAGGACGACATAAACGCAACGGGCCCTGTTCAATCGGACGGCGCCAAGCTCAACTGCTCACGCGGCTACGCCCAGGTGATTCCCGACACCTTCGCGGCGAACCATCAGGCGGGCACGTCCCACCAAATCTACGATCCGGTGGCGAACATAGCGGCGGCGATCAACTACATCTGGCGCCGTTACGGTGACATCTCACGTGTTCAACAGGCGAACCCGCATCGTGATCCGGCCCCTTACTGAAAGGAGGGAGGGCTATGCCTGCGCTGGCGCCATTCCCAGGATCGGCATTCTTCCACAAAGGACAACGTAGCCCCGTCATCGCCGCGATGGGCAAACGCCTGGTGGCGGAAAAGTGCGGGAAGTACCGGACAGGTCCTGGTCCCGAGTGGACCGATGTCGATCAACAGTCGTACGCCGCTTGGCAGCTCAAGATCGGGTTCAAGGGGGCTGACGCCAACGGGATTCCCGGCAAGACCTCTTGGGACCGACTCCACGTCCCGGAAGTGCATCCGCCCAAACCTCCTGGTACCCGCGTCACGTCTCCTGTACCGGGACACGGGGTCACGACCCCCTACCGGAAGAAGGGACCCCACTGGTCCCTGGGCTATCACACCGGCGCAGACTACGCCGCTCCGGAGGGCGAGCAATGTCTCGCGGTCCTCAGCGGTTCCATAGCCCGCACCGGGCATGACCCCAGTTTCGGCAACTTCCTCGTGCTACGCGCCAACGGATTCGACTTCTGGTACTGCCACCTCTCCAAGCGAACCGTGAACGGGGGTTCAGTCAAAGCCGGCCAAAAGGTCGGAGAAGTCGGCTCCACCGGCAATGCCACCGGCCCCCATCTTCACTTCGAGAAACGCCTGGCCGGCGGCGGCTTCGGATCCGACATGAAACCCAACTGGTAGCCGGGATACGGATCGTCCTCGCATGCTGACCATATCTCCAAGACGGTCAGGGCCTGGCGGGGTTGCGGGGGCTGATGGGATCGGCAGGCTGTCGTCGGGAAACGCGGCGAGGGCCGTGGCCGTGGCCGCGGTCCGTTCCGTTCCGTTCCGTTCCGTTCCGTTCCGTTCCGTTCCGGACCGGTGGGTAACCTCTTGGAGGCATCGACATCGGTTCCCCCCTGCGAACGCACGACACAACAGCGGCTAGAGAGCTTCAACGGCTGGGGTTACGGAGGTTGGGGCGAGTCTGGTACTGATGACGAGGGTGTGGAGCCAAGATCGGCCTGCTGCCGCAGTCGAGCACAGACGAGCCCGTAGGCGCTGCGGAAGCCGTCAATCTGGAAGGCCGGCATTAAGGCTGCTGAGCGCTGCCACCGTTGCCTACGACTTCCTCGGTAGCGTGGTCGGCGGCAGCGTCGGCAGGGGCGCATGGGACGGGATCGAGGATCGGTAGCAGATGAGGACCTGGCTGGAGGGGCTGTTCAGAAAGGGGCGGATCCCCACCGCGGATGAGACCCCGCTGGAGAGCCGGGCGGAGATCTCGCCCGAGGAACGGGCGGTTCTGCTCGTCGGAATCCTCGACGACCCCGCGGCGCGCGAGGACGAAAAGTCCGACGCGGCTATGGACCTGGAGTTTTTCTCCGGCCCGCTCGTCGAATCGTGCCTGATCCGGATCATCCGCGCCGAGGGGTTCACCAGTGTGCTGGCCCAGGAGTGTGCGGAGTCCCTCGGCGGGATCTGGGCCAGGACCGGCCGGGTGGACCTGGCCTTCATGGCGGAGCTGCGGGGTGCGGCGAAGGACGAGGTCTTCGGCATCCTCGGCGCCCGCGCCCCGCACCTGCTGCCCCCTAGCGCCCTCTAGCGTCCTCTAGAGATCTTCAATGGCTGAGGCTACGGCGGTTGGAAGTCGAGGCCGGTCTTGGCGATGAGGCCGTCGATGAGGCCGGGTCGGTACTGCATCCGTTTAAGCCGGGTCTTCACCAGCGCGGTGAGGTGGTCGAGGCTGTGTTCGGTGAGGTTGGCCAGGGACCGTTTCAGGTGTGACCAGACGCCTGCAACGGGCACCGCCGTGCCCCTTGGAGACCAGGGACTGCCGACCGCCCGAAGCCAACGCCCGACGCCAGCGGTTGGCCGACACACGCGTCACCCTGAACCGCCGGGCCACCTCCCGGTCACTGGCCCCGCCCTCGATCAGGCCGGCGGCCGCCAACCGGACCGCTCACGCCGAGCCCGATCTCTAGCAGAAGCCGTCCTCCCGACAACATGGGGATCCACACCGGGAAATGAGCAACAGAGTCCCCCTGCTAGGGTGCGCCGATGTCATCGATCAAGCAGTTCCAAGTCACCTTCGACTGCGCAGAACCTGAGCGCGTCGCCCGCTTTTGGTGCGAGGTCTTGGGATACGTCGTACCGCCGCCACCGGAGGGGTTTGCCACGTGGGACGATTTCGATCGCTCTCTGCCGCCTGAGCGGCAGGGCTCAGCGTTCACCTGCAGTGACCCCTCAGGCGTGGGCCCGCGGCTGTACTTCCAGCGCGTCCCCGAAGGGAAGGTCGTCAAGAATCGGGTGCATCTTGACGTGCGGGTCGGCACCGGGCTCGTTGGGGAAGAGCGCCTCGCCACGCTCGAAGCCGAGTGCGCGCGACTGGTCGCGCTCGGCGCGATACGCGAGCGCGTGCTGCTTGCCGATGACCACAATGAGTCGTGCATCGTGATGCAGGACATCGAGGGCAACGAGTTCTGTCTCGACTGAGCATCCTCCGAGACGCCGCCGTCGAGGCCTTGCGCTGGGCTGAGGCGTATCTGCTTCCGGCTGCCGCCGATATGGGTGTCGGCGGGAGCCGGATCTTCGTAGCGGGGGCGGGATTTGAACCACGCGACCTCTGGGTTATGAGCCCAGCGAGCTACCGAGCTGCTCCACCCCGCGTCGGCGTCCCCACCGTACGCCACGAAACGCGACACGTGCAGCGATTTACCGGGCTCCCGCGGCTACCAGCTGTGCGCCACATCCACCACCAGCCGGTCGGGCAGCACCAGCACCCGGAACGGCAGCCTGGCTCGGACGCCGAGTCCGATATGGGTCCCTCCGTCGTAGTGGCCGCCGAACTTTGCGTCCCGGAAGGTCCGGTAGCCGCTGAAGTCGAGTCCCGGCAGCGGATCCGCGAGCCCGACGTGGTACTGCGCGTCGTCGACCGGCGCGGTGAACTCGATCTCGATGACCGCCCCTCCCGCGACCGGGATGCCGGTCTGGGACGGGGGATGGGCGAAACCGGGGACGTACTGGACCCAGTACAAGGCCGGGTCGGACGTCGTCATGCCCGGAACATCGAAGACCATCCGGTCGTAGCAGTCGTGCCGGCCGGTTCTGACGTCCGTGAGGGAACCGGTCATCGCCAGCGATCCCGGCGCCGCCTTCGCCATACTCCCCCAGCCCGTCTCGCAAGCCGTGGTCTGCGCGGCGGCGGCAGTCGACGCGGCGCCTCCTCCCGTCAGTACCAGTGCCAGTGCTGCCAGCGCCGTTGCCCAGCGTCTCATCGGCGAGCAACTCCCTTCCGTTTCCTGCGTATTGCGCATCTATGCCAGGTGAGACAAAGAGGGAGGCAAAACGGTTGGAGACGACGACCGTCACGTTTCGGACATTCCTGCCTGGCTGCCGGCCGTCGCAGACCGTGATCTACTTCCGGTCATGATGCCGATCGACGAGAGGTCGAAGTCATGACCACTCATTGCTGCGAGGCGATGACCAGCCACCTCAGCGTGCACTGTGACCAGCACGACGACGCCTTCGTCTGTCCGGACTCACTGATCGGCTTCAGCGCCAAGTTTCAGGAGTACGGGCTGATCATCCATGATGGCGGCACGTCGAGCATCACCATCGACTTCTGTCCCTGGTGCGGACGGCATCTCCCGAAGTCACAGCGGGACCGTTGGTTCGACGAGCTGGAGCGTCGAGGAATCGACCCGTCGGAGGACGAGGTGCCTGCCGAGTTCCAGGACGACCGCTGGGTCGCCTCCCTGCATCAGGAGTGACGGAGCGACAGCACCTCGGGCCACTTCCCAGACGCGCCTTCTCAGCGGTCATGTGGTTCCCCGGAGTCTTCGTGATCAGCGTCGACGGTGCCGACCCGGACTGCCCGGCGTCGTGCTTGATCGTGAAGTGACTGCCCGTTGGAGTGTGCGGGGTGAGCCGGCCTTCTTCTTTCGATGCGCCGCGAGAAGGTCTCGTTCCCGGCTGCGGCCCGCCGCTCCCGCGTGAGGCCAGGGTCTGCAGCCGCGGTGCGGCCATGTCCATCGGTGTTCAGCACTCCTGTCGTGTGCAGCAGCCTTCGGTCGCGGCGGTAGAGGGCGCCCATCCGGAGTACGGAGAGTGCAGCGGTGCCGATGAGGACGACGAACAGCTGGGATGTGTGGGACCCGGCGCTGTCCGCGGCGCGGGCCATCGGGTTGGGCATGCCGATGCGGTCGAGCAGCCAGCCGAGGGCGGCGGCTGCGGTCAGCGCCGCGCAGGCGCAGCGCACGACGGAGTGCCTGGGCAGCCGGGAGAGGAGGAGCAGGCTCGGCAGGGCGAGGAGAACGAGCAGGAGTTGCATCCCCTCGATGCCGAGATTGAATCCCAAGAGGCTGAGGGCGAGTTGGGCGGTGGAGAGGTTCATCTCGGCGAGGGTGAGGGAGAACGCCAGGCCGTGCCCGAGACCGAAGACCCCGGCGACGACGGCCTCGCGCCCTGGGAAGAGGGGCCGTATCGCATGGGCGGCGCCGACAAGGATGCTGACGGCGATGAACGCTTCGACCGGCTGGGCCGGGATGTCGAGGCGACCGAAGGCGCTCAGGGCGAGCGCCAGGGAATGCCCGATGGTGAAGGCGAGGGTGGTGCGGGCGATGCGGTTGATGGAGGTCCGGGCGCCGACCGTCCCTCGCCAACGGTTCCCAGCCGCGCGCAGTGGCGCGGGCAGGAGGAGGATGAGCAGGAAGAGCAGATGATCGGTGCCTTCGAGGATGTGGGTGGCGCCGAGCCGGAACATGGTGAAGGTCCCGTTCCAGACGCTTCCGCTCTCCAGGTTGATGGTGAGAGCCGGGACCGCCATGCTGCGGACGTCGATGCGGACGACTCCCACCTGGGTGGCGGCGTCCTGTTCCTCGGACACTCGGCCCGTGGCCCAGTCCTGACGGACGGAGATCAGGGCGATGTGGGTGACGACCTGGTGGACGATGGCGTCGTAGTCGAGGACGAAGTGGCGCGGGTCCCCGCCGGAAGGCGGGGTGAGCGTGGCCTGGACGGTCAGTTCGCGGTACGTACCGGTGGAGGTCTGCCGCGTCCGGTCCAGTGTGATCTCGCCGAAGGTGACGTCCCATGCCTTGCCCCGGACGGTCGTGGGGTGCAGATGGGCGGCCAGGTAGCGGCGGATCGCGGTGGTCTTCGCCGACAGCTCGACGGCGGTGGCGTCGGTCAGGTCGATTGCGCTCGCCCGGGAGAAATCGTCCACCGGGAGTTCCAGTTCGGCGCTCACCGACGTCTCGTGCACGTCGAGCAGGAGCACAGAGTGAGGCATGGGATGTGCAGCGGCCGGCGGCGCCGCCAGGAGCAGCGCCGCCAGTACCGCCACCGCGACCCCTGCCATCATGCGCAGTGCTGATGCCAATGAGATCGGCAGCCGGTTCATCAGAACGAGAACTCTCCACCGTAGTCGCGGGTGTGGTCGCGATACACGGAGTGGTAGTGAATCTGGTCCGTGTAGATCACACCGTCCTGGCAGACGAACTCGATCCAGACACTCGGCCCGTCGATGCGCACGTAGTCGCCCTGGGTGTCCAGATCGGTTCCGCCGGAGTACGAGAGGTAGGTCTCGTCGAGTTCCGACTCGTACGTGCTCAACAGCGAAGCGGCAGTCGTGTCGTCGACGCCGTCGACCCAGGGTTCGATGGCGTCGAGCACCAGCTGCTGCTGGGCGTCCGTCAGATCGCCGACCGCTACGCCCTCCTTGGTCGTCGGGAACTCGCCGTCCTCGTCCGGGCCGAGCAGCACGTCGCTGAATGATTCGGAGAGCTTCGCCGTGGTGAGCTCGTCCGCGCTCAGGCTGCCGAGCACGGCGAGCATCCCGTCACGCATTCCGTCCATGGGCGCGTACGAGGTGCCGTCGTCCGCGGTCCAGCTGGACGGCTCCACCCCGATGAAGAACGGGCTGGTGCCGGTGACCTCCCCATCCGCGTAGGTGAGGTTGACCGCGAGGTGGTGACCGCCGAAGTGCAGCTGCCACGTACCGTCCGTGCTCGGAGCGCCCAGGAACGCCAGGTAGTAGTTGCCGCTGCCGTAGCCGCTGGCGGTTTCGCCGAGGACGTCGTCGGCCAGCAGGATCTGGCTGATCTGGTCGTACCCGGCGCCGCTGCTGGTGCCCGCTGCCGCCTTCAGCACCGCCTTGGCGGCGGTGAGTTGGTCGTCGGTGAGCGAGCTCAGCTCGATGCCGACCCGACAGGTCGAACCGCACGGAAGGTTCGACCAAGCCGTGGCGTTCGCCTCGGTGAGGTCGAGAAGCACCTCCGACTGTTGATCGGAGTCCAGGGTGTCCACGAACGCGTCGGCGGCTTCGGTCACGGCCGAGACGGTCGTGGTCGACGCCGCTGTGGTCGCGGTCGCCGACTCCGCCGGCTCCCGGGATGTGGGGGCCGACTGCTGGGACGACGAGGGCTGGTCCTGGACGGACGCGGCGTTCGCGGTGGCGTACAACGTGCCCAGGAGCACGGTCGTCGCCGCGGCACAGGCCACGATGGTCTTCCTGCGCTTGCCCTGCAACCTGCGATGAACGTTTTTGGCCTGCACTTATATATTCCCCTCAAGGGTGGCGCGCGGCGGACTTCCGAGGAATGTTCCCGTTTTTGATTCCAGGACGAATACCTGAGAAAGCGGCGGCCTTTTAGGTGCCTGAAAAAGGTTTCCCGGAAAGCCCTGCGACATCGGCTTTGACGGCCACATTCGATCGCCGAACACTATGACGTACACCTAAGAAAACTTTGATTTTCTCATGAGTTCTTGTCAACTCTGTTGAGTTGACAGCACATTGGCGTGAGACACAGACGCTCGGACTGAGGGGAGAAAGTCCAGTTAAGTAGATTATCGGCCGAGAGAAAATCCGCCCATCTGGAGCCTTGCATACTTTTGCGACCCTAGGGGTAGAGCTGTCCGATTCGATCTTTCAGGTTCCCCGAAAACGAAACTGGTCCGATCGCGGGATTCCGTGGAGAGTGAGCGCGCTTCGGGCCGAGACCCGGCGTGCAAAGTATGTGGACAGCATCGAAAGGAATATTGGAGCCATGCCACACCAACCCGCAGCACATGACGGTGCCGTCCGTGTACTGATCGTCGATGACGAACCGGAACTCAGGGAGCTGCTGTCCGTGGCCGTCGCCGCGGCGGGATGGCACCCCTTCCTCGCCCCGGACGGGCACAGCGCCGTACAGCTCTCGCGAGCGTGCCGTCCGCACGTCGTCGTCCTGGACTGGATGTTGCCCGACCTCAACGGCTTACGAGTACTGCGCCGGCTGCGGCACGACCATGCGGGGCTGCCCATCCTCATGCTCACCGCCCGGGACGCGCTCGACCACCGACTGGACGGCCTGTCGGCGGGCGCGGACGACTACGTGACCAAGCCTTTCTCGCTGGAGGAGGTGATGTTGCGACTGCGCGGGCTGCTGCGCCGTTGCGGCCTCGGTACCGAGGAGTCCTCCGAGGACGGATCCGTTCGAGCGCTGGGCGACCTGGTTCTGTCGGAGCAGGGCCGCAAGGCGCACCGTGGCGGAGTGTCGCTCAGGCTCACGGCGAAGGAGTTCGACCTCCTGTGGTTCCTGATGGGCCATCCCCGACAGGTGTTCAGCAAGGCTCACCTCCTTGACCACGTCTGGAACAGTTCGTTCGACGGGGAGGGAAACCTGGTCGAGGTCTACGTCCACAGTCTCCGGTCGAAGATCGACAAGGGCCGGACTCCGATGATCCACACCGTGCGAGGGGCCGGATACGTGCTCCGGGCCGCGCACGAGGGTCCATGACGAGCAACCGGGACCGGGAGGCGGAGAGTCCCCGCACGCGGCGCAGGTCTCTGCGGGCACGACTGGTGGACTTCATGTCCGTGTCCTGGCCGCCGTATGCACCGCCATGGCACTCGCCACCGTCCTGGACCAGCGCATCCATCTGCTCTCGGACGATGAGGAGCGTGTCACGGACATCGCGGGGCGCAGTCAGGCCGGGCTGGAACACCGGCCGGGCGGTGCACGGGAGTCGGGCTTCCTGAGCGAGCGCGGGTACCCGTCCGACACCGTGGCCGCACGCTTCACCGACGCAAAGGTCACCGTCGCAGAGATGGTGACCGCCGACGGCGGCCGCAAGGCCCTCACCCCCGCGCACCCTCACGGGTGTCTCTACCGGTAGTTGAGCTCGGCGAGTTCGGTGGCGAGCTTCCTGGGCAGGCCGGTGTGGCCGAGCAGGGGAAGGACGATGTTGCGGGTGCCGCGGGCGACGGTGTTGCGGGTGGTGGCGATGCGGGTCATCCGGTCGGTGAAGGCGACCACCCGCTGGGCGACGGGGCGGCGCCGGGCCTCGTAGCCGTCGAGCCGGCCGGTGGCGAACGCCTGGCCCAGGGCGTGGCCGTCCTGGATACCGGTGTTCATCCCCTGGCCGCCGGCGGGGCTGTGCACGTGGGCGGCGTCGCCGGCCAGCAGCACACGGCCGACCCGGTAGTGGTCGGCGACCCGGTGGTGCACCCGGAACCGTGACGACCATGCCAGACCGGTGACCTCGGCCTGGCCGGGGGCGCGTTCGTCGAGCAGCCGCTGGACGAAGGCGAGGTCCGGGGTGGGCGGAGCGTCGTCCACGGTGGCGACGACGCGGTAGTGGCCGCCGGGGAGCGGGGCGACGACGGTGAGACCGGCGGTGCCGAAGGTGAGCGACACCTCGCTGGGGCCCGGAGCCCAGTCCATCACGACGTCGGCGAGCACGAAGGATTCGCTGTAGGCGCTGCCGGCGAACCCGATGCCCGACGCTTCGCGCACGGTGCTGTGCATGCCGTCGGTGCCGACTGCGTACCCGGCGCGCAGGGTCTGCCCGGTGCTCGTGGTGAGCGTGACGCCGTCCTCGTCCTGGACGACCGAAATGACCTCGTGCGGGCGGTGCACATCGCCGCCGAGCGCCCGCAGCCGGGCCAGCAGCACGCTCTCGGTCTCGTACTGGGGAACCATCAGCGTGTAGGGGTGGGCCGTGGGCAGCTGGCCGAACGGAACGGTCAGCAGCCGGCGGGAGCCGTCACGAACGGCGAACCGGGTGACCTGGATGCCGCGCGCGATCAGCTCCTCGGAGGCTCCCAGCTCGTCCAGGACCTCCAGGGTGCGGGCGTGCACGACGGCGGCACGCGAGGTGTTCGCGCCCTCCGCCAGCTTGTCCAGGACGACGAAGTCGATGCCGGAGGCGGCGAGTGTGACGGCGAGCGCGAGGCCGGCGGGGCCGGCGCCGACGATGGCGACCTCGGTGCGGGCGGGGAGTGCGGCGGCGTTCATGGCGGGGGCGGCACTTCCTCGAGCGCTGGGAGGGCGACCCGGCCGACGACGCGCTGCTGGTCCTGCTGCGCTCGACGGTGACCAATGAACATGCGGCGACCCGGATGCACGAGGTCTTCGCGACCCAGATCGCCCCGGCACTGCCCGCGGCCCTGGGCCCCGAGCTCGCCGCACGCCGGGCCGGCCTGGTCTCCTCCCAGCTCCTCGGTCTCGGGCTGACCCGCTACCTGCTGCGCCTTCCTGCGGTGACCGCCCTCACACGGGACGAGATCGAAGACGGCCTCGCTCCGGCCATCGAGGCCACTCTTGAGCCGAGCCAGGTGCCGCTCGGAGAGGTTGCCGACGCGGCTGGCTGAGGCGTGGCCGCCCGTGAATCCCGCCCCCTTCACCGCTGCGCAGGTGACTGTCATGCCCGACAGCGGGGCGGCGGCGCTGTACCGGGCTCGTAGTTCGACGGCGTGGGGCCCACCGCCCCCAGATCGTTCTCTTCCGCCCAGCCGACTTCGGCTCGTCAGGGTGAGGTGGGGTCACCGAGGGTGAGGCCGGTGTCGGCTATGAAGCCGTCGAGGGTTTCGGGCCGGTACTGCAGGCGTTCGAGCCGGTTGAGGACGAGGACCTCCAAGCGGTCCAGGGCCACGACAGCGAGGTCGGCCAGGCTGCGCTTGACGTGTGCGCCCACACGCCGTCGCCCGGGTTCAGATCGGGCGAGTAGGCGGGCAACAGGAACACCGTCAGCCACTCCCGCGCGTCGATCAGGTCTCGCATCGTGCGGGAGACATGGGTGTTGAGCCGGTCCCAGACCAACACGATCGGCGCCTTGATGAGCTGGTGGGTGCCGTCGAGCAGGGCGATGAAGTCGCGTTCGCTCATGCTTCGGCGCTGGCCCTTACCCGCGGGGTGGGCGATCAGCCGATGGCACAGCCGGGTCCGTAAGCCAGGTCGCATCGCGATCAGCCCGGCCACCGACAGCCGTCCCGAGCACCGTCCACTCACCGTCACGACCGGGGTGTGTCCGCGCCGCCCCAGGTGCGGCCTCGGGGCGGTCGGCGGGTGAAGCCTGCTTCGTCCTCGAAGGAGATGTAGCTGCCTCGATCCGGCCGTTCCGCCACAGTCGGTGCCACCGGTAGGCCGACTTCCGGCTCACCCGGTGGCGCTTGGCGACCTCCAGCGGCTTGATCTTCTGCTCGCACAACTCAGCCGTCTGCCGCCGTACGGCTTCCCGCAGCGGTCAACCCGCCCCCATCCGCGTATCTCACACAGCACGAGATACAGCCCGCACCGCGGGACCATCAGGCACATCAGGCACATCAGGCACATCGACAAAGATCACCCTGACGAGCCGAAGTCAGCAAGGAACAAGCCGATCTCACCGCGAACACGGAGTACGTGCCGTACGTCAAGCAGTGATGTCAGGGGTTCGGGTGCGCGTCCTGACCGGTGATGTTGGTTGTTCCCTGGCTGTGGAAGGTGTTGTTCGTAGCGCTGTTGTACGTCGGCAGAATGCCGCTGAGGTTGAGGTCGATGGGCAGGAGCGAGCCGTTCCCGGTGCCGTCGTTCCCTCCGCAGTCACCGCCGGAGATGGGGGTCGGGTCACTCGCCCTGGCGCTGAGACCGGCTCCGGCCTGCTCGACGATGATGGCGGTGTTGGTGACGGTGCAGGGGGCGTCTTCGGCCACGTCGACGACGATCTCCACCGTGTAGACGGCCCCTGCGGGCAGCGGATCGGTGCTACAGGTGACCACTGTGTTCGTGGCGTCCCTGGCACAGGCGAGCCCGGCCCCGTTGCCGTCGAAAGTGGCGATCGTGAGGCCCTGGGGCAGGGCGTCGGTCATCACCGTCTCGGCGAAGGTCGTCGTGTCACCGGTGTTTCTGACCGTGATCAGGTAGGTCCCCTGCCCGCCCCGGGCGAAGTCCCCCGTGTGGGTCTTCGAAATGGTCAGTTCTGCCTGGGCGTACGCGGGCGTGGCCCCGATGGCGAGAGGCAGGGCGACGCCCAGTGCCAGAACGGTGGCGGCGGCGGACACGCGCCGTTTCAGGGTGTGTGTGGACAAGGTCAAGGTCGGGTCTCTCCTGTCTTACGACGGTCGTCCGTGCCGGGGCGCCGACTACACGGATGCGACGCACACCGGACACCTGCACTGACAACAACGGACGCTCGAAGGAGTGACTCAAGGGGGGCGCGGCGATTTCACCCGATCGCCTCGCAGACCGCGAGGAACTCGGGTGTGAAGCAGGCCAGAGCGGCGCGCTGGGCACCTGAGTCCACGGGCCGAAACTCGCGATACCGGCCTGGCCCGCGAGACCAATCCATCGCGCTGGAAGAGGGAAGCTCTGGAGCCGATCACCCCGGTCTGGCCGTGAGATACGGCCCTCAGCGGGGCCCGACCATACGGACGGGACACAGCACGGAACACCCGTCAAGTGCGTTCGCTACGTCGCTCGATCTGCCTTGCAGGATACGACAGTTACTGGCTTCGGCCCGTCAGGGTGATCTTTGTCGATGTGCCTGATGGGCCCGGAGTGCGGGCTGATCTGATCGAGGGCTGGAGTCTGGGCCGGCTCCACGAGGCGATCCTGCACCGGCTCGACGATGCGGGCCTCGATCTCTCCCGGGCGGTCCTCGACGCCGCCCACGTCCACGCTAAAAGAGGGGCGAACTCACAGGTCCGGTCCCCGTGGTTGGGGGCAAGCCAGGATCCAGGATGCATGTCCCGTCGGATGCGAACGGACTGCCCCTCGTTGTCGGAGTCTCGGCCTCCAACAGCCACGACAGCCAGGCATTGAAGCCCATGGTGCTCGGTCACCAATCAAGACGCGACCCCCACCGTAGGCGTCACCTCAAGCCCCAGCGTCTGTATGCCGACAAGGCATACGACATACCCGAGCTGCGAAGGTGGCTACGAGGCAAGCGCATCGGCGTCCGTATCGCCCGCAAGGCAATCGAGTCCTCCGCGCGACTCGGGCGACGCAGGTGGGTGACAGAGCGAACCATGTCCTGGTTCACCGGATACCGCCGACTCAACCACCGCTAAGAGCGCCACCCCCGCAACTATCCGGCCGTTCTCGGTCTCGCCACCGCCCTCTGCTGCTACGAACGGCTTCTCCGCCTCGCCACATAGGGCATGGTCTCGAGACCAAGGACGACTTCTTCGTCGCCGCGTACCGGGCCGCCACCGAGGCCCTGTTCACCGGCCCGGCCCGGGCGCTGGTGGTCGAGTCGGTCGACTGCCCGGCGATCCGCAGGGTACGGGTCGAGTGCCTCACGGCATGGTCCCAGCCGATGGCGGCGCTGGTGGCCGAGCGCCGCCCCGACCGGCCGGTACCGCCGATGGCCGGTACCGCCGCGATCGGGGCGGTTGTGCATCTGCCGGCCACCGCCATCGAGGAGGGCCGGTACCTGTCCTCGATGACGGCATCCTGGCCGACACCGCCTACCGTCTGCTCCCCGCCGGACGGCCCGGCCTCACTTCAGGTGTCGGTCCAAGAACCGGCACCCGTCCTCCAGTTCGAACCACGGGGTGCCGGTGTGCCCGCCCAGATTGGCGTGCAGCGTCTTCTCCTTGCTGCCGAAAGCGTCGAACAGGTCCAGGGCCCGTTGCCGGGGGTTCCCCTCGTCGTCCCACTGCAGCAAGTACAGCAGCGGAATGGTGACCTGCCGGGCCTCCTCGCGCTGGGCGCGGGGCACGTACCCCCCGGCGAAGAAGCCTGCGACCGCGATGCGCGGCTCGACCACCGCCAGCCGAATGCCGAGGGCGGTCCACCCCCCTGAGTACCCGACCGGGCCGCCGATCTCGGGCAGCTCAAGGAGGACGTCCAGAGTGGTCTGCCATTCCGGGACCGCGTTTTCGACCAGCGGGCCGATGAAGGACTCGAAGATCTCGTCGACCGGCTCGCCGGCCTGCATCGCCCGCCGGAGGTCGGCACGGGCCTGCTCGTCGGCGGCGGAACGGGGACGGTCACCGCACCCGGCGGCGTCGATGGTGGCCACCGCGTAGCCGCGCGCCGCGGTGTACCGGGCCCGGGCCACCAGCCGGGGTTCCGCCTTGGGCAGGCCGTTGTTGTGGGCCATCAGGACCAGCGGAGCCGGTGCGGATCCGGGCGTCCACAGGGTGCCGGGGATCTCGCCGAGGGTGAATTCGCGCTCGAGGACGCCGTCGTCGAGGCGCTGTTCGGAAGTGAACTGCATGGTCGTGCCTTTCGGGAGTGCTCGTGAACGGCGCTCCCGGACGACCTATCGCCCGACCGTGACCCCGGAGGGGAGCACCCATGTCGATACTGCGTTCACGGGTACCACCTCCTCGTTCTCTCGCACGGCTTCCGGGAGACTAGCAACGGTCGCCGTGGTCCGCCAACGGGTTTTGCGGAGGCTCCGTGGCCGGATGCCGCCTCACACATAGGACACGGTCATCACTGGAAACAGGTGAGGCACGGACCGCGCCGTGAACACCGGTCAGGCTGGTGCTCCCGAAGGCGATACGCCAGGCGTGTCCGCTGTCCTTGAGGGTGCCGAGCACCGGCATGCGCCAGCGGCACAGCTGCGAGAACAGCGCGAGCGGCAGCGGGTCCAGACCGAGATCCGCCTCGGGCCGGGCAGCCCACACCAGTGGCAGCCGTACGGTCCAGTGTGTCGGTTCGGGGAGATGAGACGGCTCGCACGGCGCCAAGTGGATGCGGTTGCCCGTGAAGGCCCTTCTCATCGCCGGTCCGGGCGCGCTGACCAGCTCCAGCGTCGCTTGCGAGTGCATGCGGGCGAAGTCGGCCAGGGCCTGCGCGAGGGGCGCGGCGGTGAGGTCCTCGATCAGGCCTACGCCGCAGTGCCCGACCACGGTCTGGCCGGTCGCGGTCACGGCCTGCGCCGAAAGCGCCAGAATGCGTTCCGCGTACGGCGGGCCTTGTTCCTCGACCGCCCCACATCCCCGAGCTGGCCTCCTGGCTCTCCCCGAACGCCGACGACCTGGACCCGGACCTGCCCCCTGAGGTGCTCTCCACGGGGCTGCGTTACCTGCTGGCCCGTGCGTGGCGGCGCACTGGAGCGCGCCCGGATCGCCCGGGACCTCGACGCCCCCCCTGCCGCCCTCGGCGCGCGGTTCGCCTACCTGCTCGACGCGACCGCGTGGGAAGGACGCCGCTGGAACAACGACGGCGTCCTGGAGGACGTAGCAGAGCCAGTTGAACGGGCGAGAGCCCACACCGTCCGTCAGCCGGATACCAGTCGGCGAAGTCAGCGGCAGACTTCACCCCACCGAGTGAAGATCACCAACAGCATCGTTTCCATGGTGTGGGCACGCTGATTGAAGGTCGAGACAGGAAGTCAATCACCCTTCCCGGCGACTCGGCGGCGGGAGCGAGACTGCGGCCAGATCTCCGCATCCGCAAGGTGACAACCTCGGCGCTTATCGTATTGAAGGTGAGCGACGCCAGCGGGATCGAGATAGCCACCGATGTGCCACGACAGGTTCCGCTCCGGCGCAACAAGGGCTTCCGGATGCTGTGGATCGGCCAGTTGCTGTCCGATACCGGCACACACATCAGCGGGATCGCCTACCCGCTGCTCATCCTGGCCCTGACCCACTCGGCGGTGCTCGCCGGGGTGGTGGGCACGGTGCGGGCAATCACCCTGCTATGCCTGCAACTACCCGCCGGGGCGCTGTCGGACCGGTTCGACCGGCGGCTGACGATGATCATCTGCGACGCCGTGCGCGCCTCCCTGCTGGCTCTGCTCGGCATCCTGATCGTGCTGGATCTCGCGTCCTGGCCGGTGGTCCTGGCCGTGAGCCTGATAGAGGGGGCCGCCGGTGTCATGTTCGACCCGTCCGCCGCCGCCGCACTGCCGGGAATCGTGCCGGACGGGCAGCTCGAGCAGGCGTGGGCGGCCACCGAAGCCCGGACGTACGGCGCCGGCCTGGCCGGCCCGGCGCTCGGCGGGGTGCTGTTCGGGGTGGGCCGGGCCGTCCCGTTCCTGGCCGACGCCGTCTCCTTCGCGGTCTCGTGCGGCACGGTGAGCCGGATCCGCGGGCGATTCCGCCCGGAGAACACGGCCGGGCGCACAGCGTTGTGGCGTGAGGTGACCGATGGCCTGCAACTCGTCTGGCAGGTGCCAGTTCTGCGCGCGGCGGTGATCCAGACGCCCCTGGTGAACTTCGCCTTCAGCGGCGTGCTCTTCAGCATCACCCTGGCGATGCGACAACACGGCTCCTCCACCACGGTGATCGGCCTGGCGCAGGCAGCCATCGCGGTCGGCGGACTGCTCGGCGCCGTGGTCGCACCCCGGCTGCAAGGGCGTATGCGCCTGGCAACCCTCACCACCACGATCACCCTGGCCGGGGCCCTGCTGTTCGGCGCTGCGTCCTTGCTCATCCCGTCACCGCTGGTGGCGGTGCCGGTCGCCCTGGCGCTGCTGCTCGCGCCGGCCGCGAACGCTGCGCTGGTCGCCGTGGTGCTTCGCAGCGCGCCGGAGGAAATGCGTGGCCGAGTCATCAGCACCGTGGTGATGGCGGCCACCGCGCTCGCGGCACTGGCGCCACTGATCGCCGGCCTGATGGTCCAGCACGTGTCCGGCGCCTGGGCGGTAGGCGCCTTCGCCGCCACGACCGCCGCCGCGGCCGCACTGTGCCTGATCCTGCCAGGTTTTCGGCACGCGGAGTCCCCGGCCGCCGCACCTGGCTGAGTGGCCGAACGAACGGGCCGCCTGGGGTGGTTGCCCAGCTTTCGGGCAGGCACTGAACCCGCGTCCTCGCATTCGCGCCGGGTGACGATGCCAGTGGGGGCTTCCAGCGAGCGGCCCAATCGATTACGAGGCCGGCGTCTGGCAACGGCTGCATGAGGTGCTGCTCGCCCAGCCGAACGCGGCTTCGCGGCTGGGCTGGTCCCGCTGCGTGGTCGACTCCTCCCACGTCCGGGCGCTAAAAGAGGGCATCACACGGACCCTTGGCCGGTCGACCGGGGCCGGACCGGCTCCAGGCATCACTTGATCACCGATGGGCACGGCACCCCGCGGTCCGTCGGGCGGGCGCCTCGGCCACGGTGGTGTCCATGACCTGGACCCCAGGGCGGAGGCCACAAGCCGCCCGTGAACAGCCAGTCGGCGTGAACTCGGCGGAGGTTGTCCTCCGCCAAGAAGCCGTCCAGCATGCGTGACTCACGGAGGACCATGCCCCCGAGCCGGCCACGGAAGCGGTGCCGCCGGAACGCAGGGCCCACACAGTGGTCGAGACCGTACCCACGTACCGTGGGGAAAACCGTCACTTCCTGCGAAGGCTGAGTCTCCGAGCGAGGGCCACCATGGCGCGCATCACCCACCGGACCGTCCTGATCGTCGGCGCCTCGTCGGGCATCGGCGCCGAAGTGGCTCGCCATCTCGCCCACGGCGACAACCGGTTCGTCCTCACAGCACGGCGAGCCCCCGAACTGGCCACCGTGGCAAGGGATGTGCGAGCGGCGGGCAGCGCCTGTCTGGACATCGCCGCCGACGCTCTGGATCCGTCGGCGGCGGCCGGGGTGGTGGCGGCCGCCTCTGCGGAATTCGGGACGATCGACATCGCGCTGCTCAACGCCGGTCAGGGACCGGACATGTCCATGGACCAGGTAGGTGTGGCGGACGTGTCCCGGATCATGGCCCTGAACTACGACGTCGTCGTCAACTACCTCGTCCCGCTGATCGAGCACATGCTCGCCCAGGAGCACGGAGGCCTGATCGCCCACACCAACTCCCTGGCGGGTCTCACGGGCATCCCCCGCCAGGGACCGTACTCGGCGGCGAAGGCGGCCGCGCGCACACTGATCGACGCCGCGCGCGTCGAACTGGCCCCCAGGGGGATCCGGTTCACCTCCATCCACCCGGGATTCGTCGCCACCGACCGAATCAGAGGGGACGGCCTGCCCAAACCGTTCCAGGTCAGCCAGGAACGTGCGGCACGCCATGTCGTACGCGCCCTCGAGAGGGAACCGGCACAGGCATACTTCCCCTGGCCCGCAGCGGCCCTGGTCCGCACACTGCGCACCCTGCCCACGCCAGTGTCCTCCCTGGTTCTCCGGAGACTCGCCTCTCGCCAGTAGCCTCGGTCGAGCCCGGTGTGAGCGTCAAACCGGCCGGGTCGCCGCCGACCAGGGTGCAGGCAGGCCTTGCGGGCCGGGCTTTCGACCTCGGCCACGGTGCGGAAGGACAGCATGTAACTGTGCTGCATGACGTCGGTGGGCACCTCGACGTCATCCAAGTTCTTCGACGAGCTGCCAGGCGGCACCCGACTTCCAGGCGGTCCAGGCGGCACCGGGCGAACGACGCCTGGCACGACGATCGTCGCATCGGTCCGCCCACCGGCCCGGACGCGGAGCGGGCAGAACGACGGAGGCCGGCTCGATCGGCTCACCGGCGGCGGCCCACGGGGTCGCGGTTTCGGCACGGGCCTGCGCGGCGGCGGCTGCCAACCACGGCGGGAGGCCGTCCGGCAGTTCGCATCATGGGCGCCCTTTCACCCGAGTAGTCGCGACTCGAAAGCGTTCACCATGGGGAGGCACTTCACATGTCTGTGATTTTCTTCGATATCGGGGCGACCTTGGCGGATGCCCACGTGGAACCCGACGGCTCCCTGACACTCCAGCCCCGACCGCGTGTCATGGCAGTGCTCGACGCGCTCCGTGAAGTGCGCCAGGGCATCATCTCCAACCCCGGGCAGGGCGACGGTGCCGCCGCACGGGCAGCGACCGCACTGCACGAGGCGTTCTCCGGCCGTTTCATGGACGAGGCGCTTGTGCACTGGGGTGCGAAGGACAGCCGAAGGATCTTCGACCAGGCCGTCGTGAGTACCGGAGGAGCGGCGGCCGACGACTGTGTCTTCGTGGGCGAGGACGCCCAGGAGCGCGCGTTCGCACGGGAGGCGGGACTGCGTACGGCGGCGCACCCGGTGTTCGCTCGAGCCGCGGTCGAGAACCGTCCCCTGCTGTGGGCGCGGATCGAGCTGTCCGACCGCCTGGGCCTACCTGAGTTGACGGCAGCCGCGAGCGAGACCGAGGCGGTTGTCGTGCAGACCGTCTCCGACCGGCTCGCGCTCGCCATGGCAACCGCGCGGGGCGCCGAGGCGCTCGAGCGCGCCGGTTTCACGGTGGAGCTGCGGGGGCCGGTGGATGACACGGCGACTCTCCCGATCCGGGACGACCAGCCGGTCTCGGCACCCGAACCCCGCACCGACGCTCCTCACGAAGCCCCGTAGGCGGCTGGGTCGACGCGGCACTCGACGGCCGCGGTGTCGACCCCCGGCAGCAGGCCGAACGCCGACCGCGTAATCCGTGGCTCCATGAACGTCTCCACCCCTACTCGTTCAGCCGGGAAGGCGCTCTTGGCGTCACCAGCCGACGCTTCCACACCGGCGAACAGATCATGGAAAGCCGGGGGGAATGGTCTCGACGACATGACCTGGCAGGACTTCGAACGATACGTGGCCCCGGCACCCCGCCTCCGGAGTGGCGCCGTGGATCACTCTGCCGCTTGCCGCGCCGGCCTGACCGGACGGATGGGGCCGCCCCTGGCCTCTGTTCGGCCGCCGCTGCCGCAGCGCGATCGCACGGGCGCCGGCCGACGAGAACCCTGAGGCCTACGCCCGATGGCGGGTCGGGCCGTCCTCGACACCCGATGAGCCCACCGACGCATCCCCGTCGACCGCATCCCCGTCGACCGCGCCGGCCATACGGCAGCCGCGGACATGGACCGTCGTGGCTGCGGACATCGACCGTCGTGGCTAGGGCAGTCCCAGCCGCTCGCCGGGACCGGCCGCCGGCACTGTCCCGTCCCAGTTGGCCTGGTCCGAATCTCAGATGATCTGATCCGGTTCGCTCGTCGCCTCAGGTGATCTGGTTCCTGGCCCGGAAGCAGATCACCGGGGAAAGTCGAGGGGCCGTCGGCGTCCGACCCCCGGCCGGGCGTGAACACCTGAAGAAGGCGCCTGGGCGGGTCGCGGCTATGATCCGCATCTTGGAGCGATTGGGGACCTGGTGGGGATATTCCGGCGCGGAGAACGTCGTGAGGGGGCGGACCTGCCGCGCGACGGGGAGTTCGCGTTCCTGTCCGAGGCGGAGGCTGCCCGGTTGCGTACCTTCGTCCGCGAGGCCTTCGCGGAGCGCGGCATCGAGGTGACGGTCGAGCCGGGACGTGTGACCACGGACTCGGGTTGGCGCTTCGGCCTCTCCAATCTCGCGACCGTGTGCCACCAGGACAGCCGCGGCCCTCGGCGCTGGCGGACGCTGGTAGACGAACACGTCGACCGGGTCGTCCGTTCGATGAACGGGCCTCAGGCTCTCAGGGCGCTGCCGCGCGAACGGCTCCTGGCCCAGCTCTACCCCCGCTTCATTCCCGGCGATCCCGCGCTCGTGAAGGCCTTCGGGTACGGTCCCCCATCGGTCCCGGGGCTGCTGGAGGTGTTGGCGCTCGACCTTCCGGAGACCGTCGACATGCTGACCGCGGACTCCCTCTCCGGTCTGGGTGAGATCACGGCCCTTCGGGACCGCGCGTTCCAGAACCTACGGGCCGTCCGCGTCGACAAGCACAAGACGGTCAGGGACAAGGACGGCTCCCACTTCGAGGTGCTGACGGGAGGCTCGTACTTCATCGCGAGCCTCGCCCTGGTCCTCGACGAGGTCGTACGCCGCTACGCCAAGGACGCATCGGCGCCGGACGGAATGCTGGTCACGCTGCCGCACCGGCACCAACTCGCCTTCCACATCATCCGCGACGGGAGCGTGGCCCCTTCGCTGCACACCATGGCCCGGTTCGCCGCCGCGGGCTTCGAGCAGTCGCCGGGCGCGCTGAGCCCCTCGGTGTTCTGGTGGCACAAGGGCAGCTTCACCCAGGTCGCCACGCAGGACAACTCCGGCCTGCACATCAAACTCACCCAGGAGGCCATGGACCTGGCGGCCCGTTTCGCGGGCGGATAGCCAGGCCTGGCTCAACACCCAGCGGCGCAGTCGCTTCGCATCGCCACCGGCGGACCGCATCGATCTGTCGCTGAGAGCACGGCACGCCTCAGCCGACGGGCGTGCTCCCTGCCTACGGGGCAGCGCGTCCGGGGACACCAGCGGGCGCCAAAACGCCACGGCTGACCGGCCTCCTCCCCTCCCGCGGCCCTGGCACCGCCGGACGCCGCTGGGGAATGCGTTCGCCCGCCCGGTGCAGAGCCGGGGCGGGCGACGCGTTCCCGGATGTCAGAGCGACGTCATGACGTGCTTGATCCGGGTGTAGTCCTCGAAGCCGTACGCGGAGAGGTCCTTGCCGTAGCCGGACTTCTTGAACCCGCCGTGCGGCATCTCGGCGACGAGTGCCATGTGGGCGTTGATCCACACACAGCCGAAGTCGAGGTTCTTCGACATCCGCATCGCCCGTGCGTGGTCCTTGGTCCACACCGAGGAGGCCAGCGCGTAGTCGACGCCGTTGGCGTACTGCACGGCCTGGGCCTCGTCCGTGAAGGACTGGACGGTGATGACCGGGCCGAAGACCTCGTTCTGGATGATCTCGTCGTCCTGCTGGAGCCCGGAGACCACGGTCGGGGCGTAGAAGTAGCCCCTCTCGCCGACCCGGTGGCCGCCGGCCTCGATCCTGGCGTGCTCGGGGAGTCGCTCGATGAAGCCGCTGACCTGGGCGAGCTGGCCCGCGTTGTTGAGCGGTCCGTACAGCACGTCCTCGTCGTCCGGCTGCCCGGTCCTGGTGGCGGCCGCGGCCTTGGCGAGGGCGGCGACGAACTCGTCGTGGACCGACTCGTGGACCAGGACGCGGGTCGCGGCCGTGCAGTCCTGGCCGGCGTTGAAGAAACCGCCGACCACCAGGTCCTCGACCGCCTTCGTCAGGTCGGCGTCCTCGAAAACCACAGCCGGGGCCTTGCCGCCGAGCTCCAGATGGACTCGCTTGACGTCCTTGGCCGCGCTCTGGGCGACCTGGATGCCGGCGCGTACCGAACCGGTGATGGAGGCCATCGCAGGGGTCGGGTGCTCCACCATCAGGCGGCCGGTCTCGCGGTCGCCGCAGACCACGTTGAAGATGCCGCGGGGCAGTGCCAGCTCCTCCAGGACACCGCCGACGATCTCGGCGATCAGCACCGTGGAGGCCGGGGTGGTGTCCGAGGGCTTGAGGACCACCGCGTTGCCCGCCGCGAGTGCCGGGGCGAACTTCCATACGGCCATCAGCAGGGGGTAGTTCCACGGCGCGACCTGTGCGCACACACCGACCGGCTCGCGGCGGATGAGGGAGGTCATCCCCTCCATGTACTCGCCGGCCGAGCGGCCCTCCAGCATGCGGGCCGCGCCGGCGAAGAAGCGGACCTGGTCGATGGCGGGGGCGAGTTCCTCGCTACGGGTGAGGTGGAGCGGCTTGCCGGTGTCCCTGCTCTCCGCGGCGACCAGTTCGTCGGCCCGTGCCTCCATCGCGTCGGCGATCTTCAGCAGCGCGCGCTGCCGCACGGACGGCGTGGTGTCGCGCCAGACGGGGAACGCCGCAGCTGCGGCCGACATCGCCGCATCGACGTCCGCCGCCCCCGAGAGCGGGGAGGTCGCGTAGACGTCACCGGTGGCGGGGTCCACCACATCGAGCGTGCGGCCGTCCGAGGCGTCCGCGAACGCACCGTCGATGTAGTTGCGGAAGGTGGTGCTCATGGAACGTCTCTCCTGGTCAGGCGGCGGTGCGGGCGGACAGATGTTCGTGGACGGCCGTCCAGCCGCCGCCGTCGGCGCGGGCGAAGACGATGGTCTCCCGCTCGTGGACCGTCTCCTCGCCGGTGTGGGTGGCGATCCGGGTCTCCACGTCGTGGCTGAAGACGGCCGTGTCGCCGAAGTCCTGGATCAGCTGTGCGGACGAGGTGCAGCCGAGGATGCGGAAGCCGTCCTGCTCCACCCACCGCTGCCAGAGCGCGCGGTACTCGGCCGTGGAGCCCAGCCGCTGCGGGGTGGTGTGGAAGACGAAGGTCGCATCCGGGGCGAAGGCGCCGAAGTAGTCGTCGAGCCGGCCCTCGGCGAAGGCGGCGACGAGCGCGTCCGCGGCGGCCCGGACTTCCTGGACGGTGGTGGTGCTCATGCACAGCTCCTGGTGGTGGGCGTTCGGCGGGCGGAGCCGGAACGCCCGGCGTTCGGTTGCGGCGGGGGCGAGGGCTCAGTGGGCCACGGCGGGCTCGGTGACGGTCTCCCCGGCGCCGCCGGTGATCGGCGACACCGGGGCGTCCGACGCCCTGACGAAGCGGGGTCCGGCCGGTCCGTACACGGCGCGCGGCTCGGGGAACAGGGTGAGCAGGGCCAGGTAGAGCACGACCGCGAGGCCGAGGCCGACCGGGAGCGAGATGTCCGTGCCGCCCGCGAGGTCGCCCAGCGGGCCGACGAACTGGCCGGGGAGGTTGGTGAAGAGGAGCGCCACGACGGCGGAGACGAGCCAGGTGGACATGCCGCGCCAGTTCCAGCCGTGCGTGAACCAGTAGCGGCCGCCGCGCTGGCGGCGGTTGAAGACCTGCAGCGCCTCCGCGTCGTACCAGCCGCGCCGGGTGACATAGCCGAGCGTCATGACGATCATCCAGGGGGCCGTACAGGTGATGATCAGCGTGGCGAACGTGGAGATGGACTGCGCGAGGTTGAGCGCGAAGCGGCCGACGAAGATGAAGGCGATGGACAGGGCGCCGATGAAGAAGGTGGCCTGGACGCGGTTGAAGCGCGTGAAGACGCTGGAGAAGTCGAGCCCCGTGCCGTACAGGGACGTCGTGCCGGTGGAGAGGCCGCCGATCAGGGCGATCAGGCAGAGCGGCAGGAAGTACCAGCCGGGCGAGATCGCGAGCAGTCCGCCCACGTAGTTGGGGGCGGCCGGGTCGACGTACTTCGAGGCCTTGGACGCGATGATCGACGCGGTGCCCAGGCCGAAGAGGAACGGCAGCAGGGTGGCGATCTGGGCGAGGAACGCGGCCCCCATCACCCGGCGGCGCGGGGCCCCGGCCGGGATGTAGCGGGACCAGTCACCGAGGAACGCGCCGAAGGAGACCGGGTTGGACAGCACGATCAGCGCGGCGCCGATGAAGGACGGCCAGAACAGCGGGTCGGAGGTGGAGGCGAAGGTTCCCGTGTAGCCGGGGTCGAAGTCGCCCGCGAAGGCGAACGCGCCGAGCACGAAGAGGGCCGATGCCGCCAGCACCGCGATCTTGTTGACCAGCAGCATGAACCGGAAGCCGTAGATGCAGACGACCAGGACGAGCACGGCGAAGATCGCGTACGCGATGCCGTAGGAGACGTCCGACTCGGGGACGTCGACGAGCCGGTGCGCGCCGCCGACGAGCGCGTCCCCCGAGGACCACACCGAGATCGAGAAGAACGCGACGGCGGTGAGCAGGGAGAGGAACGAGCCGACGACCCGGCCGTGCACGCCCAGGTGCGCGGAGGAGGAGACGGCGTTGTTCGTGCCGTTGGCAGGGCCGAACAGTGCCATCGGGGCCAGCAGCACCGCACCCGCGACGAGGCCGAGGACGGTCGCCGCGAGTCCCTGCCAGAAGGAGAGGCCGAAGAGGATCGGGAAGGCGCCCAGCACACAGGTCGCAAAGGTGTTGGCGCCGCCGAAGGCGAGCCGGAACAGATCGATCGGACGGGCCGTGCGGTCCTCGTCCGGGATCCGCTCGACACCATAGGTCTCGATTTCGGTGATCGAGGTCGTCACGGGGGCTCCACCTTCCGTTCATGCATGGGGGCCGGGCTCACAGTGTGTGGCCCCCGGATGACCAGCGACAATTGTGTCGATCACAGAGCAGTACGCTTTCTTCTGTGGCCAGCGACAAACTCACCGTCGGGGATCTGCTCTCCTTCCCGGCACTCCAACTCTCCGTGAAGGCCGGCGGCGGCGGTCTGGGCCGGTCCGTGTCCTGGGCGCACGCCAGCGAGCTCGCCGATCCGACGCCCTGGCTCCTGGGCGCCGAGGTGATCATGACGACGGGTCTGGCGGTCCCCCGTACCGCGGCCGGACAGCGCGCCTATCTGGAGCGGCTGGACGACGCCGGGGTGTCCGCTCTCGCGCTCTCCGCGCAGCTGCACATGCCCCCGCTGCACGACGCGTTCTTCCGGGCGGCGGAGGAGCGGGGGTTCCCGGTTCTCGAAGTGCCGCTCGCCGTCCCGTTCATCGCTGTCGCCCAGGAAGTCGCGGCCGCGGTCCAGGAGGACGCCCGGCACCGGCTGGGGGCCCAGCTCCAGGTGTTCGGCGCGCTGCGCTGGCTGGTCGCCGAGGACCTCGACACGCCGACGCTTCTGCGCCGCCTCGAAGAACTGTCGGGTTACGACGTCTACCTCTGCACACCACAGGGCCGCCCGCTCCTGCCCGGCGTTCCCGCGCCGGATCCCGCCGTCCTGCCCGCTTCCGTCGACGCTCCACCGACCGTCCCCGGCGGATTCGTCCTTCCGGTGCCCGCGCCCGGCGGCCCGGCGGGCTTTCTCGTCGCGTACGAGCGTCAGGGCGCCCAGCCCGCGGGGCTCGCCGTCGCCCAGCACATCGCCACCGTGGCGGCGCTGCGGCTGGCGATGGTGCGCAACGAGCGCGAGACGCTGCGCCGCGAGGGGGCGGAGACGCTGGCCGAACTCCTCCAGGAGGTGCTCGACCCGGAGGCCGCGCGCCGCCGGCTCGCCCGGCACGCGATCGAGGGCGACACCGTCCTCCTCGTGGTGCGCCACACCACCGACGAGGCACTGCTGCGCTGTCTGGAGGACCATCCCCATCTGCTGCTCACCCGGGGCGAGGACCGCTACGTCCTGGGGGCACCGGAGCTGGCGGCGGCCGTCGGTGAGCTGCCGGCCGTGGCAGCCGGCATGAGCCGCCCCTTCTTGCCGGGCGCCGCGCTGAAGGTCGCCCAGCGCGAGGCGCTCTGGGCGGTCTCCAAAGCCGTGGAGTCGGGCCGCCCCGTCGTCCGGTACGGAGACGACTCGACAGGCCGGTGGCTGCCCGGCGACCCCGCTGTCCTCACCGCACTGGTCGAGAGCGTGCTCGGCGAAGTCCTGCGCTACGACGAGGCCCATGACTCGCAGCTGCTGGTCTCCGCCCGTACCTGGATGGAGCGCGACCGCCGTACCGAGACGGCTGCGGCGGCGCTCCACATCCATCCGAACACCCTCGCCTACCGGCTGCGCCGCTTCGGCGCTCTCGCCCACCGTGACCTGACGTCGACGGGTGCCCTGGCCGAGGTCTGGCTGGCGATCCAGGCAGCGGGGGCGCTGGGCCTCACCGACTGAGTGCGGCTCGTGGCAGGCCAGGCCGCCGCCTGCACCAAGGCGGTCAACGAAGCCGCCCCTCACGCCCTGGTAGTCACTGATCGCTGGCACCTGATGCAGAACCTGTCCGCCGCGGTGGAGAAGACCTGCCACCGGCACCGCGGACTGCCTGCGCAAACGTGCCGAGGAGGAGACGGTGACCGAGGTGCCGAAGCCGCCCCCGATGCTGTTGCCGCCCACGGAACTGAGCTCCGGGGTGGTCGAGGGGCATGTGAACCGGGTGAAAACACTCAAGCGGGCCATGTACGGCCGAGCCTCGTTCGAACTCCTCCGGACCCGCATCCTCGAAAACGGCCCATGAGACAGTCGGGCACGGCTTACCGATCGTCACCGAGGAGAAGGATCCATGAGAGCGTTGCCCGCCGTCACCGGCCGTGATGAGTTCGATGCCCTGGTCGTCAGAACCGACTACCTCGACGACCGGGCGTGGCAGGACGTGGCGGCGGCGCTGACGGAGCCCTGGGGAGACAGGCAGTACGAGGCACACGTCCACTTCATCGACGATCCGGCCTGGGCAGGGGCGACCGTTGACGAGGTGCTGACTGCGGTCTGCGGCGACGACAACCTGGCCGTTGTCTTTGTCGCCGACCGTACAACCATGCAGGCCGAGAGCCACCCACTGCTGGCGGTCACCACGCTGACGCGGGAGGAGTGCGTGGACGATCAGGACTACGAACAACTGACCGAGTTCGGCCGCGATTTCCGCACCATCCCCGCAGGACTCCACGACGTCCACGCGAACCTGAGCATCGGCAACCTGGGCTTCGAGGAGTACGCGGCATGGGCTCACGATGATCCCGAGGGGATCTACGGTCCTGCTGAACGGGCGCTCACGAAACTGCGGAGAGAGCCAGAGTGAGATGTGCTGGGCTTCGCCGCTCCCGAGCAGGCGACGCGCCGGGCAGCGGAACGCCGAAGAGGGGTGCAGCGATGCTGCGCCCCTCTGTCGTCTCTCTACGCAGCCGGTCAGCTCAGGAGAGAATCGATGGCACTGCGCCCCTTGCCGTCGGCCTCGGGTCTGAAAAGGGCGTAGCAGTCCAGACGACGGACTCACCCGCCACGCGAACGTGCGGCCCACCGCAACGGCGCCCTCCTTCCCGAGACCGAACCGGCCGCGTACTCCGGGTCCTGGGCACGGTCACCGCCCTTTTCGTGCTGCTGGGAATGTTCTCCGGGCCGCCTGGGGGTCCCCGGGGGCTCGAAGGAGCGGAACACCCCGACGGCTGGTCAGTCCGTGAGGGCCTCCGAGGACCCACCGACCGCCGACGGCCCGGCATCTCCGCCCCCTGTTCGCAGGACAGGCGCCGAGTGGCCCACCGCCTGCTCCGCGTTGCCGGATTCCGGCAACGCGGAGCAGGACAGAGGTGCACGCCAACGATCTGTCAACGTCGCGTAAAGAACGTGTAGGGTTCCGAGCGGTGTGCCGGGAAGTCTGGTCGGCGGTTCGGGGACAAGTCTCTTCACCGATCGGGGGTCCGGGTCATGGTGCTCGTCGTGGTGTTCGGAGTGGCGCTGCTCATCGCGGTGCTGCTGTCCGGTCCGGCCGCCCGGACCGTCCTGTCCACCTCGTTCCTCTTCCTCGTCGGCGGCGCGCTCGTCAGCGACGGTTTCCTGGGACTCATCCACATCACCCCGGACAGCGAGATCGTGTCCGTGACGGCCGATCTGGCACTGTTCGCGGTGCTGTTCGCGGTGCTGTTCACCGACGGCGTGCACGTCTCCTTCCCGAAACTCCGGGCCACCTGGCGCAACCCGGCCCGCGCACTCGGCCTCGGCATGGCCCTGGCGTTCGTCGGCATGGCCCTGATCACGCACTACCTGGTGGGCCTGGACTGGACGACGTCCTTCCTGGTCGGCGCCGTCCTCACGCCGACCGACCCCGTGTTCGCCGCCGCCGTCGTCGGATGCAAGGAAGTCCCTGCGAAGCTACGGCAGTCGCTGAACGTGGAGAGCGCGGACCGTCGAGGGGGCCGACCGGGTCGGCGCGTGACATCTCGGAGCGCCCTCGAAGAAGCGCCGGGGGTACGCGCCGAGCTCACGCTGGCACGGTGGCTGCCACGCCACAGGGTCCGGCCACCGGCCGTCGCCCCGGAGGGGAGCATCACGCAGGCCCTGGCCTTCATGCCCCGCGCCCTCACCCCGCCGGCCGCCCCCGGCCGGCGGGTGCGGTGACGGGGCCCGTGTGTTGGAACGACTTGTCGGAGAAACGTGAACGGCTGGCAGAGCTGGGCCGCGGTCGTCGTCTTCATCGCCGCGTACGGCCTGATCATCAGCGAGAGGATCCACCGCGTCGGCGCGGCGTTGGGCGGTGCCGCGCTGATGCTGGCGATCGGCGCGACCGACGACTCGTCGGCCTTCTTCTCGGAGCACTCCGGCATCGACTGGAACGTCATCTTCCTTCTCATGGGCATGATGATGATCGTCGGCGTGCTGAAGAAGACGGGCATGTTCGAGTACCTGGCCATCTGGGCGGTGAAACGGGCGCGGGCCAGGCCGTTCCGGGTGATGGCGATGCTCGTCGTGATCACCGCGCTCGCCTCGGCGCTCCTCGACAACGTGACCACGGTGCTCCTCGTCGCCCCGGTGACCCTCCTCGTCTGCGAGCGCCTGGCGCTGCCCGTCGCGCCCTTCCTGATCGCCGAGGTGTTCGCGTCGAACATCGGCGGCACGGCGACCCTGGTCGGAGACCCTCCCAACATCATCATCGCGAGCCGTGCCGGGCTGACCTTCAACGACTTCCTCGTCCACCTGGCCCCGCTGTCCGCGCTCCTGGTGGTGGTTCTCCTCGCCCTGTGCCGCTTCCTGTTCCGCGCGTCCTTCGTCTACGACGAGACACGCGCCGAGGAGATCATGGCCCTGGAGGAGAAGGAGGCCATCAAGGACCGCCGGCTGCTGGTCCAGGGTCTCGCGGTGCTGGTCCTCGTCGTGGCCGGGTTCGTGCTGCATCCGGTGCTGCACTACGCGCCCAGCGTCGTCGCCCTGCTCGGCGCCGGTCTGCTGATCGCCGTCTCCTCCGCGGAGACCGGCGACGTGCTGGGCGAGGTCGAGTGGCCCACGCTGGCCTTCTTCGCAGGTCTGTTCATCATGATCGGCGGCCTGATCGAGACGGGCGTGATCGGCGAGATCTCCCGCTCGCTCGCCGGCGCCATCGGTGACAACGAGCTGGGCGGCTCCATGCTGCTGCTGGGCGCCTCGGCGGTGCTGTCCGGCGTCGTGGACAACATCCCCTACGTGGCCACCATGGCCCCCATCACCGCCGACCTGGTGCACAGCATGGGCGGAGACCCCGCCCACGTCATGTGGTGGGCGCTGGCCATCGGCGCGGACCTCGGCGGCAACGCCACCGCGATCGGCGCCAGCGCCAACGTCGTCGTCCTCGGCATCGCAGAACGCAACCGCCAGCCCATCTCCTTCTGGCAGTTCACCAAGTACGGCCTCGTGGTCACCGTCGTCACGGTGACGCTGTCGACCGGGTACGTCTGGCTGCGCTACTTCGCGTCGGCCTGAACCGGAAGCGGTGCCGGATGCGCCGAAGTGGTGCGGGGCGGACCGGCCGGAAACAGGAACGGTGACTCGTGTTCGACATGATCTGGCTGTGCGGCCTGGACGACCAGGACTCGGCGTTCCTCGCCTCTCCCGTACGGTTCGGGCTGATGATGTTCGCCACCGGCCTCATGTGCGGCGCGCAGCACCGGGCGTTTCGCTGCCCGGCAGCCGCGGCGGGAACAGCCACGCTGGGTTCACGTCAACGCGCTGGCCCATGCCTCAGGCGTGTACGACGCTGAGCACAGGTACGTTTCCCGCAGATGAGGAGTCCGGCATGCGCGCCCGTGACCTGGCGGTCGGATACGAGACGGTGAGCGTCGACAGCGACGCGCTGGACGCCGCCCGGCTGATGGCGGAGCACCGGCTGCCGGGCCTGCTGGTCCTCGACGCGAAGGGGGAGCCGAAGGCGATCCTGCCGGCCTCTCAGATGGTCAGGACGCTGGTGCCGGAGTACGTGATCGAGGACCCCGCCCTCGCGGCCGTCATCGACGAGAAGCACGCCGACCGGCTCTGTCAGGCCCTGGCCGGGCGCCGGGTCGGGGACTGTCTGTCCGACAAGCCGACTCCCCCGCCGGTAGTCGATCCGGACGACACCGCGCTGGAGGTGGCCGCGCTGATGGCACGCGTGCGCAGCCCGCTGGTGGCCGTGGTGGAGAAGCAGGCCGGCGGAGCGCGTCTGCTGGGCGTGATCACGGCCTCCCGTCTGCTGCACGAACTCCTCGGCGCGCTCGGCACCGCGACACCGGAGTAGACGCGGCGCACGTACCGGTGGACGGCCGGCGCACGCCCGGTCACCGTTCTTACCTCACTGTCAGTCGTGCTCGCGCGGGAACCGCTTCCCACAGGCGTGTGCGCGACGCCGGGTGTCACGCAGGCCGCGGGGGGCGGCCGTCCCGATACGGAGGCTCTCCACGCTCGCCGCCGTCCGGCTCCGGTCCCGGCGGACCAGCACCACCGTGCAGACCGCCACGATCAGGGCGGCCACGGCGAGAGGAACCAGGAACGGCGTCACGACTGCTCCCTCCGCCCGGTCGGGGGCCGCTGGTCGTCGGAGCGGTGGTCGGTGGCACGGGTGATGGCGGACTCGACGGCGGCGACCCGGTCGGCGAGCAGGCCCAGCGCGGCGACCGCACGGGTGAGCGGGTCCTCCTCCGCGCCGCCGAAATCCTGATCGCGCCCGTGGGCGGCCTTCAACTCGTCCCACCGCGCTGCCTGTCGACCGGTCAGAGTGCCTCGCAACTCGCCCAGCTTCAACAGGTTGGCCTCCGCGTCGGAGGTGAGGGTCTGGGCCTCGGCCCGGTAGTGGTCGGCGATCAGCGCGGCCAGTTCGGCGTCGTTCATGACCGGCCGCACCCGCTGGGCGATCTTGTTCATGTTGCGGTACGAGCCCTGGAGCCGGAAGGGCGGTTCGGTGCGGGTGACGTCGGACCGGGCGGCCGAGGCGATGTAGGCGGCGTTCACCTTCAGGACCGTCTCCCTGACGGTGAGGAGGTGGCGCAGAACGGCCAGGATGCGCTCCAGTTCGGCGGGCGGACACGGATGCGTCAGCCGGTCGGCGCGCGCCGTCGGGTCGGCCCCGGCCAGTCGGACCAGCAGTTCCAGGTCGCCGTGCTCGCGGGCGGCCAGCGGGGCGAGCACGGCGTTCGCCGTCAGCGCGTTCTCGAGGAAACTCTGCGCGAAGGCGTCCTCCTTGCCGGTCAGGACGTCGCCGAGGTTCCACACGTCGGCCCGGTTGGCGAGCATGTCGGGCACCCGGAAGCGGCTGCCCGACTCGGTGTACGGGTTGCCGGCCATGCAGACGGCGAACCGTTTGCCGCGCAGGTCGTAGGTGCGCGGTACGCCGTCGCGCACACCGTCGATCCGGCGGGTGGCGTCGCACAGCGGGATGAACCTCTGCAGCAGCTCGGGCGAGGTGTGCTGGATGTCGTCCAGGTAGAGGAGGGTGTTGTTGCCCGACGCCAGCGCGAAGTTGATCTTCTCGACCTCCTGCCGTGCCGTCGCGTTCGGGGCCTGCGCGGGGTCGAGGGAGGTGACGGTGTGACCCAGCGCCGGGCCGTCGACCTTCACCAGGAGCAGACCGAGCCGGTCGGCGACGTACTCGATCAGGGTGGTCTTGCCGTAGCCGGGCGGGGAGACGAGCAGGAGCAGGCCACCGGTGTCGGTGCGCCCGGTCCCGCCGGTGGTGCCGAGCTGCTTGGCCAGACTGTCGCCGACGAGCGGCAGATACGCCTCGTCGACGAGCCGGCCCCGGACGAAGGAGGGCATCGCGCGCGGCCGGTACTCGTCCAGGCGCAGACGTGCCCGCTCGGCGGTCACGAGCGCGGTGCGCCGGCGCTGGTGGGCGCGGTGGGCAGGCGCCTCGTGGGTGCGGAACGCCCGGGTCCGGGCGAGGAATTCGTCGAGGCGGACGGTCAGGGCTCGCCCGTTGATCCGCGGGTGGGTGCCGAGCAGTCCCTCGACGGTCTCGGTCAGGGGCGCGTCGGACTCGTGGCGGACCAGTTCCGGGCAGAGTTCGGCGGCCACCGCCTCGGCCAGGTCACCGGGCGTGATGTCCGTGCCGGTGGCGGCGGTGTACGACGTCAGCCAGGCTTCGACGAGCTGCTTGCGGTCGGCCGGGGCAGGAAGTGCGGCGAGGTCGTCGTCGTACGCCGAAGTGCCCACCGTACGGCGGAACTTGTCGAGCAGGGTGCGGGTGGCGCCGCTGATGACGAAGCCGTCGGGGCCGGTCGTCAGCTCTTCGAAGAGGTACCCGGCGGCTCCCTCGTGGCCGATCGCCTCCGCCAGTTCCGCTCGCAGGTCGGCGGTCGCGGGGGTGGGACCGAAGGTGTCACGGGCGCGGGCCAGGGACACCGCACGCCGGGTCCAGCGCGCGCGCTCGTCGGGCGTCGTGGAGTGGGCCCAGAACAGCTGGGCGGCGGCGCGGGCGGCGGGCTCGTGGCGCAGCGGGCCGGCGCCTTCGTGCAGGCGCAGGAGTGCGGTGAGGACGAGCGTCGCGTCGTGGTCGTGGACGCCGCGTTCGTAGCCCTCGTCGTACGCCGCCTCCGCCGCTTGCCTGACCAGGGCCGGCAGATCGGTCTCGGCGAGCGCCTGCGGACCGTGCTCGGCCAGGAGCCGGGCGGCGAGGTGCTCGGCGCGGTAGACCTCGGGGGACTCGGACGGCAGGGGGCGGTCCCCGTAGGGGTGCGCGGCAGTGAAGTCGGGGTCCGTGACCGGGGAGCGGTAGTCGGTGCCGGTGATCGCGAAGGCGAGGGTGTCGCCGTGCGGGACCAGGGTGAGGTCGAGGGACTGGGTGTTGACGGCGAACCGGTGGGCGCCCAGGCGGATCGTGCGGCCGTCGTCGGCGTACAGGTCGGTGCGGTCGCGCAGGGCGCGCACGGCTCCCTGGCGGGCGGCTTTCAGGCGGCCGTCCAGTTCCTCCGCCCTGACCTGGTCGCCGAGCGCGCGCAGTTCGTCGACGACGCGGCGGATCCTGGCGGGCATCGGGTCGGACGTGAAGTACGTCGTGACGGCGTCCGCGTCGGCGAGCACGCCGGCGCGGCGGCTGACCGTGGCGAGGACACGGGCTGCGGAGTCGGCCAACTGCTGGGTGCGGCGGGCGCGGGCGTCGGCGAGGGTCTGCCTTCGGGTGGAGAACACCTCGTGGATCTCTTCGCGCTTGTCCGCGAGTTCGCCGAGGAAGTCGTCGGACTCGGCGAACCGGGATTCCAGGTTCTCCAACCGCACCAGTGTACGGGCGAGTTGTTCGTCGCACGCCTCGGGGCTGTCGGCTGCCGCGAGTGCGCCGGTGACGGTCTGGCCGAGCAGTGCGAACTCGGCGGCGAACGCGGCGCGCCCTTCTCGGTCCAGGAGGTCGCGGCGGCGGCCGTCGAGGGTGGCACGGGCGCGGTTGACGGCGCCGAGGACCTCGGCCGTCTGTTCCAGGACCGCCGTGCGCACGGTCGCGTCACCGATGTCGAGTCCGGCGACGATCTCGCTCACCGTGCGCAGCCTGTCGGCGAGTTCGTCGATGCGCGTGGCGACGGGCTCCGCCTCGGCCACGGTGGCGGTCTCCGAGGCGTCGGCGGTGAGCCGTCGGGCGTCGGTCAGGTGGTCGGCGAAGGCGTCCTCGCGGGCCAGGTGCGCGACGGCTCGCTGTCCGAAGGAGGCGAGGTCGGCCGCGGCTTCGGCGGCGAGTTCGTCGATGCGGGCGGTGTCGGCGTACCGCATGTCCTTGAGTGTGAGCAGATGCCCTTGGGCGTTGCGCAGTTCGGTCAGTCCGGTCACCCAGCCGGCCGTGCCTCGCGGCGTCTCGCCCCGCAGGCGCCGTACGACCGTCGCCACGCGCGCGGCCGCTTCCGCGAGCGCCTCGGCCGCCCGCCGGGTGAGGGCCCGCACGGCCTCGGACTCGGTCAACACCTGCTCGGCCGTCGCCCGGACCTGCTCCAGCGGACCGAGCAGGTCACCGAGTTCCGTCTCGCCCAGCCAGGGGTGGGAGTCCGCCGTCCGGACGCAGGCGGCGGCCAGTGCCGCGTACATCTCGCCGGTCGGTGTCGTCCCGGTGAGGGTGCCCGCGATCGACAAGCAGTCGGAGATGCCGCGTACGAGGTCGGCGTTGCCGACGCGGGCCAGTGGGCCGGAGCCCACGGGGTGCGCGGCGGCATGGGCGTCCGAGACGTAGGGGGAGTTCCACAGCTGGAGCGAGTGCACGCGCTGCGGCTCGTCGCCGTCGGGACGCAGCAGCGTCAGGGCCCCGTCGTCGTGCAGGGCCCAGCCATGGCAGGGCAGCGGCGCGGCGACCTCCTTGCGGATCGTGTTGTAGGGCAGGAGGAGGGCGCGGCCGCGGCCGGATGCTTGGAACGCGTACAGCACGTCCTCGCCGTTCGGGGAGCGGATCTCCCGCTGGAACTGCAGCCCGCCGGTGTCCACGCCCTCGAAGGTCCGGTACGGCCCGGCCGCCAGGCAGTAGCCGCCCGGGAAGACGATCCCCTGGTCCCCGGGCAGTCGTCGGCACGCCTGCCCGAGGCCGTCCAGGCGAACCACCGACCTGGTGAGGGTGTTGACCACCAGACAGCGGTCGGCGTCCTCGTTGTAGGGGCGGATCCGCAGCAGGATCAGGGGGCCGACACAGGCGTACGCGATGTCCGCGTCGGCGAGGGACTGGAGCGGTTCGGCGACCGGCTCGCGGTGGATCCCCTCCCCCGTCCCGGTGTCGTCCGCCAGCTTGACGGTGAGACTGCCGCCGACGGTCGAGACGAACACTTCGCCCTCGACACGGACGTGCGGGTGGCGGCCGAGGACGTGGTCCTCGCGGGTCGTCCGGGTCCAGTCGAAGTCGCGGGCGGGCGGCCGGACATGGTCGCGCTCGCCCCGGGCGTCCAAGAAGGCGGGCCGACCGTCGTCGTCGATCGTCCAGCGCAGGACCCGCATGTCCTCGGTCTTCTCGCCGGTCTGGAAGACGGCGAGCAGTCTGCCCTCCAGACGCCGCACCCGCAGCAGACGGGCCTGCCGGTAGTAGCGGTGCAGGTCGGTGAACTCACGGACGAAGGCGGGGTCGTCGAGGAGTCCCGGTACGGCGTCCCGGGACAGTGGCTTCAGGCCGCGGTCGTACAGCGCGAACACGTCGCCCACCGTGGTCTCCGCTCCCCGTCCGGGGACAGTGTGGTAGCCGAGGAGCAGTGCGTCGCCGACGGAGACGACGTCGCGGGGAACGCAGGCCGCGTCGGTGCGCAGCCGCTCGGTGCCCGCCAGTTCAAGCCGCAGCGAGCCGAACTCCCCGGTGCGCCGGGTGTTCAGCTCCTCCGTACGGCGGGCGAGTTCGGCGGCCTGTGCGGCGAGCCGGTCGCGCAGCACCTCGTACGTACCGGTGTCCAGGCCGGTGGTCATGGGTCCCTCTCAAAAGTCGCAAGGAGCGGCCCGGAGCCGCCGTCCCCTGTGCGGCGGCTCCGGACCTGCCGGTCAGCGCTTGCCGCTGCCGTTCACGGTGGCGAGCGAGGCGAGCGACGCGTCCGCGACTCCCAGCTCGCCCGCCCGGCTCAGCAGTTGCTGGAATGCGACGGTGTCCGCCCCGCCCGTCCTCATGAGCTTCATGAGCAGCGCCGAGACGGTCAGGTCGCGCACCTCGGCCGTGAAGACGGGGCCGAGGGCACGGCCGAGGTCGTCGGGGAAGCTCGCGGTGCCGTCCAGCCAAGGCGCCGCGAGGGCCTGGGCCGTCTCGGAGTGCTGGACGAACCCGTCGACGCCCTTGCCGAGCGAGATCGCCCCGACCAGCCGGTCGAAGAAGACGGACTCGCCGCCGACGATGTCGATGTCGGCGTTCTCCAGACCGGTCGCGAGGACCGTGGCCTGGGCTTCGGCGACCTGCCGCTGCACCTCCAGGCCGGCCAGCCGGATCTCCTTCTCCGCCTGGATCCGCAGCCGGTACTCCTCGTGCCCGCGGGACGCCTCGTCGAGCGCGGCCATCGCCACGGCCTTCTGGTTCAGCCCCTCCGCCTCGGCCTTGAGCTTCTCGGCGATGGCGGTGGCCTCGGCCAGCGCGTTGGCACGGACGCCCTCCGCCTCGGCACGCAGGCGCGCCTCGGTGGCCTCGGCCTCAGCCCGGCCGACCTTCTCGATGACGTCGGCCTCCTTGTCCCGGACCTGTATCGCGGCGAGACCCTCCGCGGCGGCCTCCGCCTGGACGCCCTCCGCGAGCCGCAGTCTGGCCCGCGCGTCGAGGTCGGCGGTCTTCAACCGGGCCTCGGCGAGGGTGAGTTCCTCGGCGGCTCGGTGGGTGGCGGCCTGCTCGGCGGCCTCGGCGGCCTTGATGTCCTTGACCAGGTTCTCCTGCGCCTGCGCCTCCGCGGCGATGACGACGGCCTGCCGCTCTCGCTCGGCCTCCTCCACGGCACGCAGCCGCTTGATGGACTCCTCCTGCTCGGCGACCGTACGGTCCACCGCGACCCGCTCCCGGACGACCTCGGCGATCTCCCGCTTCTCCGCCTCGACCTCCTTCTCGGCGGCGATCCGCGTCAGCTGGGTCTCCCGCTCCCGGGCGATGACCTCCAGCTGGCGGTCCTTCTCGATGCGCTCGTTCTCGACGGCGATGACCCGCTCGCGGTTCTTCGCGGCCACGGCGACCTCGCGGGCCTGGTTCTCTCGCTGGATGCCGAGCTGTTCCTCGGTCTTCAGGAACGCGCCCTGCGCCCGCAGCCGCTCCTCCTCCGCCACACGCGCCGTCTCGGCCTCCTCACGAGCCCGTACGGTCTCGATCTCCCGCCGCTGTTTGATCTCCGCGTCGGCCTGACGGCGCTCCAGCTCCAGGATCGCCTCGCGGGCGTCGACGTTCTGCCGGGTGATCTCCTTCTCCTCCGTACGCTGCGCCTCGTTGGTGCGCACATGCTCCACGGCCGTGAGTTCGGTGATCTTCCGGATGCCCTGCGCGTCGAGCACATTGGCGGGGTCGAGCTGGGTGAGCGGCGTCTGCTCGAGGTAGTCGATCGCCGCGTCCTCCAGGTGGTAGCCGTTGAGGTCGACGCCGATGACCTCGATGATCCGGTACCGCAGCTCCTCGCGCTTGGTGTACAGGTCGGTGAAGTCCAGCTGCTTGCCGACGGTCTTGAGCGCCTCCGAGAACTTCGCGTGGAACAGCTCCTGCAAGGTCTTCTGGTCGCTGGCCCGCGCGGTGCCGACGGCCTGGGCGACCCTGATGACGTCCTCCAGCGTCTTGTTGACCTTGGCGAAGAACGAGATGCGGATGTCGGCGCGGATGTTGTCCTTGCAGATCAGCCCGTCCTTTCCGGCCCGCATGATCTCGATCGCCTTCACCGAGATGTCCATCACCTCGGCCTTGTGCAGCACCGGCAGCACGACCTGGCCAGTGAAGGTCACATCGACCTTCCGCAGTTTGGAGACGATCAGCGCCTTGCCCTGTTCCACCTTGCGGAACAGCTGCGAGACGACGAGTGCGGCCAGCAGGCAGACGGCGACGAGCGCGCCGACGCCCAGGGTCATGGCAGTCATGGCATACGTCCTCGGACTCAAGGAACCGGAAAGATGGCCGGGTCCGGCGGCGGACGTGTCACTTCCGGTTCCGGTGCGGGCCACCTGCCGGTGTCCGGCACCGGAACCATCCGCCGTGCTCCCCTGACCACATGGTCCTCGACCGACATCCGTCGGCGCATTGCCGGGCTCCGGCAGTGTTCATTAGGGTCTGCATGCCGACGGCGTCAAAAAGCCGTCAACGAGGCGTCAGGAAACCGGGGGAAGGCATGACGAACGGCGAGATTCCCGAGCGTTACCTCGACGGCTACGACCGCATCCTCGCCGACGTGTCCGCCACCGGCCGACGGCTCACCCGCGACGAACTCGCCTCCCGCCGCGCCCTGGGCGAACAGGCCGCGGAGGCGGGCCACGGACTGCGGGCGCTGATCAGCGCCCATCTGACCGCCGCCCGCACGGCCTGGCCGTCGCCCGGCTCCGGCGACGGCGCACTGGCCGCCGTCCAGCAGGCCGTCGACGCCTTCGCCGAGGGTTTCGAGCGTGCCCAACTGCTGGCCGTACGGCAGGAAGAGGCCGCCCGCCGCGAGTTCATCGACGACCTCCTCTACGGCCGCAGCGACCTGGGCCGCCTCGCCGAACGCGCCGAACGCTTCGGCCTGCGCCTCTCGCACGCACACGCCGTCGCCGTCGCACAGGGCCCCACCGCCTACGAGGAGGGCGACCCGGTGCCGAGGCAGGTGGAGCGGGCCGTCAACGCCCGGTTCGGCGACCGCAACGTCCTGCTCACCACCAAGGACGGCCGACTGCTGTGCGTCGCTCCCGGCCACCAGGGCGAGGTCCTCACCCACTTCGCCAAACAGGCGCACGCGGCCACCGACGGCGGCCGGATCGCCATCGGCCGTCCCCAGCCAGGCCCCGGAGGCGTCGTCCAGTCCTACGAGGAAGCCCTCAACACCCTCGAACTCGCCGAGCGTCTCGGCCTGGAGGACCCCGTCCTGCGCGCCGTCGACCTGCTCGTCTACCCGGTGCTCACCCGCGACCGGCAGGCCATGGCCGACCTCGTCCTCGACACCCTGGGCCCGCTCACCTCGGCGCGGGGCGGCGCCCAGCCCCTTCTCGACACCCTCACCACGTACTTCGACACCGGTTGCGTCGCCGCCGAGTCCGCCCGCCGCCTGTCACTGAGCGTGCGGGCGCTGACGTACCGTCTGGAGCGCATCCACCAGCTCACCGGCGCCAACGCCGCCGACCCGGCCCACCGGTACATGCTCCAGACGGCGGTGATCGGCGCACGGCTGCTGGACTGGCCCGCCACGGACCTGTGAGTCCGGGGACCAGCCTCAGCGGTGTTCGGGATTGTCGGCTCCCGCGCGGCACCCCGCGTCCCACTCCGAGCGCCGGTTGCCGTGGGCGGGGATGCCCCCGGCACGCTTGAGCAGCGCGGCGATGTGCATGAGGTTCCAGGTCATGAAGGAGGTGTTGCGGTTGGTGAAGTCGTTCTCCGGGCCGCCCGAGCCCGGGTCGAGATAGGAGGGCCCGGGGCCGGCCGCGCCGATCCAGCCGGCGTCCGCCTGGGGCGGGATCGTGTAGCCGAGGTGCTGGAGGCTGTAGAGGACGTTCATCGCGCAGTGCTTGACGCCGTCCTCGTTGCCGGTGATCAGACAGCCGCCGACCCGGCCGTAGTAGGCGTACTGGCCCTGTGGGTTGAGCAGCGAGGAGCAGGCGTAGAGGCGCTCGATGATCTTCTTGGTCACCGAGCTGTTGTCGCCCAGCCAGATCGGTCCGGCCACCACCAGGATGTCGGCGGCCATCACCCGCTCGTAGAGGGCCGGCCACTCGTCGGTGGCGAAGCCGTGCTCGGTCATGTCCGGATACACGCCGGTGGCGATGTCGTGGTCGACCGCCCTGATCTCATCGGTCGTCACTCCCTGCGCGTCCATGATCGCGCGGCTCTTGTCGACCAGCCCCTGGGTGTGACTGAGCTGGGGAGACGGTTTGAGGGTGCAGTTGACGTAGAGCGCGGTCAGGTCGTCGAAGCGGTGGGAGGGGGATGCGTCCATAGCGGGCAGCGTCTCGCGGGAGGTCTGTTTTGTCCCGGTCCGACGCGCCCGGAGCGTCTTACGGAGTGGTGACGTGCCCGGCGGGTCACGGGACCCGGTACGCCCCGCGCCCTAGCGTGGCCGTATGCGTGTACTGGTCACCGGCGGTGCCGGGTTCATCGGGTCCCATGTCGTCGACGTGCTGCGGGAGCGCGGACACGAGCCGGTCGTGTACGACGTCCGGGAGGATCCCGGGGCGGACGTGCGCGACCCGGCAGCGGTCGCCCGCGCCCTCGACGGCATCGACGCGGTGTGCCATCAGGCGGCGATGGTCGGGCTCGGCGACGGGGTCGCCGACGCGGCGGAGTACGTCTCCCGCAACGACCTGGGCACCGCCGTCCTGCTCGCCCGGATGGCGGAGGCGGGGGTGCGGCGTCTCGTGCTGGCCGGATCGATGGTGGTGTACGGGGAGGGACGGTACGAGTGCACGCGGCACGGAGTGGTGCGGCCCGGTCCGCGAGCCGTCGGCGATCTCGGCTCGGGCCGGTTCGAGCCGCTGTGCCCGCTGTGCGGGGAGGACCTTGTTCCCGGCCTGGTCGGCGAGGACGCCCCGGCCGATCCGCGCAACGTGTACGCCACGACCAAGCTCGCGCAGGAGCATCTGGCCGCCGCCTGGGCCCGGTCGACGGGCGGGTCGGCCATGTCGTTGCGGTACCACAACGTGTACGGGCCCCGGATGCCCCGTGACACCCCGTACGCCGGTGTGGCCTCCTTCTTCCGTTCCGCGCTCGGCCGGGGCGAGACACCGCGTGTCTATGAGGACGGGCGGCAACTGCGGGACTTCGTGCATGTGCGGGACGTGGCCGCCGCCAACGCCTTGGCACTGGAGGCCGGGTCGGCGCCGGGGGCACTGACGGCGTACAACACCGGCAGCGGCGAGCCGCACACCGTCGGCGAGATGGCGCGGGCGCTGGCCGCCGCGTACGGCGGGCCCGAGCCGGTCGTCACCGGTGAGTACCGGCTGGGCGACGTCCGGCACATCACCGCGGACTCCTCCCGGTTGCGGGACGGGCTCGGGTGGAAGCCGGAGGTCGGGTTCCAGGACGGCATGGCGGAGTTCGCGCGGGCCGGGATGCGGGGCGCGTAACACCGCGGTGGACCGGTGGTGCTGCCCGCCCTCACGAAGCTGCGGCGGGCAGCACCACCTCGAAGCGGCAGCCGCCGGGGATGTTGCGTACGGTGGCCCGGCCCTGGTGCGCCTCCACGATCCCCCGCACGATGGCGAGGCCCAGGCCCGCGCCCGCCGGGGGCGTGCGGGCGTCGGTGCCTCGCCAGCCGGTGTCGAAGACTCGCGGCAGGTCCTCCTCCGGGATGCCGCCGCAGCCGTCCGTCACCGACACCATCACCCCCTCCAAGGAGCGCTCGGCGGCGACCGCCACCGTGCCGTCGGCGGGCGTCCGGCGGATCGCGTTGACCAGCAGATTGCCCAGAACCCGGCTCATCTCCTTGCCGTCGACCTCCACCGGCACCGCCTCCACCCGGTCGCCGACCAGCCGTACGCCGTGTTCGCGGGCGAGGGGGTCGGCGCCCGCGAGGGCGTCGCCGATCAGGTCGTAGAGCGAGATGCGGGAGGGGGTGAGAGGCAGGGTGCCGGCGTGGATGCGGGAGAGTTCGAAGAGGTCGCCGACCATGCCGTTGAGCCGTTCGACCTCGACGCGGATCTGCTTGAGGTAGCGGTCGGGGTCCGCGGCCACGCCGTCCTCCAGCGCTTCGGACATCGCGCGCAGGCCGGCCAGCGGGGTGCGCAGGTCGTGCGAGATCCAGGCGACGAGTTCCCGCCGGGAGGTCTCCAACGCCCGCTCACGCTCGCGGGATTCGGCGAGTCTCGCGCTGGTGGCCGCCAACTCACGGCTCAGCGCCTCCAGTTCGGCGGTGGCCGGGACGTCCGGTGCCGCGAACCGGCCGTCGCCGAACGAGCGTGCCGCGACGGCCAGTTCGCGGCTGCGGGCGACGACCCAGCGGCCCAGCAGCAGCGCGGTGACCAGGGAGACCACGGCCGCCATGGCGACGACGGTCGTCACCACCGTCAGATCGTGCGGGGACAGGAACATCGCCCACGCGACGGCGAGCGTGCCCGCGAGCATGGCCAGCACGCCGACCGCCGCGACCACGGTGAGCGAGGCGGTGAGGGAGCGGCGCCGGATCAGCCGCAGCACGCCCGCTCCGGCGAGGCCGGTGACGGCGGCGCCGGCGAAGGCGTACAGGGCGATGAGGAGGGTGTCGCGCACCGTCACTCACCCCCGGGTTCGAAGCGGTAGCCCACACCCCACACCGTCTGGATCAGACGCGGGCGGGCCGGGTCGTCCTCGACCTTGCCGCGCAGCCGGCGGACGTGAACCGTGACGGTCGACAGGTCACCGAAGTCCCAGCCCCACACCTCGCGCATCAGGTCCTCGCGGCTGTATGCCCGCTCAGGATGCCGCAGGAAGAACGAGAGCAGGTCGAACTCCCTTAGCGTGAGAGCGAGTTCGGCGCCGTTCTTCGTGGCTCGGCGGGCTGTGGGGTCGAGGGCGAGTCCAGCCGCGCCGAGCGGACGCGTTCCCGCATCGGGTCGGGAGCGGCGCAGCACCGACTCCACCCGCAGGACCAGTTCCCGGGGGCTGAAGGGCTTGGTCACGTAGTCGTCGGCGCCGACCTCCAGGCCGAGGATGCGGTCGTCCTCGTCGCCGCGAGCGGTGAGCATGATGACCGGCACCGGACCTTGGCCGCGCAGCCGCCGGCAGACCTCCAGCCCGTCCATACCGGGCAGCATCAGGTCCAGCACGACCAGGTCCGGCCGGTGCGCGTCGGCACGGACGAGGGCCGTCGGCCCGTCGTCCGCCCGATCCACGAGATACCCGGCGCGGTCCAGGTATCCGGCTACGACCTCGGAGACGGTCGGGTCGTCGTCGACGACCAGGACCCGTGTGGACCGCCCCCCGGCTTGTGCCCCCAGGGGCTCGTGCAGTTGTCGCATGCCTCCAGCCTGGCACCACACCCTCCCCGGTGCCGCCCTCCGGCCCTCGCCCGGCCCCGACGTCCGCGTTTCGTAAGGAGCGGAAGACCGAAATGCCCGATTGGCGCTCGTAGGGTGAAACCGTGACCCTCCCACCACCGCAAGACGTCGACGTCGTTCTCCCCTGCCTGAACGAGGCCGAGGCACTGCCCTGGGTGCTCGCCCGGATCCCGAACGGCTGGCGCGCCCTGGTCGTCGACAACGGCTCCACCGACGGCTCGGCGGACATCGCCCGCGCGCTCGGCGCGACCGTCGTGCACGAGCCGCGCCGGGGCTTCGGCGCCGCCTGCCACGCCGGACTGGCCGCCGCCCGCGCCGACATCGTCTGCTTCTGCGACTGCGACGCCTCTCTCGACCCCTCGCTCCTCGCGCCCTTCGTCGACGAGATCCGCTCCGGCGAGGCCGACCTGGTTCTCGGGCGGCGGCGTCCCCGTACGCGGGGCGCCTGGCCCGCGCACGCCCGCGCGGGCAACCTGGCACTCGCGCGCATGCTGCGCCACCGTACCGGGCTGCGCCTGCACGACCTCGGCCCGCTGCGGGCCGCCCGCCGCGAGCCGCTGCTGGCCCTCGGCCTCACCGACCGGCGCAGCGGTTACCCGCTGCAGATGGTGGTGCGGGCCGCTGACGCCGGCTGGCGGATCGCCGAGCACGACGTGCCGTATCTGCCGCGCACCGGCGTCTCGAAGGTGACGGGCACCTGGCGCGGCACCTGGCAGGCGGTACGGGACATGAGCCGCGTCCTCCAGGAAGTTCCGGTCCATGAGGGGAGCGCACGGTGACCAACTTGCTCGTCATCGCCAAGGAACCCCGGCCGGGGCGCGTCAAGACGCGGCTCACCCCGCCCTTCACCCCCGAGGAGGCGGCCGAGCTCGCGGAAGCGGCCCTCGCCGACACCCTGCGCACCGTGGCCGCCGCACCCGCGTCCCGGCGGATCCTCGTCCTCGACGGCGCGCCCGGCCCCTGGCTGCCGCCCGGCTTCGACGTCGTACCGCAGTGTGCGGGCGGGCTCGACGAGCGGCTGGCAGACGCCTTCGCGCGTTGCACCGGCCCGGCCCTGCTCATCGGCATGGACACCCCGCAGGTGACTCCGGAGCTGCTCACCGTGGACTTCACGGAGTGCGACGCGTACTTCGGTCCGGCCGAGGACGGCGGATTCTGGGCCCTCGGCCTGGCCGAGCCCGATCCGGCCCTGCTGCGGGGCGTGCCCATGTCGACGCCGGTGACCGGGGCCGTGCAGCGGGAGCGGCTGGTCACCGCCGGGTTGCGGGTGCTCGACCTGCCGTGGCTGCGGGACGTCGACACCGCCGCCGACGCCCACGCGGTCGCCGCCCTGGTCCCGCACAGCCGGTTCGCCGCACGACTGGCCCGGTGCGCGACGACGGTGGGCCGCCCATGAGTACCACCGTGCCCCCCTGGGCGGCCGCCGACTCCTACGCCGCCGCCCTGCGCGCCGGACGCGGGCCGCTGTTCCTGCGCCGGGACGACGGATGGCTGCTGCCGCTGGAGGTGGAGCGGTGGTGCGCGCGTGCGGACGCGGTCGACCTGGACGTGCTGGACCGGTGTGAGGGCACGGTGCTGGACGTCGGCTGCGGACCGGGCCGGCTGGTGGCGGAACTCGCCGCCCGGGGCCGGACCTCCCTCGGCATCGACGTCAGCGACGCCGCCGTCGACCACACCGCGCGGCTCGGCGGCCCGGCGCTACGGCGCTCCGTCTTCGAACCGCTGCCCGGCGAGGGGCGCTGGGGCACCGTCCTGCTCATGGACGGAAACGTCGGCATCGGTGGCGATCCGCGCACCCTTCTGGAGCGTGTCGCCGCCCTGCTCGCCCCCGGCGGGCTCCTCATCGCCGAGACCGCGCCGGTGGACGTCGACGAACGCGTTCACGTCCACATCACCGACGCACACGCCACCGTCGGCGCCCCCTTCCCCTGGGCGCGGCTCGGCACCCCGGCCCTGCAGCGCTACGCGCGAGGCTGGCAGCGGGCCGGTCACTGGGCGGCCGGCGGCCGGTGCTTCGCCGCCCTGCGCAGCCGCAGCGCCGACAACAGTGCCGAACCGCCGAACAGGACGGCGGTGATCAGCAGCCAACGGGCGAGGAAGCCGTCCGGCGACAGCCCCGTGGCGAGCCGGTAGCGCCGGTCCACCATCCCGCCGACCAGCGGGAACCACACGAGCAGGAGCAACCCCGACAGGGCCGCCGGGACCCGGACGTACATCGCCCACTCCCGGCGGCCGGCCGCGCCGAGGCCGCCCGCGACCGCCCGGTCCGCCCCCGCGTACAGGGGCAGCAGCACGAGGTCATGCAGCAGCGCCGCCCCCACGATCCACAGCGCCACACCGAACCAGTCGTCTGCGAACAGGCGCACCCCCGCGTAGGCAGCGAGGGCGAACGACGCGGCGAGCAGCAGGAGTTGGAAAGGGCTGCCGAGGGGGATCCGGGGCGGGCGCATCACAGGTCTCCGAAGGTCAGCCGGGCCACCCACTTCGTGTTCAGCACACCGGGCGCGGCGGGCACGATCACACGGGCGGGATAGCCGTGGTCGGGGGACAGTTCCTCGCCGTTGACGTACAGGGCGAGCAGTGAGCGCGGGTCGGCGACCTGGTTGGCGCGCAGGGCGGCCCGGCGGAAGGCCCCGTGCCGCTGGAGGGACTCGACAAGCACGTCCGGCGGGTCGCCGTCGTGGCCGACGAGGGCGGCGAGGTCGCGCAGCCGTACCCCGCGCCACCACTGGTCGGACGTCGACCAGCCCTCGACACAGGCGATGGGCAACGCCGAGCTGTGCAGAGAGAGTTCGGCGAGTTGCGCCCGGCTGAGGCGGACCGTGCCCGAGCGTCCCGTGACGAGGAGCCGCCAGACGTCCGCACCCGTCTCGGCCACGTCGATGCCCGCGTACGCGGCGGTCTTGTTGATCTGGAATCCGTTCGGGCCGCCGCCGGGCTCGGCCCAGCCGTGCGGGGCGAGGAGGGCGGTGCGCCGCAGGGCGTCGGAGTTCTGCCCCGCCGTCGTGGCGAACAGCAGCAGCGACCCGCCCCCGACGAACCACAGGGCGCCGCGCCGGGAGACGGTCGGCTCAGCGGGACGCGGGGACACCAGGCCGTCCCGTTCCTCCCGCGCGTGCCGCAGATTGCGCAAGGCCGTGGGTGTCTTCAACAGTGCGTGGGCCACGAAGGCCGCGAAGAACACCCAGGCCCCGTAGAAGTGCAGCGGGTAGAAAGAGCCCGGGAAGACGTAGTTCAGCTGGACGTTGAACACACCGGTCACGAACTCGAACAGCCCGCCCCCGACCAGCAGCAACAGGGAGATCCGCTCCAGGGCGTGGGCGAGCGAGCGGGCCGGCGGCAACGCGAACAGCCTCGGCACCACCGACCACAGCTTGGCCAGCAGGACGGGGATCAGCGTGATGCCGAGGGTGACGTGGACGCCCTGGTTGAGCCGGTACAGCCAGTGGGGGCTGGTGGGCCAGGCGAAGAGGTAGAAGCCGAGAAGCCCCTTGTCCGGCGTCTTGTCATTCACCGGCGACAGGTCCGGGTTGTAGGCGGCGTACGAGACCAGACCCGTCACGAACAGCACCGTGATGCCGACGAGCAGGACGACGCCGAGGACCGAGGTGAACCAGGGACCGCGCAGGGGGCTGCGCCAGAAACCGGGGGAGGCGGGGAGCCGTGGATCGTCTCGCATGGTCCGACCGTAGGCCGCGGCGCCCCTGGTGGAGGGCGTGCGACTCATGACGAAACGCTGACGTCCGGCCCGGACGGCGGTGTGCGAACGCCCTGTCGGCCTAGCGTTCCGGACGTGACCCGCACCCTGAGCTCCGCCGAGCCGCGCGCCCCGCGCTCCGGCGGCCCGTCCCGTGGCCTCCGCCGTGACCTGTACGCCGCCGGGGCCGCCGCCCTGCTGGTGACGGCGGCCGTACTGATCGGACGCCACATCCAGGACACCCGCCACACCCTGTTCGTCGGCTGGCCTCCCGTGCTGGGGTCCTGGGGACCGCACATCGGCCCCGGCACTCCGGCGACGGTACTCGTCGCGGCCGTCACCGTGGCCTACGGCCCCGCCCTCGCGGCCCGTCTCCCCTGGCGGACCCTGCTCCCACTGGCCTGGGCCACGTACACGGCCTGGATCCTCTCCCTCGCCCTCATCGACGGCTGGCACCGCGGCATCGCCGTCCGCCTCACCACCCGCAACGAATACCTCCAGGTCATCGATCGCTTCCACGACATCCCGGCGACCTTGCGCGACTTCACCCACCACATCCTGCTCCACTCCCCCGACAACTGGCCCGCCCACGTCGCAGGCCACCCACCGGCCTCCACCCTCACCTTCGTCCTGCTCGACCGGATCGGCCTGCGCGGCGGCGGTTGGGCGGGGATGTGGTGCATCACCGTCGGCGCGACGGCCTGCGTGGCGGTACTGGTCGCGATCCGCGCACTGGCCGACGAGCGCCTGGCGCGACGGGCGGCCCCCTTCCTGGTCCTGGCTCCGGCCGCGGTGTGGATGGGCGCCTCCGCCGACGCCTATTTCGCGGCGGTGGCGGCCTGGGCGGTGGCCCTGCTGGCGCTCGCGGTCACCCGGGGTTCCCTCCCGGCAGCCGCGGCGTCCGGAGTGCTGTTCGGCCTGACCTGCTATCTCTCCTACGGCCTCACGCTCTTCGCACTCATCGGCGCGGCGGTGCTGCTGCTCGGCCGGCACCGGGTCCGGCAGCGCCCCGCGCTGATCGCGGCGCTGCTCGCCGGGGCGGCCGTCGTGCCGACGGCGTTCACGCTCGCCGGATTCGACTGGTGGGAGGCGTACCGCCTGCTGGTCACCCGCTACTACCAGGGCGCGGGCGGTACCCGCCCCTACGGCTACTGGGTGTGGGCCAACCTCGCCTGCACCGTGCTCATCACCGGCCTGGCGACGGCCGCTGGCCTGCGGCGGACGGGGACCGTCCTGCTGCGGAAGGGCTCACCGGAACGCGGCGCCGTTCACCTCGCGTTCCCCGTGGCCGCCGCCCTGCTCGCCCTGCTGGTCGCCGACCTGTCCGGCATGAGCAAGGCCGAGACGGAACGCATCTGGCTCCCCTTCGCGATGTGGCTGCTCCCGGCCTGCGCCTTCCTCACCCGCCCTCGCGCCTGGCTCACCGCCCAGGCCCTGCTCGCGCTGCTCCTCAACCACCTGCTGATGACGGGCTGGTGACACCGGCCCGCGGCGACGGCCGCGGCAGTCGTTGTCGGAGGTGGCGCACCGCAACGGCCGCGGCCTGATCGATCTCCAAGATCGGCACAACGCCGTCGCCATGCGGTCTCCGCACCGGACGATGGCCGTCGTCGCTTCAGGTACCTGATGAAGCCTCAGCCCGTGCGTCAATTCGTGCGTCACGACGCAAGAACGTGCCGGTGCCGTCGCCGCCACGCGACCCGCCGCCTCAGACGGATACGCAGATGCGCACGCCGTGCCAGCGTCACAGGCTTCTCCCCAAAGGGGTAGAGGCTGCCGCGGACTGCTCCGCTGCGCACGCCACGCCCGTGCAGAACGGGAACACCATTGCGCAGGGGCGCTGAAGAGCCGCTGAAGGATCTGAAGGGACCTTCAGCCACACATACGTGGTCCCCCGGCGAGGACCTGGGCGACCCCCGCGATGGGCTCGCCTGCCACGGTCGGCCGACGTCACCAAGGGTCCCGGCCGTGGCGGGCGGATGCTGTGGACCTACCGCGATGCTTGGCGCGCTGCCGCTCGGACGCGGGCTCGGCGTCGGCTGCCGTGAGGTACCGGCGAGGCTCCGCTCCAGCTCGGCGAAGGAGATGCCGGCCGAACCGCCGACCGCCTGGGCGGACGCCCGCAGGTCGGAGCCGCACTGTCCCTCCTTGGCCACGTTGAACCCGCCGTCGGAATTCTGCTGCGAGGCCAGGAACCTCCGCGCCCTGCCGATCTCGTCGGCGTACGTGGCAGCGTCCAGCGACAGGCCCTGGACGGCGAGGGCGGCCGAGTTGACGGAGTCGCCCGCCGCGCCCGGGAAACCACCATCCGGCAACTGCTTGCCGGCGAGCCACGCGAGGGCCTTGTCCACAGCCTTGTCAGCCTGGTCGCCGCCGGCCAGGTCGAGGGCCATGGCGGCGATGGCGGTGGAGTCGACGTCGGAGTCGTTCGTGGAGGGGATCAGACTCGGCCCAGCCCCGCTGTCCTGCTGGAGGCTCGCCAGATAGGCGAGCGGCTCCTCTGCCTTCTCCCCCGCGCGCAACTGCGCGACGACGGCAAGGGATTGGGAGAACACGGAGGGGGCGTAGGTGTAGGCGCCCTGGGCGGCGCAGGAACGGTCGGGGGCCGTGCTCGCCTTCGTGCATACGGCCTTGTCGAGCGCGCCGATGAGGTTGTGACCGGCGAAGTCACGCGGGTCGCGGCCGACGGACTCGGCGAGCAGCGCGGCCTTGCCGAGGGAGCCGTCCGCGGCGTAGGCGGCGCCGATGCCGGTCCAGTCGTCGAGCGTGCGGCCCTCGCCGTCCTTGCCGCCGTGGTCGAGGAAGTCGACGATGCCGCGCAGCTTGGGGCAAGGCGTTCCTCAAGAGCAAGCTGGTCGCGAGCAGTGGGGCCTTCAACGCCCTGTTCGGCGTCAACACCGACTCCAACGGCTGGGCCGTCTCCGGCCTCAACGCCTGCGGTGTCAACCCGCAGACCGGCGACTTCCTCACCTCCCAGGGCAAGACACCGGTCGACTTCCTGTGACCGCCGTGACCCCGTCGTCCGGCACGGGCGCCGTCACCTCCCTCAACGGCACGGCGGACAGCGGCTCGAGCACCTGGAAGGTCAGCATCGACGGCTCGGCCTTCGCCACCGCCGCGCGGGAGACGACCGTGGGGGTCGGCGACACGATCGCGGTGCGCTGGGGCGCCTGACGGCGGCGACGGGGTCGTAGGGTCGCGGCCAGGCCAGGCTGACCAGCCAGGAGATCTCTGACGCCGTCGGCGGATCGGCACACTCCGGGTCATCGCTCTACACCCTGGACACCAAGGCACTCGCGGCCCGCCCCGACGTCGTCCTCACCCAGGACCTCTGCGACGTGTGCGCCGTCTCCTACGACAAGGTCAGCCGGACCGTACGCCTCCTCGACGCCGACACCCGTGTCCTGAGCCTGGAACCTGGACGGGCCGTCCTACTTCAACCGCCCCGGTCCGCGGGTGGTGCGCGGGGCGGAGGTGCTGACCCATGTCCTGCAGGGTGTTCGGACCGGGGAGCCGGTGACGGCGGCCGAGGCACGTCCACTTCCCCGCCGGCCCGATGGACCGGTCAGAACGCCGTCCAGGTGAACGCCACCTTGTCCCCGGCGTTCAGCTTGAACTGGCAGCCGCCGACCGGCGTGGAGGTGCCGTTGACCGAGATGTTCCAGTACGCGACGCCGCCGCCGCTGACGTCCTTGATCGTGTCGACCGAGTAGTCGTCGAAGGACGCGTACCAGGTGCCGTCCCAGGTGAAGTGCCGTTTGCGGGCCGCGTCGTCGAGGGCGGCAGTCGGCGTGGGAACGGGTGCCGTCGGGGCGCAGGCTGTCCCAGCGCTCCCAGATGGTCGTCGCCCCCTGGGTGACCGGGTAGAGCCACGACGGGCACTCGGTCTGCGTGAGCAGCCGGTAGGCGACGTCGAGGTGGCCGGTTTCGGTGAGCGCGTCGCAGATCAGCGGCGTACCCACGAAGCCGGTCGCGATGCGGGCGTCGTCCTCCAGGACCAGGGCGGCGAGCCGGTCACCGGCGTACTGGCGCTGCGCGGGATCGTCGAGCAGACCGAAGGCCAGGGCGACGGAGTACGCGGTGGGGCTGTCGCTGGTCATGCTGCCGACGGCAGGACGTAGCGGCCGCGGAATGCCTGGGCGACCTCGTCGGCCAGCGCGCCGTACCGCTGCGCCGCTTCCGTGTCGCCCAACTCTCCTGCCGACCAGGCGAGATGGCGGGCCGACCAGGCGTCCGCAGCAGCGTGGCCACCCACGGCTGGGCGGACTTGGGCACCCGGCTCGGCAACGCGCGGGCCATGGGGGCACCGCCCACGCCCGTTCAGGGCGTGGGGGAGGGTGCGGCACCGCTGCCACGAAGCGCCGGGCAGCACAGCACCGATCGCGCTGACCAGGCCGGCGTGGGCGTCGGAGACGACGAGCTGGACGCCGGACAGGCCGCGGGCGGTCAGGGAGCGCAGGAAGGCGAGCCGGCCGGCGGCGTCCTCGGCGGTGGCGACGTCGATGCCGAGGATCTCGCGGCGCCCGTCGTCGTTGACGCCGACCGCGATCAGCGCGTGGGACGTTGATGATGCGGCCGCCCTCGCGGACCTTCTGGGTCAGCGCATCGACCCAGACGAAGGCGTAGGGCCCGGCGTCAAGGGGCCGGCGTCAAGGGGCCGGCTGCGGAACGCGGCAACCTGCTCGTCCAGATGCTTGGCCATCGCACTGACCTGGGATTTCGACAGCTGCGTGACGCCGAGGGACTCGGCGAGCTTCTCGACCCGGCGCGTGGAGACACCGAGCAGGTGGACGGTTGGCCACCACTGAGATCAGAGCCTGTTCGGCCCGGCGGCGCCGTTCGAGGAGCCAGTGCGGGAAGTAACTGCCCTGCCTCAGCTTGGGAATGGCGAGTTCGACGGTCCGGTGCGGTCATCGTGCTGATCTTCTTCGAGGCTTGGACACTTCCAAGATCAGCCGGTGGCCGTTCATCTATGCGGGCACCATCCCCGACGCCGGAAGCAGACGGGCTCATGCGGATCTCCGCGAGAACCTCGGCTGGAGATCTCCAACGGCTGAGGTCACGGCGGTTGGAAGTCGAGGCCGGTCTTGGCGATGAGGCCGTCGATGAGGCCGGGTAGGTACTGCATCCGTTTGAGGCGGTTCTTCACCAACGCGGTGAGCCGATCGGGCCGTCGTGCTGCTCGTGTGCGGCGTCGAGCAATGGTCCTGCGCGGGTTCGGCGAGGAGCGGGGCGAAGGCCGGGCACCGAGGGCTGGGAAAACGGTCAAGCGCCCACCACGGCTGAGGTCCGCAAGCGGCCCCACCGCGGTGTCGACCTCCGCGCGGATTCCACGGCAGCATCTCGAGGTTCGCCAGCATCCGCGTAAAGCTGTTGAACTGCCCGCCCTGCTTTCGGCATGATCAACTCTGTGGACACCTACCTGGAAACCGAGCGCCTGACCCTGCGCCGCTTCACTGCCGACGACGCGGACCTGCTGATCGAGTTGGACAGCGACGCCGCGGTGATGCGCTATCTGACCGGGGGCGATCCGACCGCCCCGGAGATTGTCCGCGAGCGCCACCTGCCGAACATCATCGCCGGCTACGAGAAGTGGCGCGGCAATCTTGGACTGTTCGCCGCGCACGAGAAGGACGGCGGCGCGTTCATCGGCTGGTTCTGCCTGCGTCCCGAGCCCGAGGGCCCGCTGGACGAGGTCGAACTCGGCTACCGGCTGCGGCAGGCGGCTTGGGGCAAGGGCTATGCCACCGAAGGCTCGCGGGCTTTGCTGGGCAAGGCGTTCACAGGGCTCGGTATACGCATGGTCTGGGCTGAGACGATGGTCGTGAACCACGGTTCGCGCAACATCATGAAGAAGCTCGAAATGACGCTCGCGGAGACCATCCCCACTCCCCCCGACATGCAGATGATCGAGGGCTCCGAGCTCGGGGGCGTGCGGTACGAGATCACCAAGGAACAGTGGGAGCAGCAGTAGCCACCGTGCGAACGGCACGTGCCTCCATCTGCCTCGGCACCTCACCCTCGCAGCCCTCGTGATCTGGCTCCGCACATGATCCGAGAACAGTGCCTAGCCGATGAGGCCCTCGGTGATCTGACGGGTGGTCTGCGCGGCGACCCTGGGGTTGACGGCGGCATGGGAGATGTGAGCGTTCAGGGCCCCGTGGCCAAGGCCCAGCCACGACCTCGGGTCCAGGTGGCGTCGTTCACGCCGAGCGCGGCGCGGAAGGCCGCTCGGGGACCGGCCGACATCAGGGTGAAGGCGATGGTCAGGTCGCAGGCCGGGTCGCCGATGCCGAGCCCGCCGAAGTCGATGACCGCGCTGAGACGGCCGTCGACGGTCAGCAGGTTGCCGGTGTGGAAGTCGCCGTGGAACCAGACCGAAGGGCGATCCCATCCGGGAGCGCTGAGCGCCGCGTCCCAGAGCTCGGTCATGGCCGCGGTATCAAACGCGCCGCGACCTCCGCGATGGCGGCACGCGTCGCCCCGTCCCGCGCGGCCAGCGGCTGGGCGGTGAGGTCCTCGCTGACGCCGCCACCCCGGAAGACCTCTTCCACGGCCAGTGGCAGGGCCGCCCTCCGTCCTCGACGAGTACAGGCCCTGCCTGGACGACCACTGGAAGTTACCAGCGAGTTCGCGCCTACTTCCGCACCAAACGTCTTTCGGCCGAGCCGGCTTCGCGCTCCAGAAGAAACGAGTGCTCTTCCCTCCATGACCGATGCCAACACGTGGAACGCTTCCGACACCGATCAACCCCACCGCAGGAGCCGCGAATGTCCAGGACCGCCGACATCGATCTCGTGTTCGCGCGTGCCGTCACGGTAGACGCCGTGGTGCGAGCTCTGGCTGGTGAGGGGTGGTCGCTGCAGGAACCGCTTGGTATCTCCTACATGGTCAACAACGACGACCTGTTCGACTGGCAGTCGGCTTCAACCGACCAGGCAGCCGAGGTCCTGACCGTGGTGGATTCACCGGACAACATCGACTACCACGTCGGCGTCTGCATCTATCACTCAACTGCGGAAACCGGTGGCCAGCTACTTTTTCATGCTGGCCGATCGCACTGTTCCTTCAGCCCGACGATCGACCGGCGAAGGCTCTCCGGAGCACCAGCCCTGACTGACATGGCGTGGTATCTGAACGCACTGGTACCACCCCTGCTTGCCATGGGGCTGGCCAGCTACGAAGCGAGAGACCTTGTCGACTGAGACTCGTTCGTCAGCAGCTCGGTCGACAACGCGATGGTCGACCAGTGGGACCTGGCCGACGACGTCCGTAGGCTGCGGTCGCGGACCCGCACCGTCGGCGAGTACTTCGCCGCCGAGCAGTCCCTCCTCAAGCCACTGCCGACCGAGCCGTTCGAGACCGGACGCCCGGTCACCCCGGGCGTCGACCGCTTCGGTGAGGTCGACGTCCGCGTCCGCGTCCGCGTCCACGTCCGCGGCCGCGGTGACGCCTACTCGGTGCCAGTGTGGTTCATCGTCCGCCAGCTGCGGGTGCTGCTGCACGCCAACGACCTGATCGTCTTCGACGGCCGCATCGAGGTCACCAGCCACGAACGCCTGACCGGAGAAGCCGCCCCCGCCTCCATCGGCCAGGCATGCCGCATGCTGCGGCTGCCCACCATCCGCCAGCAGTTCAAGGAGATGTCCCACGGCGCCTGCCGCGACCAGATGTCCTACGGCGGTCTCCTCGCCGAGCTGCTGACGGCCGAGCGCGACGACCGGGCCCGCCGCCGGTCCGAACGCCGGTCCGAACGCCGGACCCGGGTCGCGGCCTTCCCGAGGGACAAGTCCCTGCAGGCCTTTGGCTTCGGCGCGAACCCCGGCATCGACCCCGGACCATCACCCCTCGCCACCTGCGAGTGCGACGACAAGCACTTGTCGAAGACCATCGCCCGCCACGGCCGTGTCGCTCTTCCTTGTATCGACGAACTTGGCGGCTGGATCAAGGCCTTCACCGACCTCCGCCTCTGCGCGGCCATCGTCGACCGCCTGACCTTCAACGGCGCGATCATCCAAACCGGCGCCGAATCCTATCGTCTGCGCCCACATCCGAGCCCAAGCCGAACAGACCAGCCGACCTGGGGCGCGAGGCCAGGCCAGCCGCCAGGTGGCCGGAGAACGTCAGCTCAGCCAGCTTTGGTCAAGAGCCGGATCCCTTATGGATCCCCTTCAGGAAAGACGCCGGCTCGTTGGGCGCATCCCGCCCTACGGTGGCGTCATGAGCAATCACTCCGAAGCGCCTGTCTCGCCCGTCGAAGCCTATGAACCCCCCTACTACGCGGCTGTCTTCACTGCGGTGCGAACCCAGGACCAGAGCGGCTACAGCGAGACCAACGCACGCATGGAAGACCTGGTGAAGGACGTCCCTGGGTTTCTGGGGATGGACCACGCTCAGACTCCCGGGGGGCTGTCCATCACCGTCGGGTACTTCCGTGACGCCGACGCCCTCATGGAGTGGCGGAGCAACGCCGAGCACCGCGCGGCGCAAAAGCGTGGGCAAGTCGAGTGGTACCAGAGCTACACGCTGCATGTGGCGAAAGTGGAGCGGAGCCACGGGTTCATACGAGCGCAGGTACCGCAGAGCCCGGCAGCAGGCTGACCAACCGAAGGCTCGGGCACGTCTCGCCAGGGCGTTCCGGTGCGGGTACGCCACCGTATGCCGTCGATCAGCTGCCGCCTGGTCCAGATCGGCGGCCGCCGATACGGCCCGTGGGACCGGGTCTACGACCTGTTCCGGCGATGGCAGCGCAACGGGAACGGGACGTGGAAGCGGATCCTGGAACAGCTCCAGACCGAGGCCGACACGAAGGGCTTGATCACCTGGGACGTCAGCGTGGACTCCACCGTCTGCCGCGCCCATCAGCACGCCGCGGGCGCCCGCAAAGGGGATCTCCAGAAAGAGCCTCCCGGCGGCATCGACCCCGAGCCGGACGACCACGGCCTCCGGCGCTCCCGCGGCGGGCTGACCACGAAGACCACCGGGCGGTGGTCACTCGACACGACAAACTCGCCGTCCGCTACGAAGCCACCGTGCTGGTCGCGGCCATCAACGAGTGGCTGTGACCAGCACGTTCACAACAGACCCTGGCCCGCCTTCTCCTCTTGCCGTCGAATGCTCGGCCGCTCGCGGCCCCAGGCGGCCAGCGGCTGAAGGGCGTCGTTGAGGCGCATGCCGTCCTCGGTCAGCGAGTACTCGACGCGCGGCGGCACCTCGTCGTAGGAGACGCGGTGCACGACGCCGTCCGCTTCCAACTCACGTAGGTGAGAGGCCAGCACCTTCTCGGTGATCCCCGGAAGCAGTCGACGCAAGTCGCCGAAGCGACGGTGGGGACGCTCGTGGAGCGCCCAGAGGATCAGCACCTTCCACTTGCCGCCGATCACCTCCATCGCGGTGTCGATCCCGCAGACGTGTCCGTCTGGTGTGCCCGGCCGGTTCAGCGTCGTCATGCCCCACCCTTCTGACGTGCTTGCTTACCCCGAGGTAACCACCCACTACCAAGTGCGTACTTGATCACCTCCGGACCTGTCACCAGCCTAATCGGCATGACACAGAACACTGTTGAGAAGACTCCCGTCACGATGCTCGGCCTCGGCGCGATGGGCACCGCGCTGGCCCGCACCTGGCTGGCCGCCGGCCACCCACTCACCGTCTGGAACCGCACCCCAGCCCGCGCCGCAGCGCTCGCCACCGAGGGCGCAAGGGTCGCGGACACCGCCGCTGAGGCGGTCGCAGCGAACACCCTCATCCTCCTTTGCCTGTTGGACGACACCTCGGTCGATGAGGTGCTGGCCGACGTCGACCTGGACGACAGGGACCTGGTCAACCTGACCACCAGCACCCCCGCCCAGGCCCGCGCCCGCGCAGAGTGGGCGCGCGAGCGGGGCGCCCGCTACCTGGACGGCGGAATCATGGCCGTCCCTCCGATGATCGGCGTCCCGGAAACCGGCGGCTACGTCTTCTACAGCGGCTCGCGGGAGCTGTTCGAACGGCACCAGGAGACCCTGAGCGTCCCGGCCGGCACTACCTACGTCGGCGAGGACGCGGGCTTCGCGGCCCTCCACGACGTGGCCCTTCTCAGCGCCATGTACGGGATGTTCGCCGGCGCCGCGCACGCCTTCGCCCTGATCCGCAAGGAGAACATCGACCCCGCGGCGCTCGCCCCGCTGCTCGCCGACTGGCTCGTCGCGATGGCCCCGGCAGTTCACCAGACCGCCGACCAGTTGCGGAGCGGCGACTACACCAAGGGCGTCGTCTCCGACCTCGCCATGCAGGTGGCTGGCACGCCTACCTTCCTGAGCACCGCCGAGCAGCAGGGTGTCAGCCCGGAACTGCTCAGCCCGTACTTCGAGCTGATGCGCCGCCGCCTGGCCGAGGGCAGCGGCGAGGAGGACCTGACGGGAGTGATCGACCTGCTGGTGAACTGACCGGCCGCTTGCCGCCACAGAAGCGACCGTGCTGGCCACAGTCCTCAACGAGACGCTGTGACCAGCACTTTCACAACACGCCGTAGTGGGCAACCACGGGGAATGACGGGCAGTCACGGGCACCGCGAGCACGGGTGCGAGGAGTTGCGGTACAGAAAGTGCCGCTGAGAGTGGTCATGGTCCGGCTGTAGCCGCCAGGAGGGCGTTGACGCGGTTCTCGTACTCGCGGCGCGCCTTGCGCTGTGTGGGATCAAGGACTCCTGACAGGTCGCCGACCTGCGCATCCAGATTGACGTACTCCATCAGCCGTTCCCGCTCGTGACTCTCTGCTGGCCGGCCAATCGTCGCACGACTCCCATGGCCCGGACCGGGAGATTCACGCTGCCGTACGCGGCCCCGAGCTGGAGCGGGGCTTCGTGACCACTTTGTGGCGAGGATCCGTGAAAAAGGTGAGGGGCAGGGCAACCCTGCCCCCACCTCATGGGTCACACAGGTGTCACGTGTTCCACCTGTTTCCAAGGGGCCCCACTCTCTGTGATGACTCGTACCCGGCTGATCGCGCTGGCCGCGACGGCCGCCCTCGCCGCCACCGGCGGCCTGATCACCGCCGCCCCGGCCTCCGCGGCCGTCACCTGCACCTCTCCGGTCTGGAGGGCGCAGTACTTCGGCAACTCCACCTTCAGCGGCACGCCGAAACTGACCGCCTGCGACGTGGCCATCGACGAGAACTACGGGTACGGCGACCCGACCGGCGTCACGCTGCCCAAGGACGACTTCTCCGTCCGCTGGTCCCTCACCCGGGACTTCGGCTCCGGCGGCCCCTTCCGGCTGGCCGCCGCCACGCAGGACGGCATGCGCGTCTACGTCGACGGCGTGCGGAAGATCGACCTGTGGAAGAACGTCTCCACCACCGCCCGCAAGACCGTCGACCTGACCATCCCGGCCGGCAAGCACACGATCCGCGTGGACTACGTTGCCTGGACCGGCCTCGCCCACGCCAGGTTCACCTACGCCCCGCGCACCGAGGCCGCCGTCGACACGGTCAGGCCGCTCACCCCGACCGGCGTCACCGCCGCGTACAACCGGGACACCACGAAGACCACCCTGCGCTGGGCCGCGAACAAGGAGATGGACCTCGCCGGTTACCGCGTGTACCGCCGGCTGAGCACCACCCAGTGGGCGAGGGTCAGCGGCTCGTCGCTGCTCGCCTCCCCGTCCTTCGTGGACGCGACGCCCGCCACGGGCCAGACCTTCCTGTACGAGGTCCGCGCCGTCGACAGGGCGGGCCGCGAGTCCGCCGGCAGCCTCGACGCCACCGCTGTGACCGTGGACCGCACCGGCCCGGCCGCGCCGACCGGTCTCACGGTCGTCGGCGACGCGTGGTGGGCCACCCTGGCCTGGCAGGGGGTCGCCGACGCCGCGAGGTACGAGGTGTACGCCGCCTCCGCGGCCACCGGCCCGTTCGAGCTGCTGGGCACGACGACCACGACGTCGTACCGCACCGACGCACCCGTGAACACCGCCCGGTACTACCGCGTCCGCGCCCTCGACGCGCTCGGCAACCCGTCCGCGTACACCGCCGTCACCGGCGACGGCGTCGACCGGACGCCGCCGAGGTCCCCGACCTCCCTCGGCTCCGTCGTCCGCGGCGGCTACACCGACGTGTACTGGCAGCAGCCCGACGGCTTCTACGAGGACTTCGACAACGGCGGGACCTACCGCGTCTACCGCTCGCCCGGCAAGACCCTCGACCCGGCCGCTCTCACCCGCGTGATCTGCGCCGAGGAGAGCGACGAGACCAGCAGCGGCGGCATCTGCCACGACCTGGACATGCCCGCGGGCACGTATGTGACGTACGCGGTCGCGGCGGTGGACCCGGCCGGCAACGAGTCGGCCCTGTCCGCACCGCTGGTCGTCCGCACCGGCGACCGCGTCGCGCCCGGCCCGGTCACCGGCGTGAAGGCCGCCCCGCGCGCCGACGGCGTGCTGGTGAGCTGGGCGGCCTCGACCGAGGACGACGTCGAGCGCTACGCGGCCTGGACCGGCGCCCGGCAGGCCGACGGCACGGTCAAGTGGCTCAGCTCCACCGCCTGCCGGGAGGGCACGAGCGACCCGCTCGCGGTCCTCTGCGGCGACCTGCCGGACGGCGAGACGTACGTGTTCGCGGTCGTCGCCAGGGACCGCTGGGACAACGCGCTGCCCCCGAGCGACCCGAAGGTCACGGTCGTCGAGGCCACCGAGCTGGACGTCCGGCCGTCCGTGACGGTCACCCGGGACTGGGACCTCGGCAGCATGGGCTACGGCACCGTGATCGGCGGACCCAACGAGGACGGGCCGTCCATCAGCTGGCGGTGCGACAGGACAGCTGAGTGCGACACCGTCGCGGGCTACCGGGTCAGCCGGTGGAACGCAGCCACGAAGACGTACGAGCCGCTGCACGCCGGACTGCTGCCGACGCAGACCCGTGCCTACACGGACACCACGGCCGCGCGGGGGACCGCGCACTTCTACACGCTGGAGGCGGCGCGCGCCGACGGCAGCGTCGCGGGCACCCACGTGTGGGGCTGCGTCTTCCAGGACCGCGTCTAGTGCTGTGACCGCGCAGGTTCGCCGGGTTGGCGGTCGTGGCGGTTGGATGGGCGGTGAGATCGGCCAGCGCTTCACCTGCTGGTCGATCCGTAAACTCGCCGCCTACCTGCCGAAAGTGCACGGACGCATCATCCGCATCGGCCGGGACCTTACGGTTGCCTGCTGTTGCGCCGCGGCATCACCTTCCGGCGCACCAAGACCTGGAAGGAATCGCCGACCCGGATCGCGACGCTGAGCCCGACCGTATCGAGCAGGTGCTGGACCGCCTCCCCGACCGCGTCTTCGCCTTCGCCTTCGCCTTCGCCTTCGCCTTCGCCTTCGCCTTCGCCTTCGCCTTCGACGAGTTCGGGCGCCCGCGGGCTCCTGCGGGGCGAAGCAGGGCAGGCCCGACCGGCTGTGGGGCGTCAACCACCGCCGCAAGGGCACCGCCAGCATCCTGGCCGCGCTGAAGTCGATGCCCTCGCGTCACCTTCGCCAGAACAGGTGGTGCGTCACGCCGCTCGGGCTGGGCACGACCTCCAGGCGGTACCGGTCGAGCAGCTCATCGGGGGACTCCCAGAGTCGTAGGCCGGATCCGAGCTTTACCGGCGAGACCGCCACATGCAGGGTGTCGACGAGGTCAGCGTCAAGGAACTGCCGGATGGTGGTGACCCCGCCGCCGAGTCGGACGTCCTTGCCCTGCGCCGCTTCCCGAGCCCGTTCGAGGACCGTGGCCGGGTCGCCGTCGACGAAGTGGAACGTGGTGTCGGAGAGCGTGAACGACGGACGCTCGTGGTGGGTCATGACGAACACCGGCGTGCGGAACGGGGGCTCCTCCCCCCACCAGCCGCGCCACTCATAGTCCTGCCAGGGCCCGCGCTGGGGCCCGAACTTGTTGCGGCCCATGATCTCGGCACCGATGTTGCGTGCGAAGTCTCGCGTGAAGTAGTCGTCGAGGCCCCGGCTCCCTCCGGGATCGGTGCGCATGGGCCAGCTCGCCGTGGCTCCGGCCCAGGCGAACAGCCTCTCGGGATGGTCGTGGCCGAACGGTCTCTCGAGACTCTGGTGCTCACCAGCACCGATGCCGTCACCCGAGACGTTGAAGTTCATGACTCTCAGCAGTTGATCCACGTGTTTCCTCGTCAGGTCCTGTCGCGTCATCGTGCGGCGAGGCGCGCCGCACATCATGACGTCGAACGGGACGTGGCCGGATCGACAGCGGTCCGCAACTTCACAAGTGCCGCTCCAGGATCTCCGCCCGGCGGTGCAGGAGCCGGTGGTGTCTGCCTGCTTCTGGACCAGTTCGGTCAGGGCGTCGATGAACGGCCGAGCAGGCGTGCCCGTCGGCATCACTGCGGCGACCTGCTTCAAGCGTTCGTGCGCGGCCAGGGTCTGCCCCTGACCGCTGTCCAACACTGCATCACACCTGGGGTGTACGTCCGGGGTGTGATGTCGAGCGGCAGGCACTCCAGTGGCCCGCCGACCAGTTCGGCGTGGGGGCCGCTGGGGCGCGTGTCTCCTCAGTGCACCGTGACCGATGTGGTGGTGGCCGATCCGTCGGTCCAGCCGTGGCGGTGCGCGGTCACCTTCACGGTGATCTTCTGGCCCTTGTCGGCCTTCACCAGGACGTAGGTGGGCTTGGTGGCACCGGTGATGGCCTTGCCGTTGCGTTTCCAGGAGTAGGAGTACGAGGTGGCTGTCGGCGACCAGGTGCCGTGCGCAGCCGTCAGCCTGTAACCGACCTTGGCGGTGCCGCTGCGGGAGGGCGCCTCGGTGGCCTTCAAGGCAGGGCCGACGGCGACCGTGACGGCTGATGACGTGGAGTTGACCGAACCCGCGCCGTTGCTGACCGTGACCTTGCACGAGATCTTGTGGGTGTAGTCGTCCGAGGTCAGGGTGCGGGTCGTGCCAGTGGCACCGGAGATGGTCCTGCCGTCACGCAACCATGACCATGCGCCGGTCGCGTGGTAGCCGGACCAGGCCGCGGAGCACGTCAGCTTGGACCCGGTACGGGCGGTCCCGGTCACCGTGGCCTTCGTAGTGATGTCCGGCTGGGTCAGCAGGGCCTGCGACCGGCCCCACACCTGGGAGGTGTAGCGGTCGGAGGACCCGGGGACGTAGACGGCCGTCCGTCCCACCACGGTGGCCCGGCCGTCCGGTCCGGCCGCCACTTCGCCCGTCAGGGCATCCATGTCGGGGACGTCGGCGACCGGCGTGGCGTTGAGTGCGGTGGCCTTGCTCCATGTGCCGCCGGCGCGGACGGCCCACTCCAGGTAATGGTCGTTGCCGTTGTCGATGCCGGGGGTCTGCGGCCACACGACCTGTACGGTCCCGTCCGCGCCGATGGACGCGTCCACCTGCCAGTCGACGTAGCCGGTGGAGAGCGTCTTCGGCGCGGACCAGGTGCCCGTGCTCGCGCTTCGGGTGACGGCCTGGACGATCGGCATGCCTGCGCTGCTGGTCCAGCCGGCCCACACATAGGTGACGTCACCGTTGGGGGCCGTGAGTGGACCGCTGTCGTCGTTGTCCTGGAGGGACGGCACGGCGGTCTGGACAGATCCCCAACTGCCGGTCGCGGAAGGCCTGCTGACGGACTTCAGATTCTCGACCCCGTTGGCCGAGGCGCTCTGCCACAGCACGGTGGTAGCCCCCTTGGCCGTCACCGACACCCCCACGTCGCTGGACTTGGCGTCCGTACCCGGCACGACGGCTGGGCTGCTCCAGTCGCCGTCGGCAGTGGCCCGGGTGACGGTGGAGACGACGTGGACGTCATTGAACCTGTCGTAGGCGTCCCAGACCGTAGTGGCCGCCCCGTCGGGAGCCACGGCAAGTGCGATATCCCAGACGGCGCCGCTGGAGAAGGACGCCAGACGGTCAGGCGCCGACCAGGCCGTCGCGCCGGGGGCGAGCGTGGCGGTCATCAACTCGTAGTTCCAGTATCCGTCACCCTGGTCCCATACGGCGGTGACGGTGCCGTCTGCCGCCGCGGCCAGCCGGGGCATCGACAGGTCCAATCCGTCATAGCCTGCGAGCGTGATCGGATCCGACCACAGGCCCGTCGCCGGGTCCCAGCCGACGGAGACGTTGGCCAGCGAGCCGTCATTGCCGCTCCCGGTCGTCCAGGCCACCACGGCGTGCCCGTCGGCGGTCACTGCCAGCACGGCCGGTGCGGTCGCGTTACCGCTCGCGAACAGAGTGTGGGGAGCAGCCCACGTGTCGCTGCCCGCGGGCTTGACGGCGGCCTGAATGTCCCAAGTAGCGGCGCCAGCCGCCTTGTTGCGCCAGAGGGCGAATGCCGTGCCGTTCCCGGCCACCTTGACGTCGATCAGGCTCTGCTGGCCGTCGGCGCCGGTCAGGCTGACCGCGGGACCAAGCGGGCCGGCCGACGCCGTGTATCCGGCGGCGGTGGCCGGCAGGGCTGTACCCACCGCAAGTGCGGCCACCGTTACTGCTGCGCACGCGGCAACGGTGGCTCGCGGTCTCGGTATCTTCAGTGCCACTACGTCTCCTGTCTCGGACGGGCGCGCTTCTCGCACCCGACCATGCGTTTGGAAGCTTGACGTGGGGCCTGTGATCGAGCGGAACCACGTCCGGTCGATGCCTGGCGCCGGAACACTGCGTGGCCGCCTCCGCCACATCACGCCGCCATGGCGCTCCCGCCGTTCGACGCATTGACGACAGTACCCAGCGGCGGTTCGCACTTTCCCGTCGCGGCAGTCTAGGAATGATCAAATTTCAGTGGGACGGATCCCGGGCCCTGGTCTCCGTCGACGTTGGCTGGACGGGCTGGAGCGCCAGGTTCTGGCGGGCGCGCGGGACATGAACGGCGCACCGCCTTGCGATCCCGACCGCTCGGCCGTCAGGGCCCCGGACCGCTGCCGCCGGCGACGGTGATGCGCCGGCCGGTGATATCGCCGTTCCGCCGGCGTCAAGAATGCGACCGGCTCGGCGATTTTTTGCGGCGAACCGAGCCGACCGCACGGGTCCGCTCGGTTCGCCGTAGCGAACATCGCGGCCGCCTGGCCGCCGGAGGCGCTCCAAGGCTCTCCGCATCGGCGTCTCGACGGCCCCCGGCGCGCCCCGCTGACGGACGCCGGACGCGGCGGTGAAACGGCTCGTTCCTAGGCGACCGTGAGCACGATCTTGCCCTGGATGTGCCCTCGGGCGGCGCGTTCGTGCGCGGCTCGGGCATCCGCGAGCGCAAACGTGCTGTCGATCGCGACGCGAACCGTGCCCGCCTCGAGCAGGCGCCCCAGTTCGGCGAGCTGCGCGCCGTTCGAGCGGACCTGGGCGCTCGAGACCGTGACGCCCAGCTTCGCGGTCTCTTCTTCGTCGAAGTCCCCGGGGAGCACGGGGAACTGGGCGCCGCCGCGCTTGAGCGTGCGCAAGAAGCGCTTGCTGTCGGGGCCACCGACGGTGTCGAGAACGAGGTCGACGTCGTGCACGAGTTCCTCAGGACGACTCTTGGTGTAGTCGATGAACTGGTCGACGCCGAGTTCGCCCAGGAACGATTCATGCGCGCCCGAGGCCACCCCGATGACATGTGCACCCTTCCACTTCGCCAGCTGGAGCGCGAAGTGCCCCACGCCGCCCGCGGCGCCGTTGACGAGCACCGTCGTGTCGGCGTCGAGTGCCGCCGGGCGATGCCGTGCCTGCTGGAAGGGCGAGGGATGATCGTGTCCGACCTCGATCAGGAACTGCCACGCCGTCAGCCCGGCCATGGGCGCCCCGGCGGCGTGTACGTGGTCGATGCCGGCCGGCTTGCGTGCGAGGTCCGAAGCAGGCGCGGCCACGTACTCGGCGTATGCGCTGCCGTCGAAGCTGGGAAAACGCAGAAGACCGAAGACCTCATCGCCTACGGCGAGGCCGTCCACGTCCGCGGCGACGGCCTCGACGACGCCCGACACGTCCGTCCCCGGAATCACCGGCAGGCTGACCGTCGATTCCGTCTCCCCAGGCATCCTGGTCAGCCCGCCGCGCAGGTACCAGTCCGGAGGATTGACGCCGACCGCGTGCACGCGAACGAGCACCTCGCCCGATCCCGGCTCGGGAATCGGCGCCTCGTCGTAACGCAGAACTTCAGGGCCGCCGTGCTCATGGAGCCGGATCGCCCTCATCGTGTGTGTCGGCATCGTTCTCTCCTGCCCGCGCTGCGGGATACGCTTATCCGGATCAGCGATCCACATAAATGGATCACTGATCCGAATATATGGACCACTGATCCGGATAGTCAAGAGGGACAGATGCGGGCCGACGCCAGGAAGAACCGCGACCACCTGCTCGCAGTAGCAGGCACCGCCATCACCGAGCAAGGCGTCGACGTGTCACTGCGCGACATCGCACGCAGGGCCGACGTCGGGCTCGCTACGCTGCTGCGTCACTTCCCGACGCGCGAGGCGCTGCTCGATGCCCTGCTCCGCACGAGCTTCGACGAACTGACGGCAAAGGCAGGCGAGCTCGAGACGGCGAGCTCGCCCGAAGACGCTCTTGTTTCGTGGCTACGCGACTGCGTCGCATGGACAACCGAGTATCGGGGCGTGACCGTGCTGATGGCAGCCGCCATCGAGGACACCGACTCCGCACTCCACGCTTCGTGCGTCACCCTGCGCGCGGCCGGTGCGCGGCTCCTCGCCCGTGCCCAGGCCGCGGGCACGGCGCGGACCGACATTGACGGCACCGATCTGTTCGCGCTGGTAGCGGCGCTCGCGTGGCTAAGCGATCAACCCCCGCTCGCCCCACGCGCCGATCACCTGTTCGCTGTTGTCACGAGCGCGATCCTGACGAATCCAGCTAGCACCGACACCGGGGGAACGCCGCCCCCGGGCCCGTAGCTGAAATCGTCGCGCACGCGGACCAGCGAACTCGGCCACGCGACTCCCCGCCGGGGTGAGTCTCGGGCCCGACCAGCCAGGCCCACCGCTGGGTGCAACCGTCCAGCCGAATGGTTCAGCCGCCCTTGGGTGCGACCCCCTGCGGGGCAGTCGCGGGCTGCGGCAGCCGTGGAGTGGGCCAGGACGGCTCCCACTGCCAGGCCGCCCACCGCTCCGCGTGCGCGAACACACCGGAGCGGCCGTCCAGCATCGCCAGGACCTGGGCGCGGGCGGCGTCGACGGCCTGGTGCTCGGTGTCGGAGACGATGCCCAACCGCCTCACGTGCGCGTACTCGTCTTCGTCCTTCCACTCCCAGCTGGTGAGGTCGGGAGCAATGAGCAGATCCACGGCGAGGTCGAAGGTGTCGAACCCGACCGGCGTCCGGACGGTGGGCTGCTCGAAGTTGACGTACCAGTTGCGCAGCCGGCGCCCCGCACCATCGGAGACGAAGAAGGCGTTGATGCTGAACCACGTGGTGGGCGGCTTCCACAGCAGCAGCTCGGTCTCCTGCCACCGGCCGGCCGCGAGCTCCCACTCACCGGTCGCCATCGCGTCGAACGCCTCGGTGCGCACCGACCGGTCGCCGACGGAGCGGGCCCTGGCATACAGAGCGGGCCACAGGGCTTCCGCTCCCGGAGCACAAGCGGTCATCAGGGCCTCGCTGCTGTCGTCGACGACGCGCAGCGCCTGAGCACTCCACACCCGGCCGCTGCGGTGCACGTCGCGTCGTACGACCGTCTCGCCCGTCCCGAAGATGCGCACTGGCTCCTCCTTCACGCTTGCCCCGTCCGGAGTCTCCGGCGGAGCGCCGTCACCACCCCAGCGTTCCGGGGCGAGGTGGGCAAGCCCCCGTCCGGGGTGGCTCGCCCAGGTTCCCCTTGAGCTTGCCCGCGGCTGGCGGCTGGCGGCTGCGCCCGAACAGGCCGCGGATCCTCTTCGTCTCCGCTTCGGCCGCCTCTGTGGGCGGCGGTCTCTTCCACCTGGCGTTGCGCGACGCGTTCGTTCGGCTTCGGCCCGCGCGGCGTCTCCCACGATGCAACGCACTCCCCCACCGACGACGTCGGCGAGTTGCCGGCGTTCGTCGACTTCCCGCCGAGCACTGGGTTCGCCTGCGTACGACCAATCCCATCGAACCGACCTTCGCGTCGGTCCGGCTCTGAACCAAAGTCACCAAGGGGGCCGGCAGCGCGGCCGCCGCGCTTGCCATGGTCTTCGAGCTCGTCGAGTCCGCCCAGGCGCGCCGACCCGCACGCTGCGGCACCATCCTCGCTCCGTCGACCGCAGCGTGCGGGGCGAGGTCGGCATCGGACCAGCCCACGAGGTCGGCGTCGAGGATCATTGCCGCGAAATGCCCGGCGAACCGCGCCTCTCGCACTCGCCGACCGCCCGCCCGCCATCGGACTGGTCATACCGCCCCCGGCAGGTCGGCCCCAGACTGGTGACGGCCCGCGCTGGGGGGATATCCCCCATTCCGATCCTGGGGTGCGCCGGATCGCGCCCCGTTGGGGGGCGAAACTAGCGTTCAGCCATGTTTTCGACTCTCCGGAAGCCCATCGCCATGGCACTCGGTGTCGCTACGCTGCTCGCCGCCGGGGTGACCACCGCCGTCGCCCGGCCCGCCGGTTCCTCCCCTCTTGAGCAGTTACGCCGGGACACGGAGGCGATCCACGCCCTCGGTGTCAGCGGTGTTCAGGCCCGCGCGATCGCTCCCGACGGTCGGCAGTCGGTCGCCACCAGCGGCACCGCCGACCTGAACACCGGCCGCCCGGTCTCTTCCGACGGCTACTTCCGCATGGCCAGCACGTCCAAGACGCTGGTCGCCACCGTGGTCCTCCAACTGGAGGCCGAGGGCAGGCTGTCCCTGGACGACACGGTCGACCACTGGCTGCCAGGAGTGGTGCACGGTAGCGGCAACGACGGCAGCCAGATCGCCATCCGCCAACTGCTCCAGCACACCAGCGGCATCCACGACGACCTGCCCGGATACACCACGCCGGAGGAGTACTACCAGCAGCGCTACGACGTCTACGGCCCCGAGCAGCTGGTTGCGCGCGCCAGGGCCCACGCGCCGGACTTCCCGCCCGGCGAAGGCTGGGCGTACTCCAACACCGGCTACGTCCTGCTCGACATGATCATCCAGAAGGCCACCGGTCGACCCGCCCACCAGGAGATCGAAGACCGCATCCTGCGCCCGCTCGGCCTCGACCGGACTCGGTGGGCCGGCACCTCGCCCACCCTGCCCCGGCCGCACTCCAAGGCCTACCAGCTCTTCGGCCCCGGTTCCGTGGTGGACGTCACCGACCAGATACCGGTGGACTACGAGAACCTCTCGTTCGTCACGACCACACGGGACGAGAACGGATTCCTCCGCGCGCTGCTCGCGGGCCGCCTGCTACCGACGCGCCAGCTGGCCGAGATGAAGCAGACCGTTCCCGTGAGCGCGGAGGTCCAACAGCTGTGGCCCGGCGGCCGATATGGGCTCGGTCTGGTCGAACGCTCCCTGAGCTGCGGAGGAACCTACTGGAGCCACGAGGGCGGGGACGGCGGCTACATCACCCTCAACGGCGTCACCGACGACGGCCGTCGAAGCGCCGTGGTCTCCATGTCCGAGGCACGCGGCGACACCTTGGAGCACATCCTGGCTCAGGAGAACGCGGCCAGCGCCCTGATCGACCACGCATTGTGCGCCGGGGGCCGCAGTACCCCGTGAGCGGCGGCGTCGTCGTGGTGGCCGGTGAGCTCGGCGCGGCGCTCGCCGGTGCCGTGGATCAGCGTTGCCGTGAGGGTGAGCCTGCTGCCTGCTGCCCCGACGCCGATCCCGAGGAAGCGTCGTGCTTCCGGGACGACTCCCGTTTGTCACCCGGCAGGGTCTTTCCCGTCGCAGGGTGTGCTCGGCCGTCGGGTGTCCGCAATCGTGGGCCTGGGGCGGCGGCGTGTCGCCACCGCGGTGAGCAGGCCGGCGAGCAGGCCCCAGAAGGCCGATCCGATGCCGAGCGGCGTGACCCCGGAAGCCGTTGCCAGGAAGGTGACGACGGCCGGCTCGCGCCAACCGTCGTCCGAGAGCGCGGAGGCGAGGGAGGTGGAGATGGTGCCGAGCAGCCCGATCCCGGCGATGCCGAGGACGAGGGCGGTGGGAAGTGCCGTAAGCAGGGAGCCGACCGTGCCGCCGAACACACCTACGCAGAGGTAGAACACGCCGGCCCATATCCCGGCCAGGTAGCGCCGGGTGGGGTCCTTGTGGGCCTCCTCTCCGGTACAGATCGCTGCGGTGATGGCGGCGAGGTTGAGGCCGAAGCAGCCGAAGGGGGCCAGCAGCATGTTGGTGGTGCCGGTCCAGCCGATCAGCGGTGAGACCGGAACCTGGTACCCGTCGTTGCGCAGTACCGCCACGCCGGGCAGATTCTGCGAGGCCATCGTGACCACGAACAGCGGCACACCGACACTGACCGCCGCCTGCCAGGAGAACTCGGGCATGACGAAGACCGGTTCGGCCACCGCGAGGTGCACACGCCCCAGCTGCAAGGATTCCTCCCATACGGCCACCAGCGCCCCTGCTGCAAGGGCGGCGACGACCGCGTAACGGGGAACCAGACGACGGCCCAGCAGGTAGGTCACGAACATGGCGAAGACCAGGGCGAAGCTGCCGCGCATGGCGGTGAACAGGCCGGTACCGAACTGGACGAGTACCCCGGCCAGCAGGCCGGCGGTGAGCGGCACGGGAACCCGGTCCATGACGCGCGCAAACCAGCCCGTCACACCGCTGAGCGTGATCAGGGCCGCGGAGATCAGGAACGCGCCGACTGCCTGGGCCATGGAGATGCCGTCCAGGCCGACCGCCAGCAGGGCGGCACCGGGCGTGGACCACGCGGTCACCACAGGCGCGCGGTACCACAAGGACAGCCCGATGGAGGTCGCCCCCATGCCGATGCCCAACGCCAGCATCCACGAGGCGAGTTCCGCCTCGTCGGCTCCCGCCGACCTCGCCGCGGCGAAGACGATCGCCGCGGAACTGGTGAGCCCGACCAGCACCGCGATCAGACCGGCGGCAACCGTGGACACCGAGGCGACACGGACCATTCCTCGCGCACGGTCTGTCATCGGCCACTGCCGTCGCCGGCCTGACGCCAACTGTGCCCCTCGGCCTTCGTCGCATGGCTGTCTCCTGGCACGCCGCCCAGTCCTGGCAGCACGCGGTCGAAGAACTCGCGGTCGGCTTCAAAGACGGGCTGCACGTCCGAGAACTCCTCGGGCGTGACCCAGCAAACGTCGCTCACTTCGCCCGGATCCATGACCACCTCGACGTCCTCAGCCTCGGCCATCCACCAGTGCAGGCGGAACTTTCCGTCAGGTGTCTGTGATTCCCAGACCTTGGCCAGGGGCGAGACCCGCAGGCCCACTTCCTCCCGAACCTCCCGGACCAGGCATTCCTCCTGCCCCTCACCAGGTTCGAGCGTTCCGCTCAGGGGCGCCCAGTATCCCGGCAGCCGAGCCCCTGGTCCCCGCTGGATGACAAGCACCCGCTCACCGCGCCGGACCACCGCGACGATTGCCTCTCGCTGGTTCATCAAGCACCTTCCTTGGTCCCTTCCCAGGGCTTTGAAGACAATGAGCGCGTCGCGGATGGCGGCGACGCGCATGGGTGCGGATGTAGTCCACCCTCTTGGCACGCGGCATACAGCTCCGCCGCCGAACTCGCCGGGCCGATGCCCGGGAGGCTGCTCCCTGTGCGCGCACGAAGAAAGGACTTCCGGGAGGAAGTAGCCGAGCCGCGGGTCGATGACCAGCCGGTCCCGGCCGATGCCCGCCGCTTCTAGCACGGCCAGGCGCTCGGCGAAGAACCGCTCGATCTGGTGACGGAGCCGCTCCCCGATGGTTATGACCATCCTCAACGCCAGTAACAGCCCGCCCTCACTCTATCCAGGCCCCATCCCCACGAAACTCGCCCGCACCGCTCCGTCGCGCGGGAAGACCCAACACACAGGGCTTGGCAGGGAACAGACCGCATGCCCACTGATCAGCGATCAAGTGGGGTCTCGACGATGCCGATCCCGACGTCGGCGACGGTGCGCACGCCGACGGGGTCGACGGGCCGGCCCAGGTGCGGCGGGCGTAGCCGACGACCGCTTCCTCGAGGTCGCCGGTGGGCGCCGCGCAGGCGGTGCCGGATCGGGGAACCGCCTCGTGCAGGGCGGCGGCGACCGGCTCGGCGAACGGCCCGGGGTCGGCGATGCCTGGATCTGCGTCGGCAGTGGCTGGGCGGGCAGCGCCCGGGCCGGAAGCGCCTGGGCCTGTGGGACCGGCACATCGCCATGGTCGACGCCGAGCGAGATGTCGCACTTTCGGTAAACTGCCAACTAATGACAGAAATCCGCCATGAGCCCGTAGCACCGACCCGTACCCAGTGGCTGGCGTCCGGAGACGCCATCGACGCTCACCGCCACGACGACCACCAGATCGTCTATGCGGGCCGGGGAGTGCTGGCCGTGACGACCGGCAAAGGTTCGTGGGTCGCGCCGGGCACGCGCGCCATCTGGGTACCGGCCGGCACCGTGCACGCCCACCAGGCCCACGGCGAACTCGAACTGCACCTGGTCGGCCTGCCCGCGCGCGACAACCCGCTCGGCCTGGACCAACCGACCGTCCTGGCGGTCGGCCCCCTCCTGCGGGAACTGATCCTCGCCTACACGCACACCCCGCACGACGACAGTCCCGAACGCGGGCGGCTGCGGGCCGTGTTGCTCGACCAGTTGCGGGCCTCGCCCCAGCAGCCCCTGCACCTGCCCACCCCGACCACCCCCCAACTGAAGGCGCTGTGCGAGATCCTGCGCACAGATCCGGCCGACGACCGCACCCTGGCCGCACTGGGCAGGGAAGTCGGCGTCGGCGACCGTACCCTCTCCCGCCTCTTCAAGGCCGATCTCGGCATGACCTTCCCGCAGTGGCGCACCCAACTGCGCCTGTACCACGCCCTGGTCCTACTGGCCGAGAACACTCCGGTCACCACCGTGGCCCACCTGTGCGGGTGGTCGTCCGCCAGCGCCTTCATCGACGTGTTCCGCCGCGCCTTCGGACACACCCCAGGAACACACCAGCCCCGCCGGCAGACCCGCTGACCCGCTGACCCGCTGACCCGCTGACCCGCTGACCCGCTGACCGGTGGATACGGCAGCTACGGCCAGCACCCCAAGCCCTTGCGGAAGGCCAGCAACCGGGTGAAGTGCGGTAGCAACCCTTCAGACGGCCAGTCACGCATCCCAGTTGGCCACGGGGCCACTCGAACGAGGGACCTCCCGGGCTTTCCCCGTCCGTGATCCGTCACCAGACATAGTCTCGCCACGAAAGCACGAGGGGCCACGGGGGATGCGTGTCTCAACAGAACAGGGGCGTGACCGACCAGGCAGCGCTGTGGTCGGCCGCTCTCGCCGCAGTGATCACTCTGTCGCTCGGAGACGGGCGCTACGACTGGCTCAGTTTCGCCTTGGGGGTGGCGCTGGCGCTTCAGATCGCTGCCTTCTATCGCCCGGCGCCCCCCGAGCCGTACAGCAGGTGGGATCGCTGTACGACGGCGGGAGGCTTCGGGGCCGTCAGCGGGCTGGTCGCCGCGATGATCCTGGCGTGGCCGGTCCAGATCGTCGTCGGGACGCCACGCGGATGCCGCCGAAGCGAGGTTGACTTGGACGACTGTGCCGGTGCTGCGGCCTACCCCTGGTTGGGCGTGGTGTGGCTGACGGCTGCTGTAGCGATGACCTGTTGGCACTGGACGACGGTGGTCTGCCGGCCGACACCGCCGCCGAGCTGAACCGTCGAAGTGACGCGCCGGGGGCCGTGCTTCTTCGCAGGGCACCTGCTGGCCACCTGCCGGGACCCTGGCGGCCTCGCCTCCGACGCTCGGTCGGGCCTTTTGGCGCGCCGATGGTCTTGCCGCACGTGCGGAGGTGTGGCAGCTTGCGGTGCCCAGGGGCCAGTTCGGCCGGCCGGCCGACGGTGACGCCGTCGGGCACGCAGTGGCGGACGCTGTCCCGCTGAGCTGGGGATTTCCCGCCGTCAGATGTACGAACCGATCGATCAGGCACGGTCGCGGGAATGGGAGCGGGATGCGTCGTGGGGCGGCTCGGCACGGTCATCGCGCGGTCAGGCTGCTGGTCCTGGCACTCGGCGTCGCCTTGCTCGGCGCCTGCGACGACGGCGGCGCCGATCGGCCGCCCGGCGGGACGGCCGGCGCCACCTCGGCGGCCGGCAGCCCGAGTGCCGTCGCGGCGACGCCCACCGCACGGGGCGGGCCGCCGACCGGCCTCCGGGAGGTCGCCCACGGTTCGGGCCGCGCCGTGGTCACCGACGACCTTGTGGTGGCACTGTCCTCCACCGGTGCGAAGTGCATCCTGGCGGCCATGCCTCTCGCCGCACCGGACACCGAGAAGTGGCGCGTCGTCGGGGAGATCGACGGCGCGCGTCTGGGTTGTACGCCCGGCGCGCCCGCGCTCGCCGGGTCGACACTCGTGCTCCCCTACGCCAGCACCACGGCCGGCGAGGGCATCGAGGCCGGCAGCTCCGAACAGGGCGCCATCGGGCTCCACCTCGACGGCACCGAGAGCTGGCGCACGCCGATCGCCGGCGTCGACACGGTGATCGGCTCAACCGACCGGTTCGCCCTGGTCACCGACAAGCGTGAGTCGCTGCCGGGGTCGGATGAGAAACACCTGACCGCGGTGGTCGACGCCGAGACCGGCAAGGTGCTGTGGCAGAAGTCGGGGCTCAGGGCATACGGCATCGACGGAGACACCGTGATCGTCGCCAACCCTGAGATCGACACGGTGACGGCCCTAGACGCGGCGACCGGGCGGCAGCGCTGGACGAGCGTGATGTATCCACGCGGCGGCCTCGCCGTCACCGGCGCGGGCGTGGTCGCCGTGCCCGTCAAGGCCGACCCGGACAGCATCGGCAGCTACGACGCCGAGATCGTCCTGCGCGACACGAGATCCGGGGCGGTACTGCACACCGAGGCCGGCCCCACTGGCTTTCCCACCTGTGTGTCGGACGGGAGGACGGCCGTGGTGTGCCGGACTTCCGGCGGCGCCGAGGACCGCCGGATCTTGTTCGCGTACGACCTGACATCGCGGAGGCGTTCCTGGAGTGTCCCGGCGAAGCGGGTGGCCGACGCGGAGATCGAACCCAGGTCGATGGTCGACGGACGCGTCTTCTTCGCCACGAAGACGGGCGGTGCGCTGGTCGACGCCGGCACCGGCAACAAACTGGCCCACAGCCTCTCCGGCGCACCCGACCTGGTGCGCGGCGTGTACGGCGTAGACAACGGCGACCGGTACTACACGGTCTTCCTCGTCACCTCGTGAGCCGGCCTCCCCGAATCCCGCCCTTGGGCACGGTGTCGCTCAGCTCCTCAGCCGGCGTGGCTGGACTGGTCGACGATCCGTGGGTGCACCGAGCGGCGCAGCAGGGGGCAGCATCGCGTTGGTGACCCGGATGACGCCGATGACGTTGGTCTCCACCAGCCGCCGCACGGTCTGCAGGTCGATGGTCGTAGGCTCCTCCGGCCAAGCGCGTTTCCGGTGGCACTCCCGCCGCCGCGACTGCGCGGGCCACCCGCAGGAAGGGCTCCCGTCCCTCCCCCAGGGCCTCTTCCTGGAGTGCTGCCGCGACCTCGCCCCAGGGGTGCTCACCGGTGGCGGACATGGGCGGGGTCAGGTAGCTCTGGGGTCTCGAAAGGTGGAAATCGGGTCCACGAAGAACTCCGGGATCTCTGTGTCGGTGCCGCACCCAGGGCACAGCACCGAGAGGTGACGACTGCTACGGCGCAGGGGCGGGCGGCTGTTGACCGGCGGTGATTCCGGTGAGGATGAGGTCGATGCCGGCGAGGAACTCCGCTCGGTCGTCGTGATCGCGTAGTTGGTCTGCGACGTTTCGGGTGAACGGGTACTCGTCGGGATCGAGGTTTGCCCATGCGGCCGAGACGGTGTTGAGGAATTCGGTCCGGTTCGTGTCCGGCTGGTGTCCGCGGGCGTTGGCCGCGTTCTGTCCGCCCACTCCGAGGATGTAGTTCAGTAGCGCGGACGCGGCGGTGAACTGGGCGGCATGGGGTACTCCGAGCGCCTGGACCTGGCGTCCGAGGTGTTCGAAGACCCACAGCAGCGGCAACTGCGCCGGGGCGCGGGCGAGTTGCGTGCCGACCCACGGGTGGGCGTCGATCGCGTCGAACACGCCGAGCGCGAGGGCACGGACCGCTTCTCGCGGCGCTGTGTCGGCGGTGCCGGCTGTCATGGCGCCGGCGATGACGGCGTCGGCGGCGGCGCCGAGGAGTTCATCCTTGCCCGTGACATGCCAGTAGATCGCACCGGGCCCGGTGGCGAGGCGCTGGGCCAGTGCGCGGAACGTGAGTCCGCCCTCGCCCGCCGCGTCGAGAAGCCCGATCGCGGCCTCGACGATGCGCTCGCGGGAGAGCGGTTCCTCTCGCCGCTCCGGACGGCGGGTCCTGGTTGCCATGCGGACATCCTGACACAGGTCTGGAACGCCGTTCCGGCTTGACAATGCTGGAACACCGTTCCAAGCTGGCATTGGAACAGCGTTCCAGAGATGGCCTGACGGGTGCCGCCCGGCATCCGTGCACCACGCCATCCGTACACCCCGGAAGGAATCACCATGACCCATGACGTCACGATCATCGGCGCCGGGCTCGGCGGACTGACCCTCGCCCGCGTCCTCCACGTCCACGGCATCCCGGCGACGATCTACGAGGCGGAGAGCTCGCCTAGCGCCCGCACGCAGGGCGGCATGCTCGACATCCACGAGCACAACGGCCGACCGGCCCTCCGCGCGGCAGGCCTGATCGACGAGTTCCGCGACCTCGTCCTGGAGGGCCGCGAGGCGACGCGGGTCCTCGACCAGGACGGGACCGTTCTGCTCGACGAACCCGACGACGGCACGGGTGGACGCCCCGAGGTGCAGCGCGGCGAGCTGCGACAGCTCCTGCTCGACTCACTCCCGGCCGGCACCGTCCGGTGGGGCCACAAGGTCAGCGGTGTCCGTGCCCTCGGCGACAGCCGCCATGAGGTGACCTTCGTCGACAGCAGCACCGTCGTCACGGGCCTGCTGGTCGGCGCGGACGGCGCGTGGTCACGAGTGAGGCCGCTGCTCTCCGACGCCACACCCGAGTACGCCGGCACGTCGTTCGTCGAGACCTACCTGTTCGACGCCGACACCCGGCACCCGGCTGCCGCGAAGACGGTCGGCGGCGGGGCGCTGTTCGCGCTCACGCCGGGGAAGGGGATCTGCGCCCACCGGGAAAGCGGCGGGACCCTCCACACCTACGTGGGGCTCTCCAAGTCGCAGGACTGGCTCGCCGGCATCGACTTCACCGATCCCGCCGCGGCCACCGCGCGGATCGCCGAGGAGTTCGACGGCTGGGCACCGGAGCTCACCGCGCTGATCACCGACGGTGAGACCGCACCGGTCCCGCGCCCCGTCCACTCCCTGCCCATCGGCCACCAGTGGGACCGCGTGCCCGGCGTAACCCTGCTCGGCGACGCCGCCCACCTCATGCCCCCGTCCGGCGAGGGCGCCAACCTGGCCATGTACGACGGCGCCGAACTCGGCAAGGCTCTCGCCGCGCACCCCGATGACGTCGAGGCCGCGCTCACCGCATACGAGCAGGCCCTGTTCCCCCGCAGCACCGCGGCCGCCACCGAAGCCGCCCACATCCACGAGCTCTGCTTCGGCGACAACACACCCCACGGCCTGATCGACATGCTCACCGGACACGAGCAGGTGGCATCGGACAGCCGGACCTACCAGTAACCCCAGGAGAGGTGATGACACACCCATCATGACAGGTCAGAGGGCGTTTGCGTAGGACGAACTGCACAGGTCACCAGGCTTGTTCGGCCCTCGTGGGGACACCCAGAATCCCCGCTATGCATCACTCGCGGAAAGTCGATCAGGACGACATCGTGCGGGCGCGGAATGTACTGCTCGCGTCAGGACGCCGCACTCCACGCGAGGAGGTCGACGCCTACCGGGTGCTCGCCCAGGTCAGTCCCGCCTCCTATCTGCCCCGCCTGGTCAAGGCCCTGCAACGCCTGAGTTACGGCTCCGGCTCCGGCCGACGGCACGCAGCCTGTCTCGCGCTGCGCGAGGAGGCGGTGGCCGCGGCGCGGGCCGTCGATCCGGCCGAACCCGCCCGTGCGGATCTTCTGTACGAGGCACTCGACACGTGCCAGAGAGAGCTGTACACCCTGGGCCGACGCGCCGAAGGGCTCGCCATGCGTGCCGAGATGCTCGCCATCGGTCGTGCGCAGGCCGAACTGTCCCGAGACCTTGCGGTCAAGGGGCTGCGTGACTGGGCGGCCGGTCTCTCCGAGGAAGGCCGCTATGCCGAGGCTGCCGACGCCCTGACCGAGTGGGTCGCGGCGATCCTGCCCGACGGGCCTGACAGGGGGACTCTCGCCTGGTCGCTTCTGGAGTGGATCGCCGCGCTCGGTGACGCCGGCCGGTCCGGCGAAGCACTCGCCGCGTTCGAGACGCTCGTCCGCATGGAAGCGGTCGAGGCCGCGAACGACCGCGGCCCGATGGCCTGCCATCTCTACTCGCTGATCGGGTACGCACAGATGCTCGACGACTGCGGCCGAGGCGAGCAGACGGCCGCCGTACGGCAAGAGGCCCTCGCCCTGCTGAGGGAGTTGGCCGCGACCGGAGAACGCAAGTCCTGGAGTGGCTATCAGGCGTCCTATTGGGCGGTCCTGCTGTCCTTCTCCGGCGCCGACGGCGAGCGGCCGACGTCCGGTGGGCCGCGTCCGCCTTCGGGGGCCACGCCTAGGCAGTGGTCCCCCGATGCCAGGCGGCGGTACTTCGACAGCCGTACCACTCTGCGTGAAGAGGTGGACGCCCTCGCTCTGCGAGCCGCCGAAGATCCGGACCGACACCTGGCCGAACTGGTACGGCTGCACCGGGTCCTCACTGTCCGCTCCGCCGTCTACTGGGAGCACCGCACCCATCTGTTCGCGGAGCGAGTGCGTTCCCTGTTCGATGACGGAGTGGGCCTGGCCCGCCAACTGGCCCAGCACCACCCGGCGGACGGAACCTCGATCCTGGCCGGGATCCTGATAGACCGATCGACCTTCCACACCGCCGCAGGCGAGTTCGGGCCCGCCCTCGACGACTTCAGCCAAGCCCTGCGTTGCCTGGGGGAGGCCAACTCCGAGAAGCCCTCGCCGCCTCAGCGCCCACATCACCGGGAGGACCGTCAATGACAGGTGAGAACACGATCTGCGGGCACTGAAGTCCATCGGGGCTGAACGAGCCGGCCCGGCAACCGTGCGAGGCTTCCTGAACCGGTTGGCGTCATCGATATGTTCTGAGGGCGGGCGAGTGACATGGGAAGCATCCTGCGAGCAGTTCAAGAGCCACCCGATCCTGTCGGCCCGCAGGCTGGAGGCCTTGCACGGCGACAGCCGCACGGTGTTTCTCGCCCTTGAGCGCCGTATCTGCCATGGCGCGGTGGCGGCGATGGGAGGCTGCTGGTGTGATCGAGAAGGCTGGTGGGGTTCAGGGACAGTTCGTCCGTCCGGGGAAGTACGCACGCGTCGAACGGGAGAGACGGTTCCTGTCGGCCGAACCGCCGGCGCCGTCTTCGGTCACCGCCACCCGGGCGATCACCGACCGGTATCTGGTGGGGACACGGCTGCGTCTTCGCCGTGCCGCATACCCGGACGGCCGCTCCGAGCTCAAGCTCACGCAGAAGGTGGCGATCGCTCGACCAGGCGCTGTTCAGGGTCTGATCACGAACATGTACCTGTCTCCGGCCGAGTACGACCTGCTCGCCTCGCTCCCGGCCGCGGTGCTGACCAAGACGCGCTTCAGTGTGCCTCCCTTGGGCGTTGACGTCTTCGAGGGCCCGTTGCGCGGCTTGGTCCTGGCCGAGGCCGAGTTCACCACCGACGAAGAGGCACGGTCCTTTGTGCCTCCGCGCGAGTGTGTGGCAGAAGTGACCGCAGACGTTCGCTTCACTGGAGGACGCCTTGTCACGGCCTCCCGACAGGACTTGCTCGGGTGGCTGGCCGACTACGGGCTCCGCCCCTGGGCCGGCGGGGCCGCCGGAGGCTGACGTCGCCGGAAGCCCCCTGGGCGACCCACCGCAGGCGCGCGCAGGAACCAGAACGGTGCGCGTTCTTCGCCTGTCAGGCGTCGAAACGGTGGCGCGAGGCTTCGATGTGACCGAAGTACCGGTGGGTCCAGTCGCACATTCCGTCGACGGTGGCCCGGAGTGCCTGGCCCGGCTCGGTGAGGGTGTACTCGACACTTGTCGGCGACATCCGAGAAGATCTCCCGTGCCAAAGAGCCCGCGCGCGTCAGGTCCGCTTCGTCGGCCGAGCCTTCGACCTCGCCGCTCAGGTCGAGCAGTGCTGCCTCGACGTCGGCGCCGCCTTGGCCGAGGTCGGCGGCTCCTTCGACGACGTGGCGAAACTGACCGTCTACCTCGTCGACTGGACCCCGGACAAGATGCCCCTGTTCATGGACGGATTCGCCCGGGCGGCCGCGAAGCCGGGGGTCGCCCCCACCCCGCCGCTCACCGGTGCGGCGCTGAGGTGAGGAAGTCCAGGACGAGCGGGCTGGCGACGGCGCGGAACTCCTCGAAATAGGCGTGCCGCGCTCCGGGGATCAGGTGAAGCCGGGCGCCGGGGATGCGGTTCGCGAGCAGGGGAGCGTTGGCGGCGGGGTTGAGCAGGTCGTCGCCACCGTGCACGACCAGCGTGGGGGCGCTGATGCCGGGCAGGAGATGCCATGCGTCGTGCCGGTTGCTGGCCGCCAGGTGCCGACGTCGGGCGTAGGCGGGCATGTCCGGGTCGCCGAGTGTCCGGTAGGGACCGGGGTGGGTCGCCAGCCAGGCCGGGGTGTACATCAGTTCCAGCAGGGCCTGTCGCGCCGCACCCGGTTGCTGCTGTACCAGCGACCTGCGGACGTCGTTGTCGCGTTCGACGCCGTGCGGGCCGCCGGGCGACGTGCAGCCGAGTACGAGGGCGCGCACCCGGTGCGGATGGCGGGCCGCGAGGTGCTGGGCCACGCGTCCGCCCATGGACGTGCCGTAGACGTCGGCCCGGTCGACCCCGAGCTCGTCGAGCACCGCGATCACGTCCTGCGCGAAGACCTCGGTGCTGTAGGGCCTGTCGGGCTTGTCGCTCTCCCCCGTACCTCGGTAGTCGAGCGTGAGGGTGCTGCGGTCGGCGTGGAAGTCGTCGCGCACCCCGTCCCACCAGTGATGGTTGTTCGCCTGGCCCGCCAGCAGAACGAGCGGCGTCCCCTCGCCTTGGACCTGGTAGGCGATACGGACCCCGTCAGGCGTTGTCGTGTGCTGCGTCGGCATCAGCATCGTCTCTTCTTCACTCGTGGTGGCAGGATTCAGGGTGCGTGCAGTGCGTGTGGCGATGCTGGGCGTGCCCGCAATGCGCCGAGCGCCAGTGCGGCAGAACACGTCCGCGGCACCGGCCCTGGTCTCGGCCCCGGCGGACCAGAGCAGCGGAGCATGGCCAAGAGCAAGGTGGTGAGCAGGAAGAAGGGCAGGTGCGTCGGCATTGCGGTGGCTCTCCGGGCGACCGGGTCGGGCAAGGTCGTTCCAGGCTCCCGCACTCCTCGCCTTCAGAAAACTTACGTCTCTTGAGGTCAGCGTTAAAATCCGTGAATGAGTTTGGGTCCGGACCAGCTGCGTCTGCTGGCGCTCATCCATCGCCACGGGTCGCTCACCGGCGCCGCGCACGCGCTGGGTCTGACACCGGCGGCCGTCACCCAGCAGCTCGCCCGAGCCGAGCGCGCGTGCGAAACACTCCTGGTCACCCGCGGGCCGCGCGGCGCGCAGCTGACCGCGGCCGGACGCTCCCTGGCCGGTCCCGGACGGGTCATCGACGAGCAGGTCGAGGCGGCGGCCACCGCCCTGCGCGGCCTACGGCATCACCTCTCGCTGCGGCTGCGCATCGGAGCCTTCCAGGCGGCCGCGATCCACCTGATCCCTCCGGCGCTGACCGCGCTGCGTCATCGCCATCCCGACGCGGACATCTCCGTGGTGGACGTGCCGTCCGAGAACAGCCTGGACGAGGTCGCCGCCGGTCGCATCGACCTCGCCGTGACCGCGTTCTTTCCCGCGCCCGCACCAGCACCGTCCGGCGTCGCCCTGCATCCGCTGCTGCACGACCCCATGGCCGTCGTGATGCCCGACGACCACCCCCTCGCCGCCCGCCCCGCCGATCTCCCGCTGCGCCTCGCGGACCTCGCCGACGACGCCTGGGTCACGATCCTGGCCGGCCACGCCGCGCGCGAACAGTTCGACCACGCCTGCACGCAGGCGGGCTTCACCCCCAAGATCCGCTTCCAGACCGCCTCCTACGACGTCGCACAGGCCCTGGTCGCCACCGGATACGGCGTCGCCCTGGTCTCCCGCCTTGCGCTCACCGGCGTACGCGGCACCGTGCGTCGCGACCTCGCCGATCCGCCGCTGCACCGTTCGATCCACGCGATCACCCTCGCCGACACCACGATCACCCCGCTCGTCGGTCTGTTCCTCGACCTGGTCCGCGACGTCGCGCGGGACATCGACACCGCCTGGGCGGGCGGTGCGGGTCAGGGCGGCGGCCGGGGAGACGGGCCGAGCGCCTTCTGAATCCCTGCTCCGTTCTTGGCGACGCACGACTCCCGCGAAGCTGGGCCTGGGCCTAGGCCTGCGGATCCTTCGAGCTCAAACGAGCGGCGGGCGCTCCACGGTCGGGACGGGGGTACGGTGGCGTTACCGAGCGCACCTCGCACGTCGTCATCCGTTTCGGCGTCGCCCTCGGGGAACGGCAATGCCGGAGCACATCGTGTCCGGTCGGAAATGAGCCGCCCCACATGAGTCTGATGAGTCTCGGAGTACTCGCCTCTTCTCACAAGGAGAACGAGTTCCGCCTGCCGCTGCACCCGCGCCACCTCGACCGCATCGCCCCGGACGTACGCGAGAGAATCTTCCTCGAACAGGGCTACGGCCTACGGTTCGGCGTCGCCGACGACGCGCTGCGACCACTCGTGGCGGGCCTGCGCTCCCGCGAGCGACTCCTCGCCGAGTGCGACGTCCTGCTGCTGCCCAAACCCATGCACGACGACATCGCCGAGCTGCACGAGGGCCAGGTGCTGTGGGGATGGCCGCACTGTGTGCAGGACGAGAAGATGACGCAGATCGGCATCGACCGACGGCTGACCCTGATCGCCTGGGAAGCCATGAACCACTGGACCTCCACGGGCGCCTTCAGCGTCCATGTGTTCCACAAGAACAACGAGCTCGCCGGCTACTGCTCGGTGCTGCACGCGCTGCAGCTCGGCGGGCTGACCGGCGCTTACGGGCGCCGTCTGCGCGCGGTGGTCATCAGCTTCGGCGCCACGGCGCGCGGAGCGGTCACAGGCCTGGGGGCCATGGGGGTCTCCGACGTCACGGTGCTCACCCAGCGCGCCGCCGCGGCGGTGGCCTCGCCGATGCCCTCGGTGGTGATGGGCCACTTCGAGGAGCAGGAGGACGATCCGTCGCGCCTGCAGGCAGTCACCGCGGCCGGTTCCGTGCCGCTGGCGGAGTACCTGGCCGGGTTCGACATCGTCGTCAACTGCGTCCTGCAGGACACCGACGCGCCGCTCATGTTCGTCACCGACGAGGAACTCGCCCTGTTCCGGCCGGGGACCTTCTTCATCGACGTCGCCTGCGACGAGGGCATGGGCTTCGCATGGGCCCGCCCGACCACCTTCGGCGAGCCCATGCACGCGGTGGGGTCGGGCTGCCACTACTACGCGGTGGATCACAGCCCGTCCCACCTCTGGAACTCCGCCACCTGGGAAATCAGCGAGGCGCTCCTCCCCTACCTGCGCAAGGTCATGAGCGGCCCCGCGGCATGGGACGCCGACGTCACGGTCAGCAAGGCCATCGAGATCCGCGACGGCGTCGTCCAGAACCCGAAGATCCTCTCCTTCCAGCACCGGTCAGCCGCCTACCCGCACGCTCCCGAGGTACCGGCGACTCCGCTGAGCTGAGCAAGTACGGTTCTCCACGGACGACTTGACCGAGGCGAGGGTTCGGCGATCAGGAGGTGGCTCGGCGTCTGAGGGTGCCGCGGATGTCGTCGCATCGCCGACACCGGCCCTCGCCTCGCTGTGCGGCCGCCCACTGATGTGTCGCTGGAGCTGGGCGACACGCCCTACCCGATGAGGGTCGCCTTCGGGCGGACGACGCAGAACTCGTTCCCTTCCGGATCGGCCAGCACGGTCCACGACTCGTCGCCGCTCTGCCCGACGTCCGCCCTGCGAGCGCCGAGTGCGAGGATGCGCTCGATCTCGGCCTCCCGGTCCTCCGCCGCGGACGTCAGATCGAGATGCAGGCGGTTCTTGACGACCTTACGATCCGTCACCGGCATGAAGCAGATGCCCACCGGTGCGGTCTCGTCCGGCCCGATCACGACCTCCCGCTCCCGCTCGGACAGGATCCGCCAGCCGAGCACTTCGGCCCAGAACCGGGCCAGGCCGGGCAGATCGTGGGCGTCGATGACGATGTGATGCAGCGATAAGGGCATGTCCGCCAGTGTGCCCGGTGATCGCCCGACCAACCCATCAAGATCCGAGCCGTTCCCGGCCCAGCCCTCCAGCCCCTCCAGCCGTCGCCCGGCAGACCTAGGCCATGGTCAGGAGGTGATCCGTGGGGCCGTAGTCGATCTTCCAGTCGGCATAGACCCCGGAGAATCCGTCCTGGATGCACCGCAGGCCCACAGTCACCCAGCGGACCGAACCGTCGCCGGTGAGTGAGAACGCGACCGCAGCCTCGAACTCCTCACCCCCGCAGGGGCAGCCGGCGGCTCCAGGCTCGTCGTCCTCCCAGGACTCCTCGTTCCAGTACTCCTCGCTGTCCGCGACGAACGCACGGCTGCCGCAGCCAGAACATTCACGCTCCGCTCCGGACGCGTTGACCAGCACAAAGAAAGCCCGACCGCCGCACCCCCCGCAGACGCAAGGAACGATCTTCACCGGGCGGCCGTCGACAGCGCCCCGGAGGAACACCGCGAGCTCGGCAGGGACGCCCTCGCCGACCCGATCATCAGCATGCACGAACACATCGTTCCATATGCCCTGAGCGACCGCCCGCCGCCCGGACACGACCGCACAAGGGCCCGTATCGGCCGACGACGGCCGCAGGAGTACATGGGAGGCTGCGGGCCTCATCGCGGAGACGACGGGCCGGCTTCGGGCAGGGCGGCGTCGACCAACGACTCCGCGATGGATCGCGCGTACGCGCCGGTGTGGCTGCTGTTGAGTGCGGTGCCGCGCGCGGCCGCGCCGTCGAAGAGCAGCGCCAGTTGCTCCCCGAGGGTCTCCGGGTCGGCGGCCTCGGCCTGTCGTGCGATGTCCGTGAGGCGGCGGGCGAACTCCTTCTTGTACGCCGCGGCCAGCTGGTGGGCGGAATGTCCGGGGTCGGGCACCTCGACGCTGACGTTCAGGAAGGGGCATCCCCGGAACGGAGCGGTGGTCTCCGGCGGCTTCCAGTCGAAGACGGCGAGGAGCTGCTCGCGCGGGCTCGGTGCCGGCCGGTCGGTCGACGGGAGGACGGGCAGGAGAGCGTCCACCAGGGACTGCAGGTATGCCCCGACGAGCTCGTCCTTGCTGGGGAAGTGCGTGTAGAGGGTGCGTTTGGACACTTCGGCGACGGTCGACAGCTGATCCATCCCGGTCGCGTTGATCCCCTGCGCGGTGAACAGCTCGGTCGCCGCTCTGAGGATCCGCTCCCGGGCGCCGCGCCCACGACGCCGACGTACGGGCTGAGTTTCGGTCACAGCCTTAAGGATACCGATCGTTTTACATAGGGCGGCGAGGCGGCTACGGTGGGAGCCTAAGTAGACCGATCATCTTACTTAGTCACCCCCTCACATCACGTCGCACGCGGATGGGCGGTTCGTCGGCGCCCGCCCCGACGGGCGATGCGAATCAGCACCAAGGAGACCCGATGCGTTACACGCCCTTCGGACGACGGACAGGACTGCGCGTTTCCGAGTACGCCCTCGGCACGGGCAACTTCGGCACCGGCTGGGGCGCCGGTGCGGAGCCGGACGAGGCGCGCCGGATGTTCGACAGGTTCGCCGAGGCCGGCGGAACGTTTCTCGACACCGCGGACGGCTACCAGTTCGGCGAGTCGGAAGAGCTGGTGGGGAAGTTCGTCGCCGCCGACCGGGACCACTTCGTCCTGGCCACCAAGTTCACCAACGGGGCCAACCCGCAGCCCGGCATCTCCCGGACGGGCAACAGCCGCAAGAACATGGTCGCTTCACTGGAGGCGAGCCTGAAGCGCCTCGGCACCGACTACATCGACCTGTACTGGGTCCACTTCCCCGACGATCTCACGCCCATGGAGGAGATCCTGCGCGGGCTGGACGACCTGGTCAGCTCCGGCAAGATCCTGCACGCCGCCCTGTCCAACTTCCCCGCATGGCGCGTCTCCCGCGCCGCCACCCTCGCGGACCTGAAGAACTGGGCGCCGGTCGCGGGCGTCCAGATCGAGTACAGCCTCGTCGAGCGGACCGCCGACCGCGAGCTGCTGCCGATGGCCGAGAGCCTGGGACTCGGCGCCGCCCTGTGGTCCCCGCTCGGCGGCGGACTGCTCACCGGCAAGTACCGCCGCAGCGCCGAGGGGCGGCTGACCGACCTCAAGGCGGTCATCCACACCGAGAGCACCGAACAGAAGACCGCCGTCGTCGACGCCGTCCTGGCCGTCGCCGAGGAGACCGGCGCGACGCCCGCCCAGGTGGCGGTGGCCTGGGTCCGTGAGCGCGCCGCCCAGGCGTCCACCTCGTTCGTCCCGATCATCGGCCCGCGCAACCTCGCCCAGCTCGACGACTACCTCGGCGCCCTGGACGTCCAGCTCACCCCGAAGCAGTACGCCCGCCTGTCCGACGTCAGCGCGGTCCCCCTCGGCGTGCCCCACGAGGGGTCCGCCGGCGTCCGGGACGCCGTCCAGGGAGGCGACTCCACCCGCGTACTGCCCCCGGCCACACCGGTGGCCTGACCCCCCGACATGTCGTGACGGTCCGCCGATTGCCCCGCGGGCCGTTTCGGCTGTCCGGCGCGGGCAGCCTCTTACACCTCCCTAATAACGAAGTTATGTTACGGGCCATGAAACAAGACTTGGCAGGTCGAAGGCTGGTCGTCACCGGAGCGGCGCGCGGCATCGGGGCGGAGGTGGCACGTCTCGCCGCCGCCCGAGGCGCTCGTCTGGCCCTGGTCGGACTGGAACCGGATCGACTGCGCGGGCTCGCCGACGAGCTGGGCCCCGGCGCGTCCTGGCGAGGAGCCGACGTGCGTGACGGCGCCGCCCTGAAATCGGCGATCGACGACTGTGCGCAGACTCTGGGCGGCATCGACCTCGTCGTCGCCAACGCCGGGGTCGCGGCCTACGGGACGGTACGGCAGACGGACGACGCCTCGTTCGAGCGAGTCCTGGACATCAATCTGAACGGTGTCTTCCGCACCCTGAAGTACGCGACACCCCATCTCGAGCGCAGTCGGGGCCACGAGATGGTCGTGTCGTCCGCACTGGCCTTCATGCCGCTGGCCGGAATGGCGTCGTACGGCGCGAGCAAGGCCGGGGTGGAGCTGCTGGCCCTGGCCTACCGCCAGGAGGTGGCGCATCTCGGTGTCACGGTCGGCCTGGTGCACCCCTCGTGGATCGACACGGACATCGTCCGAGGCGCCGACGGCGACCTCCCCTCCTTCCAGGGCCTGCGCAGACGGCTGCCCTACCCGGGAAACGTCACGACCAGCGTCGACCGGGCCGCCGCCGCGATCGGCGACGGACTCGCGCACCGGCGCAGCCGGGTGTACGTCCCGCGCGCGATCGCGGTGGCCAACTGGGCGAAGGGGGCCCTGAACTCACCGTTGGCCTGGCCGTGGGCGAGGCGTTTCGCGGCCAGGGCCGTACCCACTCTCGAGCGCGAGGTCGAGGCGTTGGGGCGGTACGACCAACTCGTGCCGGGCGCCGTCGGCCCCGCCCAAGAGAACAGGACCATGTCGTCCTAGCCACACGCCTCCGACGCCCGCAGATCTCGTCAGCCGCCCGTGGATCCCGTCAGTCGCCCGCAGATCTTTCGTCAGTCCCGCACGAGGGACTCGTAGAGGCGCACGGCCGCCTCGTGCGAGGTCTGGGCGCGTTGCCGCTCGTCACCCAGCCCGACGGTGAAGTTCACCCCCATCGGCAGCAGCACCTGTGCCACCGCGTCCTCGAACTCGGCGAAGTGCTCGGCCAGTTCGAGGGTGATGTAGCCGTGTACGAAGCTCCACAGCTGGGCGGCCACGACGTCGGGGTCCTGTGGGGCGACCCGGCCGGAGCGCACGAGCCGTGCGCACGCTTCGGCGACCGTGGCGTAGGCGCCTCGGAAGGCCGGCGAGCGCCCGCTGAATCGGAGGTCGGCGTCCGACAGCGGTCGGTACGTCGCGCGAGTCGACAGCCCGAACATCAGGTCGTACAAGTGGGGGTTATCGCTGGCGACCCGTCGGCAGGTCAAGGCCATGACGAAGAGGTCGGCGACCGGATCCTCGGTCACCGGCACCCGGGCGAACGCTCTGCCGAGCTCCTCGAATCCATGGTCCACGACGGCCCGGACGAGCTCGGGGATGCCACCGAAGTGGCTGTAGACCACCATCGTCGACAGCCCGCTGGCGGACGCGACCGTACGCGCCTTGATGGCCGAAGGCCCCTGCTCGGCCAACAGACCGATCGTGGCGCGGATCAGGCGCTCCGGCACTCCCACGGACGCCGGCGCTCCCGACGCGTCTCTCATGTGTCCACCTGACTCCCCGACTCCGAGGGTACGTCCGCAGTGACGGTTGCCACTCACGGAATAACTTGGTTATATGACTTCTGGACGCCAGGATACACACCCCGAGTGACGCGGCGTCGCCGGCACTGCCGTAGGCCATCGGGCGCCTCTTCTCTTCACGGCATGTCCTCTGCGGCGGCCCCTTCCCCCCCTCCTTCCTCATCCCTTCCCCACCCCATGAACTCCCCTCGAACTCAGCTCGGGAGCAGCATCCATGACACAACCAGAAAAGGGCCGTCTCGAGATCGAGGACAACGGAGCCGTCCTGACCGTCCGGGTCGACGGTGGCCCGTACGGCGTGTTCGGCCTCGACATCGCCGACCGGCTGGAGGAGTTGGTGGACCGGGTCGACCGCGACCCCGGCGTCCATGCCGTCGTCTTCACGGGGGCGCATCCCGAGCGGTTCGTCAGCCATGCCGAAGTCCGGTGGCTTCAGGAGGAGGGCGCCGCGAGCCCTCCGGTCGGCCGACGCGGCGCCTCCGCCGTCGTACGCACGGCGAAGCACGTGGACCGGGCCCGGGTCCTGGAACCCTTGATGCGCAAGACCCCGATGCGCGGGGCCCTCCAGCTGGAGCGCCTGCACACGACCTTCCTCCGGATGAACGCGAGCGGAGTCGTCTTCGTCGCCGCCCTCAACGGTTCGGCGCTCGGCCTCGGCGCGGAGTTCGCCTGGGCGTGCGATCTGCGGGTCATGGCCGACGGGGACTTCTTCATCGGCCAGCCGGAGATCCTTCTCGGCATCATTCCGGGCGGCGGCGGCACCCAGCGGCTGACCCGCCTGATCGGCACCCACCGGTCCTTGGTCGCGATCCTCGAAGGCAGACCGTTCACGCCCGCGGAGGCTCTCGCCAACGGGGCGGTCGAAGGGGTCGGTCGCGGCCGCCAAGAGGGCGGTGTACTTCGGCGGCTCGATGCCCCTGGCGGACGGCCTGCACGTCGAACGCGCCGAGTTCTTCACCAGAGTCCTGTCGAAGGAAGGTCAGGAGCTGATGCTCGACTACATGGAGACGACGGAAGCCACCGGCGAGCTCCCTCTCTACCGGCCGGACACCTACGCGCAGGCGCTCGCGTCGGGCAGCGTGCCCGGGCTCCGCTCGACGCAGACGTACTCGCAGAAGACGGCCTCGACGAAAACGGCCACGCCGAAGACGAACGGGCGGTGAGCCGACGATGACCGCTCAGCAGCCCTTCACCCGTCACGACGTCACGTTCCCCTCCGGCGACAGCGACTGCGCCGGCTGGCTCTACCTCCCCACGGGCGTCGCCTCGCCGCCGGTCGTCGTCCTCGGGCACGGCCTCGGCGCGACGCGCGAGATGCGCCTGGACGCCTTCGCCGAGCGTTTCGCCCAGGCCGGCATCGCCGCCCTGGCCTTCACCTACCGACACTTCGGCGACAGCGGCGGCCACCCTCGCCAGCTGCTGTCGATCAGGCGTCAGCTCGCCGACTGGGACGCCGCCCTCGCCTACGTCAAGGCCCGCCGCGACGTCGACGGCGCGCGCGTCGCGGTGTGGGGCAGCTCCTTCGGCGGCGGCCACGCCATCACCGTCGCCGCACGCCATCCCGAACTGCGTGCGGCCGTGGCCCAGTGTCCGTTCACCGACGGTCTCGCCTCCGCTCTCGCGCTCGGCCCGGTGGCCTCGCTCAGGATGGCTCCCGTGCTCGCCCGGGATCTGGCGGCCAGGGCGCGCGGCAGGGCGCCCGCGATGGTTCCCATCGCCGCCTCCCCCGGTTCGCCGGCCCTCATGAACGCCCCGGACGCGCTGCCCGGATACGAGGCGTTGCAGCCGGCCGGGACGGCGTTCCGCAACGAGGTGGCGGCCCGGGTCATTCCGACCATCGCCGCCTACCGGCCCGGACGGGCGGCGCGGAAGGTCGCCGTCCCCATCCTGTTCTGCGTCAGCGACACCGACACGGTCACCCCTCCCGGCCAGACCCTCCGCTACGCGCGGACCGCGCCCCGGGGGGAGATCAAGAGGTACGACGCCGGCCACTTCGACTTCTACACCGGCGACACCTTCGAGACCCTGGCGCGCGACCAGACCGAGTTCCTGACCAGGCAGCTCACGCCGTCACCCGCCCCTTCGGCCTCGACTCCTTGACCGGCTCGCACCACACCGAGACAGGTACGCACACCATGAAATTCGCTTCTCTGCCGGACCGCCGCGCCGCTGTCGATCCGGACGGTCCCGCGGTCTCGGACGGGCGTCGGTCGCTCACCAACGCCGGGCTGCTGAGCCGCGTCCGGGCTGCATCGCGCCATCTCCAGGACCTCGGCATCGGTCCCGGTGACGTCGTCGCCCTCAAGCTGACGAACCGCGTCGAGTTCGTCCTGCTGCTGTTCGCGGCCTGGCGGCTGGGCGCCGCCGTCACACCGGTCAACCCGAGCATGACCGACGTCGAGGTCACTCGACAGCTCGCCGACTCCGGCGCACGTCTGCTGGTGGTCGAGGACCACGCGGCAGCCGCGGCCGACCTCGCCACACTCGCCGTCGGTGACCTGCGCGAAGAGGCGCCGGGCCGGGACCATGCCCCGCAACAGGACCCGTCCGCACTGGCCCTTCTCATCTACACCAGCGGCACGACCGGAGTGCCCAAGGGCGTGATGCTCGACCACGCCAACATCGACGCCATGGTGGAGATGGGACGCCTGGCCCTGGAGCTGGGGCCGAGCGACCGCTGCCTGCTGATCCTGCCGCTCTTCCATGTCAACGGCATCGTGGTCAGCGTCCTGACGCCGCTGCTGGCCGGCGCCAGCGTCGTCATCGCGGGCCGCCGGTTCGATCCCGCCGCCTTCTTCGACCTGGTCGAGCAGGAGCGCCCCACCTTCTTCAGCGCCGTGCCCACGATCTACGGCATGCTCGCAGCGCTCCCGGCCGACGTCCGGCCCGACACGTCGTCGCTGCGGTTCGGGGTCTGCGGCGCCGCGCCCGCCTCCGCCGAGTTGCTGACCCGGTTCGAGGCGCGGTACGGGTTTCCCCTCGTCGAGGGGTACGGGCTCTCCGAGGGAACCTGCGGCTCCACGATCAACCCCGTCGCGGGACCCCGACGTGCCGGAACCGTGGGGCTTCCCTTCCCGGGACAGGAGATCCGGATCGTCGACGCGGCCGGTGCGGAGGTGGCGCCCGGCCTGGACGGCGAGGTCATCGTGCGCGGCCCCAACGTCATGCGGGGCTACCTCGGCCGTCCCGAGGAGACGGCCCGGGTCGTCGTCGACGGCTGGCTGCACACGGGGGACATCGGCCGCCTCGACGCCGAGGGCTATCTGACCCTGGTCGGACGGTCGAAGGACATGATCATCCGGGGCGGGGAGAACATCTACCCCAAGGAGATCGAGGACGTGCTGACGGGCGACCCGTCCGTCCTCGAGGCCGCTGTGATCGGCGTACCGGACGAGAAGTGGGGCGAGGTGGTCGTCGCCTACGTCCAGCCGCGCCCCGGCGCCGCGGTCGATCCGGCAGCCCTCGAGGCACTCTGCGCGCGCCGCCTGACCGGCTACAAGCGCCCCACCTCGTACGTCGTGGTGGAAGCCCTCGCCAAGAACGCGGTCGGCAAGATCGACAAGGGCGCGTTGCGCACAGCCCACGCCTCTGCCTCTGCCTCTGCCTCTGCCTCTGCCGACGCATGACGACCGGGACAGGCAGGTCTCTCCCTACCCCGGCGGCCGTCAGAACATCGTGTTGTCGTTGTCGGAGGTCTCCGGCACGTCCTGCGAGGCGTCCCAGTGCTCGGCGATCCTTCCGTCCTGGAAACGGAAGATGTCGAAGACCGCGAGCCCGGGAGCGCCGGGGGCCAGGACTCCGCTGAAGTGCAGGAGCACCAGATCGCCGTCGGAGACGACCCGCTTCTCCTCGTACGCGGCCTCCGGGAAGCCTCGGCAAGCGGGAAAGTGGCCTCGCCGTGGGCGCGCAGGGCGCCGGTCTCGACGAGGAGGGACTCGAAGCGGGACCTGGGACCTGTTCCGCTGCCCGGGCATCCGCTCCGGCGCCGACATGCAGAGCTTCGGCTTCGCGTTCAAACCGTGGACCAAGGACAACGCCATCGCCGACGCCCACGAGATCCTCGACTCTCTGCACGAGGCGATCGCCGAGAACGACCTCGAACGGCACCTGCACCTCGGCCACAAGGTGCACAGCGCGGACTTCTCATCCGACGAGGTGCGCTGGACCGTCACCCTCGAACGCACCAGCGACGGGAACCTGTCCGTGACACGTTCGGACATCCTGTCGTTCATGGTCAGCGAAGAGCTGGACCTCCAGCCCGACTTCGTCCGCGAGGTCGGCGGCTGGCTCGCCACGGGCAAGCTCCACTACCGCGAGACCGTGCGGGAAGGCCTCGACAACACCCTGGACGCGTTCCTGTCCATGATGCGGGGCGAGAACGTCGGAAAGATGATCGTCAAGCTCTGAGTCCGACTTCATCCGCGCCCGCCTCCACCCGAGTCCACCTTCAGCGGACTGCGCAAGAGGCCTGCGCAAGGGGTCTGCACGAGGGGTCTGCACGAGGGGTCTGCCGTGCACACGGCAGACCCCTCCGCGTCTCCCCCGCCCCCTCGCGCCTCTCCCCACCCCCTCTTCCTTCACACAGAGCGCTTGCAATCACCGCCCCAACGCTTTTAATATTATGATCGTACGCCAATCGCCACTGCACCAGGGACTCCCCATGGACCTCTCCACCAGCACCGTCCTCGTCACCGGAGCCAACCGGGGCTTCGGCCGGGCTCTCGCCGCCGAACTGCTCGGCCGCGGCGCCACCGTCTACGCGGGCGCCCGCAACCCCGACCAGGTCGACCTGCCCGGCGCCAAGCCGATCGCGCTCGACATCACCGACCCCGCCTCCGTCGCGGCCGCCGCCGAGGCCACGGGCGATGTGACCGTGCTGATCAACAACGCGGGGTCGGCCACCGGCGCCGACCTGCTCGCGGCCGACCTGAACGACATCCGGCTCGAGATGGACACCCACTACTTCGGCACCCTGTCGGTGGTCCGGAGCTTCGCGCCTCAGATCGCGGCGGGCGGCGGCGGGACGATTCTGAACGTCCTGTCCGGCCTGTCCTGGGTCAGCTTCCCGGAGCTCGGCGCCTACTGCGCCGCCAAGTCCGCGGAGTGGTCGCTCACCAACGCACTGCGCGTGCAACTCGCCGACCAGGGCATCCGCGTGGCCGGGCTGCACGTCGGCTACATGGACACCGACATGGTCCGGGCAGTCGACGCGCCCAAGTCCGACCCGGCCGACATCGCCCGCATCGCCGTGGACGGCATCGCCGCCGGCGCCTACGAGATCCTCGCGGACAACGCCGCCCGCCAGGCGCAGGCCGCGCTCTCCGGGGGCGTCTCCGCGCTCTACCCGCAGCTGCCCTGAGGGTCAGCCGCCCAGGGAACCGCGCCGCGCCCGTGGATACCGAGCCAGTGCCCCGCGGCTCCTGCAGCGCTGTCGCACCCGGCATCCACGTCCATTGATGGGTCAACGTCCCCCTCGGCCTGGCCGTCATCCGCGACATCGTCGACTCCAACCACAAGGCGTCGACCGAGCCGGAAGGCGTCACCTACGCCGAAGTCGACGCCGACGGCGTCCCCGCCCTGTGGGCGATCCCCGAGGGCGCCGACCCCGACCGGGCTCTGCTCCACTTCCACTTCGGCGGATCGGTCACCGCCTCGATGCACTCGGACCGCAAGGCTGCGGGCCATATCGCGAAGGCGGCGGGAGCCCGCTCGCTCGTCGTGGACTTCCGCCTGGCGCCCGAGCACCCCTACCCCGCGCAGCTCGACGACGCCGAGACGGCGTACCGGTGGCTGCTCTCGCAGGGCTACGAGCCGCGGAACATCGGCAGCACGGGCCACTCGATCGGCGGAACCCTCGCGGTGATGCTCCCGCTGCGCCTGCTCGCGCAGGGGGAGGCGACCCCGGGCGCAATCGTCAGCGTCTCGCCGTGGACCGACCTCACCATCCAGAACGCGTCGGTCGACGAGAACGAAGACAACGACAAGATGCTCAGCCGGGGCACCCTCGAGCTGTTCCGGGGAGCCTGGCTGCAGGACCCCGCCGTGGACTTCGCCGACCCGCGGATCAGCCTCGTGAACGCCGACCTGACCGGCCTGCCCCCCACGGCCGTCCACTACGGCGAGCACGAGACCCTCGCCGACGACGGCGCCCAGCTCGGTCGCCGCCTCGCGGACTTCAAGGTCACCACCGAGGTCCACCCGCTGCCCGAAGGGCAGCACTCGTTCGTCCTGGGCGCGGGGCGCGTGCCCGAGGTGGACCAGGCCATCCAGCAGATGGGTGCGTGGCTCCGTCGCCATCTCGGCGCCTGAGCAGGCGTGGCGGGCATGATGGATCCCCGAAGCCACAAAGGAGTGTGCGATGGGAACGTACGAGGATGTCTTCCGCGCCAGCACCGAAGACCCTGAGAGCTTCTGGCTGAAGGCTGCGGAGGACATCGACTGGGATGTCGCTCCGCAGCGCGCCCTGGACTCTTCGGGCGCGCCCTTCTACCGCTGGTTTCCCGACGGGCGGCTCAACGTCTGTTTCAACGCGCTCGACCGGCACGTCGAAGCAGGCCGGGGCGAACAGCCCGCGCTCGTCTACGACTCACCCGTGACCGACACCCGGCGCACCTACAGCTACGCGCAGCTGAGGGACGAGGTGGCGGCCTTCGCCGGAGCGCTGGCGGGGCTCGGCGTGGGTCACGGCGACCGGGTGGTGATCTATATGCCGATGGTCCCGGAGGCCGCGATCGCGATGCTGGCCTGCGCACGGATCGGCGCGGTGCACTCGGTCGTCTTCGGCGGGTTCGCCCCGCGCGAACTCGCCCTGCGCATCGACGACGCGGCCCCCAAGGTGGTCGTCTCCGCCTCGTGCGGCATCGAGGGCAAGCGGGTCATCGCGTACAAGCCCCTGCTCGACCGGGCGATCCAACTCGCCGTCCACAAGCCCGAGAAGAGCGTGATCCTGCAACGCCCGCAGGAACAGGCCGAGTTGGGGCCCGACGATCTCGACTGGGCCGACCTGGTCGCCGCCGCGCCGCCCGCCGACTGCGTTCCCGTCCCCGCAACCGACCCCCTCTACATCCTCTACACCTCCGGAACCACCGGAAAACCCAAGGGAGTCGTGCGTGACTGCGGCGGCTACGCGGTCGCCCTCCACTGGTCCATGAGAGCCGTCTACGACGTCGGCCCGGGCGAGACGATGTTCACCGGCTCCGATGTCGGCTGGGTCGTCGGACACTCCTACATCGTCTACGCGCCCCTGCTGGCCGGCGCCACGACGGTCCTCTACGAAGGCAAGCCGGTCGGCACCCCGGACGCGGGCCAGTTCTGGCGCGTCGCCGCCGAACACCGGGTCAAGACGATGTTCACCGCGCCCACCGCCTTCCGCGCCATCCGCAAGGAGGACCCGAAGGGAACGCTCACCGCCGGCTACGACCTGACCGGCCTGCGCCACCTCTTCCTCGCCGGCGAGCGCCTCGACCCCGAGACCTACCACTGGGCGACCGCTCTGCTGGGCATCCCGGTGATCGACCACTGGTGGCAGACCGAGACCGGCTGGCCCATCGTCGCCAACCCCGTCGGCATCGAGACCGCGCCCCTCAAACCGGGTTCCCCGACGCGACCGCTGCCGGGCTGGGACGTCCGCGTCCTCGACGCCTCGGGCGAGCCGGCACCGCCGGGCGTCGACGGGGCGATCGTCGTGAAGCTCCCGCTGCCGCCCGGCGCACTCCCCACGCTCTGGCAGGACGACGAACGCTACATCGCCTCCTACCTCTCCGCCTACGACGGCTACTACCTCACCGGCGACAGCGGTCACATCGACGACGACGGCTACGTCTTCGTCATGGGCCGCACCGACGACGTCATCAACGTCGCCGGACACCGGCTGTCCACCGGCAGCATGGAAGAGGCCCTGGCCGCCCACCCCGACGTCGCCGAATGCGCCGTCATCGGCGTCGCCGACGCCCTGAAGGGACAGGTACCGCGCGGCTTCGTCGTCCTGAAGGCCGGCGTAGACCGCGAACCGGGCGAGGTCGAGGCCGAACTCGTCCAGCTCGTACGCGAGCGCATCGGCGCCGTCGCCTCCCTCAAGGACGTCGCGGTCGTGGCCGCCCTCCCCAAGACCCGCTCGGGAAAGATCCTGCGCAAGACGATGCGCGGCATCGCCGACGGTCACGACGAGCCCATCCCCTCCACGGTGGACGACCCCGGCGTCATCGAGGCCCTTCGCCCCGTTCTCCGCCCCGCCGGTCACACCCCGTGAACGGCCGGACCCGCGGCCCTGCCGACGGCGGGCGAGCGCGTCCGCAGGTCTGCGCAGGCCACGGTCTGCGCAGGCCACGGCCCGTCGACCGGGCCGGGAGTACATTCGGACTATGGGAACCGACGCCCATGTCTTCCTCAGCGAACTCGCTCGGGGCCTCGCACCCCGAGCGGATCAACTGGTCGACGTGGCGCTGCGAAGCCTGCGCGACGCGCTTCCGCAGCTGTGGAAGTACGAGGACATCGCCGCCCTGGCGCCGATGGCATTGTCCGAACACGTCGACGCCGTACTGGATTTCCTCGATCGCGGCCTCGACATGACCGAGGTCAGGACACCGCCCGCCGCCATCGAGTTCGCCTGCCGGCTCGCCGAACACGGGGTGCCGATCAGTCAGCTCCTGCGCGTCCATCGGCTCGTCCACGCCGCTCTGCTTGATCAGTTCTATACAGAAACGGCCCGTGTGGCCGGGACCCAGGAGCTGGTCAACGCGACCACGGTCACACTGAGCGCGATGGCCTTCGAGTACGCCGATCGCACGGCGGAACAGGCTGTCGCGGCCTACCAGAGGCAACGCGACCGCTGGCTGCAGCGGCGGCTGATCATGGTCAACGAGGCCGGGACACGGATCGGGACCACCCTGGACACCACCCGCACCGCCCAGGAACTGGCAGACGTCGGCGCCGACCACCTCGCCGACCTCGTCACCGTCGACCTCCTGTCCTCCGCTCTCCAGGAGGAGGGGACGTACGCGGCGGCCCGTCCTGCGACGCTCCGCCGCATCGCCCAGGCGCTCTCGGACGGCTGCCCGGACCCCGCAGTCGGCACAGGGCAGACGCACACCTACCCGAAGGGCTCGGATCCGGCTCGCGTACTGGCCACCGGACAGCCCCTCCGGCTTCGTATCAGAGCCGACGACGTCCCCGCATGGCTGGCGACGTCGGCGGACCACGAGCCGGCCCTGCGCGCCTTGGACCTCCGCTCCATGCTCCTGGTCCCGCTGTGGGCCCGCGGAAGCCCCTTGGGACTCGCACAGTTCGCCCGCTGTCGAACCGCTGACCCCTTCGACGACGAGCTGCTGCTGGCGCAGGAGATCGCGTCCCGAGCGGCGGTGAACATCGACAACGCCCGTCGCTATACCCAGGAGCGTTCCACCGCGCTCACCCTCCAACGCAGCCTGCTGCCGCAGCACGAGCCGGAGGAGTCCGCCGTCGAGACGGCATCGCGCTACCTGCCCAGCGGATCGCGGGCGGGCGTGGGAGGCGACTGGTTCGACGTGATACCGCTCTCCGGAGCCCGCGTCGCACTCGTCGTGGGCGACGTGATCGGCCATGGCCTGCATGCCGCGGCCACCATGGGCCGGCTGCGGACGGCCGTCCGCACACTGGCGGACATCGACCTGACCCCCGACGAACTGCTGACCCACCTCGACGACGTGGTCATCCGCCTGCAGCGCGAGGAGGAACGGGACACGGACGAGATCAGCGCCACCTGCCTGTACGCGGTCTACGACCCGGTCTCCCGCACGTGCTCCCTGGCCAGCGCCGGACACCTTCCGCCGGCCGTGGCGACTCCGTCCACCGCCGCCGCCGAGTCCCGTACAGTCGCCTTCCCCGAGCTGCCGGTCGGACCGCCCCTGGGCCTGGGCGGACTCCCCTTCGAGACCGCCCAGTTCGAACTGCCGCAGGGCAGTCGGCTGGTGCTGTACACCGACGGCCTCGTCCAGAGCCGCTCACGTGACGTCGACACCGCCCTCGCACTGCTGCGCGACGTTCTCGCCCGAGCACCCGCGTCGCTCGAAGAGACCTGCGACGAACTGCTGTCCGCACTGCTGCCCAGCCGCCCCGCGGACGACGTCGCCCTCCTGGTGGCACAGACCGGAGCGCTCGACGCCGATCACGTCGCCACCTGGGACCTCCCCAGCGACCCGGCGGTCGTCTCCCAGGCCCGCGTCCACGCATCCGATCAGCTGACGGCCTGGGGTCTGAAGGAGATGGCCTTCACCACCGAGCTCGTGGTCAGCGAACTGGTGACGAACGCCATCCGCTACGGCAAGAGTCCCATCCAACTGCGGATGATCCTCCAATCCGCCCTGACCTGCGAAGTCTCCGACGCCAGCAGCACCGCCCCGCACCTGCGCCGCGCCCGGGTCTTCGACGAGGGCGGCCGCGGCCTGCTCCTCGTCGCCCAGCTCACCGAACACTGGGGCACACGGCACCACCGCGAAGGCAAGGTCATCTGGGCGGAGCAGCTGATTACGGCTTCCCTTTCCGAAGCCTCGTCCGCTCTGGCGTGAGGTTCTGCGCGAGACGGTTGCGAGGCGGTTCTGCGGGAGAGGGTTCTGCACGAGGCGGTTCTGTGCGAGACACAGGTCACGGCTTGCGACTCCCGACCCGCAACATAGCATTATGATCATACTTACATGGGCTTACGCCCTCGCCCTTTACCCATCACCTGAGGAATCCCCCGTGCTCAACGCCCTGTGGAACCCGACCGCCGTCGGAGAGATCTCCCTGCCCCACCGGCTGGCCATGGCCCCCCTGACGCGCAACCGCGCCACCCCGGACGGCGTGCCGACCGAGCTGAACGCCGAGTACTACGCCCAGCGCGCCTCGCACGCCCTCATCGTCACCGAGGGCACCCAGCCCTCCGCCGACGGCCAGGGCTACCCGGCGACCCCGGGCATCTACACCGACGAACACATCGCCGGCTGGCGCAAGGTCACCGACGCCGTACACAAGGCCGACGGACGCATCGTCATCCAGCTCATGCACGCCGGGCGCATCTCCCACCCGGACAACACCCCCCACCACCGGCAGGCGGTAGCCCCTTCCGCCGTCCGGCCGGCGGGTGACATGTTCACCATGTCCGGGCTCAAGGAGATGCCGGTCCCGCGCGAGCTGTCCACCGAGGAGGTCGCCGCGACGGTCGACGACTTCCGGCGCGCCGCCGCGGCCGCGATCGCCGCCGGCGCCGACGGCGTCGAGATCCACGGAGCCAACGGCTACCTCGTGCACCAGTTCCTCTCCACGAACGCCAACCAGCGCACCGACAGCTACGGCGGCTCCGTCGAGAACCGCATCCGTTTCGCGGTGGAGATCGCCACCGCGGTGGCCGACGAGATCGGCGCCGGCCGCACCGGCATCCGCATCTCCCCCGGCAACCCCTTCAACGACATAGCGGAAAGCGACACGCACGAGCTGTACCCGGCACTCGTACGCGCCCTCGCCCCTCTCGACCTCGCCTACCTGCACATCGGCCACGGCGGCGACGACGAACTCCTGCACACTCTCCGCAAGCTGTGGCCGAGCACCCTGGTCCTCAACCGGGCCGGCACCGACATCGCCACCCGCGCCAAGGACGTCGAAGACGGCGTCGCCGACGTCGTCACCGTCGGCACCATGGCCCTCGCCAACCCCGACCTCGTCGCGCGCATACGCGCCGGCGCACCCCTGAACACCCCCGACCCCGCCACGTTCTACGGCGGCGGCGCGGCCGGCTACACCGACTACCCCACCCACACCGCCTGACGAAGCGCCCGGCGCCCGAGGGAACCACCGACTTCGGGCGCCTCCGCACGGCCCCGAGGGTCACCCCTGCGAGGGCGGCACCGGGAAGAGCATGCAGCTGCTGGTGGCGTGGGCGAGCAGACGGCCCGTCGCATCGACCAACTGCGCCTGAGCGAGGGCGGTTTGACGGCTCTTGTTGACCACTGTGCCGATGGCGCGCACCGTTCCCGTCTCCACGGTGATGCGCCGCAGGAACTTCACCGTCAGGTCGAGCGAGGTGTACGCCATGCCCTGCGGGAGGGTGGACTGGACGGCGCAACCGGCCGCCGAGTCGAGCAGGGTGGCGAAGATGCCGCCGTGCACACTGCCGATCGGGTTGTAGTGCTCCTCCCCCGGCGTCAGCGAGAAGACCGCCCTGCCGGGCTCCACCTCGTCCAGGGCGAAGTCGACGGAGTAGTTGATGGGCGGCGCCGGCAGCCGCCCCGCCTGCAGTGCGCGCAGGAAGTCGAGGCCTGCCATGCGTCCCGCGGCTTCCGCCAGGATCGCGGGATCTTCCCATTGATACGTACGCGTTCGTCCCACGACCGGGCACCTTCCCATCTGACTTTTTCAAGTGAAGCTAGCTGCGGGCTCACCTGACTGTCAATGAAGAAGCCAGACCCTTACGATGGCGGAATGGAGTGGCTTGAGGCGAGCACGGAGAACTGCCCCGTCCAGCGCACGCTCGACGTGGTCGGAGAGAAGTGGACGTTGCTGATCCTGCGTGACGCCGTCAACGGAGTCCGCCGCTTCGACGACTTCCACCGCCATATCGGTCTGTCCGAGGCCGTCCTCAGCGACCGCCTCCGGAAGCTGATCTCGGCCGGCGTCCTGAAGACCGTGCCCTACCAGGAGCCGGGCAGCCGCGCCCGCAACGAGTACCGCCTGACCCGCAAGGGCTGGGACCTGTGGCCCGCCCTGATGGCGCTGAGCCAGTGGGGCGAGACGTACGCCCTCGGCCCTGAGGGCCCCGTGCTGGACGTCCGTCACACCGACTGCGACGCCCCGGTCCGCGTCGTCGTCGAGTGCTCCGCGGAGCACACAGCCCTCACTCCCGGGGAAGTCACCGCCCGGCTGGGACCTGGCGCCCGCCTCCGCTCGTGAGCCATCGGCCCGGGCGGACCGGGCGAACAGGGTCGCCTCCCGATCATAATATTACGTGTGTCAGGCCATGGATTACGCCGGGGTGCGAGGCGTGGCCGGCCATCGGTTCAAGCAGGACGGCATAGTCGGCTCGGGCATCTCCACGCCGATGTCGGACGCCGGGCTCACCAACGGAGCCTTCTACGCCCACTTCGCGACCAAGCAGGCCTACACCGACGGCGCGCTCGCGTTCATGAGGTGACGGGCCGAGGGGGGCCGACGTGGCCGAGGGGGACGAGGGGACGGCCCACGCCCGCCCCCGCAGCCGCCGGGCGGCTCCTCCGACGACCGCACTTCGCGCCTCCTACCGTTCGAGGAACTCGAGAGCCGTCTCCACGAACTGGCGGTGGAACTGGAAGACACCACCGTGGCCGGCGTCGGGGTAGATCACCAACTCGGCGTTCGGCAGTCGTCGAGCAAGGTCCGCCGAGTTCTTGGACGGAACCGTCCTGGCGTGGGCCAAGCGCCGCTGGCGCTGCGACGAGCCGGCGTGCCGGCGTCGCTCGCCGTGGACACCTCGATGCCCGCTAATTTCGTTGAGCCCGCACCCTGCGATCGTGTTGGCTAGCGGCACCGAACTGTCAGTACCGCAGGTGTCCGCTTGGCTGTAGCAGGGAGTTAGACGTGCAGGACATTGTTGTCGACCCCGTTGCCCACAATCGGGCAGCCTGGGACAAGTGTGTCCAAGAGGGCAACGAGTGGTCGAGGCCGGTGAGTGCTGAGGATGTCGAGCGCGCCCGCATGGGCGACTGGTCGATTGTTCTCATCGGGCGTGCGCCAGTCGACCGCTCCTGGCTGCCGACAGACCTGACCGGCACGGACGTGTTGTGCCTGGCCTCCGGCGGTGGCCAGCAGGGTCCGATCCTCGCCGCCGCAGGGGCGCGGGTCACCGTATTCGACAACTCACCCCGCCAGCTCGGCCAGGACCAGATGGTGGCGGCGCGCGACGGACTCGAGCTGCGCACCGTCCTAGGCGACATGCGCGACCTCAGCGCCTTCGGCGACGCAGCATTCGACGTCGTGTTCCATCCGGTCTCCAACCTTTTCGTACCGGACTTGGCACCGGTGTGGCGTGAGTGCTTCCGCGTCCTGCGACCGGGCGGAACTCTGCTCGTGGGCTTCCTCAACCCTGACGCGTACTTGTTCGACCACGAGGCGCTCGACGAGCGCGGCGAGCTGATCGTCGTGCACAAGCTGCCCTACAGCGATGTCACGCAGTACTCCGCCGAGGAACGCGCCACGAAGTTCGGCGCGGATGCCCCTCTTGAATACAGCCACACCCTCGCCGACCAGATCGGCGGGCAACTCGCCGCGGGGTTCGTCCTCACCGGCTTCGCGGAAGCGCCGCACCAATCCAACGCATCCGCTCAGTACATGTCGAACTATTTTGCGACGCTGGCGGTCAAGCCGGGCTGACCCAGCCGTGGGGCCGGCCGAGACGGCCGTGTCTCCGAATGGCCAAGTGGAGCGATGTGCCAGCCTGACCCCACTAACTTCGCTGAGCCACGATCGTTGGGCCAAACAATTCTCCGGGATCGTCGACCAGGCCCCAGCCCTCATCGGTGCCGCGCACGTCTTCTTCGAGCGGCGGATGACCCCCATCAGGGTTCCCTGGGCAGAACCGCTCGATGAGGTCCGTCCCGGCAGCTGCTGTGCTGCCTCCGGTAGTTCAGAGAAGAACTCGTCCCCCTCTACCCGGATGCCGGACACGGGGGAATCTTCCAGTACCACGATGAATTCGTGACGACGGCGCTTGAGTTCCTCGAGTCCTGAACCTGAGCGGTTGCCGTTCGAGCGGGTCCCCGCGGGCCAAGTCCTCACAGCCACCGGTCCCCACCGATGGACGTCCCCGTTCTGGAAACCCGAGCGCTCCGCGCTCTCGGGTCAGGTCCGGACGGCCGAAACCTTGCGGGCCGGCAGTTCAAGTCCGAGGTTCTCGCGCAGCGTGGTGCCCGTGTAGTCGGCGGCGACGATCTTCCGCTTGCGCAGTTCGTGCAGCAGGCCGTTGACGACGAAGTCGTGCTGTCGTGGGTCGGCGAGACCACTCAGGGAGATCACGTCCAGAACGCCTGCCCGGAACCGTTCCTCGACCGCGTCGGCAAGTTGCTCGGGGGTTCCCGCGGCGGCCCAGTGCCCCGTGTCCTGGGCGGCGACGATGAGCTCCCGCAGCGTGTAGCCCTGCCGCACGTAACCGGTGAAGACGTCGACCCGGCCGCGGCGGCGGTTCACCGAAGTGACCTCGGGCAGCAGGCTCTCCGGCAGCGTTGCGTCGAGGGGGACGTCCGACAGGTCGACTCCGCCGCCGAGCATGTCGGCCACCTGGGCGCGGCCGCGTTCGAAGTCGATCGACTCGCGCCTCTCGCGTACGAGCCGCCGTGCCTCCTCCTCGGTGGCGCCGTAGGTGGCGTGGAACGAGCTGAAGATCAGCGGCAGTCCATCGGCCCTTCCCAGTTGCTCGGCCTGGCCGCGGATCTTCCGCGTGAAGTCCCACGCGTAGTCGAGGGTCGGGAGCGAGGTGAAGACGATCTCGGCGTAGCGGGCGCCCAGCGCCGTGCCCGCTTCGGACTGCCCGGCCTGGATCTGCACCGGGCGTCGCTGCGGCAGGGGCGGGATGTTCAGCGGACCGGCCACGTCGAAGAACCGGCCGGAGTGGCGGATCGGGTGCACCCGGTCGCGGTGCAGCACCGCCTTCCCGCCCGCACCGACGGTCAAGGCACCGGGTTCCCAGCTGTCCCACAGCGCGTTGACCACCTCCAGCGTCTCCGCTGCGCGCGCGTATCGCTCCTCCGGGCTGGGCAGCTCGCCGGGACCGAAGTTCTCCTCACCGATCGAGGAGGTCACCAGGTTCCAGGCCGCCCGCCCGTTGCTGACGTGGTCCAGGGTCCCGAACAGCCGGGCCAGGTTGAACGGGTGGTGGAACGTCGTCGACACCGTGGCGATCAGACCGATCCGCGACGTCACCTGACTCAGCGCCGAGACGAAGACCAGCGGCTCCTGCGACCCGATGGTGCCCTGGGCGTCGAAGCTGAGCAGGTCGGCGGTGAAGAGTGCGTCGATCCTCGCGACCTCGGCGAGCTTCGCCACCCGCACGGCGGTGTCCAGCGTGGACCGCGTCGGGTCGATCGCCAGGTCGTACGTCTCCGACGTACCGCCGGCTCCAGTGACGGTCTTCAGTGTCCTGGGCTGCTTCGCGCTCACGACTCGTCCATTCTCACCGACGATCGGTGTCGTCTCGGGGTGACGGAGTTCTCCGGGTCAGCGCCAGAACGACCGCGCCCGCGCTGCTGGATCTGGTCGAGGGCGGGGCCGCCTTCGAAGACGTCCGGGCCGGCGTCGGCGAGCAGTTCGTCACCGGCGCCCGCTGCGAGCAGGGTTCTGCGGCTGATGCCCATGGCTGCCTCCCGACGCGGTTCATCGACGTGGTCCCCTCGATCAATGATGGGCCGCGATTGCGAAGACTGTGTTGCGCCGACATGTAGCGGCAACCGGGGTGTTCGGCCTGGGACTTGGTGAGCCGGTGAGCCGGTGAGCCGGTGAGAGTCTCTGGGCTCCGTGGAGAGGCCCTTGACGGGGGTCTCGGGTCGGCCCGCGCCGGGGACGGGGCGGAAGATCGCCCGTTGGTGCAGGGCCGTGGTGCCCTTGCTCCCTCGCCCCCCGAGACGACGACGCCCTGCGCGCTCTGCGCGCACTCCTCACCGAAATCGACGCCCACGGGCAGCTCGGTGCAATGTGGCGGCAGTCGGTTACGCAGACTGTCGGACGATCACACGTGCCGGTTCGGGGGTGGTGTCGGCCGCCGGGAGGCCCAGGGCGGTGCGTGCGGCGATGCGGCCGATGGCTTCCGCGTCGATGTGCACGGTGGTCAGAGCAGGTGAGAACAGTGCTCCGTGCGGGGTGTCGTCGAACCCGATGACTGCGAGGTCTTGCGGCGCCCGCCATCCGATGGGTCGCATCGCGGCGAGGGTCAGGAGGGCGAGGTCGTCGTTGTAGGCGAGGACGGCCGTCACTTCCGGGTGTTCGGCGCGGAAGGCTCGTAGCCGTTCCTCGGCGGCGCCGAGGCTGCCGGGAAGGACGAGCGTCGGGCAGTCGGGGAGGCCCGCGGTGCGGGCGGCCTGCCGGATGAGCCGCTCGCGCAGACCGGCGAGAGCCTGGAGTTCCGGGGTGTCCGGCATGGCGGTGGCGAGGTGTCGGTGGCCTCGCTCGACGAGGTACCGGACCGGGACGTCGGCCTGTGCGGAGAAGGCGTCGAGGGACGTCTCGGCGTCGGTGACGATCGCGTCCGCACGGCCGACGCCGCTCAGGTCGATCACGGCCCGGGCCGAGACGGCCTGGGCCACGTCGGAGAGCGCCTGCGAGGAGAGGTGGCCGTGGAGTACCAGGAGCACGTGTCCGTGTGCCGCGAGCTCGGCGTCGAGGCCTCGGATGTAGCTGCCGAGGCTGCTGCCGGCAGGGATTCCCTCGATGTTGAGCAGGACGATGCGGGACGCCCCTTTGCGCAACGCCTGCGCCGAGCCGTTGGGGACGTAGCCGAGCGTGCGAGCGGCCTGCTGCACCCGTTCCCGCGTCTCCTGCGAGACGTGCCCGGCCGCTCCGTTGAGGACGAAGCTCACCGTGGTCTGTGAGACGCCACTGGCCCGGGCGACGTCTTTGGCGGTCGCGCGCGCAGGTCTGCTCACTCACTCGCTCCTCGGGACGGGGGCCGGCGGCGGGCCCCCTGCGTGCGGTCTGGTCTGGGGCTTGTGCGGCGTGGGATGCGCTGGATACCGTACCGCAGGTGGCTGGTAATACGATTTACCAACTGCGGGATGCGTGCCCTGGACCGGATTCGAGGAGTGGCGCCCATGAAGCTCGACCTGGTCGACCCGGAACTGCGCCGCAGCGTCGCGCGCATCCCGCGCCTGCCGATCCGTCGGGCATGGGGTCGCCGCGTCGTGCGTGCCCTGATCCGTCGGCGCGCGCTCGGCGAGCCGGCGGAGGGCGTCGAGGTCAGAGACGTCGCCCAGGGCCAGGGCCTACGCGTGGTTGCATCGGTCGGCCGGGGAACTCGGAGTCGACCAGGAGCGCGTCGTCGTCTCCAGCGCCGGCGCGGGTCTGGCGGCCTGCCTGGCGCAGCGGCTGCACGACGCCGGAGGGATCCAGCCGGTCGGGCAGTGGTTGTTCTCTCCGATGCTCGACGACCGCACCGCCGCGCGTCGCGAGCTCGACCAGGTGCGACACCGGGTGTGGAACAACGCCGCGAACCGGACCGGTTGGGGCGCCCACCTCGGCGCCGAGCCCGACGGCCCGCACACCCCCGACCATGCGGTCGCGGCCCGGCGCGCCGACCTGCGCGGTCTGCCGCCGGCCTGGATCAGCGTGGGCGCCATCGACCTGTTCGCCGACGAGTGCCGCACCTACGCCGCACGCCTGCGCGACGCGGGCGTGGACTGCGCTTTCGACCTCGTCCCCGGCGCTCCGCACGGCTTCGAGGCATGGGTTCCCGACACGCGCGTCGCCCGGGAGCTGCTGGAGCGCAGCCGTGCCTGGCTGGGCGCACGGCTGACCGGATCGGCCTCCACGGTCCCCGGCGAGGCGTAAGCGTTCGCGCAGCACCTTGCTCCCGCACCGGCCCGGAGCCGGTGCCCGCCCCACAATCCACGGAGACCGCATGATGCGCACGTCCTTCAACGACGGCTGGCAGACCCGCCCCAAGGTCAACCTCTTCGCCGAACTGTCCGGCGCTAAGGTCCCCTTCCGGTCGGTGACGCTGCCGCACGACGCGATGATCGAGCGGGAACGCGCGGCCCCGGGCGGCGAGGCCACGATGGAGGGGGGCGCCGGCGCGTACTTCCCTGGCGGGACGTACGAGTACCGCAAGACCTTCTCCGTTCCCGAGGAGCACCGGGGCAAGCGGATCCTCTTCGAGTTCGAGGGCGTTTACCGCGATGCCGTCGTGTACGTCAACGGGGACTACGCCGGGCAGCGGCCCTTCGGTTACTCGCACTTCTTCATCGACGCGGACCGTTTCCTGCGCTTCGGCCAGGACAACGAGATCCGGGTCGAGGCCCGCGCCCATCGCGACTCGCGCTGGTACACCGGCGCGGGCATCTACCGCGACACGTGGATGCTCGTCGGCGAGGTGGTCCGGATCTCACCCGACGGGGTCCGTGTCGCCACCCCGGACATCGACGGGGAGCGGGCGGTGGTCGAGGTCGCGACGAGGGTCGAGAACGACTCGCTGGCGATCCGTACGGTCGACGTCGTCACGGAGCTGCGCGACCCCGACGGGAGTGTCGTCGCCGGCGACGTGTCGAAGGCCACGGTGCTGCCGGGCGAGCCCGCGACCGTGCGTCAACGCCTGTACGTCCGTGGCCCGTTGTTGTGGAGCCCGGACGCACCGGCCCTCTACACCGCCACCGTGGCCCTCAAGGAGGAGGCGGAGGCGGAGGCGTACTTGGCCGCCGACGCCGTCGCCGACGTGGACGTGGACGTGGACGTGGACGTGGAGACCGTCGCCTTCGGCATCCGTTCGCTGAGTCTGGATCCCGAGCACGGGCTGCGGATCAACGGTGAGACGGTCAAGCTGCGCGGCGCCTGTGTCCACCACGACAACGGGGTTCTGGGCGCGGCGACCTTCGCCCGCGCCGAGGAACGCCGGGTCCGATTCCTCAAGGACGCCGGGTTCAACGCGATCCGCATGTCCCACAACCCGATGAGCAAAGCGATGCTGGACGCCTGCGACCGCCTGGGCATGCTCGTGGTGGACGAGGCCTTCGACGTGTGGACGTCCGGCAAGAGCGAGTTCGACTACAGCCTGAACTTCCCCGAGTGGTGGGAACGCGACATCGAGGCGATGGTCGCCAAGGACTACAACCACCCCAGCGTCATCATGTACTCGATCGGCAACGAGATCCCCGAGACCGGCTCGCCCCTCGGAGCCGCCTGGGGACGCAGACTCGCCGAGAAGGTCCGCTCGTCGGACCACACGCGTTACGTCACCAACGCCGTCAACGGCATGCTCGCCGTCATGTCCGAACTGGGCAAGCTACGGCAACAGTCACCGGCGAAGACGGAGAACACGGAGAACACGGAGAGCGCAGCCGTCGAGGACAAGGGCATCAACACCCTCATGGCGGACGCCGGGGACATGATGAACGCGATCAGCGCCTCCGGCCTCGTCACCCAGAAGACGGCCGAGTCCTTCGCGGTACTGGACGTGGCAGGCATGAACTACGCCGAGGCGCGCTATGCCCTGGACAAGGACCTGTTCCCCCACCGGATCATCCTCGGCACCGAGACCTTCCCCACCCGCATCGACGGCAACTGGCGCCTGGTCGAGCAACACGGCCACGTCATCGGCGACTTCACCTGGACCGGCTGGGACTACCTCGGCGAGGTCGGCATCGGCCGCCCCCAGTACCTCACCCCCGACGCGCCCCGCCCCGCCCACACCGCGCCCTACCCCTACCTGGTCGCGGGCTGCGGCGACCTCGACATCACCGGCCACCGTCGCCCCGCCTCCTACTACCGCGAGATCGTCTTCGGCCTGCGCACACAGCCCTACATCGCGGTCCGGCGCCCGCAGCACCACGGCAAGACGGACGCGGGGACGCCGTGGGCGTGGAGCGACACCGTCGCCACCTGGACCTGGCCCGGCTGGGAAGGCGAACCGGTCACGATCGAGGTCTACGGCGACGCCGACGAGGTCGAACTTCTCCTCGACGGCCGCTCTCTCGGACGGCGACCGGTGGGTGAGGGCCACCGTTTCCGCACCGAGTTCGACACGACGTACGAGCCTGGCGAACTCCTCGCGATCGCCTACCGCGACGGCGCCGAAACCGGCCGTACAGCCCTCCGTTCCGTCACCGGCCCGGTGGGTCTGCGCGCCGAGGCCGACCGCCCGGTCATCACGGCGAAGGGCGGCGACCTCGCCTACGTCTCCCTCACTCTGACGGACCCGGACGGCACCCTCCACACCGCGGCCGACCGCCCGGTGCGCGTGGACGTCTCCGGAGCGGGCGTCCTGCTCGGCTTCGGCAGCGCGGACCCGTCCACCGAGGAACGCTTCGACGCCACCGAGCGCCGGACCTACGAAGGCCGTGCCCTGGCCGTCCTCCGCCCGACCGGCCCCGGCAGGATCCGCCTCCTCGCCACCGCACCCGGGTGCGATCCGGCGGACGTCGTGGTCACCGTCGAGTAGTCGAGTGGTCGGGGACGGGTATCGGAAGTGGATCAAGTCCTAGTGGCGAGTTCGACGAGGTGCTGGGCGGTGCCGGCAGGATCGACGATCTGATGGAGGTGTGCGCCGGGCAGGTGTGCCACGGCCCAGCCGCGTTCGCGTGCCTCGGCGGAATGGTCGTCATACGGAGGGCCGAACAGCACATAGGAGCAGGGATGGTCGTCCCAGCCGTCGGGGACCGGGATGTGCTGCTCGTAATAGGACAGCGGCAGGGTGGGCTGCTCCTCAACGACTGTCTGCCGCACCAGCGGATCGGAGAACATGGGTGCGATGTCTGCCTCGTCCCACCAATCGGTCCAGCGTGGCAGCCTGCCGTTCACAGCCATCGGGCGAAGGAACTCCAGCAGTTCGGGTGTGGCGACAGGAGTCGGTCCGGTCCGGGCCGGCAGCGCGGCATCGACGAAGATCGAGCTGGTCACCGGATGGTCGAGGCCCGCGCGGATCGTCGGGATGAACAAGCCTGCGTTGCTGTGTGCCACCAACGTGACGGGGCTTCCGGCCGGGACCTGCCGGAGGTCGTCGCGGACGGCGTCGACGATGCGGGGCCAGAAGGGCGGAGCGCCGGCGCCTATGTGCAGTAAGGACGGCACCCGCGCCTGGTATCCCGCCGTCGTCAGGTGTTCGGCCACCGGGTGCCAGGCCGAGGGTCCCACGGATGGACTGTGCACGAGAACGAAGATCGGCTGCATGTGACGATCCTGTCGCCCATGCCTTCGGAGGCACGACTGTCTTGGCCGACAGCAGAGCGCTTCGCGTCGAAGTAACCCAAATAGTGGTGATCGCCCGTGCCGTGGAGGCGCATGCGGTCGATCAGCTGCCGCCTGGCCCGGGTCGGCGGCCGTCCGGGCCCCGTCCGCCCCCCCTCTCCGCCCCCTCACCGCCCCCTGTGCCTCTGGTCACATCGCCCTCACCTTCTGTCATTTACTAGGACGTCCTACTATCTCTTCAGTAAGAGTTCCCGTGATCTGTCTGGGAAGGCACCATGAGCGATCTGCACCGTCCCGTGCACCCCGTCCGTCTGGTCACCGCCTCGGCGCTGTTCGACGGGCACGACGCGTCGATCAACATCATGCGGCGGATCTTCCAGTCGCAGGGGGCCGAGGTGATCCACCTCGGGCACAACCGGTCGGTGCGGGAGGTCGTGGACGCGGCGCTGGAGGAGGACGCCCACGGTGTGGCCGTGTCGTCGTACCAGGGCGGCCACGTGGAGTACTTCGAGTACCTGGTCGAGTCGCTGCGCGCGCAGGGCGCGGAGCAGGTGCGGGTGGTGGGCGGCGGGGGCGGGGTGATCGTGCCCGAGGAGATCGCCCGGTTGCGCGGCAGCGGGGTGACCATCTTCTCCCCGGAGGACGGGCAGCGGATGGGCCTGACCGGGATGGTCAACTCGGTGGTGCGGGACTGCGACTTCGACCTCTGGGACGGCAAGCCGGCCGACGTGACCGCGGTCCTCGCGGGCGACCGGTTCGCGATCGCCCGCGCCATCACCGGGGCCGAACTGGGCAAGCTGCCCCCTCAGTTCCTGGAGCAGACGCGTGCCGCCGCGGCGGCGCGGGCGGTGCCGGTGCTCGGCATCACCGGCACGGGCGGCTCAGGAAAGTCGTCGCTGACCGACGAGCTGGTGCGCCGGTTCCGGGTCGACCAGCAGGACAAGCTGCGGATCGCGGTGATCGCGGTCGACCCGACCCGCCGCCGGGGCGGCGGCGCACTGCTCGGCGACCGGATCCGGATGAACTCCCTGGACGGCAACCGGGTGTTCTTCCGGAGCCTGGCCACCCGTGGCAGCCGCGAGCTGCCCGAGCATCTGTCCGACGTGATCGACGTGGTGAAGGCGGCCGGGTTCGACCTGGTGATCGTGGAGACGCCGGGCATCGGCCAGGGCGACGCGGCGATCGTGCCGTTCGTCGACACCTCGCTGTACGTGATGACGCCGGAGTTCGGCGCCGCCTCACAGCTGGAGAAGATCGACATGCTCGACTTCGCGGACGTCGTGGCGATCAACAAGTTCGAACGGCGGGGCGCGAAGGACGCGTTGCGTGATGTGGGCCGCCAACTGGTCCGCAACCGCGAGGCGTTCGGGATGCGTCCTGAGGACATGCCGGTGTACGGCACCTCGGCGGCCACCTTCAACGACGACGGAGTCACCGCGCTCTACCAGCAGTTGAAGCCCATGCTGGCCGAGCGGGGGCTGCCGTTGTCCGAGGCCACGCTGGCGCCGGTCGACGTGCGTCACTCCTCCGGCATCCGGCAGGTCGTGCCCGCCGAGCGGGTGCGCTATCTGGCCGAGATCACCGACACGGTGCGCGCCTATCACGCCGCCACCGGGCAACTGGCGGAGGCGGCCCGACGGGTGCAGCGCCTGGCGGCGGTCGAGGGCGAGCTGGTCGAGGCGGGCTCGGACGCCGGGAACGTACGGTCGCTGCTGGACGACGCCCGCGGACGGCTCCCGCACGACATCACGCACCAGCTCGCGAACTGGCCGGCCGTGGTGGCGTCGTACTCCGGGGACGAGCAGGTGGTGACGGTGCGGGACCGGGAGATCCGCACCAAGCTGACCCGTGAGTCCCTGTCGGGGAACAGGATCCCCCGGGTCTCGCTGCCCCGGTTCACCGATCACGGGGAGCTGGTGCGGTTCTGGCGCCGGGAGAACCTGCCGGGCCGTTTCCCCTTCACCGCAGGGGTGTTCCCCTTCAAGCGCGACGGCGAGGACCCGGCCCGTATGTTCGCCGGCGAAGGCGACCCGTTCCGCACCAACCGCCGCTTCAAGCTGCTCTCCGAGGGCCAGCCCGCCACCCGCCTGTCCACCGCCTTCGACTCGGTCACGCTCTACGGCCGCGACCCCGACGAACGCCCCGACATCTACGGCAAGGTCGGCACCTCCGGCGTGTCGGTGGCCACCCTGGACGACATGAAGGCGCTCTACGACGGCTTCGACCTGGTCTCCCCCACCACCTCGGTCTCCATGACGATCAACGGACCCGCCCCGACCATCCTCGCCTTCTTCCTCAACACCGCCGTCGACCAGCAGCTCGAGCGGTTCCGGGCGAGCGAGGGCCGCGAACCCTCCCCCGAGGAGACAGCCGAACTGCGCGCCCACGCACTGGCGAACGTCCGCGGCACGGTCCAGGCCGACATCCTCAAGGAGGACCAGGGCCAGAACACCTGTCTGTTCTCCACCGAGTTCAGCCTGCGGATGATGGCCGACGTCCAGGAGTGGTTCATCGCCCACCAGGTCCGCAACTTCTACTCGGTGTCCATCTCCGGTTACCACATCGCCGAGGCCGGCGCGAACCCCGTCAGTCAGCTCGCCTTCACCCTCGCCAACGGCTTCACCTACGTCGAGGCCTACCTCGCACGCGGCATGCACATCGACGACTTCGCCCCCAACCTGTCCTTCTTCTTCTCCAACGGCATGGACCCCGAGTACTCCGTCCTGGGCCGGGTCGCCCGCCGTGTCTGGGCCGTCGCGATGAAGGAGAAGTACGGCGCGAACGAGCGCAGCCAGAAACTGAAGTACCACGTCCAGACCTCCGGACGCTCCCTGCACGCCCAGGAGATGGACTTCAACGACATCCGCACCACCCTCCAGGCCCTCATCGCCATCTACGACAACTGCAACAGCCTGCACACCAACGCCTACGACGAGGCCGTCACCACCCCCACCGAGGAGTCCGTCCGCCGCGCCCTGGCCATCCAGCTGATCATCAACCGGGAGTGGGGCCTGGCGATGAACGAGAACCCCCTCCAGGGCTCGTTCGTCATCGACGAGCTCACCGACCTGGTCGAGGAGGCCGTGCTCCAGGAGTTCGAGCGGATCAGCGAGCGCGGCGGTGTGCTCGGCGCCATGGAGACCGGCTACCAGCGCGGCCGCATCCAGGACGAGTCGATGCTCTACGAGCAGCGCAAGCACGACGGCACCCTGCCCCTCATCGGCGTCAACACCTTCCGCAACCCCCACGCCGACACCGCCGAACCCGGCGTCATCGAACTCGCCCGCGCCACCGAGGAGGAGAAGCACTCCCAGCTGGAGCGCGTGCACACCTACCAGGCCACCCACCACGAGCCGGCGCACGCGGCCCTGACCGCCCTCAAGGACGCCGCGCTGGAAGGCCGCAACGTGTTCGCCGAACTCATGGAGGCCGCCCGGGTCTGCTCCCTCCAGCAGATCACCGACGCCTTCTTCGAGGTCGGCGGCCAGTACCGCCGCAACGTCTGACTCACTCCTCGACCCGGTCCACCAGCCCCCACGCCAGGGCGCGTTCGGCGTCGACCGCACGGCCGTCCAGGACCAGGAACAGGGTGCGCGGGCGGCCGATCCTGCGCGGCAGGCTGACCGTGCCTCCGGCGCCGGGGATCAGGCCCATGGCCAGCTCGGGCAGACGGACGCGGGTGTCCGGGGCGGCCACGACACGGGAGGCGAAGGCCGGAAGTTCGATGCCGGCGCCGACGCAATGACCATGGAGTCTCGCGGTGAGCCGTCCACCGACGGCGTGCAGGCGGGATGCCGCCCCCGCTCGCGTACGGATCAGATGCGCGGCCGCGAGGTCCGTCGCGGCGCCGAACTCGTCCAGGTCGCCGCCGGAGCTGAAACAGGGTCCGTCGCCGTCCAGGACCACCTCGCGCACGCTCGGGTCCCAGAGGGCGACCTCGACGGCGGCGGCCAGTGCGTCGCGCAGCTGCGCGCCGTGGGCGTTGCGCCGCTCGGGGCGGTTGAGCGTGATCCGCAGGACGGCTTCCTCCCGGCGCACCAGGACGAGGTCGCCGTTCGCGCGCGGCGGCGCGGGGCGCGGACCGCGGGCGGCGAGCCACCCGGCGAAGCCGGACCCGCCGAGCAGCGTCGAGTACGCCAGCGACTCCGCGTCCAGCGCCTGCTCCACCGGCAACCGCGCCGAAAGACGCAGGAGTTGGCGCAGCACCAGAGCCGCCTGCGGCTGCTCCTCCGCCCGGCCGCGCAGGAATGCGGCCTCGGCCGCCGGATCCACGACCGCGACCGTGGCCGGGGACCCGGCGGCGTCCACGGCGCAGAGGCGGTCACGGGGAGCACGTACGAGCGTCAGGTCCAGGGCGTCCAGGAGGGCGCCGGAACACTCGGGAACCGTGCGGGCGCTGCACCCGACCAGCAGCCGGTCGCCCTCCCGGGCCCGGCGGACGGCACGCTCCAGCTCGGCGGCCGTGGGTACGGGCGTCAGATCCAGATCGACGACCAGCAGCGGTCGGCACGGAGTGCCGTCGCCGTCCAGGAGGTCGGCGTCGGCCGCCCCGGCGGCGAGTTCGGCGACGGAGATCGGTGTGGTCGGCAGCACCTCTCTGGTCTATCACCATCCCCACGCCTCGCTGGTCGTCGCTGCCGCCGTCCCCTGTCTCCTGACGGGCTCACGGCCTCACGGCTCACGACCTCACGCCTCACGGCCTCACGGCCCGCACCCGGGCCGCACACAGGATTCTCATGGCCGACCGAGAGATGATCGACTCATGTCTGGCGCCTCCGGTACCCGTGAAGGCACGGTTCGCGTGCTGATAGTCGACGACGAGCCCGAGCTCACCGAGTTGCTCTCCGCGGCCGTGACCGAAGCGGGGTGGCGGTCCCTCGCGGCGCAGGACGGGCGCAGCGCGCTGCGCATCGCGCGGGACTGCGCCCCGGACGTCGTCGTCCTGGACGGGATGCTGCCCGACGTGGACGGGGTGCAGGTGCTGCGCCGGCTGCGGAGCGAGAACACCCGGCTGCCCGTGCTGATGCTCACCGCCCGGGACGCTCTGGAGCACCGGCTGGACGGACTGTCGGCCGGCGCGGACGACTACGTCACCAAGCCGTTCTCGCTGGAGGAGGTCATGCTGCGGCTGCGGGGCCTGGTGCGCCGTGCGGGCCCCGCCGATCCGTCCGACCGAGGCTGTGTCCGCGTCCTCGGTGACCTCGTGCTGGCCGAGAGCACCCGGGAGGTGCAGCGCGGCGGCACGGCGATCGCGCTCACCACCAAGGAGTTCGACCTCCTGGAGTTCCTGATGAGCCATCCGCACCAGGTGCTCAGCAAGGCGCAGATCCTCGACCACGTGTGGAACGCCTCCTTCGACGGCGAGGGAAACCTCGTCGAGGTCTACATCCACGGCCTGCGCGCGAAGATCGACAAAGGGCGGTCGCCGATGATCCGCACCGTGCGGGGCGTGGGGTACGCGATCAGGGCCGCGGACACATGGGCGTGACGGCCGCGGCGACCGGCGGTCTCGGGTGGCGCTCGCTGCGGGTCCGCCTGGTGCTCTTCGTCTCCGTGACCCTGGTCGTGGTGTGTACGGCGATGGCGCTGACCACGGTGTTCGTGCAGCGGGTGTATCTGCTGGGGGATCTGGACCAGCGGGTCGCCGACGCCGCGGAGCGCAGCCAGGGCGGGCTGCAGCGCCGCACGGGCGGCGCCACGGACCTGGGCTTCCTCAACGAGCGGGGCCAGCCGACCGGGACGCTGGCGGCCCGTTTCGCCGACGGGGAGGTCATCGCCGCCGAGGTGGTGACGGCGGACGGTCACCAGAAGACCCTGACCGCGTCGCAGCTCGCCGCGCTGAAGGGGATCTCCGCGAACGGCTCCCTGCACACGCGCACGATCCCCGGTCTGGGCGCCTACCGGCTGACCGCGATCGACGGCGACGGCATCCCCGTACTCGCCGGACTCCCCATGGCCGGCGTCCAGCGGGTGATGGACCGTCTGGTCGTCGTCGAGACAGTGCTCGCCGCGGCCGGCCTGACCGCCGCGGCCTGCACCTCCGCCGTGGTCATACGACGTCGGCTGCGCCCTCTGGTCCGGGTCGCCGCCACCGCGGCCGAGGTGGCCCGGATGCCGCTGGACCGCGGTGAGGTCGCCGCGCTCACCCGCGTCGACGCACGGGACACGGACCCGGGGACCGAGGCGGGCCAGGTCGGTGTCGCGCTGAACCTGCTGATCGACCACGTCGAGTCGTCGCTCGCCGAACGCCGTCGCACCGAGCAGCGCATGCGTCGTTTCCTCGCCGACGCCGGCCACGAACTGCGTACTCCCCTCGCCTCGATCGCCGGATACGCCGAATACATGAACGGCGGCAACGGGACCATCGAACCGGAGCTGGCCTGGCACCGCGTCTCCGCCCAGTCGGCCCGCATGACCGACCTCGTCGAGGATCTGCTGCTGCTCGCCCGCATCGACGAGGGACGGCCGCTGCAGCGGATCGAGGTGAACCTCGCGACGCTGGTCGCCGAGGCGGTGTGGGACGCGCAGGCCGCCGGCGGCGAACACGACTGGCAGCTCGCACTGCGCCTCGACGGCCCGGTGAAGGTCGTGGCCGACCCGTCCCGGCTCCACCAGGTGGTGGCCAACCTGCTGACCAACGCCCGGGTGCACACGCCCGCGGGCACGAAGATCACCGTCGTCGTGGAGACGGTGAAGACGGTCGGCGCCGCGGACGCGGAGGCCGGCCCGGAGTGTGTGATCCGGGTGCGCGACGACGGTCCGGGGATCCCGTCCGAGCTCCTCCCCACGGTCTTCGAACGCTTCACCCGAGCCGACGCCTCCCGCTCGCGCACGCCTGGCAAGGACGGCGGGTCGGGCCTCGGGCTGGCCATCGCCGCGGCCATCACGGAGGCACACGGAGGACGCATCGACGTGGCGAGCGAGCCGGGACGCACCGAGTTCTCGGTGCGGCTCCCGACCGGCGGTTGACCCGCCGTCACCGGTCGCCGGGTGCGGCCCAGGCGACGAGCTGGAGGATGACGCCGTTCGGATCGGTGACCTGGAAGAGGCGCTCGCCCCACGGCTCTTCGCGCAGCGGCAGGGTGACGGCGACGCCTTCGCTCTGCAGTCGCTCGTACTCGGCCTCCAGGTCGGTCACGGTGAACGCGGTGACCACACCTGCGGCGTGCTGGTCCCTGACGCCCTCGGGCAGAACCTCGATGCCACGCTGCAGAAAGATCACGTTGACGGAGTCCTCACGGACCAGGGAGGCGAAGCCTTCGGCTGCCATGGCCTCCTTGAAGCCGAAGTGCCTGGTCAGGAATGCGGCGGAGGCGGGGACGTCGTCGACGGTCAGGGAGACGGCAGTGGAAGTGATCTTCATGGCTTCTCCTGGAGCTCGCTCGAGATCAAACTCTGTACACAGTACTATATACGTCGTACAGAGTATGAAGAGGCGCGGGGCCGAAACGCTCAGGCGGGAGCAGGAGGGAGGATGGAGCGCATGGCCAAGGAACGAAGCGGCGCGGATGACCCGGCCCGCACCCTGGAACTGCTGTGGCGCGAGCCCGGACAAGGCGGCCCCCGGCGCGGGCCCAAGCAGGGCTTGACGGTCGACGCCGTCGTCCGGGCCGCCGTCGAGCTCGCCGACTCCGGTGGACTGGACGCCCTGACCATGCGCAGCGTCGCCCAGCGGCTGGGCGTCACGCCGATGACGCTCTACACGTACGTCCCGGGCAAGGCGGAGCTGCTCGGCCTCATGCTGGACGCCGCCTATCTACAGATGCCGCGCACCGATCACACCGCCGCCCCCTGGCCTACGAGGGTGGAGGCCGTCGCGCGCGAGAACCGCGACCTGTACCGGCGCCACCCCTGGGTGGCGACCCTGCCCACCACCCGCCCGCCGCTCGGCCCCGGGCTCATGGCCAAGTACGAGCACGAACTGGCCGCGTTCGACGGCCTCGGGCTCGACGACGTCGAAATGGACGCGGCCCTCACCTTCCTGCTCGGCTTCGTCCAGTCCGTCGCCCGCGCCGAACTCGACGCCCAGGCCGCCGCCCGCGACAGCGCCCTGTCCGACGAGCAGTGGTGGGCCGCCAACGCGCCCCTTCTGGCCAGGGTCTTCGATCCTGGCCGGTTCCCCCTCGCAGCGCGGGTCGGAAGTGCCGCCGGCGCAGCTCACCAGGGCGTGCACCACCCCGAGCACGCCTTCGACTTCGGACTGCAACGCGTCCTGGACGGCCTCACCCACCTCGTCGCGAGCCGTTCCCGATAGCGACCTCACCGCTGCCGATCCCAAGTCCCAAGGTCCTAAGCACTCTCACAGAAAGGCAGCTCAGGCCGCCTCCGCCCGTCGCTCGCGCCCGCATTCCGACGGGCGTACCGCCTCTCCTTAAGGCCTGGCTAAGTTCGCTGCTCCAGAGTGATCACCGGGCGGCCGTCCAGTGTGGATGTGCCCATGACGAAGGGAATCAGCGACGATGACCGAGCTCGACACCGGTGAGCCGACGGCCCGGGAGCCGCAGTCCGAGGCCGGCAGCCGTGCCCAGGCGAGCCGCCGCAACTTCATGCGCAAGGTCTTCTTCGCCAGCGGCGCCACGGCCGTCGCGACCATGGGCGGCGCCGGGGCGTGGGTCGCCACGGCCGACGACGCCACCCCCACCGCCGACGCCTCCGCCTCCGCCTCCGCCGCGCCGAGCGGTGCTCCCAGCGGCGGGCCGGGCGGGGGCGCGGGCGGCCCCGGCAACCAGTCGATCACCGAGGACTTCTTCGGCCTCACCACCGACGGCCGACGGATCGACGACCTGTTCACGATCCACTCCACAGGCGTGGCCACCGCCCCCGTGATCTCCGCCGCGAACGCCTTCCTGGACGGCCTCACCGACACCCAGAAGACCTCGACCCAGTTCACGGTCCACTCCACCGAGTGGCGGCTGTGGAGCAACATCGACTCCTACGACCGCCAGGGCGTCTCCCTCGCCGACCTGAGCGACGATCAGAAAGCCCTGGGCACCGCCCTGTTGAAGGCGGCCCTGAGCGCCGACGGCCTGGAGACCACCGAGAAGATCCGCCGCATCAACCAGGCGGCCGGCGAGGCCATCGGCAACACCACCTCCTTCAACGAGGACGCCTACTACTGGACCGTGATGGGCACCCCGTCGAAGACCGAGCCCTGGGGCTTCCAGTTCGACGGCCACCACCTGGTGATCAACTACTTCGTGCTCGGCGACCAGGTCGTCATGAGCCCCTGCTTCTGGGGTTCGGAACCGACCTCGATGGAGATCGACGGCGAGACGGTGACGGTCTGCCACGAGGAGGTGGTGGCCGGCCTGGCGTTCATCAACTCCCTGACCGAGGCGCAGCAGGCGGTCGCGATCGAGTCCTCGACCAAGTCGAACGAGTCGATGAAGGCGGGCGCGTTCTCCGACAACGCCGTCCAGGCGTACACCGGCATCCGCGGCGACGTACTGACGGCCGCGCAGAAGAGCAAGCTCCTCGGCATAGTCAAGGCCTTCGTCGGCCGCGCCAAGGCCGATGTGGCGAAGGTCCGGCTGGCCGAGGTCCGCAAGCACCTCGACGACACCTACGTCACCTGGGCCGGCGGCACCGGCGACGACGACGCCTTCTACGTCCGTGTCCACAGCCCCGTCGTATGGATCGAGGTCGACTGCCAGGCCCCCGGACCGCTCGCCGGGGCCTACGGCGCGACCCAGGGCAGCGGCGCCACCCAGAAGCACGTCCACTCCATCGTCCGCACCCCCAACGGCAACGACTACGGAAAGGAGCTCCTCAGGCAGCACTACCTGACATCACCGCACCACCGGTGACCCGCAGGACGTAGCACGGTCGCATTCCCGTCATCGTCAGGGCCGTACCCATCGGGGTGCGGCCCTGTTCGGGCGCCGCGTAGGTGCAGGTGGCCGTCATGGGGGAAGGAGGGCGGCGCCGCGGGCAGCACGCTGTCGAAGTCGTATCGGCTCTTCTGCGCGACCCTGCACGACGCCAGGTTGTCCACCTGGTGCAGGAGTTCGAGTCGCTCCAGCCCGTCGGCTGCGAAGGTGTCGAAGGCCCAGCCGGTGAGCGCCTCCAGAGCCCGGGGGGCCACTCCCCTCCCGCGTGCGTGCGCCGCGGTCCAGTAGCCCACCTCGGCCGCCGGTCTGCCTGGGGCGACTTCCTTGAGCACCACGTTGCCCACCAACTGCTCGCGAGCCGGGCCGGGTTGTGCCTCGAGGACGGCAAAGCCGAACCGGTCCCCCGCTGCCCAGTGTCGCTGCTGGGCCTGGACCCACCGTGCCGCGTCGGCGTCGTCGTCCACGACATGGCTCGTCCAGCGGCGCAGTCCTGGATCCCGGAACACCTCGACCAATGCGGCCGCGTCCTGCATGCACCAGGGGCGGAGCACGAGAGCAGGAAAGGACGGCGTCGCGACAACCTCGAGGACGACATGGGTATCCACCGATCGATCATATGCGGCGGCCCTCCCACCCGACGCCGACGGTCTCCGTCACATCGGAAGGGAGAGCAGGCGCACCGGCCCCGAAGGCCAGGACGCGTTGTCGTGCAGAGGAGTCACCATGGTCCGCAGCGGCATGATCACCAGGCGGTTCCCGGGTTGTTCGACGAGTACGTCCTCGTCGAGCGGACGCCAGCCGAGGCGCTGGTACAGCGGCGCCAGGGGAGGTCGGCAGAACAGGAGCGCGTGCTGAGGACCCATCGTGCGAGCGTGGTCGAGTGCCGCCGTGACCACGAGGCGAGCCAGCCCCTGGCCTTGCAGGTCGGGTGCGACGGCCACTCCTCCGACGCCCACCACCTCCGTCTCGGCGTCGCCGATCGCTACCGGCAGCCGCAGCAGGCCGGTGTGCGCCACCAGTCGGCCGCCGTGCCTGATCCCGAAGTGCTCTTCTTTGGGCAGCCAGGTCAACCCGGCCGCGGCGACGCCGAAGGGATCGTCTCCGTCGCCGAGGATCTCGGCCTGCTCCGTCTTCGTGTACCGAGGGAGCCGAATCACGGTCGGTGCCGCAGGGGAGTGGTTCTCAGACATCCCCCCATGATGGTCTCTTCTGCGAGGACTGTCCTCACCTCCCCCACGCTCGCTGCCGGACAGCCTCGGCATGCCACCGTCGGCGTCAAGCGCGGCGGGCGGCGACTCGGGCCGGAGTCGGCCAGTGCACGTCGTACACCCAGCCGAGGCGTTCGAGGAGGCGGATGACGGCGGCCGACGGGTCGATCTGGCCGCGGTCGACGCCGTGCCGGGCGCTGGTGGGGTCGGCGTGGTGGAGGTTGTGCCAGCTCTCGCCGAAGGAGAGCAGGGCCAGCGGCCACAGGTTGGTGGCGCGGTCGTGGCGCCGGGTGCGGAACGGGCGCTCGCCGATCAGGTGGCACAGCGAGTTGACGCTCCAGGTGACATGGTGAAGCAGTGCGATGCGCACAAGTCCCGCCCACAACAGGGCCGTTACGCCGTACAGCCAGGTGCCGCCGATCGCCCAGCCCAGCCCGAACGGCAGCGCGAGCGTGAGCACGCACAGGACCGGGAACGCGCGGTTGACGGCCCGGATGTCGCGGTCGGCGAGCAGGTCGGGGGCGTAACGCTCAGCCGGCGTCCGGTCGTTGCGGAACAGCCAGCCGACGTGCGCGTGCAGCAGACCGCGCAACTGGCCGCGCAGATGCGTGCCGTAGCGGTACGGGGAGTGCGGGTCGCCTGGCCGGTCGGTGAAGGCGTGGTGGCGGCGGTGCGTGGCGACCCAGCCGATGACGTCGCCCTGGAAACTCATCGACCCGGCCACCGCGAGCGCGATGTGCACGGGGCGGACGGCCCGGAAGCTCCCGTGGGTGAGACCGCGGTGGAAGCCGACGGTGACGCCGAGGCCCGTGATCGTGTAGAGGACGACCGCGAGCAGGACGTCCACGGGGTGGATGAGACGGCCCCACAGCAGCCAGCCGGCCAGGCCGAGCGCGAGGAACGGCAGGACGACGATCACCGCCGTCACCGTCACGTACAGCCGTTCCCCGCCGCCGCGCTCGGGCGCGGTTCCGTCCAGCGGGAAGGGCGAGGTCCCGTCGTAGCCCTGGGTCGGCGGGGCGGCGTCCGGCGGGGGCGCCGTCGTGGGGGTGCTGGACGTGTGTGACATACGGGGCTCCTCGGCCTCGGTGCGGATGGCGCGGCCGGGGTCAGGGGCTGCCCCTGTGAGCGGAATCGCGAGATCGCGAGGACGAGGCCGGTCCGGACACCGACGTACGAAGTGCCCTCGCTTCCTCCACCGTACTCCCGCAGGCTCCGTGACGAGGCGACCCCGATCGCGTGACCACCGCGTTGACAGGGATCCTCGCCGGACATTGACTGGCAGCGTCGAGAAGACCAAGGACGCCTTCAGACGCAACGGAAGCGGCACCTGATGATGTACGACCAGACACGCGCCCAGCAGCCCGCGGACCGATCCCGGGGTTTTGCCGAACGCGGCACGGCCCGCCCGGAGCCACTCCTCCCGTCGGACGAACGGGACAAGATCGTCCGGCGCCTCGGCCGCGCCCTCAACACCTTCGCCGACACCCCGCGCGAGGCGCTCGAAGAGGCCGACGCCGCCCTCGAGGAAGCCTCCGCCCAGTTGGTGAACGCCCTCGCGGAACGGCGGCGAGCCCTGCGCGCGGGCTGGCAGGACCAGGACCCTGCCACACAGTCGGCCGAACTCCGGATCGCGCTGAGGGAGTACCGGGAGATCACCCAACGACTGCTCCACCTGTAGGGCACCACGATGGCCGGGAACCTCTGCCTCCCGGCCGACTTCTCGGAGGACCGGTCGTACCCGGCGATCGTCGCCGTTCACCCCGGCGGCGGCGTCAAGGAGCAGACGGCCGGTCTCTACGCCGAAAGGCTCGCCCGCGAGGGCTCGTCACCCTCGCCTTCGACGCGTTCCACCAGGTCGAGAGCGGCGGCGCGCCCCGCCACCTCGCAGACCCCGCCTCCCGCGTCGAGGACGTACGCTCGGCCGTGGACCACCTGTCCACGCTCGGCTACGTCGACGCCGACCGCATCGGGGCGCTGGGCATCTGCGCCCGCGCCGGTTACGCCGTCAACGCCACGATGACCGACCGCCGCATCAAGGCCGTCGGCGCCGTCAGCCCGATCGGCATCGGCGCCGCCTACCGCCTGGGCTGGGACGGCACCGAACCCGTGGCCACACAGCTCGCGACCCTCGACGCGGTCGCGGCCCAGCGGGCCGCCGAGCCCAGGGCGCCGATGCCGTCGTCGTCCAGCGCCACCGGTACGGAACAGGCTCGACAGGTACGGAGGTGGGGGTGGCGTCTGGAGTGAGGCCGTCCACGCGGACATCGGACACAGCCGGCCTTCTGGAACCTCGGCCTCGGCCTCGGCCCGCCCCCTCAGCCTCATGCCCGTGGAGAACCATCTGCTCCACTTGTCCGTACTATCTCTTCCACTGTGCTCTGCACATGGACCTATCTGCGTGCCCGACAGGCGTCAGCCCGTCGGGGCGGCGCGCGTGGCAGGCCCGTCATCTGCTGCCTCACACCGAGGAAAGGTCGTGCGCTTCATGTCCGAGAACGCTTCCGCCACCGAGATCACCTCCCAGTACACCGCTCAGGTGACCGCCGATCTGGAACGCAACGCCAAGGAACAGGGACGGGTCGGTGCCGAAATCGCCGACCTGCAGGGGCAGTTGGCGGCCCTTGAGCGGGACCACGCCGTGCTGGTGAGCATCCAGCAGGCCATCGACACGACGGCCCGACCGTCGTCCGACAGCGTCCCGCTGCCCGCCCCGCGCAAGAAGACCCCCGCCAAGTCCCGTACCCGTAAGCCGGCACAGCCCCAGAAGACCGCCGCCCAGCCCACCCGCCCGGACACGAAGCCGGCCGACGACAAGCGCGCGGCCAAGGCCGAAGCCGCGAGCACGGCCCAGCCGACGCTGGTCGACCTGGTCCGTCGTCACCTCGCCGATCAGAACGAACCCCGTTCGGCGGCGGAGATCGCCACCACCCTCGGCCAGGCCCACCCCGAACGCACCGTCAAGACCACCGTGGTGCGCACCACCCTCGAAGGCCTCGTCGCCAAGGCCCAGGCCCAGCGCAGCAAGCAAGGCACCTCGGTCTTCTACACCCTTGCCGACGCACCGAAGTCGACCGCCCCGGCGCAGACCGAGGAGGAGCCCGCTCCGGCCGACGCATGACACCCGCCCACGGCAGGCCGATTCGGACGGTCCGCTGACCGTCCGTCGGCCCTGCCGGCGCTCTTCCGGTGATCCGCACCCGAGCCGCCGCCGGAGCACGCCACCGGTCGGCTCCCGCGATCGGTCTTGATCAGTAATCGGCATCGGCGCGGGCAGGGTGACCCTCGACGTCACCTCGACCTCCACCGCACCGCGAACCTGGCCTGCGCCTACACGGACCCGGCGACCTGCCCGCCCTTCGCAAGGGCCCTCCAGGAGGGGACCCGGGTCGGCGGCGGAAGGTCAGCCGGCCTCCCGCCGGTCGGTCGTGGAGCGGTGGGTGAGGGGTTCGCGCAGGCCCAGGTGCTCGCGCAGCGTCGTACCGGTGTACTCGGTGCGGTAGACCCCGCGTTCCTGCAGTGCGGGGACGAGCAGGTCGACGATGTCGTCGAGGCCGTCGGGGATCAGGTACGGCGTGACGTTGAAGCCGTCGACGGCGCCGTGCCGGACGAAGTGGGCGAACTTGTCCGCCAGTCCCGCCGGAGTGCCGACATGGCCACGCTGGGGACCGAGCGCGATGACGGTCTCGCGCAGCGACCACCCGTGCGCCTCGGCCTTCTCCCGCCACTCGGCGACCACCTTGCGCGAGTCGGCGATACGCCGGGCGCCGAAGGAGCCGTCGTTCTCGGCGACGACCGGGTCCTCCTTGGGCAGTGGACCGTCGGCGTCGCGATCGGAGAGGTCCAGGCCCCACAGGAGTCCTGCGATGCCCAACGCGGTTGCCGGAGTGACCTGTTGGAGGCGGATCCAGCGCTTCTTCTCCTGCGCCTCCTCCTCCGTGGCGCCGATGATGATCTCCGTGCCGGGGAGGATGCGCAGGTCGTCGTCGGGCCGGCCGACGGCCCGCAGGCGGCGCCGGAGATCGTCGGCGAAGGCGAGCGCGTCGTCGTAGTCGTTGCCGTGCGCGGAGAAGACGACGTCGGCGTTGCGGGCGGCGAAGTCCCGGCCCTCGCCGGAGTCCCCGGCCTGGAAGATCACCGGGTGACCCTGGGCGCTGCGCGGCAGCGTGGGCGCGAGGTCGACGTCGAACTGGTGCCCCTGGTGGCGGACTTGGCGTACGGCGCCCGGTGCCGCCCAGGCCGGGGCGCCCGGGGATCCGGAGACGGCCCCGGTCTCCCAGCCGTCCCAGATCGCGCGGGCGACGGTGAGGAACTCCTCGGCGCGCCGGTAGCGGTCGGCGTGGTCGAGGTAACCGCCGCGGCGGAAGTTGGCGCCCGTCCAGGCGTTGTCGGTGGTCACCACGTTCCATCCGGCGCGGCCCTCGGAGAGCAGGTCGAGGCCGGAGAGACGGCGGGCGAGGTCGGCGGGTTCGTTGAAGGTGGTGTTGGAGGTGGAGACCAGGCCGATCCGGTCGGTGACGGCGGCCAGGGCGGCGAGCTGGGTGACGGCGTCCGGCCGCCCGGTGATGTCGAGGTCGTGGATCCGCCCGTCGACCTCGCGCAGCCTCAGCCCCTCCCCCAGGAAGAACGCGTCGAACAGGCCTCGTTCGGCGGTCTGGGCGACGCGCCGGAAGTTGGCGGGATCGATCTGGGAGCCGCTGGCCGGGTCGGACCAGATGGTCCAGTGGTTGACGCCCTGGAAGAAGACGCCCAGGTGGAGCTGGGCGTCGGGGCGAGGGACGTCGAGGGGGTCGGTGTGGGTCATCGGGTCTCCTCCCCGGCCGTGCGGGCGGCGGCGTAGCGGTTGGCGGGCCGCTCGAGGCCCAGGTGGGTGCGCAGGGACGCGCCGGCCAGTGGGCGGACGGCGTGGCGCTGTTCGAAGAGGTGCGGCAGGACGAGCCGGGACAGCTCCGGAAGGTCCTCGTCCAGCACCAGCGGGTGCAGGCGCACTCCGTCCACGACGCCTCTCAACTCCGCGAGGAGGGCCAGGAGTCCGGCGGCGGAGCCGATGTGGCGCAGCCGTCCCCGGTCGTTCCAGGGAGCGTGTCGCTCCAGGTCGGCGACGCGTTCGTCGGCCGGGGCGGCCGCGGTGTCGAGGGCGACCTCGATCTCGGCGAAGGCACGCGGCGTTCCGGCGGCGGCCGCGGCCGCGGCGACCGCGGTGACGTCGCGGCCCTGGACGAGGGCGACGTCGAGCTGTTCGGCGGGCACGAGGTCGGGCCGGCCGAGCACGACGAGCTGGCCCTGGGGCGGTCGCGGCACGATCGCCGGGCCCTTCACGGCGTAGGCGTCGCCGGTGAAGTCGACGTAGTGGAGCCGGTCGCGGTCGAGGTAGCGGCTGGTGGCCACGGAGCGGATGACGGCGTCGTCCTCCCAGGAGTCCCACAGGGCGCGGACGACCTCGAGGCCGTCGCGGGACTCGCGGGCGCGGGCGGCGGCGCCGTCGACGAGGGGGCGGCCCCAGGCACGGGCCGCCTCGGGGCGGGCCTCCTCGCCCACCACCCAGCCGGAGCGCCCGATCGAGATGTGGTCCAGGGACGCCAACTGGCTGGAGACGTGGAAGGGTTCGGCGTAGGTGACCGGGACGACCGGCGCGATGCCGATGACGCTCGTCGACGCGGCGAGGAAGGCGGCCCGCTCCACCGCGCCGATGCGGCCGACCACGTCGGGCGTGGCGCCGGGCGGGAGTGCGCCGTCGTCCAGGGTGAGCAGGGTGAACCCGGCGTTCTCGGCGGCGGCGGCGACGCGGGCCACCCGGCGCGGGGTCAGCAGATGGTCGGGCGAGTGGGCGGCGCGGCGCCAGGCCGCGGGGTGGGCGCCGTCGCCGTCGAGTTCGAGGGCGAGCCGCAGGGCGGGGCCGGACATGGGGTTCCTTCCGAGGGCACAACGAGACGGCCGGCCCGACAGGCCGGCGGAGGTCAGGGTCGTGCGGAAGGACAGACGGCGGAGGCGGTGCGGCAGTAGTCGACATGGCGCCGGATGATCAGCAGCGTGCCCGGGCCGGCGCCGTGCGGTGCGGCGTCATGTGCGCGCATCGGGGCCTCCACTCGTCCGGGACTGATCGCTTCAACCTACGTCGTCGGGCCCGGAAGATGTCAAGAACATTAGATGTACGCGCATCCACCAGGGCCGCACCGACGGCCGCCCACCACCATCGACAGTCGCCCACCACCACCGACGGCTGCCCGCCCGCGCCGACCGTCGCCGCCACGGTCCCGGTGCGCGTCAGCCGTTGGCCAGCTCTCCGAGCAGCTTCCAGGTGCGGTGTCGGTCCGCCTCGCCGCCCAGGTCCGTCGCGGTGAACACCACCTCCGTCGCCCCGGCCTCTCGGTACCGGCGCACCTCGGCGGCGACGGTCTCCTCCGCCCGAACCAGGCGGAGCGCAGTCCGGCCTCGTGAGCCTCCCGCGCGAGCTGCACCGTGCCGTCGATCCGGTTGTGGAGAGCGAGCGCTGCGCCGATGGTCATACCCAGGGCGACCGGCATGCGCGCGAGGTGCATTCCCGCTCGTGTGTGACGAGCTCATGGCGGGTTCGTGGCGGACTCATGGCATGGTCGTGGCGGGCTCATGGCGGGTTCGTCACCACGCGCGGCCCCGCTCGAGCGGCGCTCGACCGAGCCGTGGCGGCCGCGGCAGGCCGAGGTGGTCGCGCAGGGTGGTGCCCGTGTAGTGGGTGCGGAAGAGGCCTCGGCGGCGCAGCTCGGGCACGACCAGGTCGGCGACGTCGGACAGCGTGCCGGGCAGATACGGGAAGACCACGTTGAAGCCGTCGGCGGCGCGGCCGTGGAACCACTCCTCGATGTGGTCGGTGATCTGCCGCGGAGTCCCGGTGATGGTGCGGTCGTCGCCCGCGACCCGCTGGACGAGGTCGCGGATGGTGAGGTCGTCTCGCCGTGCGTCCTCGTAGATCTGCTGCTGTGCGGTGTGCGACTGGTTGGAGACGGGGAGTTCGGGCAGCGGACCGTCCAGCGGGTGGTCGCTGAGGTCGAAGCCGCCCAGCCAGTAGGAGAGGTCGGCCAGGGCGACCTGCGGGGGCAGCAACGCGGTGAGGCGGGCCAGTTTGTCGCGGGCCTCGGATTCGGTCGGGGCCGTGATGACGGACAGCGCGGCACGGTGTTGTCGACGACGAGCGGGACGCCGACCTCGTGCGCGATCCGGGCGACCGCCTCGATGTCGCGGACGTTGCCGCGCGGGTTGCCGATGCTCTCGCCGAACAGCGCCTTGGTGCCGGGACGTACGGCCGAGTACCAGGCGCCCAGGTCGTCCGGGTCGTCGACGAAGGTGACCGCGATGCCGAAGTCGGCGAAGGCGTGCTCCAGGAGCGTACGGGTGCCTCCGTAGAGGGACGACGAGGCGACGACGTGGTCTCCGGCGCGGGCCAGGTTGGGCAGGGCGAGGGCTGTCGCGGCCTGTCCGCTGGCCACGGCGACGGCCGCCGAGCCGCCCTCCAGGGCCGTGATGCGCTCCTCGGCCACGGCGGTGGTCGGGTTCGACAGCCGGGTGTACGCGTGCGTGGTGAGGTCGGCGAGTTCGAAGGCTGCGGCGGCGTGCGCGGTGTCGCGGTAGACGTAGCTGGTGGTCTGGTGGATCGGCACGGCGCGTGCGCCGGTGGTGGGATCCGGTACGGCGCCCGCGTGGACCTGACGTGTTCCGGAAGGGCGAAGAAGGCGCGGGCCGCGTGCAGGGCCTCGTCCCGTACGGACGCGGGAACGCCGTGTCCGGTGACGTAGAAGAACCCCACTTCGTGGGCGGCGGCGCGGAGTTCGGCCAGAAAGGCGTCGCGGTCGGTGCCGGGATCTCGGAAGCGGGAGATGTCGATGACGGGGAGGACGGTGGGCTGCGCCATGGGATTCCTTCGCGGCGGCAGCGGACCCGGACGCGGCGGCGCGCGCGGCAACGGCCGTACGGGAACGGCCGATTGCCGACAGAACAGAGGAGTGCGCCGAGAGCGGGTCGGGGAAGAGAGGGTCGAGACGCGGGCCGTTACACGGCGGTCAACGACAGATCTCGTCGAACTGGTCGGCGCGGCGGCTCACCCAGAACGGGTCGAGCAGCACCGTGTGTGCCTGGCCAGTGGTCTCCATGGCCGGATCAAAGCACACGCGCGCAGGTGCGTCCACCGAGCGTCCCGACGGGTGAGACGGCGACCGGGGCGAGGGCGGCGGATCCGGCCGGGACGGCTTGCCGGTCACACCACGCTCACGGGATGGCGCACCACCGCGTCGAACAGGTAGCCCTGGGTGTTGGACACGGCGGTGTCCGGCTGCGTACGGCCGGCGGTGTCCGTGGCCCGGGCCAGCAGATGGGTGGCGCCGGGCGCGTCGGGCCGCCAGCCGAGGGACCAGCGGGTCCAGGTCCCGGCGCGGGGCCGGTCGTGCAGCCGGGCGCGCCGCCAGTTCGCCCCGCCGTCGGTGCTGACGTCGACCCGGGCGACGGCGCCCGCGCCCGACCACGACCGTCCGTGCAGTACGTGCCGCCGGCCCGCCGTGAAGGTGGCGCCGCTCGCCAGCTCGAAGGCGCTCTTCGTGGTCTGCCGGGTGAGCGGCGCGCTGCCGCCCTCCGGGTAGGAGGCGCCGAACATCCGGTAGAAGGTGGTGTTCCAGGGCGAGTAGAGCGGCTGCGCGGACACCTCGATGTCGCCGACCCACTTGATCGACGCGATCCCCACCCAGGAGGGCGCCAGCACCCGCACCGGATACCCGTGGTCGTACGGAAGCCGCTCGCCGTTCATCTCGTACGCGAGCAGTACGTCGTCCAGCGCCTTGGCCAGCGGCAGCGGACGGCGTACCCGGCCCAGGCTCTCGCCGCCGCTGACGTACTCGGCGTCCAGGCCGCGCGGCTGCACGTCCACGGCGTACGAGGACAGCCCGGCCCTGCGCAGCACGTCGGCCAGGCGCACCCCGCGCCAGCGTGCGACGCCGATCGCTCCCAGGGTCCACGAGGTGCCGGCGACCGTCTCGCCCTGCTGTGTCGTGTAGTAGGAGCGGCCGTTTCCGGCGCACTCGACGAAGGCGGTACGGGTGACGGCCGGCAGGGCGCGCAGATCGTCGTACCCGAACTCCACCGGCCGGTCCTCGCCGGGGGCGCCGCGCAGCCCGCTCCCCCACAGCCGCAGCCGCCAGTCGTCGGCCTCCAGGACGGGGGTGGCGGTGTGGTTGCGCACGAAGAACAGCTCGTTGGGGGCGTGGCGGCCTGTCCCGCGTAACGCCTCCCAGCGGGTCTCGGCGTTGGTGCCGCGCGGGATGAACCACTCGGGCGGCAGGGGCTTGACGATCGGCCCGTCGGTGGCCTGGGCGGGCCGCGCGGCGCCGAGTGCGGTCGCGGAGGCGGTGGTGGCGGCGAGCAGGGTGAGCAGCCGGCGGCGGGTGACGCCGTCGGCTCTGGCCTCACCGGCGAGCCACTGGCGCAGTCTGCGGCGGTCGTAGTCGGTTTCGCGGGGGTCACCGGCGGGGGTGGGTGAAGGCATGGCGGGTCCTCGTCAGGAGAAGTGACGGCAGGAAGCGCGTGATCAGGCTGTCGTGCGACACAGGGCGGCGGCGACCCGGACGAGGTCCACGGCGCGGCGACGGGTCAGAGGCTCCGACAACGGCATGGCGGGATGCAAGCACGCGGGGCGGTGGGTGTCAACGAAGCGTTCGCGACAGGAAGCCGACCGCTTGGCCGGGAGAGCGAACTGAGCTTCCGGCACACGCAGTTCAGATCCCCGGCAGTGATCGTTCCGGATGGTGACAGTCGTTGACGCCCCGAGTCGCCATGCTTGCATCGCCGCATGCCGTGCCAGCCGCTGACCTGCGGCCGCCGCGTCGACCTGGTACGTGTCGCAGCCGCACTCTGTCGCGCCGCCGTCCACTGATCATCCGTCAGCCCGGGCGCTGAACGCCCCACGTCTGAAGCCGAGTTCCGGAACCCGGCCCCATCAGCGCGCCGCCGAGAACGTCCGCGCCCGCGGCCGTCGAACTGCGCGGTGCGTCCCGGCCCCCGACGGACCCCACCAGGGAATGTTGTGCACTTTCTTGACGACAATCAAACATGCGCCTAAGTTCGCGGGTGTCCTTCCCCCGGTCAAGGGAGACCGCGATGCCCCCGTCCCCCGTCGCATCACCGCCCCCGCCCCCGCCCACGAGTCCGGAACGAACCCGGCAACTGCGCTTAGTCGCGGCGTCCGGCCTGCTCGGCACCGCCGTGGAGTTCTACGACTTCCTCGTCTACGGCACCGTCGCCGCCCTCGTCTTCGGCGAACTGTTCTTCCCCGGCGCCGATCCCGCCGTCGGCACGGTCGCCGCGTTCGGCACCTTCGCCGCCGGCTACGTCGCCCGACCGCTCGGCGGCATCCTCTTCGGACACTACGGCGACCGCCTCGGCCGCAAGTCCATGCTGCTGCTCACCATGGGCCTGATGGGAGCCGCCAGCTTCCTCATCGGCCTGCTGCCCACGTACGACACCATCGGCGTCTGGGCGCCGGTCCTCCTGATCACCCTGCGCGTCGTCCAGGGCATCGCCATCGGCGGTGAATGGGGCGGCGCCACCCTGATGGTCGTCGAGCACGCCGGGAACCGGCGGCGCGGCCTGTGGTCCAGCTTCACGCAGATGGGAGCACCGCTCGGCTCCCTGATCTCCGCCGCCGTCGTCGCCCTCGTGGTCACCCTCCCCAAGGACGAGTTCACGGCCTGGGGCTGGCGCGTGCCGTTCCTGCTGAGCGTCGTGCTGCTCGGCGTCGGACTCCTCGTACGGCTCAAGGTGGTGGAGAGCCCGCTCTTCGCCGAGGTGAGGAAGGAGCGCGCCGAAGCGCGGCTGCCGATCCTCGACGTGCTGCGCCACCCGCGTCCCGTACTGCTGGCCTGCGGCGTCGGCATCGGAGCCTTCACCGCCCAGTCGCTGCTGACCAGTTACCTGATCTCGTACGCCACCGGCATCGGCTACGCCCGCCCCCAGGTGCTCACCGCCCTCACGGTCTCCGCCTCCGTCGCCCTCGTCGTGCTGCCCTGCGCCTCCGCGCTCTCCGACCGGATCGGCCGCCGCCCGGTCGTCCTCGCCGGCGCCCTCGCCTCGGCCGCCCTCGCCTTCCCCGTCCTCGCACTGATCGACTCGAAGTCGCCCGGACTGCTGATCCTCGCCGTCGTCCTCGGCCACGGCATCGCCCAGTCCACGATGTACGGGCCGCTGGGCGCCCTGTTCAGCGAGATGTTCGGCACCCGGGTCCGCTACACCGGCGCCTCCCTCGGCTACCAGGGCGCCACCCTCGTCGGCGCCGGCTTCTCCCCCATGATCGCCGGCAGTCTGGTGGCCGCCGGCGGCAGCGGCGCCCCCGTCGCCCTGCTGCTCTGCGGCGGCTCCCTCATCACCGCGGTGACCGTCTGCTTCGTACGCGAGACCAGCCGGACCTCCCTCGCCCACACCGTCGAAGACTCCACCTCCCCCCACACCCAGGAGATCCCCGCATGACGACCGGCACCCGCACCCGTACGGCACGTCGCACCGCCTGCGCCGCCGCACTTCTGCTCGCCCTCACCGCAACGCCCACCTCGGCCGTGGCTGCCGCGGACCCGACTCACCTGGAAGGTCGGCTCCCCTCGGGCGCCACGTACTTGATGGACGTGCCCGCCGCCTGGAACGGCACCGTCCTGCTCTTCAGCCACGGTTACACGGCCGGCCCGGCCAACCCCGCGCAGGACGCCCCCGACGACGCCACCAAGGCCCTCCTCCTTCAGCAGGGCTACGCGCTCATCGGCTCCTCGTACGCCACCACCGGCTGGGCGGTGACGGACGCGGTGCCCGACCAGCTCGCCACCCTGACCGCCTTCACCGAACGCTTCGGGGCGGCCTCCCGCACCATCGCCTGGGGCCGGTCGTACGGCGGACTCGTCACCACCGCCATCGCCGAACGCCACCCGGAGCGGATCGACGGCTCCATCGCCCTGTGCGGCCTGGTCCACGGCGGCGTCGCGAACTGGAACAACACCCTCGACCCCGCCTTCGCCGTCAAGACGCTCCTCGCACCCGGTTCCGACGTCCCGCTGGTGAACCTCGCCGACCAGACGGCCGCCACCGACGCGGCGAACGCCCTGACGACCGTGGTCGACTCGGCGCAGACGACGGCCGCAGGACGGGCCCGCATCGCCCTGGCCGCCGCCCTGCACAACATCCCGGTCTGGAACCAGCCGACGCAGACCCGGCCCGCCGCGACCGACTGGGACGCCCAGCAGGTCAACCAGTACGACGCCGTCAAGGGCCTGCTGAAGATCGCCGCCTTCAACCGGCGGCAGGAGGCCGAGGTCCGGGCGGGCGGCAACATGTCCTGGAACACCGGCGTCGACTACGCGAAGCTGCTCGGCCGGTCCTCCGTACGCAAGGAGGTCACCGAGCTGTACAAGAAGGCCGGGCTCTCCCTGAAGGCCGACCTCGCCACCCTGAACCGCGCCCCGCGGATCAGCGCCGATCCGGCCGCCGTCGCGTGGATGAGCGCAACCAGCTCCTTCACCGGCGAGCTGACCAAGCCCCAGCTCTCCGTCCACACCATCGGCGACGCCCTCGTCCCGGTGCAGACCGAGAGCGCCCTGCGCCGCGCCGTCACCGCCGCCGGGTCGTCGGCGCTGCTGCGACAGGCGTACGTCGACAACGCCGGGCACTGCACCTTCAGCGCCGCCGAGCAGCTCGCCGCCCTGCACGCCCTGGAGGACCGCCTCACCACCGGCCGCTGGCAGGGCACGGACCCGCAGTCGCTCGACTCCCGTGCCGCGGCGGCCGATCCGACGACGGCCGCCCGCTACGTCGACTACCGGCCCACCCCGTACCTGCGCCCGTACGACCTTGCCCACCCCGCCGACGGCCAGTGACGCCGCACGGCCGCCCGCCGCGTCGTCGGCGGGCGGCCGTACGCTTGCCCCTGTGGAGGACGACGACATCCTGGACACCCCGGACGGCCCGCAGCCGCGCCCGCAGTCGCTCATGCTCGCCTTCTTCGGCAACCACGTCCTGGAAGAGGGGGACCGTGACGTGTGCGTCTACTCGGGCAGCATCATCGACGTCCTCGGCCGCGTCGGCGTCGGTGAGCAGGCCGTACGCTCCACGCTGACCCGCATGGTCAACCGCGGTCTGCTGCAACGCCAACGGGAGGGCCGCAGGATGTACTTCGGCCTGACCCCGCAGGCGACGCGCATACTCGACGACGGCCGCACCCGCATCTGGCAGCAGGGCGCGGTCAACGACGACTGGGACGGCTCCTGGACACTGCTGGGCTTCTCCCTGCCCGACTCCTGGAAACGCCAGCGCCACGACCTGCGCTCCCGGCTCACCTGGTCCGGATTCGGCGCGCTGTACAGCGGGCTGTGGCTCGCCCCCGGCAACGTGGACGTGGCCGGCGTCGTCGCGGAACTCGGGCTCACCGACCATGTGAAGATCTTCCACGCCCAGGCCGACCAGGCCACCGACATCGAGCTGATGGTCCGTGACACCTGGGACCTGGAGAGCATCGCCGCCCGGTACGTCACCTTCGACAAACGCTGGACCGCCCACCTGGACGCCGGATCCGGAGACGACCCGATCGGCACCCGACTGCGGCTGGTCAGCGAGTGGCTCTGGACCATCCGCACGGACCCCCGCCTCCCCGCCAGGCATCTTCCCCCCGACTGGCCGGCCCGCCCTGCCCAGGAGACCTTCCGCCGCGTCGCCGAACAGACCGCGGCGCCCGCACAGCGGATGGCCCGCGAACTGCTGGAGACCACCCCGTCGAGATAGACGATCACGCTCGCCGGCGAACTGTCCGTGCAGGACCCGCTGCCCTTCGCGGTACGGCTCGCCGGCGCCGCGCGAGGAAGTCGGTCGCGCCCGGTGAGGTGAGCCGATAGCTTCCGCCTGAGCGCAGTGAGGTGCGAGACGCGACCGCAAAGGGAGCCGGACATGGAGACTGAAGGCACGCGGACCGACCGTTTGGGCTTACTGCTCGACCAGTTCGACAAGGCCAGGGAGATGGCCCGGGTACGGCTGACGGGGCTCGGCGACGAGGAGTACCTGTGGGAGCCGGCGCCCGGCTGCTGGTCGATCCGTCGGCGGGGCGAGGCGGCGACGCCCAGGGCGTTCGGGCCGGGCGAGTGGGTGCTCGACCTGGGCGAGGCGGACATCCCGGCCAGCGAGTACGCCGAGGTCGGCCGGCAGGCCGCCGGCGGCATGAGCGTCGCCAAGATCGCCGACGACTGGAGCGTGAGCGTCGAGCGGGTCGAGCAGATCCTCGCTCACACCGGTGCGCCGGAGCCTGACGAAACGCCCGTCACGACCATCGCGTGGCGGCTGGCGCATCTGCACTTCCACTTCGCGGGCGGATGGGAGTGGACCTTCGGCGAACGGCGGCGGGAGCCGAAGCTCCTGGTCGACTTCACCCCCTCCGCCGCCTTGGCCCTCGAGCGGTTCTGGGCGCTGATCGACCGCTGGCGCGACAGCGTCGCCGCCGTCACCGAAGAGCAGCTCGACACGGTCGGCTTCTCCCAGTACCCGTACGGCTCCGACCCCGACGACCCGTTCGTCGCCGTGCTGTCGGGGGCCAACCTCGAATTCATCCACCACATGGCCGAGATCGCGTTGCTCCGCGACCTGCGCCGTGAGCTTGCCGGTTGAGCCGCCTCAGCGGTCGAGCAGCCGCGTGCCCGCCTCGTCGTGGTGATCGCCGGCGGCCGGGCTGAGGTCGTCGAGCTCGGTCCGCCGCTCAAGGAGCGGTGGGGTCGGAGCTGCTCACGGCATCGTCGTCGGACGGCTCGGGCGACGCCGAAGCCCTAGGGCCGGAGCTGGAGCTGGAGTGGGGACTGTGGCTCGGGCTGGGGGCGGAGCTGGTGTCCGGCGCCGTGCTCGCGTCCGGCGAGTCAGAGCCGTCCGTCTGCGGCGCCGCGCCCCTGGACGCGGCCGGGGTGGGCGTCGGGCTGTCCGTGGGACCGGAGGTACCGGCCGAGCCGCCGCCCACCGAAGTTCCCTTGCCCGGCTCGTTCCTGACCACGGCCGCTACCGGCTTGCCCGCGATCAGCTCCACCGCGGTCACCGTGATCATCGCCAGGGCGAACACCAGGCCCGTCGCCAGGGCGTACTTCTTCCAGCCGACGGACCGCCGGAGGGAGCCGCCCCGATAGGTGGTGACCGACTCGCCTTCGGAGGGGGTGAAGGGGGGTACCCCGTCGACGACCGAGGCGTCGGCCGGTAACCCGAAGGCCGCCCGGGCGTCCGCGCGGTGTTCCGCCCGCTCCTCGCCCGGTGTCCTCGGCACTCCGACCGGCGGCACCCGGTTACGGATTCCCTCGCCCGTCCGCCGGAAGGCATGCTGGAAGACCGCCGCGCCGGTGGTCGCGCTGGTGCTGACCACGGCGGCGCCGATGATCGTCCCGGTCACCCCCAACAGGGACGCCAGTACCGCGCCCACCACGGTCGCGAGTGCGCTCGCCACCACCTGCACAGCGGTCAGGTCGAGCACTCTGCGCTTCGGCGCCCGTTCCCCCTCTTCCCTGAGATTCTCCATCAATGTCCCCAATATCCCTTGGTAGAACGACGGTGCCACGGGACGACTGCCCGGCTGACCGTGTTTCACCTGCGCTGCGCGACCCAGGCCGGTGACCGGTCCGTCACACCTGCCGACCGTGCCGTACACACGTCGTGGCGCCCTCGGGGAGCCCGGCGCGCTCTCGGACGGCGCCCGCGCCTTCGTCGACGAAACCGAACACCTCGCTCGACACGCTCGACACCCCGGACTACCAGCCCGGGACTACCGACCCCGCACTGTCGGACGGTCCGGTTCGCCGTGCCCCTGCCAGGGCCGGGCGAGGCCTACGAGGGCGAGCCCCGCCGCGGCCACGGCGATCAGCATGATCAGCGCCATCGGCCGGGAGCTGTCCTCGCCGAACACTCCCACCAGCGGTGAGGCGAGGGCCCCGAAGAGGAACTGCAGGCCGCCCAGGAGCGCGGACGCCGCGCCGGGAGCCGCCCGCCCCACCGCCTGGCCGATGCTCATGCCTCCGGGGAAGACCAGGCCGATGCCGGTGACGGTCACGAACAGCGTGATCCACGTGCCCACGAGGGTCTCGCCCACGGCCATGACCTGCACAACCTGCGCCAGTGCGCCCACCAAGGAGATGCCGACCCCGGCCGTGAGGAGCGTGTTCAGACGGACGCCCCGGCCGGCCAGGCGGGAGAAGACGGCCCCGGCGACCAGCATGCCCACGGCGTTGGTGGCGAAGATGAGCGAGTACGTCGTCGAGGAGACCCCGTGGAGGTTCTCGAAGACGAAACTGGAGCCGCTGATGTAGGTGAACAGCGCGGCCGAGACCAGGGCGATGACGAGGACGTACCCCATGAACGTGCGGCGGGCGAGCAGCGAGCCCATCGCGCGGAACGTGCTCGCGACTCCTCCGCCGTGACGCCGCTCGGGCGGCAGCGACTCGGGCACCGCCCGCAGTACGGCGAGCAGGAGCAGCACACCCAGCACGGCCAGTACGGCGAACACCGCGCGCCAGGTGGCGACGGACAGGATCGCACCGCCGAGCACCGGCGCGGCGATCGGCGCCACGCCCATCACCTGGGAGAGCACCGCGAAGTGGCGCGGCAGTTCGGCCCCGTGGAAGCGGTCGGTGAGCACGGCACGGGCCAGCACCATGCCCGCCGCACCGGCCACGCCCTGCAGGAAGCGGGCGCCGGTCAGGACGGCGACGTTCGGGGCGACGGCGCAGGCGAGGGAGAGGAGGACGAACCCGGCCGCCCCGGATATCAGCAGCCGGCGCCGGCCCAGCCCGTCGCTGAGCGGGCCGATGATCAGCTGTCCGACGACCAGTCCGGCCAGGAACGCGGTCATCGTCAGCTGGACGGCCGAACTGCTCGCCCCGAGCGCGTCCCCCATCGAGGGGAAGCCGGGGACGTACATGTCGGTCGCGAGCGGGGCGACCGCGGTCAGGGCGCCGAGGACGGCGACGAGGACGGCGACCGTACGCCCGGAAGGAACGAGACCGGCGGGGTCCGGCACGGTGGCGATACGGGAGGAGGACGGAGCTACCATGGAGATAAAGATAGCCAATAGTTCACTAGCTAACAAATATGAGAGCGAGAAGGCGAGCCGCATGTCCTCCTCCCCCGCCTCCCCCGAGGACGTCCGCGCCCAGTGGGCCACCCACAACCCCGGCCTGGACACCTCCCCCATGGAACTGGTCGGCCTGCTCAAGCACGCCACGGGCCTGCTCAGCCGTGCCGTGGAGCCCCTCTACGCGGGCGCCCCCCTCACCGCGCCCGAGGTCGACATGCTCATCCCCCTGCGCCACGCGACCGACCCGCTCATCGCCCGCAGCCTCGCCGAGCGGCTGGGCCTGTCCCGGGCGGGCGTCAGCAAGACCCTCGGCAGACTCGAGAAGCGCGGCTTCATCGCCCGCACCCCCAACCCCGCCGACCGCCGTGCCGCGCTGGTCACCGTCACCGAGGCCGGCGCCCGCGCCGTCGACGACTTCTTCCCCCGCCAACTGGCCGCCGAAGTGGATCTGTTGGCGGGACTGGGAGAGGACCGGGAATGGGTGCGCAAGGCGCTGGAACGGCTGGTGGAGGCCATGGAGACCCGCGTGGGCCACGACTGACGGCGGACACCTCGGGCCCGCGGGTTGCTGGTGCTCTGCTGACGCTGGTGCTCTACTGACGCCGGTGCTGGCACTGGAGGCCAGGTAGTCGCCGCTCGCCCCAGGTCGTTTGAGACATCAAACGGCAGATCGGCGCACGAAGGCCCGCGAGGAGGGCGCTGCGGGTGGCCTCGGTGTCCGTCATTCGGTGGCCGGCGTCTGCGGACGCAGGGCGTCCGAGAGGGATTTGACGCCGCCGTGTGCGGTGAGGCCGCCGTCGACCGGGATCTCGGCGCCGGTGATGAAGGAGGCGTCGTCGGAGAGCAGGAAGACCACGAGCGGGGCGACCTCGTCGACGGCGCCGGTGCGGCCGAGCGGGGTCTCGCGGAGGTTGGCCGTGCGGAAGGCGGGGTGGGCGGAGGCGGTCATGTCGGTCTCGATGAAGCCGGGATGGACGGTGTTCACCCGGATGCCGCGCGGACCGAGCTCGGTGGCGGCGGCCTTCGACAGGCCGCGCAGGGCCCACTTGCTGGCCGTGTAGGCGACCGGGTAGTGGCCGGTGAGGGCGGCGGAGGAGCCGACGTTGACGATGGAGGAGCCGGGCGGCATCAGCGGGGCGAGGTGCTGGATGCCCAGCAGCGGCCCGGTGACGTTGACGGCGTGGACGCGGGCGACGTCGTCGGGTCGTACGTCGTCGAGGCGGGCACGCCAGGTGATGCCCGCGTTGTTGACCAGGCCGTGGACCTCGCCGTACGTCTCCCTCAGTTCGGCGGCCAGTCGGGCCCATGCCGCCTCGCTGGTGACGTCGAGGCGGCGGCAGTCGCCCTCCGGCTCGACGTCGGTGGCGATGACCCTTGCGCCTTCGCGTGCCAGGGCCGCGGCTTCGGCGGCGCCCTGGCCGCGGGCGGCTCCGGTGACGACCACTACCTTGCCCAGGAGCCTGCCCGAGGCGGTCATGGCCGCTCCCGGGTGCGGCGGCGGGCGGGCGGCAGCGGCACCGGATCGACGCCCTCGACGACGGTGTTGGACACCGTGCCGATGCCCTCGACGGTGAGGGTGACCGTGTCGCCGGGCTTGAGCGGCGGCGGGGAGGGCTCGCCCCGGACGCCCCACAGCTCCGCCAGGCAGCCGCCGTTGCCGCAGGTGCCCGAGCCGAGGACGTCTCCGGGGCGCACGACGGCGCCCCGTGAGGCGTAGGCGGCCATCTCCTCGAAGGTCCAGCTCATGTTGGACAGCAGGTCCGTGCCGACGACCTCGCCGTTCACCGATGCGCTGAGCCCGAGCCGCAGGAAGCCGTCGGCGTCGCGGTACGACTCCAGCTCGTCGGCCGTGACCAGGTACGGCCCCAGGGTGGCGGCCGTGTCCTTGCCCTTGCAGGGGCCGAGGCGGACCTGCATCTCGCGGGACTGGAGGTCTCGTGCGGACCAGTCGTTGAGGATCGTGTAGCCGATGATGTGGTCCCGCGCCTGCTCGGGGGTGAGGTCGCGGCCCTCGCGACCGATGACGGCCGCGACCTCGAGTTCGAAGTCGAGGACCTGCGAGCCCGGGGGCACGGGGACGTCGTCGTGGGGGCCGATGACCGCGTAGGGGTTGGTGAAGTAGAAGGTCGGGGCGTCGTACCAGGCTTCCGGGACCCCGCCGGCGCCGTCCACGGACCGCCGTACGCCTTCGACGTGTTCCTCGAAGGTGACGAAGTCGCGGATGGTCGGCGGCTGCAGCGGTGGCAGCAGGCGTACGTCCGTGAGCGGGACGGCCGGGCCCACGGGAGCGACCCGGAGGGCGTCGAGCGGTGAGGCGCCGTCCGGCAGGGACCGTACGGCGGTGTCCTGCACGACGCCGCATCGGCGGCGGCCCTCGTGCAGGTAGGCGGCGATACGCATGGCCGACGCCCCTTACACCGGCGGTGCGACGAACACGCCGCGGTCGACGTCGTTGAACGACTCCTTGGCGACCAGCTCGTTCATCGGGTTCGCGGTGCCCCACTGGTCGGCGACGTCGGGCTGGGAGAAGTCGTAGACGTGCGGGTGCCAGGTGTCCTCGTCGAGGACCTCCAGCTCCGTCGTGTACTCGACCGTGTTGCCCTGCGGGTCCAGGAAGTACGTGAACGTGTTGTCGCCCGCCGTGTGCCGGCCCGGCCCCCACAGCTTGCGGAAACCGGCCCGGATCACCCGGCCCGAGCCGCGCAGGTACTCGTCGATGCCGCGCATCTCGAAGGAGACGTGGTGCAGGGCGGTGTGCGGGCCCTGGGCGATGGCCATGGAGTGGTGCTGGCTGCTGATGCGCATGAAGTGCATCGCCTCGCCCATCCTCGGATGCATGAGGGTGTCGGAGAGACGGAAGCCGAGGTGTCGTTCGTACCACTCCCGGGTGCGGTTCAGGTCGGGTGAGTTGAGAACGACGTGGGACAGCCTGACCGGGATCGCCTCCTTCTCCTCGATCCTGCGGTGCCGCCTGGCCCCGACGTCGGCGGAGACCTCGACGGTGCGGCCGTCGACGTCGAAGAAGCGGAAGCCGTAGCCGCCGCCGGGGGTGTCGACTGTGCCCGGCTGCGAGATCAACTCCACTCCCCCGGCCAGGAGTTGCTCAGCGAGCGTGTCCACGTCCTCGGCGCTCGCGGCGCCGTAGGAGACGAGGTCCAGGCGCTTCTCCTCGGCTTTGCGCAGCCGCACGACGTAACTCTCGGGGGAGCCTTCGGCGGCCAGGAAGGAGATCCCGGAGTCCTCGGCGACCTTGGTCAGGCCCCAGACACCCGAGTAGAAGTCGAGCTGCTTGTCGTAGTCGGGCACGGCCAGATCGACGTGCCGCAGGTGGGTGAGCAGGCGCATGGTGTCAGTCCTTCCGGAGGAGGGCGGCGGCGTTGCCGCCCCGGACGGCGTGGAAGTCGGCATCCGAGAGCCGCGCGGCACGGAGCGCGCCGACCGGGTTCTCGGCGCCCATGTCGAAGGGGAAGTCGGAGCCGAGCAGGACCCGGTCGGCGCCGGCCACGCGGATCAACTCCCGCAGTACGTGCGGGTCGTGGACCAGGGAGTCGAAGTACAGACGCCGCAGATAGCTGCTGGGCAGGTGGGCGCAGCCCGCGCCGGCGTCGGAGCGGGCGGACCAGGCGTGGTCGGAGCGCCCGAGGTGGGTGGGCAGATAGCCGCCGCCGTGCGCGGCGATCAGCTTCAGTCCGGGGTGGCGGTCCAGTACCCCGGAGAAGACGAGGTGGGACAGCGCGACCGCGTTCTCGGTGGGCTGGCCGACGGTGTTGGACAGGTACCACTGGTCCAGCCGCTCGTCGAGCGTGCAGCCGAAGGGGTGCAGGAAGAGGATCGCGCCCGTCTGCTCGGCGCGTGTCCAGAAGGGTTCGTACGCCGGGTCGGACAGCTCGCGCCCCGGAGCGTGGCTGGAGATCTCGACGCCTGACAGGCCCTGGTCCAGGGCGTGTTCGAGGGCGCGCACGGCCAGGTCCGGGTGTTGGAGGGGGACGAGCCCGAGCCCGAGCAGCCGGTCGGGCGCCTGGGCGCAGTGCGCGGCCGTCGCCTCATTGGCCAGCCGGTGCAGTTTCTCGGCCGTCTCCTCGTCCGTCCAGTAGTGGTAGTGCGACGGGGAGGGGCTGACCAGCTGGACGTCCACGCCCTGCGCGTCCATCGCGGCCAGCCGCACACCGACGTCGGTCAGCTTCGGGATGCGCTCGCGCACCATGGGGCCGCTGACGGCCAGGGAGGCGGGGCCGTTGCGCCGGGCGTCCAGCGCCCGGGCCTCGGCCAGACCGGGAAGGCCGGCCACGAGTTCCTCGACCTGGGGCAGCAGGACGTGGGCGTGGACGTCGACGGTGGGGACGGTGGGGGGCGTCACGGCAGCTCCCGGAGAACGGTCATGGTGCGGCCGATCAGTCCGGGCACGTCGGCGTCGCGCACCCCGTCCAGCTGCCACTGGCAGAGCTGTACGGACGCCTCGACGACGGTCCGCACGCGCGGGATGCGGCGCTCGTAGTAGGCCTGGAACAGGTCGTCGTCCCATGGCCGGCCGCTGGTGAGCAGTTCGGTCAGGACCGAGGCGTCCTCCAGGGACATGGCCGCGCCCTGGGCGAAGGTGGGCGGGCAGCAGTGCGCGGCGTCGCCGATGAGCACGACCCGGCCGCGGTGCCAGGAGCCCTCGACCAGCAGGCGGTCGAACCAGGTGTAGTTGACCTGGTCCGGGTCGGTGATGTGCTGGGTGATCTCGGGCCAGACGCCGCCGTACTGCTCGGCGAGCCGGCGCATCTCGTCCGCGTAGGCGGACGGGTCGATGGTCCTGCGGTCGCGGCAGGCCTCCACCACGTAGGCGTAGAGGGTGTGCTCGCCGGTGGGGGTGTAGCCCGCGATGTAGGCCGGGCCGCCGTAGGTGAGGTCCGTGCGGGTGACGCGCTCGGGGCGCGGGGCCGGGGTGCGCCAGATGGCCATGCCGACGGGCTCGGACCGGTCGGCGATGCCGATCTCGGCGCGGGTCCGGGAGCTGACGCCGTCGGCGGCGATGACCAGGTCGTAGCGGCCCTCGGCGCCGTCGCTGAACCGGACGGAGACACCGTCCGCGTCCTGCTTCAGCGTCTCGGCGGTGGTGCCGAGACGCACGGTGGCGCCGCAGGCGCGGACCGCGTCGATCAGGATCCGCTGCAGTTGCGGGCGTTGCAGGCCGAGGGTGGCGGGCAGGTCGTCGCCGCCGGTCCTCATGTCCTCCTTGACGAACAGCAGGGCGCCGTCGGGGGCGGTCACCCCCAGCGAGCCGTAGGCGAACCCGGAGGCCGCCACCTGCTCCCACACGCCCAACTCGCGCAGGACGCGCAGGGCGTTGCCCTGGAGGGTGATGCCCGAGCCGGTGGTGGCGTTCCAGTCGGGTCTGGCCTCGATCAGGTCGACGGCGAGGCCGGCGCGGCGCAGCAGGACGGTGACGGCGTTGCCTGAGGCGCCGCCGCCGATGACGAGGACCGTGCGGGTGTCGGACATGGGGGACTTCCTTGTTCCGCCGGTCACTTGACGGCGACCGGGTTGACAGGGGAGCCGACGGCTCCGGTGATGGGAAGGGGGGCGGCGGTGAGCCAGAACTCGTGCACGCCGTCGGCCGCGCAGTCGGCGGCGAGCGCCTCGGGATCCCACATCTCGCCTATGAGCAGGCCCAGGTGGGGAATGGCGACCTGGTGCAGCGGTTGGAAGGCTTCGTCGAACTCGTTGGGCCGGACTTCGAAGCCCCAGGTGTCGGTGGCGATCGCGGCGATCTCGGTGCGGTGCAGCCAGCCGGCCGTGGTGAAGGACAGGCCGGGCGAGTCGCCGCCCGCGTAGTCGCCCCAGCCCTCGCGGCGGGCGCGCGCCAGCCGGCCCGTCCGCACGACGACGATGTCCCCGCGGCCGACCGTCACGCCGTGCGCCTCGGCGGTCGCGGTCAGATGTTCCTCGGTGATCGCGAAACCGTCCGGCAGCTCACCGCGTTCGTCGCCCGCCGCACGGCCGACGTCGAGGAGGACTCCACGCCCGGCGACGTACGGCGCCATGTGCTCGATGCCGGTGACGAGGTCGCCGTCCGAGGTGACGACCTTCTCGGCCGCCCGCCCGTTCCACGCCCTGCCGTGGTCGAAGATGTGACCGAGGCCGTCCCACTGGGTGGAGCACTGCAACGGCATCGCGATCACGTCGTCCGCGCCGCCGATGCCGTGCGGGAAGCCCTGGTTGCCCAGCGCCGCGTCCGTGCCCGTGTCGAGCATGGTGTGCACGGGGTTGGTGCGGCGGCGCCAGCCCTTCTGCGGGCCGTTCATGTCGAACCGCTGCGACAGCGAGAAGCTGGCCCCGCGCCGTACGAGCGCGGCTCCCGCACGGCGCTTGGCCTCGTCGAGGAAGTTGAGGGTGCCGAGCACGTCGTCCTCACCCCAACGGCCCCAGTTCGACCAGGACTTGGCGGCTTCGGCGATCGCGCCCTCGGGGTCGGTGCGGTCGAGAGTCATCAGGAGGCCTCCGCGACGCAGCGGGTGCGCTGGGCGCCGAGCCCGGTGATCGAGCCCTCCATGACGTCGCCGCCCCGCAGCAACCGCCCCCAGTGCATGCCGTTGCCGGCCGGGCTGCCCGTCAACACGAGGTCGCCGGGGAGGAGTCGGGCGGTCTGCGAGGCGTACGACACCAGCCGTGCGATGCCGAAGAGCATGTCCTTGGTGGACTCGTCCTGCATGGTCTCGCCGTTCAGCTTCAGCGTGACCCTCAGATCGGACGGGTCCGCTACCGACTCCGCCGGCACGATCCACGGGCCGAGCGGGGTGAAGCCGGGCGCGTTCTTGCTGCGCAGCCAGTCGGTGCCGATGGCCTTCATGTCCCGGCGGAAGACGGTGGCGCGGTCGGTGAGGTCGTTGGCGATGGTGTACCCGGCGATGTGCGCCGACGCCTCCTCGACCGTCACCCGGTATGCGGGCCTGGCGATGACGGCAGCCAACTCCAGCTCCCAGTCCGGCTGTTCGGCCCATGCGGGCAGCACCACGTCGTCGTACGGGCCGGTGACGGCGCTCGGCAGGCCGATGAACACGTACGGCAGATCGTCCGCCGCCCTGCGGTCCATGACCTCCGCGATCTCCGCCCGCGCCTCCTCCACCGTGCGCGGGTCGTCGGGCGGGCGGTGGGCGACCTCCAGATCGATCACGTGCTGCCGGTAGTTGGCGCCGGACTGGAAGACCTGGCGGGGCTCGACGGGGGCGTACACCTGCAGGCCGTCGAGAGGCTGCCAGGCGCCGGTCGGGTCCGCCGCCAGCGTCCGCAGACGGGGCAGCGTCTCGTCCCAGTGCTCGAGGATCCCCCGGGTCGTCGAGGCGGGGTCGCCGAGGGCCGTGCGAAGGTTCAGCACACGCTCCCCGGGGATCACGAGAGCGGGGAAAGGCACCTGGTCAGGGGCGGAGAGAGTGCCGAGGGCGAAGGGTCCGGAGAAGGACGCGGAAGAGGCTGCGGGTTTCACGGGAATGTCCTCCTGATTGCGGTGCGACTAATCTGGCCCGACACCTCGTAATCTGGGAAATAGATTCTTTGGATGTCGATCATCCACCGCACAAATGTCGCTCGGGTGCGTGTCGCGGCTCGGGCGGACTCGTTCTGGAGGCGCTGTGCACCTGTCCGGCCTCGATCTGAATCTCGTCCTGTCCCTGCGGGCCCTGCTGGAGGAACGCAACGTCACCCGCGCCGGACAGCGCATCGGGCTCAGTCAGCCCGCGATGAGCGCCGCCCTGGCCCGCCTGCGCCGCCACTTCGACGACGAACTGCTCTCCCGGGTCGGCGGACACTACGAACTCACCGCCCTCGGCCGCGCCCTGCTCGAGCGCACGGCCACCGCCTGTGACCTGCTGGAACGGGTGTTCAGCAGCAGGGCCGACTTCCTGCCGGGCAGCGAGGAGCACGAGTTCACCCTGCTCGCCTCCGACTACGCCATCGCCGTGTACGGCGCCGAACTCGCCCGTACCGTGCACGCCGAGGCCCCAGGGGTACGGCTGCGCTTCCAACGGCCTCCGACCGAGGTGGCGGAGGACACCGAGACGCTGCTCAGCACGGCCGACGGGCTGCTGATGCCGCACGGCGTCATCAGCGGTTTCCCCGCCGTCGAGCTGTTCGCCGACCGCTGGGTCGTCCTCGTCGCCGAGGCCAATGACGAGGTCGGCGACCGGCTGACCATGGACGACCTGGCACGGCTGCCCTGGGTCACCTACCAGCGCACCTACGACGCGCCCGCCGCGCGGCAGCTGAGCATGCTCGGCGTCGACCCCCGCGTCGAGGTGTCCGTCGACAGCTTCCAGGTGCTGCCCTTCCTGGTCGCCGGCACCCGACGGATCGCCCTCGTGCAACAGCGCCTGGCCGAACGGCTGAGCGGGGTGGCCGCCGTACGCGTCATGGAGGCCCCCTACGAGGCGGTGCCTCTACAGGAAGCTCTCTGGTGGCACCCGGTCCACACCCAGGACGCGGCCCACATGTGGCTGCGCGAGACCGCCGCCCGTGTGGGAGCGGGGCTCGCCGCTTCGGCGTACGGTCGCTGACCCGGCCGTATCGCCACTCCCGCCTTGCGGCATCCAAGGCATGAATGATCCACATCTTCGATCTCGATCGGGCGAGGGCTAGGCAGGACCTGCCCGGTGACCCATAGTCGTCTCAACCCGGCGCCGGAGCCGCACCGCTCACCGCTGCCGGGTCGGCGCAGGCCCCCGGCAAGCCGGACCTTCGCGACGCCACGGCCGTCATCGGCGCCCCCGCTCCACATCCGTCCCGCGCTCGGGGCGGCCTCACGGCCTCCCCCAGGTGGCCGCGCCCTCTTCCCTTCCCGCTACGCCAGGTGGAGTTCCCGCATGCCTGCACCCGTGCCCGCGTTCCCCTCCCCGCCGCCCTCACCCCTCGTGGACGACCCGTCCGAGCGGACCGTGTCCGGTCCCGGCCACCGGCTTCGCATCACGCTGCTGATGGCGGGCAGTTGTCTGCCCATCCTGGGCGCGGTGCTCATCGCTCCCGTCCTGCCGCGGATGCAGGACCACTTCGCCGACGTGCCGGGCGTCGACGCGCTGGTCCCGATGGCCCTGACGATCCCCGCCCTCTCCCTGGCGCTGCTGGCGCCCTTCGCCGGCGTCGTCGTCGACCGGCTCGGCCGCGAACGCCTGCTCGTCGTCGCGACCGTGCTCTACGCGATCCTCGGCACCGCCCCGCTGTGGCTGGACTCCCTCGCCGCCATCGTCGCCAGCCGCGCCCTCGTCGGCGTCGTCGAAGCCGCCATCATGACCTGCTGCACCACCCTGATCGGCGACTACTACTCCGGCAGACAACGCGACCGCTACCTGGCCCTGCAGACCATGTGCGCCTCGATCTCCGCGACTGCCTTCTTCGTGCTGGGCGGCGTGGCCGGGTCGGCCGGCTGGCGCACACCGTTCTGGGCGTACGCCGCGAGCCTGCTGCTCGCCCCCGCCCTGGCCGCCTGTCTGCGTCGGCCCCGACCGGCCGACAGGGCCGCCGTCCCCTCCCCCACCACGCCCTCCGAGCCGGCACGTCCCTTCCCCTGGCGGCCGCTGGCCGGGACCTGCGCCCTGACCGTCCTCGGCGCCGTCCTCTTCTACACGGTCCAGGTGGAGATGGCCTTCCTCCTCGACGACATGGGCGTCACCGACCCCGGCGTGATCGGGCTGGCCATCGCCGCCTCCAGCGCGGCGACCGTGATCGGCGCCGGCGTCTTCGCCAAGGCCGGTCGCAGCCCGGCCTCCTGGCTGCCCACCGTCTTCGCCCTGTGCGCGCTCGGCTTCGCCGTGATCTGGCTCGCCCCCGGCCCCGTCGTCCTGACCCTCGGCGCCGTGATCAACTGCTTCGGCGGCGGCATCATGCTGCCGAGCCTGCTCACCCTCGCCATGTCCAAGCTCGCGTACGCCGACCGCGGCCGCGGCACCGGGTTGTGGACGGGTTCCTTCTTCATCGGCCAGTTCGTCTGCCCGCTCGTGGTGCTCGCGCTCACCGCCGCCGTCGGCAGCCTGGCGGCCGCCATGGGCGTACTCGCGCTCGCCGGGTCGATCGGCGCCGTCGGGCTCGGCTTCTCCGCCCGTCGACACCGACCGGCGACCGTCCCGGAACCGATCGAGCAGCTCGCACGCTGAACGGCAGCACCGCCGATCGCCGTTCTCCCCAGCGCTTGACCTGCGCCGTGGCAGGGAGGGGCGGGTATCAGTCGGCGCCGGGCTGGACGAGCTTGAAGACGAGGCGGGCGGCGGCCCGTTGGGCGGCCCGGCGCAGCCGTGCCGGGACCGGACGAGGCGGAGTCCGCACGGGGGCGGCGGCCAGGCGGGGGAACAGGGCTTCGGCGTTGGTGCGGTTGACGGCCTGGAGGACGTCGGGGTCGACGCCGCTGTCGAGGCCGCCCGCGAAGTACTGGCCTGCCGGCGTGGGGGCGAACGGCCAGTCGCTGCCGAACAGGACGTGTCCGGGGCGGGCGAAGGCGAGCAGGGTGGGCAGGGCGGCGGGGCTGGAGGACAGGGCCGTATCGAAGTAGAAGCCGCGGAAGTCGTCCAGCACGTCCAGGGGGCTGCGTCCGGTGTCGGCCGCGATGGCGACGGCCATGCGGTGGGAGGCGTACGGGACGAAACCGCCGGCGTGGCCGAGGATGAACCGGATGTTCGGGTACGCGCGCACGACGCCGTTGCGGACCAGGAGGTAGGCGGCCCGGGTGGTGTCGAGGAGGAAGTCGGCGGCGAACGGCGGGATCCCGTCGACGGCCGGCGCCGGAAGGTCGGCGGGATGGATGAACGCGACGGCGCCGCGGTCGTTCAGGGGCCGCCACAGCGCGTCCTGGCCGCCCGCGCCGAGGTAGACGCCCTGATTGTTGGCGAGCAGGGTGACCCCGTCGGCCCCCAGCTCGTCCAGGGCCCGCTCGGCCTCGACGGCGGAGGCGGCGGCATCGGGCATGGGCAGGGTGGCGAAGTACCCGAAACGGCCCGCGTGTTCGGCGGCGAGGGACGCGGAGAAGTCGTTGAGCCGCCGGGCCAGATCGGCGGCCTCGCCCGGGTCGGCGAGGAAGCCGGCGCCGGGGGTGGAGACGGACACGAAGGCCGTGGCGACGCCCAGCAGGTCCATCAGCTCCAGCGCGGCCTGCGGGCTCCAGTCGGGCAGGGCCCGGCCGCCGGCTTCGGCGATGCCCGCCTTGGCGAGGAGGTCGCGGTAGAAGGAGGGGACGAGGTGCTGGTGCACGTCGATCCGGCTCGCGGGGGCAGGAGGCATGCGGGTGCTCCTCGGGCGGATCGTGGGAGGTCAGACGAAGGTCACCGACACCAGGTGCCCGGGCTCCAGGTCGATGCCGAAGGCGGCGAGGGTGTCGGCCAGCCAGGCGACCGCGGCGGCCGGATGGCCCAGCACCTCCTTTCCGCTGCCCGAGGCGACGCGCTCGCCGTCGACGACCAGGTCCACGAGGACGGCGGCGAGGTCGGGTACCTCGGCCAGGGGGCCAGGGGCCGCAGACCAGACCGGCGGAGCTGGCGTTGTCGGCGACCGTTTCGGCCAGAGTGATCTTCCAGTCGCGGATCCGGCTGTCGACGATCTCCAGAGCCGGAGCGACCGCGTCGGTGGCCGCCAGGACGACACCGCCGTCGCGGTGGACCATGTCGTCCAGCAGGTGACCGAAGTCCGGCTCGTCGACGCCGAGGAGCTGCTGCATCGCGGCCGCGGTCAGGCCGACCTCGTGGCCGACGACAGAGTCCCCGGCGGCCAGGCGCCGGGCGATGTTGCCCTGCTGGACGACGTAGGCGTCGGCCGGGTCCAGGCCGGGCAGCAGGGTCGACAGCGGGTCGATCGGCGTCACGCACCGCTGGGCCTCGCGCAGCAGCCGACGGGCTTCCTCGCGCTGTGGTGCGGTCAGGGTCATCCCTTGCCGCTCGACGCCAGGCGGCTCGCCGCGTCATGGACCAGCTGCGCGTGCAGTTCGAACATCGCCACCAGATCGACGGCGTCGCCGTGGATCTCCCGGTGCACGAACAGACCGTCGGCGCCGGCGACGGCGTAGGTGGAGAGGATGCGTACGGCGTCCTCGTCCAGGTCGGGGAAGAGGGTCCTGGCCATCTCGGTGATCTTCTGGCCCGCGATGTCACGGACCTGGAGGAACACCGTGCGGCCTCGGGGCTCGGCGGGTCGCCGCTCCAGAGCGAGCATCAGGCCCAGGCGCAGGAAGTCCGGCGCGTCGATCAGGGACCTCGCCACGTGCGCCGCCATGACCGTGATCCGCTCCAGCGGTGTGCCCGCCGCTTCCCCCGGCAGTTCTACGGCCGCCAGCCAGGTCTCGAAGCTGCGTTCGATGACCGCGGCGATCAGGTCGTCCTTGTCCTTGAAGTGCCAGTAGATCGAGCTCGCGGGCAGTCCGCACTTGGCGCTGACCGCCGCGATGGACGTGCCCTCGTATCCGCGCTCGCCCGCGATCTCCACCGTGGCCTCGAGGATCCGCTGCCGCGACTCCACCCCGTTCGCGCGCCTCTTGCGCGGCGTCTGCACCCTGGTCATCCGAGGCGCCCTTCCCGTCGTGCCGGCCCTTGGCCCTGTCCTGCACCCAGACTACCGTAGCGGTCATTCCAATTGGAATGAACACTACAGCAATACGATCGCAACACGTCGCGACAGGGACGACAGCGAGGTGGTCCGGTGGGCGAGATCAGAGCCGGAGACATGACCTACGACGTGGCGGTGATCGGTTACGGGCCCACGGGCGTCACCGCGGCGAGCCTGCCGGGGGCGATGGGCCTGCCGGTCGTCGTGCTCGAACGCGACGCCGAGGTCCACTCCCGCGCCCGGGCCGTCTCCACCGACGAGGAGGTCATGCGGTCTGGCAGCGCATCGGCCTGGCCGAGCGGCTCACACCGGACACGCCGGCCGAGCGCCCCCTCGACTTCGTCGACGCGCGCGGCCGGCCCTTCATCAGGGCGTGCCCCACCCCGCGGGGCCACGGGCATCCGCCGCAGATGTTCCTCTACCAGCCCGCGCTGGAGCAGTTCCATGAACACGCCCGACACCTCGTCCGTCTTCGGCGCCGTCCACCTCGGCTACCTCGCCATCGAGTCGAGGCACCTCGACGACCAGGAGTGCCGCTTCCTGGTCCGGCGCGGCCCCGCCGAGGACGTCGTGGCCACCGGATGGCACGTCGACGACGACGCCTTCGAGCGGATCGAGGCCCGGATACGCTCCCACGGCGTCCCCCTCGTCCAGAGCTCCGCCGAGGAGGCCGCCCTGCGCGGTGGTTCGACACCGTCTTCGACGCCCGTCCGACCGACTGCATCGACGAGACGATCAGCGACGTCAAACTCAAGATCCGCTTCCTGCGCGTGAACGAGCGCCACCACTCCATCGCGATCGCCGCCGTCCGCCGTCTGCCGTCTGCCGTCTGCCCGTCGACCCGGTCCGCACCCGCGTCCAGCACCTCAACGTCCAGGCGGCCAGCCTCGACGACCTCGCCCGCAGCTACGAACGCGTGCACGAGCTCGGCTTAGACATGGCCCTCTCCGTCGACCAGCACACCAACGACAAGGAGCTGTCCTACTACGCCCGCACCCCCTCGGGCTTCGAATGGGAGGTGGGCTGGAACCCGACCGTCATCGACGAGACCACCTGGCAGCCCAGCACCCACCAGGGCATCAGCGTCTGGGGCCACACCCCGGTCGGCCGGACCGTCGTCGACGGACTCGACCAGTTCCGACTCGCCGCCCGCTCCCTCGCCCGGCCCGAGAACACCGTCACCGCCCTCAGCGGCGCAGGCAGGCTCCCGCGCCCCTGATCCGCCGCCCGGCCATCTCGTACAATTTGACTCCGAACGATCGAAGGAGCGTGCCTGTGCCCGGCCACCGGTCCATCACCGAAGCGGAGAAGCTGGCGGCGGCGAAGCTCGGGGGGATACCGGTCCACCGCGAGCAGATGGCCGTGGTCGCCAACATCTACCGCGCCGCGTCGGCCGTCCGTCAGCACCTGGAGAACTCGGTGCTGCGCGGCGCCGATCTGACCTGGACGGCGTTCGTCGTGCTCTGGGTGGTGTGGGTCTGGGGCGAGTCGGAGACCCGGCATGTCGCGGAGGAGGCGGGGATCTCCAAGGGGACGCTCACCGGGGTGTCGCGCACGCTGGAGGGGCGGGGGCTGGTCAGGAGGACCGGTCACCCCTCCGACGGCAGGCTGGTGCTGCTCAGCCTCACCGAGGAGGGCGAGGCGCTGATGCAGCGGCTGTTCCCGCAGTTCAACGAGGAGGAGGCGTTCGTCGCCTCGGGGCTCAGCGACGAGGAGTGCCGGGGCGTCGCGGAGGGGCTGCGCCAGGTCGTACGGCAGGTCGAGGAGCACGGGGAGGAGCGTCGCCTGACGCTCCTCGACGGCGCCGAGCCGGCGCCGCGCCGTAGTGGGCGGCGACCCAAGGGCTGAGGTCAGCGTCCGTCGCGGGCGGCTCGCACGAGGGCGTCGAAGAGAGCCTGCTGGGCGGGGTCTTCGTGGGCGGTGTCCTCGGGGTGCCACTGGACGGCGGTGAACCATCCCTGGGCGCCGGGGAGTTCGAGTCCCTCCACGGTTCCGTCGGCGGCACGCGCGCTGACCGCTAGTCCCGCGCCCAGGCGGTCCACCCGTTGGTGGTGGTAGCAGGACGCCTCCGTCTTCTGCGCACCGGTGGCCTGCTCCAGCAGCGTGCCGCGCTGGATCGCCACCGGGTGCACCAGGTGCCGGTGTTCGCGCTCGGGGCCGCCCATGTCCTGTTCCAGGGCGCCGCCCAGGGCTACGTTGACGACCTGGAGACCGCGGCAGATCGCCAGCAGGGGCAGGCCCACGTCCAGCGCCCGGCCGGCGACTTCGAGGTCGAAGGCGTCCTGGAGGTCGTCGACGTCGTAGACGCTGGCATGGACGCCGTGCGCGCCGTAGCGGTGGGGGGCGAGGTCGCCGCCGCCGGGGAGCAGGACGCCGTCGAAGCGGGCGAGGCGGGACGTGACCTCCCCCGATGCGGGGTGGATGCCCGCCGGTTCGCCGCCGGCCCGCCAGACGGCCTCGATCAGGGCGCGGGCGTTGACCTCTGCGGAGTGACGGAGTGCGGAGGTCGTAGCGGAGAACCGGGCCGGGACGGCGATCAGGGGACGTACGGGGGTGGGGGTCACAGCTGGATCCAGGTCGTCTTGAGCTCGGTGTACTTCTCCAGGGCGTGGGCGGACTTGTCCCGTCCGTTGCCCGACTGCTTCATGCCGCCGAAGGGGACGGTCAGGTCGCCCTCCTCATAGCAGTTGACCCACACCGTGCCCGCCCGCAACGCCCGGGAGACCTTGTGGGCGGTGGACAGGTCGGAGGTCCACAGGCCGGCGGCGAGGCCGTACTCGGTGGCGTTGGCCAGCCGCACCGCCTCGTCCAGGTCGTCGAAGGCGAGCACGGACAGCACCGGGCCGAAGATCTCCTCTCGGGCCAGTCGCATGCCGGGGTCGACGTGGTCGAAGACGGTCGGTTCCAGGAAGCTGCCGCCGGAGTCGGCGAGGGTGCGGGAGCCGCCCGTGAGCAGGCGCGCGCCCTCGGCCAGGCCGGTGCCGATGTGGTCCTGTACGCGCTCGAGGTGGTCCTCGCCGACCAGGGCGCCCATCTCGGTGGCGGGGTCGAGCGGGTCGCCTATGCGCAGTTCGCGGGCGCGCCGGACGATCGTCTCCGTGACGCGCTCGGCGATGGAGGAGTGCACCAGCAGCCGGGAGGGGGCGGTGCACATCTCGCCCTGGTTGAAGAAGACGCCCCAGGCGGCGGTGGCGGCGGCCTTCTCCAGGTCGGGGGCGTCCGGGAGGACGATGTTGGGCGACTTGCCGCCCAGCTCCAGCCAGACGCGCTTGAGGTTGGAGTCGGCGGCGTAGTGCAGGAAGTGGCGGCCGACGGCGGTGGAACCGGTGAAGGCGAGGACGTCGACGTCCGGATGGAGGCCCAACGCCCGCCCCGCGACCGGCCCGTTGCCGTTGACGACGTTGAGCACGCCCGGGGGAAGCCCGGCCTCGGTCGCGATCCGGCCGAGGAGCAGTGCGGACAGCGGCGAGTTCTCCGACGGCTTCAGTACGACCGTGCAGCCCGCGGCCAGCGCCGGGGCGACCTTCCAACCCGCCAACGTCAGCGGGAAGTTCCACGGCACGACCGCGCCGACCACCCCGGCCGGCTCCCGGGTGACCAGGGCGAGGGCGTCCGGGGCGGTGTGCGGGGACTCGTCGGCCTGCTTGTCCGCCGACTGCCCGTACCAGCGGAAGGTGTTGATGACGGCGCGCAGTTCGATCTCGTACGCGTCGGTGATGGGCTTGCCCATCTCCAGGCTGACGGTGAGCGCCAGTTCCTCGCGGCGCTCCTGGAGCGCGTCGGCCATCCGCAGCAGCGCCCGGCCCCGGTCGGCGGGCGCCAGGCGCGGCCACGGGCCGGTGTCGAAGGCGCGGCGCGCGGCGGCCACGGCCGCGTCCACCTCGGCGGCGCCCCCGTCGGCGACCTGGGTCAGCGCCTGCCCGTCACGGGGCGAGACGGCGGCGAAGACCGCCCCTCCGCCGGCCTCGTCGGCGCCGTCGACGTGATGGGCGCCGGACAGGTCCAGGGACTTGGCGCGGCGCTGCCACTCCTCGTGGGTGACGTCCAGCATGCGGGGACCTCCAGAGAGATTATTTGAATCCAAACGATAGAGGGGCGGCGGTGGCGGTCGCCTCGGTACGGCTGACGGCCTCGCCCGCCGTACCGGGGCAGCCGCCGGCCGCCGTGCCGTGGCAGCCGGCGCCCGCTCCACCGTGTCAGCCGCCGGCCGCCGTCCTGCCGCGGGTGAGCCGCTCCGCGGCCACTCCCGCGGCCAGGACCGCCGGGACGGTCAGCTCCAGCCAGACGGCGGTGCTCTGCTCGCCGCCGATGAGCGTGGTGAAGTTCTCCACGATCAGCCAGATCGCACCGGCGATGCCGAGTGCGCCCAGGGCCGGGGCGATCAGCGTGTTCCACGGCCGGGCGTCCAGCCGCTCACGGCGGAAGAAGGCGACCACGGAGAGGGAGGTGAGCAGGTACAGCAGCATGATGCCCAGGACGGCCACCCCGCTGCCCCAGGAGAACAGTGCGAGGACCGGGTCCTTGCCCGCCAGCGCGAACGGGACGACCAGCAGGACCGCGACGGCCGTCTGGACCCACCCGGCCACGGCGGGCGAGTGACGGCGGTTGATCGCCGACAGCTTGCGGGGCAGCAGCCCGTCGCGGCTGAGGGAGAACAGGTAGCGGTTGGCGGAGTTGTGGAAGGCGAGGATGCCTGCGAACAGGGAGGTGGCCAGCAGGACGGGCAGGACGTCGTTGACCCAGGCGCCGAACAGGTCGGCGATCGGCGCGAAGACGAAGGCCGTCGAGTCGCCGCCCTCCAGGGCCTTGCCCGCGGCCGCGGTCGCCTTCGAAGCGCCGTACGACGAGATCAGCATCCAGGAGGCGAAGGCGAAGAAGCCGGTGACGAAGACGACGGCCAGATACGTGGCCCGCGGCACCGTCTTGCGAGGCTCGCGCGCCTCCTCGCCGTAGATCGCGGTGGCCTCGAAGCCCACCATCGACGCCACGGCGAACATCAGCGCCACCCCCGGCGCCCCGTCCAGGGCCGCGCCCGGGGAGAACGACCGGGCGAGGCCGAGCCCCTCGGGCCCGCCGCCCTTGAAGAGGGTGACCAGCGCGAAGACCGCCAGGATGCTGAACTCCGCCAGCACGAAGACGGCCAGCACCTTCGCGCCCATCTCGATGCCCGACGCGCCCAGCACCTGCACGATCGCCATGGTGACCACGGCACACGCCCACCAGGGCACGTCCGCACCCGTGTACTGCCCCAGCAGACCGCTCACGGTCGCGCCGTACAGGCCGTACATGGCGGCCTGGATCGCACAGTAGGCGAAGAGCGCGATCCCGGCGCTGCCGGTCCCGAGGCGCCGACCGAGGCCCTTGCCGATGTACGTGTAGAAGGCCCCGGCGTCGACGACGTGCCGGCCCATGGCCACGAAGCCGACCGAGAACAGCAGGGTGATCACACCGGCCGCCAGATAGGCGGCGGGGGCGCCGGCGCCGTTGCCGATGGCCACGGCGATGGGCACCGCGCCCGCGACCCCGGTGAGCGGGGCCTGGGCGGAGAGGACGAAGAAGAGGATGCCCAGAACGCCGAGCGAGTTGGGCTTGAGCTTGCCTGCGGTGGAGGCGTCGGGCGCGGTCTCGTTCACGACCGCCGTCTGACTGTCCACTCGGATCACCTGCCAGGGAGAAGAGGGAATCGTTTCAGGCCAAACGAGTTGCTTCATAGTGGGTTGGAACTATCCGTTTGGCAAGGGGTTGCGCGGAGATCCTCGGGCGCCTTCCGCTTCCTTGCGGGACCGTAACCGCTGCGAAACCGCCGAGGCCCCGGACGACGGACGTCCAGGGCCTCGGAATGCGCGGGTCAGTGGCTCAGACGGCGCTTTCCGGGGCGTCGTGTCCGGCGGCGGCCAGCAGTCGGAGCAGGGTGCGCAGCTCCTCGATGGCGGCGTCGGTGGTCTCGGGCTCGCCGAAGACCAGCTGGTGCAGCACGAGCCCGTCCAGGGCGGCGAAGACCAGTCGGGTCAGCGGGCGGCCGGCCCCGTCGGGCAGCATCCGGGTCAGCTCGCGCCCGGTGGCGTCGAAGTACTCGTCGTACAGCGCGCGCAGGTGCGGCAGCAGCTCGGGGCGGCGCCGGGACTCCAGCAGCAGCTCGTACTGGAAGGCCTGTATGTCGGGATCGGCCGTGACCATGTCGGACACCCCCACCGAGAAGTCCGCGACCTCGCCGGTGCCGGGCTCCAGAGCGCTGGTGTTCAGCGAGGTGCGGATCGCGTGCGCGAGCGCCTCCTCGATCAGCGCGTCCCGGGAGCCGAAGTGGTGGACGACCAGTCCGTGCGTGGTCCCCGCCTCCTGCGCGACCGCCCGGTAGGTGAGCTTGCGCAACCCGCCCTGCGCCACGACCCGCACGGCGGCGTTGAGCAGGGCCTCCCGGCCCTGTCCGTAGTTCATGCGCGGACGCGGCTTGCCGTCTTCAGGAGTCTCGGCGGATTCGGTCATGGCTGCGACCCTACCCGGCCGCTTCCGTGACCGGGCATGAGTCCGACGGGGTGAACGGGCATGGACGCCATCAGCGCCTGGGCGGGCGGATGCCGCGGAACTCCCAGTCGCCGCCGAGCGCGGTGGACAGCACTTCCTCGGACTCGGTGGGCTGGGCGCCGACGTCGGTGCGGATGGGGGTGGGGCCGGTGACGATGTGGTTGGTGAGTCTGCCGAGGCCCTCGACCTCGACCTCGACGACGTCGCCGGGCTGTACGGGCCGGGAGTTGGCGGGGGTGCCGGAGAGCAGGACGTCGCCGGGATGGAGGGTGATGGTGCGGGCGATGTCGGCGACGAGGTAGTGCATGTCCCACTGCATCTCGTCGGTCGAGCCGTCCTGGACGACCTCGCCGTTGACGTACGTCCGCAGGGTCTTGCCGTGGAAGTCCCAGTCGGTGACCAGGCCGGGGCCGAGGGGGCAGAGGGTGTCGGAGCCCTTCACGCGGAGCATGGAGCCGGCGTCGGTGTCGCGGAAGTCGTGCAGGCCGTAGTCGTTGGCGATCGTGTAGCCGGCGATGTACTCCCCCGCCTCGGCCGGGGAGACGTTCCGCGCCGTCCTGCCGATGACGATGGCGACCTCGCCCTCGTAGTTGAGCCACTTGCAGCCCTCGGGGCGGACGATCGCGCCCTGGTGGGAGTTGAGGGAGGAGGTCGGCTTGTGGAAGTAGGTGGGCGTGGCCGGGAGTTCGATCCCGAACTCGTCGACGCGACTGCGGTGGTTGAGGTGGACGGCGATCACCTTCGAGGGGACCGCCGGGGGCAGGTGCTGCGCCTCCTCGGTCTTGACGCGGCGGCCGTCCCCGGCGACGAGTTCGTCGCCGTCGACGGTGACCTGGACGGCGGCGCCGGCGAGGAGGATACGGCGGTATTGGGGCATGAGGGCTCCTGGATACGACTAGCTACGGCTGTGAGGGGTGCGCGGGGACGGGGTCGCGGGCAGGCCGGCGCCGGTCCAGCCGTCGGCCGGGCGGTCGAACCAGAGGTGGACCTGGCCGGTGCCGATCGAGTTCTCGTACTCCCCGTACTGACGGGCCTTGGCAACGCAGGCCTGTTCGCCGAGGGCGCCGGCCATCATCAGGTAGTGGAAGAACTTCGCCTCGGGCCTGTACTTCCCGAACTCGTCCATCGTGTCGAGGACCTTGTCGTGCCGGCCCTCCTTGAACCAGTCGATGCGCTCGTGGTCCGCCGCGCGCGCCTGAGGCGTGAAGATGTTCACCGGGTCACTGGACTCGTGGTCGCGCAGCTCACGCAGCGGCCAGAACGTGTGCGAGAGGGCGCCGGAGGCGATGAGCAGGACGCGCCGGCCGGGGGTGGCGGCGATGCCGTCGGCGAGCGCCCGCCCGAGACGCAGGTGGTCCTCCATGTCACCAGTCTGGCAGACGCCGATGGTCACCCACCGCTTGTCGGGCAGCCCCTCCCCCAGGAACTTCCAGAGGTTGATGGTCGCGTAGTAGATCGGCAGGTAGTCGTCCTCGATCGCGGTGATCCAGGTGCCGTGCTCGTCCGCGAACTTCTCTATGTTCCGGGCGAGTTCGGGATCGCCGGGAAAGTCGTAGGGCATCCGGCACATGCCGCGCGGCAGCTCCTCCGAGGTGAAGAGACCGGCGCGGCGCTGCTGGGCGGTGACGACGAACTCGACGGTGGTCGCCCAGTGCGAGTCCAGGACGACGACGGTGTCGTAGTCGTCGCGCTCGAAGACCTCCTTGCGGAGCTGCCTCAGGCCGGTGACGAGGGTGATCTCCTTGCCGTCGTTGAGTTCGAGCCGGTCGGCCTCGGGAAGGACGATGGTGGGGACGTGGGCGAGGAGGCCCGCCCCGACGATCTCACCCATGGTCGTGCCATCCGTTCGGTGCGGTGACGGTGTTCTTGAGGTCGCAGTAGAAGTCGAAGCTCCACGTGCCTCCCTCGCGGCCGACGCCGGAGTGGCGGGAGCCGCCGAAGGGGGCCTGGAGGTCGCGGACGAAGAAGCAGTTGACCCAGACCGTGCCCGCCACGAGCTGCGCGGTGACGCGTTCGGCGCGTGCGGGGTCACCGGTGGCGAGCGTGGCGGCGAGCCCGAAGCGGGTGTCGTTCGCGAGCCGGACGGCTTCCTCCTCGTCGGTGAAGGTCTGGAGGGTCAGGACCGGGCCGAAGACCTCCTCCTGGACGATCTCCGAGTCCTGGGCGACGTCGGCGAGCAGGGTCGGTTCGTAGTACTGGCCGTCCTTGCGGTGTCCGCCGATGACCGCGCGGGCTCCGGCGTCCAGCGCCCGCTGCACGAAGCCGTCGATCTTCTCCAGCTGGCGGGGGTGGATGTTCGGCCCGATGTCGGTGGCCTCCTCGCGCGGGTCGCCCTGCGTGAGCGCTGCGGCCTTCTCCACGAACCGGCGGGTGAACTCCTCGCTGATCGACTCCTCGACGAGGAGACGGGTGGCCGCGAGGCAGACCTGTCCGGCGTTGTCGTACTGCTCCACCGCGAGGTCCACGGCCAGGTCGAGGTCGGCGTCGGCGAAGACCAACAGCGGGGACTTGCCGCCGAGTTCGAGACTGAGCGGAGTGAGGTTGGCGGCGGCCGACTCGGCGATCCGCTTGGCGGTCGGGACGGAGCCCGTGAAGCTGATCCGGCGCACGTCCGGGTGCGAGGTGAGGGCGTCGCCGATCTCCGAGCCGTAGCCCTGGACGACGTTGAGGACACCGGCGGGCAGCCCGGCCTCGGCCGCGATGTCGGCCAGCAGGGAGGCGGTCAGCGGGGACCACTCGGCGGGCTTGAGGACGACCGTGTTCCCCGCCGCCAGAGCCGGGGCGACCTTCCAGGTGGCCAGCATCAAGGGCGCGTTCCACGGAGTGATCAGCACGCTGGGGCCCGCCGGGTCCCACGAGACGTGATTCGAGTGACCGCGGGTGTCGAAGTCCTCGCGGTCCAGCGTCAGCAGCCAGTCCGCGAAGAAGCGGAAGTTGTGGGCGACCCTGGGCATCACACCCCGGCGGTGCGAGCGCAGGAGCGCGCCGTTGTCGGTGGTCTCGACGATGGCCAGTTCCTCGATCCGCTTCTCCACGCCGTCGGCGACGGCGTGCAGGATGCGGGCGCGTTCGGCGCGGGAGGTGCCCGCCCAGGCGGGGAAGGCGGCCTTCGCCGCGGCGACGGCGGCCGCGACCTCCACCGCCGTACCGCGGGCGATCTCGCCGATCGTATGGCCGTCGATCGGTGAGACGTCGGTGAACGTCTCGGCGGAGGCGACGCGTCGGCCGCCGATCCAGTGCCGGGCGTCGACGGCGACCCCGGCCACCGTGAGGGTGTGCTCGGTCATGTCCACTCTCCAAGTCCTGTGTGCTGTAACGGGGTTGCTACTCGACTCCGGACGTGCCGGACTCCAACAGCCGGCCGCCGTCCCAGACCACGCCCACCTGCCGGTAGTACGCGGCGATCGGCTCCCTGATCTCCAGCCGGGCCAGCTCCTCGGTAGGCGCCTCGAAGATCTCCAACTCGGCGTCGCCGACCCACGGTTGCCCGCCCTCGAAGGAAGCCGCGCCGGACTCGATGAGCTCGTCGAGGGCGAGCCCCTTGCCCTTCTCGATCGACGGCAGCCAGCGGTGGTGGGCCATGGGATGCCCGTTGACGAAGCCGTTCGTCTCCGACGGCTCCCGCAGGGTCACCACGACCTGGGCGAGGCGTCGGTCGGCGGCAGCGAGGGTCGCGCCGAACCGCGCCCCGGCCTCGATCCGCGGAGCGGGACCGTACGGATGAGGACGCGTCTGATGGATCGAGCCGAGCTTCTTCGGATAGCCCTGGTGCAGACCGCGCGCGATCGCGAAGTCCTTGTCGACCCAGATGTAGACGCAGCGGGTGTAGGTCCGCCCCTTGTACTGGCAGCGGACCACCGCGAACGCCTCCTTGTACTGAGCCCGCACCGGGTCCAGCAGTTCCTCTCCCGGCCCGGAGCAGGACTGCCAGTCGGCCCAGATCAGCGCGACCGCGCCGGGGTCCTCGTCCGCCAACTCCAGTGGCTCGGGCAGCAGTTCACGCACCCGCGAGGGATCCGTGCGGTACTCGACGGTGAGCAGGTCGCCGGAGTAGCGCCACGGCGGGGACGGGATCAGCGACGACGAACCGGTCGCCGTCTTGGGGTGGAAGTAACCACGGACAGGGGACATGACGGGCTTCCTTACACGGTGAGGGCGGGCGACTTGAGCAACTGGGCGCGATAACCGGCGGCGCCCCTCGCCACGGCCTGGCCGCCGAGCGCGACGACGCCGACCAGCCGACCGCCGGCGTGGTAGCCGACCAGGACGTCTCCGTCCGGATCTCCTTCCAGGACACGGACGTCGCCCTTGCCGAGGACGGGCGCTCCGAAGGACTGCAGCCGGAACTCGTGCTGGTCGCTCCAGAAGGTCGGCAGCGGCGCGAAGGGAGCCGACTCCCCGTCCGCGCCGGCGAGATGGGCCACGAGGGTCTTCGCGGCATGCTTGGCGGTGTCCGTGGGGATGGACCAGTGCTCGACGCGGCGGGGTACGCCGTCGTAGCGGGCATTGGGGAAGCGGGCGACGTCGCCGACCGCGACGACCTCCGGGTGTCCGCCGATCCGCAGCCGCTCGTCGGTCAGCACGCCGTCGGAGAGGTCGAGTCCGTTGTCCCGCAGCCACTCGACGTTGGCGATCGAGCCGACGGACTCCACGACCACGTCGGCCGGCAGGACCCTCCCGTCGCCGAGGACGACCCCGGTCACCCGGTCCTCGCCCTCGAACCCGGCGACGCCCGCGCCGAGCGCGAAACGCACCCCGCGCTCCTCGTGCCGCTTCAGCAGCGCGCGTCCGAGCAGCTCGCCGAGCGGGCCCACCATGGGCAACGGCAGCGGATCGACGACGGTCACCTCGCGGACGCCGAGTCCTACAGCGGTGGCGGCGACCTCGCAGCCGATGAATCCGGCGCCGACGACGACCACTCGGGCGTCCGGCCGGGTCAGTTCGTCCCTCAGGGTCTGGGCGTCGGCGAGGGTGCGGACGGTGTGACGGCCGGCGAGCGGGCCCTTGCAGCGCAGCCGCCGGGGGCGCATTCCGGTGGCGACGACCAGTCCGTCGTACGAGATCTCCGACCCGTCGTCGAGTACGACGATCCGTTCGCAGAGTCGTGCCGCGACGACCTTCGTGCCGAGCCGCCATTCCACGTCGGCGGCGGCCGCCTTCGGTGTGAAGGCCAGCGACTCGAAGGGGGCCTTGCCGGCCAGGACCTCCTTGGACAGCGGAGGCCGGTTGTAGGGCATGTGCGGCTCGTCGCCGACGACCGTGATCGCCCCGGTCCAGCCCGCCGCGCGAAGCTGCTCGGCGGCGCGCAGGCCGCCCATCGAGGCGCCCGCGACGACTATGCGCCCTGCCATGGGTGTGGTCATGGGTGCGGTCGTGGGTGCGGTCGCGCGCCCGGTCATGGATGCGGCCCGGGGAGCGTTCATGGGTGCGGTCACGGGGACTCAGCCCGCGATCCGGATGGCCTGGAGCGGACAGACGTCCGCGGCCTCCTCGACCTCGTCGCGCAGCGCGTCGTCGGGGTCGGAGACGTAGATCAGGTGTCCGTCGTCGTCCAGGGAGAAGACGTCGGGGGCGGCGAAGACGCACTGGCCGTGGTCCTGGCACTTGTTCATGTCGACGACGACCTTCATCGCGGTCCTCCTGAGGGTGAGGGCGTCGGAGCGGGGAGAGGGGGTGGGAGGGGCCCGACCCGGTCGCGGCCGGGCCGGGCCCCTCGGCCAAAGGGGTGCGAAAGAGCCGCACCCCTGACTCGTTTGGCTTCAAACAACATAGGAAGTCGCTCCCCTCTGGTCAATACCTGTCCAGGTGGATAAATTCTTTGGACCACCCTCTTGCGGGACGGCGACCCGCCTCCATACCGTTCGGGACCAAACGAGTTGCCCACCCGCCCAAGGAGACATCGGTGAGCGCATCCGACACCCCAGACATCCGCCGGCACATGGAACGGCTCGCCGCCGAGGGCGTCGACGTGGTCCGGGTGATCTACCCCGACCTCATCGGCACCGACCGCGGCCGGGACGTTCTGCTGGACCACCTGCCGTCGGCCTGCGACCACGGCCTGGCCTTCTGTCGCGCCGTGTACCACACCACCCCACAGGGCGACGTGGTCCCGGTCGCGGGCGGGCTGGACGCCGGCCTGCCGGACGTGTGCGTCCGCCCCGACCTGGCCACGACGACCCCGCTGCCCTGGGAGCCGGGCGTCGCCACCTGTCTCGGCGAGGTCACCGACCCGGCGACCGGCCTCCCCGCCCCCGAGTCACCGCGCGACCTGCTGCGCACCGTCCTGGCCCGCTGCCGCGAGCAGGGCCTGCGGCCGGTCGTCGGGCCCGAGCTGGAGTACTTCCTCCTGGAGCCCGCCCCCGGCGCCCCCACCGGCTGGCGCCGCTCGCCGGAGGCCGCCGGCGCCGTCTACACCGCCGGCCTGCGCGCCGACCCCGAGAACCATCTGCTGCGCACCCTGCGGCAGCTGCGTGACCTGGGCCTCGGCGTCGTCACCGGCAACCACGAGTTCGACGGCGGCCAGTACGAGATCAACCTCACCCACTCCGAGGCCCTGGACGCCGCCGACCGCGCCTTCCGCTTCAAGGCGGCCGTCAAGGAGCTGGCCCGCAAGGAGGGCAACATGGCCACCTTCATGGCCAAGCCCTTCGGCGACGCGGGCGGCTCCGGCTTCCATCTCCACCTGTCCTGCGACGCCTCCGACGAGGACGGGGTCCGCAACGCCTTCGACGACCCCTCCGGCGCCTACGGCCTCTCCGCCACCGCACGGCACGCCCTCGCCGGCATCCTCGCCCACGCGCCCGCGCTCGCGGCCCTGGCCAACCCGACCGTGAACTCGTACAAGCGCTTCGGACCCGACACCCTCGCGCCCTGGCTGATCGACTGGGGGCTCGACAACCGCAGCGCCATGGTCCGCGTCCCGCCCGAGCGCGGCGGCGGCGCCCGTCTCGAACTGCGCCTCGGCGACGCCAGCGCCAATCCCTACCTGCTGATCGCGGGCACGATCGCCGCCGCCCTGCTCGGCGTCCAGGCCGGCGAGGAGCCGCCCGCCCCGCTGGAGGGCTACGGCTACGACACCGCCCGTTCCGCCCTGCTGCCCGCGAGTCTGTCGGCCGCGCTCGACGCGCTGGAGGCGGACACCGCCCTGACCGACGTCCTCGGCAAGGACTTCACCACCTCCTTCGTCACCTACAAACGGGACGAGGTCGAACGCTTCCGACGGCATGTCACCGACTGGGAGTTCACCGAGTACGCCTACCACCTGTAAGCCCGTCGAAGCCGTCGTCAGGAGATCCGCCATGACCAGTCCCGCCGTCCCCACCGTCCCCACCGTCCCCACCGTCCCCACCGTCCCCACCACCCGCGCCGAGCTGCGCGCCGCCCTCGACGAGCCCCTGCCGCTCGACCAGGTGGACCTCGCCGACCTCGACAACTTCGCGGACGGCGTCACACCGTGGCGCATGTTCCACACCCTGCGCCACGAGGACGCGGTCCACTGGCAGCCGGAGGAGGCCCCCAACTCCGGTTTCTGGGCGGTGACCCGGCACGCGGACATCGCCCGCGTCGACCGGGACGCCGAGACCTTCACCTCGACCCGGTTCGTCAACCTGGAAGAGGTCGACGACGACCAGATCAAGAAGCGCGCCTCCATCCTGGAGATGGACGGCGTCCGCCACCGCGCGATGCGCAGCGTGATCCAACGCCAGTTCGGCGCCGGCGTCATCAACAGCTACGGCGACTTCCTGCGCGGCCTGACCGCCAGGACCCTGGACGCGGCCCTGGCCAAGGGCTCCTTCGACTTCGTCGCCGACGTCTCCGCCGACTTCCCCATCAACGTCCTCGCCCGCCTGCTCGACGTGCCGCCGGAGGACAACCAGCAGCTCATCGACTGGGGCAACCGCATCATCGGCAACACCGACCCCGACTACGCCGACGTACTGCTGCACAGTACGGAGAGCGAGCAGTACCGCGATCTGCCCTTCCGCTCCCCCGCCTCCCTCGAGGTCTTCGAGTACGGCCGTGAGCTGGCCCGGCAGCGGCGCGGCGGCGACGGCACGGACCTGGTCTCCCGGCTAGTCAACACCACCCCGCGCGACGGAGTCCCGCTGTCCGCGCAGGACTTCGACAACTACTTCCTGCTTCTGGTCGTCGCCGGCAACGAGACCACCCGGCACACCATCTCCCACTCCCTGCTGGCCCTCCTCCAGCACCCCGAGCAGCTGGCCAGGCTGAAGGACGACCCCTCCCTGATCCCCGGCGCGGTCGAGGAGTTCCTGCGCTGGGCCTCCCCCGTCTACCACTTCCGCCGCACCGCGACCCGCGACGTCGAACTCGGCGGCAAGCAGGTCAGGGAGGGCGACAAGGTCGTCATGTGGTTCGCCTCCGGAAACCGCGACGAGACCGTGTTCGGCGACCCCTACGACTTCGACGTCGCCCGCGCCGACAACGACCACGTCACCTTCGGCAAGGGCAGCCCCCACCTCTGCCTGGGCAACCTCCTCGCCCGCACCGAGATCCGCATCATGTTCGAGGAGCTGATCCCACGGATCGCCGACATCAGGCTGGCCGGCGACGTCCCGCGCGTCCGCTCCAACTTCGTCAACGGCATCAAGAAGCTGCCGGTCGAGGTCACCCTCGCCTGACGACCTGCCCGAGCAGCGCTGCCGCGCCCCATGACTCGGGACGCGGCAGCGCTGTTCTCACGGCATCAGGTCAGTGGCTGGAGCCCTCGGTCTCGATCTCGGTGCGGTCGCCGGACCACAGGGTGTGGAACGTGCCTTCCTTGTCGGTGCGCCGGTAGGTGTGGGCGCCGAAGAAGTCGCGCTGTCCCTGGATGAGCGCCGCGGGAAGGCGCTCGGCGGCCAGCGAGTCGTAGTAGCTGAGGGCGGAGCTGAAGCCCGGGACCGGCACCCCGGAGAGTGCGGCGGTGGCGACGATGCGACGCCAGGCGGCCTCTCCCTCGGTGACGGCCTGCGCGAAGTACGGCGCCTCGAGCAGCGTGGCGATGTCCGGGTTCTCGGTGTACGCCTCCGCGATGCGGTTGAGGAAGCCCGCGCGGATGATGCAGCCGCCGCGCCAGATCTTGGCGATCGCGTCCTTGTGGATGTTCCAGCCGTACTTCTCGGCGCCGGCGATGATGGCGTCGAAGCCCTGCGCGTAGGCGACGACCTTCGAGGCGTAGAGGGCCTTGGCGACGTCGTCGGCGAAGCCGGGCTCGGCCTTCTGCACCTCCGGGCGGGAGGTGACCAGCCCGCGGACCGCCGCGCGCTGCGCCGGCTTGGAGGAGACGGCGCGGGCGAACACGGCTTCGGCGATGCCGCCCACCGGGATGCCGAGATCGAGGGCGTTCTGCACGGTCCACACACCGGTGCCCTTGGAGCCGGCCTGGTCCAGCACCACGTCCACGAACGGCTCACCGGTCGCGGCGTCTACCTGGCGCAGGATCTCCGCGGTGATCTCGATCAGGTAGGACTCGAGCGGGCCCTTGTTCCACGCGGCGAAGACGTCGGCGATGGCCTGCGGCCGGAGACCGCCGACGGTGCGCAGCAGGTCGTACGCCTCGCCGATCAACTGCATGTCGGCGTACTCGATGCCGTTGTGGATCATCTTGACGAAGTGGCCGGCGCCGTCGGTGCCCACGTGGGTGACGCAGGGCTCGCCCTCGGCGACCGCGGCGATCGACGCGAGGATGGGTCCGAGGGTCCGGTAGGAGTCCTCCGAGCCGCCGGGCATGATCGACGGGCCGTTGAGCGCGCCTTCCTCTCCGCCGGAGATGCCGACGCCGACGAAGTGGATGCCGGTGGGGGCCATCCGCTGCTCGCGGGCGATGGTGTCCTGGAAGTTCGCGTTGCCGCCGTCGACGATGATGTCGCCGGGCTCGAAGCGCTCGGCGAGCTGGTCGATGACCGCGTCCGTGCCCGCTCCCGCCTGCACCATGATGATCGCGGTGCGCGGCCTGGCCAGTGACGCGACGAACTCGTCGACCGACGCGGCGGCGACGAAGCCCGCCTCGGGGTGGCCGTTGACGAGTTCTTCGGTACGGGCATGGGTGCGGTTGTAGACGGCGACGGTGTTGCCCTCGCGGGAGGCGAGGTTGCGTGCCAGGTTCGATCCCATCACCGCCAGCCCGACGACGCCGATGTTCGCGGCTGCGCTGGTGTTCATCTGTGCCTCTTTCGTCAGTGTCAGAACGTGAGGAGTACTTTGCCCGAGACCGAGGCGTCGGCGGGAACCGACAGGGCCTTCAGTGCGTCGCCGAGGGGAGCACGATCTCGCGGGCGAAGCCGCACTCGGTCCTCCTGTCCAGGAGAACGTCCTCCTGCTCAGTAGAACTCAACGGTGTTCACGCGGTTGCTCAGGGTCTGCTCTTCGTCTTCTGCAACCGGGCCGACCCGACCGGCATCGTGCACAGCCGCGAGGGACTCGACGCGCTCGCCGACCTGCTCGACGGCACCCCCACCCTCGTCGTCTCCGACGAGGCGTACTCCGACCTCGACCACACCGGGCGACCGTTCACCTCGGCGATCCCCGGCGTCACCCTCAGCGCACCGGAAGGCGCGTTCTACCAGTTCCGGCCCTACGACGTCGACCTGCCCTCCGTGGAAGTCGTCGCGGCGCCGCGCACACACGGCATCGCGCGGCCGCACCGAGGACGAGGCCGCCGCCCGCCTCGTGGCCGCACTGCGCGGAGCCCTGATCGGCTGGTCCACCCCGGAGGCCTGACGCTCCGACGGACGGTGACAGCGTATCGGCGTCCGGTCGACGGCCGGACGCCGATACCCGTCACGTCAGATGGGTGATGCATCCGTCTCTGGAAGGAGAGCCGGGGAGGTCGTGTAGGTGGCGTTCTGTGCCGTGGTCACCGCTTTCTGGCCGTCCACCTGGCTGAGCAGTCCCGCGGTCACCCAGGAGTTCACCGTGGACTGCACCCGCGTGACCAGCTCGCTCTTGGCGTTGAACGGGGCTCCGGCCCAGATCTCGTCGAGGAGGGTGGTGCCGTCGGCCCTGGCCGGGTTGGCGACGCCGGAGTCGGTGCCGCCGAAGACGACCTTGGGCTCGGCCCGCCGGAAGTAGGCGTGCGTCGGGTCTTCGGTGCCCTCGTAGAACGGCGCGAACTCGGTGCCGCCCAGGGTGTAGTGGAGTGGCTTGTCGGCCACGGGGGTGAGGGTGGGCAGCAGGTCGCCGGAGAGGGCGGCGTTGGCGTAGAGCCCCAACTGCAGGTAACTCGTAGCGGAGTTGCGGGCGACGAGGTTGACCGGTCCGTAGAACAGGGTCTGCAGCGACGGGTCGTCGAGGGCCTGCTCGACGCGCAGCCGGAACGGGAGGGTGACGCGGACGGTGTCGCCGCTGCGCCAGGTCCGGTCGACGGAGAAGTAGCCGCCGACGGCCGGTGTCCCGCTCACCGCGCTGCCGTTGACGGTCACCCGGAAGCCGCTGGTCGCCCAGGACGGCACCCGCAGACGCAGCTCGAAGGCGGCGTCGGCGCCCGCGACGGTGAGCGTGGAGCCCTGTTCCCTGGGGTAGTCGGTGGTCTGGGTGACGGTGACGCCCTTCTCGGCCCAGGTCAGGGTGGAGGGGCTGTACAGGTTGACGTACAGGGCGGTGTCGTCGGCCTTCTTGAAGTACACCGAGTCCTGGTACTTGGTGGCGCTCTCCATGCCCGTGCCCTCGCAGCAGGTGGTGCCCTGCTTGGGGGTGTAGTCGCGGACGTGGCCGGGGGTCAGGCCGATGAAGTAGGTGGTGAGCGGCTTCTCCGCGTCGGCCTTGTCCTGCTTGGAGCCGAGGACCTGGTTGTACAGGGCCCGCTCGTAGTAGTCCATGTACTTCGGGTCCTGCTCGTGGAAGAACAGCATCCGGCTGAGCTTGAGCAGGTTGTACGCGCAGCAGGTCTCGGCGTCGGTGTCGCTGATCGTCCCCGCGATGTTCCCGCGGGCCTTCCAGAACTCGCCGGTGCTGGTGCCTCCGATGCCGTACATCCGGGGCGGGACGACCATGTCCCAGAAGTTCCTGGCGGCGGTGAGGTAGCGCGCCTCGCCCGTCGCGTCGTGGAGCCGGAGGAGCCCGGTGAAGATGGGGATGTGCTGGTTGGCGTGCAGGCCGTCGAGGGTGTCGGTGTTCGCGGCGCAGGCGTCGATGAGCGTGTCGAGGTCGAAGAGGCGGGCCAGCGCGAGGTGTTCGGCCTTGCCGGTGAAGGAGTGCAGATCGCAGATCGCCTCGACGATGCCGCCGAACTCGCCGCTGGAGAAGAGGCCCCACATGCGCTGCCGGGTCGACTCGGGCAGCTTGGACAGCCGGGAGTACATCCAGTCGCACATCCCGGAGGCGAGATCGAGCGCCCGTGCGTCGTCGGTGTACGCGTAGGCGTCCAGCAGACCCTTGAGGATCTTGTGCGCGGTGTAGTACGGCGCCCACACTTTGGTGTAGTCGGAGCCGGTCGCGGACTCCAGGGCTATGAACTGCGTCTCCGGGTACGCCGCGAGGAACCCGGGATGGCTGGGCCCGCCCCAGGTGCGGCGCAGGGCGGCGTGCAGACCGCGGCCGGAGGAGTCCGCGAAGGCGCCGCCGCTGGTCTCGTCGAAGGCGTACGACGCCAGACTGCCTCTGCCCGCGGGGGAATCGGCGGCCCGGCTGCTCTGCAGTGCGCTGATCTCCGCGGCGGTCAGGGCCCGCGACCAGACGTTGAACTCGTCGTAGGCGCCCGCGAACACCGGGTCGCCGGAGTAGTTGGACCGGCCGAGCCAGTTGTTGGTCAGGGTGCCCAGCACCGACGGGTTGAGGGTCATCGCCGTGTTCTGGGCGACGGCGGCGCCGTTGACGTAGAGGGTGCCGGTGTTGCCCGAGATCGTCACCGCCAGATGGCTCCACTGGTTCAGCGGCAGCGCGGCGGCGCCGTTGAGGCCCTGCTCGCCGCCGGCGCCGCTGGTCGTGACGGCGAAGCGGGGCACTCCGCTCGCGTTGCGGGCGGCCAGGTAGAGGTAGCGGGTGGTGTTGTCGCCGAAGTCGAAGACCCGGCCCCAGGCGGCGTCGTGGGTGGGCTTCACCCAGGCCGAAAGGGTGATCGACGCGGCGCCGCCGAGGACCGCGGCCGGCAGGTCGACGTACTGGTAGGAGCCCCGGACGTTCTCCGCAGCGGTGCCGAACCTGCCCGTGACGCCGAGTAAGGCCGGAGAGGTGCGCAGGGCCGCCCGGACCTCGGTCAGGGCCCCGACCATGGAGGCGATCTTGTCGGCGTAGGCCTGCTCGCCGGTGCTGCCGTACGCCTGGGACAGCATGGTGAGGAAGTGGCCGGTGTAGTGGCCGCGGAGGTTTCCGTTGGCCTCGCCGTCGAGTCCCTCCCAGCCGCCGGGGGCGACCGCGCCGAGGGTGGAGAGGCCGGCGTTGGCGCGGAAGACCTGGAGCAGCCGGTTCACGTCGTAGCCACGGCCGTGGTCGAGCATCAGCCGGCGCTTGGCGGCGAAGAGGCCCTGGCCGAGGGTCACGTTCTTGAGCTCGAACGGTCTGAGCGCCCAGGCCGACGGCGCCGGCAGGGTGGCCGCGGCGGCCGTCCGGTGGGTGGCGGCGTACGAGATTCCCGGCGCTGCCGCCGCGACTATCGCGGCTTGGAGGAGGTTTCGCCTGGAGAAGGGCGGTGCCATGTGTGTTTCTCATCTCTGGGGGATGTGAGATACAGCCATGATTCGACATACCGAACATGGTTCGGGTTATCGGTCGGGTTTCTGCGGGCCAGACGATAAATTTGGATCACGGGCACGTCAATGCCTCTGACGAACTGCGCCTCAAGTCGGCTCGGAGTTCACCTGTCGCGGGCCGGCTCCTGGGAGGCGTGGGCGGGAGAGCGGTGGACCAGGAGGGCGCCGCCGCCGGTCCACAGGATCATGACCGCGCCCAGGAGCAGCCAGGGCCAGGAGCGGAACATGTCGCCGAACACGCCGCCCATGGCGAGCAGCACGCCCGCCCGGAGGCGGCTCTGGGCGAAGGCCGGCGCGGACTCGGCGCGGCCGTAGCGCAACAGATCGCGCAGGAAGAGCAGTTCGCACAGTGCGGTGACGAGGATGGCGGCCCAGAAGAGCTTGTCTCTGAGTCGTCCCCCCGCGCCCGCCCGGCACGCCGACGGGGTGGGGCGCGTCGGGGCATCGGGCGTTGGGTGGAGGCTTCCCCGGACGGTTCCCACGAGCGTCGACCGCGCCGATCCGGACGACGGCGACTCCCGCGGCCCTCGACGCGTCCCGGTCCCCCGCCCGCGACGTGTCCCGGCCGGCAGGGCGGCGGTCGCGGGCCGGCCGCCGCCGCCCGCGGAGCTGAGCAGGGCCATCACGCGGCAACCGCACGGGCCGAACGGAAGGACCGGGGCACCTGCCATGATCTTCATCATGGGCATACAGATTGCGCCGGCCGCCGTGGCCGACTTCCACCAGGTCCTGGCCGATCACCCCCGCTACTGGGGCGAACGCGATCTTCGGTCGCTGCACCTTCTCGCACTGGTGCAGGAGTTCGGTTCGACCTGTCTGGTCGCCCGATCCGAGGACGGCATCCGTGGGTACGTCTTCGGATTCGTCACCCCGAACGGCACCGGGTACGTCCATCTGATCGCCACGCGGGACGACGCCCGCGGCACCGGTCTCGGCCGTCGTCTGTACACGGCGTTCGCCGAAGCCGCGGAGGGTCAGGGCGCACGGCGGTTGAAGGCGATCACGTCGATCGGGAACACCGGTTCGATCGCCTTCCATCGCCGCCTCGGCTTCGACACGGACATCGTCGACGACTACAACGGCCCCGGCCGGACCATGGCCGTCTTCCATCGAGATCTGCCGGTCGACGGCCTGTGGTCCTGACCGGTCGGACGTCACTGGTCATCACCCCTGGGGCGAGTCGCCGGCGGCGCCGATTACCGGTCAGGCCGTCGCCTTATGCAGGATGGGTGTCATGACCGAGATCCGTACGCCCCGACTCATCCTCCGCCGCTGGAATGACGACGACCTCGCGCCCATGGCGGAGATCAACACGGACCCGCAGGTGATGCGCTGGATCGACGACGGGTCGGTGCGCGACCTGGAGCACACCGCGGAGGCCATCGAGCAGTGGGAGGAGGAGTGGGACGAGGAGGGCTTCGGCCTCTTCGCCGTAGAGTTGCTGGCCTCGGGCGAGCTGGCCGGCTTCACGGGCCTGTACGTGCCCGATTTCCTGCCGGAGGCACAGCCCGACGTGGCGATCGGCTGGCGGCTCGGTTCGCAGTTCTGGGGCCAGGGATACGCGTCCGAAGCGGCCCACGCCACGCTGGAGTTCGCGCTCCAGGACCGCGGCCTCGACCGTGTCATCAGCATCAGCCGGGTGGGTGACGACGCCTCCGAGAACATCGCCCGCAAGCTCGGCATGGCGCTGGAGCGCGAAACGACCCACCCGGTGTACGGCTTCCCGCTGTACATCCACGCCATCGACCTCACCGAGTTCGACGCATGAACCGGCCGACCGGCCTCCAGCTGTGCCTGGCCGGTTTCGTTTCCGCGCTGTTCCCCGCGGGCCGACCTCGGCGTTGACTCTGTTCGGAAAGCCGGTCCTCAAAGCCGATCCTGAAAGCCGGACCGGAAAGCCGGACCGGAAAGCCGGTCTGGTTCGCGGAAAGGGACACGTCATGGCCCCTGCGCAGTCGAAAGGCCCCGGGCCGTTCGCGGCCGACGGCTCCCGGGGCGCGGGCGTCTCCGCTGCCGGGGGCATGACCCCGTTCGACGACACGTACAACCGACCCGACCCGCGCGCGTACTTCCGCGCGCTGGGCCCCTGGGAGTACCAGACCCCGCACCACGCGCAGGGCGTCTTCCGCCGCCTGCTCAGGGCCTGCGGGTCCTCGAAGGACACGGCGGACCCCGTCACGGTGCTGGACATCTGCTGCTCCTACGGCATCAACGCCGCCCTGCTCAACCACGACCTCACGCTCGACGACCTGTACGCCCACTACACATCCCCGCAGGCCACCGCGATGACCACCGCCGAGCTGGCCGAGTGGGACACGGCGTACTACGCGGCCCACCGGCGCCCGGACGCAGTCCGCGTCGTCGGGCTCGACGCCGCCCCCCACGCCGTCTCCTACGCACGCGCCGTCGGGCTGCTGGACGAGGCGTTCGCCGAGAACCTGGAGACCGCGCCCGCCGGCCCCGACCTCCTTCGGGCCGTCCGCCACGCCCGCCTGATCACCCTCACCGGCGGAGCCGGCTTCCTGTCGCCGCGCACCTTCCAGGCTCTGCTGGACAGTGCCCACGGTCCGGTCTGGGTCGCCGCGTTCGTGCTGCGCACCGGCGCCTACGACGCCATCGCCGCCTGCCTCGAAACGAACGGCCTCACCACCGAGAAGGCCACCGCCACCTTCCCCCAACGCCGCTTCACCAGCGCGCGGGAACAGCAGTACGCGATCGACGCGGTCACCGCGGTCGGCGAGAACCCGCACGGCAAGGAAAGCGAGGGCTACTTCCACACCACGCTGTACCTCTCGCGCCCCGCGACGGACACCGCACGGCATCCGCTGGCCACCCTGGTCCGCGGCTGACCGACGCGCGTCGGAATAGGCTTGCCGTCTGCTACCGCCGATCAAGCAGGGCAGGGGACATGGCGGGATTCGATGACCTTGTGCAGGTGTTCGGCCGACCCCCGGCTCGTCAACCGGCTCCGGACGACTGGGCCGAGGTCGAGGCCTACGTCGGGTCGGCGCTGCCCAACGACTTCAAGGCCTTCCTGGACGCCTACGGAACGGGCGTGATCTGCGGCGAGTTGGTGGTCTTCCATCCGCTGGGCTCCAGTCCGCTGCTCACGAGAATGCGGAAGATCCACGAGTCGTTCGGCCAGTCGTGGCGACGTGACTCGGACAGGTATCCGTTCCGGTTCCACCCCGACCCGGGTGGCCTCATCTCCTGGGGCTACGACTACTCCGGCGACGAGCACTTCTTCTGGCCCTGCGACGACGAGCCCGACCGCTGGAAGACGGTCACCAACATCAACGGCGCCGAACCCGAGGTGTTCGACGGACCGTTCACCGCATTCGTCCTCTCCTTCGTCAAGCGCCTGCACGACGCCGCCCCGCACGACGGCATCGATCCGGACGCCTTGGAATTCCTCGACCCGGAAGATCTCGACGAACTGGCGGAGCGCGGCGAGATCGGCCCCGTCGAGCCGCGCTTCGAGCCTTTCTGACCTGGAAGGGGGCTGTCCTGGCCCACAGTCGGCCCGCGTCGGCGCAGGCGTCGACCTGGTGCCGGCAGACGGCGATGACGAGATCCGCTCGCGTCGGGAAGTGGCGGTAGATCGTGCCCAGTCCGACGCCCGCCTTGGCCGCGATGTCGCGCACCGGCGCCTCCACGCCTGACGTGACGAAGACCGCTGCGGCCGCGTCGAGCAGAGTCTCCTTGCTACGACGCCCTACCCCCGCCGGCGTCGCACGGTGGGTCGCCGACGAGCTCATCGCCCCGACCGCCTCATGAGCCGCCGGGCGAGCGCGAGTCCTCCATGCCGGAGAGCCAGACCGTGAGCAGGGTCTCGAGGGCCTTGGCCTCGGTGGGCGCCAGCAGATCCAGCAGATGGCGTTCGTTGCGCATGTGGTCGGTGAACGCCCGGTCGATCAGTTCGCGTCCGGGGTCGGTGAGGGCGACGATCCGGCCGCGCTGGTCGTCTCCGGAGCGGCGGCGGGTGACGAGTCCGGCGCGCTCCAGGCGGTCGATCCGCTTCGTCATCGCGCCGGTGGTGACCATGGTGTGCGCGGCGAGCTCGCCGGGCGCCCGTTCGTAGGGCTCGCCCGCGCGGCGCAGGGCGCACAGCACGTCGAACTCGCCCTCGCTGAGCCCGTAGCGCCGGTAGACGACGCGCAGTTCCTCGGTGAGCTGGTCGGCCAGGCGGTGCAGTCGGCCGATCACTCCTTGCGGGGTGACGTCGAGGTCGGGCCGCTCGCGACGCCAGTCGGCCTGGATGCGGGCCACCCGGTCCAGCGGTCGCCGGTCTTCCACGGCCCCCTCCTCCCCGCGTGCCGCGGGCGCCTCTTCTTCCATGATCCCCATCATACCTTCCATGGAAGCTATATTGTCTTCCATGGAAGCTAATGGACGGTGGGTGGCGCTCACCGCGATCGCACCGGTGGCCTGGGGCGCCAACTACTACGTCACGCACACGTACCTCCCCGCCGACAGCCCGCTGTACGGAGCCGCTCTGCGTGCGCTGCCCGCCGGCCTCGTCCTGCTGGCCCTGTGCAGACAGCGCCCCCGTGGCGCGTGGTGGTGGCGCTCCGCGGTGCTCGGGCTGCTCAACGTCAGCGTGTTCTTCGTCCTCGTCTACGTCGCCTCCCAGCTGCTTCCGACCAGCGTCGCCTCGACCGTCATGGCGGTGTCCCCGTTGACGATGATGCTCATGGCCTGGCCTCTGGTGTCCGAGCGCCCCCGCACCGCCCACCTGGCCGGCGCCGCGATCGGGCTCGCCGGGGTGTGTCTCATGCTGCTCACGGGCGTGGACAGGGTGGGCGTGCGGGGAGTCCTCGCCTCGGCCGCCGCCGTGCTCGTGTCGTCCTTCGGCCACATCCTGGCCAAGCGGTGGAGCGCGGACGCCGACGTGCTCGCCTCGACCGCCTGGCAGCTCACCGCCGGCGGCCTGTTGCTGCTCCCGGCCGCCGCGGCCGTGGAGGGGCCTCCCCCCGCGCTCTCCCCGTCGGCGCTCCTCGCGTTCGGCTATGTCACCCTGATCGCCACCGCGCTGGCCTTCGCCGCCTGGTTCACCGGGCTACGGCACCTGCCGGCGGGCACCGTCGGCCTCATAGGACTGCTCAACCCCGTCACGGGCGTGCTGCTCGGCACGGTGGTCGCCGCCGAGGTGCTGACCGTTCAGCAACTGTGCGGACTGATCCTGGTCCTGGCCGGAGTCGTCCTCGGCCGCCCCACGCGCGCAGGCCGAGCCGCCGTCGGGCCGGGCGGCGACGGCCAGGCGCCTGCCCGTCCCGCCACCGACGGGACACCTGCGTCCGAGACGTCCTCGGCCGAGACGCGCTCGGCCGGGACACCCGCGGACGGGCCACCCGAGCGGGAGCCGTCCGCCGGTCTTCCCCGATAGGCGTTCCCCCACGCCTCCCGGGAGCGGCTCTCACGCCCGCGCGGCTCGCGCGACGGCCGTCCCCGCCCGGAGCGCGGCGACGGGGTCGGCCGCCTCGTCCAGCTCGATGAGCACGGTGTCCGCGCCGGGGGTGCGGGACATGGCGTCGGCCCAGCCTCTCCAGTCCACGATGCCCGTGCCCAGTTCGGTCATATAGGGCTGCTGCTGGGCGAAGACCGTGTCGTCGATGGTGAGTTCGACGTCGATCGGCTTGACCGCGTCCTTCCAGTGCGCCAGCGCGATGCGCGGGGCGTGGCGACGCGCGACGGCGACGGGATCGCCTCCCCCGAGCGCGATGTGGCAGGAGTCGGGGCACAGCCACACATAGCGCGGATCGGTCAGCGCCATGAACAGGTCGATGTCCCGCTCGTACCAGAGGGTGCTGTTGGACTCCGTGTGGAAGGCGAGCTTCACGCCGTGCCGGGCGACGGCCTCACCGACCGCGTGGGCGATGTCGGCCATCCGGGTCATGTACGCGGCGTCGACGAAGAACGGCGGACGCGTACCGAACGTCGTGCGCATGGGCAGTCCGGTGACGAGGAGGTCCGCTCCCAGGTCGGCCAGGAAGGCGGCGCGTCGTTCGGCGTCGGCGACGATCTCGGGCAGGTTGTCGCCCTCCCGCCAGTCGGGGCTGTCGTTCTCCGTGACGAAGGCGCTGACGACCGACAGGCCCCGGGACTCCAGTGCGCGGCGGAACGCCGGTGCGCTGCCGAAGGCCCGCAGCGCCGAGTCGATGTCGCCCGGCGCGAAGGTCAGCTCGATGCCCGTGACCCCGGCCTCGGCCAGCGCCTCCATCACCCGCGCCCAGAAGCCCTCGGGGTGCGCCAGCGCCCAGTCGCGCACGGCGTCCGCGGAGTCGAGTCCCCAGAAGCGCGGGTGGTAGAAGGTGACCACGTCGGTCGCGAACCGGGGGGTCATTCCGCGCCGCCGCGGGCGTTGTAGACGACGATGCCGCCGCCGTCCGCGTCGACGGCCTCCCGGTACCCGCGGAACACCGCGAGCGCCTCTTCCCGCAGCACATCCTGTACGACCTTGATGCCGCGTGCCTCGAACTGCTCGGCCCAGTCCGCGCCGAGCGGCCCCTCGTCGAAGGTGGTGATCTCCTCCAGTTCCGGACCCTCGCCGGCGACCACGAGGCCGCGTACCCCGGACCACATGGCGGCGCCGTAGCACTGGATGCACGGACGCCAGTTGACGACCAGTTCGTGGGTCGGCAGGCCGTCGCCGCCGAGGTCCCAGCCGCCGGTCGCCGTCTGGGCGAGGCCGAGCGCGACGACCTCGGCGTGTGCGCTGGAGACGCCGGAGGCGAGGACGACGTTCACGCCGACCGAGACGATCCGGCCGGTGTCCTGCTCGGCGACGAGCGCCGCGAACGGGCCGCCGTTGCCCTCGCGCCAGTTGCGGTCGGCGAGACGGTGCACCAGGCGCATCCGGCCGTCCCGGTCGGGGATGACGGCGGGCACGTCGGCCAGCTCGTCGTCGATCCACGGTGGCAGCGCCACCCGGTATTCCTTGGCGATGTCGATCACGGTCCAGCATCCTCTCAGCGTGCGGGTGTCCAGGTGCGGAAGATCAGCGCGCGGCGAGCGCCGCGTCGCGTGCGGCGACGGCGCGGGCGGCCCGTACGGCGGTCACCGCGCCGGTCAGGGTGACGTTGGCGGCCATCGGGGTGGGGATGACGCCGTTGCCGGCGACGTACAGGTTGGCGAAGCCCCACACCCGGCCGTCCGGGTCGCACACGCTTCTCCCGTCGTCGGCGGCGCCCGTGCGGACGGTGCCGGTCAGGTGCAGCGAGGAGCCGGGTGGGAGCAGCGCGCATTCGGTCGCGGGGTCGAACGGGCCGAACTCCTCGGCCAGCGAGCGGACTTCGGCGAGTGCCCGCTCGATCAGCGTGTGGTCGGCGTCGGAGTAGGCGAACTCGACGCCGATGCGCGGCAGTCCGGCGAGGTCGGTCTCCGACTCCGAGAAGACCAGGCGGTTCTCGGGGCGCGACTCGACGGGGGCGAGGAGCGACAGGCCCACGGCGTGGGCGAGGGGGCGGCCGTTCTCGTCCAGGTACGTGCGGTTCATGATCTGGCCGTGGAACGGCTGCGCCGCCCCGTTCTGCGGCAGCCAGAGCGAGTCCGTGCTGAACTCGCCGGGGCGCGGCAGGGGCAGGGCGTCGCGGCCGATGCCGAACCGGTCGAGGTCGAGGAGCACCCGGGCGGCGATGAACGCGTGCTCGTTGAGGTATCGGCCCAGCGCTGTGGGGCGGATGCCCGAGGCGAACAGCAGCTGCGGGGTGCGCAGCGCGTCGGCGCACACGATCACGGCGTCCGCGTGAAGTTCGGTCTGCGTGCCGTCGGCGACGCGTCGCAGTCGGGCGCCGGTGACCCGGCCCTCGGCGAGCAGCAGCCGGGTGGCGAGCGTCCCGGTCACCAGGGTGAACGCCGGGTCCCCGCCGGCCGCGATCGCCGGGAAGATCGTCCCCGGCGCGGTGCGGGGCATGGGGCCTGTTGCCGTCGCCGTGACGGCCATGGGCATCGGCTGCGGTCGCCGGTCGTCGGGTGCGGCGCCGTCGTAGCGTCGGCGCAGTACGTCGAGGACCGTCCGGCCGACCTCGGTCGGGCCGATGGGTGAGGGGGTGACCGCCAGGAGTCGGCGCGCGGTGTCCAGGTCCGCCGTCCAGCGGGCCGGGTCGCCGAAGTCGAACACCTCGTCGCCGGCGGGCCACGGGGTCGCGGCGGTCCAGTGCACGCCCATGCCGCCCGCGTTCCAGGCGAGCGCCGTCGCGGGCATCGCCTCGGCGTCCTCGCCGAAGGCGAGCGCGTGGAACATGCCGGGCGCGAGGCCGGTGAGGCTGTCGGCGACCTCGCGCACCACTTCGGCGCCGGTGTACATGCCCTGGATGCCGGTGCCGACCTTTTCGTTGTAGCGCGACCAGAGGACCGGGTCGTCGACGTCGTGCAGATGCACTCCGGGCGCAGAGCCGATCGCGCTGCCGCCGTCGACCATCGTGATGTCCAGCCCCGGATCGCCGTCCCGCAGCAGCCGGGCCACGACGGATCCCATGATGCCGCTGCCCACGATGAGGACGTCGGTGCGGTGGGTGTCGGTCACAGGGAGACTCCAAAGTCGGGTGGTGGGGGGAGAGTTGGGTGGTGGGGGGATTACGCGCCGGGGACGAGCGGGCCGAACAGTTCGGTGTCCATGCGGTCGAGTGCCGACTTGACGGCGCCGACGAGCGCGGCGTCGTGCCCCAGACTCGTGGCGCGCAGTTCGACGGCGGGGGTGCGGGCGCGGCGCAGCGCCTCGCGCACCCGGGGCAGCAGCACGTCGGCCGCGTCTTCGAGCCCGCCGCCGAGCACGATGAGCGAGGGCGCGATCGTCCACGACAGGATCGTGAGGATCGAGGCGATGTTCTCCACGAGTTCGTCGACCTCGGCGAGCGCGTCCGCGTCACCGGCCCGCGCCGCGGCGAAGCGGTCGAGCGCGATCCTCCGCCGGGCCGGTTCCGGTGAGGTCAGCCATGCCACCGGGCGGTTCTCGACCGAGCCGGCCGGGATCGACGCGGCCTCGACGATCTCGCCCGCCGCGCCGTCCAGACCCCGGTGCACGGCGCCTCGGATGAGGATGCCGAGTCCGGTGCGGTTGCCGAGGATCGCCCATACGACGTTGTCGTGTTCGGCGGCCACGCCTCGCCAACGCTCGGCCAGCGCACCGAGGTTGGAGTCGTTGTCCGCGAACCAGGGCACGGGGATGCGCCGTTTGAGCTCCTGGGGCAGGTGGACGCCTTCCCAGTGGGTCGTGTGCACGAGGCGTCGTACGATCCCGTCGTCGTCGATCGCGCCGCCGGCCGCGATGGCGCCGGCGCGCAGCCGGTCCGTCGACCCGCCCGCGTCGTCGAGCGCCTCCAGGACCAGCGCCGCCGCGTCGTCGAGGGTGGCCTGGGGGTCCTGGTAGGCGCGCAGGGGGCGGTGCGCGCGGCCGAGGATGCGGCCGCGGACGTCGGCGACGACCGCGGTGACGTCCAGGGTGGTGATGCGTACGGCCGCCAACAGGGCGTGTTTGGCGCGTAGTTGGTAGCGGCGGGCCGGGCGTCCGGCGCAGCCGCTGGTCGGTACGCGGTCCAGCTCGGTCACCCAGCCCGCCTCGACGAGCGAGTCGAGGATGAGCTCGATGGTGCGACGGGAGAGGCCGGCCTGCTCGGCGAGCGTGGTCAGGGTCATCGGCTCGGCCGACACGGCCAACGCGCGCAGGATGACGGAGGTGTTGACGCGGCGGACGGCGCTCTGGTTCATCCCGTTCAGCCCGGGCGTCAGCATGTCGCCTCCTTCGCCGCCGGCGTCCCGGGATCGAACGGCGTCCCGGGGTCGAACGGTGTCACGGGGTCGAACACGCCGGTGGTGTCGGCCGTGAGGCCCGCGCCGGGTCGGCCGTACTCGCGCGCCGGGTCGCCGAGCGCGCCGGTCGCCCTCGCCCAGGCGGGTTCCTGGCCGTGGACGAACCGGACCAGGTCGGCGTGCATCGAAGTGGCCAGCTCCGCGGGCGGGTTGGGGCCGAGCGTCTCGGGGACGCCGGGCGCGTCGAGTACGTCGAAGAAGTACGGGATGTCGATGCAGTGCGCCGCGCCGCCGAGTACGGGGGACGGCCACTCGAAGGAGTACAGCCAGGTCCCGGCGACGGCTGCACGGCGGGCGAGCGCCGCGCGCGGGCAGACGGCGCGGAACAGGGTGTCCGTCACCCGGGTGCCCGTGGCACGGGCGCCTGGCGCGCCGGTGGCGGTGTCGCCGTCGAACTCGTCGCCGGTCGCGCCGAGCAGCAGCGGTACGCCGTGTCCGTGCGCGGCGAGTCCGTCGGCGATCGGCGTCGGCAGGACGTCGTCGCCGACGAACGGACCGAGCGCGAGCGCGTCGTCGCCCGCCGCGTCCCGCAGGCCGATGACGGCCCGCTGGACGTCCGTCACGCTGCGGCCGGCGAACCCGTCCCGCGTGGGCGGCACGCCGAGCCGGCGCCCGAGCCGTCCGAGGAAGTCGCCCGCGCGGTCCGCGCCCACGTCGACGGCGACCCCGGAGAGGCTGACGGCCCGCTGGAAACGGCCACGGGCGGCGGGCGACGACAGCAGCGCGAGCACGGCAGCGCCGCCGGCCGACTGCCCTGCGAGGGTGACCCGTTCGGGATCGCCCCCGAACGCGGCGATGTTCTCCCGCACCCAGTCGAGCGCGAGCAGCAGATCGCGCAGCCCGAGGTTCGGGGGTACGTCGTCCAGTACGGCGAATCCGTCGACGCCGAGCCGGTAGCCGACGGTGACGCAGACGACGCCGTCGCGGGCGAAGGAGCGCCCGTCGTACCAGGGGCTGGCCGGGCTTCCGCCGAGGAAGCCGCCGCCGTGGATCCACACCAGGACCGGGCAGGGCGTACGGTCGCCGTCCGCGTCCGGGGCGACGATGCCGAGGTTCAGCACGTCGTCGCCCGGCACCGACGGCTCCGGAATGGTGGTCGTGGCCGACAGCGGCACGGCTTGCGAGGTCGCGCCGTGCCGGGAGGCGTCGTACGGCTCGGTGGAGCGGCCACGGGGCGTCGGCGGGGCGAACCGCCGGGCGCCGGTGGGCGCTTCGGCGTACGGGACGCCGAGGAAGCGGCGGGTGCGGCCGGTGCGACGGCCGACGAACGGGCCGGCGGGGGCGAGGACGGTGACCGGCTCACCGGGGGCGCGGAAGTCCGTCCGCTCGTCCATCGCGGTCACCGCATTCCCGTTCCGGCGATGCCCTGCACGAAGTAGCGCTGCAGCAGCAGGAACAGGGCGAGCACGGGCAGCATGACGACGATCGCGCCGGCGAGCATCAGACCGTAGTCGGTGACGTGCGCCGCCGCCTGGCTGGTGGCGGCGAGGCCCACCGGCAGCGTGTAGGTGGAGGTGCTCTGGGCGACGATCAGCGGCCAGATGAAGTTGTTCCACGAGGCGAGGAACGACATGATCGTGATCGTCGCGACGGCGGGGCCGGCCAGCGGGAGGAAGATCCGGAAGAAGATCCGGAACTCGCCCGCGCCGTCGATCCGGGCCGCCTCGAGAAGGTCGTCGGGGATCGACATCGCGTACTGCCGCATGATGAAGACCGACATCGGCATCGCCACGGCGGGCAGGGCGATACCGGCGAGGGTGTCCGCCAGGCCCATGTCGACGGTGAGCACGAACTGCGGGACGAAGACGGCCGTGAACGGCACCATCATCGCCGCCATGACCGCGCCGAACGCGATCCGTCGGCCCGCGAAGTCGAACTTGGCCAGGGCGTAGCCGGCGGCCGAGGCCGCCACGATGTTGCCGATCACCACGAGGGTCGCGACCACGACGCTGTTGGTCAGGAACCGGGCGAACCCCTCGGTCCTGAACAGCCGTACGAAGTTGTCGAGGGTGACGTGGTGCGGAAGCCACGCGCCGGGGTCGGAGCGGATCTCGGCGAGGCTGCGCAGCGAGCCGCCGGCCACCCAGACGAACGGCAGCATCGTCAGCAGGGCGCACAGCACCAGCGCCCCGTAGAGCAGGGGCCTGGCGAAGGACCGGCGGCGCAGGGAGATCGAGGGGGCGGGGGCGGTCATGTCGGCGTCCTCCAGCGACGCGGCGAGGGCCGTCATGCGCGGGGCCTGAGCAGCCGGAACTGGACGAGGCTCACCAGCGTCACGAGCACGAGCATCACGAAGGACGCGGCCGACGACATCCCGAACTCGCCCGCCCCGAACTGGTGGTAGGTGTACAGCGCGACGGACTCGGTGGAGCCGAGCGGGCCGCCGTCGGTGAGCAGGTACGGCTCGTCGAACACCTGGAGATAGAAGACGGTCAGCAGCACCGACACCATGAGGGTGGTGGGCAGCAGCAACGGCAGGGTGATGTGCCGCAGTTGACGCCAGCGGCCGGCGCCGTCGAGGGCGGCGGCCTCGTAGACGTCCCGCGGGATCGCCTGGAGACCGGCGAGGAACAGCACCATGGCGGTGCCGAAGTTGCGCCAGACGCCGAGCAGGATGACCACGGGCATGGCCAGGTTCGGGTCGTCCAGCCAGTTCGGTCCGGCGAAACCGACCGCGCCGAGCGCCTTGTTGACGGTGCCGCCCGCGTTGAAGGCGTACTGCCAGATCAGCGCGACCGCCACGACGTTGGTGACGACCGGCGCGAAGAAGACCGTACGGAACAGGCTGCGCAGCCGTCGGACGCCGGAGTTCAGGGTGAGGGCGAGGGCGAAGCCGATGCCCATGGTCAGCGGCACGCCGACGGCCACGAACAGGGCGGTGTTCAGGATGTCCCGCAGGAAGGTCTCGTCCTGGAACAGCCGGAGATAGTTCTCCACTCCGGTGAAGTCGACGGCGAACGGATGCCGCAGATCCGTGCCCCGCAGGTCGGTGAGGCTGAACCCGAGGGCGGCGACGGTGGGGATCGCCGTGTAGAGCAGGAACACGACCATGAAGGGGGTGAGGAACAGCCAGGCGACGGCGGTCCGGCGGACGGGGGTGGCAGTCATCCGCGGCTCACTTCGCACCCGTGCCGAGGCTCTCGGCGTACGACTGGGCGTCCGAGGCGGCCTTCGCGGCGGTCTTGGTGCCCTTGGCCACGGCCTCCATCTCCTTGCCGAGCCGGGTCGCGACCTGCTGCCAGCTGCTGACCTGCGGGAACGCCCGGGTCTTCTTCATCTGGGTGAGGAAGGCGTCCAGGAGCGGCTGCCCGGCGATGGCGGAGTCGTCCCAGGCGGAGACGACCGCCGGCAGGGAGCTGTACGCCTTGTACTGGGCGACCTGGGTGCTCGGCTTCGCGAGGTACCGGATGAGCTTCCAGGACCCGTCCGTGTTGCCGCTGTTCGCGAGGACGCCCCAGGTGCCGCCGGCGGAGAAGGAGACGCTGCCCGAGGGCCCGGCCGGAAGGGGTGCGGTGGCGACATGGGAGGCGGTCCAGCCGGTCTTCTTCGCGGCGGTGTCGAGCTGGCCTACGACCCACGGGCCCGTGATCATCGTCGCGGTCTTGCCTCCGACGAAGTACGGCTGTGCGTCGAGGAAGGTGGGCGTGGCGAGGTCGGCGGCGCCGGAGGCGAAGAACGACGCGTTGTACTGGAGCGCGTCGACCAGCGCCGGAGTGTCGAGCGTCCACTTGCCGCCGGCGGAGAGCAGCGAGCCGCCGGCCTGCCAGGCGTACATCGCGACGTCCTGGCCGTTGAAGACGTCCCAGCCGTTGTCGGCGCCGAGACCGTGTGCGGCTCCGGCGCCCTTGAGCGCCTTGAAGAACGGCAGCATCTCGTCCCAGGTCGTCGGTGCCTCGACGCCCGCCTTCTTGGCGAGGTCGGCGCGGTAGACGAGCGCGTAGGTGTACGCGTACCAGGGCACCGTGTACGCCACGTCCTCGACCACGCCCGCGTCCCAGAGGCTGGTGAAGAAGCCGCTCGGGTCGACGAGCCCGTCCGGTACGGGCCGAAGGACGGACGGGTCGAGGAACTGCGCCTGCGACTCGGGGAAGAACTGGGCGACGTCGGGCCCCTTGCCCGCCGCGATCGCCGCCTGGAGCTTGGTGTAGTAGTCGGAGTTCGGTATCAGCGTGAACTTCACGTCGACGTCCGGGTTCGCGGCCTCGAAGGGCTTGATGACCTTGCCGAGCACGTCGGCGTCGCCCTGGGCGGCCCAGACCTCGACCGTACCGGTGGCCGGGGAGGCGTCGACGGGCTTGGCGGAGGCCTTCGCGGTGGCGGCGGTGTCGCCGCGGCCGCAGCCCGTCAGGGCCAGGGTGCCGAGGAGAGCGGTGCCGGCGGTCAGTCTGAGGACGCCGCGTCGGGAGGGGTTGGACACTCAAGGCTCCTGTCTCGTACAGCCACTGAGGACACCGATGTGATGACCGATACAGACGGTAGGAATGACGTGTTTCGGCCACGCGGCTGAGCCGTCACGAATAATTTCGGAACTTGTAGCGAAATTCGCTTGTCACCCTGCGTGACCGACCTTCCCCACCTGTCCGGGCCGCGTGATGCCGTCGGCACGGCAAGGAGAGCGATGGGCGGGATATGGCCAGTGGCGTCACCCTCACGGGCGGTAGCGGTATCGCGGCGGCCGCGACGCCCACGCGCGTGACCGATTCCACCACCGTCGGCATACGTCACTCCGGCCGGGCAACCCGGCTGACGGAACCGCTCAAGCGCCACTGGGGCACCGCCGAGGCGCCGCCGACGGCACAAGATCGCCGCCCGTTCACCCACGCACCACTCCCGCGCCACCCACCGCGGGCGGGTCGTTTCCCTCCGGTTGCGAGCGTGCGGGGTCGTGTCCGATCGGCCCCGACCTTCCCTTCTGCCCGCTCGTTGAGGAACCACCATGAAGCGAACCGTCGCCTCCGGCGCCGCCGTGGCCGCGACTCTGGCGGTCGCCGCCCTGGCCCTGCCCGACGCCACCGCCGCCGCACAAAACCGGCCGCACGCCTCCGGCCCGCACTACTACACGACGAAGACGCCGTACCAGCCGCGGGAGAACCCGCGCGACTACCAGGCCGCGCCGAAGGGCTTCACCCCGGTCTTCACCGAGAACGTCGCCCGGCACGGTTCCCGTGCCATGACCGACGGCGACGACGGCGACGCGGTGCTGGCGGTGTTGGAGAGCGCCCGGACCCAGAACGCGCTGACCCCGCTCGGCGCGCAGCTCGGCCCGCAGGTGCGGACCCTGCTGACCGGCGCCTCCACGATCGGCTACGGCAGCCTCTCCGGCCGTGGCGCGCAGGAGCAGCGCGACACCGCGCTGCGCCTGGAACGCCGGCTGCCCTCGCTCTTCTCCGCCATCGTCGCCGGCGACGAGCCGATCGAGGTCGAGACCTCCGGCGTGGCCCGCGCCGTCGCCAGCGCCGACGCCTTCACCGGCGGCCTGACCGCAGGCGACCCGGCACTGGCCGGGCTGATCCAGGCGCCGGTGACGAACAAGGACCTCCTGTACTTCCACAAGCAGCCGCAGAACGCCGACTACCAGGCCTACCTCGCCGGCGACCCCGACCTGGCCGCGGTGATCGCCGAGACAGACGGGCTGCCCGACACCGCGAAGGCGGCCACGCACGTGGTCTCCCGGCTGTTCGGCGCGAAGTTCGTCAAGGCGATGCCGAGCGCCGACCGGATCTCCTTCGCCCGCTCGCTGTACGAGCTCTACAGCGCCGCGCCCGACCTGAGCGTGGAAGCCCCGGGAGTCGACCTCGACCCGTTCCTGGCGCCCCGGGACGCCCGCTGGTTCGCCTACCTCGACGACGCCGAGGAGTTCTACCAGAAGGGCCCGGCCTTCACCGGCCGCACCATCACCTACGACATGGCGAACGTCCTGCTGGACGACCTGTTCGCCCAGGCCGAGGCGAAGGCGGACGGCACGAGCGACAAGGGCGCGGTGCTCCGGTTCACCCACGCGGAGGAGATCGAACCGCTCGCCGTCGTCCTCGGCCTGCCCGGCAGCGCCAAGAGCGCGGACCTGAACCGGCCCTACACGTACGAGAACAACCCCTGGCGCGGCGCGGACGTCGCCCCGATGGCCGCCAACGTGCAGTGGGACCTGTACGCGAGGACGAGCACCGGGCGGGGCGCCCAGTACCTGGTGCGGATGCTGTTCAACGAGAAGGAGACCGCGTTCAAGACCTCCTGCAAGCCCGTCGCCAAGGGCAGCCGCTTCTACGACCTCAACGAGCTGAAGCGCTGCTACGACCGCGCCTGACGGCGACCGTCGAGCCGCTCCCCCAGGCCGGCCCGGCGGGCCGCGCGACACGCGCCGACCGGTGCCGGCGGAACCACACCGCCAGCACCATCGGGTAGACGAGGTAGCCGAAGCGTGTGGCCGGCATCAGGCACATGGCCAGGCCGAGGCCCAGTGCCAGCCGGTCCGCGGCGGCGACGACCGTGCGCGGCGGGCGGACCGCCAGCGACCCGGCCACGCACACCGCGCCCGTCGCGAGGGCCGCGACGGCGATGGCGCGGCCCTCCGGCACACAGGCGGCCAGCAGGTATCCGGGCAGCGGGCTGGTGGCCGGGGAGCTGGTTCCGCCGGCTCCGAGCGGGAACAGCAACACGTGCACGGTGAACGCCCGCGGGTCGACGAGCGCGGCCGGCGCCACGGCGAGGGCCGTCACGGCCAGCGCGGCTCCGGCGGCCCGCACGGCGGCCCGGCGGCCCGAGGTCACCGCGATCAGGACCACTCCCACGGGCAGCAGCGGCCAGGCGGTCCACTTCAGCGCCGCCGCCGCGCCCATGGCCAGACCGGCCGCCGTACCCGTTCCGCGCCGGCCGGCCAGCGCCAGTCCCAGGCAGACGAACCCGATCACCGGGAGGTCGACACCGCCCACCGCGAGCGGGAGGGCCACCGCGGGGAACCCCGCGAGCAGCGGCACGGCCTTGCTGCGCGGCGCCGACAGGGACATGGCCGCGAGGAACACGACCGCGAACCAGAGACGGGCGTCCGCGAGCGGGGTGTCGCCCAGGAGGGCGTGGGGGATGCCGAAGACCGCCATGCCGGGCAGATACGGGTTGAAGTCCGCGACGTCCGCCGGGTGCGGCACGTAGGGGCTGCCGGAGTTCAGCAGCAGCGTGGCGGAGCGTTCGACGACGCCGACCTCCGACTGGGCCGTTCCCAGAACCATCAGCACCGCCAGCGACGCCACCACCGATCCCCCGACCGCGACGAGCGCGCTGCCCCTGCCCCAGGGGTGTCGCGCCCGGGCGGCCAGCGCCGCCGCCGCGCTGTAGCCGACCGCCGCGCACACCCCCCACACCCGATGCGCGGGAAGCGTCGTGACCAGGCCAGGGCGAGGGCGAACGCGGCGCACGCCAGCCAGTGGAGGACATCCCGACGCGCCCGGACCCGACGGAGGCCCGACGTGCCCGACGCGACGACGCGGGAAGCGGCGCCGGGGCCTGTGCGCGGGGCTCCTGCCGGGACCGACTTCGTGGGTGCGGCCGTCGACTGACCTGCCGGGGGACTCAGTTGGCGGGACATGGGCGTACTCCTGTGACGGGGGGCGAGGGGAGGCTCGGTCCCAATCTCGCGCCCCGACCAGGTGTCCCACCTCGGCCGAACGGTCACCGCGCGAGCACGTCGACCGGCCCGCCCTCGGCCGATCGACCGAGGGCGGGTCCGGATGGCTCAGCGGTTGCGGAGGGCGGCCAGTGTGGTGGCCAGGTCGGCCGGGCGGGCGCGGTTGTGGGGCAGTTCGGCGAGCAGGGCCGCCATGCCGCAGGTGTCGGTGAGCGCGGAGAGGACCAGCCCGCCCGCGACGCCCGCCGAGAGGAGCTGGAAGGCCGGGTGCACGAGCAGGCCGAGGCCGAGTCCGGCGAGGACGACGGCGCCGGCCGTCAGCCGCACCTGGCGTTCCATGCTCCAGACGGCTCGGGGGATGTCACAGGCCGTGGGACGGTGCAGGTCGTGGCCCGCGGCGGCCCAGGCGGCGGTGCCGCCCGCCAGGGTGGCGACGGGGACGCCGTTCCCGGCGAGCAGCTCGCAGGCGTTCGCGGACCGGGCGCCGGACGCGCATACGACGAGGAGGTCGCCGTGCTCTGAGGCCCTCCGTAGGTCGGGCAGCACGCGCCGGAGGTGGTCCAGCGGGATGTTGAGGGCGCCGGGCAGATGGCCCGAGGCGTACTCGCCCGGTGTCCGTACGTCGATGACGGTCAGCTCGTGCAGCCGGGCGCCGGCCTGGTCGATGCCGAGAGTGCCGGGGGTGACAGGGGTGACGGGCGTGCCAGGGGCGGCGGAATGGAGGGGAGCAGTCATGACAGATGTGATCCTTGGTCTTCGACGGTACCCCTGACCGGGGCGTAGAGTACCCCTAGGGGTATTGATGGAGGAGTGATCGTGGAACTGGACCTCGCGGGTGCCGAACTCAAGTCCGTGCTGAACCGGCTGCGTCGGGCCCAGGGGCAGATCGCCGGTGTGATCCGGATGATCGAGGACGGGCGGGACTGCGAGGAGGTCATCACGCAACTCGCCGCCGCTTCCCGGGCTCTGGACCGGGCGGGCTTCGCGATCATCGCCACCGGCCTTCAGCAGTGCATCACCGACACCGAGAAGGCGCAGCGCAACGGCGAGACGTCGGAGCAGATGCGCGCCCGGCTGGAGAAGCTCTTCCTGTCGCTGGCCTGAGGCCCGGGGCGCGCCCGCCCGTCCTGCACCGGCCCGGCGCCGCCCCGGGGCGGTCGGCGCGCATCACACCGCCACGTCGATCAGCATGACGGCGGCCACCGCCAGCAGCACCAGCGCGAAGATCCGCTGGAGCGCGCCCCCGGAGACCCTGGCGGCCAGGCGTTTGCCGTCCCACGCGCCGAGCACCGCGGCCGCGGCGAACGGGCCGATGACGGCCCAGTCCAGCCCGTCGGCCGTACCCGCGCGCATGGCCAGGGCGGCCGTGGAGTTGACGGAGATGACCAGCAGGCTGGTGCCGACCGCCTCGCGCATCGCCAGGCCGAGCACCCCGACCAGGGCCGGTACGGCCAGGAAGCCTCCGCCGACGCCCAGCACCCCGGTGACCGCGCCCAGGCCCGCGCCGGCCCCGGCCGCCCGCAGCGGCCGTACGGGCCCGGTGGCCGGTGTGCGCCCCGGGCGCAGCATCCGCACCGCGGCCACCGCCGCGACGGCGGCGAACGCGCAGGTCAGGGCCGACTCCGAAAGGCGGCTCGCGAGGGCCCCGCCGAGGACGGCGGGGCCGATGCCGGCCGCCGCGAACAGCAGACCGGTGCGCCAGCGCACATGGCCGTCGCGGGCGTGCGCGGGCAGGGCGGTGGCCGAGGTGACGGCGACGATGACGAGGCCGGCCGTGGTGGCCGCGATCGGGGTGAACCCGAGCAGATAGATCAGGGCGGGGACGGCGAGGACGCTGCCGCCGCCCCCGAGCGCCCCGAGCGCCAGGCCGATGACGGCCCCGGCGGCCAGGGCGAGTATCAGAGCGCTCACGCGACGGTGCCGTCCTCGCCTCGCGTGTCCACCACGGGCAGTCCGGAGCGCGCCCAGTCCCGCATCCCGCCGATCACGTCGACGGCTTCGACGCCCTGGGCGGTCAGCAGTTCGGCGGCCTTGCGGGAGCGGTTGCCGGAGCGGCAGACGACGACCAGGGGCCGCCCCTCCGCCCCGGCGGGCAGACCGGCGCCGGCCTCCAGCGCCGACAGGGGCAGGTGCACGGCGCCGGGGGCGTGGCCCGCCTGCCACTCGTCGGGTTCACGGACGTCGAGCAGCACGGCGGCGCCGTCACCGGCGCGCGCCATCGCCTCCTCGACGCCGACCCGGCCCGGGTCGTGGGGGAACGACACGTTCATCGAGTCCTTCCCTCCTCAGCCCTTCCGGCCTCCCGGACGACGAGCCCCGCCGCCTCCGCGTTGCCGTAGGCGTCGTCCACGGCGACGACGGCACGGCCCGCCGCGGCCAGCAGGGAGGCGGCGACGGCGGCGCGCATCCCGCCGGCGCAGTGCACCCACACCTCGCCCGCCGGGATCTCGTCGAGGCGACGATGCAGGGTGTGCAGGGGGATGTGGACCGAGCCCGCGATGAAGCCTCCGGCGCGTTCGGAGGCGCGCCGGACGTCCAGCACGACGACGCCCTCGCTCCCGGACGAACTCCCGGACCCGCTCCCGGCTCCCCTCCGCTCGGCGAGGTCGGCGAGGTCGGCGAAGGCGGCGCGCCGGAAGGACCCCAGCGCCTCGCCCTCACGCACCCAGCCCGACGGCTCGCCGGTGGCCGCGGCGGCGGGCCGGTCGATGCCGACCCGGACGAGTTCCCGCTGGGCTGCGGCCAGTTGACCGGCCGACTCCGCGAGCAGGGTCACCGGTTTGCCCCAGGGGATCAACCAGGCCAGATACGTGGCGAGTTGGCCTTCGGCCTCGAAGTTGAACGAGCCCGAGACATGCCCGCCGGCGAAGGCGACCCGGTTGCGCAGATCCACCACCCACTCCCCCGCGGCCAGCCGCGCGGCGATCTCCTCGGCATCGGCCACGGCGGGCGGGGTGAGGTCGACCGGCGCGGGTCCGGCGGCGTTGGCCGGTCCCATGTGCGTGTAGTAGGCGGGGACGGCGTCGAGCCCGGCGAGCAGGTCGGAGACGAAGGTCTCGACGTCCCGGGTGAGCGCCTCGTTCGCCGTCCTCTCCTTGCCGATGGTGCTGTCACTGCCGTCGGACCGGCCGGCGGAGCAGAAGCTGCCGAAGCCATGGGTGGGCAACACGGCGGTCTCGTCCGGGAGTTCGGCCGCGAGCCGGTGTGCGGAGGCGTGCTGGGCACGGGCCAGGTGTGCGGTCAGTCGCGGCTCGACGAGATCGGGGCGGCCGACCGTGCCGATGAGCAGCGAACCGCCGGTGAACACCGCGACCGCCAGTCCGTCCTCCTCCAGGACGTACGCGGTGTGGTGCGGGGTGTGACCGGGGGTGGCCATGGCCCGCAGGGTCAGACCGGCCGGACCGTCGACTTCGACGACGTCCCCGTCCCGGACCGGGGTCCGGGCGAAGGACACCCGGGCGTCGGCCGGGACCAGATAGGCGGCGCCGGTGATCCGCGCCAACTCGAGGCCGCCGGTGACGTAGTCGTTGTGGAGGTGCGTCTCCACGACATGGGATATCCGCACCCCGCGGCGGGCAGCCACGGCCAGGACCTGGTCGACGTCCCGCGGTGGATCCACCGCCACCGCGGTGTGCTCACCGCCCGCGAGGTAACTGCGGTTGCCGAGACCCGCCAACTCGATGGCATCGACGAAGAACACGCCGGTGACTCCTTTCCGTCGGAGATCCACCTCGGAGATGTACCCCCGGGGGTATATGAACGACAGTAGCACGGGTACCCCCGGGGGTATTTTCAGGGGACTGTCAGCCGGCCAGCCGGGCCAGGCCTCGAGACGGCCAGGCGGTCAGGCGGTCAGGCGCGACCTTTGAGCATGCCGTGCCAGTACAGGGCGGGCAGGCCGTAGCGCTTGAGCAGCCACATGTCGCGGCGCTCCTTGGTGGTGTCGAGCAGGGGAATGCTGGGGGCGGGGTTGTGGTCGTAGTCGAACTCGGCGAGGAGCACCCTGTCGCGGGCGGTGACCAGCGGGCAGGACGTGTAGCCGTCGTAGCGGCGCCGCCGACCGCCGCGTTCGCCTGCCAGCTCGGCCAGCAGGTTGGCGACCAGAACGGGGGCCTGCTTGCGGACGGCGGCGCCCGTCTTGGAGGTGGGCAGGTCGGCGACGTCGCCCAGAGCGAAGACGTTGGCGTGGCGCGGGTGTTGGAGGGTGTGCTTGTCCACCTCGACGTAGCCGTAGGGGCTCGCAGAGGCGGCGAGAGGGCTGCGCTCGACCCAGTCGGGGGCGCTCTGCGGCGGTACGGCGTGGAGCAGGTCGAAGGCGAGGCTCTCCTCGGCGCCGGTGGAGCGGTCGGCGAGGGTCAGCCTGCGGGCCGCGCCGTCCACGGCGGTCATCTCGGAGTTCAGGCGGACCTCGATGCCGTAGCGGTCGGCGACCCGTTCCAGGGCACGACGCCAGACCGGCACCCCGAACAGGGAGTCGGCGGGCAGCACGAGGACCACTCGGATGCGGTCCAGAACGCCCTGCCTGCGCCAGTGGTCGGCGGCGAGATAGGCGATCTTCTGCGGGGCGCCGCCGCACTTCACCGGGCCGGCGGGCTGGGTGAAGACCGCGGTGCCCGAGCGCAGGCCGCGGATCAGCTCCCAGGTGTAGGGAGCGTGCTCGGCGGAGTAGTTGCTGGAGACCGCGCCGTGCCCGACGGCGGCGTCCAGTCCGGGGACCTCTCCCCAGTCCAGCTGCAGACCGGGAGCCATCACCAGGAAGTCGTAGCCGATGACACGGCCCGCTCGGGTCGTGACGGTCCCCTCCTCGGGGTCTACGGCGACGGCGGCCTCGCGGATCCAACGCGCCCGCCGGGGCATCACGGAGGCTTCGGAGCGGCGGGTGACGCCGAGCGGGGCCCGGCCGCCGCCGACCAGGGTCCACAGCGGCTGGTACCAGTGGACGTCGGCCGGCTCGAGCACCGCGACATCGACGACGCCCGCGCGACACAGCCGGGCGGCGACCGTGATCCCGGCGGTGCCGCCGCCGACGATCAGCACCTGGTGGTGGTCACGGGCGGAGGCGGGGAGGGAGGCGGAGGGCGGGGAAGACACGGAAGACACGACGGACTCTCCTCACTGTCTGCTGCACTGCTGCACTGGTGCTCTGCTGCACTGGCGCTCTGCTGCACTGCCGCGATCAATACCCCCAGGGGTATTCAGCGATGGTAGGCCCGCATCCCGGGCGAGGGCCACCGAGAGCCCGAACAATTGCCTTACAGGCAAGGCGAGTTGACAGACGCCCTGCGACGCCCTCTCCTCCCTCGACCGCCTTGCCCGACCGTTTCGCGCCGACCGTCTCGCGCAGCGCACCGGTGTAGCCGACTGCACCACAGGTTCGGGAGCGCGCTCCCTCGTGGGGACGACCCGGTGCCGGGATGGTTGACGACACAAGGTCGTCGCTCTTCCGGCACCGGTTTCGACCTGTTCCCCGAGCGCCGACCGAGCGACGAGGCAGCCGAACACACGAGGCAGGGAACGACGTGAGAGCCAGGAGTCATATGACGAGCGACGGCGATCTCGAAGGGCGGAGTGTCGTCGTCAACGGCGCGGGATCCGGCATCGGACGGGCCTCGGCCCTCGGTTTCGCCGCGCTGGGCGCCAAGGTCGTGGTCGCCGACCGGGACGCGGCCGCCGCAGCTCAGGTGGTCAAGACCATTTCCTATGCGGGTGGCGCCGCCTGCGCGGTGATCGGCGATCCCTGTGACCCGCGCGTGGTGGACGAGGTCGTCACGATGGCCGTAGGGGCCTTCGGCGGGCTGGACGTCCTGGTCGACGACACCGGGATACCGCACCGGACGACCGCCCTCGCCGACACCCGCCACACCGACGCCACCGACGTCACCGATGTCGCCGACGACGCCGAGTGGCGCCGCGTCATCGAGGCGGGTCTGACCGCGCCCTACCTGCTGATCCGCGCCGCGCTGCCGCACATGTTGGCCAAGGGGCGCGGGGCGATCGTCCTCACCGTCTCCGAGGCCGGTCTGCGCGGCGGCGCCGCGGGCGCCGCCTGCACCGCCGTCGCGCACGGCGTCGTAGGCCTGGTGAAGTCCCTTGCCGTGCGCCACCGCGACCAGGGCATTCGCGCCAACGCCATCGCCGCCCCCGGCGGAGCCGGCGCCGATCCCAGCCTTGTCTGCGCCTGCGGCGCGGCCCCGTCGGGCAGGGCGGCCGAGTCGGCGGAGCACGCGGACGTCGTCCTCTTCCTCGCCTCCGAGGCCGCGAGGAACATCAACGGCGTCGTCCTGCCCGTGGACAACGGGCGGTCCGCCGCCTGACCCGGTCCGCCAGGCGCGCGAAGTGCCCGTACCGGAGTATCAAGGGCAGGACGACTCCGGCACGGGCACGCTCTGGGTGGGCCTAGGAGAACTGGTGCTTGAGGAAGGATCCCGACCACGCCATCAGGTCGGAGGGGACGTAGTAGTCCTTCTCCTCGTTGATGGCGTCCCAGTTCCTGGCGACGTCCTCGATCGAGGCGGGCCCGTCCTCGTGGGCGTATCCCTCGGTGGAGGCGATGAACAGCCGCGCGAAGCGGCCCGCCCCGGCCGTGTAGATCTCCCCGCTGACCGGGCAGTTCTCATGCGCGAGGTACGCGACCATGGGGGCGACCGCGTTCGACGGCATGTACGGCTGACCGGGCGTCGGCGGGGCGTCCTCGGGCGGCTCTCCCCCGCCCATCCGGGTCATCGCCGCCGGCGCGATCAGGTTGACCTTGATGTTGTGCGGCTCGCCCGCCAGTTTCGCGCTGCGCGCCAGCCCGATCGTGCCGCCCTTCGCCGCCGCGTACGACAGGTTGTTGGGAAGTCCCAGGACACCGCTCGACGTCGTCAGCACGACCCTGCCGTAGCCCTGTTCGACGAAGTGCGGCCAGGCGGCCCGCAGCGTGTTGAAGGAGCCGATCAGGTGGACGGCGAGATGCCGTTCGAGGTTGTCGAGGTCGACCTCGGGCAGGCCCGCCCACCGGATGATCCCGGCGTTGTTGACGAGGACGTCGATCCGGCCGAAGTGCTCGATCGCGGAGTCGACGATCGCCCGGCCGCCCGCCTCCGTGGACACGTCGTGCGTGTCGGCGACGGCCTCGCCGCCGGCGGCCCTGATCTCGTCCACGACCTTCTGCGCGGGGCCGGCGTCGGCGCCCTCGCCCTCCATCGATCCGCCGAGGTCGTTGACGACGACCTTCGCGCCCTGCTCCGCCAGAAGGCGGGCGTAGGCCCGGCCGAGACCACGGCCCGCGCCGGTGACGACCGCCACGCGCCCTTCGAAGCTGAACTCGCTCATGGGTGACTCCGTACGTTGTCGGGCGGTGTCCGGCGGCTCCGGGCGCCCTGCGCTGATCGGGGTGGTGCTCGGCTGCCGGGTGACGGCTACCAGGTGACGGGCAACTCGCTGACGCCGAAGGCCAACGCGTCGGCCGGCCGGAACTTCAGCTCGTCGCGGTCGACCGCGAGGCGCAGGGTCGGGATGCGCCGGTAGAGCGTGCCGTAGACGACCTGGAGCTCGATGCGGGCGAGCTGCTGGCCGAGGCACTGGTGGATGCCCCAGCCGAAGGCGTGGTGGTGGGTCGCCTTGCGGGTGAGGTCGAGCCGCTCCGGGTCGGGGAACGCCACCGGGTCCCAGTTCCCCGCGGGCAGCGGGACGATGATGCCGTCCCCGGCCTTGATGTCCGCACCCTCGAACGCGAAGTCCTCACGGGCGATGCGCCGCTGCCCGAACGTGGCGACGGTCAGATAGCGCAGGATCTCGTCGACCGCGTTCGCGACGATCTTCGGGTCGTCCGTCTCCCGCAGCAGCCGCAGCTGTTCGGGGTTGTCCAGCAGCAGGCCGGTGCCCAGTGTGATCATGGTCGCGCTGGTCTCGTGCCCGGCGATCAGCAGGATCATGGACAGCAGCGTGGCCTCGGGAAGGGTGAGGTCCCCCGCCTTGATCCGCGCCGCGAAGTCCGAGAGCACGTCATCGGCCGGCGTCTCCATCTTGACCTGCAGCAGATTGGCCAGATAGCCGCCCAGCGCCTCGCCCGCCGCACGGTCGTCCTCGGCCGTCTTCTCGCTCGTGGTCGCCACGCGGGCGTGCTTCTGGAAGAACTCGTGATCCTCGTACGGCACTCCGAGCAGCGCGCAGATCATCAGCGAGGGCAGCGGCAGGGACAGCGCGGTCGTCAGGTTGACGGGCTTCGGGCCCGCCAGCATCTTGTCGATGAGCTCGTCGGTGAACCGCTGGATCTCCGGGCGCAGCGCCTCCATCCGGGGGCGGGTGAACGGGCGGGTCATCATCCGGCGGATCCGGGTGTGGTCGGCGCCGTCGGCGTTGAAGATCGTGAGCGGGTGGTGGGGGGCGTTCTCCGCCATGGCCTGGTTCGGGTACGGGAACCCGGCCTGCTTGTCGTCCGAGCTCACCCGGGGGTCGGACAGGATCGCGCGCTGCGCGGCGTGGCCCGTGACGAGCCAGGGGGTGCTGCCGTCCCAGATCCGGCCCCGGGAGATGGGCGCCTCGTCGTTGAGGGCCCGCAGTCCGGGCGGCGGGGCGTAGGGGCACTTGGCGTCCCTGTCGTCCTGGTAGTAGTAGACCGGCTCGTCGGGGGCGAGCCGGACATCGGCCTCGGTCATGGTCGTTTCCTCCAGATACGTGGGGGGTAAAGGGGGAGCCCCGGGGCTGCCGGGGCCGAAGTCCGGGGGGAGCTATTCCTCGATGCGGATGGCCAGCGCCGGGCACACGGCGGCCGCGTTGCGGACGTCGTCGGCCAGCTCCGGCGGCGGGTTCTCGTTGAGCAGGACGACGATGCCGTCCTCGTCGCGCTGGTCGAACACGTCCATGGCGGCGGACACGCACTGTCCGGCGGCGACGCACTTGTCCTCGTCGACGACAACCTTCATGGGTCTCTCCTGATCGTTCAGTGGGTAGGGGTCGACGCGAACAGGGGTGCCCCCGCGCGCGTGGCGTCCGGGCGTGGGAGGGCGTCGACGACCTCCTGGCGGCGCAGGCGCGTCTGCTTCGGCATGTTCCAGCCGAGCACCCCCGTGACGCGGCCCTCGCTGCGGTAGCGGACCACGAACCGGCGGGCCGACAGGTCGCCCTCGACGACGTCCGCTTCGGCGTCGGGAGGAAGGAAGCCGTGGACCTGGAGCTTGGCGTCGAACTGGTCGGTCCAGAAGTACGGCACCGGCAGATACGGCCGGCCCTCGCCGAGGATGTCGGCGGCGACGGCGATGGCCTGCTCCGTGGCGTTCGTACGGTTCTCCAGGCGGACCAGACGGCCGAGGTGCTCGTGGTGGAAGCGGGCCACGTCGCCGACGGCGTAGATCCCGTCCTCCGCCCGGCTCCGTGAGTCGCACACCACGCCGTTGTCCAGCTCGAGACCGCTGTCCGTCAGCCAGTCCGTCGCCGGGGACGCGCCGATCGCGACGACCACCACGTCGGCCGGCAGCACCTCGCCCGTGCCGAGCGCCACGCCGGTGACCCGGCCCCGCTCGCCGGTCAGGCCCGCGACGCCGGCGCCCAGCCGCAGCCGTACTCCGCGTTCGGTGTGCAGTTCCGCCAGCGCTTCCGACACCAGCGGGCCCACCTGCAGGGCCATCGGGGCGGCGAGCGGGCCGGTGAGGGTGACGTCGAGGCCGAGGGTGCGCGCGGTGGCCGCGATCTCGGAGCCGAGGACGCCCTCGCCGACGACCACCAGCCGGGTGGCGGTCCGCAGGTCCTCCCGCAGGGCGAGCGCGTCGTCGAGGCTGCGCAGCACGTGCACACCGGCCAGGGGCTCCTGGCCCGGGAGCGTCCGGGCCCGCACCCCGGTGGCGATCACGATCGCGTCCGCCCGCAGCTCCCGCCCGGACTCCGTCCGCACGGTCCGCGTGGGCACGTGCAGCGCGGTCGCCCGGTCGCCCAGACAGAAGTCGGCGTTCAGGTCCGACAGGACCTCGGCGGTCCGCAGTTCGGCCCGGCCCGGTTCCCAGGCGCCGGAGAGGACCTGCTTGGACAGCGGCGGCCGGTCGTAAGGAGGGTGCGGCTCGTCGCCGAGGACCGTGACGGCTCCGGCGTACCCCGTGCGCCGCAGCGCCTCCACCGTGGTCAGTCCGGACGCTGACGCGCCCACCACCAGGACGCTGGCCGGGACTGTCCCGCGGTCCCCGTTGTCGTTGTCGATCCTCATGCGCGGCTCCATTGCGGCGTGCCCGGGGTCCGGACTGTGCGGGAAATATAGACCTAACGGTCGGTACAATCAATAGACGGGGCTCCGTCCAGAAGACCGGGCTCCGGCCCGGACTCACACCAGGTAGCGCCCGCCGTTCGCGCTGAGCGTCTGACCGGTGACGTAGCTCGCCTCCGGGGAGGCCAGATAGGCCACCGCGTACGCGACGTCCTCGGGGGTGCCGGCCCGCTTCATCGGCATGGTGGCGGCGACCGCCTCCACGTCGACGGGGCCCTGGCGGACCAGCGGGGTGTCGATGAACCCGGGCGGGACGTGGTTGACGGTGATGCCCTTGTCGATGTACTCGATCGCCAGCGCCCGGGTCAGGCCGATGACACCGCCCTTGGACGCCGCGTAGTGGGCCATGGCGGGCGCGCCGGTCTGCGCCGACGAGGAGGAGATGTTGACGATCCGGCCCCAGCCGGCCGCCAGCATGTCCGGCACCAGCTCCTTGGTGACCAGGAACGGCCCCTTCAGGTTGATGCCGATCATGCGGTCCCAGGCGTCCTCGGTGATGTCGGTGAAGGGCTGGTAGGCGGTCGTCCCGGCGTTGTTGACGAGGATGGCGACCGGTCCGAGCTCCTCGCGGGTGCGGGCGGCCGCGGCCGCCACCGCGGCGGCGTCGGAGGCGTCGCCGCCCACGGCGATCGCCTTGCCGCCCGCTTCCTGGATCGTGGCGACCGTCTTCTCGGCGCCTTCGAGGTTCAGGTCCCAGACCGCGACGGCTGCGCCCTTGGCCGCCAGGACCTTCGCGATCCCCTGACCGATGCCCCGGGCGCCGCCGGTGACCACGGCGACCTTTCCTTGCAGTGACATGCGTGCTCCTTAGTGCCTCTTGCGGATCCGCCGGGCGGGCCCGGTCAACGGGCCAGTGCCTCGCGGGCGGCGGTGCGGGCCGCCGTGGCGCGGGGGTAGCCGGCGTATCCGGCGGAGTGGTAGATGACCTCGGCGATCTCGTCCTCGGTCAGTCCGTTGGTCAGCGCGATCCGGACGTGGGTCTTCAGCTCCGACTCGGCGCCGAGCGCGATCAGGATGCCCAGCGTGACCAGGCTGCGGTCCCGGAACCCGAGCCCCTTGCGGGCCCACAGGGAGCCGAACACGGTCGTCAGGCCGATCTCGACAAGTTCCTCACCCACTTGTCCGTCCCGCAGGTCGACGTCACCCTCGGGAAACACCCCGGGCAGCACCGCGCGCAGGGCTTCGAGACCCGCGGCCCGCAGATCCGAGCCGGCTGCGGGCTCCTCGGACTCCTCGGCGGTCTTCGCGTTCATATGCGGCTCCTGCTTGCACGAGAAGGCGGCCATCGCCTTGACCGGAAAGTTAGATCAAACGGTCGGTACAATCAATGGCTGAAGCGGGTCGACGCACAAAACGTTCGCCACCGCGCCCATTGCCCGCACCGACCCCCTCATCTACGCTCGGTCTGAATATTCGATCGACCGGTCGAACTATGAATCACCGCAGGAGCACCACCGCCCCTGTCACCTTGGAGGGCAGATGAGCGAATCGACGAAGGTGTCGAGCGCCTGGACCGACGTCCTGGTCATCGGAGCCGGCGTCACCGGCATCTACCAGCTGTACCTGGCGCGCGAGGCCGGGTTCTCGGCGCGGCTGATCGAGGCGGGCACCGGTGTGGGCGGGACCTGGTACTGGAACCGCTACCCCGAGGCGCGCTTCGACTCCGAGAGCTACACCTACGGCTACCTGTTCTCGAAGGAGCTGTGGGAGGAGTGGGAGTGGTCGGAGAAGTTCGCGGGCCAGCCCGAGATCGAGCGCTACTTCAACCACGTCGTCGACCGGTTCGACCTGCGGCGCGACATCCGGCTCGGGGTCAAGGTGACCGAGGCCGTCTACGACGAGCCGTCCGGGACCTGGACCGTACGGGGCAGCGACGGCACCGAGTTCCGGGCCCGCTACGTCGTCGCGGCGACCGGTAACCTCTCGGTGCCGTTCATCCCCGCCATCCCGGGACGCGAGGACTTCCGCGGCGAGCAGCACCACACCAGCCGCTGGCCGAAGACCCCCGTCGACTTCAGCGGCAAGCGGGTGGCCCAGATCGGCACCGGATCCAGCGGTGTGCAGATCGTCCCCGCGATCGCGGACGACGTGGCCCAACTCACGGTCTACCAGAAGCAGGCCGACTGGCTCACCCCGCTCAACAACGGGCCGATCACGCCGGAGGAGCAGGCCGAGCTCAAGGCGAACTACGAGTCCATCCGCGACACGCTGAACACCTCGCCGAGCGGCTTCCTCCACCAGATCACCATGCGTTCCGGCCTCGACGACACCCCGGAGCAGCGCCAGGAGTTCTACGAGACTCGGTGGAACGGGCCCGGCTTCACCAAGCTGTCCGAGCACTACTGGGACATGCTGACGAACGAGACCGTGAACGCGGAGTGGTGCGCGTTCATGGCCGACAAGATCCGCGGCATCGTCAAGGACCCGGAGACGGCGGAGAAGCTGATCCCCAAGGGACACGGCTACGGCGGTCGGCGGCCTCCCTTCGGAACCGGCTACTACGAGGCGTACAACAAGCCGAACGTCTCCCTCGTCGACATCAACGAGACGCCGATCACCCGCATCACCGAGGACGGGATCGAAACCTCCGCGGGTGTCGAGGAGTTCGACATCATCATCTGGGCGACCGGCTACGACTTCGGCACCGGCGCCCTCAACCGGCTCGGTGTGCGCGGCCGTCAGGGCCTCCCGCTGAAGGAGTACTGGGCGGAGGGTCCGCGCACCTACCTCGGGATCGCGGCGGCCGGCTTCCCGAACTTCTTCTTCCCCGGCGGACCGCACGGCGCGACGGGCAACAACCCGCGGTACGCCGGCGACCAGGTGGAGCTCGTCACCGACGCGCTCGTCCACGCGCGCGACCACGGCCACGACGTCGTCGAGGCGGCCGCCGGCGCCGAGGAGGAGTGGACGGAACAGATGAACAGCAGCACGCAGTCCTCCTTCCTGGAGAGCAGCTACTTCTACGGGGCCAACATCCCCGGCAAGCCGGTCAAGCAACTGCTGAACCCGACGGGTCGGTGGGCGCTCCTGGAGACCGTCGCCGCCGTCAGGCAGAACGAGTACGCGACGTTCACCTTCTCCAAGGCCATGGAGAAGGACGACGCCTGAACACCGCGGCGGGGCCGGTCGGGGCTGCTGAACCATCCCCGACCGGCCCCGCCGTCTCGCACTCGGCGCTACTGCAGGAAGGTCGTCACCCGCCGCTGGAACCGCCAGACGCCGTCACGCCGGCTGAGCGTGTCGTCGTAGCGGCCCACGAGCAGCACCGCCCAGCCCGCCTCGCCGCGCTGGAAGAACGCGAGGTTGCTCACGGCGGTCGCCTCGTCCTGCGTCCACGAGGTGACGACGGTGTTGGCCGTCAGGTGGAGTTGGGGCTGGGTCGGGGCGAAGGCCGAGTACCCCTTGCGTATGGCCTCCTGGCCTTCGAAGGTGCCGATGCCGGCGATCTCGGCGACGCCGTCGGGCCAGAACAGCTCGGCCACGTCGTCGAGGCGTCCGGTGTCCAGCGCCTGTGCGTAGGCGGCGATCGCGGCCTGGACGTTCGCCGCGACCGAGGCCTCGGTCGATGTGCTCATCTCGCTCCCAAGGGTGAGAGGGTGGGACTACTGGACAGGGGGACTACTGGAAGGTGGTGCTCCTGCGGTGCAGCCGCCACCCGCCCTCGTCACGGCGCAGCGTGTCCTCGTAGTGCCCGACGAGCTGCACCGCCCAGCCGGACTCGCCCCGCTGGAGGAAGGCCACGTCGCTGGTCGCGGTCGCCTCGCCCTCGGCCCGGGAGACGACGACGGTGTTGGTCACCAGGTGCAGCTGCGGCTGCGTCGGCGCCCACGACTTGAAGGCCTCGCGCAGCGCGTCATGCCCCTCGATGGGGTCCATGCCCGGCAGTTCCAGCACCGCGTCGGGGGTGTACAGCGCGACGACGTCGTCCGTACGTCCGGCGTCCTGGGCCTGGGTGTGCGCCCCTATCACGGATCGCACGCCCGCCGCGACCCACGCCGCTGTGGAATCACTCATTAGTTCCTCCAGATTGTTTCGACCACACAGTCTATTGCTCTTGGCGAGATTAAGGGAGAGGCTACTCACCACAGCATCAAAGATTTGTTGACCGAACGGTACAATCTCCATAGCATACTGGTCGACTGTCAACGTGGACCGTCGCACGAGGAGGCAACATCGTGACCAAGCGTTGGAAGCAGCGTCCGCCCGGCTCGACCTGGGGCGAGTTCGGTGAGGACGACGAGCTGGGGCGCATCAACCTGCTGACCCCGCAGAAGGTCCTGCAGGGGGTGCGGGAGGTGGAGCACGGGATCACCTTCAGCCTGAGCCTGCCGCTCGACTATCCGGGCGGGACGGCCCTGAACCAGCGGCGCTACCCGCCGATCCTGCGGCCCACCGAGGACCTCCAGCACAAGCAGGACGTCTTCTACAACATCAGGGCGAGCGAGCACTTCTCGCCCGACCTCATCGACGTGTGGTCCGACGACGTGGTCACCCTGTGGCTGCAGTACTCGACGCAGTGGGACTCCCTCGCCCACCAGGGCGCCGAGTTCGACGCCGACGGCGACGGGGTCGCCGAGCCGGTCTACTACAACGGCTACCGGCCCGACGCCGACATCGTCGGGCCCCAGGACGACGCCAAGGGCGACGGCAGCGGCAGCGTCGGGTTCGCCCGCCACCTGGGCCTGGAGCACATGGCCCAGCACGGCGTCCAGGGCCGCGGCGTCCTCATCGACATCGCCCACCACCTGGGCACCGGCTATCAGGCGGTCAACTTCGCCCAGCTCCAGGAGATCATGGCGGCGGACGAGGTCGTGGTCGAGCCCGGCGACATCCTCCTGCTGCACACGGGCTTCGCCACCCAGATCCTCGCCTGGGAGAAGAACCCCGACCCCGTGGCCATCCACCAGACGGCGGCCTACCTCGACGCGGACGACCCGGAGCTGCTCGCCTGGATCGCCGAGTCGCAGATCTCCGCCATCGCGTCGGACAACTACGCGATCGAGGGCGTGGGGGTCACCCAGGCCCAGGGCCCCCACACCCTGCTGCCGCTGCACCATCTGTGCCTGTTCAAGCTGGGCGTCCCGATGGGCGAGCTGTGGTACCTGCACGACCTGGCGGCCTGGCTGCGCGAGCACCGCCGCAGCCGCTTCCTGCTCACCGCGCCCCCGCTGAACCTGCCGGGGACGCAGGGCAGCCCGCTGACGCCGGTCGCCACCGTCTGACGGCCCGACACCGGCGAAGGGCCCCCGGGATCCGATCCCGGGGGCCCTTCGCCGTGTACGTCGTGAAAGGCCCGCTCCGGCCGCACGGCTCAGACGGCCGCGATCCGCCGTACCGTCTCCGCGATGGTGTCCCGGGACGGGAGCCACAGGCGTTCCAGCGACGGGGCGTACGGGGCCGGCATCGACGGCGGCGCCACCCGGGTGACCGGTGCGTCGAGATGCCAGAAGCCCTCGTCGACGGCGAGCGCGGCCAGCTCCGCGCCGACCCCGAAGTCCCGTACCGCCTCGTGTGCGATGACCAGGCGGTTGGTCTTGGCGAGGGAGGCGAGGACGGTCTCGCGGTCCAGCGGGGAGATCGTCCGCAGGTCGACGACCTCGACGCTCACGCCCTCGGCCGCGAGCAGCTCGGCGGCGGCCAGGCAGTCCTGGACCATCCGCGACCAGGAGACGAGGGTGACGTCCGTGCCCTCGCGGACGACCTTCGCCCTGCCCAGCGGCACCAGGTGGTCCTCCGGCGGGCGCGGGCCCTTGAGGCCGTACTGCAGGCGGTTCTCCACGAAGACCACCGGGTTGGGGTCCTGGATGGCGGCGCGCAGCAGACCGTAGGTGTCGGCGGGGTTGGAGGGCATCACCACGGTCAGGCCGGGGATGTGGGCGAGGAGCGCCTCCAGGCTCTGCGAGTGCTGGCTGCCGGAGGAGCGGCCGGCCCCGAACTGGGTGCGCACGACGAGCGGCAGGGAAGCCCGGCCGCCGGTCATGAAGCGGAGCTTGGCGGCCTGGTTGAGCAGCATGTCGAGGCAGACGCCGATGAAGTCCATGTACATGATCTCGACGACCGGCTTCATCCCGGCCATGGCCGCCCCGACCGCCGTGCCGAGGATGGCGCTCTCGCTGATCGGGGTGTCCCGTACCCGGCCGGGGAAGGCCTCGGCGAGGCCGCGGGTGAGGCCGAAGACGTTGCCGCCCGCGCCGACGTCGATCCCGGCGACGAAGACGGACGGATCCGCCGTCAACTCGTGCTCCAGGGCGAGGCGTACGGCGTCCATGGAGCGGAAGATCTCGCCCTGGGCCGGAGCGGGCTCGGGCACGGCCGTGCGGGGTGCGGAGACGAAGTCGTACAGCGTCTCCGGGGCGGGCTCGGACAGACCGCGCGCCCACTGCACCGCCGCCTCGATCTCGTTGTCGATCTCCTCGTCGACGGCGTCGGCGAGGGCGGCCGGCACGCCCGCCTCGGCCAGAGCGCGGCGGGCGACCAGCAGCGGGTCGCGCTCCTTGGCGGCGGCGACCTCCTCGGAGCTGCGATAGCGCTCGGGGTCGCCCTCGTAGTGGCCGTGCCACCGGTAGGTCTCCGCCTCCACCAGCACCGGGCCGCCGCCCTTGCGCAGCCTGTCGACGACGTCGGTCATCATCCCGGCCACCGCGAGGACGTCGTTGCCGTCGACGTGCGCGTAGCCGATGCCGTACCCGGCGGCGCGGGCGGAGAGCGGGGCGCGGTGCTGCTCGGAGGCGGGCGAGAACTCGGAGTAGTGGTTGTTCTCGCAGAGGAAGACGACGGGCAGGTCCCATACGGCGGCCAGGTTCACCGCCTCGTGGAACATGCCCTGGGCGACCGCGCCGTCCCCGAAGAACGCCACCACCACGTCGCCGGCGGCGCGCAGCTTGGCGGCGGTGGCCACGCCGGCGGCGATGGGCAGGCCCGCGCCGACGATGCCGTTGGCGCCGTAGATCCCGAGGCCGGGGTCCGCGATGTGCATCGAGCCGCCACGGCCATGACAGGTGCCCGCGTCCTTGCCCATCAGCTCGGCCATCATCGAGGCGGAGTCCAGGCCCTTGGCCAGGACATGCCCGTGACCGCGGTGGGTGGAGGTGATGCCGTCGCGTTCTCCCAGCGGCCAGCAGGCGCCCACGGCGGTGGCCTCCTGTCCGATGGACAGGTGCAGGAAGCCTGGGATCTCCGTCGCCTTGTACAGGTCGGAAGCCCGCTCCTCGAAGCGGCGGATGCGGCGCATCCGACGGTACATTTCCAGGAGTTGCTCCGCGTGTGCGGATCGGGTCCCGACGCCCGCGTCGGTGAACTGAGGTGCCTGAATCATGCGCGTCCTCGCAATGTTCGCGCAGATGGCGCGACCCCGCGCCCTCTGAGTCCGTCTTTTAATGTACCGTCTGGTCTAGCAAACTAAAGTGACGGCGTCCCCTGATCCGCTGTCCCCCCAGGCGTCCCCCGAGGCCGCCCGGAGCGGCTCCGGGGTGGAGTCGGTTCGACACGTCGTCTCGTGCAGGGGAGAGATGCGATGCCACGACCGCCTGGTCATGGACCGGACTTCGAGGTCCGACGCCAGAAGATCATCGACACGGCCGCCGAGCTGTTCGCCCGCCAGGGCTACGCGGCGACGTCCGTCAACGACTTGGGCCGCGCCGTGGGGCTCGCCAAGGGAGCGCTGTACTACTACATCGGCTCCAAGGAGAACCTGCTGATCGAGATCCAGTCGCGGGTGATGAGCCCGCTGCTGGCCCGCGCCCGCCAGATCGCCGAGCTCGACGCGGACCCGCTGCTTCGGTTGCGGCTGCTGTCCGAGTCGCTGCTGACGATCATCTACCACCGGCTCGATCACATCTGGGTCTACGAGCACGACTACCGCTCGCTCAGCGGCAGCGAGCTGGAGACCCTGATGGGACAGCGCGCCGACTTCGAGCGGCTGATCACGGGCCTGCTCACCGAGGCCGCCGAGCAGGGCGCCTTCCGTATGCCGGAACCGCGCCTGGCCACCCTGCAGTTCCTCAATCTGCACAACCACACCTACCAGTGGGTGCGGCCGGGCGGCCGCTGGGACCCGGCGTATCTGTCGCGCGCGTACTGCGCGACCCTGTTCCGCGGCTTCGGCGCGGCCGAGAGCAGCCTCGACGACGCCGAGGAACGGGCCGCGGCGTTCAAGGCCGACCGGCAGGAACTGCCGCTCGACCCCGAGGCCGTGTGGACCGCGGTCCCGGTCGGCGGCTGAACCGGTCCCGCGGTGCGCTCCGGCGCATCGCGGGACCCCGGTCCCCCTCATGGCCGGCTCACGCCTGCTTCACCAGGGCCCTGGCGATGACGTTGCGCTGGATCTCGTTCGTGCCCTCGCCGATCTCGAGGATCTTCGCGTCGGCGTAGAAGCGGGAGATCTCCGACTCCCGTACGTAGCCGTAGCCGCCGTGGATCTGCACGGCCTGGGAGGCGGCGCGGTTGGCGACCTCGGACGCGTACACCTTGGCCATCGCGGCCTCGGTGCCGTACGGGCGGCCCTGGTCGGCGAGCCAGGCGGCGCGGTAGACCATCCAACGGGCCGCCTCGACCTCGGTGCCCATGTCGGCGATCTTGTGCGCGACGGCCTGGAAGCCCGACAGCGGGCGCCCGAACTGGTGGCGTTCCGTCGCGTGCTTGACGGAGAGGGCCAGGGCCGCCTTGGCCAGCGACAGCCCCAGGGCGGCGACGCTGATCCGGCCCTTGTCCAGCACCGACAGGAACTGGCGCAGCCCGTTGCCCTCCTCCCCGATCAGATGGTCCTCGGGAATCCAGCAGTCGTCGAAGACCAGCTCCCGGGTGTCCATGGCGTGCCAGCCGAGCTTCTTGAGCTTGGGGCCGCAGCTGTAGCCGGGGGTTCCGGTGGGCACGTAGAACGTGGCGTACCGTTTGCCGCCGTCCTCGCCCCGGCCGGTCACGGCGAGCAGGGTGACGCCCTGACTGATGTCGGTGCCGGCGTTGGTGATGAACATCTTGGTGCCGTTGATCAGCCAGCCGCCGTCCGCCCGGCGGGCGGTGGTGGCGATGCCGGCCGCGTCGGAGCCGGCGTCGGGCTCGGTGAGGCCGAACGCCCCGATCGCCTCGCCTCTGGCCAGCGGTCCCAGCCAGCGCTGCTTCTGCGTGTGGGTGCCGTAGGCGAGCAGGGGCAGGCTGGCGATGGTGGAGTGCGCGTTCCAGGAGGAGGCCACCGACTGGTCGGCCGCGCCCAGCTCCTCCATGACCGCGACATAGGACACGGTGTCGGAGCCGGCACCGCCGTACTCCTCGGGCACGAGCATGCCCATCAGGCCGAGCTCGCCGAGCTTGGTGAAGACATGGGTCGGGAAGTGCTCGCTCTCGGACCACCCGGCGGCGTGCGGGGCGATCTCCTTGGCCGCGAACTCACGGACCATGTCCTGAAGGTCCCGGGTCTCCTCCGGCAGGTCGAAATCCATGTCACAGTCCCTTCGGGGTCAGCAGAACCTTGAGATGGCGGGCCCGGTCGGCGGCCAGGTCCGCGAAGACCGCGGCTCCTTCGGAGAGCGGGAAGCGTCCGGTGACCAGGGGTGAGGCGTCCAGGCGCCCCGTGCTCATGAGGTCGATCACGCGGGGGATGTCGTGGTGGTAGCCGAGCGTGCCGAGGACGGAGCGCTCGTAGAAGACGAGCTGTCCCATGTCGAACTCGACCTTTCCGTGGCCGACGCCCGCCAGGACGACCCGCCCGCCGCGGCGGACGGCGGCGACGGCCTCGGCGGCCAGCGCGGGCACCCCGGTCGCGTCGATCACGACGTCCGGTCCGACGCGGGCCGTCCGCAGGAACACCTCGCGGCGTACGTCGCTCTCGCGCGGGTCGAAGGCCTCGGTGACGCCGAGTTCGAGGAGCCTCTCCCTGCGCTCCTTGAGCGGCTCGCTCACATACAGCCCGGCCGCGCCCGCCAGCCTCGCCGCGAGGACCACGGCGAAGCCGATGGGGCCGCCGCCGACGACCAGGACGTTGTCGCCGGGCCGCACTCCCCCGCGGGTGACCGCGTGCAGGCCGACGGCGAGCGGCTCGGCCACGGCCGCCATCTCGTCGCTGACCTGGTCGGGCAGGCGGGTCAGGCCGGCGATCGGAACGGTGACCCGGTCCGCGAAGGCGCCGGGTGAGGCGAGCCCCACCGAGCCGCTCCTGGGGCAGATGTGGTACTCGCCGCGCACACACCAGTAGCAGACCCCGCAGCGCCACACCGGGTCGGCGGCCACCCGGTCGCCGACCGTGATGCCCGGCACGTCCGCGCCCAACGCGACCACCGTGCCGCTGAGTTCATGGCCGAGGGCGAGCGGCGGGCTGGCGCCGGTGAGCGGATGCGGACCGACCCGGATCATGTGGGGACCTTCGAGGAACTCGTGCAGGTCGGTACCGCACACCCCGCACCAGGCCACCTCCACGACCGCCTGGTGCGGTTGCGGCTCCGGCGGATCGGGCAGCTCCTCCAGCCGCAGATCCCGCGCGCCATGCCAGCGCAGCGCTTTCATCTCTCCACCCCTTTTCGTGTCGTACGGCCTCTGCGGCGCGCCTATGCGTCCCCGTCGGAGCCGGTGAACCGCGCCTTGCCGGGGCCGTGTTCGAGGAACGAGCGGATTCCGGCGGCGGCGTCCTGCGTGCCGAACACCCCGGTGAACAGGGACCGTTCGAGAGCGAGCCCGGCGGACAGGCCGACGTCGCCGCCGTGGTCGACCGCCTCCTTGATCGCCTCCAGAGCGGCGGGCGGCCCCTCGGCGAGCCGGCGGGCGTAGCCGAGCGCGGTGTCCAGGACCGCGTCCGGGCGGACGACCTCGTCGACGAGACCGAGCCGGAGCGCCTCCTCGGCGCCCACCCGGCGGCCGGTCATCAGCAGGTTCTTCGCCCGCGAGGGCCCGATCAGCCGGACCAGCCGCTGGGTGCCGCCCGAACCCGGCATGATGCCCAGCTGCACCTCGGGCTGACCGAGGATCGCGTCGTCGGCCGCCACCCGATAGTCGGCGGCCAGGGCCAGTTCCATGCCTCCGCCGAGCGCGTACCCGGTGACGGCCGCCACGACCGGCATCGGCAGCCGGGCGATCTCGTCGAAGGTCCGCTGCAGGGCGCGGTTCCAGCCGCGCACCTCCTCGGGACGCATCGCGGCCAACGCCTTGATGTCTGCCCCTGCGGCGAACAGCCGCTCCCCTCCGTAGAGGACCACCGCCCGTACGGCGTCGTCGTCCGCCAGTCGGCGCGCGCACGCGGAGAGCGCCTCCCGCTGGAGGGAGTCGAACGCGTTCATCGGCGGATGGTCGAGGCGGACCGTGGCGACGGGTCCGTCGGTGTCCAGGAGGATGCGTGGCACGTGAGCCTTCCTCGTCTGCGGAGGAGCGAGATCGCCGGTGCCCGGACGGTTGTCGCTCGGCGCGCGTCGTCGTAGAGTGCGGATGGTTTTATAGACCAAGAGGTACACTAAATCTTGGGAGCGAGCAACCGACCGGTCGGGACATTCCTGACCGCCGAGCCGAGAGAGTTGCCGTGCACAATTTCGCGAGCATCCTCGATTACCACCTGTCTCAACGACCTGATGCCGTGGTCGTCGTACAGGAAAAGCAGCGCCTGACCGTCCGTCAGCTGCACGAGCGAGTGAACCGGCTGGCCGCCGGTCTGTCCGAGCTGGGCGTCGGACGCGGTGACGTCGTCGGTCTGCTGCTCTACAACCAGCCGGAGTTCCTGGAGCTGGTCTACGCGGTGAACCGGATCGGCGCGGTGTTCCTGCCGTTGAACTACCGGCTTTCCGAGGAGGAATGGCAGTACATCCTGGGCCACGCGCAGGCCAAGGTCCTCGTGACGGAGCCGGAGTTCGTCCGCGCAGCGGACCGGATCCTCTCGGACCTGCCCGGCCTGGCGCACCGGATCCAGGTCGGCGGCGATACGACGGCGGAGGCCTGGACGGGCTACGAGGACCTGCTCGCGCGCCACCCCGGCGCGCGCGTGGAACCGGTGGAGGCCGGGCCGGACGAGCTCCAGCGCCTGATGTACACCTCCGGCACCACGGCACGCCCCAAGGGCGTGTGCCTCACCCACGCCAACGTGCAGGCCAAGAACCTGGCCCACATCGTCCACTTCGGTCTGACCGCGGCCGACACCACGCTGGTCTGCGGACCGCTGTACCACGTCGGCGGGCTCGACATGCCCGCGCTGGCGACCCTGTACGCGGGCGGAAGCGTGGTGCTCCAGCGCAAGTTCGACGCGGCCGGCGCCCTGCGCGCGATCGAGGAGCACGGCGTCACCAACGTGTGGCTGGCGCCCGCCATGGTCAACGCGGTCCTGGAAGTGCCCGACCGCGAGTCCTACGACACCCGCTCGGTGCGCTTCGTCCTCGGCGGCGGCGAGAAGACCCCCGAACCCGTGCTGCGCCGCATCATGAGCGCCTTCCCCGGCGCCTGGTTCGCCGACGCCTACGGCCTCACCGAGACGGTCTCCGGCGACACCTTCCTCGACCGCGCCCACGCCCTCACCAAACTGGGCTCGGTCGGACGCCCGGTCCCGCACACCCGGATCAGGATCGTCGACGACACCGGCAAGGAGGTCCCGGCGGGCGAGCTCGGCGAGATCACGCTGCGCGGCCCGAAGGTCTTCGCGGGCTACTGGCGCGACGAGCAGGCCACCGCCGCGGTCCTGCGGGACGGCTGGTTCCACACTGGGGACATCGGACACGTCGACGAGGACGGCTTCCTCTACATCGACGACCGCAAGAAGGACATGATCGTCTCCGGCGGCGAGAACATCGCCACGCCCGAGGTCGAACGCGTCCTGTACGCGCACCCCGCCGTGCTGGAGGCCGCCGTCGTCGGCCTGACGCATCCCCGCTGGGGCGAGGTGCCGCGGGCGTTCGTGGTGCTGCGGCCCGAGGCGAACGCCGGGGCGGAGGAGCTCCGGGAGTTCTGCCGGGCCCGGCTGGCCCGGTTCAAGGTGCCGGCCCGTTTCGACTTCGTCGACGAGCTGCCCCGTACTCCCTCGGGCAAGGTCCTCAAGCGGACCCTGCGCGACCTTCCCACGGAGAGCCCGTCATGAGCAGCGTGAACACGGAACTGCGCCTGGACCGCAAGACCGCCTGGGTGACCGGGGCCGGCAAGGGCCTCGGCCGGGCGATCGCCGTCGCCCTGGCCCAGGCGGGGGCGACCGTGGCGGTGACGGCGCGCACCCCGTCGGACCTCGAGACGTTGGCGTCCGAGCTCGGCGGGCACGGCGCCAAGGTGCTGGTCGTGCCCGGATCCGTCGCCGACTCGACCGCCGTGCGGGACATGGTCGAGCGGATCACCCAGTGGACCGGCCGCCTGGACGCGGTGATCAACTGCGCCGGCATCAGCCCTCGCTTCACCCGCAGCGAGTGGGTCACCGACGACGACTGGCGCCAGGTCCTCGACGTCAATCTGCAGGGCACCTTCCACTGCTGCCGTGAGGCCGGCAAGGTGATGCTGGAACAGGGCTCGGGCTCGATCGTCAACGTCTCGTCGGTGCACGCCAGCAGCGGTTTCGAACGGATCGCCGCTTACGCCGCCAGCAAGGGCGGGGTCGAGGCCCTCACCAAGTCCCTCGCCGTCGAATGGGCCGACCGGGGGGTCCGCGTCAACGCCCTGGCACCGGGCTACTTCCACACCGACCTCAGCTCCGGGCTCCTGGAGAGCCGCTGGGGCGACCAGATCGTACAGAACACCCCGCTGGGCCGGGTGGGCAGCGCCGAGGAACTCGGCGGCGCGGCGGTGTTCCTCGCCTCGGACGCCTCCCGCTTCGTCACCGGAACCACCCTCACCGTGGACGGCGGCTGGACCGCACGGTGAGCGGACGCGCGCCGGCGACGAGCAGGACGCCGGGCGCGCGAACACCGTCGGCTCCGCCCGCAGAAACGGGCGGAGCCGACGTGGCGTCCGGGGGAGGCGTCTGGAGGGTGCCTGGGGGAGGCGTCCGGGGGCGTCAGGTCAGGCGCCCCCGGACGGGCGTCAGGTCAGGCGCGCGGTCGCGAAGGCCGTCAGCTCGCGGGCGACGTCCGGCCCGCCGGGCGTGTAGATGATCTCGCGGAAGCCGTCGTCGGCCAGGCGCGCGAGATGCCGCCGGACGCCGTGCACGTCGCCGACCATGGTCGTGTGGTCGATGTGCTCCAGCAACTCGCGGTCACGGGGCGGCAGATGGGTGACGTGGCCTTCGAAGGTCAGCAGATGGCGTGACCCCGCCGGGGCGAGCGCCTCGATCGTCTCCCGCCACCGTCGGCCGCCCGGCAGGGCGTCCACGGCCTCGGCGCCGCCATGGGCGTAGGCGTTGTGCCAGCCCACGACCCTCCAGGGTCCGATCGCACGGCGCACCCGGTCGCTGCCCGGGTCCTCGCCCGGCTCCAGAACGGTCCCGGACACCAGGGTCGCCGTGGGAAGGTCGGGGTGGACGGGGCCGATGACCCCGTCGGCGACGTCGGACGCCAGCTCGGCGCCGCGAGGCCCGAACGCGCTGAGCCACAGGGGAACGTTCATCGGGCGGGACTGCGCGAGCCCGTCCGCGTGGAGCATGCGGACGGGCTCGCCGTTCACCGACGCCGTTTCCCCCGCGAGCAGTCGGCGCAGCGAGGAGACGTAGTCGCCCAGCGCCTGCAACCGCATGGGCGACTGCCCGACGGTCAGGCGAGCGGTGAAGCCGGTGCCGAAGCAGGGCCGGAAACGCCCGCCGGAGAGTCGTGCGACCGTGGCGATCGCCGAGGCCGTCGCCATGACCTCGCGTTGCGCCGGGATGAGCACGGCGGCGCCCAGGTCGATACGGCTGGTGCGTTCGGCGGCGAGCGCCAGGTGCACGAACGGGTCCTCCCACAGGGCGGCCGAGTCGTAGATCCATGCCCGGCGGTAGCCGAGCTGTTCGGCCAGCACCACGAGATCGGCGAACTCGGGCCCCGGCGGCAGCCCGCAGGACAACTCGGGTTCAGTCATGAGGCGGCTCGAAACCGCTCACCAGCACCATGTGCGACTCGGCCGCGGCCTGTCGCAGGGGTCTGGCCGCGGTGTAGGCGTCGGAGTCGTACCAGGCGCGGGCCGCTTCGACGGACTCGAATTCGAGAACGACCGTGCGGTTTCCGTGCCATTCGCCTTCCAGCACCTCGTATTGCGAGTCGACGACCAGTGGCCTGGCCCCGCTCTCGGCCATGGAGGGCGCCGCCGCCCGGCTGTACGCCGCCATTCCCTCGTCGTCCTTGATTGCTTCGGTCAGGATGACGTATCCCTTGGCACCGAGGTTCTCCTGAGAATCGTGCGAGTCGAGGATCTCTTCTCGGAGTCTCCTGAAGGACTCTCGTGAAGGAGTCTCCTGATGAAGTCTCTTGAAGGACCCTCTTGAGGGTCCCCCTTGATGAAATGCGGCGGTGAGCCGCTCAGCCGGCCTCGCCCTCGGCGACCGCGGGCGGCCGGTAGGACGCGGCGAGGAGGCCCGCCGCTGCGCCCGCGCCCGCCGCCGCCGCGCCCACGGCCCACCAGGCGCCGGCGACCTCGAGTCCGAGCACGCCGTCCAGCGACCACGCGCCGGGTCCGGCGGACGCGACGCCGACGGCCACCAGGGCGACGAGCAGCACGTACTCGCAACCGCCCTTGAAGACGAAGTAGCCCTTGCCCCGGTGATCGGTGAGGGCGGCCACGAGCATCAGGCCCACGTACGCGGCGCAGGCCAGGCCCGTCAGGAGGCCGGCGCCGAGGAGGACTCCCGCTGCGATCTCCATGGCCGCGGCGAGCCGTGCGTGCAGCCATGCCGGACGCAACCCGAGTGAGGCGAACCAGGCGGTCGTGCCGCCGAGTCCACCGGGCCCGAAGGCCTTGTTCGACCCGTGGGCGACCAGCATCAGCCCGAGGGCCAGGCGGATCACCAGCATGCCTATGTCATGGCCCATGGCCGTCTCCGACTCCTCGTCGCGTCTGGAACACCACGTCGGTCCCGGCCCCCTCGAAGGGCCGGGACCGGCGACCGGTCTGCGGTTCGGCCGCGGTTCAGGCGTCCTCGGCGACCTTCACCGGGGCCAGCTTCCTGGTCTTGTCGAAGTGCACGACGTCGGCCAGGGTGCCGCCGAGGATGGCGGCGCGGTCCTCGTCGTCGACGCCCTCGAAGTTCTCGGCGATGCAGTCCGCGCTGCTGCGGAAGGTGCCCTCGGCGTGCGGGTAGTCGTTGCCCCACATGACCGTCGACAGGCCCGTGATGTGGCGGGCCTTGACGGCCGTCGGGTCGTCCGCGAACTGCACGTGGATCTGCCGGCGGACGTACTCGGTGGGCTTGAGCGGGTAGGGCCACTTGTCGTTGATGGCGAACAGCCGTCCCATGGAGGGCTGTTCCGTCGCCGGACGGTTGTCGTCCCAGAAGCCCAGCCACCAGTCCGGGTCCTGGCCGGTGCCCGTCTTCCACGCCTTGTCCATGTAGCCCATGAAGGAGACCAGCCAGCCGGCCGTGTACTCGATCAGGTTGAAGTGCAGGTCGGGGAAGCGCTCGCACACGCCGCCGCCGACGAGGCTGGCGATGATGCCCTGCGGACCGGCCACGGCCGACCCGACCGCGCTGCCCATGGTCCGGCCCGCCACCATGTCGTCGGTCAGGTTGCCCTTGCCCATGTTCATGGACGTCATCAGGCCCCGCACGGTCACCGCCGTGTCGGACACGTCCTCCCTGACCTTCACCCCGCCGGTGGCCACGTGGATGAACACCGGCAGCCCGTGCGCCTGGGCGGCCGCCCAGACCGGGTCGTACTCCCGCGCGTAGTACGGCAGGGGCGGGATCTCCGGCAGGAGGATCGCGCCGAGCCCCAGCCTGGCGCACCGCTCGATCTCCGCCACGGCCGCGGGGACGTCCGTGAGCGGGATCGCGGCCGTCGGGCGCAGCCGGTCCTTGTACGGGAGGTAACGCTCGACGAGGTAGTCGTTCCACACGCGGGCGTGGGCCATGGAGAGCTCGTGGTCGTCGGTGAACAGGACGAACAGCGAGAGGTTGGGGAACATCACCGACGCGTCGACGCCGTCGAGGTTCATGTCCCGGATGATGTGCTCGGGATCGCCGTCCGGGGTCTCCCCGCCGGTCTGCCGGTATTTGGAGATGGTCCAGCCGTCGAACCCGATCGTGTGCAGTTTCTTGAACTCGGTGTGCCCGCCCGGAACGATCGGCTCGTCGAGCGTGAACTCCTCTTCCCACAAAGCCCGTTCCCTCATGGCCTTGGGAAGGCGGGTCTTGAACAGATCGACGGGCTCGATAATGTGCGAATCGCCCGACACGACGAATTCCTTGAACACAGGCGGTACCTCTCTCCGAACCTCATTGTCCGCTCCACAATCCACACCTGGATGATGGAAATTCACCTGCACCGATCGGTCCGGCCGCCGACGAGAGCACACCCGCGCGGAATCCCCTCGGCGGGCTCCGGATTACTTATACCGACCGGTCGTTCTACGATTATGTCTACCCCCGCTCCCCCTCTTCGTCAAGTGGCGGGACACACGCGACTGCTGACGTATTCGCGGCACTGTGCAAGGGGCTCACCGAACGCCGTCCGGCCGTGATACAGCGACCCGCGACCCGCTCGGAAGCAGGCTGCGGCGCCTCTCAGCGTTACGAGCGGTGCGAGCGATACGGGTATGGAGGGCGATTCGACTGCGCGGCGACGAAGAGTTCGTCGGACACGGACCGCACGGTGTCGGCCACCAGCGGCGCGATGCGCTCTACGGCGGAACCTCCCTCGCCCACAGCCGAGATAGCCGCGATCGGGCCGTCCGGGCCACGGATCGCCAGGCCCACGCACGCGATGTCCGGAAAGCACTCCCCTCGGTCGAGGGCCAGCCCGTTGCGGCGGCGTACGGCGCCGAGCTCCCGGTGCAGCGAGTCGAGGCGGCCGATGCTGTGCGGGGTGCGACGCTCGATCAGCCGCGCGTAGCGCGCGTCTATCTCCTCCGGGGCCAGCCAGGCGAGCATCGCCTTGCCGAGCCCCGTACAGTGCGCGACCGCCCGGCCGCCGACCCTGGACGGCACGTCCACCGCCGCCCGGCCTCCCACTTTGTCGAGATAGTAGATCTCGGGCCCGTCGAGCACCGCGAGATGGACGACCATCTTGGTGCGCACGGCCAGTTCGAGCAGTCGGGGCGCGGCGGCGGCGCGCAGGGCGCTGTGCCCGATCTCCCGTCCGCCGAGGCCGAGGGCGCGCGGTCCGAGCAGATATCCGGACACCGCGTGATGGAGCCAGTCCAGCCGGACCAGCTGGTCGAGTATCCGGTGGGTGGTCGAACGGGGCAGTCCCGTCCGGCGGGAGATCGTCTCGAGCGTGAGGCGGGTCTGGGGACGCTCGAAGAGGTCCATGATCAGCGTCACGCGCTCCATCATCGACGGGGGGAGCGCGTGCGGTTCGGTCCCGGGTCGCGAGTCAAGGCGAAGGGCAGACGTCATCGTCCGTGCCTCTCTGCTAAAACTGAAATCTATTTCAGTTTGACGCGGCGCCAAAGTACCAACGCCCCCGGTCGCGGGCCAAGAGTCGTGCACGAACGGGCATGGGCCGACGCGGGCCCGGCCATACGCCGGTCAGAGCGACCGCGCGTCCCGGTCTCCGTAGGGTGCGAGGATCAGCCTCACGGCCAGGCGCAGGTCGGCCTCCACCTGCCCGACGGAGATCTCCTCGGTCTGCGCCGCCACGAACAGGCCCCACCAGCTGTAGATGAGCAGCCGCACGGTGCTGCGGTCCTCGTCGCGGGGTTCATGGACGCCGAGCAGCCGCAGCACCGCCTGTCCGAGGCAACTGCCGGCGATGTCGTAGCGGTTGGGGACCGCGCTCGAGTACTCGGTGAACGACGACAGCGCCACGGCCGAGGCGAGCAGGGGACTGTCCAGCAGCTTCACGGTGAGCGCGATGAGCGTCTCCGCGACCTCGCCCACCCCGTCCGCCGCCCCGCCCTCGGCGTCGGCGTCGTCAGCGGCGCGGTCTTCCAGGAACAGCTCGATGCGCCATTCCAGGACCGCCGTGAACAGATGCGTCTTGGACGGGAAGTAGCGGTACAGCGTGGCGATCGCGACGCCCGCCTCCTTGGCCACGTCCAGCATCTGCACACCGGCGAGCCCCTCGCGCGCGCCGAGTTCGCCGGCGGCCCGGAGGATGGCCACCCGGCGGGCGAGCTGCCTGCGCGACACCGGTGCGGCGGGCTGCCGCGGCTCAGCGGTCCTGGCCACACCGTCTCCCAAGTCGTCGGCCCGTCCCCACGTTAGCAGCGCGAGCGCGACGCCTCACGGGCCGCCTCCGGCGCGGCCTCTCCGTGACCGGTTCCCGACGGATCCCGCGGCGCCCGGGGGGCGGTTCCCGCGGCGCCCGGGGACGAAGGCCCGGTCCACGGGGTCGGCTGCACCGCCTCAGGGTGATCTCACGGCGCGAGTGACCGCCGAGGGGCTCCCGCTGACCGGGACGGGCGTCCGGAACCGCCCGCCGGGCGCTCGAAAATCCTCCTGCGCCCCTCATTGATTGTACCGACCGTTAGGTCTACGTTACGCACGTCGCGTTCCGACAGGCCGAGGCAGACGACGTTCCCGACCGGCCTCCCCCTCCGCACACCGGCACGGCCCCGCGTGCCGGAACCGACGAGCGCCACTCTCCCCGCACCCTCCGACCACCCACGGAAGGCCCTCATGTCCGAGACCCGAACCGCTCCCCCGCAGGTCCCCGAGGCCACCCGCTCCACCACGCGCAACGCGCTCGTCGTCGTCGCACTGCTGTGGGCGGTCCAACTGGTGTCGCTCGTCGGCGCGCTGTCCGGCATCGCACAGGCCGAGGTCGCGATCCACTTCCGCACCACCCAGATCGCCTGGTTCACCCTGATGACCCTGCTGACCGGGACCTTCTTCCTGCCCTTCGTGGTCAAGGGAGCGGCCCTCTACGGCAAGAAGCGCGCCCTGCTGGTCGCCACCGGGCTCGGCCTCGTCGGCGACCTGGTCGCCGCCGTCGCCACCGACTACCGCACCCTGCTGATCGGGCGCGGCATCGCGGGCGTCTACGCGGCGGCGGCCCCCCTGGCCTACGCGATCACCCGTGACATCTTCCCCCGCCGCTGGGTCGGACTCGCCAGCGGCATCATGGCCGGCGGCGTGGGCCTCGTCGCCTTCGGCGGGCCGTTCCTGTCCGGCTGGCTCCTGGACAACCACGGCTTCCGGGGCGTGCTGTGGTTCATGGCCGTCAGCACCGCCGTCAGCTTCGTCCTGGTCGCCGTCGTCGTCCCCGAGAGCCCGGTCCGCGAACGCGGCGGCCGGATGGACTGGCTCGGCGGAGTCCTGCTCGGCGGCGGGGTCGCGGTGCTCGTCTACGCCGTCGGCCAGGGGACGCACTGGGGCTGGAGCAGCGGCAGATTCCTCGCCTTCGTCGCCGGAGGGCTGATCACGCTGATCGTCTTCGTGCTCGTCGAGCGCCGGGTCGCCGAACCGCTGTTCCCCCTCGCCATGACCCGGCGCCGCTCGGTGTGGAGCGTCCTGCTGGCCACGTCCGTGGCGGCCGGCTCGCTCAGCGCGGTCGGCGTGGTGATCCAGCTCCTGATCCTGATGCCGAAGATCCCCACCGTCTCCGAGGGGCTGGGCTGGTCCGGGACGCACAACGCCATCGTGACCAGCCCGATCAGCGCCATGATCATCGTGGCCGCGGTGGCCACCGGCGTACTCGCCCGCCGCATGGACGCCCGGATCCTGCTGGGCGCCGGCTCCGCGCTCACGGTCATCGGGTACGGCATCGGCACCCAACTCCATCACAGCGCCGCGCAGATCATCGAGATGGGCGTGATCGCCGGCGTGGGCACGGGCATGGTCCTCGCTGTCATCCCCATCATGATCATCGAGGTGGTCACTCCCGAGGAGCAGGCCCTGGCCAACGGCGCCCAGACCCTCGCGCAGGGAGTCGCGCAGATCGTCGTCTCCCAACTGGCCTTCGTCGTCATGGCCCAGAACGGAAAGGTCCTGAAGGGCACCCAGTTCTATCTGGACGCCGGCTTCACCAACGGGCTCTGGCTGGTCGTCGGATGCTGCGCGGTCGGCGCGCTGCTCGTCTTCCTGATCCCGAGAAGCAAGCGCCTCGACGAGGTGACCGTGGGTCAGGCGGCCTGACCCACCACGGCGGAGAGGGGGCGGCCGACAGGCTTCCCCCTCTCCGCGTGATCCGGCAGAACGGAGGGCGACGGATGCCGAGCGGACTCGTCGCGCCCGCACTCGGCGCGTTCGGCATCGGGCTGACCGAGTTGGACGAACCGTGGCACACCAGGCTCCGCAGCCGCCACAGAGTGTCAGTTGACGTGACGCGCCCTGACGCCGTGGGCCTCGAAGTCGTAGATGGTCTGGTTGATGCGCAGACCGTCGACGGCGCCGATCCACATGTCGTCGCGGCCCTTGCCCACCGCGGCGCTGTAGACGGTCGCTCCCTGGCCGTCGGCGTCGGCGAGCGCGGTCTTCACCTCCGCGAAGGAGCACTGATCGGCCGCCGGGCAGACCTCGCCGCCCGTCAGGTACCAGTAGCCGTTCGTGGTGGCGTCGATGAACCCGCTCCACCGGTTCGTCGCCACCGTGGACCCGTCAGGCACCCACACCAACGTGGAGTAGTTGTCGGTGGGAAGCGTGCCCAGGTTCGGGTCGATCTCGAACTTGATGTTCGGCAGGTTCCCCGTGCCCCCGTAGTCGACGTTCTCGCCGGTCTGGAAGACGTGGAAGCCGAGCTGGTCCAGGCCCTGCACCGGATCGCCGAAGAAGTCGACCTCGTTGCCGAAGTCGACCTTCTCGCTGGGAGGAGTCAGCGAAGTGGAGTCGTCCGCCACCTCGATTCCCAGACTGCCCTGCCCATACGGCGGCCTGGCCGAGGACCCCGTCACGCCGAACGAGCCGAACGGGCCGTTGCGCAGATCGGCGACGGGAGAGCCGATCGTGTTGCGGGTGATCACGCCCCAGTGTTCCGAGCGCACCCGGTCTCCGTCCGTGTCCCCGTCCGCGAGAGCGGAAACCGATCCCGAGACGGCCGAGGCGACGATCGCGGCCAGTGCCGCGACCGCGAGCACCCTTCCTCGGCCCACGCCAAAGCGAGCTTTCACGCCCACTCCTTCCAGGTAGTCGAAGGGCCAGACGCACGCCTGGCTCAGGGGCCGGACGAAGCCGGCTCCCGGCGGGCACGACCGTGCCGCCGTTCCTGACTCCCGGTATTGACCATGCCGCAGGCATATTCACAGATATGCGTACTTATACTTCGAATGGCATGCCGTTCGGGGTGCACCGCACACAGCCGAGCTTCCCCGGACCCTGCAGCCCCGCCCATGCTCAGGTCGGGTCGGGTCGGGTCAGGTCAGGTCAGGTCAGGTCAGGTCAGGTCAGGTCAGCTGGCCGTACGCCGGATGCGTCCCGCGTACCGCTCCTCCAGTTCGAGGTTGCTCTCGAAGCCGCCGGGCACGTTGGCGGAGACGTAGACCGGGGGGCGGTCGCCGGAGGCGAGGAGGCGGGCGGTCGCCTCGGCGACCGTCATCTGGACCAGCAGCACGCCGGTCAGCGTGGACAGGGCGCAGACCGCGCCGCCTCCGGGAAGTTCGAGGAGGGCGTCGCCGTGCGGGGCCGCGTTGTCGAGGACGACGTCGGCGAGGTCGGCGAGCCTCTTGCCGCTGGGGTGGACGGCCGGCACGGCCCCGGTGTGGGCGAGGGAGGTGAGGGCGAGGAGGCGGTGGCCGCGCTCCTTGACCCGCAGCGCCATCTCGACGATGACGTTGTTGACGCCGGAGTTGGAGACGATGACGAAGAGGTCCTGGGGCCGGGGGGCGGCGAGCTCGTAGAGGCGGGCCGCGATCCCCGGCTTCCGTTCCAGGAGCGGGTCGTCGAGGACGCGGGGGTGGTCGCCGCCGAAGAGGACGAGGTCGGCGATGCTGAGGCGGTTGGTGGGCGCCAGTCCGCCCGCCCGGCCGGCGAGTTCGAGGACGAGGGCCTGGGAGTGGCCGGTGCCGAAGGCGTGCACGACACCGTCCTCGCGCACACAGTCCGCGATCAGCCCGGCGGCGGCGCTCACGTCGGCGCGCGCGGACTCGGCGAGGCGGTTCAGGACCGCCAGGCCCTCGCGCGCGAAGCGGTCGGCGCTCACCGGCTCGGTCACGGACTCGCTCACGGACTCGTTGGCGGGCTCGACGGACACCTGAGACTCCCCACTGGTGGACTGCTGGTGGATTGAACCACCGTGTACTTAGCCATCAATGAATCATCGAATCATATGCCCGGCGTCGCGGGCAATGGCCCGGCTCGCCCCCGGGCGTGGGGAGGCAGACCTGGTCCTGGTATTCAAGGATCGCCCCAATGGGTGGCTGGTACCTTCTCCGTATGCCCTCGACCGATGTCACCGCTCTGATCCGCACCGAACTGCCCCGGCTGGCCGGCTCCCTGCGGAAGGTCGGTGAGCTGATCCTGGAGGATCCGGCCGCCGTCACCCACTGCTCGGCCGCGGAGCTGGGCCGCCGCACCGGCACCTCCCAGGCCACCGTCACCCGGTTCTGCCGGGCCATCGGCCTCGACTCCTACCAGCATCTGCTGATCGAGCTGGCCCACGAGCGCGGCCGGGGCGAGTCCTCCGAGTGGGGCAGCGCCGAGATCGGCCCGGACATCTCCCCCGACGACAGCCTGGAGCGGGTCGTGCAGGTCGTGGGCACCGCGGATCTGCGAGCCGTCCAGCAGACCATCGACCGGATCGACCTGGACGCGATCGAGCGCGCGGCCCAGGCCGTCGCCCGCGCCCGGCGCATCGACGTCTACGGCGTCGGCGGCAGCGGCGCGGTCGCCCAGGAGACGGAGACCCGGCTGTTCCGCATCGGCTGCGCGGTGCGCGGCTGGACCGAGGTGCACGCGGCCACCACCTCCGCCGCCCTGCTCACCCCGGCGGACGTGGCGATCGGCATCTCCCACTCCGGCGCCACCCGGGAGACGATCGAGCCGTTCGAGCTGGCCAAGGAGCGCGGCGCCACCACGGTCGCCCTGACCGCCGACCCTCGCTCCCCGCTGGCCCGCGCCGCCGACGTACGGCTGATCTCCTCCTCCTCGGAGACCAGCTTCCGCACCGGCAGCATCGGCGCCCGCCACTCGGTGCTGATGCTCATCGACTGCCTCTACGTCCGGGTCGGCCAGCTCTCCTACCAGCGGGCGAGCGCCTCCCTGGCGCTGACCGACCACATCGCCGGGGCGCACGCGGTGAAGTCCCGACGGACCCGCTGAACCGACCGGGCCGTGCATGATTGAACCAACCGAGATGACAATAGATGGTTGATTGAACCATCCCACGATGCCAGGATGGGGCTCCGCCGACCACTCGTAGGAGTCCCATGCGCGTCACCTCTGTCGAGTCCACCGAGCTCTTCACCGGCACGCAGGACCAGCCGCACCAGGTGGTCGCCGTCGACCTCGAGCACGAGCCCGGCCGGCCGGTCCGGGTGAGCGTGGCGGGGCCGGGCGTCCACGGCGTCGGGGAGAGCGTCGTCACCGTCGGCGAGGACGGGACCGTACGCGCCGAGATACCCGTGGCCGCCGGCCTGTCCCCCGGCGACCGCCGGCCGATCACGGTCACCGCCGAGGATGCGGGCGCGGGCCTGCTGGTCCGGCACGCCGCCGAGTTCACGGCCGCCGAACCGGGCTGGACCATGTTCATGGTCAGCCACTTCCACTACGACCCCGTCTGGTGGAACACCCAGGCCGCCTACACCGAGACCTGGGACGTCGCCGACGACCCGGCCCTCACCGGGCTGCCCGCCCGCACCTTCGACTCGCGCGGCCAGAGCGGCATGAGCCTGGTCCGGGCCCACTGCGACCTGGCCCGGCGCGACCCGGCGTACACCTTCGTGCTCGCCGAGGTCGACTGTCTCAAGCCCTACTGGGACGCCTTCCCCGAGGAGCGGGCCTTCCTGCGGCAGCTGATCCGCGCCGGCCGGGTCGAGATCATGGGCGGCACCTACAACGAGCCCAACACCAACCTCACCGGCGCCGAGGCGACCGTGCGCAACGCGCTGTACGGCGACGGCTTCCAGCGCGGGATCATCGGAGCGACGCCGGAGACCGCCTGGCAGTTGGACGCGTTCGGGCACGATCCGCAGTTCCCGGGGCTGATGGCGGACGCGGGGGTCACGTCCAGTTCCTGGGCGCGCGGGCCCTTCCACCAGTGGGGGCCGACCCTGTCGGTGTTCGGCGAGGAGCCGCGTGATCCCCGACGGATGCAGTTCCCGGCCGAGTTCAGCTGGATCGCCCCCTCCGGACGGGGACTGCTGACCGCCTACATGGTCAACCACTACGGCGCCGGCTGGGCCGTCGACAACGCGCCCACCCTGCCCGAGGCGGAGGCGGCCGCGCTCAAGCTGTTCCAGGGGCTGAAGAAGGTCGCGCTCACCCGCAACGTCCTGCTGCCGGTCGGCGGCGACTACGCCCCGCCGTGCCGCTGGGTGATGGGCATCCACCGCGACTGGAACGCCCGTTACGTCTGGCCGCGGTTCGTCAGCGGCATCCCCCGGGACTTCTTCGCCGCTGTACGGGAGGAGTTGGAGCGGGAGGGGCGCACCGCGTCGCCGCAGACCCGGGACATGAACCCGGTCTACACCGGCAAGGACGTCTCCTACATCGACACCAAGCAGGCCCAGCGGCACGGCGAGACGCTGCTCGCCGACGCCGAGGCCTGGGCGACCCTCGCCTCCCTCGTCGCCGGGCGCCCCTACCCGGACGCGGCCCTCGACAAGGCCTGGCGGCAGCTGATCTACGGCGCCCATCACGACGCCATCACCGGCTCGGAGTCGGACCAGGTCTACATCGACCTGCTCACCGGCTGGCGGGAGCTGTACGACCTGGCGCGGGCGGTGCACGCCGACGCGACCGACGCGCTGGCCCGCAGGGTGGTCGCGCTGCCCGGCGGCGCGCCCGACCTGGTCGTCTTCAACTCCGCGACCTGGCGGCGCCGGGACGTGCTCACCGTCGCCGACCCGGGCCTGGTCCCGCTGGACCTCACCGGTCTGCCGCTGCCCGCGGTACGCGAGGACGGCGAACTGCGGGTCGTCGTACCGGAGGTGCCCGGCCTGGGCCTCAAGGCGCTCTCCCTCGCGGAGGGCCCCGTGCCCGGCTGGACGGCGGGCGAGGGCACCACGATCCGCAACGAGTTCTACGAGGTGACGGTCGACCCCGCGCGCGGCGGCGGCGTCAGCAGTCTGCGCACGCTCACCGAGGGCGGCCGGGAGCTGCTGCGCCCCGGGGACGTGGGCAACGAGTTGGTGGTGCAGGAGGAGTACCCGAGGCACCCCCGCTTCGGCGAGGGCCCCTGGCACCTCACGCCGACCGGCGCCACGGCCGCCCGCAGCCGGGACGTGACCGCTGACATCGATGTCGAGCACTCGCCGGCCGGTTCCCGCATCACCGTCCGCGCCGACCTGGGCCTCTTCCGGTACACCCAGCGGCTCACGCTGTGGACGGGGGTCGACCGGCTGGACGTGACGACGACCGTCGACGGCTACGACGGGGCCGACCGGCTGATCCGGGTGCGCTGGCCCTCGGACGTGCGCGGCGGGCTGCCGGTGCACGAGGTCGCGGACGCGGTGATCGGGCGCGGCTTCGGGTTCGTGGAGGTGGACAGCGAGCGGTTCCCGTGGACGCTGGACAACCCGGCCAACACCTGGTTCGGCCTGGGCTCCACGGCCCGCGTGGCCGTCCACGACGGCGCGGGCGCGCTGCTCGGACACCGGTCGATCGGCGTCGCCGAGCTCGTGTTCACCGACTGGGACGCGGCCGGCGAGCTGGGCGCCCCGCTCGCGGCGGCCCTGGTGCGCGCGGGCGTCACGGCCACCTCGACGATCGCGGGCGGCCCGCGCTACGGAGACCTGGAGGTCGACTCCAACCTGCCCGACATCCGGATCGCCGTCGGCGGCCCCGAGCGCAACCCCCTGGTGGCCGAGGCCCTCGGCTGGGACCCGGCGGCCGCCCGCGAGCTGCGCCGCCAGCTGGCCGAGAAGGGCCTGGCCGCCGTGTGGGTGGCGCCCCGCGCCTCGCTGCGCGAGGAGTGGGTGCCCGGCGCCGACCTGCGCGATCTGGAACGGCTGCCGCTGCTCCTGGTGGCCGGCGCCCGCGCCGAGGACGACGCGAAGGCCGTCGACTCGCTGGTCGCCGACCTGGACGACGCGACCGTACAGGCCACGGCGGCCGGCGGCGGCGAGGCGCTGCCGCCCGGCGACGCCTGGGACGGCCGGGGCTTCGCGATCCTCAACCGGGGCACCCCGGGCTGTGTGGTCACCTCCTCCGGCGACCTCTACATGTCCCTGATGCGCTCCTGCACCGGCTGGCCCTCCGGCGTCTGGGTCGACCCGCCCCGGCGCACCGCCCCGGACGGCTCCGGCTTCCAGCTGCAGCGCTGGTCGCACACCTTCGAGTACGCGGTCGTCGCGGGCGAGGGCGACTGGCGTGAGCTGGGCTGGCCGCGCGCCGGACATGCCTTCAACCATCCGCTCACCGCACGGCTGCGCAGGCCCTGCGAGACGCCGGCCGACCTGCCGAGGACGGGGGCCCTGCTGCGGCTGGAGCCCGAGGGCCGGGTGCTGCTGGACGCGCTGAAGCCGGCCGGCTCCCCGCTGGCCCGGGGCGGGACCGCGCCCGTCGACCCCGCGCGGGGGGTCGTCGTACGGGTGCACGAGGTGGACGGACGGCCGGTGCGGGCGCTGCTGGCGGGCCCCTCGGCGTGGACCGAGGGCGCCCGGGCGGATGTGCTGGAACGGCCCGGGGAGCCCCTGGCCCCCGGGCCGGACGGCGTGTTGGAGCTGGACCTGACGGGCTTCCAGGTGGCGACCGTGCTGGCCTCGCCGTCGGCCGACGGGCGGGTCGAGGGTCCCGGTGTCGCCGCGCACGAGCCCGCGCAGCCGGTGCACACCCGCTACTGGCTGCACAACTCGGGTCCCGCGCCCAGGGGGAACCTGCCCGTGGCGGTCTATCTCTCCCCGGCCGCGCTGACCGCCGACGGCCCGGTCACCGCGACGGTCCGGGTCTCCTCCGAGCTGACCGACGCGCCGGTGTCGGGGACGGTGGCCCTGGAGGCCCCGCCCGGCTGGACCGCCGACCCCGCCGAACTGCCGTACGCCCTCGGCCCAGGCGGCTTCACCCTCACCGAGGTCACCGTCACACCCCCACCGGACCCGGTCCCCGGCCGCCACCGGCTCGCCGCGCGGCTGACGTACGGCGGGCAGACGTACGAGGACACGGTCGCCCTGGACGTGCCGGGCGAGGCCCCGGACGGCGGACCGGACGGACGGACCGGGCCGAGCCTGGTGCTGGAGCTGGGCGTCGACCGGGTCGCGGTGCGCCGGGGTGAGCGGGTCCGGGTGCCGGTGAGCGTGCGCAACACCACCCGGGGCCCGATCGACGGAACCCTGTGGGCGGTGTCGTCCTGGGGCGCCTGGGCCGGTGTCGAACCCGGCTGCCAGGGCTTCGCCGTGCCCGCGGGGGAGGAACTGCGGTCCGTGGTCGAGGTGGACGGCTCGGCGGTGCCCCCGGGCTCGTACTGGCTGATGGCGAAGGCCGGCTGGCACGGCTGCGTGGCCTACACGGAGGCGGTCGTGCTGGAGGTCACCGAATGACCGGGCACACGGCCGTGGCCGCCGGCGAGGCCGAGCCCGAGGACCACCCGGACGCCGTACCGGACGCGGGGCCCGCCCCCGGCCCACCCCCGCGGCAGCACAGCCGGCCGACCGCGAGAACCGGCGACCGCGGCGGGGGCGACGCCGAGAGCGGGTCCGCCGGACGGGTGGGCGGCGAGGCCGAGCCCGAGAGACGGGCGGACGCCGACGCCGTCCCGGACTCCAGGCGGCCCGGGGACGCCGACCCGCACGAACGGCGCCACAGTCGACGGGCCGCCCGCGGAGACGACGGCATGAGCGGGCATGCGGCGCTCGTGGGCGGGGAGGCGGTGTCGGCGGGGCGGGTGGACGCCTTGTTGGCGGCCGTTCCGGCGCGGGATCGGGTGGTACGGACGGAGGCGCTGGCGCGGGCCGAGCGGCAGCGCAGACGGTGGGCCACGCAGATCGTGGTCGCCGACGAGCTCGCCCGCCGGGCCTGCGCGGAGCGTGGGCTGGCGCCGCCGGTCGAGGTGTCCCCGGCGCGGGTGCTCGCGGTGTCCGGGACCGAGGTCGCCGACCTGGGCAGCATCGTGGCGGTCGCGCTCGCCCACTCCCCGGCCGCGCGCGCCCTGTTGGCGGCGCTGGAGGCGGAGCAGCAGGTCCCGGAGCGGGCCGTACGGGACTACTACGACCGCAATCGCGACCGGTTCCTGACCCGGGAGGCGCTGCGGCTCGGCGTCGACCCGTACGGCGACGTGGGGCCCGCCGACGTGCTGCCGTACCCGGAGGTCCGCGACGAGGTGGCGCGGGAGTTGCGGCGGGGGGTGGCCCGGCAGGCGTTCTTCGACTGGCTGGACCGCGCCCGGGCGGGCGTGGAGTACGCGGCGGGGCACGAGCACCCGGGCGACCCGTCCCACCCCGACCACGAGCACCGGCACTGAACACGGCGGTAACCGCCCGGAACCGAAAAGCAACACGGCAAGCCATTGACCTCCGATGAATTCTGGTCCACCTTTTCATCAATCGAAGTCCAAGTTGGTGATTTGAACCAGCAACTCGGGCGGCAGCTCGGGCCGGCGGCCCGAAGCGGCCGCTGACGGATCGCAGGAGGCACCATGCATGCGGGAAGACTGACCGGAACCGTGGCGGGCGTCATCGCCCTGGCCCTGACCGCCGCCGGCTGCGGTCTGTCGGGCAGCTCCGGCAGCGGGGACGCCACGGCCGGCGGCTGCAAGGTCGACAAGGGCAACGTCGGCTCCGGGAAGCTCACCGGGGACGTCAAAGGGAAGATCACCTTCCAGACGACCAACCTCAAGAAAGACTTCGGCGACTTCTTCAACGGAGTGATCAAGGACTTCGAGAAGGCCCACCCCGGCGCCTCGGTCAAGTGGATCGACGACCCCGGCGACAACACCTTCACCCAGCGCACCGTCGCCGACGCCCAGGCCTGCACGCTGCCGGACGTGCTCAACCTCAACTCCGAGACGGCGACGGCTCTCACCAAGGCCGGCTACCTGCTCAACGTGGGCGTGAAGGACCCCGACGCCTCGAAGCCCTTCGTGCCGGCCTTCTGGAACTCCAGCACCTTCAAGGACGCTTCGGGCATGCCGCTGCACACCGCGCTCCCCTGGTACACCGGCGGCATCCTCCTGACGTACAACACCGACCTGCTGAAGAAGTCCGGGATCGACCCGGACAAGCCGCCGACGACCCTGTTCGGGCTGTTCGCCGACTACGAGAAGATCGCCAAGACGTCCGACGGCACGTACTACGCGACGATGGCCAACCCGATCTGGCGGATCCCGGCCGACTGGGACCAGATGAACGTCAAGATCCTGACCGACGACGGCAAGACGGCCGTCTTCGGCGACGACCCGAGGACCACGCAGTGGGTCGCCTGGATGGCGAAGCTGTACAAGGAGGGCGCGATGCCGAAGGACTCGCTGTCCTCCAGCAACGACCCCTCCACGCTCTACAGCCAGGGCAAGGTCGCCTACGGCTCGACCAACCCGAGTTTCGTGCGCTTCGTCAAGCAGAACAGCCCGTCGGTGTACACCAAGACCGGCGTCGGCCAGCAGCCCTTCGACCAGCTCGGCCACACCACCGCCGCCCCGCAGTACATCTCGGTCGCGGCGACCAGCAAGAACGCCTCCGCCGCCCTCTCGTTCGCCGAGTTCCTCACCAACGCCGAGAACCAGACGGCCTGGTGCAAGGACCCGGCCGTCGTCATCTTCCCGACGACCACGACCTCCCTGAACGACCCGTTCTTCCAGAAGGTCACCGGCAGCGACCCCTTCTCCGCGGCCCGCAAGCTCGTCGCCGAGCAGCTGAAGACCACCACCGCCTACCAGACCAACCTCTCCCCGGCCGTGCAGAACGCCATCGTGGCCCAGGTGCAACTGGCCATGCAGGGCAAGAAGAGCCCCGCACAGGCCGTCAAGGACGCCCAGTCGAAGGCGAACGAGCTGCTGAAGCAGGCAGGCTGACGGTGGCGACCGAGACCGCGAACCCGGTGTCCGTGTCCGGTGCGCCGTGCACAGCCGCGGCGCCGGGCCCGGCCCCGTCCCGCATACGACGCCTCGGCCGGGCCCTGCTGCCCGGCCCCGCTCCCGGCGCCAACGGAGCGGCGCTGTACCGCCGTTGGTGGCTGCCCTGGCTGTGGACCGCCCCCGCGGTCGCGTGCGCGGTGATCTTCGGGGTGTTCCCCTTCTTCAACACCCTCCTGCTGTCCTTCACCGACGCCAAGCCGCTCGGCGGGGCCGCGTCCTTCGTGGGCTTCGACAACTACAGCCGGATGCTGGGCGACTCCGACTTCTGGCTCGCCACCCGCAACAGCGTGCTGTACGCGGTGATCGTGGTCCCGCTGATGGTGCTGCTGCCGTTGCTGCTGGCCGTCCTGGTGGAGAAGAACCTGCCTGGCATCGGCTTCTTCCGCTCCGCCTTCTACACCCCCGTCCTCGCCTCCAGCGTGGTCGTGGGACTGAGCTGGCAGTGGCTGCTGGCCGACGACGGGCTGATCAACACCTGGCTGGAGAAGGCCCATCTGATCAAGGACGCCGTCCCCTTCCTGTCCGACTCCTGGCTGATCCTGCTGTCCGCGATGGGCCTGACGCTGTGGAAGGGGCTCGGCTGGTACATGATCTTCTACCTGGCCGCGCTCGGGAACGTGCCGAAGGAACTGCACGAGGCCGCGTCCATGGACGGCGCCGGCGCGGCCCGCCGCTTCTGGCACATCACCGTGCCGGGCGTGCGGCAGGCCATGATGCTGGTCGGCACGCTCACCGGCATCGGCTCGCTGCGGGTGTTCACCGAGATCTACATGCTGGGCGGCTCCACGGGCGGCCCCGGCGGCGCCGACCGCACCCTGCCCTTCTACATCCGGGACGTCGGCCTGGACCCGCTCACCGGGAACGCCGGGTACGGCTCGGCGGTCAGTGTGGCCCTGTTCGCGCTGACGCTGGGGCTGACCCTGCTGGCACAGCGCGTGACCAAGGAGGACGAGTCATGACGACCGCCGTGGAGAAGCCCCGGCGCCCGCTCCCGCGCTGGCGGGACTACGGCCGCCCCCGCGAACTGGTCGTCCGCTACCTGCTGTTGCTCCTCGTGCTCGGCCTCACCGTCGGCCCGCTGGTCTGGCAGCTGCTCGCCTCGCTGAAGAGCGCCGGCGAGGACGTCTTCGGGGCGAACGCCTCGCTGCTGCCGCACCATCCGACGCTCCGGGCCTACCGGCAGGTCTTCGAACAGGTGCCGGTGGCCACGTACATCAGGAACAGCGTGCTGGTGGTCGTCCTGTCGATCGCCAGCCAGCTGCTGTTCTCCACCACGGCCGGCTACATGCTCTCCAAGCCCGGCTGGAAGGGCCGCAAGGCGGTCTGGGTGGTGCTGGTCGCCTCCATGATGTTCCCCTTCGAGTCGATCATGGTGTCGCTGTTCCTGAGCATCCGCGACCTGGGCCTGGTCGACAACCTGGTCGGCGTCTGGCTGCCCGGGTTCGTCGGGGCCATCAACGTCCTGCTGATGCGCGGCGCGTTCCTGGCGGTGCCCCGCGAGATCGAGGACTCGGCGATGCTCGACGGGGCGGGCGAGTGGCAGCGCTTCCGGTACCTGTATCTGCCGTCCGCCTGGGGCGCGATCCTGGTGGTCACCGTCAACACGTTCATCAGCGCCTGGGACGACTTCCTCTGGCCGCTGATCGTGCTGCGCTCCGAGGACCACATGACGCTGACCCTGGGTCTCTCCCGGCTGCAGAGCTCGTCGTTCGGCTACGACCAGCGGGTGGTGATGGCCGGCTCGGTGATCTCCGTGATCCCGGTGCTGGTGCTGTTCGTCATCACGCAGCGGTGGTTCTACAAGGGGGTGTCGGCGGGGGCCGTGAAGCTCTGATCGAACACCAGCGGTACGGCGGTCTGCGCCTCGCGCGCCGACGCGGCGACCCGGATCTCGACCGCGCCGAGGTCGGCGGCGAGCCGCATGCCGACCGTACGGCACTGGCCGGGAGCGAGAGCGACACCCTCGAACGCGCACAGTTCGAGGGTGCGCGGCCAGGTGGGGGTGCGCAGCCGGCGGATGTACAGCTGGACGACGGTACGCCCGTGCCGCTCCCCTGTGTTGACGACGTCGACCTCGACGGTCCGCCCGGCCACGCGGGGCTCGCCGTACGCGAAGGTCGTGTACGACAGCCCGTGCCCGAAGGAGAAGAGCGGCTCGGCGCTCTCGTCGACGTAACGTCCGTACTCGGTGTCCTTGTGGTTGTAGTAGACGGGGAGTTGGGCCGCCGAGCGCGGCATGGAGACGGGGAGGCGGCCGGCGGGGTCGGTGAGCCCGAGGAGCACCTCGGCGACCGCGTCGCCGCCCCAGGGGCCCGGATACCAGGCGGTGAGCAGCGCGGCGGCGCGGTCCGCCGCCTCCGGGACGGCGTGCGGTCGGCCCTGGACGAGGACGACGGCGGTGGGCGTGCCGGTGGCCGTGACCGCGTCCAGCAGCGCGTGCTGGGCCTCCCCCAGCCGCAGCCCGGCGAGGTCGACGCCCTCGCCGCAGGTCATCTCCGACACGACCGTCCGCGCGGCCCCGTTGGCGTCGAACTCCGTGTCGGGGGTACGGGCGCTGCTGCCGCCCAGCACCAGCACGGCCAGGTCGCAGGCGGCGGCCTCGGCGACCGCCTCGGGGATGCCGGAGAGGTCGTCGCCGGTGAGCGCGCAGCCGCGGGCGTGCCGGACGTCGAAGCCGGGCGGGGCGAGCCGGCGCAGACCGTCGAGGACGCTGCTGCCGACGCCGGGGCGCTGCGGTGCCGTGTAGTCGCCCAACTGGTGGACAACGGTGGCGGATTGGGGTCCGATGACGGCGATACGGGAGACGGTCGCCGGGACGGGCAGGACACCGCCGTCGTTGTGGAGGAGGGTGACCGCGGCGCGGGCGAGCGCGGTGCTCAGGTCCCTGCCCCGCTCGGCGGATGGCAACTCGCCGGTGCTGTAGGGCTGTTCGAACAGCCCGAGACGGAACTTCAGGCGGAGGACGCGGGCCACGGCGGTGTCGAGGGTCTCCTCGCGCACCAGTCCGCGTTCGACCGCCTCCTCCAGATGTGTGAAGCCCTCGTCCCAGAGGCTCAGGTCGACACCGGCGTTGAGCGCGAGGGCGCCAGCCGAGACCGGGTCGCCGGTGAGGCGGGCCAGCCGGTCCACGGCCAGGCCGTCGGCCATGACCAGGCCCTCGAAACCCCAGCGGTCCCGCAGGAGACCGGTGAGGAGGGCACGGTTGCCGGAGCAGGGCACGCCGTCGACCTCGTTGTACGCGGACATGACGGCGACGGCCCCGGCGCGGATTCCGGCACGGGCGGCGGGGAGGTGGATCTCGTGGAGTTCACGGAGCCCGAGCTCGGACTCGGCGGAGTTGCGGCCGCCGACCGTGGCTCCCTGCCCGGCGAAGTGCTTGAGGACGACCGGGGCCTTGTCGGCGGCGAAGACCTCCCCCGTGCCCTGCATGCCCCGGACCAGCGCCTCCGTCAGCCGGGCCGCGAGGTGGGGGTCCTCGCCGTAGCACTCCTCGGTGCGGCCCCAGCGGGGATCGCGGGCGATGTCGAGGGCCGAGACGAGGGCGACATGCCCGCCGCGGGCCCGCAGTTCGGCGGCGGCGTGGGCGGCGGCCCGCTCGTACAGGCCAGGGTCCCAGGTGGCGCCGACAGCCAGGTTGACGGGGAGGACCGTGCCGTCGAGGGCCATATGGCCGTGCGGCACCTCCTCGACGAACAGGGCGGGGACACGGAGCCGGCTGTGCTCCAGGACGTGCCGCTGGACCAGGTCGGCGAGGCCGGCGCCGTCCTGGGCGCCTGGTCCTTCACCGTGTCCGACGCCGGACCAGGCGTCCGCGCGCATCAGCCCGTAGAGGGCGCCGAGCCCTGCGAAGCGCTCGGTCTCGGCGTACAGGGCCTCGGTGAGCTCGAAGTCCCCGTCCGGGGTGCGACGGTAGGCGTCCCAGCCGTACATCCGCTGGTTGAGCTGACCGACCTTCTCGCGCAGGGTCATCCGGGAGAGGAGATCGGCGACGCGGGTGTCGAGGGGGGCCGCCGGGTCGAGGTACGCGGGGACGACGGCCGGGGCGAGCGGGTGCTCCTGAGGGGGCATGGGGCGTCCTTGTGCGGGGCGGTACGGGGCGTGGGGTGCGCGGGGCGTGGGGTGCGTCAGCGGTCGGCGCCGTGGGCGAGACGGGCCAGGGCCACGGCGCCCGGGGAGCCGTCCGACACCGGGGTGACGGTGAGCGCGAGGTGGGCCAGGCGTTCGGTCAGGGGGGTCAGCAGGGGGCCGTGCGGGGCGAGCAGACCGCCGGTGACGACCAGGGGTTCGCCCGGGCGCGGCCCCAGGGCCGTCACGGTCCCGGCCAGCCTGCGGGCGGCCTCCGCCAGGATCTCCGCGGCGACGGCGTCCTTGTCCTCGGCGGCGCGGACGACCAGCGGCGCGTGGTCGGCCAGCCGGACGGGCGGCCGGTCCATGACGGCGGGCAGCAGGTGCGCGCGGTAGGCGGTGCGCAGGGCGGCGCTCCAGCGGACGGTGTCCGTGACGCCGTAGCCCTCCGGGGGGAGGACTCCCGGCGGGAGTCCGAGTTCCCGGCCGACCGCGAGGACGAGTGCGGTGGGCGCGCCCCGGCCGTCGGCCGCCCGCAGGGCCGCGCGTACGGCAGCGCGGCCCATCCAGAAGCCGCTGCCGTCGTCGCCGAGGAGCCAGCCGTCGCCGCCGGAGGTCGCGGCCGGCGTCCGGGCGGCGATCCGGGCCGCGACCGCGCCGGTGCCGGCCACCAGGACCAGGCCGTCGGCGGGGTGGCCGGGGGCGGTGGCGAACGTGGTCTCGATGTCGCTGTGCACGCCGACCGTGGCCGCGGTGACGCCCAGCCGGGCGAGCGCTGCGGACAGGGCCGTGCGGGCCCGCACCCGGCCGGGCTCGTCGGCGCCCTGGCCCTGGTGTCCGGCGCCGGCGAAACCGCCCGCCACCGCGACGACCCGGCCGCGCAGCGGTTCGGGCACGGCGTGCGCGAGAGCCTCGGCGAGGTGGTCGGCGAGCTCCGGACCGGGCACGGTGAGCGCGTTGCCCGGACCGGCCGTGCCCTCGCCCCGGGGACGTCCGTCGTCCAGGTCCGCCAGGACGGCACGGGTTCGGGTGCCGCCGGCGTCGAGGCCGACCACGAAGGCCGGGGAAGCCGAGGAAGCCAGGGAAGCCGAGGAGGTCGGGTTCAAATCACTATTCATTGCCGTCCATGGTGGTTGATACATTCGCCGAAGACAAGGTCCGTCTGCGTCCGGAGGACACCATCGACACGCTCCCGCCCGCGCCCGCACTCCGCTTCGGGGTCAACTACACCCCACGCCGGGGCTGGTTCCACGCCTGGCACGACTTCGACCCCGGGCTCGCGCGCGAGGACCTGGCGCAGATCGCCGGGCTGGGCCTCGACCACGTCCGCGTCTTCCACCTGTGGCCCCTGCTCCAGCCCAACCGCACCCTCGTCCGCGCCTCGGCCGTGGACCAGCTCGTCCGACTGGTGGACCTGGCGGGCGAGTGCGGCCTCGACGTCCTCGTGGACGGCGTCCAGGGCCATCTGTCGAGCTTCGACTTCTACCCGGAGTGGACGCGCAGCTGGCACCACCGCAACGTGTTCACCGACCCCGAGGCGATCGAGGCCCAGGCACTGCTGCTGCGGACCCTGGGCCGCGCCCTGTCCGGCCGCCCCCACCTCATCGGCCTCCAGCTCGGCAACGAGCTCAACAACCTGGTCGAGCACAACCCGGTGTCCGTGCCCGAGGTGGACCACTACCTGGACACCCTGCTGACCGCCGCGCGGGACGGGCTGGGCGCGGGCGGCGCACTGGTCACGCACTCGGCGTACGACGCCGCCTGGTACGGCGACGACCACCCCTTCACCCCGGAGGCCTCGGCCCGCAAGGGCGACCTGACCACCGTCCACCCCTGGGTGTTCTCCGCCGACTGCGCCCGCCGCTACGGCCCGCGCTCGCCGCAGGTGCACCACCTCGCGGAGTACGGCACGGAGCTGGCCGCGGCCTACGCCACCGACCCGTCCCGCCCGGTCTGGGTCCAGGAGACCGGGGCCCCCGAGCCGCACATCCCGGCGGCCGACGCCCCCGACTTCGCCCGCGCGACGCTGCGCAACGCGGCCGACTGCGCACGGCTGTGGGGCGTCACCTGGTGGTGCTCCCACGACGTCGACCGCTCCCTGGCCGACTTCCCGGAACTCGAGTACACCCTGGGTCTGTTCGACTCCACGGGCCGCCCCAAGCCGATCGCCGACGCCTTGTCGACGACGGTGGCCGAGCTGCGTACGGCCGCCGCCCCACCCGCTCCCCGTACGACGGCCCTGGTCCTGGACTGCACCCCGTCCACCCGCTCGACCTCCGGCCCGGGCGGCGCCTTCTTCGAGGCCTGGATGCGCCTGCGCCAGGAGGGCGCCCGCCCGGCGGTGGTCCTGGCGGAGCACGCGCAGGACACGGCGTACCTGAAGGGGAGGGGCATCACGGAGCCGATCGAGGCGGCGTGAAGCGGGGGGAAGGGCGGAGGTTCGTCAGAACGTCCGCCCTGTCAACGCCTCCGCCACCGCCCGCAGGTTGACCCGCCCCCTCCCGTACGCACACACCGCGCCGCCCGGCTCCGGCAACCCGGTGGAGACCGGCAGCGCGTCCGGTCGTGCGGCGAGGAGCGCGTCGCGCAGGCGCCCCTGCCAGGGATGCAGTTCGGCATCGCACACGGCGACGACCAACGGCCGCCCCACCGCAGCCCGCAACACCTCCCCCACAACGGCCCCGACATCCCCCGGCTCCCCGGCGACCGTCGTCCCCGTGACCGTCGGGTCGAGGGCGCGCAGCTCCGTCAGGAGGTCCTCGCCGCCCCAGTTGAGGGCGGGGTGCGGGGGCGGGAAGCAGTCGACGACATGGGCGCCCGGCGCCGACGCCGGCAACGGCCCCCCGCTCCGTACGGCCCGGCGCGCCGCCGTCAGCCCGGCCCGCGCGTCCCACGCGGCGACGACACCCGGCCGGTACGGCGTCGCGTACCGCAGCGCGAGCCGCCGTACCCGCTCCGCTGCCTCGGTCACGCGCCGCGGAGCCAGTTCGCCCGCCCGCAGGGCGTGAAGCACGGCGTCCCGGCAGGCGAGGGTGACCTCCAGATCCGGCACGGCGACGATGACCTGGTCCGCTCCGGCGGCGAGCGCGAGACGGGCGCCGGCCGCCTCGCCGTAGCGGTCGGCGATGGCCTTCATCTCCAGCGCGTCGCTCACCAGAACGCCGTCGAAGCCGAGCTCGCCCCGCAGCAGCTCCGAGAGGATGCCCGGACTGAGGGTGGCGGGCCGGTCCGGGTCGAGGGCCGGGAAGACGACATGGGCGCTCATCAGCATGGGCACGCCCGCGTCGACGGCCGCCCGGAAGGGGGCGAGGTCGAGCCGGTCGTACGGCCGCGGGTCGACCGCGAGTTCGTGGTGGCTGTCGGTCACGGTGCCCCCGTGGCCGGGGAAGTGCTTGGCGCAGGAGGCCACACCGCGTGCCTCGGTGGCCGCGATCCAGGCGCGCAGGTGCCGGGAGACCAAATCGGGGTCGGCGCCGAAGGCGCGGGTGCGCACGATCGGGTTCTCGGGCCGGCTCTGGACGTCGGCGACGGGAGCGTAGGAGACGGTGATGCCCAGCGAGAGCAGATGTCCGGCCAGGGCGTCGGCGCACGCGGCGGTGAGCGCGGGGTCGTCGGCGACGCCGAGCGCCCAGGAGCCGGGCGCCTCGGGGGCGCCCGCGGCGACCAGATGGCCGATGCCGCCGCCCTCGTTGTCGATGGCGATCAGCAGGTCCGGGCGCAACGCCCGCAGCGTGCCGGTGAGTTCGCGGACCTGGTCGGCGTCGCGGACGTTGCGGGTGAACAGGATGACCCCGCCCAGCCCGCGGTCGACGAGCCGCTTCAGGGGGTCGGGGACGGTCGTCGTCCCGTCGAAGCCCGCGACGAGACAGCGGTGGGCCGCCTCGTCGAGCGTGGTGGGGAGGACCGGGTCGGCAGGCCCGGGGGCGGAGTGCGTCACCTCCGAGATCCTCTGGTTCATCCAGCCGAAAGTCAACATCTTGATGGATTAATGATTCAACCGAACTGATTCTCGACAAGATCTACGAGGTGCGTTCCCACTGGATGCGTTTCCACTGGATGCGTTCCTAGGACGTGCGTTCCAGGAGCATCGCCATGCCCTGGCCGCCTGCCGCGACGACGCTGACCAGGGCGGTGCCGAGATCGTCGTGGCGCAGGGTGGTGAGCGCGGTGGTGGTCAGGCGGGCGCCGGCCGCGCCGTAGGGCTCGCCCAGGGCGATCGAGCCGCCGTGGGGGTTCATGCGCTCGGGGTCCAGGGCCAGTTCGGCGCAGTAGGCCAGGATCTGCGCGGCGAAGGGCTCGTTGCCGGCGACGGTGCCGACGTCCGCCAGGGACAGGCCGGCCCGGGCCAGGACGGCGCGGGTCGCGGCGACGGGGACCGGGCCCTCGGTCTCGGGGGTGCCGGCGCTCACGGCGGTGGCCAGGACGCGGGCGAGCGGGGTGTGCCCGTGGGCGCGGGCATAGGTCTCGGACATGACGACGACCGCTGCGGCTCCGTCGGACAACGGGGCGCTGTTGCCCGCGGTGACCCCGCCGTCGGAGCGGAACCGTGGCGGCAGGGCGGCGAGGCTCTGCCGGGTGACCCCTGTGCGCGGGCAGTCGTCGGCGGTCGCGGTGGCGCCGTCCGGGATCTTGATCGGCACGATGTCGCCGAAGTGGAAGCCCTCGTCGAGGGCCTGTTGGGTGAGCCGGTGGGAGCGGACGGCGTAGGCGTCCATGTCGGCGCGGGTGATGCCGTACAGATCGGCGGTGTTCTCGGCGGCCAGTCCCACCGGGATGTACGGGTCCGGACGCCCACCCTGTCCACGGGGGTCGCTCCAGATCCCCGCGCCGGCCTGCGCGCGGTGCCGGGTGCGCTGCCCGGCGGCCCGGAACGCCGGGTTCTCGGTGTTGGGCCAGGTGTCGGAGCTGCCGTGCGCCAGCCGGGACTGCGACTCGACCCCGGCGGCGATGACGACGTCGGCGTCGCCGCAGCGCACGGCCTGGGCGGCGATGCGGATCGCCTGTAGGGAGGAGGTGCAGAAGCGGTTGACGGTCAGGCCGGGCACCTGGTCCCAGCCGAGCAGGACGGCGGCGATCCGGGCGATGTTGAAGCCCTGCTCGCCGCCGGGCAGGGCGCAGCCCACGACCAGGTCCTCGACGCTGCTCGCGGGCAGGCCGGGGGTGCGGGCGAGGGCTTCGGCGACGGTGGCCGCCAGCAGGTCGTCGGGGCGGACGGTGGCCAGGGCGCCCTTGTGGGCGCGTCCGATGGGCGTGCGGACGGCTGAGGTGATCACGGCGCGCTGCATGGCGGAGTCCTGGGAGGTGTCGGGAGCGGGGGGGCGGTGACGGGGCGTCGGGGATGGCGGGCGGTCACAGGTGGAGGGCGGGGCGGTGGGTGCGCAGCCACTGGTCGAGGTCCAGGACGAGTTCCAGTCCCTCGCGGGGGAATCGTCTCCCTCCGGTGGGCTCCAGCAGCAGACGGCGTACGGCGGCGGTGTCCAGCAGGTCGACTGCCGGGCTGCCGTCGTCCAGGAGTCGGGCGACCTGCGCGGTCAGGGCGGCGCGGTAGGCGGGGTCGCGGACCATGGGGTAGGGGCTCTTGCGGCGGGCCAGCACCGATGCGGGAAGCAGATCGGCGACGGCGGCGCGCAGCAGGCTCTTCTCACGACCGTCGAAGGTCTTCATGGCCCAGGGGATGTTGAAGACGTACTCGACGAGGCGGTGGTCCAGGAACGGCACCCGGACCTCCAGGCCGACGCCCATGCCGAGGCGGTCGGCGCGGTCCAGGAGGCAGGGCAGGAACCGGGTCAGGTTGAGGTGGCTGTCGCGGCGCAGCGCCGCCTCGGCGGGCGCGGTGCCGGGCAGGTGTTCGATCTCGGCGCAGGCGGCCCGGTGGAGTGCGGCACGGTGTGCGGGCAGGTCCAGGGCGGCGGCCAGGGTCGGATCGAGCAGCCGGGTCAGGTCGGCGCGCTCGAGCACGTGGTCCCAGGGAAAGGATTCCGCTGCCGCTGCCTCGGGCGTGAACCAGCGGTATCCGCCGAAGAGCTCGTCGGCCCCGTCGCCGGCCAGGGTGACGGGGAAGTGCTCGCGCACCGCGCGGTACAGCTCCAGCAGCGAGGTGTCGAAGTCCCCCAGCGTCAGCCCGTCGCGCAGCCGGCCGACGTGGGCGCGCCGGGCGGGGTCGGCCAAGGCGTCGGCGTCCAGGCGCACCCGGCGGTGGGCGCTGCCCAGGTGGGCCGCCATCAGGTCGGCGTAGGGGCCGTCCGGGTCGCGCCGCATGGCGTCCTGGCCCGAGGCCCTCTCGCCGAGGTCCACCGACAGGGTGCGCAGGGTCCCGGCCGCCGGACGCGCCAGCGCCGCGATCGCGCTGGAGTCCAGTCCGCCGGACAGCAGCACGCTCACCGGCACGTCGGCCGTCAGCTGCCCGGTGACGGACTCCTCCAGCAGTCGGCGCACCCGGGCCACCGTGGCGGGCAGGTCGTCGCCGTGCTCGGCCGGGTCCAACGACCAGTAGCGGCGGGCGCGCACGCCCTGCGGGGTCATGGTGACCACGGTGCCCGGGGCGACCTCGCGCAGTCCCGCGAAGGCGCTGCGTCCGGGCGTCTTGATCATCGGGTGGGCGGACAGCAGCAGTTCCCGCAGCCCGTCCAGATCCAGCCGCGCGGTCACCGCCGGGTGCGCCAGCACGGCCTTGGGCTCGGAGGCGAAGACCACCGCGTCGTCGAGGTGCGCGTAGCACAGGGGCTTGATTCCGAACCGGTCCCGCACCAGTGTCAGCCGCCTGGGGCCGGGCTCCCAGGCGACATAGGCGAACATGCCCTCCAGCCGGGACGGCGCCTGCTCGCCCCAGGCGTCGACGGCGCGCAGCACCACCTCGCTGTCGCCGCGGGTGGAGAACCGGTGCCCCAGCGCGGCCAGTTCCGTACGCAGCCGGGCGTGGTTGTAGACCTCGCCGGTGAACGCCACCGCCAGCACCGTGCTCCCGTCGCGCTCGAGGAGCAGCGGTTGCCGGCCTCCGATCAGGTCGACGACGGCCAGTCGGGTGTGGCCCAACCCCGCCGCCTGCTCGGCCCACACGGCCGACGCGTCGGGGCCACGGCACGCCAAGGTCTCGGTCATCGCCTTGAGCGAGGTGTCCGCTGTCCCCCGGGGCGCACCGCCCGCGAACCCGGCATAGCCGACCAGCCCACACATCGTCGAGCCTCCCCGACCCCGGCACGCGGGGCCCACCGTACGATTCCGGGCCCGCTGCGCCGGCCACCACCACTGGAACGATCAGGACACGCCCAGGTCACCGTCCGATCCGGCGGCGCACCGTCGAGGGGCCCGTGCGCGGCCCTGCTTCTAGGGCGCCCCGTAGCGGCGGGCGAGTGCGTGGAACGCCTCCTTCGGTTCCCAGGGCATGTCCGGGTAGGCACGCGGGCCGGCGGGGTGGCCGCTGTGCTCGTCGAGGATCTTGACGATGCCGTAGGAGGCCATGTCCTCGTCCGGTCCCGTCGTGCGGTGGGGTGTGGCGAAGCCGGCGAAGCTGAACCAGAAGACGGAGTCGACGTCCTCCTCCTCGAAGACGGTCATGAGGTCGTCGAGGTAGCGGACCTGTTCGCCCTCGTCGCGCACCAGGTCGGGCTTGAGGGTGACGCCGTCGGCCTCCTTGGCCATGTACCAGCCGGCGCCGCCGTAGTCGCCCGCGCCCCGGTAGGTGCAGCAGCCGACCTCCATGACGGCGACGGGCTTGCCGTGGGCGAACTCCTTGCGCAGGTCGTCGCGGTAGGTGGGAGCGTTGCGCAGGCCTCGGAAGGCGTCCAGGCCCACGATGTCGAACGGGGTCCAGTCCACGCCGTCCAGAGGGCAGGAGGCATAGCTCACGCGACCGCCGAAGAGGGGCCGTACGGTGTCGACGACCTCGCTCAGGAAGACGTTGACCTTGTCGGGGATGCCCTGGAGCGCGGCTTCGCGGCCGGGGCCCGCCAGGACCGGGACGCGTTCGGCGAAGGTGTCGCCTGGCAGGTAGCCGCGGGCGAACAGGCTGAGTTCGCAGCCGGTGACGAGGACGACCTCGGCGCCGTCGCGGCGCAGCCGCTGCGCACGCTCGGCGCAGTCGGCGAACAGCGGCAGCATCTCCGTGTCCGTCAGCTCGCAGGGGAACGGCGAGAACCAGACCTCCAGTCCCGCCTCCGCCGCGTATCGTGCCGTGGTCTCGATCCGGTCCGGGTCGCCGCCGGTGATGCGGACCGCGGTGCAGTGCAGGTCCTCCGCGACGACCCGCATGTCCCGTTCGACGTCCCGGGGGTCGAAGACGGGGCGCGAGGTGTCGCCGTCGGGGAAGGTGCCGGTGTCGTAGTGGATGCCCTTGCCGCGCAGCATGACGGATGCCTCCGAGAGGAGTCGCTGTGTGTCGTACGGCGCGATCGTCCAGGTTCCAGCCGCGTGAGGGTCAAGACCGGACGGTCGCCGGCGGCTGGAGAACGCTGCCCGGCTACCCGGCTGCCCAGCGGCCCAGTCGCTCAGCCGCCCAGATAGGCGAGTTGGGGGAAGTGGTGCTGGTAGGCGGCCAGCAGGCGCTTCGCGACGGTGTACGAGTCGATCAGCGGGTGGATGGTCAGCGCCTTGACGGCGTGGGTGCGGTCGGCGGTGGTGGCGGCGTGGATCACCGCGCGTTCGACCGCCTTGACCGCGCACACCAGGCCCTTGCCGTGGTCGGGCAGCGGGGCTCCGGCGATGGGGCGGGCCCCGTTGGCGTCCACGTGGCAGGGGACCTCGATGACGGCGTCGTCGTCGAGGGTGGGGATCCGGCCGCGGTTGCGGACGTTGAGGATGAGGGTGGCGCGCTCGTCCAGGGCGATGGCCCGCATGAGGGAGAGGGCCACCTGCTCGTAGCCGCCGGACTCCAGGTCGCAGGAGTCCCGTTCGCCCATGCCGACGGCCTCGCGGTTCTCGGCCATGTAGGTCGTCTCGCGCTCCAGGCGGGTGGCGTCCCAGGCGTTCCAGGCGGTGCGGGGTGCGGACGGACCGCCGTCGGAGCCGCCCCCGGAGCCCGTGCTCAAGGACTCCGTGCCCAACGCGTCGTAGAAGCGTTGCTGTTGGGAGTGGAGGAAGGCGCCGCGGGTCTGTTCGGCGGCGCGTGCGGAGTCGACCGACTCGCGGTTGAAGTAGTAGTAGTGCAGGTACTCGTTGGGCAGCGCGCCGAGTGTGCGCAGTAGGTCGGCGCCGAAGAGTTTGCCCTCCTCGAAGGAGGTCAGGGCCGCCTCGTTCTCGAACAGGGACGGCAGCAGGTCCCGGCCGTCCGCGTACAGGCCGCACAGCCAGCCCAGGTGGTTCAGGCCCACGTAGTCCAGGCGGGTGCGGGCGGGGTCGGCGCCGAGCGCGCCGGCCACCCGGCGGCCGAGGCCCACCGGGGAGTCGCAGATCCCGATCACACGGTCGCCGAGGTGGGCGGTCATGGCCTCGGTGACCAGGCCGGCCGGGTTGGTGAAGTTGATGACCCAGGCGTCGGGCGCCAGGGCGGCGATACGGCGGGCGATGGCGAGCGCTTCGGGGACGGTGCGCAGCCCGTAGGAGATGCCGCCCGCGCCGACGGTCTCCTGGCCCAGCACTCCCAGCTCCAGGGCGATCCGCTCGTCCGCCGCGCGCCCGGCGAGCCCGCCGACCCGGATGGCCGAGAACACGAAGTCGGCTCCCGTGACCGCCTCGTCGAGGTCGGTGGTGACGGTGACGGCGGGCGGGTCGCGGTGTCCGGCGGCCTGGTCGGCGAGGACCTTGCGGATGGTGGTCAGCCGGGAGGCGTCCAGGTCGTACAGGGTCACGTCGGTGACGCGTCCAGGGCCGTGGTCGGCCAGCAGCGCCCGGTAGACCAGCGGGACGCGGAATCCGCCGCCGCCCAGGATCGTGAGTCTCATACTTCGACCACCTCAACTCCCGCCTCACGCAGTCGGTTACAGGTCTTCTCGTCCCCCGGGGCGTTGGTGACCACCACGTCGAGCTCGTCCGGCCCGCACACCCGGGCCATTCCGGTGCCGGGGAACTTGCCCGCGTCCGCCAGCAGGATCACCTGGGCGCTGGCGGCGATCATCGCCCGCTTGACGGGGACCTCGACGGCGGTGGTGTCCAGCACCTGGCCGTCGGGGCGGATCCCGCTGGTGCCCAGGAACAGCCGGTCGGCGTGGATCTGTCGCAGGTTGTCCTCGGTGAGGAAGCCCACCAGCGAGCGGTAGTCGCGCCGGACCACTCCGCCGAGCAGGATCAGCTGGACGGCCTTGTCGTCCTGGAGCTCCTCGTAGACGGCCAGGTTGCTGGTGATCACGGTCAGGGAGCGGCCGTGCAGATGGCGGGCCACCCGGTGCGCGGTGGTGCCGATGTCGAGCAGGACCGTCTCGCCGTCCTTGACGAGATCTGCGCACCAGGCGGCCAGGGCGTCCTTGGCCTCGACCCGGACCGCGGCCACGTCGGCGAACGGGTCGTCCTCGCCGACGACGGGCACGGCGCCGCCGTACACGCGTTTGAGCAGTCCCTCTTCCTCCAGCTGAACGAGGTCGCGCCGGATCGTGGCAGGGCTCGCCCCGACCTTCTCGGCCAGGGCGATCACGCTGGTGGGACCGTCCGCGCGCAGGGCCCGGAGGATCAGCTCATGTCTTCGGTCAGGGAGCATGGCGCAGACCATACTCGCGAACTCGCCAAACTCAAGCAAAGTCACGCATGAATGTCTCGATGTTCGCTTGACTCTTGTCAAAGTCGCGCACCGGGTGCACTCTCTTGCGTAATTCGAGCCGGACCCGGGCCCCACTCCGGTCGGCCGAAGCGGATCAACGGCGTTCATCGCCGCCATTCACGCGTCGGCACCGTCTGAGAAAGCCAGGTCACACGTTCCGGGCAGCACGTTCCGGGCAACGAGGTGCATTTTTCGGCCACCGCCGCCCTTCAGCCACCCGGATCCCCGCCGCCCCCGCCGTCGCCCCGACGTTTCCCCGCCCCTCGCTGTCACGCCCTCCCTCGCCCTCTGCCTTCACCCCTCCGTCTCCCTTCACCCCTCCGTCTCCCTTCACCCCTCCGTCTCCCCTCGCCCCTCCGTCTCCCCTCGCCCCTCCGTCTCCCCTCGCCCCTCCGTCTCCCTCGACTCACCGGTCCTTGCCGGACATGCCGAACCACCAGGAGAAGACCGTGGACCTTTCCCGCAGACGATTCCTTCAGGCCGCCGTGCTCACGGCCGCCGCAGCAGGCGCCACCGCGGCCTGCGGCGGCGGCTCCGGGTCGAGCGGCAGCAAGGACGACAAGAACCTGACGCTCTGGTACTGGTCCGGCGGCCTGAGCGACAAGGTCGTCGCGGACGCCAAGACGCACTTCTCCGGCATCAGCCTCAAGACCTCCGTGGTCGGCGGCGACTTCAAGACCAAGCTGCTCACCGGTCTGCGGGCCGCGCAGTCCGCGCCGGACATCACCGGCATCAAGGGCGAGGACATCGCCTCGTTCCTGCCCAACGCCGACCGCTTCATCGACCTGAAGACCGTCGGCGCGGACAAGCTCGTGCCGCAGTACCTGTCATGGAAGCTGAAGCAGGCCACCACCCAGGACGGCAAGCTCATCGGCTTCCCGATCGACATCGGCCCGTGCGCCATGTTCTACCGCGCGGACCTCTTCGCGAAGGCGGGGCTGCCCACCGACCCCGCCGAGGTCTCCTCCCAGCTGTCCACCTGGGACGACTACTTCAAGGCCGGCGTCGAGCTGCACAAGGCCGTGCCGAAGACCGTGCTGATCAACAACATCGGCTCGGTGTTCTCGATGATCGTCGGCCAGGGCACCCAGCGGTTCATCGACGAGGACAACAAGTTCATCGGCGATCAGGACCACATCCGCACCGCCTGGACCACCGCCGTGAAGCCCTACACCCTGGGCGTCGACGCCAAGATCAACGACAACACCTGGAACGCCGCCATCAGCGGCGGCACCCTGGGCACCGAGCTGGGCGCCGCCTGGCACGCGCTGGACATCACGAGCGCCGCCCCGGGCACCAAGGGCAAGTGGCGGGTGGCGAGCCTGCCGGGCGGACCGTCCAACCTCGGCGGGTCTTTCCTGGCCCTGCCCGCGACCTGCGGCAACCCCGAAGAGGCCTTCAAGATCATCAGCTGGATCCTCAGCCCGGAGAACCAGGCGCGCGGCTTCACCGACGCGGCCCTGTTCCCGACCGCCCCGGCCGCGTACAAGCTGCCGGCGCTGACCGGCGGCGACGCTTTCTTCGGCGGCCAGAAGACCATCGAGATCTTCGGTCCGGCGGCCGAGAAGATCTCCGCCACCTATGAGGCTCCCGCCGACGCGGCGGTCTCGGCGCCCTTCTTCAGCGAGCTGACCAGCATCGAGGCCAAGGGCAAGGACCCCGACCAGGCCTGGAAGGACGCGGTCAGCCAGGCCAAGCAGATCGCCCAGCGGCAGGGAGTGAAGTGACATGTCGTCAAGCCCGGTAGCCGGACCGGCCGCGACCGGACCGTCCTCCGGATCCGACACCGGGCCCGTCGGCCGGCCGTCCCCGGACCGCCCGCGCGGTCCGGGCCGGCCGGGCCGGTCCGGCCGTCGGGTCCGCCCGGTGTCGGCCGGGACCCGGCGCGGGCCGCGCCGCCGGGTCGCCCGGCACTGGCCGCAGTACCTGGCCATCTCGCCGTACTACCTGATCTTCACGGTCTTCATGCTCTTCCCGGTGCTCTACACCGTCTTCCTGGCGTTCCAGAAGTGGGACGGCATCGGGGACATGCACTTCGTCGGGTTCCAGCAGTTCCGCTTCCTGTGGGACGACCCGGTGTTCTGGCTGTCCATCCGCAACACCCTCGTCATCTGGGTGCTGTCCACGGTGCCGATGCTCTTCATGGCGCTGGTGGTCGCGGTGCTGGTGAACTCCACCCGGCGTTTCACGGCCTTCTACCGGGTCGCGCTGTTCATCCCCAGCATCACCTCGCTGGTGGCCATCGCGATCTTCTTCGGCGCGATCTTCAGCAACAACTTCGGCCTGATCAACGCCATCCTCAGGTCGGTGCACCTGTCGGCCGTGCCCTGGATGAGCAACGAGTGGACGATCAAGCTGGTGATCGCGGCGCTGATGACCTGGCAGTGGACCGGCTACAACGCCATCATCTATCTGGCCGGCCTCCAGGCGATCCCCTCGGAGGTCTACGAGGCCGCCAGGATGGACGGGGCCGGCCCGGCGCGGATCTTCTTCTCCATCACGATCCCGCTGCTGCGGCCCATCATCCTGTTCACCGTGGTGATCTCCACCGTCACCGGCCTGCAGAGCTTCACCGAACCACAGGTGCTGTTCGGCAGCGAGGCGGCCACCAACCCCAACTCCGGCGGACCGGGCCAGGCGGGCCTGACCACGCTGCTGTACTTCTACCACCAGGCCTTCGACAACAACGACTTCGGCTACGGGGCCGCGATCGTCTGGGCCTTCTTCCTGCTGATCCTGCTCATCGTCACCGTCAACTGGCGTCTGGTGCAGCGTAAGGAGCGACGGCCATGAACGGCTTGACCGGAAAGCGCGTCCGGGGGCTGAGCGTCCATCTGATCCTGATGACCGGTGTCGTCATCTCGGTGTTCCCGTTCTACTGGATCGTCGTCATGGCGACGAACACCTCGCAGGACATCTACCGCTACCCGCCGAAGCTGTGGTTCGGCGGCCACCTCCTCACCAACATCCAGCACCTGTTCGCGAAGATGGACTTCGTCGGGTCGCTGCTCAACACCGTCGTCGTGGCGGTCTGCACGACCCTGCTGGTGCTGTTCTTCGACTCCCTGGCGGCCTTCGCCTTCGCCAAGTACGACTTCCCCGCCAAGAAGTTCCTGTTCGGCGTCCTGCTGGCGATGTACATCCTGCCGACCCAGCTGGCGATCATCCCGCAGTACGAGATCATGGTGCAGCTGGGCTGGCTGGGCACGCTCAAGGCGCTCATCGTGCCCGCCGCGGCCAACGCCTTCGGCATCTTCTGGATGCGTCAGTACACCACCAGCAGCGTCCCCGACGAACTGCTGGACGCCGCCCGGATCGAGGGCGCCGGGTTCTTCCGCCTGTACTGGCACGTGGTGCTGCCGTGTGTCCGCCCGGCCCTGGCGTTCCTCGGCATCTACACCTTCATCGCCGCCTGGAACGACTACATCCTGCCGTTGGTGATGCTGGTCAACCCCGACCGCCTCACCCTCCAGGTGGCACTGGCCCAGCTGTACGCCGGCCACTCCACCGACTACAGCATGGTGATGTCGGGGGTGCTGCTGTCCGTCATCCCGCTGGTGCTGGTGTTCACCTTCTTCGCCCGCGGTTTCATCGCCGACGCCACCAAGGGGGCCCTGCGCTGACGGCTGCTCCAGGGCGCCGGCGGCCATTCCCGTGACGACCATTCCCGGGACGGCCATTCCCAGGACGGCTATTCCAGGGCGATGATCACGGCGGCCGCGTCGACGGGCCGCTGCACATCGAGCCCGGTGTATTTCTCGAACGCGTTCAGCCGGTTCAGCACGGTGTTGCGGTGGCAGTTCAGCGCACGACCGGTGTCCCCCAGGCTGCCCGTCTCGAGGTACTTCCTGACCGTTTCGAGGATCTTCGTCCGCTCCAGTTCCGTGCATCCGTCCAGGTACGGGAAAACGATCTGCCCGAGGTCGCAGCCGACGCCCGCCAGCAGATGCCGGGTCACGGACCGCCAGCGGTCGGACAGCGTCGCGACGCCCGTGCTGTCCATCGGCAGGTCGGTCATGATCTCCCGGGCGGCCGCGGCCGCCTCCCGGACGTGGGCGAGTCCTCGGGCCACCGGTGCGACGGCGACCGCCCTGTCGGTGAACAGCTCCCTGGCCGTGGGCGGGAGTCCGGCCAGGGCGCTCTGCCCGGTCGGCCAGATGAAGAGCGTGTGGTGCCCCATGTCGTAGGTGAGGAAGACGTCGTCCCGGCGGGTCAGGGCCCGCAGTCTTCTGCGGACGGTGACTCCGTCGTCCCTGGACGTGGCCGCCACACAGAAACGGCCCGCCTTGGGAATGCGGAGCGCGCCGGCGATCCGCTCCAGCGCAGCCCCGGTCGGCCGGGTCGGCCCGAACAGCTGGGACAGATACTGCCGTTGGAGGTCGGCGTCGGCCTGTTCGATCGCCACCTGTTCCGCGAGGTAGTGCTCCTGCACATGGGCCGCGAAGGCGTCCACCGTGGTCCACACCCGCCCGGCGTTGCGCACCAGGAGAGCGGGGTCGGCGCCGCCCGAGGGGTCCGCCAGGCTGTCCCACAGCACGGTGAAGTCGAGCCGGACGGCACGCAGCAGGCTGTCCAGGGGCACGGCCTGGCGGGCCCGCCGGGTGCCGAGCGACTCGGCGATGGCGGTCAGCGCGTCCGTGGTCCCGTCGGAACGCAGGCTGTCGAGGATCGCCGAGAAGGACTGGACGCTGGTCCGGCGCAGGTCCTCCGCCGTCAGAGCGGAGTCGGCGTACGCGGGGTCCGCCATCGCCCGGGCCAGGAACTGCTCGACCAGCCCGTCCAGTCGGCCGCGCGTCCGCTCGACGGCGTCGTCCCACGCCCGCGTGTCGTGGTCGACCATGCGCGTCCCCTTTCCGCCGGTGCACCGTGCCACACGGCCCCGTGATGTTACGTAGCGGCGGCTCTCGACGGAAATCGCCGGGCCCCCTTTGTGCAGAGGCCAAATTTTTGGCATCGCGCACGGTGCAGATTTTCATTGTTCGCCCCATCAGTCGCTGTCACTCTTCCGGTGCGCACCCTTCGGTGCCGAGAATAGGAGGAGCTCGTGGCTGTCGAAACGGGCACAGAGACCGCACGTCCCGCCGACTCTGGCGGCGACTCGTCGGGCTACCAGCAGCGGCTTTCCAACCGTCAGATCCAGATGATCGGCATCGGCGGGGCCATCGGCACCGGTCTCTTTCTGGGCGCCGGCGGCCGGTTGGCATCGGCCGGCCCGGCACTGGCGATCGTCTATGCTTTCTGCGGCGTCTTCGCCTTCTTCATTCTGCGCGCACTCGGCGAACTGGTACTGCACCGACCGAACTCGGGGTCTTTCGTCTCGTACGCCCGTGAGTTCTTCGGGGAAAAGGCCGCCTTCGTCTCCGGCTGGGTCTATTCCATTTCCTGGGCTCTCACCGCGATCGTCGACATCACCGCCGTCGCCACGTACTTCCATTACTGGCCGACGCTGCGCAGCGTCCCCCAGTGGCTCCTGGCGCTCACCGCACTGCTCGTCGTCACCTGCGCGAACCTCGTGTCGGTCCGCTTCTTCGGCGAACTGGAGTTCTGGTTCGCGCTCGTCAAGGTCGCCGCGATCGTGGTCTTCCTGGTGACCGGAGCCGTGATCCTCGCCGCCGGGTTCCCGGTCGACGGACAGGACGCCGGGCTCTCCACGGTGGCCGACCACGGAGGGGTCCTGCCGAACGGGCTCCTGCCCGCGGTGATCATCGTGCAGGGCGTCGTGTTCGCGTACGCCGGCATCGACCTGATCGGCGTCGCGGCCGGGGAGGCCGAGAACCCCGCGAAGGTGATGCCACGTGCGGTCAACGCCGTCATCTGGCGCATCGCCGTGTTCTACGTCGGCTCCACGACCCTGCTCGCCCTGCTGCTGCCGTACGACTCCTACCGGGCCGGGGAGTCGCCGTTCGTGACGTTCTTCAACAGCATCGGCGTGCCCGGCGCGGGCGGGGTGATGAACCTGGTGGTGCTCACGGCGGCGCTGTCCAGCCTCAACGCCGGTCTGTACTCGACGGGCCGCATCTACCGCTCGATGTCCCGCTCCGGGACCGCCCCCCGCTTCATGGGCCGCCTCAGCCGACAGGGCGTGCCCTACGGCGGCGTCCTGTTCACCGCGCTCCTGGCGCTGCTCGGCGTGGGCCTCAACGCCCTCGTTCCGGAGCGGGCGTTCGAGATCGCGATCAACGCGACCGCGCTGGCGATCCTCTGTACGTGGGCGACCATCGTGCTGTGTCAGCTGCGGCTGTACCGCTGGTCGCAGCAGGGCAAGGCGGCCCGGCCCGCGTTCCGCCTGTTCGGCGCCCCCTGGACCTCGTACCTGACGCTGTTGTTCCTGGTCGGGGTCCTCGTGCTGATGCTGTTCGACTACCCGGTGGGGACGTGCACGGTCGGCACGCTGCTCGTCATCGTCCCGGCGCTCATGGCGGGCTGGTTCGGGGTGCGCGGCCGGGTCCTCGCTCTCGCGGCCGACCGCGGCCCCGCCGGGTCCGAGAGCGGCCCGGCCTCGTAGTCACTCCACCTGTTCCGCCTCCTGTCCCTTCCCCCTTTCGATGTTCGAGGAGAACTCCCCCATGGCCATTGAGCGCACCGACGTCCCCACCGCGGTGGGCGGCGCCACCGACTCCGAACTGTTCCTGCGGGACTTCCGCTCGCTGAGCCGGATCGGCGAGACCCCGGGCGGCGGTGTCGACCGGCAGGCCGCGACCACCGCCGACGCCCAGTCGCGGGCGTGGTTCACCGCCCTGCTGAGCCAGTACGGGTTCACGGTGGAGACCGACGCGATCGGCAACGTCTTCGGGCTGCTGGAGTGGACTCCGGGAGCGCCGTACGTCCTGGTCGGCTCCCATCTGGACAGTCAGCCGCTGGCCGGCAAGTTCGACGGGGCCTACGGTGTCGCGGCGGCGCTGCACGCGGGGCGGCGGCTCGCCTCGGGCCACGTCCCCGGAGAGCTGCCGAAGTACAACCTGGCGGTGGTGGACTGGTTCAACGAGGAGGGGTCGCGGTTCGCCCCGTCCATGATGGGCAGCTCCGTGTACACCGGGAAGATGACGGCCGCGGACGCCCTGGCCACCCAGGACGTGGACGGGGTGACGGTCGCGCAGGCGCTCACCGCCGTCGGGCACACCGGTACCGGCACCGGGCCGGCGCCCGCCGCATGCGCCGAGATCCACATCGAGCAGGGCCGTTCCCTGGAGGACTCCGGCACCACGATCGGGCTCGTCGACTCCTGCTGGGCGGCGGAGAAGTTCACGGTCACCGTGCACGGCGAGCAGGCGCACACGGGGTCGACCGTCATCGCCGACCGCCGGGACGCCGTCCTGGGGGCCTCCCGGCTGGTGGTGCTGCTGCGCGAGCTGGCCGACCGGTACCCGGCCGGTGTCCTGCACACCTCCGTCGGCCAGTTCACGGTGCTGCCGAACTCCCCCGTCGTCGTCGCCCGCCGGGTCGACCTGACCATGGATCTGCGCTCGGCGGACGAGGAGGTCCTCGCGGAGGCCAAGCAGCTCCTGGAGAACGGGATCAAGCTGATCGAGGACGAGGTCGCCGTCCGGATCGAGGTGCGCGGGTCGCACGCCTGGGGCGTCCGGCCGTATCCGGCCGCCGGCGTCGAGCTGGCGCGGGAGTGCGCCGACGCCCTCGGCCTCACCAGCAGGCCCGTGCACACGCTGGCCGGGCACGACTCCATCAACATGAACGACGTCGTCCCGACGGTCATGCTGTTCGTCCCGAGCGTCGAGGGCGTCAGCCACCACGAGGGCGAGTACACCAACGACGCCGACCTGTGCGCCGGAGTCGACGTGCTCACCGAGGTCGTACGACGGCTGTGCGCAGGCGCGCTCGATGACACCCGCTGAGCCCGCGCGCCTGCGGGTGGGAATCCTCCAGGCCACCGGCGTCGTCGGCGACCCGCAGCGCAACCTCACGGCCCTCGAGAAGGCGGCGCACACCGCCCGGTCGCAGGGAGTCCAACTCCTGGTGACCCCGGAGCTGTTCGTCAGCGGCTACGACCCGGTGGCCGTGGCCGACGACGACGGCCGCCGGCAGCGGCGGGCCCTCGCGGACCTCGCGCGGTCGGCCGGTCTGGCCCTCGTCGCCTCGACCGTCGACCACCAAAACGACCACGCCCACGACCACCAGCACGAGCACGAGCACGAGCACGGCGAACGCTTCGTCAGCGCCTCGCTCTTCGACGGTGACGGGCGGGAACTGACCAGGTACCACAAGGCGCACCTGTTCGGCCCGGCGGAGAACGCGGTGTTCACGCCCGGCCGGCAGCGGCCCCGGGTCGTCCCCCTGCACGGCGTGAACGTGGCGCTCGGCCTCTGCTTCGACGTGGAGTTCCCCGAGTTCACCCGCGCGGTGGCCCGCTCCGGCGCCGAGTTGCTGTGCGTGCCCACCGCCGTGCCGCTGCGCCCGTCCGCCGACGGGCGGCCGGCGCCGTTCGACACCCGGCTCGTGCCCGGCATGGTGGTCCCCACGCGGGCGTTGGAGAGCCAGCTCTTCATCGCCTACGCCAACCACGCCGGGCCCGGTTTCGCGGGGCTGAGCTGCCTCAGCGACCCCTACGGGCGACGCGTCGCCGCCGGCGAGAGCGACGAGGAGCTGGTGGTGGCCGACATGGACCGCCGCACCCTGCTCGACGCGCGCCGCGACACCGACTACCTCTCCTCCTCCCTCTCCTCGCTCATATGACCCGCGCCGGATCACACCCCGGCACGAGCCCTTCAGGACACCACGTGAACACGCCTTCGCCCGGGGTCAGCATGCTGGTCCCCGACTTCCCCTTCCCCTACGACGAGTACCTGGCCCACCCCGACGGCCTCGGCTCGATCCCGGCCGAGCAGCACGGGACGGAGGTCGCCGTCGTCGGCGCCGGCATGTCCGGGCTCGTCGCCGCGTACGAGCTGATGAAGCTCGGCCTGAAGCCGGTCGTGTACGAGTCCGCCCAGCTCGGCGGCAGACTGCGCGGCGCCCGCCAGCCGGGCGCCGACCACCCCGTCGCCGACCTCGGCGGGATGCGCTTCCCCCGCTCGGCGCGGGCGTTCTTCCACTACGTCGACCTGCTCGGCCTCGACACCCAGCCGTTCCCCAACCCGCTCACCGCGGCCTCCGACAGCACCGTGATCGAGATAGCGGGCCGCAGGCACTACGCGGAGTCCCCGGCCGACCTGCCGCAGATGTTCCACGACGTGGGGGCCGCGTGGCGGGACTGTCTGGAGGAGCGCGCCCACTTCGGCGCCATGCAGCGGGCCGTCGCGGACCGCGACTACGCCACGATCAAGAAGCTCTGGAACGAGCTGGTCCCGCTCTTCGACGACGTGTCCTTCTCGCACTACCTGGCCACGTCGAAGGCGTTCTCGTCGCTGCCGTTCGAGTACCGGGAGGCCTTCGGGCTCGTCGGGTTCGGCACCGGCGGCTGGGACACCAACTTCCCCGACTCGATGCTCGAGATCCTGCGGGTGGTGTACGTCGACGCCGAGGACGACCAGCAGCGCATCCTCGGCGGCGCGCAGCTCCTGCCCCAACGCCTGTGGCAGCACGCCCCCGAGGGACTCGCGCACTGGCCGGCGGGCACCAGTCTGGCCTCCCTGCACGGGGGCGCGCCGCGCGGCGCGGTCAAGCGGATCCGGCGCGCCGGCAGGTCCGGCGGGCCCGGCGGCCCCGGCGACGGCATCGAGATCACCGACCGGTGGGGCCGGACGTCCGTCTACCCGGCGGTCGTCGCCACCTGCCAGTCCTGGCTGCTGTCCGCCCGGATCGACACCGACGAGTCGCTGTTCAGCCACTCGTTGTGGACGGCGATCGAGCGCACCCACTACATGCAGTCCTCGAAGACGTTCGTGGTGGTCGACCGTCCCTTCTGGAAGGACGTCGACCCCGAGACCGGGCAGCACGTGCTGAGCACGACGCTCACGGACCGGCTGACCCGCGGAACGTACCTGCTGGACAACGGACCGGACGAGCCCGCGCTGATCTGTCTGTCGTACACCTGGAACGACGACGCGCTGAAGTGGCTGCCGCTGGACGTCGAGGAGCGCGTCCGGCTGATGCTGCACTCGCTCAGGCAGATCTACCCGAACGTCGACATCGCCTCGCACATCATCGGCGACCCCGTCACGATCTCGTGGGAGGACGACCCGAACTTCATGGGGGCCTTCAGCGACAATCTGCCGGGCCACTACCGCTACCAGGAGCGTCTCTACACCCACTTCATGCAGGACGGCTTCGACCCGGCCCACCGGGGCATCTACCTCGCCGGCGACGACGTGTCCTGGACGGGCGGCTGGGCCGAGGGCGCGGTCACGACGGGACTGAACGCGGTGTGGGGGGTGCTGACCCAGCTGGGCGGGAAGACCACGGCCGGCAATCCCGGCCCGGGCGACCGCTTCGAGGAACTCAGGCCGATCAGGCTGCCGTAGAGCCTGTCCTAACCCATGGTCGGCGTCAGCGCCTGTTCTGCCCAGATGGTCTTGCCGGTCGCGGTGTGCCGGGTGCCCCAGCGGGTGGTGAGCTGGGCGACCAGGAGCAGGCCCCGGCCGCCCTCGTCGTAGATGCGTGCCCGGCGCAGGTGCGGTGAGGTGGAGTTGCCGTCGGAGACCTCGCAGATGAGGGTGCGGTCATGGATCAGGCGGAGCTGGATCGGGTCGGCGCCGTAGCGGATCGCGTTGGTGACCAGTTCGCTGACGACCAGTTCGGTGACGAAGCCGGCCTCGGTCAGCCCCCAGGCGTCCAGTTGGGCGGCGGCGAGTCTGCGGGCCTCGGCGACGACCTCGAAGTCGGCGGCCAGGTCCCAGACCTTGACGTGGTCGGCGTCCAGGGCTCTGGTGCGCGCCAGCACCAGGGCGACGTCGTCGCTCGGGTGCTTCGGCAACAGGGCGGAGAGCACCTGGTCGCAGCGGTCCTCCAGGGTGGACCGCGAGCCGGTCAGCGCCTGGCACAGCCGGGCGGTCCCGACGTCCGGGTCGCGGTCGACGGCCTCCACCAGCCCGTCCGTGTACAGGGCGACGAGGCTGCCCTCCGGCAGTTCGAGTTCGGTGGTCTCGAAGGGCAGGCCGCCCACCCCCAGCACCGGGCCGACGCTGACGTCCACCACCGTGGTGGTGCCGTCCGGCAGGACGAGGACGGGCGGCGGGTGGCCGGCGCTGGCGACGGTCAGCATGCGCGACACCGGGTCGTAGACGGCGTACAGACAGGTCGCCCCGGTGGCCCCTGCGCCGGTGCGGTCGCCGTTGTCGTCGTCGCCGCCGAGGCGCAGGACCAGGTCGTCGAGGTGCGCGAGGAGTTCGTCGGAGGGAAGGTCGACGTCGGCGAGCGTCTGCACCGCGGTGCGCAGTCTGCCCATGGTCGCGGAGGCCTGGATGCCGTGGCCGACCACGTCGCCGACCACCAGGCCCACCCGGGCGCCGGAGAGCGGGATGATGTCGTACCAGTCGCCGCCGACGCCGGCCCGTGAGTCGGTGGGCAGATAGCGGCAGGCCACGTCCACCGCCGACTGCGGGGACGCTCCGCTCGGCAGGAGACTCTCCTGGAGGGTCAGGGCCGTGGTGCGCTCACGGGTGTACCGGCGGGCGTTGTCGACGCAGAGCGCGGCGCGGCCGGCCAGCTCCTTCGCCAGCGTGAAGTCGTCCTGGGTGAAGGCGTCGGGCCGGGTGCGCAGCAACACCGCGACGCCGAGCGTGGTGCCGCGGGCTATCAGCGGCACCGCCAGCAGCGAGGTGACGACGAAGCCGCGCATCCTGTCGGCCCGCGCCGGAACGCTCGCGATCCACCGGTCGAAGTCCGGGTCCCCGCTTCCGCTGAGCACCGGCCGGCCGCTGTGCAGTGCCCGGGCGGGCGGGGAGTACGGCGGGTACGCGTCGGTGGCGCCCAGGCCGATGACGGCCTCCGGGGTTCCCTGCTCGGTGGACAGGTGGGCGACCCGGCGCAGCACGACGGTCACGTCCGGGCTGCCGTCCAGGGGCTCCTCGCCGTGCATCACCGCTTCCAGCAGGTCCACGCTCGCGAAGTCGGCGAACCGCGGGATGACCAGCTCGGCGAGCTCCCGCGCGGTACGGCCGAGGTCGAGGCTGGTGCCGACCGAGACCGCCGCCTCGTCGAGCACCGCCAGGCGCTGCCGTGCCCAGTGCTGCTCGCTGCTGTCGAAGGCGGCCATCCCGACCGCGTACACCGTGCCCGCCTCGTCGCGGAGCGGCCACAGCTCCAGGTTCCAGGCGTGCTCCCGGATGCCGGACGGCGCACGGGTGTGGCTCTCGTAGTGCGCGGGCTTGCCCGTCGCCGCGACCTCGCGCAGCGCCTGCAGGGTGCCGAGCTGGTCCACATCCTCCGGGAGTCCGTAGGGAAAGGCATGGCCGCGCAGAAACCCCTCGTCGAGCCCCATCACCTCGCAGGCGACGTCGTTGAGCCGTAGATAGCGCTGCGAGGCGTCGAAGACCGACATCGAGAACGACGCCTGGCGAAACGCCCGCTCCACCAGCGCACGCTCGTCGTCGTCCCCGCGCACAGGCTCCATGAGATCAGTGTGCTCCCCGGCCCGGACCCCAACAACCGGGCTTGTGGCGGGGCTCCAGGCATTGACTCGCCCACATTCACTTAGGGTAACCTTGCCTAAGTTGGCCGGTTCCGGAGGGTGGCTGGTGAGAGCAGGGGAACTGTCGGGGCGGGACGTCCTGACACGCTCGGTCAGGGGACAGGCGCGGCGCGTCGGTCTCGGCGCGGCTCTGGGGTGCGTGCACCAGTTGGGGGAAGCCCTCGTACCAGTACTCATCGGTGTCGTCATCGACCAGGCCGTGGCCGGTCAGGACGCGAAACGGCTCATACTCTGGCTGACCGTCCTGGCCGTCATGTACGTGACGCTGTCGTGGAGTTTCCGACTGGGCGCCAAGGCCGGTGAACGCGGCGCCGAAGAGGCCGCGCACACCCTCCGGCTGGCGATCGTGGACCGGGTGCTCGACGGCCGCGGCGGCGCCGAGGAGGGACGGCTGCCCGGCGAACTCGCCAACGTGGCCACCGAGGACGCCAAACGGGTCGGCGCGGTCAACATGGCGCTGATGAGCGGGATCTGGGCCGTCGCGGGCATCACCGTCAGCGCCCTGTGGCTGCTGCTGACGTCCGTGACGCTCGGGCTGATCGTGCTGCTGGGCACGCCCGTGCTGCTGTGGGTGGGACATCTGCTGAGCAAGCCGCTGGAGCGCCGCAGCGAGGCCGAGCAGGACCGGGCCGCGCACGCCTCGGGGGTGGCCGCCGACCTGGTGGCCGGGCTTCGGGTGCTGAAGGGGCTGGGCGCGCAGCAGGCGGCCGTGGAGCGTTACCGCCGTACCAGCCGGCTCTCCCTCGCCGCCACCCTGCGCGCGGCCCGGGCCGAGTCCTGGCAGACCGGGCTCGTGCTGGCCCTGACCGGTGGGTTCATCGCGCTGATAGCCCTGGTGGGCGGACGGCTGGCCCTCGACGGCTCGCTGACGCTGGGGCAGTTGGTGTCCGCGGTCGGTCTCGCGCTGTTCCTGCTGGGGCCGTTGGAGACGTTCGCCTGGGTCAACGCGGAGCTGGCGCAGGGCCGTGCCTCGGCAACGCGGGTCGCGGAGGTGCTCGCCGCCGGACCGGCCGTCGTGGGCGGCGACGCCCCGGTGGCGGACCCGGTCCGCGGGGAGCTGCGGCTGCGCGGTGTACGGCTCGGTGTGCTGGACGGCGTCGACCTCGAGCTGCCGGCCGGACTGCTGACCGGGATCGCCGTGACGGATCCGGCCGACGCCGAGGCCCTGTTGCGCTGCCTCGGCCGGGAGGCGGACCCGGAGTCGGGTTCGGTCGAGCTCGACGGCGTGCCGTTGACCCGGCTGGATCCGGCGGCGCTGCGGGCAGCGGTCCTGGTGGCCGCCCACGACGCCGCGCTGTTCGACGGCTCGCTGGCCGCGAACGTGACTCCGGCGGCAGGAGAGAGAGAAGAAGACGGGGAAGAGAGGGAAGACAGGGAAGAGGGAGACGGCGAGGGGGCGGAGAGCTACCTCGCGGACGGGGAACCGGACCCGCGGACCGAGCTCGCCATGGCCGCCGCCCGTGCCGACGAGGTGCCCCGCTCGCTGCCGCACGGCGTCGCCACCGGTGTCGGCGAGGGCGGCCGGTCCCTGTCGGGCGGGCAGCGCCAGCGCGTCCTGCTGGCGCGGGCCCTGCGCGCCGGGCCCGCCGTCCTGGTCGTGCACGATCCGACGACGGCCGTGGACGCGGTGACCGAGGCCCGCATCGCCGAGGGGCTGCGTGAGTTCCGGCGCGGCCGCACCACGGTCGTGGTGACCAACAGCCCGGCGCTGCTCGCCGTCGCCGACAAGGTGATCCTCCTCGACGGCGGCCGGGTCGGGGCCGAGGGCACGCACTCCGAGCTCGTACGGACCGACGCGAACTACCGGACGGCGGTACTGGCATGACGACGAGAGCCGAACGGTCCACGCAGGCCGAGGAGTCGAAGAAGGGCCGGCCGCCGACGGAGGCCGAGCAGTCGGACGCCGACCGCGCCCTGCTGCCCACCGCCAGTCCCGCCCGCACCCGGGCCGCGGTGCGCGAACTGCTGCGCCCGCACCGGAGGTTGGCCGCCGCCGGGTTCGGCCTGATGGTGCTCGCCACCTCCGTCGGACTGCTCACCCAGCCCCTGCTCGGGCATATCGTCGACGTGGTCACCGAGCGGCGCTCCCCCGACGCGCTCACCTGGCCCGTGCTCGCGCTGGCCGGGGTCGCATTGGTGCAGGGCGTCACGACCGCGCTGGGCATGTCACTGGTGTCCCGGCTCGGCGAGACCGTGCTCGCCCGGCTGCGTGAACTGTTCGTGGAGCGCGCCCTGTCGCTGCCGCTGGAGCGGCTGGAGAAGGCGGGGTCCGGCGACCTCAACGCCCGTGTCACCCGGGACGTGTCCCGGGTCGCCGACGCGGTGCGCGGCGCGCTGCCCGAACTGGCGCGTTCCGCGCTGTCGATCGTGCTGACCCTGGGCGCTCTCGCCCTGCTGGACTGGCGGTTCCTGCTGGCGGCGCTCGTCGCCGTGCCCGTACAGGCGCACACCGCGCGCTGGTACCTGCGCAACGCCGTTCCCCTGTACGCCAAGGAGCGCATCGCCACCGGGGCGCAGCAGCAGCAGTTGCTGGACACCATCGGCGGGGCGCGGACCGTACGGGCGTACCGGCTTCAGGCCGGTCACACGCGGCGGGTCACCGGGCGTTCCAGGGCGGCGGTGGAGCTGACGATGAACGGGGTGCAACTGGTGCTGCGCTTCTACAGCCGGCTGCACATCGCCGAGTACATGGGGCTCGCCGCCGTCCTGGTCACCGGGTTCCTGCTGGTGCGTTCCGGCTCGGCGTCGGTCGGCACGGCCACGGCGGCCGCGCTGTACTTCCACAGCCTCTTCGGGCCGGTCAACACCGCGCTGGTGCTGCTCGACGACGCCCAGTCGGCGACGGCCGGACTGGCGCGGCTGGTCGGGGTGGTGGACGAGCCGGCGCCCGTGGTCGCCGAGCGCGCGGACGACCGTACGACCGTCACGGGCGCGCCGTCCGTGACGTTGACGGCCGTCTCGCACGCGTATGTGCCCGGGCGGCCGGTGCTGCACGGCGTCGACCTGGAGATCCGGCCCAAGGAACGGGTCGCGCTGGTCGGGACGACCGGTGCGGGCAAGACGACCCTCGCCAAGCTGGTGGCGGGACTGCACCGCCCGGAGGGCGGGCGGATCGACATCGGCGGGTGCGAACCGGACGAGTCCGGGCGGCTGGTGGGGCTGGTCACGCAGGAGGTCCACGTCTTCGCGGGGCCGCTCGCCGACGATCTGCGGCTGGCCCGTCCGGAGGCGGACGACGAGGAGCTGCGGGAGGCGCTGGCCACGGTGGGCGCCCTGGGCTGGGCGGAGGCGCTGCCGGAGGGCCTGGACACGGTCGTCGGCGACGGCGGCCACCGGCTGACCGCCGACCGGGCCCAGCAACTCGCCCTGGCCCGGCTGCTGTTGGCGGACCCACCGGTCGTCGTGCTGGACGAGGCGACGGCGGAGGCGGGCAGTTCGGGCGCCCGCGCGCTCGACGAGGCCGCCGAGCAGGCGTTGCGGGGCCGTACGGCGCTGGTCGTGGCGCACCGGCTCAGCCAGGCCGCCGCCGCCGACCGGGTGGTCGTCCTGAGCGACGGCCGGGTCGTGGAGAGCGGCACGCACGACGAACTGCTCGCCGCCCAGGGCGCGTACGCCGACCTGTGGCACGCCTGGTCCGGCAGCCGCACCCCCGACGCCCGCCCCTGACGCCCGCCTCTGACGCCCGCCTCTGACGCCCGCCTCTGACGCCCGCCTCTGACAAGGCTCGCTCCGCCCCTCCCCGACCCCGCCACCCCCCGCCGAACCCACCGCGACGAACAGAAGGAACACCCGATGCCCCGCGCCACCAGAGCCTCCCGGCTGTCCGGCCTGCTCGCCTCCGTACTCCTGCTGGCCGTCACGGCGGTCGGCTGCGGCTCCTCCGACTCCGACTCGTCCTCCTCCGGCGCGTCGGGGAAGGAGGCGTCGTCCGCCGCCGGCGCCTACCCCGTGACGCTCGACCACAAGTTCGGCAGTACGACGATCAAGTCCGAGCCTCAGCGGATCGTCACCGTCGGCCTCACCGACCAGGACGCCGTCCTCGCCCTGGGCAAGGTGCCGGTCGGCACGACCGAGTGGCTGGGCGGCTACAAGGGCGCCATCGGTCCGTGGGCCGAGGACAAGCTGGGCGGAGCGGCGGCACCGACTGTCCTGAAGGACACCGGCACCGGCCCCCAGGTGGAGAAGATCGCCGCCCTGAAGCCCGATCTGATCCTCGCCGTCTACTCGGGGCTGACCAAGGCCCAGTACGAGAGCCTGTCGAAGTTCGCGCCGGTCGTGGCCCAGCCGAAGGCGTACAACGACTACGGCGTGCCGTGGCAGCAGCAGACCGAGGAGATCGGCAAGGCGCTCGGCAAGGAGACCGAGGCCAAGACGCTGGTGTCCGGCGTCGAGGACAAGTTCGCCGCGGCGAAGAAGGCCAACCCGGCCTTCGCGGGGGCCACGGCGGTCATGGCGACCCCGTACGAGGGCACGTTCGTCTACGGCAGCCAGGACCCGCGCTCCCGGTTCCTGTCCGACCTCGGCTTCTCCCTGCCCAAGGACCTCGACAAGGTGATCGGGGACCAGTTCGGCGCCAACATCAGCAAGGAGCGCTTCGACCTGCTCGACCAGGACGTCGACGTCTGGATCGTGCCGGACCTGACCACGGCGGTCACCAAGCTGCACAGTGACAAGCTCTACTCCGACCTGAACGTGGTGAAGCAGGGCCGCGAGGTCTTCATCCAGGAGACCAGCGACTACGGCAACGCCGTGTCTCTGTCGACCGTGTTGAGCATCCCCTACGTCCTGGACCGCATCGTGCCGCAGCTCGCGGCGGCGGTGGACGGCAAGACCGCGACGAAGGTGGAGCAGCCGGCGTCCTGAACCATACGAATGGGGGGCGGGTCCGCATACGGACCCGCCCCCCATTCGTGTTCTCAGACCCTGTCGACGAGGCTCTTGGGCCGCATGTCCGTCCAGTTGGTCTCGATGTGGTCCAGGCACTCCTGCCGGGCAGCCGGGCCGTGCGCGACCGTCCAGCCGGCCGGGACGTCCACGAAGTCGGGCCACAGGCTGTACTGGCCCTCGTCGTTGACGAGAACGGAGTAGACGCCGTCGGGGTTCTCGAACGGGTTGCTCATGTCGTGGGTCCTTGCCTCTCTGATGTGACTGATCTGATCTCGTGGGTCAGTGCGAGCGGGTCGGTGCGAGCGGGTCGGTGCGAGTGAGTCGGTGCGAGTGAGTCGGTGCGAGTGAGTCGGTGCGAGTGGGTAAGTCCGGTTCGGTCAGCGCCTGTTCAGGGCGGTCGCGCGCCGTACCAGCGCCTCCAGCGCCCGGAACCAGGTGTGCGCCAGGTCCTGTACCGCGTCCTCGGCGAGGAGTTCGGCGGCGTACGCCCAGTGGGCGCTGAGTTCCGGTCCCTCGGGGCGGTCCTCGGTGAGGGCGTTGAGGGTCAGGGCGTGGGAGATCGGCATGCCGGGGTCGGCGTCGAGGTCGGCGGCGTCGCCCTCGGCGGCGTAGGACCAGTCGGCGGCCTCCGGGTGGTCGAAGCGGCCCATGTAGTTGAACTCGATCTGAGGCTCGCCGAGTCGAGCGAGACGCGGGCCGGTCGCGGGGTTGAGGTGGCGGAGCAGGCCGTGGCCGATGCCGGCCGTGGGCAGCGCGGTGAGGTGGGCGCGGATCCGGGCCAGGGCCGCGTCCAGCGCGGGGCCGCCCGCGAAGGCGTCCACCGGGTCGGCGTCGCCCGGGTCGAGCCGTACGGGCACGACGCTGGTGAACCAGCCGACCGTACGGGACAGATCGGCGTCGCCCGCGAGCTCCTCCTCGCGGCCGTGCCCCTCCAGGTCGACCAGGACCGGGCCGCCCGGCCGATCCGCGCCCGGCATCCGGGCCCGCCAGTCGCCGACGGCGAGGGCGAACGCGGTGAGCAGGACGTCGTTGACGGTGGCGCCGAAGGCCGCCGGGACCCGGCTCAGCAGGGGGCCGGTGAGGTCGGCTGGCAGGGTCAGGGAGAGGTAGCGGGTGGTGGCGACGGTGTCCCGGGCGGGGTCGAGCGGACGGGCCAGGGGGAGGTCGGCGCCCTCGGCGAGGGCGGAGGTCCACCACGGCAGCTCGTCCTCGGCCACGGGATCGGCGGCCCGGATCCCGAGCAGCCGCGACCAGCGGGCGAACGACAGCTCCACGGGGGCGAGTTCGGGTGTACGTCCGTCCCGGACCGCTTCCCAGGCGGCGGCCAGGTCGGGCAGCAGGACGCGCCAGGAGACGCCGTCGATCACCAGGTGATGGACGAGGATCAGCAGCCGGCCGGGGTGTCCGGGTCCGGCGTCGAACCAGACCGCCCGCACCATCGCCCCGGCGACGGGGTCGAGCCCGGCCCGGGCCGTCTCGGCGTGCCGGGAGACCGCGGCGCGCAGTCCGGCCTCGTCCGCGCCCCGCACGTCGACCCGGGTGACCCAGCCCCTGACGTCGGTGTCCCGCGCCGGGGGAACCCGCAGGGTCTGCTCCGGGTCGCGGACGAGACGGGCGCGGAGCATGTCGTGCCGGTCGGCGAGCGCCTCGAGCACGGCCAGCAGTCCGGGCTCGGTCAGGTCGGCCGGGGTGCGGACCAGGGCCGCCTGGTGGTAGGCGGCGACGGGGCCGCCGCGGTCCAGCAGCGCGCGCATGATCGGGGTGAGCGGTACCGCGCCGGTGCCGTCGTCGTGGGCGGCGTGCCGTTCGTCGGCGCCGAGCGGGACGGCGACGGCGGCCAGGGCGGCGACGGTGCGGTGCTGGAAGACCTGCCGGGGGGTGACCCGCAGGCCGCCGGCACGGGCCCGGGCGACCAGTTGCATGGCGACGATGCTGTCGCCGCCGAAGGAGAAGAAGTCGTCGTCCGTGCCGACCGCCGCCGCGGGCAGGCCGAGGGCGTCCGCGAACAGGTCGCGCAGGGTGCGCTCGGTGTCGTTCTCCGGGGCCCGTCCGCCGCCTGCCGCGGTGAAGTCCGGGGCGGGCAGGGCGGCCCGGTCGAGCTTGCCGTTGGACATCAGCGGCAGCCGGTCCAGGACCACCACGGCCGCCGGGACCATGTAGTCGGGCAGCGCGGCGGCGGCATGGGCGCGCAGGGCGGCCGCGTCCCGCGGGCCGCCGGCCGCACTGCCACCGTCCTCCCTGCCGCCCACCTCCGCACCGCCGTCCTCGGTTCCGCCGTCCTGGACGACCGCGTACGCGATGAGCTGCCGTACGCCGGGCCGGTGCTCGCGGGCCACGACGACCGTCTGCGCGACGGCCGGGTGGGTGTCCAACGCGGCCTCGATCTCGGCGAGTTCGACCCGGTAGCCGCGGATCTTGACCTGGTCGTCGGTGCGCCCGGCGAACTCCAGCAGGCCGTCCTCGGTCCAGCGGGCCAGGTCGCCGGTGCGGTACATGCGGGCGCCGGGCTCGTTGGCGTACGGGTCGGCGACGAACCGTTCGGCGGTGAGCTCGGGCCGGCCGAGGTAGCCGCGGGCCAGGCCCGGTCCGGACAGGTACAGCTCGCCGGTGACGCCGGGCGGGACCGGGCGCAGGGCGGTGTCGAGGACATAGGCGCGGGACTCGTGGACCGGGCGTCCGACGACCGGGGTGGCGCTGTCGCGGACCCGGCCGACGAGCGCGTCGACGGTGGCCTCGGTGGGGCCGTACAGGTTGAACGCCTCGGTGTGCGGCAGCGCGGCCAGCCGTGCCCACAGGGCGTCGGGCACGGCCTCGCCGCCGAAACCGACCACGGAGAGCGGGCAGTCGCCGTCGGGGGCGATCAGGCCGCTGTCCGCCATCTGGGCCAGCAGGGACGGGGTCACCTCGATGAAGTCGATGCCACGGTCGCGGATGAAGGCGGCGAGGAGTTCGGGGTCGCGTCGGGTGTCGTCGTCCGCGATGTGCAGGGCGTGCCCGTCCAGCAGCCACAGCTGTGGCTGCCAGGAGGCGTCGAAGGAGAACGACCAGGCGTGGCCGACGCGCAGATGCCGGCGTCCGGTGCGCCGCCGGGCCACTTCGTGCAGGTCGTGCCGGTGGCTGTGGAAGAGGTTGGCGACACCGCGCTGGGTGACGACGACCCCCTTGGGGCGGCCGGTGGAGCCGGAGGTGTAGATGACGTAGGCGGGATGGTCGGGGCCGGGTGCGGTCGGCTCCGCCTCCGGCAGGCCGTCGGTCGGGGCGTCGAGGCGCAGGACGGGCACGTCGGTGGCGGGCAGTGCGGCGGCCGTCTCCCCCGTGGCCAGGATCAGCGCCGGGCGGGCGTCGTCGAGCATGCCGGTCAGCCGGGAGTCGGGCAGGTCGGGGTCGAGGGGGAGATAGGCGGCGCCCGCCTTCATCACGGCGAGGATCGCGGCGATGTGGTCGGCGGTGCGGGGCAGCGCGAGGGCCACGATCCGCTCGGGTCCGACGCCGTGTCCGGCGAGGGTGCGCGCCAACCGGCCGGTCCGGGCGTCGAGTTCGGCGAACGTCCAGGTCGTGCGGCCGTCGGTGACGGCGACCGCGTCGGGGCTCGCGGCGGCCTGCGCGGCGAACAACGCGGGCACGGTGCCCAGGCGTTCGGTCTCCGGCGCGGGCAGCGCGGTGTCGTTCCAGGTCTCCAGGACCGTGTGCCGGTCGGCGGGGCCGAGGAGGTCGAGGCGGCCGACGGGGCGGTCGGGGTCGGCCGCCATGCCCGCGAGGAGGGCGGTCAGGGCGTCGGTGATCCGTCGTACGACGGCCGGTTCGAACAGGTCGGGGCGGAACTCGGCGGTCAGCCGCAGTCGTTCGGCGGGCTCGACCGCCCAGGCGAACGGATAGTGGGTGGAGTCCTCGTGGTCGAGGACGGTGACACGCGGCCCGTCGCCGTCCTCGTCGGCGTCGGCCACCGGGTAGGACTCGAACACCACCAGTGTGTCGAAGAGTTCGCCGAGTCCGGCGGCCCGCTGGATGTCGGCGAGGCCGAGGTGCTGGTGGGCGATGAGCCGGGACTGCTCGTCCTGGAGCCGCTCCAGCAGCGCGGCCGTGCTCTCCTGCGGACGGACCCGCACCCGCACCGGCACGGTGTTGATGAACAGGCCGATCATCGACTCGGCCCCCGCCAGCTCGGGCGACCGACCGGCGACGGTGGCGCCGAACACCACGTCCTCCCGTCCGGTGAGCCGGCCGAGGAGGACACCCCAGGCGGCCTGGACGAGGGTGTTGAGGGTGACGCCCCGGCGCCGGGCGAACGCCTCCAGCTCCGCCGTGCGTCGGGCGTCCAGTTCCACGGTGTGGGTGTGCGGCACGACGGCGGCGCGGTCGGGGTCGGCGGGGGCGAGCCGGGTGGGCTCGGCGAGACCGCCGAGGGCCTCGGCCCACGCGGCGGCCGACGCGGCCGGGTCCTGGGCGGCCAGCAGCCGCAGGTGCTCACGGTAGGGGGCGGCTGCGGCCGGGGTGCGGCCCTCGTAGCGCGCCCACAGTTCGGCGGTGAGCAGGGGCAGCGACCAGCCGTCCAGCAGAAGGTGCTGGTGCGAGAGCACGAGCCGGTGCCGGTCCGGACCGAGCCGGGCCAGCAACAGCCTGAGCAGCGGCGGGCGTTCGGGATCGAAGCGGCGACGCTCCTGGCCGAGCAGCCGGTTCCACGCCTCGGGGCCGGCGTCCGGGCCGGCGTCCGGGCCGGCGAGGTCGAGCTGCCGCCAGGGCAGTACGGCCGTGCGCGGTACGACGGCGACGGGACGTCCGGAGGACAGGTGCCGGAAGCCGCTGCGCAGGTTCTCGTGCGCGTCGAGCACGGCCTGTGCGGCGGCGCGCAGCCGGTCGGCGTCCAGCGGGCCGTCGAGGTCGTAGGAGACCTGGACGGTGTACACGTCCGGTCCGTCGTCGCCGGAGTCGAGGGCGGCGTGGAAGAGCAGGCCGGCCTGGAGGGGGGAGACGGGCAGGACCTCGGTCCCGGCGGGCAGGGCGGCGAGTTCGGCGCGCTCGTCGGCGGTGAGGTCGAGCGGGACGGCGTCGTCGGCCCGGCCGTGGGAGGCGGGGGCGGTCGCGGTGATGGCGGTCGTGGTGGCGGCCACAGCGGCGAGCCCGGCCGCCGACTTGTGCCGGAACACGTCACGCGGGCTGAACGCGAGCCCGGCGGCGCGGGCGCGGGCGACCAGCTGCATGGCGACGATGCTGTCCCCGCCGAGGGAGAAGAAGTCGTCCTCGACACCGACCCGTTCGAGGCCGAGGACGTCGGCGACGAGGGCGCAGAGGGTGTCCTCCAGCGGCGTGCGCGGGCGGGTGTCGGCGGTGACCTCGGCGGCGAAGTCGGGGGCGGGCAGGGCTCGGCGGTCCAGTTTGCCGTTGGGGGTGAGCGGGAGGGCGTCGAGGGTGACCACGGCGGCCGGGACCATGTGGTCGGGCAGCGATCGGGCGGCGTGGGCGCGCAGTGCGGCGGAGTCGCATGCACCGTCCCCGCCGGGGCCGGCCGGCACGACGTACGCGACGAGCCGTTCGTCCCGCAGGACGACGGTGGTGTGGGCGACGCTCGGGTGGGCGGTGAGTACGGCCTCGATCTCGCCGAGTTCGATGCGGAAGCCGCGCAGCTTGACCTGGTCGTCGGTGCGGCCCAGGTACTCCAGGGCGCCGCCCCGGGTCCAGCGGGCCAGGTCTCCGGTGCGGTACATACGGGCGCCGGGCTCGGCGGCGTACGGGTCGGCGACGAACCGTTCGGCGGTCAGGCCGGGGCGGTCCAGATAGCCGCGCGCCAACTGGAGTCCGGCCAGGTACAGTTCGCCGGCCACGCCGGGCGGGACCGGGCGGAGCTCGGCGTCGAGTAGGTAGGTGCGGGTGTTCCACACCGGGCGGCCGATCGGCACGGTGGCCGGGTCGGCGGGCACCTCGTGGGCGGTGACGTCGACGGACGCCTCCGTGGGCCCGTACAGGTTGTGCAGTCGGCTGCCGGGGAGGACCCGGTGGAAGCGGGCGGCCAGCGGGGCGGGCAACGCCTCGCCGCTGCACATCACTTGGCGCAGTCCGGTGCACCGGGCGGCGGCGGGCTCGTCGAGGAAGACACGCAGCATCGACGGCACGAAGTGGGCCGTGGTGATGTGCTGACGCACGATCAGATCGGCCAGGTAGGCCGGGTCCTGATGGCCTTCGGGGCGGGCCACGACCAGGGTGGCTCCGGTGATCAGCGGCCAGAAGAACTCCCACACCGACACGTCGAACCCGGCCGGGGTCTTCTGCAGCACCCGGTCGCCGCAGCCGAGCCGGTAGACGTCCTGCATCCACAGCAGGCGGTTGACGATGCCCTGGTGGGGGACGGTGACGCCCTTGGGGCGGCCGGTGGAGCCGGAGGTGTAGATGACGTACGCGGGGTGGCGGGGGTCGTGCACGGCGGGCAGGGGGGCGTGCGCCGGACGCGCGGGGGCCCCGTCGGCGTCCACCGTGAGGGTGGGCACGTCGGTGTCCGGGAGCGGGACGCCCTCGGCGGTGATCAGGCAGACCGGGCGGGCGTCGGCGAGCGTGTACGCGAGGCGGTCCGCCGGGTAGCCGGTGTCGAGGGGCAGGTAGGCGGCTCCCGCACGGTGAACGGCGAGCAGGGACACCACGAGGGCGAGGGATCGGGGCAGGGCTACGGCGACGACGGCTTCGGCCTTCGCCCCGTGCGCGGCGAGGGTGTGGGCGAGGCGCTCCACCCTCAGGTCGAGTTCGGCGTAGGTGAGGGCGGTGTCCTCGAAGACGAGCGCCGTGGCCTCGGGGGTGCGGGCGACCTGGGCGCGCAGCAGCTCGGGCAGCGTGAGGTCGGGGACGGTCCGTGCGGTGTCGTTCCACTCGGTGAGGACGAGGGCGCGTTCGTCGTCGCGCAGGACGTCGAGCGTGCCAACGCGCCGGCCGGGGTCGGCGGCGACCTGGCCCAGCAGCAGGTCAAGCCGCTGGGCGAGGAGTTCGGCGGTCGACTCGTCGAAGAGGTCGGCGCTGTACTCGATCCAGCACTCCATGCCGTCCTCGCCCTGCTCGACGAAGTCGAAGCTGAGGTCGAACTTGGATCCCTGCTGGCCGAGTTGCTCCCGGCGGGCGGTCAGGCCGGGCAGGGCGGGGGTGGAGCCGGCGTCGTCGAGGTGCACGACCATCACCTGGAACAGCGGGTGCCGGGCCAGCGAGCGGGCCGGGTTGACGGCCTCCACCAGGCGCTCGAAGGGCAGGTCCTGGTGCTCGTAGGCGGCGAGGTCGGTCTCCCGGACGCGGCCGAGCAGGTCGGCGAAGGTGGGGTCGCCGGACAGGTCCGTGCGCAGGACGAGGGTGTTGACGAAGAAGCCGACCAGGTCTTCGAGCTGTTCGTCGGCCCGTCCGGAGATCGGCGCGCCGAGCGGGATGTCGTCTCCCGCGCCGAGCCGGTGCAGCAGCGCGGCGACGGCGGCCTGCGCGACCATGAACATGCTGACGCCGTGGCGGCGGGCCAGCGCGCGCAGCTCACGCGTCCGTCCGGCGTCGAGCGTCAGCCCGACGGCACCGCCCCGGTGGCTGCCCTCCAGCGGCCGGGGGCGGTCGGCGGGCAGCGCGAGTTCGTCCGGCAGATCCGCCAACGCGCGCTGCCAGTAGGAGAGTTGGCGGAAATGGCGGCTGTCCGGGGCCTCGGGGTCGCCGAGCGCCTCGCGGTGCCAGAGGGCGTAGTCGGCGTACTGCACCGGCAGCGGGGCCCATGCGGGCGGGCGGCCCTCGCGGCGGGCCTCGTAGGCGGTGGCCAGGTCCCGCCACAGGGGGCCGTCGGACCACTGGTCGCCGGCGATGTGGTGCAGCACCAGCAGGAGGACGTGCTCGTCCTCGGCGAGCTCGAACACGTGGGCTCGCAAGGGGAGTTCGCGGTCGATGTCGAAGCCCCGCGCGGCGGCCCCGGCGAGGCGGCCGGGCAGTTCGGTCTCCGTGACCCGGCTGTGGTGGAGGGGCGCCGAGACGTGGTCCAGCACGACCTGGCGGGGGCGGCCGTCCTGCTCGGGGAAGACCGTGCGCAGGCTTTCGTGCCGTACGGCGACGTCGTCCAGCGCGGCGGCCAGCGCGTCCCGGTCGAGCGTGCCGGTCAGCCGCCAGGCCGCCGGGATGTTGTACGTGGACCCCGGCCCCTCGATGCGGTGCAGCAGCCACAGGCGCTGCTGGGCGTAGGACAGCGGGAGTCCGTCGGGCCGGTCGACGGGGACGAGGGCGGGCAGTCCGTCGGTCCGGTCGTCGAGGCGGGCCGCGAGCAGCGCGGGCGTGGTCGCCTCGAAGACGGTACGGACGGTGAGGTCGGCGCCGAGCAGCGCGCGGACGCGGCTGACCAGGCGCATGGCGAGCAGGGAGTGACCGCCGAGGGCGAAGAAGTCGTCGTCGGCGCCGGCCTGTTCGAGGCCGAGGACGTCGGCGAAGAGTCCGGCGAGGATCTCCTCGCGCGGGCTGCGGGGCGGGGCGCCGTCCGTGCCGGTGGCCGTGAAGTCGGGCGCGGGCAGGGCCGCGCGGTCGAGCTTGCCGCTCGGGGTGAGCGGCAGCGCGTCGAGCGGGACGAAGGCCGCGGGGACCATGTGCGCCGGGAGCGCGGCGGCCGTGTGGGCGCGCAGCGCGGTCACGTCCATCTGTCCGGCGGCTGTGCGGGCGTACGACGCGCTCACGTCGACTGGTCCCGGGTCCCCGGCCGGGACCACGTACGCCACCAGGCGCTGCTCCCGGACCACGACGACGGCGTGCGCGACGGACGGGTGTCCGGTCAGCGCGCTCTCGACCTCGCCCGGTTCGACGCGGAAGCCGCGTACCTTCACCTGGTCGTCGGTGCGGCCCAGGTACTCGACGGTCCCGTCGGCGGTCCAGCGGGCCAGGTCGCCGGTGCGGTACATACGGGTGCCCGGCGCGCCGTACGGGTCGGCGACGAACCGCTCCGCGGTGAGTCCGGCCCGGTCGAGGTAGCCGCGCGCGAGCTGGACGCCCGCGAGATACAGCTCGCCCGGGACGCCGGGCGGCGCCGGGCGCAGTCCGGCGTCGAGGACGTAGGTGCGGGTGTTCCACACCGGGCGGCCGATCGGGACGCTGGGCGCGTCGGGTCCGATCTCGGCGGCCGTCACGTCGACCGAGGCCTCCGTCGGCCCGTAGAGGTTGTGCAGTTCGGCGGTCAGGACGTCGTGGAAGCGGTGGGCGACGGCGACGGGCAGGGCCTCGCCGCTGCACATGACCCGGCGCAGGCCGGTGCACTGCGCGGCGGCGGGCTCCTCCAGGAACAGTTGGAGCATGGAGGGCACGAAGTGGACGGTGGTGACGTCCTGTTCGCGGATCAGCCGGGCCAGGTAGGCCGGGTCGCGGTGGCCCTCGGGACGGGCGACGACCAGGGTGGCGCCGGTGATCAGCGGCCAGAAGAACTCCCACACGGACACGTCGAAGCTGGACGGCGTCTTCTGCAACACTCGGTCGGTGGGCGTCAGTTCATACGCCTGCTGCATCCACAGCAGCCGGTTGACGATGCCCTCGTGCGGGACGACTACGCCCTTGGGGCGGCCGGTGGAGCCGGAGGTGTAGATGACGTACGCGGGGTGCGACGGATCGTAGGACGTGGGCAGGTCGCCCTCGGGGCCGGTCGGCAGCGTGTCGCTGACGACGTGCACCGGGCGGGCGTCCTCGACCATGAGGGCGAGGCGCTCCTGCGGGTAGTCCGGGTCGAGGGGCAGGTAGGCGGCTCCTGCGCGGTGGACGGCGAGCAGGGCGACGACGAGTTCGAGTGAGCGCGGGAGCGCGACGGCCACGGTCCGTTCGGGGCCCGCGCCGAGTGCGGCCAGCACGCGTGCCGTGCGCTCCACTTGGGCGTCCAGCTCCGCGTACGTCAGCCGCTGCCCCTCGAAGACGAGCGCCGTGGCCTCGGGGGTGCGAGCCGCCTGGGCGCGGAAGAGTTGGGGCAGGGTGGTGGGCGGGACGGGGTGGTCGGTGGCGTTCCACTCCCCCAGGACCAGTGCGCGTTCGGTGTCCTCCAGGAGGTCGAAGTCCCTTACCGCGCTGTCCGGTTCGGTCGCCGCGCGGTCCAGCAGCCGCGCCATGCGGCCGGCGATCCGTTCGGCCGTCTCATGGTCGAAGAGGTCGGTCGCGTACTCCAGGAGCAGGACGACATGGTCATGGCCAGTCTCGTCGACGAAGGTGAAGTGGAGGTCGAACTTGGCCATGCCGGTGTCCATGTCGAACCACTCGGTCGGCAGGCCCAGGACGTCCGGGTCGCCGTCGGGGCGGTGGTGGTAGCCCAGCATGACCTGGAAGAGCGGGTTGCGGCCGGCCACGCGGGGCGGGTTGACGGCCTCCACGACGCGATCGAAGGGCAGGTCCTGGTACTCGAAGGCGGCGAGGGACGACTCCCGCACCCGGCCCAGCAGCTGCCGGAACGTCAGCTCGTCTCCCGACAGATCGGTGCGCAGCACCAGGGTGTTCACGAAGAAGCCCACCAGGTCGGCGAGGGCCTCGTCGGTGCGGCCGGCGATGGGTGCGCCGAGCGGGATGTCGTCGCCCGCGCCGAGCCGGTGCAGCAGCGCGGCGGTGGCGGCCTGGAACAGCATGAACATGCTGGTCCCGGTGGCTCCCGAGAGGTCGCGCAGGGCGTCGCCGGTGGCGGTGGGCAGCTCCAGGCGGACCTTGCCGCCGTGCCCGGTCGGCTCGGCGGGGCGCGGTCGGTCCGCGGGCAGGGCGAGTTCGTCGGGCAGACCCCGCAAGGCGTCCACCCAGTGGGCGAGTTGGGTTTCGCCGGTCCGGGCGAGCAGCTCGTCCTGCCAGAGGGTGTAGTCGGCGTACTGCACCGGCAGGGGCGCCCACGCGGGCGCCCGTCCCTCGCGGCGGGCCTCGTAGGCGGCGCCGAGGTCGGCGAGGAAGGGACGGTCGGACCACTCGTCGGTGGTGATGTGGTGCAGCACGACGGCCACCACGTGTTCGTCCGCGTCGAGCCGGAACACCTCGCAGCGCAAGGGGAGTTCGACGTCCAGGTCGAAGGGGCGGCGCTGGGCCGCCTCGATGAGCGCGGGCAGCTCGTCCTCCGCGCAGTCGACGACCGTGCAGGCGGGGACCGCCTCGGCGGCCGGGACGATCCGCTGGTACGGCTCGCCCTCGTGCGTCGGGAACACCGTCCGCAGCGACTCGTGCCGCCCGGCGACGTCCCTCAGGGCCGCGCCCAGGGCGTCGGTGTCGAGGCTCCCGCGCAGCCGGAAGACGAGCGGGAAGTTGTAGGCGACACCGCTGCCGGTGATCTCCTCGACCAGCAGGAGCCGGCGCTGGGCGGCCGACAGCGGGATGCGGGCGGGCCGGTCGGCGACGGGGGTGACCGCCGGGCGGGCCGGGCTCGCCTGGTCGGCGCGGCCCGCGAGCAGCGCCGGGGTGGGCGCCTCGAAGAGGTCGCGGATGGCGAGTTCGGCGCCCAGTTCGGTGCGGGCGCGGCTGACCAGCCGGGTGGCGAGCAGTGAGTGGCCGCCCAGGTCGAAGAAGTCGTCCTCCGCACCGACCTCGGGCAGCCCGAGCACCTCGGCGAACAGCCGGCACAGCACCTCTTCCTGCGGGGTGCGCGGGCCGCGTCCGCCGCCGAGGGCGACGGCGGGCTCGGCGTCGGGCAGGGCGCGGACGTCGAGCTTGCCGTTGGCGTTCATGGGCAGGCCGTCGACGGTGACGAAGGCGGCCGGGACCATGTAGTCGGGCAGTTCCCGGCCCAGGTCCTCGCGCAGCCGGCGCACCAGCGCGCTCGCCTCGCGGGCGGCGGTGGGGTCGTTGGCGTAGGGGTGGGCGCCGCCGCCGGGGCGGAACAGGCCGCCGGTCAGGCGCGGTTCGGTGGACCTCAGGAACACGGCGTCGTAGGTCCCCGCCTCCTGCGACCAGGTCGTCAGCACCCGGTATCCGGCCGCCGTGCCCAGCTCGTGCAGGTGCTCGGGGTCGACGCCGCCGTCGGCGGTCCGGCCGTCGGGTATGCCGGTGAAGCGCAGCGCCTCGGGCCGTTGCCCGCGCGGGCGTTCAGCGGTCACGCCGGTCGCCGACCAGGTCCCCCGCAGGAGTTCACCGATCGCCTCGGCCGAGGACCAGTCGCCGCGCAGGAGTTCACCGACGGTGTTGCCGGTGGCCCAGTCGACGGCCGGTGCGTTGTCCAGGCGTACGTCGGGCTCGTCGGCGTAGAGGACGACGTCGTAGCGGTGGCGGCTCAGCTCGTTGTGGTGGTGGGCACGCTTGGTGCGCAGGTCGACGCCGTAGCCGAGGGTGGTGAAGTAGTCCGGGTCGACGAGGAGTTCCTTCTCCAGGCGCAGTCCGCGCTCGACGGCCCGCTCCAGGTCGGCGTCTGCGGTGCCCCGGGCGCGCTGGATCTCGGTGTGGAAGGTGCGGGCCAGGCGCAGGTTGCGCACGTCGCCGACGAACAGGGCGCCGCCGGGCGCGAGCAGGTCCATCGCGCCGCGCAGCACGGCGGTGAGGTGGTCGATGCTCGGGAAGTACTGGATGACGGAGTTGACGACGATCGTGTCGAAGTAGCCGGTGGGCAGACCGCTCAGGTCCTCGGCCGGGCGACAGCGCAGCTCGACCTTGGCGGCCAGCGCGGGGTCGCGCCGCACCTCCTCGCCGATCTTGCGGATGACGGGCGCGGCGAAGTCGGTCGCCCAGTACGCCTCCGCGTCCGGGGCGAGCCGGGACAGCAACAGACCTGAGCCGACGCCGATCTCGAGGATGCGGCGGGGGTGGAGCGCGCCGATGCGGGCGAGGGTGGCCTCGCGCCACTCGTGCATCTCCTCGAAGGGGATGGGCTGTCCGTCGTAGGAGCTGTCCCAGCCGTCGTACTGCTCGGTGAAGACGGCGGTGCCGATCTCCTCGTACTCGTCGGAGTAGATCTCCTGCCACTCCCCGACCTGGGCGGCCTCGGCGGCGGAGCGCTCGGCGGAGTCGGCGCCGGAGGGCACGACGTAGCCGACGAGGCGTTCGTCGCGGACGACCACGGCGGCCTGGGCGACCAGCGGGTGGCGGCTGAGGGCGGTCTCGATCTCGCCGGGTTCGATGCGGTAGCCGCGGATCTTGACCTGGTCGTCGGTGCGGCCGAGGAAGTCGAGGTTGCCGTCGGGGTTGCGCCGCACCAGGTCGCCGGTGCGGTACATGCGCTCGCCGGGCTCGCCGAACGGGTCGGCGACGAAGCGCTCGCCGGTCAGCGCGGGCCGGTCGAGATAGCCGCGGGCCAGACCGATGCCGGCGATGTACAGCTCGCCGGGCACCCCGTCGGGCACCGGGCGCAGCCAGGCGTCGAGGAGGTGGGCGCGGGTGCCCCGGATGGGGCGGCCGACGGTCGGGGTGTCGCTGTCGAGGGTGCCGCCGCCGAGGGTGTTGATGGTGTACTCGGTCGGCCCGTACAGGTTGTAGCCGTACGTCCCCTCGGTGTCGCGCAGGGCTGCCCACACCGTCTCCGGGACGGCCTCGCCGCCGAGCAGCACCAGCGGCGGGACATGGCCCTCCAACAGGCCCTGTTCGATGAGGAGTCGGGCATAGGTGGGGGTGACGTTGACGACGTCGACGCGGTGGCGCTCGCAGTAGGCGACCAGCGCCTCCGCGTCACGGCGCAACTCCTCGTCGCAGACGTGCACTTCGTGGCCCTCGACCAGCCACAGCAGCTCCTCCCACGACATGTCGAAGGCGAAGGACACGGTGTGCGCGATGCGCAGCCGCCGGCCGCCGGCCGAGGCGATGGCGGGCTCGAAGATCTCCTTCTGGTGGTTCAACTGCATGTTCGTCAGGCCCCGGTAGGGGGTGACGACGCCCTTGGGGCGGCCGGTGGAGCCGGAGGTGTAGATGACGTAGGCGGGGTGTTCGAGGCTGAAGCGGAGGCGGACGGGAGCGTCCGGCTGAGCGGCCAACTCCCGCTTGGTCTGCGGGTCGTCGAGCAGGACACGGGGCATGTCGCCGTCCAGCGTGGCGGATACGGCCGTGGTGGTGAGCAGAAGCAGGGGGCGGGCGTCGGCCAGCATCAGGGAGAGGCGGTCGGCCGGGTGGTCCAGCTCCAGCGGCAGATAGGCCGCACCCGTGCGCAGGACCGCGAAGAGGGCGACCACCATGTCGAGGGAGCGCGGCAGGCCGAGGGCGACGACCTTCTCGGGGCCCGCGCCCCGGTCGATCAGCAGCCGGGCCATCCGGTCGACGGCGGCGTCGAGTTCGGCGTACGTCAGGGTCCGCTCGCCGAAGACGAGGGCCCGCGCGTCCGGGGTGCGCCCGGCCTGGGCGGCCAGCAGGTCGGCGACGGTGTCCTCGGGATCGGGAACCCGGCTCGCCGCCGACTCCCGCCGCAGCGCCTCGTGTTCGGCGGGCAGCAGGGCGTCGAGGGAGCCCACCGGCGCCGTGAGGTCGGCGGTGAGGCGGTCGAGGAGCAGCGCGAACCGGTCGAGGAGGGCGCGCGCCCGGTCGACCGGAACGAGGTCGGGTCGGTGGGTGAGGGTGACGGCGATCCGGCGGCCCGGGGTGACGACGAGGTTGGCCGGGTAGTGGGTGGCGTCGACGTTGGCGACGGCCGTCGCGCCGTGCCGGGTGCGCAGGTCCGCCAGCCGCTCCTCGGTGTCGTTGTTGCGCAGCACGAACAGCGTGTCGAAGAGCTTGCGGTGTCCGGTCTCGGCCTGGAGCACACCGAGGCTGAGGTGCTCGTACGGCATGAGGTCGAGACGCTCGCCCTGGATGCGGCGGAGCAGGCCGAGGACCGGCTCGGCGGGTTCGAGGGCGATCCGGGTCGGGACGGTGTTGAGGAAGAGGCCGATGATGTTCCCGACGTCCGGGACCTCGCTGGGCCGGCCCGCGACGGTGGTGCCGAACACGACGTCGGCTCGGCCGGTGGCGGAGGCGAGGGTGAGTCCCCAGGCCGCGTTGAGGAGGGTGTTGAGGGTCAGGCCGTGCGCGGGGCCCACCTCGCGCAGCCGGTCGCCGAGTTCGGCGGACAGGTGTATGTCGAGCTGGTCGGGGATGACCGGTTCGAGACCGTCTGCGGCGGTCGGGGCCAGCAGCGTGGGCTCGTCGAGGCCGGCCAGGGCGGTGCGCCAGGCGGCCGTGGCGACCGAGTCGTCCTGCTGCTCAAGCCAGGTCAGGTAGTCGCGGTAACTGCCGGGTGCGGGCAGGGTGTTCGCGTCGCCGCCCGCCTCGTAGAGCGCGAACAGCTCGTCGAGGAACAGCCAGGCCGACCAGCCGTCCCACAGGATCAGATGGCGGCCGATGACGAGCCGGTCGCCGCGCTCCGCGCCGAGGCGCAGCAGGAGCAGCCGGAAGAGCGGGGGTGCGGACAGGTCGAAGCGCCGGTTGCGCTCGGCGTCCGTCAACTCCCGCAGCAGAACGTCCTGTTCTGCTTCCGGGAGCAGGGAGAGGTCGACCTCTTCGAGCGGGATGTCCGGGTCTTCGACGATGAACTGCACCGGCTGGTCGAGGCCGTCGCTGGTGAAGCCGGCGCGCAGCCCCGGGTTGCGGTCGAGGAGCGTGCGGACGGCGGCGCGCAGGCGGGCGGTGTCGAGTCGGGTGGCGAAGTCGAAGGTCTCGTGGACGGTGTAGACGTCGAGGGCGCCCTCGTCGTAGGCCGAGTGGAAGAACAGGCCCTCCTGGAGGGGGGCCAGCGGCCATACGTCGGCGACGGTCGCCGGGGCGGCCAGGGCGTGGACGCGGGCGTGTTCGGCGTCGGTGAGGGCGAAGGGGGCGGCGGTGTTCGGGGCGGCGGCCGGGGTGACCGACGTGGCGCCGGCCGCGGCCGCGAGGGCGGCGGGCGTGCGGTGGGTGAACACATCGCGCGGGCTCAGGTCCAGGCCGGCCGTGCGGGCCCGGCTGGCGACGCCGATGGAGCTGATGCTGTCGCCGCCGAGCCGGAAGAAGTCGTCGTCGGGGCCGGCGTCCTCGATGCCGAGAACGGCCGCGAAGATCTCGGTGAGCCGACGCTCCAGCGGCCCGGCGGGCTCCCGGCGGACGGCGCGCTCGGCCTCGGGGGCGGGCAGCGCGGCCTGGTCGAGCTTGCCGCTCGGGGTGAGCGGGAGGTCGGCGAGGACGACGTACGCCTCCGGGACCAGGGGCGCGGGCAGCGCCTCCGCGAGGGCGGCGCGCAGCTCTGCGGGGTCGACGTCGGCTCCGGCCGCCGGGACCGCGTAGGCGACGAGCCGCTGGTCGCGGACGACGACCGCGCCTCGGGACACGGCCGGGAGGCGGGTCAGCTCGGCCTCGATCTCGCCGAGTTCGACCCGGTTGCCGCGCAGCTTGACCTGTCGGTCGGTGCGGCCGAGGTAGTCGATCGTGCCGTCGGGACGGCGGCGCACCAGGTCCCCGGTGCGGTACATACGGGCGCCGGGCTCGTCGGCGTACGGGTCGGCCACGAAGCGGTCGGCGGTGAGCGCGGGCCGCCGGTGGTAGCCGCGCGCCAGCTGGACGCCGGTCAGGTACAGCTCGCCGGGCACCCCGGCGGGGACCGGGCGCAGGCAGGAGTCCAGTACGCGCAGGCCGGTGTTCCACACGGGTCGGCCGATGGGCACGGTGGTGTCGGACGCGCCGTCGTAGGCGTGGTACGTCACGTCGACGGCGGCCTCGGTGGGGCCGTACAGGTTGTGCAGGGGGACCCCGGTCAGGTCCCGCCAGCGGCGGGCGGCCGACCCGGACAGGGCCTCGCCGCTGCTGAACACGCGGCGCAGACCGCCCGCCCACGCGGGGTCCGCGGTGACCTCCTCGGAGGCGAGGAACGCCTCCAGCATGGACGGCACGAAGTGCGTCGTCGTCACGCCCTCGGCCCGGATCAGCCGGGCCAGATAGGCGGGGTCGCGGTGCCCGTCCGGAGCGGCGAGGACGACGGCGGCCCCCTCGCACAGGGCCCAGAAGAACTCCCAGACGCTCACGTCGAAGCTGGACGGCGTCTTCTGCAGCACCCGGTCCTCGGCAGTGAGACCGTACGCGCCCTGCATCCATGCCAGCCGGTTGCCGATGGCGCGGTGGGTGACGACGACGCCCTTGGGGCGGCCGGTGGAGCCGGAGGTGTAGATGAGGTAGGCGGGGTCGTCGGGGCGGGCGGGGTCCTGGGCGCCGCAGAACAGGGCCTCGGCGCCCTCGGCGCCCTCCGCGTCCATCCGCAGCACGTCCAGGCCTTCGACCGAGGGAAGCCGTTCGGCGTCCCGTGCCGTCGTGACGACCGTCGTCGCCCCCGAGTCGGCCAGCATGTACGCGAGGCGCTCGGCCGGGTAGTCCAGGTCGAGGGGCAGATAGGCGGCCCCCGACTTCAGGACGCCCAGCAGCGCCACCATCAGCTCCGCGGAACGGGGGACGGCGACGGCGACGAACCGCTCGCGTCCCGCGCCCTCGGCCCGCAGCCGTGCCGCCAACTCTGTCGCCCGCGCGTCGAGTTCGGCGTAGGTCAGGGCCGTGCCGTCGAAGACGACAGCCGTGGCGTCCGGGGTTCGCGCGACCTGTGCGGCGAACGATTCCGCGAGCGTGCCGGCCGGGACCGGTCGGTTCTCCCCCGCCGGGTGGGCGGCGGCCGGCTCGTCCGGGGTGAGCAGGTCGAGGTCGGCGACGCGGGCGCCGGGATCGTCGGCCAGGGCGTGCAGGACGAGGGTGAGCCGGTCGGCGAGGGCCTGGACGGCGTCGGCGTCGAGCCGCCCGGCGTGGTGCTTGAGGCGCAGATCGAGGCGGCGGCCGGGCTTGACGATGAGGGCAAGGGGGTAGTGCACGGCGTCGTGGAAGGCGTGTCCGGCGACGGCGATCGTGCCGGTGACGTCGGTGATGTCCGGGGCGCCTTCGCCGCCGGGGTAGTTCTCGAACACCACGAGGGTGTCGAAGAGTTCGCCGTCGCCCGCGTGGCCGGTGGCGCGCTGGATGTCGGCGAGGCCGAGGTGCTGGTGGTCGAGCAGCGCGCTCTGTTCGTCCTGGAGCCGGTCGAGCAGTGCGCCCAGGGTGTCGCCCGGGGCCCACCGCAGGCGGGTGGGCAGGGTGTTGATGAACAGGCCGATCATCGACTCGATGCCGTCGACGGCGGCGTCGCGTCCGGCGACGGTGGTGCCGAACAGCACGTCCTGACGGCCCGTCATGCGGCCGACGAGCAGGCCCCAGGCGCCCTGGACGAGGGTGCCGAGGGTGACTCCTCGTTCGCGGGCGCGGGCGGCGAGCCGAGAGGTGATCCGCTCGGTCAGCTCGACGCGGATCTGGGCGGGTTCGACGGGTCCGGCGGGCGCCGGGTTCGTCACGAGCCGGGTGGGCTCGTCGACGTCGGCCAGCGCGGTGCGCCAGGCCGCTCGGGCCGCGTCGCGGTCGGCGCCGGCGATCCGGCGAAGGTAGCCGCGGTAGGGGGCGACTTCGGGGAGAGGCGTGGGGTTCTCGCCGTAGAGGGCGAGGAGTTCGCGGTGCAGGACGGGCAGGGACCAGCCGTCCGCGACGATGTGATGGAACGTCAGGACCAGTCGGCTGCGGTCCTCGCCGAAGCGGATGAGGGCGCAGCGGACCAGTGGCGGGCGGGCGAGGTCGAAGCGGTGGGCGCGTTCGTCGGCGGCGACGGCCTCGGCGAGGGTTCGGCGGACCGTCGCGTCGTCCTGCGCGGCCAGGTCGACCTCGCGCCACGGCAGTTCGAGGCCGGACGCGATGAGCTGGACGGGGCGGCCGTCGGGCGTCTGGCGGAAGCAGGCGCGCAGTGGGGCGTGCCGGTCCAGCAGGCGCTGCGCGGCCGTGCGCAGAAGGGTGCCGTCGACCGGGCCGGACAGCTCGACGACCTGCTGCACGACATACGCGTCGAGTTCGGCGCCGTCCACCAGGGCGTGGAAGAAGAAGCCCTCCTGGAGCGGGCCGAGCGGCAGCGCCTCCTCGACGGTGACGGGGAACTCGCCCTGGAGCGAGGTGAGTTCGTCAGAGGTCAGGGTGTGCCAGGGGGTGTCTTCGATGCGATCGGCCGTGCCGGTGCGGGCGACCGTGGCGAGTTCCGCGACCGTGCGGTGCCGGAACACGTCGCGCGGGGTCAGTTCGAGGCCCGACCGGCGGGCGAGGACGAGGAGTTGGACGGCGACGATGCTGTCGCCGCCGAGCGCGAAGAAGTCGTCGTCGACGCTGACCGAGGGCGCCTTGAGCGCCCGTGCGTACAGGTCGCACAGCAGCCGTTCGCGGGCGGTCTCGGGCGCGCGGCCCGCGCTGGTCCGGGTGAGGTCCGGGACCGGCAGCGCGGCGGCGTCGAGCTTGCCGCTCGGCGTGACGGGCAGCCGGTCCAGCGGGACGAACGCGGCCGGGACCATGTAGTCGGGCAGGTACTCGGTGGCGTGCGTCCGCAGGGTCGACATCAGGGCGTTGACGTTGCGGAAGGGCGCGGGGCGGTTGGTGAGCGGGTGACCGGCTCCGGGGCGGTACGGGGCGAGCACCGGCCCGTCCCCCTCGGGGGCGAACACGGCGTCCAGGCTGCCGTCCTCCGCGACCCCGTTCCAGGTCAGCGCCACCTCGTAACCGTGCCGCGCGGCCGTCTCGTACAGGGCCTCGGGATCGACGCCGTACGGTCCGCCGGCCGGCCTGCTGCTGTCGGCGAGGGCGTCGTGCGCGGCGAGGTCGTCGGCGAGACGGGAGTTGGGGATGCCGGTGACGCGCAACCGGTCCGGGCGACCGGCGAGCAGCTCGTCGAGCTCCTGCACCGAACCGAGCGCGGGCCAGGGCGAGTCGGGGGTCTCCTCGGGTGCGTCGGGCCGCGGTCGAAGCACGACGTCGTAGCGGTAGCGGGTGAGTTCGTTGTGGTGCGTGCCGCGCTTGACCCGGATGTCCGCGGTGAGGCCGTCGAGGGTGGTGAAGTAGTCGGGGTCGACGAGGAGTTCGCCCTCCCAGGCGACGGCCCGGTCCACGGCGGCGCGCAGGGCCTCCTTGTCGTCGTCCGCCTCGTCCCCTGCCCGCCCGCTCTCGACGGCCGCGCTCAGGGTGCGCAGCAGCCGCAGGTTGCGCACGTCGCCGACGAACACCGCGCCACCGGGCGCGAGGAGCGCGGCCGCGGCACGGAGTACGCCGGTGAGGTAGTCGCCGCCGGGGAAGTACTGGACGACGGAGTTGACGACGATCGTGTCGAAGTGGCCCTCGGGCAGCCCGGCGAGGTCGTGCGCGGGCCGGGCCAGCAGGGTGACCCGGTCGGCGAGTCCGGGGACGGCGGACACCTGGGCGTCCAGGGCCCGTACGGCCTCCTCGGACAGGTCGGTGCCCCAGTACTGCTCGCAGTCCGGGGCGAGCCGGGACAGCAGCAGGCCGGAGCCGACGCCGATCTCCAGGACGCGCCGGGGCCGCAGCGTGCGGATGCGGTCGAGGGTCGCCTCCCGCCACTCGCGCATGTCCGCGAGGGGGATGGGCAGCCCGTCGTACATGCTGTTCCAGCCGGCGAAGTTCTCCTCGAAGCCCTCCGAACCGGCCGCGGAGTAAAGGAGTTCGTGCAGGTCCTTCCAGTCGGCGACGCCTTCGTCGGGGCTCGCGTCGGCGTCCAGCGAGGGCACTACGTAGGCGGCGAGGCGGCGTTCGCCGGGGCGGTCCTCGCGGACGACGACGGCGGCCTGGTCGACGGCCGGGTGGGAGCGCAGGACGGACTCGATCTCGCCGGGTTCGATGCGGAAGCCGCGGATCTTGACCTGGCTGTCGGCGCGGCCGCGGAACTCCAGTCGTCCGTCGGCCTTCCAGCGCACCAGGTCGCCGGTGCGGTAGAGCCGTTCGCCGGGGGCGCCGAACGGGTCGGCGACGAAGCGTTCGGCGGTCAGGCCGGGGCGGCCGAGGTAGCCGCGGGCCAGTCCGGCGCCGCCGAGGTAGAGCTCTCCCGTGACTCCGGCGGGGACGGGCCGCAGCCGGTCGTCGAGGACGTAGGCGCGGGTGCCGGGGTCGGGCACGCCGATGGGCACGATGGTGCCGGGCGGGGTGTCCGGGTCGCACAGGCCGAGCGTGGAGTTGGTGGTGGCCTCGGTCGGTCCATAGGCGTTGAACATCATCCGGTCGCGCGCGTACCGCCCGACCAGCTCGGGCGAGACCCGCTCGGTGCCCGCCAGCAGGGTTGCCTCGGGCGGGAGTAGCACGTCCTCGGGCAGGGCGGCGAGCAGGGCGGGCGGCAGGATCATGAAGGTGATGCCGTGCTCGTTCGCGTAGTCCGCGAGAGGGGCGCCGGGCACCCGGCGGTCGGCGGGCACGACGACCAGGCGGCCGCCGGAGAGCAGGCCGAGGCACAGGTCCCAGAACGCCACGTCGAAGCTGGGCGAGGCGAACTGCAGGACCCGGCTGTGCGGGCCGATCCCGAAGCGTTCCCGCTGGGTGGCGACCAGTTTGGCGACGCCCGCGTGGGAGAGCACCACGCCCTTGGGGCGGCCGGTGGAGCCGGAGGTGTAGATGACGTACGCCGCGTGCGCGACCGTCAGTTCGGCGGCGACGGACGGGTCCTGGGCGGGGTGCGCGGCGAGTTCGGCGCCCGTGTCCGGGGCGTCGAGGACGAGCGGGTCGGCGCCCGGCAGCAGATCGGGCGGGAGGTCGGACGCGATCTCGGCGGTGGTGACGAGGCAGACCGGCCGGGCGTCGGCCAGCATGTAGGCGATGCGGTCGGCCGGGTAGTCGGTGTCGACGGGCAGATAGGCCGCGCCCGCCTTCAGGACGGCGACCTCCGCGACGATCATGTCGGCCGAGCGCGGCACGGCGAGGGCGACGACCTGCTCGGGGCCGGCGCCCCGGGCCACCAGGGCGTGCGCCAACCGGGCTGCGCGGGCGTCGAGTTCGGCGTAGGTGAGGCGGACGTCCTCGTGGACGAGGGCCACCTCGTGCGGGCGGGCGGCGACCTGGTCGGCGAACATCTGGGGCCAGGTGCGGGCGGGGACGTCGTGCGCGGTGTCGTTCCAGTCGGCCAGGATCAGGCGCCGCTCCTCGTCGCCGAGGAGTTCCAGGTCGGCGACCGGGGCGGCCGGGCGGGCGAGGGCGTCGGCGAGAAGCGTGCGGTAGTGCCCGAGGATCCGGTCGACGGTGTCGGGGCGGAAGAGATCGGTCCGGTAGTCCGCCCGCACCTCCCCGTCGGCCACGGACAGGGCCAGGTCCAGCGGGCCGCCCTCGTCCCAGGGGGCGGCGCCGAAGCCCGTGGCGCACAGCAGTCCGCCGCCGCGGGCTGGTTCGGGGGCGAGCAGCCCCAGCAGGTCGGCGGTCGGCAGTCGATGGGCCTCGGCCTGCGCGCGGACGTCCGCGACCCGTTCGCAGAGGTCGGCGAACGCGGTGCCGCCGTCGACCGCGACGCGCAGCGCAAGCCCCTCGTGAGCCACCGTCACCTCGGTCGCCGCCGTGCCGCCGTAGCGGTGCAGCAGGGCCACGAAGGCGGCGAGCCGGGCCGCCTCGCCCCCGCCGCCGGGCGCGTCGAGCTCGGCCGCGCGCCGGGCGCGTGTCACCGGGGCCTGCGCGCCTTCCGGGCGCGACGGATGGGGGAAGTCCCATGGCAGTGAGGTCTCCGGGGCCGGAGACGCGAACCGCCGCCGCCAGAAGTCGTCCGTCGCCATCGCCTGTGCAGAAGAACGCATGTTGCCCGACACAGCTGCCCGTGCCTCCCATTGCGGTGTGGAACGGCTCAGCGGAGCCGCGACCGCTCGCATAGTAAGGTAAGGATTGCCTAACTTGATAGCCCCCTTCTGTATCCGGCGACCCAGGTCACAGCGGCTGAGGTTATGCTCGCCTAACCTGTCGGCCGGACCGTCCGGTGATCCGCCAACAGGGGTTCCCACAACGGACGATGACCGACAGCGCTCCGGCGAGAACCCGGACGACGACATGGAGACCGGCAAGTGGCTTCAAGCCAAGTGGCTTCAGGCAGAGGGCTTCGCACCACGGTGCTGGTGGCACTGGTCGTCGCCCTCCTCGTCCTTCTTTCCCTGCTGTCCGTTGCGCTCGGCGCGCTCAACGTGCCGCTCGACCAGGTCGTCCGCTCGGTCCTCGGCCATCCGCCGAGCCGTCTCGTCGACAACGTCATCTGGTCGGTGCGCGTGCCCCGCACCCTGCTCGGCCTGACGACGGGCGCCGCGCTCGGCCTCTCCGGTGCGCTGATGCAGGCCCTCACCCGCAACCCCCTCGCGGACCCGGGCATCCTCGGGGTCAGCGCCGGAGCGTCCTTCGCGATCGTGGTGGCGGTCGCGGTGGTCGGGGTCGGATCGGTCTACGGCTATGTGTGGTTCGCGTTCGGCGGGGCGCTCGTCGCGAGCGTCGTGGTCTTCTTCCTGGGGCGGCTGGGCCGGTCCGGGGCCACCCCGGTCAAACTGGCGCTCGCCGGAGTCGCCGTCACCTCGCTGCTGCAGTCGCTCACCAGCGCCGTGGTGCTGACCGACCAGGACGCGCTGGACCGCTACCGCTTCTGGTCGGCCGGCACCCTCGCCGACAAGGACTCCGGCGACCTGCTGCGCATCCTGCCCTTCCTCGCCGTCGGCGCCGTCCTGGCCCTGTCCTGCGCGCCCGCCCTCAACAGCCTCGCCCTCGGCGACGAGGTGGCCGCCTCCCTGGGACGGCGGCTCGGTCTGGTGCGCCTCCAGGGAGTCACCGCGATCGTGCTGCTGACCGGCGCGTCGGTCGCCGTCATCGGTCCCGTGGTCTTCCTCGGCCTGGTCGTCCCGCACATCGCCCGGGTCCTCGCCCAGTACGCCGGGATCGGCCCCGACCACCGCTGGCTGCTGCCGCTGTCCGCCGCGCTCGCGCCCGTACTGCTGCTGTCCGCCGACATCCTGGGCCGGACGGTGGCCCGACCGACCGAGATCCAGGCCGGAGTCCTCGTCGCCTTCCTGGGCGGCCCGTTCTTCATCGCCCTGGTCCGCCGCCGGAAACTCGCGGAGGTGTGAGCGTGTCCGCACAGTCCCCCCCAGCCACTCCAGCCAACCCAGCCACCCCGAAACCGTCGCCCGCGCCCGCGCCCTCCGCCCTGCGCGGGCGGCACTTCCGGCTCGCCGTTCCTCCGGTGTCCGGCGTGCTGCGCCCGCGCCTGGCGCTGACCGGGGTGATCGTCGCTCTCGGGGCCTTCCTGCTGTTCTGCTGGGGTCTGACCCTCGGCGACTATCCCGTGGCCTTCACCGACGTCGTCAGGGCGCTCGGCGGCGCGGGCGACCCCGGCACGGTCATCGTCGTACAGGATCTGCGGCTGCCGCGGGCCCTGACCGGGCTGCTGGTCGGCGTCGCGTTCGGGGTCTCGGGGGCCGTGTTCCAGACGATGACCCGCAACCCCCTGGCCAGCCCCGACATGATCGGACTGACCCAGGGCGCCGGAACCGCCGTCGTGGCGGCCGTGGTCCTCGGCTGGACCGGCGGCCTCGGACTGTCCACGCTGGGACTGCTCGGCGCCCTCGCGACCGCGCTGCTCGTGTACTCGTTGGCGTGGAAGGGCGGAGCCACCGGCTACCGGATCATCCTCGTCGGCATCGGCGTGTCCTGGATCTGCTCCAGCGCCACCGACTTCCTGCTGGCGCGGGGCAACCGCTTCGAGGCGGAGGAGTCCCTCGGCTGGCTGGTCGGCAACCTCAACGGCCGAACCTGGGACCAGGTGGACTCCCTGGCCCTCGCCATGGCCGTACTCCTGCCGGTCACCCTCGCCATGGGCCGCTGGATGCGCACGCTCATGCTCGGCGACGACGTGGCCGCCGGGCTCGGCACGCCCGTGCAGGCCGTGCGGCTGGCGCTGCTGCTGACCGGGGTGGGGCTGGTCGCCTTCGGCACGGCGGCGGCCGGTCCGGTGGCCTTCGTGGCCCTGGCCTGTCCGCAGATCGCCCAGCGGCTGGCCGGCGTCTCGTCACCGCCCCCGCTCGTCTCCGGTCTCACCGGCGCGTTCGTCGTCCTCGGATCCGATCTCCTCGCACGCGAGGCGGTCCCCGGGACGGAACTGCCGGTCGGGATCGTCACCGGCGCCCTCGGCGCGCCGGTCCTGCTGTGGCTGCTCATCCGCGCCAACCGCGCGGGCTCTGGAGGCTGATCCCATGTCGACCACCGACCCGCGCGCCCCGCGCCCGTCCGCAGCGCAGGCCGACGCCGGCGTCCCGCGTCCGTCCGGCGGCCCCGGCAGCTCCGGCGTCCCTCACCCCCCCTTCCCCGGGCCGGAGTTGCGGGCGAGGAACCTGCATCTCGCCTACGACGGACGGACGGTGGTGGAGGACCTGGACCTCACCGTGCCGACCGGCCGGATCACCGCCATCGTCGGGGCCAACGCCTGTGGCAAGTCGACCCTGTTGCGCGCGCTCGCCCGGCTGCTGGCCCCACGCCAGGGCGTCGTCGAACTGGACGGCGCCGCCCTGCGCACCATGTCCACCCGGGACCTCGCGCGCAAGCTCGGCATCCTGCCGCAGACGCCGGTGGCGCCTGAGGGGCTGACGGTCGGCGACCTGGTGGGCCGGGGCCGTTCGCCGCACCAGACCTGGTGGCGGCAGTGGTCCGCGGCGGACGAGGACGCCGTGCGCGAGGCCCTCGCCGCGACCGGCCTGACCGACCTCGCCGACCGCCCGGTCGACGAGCTCTCCGGCGGCCAGCGGCAGCGCGCGTGGATCGCCATGGCCGTCGCCCAGGGCACCCCCGTCCTGCTCCTCGACGAGCCGACGACCTATCTCGACCTCGCCCACCAGATCGACGTACTGGACCTGATCACGGACCTCAACCGGCGCGAGGGGCGCACGGTGGTGATGGTGCTGCACGACCTCAACCAGGCCTGCCGGTACGCCGATCACGTCATCGCCATGAAGGCGGGCCGGATCGTCGCCGAGGGCGCGCCCGCCGAGGTGGTCACCGAGGCCACCGTCGAGGACGTCTTCGACCTGCGCTGCCGGATCACCCCCGACCCGGTCAGCGGCACCCCGCTGGTCATCCCGCTGGGCCGGCACCACCACGACGGCGACGGCGCACGGTCCGAGGACACCGTCGGGGCGTCGGCCGCCGACTGACCCGGTGACGCGCCGTGTGGGCCCTCGCCTCGAACGGCGGGGCCCACACGGCTGTCGGTCCCTCCGCTCAGGGGCGGGACGTCAAGTACCCGCCCATGGTGCGGAAGTAGTCGGCGGCCGCGTACTCGGCGCCGTCGTCGGTGCGCACCCGTCGTATCAGGAGCCCCCGGCAGCGGCCCGTGTACGCCTCGGCGCCCGCCACCACGACCACGCCGTCGCCCTCCCGGATGAAGATCCGCCCCGGGGTGCCGCCGTAGCAGGCCTCCGAGACGGCGGCGGAGACGATCCTCAGCCGCTGCCCGCGGTGGAAGGCGTAGGCGTTCGGGTACGGGTCCGACTGGGCCCGTACGAGCCGCTCCAGGCGCTCCGCGGGCCAACTCCAGTCGATGCGGCTGTCCTCCGCCGACCGCTTGTGGAAGAAGCTGGCGCGGGAGCGGTCCTGCGGCACCCACTGGCCGGCGTCCCGGCCCGAGGCGATCAGGTCGAGCGACTCGTGCACGAGGGGCGCGATGAGGTCGACGGTCCGATGGAACAGGTCGGTCGCCGTGTCGGTGGGCCCGACCGGCACCGAGCGCTGCACCAGGACGTCCCCGGCGTCGAGTTCGGCGTTCATGCGGTGCGCGGTCACGCCGACCCGCTCCTCGCCGTTGACGAGCGCCCAGATGATCGGCGAGAACCCGGCGTACGACGGCAGCAGCGAGTCGTGGACGTTGAGGGTGCCGTGCGGCGGGAGGTCGAACAGCTCCGGGGGCAGCCAGGTCCGCCAGTTGTTGGCGACGATGACGTCCGGCCGGGCCTCCCGTACGGCGGCGAGGAGTTCGGCGTCGTCCGGGCGGTTGCGCAGCAGGACGGGGACGTCGTTCTTCTCGGCCAGTTCGGCGACGTTGTCGTCCCAGATCTTCTCGTAGGCGTGCTCGCTTTTCGGATGGGTGACGACGAGAACCACCTCGTGGTCGGAGTCCAGCAACGCCTGTAGCGTGCGGTGGCCCCAGGTCTGGTAGCCGAGCATGACGACCCGCATGACGGTTCTTCCCTTCAACGACTCCATTGCAAGGTAAGCCTTACCTTATCTAGCATGTGGTTGCCTGAGGGAGGCGATGCCACGGTGAACTCACCGCTCATGGATTCCGACGTCGTTCACGACGTCATCGGAATCGGATTCGGTCCGTCAAATCTCGCTCTGTCCATCGCGGTCGAGGAGCACAACACAAGCCTTCCTGCGGACCGACGCCTCGACGCGCTGTTCCTGGAACGCCAGCCGCGCTTCGGCTGGCACCGGGGCATGCTGATCGACGACGCCACGATGCAGGTGTCCTTCCTCAAGGACCTCGTCACCCTGCGCAACCCGACCAGCGACTACACCTTCCTCTGCTTCCTGCGCGAGCGGGGCAGACTGATCGACTTCCTGAACCAGAAAACCCTCTTCCCGCTGCGGATGGAGTTCCACGAGTACTTCGAGTGGGCCGCCGAACGGGTCTCCCACCTGGTCTCTTACGGCAGTGAAGTCGTCGCCGTCGACCCGGTGCGCGACGACGACGGCCAGGTGGTCCTGTTCGACGTCACCTGCCGCGACCACACGCGCCCCGAGGCGACCGTCACTCACCGGGCCCGCAACATCAGCGTGGCCATGGGCCTTCAGCAGCATGTGCCGCCGGGCCTCGAGCTGGCCGAACGCGTCTGGCACAACAGCGAGTTGATCCCCCGTGCCGCCCGGCTCGCGGAGGCCGGCACGCCGGTGCGGCGGGCCGTCGTGCTCGGCGCCGGCCAGAGCGCCGCCGAGGCGGTGGACTATCTGCACCGCACGTTCCCGGACGCCGAGGTGTGCTCGGTGTTCGCCAAGTACGGCTACACGCCCGCCGACGACAGCCCGTTCGCCAACCGGATCTTCGACCCGGAGGCGGTCGACGTCTACTTCTCGGCGCCCTCCGCGGTCAAGGAGTCGCTGCTCGACTACCACCGTTCCACCAACTACTCGGTGGTCGACATGGAGTTGATCGAGTCCCTGTACGCCACCTCCTACCGCGAGAAGGTCGCCGGCCGGGAGCGGCTGCGCTTCCTCAACGTCTCGCGGATCCGCGCCGTCGAGCCCGGCGCCGACGGCGGTCTCGACGTCGCCGTCGAGTTCCTGCCCACCGGCGAGCGGCAGGTGCTGGCCGCCGACGTGCTCGTGCTCGCCACCGGCTACCGGTCCCGCGATCTGACGCCGCTGCTCGGCGAGGCGGCCAAGCTGTGCCTCAGGGACGACGGGGACGAGATCCGCGTGGGCCGGGACCACCGCGTCGAGACGCTGCCCGAGGTGACCGCCGGCCTCTACCTCCAAGGCGGCACCGAGCACACCCACGGGCTGACCAGCACCCTGCTGTCGACCGTCGCGGTCCGGGCGGAGGAGATCCACCGGTCCCTGCTGACGACGGCCGACCGGCTGACCCCGGCAGGGCGCCGACAGGGCGCCGTCTGAGCACCACCGGAGCTCCCGGGCACCAGGCTCCCGGGCCCGGACGGTACGGTCCCGTCCGGGCCCGGGGTTTCCCCGGCGGCCGGGGAGCAGGGGGCGGGGAGAAGAGGGCGACGAGCAGAGGGCGGGGAGAAGAGGGCGGGGAGTTGCGCCGCCCCACCTCAGTACGGCCCGTCAGTACGGCCCATGGGTCCAGCGGCCGTCCGTCAGCGTGGCGTGCACGGGCATCGCGCGCAGGGTGTCGACGTCGGCCTCCAGCGGGTCCACGTCCACGACCACCAGGTCGGCGGGGTCCCCGACCCGGATCAGCCGGCGCCCGCGGGCCGCCGCGACGAGTGCGTCCCGGACGGACAGGCGCTGCTCCGGGTGCCACGCGGGGCGTTCGTCGTCGGTGCGGCCGACGGCCGACGCGATGGCGAGCCAGGGGTCCAGCGGCGAGACCGGGGCGTCCGAACCGAACTCCAGCCGCGCCCCGGCGGCGAGCAGGTCGGCGTAGGCGAAGGCCCGTCCGGTGCGCCCGACCCAGTGCCGGTCCGCCACATCGCGGTCGTCCGTCGCGTGCCGGGGCTGCACCCCCGCCGTGACGCCCAACCGCGCGAACCGCGGGAGGTCTTCGGGGCTCAGCAACTGCGCGTGCTCGATCCGGCCGCGGCAGCGCACCGCCTCGAAGGCGTCCAGGGCAACCGTGTTGGCGCGGTCGCCGATGGCGTGCACCGCGGGTTCGATGCCGTGCGCCGCGGCGCGGCGCATGAGCCGCACCAGTTCGCGCGGCGACGTCTCCTCGATGCCGTGGGAACCGTCCGTGCCCTCCAGCCCGGGATAGGGGTCGCGGCACAGCGCGGTACGGGTGTTGAGCGAGCCGTCGGTGAAGAGCTTCAGCGGGCCCACCCGCACCAGGCCGCCGCCCGGACCGACCTGGGCCCCCGTGCGCAGTCCGCGTTCCACGGCCGCGTCCAGGCGGCTCGGATAGACGGCGGCCGACACCCGCAGGGCCGGCCTGGACTCGGCCGCGCGCCGCTCCCAGTCCGCGACCGTGTCGCCGTACTGGAAGTCGATGACACCGGTGACCCCGCGCGCGGCGGCGGCCCGGCAGGCGTCCGCGATCCGGTCGTCGACCACCCGGGCCGACGCGGCGGGGAGCGCGGACAGGACCTCGTGGGCCTCGTGTTCCCTGACCAGGCCGGTGGGATGGTCGCCCCGGCCGACGAGGGCGAGGCAGGCGGAGTTCAGCCACACGGCGTGCAGATCGGCGCTGACCAGGGCGACGGGCCGGTCGGGCAGGGCCGAGTCGAGGAGCCGTTTGTCCGGGGCGTCGGGCCACAGGCCGTCCCGGAACCCGTACCCGTAGAGCACCGTGCTGTCGGGGGCTCCGCCGCCGGGTGCGCGCAGGTCTCGCACGAGGTCGGCCACCGCCCGCGCGGAGGCGGTGCCGGACAGGTCCAGCCGGTGCCGGGCGTTCGCCCACTCCGCCAGGTGGACATGGGCGTCCCACAGGCCGGGCAGCAGCACCCGCCCGTCCATATCGAGGACACGCCCGCCCCCGGCCGGTGTCGCTCCGCTTCCGTTCTCCGCCGCCGTGACGACCTCGGCCACCCTGCCGTCCGCCACCCGCACGCGGGCCAGCGGTCCGCCCGCGCCGAGCCGCACCCGGTCGAGCGTCAGCGCGGTCGCCGGGGGCGGGCCTTGTGCCGGGCCTCCTGCCGGCAGCCTGCGCGGGGCGCTTACGAAGTCCGACATGAAGCCTCCAGCTACGGCGAGCACCCGCTAAGTCAACTTAGCCTTACCTTACCGTCGATGGGCAGGCGCCTGCTCAAGGCGCCTGTGCGACCCGGTTCACCAGGCGGTGTACGACTGCGTCGACTGGTCGGGCCGCTGCTTCGACTGCTCGGGCCACTGCGTCGACTGGTCGGGCCACTGCGCCGGCGGCACGGTGCGCGATGCGGGCGCGGCCCCCTCCCAGGCACTGTCGCCGACCATCATGTCGGGGTCGAACATGACGATCACGGCGGCGATCAGCAGGACCACGAGCGGGCCGGCGATCATGGACAGGAGGAACGCCAGCAGGCCGGCGGACGACTGCGTGACCGCATTCTGGTCGGTGAGATGAACGGAGACGCCGGCCATGCCCGTGTAGTGCATCCCGGTCACCGCGACGCCCATGATGAGGCTCGCCCCCAGGCTCGACCGCAGACCGTGGACGGAGACCGCCGCCCACAGGGCCGCGGTGGCGGCGACGACCGCGATCAGCACGGACAGCACCACGGCCGGCACGGAGTAGTGCACCGTGCCGTGGGTGCGCATGGCCCCCATGCCGATGTAGTGCATGGCCGCGACGCCGAGTCCGGTGACGGTCCCCGCCACGCCCAGGTTCACCGGCCCGGCGCCCCGGTAGCCGACGAGGAAGACTCCCACGGCGACGACGGCGATCGCCACGGCGAGGCTGAGGAGGGTGACCGTCGAGTCGTAACCGACCGGCGCGCCCTGGACGCTGAAGCCGATCATGGCGATGAAGTGCATGGTCCATATGCCGCAGCCGAGGCAGACAGCACCCAGAAACAGCCAACCGGCCCGGCGGTTGCGGCCCGCGCGGCGACGCAGCGACCGCGTCGTGCACCGCAGCCCCAGCGCCGCTCCGAGGCAGGCCATCAGATAGGCGGCGACGGGGGTCACAGCACCGTAGTAGAAGTCGGAGACGGTGGCGGTCATGGGATCCCTTCTCGCGCATGACGGCAGAGGTCAGGCGGCAGAGGTGAAGCAGCAGTGGCGAAACGGCGGATGTCGGGCGGCAGATGCCGGGCGGCGGGTCGGCGACCGGTCGGCGGCACGCGGCAGATCTGGCCGATGCCGTCCGGCGCGCGCGCAGAAGCAGCAGAAGGCCGAGTGATCGGATCACGCCATCCGGCCGAATCGTTTGCAATTCAACCACACCATGAACACTTTTCCGCCACATACGGATTCTCGCCAACAGGCTGACGCAGCCCCGGCTCTCCGCCCGAACGTCGCCGACCCCCGCTCACCTCACCGCAGGGGTACGCGTCGGCCGCCGAAGCAGATAGAGGGCCGCGGCCGAGACCAGGACAGCCATGCACGCGATGAACACCAGCCCCGCTCCCTCCAGGCCGATCGGCCCCACCAGCAGCCCCACCCCGATCACCGGCGCCGAGATGCCGGCGTACGCCACCACGAACAGCGCCGAGATGACCGCCGCGCGCCGGTCGGGGGGAGACGCCCCGGCCACCGCGGACAGCGCCCCGCGGAACGCCAGACCCTGCCCCGTCCCGCCGACGATCGCGCTCAGCACCACCAACGCCAGCAGGTCCCACCGCAGCGCGCCCGCGAGCAGCGCCAGCCCGACGAGGAGCGCGACGCAGCCGAGCGGCAGCGACCGCCCGGCTCCGACCCGCCCGACGGCGAGCTGCCCGGCGGTCGAGGCGAAGAAGGCCAGGGCGACGATCAGTCCGCTCACGGCGTGGTTGTGCACGTCCAGGGACTGCGCGAGGAAGGCCGGGCTGACGGAGGTGAACACCCCGAACAGGGCGAATCCCACGAACGAGGCGACCGCCGCCGGCCCGAAGACCGACCGCACCTGCGCGGGCAGGCTGAGCCGCTGCGGTCGTACGGTGCTCAGCGGACGCCGGTCCCGTACGGTCTCCGCGAGGCCCAGCAGAACGGCGGCCGAGCAGGCCACCAGGGCGAGGTGCACGGCGAACGGCAGATACAGCGGCCACGGGGCGTACTGCGCGAGGACGCCGGCGAGCAGCGGTCCGCAGCCCAGCCCGCCCATGTTGGCGGCCGTCGCCACGAACGTGGCCCGGGACCGGGACGCCCCGTCGTCCGGCGCCAGCTCCATCACGTAGGCCGTGCCGGCACCGGTGAACAGCCCTGCGGACAGGCCCGACAGCAGCCGCCCCGCGTACAGCCAGCCCAGCCCGGTGGCGCACAGGAAGCAGACGGCGCTGGCCGCCGCGCAGGCCAGGCCGCCCAGCAGCACCGGCCGCCTGCCCACGACGTCCGAGGCGTTGCCCGCCAGCAGCAGCACGCCGATGACCCCGAAGGCGTACACGGCGAACACGACGGTGACCGTCAGCTCGGAGAACCCGAACTTCTCCTGGTAGAGGCCGTAGAGCGGGGTCGGCAGCGTGGTGCCGGCCATGCACACGGCGAAGACGGCCGCGCCGAGCAGGCACGGCCGCCACCCTCGGCGATCACTGTCCATACGGCCGACGGTAACCCCGCACGCGGCCCCGGGTCCGGCCCGGCACGCCCGGCACGCCGCCGGTGCGTACGGCCGGTCAGGCGTCCGCGACCCGCGCGGTGACGGGCGTGCCGATCTCGACCGTACGGCTGACCGTGCACAGGCGTGCGTGGGACGTCTGCACCGCACGAGGAAGGATCGTGCGGGCCCGGTCGGCGCCTTCGCCGTCCGGGAAGGCGACGGAGAACGTGACGACGAGGTCGGTCATCCGGTTGCCGAAGTCGTCGCTGACCTTGTCTCCGGTCACGGTGACGGCGAACTCGCTGGGCTCCGCATGCCGGGCGGTGGCGACGTCCACGTCGGCGGCCGTGCATCCCCCGATCGCCGCGAGCAGCAACTCCACCGGCGTGAAAGCGCCGTCGGCGTCGGAGCCGGTGCCGAAGCTGATCGTGCCGCCACGGGGGTTCGTCGCCGTGAACCGTCCGCCGCCGGTCCGCTCCACGGTGACGAGACGCAGGGTTTCTTCGCTCATGCCGACGACCCTAACCGCCGGCCTCAGGCCGCCCGGGTAAAGCCGCCGGTCGTGGCGCGGGCCGGTGCGGGGACGGTGCGGACGGACTCGGGGCGACGGGTGGTCAGGACGCGGTAGGTGGTCCTGGTCGGATCGACGACCGGCTCGCCGAAGGTGATCCGCCTCGCGCGCTCCAACTCGTCGCACACGGCGGTGGGCAGGGCGACGTGACAGCCGCCCGTCCCGGTGGCGGAGTCATAGGCCTGCCAGTAACCGTACCGACGACGCCCGTTCTGATGCACCGTCAAGAACGCGGCGGTACGGGGGTTGGAGAGGATCCGCAGCACATCGGCCCCCGTGTCCGCCCGCGGAAGCCCTCGTCCGGGGCCGCGCCCGGGCAACACGGCGGCGGCCGATATGGCCGAGACGGTCGATACGGCGGGTGCGGGGAGGCGAGACATCAGCGGGGACCTTTCCGAGGGCAGGAACTCAAGATCACCTACCCGGTTCACGCAGAAGTTGATCTCATCATTCAGTATTTTTCAACACCGTATCGACAGCGGCCCCCCACACCAACGCACCCGGAAACACGGCGCGTCCGCACACCTCTTGACCGTGATGGTCCAGACCTTTAGCGTCACTGCGAGTGAAAGGTTCATACATGAACACGCGGTTCATGTATGAGAATTACACCCCCAGCGAAGGACGTCGACATGATCCGTTCCAGAGCTCTGGCCGCGGCCACCGTCGCGGGCATCGTCACCGCGGTGACCCTCCTGGGCGCCACCAACGCGGGCGCCGCCGACCCCAAGGTCGCCCCCGGCGGCAACTTCGACCTGTCCGTCTGGCAGTTGCAGGAGCCGGTGGGCTCCCCCGGCTCGCCGACCACCGTCTCCTCGTCCCGGCTGCAGGGAGCGAACGGCTACCAGGACGCGTACTTCTACACCGACACCCGCGACGGCGCGATGACCTTCTGGGCCCCCGAGAAGGGCGTCACCACCCCCAACTCCCGGTACGCCCGCTCGGAGTTGCGGGAGATGAAGCGCGACGGCGGCGCCGCGGACTGGTCGCTGGGCGGGAGCCACCGGCTGAGCGCGACGCTACGGGTCGTGTCGGTGACCTCGAACGTGTGCGTCGGCCAGATCCACCTCGGCTCCGGCGGCTCGTCGACCAAGCCGCTGATGGAGCTGTACTACCGCGCCGGCGGCGACATCGTCGTCGGCACCGAGAACTCGCCCGCGGGCGGCCAGACCCTGCACACCGTGGGGCATGTGTCCGTCGGCAAGACCTGGAGCTACACCATCGCCGTCTCCGGCGGCGACACCGTCGACCTGACCGTCGACGGCAGCACCACGCACTACCCGATCCCGTCGTCGTTCTTTCCGTACAAGCAGTACTTCAAGGCCGGTTCCTACAACCAGTCGTCCTCCGACAGCACCACCAAGGGCGCGCGCGTCGCGTTCTACGGCCTGAACGTCACACACGGCTGACGGCGGCCCTCGCCCCGCGCGGGAGTTCAGCCCCGGACCAGACCGAGCTTTCGGGCCAGCAGTACGGTGGTCAGCCGGTCGCGGGTGTCGAGTTTGCGGTAGATCTTCTCCAGGTGGCGGTTGACCGTGTGCGGGGAGATGGCCAGGCGTCGGGCGATCGACAGGGCCGTGAGCCCGTCGGCCAGCAGGCCCAGCACGGCGAGTTCCCGAGGAGTGATCCCGTGCACGGCCGCCGCGCGGGCGCGGGCGTCGGGGTCGGCGTCCTGGGACGGGGCGGCGGTGTGCCGCAGGGCCTCCAGATGACGGTCCGCCGCGTGCAGCAGGGGCTGGACGCGGCGGGCGAAGGCCAGTCGGCGGGTGCTGAAGTCCTGGCCGGGCCTGCCGAGGATGAAGCCGCGGATGACGTCGGCGGAGACGAACAGCGGGAGCACCATCTGGCGGGTGGTGCCGTAGATCTCGTAGGCCTCGCTGAAGCAGTCGGAGCGGCGCCACTGCGTGCGGTCGGCTGTCTCGTCCACCGTCGTGGGCCGGAGTTCGCCGTGCGAGACGTACACGAAGAGCGGATGCCGCTGGCGCATCCGTCGGTGCACGAGGTCCTCGAGCGGCGTTCCTCCGACCCACTGCGGAGCCCAGCCCTCGGCGCGGCCGGTACGGCGCCGGTGGTGCAGTTCCACGAAGATCGCGGTCGTCGCGTCGAGCCCGGTGACGAGCTCCTCCCCCACCAGGTGCCAGACGGCCTGCGGGGACGGGTTCTCGATGACGGCGACCGCCAGGTCGAGCATGCGTTCATAGTCGTGCGCGGACAGTTCCCCCATGGCTCAAGGGTGCGTCGGACGCCAGATCCTTTGCCTGCTTTTCGGGGAAAGATCTACACTTCGTGCCGTTTCGTCGGCTGATCACCGGAAAGATCCCCTCTCACCCCGTCGTAGGCGGTGACCGCGGTGTCCGACACGGAGATCTCGGCGACGGTCGCGTCGTAGTCGGCGGAGGAGGCGGGGACCGCCACCGGGACCGATCCGGTGAAGCCGGCGCCCGAGGCGGTCGCCCCGGTACAGCCCGCTGTCGCGGAGGATGTGCTCATGACCCCTCCGGTCAGCGCTCGACGTGGCCGTTGTGGCCGTTGTGGTTGTCGTGGTTCGCGACGGCGGCGACCGGCACGACCTCGATCTCGGGCTCGTCGGGGAAGATCTTCTGCCAGGCGTCGACGCGCTCGTCGTCCTTCTGCGCCGAGACGAGGGCGAGCGCGTCCGTGACCCGCCGGGTCTCCGCGTCGCGGGCCCGGGTCTGCGACTGCCGGTCGAGCAGGTCGAGCGCCTGCAGTGCGCAGCCGTAGGGGTCGAGTGCGTCGGCCTGACCGAGGAGGGCCTCCACGACCAGGTTGTCCGTGCGCAGGACGACGGTGTCCCGGTGCATGACCACACCGCGGCTCTCCCGGCCCGTGCCGTCGACGGGCGCGAAGCGCCAGCGGACCTTCGAGGCGAGGGGATCGCCGTCGAACTCCAGGGTGCCGTCGGGCTTCAGCGCGGCCGGCTTCCACTGGTAGGCGACGCCCTGGGGGTCCGTGCCCACCTGCACCGTGGCGACGGCAGCCCCGTCGGCGTCCACGCGCTGGGCGCACAGCGCCAGGATGAAGCGGGCCGCCTCCTTCTGGTGCTCCGGCTTGATGTGGCGGCGCAGCAGTCGCCCGAGCTCGGGCAGCGGGACGATCTCAGCCGAGCCCTGCCTGCCGTTGCAGAAGGCGACCTTGACGTCCCGTAGCACGACCTCGGTCCGGTACGTCTGGTTCAGTTCGCGGAAGACGAAGTTCAGCACGCGTCGCAGGTTGGTGTTGCTCAGCTCACGGACGACCGTGGTGGCCGTACCGCTCGCCGTGCTGGTGCTCGACGAGCTCGAAATGGACTGGCGGCGGCTGTTGTTGACCTGGGAGGCATGCTCGAAGGCGGCCTCGCTGACCGAGGTGCTGAAGCGCCGGCTGGCCTCCTGGTGGTTGGCGGCGAACCCGGCTTCCATGTCGAAGTCCGCGTGCCACAGCCCGACGTTGACACCGGCCGAGGCGCTGGTGGACACCGAGGTGGCCCAGCCGCCCTGGTCCTGGTAGGCGGCCCCGGTCTGGGTGGAGACGCTGTTCGTGAAGCGGCTCTGCGCGGCCGTGTCCGAGGAGTCGAAGATCGAGGTGGCGTCGTCGCGGGTGGCGGCCTCGGTGCGCCAGGTCTGCACGGTGATCGTGGTGCGCTCGCCGGGCAGCAGGGAGAACGTCTGGAGGGTGCGGCCCAGACCGTAGTCGCCGAGGTGCGACCGCAGCTCCCAGGTCTCCACCAGGGCAAGCCGGGGAACCGCCTGCGCGACCGGGTCCACGGGCACGGAACGGATGCTCTGCCCGATGCCGGGCAGCGGCAGCACGATCTCGGCGGTGCCCTGCTCGGGACGTACGGCCGACTCCCGTTCGGCGAGCCGGTCGAGGAAGGACTCGGTGCGGATGCGCTGGAGGTCGACGTCGTCCGGCTCCGCGACGAGAGCCCGGCGGGGAAGCGGGTCGACCAGTCGGCCCTCGGCCTGCAGACCCTGGCGCCGGCCCGGGCCGTCCTGGTCGAGCAGCGGCTCGACCACACCGCCCACCTCGGCCACCAGGCGCAGCGACGGACGTGCCGTCGGCGGCAGCAGCCGCCGGTACAGCTGGGCCAGTTTCGCCCGGTCCACGCTGACCAGACGCCCCTCGTCACCCGTCACCACGCCCAGTTCGAGCAGCGACCTGCCCAGGCGTCGGGCTCCGTCGACGAACCAGTCCGCCGGCACCTGGGCGCCCACGAGTCGGTCCCAGGAGTAGGCGCCCGGCAGCGGGACGTCGTAGTTGAGCCGGGCGGCCCGGCCCTCCTCGCCCGGGCCGAACGCGGCGAGGTGGTCGGCGGCTTTGGGGGAGATCAGATCGGAGAACGACATGCCGTGTCCCTTCGTGTCGGCGCGCCGCAGCGCACACGGACCCACGGAGGCGAGAACGCCTCCACCGGGCACACTGCCGGGCGACCGCCCCGGGACGACATGGGAAGTTCTTCCCATACCGGATGACGGGACGGGTCGACAGACGGGTTGACGGATGGGTTGACGGACGACGCCACGGTTGCCGTTTGTAACCGACCTGTCACAGCTGGACGCGGAGATACAACCCCGATACGGCATCTCGTGTCGAACTGGGCGTCGGTGACAAACGGGGAAACACCGCACAACGAGAAAACGGGGACCCATACATGACCAACCGTAGGAATCTCGCGCTCGGCGCCGCCGCCTTCCTGCTCATGACCGGAGCCGGGATCACCGTCGCGCCCGCCGCCTTCGCGGGCACGACGGGCGGGACGGACGCCAGTGACCGCAACAGCGACTTCGACGGGGACGGCTACAACGACGTCCTGACCGGCGCTCCGGGCGGCACGGTCGGCGGCAAGAAGGGCGCGGGCTACGTCACCGTCCAGTACGGCTCGGCCGGCGGCATCGGAACGGCCGACACCCGGCCCAGGGTCCGTACCGCCGTCTTCAGCCAGTCCACGGCCGGCGTCTCCGGCACGGCCGAGGCCGGAGACGCCTTCGGCGCCGCCGTGGCCACCGGCGACGTGAACTCCGACGGCTACGACGACGCGATCATCGGCTCGCCCGGCGAGGACCTGGCCGGAGTGGTGGACGCGGGCCGGGCGAACGTGCTGTACGGCTCCGCGAGCGGTCTGCGGGGCGTCGGCAGCGTCTCCCTGGAGGCCGTCACGCCGAAGCGGGAGGTCGGCTACGGCGGCGCGGTCGCCGCGGCCCGCTTCACCGCCGCGACCCCGGGCGACATGATCGCCGTCTCCGACGACGAGGGCGTCGACCTGTTCTCCGACGAGGGCCCCCTGCTCCGCGTCACCCGGCTGGAGACCGTCGACGACCCCGGCGACCGCTCCGTCGTCCCGGCCGGCCTCACCACCGGGAACTTCGACGGCGACGGCTACGCCGACCTCGTCGTCTCCGGCTACAGCCTGGTGGACGACGAGGGGGTGCGCGGCCGCTCGGTGGTCTTCAAGGGCGGCGAGCACGCCCTGGCCTACGTCCGCGACCTCACCGGCGGCCCGTCCGCGGCGGCCGGCGACGTCAACGGCGACGGATACGACGAGCTGGTCACCGGCGACGAGAGCAGCTCCGAGTCCGGAGGCCTCGTCGCCATCCGCTACGGCGGCGAGGACGGCCTCACCGACCTCGCCGACGAGCTGACCCAGGACTCCCCCGGTGTCCCGGGCGCCGCGGAGGAGGGCGACGGCTGGGGCGCCGACCTGTCGGTCGCCGACACCGACGGCGACGGCTACGCGGACATCGCGATCGGCGCCCCCGGCGAGGACATCGGCACGGTGGCCGACGCGGGCGCGGTGTGGGTGATCCGCGGCCAGCAGCGCGGCTGGACGCCGGCCGGCGTGCGCTCCTTCGACCAGAACTCGACGTACGTGCCCGGCTCGGCCGAGGCCGCTGACGCCTTCGGCGCCCAGGTCCGGCTCGTGGACACCGACCGCGGCGGCCGCTGCGAACTGCTGGCCGCCGCCCCCGGCGAGAACACGGGCGACGGCGTCGTGATCGCCTTCCCCGCCGCGACCACGGGCATCACCGCCGACGGCTCCTGGCTGTACGGCGGCGGCTCCTTCGCCACGTCGGGCACGGACGCGCTCTTCGGCGCGGCGATCGACGAGTAGGCCCGACCCGGGCCCGGCCGGCCCTGTCCCGTCTGGTGGTCAGGGCCGGTCGGCGGTGCGACGCTGGAGGTGAGAGGCGTCCGGGAGGAGCGTCCGGGAGGGGCGGACGAGTCGGGAGAGCCCATGGGACGTGACGTCCCGGCGCAGGTCTTCACCCGTGAGGACCGCCGCCGGTACCGGATCAAGATGCAGGAGTGCCTCGAGGTGTTCGCGCAGATGCTGCGCGAGTCGCGGTTCGACGCCGAGCGGCCCCGGGTGGGGCTGGAGATCGAGCTGAACCTGGTCGACGAGGCGGGCGAGCCGGCGATGCGCAACACCGACGTCCTCGAAGCGATCGCCGACCCCGCCTGGTCCACCGAGCTGGGCCGGTTCAACCTCGAGATCAACGTTCCGCCGCGGCGGCTGACGGAGGGCGGCCCCGACGCCTGGGAGTCCGAGATCCGGGACGCGCTCAATCACGCCGAGGAGCGCGCCGGGTCGGTCGGCGCGCACCTGATCATGATCGGCATCCTGCCCACCCTGCGGCAGGAGGACGTCGGCGAGGCGGCGCTGTCGGAGAACGCGCGCTACCGGCTGCTCAACGACCAGATCTTCGCGGCCCGCGGCGAGGATCTGCGCATCGAGCTGGACGGCGTCGACCGGCTGCGCACGTACGCCGACACGATCACCCCGGAGGCGGCCTGCACCAGCACCCAGTTCCATCTCCAGGTCGCTCCCGAGGAGTTCGCCGCCTACTGGAACGCGGCGCAGGCGATCGCCGGGGTGCAGGTGGCGCTGGCGGCCAACTCGCCGTTCCTGTTCGACAGGGAGCTCTGGCACGAGACCCGTATCCCCCTGTTCGAACAGGCCACCGACACCCGCCCGCAGGAGATCAAGACCCAGGGCGTACGGCCCCGGGTGTGGTTCGGAGAGCGGTGGATCACCAGCGTCTTCGACCTCTTCGAGGAGAACCTGCGCTACTTCCCCGCGCTCCTGCCGCTGTGCGACGAGCAGGACCCTCGCCGGACGCTGGAGCAGGGGGACATCCCCGAACTGGGCGAACTGACCCTGCACAACGGCACCGTCTACCGCTGGAACCGCCCCGTCTACGCCGTCGCCGACGGCGCCCCGCACGTGCGCGTGGAGAACCGCTGCCTGCCCGCCGGCCCGACCGTCGCCGACACCCTCGCCAACGGCGCCTTCTACTACGGCCTCACCCGCGCCCTCGTGGAGGAGGAGCGGCCGGTGTGGTCGCGGATGTCCTTCCAGACGGCCGAGGACAACCTGCACGCGGCGGCCCGGCACGGCATCGAGGCCCGCCTGTACTGGCCCGGCATGGGCGAGGTCCCCGCGCCCGAACTCGTCCTGCGGCGGCTGCTCCCGCTGGCACACCGGGGACTGGAGCGCTCCGGCATGGACGCCGCCTGGCGCGAACCGCTGCTCGGCGTCATCGAGCAGCGCTGCGTCGCCGTCCGCAACGGAGCCCTCTGGCAGAAGGAGGCCCTCCACCGCATCACCGCCGCCGCCCACGCCGGACGCCACGAGGCGCTGCGGCGCATGACCCAGCTGTACATCGACTACATGCACCTCAACGCCCCCGCCCACACCTGGCCGGTCGACTAGGTCTGTCCTGTCGCGGAGAGAGCCGTGAGGTAGTCGGACAGGGACCGCGCCGTGTCGGCGAGAGAGAAGCGGGCGCCGAGGTGGCCGTCGGGGCGGACGACGAAGCCGGTCGGGCCCTCGGGGCCGTACAGGCGGGCGAACTCCCCGGCGGTGTCACGGTACGCGGGGACGACGAGGACGTCGGCGACGGTCGGCGGCGCTTCGCGGGCCAGGACGGCGACGATCTGCGGGCCTGAGGCAGGGACGGGGCCGGGGGCAGGGACGAGGGCGGGGGCAGGGACGGGGGCCGAGGGTGGTCGGCCGGCCGGCATGAGCGCCCCGGTCGTCTCGGCGGCCAGGGCCAGTTCGGCGAGGTCGGTCGCGTACAGGAGCACCACGTGTCCCGGGCGGTCGCGCAGGACGTCGAGCAGACGCAGCGGGTAGGCGGACACGGGTGCGGTGAGGCCGGGGCAGTCCGGGGCCCGGTCACCGGCCTGGGGCGCGTCGGCGGGCCCGTGGTGCGGACCGGGTGGGGCGAGGGGGCCGCCTCGGTAGCCGACCAGCAGCTGGGCCTCGCGCAGCATGAGCGTCCGCGCGTCGTCAGGGTCGGTCTCCATGCCGTGCACGGCGTGTCGCACGGTCCGGCCCACGACCTCCTCGCCGACCGGGCGACGCTCGGCGTCGTAGCTGGCGAGGAGGGCGGGCCCGGCCTCGCCCCGGACGACGAGGGCCAGCTTCCAGGCCAGGTTGCAGGCGTCCTGGATGCCGGTGTTCATGCCCTGGGCGCCGGTGGGCGGGTGGATGTGGGCGGCGTCGCCCGCGACGAAGACCCGTCCGTCGGCGTAGCGGTCGACGATGCGGTGGCTGATGCGGAAGACGGAGGACCAGCGCAGCCCGGAGAGGCGGGCCCGTCTGGGGGCGAGGCGGTCGACGACGGCCTGGAGGTGGGACAGCTCCGGGACACGGCCGCCGCCCTCCGATCCGCTCTGCGAGCCGCTCTCCAAACCGTGCGCCAGGCCGTCGCCCTGCGCGGAATCCGAGCCGTTCGGGTGTGCGGAGAGCTCGGGCGGGACCAGCATCGACATGCGGTAGCGACCCGAGCCGGGCAGCGGGATGCAGACCAGCAGATCGTCGGTGGAACCGTCGTCGGCGCGGTGACTGGACCGTACGCCGTACCCGTGCGGCACCTCCCAGTCGGCCTCGACGTCGCCCAGCATGTACTCCTCGGCGAACGCCGCGCCTTCGAAGCTGAGGCCCAGCTGCTTGCGGACGACGCTGTGGGCCCCGTCGCAGCCGATCAGATAGCCGACGCGCAGTTCCTCCTGAGCGCCGGACGCGGTGCGCAGCCGGGCCGTGACCCCGTCCTGGTCCTGCGTGAACGACAGCAGTTCGGTGCCGCGTTCGACGACCGTGCCCAGACCGGCAACGTACTCCTCCAGGAGGCGCTCGGTCTCGTACTGGGGCAGCGCTGCGAAGCGGTAGGGCACTTCAGGCGGCAGCGCGAGGTCGATCCGCGCCGTTTCGCGTCCGTTGACGTAGAGCAGTTGTCCGCGCAGCACGGCGGCGGACTCCAGGAAGGTGCGGGCCAGGCCCATCCGGTCCCAGATCTCCAGGGTGCGCGGCTGGATGCCGACCGCCTTCGCGTACGGCAGGCGGGCCGGCAGCCGGTCGACGAGCCTGCAGCGCACCCCGTGCCGACGCAGCTCGGCGGCCGCGCTCAGCCCGACCGGACCGGCGCCCGCGATCAACACCTCGGCCGTTCGGACGTGCCCCACAGGCGCCTCCCAGGACTCCGTTCTCCAATGGTCGCCCGGCGGGGCGTGGGCGGCGAGTCAGGCGTCGAGCCCGAACCCGAGGCGTCGATCCCGGACCCGCCCGAGCAGCCGGTAGCGTCGGGGTGCCGTGCCGGCCGGTGCGGGCCGCCGCTCGACCGCGAGATCCCCACCGAATCCGCAGCGACCTGATGTCCCCGACAGAATCCGGAGAGACCTGATGCCCCCGACGATCCGCAGGGCCGTGATCCCCGCCGCCGGGCTCGGCTCCCGGCTGCTGCCGCTGACCAAGGCGATCCCGAAGGAGATGCTCCCGGTCGGCGACAAGCCGGTGATCGAGCACACCGTCCGCGAGCTGGTGGACTCCGGCATCACCGACATCACCATCGTCGTCTCCGGCGGCAAGTCCCTGATCCAGGACCACTTCCGCCCCAACCCCGCGCTGGTCGCACAGCTGCGCGCCGACGGGAAGTCGGCCTACGCGGACGCGGTGGAGGAAGTCGGCGAGCTGGCCCGCAAGGGCCACATCACCTACCTCGACCAGTACGGCCCGTACGGCAACGGCACCCCCGTCCTGAACGCCGCCCGCGCCTTCGGCGACGAGCCCGTGCTGGTGCTGTGGCCCGACGACGTGTTCGTCGCCGAAGTCCCGCGCGCCCAGCAGCTGATGCGCGCCTACGAGCGGACCGGCTGCCCGGTGCTGGCCCTCCTGCCGATGGCACCGGCCGACTCGCAGCGCTACGGCGTGCCCGTGGTCGAGGAGGACCTCGGCGGCGGCCTGCTGCGCATCACCGGGCTGGTCGAGAAGCCCGCCCCGCAGGACGCGCCGTCGGCGTACGCGGCCATCGGCGGGTATGTCGTCACCCCCGGCATCATCGACGAACTGCGCGAGCAGACCCGCCGCTGGTACGAGCACCGGACCGGCGAGATCTACCTGACCGACGCCATCAACGCCCACGCCTCCGGGGCGGCGGTGTACGGGCAGGTCATCGAGGGCCGCTGGTACGACACCGGCAACCCGGCCGACTATCTCGTCGCCCAGATGGCCACCGCCCTCGCCCACCCCGAGTACGGGCCGGTCCTGCGCGGCCTGGTCGCCGCGCTCGACGCCGACGGGTCAGAGACGTCAGAAGGGTCAGAAGGTCACCGGTAGCGCCCGCAGCCCCCGGGAGCGCATCGACGGCCTCCAGTGCGGTCCCTCCGGCGGGAGGTCGAGGGTGAGCCCGGGGAAGCGGTCGAGGAGCGCGGCGAGGGCGATCTCGGTCTCCATCCGGGCCAGGGGCGCGCCGAGGCAGTAGTGGATGCCGTGCCCGAGGGCGAGATGACCGCGGGCGTCGCGGCCGAGGTCGAGGCGGTCGGGCTCGGTGAAACGGCGGGGGTCGCGGTGGGCTGAGGCCAGGCACGGCAGCACGGTCTCGCCCGCCGGGACGGTGACCCCGCCGATCGTGACGTCCTCGGTGGGGAAGCGACGCACGGCCAGCGGTACGGGACCGTCGTAGCGGGCCAGTTCCTCGACCGCGCCGCTGAGCAGGCCGGGATCGGCGCGCAGCGCGGCCAGTTGGTCGGGGTGGCCGAGCAGGGAGAGGACGGCGTTGCCGATCAGGTGGACGGTGTTCTCGTATCCGGCGATCAGGATGAGGAAGGCCAGGGACATCAGCTCGTCCTCGCTCAGCCGGTCCTCGTCGTCGCGTACGGCGATCAGGCCGGAGAGGAGGTCCTCGGCGGGGGCGGCGCGCTTGTCGGCGATGAGCCGGGTGAAGAAGCCGAGCAGGGCCCGGACGGCGTCCTTCGCCTGCTGCGGTCGCTCCGGGTCCGGGGCCGTCAGGGCGTCGGTCCAGGACCGGAAGTCGGGCCGGTCGTGCGGGGCGACGCCGAGCAGGCCGCAGATGACGGTGATCGGCAGCGGCGCGGCGTAGGAGGCGATGAGGTCGGCGCGGCCGAGCGGTTCGATCGCGTCGAGCAGTGACTCGGCGGTCTCCCGGATCGGTTCGCGCAGGAGGGCGACACGGCGAGGGGTGAACGCCTGGGACACCAGGCGCCGGATGCGGGTGTGGTCCGGCGGGTCCATGTTGAGCAGGTTGGCGTCCAGCGCCGGCGGCAGCGAGAGCCCGTGGTAGCCGCCGGGCTTGGCGTTGCGTTTGTCGAGGGAGAGCCGGGGGTCGGCCAGCGCCTGGCGTACGTCGTCGTAGCGGGTGACCAGCCAGGCCGGAAGCCCGTCCGTGCCGGTGATGCGGTGGACGGGCCCGGCCTCGCGAAGTCGTGCGTACACGGAGTGGGGATCGGAGTCGGGATCCGCGATCAGCTCGGCCGGGTCGACGAGGGGCTGTTGACTGGGCGTTGTGGTCGACATGGGCCCAGCCTAGACAGCCGCAGGGCGGTCGCCGTCCGTCAGCGCAGTGCGGCGAGGAACGGTGTGAGGGTGTGGGTGAGGGTGTTGTGCCGGGTGGCGGCGAACAGCGGGTCGAGGTGGTTCATGCCGTCGTCCGTGGCGTAATCCGCGTAGGGGACACGGGAGTTGTCCACGACCGTGCGGGCGGCCGTGACGATCGTGCCGCGGGCGTAGCTCGTCTGGAAGGCGTAGAGCGGGACGTCCAGGTCGGCGGTGTGCCGTAGGCGCAGTCCCAGGGAGCGGGCCAGGTCGGTGTCGGCGTAGGGGTCGGTGACGTCGAGGTCCACGGAGAGGCGGGACGGCCAGTACCACTCCCACACGGCTGGTTCGGGGCCGCCCGCGTACGCCGCCGCCACCCGGCTCAGGGGCGTGATGCCGGTGTCGACCCACCCGCGCACCTCACCGGTGTCGGCGATGTGTCCGGAGTGCACGCTGATGTCGTTGGGCCAGCCGAATCCGGCGTCCACCAGCAGGCCCAGCAGACCGGCGTTGGTGATCGGGTACGGCGGCCGCAGGGCGTCGGGCAGCCGGGGTTGGAGGACCGAGCGGCCGTCGGGGTCGGTGTGCGCGTACCAGCCCGCGAGCTGGTACCAGATCTGGGTGCTCTCCGCCCGCGCGCCCAGTCCGACGCCGCTGAGGGTCAGGTCGAAGACGGCCCCGCCGTCGATGGCCGCCAGCCGCTCCCGGACCTCGGCCGGTGAGTTGCGCACGGGCTGACCCGTGCCGTCGAACGCGCCGCGCACGCCGCCGTCGATCAGGACGAGGGCCGCGAGGTCCCGGTGGCCGGCCCGGCCGTCGAAGTCCCAGGCGGCGTAGGCCATCGCGGTGGTGGCGCCCCAGGAGTGGCCGCCGAGCACCACCCGTCGCCGACCGCCGCAGGAGGCGGCCGCTACAACGGTGCGCAGATCGTCCAGGGTCCGGGCCAGGCCCCACCGGGCGGCGAAGGCGGAGGCGGCGGGGTCCTGCGAGCGGTAGCGGCCGTCCAGGTAGTACGCGGCGGGCTGCGCGGCGGCGAACCCGGAGCGGTCGGCCAGGTTCTCCTCGCGTCGGTCGAACGCCCACACCTGCACTCCGGGCAGGGCCGCGACGAGGTCCCGGGCGAGCAGCCGGAAGTCATTGGCGGCTCCGAACATCCCCGGCACGAGCACCACGGTCGTGTGCGCCGTCTCGGGCCCGACCTTGAGCACATGCACCCGGTCCGTCCCGAGCGGACCGCCCCCGTCCCCCACCGCCAACGGGACGTACGGCTCCGAGCCCGTCCCCCGCTCCCGCCCGGCCCCTGCGGCGGTGCCGGCCACCGCGGCCGTCAGGGCCAGTCCGCCGGCCGTTCCGCCCAGCAGCGTTCTGCGCGACAGACCCCGCGTTAACGGCGTGGCCTGCGTCTTCCTCAGGTGTTCCCTGGGCATGTGGTTCATGGGCATGTGGTTCATGGGCTCAGTCTGCGACATCGACAACTTGCGTCACAGGGGTCCCACAGTCGAGGGCCGGGGTCGCCGGTCCGGGGAGGGCCGGTTTGCGGAGCAGGAGCAGGGCGGCGTCGTCGTGGAGCCGGCCGCCCACATGGGCCAGCAGTTCGTCGTGGAGCGCGGTGAGGGTGCGGGCGGGCTCGTCGGACACATGGCGGGCCAGTCCTTCGGCGAGCGGATAGAAGGCGCGGCCGTGGTCGCGGGCCTCGGTGACCCCGTCGGTGTAGAGCAGCAGCTGGTCGCCGTCGGCGAAGGGCAGCGTCTGGAGGTCGGGGGCGTGGCCGGCGAGGGCGCGCAGGCCGAGGGGCGGGGCGGGGTGCGCGGGGTCAACCGGCACGACGGTCCCGCCGTCGCGGACCAGCAGCGGCGGGGCGTGGCCGCAGTTCACCACTTCCAGCTGTCCCGCCCTGGGGTACCCGGCGACCACTGCGGTGACGAAGTCGTCGGCGCCGAGGTTGCGGGCGAGGCTGCGCTCGATCCGGTCGACGACGGCGAGGAGGTCGGGCTCGTCGTAGGCGGCCTCGCGGAAGACGCCGAGCACCAGGGCGGCGGTCCCGACGGCCGGCAATCCCTTGCCGCGGACGTCGCCGACGATCAGCCGTACGCCGTACGGGGTGGGCATGAGGGCGTAGAGGTCCCCGCCGATGCGGGCCTCGGCCGCCGCGGCGCTGTAGCGGACCGCCACCTGGAACGGGCCGACCGTCGCCGGCACGGGCATGAGCAGGGCGTGCTGGGCGGTCTCCGCGACCGAGCGGACGGCCGCAAGCACCCGTTCCCGTCGCCCGCGCAGCGCGCTGGCCAGGCCGCTGGCCAGGGTGACGGTCAGCAGGGCGGACAGGACGGCGGCCAGTTCGGCGTCCGGCACCCCGTCCCGGACGCCGAGGGTGGCGCCGAGCACGACGGCGAGGAGGCCGACGCCCAGGACGCCGCGCGGCCCGTTGGTGGTGGCGGCCAGCGCGGGTCCGGCCACGAGCAGGGGCAGCCAGATCATCCCGGCCGCACCGACGAGGTCGGCGAGCACGAGGGCGGAGACGATCAGCAGGGGCAGCGCGGGCAGTACGTTCGTGGGCGGCCGTATGGGCCGGTGGCCGCCGCCGTGCTCTCGGGCCTGACTCATGTCTCGTCCGCAGTCCTCACCTGTGTGGACACTACCGAAATGTCTGTTTCATCCAGGAAACGGGTTCGTCCGCCGCGTCACAAGGAGAGGATTTTCAGATAGTGAGCGAGAGGCTCCTGGTCACCCGGCCCGCGGTCGGGATCAGCCGCGCCCGGACCTCCGGCAGCCGGGAGAGCCGGTCCACCGGCATGGACACGCCGAGCGAGCCGAGGACGTCCCCGCTGTAGACGGGCACGGCGACGCAGACCGTGCCGAGCGCGTACTCCTCCAGGTCCGTGATGGCCGGGGCCACGGGCGAGGAGTCCAGTCGGCGCAGCAGCTCCGGCAGATGGGTGATCGTCCGGGGGGTGAGGTCGGCGAGCCGGTGCCGGGAGAGGTAGTCCTTGCGGGCCTCGTCGTCCAGTTCTCGCAGCACGGACTTGCCCAGCGCGGTGGCGTGCCCCGCGTCCTCGAAGCCCACCCAGAGGTCGACGCGGGGTGCCCGGGGGCCGTCGACGATCTCGGCGACCCGGATCTCGCCCTCCTCGTAGAAGGTGAGGTAGGCGGCGGTCGCCAGCTCGTCGCGCAGTGCGGCGAGCGTGGGACGGACCCGGCTGAGCAGCGCCTGTGCACGGCCCGTGGTCCGCAGCGTCTGCATCCTGTCGCCCAGGACGAAGCCGCCGTCGTCCAGTTTCCGCAGGTATCCGTCGTGGACCAGCGTCCGCAGCAGGTGGTAGGCGGTGGCCAGGGGCAGCCCCGTCTCGCGCGCGAGCTGTTTCGCCGGCGCGCCGGTCTCGTGGGCGCTCGCCGCCTCCAGCAGGCGGAAGGCCCGCTGGACGGACGTGATGAGCGTGGGGCCGTCTTGCACACCCATAGCAACAGCGTGCTCCAGGGGCGGTGCGGGAGCAAGGGGAGCAGGGTGTTGTTCCGGGGGCCTGGGGCGGGCCCCCGCTCACGCCGCGCGGCGGGTCCTCGGTCCCGGTCCGGCCGTACGGACGGGCGTCGCGGCGGGTATGCGGACGGTCGCCGTCGGGGTGCGGGAGCCGGTGGCCGGGGTGCGGGAGCCGGTGGCCGGGGTGCGGGCGGGGCGGACCCGGTAGGTCGTCTTCGTCGGATCGGTGACGGGCTCGCCGAGGGTGATCCGTCCGGCGGAGCGCAGCAGCTCGCACTCGACGGCGGACAGCGCGACGTAGCAGCCGCCCCGGCCGGTGGCCGAGTCCACCGGCCGCCAGTAGCCGTACACCCGCCGTCCGCCGGCGTGCTCGGTGACGAACACGGGGGTGCGGGAGTCGGAGACGATGCGCAGGATCTCGGATCCGGCGGGGCTCGGCGGCAGCATCGGTGGCCTTTCGTGGGCAGGGACTGGAGACCGCCTACCCGGCGAGGCCGGAGTTGATCTCCCGTCCCGCATCCTTCACCACACCACTGACAACGGGCCCCCGCCGACGCCCTCGTCGACAGGGCCGCCGCACGGATCCGGCTCAGCGCCTGCCGCGCAGCACTGCGCAGACGAAGTCCTCCTGGACCGACCGCAGTTGACGCAGGAGCCGCGGGGCGAGGTCCTGGTTGATCTGGGAGTTGACGGAGAAGGTCAGGGAGCGGCGCCCGTCGGGGGTGGCCGCGATCAGCTGGGTGTAGCCGGGGAAGTTGCCGGTGTGCCCGAGCACCACGCCGCATCGGGTGGTGTAGCGGAAGATGCCGAGCCCCACGGCGTTGCGCCCCGGTCCGGCGGGCTCGGACGCGCCGGCGATCCAGCGGCGCTGCTCACGGACGACGCCACGGCCGTACAGCGCGCCTCCCGCGTAGCCGCGGACGAAGCGGGTCATGTCGTCGGGGGTGGAGACGATGCCGCCCGAGGCCCAGACGCCGGAGGCGCTGAGGATCTCGCTGACGTCCTCCGTGGGCGAGGGCGGGGTCACGTCGTAGCCGTGCAGATAGGGCTTGGGCATGCGGTAGCCCTGGGGCAGGCTCGTGTGGCGCAGGTCCAGCGGCCGGTACACCAGCTGCTCCAGCAGGTGCTCGTAGGGGGTGCGGGTGACGGCTTCCGCCATCAGGGCCACGGCGATGTTGTCGGAGTTGGAGTACAGGTAGCGGCTGCCCGGCCGGAACCTCAGGGGCTCGTCGGCGACGTAGTCGAGCAGTCGGCGGGAGTCGAAGCGGTGGCGGGGGTCGGCGGTGACGATCCGCAGGAACTCGGCGTCCCGCGTGTAGTCGGGCAGGCCGCTGGTGTGGTTCAGCAGCTGACGCAGGGTCACCCGGGCCCATGCCCTGGGCAGGCGGGGCAGGCGCGCGCCGAGGGTGTCGTCCAGGCGCAGGGCGTGCCGGTCGACGAGGGACAGCGCCACGGCGCCGCTGAACGCCTTGGCCGTGCTCGCGATGCGCATGTGGTCCTGCGGGCTGGGCGCGCGGCGGGTGATCAGGTCCGCGACGCCGGCCGCGAGGACCCGTTGGCCGTCGCCGTCGCGGAGCACGGCGATGGCTCCGGGCGGGCCGCCGGGCGTGACGACCAGGTCGTCGAGCCGGCGTTGCAGGGCTACGTCCGTCCCCGGACCGGGCGGCGCGGCGGCGACCGCGGTGGGCGACAGGAGTCCGCTCAGGCAGACGACCATCAGGGAGACCGTCTTCAGACGGGCCCCGAGCGGGCTGCGGCGGTGCGGCGGTACGGGTCTGACGGGGCGGATCGGCATCGGTTCTCCCGGGGCGGTACGGGCGGGGCTGGGCGTCCAGCTTCACCTCGTTCGGCGCGGAGAACTTCTCGTGCTGCTCCAGACGGCCGCAGGACGCAGCGGTGTCCCGGGGCGCTGCGCGGGCGTCAGCCGCCCTCGTCGTCTCCCGCGCAGGGCGGGTAGAAGGGGGTCAGTCCGGCGTTGGGGAGTTCGACCGGGGAGTAGTGTCCCGTCCCCGGTTCCTCCACGGCGTACCGCCGCCCGGTGTCGGGCACCAGACCCGCCGCCCGGTCGCCGAGGTGCGCCAGCGTCGCGTACACGCCGTCGCCGATGTACGCGTACGTCGCCAGGTCGGGGAGGCGGTCGTGGTCGTAGTCGGCGACGGCTATGTCCCTCGTGGCCTGGACCTGGGGCTGGACGGTCTTCTGCCCGCGGCCCGTGTCGGAGAAGGGCCCAAGCCTCAGCTCGGTCACCCGGGGGGGCGATCGGGTCGTCGCCCGCCTGTCGCTCCCCGGCGACGACGACCAGGTCGGTCCGTCCGTCACCGTCGAGGTCGGCCACGGCGGCCCTGACGTACTGCTGGCGGGCCCCGGTGCGGTCGGCCAACGCGCGCACCCCTGCGACGGTTTCCCGGGGCGTGCCGACGCTGAAGGCGATGGTCAGCTGCGCGCCGCCGTGCGACGGGTCGGAGACGCGGTCCGGATCGCCGTCGTCGTTCACGTCGGCGATCAGATCGCCCGAGGTCGTCGTGCACGCGGTGACGGCGGACGGCCCGGTCGGCGGCGGAGGCGGGCTTCCCCGGGAGTCCTCGCAGCCGGCGAGGAGCAGCAGACCGCCGACGACGCCGTAGACGCCGTGCTTGAACCGCCTTCCGTCGATGCTCCGCAACACTGGGACAGGCATCGGCGGGCCCCCTCCCGAGACGCGTGCGCTCAGTATGGAGGAACGACCGGGACGGCCGGGATACGAGCGCTGTACGACCGATTTGTGCGCCCCTGCAACCACGGTGGCCGGAATCGTGTCTCTGGTGCCGTGGCCCGACGCACCTGGGCCACGCAGGCGCGGGCGCGTCGGGGCAGGGGGATGGCGATGAACACATGGGCGGTACCGGGGTACACCGAGTCGCTCGAGCTGGGCTCCGGGGCCAGCGGACGAGTGGTGCTCGCCGTGCACGAGCAGACCGGTCTGCCGGTGGCCGTCAAGTACCTCAGCGAGTCGCTGCGGGCACGGCCCGGCTTCGTGCGCGGCTTCCGCGCGGAGGCGGAGCTGCTCGGCGGGCTGCAGAGCCCGTACGTGGCCGGTTTCTACGAGTACGTGGAGGCGGCGGACGGCGCGGCCATCGTGATGGAGCTGGTGGACGGCGTCTCGCTGCGGACCCTGCTCTCCCGGCAGGGCCCGCTGTCGCCCGAGTCCGCGCTGGCGGTGCTCAAGGGTTCGCTGCTCGGTCTGGCCGACGCGCACCGGGCCGGTGTGGTGCACCGCGACTACAAGCCGGAGAACGTCCTGGTCGCCTCGGAGGGCGTGTCCAAGCTCGTCGACTTCGGCATCGCGGTGGACGCGGGGATCAGTGCCGGTGTGGCCGGGACGCCGGCCTATATGGCCCCGGAGCAGTGGACGGGGGCGCCGGCCTCGCCCGCCGGGGACGTGTACGCGGCCACGGCCACGTTCTTCGAGTGCCTGACGGGCCGTAAGCCCTACTCGGGCGACAACCTCGCCGCGTTGGCGTTCCAGCACGTCGAGGAGCCCGTTCCCGTGGCGGAGGTGCCCGAGGGCGTGCGCGAGCTGGTGCGCCGGGGGCTGGCCAAGACGGCGGCGGGGCGGCCGGCGGACGCGGCGGCGTTCGTGACGGACCTGGAGCGGGCCGCCGTCGCGCACTACGGGGGCGACTGGGAGGAGCGCGGGCGTGCCCGGCTGGCCGCCCTCGTCGCGCTGCTGCTCTTCCTCTCCCCCGCCGGCCGTCTGACGCCACGGACGACGACCGACACGGCTCGCACCGTGCTCGGCCGCGAATCCGCCGGGGGCCGGCTGCACACATGGCGGCCGACCTGGCCGGGAGCCGCCGTGGCGGCGGCCGCCGCACTCCTGGCGATCCTGCTGAGCCAGGGCGCCGGTCCGGGCGGCGGCGGGGACTCCGGCCCGGCGGCGCAGGCCCTGGCCACCACCAGCGCGGCCCCGCTCTCCGCCACCGACCCCCTCCCGTCGACCACGTCGGCTCCCGTGCCGTCGGCCACGACGTCCTCCACGCCCTCCACCACCTCGCTGTCGCCCTCCCCAGCCGACCCCTCCGCGTCCCCGTCGACGCCGGTCGCTCCCCCGGCGTCGCCGCCGACCCCCGGGGCGAGCACGACGAGCGACGCCCCCACGCCTCCCGGCTCCCCCAGCCCGACGACGAGCGCCTCGCCGCCGCCGTCCCCTCCCGCCGTCAAGGACGTCACGGTGACCGGCTTCCGGCAGACGGGCGCCGCGACGGCCACCGCGACCATCACGGTCACCGCGGACGGCACCGGCCCGATCACCGTCACCGTCGACTGGTCCACGGCGGACGCCGGCGCGGGCGCGGGGAGCGCGGACGGCGCGCCGGTGACGTATCGGCGCAGCGGTGCCACGCAGTACACGCTCACCGTCGATCACACCTTCCAGGGAAACGGCTGCTACTGGACCGTGCGGGCCGCCACCAGCCCCGCCTCCGCCGACGGCGGCGCGTCCGAGCAGCTCCTGACCCGGCGATGCGAGCTCCGATGACCACGCCCCGCGACCGCAGGCCCGCACCCGCCACCGGCGCCGAGTACGACTACAGCGCCACCGTGCTGGGCAGCCACTGGGTTCAGCGCCCCGACGACGACACGACGAAGGTCGACGACTCCGACGCCACGATGGCGCTCCCCCGTCCCGACACGGCGGTCCTGCGCTTCGGCCCGGGAGTCACCGCCGCCCTGTCGCACGGCACGAGCAGAACGCTCGCCGCGGCCGCTCCCCTCCCGGCCCTTCCCAACCGCCGACTGCGCCGGCACACGCTCCCCGCGCTCGTGCTGATCGCGGCCCTCGTGTTCCTGTTCTGGCGCCAGCACTCCCCGCCGTCCCTCTCCCTCCGCGACGTCACGGTGACGACCGTCCGGCCCAGCACCGGATGCGACGGAACCGCGGACGTCGTCGGCGTGGTCCGCACCGACGGCCACGGGGAGCTCTCCTACCGCTGGATCCGCAACGACGGCACCTCATCCGCCGTACACCACACGACCGTCGCCCGGGGCCGCCATCAGGTGCGGGTGCATCTGCTGTGGACCTTCCAGGGGCACGGCCACTACGCGGCCGGCGCGGAGCTGCGCGTGCTGTCTCCGGGCTCGGCGACGGCGAAGGTCGACTTCACGTACGACTGCCCGTGAGCCGGCCGGCTCAGAAGTCGCGCAGGCTGGAAGTCGCGCAGGATCAGAGGTCGAGCAGGCTCAGAGGTCGAGCAGGCTCAGATAGCGGCTGAGCCGCGTGGCCGCGTCGAGCATGGCGAGACCCTGCGCGGTCAGCTTGCGTTGCCAGCCGTCCAGGGCGCTCGCCAGTGTGTCGGCGCCGCCGGCCGTTCGGATCTGCTGGACCACCGTGGAGATGTGGTCCAGGGGATAGCCCCCGCGCCTGAGGAGGTGCGCGAGTTCGGCGTCCCGGATGTCGCCCGCGCGGAAGACGCGGTATCCGGTGACCGGGTCGCGTGCGGGCGCGAGGATGCCTACGCCTTCCCAGGTGCGCAGGGTCGCCGGGGTGACCTGCAACTGGTGCGCGAGTTCGCCGATGGTACGGGAGGGGGTACGGGTGTCGGGGTCTGGGCCGGGGGCGGTCGACCGGTCCGGAACGGTCTCGGACTCCGCCGTCAGATGGCCTATCGCCTTCCGCACCGCGTCGAGGGTGTCCCTGTCCCGGAGCAGCTGGCTGTGGCCGCGGTCGATGGCCGCCAAGGCGTCGTCGAGTCCGGCCGCGTGGAGTGCGGTCATGATCCGGCCGGCGACCGGGTACCCGTACGCCGGGACGAGGGAGAGGTAGGCGCGGAGCGCCGCCGCATGCACCTCGGTGTAGATCCGGTAGCCGCTACGGCTGCGTTCGGCGGGCGGGATGAACCCGTCCCGCTCGTAGTTGCGGACCGCCTGGGTCGAGATGCCGTGCTCACGCGCGAGGTCGGTCGGCCGCAAGGTGATCCCCGGTTTGAGACTTCGAAGGACGGTTGAGCGGTGAAGGCTCCAGAAGCCTCAACCGAGCTTTCAAGGATACGCTTGTGACACATGACTCAGGACATACGAGACTTCGTGACTCCGTCATGCGACCTGCTGGCGCTCGGCGAGCCGACCCACCAGGAACCGGCCTTCGGGTCGGTCCGCAACGAACTGTTCGTCCAGCTGGTCGACCTCGGCTTCCGGTCCATCGCCCTGGAGACCGACCGCGTGGCCGCGCTCGCCGTGAACGACTTCGTCCAGGGGGAGGCGGGCACCCTCGACACGGCGATGAGCGAAGGCTTCTCGCACGGCTTCGGAGAGCTGCACGCCAACCGGCGACTGGTCGCCTGGATGCGCGCGTACAACGAGGGCCGCCCCGCACAGGAGCGACTGGCCTTCCACGGCTTCGACGCCCCGATGGAGACGACCAGCGCACCCAGCCCGCGCCGCTACCTCGAACACGCCCGCGCCTATCTGGACTTCGACCTCGACCCCGGCCTCGACCTCGACCTCGCGAACCTCCTCGGCGACGACGAACGGTGGAGCCGTACGGAGGCGGTCATGGACCCCGCCCGGTCGGTCGGCGCGACGGCCGGGGCCGAGCGGCTGCGGTCGATCGCCGACGACATGCTCACCTCGCTGCACGCACGCGCGCCGAAGCTGATCGCGGCGACCTCGCACGCCGAGTGGCTGCGCGCCAGGACACACCTCACCGCCGGTCTCGGCCTGCTGCGCTATCACCGGCAGTCGGCACGGCCCCTCGATGATCAGAGTGCGCGGATATCCGGTCTGGCCGCCACCCGGGACGCGCTCATGGCCCAGAACCTCCTCGACGTCCGAGGCATCGAGGCGCTGCGGGGCCCGACTCTGGTCTTCGCCCACAACCTCCACCTCCGGCGACAGCTGAGCACCATCCGCATGGCGGACCTGGACCTCGACTGGTTCGGCGCCGGCGCCATCGTGGCGTCTCTGCTGGGCGAGCGGTACGGCTTCGTCGCCGGCAGCCTGGGCCGCAGCGAGGCCCTGGGGCTCCAGGAGCCAGAGCCGCACACCTACGAGGGATGCCTACAGCGTCGTACCGCCGGCGCCTGGAGCCTGACCGCGGCCACCGCGATCGCTCCCGCAGACACGCGCACCGACACCACTCCGCGACAGGGTTACTTCCCGCTCGACCGGGAGACCCTCGACACCGCTGACGCGGTGCTGCACATCGGCGTCGGCGCGGCGACGGGATCGCCCTAGCCGTCGGCGGGTGAGCGGCCGACAGGCTCCGCTCGCTTCACGCGACCTGCGCGGCACGCGCCTCGCGCGCCCACTTCTCGACGACGGGCACGCAGTGCTCCGCGAAGTACTCGTAGTCGGAAGGGGTGTTGTAGACGTGGGCGGACAGCCTCAGGTAGCCGAGGCCGGCGAAGCTGGTGAAGGAGGCCTCCACCCCCAGTTCGACGGTCGCACGGTCGCGTAGGGCGTCGGCGTCGATCCGGGTCGCGCCGAGGCCCCGGGGCAGGCGGACCAGGCGCATGCCGGGCACGGGCGTCCCGACGTCCACGGGCTCGGCCGGGGTACCGGCCCGGGCGAAGGCGGCGGCGACGACGCGGGCGCCGTACTCCGCCAGTTCGTCCATGTACCGGCGAGCGGCGTCCCATCCCCAGGCGTCCTCGACGAACTCCAGTGCCGCGGGCGCGGCCAGGCAGCCCGTGGCGTCGAGGGTGCCCTGGTGGTCGAAGCGGTCCGGGAAGGGCTCCTCCGCTCCCCAGGAGTCGATCAGCGGGTGGAGGTCCTCCCGCAGCGGGCCCCGGGCGACGAGCGTCGCGGAGCCGCGCGGGGCGCACCCCCACTTGTGCAGGTTCCCGACCCAGGCGTCGCAGACCAGGCCTTCCAGGGGCGCGGCGAGGAGTCCGGGGGCGTGTGCGCCGTCGACGAGGAAGGCGATCCCGCGCCGTGCGGCTTCGGCGCCCACGCGTTCGACCGGCATCCGACGGGCCGTCGCCGAGGTGATCTGGTCCAGGACGATGAGCGCGACGTCGTCGTCCATCTCGGCCGTCACCGCCTCGTAGGCCTGCTCGGCGTCGGCCGCCAGCGGTACCCGGGCCGTGCGGACCCGGCTCCCCCAGCGGCGGGCGAGCCGCTGCGCGCCCATCGTGACGGCGCCGTAGCCGTGGTCGGTGACCACGATGTCCCCGCCCGGCCGTGCGGCGAGCGCGGCGAGGACGACGCTGACGCCGGCGCTGGCGTTCGGGACGAGGGCCAGGTCGTTCGCGTCGACCCGCAGGTGGTCGGCGATCGGGGCCCGGGCGGCGGCGATCCTCTCGGGCAGCGTCGAGAACCACGCGACCGGAGCGCGCTCCATCTCGGCCCGCAGCGCGTTCTGCCGCTCCTGCGCCACCCGCGGAACCGCTCCGAAGGAGCCGTGGTTGAGATGCCGCCTACGGGGGTCGAGCGTCCAGGCCCGCATCGCCGGCCGCCCATCGGGCAGCAGCAACGGACGTGGCACGGTGGCGACTTCGCCCTCGCTCACGATTCTCCTCGGGTCGTCCCTGGACCATGCCCGGCCGGCATCGGCGCGCGCGCCCACGATACCTGCGCCGCGACCTGCACCGTTTCGGGGCTCCCGACGGGCGTCCCGACACGTCGGGCGACCTCAGAACCTCAGGATTTCAGGGACTCGACAAGGCCTCAGGAGCTCAGGAGCTCAGGAGCTCAGGAGAAGAATCCCCGCGGCGCGGGCAGACCGGGCGTGAAGGAGGAGGGGGCTCTCATGACGCGGTCGAGGTCTCGCTGGATGCGTTCGGCCTCGCCGCGCACCTGGGCGGGCACGTCACCTCGTTCGATGATGAGGCGGTGGTAGATCGGAGTGTCGTCGAAGACGGGGGTCACCGAGGTGGCTCTGCTTTCGTGGACGGTCGGGCTGGCCGACGCGGCGGGACTTGCTTCGGGCGCGGCCGCCGATCCGACGGGCCGAACGGGGGCTTCCGTGACGTCGCCTGACGGCCCGACAACGAACCGTTGGCGTCGACATCATCGCATTGTCCCCGACGCGGCCCGGGGTGGGTGACCACAGAGCGGACATCACACCCCCACGGTCCACCCGCCGCCTCAGGCGATCCCGCCGTTGGCGAAGAGGACCTGCCCGTTGACCCATCGGCCCGGTCCGGCGAGGAAGGCCACGGTCTCCGCGATGTCCTCCGGGGTGCCGAGGCGCTCCAGCGGGGGTTGCGCGGCGAGGCGGTCGATCGTCTCCTGGTCCTTTCCCTCCAGGAAGAGCGGGGTGGCGGTGGGCCCGGGCGCGACGGCGTTGACGGTGACGTCGCGGCCGCGCAGCTCCCGCGCGAGCACCAGCGTCATCGCCTCGACGGCGCCCTTGCTCGCCGCGTACGAGGCGTAGCCGGGGAAGGCCAGCCGGGTCACCGAGGTGGAGAAGGTGACGACGGCGCCGCCGCCGCGGACCCGGCGGGCCGCCTGCTGGGCGACCACGAAGGCGCCGCGGACGTTGGTGCGCATCATCCGGTCGAACGCGTCCAGGTCGAAGTCGGCGACCGGCCCCAGGGTCATGACTCCCGCGGTGTGCACCACGACGTCGAGCCCGCCGAAGGCCCGCTCCACGGCGTCGAACGCCTCGGCCATGGCCCTTTCGTCGGCGACGTCGCCGGTGACCGCGAGCGCCCTGCCGCGGCCCGCCTCGATGGCGGCGACGGTCTCGTCCGCGGCCGCCTTGTTGCCCGCGTAGTGGACGCCGACCGCCATGCCGTCGGCGGCGAGCCGCTGCGCGACGGCTCGGCCGATGCCCCCGGAAGCGCCGGTGACGAGTGCGACCCGTGTGCTGTCGGACATGATCCTGCCTGCCTCTCAGTTATGAACGTAAAGTCCATATAATCATGTGGTGAACGCAGCGTCCATATGCCAGGGTGGGCCGGTCGGACGATGCTCGGGAGGGCGGCGCATGCAGGAACGGTCGGATCGCGACACCCCACGGGCACGGCGGGGCCGGGGGCGGCGGCCCGCGGACGAGGTGCGCGCCGACGCCCTCGACGCGGCCGGCGCGATGCTGCTCGACCGGGGCATGGGCGCGTTCACCATCGAGGCGGTCGCCGACCGGGCGGGCGTCAGCAAGACGACGCTCTACAAGTGGTGGCCGTCGAAGGGGGCGCTCGCCCTGGACGGCTACTTCCACGCCGTCGAGTCCGTGCTGGCCTTCCCCGACACCGGCGACATCGAGGCCGACCTGACGGAGCAGCTCCGCGCCTTCGTCCGGGTGCTCACCGAGACCCCCGCCGGACGGGTCGTCGCCGAGCTCATCGGCCAGGCCCAGACCGACCCCGACCTCTGCGCCGCCTTCCTGGAGCGCTACTCAGGCCCCCGGCGGGAGCTCGCGGTCCAGCGGATACAGCGGGCGCAGGAACACGGGCAGCTACGGGCCGACGTCGACCCCGAGGACCTGGTGGACCAGCTCTGGGGCGCCTGCTACCACCGCCTTCTCCTGCCCAACCTGCCCGTCACCGAGGAGTTCGCGGTGCGTCTGGTCGCCAACTTGATGCGTGGTATCCGGATCCGCCCGGAGGGCACCGTCCCGGGGCACGGCGGCGACACGGCCGCCACCGGTTAGCCGGACTCGGCCGCCACCGGACAGCCGGACAGCCGGACAGAGGGTGCCGGCTCCGGCCGAGCTCAGGATCCGTGGCCGAGCGCGCCGGATGCCCGCCCCGCCACGCCTAGGTCGCCCGGCTCGGACCGCTTCCCCAGGTACAACCAGGCGAGGCTGCCGAACACCGGCGCGCTGACCAGGAGAAGCAGCCAGAGCACCTTCGGCCCGCACCGGACGCGGTGCGCCGGAGTGCCGACGCAGTCGATGACGGCGTAGAGGCACAGCAGGGCCACGACGAACGCCAGGGCAGAACCCGCCCATCCCAGCATGGTGTTCACTCCTTTTCCGCCCGGCACCGTCCGGGCTCCACCCCCTCATCGGACGAGGGGGCCCGAACGGTTCACGGCGTCGCGGTTTCCCCTCGGCCGGACCGAAGCGCCGGACCGAAGCGGTTGGCTCCCGGCTATGGCCCTGGTGACATACCGAGCGGTATACAGGCCCCTCGAGCGGTACGCGGGCGGAGCGGGACTCCGTCGGCGGCCGGGGGCGGGCCCAGCGGGAGGACTGCGATGCAGCGCGACACGAGAACCACGCAAACGGCCGGACAGCGCCGATGGGCGGTCACCGTCGCGGCGGCGCTGGGGAGTTGCGCCCTCGTCGCCGCCTCCGCCGTGCCGGCCGAGGCGCACGGACAGGCCGACGGCACGACGCACGGCACAGGTCGCCCCGGCCAGAACTACGTGGCCCTCGGCGACTCCTACACCTCCGGGCCCTACATCCCCCAGCAGGTGGACGCCAATTGCGCCCGCTCCGACCACAACTACCCCTCGATCGTGGCCGGACAGCTCGCCACGGCCCCGCTCAAGGACGTGAGCTGCTCCGGGGCGACGACCGAGAACATGTGGAACGCGCAGGGCACGAACGCGCCCCAACTCGACGCCCTGGGCCGGGACACCAACCTCGTGACCGTGCAGATCGGCGGCAACGACGTCGGGTTCGGCTCCATCATCGGCACCTGCGTGCAACTCGCCCCGCAGGATCCCACCGGCAATCCGTGCCAGCGGCACTACGACAGTTCGGGCGTCGACCAGCTGACGGTCGCCATCGCCCGGACCGGCCCCAAGGTGGCCCGCGTCCTGCAGGCCGTCCACGCCCGGGCCCCGCACGCACGCGTCCTGGTCGTCGGCTATCCCGACCTCCTGCCCGACGACGGCAGCGGCTGCGCTCCCTCCGTGCCCTTCGCGACGAAGGACTTCCCCTACCTCCGGGACACCGAGAAGCGCCTCAACCTGATGCTCCGTCTGGTCGCCCGCTGGAACCGTGCGGACTACGTCGACACCTACGGCCCCACCATCGGCCACGACATGTGCAAGTCCCCGGCGGACCGCTGGATCGAGCCCCTGCGGCCCGCCTCGCCCGCCGCCCCCGCCCACCCCAACGCCAAGGGTGAGGAGGCCATGGCCCGCGCCGTGCTGCAACGGCTGGCCCACGGCCGTACGACGCAGAAGGCGGAGCAAGGGCACTACTGACCCGCTGACCCACCGATCCACGCTCGCCGTGTCCCGCCATGTCCCGCCGTGTCCCGCCGTGTCCCGCCGCGACGCCCTCCCACGGGCGCGGGTCGCGGCGGCCTGCGCGTAGGCGGATATTGAGACGGTGGGCACCTCCCTGGATGCGACCGACCCGAACCCCTCGTCCGCGGCGGCCGGCCGGCCGACGCCTCCGTTGCGCTGGTCCGTCGTCGTCTTCTGGCTCCTGTTCGTCACCGTGGTCCTGGCGGGTACGGGCATCGCGCTCGGCCGGGAGACCCGGCTCGCGCCCTTCCTGGTCGTGCTTCCCGCCCTCATCGCGGGACGCGGCACCGTGCGTCAGACCACGGTCGCCTCCGTCTGGGTGACGCTCGTGATCGTCGCCTCGCTGTTCGACACGCCCTTGGACACGCTCGGCGAGGACACGGCGGTCGTCGTCTTCGCGCTGGTCTTCAACGGCCTCAGCATCGCCCGGGCCACGCAGCGGATCCGCCGGGAAGGAGAGATCGCCCGCCTGCGTTCGGCGGCTGCGGCCCTGCAACGGCAGTTGCTGCGGCCCTTCCCGCTGATGACCGACCAGCTCCTCGTCCACGGGCTCTACCGGCCGGTGGAGGAGGACAGCCGGGTGGGAGGCGACGTCTACGAGGTGGTGTCCTCGCCGTACGGCAGCCGGGTGTTCATCGCCGACGTCCAGGGCAAGGGACTGCCCGCCATCAGCGCGGCCTTCGCCGTGCTCAGCGCGTTCCGTGAGGCCGCCGTGGCCGAGCCCACCCTCACGGCCGTCGTCGACGCCCTGGAGGAGGCGGTGCTGCGGCACAACTCCTTCGCCGCGCAGGCCGGCGAACGGGAGCGGTTCGTGACGGCGCTGGTCCTCGGCATCGGCGACGGACCGGAGGCCCAGGCCATCAACTGCGGCCATGTCGCGCCCCTGCTGCTGCCCGACGAGCACCACGCCGGGCACGCCGGGCCGGTGCTCCACGACGAACCGTGCGTGCCCCTCGGCCTCGACGACCTGGCTCCGCGGCCGCGTACCGTCGAGTGGTTCTCCTTCCCCCACGGCGGGACCCTGCTGCTCTGCACGGACGGCGTCACCGAGGCCCGCTCGCCGTCGGGGGACATGTACCCCCTCGAAGAGCGCGCCCAGGCCTGGGGCGAGGTCCTTCCCCGGGACGTGCCCGCCACCGTCTACCGCGAGCTGCGCCGGCACACGGCGGGCACGCCCAGCGACGACACCGCGCTGATGGTCCTGCGCAGACGCCCGGGCGCCGGCCCCGAATGAGGCTCACACGCCCCCTGGCCCCACTCCGCCCTTGAGGCGTTCCAGGTCGGCGGGGCGGACCTGGATGACCACGAGGGCGATCAGTGCGGCGACGAGGGTGAAGATCGCCGCCATGACGAAGGCGGCCGAGACCCCGGACGAGAGGATCTCGTCGGACCAGGGCGCGGGGAGCTGCCCGGTGCGCTGGAAGCGCAGGCGTTCGGCCGGGGTGGCCTGGGCCAGGAAGTCGGGGATCTGCTTGTCCGCCTCGTTGCGGCTGGCCGTGCCGTACATGGTGACCAGGATGGACAGGCCGAGCGAACCGCCCACCTGCTGGGTGGCGTTGAGGAGTCCGGAGGCGGCGCCGGTCTCCTGGGGGGTGACGTTGGAGAGCGCCATCAGGGTGAGCGAGACGAACTCCATGCCCATGCCCAGGCTGAAGACGAGCATCGGGCCGAGGATGCTGCCCAGGTAGGTGGAGTGCACGTCGGTCAGGGTGAGCCAGCCCAGACCGGCCGCCGCCAGGATCGCGCCCACCACCATGAAGGGTTTCGGGCCGTACGTCGGCAGGAAGCGCGACGCGAGACCGGCGCCCACCGCGATGACCGCGCTGACCGGGAGGAAGGCGAAGCCGGCGGCCAGGGGGCTGAAGTTCAGCACGTTCTGCACGAAGAGCGTCAGGAAGAAGAACATGCCGAAGATCGCGGCGGCGAGGCTCAGCATGATGCCGTAGGTGCCGGCGCGGTTGCGGTCGGCGAACATGTGCAGCGGTGTGATCGGCTGCGGGGAGCGCCTCTCGAGCAGGATGAACACCGCGAGGACGACGACGGCCGCGCCGAACGAGGCCAGCGTGAGCGCGTCCGTCCAGCCCTCCTGGGCGGCCCGGATGAAGCCGTACACCAGCAGGACCATGCCGACGGTCGAGGTCAGCGCGCCCGCGAGGTCGAAGTGGCCCGGGTGGCGCTCGGACTCCTTGATCCAGCGGGGCGTGGCGAGGGCGATCAGCAGTCCGATGGGGACGTTGACGAACAGCACCCAGCGCCAGTTCAGCCACTCCACGAGGATGCCGCCCGCGAGCAGGCCGATCGCGCCGCCGCCGGCCGAGACCGCGGCGAAGACGCCGAAGGCCCGGTTGCGCTCGGGTCCCTCGCGGAAGGTCGTGCTGATCAACGCGAGGGCGGTCGGGGAGGCGATGGCTCCGCCGACGCCCTGCAGGGCGCGCGCGGACAGGAGTTGGACCTCGTTCTGGGCGAGGCCGCCGAGCAGCGAGGCCAGCACGAACAGCAGGACGCCGAAGACGAACACCCTCCGCCGGCCGAGGATGTCGCCGACCCGGCCGCCGAGCAGCAGCAGACCGCCGAAGGTGAGGGTGTAGGCGTTGACGACCCACGACAGGCTGGTGGTGGAGAAGCCCAGGGAGCGCTGGATGTCCGGCAGCGCGATGTTCACGATGGTGATGTCCAGGACCACCATCAGCTGACAGGAGGCGATGACCAGCAGGGCCATCGTGTTTCCCCCGCCGCCGTCGGGCCCGGCGGAGGTCGTGGCTGCGGAGGTCGGCTGCGGAAGGCTGCTCATGACGTGTCGCACGCTCGGAACCGGGCCCTGGGCGAGAAGAAGGCCGGGCCCTCGGGAGGGCTTCAGTGAACGGTGCCGTCCACTGTCGTGTCCACCGTTCGACGGTACGCCCGTGCCGATGGCGCGACCACTCGATCTTCCACCCGTGCGCGGGGCCGGGGGCCGGGCCAGGACTCCCCCGTGGTCCTGGCCCGGCGGCGGACTTCGCGGCTGTGCGCCGCGGTGATCACCAGGATGCGTGAGTGATCACCGGTACGTCCTTCGCGGACCGTCCACACTTACTTGGCAGAGCGTCCACCGCCGGGTCCGGGGACGTCGTACGCGCCGGACAGGGCCTGTTCGCGCAGTTCGCTGGGTGCGAGGCCGTATGCGGTGCGGAAGGCGCGGGTGAACTCGGCGGCGCGCGGGAAGCCCCAGCGGGCGGCGACGGCGTGGATCGGCCGGGCGCGCAGCCGCGGGTCGGCGAGGTCGCGGCGGGCGTGCTCCAGCCGCTGGTCGCGGATGTACGCGGCGACGCCGAGGCCTTCGGCCTGGAAGAGGCTGTAGAGGTGGCTGCGGGAGATGTGGTGCGCTGCGGCGATCCTGGCGGGGGTCAGGTCCTGCTCGCCGAGACGGCGGCGGATGAACGCCTTGATGCGGAGGGTGAGGGTCCGGCCGTGGGCCTCGGGCGGCAGCCGGAGGTCGGCGTCGAGGGTGTGGGCGATGACCGCGGTGACCAGGTCCGTGACCACCGCGCCCAGCCGGGGCGCGTCCGTGGGCCGGTAGAGGGAGGTGTCCGAGACGAGTTGGAGGAGGAGCTGCGCCAGCAGCGCGCCGATGCCCTCCTGACCCGAGACCCGGCGCCCGATGGCCTCGTCCGCCCGCCGTCCGGGCACGGCCACCAGGGCCCGGGGGATCTCGACGCCGACGATGGTGACCGGGTCGGATCCGGTGATGATCTCGTACGGGCGGGAGGAGGAGTTGATGTGGAACTCGTTGATCCCGTAGGCCGCCTGCCGGCGGCCCCAGTCGGCCGCTCCCTCGCCCTTGAGCAGGAGGGAGAGATGGTAGACCTCGGGATCGGACTGGCGGATGAGTTTCGGTGTGCGCAGGAAGACCAGGGGGTCGAAGGTGGCCGGCCACACGGTCACCTCGCCGAGCCCGATCACGCGTTGGAAGGCGTGGTAGTCCGCGGCGTGGTCGCTGCTGAGCCGCATGGGCGCGTGCGTACGGCCCATGCGGTCCGTCCACGCCTCGAACCGGTCGCCCGTCGGCAGGTCCATGGTCCGGAAGACCGACTCGTGCCACACACGGGCAGTCAACCACACGGCTCTTTGCGGCTTGTTGGCGACCTTCGGATCACCGCAGGTGGGCGGTGTCGACGGTGGCCGAGGTGAGGCCCAGGGCCGTGACTGAGATGTATCCGGGGTCGCCGTTGCGGTCCAGGTAGCAGACCACGGACGTGACGCCGATGTAGACGGCCCGTACGGGGTGTTCGGCGACGGCGTCGCGGCAGCCTTCCGCCGTGGGGACGGCGGACGTGCTCCAGCCTGCGAGTTTCCCGTTGGTGGCGTACAGGGAGCTGCCCTGGAGGTAGATCGCGTCCGTGCCGGCGTCGGCGACGACGGGCGGGGCGTGGGTGAAGTCGTAGCCCTGGGGCGCTTTCTGGCCGTCCGACTTCATGACGAAGCCGCGTACCAGGGCGGTCGACGGCGACGGGGTGGAGTCGGGCAGGGACGCGTTGATCGCCGCCCCTCCGCCCCCGACGACGACCGCGGCCATGAGAGCGGCGATCAGCGGATGGGCGTAGGCCAGGCTCAGCACGGGCCCGAGGACGGGGACGGAGAACTTCACCTGGGTCTTTTTGTGGGTGGTGTGGTGGGTGCTGTTGTCGGTGGTGTTGTGGATGCTGTTGTCAGTGGAGTTGTGGGTGGTGTTGTAGGTGGTGTCACGGCTGTTCGCGAAGGTGTTGTTCTGGGTGTTGTGGTCGCCGACTTGGGCACTGTGGGCGCGGTCGATGTGCATGGCTGTGCACGCTAGCGACGCGGAACCGCATGGTCTTGTTTTGCCGGAACTTGTCGCCAAAAGGCCGTTTGTCGGCGTCTGTTGGGATACGTGTGATCGACTGCGCGGGCGGACCAGGCTTGCTACTGGCGAGTCATATTACTGAACCGTAACCTTCCGACCGCTACCCCAGGTAACCCAGCTCTCGCTACGGTCCTGACAGTTCGTCTAGGAGCGGTACGGGGCAGCGGTGGGCGACCGAGGCCTCGGACCGCTCGGTCGTCACGGTCCGCACCCCACCGGGCCGTCCCCCACCCGAGCCGCAGACGAAGGCTCGGCCTCCCCCTTTCCCGGAGGTCCGCCATGTCCACCCCCACCCGCCTGCTCGCCGCAGCCGTCGCCGCTGCCGCCTGCCTCGGCGTCACCGTCGTACCCGCCGACGCGGCGTCGCAGTCGGACGCCGTCGTCTCGCGCGGCGTCACCATCCCCACGTTCTACAACCCGCCCGCCACCCTCCCGGCGGCCGACGGGGCCCTGGTCCGCAGCGAGCCGCTCCCCCTGGCGCTCAGCCTGCCGGGCGTCGACGGTCCGCTGCCCGGCACGGCGACCCGGCTGATGTACAAGTCCACCGACTCCGGGGGCCGGCCCGCGGCGGTGACCGGCGCCTACATCGAGCCGACGGCCCGCTGGACCGGCGAGGGAGCGCGGCCGCTGGTCGCCGTGGCGCCCGGCACCATGGGCCAGGGCGACCAGTGCGCCGCCTCCCTCGGCCTCGAACGCCCGCTCCTCGTCAACGCGCAAACCCTGTCGGTCGGTTACGAGGACCTGGCGATCTACCGGCTCCTCGCCCGGGGCATCGCCGTCGTGGTCACCGACTACATCGGGCTGGGCGCGACGGACCGGCTGCACACCTACGTCAACCGGGTCGACGAGGCCCATGCCGTCCTGGACGCCGTCCGCGCGGCCCGCTCCCTGGACGGCACGTCGCTGACGGCCGACTCCAAGGTGGCCCTGTTCGGCTACAGCCAGGGCGGCGGGGCCACCGCGGCCGCGGCCGAACTCCAGCCGTCGTACGCCCCCGACGTCCCGCTCGCCGGGACCTACGCCGGTGCTCCGCCCGCCGACCTGGCCGCCGTCACCCGGGCCATCGACGGCAGCGACCTGGCCGGCGCGCTGGGCTGGTCGGTCAACGGCTTCCTGGAGTCCGACCCCGCCCTGAAGCCGATCGCCGAGGCGCATCTCAACGCGGCCGGCGTCGCGGCGCTGAAGGATCTGTCGACCATGTGCGTGGGCGACGCCCTGCTCTCCTACAACTCGGCGCGCAGCACCGCCTGGACCACGGACGGGAGCTCCATCAGCGACGTCGTCGACTCGGAGCCCGCACTCAAGGCGTTCCTGGCCGACCAGCGCATCGGGACCCTGAAGCCGGCGTCCCCGGTGCGGGTGGCGACCGGCACCGCCGACGACCTCGTGCCCCACGCGCAGGCGCGGGCGCTCGCCGTCGCCTGGTGCGGCAAGGGCGCGAACGTCACCTACAAGCCGGTGGTGCTGCTCCCCGCGGGCCGGGCCCTGATCAACCACTTCCTGCCGTTGCTCACCGACCAGGGCGACGCGATCGCGTGGCTGACCGACCGGCTCGACGGCGAGTCCGTCAGGTCCAACTGCTCCACGCTTCCACTGCTGCCGTGACCGACGGGTAGGGCGGCGAGTACTCCGCTCACTCGCCGGGCGCAGGAGCCGGAGCAGGAGCAGGATCCGTGCCGGGGCCTGCCGTCTCCTGCTCCCGCGCCCGGCGTTCCGCCGTGGATCTGGCGGCCAGTGCCAGGGCGCCGGATCCGCCGGCGAGCACGACGACGAGCGTGTTCGCCGTGGCGTAACCGCCGCTGCTGGTATAGGTGGTGCCGTCGTCGAGGACGCAGTCGAAGGCCGGCGGCAGATAGGACGCCCGGTGTCCGACGAGGCGTCGGACGGTGTCCGGGGCGACGTCCTCGCGGCAGGCGGGGGCGGGCGAGGAGTCGGCGCCGGACTGGGACTCGTGCACGGCGAATCCCACGGCGCCGGCCGCCATGAGGTAGAGGTCGACCGCGCCGACGGCCGCCATCCAGGCCGACCAGCGCAGCAGGTTCACCGCCCAGTCCGGACGGCGTCCGGGCAGGGCCACGGAGACGAGCTTGAAGAGCACCGCGAGCAGCCACACCGGGCTCACCAGCAGGATCGCCATTCCCAGCAGGGCTATCACGGCGGGCTCGCCTTCTGTCGGGCGCCGCCCGGTCGGCGCCGCAGGATCGGCGCCGCACGGCACGGCACTCGCCGATCTTGGACGGGACCCGATCACTCCGGCCGTGACGGAGGCCACAAGCAGCGTCACAGCCACGTCACAGTGACGCGGCGGCGGCGCTGCCGGGCCTCCGGCCGGTCCCCGCGGGCGCTGCCCGGTCAGCCGAGGTGGTAGCTGTCTCCGTAGACCTTCCAGTCGAGAGGCGGGTCGAGGTCGAGGTTGCCCTTGCGCAGGAAGACGCGCTGGGCGGTGTCGACCCTGCTGGTGTCGCTGTGCGCCTCCTCCTGCTTCATGGCCCAGACGCGGGCGTCGAGGAAGGCGTTGAGGTACGTCGTCTCGTCGCCGCCCTGGGCCGGCGGCTTCGCCTTGTTCAGGGCGCGCTTGCGGATGTTGCGGAAGCTGGTGGGATCGGTGCCGTCGCCGTGCATGACGATGGCGTCGTAGTAGGCGAACTGGCCCAGGGCGCGCAGGCCGTCGGTCTTGCCCTGGCTGACGGCCGGGTTGAAGTAGACGCGGTCGCGTTCGTCGTTCTGGGCCTGCTGGAACGCGGTGTCCTGGGCGGCCGTGCGCCAGTCCTTCGGATAGTTCGGGTCGAGTCCCGCGTGCGAGTCGCTGCCGTCGACCGCGCGCAGGGCGGGCAGGTACTTGGCGAGGACGTTGCCGGGCTTGCGGTCGGCGTAGAGCTGGACGAGGTCGAGCATGTCGCCGGTGCCGGAACAGAAGCCGATGATGCCCGCGGTGTAGCCGCGGCCGTCGCCGATGTCCTCGATGTACTTGTACTGGGCCTTCCAGTCGAGCGAGGAGTTCTCCGCGCTCGACACCAGCTTCATGGCGATCTCCTTCTTCGCCGGGTCGTCGAGCCCCCGCGCGGCGCGGGGCGTGGGGGAGGCGACGGCGTGCGGGGAGGCGAGCAGCGGGGCCGCCGCCAGCGCTCCGGTCAGGGTGAGGAACGTACGGCGGGAGGCGGGAAGGGCGGCGAGGCCGTCCGCTGCCCGGAATATGTGCACCACAGTGGCTCCCGGTGAGGAGTGGGGGGTGGGTGGATGACTCTGTGCCGCAACTGACAGGAAAGTTTCCTATCAAGCTGCGGGGCAAGAAGTAACCCATCGATGAAATGTTCGTACGATCGAACAAACACACCCAACTGCCGTGCCGCGCCGGGAGCTTGACGGCGAGAAGCCTCGCGACGGGAGCGGTCGTGACGCGCGCTAGAGCGCCCCGCTCACGATCCAGACCACGAAGCCGGTGAAACCGACGTGGAAGAGGACCAGGCAGATCCACTGCGGGAGCCGCATGCGCCAGGACGTCGCCCGGAGGATCTCCCACTCGCTCGCGGCGAAGGCGGCCAGCACGAGCGCGAGGACCGCCCACGCCACGATCCACCAACCCGTCGGACCCGCCGGGCCCGCCGGACTCGCCTGACTCGCCCCCGGCATGCCGTCGATCGCGGCGGGGATACGGGTCGCCCGGGTCAACAGGAAGAGACCGAGGAGGAGTTTGTGCCAGCCGTGCCGCACCGTCGGCGCGACGGGCACATGGGCGGCAGGTGGAGATCCAGTCGACATTCGTACATGTGACCACCTTCCCGCGCGGGAAGCGATCGGGTTTCGGCTGGGTCGGCGCACCCGTCGACGACAGGAGAACCCGCGGTCCGTGAAACCCGCGGCCGCGCATACGGCGCGCCGGTTTCCCCGCTGTGTCGATCCCTGCTTTATGGCCGCCTCGATCGGTTTTATGGACCTCATTACCCAGCGTTTATGCGGAGGTTTCTGCCTGAGAGTGCACGACTGTTTATCCAGCAGTGCACCGCCGTTTTCACACCTCCGCCGGGAATTCTGGCGGGATCGTGTCGCGTGTTCCCCGTCACCGTTGACCGGCCTGACGCCCGGGGATTTACTCGTCCCGATTCCGTGTCACTCTCCCAGCGACGGAGGCATTCCATGAAGATGCTCGGGTCCCTGAAGAAGAAGATCACCGGCGAGAAGAGCCTGAAGGCGTATGCCTGGTACATCTGGTTCTGAGTCGCCGGTGTGTGAGTGACCCCCCGCGTGCGCCCGCCTTTTCCGGTAACGGAATCGGCGGGCGCACGCCCCTTTTACCTCCGTCGCTCCGATCTGGAGATCCCATGTCACTGTCGCCCTCGCTCACACAGGACCGCAGAGTGGATTTCGCCCCGCGGATCCGCTCGCTGCTGGACGACCACCTCGGGGACCGGGTGTTCCGGCTCGACCCCGAGACGGTGGGAGTCGCCTCGGCCGAGCTCATCGAGCGGATCATGGCCAGTCGGCCGGCCAACGACTTCGAGCGGCCCACCTTCAAGCCGCTGCTCGGTAGATCGATCCCGCGGACCGAGGCGTCGGCCGTGATGCGGGCCGTGGGCCAGGACGTACGGGCTGCGCTCGCCGAGCCGACCGATCTGTCCGCCGACCTCTCCGGAAACTGGCCGCAGGTCGCCCACACCTATCTGCGGGACACCGTCTTCGGCCGTGACCCCCGCCGGCTGAAGGTCCTGGTCGACCGGCGGCTGGAGTGGACGCCCAAACTGACCTGGGCCGTCGTCACCGTGGGCGCGGGACTGCCCGGGCGGCGCGGGGCGCTCGCGGGGACCTCGCGGCTCGCCGCCGGGACCGCCGAGGCGTCGACGTACGCGGCGCGACGGCACGCCATGGGCCTGTACCGGCGGGCGGCGGCGCCAGTCTGCTTCACCGTCTCGGCGCTGGTCGCGAACGCGCTGTGGCTCGGCGCGCCCTTCGCTCCCGACACGCCCAACCGGCACATCGTCCACGAGTCGCTGCGGCTGCTGCCGGTCTCCTGGAACCTGCTGCGCGTGGCCTCCCCCGAGTTCACCCGCCTCGACGACCGTATCGGCCCGAAGGACGACGTCCTGATGCTGCCGCTGCTGTCCCACCGCGACCCGGCGCTGTGGGACGACCCCCAGGCGTTCCGCCCCGAGCGATGGAACGACCTCGACCCGGACACCGCCCCCGGCTACCTGCCCTTCGGCCACACCGACGAGCGCTGCTGGGGCCGGCACATGGTCCTGCCGCTGGCGGAACGCCTGTTGGACATCGCCCGGCACAACGGACTGGCCCCCGACCCACGGCAGACCGCGGCCAGAGTGCCGTTGGCCGGACTGATGAGCGTGGTCGACGTGGACATGCGCTCCCGGTGACCGCTGCGGGACACGGGGGTCGACGTGCGCCCGACTGTCACGGTCTACACGGACATCAACGTGGACACGGGTGGCGAGGCGGGCCCGGATGTCACGGCGTTCCCGGGGCGTCGGCCCGCCAGTCGAAGCGGCGGCCGTCGGCGCCCCGGCGCACGTACACGGTCCGGCCGCCGGGGCCGTAGCGGCCTATCTCCGTCGTCAGGGCCACCTCGCGCAGCGCGTGGTCGGAGCGGTCCGTGACGTCCAGCAGCAACCCGTCCAGCGGACCGCCCACCAGCTCCGCGTACACGCGCTCCGGGCGGGGCCCCGCGTCGTCGTGATCGGCGCCGTAGACCCGCCCCCGCAAGAACTCAGCCTCGTCCATGACCAGCAGCTTGCCATCCGCCACTGACAACGGCCCCGCGGCCGACGGCCGACCAGGCTCGACGAGGGACGTGGGGACGCTCTTCGGCCAAGACCGTGGCGGAAACGCGTCGCATGGGGGCATGTTCCGTATCGGCCCCGAATCGGCGGGTATCACGCTCTTACACATCGTGGTGTACGGGCTGGGGGGCCGACCCTGATGGCACGCAGGCAGGAGGAGGCGCGGGCGGCCGAGTCGGCGTCCGCACGGCGTCGGCGGACCGTGCGCGAGCTGCGCGCGGCGGGCCGCTACGGGCCCCGATTACGTGAGGTGCTGCCCGCCCTGACCGGCCTGGTGGTCGTGGTGTGCGCCGCGGTCGTGGGACTGACGCTGGTCTCCCGGGTGTACGGCGGGTGGGCGGGGGCGCTCGTCCTCGTGCCGCTCGCCGTCGTCGCCGTGGTCGTGCGGCGTCTCTCCCGTCGGCCGGCCCGGCGGCGCAGCGGCTACTACACCGCGCAGGAGCTGGCCGAGCTGGACATGCCGGCGCTGGTGCTCGCGGTGGCCCGGATGCTCCGGCGGGACGGCTGGCGGGTGCTGCCGCCGCCCCGGCACGACGCCCTCCATCTCGCCGCCCACGACGGCCGGGGACGGGTGCTCGACGTGGCGTTCCGGCCCGTGGCCGAGCCGCTGCCCGGCGAGGACACCGCCTGTTCCTGCCGGCCGCGGGTGCGACGGCGGGCCGGTCCCCCGCTGCGGCTCGTCGTGCACCGGGGCACGTTCACCCACCGCGACGAGGTGTGGGCCGCGCGCGAGGGGCGCACCTTCCTGATCGACGGCCCCCGGCTGCGGCTGTGGGCCCTCGGCACACCGCTGGCCCAGCTCGCCGTGGGCGCGGCGCCCTCGCCCCGCCGGACGTGAGGCGACCGCGTCAGCCGTCCCGCCGCACCGTCGGTCGTCCCCCTCCACCATCAGCTGTCCCCCTCCACCGTCCGCAGACACACGCCGAGTCGGGCGATGGCCGAGGGGCTGCGGGGGCTCTCCGCCGGGTCGACGTGGTCGAGGACGAAGATCCGGCGTTGGCGCCCGCCTCCGGACAGGGCCAGGAAGCCGCGGTCGGCGAGGTGGACGACGCCGGTGGCGTCCATGGCCCGGGCGCAGACGTCCCGGTCGGACGCGGTGGTGCGGTCGCGGCGGTGCGGTCGCGGTGGGGCAGGCGTCCCCTGGCGACGGCCTCGGCGACGGTGAAGTCGAACTCGGCGGAGGACTCCTGCGGCGGCGCCGCCAGGACGCGGGCGGCGGCCAGGGCGCCAGGTGAGGCGCCATCAGCCCGACGAACCCGATGGCCCCGCTGACCGACGGTCACGGCGGCGATCGGCACCTGGGTCCAGGTCGCCCCGCCGAGGCAGCACAGCAGCCACATCATCGCCGAGCGGGCCGCCGGAAGGGCCGGAAAGGCACGGAGAGACAGAGATCGCGGCAAGCGGCCTAGGGGAACAGGGCCGCCGCCCGGACCCTCGGGGGGCCGGGCGGCGGTCGTACGGTCGGTGCTCTCCTGAGAGCCGGTCAGGGGATCAGGAGAGCAGGGAGATCAGGGAGATCAGGGAGTGAGCTGCCAGCGCTGGATGTAGCCCACGTCGATCGACGCGCGGTCCTGGACCCGCAGCTTCCAGACGCCGTTCAGGGGCTGCGCGGAGGCGTCGACGGTGAAGGTCTGGTCGACGTTGTCGGCGGAGCCGCCGCTGCGGTTGAGGAGCGAGTAGACGGTGCCGTTCGGGCCGACGAGGTCGACGGTCAGGTCACCGCGGTAGGTGTGGACGATGTTGACGTACACCGAGGCCGTGGCCGAGGCGTTGCCGTCGCGGCCCGCGATGGTGATCGGGGACTCCACGGCCGCGCCGTTGTCCGGGATGTCGACACGAGTGCTGGTGGCGTAGACGTACGCGATCCGCCAGGCGAAGGTGTCCGTGACGGACGCTCCCGTGCTGTCGGTGACCTTGAGGGTGACGTCGCTGGTGCCGAGGGTGGTCGGCGTGCCGGAGATCAGTCCGCTCGGGCTGAGGGACAGACCGTCGGGCAGGCCGGTCGCCTCGTAGGTGAGGGCCGAGCCGCTGTTGGTGGTGTAGGCGTCCACCTGGAGGGAGACGGCCTGGCCGACGCCGCTGGTCTGGTCGGCGATCGGGGCGAGGTTGACGCCGAGGGCTATCCGGCTGCCGACGTTGATGCCGGCCCAGGCGTCGGCGACGGCGAGGTAGGTCGGGCTGTAGGCGCCGAAGAGGTCGCCCGCGGCCTGGAGGGTGGCGGTGCGGGCGCCCGCGTAGTTGGTCGACGACGTCATGTACGTCGTCAGCGCCCGGTACCAGATCGCGGCCGCGTTCTCGATGCCGATGCCGGTGACGGCCTGGCCGTCGTAGGTCGGGCTGTCGTAGGCGACGCCGTTGACGGTCTTGGGGCCGCTGCCCTCGGAGAGGAGGTAGAAGAAGTGGTTCGCGGGGCCCGAGGAGTAGTGGACGTCGACGCTGCCCAGGGTGGAGCTCCAGCTGTCGCGCGAGGAGCCGTCCTTGGAGGGCTTGTCCATGTAGCGCAGCGGGGTGCCGTTGCCGTTGATGTCGATCTTCTCGCCGACGAAGTAGTCGCCGGGGTCGGCCGGGAGGTTCTCGTAGAACTCGACGGCGGCGGCGAAGATGTCCGAGGTCGCCTCGTTGAGGCCGCCGGACTCGCCCGAGTAGGTGAGGTTGGCGGTGGCGGCGGTGACGCCGTGGCTCATCTCGTGGGCGGCCACGTCGAGTGCGGTCAGCGGGTGGGTGTTGCCCGAGCCGTCGCCGTAGGTCATGCAGAAGCAGCTGTCCTGCCAGAAGGCGTTGACGTAGCTGCTGCCGTAGTGGGCGCGGCTGTAGGCGGCGACGCCGTCGTTGCGGATGCCGTTGCGGCCGTACACGTTCTTGTAGTAGTCCCAGGTGGCCGCGGCGCCGAAGGCCACGTCGACACCGGCGGTCTGGCGGTTGGCGGTGGTGCCGTCGCCCCAGACATCGTTGTCGTCCGTGAAGAGGGTGCCGGTGCCCGAGGTGCCCTGGTTCAGGTCGTACGTCTTGTGCCCGGCGCGGCCGCCGTCGGTGAGCTGGTACGTCGATCCCGACAGGGTCGTGCCGAGCGGGACCGTGCCGCTGTACTGGCCGGTGCCGCTGCCCGTCTCCACCTTCTCGGCGGCGAGGATCTGCTTGCCGGTGGTCGCGTCGGTGACGACCTGGAGTTCGCTGGGCGTGCCGTCCTGCTGGACGCCTTCGACGACCGTCTCCCAGGCCAGGACGGGCTTGCCGTCGCCGGCCCAGACGATCAGACGGGGTGCGTCCCCGGTCTCGGAGCCCTTGACCTCGGCCTTCTTCGAGGCGGTGAGGGCCTTGCCGGTGGCGTCGGCGGCGGAGAGCTTCGGGGTGAGCGACGGCACCGCGAGGGTCGCCCCGCTCGCCTTCGTCACGGTGCTGCTGCCGTTCTTGAGGTGGACGACCAGGTCGCCGCCGAGGACGGGCAACCCGGCGTAGGTGCGCTCGTAGCGGGTGTGCGTGGTGCCGTCGGCGTCCTGGATGACGTCCCTGACGACGAGCTTCTCCTTCGCGCCGAGGCCGAGCCGCTGCGCCGTGGCGGCGGACGCGGTCTGCGCGCTCTTCAGCAGCGAGGTGCGCCGGGCGGGCGTCAGGGACGCGGCGGCCGCTCCGGCGCGCGGAGTGGCGGTGATCTGCGCGGGACCGGGGTCCGCGGGGGCGGCGGACGCGCCGCCGGTCTGGACTCCGAGGGTCAGCAGGGTGCCGACGGTGGTGAGGGCGAGGACGGTGGCGCGTCTGCGCCGGTGCTGGGGTCGCCTGGGCAACGGGTTCTCCTTCTGCGACGGTCGGCCCGTGATGGAGGCCGGGGAGGGGCGGAACGGCGGGGTGGGGCCGGTCCGGGGCGCACGGCACTGCAGGCGGGTGAAGGAGGCTGTGGGGGGAGTGGGGGGTGAGGAGGAACGGGGGGTGGGGGGTGGTGCGGGCTGCGCCGCAGGGTGGGGGGTGTGACGCATGGTGGGGGTGTGAAGAAAGGGTGAACTTCGGCAGAAGCGTTGCATCGGGTCCACAGGTTTGTCATGGGAGCGTCAAAACATCGGCTGGAATTGACCATGCCCAACTGGGGATTCGGCATGATCGGCGCAGGTTTTCGGCCTCGCGCGGGGAGACGCCGGAACACCCGCGGAGAGGGAGTCGAAGGCCGCCGGTAGCCCGTTCGAGTGGTCCGCTTCCGCTCGTCGTCGTAGCGTCGAGAGAGAACTCACCGGGGCGCAGCACACAGGCGGGTCCCGGGACGCACGGGCGGGAGCGGCGATGCGACACACGACGAGATCAGCGGTCACCCTCTGCGCGGCACTGGGGCTCACGGCGGCGATCGGCTCGGCCACGGCATCGGCCGCCCCTGCCGCCTCGCCGTCCGGGGCGCGGGCCGTCGCGCCGGCCGCGGTGCGGCAGACCGACGCGCCCGTCCTCGTCGACTGCTTCTGGCACCCGCAGGTGCGGCCCACCGACTTCATCCTGGCCTGCGGCGACGGCAACAGCCGGCTCGTCTCGCTGCACTGGGACACCTGGAACGCCGACTCGGCGCGGGCCACCGGGGTGAACGTCGTCAACGACTGCGATCCGTACTGCGCGGTGGGCACCTTCCACCCGTACGCCGTCGTCGTGAAGCTGGACCGGCCGGAGGCGTGGAAGAAGGACCCGCGGCTCCAGCACTACAGCCGGATCAGCCTCACCTACCCGGGGGCCCGGCCGGAGCAGTTCGGGCCTGTGGTGACGTATCCGCTCTGGAACTGACGCGTCGGGGCCGGTCAGTCCGTCAGGGTCGCGGCCAGCGTCGCGCCCAGTTCCCAGCAGGCCTCCGTGTCCGCCTTGGTCGGCTCTCCGGTGACGGTGACGGGGTCGGCCGTGCGCCGCCAGCCGAGGCCGGTGGTGATGGCCTCGATGGCGCGGACCGCACCGGTGACGTCGTTGCCGCCGTGGACGTAGTAGCCGAAGGGGCGGCCGCGGGTGGTGTCGAGGCAGGGGTAGTAGACCTGGTCGAAGAAGTGCTTGAGCGCACCGGACATGTAGCCCAGGTTGGCCGGCGTGCCCAGCAGGCAGGCGTCGGCGGCCAGAACGTCGGAGGCGGTGGCGGCGAGGGCCGCCCGCCGTACGACGCGGACGCCCTCGAGCTCCGGAGCCGTCGCGCCCGAGACGACCGCCTCGAACAGCGCCTGGCAGTTCGGCGAGGGGGTGTGATGGACGATCAGCAGGGTGGCCACGGCACCGACCCTGCCCGTTCGAGCGGTCCGGTGGCAAGCGGCGGGGCCGTCTGCCGGGCCTGCGGCCGGAGCCGGTGTTCCCGTCGACCGGAGCAAGCGCGCCCGTCGGCTGGCGCAGGCGTTCCCGTCGACCGGAGCAGGCGTTCCCGTCGGCGACGCTGAGTCGCTCAACTTCCGTACACCTGCGGTCAGAAGAACGCACGGACCTTCGATTTCCGAAGGCGAATAGGCCAGTCCCGGAGCATGTCACCTTCTCGGGGGACGCGCTCCGTACGGTTCGGGGCACGAACGGGGTCGGAGGAGCCCGGGCCCGTGCAACCGGCAGGAGGAACGCCATGGCGAATGTGGAGATCTCGCTCAAGGAGATGATGACCACGGTGGAGGGCGCGCTGGGCGTCGCCGTCGTGGACTACACCAGCGGTATGGCACTGGGCACGCTCGGCGGCGGCAAGGACCTCGACCTGAACGTCGCCGCGGCCGGCAACACCGATGTGATCCGCGCCAAGGTGCGCACCATGGAACACCTGGGCCTGAAGGGCGAGATCGAGGACATCCTCATCACGCTCGGGAGCCAGTACCACCTCATCCGGCTGATCAAGGGCCGGCAGGGCAGCGGGCTGTTCATCTACCTCGTGCTGGACCGCGGCCGCTCCAACCTGGCCATGGCCCGCCATCAGCTCAAGCGGATCGAGAACGAACTCGAGGTGTAGACACCCGGACGGTCCTCGGCTTCGCACGCCCTCGAATTGCAGATGTCTTCATCTCGACATCTCGCCACTTCGACATCTGGGCATCTCGACACATCCAGATCAGCGCATCACACGGGTGTGCGGAGCCCGCAGCCACGAGGATCGAGACTTTCACCGAACGCGGCAGGGAGCGAGCGATTGACCATGCAGGTCCCCCTCTACCAGGCCAAGGCCGAGTTCTTCCGCATGCTCGGGCACCCGGTGCGCATCAGGGTCCTCGAACTGCTGCAGAACGGCCCCGTCCCCGTGCGGGACCTGCTCGCAGAGATCGAGATCGAACCGTCCAGTCTGTCCCAGCAGCTGGCGGTGCTGCGCCGCTCCGGCATCGTGGTGTCCATCCGGGAGGGCTCGACGGTCAGCTACGCGCTGGCCGGCGGCGACGTCGCCGAGCTGCTGCGGGCGGCCCGCCGCATCCTCACCGAACTCCTCGCGGGGCAGAACGAGTTGCTGGCCGAGCTGCGCCAGGCCGATCCGCCGCGGCCCGTACCCGATGCACCCCTGTCCGCACCCGGTCCGCCGCTGTCCGTGCCGCACGGCGACCCCAGCCGGACCTGACGGAAGGGGCTGCGGCGACGCTTCGGCGGCTCACAGGTTCGCTTCAGGTCCGTCATGGAGTTTGGTCCCCATGCACGGACACCGACCACGCACCCTCGCAGCGGAGCGCAGCCGCCGCTGGTTCATGAACAAGGCGCTGCTCGCCGGCGGAGTCGCCGCGATGGCGACCATGACCGGCTGCTCCTCGGACTCCTCCGACTCGGCGGCCTCCGCCTCCGGCGCTCCCTCCGGCGGCCCGGGCGGCATGCCGTCCGGCGGGCCCGGCGGCGGGGCCGGGGGCATGGGCCCCGGAGCGAGCGAGGTCAAGTACGCCGACTTCACCGGGGTCACCGCCGACGGCAAGATCGTCGACGACCTGTACTCGATCCACGCGACGGAGGTCTCCACCGACAAGGCGGTCAAGGCGGCGCAGGCCTTCCTGGACGGGCTGACCGCCAAGGAGCGCAAGGCCTCCGTCTTCGACGTGGACGACGACGAGTGGCTGAAGTGGAGCAACGTCGACGGGTACGAGCGCCAGGGCGCCCGGATGGGCGACCTGACCGAGAAGCAGCGCGATCTCGGCTACGCGCTGCTCGGCGCGGCGCTGTCCGCCGACGGACTCACCCAGACCCGCAACATCATGAAGCTCAACGCGTTCCTGGGCGACTACAGCGGCGGCAACCGGGACACCCTCACCGAGGGCGCGTACTTCTTCACCTTCATGGGCACGCCCTCGACGACCAAGCCATGGGGCTTCCAGTACGAGGGTCACCATGTGGCCGTCAACTACTTCGTGCTCGGCGACCAGGTCGTCATGACGCCCACCTTCATGGGCTCGGAGCCGACCTCGGCCACCTACGACGGCGAGAAGATCACCCTCTTCAGGAAGGAGACCACCGCCGGGCTCACCCTGCTGCGGTCCCTGACCGACGCACAGCGCAAGAAGGCGATCTCGTCCGAGGAGAAGGCCGGCGACAACCTCAAGGCCGGCGCGGGCCAGGACAACCTCAAGCTCGCCTACCAGGGCCTCGTCGCCTCCGGATTCACTGCCGCACAGCAGCAGAACCTGCTGGACCTGGTGCGCGTCTACGTCGGCAACATGGACGACGGGCACGCCGACGTGAAGATGAAGGAGGTGGAGGACCACCTCGACGCCACCTACTTCTACTGGATCGGCGAGACCGAGGACTCCTCGGCCTTCTACTACCGCGTGCACAGCCCGGTCGTGCTCATCGAGTACGACGCGCAGTCCCCCCTCGCCTACGGCACCAAGGACAGCAGCGGCGGCATGGGCGGCCCCGGCGGAACGCCCACCCAGCAGCACATCCACACCATCGTCCGCACTCCCAACGGCGGCGACTACGGCGTGGACCTGCTCAAACTGCACCTGGAGAACGACCACTAGGTCCTGACCAGGTCCGGGCCAGGTCCTGGCCCGGACCTGCGTGTCGCGTGGCGGTCCGTCGGATTCGGGCGGTCCGTTCCGTCGGCGTGGGTCGAACGGCAGCACGGGAGTCGAACGAAACAGACCGAAACGCCAGGGTCCGCCACCCCTTCCGCCACGTAGAAATATCTACCAGCATGCTGGGTCCCGGTCGGCGTGGGGCCGACGGCGGACGTCACGTGACACGGAGCCGGACCATGAACGATGCGATCTCGACCTGCGGCGTGGAGTGGCTCGCCGCAGCCGCCACGGACCCTCGGGTGTGCAAGCGGGAATGGGACCACGGCGAGGGGATCGCGCTGCTGGAGGCGGGCCGCTACTGGGACGTGCTCAGCGTCCCCGACCGGCTGGGGCTGCTCACGCTGGACCTGCTGTGGCAGACCGCGCTGCCCGTGCCGGGGCCGACGCTGGTCGACACCAGAGCGCACCGGGTGGGCTTCTTCCTGCCGCCCGATCCGGGCAGCCGGTGGATCGGGGACGGGCTGCGGCACGCGAGCCGGGGCGCCTGGGTCGCCGTGCCGCCGCCGTACCGCCCCGCCCGGTTCCTGGAGTGGCTGGTCCCGCCGGACGGGAGCGGCTCACTGCACCCGCCCGTGACGCTGGAGCTGGCGCTGCGCCAGGCCAACGGCACACTGGCCGTGCTGACCCCGCCGTACGGCGGGTAGCGCCGCGCGGTCGCCGGAGTCCCGGCCCTCGTCGCCCGACCGCGAGACGCTCGGTCAACTCCGTCAGCCCGCCTGTGCTCCATGGCAATTCGGGCAGTCGGCACAGAAGTGAACAGATGCAGGTCACTTCAGAAGCCAAGTCTCGCTCAACCGGGCGGGATCGATCAATGACGGTGTGTACTGTGCTGCGAGTGCCCGGTCCGAAACGCCTCGGACCCACTCCTGCCCTGCTCGCTCCGGATCGACGCCCGACCCTCCCTGGAACCAATCCATGATCGAATTACCGGACCTGGCGGCCGGCGGCCTGACCGTCGGCACACTGTCCGCGCTCGCCCTCGCCGGCGGGCTGCTGCGGTTGCGTCGGCAACAGACCCGGCAGCGCGCGGAGATCGCCGCACTGCGCACCCAACTCGACGGGTCCCTGCGAGCGTTCACGGCCGAGGTGGAGCATCTGGCGGCGCGCCGGGTGCCCGCCGCCGCCCAGCGGGTCGCCCATCCGCACCTCGAAGTGCCGGGCCCCCTCCAGCCGTTGACCGCGGGCACCCCGCTGGGCATCGCCCTGGAGAACGTGGTGCTGGCGCTACAGGCCGAGGTGGCCGCCCAGCGCACCCGCGTCGACGCCGCCGCCCAGGCCGGCATGCGGGGCGCGACCCGGGAGATCCAGGCGGCCCTGTACCGGCTGCAGGACGCCCTGCGCGGGCTGCAGCAGCGTTACGACGACCCGGAGTTGACGCAGACCCTGTTCCGCCTCGACCACGAGAACGAGCAGTCGCTGCGCCGGGCGCAGGTCGCCGCGGTGGTGTGCGGGGCCTGGGTCGGACTGGCGCGCGAGGAGTCCCATCTGGTGGACGCGGTGACCGGCGGTCAGGCCCGGCTCGCGGGCTACCAGCGGGTCAAGGTCCACAACCACCTCGAGGCCGGCACGGCCCTGGTCTCGCACGCCGTGGAGCCCGTCGCCATCATCGTCGCCGAGCTGCTCGACAACGCGCTGCGGCACTCCGCGCCGGACACCGACGTCGTGGTCGGTCTGGAGCACGTCCACCACGGCGTGTGCGTGACCGTCGACGACGCGGGCCTCGGCATGACCCAGGACGAACGCGAGCGCGCCCAGCGGCTGGTGGCCGGCGACGCCCCGATCCTGCTGACCGACCTGGGCGATCCGCCCCGCATGGGGCTGGCCGCGATCGGCCGGCTGACCCGGCAGTTCGACCTGGGCGTCGACGTCTCCTCCGCCTCCCCGTACGGCGGGGTGCGGGCGGTGCTGCGCGTCGACAGCCATCTGCTCACCCGTATCGACCCGGACCGCCGGCCGCCCGCGGCGAGCGCCCCGCGCACGACGCGCACCACACGCAAGGGCACGCCTGACCGGCCCGCCGCCCCGACGGCCCACGCCTACGGGACCGAGGTCGCCGCGTCCGACCCGGCCCGGCACCACGGCCCCCTGGACGCCGACGGTCTGCCGCAGCGCCGTCGCCGCGGCCGGGCCGCCGTACCGGCCCAGGAACGCGCACAGGACCGCGTACAGGACCACGCGGAGGCCGGGACGCCGCGGCCGGCGGCGCGCCGGCCCGAGGAGGCGGCGGCCGCGCTCGGCGCGCTGCAGTCCGGGACCGCGGCGGCCCGCTCCGGCGCGGCCGAGGCCCCCGCGGGGGCGGCCGACCACGACACCGACCAGACCGACGACGAAGGAGGCGCGGCCAGATGACCAGCCGCAACACGGGCGACACGGCATGGGTGCTCGAACCGATCCTGCAGGTGCCGCACGTGGTGGCCGCCGTCATGCTGACCCGGGACGGGCTCGTGACGGGATACACCGATGCGCTGTCCCAGCCGTCGGCCGAGCGGGTGGCCGCCATCACCAGCACGGTGCAGGGAGCGTGTCGGACCGCGGCGGCCGCGTTCGCCGACCGGGAGCGGGCCGAGGTCCGCCAGATCGTCATCGAGTCGGACCACGGCTATGTGCTGATCGTGCCGACCGACCACGGGACCTGTGTCGCCGCGTACGGCGACGGCGAGGTCCGGCTGGACCTGCTGGCGCACCGGGTGCACTCGCAGGTGGCGCGACTGGGCGAGAAGGCCATGGCGGCCGCGCCCCGAGGAGCCGACGACAACGCACCGGCATGACCGACCGCCCCGCCGGCCGGCCTCTGGTTCCCGCGTACCTGTCGACCGGCGGTGTGGCCCGGCCCAGCCGCCCCCATCTGGAGCGGCTGTCGGTGCTCGTGCGCGGCGACGAGCCGCTGCCCGCCGGGCTGCCGGCCGCCGAACTCGCCCTGCTGGACGTCCTGGAGGGCGGTGCGCTGGCGGTGGTGGAGGCGTCGGCGCTGCTCAGGCTGCCGGTCTCCGCGGTGCGGGTGCTGGCGGCCGACCTCGCCGACCGCGGTCTCGTCCTCACCCGTGCGCCGATCCCGCCCGCCGAACGGTTCGACCCCGACCTGCTGAAGAGAGTGGCCGATGGCCTCCGCGCCCTCAAGCACAGTTCGTAGCGCCGGCTCACCTGGCGCCGTCCACCTGCCCGACACCGCCCGTGACCTGGTGAAGATCCTGGTCGCGGGGCCGTTCGGGGTGGGCAAGACGACCCTGATCGACTCGGTGTCGGAGATCCGGCCGCTGCACACCGAGGAGCAGCTGTCCGAGGCGTCCGCGCGGGTGGACGATCTGGCGGGGCTGCGGGACAAGGAGTCGACCACCGTCGCCATCGACTTCGGCCGGCTCAGCCTGTCCGGCGGAGTGGTGCTGTACCTGTTCGGCACGCCGGGACAGGAGCGGTTCCGGCCGCTGTGGGACGACATCGCCTACGGGGCGCTGGGGGCGCTCGTCCTGGTGGACAGCCGCCGGATCGACGCGTCGTTCGACGTGCTGGGGCTGGTGGAGGAGAGCGGGCTGCCGTACGCGGTGGCCTTCAACGACTTCCCGGACGCGCCGCGCCACTACGGCGAGGAGCAGCTGCGGCGGGCCCTGGACCTGGACGCGGGGACGCCGATGGTGACGTGCGACGCGCGGGACGCGAACTCCTCGATCGACGCGCTGCTCACGCTGGTCGACCATCTGATCGCCCACAACCCCGTGGAGGCCCGGTGACCGCCTATCCCCCGGACCAGCGCGACTTCTCGCGCTCGGCGCCGGTACGGCTGTGGGAGGACGGTTTCGCTCCGGACCCGAGCCGCTACTACGCCGCCCTGCACGCCCAGGGGCCGATCGGCTGGGCGGAGTTGGCGCCGGGCGTGCCCGCCTACGTGGTCACGGACCGGCGGGCGGCGCTGGACGTGCTGCACGACGAGGAGACGTTCTCGCACGACCCGCGCGCATGGGAGTCGACGGTCCCCGTCGACTCGCCGGTGCTCGGCATGATGCGGTGGCGGCCCAACGCCCTGTTCTCCGACGGCGCGGCGCACCTGCGCTACCGCACCACGCTCATCGACGTCTTCGACCTGGTGGAGCCGTACGACCTGCGCAGGCGGGTGCACCGGGCGGTGCGGCTGCTGGCCGGGCGCATCGGGCCCAGTGGCGAGGCGGATCTGGTGGCGGACTTCTCGCGGCCGCTGCTGGCGCTGGTGCTCAACGACCTGTTCGGGCTGCCGGACAGCCAGGGCGACCGGCTCAACGAGGGCCTGGGCAAGATGATGGAGGGCGGCGCGCAGGCCGTCGAGGGCGAGGCGCAGTTCGCGCAGTACGTGCTGGAGCTCATCGCGGCCAAGGCGGCGCGGCCCGGCGACGACCTGCCCAGCCGGCTGCTGGAGCATCCGGCGGGGCTGACCCGGGAGGAGGTCACCTGGCAGGTGTTCCTCACCCTCGGCGCCGGATACGAGCCGACGGCGAACCTGCTGTCCAACACGCTGTCCAGGATCCTGGGCCACTCGGCCTACTACTCGACGCTCACCAGCGGCGCCCGTCCGGTCATGGACGCGGTGGTGGAGGTGCTGCACCACGAGACGCCGCTGGCCAACTACGGCGTCTACTACGCCCGCAAGCCCGTCGCCTTCCACGGGGTGTGGCTGCAGGACGCAGTGCCGGTGGTGGTGTCGTTCGGGGCGCTCGGGCACTTCGCGGAGCGGGAGGTCACCGAGGGCCGGCATCCGAACGACGCCTCGCACCTGTCGTGGGGCGCGGGCGCGCACGCCTGCCCGGTCAAGCAGCACACGCTGCTGCTCGTCACCGAGGCGATCGAGCGGCTCACCCAGTGGCTGCCCGACCTCGATCCCCTCCTGCCCCGCGAGCGGCTCGCCTGGCGGCCGGGGCCGTTCCATCGCTCGCTCACCGCACTGCCCGTCCGCTTCAGCCCCCGCTCCCCCGATCCCTCTCCCGACCAGCCAGGAGTCCCGTCGTGACCGTGACCGACCGCATCGCCCTCGACCCGCTGGGCGCCGACATCGCCGCCGAGAGCGCCCGGCTGCGCGCCCTGGGGCCGATCGTGCCCGTGGAGCTGCCCGGCGGCATCCCGGCCTGGGCGCCCACCGGGTACGACACCCTCAAGGAGCTGATCCTCGACCCGCAGGTCAGCAAGGACCCGCGGCTGCACTGGCGGCTCTGGCCGGAGCTGGGCGAACACCCGTCCTGGGGCTGGATCCTGGGCTGGGTCGGCGTGGTCAACATGCTGTCGACGTACGGCGCCGACCACACGCGGCTGCGCAAGCTGGTGGCGCCGAGCTTCACGCACCGGCGCACGGAGGCGCTGCGGGAGCGGGTGGAGACGATCACCGGGGAGCTGCTGGACGCCCTCGACGCGGGCGGCGGCGAGCCGGTGGACCTGAAGGCCGGGCTCGCGCACCCGCTGCCGATGCAGATCATCTGCGAACTGTTCGGTGTGCCCGAGGAGTTGCGGGACGCCACCGGCCGGCTGATCGCGGCGATCATGGACACCTCGGATCCGAGCCCGGAGCACGCCGCGTTCGTGCAGGAGCAGATCGGCGCCGTGCTGGGCGCGCTCATCGCCCACAAGAGCGAGCACCCCGGCGACGACATGACGACCGAGCTGATCCGGGTGCGGGACGAGGACGGGGGCCGGCTCAGCGACGAGGAACTGCTGTACACGCTGCTGCTGGTCATCGGGGCCGGGTTCGAGACGACCATGAACCTGGTCGGCAACGCGGTGGTGGCGCTGCTGCGCCGGCCCGAGCAGCTGGCGGCCGTGCGGCGCGGGGAGATCTCCTGGGACGCGGTCGTGGACGAGACGCTGCGGGCGCATCCGTCGATCGCCTCGCTGCCGCTGCGGTTCGCCGTGAGCGACCTGAAGGTCGGCGAGGTGACGATCCCGGCCGGGGACGCCATCATCACGACGTACGCGGCCGCGGGGCTCGACCCGGCGCACTACGGGCCGGACGCGGACGTCTTCGACGCGACGCGGGCGGCGGAGGACCATCTGGCGTTCGGGATCGGCGTGCACCGCTGCATCGGCGCGCCGCTGGCCCGGATGGAGGCGCTGACCGCGCTGCCCGCGCTGTTCGACCGGTTCCCGCAGCTGCGGCTGGCGGACGACGAGCTCGAGCAGGTGCCGTCGTTCATCGCGTTCGGCTGGCAGGAGATCCCGGTCCTGCTGCGGGGCTGAACTGCGGGGAGAACGACCGATCCCCCGATCCGGTCGTTCCCCCGCGCCACCTCGAACCTACGGGCCGGCCGACCGCGTTGTGAACCGTGACCGTGCCCGCTCCGGGGCCGGGAGGGCTCACCTGTGCACAGGTGCGTCCGGATGGCCCGTTTCGGCCTCCGGGGTCCGGTCCGCGGGCAGGTCGGGCCGGTCGAGCTCGCGGATCGCCAGGTGGGCCAGGACGACCTCGTAGAGGTCGCTGCCGCTGGCGAGAAGCTGGCGTTCGAGGACGGGTTCGGCGCTGCGGACGTGCTCGCGCACGGTCTGGGCGTGCACGCCGACCAGGTGGGCGGCCCGTTCGGCGTTGCCCCCGGCGGCGATCCAGGCGCGCAGCGTACGGCGCAGGTCGCGGCCGTCGGTGTCCAGGCGGGCCAGCAGGTCCTGGGCCCAGGCGTGCAGCGCCGGTCCGGTGAGCAGGTCGCCGAGCCGGGCGGGGGCCGCCGTACCGCCCGTGAGGTCCTCGCCGAGGCCGGCCTGGGCGTTCAGGGCCAGGTGGACGGCGGCGCGGACGGTGAGGTCGGAGAAGTCGGTGCGCAGCAGGCCCTCGACGCGGTCCATGCGGGCGCGGACGGTGTTGCGGCTGACGCCGAGCACCTTCGCCGCGCTGACGGCGGTGAACTCCAGGCCGAGCCGGGTGGTGGCGAGGAGTTCGGCGCGGGTGTGGTGCGGGAGGGCGTCGAGCGGGCGCAGCAGCCGGGTCGTCCAGGCGCGCAGCACCGCCGGGTCCATGAGGCGTTCGGGGTGGGTGCGTTCGGCGTAGACGGCCGTCCGCTCGGGGCGGAAGCGGGCGACGGCGAGGGCGCTGACGGCCTGTCCGTAGGCGGTGGCGGTGCAGGCGAGGCTCTGGCGGGCGCTGCCGCCGAGGACGGCGCCGGTGTGCCGGTCGCACAGGGCCCGCAGTTCAGCGCTCGTGGCGTCGTCCGGGACGACGACGATGACATGGCCGTCCACGGCGGGGCAGCGCACGACGAGGGCTTCCTCGTGGGTCGCGGCCAGACAGGCCTCGGCGAGACGGTCGCGGTCCTCGGGGCTGCTCTCGACGACGTACACGCAGGCGGTGTCGGTGTCGAGGAGGCCGGGCCACAGGCCGGCGGCGACCCGGCGGGCGGCGACCGTGTCCTCGACCATGAGCAGTTGCAGGATGGCGAGCCGCAGGTCGGAGGTGGCGCGGGCGAGACGGCGGTCGGTCGCGGTGGTCTGCTGGGCGCGCAGCAGAAGGCGCAGGACGCTCGCGGTGTGCGCGACGGCGTCGGAGGCGCGCCGGTCGAAGGGGGCGGTGCGGGAGACGACGAGCACGCCCGCCGCGGCCGGCGGCGGGAGGTCGACCCTGATCATCCGCACGTAGCGGCCCGTGCGCCCCAGGGCGGCGGAGGCGAGGCGGCCGCCGAGGATGTCGGCGACCAGGCCCTCGTCCTGCGGTGCGGGCGGTCCGGCGAGGGGCGTGCCGGCGTCGTCGCACAGGGACACGACGGCGTCGACGGTGACGGCCAGCCAGTCGACGATCCTGCGGACGTCGGCCCCGGCGGGGCGCAGCTGCTCGAGGAGTTCCTGCGCCCAGGTCGCCTCGGCGCCGCCCGTGCTGTCGGTGTGACGGTTTCCGTCGTCCCGCCCGGCCATGTGCGTGCGCTCCTCGTCCTTCGCGGCCCCTGGAGGCCGAACCAGCCATGTCGGTCGGGGACGTTACCCCACCCGCCCCGACCCGCCCGTCGTCGACCCTACGGCGTGTGACCAGCGCGAAGACAGGAGCCGGCACGTCGAAGGCGTCGCCGCCCCGCACCCCGGAGGGGGAGCCTGGGCGGCCGACCCCCGGGCCACGGCATAAGCTCAGCCAATGGCGAAGTACTACGACGTGCACCCCGACAACCCCCAGCCGCGCACCATCGCCCAGGTCGCGGCCGCCATCCGGGCGGATGCGCTCATCGCGTACCCGACGGACTCCTGCTACGCGCTGGGCAGCCGGCTGGGCAGCAAGGACGGCATCGACCGGATCCGGGCCATCCGCGAGCTGGACGACCGGCACCACTTCACCCTGGTGTGCCAGGACTTCGCGCAGCTCGGCCAGTTCGTGCGGGTGGACAAGGACGTGTTCCGCGCGATCAAGGCGTCGACCCCCGGCAGCTACACCTTCATCCTCCCCGCGACGAAGGAGGTGCCGCGCATGCTCCAGCACCCGAAGAAGAAGACGGTGGGCGTGCGCATCCCCGACCATGTCGTCACCCAGGCGCTGCTCACCGAACTCGGCGAGCCCCTGCTGTCCAGCACCCTGCTGCTGCCCGGCGAGGACGAGCCGATGACCCAGGGCTGGGAGATCAAGGACCGGCTCGACCACGTGGTGGACGCGGTGCTCGACTCCGGGGACTGCGGCACCGAGCCGACGACGGTCATCGACTTCTCCGAGGGCGAGGCGGAGATCGTGCGGTACGGGGCGGGCGACACCTCCCGGTTCGAGTAACGCGCCCGGCACCGGAGCCCCCCGTGCCGAGCCCCGGCGCCGGGGGTCCTCGCGGCCCGTTCGTTGGTGCATGCAACGATGGTCGCCGCCCGGTCCGACGGGCCGATCGACCGCTTGCCGACGTGAACCGCGCAGAGAGGCACTCCCATGACCTCCGTACAGGGCACAGCCGTGGACATCCCCACCGAGGACGGTGTCGCGGACGCCTATCTGGCGCATCCCGGTGACGGGACGCCCCGGCCGGCCGTGCTGCTCTACCAGGACGCCTTCGGGCTGCGTCCGCATCTGCGGGCGATGGCCGACCGGCTCGCCGAGGCCGGCTACACGGTGCTGGCGCCCAATGTGTTCTACCGTCACGGGCGCGCTCCGGTCGTGCAGATGCCGGAGTTCATCGACGCCTCCGCTCGCCCGGAGATCTTCCAGGCCGTGGGACCGCTGATCGCGTCCCTGACTCCGGAACCGGCGGAGCGCGACGCCGGGGCCTATCTGCGCTGGCTGGCGGAGAACCCCCTGGTCGTGGACGGGCCGGTCGCGGTCACGGGTTACTGCATGGGCGCCCGGCTCGCGCTGTTCACCGCCGGCGCGCACCCGGAACGGGTCGCCGCGGCGGCCGGCTTCCACGGCGGGCGGCTCGCGACGGACGCCCCGGACAGTCCGCACCTGGTGGCCGGGCGCGTCACCGCGGAGCTGTACTTCGGCCACGCCGACGACGACCCCTCCCTGCCGCCCGAGCAGATCGAGCGGTTCGAGGAGGCGCTCACCGCGGCCGGGGTTCGCCACACGTGCGAGGTCTACAGCGGCGCCCGCCACGGTTACACCCAGGCGGACACCGCGGAGTACGACGAGGCGGCGTCGGAGCGGCACTGGGCGGCGCTGCTGGATCTGCTGAAGCGGACCTTCTGATCGCGGTCCCACCCCAGGGGCGCCCGGAGCCGACTCACCGGACGCCCCTTCTTCTTGTGCCAACCGTTGACATGAACACATCGCGGTGCAACTTTGAGAGCGCTCTCAAACAGGTATGGACCAATCCCCGAACCGTCCCCACCGGCCTGCCCCAGAGGCCTGTCCCCCACGGAGGTGGAGAGTGCTCGCAAAGATCGCCCTCAGACTGGTCGGAGCCGCCGCCCTGGTCGGCGCGCTGCTCACCCTCGGCCCGCCGGCCCAGGCAGCCGTCCCCGACACCATCCCGCTGAAGATCACCAACAACTCCGCCCGCGGCGACCGGGTCTACGTCTACAACCTCGGCACCCTCCTGACGACGGGTCAGCAGGGCTGGGCGGACGCGAACGGTACGTTCCACGCCTGGCCCGCCGGCGGCAATCCGCCCACCGCGGCGCCCGACGCCTCCATCGTCGGACCGGCCGCCGGACAGTCCGCAACGATCCGGATCCCGAAGTTCTCGGGCCGGATCTACTTCTCCTACGGCCAGAAGCTCGACTTCCGGCTCACCACCGGCGGGCTGGTGCAGCCGGCCGTGCAGAACCCGAGCGACCCCAACCGGAACATCCTGTTCAACTGGTCGGAGTACACCCTCAACGACTCCGGGCTCTGGCTCAACAGCACCCAGGTCGACATGTTCTCCGCGCCCTACGCGGTCGGCGTGCAGCGCTCCGACGGGAGCACGGTCAGCACCGGGCACCTCAAGGCGGGCGGCTACACCGGGTTCTTCGACGCCCTGCGCGGACAGCCGGGCGGCTGGGCCGGTCTCATCCAGACGCGGTCCGACGGCACGGTGCTGCGGGCGCTCGCGCCGGGGTACGGAGTGGAGACGGGCGCACTGCCGAGCACCGTGCTGGACGACTACGTCAACCGCGTCTGGCAGAAGTACGCGACGACGACCCTGACCGTCACACCCTTCGCCGACCAGCCGAACACCAAGTACTACGGCCGGGTGTCGGGCAACGTCATGAACTTCGCCAACACCGCCGGGACGGTCGTCACCAGCTTCCAGAAGCCGGACGCGGCCAGCGTCTTCGGCTGCTACAAGTACCTCGACGCGCCCAACGACCTGGTACGCGGGCCGATCTCCCGCACCCTGTGCGCGGGCTTCAACCGCTCCACGCTCCTGGTCAACCCCGCCCAGCCGGACGCCACGACGGCGAACTTCTACCAGGACGCGGTGACCAACCACTACGCACGCAAGATCCACGCCCAGATGGCCGACGGCAAGGCGTACGCGTTCGCCTTCGACGACGTGGGGCAGCAGGAGTCGCTGGTCCACGACGGCGCCCCGCTCCAGGCGTATCTGACGCTGGACCCGCTGAGCTGACCCGGGCTGACCCGGCACGACGACTTCCCGCACCCGGAGGGAGCCCGGGTGCGGGAAGTCGGTCACAGCGAACGGAGAGAACCCCGAGAACTCGGAGAACGGATCAGCCGGTCGTCACGGCGGTGTCGTCGATGACGAAGCTGGTCTGGAGCGAGGAGTCCTCGACGCCGGAGAACTTCAGGGCCACGGTGGTGCCCGCGTAGGACCCGAGGCTGAAGGACTTCTGCACGTAGCCGGTGGCCGCGTTGAGGTTGGAGTAGGTGGCCAGGGTGGCGGTCCCGGCGGTGACCGTCAGCTTGTCGTACTGGGTGCTGGTGGTGGTCTCCGCCGTGTCGATGTGGATGTAGAAGGTGAAGGTCGTGTTGGTGCAGCCGCTCGGGATCGTCACCGACTGCGAGAGCGTGTCGGTGTGGGTCGATCCGTAGCCGTCGAGCCACGCCTTGTAGGAGCCGGTGCGGGCCGCCTGGCTGCTGGAGTTGGTGATGACTCCGCTGCTCGCCGTCCAGGTGGTGTTGCCCGACTCGAAGCCGTTGTTGCCCAGCAGCTGCGTCGAGGTGCAGCTGCCGCCGCCGCTGGAGCTGACCGTCCAGGTGAAGGACGCGGTGCCGGTGGCGCCGGTGGAGTCGGTCACCGTGACGGTGGTGCTGTAGGAGCCGGCGGTGGTCGGCGTGCCGGAGATCAGACCGGTGGAGCTGATCGACAGGCCGGTGGGCAGACCGCTGGCGGCGTAGGTCAGGGTGCCGCTGTTGGTGCTGCTGGCCGAGACCTGCAGGCTGACCGAGGTGCCGACGGTGGTGGACTGGCTGCCCGGGTTGGTGACCGTGACGCCGGTCGACGGGACCGTGATGTGGCTGCCGACGTTGATGCCGGCGAACGCGTTGCCGACGCCCGCGTACTGGGCGGAGCTGGAGCCGTACAGGGCCGCTGCCGCGCTCAGCGCGGCGGTGCGGGCGCCCGCGTAGTTGGTGCTGGACGTCATGTACGTCGTCAGCGCCTTGTACCAGATCTGCAGGGCCGCGGCCCGGCCGATGCCGGCGACGGCGACGCCGTCGGAGGTGGGGCTGTTGTAGGTGACGCCGTTGATGGTCTTGGAGCCGCTGCCCTCGGAGAGCAGGTAGAACATGTGGTTCGCCGGACCCGAGGAGTAGTGGACGTCCAGGTTGCCGACGCCGGAGTACCAGCTGTCGGCGGAGCCGCCGTCCTTGTCGGGCTCGTCCATGTAGCGCAGCGGGGTGCCGTCGCCGTTGATGTCGATCTTCTCGCCGATGAGATAGTCGCCGACGTCGGAGGAGTTGTTGGCGTAGAACTCCACACCGGTGCCGAAGATGTCCGAGGTCGCCTCGTTGAGACCGCCCGACTCACCCGTGTAGTTCAGGCCCGCGGTGTTGGAGGTGACGCCGTGGCTCATCTCGTGGCCGGCCACGTCCAGCGAGGTCAGCGCGTGGGTGCTGCTGGAGCCGTCGCCGTAGGTCATGCAGAAGCAGTCGTCGTCCCAGAAGGCGTTGACGTACGCCGTGCTGTAGTGGACGCGCGAGTAGGCGGCGACGCCGTCGTTCTTGATGCCGCTGCGGCCGAACGTGTTCTTGTAGAAGTCCCAGGTCGTCTGGGCGCCGAAGTGGGCGTCGACGCCGGCGGTCTGGGTGTTGGAGCCGGAGCCGGTGCCCCACGTGTCGTCCGTGTCGGTCATCAGCGTGCCGGTGCCGGACGTCCCGTTGCTGAGGCTGTACGTCTTGTGGCCGCCGCGCGTGGTGTCGTACAGCTGGTACGTCGAGCCCGACAGCGTGGTGTTGATGCTGACGGTGCCGCTGTACTGGCTGTTGCCGGTGCCGGTCTCGACGCCCTCGTACTGGGAGAGCTTCGCGCCGGTGGCGGCGTCGGTGATGACGTGCAGCTTGCTCGGCGTGCCGTCGTCCTGCAGGCCGCTGACCACCGTCTCCCAGGCGAGCTTGGGGGTGCCCTCGCCGGCCCAGATGACCTTGCGCGCGGTGCCCGCGGCGGGGTCCTTGGCGTCGAGCGCCTGGGCGGCCTTCAGCGCCTTCGTCTGGGCGGCCGCCTTGCTGTACGTCGGGGTCGTGGACTTGACCGAGACCGTACGGCGGTTGTTGTTGAAGGTCGTGCTCACCGTGCCGGCGGCCAGCGTGGCCGGGGGCGTGTGCACGACGAGGTCGCCGCCGAGGACGGGCAGTCCGGCGTAGGTGCGCTCGTAGCGCGTGTGCACGGTGCCGTCGTTGTCCTTCACGACGTCCTTGACGACCAGCTTCTCCTGGGCGCCCAGGCCCAGGGACTCGGCCGTCTGCGTCGTCTTCGCCTCGGCGCTCTTGACCAGCGCGGTGCGCTGGGCGGGCGTGAGGTCGGCGGGCAGACCGCCGGTGCGCACGGGGGTGGGGTGGGGGGCTGCGGGCAGCGCGCTCGCCGGAACCGTCTGGACGCCGACGGCGAGGAGGGCGGCGGTGGAGAGCAGGGCTGCTCCTACCGCGGTCCGCTTGCGGGGGTTGGGTCTCACTCGTTCTCCTACTGCGGCGGCCGCAGGGGCGGCCGGTGACAGACCGGGCAGACGGGTGTGCTGTCCGGGACGAGCTGAGTTGTGCGGGACCGAGATGGGGGGGTGGGTAACGTGCCGCTGGTGTGCGGTAGTTGGGAGGGAGAATGGCAGGCTTGACAGTGGCATGTCAGCTGATGCGGGGTGCTTCGAGGGTTATCCCTCGGTGCCCTAGGCGACCGGGGCCGCCACACCCGTCCCGCCTGTGAGCCTCCTGTGCGCCCGGCCGTCTCCGAACCCCGTTTCAGGAAACGCTTGCTTTCCCCCTCTCCTCCCCGTAGACCTTCCTGACAACAGCAGTCACTCTGGGGGGAGTTGACCATGGACGGCACAGTCGACGGGTTCCGGTACGGGGCGGTGACCCCGATAGCGGCCTATGTGATGGCCTGTCTGGGAGGAGCGCTGGGGCTGCGCTGCATCGTGCGGTCGCTGCTCGACGGCGACTCCTGGAAGCCGGGCTGGCTGGCCCTGGGGGCCGTGTCGATCGGCTGCGGCATCTGGACGATGCACTTCATCGCCATGATCGGCTTCCAGGTGGAGGAGACGCGGATCGGCTACCACGTCGGTCTGACCGTGCTCAGCCTGGCCGTCGCGATCGCCGTGGTCGGCATCGGCGTGTTCATCGTGGGCTACCGCGGCAGGGCCGGCGGGTCGCTGTGGATCGCGGGCGCCGTCACCGGTCTCGGCGTCGCCGCCATGCACTACCTGGGCATGGCCGCGCTGCAGCTCAACGGCAGCATCGACTACGACCCGCGCACGGTCGCGCTCTCCGTGCTGATCGCGGTCGTCGCCGCGACCGCCGCGCTGTGGGCGGCCGTCACGGTCCGCGGGTTCCTGACCAGCCTCGGGGCCAGCCTGGTGATGGGCGTCGCCGTGTCCGGGATGCACTACACCGCCATGGCCGCGGTCAGCGTCCATGTGCACAGCGGGACCCCGTCCTGGGCCGGCGACTCCCCGACCTCGCTGCTGCTGCCGATGCTGATCGGGCCCGTCATCTTCCTGCTGCTGGCCGGCGTGGTGGTGATGTTCGACCCCCTGCTCGTCCTCGGCGACGGCGAGTGGCACCACGCCGCCCCACCGACCCGGACCGCCCCGACGAAGCCCGCCGACCGACCCGCCGCCGGACGCTCGTGGACCGGGACCAGGCGGTGAGGCGGGCGTCGGGCGTCAGGCCGTACCGCCCTACCCGTGCGCGCACAGCGATCGACCGGAGCACGCGCCGGTCGGTTTGACGCGCACGGCGGGCCCGCCGCGCCGGAGCCGCCGGGCGACCTGCCGACGGCGACCTGCCGACGGCGACCTGCCGACGGGCGACCTGCCGACGGGCGACCTGCCGACGGGCGGTCGCGGACCGGGTGGTTCTCGGGCGTTCCGCCGTCAGGCCGTACCGCCCTACCGATGCGCGCACAGCGGTCAGTCGGCCGCCCGCGCAGGTCGATCGAGCGTGCCGGACCGGCTAGTCGGGCGCGCCCGGCGGGATCCGCGGGGGCGGGTCCAGGCGGGCCGTGGCGGGGTCGGTGAGTCGGCGCCCGAGCAGGGCGGCGGCCTCGTGGGCGTGGTCGTCGGTGCGGAGCCGTAGCTCCGCCTCCAGTCGGCGCAGGCCGCTCCGGAGCTCCGACCGTACGTCCGACGGCGTAGGCGTCGCGTAGGTCGAGCGCGCCGTCGTCGGTCACCCGGACACGGGCGGGCGGGTAGTCCATGACGGACGGGACCAGGTGGTGGCTGCCGGCGAAGTTGTGCATGAAGCCGAGCGCGTGCCCGATCTCGTGCGCGGCCGGCTGCCGCAGCCGGGCCAGCGCCAACTCCTGTACGGCGGCCAGGCGTTCGACCTCGTCCGGGCGGCCGTACGGGGCGAGGAGGGCTTCGCCGAGGGCGCGGACCTGGTCGACGCGCTGGGAGCCGAGCCGGACCCGGGCGTGCAGCACCTCGCCGGTGCACGGATCGGTCAGCCCCTGCCCGAGCGACGAGCCGCGCCCCGCCCGGTGCACCCACACCACGCCGTTGACGCCCGGTTCGTAGGGGTCGAATCGTCGCCGCCGGGCTCGACGCGGTAGGAAATCGGGGAAACCGATGCGGGCGAAGGCCTCCTGCCACCAGTTGCCGCGGTCCGGCTGCGCTGCTTCGCGGCCACCGGCAACCGCGCGCAGGAACTGAACCCGCCGGTCGAGGACGAGGTCGTCATCCCGCTGGCCTGAGCCGACCTGCGACAATCGACGCAGAACCGCTACCTTCGTGGAGGAGCCCGTGCCGCCGACCTCACGCCCCTTGCGCAAGCTGGGCTTCCTGACCATCGGACTGTTCGACGGGGACGACCCGGCCCGGGGGCACCAGACCACGCTGGAGATCATCGAGCTGGGCGAGCGCCTCGGCTTCGACAGCGCCTGGCTGCGCCACCGCCATCTGCAGTACGGCATCTCCTCCCCGGTCGCCGTCCTGGCGGCCGCCTCGCAGCGCACCCGGCGCATCGAGCTGGGCACCGCGGTCACCCCGCTGGGCTGGGAGAACCCGCTGCGCCTGGCGGAGGACCTGGCGACCGTCGACGTCCTGTCCGGCGGCCGGCTCAACCCCGGGGTCAGTGTGGGCCCGCCGATGCACTTCGACCAGGTCAAGGAAGCGCTGTACCCGGACACCGCGGACGCCGAGGACTTCTCCTACGAGCGGGTGCGGCGGCTGCTGGACCTCGTGCGCGGCAAGTCCGCCACCGACTTCAGCGGGGTCGAGGGGTTCGAGGTGTTCTCGGACCGGGTGCAGCCGCACTCCCCCGGCCTGGGCCGCCGCATGTGGTACGGCGGGGGCAGCGTGAGCTCGGCGCGGTGGGCGGGCGAGCACGGCATGAACTTCCTGACCAGCAGCGTCGTCAAGGCCGACGGGCCGGACGACACACGGGACTTCGCCGAGATCCAGCTCTCCCACGTCCGCGCCTTCCGCGCCGCCCACCCCGACGGGGAGGCCGCCCGCGTCTCCCAGGGGCTCGTGGTCGTCCCCACCGACTCCGCCACCCCGCAGCAGCGGGCGAAGTACGAGAAGTACGCGGCCGAGCGCCTCCCCCGTACGACCTCCCCGCAGGGCCCGGCGCGGCTGCTGTTCGCGCCGGACCTGGTGGGCAGCTCCGAGGAGATCGCGGAACGGCTGGACGCGCACGTCGCGTTCCGCGAGATCGACGAGGTCGCCTTCGCCCTGCCGTTCAGCTTCGAGCCCGAGGACTATGTGCAGATCCTCACCGACATGGCGACGAAGCTCGGCCCGGCGCTGGGCTGGCGGCCCGGCGGCTGACGGCGCCCCACCGCCACTGCGCGGCCGTCACCAGCGGCCCGGCTCCGTGCCGACGAGCGGCTGCGAGGGCCTGCCGTCCACGCCGACGGGCACGTCTCCGGCGAGCATCACCCGGTGCATGGTCCGGGAGAAGCCGAGGTGGGCGTTGTCGCTCGGGGCGAGGTGGATGGTGGCCCGGTTGTCCCAGAAGGCCACGCTGCCCGGCTCCCAGCGGAACCGGACCGTGTACTCGGGCCGGGTCGCCTGCTCCAGCAGCATGTCCAGCAGGGCCCGGCTCTCGGGGCGGGAGACGTCGACGATCTGCTCGACGTAGTAGCCGTTGACGTACAGCACCCGCTCGCCGGTCTCCGGGTGGACGCGTACCAACGGGTGTACGGAGGCGACCTGACGGTCGAGCAGATGGCGCAGGTAGGCGTCGTCGCCGGGGCGTGACTGGTAGCCGACGCCGAGGCGGTGCTCGGCCCGGAGCCCGGCCACGAACTCCCGTACCGGCGCGGAGAGTCCGGCGAAGGCGGCGGCCAGATTGGACCAGGTGGTGTCGCCCCCGTAGGGCGGGACGGTCTCCGCGCGCAGGATCGTCGCGGCCGGCGGGTCGACGCGGGCGCCGTGGTCGCAGTGCCAGCCGCGCAACAGGGTGTGCCGACGGCGCTGCAGCCACTCCTCGTGCTCCATGCCGAACTTCCCGCCGAGCTCCAGCCGGTCGGCGGTGGTCTCGATCTCGGGGAAGTCGGCCGGCGACGCGCTGCCGCGCCGAGGCAGCACGACCGGCTCCCCGAAACGGCGGGCGAAGGCCACGTGTCCGGCATGGTCCAGGCGCTGCTCGCGGAAGAAGACCACCTTCCAGCGCAGCATCGCGGCCCTGATCGCGGCGACCTGGGCGTCGTCGAGGCCGTCCGCCAGGTCGACGCCCGTGATCTCGGCGCCGATGTGTCCGGCGACCGGCAGCACCTCGATCCCCGCCGCCCGCTCCCCCGCGTGTCCAGTGCTCCGGTCGGTCGTCATGCGCGCTCCGTCGATAGTCGCCAGTGGTCCACAGTCCGGCACAGTCCGGTTGATCAATCCTGCCTCCATCCGTGAGGCTGGAGACAGGACACGAAGGACACAGTCGAGGGAAGGTCCGGCAAGTGATCGACATCCCGGCACACACGCTCAACGACGGCACGGGGCTCCCGGCCGTCGGCCTGGGCACCTGGCCCATGGACGACGCGCAGGCGGAGGAGGCGGTGGCCGGGGCGCTCGAACTGGGCTATCGGCTCGTCGACACGGCGACGAACTACCGCAACGAGAGCGGGGTCGGCCGCGGGGTGGCGCGCGGCGGGGTTCCCCGCGAGGAGATCGTGGTGACCACCAAGCTCCCGGGCCGCCATCACGGCTACGAGGAGACCCTCGCCTCCTTCGAGGAGTCCCGCCGACGGCTCGGCCTCGAGTACGTCGACCTGTACCTGATCCACTGGCCGCTTCCCCGGGTCGACCGGTACGTCGACTCCTGGCGGGCCATGATCAAGCTGCGCGAGGACGGTCTGGTCCGGTCGATCGGCGTCTCCAACTTCACCACCGCGCACATCGAGCGCCTGGAGAAGGAGACCGGTGTCCTGCCCTCCGTCAACCAGATCGAGATGCACCCGCTCTTCCCGCAGGACGAACTGCGCGCCTTCCACGAGGCCAAGGGCGTCCGCACGGAGAGCTGGAGCCCGCTGGGCCGCGGCTCGGCGCTGCTGGAGGACCCGGTCGTCGCCTCCGTCTCGGAGGCGCTGGGCGTGACCCCGGGCCAGGTGGTCCTGCGCTGGCACCTCCAGCTCGGCGCGGTGCCCATCCCGAAGTCGTCGAGCCCCGAACGGCAGCGCGCCAACCTCGACGTCTTCGGCTTCGAACTCGGCCCGGCGCAACTGCGGGCGATCGCCGACCGGGCACACCGACGGCTGGGCGGGGATCCCGAGGCGCACGAGGAGTTCTGAGCCCGCGCGGGGGCGGGGGCGGGTGCGGAACAGGCCCGGGTGCGGGTGCGGAACAGGCCCGGGAACGGCGCGGGCCCGGGGACGGCGTCGGGCGCGCGCTCGGCCGTCCGGCGGCGGCCTGTACATCGAGGTCCCCACACCGATGGCCCGTCCATCGGCGGCCCGCACATCGGCGGCGCGCACATCGATGGCCCGTCCATAGGGGCCCGTCCATAGGGGCAGCCGAGTCTGCCCCCGCGTTCCTGTACGCGTCCGGCGGTCGGCCTGTATGCAGAGATGTACTGTCTCGCCCACTTGGAAGGCACCTCGTGCGCACACCGCAGCCCAGCAGGACTCCCGACGACTCGCCCCGTCGGGGAGCGGCGGCCCCGGCGAAGGCCGGCAGCCCGCTGCATCGACTCCTCGCCCTGCAGCGCGCCGCGGGCAACGCCGCCGTCGTCCAGATGCTCCGCGAGGAAGGCCACCCCCTGACCCCGGCGTCCCCGGCGCAGGAGCGGCACCGGCACGGCCCGGGCTGCGGGCACCAGGGCGGCCCGGGGACCGGGTCCCCTCCCGTGCAGCGCTCGGCCGTCCACGACGTGCTGCGCAGCGGCGGCCGGCCGCTGGACGACGCCACCCGCGACGACATGGAGAGCCGCCTCGGCGCCGACTTCTCCGACGTGCGCGTCCACACCGACGCCGCGGCGAAGGCCTCCGCGTCCGAGATCGGCGCACGGGCCTACACCTCGGGCAACCATGTCGTCCTCGGCGACGGCGGGGGCGACAAGCACACGCTGGCACACGAGTTGACCCATGTCATCCAGCAGCGCCAGGGGCCCGTGGCCGGCGCGGACAACGGTTCCGGGCTGCGGGTGTCGGATCCCTCGGACCGCTTCGAGCGGGAGGCGGAGGCCAACGCGACCCGGGTCATGCGCGCCCCGGCACGCACGGGCGCACCCGAGGCCGAGGAGCGCCCGCAAGCCTCGCGGCCGGGCGGCGCACGGTCAGGTCCCGCGCGGCCGTTCGTGCAGCGCGCGCTGAACCACACCGCCGTGCCGACCGCCAGCAGGCACGAAGCGGTGCAGGACAACCAGGGCCGGGCCGTCAGGTCCGAGATGCTCAACGACGGTTCCCTGCAGGGAGCGGCGCCGTCGGCGGATCCGCCCGGCTACGACTACATCCGCTCCCTGAACATGACCAGTCAGTGGATCCGCTTCCATCTGGTCAACGAGAAGGCGGGCGGTCCTGGCACCGCGAACAACCTGGTGCCGGCGGCGCAGTCGGACAACCAGAATTATGAGAAAGGCATCGAGAAGGACCTCAAGAACGACGTGACGGCCGCGTCCGCGACGCCCGGAGCCTATGTCTACTTCGGCGTCCAGGTGCACTACAACCATCCGGCGCCCGCCCAGGGCAGCGCCGGCCAGCTGAACTCCGCCCACGCCTTCCCCTCCACCCTGGACATCACCCACAAGCTGTACGACCCGGCCGCGGGCTGGCTGGACGGAAAGCACAACGGCGCCGTCTTCACCTTCCAGGTGGGCCAGCCTGCCGACAGCCGGGTCGCCCGGGCGATCAGCGGCATCGACCTGACCATTCTGCGCCAGTACACCGGCTTCCCCCCGAGCTCCACGGTCTGGAACGCAGACGACCTCCAGTTCCTGAAGGACATCGCCGCGGGCGGCACCCGCAACACCGAGTTCAACAACCTCTTGCAGAACTACGGGGGCACGCTGAGCGAGCGGATCTACCACGCGTTCTCCGCGATCCCGTTCTCACCGCCCCGGACGGGCGGACGCACCGCGGCGGCCAAGGGCGCCACCACCTTCGCCGTGCGCATCGGGAACGAGGCCGCGCTGGAGGTGCTCGCCACCAACATGGGCACCGGGATGCTGACCTGAGACCAGGTCAGCAGCACAGCCGCCCGTACTGTTCGCGAAGCACGCCTCAGCAGGAGTTCCGGATGTCGAGTCTTTGGAATGCCCAGGTCGAGGAGATCGGCGGGGCGACCGTCGTCCTGCGTCTCACGGCGATCCACCCGGATGCCGGTGAGCCGCCGGAGAACGCAGAGTTCGCCGCCCGGCTCCTCGCCGACGGTCTGGATCGGGCGGCCGGCGCGACGGAGCGGGCGAGCGCGCTCGACTCCCGTGCCGACTCCGGCACGGCCGCCGAGGCCGTCGCCGAGGTCTCGGTGGCCGAGCGCAGCAACCTTCCCTTCAGCGAGCACGCGGCCAAGGAGCGCATCGACGCGGCTCTGCGCGAGCGCGGTCTGGACCCCGCCGACGCGTCCGCCTGGGACGGCGCCTTCCAGACCGAGTGGCGCGAGCTGTGGCAGGACCCGTCCCGCACGCCCCAGGCAACGCTGACGGTCCGCCTGCGGGAGGCCGACCTCCTGGACGGCCTCGCGACCGGAGACAGCTGGGAGTCGGCCGCCTACGGGTGATCACTCCGGTTCCAGGGACTGCTCCGCCCAGATCGTCTTGCCCCGGTCCGTCTGCCTGCTGCCCCAGCGCTGGGTGAGCTGGGCGACGAGCAGCAGCCCGCGTCCGCCCTCGTCGAAGGCGTGGGCGCGGCGCAGGTGCGGGGAGGTGGAACTGCCGTCGGAGACCTCGCAGATGAGGCTGCGGTCGCGGATCAGCCGGAGCTGGATGGGGGGTTCGCCGTAGCGGATGGCGTTGGTGACCAGTTCGCTGACGACGAGCTCGGTGACGAACGCGGCCTCTTCCAGGCCCCATGCGGCCAGTTGCTCGGTCGCCGCCTGGCGGGTGGCGGCGACATGGGCGGGGTCAGGGGCGACGTCCCAGGTGGCGACCTGGTCCGTGCCGAGCGCCCGGGTGCGGGCGAGCAGCAGGGCGACGTCGTCGCTCGGCTCCTCCGGCAGGACCGCCTTGAGCACGGTGTCGCAGAGCGCGTCGAGCGTGGCGGCCGGTGCGGTCAGAGCGCTGCACAGCTCGGTGACGGCGCGGTCGGGGTCGCGGTCACGGTCCTCGATCAGGCCGTCCGTGTAGAGGGCCACGACCGCGCCCTCGGGCAGTTCCAGCTCGACCGACTCGAAGGGCAGTCCGCCGACGCCGAGCGGCGGCCCGGGGGTCATCGTGACGAGTTCGGCGTGGCCGTCGGGCAGGACCAGGGCCGGCGCGGGATGGCCGGCGGCGGCGAGGGTGAGGCGGCGGCTGACGGGGTCGTACACGGCGTAGAGGCAGGTGGCGCCGAGTTCCGCGACGTCGTCGCCGTCGTCGTCGTAGGCCGCCAGGTGGGTGACGAGGTCGTCCAGGTGGGTGAGGAGTTCGTCGGGCGGCAGGTCCACGTCGGCGAGGGTGCGGACGGCCATGCAGAGGCGTCCCATGGTCGCGGAGGACGGGATGCCGTGCCCGACGACGTCGCCGACGACCAGGGCGACCCGGCTGCCGGAGAGCGGGATGACGTCGAACCAGTCGCCGCCGATGCCCGCCGTGGAGCCGCTGGGCAGATAGCGATGGGCGACCTCGACGGCCGCCTGTCCGGGCAGACCGCGGGGCAGCAGGCTGTGCTGGAGGGCGAGGGCGGTGGTGCGTTCGCGGGCGAAGCGGCGGGCGTTGTCGATGCAGACGGCGGCCCGGCTGGCGAGTTCCTCGGCGAATACGACGTCGTCGTCCTCGTAGTCGTCGGGGTGGGCGACGCGGATGCCGACGGCGACGCCCAGGACGGTGCCCCGGGCCCGCAGCGGCACCGCGATCATCGTGTGGACGCCCTGGCGGTAGCGGCGTCCCTCGGGGGCGCGGGCGTCGCGCTCGGCGAACCAGCGCATGAAGTCCGGCTCGCCCGCCTGGCTGAGGATCGCCCGCCCCTCCCGCAGGGCGCGCGCGGGGGCGCTGTACGGCGGGTGGGCGTCGGAGTCACCGAGGTGGACGCCCGCCTCGGGGGCGCCCTCGCGGACGGAGCCGTGGGCGACGCGGCGCAGCACGATCTCGCCGTCGGGCACGGGGGGCGGCTCGTCCGCGCCGAGGACCCAGTCGAGCAGGTCCACGCTGGCGAAGTCGGCGAACCGGGGCACGAGGATGCCGATCAGTTCCTCGGCGGTGCGCACCACGTCCAGGGTCGTGCCGATGGAGGCCGCCGCCTCGTTCAGCAGGGCGAGGCGCTGTCGGGCCAGGTACTGCTCGGTGCTGTCGAACGCCGCCAGGGCGACCCCGGCCACCGCGCCGGTGTCCTCGCGCACGGGCCACATCTCGATGCTCCAGGCGTGCTCCCGGTTGAGGGAGGGGGCGCCGGTGAAGCTCTCGTAGCGGACCGGGCGGCCGGTCTCGGCGACCTGGCGCAGGTGGTGGTTGAAGCCGCGGCTGTGCTCGGCGTCCTCGACGGTCTCGGGGAAGGGGCGGCCCAGCAGGACGTCCTCCGACACGCCCATGACCATGCAGGCGGTCTCGTTCAGACGGAGATAGTGCTGGGCGGGGTCGAAGACGGACATCGACATGGACGCCTGCTGGAAGGCGCGCCCCGCCAGGGTCGGCTCCGGGGAGTGCGGCCGCTCGGCGGTGAGGGTGCAGCCCGCGGGCTCGCCGTCGGGGCCGAGCAGGGGGCAGGCGGTCACGGTGAGGGCGACGGGGCGGCCGTCGCGGTGGCGCACGACGACGGGGCCGGTCCACGCGCCGTCGGGGTGCGGCGGGAGGTCCCCGGCGAGCAGGTCGGCCGCCGTCCGGCCCACGACCTCGTCCGCCGGACGGCCCGTCAGCAGGCGAGCACCCTCGCTCCAGCCCGTCACGATGCCCCGGGCATCGACGACCGCCGCAGCGACGACATGCTCCATATCGTCCAGAATGGTCCCTTTGGCCCGCCGCATCAACCGCGACGGGCCGTTCGGGACGCGGGCCGCCCCCGGCGGCTCCCGGGAGGCGGACGCCTCAGGCGCGGTGGGCGCGCAGAGCGGCCAGGGCGCGGTCGGCGTGGGTGTTCATGCGCAGTTCGCTGCGCACGACCTCCAGGACGGTGCGGTCCTGCCCTATGACGAAGGTGGCCCGCTTGGTGGGGAGCACGGAGACGCCGCGCTTCACGCCGAATCGTTCCCGCACGGCGCCGTCGGGGTCGGAGAGCAGCGGCATGCCGAGGGTGTGGCGTCCGGCGAACTCCTGCTGGCGGTCGACGGAGTCCCCGCTGACGCCGACGGGCTGGGCGCCGACGGCGGCGAACTCGGCGGCCAGGTCGCGGAAGTGGCAGGCCTCGGCGGTGCAGCCGGGGCTGAGGGCGGCGGGGTAGAAGAAGAGGACCACCGGACCGTCGGCGAGCAGCTCCGTCAGGCTGCGCGTCGTGCCGGTCTCGTCCGCCAGCGAGAAGTCCTCGACCAGGTCACCGGTCTCCAGCGCCTTCGTCATGACCGACCTTCACCGACCTTCCGTGCCGTTGGCGACACTGCGGGCCCACAGCACGAGGGGGACCTGCAGCGGCAGCCGACCGAACGCGGCGGCCTTGAGCGGGGTGGGGCGGTCGCGCCAGTCCAGCGCCATCTTGACGTTGGCGGGGAAGACGCCGACGAAGAACGCGGCCGTGGCCAGCGCGGCCGCCTTGCGGGTCCGCGGCACGGCCAGTCCCGCGGCCAGCGCCAGCTCGGCGACGCCGCTGCCGTACGTCCAGACCCTGGGCGAGCCCGGCAGTACGCGCGGGATCGTCGTGTCGAAGGGGCGCGGAGCGGCGAAGTGGGCGACCCCCATGCCGGCCAGCAGGCCCGCGAGCAGCAGGGGTGAACGTTGGGACCGTGACACGGTTCCTCCTCTGATGACCAGGCCCCCGACATTACTGGACGGTAGAGGGGGTTCCGGCGGCGGGGTCCGCGTCAACTCGCCCTGCCCCAGCGGGTGCAGAGGGGCGGCCGACGCAGACAGGGGCGAGCCGCGGATCCATGGCGGATATTCGACACAAGAAGGCAGATTATCGGAAGCGGGACAGGCGCCGGGTCGCGACGATCGCAGGGTGCCGAAGAATCGATCCATCACCCTGATGTCCCTGGGCCACGCGTGCGTGGACGTGTACCAGGGGGCCGTGGCCGCGCTGGTGCCCTACTTCGTGGCCGAGCGCGCCTACTCCTATGCCGCAGCTTCCGGCATCGTCCTGGCGGCCTCGCTGCTGTCGTCGGTGGCGCAGCCGCTGTTCGGCGTGCTGACCGACCGGTGGGCGATGCCGTGGCTGCTGCCGCTGAGCGCGCTGGCATCCGGTGCGGGCGTCGCCGTCAGCGGCGTCGGCGGCTCGTACGCGCTCACCCTGGCGGCGGTCGCGGTGTCGGGCGTCGGCATCGCCGCCTACCATCCGGAGGCCGCGCGGGCGGCCCGGGCGGCGGCGGACGGCAGTCACACGGCGATGGGCTGGTTCGCGCTCGGCGGCAACGTCGGCTTCGCCCTCGCTCCCCCGCTCGTCGCGGCCGTGGTCGCGACCTGGGGCCTGCGCGCCTCTCCCCTGCTGGCGGGTCCGGCGCTGGCGGGCGCGGTCTTCTGCACGGCCGCGGTGCGCGCGACGGGCCCGCGCGTCGCGCCGTCCCGGACGGCCGAGCAGGCGGGCCGCGACGACTGGCCGACCTTCCTGCGACTGTCGGGCGCCGTGGTCTGCCGCTCGATCGTCTTCGTCGGCCTGAGCACGTTCGTCGCGCTGTACGTCCGTGAGCGCACCGGCGGCGGACAGGCGGCCGGCACCGCCGCGCTGGGCGTGCTGTACGCGGGCGGCGCGGTGGGGACGCTGGCCGGGAGCCGGCTGGCCGAGCGGTACGGGCGGCCGGCGGTCGTGCGCGGGTCGTACGTCGTGACCGTGGTCGCGGTCGCGGGTGTGCTGCTGGTCCCGGGACCGCCGCTGTACGGGTGCGTCGCGCTGGCCTCGGCCGGGCTGTACGTCCCGTTCTCGCTGCATGTGACGCTGGGCCAGGACTGTCTGCCCCGGCGCCCGGGGACCGCGAGCGGCGTCACCCTGGGGCTGACGGTGAGCCTCGGGGGCGTGGCGGCTCCCGCCCTGGGGGCGCTCGCCGACGTCACGTCCCTGCGCACGGCCCTGCTTCCGCTGCTCGTCCCGCCCGTGGTGGCGTGGCTGCTGCTGCGCGGGCTGCGCGAGCCCGTCCCGGCCACCGCCCCTGAGGCCGGGACGCGACAGCGGGCCTGAGGGTCAGGCGCCGCCGGCCGACGCGGCGGGCAGCTGCTCGCTCTCCTCCTCGACGGAGTGCGCGAGGAAGTCGTCGACCATGCGGTGGAAGTACGTGGCGAACTGCTGGAGCTCCTGCGGGGACCAGTCGGACAGCGCCAGCTGCATGCCCCGGGCGCCCGCGTCGCGGATCCGGTCGATGGACTCGCGGCCGGTGTCAGTGAGCTGGATGCGCTGGGCCCGGCCGTCCTGGGGGTCGGGGACGCGGGTGACGTAGCCGGACTTCTGCAGCTGCTGCACCGTGCGGGTCACATGGGAGGCCTCCACGCCCAGGCGCTGGGCCAGCTCCCCCGGCCGCAGCGGCTCGGAGTCGGCGATCTGCCGCAGCAGCGCCACGGCGGCACGGTCCAGCGGGACGCCGGCCAGGGACATCAGCCGGTCGTGCTGGCGGGCGCGGGTGCTGAGATAGGTGATGCGGGTGAGCGCACGCTCGATCTCGATCACTTCCGGAGAGGCGGTGGAGGGCACGGGGAGCGGTTCGGTGGGCATGCGACCCACTTTACCATCTTGTTGCGTAACTCAAGTAAATTACTGCGTGCGTTTCACTCCGACTACTACGGATGTACGACGCGCGGACGATATCCCCGCAGTATCGCAACGGCTCCGGCACACCGGAAAGCTCTCGACGCCGTACGGCGGGCGGGCGGCGCCGACGGCCGCGTTCCGGAACGAGGGCGCCCCGCGCCGGGCATGCCGAAGGCCCCGGCAGGCTCGCACCGCCTGCCGGGGCCCGTCGGATGTCACGACCGCTGAGCGGGGGCGGGCACACTCTCGTCCCAGAGCGCGCCGGTCGCGATGGCCTGTCGCCACAGGCGGACGGCCTTCGGCGGCATGCCGACCGCGAGCGCCCCGCTCACCCGGTCGCCGGTGCGGTACACGGCCACGAACCGGCGTTCGGCGAGATCGCCCTCGACGACGGCGACCTCGTCATGGCCACGCAGGAACCCGTACGCCTGGATCTTCATGTCGTACTGGTCGGACCAGAAGTACGGCACCGGCGCGAACGGCTTGCGGGCGTCGGGCCGCAGAAGGTTGCGGGCGGCGGCCATGCCCTGCTCGGCCGCGTTGGTGCGGTGCTCGATCCGCATCGACGTGCCGAACAGCGGGTTGTACCAGCGGGCCACGTCACCGGCCGCGTACACGTTCCGCGCCGCCTCCAGGTACTCGTCGCAGACCACGCCGTCGCCCACCGCCAGCCCGCTGTCGGCCAGCCAGTCGGTGTTGGGCACCGAGCCGATCGCGACGAGCACCTCGTCGGCCTCGACGATCTCGCCGTCGCCGAGCCGTACGCCGTCCTCGGTCACCTCGGCCACGGTGACCCCGCAGCGCAGGTCCACGCCGCGGTCGAGGTGGGCCCGCGACAGCACCCGCCCGACCTCCTCGCCGACCGCGTGGGCCAGCGGCACCGCCGCCGGCTCCAGCACGGTGACCCGCGCGCCCAGCCGCCAGGCGACGGCCGCGGCCTCCGCTCCGAGGAACCCGGCGCCGACGACGACCAGCCGCAGCCCGGGCTCCAACCGCTCCCGCAGGGTGAGGGCGTCGTTCAGAGTGCGCAGCACATGCGCGCCCTCGCCGGGCAGCCGCCGCGGCCGCACCCCGGTGGCCACGACCAGCCCGTCGTACGGCGCCTCGGAGCCGTCGGCCAGCAGCACCCGGCGTCCGGCGACGTCCAGGCCGGTGGCCTCGACGCCGAGCCGCAGGTCCAGGTCGAGGGCGGCGAGGTCCTCGGACCGGCGCAGCTCGAGCCGGTCCTGCTCCCATTCGGAGGCCAGCAGCTGCTTGGACAGCGGCGGCCGGTCGTACGGCAGGTGCGGTTCGTCGCCGACGAGGGTGAGCGGACCCTCGTAGCCCTCGCGCCGGAGCGTCTCTGCCGCCGCCAGTCCGGCGGCCGAGGCTCCGACGACCACGATCCGGTTCACTGTTCGATCAGTCGGATCGCGGCGGCGGGGCAGACGGCGACGGCCTCGCGCACGTCGTCGAGCATCCCGGGGGCCGGCCGCTCCTCCAGCAGGATCGCGATGCCGTCGTCGTCCTGGTCGAAGACCTGCATGGCGGCCACCACGCACTGCCCCGAGGCGACGCACTTGTCGGCTTCCAGCTCCACTTTCAGATCACTCATGGGATTCTCCTTGTTCGCTGCGCTTCGCGGTGAGCAGTGAGCTGTCGTCGTGCTGCGGGACGGGAACCGTCACCAGGTCACGGGCAGGGCGTGGACGCCGTAGACGAAGGCGTCGTGCTTGAAGCGGACGTCGTCGAGCGTGCCGACCAGCTTCAGGTCCGGGAGGCGCTTGTAGAGCGTGCCGTAGACGACCTGCAGCTCCATGCGGGCCAGCGGCTGGCCGAGGCACTGGTGGACGCCGTAGCCGAAGGCGACATGACGGCGGGCGTCCCGGGTGATGTCGAGCCGGTCAGGGTCCGGGAAGACCTCGGGGTCGCGGTTGGCGGCCTCGTTGACCATGATCACGCCTTCGCCGGCCTTGATGACCTGCCCGGCGATCTCGATGTCCTCGGTGACCGCGCGGCGCCGCCCCAGGTGGGTGATGTGCAGGTAGCGCAGCAGTTCCTCGACCGCGGAGGCGACGAGCTTGGGGTCGTCGGACTCGCGCAGGAGGGCGAGCTGGTCGGGGTTCTGGAGGAGGGCGAGGGTGCCGAGCGCGATCATGTTCGCGGTGGTCTCGTGCCCCGCGAACAGCAGGAGCAGCGCCATCTCCGTCGCCTGCTGATGGTCGATCTCACCGGCGGTGACGCGCCCGGCGATGCTCGACAGCAGGTCGTCGCACGGGTCGGCGATCCGCTTGCCGATGAGCCCGGCGAGGAATCCGGCGATCTCCCGGGTGGCTGCTCCCCGCTCCTCGGGGGTGGCGTCCCGGTGGACCATCGTCTTGGTGTTGTCCTGGAAGAAGGCGTGGTCGTCGTAGGGCACGCCGAGCAGTTCGCAGATCACCAGCGAGGGGAGCGGGAGGGCGAACTGCTCCACCAGGTCCACCGGCTTGGGGCTGGCGAGCAGGTCGTCGATCAGGTCGTCCACGATGCGCTGCACGGCGGGCCGCAGGGCCTCCACCTTCTTGATGGCGAACGGCGCGGTCACCATCCGGCGCAGCCGGGAGTGCTCGGGGTCGTCCATCATGATGAAGCTGAGCTTGCCCTCGCCGCCCCCGGAGTTGGCCTTCGTCGGGTAGCCGGGCTGGTCGGTGTCCGCACTGACCCGGGCGTCGCCCAGGATCGCGCGCTGCTCGGCGTAGCGGGTCACGAGCCACGGCTCGCTGCCGTCCCACAGTCGCACCTTCGTCAGCGGGGCCTGTTCCTGGAGTTCCTTGAGGGCGGGCGGGGGGTCGAACGGGCAGCGGTCCGCCCTGGGCATCGGGAACTCGGGCAGGGCATCCGGGGTTTCGGCTGCCGGGCCGGTCAGGGTGTCGGCCATGGCTCTCCTCGGTGGTGGGGGCTCCGCTGGGCCGGAGCGCCGGGGGACGGGGTCGAGGGCCTCGATGAGCACATGCAAACAGAGGGGGCTGACGCGTTCCGGTCAGTTTCCTGACAGAAAGCTGACGTGACGTGGATCACATGGGGAGTTGGGGCCGATGTGTCGACGGAACGTTTCGGCAACTCGCCAGCGCAGGAAGCGAGTTACCGGTCGGCCAGGCGACCACCGCACCCTGTCCGCGCAACGCGAACGGGCGGCGTCGCAGCCGCACGACACCGCCCTCCGACCGGCCTCCGACCGTCCCGCCAGGCGTTTGCTCCGCCCCTTCTCAGCCCTCCGCGTCCACTCGTCCCAGCCAGTAGCCGAAGCCCCGGCGGGTGTGGATCAGCGCGGGCTCCTCACGGTCGACCTTGCGTCTGAGGCGGGAGACGAGCTGCTCTATCGCGTTGTCGCCGCGGAAGTCGCCCCAGACGTACCGGCTGATCTGCTCCTTGGACAGCACGCGATGGGCGTTGACCAGGAGGTGACGCAGCAGGCGGTACTCACCGGGGGTGAGGTCGAGGGTGCGGGGTCCGCGCCGGGCCCGGCACAGGGTGTCGTCCAGGACGAGGTCGCCGTGGCGCAGGAAGTGGTCCGGGCGCCCCGGGGCGGCGCCGCGCAGTAACACCTGGATCCGGGCCAGGACTTCGGCCACCCGGAAGGGCTTGGTGACGTAGTCCGTCTCCCCCAGGCCGAGTTCGGGCAGGAGGCGGCCCAGGGTGTCGTACCCGGTGAGGTACAGGACCGGCGGACGGTGGACGATCACCGGGCGGGCGGCCGGGTCGATGCCCGCCATGTCCGGCAGGGTGGTGTCGACGACCAGCAGGTCGAACCGGTGGGCGTCGAGCAGGGCCAGCGTGTCGGCCACGGTGCCCGTGAGGCCGATCCGGTACCCCGCCAACTCCAGGGTGGTGGCGAGCAGTTCCGCGACGTCCGGCTCGGCGGCGACGATCAGGACATGTTGCCCGGCGCCACGGGCGAGCGACGGTTTTCGAGTCGTGTTTCCGTCCATGGGCCAGGCCGTTCGTGGAGAGCTCGAGCGAGGTAACGGCCCGACGGAGGCGCTGTCGCCCGAGGCGCGCGCCTGACCGTCACGCCGCGGGTGTCGTGACGCCCGCATCGTAGGGGTGCCCTTCTTCGGCGGGGTGGGTGGGTTGGGTGGAGGGCGTGGAGCAAGCGGCCTGGGTGGGCGGGGCAGGCTGGGCGGGCTGGGCGGGCTGGGCAGGCCGAGTGGAGTGGGCGGGCTGGGCAGGCCGGATGGAGCGGCGGCCGACGTCGGTGGCTTCGGCCGAGTTGGCCGAGTTGGCGGACTGGGCGGACTGGGCGGGACTGGTCTGGCCTACGGGCCCGGCCGGTCTGGCCTGAACCGGCCGATCGGGCTGATCCGGCTGATCCGGCTGATCCGTTCGCTCGACCTGATCCATCTCATCCGTCCGGTCGCCACACTCGGCCGACCCGGCCGGGCGAGGCGGCCCGGTCGGGTCATCCACCCCAGCCGCGCCATCCAGCGCGGCCGGCTCCGTCTGGAAGGTCTCCACCATGCGCTGGAACAGCCCGGCGAGCCGGCGCAGTTCACAGGGGGACCAGTTCGCGAGGGCCAGTTGCATGCCGCGGGCGGCCGCGTCGCCCAGGCGGGCTACGGCGGACTCGCCGAGTGGGGTGAGCCGGATGCGTCGGGCGCGGTGGTCGTCGGGGTCGGCGACCCGGGTGACGTAGCCGGCCCGCTGCAGTCGCTGTACCTGGCGGGTGACGTGCGAGGCCTGGACGGCGAGCGCCCGGGCCAGCTCCCCCGGGCGCAGGGGCTCGTGCTCGGCGATCTGGCGCAGCATCGCGACGGCGGCCCGGTCGAGCGGCACGCCCGCCACCGAGACCAGCCGGTCGTGCTGGCGGGCCCGGACGCTCAGGTAGGCGACGTGTGTGAGGGCCCGCTCGATCTCGACCGCCGCGGGTGAGGCGGGCGGCACTGCGGGCGGTGAGGGGGACATGATCTCACCCTACCTTTCTGCTTGCCTAACTCAAGTAATTCCGGTCGTTTGCTTGACTCAAGTAATCCACATGTGTTTGCCTAACTCAAGCAACCCGGTGGCAGTCGGTCCGGCACTCCGGACCACTCCCCGGCAGTGCCGTTCACCACGACCACAGGAGAACCTCCCGTGCCAGAGACCGACCAACGCCCCTGATCGTCGGGCCGCCGCCCCTCCCCGGAGGGCGCGACCGCACCGACCGGAGCCGCCTTGAGCGGAGGCGGCTCCCACGCGCCGTTCCCGTGGGGACGAGGAACGGCGCGGTCCCCGGGTCCGGCGCCGGCAACCCCCTGACCGGCGCCGGGCCCGAGGACACCTCACCCCGCTCCACGCCCGCCCGCTCGGCCGCCCCGGCCGCCCTCCCCCGACCGAGCAGACCTTCACCGGCGTGGCGCATCCGGGACGACAGACAGGACCCCACTCCCATGAAGACCTCCGTACGAGCCGCGCTGGCCGGGGCGCTCGCCTGCGGCGTGCTGACCACCGCGGTGGTGATCAGCCGACACGATGACAGCACCGCCGCCCCCGCCGACGCGGCCCCGCCGCGCGGGCCGTACGTCGCGCTGGGCGACTCCTACACCGCCGGCCCCGGAATCCCGGACCAGGGCGGCGCCCCCGCCGGCTGCGACCGTTCCGCCCGCAACTACCCGGCGCTCGTGGCCCGTCGGCTGAGCCTGCCCGCCGCCGACTTCCGCGACGTCAGCTGCAGCGGCGCGACCCTCGCCGACCTCACCGTCGCGCAGTCCACGGACCACGGCACCAACCCGGCGCAGCTGTCCGCCCTCTCCGACCGCACCCGGCTGGTCACCCTGGGCATGGGCGGCAACGACATCGGCTTCGCCTCGCTGGTGAAGACCTGCGTCAAGTCCGGTGTGCTGAGCTTCGCGCTGAAGAGCATGAAGGTCGACGCCGGGGACGCGCCCTGCCGCGCCCGGTACGTCTCCGACGGCGCCGACGAGATCGGACAGCGCATCGACGCGGCGGACGAACAGCTGGCCCAGGCGCTGGCCGAGGTCAAGAGCCGCGCCCCCAAGGCCCGCGTCTACGTAGTCGGCTACCCGGCGATCCTGCCGCGCGGCGCCGCCGACTGCCGCGCCGAGATGGGCCTCGCCGCCGGTGATGTCACTTACCTCCACGACAAGGAGCAGCAGCTCAACAGGATGCTGCGTGAACGGGCCGACAAGGCGGGCGTCGGCTACGTGGACACCTACGCCCCCTCGGTCGGGCGGGACGCCTGCGCCGACCGTCAGGTGCGCTGGGTCGAGCCGCTGGTGCCGCTCGCCCCCGCCGCGTCCGTCCATCCCAACGAGCGCGGCGAGCAGGGCATGGCGGACGCCGTCCTGAAGACCCTCGGCGTCTGACCGCCCCGCGCGGCGAAAGGAGCACGGCATGAGCAGCGACCTGGTGCACGGCACGAGCGGCCATCCGGTGAACGGCGCCGCCTTCGACGGGAGCACCGTCGTCGTCACCGGGGCCGGTTCCGGCGTCGGACGGACCACGGCCCTCGCCTTCGCCCTGCGGGGCGCGCGGGTGCTGGTCACGGACGCGGACGCGCGCGGCGCACACGGCACGGTCGAGGCGATCGGAACCGCGGGCGGGTACGCCGTGGCGGTCGTCGGCGACCCGGGCGCACAGGAGGTCGCGGACGACGTCGTGTCCACCGCGCTGTGCAGCTTCGGAGGACTGGACGTCCTGGTGCACGGCACGACGGACCCGACGGACGCGGAGGAGACGCTGACCCGCAGCGTGCTCGCGCACATGCTGACCGCGGGCGGCGGCTCCCTCGTCTTCACGGCGGACGGACACGGCGTCGCCGATCGCGTGGCGTCGCTCGACGTGGCCTACCGCGCCCGGGGCGTCCACGCCCACGCCGTCGACCGGGCGGCCGACGCCAGGCCGGACGAGCGGGTCGCGGCCGTGCTCCTCCTAGCCCAGGACGCCCTCGACGGCCGGTCCGTCCCATGAGGCCGCGCCGTCGTCACGACCACCCCTCCGGGAGGGTCACGGTCCCCCGGATTCCGTTAGGGCTCCCCCGAGCCCAGCAACACCTGTTTCCAGTGCCACCTGTTTCCCGTACCACCTGTCCCAGTAACCAGGTCCCCTCCCCGCGAAAGGCTCTCCGATGAGCACGATGAAGTCCGTCCAGACCGGCGGCGTCAACAAGATCGAGGTCGTGGACGTCGAGCGTCCGGTGCCCGGCCCCAAGGACGTGCTCGTGCGGGTCCGCGCCTGTGGGATCTGCGGCACCGACGTCACCTTCCTGCACATGGGCGGCATGCCGGCCCGCGCTCATCTGGGCGGCGACCTGGTCCCCGTGGCGCTCGGCCATGAGCCGGCCGGCGAGGTCGTGGAGATCGGCGCCGAGGTGGACGGTCTGAAGGTGGGCGACCGCGTGGTGGTCAACCCGCAGGACGCGCCCACCGGCATCATCGGCTGCGGCGGCAAGTACGGCGGCATCAGCGAGTTCCTGCTGATCGAGAACGCCGAGGTCGGCCGGAGCGTGGCGGTCTTCCCGGACACCGTGCCGTTCGACGTGGCCTCGCTCAACGAGCCGATGGCCGTGGCCCGGCACGCCGTCAACCGCTCCGAGGCCAAGCCGGGCGACAAGGTCGTCGTGTTCGGCGCCGGGCCGATCGGTCTGGGCGCGGCGATCTGGCTGAAGCTGCGCGGCGTGGAGCACGTGGTGGTCGCCGACGTCATCCCCGCCCGGCTGGAGAAGGCACTGGCCGTGGGGGCGGACGCCGTCGTCAACTCCGCCGAGGAGGACGTGACCGCACGCCTGACCGAGCTGCACGGCCAGAGCGCCAACGCCCTCGGCCAGCCCCGGCCGGGCACGGACATCTTCATCGACGCCGCCGGCGCGGCCGCCGTCTTCAACACCGTGGTGGGCTCCGCCAAGTGGGGCGCGAAGCTGGTGATGGTGGCGGTGCAGAAGAAGGGCACGGAGATCGACCTGGGCGGCATGCTCCGCAGCGAGCTGACCCTCGTCGCCTCCCAGGGCTACCCCACCGAGATCTTCGAGGTGACCCCCGAACTGGTCGAGCACCAGGAGCGGTTCGCAAAGCTGATCAGCCACCGCGTCCCGCTCGCGGAGGTCGAGCGCGCCTTCGAGCTCACGCTGACGCCGGGCGCGGCGGAGAAGGTCGTCGTCACGCTGGACGACTAGACCGGACGGGGTCACACCGGTCCGGGCGTCGGCCGGAATGCGGTTCCGGCCGACGCCCTGCACCGCCCTCTCCCCTCTCCCCTCTCCCCTCTCCCCGGTCTTCGGTCTTCGGTCTTCGGTCTTCGGTCTTCGGTCTTCGGTCTTCCTATGCTTCTCTGCTGCTCTTCACGACAGGAACGGCACTGACATGCGCGCGACCCTGCGACAGGCGGCGCGGGCCACGGTCCACCTCGTGCTGGCCGCGGCCATGGCCTTCGGGTCGTACATCTTCATCACCGTCCTGCTGATCACCGCCACGGGCTCGGTCGCGGTGGTGGGGATCTGGCTGCTGCCCGAGACCGTGCTGCTGATCCGCCGCATAGCCGCGGCGAAACGGCACGCGACGGCGTCCTGGACCGGCCGGGAGATCCCCGAGGCCTACCAGCCGATCACCGGTCCCGTGCGCGAACGGCTGCGGACGGCCGTACGGGATCCGGGGACGCTCACCGACCTGCGCTGGATGGTGGCCTACTACGCCTACGGGTGGATGACGGTGCTGATGCTGCCGCTGTGGCCGGCGGGGCTCGTCGTCGACGGTGTGTGGAGCGGGCTGCTGGGCAAGGAGGCGCTCGTCCTGCCGCTGATCGTCAAGCTGGCCGACCTCGAGGCCGACTGGTCGGCCGCCCTTCTGCGGCCCTCCCCCAAGGCGCTGCTGGCCAAGCGCGTCGAACAGCTCACGGCGACCCGGGCGGACGCGGTCGCCGCGCACGGCGCCGAACTGCGCCGTATCGAACGCGACCTGCACGACGGCGCCCAGGCCCGCCTCGTCGCCCTGTCGATGCGGATCGGGCTCGCCCAACGGGCGTACGGGGCCGACCCGGAGACCGCGCGCAAGCTGCTCTCCGACGCACAGGAGCAGGCCGAGGAGGCGTTGACGGAGCTGCGGCACGTGGTGCGCGGCATCCACCCGCCGATCCTCACCGACCGGGGGCTGGAGGGGGCCGTACGGGCACTCGCGGCGAGCAGCACAGTGCGGGTGACGGTGCAGGCGGACGGTCTGGCGGACGGGCCCCGCGCACCGGCGGCGGTGGAGGCGGCCGCCTACTTCGTCGTCGCCGAGGCGCTCACGAACTCCGTGAAGTACAGCGGCTCCGAGCGGGCCGAGGTGCTGCTGGCCCGGACCCGGACCGGGCTGAGCGTGCGGGTGCGGGACGAGGGATGCGGCGGCGCCGACGAGAGCCGCGGCTCGGGGCTGGTGGGCATGCGGCGCCGGGTCGCCGCGCTCGACGGCGCGGTGCGGCTGACGAGCCCGGTGGGCGGGCCGACGGTGGTCGAGGTGGAGCTGCCGTGCGTGTGGTGACGGCACCACGTCCCGCACCCGCACCCCCACGCCGGCGCATCCCGTACAGGCACGTCCCGCGCAGGCACGTCCCGCGCAGGCACGTCCCGCGCAGGCACGTCCCGCGCAGGCATGTCTCGCACGGACCGCCCCGCTCGTCCCGCTTCCTCCGCGCGCCCGGGCGGCCGCCCCTGGCCGCCCCCGTCCGCCCCTCCCCCGAGGCGAAGCCCCGACCGGAGAGAGTCGATGATCATCCCCTGGCAGCGCTACGCGGACGACCACGCCCGCACCGTCGACACCATGTCGGCCGTCCTGCTGTTCGCCGTCTTCCTCTTCGGCGGCGAGATCGGCCTGCCCGGCATCGACCAGCCGGACACGGCCGGCCCCACGATCGTCCTCGCCGCCCTCGCCTGCGGCGCGCTGCTGCTCTGGCAGCGCACCCGGCCCCGCGTGGCCGTGGCCGCGACGGCCTGCTGTACGGCCGCCGCGACCGCGCTGGGCCATCTGATCACCCCGCTGCTGCTGGGCCCCCTCCTGCTCGCCCTGTACCGGCTGGCGGTGCACACCGATCGCCGTACGGTGCGCCGGCACTACGTCGCCTCCCTCGCGCTGATCGTGCCCACGGCCCTGATCCTGGACCCCGTCGACCACCCCTGGGTCATGAAGACGATCAGCCCGGTCGTCTGGCTGCTGTTCCCGGTCGTCACCGGCACCCTGGTCCGCCTCCAGCGGGCCTACGTCGAGGCCGTCCAGGCCCGCGCCGAGTACGCCGAGCACGGCCGCGAGGAGGAGGCCCGGCACCGGGTCGTCGAGGAGCGGATGCGCATCGCGCGCGAGCTGCACGACGTCGTGGCCCACCATCTCGCCCTGGCCAACGCCCAGGCGGGCACCGCGGCCCATCTCGCCCGCACCCACCCCGACCGGGTCCAGGGCATCCTCACCGACCTCACCGGGACGACGTCCTCCGCGCTGCGCGAGCTCAAGGCGACCGTGGGTCTGCTGCGCCAGGCGGAGGACGGCGACTCGCCGCTCGCCCCGAGCCCCGGACTCGGGCAGCTCTCCGAGCTGACCGAGACCTGCGCGTCGACGGGGCTGGAGGTGCAGGTCGTCACCGAGGGCACGGCGCGTCCGCTCACCCCGGGGGTGGATCTGACGGCGTACCGGATCGTGCAGGAGGCGCTGACCAACGTCACCCGGCACGCGGGCGCCCGGACGGCCCGGGTGCGGCTGGCGTTCGGGCGCGACCAGCTGACCATCACCGTCTGCGACGACGGCGCCGCCGTCCCCTCCGGGGGCGCGGGCGGCGGAGGCTTCGGCCTCATCGGCATGCGTGAGCGCGCCCAGTCGATGGGCGGCGCCTTCCAGGCCGGCCACCGCCCCGAGGGCGGCTTCGAGGTCACCGCCCGGCTCCCGCTGTACGCCCGGTAGTCCGACCCGACGCCCGGTAGTCCGACCCGACGCCGGGCAGTCCGGCCCGAAGCCGTTCAGGCGAACCCGTCGCGCCGTGCGCGTGCGGCGGTTCGGCCGTGTCGACACCTTCCCCGTGACGCCTGTGACGCCCAGGACGGCCGGGACACCCGGGACGCTTCCCCTCATCGCCCCCATGCTCGCCACCCCCGGCACGCTGCCGCCCCCGGCGCAGGACGCGCGCTGGGCCTACGAGACCAAGCAGGACGGTCAGCGGGCCGTCGTGTATCTGGCCGGAGACGGGAGCGTCGTCCTGCGCGCCCGTTCGGGGGAGGACATCACCGGCGCCTACCCGGAGCTGAGCGCGCTGGGCGAGACGCTCGGCCGCACGCCCGCCGTGCTCGACGGGGAGGTGCTCGCGCTGGACGCACAGGGCCGCGCCGACTTCCAGTCGCTGCAGTCCCGGATGGGCCTGGTGGGAGCGCCGGCCAAGGCCGCGCGGCTGGCGGCGACGGTTCCCGTGCACCTCGTGCTGTTCGACGTGCTGCACCTCGGCGGGCGTCCGCTGCTCCGGACGCCGTACCTGGAGCGCAGGGCCCGGCTGGAGTCGCTCGGCCTGGAGGGGCCGTTCTGGTCGACGCCGGGCGCGCTCGTCGGGCATGGGCGCGAGGCCCTGGAGGCGACCCGGGCCCACGGTCTGGAGGGCCTGGTCTGCAAGCGGGTGGACTCGGTGTACGAGCCCGGGGTCCGCTCCCGGGCCTGGATCAAGATCCGCAACCTGCGCACCGCGGACGTCCTCGTCGGCGGCTGGCTGCCCGGCAGGGGCCGGCTCACGGGACGGCCCGGCGCCGTGCTCGTCGGCCAGCGGTCCGGCACCGGCCTGCGGTACGTCGGCAACGTGGGCACCGGCTGGAGCGAGGCCGAGCGCACCGAACTCGCCGCACTGCTGCGGGCCGCCGCGACCGACGTCTGCCCCTTCGACGCCGTGCCGCGGGCCGCCGACGCCCACTGGGTCCTGCCCCGGCTGGTCGGCGAGGTCCGCTACAGCACGCGCACCCGGGCGGGGCTGCTGCGCCAGCCGTCCTGGCTCCGGCTGCGCCCGGACCTCACGCCCGAGGAGTCGGCGGCCGACCTCCCCGACCGGCCAACCACCTGAAATCCACCGCAACCCCGACGCAAGGTCATCTGAGGCTACGTCAGAAACCAAGTATTGGGCTGCACTTCATCACTGATACGACTGCGACCTCTTGGCGCGGAAGTGAAAACCGTGGAAGCTGAGCCTCCCGTTCAACTCCCCCTTCCCCACAGCCGTTCGGCTGCGCCCGGACCCCGAGGAGGACGCAGTGTCGTCATCCAAGTTCAAGACCCACCGCAGGAGATGGCTCACCGGTCTCGCCGGTGCGGCCGCGCTCGTCCTCGCCGTTCCCGCGACCGCGTTCGCCGCTCCTCCCCAGGCGCTGCCGCAGAACGCCGAGGCCGCGGAGCTCACCTACCAGCCGGCGTTCGACTACGACACGGACGGCTGCTACTCCACCCCGGCCATCGGCCCCGACGGCACGATCAACGGCGGCCTGAACCCGACCGGCGCGCTCAACGGGTCCTGCCGGGACGCCTCCGACCTGGACAACACCAACAGCTACTCGCGCTACAAGTGCAACAACGGCTGGTGCGCGTACATGTACGGCCTGTACTTCGAGAAGGACCAGGCGATCGCGGGCAGCAGCATCGGCGGGCACCGGCACGACTGGGAGCACGTCGTGATCTGGGTGCAGAACAACCAGGTGCAGTACGTCTCGACGTCCAACCACGGCTCCTTCACCGTGACCGCCGCCTCCGGCGTCCGGTTCGACGGGACCCACGCGAAGATCGTCTACCACAAGGACGGCATCAGCACCCACTGCTTCCGGCTCGCCAACACCAACGACGAGCCGCCGGAGAACCACAAGGGCACCTGGCAGTACCCGCCGCTGGTCGGCTGGAACGGCTACCCGGCGGGTCTGCGGGACAAGCTGAGCGCCTACGACTTCGGCAGCGCCAACTTCGGTCTCAAGGACGCCAACTTCACCAACCACCTGACGTCGGCGAAGCCGTCCGGAATCGCCTTCGACCCCGCCGCGTGACCCCTGGGGCCCGGCCGACCCCGCGGCCGGGGATCCGGCCGGGCCCCGACTTGGCGGAGAAGCTCCGCTTCGCCCCGACCGTCGAACGGCGACCCTCCCGAGGGTCTATCGTGTCCCGCATGTCCGTTCCGCAAGTGATCCGCATCGTCTCCCGCGACTCGCCCATGGCCCTGGCCCAAGTGGAGCGGGTGCGCTCGGAGTTGACCGCCCTGCATCCCGGTGTGCGCACCGAGGTCGTCCCGGTGAAGACCACCGGCGACAAGTGGATGGGGGACCTGGCCCAGGTCGAGGGCAAGGGCGCCTTCACCAAGGAGGTCGACGCGGCGCTGCTGGCCGGGTCGGCGGATCTGGCGGTGCACTGCGTCAAGGACGTCCCGGCGGACCGGCCGCTGCCCGCGGGCACGGTGTTCGCCGCGTTCCTGAAGCGGGACGACATCCGTGACGCCCTCGTGCACCCGGACGGCCTCACCCTGGACGAGCTCCCGGCCGGGACGCGCGTCGGCACCTCCTCGGTGCGCCGGATCGCCCAGCTGGCCGCCACGCACCCCCAGCTGGAGTGCGTGCCGTTCCGCGGCAACGCCAACCGGAGGCTGGAGAAGCTGGCGGCGGGCGAGGCGGACGCGCTGCTGCTGGCGGTGTCCGGACTGGAGCGCATCGACCGGCGGGACGTCATCAGCGAGGTGCTGTCGCCGGAGACGATGATGCCGCCAATCGGCGCGGGCATCCTCGCCCTGCAGTGCCGGGAGGGCGACGCCGACCTGATCGACGCCGTCAGCGGCCTCGGCGATCCGGCCACCCACCGGGAGGCCACGGCCGAACGCATGTTCCTGCATGTGCTCCAGGGCCACTGCAACAGCCCGATCGCCGGGTTCGCGCAGATGGACCGCAGCGGCGAACTGTCCCTGCGGGCCTGTGTGTTCACCCCGGACGGCAAGACCCGGCTCAACGCCCACGAGTGGGCGGGCCGCCTCGACCCGGCGACGCTCGGCACCTCGGTGGCGGTCGCGCTGCTGCGTCAGGGAGCCCGCGAGATCATCGACGGCATCCCGCACTGACGGTCTGAGCGTCTGAGCTTCCGGCCGTCTTAGCGCAGGCTCAGGCTCAGGCGCTGCCCTCTTCGGCCTGGTCCCGCAGGAAGTTGCTCACCTGCCGGGCCAGGCTGTCCCGGCCCGCGCCGGACGACGCCCCGACGGCCCCCTCGGCCAGGCCGACGCCGCCCGTCCACAGCCGGCGGTCGGCCCAGTCGTCGTCGACGCGCAGCTGGACCTGGACGTCCACCTGGCTCAGGGACGCCTCGGGGCCCGCGGCGAAGAGCAGCGCGGTGACCCGCCGCAGCGGGTAGACGTCGAAGCCCTCGATGAACTGCGAGTTGCGCCAGTCGATGAACGCGCTGTCGCCGTCGGGCCCGATCCGCACGTCGATCTGGCCGTCCTCGAGGTGGATGGTGGAGTGCCCGCCGCCACGGTTCTCGACGGTCACCCGGAGACAGAAGTACGTCAGCCCCTCGGCTGCGTCGTCGCGTCCCCGGGGCGGCTCGCTCTGCTCCAGACGGTGGACGCGGACCCGCAGACCGGCATGCTCGTCGTACTCCTGCCACTCCCCGACCACGTTGGGCTCGTACACGGTCCACCTCTCGACTTCTACCGGCTGCTTCCTATCCGTGTGCTCAGCGCACTGTCAAATGAGCAGAATGCGCTGTGGCCAGGGGCTTCATCCCTTTTGATCGGTGATCAAGCCGTGCGCAGGAAGAATCCGCCCGCGGCCGCGCGAGGGCGGTCCGTCGGGCGTGCCGCACATCACGTCGCGGGCAAGATCAACGCGCCAGCCGGCCCAGCAGCGAGGAGGCCGCGGTGATGCCGAGCGTGGCGGCCACGACCAGCACCCCGAAGTCGAGGGCGAGGTGCGCGGGCGTGCCGAGGAGAAGGCCGCGCAGGGCGTCCACCTCATAGCTGAGGGGGTTGACCTTGCTGACGGTCTGGAGCCAGCCCGGCATGATGGCGACCGGGTAGAGGGCGTTGGAGCCGAAGAACAGCGGCATGGTGATCGCCTGGCCGATGCCCATGAGCCGGTCGCGGCTGAGGACGATGCCCGCGATGGTCATCGACAGACAGGAGAAGAAGGCCGATCCGAGGACGACGATCGCGGCGACCCCGAGCAGCTTCAGCGGGTTCCAGGTCAGGGCGACGCCGAGCAGGGCGGCGATGACGACCACGACGACCGCCTGGATCACCGACTTCACGCCGGCCGCGAACGCCTTGCCGGTGATGAGCGCGGCGCGCGGAGTCGGCGTGACCAGCAGCTTGTTGAGGACGCCTGCGTCGCGCTCCCAGATGATCTGGATGCCGTAGAAGATGGCGATGAACATCGCGGACTGGGCGATGATGCCCGGCGCGAGGTAGTCGATGTAGGGGATGCCGCCGGTGGGGATCGCCTTGATGCGGGAGAAGGTCTGACCGAAGATCAGCAGCCACAGGGCGGGCTGGACGGCCCGGGTGTACAGCTCGGTGCGGTCGTGGCGCAGCTTCTGCAGTTCGACCGCGCACAGGGCGGCGATCCGGGCCGGCAGTATCCGCCAGCCCTCGCGGGGGCGGGGCGGTCGCAGCAGCAGGTCGATGCCCTGCGCGGGGGCGCGGTCAGCCGACGCGCTGAGCGGTGCGGCGGGTGCTTCGGACATCGCGGAAGTCTCCTGACTGGTCGTCGAGTCCGCTGCCGGCGACGTCGCGGAAGACGTCCTCGAGGCTCGGCAGCGGGTCCGTGGCCGCCGCGCCCCGGCGTTCGCCGAGTCCCCGCCGAAGCTCGACGGGGGTCCCGAGGGCGCGGATGCGGCCGCGGTGCATCAGGCCGACCCGGTCGCAGTACTGGTCGGCCTCGTCCATGTAGTGCGTGGTCACCAGGACGGTCATCCCGGTGGCCTCGCGTACGGCGGTGATGTGCTCCCAGACGTCGGTGCGGGCGATCGGGTCGAGGCCGATGGTCGGCTCGTCGAGGATCAGCAGCCGGGGCGCGCTGACCAGGGCCTGGGCGAGCTCGAGCCGGCGGACCATGCCGCCGGAGTAGGTGCCGGCGAGTCGGTCGGCGGCGTCCGTGAGGTCGACCGCGGCCAGTGCCTGGGCGACACGTTCGGCGCGTTCGCGGCGGGGCACGTCGAAGACGCGGGCGAACAGGGAGACGTTCTCCCGGCCGGTCAGGCTCGCGTCGGCGGAGAGCTGCTGCGGGACGTAGCCGAGCAGGCGTCGTACGGCCATGCGGTCGCCGGCGGCGTCGTGGCCGAAGACGGCGACCAGGCCGGCCGGCACCGGCAGCAGGGTGGTGATGCACCGGATCGCGGTGGTCTTGCCCGCTCCGTTGGGGCCGAGCAGCCCGAAGACCTCGCCCTCACGGACGGTCAGGTCGAGGCCGTCGACCGCCTTCGTGTCCCCGAAGGCGTAGGCGAGATCGGTGCAGGCGACGGCGTCGGCGGGACTGTCGGTCGCGGTCGTCATGAGTCCTCGGCCTCCTCGTGCAGGTTGACGGCGAGCGTGCGCAGCGCCGGGAGCGCGGCGCGCAGGGCTTCCTGGTCGGCGGCGTCGAGCCGGGCGACCTGTCCGCGCACGAGCGCGGCGCGCCGCTCCTTCCAGGCCCGCAGCCGGGCCTGCGCCGCCTCGGTGAGCAGCAGACGGGCGGCGCGCCGGTCGGCGGGGTCGGTCTCGCGGACCAGGTAGCCGTCCTTGACCAGCTGGTTGACGAGGGTCGAGACGGAGTTGCCGGCGAGGTACAGCTCCTTGGCGGCGTCCGATACGCCGATGCCGGGCCTGGCCTCGACGAGGCGCAGCAGCTCGACCTCGGCGCCGCGCAGCCGCGGCACGGTCAGCCCGGCGCGCAGCCGGCGTCTGAGCAGCCGCTGGACGCCGACGAGCGCGTCGGCCAGCTCTTCCGGAAAGGTCTCCTGATCCACACCTTCGAGATTACCTCTGTGTCAGAGGTATGTCCGGAACGGTCGGGCCAAGAGGAAGTCAAGGCGGAGAAAGTCAAGGACGATACGCAGTAAAACGGAAATATCTGCTTCAATTAACCCATACGTGGGAATCGGCAGGGAAGTCCTCGAGGGAGGCACGCCTGATGCGTACCACCGTCAGAACCCAGCGGCACCCACACGACGACGCCCCGGACACCGCCGAGTCCTTCACCCGGCTCGCGGCGCTGCCCGACGGAGCGGAGCGCCGGGCGCTCAAGGACGAGCTGGTCCGGCTCTGGCTGCCGATGGCCGAGCGGATCGCCGTCCGCTTCCGGGGGCGCGGGGAGGCTCTCGAGGATCTCTACCAGGTGGCGGCCCTGGGACTCGTCAAGGCCGTCGACCACTACGACCCCGAGCGCGGCCGCGCCTTCGAGGCGTACGCGGTGCCCACGGTCACCGGGGAGATCAAGCGCCACTTCCGCGACCACATGTGGACGCTGCATGTGCCGCGCCGGGTCCAGGACCTGCGCAACCGGGTGCGGCGCGCCGGGAAGGAGCTGTCCCAGACGATCCCCGGACGAGCCCCCACCGTCGCCGAGATCGCCGCGTACGCGCAGCTCAGCGAGGACGAGGTGCGCACCGGCATGGAGGCTCTGGAGTGCTTCACCGCGCTGTCGCTGGAGGCCGAGATGCCCGGCACCGACGGCTACGCCCTGGAGGACACCCTGGGCCGCTCCGACCCCGGCTACGACGCCGTCGTCGACCGGGCGGCCGTCGCCCCGTGTCTGCGCGCGCTGCCGGACCGCGAGCGGACCATCCTCTATCTGCGCTTCTTCCAGGGCATGACACAGAGCCGGATCGCCGAGCAGCTGGGCATCTCGCAGATGCACGTCTCGCGCCTGCTCAACGGCTGCTTCGCACGGCTGCGCGAGGAGATCGTCGCCGAGGCGGGCTGAGCCTCACCCCCAGCCCCACCTCAGGCGCCACCCCCGGGCCTCACTCCGGCGGGGGAACGCCGGGGATCCGTGTGGGGCCGTACGGCCGACGGCCGCGGGCGGTGTCGGCGGCGTCGCTCCGCTCTCCCGCCCGGCTGCTCGGCAGGCGTCCGGGGCGGTCGCGGCCGGACACTGGAGGAAGACCGCCGGCCGCGAGACCAGGAACGCGAGTGCCATGAACGCGAGCGCCGAGAACCACCGCCCGACGTCCGCCCCCGCCAGGGCCCGGGGCGTCTCCACGCACTCCGTGTTCGGCGCGCCCTGCTGGGTGAGCCTGACCAGCCGCGACCTGGAGGCCACCCAGGAGTTCTACAGGGCCGTCCTGGGCTGGCAGTGGCACCGGGGCGCGCTCGGCGACCACTTCCGGACCGCACTGGTCGACGGGGTCCCGGTCGCCGGGATCGCCGCCGTCGCCTCGATGTGGCAGATGGCGGTCGCCTGGACGCCGTACTTCGCGGTGCCCAGCGCGGACGTCGCCGCGTCCCGGACCCGGGAGCGGGGCGGGACCGTGGCCGTGGGGCCTATCTCGCTGCCGCCGGGCCGGGCCGCGCTGCTGGCCGACCGGGAAGGCGCGACCTTCGGCATCTGGGAGGGGCAGCTGATCGGCAACTGGGAGGCCTGGCGGCAGGCGGCGCCCGCGTTCATCCGGCTGCACACCCGCGACGCCTTCGACTCCGCCATCTTCTACGGCGAGATCCTCGACTGGGCCTCGGACCGCCCCGGCTGCTGCGAGGTGCGCTACGAGGGCGGCGAGGTGGTGCTGCGCAGCCGGGGAGAGGTCGTGGCCCGGATCGAGTCGGGCGCGCTGGAGGCGGCCCCCGACCCGACGATCCGGCCGCACTGGCAGGTCCACTTCTCCGTCGCGGACGCGGCGGCCTGCGCGCGGACCGCGGAGAAGCACGGCGGCAGCGTGCTGAGCGAGACGGCGGACGAGGCCGTGCTGCGGGATCCGGACGGCGCCCAGTTCACGGTGACGGTGCACCGACAGCGCTGAACGCGTCCGGATCCGGCAGGACCGACCACTACGACCACTACGACCACTCCGGCTACGCCGGCTACTCCGAGCGGCGCGGCGGACGCGACAGCACGATCAGGCTGCGGGCCTCCACCGGCGCCTCCGCGCCCGCCTTGTACTCCGTCTCGTCCCGGCCGCCGTCGGGCTCCACGGTGTCGGCGCACACCGTCCAGCGCTCGCCGTACGCGGTGCCGGGGAGCCGGAAGACGACGGGCTCCCAGTAGCTGTTGAGCAGCAGCAGGAAGGAGTCGTCGACGACGGGCCGGCCCCGGGGGTCGGGTTCGGCGATGGCGTCGCCGTTGAGGAAGACGCCGACGCTGTGGGCGTCGGAGCGCTGCCACTCCCGTCTGCTCATCTCCCGTGCGTCCGGCAGCAGCCAGACCAGGTCGGGCAGCGGCTGCCCGGCGTGCGTGACGGTCTCGCCGTGGAAGAAGCGCCGCCGCCGCAGGACGGGGTGGGCGGCGCGCAGGGCGAGCAGGCGCCGGCAGAAGTCCGTGAGGCCCTGCTGCTCGGCGGTCGGCCGCCAGTCGATCCAGGAGACCCGGTTGTCCTGGCAGTAGGCGTTGTTGTTGCCGCGCTGGGTGCGGCCGAGTTCGTCGCCGTGGCACAGCATCGGGATGCCCTGGGACAGCAGCAGCGTGGCGAGGAGGTTGCGCTGCTGGCGGGCGCGCAGGGTGAGGACGGCCGGGTCGTCGGTGGGGCCCTCGACCCCGCAGTTCCAGGACCGGTTGTCGCTCTCGCCGTCCCGGTTCCCCTCGCCGTTGGCCTCGTTGTGCTTGGCGTTGTACGAGACGAGGTCGCGCAGGGTGAACCCGTCGTGCGCGGTCACGAAGTTGACGCTGGCGCGCGGGCGGCGCCTGCTGTGGGCGTACAGGTCGGAGGAACCGGTGAGCCGGGAGGCGAACTCGCCGAGCGAGCCGGGTTCCGCGCGCCAGAAGTCCCGTACGGCGTCGCGGTAGCGGCCGTTCCACTCCGACCACAGGGGCGGGAAGTTGCCCACCTGGTAGCCGCCCTCGCCGACGTCCCAGGGTTCGGCGATCAGTTTGACGCGGCTGATCACCGGGTCCTGCTGGATGAGGTCGAAGAACGCCGACAGCCGGTCCACCTCGTGGAACTGCCGGGCCAGCGTGGCCGCGAGGTCGAAGCGGAAGCCGTCGACGTGCATCTCGGTCACCCAGTACCGCAGCGAGTCCATGATCAGCTGAAGGACGTACGGGTGCCGCATGAGCAGGCTGTTGCCGGTGCCGGTGGTGTCGTAGTAGTGCGCCCAGTCGCCGTCCACGAGCCGGTAGTAGGAGGCGTTGTCGATGCCCCGGAAGGAGAGGGTGGGGCCCTTCTCGTTGCCCTCGGCAGTGTGGTTGTAGACGACGTCGAGAATCACCTCGAGCCCGGCCGCGTGCAGCGCCTTCACCATGGTCTTGAACTCGGTGACCTGCTCGCCGCGGGCGCCGTCGGCGGCGTAGGCGTGGTGCGGGGCGAAGAAGCCGATGGTGTTGTAGCCCCAGTAGTTCGACAGGCCCCGGTCCGTCAGCACGCCGTCCTGCACGTACTGGTGGACCGGCATCAGCTCGATCGCGGTCACGCCCAGCGAGGTGAGGTGCCCGGTGACCGCCGGGTGCGCGAGGCCGGCGTAGGTGCCGCGCAGGGCGGGCGGGACGTCGGGGTGGGTGCGGGTCAGCCCGCGCACATGGGCCTCGTAGATCACCGTGTCCGCGTACGGCCGTCGGCGCGGCGCGTCGTCGCCCCAGTCGAAGGCGGGCTCGGTGACCACGCCGAGCAGCGTGTGCCCGGCGCTGTCCGCCGGGTCGGGGCGGTCGCCCGCGCGCTCGAAGAGGGAGGCGTGGTTGTCGATCTGGCCCTCGACGGCGCGCGCGTAGGGGTCCAGGAGCAGCTTCGCGGGGTTGCAGCGGTGACCGGCGGCCGGGTCCCAGGGCCCGTGCACCCGGTAGCCGTAGCGCTGTCCGGGGCCGATCCCGGGCAGGTAGGCGTGCCAGACGAAGCCGTCGACCTCGGTCAGCGCGATCTCGCGGGCGCTGCCGTCGTCGTCGACGAGAACCAGATCGACGCGCTCGGCGACCTCGCTGAACAGCGCGAAGTTGGTGCCGTGCCCGTCGAAGTCGGCGCCCAACGGGTAGGGGTGCCCGCTCCAGACGGGCACCCCTGCACTCCGGTACGGCCGTGAGGTCACCGTGCGCCCTCCAGGACGCCGCGCTCCTCGTCCGCCGGGGCGGCGGCCAGTGCGGCCGCCGACAGTTCGCGGGGCACCTGGAGCCCCTCGCGCAGGGCCGGGAACGGCCCGGTGGGCACCAGCGGGACGCGCCCGCCGGCACGGGCCCGCTGCGAGAACCAGATCACCTTCCCGCCGGTGTCGGTGGTGCAGCAGCCCCACCCGTCGCTCATCGCGGCGATGCGTTCCAGGCAGCCGCGCAGGTCCTGGTCCGGGCGCAGATCGCGGTCGTCGCCGCCGATGGCTGTGATCAGATGCTGGCCGTTCCACCACATCTCGATCGAGATGTCCTTGTCGGTGGCGTGCTCGTCGATGGCCGTCAGCAGCATTCCCGTGCCGCGGCAGACGGGTTCGACGAGCGTGTCCAGGTCCCAGTGTCTGAGATGAGCGGCCAGGATGCGCCTGACCTGTCCGACCCGTTCCGGACTGACGTCCACGTCGAGGTGGTAGTAGCAGGGGACTGCGGTCTTCATCGTCGTTGGCTCCTCACCGGCGAGGCTCCCGCTCCGCGAGCCCGGACGGGCCGAATATACGGAGGGTGAGCGCTGATCGCTTCTGAGTCACCTCCCACAGTGCGGGCATTAGTCCATTCGTGCAACACGAGCGCACTCCGAGGCAGTTGAAGATCCAACAAGACGCTGGGTGTCGGCGCATGCACCATGAGTGAGACATTCGATCGAGAGGCCCGGAAGGTGAACGGCGTCATGCTGCTACCGGCCAAGACCGAGGTCGCCCGGCAGTTGCGGCGGTATCGGGCGTGGGAACGCGTGATGCTCGCGTCCCCCGCCGATCGCGCGGCGCGGGCCACTTTCGAGGACTCCGGCTACACCCTGTGCGTGCTGATGGGCAAGCGCTGCGCGCGCGAGGCCGCGGACGCGGCGGAGCGCTATCTGCGCACGACCGCGGCCGCGTATCTGCAGGAGCAGGATGTACGGCCCCGGTCGGCCGCTCCCGTGCGGTGCGCTGCCCGGCCGACGGTCCACCCCGCTGCGGCGGGGCTGTAAGGGTGCTGCGCCCGATCCGGCGCAGCACCCCGAGCCGGGCGGCAGGCCCGGCACACACTCCGGCCACGAGCCGGACGGCAGGCCCGACGCAGGAGTCGGCGAGCAACCGGGCGGCGGGCCCGGCAGACCAACCCGCGACGATTCCGACGGCCGGCCCGGCCGTCGCCCAGCCAGTGAGTACGGCGGAGGTAGAAGGCATGAGCTCGACCCCGGTCATCGGCCGCATCCCGGTCCGCGAGGTGCGGCCCGCGGTGGAGGGCGGCAGGCGCCCGGCCAAGGCCGTCGCGGGGGAAACATTCCAGGTGACGGCGACCGTGTTCCGCGAGGGGCACGACGCGGTCGCCGCCAACGTCGTCCTGCGCGGCCCCCGGGGGCGCCGCGGCCCGTGGACGCCGATGCGTGAACTCGCCCCCGGCACCGACCGGTGGGGCGCGGACGTCACGCCGGACGCGCCGGGCCGGTGGACGTACACGGTCGAGGCCTGGAGCGATCCGGTCGCCACCTGGCGGCGCCACGCCCGGATCAAGATCCCGGCCGGCCTCGATGTCGGGCTGGTCCTGGAAGAGGGCGCCGAGCTGTATGAACGGGCGGCCGCCGGCGTGCCGAAGGGACGGGCCCGCACCACGGTCGCGAAGGCGGCACGCGCCCTGGGCGACGACCGACTGCCGGTCTCGGCCCGGCTTGCGGCGGCGTCGACGCCGGAGGTGGACGCGGTTCTGGAGCGGTATCCGCTGCGGGAACTGCTCACCTCCTCCGAGCCGTTGCCGCTGCTGGTGGAGCGGGAGCGGGCGCTGTTCGGGTCGTGGTACGAGTTCTTCCCGCGTTCCGAGGGCACCCCCGAGCGCCCGCACGGCACCTTCCGCACCGCCGCCCGCAGACTCCCCGCGATCGCCGCCATGGGCTTCGACGTCGTCTACCTCCCGCCCATCCACCCCATCGGCGCCACCTGCCGCAAGGGCCGCAACAACACCCTCGACGCCACCCCCGACGACGTCGGCGTCCCCTGGGCCATCGGCTCCCCCGAAGGCGGACACGACGCCGTCCACCCCGACCTCGGCACCCTCGACGACTTCGCCTGGTTCGTACAGCAAGCCCAGGACCTCGGCCTCGAGATCGCCCTCGACTTCGCCCTCCAGTGCTCCCCCGACCACCCCTGGGTGGAGAAGCACCCCGAGTGGTTCCACCACCGCCCCGACGGCACCATCGCCCACGCCGAGAACCCGCCCAAGAAGTACCAGGACATCTACCCCGTCGCCTTCGACGCCGACCTCGACGGCCTCATCGCCGAGACCCTCCGCGTCCTGCGCCACTGGATGTCCTACGGGGTACGGATCTTCCGCGTCGACAACCCCCACACCAAACCCGTCGTCTTCTGGGAACGCGTCATCGCCGAGATCAACGCCGCCGACCCCGACGTCGTCTTCCTCGCCGAGGCCTTCACCCGCCCCGCCATGATGCGCACCCTCGCCGAGATCGGCTTCCAGCAGTCCTACACCTACTTCACCTGGCGCAACACCAAACAGGAGCTCACCGACTACTTCACCGAGCTCTCCGGCGAGTCGGCCGCCTCCATGCGGCCCAACCTCTTCGCCAACACCCCCGACATCCTCCACGCATACCTCCAGCACGGCGGCCCGCCCGCCTTCGCCATCCGCGCCGTCCTCGCCGCCACCCTCTCCCCCACCTGGGGCCTCTACAGCGGCTACGAACTCTACGAGAACACCCCCCTCAAAAACGGCGGCGAGGAATACCTCGACTCCGAGAAATACCAGCTCAGGCCACGCGACTGGGCAGCCGCCGAACGCGAGGGCCGCACCCTCGCCCCCCTCGTCACCCAGCTCAACGACATCCGACGCCGTCACCCCGCCCTCCAACGGCTCAGGAACCTCCGCTTCCACCACACCGACAACGACTCCGTCATCGCGTACAGCAAGCGCACGGACGCGGACGCGGTGGTGGTCGTCGTCAACCTCGACGCGCACCACACCCAGGAAGCCACCGTCTCGTTGGACATGCCGCAACTCGGCCTGGACCACGGCGCGTCCCTGTCCGTGCACGACGAACTGACCGGTGAGACCTACGCCTGGGGCAGGGACAACTACGTGCGCCTGGAGCCCGGCCGGACGCCTGCCCACGTGTTCCACGTCCGGTGACCCGCACCGCCGATCGGAGGCCCCAGACCGCCATGACCGTCAACTCACCTGTTCCGGACACCTTCGAGGACACTCCCGCCAAGGACCGCGACCCCGAGTGGTTCAAACGCGCCGTCTTCTACGAGGTCCTCGTCCGCTCCTTCCAGGACAGCAACGGCGACGGCGTCGGCGACCTCAAGGGCATCACCGCCAAACTCGACTACCTGCAATGGCTCGGAGTCGACTGCCTCTGGCTCCCGCCCTTCTTCAAATCGCCCCTGAGGGACGGCGGCTACGACGTCTCCGACTACACCTCCGTCCTCCCGGAATTCGGCGACCTCGCCGACTTCGTCGAATTCGTCGACGCCGCACACCAGCGCGGCATGCGCGTCATCATCGACTTCGTCATGAACCACACCAGCGACCAGCACCCGTGGTTTCAGGAATCGCGCAAAGACCCCGACGGACCCTACGGCGACTACTACATGTGGGCGAACGACGACAAGCAGTACGCCGACGCCCGCATCATCTTCGTCGACACCGAGGTCTCCAACTGGACCTTCGACCCGGTCCGCAAGCAGTACTTCTTCCACCGCTTCTTCTCCCACCAGCCGGACCTCAACTACGAGAACCCGGCCGTGCAGGAGGAGATCCTGGCCGCGCTCAGGTTCTGGCTGGACCTGGGCATCGACGGCTTCCGGCTGGACGCCGTGCCGTATCTCTACGCGGCCGAGGGCACCAACTGCGAGAACCTGCCGGCCACGCACGAGTTCCTCAGGCGGGTGCGCCGGGAGATCGACGTGATGTACCCGGACACGGTGATCCTGGCGGAGGCCAACCAGTGGCCCGAGGACGTCGTCGACTACTTCGGCGACTACGCCTCCGGCGGCGACGAATGCCACATGGCCTTCCACTTCCCCGTCATGCCCCGCATCTTCATGGCCGTACGACGCGAATCCCGCTACCCCGTCTCGGAAATCCTCGCCAAGACCCCCGCGATCCCCTCCCGCTGCCAATGGGGCATCTTCCTGCGCAACCACGACGAGCTCACCCTCGAAATGGTCACCGACGAAGAACGCGACTACATGTACGCGGAATACGCCAAAGACCCGCGCATGCGCGCCAACATCGGCATCCGCCGCCGCCTCGCCCCCCTGCTGGACAACGACCGCAACCAGATCGAGCTCTTCACCGCCCTCCTCCTCTCCCTCCCCGGCTCGCCGATCCTCTACTACGGCGACGAGATCGGCATGGGCGACAACATCTGGCTCGGCGACCGCGACGCCGTGCGCACCCCCATGCAGTGGACACCGGATCGCAACGCGGGCTTCTCGTCCTGCGATCCGGGACGGCTGTCCCTGCCGACGATCATGGACCCGGTCTACGGCTATCAGGTCACCAACGTCGAGGCGTCCATGGCCGACCCGTCGTCGCTGCTGCACTGGACCCGGCGGATGATCGAGATCCGCAAGCAGAACCCGGCGTTCGGCCTCGGGACGTACACCGAACTGCAGTCCTCCAACGGGGCCGTCCTCGCCTTCCTGCGCGAATACGAGGACGACCTGGTCCTGTGCGTGCACAACTTCTCCCGCTTCGCACAGCCCACCGAGCTGGACCTGCGGCAGTTCGACGGGCGGCACCCCGTCGAGCTGTTCGGCGGCGTCCGTTTCCCCGCCATCGGCGAACTGCCCTATCTGCTCACCCTCGCGGGCCACGGCTTCTACTGGTTCCGGCTCACCCGAGCCGCGTCCCGGCTCGGTCGGCGCCGGTGAGCGTGCGCCGAGGAAAGGATGGGTCACCGTGACGAAGACCGCCCCTCTGAGACCGAGCGGTGCGAGCGTCGTCCGCTCCGGCGGATCGCTGAGCGCGCTGCTGCGGGAGTGGCTGCCGCGGCAGCGCTGGTTCGCCGGCAAGGACCGGCCGCTCGCCGATCTGCGCATGCTGTCGATGACGGAGCTGTATCCGGGCTGTCTGCATCTGCTGGTGCACGCCGGGCAGTCGGGCGTCCCGACGCCCGGCGGCACTCCCCCGGCCGGCGACTGCTACCAGTTGCTGCTCGGCGTCCAGCAGCATCTGTCGCCGCGGCTGGGCCGTGCGCTGATCGGCAGGGTCGAGGAGGGGCCGCTGGCGGGTCTGACCGTCCATGACGCGTTGCAGGACCCGCGCTCGGCGCATCTGCTCCTGGAGCGGATGCGCCATCCCGGCACGCTCGGTCCGTTGAGCTTCGAGTCCGACCCGTCCGTGCCGGTGCCCGCCGGTCTCGCCCCGCGTCTGCTGGAGGCCGAGCAGTCCAACACGTCGCTGGTGTACGGCGACGCGTTCATCCTGAAGATCTTCCGACGGATCCAGCCCGGAGTGAATCCCGACCTGGAGGTCCCGGTCGCACTGGCCGGGCAGGGGTGCGGCCGGGTGCCCGCGCCGGTGGCGTGGTTCCGTACGACGCATCCCATGGAGGCCACGCTCGGCGTGCTCCAGCCGTTCCTGCCCGGCGCCTCGGACGGCTGGACGCTGGCGCTGGAGTCCCTCGCCCGCGGGACCGACTTCACGGCGGAGGCCGAGGAGCTGGGGCGGGCCACGGCCGACGTGCATCTCGCGCTGGCCGCGGCGCTCCCGGCCGCCCCGGACGCCGAGGACGGGCGTACGGCGGCGGCGATGACGGAGCGGCTGGAGGCGGCCGCGCACCATGTGCCGGCGCTGCGCCCGTTCGTGCCCGGCCTCGTCACCGCCTTCGACGCGCTCACCGCCTGCGACTCCGGCCCGCCCGCCCAGCGGATCCACGGCGACCTGCATCTCGGGCAGGTGCTGCGCGCCGGACCCGACTGGTTCGTCATCGACTTCGAGGGCGAGCCGTCCCGTCCGCTGGCCGAGCGGCGCAGCGCCCACTCGCCGGTGCGGGACGTCGCCGGCATGCTGCGCTCCTTCGACTACGCGGCCCGGCAGCGGCGTCCGTGGCGTCCGGAGTGGGCCCGTCGCTGCCGGGAGGCCTACTGCGCGGGCTACGCGGCCCGGGCGGGCTGGGACCCCCGTAAGAAACACGCTCTGCTGCGCGCCTACGAAACGGACCGGGCCGTGTACGAAGTGCTGTACGAGGCTCGTAACCGCCCCGACTGGCTGCCCGTACCCATGGCGGCGATCGAACGACTCGCCGTCCGAGGAGGCTGACCCCATGGCCCTGCGCGACACCGCCCTTCCCGAGGCGGCCGGTCCCCGGCCGCCCACGGCGCCCGCGCTCGACCCCTGCGACCGGGGGCGTCTGCTCTCGGGCGCCCACCACGATCCGCATGCCCTGCTGGGCGCGCACCCGGCGCCGGGCGGGATCGTGTTCCGGGCCCTGCGTCCCTTCGCCGAGGCGGTGAGCGTGGTGGTCGACGGGCAGGCCACCGCGCTGGCGTCGGAGGGCGACGGCCTCTTCGCCGCCGTGCTGCCGCTCGACGCGGTGCCGTCGTACACGCTGCGGGTGGTGTACGCGGGTGAGGCGCGGGAGCTGGAGGACCCGTACCGGTTCCTGCCGGCGCTGGGCGACCTCGATCTGCATCTCGTCCGGGAGGGCCGGCACGAGGAGCTGTGGAAGGCGCTCGGCGCGGAGCCGATGACCCACCAGGGCGTGACCGGCACCCGGTTCGCGGTGTGGGCGCCGAACGCCCAGGGCGTGCGGATGACGGGCGACTTCTGCTGCTGGGACGGGACGGCCTTCCCGATGCGGTCGCTCGGCTCGTCCGGGGTGTGGGAGCTGTTCCTGCCCGGGATCGGCGAGGGCGCGCGCTACAAGTTCGAGATCACCTCCCGGCACGGGGACCGCTTCCTGAAGGCCGACCCGATGGCCCGGTGCGCGGAGGTGCCGCCGGACACCGCGTCGATCGTGCACGTCTCGCACCACACGTGGGGCGACGAGGAGTGGATGGCGCACCGGGGCGACGTTCCGGTGCATGTGGCGCCGTTCTCGGTGTACGAGGTCCATCTGCCGTCCTGGCGACCTGGGCTGACCTACCGTCAACTGGCCGAGGAACTCCCGGCGTACGTCGACGACCTCGGCTTCACGCACGTGGAGTTCATGCCGGTCGCCCAGCATCCCTTCTCGGGTTCCTGGGGCTATCAGGTCACCGGGTTCTACGCGCCGACCTCGCGGCTCGGCACGCCCGACGACTTCAGGTTCCTGGTGGACGCCCTGCACCGGGCCGGGATCGGCGTGATCGTGGACTGGGTTCCCGCCCACTTCCCCAAGGACGACTGGGCGTTGGGCCGGTTCGACGGGGAGCCGCTGTACGAGCCCGGGGACTCGCGGCGGGCGGAGCATCCGGACTGGGGGACGTACGAGTTCGACTTCGGGCGGGTCGAGGTGCGCAACTTCCTCGTGGCCAACGCCACCTACTGGTGCGAGGAGTTCCACGTCGACGGGCTGCGGGTGGACGCCGTGGCCTCCATGCTCTACCTCGACTACTCGCGGGATTCCGGGCAGTGGTCGCCGAACGTGTTCGGCGGCCGGGAGGACCTGGACGCGGTGGCGTTCCTCCAGGAGATGAACGCGACCGTGTACCGGCGCAGTCCGGGCGTGGTGACGATCGCCGAGGAGTCCACGGCCTGGGACGGCGTGACCCGGCCGACGGACAGCGGCGGTCTGGGGTTCGGCCTGAAGTGGAACATGGGCTGGATGCACGACTCGTTGCAGTACATCGGCAAGGAGCCGGTGCACCGCAAATACCACCACCACGAGATGACGTTCTCGATGGTGTACGCCTACAGCGAGAACTACGTCCTGCCGATCTCCCACGACGAGGTCGTGCACGGCAAGCAGGCGCTGGTCTCCAAGATGCCCGGCGACTGGTGGCAGCAGCGCGCCGACCACCGGGCGTATCTGGGCTTCATGTGGGCGCACCCCGGCAAGCAACTCCTCTTCATGGGGCAGGAGTTCGCGCAGGGCGGCGAATGGTCGGAGCCGGAAGGACCCGACTGGTGGCTGCTCGACCCCGGGTACGCAGCCGTGGCCGATCACCGGGGGGTGCGGGACCTGGTCCGCGATCTCAACGTCGTCTACCGCGCCACGCCGGCGCTGTGGGAGCGCGACACCGACCCGGCCGGCTTCCGGTGGGTGCTCGGGGACGCGTCGGACGACAACGTCTTCGCGTTTCTCCGCTACGACGCCCACGGCGGTCCGCTGCTCGCCGTCAGCAACTTCTCCCCCGTCGTGCGGCACGACTATCTCCTGGCCGTCCCCGGCGACGTGCCCGCCTGGGCGGAGGCCCTCAACACCGACGCCGTGCGGTACGGGGGCGGCGGTGTGACCCGTACCGATCCGGTCAAGGCGGCGGACGGCGAGCTGCGGCTGACGCTGCCGCCCCTCGCCACGGTGTGGCTGACGCCGTCGCCCGGGTGAGGTCCTCGCCCGTGGGAGTCGGCTCCGCGCGAGTCGGCTCCGTGTGAGGAGAACCGGACGGGGCACTCGGGTGCCCGCCACCCGCCAGAGAGAGGCCGCAGCCTGTGCGCACCGTGGGAGTGGAGGAGGAGCTTCTCCTCGTGGACCCGGAGACCGGGGAGCCGCGGGCGCTGTCCGCCGCGGTCCTCGCCCGTGCCTCGCGGTACCAGGAGGCCGAGGAGCCGCCGGTCTTCGAGAGGGAGCTGCACAGCCAGATGCTCGAGCTGGCCACCCATCCGCACTCGGGGATGGGTGAGCTGGCCGAGGAGCTCGTCCGCATCCGCGGGGATGCGGCCCGGCACGCCCGGGAGGCGGGGTGCGCGGTCGCCGCGCTCGCCACGTCGCCGCTGCCGGTGAGCCCGTCCGTCAGCATGGGCCGGCGCTATCAGTGGATGGCGGAGCAGTACGGCATCGCGACGCGCGAGCAGCTGGTGTGCGGCTGCCATGTGCATGTGTCGGTCGGCTCCGACGAGGAGGGCGTCGCGGTGATCGACCGGATCCGGCCGTGGCTGTCGGTGCTGTCGGCGCTGAGCGCCAACTCCCCGTTCTGGCAAGGCCGGGAGTCGGGGTACAGCAGTTATCGCAGCCGGGTATGGCAGCGCTGGCCCTCGGCCGGTCCGACCGAGCTGTTCGGGTCGGCGGAGAGCTATCACCGGCGGGTGGCGGACATGGTGGCCACGGGCACGATCCTCGACGAGAAAATGGTCTACTTCGACGCCCGGCTGTCGGCGCGCTATCCGACGGTGGAGGTGCGGGTGGCGGACATCTGTCTGCACGCGGAGACCGCGGCGCTGGTCGCCACGCTGGTGCGCGGGCTCGTCGAGACCGCCGCCCGGGAGTGGGAGGCGGGCAAGGAGCCGCTGGATCACAGCGTCAGCCTGCTGCGGCTGGCCGGCTGGCGGGCCGCCCGCTCCGGGCTGACCGGCGATCTGCTCCACCCGGAGACCCTGCGGCACGCGCCGGCCGAGACGGTCGTGGGGGCGCTGTTGGCTCATGTGGAGGACGCGTTGGCCGACAGTGGGGATCTGGAGCGGGCGTGCGCGTCCAGCGCCGAGCTGCTGCGGCACGGGAACGGCTCCCAGTTGCAGCAGGAGGTGTGGGAGCGCACGGGCAGTCTGCGCGAGGTCGTCATCATGTGCGTACGGCATACCCAGAGCTGAGGCCGTCGCGCTCGCCGTCCGAGCCGCCCCGCACGGGCGCGGGACCTGCTGGGATCACCAACACACACCACTTAGTCCGTTCCCGGCCACAACCGGTCCCACCTGGGCTACATTCGCCACCGTCGATAACGGTTCTCGTCGACGGAGTCACCCTTCGTACATGTCAGGAGCAGCGTATGCGCGACTTCGCTGTCGCTCCCCCCGCCACTTCGCCCCTGACCGGAGGGCTCGCCGACACCGTCTTCGAGACGGCGGCCCGCACCCCCGACCTGCCGGTGCTCGCCCGGCGTCCCGACCCCGCCTCGCCCTTCTGGGAGCAGGTGACGGCCGTCGAGCTGCGCGACGAGGTGATCGCCCTGGCCAAGGGCTTCATCGCGTCCGGGATCTCGCCCGGGCACCGCGTCGCGATCATGGCGCGCACCCGGTACGAGTGGACGGTGCTCAGCTACGCGCTGTGGGCGGTGGGCGCCGAGGTGGTCCCCGTCTATCCGACGTCCTCGCGCGACCAGGTCGCATGGATCCTGCGGGACTCGGGCTGCGTGGGCGTGGTCGTCGAGGACGAGCAGAGCGTGATGACGGTGGGGTCGGTGTGCGCGACCCTGCCCGCGCTGCGGCACGTCTGGCAGTTGGACGCGGAAGCCTTCGAGCAGCTCGCCCAGCGCGGCGAGCTGGTGCCGCAGACCACGGTCGACTCGCTGCGCCGGATCGTGCTGCCCGACTCCACCGCGGTCATCGCCTACACCTCCGGCACCTCGGGCCGCCCCCTGGGCTGCGCGCTGAGCCACCGCGGTCTCGCCAGCCCCTGCGACACGCTGCTGGCCGGCTGGGGGCACACGGTGGCGCGGGAGGGAGAGCAGGGGTCCGTCCTCGCCTTCCTCCCGTTCTCGCACGTGTACGGCCTGATGATCCAGGGTCTGTGTCTGCGCGGGGGGATCCTGATGGGCCATGAGCCTGACCTCGGCGCGGACGCGCTCTCCGCGGCGCTGCGCTCGTTCCGCCCGACGTATCTGTACGCGGTGCCGTCCGTCTTCGAGAAGATCTACAAGAACTTTCTGCGGGTGGCTCAGGAGTCGGGCCGGGGCCCGCTGTTCGAGCGGGCCGCGGAGACGGCGCGGGACTTCGCGGCGGCCGTCGAGCGGCATCGGCTGGGCCGCGGTTCCGGGCCCGGTTTCGATCTGCGGCTCCAGCACGCCCTGTTCGAGCGGACGGTGTACCGCAGACTTCGCGCCGCGCTGGGCGGCCGGGTGCACCGAGCCACGTCGGGCGGCTCACCGCTCCACCGCGACCTGTCCCTCTTCTACGAGGGCATCGGCATCTACGTCCACGACGGCTACGGCCTGACGGAGACCAGCGGCGGGCTCACCATGCAGCCGCTGGGCCGGGAGAAGACCGGCACCGTCGGACAGGCCCTGCCCGGCACGGACCTGCGGGTGGCGGACGACGGGGAGATCCTGGTGCGCGGCCCGTCGGTGTTCCAGGGCTACGTCAACGACGACGACGCGACCCGGGCGGCGCTGCGGGGCGGCTGGCTGGCCACCGGGGACCTCGGGTTCCTCGACTCCGACGGCTATCTCACCATCACCGGACGCAAGAAGGACGTCATCATCACCAGCAGCGGCAAGAGCGTGGCCCCGGCCGCGCTGGAGCAGCGGCTGCGGATGCATCCGCTCGTCCACCAGGCGGTGGTCGTGGGCGACAACCGGCCCTGCGTGGGCGCGCTGATCACGCTGGACCCCGACTTCCTCGCGCACTGGCGCGGCAATCTGTCCCTCCAGGGCGACACGCCGAACCGGGAGACCCGCGAGGAGAACGCCCTGCGGGAGGAGATCGGACGGGCGGTGGCCGCGGCCAACAGCTCGGTGTCCCGCTCGGAGTCCATCCGGGCCTTCCGGATCCTGCCCCAGTCGTTCGACCAGACGAACGGTCTGCTGACGCCGTCGATGAAGCTGCGCCGCGACTCGATCGTGGCGCACTACGCGGCGGAGATCGAGGCGATGTACCAGGCACGGGCGCGACTGCCCCGCCAGGGCGCCCCGGACGAGACGCTGAGCTGGGACGACGCGGACGACGTGTTCCGCTGAGCCCGGCCGGCGAGACCGGCGTGACCCGAGGTCGGCGTGGGCCAGGACGCGTAGCCCGCGCCGTCCCGGGAACCTGGAAGAGGCGCGACGAGAGAGCCGTACGAGGAAGAGCAGAGGAAGAACGAGAGAGCCGTACGAGAAAGGACGACGGTCCCGGGCACTGTGGGGCCGCACGCACGACATGGCAACCGAGCCACGGGGCAACCACGCACTGACCTTCGAGACGATCCCGGGCCGTACCGTCCGGTTCGCCGGCGAACCGCCCGATGTGACGGGGGCGCGTCTGGCCGCGGACGAGTTCCTGCGCGATCTGGCGCGGGCCTCTCCGCCCACGGAGCCGGAGTGCCGGGACGACATCCTGCTGATCGTCGCGGAACTGGCCTCGAACGCGGTCCAGTACGCGCCGGGCCCCTTCGAACTGCGGCTGCGCCCCACCTTCGACGGGGTGCACGTCACGCTCCACGACACCAGCTCCGCGCTGCCGTCGCCGCGTCCGTTCCGCCCCGACAGCGCGGGCGGCGGCATCGGCTGGTACCTGATCCACACGCTGTGCCGCCAGGTCAGCGTGGTGCGCACCGCGGACGGAAAGGACGTGCATGTCTTCCTTCCCTGGTGAGTATCCGGGCGGTTCGGGGGGTACGACGCTGACCTCAGAAGAAACGTTCGTCTACATGCCTCGTCCGGCTGGCGGAAGCGGTCCGGTCGCGGTGGGATCGACGGGGCAGCTGGGGCAGACCGCCTGGAGCCGCAGAAAGGGATGGACATCGTGACTCGACCCAGGATCCTGGTGGTGGGCGCGGGCTTCGCGGGAGTGGGGTGCGTTCGACGGCTGGAACGCAGGCTCGCCGCGGCGGAGGCCGACGTCACCCTGGTGACACCGTTCGCCTATCAGCTCTATCTGCCGCTGCTGCCGCAGGTCGCCTCGGGGGTGCTGACGCCCCAGTCGATCGCCGTGTCGCTGCGCCGCAGCAGCAAGTACCGCACCCGGATCATCCCGGGCGGCGCCGTCGGCGTGGACCTCGAGGCGAAGGTCTGCGTCATCCGGACCATCACCGACGAGATCGTCAACGAGCCCTACGACTACATCGTGCTCGCTCCCGGCAGTGTGACCCGCACCTTCGACATCCCGGGGCTGACCGACCACGCCTTCGGCATGAAGACCCTCGCGGAGGCCGCGTACATCCGCGACCACGTCATCACCCAGCTCGACCTCGCCGACGCCAGCAAGGACCCCGCCGAGCGGGCCTCGCGGCTGCAGTTCGTGGTCGTCGGCGGCGGCTACGCCGGCACCGAGACCGCCGCCTGCCTCCAACTGCTCACGCACAACGCCGTCAAGCGCTATCCGCGGCTGGATCCGAGCCTGATCAAGTGGCATCTGATCGACATCGCGCCGAAGCTGATGCCGGAGCTCGGCGACAAGCTCGGCAGCAGTGCGCAGAAGGTGCTGCGCAAGCGGGGCATCGAGGTCTCGCTGGGCGTGTCCATCGCCAAGGCGGGCCCGGAGGAGGTCACCTTCACCGACGGGCGGGTCGTGCCGACGCGCACGCTGATCTGGACCGCGGGGGTGGTGGCGAGCCCGCTGATCGCCACGCTCGGCGCGGAGACGGTGCGGGGGCGGCTCGCGGTCACCGCCGAGATGAACCTGCCCGGCAACGACGGGGTGTTCGCGCTCGGGGACGCCGCCGCCGTACCGGACAAGGCCAAGACCGAGGACGGCGCGGTCTGCCCGCCGACGGCGCAGCACGCGATGCGGCAGGGCAAGGCGGTGGCCGACAACGTCATCGCGACGCTGCGGGGCCAGTCGATGCGGCCCTACGTGCACAAGGACCTCGGGCTGGTCGTCGACCTCGGCGGCACCGACGCCGTCTCCAAGCCTCTCGGCATCGAGCTGCGGGGGCTGCCCGCGCAGGTCGTGGCGCGCGGCTACCACTGGTCTGCGCTGCGCACGGGCGTCGCCAAGGCGCGGGTGCTGACGAACTGGACGCTGAACGCGCTCGCGGGCGACGATTTCGTGCGCACCGGCTTCCAGTCGCGCCGGGCGGCGAAGCTCAAGGACTTCGAGTACACGGACAGCTATCTGACGCCCGAGCAGGTGCGGGCGCAGGTCGAGGGCGACGGCGCCGAGACCGGGTGAGGTACGCACCGACGCAGGGGAGCACGGCGGCGTGAGGGCGGCGGCACGGTCGCTCGCGGCCCGGTCGCGGGATCGGATCGCGGCGTCCGATCCCGGCCTGCTGCGGCTGGCGGCCGGGCTGCGGACGGTCGGCGCGATCGCCCTGACGCTGGCCGTGCTCTCCCTGCTCGGCGCGGACGTACCGCATCTGGTGGCGGGGGCGATCGCGGCCATGGTCGCCACCTTCGCCATCCGGGAGAAGACGCGCGGCCCGCAGGCCGTCACCTTGGCGCTGGGGCTGCCGGTGGCGCTGGCCTCGGTGTCGCTGGCCAGTCTGCTCAGCTCCTGGCGGGTGGCCGGCGACGTCTTCTTCGTCGTCCTCATCTTCTGCGCGGTCTACGGCCGCCGGTTCGGCGACCGGGGCACCGCGCTCGGGCTGATCGGCTTCCAGGTCTACTTCCTGTCGCTGTTCGTCGGCGCGACGCGCTCGACGCTCCCGGGGTTCTGGGGGGTCATCGCCGTCGCCTTCGCATGCAGCGCGGCAGCGCGGTTCGTGCTCGTGCCGCAGACCCCGACGGGGATCCTGGCACTGCTGCGGGAGGCCTTCCGCGCCCGGCTGGCGCAGCTGATCGACGCCCAGCTCGACCTGCTGGAGGCCGGCCCGGACGACGCGGAGAAGGCGCTGGAGCATGTGCGCGAGGGCACCGCGCGTCTGCACGAGACGGCGATGATGATCCAGGGCCGGCTGGCGGAGGGCACGCCGGACGAGACGACGGCCCGACTGGTGCAGCGCCGGATCGCCGACGCCGAGATCAGCGCCGAGCGGCTCGGTCTGCTGCTGCTGACGGCGCGCAGTGCGCAGCGGGCCGACACCCTGACCCTCCATCTGCCGGGCGCGTCCCTCCCGGAGGGCGGCGATCTGCCGGTGCGGGACGAGGCGTTCGACCTCCTGCGCCGTGATCTCCAGGCCCTGCGGCTGCTGGTGGGGCATCCCGGGGCGGCGGGCACGGGCCGGGCCCAGGTGCGCAACCGGCTGCTCGGGTACCGGGAGGAGGAGAACCTGCCGAAGGCGTCGCCTGCCGTGCAGGACGTCTTCCGGGGCGTCGCGGAGGCGGCGCGCGGGGTGCTGGGGCTGCGGATCGCCCTGGACGGGCCGCAGGACGAGTCGGACGACAGCCCGGAGACGGCCCGCTCACGCGAAGAGCTGGACGCGGAGGACGCGGCCATCGACGGGGTCGGGGAGCCCGAGGGCGCGGCCGAGGAGGCCACGGGGCTGCGGCGGCCGACCACCCGGGCCGCCGTGCAGGTCGCCGTCGGGTCGTCGCTGGCCATCGTCGGCGGCGAGCTCCTGTCCGCGCACCGCTGGTACTGGGCGGTGCTGACCTGCTGGATCGTGTTCCTGAACACGGCCTCCACCGGGGAGATCCTGGTCAAGGGCTACCGGCGGCTGCTGGGCACGGTGCTGGGGGTGGTCGCGGGCATCGTGCTCGCGGGGCTGGTCGGGCATCACACGTGGACGGCGTTCGCGGTGGTGCTGCTGTGCGTGTTCGCGATGTTCTACACCGCGCCGCTGTCCTACACGCTGATGTCGTTCTTCGTGACCGCTGCTCTGGGCGTGCTGTACACGCTGCTGCACACCTACAGCCTGTCGGTGCTCGTGCTGCGGGTGGAGGAGACGGCGCTGGGCGCGGCCTGCGGGGTGGTGGCGGCGGCGCTGGTGCTGCCGGTGCACACGGACCGCCGTACGAACGAGCTGCTGACGACCGTCCTGGACCGGCTGAGCGATGTCGCCGACGCCGCCGTCGACCAGCTCAGCGGCGGGCCGCCCGCCGATCTGCTGGACCGGGCCCGGGACCTGGACCAGGCGCTGGCGGACCTGCGGGCGGCCACGCAGCCGCTGACGCATCCGGTCACGCCGCTGCGGACCAGGCGGGACACGGCACGGTACGTCGTCGCGCTTCTGGAGACCTGCGCCTATCACACGCGTTCGCTGGCGGCCACGGCCGAACTGCTGCCCACCCATCCGTCGATCGCGGCGGACCCACGGCTGCGCAGGGCCGGGGAGCGGATCCTGCACAACATCGGGGCGATCGCCGCGCGGGTCGCGGACGAGCACAGCACCGCCGCGGTGCGGACCGGGCCGAGCATCGCCTCGCTGCTGAAGCCGGGCGCGTCGGGCACACCGCGCTACGGGAGGGTCACCGACCGGGTGCTGCGGCATCTGCAACGCCTGGACGAGGCGGTCGTCGGCCTGGCACGCCCGCTCGGCGTGCCGGTGACACCGCCAGGGTGACGGACCCGTCCCCAGCGCGGACCCAGGGCGGACGGAGAGCAGCGGGCGGCAGGGCGGCGGGCGGGCGGTCAGAAGTCCGTGGACAGGCCGCTCGCCTCGGCGATGCCGCGCAGCTCCTCCGTGACCTGGTGGCGCTGTTGGATGCAGCCGGCTATCTCGGCCAGGCGGCCGGGATCGTCCGCGGTGGCCGCGTCGGTGACCACCCGCACCGGGCCGGTTCCGTCGACCTGGATCTCCACCAGCCGGTTGTCCATCCGGCCGGTGACCGCGGTGGCGATGACCAGCGCGGCCTCGTCCCGGATCTCCTGGGGCACCTCCTGGTCGGTGTCCGGGTGCAGGGCGACGTCGAGACTCTCCGGGGGCTGCTCCTCGAGGGCGCGCAGCGCGGGGGCGACGACCTTCATCAGCAGCTGGTAGTCCTCGCTGTCCATGCGCACGCGCAGGAGGTCGAGGTACACGTCCACGGGCCGTCCGTCGGGCTGGAACTCGGATTCGTTCATCTCGTCCGTGTTCCCACCGAGACGGCGGTCAGACGGCGCGAACCTCTCCGATTCGGGCACCCGCCTCTCCTGGCCCGCGCGAACAGGTCATGGAAGGGGCTTTGTGGGGTACGCGGAGCCCATGAGCGATGTCGTGGACTCGGGCGAACTGCTGCGCCGCCTTCAGCGGGCCAAGACCTGTGCGAACGAGGAACTGCTGGCCTGGCGGACCCTCAGCCAGGGCGTGGGAGCGGCCGACCCGGCGGCGGCGCGCGACGCGCACGTACGGGTGCTGGCCTACGAGACCGTGGTCCGGGTGCTGGACGAGATAGTGACGCCCGGCCGGCATGCGGAGGAGCGGAGGAGCGGTGAGTGACAGGTGACTGACGGGTGAGTGACGGGTGAGGGGTAGCTGAATGAAAGTTGAATGAAGAATGAGTGAAACGGGTCACGTGACCGGCTTAGGGCTACGCGAAATCTCCGCGAATGGTTTACGGTTCACACATACGTGGTGACCGGAGTCGAGGGCGCCCCTCCTCCGTGCTCCACCCTTGACGGCCCTGGCTGGCTTCCCCCGTCCAGCCAGGGCTTTTTCCTGCCCGCAGCCGGAAAGTGCCCTCCGCCGAGGTGCCCGCAGCGCTGGCAGCGGATGAAATGGGCGGTAGGGAAAACACTCCAGGGACCGCTGCCGGGCCCGTTGCGGGGAGAACACCGCCCGCATCGCCCGCACCTCATGGACCTCATGCACCGCATCCGCTCGCCGGCGAGGAGCCTCGCGCCATGACCAAAGCGATAAAACTGCTGACCGCCCTTCCCCCGCCGCAGCGCCGGCGGCTGATGGAGCTCGCCCGGGAGGTGTCCTTCCCCGAGGACGCCCGGATCTTCGAGGCGGGCGGCACCGCCGACCGCTTCTGGGTCATCCGCTCCGGCGCGGTCTCGCTGGACCAGCGGGTGACGTCCGTACGACGGGTCACCGTCGCCAGCCTCGGCGCCGGCGACCTGCTCGGCTGGTCGTGGCTGTTCCCGCCGTACCAGTGGGACTTCGGCGCGGAGGCCTTCAGCCCGGTGCGCGCCTACGTGTTCGAGGCGCAGCCGGTGCTGAAGCTCTGCGAGGAGGAGCCCGCGCTCGGTCTCTCCCTGGTGCGGATCGTGGCCGAGATCCTCGCCGCCCGGCTGGAGATGACCCGGGGCAGACTGATGGAGCAGTACGGGATGCACCGGCGCGGCGGGGTGGGATAGCCGACGTCGGCCGTCGGGCCTCGGACGCGGTGACCGGACCTCGGACGCGGGAGTCGGCCGTCAGATGCGATAGCGGCGCAGCGCAGGTGCGGCGGCCGTCAGGGTGAGCATGACGGCGACGACCAGCAGGCCGCCGCCGGCGACGGCCGCGCGGGGGCCGAAGGCCGCGCCCGCGGTGCCGTGCAGCACGTCGGCCAGGCGGGGGCCGCCCGCGACGACGACCGTGAACACGCCCTGCATCCGGCCGCGCATCTCGTCGGTGGCGGCGGACAGCAGGATCGCCCCGCGGAACACCATGGAGACCATGTCGGCGACCCCGGCGCAGGCCAGGAACACCACCGCGAGCCACAGGCTGCCGCTCAGCCCGAAGCCGGCGATCGCCGCACCCCAGGCGACGACCGCGCCGATGACCATCCAGCCGTGCCGGCGCGCCCGGGAGAACGTCCCGGAGAACAGTCCGCCGAGCACCGCGCCGATGGGGATCGCCGCGAACAGCAGGCCGAGGGCGAGCCCTTCGCCGTAGGGGGCGTAGGTCTCGGCGGCCAGCTGCGGGAACAGGGCGCGGGGCATGCCGAAGACCATGGCGATGATGTCGGCGAGGAAGGACAGCAGCAGCACCTTGTGCCCTGAGATGTAGCGGAAGCCCTCGACGATCTCGCGGATCCCGGCGCGCCGGGCGAGCGTGGTCTTCAGCGGCGGCAGGGCGGGCAGACGGAAGACGGCCCACAGCGTCGCGCACAGGGCGACGGCGTCGAGGAGGTACAGCTCGGGCAGGCCGATCACCGGGATGAGGGCGCCCGCCAGCAGCGGACCCGCGACCAGGCCGGTCTGCATGACGGTCGAGCCGAGGGCGTTGGCGGCGGCCAGTTCACGCGCGGGCACGAGGCGGGCGATGGAGGCGTTGCGGGCGGGCGCGTTGAGGCCGAAGAACGCCTGCTGCGCGGCGAGCAGCACCATCAGCACCGCCACCGAGTCCAGCCCCGAGACCGCCTGGAGCCAGAACAGCACCGAGGTGACGGCGATCCCGCTGTTGGTGACCAGCAGCAGCTTGCGTCGGTCCACGGTGTCGGCGACCGCGCCGCCCCACAGCGCGAACAGCACCATCGGGACCAGACCGGCGAGGCTGGCGTAGCCGACCCAGGCGGAGGAGCCGGTGATGTCGTAGATCTGCTTGGGCACGGCGACGGCGGTGAGCTGGCTGCCGACGGCCGTGACGATGGTCGAGGACCACAGTCGCCGGAAGGCCGGGCGGCGCAGCGGGCGGGTGTCCATCGCCCAGCGGCGCCAGCCTCGCCGGGCGCGCCCCTGCGGGCCCGGGCCGGCCTCGGGGTCGGGGTCGGGATCAGGCTCGGAGTCGGGGTCGGGGTCGGCTTCGGGTGTCGTGCTGCTCTCGCTCGTGTCCACGCGCTTCCTGGCTGCTCGTTACATCTTTCGGGTCAGAGGGTCACTATCCCAGCACCTCCTGGGCTGTTGCGGCCCCCATGGACGTGCAATCTCGGATTGCGGACGGCGGATCGCGAATGCCAGGGGACGGTCGTCAGGTCGCGAATGCCAGGTCGCTGTCGTCAGGTCGCGAATGCCAGGTCGCGGATGTCAGGCTCCCGCGACGAGGGTGACGCCCAGGGCGATCATCGTGGCGGCGACCAGACCGTCCAGGATCCGCCAGGCGGTCGGCCGGACCAGGAACCGGCCGAGCAGTCGGGCGCCGAAGCCGAGCGCGGCGAACCAGCACAGGCTGGCGAACGCGGCGCCGAGCCCGAAGGTCCAGCGCAGCGGGCCGCGGTCGGCGGCGATCGAGCCGAGCAGGAAGAGGGTGTCGAGGTAGACGTGCGGGTTGAGCCAGGTCAGCGCCAGACAGGTGAGCACCGCCCGTCGGCGTGAGCCCGCCGTCTCCCCGTCGGTCCGCAGGGCTTCGGCGCCGGGCCGGAACACGCGACGGGCGGCGAGGGCCCCGTAGCCGAGCAGGAACGCGCCGCCGATCCAGCCGACCGCCCTCAGCGCCCCCGGCCAGGCCACCACCAGCGCGCCCACCCCTCCCACGCCGAGGGCGATGAGCAGGGCGTCGGAGAGGGCGCAGATGCCGACGACGGCGAGGACCGCGTCGCGGCGGACTCCCTGGCGCAGGACGAAGGCGTTCTGGGCGCCGATGGCGACGATGAGGGACAGACCGGTGCCGAATCCGGCGAAGGCGGCGGCGAGAGCGGGGGACATGACGTCCACGCTAAGGAGACGATCACCCGACGTACAGCTAAAGATTCTTACGTATCATTAGTACGATTGATGATGTGAGAAACGATCTCTCCCTCGACCTCCCTCTCGACCAGGTGCGGACGCTGCTCGCGGTGGTGGACCAGGGCACGTTCGACGCGGCGGCCGCGGCGCTGCATGTGACGCCGTCCGCGGTCAGCCAGCGGGTGAAGGCGCTGGAGCAGCGCACCGGCCGGGTCCTGCTGCTGCGCACCAAGCCGGTGCGGCCGACGGAGTCCGGCGAGATCGTCGTGCGGTTCGCCCGGCAGCTTGCCCGGCTGGAACGCGACACGCGGTCCGAGCTGGGCATGAGCGGCGCCGGTGAGCCGACGCGGGTGACCGTCGCGGTGAACGCGGACTCCCTGGCGACCTGGTTCCTGCCCGCCCTGGCCCGGGTGCCGCGGGAGCCGCAGCTCTGCTTCGAACTGCACCGCGAGGACGAGACGCGCACGGCGGAACTTCTGCGGGAGGGGCTGGTGATGGCGGCGGTGACGTCGTCGCCCGACGCCGTGACCGGCTGTTCCGTGCACGCCCTGGGGACCATGCGCTATCTGGCCGCCGCCGCCCCGGACTTCGTGGCCCGCCACCTCACCGACCGTCCCCTCGCCATCGGTCCTCTCTCTGACGGTCCTCTCTCCGAGGCCCTCTCCCAGGCCCCCGTCGTGGTCTTCGACCGCAGCGACGACCTCCAGGACGCGTTCGTGCGCCGGCTGCGCCGTGGCGGCCACGGCCCCGGCGCGGGTCCGGTACGACACGCCGTGCCGACCTCGGAGGGTTTCGTGGACGCGGTCGCCGCCGGGTTCGGCTGGGGGATGGTGCCCGAGATGCAGGCGGACGCCCTGCTGCGCGCGGGCCGTCTGGTCTCCCTCGCCCCCGACCGGCCGCTGGACGTCCCGTTGTACTGGCAGCAGTGGAAGCTCGACTCGCCCGCGCTGGCGGCGGTGGCGGACGCGGTGACGAAGGCCGCGGCGCCGGCTCTCAGGAACTGAGCCGGACCAGTCTCGGGAACCGAGCCTGTCCAGCCTCAGGAACCGAGCCTGTCGAGGCTCAGGAACCGAGCCGCGCCAGCGTCGCCTCCGCGCTGTCCAGCAGCATCTCCAGGGCCGTCGGATAGGCGCTGGTGACCATGCGGGTGGACAGCAGGGGGGCCGCCTCGGCGATCCGGGGGTGGGTGGCGGCGGGCAGCCGGGCGTAGGTCGAGCGCCACATGGCGTCGTCGGCGCGCTGCGAGGCGCGCGGGAGCGCCAGCGCCGCCGAGTCCAGGGCGGCGAAGGCCAGGGTCTGGTCGATGAACGCGTGGTAGATCCGCACGGTGTCCGGCAACGGGAACCCGGCGGTGCGCAGCACGTCCAGGACGGCCTCGTCGGCGGCCAGTTCGTTGGCCCGGCCGGTGACGCGGCTCGCGGTGAGCTGGGCGGCCTGCGGGTGGGCGACGTAGGCGGTGTGGATGCGCAGCCCGATCGCGTGCAGGTCCGCCCGCCATTCCCCCGTCGGCGCCCAGCCGCGCAGGGCCTCCCCGATCAGGGCGTCGCCGATGGCGAGGGTCAGCTCGTCCATGCCCCGGAAGTACCGGTAGAGCGTGCTGGGGTCGCAGTCGAGGGCGAGTCCGAGCCGGCGGGCGGTGAGTCCGGTGCTGCCGTGCTCGCGCAGCATCCGCAGCGCGGTCTCGACGATCAGCCCCTCGGACAGCACGGTGCCGCTCCGGGTGGGCCGCCGCCTGCGCCGCTTCTCTTCCGGTACGACGTCTTTCGGCATCCTTGATCCTCCCTGCCCCCTCTCCGCTCCCCCACCTCCACCTCCCCCCACCTCCCCCTCCCGCAGCCCTCGCCTCCCCCTGGCTCCTTATGCCAACGCCATTGACCTTACGCGCGCCGGAGGCGTTGTATCTCCGGCAGGGCCCCCTGTTTCGCACCCTTTCGACCGAGGGAGTTCTCGTCATGCGTGTTCTGCTCGTGGGCGCCGGCGGCGTCGGCACCGCCATCACCCGGATCGCCGCCCGGCGTCCGTTCTTCGAGGCGATGGTGGTGGCCGACTACGACCCCGCCCGCGCCGCTGCCGCCGTCGCCGCGCTCGACGGCGACGAGCGGTTCCTCGCCGAGCGCGTCGACGCGGGCGACCGGTCGGCGGTGGCCGACCTGCTCGCCCGGCACCGCTGTGACGTGCTGCTCAACGCCACCGATCCGCGCTTCGTGATGCCCCTGTTCGGGGCGGCGCGCGCGGCCGGGGCCCGCTACGTCGACATGGCGATGTCGCTGTCCCGGCCGCACCCGGAGAAGCCGTACGAGGAGTGCGGGGTCAAGCTCGGCGACGCGCAGTTCGCCGAGGCGGACGACTGGCGGCGGGCGGGTGCGCTGGCCCTGGTCGGCATGGGCGTGGAGCCCGGTCTGTCGGACGTCTTCGCGCGGTACGCCGCCGACGAGCTGTTCGACGAGATCGAGGAGATCGGCGTCCGCGACGGCGCGAACCTCACCGTCGAGGGCCATGACTTCGCGCCCTCCTTCAGCATCTGGACCACGATCGAGGAGTGCCTGAACCCTCCGGTGGTCTACGAGGCGGACCGCGGCTGGTTCACCACCGAGCCGTTCAGCGAGCCGGAGGTGTTCGACTTCCCCGAGGGCATCGGTCCCGTGGAGTGCGTGAACGTGGAGCACGAGGAGGTGCTGCTCGTGCCGCGCTGGGTGGACGCGCGCCGGGTCACCTTCAAGTACGGCCTGGGCCGGGAGTTCGTCGAGACGCTGAAGACGCTGCACCGGCTGGAGCTGGACCGCACCGCGCCGGTGACCGTGGCGAGCGCGCAGGGGCCGGTCGCCGTCTCGCCGCGGGACGTCGTCGCCGCCTGTCTGCCCGACCCGGCGACGCTGGGCGAGCTGATGCACGGCAAGACGTGCGCGGGCACCTGGGTGCGGGGCGTGAAGGACGGTGCGCCGCGCGAGGTGTACCTGTACCACGTGGTCGACAACCAGTGGTCCATGACCGAGTACGGCAGCCAGGCCGTGGTCTGGCAGACGGCCGTCAACCCGGTGGTCGCCCTCGAACTTCTCGCCACCGGCGCGTGGACCGGCACGGGCGTCCTGGGCCCCGAGGCGTTCCCGGCCCGCCCCTTCCTCGACCTGCTGACGGAGTACGGCTCCCCGTGGGGCCTGCGCGAGCAGTGACCGTGCCCCTCAGCCGTCCTCACCTGATCCCGCCACGAATCTCAGGCCGGGAAACGACTCACCCGGTCGTAGCGCCACCGGGTGCCTGTCGGGTAGCGCATCTTCCGACGTCTTCGAGCGCGCCGTACGAGCCGTATCCGGCGTTGTTGACCAGGACGTCGATACGGCCGTGCGCCGCGAGGACGTCCGCGACGGCCTTCTCGGCCGAGGACTCGTCGGTGACGTCGAGGGCGACCGTGCGCACGCCTGCGGCGGCCAGCGCGGCCATCCGGTCGACGCGGCGGGCGGCGCCGTAGACGACGAAGGCGGCGTCGTGGAGGCGGCGGGCGGTGCTCTCGCCGATGCCCGAGGAGGCTCCGGTGACCAGGGCGATCTTGTCACTCATGGGATGTCCTTGTCTGTCCTGGCGGACGGCGACAGAAGGGGTGTCAGGAACCGGCGCGACGGAAACCCGCGCGCGTCGCGGCGAAGGCGAGGGCGAACAGCCGCGGCCACGTGGGGCGGACGGCGTACCGGGCGAAGCGCGCCGACAGGTCGAGCCAGCCCCGCTTGCTCGTCATGATCAAGTGGCCCGGCGAGGTGAAGCCGCTGACCACGATCGACTTCTCGGCGTTCTCGTACCCCAGGAGGTTGCCGAAGTTGCCGCGACCGGAGAAGAACTCGCGGCCCTCCTCGTTCCCACCCCAGATGAGATAGGGGTTCGTCCACACCGCCGGCGGCATCGTGTTGACGCCGATGGCGCCGTAGCGGAGTTCTGTGACCGCGCGATCCACGGTGGCCGCGTGGGCCTTCCTGGTGTCCTCGTCGATGAGGATCGTCGCGGCCAGGGTGCCGAGGAGCTTCTCGTTGGCGAACTCCGCCGCTGCGGGAAGGAACGTCCCGGCGTCGGGCGCGACATCGAGCGCCACCTCGCTCATGACCTGGCAGAACGCCTCGTGGTCGAGGGCGAAGCCCTCGGTGCCGACGTCCTCGATCACCATGACCTGCGAAGCGGGGCGGCCGTCCACGGGCTGGACGATCCGCCCGCCCGGATAGGCGTCGCGGAAGGCCGTGAAGGTCTTGTCGACCCCGGGGTAGCTGGTGCTGGAGCCGGGCGTGAGGTCCCGCAGGGCGACGGTGATCGCATCCAGGAGCTGCCGCCGCTGCGGCCAGTGCCGACTCGTCACCAGGGTCTGCGTCCGGCCGCAGATCGAGCCGCCGCTGATCGTGACGATGGTGGCGATCTGGAGCGCCTGATGGCGGATCTCCCGCTCGGTCCACGGGCGGTCGCCGGGAACGACGATGCACGGGTTGTTGCCGCCGCACTCGGAGACCAGCTCGGTGTCGGTGGTCGCCGTGATCGCCCTGGCGGAGCCGGTCCCGCCGGTGAAGTAGATCTTCGAGAGGCGGGGGTCGCGGGTCAGGGCGGGCCCTTCGTCGGCAGGGCAGAAGGCGACGGCTTGGACGTCGACGAGCGGTTGCAGGACCTTCTCCCACACCCGGTCTGCGTCCTCGTTGAGGGGGTGCGGCTTGTGGACGACCACGTAGCCGTCGACGAAGAGGGCCCGGATCATCTCGAACGACGACGCGACGTTCCCCGCCCCGAGCACGGCCACGATGCCGCCGGGCTTCGCGTAGGGGTCCACCCTGCGAGGCTCGCCGACGACGCGCAGCACGTCGGTCCGGTCGCCGTTGAGCAGGCGGTCCTTCCCGCGCGGGGAGACCCGCACGTCGAAGCGGCCGTCCCCGGCAGGGGTGACCGCGAGCGGCTGGAGCGGGCGGCCGCGGACCAGGCCCTCGTACAGGTCGATGGCGGCCGCGACGTTCACGGGCAACGGCACCAGGACGCGCTGCACGCTCGTGCCGACCTGGTGGGCGTCGGCCGGGTTCGCGGGGTCGATGCCCTTCGCATGGCAGTCCGCCGCCACCAGCTCGTCGAAGTGCCGGTCGATGTTGGCCTGGACCAGGCGGAGCAGCCTCAGCCGCTCTGTCGGCGGCGTGGCCCGCCACCGGTCCGGGTCGACCCGGTCGACAGCCTCCGTGGCCTTCATGGCGCGTCCCTTCCCTCGGTCGGCGATGGCATGACCCGCTCCACCCGCTCACCCGCCAATAGTGGACCGGCGGTACATTGAACTTAATGTACCGCCGGTCCACAGTCAATGGACCGGCGGTCGACTATCCTCTTGGGGTGGCAACCTTCCATCGCGCACGGAGCGACGAGCAGCGCGCAGTGCGGCGGCAGAGCATCCTGCACACCGCGGCCGGCATGCTGGACGAGATGCCGGTCGCGGCGGTGAGCCTCAACGAACTCAGCCGCCGGGTCGGGCTGTCGAAGTCCGCCATGACGCTCTACTTCGAGTCACGCGAGGCGGTGCTGCTCGACCTGCTCTCCGAGGCGGCCGCCCGCTACCGGGTCGAGACCGCCGAGACGTTCCCCGAGTGGGCCGACCCGTCCGCACCGGCTCCGGTGAGAGCGCGCCAGGTCGCGGCACGGCTGGCCGCTACGTTCGCCGCCCACCCCATGCTGTGCGAACTGCTGAGCGTGCAACACGCGATCCTGGAGCACAACATCTCCGTCGACGTCGCGACCAGGTACAAGAGGTCCTCACGCGACGCCATCCGCTGGCTCGCCGCGCGGCTCCACGACCTGCTCCCCGAGCTCGACGACGAGCGGGCGCTCCGCGCCGCGCACATGGTCATCATCCTCGTCGGAGCCCTGTGGACCCGCAGCCGTCCCGCCCCCTCGCTGCTCGCCGCCTTCCAGGCCGACTCGAGCCTGGCGTTCATGCACCCGGCCTTCGCCGAGGCTTTCGAGGCCGCGATCGCCACCTTCCTCCGGGGGCTCATCGTGGAGACCGCCGACGCGACCTGACGGACATTCCGCCGCCGCTGCGCGTGGCCGGCTCCCCAAAAGAGCGCCGGCGACACGCCCGCTCGCTCGCTGGACGAAGCCGGGAACGTGACTTCGGCACACCTCAGCCGTCCTTGGGCGGCGCGGCGGCGGGCAGCCGCAGGGTGAAGACGCTGCCGGCGCCCGGCGTGCTGGCGGCCTCCACCGTGCCGCCGTGGGCGGCGACCAGATGACGGACGATCGGCAGGCCGAGGCCGCTGCCTCCGGTACGGCGGCTGCGGGACTTCTCCGCGCGCCAGAACCGGTCGAAGACGTGCGGCAGGTCCTCGGCCGCGATGCCCGTGCCGGTGTCGGCGGCCTCCAGGACGACGACGTCGGCCTCGCCGTCGCGCCGGGCGGTCAGGGTGACCGTGCCCTCGGGCGGGGTGTGCCGTACGGCGTTGGTGACGAGGTTGCCGAGCGCCTGGCGCAGACGCACCGGGTCGGCGTCCAGCCAGGGCGTGCCCTCGGTCTCGGTGCGCAGGGCGACGCGGGCGGTGTCGGCGGCGACGCGGTGGGCGGCGGCGACCTGGGCGAGCAGTTCGTCGGCGGGCACGGGCTCGCGGTGCAGCCGTAGGGTGCCGGCGTCGGCGGCGGCGAGATCGCGCAGGTCGTCGATGACGCGCTGGAGGACCAGGGCCTCCTCGTGCAGGGCGCCGAGCAGTTCGGCGTCGGGTTCGACGAGGCCGTCGCGGGTGACCTCGAGCCAGCCCCGGATGTTGGTGAGCGGACTGCGCAGCTCGTGGGCGACATCGCTGACCAGGGCCTTGCGCTGGGCCTCCAGACGTTCGCGGCGCTCGGCGAGGTCGTTGAACGCCTCCGCCAGGATCCCGGTCTCGTCCCGGGTGGTGACGGGCACGCGCGCGTGCTGGTCCGGGGGCTGCTGGGCGGCCACGGTCAGGGCGCGCAGAGGCCGTACGAGCCGGGTGGCGACGACCGCGGACACGGCGACGGTGAGGGCGAGCACCAGGCCGGCCGTGCCGAAGACCTTCGCCTTGTTGGCCGGGGACATGTTCCAGCGGGGCGCCCCACCGTCGTCCCCGATGCCGAGATACAGCTCGACGACGGGGGCGACGTACGGGTCGAGCTGGGCGCGCCGGGCGTCGTCGACGCAGGTCTGGACGGCCCGCTGGGTCTTGGCGTCGCCCGCCCTGGCGTACTCGATCACGAAGTCGGGGGTCACGACGCCGCGGTCGGTGCCGCTGATCCTGGCCAACACCGGTTGGTCGGTCGGCACGCCCGCCCGGGTGAGACAGCTGCGGGCGCGGGTCTGGAGCCCGGTCAGCGCCTTGTCCTCCGTGGGGGTCGGCGCGTCGAGCCTGCCGTCCTCGCAGTCGTCTGCCGCGAAGGGGGAGTTGAAGGCGCCGTCCGTGCCGATGACGACCGGCCGACCGCTCGGTGTGTCGTGGACGGTCGCGTCGATGCCGTAGCGGGCGAGGCAGCGTTGCCGTGCCCGGGCCAGTGCGCCGATCTCGGCGCGCTCCCCGGCCGACAGCAGATAGGGGCCCACCACGCGCGGATCGATCCCGCCGAGCTGCGCGCCGCGCTCGGTGTAGGTGTCGGTGCGCAGGGGGTCGACGGTCGCGGCGGCGTGCGGGGGCAGCGCGGTGGCGTGCGAGGCGGAGTCGGCGACGCGGGTGCGGTCGGCGGTGGTCAGGGCGATGCGCCGGCCGGTCTTCGCCGACAGGGCGTGGACGGTGGCCTGGACGCCGCTCCAGTCGGGGTGCGTGGCCGCGTACCCGCTGAGCCGGGCGAGGATGTCCATGTCGTCGGCGAGGGCCTGGCCCTGTTCCTCCTTCAGGGCGCGGGTGGTGGTGGCCACCGCCAGCCAGGCCGTCGCGGCAACCGAGCACACGGCGATCAGGACGGACGTGAACAGCAGCCGGACCAGCAGGCGTTTGTGCAGCGGTATCCGGACGGCGCCGGTGCGGGTACGGCCGCGGGCACGCTTCACGCGCGGCCTCCGCCGAGCTTGTAGCCGACGCCGAAGACGGTCAGCAGCCGGACGGGGCGGCGCGGGTCGGCCTCGATCTTCCGGCGCAGGTTCATGATGTGCACGTCGACGGCCCGTTCGGTGGAGGACCGGTCGAAGCCCCGGGTGCACTGGAGCAACTGCCGCCGGGAGAAGACCCGTTCGGGCTCGCCTGCCAGGGTGAGCAGGATCTGGAACTCGGCGGGCGTGCACTCCACGGGCACGCCGTCGCAGGTCACCTCGTGCCGTTCCGGGTCGACGGCGAGTCCGGCGGCGCGCACGGCCGGATCGTCGCGCCGGCTCGCGGCCCGCCCGCTGCGCCGCAGCACGGTCCGGATGCGGGCCATCAGCTCACGCGGGCTGTACGGCTTGGTCATGTAGTCGTCGGCGCCGAGTTCGAGGCCGAGCAGGAGGTCGTCCTCGGCGGCGCGGGCGGTGAGCATCAGGACCGGGACGTCGTCGTCCCGGCGCAGCGCCCGGCAGACGCCGAAGCCGTCGATCACCGGCAGCATGAGGTCCAGTACGACCAGGTCGGGGCTGAGCCTCCGGGCCGCGTCGAGCGCGGCGGGGCCGTCGTGGACCACGGTGGCGGTGTGGCCCTCGGCGAGCAGGGAGCGGCGGATGAGTTCGGCCTGCATCGCGTCGTCCTCGGCGACCAGTACATGCGCGCACACGCGACGACTCCCTTTCTCGACGGGCACGTTCTCTCGACGGGCACGGTTATTCGACGGGCACGGTTCTTCGACGGGCACGGTTTCTCAGCGGGCCAGAGAGGCATGGTCGCCCATGACGACCACCGGGCGGAGGGCGGGGTCGAGGGCGAGGAGCAGTTCCTTCATGTGCTCCTCGGCGACGCTCACGCACCCGTGGGTGGGGCCGCCGTGGTCGACGTGCAGCCAGATCCCGCCGCCGCGCCCCGCGCCGAGGGGGCGGGTCCAGTCGAGGGGCGAGGTGCCCGGCTCGCGGTTGTAGTCGATCGCGATCACATAGTCGAAGGAACCGGCCAGCGACTCGCCCTCGAACCCGGTGCCGGGCGCCGTGAAGCCGACGCCGTGGTCGTACGGCAGCTTCGTGCCGGGGTCGCGCAGGAGCCCGCCGGCGTCGCTGAGGCCGTAGACGCCGATGGGCGAGTGCAGGTCGCCGGCCATGTGGTGGTCGCTCCAGCCGCGCAGCGCGTTGTGCGCGGGCCAGCTCTCCCCGGCCTGCCAGCCGGCCTCGGTGCGCCGGTACAGGACGACGGTGGAGCGCGGCGAGTTCTTGCCCTGCCCGGTCACCACGACCGCCTGCCGCGCCCCGGACGGCACCGCGGCCAGCGTCCTGGGCCCCAGGCCCGGTATCTGTCGGGTCGCGACCTCGAGGGAGAGGGAGGGCGCGGGCGCGCCCGGCGTCGCGGAGGCAGCGGAGGCCTCGGGGGCAGCGGCGGCGGTCGCCGGTCCGGAGGCGGCCGTGGCGCCGCCGCCGCATCCCGTGAGCAGAAGGGACGCGGCGAGCAGCACGGCGGCCCGGGGTCGGTGCGTGATCATGAGTCGACCATGACCGACAGGTATGTGGAACTCGTCAGGTTTCCCGGGCCGGTTCGGGCGTTACGGCGTGCTGGGCTTGCCCTGGGCGTACAGCCAGGTGTGGAAGAGGCCGCCGAGGTCCTTCCCGGACTCCCGCTCCGCGAGCCGCTCGAACTGGGCGGTCGTGCCGTTGCCGTAGCGGTGCTGGGCCGCCCAGGCGCGCAGGATGCGGAAGAAGGCGCGGTCGCCGACGGCGGTGCGCAGGGCGTGCAGGGTCATCGCGCCGCGGGCGTAGACGGGGGTGTCGAAGATGTTGGCGCCGCTGCCGGGGTCGCCGGGCGGGAACGCCCACAGGCCGTCGGTCGCGGGGCGGGCGTACAGCGCGTCGAAGGACTTCTGGGCGCTGTCGCCGCCGTGCTGCTCCGTGTAGAGCCACTCGGCGTAGGTGGCGAAGCCCTCGTTGAGCCAGATGTCCTTCCAGGAGGTGAGGGAGACGGAGTCGCCGAACCACTGGTGGGCGCTCTCGTGGACGAGGGTGCTCAGGTCGGGCGCCCGGTCGTACACCGGCCGGGACTGGGTCTCCAGGGCGTATCCGACGTTCGGGGCGTGGTCGACGAGGGAGCCCGCGGCGCGGTACGGGTAGGGCCCGAACAGCTTGCTCTCCCACTCCAGGACGGACGGCAGCTTCTTCAGCACCGGTGCGGCGGCCGCGGCCTCGCGCGGGTCGACGGCGTCGTAGACCTTGAGGCCACTGCGGGTCGTGTACTGCTTGACCTGGAACTTTCCTACGGTCGCGGTGGCGAGGTAGGCGGCCATGGGCTCGGTCTGCCGCCAGCGGAAGGTGGTCTTGCCGGCCCGGGTGCTCTGTCCGAGCAGGACGCCGTTGGCGACGGCGGTGCGGCCCTTGGGGACGGTGATCGTGAAGTCGTAGGAGGACTTGTCGAGGGGGTGGTTGTTCGCCGGGAACCAGGTCATCGCGCCCTGCGGCTCGCCCGCGACGAACGCGCCGTCGTCGGTGGGAATCCAGCCGTCGAGCGAGCCGTCGGGGTCGGTGACCGGGCCCGGCTTGCCGTTGTAGGTGACGGTGACGCGGAAGGACTGACCCTTGCGCAGGGGGCGGGCGGGGGTGACGACGAGTTCCTGCCCGTCGCGCTTGTAGACGGCCTTGACGTGGTCGACCGTCAGGCCGGTGATCTTCAGGCCCTTGAAGTCGAGGTCGAGGCGGGTCAGCCGCTGGGTGGCGCGGGCGGTGAGGACCGCCTTGCCGGTGAGGTGACGGCTGCCCGGGTCGTAACCGAGCGTCAGACCGTAGTGGGAGACGTGGTAGCCGCCGTTTCCGGCGAGCGGGAAGTAGGGGTCGCCGACGCCGGACGCTCCCGTCGGGCCGGCCGCGACAGCGGGACCGGCCATCGCGAGCAACGACCCCACGATGACGGGGACGGTGGCGGCGACGGCTTCGCGGCGCAGGACGGGAAGACGTCTGCGGGACTGCATCACGGGCGCTCCTTGGGGGGGTGGCGGGTGATCAAGCGTCCTCAGACTAGGGACTGATCACCCCGGTTTCCTCCCCATTCAGGTCAAGCCGTACGGCAGCGGCGGGCGCGGCGGGCCTACGCTCGACACCACCGCCCCTGCCCCGGAGAGGCCCGCCCATGAGCGTCCGCGTGCGCCGCGTCTACGAGCCGCCCGAGCCCGAGGACGGGGTACGCGTCCTGGTCGACCGGCTGTGGCCGCGCGGCCTCGCCAAGGACGCGGCCCGGATCGACGAGTGGCCCAAGGCGATGACCCCCTCGACCGGGCTGCGCCGCTGGTACCACGCGGGCGAGGGGTCGTACGAGGAGTTCGCGCGGCGCTACGAGGCGGAGCTGGCCGCTCCGGAAGCGGCCGAACTCCTCGACCGCGTCCGGGCGTTGACCCGCGAGGGGCCGGTGACCCTGCTGACGGCCGCGAAGACTCCCGGGGAGAGCCACGCGGCCGTGCTGCTCGGCCTGCTCGACTAGAACTCGACTGGAACTCGACTGAACCAGGTCCCGCTCAGCCCGTCTGCTTGGCCGCCGCCCGTCCCGCCGCGCGCCCGGAGAAGAGGCAGCCGCCGAGGAAGGTGCCTTCGAGGGCGTTGTAGCCGTGGACTCCGCCGCCGCCGAAACCGGCGACCTCGCCCGCCGCGTACAGCCCCTCGACCGGCTGCCCGTCGGCGCCGAGGGCGCGCGAGTCGAGGTCGGTCTGGATGCCGCCGAGGGTCTTGCGGGTGAGGACGTGCAGCTTGACCGCGACGAGCGGGCCGGCCTCGGGGTCGAGGATCCGGTGCGGGGTCGCGACGCGGCCGAGCCGGTCGCCGATGTAGCGGCGGGCGTTGCGGATGCCCTGGACCTGGGAGTCCTTGGAGTAGGGGTTGGCGATCTGCAGGTCGCGGGCCTGGATCTGGCGGCGCAGCTCGTCCACGTCGAGCAGCGCCTTCTCGGTCAGCGTGTTCATCTTCTCGACGAGCTTGTCGAGGGTGTCCGCGATGACGAAGTCCTTCCCGTGGTCGAGGAAGGCCTGCACCGGCGCCGGCGCCCCCTTGCCGAGGAGCCGGTCGCGCAGCACGGCCTTGCGGTCCTTGGCGGTGATGTCAGGGTTCTGCTCGGAGCCCGAGAGCGCGAACTCCTTCTCGACGATCTTCCGGGTGAGGATGAACCAGGAGTGGTCGTACTCGGCGATGTCCTGCGTCGTGCGCAGGTGCTTGAGCGTGTTGAGGGTGTCGTAGCCCGGCAGGCAAGGGTCGGGCAGCCGGCGGCCGAGGGCGTCGAACCACAGGGAGGACGGGCCGGGCAGGATGCGGATGCCGTGGCCGGGCCAGATGGGGTCCCAGTTCTGGATGCCCTCGGTGTAGTGCCACATGCGGTCGCGGTTGACCAGCCGGACGCCGGCCTCGGCGCTGATGTCGAGCATCCGGCCGTCGACGTAGGCGGGGACGCCGGTGACCATCTCGGCCGGGGGCGTGCCGAGCCGCTCGGGCCAGTAGCGCCGCACGATGTCGTGGTCGGCGCCGATGCCGCCGCTGGTGACGACCACGGCCTGGGCGGTCAGTGCGAAGTCGCCGATCGGGTCGCGGTTGGAGGCGACGCCGCGCGCGGAGTCGTCGGCGGCGAGGACGGTGCCGCGCACGCCGCGGGCGGCGCCGTCCTCGACGACGAGGGCGTCGACCCGGTGGCGGTGGTAGAAGGTCAGCAGTCCGTCCTTGGCGGCCTGCTTGGCGTACCGGACGAACGGCTCGACGACGCCCGTACCCGTCCCCCAGGCGACGTGGAAGCGGGGCACGGAGTTGCCGTGCCCGTCGGCGCGCAGGTCGCCGCGCTCGGCCCAGCCGACGGTGGGCACGAAGGAGATCCCGTGCCCGGCGAGCCAGGTCCGCTTCTCCCCCGCCGCCCACTCGACGTAGGCGCGCGCCCAGCGCACCGCCCAGGAGTCCTCGTCGTCGGTGCGGTCGAACTGTGCGCTGCCCTGCCAGTCGTTCCAGGCGAGGTCGAAGGAGTCCTTGATGCCGAGGCGGCGCTGCTCCGGGGAGTCGACGAGGAAGAGCCCGCCGAAGGACCAGAACGCCTGGCCGCCGAGGTTGGCGGCGTTCTCCTGGTCGACCAGGGCGACCCGCCGGCCCCTGCTGGTGAGTTCGTGCGCCGCGACCAGGCCCGCGAGGCCCGCTCCGACGACGATGACGTCCGCGTCCATGGCGTCCGTTGCCTTCCTCATTCGGTGGTGCCGCTGCCGTCGGTCAGCAGGGCGGTGAGTAGGTGCTTCAGCCAGACACGGGCGCGCTCGACGTCCTTGTCCAGCAGCAGTTGGGTGGTGACTCCGTCGTACGCGGCGACCACGGCGTACGCCGCGCCGTCGATGTCGCCCAGCGCTGCGGGCAGCTCGGCGAGGCCCCGCGCCCGGGCGAGCCGGTCCGCGATCGCCTGCCGCAGCCGCGCCCGGTGGGCCAACAGGGTCTGCGCGACGGCGGCGTCCCGGGCCGCGTGCACCAGGAAGTCGGTCTTCACCAGGAGCCAGTCCAGGTCGAGGAGCAGCACTTCGGTGACCCGGTCCACGGCAGCGGGGACGTCGAGGTCCGGCCCGTCGAGGGCGAGTGCGCCGGCCACCTGCTCGGCGATGAGGTCGGCCCGCTCCCGGTAGAGCGCGAAGAACAGCTCGTCCAGGCTGCCGAAGTTCGAATAGAAGGCGCCCCTGCTGTAGCCGGCGGCCTCGCAGACCTCCTCGATGGAGACCCGGCCGAATCCCTTGGCCGCGAACACGGCGAACGCCGCGTCCAGCAGATTGGCCCGCGTGCGGACACGACGCCTGGTCACGCGCTTGGTCACCGCCTCCGCCACCATGTCCGCCCTCCGTTCGATACATGAATGTATCCGATACACGGATGCATCCAAAGAGCTGGATCCAGATCGGAACACGACGGATCGGAACATGACAGATTGGAACGCGTATTCGAATAAGGAGTACGCTGGATCCATGACCGTGCACCTCCAGGGCTCCCTCTTCGACCAGGCCGACCAGCTCCGCCTCGGCCCCCTCGACGGGATCCGCCGCACCGGACTGGGCTCCGGCGCCTGGATCGACGTGCTGCCCGGGTGGCTCAGCGGCGCCGACGCCCTGTTCGAACAGCTGGTCGCCGACGTGCCGTGGCGCGCGGAGCGCCGTCAGATGTACGACCAGGTCGTGGACGTACCACGGCTGCTCGCCTACTACGGTGCGGACGACGCGCTGCCGCACCCGGTGCTGGCCGAGGCGCGCGACGCGCTCTCCACGCACTACGCCCACGAGCTGGGCGAGCCCTTCGTGACGGCCGGTCTGTGTCACTACCGCGACGGCCGGGACAGCGTCGCCTGGCACGGCGACCGGATCGGGCGGGGCGCCCGGGAGGACACCATGGTGGCGATCCTCTCCGTGGGGGCGCCCCGGGATCTGCTGCTGCGCCCGATGCACGGACACGGCGGCGAGACGGTGCGGCGGCCGCTCGGGCACGGCGACCTGATCGTGATGGGCGGCTCCTGCCAGCGGACCTGGGAGCACTGCGTCCCGAAGTCGGCCCGTGCCTCGGGGCCGCGCATCAGCGTCCAGTACCGGCCGCGCGGGGTGCGCTGAAACGGAGTCGCCGGTACCCGTTCACCTGCCCGCCAGGGGTACGTACGTTGAGGTCTCATGACCGCCGAACCGGTGCGCCGAACCGAACTGGACGTCCTGCGCGGCCTCGTCGTCCTCGGCCTGGTGACGAGGTTCCTGTTCGGGATGCGTGGAGCCCCACCCTCCGTTTCCTCCCGGTGATCTGCTTTGCTGTCCCCGTCGAGCACGAACCTCACGACATGGGACGGCCATGCGGGCAGACGTACGGCAAGTGGCGGACGGCACCTACCTGGTGCACGGCGGCAACACCAACTGGGTGATCCTCAAGGACGGGGACGCCGTCACCCTGATCGACACCGGCTACCCCGGCGACCGGCAGCGGGTCCTGGACTCCCTTGCCTCGGTGGGCAGTTCGCCGGAGGCGGTCACGGCCGTCCTCATCACGCACGCCCACAACGACCACCTGGGCTCCGCCGAGCACCTGCGCTCGACCTACGCCACCCCGGTCTACCTCCACGAGGCCGAAGTGCCGCACGCCCGGCGGGAGTTCCTCCAGCAGGTGACCGTCGGCCAGGTGCTGGGGAACATCTGGCGGCCCGGTGTGCTGCCCTGGATGGTGCACGTGCTGCGCTCCGACGGCGTCGCGCCCTACCCGGTCACCGCGCCCGAGGCGTTCCCGACGGCGGACGGCCCGCTCGACCTCCCCGGCCGGCCCGTGCCCGTGCACACGCCCGGCCACACCAGCGGCCACACGGTGTTCCACCTCCCCGAGGCGGGCATCGTCGTCTCCGGCGACGCCCTGGTGAGCGGCCATCCGACCTCCCGGCTCCAGGGACCACAGCTGCTGCCGGACATGTTCCACCACGAGCGCGCCCGCGCCGTGGCGTCGCTGGACGTCATCGAGGGACTGTCGGCCGAGCTGCTGCTGCCCGGGCACGGGCCCCTCCACCAGGGGTCCGTGCGGGCGGCCGCTCAGCAGGCCCGCGAACGCGCCGTCTAAGGTCAGGCCATGGCTTTGCAGATCAGCGCCACCAACCCGGAGCATCCGGCACTCCTGCTGGAGCTGCCCTGGCACCTGCCCCTGGAGGAGTGGCCCGAAGAGGTCCTCGTCCCGCTGCCGCGCGGCATCTCCCGTCACGTGGTGCGCTACGCCCGGGCCGGCGACGAGGTGATCGCCGTCAAGGAGCTCGCCCAGCGGCCCGCGCTGCGCGAGTACGAGCTGCTGCGCGATCTGGACCGGCTCGGCATCCCGGCCGTCGACCCGCTGGCCGTCGTCACCGGCCGCGCCGACGACGCCGGCGACGCCCTGGAGTCGGTGCTGGTCACCCGGCACCTGGGCGGCTCGATGCCGTACCGCTCGATGTTCGAGACGACCATGCGGCCGGCGACCATGCACCGGCTGATGGACGCGCTCGCCGTGCTCCTGGTGCGGCTGCACCTCGCCGGGTTCGCGTGGGGCGACTGCTCGCTGTCCAACACCCTGTTCCGGCGGGACGCGGGAGCCTACGCCGCCTATCTCGTCGACGCCGAGACCGGCGACCTGCACCCGCAGCTGAGCACCGGCCAGCGCGAGTACGACCTGGACCTCGCCCGCGTCAACATCAGCGGCGAGCTGCTCGACCTGGAGGCGTCCGGGGCGCTGCACCCGTCGGTGGACGCGATCGAGTTCGGCATGGAGATCTGCGGCCGCTACGGGGAGCTGTGGGAGGAGCTAACCCGCGTCTCGGTGTACCCGGCGGGCAAGTACCAGTACATCGAGCGCCGGATCCGCCGGCTCAACGAGCTGGGCTTCGACGTCGCCGAGATGCAGATCGAGCACTCCGCCAACGGCGACACCGTCACCTTCGTGCCGAAGGTCGTCGACGCCGGCCACCACCAGCGGCAGCTGCTGCGGCTGACCGGACTGGACGCCGAGGAGAACCAGGCCCGGCGGCTGCTGAACGACCTGGAGAGCTGGATGGCGACCCAGGACGACTACGCGCCCGGCGACCCGCTCGCGGCCCGCCCCGAGGTGCTGGCGCACCGGTGGGTCCGGGACGTCTTCCGGCCCACCGTGCGCGCCGTGCCGCTCGAGCTGCGCGGCTCCATGGACCCGGCGGAGATCTACCACGAGCTCCTCGAACACCGCTGGTACCTGTCGGAGCACGCGCAGCACGACATCGGGCTCGACACCGCGGTCGAGGACTACATCGAGAAGATCCTGCCCAAGGCCCGGGAGACCCTGGAGCCGACCGTCCCGGAGTAGACCGGAACAGGCCGGAACAGGCGGAACGGGTCGGCCCGGTGGGTCAGTCGTGGGGCACGACGGCGACCGGGCAGTCCGCGTGGTGCAGGACGCCGTGTGCGACGGAGCCGATGCGGGCGCCCACGGCCGTGCGGTGGACCCTGCGGCCGACCACCATGAGCTGCGCCCGCCCGGCCACCGCCAGCAGCACCTGCCCCGCGCTGCCCATCTCCACGTGCTCGACCACCGGCACGTCCGGGAACCGCTCCCGCCACGGCGCCACGGCCTCGGCCAGCGCCTTCTTCTCGAACGGCTCCGGGCCGCCGGCGTCGTCGAGGAGCTTGAGCGAACCGGGGCTGTAGGCGAACACCGGCGGCAGCGTCCAGGCCCGTACCGCCCGGACCGACGCGCCGCGGGCCGCCGCCGTCTCGAACGCGAACCGCAGCGCGGGGGCGCTGTCCTCCGGCTCGCCCTGCTGGCCGACGACGATCTCCCGGCCCGCCGCCTCGGACGACGGCCGGTCGCCGGCCCGGACCAGGACCACCGGGCGCGCGGCCTCGGCGATCACCCCCTGGCCGACCGAGCCCAGCAGGAACCCGACGAACGGGCCGTGCCCGCGCGAGCCGAGGACCAGGGTGTGGGCCTCGGCAGCGGCGGCGACCAGCGTCTCCACGGCCGGGCCCTCCAGGACGTCGGTGGTGACCGGAAGTCCGGGGTGCCGCTCGGCGGCCTCCGTCACCGCCTTCCGTACGGAGTGCCACACCCACCGTTCCTGCGCGTCCCGGTCGGCGACGTCGGCCGCCGCGTCCGGCTGGAACCGCCAGACGTGCACCACCCGCAGCTCCCGCTCGCACCGGACGGCCTCGCGCGCCGCCCAGGCCAGCGCGGCGAGGCTCTCGTCCGTCCCGTCGACCCCTGCCGTGATCGGGCTCGTCATCCCGTGGCCTCCCTGCGTAAAGATCATCCGTACCCGGCCAGTCTTCACTACGCTGGAGCGCATGAGTCTGGAATGGGAACAGACAGTCGTCGACGCGGCCGATCCGGTGGCGCTGGGCCGCTGGTGGGCCGCGGCCCTCGGCTGGGTCGTGGTCGACGACGCGTCCGACGAGTACGAGATCAGACCCGCCCCGGACCGGCTCCCCGGCCTCCTCTTCGTCGCGGTCGAGGAGAGCAGGTCGGTGAAGAACCGGCTCCACCTGGACTTCCGCCCGGACGACCAGGCGGCCGAGGTGGCCCGCCTGCTGTCCCTGGGCGCGCGCCACGTCGACGTGGGCCAGGGCGAGCAGTCCTGGGTGGTGCTGGCCGACCCCGAGGGCAACGAGTTCTGTGTGCTCGCGGCTCGGCACGGCTGAAGCGCGCGTTGCCCCTGCGCGCCCCGACCTTGTACCGGGAGCGCACCGTCCCCGGCGACTCCGAGCGAACCGGGGCGATCGAACATACGATGGGCGAATCCGGCGCGGGGTTCGTCGTGCCGCGATTTCTGACCGTTCTCGGGGTGGAGACGTATGGCACAGGCCGCCGATACAGCGCGGACCGTCATCCTGACCGTGGACGACGACCCGGGGGTCTCCCGTGCCGTCGCCCGTGACCTGCGACGCCGCTACGGCGCCTCGTACCGGATCGTGCGCGCGGAGTCCGGGGAGTCCGCGCTGGAGGCGCTGCGCGAGCTGAAGCTGCGCGGCGACCTGGTGGCCGTGATCCTGGCCGACTACCGGATGCCGCAGATGAACGGCATCGAGTTCCTGGAAGAGGCCCTGGACGTGTACCCGGGCGCGCGGCGCGTGCTGCTGACCGCGTACGCCGACACCAACGCGGCGATCGACGCGATCAACGTCGTCGACCTCGACCACTATCTGCTGAAGCCGTGGGACCCGCCGGAGGAGAAGCTCTACCCCGTCCTGGACGATCTGCTGGACGCCTGGCGCAACAGCGACTACCGGCCGGTGCCCGCCACCAAGGTCGTCGGACACCGCTGGTCGGCGCGCTCCTCGGAGGTGCGGGAGTTCCTGGCCCGCAACCAGGTGCCCTACCGCTGGTACTCGGCCGACGACCCCGAGGGGCGGCGGCTGCTGGCCGCGGCCGGTGCGGACGGACAGCGGCTGCCGCTGGTGATCACCCAGGAGGGCGAGCCGCTTCTCGAGCCGGATTCACCCGAGCTGGCCGCCCGCGTGGGCCTGGCGACGACGCCGACGGCCGAGTTCTACGACCTCGTGGTGATCGGCGGCGGCCCGGCCGGGCTCGGCTCGGCCGTGTACGGGGCGTCGGAGGGGCTGCGGACGGTGCTCGTGGAGCGGTCGGCGACCGGCGGACAGGCCGGGCAGAGCTCGCGCATCGAGAACTACCTGGGTTTCCCCGACGGCGTGTCCGGCGCGCAGCTCACCGACCGGGCGCGGCGGCAGGCCGCCAAGTTCGGGGCCGAGATCCTCACCGCGCGCGAGGTGACGGGCCTGGAGGTCAACGGATCGGCGCGGGTGGTCCGGTTCTCGGACGGCTCGGCGGTGGCCGCGCACAGCGTGATCCTCGCGACGGGCGTGTCCTACCGGCAGCTGGCGGCCCCGGGCTGCGACGACCTGACCGGCTGCGGGGTGTTCTACGGGTCGGCGCTCACCGAGGCGGCCGCCTGCCAGGGGCAGGACGTGTACATCGTGGGCGGCGCCAACTCGGCCGGACAGGCGGCGATGCACCTGGCGAAGGGCGCCAAGTCCGTCACGCTGCTGGTGCGCGGGGAGTCCCTGGCCGCGTCGATGTCGTACTACCTGATCCAGCAGATCGAGGAGGCGCCCAACATCACCGTGCGCACCCGCACGGTCGTCGACGCCGCGCACGGCTCCGGCCGGCTGGAGCAGCTGACACTGCGGGACGTGGACAGCGGCGCAAGTGAACTCGTGGACGCGCAGTGGATGTTCGTGTTCATCGGCGCGGCCCCGCTCACCGACTGGCTGGACGGCGCCGTGCTGCGCGACGAGCGCGGCTTCATCCTGGCCGGGCCCGACCTCACGCCGGACGGGCGGCCGCCGGCGAGCTGGGAGCTGGACCGGCCGCCGTACCACCTGGAGACCAACATTCCCGGCGTGTTCGTGGCGGGCGACGCGCGCGCGGAGTCCGCCAAGCGCGTCGCGTCCGCCGTAGGAGAGGGAGCCATGGCCGTGATGCTCGTCCACCGGTATCTGGAGCAGTCATGAGCGGGCGGTTGATGCCGTGCAGCCCCGCCGAGGTCGGGGCGCTGTTCCTGTTCGAGAAGCTCTCCCCCGAGCAGCTCGGACGGCTGTGCAGCGAGGGCCGGGTGGAGCTCTTCGAGCCCGGTCCGGTGTACGCCGAGGGCGAGCCGGCGACCTGCTTCTACGTGATGATCGAGGGCGCCGTCGTGCTGTCCCGCCGGGTCGGCGCGGACGACATCGAGGTGAACCGCACCTCGCAGCGCGGGGTGTACTCGGGGGCCATGACCGCGTATCTCGGGGACCGGGTGCCGCAGGTCTACAACAACTCGATGCGGGTGACGGAGCCGACGCGGTTCTTCGTGCTGCCCGCCGAGTCGTTCTCGGCCGTCATGCGGGAGTGGTTCCCGATGGCCGCACATCTGCTGGAGGGCCTCTTCTTCGGCTCGAAGAACGCCCAGCGGGCCATCGGCCAGCGGGAACGGCTGCTGGCCCTGGGCTCGTTGTCGGCCGGCCTCACCCACGAGCTCAACAACCCGGCCGCGGCGGCGGTCCGCGCGACCGCCACGCTGCGCGAGCGGGTGGCGAAGATGCGGCACAAGCTCGGCATCATCGCGTCCGGCGGATACGACCCGGACGCGCTGGCCCGGCTGGTCGAGATCCAGGAGCGCACGGCCGAACTGGTCGCCAAGGCACCGGTGTTGAGCCCCCTGGAGGCCTCCGACCGGGAGGACACGCTCACCGACTGGCTCGACGACCACGACATCACGGACGGCTGGCGGATCGCGCCGGTCTTCGTGCAGGCGGGGCTGGACGTGGACTGGCTGGAGCAGGTCGCGGCGGCCGTGGACGCGGACATCCTGCCGAACGCGATCGGGTGGCTCAACTACACGGTCGAGACCGAGCTGTTGATGGACGAGATCGGCGACTCCACCACCCGTATCTCGCACCTCGTCGACGCCGCCAAGCAGTACTCGCAGCTGGACCGCGCCCCCTACCGGGTCGTCGACGTCCACGAACTCCTCGACAGCACCCTGCTGATGCTGTCGGGAAAGATCGGGCAGCGCATCGAGGTCGTCAAGGAATACGACCGTACGGTCCCGGAGGTCCCGGCCTACCCGGCGGAGCTCAACCAGGTGTGGACCAACCTCGTCGACAACGCCGTCTTCGCCATCGACAGCACCGGCGGGGAGGGCACGTTGACCGTGCGGACGGCGCTGGACGGCGACCGGCTGCTGGTGGAGTTCCGCGACACCGGGCCGGGCATCCCGCCGGACATCCGCAGCCGTATCTTCGACCCCTTCTTCACCACCAAGCCGGTGGGCGAGGGCACCGGGCTCGGTCTGGACATCTCCTGGCGGATCGTCGTCAACAAGCACCACGGCGAACTCCACGTCGACTCCGCGCCGGGCGACACCCGCTTCCAGGTCCTGCTGCCGCTCACCGCCGCCGAACCCGACTCCGAGTCCGAGTCCGAGTCCGTCCGGGACGCCGGGACCCCCGTGAACGCCGAGACCGCCCTGAACGCCGAGGAGCCCGCATGACCGACGGCAACGCCATCGACCCGAGCGTCCCGCCCAGCGGCAGCGGCTGTGTGGACTGCGACGCGGCCGGCGGCTGGTGGTTCCATCTGCGGCGCTGTGCGACCTGCGGTCACGTCGGCTGCTGCGACTCCTCCCCCGCCCAGCACGCCACCGGCCACTACAAGACGACCGGGCATCCCCTGGTGCGCAGCTTCGAGCCGGGCGAGGAGTGGTTCTGGGACTACTCCACCGACGAGCTGTACGAGTCCGGGCCCGAGCTGGCCCCTCCGGTCAGCCACCCGGCGGACCAGTCGGTGCCGGGGCCGGCCGGGCGGGTGCCGGCGGACTGGGCGCGGTCGCTGCGCCGTTGAGACCGGTCCGGCAGGGCTCCGTTCCTGGTCGCAGCCGTCGGTGTCAGTGCCGCGTGCCAGGATGGAGCCGTGCCGCAGACCGTGTTCGCCACTCCGTTCATCGGCCGGGACGAGGAACTCGCCCGGCTCTTCGGCGTGCTCGAGCGCGCCCGGGACGGTGAGGCACGCGCGGTGCTGGTCGCCGGGGACGCCGGGGTGGGCAAGACGCGGGTGCTGGACGAGGTCGCCGCGCGGGCCGCGCGCTCGGGCATGACGGTGCTCACCGGGCACTGCGTCGACCTCGGCGACGTCGGACTGCCCTATCTGCCGTTCACGGAGATTCTGAGCGTGCTCGCCGCCGACGAGCGGTGCACGGCCGCGCTCGCCGCGCATCCGGTGGTCGACCGACTGCTGGGCGCGGGCACGGACGCCGTACGGGAGGATGGCGGTCCCCCCACGCGCTCAGGCGGTGAGGGAGACCGGCTGCGGCTGTTCGAAGGGATGGCGGGCCTGCTCGCCGACCTCGCGGAGGTCGCGCCGCTGCTGCTCGTCCTGGAGGACCTGCACTGGGCCGACCAGTCCTCCCGGGACCTGCTGCGCTTCCTGCTCAGCCGGGGCCTGCTGCAACGGCCGGCCGGCGGCGCGGCGCACCGGCTGGCGGTGCTGGCCTCCTACCGCGCGGACGACCTGCACCGCCGCCATCCCCTGCGTCCGCTGCTGGCCGAGCTGGTGCGGCTGCCGGCCGTGGACCGGCTGGAGCTGCGGCCCCTGGCGGACGCCGAGGTGACCCGGCTGGTGCGCGCGCTGGAGGAGCGTCCGCTGCCGGAGGCGACGGTGCGCCGGATCGTGGAGCGCGCCGAGGGCAACGCCTTCTACGCGGAGGAGCTGCTCGCCGCCACGGACCCGGCGGCGGGCGGGGTGCCCAGCGGGCTGGCCGACCTCCTCCTCATCCGCGTGGAGCAGCTCTCCGAGACCGCCCAGCAGGTGCTGCGCACGGCGGCCGTCGCCGGACGGCGCGTCGAGCACGACCTGCTGCGGGACGCGGTCGGACTGCCCGAGGAGGAGCTGGAGACGGCGCTGCGCGAGGCCGTCGGCCGTCAGCTGCTCGTCTCCGGCGCCGACGACACGTACGCCTTCCGGCACGCGCTCGCCCGCGAGGCGGTGTACGCGGATCTGCTCCCGGGTGAACGGGGGCGGCTGCACGGGGCGTTCGCGCGGCTCCTCGCCGGACGGGGCCGGCGCCCGGAGACGGCCGCGGAGCGCGCCCACCACTACCGCGAGAGCCACGACCCGGTGGAGGCCCTCGCCGCCTCGCTGGAGGCAGCCGACCACGCCCGCCGGGTCGGCGCGCCCGCCGAGGAGCTGCACCACCTGGAGGCCGCCCTCGACCTGTGGCCGGCGGTGGATCCGTCGTCCCGGCCGCCCGGCGAGGGAAGCGACCGGGTGACGCTGATGCTGCGCGCCTCGGCGGCGGCCGCACATGCAGGGGAGGCGCATCGCGCGGTCTCCCTGACCCGGGCCGCTCTCGCGGGCGTGGGCCGGGACACCGACTCCGAACTGGCCGCACGCGTGCGGTACACGCTGGCCGGCACCCTCATGGGCGTCGACAGTCTCAGCGCCGCCTTCGGCTACAGCAGCGAGGCGCTGGCCATGATCCCCGCCGAGCCGCCGTCCCCGACGTGGGTGTGGGCCGCGGCCACGCATGTCCTGGCGGCACGTCAGGTCGGCGACTCCGAGACCGCACTGCGCGTCGCCCACCAGGCCCTGGCCGTCGCCGAGCGGCTGGACCTGGCGGACGCCCGGGCCGACCTGCTGATCTCGCTGGCCACCGTGGAGGGGGACGGCCGCCGTTCTCCCGCGGCCCGCGACCGGCTGAAGGAGGCCCGTGAGCTGGCCCGGCGTGCAGGCAACGCGCCCGTGGAGATGCGCGCCCTGTTCAACCTGGCCATCGGCTCCTACGAGGCCGGGGAGCTGGAGGAGTCCCTGCCCTGGCTGGCCGAGGGCCTGGACCGGGCCCGCAGAGCGGGTCTGCTGTCCTCGCCCTATCCCCTGGAGATGCGGTATCTGCATCTGCTGCTGCTCTACACGCTGGGCCGCTGGGACGAGTGCGTACGGACGGCGTCGGTCGACCAGGCCGTGCTGCCCTCGGCCGGCGGCTACACGGTCGGTCCCGCCCTGTCGGTCGGCTTGGCGCGCGGTGAGCCGGGCGTCGTCGAGCGGGCCCTGGCGCTGACGGAGGGGCCCTTCGACTGGATGGCGACGCTCGTCGCGGGCATCGTGCTGACCGACGCGGCCGCGCTGCGGGGCGACGCCGAGGCGGCGGTGGCCCGGATGCGGTCCTCCGTCGAAGCTCTCACCGACGACGCGGGGACGCTCCCCGACGTCACCGTCCGGCTCGCCGCGCTGGCCCTCTCGGCGGTCGCCGACGCGGCCGCGCAGGCGCGGCGCACCGGCGACGAGACGGCGGCCCGCCACTGGTCGGCCACCGCGGACGACCTGCTGAAGTCGGCGAGGACGGTGGCCCTGCACGGCCAGAGCGGCCTGCCGCAGGGCCCGGAGGGGCGCGCCTGGCTGGCCCGCGCCGAAGCGGAGCGGGCCTGGGCCGCCGTCGGTCCGGACGCGACGGCCTGGGCGAAGGCGGTGGCCGCGTTCGACTACGGCGACGCCTACGAACGGGCGCGCTGCCGACTGCGCTGCGCCGAGGCCCTGCTGGCGGCCGAACGGCGCGAGGAGGCGGCCGCCGAGGCCCACGCCGCCCGGGAGACCGCCGTACGACTGGGCGCGGCTCCTCTGCTGGAGCGGGTGGACGCCCTGATCCGCCGGGGTCGGCTCGCGGACTCCGCGCCGTCGGCCGCGGACCGGTCGGCCTCGCTCACCGCCCGGGAGCAGGACGTGCTGCGTCTGCTCGCCCTCGGGCGCAGCAACCGGCAGATCGGCGAGGAGCTGTTCATCAGCGGCAAGACGGCGAGCGTGCACGTCTCCCACATCCTCGCCAAGGTGGGCGCGGCGAGCCGTACGGAGGCGGTGGCGATCGCCCATCGCGAGGGACTGCTCGCGCCTGAGGCCGGCGGGTCCGGCTGACCCGCCGGCCTCAGGTGTCCTGGCGTCCTTGCGTCCCGCGTCCCGGGGGCGCCGTCAGCGGACGGCGGGCGGGACGTTCGCGGAGGTCACGTTGACGGCGGCCCAGGCCTTGTTCACCGTCTTGAACTCCGTGCTGTCCTGGCCGTACAGGTCCCTGGCCGCCTTCAGGGTCGCGGTGCGCGCGCCGTGGAAGTCGGTCGAGGAGACCATGTAGCGGGTCAGGGCCCGGTAGTAGATCGCGGTGGCCTTGGTACGGCCGATGCCGGTGACCGTGGCCCCGTTGTAGGTCGGCGAGTCGTAGGTGACGGCGCCGATCTTCTTGACGCCGCTGCCCTCGGCGAGCAGGTAGTACGCGTGCGAGGAGACGCCGGAGCCGGCGTGGACCTCGGCGCTGTACGTCTGGGGCGACCAGTAGTCGATCGTGCCCTCGAGCACGTCGAGCGACGGCTTGTCGAGGCGGCGCAGGAACGTCTGGTCGAGGCCCAGCTTCTCGCCGATGAGGTAGTTCGGCGGGTTCTTGGGGTTGTTGGCGCTGAACTCGACGTTGGAGCCGAAGATGTCCGCGAGGGACTCGTTCAGGGAGCCGGGCTCGCCGTACTGGTTGCCGTCCCCGTCGACGTAGGTGGGCTCCAGGCGGGCGGTCGCGTCCACGACGCCGTGGGTGAGCTCGTGGCCGGTGACGTCCAGGACGACGAGGGGCTTCTTGAACATGTCGCCGTCGCCGTCGCCGTACAGCATGCAGTCGCAGGTCGGGTCCCAGAACGCGTTGGCGACCTTGGTGCCGAAGTGGACCATGGCGCGGGCGCCCTTGCCGTTGTTCTCGATGCCCTTGCGCCCGAAGGTCTTCTTGTAGAAGTCCAGGGTCTTGGTGATGCCGTACTGGGCGTCGACTGCGGCGCTGGCGCGGCTGGAGACGGCGCCGTTGCCCCATTTGTTGGTGCTGCTGGTGAACTTGGTGCCGCGGGCGAAGTTCTCCAGCTCCTTGTTCTTCGCGTCGCGCGTCTCGGTGCCCCAGTGGGTGGGGTCCTTCAGCAGGTAGCTGGTCCGCGCGGTGCGGGTGGTGGTGAGCGGGACCTTGCCGACGAAGAGCGAGCTGCCGGTGCCGGTGGCCGTGGCGGGGTAGCGGGCGGCGGCCGAGGACGGCGCCACGGCGGTGAGGCCGGCGCTCTGCGGGGCGGTGCCGGTGGCGGGGTCGAGGGTCTCGCCGCGCTCGCGCAGGGTGTCGAGCAGTCGGGGCGAGAGGAACTCGTCGCTGTCGGGCGTGTTGCTGCGCACCTTGCCGGTGACGGCGTCGACCACGACCGTGCGGGAGCCGCCGGCCTCGGTGGTGTCGCTGTCGGTCACCTGGACCTGGTAGGCGAGGGCGGAGGCGCCGGAGCGGGCGTCGACCACGAGTTCGGCGGTCTGGGCGTCGCCCTGGGCGACGGCGGCGGCCTTCTGCTCCGCCTGGCGGGCGGTCAGCTCGGCGGTGACGGTGGCCGGCGTCACGGCATGGCCGGCGGCGCGGGTCACGCCCGCGTACGCGAGCCGCGACGTCAGGTGGACGACGAGGTCGCCGCCGAGGACCGGCATGCCCTGGTGGGTGCGGACGAAGCGGACGTGGCGCGCGCCCTCGGGGTCGATCATGACGTCCTGCGCCTGCAGCTCGTCGTCCTGGCCGACGCCGGTCGCCGGGGCGTGGGCGAAGGCGGCGGTGCGGGCGGCCCGCACCACGGCGGTGGCCTGCGCGCCGGCGGTCGCCGTGGTGGCCTGGGCGTCCCCCGCGGACGGATCCGCGAAGGCCGTGCCCGCCAGACCGGTGGCGGCCGTGGTGACGGCGACGGCGACGGCCAGGGTGCGTATGTGTGCTCTCGGCACTGGTGAGAGTTCCTTCGTTCGGACGGTCAGGGTCGCAATAGCCGCTTTACGCCACTTTCATGGCGATACTTGGCGAATTCGCGGCGCACGGTGATCGACCAGTGATCGATGAGCGACCAACTGTGCGCCTGCTGTGGAGATGTGACGCGACGGAGGAAGGTTCCCTCAGGTGGATGTGACTGATCTCGCATCAGCAACGGACCAGCGCAGACGGAGAGACAGACGGAGAGACAGAAGGAGGGAAGGAAGGAGGAGAGAGGGAGGGAGAAGGAGAGCGAGGACCACCCTGAGGGCCGCCCTGGGGCTGGCGCTGCTGTCGCTCACGGCCCCGTCCGCCCACGCCGTGTCCGGCGCGCCCCCGCTCCCCGCGGCCGGTGCCCCCGCGCTGCCCAAGCCCGACCTCACCGGCCTGCGGGCCGTGCTGCGCACGGCGGTGAGCCAGGGCACACCGGGTGCGATGGCCCGGCTCGACGACTCCGGCACGATGCACACGGTCGCCGTAGGAGTCGCCGACCGGCGCACGCAGCGCGCCCTGAGCAACGCCGACCGTTTCCGCATCGGCAGCGTCACCAAGACCTTCTCCGCCGTCGTACTGCTGCAACTCGTCGACGAGGGCAGGCTCTCCCTGGACGCCCCGGTCGACCGGTATCTGCCCGGGCTGCTGCCCGACAGCCGGATCACGGTCCGTCAGGTGCTCAGCCATCGCAGCGGCCTGTACGACTACACCAACGCCATGTTCGCCGACACCGTCTCCGGCTTCGAGGCGGTCCGCACCAAGGTCTTCACCTACCGTCAGCTGGTGAACCGCTCGCTGAGCCACCCCCGCACGACCGCGCCCGGCGGCCCCTACTCCTACTCCAACACCAACTTCGTCGTCGCCGGTCTGCTCATCGAGAAGCTCACCGGGCACCCCGTCGGCGCCGAGTACCGGACCCGCATCATCGAACCGCTGAAACTGCGGGACACCTCCTACGTCCACCCCGGCACCCGGATCCCCGGCCGCCGCACCCTCGGCTACCTCACCCCCGACACACCGGGCGCGGCCCTGGTCGACGCGACGGCGCAGACCGTCTCCTGGGCGCAGAGCGCGGGCGCGCTCATCTCCAGCACCCGGGACCTCGACGCCTTCCTCTCGGCGCTGCTGAGCGGAAAGCTCACCTCGGCCGCGTCGCTGAAGCAGATGCGACGGTGGGTCCCGGCGGGCGCCACCCAGGCGTACGGGCTGGGGCTGCGGCGTCGCGACCTGTCATGCGGGGTGTCGGTGTACGGGCACACGGGCGCCGTCCAGGGCTACTACACGTACGCGTTCACGTCGAAGGACGGCCGCCGCAGCCTGGCCGCCCTCGCCAACGCGTCCAACAGCACCGGCGTGCACAACGCCATGCTGCGGACGCTGGAGTCGGCGTTCTGCGGCACGCGGGCACGCGCGCGCGCCGGGGCGACGCCGTACGAGCGGCCCGAGGACGTCGTCGCCCCGGGCGTCGCCCGGGACTGAGCGCACCCGGCGACGCAACCGGGACCGGCCGGAGCCGGGAAGGGCCGGGCGGACACGGGAAGCACCGGGCGGAGCCCGGACCGGACGGACACGGGAGGGGCCGGGCGGACTCGGGAGGGGCCGGGCGGACTCGGCCGGGAACCCGAAGGCTCTGGCGGCCGTTGTCCGGACAGCCCCTTCAGGGGCCCGTGCGACGACACCAGGGCGGCAGGATGAGCGAGTTGGTCCCCGGGGGCAATGTGCCCCTCCCGGCCGGTGCGCTGACCGTCCGGGTGCCCGGCCCTTTCGACGTCTCGGCGCTCGTCACGGACGACGGCGGCAGGGTCGGGGGCGACGGCGACTTCGTGTTCTACAACCACCCGACGGCGCCGGGAGCCCGGCTCCGGGGCGACACGCTCGCACTGGAGCCGGCCGGTCTGCGCGCCGGCGCGACCCGGGTGACGGTGGTCGTCAGCGCCGCCGATCCGGACACCGCCCTGGCCCGGCTGCCCGCTCCCACGCTCCATGTCGCCGACCGGCAGGGCCGCCCGCTGGCCCGGTTCACCCCGCCGCCCGTACGCCAGGAGAGGGTGCTGCTGCTGGCGGAGGTGTACCGGCGGGGCGGGGTGTGGAAGCTGCGGGCGGTCGGACAGGGCTACGCCGACGGCCTCGCGGGCCTGGCACGGGACTTCGGGGTGGACGTCGTCGAGGACGAGCCCGCACCCGCCCACCCGTCCGCGTCGCCCACTCCGCCCACCCGCGTTCCCGTCCGACCGTCCGCCCGTCTTCCCGGTGGCCCGTCTGCTCCGCCCGCCCACGGCCCCGCCCGCACCTCGCCTCCTCCGACCCGGGTTCCCGCCCGTCGGCCCACACCCCCCGCATCCCCCACCCCTCCCGCGGAGCGCCCCGCCCCCGACCCCGACGGCTTCCTGACCCTCGTCAACCCCGCCCGCGCCACGGCCGGTTCCCCGCCCGTCTCCATCGACGCCCGGCTGGCCCGAGCCGCCAGGGAGCACGCGGCCGCGATGGCGGCGGCCGGGCGGCTGGGCACGGAGGGCGGGGACGGCGTCTCGGTCCACCAGCGCCTCACGGCCGCCGGATACCGCTGTCTCGCCGTGGGCGAGCAGTTGGTCTCCGGTCCGCGCACCCCCGCCGAGTTCGTCGCGTACTGTCTGCGCACCGACCGGACCCGGCGCACGCTGCACGATCCCGCGTTCGTCCACACCGCCGTCGCGCAGGTCACGGACGGGCGCACCGGTGACACGTACTGGACCGCACTGTGGGCGAGCCCGCTCACCCCGGACGGCCTGGCCCGCACGGCCGCCGAGGTCGTCGATCTCACCAACCGCGAGCGGACCAGGGCCGGTCTGCGCCCCCTGGCCGTCGACCGGTCGCTCACCGCCGCCGCGCAGGCGTACAGCACGGACATGGCGGCGCGCGCCTTCTACTCGCACACCTCGCCCGAGGGCGCCCAGCCCTGGGACCGTGCGGCCGCCGCGGGCTCCTCCCTGCGGACGATCGGCGAGAACATCGCCTGCGGTCAGCGCTCCGCCGCCGAGGTGGTGGAGGGCTGGATGAACAGCCCCGGCCACCGCGCCAACATCCTCAAACCCGCCTTCACCCACATCGGCGTCGGCTTCGAGAGCGGCGGCCCGTCGGGCACGTACTGGACCCAGCTCTTCGGCGGCTGACGCCCCACCAGCCCTCGCCCGACCCCGCCCGCCTCCCGGGGTGATCTACGCCTCACAGGCAACCCCCTTCCCCGTACCCGCGTCTTGACCGGCAGCACAGCGCACATGCACACCGCACTATGCACACCTTGTATACACCGAGCGCATACACACAGTGCATACAGGGCGGGCCCGCATCCGTGCCGGTCGAAAGGAATCAACGAATCCATGTACGGCAAGGCATTCGCCCCGGAGTACCAGGGCGCCCTCACCACCCTCTCCGTGAACTCCTCCCTGGACGACGTCCTGGCCGCCGGCACCGAGCGGTTGAGAGCGGCCGAGCGGGCCGGGGAGTGCGGCGAGGCGGCCCGCTCGGGGCTCGCGGTCGCCGAGGCGCACCGACGGCTGGGGCAGGTGCGGGAGGCGGACCGGGCCTGGAAGGCGAGTTACCGGGCGGCCCGGGACGCCGGGGACGTCGCGGCGATGGCCTGGGCGCTGTGGAGCGGCGGCACCCTGGCCCGCCAGCGGGGCGCCTTCGCCCTGGCCCGGCGGCTGCTGGCGCTCGCGGCCGAGTTCGGCGAGCGCGGCGGCGACGTCGTGGTCCGCGGCTACTCGCTGGCCGGGCTCGCGGAGACCGGGCGCATCCAGGGCGACTACGAGGCCGTGGGCAGACTGCACGAGCAGTTGCTGGCCGAGGCCCGCAGGCGCGGCGAGGCCCGGCACACGGTGTGGGCCCTGGAGGGCATCGCGCAGATGCACCGCAACTCCGGCACGTACGACCGGGCGTACGCCCTCTTCGAGGAGGCCGCCGAGATAGCCGCCCGCGCCGACGACCGGCGCGGTCACGCCTGGGCGCTGCGCGGGCTGGCCGACCTCGTCTCCGTGCGCGACGGGGACGTCGAGCAGGCGCTCGCCCTGCTGGCGGAGGCGGAGGAGAGCTGCCGCACGATGAACCTGTCCGGCGCGCTCGCCTACAACCACAAGATGCGCGGCAACGTCCTCTACCGCGCCGGGCGTTACGCCGAGGCACGCGGCCTCTACGAGCAGGCGCTCGCGGAGTTCCGCGCGATGGGCGAGCCGCGCGGCGAGGCGCTCTCCCGGCTCGGCCTGACGAAGTCCCGCGCCCGGCTGGGCCGCGACCGCGCCGAGACGTCCGCCGAACTGGCCGACCTGGCGAGGACGTTGGAGCGGATCGGGCTGCGGCACGCACGGGAGATGGTCACGCGGGCGCAGAAGGAGCTGGGCGTCGAGTCCGCGGAGGCCGCCCGGTGACCGCGCTCGGTTCGGCCGTGCGGGAGTCCGCCGCCCTGGACGCGGCTCACGTCCTGGCCCGTTGCCGCGCGTTGGTGCGGCCCGCGCTGGCGGAGGCCGTCGGCCGGTTGCATCCGTGGGTGGGCGAGATGGCCGCGTACTCCTTCGGCTGGTGCGAGGTCGGCGGGACGCCCGCCGCCGGATCCGGCGGCAAGGGGCTGCGGCAGGCCCTCGCGGTGCTCGGCGCCGAGGCGGCCGGTGCGCCCGCGCGGGCCGGGGTGCCCGCGGCGGTGGCGGTGGAGCTGGTGCACGCCTTCTCGCTGCTCCACGACGACGTGATGGACGGCGACCCGACCCGGCGCGGCCGCGCCACGGTGTGGAAGGCGTACGGCACGGGTCCGGCGGTGCTGGCGGGCGACGCCCTGTTCGCGCTGGCGGTCGAGACCCTCGCCGCGCAGCCGCCGCCGACGGGCGTGGCCGCCGTACGTCTGCTGTCCGGGGCGCTCGGGGATCTGGTGCGCGGGCAGGCCGACGACCTGCTGTTCGCGGGGCGTCCCTGGTCGGGGCCGGGGCGGGTGCGGCCGGACGCCTACCGGGCGATGGCCGAGGGCAAGACGGGGGCGCTGCTGGGGTGTGCGGCGGCGCTGGGCGCCGCGCTGGGCGGTGCGTCCCCGGCGACGGCCGCCGCGCTGGACCGGGCCGGGCGGCATCTGGGGGTCGCGTTCCAGGTGGTCGACGACGTGTTGGGCATCTGGGGCGACCCGGCGGTCACCGGCAAGCCCGTGCACGGCGATCTGCGGGAGCGGAAGAAGACGTTCCCCGTGCTGGCCGCCCTGGACGCGCCGACCCCGGCCGCCCGCCGGCTCGCCGAGCTCCTGGAGCGGGACGGGGATCCGCGGGAGGCCGCCGTACTGGTCGAACGGGCCGGGGGACGCGCGGCGGCGCTCGCCGAGGCGGCCCGGCACGTGGCCGCCGCCGAGTCGGCGCTCGCCGGAGCCGGGCCGGCCGGGCCGGCCGCCGGGGCGGTCCGCGACCTGCGGTCCCTGGTCGACTTCGCCGCGCGCCGGGACCTCTGAGGCGGCCTCCGGGAGGCGATCTCCGAGCCGTGTTGACCCGGGCCCCGCCGTCGGGCGAGGGTGCAGGGACAAGGCGCGGTCTCTGCTCCTCCTGCTCCCGCTCCCCCGCGCCGAAAGGATGACACCCTTGATCGGCATCTCGGACATCGAAGCCGCGGCCGGGCTCATCGCGGAACATGTCGTGCGCACCCCGACCGTGCCCAGCCCGGGCCTGTCCGCGCTCCTCGGTGTCCCGGTGACCACGAAGCTGGAACTCCTGCAGCGCACCGGCTCGTTCAAGTCGCGCGGGGCGACGGCGAAGCTGCTGTCGCTGAGCGAGGCCGACCGGGCCGCCGGGGTCGCGGCGGTCAGCGGCGGCAACCACGGGATCGCCCTCGCGGTCATGGCCGCCGCGCTCGAGGTGAAGGCCACGGTCGTGATGCCGCGCTCGGCGCCGTCCCGTGCCGTGGAGCTCGCAGGGGCCGCCGGCGCGTCGGTGCGGCTGACCGACACCATGGGCGAGGCGTTCGCGCTGGTGGAGCGGTTGCGGGACGAGGGCCTCACGCTGGTGCACCCGTTCGACGACCCGATGGTCATCGCCGGGCAGGGCACGGTCGGCCTGGAGTTCGCCGACGACGCCGGCGACGAACTGACGGACGTGCTGGTCAGCATCGGCGGCGGCGGACTGATCGCCGGCGTCGCCGCGGCCCTGCGCGCCCGCCGTCCGGGCGTACGGATCTGGGGCGTGGAGACCGAAGGCGCGCAGGCGATGTCCGAGGCGCTGGCGGCGGGCGGCCCGGTGCCCGTGGCCCTGTCGTCGATCGTCTCCACCCTGAGCGCGCCGAGCGTCTCGCAGTTGACGTACGACCATGTCGCCGCCCTGGTCGAGGAGGTGCTCGTGGTCCCGGACGAGGAGGCCGTACGGGGCTGTCTGGACCTCGCCGAGCACGCCAAGCTGTGGACCGAGCCGGCCGCCGGCTGTCTCCTGCCGGCGGCCCGCCGGGTCCTGGAGCGGGTGGGGGACGGGGCCCGGCTCGGGCTGGTGGTCTGCGGGGGCAACGCGACGACCTCGGACATGTCGGCGTGGGCGCGGCGGTTCGGGCTGCGCTGAGCATCGCAGGGGTGCCGCGCCGGGCACCGTAGGGATAAGGAAAATCCCCGAAGGCGGGCCCGTGGTCGAAATGCGCCATGGGCCCGCAGCGGGTTTCCGGGAGGACCCCCGAGGGGTTTACCGCTGGTTACACCCCTGGACGGCTCCCCGTAATCTCTATTCCGCCTCATTTCCTCGCACATATGCTCGGGCTCTTTGAATAAAAGACAGGAATCGCGGATGAGTCGCGGTCCTTTTGAACAGACCCCCTCTCATCCGTCGTATCCATGGGAAAGGTGAACGCCGGCGGTTCAGCGAGGGATGACCATGGTCAAGGCGCACGTCTCCACGCACGAGTTGGTCGCCGGGAGGTACCGGCTGCTCGACGTCGTCCACCGGGAGACGAACCGCGTCAGCTGGTACGGCGAGGACGCCCAGGCGGCACGGCCGTGCCTGGTCACCCGGATCGGGCTGCCCGCCGAGCTGGGCGAGGAGGAGGCCTGTCAGGCCGCCGACCGCGTCCTGCGGATGTCCGAGACGATGGCCCGGCTGTGCCCCGGCCGGATCGCCACGGTCGTCGACGCCGTCGCGGAGGCGGGGTCCCTGTGGACCGTCACCGAGTGGATCGACGGACTGCCCCTGGGGCAGCTCATCGACCAGAAGGGCTCGTTCAGCCCGGGCAGGGCGGCCACGATCGGACTGCAGCTGCTCGACGTGCTCGAGGCCGCGCACGGCGAGGGCATCACCCACGGGGAGCTCAGCCCCGGCCAGGTGTTCGTGCGGGTCCGGGGTCCGGTGGTCGTCACCGGGTTCGGGCTGGCGGGCGCGACCCTCACCCCTCGGCTCGCGGCCCCGTCGTACGCCTCTCCCGAGCAGGCCCGCGACGACCGGATCGGTCCCGCGGCCGACATGTGGGCGCTGGGCGCGATGCTCTACACGATGGTCGAGGGCCGGTCGCCCTACCGGGACCGGGACCGGCCCGAGACCACGCTGCGGGGCGTGGACCGGCTGCCGTTGCGCGCGCCGCTGCGGGCCGGCTCCCTCGCCCCGACCGTGCAGGGGCTGCTGCGCAAGGACTCCCGGGAGCGGCTGACCCGGACGGTCGTGCGCCAGTCCCTCACCCGGGTGCTGGACGAGGACCCGGACGCCGCGCCCGCGCCCCGGCTGCGGCGCGCCTACACGGCCGCCAGACAGGTCGGTCCGCACTGGAGCGGGCGGGCCATGGCGGCCGGGACGGCGCTGGCCGTGGTCACCGTGGCGGTCGCCGCGCTCGCGGTGACCCACCGGCTGCCCGGCACCGACGACACGGCGGCGGCCGGCAACGCGCCGGCCCAGCCGTCGTCCGCGCCGGCCGCGACGCCCGGCGGCGACGCCGCCGACAGCGCCCCGGGCACGCCGACGCCGTCCGTTTCCGCGAGCGTGTCGGACTCCCCGGAGGCGAACACCTCCCCGAGCGCCTCTCCCTCTCCCTCTCCCTCGCCCTCGGGCGACGCCCTCCCGGCCGGCTTCCACGTCTACCGTGCGCCGGAGGGCTTCTCGGTGGCGCTGCCCGACGGCTGGAAGCGGCTGACGACCACGCGCGGCGCCGATCAGGCCTACCGCGCGATCTTCGGGAAGTCCGGCGATCCGCGCACCCTGGCGGTGACCTACAGCGAGAGCGCCGGGCCGGACCCGGTGGCCGTCTGGCGGGAGGACGTCGAGCCGGGACTGCGGCAGCAGGACGGCTTCCAGCGGATCGGCGCGATCACGGCGACGACGTACCAGGGGCGCAAGGCCGCCGACATGGAGTGGCTGATGACCGTGGACGGCAAGCAGGTGCGGACGTTCGGCCGCGGCCTCCTGCTGGGCGGCGGCCACAGCTTCTCGCTGCGCTTCACGACGCCCGCCGCGGACTGGGACGCAAAGGTCAATCAGCAGGCACTGGACACCTTCCTGCGCACGTTCCGGCCGGGCTCAGCCGCCTGACCGTTCACGGTCGCGGGGCGCGCAGGGACCGCAGGGGTCCGCCGTGCAGCGGCGCGGTGTCCCAGCGCGCGGTGAACGTCCGGTCGGCGAGGGAGCACGTCACCCGCAGGCGGTGCGGGGTCTCCAGCAGCACGAGGTCCACGGCGAGGGTGTCGCCGTCGGTCCAGCCGCCGCTCACCGCGAGGGGCAGCGGCTCGTCCGTGACCCGCCAGCCGCCGGCGCCCGGGGCCGCCCGCAGGCGGTGGCCGTCCTCGACGAGGGTCAGCGCCCAGCCGTCCGCGTCCACGGTGACGACGGCGCCGCTCAGTCCCGGCTGCCCGGCGCAGACACCGCCGTACGGGGTGAACTCGGCGTCCGACCACTGCTCGGCGCGCTCCGGCGGTACGGGACTGCCGGCGGCCGGGGTCAGCGCGAGCCGCGTCAGGCGCTCGGCGAGGGCCGCGTCGGCGGCGTCCCGTCCGGTCAGCGGCTCGGGCCCGAAGGCGGGCAGCAGATGCTCCCAGACGAGGTCGAGCAGGGCCTGCATGTCGGCGGCCGCGGCGGTGGTGGCGATCACCGCGTCGTGCTCGGGCAGCACCACACAGAACTGGCCGTAGGCCCCGTCGGCGCGGTAGCCGTGCCGGGACTGCCAGAACGAGAAGCCGTAGCCCAGATCCCAGTCCCGCTGCTCGGCGTCCTGGCCCCCGGCGTCCCCCATGTACCCGGCCGTGGGTAGGTGGGCGCGCGTCGCCTCGGCGACCCACTCCCGCGACAGCAGCCGCTTGCCCTCCCAGACGCCCTCGTCGAGATACAACTGGCCGAGCCGGGCGAGCGCGTCGGTGGCGCCGTGCAGCCCGCTGAAGCCCAGCTCACGGCCGGAGCGCCCCTTCAGCCAGCCGACCTCGCCGATGCCGAGCGGGTCCAGCAGCCGGGGCCGTAGATACGCGGTGAGCGACTGGCCGGTGACCCGCTGGAGGATCGCGGCGAGCGTGAAGGTGGCGGGCTGGTTGTACGCGAAGACGGTCCCCGGATCGCGGTCGGGCGGCAGCAGCAGGAAACCCCGCACGAGCTCGACCTGGTCGAGGGCGCGTGCCCTGTCGTACGTCTCGGCCTCGTGCCCGCTCGTCATCGACGGCAGGTGCCGCACCCGCATCGCTCGGCTGCGCGGGTCGGTGATGTCGGCCTCGAACTCCGGGAAGTACGAAACCACCGGGTCGTCGAGCCCGATCAGCCCCTCGGCGACGGCGAACCCGGCGGCCGTGGCCGTGAAGCTCTTGCTGACCGAGTACAGCAGCTGCGGGCGGTCGGGGCGGTAAGGCGCCCACCAGCCGGCGGCGACGACACGGCCGTGGCGCAGGATCATGACGCTGTGCGGCTCGACGGCCTCGGCCGCCTCCAGGGCGTCGAGGAAGGCGAGGACGCGGGAGGCGTCGACGCCCTGGGCGGAGGGGGTGCTCGTGGGCAGCGGGCGAAGGGTCATACCCACATCCTCCCTCCGGGGGCGGGCGGTGATCGACTTCTTTTGGCCGTCCGCCAAAGCATTGCCAATGGGTGCATATAGGCTGCCGGTCGGCATGTTCGCCGTGCCGATCCTATGGCCAGTCCGCAGTCCAGCAGCCCGCAGAGGAGAGTCATCCGTGACCCTGGCGATCGACCTGCCCGAGACGTCCGAGACGTCCGCCGCCCCGGCGTCCCCCGCGCCCCTGTCCGACCTCGTGGCGCGGGACGCGCGCGAGTTCGGGGTCTACGCGCGGACCGGCGGGTGGGCCTTCGGGCTGATGGTGGCGCGCAGCGTGCGGCCGGGCGGGCAGGGCGCGGACGAGACGCCGAAGGTGTCCGCGAAGGAGTTCGCCGAGCTGGCCGACTGCTCCCCCGAGCGCGTGATGCGCTACTACAAGGCCTGGGACCGGGCAGCGGACGACGGTCTCGTCCCGCACTTCGAGGAGCTGGCCCCCGGTCAGGAGGTCGGGCTGCCGGACGCGGACGTGTGGCTGACGTACTACGTCTCCCGGTCCAGCGCGACCTCCGAGCGCGGTACGGCCATCGCCGAGGCCGCCGAGGCCGAGGGCATCCGGCCGACGAAGGCGCTGGAGGTCGCGGAGAACCCCACGGCTCTGCGCGCGGCGATCCTCGCCGACCCCTCGACCGCCCGCGCGGCCCGCGCCGCCCTCCTGGACCGCATCAAGGAGGACCCGACGCTCCAGGCCGAGCTGGCCCGGGACGTGGTGCGCACCGACGACCTCAAGAAGGCCGTGGCCACCGAGAGCCGCTCCGCGGACCGGATCGGGTACGTGCGCCAGATCGCCGAGTCGGGTCAGTTCAGGACGCCCGCCGGGCAGACCGTCGACGCGCCCGTCGGGCTGCGCCAGGAGGCCGAACGGCATCTGTCGCTGATCGACGAGCTGAACGACGACGAGGACGCCGGCGAGTGGGCGTCCGAGGCGTACGACACGATGAAGACCCTCGTCGTGGAGACCGTGGAGGCCGACCCCGAGCTGCGGGTGCAGGAGCGGCGGACCAAGTTCTACAGCAGCCTGCAGAAGGCGACGAAGGTGTTCGAGGAGCTGACCTTCGACGACGCGCAGGAGTTCTACGAGGACGACATGGTGCAGCAGCTGGAGGAGCTCCAGCAGGCGATCGGCACCTGTATCTCGGCCCTGCGCGGAGCGCGCGGCGACGCATCGGGAGCTGAGTAGCCGTACTCATGCCGCGGCGGGCGTACGGCCCGACGATGGGGGCTCCCAGGAAGTTCACCCTTCAAGGAGCGTGCCCGATGTCCGCTGTACGTCCCGCACCGCGCATGACTCTGCCCACCGTGTGCGCCGGGGTCGTGGTCGCCGGCCTGGCCCTGTCGGCCTGGCACGCCTACGACCCCACCACCTGGCTCCTGGAGACGGTCTGGGCGCTGATCGGCCTGCCGGTGATCGTCCTGACCTGGCGCCGGTTCCCGCTCACCGGCCTGCTGTGCTGTCTGCTGGCGGCGCACGCGCTGGTCCTGGCGCTGGGCGGCCACTACACCTACGCGCGCGTGCCGCTCGGCGACTGGGTGCGGGACGCCGTCGGCCTCGACCGCAATCCGTACGACCGTTTCGGTCATCTCATGCAGGGGTTCGTGCCGGCGATCCTGGTGCGGGAGCTGCTCAGCCGTACGTCCCCGCTGCGCGGCAGCCGCTGGCTGGCGCCGCTGACGGTGTGCGCGTGTCTGGCGTTCAGCGCCGTCTTCGAGATGTTCGAGTGGGCGGCCGCCGTGATCGGCGGACAGGCGGCGGACGCCTTCCTCGCCACCCAGGGCGATGTGTGGGACACGCAGTGGGACATGTTCTGCGCGCTGATCGGCGCCACCGTGTCGGTGCTGCTCCTGGCGCGGGTGCACGACCGGCAGCTGGCGGGGCTGACGGGGCCGGCGCGGGACGTCAGTCCGTCGTGTAGCGGTACCGGGTCCACAGGGGCAGCACGAACCAGCACAGCAGGTACCAGGTGACCACGCCCGCGACCAGCCAGGGCACGTAGGCGTCGTGGGTGGCCACGCGCAGGACCAGCAGCAGCGCGGCGGTCATGGTGGCGAGCAGCAGCACCAGCCCGACGAAGGTCAGCCGGGCCGCCCACCGCACCGCCCGCATCTTCACCCGTCGCCCGGAGACCAGACGGTGCAGGGACACGGGGCCGATGAGGGCGCCGGTCGCGCAGGCCCCCAGGACGACCGTCACGACGTAGATGACCTGGTCGGTGTCGCTGAGGCTGTCGTACTTCGACGTGAACACGACGGTGAGCAGGAAGCCGAAGAGGATCTGGACGCCCGTCTGGGCGACGCGGACCTCCTGGATGAGCTCGCCCCACATGCGGTCGGCCTGTTCCTCCTCGGACTCGTCGCGTCCGGTGCGCTGCTCCTCCGCATTCATGCGGCCCGGGTATCCGGGCCGCATGTCGTTCAAACGGCCGCTCCTACCAGCGGTCCTCGACCTGGGCCTTGATCCGGTGCTCGTACAGGTCCCGGATCGCCGTCAGCGTCTGCTCGGACAGCTCCGGCAGCTTGGCGGCGGCCGCGTTGGCGCGGGCCTGCTCGGGCGAGCGGGCGCCCGGGATGACGCTGGTGACGCCGGGCTGCTGACTGATCCAGCGCAGCGCGAGCTGGGCCGGGGTGTACCCCTCGGGGGCGAGGGCGGCGAACTCCACGGCGGCCTCGACGCCCGTGACGTAGTCGACGCCGGAGAAGGTCTCGCCCTGGTCGAAGGACTCGCCGTGCCGGTTGTAGGTGCGGTGGTCGTTCTCCGGGAAGACGGTGTCCGCGGTGTACTTGCCGGAGAGCAGACCGGAGGCGAGCGGGACGCGGGCGATGATGCCGACGCCGGCCTCGCGGGCCGCCGGGAGCACCTCGTACAGGGGCTTCAGGCGGAACGGGTTGAGGATGATCTGCACGCTGGCCACGCCGGGCCGGGCGATCGCGGTGAGGGCCTCGGCGCAGGTCTCCACGCTGACGCCGTAGTGGGCGATGCGCTCCTCCGCGACGAGGGTGTCGAGGGCGTCGAAGACCTCGTCGCTGGAGTAGACCGGGGTGGGCGGGCAGTGCAGCTGCACGAGGTCGATGCGGTCGACGCCGAGGTTGCGGCGCGAGCGGTCGTTCCAGGCGCGGAAGTTGTCCAGGACGTAGTTCTCGGGGATCTGGTCGACGCGGCGGCCCATCTTGGTGGCGACCAGCACATGCAGGTCGGGGCGGCCGCTGAGGAAGGCGGCGATGGTCTGCTCGCTGCGTCCGTCGCCGTAGACGTCGGCGGTGTCGAAGAAGGTGACCCCCGACTCGGCCGCCGCCTCCAGAACCGTCAGGGCCTCCTTGTCGTCGACGTCTCCCCAGTCGGCGCCCAGCTGCCAGGTGCCGAGGCCCACGACGGATGCGTGCTGACCAGACCTACCGAATTCGCGCTCGTCCATGGCGTCAGTCTGTCACCCGCCGCGGCCTGGTGCGGAATCGACCGCTCCGGGCTCCCATCAGCGCATCGCTCACCGAATCGTTCACTCACACGAGTGACACTGGTCGACAGGGGGCCCGTACATGTCAACAGGCCCCTAGCGTGAGCCCGTGACTGATCGTTCACTGAGCAACCATCAGCCGGGAGACCCCTCCTGGACCCGCCGCGGCTTCCTGCGCTCCGCGGCCCTGGCCGCCGTACCGGTTCTGGTGGCCGCCGATCCGGCCGTCGCGGCGGAGCGACTGCCGGACTTCCCCGCGGACGTGGCCCTCTCCCGTACGGCGTACCGGAACTGGGACGGCGAGATCACCGTCACCGGCCTGTGGGCCTGTGCGCCCGAGGACCCGGACCAGGTGGTCGCCGTCGTCGACTGGGCCTGGCGGCACGGCTGGACCGTCCGCCCCCGGGGCGCGGCGCACGGCTGGTCGCCCCTGACCGTCCCGGCCGACACGGCCGCGGACGCGCCCGTCCTCCTCGTCGACACCGCACCTCATCTGACCGGCCTGGCCCTGGAGTCGGCCGACGCGGTGCGGGCCGGCGCCGGTGTGACGCTGGAGGCGCTGCTCACCTTCCTCGAGGGGCACGGCCTCGGCGTCACCGCGGCGCCCGCGCCGGGCGACCTCACCCTGGGCGGCGCCCTGGCCGTCGACGCGCACGGCACCGCCGTACCGGCGCGGGGCGAGGAGCGGCTGCCCGGGCAGACCTACGGCTCGCTCAGCAATCGGGTGCTCGCGCTCACGGCCGTGGTGTGGGACGCGGACAGCGGGGCGTACGCGCTGCGGACGTTCACCCGGGACGAATCGGACTGCGCCGCGTTGCTCACCCATCTCGGGCGGTCGCTGGTCGTCGAGGTGGTGCTGCGGGTGGGGGCGAACAGCAACCTGCGGTGCGTGAGCCGAACGGACATCGCGGCGACGGAGCTGTTCGCGGCGCCCGGATCGGACGGGCGGACCCTGGCCGGCTTCCTGGAGGCGGACGGGCGGGTGGAGGCGATCTGGTTCGCGTTCACCGAGTTCCCGTGGTTCAAGGTGTGGTCCGTCGAGCCGACCAAGCCGCTCACCTCACGGCGCGTGCGGACGCCCTACCCCTATCCCTTCTCCGACAACGTCCCGACCCTGGTGGCGGATCTCGCCGGGCGGATCGTGTCGGACGCGGCCTGGTATCTGGCGCCCGCGCTCGGCAACGCGCAGCTCGACGCGGCCGTGCTCGGGCTGACGGCGACGCTGTCGGCGGACGTCTGGGGTCCGTCGAAGAACACGCTGCTGTACATACGACCGACCACACTGAGGGTGCACGCCAACGGATACGCGGTGCTGACGAGCCGGGACCAGGTGCAGCGCGTCGTCGCCGAGTTCACCGGCTTCTACCGGGAACGGCTCACCGCGTACGCCGCCTCGGGGCGCTTCCCCGTCAACGGCTCGGTGGAGATCCGGGTCACCGGGCTCGACGATCCGGCGGAGGTCGAACTCACCGGCGCCCGGGCCCCGTCGCTCTCCGCGCTGCGGCCCGACGCCGAGCACCCGCAGTGGGACACGGCGGTCTGGCTCGACGTGCTGACGCTGCCGGGCACGCCGTACGCCGACGCGTTCTACCGCGAGCTGGAGCGGTTCCTGCTCTCGACGTACGACGGGACGCACGCCCTGACCCGGGTGGAGTGGTCGAAGGGCTGGGCTTACACGGACGGGGCCGCCTGGAGCGACGGCGAGGTGCTGGAGAGCATCGTGCCGGGGTCGTTCGGCGCGGTGTGGAGCGAGGCCACCGGGGTCCTGGACCGGCTGGATCCGCACCGGGTGTTCCGTGCGCCGCTGCACGAGCGGTTGTTCGGCTGATTCGTCAGCTGGGCCGGTCCGTCAGATGGGCCTGGACCGTCGGGCCGTAGCGGTCGACGATGTCCTCGATCGGCCTGGACCGGAGTTGAGGGCCTCGGGCGATGCCCAGCATCATGCCGAGGCCCAGGAGCGTGGCGAGGGCCAGTTCGGCGCGGACGGCCGCGTCGGGGCCGGTGAGGCGGGCGGTGAGGCGGTCGAGGACCTGGGCGCGGAAGTTGGCGCGCAGCACGTCGCCGTGCTCGCCCTGCAGGGGTGCGAAGGCGATCCGCAGCACGGGGTCGGCGCCGCGCTCGCGCTGGCCGACCAGGATCTGCCGGACCATGTGGCGGCCCAGGTCCTCCAGGGGTCCGTCGAGAAACGTGTCGGCGTCCGCCTCGAAGGACATCACGCGGGCGAACAGGGCGTCCTTGTTGCCGAAGTACTTGAGGATCAGCGGCGGGCTCACTCCGGCGCGCTCGGCCACGGCCTTGAGGGTGATGTCGGCGTGGGCCTGGCGGGCCAGGAGATGCCGGGCGGCGCGCAGGATGGCCGCCTTGGTGGCCTCGGCGTCGCGCCGGGCGGGGGCGGCGGAGCCACCCGGGGCGTCGGGCGTGTGGGAGGCGCCGGGGACGTCGGGGGCATCCGTGGCAGGGCGGGCGTCGGGGGCGTCGGGTGGAGTGCTCACGATGTTCATGCTCCCTCCAACGCCTCGTCGCCCACGGGCCGGGCGCCGCCGTGGGCGCGCCGCGTCTCCTTCGGGCCCGGGTCGCCGGGGATGGTCAGCGCCACCGCGCTCGCCGCCAGCGCGACCGCGCCCGCGACGCCGAACGCGAGGAGATAGCCGTTCAGCGTCGGCACCGGGATCCCGCCCACCGGGCTGGTGTGGTGCACGAGGACCGCGGCGACGGCGGCGCTGGAGACGGCCTGTCCTATGGTGCGCATGAGGACGTTGACGCCGTTCGCGGAGGCGGTCTGGCCGGCCGGGACGGCACGCAGGATCAGTGCGGGCAGCGCCGAGTAGGCGAGGGTGGTGCCGGTCCCCACGATCGCGGCTCCCACCATGATCATCCACAGTTCGCGGCTGTCGGCGACGCGCACGGCGTATCCGGAGGCGATGACGGCGGCCCCGAGGGCGAGGGTGACGCGAGGCCCGCGCGCCTCGGAGATCCGGGCGGAGACCGGCGAGAGCAGCAGCATGATGACGCCGCCCGGCAGCAGCACCAGGCCTGTCTGGACGATGGACAGCCCGAGCCCGTAGCCACTGGCCTCGGGGGCCTGCACGAGCTGGGCCGTGACCAGCGAGTTGGCGTAGAAGGCGAACCCGGTCAGCAGCGCGGCGACGTGCGACAGGCCCACGCGGGGGTGGGAGACCAGCCGCAGGTCCACCAGGGGCCGGGCGGCGCGCAGTTGCTGCCACCACCACAGGCCCAGGACGACCACCGCGCCGAGGAACAGGGCGACGATCCGGGCGCTGGTCCAGCCCCACTGGCCGCCCTGGGACACGGCGAGCAGCAGACAGATCAGCCCGGCGGCCAGTCCCAGCGCGCCTGTCACGTCGAACCGGCCGGGCTCGCGCACCGGGGACTCCGGCACCGCCCACCGGATCAGCGCGACGCCGGTCGCGCCGAGGGCCGCGGTCACCCAGAACATCACGTGCCAGTTCGCGTACTGCACGACCACGGCTGCGGCCGGCAGGCCGAGCGCGGCGCCGATGCCCACGGTGGAGCTCATCAGCGCCACCGCGGATCCCCGGCGCTCCGGGGGCAGTTCGTCGCGCAGGATGCTGATCGACAGCGGGACGACGCAGGACGCGGCGCCCTGCAGGGCGCGGGCCGCGATCAGCACGCCGATCTGCGAGGTCAGGGCGCAGATCACCGAACCGGCGGCCATCAGCCCGAAGGAGAGGAGCAGGACCCGTCGCTTGCCGTACATGTCGCCGGCCCGGCCGAGGACCGGGGTGAGGACGGCGCCGGAGAGCAGCGACGCGGTCACCATCCAGGAGACCGCGCCCGGCGAGGCTCCGGTCAGTCGGGGCAGGTCGGGCAGAAGCGGTACGACGACGGTCTGCATGACCGCCATGAGAATGCCGCAGTACGCCAGGACGGGGATCGTGAGCCGGGTCCGCAGGCCGGCGGATCCCCTGGTCGGGGCGGGTATCGGACCGGGCGACGCCATGAGCACTCCTGCGGCCGACACGAGCGGATAAGAGAGTGAATGGCGATTCACCTCGATGTTTATCGTATCGGTGAATCACCATTCACCCAAGCGCGCAAGACCGGCGCGGGCGCTCGGCGGGCGCTTCGCGGGCCCGGGCGGGCCCGGTGACGGCTACTTGCGGGAGGTCAGCGCCCGCGCGTGCGCGCTGCGCGCGAGCTTCGGTCCGAGCCAGCGCTTGAACCGGCGCAGGGACTCCAGCTGCCCGGCGGCCCTGTCGAGGCGGTAGTACAGCTGGGGCGGGACATAGGGCAGCAGGGGCGAGTGGCGCTGGCCGAGCAGGGCGAACATCTGCTCCGGGGGGAGGTGGATGTAGCGGTCGAGGTTCTCGTACCACTGGGCGCTGTAGCGGGCGGCGCTCTGCAGGGACAGCAGGGCCGCCTTGCGCTCCCGCTCGTAGCGGGCCAGGGCCTGCGGGAGGTCGTCGGGGCTCTCGCGCAGCGCGTCGGCCAGGGCGATGGCGTCCTCCAGGGCGAGGGTGGTGCCGGCGCCGATGGAGTAGTGGGTGGTGTGGGCGGCGTCGCCGAGGAGGACGAGGCTGTCGCGGTACCAGGAGCGGTTGGTCAGGGTGCGGAAGGTCAGCCACTGGGCGCTGCCGTCGGCGGACGCGCGGCCGATCAGGGGGTGGCCGTCGAGGATGTGCGCGAAGAGCTTCTCCAGGCGGGCCAGTCCGTCGGCCTCGCCCGCCCGGTCCAGGCCGAGTCCGGTCCAGGTCTCGGGGGCGCATTCGATGACGCAGGTGCTCTGTTCGGCGCTGAAGGCATAGCCGTAGCACCAGATCCAGCCGTGCTCGGTCTCCGCGAAGGCGAAGGTGAAGGAGTCGAAGACCTTGCTGGTGCCGAGCCAGATGTAGGAGTTGCGGCCGGGTGTGAGTTCGGCGCCGAAGTGTCCGGCGTGGCGGGTGCGCAGGGCGCTGTGGACGCCGTCGCCGGCCACGACGAGGTCGGCGTCCGGCGGGTTCTCGGCCGTGATCTCGTGCTCGAACTCCAGCCGTACGCCGAGGGCGCGGGCCCGGGCGGCGAGGATCTCCAGCAGTCGGTGGCGGCCGATGCCGTGACCCTCGTCGCCGGGCTGACGGGTCGCCAGATCCCTTACGTGGGCGACGCCTTCGTTCCAGCGGACAGAGCTCTCGTCGATCGCGCGGGCGGACTCGGGGTCGCACGCGTGGAGTCGGTCGAGGAGCCCCTGCCAGTAGGTGACGCCCCAGCCGTAGGTCGAGCCCTCCGGGTTGCGCTCGTAGACGGTGACGTCGTGGGACGGGTCCTGCCGCTTGAGCAGGATCGAGAGATACAGGCCGGCGGGCCCGCCGCCGACACAGGCGACCTTCACGCACACCCCTAGGAATGACCGGTCGTGATGAATTGACGACGCAGGGTAGCAGTCGGGACGGTTGCCGCACTGACGTCGAACCTCCCGGTTCGCGCCACTTTTCCCAGGTGGGCCGCGCCGCCGACGGCGCGCCGCCGCGCGAAAAGATCACCCGAAGTGGGGCTCCCACAGAAAGGAATTGCCCCTTCCGGGCCACTCGGACGCCATCCGACGACAAGATCATCTTTGTTTAACATTGCACGACATGTGATTAATTGTCCGGATCGTAGCCAACCGGTCGCGGCCGCCTCCACCCGGTCGATAGGCATGCGGGGTCGTCAACCCAACGCACCCCGAGAGGTCCCGCATGCCCGAACTCACCCGCCGTCACGCCCTCGCCGCCGCGGCCGTCGCCGCCGGAGCCCAGCTCCTCACCGCACCCGCCGCCCGCGCCGAGGACCACCGCCACGACGGCCACGACTCCCCCGCTTCCTTCGACGAGGTCTACAAGGGCCGCCGGATACAGGGCCGGCCGACGTCGGGAGGCGGCCATCACCACGGCGGCGGCTACGGCGTGTACGTGGACGGCGTCGAGCTGCACGTGATGCGCAACGCCGACGGCTCATGGATCAGCGTGGTCAGCCACTACGACCCGGTGGCCACCCCGCGGGCCGCCGCCCGGGCCGCGGTGGACGAACTCCAGGGCGCCCGGCTCCTCCCCTTCCCCGCCTCCTCCCCCGTCCCGGCCAACTGAGGTCCCGGCCAACCGACCGAGCCGTACGCACACTTGGAGCATCCGCACATGACCGTCCGCAAGAACCAGGCCTCGCTGACCGCCGACGAGAAGCGGCGCTTCGTCGCCGCCGTCCTCGACCTCAAGCGCAGCGGCCGCTACGACGCCTTCGTCACCACCCACAACGCGTTCATCGTCGGCGACACCGACAACGGCGAGCGCACCGGGCACCGTTCGCCGTCGTTCCTGCCGTGGCACCGCAGGTTCCTGCTGGAGTTCGAGCGGGCGCTGCAGTCGGTGGACGCGTCGGTGGCGCTGCCGTACTGGGACTGGTCCGCCGACCGTTCGACGCGCTCCTCGCTGTGGGCGCCGGACTTCCTCGGGGGCACCGGGCGCAGTCTCGACGGCCGGGTGATGGACGGCCCGTTCGCCGCGGCCACCGGCGACTGGCCGGTCAACGTCCGTGTCGACGGCCGGACTTACCTGCGGCGCGGCCTGGGGACGAACGTCCGTGAGCTGCCGACCCGGGCCGAGGTCGACTCGGTGCTGGCGATGGCGACGTACGACACGGCGCCCTGGAACAGCGGATCCGAGGGGTTCCGCAACCACCTGGAGGGCTGGCGCGGGGTCAATCTGCACAACCGGGTCCATGTGTGGGTCGGCGGGCAGATGGCGACCGGGGTCTCCCCCAACGACCCGGTGTTCTGGCTGCACCACGCCTACATCGACAAGCTGTGGGCCCAGTGGCAGCGCCGACACCCGGGGTCCGGGTACGTCCCGGGCGGCGGGACGCCGGACGTCGTCGACCTGCACGAGACGATGAAGCCCTGGAACGACACCGCCCCGGCCGATCTGCTCGACCACACCGCGCACTACGCCTTCGACACCGACTGACGACTCGGCGGGACGCTCAACTCTCGTCGGCCGTACGGCATTCCGGGTGTCCCCAGCCCTGCGCGTTCTTGGCGATGTCCGCGCCCTGCGCGTACGGGCGGCCGCACACACAGCGGCCGGGGAACTTGGCCTTGATCGTGCGGGACGACGAACCGCCGCTCTTCCGGGGCGACTTGGCCCCGGCGGAACGGGCGGATCCCGGTGCGGACCTCGACGCGGACTTCGCCTTCGGGGTGTCCGGGGAGGGCGGCGGCTCGGGCGAGCCCTGGTCGCTGCCCGCCGCCTGCTGGACGATCGCCGCCTGACTGGCGGCACGGTCGGCGAAGTCGTTCAGCGGGTCGCCGTCCACCTGGTGCGCGGGCACGTAACGGAACTCGACCGAGCGGCCGTCGAGCAGTTCGTCGATACGGACGACCAGCTCCTGGTTGGCGACCGGCTTGCCGGCCGACGTCTTCCAGCCGTTGCGCTTCCAGCCGGGCAGCCAGGTGGTGACGGCCTTCATGGCGTACTGCGAGTCCATCCGGACCTCGAGCGGCACGGCGGGGTCGGTCGACGCCAGCAGGCGTTCCAGCGCGGTGAGTTCGGCGACGTTGTTGGTGGCCTTGCCCAGCGGCCCGGCCTCCCAGCGGGCCGGGGCCTCCGCTCCGTCGGCGACCACCCACGCCCAGGCCGCCGGTCCCGGGTTTCCCTTCGAAGCCCCGTCGCACGCGGCCACCACTCGTTCACGCATGCGCACGATCATGCCATGGCCGGGTGCGGGGCTTCGCCCGCCCAGGAGACGCCCTCAGGGGTCGCGCCTAGGACACGTCCGTGGTCTGGGGCATCGCGCCCACGGTGGTGGTGACGTCGATCACCGAGAAGTTCGCGCCCTGCGGGTCGCTGAGGGCCGCGAACCGTCCGAACGGGGTGTCCATGGGGCCGAAGCGCAGGACGCCGCCGAGCTTGGCAGCCCGGGCGACGGCGTCGTCGCAGTTGTCGACGGTGAAGTAGACGTTGACGTACGACGGCACCTCGGGCGGGAAGTCCTCCGTCATCTTCATCCGGCCGAGGACCATGTCTCCGCCGATCTCGAACAGCCGGAAGTCCATCACCGCGTCCTGCATCTGCTTCGCCGTGTACGGGAACACGGCGGGCAGGAACGCGTCCGTCGCCTCCGGGTCCCGGGTGAAGAACTCGGCCCAGCAGAACGCGCCGGGCTGCTCGGGCGGCGCCTCGAAGCCCTCGTGGACGCCGGCCTGCCACACCCCGAACACGGCGCCGCTGGGCTCGCGGGCCAGGCACATCGTGCCGAACTCGCCGACCTGCATCGGCTCCATCAGCACCTCGCCGCCGTGCTCGCGGATCTTCGCGGCGGTCGCGGCGGCGTCCGGGGAAGCCAGGTACAGACACCACTGCGACTGCCCCTCCTGCCCGGGCATCGGCGGGACGACGGCGGCCACCGCCTTCCCGTCGACGTAGGCCTGGGTGTAGTTGCCGTACTCCGACGACGCCTCGCCGAAGGTCCAGCCGAGGACGTCGCCGTAGAAGCTCTTGGCCCCCTCGACATCGCTGAACATCGCGTCGGCCCAGCAAGGGGTTCCCTCTGGTCGTACGGCCATGACGGCGACCCTTCCGATGAGATGGACTGTCCGGTTCTTCACGCTAACCACCCGTCCGGCGACGCGCGCGCCGAACGCGGACAGCCCGTTCCCCTGTCACCAGGAGTGACACCTGACATCTACGGCGTACGGGAGCATTCAGGGGAAGCGCACGTGCACACCGTGCCGCTTGCACCCCTTCGGGAAGATCTGCACCTCCTGGGGCGCGAAACCGCCCCTTTCACGCCGTACCCGTCCGTCACGCAGGGTGTTTGGCTGGTGCACGCGGATCACCGTACCGATCTTCCTGGAGGGAATGTGTCCACACCGGACAGCGCCACCGGTCCCGCCCTCGACGAGCCGGCCCCCGAACCGTCCGCCGACGGACAGCTCACCAGTCTCAGCACCCAGGCGGCACGCCAGCTCGCCACGACCCACAAGTCCGAACCCCAGATGCAGGCCATCAGCTCGCGCTGGCTGCTGCGGATGCTGCCCTGGGTGGACGTCAAGGGCGGCGCCTACCGCGTCAACCGGCGGCTGCAGCTGAAGGTCGGCCGGGGGCGGGTGCAGTTCGAGCACAACGGCGGGGACGACGTCCGGGTCATCCCGGAGACCCTCACCGAGCTGCCCGTGCTGCGCGGCTACTCCGACAACGGGACCCTCGCGGAGCTCGCCGCCCGCTTCCAGGTCCGGGAGGTCCGGGCCGGGCAGGTCGTCTTCGAGGCGGGGCAGCCGGTGACGGAGGCCTATCTCGTCGTGCACGGCCGGTTCACCCGCTTCACGGCCGGCAAGTACGGCGAGGAGGAGATCGTCGGGGTCGTCTCCGGCGGCGACCAGCTCGGCGACGAGGCCGTCGGACAGGACGACCCGCTGTGGCTGAGCTCGGTGCGCGCGGAGACCTCGGGCGTGCTGCTCGCCCTGCCCTGGGACGTGCTGCGGGAGTTCGTCGGGCGGGTGCCGTCCCTGGCCACGCATCTGCAGGCCTACGCCGATCGGCAGCGGCTGCCGATGAACAGGAAGGGCGAGGCCGAACTGCCGGTCCAGGCAGGCCACATCGGTGAGCCGACGCTGTCGGCGGGCTTCGTCGACTACGAACTCTCGCCGCGCGAGTACGAGTTGTCGCTCACCCAGACCGTGCTGAAGGTGCACACCCGGGTCGCCGACCTCTACAACCACCCCATGAACCAGACCCAGCAGCAACTCCGCCTGACCGTCGAGGAGATCCGCGAGCGCCAGGAGTGGGAGCTGGTCAACAACCGCGAGTTCGGGCTGCTGCACAACATCGACTACGGGCAGCGCATCAGCACCCTCACCGGTCCGCCGACCCCGGACGACATGGACGAGCTGCTGTCGATGCGGCGCAAGACCAAGCTGTTCCTCGCCCACCCCAAGACGATCGCGGCCGTCTTCCGGCAGTGCAACCGGCGCGGCCTGGTACCGGGCACGGCGACCGTCGAGGGGCATGAGATCCCGGCCTGGCGCGGGGTGCCGATCTTCCCCTGCAACAAGATCCCGATCAGCCCCCAGCACACCAGCAGCATCATCGCGCTGCGCACCGGCGAGGGCGACCAGGGCGCCGTCGGCCTGTACCAGACGGGCATCCCCGAGGAGTTCCAACCCGGCCTGAACGTGCGGTTCATGGGGATCGACGGCAACTCGATCATCCGCTACCTCGTGACCGCCTACTACTCGATGGCCCTTCTGGTGCCCGACGCCGCCGGGGTGCTGGAGAACGTCCAGATCGGCCGGACGGCCGAATGACCGGGAGCGCACTGCCCGGACCGCCGAACCTCGCCGCCGGTCTGCGGGCCCGGCGCGGCGGGGCGATCCCCGGGCTGCGCCACCGTGAGGTCGCCCCCGCCGACCCGGAGAAGGCCGCGGAGGTCGACCGCCGGCTGGAGGAGTGGGCCCGCCGCCTCGACCTGTTCCCGGCGGCCTGGGACGGGGACTTCGCGGGGTTCCAGTTCGGCCGTGCCGTGGTGCTCCAGCATCCGTGCGCGGCCGACCTGGAGCGCCTCACGGTGGCCGGAAAGCTGCTGCTGGCCGAGAACATCGTCGACAACTGCTACTGCGAGGAGGACGAGGACAAGGGCGGCTCCCGCAGCGGCCTGGGCGGCCGGCTGATCATCGCCCAGTCGGCGCTCGACCCCTTCCACGGCCCACCCGACCTCCAGCAGGAGTGGGCGACCGGGGTGCAGGCCGACGGTCCGCTGCGCTCGTACCACTGGGCGCTGAAGGACTACGCCGTCCTCGCCACCCCCAGTCAGACCGACCGGTTCCTGCACGACATCGCCCGGCTTCACCTGGGCTATCTCGGCGAGGCGGCCTGGGGGGAGACCCGGTACGTGCCGCGGGTGTGGGAGTACCTGGCGATGCGGCAGTTCAACAACTTCCGTCCGTGTCTGTCGATCGTCGACGCGGTGGACGGCTACGAACTGCCCGAGCAGCTCTACGCCCGGCCCGAGATCCAGCGCGTCACCGCGCTCGCCTGCAACGCCACCACCCTCGTCAACGACCTGTACTCCTTCACCAAGGAGCTGGCCGCCGACCCCGCCCACCTCAACCTGCCGCAGGTCGTCGCCGCCAACGACCGGCACGGGCTGAAGGCCGCCTACCTGAAGTCCGTCGAGATCCACAACCAGATCATGCAGGCGTTCGAGGACGAGTCCGCCCTGCTCGCCGCCACCTCGCCGCTCGTCGAGCGCTACCTCAAGAGCCTGTCGGACTGGGTGGCAGGCAACCACGAGTGGCACGCCACCAACAGCCACCGCTACCACCTGCCCGACTACTGGTGACCCACGTCTCCCTGACACACCGTCATACACAGCAGCGCCGTCATGCACAGCACCGTCCTGCACGGCAGGACCGTCACGCACAGCAGCACGAGGAGCCACCGTTGACCATGACCCCCCACGCCATCGCCACGGCCCTACCGGTGCCGGCCCAGTCGACGTACCAGAACCGCGTCGCGGAGTACTGGAACGCCGAGGAGAACCCGGTCAACCTCGAACTCGGCAGGATCGACGACCTCTACCACCACCACTACGGCGTCGGCGACGCCGACTGGTCCGCGCTCGAGGAACCCGACGCCGAGCTGCGCCGCGAGCGCATCACCGGCGAACTGCACCGGCTGGAGCACTCCCAGGCCGAACTGCTCGCCGCCCGGCTCGGGCCGCTCGCGCCCGCCGACCGCGTCTTCGACGCCGGCTGCGGACGCGGCGGCGGCAGCGTGGTGGCGCATCTGCGCTACGGCTGCCAGGCGGACGGCGTCACGATCTCCGCGAAGCAGGCCGAGTTCGCGAACGAGCAGGCGCGCAAGCGGGGCATCGACGACCGGGTGCGCTACCACCACCGCAACATGCTCGACACCGGCCTGGAGACGGGCGCGTACTCGGCGTCCTGGAACAACGAGTCGACCATGTACGTCGAGCTGGACCTGCTGTTCGCCGAGCACGCCCGGCTGCTGCGCCGCGGCGGGCGCTATGTGGTGATCACCGGCTGCTACAACGACGCCTACGGACGGGCCTCGCGCGAGGTGTCGCTCATCAACGCCCACTACATCTGCGACATCCACCCTCGCTCGGCCTACTTCCGGGCGCTGGCCCGCAACCGGCTGGTGCCGGTCCATGTGGAGGACCTCACCGACGCGGCCATCCCCTACTGGGAGTTGCGCAGCCAGGCCGACCATCTGGTCACCGGCATCGAGGAAACGTTCCTGACCGCCTACAGGAACGGCAGCTTCCAGTATCTGCTGATCGCGGCCGACCGCGTCTGACGCCGGGCGGTCACCGGCGACCGCGTCCGAATTCCGTTGGACAGCCGGTACGTCGATCCCCTGGAATGTGGCGCATGTCTGCTGTGAGGATGCGCCCGGACGAGGCCGACGTCGACGCCCCGCTGGTGAGCCGGCTGATCGCCGCCCAGTTCCCCCGGTGGGCCGGTCTGCCGGTACGGCGGCTGGCCTCCTCCGGGACGGAGAACGCCATGTTCCGGCTGGGCGACGACATGGTGGTGCGGCTGCCCCGGTATCCGGGCGCGGTCGAGGACGTGGCGCACGAGCAGCGGTGGCTGCCCCGGCTGGGCCCGCGGCTGCCCGTCGCCACCCCGCTGCCGCTGGCGCAGGGCGCGCCCGGCGAGGGGTTCGCCTGGCCCTGGTCCGTCTACCGCTGGCTGGACGGCCGTAATCCGGTCGCGGGCGCGGTGGAGCGGCCGGAGCTGCTGGCCGCCGGCCTGGGGGCGTTCGTCGCCGCCCTGCGCGGGATCGCGGCGCGGGGCGGGCCGCGCAACCACCGCGGCGTGCCGCTGGCGGAACGGGACGCCCCGACGCGCGAGGCCCTCGCCCAACTGGAGGGGCGGATCGACACCGACGCCGTCACCGCCCTGTGGGAGGAGGCGCTGCGGACGCCGGGACGTACGGCGGAGCCGGTGTGGGCCCACGGCGACCTGTCCCCCGGGAACGTGCTGGTCGAGGACGGCGAGCTCACGGCGGTGATCGACTTCGGCGGCGTGGGGGTGGGCGACCCGGCCGTCGATCTGATCCCCGCCTGGAACCTGCTGCCCGCCTCCGCCCGCGGCACGTTCCGCGAGGCGGTGGGCGCGGACGACGCCGAGTGGGCGCGCGGCCGGGGCTGGGCGCTGTCCATCTCGCTGATCCAGCTGCCGTACTACTGGGAGACCAATCCGCCGCTGGCGGAGAACTCTCGGCATGTGATCAAGGAGATCCTGGCCGAGGCCCGGCTCTGACGGCGCGCCGCCCGCCCGGAGGTGCTACTCGCCGTCGTAGGCCTTCTTCAGGGCGGCGATGTCGAGCTTGCTCATGGCGTACATGGCCTTGGTGGTGCGGACGGACTTCTCCGGGTCGGGGTCGGAGATCATCTCGATCAACCCGTCGGGGATGACCTGCCAGGACAGTCCGTACTTGTCCTTGAGCCAGCCGCAGGGGCCGGCCTCGCCGCCGTTCTCGGTGAGCTTGGTCCAGTAGTAGTCGACCTCCTCCTGGTCGGCGCAGTAGATCTGGAAGGAGACCGCCTCGCTGAACGTGAACTGCGGGCCGCCGTTGATCCCGACGAACTTCTGGCCGTTGGCCGTGAACTCCACGGCCAGCACGGAGCCCGCCGGGCCGGGGCCCGCCTCGTTGTAGCGGCCGATCGTGCCGATGCTGGAGTTCTTGAAGATCGACACGTAGTGGTGGGCGGCTTCCTCGGCCTGGCCGTCGAACCAGAGACACGTGGTGAATCCGTCGGTGGTCATGAGTACCTCCTGGGCGTGGATCGCGGTCATCAGTGTCGACTGCCGTACGCTCCGGAACTCATCGCTCGGCCGCGGATTAATCCGGATGGCGTCGACGGGGTACCTCGCCGACCGGCTCGACCGGACCCGATGGCCCGAGGGACTGCCCTCGACCGGCTGGGCGTACGGCGTGCCGAGCGACTATCTGCGGGAGCTGGCCCGGTACTGGCGGCAGGAGTACGACTGGCGGGCGGCCGAGGCGTTGCTGAACGAGTGGCCGCAGTTCACGACCACGATCGACGGGGCGAACGTCCACTTCGTCCATGTCCGCTCCCCCGGGCCGGACGCCACCACGCTGATCCTCACCCACGGCTGGCCGGGGTCGATCGTGGAGTTCCTGGACGTGGTCGGCCCGCTGACGGATCCGGCGGCGCACGGCGGGGACCCGGCCGACGCCTTCCACGTCGTCGTGCCGAGCATCCCGGGGTTCGGCCTGTCCGGGCCGCTCACCGGCAGCGGCTGGGAGGCGGGGCGGGTCGCCGACGCATGGGCCGAGCTGATGTCCCGGCTCGGCTACGAGCGGTTCGGGGCGCAGGGCGGCGACTGGGGCGCGGTGATCTCCCGCGAGCTGGGCCGCGCCCATCCCGACCGGCTGATCGGCGTCCATCTGAACCTGCTGCCGGGGGCGCAGGCCACCCGGGAGCCCACAGCCGAGGAGCTCGAGGCCCTGAGCCCTCAGGAGGCGGAGCACACGCTTCGGTCGTGGCGCCGGTGGGTCGCGTTCTCGGCGGAGGGCACCGGCTACTACCTCCAGCAGGCCACTCGCCCGCAGACCCTGGCGTACGGGCTCACCGACTCGCCGGTCGGCCAACTCGCCTGGATCGTCGAGAAGTTCCGGGAGTGGACGGACTCGGAGGAGCTGCCGGAGGAGGCCGTCGACCGTGACCGGCTCCTGACCGACGTGATGCTCTACTGGCTGACCGGGACGGCCGGTTCGTCCGCCCGGATGTACTACGAGCGCCAGCACGCCACCGGCCGGGCGGCCGCACCCCGGGAACCGTCGACGGCGCCGACAGCGGTCGCCCTCTTCCCCGCCGAGCCGCAGATCCCGCTGCGGCAGAGGGCCGAGCGCACCGAGAACCTGGTGCGCTGGACGGAGTTCGACCGCGGCGGCCACTTCGCGGCGATGGAGGAGCCGGACCTGCTGGTGGACGACGTACGGGCGTTCTTCCGGCAACTGCGCGAGAAGGGCTGAGCGGGCGGGTCGAGCGGGCAGGTCCGGTGGGCGGGTCCGGTGAGCGCTCTGCCCGTGGCGAATCTGCCCCGGGCAGAGAAACGGCGTTCGGGTGTCGTCCGAGGTCAAGAGTGGATTCGACGGCATCGCCGAGACCACGAGGAGACCCGATGACCCTGCTCACCACGCTCGCTCCCCGGGCCGAGGAGGGCGACACCCCGCCCACCCGGTTCGACGACCAGCTCGCCGCCCAACTGCTCGCCCAGCGCATCGTCCTGCTCGGCACCCAGGTCGACGAGGTCTCCGCGAACCGGGTCTGCGCCCAGCTGCTGATCCTGTCGGCGGAGGACCCGCGCACCGACATCGCCCTGTACGTCAACAGCCCGGGCGGGTCGGTGCACGCGGGCCTGGCCGTCTACGACACGATGCGGCTGATCCCGAACGACGTCTCGACGCTCGCCATGGGATTCGCCGCGAGCATGGGCCAGTTCCTGCTGAGCGTCGGCGCGCCGGGCAAACGGTACGCGCTGCCGAACGCGCGGATCATGATGCACCAGCCGTCCGCCGGGATCGGCGGCACCACGGCGGACATCGAGATCCAGGCCGAGAACCTGGACCACACCAAGCGGACCATCGAGCGGATCACCGCGGAGCACACCGGCCAGTCCCCGGAGACCATCTCCCGCGACGGCGACCGCGACCGCTGGTTCACGGCCGAGGAGGCCAGGGAGTACGGCATCGTGGACCGGGTGGTGGAGTCCCTCGCCGACGTCCGCCCGGCCGCCGCGAAGCGACGGATGGGGCTGTGACCATGGGGACCTACACGATTCCGAACGTCGTCGAGCGCACCCCGCAGGGCGAGCGGTCCTACGACGTCTTCAGCCGGCTGCTGTCCGAGCGGATCATCTTCCTCGGCACCGACATCGACGACGGCGTCGCCAACGTCGTCATCGCGCAACTCCTGCACCTGGAGTCGTCGGCCCCGGAGAACGAGATCGCGATCTACCTCAACTCGCCCGGCGGCTCGTTCACTTCGCTGATGGCGATCTACGACACCATGTCCTACGTCCGGGCGCCGATCTCGACGTTCTGCGTCGGGCAGGCGGCCTCGACGGCGGCCGTGCTGCTGGCCGGCGGGGATCCCGGCCGCCGGTTCGTGCTGGAGCACGCGCGCGTGCTGCTCGGCCAGCCGGCCAGCGGCGGACACCGCGGCACGGTCTCCGACCTGGCCCTCCAGGCCAAGGAGATGGTGCGCATCCGCGCCCAGGTCGAGGAGGTGCTGTCCCGGCACACCCACCACGACATCGCCACGCTGCGCGCGGACATGGACCGCGACAAGGTGTTCACCGCGCAGGAGGCGGTGGACTACGGACTCGCCGACGAGGTGCTGAGCCGACGTCTCCCGAAGGTCTGAGACGCCGGCCCGCACCACCCGTCAGGCGACCAGGCAGAGCCCGTCGTACGGCGAGGTCCGCGCCGTGCTCGTCGTACGCGTCGTGCTCGTCGTGCTCGTCGTACGGCTGCGGTCGGGGCGTCGGCTGCCGAGCCGGACGAGTTCGCCCTGCGCCCGCGCCAGCAGGTCGGCGAGGCTCAGGCCGAGGGCGTGGGCGGCGGCCGCGAGGACCTCCGAGGAGGCCTCCTTGCGGCCGCGCTCCACCTCCGACAGATACGGCATGGAGATCCGGGCCGCGTCGGCGACGTCCTTCAACGTGCGTTCCTGGGCCTGGCGTTCGCGGCGCAGGACGTCTCCGACCAGGTCGCGCCAGAGGGGCTCTCTGGCCGGGGGCCGCTCGGTCGCCGGGCGCACGGCGGGCGGGCGCACGGCAGGCGGGCGCAGCGGGATCACTCGGGCTTCGCGGGCTTGGTTCGGCGCTTGGTTGCTCACCTTCCCAGCCTAGGAGCGCGGGCCGCCGGGGGAAGGGCCCGACGTTCCGCCCTCGGTGGAATCGGAGTCCGGGACTGGGGTGAGGACCGGGGCGAAGAACCGGGTTCATGAGCTGGATTCAGGGGCTGGAGGAGTAGGACGACTGCTGCTGGAGGGTGCCCTCCGTGGGCTGTTGGGTCATGGCGACCGCCGCCGCGCCCGCGAGGACGGTGGCGATGGCGGTCGCCGCGGCCACGACCACCGCGGTGACGGGCGCGGTGAGGGAGGCCCAGGAGCGGAAGGAGCGCACCAGCCGCCACTGCACCCGTGCACGGGACACCAGCCGCCATTCCCAGTACATCCCGAGGACCAGGCAGAACACGATGAGCCAGCCGATGCGCAGCCCACTGGCCAGTCCCAGGTTCGTGACCTGGCGGGAGTAGGGGTAGAAGAGCAGGAGCAGTTCGGGCACGAGCAGCACCGCCAGCAGGAACTGGCCCTTCATGACGGGGGTGCGGCCGGGCAGCCGGGTGCTGAAGTAGCCGAAGAACGCGCCGTACGCCGACCAGCGCAGGGTGTGCTCGGCCAGGGCGAGCAGTTGTCCCAGGGTGAGTTCGGGCAGCAGCTTGCGTACGGAGTACCACTCGATGGCCATGACGGGCAGGGCGAGGACGAAGGCGACGACGGCCGCGTCCACGCCGTTCTGCCAGGGGGTGCGGCCGCCTCCGGTGGCCAGGGGCGGGGGCGCTTCGCCGCGGCCGAGCCGGCTCCAGGTCTCCTCGAAGCGGGTCGGGGACGGAGGTTCGCCGATCAGGGCGTCGCGGGCCTTCTGGAGGATCTGGGGCTGCACCGACTGCAGCAGCGCCCAGCGCGCGTATGCGCGGACCACGTCGGCGTGCGCGCTCTCGTCGAGGCCGGCCAGCCTGGTCCCCTCGTCGCGGCGGGCCGCGCCGCGCAGGAGGAGGGAGAAGCCGACGAGGGCGGCGGCCACCGGCAGGACGTCGGTGACGTTGCTGTGCTGGGCGGCGACCACGGGGTTGACCGTGAGCACGACGAAGGCGACGCCCAGCGCGGCCGCGCGTTCCGTCCGCATCGTCTGGGCGTGGTCCGCCAGCCTCGGCAGCTGTCGGGGCTGATGCCACCGTCGGTGGACCATGACGGCGATCGCGACGACCATGAAGGCGCCGGCCGCGTGGAAGGCGATGTCCACCAGGGCCGCCTCGAACAGCCGTGGGTGCGGGGTCGAGGCCAGCACGGTCCGCACCGTGCCGAAGGCCCGGGTGACGTCGGCCGGCAGATACATCAGCAGCCCGGTCGCCAGGGCGGCGCACAGCCAGTACCGGCCACGGCCGCCCGCGAGCAGCGTCGCGCGGGCCAGGGCGGGCGCCCACAGCAGGCCGAGCCCGATGAGCAGCAGGCCCTCGGAGGTGTGCGAGGGGACTCCGTCGGAGCCGATGAGCCGTCCCCAGCCGGTCACGACACAGGCCGCGACGGCGGCGACCGCGCCGACGGCGCTCCATATCCGCGGCCGGTTGAAGGCGACGGGCGCGACGAGCGGCACCGCGGCCGCGGTCAGCACCGCCGCGACCAGCCCGAGGAAGGACTCCGGGAGGGGCGCCCCGCCGGATCCGTAGGCGATGACCAGGGCGACCTCCATGCCCACCCCCAGGGCCGTGACCACGCACAGCGCGAGGAACGTGCCCGGGTGCAGGATCTTCTGGTCGCTGTCCTCCGGTTTCTTCAGGACGTTGTGCAGGGCGGGGAGGAGGAACAGCAGTCCCACCGGGACGGCCACGCCCCACCAGGTGATCAGGACGGTGGCCAGCGCCGAGCGCGCGGCCCCGTCCGTGACCCGCGGCGCCTCCCAGGCGACGACCGCGAGCAGGATGCTGATCAGCGTGAACATCCACAGGGGCGTGCTGACGGCGGGCCGCTCGCGGGGCGTCAGCCGGTCGAAGCTGCGCAGCCCGTAGCCGGCGCCGAGAACGATGAGCAGAAAGCCCAGCACGATCCCGAGGACCACGGGCATGGGTTCGGTGAAGGACGGGGTGAAGCGCGGTCCGGTCTCCGCGGAGGGCTCCCGCAGGAAGCCCTGGGTGCGGGTGTCGGCCGCCCGGAAGACGACCGAGACCGGGCCGGGACGGCCCAGGGGCGCGAGTACGGCGTACGCGGTGTCCTGCCGGACGGGCCGGGCGCCTGTGATGCCGGCGATTCCCACGTCCGTGCCGTGCGCCCGGACCTCCAGGGTCCAGCGGGTGGCCGTGGGCCGGGGGTCGGTCGTCGGGCGGACGGTGAAGCGGAAGTCGCCGTCCCAGGCGCACGGGCGGCGGCAGGTCTCCTCGAGGGTCCAGGTGACGACCGCCGGCGCCGTGGGCCCGTCCTGGTTCACGTCCGGCGCGACCAGCCGCCGGTCGGTGCCGCCGTCGGTGCGGAAGCCCTCGCCGGCCACATAGCGGACGTCGCCGGCCAGCCGGTCGTCGAGATATTCGGCCGTGGCGGCGGTGTCGCCCTCCCTGATGGGGTTCAGCAGGGGGTCGTCCGGCCGCAGGACCAGCGTGTGCCGGACGGAGGCCTGCCAGGAGCCGGGGTCCACGGTGAAGTCGGCGCGGGTGGTGAGAGTGCGGAGCAGGTGCGGGGCGCGCACGGCGCTCTCCCACCGTGTTCCCGTCCCGCCCGCCCGTGCGCCGGCCGCCGGCTCCTCGTGGCCGAGGCGGCCCGCGGCGATGTGCACCGCGGTCACGCACAGCACCGCCATGAGGGCCGCGGGCGCCCAGCTCCGCGTCGCACTGAAGGCGACTCCCGCCCGCCGACGGCAGTCGGTCCTGACGGCCGTCCAGAAGACGGCCCAGTCGTCCTGCGTCGTTCCCCCGTCCTGTCCGTCCTGCCCGCCCCGTCCTCCGTGCCCGTCCCGTCCTCCGTGCCCGCCCGTGCCCGGCTCCCCCGACGTGCTCATACGCCGCTCCCCCGTGTACCTGTCGTGAATGTAGCGCTCCCGTCGAGCGACGGGGAGACACTGGTCAGGGACTTGATACGGACGGTGCGGAGGGTGCGAATCCGATGTTGAGAGACACGTTCGACGCGGTCGCCGAGCGCTACGACCGGGTCCGTCCACGCTATCCACCGTCCCTGGTGGAGCAGTTGACGCGGAGCGCGGAGCTCGGCCCGGACAGCCGGGTGCTGGAGATCGGGCCCGGCACGGGGCAGTTGACCCGTCCGCTGGCACGGTCCGGCTGCCGACTGACAGCCGTCGAACTCGGTCCCTCGATGGCGGCCGTGGCCCGGCGGAACCTCGCCGCGTTCCCTCAAGTCGACGTCGTGGTAGCCGACTTCGAGCGCTGGGAGCTGCCCGCCGAGCCGTTCGATCTGGTGACGAGCGCGACGGCCGTCCACTGGATCGACCCGGCGCTGCGCGTGACGAAGACCGCCGACGCGCTGCGGCCGGGCGGCCTGCTGGGGCTGGTGACGACCTGTCATGTGGCGGGCGGCAGCGCGGACTTCTTCGTCGAGGTCCAGCGCTGCTACGAGCGCTGGGACCCGTCGACCACGCCCGGGCTGCGTCCGCGGAGCGAGGACGAGACCGCCACGGACACCGGCGAGTGGACCGTCGGCTCACGTTTCGAGGACGTCGTCGTCCACCGGTGCGCGCAGGAGGTGACGTACGCGGCGGACGCGTACCTCGAGACCCTGCTGACCTATTCGGGTCACCTCGCGCTCGACGAGCCCGCCCGCCGGGGCCTGCTGACGTGCATCCGGGAACTCATCGAGACGCGGTACGGGGGCAGCGTCACCAAGCGCTACCTCCACGAGCTGATCACGGCCCGGCGCACGGCCTGGCCCACGACGCGGTGAGGTCCGAGGGCGCGGTGAGGTCCGAGGGTTTTTTCGGCTGGCTCGCATCCGGAACGCATGCCTCGCCGAAGTCCGGGTACCCGCCCCCGTGAGCGGGACCGCGCAAGGGGTCCCGCTCACGGACCGAGAGCAGCAGACGTCGAACCGTGACTTTCTTGGGAGAGGCAATGCACACCGCCGTGATGGGGTCGCAGGCACAGGTCGTCCAGGACACCGCCAGGACCAGCACAGGTGGAGCACCGCTGCCCGGAGTCGAGGACCCGCGGAGCGTGGCTCCGCGTGACGCTCGGGAGCTGTCCCGCCAGTTCTTCCGGCGACTGGCCGTGCTGGAAGAGGGCACGCACGAATACCAGTACGCCCGCAACACGCTCATCGAGATGAACATGTCCCTGGTGCGGTTCGCCGCCGGTCGCTTCCGCGGGCGCGGGGACGACATGGAGGACATCGTCCAGACCGGGATGATCGGCCTGATCAAGGCGATCGACCGGTTCGAGATCTCACGTGAGGTGGAGTTCACCTCGTTCGCCCTGCCGTACATCGTCGGCGAGATCAAGCGGTTCTTCCGGGACACGACGTGGGCGGTGCACGTGCCGCGGCGGCTGCAGGAGCTGCGCGTCGAGCTGGCCAAGGCGCGCGACGAGCTCGCCGGCCGGCTGGACCGGGAGCCGACGGTGACCGAGCTGGCCACGCTGATGAACCTCACCGAGCGCGAGGTGGTCGAGGCGCAGATAGCCTCCAACGGCTACAACTCCTCCTCGCTCGACGCGGCGCTCACCGGCGACGGCTCGGAGAGCGGCGAGGCCGTCCTGGCCGACTTCATCGGCGTGGAGGAGGACGGGCTGCGGCTCGTCGAGGACTTCCACGCGCTCGCGCCGCTCATGGCCGAGCTCAGCGAGCGCGACCGGCAGATCATCCATCTGCGGTTCGTGGAAGAAGCCACCCAGGCGGAGATCGGCGAGCAGCTCGGCTGCTCCCAGATGCATGTGTCCCGGCTGATCAAGCGGATCATCATGCGGCTGCGCAAGGGAATGCTGACCGAGCTCGACCACGCCTGACCACCTGAGCCGTGGGGCCGCCCGGCCCCACGGCTCACGTCCGTGCGTCCACTTCTGCCGCCTCTGCCGCCTCTGCACCCTCAGGCACCTCGGGCACCTCTATCCGAAGCCGACCACTGCGCGGACGCGCTTGCCCACCGGCACGCGTTCGGCGGTGACCTCCGCCGCCAGCGCGTGCACGATCTCCAGGCCGTGCCGTCCGACGCGTTCGGGATCCCTGGGGAATCTGAGGGGCAGCGCGTCGCTGCTGTCGTAGACGCACACCGTGACCGAGGCGTCCGTCCCCTCCAGTTCCAGGATGTAGGGGCCGTTGCTGTGCCGGTCGGCGTTGGTGACCAGCTCGCTGACGACGAGCATCACCTCCCCGTGCGCCCGGTCGCCGATGACGGCGCACCACTCTGTCCTGAGCTGGTCGACGAAGTGGGCGGCGAAGGCGCGTGCCTCGGCGATGCATCCGGGTTCACCGGTGTAGTGCGCCGCCCGCCGTAGCGGTTCCACGGGTACGTCGAAACCAGTCGGTATCACTGCCCCGTCCAGGTGCTCGATCATCTGTTCTCTCTCGGAGGCCGGACTGGCCGGACGCTGCTGCACCTGTGCTCGTACCCCGTGTCGCGCCGTACAGTCCCCGTCCGTCGTCACACCCCTTGCGTACCACGCGTACGGCGTGCCTCAGACGGCGGGTGAGGCGGCGGAGGAGACCGGGGCGGGCGAGGAGGGCGCCGACTGCGAGGTCGTGTCGGCCGACTGCGGGAGCGAGGAGAGAGAGGTCTCCGGCTGGCTGGTGAGTTCGAGCGGCGAGCTCGGAGACTCGGCCGAGGGCGACGCCGAGGACGGGGACGCGCCGGACGGAGACTCCGAGGAGGGAGACGCGGAGGACGGGGACTCCGAGGACGGGGACTCGGACGAGGGAGACTCGGAGGACGGAGACTCCGAGGAGGGGGACTCGGACGAGGACGAGGGGGACTCGGACGAGGACGAGGACGAGGGCGATTCCGAGCTCGGGGACGGCGACGAGGAGCCGGACGACGAGGGCGGGCAGGAGGCCGGCGGGCGGGCGTCCTTCGAGGCGCACGGCGACGGAGAAGTGGGCGAGCCGGAGCCGGACGAGTTCGACGGGCCGGTGGACGCGCTCGGCGTGATGACGGTCAAGGACGGCACGGGCCTGACCGGCGGACGGGTGGGCCGGTCCTCGTCGACCCTGTCCCCGTGATGGCGGGCGAACCAGTGGTGGCCGGGGTCGGGGTCGTAGAGCACGAACACGTTGACCACGGTCACGGCGGGCGTGACCACGACGACGTTCGAGGGGTGGTACGACGGCCAGGTGTCGCCGGTGCGCTTGGGCGCGGCCTGCTGCGGGACGGGCGGGGTCAGGGGGTTGCCGCAGGCGCAGCGGACCCGGGGCACGCCGCGTCCGTCGACGAGGACGGCCGTGCCGGCCTGCAGGACCGCCTGGTAGCTGGTGGCGGCGCCGTCGCGGTAGCCGTGGTTGGTGACCCAGGTGTCCATGCGCAGCTGTACGGCGGTGAGCGAGCGCAGATAGGCGGGGACCCCGGCGGGCTGCACGCCGGCCACGGAGGCGAAGGCGCTGTTCTTGGCGGGGTCCGCCTGGAGGGCCTTGATCTGCTTCTCCACGTCGCAGCTGGCGACGTTGCGGGTGCCGCCGTACAGTCCCTCGGCCCCGCCGTCGACGCTCTGGAGGGCGTTCGTGGGCCGGGCGGCGGTCGACGGCGCCGCGGAGACGGGCGCGGCGGAGCTGTGGGTGGCGGTGGACTCGGTGAAGGGGTCCGGGCCGGTGGTGGCAGCGGCCTGGGTGAAGACCAGGTTGCCGCCGCCGGAGCCCCCGCCGCCGGGGAGGGTGAGGACGAGGGCGAGGGCCACCGCGGCGACGACGGCGGTGCTGAGCAGCGCGAGGCGGGGTGCGGACTTCCACCAGGGGCGGTGCGGTTCGGGTTCGGGTGCGCCTGCCGAGGAGGCTGCGCCCGGCGGCTGGGCGGGCGGTCCCGAAGGCGGCTGCGAGGGCCCCGACAGCGGACCGGACGGCGGTCCTGTGGGGCGGCCGGAGGACGGAGGTTCGACGCTCACAAGCACTCCCGACGTGGGTGTCCCGCGGCATTTCGCCTGATCGAATCCGCTTTGATCAGATCAGAAGACATATCCGCCGCTTCTTCCACAACATCCTCATTGTGTGCTCCGCCCGGGTGCCGCTCGCAAGCGGGACGCGGACGGCCCTTCCCGACGGGCGCGCGGCCGCGGCGGTGCTTAGCGTGGCGGAGTGAGCGCTCACACCCCTTCTGACCAGGCAGTCGCCCGTCACGGCTGGGTCCAGGCGATCGCCGCCGCACTGGCCGGGCTGATCACCATGGGAATCGTGGCCGCGCTGGGCCTGTGGGCGGCCGGAGCCTCGGACCTGCCCGACGGGGCCTTCCCCCCGGTGGTCGCGGCCACCGTCGTCACGGCGGTCGGCGGCACGGTCGAGCTGTCGGGGAACGCCGGCGCGCTGGCCGACACCCAGGCGGGCCTGACGGTGATCCCGCTGTCCGTCACCCTCGTCGGAGCGCTCGTGACCGCCGCCGGGTTCCTACGGCCCCTGAGGCACCGGGCGGTCGCCGGCGCCCCGGAACTCGCCGGCTGGGCGGCCCGGATCGCCGTGGTGTGGCTGCTCGGCCTGCTCGCGCTGGCCCTGACCGCCCGCAAGACGTTCAAGCTGTCCGTCGGCGACGACACGCTGAGCGACCTCGGCGATCTGTTCGGCGTCAACCCGAAGGTCGGCTTCACCACGGACGTGCCGCCGACGCTTCTGATCGGGCTGCTGTGGCTGGCCGGCGTGCTGGTGCTGGCGCTGCTGGTCTCCCGCGGGGCGCCGCTGCCGCCCCGACTGCTGCGCTTCCAGGAGTCGGTGCGCCCGGCCGCGCACGCGATGGTCGTGCTGCTGCTCGTGTACGTCGTCCTGGGCGTCGTCATCGCCCTCGTCGTCGCGGCGACGCGCGGCCACGCCGCCGCGACCCTCGCGGTGGTTCTGCTGGGCCTGCCCAACCTGGTGTGGCTGGTGTTCACGATCGGTCTCGGCGTCACCTGGAACGGGCGGGTGGAGGGCCCGTTCGGGCTGCCCATGCCGCATGTGCTGGACGAGGTGCTGCGCGGCAAGGACACCGCCACGCTGAACCTGAGCGCCCTCGCCGAGTACGACGGCCGCGTGTGGTGGCTCGTCGCCGTGAACGCTGTGCTCCTGGCGGCCGCCGCCTTCTCCGTGGCGGCCCGCTCACCGGCCCGGATGCGCGCCTGGCAGCATGCCGTGCACCTCGCGGTCGCGCTGGTCCTCACGGTGCTGACGGTCTGCCTGATCGGTCGCGTCTCCGTCCACTACGGGCTGTCCGTGCTCGGCATCAACGACATCGGCGGCCTCTCCGGCGACCTGTACCTCCACCCCGACCTCTGGTCCGCCCTGGGCTTCGCCGCACTGTGGGGCCTGGTCGCCGGCTTCCTGGGCGGGCTGCTGGCCGAACTCGTGCGCAGCCGGAGCGCCACGAGAACGCGTTGACCGCGGGCGCCGGTCACGTGCGGCGGTGGTGGATGATCGGCTGGGCCCAGGGCGGGGGGCGACGGGGGGCGCCCGGGGCTTCCGAGGGCGGGCGCGTGCCCGGCTGGGCGCCGGTCGCCGTCGCCTTCAGGTCGGCGACGAGGGCCAGGCAGGTGGGGTGGCGGGATTCGGGGTTCTTAGCCAGGGCCTGGGCGAACACCGCGTCGAGGTGCGGGGGCAGGTCGGGGCGGGACTCGGTGAGGGGGGTGGGGTCGTCGTACTGGTGGGCCCAGAGCAGGGCCATGTCGTCGTCGCGGCGGAACGGCGGGCGGCCGGCGAGGGTCTCGTAGACGACGCAGGCGAAGCCGTAGACGTCGCAGCGGCCGTCGACGGGACGGCCGGAGATCTGCTCGGGGGCGACGTAGTCGAGCGTGCCGACGAACTGGCCGACGGTGGTGAAGCCGGTCAGCGACAGGGACTTCTTCGTCAGGCCGAAGTCGGTGAGATAGACGTGCTCGGGGTGTTCGCTGTCGGTGCCCCGGGCGACCAGGATGTTGCCGGGCTTCACGTCCCGGTGGACCAGCCCGGCCTCGTGGGCCGCGTCCAGCGCGGAGGCGATCTGGGCCCCGATGCGGACGGCCGTCAGCAGGGGCAGCGGGCCCTGTCGGTCCAGGAGGTGGCGCAGGTCGCTGCCCTCGACGTAGCGCATGGCGATGTACAGCACCCCGTCGGTCTCGCCGGCCTCGAAGACGGGCACGATGTGCGGATGGTCGATCGCGGCGGCCACCCGGGACTCATGGGTGAAGCGTCGGCGGAAGGTGTCGTTGCGGGCCAGCTCCGGGGCGAGCAGCTTGAGAGCGACCGTGCGGTCCAGACGCAGGTCACGGGCGCGGTAGACGACGGCCATGCCGCCGCGCCCGATCTCGCGCTCGATGCGGTACCCGGCGACCTCCCGGCCGATCAGCTCGGAGGGCCGGCCGGAGAACAGACTCGCCTCGCCCGCCATCAGGGCCCTCCGTCGGGGATCACGACCTGGGTCGGCGCATGCCCCGGGTCCTCGGTCGCCTCGGCTCCCCGGTCCGTCGCGTAGGTGCTCAGGCGCGTGCCGTCGCCGTACACCCAGCGCCCCTGCGCGGGGTCGTACAGCCACACGGACTCGCCGTCGACGACGACCCCGATCCGCAGTCCCTGGGTGCGGCGGCGGAAGGACTCGCCGTCGAGGTCGGCGCCGGCCAGCTCCTCCACGGCCGCCCGGTACTGCGTGAGCGCCTGCTCGACGCGGACGAGGAGGGGGCGCGGGTCGACGACGGTCGTCAGGGGGCCGTCGGAGGCGGGCGGGTCCTGGGGTACGGCGACGAGGTAGCGGCCGTCCACCCAGGCCGACCAGCCGTTGGCGCAGAGCACATGCCCCCAGTCGCCGCGCCGCTCCATGAGCTGGACGGGCAGCAGCGCGTCGAGGGGCACGGTGGGCCGGGCGGGGTCGGGGGCCTCCCAGGCGGGCATGCCGTCCCCGGGGACGACGTGCGTGGGCCGGAATCCGGGGGTCGTCATCGGCCGCCCCTACTTCCGCATCACGGCGGGCTCGTGCCGGCGCAGCAGCCAGGAGACTGCGTAGCCACAGGCCAGCGAGAGCACGACGAGCATGCCGATGTTCAGCAGCCACACCCCCGCCGAGTGCTCGAACAGCGGATCGCTCGTCTTGTCCCCGGGCACGATCCGGGCCAGGCCGAGGGTGCCGGCCATCGCGCCGAACGCCCACCGCGAGGGCACGAGCCAGGACAACTGGTCCAGTCCGGGCACGTCGTGCAGCTTCAGCAGCGCACCGCAGAACACCACTTGGACGATGGCGAGCAACACCAACAGCGGCATCGTCACCTCTTCCTTGCGCACGAGCGCGGAGACCAGCAGCCCGAGCATCATCGCCGTGAAGGCCAACAGGGCCACGGCGACGGTGATCTCGATCAGTGGCGGCATCAACACGCCCTTCCCGTCGGGTGCGTTGAGGTCGACGCCGAGCAGGGCGACCAGGGTCAGCACCACCGCCTGTACGACGGTGATCGCGCCCAGGACCACGACCTTGGACAACAGGTACGAGGACCGGGACAGGCCGACGGCCCGCTCCCGCTGGTAGATCACGCGTTCCTTGACGAGTTCGCGTACGGCGTTCGCCGCGCCGGTCAGAACGCCGCCCACACACAGGATCAGCAGCGCGTCCATCACATGCTCCTGGTCGAGCTTGCCCCCGGCCAGGGCGCGGGCCATGACGCCCATCACGAACGGCAGGGCGATCATGATCGCCAGGAAGGTGCGGTCGGCGCTCAGCGCGGCGGCGTACCGGCGGACCAGTGTGCCCAGCTGCGCGCCCCTGCTGCGCGGCCGGGCCGGGGGCAGCATGATCACCGGGCCCTCGCGGGGCAGCCGGGGCTGTGCGCTGGAGTTGACGACGTACTGCCGCCGGAACGGCGACTGGTGGTATTCGCCCGCCCAGTCGCGGTCCTGGTCGCGTTCGAAGGCCTCGAAGGCCTCGGGCCACTGTGCGAAGCCGAAGTAGGCGAGGGCGTCCTCGGGCGGCCCGTAGTAGGCGACCCGGCCGCCGGGCGCGAGCACGAGGAGCCGGTCGCACACGTCGAGGCTGAGGACGCTGTGGGTGACGACGATGACGGTACGGCCGTCGTCGGCGAGGCCGCGCAGCATGTGCATCACCGAGCGGTCCATGCCGGGGTCGAGGCCGGACGTCGGCTCGTCGAGGAAGAGCAGCGACGGTTTGGTCAGCAGTTCCAGGGCCACGCTGACCCGTTTGCGCTGGCCGCCGGAGAGGCGGTGCACGGGCAGGTCGGCGCGCTGTTCGAGGCCGAGCTCACGGATGACCTCCTCGACCCGCTCGCGCCGCTCGGTACGGGCGGTGTCCTGCGGGAAGCGCAGTTCGGCTGCGTAGGTGAGGGCGCTGCGCACGGTCAGCTGGGCGTGCAGGATGTCGTCCTGCGGGACCAGTCCGATGCGCTGGCGCAGTTCGGCGTAGTCGCGGTACAGGTCGCGGCCGTCGTAGACGACCGTGCCGTGGTCGGCGGGGCGCTGTCCGGTGAGGGCGTTCAGCAGGGTGGACTTCCCGGCGCCGCTGGGTCCGACGACCGCGAGCAGGCACTTCTCCCCCACCGGGAACGACACTCCGTCCAGGAGGAGCCTGCGGCCGTGGTCGACGGTGACGGTCAGGTCCTGGACGTCGAGGGAGACCTCGCCGGTGTCGACGTACTCCTGAAGTTCGTCGCCGACCAGGCAGAACGCGGAGTGGCCGATGCCGACGATGTCGCCGGGGCCGAGCGGGGCGCGGTCGACGGGCAGGCCGTTGAGGAAGGTGCCGTTGTGGCTGCCGAGGTCGGCGATCTCGTAGGAGCCGTCGGGCAGGGCGCGCAGTTCCGCGTGCCGGCGCGAGACGATCAGGTCGTCGATGACCAGGTCGTTGTCGGCGGCGCGGCCGATGCGGACGGTGCGGGAGGGCAGCGGCCGGACCGTGGTGGGTCGCCGGAAGGTGCCGGTCATCGCGGGCATGGAGACGGACGACGGGCGTTCCACGGGCGGCGGCGGGCGGCCGCTGAGGATGGCGCAGGGGCCGTCGGACGGGCTGCCGAAGTGGATCACGCTGCCGGGGCCGACGCTCCATTCCTGTACGCGGCGGCCGTCGGCGTAGGTGCCGTTGGTGCTGTCGCTGTCCTGGAGGGTCCAGTGGTCGCCGTCCGGGTGCAGCACCGCGTGGTGCCAGGAGACGCGGGCGTCCTCGATGACGATCTCGCTGAGCGGGTCCCGGCCGACGTGGTAGTCGTGGCCCGGGATCATGACCGTGACGCCCGTCTCGGTCTCCAGCACGAGTTCGGGTGCGCTCGAGGCGATCGGCCGCTCCGCCATGACCGGATTCTATCGATTCGCACCCCTGTGCGCCCGGCGGGCGACGGGGCGGCTGTCAGCCGACGGGGAGGACGAGCGCAGGAACGGTTCGCTGCATGCGCAGCGCGTCGATGGACTCGGCGAGCAGTTCGTACTCGGTGGTCTCGTCGCTGATCGCGATCCGCACCAGCCGTCCGCCCGCCAACTCGTCGGCGACCAGTTCCTGCCGGTCCATGTCGGCGCACCAGGCCCGCAGCAGCCCGGGCACGTCCGCGACGGTGTCGGCGACCGGCACGAGGGCGCCCGGCGGGATGTGCTCGCTCTCGGGCTGCGGGTCGAGCCGTTCGGCGATCCAGGAGGCCCGGTCCCGCAGCCACCACAGGGCGAGCGCCAGCGTCGGCGCACGGTAGGTGCCGAGCGGTACACCGATGCGCCGGCCGTCGCAGACGCCGTACGCGGTGACGTGGCACAGGAATTCGTCGTGCACGAGCCTCTCCCCCGAAGATCGCTTGCCGGCCGTTCCTCGCTTTCCGTGCGGCTCCTGTGTGGTGAACTGTCCCTGCGCTTTGAGTATGTTCACTACTGAAACACTGTCACCATGTCTTTCCGGCCACTCTCCCGGCATATTCAGGGTGGGTCATGGCCGAAATTGCATAGGGGCTTTGTCCTGTCGTCATGAACTGACGACATGGACCGCCGCATGAACTGTCTGCGCCGATGAATTCCGCCGCCCACGGCGGTCTGCCCCCTGGAAGGTCGGTCCATCCCCTGGCAGGCCCGAGAAGGCCCGAGAAGGCCCACAAGATCACCGCAAGCGGAGGACGTGAGGACGTCATGAGCGACATCGTGAACACGGGCGCTTTGAACGCGGGCGCGAAAGTGGAAGCGGAATTCACCGCGGTCCTGCGCAAGAGTCCGGCGAAAGGGGGCTGGACCTATGTCGTCTGGCCGGAGTCCGCCGCGTTCTTCGGTACCCGCGGACTGGTCAAGATCCGCGGGACGGTCGACGGACATCCGTTCCGGAGTTCGTTCATGGCGCTCGGCGACGGCACCCACAAGCTCCCCGTCAAGGCCGACGTGCGCGAGGCCATCGGGAAGCAGGAGGGCGACGAGGTCACCGTACGGCTGACGGAGCGCCTCAGCCGCTGAGGACGGCGGCTGAGGCGCTCCGTGAAGGTCAGCCGTTGACGATCGCGTCGATCCGGGTCAGCTCCTCCGCGTCGAAGTCGAGGTTCGCGAGGGCGCCCACGCTGTCCTCGATCTGCCGGGCGCTGCTCGCGCCGACCAGGGCGGAGGTCACCCGGCCGCCGCGCAGCACCCAGGCCAGGGCGAGCTGGGCCAGGGACTGGCCGCGGGACTTGGCGAGGTCGTCCAGGGCGCGCAGCTTGCCGACGAGCTCCTCGGTCAGCGCGTCGGAGTTCAGGAAGGGGCTGTCGCTCGCCGCGCGCGAGTCCTCCGGGATGCCGTCGAGGTAGCGGCCGGTGAGCACGCCCTGCTCCAGCGGGGAGAAGACGATCGAGCCGACCTGGAGCTCGTCGAGGGCGTCCAGCAGGCCCTCGCTCTCCGGGCGGCGGTCGAGCATCGAGTAGCGCGGCTGGTGGATGAGGAGCGGGGTGCCCAGCTCGCCGAGGATGCGGGCGGCCTCCCAGGTCTGCTCGGCCGAGTAGTTGGAGACGCCGACGTAGAGCGCCTTGCCCTGCTGGACCGCGGTGTGCAGGGCGCCCATCGTCTCCTCCAGGGGAGTCTCCGGGTCGGGGCGGTGCGAGTAGAAGACGTCGACGTAGTCCAGGCCCATGCGGGTCAGGCTCTGGTCCAGCGAGGACAGCAGGTACTTGCGCGAGCCCCACTCGCCGTACGGGCCGGGCCACATCAGGTAGCCGGCCTTGGTGGAGATGATCAGCTCGTCGCGGTAGGGCGCGAAGTCGGCCTTCAGCGCCTCGCCCAGCGCGGACTCGGCGGCGCCGGGCGGCGGGCCGTAGTTGTTGGCCAGGTCGAAGTGGGTGACGCCGAGGTCGAAGGCGCGGCGCAGGATGGCCCGCTGCGTCTCGACCGGGCGGTCCGGGCCGAAGTTGTGCCACAGTCCGAGCGACAGCGCGGGGAGCTTCAGGCCGCTGCGTCCGGTGCGCCGGTAGGGCATGTCGGCGTAACGGTCGGGGTGTGCGGTGTACAACGCGACTCCATCAGGGTTGGCACACGATCTTCCAGGTCCACTGTTCCTGAGCGCCGTACAGCGGTCCAACAGAAGAATCCGATGGAATTGTGCGGCTAGGCTTCTCAATCATGGAACTGCGCCACCTCCAGCACTTCGTCGCGGTCGCCGAGGACCAGCACTTCACCCGGGCCGCCGAACGCCTGATGGTCTCCCAGTCGGGCCTGTCGGCGTCGATCCGGGCGCTGGAGCGGGAGCTGCGGGCTCCGCTGTTCGTGCGCACGACCCGAAGGGTGACGCTGACCGAGGCGGGCCGGGCGCTGCTGTCCGAGGCGGAGCGGATCCTCGCGCAGGTGCGGGCGGCCCACGAGGCCGTGGCCGCCGTGCAGGGCGTGGTCCGCGGCACCCTCTCCGTGGGCACCGAGCAGTGCATCGCCGGGGTGCATGTGGCGGGACTGCTGGCGGCGTTCCGTCGGCGGCACCCGGACGTGGAGATCCGGCTGCGGCAGACCGGCTCGGGCGCGCTCGGCGAGGAGGTGGCGGCCGGCCGGCTCGACCTGGCCTTCGCCTACCGCACCCAGACGGACACCGACCAGTTGCGCTGCGCTCCGTTGGCCACCGAGCCGATGTACGTGCTGTGCCATCCCGACCACCGCCTCGCCGAGGCGGCGGCGCTGCTGCCCCAGGACGTCGCCGGCGAGGTGTTCGTCGACTTCCACCCGGACTGGGGTCCGCGGCGCGCCACCGACGCCGCGTTCGCCGAAGCGGGAGTGCGGCGCACGGTCGCCCTGGAGGTCAACGACGTGCACAGCCTCCTGGACCTGGTGGACGAGAACCTCGGCGTCGCCGTCGTGCCGCGCCACTTCCGGCACAAGCGCGAGGCGCTCACCGCGCTGCCCCTCAAGGGCACCGGCGAGGCGGTGTACGAGACGGTCGCCCTGCTGCCGCCCCCGCAGGCGACCAGTCCGGCGGCCCGGGCGCTCATGGCGCTGCTGGAAACCGGGGGCGCGTGAGCGCGGGCTGCGCGATGGTGGACGTATGCATGCCAAGGACATCCTCATCGACGGGTTCAGCCGCATCCAGGAAGAGGTCCATGCCGCCGTCGGGGGCCTGGACCCCGACGACCTGAACGCCCGGCCCGCCGCCGACGCCAACTCGATCGCCTGGCTGGTCTGGCACCTCACCCGTGTCCAGGACGACCATCTCGCCGATGCCTTCGGTCTCGACCAGGTGTGGCTGTCACAGGACTGGGAGAAACGGTTCGGCCTCGATCTGCCCGGCCGTGACATCGGGTACGGGCACAGCTCGGCGCAGGTCGCGAAGGTGCGGGTCGCCGAGGGCGGCCTGCTGACCGGGTACTACGACGCCGTGCGCGCGCAGAGCCTGACGGCGCTGCGCGCGCTGACCGCGGCGGACCTGGAGCGCGTCGTGGACGAGCGCTGGGATCCGCCGGTCACGCTGGGCGTACGGCTGGTCAGCGTCCTGTCCGACGATCTGCAGCACGTCGGACAGGCCGCCTATGTGCGCGGGCTGCTTCAGAGCGCGGCCGCGTAGCCCGGCAGGACGACGTCCTCGATGAGGGCCGTGCGCTCGTCGAACGGGATGAACGCGCTCTTGAGGGCGTTCACCGTGACCGTGCGCAGGTCCTCGACGCCCCAGCCGGCCTCCTCGACGAGCAGCGCCATCTCACGGGTCATCGTGGTGCCCGAGACCAGACGGTTGTCGGTGTTGAGGGTGACGCGGAAGCCGAGGTCCTTCAGGGCCGTGATGGGGTGCTCGGCGATCGAGGCGGCGGCGCCGGTCTGGAGGTTGGACGTCGGGCACATCTCCAGCGCGACACGACGGTCGCGCACCCAGCCGGCCAGCCGGCCGAGCTTGCCGTCGACGATGTCGTCGGTGATGCGCACGCCGTGGCCGATGCGCTGGGCGCCGCACACCTGGAGGGCCTGGTGGATGCTGGGCAGGCCGTGGGCCTCCCCGGCGTGGATGGTGAAGGGGACGTTCTCGCGGCGCAGGTGCTCGAAGGCGTCGAGGTGGTCGGCGGGCGGGAAGCCGTCCTCGGCGCCGGCGATGTCGAAGCCGACGACGCCCGCGTCCCGGAAGGCGACCGCGAGGTCGGCGGTCGCCCGGGTGCGGTCGAACATCCGCATGCCGCACAGCAGGGTGCCGACGCGGACCGGCGTCCCGGCGGCGGCCGCCTTCGCCATGCCGGCCGCGAGGCCCTCCTGGACGGTCTCGACGACCTCGGGGAGCGTCAGCTCGCCGTTCAGCATCAGCTCGGGGGCGTAGCGCACCTCGGCGTAGACGACGCCGTCGGCGGCGAGGTCGAGGACGTACTCCTCGGCGGTGCGCAGCAGGCCCTCGCGGCTCTGCATCACGGCGAGGGTGTGCTCGAAGGTGGCTATGTAGCGCACCAGGTCGCCCGAGTTGGCGGCCTCGAAGTACCAGGCGGCGAGCTCGTCGGGGTCGGTGGTGGGCAGGGTGTGGCCGACCGCGTCCGCGAGCTCGACGACGGTGGCGGGGCGCAGACCGCCGTCGAGGTGGTCGTGCAGGACGGCCTTGGGGAGCCGGCGGAGGGTGTCGGTGTCGATGCGGGGCGCGGTCATGAGCGGTCTTTCTGTGCCGGGGTGGGTCTGGTGGGTCGGGTACCTGATCACTGCGGTGCGGGCTGGAGCAGGTCCCAGCGGTTTCCGTACAGGTCCTGGAAGACGGCGACGGAGCCGTAGGCCTCGTGGCGCGGCTCCTCCAGGAAGGTCACGCCGGCGGCGAGCATCCGGGCGTGGTCGCGGGCGAAGTCGTCGGTGTGCAGGAAGAACCCGACGCGGCCGCCGGTCTGGTCGCCGATCCGGGCGCGCTGGGCGTCGCCCTTGGCGCGGGCGAGCAGCAGCCCGGTGCCGTCCTGGTGCTCCCCCGGCCGCACGACGACCCAGCGGGCGCCGTCGGGGCGGGGCTCGTCCTCGACGAGCTGGAATCCGAGCGCCTCGGTGTAGAAGCGGATCGCCTCGTCGTAGTCGTCGACGACGAGGGCAACCAGGGCGACGCGTCTCATCGGAGCCTTTCGGGAGCCGTGGGGAGGGCGATTGACGGGAGAGGTTATACGTAAAACTTGCGGTGCGCCAGTCGCCTCCGTGGCGGGTGCGACCTAGGTCCCGGGGCCGAGGCCCCGATGGGACCCCGGCCCGAGGCGGACGGGGTGCGCGCACCGCTAACGTCCGGGTCATGAAGATCACCGAGCCGCCTCGCGGCCCCGATCAGCGCAAGCGGGACGTCCTGGAGCGGCTGGAACGGGAACGGGACGTCTGGGTCGCCACGGCGGACCGGGAGGGGCTGCCGTGTCTCGTCGCCCTGTGGTTCGTCTGGGACGGCGACTGCCTGTGGCTGGCCACCCGCCTCACCAATCCGACCGGCCGCAATCTGCGCGACGGCCGGCGGGCCCGGCTGGCCTTCGGGGACACCCAGGACGTGGTCCTCGTCGACGGCGCGGTCGAGACGTACCCGCGCGAAACGGTGCCCGAGGCGGCCGCCTCGGCGTTCCTGGCGAAGACGGGCTGGGATCCGGGCCGCGACAGCGCGTCGTACGCGTACTTCCGGGTGCGGCCCACGGCGGTGCAGGCGTGGCGCGAGGAGCAGGAGCTGCCTGGTCGGCGGGTGATGCGCGACGGGGTGTGGGTCGTCTGAGGGGCTGTGCGCCGAGAAGGGTCAGCCGGCGTTCCGGTGGGCCGTGTTCAGGCGGTGGAGTTCCTCGGGCGTGAGGCGGAGCGCTCCGGCGGCGACGTTCTCGGCGAGGTGGTCGGGGTTGCCGGTGCCGGGGATGGCGAGGACGTGGGGGCCCTGGTTCAGGGTCCAGGCGAGCCGGACCTGGGCCGGGGTGGCCTCGTGGGCGCGGGCCACGGACAGGACCTCCTCGTCGTGGGCGGTCGTCGCTCCCTCGGCGCCGACGTCGCCGGCGATGGCGTAGAAGGGGACGAAGGCGATGCCCTGCTCGCGGCAGAGGGTGAGGAGTTCCTCGTTGGCGGGGTCGTGGTCGCCGTAGCCGTAGCGGTTCTGGACGCTGACGACCGGGGCGAGGGCCTGCGCCTCGGCGAGGTGGCGGGGCTCGACGGCGGAGAGGCCGAGATGGCGGATCAGGCCGGCCTCGCGCAACTCGGCGAGCACGCCGAAGTGTTCGGCGATCGACTCCTGTCGCATCCGGCGCAGGTACACGAGGTCGAGGTGGTCGCGGCCGAGCTGGCGCAGGTTCTCCTCGACGTGACCGCGCAGGTCCTCGGGTCGGGCCGAGGTGCCCCACTTCCCCGCGTAGTCGCGGAAGGGGCCGACCTTGGCGGCGATGAGCAGGTCGTCCGGGTACGGGGCGAGCGCGCTGTTGACGAGCTCGTTGGCGGAGCGCAGGGCGGAGAAGTAGAAGGCGGCCGTGTCGATGTGGTTCACGCCGAGCTCGAGCGCGCTGCGCAGGACCGCGATCGAGCGGTCGCGGTCCCTCGGTGTGCCGTGATGGAAGGCCGCACTGCCGGTCAACCGCATCGCGCCGAAGCCGATGCGGTTGACGGTCAGGTCGCCGATGGTCCAGGTGCCCGCGGCGTCCGCGGTGATCGTCTGTGTGGTCATCGGCGGAGTTTCGCACACCGCCCCGCACCCCGGTCGGGCCTTTGGTCCGGGCGCGGTTGAGCCGAGTCGTCCGGGCGCGGTTCAGCCGAGCGGCTTCTCCAGCACCGCCTTGCGGTGGCTGAAGGTCTCGATGGAGTAGCGGCCGTGGTAGTTGCCCATGCCGCTCTCGCCGACTCCGCCGAACGGCAGGTCGGAGACGGTGAGATGGGCCAGCGGCAGACCGTATCCGACGGCGCCGGAGGAGGTTTCGGCGGCGATGCGGGCGCGGGTGTCGTCGGAGGCGGTGAACACGTACAGCGCGAGGGGCTTGTCGCGGTCGGCGATGAAGGCGATCGCCTCGTCCAGGCCGTCGACGGTGACGATCGGCAGGATCGGGCCGAAGATCTCCTCCCGCATGACGGGCGAGTCGGGGTCGACGTCGGCCAGGACGGTCGGCGCGAGGTACTTGTCCGTGCGGTCGTTGCCGCCGCCGACCACGACGCGGCCGGAGTCGAGCAGGCCGGTGAGCCGGTCGAAGTGGCGTTCGTTGACGATGCGGCCGTATTCGGCGGAGGACTGCGGGTCGGCGCCGTAGACCGCCTCGACCGCCTTCGCCAGCAGGGGCTCCAGGGCGGCGGCGGTCGCCGGGTCGGTCAGGACGTAGTCGGGGGCGACGCAGGTCTGGCCGGCGTTGAGGAACTTGCCGCGGGCCAACCGGTCGGCGACGACGGCGAGGTCGGCGTCGCGGTCGACGAACGCCGGTGACTTGCCGCCGAGTTCGAGGGTGACCGGGGTGAGGTGCTCGGCGGCGGCGCGCAGGACGATCCGACCGACCGTGCCGTTGCCGGTGTAGAAGATGTGGTCGAAGCGCTCGGCCAGCAGGGCCGTGGTCTCCGGGACGCCGCCCTCCACGACGGCGACCGCGTCGGTGTCGAGGTACGCGGGCAGCAGCCGGGCCAGGGCCGCGGAGGTGGCGGGCGCGAGCTCGCTGGGCTTGACGACCACCGCGTTGCCGGCGGCCAGGGCGCCGACCAGCGGGGCGAGCAGCAGCTGGGCGGGGTAGTTCCAGGGGGCGATGACGAGGACGACGCCGAGCGGGTCGTACTGCGTCCAGGCGCTGGCGTCGGCGCCCAGGTGCGCCGGGACCGGGGCGGACTCGGGGCGCAGCCACGCCTCGAGGTGCTCCAGGGTGTGGTCGATCTCGCGGATCGTGAAGTCGATCTCGGTGCGGTAGGCCTCGGTGGCGCTCTTGCCGAGGTCGGCGTGGAGCGCGGCGGCCAGGTCGGCGCCCTGCTCCGTGAGCAGCTCGCGCAGGCGGCCCAGCTGGCCGGTGCGCCAGGCCAGGGGCTTGGTGCGCCCCGTGCGGAAGGTGGCGCGCAGGCGCGCGACGACGTCGGCGGGCTGCTCGGTGATGGCTGCGGTGGTCACGGTGCCTCGCTGGTGGTGCGCGGGCCTCGCGGCCCTGGTTCGGCGGGAGAGGGACGAGCGGTCAGCTCGATGTATATGCCAACCATTCTTGGCCAACATACATTCCCGAGCTCCTGGGGCTGCTTTCCGCACCCGTCGTGTCACCGGCCGCGACACGACGTCATACGCGCGTGGACTCGTCCAGCGTCTCCGCGAACCGTCCCAGCAGGGCGCCCAGCAGCTCCTCGTCGTCGCCCTCCGCGGGCCACGCGGCGCGTACGGCGCGGTCGACGCGCCGCCAGTGGTCCTGGCCGCGGGGGGTGAGGTGGGCGAGGATGCGGCGCCGGTCGAGGGGGTCGACGCGGCGGTGGACGAGGTTCTGGTCGACGAGGTGGTCGACCAGCTTGGTCAGGGTGGGCGGCGGCAGGAAGGCGGCCTCGGCGATCGCCGTCATATGGTGGCCCGCTCCGTCGGAGAGCAGCGCGAGCACCCGCCAGGCGTCCAGCGAGCAGCCCTCGTCCTCCAGGGCGGACTGCAGCCGGCGCGCGGCCAGCCGCTCGGCGCGGGTGAGGAGCTGCATGAGGTCGTGGGGCCGGCGCGGAGACGAAGGGGGCATCCGGACATCCACTCCTCTGGGTCGTGTCCTTGGGTCGTGCCCTCGGGTCGGGCCCTTGGATCGGGCCCTTGGACCATGTCCTCGGGTCGTGTCCTCGGGTCGTGTCCTGTCGATCGTATGAGACGGACTGGAGTTCGTCGGGCGGACCCGGAAGCATGACGTCATGTTCCGGCCCGACTCCCCCGCCTCCGACTGGTTCACCGCCGACGACTCCGTGCTCGGCGTGGCCCTGGTCCTTCCGTTGCAGGGGCCGGCGGGGATGTTCGGTCCCGCCTGCGAGCTGTGCGCACGGCTGGCGGTGGAGGAGGTCAACCGGGCGGGCGGGGTGCTCGGCCGGGAGCTGCGGCTGATGCCGGTCGACGGCGGCGCTCCCCCGCGCGAGGTGGCGGACCAGGTCGAGGCGCTGGTGGACCTGGGGGTCGTACAGGGCGTCACGGGCTGGCACATCTCCTCGGTGCGGCAGGCGCTGGCGCCGAGGATCGCCCACCGCGTGCCCTACGTCTACACCGCGCTCTACGAGGGCGGCGAGCACACCGCCGGGGTGTTCCTGACCAGCGAGACGCCCCGCGACCAACTGCGGCCCGCCATGACGCTGTTGGCGCACGAGCGGCGGGTGCGCCGATGGTTCGTGGTCGGCAACGACTATGTGTGGCCCCGACGCACCGCCCGGGCGGCGCACGGGTACGCCCGTGAGGCGGGCGGTCGGATCGGCGGCGAGGTGTATCTGCCGCTGGGCACGCACGACTTCGAGCCCGTGCTGCGGCGCATCGAGCGCTCGGACGCGGACGCGGTGCTCCTGCTGCTGGTCGGCAGCGACGCGGTGCGCTTCAACCGGGCGTTCGCGGCCTACGGGCTGGACGCGCGCTGTCTGCGGCTGAGCACGCTCATGGACGAGAACATGCTGATGGCGAGCGGCCCTTCGGCCGCCGTGGACCTCTACAGCACGGCCGGCTTCTTCGCCTCGCTGGCCAACGCGGACACGCTCGACTTCCACGGCCAGTACGCGGACCGCTTCGGGATCGAGGCGCCGGCGCCGGGCAGTCTCGGCGAATCCTGTTACGAGGGCGTCCTGCTGCTCGCCGCGCTGCTGCGGCAGGCGGGCACGCTGGATGTGGCGGCGATCGGCGCGGCGGCCGACACCGTCTCCTACGAGGGTCCACGCGGGCTGCTGCACCTGAGGGGCGGTCATGTCCGGCAGCGCATCTACCTGGCCCGCGCGGACGGGCTGGACTTCGACGTGCTCACGGAGCTGGACCTTCACAACTCCCGCCCCTGACCTCCCCCTTGACAGGCTCCGAGGCCGTCAAGATACTTCCCACAGAAAGTAATTAGAATGCCTCGGGCGAATTGTGAATTCAGGCCGTATACGTGGTTTGAATGCACGTCACAACGCCTCGGGGCGTTTTTTGTTGCGTCGGGGAAAGTCCTGTGAAACACCCAGGAAACAGGGCGACTTGAGGCTGTGGACCGCACTTCAGGAGGTTGTCTCCTCCACACCCGAGGGGGTTGTCTTGTCCAGCGGTTCACCCATTCTCCGTCGTCTTCCCGGTCGTCTTCCCGGTCGCCTTCCCAGGCGTCGCTTCCTGGCCGGCGGCGCGGCGCTCGTGGCCGTCGTCGCGCTGTCCGCGTGCGGCGCCAAGACCGACGCGGCCGGCACGTCGTCCGACAAGGCCGCGAAGATCGACGTCAGCGGCGACACGGTCAAGGTCGGTCTGCTCAACTCGCTGTCCGGCACCATGGCGATCAGCGAGGTGACCGTACGCAACTCGCTGCTGCTGGCCGTCGACGAGATCAACGCCTCCGGCGGGGTGCTCGGCAAGAAGATCAAGCCGATCAGCGAGGACGGCGCCTCCGACTGGCCGACGTTCGCCGAGAAGGCGACCAAGCTCATCAAGGAGGACCAGGTCGCGGCCACCTTCGGCTGCTGGACCTCCGCCAGCCGCAAGGCCGTCAAGCCGGTGTTCGAGAAGAACAAGTCGCTGCTGTTCTACCCCGTGCAGTACGAGGGCCTGGAGGAGTCCCCGTACATCTTCTACACGGGCGCCACCACCAACCAGCAGATCATCCCGGCGCTCGACTACCTCAAGAGCCAGGGCAAGAAGAAGCTGTACCTGGTGGGCAGCGACTACGTCTTCCCGCGGACCGCCAACAAGGAGATCAAGGCGTACGCGAAGGCCAACGGCATGACGATCCTCGGCGAGGACTACGCGCCGCTGGGCTCCACGGAGTTCAGCACGATCGCCAACAAGGTGAAGGCGTCCAAGGCGGACGCCGTGTTCAACACCCTCAACGGCGACTCCAACGTGGCCTTCTTCAAGGAGTACAAGTCCGCCGGTCTGACCGCGAAGACCATGCCGGTCGTGTCGGTGTCGATCGCCGAGGAGGAGGTCAAGTCGATCGGATCGCAGTACCTGGCGGGCCAGTTGACGGCCTGGAACTACTACCAGACCACCCCGGGCGCGGCGAACGCCGAGTTCGTGAAGGCGTACAAGGCGAAGTACGGCGCGGACAAGCCGACCAGTGACCCGATGGAGGCCGCGTACACCTCGGTCTACCTGTGGAAGGCGATGGTCGAGAAGGCGAAGTCCTTCGACCCGGAGAAGGTGAAGGCGGCCTCCGACGGCATCACGTTCGACGCGCCCGAGGGCAAGGTCACCGTGGACGGCGCCTCGCAGCACATCTACAAGACCGCGCGCATCGGGAAGATCGGCTCCGACGGTCTGATCACCGAGGTGTGGAACTCCGGCGAGCCCGTCAAGCCGGACCCGTTCCTCAAGGGCTACTCCTGGGCCTCCGGCCTCTCCTGACCGCCCGTCGTACGGGGACCCGGCCAGGGTCCCCCGTCTCCCCATCGGAGCCGCCGTATGACCGTGATCCTCGGTCAGACCTTCACCGGCATCTCGATCGGTGCCGTCCTGCTGCTCATCGCGCTCGGCCTGTCGCTCACCTTCGGCCAGATGAACGTCATCAACATGGCTCACGGCGAGTTCATCATGGCGGGCGCCTACACGACGTACGTCCTGCAGAAGTCCATTTCCAGCGCGGGAATTTCGCTCATCGTCGCGCTGCCCGTCGCTTTTCTCGTGTCGGGCGCTCTCGGCGCGCTGCTGGAATGGCTGCTCATTCGCCGTCTGTATCTCCGCCCCCTCGACACGCTTCTCGTCACGTGGGGCGTCTCCTTGATGCTCCAGCAACTCGCCCGGGACATCTTCGGCGCGCCCAATGTGCAGACCCGTGCGCCGGACGTCCTCACCGGGAACATCACCGTCATGGGCGGCGACGATCCGCTCACCTTCGCCAACAGCCGGCTGTTCATCCTCGGCCTGGCGGTCGCGGCCGTTCTCGCGCTGTCGCTGACGCTGCGGCTGACGCCGCTGGGCCGTCGGATCCGGGCCGTGGTGCAGAACCGGGACCTGGCCGAGGTGTCCGGGATCTCCACCTCCCGGGTCGACCGCACCGCCTTCTTCCTGGGCTCCGGGCTCGCGGGCGTCGCCGGGGTGGCGCTCACCCTGGTCGGTCCCATCGGGCCGACGATGGGCACCAACGTCATCATCGACGCCTTCCTGGTGATCGTCGTCGGCGGGATCGGCCAGCTCAAGGGCACGGTCATCGTCGCCTTCGTGCTGGGCGTGCTGCAGTCCGTGCTGGAGTACTCCACCACGGTCTCCGTCGCGAAGGTGCTGGTCCTGGTGGCCATCGTCGCGTTCCTCCAGTGGCGGCCCCAGGGGCTGTACACGCTGCGCACGAGGAGTCTCGTATGAACGTGCTGAAGGGCCGGTCCGCGCGGGTCTGGACGGGGTTCGCGGGGGCGGCCGTACTGCTGTTCGCCGTCGCGCCGGTCGCCCTGTCCGACTTCCGGCTGGGGCTGCTGGCCAAGTACCTGTGCATGGCCATGGTCGCCGTCGGCATCTGCCTGGCCTGGGGCCGCGGCGGCCTGCTGACACTCGGTCAGGGTGTGTTCTTCGGGCTCGGCGGCTACGCCATGGCGATGCACCTGAAGATCGCCGACGCGGGTCCCGGCAACCTGCCCGACTTCATGCAGCTCTACGGCACCGCCACCGAACTGCCCTGGTGGTGGCGGCCGTTCGCGAACCCCCTGTTCGCGATCGCGGCGACGGTACTGCTGCCGATGGTCGTCGCCGCGCTGCTCGGCCTGTTCGTCTTCCGGCGGCGGGTCAAGGGCGCGTACTTCGCGATCCTCAGCCAGGCGCTCGCCTCGGCCTTCGCCATCTGGCTGGTGGGCCAGCAGGCCACCACCGGCGGCACCAACGGACTCACCGACATCCAGGGCTTCTTCGGCTACGCCCTCGACGACCCCGTCAACCAGCGGATGGTCTACTTCGTCATCGCCGCCGCCCTGCTGCTCCTCATCGCCCTCGCCCGGCAGCTCGTCAACAGCCGGTACGGCGAACTCCTGGTCGCCGTGCGGGACTCGGAGGAGCGGGTGCGCTTCCTCGGGTACGACCCGGCGAACGTCAAGCTCGTCGCGTACGTCGTCGCGGCCGGCATGGCGGGCCTGGCGGGCGCGCTGTTCGTGCCGGCCGTCGGCATCATCTCGCCCGCGCTGATCGGGATCGTCCCGTCGATCGAGTTCGTGATCGGCGCGGCGGTCGGCGGACGGGCCAGTCTGGTCGGGGCCGTGCTCGGGGCGGTCGCGGTCGCCTGGGCGAAGACGGCGCTGTCGGAGGAGTTCCCGGCGGCCTGGACGTACTTCCAGGGTCTGCTGTTCATCGTGGCGCTGGCGTTCCTGCCGGGCGGACTCGCCTCGCTCACGAAGTTCGTGCGCCGGCGCAGGACCGCGCCGGCGAAGGCGTCCGTCGTTCCCGTGGGAGAGGCAGCATGAGCGGGCTGGAGATACGTCGGCTGCGGGTCTCCTTCGACGGTTTCACCGCCGTCGACGGGGTCGACCTCGAAGTCCGCCCCGGCGACCTGCGGTTCCTCATCGGACCCAACGGCGCGGGCAAGACGACCCTCGTCGACGCCGTCACCGGTCTGGTGAAGGCGCAGGGCTCGGTGCGCTTCGGCGACGAGGAGCTGCTGGGGCGCAGCGTGCACCGGATCGCCCGGTCGGGCATCGGGCGCACGTTCCAGACGGCCACCGTCTTCGAGGAGTTGACGGTTCTGCAGAACCTGGACATCGCGGCGGGCGCGGGCCGCGGCGCGTGGACCATGCTGCGCCGCCGCCGGGGCGTCCCCGAGCCGGTGGCCAGAGCGCTGGACACGGTCGGGCTCACCGAGCTGGCGGAGTCCCCCGCGGGGACGCTCGCACACGGCCAGAAGCAGTGGCTGGAGATCGGCATGCTGCTGGTGCAGGACGTACGGCTGCTGCTGCTCGACGAGCCGGTGGCCGGGATGAGCCACGACGAGCGGCAGGCCACGGGCGAGCTGCTCCAGCGCATCAGCGAGGAGCGGACGGTCGTCGTCATCGAGCACGACATGGACTTCATGCGGTCCTTCGCGCGCAGCGTCAGCGTGCTGCACGCCGGGCGGGTGCTCAGCGAGGGGACGGTGGCCCAGGTGCAGGCGGATCCGAAGGTGCAGGAGGTGTATCTCGGGCACACGGCCGCCGAGGACGCCGTCTCGTCCGACGCGGCTGTGCAGGAGGCGTGATGCTGCAGATCGAGGACGTCCGGGTCGGCTACCACCGCAGCTCCGTCCTGCACGGCGTCTCCGTGGAGGTGCCGGCGGACGGGGTCGCCGCGGTGCTGGGCCACAACGGCGCGGGCAAGAGCACGCTCCTGCGGGCCGCCGTCGGCCTGCTCACCCCCTCCGCCGGCACGATCCGGCTCGACGGCGAGGACATCACCCGCCGCAAGCCGCACGAGCGCGTGGCACGCGGCATGGCGTACGTCCCGCAGGGCCAGCAGGCGTTCCCGCACCTCACCACCGCGGAGAACCTCCAGCTCGTCGCGGACGGCCGTCGGCGGGGCAGGGAGGCGATCTCCGAGGCGCTGGACCTGTTCCCTGCGCTCAGGGCCCTCTCCGGGCGGCGCGCGGGTCTGCTGTCGGGCGGCCAGAGGCAGCAACTGGCCATCGCTCGGGCGTTGGTGACAGAGCCTCGGATCCTGTTGCTGGACGAGCCGACCGAGGGCATCCAGCCGTCGGTGGTCGCCGAGATCGAGGAGACGATCCTGGCCCTGGCCGCCCGCGGCGGGCTGTCGGTGCTGCTGGTGGAGCAGCATGTGGGCTTCGCGATGCGAGCGGCCCAGCGGTACTACGTCCTGGAGGCCGGCCGGGTCACGTCGTCCGGGGCGGGCGGGCAGGACGCGGAGCGGTCGGTGCGGGAGGCGCTGAGCGTGTAGAGCTTTCACTGTGCGAGTTCGCGCAGCCGACGGTCGAGGTGGGCCCGCTCGGCCGGATTCTCGGCGAGGGCGAGGGCGGCTTCGTAGGCTCGTACGGCCTCGGCGGTGCGGCTCAGGCGGCGCAGCAGGTCGGCGCGGACCGCGTGGAGGACGTGGTAGCCGTCGAGGTCGAGACCGTCCAGGAGTTCCAGCGCCGGCTCCGGGCCCTCGACCTCGGCGACCGCGACGGCCCGGTTCAGGGCGACGACGGGGCTCGGGGACACGGCCATGAGCTGGTCGTACAGGCGCAGGATCTGGTTCCAGTCGGTGGCCTCGGCGGTCGGGGCGTCGCTGTGGACGGCCTGGACGGCGGCCTGGATCTGGTACGGGCCCGGCCGGTCGCGGCGCAGACAGGACCGGACGAGCGCCTGCCCCTCGGCGATCAGGTCGCGGTCCCAGCGGGTGCGGTCCTGCTCGGGCAGCGGTACGAGGGCGCCGTCGGCGTCGGCTCGTGCGGGCCGACGGGACTCGACGAGCAGCATCAGCGCCAGCAGGCCGGCGGCCTCGGGCTCGTCCGGCATCAGCTCGGCGAGGAGCCGACCGAGACGCAGGGCCTCCGTGCACAGGCCGGCCTCACCCTCGTACCCCTGGTTGAAGATCAGGTAGACGACGGCGAGGACGCCCTTCAGGCGGTCGGGGAGGTCGGCGTCGCGGGGGACGCGGTAGGGGATGCGGGCGTCGCGGATCTTGGCCTTGGCGCGGACCAGGCGCTGGGCCATCGTCGGCTCGGGGACGAGGAAGGCGCGGGCGATCTGCGCGGTGGTGAGGCCGCCGAGGAGGCGCAGGGTGAGGGCGACCTGCGCCTGGAGGGCGAGCGCGGGATGGCAGCAGGTGAAGATCAGGCGGAGCCGGTCGTCGTGCACGGGGCCCTCCTGCGCGGGCGGGTCGGGGGCGTGCAGCCGGGCGGCCTCGGCGTGACGGTCGTCCCGGGAGGACTCGCGGCGCAGCCGGTCGATCGCCCGGTTGCGGGCGGTGGTGATGATCCACCCGGCCGGGCTCGGCGGCACGCCGGTCTCCGGCCAGCGCCGGACGGCCGTGGTGAAGGCGTCCTGGACCGCCTCCTCGGCGAGGTCGATGTCGCCGAGGAAGCGGACCAGGACGGCGACGGCCCGGCCGTACTCCGCGCGGAACACGGCCTCGACGTCGACGGCGTCCGTCATCAGTGCGTGCCCATGAAGGGGCGCACCTCGATGGGGAGGGTGGTGGCCAGGGCGGCCTTGCGGCCCCATTCCAGGGCCTCGTCGAGGTCGGCGGACCGGATCAGACACAGTCCGCCGAGGTACTCCTTGCCCTCGGCGTACGGCCCGTCGGTGATGAGCACGTCGCCGTCCTTCGGGCGCAGCACGGTGGCCGTCTCCGGGCCGTGCAGCCCGCCGGAGAAGACCCAGACGCCGGCCTCGCGCAGTTCGTCGTTGAAGGCCTGGACACGGTGCATGATCTCGGCCAGCTCGTCGGGGGCGGGCGGCTGTCCGCCGACCGGCTGGACCACGCTGAGCAGGTAGTGCTGCATGACGTCCTCCTGGGTGTCGTTCCGGATGTCGTTCCGGATGTCGATTCCTTCTCTCACCTCCTACACGAACGGCACTTCCCCGGATCGACACCCCGCCCCGGGAAACCGGGGGAATCCGGAAGAATCCTGTCCATGACCGCACCGCACCCCCTCGTCACCCGCGCCCGCCGACTCGCGGACGACCTGCTCGCCCCGCACGCCGAACAGGTCGAGCAGACCGAGGTGCCCGTCGGCCATCTCACCGAGATCAGACGCTCGGGCCTGCTCGGCCTGAACGCGCCCGAGGAGTACGGCGGTGCCGCGGCGCCCGGCGCGGTGGTGCGGGAGACGGCGGAGATCCTGGCCGGGGCGTGCTGCTCGACCTGGTTCGTGCAGACGCAGCACCACACGCCGGTGCTGACGCTGGCGAAGAGCGAGGGGCCGGTGCGGGAGCGTCTGCTGGGGAAGCTGGCGAGCGGGGAACTGCTGTCGGGGGTGGCGTACGCCCACCTTCGGGCGTATCCGCACGCGCCCGTCCGGGTCACCCGGGAGCGGGGCGGCCGGCGGTTCGACGGGAAGGTGCCCTGGTACACGGGGTGGGGCCTGAACGACGTGATGCTGCTCGCCGGGGTGACCGACGCGGGCGAGGCCCTGTTCGCGTTCACGCAGGCGCGGGAGCAGCCGGGCCTGCGGGCGTCGGCCCCGATGCGGCTGGCGGCTCTGACCGCGGCCCGCACGGTGTCGCTGGAGCTGGACGGCCTGTGGCTCCCGGAGGAGGCGGTGGCGCTGCGCACCCCGCACGAGCGGTGGACGGCGACGGACCGCACCAGGACGGTGAACGCCAACCCGGCGGTCTTCGGCATCGCGGAGGCGGCGCTGGCCCTGCTGGACGAGGAGACGGCGGCCCCGTTGCGTGCCCGTCTCACCTCGGTGCGCCGCGAGGCCTACGCCCTGGCCGACCACCCGGCCCCGCACGAGCACCACGCAAAACGACTGGCCCTCAGGACCCAGGCGTACGGGATCATGCAGGCGGCGACCACGGCGGCGGTGGTGGCGGGCGGCGGCCGCTCGATGCTGCTGACGAACAGGGCCCAACGCCTGGCGAGGGAGGCCCTGTTCCTGATGGTCCAGGGCCAGACGGCGGAGTCACGGACAGCACATCTCGACGCCCTGGCCCCTCAGCCGGCGAACGGCACCTGAGCCAACGGTGCCGTCTCCGTGCGGAACGGGTGCTTCCACAGGCCTTCTCCGGCCAGCCGCGGCAAGACCCCCTCCCCGAACCAGTACGCCTCCTCCAGATGCGGATACCCGGACAGCACGAACTCCTCGATGCCCAGTCCCGCATACTCCCTGATCCGCTCGGCGACCTCCGCGTGGCTGCCCACCAGCGCGGTGCCCGCGCCGCCGCGCACCAGGCCGATGCCGGCCCAGAGGTTGGGGTGGATCTCCAGCGAGTCCCGGCTGCCGCCGTGCAGGGCGAGCATCCGCTGCTGCCCTTCGGACTCGCTGCGCGCCAGCCCGGCCTGGACGGACCGCACCGTCTGCGGGTCGAACCCGTCGAGCAGCCGGTTCGCCTCCGCCCAGGCCTCTTCCGAGGTGTCCCTGGTGATGACGTGCAGCCGGATGCCGAACCGCAGCGTCCGTCCCTGCCGCGCCGCGAGCCCCCTGACCCAGGCGATCTTCTCGGCGACCTGGGCGGGCGGCTCGCCCCAGGTGAGGTAGACGTCGGCGTGCCGGGCGGCGACCTCGCCGGCGATCGGCGAGGACCCCCCGAAGTACACCTCGGGGACCGGATCCGGCACCCGGGCCAGCTTCGCGTCCTCGACCCGGAGGTGCTCGCCGTGCAGGTCGACGGTCTTGCCCTCCCACAACTCACGGACGATCTGCAGGAATTCACCGGTACGGCGGTAGCGGTCGTCCTTGTCGAGGAAGTCGCCGTAGGCCTTCTGTTCATGGCTCTCGCCGCCGGTGACCACGTTGAGGAGGAGCCGTCCGCCGGTCTGGCGCTGGAAGGTGGACGCCATCTGCGCGGCGAGCGTGGGCGAGACGAAGCCGGGCCGGAAGGCGACCAGGAACTTCAGGCGCTCGCTGTGCTGGGCGACCATCGCGGTGGTCAGCCATGCGTCCTCGCACCAGGCCCCGGTGGGGGTGAGCACGCCCACGAAGCCGAGGTCCTCCGCGGCGCGGGCGATCTGGCTCAGATAGGCGACCGTCGGCGGGCGGTCCCGTCCGGAGGCGGTGGCCGGGGTGCCGTGGCCGCCGCCGACGACATGGCGGCTGTCGCCGTTGGTGGGGAGGAACCAGTGGAAGGTGAGGGACACGGCGGCGTTCTCCGATCGTGGGGGGCCTGTGGGCGGGCAAGGGGGTACAGGTACGGAGGGCAGGACGGTTGCGGCAGGACGGTTGCGGCAGGAGGGCTACAGCAGGCCGTGGCGGGGCGGCTTGGCGCCGCTCAGCGCGTGGCGGCCGAGGTGCTGGATCTTCCAGCGGGCCGGGTCGTGCAGGGTGTGGGTGCGGGCGTCCCGCCAATGCCGGTCCAGGTTGAGGGAGTCGAGCGCCGAGCGGGTGCCGGACACCTCGAACAGGGCGCTCGCCACCTCGACCGCGGCCTGGGCCGCCTGCACCTTCGCGGCGGCGACCGCGAGAGACGCCTCGGCGGCGGTGTCGTCGGTGAGGTCGGTCTGCGCGACGTCCACCGCCCGGGACGCCTCCCGCAACAGCGCCTCCGACGCCCGCACCTGGAGGGAGAGTTCACCGAAACGCTGGATCAGCAGCGGGTCCTCGGCCGCCGTCTCGACCCCGCTCTCGAACCACGGCCTGCTCTTCGTCCGCACGAACTCCGCGGCCTGCGCCAGCGCGCCCGCGGCGAGGCCTGCGTCGATGGCGGCGTGCAGCAACTGGGCGACGGCTCCGTGGAGTTGCGGTCCCTCGAAGGTGAGGTGGTGGGGCAGGACGCGGCTCCCCGGCACCGGGACGGCGTCGAGGCGGACGGTGCCGCTGGCCGTCGTACGCTGGCCGAGGCCGTCCCAGTCGTCGGTCACGGTGAGACCGGGGGCGCCGGCGGGGACGTACGCCACATGGAGCTTGTCGTCCGCGGCGCGGGCCAGCACCGGAATCCAGTCGGCGAAGAGAGCGCCGGTGGAGTAGTGCTTGACGCCCTTCAGGACGTACGAGCCGTCCGGCTGCGGCTCCAGGCGGGTGCGGATGTCCTGGACGTGCCGGGTGCCGGCCTCCGACTGGGCGTTGCCGAAGCGGCGGCCGGCGAGCAGTTCGGCGAAGAAGAACTTCCGTTGTTCCTCGGTGCCCTGACGGCGGATCACCTGGACGTAGGCGAAGTGGCTCTGCGGGATCTGGGCGAGGCTGCCGTCGGCCGTGCCGAGCAGCCGGAAGATCTCCGCGAGGGTCTGCGCGCCGACGTCCGCGCCGCCGTGTTCGGCGGGCACGGTGACGGCGAGCAGCCCGGACGCGGAGAGCCGGTCCAACTCTTCACGCGGCAGCCGCCGTTCGGCGTCCCGGGCGGAGGCGCCCGGGCGGAACTCGTCGGCCAGGGCCGCGGCGACGGCGAGGGCCTCGGCGTCGTCGGCGATGACATGAGCGGTGAAGGGGGCTGTCGCGGGGCCGGGCACGGGGGCTGTCATCCGGCTCAGCTCGCCGCCGCCAGGTAGGGCGTGCGTCCGAGCGCTGCCGAGAACTGGTCGAGCACCTGGGTGAGCGCCTCGGTGGCGGCGGGGGCGACCGTGATCGAGCCGTCCTCGTGGGCGGTGATGTCCTTGTCGAGGGTGAACCAGCCCTGCACGATGTGGGCCGCGCCCATCGAGTTCAGGACGGGCCGCAGCGCGTAGTCGATGGCCAGGACGTGCGCGGTGGAGCCGCCGGTGGCGAGCGGCAGGACCGTCTTCCCGGCGAGCGCGTACTGCGGGAGCAGGTCGAGGAGCGCCTTGAGGACACCGGAGTACGACGCCTTGTAGACGGGGGTGCCCACGACGACCCCGTCGGCGCGCGCGACCAGCTCGGTGGCCTCGACGATCGCCGGATGGCGGAAGTCCGCGCCGAGCAGGGCCTCGGCCGGGATCGTGCGCACGTCGAGCGGGATCACCTCGTGGCCCTGGGCGGCGAGCCGCTGGTCGAGGTGGCGCAGCAGACGGCCGGTGCGGGAGGAGGCGGAGGGGCTGCCGGACACGGACAGGACGGTGGCCATGGGTCCTCTTTCGGGGAGAGCGGGAGTACGGGGAAGGAAGCGGCGGTCAGGCGTTGGCCGGAGCGAACTCGGGCTCGGTGTCCGGCAGTCGGGCCTCCAGCTCGCGGACGAGTGGCAGGACGCGCTTGCCGAAGTACTCGACCTCCTCGTGGTAGTGCAGGAAGCCGAGGAGGAAGAGGTCGACGCCGAGCTTCCTGTAGGCGACGATCCGTTCGGCGATCTGCTCCGGGGTGCCGATGAGCCCCGTACGGAAGCCGTCGTTGTACTGGACCAGGTCCTCGAAGGAGGAGTCCTGCCACATGCCCCTGCCGTCCGCCGTGGACTGGCCCGCCTGCCGGACGGCGGCGCCGAAGCCCTCGACGGCCTCGTGGTCGGCCCGGGCGACGATCTCCCGGAGGGTGTCGCGGGCCTCGGCCTCGGTGTCGCGGGCGATGAGGAAGCCGTTGAGGCCGAACTTCGGTGCCCTCCGGCCGACTTGGGCGGCGGAGGCGCGGACGTCGGCGAGCTGCTCGACGACGCCGTCGAAGTCCTTGCCGTTGGAGAAGTACCAGTCGGAGACGCGGCCCGCCATGGCGCGGGCGGCGGTGGAGTTGCCGCCCTGGAAGATCTCCGGGTGCGGGCGCTCGGGGGTGTTGAGGGGCTTGGGTTTGAGGGAGAAGTCGCGCAACCGGTAGAAGTCACCGGCGAGTTCGGTGTGGTCCTCGGTCCAGATCTGGCGCAGGGCGCGGATGAACTCCTCGGAGCGGCGGTAGCGTTCGTCGTGCTCCAGCCAGGGCTCGCCGAGGGCGGTGAACTCGCCCTTGAACCAGCCGCTGACGACGTTGACCGCGAAGCGGCCGTTCGACAAGTGGTCGGCGGTCGCGCCGAGTTTGGCGAGGACGCCCGGGTGCCACAGTCCGGGATGGACCGCTGCGATGACCTTCAGGCGCTGGGTGGCCAGGAGGAGGGCGAGGCTGAAGCTGGTCGACTCGTGCTGGTACTCGGCGCCGTAGCTGGCCATGTAGCGGACCTGGCTGAGCGCGTAGTCGAAGCCGTTGTTCTCGGCGAGGACGGCGAGTTCGCGGTTGTAGTCGTAGCCCCAGTCGGTGCGCTGCTCGATCTTGCTGGTGACCAGTCCCCCGCTGACGTTGGGGACCCAGTAGGCGAATTTCACGGATTCTGCGGGTGCTTCGGGTTCTGCGGGTGCTTCGGGCTCTTCGGTTGCTTCGGGTTCTTCGGTTGCTACGGGTTCTTCGGGTTCTGCGGGCATGCGGAACTCCTGTTGCTCCTGTTGCGGAGAGTCTCACGGAGAGTTTTCAGGCACGCCGAATTCCACGCACACGAAATGCGGTGACGAATTCAGGCGGTGAGAGCGGGGATCGCGGAAAGGGGATCAGGCCGCGGGGCAACAGGAGGCGCTGGAGACGCGCGCGAGGTCGACATGGCGTCGCCGCGTGAGGTCCAGTCGCATCTTCATGCCGTCGATCGTGGCAGCAGCCCGCGACGGGCGTCAAGGAAAACCCGACCGGTCTCGCATCCCGGACCACCGAATTTCACGAACGTGTGACAGGGAAACCCTTGAACCGTCCGGGAAATCCCCCGCATTCTGCTGCGGTGCGGATCGAACAGCTGGAATACATCACGGCGGTGACCCGGCTCGGCTCCCTGCGCCGGGCCGCCGAGGAACTGCGCCTTTCGCAGCCCGCGTTGAGCGAGACCATGCGGAATCTGGAGCGGGAGCTCGGCGTCGATCTGCTGGAGCGCAAGCGGTCCGGCGCCACGATGAGCGCGGAGGGCCGGGAACTGCTGCCGCACATCGTCGAGGTCCTGCACGCGGTGGACCGGTTGCGGGCGGCGGCGGGCGAGCAGCACCGGATCAGCCGCATGGTGCGCGTCGGCACGGTGAACGCGGCTACCGTGCCGCTGCTCCTGCCCGTGGTGCGCGAGTTCCGCGCCGCACATCCGCTCACCCAGGTCGAGGTGGTCGCCGTACAGCAGACGGACATCCACCGGGCGCTGCTGGAGGGCGGGTTCGACCTGGGTCTGGTGAACCAGCTGGAGGGCGACGACGTGCCCGCCGAGTTCGAGTCCACCGAACTCCTGCGCGGCCGGCCGGTGGTGTGCGTCCACCCCGACAGCCCACTGGCCTCGGCCGCGTCGGTGTCGGCGGAGGACCTGCTGGACGTCCCGCTGATCGGGATGCGGTCCGGCTATGTGATGCACCGCTATGTGCACCGGCTCCTCGACGGCCGCGGCCCCTCCTTCGCGTACTCCACGGACGGCGCGGAGATGGGCAAGCTGATGGTCGCCGAGGGGCTGGGAGCGACGGTCCTGCCGGACTTCAGCGTGATCGGGGATCCGCTGGTGCGGCTCGGCGCGCTCGTCCACCGGCCGATCTCCGGGGACACGACCCGGGTGGTGCTGTTGCTCCAGCGACGCAGGGCCGAGTCGGTGCCGCAGGCCGCGCAGGACCTGCACGAGGTGTTCGTGCGCAGGGCGCGGGCGCTGAACGCCGAAGCCTGATCTGCTGAGCGCCGAAGCCTGATCCGGGGGCGGGCGGTGCCGTCAGCGCCGTCAGTCCTCGTCCCCGGCGGGGACCACGACGAGGAAGGCGTCCGAGTGCAGGTCCATGACCACGGTCGCGGGCTGTCCCTCGGCCCGACGCCGGGCCGCGTACTCCTCCGCCGGCCACGATCCACGCGGAGACCCCGCCGGAAACCGCTCCAACACCGTCGTACGCATGGGAGCCGACACCTCCACCTCGGAAATCCTCTTCTACGGTACGTCTGCCCCGGATGGGCGCGGGCACTCCCCGCACATCGCGCACCCCTCGCACCCCCTGCTCGCCCGATCGAGGGCGATGCCCCGATCGGCGCATCCGCGACCGTGCTCCGGGTGGAAGCGATCAACAGGGGGAACCCGGGGGCACCGACGCGAAGGACCGAGGACTCATGACGGCAGACGACCGCGGCGCCGGACCACCGGGACCGCCCGGACCGCTGTGCCTGGTGACCGGCGCCACCGGATACATCGGCGGCCGGCTCGTGCCGGAGCTGCTGGCCGCGGGCCTGCGGGTGCGCTGTCTGGCCCGCTCCCCGGACCGGCTGCGCGACCACCCCTGGGCCGGCGAGGTCGAGGTCGTGCGCGGGGACGTCATGGACGCGGCCTCCGTCGCGGCGGCGCTGCGGGGCGTCGAGGTCGCCTACTACCTGGTGCACGCACTGGGCACCGGCAAGGACTTCGAGGAGACCGACCGGCGGGCCGCGCGGATCTTCGGGGAGCAGGCGCGGGCCGCGGGCGTGCGCCGCCTCGTCTACCTGGGCGGACTCACCCCGGACGGCGTGCCGGAGCGGGAGCTGTCGCCGCATCTGCGCTCGCGGGCCGAGGTCGGGCGCATCCTGCTGGGCTCCGGCGTGCCCACGGCCGTACTGCGGGCGGCGGTCGTCATCGGCTCCGGCTCGGCCTCCTTCGAGATGCTGCGCTATCTCACCGAGCGCCTGCCCGTGATGGTCACCCCGAGCTGGGTGCGCACCCGGATCCAGCCCGTCGCGGTCCGGGACGTGCTGCGCGCCCTCGTCGGCGGGGCCCTGATGCCGGACGACGTCAACCGGGCCTTCGACATCGGCGGCCCGGACGTCCTGACGTACCGCGAGATGATGATCCGTTACGCCGCCGTCGCGGGGCTGCCGCGCCGGCTCATCCTGCCCGTGCCGGTGCTGTCGCCGGGGCTGTCCAGCCGCTGGGTGGGACTGGTGACGCCCGTCCCCGCGTCGATCGCACGGCCGCTCACCGAGTCGCTGCGGCACGAGGTGGTCTGCCACGAGCACGACATCGCGCGGTACGCGCCGGACCCGCCCGGCCATCCGGTCGGCTTCGACGAGGCGGTCCGGCTCGCCCTGCAACGGGTGCGCGACGCCAAGGTCACCACCCGCTGGTCGTCCGCCTCGCTGCCCGGGGCGCCCAGCGACCCGCTGCCCACCGACCCCGACTGGGCCGGCGGCAGCCTCTACACCGACCACCGCGAGCTGTACGTCGACGCCCCGCGCACGTCGCTGTGGCGGGTGATCGAGGGCATCGGCGGGGACAACGGCTGGTACTCCCTCCCGCTCGCCTGGGCCGTACGGGGGTGGCTGGACCGGCTGGCGGGCGGGGTGGGCCTGCGCCGGGGCCGACGGGACCCGGACCGGCTGCGGGTGGGAGACTCGCTGGACTTCTGGCGGGTCGAGGAGATCGAACCGGGGCGTCTGCTGCGGCTGCGGGCGGAGATGCGGCTGCCGGGTCTGGCCTGGCTGGAGATGTACGCGGAGACGGACGACGCCGGGCGCACCCGCTTCCGACAGCGCGCCCTGTTCCATCCGCGCGGGCTGCTCGGCCACGCCTACTGGTGGAGCGTCTCGCCCTTCCACGCCGTCGTGTTCGGCGGTATGGCCCGCAACATCGCCCGGGCGGCGAGGTCGGACGCGGCGGCCCGTACGGGGGAGCGGGCTGAGGCTCCTTGAGGGACGGCCGGGACCGCTCTCCGGGCGGCGCATCCGCAGAAGGCGCATCCCCTGGAGGCGCATCCGCGGGGCGTCGTCGACCGGAAGCAGCACTCGGTCCGACCCCACCCCCTGTCCCGCCCCCTCTGTCCCCGGAGCCCGCCCATGAACGTCTCGGTCGTCCTGTTCACCTCCGACCTGCGGCTGCACGACCATCCGCCGCTGTGCGCGGCCCTCGACGGATCGCGGCAGGTGGTCCCGTTGTTCGTGCGGGACCGGGCCGTGGCCGGCGCCGGGTTCGCCGCGCCCAACCGGCTGGCGTTCCTCGCCGACTGCCTGGGCGATCTCGACGCGGGTCTGCGGGAGCGCGGCGGGCGGCTCGTGGTGCGCTCCGGGGACCTGGTGGAGGAGGTGTGCCGGGCGGCGGCCCAGGCGGACGCCGACGAGGTCCACCTGGCCGCCGACGTGAGCGCGTACGCACAGCGCCGCGAGGAGCGGCTGCGGCGCGCCCTGGAGGCGGAGGGCGTGCGACTGCACGTGCACGACACCGTGACGACCGTCGTGGATCCCGGCGTGCTGACTCCGGCCTCCTCGGACCACTTCGCGGTCTTCACGCCGTACTTCCGGCACTGGTCCCAGCAGCGGGTGCGCGACGCGCTCGGCGCGCCCCGGTCCGTCCGGGTGCCGGACGGCGTCGGCTCGCAGGAGCCGCCCTCGCGCAAGGGCCTGGCCGGTCTGTCGCCGGGCCTGGCCCCGGGCGGCGAGACGGAGGGCCGTGGCCGGCTCGCCTCATGGCTGCGCTCGGGCGTCACCGCGTACGAGGAGGGGCACGACGACCTGGCCGGCGACGCGACCTCCCGGCTCTCGCCGCATCTGCACTTCGGCACCCTCTCCCCCGTCGAGGTCGTGCACCGGGCGCGCGCGACGGGCGGACCGGGCGCCGAGGCGTTCGTGCGGCAGCTCGCCTGGCGCGACTTCCACCGTCAGGTGCTGGCCGCCCGGCCCGCGGCGGCGCACGCCGACTACCGCACCAAGCACGACCGCCCGCGTACGGAGCGCACGGCCGCGGAGGACATCGAGGCGTGGCGACAGGGCCGTACCGGATACCCGGTCGTGGACGCGGCGATGCGGCAGCTGCGCCACGAGGGCTGGATGCACAACCGAGGGCGGCTGCTGACCGCGAGCTTCCTCGCCAAGACGCTGTACGTCGACTGGCGGATCGGCGCCCGGCACTTCCTGGAGCTGCTGGTCGACGGCGACGTGGCCAACAACCAGCTCAACTGGCAGTGGATGGCCGGCACGGGCACCGACTCCCGGCCCAACCGGGTCCTCAACCCCGTGACCCAGGGCAGGCGTTACGACCCGGAGGGGGCGTATGTACGGCGCTGGGTACCCGAGTTGGCGGACGTGACGGGACCGGCGGTGCACGAGCCGTGGAGACTGCGGGGGTTGGAGCGGGCCGCGCTCGACTACCCGGACCCTCTCCTCGAACTCTCCGACGGGCTCGCCCGTTTCAGGCGGGCACGCGGACGCGACTGAGCGTGTCTCACGAGGCGTCGTACACCCCGGACAGGGTTTCCAGGGCGTCGCCCAGGCCCGTCGGGCGGGGCAGGCCCGGTGCGGGGCGGCCGGTCCAGCCGGGGCCGCCGAGGAGCACGGCCGGGGTGCGCCGGGCGCCGCTGACGCCCCAGCGGGCGTCGGCGACGTGCCGGGCGAGGGCGAGGCTCGCGGTGGAGCGCGCCTGGGCCCACAGGACGACGGCGACGGGGCCCAGCCGCTGGACGGCCGCGGTCAGCGCCTCGGCGGGCACGGCCGCGCCGAACATCCGCGTGGGGACGTCGCGTTGGCCGAGTCCCGCGTTCAGCGCCTCCAGCGGCAGGGTGTGCTGCTCGCCCGGCACACAGGCCAGCACCACGGGTCCCGGCCCGCCCGCCGCGTCCCCCGGCACCGCGGCTCGGGTGGCGCGGCGCAGGGTGGTGGAGACGTGCCAGGACAGCAGGTGTTCGACCTCCACGTAACGGTCGCCGGAAGAGGTCCACCTGCGTCCCACCGCATGCAGCGTCGGCGCCATCACCTCCTGCCAGGCGACGGTCAGTCCATGCCGTTCGACGGCCCCGGCCAGCTGCTCCGCGACGGCCGGCGCGTCCAGTCGTACGGCGGCCCGGGCCAGGCCCCGGCACTCCTGACGCACGTCGCCGCCCAGCGGGAGCGCCCCGGCCGCACGGGACCCTTCGCGCACGGCGCCCACCGCTTCCGCCGCGGGGTGAGAGGCGCCCGCCCGCGCCGCGCGGGCCGCTTCGGCGGGCGGCACGCCGGACGAGGTCAGCCGGCACATCGTCTCCAGTACCGCCACGTCGCCCGGCCGCCAGCGCCGGTGCCGCCCGTCCGCGCGGACGGCGGGCCCGATGCCGTAGCGGCGGTCCCAGGACCGCAGGGTGGTGGGCGCGACGCCCAGCCGTCGGGCCAGGGCCCCGGTCGTCAGGCCGGTGTCGTCGGGGCTCGGTGACTCGCTCATGCGCCGACCGTACGGCGCACAACGACGCAGAAACGACGCGTGTTGAGGCGTCGACGGCGCGGCTCGCAGGATGAGTCCGCCGGGGTTCACCTCCCCGGAGGACGTCCCGCACCGGCCTGCGCGCAGGCCGTACGACGTGAGGAGCCGTCGTCATGCGCCCGCAGTCGACCGCCGTGACCCCGCCCGCGGCCGCCCCCGGCCGCGCCCCGGCCCGGGATTCGCACACTCGCGCGGAGGGGTCGCTCACGGACGAGGAGCTCTCCCGGGGGCTGGTCGCCGGGGACGAGGCCTGTCTGTCCGCCGCGTACCGCCGCTGGTCCGCGCTGGTGCACGCGCTGGCCCTGCACTCCCTGGGAGACGCGAAGGAGGCCGAGGACGTCACCCAGCAGGTGTTCCTCGGCGTGTGGCACGGTCGTGCGGGCTACCGGCCCGAACGCGGCGCCCTCGGCGGCTGGATCGTGGGCATCACCCGGCGCAAGGTCGCCGACGCCCTGGCCGCCCGCGCCCGGCGCCGCCACCTCGTCGCGTCGGCCGCAGCCGCGCTCGCCCTCACCGACCCCGACCGCGGCCGTCCCGAGGCCGCCCTCGACCGCGTCCTGCTCCGCGGCGAACTCGCCCGGCTCCCCCGGCCGCAGCAACGGGTGCTGCGGCTGGCCTTCTTCGAGGACCTGACCCAGACGCAGATCGCGGAGCGCACCGGCTGGCCCCTCGGGACGGTGAAGAGTCACGCCCGACGCGGCATGCGGCGACTGCGCGGCCGTCTGAGGCCTGAGGCGGAAGCAGAGGCGGAGGCTGAAGCAGAAGCAGAAGCGGAGGCCGAAGAGGGCGGCTGAAGAGGACGACGTACGCGGAAGGCTGACGCGGCCTGCTGAAGCGCCGGAGCCCTGCCCCTTCTCAAAACGATCCGCCCTCAGACCAATCCGCCGCGCCTCCCGCACCGGATTACGCCCGTAACACGTCACACGCCTCGCCCCACGTCGCACACCTCGAAGGATCCCCTCGTGAAAGAGCTCGCCGCGGATCTCCACACGTTGACGGGCGCGTACGCCCTGCACGCCCTGCCCGACGACGAACGCGCGGCCTTCGAACGGCATCTCGGGGAGTGCGAGGCCTGCGCGCGGGAGATCGCGGAGTTCGCGGCGACCGCCGCCCGGCTGGCGACGGCCGCGGCCGTGCCGCCCCGGCCCGTGCTGCGGGTACGGGTGCTCGGGCACGTCGCGGACGTCCAGCAGGACCCGCCCGCACCGCCGGTCCCTCCGCCGGGGACCCGCCCGCACCGCACGCACCGCGCGGCGCGGCGCGGGCGGCGGCTGTCCCGGTGGGCGCTGGCCGCCTGCCTCGCCGCGGCGGCGCTGGGCGGCACGGCGGTGTGGCAGTACCAGCGCGCCGCGGACGCCCGGACCGAGGCGGGCCGGTCCCAGCGCGAGGCGGACGAGGTGGCCGCGGTCCTCGCCGCGTCGGACGCCCGCTCGCGCACCGTCCGGTTGTCGGACGGGGGCACGGGCACGGTCGTCGTGTCGGCGCGTCTCGACCGGGCCGTGTTCCTGGCCGTCGGGATGGCCGAGCCGCCGGGCGGCAAGGTCTACCAGCTGTGGTTCGACGACCGGGGCGTCCTGCGCGACGCCGGGCTGATGGCCCCTCACCGGGCGCGTCAGGCGGTGCTGCTGCGGGGCGCCGTGGACGGGGCGTCGGGCGTGGGCGTCACCCTGGAACCGGCGGGCGGCTCGAGTGCGCCGACCTCGGAGCCGGTCGCGCTGTTGTCCCTGCCCGCCTGACGGGGCCTGGACGGCCGCGGCCCGATATTCCCTCCGAGCTCTACACATAAAGGGTAAATAAGCGCAGAATGGCACTGCGCGGCGCTTACCGCACACCGCACCAGACGCGGTCAGGCATGCGACTCAAAGGAGACGAGTCATGGCCAACGTCTCGCCCAGCAGAAGTGACATATCGACCCACCCCGATGTATCCGAGATGCGGGCGCGCTACGACCGCATGCTCGGTGGTCGCGACGTGGCGCTCGTCGACGGACCGGTGTTCCTGCTCGGTCTGTACTGCGCCGTGTCCCCGTGGATACTCCACTACACCACCAGCCAGCCCGACCTCGGCACCCACAACCTGGTCGTCGGCATCGCGATCGGTCTGCTGGCTCTCGGGTTCACCGCGGCTCCGGCCCGCATGTACGGCCTCAGCTGGGCCATGTGCGCGCTGGGCATCTGGATGATCGTCGCGCCGTGGGTGGTCGGCAGCAGCCCGGACGCCGGTGTCGCCGTGAACAACATCATCATCGGCGCGCTCGCCCTGATACTGGGGATGATGTGCGCCTTCACGGCGGCGAGGAGCACCCCGAAGCCGTGACGCACTCCGACACCGGGATCCCGGCAGGACCCAGGCCGGAAAGGCGGCCGGGCCGACCCGCGGGCGCGGGTCGGCCGGCGACGACGACGTGCGGCTCGTCCGGGTGCTGCTGACCGCCGCCGACGACACGGTCGAACGGCGGCTCAAAGGGCGCGAGTTGGGGTCGGACCGGTTGGGCCGCCGGGTAGGGCGGCCCAACCGGTGTGCCGTCAGCTGACGTTCAGCGCCGTGTCGTCGATGACGAAGGACGTCTGCAGAGTGGAGCCCTCGGTGCCGGTGAACTTGAGGGTGACGGTCTGGCCGGCGTAGCTCGCGAGGCTGAAGCTGCGCTGGGTGTAGCCGCTGGCCGCGTTGAGGTTGGAGTAGGTCGCCAGGGTGCCCAGGACGGTGCCTGAGCTGTTGAGGACCTGGACCTTGAGCGTGTCGTACGCCGTGCTGGTGCTGGTCTCCGCCGTGTCGATGTGGAGATAGAAGCTCAGGGCGGCGGTGGTGCAGCCGGACGGGATGGTCACGGCCTGGGACAGGGTGTCCGTGGTGGCGCTGCCGTAGCCGTCCAGCCAGGCGTAGTACGAACCTGTACGGGCGGACTGGCTGCTGGAGTTGGTGATGACGCCGCTGCTGGCGCTCCAGGTGGTGCTGCCCGACTCGAAGCCGTTGTTGCCCAGGAGCTGCGAGGCGGTGCAGGTGCCGGAGCCGCCGCCGTCGTCCCCGCCGCCGCTGCTGCCGGCCCCGGCGAGCCACTCGGTGGCGTTGAGGGCGAGGGCCGCGTTGGTGGCGCCGGTGTCGTTCCAGCCGTCGTAGAGCGTGTTGCCGGACTGGCCGGTGCCGTCGTCGACGGGCGAGCTGTCGCCCCAGAAGGCGACGCGGCCGCTGCCGAAGGTGCTGGTGGCGAAGAAGGCGCCGGTGTTCCCGGAGTAACCGCTGCGATACAGCAGGCCCTTGACCGAGGAGTTGTCGGCCGGCTTGAGGGTGGCCGTGGTGCCGGAGGCGATCAGGCTCTTGGTGACGGTGCCGAAGGAGCCATGGAGCACGGGGTCGGTGCTGTCGCTGATCGCGGCCGGATACCCGGAGCTGATCGAGAGGGAGTCGATGGAGAAGCCGAACGGGTCGGTGGAGTCGACGCTGTTGTTGGTCATCAGGTCGTTGAGGATCTCGACCGCGTCCTCGCCGTCACTGTTGCGGTCGGCGCCCGTGTGGTCGGAGATCATGAACAGACCGCCGCCGGCCTGCACGAAGTTCATGATCGCCGTCTTCTCGGCGGTGGTGAACAGCGTGTTGGGCTCCGGCAGGACCAGCGTGTCGAAGTTCGACAGGTCGGTTGTCGACGAACCGCCGTAGGTGAGGGCGCTCGTGGCGGTCTTGAGGCTGTAGTCGCCGGTCTTCTGCAGGGCGACGCCCCACGACGAGAGCGCTCCGGTCCAGTCCGTCTCGGCAGACGGGGAGGAGTCCTGGGACAGCGGGTCGGGCTTGCTGGTGGAGATGATCCAGTCGGCGTTTCCGGCCTCCTCGGCGTGGCCGTCGTCGAACAGGATGCGGTGGGGGGTGGCCGCGTGAGCGGGCGTGGCGCTGGGGCCGACCTGGAGGGCGGCCCCGGTGAGCAGCAGCCCGAGGCCGGCCAGGCAGGTGGTGACCTTGCGACGGGATCTCTTCGATCCGACCGAACCGATCGATCCGGATGATCCTGACGATCCGAGTGATCCCAACGATCCGAGTGATCCGAGCATCCGGCGAACCTCCGTGAGGGGGTGGGGAGGGAGACGAGGCGGGTGCGGGTGCGGAGTGTCGATCTGCGCGCGTAGACCTCGCATTCGAGGGTTCTACACGCGTGGAACGATTGAAAGGTACATGGCATGACTGCGCGCTGAACATCAAGCGCGGGCAATAAGGCGGCAACAACGCGGGCGGCGACAAGCGGAACGGACTGCCCCACCCTTCAGCGGGCACATGCACTCCAACAGCAGAAGAGGGGAGGAGCGGAGATGGAGATCGACGGAATCATCAGTGCCGTGCTGATCGGCGTCATCGTCGGTGTTCTGGGGCGGCTCGTCGTGCCGGGGCGTCAGCGCATCGGCATCCTGTGGACGATCCTCGTCGGCATCGTGGCCGCGTTGATCGGCTCCGCGATCGCCGCGGGCTTCGGCGTCGCCGACACCAAGGGCGTCGACTGGATCGAGTGGCTCATCCAGATCGGTCTGGCGGCGGTGGGCGTCGCGGCGCTCGACCGGTCCAAGGCGCGCCGCTGAGCACAGGTGAGCGCGCGGGAGGGAACTTCGCGCGTCACGGTCCCGAACGGCTTCGGCCGCCGACCGTTCGGGACACGCGGGACGGACGGTCGGCCCAGGCAGCGGAGCCGGCGTCCACCGGCGCGGCTCTACGGCATGTACATGTACGGCGTGGTCGTGCTCAGCGCCGCGAAGCCGAGGCGTTCCAGGATGGGCCGACTCTGGTCGGAGGCGTCGACCTGGAGGTAGCGGTAGCCGCGGTCGGCGGCGATATGGGCGCGGTGGGCGACCAGGGTCCGGTAGATGCCGCGCCCACGCCATTCCTCGACGGTGCCGCCGCCCCACAGTCCGGCGAACCCCGTCCCGGGGATCAGCTCCATGCGCGCCGAGCTCACCGGCACGTCCCCGGCGAGGGCGAGCAGGGCGACGATCCCGTCCGGGTCGGCGGCGAGGCGCGGGACCAGCATGTCCCGCAGCCAGGAGCCGTCGCGTCCGAACGCCTTCTCGTTCGCCTCGACCATCAGCTCCACGCCGGCCCGGTCGGTGACGGGGACGATGCGGACGCCCTCCGGCGGCGTGGCGTCGACGAGCTGGGCGCTCGTCTCGCTGATCATCAGGGTCTCCTGCGGCTCGGCCGTGAACCCGGCCGCCGTCAGCCGTCGCCCGAGGTCGGCCGGCCGGTCGTGCCCATGGAGCTTCCACTCGAAGTCGCGGCCGCGCCCGCCGAAGTAGGCGATCTGCGCGGCGATCACGGCGTCGGCGTCGACCGCGTCCAGGTCCGACCAGAGAACGCCGTTCCAGCCGCCCTCCGCGCCGACGTGGCGGACCACGCCCCCGGTCCGTTCGACACGGGCGTCGGAGCTCTCGGGGCGCGCGCCTTCGCGCATCTCCTGGTCGTACAGGGCGAGTACCGCGGCATGATCCATACGCCCACTTCAGCACCCTGAAGCGGTCCCGACAACGCAATTACGGCCGTCCAGGCGAGCACGGCCGCAGGCCCCCCTTCCGGCGAGAACCGGCGGGGGCCTGCGGAGACCTTCGGGGACCGGCGGGACACTGCGGGGGCCTTCCCGGCTCCCGCCCCCACGGGTCACAAAGGGAGGCTCAGCGCTCCGTGCGCGGGCGGAACCGGCGGTAGAGGGCCGCTCCGCCGAGCACCATGGCCGTACTGCCCGCGAGGGCCGACAGCGTGCCGTCGGCTCCGGTACGGGCGAGGGAGGGCACGGTCTCGGGGGCGGCGCCCTCGGGTTCGGGGGCGGCCGGGACGGTCTTCGGGCCCGGGTGGGTCTCGGTCTTTGCGGGCGGCGTGTGGCGCGTCGGCGACTGCGGCTGCGGCGCGGACTCGGCGGGGTGGGCGGGTGCGACGGGGTGGGCGGGGTGTGCGGGGTGGGCGGGCTCCTTCTCTGAGGTGTTCACGGACTCGTTGCCGATCGCCGGGTTCAGGATGCCGACGACGTTCACGCTGTTGCCGCTGGCGTTCACCGGGAGGTGGACCGGCAACTGGACGCCGTTGCCGGAGACGACGCCGGGCGAGTCGGTCGCGCCGCCCTCAGCCGCCGCCCCTGTCCCTGCTCCGGCCGCCGTCCCGGCGCCGGCCCCGGCGCCCTTGTTGGCACAGGCCGTGCCCGCGGCGGGGTTCAGCACGCCCACGACGTTCACGGTGTTGCCGCACAGGTTCACCGGGAGGTTCACCGGCAGCTGGACGCCGTTGCCGGAGATCAGCCCGGGCGAGCGGGCCTCGGCGCCGACGGCCGCGGAGTCGGCGTGCGCGGGCAGCACCACCGCCATCGCGCCGGAGGCGGCTGCGACAGCGATCACACTGTTTCGGGTAACCCGTTTCATGGGGTCCTTGCCTTCCAGACATGGTCGCGGGCACTCGCCCGCACCCGATCAACGCGGACCAACCCTCCGAGTTATGGCCAAACGCCCTTTCACCCCATTGGGCGTCACCCACGTCGAACCTGTGGCAAACCCGTCGAATACGCTCCTCGGGCGTGCGCCGCAAGGACGCGGGCCCTCCCACACCGCCCTCCTGCCCTCCCGCACCGCCCTCCTGCCCGCCTGTCCGGTGCCCCCGCCCGTCCGGAGGCGGGCCGTCCGGAGGCCGCTTATCGTGATCGAGGACGTCATGTCCCGGTCCGCTGCGGGGCGTCCCTGGAGGCACTGATGCTGGCCATGCTGTCGACGGGGCCCGGGCTGCGCCGCTGTGCGCTCGCCGCGGCCGCCGCACTGACCCTGCTGGGCGCGGGCCCGCCGACGACGGCCGCGCCCGGGAACGCGAACGGAAACCGAAACGGAAGCGCGAGCGGAGACGCTGGCGGAGACGACGGCCCGGACCTCTCGCGGTTCTACGACCAGAAGATCTCCTGGTCGGCGTGCCGGGGCGACGGCATGCCCCACGATCTGCAGTGCGGCAAGGTGACCGTGCCCCTCGACTACGCCCGCCCCAAGGCCGGCTCCCTCGACCTGGCGCTCGCCCGTTATCGGGCCACCGGCACGAAACGGGGCTCGGTGCTGCTGAACTTCGGCGGCCCCGGCGGCGCGGGCGTCCCCGAGCTCGCCTACGGCGGCAAGGAGTTCATGGACCTGACCGACGGCTACGACGTGGTCGCCTTCGACCCCCGGGGCGTCGGCCGGTCCTCGCCCGTGAGCTGCGGGGACGGGGACGACGACGCGTTCGCCGCCGTCGACGACGACCCGGCGCTCAGCGATCCCCCGGTGCTCCTGGCCCGGTTGAAGAAGGCGGCCGCCGCCTGCGCCGAGCACTCCGGGCCGGTCCTGCCGCACATCGGCACGGTCGACGCCGCCCGGGACCTGGACGTGATGCGGCAGGCGCTCGGCGACAGGAAGCTCAACTACCTCGGCTTCTCCTACGGCACCCGGCTCGGCGCGGTCTACGCCGCCCAGTTCCCGCACAAGGTGGGCCGGATGGTCCTCGACGGCGTCGACACGCTGACCGAGCCGCTCGCGGAGCAGGGCATCGCGGGCGCCCGGGGCCAGCAGGTGGCGCTGGACGACTTCGTCGGCTGGTGCGTGAAGGACATCGCCTGCCCGTTCGGGCAGGATCCGCGGGTGGCCCGGCAGGAGGTCGTCCGGCTGGTGCGCTCGCTGGACGAGGACCCGGTGCCGACGGACTTCGGCGACGCGTTCTCCGGCCAGGACCTGGTGGGCGCCCTCGGGCAGGGGCTGTACAGCAAGGAGCTGTGGCCGTCGCTGGAGCGGGCGCTCGCCCAGCTCGTCGAGAGCGGCGACACCAGCGGGGTCATGGCCTTCGCGACCGGCGGCATGACCCTCCCGCCGCGGGACCCGGGCGGCGGCACGCCCTCCCCCGGGGCGCTCGTCGACGAGGAGGACGTCCCCCTCGACAACCTGCCGGCGGCCCTGATGGCGATCAACTGCGCGGACGACCCGGACCGCCCCAGCGCCGGGCAGATCGCCGCGGACCTGCAACGGCTGCGCGCCGCCTACGACGAGGCGTCGCCGGTGTTCGGCCAGTACCGGCTCACCGAGGTCCTGACCTGCTACGGCCGCCCGAAGGGCACCGACTTCATCCGCGACGAGGTGAAGAACCTCGGTACGCCGAAGATGCTGCTGGTCGGCACCCGCGGCGACCCGGCGACGCCGTACCGCTGGACCGTGGAGACGGCGAGGCGGCTCGGTTCCTCGGCCGTGGTGCTCGACAACAAGGGCGAGGGCCACACCGGCTACGGGTCGTCCAAGTGCGTGCACCGCAAGGTCGACGACTTCCTGCTGTACGGCTCCCTGCCGCCCAGCGGCAGTTCCTGCGGGCCGGACGAGGACGAGGGCTGAGTGCGCGGCTACGCGTCCCTGCTGCTGGTCGCCCTGAGTGCGGCGGGGGCGGTGGTCGTGTCGTGCGCCGTGTCCGCCGGGTGGTGGGGCGCGGCGGCCCCGCTGCTCGCGCTGACCGCCGTGGGCCTGTGGGACCTGTGCCAGCGTCGGCGTTCGGTCCTGCGCACCCATCCCCTGGTCGGCCGGCTGCTGTATCCGACGCCGCCCGCGCCCGGCGCCCGGCAGGACGACGACGAGTACCTGGTGCCGTCGATGGCCCCGGTCGAGCCGCCCGAGGAGGAGCCGAGGGTGCGGGTGGGCGGGCCGGACTGCGCCCTGCCGTACGACATGGCGCTGCTGAACGTGTCCGCGCTGAGCTTCGGGGCGCTGTCCCCGAATGCGGTCCTCGCCCTCAACCGGGGTGCGGCGCTGGGCCGTTTCGCGCACGACACCGGGGAGGGCGGGCTGTCGGACCACCATCTGCGCGGGGGCGGCGATCTCATCTGGGAGATCGGGACGGGGTACTTCGGCTGTCGGACCTCCGACGGGGGCTTCGACGCACGGGAGTTCGCGGACCGGGCGGCGCTGCCCGAGGTGAAGTGCGTGTCGCTGAAGATCTCGCAGGGGGCGGCGCCGGGGTTCGGCGGAGTGCTGCCGGGGGCGAAGGTGAGCGCCGAGATCGCGCGGGCGCGGGGCGTCCCGGAGGGCGAGACGGTGATCTCGCCGCCGCTGCACCGGGTGTTCGCGACGCCGCGGGAGCTGGTGCTGTTCCTGGCGCGGATGCGGGAGCTGGCGGGCGGCAAGCCGACCGGGTTCAAGCTGTGCGTGGGGTCGCGGCGGCAGTTCCTCGCGGTGTGCCGGGCGATGGCGGCGGAGGGGGTGACGCCGGACTTCGTGGTGGTGGACGGGGCGGAGGGCGGTACGGGCGCGGGGCCGACGGAGTTCGCCGGCCTCCTGGGCATGCCCTTGACCGAGGGGCTGATCACCGTGCACAACGCGCTCGTCGGCGTCGGCCTCAGGGATCGGGTGCGGATCGGGGTGAGCGGGCGGATCGCCACGGGCGCGGACATCGTCGGACGGCTCGCCCTGGGCGCCGACTACGCCAACGCGGGCCGCGCGATGATGCGTGCCCTGGGCTGCGTCGGGGTCGGCCGCTGCCACGCCAACACCTGTCCGGCCGGAATCGCCACCCAGGACCCGCTGCGGGCGCGGGCCCTGGACGTGGCCGACAAGTCCCGGCGCGTGCACCGCTACCAGCGGGCCACGGTCCGCAGCGCCGTCCGGATCATGGCGGCGCTGGGCGTGACGGAACCAGGGGCGCTCGGCCCCGGGCATCTGGTGCGCCGTACGGACCCTGCGACGCTCCGCTCCTACACCGAGCTGTACGAGTGGCTGGAGCGGGGCGCGCTGCTCGCCGGGCCGCCGCCCTCGTGGGAGGCGGACTGGAAGGCGGCGGACCCGGACAGCTTCGACTGAAGTGGGCCGGGGGGCGGCCGGACAGGTCCTCTAGGAAGGCTTGGCGCTCACGAAGGCGTCGATCGCGGCCGTCAGCTCGGCCGGCTTCTCCACGGGGAGTTCGTGGCCGGCGTCCAGGATGCGGACGGTGGCGTCCGGGTAGGCCTTCGCCATCCGCAGCATCTGCTTCACCGGCAGCTGGATGTCGTAGTAGCCGTGGATCATCAGGGTGGGGGTCCGGATCTCCCCGACGCGGTCCAGGACGTCGAAGGCCCGCATGGCGCCGTACAGCGTCATCACGACCTCGCGCGGGGTGTCGGCGGAGGACTTGATGTACGCGCGGATCTCGTCCTTCGGGTAGCCGGGGGCGAAGGCGCGCTGGATGTTGGTCGCGACGAACAGCTTGAAGGGGACGAGCGTGGAGGCCGCCATCAGCAGCCCGCGGCCGCGGCTGTACGTCATGCGGGCGATGGAGTTCACCAGCACCAGCCGCTCGACGCGGTCGGGGTGGGAGAGCGCGACGGTCTGCGAGATCATCCCGCCCATCGAGTGGCCGACCAGCACGAACCGCTCGATCTCGAGGTGGTCGAGGAGGGCGAGAAGGTCTCCGGCCAGCTCCTGGACCGTCTTCACGCCCGCCCCGCCGCTCTCGCCGTGCCCGCGCAGGTCGAACCGGATCACCCGACGGCTCGCGGCGAAGTGGGCGACCTGGTGGTCCCAGCGGCGCCGGTTCGCCGTCCAGCCGTGCACGAACACCACGGGCACGCCGTCGCCGTCGCGCGGGCCCTCGTCGTCGTACGTCAGTGTCGCGCCGTCGACTTCGAGCTGCGGCATGGGTGCCTCCTGCGGTGCGGTGCCGTCTGTTACTGCCGCGTACGGTAACCGGCCGTCGGGCTCGCCGTCACCGTCGTTCGTCGAGGAAATCGAGGATGTGTCCGAACACGTCGAGCGCGGCGCCCCGGCCGAGGAACGTGTCGAGGTGACCGTAGCCCGGTATCTCCGTGTAGCGGACGTCCAGTTGGGGCTGCCGTCGGGCGAGGACGTCGTGGCAGAGCTGCTGGGAGTCCAGCCACAGTCCGTTCTCGCTGCCGGCCAGCAGCAGGACGGGGGTGTCGATGCGGGCGGCCGCGTCGAGCGCGTTGGACGGCAGGGCACGGTAGCGCTGGTCGGTGTCGTGCCAGCGCACCACGCTGCGGGCGAGCTCGATGCGGCGCAGGTGGGGCAGGATCCACAGCGGCGCGGGGCCGAGCAGTTCGGCGAGCCGGTCATGGGCGGCCTCGGCGAGGTTCTCGTGGACGAAGAGCGAAGCTCCGGTCCCCCAGGCCGAGTTGTGCAGGATCTGGCAGGTGGGGTCCGGGCAGTCGGCCTTGCGGGAGGCGAGGGCGAAGAGAGGGGTGTACTTGGATCGGAAGCCGACCTTTCGGAAGTCGACCGGGATGTGGTCGATCCGCGTCTTGAGCAGCTCCCCCGCCACCGACATGCGCAGAGAGGTGCGGCCGGCCAGCTTCGGGGTGAGGAAGACTCCCTGGGACACCACTCCGGCCAGGCCGGGCACGAGTCCGGCCGTCATGCTCAGGGAGAGGGCGAGGGAGCCGATGCAGTGGGCGATCACGAACAGGGGGCGGTCGCCGATGCGTTCGCGGATGCGGGAGACGGCGGCCGGGATGTCGTAGAGGGCGACGTCGTCGTAGGTGTACCGCTGCCCGGTCTCGTTGTAGGGCAGGCGGCGGCTGCCGCGCCAGTCGAGGAGCCAGGGCTCGTAGCCGTCGTCGAGGAGGGAGTCGACGAGGTTGCGGGTCTCGGGGAGCAGGAACATGTCGGCGGACGCGGTGTGGCCGTGCAGGAGCAGCACGGCGGGGCGGCCGGTGTCTGCGGTGTCGATACGGGTGAGGCCGAGGCGGACGCCGTCGGGTGCGTGGAAGGGGATCTCCTCGACGCGGGCCGGGTCCAGACGGTGGCGCAGGGGGCGCAGGGCGGTGGTGGTCCTGACCTTGCGCAGCGCCGGCCGGGTCGGGGTGGTCCTGGTCCTGAAGATCATCGGTGGTGCTCCGTGAGGTTCGGGGTGCGGCGCAGGTCGAGCAGGTCGGCGGCGGCCCGGGCGAAGGGGCCGGCCAGTCCGCGGCCCATCTCCAGGCCGAACCAGGCGAGCCAGGTCAGTTTGGCGGCGCGCTTCTCCCGGTCGGTGAGGTGCGGGGCGACCTTGATGCCGTCGATCTGGTCGCGGACGTAGGAGTCGGCGGGGACGACGACCTCGCCGTTCAGGGTCGCGGGTTCGCCCTCGCGGCCGAGTTCGACGGTGAGCGTGCGGGTCTGACGCCACAGGTCGCGACGGGCGCGGGCGTGCTTGTGGCCCTCCAGCCACCAGAGTTCGCCGTCCGCGTCCCGCAACCGGAGGCGGTAGCGCAGGAGTTGGTGCTTGAGGCCGTGCCGCTGCGGAATGCCCTCGTCGGGGCGGACCCAGACGTCGCCGCGTACGACGGTGAGCGGTTCGGCGTGGATCGCCGGGCAGAGGACCTCGCCGGTGACGTCGATGCGGCGCTCCTTCACCAGTTGGTGCATGCTCGCGAGGGAGAGGGTGAGGGACATCGAGCAGGGGGTGTCGCCCAGGGCGCCTCGTGGGGTGCCGTCCGGGTCGCCGCCGACCGGGCGCACGCCGCCCTCGGTGGTCTCCGAGAACCACAGGTACGGCTGGTCGTCCTTGTGCGGCAGCCGGGCGAGTCCGTCGCCGGCGAGCTTCTCGAAGGTCTTCAGCTGGGCCTGGGCGTCGTAGCGGGCGGCGGGCGGCAGGCCGAGGGCCTCGACGAGGGCGGCGGTGCGTTCGCCTTCGGCTGCCGGGCCCGTGAGGGTGGCCTCGCACAGTTTCAGGGCGGTGGGGCTCTGCAACACCCGGGAGAGGAAGCCCAGTTCGGGGACCGGTTCGGCCTCCAGGCGGGCCAGGGTGTCGGCGCGCCACTCGTCCCAGTCCTGGACGCGGACGTGCATGCCGCCGAACGCCATGTCCCGGACGACGTCGTCGAGGGTGTTGGGGACGCCGGTGAGGTGGTAGTCGAAGCCCCAGGCGTCCGGTTCGCAGACGACGGCGACTGCGACGCGGCTGACCCAGTCGACCGGGGCCGAGTTGAGGTAGCGGAACGCCGGTACGGTGCGGAAGCGGCCGAAGGCCGAGATCAGGCCGCTGCTGAGGTCCTGCGGGTTGTAGGCGCCGGTCTTCGTGTGACCGCCGATGCCGCCGGGGCGCAGGGCGGAGACGACCAGCCCGTGGTCGCGGGCGCGGCGCAGGGCGGCCTCGGCGGCCCACTTGGACTGGTCGTAGCCCGCGACGAGCCCGTCGACGTGGGCGAAGGGGTCGTCCTCGCCCATGGAGGGGATGCCGACCTCGTTGAAGACGGCGATCGAGGAGATGTGGTGCAGCGGCTTGGGGCGGCCGGCGGCGGCGAGTTCGGCGAGGGTGAGCGTGCCGAGCACGTTGCTGCCGCGCAGTGACCGGTAGCCGCGCAGGAAGTCCACGGCCGCCGCGACGCCGACGATGCTGTCCAGCTCGTGGGCGAGGGTGTGCCACAGCTCGTCGGACAGGCCCAGGCGCGGCCTGCGGATGTCGCCGGGGAGGACGGTCACCCGGCGGCGCACCTCGGCGTTCCACGGCAGCCGGTAGCCGCGCAGCTGTTCGGCGAGCCGCGCGGTGGCCGCCTCCTCGTCGGCCGCGCGGACCAGGCAGTAGACGTGGGCGTCGCTGTGCCGGAGCAGGTCGAGCAGCATATGGCCGCCGAGGAAGCCGGTCGCGCCGGTGAGCAGGATCCGCCGGGGCGCGGCGGGCTCGGGCGAGCGGATGAAGGGCAGCCGGTCGGCGAGGGCGAGGTCGGCCAGGATCTGGTCGAGGTCCTCACGGCGGGCGGCGGTGCGGGGGGCGTCCTCCGGGAGCGCGAGGGTGGTGACGGGCGGCTGTGGGAGGCGGGGGGACGGGAAGGGGCCGGGGGACGGGGTGGGGCGGGTGCCGGGAGCTGGGGTCGGGAGAGTGCTCGGGGCGGAGGGCGGAAGGGTGCCCGGGGCGGAGGACGAGCGGGTGCCCGGGGCGGCGGGCTGGGGCGTGCCCGGGGCGGCGGGGAGCTGGGACGGTGGAGTGAGTGTGAGTTCCGCCGAGGCGCCGGCCGTCGCCAGCCAGCGTCGGGCGAGGTTGATCGGGCGCGCGTCGGCGAACACGTCGTCGAGGTCCAGCTCCACTCCCAGGTCGCGCTCCAGTTCCGCCGTGAGTTCCACGGCCTGCACGGAGCTGCCTCCGGCGTCGAAGAAGTCGGCGTCCGGGGCGAGTCGGCCCTGGGGCAGGTGGCGGCCCGCCGCCGCGGCGATGGCGGCGGCCAGGCCGTCGACGTCGGGCACGGCCGTCGGGTCCTCGGCCGGGGCCGGCTCACCGCCGCCTGCGACCATCGCCAGCAGTTCGGTGACGCCGAGGCCGCCCTCGCCCCCGCCCCGCTCTATCCACTCGGCGGTCGCCCGCCGCCCGGCGTTCGCGGCCGCGTCCTCGTTCATGTCACGCATGAGTGCCCTTCACGGTCCTTCATGTTCTTTCTCAGGGGTGGTTCTGCTGCTCGGGGTGGTTCTGCTGCTCGGGGTGGTTCTGCTGCTCAAGGTCGTTACCGCCGCCAGGACCGGAACGCCCGCAGGTGCTCCGGTGTGGCCACGGTCTCCAACCGCTCGTCCTCCGGGTCTCCCCCGCCGAGCGCGGCCACGATCCGGCGGGCCGGCGCGTTGCGCGGGGTGCGTTCCGCCGTCAACCGGACCTTTGTGCAGCCCAGTTCGTCGGCGCGGTCGGCCAGCCAGCCCAACAGGCGTTCCTCGACGCCTCGCCCCAGCGCGCGGCAGCTCATCAGCCAGGCCATGACGTCGAGTCGGTCGCCCTCGGCACGGACGGCGAGCAGGCCGATCTGGCCGTAGTCGCCGAACCGGTCACGGGCCGCCGCGGTCCACACCTCGCCCTGCTGTCGCCACCGGACGAGATCACCGCCGTCGGCCGACCGGGACCGGAGAGTGAACTGGTTCGTACGACGTACCAATTGCTCGGCCCGCCGCACACCACTCCCGTCCTGCCCCGGCCCCTCGTCCAGGGCCCGGATGTCCACGTCGAGTTCCAGCTGGGCCAGGAAGTCCTCGAAACCGGCCTCCTCGCGGACGGCGTCCCGCTCCCGCTCCTGGTCGTAGAAGCGGACCCGCAGCGCGTCCTCGGCCGTCGCCGCGGCGGGGACGAGGGGCCACAACCGGTCCAGGAACTCGGCGAGTTCGGCCTCCGGCGGGCAGGTCACCGCCAGTACCTCGGGCAGTGCGGCCCGCACCTTGGCGATCTCCGCAGGGTTGTCGTCCAGGAAGAGGAAGCTGTCCACGCCGAGATCGAGCGTGCGGGCCGCGTCGGCCAGCCGGACGGGCTTGGGCCCCCAGGCGGCGGACAGGACGCTGAAGTGCTCGGCCTTCAGCAGGCTGTCGGGCCGGTCGAGCACGGCCCGGACGGTCGCCTCGTCGTTGTTGCTGACGAGCGCCAGCAGCACCCCGGCCTCGCGCCACCGCAGCAGCCGGCGCGCGAGCAGTCTCCGGGGCCCGGACAGGTCCACGGCGTCGGGGCCGGTCTCTCCGGCCACCCCGCTCCACAGCGTCTCGTCGCCGTCGACGGCGATCACCTTGGGCGCGGGCCGCAGCACCGCCCGTACGACGTCGGCGAGGCTCAGCGCCACCGCCGCCTGGAAGGGCGGGGTGAAGGGGAGATGCGCGAGCCGCTCGGTGCGCTCGTCGAAGCGTTCGTCGACCGGGTGACGCCGGGTCCAGTCGTCGGCGAGCACCGCGATGCCGGGCAGACCGGTGAGGTCGGCGGCGATCTCGCGTTCCCAGCGGGCGAGGCGTTCGCCGTCGGGAGAGGACGAGCCGGGAGAGGACGGGTCGGGAGAGGACGGGTCGGGGGAGGACGGGTCGGGGGAGGACGGGTCGGGGGAGGACGGCAGGAAGGCGACGACCAGGGGCTTGCGGGTGCGCTCGGCGAGGGCCCGCAGGGCCGCCGGGTACTCCGTGCGCAGCTCGGCGAGGAGCGTGTCGTCGACGGGACCGAACCGTTCCAGGTCCTGGGCCCGCAGAAGCACCACGCCCACCGCCGCGGCGGGGTCGGCGAAGACGCCGGAGGGATCGCGCAGGGCGGCGAGCACCTGGTGGTACGGGGCTTCGGCGACCCCGAGACCGCCGTACGACCCGCGGTCCCGCAGAGTCCCGTCCCGCTCTGTCCCGTCCCGCAGAGCCGCCTCGCACATCAGCGGGAGGTTGCCGAGCGCGAAGGTGGCGGCGAGGGCGAGGGAGGCAGGGGGTGCGGGCTCCTCCTGAGGTGCAGCCGCCGCCCGGACCGGCACGGAAGCGTCTTCCGCCGCAGCCTCCAGCACCCGCAGGAACTCCTCGCCCAGCCCGGCCGTGTCCGTCGGGTCCAGGATGTCGAGGTTGTGGTCGAGCCGGATACGGCCCGCGTCCGGGGTCATCGTGATCATCAGGTCGAGGTCGGAGTACCCCGTGCCGGCCGGGAGCACCTCGAGCCGGTCGAGGCGGCCGCCGTAGCGGACGTAGTTGAAGTACACCTCGACCAGGGGTGCGGCGGGCCGGTGCAGGCCCTGTCGGGCGAGGGTCGCGAGGACGTCGGAGAACATCGCGCCCTTCGTCAGGAGCCGTTGCAGCCGGCCGTCGGTGCGGCGCAGCACCTCCGCCACCGGCTCGCTCGGCCGGGCCTGCGCCGGGAACGGCACCGGCACGCCGAAGAAGCCCACCGCGTCGAAGGCGTCGACGTGGATACGGGTGTCCACCGGTACGGCGAGCACGAACCGTTCCTTCTCCCGCTTGCGGGCCAGCAGGACGGTGAGCGCGCCGAGGCAGAAGGCGGCGGGCGTGACGGCGAGCTTGGCGGCGGCCGTCGTCACCCGGTCCATGAGCCCCTCGGGGAGGGACACGGTGACGCTGCCGGCCCGGTACGACCGCTCGGCGGGGCGTGGGCGGGAGAGGGTGAGGTCGAGACGCTCGCTGCCGTCGAAGGCCTCGCGCCACTCGGCGGTGGCGCCGGTGCTCTCCCCCGTCTGCTGGGCCTCGATGAGCAGGCGCACATCCCGGTTGGTGACGTCGGCGCCGAGTTCCGCGCCCGACAGTTCGGCGTCGATCTCGCCCGCGACGAGCAGCAGGGACTGCAGGTCGCTCACGGCATGGTGCGCGCCGAAGACCAGGATCTGTCCCCGCGGTCCGCCGTCCAGCAGCTCGAACCGCCACAGGGGCGCGGCCGCCAGGTCGAACTCCGGCTCCAGCAGCGCACGCAGCCGCTGAGGAGCGTCCAACTCCCCTGACACGGAGGTCCATCGGAGCAGCGGCTCCGCCGACTCCCTTTCCACCCGCAGCTGTCGCCCGTCCGCTCCGAGCACCACCGCTGTCCGCAGGGCCGCGTGGCGTGCGGCGAGGCGGGCGACGACGGCCGTGAGCGTCTCGTGGGCGGTCGGCTCGGTCAGGCGTACGGCGAGGCCCACGGCGTGGGCCGCCTGAGGCATGCCCGGCTGGGCGCTGCGCAGCAGGCGTACGACGTCCCGGGTCACCGGATGGAGCTCGGTCTCCGGGACGTCCTCCGCCGTGACCTCCCCCCTGAAGGCAGTGGCCGCCCGCTCTGGCAGGGCCGCGGCCAGGGTCCTCGCCAGGCCGCGGATGTCGGCGGCGGCGAACATCTCGGCGGTGGGCAGCTCGACGCCCAGTTCGCGGGCGAAGGCGTTGCGCAGCCGGACCAACATGAGGGAGTCCAGGCCGAGTTCCTTCAGGGCGGTGCTCGCGGAGGCGTCCACGATGCCGCCGGAGACCTCGCCGACACGGGCGCGGACGTAGGCCTCGAGCCAGGTGGCGCGGTCGTCGTCGGACTGCGCCGCGAACACCTTCTTCACCAGGCCGTCCGCGTCGCCCGTGCCCGTGGGAGCGGTGACGAGGTCGGCCAGGATCGGGCGGGCGCGCGCCGCGTCGGGGGCGAGGGCGAGCATCTCCCGGTCGAGGGCGAGAGGGGCGAGCTGGCGGCGGGAGGTGGCCAGCACCCGGTCGAACAGTTCGCCGCCCTCCTGCGGGGAGAACGCGACCAGTCCGGAGCGCCCGGTCTCCGCCGCCCGGGCGCCGGACTCGGCGACCATCCCGACGCCGGACCAGGCGCCCCAGTCGAGGCTGAGCGCCCGTCGGCCGGTGCGGGAGAGGTGGTGCGCCCAGGCGTCGAGGAAGGCGTTCGCCGCCGAGTAGGGACTCTGTCCGGCCGAGCCGAGCAGCCCGGCCGCCGACGCGAACAGCACCAACGTGCCTGCTTCCGGAGCCAGTTCGGTGAGCAGGGCGGTGCCCAGCACCTTGGGGGCGAGGACGCGCAGGACGCGCTCGTCGGTCAGGTTCGCCACGGTGGCGTCGTCGAGGACACCGGCCGCGTGCACGATCCCGGCGATCGGCCCGGCCTCCTGTCGTACGGCGTCCAGGGCCGCCGTGAGTCCGGCGCGGTCGGCGACGTCCGCGCGGGCGAGGTGCACGGTGACCCCGCGCTCCTCCAGGCCCCGGATCCAGTGCGCGGCCTCCGGTGCGGGCGTGCCCCGGCTCAGCAGGGCCAGGCGGCGGGCGCCGCGCCGGACCAGTCGCTCGGCGACGACCCGGCCAAGGCCGCCCAGACCGCCGGTGATCAGCTGGACGCCGACCGCGGTGATCCCGTCGCCGCCCTCCTCGTCGGGGCGGGTGCGGGTCAGCCGCGGGACGAGGCGGCCCGACTCCCTCAAGGCGACGAGCCGTTCGTCGTCGGCGTGCCGCAGCTGGGTCCACAGGGCGTCGGCCCCGCCGGTCGGCGGCAGGTCGACGAGGGTGACCGCCAACTCGGGGTGCTCCTGCGCCACAGCGAGGCCGAAGCCCCAGGCGAGCGCCTGCTGCGGATGCGCGACCTGCTCGCTGTCGCCGGCGGCCTGGGTGCCGCGGACGACGGTGAACAGGCGCGGTGCGCTGCCGCGCGGCCGGTCGGCGAGCGCGCGCACCAGGTGCAGCGTGCTCAGGCAGCCCAGCCGGGCCGCCTCCTGGGCCGTGCGGTCGTCCACGACGGACGGTGCGTCGAGGGCGGTCAGCTGCGCGATCAGGGCGGGCAGCGTGTCCGGGTAGGCCTCGTCGAGGAGGCGGCCCAGGTGTTGCGGGTCGGCGGGGTCGAGGACGTACCGGCCGGGGCCCTCGACGGCGAACTCCGCTCCCCGGCGGGCGACGACGTGGGGCGTGGCGGACGCGTCGAGGCGGGCGAGAAGGTCGGCGGCGGTTCCCGTGCCGTCGGCGAGGATCAGCCAGCCGCCCTCGGCCGGCTGCTGTCGAGCGGCCGGGCGGGGCTGCCAGCGGGTCTCGAACAGGGCGCCGTCCAGCGGGGAGAGCGCAGCGAGCCGGAACTCCTCGACGTCCAGAAGGAGTTGCCCGTCGGCGTCCCACAGGCGCAGGTCGAGGGTGGCGGTGTCCCCGCTCACGGAGCGCAGTGCGCAGCTCGCCCAGGCGGGTGTGGTGCGCCGCCCGGTGAAGCGGACCCGGCCGAACCCGGCGGGCACGAACGCCCGCCCCTCGGGCGCGTCGGCGGGCAGCGCGGCGGTGTGGAAGGCGGCGTCGAGGACGGCGGGGTGGAACAGATGTCCGGCGGCGGGCCGCTCCGCGAGCCGCCCGACCGCGAGAGTGTCCGAACGGCGGGCCGACTCCAGGGTGCGGAAGGCGGGGCCGTAGTCGATGCCGAGGGCGCCCAGTTGGGCGTAGACCGGTGCCAGTTCGACGCTCTCCGTGCAGCGCTCGCGCACAGCGTCCAAGCCCACGTCCAAGCCCAAGCCCACGTCCAAGTCCGCGTCCAAGTCCGCGTCCAAGTCCGCGTCCAAGTCCGCGTCCGCGACCACGTCCGCGACCACGTCCGCGTCCACGGTGTCCGGGCTCTCGGCGTCGGCGGGCCGTGGCCTCTCCGTCGCAACCACCCGCCCGCTGACATGACGCTCCCAGCGCCCGACACCGCCACCGCCACGGCTGCCCCCGCCGCCGACGGCCGCCGAGGAGACGACGAACTCCCGGGAGCCGCCTTCGGTGCTCCCCTCGTTCTCGGCCGGCCGCAGAACGAGTTGCAGCCGTACCGGCCGGTCCTCGGCGAGGCGCAGGGGCTGGACGAACTGCACGTCCGCCAGCCGCACTTCACCGCCGCCGCCGAGCGCTGCGGCGGCCTCCAGGGCCATGTCGAGGAAGGCGGCGCCGGGCAGCCAGACCTCGCCGGTGACCCGGTGGTCGGCGAGATAGGCGAAGCGGCGGTCGCGCAGGTCGAGGTCGCTCTGGAAGAGGTGCCGGTCGGGCTCGTCGCTGGCCTCGACATGGGTCCCGAGCAGCGGGGAGGAGCCGGCCGCGGTGGCCGGTGCGGGCGCCAGCCAGTGACGCTCGCGGTCGAAGGCGTACGTGGGCAGGTCGAGGCGGCGGCCCCGCGGGAACAGCGTCGCCCAGTCCGGTGCGTGCCCGGCCGCGTACAGTTCGCCGACCCGGCGCAGCAGGACGCCGTGTCCGTCCTGCCGACGGCGCAGCGAGCCGACGCCGACGGCGTCCACACCGGCCTCGGCGGCCACCGCCTCGACGGCGGCGGTGAGCGAGGGATGCGGGCTCAGCTCGACGAAGTAGCGGTACCCGTCGTCCAGCATGCGGGCGATCGTGTCCGCGAAGCGGACCGGCCGACGGAGGTTGGCGAACCAGTGGTCGGCGTCCAGGCGGTCGCCGGGCACGGGCTCGGCCAGGACGGTCGAGTACAGCGGGGTGGGCGTCCGCGTGCCGCTGACGGCGGAGAACCGGTCGAGCAGTTCCTCGCGCAGGGGCTCCATGAGCGGGCTGTGCGAGGCGAACGGCGTCGACAGCGGCCGTACGGTGACGCCCCGCTCCTCCAGCGCGCGGCGCAGCTCGGCCAGCGCCTCGGCCTCGCCCGAAACGGCCGTGGAGCCGGCGCTGTTGACCGCTCCGACGAACAGCCGACCCGCGTGGGGCAGGAGCAGTTCCTCGACCTCCGCGTGCGGGAGCTCCACGGCGATCATGCCGCCGTGTCCGACCAGCGGCACGACCGCGTGGGCCCGTCCGGTCACCACGGTCACGGCCTCGTCGAGGGTGAGGGCGCCCGCGCTGTACGCGGCGGCGATCTCGCCCAGGCTGTGTCCAACGACGGCGTCCGGGGTGACGCCGAGGGCGCGCCAGGCGGCGGCCAGCGACGCGTTGACGGCGAACAGCGCCGGCTGGAGGTACTCGGTGCGCTCCAGCGGGGAGAACTCCTCCGGTGCCCGCAGCACGTTGAGCACGGACCAGCCGACGTGCCGCTGGATCGCCTCGTCGATGCGGGTCAGCTCGGCGCGGAAGGCGGCCGAGTCGGGCGTCGAGTCCGCCGTCGACTCCAGCCCCATGCCGGGCCATTGGCCGCCGTGCCCGGCGAAGACGAAGGCCACCTTGCCGCTCTGCTCTTCGCGGGCCGCGGCCACGGGCGCCCGGCCCGACGCCAACGCGTCGAGGGCGGTGCGCAGTTCGTCCCGGCCGTCGGCCACGATCGCCGCGCGCCGCTCGAAGTGACTGCGGTGCCGGGCGAGGGTGTGAGCGAGGTCCGACAGGTCGGTGTCCCGGGTCAGGTGTGCGGCGAGCCGCGCCGCCTGTCCGCGCACGGCGGCCTCGCCGCGTCCCGAGAGCACGAACAGCCGCTCGCCCGACTGGACTTCGGGTTCCACAAGGGTTTCCGGGGCCTGACTTTCAAGGGCCGGGGTTTCGAGGGCCGGGGTCGCGAGGGCCGGGGCCTCCTCGACGATGACGTGCGCGTTGGTCCCGCTGATCCCGAAGGCGCTCACGCCGGCCCGCCGGATCCGCTCCCCGGTCGTCCGCCAAGGCCGCGCCTCCTGAAGCAGCGACAGCCCGCTGTCCGCCCAGTCGACGTGCCGGCTGGGCGTGTCGGCGTGCAGGGTGGCCGGGAGGGTCCCGTGCCGCAGGGACTGCACGACCTTGATGAGCCCGGCGACGCCCGAAGCGGCCTGGGCGTGGCCGATGTTGGACTTCAGCGAGCCCAGCCGGAGCGGCCGGTCCCGCGGTCGGTCGGCGCCGTACACCGCGGCCAGGGCGTTCGCCTCGATCGGGTCGCCGAGGGCGGTGCCGGTGCCGTGCGCCTCCACATAGTCGACGTCGTCGGGTGCGAGTCCGGACAGGTCGAGGGCCCGGCGCAGCACCTGCTCCTGCGCGGGGCCGTTGGGCGCGGACAGGCCCTGGCTGCGCCCGTCCTGGTTGACGGCGGTGCCGCGCAGCACGGCGAGCACCTCGTCGCCGTCGCGCCGCGCGTCGCTCAGCCGCTTCAGTACGAGCATCCCGGCGCCCTCGGCCCAGATCGCGCCGTCGGCGTCGTCGGAGAAGGAGCGGCAGCGGCCGCTGGCGGACAGGCCGCGCAGCCGGCTGAACTCCACGAAGGTCTGCGGGGTCACCATCAGCGTGACCCCGCCGGCGAGCGCGAGGTCGCACTCGCCCGACCTGAGGGCCTGGGCCGCGAGGTGGGTGGCGACCAGGGACGACGAGCAGGCCGTGTCGACCGTGAGGGCGGGCCCGTGCAGGCCGAGGGCGTAGGCGAGCCGTCCCGAGGCCACGCTGAGCGCGGAGCCGGTGCCGACGTATCCGTCGAGCTGGTCGAGGCGGGATCCGGCCAGGTAGTCGCTGCCGAACATGCCGACGTAGACGCCGGTCGTGCTGCCGGCGAGCGTGGCGGGCACGATGCCGGCGCGCTCCAGCGCCTCCCAGGCCGTCTCCAGCAGCAGCCGCTGCTGCGGGTCCATGGCGGCGGCCTCCTTCGGGGTGATGCCGAAGAAGCCGGCGTCGAAGGACTCGATGTCGTCGAGGAAGCCGCCGTCGCGGGCGTACGTCTTGCCCGGCGCGTCCGGGTCGGGGTCGTAGAGGGACGCCACGTCCCAGCGTCCGGCCGGGAAGGGGCCGACGGCGTCCCGGCCCTCCGCGACCAGCCGCCACAGGTCGTCGGGGTCGTCGACGCCGCCGGGCAGCCGGCAGGCCATCGCCACGATCGCGATCGGCTCGTCGGTCGCCGTGCCGATCCCGGCGGTGGTCGCCGTGGAGGTCGCGGCGCGGGCCGGTCGGGCACCGGCCGCCTGCCGTGCCGTGCGCCCGCCGAGCGCCGTGTCGAGCAGATGCCGGGCGAGCCGGGCGGGGGTGGGATGGTCGAAGAGGAGGGTGGCCGGGAGCTTGGCGTCGAGGCGGGCGGCGATGCGGTTGCGCAGTTCGACGGCCGTCACGGAGTCCATGCCGAGCTCGCGCAGCGGCCGGTCGGGGCGGACGGCGTCGGCCGAGCGCAGGCCGAGGGCGCGGGAGGCCTCCTCGCGGACCAGGGCGAGGATGCGGTCGGCGCGGTCGGCCTCGGGCAGCGCGGCCAGCCGGTCGGCGAGGCCGCCGCCCGGTCCGGCGGTGCGGGGTGCGGGCAGGAGCGAGCGCCACAGCGCCGCCCCTCCCACGGTCTCCCGGACGCGCGGCAGGTCGAGGGCCCAGGCGACCAGGTGGGGCGTACCGCGTCGCAGGGAGAGTTCGACCAGGTCGCGGCCCTGTTCGGGGGTGAGGGCGCGGTGGCCTTGTCGGGCCATGCGCGCCAGGTCGGCGTGCTCGGCGGCAAGGCCCTCGCCGGCCCAGGCGCCGAAGGAGACCGAGACGCCGGGCAGGCCCTGGGCACGCCGGTGGTGGGCGAGTTGGTCGAGGAAGGCGTTGGCGGCCGCGTAGTTGCCCTGGCCCGCGGCGCCGAGGACGCCGGCGGCCGAGGAGACCAGCAGGAACGTCTCCAACGGCAGCCCGGCGGTGAGCCGGTGCAGATGCACGGCCCCGTCGACCTTGGGCCGCAGCACTCGGGCGAGCCGTTCGGGGGTCAGCTCGGCGATCACCCCGTCGTCGAGGAGACCGGCGCAGTGCACGACCCCGCGCAGCGGCGCCGCGTCGCCCACGCGGGCGATGACATCGGCGACGGCGACCGGGTCCGTGACGTCACAGGCCGCCGCCTCCGCTTCGGCCCCGAGTGCGGCGAGTTCGGCGACGACCGCGGAGGCACGGGGATCGGCGGCCCCCTGACGGGAGGTCAACAACAGTCGGCGGACGCCTCGTTCGGCGAGCAGCCGCGCGATGTGCCGGCCCACGGCGCCCAGCCCGCCGGTGATCAGGACGGTGCCGTCGACGTACAGACCCCCGCTCTCCGCCGTACGGGCCCTGATCAGTCGCGGGGCGAGCAACTCGCCTGACCGGTAGGCGAGTTCGGGCTCGTCCGCGTGCGTGAGGGCGGCGGACACGACATCGGCGCAGTCGGGACTGGCGGAGTCGTCCGAACCCTCGACGTCCAGCAGGGTGAGTCCGAGGTCCGGGTGCTCGGCGCGGGCGCTGCGGGCCAGCCCCCACAGCACGGACTGGGCGAGGCCGGGCACGGCGTCCCCCTCGCCCGCCGCGATCGCGCCTCGGGTCACCCAGACGGTCCGGGCGGGCGCCTCGCCGGGCGCGAGGGCGACCAGCGTCCGCAGCTCGTCCAGGGCGACCGAGGCCAACTCCAGGGCCGTGGCCGCGGGTTCGGCGTCCGGTTCGGGCTGCGGCCAGAAGCGTACGACCGCTTCGGACCGCTCCCGCTCCCCCGACCCGACCGCTTCGGACCGCTCCCGCTCCCCCGACCCGACCGCTTCGGCCGCCGGGTCCACGGCCGTCCACGCGAGCTCGTACAGGTGCCGGGCGTTCGCCGATCCGCTGCTCAGGTCGGCCGGGGTCACGGCGCGCAGTCGTACGTCCTCCAGGCGGCCCGCCGGGAAGCCGTCGGCGGCCCACAGGGCGACGTCCAGGGTGAGGTCGGTCGCGGAGCCGCCGGTGCGGCGGACGGACGCGGTGAGGTCCGTGCCGCCGCCCTCCAGGGTGCAGCGGCCCACCGCCACGGGCAGCAGCACCCGGCCGTCGGACGGATCGAGCGCGGCGGCCACATGCAGCGCGGCGTCCAGCAGGGCCGGATGCACCGGGTAGGGGTCGGCGACGTCCCGGGCGGCGACCGGCAGCGACAGCCGGGCGAGCAGCTCGCCGTCCCCGGTGCGCACCGCCTCCCGTACGCCCCGGAAGGCGGGCCCGTAGCCGATGCCGACGTCGGTCAGGCGGTCGTACGACTCGGGCGTCCAGGCCGGGGTGGCGTCCTCGGGCCAGGCCGGGGGCCGGTCCGCCGGCGTCGGGGCGGAGGCGGCCGAGGAGGCGGTGGCGTGCAGGGTCCAGCCCGGGGCCTCCTGGCCGCGCGGGCGGCTGTGCACGGTGACCTCGGGGACGGGACCGTCGGCGACGACCTCGACGGAGACCTCGACCGTGCCCGTGGCGGGCAGCGTCAGGGGGGCGAGGAGGAGCAGGCCGGTGACGTCGGCGGGCTCGTCGGGGCGGGCCGCGGTCAGGGCGGCGCGGCAGAGTTCCAGCAGGGTCGTGCCCGAGACGACGGTCCGGCCGAAGACGGCGTGGTCGGGCAGCCAGTCGGCGGTGGCCGGGGACCATTCGCCCCGGAAGGTCCAGCGGGTCTCGTCCGCCGACTGCAACTGGATGCCGAGCAACGGGTGCGCTGCGCGGTCGAAGAGCCCGCCGGTCCCGGTCGCGCCCTCGGGTTCGATCCAGTGGCGCTGTGCGTCCCAGGCGTAGGTCGGCAGGTCGACCGGGACCGTGGTGGCCGTGTCCGGGACCAGTCGGCGCCAGTCGAGATGCCGTCCATGGACGTGGAGTTCGGCCGCCGCGCGGTCCAGACAGGCGGGCCCGTCGGCGTCGCGGCGCAGGGAGCCGACGGCGACGAGGTCTTCGTCGATGGTGTGCAGGGCGGTCAACAGGGAGGGATGCGGGCTGAGTTCGACGAAAAAGCGGTATCCGTCGGCCGCCATGCGCGCGGCGGTGGGCGCGAACTGGACGGGCTCGCGCAGGTTGGCGTACCAGTAGTCGGCCTCGAGGTCCTCGGTGACGGGTTCGCCGGTGACCGTGGAGTACCAGGTGACGGAGGTCGGGGAGGCGATGACGCCGTCGAGTTCGTCGAGGAGTTCGGTGCGGACGCGTTCGACCTGGGCGCTGTGGGAGGCGTAGTCGACCTCGAGGCGGCGCACGAAGACCTGTTCGCGCTCGAGCGTGTCGAGCAGGGCCTGGAGCGGCTCCGCCTCGCCGGCGATCACCGTGGCGCGGTCGCTGTTCACGGCGGCGACGCAGACCCGGCCGTCGAGGCCGGCGAGGCGGTCCTCGACCTCGGTGCGGGGCAGGGCGACGAGGGCCATCGCGCCCGTGCCGGACAGCGCCGTCAGGGCCTGGCCGCGCAGGGCCACGACGGCGGCCGCGTCGTTGAGGCTGAGGGCGCCGGCGACGCAGGCCGCGGCGACCTCGCCCTGGCTGTGTCCGATCACCGCGTCCGGGCGGACCCCGCGGGCCCGCCACACGGCGGCGAGGGACACGGTCACCGCGAAGAGCACGGGCTGGACGACGTCCACCCGGTCCAGGGAAGGGGCGTCGGCGTCGCCGCGCAGCACGGCCGCGACGGACCACTCGGTGAAGGGGCGCAGGGCGCCGTCGCAACGGTCGAGTTCGTCCGCGAACACCGGGTCGGCGGCGAGCAGGTCGCGGGCCATGCCGGCCCACTGCGCTCCCTGGCCGGGGAAGACGAAGGCCACCTTGCCGGACGCGGGCGTCCGCTCGGGCCCGACGGTGTGCTCGGCATCGGGCCGTCCCCCGGCCAACGCGCTGAGGGCGGCGAGGAGTTCGGCGCGGTCGGCGGCCTGGACGACGGTCCGGTGCGCGAAGTGGGTGCGGTGCCGGGCGAGGGTCGCGGCGACGGCGGGGAGGGACGACTCGGGCCGCTCGGCCAGACGCTCGGCGAGCCGCGCGGCCTGCCCGCGCAGGGCGGGGAGGCTGCGGGCGGAGAGCGGGAAGAGGGTCGGGCCGGGCAGCTCGCCCCCTGGGGAGACGGGCGGCTCGCCCCCTGGGGAGACGGGCGGCTCGCCTTCGTCGGAGCCGGGGGTCTGCCCCGAGACCAGGTCCTCGGGCGCCTCCTCCAGGACCACATGCGCGTTGGTCCCACTGATGCCGAACGCGCTCACGCCGGCCCGTCGTACCCGGTCGGCGCGGCGCGGCCACGGTTCGGCGGCGGTGGGCACACGCAGTCCGCTGCCGTCCCAGGCGATGTGCTCGGTCAGGGTGTGCGCGTGCAGGGACGCCGGGATGCGCTCGTGGGCGAGGGCGAGCACGGTCTTGATGACCCCGCCGATGCCGGCGGCGGCCTGGGTGTGTCCGATGTTCGACTTCACGGAGCCGACGACCAGCGGCCGGTCGGCGGGGCGGCCCGGCCCGAAGACGGCGGCGAGCGCGCCGCCCTCGATCGGGTCGCCGAGCCGGGTGCCGGTGCCGTGCGCCTCGACGTGGTCGATGTCGTCCGGCCGGAGCCCGGCGGCGTCCAGGGCGGCCCGCACCACCCGCTCCTGCGCGGGGCCGTTGGGGGCGCTGAGCCCCTGGCTGCGGCCGTCCTGGTTGAGCGCCGAGCCCCTGACGACGGCGAGGACCCGGTCGCCGTCCCGGCGGGCGTCGGCGAGCCGCTTGAGCAGCACCAGACCGCAGCCCTCGGCCCACACCACGCCGTCCGCGTCGGCGGAGAACGGGCTGCACCGCCCCGACGGCGACAGCCCGCGCAGCCGGCTGAACTCGACATGGCCGCGCGGGGTCACCAGCAGGGTCGCGCCGCCCGCCAGGGCGAGGTCGCACTCGCCTGCGGCGAGCGCCCGCGCCGCGAGATGCAGGGCGACCAGAGAGGAGGAGCAGGCGGTGTCGACGGTGACCGCGGGCCCCTGGAGGCCCAGGGTGTAGGCGATGCGTCCGGAGGCCACGCTGGAGGCGGAGCCGGTGCCGACGTGTCCGTCGAGCTGCCCGAGGGAGGCCGCGGCGAGGTATCCGCTGTCGTACAGGCCGACGTACACGCCCGTGTCGGTGCCGTTCAGCGTGTCCGGGACGATGCCGGCGCGTTCCAGGGTCTCCCAGGCGGTGTGCAACAGCAGGCGCTGCTGCGGGTCCATGGCGGCGGCCTCGCGCGGGGAGACGCCGAAGAAGGGCGCGTCGAAGCGGTCGATGCCGTCGAGGAAGCCGCCGCGCAGGGTGTAGGCCTTGCCCGTGGCGTCCGGGTCCGGGTCGAGCAGGCCGTGGGTGTCCCATCGGCCCGCCGGGACGTCGGAGACGACGTCCAGTCCGGCGTCCAGGAGCCGCCACAGCGCCTCGGGGTCGTCGGCTCCGCCGGGGAGGCGGCACGCCATGGAGACGATGGCGATGTCGTCGCCGGCCGGACGCTCCGGCTGCCGCGCGGGGGCGCGGTCGGCGGGCCGTTCCTCGAAGAGGGCGGCGGCGATCGCCGCGATCGTCGGGTGGTTGAAGACGAGGGACGGGTCCAGCGGGCGGCCGACCTGCTCGGCGAGTCCGTTGCCCAGGGTCACCAACTGGCGGGATCCCAGGCCGAATTCGGCGATCGGACGGTGTGGGTCGACGGCCGACGGGTCGAGGTCGGCCGTCTCGGCCACGGCCGAGGCCAGCCAGGCGCGCACGCCCTCGACGGTCGTCACGGACGGCTCGGAGGTCTGGTGAGGGGACGCGTTCGCAGGCATCTGTCAGGGAGTCCTCGGAAGAGAAGAACAGAGGAAGAAGGCGGCGGGCGGCGCCGCCGGTCCCGAACGAGGGGACCGGCGGCGGCCGTTGTCATCCGCCGACGGCCGCGCCGACCACGCGGAGGGCGCCGTCGAGGTAGGCCGCGCGGGAGGCGTGGCGCTGGATCTTGCCGCTGGAGGTCTTGGGGATGGTGCCGGGGTCGACCAGGACGACGTCGTGCACGGACAGTCCGTGCGCCTCGCCGATCGCGGCCCGGATCAGGTCCGTGACCTGCTCGGCCTCGCCGACCGCGTCGGGGGCCAACTCGGCGACCAGCACCGGCTGTTCGCCCTCCACCCCGCTGTCGACGCAGAACGCGGCGGTGCAGCCGGGCCGCAGTGCGGGGTGGGCCGTCTCGGCGGACAGTTCGAGGTCCTGCGGGTAGTGGTTGCGTCCGTCGACGACCATCAGGTCCTTCAGCCGGCCGGTGACGAACAGCTCGCCGTCGCGCAGGAATCCGAGGTCGCCGGTGCGCAGGAAGCGTCCCTCGTGGCCGGGGAGGGTGGCGCGGAAGTGCTCGCGGGTGGCGAGGGCGTTGCGCCAGTAGCCCCGGGCGACGCTCGCGCCCTGGACCCAGATCTCGCCGACCTCGCCCTCGGGCCGCTCGCGGCGGAGTTCGGGGTCGGCTATGACGAGGGTGACGCCGTCGGCGGGTCGCCCGCAGCCGACGGCGGCCACGTCCTCGTTCCGGCCGCCGTGTCCCTCCGCGTTCCCGCCCCTGTCCACCTCCCCGTTCCCGTGCCCGTTCCCGCCGTGCAGGACCGGTGGTGCGCCCACCGTGCCGCCGGTGACCAGGAGGGTGGCCTCGGCCAGCCCGTAGCAGGGGTAGAGGGCTTCGCGGCGGAAGCCGGCGGGGGCGAAGGTCTCGGCGAACCGGCGCAGGGTGGCGGCGCGCACCGGTTCGGCGCCGTTGAAGGCGACCTTCCACGAGCCGAGGTCGAGGCCGTCGAGGAGTTCGGGGGTGGCGTGCTTGAGGGCGAGTTCGTAGGCGAAGTTGGGGCCGCCGCTGGTGTGCGGGCGGTAGCGGCTGATCGCGGTGAGCCAGCGGTCGGGCCGCTGGAGGAAGTGCAGCGGGGAGAACAGGGTGGCGGTGACGCCGAGGTACACCGTGTTCAGGACCGGCCCGATGAGGCCCATGTCGTGGTACACGGGCAGCCAGCTGACGAACATCTCGCCGTCGTGGGCGGCGATGACGTCCGGGGTGTGCCCCATGCGTGCGGCGATGATCCGCTCGTTGTCCGTCAGGTTGCCGTGGGTGACGACGACGCCGCGCGGGGCGGAGGTGGAGCCCGAGGTGTACTGGAGGAAGGCGACCGAGTCGTCGGCGAGGTCCGGCTCGCGCCAGGACGCGGCCGCCTCGTCGGGTATGTCCTCCGTGACCACGCAGGTGATCTCGTCGAGTTCGGGCAGGTGCTCGGCCGTCTCGCCGAGGGCGGCGATCACTTCGCGGCCGCCGAGGATCACCTTGGCGTCCGCGTCGGCGATCAGGCGCTTCATCCGGGTCAGCGCCCGGTGGTTGTGCGAGCGGCCCTGCGGGGGCACGCCGGGCACGGCGACGACTCCGGCCGCGAGGCAGCCGAGGTAGCCGCAGACGAACTCCAGGCCCGGCGGGTAGAGCAGCATCGCCCGGGAGCCGGCGAGGCCGCGTTCCTGGAGCCAGGCGGCGACGGCCCGGGAACGGACGGCCAGGCGGGCGTAGGAGATCTCCTGGATCTCGCCGTCACAGTCCCCCGTGGCGAGATAGCGGTAGGCGGTTCGGTCGGGCTGGTGCGTCGCGTGCATGGTCAGCAGATCGACCAGGGAACGAGCCATAGGAACGAGTCTCACCTGTCTGGATGCGGAGGCGAGGGGAACTGGAGTTCGATATTCAACCAACACGTCCGGCCGAACCCCGGGACGGTCGGCCACCGGGCCCTTCCCCCCACACGGCTTGCCGCCGGCCCAGCTTGCTACCGACGAGTAACAACATAGCAGCCGATCCGCGCAAAAGGTCGAGCGCGAGTAAACCCTATGTATCCAAATGGAGTTGAACCGACGACACGACGCCGTCGACCGACTGTCGACCTTGCCCCGCTCGCACCAAATGCCCGAAGGGTGAATCAGGCCTATCGTGCTGCTATGGAGCACGCACTCAGCCAGGCGACCCTCTCCGAACTACGCCGACCGCGCCCCTACCCCGCGGTGTCCGTGCTGACGCCGACGCACCGCCGCGAACCCGAGAACACCCAGGACCGGGTCCGGCTGCGCAACGTCGTGGCCGAGGCGAAGAAACAGCTGGAGTCCGATCCGGCGGTCACCCGCGAACGGCGCGCCGACGTCGCCGCCCAACTCGACCGGGCCCTGGCCGAGGTGGACCTGGCGCACACCGAGGACGGCCTGGCGATCTTCGCCGCGCCGGGCGAGCACCAGGTGTGGTCGCTGGCCCGCCCGGTGCCGGAGCGGGTCGTGCTCTCGGACACCTTCCTCACCCGCAACCTCGTCTCCGCGCAGGCCGCCGAGCGGCCGTTCTGGGTGCTGTCGGTCTCCGCCGACCACGTCACCCTGTGGAACGGCGGCGCGGACCGGGTCGCCGAGAGGCGCACCGGCGGCTTCCCGATGACCCTGAGCCGGGAGAACTTCGACGCCGAGCGCCAGGAACGCGTCGGCGACCAGCCCAGCACCTTCCGCGACGAGGACACCCGCCACTTCCTGCGCGAGGCCGACACCGCGATGGGCCGACTGCTGCGCGAGGACCCGCGGCCGCTGTACGTCACCGGCGAGCAGGCCGCCCTGTCCCTGCTGGACGAGTTCGGCGGGGTCACCCGGGACGCGGTGCACGTCCCGCACGGCGGTCTCACCCACGCCGCCCCCGACGCCGTCTGGCAGGCGATGCTCCCGCTGCTGGACGCGCAGGCCCGCCGGGACACCACGGCCGTGAGGCGGGAACTCGACTCCGCCCGCGGACACCGGGTGTTCGCGGCCGGCGTCGACGAGCTCTGGCAGAGCGCCCGGGAGGGCCGGGTCCGGCTGCTGGCCGTCGAGGAGAACTACCGCACCACCGTGCGCGACGACGGCGACCACCTCGTCCCGGCCGCGAGCGGCGACCTCGACGCCCGCGACGACATCGTGGACGAGATCGTCGAGCAGTGCCTGGAGACGGGGGCCGACGTGCGCTTCGTCCCGGACGGCTCGCTGGGCGACGCGGAACGGATCGCGGGCGTGCTGCGGTACTGACCCCGCCCGCCGTCAGGGGCTCCGACCGTCAGGGACCCCCGACCGTCAAGGGCTCCCGCCCTCGGCTGCTTCCGCCCACCGGCGTACGCTTCGGCGTGATCGTCGGCGTGGAGGGAGAGACGCACGTGGGTGACCTGCTGGGCGTGGCCGTACTGGGCGCCGGACACATGGGCGCCGATCACGTCCGCCGCCTCGATCGCGTGGTGAACGGAGCGAGAGTCGCCGCCGTGGCCGACCTCGACGCGACCCGCGCGAAGGACGCCGCCGCCGGGATCGAGGACGTGCGCATCCACACGGAGGCGGCGGCCGCGCTGGACGCCCCCGGCGTCGAGGCCGTCCTGATCGCCTCCCCCGGCCCCGCGCACGAGGAGGCGCTGCTCGCGGCCTTCGCGCGCGGACTCCCGGTGCTCTGCGAGAAGCCGATGGCGCCGGACTCCGCCGGGGCGCTGCGCGTGGTCGAGGCCGAGGCCCGGCTGGGCAGGCGGCTGGCGCAGATCGGGTTCATGCGGCGCTACGATGCCGAGTACCGTCGGCTCAAGGCTCTGCTGGACGAAGGACGGTTGGGCCGACCCCTGATGCTCCACTGCACGCACCGCAACGTCTCCTCGCCGCCGGACTTCACCAGCGCGATGCTGATCGACAGCTCGGTGTCGCACGAGATCGACGCGGCCCGCTGGCTGCTCGGCCAGGAGCTGACCGCGGTCACCGTGCTGCGGCCGCGCCCCTCCTCAGGCGCGCCGCAGGGCCTGCTCGACCCGCAGTTCGTGGTCTTCGAGACCGACGGGGGCGCCCTGGTCGACGTGGAGGTCTTCGTCAACTGCGGCTTCGGCTACCAGGTGCGCTGCGAGGCCGTGTGCGAGTCGGGCAGCGCGCGCATCGGCGACGACCACGGCATGCTCGTGAGCGCGCGGGGCACGGCCGGCGCGGAGGTCCCCCAGGACTACCTGGTCCGGTTCGCGGACGCCTACGACCGCGAGGTGCAGGCCTGGGTCGACGCCACCCGCCGGGGCCGGGTCACCGGCCCGACCGCGTGGGACGGCTACGCGGCCTCCGTCGTCGCCGAGGCCGGCGTGCGGGCACTGGAGTCCGGCGCGCGCGTCGCCGTCGAACTCGCCCCGCGGCCCGACCTGTTCGCCGCAGACGGCGACTGACCCCGGGCGTACCGGGGCAGGGCGCACCGCAACCGGGGCACTGCGACCGCGCGCCTCAGACGTTGCCGAGCAGCGCCTGCAGCCCCTTGTCGACGGCGGCGCCGACGTCCTCCTGCCCGGACGCGACCACGGCGTAGCTGCGCAGCAGGAACCGGCGCAGGGCGGGGGTGTCGAACTGGAGCAGGGCCAGCCCGAGCGGCGAGTGGAACTCGATCACCGTACGGGCCCGGCCGCAGGGCCAGATGTGCACGTCACCGCTGCCGGCCGGGCCGCCCACCCCCTCCTCCAGCAGGGCGCGGGCGAACGTCCAGGTCACCGCCTCGCCCGCGAGGGAGACCTCCGGCGGGAAGTCGAGGTGCACGGCGAACGGGTCGACGGACGCGTAGCGAAGCGTTGCCGGGACGGGCAGCTCCTGGTCCTCCGCCATGATCAGGCGGGCGCGGACGGGCTGTTCGAGAGTGATGTCCATGGTCGGTCTCCGCTGCGGTGAGAGGTCGGCCGTTTTCGGCGTGGTGCTTGTACGACCTCGCAGGGGCCCTTTGCATTACGCCAAACCGGGAACGAATTCCTGTGACCTGCGTCACGATGCCCGATCGCGGGAACAGAATGTCGTCGAACACGCGACTGACAGTCACCTCAGCCCCCTCCCCAGTCCCCCAAGTCACGTACGTCACCTACGACTTGATCCTCCGATCGACGTACGGTCACCAGCCCCGCGACCCCGCCGTGAAGACTGTGGCATATGCCAGAAGCACCACCGGATCGTGTGTTGCCAAATCCCTTACACGGCGTCGCGGGCTGTGCAACAGTCGTAACGCCCCTGCCGTCAGCCCTAGTCGCCATCGTTCCCGCATCGGAGTGCGTCATGCCGTCCCATCTCTCCGCGGACCGCTCGGCCGCCCAGCCGCCCGGGCGCGGCTCGGTCGACGAGCTGATCACGCGGACGCGACGGCTCAAGGGCGACGTGGACGCCGTACGACGGGACACGCAGGGGGACGCGGCGGACCCGCAGGGGCGCTGGCAGCGCGCGCTCTACGAGTTGGCGCTGCATCAACTCAACGACCTCGGCTCCCACTTGACCCAGTTGCGGGACGGCCCGCCGCCGGCGCCCTCCGCGCAGGCCCCCGCCCGGCCCGCCGCCGCGCCCCCTCCCCGGCGCGGCTCGCTGCTCAGCCGCGTCGGCAGCGCGGAGTGGAACCTGCTGACGGACGAGGCCGTGTGGTCCGACGAGTTGTACGGGATCCTCGGCCGCAACCCGGCCGCTCCCCCGCTGACCCTCGACGAGCTGCCGTCGGTCGTCCTCGACGAGGACCGGCCGAAGCTGACGGCGATGGTCACCGACTGCCTCGTCGACGCCCGGCCCATCGACGGGGAGTTCCGCGTCGTCCGCCCGGACGGCGAGGTGCGGACCGTGCACATGATGGGCGAGCCCGTGCTCGCCTCCGACGGCACCACCGCCACGATGTGGGCCGTGCTGCGAGACGTCAGCGAAGTGCGCCGCAGCCAGCGGGAGGTGCGCGAGACCCGTGACTCGCTACAGCGTCACCGGCACCGGGCGCAGACCGAGCACCGGCTCGCGGTCGAGCTGCAGGAAGCCGTACTGCCACCCGGGCGCGGCTCCCTTCGCCTCCCCCGCCAGGGCCCCCGCTCCCTCGACCTCGCCGCCCGCTATCTGCCCGCCCGGGCGAGCTCCCTGATCGGCGGCGACTGGTACGACGCACTCGAACTCCCCGACGGACAGACGCTGTTGAGCGTCGGCGACCTCACCGGGCACGGCCCGACCGTCACCACGAACATGGCGATGATGCTGGGCGCCCTGCGCGGCATGGCCATGGCGGGCGCCCAGCCCGCCCAGCTGATGGCCTGGCTGAACCAGTTACTCGACGCTACCGATCAACCGGCCCTGGGCAGCTCGGTCTGCTGCCGCTACCGGCCCGACACCCGCACCCTGACCTGGGCGCAGGCCGGACACCCCGCCCCGCTGCTGTTCCGCGACGGGACGGGACTCCGGCTGGACGCACCCGACGGCGTCCTCCTCGGAGCCACCGCCCGCGCCGCCTACGGACAGGCCGAGGAGTCCCTCGAAGAAGGCGACCTGCTCCTGCTGCACACCGACGGACTGACGCCCGGGCACGGCGACGACGCCGAGAGAGAGCGCCGTCTCCTCGACCTCGCCCCCCGCTTCCACGAGGCGCGCACCGCACAGGACTGTGTACGGGCGGTCGTGGAGGAGTTCGGCGAGGCCGATCGCGAGGACGACGCCTGTGTGCTCGTCGCCCGGGTGACCCCGTAGCGACTCCGGAATCCGCTGTCACCTTCCCGTGCCCCCGTGCCCCTACGCCTGGGCGCTGTTGCCGCTCCGGCCCCCCTTCGGCTTGGGCAGCGCCTGGCGGATCTCCTCGCGCAGCTCGCTGATCCTCGGGTAGCCCGCGTACTCCGCGGTGAGCCGGTACATCTGGCGCAGCCGGTCCCAGGTGCGGCGGGAGGAGTTCGACCCCATCGACATCAGGGCCAACCGGGCGTAACGGTCGGCCTGTTCGGGGTCGTCCGCGATGAAGCAGGCGGAGGCCATGGAGAGATGGTCGAAGATCTTCGACCGCTCCCGTCCGTCGACGCGCAGCGCCAGGGCCTTCTCCGCGTAGTGCTGGGCGTGCACGGCCGCCTGGGGATCGAACTCGGCCAGCGTGCGGTAGGCCAGGGCCTGCATGCCGTACAGGTCCTCGTCCTTGAAGGTCTGCATCCAGGACGGCGGCTTCACGTCGCCCCGGTCGGAGACGAAGAGGTCCTCCGCCTGACCGAGGGTGCGGCGCATGGCCTGGCCCTTGCCCATCGACGCCTGCGCCCAGGCCTCGACGGTGTGGAACATGGCCCGGGTGCGGGGCAGCACCTCGCCGCCGGAGCCGGACTGGGCGAGTTTCATCAGGTCGAGGGCGTCGTCGGGACGGCCGAGGTGCACCATCTGACGGGCCGCCCGGGAGAGCGCCTCGCCGGCCCGCGGCCGGTCACCGCCCTCCCGGGCGGCATGGGCGGCGATGACGAAGTACTTCTGGGCCGTGGGCTCCAGGCCGACGTCGTGCGACATCCAGCCGGCGAGGACGGCGAGGTTGGCGGCGACGCCCCACAGGCGCCGCTGGAGGTGGGTGGGGTGATGGTAGGCGAGCATGCCGCCCACTTCGTTGAGCTGCCCCACGACGGCCTTGCGTTGCAGCCCGCCCCCGCGGGCCGCGTCCCAGGCACGGAACACCTCGACCGAGCGCTCCAGTTCGTCGACCTCCTCCGTTCCGATGGGAGCGGCCTCATAGCGGTCGAACCCAGCGGGGTCGGCATGGTGGAGGAGAGGATGGTCGATGACGGGAGCGTCGGCGGAGAGGGTCGGATCGGTGTGCAGCCACTCGTACATGGCGCTGCTGAGTGCGGAGCCCGCCGTGAGCGCGACACCCGCGCCCACCAAGCCGCGTCGGTTGAGCATGAGGTCCATTCCCGTGAATTCGGTGAGGACCGCAGCCGTCCGTTCGGGCGCCCATGGCATGCCGTCGGGATGTTCAGCACTCCCGCCGCCGGGCCGTTTCCCGGGACGCCCGTGCCGGACCAGACCGAGGTCCTCTATGGTCACGACACGGCCGAGACGCTCGGTGAACAGGGCCGCCAGCACCCGAGGCACCGGATCGCGCGGGATCTCTCCCGTGTCGATCCACCGCCGCACCCTGGAGGTGTCGGTCGACAGCTGGGGGTGGCCCATGGCCGCCGCCTGCCGGTTGACCAGCCTCGCGAGTTCACCCTTGGACCAGCCGGCCAGGCCGAACAGGTCCGCAAGGCGGGTGTTGGGTTGTCCGCTCACGTCAAGCCCCCAGGTTCTCGGCTGAGTTGACAGTAGCCCCGGGACAGTTGCCGGGCGACTATTCGCCAGGGTTCGCCAGGGTGCGCCAGATGGTGTGCCAGTGGCCGACGGGTGTCAGGTAGGAACGCGCCACCCCGACCCGGTCGCCGAGGGACATTCCCCAGGGTGCACCCGGGGGGACCGGTCGGGGCAGCGTTCTGACGTCCGGCACACGAAGGGATCTGTTTCTCCCATGTACGCAGCATCGTCCTCCGTGTCCGCCCCGCCCCGGTCGCTGCACTCCCGCCCGGGCGGCGGCGGCCCCTATCTCGACCCGGCGCGGTCGGCTGCCCCCGCGCTCGGCACGGGTCCGACCCGGCGTCCCGCGGGGCTCGGCACACAACAGCTCAGCGGGAGACTCGACCTGTCCGGCCCTCAGGGCGCGCAGCTGCGCACGGCGATCGCCTCGGTGCACCGGATCTGTCCGGAGTTCGCCCCGGTCCAGGTGCTGCGCCGCAGCGGTCGCTCCGTGCTCCTGGTCGGCACGACAGGACGCAGCACCGCTGTCGCCAAGTGTTTACTGGACCAGTCGCCCGCGTGGGCCGAGCGGATCCGCCACGAAATAGCGGCGTACCGCACGTTCGTCCGACAGCGCCCCCCGGTACGGGCGCCGAGGCTGATCGCGGCGGATCCGGAGAACTGCACGCTGGTGATCGAGCGGATGCCGGGGCGGGTGGCGGCACTGCAGCGGCACCCGACCGAGGCCCCGCCCCGCGCGGACATCCGGGCTGCGCTGGGCGCGATCTGCCGGCTCAACGCCTGGCGGCCGCCGGCCGGCGCCTTCGACGCCCCGCTGGACTACGCGGCCCGGATCGCCCGCTACCACGAACTGGGTCTGCTCACCGACCGGGACATGGGCGACCTGCAGAAGCTGCTGCACGGGATCGCGGCCGGCGCGGGCCGACACGGCATGGGCCAGTTCAACCACGGCGACGCACTGCTCTCGAACATCCTGCTCTCACCGGCCGGTCCAGTGCTGGTGGACTGGGAGCACGCGGGCTGGTATCTGCCGGGCTACGACCTGGCCACGCTGTGGTCGGTCCTCGGCGACGCGCCGGTGGCGCGCCGCAACATCAGCCAGATCGCCCAGTCGGCGGGACCGGCCTCCCGGGACGCCTTCCTGGTGAACCTGATGCTGGTCCTGACCCGTGAGATCCGTACCTACGAGACGGCCGTGCAGCGTTCGATGCACGACACGACCCCGACGGCCCCGGGTGCGGCTCACCCGGGCGCCGCGCCGTCCGGCGAGGAACAGCGCCTGCTGCTGCGGCGGCTGCACGACGACTGCCAGCTGGCCCGCCGGGCCGTGCGCGCGGCGGTCGGCACTCGCTGAGGGGACGAAGGCCCGCGGTGCGCCAGAACGGCGGCGCACCGCGGGCCTTCGCACGTCCGCCGGGACAAGAGCCGGCAGGACGGGACGCGGCCGGAACCCCAAGACTCGCCGGACCCCTGTTGACATGGGAAATCGCCTCCCTGTGGGCATGATTGACGGATCGTCGGCAAGCCGTACCACGTGACTTACGTCCGGCCCCGCACGCTCCGGTCCGCTCGCTCGTCCCAGGAGGCTGCATTGCGAGGATCCGTCACCGACCCCAGACAACTGCACAGAGCCGCCGGCGCCGTCGCGTCGGCGGCTCTGCTGTTCCCGCTGCTCGGCGCGGCGCCCGCGCACGCCGCGGATCCCCCGGCGAGCCGCCTCCAGCGGGCCTTCGCCGCCGCGGCCGCCGAGTTCCACGTCCCGCAGAGCGTCCTGCTGGGCGTCTCCTATCTCCAGTCCCGCTGGGACACGCACGGCGCGGCCCCGAGCGTGACCGGCGGCTTCGGCCCGATGCACCTCACCGACGCCCGCAGCGCGCTCGCCTCGGCGGCGCACCACAGCGAGGGCACGGAGGACGCCCGGGGCGACTCCGCCCGGGCCCCGCTGCACCCCGAGGTGAAGGTCCCGCAGGACGCCGAGGTCCCCGCCCGGCTGAAGACGCTCCCGAGGGCCGCCGAGCTGACCGGGCTGCACCCCGAGATGCTGCGCACCGACCCCGCGTCCAACGTGGCGGGCGGCGCCGCCCTGCTCGCCGCCGCCCAGCAGGATCTGGGCGAGCCGCTGAGCGCCGACCCGGCGCAGTGGTACGGCGCGGTGGCGCGTTTCTCGGGCGCGGACGACACCGCCACGGCCGCCGCCTACGCCGACGACGTGTTCGACGTGCTGCGCACCGGCGAGCGGCGCACGACGGACGCCGGTCAGCTGGTCACCCTGGCCGCGCAGCCTGGGCTTGCCCCGAAGACGGCCCAGCTGGCGCGGACCGGCCTGCGCACGGTGTCCGCCGCGGGCACCGAGTGTCCGACCACCGTCTCCTGCGAGTGGATCGCGGCGCCGTACGAGGAGTTCGGCGACGACGACTACGGCAATCACGACGTGGCGGACCGGCCGACGTCCGCGTCGATCCGGTACATCGTCGTGCATGACACGGAGGGCGGCTGGGAGGGCGTCCTCAACATGGTCCAGGACCCCACGTACGTCTCCTGGAACTACACGCTGCGCTCCACCGACGGGCACATCGCCCAGCATGTGAAGGCCAAGGACGTCGCCTGGCACTCGGGCAACTGGTACGTCAACTCCAAGTCGATCGGCCTGGAGCACGAGGGCTTCCTGGCGGCTCCGGACTCCTGGTACACCGAGGCGATGTACCGGTCCTCGGCGCGTCTGGTGACGTATCTGGCGGCGAAGTACGGCATCCCGCTGGACCGGCAGCACATCCTGGGCCACGACACCGTGCCCGGCCCGACCACGGCGACCGTCCCGGGGATGCACACGGATCCGGGCCCGTACTGGGACTGGCGGCACTACTTCGAGCTGCTGGACCACCCCTTCAAGGCTGCGGCGCGGGCGGCCGGCGGTCTGGTGACGATCCTGCCGGACTACACGGCGAACCAGCCGGTGTACACGGGCTGCGTCAGCAAGGGCACGCCGTGCGCGGCGCACGGTTCCAGCGAGGTCCGGCTGTACTCCGACCACGACGAGAAGTCGGCCCTGATCAAGGACGTGGGCATCGGTTCCAGTCCGACCACCGGCGTCAACGACATCTCCTCACGGGCCTCCACCGGCCAGCAGTACGCGGTCGCCGACGAGTGGGGCGACTGGACGGCGATCTGGTACCTGGGGCAGAAGGCGTGGTTCAGGAACCCCAAGGCCAAGCCGACGGCGGTGCCCGCGACGGGCCAGGTCATCACCCCCAAGGACGGCTTGACCAGCGTCCCGGTATACGGGCGCGCCTACCCGGAGGCGTCCGCGTACCCGACGGGGGTCCCGGTCCAGGCGGTGTCCGCACTGCCGTACACGCTGCCCAAGGGCCAGAAGTACGTGACCGGGGACCGGGTGCCGGGCGAGTACTACTACGCGGTCACCTTCAGCACCGGCTCGCACCAGGTAGTACGCGGCACGAACCAGTACTACGAGATCCAGTACGGCCACCGGGTGGCGTTCGTCCGGGCCGCCGACGTACAGCTGGTCCCGGCCGTGTGACGCTCCGCGGGCCTCAGCCCTGCTGGAACAGCTCCGCCGGGAGCGGCTTCAGCAGGGCGTACAGGTCGTCCGTGATGGGGCGGTCCCAGGCCGCGATGGTCACCAGGACGTTGTCGCTGCGGTCGAACTGCACACAGGCGATCCGGCTCTCGGAGAGCTTCAGCCGGCGGACGATCAGGAGGTTGTCGCCCTGCATCACCGGCATGTCCTCGGTGCCCACGACCGTCACCTCCTCGTCGTTCTCCAGCGCGACCAGCAGCTGGGCGACCTCGAAGGGGACCTCGTCGTCGGCGACCTCGCGGGCCGGGGAGCCCTCGGGCAGATTGCCGATGATCATCGCGGGGCCGCGGCCGCCGAACAGGTCGTAGCGCAGGAAGACGCCCTGGCAGCTGCCGTCGGGGGCGGGCAGCAGACCGGCGCCCAGATTGCCGGGCCAGTCGCCCGGATCCATGGCCAGGACGTCGAAGTCGGGCCCGGCGGGAGTGGCGCTGCGGCGGCGGAGGAACGACATGCCGCCATGGTACGTGTCCGGGAGCGCTCGGCGACGCCCGGGAGCCCCCATCGGCGACCCCTTCCGCACACTGGTTCCCGGGGCCGCCACGCCCTGCGGGGTCGTCGGTTTCGGGCCGACGCCGGGGCCGGTGCGCAACGGGGACGGCGGGCGTCCGGGCGGGCGGCGCGCTGAGACGCCGCAGGGCCTGCGGCACGGGCGGGAGGCGGGCGGGCAGGCGGGTCACGGCGAGGGGCGTCGCGTCGGCCGCACACCCGGCGGGGCCCGGAACGGTCCCGGGGCCGGCCGCCACCCGGGCAGCGCGGCCGGCCGGGTCGGCGGGTCGGCCGGTCGGCGGGTCGGCGGGTCGGCGGGTCGGCGGGTCGGCCAGGATCCTCAGCGACCCAGTAGCGGGAAATGCGCCCACCAGCCGGTGCGCCCGGCGCTCCGCACGCCCGCGAGCCCGTATGCCCGTGCCAACGCCCGCTCGCTCCCGCGCCCCGGCAGGCCTCCGCCCGGACGCCGCCGGCCGACGGTCGGGCGGCGGCCGGCGGTTCGGCGCGCGGGGCTCAGGTCAGGTCGAACTCCCCTTCCCGCGCCCCCGACACGAACGCGCCCCACTCCGCGGGGGTGAAGATCAGGGAAGGGCTCTGGGGGCGGCCGCTGTTGCGCATCGCGATGAATCCCTCGACGAAGGCGATCTGGACATCCCCCCGCCCCCGGCTGCTGGACTGCCACTCCGCGTTGCTGAGGTCCAGCTCGGGCTTGTCCCAGCCCCTGAGCGGCTGCTGCTGGATGGTGGTCTCGGCCACGTCCGTGCTCCTCCCGGTTCGTCGTCCGCGGCCAGCCTAGCGATCGGTCCCGGACGCCGACAGAGCACGTGTGGAGGACCTTTCAGGACTACGGGGCCGCGGCTCCCACGAGCCACATGGAGAAGAACTGGGAGCCGCCGCCGTAGGCGTGGCCGAGGACCGTACGAGCCCGCTCCACCTGGTGTTCTCCGGCCTGGCCGCGCACCTGGAGCGCCGCCTCCGCGAAGCGGATCATGCCGGAGGCGCCGATGGGATTGGTGGACAGGACGCCGCCCGACATATTGACGGGGAGGTCGCCGTCGAGCTCGGTGACCCCGGACTCGGTGAGCTTCCAGCCCTCGCCCTCGTCGGCGAAGCCGAGGTTTTCCAGCCACATGGGCTCGTACCAGGAGAACGGCACGTACATCTCGACGGCGTCGATGTCCCGGCGCGGGTCGGTGACGCCGGCCTGCCGGTAGACGTCGGCGGCGCAGTCCTTGCCGGCCTGGGGCGACACGGCGTCCTTGCCGGCGAAGAGGGTCGGTTCGCTGCGCATCGCGCCGCCGAGCACCCAGGCGGGCGGCCGGGGGGCGCGGGCGGCTCCGGCGCGGTCGGTGAGGACCATCGCGCAGGCGCCGTCGGAGGAGGGGCAGGTCTCCGAGTAGCGGATCGGGTCCCAGAGCATGGGCGAGGCCTGGACCTTCTCCAGCGTGATGTCGTGCTCGTGGAGATGGGCGTAGGGGTTCTTCAGCGCGTTGCGCCGGTCCTTGTACGCCACGAGGGAGCCGACGGTGTCGGGCGCCCCGCTGCGACGCATGTACGCGCGCACATGCGGGGCGAAGAAGCCGCCCGCCCCGGCCAGCAGGGGCTGCTGGAAGGGGATCGGCAGGGACAGGCCCCACATGGCGTTGGACTCGGACTGTTTTTCGAAGGCGAGGGTGAGCACGGTGCCGTGGACGCGGGCCGCGACGAGGTTGGCGGCGACCAGCGCCGTCGATCCGCCGACCGAGCCCGCCGTGTGCACACGCAGCATGGGCTTGCCGACCGCGCCGAGGGCGTCGGCGAGGTACAGCTCGGGCATCATCACGCCCTCGAAGAAGTCGGGCGCCTTGCCGATGACGACGGCGTCGACGTCGGACCAGGTCAACTCGGCGTCGTCGAGGGCGCGTCGGGCCGCCTCCCGCACCAGTCCGGCGATCGAGACGTCCCGTCGGGCGGCGACGTGCTTGGTCTGGCCGATCCCGACGACGGCCACGGGCTCCTTGCTCATCGCGGATCCCCTTCGAGTACGGCGACCAGGTTCTGTTGCAGACACGGGCCGGAGGTGGCGTGGGCGAGGGCGCGGTCGGACTCGCCCCGGTGGATGCGGGCGGCGGCCTCGCCGATGCGGACGAGGCCGGCGGCCATCATCGGGTTGGCGGCGAGGGCGCCGCCGGACAGGTTCACCCGCACGCTGTCGTCCAGCCGCAGCGCCTTGCGCAGAACGACCTCCTGCGCGCTGAACGGCGCATGCAGCTCGGCGGTGTCGACGGGCCGTTCGAAGGCTCCGGCGTGCTCCGCGGCGAGGCGGGTCGAGGGGGAGTCGGTCAGGTCGCGCACGCCGAGCGCGTGGGCCTCGATGCGGTGGTCGACGCCCCGGATCCAGGCGGGTCGGGAGCACAGCTCGCGGGCCCTCTCTCCCGCCGCGAGGATCACGGCGGCGGCCCCGTCGCCGACGGGCGGACAGTCGCCGACGCGCAGCGGCCGCACGACATACTCGCCTTGGGGCACCGAACCTCGCCGCTGTGCATGGGGGTTGAGGGTCGCGACCCGGCGGCTGCGGGCGCCGATCGCGGCGAGCGCGGGCTCGTCGGTGTCGCCCGCGTCGATCAGGGCCTGCGCCTGGAGGGCGGCGAGGGCGACGGAGTCGGGCCACAGGGGGGCGACGTAGTAGGGGTCCAGCTGGCGGGTCAGCACATCGCGCACGGAGCCGGGCGAGGACTTGCCGTAGGAGTAGACGAGGGCGGTGTCCGCGTCGCCGGTGAGCAGTTTGGTCCAGGCCTCGTACAGGGCCCAGGCCCCGTCCATCTCGACGTGGGACTCGGAGATCGGCGGCCAGGCGCCGACGCCGTCGAGGGCGAGGGTGAAGGAGAAGGCGCGGCCGGCCAGGTAGTCGCTGGAGCCGGAGCAGGTGAAGCCGATGTCGGCGGTCTTGAGGCCGGTGCGGTCGAGGACCTGGTGCAGAACCGGCATGAGCATCTCCACCTCGGAGATCTCGTCGGTGGTGCGCAGCACGTCGGTCTGCGCGAAGGCGACGACGGCGATGTCACGGGGACCCGAGGCTTCCTCGCTGGTCACAGCAGCTCCTTGTAGGCGTCGTAGTCGGCGTCGGGCTCCCCGGTCGGCCGGTAGTGGTCCGGATAGCGGCCGCCCTCGGTCCACACCGCCTCGACGCGCAGTCCCATGCGCACCTGGTCGTAGGGGATCCCGCCGATACGTCCGTGCAGCGCGAGGTCGGCTCCGTCGAGGGCGATGTGGGCGTAGACGTAGGGGACTTCGATGTCGAGGTTCTTCGCCTTGATGTTGACGATGCAGAAGGTGGTGACGGTGCCGCGCGGACCCACTTCGACCTGTTCGGAGGTGGCCACCCCACAGGTGGGGCACGCACCCCGCGGCGGGACGTACACCTTGCGGCAGGACGGGCAGCGTTCGCCGACGTTCCGCTGTTCGGCGAGCGCGTGGATGTAGGCGGACTGGGCACGGCCGGGCGAGTAGACGTAGTCGAGTCGCGCGGGCGCCACGATGCCGGTGACCGCGTTCTCGAACTCGCCGCTGTGGCCCGCGGGTCGGTGGGCTTCGTCGCCGTCGTACGGCTCGAAGCAGGCGATGTCCGTGATGGCGCCGGTGCGTTCCTCGGCCCAGCGGACGCGGACGCGCAGGCCGGTGTGCACGGCGTCGGGGCCGGGGGCGTCGAGGGCGTGCAGCAGGGCGGTGTCGGCGCCGTCGAGGCGGACCAGGACCCAGGCGAAGGGGGTGGCGAGGGGCTGGCCGCGGCGCGGGGCGTGGTTCCAGGCCCAGGTGGTCACGGTGCCGGTGGGGGCGACCTCGACGAGGTCGTGGAGCTCGTCGGCGGTGACGGGGTCGTACTCGACGGGCGGGACGAGGGTGCGGCCGTCGGTGGTCGTCACGCCGAGGACGACCCGTTCGCGCAGGCCGGTGAGGAAGGCGCTCTGGACGGGGCCGAGGGACCGGGTGAACGGGAACTCGAGGACAAGTGGGGCTTTGAGGACTTCGGGCATGGAGGGCAGCCTCCTCGGAGAGTCAGCGTCAATGGGGGGGCGCCCCCGAAGGGGCGCGGGGCGGGTTACCTGTGCGGCTCCGCCGCGTGGGCGCGACCAGCCACAGCAGACCGCGGCCGTGCGACGGGCGCTTGCCAGCCGCTCACCCGGCGGAGCGTCACGCTCGCTTGTAGAGGGGCGGCCGCTTCTCCGCGAAGGCCCGGGCTCCCTCCTTGGCGTCGGCGGTGTCGAAGACGGGCCAGCCGCGGGCGAGTTCGGCGGCGAGGCCGTCGGTCTCGGTCAGCTCGGCGGTCTCGTACACCGACGCCTTGACGGCCTCGACGGCCAACGGCCCGCAGGCGTTGACGCGTTCGGCGATCTCCAGGGCCTTCTCCAGGGCCGTGCCGTCCGGGACGACGTGTCCGATCAGCCCGATGTCCGCGGCCTCCCGCGCGCTGTACGACCGTCCGGTGAGCAGCATCTCCAGGGCGTGGGTGCGCGGGATCTGGCGCTGCAGGCGGACCGTGGAGCCGCCGATCGGGAACAGACCGCGTCTGACCTCGAAGAGGCCGAACGACGCGGACTCGCCCGCGACGCGGATGTCGGTGCCCTGGAGCATCTCGGTGCCGCCCGCCACACAGTGGCCCTCGACGGCGGCGATCACCGGCTTGCGGGGGCGGTGATGGCGCAGCATCGCCTTCCAGTGCAGGTCCGGATCGGCCTTGAGCCGGTCGCGGTACTGCTCGCCCTCCATGCCCTTTCCGGCGAGGGCCTTGAGGTCCATGCCGGCGCAGAACGAGCCGCCGGCGCCGGTGAACACGACCGAGCGGACCGAGTCGTCCTCGTCGGCCTCGATCCAGCCGTCGTACAGACCGACGAGCATGCCCAGCGAGAGCGCGTTCTTCGCCTCGGGCCTGTTGAGCGTGAGCACCAGGGTGGCGCCCTCGCGGTGCACGGTGAGGTGTTCCGTTCCGCCCATCGACCGTCTCCCCTCTGTGAGAACGAGAACAGGTTGCAGGAGGCGTGATGGCACTTCAAGGGTTTTCTGACAGGTAGTCAGATTTCTTCGCGCGAACCCTTCCCACTTGCCGCGCGCTTTGCTCTGATGACCGGCGAGCCGTCAGGGGCCGGACCGTCGTGAACCGTCAACGGGCCAGACCGTCGTGAGGTCAGGAGGAACGGTGGAGTACAACCTTGCCGACCTGTTCGAGTCGGTCGTCGATGTGGCGGCGGACCGCGAGGCACTCGTGTTCGTCGACCATCCCGGCACGGGTGCGGAGCGCCGGCTGGCCTACGCGGAGCTGGACGCGGCGGCCAACCGCCTCGGCCACCACCTCCTGGACAGCGGGATCCGGCCGGGCGAGCACGTCGGCCTCCACCTCTACAACGGCGTCGAGTACCTACAGACGGTGCTCGGCTGCCTCAAGGCCCGGATCGTGCCGGTGAACGTCAACTACCGCTATGTGGAAGACGAGTTGGTCTACCTCTACCGGGACGCCGACCTGGTCGGGCTGGTCTTCGACGCGGAGTTCACCGACCGGGTGGCGGCGGCCCTGCCACAGGCCCCGGCGCTCCGCCATCTCGTGCGCGTCGGACCGGTGGACGACGGGCAGCCGCTCGGACCGACGGGCGACGGGAAGCCGCGGGGCGACGGTGTCACCGCCTTCGCGGACGCCGAGGCGGGCGGATCGCCGGAGCGTGGGTTCCCGCAACGCTCCGGCGACGACCAGTTCATCATCTACACCGGCGGCACGACGGGCATGCCCAAGGGTGTGATGTGGCGTCAAGAGGACCTGTTCTTCTCGGGGTTGGGAGGCGGGGCACCCACCGGGGAGCCGGTGAGCAAGCCCGAGGAGCTCGCCGAGCGGGTCGCGGCGGGCGGCTCGGGGATCACCTTCTTCCCCACTCCCCCGCTGATGCACGGCACCTCGACCCTCACCGCCTTCATCGGCTTCAACTTCGGCCAACGGGTCGTCCTGCACCGGAAGTTCGTGCCCGAGGAGGTGCTGCGGACCGTCGAGAAGGAGAAGGTCAACGCGATCTCCCTGGTGGGCGACGCGATGCTGCGGCCGCTGATCGACGCGCTCGAAGGCCCACTGAAGGGCACGGACTGCTCGACGCTGTTCAGCGTGTCCTCGTCCGGGGCGATCATGTCGGACACGGTCCGCCGCCAGTTCGCGGCGCTGCTGCCGAACGCGATGCTGCTGAACAACTTCGGCTCCTCCGAGTCCGGCTTCAACGGCACGGCCACGGCGGACTCGGGCCCCGAGCGCGGCTTCCGCATCCGGGTGAACTCCCGTACCCAGGTGGTCGATCCGGCGACGTACGAGCCGATCGCCGTGGGCGAGGTGGGCCGGGTCGCCCAGCACGGCCATGTGCCGCTCGGCTACTACAACGACCCGGTGAAATCGGCCGAGACGTTCTTCGAGAAGGACGGCGTGCGCTGGGTGCTGCTCGGGGACATGGCGACGGTCGACGAGGACGGCGTGGTCACCGTCCTCGGCCGGGGCTCGCAGTGCATCAACACCGGGGGCGAGAAGGTGTACCCGGAGGAGGTCGAGCAGGCGCTGAAGTCGCACCCCGACGTGTACGACGCCCTGGTGGCCGGCGTCCCGGACGCCACGTGGGGCAACCATGTCGCGGCGGTGGTGCAGCTCCGCACAGGAGCCCCGCACCCCTCCCTCACCGAGATCCAGACCCACTGCCGCGCCCGCCTCGCCGGCTACAAGATCCCCCGCCAGCTGGTCATCTCCGAGTCCATCCACCGCTCGCCCAGCGGGAAGGCGGACTACCGGTGGGCGCGGGAGATCGCGGTGGCCGAGGACCGGTGACGAGAGCCGCTCCGACACGGCCGCACTACCCGAGAAAGCCCTCAACACGGCGGACGAACCACCCCGGGTCGTCCCGCCACGGGTAGTGCCCCGCGCCGGGCTGCACGGCGAACTCGGCGTTCGGGAAGGCGTCGGCGACCAGCCGGGCGAGCTCGGGCCGGGGACCGCCGTCCACCTCCCCGGCGAGCACGAGGACCGGGGCGGTCACCTCCGCGAGGGCGGCGCGCAGCGCGGGCGGGTCGTAGCCGGCCGGGTCGTGGAAACGCTCGCCCCCCTCGGGGTTGGTCTGCTCGTCCGCGGCGGCCAGGTGCGCGCGAGCGGTGTCGTCCCAGCGGCCGTAGAAGAACCCGCCGAAACCCGTCCAGTCGTCGGCGTCGGAATCGGACCCGGCGTCCCCCTCGCTCTCACCCTCACCCTCACCCGTCAGCCACGCCTCGAACGCCGGGTACGCCGTCGCGAACCACGGCTCGTCCGCGCGCAGCCGCGCCGCCGTCAGCCGGTCCGCGACGGTGGCCGACCGGCCCAGGGCCCACGGGATCACGGTGATCAGCGCGAGCCGGCCCACCCGGTGCGGGTACCGGCCCGCGTACAGCATCGCCAGGCTGCCGCCCGCCGAGTGCGCGAGCACGTCGACGCGCTCCAGACCCAGGTGGACGCGCAGCGCCTCGACGTCGTCGACCTGCCGGTCGCAGCGGTACGTCGCCGGATCCGCCGGAAGTGCGGAGTCGCCGGTGCCGCGCAGGTCCAGGAGGATCAGCCGGCGGTGGGCGGCGAGGCCTCCGAGGTCGCCGAGATGGACGGAGGCCCGCATGGGCCCGCCGGGCAGGACGACGAGCGGCTCGCCCTCGCCCCGCACGTGGTAGGCGAGTCGGGTTCCGTCGGGCGCGGTGAAGAACGGCATGGCCCCGATCCTCGACGCCCGCCGCACCCGCCCGCAACGGAGTTCTCCCGGCCGAAAGTCCCCGCCGACCTCTTGCCCGACGCCCGTAGCCCTGGATTACGATCACGAGCGCGTCTACCGAATGATCGGTCGCCCGAATCGGCCTTGATTGGTACGTTTCAGTGAACGAGGGAGAAAGCCCATGACGGATGCGAGGGGCCTGCTGGACGAGGGCGAGCGTCTCGACGTGGACGCCCTGCGGGCGCTCCAACTGGAGCGGCTGCGAGCCTCGTTGCGGCACGCGTACGCCCATGTGCCCTTCTACCGCGACGCGTTCGACAAGGCCGGGGTCCACCCCGACGACTGCCGCGACCTCGCCGACCTGTCCCGCTTCCCCTTCACCGTCAAGGCGGACCTGCGCGCGCACTATCCGTACGGCATGTTCGCCGTGCCCCGCGACCGCATCCGCCGGCTGCACGCCTCCAGCGGCACGACCGGCCGCCCCACGGTCGTCGGCTACACGGACGGCGACCTCTCCCTGTGGGCGGACATGGTGGCCCGTTCGATCCGCGCGGCGGGCGGCCGACCGGGCGACACGGTCCATGTGGCCTACGGCTACGGCCTGTTCACCGGCGGCCTGGGCGCCCACTACGGCGCCGAACGCCTCGGCTGTACGGTGATCCCCGCGTCCGGCGGCATGACGTCCCGTCAGGTCCAGCTGATCCAGGACCTGAGGCCCGGGGTCATCATGGTGACGCCCTCCTACATGCTCACCCTGCTCGACGAGTTCGAGCGGCAGGGCGTCGACCCGCGCTCCACCTCCCTGCGGGTGGGGATCTTCGGCGCCGAGCCGTGGACGGAGCGGATGCGTCAGGAGATCGAGGAGCGGTTCGCGATCGACGCGGTCGACATCTACGGGCTGTCGGAGGTGATCGGCCCGGGGGTGGCGCAGGAGTGCGTGGAGACCAAGGACGGGCTGCACATCTGGGAGGACCACTTCTATCCGGAGGTCGTCGACCCGATCACCGGGGAGGTCCTTCCGGAGGGCGAGGAGGGGGAGCTGGTCTTCACCTCGCTCACCAAGGAGGCCATGCCGATCGTCCGCTACCGGACGCGTGACCTCACGCGGCTGCTGCCGGGCACGGCACGGGTCTTCCGGCGGATGCGGAAGGTGACGGGCCGCAGCGACGACCTGGTCATCCTGCGCGGGGTGAACCTCTTCCCCACCCAGATCGAGGAGATCGTCCTGCGCACCCCGGCCGTCGCCCCGCACTTCCAGCTCCGGCTGACCCGCGAGGGCCGCCTCGACGCCCTCACGGTCCGCGCGGAGGCCCGCGCCGGCGCCACGCCCGAGGACCGCGACACGGCCGCACGCGCCATCGCGGCGGCCGTGAAGGACGGCATCGGCGTGTCGGTCGCCGTCGAGATCGTCGACCCGGAGTCGCTGGAGCGCTCGGTGGGCAAGATCAGGCGGATCGTGGACCTACGGCCGAAGTAGGCCGCCGAACCGGTCCCGCAGCTCACGCTTCAGGATCTTCCCGCTGGCGTTGCGCGGCAGCGCGTCCACGAAGACCACCCGCTTCGGGGCCTTGAAGGAGGCGAGCTTCTCCCGGGCGTGGGCGATGAGTTCGTCCTCCTGGACCTCGCCCGCCCCCTCGCGCCGCACGACGACCGCCGTGACCGCCTCGATCCACTTCTCGTCGGGCAGGCCGATCACCGCGACCTCGGCGACGGCCTCGTGCGTGTACAGCGCGTCCTCGACCTGGCGCGAGGCGACCAGGACGCCGCCGGAGTTGATGACGTCCTTCACCCGGTCGACGATCGTGAAGTAGCCGTGGGCGTCGCGGACGGCGAGGTCGCCGGAGTGGAACCAGCCGTCGCGGAAGGCCTCGGCGGTCTCCTCGGGCTTGTCCCAGTAGCCCTCGCACAACTGCGGGGAGCGGTAGACGATCTCGCCGGCGGTCCCGTCGGGGACGTCCTTGCCGTTCTCGTCGACGACCCGCGCGTCCACGAACAGGACGGTCCGTCCACAGGAGTCCATGCGGCCCTTGTGCTCGTCGGGGGCGAGGACGGTGGCGAGCGGGCCGATCTCGCTCTGGCCGAAGCAGTTGTAGAAGCCGAGCTTCGGCAGACGGGCGCGCAGCCGTTCGAGGACGGGCACCGGCATGATGGACGCCCCGTAGTACGCCTTGCGCAGCCCGCTGAGGTCGCGCGTCTCGAAGTCGGGGCGGCCCGCGAGGCCGATCCACACGGTGGGCGGGGCGAAGAGGCTGTCCACGCGGCCCTCCTCGATCAGGTCGAGGAGCAGGTCGCCGTCGGGGGCGTCGAGGATGACGTTCGTGGCGCCGACCGCGAGGTAGGGCAGCAGGAACACGTGCAGCTGCGCCGAGTGGTACAGCGGGAGGGAGTGCGCGGGGCGGTCGCCGGCGCTCAGGTCCAGGGCGGTGATCGCGCTCAGGTACTCGTGCACCAGGGAGCGGTGGGTCATCATCGCGCCCTTGGGCAGGGCCGTCGTGCCCGAGGTGTACAGCAGCTGCACCAGGTCCTCGGAGCGCGGCTCGGGACCGTCGTACGGCGGGGCGGCGGCCAGCAGGGCGAGGAGCGAGTCGTCGGCGTCGCGCAGCGGCAACGCCCTTACGCCGTCCGGGAGTCGGGCGGCGAGGTCCGGGTCGGTCAGGACCAGGGTGCTCCCCGACTGGTCGACGAGATAGGCGAGGTCGTCGCCGGTGAGGTGCTGGTTCACGGGGACGTGCACCAGGCCGGCGCGGGCGCAGGCGAGGAAGGCGATGAGGTAGGCGTCGGAGTTGTGGCCGTAGGCGCCGACCCGGTCGCCGGGGGCGAGCCCCTGGCCGAGCAGGACGCCGGCCGCGCGGGAGACCGCCTCGTCGAGTTCTTCGTAGGTCCAGGTGCGGTCGCGGTACTCCACCGCGACGCGCGCCGGGGTGCGCCGCGCACTGCGCCGCAGCACCCCGTCGACGGTACTGCCGTGTCCGGGCGTCATGACACATGATCCTCGACGGGGCGCCGGGACAGGTCAAGTCGCGCGCACCTCGCAGGGCAGGTCACACCGGGCGGGTGCGGCCCTCCCAGTACGGCTCCCGCAGCCGTCGCTTGTACAGCTTGCCGTTGGGGTCGCGGGGCATCTCGGCGATGAAGTCGATGCTCTTGGGGCGCTTGTAGCCGGCCAGGCGGTCGGCGCAGTGGGCGAGAAGGGCGGCGGCGAGGGCGGGTCCCGGCTCCTGCCCGGCGGCCGGTTCGACGACCGCCTTGACCTCCTCGCCCCAGTCGTCGTGCGGGATCCCGAAGGCGGCGGCGTCGGCGACGGCGGGATGGGCGAGCAGGGCGGACTCGATCTCCGCCGGATAGATGTTCACCCCGCCCGAGATGATCATGTCGATCTTGCGGTCGCGCAGGAACAGATAGCCGTCCTCGTCGAGCACGCCCAGGTCGCCGACGGTGAAGAAGTCGCCGATGCGGTTCTTCTGCGTCTTCGCCTCGTCCTTGTGGTAGGCGAAGCCGCCGGTGGTCATCTTCATGTACACGGTGCCGAGTTCGCCGGGCGGGAGGCGGTTGCCGTCGTCGTCGAAGATCGCCAGTTCGCTGATGGGCCAGGCCTTGCCGACCGTGCCGGGCTTCTTCAGCCAGTCCTCGGCCGTCGCGAACGCCCCGCCGCCCTCGCTGGCCGCGTAGTACTCCTCCACGCAGTCGCCCCACCAGTCGATCATCGCCCGCTTGACGTGGTCGGGGCAGGGGGCGGCGCCGTGGATGGCGTGCCGCATGGCCGAGACGTCGTAGCGCGCCCGTACGTCCTCGGGGAGGGCCAGCAGGCGGTGGAACTGGGTCGGGACCATGTGGGTGTGCGTACAGCGGTGGGCGTCGATGAGGCGGAGCATCTCCTCGGGCGTCCACTTGTCCATCAGGACGAGCTGGTGGCCGATGTGCAGGGACGCGCCCGCGAACTGGAGCACGGCGGTGTGGTAGAGCGGCGAGCAGACCAGGTGCACGTTGTCGTCGAACGGCCGCACGCCGAAGATGCCGAGGAAGCCGCCGAGGTACGCCTCTTCGGGGAGCTTGCCGGGCAGCGGGCGCCGGATGCCGCGCGGGCGGCCCGTGGTGCCCGAGGTGTAGTTCATGACCCAGCCGAGGGTACGGTCGGCGGGCGCCGACTCCGGCTGTCCGTCGAGGAGTTCGGCGTACGGCCGGAAGCCCTCGATCGTCCCGACGGCGTACCGGTGGGTGGCGGGGAGTCCGGCCTCGTCGGCCGCGCGGGACGCCTGGTCGCCGTAACGCTCGTGCGCGAGCAGCACCTTGGCGCCGGAGTCGGAGACGATCCAGGCGATCTCGGGGCCCACCAGGTGGTGGTTGACGGGGACGAGGTAGAAGCCGGCCTGGGTCGCGGCGAGGTGGGCGGTGAAGAACTCGGCCGAGTTGGGCAGGACGACGGCGAACGCGTCGCCGCGTTCCATCCCGGCCGCGCGCAGCCCGTGGACCAGCCGGTTCGCGGCGGCGTGCAGGCGTCCGGCGGTCCACTCCTCGCCGTCGGGCGCGATCAGGACCGTGCGGTCGGGGTGCTCGGCAGCCTGGGCCCAGAAGCCCGCGGGGGGTGTGGTCGTCACTGGCCGCTCCTTCCGGCGATGCGGTTGACGCGGTCCACGGCCTGTTCGAAACCCCGGGTGAGGTCGTCGAAGACGGCCTGGACGCTGCGGACGTCGTTCATCCGGCCGACGATCTGGCCGACGGGCGTGCCGAGCAGGGGGTCGACCTCGTACTTCTGGATGCGGGAGACGGCCTCGGCGACGAGCAGGCCCTGCAGGGGCATGGGAAGCGTGCCGGGCCCGTCCCGGTCGTCCCAGGCGTCGGTCCATTCGGTACGGAGCTGGCGAGCGGGTTTCCCGGTGAGGGCGCGGGAGCGGACGGTGTCGCCGGAACCGGCCGCGAGGAGCTTGCGGATCAGGGCCGCCGAGTGCAGATCGGCCTCGGCGGTGGTCAGCCAGAGCGAGCCGAGCCAGACGCCCTGGGCGCCGAGCGCGAGGGCGGCGGCGATCTGCCGTCCGCTGCCGATGCCGCCGGCGGCCAGCACGGGCAGCGGGTCCACGGCGTCGACGACCTCGGGCGTGAGCACCATGGAGGCGATCTCGCCGGTGTGCCCGCCGGCCTCGTAGCCCTGCGCCACGACGATGTCGATGCCCCCCTCCTGGTGCTTGCGGGCGTGCCGGGCGCTGCCGGCCAGCGCGGCGACGAGCACGCCCTGGTCGTGGGCGCGGGCGACGACGTCGGCGGGCGGGGAGCCGAGGGCGTTGGCGAGCAGCCGGATCGGGTAGTCGAAGGCCACGTCGAGCTGGCTGCGGGCGACCTGCTCCATCCAGCCGGTGATGCGCCAGCCGGACGCCTCGCCCTCGGCCAGCTCCGGGACCCCGTACTTGGCGAGGGTGTCCCGCACGAACTGCCGGTGCCCCTCGGGGATCATCGCCTCGACGTCGGCCTCCGTCAGTGTCTGATTCTCCGGGGCTTCCACCTTCTTCGCGGGCATCACGACGTCGAGCCCGTACGGCCGTCCGTCGACGTGCGCCTCGATCCAGTCGAGGTCGCGTTTGAGGTCGTCGGGGGCGGTGTAGCGGACCGCGCCGAGCACGCCGAAGCCGCCGGCCCGGCTGATGGCCGCGGCGACGGCGGGGAACGGCGTGAAGCCGAAGACGGCGTGCTCGACTCCCAGTTGATTGCTCAGCTCCGTCTGCATGGGCGCAGGATGCCGCAGTCCTCCCGACGACGGAAGGCCTTTTCTGATACACCGTCAGATTGCTGGGAGGAATGCGGACCCGAGCCCCTAGGAGGCCGACGCCTCCAGCACCGCCATCGCCGCGTTGTGTCCCGGCACCCCGCTGACCCCTCCCCCGCGCACCGCGCCCGCGCCGCACAGCAGGACGTTGGGGTGTCGGGTCTCCACGCCCCAACGGCCGGCGCCCTCCTGGGCGTAGGGCCAGGACAGGTCGCGGTGGAAGATGTTTCCGCCGGGCAGGCCGAGGTCGTGCTCCAGGTCCAGCGGGGTCCGCGCCTCGATGCAGGGGCGGCCGTCGGCGTCGAGGGCCAGGCAGTCGGCGAGGGGTTCGGCGAGGTGCGCGTCGAGCTGGGCGAGGGTCGACTTCAGCAGTTCCTCGCGGACGGCGTCGTTGTCCCGTGCGAAGAGCCGGGCGGGAGTGTGCAGGCCGAACAGGGTCAGCGTCTGGTAGCCCTGTGCGACCAGGTCGGGGCCGAGGATGCTCGGGTCGGTCAGGGAGTGGCAGTAGATCTCGGAGGGCGGGGCGGCGGGGAGGTCACCGGCGGCGGCCTGGGCGTGGGCGGCGGCGAGCTGGTCGTAGCCCTCGGCGATGTGGAAGGTTCCGGCGAACGCCTCGCGCGGGTCGACGGAGCCGTCCCGGAGCCGGGGCAGCCGCTTGAGCAGCATGTTCACCTTGAGCTGGGCGCCCTCGGCGGGGGCGGGCGGCTGGTCGTCGGTGAGGGCGGCGAGCGCTTGCGGGGAGGCGTTGACCAGGACGTGGCGGGCCGTGGCGACGCCCTCGCCGTCGGCGGTGCGGTACGTGACCTCGGCGGTACGGCCGTCGGTGGCGATGCGCAGGGCCTCGTGCCCGGTGGCGAGGACGGCGCCCGCGTCCCGGGCCGCGGCGGCCAGCGCGTCGGTCAGGGCGCCCATGCCGCCGACGGGCACGTCCCAGGCGCCGGTGCCGCCGCCGATGACGTGGTAGAGGAAGCAGCGGTTCTGCTTGAGGGAGGGGTCGTGGGCGTCGGCGAAGGTGCCGATGAGGGCGTCGGTGAGGACCACGCCCCGGACCAGGTCGTCCGCGAAGCGCTCCTCGACGGCCACGCCGATCGGCTCCTCGAAGAGGGTGCGCCAGGCCTCCTCGTCGTCGACCCTCCGGCGCAGCTCGTCCCGGGTGGGCAGGGGCTCGGTGAGCGTCGGGAAGATCCGCTGGGCGACGCGGCCCGTCATGCCGTAGAACCGCTCCCAGGCCGTGTACTCGCGCTCGCCGCCCGTCAGCCGGGCGAACGCCTCCCGGGTGCGCGCCTCGCCGCCGCCCACGAGCAGTCCGGTCGGCCGCCCGTCGCGCTCCGCGGGGGTGTACGAGGAGATGGTGCGGCCCTGGACGCGGAAGTCGAGCCCCAGATCCCGCACGATCTTCTGCGGGAGCAGGCTGACCAGGTACGAGTAGCGCGACAGCCGGGCGTCGACGCCGGTGAAGGGGCGGGTGGAGACGGCGGCGCCCCCGGTGTGGTCCAGCCGCTCCAGCACCAGCACGGACCGGCCGGCCCGGGCCAGATAGGCGGCGGCGACCAGCCCGTTGTGGCCGCCGCCGACGATGACGGCGTCGTAGGTGTGGTGTCCCTCGTGTGCGCGCATGGTTCTTCGTAACACGATCCACTGCACGACGGACACGAGGGGGATCCCGTGGACGCCGAACCGAGCCGGACGGCCGCGCTCCTGGTCAACCGGCGCGGGCCGCCGTCGACGGCATCCGCACCGGCCGTCCGTACCCGGAGCTGGGCTGGGACTGATGCGGTCGGGCTACGCCCCGCCGGCGGCCCGTCCTTGTCGCAGGGCCGCCACCCGCCGGTACAGCGCGACCGCCTCCGGGCCCCGCCCGAGCCGTTCCAGGCAGTGGGCCTCGTCGCCTCGGGCGGCGAGGGTGTCGGGGTGGTCGGGGCCCAGCATGCGCTCGCGGGCCTCGGCCACCCGGCGGTACTCCGTGCGGGCGTCCGCCCAGCGGCCCAGCCAGCCCAGGCCGACGGCGACCTCGCGGCGGCTGACGAGGGTGTCGGGATGGTCGGGGCCCAGGACCCGCTCGCGGATCGCGCACACGTCCCGGGACTCGGCGAGGGCCTCCTCCCAGCGGCCCAGCCGGCCGAGGTTGACGCCGAGGCCGTGGCGGGCGCGCAGCGTCTCGGGGTCGGCGCCGCCGTGCACGCGGGTGCGGTCCTCGACGAGATCGCGGTAGAGGCGGAGCGCCTCCGTGCTGCGGCCGAGGCGGCCCAGGCTGATGCCGGTCTCGTAGCGGGCGGCGAGGGTGTCGGGGTGGTCCGGGCCGAGGGCGCGGGCGCGGGCCTCGGCGACCTCGCGGTAGGCCTGGAGAGCTTCCGGCCAGCGGCCCAACTGGCCCAGGGCGTAGGCCACTTCGCAGCGGGTGACGAGCGTGTCCGGGTGTTCCCCGCCCAGCACGCGGGTCCGGGCGACGGCCACCTCGCACGCCATCCGGTAGGACTCCTCCAGGCGGCCGAGCCTGCTGAGGTTGAAGGCGAGGTTGTGGCGGCAGCGCAGGGTGTCGGGATGGTCGGGGCCGGCCGTGCCCTCCCGGGCGGCGAGGACCGAGGCGTACACCTGGTGAGCGTCGAGGTGACGGCCCAGCCGGCCCAGGACGTAGGCCGTCTCCTGGCGGGTGGCGAGGGTGTCCGGGTGGTCGGCGCCCAGGACCCGGATGCGGGCCGCGGCCACCTGCTGGTACTCGCGCAGGGCGTCGGCGGCGCGGCCGGTCCGGCTGAGGGTGAAGGCGACCTCGTAGCGGCTGGCGAGGGTGTCGGGGTGGTCCGGGCCGAGCAGATGCGCGCGTTCGGCGGCGACCGCGCGGTGCACCTCTCCGGCCTCGGTCCAGCGGCCGAGCCGCCCGAGACTCAGGCCGGCGTTGTGGCGTCCGGCGAGCGCGGCGAGCGTCCGCGGGGACGGGGCGTCCGGTGCGGGCGGCGCGGGGACGGCGCCGAGGACGGGCCGGGGGATCCACTCGCCGGTCAGCGCCGCCCCGGCGTCCGGGGGCGTGGCCGGCAGTCCGGCGCCGGTCGCCTTGTGGCCGGTGGTCATGGACCGGGTCCAGTCCGGCAGGCGCCGCTCGCGCACGGCGGAGGCGGCCGGCCGCGGCTCGGGCCGGTCCGTCACCGGCGTCGGCACGTACGCCGCGGCGGTACGGCCCGCGGTGATCCGGCGCCCCACCTCCCGTGCGTCGGGCGGGCGTTGTCCGGGCTCTTTGGCGAGCAGGTCCAGGATGATCCGGTCGAGGTAGTCGGGCAGGTCGGTGCGGTGCTCGCGGGCCGGCCGGGGCGCGGTGTCGCGGTGGCCGACGAGGATCGCCCAGGGGTCGCCGAGGTCGAACGGCGGTGCCCCGGTGGCGAGTTCGTAGAGCACGCAGCCCAGTGAGTACAGGTCGCTGCGCTGGTCGACCTCGTCGCCGCCGATCTGCTCCGGGGACATGTAGTGCGGGGTGCCCAGCGCGACGCCGGTGCCGGTGAGGCGGGAGGTGAAGCCGATGTCGTGGCCGAGCCTGGCGATGCCGAAGTCGCAGATCTTCACGGTGCCGTCGGTCAGCCGCACGATGTTCGCCGGTTTCAGGTCGCGGTGCACGATGCCCTGCCGGTGGGTGTAGGCGAGGGCGGCGGCGACCTGGTCGGCGATCTCCTCGACGTCGGGCACGGGCAGCGGGCGGCGTGCGTTGTCGTCGAGGAGTCGGCACAGGTCGCGGCCGTCCAGGAGCTCCATCACCAGGAAGAGGACGCCGTCGGACTCGCCGAAGTCATGCACGACGGTCACCCCGCGGTGCTGGAGCGCGGCGGCCACCCGGGCCTCGCGCCGGAACCGTTCGCGCAGCACGCGCGCGAAGGCCGGATCGTGGTGCGAGCCGAGGGGTTTGAGGCACTTCACGGCGACCTGCCGGCCGAGGGACTCGTCACGTGCGCTCCACACCTCGCCCATGCCGCCGCGCCCGATCAGCTCCAACAGCCGGTATCGGCCCTGGATCAGCCTGGTCTCCGCCATAGTGCGCCGCCGCCCCCGTACCTGTCCGGCCCTCCCCTGGCTCGTCCAGTATGGCGGTCTATAGCCCGACTTTGTATGGTGCCGGGCGGGCGTCCGGGCCGAGTCTCGCCATGGCCCGCAGGATGTGTTTGGGCGGGAGTTGCCAGCGCACCCGTGCGGGAACACAGCGCAGCAGGGTGCCCGTGGCGCGCAACTCGCGGGTGACGGCTGCGGGTCGCGGCGCCCGTCTGCCGTACAGCTCGTGGGCGTACGGCGGCAGGGAGGCGTACGCCAGGTGCGCCACGCGCTGCCACAGCAGGGCGCGCGCCGGAACGAGCAGGGGTGCGTCGGCGGGCAGAGCAGGAAGCCGTCCACCTCGCGCGCTTCTTCTCCCACGGCGAGTTCGGGCCGCACCTTCTCGAAGTAGGCCGCCATGTCGGCTCTGTTGGCGGGTACGGCGTCGGGGCCGAGGCCGACCAGGCGGGCGCTGACCCGGTGTTCGGCCAGGTAGCGGTCGGCGGCCGTCGGTGAGGGGGTAGCCGGAGCGGTGCAGGACGTGCAGGTAGGAGTCGATCTCGGCGCAGTGCACCCACAGCAGCAGCCCGGGTTCGTCGACGCCGTACCGCTCCCCGGTGTCCGGGTCGGTCGCGGACAGCATGCGGTGGATCTTCCGGACCCGGGCGCCGGCCCTCTCTGCGGCCTCGCTCGTCCCGTACGTGGTCGTGCCGACGAAGCTCACCGTGCGCATCAGCCGGCCCCAGGCGTCGCGCCGGAAGTCGGAGTTCTGCGTGACGCCGCGCACCGCGCGCGGGTGCAGCGCCTGGAGGTAGAGCGCGCGGATTCCGGCGATCCACATCATGGGGTCGCCGTACAGCTGCCAGGTGACGGAGTCCGGGCCGAACAGCCCGGGGTCACCCACGGCGACGTGGTCCGTCCGGCCGTCCGTCATACCGGCAGTCTGACAAGGACCGTCAGTTGGCGCCAGGAAACGTTCGTTGCCTCGATCGCTACGGGGGCCTGCGGACCGCGCGTCGCCTCGGGCACAGCCGGCCCCCACCAGACAGGGACCGCCGATCCATGGATAAACCTTCCTCTCCCGCCCCTGCGCGGGTGCTCCTACGGTCGATACCGCGGGCGCTCACCGGCCCGCCGTAACGAAGGAGAGAGACCCCCCCATGAAGATGACCGGCAACACGATCCTGATCACCGGCGGCACCTCGGGCATCGGCCGCGGACTCGCCGTACGCCTGCACGAGGCGGGCAACAAGGTGATCGTCGCCGGCCGACGCAAGGAGCTCCTCGACGAGATCACGGCCGAGCACCCGGGCATCGACGCGCTCGTCCTCGACGTCGCCGACCCCGACTCGATCGCCCGGGCCCGAGAGACCCTGGCGGCGAGTCACCCGGAGCTGAACGTCCTGGTCAACAACGCCGGCATCATGCTGCGGGAGAACCTCCTCGACCCGGCCGACCTTCAGATCGCCGAGGACCACGTCACGGTCAACCTGCTCGGCGCGATCCGGGTGACGTACGCCTTCCTCCCCCTCCTGATCGGCAAGGACGACGCGGCCGTCATGAACATCACCTCCGCGCTGGCCTTCGTCCCGCTGCCGATCACCCCCACCTACAACGCGACCAAGGCCGCCCTGCGCTCCTTCTCCGAGAGCCTGCGTGTCCAGCTCGCCGGAGCCGACGCCGGCGTCCAGGTCATCGAGGTGGCCCCGCCCGGCGTGCGCACGACCCTGCTGGGCCAGGAGGACAGCGAGGCGGCCATGCCGCTGGACGACTTCCTCGACGAGACCCTCGACCTTCTGCGCGAGCAGCCCGACGCCAAGGAACTCGTCGTCGAGCGCGCCAAGTTCGTCCGTTACGCGGAGGCCAACGGCGCATACGACCAGGTCCTCGCCATGCTCAGCGGCGCCTGAACCTGTTCGTGACGCACAGAAGGGAAGCGACGACGTGAAGCCCACGAACGAGGACACCGTCGAAATAGCACGGGTGCTGGCCCTGTGGGGCCACATCATGGACGATCACGAGCTGGACCGCCTCGGCGAAGTCCTCACCGAAGACGCGGTGTGGGACGCGAGCGCCTTCGGCCTCGAACCGGCCGTCGGACTGGAAGCGGTCACCGCCGTCCTGGGGGCCGAGGGGCACGCGCGCGCTCATCACACGACGAACATCGTCGTGTCGGAGGGCCCGGGCGACGAGGCGCGGGTCCGGTCCAAGGGCCTGGGCGTCGTGGACGGCGGCACCGTCATCAGCGCCGTGTACACGGACGAACTGCGGCGCACCGCCGACGGCTGGCGCATTTCCCAGCGGGTCATACGCCTGAACTGACCATCGGGGTCGTCTGCCGCGGCCCCGATCCGGAGCCCTGGCTCCTTCCGCGCGCAGGCCGACGGCCCGTACGACGACGGCCCGGCCGTTCTCGGCGGCGTCGTCCTAGCGGGTTGGCGGGCTCGCTTCCCGCCGCCCCGGGGACGGCGGACGTCGTCCCAGCAGCCCTGCCGGCCAAGGTCCGGGACCACTCACTCCGTGGTCCCGGACCTTGCTGCCGTGGGCGGACAACGTGGTGCGTTCCGGCTCGGCACAGCCGCGCCCGGCCGTGATCAGACGCCGTCGACGGCTGCGCGATGCCGGTTCCCGGCAGTCGCTACCGAACCGGGGAGACCAGTCCCTTCGCGAAGTCGAGCTGTTCCTTGTGGAAGGCCGCGCCGACATAGTGGTGATCGATGTTGTGGCCACCGCCCAGGATGCGCCGAGCAGTCACCGAGGGTGCAGCGGTGAAGGCCTTCCCGAAGGCGGCGACCGATTCGTCGCTGCTGTGCCAGAACCCTTCATGCTCGGCCAGCCCGTAGTGGACGGGTACCTCGATCCTCGCGGCGACCGCTGCGAAATCCGTGCCCCACCGACCCGCCACCTCCACCAACTCCGCTAGGGGAACCGGCGATTCGGCGTGCTTCGCGATGTCGAGCACCGCCGGATCGTACGTGTCCTCAGGTCCGTACATGAACCGCAGGAGGTGCTCACGGCTGAACTCGATCGAGCTGGCCGGCGGCTGGGACCTCAACGCGTCGTTCGACCGCTGCGACCTGTCATGGATTCCGGTGACGGAGACACCGAGGAGCGGCCAGGTACGGTCGCCGGCTGCCAGGTGCAGCGTGATCGCACCGCCTATCGAGTGTCCGACGAGGACGACTCCAGGGGCGTTCGAGAGGTGCCGGCGCCAGAGTTCGGCGATGGCCTCCTGGAGCACCTGGGCGTTTCGGCGGAACGAGATCTCCCCCTTCAGAGCGGTGCTGCCGCCCTGGCCCGGACGGTCGAGGGACACCACTGGAAAGCCTTCGCGCCGCGCGGCGTCCATCAGCGAATAACCGGCCACGTCGAAGTACGACGCGTTGTAACCGCCCCCGGGAAGGCAGACCAGCAACGGCATTCCGGGACGGCCTGGTTCCCCTATGCCGGTGATCCGGGTGTCCCCCAGGTCGAGTGTGATGCTGTGCGCAGTCATGAATGGTTTCCTTCGGTGGTGCGGTCTGCTTGTCGCTCCCGGAATACGTGCCGGGCCACGCGCTTTCGCCATGGCCGCGTTATGTGAGGGCCAGGACGTGATAGTGCTCGGCGAGGAAGCTCGCGATCTCGTCCCAGTCCCGCGCGTCGTACAGGAGACCGTGCAGCAGAACGACTGGCGGCGCATCCGGATCGCCCGCCTCGCGATAGTGGAAAGCCAATTGCGAAATCTCGATGCTGTGAGCGCCCTCGGAGCCGACCGTATGAGCGTCTCCGCGCGGGCGGGAGAGGACTGCTCATCCAGGGATTGGCGGTCTCTGGATAGCCGGGCGGGATTCGGCGAGGATGGGGGCATGGACAAGAAGGAACTGGCGGAATTCCTGCGCCGGCGGCGTGAGATGTTGCGCCCCCGCGACGTCGGAATGGTCGAGGGGCCGCGCAGGCGTACGCAGGGGCTGCGCCGCGAGGAGGTCGCTCAGCTCGCCGGCATGTCCACCGACTACTACGCCCGCCTGGAACAGCAGCGTGCCCCGCAGCCCTCCATCCAGATCACCACGGCCCTCGCCCGGGCCCTGCGGCTGACCCTGGACGAGCGCGACCACCTCTTCGTCCTCATCGGCCACAACGCCCCGGCCCGCCTCCAGCGCTCCGAGCACGTCAGCCCGACCCTGATGCGGGTCCTGGACCGCCTGGACGACTCCCCGGCCCTGGTCCTGACCGACATGGCCGACACCCTCGCGATGAACCCGCTGGCCATCGCCCTGCTCGGTGACCAGACCCGCCGCACCGGCCTGGCCCGCAGCGCCTACTACCGCTGGTTCATGGACCCCGCCGAGCGTCTGGTCTACCCCGAGGAAGACCACGCACACCACAGCCGCACCCAGGCAGCCCGTCTGCGGGTCGCGCTGACAGCCGGCAGCGACACCCCCCGGGCCGCTCGCATCCTTGCCGAACTCCAGGAACACAGCCCCGAGTTCGTCCGCGCGTGGGAACTCCAGGAAGTCGCCCAGCGCTACGACGAGAGCAAGACCATCGTCCATCCCGAACTCGGCCGCATCGAGGTCGACGGCCAGGTCCTCTTCACCGAGAACCGCGCCCAGACCCTGGTGGTGCTGACTACCCGCCCCGGCACGGAGAGCCACAGCAAGCTGGAACTCCTCTCCGTCATAGGGCACCAGCAGCTCACTTCCTGACGTCCTGGACCCGGGGGGGGCCGCTCCGGCGCAGGTTCGACATGTCGGAGGAGTGCGCCCCGCGGCGCTTCGAGGTGCAGGGCGTGCCCGTTTCACTCGTCGTGGACACTCCCACCGTCGAGTGCCGACTGAACACCTCCCCCTTCGACCTGTGCACAGCCCGCCCCCTCGACCCGCCGGCGCCCCGTCCCGTCCCCGCGCACCCGGCGTGGATCGAGGACGGAAGTGTGTACGCGCAAATGACAGGAACACCCTGATGGACGCACCGGACGACACGGCCGCCGAGCGGGCCGATGCCGCCCGCAACCGTGCCCGGCTGCTGGAGGCGGCGGCCGGGCTGGTGGCCGAGCGTGGGGCCGAGCACGTGACGATGCAGGAGGTCGCGGAGGCGGCCGGGGTGGGGAAGGGCACGCTCTTCCGCCGGTTCGGCGACCGCGACGGGCTCCTGCTCGCCCTCCTCGGTGAGGCGGAGGCCGAGTTCCATACGGCCTACACCGAGGGTCCCCCGCCGTTGGGGCCGGGCGCACCCGCGAGGGACCGGCTGGAGGCGTTCGGCTGTGCGCTGATCGAACGCATCGCCGCCGACGCGGACCTGGGCGCCGCGCTGGGACGCCAGGTGCTCCACGAGCGTCGCCACGCCTCCGACACCGGCCGTGCGTTCCACCAGCACGTCTCGACTCTCCTGCGAGAGAGCGGAGTTGACGGGGACTGCGACATGCTCGCCCACGCCCTGCTCGCCTTCGTGAACTTCGAGACGACGGACTACCTGCACGCCGGGTGCGGGTTCCCCGTCGGACGCCTCCAGGCCACGTGGGTGGACCTGGTGCGGCGGATGGTCCGAGCCGACGGAGTGTGAACCTGAAGATCCGCATCGTCGAGAGCCTGTCCGACGACTCCGCGGGCCGGAGGGCGGTCCCCCACGTGCGGCGGTTGCTCAGCAGGCGGCCGGGGCTGCGCTCCGATCCACCTCCGGGAGATGCCTCTCCGCCCAGGCGGCCAGTTCCTTGAGAGCCGGCTCAAGCGCCCCGCCGGCTTCCGTCAAGCGGTACGAGACGCGCAGCGGCGGCCCCTCGTCCACCTCGCGCACGACCAGCCCTGCCGCGCCCAGCTCGGTCAGCCGGTCCGAGAGCATGCGCTCGCTGATGCCCGGGATGGCGCGGTGCAGGTCGGCGAAGTGCACGGGGTGCTCCATCAGGACGGCCACGATCGGGCCGGTCCAGCGCTTTCCGAGCAGCGCGAAGACGCGCGTGATCGCGCCGTCGACCGTCTTGCAGGGCTCTGCGACCGGTTCAGTCATGCCTGAAGTCTACTGTGAGACCTGTAGCAGGTGAGAAAAAGTAAGCCCCTATGCTATCAATAGGAACGCACGGAATTACAGCTCGTCTCTTCCGGGCGTCCCTGTCGCATACCGCTTTCCTTGGAGACCCCTCATGGCAACGCTGCTGCACCTGGACTCGGCCCTGTGGCCGGAGCACAACTCCGCCTCCCGCGCGGTCACGGCCGCCTTCCGTCAGGCATGGGAGGCGCAGCACCCCGACGGCACGGTGATCTATCGGGACCTCAACGCCGAACCGGTGCCGCACCTGGACACGCTCACCGCCTCCGCGGCCTTCACCGACCCCGCCGAACACACCCCGGAGCAGGCGGCCGCGTTCGCCGAACAGCTCAAGCTGGTCGAGGAGCTGGAGAGCGCGGACGCCGTGCTCATCGGCGCACCGATGTACAACTTCACGATTCCCTCCACGCTGAAGGCGTGGATCGACCAGGTGATACTCGTGGGCCGTACCGCGCTCGTCGAGGAGTCCGCGGTCAAGGGCACCCCGGTGTACATCGTGGCGAGCCGTGGCGGCTCCTACGCCCCCGGCACCCCCCGCGAACCCTTCGAGTACGTGCAGAACTACCTGGAGGGAGTCCTCACCGAGATGATGGGCGTGAAGGTCGACTTCATCGTCCCCGAGCTCACGCTGGCACACTCCAACCCGGCCATGGCCGAGCTGATCCCGCTCGCCGACGCGTCCAAGGCCAGGGCCCTCGAGGACGCGACCAGCAAGGGCAAGCACGCAGCCCTCAAGGCTTCCTGACTCCCTGCGGCGTCCAGGGCGACTCACCTGGACCACCCTGCGGACCGGGGCTCCCTTCGGGGGCCCCGGTTGTGTGCTGACGGGCGGGGGAATGGTCAGAGACCGGGCGACTGACCGTTCACGATCGCGCTGACGGTCTCGTCGTACGCCGTGAGAACACCGAGGAATCCGGTCCTGCCCCACAGGGCCAGCCCCAGAGCGGCAACGAACACGGCCGTCACGTGCACGGCCCCCAGGGGGTCCCTGCCCGGCAGCGCGCTCAGTGCCGACGGGTCCCCGCGGGCCCATGCCCGCGCCGCCTCGGCAATCGCGAACTCGTAGTGGGGCGGGGCCGCGGCGGCGACCTCGTCGGCATGTCCGACCAGTTGGCCGGCCGTCCAGCGCTCGCCGGTCACCTCGATGATGCTGACGGTGGAGCGCAGCAGGCCGCTCAGAACGGCGTACATCTCCCTCCACGCGACTACGTCCAGACCGGCCAGCGCATCCCGCACCGCGATGGCGTCGCGGTGCGCGTAGCCGCGGACGACGTCCACCGCGCGGTAGCCGGGGGATTTCTGCGCTCCGTCGCTCATGCGGTTGACACTAGGTTCCGGCCGACGGGGCGGGAATCGGTCTCCCGGCCCAACGCGTCTCGGAACAAAGCACTAGGACCAATGACCCGCCCCCCCCCTGAGCCCGGGATGATCCGGGCCGTCGGGCTTGCCGTAGGTCACCCCATGTCCGTTCCGCACGCCGAACGCCGATGCGCCGGATCGGGTCGTCACGCAGGCGGCGCGTCACTGACGTCGGAAGACCGGGGCACCACTACGACGATCGGGCCGACGCTGCAAACCGTACGCCGCGAGCGCCTCGTCCAGCACAGCCAGCTGGCGCTCCGGCGGCCAGGCGTCATGGTGCTCCACCGCCGTCAGGACCAGACCGTCGGCCAGCTCGGCTCCTGCTCGCGTTGGGCGATGAGGACTATGCGGCCCTTCTCCGCCGCCCACTCGTCCTCGGCCAGCGGGAGCATCCAGCGCAGCAGGATCCGCAGTCGCGCCGGCGCGTCCGCGTCTTCTTCGAGCGCCGCGAGTTCGGTGTCGTAGCTCTCGAGCATCTCGGCCACGACGGCGCGCATCAGCTCCGGGCGCGCCGGAAGGAAGTGCGTGACGAGGACGTCCCGACGGCGCCCTCATCACCGGCATCCTGACCGATCCGGCCTCCACCGAGGTCCACCTGTGCGGGTCCGCCTCGTTCGTGGCCGACATGAGGGCGGCCCTCCAGGCGGCGGGAGTGCCGGCGAAATCGATCCGGCACGACGCCTTCCACTCGCCGAGGACCGTGGACGTCACCCCCCGGCCGGCACCGCACGACGGACCGTTCCAGGTGACCTATCGTCATCGGGATCCACCGACAAGTGGACTCCCGAGGCAGGAACACTCCTCGAACTGGCGCAGTCCCAGGGACTGACGCTCCCCGCCGGTTGCCGGCATCGCCGGGCCAGGGCATACGGCCTTCGACACCCACGTGGAGATGTGCGCGCGAGGACCGCCACTTCCTCGCGGCGAAGACCTGGTGTGCGGCGTCGCGGTCCGGAGGGGAGGCCGACGTCCTGCGGGCAGAGCCGCTCGCGGCGGCTGCGGAGGAACGCCCCGAGTTCCTGTTTGTCCATACGCCCAGGTGAGACGACGTGCCGGACTTCCGGACGTCGCAGTTGCGGAGATGCGTAAGCCGTAAGGGCGGCGAGATTTCCTGACGGGTCGTGCCGGTGGGCGGATCAGTGGGTGAAGGCGACAGATTCAGCGAGATCCTTCTGGGTCTCGAGCGCGGTGAGACGTTCGGTGAGTGCCGCGTGGATTGCGCTATAGGTGTCGGAGCCGAGAGTCAGGCGCAGCGGCGGGCTCGGGTGGCGGGTGGTGTCGTAGATGGCGGCGGCGAGTTTGGCCGGGTCGCCGGTGAAGACGCTCTCGTCTGCGGTTTCCAGGTAGTGCCGGGTCTGACCGACGGCATTGTCGCGGTAGACGGTCGTTTCGGTGGTGTATTGCAGCGCCGAAGCGAAGCCCGTGCGGGTGGCGCCGGGCTCGACCAGAGTGAGGTGAATGTTGAAGTCGCAGACCTCGCGGCTGACGCTCTCGGTGAAGCCCTCCAGCCCCCACTTGCCCGCGTGATAGGAGCTGTGAGTGGGGATGCCGACCTGGCCGCCCACGCTGGAGATCTGGATGATCCGGCCACCGCCCTGCTCACGCATCGGCTGCAGGAAAGCACGGGTGATCACCATCGGCGCGAGCAGGAGGACCTCGATCTGGTCGCGAATCTGCTCGACGGTCATTTCCTCGGCGGCGCCCACAACCGCGTATCCGGCATTGTTGACCACAATGTCCACCGGCCCGGACCGGAGAGTCCTGCCGACCACCTCGTCCACGTCGGCCGGCCGCGTGAGGTCGAGGATCTCGACGGTCAGCCGGTCGCCGTACGTCTCGCGCAGGTCTTCCAGAGCCGCCGGGCGGCGGACCGTCGCCGTAACGCGGTCGCCGGTGCGGAGGGCGTGCTCGGTGAGATGGCGGCCCAGCCCACCGGAGGCTCCGGTGACGAACCAGTGACGTGAGGCCTTGCCGGAGGGAGCGGGCATGGGAGTCTCCTGAAGTAGAGTGGTACCGGAACTCGTTCCGCTTAAAGTTAAGCGGAACGGATTCCGGAAAGCAATTGGAGACCGACACCGAAGGAACCCGTATGCCCGCCACGCCCCGCCGCACCAGGAGTGACGCGCTGCAGAACCGGGAGCGCCTGCTGGAGGTCGCCGCGCAGGCCTTCGCCGAGCAGGGGCTGGACACCGCGCCCGCCGCCATCGCCAAGCAGGCGGGCGTCGGTGTCGGCACGCTCTACCGGCACTTCCCGACTCGGGAAGTCCTCATCGACGCCGCCTACCGACGCCAACTCACCCAGGTGTGCGAGAAGGTGAACGACCTTCTCAGCCAGCACCCGGCCGCCGAGGCCACCCGGATGTGGATGGAACACTTCATCCACTACGCCACGGCAAAGAGCGGAATGTCCGAAGCCCTCAACGCGGTCATCGCCTCCGGCATCGATCCATACTCCGACAGCCGCGCACTCCTCACCGACGCCGTCGCCACCCTCCTCACGGCCGGCGCCTCAGACGGAAGCCTGCGAACGGACGTCGCCCCGGACAATGTCCTGCTCCTCATGGGCGGCATCGCCTACTCCGTGCAGCACGGCACCAAAGAGCAAGCCCGTCCGCTCGTCGACCTCTTCATGGACGCGCTGACCAAGGACTCGACCGCGAGCTGAGCCCAAGCTCCCGGACCGGCACGCCAACGCGAGCGCAGCCACGGTCAATTCACCGAGTGGCCCTGTCGGCACTCACGAGGTTCTGGACACATGCCGCGCACCGAGCTCCGAGCGCATTCCGTCAGGAGTTCTCAGAAGCTGTATCAGATCCGGTGATCTGTGACGTTCTGTGACCGGTGGACGGTCGGTGATGCCGGTGTGACGGAGTGCTTCAATTGGCCGATTCGGCAGTGTCCGGCTGTCTCGCCTGTGCCGATAGGACGTCGCGGAGAGCGAGGGGGAGGCGGCCGGTCAGCCGGGTGTAGTCGTCGCAGACTCGATCCCAGCGCTGCTCGCGCACCGAGGCGAACATGGACGAGAAGGCGTAGAGCCACCAGGGGTCCAGGCCGGTCGCCGCTGTCTCGGCGCAGTAGGTGCCAGTGGGGATGTCCACGTAGGCGACAGGCGTCTGCCACGCCCCCGCCGTGACTGAGGCGATGCCTGCCAGGTCCGCCGACTCGGGTCCGGTGATGTCATGGTGACGCCCGGTCGGCTCGCCTACCGCGAGCGCGACGAGAGCGCGGGCCACATCGTCGCGAGCCACCAGAGAGATCCGGCCGTCCGCAGCCGGGAGCCGCAGCAGTCCGGTCGCGCGCGCCCTGGTGAGCCAGTCTTGGAAGAACTCGATGTACAGCGAAGCCCTGGCGAACGAGCACGGGACACCGGAGGCCAGGAGCAGATCCTCGGTGAGCCGGTTGACCACCGCGTAGCAGAACGGGGACGCCGTGTCGGCGTCGACGCTGCTCAGCGCCGCGACATGGCTGACGCGCTCGGCCGCCACGGCGGCGACGACGTTGCGGTGGTGCAGCAGCATCCGTGCATCGGGCCCGTCACTGGAGACGAAGACCAGGGTGTCCACACCCTTCAGCGCGGCGCGCAGAGCGGGCGGATCGGTGTAGTCGGCGACGGCGACCTTCACCTGCGGCGGCAATGCCGCGGTAGGCAGCTTCCGCCTGGTCATCGCTACGACGTCCACGCCGTCCCGGCCCGCGAGCAACTGCACCACCCGCCCGCCCAGGTGGCCCGCTGCCCCGGTCACCGCGATGCGCATCGTTGCCCCCGTCGCCTCATCAGTGGACGAGCGTCACACTATCCGACGCCTGCCGGCTCTCTGCGAAGTCCTATGGGCACAGGTGAGGGAGCTGGACGCTGACAAGCGCCAACAGCAACGCCCAGGGGGCAATTAGAGGTCATCTCATTTGGCGAGTCTGCGGTAGCAGATGAGGGTGCGGGGGCCGGGCTGGTGAAGGCGAGGAAGCGTTCGGCCTTGCGTTCGTCGCGGCGGTGGAGTCGGCGGTAGCCGGCGAGCCAGGCCATGGTCGTTCTATGGTCCAGCGGTGGCGTCCGAGCCGCTGCGAGGACTCGATTCCCCTGCGGGCGATGCGGTGGCGGATGCCGCGCTGGCGCAACCTCGCGGGCGCACCTTCTGGTGCTGCCGTACATCCTCGCCCGGGCCGCGACCGGCAGTCAGGCCGGAGGCGGACCGGGCCGCGGCCGGTACTCGGCACCTCGGTGCAGGGTGACTGCCGACGGCCCGCCACGTGGTCATGGACGGAGCGCGGGCCCGGTCAGAACACGTCGGTGGTCCACAGGAGGTGCATATCCCATGCGATGTCCAGGGATTCCTTCGCTCCCTGATACCACGCACGTTGCGCGGTGTCGTCCGGCACGGTGTGAAGGGCCGCGAGCACATCGGCCGGCATCCATGCTCCACCCCAGTGGCCCAGCCAGGTCCCAGGCGTCTCGGCGGGTTCCGGGGTCCGCGGTATGGCGTAGCCCTCGCTCCGGAGAATCTCCAGAGCGGTATCCCGTTGATTCCTCATCAGATGCTGCGGGGAGAAGATCCCGTAGGCATCCAGACTGATTCTGTTCCCGTTCAGGTAGGCCTCCCATGCCGCCTCCGCCGTGGGCTGATCGCGCCAATCGACCACGGGGATCTCCACGGAGGGCCGCGCCGCCCACGGGCCGCCGCCGGTACTCGCGCGCACCTCCTGCGGTGCGGATCCCACCACGCCGAATGCGAGCTCGTGGCACGGGACAGGGAGCTCGATGCTCTGTCCCGTCCCGCTGTCCCAGCTGGTCGTCATTCCCGCCGCGATCCGGACGATGTACTCGCCATCGTCAAGCCCCTCATGCGCGTCGAACAGAGCGCCCTCGCGTGTCTCGGCCGGCACGCCGTCCCAGTTGAAGAACCTCCGGATCGGAGGGCCCCCCGTCGCAGAAGCGATCTCGAAGTCGTAGTTGCCCGGGCTGCCCAGGTCGCGGCCGAGTGCGTAGGACGAAACCCGACAGGCAATACCGTCTTCCACCACGTACGTCTTCCGGGCCAGACCGCAGGTGATGAACTTGCGACCCTCAGACGTAGGAACTCTCACCTCCAAGCGCGTCTGCATCAGGTGCAGGCCGTCCTGAGACACCGTCTCCACCCAGTCGGTGTGGATCCTCCCGTTGGTCATGCTGCCCTCCCTGCCGTTCGGTGCGAGTGGATTCGATGCCCGGCCGCGGGCAGGGCCCGATGCCGCCCGGCCCGGAGGTGGGCGATCACGGCGTGCCGGACGTCGGTCTCCGGGGTGAGGGACAACGCGACGGTGGCCTTGCCGCTGCTCAAGGCACATCTACGGGCTCGTAGAGCACGTCGGTTCTGAGTATTGTTTTCGTACCCTCAAGAAGCGGGGCCGAGTCGTGAAGCGTCCGATGCCAGAAGAGGAGCGCATCGCCCGGTTCGGGGTGGTGGGCACTCAATATTTCCTCAGGCTTCGCGAGCCGCGGCCAGTCAGAGAAGTCACGTTGCGCAAAGGGAAGATCGTTCTGCTTATCGGCGATGAACCGCGTTTCTCCGCCCACGGCCTCATAAGACAGGTAGACGACGACCGTCAGAAGAGTGCGCCTTCCGTCGGGGGCGAAATAGGGCGAATCGTAGTGCGGGACAATGAATCCGCCGTGTTCGTACGTGATGAAGCGCATACGCGGATTGACGGCCGCCGGCCTCCAGGGCCTTCCGTCCGAATCCGTCGGATCGTCCGATCCCACTTCAAGCGATAGAAGCGTCCGCAGCCTGCGGTAGAATTCTGCCGCCAGGGATGTGGATTCGGCCGTGGCGCGGAGATGAGCGACCGGATCTCCCTCTGCATAGTTGGCGGCAATGCCGTCTCGGCCCACCGGGGCAAAGCGCTGGGCGGCCAGTTCGGTCGCGAACGCCTCCACTTCGGCCGGAGTGAGGAAATGGCGAATCACCTTGGCGTTGGCCTTTGGGATCTCCGATTCGATCGGGGTCCATGAGTCATCGGCAGATATTCGGCTCAGCGCTTCTTCGGAGAGCTCAAAGGGATTTACCGGCATTTCGAACATGATCACTTCTCCGTGCTGAGGCCGTCGTCGATCCCAACGTGGCCGTGGGCCCCACAGCCCGGAACGGCCGCGGGCAGCGCATCGAGGTGGATGGCGGGACCGCGGGCCACGTACTTGTGCGCTTCGAGTCCGTGGAGGGACTCGAAGCCCCTGGAGTCATTGCCTGCAGGGAGCGGGGACCACCGGGCGATTATCGTCACGATGACGATATTAGGTCGGGGTGAGCCCACAAAGCAAGCAGGACGTACCCAACGCGGCGGAGAGGGCCGGGAGACGGGGCGGGGACCGGCTCAGGGGACTACCGAGGCGAGGTAGTCCCACGCGGCGCTGGGCTGCTCCGTACCGCAGCGGCTGACGCCATCGAGGGCGTCGACCTTGCCGGGCACCGACCAGGTGCGAGTTCCCTCCGCGGGCGCCCTTCGCGCGCTAGGGTCGTAATGCCCGCAGGGCCACGGGAGTTGAAAGAGGCGGCATGCTGGACGAGTTGGTATCGGCGGCAGCGGCGGCGGGCGGATCTGCAGTGGTCCAGGCAGCGGGGACTGACCTGTGGAACGGTTTTCGGGGCCGGGTCGCCGAGTGGTTCGGGCGTGGGGACGCGGTGCGGGAGAGCCGTGAGCTGGAGCGGCTGGACCGCAGCGCGTCCGAACTGTCGACGGCCGGCCAGGACGAGGTGGAACGGCTCCGGGTGCGGCACGAGGCCGTCTGGCAGAGCCGGATCGAGACCCTGCTGGAGGACCTGGACGGGGTCGAGCGCGACCAGGCGGTGGCGGAGCTCGGCAAACTCATGGCCCAGGCCCGCCCATAGCCCGGCCCCGCGGACGCCGGCCCCGCCGAAGTGTCCGGCAACACGTGCAACGGCCCCGCCGCCTTCCAGATCGGCGGCGAGCAGCACGTCCACTTCACTTCCGGCTCCCAACCTCCATACTGTAGGAATCATCTCATTTGGCCAGCCGGCGGTAGCAGATGAGGGTGCAGGCAAGGCTGGTGAAGGCGAGGAAGTGCTCGGCTTTGCGTTCGTAGCGGCGGTGGAGTCGTCGGCAGCCGGCGAGCCAGGACATGGTCCTTTCGACGACCCATCGGTCGCGGCCGAGCCGTTGTGAGGACTCGATGCCTCTGCGGGCGATGCGGTGTTTGATACCGCGTCCGCGTAACCATCGTCGCAGGTGGGCATAGTCGTAGCCCTTGTCCGCGTGGAGCTTGCCGGGCTTGCGTCGCCGGCGTCCACGACGGGAACGGATGGGCGGTATGCCGCGGACAAGGGGCTTGAGGGCCTGGCTGTCGTGCAGGTTGGCGCCCGAGATTGCGACGGACAGGGGCAGACCGGTCCGCTCGGTGATCAAGTGGATCTTCGAGCCGTACTTACCCCGATCGACAAGATTCGGACCTGTCAGATCCCCCTTTTCAAGGCCCTCATGTTCACCGAGTCGATCGCGCAGCGGGCCCAATCGAGCTCGCCGCGGGCACCGAGTTCGTCGAGGACCAGGCGGTGGAGCTTGGCCCACACCCGGGCCTTGCTCCACTCGGAGAACCGTCGGTGGGCTGTCGCCCCCGAAGGGCCGAACGACGCCGTGGGCAGCTGCTGCCAGGTACAACCCGACGTGGCCACGAACACGATCGCGGCCAGTACTTCACGGTCGCAGTGCCGGCGCCGCCCACCGCCCTGAGGCCGCGACGGCGCCTCCGGCACCACCCGCTGGAACAGCACCCACAACTCGTCTGGCACCAGCCGCTCAACGATCCCCACCACGACCAACAGCCCACCCGCGAACACCAAATGAGATGACTTCTTAGGCACTCAAGGGCCAACTGGAGCGCTCGGTCAGCGCGCCGCGAGACGCAATGAGAGGCCAGATTCAGCCATGTTGGCTCGTTGCCTGGTGATGTTGGTGGTGCGGGGTGGACTCTGGGCGCATCGCCGGGCCGGGGTTCCGCAGCCGACGCAGGACGCCGACGCTTCGGCCCGCGCCGGATGGTGCGCCATGGCCCCAACGGTGGAGATGGTCGGGAAGGTCACGCAGAGCCGTTACGGTGAACTGGTGGCCGAGTCTCTGGACATGGCGGAGGAGGAAACCCGCCGCCAATTCGCTCTCGGGGACGTGGCTCTGGAACTGGAGCCACTTCGCGGGCACGGCGGTCACCTGCCGCTCGACGACGGTGACCAGGGTGTGGAGGAGTCGCTGCGGCGGTTCGCCGAGGAGATCGGGCTGTCCTTCTACACGGTTCGCACGCACCGGGGGGTGGCCGCGCAGTGGCCTGCCGAGCACCGGCAGGCGGGGGTCTCCTACGAGGTGCACCGGATCCTGGCCTCCGTCCCGGACAGGTTCGAGCTGATCGGGAACCCGCCGCTGAGCGAGCGCACCGGCCGGCGCCGGTGGAGTGCGGAGGTGGCCAAGAAGTTGGTGGGCTGGAAGACCGAAGAGATCCAGGTCCCGGTCACCGCCCAGGAGAAGGTCGAGGCGATCCGTGAACTGGCGCGCGATGACGAAGCGGTGGCGGCGCAGGTGGCCACCGACTTGCTGCGCCGGCCGGAGGCGGCGTTCAGGGCCACGCGCGATGCCGAGGCCCGGGAGAACGTGAACGAGGCCCAGTTCGAGCAGGCCGGCCTGGACGACGACGAGTTCGATGAGGAGTACGAGGAAGCCTGCGCCGAAGAGGGCGAGCCGTTCGAGGACCCGGCCCGCATCGTCCACGGCTGGCGGAAGTCGATGGAGTTCAACGACCTGATCGCCGTCTGTCAAGGGTTCATCGCCGGGGCCGCCCGGCTGGTCCCGAAGCTGCGGGGGCATGAGTTCACCGACACCCAGACGAAGGTGTTGGAAAATCATTTGGAGAAGATCCGCGCGACGGCCGACTGGATCGAGACCGCGGCCGCGACCGGGCAGGTCGATCTGGACGAACAGCTCGCCCAGCTGCTGCGGGGCCAGTAGTCATGGGGCGGGTCTGCCCGCCCACGTCCACGGCCAGGCGGTACGCAACGCCTTGCAGGAGGCGCGACCGGCGGGGCTGACGCTCCCACAGCTGTGCAGGGCGACCAAGCGCACACCCTCGCAGGTCTGGGCGGGTCTGCGGTGGTCTGCGGTTCCTGCGGAAGGTCGCGGTCAGGGAGGGACTCCCGCCGGTGACCTACAGCAGACGGGACGGCTTTCAGATGTCGGAGGAGAGCGAGGTCTGGATCTCCTACGAACGGGCGATCTTCCAGGCGGAACTGCACCGGACCACCAACTTCATCACCGGGATCATCGCCCCGCACGCCAAGAGTCCCCGGACGACGAATGGGTGCAAGTGGCGGGCGGTTCCCGTCGACTTCGGGATCCCCTGGCGCACGGTCTACGGGTTTTTCCAACGATGGCGGGCGAGCGGGGACCTGGCCCGCATCCATGCCGAGCTGCACCAGATGGTCCGTGTTCATGACGGCCTCAATGCCCGCACCGTCGCGGTGATCCTGGACTCCCAGTCCGTCAAGGGCGCCGAGACGGTGAGTCAGGACACCCGGGGATTTGACGGCGGGAAGCTGATCAACGGCAGGAAGCGCCACCTGGCGGTCGACATGCGCGGCATGGCTCTGACAGTCATGGTCACCAAGGCCTCGCCGCACGACAGGCTCCCCGCCCGCGACCAGCTGTTCCGCCTGCGCCTGACCCATCCCGAACTCGCCGTCGCCTGGGCGGACTCCGCCTACGGCGGAACCCTCGTCGGCTGGTCCCACTCCTTCCTCGGCATCACCCTCAAGACGGTGCCCCGCCGCAAGGACCAGGACGGCTTCGCCGTCCTCGCGAAGAGACGGCGGGTCGAGCGGGCCATCTCGTGGATCATGAGAGCCAGGAGAAACGTACGCGACTACGAACGGCTCATCTCCCACAGCGAGGCCCACATCACCTGGACCTTCATCACCCTCATGGTCCGCCGTCTCACCAAGCCTCCCCGCCCACCCCGCACATCACCGCACCCCGTCGAACCGGTGAAAACGGACGGCAAGCCCAAGCCCATATGCATCCGGATGCAGCAGCCACAGACGATCCGCCTGACCCCCAGAGCCTTGTCCTAGGGTGCGAATGCAAGTAGTCGAGGCACAGGAAGCCCAGGTGAAATCGATTTTGCTGGGTTTCCCTGCTCCGCAGGGCGTTCGGCTTGGCGGGGCTTGGGCTCGGTGACTCCCCGCGGCTGCGCGGCCGTCTGCGCTACGGTCGATTACCGTGGAGAACACTGCGAAACTGGCCGTACTGATCGACGCCGACAACGCCAAGCCCTCGGCCCTGGAAGAGCTGCTGGCGGAGGTCGCCAAGTATGGAACCGCCCACGTCAAGCGTGCCTACGGCGACTGGACCGGAACACATCTGAAGGGATGGAAGGACCAACTGCTCGCCCAGTCCATCCAGCCGATCCAGCAGTTCGCCTACACCACCGGCAAGAACGCCACCGACTCCGCCATGGTCATCGACGCCATGGACCTGCTCTACACGGGGCGCTTCGAAGGGTTCTGCATCGTCTCCAGCGACAGCGACTTCACCCGTCTCGCGGCACGTATCCGCGAGTCCGGCCTGACCGTCTACGGATTCGGCGAACGAAAGACCCCCAAGCCGTTCGTCGCCGCATGCGACAAGTTCATCTACATCGAGAACCTCACGAGCGCCACCACCCCGGCCGAGGCAAAGCCGGCCGCGCGGGCCACAGCGGTCAAGCTGAAGGGCGACACCACGCTGGTCAACCTGCTCCGCCATGCAGTGGAGGCGGCCTCCGACGACGACGGCTGGGCCCACCTCGCGAACGTCGGCCACATCATCACCAAGCAGCGCTCCGACTTCGACTCCCGCACATACGGTTACACCAAGCTCAGTGACCTTCTCGCCGCCACCTCTCTGTTCGAGCTGGACCGCCGCGCTCCCGGCGGCGGAAAGGCAACCGTCATCTACGCCCGCGACAAGCGCCACACCGGCAACAGTCCTAAGCAGGCCATGCCAGAGGGCTGATTTCGGCGCTGCGGGACGCTGACCAGTGAGACGTTCGAGCCTGACGCCGGCGTCCTGGAGCTGCCCCGAGAGGGGCAGCGGGGCCAACATGGCCGATTCCGGCGCCTGCTGCGACCCGCGGCACCGGATCCATCGACCGGCACCCGCCACAGAACGTCACAGATCACCGGATCTGACACAGCTTCTCAGCTTGGCGTTTAACGTTGCAGGTCACCCGACCTGCTGATCTGCGGTTCTTTCCGGGACAGCGGAGGCGGCCGTTCTCCACGCTTCGAGATGTCGAGTCACGAAGTACAAGAGAACGGCCGCTGTGTATGAGTCTGTCTGCTGATGCGCCCGCGGGTGAGGCGTTGGACGTGTTGTCCCGCTTTCGGGTCGAGTTCTACGAATGCCTCTACGCTCGCGCGGATGCGCTCTTCGAGCTCACTGACGCGGTGCTGTGCGCGGACGGGCCGGTGAAGACGCTGGTCGAGCTGTCGCTGGCGGTCGAGCACCGGCGCGGGCACGGTGCGCTGTACGCGGCTTTGGACCGCGGTTGGCTGGAGCCGACGCGCCTACGTCGCACGCTGGCCGGCCTGCCGCTGCCGAAGGCGGCCGACGGGCGGATCGTGTTGGCCGTGGACGTGAGCAACTGGCTCCGTCCTGATGCCCCGACCAGCGACGATCGGCTGTTCTGCCACGTCTACGGACGTGGTGACCGCAAGACGGACCAGTTCGTGCCGGGCTGGCCGTACTCCTTCGTTGCCGCGCTGGAGTCCGGCCGCACCTCCTGGGTCGCGCTGCTGGACGCCGTGCGCCTGGGACCCGCCGACGACGCGACGCTCGTCACTGCCGCCCAACTGCGCGATGTCGTTCAGCGGTTGACGCAGGCCGGGCACTGGCGGCCGGGCGACCCGGAGATCCTCATCGTGATGGATGCCGGCTACGACGTCGCCTACCTCACCCACGCCTTGGCCGACCTGCCGGTGATGCTGCTCGGGCGCCTGCGCTCGGACCGGGTCATGCTCCGCGACCCGGGCCCGACCCGTTCCGGCCCGAAGGGCGGGCGACCCCGTCGGCACGGCGGTGTCCTTACTTTCGCCAAGCCTGACAGCTGGCACGAGCCCGACGTCACCACAGTCACGGACACCACCCGCTACGGCAAGGCCGAGACGATCGCCTGGGACCGCATGCACCCCAGGCTCACCCACCGCGGCCCGTGGCTGAACCACGCCAAAGAGGAACTGCCCATCCTGCACGGCATGTTGATCCGCCTCCAGGTCGAGCGCCTGCCGGGCGACCGCGACCCGAAACCGGTCTGGCTGTGGTGCTCCGCCAACGCCGCAACACCGGCGGACGTGGACCGCTGGTGGCAGTCCTTTCTCCGCAGATTCGACCTGGAGCACACCTTCAGACTCCTGAAGCAGACCCTCGGCTGGACGGCACCGAAGGTCCGCCACGCCGACAGCGCCGATCTGTGGACCTGGCTCATCATCGCCGCCCACACCCAGCTCCGCCTCGCCCGCCCACTCACCGAGGACCTGCGCCGCCCCTGGGAGCGACCCGCCGCACCCCGCCGCCTCACCCCCGCCCGCGTCCGCCGGGGGTTTCGCAACGTCCGCGCGACGGCGGCCCGTCCGTCGGCCGCACCGAAACCGTCCAAGCCGGGACCGGGACGGCCTCCCGGCTCGAAGAACAGGCAGCGGGCCACACGTCACGACGTCGGCAAGACGGTCAAACGTGCTGAATCGATCAAGGAACACCAAGCCCGCCGAGGATAAACGCCAAGCTCAGCGCACGTGAGCCGGCCACGCTGGCAGCCGTCGGCGACGGCTGAAAAGTGGACCGGTAGCGACGATCACGCGAATCCACCGCGGCGTAGCCACTTCTCGGTGTGCAGGCAAGACCAACGAAGTGTGGACCAAGCGCCAACGACAGCCGCGCAGGACCTGGCAATCTTGATCACGCCCAGTCGCCGGTGACGGCGACAGTCGGTGCGCAGCTGTCAGGACTGACGGGAGTGGACTTGCGGACAAGGCAGATGATCACCGCTTCGCTACGGTCACCTTCAGCAGCGCACCAGCTACACATACGTCAGGAGAAGACACATGAAGTTTCGTCAGACCGTTCGCGCCGCGGGCATAGTGACCGCTGGGCTGCTGGGTGTGGCGGCCGCCGCCGCGCCGGCGAGCGCTGCCACCGTCAACTGGAAGGTACTCGATCCGAACATCGGCATGCTCTGCTCGCCGGCTATCTCGCACGTCACCTACCCCGGCGTGCATTTCCAGGGATGCGTGGTGGTCAACGCGAACTACGACGCTCAAATCGTCATGGTCGTCATCAACCAGGGCCCGAAGGCCGTCAATATCGGCGGCTGGACCTCGTCCCAGTTCGGCAGCAACGTGACCTGCGCCGACTCTGTCCTGAACCCGAACATCGAGGTGGCCTGCTTCGGCCCGACCGTCCACATTCCCGCGGACGGCGTCAAGTACGACAACTCGGTGCACCTCACGGTGAACGGCTCGACCAAGATCGCACCGGCGCCCAGCGTCACCCACAACTGAGTCTGAACCAAGCTTGAGGTTCGACCCAGCGGATTCGAACATCTCTGACCGGCGCTTTCAGGCGCGCTCAACACACCCACGGCAGAGTCGAATCGGACGGAAACGCCCAGTCGGCACGGCGGAGGGCGGAGAGGAAGGTGTCGGCCGACTGGGCGCCCGAGAGACCGTACGCCCGGTTGATGACGGAGAACGGCACGCCCGTCGCGCCGGATCCGCGTGCCTCGCGGACCGCTCGTGCATCCGGTCGCCCAGGCCGTGGGCGGCGGCCAGGTGACTGGAGGCGGTGGGCGTCGATCGTGTTGACCGCCGAAACCCTGCCCCCACCGGCCCCCGGCCGACAGGACAGCGGCTGCTCAGAACATGGTGTTGTCGTTCGCGGACGTCTCCGGGACATCCTGGATGACGTCCCAGTGCTCGACGATCTTGCCCTTCTCGAACCGGAAGATGTCCATCACCGCGGCGCCGCGGTCGGTCGCGTCGTAGGTTCTCTTGTAGTGCACCGCCACCAGGTTCTTCTCGCCGAACACCCGCTTGAAGTCGAACTTCAGCTCCGGGGACAGGGTGGTCCGCCAGGTCACGTACTCGACGAACGGCTTCGTGCCGTCGGCGGACAGCGGGTTGTGCTGGATGAACTCCGCGCCCACGTAGCGGTCCGCGGCCGCCTGGGGCTGCTTCTTGTTGAAGGCCAGGTCCAGGAAGGCGACGGCGACACGCTCGTTGTGCTGCACCTGGCTCTCCGGCCGGTGATGGCCGCCGCCTCCCTCCGGACTGGCCGAGGCCGTACCCGCGACGGTGAGCGTGACTGCGGTGATCGCGCCGACAGCAGCCAGGGCGGCTTGGCGGCGAGAGACAGAGGTCTTCATGGTCATCTCCTGGGGTTGGACACAATGGGTTCGCGCCACCGAGGTGGTCCGCCCGGATGCACGGACATCCGGCAACGACATGGGCGACGCTGAGTCGTTGAAGAACGGGTATCGGCTGCGGAGCGTCATGGGGATGTCCCCGTTCCTTCGCTCCTGCGGGCCGGTGAACCGCCCGCAGTACCGACCGTAAAAGCATCTCTGCAAGGGCGGGAGAGGAGAGTCTGTCCATGGATCGGCGATCCCTACTTGCGGCAACGCTCCCGCAGCCGCCATCCCGCGTCAGCCGCCGAGCGGCAGCCGACGCGGTCTTCCGGCGTACCCGCGGGGAATCCCGTACAGCACGTCGTCACGCGACTCGGTGAACCACGCGCGCTCGCGCACCAGCACGACGTCATTGGCCAAGCAGCCGGTCGTGGGCGTCGGTTGACAGGCGGCGACGAGTCTGCCGGTGCGGGTGTCGAGGACTGCCGAAGGCCCACCTGCCACACCTCGCGGGGGCACCGTCTCTCTTCGATCAGGGCATCGCCGGCCGACGGGCTTTGAGGAGGGCGGGGATTGGTACCGCGGTACTAACGGGCTCCGCCTGATTCGGTTCCGTCGTACCGGATGGTCGCCCGGTACCGCTCCTAGGTTGAGATCGCGGGTCAGTCAGGCCCAGCTCACCCAATGATCTCTGTCTCCTGGTGGGAGTAATCCGTGGCCACCTTCCTCTATCGGCTCGGCCGGCTGTCGTTCCGGCGACGACGCATCGTCGTGATGCTGTGGGTCGCCGTCCTGGCCGCCATCGGCATCGGCGCCATGAGTGCGCCCGGCACATCCTCCGGGGCCCTGAGCGTTCCGGGCACGCAATCGCAGCGGGCGATCGACCTGCTGCAGAAGGAGTTTCCGCAGGCCTCCGCCGACGGCGCCACCGCGCGCGTGGTGTTCGAGGCGCCCAGCGGGCAGAAGCTCACCTCCACCGCCAACAAGGCCGAGGTCGAGTCCCTGGTGGCGAAGCTGGAGAAGTCGCCGCAGGTGTCGGGCGTCACCGATCCCTTCACCAGCGGCCTGGTCAGCAGGTCCGGCGCCATCGCCTACGCCCAGGTGTCCTACAAGGTCGCCCAGGCCGACGTCAGCGGCGCGGCCCACGCCGTCCAGACCGACGTCGTCCGGCAGGGCGAGAAGGCCGGCCTGAAAGTGAGCCTGGGCGGCAACGCCGTCAAGGACAAGGCCACGAACAAGGCGGCCGAGCTGATCGGCGTCGGGGTCGCCGCCGTCGTCCTGGTGATCACCTTCGGCTCGCTGATCGCGGCCGGACTGCCCCTGCTCACCGCGATCCTCGGGGTGGCCGCGGCCGTCCTGTCGATCACGCTCACCACGCATTTCTTCGACCTGGCCTCGGCCTCCACGACCCTGGCACTGATGCTGGGCCTGGCCGTCGCCATCGACTACGCCCTGTTCATCGTCTCCCGCTACCGCAACGAGATCCGCGACGGCCACGAACCGGAGGAAGCCTGCGGACGTGCCCTGGGCACCGCCGGGTCCGCGGTCGTCTTCGCCGGTCTGACCGTGATCGTCGCGCTGAGCGGCCTGAGCGTCATCGGCATCGGCACGCTCACCTCCATGGGGCTGGCCTCCGCCTTCGCCGTGGCCGTCGCCGTGGTCATCGCGCTGACCCTGCTGCCCGCCATGCTCGGCTTCGCCGGTATGCAGATCATGAAGAGCAGGATGCTGACCCGCCGTATGAAGGCGCTGGAGCGCGGCGAGGGCGAGTCGACGGGCGTGCGCTGGGCAAGGTTCGTCACCCGCAACCCGGTCAAGGTGCTCGCGGTCTCGGTGGTCGGCCTGGCCGTGCTGGCCATCCCCGCGATGTCCCTGCAGATGGCCCTGAACGACGACTCCGGAAAGCCCCCCGGCAGCACCCAGCGCATCGCCTACGACACCCTCAGCAAGGGCTTCGGGCCGGGCTTCAACGGACCGCTCACCGTGGTCGTCGACGCCCGGGACAGCGACGATCCCGAGGCGGCCGCCCAGGACGCGTACACCATGCTGAGCAAGCTGGACGATGTCGCGGCCGTTCGTCCTCCCTCCTTCAACCAGGCCGGCGACGTGGCCCTGCTCGGCGCCGTCCCCAAGAGCGCCGCCACCAGTGAGGCCACCAAGGACCTCGTGGGCGAGATCCGCGACCACGGCGCCGCCCTGCACCAGGACACCGGCGCCGACCTGATGGTCACCGGCCTGACCGCCGTCAACATCGACGTCAGCACCAAGCTCTCCGACGCCCTCGTCCCCTACCTGGCCATCGTCGTCGGCCTGGCCCTGGTCCTGCTCCTGCTGGTCTTCCGGTCGATCGTGATCCCGCTCAAGGCCGCCCTGGGCTTCCTGCTCAGTGTGGTCTCGACCCTCGGCGTCCTGGTGGCGGTGTTCCAGTGGGGCTGGCTGAAGGACCTCTTCGGCGTCGACCAGACCGGACCCATCGTCAGCCTGCTGCCCATCCTGCTGATCGGCGTCGTGTTCGGACTCGCCATGGACTACGAGGTCTTCCTCGTCTCCCGCATGCGGGAGGAGTACGTCCACGGCGCCGAACCCACGCAGGCCGTCGTGCAGGGTTTCCGGCACAGCGGCCGGGTGGTCACCGCGGCCGCGGTCATCATGGTCTCCGTCTTCTCCGGATTCCTCCTCGACGACGCCGCTCTGATCAAGTCGATCGGCCTGGGGCTCGCCGCCGCCGTGTTCTTCGACGCCTTCGTCGTCCGGATGACCATCGTCCCGGCGGTGATGGCCCTGCTCGGCCACCGCTCCTGGGACCTGCCGAAGTGGCTCGACCGGATTCTTCCGAACGTGGACGTCGAGGGCGAGAAACTGCGCCACGCGCTCGAAGCCGAGCAGACGGACTCCGCGCCTGAACCCGTGCTCGCAGGTGTCGCCACGGGGGTCCACGCGGGCTCGAACGACCACGGCGCCGCCCACGCTTTCACCGACGGCCGCGCTTCTGGCGCCCCGGACACGCCGGCACCTGCCCAGCAGGCCCCTGGGAAGGCACGCGGACTGTCCAGGCTCAAGCAGCGCCTCGCACGGGGCGGCGACGCCACCACCCCTGCCGACTCGACGGAGTCGGAGGCGCCGGCGCGCAGGAAGCTGCTGAAGAACCCGATCCGCAGGAGTTGACACACGGAGCCGCGGCACCGGCTTCCGCACGGCTCCCGACGTGGCGACCGACTCTCACCGGCCGTATCCCCCTGCCCCGTCCGCCGGCCCGATCACCCCCGTCCGGCGGACGGCCCGACATCGCGAAGGGCCTCCCCCGTGACCGCACCGAGCGCCCCCGCTCCCGGACCACGCCCCGACGAGCGCCAGTTCCTTCAGGCCCTGACGAGCGATCCCGAGCAGCGGGTGATCGCGTCGGTCATCTCCCGGCTCGCCTCATGGCGGCGGGCCGACCGGGCCCGTCCCCGGGCCCGGCGGTGGGGGGTCCCTGCCTTCTGCTTCGCGGTCGGCAGCGACGCCTACGCCAATCCTCACAACGTCAGCGACCCCCAGCTGCCGATCATCCTCGCCTTCTGTATCCCGCTGCTGTGGCGGGAACGACGCCCCATGCTGGTCTTCGCCCTCACCACAGCCGTCTCGATCGTGTCTCTTCCTCTCGGTGTGCTGACGGGCGCCGAGTTCGCCCGGGTGGTCGCCCTCTTCAATGTCGGCCGGCACTGCACCCCACGCCGACTGGCCGCCGCCACCGGCGTCACCCTCGTGCAACTCGTCGCATGGGCCTACTTCTTCTGGCGCGGCCGGCAACTGGAGTACGTCACGCGTCCGGAGCCCGTGACGTTGATGGCGATGGTCGCCGTGGCGGCGTGCGCGGCACTCCTGGCCTACGCCTACATCGACGCCCTGAAGAGGCAACACGGCCAGCAGGCCCGTCTCGCCACCGCGCAGGAACGCGCCCGCGTCTCCCGCGAGATGCACGACATCCTCGGCCACACCCTCGCCGTCATCGTCGGCCTCGCCGACGGCGCCGCAGCCCTCACCGAGACCAAGCCCGAACGCGGACCCCAGACCCTCCGCATCATCGGCGCCAGCGGCCGCGACGCCCTGGCCGAACTGCGCCGCCTGCTCGCCGTCATCGGCGACGACAACGACCGGCCGCACGATGCCCCGCTCGCCCCGCAGCCCGGCCTCGCCGACCTCGACGCCCTGCTCGACCGGGTCCGCGCCGCCGGCCCCACCGTCGCCCTGTACGCGCACGGCGACCTCACCAGCCTGGCCCCCGGACTCCAGCTGTCCGCCTACCGCATCATCCAGGAGGCCCTGACCAACACCGTCAAGTACGCCGCCTCCGCCACCTCGGTCCACGTCTCCATCGCCGCCGACCCCGGCATCGTTCGCCTCACCGTGGAGGACACCGGCCCGCCCCGCACCCACGCACGCCGTGACGGGACGGGCGGCGGTCGGGGCCTGGTCGGTATGCGCGAGCGCGCCACCCTGTACCGGGGTGAGGTCACCGCCGGACCCAACCGTGAGGGCGGCTGGACCGTCCACGCCCTCCTCATCCCCAACGCGCCTGCCGACTCCCTGGAGAAGCGGCCCGTTTGACTCGGCGACGTGCCGGGTGGTCTCGATTCCGCCGTGCCGCGCCGCCTGATGGAAACCCGCACCGCGCGGATCGCCTCGCGCGAGGTCGACCCCGACCCACGTCTGACCGGCCTGCCGGCGCGAGCGCGATGTCCTGGCCGATACCGCCGCCTGGCCGGGATCGGCGCGCGCCCCACGACACGGGACTCGCCCGGCCGGCCTTGGCCGCACCTCCGCCGCGAGTCGACGCGCCTTCCTACCGCGGTACTACTCGACACTGCCGCAATCGGTCCCGCGGTACCGACGACAAACGCGTTTTGCCGCCTACTTTGACGGCAGGTTCGCATACGACCTCGTCCCCGCCGTGATCCGGGCAAGCCTTCCGCCTCCCCGGCCGGCCCTGCGGTCCCGCTCCGGGCGACGCCGCCCATCGCCCGCAGTCCCCTGCGCTGCGGTGCCCGCCCAGCAGTTGGTCATCTGTGACGACGACAGGAGAAACCCGTGGGACCGTATGCACGCACAGGTCTGGCCGGGATCGTGAGCTGCGGTGTTCTGCTCACCGCCGTCCTCATCGGACGGCCGGACGGCGACCACGGGAGCTCCGGGGACGCGGGACCGCAGCCGGGGCCCTACGTCGCTCTCGGCGACTCCTACACCTCCGGTCCGAAGATCCCCCGACAGTCCGGAACCCCGGCCGGATGCGACCGCTCCGACCACAACTATCCCGCGGTGGTGGCACGCCAACTCGGCGTCACGGCCGCTGACTTCCGTGACGTCAGCTGCAGCGGCGCCACGATCACCGACCTCACCGCGCCGCAGAAGACGCCCAACGGCGCCAACCCCGCCCAGCTTTCGGCCCTCTCGAAGCGGACGCGGCTGGTCACCCTCGGCATCGGCGGCAACGACATCGGGTTCGGTTCGACGGTCACGAAATGCGTCACGTTGGGAGCGGTGTACCGCGCGACCGGCGGCGGCCGCCTCTTCTCCGACAAGGCGCCCTGCAAGAAGCAGTACGCCGACGACGGCACCGACGAAGTGGCACAGAAGATCCAGGCAACCGGCCGACAGCTTTCCGCGGCGCTGGCCGAGATCGAACGGCGTGCGCCGAAGGCCCGGGTCTACGTCGTCGGGTATCCGGCGATCCTGCCCGCCGAAGGCAAAGGCTGCGGCAGGGAGCTGCCCCTCGCGCCCGGTGACGCGACCTACCTGCACGACAAGGGCAAGCAGCTCAACAGCATGCTGCGCGAGCAGAGCGAGGCCGCCGGAGCGACGTACGTCGACACCTACTCCCCGTCCGTCGGTCACGACGCCTGCTCCGCGGAGAAGACCCGCTGGATAGAGCCCCTCCAGCCCAGCAGCCCGGCCGCCGCCGTCCATCCAAACGCGCACGGCGAGAAAGGCATGGCCGACGCCGTGCTCCGTGCGATCGGAGCCTGAACGCCCGTAGAAGCTGCAACGCCTCGGCTACCGCCTCCTGCTGGATTCCAGGCCGGACCTGAGCCCGGATCGGAGCCCGCAGTCGCGTCCAGGCCGTCGCCTACGCCTACGCCTACGCCTACGAGTCGGGTCTGACCGCGCCGCACACCATTCGCTCGGCGCTCCCCCCGCCCGGCCGCGCTCGCACCGGCCCCGCAACACAGACCGTGGACCGCCGTCGCGGCCGTGAGGAGGACGAACTCCGGTACCCCGGTACTAGTCGGCGCCGCGGCATTCCCTCCCGCGGTGCCGTGGCATCGGTCTATTCCGCTTCTAGGTTGAAGCCCGGTACTGGTCAGGCCCGTCCAGGCAATGACGTCTCTTCCCTGCGGGAGCAACTTCGTGGCCATCGTTCTGCACCAGTGGTGGTGGGTGAAACGCCGACCGGCTCGAGGCCGGAAACCGCGCCACGCGCTCGAAGCCCGGCAGGCCGCCCGCCCCACGGCCGCCCTCGCCCGAGGTTCGGCCCCCGGCTCCGGCGGCGCGGACAGGGGCCGGGGCAGGGGCGGTGACCAGGTCAGGACGACCGCCGACCCCGAACCGTTGTCAGCCGTACGATCGCGAAAGAGCGGTCGGCCCCGGTCGGCGTTCTCCCCCAGTCGCCGCCCGTCCGTCCATTCCCCCGGGACCGGCGAGCGGCTCGCCTGCACCGCGAAGGGCCCAGACCTTGACCCCCACGACCCCACAGGATTCCCGGCCCGGTCGACACCTCCCCGGTCGGCCCGAGCTGCCCGAGGCACTGACGACCGATGACGAGCAGCGTGTGATCGTGTCCATCATCGCCCGGCTGTCTTCCTGGCGGTGGGCGGACCGGACCCACCCCTGGGTCCGGCGATGGGGCGTACCACTGTTCTGCGCCGCCCTGGGCCTGCCGTCCGTACTCACCTCCGCCGACGAATCCGGGGTCGCCGAAGAGCTGGCCCTCAGCGTCGCCGTGGCCGTTCCGCTGCTGTGGCGGGAGCGCAGGCCCATGCTGGTCTTCGCGCTCACCACTGCCACCGCTGTGCTGACGAACTACACAGGGTCCCTCCACGGCGCCGACGCCGGCGCCGACGTCGCACGCCTCGTAGCCCTGTTCAACGTGGGCCGCTTCGGCACCCCCGCCCAGCTGCTCATCGCCCTGGCCATCTCCCTGACGCAGCTGGTCGCCTGGGCCGCCGGGCTGTGGGGCGACGGTCAGGCGGAGTACGCCGCACGCCCGGAACCCCTCGTACTGCTGGGGATGGTGACGGTGACGGCCATCGCCGGCCTCGGCCTCGCCACCCGCCTGGTGAACGTCGTCATCGCCGCCCTGCAGAAGGAGAAGGACCAGCAGGCCCGCCTCGCCGTCGCCCAGGAACGCGCCCGCGTCTCGAAGGAGATGCACGACATCCTCGGCCACACCCTCGCCGTCATCGTCGGCCTCGCCGACGGCGCCGCCGGTCTGACCGAGACAAAGCCCCAGCGTGGTGCCGAGACCCTGCGGATCATCGCTGACAGCGGCCGCGGCGCCCTCGCCGAACTGCGCCGTCTCCTCGCCGTCATCGGCGACGACGACCGGCCGCACGAGGCCCCGCTCGCCCCGCAACCCGGCCTCGCCGACCTCGACCCGCTGGTCGAACGCGTCCGCGCCGCCGGCCCCACCGTCACCCTCGGCACCGACGGCGACCTCACCGCGCTGGCCCCCGGCCTCCAGCTCGCCGTCTACCGCATCGTCCAGGAAGCTCTCACCAACACCCTCAAGTACGCGGCCGCCGACACCTCCAGCAGCGTCCGGGTGACCGTCGGACCCGGCACGGTCCACGTCCACGTCGAGGACACCGGCCCCCTCCGCGCACCCCGCTCCCGAAGGCGGAGCACCGGAAACGGCCGCGGCCTGATCGGCATGCGCGAACGCGCGGCCATCTACCAGGGCCAGGTCACCGCCGGACCCAACCGTGAAGGCGGCTGGAGCGTCCACGCCCGTCTCCTGACCACCCCGCCCTCCCCCTAGCTCTCGACTCCTCCCCCCATGAGCAGGGAGGCACCCCCATCCACGACCAGAACGGAGAACCCCCGCACATGACCACCGTGCTCATCGTCGACGACCAGGCCCTGCAACGCCTCGGCTTCAGCATGCTCCTGGAACAGCACGCCGACCTCACCCTCATCGGTGAGGCCACCCACGGGGCCGAAGCCGTCCGCAAGGCCGCCGAGCTGAAGCCCGACGTCGTCCTCATGGACGTCCGTATGCCCGGCATGGACGGCATCGAGGCCACCCGACGCATCATCGCGTCCGGCGGCCGCTCCCGCATCCTGGTCCTGACCACCTTCGACCTCGACGAATACGCCTACGACGCCCTGCGCGCCGGAGCGTCCGGGTTCCTGCTGAAAGACGCCCTGCCCGACGAACTCGTCTCCGGCATCCGCGCGGTGGCCGCCGGAGACGCCGTCATCTCGCCGGGGCTGACCCGCAAGCTCATCGACGCCTTCAGCAGCCGTCTGCCGGGCCACACGCCCGAACAGCAACGGCAGCTGGCCCGCCTCACCAACCGCGAACGCGAGGTGCTCACCGCCGTCGCGACCGGCTGGAGCAACACCGAGATCGCCGCACGCCTCTCCCTCGCCGAGTCCACCGTCAAGTCACACGTGAGCAGCATCCTCGCCAAGATCGGGGTCCGGGACCGGGTCCAGGCCGTGATCTTCGCCTACGACGCCGGCCTCGTCAGACCTGCCTGAGCATGGCCGGAGGACTTCGTGGCGGGCTCGGACGCCGGTCCCCGGGTCGGAGGAGACGGGCGGCGCCTTCTTCGCCACAGCAGCGAGCCCCCGATCGCCGTCAGAGCGACCAGGGCGAGGGCGGGGCCGCCCAGCGTGAGGACGCGCTGGAGAGAGGTCGCGGCGGCGTATCCGACACCCGCTTCCGCTGTGGCCCACACACAAGCGGCGACGACGCTGTACGGAGCGATGCGCCGGTAGGGCAGGCGGGTGGCGCCCGCGGAGTGCGGGGCGAGGGTGCGCACCACCGGCAGGAAGCGGGCCGCGAAGACCGCCCGGCCGCCGTGGCGCGTCATCAGCGTCTCGGCCCGGCCCCACGCGGCATCCGGAACGCGACGGCCCATGGGGCCGCCGCGCAGCCGGTCACCGAGGTACCTGCCGGTGCGATGGGCGAGGAAGTCACCCGCCACCACGGCGCCGGCTGCGGCGGCGATGACGAGAAGAAGGTTGACCTGGCCGGTGCGGGCCAGCGCGCCGGCGGTCAGGAGCAGGGTCAGCGTCGGGACGAAGGCGCCGACGAGCAGGACCGACTCGGCCAGGACCGCAGCGGCCACCACCGCGTACGCCGCGGCCGGCGAGAGGTGGCCGAGGATGGCGGAGAGCGCGTTCACCGACTCGCCCCGTCCGACCGCGGCTCGAGCAGGTCCGCGCAGACGAGGGGGCGTCGCAGATGCCAGACGTAGGCGGGGGGAAGGTTGGCCCACACCGTCCAGCGGCCCGTGGCGTAGGTGCGCTGGTAGGCGGCCATGATCTCGTCCACGGCGGCGTGGCGGCGGGCTTCGGCTCGCGATGCCGTCAGGGCGCGGGCCTTGCGGGTGCCGAGGTAGGCGAAGTAGGTCAGCGTGCCGCCGGGGTGCAGGAGTTCCAGGTAACGGGCCATGATGCGCTCGACCTGCACGGGCGTGAAGTTGGTCAGGGGCAGCCCGGAGACGATGACGTCGTAGCGCTGGTCGGTTTCGAGCTGCTCGACGTAGGTCTGATGCACGTTCACCTGCGCGGACGTGTCTGTCAGATGCGGGTGCGCGGTGACGAGAGTGCGCAGTCGCTCGGCGAACCGCGGGTTGGCCTCGACGATGTCCAGGCGGCTGCCCCGGGACAGCTGCGGTATCAGGGCCCGGGTGACCGGGCCGGTGCCGGCGCCGACTTCCAGGACTGCCAGCGGGTGGGGCGCCTGAGCCCGTACAGGGTCGGTGAGTGCGCGGGCCAGGGCCTTGCCGCTGGGGGCTATGGCACCCGTGGTGCGCAGATCACGGGCCGCTTCGATCAGGAACATCCAGCCTTCGGCGTTGCGCTGCGCAAGGACACGGTCGTGGGAGGTGGTCCGGTCGTTCATGGAATCGACGCTAGAAAGCCACGCCCGGCATGGGATCCGCCGTCCTGCGACGGCGTCCCCCTACGAAAGTAGGGGGTGGACATCGTCGATCGTCAGAGGGAGCAGCGCAGCGGTCTGCCTAGGATGGCGCAGGTGAGCAGCAGAGAAAGCCGCAGATGGGCGGCCTACGGGCGTGGGGCTCTGGTGGCCCTGTGCGTACTGGCTGCCGTGCTCAACGACGTGGCGATCCAGGGGCGCTACCTGGCCCCCGTCATGGCCACAGCGCTGGTGTGCGCAGCGGCTCTGCTCGTGCCCCGGCTCCGATGGCCCGCCGCGCCGTTGTTGGTCACCGTGGCCACGGCATGGTGGGGATCGTTGCTGTTGCCCATGCTGGCAGTCCTCCTGTACGACCTGGCCGTGGACCGCCGGGCGCGCATCGCGGTGGCCTGTGCTGTCGCCGCGCTGGGCGCCAACCTGTTCAGCTACCGGGCCACCTCCCTGTGGACGGGCCAGTCCTACGCGTCCACGTTGCTCCTGCCGGTGCTGGCCGTGCTCGTCGGGCTGTGGCTGGGCAGTCGGCGCCGCCTGCTCCTGGCGCTGGCAGCCGACGTCGAGCACCTGAGCGTCGAGGCGCGGCTGCGCGAGGAGGCGGCCCGCATCGCGGAACGGTCCCGTATCGCCGCCGAGATGCACGACGTCCTGGCCCACCGCCTGAGCCTGATCGCCCTGCACACCGGTGTCCTGGCCACCAAGAGCGACACACTGCCCGCGCCGGTCGCCGAACGCCTCGGACTGCTGCGCACGACGTCCGTCGAGGCCCTCACCGATCTGCGCGACGTTCTCGGTGTGCTGCGCGACCCCGACGCCACGCCGACCGGCGCCGCCCTCACGCCGATGATGAGGGAAGCAGGGGAACTGGCCGACGAGGCCCGCGCCGCCGGCCAGCACGTCGAGCTGACCACCGACGGCCTTCCCGAGCAGGCTCCGACCACCCACCGTCTGGCCGTGTACCGCATCGTCCAGGAGGCACTGACCAATGCCCGCAAGCACGCCGAGGGCGCTCCGGTGACCGTACGCATCGACTACGGGCCGCCCGCCACACTCGTCGAGGTCACCAACCCTCCTGGCACTCCCCGCACGGACACCGTCGGCAGCGGGTACGGACTCGTCGGCCTGCGCGAACGCGTCACCGCCCTCGGCGGGCACCTGAACTCCGGACCGGCCGGCGCGGGCGCCTGGCGGCTGGCCGCACGCATCCCCCACCCCGCCGGCATCGAACAGAACGGCACCCGCACATGATCCGCACCATGATCGTCGACGATGACGCCCTGGTCCGCCTCGGCCTGGCCGACCTCCTGGACGGCGACCCCGGCATCGAGGTCGTCGCCCAGGCCCCCGACGGCCTGAAGGCCATCGAACAGGCCACCGCCCATCGCGTCGACGTCGCCCTGGTCGACGTACGCATGCCCCGCATGGACGGCATCACCGCCACCGCCCGCCTGCGAGCCCTCCCCCACCCGCCGAAGGTGATCACCCTGACCACCTTCGACCTCGACGAGTACGTCTACAACGCCCTCGCCGCCGGAGCCGACGGCTTCCTGCTCAAGGACACCGACCCCGCCGAGATACTGCGCGCCGTCCACCTGGTGGCCGCCGGCTCGGCCATGCTCCACCCCACCGCGGCCCGCCGTCTCATCGACCGCTACCACGCGGCCAACCAGCCCGAGGCGACCGCTGCCAAGGCCCGGCTGGACCGGCTCACCCCCCGCGAACGCGACGTGCTCGCCCTGCTCGCCCACGGCGAGACCAACGCCGGCATCGCCACCCGCCTCGCCATGCGCGAGAGCACCGTCAAGGCCCACGTCAGCCGTGTCCTGACCGCGCTGGAAGTCACCAACCGCGTCCAGGCCGCCCTGCTGGCCCGCGACGCGGGACTCACAGCCTGACGAGCGGAGACCGGGAACACGGAAGGCGAGGTACGACAGCCTCGACGCGGTGCCGAGGCTGTCGATCCGCCGCCGCTGCCTCTCGCAGCCCTGCTGCCCCGTGGGCACCGCCTTGACGTGCGGACAGCAGGCAGCCCACAGGTTGCGTACTGAAGATCGACTACGACCAGGCCGAGCAGGCCTGCGGGAAGTACGTCGTCGACGCCGTCCCGACGCTTCTTGTGACAGTCGGCGGTGCCGGTTGCGCTTTCCTGACACGAGCTAACCGTCTTAGACGGTTGAGCCAGCATGCAGAATGGAGACGTGGCAACGGACGACAAGTGGATCTGGGATGGCGGACGGGTCTGCCTGGACTTCGCCAACACCCTCCGAAGCCGGTGGAGAACCACACCGGAGGAGACACTCCGGGGACCTGACGACCTGATGGGCTGGCTCCGGGAGGCGCGTCTGCTCGCGCCAGGGACCACCGATCCCGGCACGGCAGCCGTTCTCATGTCCGCCCGACGGCTGCGCGAGAGCGTCGACCGGGCCGCACTGGCGGTCGCCGACGGCCGACTGCCCACATCCGGCGACGTGACGCTGCTCAACCGATCGGCAGCGACGGCCCCCAGACCCGCCCTGCAACTCGTCATCACCCACGACCACCTGGAGCCCGCCGGCGCCACGACCCTCGCCGCCGACCCCACACTCGCGCTGGCGCTCATCGCCCAGGACGCCGTCGACTTGCTTCTGTCCGCCGAGATCCGGCGCGTACGCGTCTGCGGAGTGGACCGTTGCGCGCTGCGCTTCCTGGACCGCTCCCCCGCCCGCAACCGCCGCTGGTGCTCGATGTCCCGCTGCGGAAACCGCACCAAGGTCCGCCTCCATCAGGCGCGTACACGACAGAGCGGCCGGATTACGGAAAGCTGACGGAGGAGTCCTCAGCTCACTCGGGCGACCTCATACGAAAGGCCGGGCCGGGGACGCTCTCGATGTCCTTCGCCTGCACCGGGTGGCCTCGTTCGCAGCGAATCTGGACGTCGACGTGCGCGCCGCACTCGCGGTGTCGCGCCAGTACCGCCGGCCCCTCCGGGTCTGCGCGGTATCGGTCACCCCACTGCAGCAGCCCCATCACGGCCGGCACCAGATCCATACCCTTAGAGGTGATCACATACTTCGGCCTACTCCGTGAACCGGGCTCCTTGTACGTCTCGGTGGCCAGGATCCCTTCCTCCACCAGCATCCGAAGCCGCGCCGCCAGAAGGTTGCGAGGGCAGCCGAGGACGCGCTCGAAGTCGCTGAAGCGGGACGAGCCGTACCAGACCTCGCGCAGGATCAGGATCGTCCACTTCTCGCCCACGATCTCAAGAGTCCGCGCGATCGAGCAGTTGGACGTGTCCCGGTCGAGTCGGTGGTCCATGCCGGCGTCCTGAAGAACTTCGGTCCACGCATCCATGGGAGCGATTCTAACCGAGTTTGAGTTTACTTCTAGATACTCAGCCGTCGACGCCGCAATCGGCCACTCGACCCGGCCGGACACGAGAGCCCACCACGCCGGCCGCAGCGCCGCGGTCCGGCATAATATTATATACGTCAGACCATGAACCAAGCTCGGGCTGCAAGGCAACGGCCTTACATTGCGACGGGAGGAAGCCTGTGGCGCGCTACGCCAAGGAGCACAAGCAGGTGACGCGGCAACGGATCATCGAGAAGGCCGGTCGCCGATTCAAGCAGGACGGGATAGACGGCTCGGGCATCACGACGCTGATGGCGGACGCCGGGCTCACCAACGGGGCGTTCTACGCCCACTTCGCCTCCAAGGACGACCTCGTCGCCAACGTCGTCGCCGAGGAACTGCGCTCGCAGGCGGAGGGGTACGACACGCTGCGGCCCGGCCGACAGGGACTTGAGGACTTCGTTCGCGGCTATCTGTCGCCCGAGCACCGTGACCAGCCCGGCACCGGATGCCCCTCCGCCGCACTGCTCGACGAGATCGGCCGATGCGCGGACGTCACCAAGCAGGCGTACACCGAAGGCGCGACGGCCATCGTGGAAGAGATTGCCGGCCGTCTGGCCCCTGCGGATCCGCAGTCCGCTCGCGGCAGGGCCATCGGGCTCTTCACCATGATGGTGGGGACGCTGCAACTGTCCCGCGCCCTCGCCGACCGTAAGTTCGCCGACGAGGTCCTCGAGCGGGGAATCGAGAACGCCCACACGTTCATGAACTGAGAGTGACCACCGAGCCGCAACAGCGGGATGATCGGCCCCCGCCGGGCGCGCGGGGGCATGAGCCGAGCCCGGATGCGACAGCCGTTGACGGGCGTCGACCACCCGGGCCGGTGAAGCCTTCCACGTCCCCACCGCACGTGCCGCCCGCCCTGACACCCACTACCGCTCAAGGAAGTCGAGGGCTTCCGCCACGAACTGCTCGTGGAACTGGAAGATGCCTCCGTGGCCGGCGTCGGGGTAGACGACCAGGTCGGCGTTCGGCAGTCGCCGGGCCAGTTCGAACGAGTTCTTCGTCGGCACCATCCTGTCGCTCTGGCCGTTGGCGATGAACACGGGCTGATGGATGACGGAGAGGTCCTGGGACTGCGCGAGCCCCCAGCGGTGAATGCCTTGAGCTGGGCGAAGTTCGACGTGAGGGAGATCGCCTTGTCCCGGTCGTGGGTGCGCTCCTTGAGACGGTCCGGGAACTGCTTTCCGGCTCGGCGCCCACACGCGGTGCGGGTGAAGAAGAGGAACCGCTTCGGGTCTTGGAGGGCGAACAGGGCCCGGACGGTGTCGAGATGGGGCAGTCGGCTCACGTTCTCGATGCCCTCGCCGCCCGCGGAGCCGGTGCCCGTGAGGATCGGCTTACGGACGAGCTGCGGTTCGTCCTGCGCGATCACCTGGGCGATCATGCCGCCCATCGAGAATCCGTGAATGTCGACATGCTCGAGCCCGAGTCCTCGGATGAAGGTGACGGCATCCTTCGCCATCTCCTCGATGGCCTTCGGCGTCGAGCCGCCGGAAGCTCCGACGCCCCTGTTGTCGAAGGTGATGACCCGGTGCTTGGCGGCGATGCCGTCTACGACCCGGGGATCCCAGTTGTCGAGGACCGCGGCAAGGTGGGTGATGAACACCACCGGAACGCCGGCCTTCGGGCCGAGGTCGCGATAGGCGAAGGTCACTCCCCCGGTGGGTGGTGAGGGTGCGGGTGGGCGCCTTCTTGTACGACGTCACCACGTCGCCTCGCACTCCCTGTCCGTCGTTCATGGCCGCACCCAACCATTACATTATGACCATACTTTTATGCGACGCAGGAGATGCGCTGCACACGATGACGGTGAGGACGACAACCTTCTACGCGATCTGTATGTCGGTCGGCCTCACAGTGCGCCCTTCAGCGCCCGTGCCTGTCGGCGCCAGAACTCCCGCGAAACCTCGGCCTTGGGAAACACCAGGTCGAAGCCGTGGAAAGCGCCGGGGATGACGTCGAGTTCGCAGGGGACGCCGCTGTCACTCAGCCGGCGCGCGTACTCGACGTCTTCGTCGTGGAAGAGGTCGAGGGTGCCGACGCCGATCCAGGCCGGAGGAAGACCGGTGAGATCCTCGCGGCGGGCTGCGGCGGCGTACGGGGAGACGTCCGGGCCCGCGACGGCGTCGCCGAGGTAGGACGACCAGCCGTAGAGGTTGCTCTTGGGCGTCCAGACGCGCACCTTGAGGGTGTCCAGGTCGGTTCTCGTCGTCGTGCGGTCGTCCAGCATGGGGTAGAGGAGCAGTTGGAACACCGGCCGGATCTCGGCCCGGTCATGGGCGAGCAGCGCGAGGGCCGCGGCGATTCCGCCGCCTGCGCTGGCAGTGACGCCGACCGCTGTGTGGATCGCAGCGCTCGGGCTGCTGGCCCGTCAGGCGGGGGCAGGGAGTTCGTCCGAGGACTTGCACGAGAGACTGGTCGCGGTGGGGCGCCAGCTCACCGGCTTCGACTTCTGCGCAGTTCTTCTCACCGACGAGTCGAGAACTCAGCTGCTCATCCGTGCTTGGGCGGGTTTGGATGCTTTCTACGTCGAGCAGATCAACTCCCGGAACCCGTTGACGCTTGGTAGCACCGGGAGTGAGTCGCCCTCCAGCAGGGCCTATACCTCCGGCGTTTCCGTATGGGTATCTGACATCACCCAGCATGCTGACTTCACTCAGTGGTCCGGTCCAGCAAGGGCGCAGGGTTATAGGACGCTGCTGACTGTGCCGCTGCGAGCAGGCGACCAGATCGTCGGGACCTTCAACTGTTACAACAGAGAGGTCAGAGACCCGGATCCCCAGCTTCGCCACTTGGTCGAGGCCCTGGCGGATTTCGCGAGCGCGGCTCTCGAAATCACGCGGCTCCGCCAGGCAGAGACCGGCCGAATGCACCAGCTCGAGGATCTCAACAAGGAACTACGCGACCGACAGACGCGGGTCGAGCGATCTCAGGAGTTGCATCGTCGCCTTACCGACGTGGCGCTCACCAACTCGGATCTCGCCCATCTCGCAAATGAGTCCGCGCAGATGGTGGGCGCTGATTTCTTTGGAGATCGTCGACGACTCAGGTTTCGTGCTGGCACAGGCGGGCTCTGACTCGATCGAAGATCTGACGCCGGAGGACTCGAACTCGGCAGCGGTTCTCCTGCACGGGGAGGTAGCTGCACGAATCGAAGCTTTTGGCGCGACCCTCGACCCCGACATGGCAGCTCGCGCACTGGAGCACGCGGCGACCGTCTGCGCGCTCCTGCTTCTGCGCGACCGGACCGCGGCCGAAGCCGAAGCGCGATTCAGGGACGATCCGATCGGGGATCTTTGTTCTGGCGACCCTGAGCGGCGCGCTGGCGGGCCGCTGCGGGCCGCTGCGACCCTGAGCGGCCCGCCAGCGTGCACTACGAGCAAACCTGCTCGTCGATGAGGTTCAGGTAGTCGTGATGAAGGATCGAAGCGAAGGGAGTGCCGCGGAAGGACAACTCGCCGCTCGGGCGCCGGCTGCGATCCATTTCAAGCCGACGGCCCCGCCTTGTGCGCGGTCGGCTCGGCGACATAGCTGCCACCCTCACGCACGGCACGATCGGCTCTCAGGTACACGCAGTAGTGGCCCCGGCCAGCAGTTCAGAAGACCTGACCCGGGCGTTCCGGTTGGCACGGGGCGCGCTTGAACTCGGCGGCTCCCAGGCTCCGCTGGTTCGCACCATAGAGGACCTGGGGGTGCTGGGCTTGTTGCTCCAGCTGGAGGACCACAGGGCCGTCGCGAGCTTCAGTGATCGCGTGCTGGGTGCGCTGCGCCAGAGCGATCTCGAGCGCTCGACAGACCTGATCCTCACCCTGAGAACCTGCTTGGCCAATGATTGCCGCGCCGATGTGTCCGCTCGAGAGCTCTTCGTTCACAAGAACACGATCTCCCAGCGGCTTCGGCGCATCGAGAAGCTGACGGGACTCTCTTTCGCAAGTCCTTCAGACGTCTTGCAGTTCAGTGCCGCCTTGGCAGCTGACGGCATCCGGGCAGCATCGGACCCTTCGGCAACCGAGCGCTAGTCCGTCCCTCACCCCTGAGCGCTTGCGCTCGCGTCACCGAGCTTGCCCAGGTGGAAGTGGTCACCGGGTGCTGGATGTACTGCGCCTGTCCTCCGTCGCGCCACGGAGGGACGACGCACATGCGGGCCACCTGGTTGGCGACTTCACTGCCGTGGTCCTTGCGGATGATGTGCAGGCAGACGTCGATCCCGGAGGCGGCGCCGGCCGAGGTCAGCACATCTCCGTCGTCGATGAACAGGACGTCGGGATCCAGTGCGACCTGGGGGAACCATGCGCGGAAGAGGTCCGCGGCCTCCAGTGGGTGGTGGCCGGCCGACCGTCGAGGAGACCGGCTTCGGCGAGGACGAAGGCGCTGTTGCAGATTGATACGAGGCGGGTGCCAGGAGTCACGGATGCGAGCGCCTGGACCACGGTTTGCGACAGTCCCCGGGTCACGGCGGTGGCGAAGAAGGGCGGGAGGATGACGGTGTCGGCGGTGCGCAGCGCCTCCGGGCCATGCTCGACGGTGATCGAGAAGTCGGAGTTGGTGCGTACCGGGCGGCCGTCGACGCTGCAGGTCAGGACCTCGTAGCGGCCGTCCGCCGCTCCGAAGACCCGGCTGGGAATGCCCAGTTCGAAGGGGTACACCCCGTCGATGGCCAGGACGACGACTCGGTGAATGGGCTCCATGGCGCGATCCCGTCGAAAGTTGGAATTCATGCCATGGCGTCGAGGAGCGGCAGGCGGCGACGCTGGACGCATGACCAACTCCGACACCCCCACCATGCGCGCCGTCCGCCAGGACGCCCACGGCTCCCCCGATGTGCTCAAGGAAGTCGAACTGCCCCGGCCCGGGCCGGGGCTGAGTGAGATCCTGATCGCCGTCCGCGCGGCCGGCGTCAACCCGACCGACTGGTGGAACCGCGCCCAGCCCATGAGCGTCAACGGCCTGCCCCTCATCCTGGGCTGGGACGTCTCCGGAGTCGTCGAGGCCGTCGGCACCGGCGTCACCCTGTTCAAGCCGGGCGACGAGGTCTTCGGCATGCTGCCCTACCCCCATGGAGTCGGCTCCCACGCCCAGTACGTGACCGGCCCCGCCCGCGCCTTCGTCCACAAGCCCGCCGCTATCGACCACGTCCAAGCCGGTGCCCTGCCGCTCGCGGCCCTGACCGCCTACCAGGCACTCGTCGACACCGCCGACGTCCAGCCCGGGCAGCGCGTCTTCATTCACGCGGCGGCCGGCGGCGTCGGCCATCTCGCCGTCCAGATCGCCAAGTCCCGCGGCGCGTACGTCATCGGCACCGCCAGTGCCGCCAAGCACGACTTCCTGCGTTCTCTGGGGGTGGACGAGGCCATCGACTACCACGCGGTCGACTTCACCGAGGCCGTCAAGGACGTAGACGTGGTCCTCGACTCGGTCTCGCTGGACACCGCGGCCCGCGCCCGCTCCCTCGCCGTGCTGCGCCCGGGCGGCACCCTCGTCTCGATCCTCCCGGTACCCGTCGACCCCCACGAACTGGCCGACATCGCCGAACGCGGCATCCGCTACGAAAGCCTCCTCGTCGAGGCCGACCGCGCCGGCATGGTTCGACGGGAGCGACACGACCGTCATCGACCGCCACGTAGGGCCGGACTACATCCAGCACAACCCGCTCGCCCCCGACGGCCCCGAGGCCATGAAGGCCTTCGCCGCCGCCACGCGACAGCAGTTTCCAGACGCCGAGTACGACGTGCTGCGGGTCCTGTCCGATGGCGACCTGGTGCTCCTGCACTCCCGTGGCGTCCTGGTCCCCTGGGGCGGTGGCGTGCAGGCCGTCCGCAGCGACCAAGCGCTCTTCATCCTCGCTGGATCCAACCCGGGCGTCCCCGCCACTCCGGAGCATCTCGGCCTGGTGCCGGAGATTGCGGAACGGACGGGAGAGGCCGTCGATGCCGACGACTGCGGCCCGGCGCAGGAGCCGGTCGAGCAACTCCGCGGCAACGGCGGCACCACGAAGGCGCCGCCCAGTCGGCGATCCCGGCGTCGGGACAGGGGCGCAGAGACTCCAGATACCGCTGGCTGATCAATCGGCAAAGGGCGCGCAGGCGCCTTCCTCGGCGCGGGAGCGGCGGAGCGCGTCGATGATCAAGAGCTCGGGTCCGGCGAAGAACCGCATCCGGGCCTTCCAGCAGTTCTGGCGGCGCAGGAGGTGATAACCGGTGGCCCGGACTGGTCGACTGAGTGCCGACTGGAGAAGACCTGACGGCGTCGGGCTGCTCCCCCGAAAGCCACAGCCTGGGGCTGGGGATGTGGTGCGTCAGACGCGCTGCCCGGCGTCCAGCAGGGCGAGGGCGTTGCTTATCCCCTGATCGAGGAGTTCATGGGCGAGTTGGCTGTCGGTCAAGGCGCGGGAGAGCTGCAGTGTCCCGGCCATCAGGCCGAGGAGGCTGAGCGCCTTCACCCGTGCGGAGGACGGGGCCTCGGGCGCCATACGGGCGGCAATGCCGTCGATGAGGACCAGCACACCGTCGGTGTACGCCTGCCTGGTTGTGTCGGTGCAGCGCCCGATCTCGTCGAGCAGAGCGGCGTTGGGGCAGCCGTCGCCAAGGCTGTCGCGGTGCAGGGGCGACAGGTACGCGCGCACAATCTGCTCGAGTCCGGCCCGGCCAGGCGCAGCCCGCGCGACGACGCTCTCGGCCTGCGCCTTCAACTGGTCGGCGATTGCCGTGGTGACGAGGTCGTCTTTGGATTCGAAGTGGGCGTAGAAGGCCCCGTTGGTCAGCCCCGCGTCCTTCATGAGCGTCGAGACCCCGGAGCCGTCGATACCGTCTCGCTTGAACCGGCGGCCCGCAGTCTCGATGATCCGCCGCCTTGTCTCCTGCTTGTGCTCTTTTGCGTACCGCACCACAGCACACGCTCCTTCGCCGGCCGGAAGGACCGGTTGCCCTTCACCGATTTCGCCAGTCTATGGTATTGTGAACGTAATTCAAAGAGTCGACAGCGGCGACGGGCGAGCGTCGGGCTTTCATGAGCGAGGGCAGGCGCGGACCCAACACCTGAACCCGCTTGCCTGCGAGCCTCATGGTGTCGCCCGTCACAACCGAGGCTCGCCTACCGACCCGCAGGCGAGCTGGCGCCCGTCACCCAGGACGCCGTCGACCTGCGCCTGTCCGCCGAGATCCGACGCGTAAGGGTCTGCGGAGCACGCCGCTGCGCCCTGCGCTTCTTGAACCACTCCCCCGCTCACAACCGCCGCTGTTGCTCCATGCCTCGCCGCGGCAATCGCACCAAGGTCGCGCTACCAGGCGCGAGCCAGGTGAAGCAACAGCGCCGGGTGACCGGCCCTCGCCGACCCCGGCCTGGTCGAGCGCATAGGCGCCAACGCCCGCCTCAACACCCCCGACCCCAACACCTCCTACGGCGGCGGCCCTTCCGGCTACACCGACTACCCCGTCCAAGCCGCCCGAGCACAGCACCAGGCGCCCAGGGAGACGCCTCCCTGGGCGCCCAGGCATGGCTGCGACACACACCGGCCTCACAACCGACGAGCCCTGTTCTCCCGGCTGCCCCTGGGACCGAGGGCGCTGCTGGCGGGGTCACACCCGCGGGGCGGGCACCGGGAAGAGCATGCAGCTGCTGGTGGCGTGGGCGAGCAGACGGCCCGTCGCGTCGACCAACTGGGCCTGGGCGAGGGCGGTTTGGCGGCCCCGCTGACGACCGTGCCGATGGCGCGCACCGTTCCCGTGTCCACGGTGATGCGCCGCAGGAAATTCACCGTCAGGTCGAGCGAGGTGTACGCCATGCCCTTCGAGTGCCCGATCCCGTCCGATGAGTCGGGGCAGGCGTTCTGTGCCCCCGCCGCCGGGAAGAATCCCGCCGCCGACCTCCGGCTGGCCGAACACAGCGTGCTCGCGGCTGGCGTAGCGCAGATCGCAGGCCAGGGCCAGTTCGTCTCCGCCGCCCCTGGTACGTCCGCGGATGGACGCGATGCTGATGAACGGAGCCGTGGACAGCCGGATCACGAGATCGATCCACGCCGGCGTCGCCTCCAGGTCGGACGGCATGAAGTCAGCGACCCGGTCGAGATCGAAGTGGTTGAAGAAGTAGCCGGGTGTACTGCTGGTGAAGACGACAACGTGAACCTGCGGGTCCTCGCTCAGCTCCGTGACGACCTCAACCAGTCGGGACACGGTCTCCCCGACGATGAGATTCACCGGTGGATTCGAGAATGTGATCTTGCGGATTCCTGGTGTCAGCCGCTCCATGCTGATCGTGCTGGGTTGCGTCATCGTTCGCTCCAAGGGTGACCCTGACGGTTCGTCAGGGAGGCGTGTTCGTCGGGGCGCCCTGAACTGGCAGAGGCGACGCCCAGAAGCAGGTCTCGCGGATTCGGGTCCGTGGCCGCAGCGGCGGCCAGCACAACGAGCTGAGCCGCTGTCCTGCCGACGCTCCCAACCCCGGATCGCCGTCGCCATGTCCTTCTCCTGCGGTGAGGGCGCGAGTGCACCGATCACGCCCGACGCTACGGAGGAAGAGAGGAAAATGGATCCGTCACCGTGTCCGTCACCGTGTCCGTCGAGATATGGCCTGGTGTCGTTGAACTCGGGTTGCCGGCAGTGGCTCCGGGCGACCGCAGCTCTTTAAGGTTTCAAGCAAATGGACCTGTATGGACGGCGCTCGGAGCAGGCAGCCCTTGACCGGATCCTTGACGGCGCTCGGCAAGGCGACGGGGCAACCCTGGTGCTGTGGGGTGAGCCCGGCATCGGCAAGACCGCCCTGCTCGAATACGTGGCCGAGTCCGCGGCTGCGGACTTCACCGTCTTGCGATGTGGGGGCACTCGTCTTGAGTCGGGGCTGGCATTCGCCGCTCTGCACGAACTGCTGTGGCCGGTGACGGAGCGGATCAGCACGCTCCCGCAGCCGCAGGCCAACGCCTTGAACGGGGCGCTCGGCACCAGCAGCGACGTGGCGGACCGGTTCCTGATCGGTGTGGCCGTACTGACGCTCGTCGGCGAGCTGGCCAGGGAACGGCCGGTGCTCATCGTCGCCGACGACGCCCACTGGCTCGACGAGCCATCCGCACAGTGCCTGGCCTTCGTCGCACGCCGACTGCGCAACGAGCCCGTGGTCATGCTCCCGCTCACCATGGCACTGGGCGGGCTCCTCGGTCGAGTCGACTACGTGATGAGTTCGTCACCGAAGACGATTGCGGTGCGTTCCGGGTACCGGGACTCGGAATCCGTCAGGATGCGTGACAAGTTGCGGGGCGGTCTGTGCATCGTCGTTCTCCTGGTTCTCGAGGTGGTAGGTCGCGTCTGGACGAGGTCAGCGGCACGAAGCCGTCGGCTTCCCGGCCCAGCGGCGCGGCGGACTCGATGGTGGTGAGATCGCCCCCGCTCGGGCCCATGACCTGCAGACCGATGGGCAGTCCGCTCCTGCCTCTGCGCACCGCGATGGCCGTCGCCGGACCGTCGGAGACATGGGCGACGGCGTTCCACCTGAGGCGAGCCGGGCCTGCAGGGCGGTGTGGGAGGCAGGAGTAGGGCCGGTGCTGTCGTAGCTGAACGCGCCGTAGACCAGGGGCAGGGAGGCCGGCTGGTGGTTGGTCGCGAGGTCGGCGGGGAGGCTCGTCGGCTGGACTGCGACCTTGGCGCCGACTGCCCGCAGCACGGTGAGTACCTCGTCGACGGCTGCGGTGACGTCGCTGTCGACCGGACGCGACGGATCCTCGGCCAGGAGAGCGACCCGAAAGTCGGCGAGCTTGGTCACGCGCGGCGGTGCGCGCGCGGCGCTGAAGCCACTGTCGTCGGCCGTCCCTACCGTCGCCTGCCGGACCTGGACGAGGTCGCGGGCGTCGCCGACCTGCGCGCTGCCGCAGGCCATGTCGGCGTCCGTCCACCGTCCCGATCCGGCAGGCACGCGGATCTTGCGACTGCCGCGCCCGGACCGCTCGGTCAGATGTTCGCCTTCTCCCGGACCCACGCGCCGATCTTTGCGATGGCGGCGTCGGTCTCCGGAATCCGGCCGGCACCGTAGACGTACGAGTGCTGGCCGCCGGGGACCACCACGGTCGCCGTGTCGATTTCGGCGTCCTTGACGCGGGCGGCGAACTCCTCGTCCTCGCCGGCCAGGACCTCGTACGTTCCCCAGGAGACGAGGGTCGGGGGCAGACCGCTCAGGTCCGCCCGGTTCAGATTGATCCGGGTGTCCGTGAACTCGATGCCCGTGCCGCCGATCCAGGCATCCCGGAAGAACTCCAACAGTTCCTTGCTGAGGATCTTGTCCGTCCCGGCGTTGGTCGCGATGGTCTCGTTGGCGATCTCGAGGTCGCACCAGGGGGAAATCGACACGATGGCGCCGGGCAGGGGCTGCTTCTTGTCGCGGAGGCGAAGCGCCAGGGCGACGGCGATGAACCCGCCGATCGAGTGGCCGATCGTGATGATGTTCCCCGGCTCGTACCCTTCGGAGAGCAGCCAGTTGAAGGCCGCCTCCGCGTCGTCCACCTGAGCCGGGTACTTGTGTTCCGGTGCGCGCCGGAAGTCCAGCACCAGTACGGGGGCCCCGGCGGCCTTGGCGATATGGCCGGCGAGCTTTCGGTCGACGGGTGCTGACGCCAGAACGGAACCCCCCGCGTGACTGTGCAGGAGGACGTAGTCGGTGTTGGCGTCGACGGGTTCGCACCAGATTCCCGGCACGCCACCCGCGTCCACCTCCCGATAGGTGACGCCTTCCGGCTCCCGGGCCGCGAGATGGACTTGCTCCGCCTGGATGCGCGCCGCATCCAACTCGGACGGGGGATTCTGCCCTGTGGCCAGCCATTCCGCGAATTCGATCGCTTGCGGGCTCAGTTCAACAGCAGCGTGCTCAGACACGTGGTACCTCCATGGGGCCATGTGGGCTTACCGGCCCGCCAGGACCGGTGTCGCCCGGGTTTGTCAGGCGGTGTGGGTGGGGTAGTCGGTGTAACCGGCCTCGCCGCCGCCGTAGAAGGTGGCGGGGTCGGGGGTGTTCAGCGGCGCGCCGGTGCGTACGCGCTCGACCAGGTCGGGGTTGGCGAGTGCCATCACGCCGACGGTGACGATGTCGGCCAAGCCGTCTTCGATGTCCTTCGCGCGGGTGGCGATGTCGGTGCCGGCCCGGTTGAGAACCAAGGTGCTCGGCCACAACTTGCGGAGAGTGTGCAGGAGTTCGTCGTCGCCGCCGTGACCGATGTGCAGGTAGGCGAGGTCGAGCGGGGCGAGGGCGCGCACGAGCGCCGGGTACAGCTCGTGGGTGTCGCTCTCCGCGATGTCGTTGAACGGGTTGCCGGGAGAGATCCGGAGGCCGGTGCGGCCGGCGCCGATCTCATCGGCCACGGCGGTGGCGATCTCGACGGCGAAGCGGATGCGGTTGTCGACGGAGCCGCCGTAGCGGTCCGTGCGCTGGTTGGTGTTGTTGGCGAGGAACTGGTGCACGAGGTAGCCGTTGGCGCTGTGGATCTCGACGCCGTCGGCGCCGGCCGCGATGGCGGCCGCCGCGGCGCGCCGGAAGTCCTGGACCGTCGCGGCGACCTCCTCGGTGGCCAGCTCGCGCGGTACCGGCATCTCCTGAAGGCCGGACGGGGTGAACATGTCGCCCGCCGGCTGGACCGGAGAGGGGGCGACCGGCTGCCGGTGGTGCGGGGTGTTGTCGGGGTGGGACATCCGTCCGGCGTGCATGAGCTGGATGACGATGCGTCCGTCGACACCGTGCACGGCGTCGGTGACCTTGCGCCAGCCCGCGATGTGTTCCTCGGAGTAGATGCCGGGGGTGAGCAGGTAGCCCTGCCCGTCGGCGTTGGGCTGGGTGCCCTCGGTGATGATGAGGGCGTGCGAGGCACGCTGGGCGTAGTACTCGGCGTTCAGCTCGGTGGGTATGCCTTCCGGGGTGGACCGGTCCCGCGTCATGGGGGCCATCGCGAGCCGGTGCGGCAGGGAGATGTCCCCGGCGACGATCGGGTTCCACAGGGCGTTAAACATGGATGTTTCCTCAAAACAAAGGGTGAGAGAGAGTTGCGGGGTGGCAGGCTGCCGCGAGTGGCGCGTGACCGGTGACCGGCCGGAAGGGCCTGGTGACCTTCCACCGTGGAAGGCAGACCGCGCGGAGGGGCAGTCGACGGTGCGGAGGCGCTTGCCGCGCTCATGACCGCCGCCATTGGAGGGCTGGGCCCCGGCTGTGCGTCCAGGAGGGAGGACGCCGAGTGCGTCGGTCTTCACCCACGCCCCAGGACGCATCGGTCGTGTGCGGCAGCGGCCGCACCGTTGTCCGACAGGACTCCGCACCGGAGTCGGAGCGGCGGTCAGCCGCGGTAGCGATCGGCCGGGACCCTCAGCGACAGGTTCGGGACGAGCGTCTGACGCGCCTTCTCGAACGACTCCCAGTCGCTGATCCGGGGCAGTGACGGGATGGTGACCGGCTCCCCGGCGTCGAGGCCGGCGAGCGCCGCGTCGACGACGTCGTCCGCACTCATGATCCACTCGTCGGGAAACGCCCCGAGGTCGGCGCCGGAGCCGTCCCAGAACTCCGTGCGGACAGCGCCCGGCAGCACGGCCTGCACCACGACGGGGCTCTCGGCGAGCTCCTGCTGCAGGGCCTGGGTGAACGTCAGCACGTAGCTCTTGGTGCCGCTGTAGACGGCGCTGACGGGCAGGATGTTGAGAGCCAGGGCGGAGGAGACGTTCACCACGGTGCCGCGTCCACGGGCCGTCAGGCCCGGCAGGACCGCGGTGGTCAGCCTGGTCAGCGAGGTCACGTTGAGGTTGATCAGCGCCTCGGAGGCCGCAGCGTCGGAGGTTGCCAGGGGGGTGAACAGCCCCCCGCCGGCGTTGTTGATCAGCACCTCGACGCTCTCGTCGGTCCGCAGACGCTCCTCGACCACGGAGATCTGCGCCGCATCGGTGAGGTCGGCGGTGACGACGTCCACCGCTCGGCCCGTGCGGCTGCGGATGTCCGACGCCAGCGTCTCCAGCCGCGCGGTGTTCCGGGCCACCAGGATCAGGTCGTAGCCCCGGTCGGCAAGCCGCTGCGCATAGGCGGTACCCAGGCCTGCGGACGCACCGGTGACGACGGCGCTCTTGTTCTGCGTGGTCATGGGGTCGATCTCATTTCTGGTGTGGCGGATGAGTAGGGGCCAAACCGTCGGCCCCGCTTTAGATTACGATAGATATCTAAAGCGATCCAGTCAACGGCCTCGACGTCGTCAGCCACTGCCCACGGTCGGAGTCGGAGACTTGCTCGACGTGCAGACGCGCGGCCACAGGGTCGGCAGTCGATCAGGTCCGGACGGGTACTCCTCGGGCGCATGGTCGCCATGGACGGATGCGCTCCACGAGATTTCACATCGGCGCCCTCCCGCAGCCGCGCCCCGGAACGGAGGCATCGCACGGTCGGAAGTCGCCGCCGGTCCGGACGCGGGCCCACGAGCTCCTCGCCTTGCGACCACGAGAGAGAGCCGTAGGGAAAGAGGGCACTGCGGCCGGCCGCCCTGCACTGCGCATATGATAGATGCGCTTTACTATCTATCGTGGGCAGGTGAGTGATGAGTCGCGTTTCGCAGGCACAAGCGCTCGAGAACCGAAAGCGCGCGGTCGCCGCGGCCTCCCAGCTCTTCCGGGAGCGCGGCGTGAACGGCATCAGCGTCGCCGATCTGATGAAGTCCATCGGGCTGACCACGGGCGGCTTCTACAAGCAGTTCCCCTCCAAGGAGGCCCTGATCGCCGAGGCGACCCAAGCCGCTTTCGGGGACCTTGACCTACTCCTGACAGAGTTCGACACGACCCACGGCGATCACGACACCGCGCGCGGCGCCCTCGTCGACTTCTACCTGTCGGCCGAGCACCGCGACCAGCCCGGCACCGGTTGCCCCACCGCCGGATTCGCAGGGGACATGGCTCGCGAGCCCACAGGCGGGGAGGTGCGCGAAACCTACGCAGCCGGAGTCCAGGAATTCGCCGGGTGGCTGTCTGCGGACGCCGACGACGGCCTTCCCATGGTGGCCACTCTGGTCGGCGCGATCCTGCTTGCCCGGGCCACAGCGGGCACCGAACTGTCGGAGAAGATCCTGGAATCGACCCACAAAGCCCTGACTACCTCACAGGGCCTTGACCCGGAATCCTGAGACGGGGATTCGGCTGGGGCCAGCGCCACGGGTGAGCGGGCATGTGCGCCCTGCGCTTCCTGCACCGCTCCCCGACCGCAACCGCCACCGGCGCTCCACGTCCCGCCGCGACAACCGCACCGAGGTCCGCCCCCACCAAGCTCGCAGCAGGCGGAGCGGCGACACCCCGACGGCCTGAACCCACCGGCAGACTGAATCACCAGGAGTACCTGGCGCAACCGCGCTCAGCTCACTCGGCGAGCCCCATGCGAAATGCGGGGACGGGGACGCTCTCGATGTCTTCCGCCTGCACGGCGCGGCCCCGTGCGCAGCGGATCTGGGCGTCGACGTGCACGCCCCATCCCCGATGTCGCGACAGTCCGGCCGGGCCTTCCGGGTCAGCGCGGCAACGGTCGCCCCACCGCAGGAGCCCCATCACCGCCGGGACCAGATCCACACCCTTGGGTGTGATCTCGTACTTCGGCCGGCTCCGCGAGCCCGGTTTCCTGGAGGTCTCGGTGGCCAGAATCCCTTCCTTCACCAGCATCCGGAGCCGCGCCGCGAGGAGGTTGCGAGAACAGCCGAGGACGCGTTCGAAGTCGCTGAACCGGGACGAGCCGTACCAGACCTCACACAGGATCAGGATCGTCCACTTCCCACCGACGACCTCAAGGGTCCGGGCAATCGAGCAGTTCGACATGTCCGGGTCGGGACGGGGGTCCATGCCCGCGCCCCGAAGAGCTTCAGTCCTCGCATCCATGGGGGGGGTGATCTCAGCTCATCTGAGTTTACTTTTCTATACTCAGTAGGTAGCGTCATGATCAGCACATCAACCCGGCCGTACGCGAGAAACGGGCGCGCAGGGGGACCTGCCCGAAGAATCAGATCGACCACCGGCAAACCCACGCAGAAAGGCGGCCGACATGAAGGCATTCGTCGTCGAGAAGTACGGCAAGGACGGCGCGCGCGCCGCAGTGGTACCCGAGCCCACGGTCGGAGACCGTGACGTCCTGGTCAAAGTGAGCGCCGCCAGCATCAACCCGCTGGACAAGATGGTCCGCAACGGGGAGTTCAAGCAGATCCTGAAGTACAAGGCTCCGTTCGTGCTGGGCCACGACGTGGCCGGCGTCGTGACCCGGGTCGGCTCCGCCGTACACGGCATCGAAGTCGGCGACGAGGTCTACGCCCGTCCGCGCGACCTGCGGATCGGAGGCTTCGCGGAGTTCATCGCGATCGACATGGACGACGTCGCACCCAAGCCGGCCTCCCTCACCCTCCAGGAGGCGGCCGCGGTCCCGCTGGTGGCCCTGGCCGCCTGGCAGATTCTCGTCGCCCGCGCCCGCGTGAAGCCGGGGCAGAAGGTGCTCATCCACGCCGGCGCCGGTGGCCTCGGCTCCACGGTCATCCAGCTCGCCAAGCACCTCGGCGCCACCGTCGCCACGACCACGAGCACCGACACGGAGAAGCTGGTCAGGAGCCTCGGCGCCGACGTCGTCGTCGACTACACCAAGGAAGACTTCTCGAAGGTGCTGTCCGGCTACGACCTCGTGCTGGACTCCCTGGGCGGAGCGAACCTCGAGAAGTCGCTGACCGTGCTGAAGCCCGGCGGCCTGGCCATCAGTGTCGTCGGCCCGCCGGACGCCGGCTTCGCCAAGCAGCTCGGCGCCCCCTCCTTCCTGGGCCTGGTCATGAACACGCTCAGCCGCAAGGTGCGCAAGCAGGCCAAGGCGCTGGGCGTGCGCTACCAGTTCTTCTTCATGCAGGCCAACGGCTCCCAGCTGCGCAAACTCGGCGCCCTCTACGACAGCGGGAAACTCCGCCCGGTCATCGACAGCACCTTCCCGTTCGACCGGACGCTCGAGGCGATGGCGCACGTCGAGCAGGGCCGCACCAAGGCCGGCAAGGTCGTGGTCTCCATGGCGCCCTACAACAACTGAGACCGTGCCGGTCACAGACGCTCCGTCCGGCACGGTCACCGGAGGGGCGACGACGCCGTCGGCGATCCGATGGCGACTACGGTCGCGCAGAGCCGCCGCTGTCGGCGTCCCGGTGCCATTCCGCACGCCAAATGGCTCGCGACACAGCTCTACGGCGCCCCGAGCCGTGGTCAAGCCCTCGCACCCGTAACGTGTCAGGAGTGTGATCACGGCGGACGGACCGCCACGCATGCGTGGGCAAACATGTTCAGGACGGCAGCGTCCGTCCGTCGAGCGACGCACGTCGCCAGTGGGGAGTACGGTCCTTGTCGACCAGGGCCGCACGGACGCCCTCCAGGAAGTCCGGCGTGCGGATGGTCGTGCGCGTGAGGGCGAGTTCGGCGGCCAGGCACTCGCGCAACGTGTGCTGCCTGCCCCGGGCCAGCAGGGCGTGAGTGATCTCCAGGCTCTGCGGCGAGGCGGACTCCAAGTCGGCCAGCGCGGCTGCCGCCCAGGGGGTGTCGAGGTGGCGCAGGCGTTTCTCGATCTCACCGAGGGCCGGCGCGCCGAACGCCCAGTCCACGTCCCCGCGTACCCCCGCCAGCCCGCTGCCCGCCACCGGGGAACGGTCGGCAAGGCGGTTCAGGACGACGTCCACCGGGGCGCCGGGGTTGTCGGCCAGGGCGTCCCCGACCGCGTCGAGCCCGTCCGCGGGGACGAAGTGCGTGGCCAGACCCGTGTACAGGGCGTCGGCCGCGTCGAGCCGGTGCCCGGTCAGTCCCAGGTACATGCCGACCGCGCCGGGCAGCCTCGGCAGGAAGTAGCTGGCCCCGACGTCCGGAAAGAACCCGATCCCGGTCTCCGGCATCGCCAGCACCGCGCGCTCGGTGACGACGCGGAAGCTGCCGTGGACGGACAGACCGAGGCCTCCGCCCATGCACACGCCGTCGATGAGCGACACGACCGGCACGGGATACTCGGCGATCCGGGCGTTGAGCCGGTACTCGGAGGCGAAGAAGCGCTCACTGGCCTCGGCATCCCCGGCGAGGCTGTGCTCGCGGATCGTACGGATGTCTCCACCGGCGCAGAACGCCTTCGTGCTGGTACTGGCGAGCACCACAGCGGACAGCGGCGTGCGCTCCCACCCGGCGAGCACACGGTCGATGGCGGCGACCATGCCGGTCGTCAGGGCGTTGAGCGCCTTGGGCCGGTTCAGCAGGATCCGGCCGACGCCCCGATGGACGTCGGCGAGAATCTCGACCGCTGCGGTGTCAGTCATCGGTCGTCACCTCGCCAACCGCGCGGACCTGCTGTCGTGGCCATCACGTTCCTCACTCGCCGGATCAGGCGTAGATCTGCGCGTAGAGATCCTGGATCTCGTCCACGGTGGGTACGACGGGGTTGTTGGCGGGGGATCCGGACGCGAGTGCCTGCACGGCCATGAGGGGCAACAGGCGGAACCACTCGTCCTTGCCGATGCCGTGGGCTTGGGGGGTGGGCACCTCGAGATCCTGACACAGGGCTCGGAGCGCCTCCACGAGCTTATCGGCGGCCGAGGAGTCGCTGTCGGCGTCGGTGGCGGCTCCCAGCGCGCGGGCGCAGTCGGCGTACCGGCTCTCGGCGGCGGGCACGGAGAACGCGGTCACCGCGGGGAAGAGCATCGCGTTCGACAGACCGTGGGCGACGTGGAAGTGGGCGCCGATCGGACGGCTCATGCCGTGCACGAGCGCCACGCTGGAGTTGGAGAAGGCGATGCCGGCCTGGGTCGCGGCGAGCATCATCGCCTCGCGGGCCTCGAGGTCTCCCCCGTCGGCGTAGACGCGGCGGAGGTGATGGCCGATGGTCCGGATCGCGTTCAGGGCAAGGCCGTCGGAGAACGGATTGGCCTTGCGGCTCACGTACGCCTCGACGGCATGGGTGAGCGCGTCGACGCCGGTGTCGGCGGTCAGCCGGGCCGGCATCGACAGCGTAAGTTGGAAGTCGACGACGGCGGCGACCGGCAGGAACGCCGGCCCCGCGCAGAGCATCTTCTCGTCCGTGGCGCTGTCGGTGATGACGGTGAACTGAGTGGCCTCCGAGCCGCTGCCCGCGGTCGTCGGGACTGCGATCACCGGGAGCGCCGGGCCGAGGCTGGTGTGCGGGGCCTTGTGGTCCCGCATCCGGCCGCCCTGGACGCCCAGCAGGCCGAGGGCCTTGGCGGTGTCCATCGGGCTGCCGCCGCCGAATCCGATCACCGAGTCCGCCCCGTGTTCCCGCAGCACGGCCAGGCCCGCGTCGAGCGAGTCGGTCGTCGGATCCGGGACGGTGCCGGCGAACAGGCGCGGCTGCAGTCCGGCATCCCTCAGCGTCGCCATCAGTCGTTCCGCCGCACCGGTCCCGGCGAGGAACGCGTCCGTCACCAGCAACGGTCGGCGCAGGCCCAGCTCCCGGACGACGTCACCCAGCTCGCCGACGGCACCGCCGCCGACACGCAGGATCCGCGGGAGGGAAAGGCTGGCAACCATGGCGGCCCTTTCGGCAAGAACGGCGGGGCGTCGCGCCCACTGCCCTGACTTTGCAGTCCCGCACCGTGTGCAATCAACCACCAGTGGCGCACACCCACTGTGCAGAAATGCAGATACGGTCGGGCCGTGCACCCCCGCTCCCCGGACGAGAACCCCGCCCCGCAGCCGGCTGGCTCCCATAGCTCCGTCGATCCGCGCAAACTCCGCGCGGACGATCTGCGCTACCTGCTCGCGCTGTCCCGTACCGGACGCCTGGTGACCGCCGCCGACGCACTCGGCGTGGATCACACCACCGTGTCCCGCCGAATCGCGGCATTGGAGAAGAACATCGGCATGCGCCTCATCGAACGGGGCACTGAGGGATGGACCCTGACGGACATCGGCAGAGCCGTTTCGGAGAACGCACGCGCGATCGAGGAGGCCATCGACCGCGTCGTCGACACCGTGGCGGGCCAGGACTCGCCGTCCCTGCACGGCACGGTGCGCGTCAGCGCGCCCGACGGCTTCGGCACCGCCTTCGCCACACCCGCCCTCGTACGGGTACGCCGCCGGCACCCCCGGCTCCAGGTCGAACTCATCACCGCGACACGCCAGCTCGCCCTGCGCCCGTCCGGTTTCGATCTCGCTCTCGTCATCGGCACTCCCGCCAGCAGCCGCCTGGTGACCGAGCACCTCACCGACTACACGCTGGGGCTCTACGCCAGTGACGACTACCTCACCGAATACGGCCGGCCGGAGACGGCGGCCGAGCTGCGCGAGCACCCGCTCATCTTCTACATCGAGTCGATGCTGCAGGTCGGCGACCTCGACATCGAACGCCACCTTCCCGGCATGACCCCGGCCTTCTCCTCGACGAACGTCTTCGCCCAGCTCGAAGCCACCCGGCAGGGCGCCGGCATCGGCGTCCTGCCGGCCTTCCTGACCCGGCGGACACAACTGCGCCGACTACTCGCCGACGAGATCGACATCCGGCTCCCCATCACCCTGGCCGTCCGCCGCGAGGCCGTGACGCACCCCGCCGTACGCGCCATATGGACCGCCCTACGGCATGAGGTCGCCGAACGGGCCGACGAACTGCTGCCGCAATGAACGCCAAGGAGTTTCCGGTGCGGTGAACGCCCGCCGATCGCAACACATGTGACCGGGCTCGCTAGTTGGCACCAGGCCACGTTCACGACCTGCACTGATGCCAAGTAGCTTCAGCGGCCGGAGCCGCAGAATAAGCGAAATAGTTGGCATTTTGGTACAGAGCAGGTCATGAGGCGTGTGTCGCCATAGCGGGGCCAGAGATCTTCGGCGGCAACGGCCCTTGATATGAACGCGGCAGCCACATCGCCATGTTCCTGCGAGGCGAGGAGCTGTGCTGCACGACAAGCCGTACCGCTCGTGCCAGTATGCGCAGTTCGTGGACACCAGCCGTCGGCATGGTCGAGCGACCGGCGTTCCGGCGCGACACCTGGGTCATGGGCGTCACGGACGACGGCGAGGTAGAGGAGCCTCCGTCCGAACGCATCGCTGCCTACGTCGCCGCGCCTCTTGAGCGGTGGCGCGACCTCACCGAGGACGATGAAAAGACCTCGCCCTGGTCAAGCGGTCCTCTGATCGGCAATACAAGTGGCCCGGTCATCTACTTCGGGATGAGCTGGAGCATGGCCGAGGAAGCGTCGACGTAGGCGCCAGACCTCGCGAACTCGATGGGGCTGGTCTGTTTCGAGGTGCAGCAGAACCGGCTCAGGCCTGAACTCGGCGGCCAGTCGTCGGTAGTGAGGGCGGAGGCGATACCAACGAAGACGAGAAAGTGTTCGGCCGTGCGCTCGTAGCGGCGACGGAGGCACCGGCAGCCAGCCAGGACACCGTTCTCTCGACCACCCAGCGGTGCCGACTGAGCCGATTTCCGGGTCATTTTGGCAGAAATGATACGATTCAGCACCGTCTGCGCTCTCTCTTGCTTGCTCGCATGCTCACGGCGTCGATGGCGTGTCGCGACCAGTCCAGGTCACCCTGGCGTCCAGTCGCGTCACGGAGTAGTTGACGCAGTTCCGTCCAGACATGAGCTTCGGACCACTCGATGAACCTCTGGAGAGCGGTTCCGCCCGAGAGCCCGAATCCGGATGGGAGTAGTGGCCACGCGCACCCTGAGGTCGAAGCGAACACAATCGCGGCCAGGGCCTCTCGGTCGCCGATGCGTCGGGATGTCGCCTTGCGTGCCTGGTCGGATGCCGACGGGACCACGCGCTGGAACAGCTCCCACAGATGGTCCGGCGCCATCTGCCCTACGGGGTCCCCCAACTCGCGAACTGTACGGTTCAGTGTTGCAACACGTGACGTCGCATCGAAATTCGCCTGTGGCCCCTCCTCCTGGATGACACCAGCGGCTACAGCTTCTTCGTCACGGATGACCTCACGCACCGAGACCGCCGGTTCATGGTTCTGGTCACAAGAAGTCGCGAGGCGTTCGGCATACAAGTGAAGTCGCCGACGCAACCTTAGGCTCGGTCCTCTCGCTCCGTTGCCCATCCGGTACAGGAGTGCACAGAGCGCCCGCCTATCCTCCCCAGAATCCCGAAGGTCGAGCACTACCGGACTGTGCATGCGCTCTCCTTCAGTCACTTCAGCCCAGACTAGGGCCGAGCCCATTGTCGGGCCCGCCTGCTCCCTTAGTCTCTCCAGTCCAGGAAGCCCGTCACTCATAGTGAGCCAGTCGTCCAGCGGCAGACGCCAGAAAGCTAAGCATCTGCGCCTGTTGACATAGTCGATACGTTGAGAAGTCGTGTCCAGGTATTTCGCGATCTGTTCGACAGCCTCTTCGAAAGCTGGCCAAAGGCAGAGCGCCTCCAGTTGGCGCCCGAGGTGTTTGAGGGTACTTCGAGCAAGCCCAGGCTGCATTCCCACCGCTGGTGCGCAGTCGTCCCAAGTGGCACCTGACTTCAGTTCGGCGAGCCGCAGCGAGGCGGCCCGCCGGAGGTGCCGTTCGATCGCGGTGGTAAAGCGCGGTAGGCGCTCAACAAATTCGGCAAAGTGCTGACCGAACCATGCCAGAGGCAGGAATGATGGAATCTCTTCGACTCGGAAGTAGTGTCGAGTCGAGAGCGCGGCTCGCAACTCGGCTCAAACAGGCATCCTATGGATGCGCCACGTGGTGGCCCGGGCCAGAGCCGGTGAGATGTCGATGCTTCTACAGATACCGCCGGCGTAGCTCCTTGCCCGGCGGTATGCCTCCCGAGCCAAGGGCTGTACGCGAGGTCGAAGCGTAAGGAGTTCACGATTTCCCAGCGCCACATCGGCTGCTGCGAGGAGAGCTCCACACAGCGCGGAGTCACTGGGAGCGATTTTCGTTCCCCGATTATCCGCGGCCTTTTGCCGCTGGTTCTGTTGCTGGGCGGTGATCTGCGCAAGCAAAGGTTCCACATATGCTTGGACGAGGCCTTGCAGGCGGGCGGATGGAAGGAATTCAGCACCCAGAGGCCACGTCAGCTTGATCAGATGGGCAGTTGCGATCAAGTCCGAGAAATAGTACCCGTCAGGCCTGACGCTCCCATCCCGGGCTTGGGCCTGTGGCGAGAGGTACTCCAAGATGCGCAGTTGCAGGGCAAGGAGGTGATCCAGATCACTGTCTGGCAGAGTGCTGTCAGAATCTCGACTCACGCGGTCAAGTCGCATTCCGCACGGAACACTCTGGATCCGCTTGGCGCAGTGGAGCGGATTATCCCTCGTACGAGTAAGAATGTTACGGCACTGCAAGGGGTGCAATCCGGCCAGTCTGGGATTGTTGATCAAGCTGTTCCGCTTACCACGTGCGACCTCGAGCGGTTGACAACAGGCCGGACAGAGGTGTTCCAGCAGACGCCGATGCTGTACACAAGCGAAGATAACTGGAAGATGCCACACTAACTGCCAAGCTTCCCCGAAGGCTTCTTCAACGGCTGTGCCGTCGCCTCGCAGGCAGTCGGGGCAGAACCGGCCGGAGCCAGCAACAGCCCAATTGACTGCGGCACTGTTACCGATAGTTCTGCTGTCCGTCCGGATCTTTCTGAGCGGCGGATACGTCTGAATAAATCTCCTCAAGGTCAGAGCATCGGCTTCGCGCTCTGTCAGGCGCGCGGTTAAGGCGAATTCCCGGATCACCCCTTCAGGCATGGCCCGAAGATACGCGTGGGCAATCCGACGCTGCCGCGACGCCAGGCCGACCAGCTCAGCGACCCGGGCGGGAGAGCGCTCAAGTCGGTATGCGGTGCGCAGCAAAAATCCGGACAGCGACTCTCCTTCCAGTGGCGTGAGACTGCGTGAAAGCCGTTGGGTTGCCATGCTGCCGACCTCTCCGTCCTGGCCCCGACAACAGGTCTGATGAAGACTCGACCTTGCCGACATTCCGGCAATGCCCAGGCGCAGCTTCCTCCACGGAGCGCTCGCCCGGATAGTGCCGCAGTCAAGGGGTGTATTCGACACGCGGCGGAAACGGTGGGGTGCACGCTGCGCTCGACCAGGCCGTTACGCTCCAACATGCGCAGGTTCTGAGTAAGCATCTTGTGGCTGATGCCTTCGATCTCGTTCCGCAGTTCGCTGAATCGCAAGGTGCGTTCACCGAGAGACCCGATGATCAGGAATGCCCACTTGTTGGCGACGTCGGAGAAGATCTCTCGCGCCAATGAGTCCGCGCGCCTGAGGTCTGCTTCCTCGGATCGGTCCTTGATCTATTTGGTCACCATCAGGTTTCCCAGTCACTAAAAAGTGCGTTCTTCCATGTCAGCGACCACTCAGCCTTTCCCAACCTCAGCCTGAGGTGTTGAGGTGGAGGGTGAGGACGGCTTGGACGAGTGCGGTGATGCGGGTGGTGCTGCATCGGAGCTTGCGCAGAATTCGCCAGGTCTTGAGGGTGGCCACGGCCTGTTCGCCGAGTGCGCGGATTTGGGCGTGGGAGCTGTTGACGGCCTGCTGGCCTGCCGACAGCTTCTCCCATCGGCCGCGAAAGGGAACGCGCACTGTGCCGCCGGCGCCCTGGTAAGCCTTGTCTGCCCAGCAGGGGACGCCGGCGTCGGCCAGAGCGTCGATGATGCCGTGAATGCGGGCTGCGCGGATGTCGTGGACCGCGCCGGGCAACGCGGTTGAGGCCCACAGCAGACGCCCGAACGGATCGGCGATGACCTGCACGTTCATCCCGTGCTTCTTGTGTTTCCCGGAGTAATAGGGGCGGGCGGCTGCAATACGGTCGATGGGTAGCAGCGTCCCGTCGAGGATCACGAACGCCTTGCCCGAAACTGTCTGCATGGCAGTGGTGAGGTCGGGCGCGAGAGCGGCCAGGACATCGACGGCCTCAGCCACATACCGGCCAACCGTGCTGGTCCCGACGCCGAAACCGGCGGCGAGCTGGGCGTAGGTGTGGCCACACCGCAGGTGAGCCAGCACCAGCAGGGCCTGCCGGTCCGCCGGAAGCCGGCGCCACCGCGTCCCGAGCTCCAGACGTCGGGCGGCCAGCAGACGGGACAGGAACCGCAAGGTCGAGCTGGACAGATCCAGCCCCGATCGGTAGACAAGCACATGAAGCTCCGGGCGGACAGGTTGCTCTTGGTCGACAACTCATCTACCAGGAGCTTCACCTCTTCCCGCACACACCTCATACCAACTCACGCCGTGGTCAACCAGGTTGGCAAGGGTCACTGGCAGACACCACCGCGGCCGGGGTGTGAGAGGCCCCGGAAAATACCGGCGAGCCTTTGCCTCTCGCTAGTTATCCTGCCTCGTCCTGAACGCGGCCAGGGAGGTCCCCAACCATGAACAGCACCACGTCGTCCTTTCCCGAGCGGATCGAGCTCTCGGGGGAGGGTCTTTGTCCTGCGCGACTGGACGCAGGCGGACCTGGCCGCGATGCCGGCGCTGTTTGACCACTCCGACATCGCGCACTGGACACCGATCGTCTCCCCCTTCAACGAAGCGGCCGCCCGCGCACGGCTGGACCGGGACCGGCGGCTGCGGGCGGAGGGCACGGTCATCCTGCTCGCCATCACCGTCGACGGCGGCGCACTGCTCGGCGAGGTGATGCTGCGGCGTGCCCCGAGGGCACGGAGCTCGGCTACGTGGTCGGCCCGGCGCACCGCGGCCAGGGGCTGGCCGCGCGGGCGGTGCGGGTGATGGCCGCGTACGCCTTCGAGCAGTTGGGCGCGGGGCAGGTGATCCTGGAGCTGGAGGCTGAGAACGCCGCCAGCGTCGCCGTGGCCACCAAGGCGGGCTTCCAACTGCTCGACATGCCGCTGATCACGGGCGAGGAGAAGGGGCGGCCATACGCCCTGCAGACGTGGGGTCTGAACCGCCCCTGACCCTCGGCCTCCACCACGAGCGCCCGATCGCTCGCTCACTCCAGGCCCATGACCGCCAGCTTTTCAAGTTGGAATCAGCTCAATGGTGCGACTCCGGGCAGCCGCCGGAGTCTCATGAAGACCGACGTGCTCGGTCGACGGGACGCGCCCCTGGCGGCCGCGCCGACTGCCGGATCACCAGTTGCGTACTCAGCACGACGTGGTCGTCGGCGAGAGACTTCTCCCGCTCCAGCGCCAGGCGGACCGCGGTGCGTCCGAGCTCTTCGTAGGGCACCCGAACGGTGGTGAGCGCGGGGGTCAGATCGGTGGCGAACGGCACGTCGTCGAAACCGACCAGGGACACGTCGGCGGGCACGGACAGACCCGCCTCACGCAGCGCGGCCAGAGCGCCCACGGCAACCATGTCGGTGCCGGCGAAGATCGCCGTGAAATCCAGCCCCTGCTCCAGCGCGGCCCGGGTCCGCTGATAGCCGGAAACCCGGGTGTACGCCCCGGAGACGTCCAGTTCCTCGGTGTAGGGCACGTCGTGCGCCCGCAGAGCCTGGCGGTATCCGGTCCGGCGCTGTTCGGCGCTGCTCATGAGGGGATCGCCGCCCAGGAACAGGACGCGCCGGTGTCCCATGCCGAGGAGGTGGTCGACGGCTTGGAAGGCGCCTCCGCGGTTGTCGTAGTCCACCACCGTCACCGGCAGGCTGGACGTCAATGGCGGTCGGCCGCACAGCACCAGGCGGGAGCCGGCCGCGTCCAACGCCTTGGCGTACTCCGCCATGCGCTCGTGATAAGCGTCGTCGATCACCGCTCCTCCGACGAGGACCACCGCGGCCGCGTGCTGCTCGCGCATGAGCTGCACCAGGTCGTCCTCCCGGTGCCGGTCGTTGTGGGTGACGCAGACCAGACTGAGCCTGCCGCGTTCTGCCGCCTCCTGCTCCACCCCTGCCGCGACGTGGGCCAGGGAGGGTCCGGTGATGTCCTGCAGAACCATGGCGATGGGGCCCGCGACTCCGCCGGAGAGGGCTTTGGCGTGGACGTTCACCACATAGTGCAGGGACTCGACCGCCGCCATGACCCGGGCGCGAGTGGCCTCGGAGACCGGATAGTTCCCGGCGAGTGCTCGGGAAACGGTTGCTACTGAGACGCCCGCCTTCACGGCGACATCACGAATCGTGCTGGGCCCGTCGCTCGGGCCACTGCCGCGTCGGCGCCTGCGGGGTTGCCTGGGTCCAGAGCTCGTTGGAGCACTGCTTCCGTTGTCCGTCACGGCTCGACGTTACTGCAAGTGATGCCACTTGTGGTCGGCTGGTGCGCAAACTACCGTCTCCGAACAGTAATCGTTTACTGACGTCTCCGGAGTTGCCACTGTGTCCGTCACCCACCTGCGCTGGGGAACCGACGAGCTGTCCCTGATCCTGTCCCTCGATACAGCCGGTCCGGTACGGCTGCTGGCAGCGGGCGACGCGGCCGCGCTGCCCGATCCAGCGCATGAACCCGAACTGTGCGCCCTGCTCATGCACCGCGCCCTTCCGCTGGTCGAGATCCAGACCGCGGGGAGCGGGCGTCTCGGCACCTCGGGCAAGCGCCATGTGGACGGAGCAGCATCGCTCGCCCTGCGCTACACCGACCACGAAGAGGTCCACGAGCGGCACAGCGGCGGTGACGTACGTACTCTTAGCGTACGGATGACCGACGAGGCCACCGGCCTGCGTGTCACCGCAGTCTGCGCGCTGCGCGAGGGCATCCCGGTTCTCCGTACCGAGGCGCACCTGGAGAATGCCGGCGACCATCCGGTCACCTTGGAGTACGTCTCCTCCTTCGCGTACTCCAACCTCGCCCGCCACCTCGGGGACGGCGAACGCTGGGAGGACGGTTTGGCCCTGTGGCTGGCGGCCAATCCGTGGAGCGGCGAATATCGCTGGTCCAGGGCCGCTCTCGCCGAGCGCGGGCTCAATGACGTGGGCATGGTGTCCTTCGGCCAGACCGGTTCCAAGAACCGGATCGCTGTGACCAGTACCGGCTCTTGGTCCTCCTCCGAACACCTGCCGATGGGCTGCCTGGAGGAGACCCGGACCGGCCGGGCGCTGTTGTGGCAGATCGAGCACAACGGGTCCTGGCACGCCGAGGTCGCCGATCGCTTCGACGACGTGTATCTGGCCCTGTCCGGGCCGACCGACCGCGAGCACCAGTGGCGACACGTTCTCGCCCCCGGCGAGTCCTTCCGTACCGTGCCCGCCTCGGCCGCCTTCGTCCCCGTGGGAGGCCTGGAGGCCGCGCTCACCGCCATGACCCGGCACCGCCGCGCCACCCGGCGGCCGCACCCCGACCACCAGGGCCTTCCCGTGGTCTTCAACGACTTCATGAACAGCCTGATGGGCGAGCCCAGCACCAAGGCCCTGCTCCCACTGGTGGACGCGGCCGCGGCCGCCGGTGCCGAGTACTTCTGCATCGACGCCGGCTGGTACGACGCCGAGCCGCCCGGTGCCGTCGGTCCGGGCGGGGTGCCTGGTTGGTGGGACGCGGTCGGCGAGTGGAGGGAGTCGGCCTCGCGTTTCCCCGGCGGGCTGAACGAGGTGCTGGACCACATCCGTGACGCCGGGATGGTCCCTGGGCTGTGGCTCGAACCGGAGGTCGTGGGCGTACGCAGCCCGGTCGCCTCCGCCTTGCCCGACGAGGCTTTCTTCCGGCGGGACGGCGTCCGCCTGGTGGAGTGGGGCCGCCACCAGCTCGACGTGCGCCATCCGGCGGCGCGGGCTCATCTCGACGCGGTCGTGGACCGCCTGGTGCACGACTACGGGATCGGCTACCTCAAGCTCGACTACAACATCGACATCGGCGCGGGCACCGACGGGCCAACGGGTACCGACAGCCCTGGTGACGGGCTGCTCGGCCACAACCGCGCCTACCTGAACTGGCTCGACGACGTCCTCGACCGGCATCCCGACCTGGTTCTGGAGAGCTGCGCGGCTGGAGGCAGCCGCACCGACCACGCCGTACTGTCCCGGCTGCCGATCCACTCTGTCACCGACCAGCAGGACTTCCGTCTCCTGCCCGCCATCGCCGCCGCGGCACCCACCGCTGTCACCCCGGAGCAGGGCGCGATCTGGGCGTACCCGCTGCCGGAACACAGTGATGCCGAACTCGGGATGGTGATGGTCTCGGCGATGCTCGGCCGCATCCACCTCAGCGGCCGTCCCGATCTCCTGACGCCGGGGCAGGCGGCCCTGGTGCGCCGGGCCGTGGACGCGTACAAGTCCTACCGCTTCCTGCTCGCGGGCACCTGGCCGCGCTGGCCTCTCGGCCTGCCCGGCTGGCGTGACGGCTGGATCGCCTTGGCACTGACCACGGAAGACACCGGCGAACCGGGCGACAGGACGCTGCTGGCCCTGTGGCGCCGGGAAGGAGCGCCCGAGAACGTGACTGTGCGACTGCCGTGGGCCGACGCCTGCAGCCGGCCGCGTGTGGTGTTCGAGGCGGGGCCGCGACCGACGTACGACTGGGACGACCGGGAGCGGAGTCTACGAGTCCACCTCCCCGCCGAGCAGTCGGCGGTGCTGCTGTCCTTCGGCCCCGACCTGGACGTACCGGCCTGAGTCGCGCGTGCCACGAACATGCCTGCGCCCCCTCGGCGAACGTGAGTTCACCGAGGGGTCGACTTGTGCGATGGAGGAGGGAGTTGGGCCAGAGCCCGGTACGCCGGACAGGGTGGCTCAGGCGCTGATCACGAGATCGGCCCGGCGGACCTCGTGGGCAAGCTGGAGACCGGAGGCAAGGCGGGCGAGTTCGTCGACGACCGTACGGCCGAGTCGTTCCAGTTCGTTGCCGAGCGATCCGGCGATGTGCGGGGTGAGGAAGACGTTGGGCAGTCGGTACAGCGGGGACTCTGCGGGCAGTGGCTCCGGTTCGGTGACGTCGAGTACGGCGCTGATCCTCCCGCTGGCCAGCTCGTCGGTGAGCGCCTCGGGATCGATCAGGGCGCCTCGCGAGGTGTTGATCAGTACGCCGCCGTCCCTGATCAGCGCCAGCCGGTCGCGGTCGAGCATCCGGTAGGTCTGCGGGATGTCGGGAGCGTGCAGGCTGACGATGTCGCTGGTGCGCAGCAACTCCTCCAGGCCCAGGTGTACGACGCCGAGGGCGACCGCCTCGCTCTCGTCCACGTACGGGTCGTAGAGCGCGACCGAGAAGTCGAAGGGGCGCAGGAGCTCAAGCACCCGGCGGCCGACCCGCGAAGCGCCGATCACCCCGATGCGCCGACCGAGATTACCCATGCCCGCATGGTCGGTGGCAGCCGGGTAGACGCGCTCCGCCTGGAAGCGTTCGCGCAGGCCGAAGGCATCCTTGCCGGAGAGCAGGATCGCGGCGAGGGTGTACTCCGCCACCGGCAGTGCGTTGGCCTCCACCGCGCTGGAGACGGCGACCCCGCGTTGCCACACCTCGTCCCCGACGAGACTGCGCACACTGCCCGCCGCGTGCAGCACGGTACGCAGCCGGGGAGCGGCGGCCAGCGCCTCGGCGCCGATGTGCGGGCAGCCCCATCCGGTGATCAACACCTCGGTCTCGGCCAACGCCGCCTGCACGGCCGGGTCGGTGAAGTCCTGGACGACGAGCGCGGAGTCGATCCGTACCAGTTCCCCCAGGCGTGCCATCAGGTGAGGCGGAAAGAGCTCGGGCAGGTGCACCGGGTTCATCGCGAACACGGCCGAGGGCAGTTGTGAGCTGGGCATGGGGCTCCTGCTTCGAGGCGGGAAGTGACCGGTTTCAGTAAACGTATTCCACGCTAGAGACGAATCCGGCCGCAGGTCAATGGCTTCGGCGGAGGTCGCGGCAACGCATCGGGAGCCACCCCCTAAAGCCGCCCACCTTCACGTCGGTGCAGATCAGAGCGTACGCAAGGTAACTCGTTTGAAAGTTCGACGAAACAATCCGGCCTCGCCTCTTGTGGATCCAGTCACTCGCGACTTACGGTCCACCCAGCAAACGGTTACTTCCCATTCACGGGCAGGGCATCTCGTCCCCTGCCTCGCTGACCACCGCGCCGCCCGGCCCCCACACCGCACGCGCCGTCCTGTCCCCTGTGGAGGACCGATGACCACCTTCCGTGCCAGAACCTTCGTCTCGTCGGCCGCGGCCGCTTCCCTCTGTCTTGTTCTCGCCGCCTGCTCCAGCGGCGGCGACGCGGACGCCGGGGCCCAGCAGAGCACCAAGGGCAAGGTCAAGCTGCAGTTCTGGAGCTGGACCGAGGGGATCGAGGCTCAGGTCAAGACCTGGAACAAGACCCACCCCGACACACAGGTGGAGTTCTCGCAGGAGGCCGGCGACACCGTCTACCAGAAGCTGCGCGCGGCGGTGAAGGCAGGCACCGCACCGTGTCTGTCCAAGATGGACGGGCAGGACCTGGCGACGTTCGCCGCCGACGGCCTGCTCACCGACATCAGCAAGACGGCCGCCTCGTACAAGAGCGCGTACACGACCGCCGCGTGGAACTCGGTCAGCCCGGGCGGCACCACGTATGGCATCCCGATGGGCTCGTCCCCGCTGTTCACCGCGTACCGCGCGGACCTGTTCCAGAAGTACGGGATCACCAAGGCCCCGGCCACCTGGGACGAGTTGATCGCGGACGGCATCGCGATCCAGAAGAAGAACAAGAACATCAAGATCTTCAACATGGCCGGAGAAGACCCGAGCACCCTCGTGGATCTGTCCTGGCAGGCCGGTGCCTCCTGGTACAAGGTGGACGGCGACCAGTGGAAGATCGGCTTCACGACCCCCGCGGCCCTCAAGGCCGGAGACGTGGTCCAGCAGCTCATCGACCACAACCTGGCATCCAACGCCTCCTACGCCGACCCGGGTGTCTTCAAGACCTGGGACCTCGGCAAGACCATCCTGATGACCACCTCCACCTGGCAGTTGCCGATCTACGACACCAACTTCCCCAAGTCCAGGGGCAAGTGGCAGCTCGCCGACGCCCCGCTGTTCGACACCGCCGCGCCCCGCACCTCCAGCTTCTTCGACACCACCGCCGTACTGAAGGGCTGCAAGTACCCGGACCGCGCAGCCCAGTTCGCGGCCTGGCTGAGCAGCAGCAAGGAGTCGGTCACCACGCTGACCGACCCCAAGTCCAAGTCCGGCCTGTTCCCCGCGCTCAAGGACGTCACCCCGTACGTCGACAAGATCATCCCGACCGAGATGTTCAACGGGAAGTCCGACAGCGCCCAGATCATCACCACCGCCGCGTCCCGGGTGGGTGACCAGTGGCAGTACGGCCCCGACTACGCCGACATGTTCGCGGAGATGCAGAAGGACTGGGGCAAGGTCGTCAAGAAGCAGATGACCGTCAAGGACATGCTCACCCACCTCCAGTCGTGGACCCTCTCCGACCTCAAGAGCAAGGGCATCAACGCATCCGCCGCGAACTGACGCCACCGCCCCGAGCCAGGGCCTGACGCCCGGCGACGCCGGTGCCGGCTCGACGAACAGCGCACCCGACCGTAGGAGAGATCCGTGTCCACCGCCCTGCGACGCAGCAGCGCCGCACCCCCCGCCCCCGTGACCGAGCGGGCCGCCCCGCGACCCGCACGAGCGCGGGGAGCGTACAAAGGGCTGCTGTTCACCCTGCCCTTCCTGGCCGGCTTCCTGGCGACGTACGTCATCCCCATCGGCTACGCCGTCTACCAGAGCCTGTACCAGAAGAAGAGCTCGGGCCTGGGCTTCGGCCCGACCCGGACGGTCTTCACCGGGTTCGCCAACTTCGCCGACACGTTCTCCGACGGCTCGTTCTGGTCGAGCATCGTCCGGGTGGTGCTGCTGGGGGCCGTGCAGATCCCGGTGATGCTGGGCATCTCGCTGCTGATGGCCCTGCTCCTGGACAGCGTGGCCGCCCGCGCCGTGCGGTTCCTCCGCTCGGCGCTGCTGATCCCCTACGTCATCCCGACCGTGGTCTCCACACTCATCTGGCTGTTCCTCTACAGCCCGACCGGCAGCCCGATCCACGACGTACTGGGCAGGGCCGGCGCCGACTTCAACTTCTTCGGCGGCGTCACCACCTACCTGGCGCTGGGCAACGTACTCACCTGGCAGGGCATCGGGTTCAACATGATCCTGATCTCCGCCGCACTCCAGTCGCTGCCCCGCGAGATGTACGAGGCCGCGCACCTGGACGGCGCCGGGGAGTGGCGGATCGCCTGGTCGGTCAAGGTGCCCAACATCACCGGGATCCTGGTCCTGACCGGCATGTTCTCGGTCATCGCCCGGCTCCAGCTTTTCGGCGAACCACTGATCCTGCGCCAGGTGGCACCGGAGTCGATCAACACCGACTTCACCCCGATGCTCACCATCTACTTCAAGGCCTTCCAGACCGGCGAGTACCAGTACGCCGCCGCCCAGTCGCTGATCCTGGCCCTGGTCACCGGCGTGCTCGCCCTCGCGTACTTCCGCTTCACGAACCGGGGGGCCAAGTGAGCACCGCCACCACCATCAAGTCCCCGATGGCCCCGAGCCTGCGGGCAAAGATCGTCACGACCGGTCTGCTGGTCCTGTTCGTGCTGTACTCCCTGGCGCCGACCTGGTTCCTGCTGGTCTCCAGCACCAAGAACCAGAGCGACCTCTACTCCACCTTCGGCCTGTGGTTCTCCGCCAACCACTTCACGGACAACCTCCACGACATCTGGGTCTACCACGACCACCTGTTCGCCCGCTGGATCGGCAACTCGATCCTCTACTCCGGCGTCGGCGCGCTCGGCTCCACGCTGATCTCGGTGGCGGCCGGCTACGGCCTGGCGAAGTTCGACTTCAGGGGCCGGGGCGCGATCTTCGGCACGATCGTGGGCGCCTCGCTACTGCCCGGCACCCTGCTGGCCCTGCCGCTGTATCTGCTCTTCGCCCAGATCGGACTCACCAACACCGTCTGGTCGGTGCTGATCCCGTACTTCGTCAACCCGTTCGGCGTCTACCTCGGCAAGGTCTACGCCGACAGCTCGGTGCCGGCCGAACTGCTGGAGGCCGCCCGCATCGACGGCGCGGGCGAGCTGCGAATCTTCCGGTCGATCTCGCTGAAGCTGATGACCACGGGGGCCATCACCATCTTCATGCTCGACTTCGTCGGCATCTGGAACAACTTCTTCCTCCCCCTGTTCATGCTCAACGGCGAACGTTCCTTCCCCGTCACCCTCGGCCTGTTCGCGTGGGAGAAGCAGTCCCAGTCCGGCATCAACATGAACACCCTGGTCCTGACCGGATCACTGCTGTCCATCATCCCGCTCGCCGTCTTCATGTTCGCCCTGCAGAAGTACTGGCGCAGCGGCGTGCTGGTCGGCAGCGTCAAATAGCTTTCGCGAAAGCCCGACGAGAGGCACAGCCATGTCCACGGCCCCACGACGACGTGAGGTTCTGAAGTGCGCAGGCGCCACCGGCGCCGCAGTCGGCCTCGGCTGGCTGGGCAGCGCACCCGCCGCCGCTGTCACGCCGGTCGAACCGGGCTCCGCTGCCGCATCAACGGCCTCGGCAGCCGCCTGCGAGCCCCTTGACCTCGTTATCTTCGGTGACTCGGCCTCCGAGGCCGCACACAACCTCGACGCCACGCTCTCCGACACCGTCACCGGCGGTCTCGGCCAGAGCGCCCGGGTGCTCAACCCCACCGACACGGCTTCGTTCTGGGGCGGCACGCTCACCTTCGACGTCAAGGTCAGCCCCACCGGCACCACCTACGTGACGGTCCGGCTCTGGGGCGACGACCACGACTCCACCGCCACCGAGGCAGGTTTCGGCTCCAACAACTGGCGGCTGCAGCTCTTCTGCGAGGGCCTTCAGATCGGCTACCAGGACGAGGGCGCGGTCGACAGCCTCGACATCCTCGACACCTCGCCCCGCACCCCGGGCCGCTTCTTCTTCCACACCCTGCCGCTGCCGGAGAAGCTCACCGCGGGCAAGGAGACAGTGAGCCTGGAGATCCGCTCGATGGGCCGCATCTGGTCCTACGGCCAGAACCAGGCGCAGCTGTACCGCAACCAGACCACGCCCTCGCGTGGCATCTACCGCCTCTACACCCACACCGATCCCTGCTTCGCCCCGCCCCGCGGCGAGGTCCAGGGTGCGGCTCCGGTGCCCGTGGCGCGTACCACCGGCGCGGAGGTGCTTGATGCAGTCAAGGCCCGGGTCCAGAAGGAACAGACGAATTACCTGACCACCGCCACTCCCGCCGCTATGGACGGCTGGGCGATGCAGTCGCTCGCCGAGGGCTATCTGTGGTCCGGCAGCCCCGCCTATCAGCAGGACGCCGCCGTCGAGCGTGTGCTGCAGGCGATCGACGGCCGTTATATGGCCTGGCAGTCCGACGCGACCGTGCTCACCGGCTCGGACCAGCAGTGGCAAGGCTTCGGCCGGGTCGGGCTGTGCCTGGACCTGCTCTGGGAGCACCTCGGTGACCGGCTCGACGCAAAGGTCACCGGCTCCCCGTACGAGATAGCCAACGCCGGCTTCGAGGACGGCGGCACCACTCCCACCTCCTGGGCCGTGCCCACCTGGGCCTCCGGCGGTGGCGGCACCTGGGCCCGCGACACCACGGTCTCGCGCACCGGATCCGCCTCCCTCAAGCTCACGGCCACCGCCGCCGGCGGTTACAGCTACGTCTACTCCACCCCCAGGACCAAGGTCGGCTCCGGCACCTACACGTACGGCGCCTGGATCAGGACCGACGGCGTCACCGGCGCGGGCGCGCACATCGACCCGCTGTTCTTCGACGCGAGCGGCACTCTGGTCGGCAGCGACCACAAGGTGTTCTCGACCACCGGCACCCATGACTGGGAGTACGTCTCCGTCGACCTGGCGACCCCGACTGGCGCCACCCAGATGGAGCTCCACCTGCGCCTGACCGGCCCCGGCAGCGCCTGGTTCGACTCCGTCACCCTCGTCAAGCCCACCGAACTGCGCAATCCCGGCTTCGAGAGCGGCGGCGCCACCCCCGACCACTGGGCCAAGCCCAGCTGGGCCACCAGTGGTGGCGGCACCTGGGCCCGTGACACCACCGTCTCCCGCTCCGGCTCCGCCTCCCTCAAGCTCACCGCGACCGCTTCCGCCGGCTACAGCTACGTCTACGCCACCCCCAGGATCCAGGTCGGTTCGGGCACCTACACCTATGGCGCGTGGATCAGGACCGACGGCGTCACCGGCCTCGGCGCCCACATCGACCCGCTGTTCTACAACGCGAGCGGCAGCCTGGTCGGGAGCGACCACAAGCAGTACTCCACCACCGGCACCCATGACTGGGAGTACGTCTCCCTCGACATCGCGACCCCCGACGGCGCCACCCAGGTCGAGTTCCATCTGCGCCTGGCCGGCCCCGGCAGCGCCTGGTTCGACGACATCGACCTCATCGCCCCAGCCGCCGAAGCCGCGGAACAGCCGGTGCGCCGGGCGGCGTACAAGACGATGCTGCAGACCAGCCGCGACTACTGGCGGCAGCACTTCCCGCACTACTCCAACCAGGCCCAGATCTGCGCCATCGGCATCTACCAGGCCAACCGCGGCCTGGGGCTGCTCGACCCGGACCTCGCCCTGCCTGAGGCCAAGGCCCGCGACTACCTCTACCAGTCCATCGGCATGGTGCCCTACCTCGGCCCCGAGGACGCGGACGGCAACCCAACCAAGCCGCTGGGCGCCGACTACTACCAGGTCACCGAGGCGGGTCTGACCCGCGAGCTGGGCTACGTCGGCAGTTACGGCGAGGTCACCGACTGGCTGGTCATGATGTACGAGTCGGTGACCCGGGGCCACAGCGGCCAGGAGGCCCCCGAGCTGCGCGAGCAGATGATCAAGATGGTCAAGGCGCGCGGCCGTTTCCGGGTCGTGGACGTGGACGGCGACAACGCCCGGGTCTCCCGCACCGAGACCGTCATCGGCTGGCGCAACGAGGTCTACCCCGGCGCGATCGCCTACGCCTCCCGTACCGCCTGGGACTCCCACCCGCTGATGTCCGCCGCCGTCTTCAAGGACCCCGACCTCGTCGGTTGGACCCAGGAGATGGTGGACGACGGCCAGCTCTACCCGCAGCTCCAGCTGATCGCCACCTACAACTGGACCCGGGTCGGCCTCAACGCACTGCGCCTGGTCTCCCGCGACTGGGACGACTTCCAGACGCTCGCCGCCCGCCCCAACCGGCTGCCCACCGGCTGGGACAGCCCCGACTTCGTCTTCACCGACGAGGAGAACGGCGCCGTCGCGATCAAGCACGGCCAGGAGGTGCTCTTCGCCTCGCTTTACTGGCGGGCCCGCCAGGGCGTCAACAACTACGCCCGCGTCCACCACGTCACCCCCGTCGACCAGCGGTCGGCGACGATCCGCCAGCACTCGGCGGGCACTACCGACGACACCTTCACCGCCCGCGACTGGATCCTGTGGGACTACGCCATCAACGACCCGGGCGCCGGCGGCCTCCCGCCCGGCGGTTTTCCCCCGCCCGGCGACACCCTCCACCAGTCCCAGGAGGGCGACGTCTACAACCTCGCCCCCGTCCCGGCCGACGTCCCGGACCCGACCCTCGGCGTTCACTTCGACGGCGTCGAGACAATGCTCGTCGGCAGGGCCCCCTTCTACTACTGCGAGTACGGCGACTACTTGATCGCCATGAACACCAGCACCGACAAGGTCTTCACCCTCCCCGCCCGCCAGGACTTCGGCCCCGCCCGTGACCTGGCCACCGGCAGGACCGTCGGCGCCGGCGTCCGCCCCAAGGTCGGCCCGCGCAGCACGCTCGTCCTCCGCCGGATCTGACCGCCGTCCTGTCCCGTTCCCCCTCGTCCCGTTCCCTTCACCGCACTCAGCGTCGAGTCGACAAGGAACCCCATGAACGAGCCGCAGAGTTTCCCGCCCCCGCTCACCTCCGAACTCCTGGCCCCCACTGACCCGTACGGCCCCTCCGCCCCGCCCAGCCGGCGCCGCCTGCTGAAACTCACCGCGATCGGCGCCGGCGTGGCCGGGATCGCGGGCGCCGCAGGGCTGGCCGGGGCGACGAGTGCCGCCGCCGTCACCTCGGGCCTGACCTCGCTGACCCACCCCGGCGTGCTGCACAGCCTCACCGACCTCAACCGGATGCGTACCAAGGTCGCCGCCGGAGCCTCACCCTGGATCGAGGGCTACAACGCCTTCGCGGCCGACTTCTTCTCGTCGTCCTCGTACGTGGTCGCGGGCGGCCGGGCGACCGTCACCCGGGGCACCAGCCCGGAAGACGGCAACATCGACCTGTGGTATGACTGCAACGCCGCGTACCAGAACGCCGTCATGTGGTACATCACCGGCGACACCGCCCACGCCTACAAGGCGCTGGAGATCATCAAGTCCTGGACCGACGCGCTCCAGACCATCAACGGCGCGGACGCCGAGCTGGCCGCCGGAATCTACGGCGCCAAACTGGCCGCCGCCGTCGAGATCATGCACTACACCGGCCCGTCGGGCAGCTGGTCGCTCTCCGAACTCGCGGCCACCGTCGCGATGTTCGAGAACATCTTCGTGCCGCTCATCAACATCTACGGTGACGGCGGCTACGGACTGATGGGCCTCAAGGGCATGCTGCAGATCGCCGTGGCCTGCAACAACCTCACCCTCTTCAACGACGCGTACCACGCGTTCTACACCAACAGCTGCTGCGGGCTGACCAAACTCATCCAGCCCGGCACCGGCCAGTGCTGCGAGTCCGGCCGCGACCAGGCGCACACCCAGCTGATCCTGGGCTCGCTCGCCGAGATCTGCCAGACCGGCTGGATCCAGGGCCTCGACATGTACGGGGCGTCCACCTCGCTGCTGCTGTCGGGCTTCGAGTACACGGCGAAGTACAACCTCGGAAACACAGTCGCCTACGACGCCACCTTCGGACGGTGCAACTGGCACTGGGCGGCCCTCTCCACGACCGGGCGCGGCACCTTCCGGTCCATCTACGAGATGGCGTACAACCACTACGTCAAGCGAGCCGGCAAGTCCGCCCCGTACACGGCACAGGTGGCGGCTGCCCTCCGGCCGGAGGGCGCGCCGTTCCAGTGCGACCATCCCGGCTTCGGCACCCTGCTGTTCTCCCTCTGACCCCGACCTCTGATCGGACGACGCTACATGATCCACAATCCCGTCCTGCGCGGCTTCGAGCCCGACCCGGCGATCCTGCGGGTCGGCGACGAGGACTACTACATCGCCACGTCGACCTTCGAGTGGTACCCGGGAGTGCGTCTCCACCACTCCCGGGACCTGGTCAACTGGCGTGCGCTGGGCGGCGCGCTGGACAGCCGCCGGCTGCTCGAACTGGCCGGGGTCCCCGACTCCGGCGGGATCTGGGCGCCGGGGCTGTCCTACGCGGACGGGCTGTTCCACCTGGTCTTCACGGTGGTGCACACGTATGCGGAAGGCTGGAAGGACCTGCCGAACTTCGTGACCACGGCGCCCTCGATCGAGGGCCCGTGGTCCGACCCGGTACCACTGCATGGGCGTGGTTTCGACGTATCGCTGTTCCACGACGACGGCAGCAGCTGGCTGCTGAACATGCGGTTCGACTGGCGGCCGGAGAAGGAGTCCTTCGCCGGGATCGAGCTGCAGGAGTACGACCGTACGTCGCGCAAGCTCCTCGGGAGGCCCCGGACGATCGCCGTGGGCACGGCCGCCGGCGTCGCCGAGGGCCCGCACCTCTACCGCCGGAACGGCTGGTACTACCTCGTGCACGCCGAGGGCGGCACCGGCTACGAGCACGGTGCCGCCGTCGCCCGCTCCCGCGACGTCTTCGGCCCGTACGAGCCGGACCCGGCCGGGCCGCTGCTCACCGCCCGCCACGACCCAAAGCTGGAGCTGCAGAAAGCCGGCCACTGCTCGCTGGTGGAGACCCCGTCCGGTCAGTGGTACGCGGCCCACATCACCGCCCGCCCCTACACCCAGCGCGGTCGCTGCGTCCTGGGCCGGGAGACCGCCCTCCAGCCCGTGACCTGGACCGAGGACGGCTGGCCCCGCATCACGGGCGGCATCCCCGCAATCACCGTCCCGGGCCCCGGCCTGACGCCCGCCCCGTTCCCGGCACCGCCCGCGGCCGACCGTTTCGACGCGCCCGTGCTCGGCCCCGACTGGTCCACGCTGCGCCGCCCCGCAGGGGAGGACTGGCTCAGCCTCACCGAACGCCCCGGTTCTCTGCGGATCCGGGGCGGCCAGTCCCCGGTCGGCCGCCGGTCCCCGAGCCTGGTCGCCCGCCGGGTCACGTCCGCTCGCTGCTCGTTCGAGACCCGGGTGACCTTCGACCCCCGCACGCCGGACCACCTCGCGGGCGTCACCGCGTACTACAACACCCGCAACTGGCACTATCTGTACGTCACTTCGGCCGACGACGGTAGCCCTGTCCTGCGCGTCCTAAGCAGCGAACAAGGCACCCTCACCGCCCACCCGATCCAAGTCCCCCTGCGCCCCGGCACATCAGTCGTGCTGCGGGCCGAACTCGACGGCCCCGTACTTCGCTTCTCCTACGACACCAGCGACGGAACCGTGCCCCTCCCGCTCGAACTCGACGCCACAGTCCTGTCGGACGAAGCCGCCGACGAGTTCCACGACGGCCAACTGCGCGTCCTCGGCTTCACCGGCGCGATGCTCGGCCTATGGGTCCAGGACCTCGACGGGGCAAGCGTGCACGCCGACTTCGGCTACGCCACGTACGAGACGGTGACCGGATGACCAAGACACTGGACCTCTTCCACACCGTCCTCGGTCCGAGTACCGCCAACGCACCGGACGTCAACACCCTGCTGCTGGTGCATGGTTGGGGCGGCGACGGCCGCGAATGGTCGCGGCACGCCGAGGTCCTAGCCGCCGGACACCGCGTGATCGTCCCCGACCTGCGCGGCCACGGCCGCTCACCCGTCCCGGACGAGGACAACAACCCGGCGGCGATGGCCCGGGACCTGATGGCACTGATCACCCACCTGCGAACCGGCCCCGTCGTCGCGGTCGGTCATTCCATGGGCGGCCAGGTGGTGAACCTGCTCGCCGTCCACCACCCTGACCTCGTACAGTCCGTCATCGCCCTCGACCCTGCGCACGGCGCGCACGGCGCCGAACTCGACGAGATCCCGCGCCGCCTGACCGCGTACCGCGAGCACGGCGCCCGAGCCGCGGTTCCCCTGGTGGCCGACGCCTTCTCCCCCACCGCCCCACCCGGTCTGCGCACCGCGCACATCCGCACCATGCTCGGCACCGCCGGCCATGTCATCGCCCAGGCCTACGCGGGCATGTACACCGACCCCGACGCGGTCGGCATCCGTCCGCACAGCGAGATCTACCTGCGCCGTCGCACCTGCCCCGCCCTGACGGTATGGTCCTCCGCCGAGGCGGCCGACTGGGAACGCGGCACCCTGCGGACACCCGGATCCCGCGTCGACCACTGGACGGCCACAGGCCACTACCTGCACGAGGAACACCCGGACCGCACCGTCCGGCTCATCGAGCAATGGTCTACAGCCAGGACGATGCCGTAGGGCACCGTTCTGCCCAGTTCGCGGTCGGGGAAGTCGCGGGCGTCGACCCGCGCCAGTTTGCGTCTGGGCTCCCATGCATGGCCGGTGTTCTTGAAGGGGTCGGCCAGTTCCTTCTGCTTCGTATCCAGCATCCCCGCGATGAAGGGCGGCCCGGCCATCGGTCCGTCCCCGGTGGACCGCAGCAAGGCTGGCATCAAGCACATCCTGATCGCCGAGGCGCACAGCATCCCGCTCGCGGCACTCACCACCGGCGGCAACCGCAACAGCTTCAACGAGATCACTTCGTTCCCCCGCTTCGCGCATCACGACCCGTCTTCCAGGGGTCCCTTATCAACAAACCCCGAACAACCAAAGGCCAGACACCCCATCACCACAGCCGCAAGCGCCAGAACCTTTATCAGGGAACCACCAACACCCCAGCTCAAACAGCCCTCACCACACCAACTAGGAACCCCGAAATCACCTACCTGTTCGCCTGACCGTGACCCTGTACTTCCGCCACGGTTGGCCGGTATGTGGCTGAGGCCGTCGATGTCCTGGCCGCTCTCGCGCCCGACCTCACCACTGCCATGCAGACAGTTTCGGGCAAGGCGTTCGTGATCCTCGACGGGACGCTGCTACCCATCGACCGTATTGCAGCCGACCGCCCCTATTACTCCGGGAAACACAAGAAGCACGGGATGAACGTGCAGGTCATCGCCGATCCGTTCGGGCGTCTGCTGTGGGCCTCAACCGCGTTGCCCGGCGCGGTCCACGACATCCGCGCAGCCCGCATTCACGGCATCATCGACGCTCTGGCCGACGCCGGCGTCCCCTGCTGGGCAGACAAGGCTTACCAGGGCGCCGGCGGCACAGTGCGCGTTCCCTTTCGCGGCCGATGGGAGAAGCTGTCGGCAGGCCAGCAGGCCGTCAACAGCTCCCACGCCCAAATCCGCGCACTCGGCGAACAGGCCGTGGCCACCCTCAAGACCTGGCGAATTCTGCGCAAGCTCCGATGCAGCACCACCCGCATCACCGCACTCGTCCAAGCCGTCCTCACCCTCCACCTCAACACCTCAGGCTGAGGTTGGGAAAGGCTCACTCTCTTACGGTTTCTGAGTAACCAAAAGAGACCACGAGGCCTGGAGTGACGAGCACGGGCCCACGATGCCCGGACAAGGAGGCGGACGGCATGGCCATCACCCTGGTGAACCCCAGCGGATTGCCCGAGATCGATGTCTACCGGCAGGTCTCGATCGCAACTGGGTCGAGGCTGGTCTTCATCGCCGGGCAGGTCGCCTGGGACGCCGAGGGGATCACGGTCGGCGAAGGCGACCTCGCCGCGCAGGTCGAGCAGTGCTACCTCAACATCGGCACCGCCCTGGCCGAGGCCGGCGGCTCCTTCGACGACGTGGCAAAACTGACCTTCTACGTCGTCGACTGGACTCCCGACGAGATGCCCCCCGCTCCTGGAGGGATCTCCGGGCGGCCGCAAAGCTGGGAACCACCCCGGCCCCGCCGGCCACCCTGCTGGGGGTTGCGGCACTCGACGTACCCGACCACCTGGTCGAGATCGAAGCCACCGCGATCCTCGGCTGAACAGATGGCCTTCGCCCGCTGAGCACCGAAGTGGCCAACTGCGGTGCTCAGCGGCCAACCAGCGTGCTCAGCACATCGCCTGATTCGCGGCTTGCCGGTGGTAGTGGCCGGCTCGGGACCGGGCCTGATGACGTCGCCGCCAGTCGGACCAGCCGAGCCGGTGGGCCACGTCCTGCACGGGTTGGACGACCAGGGCGACGAACACGCGCTGGATCTCGTTGCAGGTGAGCGGGATCAGATCCTCCGGGGCGGGGTGCCGGGCGTGTTCGTCGGCGCGGACGGCAGCGAGGAAGGCGTGGGCGAGCATGGCGAGGGCGACCCAGCGGGTCCAGGAGACGAAGCGGCGGACTTGGTGCTCGTCGAGTCCGGCGAGCCCCTTCTCGGTCCGAGGCCGGCGGAACGTTTCTCGATACCGCGGACGGCTACCAGTTCGGTGAGTCGGAGGAACTGGTGGGGAAGTTCGTCGCCGCCGACCGGGACCACTTCGTCCTGGCCACCAAGTTCACCAACGGGGCCGGCCCACAGCCCGGCATCTCCCGGACGGGCAACAGCCGCAAGAACATGGTCGCTTCACTGGAGGCGAGCCTGAAGCGCCTCGGCACCGACTACATCGACCTGTATTGGGTCCACTTCCCCGACGACCTCACGCCCATGGAAGAGATCCTGCGCGGGCTGGACGACCTGGTCAGCTCCGGCAAGATCCTCCACGCCGCCCTGTCCAACTTCCCCGCATGGCGCGTCTCCCGCGCCGCCACCCTCTCGGACCTGAAGAACTGGGCGCCGGTCGCGGGCGTCCAGATCGAGTACAGCCTCGTCGAGCGCACCGCCGACCGCGAGCTGCTGCCGATGGCCGAGAGCCTGGGACTCGGCGCCGCCCTGTGGTCCCCGCTCGGCGGCGGACTGCTCACCGGCAAGTACCGCCGCAGTAACGAGGGCCGGCTGACCGACCTCAAGGCGGTCATCCACACCGAGAGCACCGAACAGAAGACCGCCGTCGTCGACACCGTCCTGGCCGTCGCCGAGGAGACCGGCGCCACGCCCGCCCAGGTGGCGGTGGCCTGGGTCCGTGAGCGCGCCGCCCAGGCGTCCACCTCGTTCGTCCCGATCATCGGCCCGCGCAACCTCGCGCAACTCGACGACTACCTGGGTGCGCTGGACGTCCAACTCACCTCGAAGCAGTTCGCACACCTGTCCGACGTCAGCGCCCTCCCGCTCGGAGTGCCCCACGAGGCCTCCGCCGGCATCCGAGACGTCGTACAGGGTGGTGACGCCTCCCTCGTCATCCAGCCCGCCGTGCCTGTGGCCTGAGCCGCGGATCCTGCCGCCGGCGGCCCCTGCCGTCGACGCCATTCTCCGTCCCGCTTCGTGTGCCTGGTGCGCGACGGCGCCGTGTGGCGGTCCGTGGCAGATCCCACCCAGCCGTCACAGCCCCATCATGTCGATCGTTGGCGAAGCAGAGGGACAACGCGCGTCTTCGACCTCCTGGGCAGGAACGGTTGGCCGAGTAGGTGAGGGACTGGGGTATCAGCACTGCTGAACCTAGTCGCCGGACAAAAGCGTGAGGGCTCCCGACCACAGCACGCCCGGGTTGATGCACTCGGGGTGGAGACTCGTCATCCCCTCGAAGAACTCCATCGTTGTGGTGGAGCTCTTCAGTTGCCGGTCCACGGCGTCGAGGTAGCGCCTCGTGCGGCCGATGTGGGCCACGTCGTCCGGGCGAGCCGGGACTTGGCGGCCGGCCACCATGAACTCCACTCCGAGCGCCTTCACCTGACGGAGAGCCCTTCGCCACGCGTCGCGGCCACCACCTCAGATTCCGCGAGCGAGAAGTGCACGCCGTTGTAGACGACGCCCCCTAACGGAGACGAGCGCGTGCCCCTCCAGACTCAGTCTGCCCACCGGCGCACTTTTCGTGGAGCCCGGTCGCCCAACCCTCCGAGCACCACCACACAAACCGCTCGGCGAACGCGGTGACGAACCTGCCGGGAACGAGCACCTCGATCACGGTCAGCGACTCGGGTGTTGCCCCATGCTCGACCCAATTGACGCATGGCCTACGAACAGGGCGCCCCCTGCCCACCACAACGAGGCAGCCGAAGACCGCCGGATGGCATACGGCCCGGCAAGCCGACTTCGCCAGAACCGGGGCATAGCGCTATACCCCGGGGCGATCCCCTAGAGCCGTTAAGCCCGTTTCCCACCGTTCTGCTCCCGGACGGTGTCGAACAGGGAGGTCAGAGCGGGACTTCCCGCGAGACTGTCCAGCAGGACGTGAAGCGACTGTCGTTCCGTGGTGCCCAGGTCTGCAAGGATTTCGCCGTCGAGATCGACGAGCGTGCGGTTGAGGCGGGCCAGGACCTTGCGCCCTTCGGCGGTGATGTCCACGGCGTAGCGACGACGATCCTGCGGATCTCGTGTCCGCTCCGCGTATCCGGCGCGCTCCAGGTCGTCGAGACTCGTCACCATCGTCGCGGGGTCGATGCGCAGGAACGAGCCAAGTGCCAGTTGCGGCATGGCACCGTTGTCCGCCAAAGCCTGCAGGACGCTGTAATGCCGCACTCGCAGGCCGGTCCCACCGATGCCGTCCTCGGCGATCCTGAACGCCACCTGCCCGAGTTTGACCAGCAGGCAGATGGTGTGTTCGGCCACTGTCCCCGGTACCAGCGGAGCCTCGGACATCGTTTATCCCGCCCATGGTTAGTCGTACGTATGGTCCTGTCCATCGTACGAGAAAGCCCGAGGCGCCAGGACCGCTGCAGGCCGGCGGGATTCCCCACCTTCCGCCGGCTTACGGCCGGTGCGTCCTGGGTGGTCAGCCGACGATGGCCCGACCGAAGATCTGCCGGGCTATGACCCACTTCTGGATCTCGTTGGTGCCCTCATAGATCTCGCCGATCTTGCTGTCCCGGTAGATCGCCTCGACGGGGCCGGGGCTGCCGTCGGCACCCAGTTCGCGCGCGAAGCCGAGGCCTCCGAAGGCCTGGACGGCGTCGCGCGCCATGTCCACCGACAGCTTGGTGGCGTAGTACTTCGCCATCGCGGCCTCGGGCTCCGGGGACGGGTTGCCCGCGTCCAGGCGCAGGGCGGCCTTGGTGTAGAGGGTGCGGGCGTTCTCGATCTCGGTGGCCCGTTCGGCGAGCAGGAACTGCCAGTGCTGGTTGGCGGCCACCGGCTTGCCGAAGGCGTGTCGCGTCGACACGTGGGCCACGGTGTGGTCGAAGGCGGCCTGCGCCATGCCGACCCCCGCGGCTGCGATGCCGATCCGGCCGTAGGTCAGAGTGGACAGCGCATGGCGCAGTCCGTGTCCCTCGGCGCCACCGAGGAGGTCGTCGTCGGTCAGGTGCACATCCGTGAAGCGGATGTCCGCGGTGAGCTGGCCTCGGTTGCCCATCTTGCGGTCGGGAAGGCCGACTTCCACTCCGGGAAGTGCCGTGTCGACGATGAACATGCTCAGCCGGGTGCCGGTGCGGGCGAGAACCACCACGAACCCGGCGACGGGCGAGTTGGAGATCCACCGCTTGTGGCCGTTCAGCACCCAGCCGGCCTCGGTGCGTATCGCTTCGGTCTGAACCGCCTGCGGGGACAGGTCACTTGAGGCGTTCGGCTCGGTGGTGGCGAACGCGCCGACCACTGAGCCCTCCGCGACCTTTCGCAGCCATCGCTGCTGCTGCTCCTCGGTGCCCTGCCGCAGGGCGTTGCCCGCCAGGATGCAGTGCACGTCGAAGACGGCCGCGACGCTGCTGGAGTAGTAGGCCAGTTCCTCGACGGCCGCGGCGGTGGCGCTCGCCGGGTGGGTCAGACCGTCGCCGCCGACCTCGCTGGGGAAGGGGATCCGGAAGACGCCCGCCGACGCAAGCCCGTCAAACACATGCCGGGGAAAGCCGTCCGTGCGCTCGTCGCCCCCCGCGATCGCCACGGCGTGCGGAGCCACTTCGTGCTCTGCGATCCGGCGCACGGCAGCGCGAACGGACTGGGTCTCTTTGGGGGCGAGGAGCTCGTGGTAGAGCCGGTCGATCTGGCGTGTGGGAGTGGAAGTCATACGGGGAAGATACCATTAGCACCACGTACCATTAGTTCGACAATCTATTTTGGAGGTTCGACCATGACACAGACGCTGGCCGACAAGACCATCCTGATGTCGGGAGGCAGCCGCGGCATCGGACTCGCCATCGCTCTGCGCGCGGCCCGCGACGGTGCGAACGTGGTGATGCTCGCCAAGACCGCCGTGCCGCATCCGAAGCTCGAAGGCACGGTCCACACCGCCGTTGACGAGATTGAGCGCGCGGGCGGCAAGGGGCTGGCCGTCGTCGGTGACGTCCGCGACGAGGACGATGTGCGCACCGCTGTCGACGCGGCGGTCAGCGCCTTCGGTGGCATCGACATCGTGGTGAACAACGCCAGCGCGATCGACCTGTCCCCGTCGGAGCAGCTGGAGACGAAGCGGTACGACCTGATGCAGGACATCAACACGCGCGGCACGTTCCTGCTGAGCAAGGCCGCTATCCCGCACCTGCGCAAGGCGGGCAACCCGCACATCCTCACGCTCTCCCCGCCGTTGAACCTCGCGCCGCACTGGGTGGGGAAGCACCTCGGTTACACGCTGTCGAAGTACGGCATGAGTCTGTGCACCATCGGGCTCGCCGAGGAGCTCGCCGCCGACGGCATCGCCGCCAACTCGCTGTGGCCGCGGACCCTGATCGACACAGCCGCCGTGCGCAACGTGGTCGGCGGCGCCGGACAAGCCCGTAGTCCGCGGATCATGGCGGACGCCGCGTACGCCATCCTCACGCGTGACGCGCGGAAGTGCACCGCCAACCTGTTCATCGACGACGAGGTCCTGTCGGACGAGGGCGTCACCGACCTGTCCGTCTACAGCCCTGCCGACTTCGAAGGTGATCTCGCGCTCGACATATTCGTCGATCCGGCCTGATCCCACACTGCTCAGTCGATGAACGCGAGGGCGTTCTCGATGCCCTTCTCGATGCCCTTCTCGAGGACCTCAGCGGCGAGCTTCGAGTCGAAGGCGGCACGGGACAGCTGCAGCGACCCAGGCCTTCGCAGCGGCCGGTCTAGTCGAGCAGGGCTGCGGAGGGACATCCGCCGCCGCGCTGGTCCCGGCGCTCGGGCGACAGATAGCCGCGAACGAGATCCTCGAGTCCCGGGCAGCCGGGCAGCCGGGCAGCAGAGTGCCGTACCGCGCCGCCTGCGTGCGTAGCTCCTCCGCGACGACGTTGGCGACGAGGTCGTCCCTTGATGCCACAGGATCCTCCGTTCATTCCGCAGGGCCATTGCCTTGCACGTCGTCCCGAGCCTATGGTCTGTCGAATGTAATGTTATGACTCACATTTGATGGTGCGTCAGAGTCAGAGATGAGGCATGCCGTGAGTGACGTCCCCTTCCAGCCCGCAGTGGAGCAGTCACGCGCGCTGGCCGCGGGTGAGATCTCGAGCCGGGAACTCGTCGAGCTCTATCTTGAGCGGATCGCCACCCATAACACCGCGTTGAACGCGGTGGTGACCCTTGACCCCGAGCGGGCCCGTCGCGAGGCCGGGGAAGCGGACGCCGCGCGGGCGGCCGGGCGAGACCTCGGTCCTCTGCACGGTGTGCCGATCACGGTCAAGGACAGCTTCGAGACAGCCGGGATGCGCACCGTCTGCGGGCGAACAGACCTCAAGGACTACGTGCCCGACCAGGACGCCGAGGCGGTCAAGCGGCTGCGTTCGGCCGGTGCCGTGATCATGGGGAAGAGCAACATGCCTCCGGGCAACCAGGACGTCCAGGCCGACAACCCGGTGTTCGGTCCTTCATCGAACCCGTGGGACACGACCCGTACCTCGGGCGGATCCGCCGGGGGCGGCGCCGTCGCCACCGCCGCGGGCCTCACGACGTTCGACTTCGGCTCGGAAATCGGAGGATCGACCAGGATCCCGTCCCACTTCAACGGCCTGTACGGGCACAAGTCGACCTGGCGGTCGATACCCCTCATCGGGCATGTGCCCTACGGCCCGGGCCCGGGACGATGGACCGAGGCCGACATGGGCTGCGGCGGCGCGCAGGTCCGCGACGCCCGTGACCTCGTCCCGATCCTGCGGGCAACGGTCGGGCCCGCCGACTACGACGGCGGTTTCAGCTACACACTCGCACCGCCGCGCGCGACCAAGCTCGCCGACTTCCGGGTCGCCGTCTGGAGCGAGGATCCCTCGTGTCCGGTCGACAGCGACGTCGCGGCAGCCGTGGACGATGCAGTCACTGTGGTGCGGGCGGCCGGCGCGAAGATCACGGTCCAGCCCGCCGGCCTCCCTGTCGACATCGCGACGAATCACGGGAAGGCCTTCCAGCCCCTGCTCTTCGGCGCGGGCGACCGCACCGGCCTCGCTCCTGCCTCCAGCGCCGCAGTGCTGGCCCGGTTCGTCCAGCACCCGCGGGGTGACGCCGGTCCCGCCCTGCTCGGAACCTTCCAGTCCCACTATCACTGGCTGCAGGCCCACATGGTGCGCAATGAGATCCGGCAGCGATGGTTCGAGTTCTTCCAGGACTTCGACATTGTTCTCATGCCGGTCACCCCGACGGCCGCCCCCGCCCACCACAACAAGCTGATCGACTGGTTCGGGCGGCCATTCGAAGTCGAAGGTGTGCGACGCCCTTACTGGGACCAGGTCAAGTGGAGCGCCGTCGCCAACGTCTCCGGGGGGCCGGCGACGACCATCCCGGTGCGCCGAGGCAGGAGCGGACTGCCCATCGGTCTGCAGGCCATGGGCCCGAGCGGGGGCGATCTCACCACCATCGAGTTCGCCGCCCTGCTGGGCCGGGAAGTGGACGGCTTCGTGCCGCCTCCGGCCTTCGTCTAGATCCCCACCACTGGACCCTGACCACCCGCCCGAAAATCCCGAAGAACGACGATGCACAGCTTGAGCCGCAACGCGTCACGACTGCTGACGGATTCCGCGTCCCGCTACCCGGAACGCATCGCGATCGTCTTCGTCGACGACCGCATCACGTAGGAGGCCCTCGACGCCGCGGCCAACCGGGTGGCGAACCTGCTCGTCTCGCGCGGGATCCAGCCCGGGGACAAGGTCGCGCTGTCCTGCCCCGATTCTCCAGCATCTACTTCGGCATCCTCAAGGCCGGGGCCGCGGTCGTGCCGCTGAACGTGCTGTTGAAGGGCCGCGAGGTCGCCTACCTCCTTACCGGCTTCGACGCGAAGGGTGTACTTCGCCTTCGAGGGAACCCCGGAGCTGCCGATCGGGAAGGCCGCCTGGGAGAAATTCCGGATGAGGGACTGCACTGAGTTCTTCCTGATCGAGAGCGGCGGCGCGCCATGGTCCGGGGACGAGACGCCGGAGTCCAACACCTCGGTCGTAGCCGAGCAGCCCGTGACGTTCCGGACGGTCGAACGCGACGAAGACGACACAGCGGTGGTCCCCTGCACGTCCGGCACCACCGGCCACCCCAAGGGCGCGGAGCTGCGTCACCGCAACGTGTATGACAACGCGCTCGCCGGCATCGACCTGTTCGTTCGAGGGGGCAGCGCCCTGCTACATGTTGATCATGTGGCCCGCGAGGCCGTGGACGGCTTCCTTGACCGCCTCGCCGAGGGTGGGGTGGGCGTGGACGTTGCGGGCGACCTCATGGACGGTGAGGTCCCACTGCTGGGCCAGCGTCAGTTCGGGGAGCAGCTCGGTGACGTCCGGGCCGATGAGGTGAGCGCCTATGAGCTCGCCGTACTTGGCGTCACTGATGAGCTTCACGAAGCCGGTCGCATCACCCAGGCCATGAGCCTTGGCGTTCGCGGTGAACGGAAACTGAGCCACCTGGACGTCGAAACCCTGCTCCCTCGCCTGTTCCTCGGTGTAGCCGAAGCTGGCGATCTGCGGCTGGCAGAAGGTGGTGCGCGGGATCATGACGTAGTCCAGCTCCATGGTCTCCGCGCCTGAGAGCGTCTCAGCGGCGACCACTCCCATCGCCTCAGCGGCGTGCGCGAGCATGAGCTTCGCGGTGACGTCACCGATGGCGTAGATGTGCGGAACGGACGTACGGCAGCGCTCGTCCACATCGATGGCGCCGCGCTCCGTGACCTTGACGCCGGTGTTCTCCAGGCCGTACCCGGTCACGTTCGGGGCGAAGCCGATCGCTTGGAGGACCTTGTCCGCCTCCAGGACCTGGCGGGCACCGTCCTTTCCGGTGACCGTGACGCGGACCTGCTGCCCGGAATCATCGATCGACTCGACACGGGTCGAGGTGAGTACGTCGATGCCCAACTTTCGGTACTGCTTGGCGAGTACAGCGGAAACCTCGGCGTCCTCGAGGGGAGCGACTCGGTCCAGGAACTCCACGATCGTGACCTGCACACCGTAGTTGTGCAGGACGTACGCGAATTCGATGCCGATGGCGCCGGCGCCCGCGATGACGATCGACTGCGGGAGGTCCTCCGCGAGGATCTGCTCCTCGTACGTCACCACGCGCGCGCTGCGCTTGGTGCCGGGTAGCAGCTTCGGGGTGGCGCCCGTCGCGATGATGCAGTGGTCGAAGCCTATGGTGCGGGAGTTGCCGTCGTGGTCGGCGACCAGAAGCGTGTGCGGGTCGAGGAACGTACCGCGGCCGGCGACTTCCGTGATCTTGTTCTTCTTCATCAGGTAGTGGACGCCCTTGACCCGGCCGTCCGCGACCTTCCGACTACGGCGGAACGCCTCCCCGTAGTCGAAGGAGACCTCACCGTCGACCTTGATGCCGAAGGTCTTCGCCTCGCGCGTGAAGAGGTGCGCCAGTTCGGCGTTGCGCAGCAGGGCCTTGGTGGGGATGCAGCCCACGTTCAGGCAGACGCCGCCCCAGTACCTCTCCTCGACGACCGCGACGCGCTTGCCCAGTTGGGCGGCCCTGATGGCGGCCACGTACCCGCCTGGGCCCGCGCCGAGTACGACGACGTCGAAGTGCTCACCCTGCTCGTCCATGGACCTTTCCTTTCCACTGGGACGGTCGACTCCACGTCAGTGGCCGACTCGCTCCCGATCGCACAACCTGTTCATCAACTCAGCTTGGCGTTTATCCTCGGCGGGCTTGGTGTTCCTTGATCGATTCAGCACGTTTGACCGTCTTGCCGACGTCGTGACGTGTGGCCCGCTGCCTGTTCTTCGAGCCGGGAGGCCGTCCCGGTCCCGGCTTGGACGGTTTCGGTGCGGCCGACGGACGGGCCGCCGTCGCGCGGACGTTGCGAAACCCCCGGCGGACGCGGGCGGGGGTGAGGCGGCGGGGTGCGGCGGGTCGCTCCCAGGGGCGGCGCAGGTCCTCGGTGAGTGGGCGGGCGAGGCGGAGCTGGGTGTGGGCGGCGATGATGAGCCAGGTCCACAGATCGGCGCTGTCGGCGTGGCGGACCTTCGGTGCCGTCCAGCCGAGGGTCTGCTTCAGGAGTCTGAAGGTGTGCTCCAGGTCGAATCTGCGGAGAAAGGACTGCCACCAGCGGTCCACGTCCGCCGGTGTTGCGGCGTTGGCGGAGCACCACAGCCAGACCGGTTTCGGGTCGCGGTCGCCCGGCAGGCGCTCGACCTGGAGGCGGATCAACATGCCGTGCAGGATGGGCAGTTCCTCTTTGGCGTGGTTCAGCCACGGGCCGCGGTGGGTGAGCCTGGGGTGCATGCGGTCCCAGGCGATCGTCTCGGCCTTGCCGTAGCGGGTGGTGTCCGTGACTGTGGTGACGTCGGGCTCGTGCCAGCTGTCAGGCTTGGCGAAAGTAAGGACACCGCCGTGCCGACGGGGTCGCCCGCCCTTCGGGCCGGAACGGGTCGGGCCCGGGTCGCGGAGCATGACCCGGTCCGAGCGCAGGCGCCCGAGCAGCATCACCGGCAGGTCGGCCAAGGCGTGGGTGAGGTAGGCGACGTCGTAGCCGGCATCCATCACGATGAGGATCTCCGGGTCGCCCGGCCGCCAGTGCCCGGCCTGCGTCAACCGCTGAACGACATCGCGCAGTTGGGCGGCAGTGACGAGCGTCGCGTCGTCGGCGGGTCCCAGGCGCACGGCGTCCAGCAGCGCGACCCAGGAGGTGCGGCCGGACTCCAGCGCGGCAACGAAGGAGTACGGCCAGCCCGGCACGAACTGGTCCGTCTTGCGGTCACCACGTCCGTAGACGTGGCAGAACAGCCGATCGTCGCTGGTCGGGGCATCAGGACGGAGCCAGTTGCTCACGTCCACGGCCAACACGATCCGCCCGTCGGCCGCCTTCGGCAGCGGCAGGCCGGCCAGCGTGCGACGTAGGCGCGTCGGCTCCAGCCAACCGCGGTCCAAAGCCGCGTACAGCGCACCGTGCCCGCGCCGGTGCTCGACCGCCAGCGACAGCTCGACCAGCGTCTTCACCGGCCCGTCCGCGCACAGCACCGCGTCAGTGAGCTCGAAGAGCGCATCCGCGCGAGCGTAGAGGCATTCGTAGAACTCGACCCGAAAGCGGGACAACACGTCCAACGCCTCACCCGCGGGCGCATCAGCAGACAGACTCATACACAGCGGCCGTTCTCTTGTACTTCGTGACTCGACATCTCGAAGCGTGGAGAACGGCCGCCTCCGCTGTCCCGGAAAGAACCGCAGATCAGCAGGTCGGGTGACCTGCAACGTTAAACGCCAAGCTCAGTCGCTGTGGTTCAACGCCCCGGTGCCGTGATCAATGCCCACGCAGCGATCACCGACGTGCCGAGGCCCCGTCGACTTCGTGTACTCCCGCCTCGGCGGCACCGAGCCTGAGGGTGTCGAGCCCGAAGGCCGCGACCGGACCGTGCACACCGGGCTTGAGGACGGCATCCGGCGCCGCCGCACGGACTGCGCCCCACGCCAGGAGGGAGCCCGTCATCTCGTAGGGATCAGGTCCGGTGAGGGCCGTCGTGGCCAGGGGACGACCCTGGCCGTCGCGGGCGACCGCGATCACCAGGGAACGGCCGTCGGTGTCCGGCTCACGATGTGCTCCCGGGAGCCTCCCGGACCACCGCGTCAGGGCAGCCCGCACCTTCGCCGACCTCAGCAAGGGCGCCTGGAGCGTGGCGGCGATCTGTACCGGACGCGTCCACCGCCCGAGCCAGCCCATCCCCACCTCGACGCTCTCCAACCGAGGGAAGACCTCAGGCAGGCCGAGATGCTCCGTGCCCGGGACGGTTATGGCCGGGCGTCGCACACCGGCGTAGCGGAAGGTGAGGACACGCTTGGCGGCCCGCTCGTCGACCAGTCGGGAAGAGGCTCCAGGGCGTGGAGAGCGGTAGGCGAACCCGTCCTCGGCCGCCGCGGCGACCAGCGTCTGGCGCGTGCCACCCGTGGTCAGGTCCCAGGAGTCGCGCAGGGTGCTCCGGTAATGCAGCTCACTCCCGCGCCCCGAACGGGTGATGAAGTAGCCGATCTCGACATGGCATGCGCGCTCGCCCGCCTGTTCCAGGGCCAGGGCGCCGGCGAGATTGCCGGGCACGTAGTCGTAGCCGAACGCGGGCACGAGAGTCGCTCCCCGGGCGGCCGCGACGGAGTCCAGCTCAAGGAGGACCCGGCGGGCGAAGGGGCCCTCCCCCGTGGAGTCGAAGTAGCGCGCTCCCGCCCGCGCGGCAGCCGTGACCGTGGCCATGCCCAGTTGCATGAACGGCCCGACCGTGGAGACGACCACATCGCTGGGGCCCAGAAGGCGCGTGAGGTGGGCGGAAGAGGTGAGGTCCACTTCTGCCACCGGCAGTTCCGCCTCGAAGCGGTCGGCCAGGGTCAGCATCTTCGTTCGGCTTCGCCCGACCAAGGTCGGCTTCTCACCTCGTGCGAGCAGTTCCCTGAGAACTCGCCGCCCCGTGTACCCCGTCGCGCCGAGCAACAAGATTCTGCGCTTTTCCACGGCTACGTCTGCCTTCCGGGGGGCACTGTCACGACGACGACTGACCGACCACGAGTCATTCACTGACTCCCGGTCATTGAATATACGATGGTCAACATGAGAGGGCCAAACCGACGACAGCTGTATGCGGAGCAGACCCGGGCGGACCTGGTGGCGGCCGCGCGCAAACTCTTCGTCGAAAACGGGTTCGCGGACACGTCGGTCGAGGCCATCACCACGGCGGCGCAAGTGAGCAAGGGCACCTTCTACCACCACTTTCCGGACAAGAAGGCGATGTTCGCCGAGCTCTACACGGAGCTGCTCCAGCGGGTCGGAGCGCTCGCCGACGCGGCGTCCGAGGCGATCCGTGCGACGCCGGGCGAGCCTGCCTTGGCCGCCGTGTCGAACCTCACGCACGCCTTCTTGCGGCGGACCATCGACGATCCCCTGCATCGAGAGCTGATGGCCCAGGCGCCCTCGGTGCTGGTGGAGCAGTACCGGCACATCAACGACACGGTGGCCCAGCCGCCGATTGAACGGCTCTTGACCGTCCTGGCCGAACGCGGTGACGTGGAACCGGACGTTCCGGTCGCCACCGTCGCCCGGATGCTGTTGGCCGTCCTGTGCGAGGGCAACCAGATCATCGCCGCCGCGGCGGACCGGGAGGACGCCCTGGCCAGGACGTTCCACACGATCACCCTGCTGGTGTCGGGCCTGGCGGCAAACGGCGTCAGCGCGCACGGTTGACGTCGACCAACGCCTGCAACAGCACTCCTCGACTGCACCCGGCCGTGCCGCTACCGTGCCGCCTCGTCCTCGATGTCACGGACCAGGTCGATGGCCCGGCCGAGAGTGGTGAGCCGAGCGTCGAGAGTCTCTCCGGCCGGATAAAAACGTACGGTGTCCACACCGGCGTCGCGCCACACACGCAGCCGCTGGCGCACCATGGCCTCGGTTCCGATCAGAGTGGTCGCCAGGACCATTTCGTCGGTGACCAAGCCGGCCGCGCCGTCCCGGTCCCCGGCCTGCCAACGTGTCCGGACTTCGGCCGCCACCTCGGCCCAACCCTGGCGGCTGTAGGCGCTGTTGTAGAAGTTCGTGGTCGCGGAACCCATGCCGCCGAGGCTGAAGGCAAGTTCCTTCTTGCGTCCGGCCACCATCGCGCTCAGCGCGTCCTCGTCGTCCGCGAAGGCGACCTCGGCACCTTGGCAGATGTCGAGGTCGGCACGGGCGCGACCGGCGGCGGCCAGGCCCTGGTCCAGGTGGTCGAAGTACGCCTCCTTGGCGCCCTCGGGCACGAAACTGGTGCCCAGCCACCCATCGGCGATCTCACCGGTCAGGTGCAGCATCTTCGGCGAGAGAGTGGCGAGGTAGACCGGAATGTCATGCTCGGCACGCATCGACAGACGCATGGGCTTCGCCTCCGCGCCCGGCAGTGGAATCCGGAACTCCTGTCCTGAGTAGGAGACTTTGCCGCCCGCGGCGGCCTCCCGCACGATCTCGACGGTCTCCCGCATCCGCACCAGCGGCCGGACGAAGGGCACGCCATGCAGCCCCTCGATCACCTACGGCCCGGAGGGGCCCAGTCCGAGAAGGAAGCGCCCCTGGGAGATCTGCGACAGTGTGATCGCGGCGCGGGCGATGGCCATCGGCGTGCGGGTGCCGAGTTGGATGATTCCGGATCCGAGGAGCATGCGCTCGGCCTTCGCCGCGAGGTAGCCCAACGGCGAGGGAGCCTCGGAGCCCCACGCCTCCGCCACCCAGCAGATGTCGAGACCGAGCTTCTCCGCCTCGGTGACATAGGCGACGATCTCCCGCCAGTCGCTCCCGGAAGCTTCGATCGTGGTGGAGGTACGCATCACAGCCTCGCCTCGCCCGCGGGCTGGGCCCTCTCGGCCAGCTTCTTGATCTCTTCGAGGGTGATGGTCATGTTGGCCTCGAACTCCCGCATGCGCACGAAGACGATCTTCTGCTCCTTCTCCGGCATGCGATCGATGGCGAAGGAGAGGCCCGAACGGGCCGGCCCCATCTGCATCCATTCGCTCAGCAGAGTGCCACCGCCCTGCGGCTCCAACGTGAACCGCCAGATCGCCGTTGGGTTCTGCGAGCGACGACAGTTCATACAGGCGACATCTTGCGCTCAATAAATAACGAAGTTATGTTGCGGCCATGAAACGTGACTTGCTGGGCAGAAAGCTGGTTGTCACCGGAGCGGCGCGCGGCATCGGCGAGAAGGTGGCCCGCCTGGCCATCGCCCGAGGCGCTCAGGTGACCTTGATCGGACTGGAGCCCGATCGGCTCCGTGACCTCGCCCGCGATCTGGGCCCCGCCGCTTCCTGGCGTGAGGCCGATGTGCGCGACGGCGCCGTCCTGCGTTCAGCGATCGACGAGGCTGCGGGGGTCATGGGCGGCATCGATCTCGTCGTCGCCAATGCCGGCGTCGTGGCGTACGGGACCGTGCGACAGACGGACGAGGCGTCGTTCGAGCGGGTCCTGGACATCAATCTGAACGGTGTCTTCCGGACCCTCAAGTACGTGACGCCCCATCTGGAGCGCAGCCGGGGACACGTGCTGGTCGTGGCGTCCGCGCTGTCCTTCATGCCGCTGGCGGCGATGGCCTCCTATGGCGCCAGCAAGGCCGCGGCCGAGCTGCTCGCCCTGACCTATCGCCAGGAGGTGGCGCACCTCGGCGTCACGGTCGGCCTGGTGCACCCCTCCTGGATCGACACCGACCTCGTCCGGGGTGCCGAGGCGGACCTCCCCTCGTTCCAGGGCCTGCGCAACCGGCTTCCCTACCCGGGCAATGTCACCACGAGTGGCGACCGGGCGGCTGCCGCGATCGTCGACGGGCTCGTGCGCCGCCGCAGCCGCGTGTACGTCCCGCGCGCGGTCGTCGTGGCCAACTGGGCCAAGGCAGCGCTGAATTCGCCACTGGCCTGGCCATGGGCGAGGCGCTTCGCGGCCCGTGCCGTTCCGTCCCTCGAACGGGAGGTCGCGGCGCTGGGGAGGCATGACCAGCTCACGCCGGGCACCGGTACCTCTGCCGCGGAGACCAAGTCGCCCTAGCCGCACATGGGTGGTCCCGCGCGGGACAGCGACCTGCCCTACCGACTTTCACCGACCTTGAACGATCGAGTCGTAAAGGCGCGCGCCCGCCTCGTGCGAGGCTTCGGCCCGTTCCCGCTCGTCGCCCAGACCGACAGAGAAGTTCACGCCCATCGGCAGCATCACCTGCACCACGGGGTCCTCGAACTCGCCGAAGTGCTCGGCCAGCTCAAGGGTGACGTACCCGTGGACCAGACTCCACAACTGGGCGGCTATGACTTCAGGTTCCTGCCGCTCGGCCCTGCCCGAGTCCACGAGCCGTTGACATGCCGCGGTGATATGGACGTGGGCATCCCGGAAGGCCGGCGAATGTCCGCTCAAGCGAAGGTCCGCGTCCGACAGCGGCCGGTACGTCGCACGAGTGGACAGGCCGAACATCAGGTCGTACAGGTGAGGGTTCTCGTGGGCCACTCGACGGCAGGTCAAAGCCATGGCGAAGAGATCCGCGATCGGATCATCCGTCACCGGCACCTGGGCGAACGCCGCGCCGAGCTCCCTGAAGCCGCGGTCGGCGACGGCGCGCATCAGTTCGGGGATCCCACCGAAGTGGCCGTAGACGACCATCGTCGACAGCCCGCTCGCGGACGCCACCGTACGCGCCTTAATGGCCGACGGCCCCTGTTCGGCCAGCAGGCCGACAGCGGCTCGCACGAGCCGCTCCGGTGCGTCATCGAGTTTCGGCCGCCCTGCCATGCCTCTCGCGCCTCCACCATTGACACTCTTGAAATAACTTGGTTATCTAACTCGTCACGGCAATAGTACACATCTCTAGTGACGTGCCGTTTTGGACACGGGTGCGCTCCCCGGACGGGCTTCACGCACTGTCCCGGACTCCTGGCGCCGGCAGCCCCTCCCTCACCCGCTTTGCCCTCCCCCATGAACCCAGCACGGGAGCAGAATCCATGCCATACAAAGACAAGGGTCATCTGGAGATCGAGGACCGCGGAGCCATCCTCGTCGTCCGGGTCGACGGCGGCCCGCACCAGTTGTTCGGCCTCGACATCGCCCAGCAGCTGGACAAGCTGGTGAACCGGGTCGACCGCGATCCGAGCATCCGTGCCGTCGTCTTCACCGGGGCACATCCCGAGCGGTTCGTCAGCCATGCCGCGGTCCGGTGGCTGCAGGAAGAGGGCGCCGCGAGCCCGACGGTCGGCCGACGCGGTGCCGCCGCCGTCGTGCGCATGGCCAAGCACGTGGACCGGTCCCGTCTCCTCGGGTCCGTGATGCGCAGAACCCCTATGCGCGGGGCCCTCCAACTGGAGCGTCTGCACACGACCTTCCTCCGGATGAACGCCAGCGGTGTCCTCTTCGTCGCCGCCCTCAACGGTTCGGCTCTCGGCCTCGGCGCCGAGTTCGCCTGGGCCTGCGATCTTCGGGTCATGGCCGACGGGGACTTCTTCATCGGCCAGCCCGAAATCCTCCTCGGCATCATCCCGGGCGGAGGCGGCACCCAGCGGCTGACCCGCCTGATCGGCACCCACCGGTCCCTGGCCGCGATCCTCGAAGGCAAGCCGTTCACGCCCGCGGAGGCGCTCGCCAACGGGGCGGTCGACAAGGTCGTGCCCCAGGACAAGGTCGTCGCGCAGGCGGTCGAACTCGCGGAGCACTTCGGGCGGCGGTCGAAGGGGTCGGTCGCGGCCGCCAAGAGGTCGGTGTACCTCGGCGGCTCGATGCCCCTGGAGGACGGACTCCACGTCGAACGCGCCGAGTTCTTCACCCGAGTCATGTCGAAGGACGGTCAGGAACTGATGCTCGACTACATGAAGACGACGGACGCAACCGGCGAGCTCCCGCTCTACAACCCGGACACCTACGGCCAGGCGCTCGCCTCGGGCAGCGTGCCCGGGCACCGCTCGACGAAGACGACGCGGCGGTGAGCAGACGATGACCACCGCGCACTCCTTCACCCGCCACGACATCACCTTCCCCTCCGGCGACAGCACCTGTGCCGGATGGCTCTACCTCCCGACCGGCGTCACCTCCCCGCCCGTCGTCATCCTCGGGCACGGCCTCGGCGCCACCCGCGAGATGCGCCTGGACGCCTTCGCCGAGCGTTTCGCCCAGGCCGGCATCGCCGCCGTGGCCTTCACCTACCGGCACTTCGGCGACAGCGGCGGCCACCCGCGCCAGCTCCTGTCGATCAAGCGTCAGCTCGCCGACTGGGACGCCGCCATCGCCTACGTCAAGGCCCGCCCCGACGTCGACCGCTCCCGCGTCGCGGTGTGGGGCAGCTCCTTCGGCGGAGGCCACGCCATCACCGTCGCCTCTCGGCATCCCGAACTGCGCGCGGCCGTGTCCCAGTGCCCGTTCACCGATGGTCTCGCCTCCGCGCTCGCGCTCGGCCCGGTCGCCTCGCTCAAAATGACCCCCGTGCTCGCTCGGGACATGGCGGCCAGAGTGCGCGGCAAGGCACCCGCGATGGTTCCCATCGCCTCCGCCCCCGGTTCGCCGGCCCTCATGAACGCTCCGGACGCCCTGCCCGGATACCAGGCGCTGCAACCGGCGGGGACGACGTTCCGCAACGAGGTGGCGGCACGGGTCATTCCGACCATCGCCACCTACCGGCCCGGGCGTGCGGCGAAGAAGGTCGCCATGCCGATCCTCTTCTGCGTCAGCAACACCGACTCCGTCACGCCTCCCGCCCAGACCCTCCGGTACGCGCGCACCGCACCCCGGGGAGAGATCAGGAGGTACGACGCCGGCCACTTCGACTTCTACACCGGCGAGACCTTCGAGGCCCTGGTCCGCGACCAGATCGAGTTCCTCACCCGGCAGCTGCACCCCGCGCCGGCATCGACTCCTTGACCGGATCGCACAACACCGAGACAGGTACGCCCGCCATGAACTTCGCTTCACTGCCCGACCGTCGCGCCGCTCTCGACCCCGATGGGGCAGCGGTCTCGGACGGGCGCCAGTCACTCACCAACACTCAGTTGCTGGACCGCGTCCGTGCGGCAGCGCGTCAGCTCCAGGACCTCGGCGTCGGTCCCGGTGATGTCGTGGCCCTCAAGCTGACGAACCGCATCGAGTTCGTGCTGCTGTTGTTCGCCGCCTGGCGGATCGGCGCCACCATCACGCCGGTCAACCCGAGCATGACCGACGTCGAGGTGGACCGACAGGTCAAGGACTCCGGTGCGCGTCTGCTGGTGGTCGAAGACCGCGAGGCGCCCGTCACGGACGGTACTGCCCTACTCGCCGTCGGCGCACTGTACAAGGAAGGGGCGAGTTCGGATCACGCACCGCATGTGGACTCGTCCGCGCTGGCTCTTCTCATATACACCAGCGGCACCACCGGGATGCCCAAGGGCGTGATGCTGGACCACGCCAACATCGACGCCATGACGGAGATGGGCCGCCTGTCCCTGGACATCGGGCCCGCCGACCGGTGCCTGCTGATCCTGCCGCTCTTCCACGTCAACGGCATCGTGGTCAGCATTCTCACCCCTCTTCTCGCGGGGGCGAGCGTCGTCATCGCGGGCCGCCGGTTCGACCCACACAGCTTCTTCGACCTCGTCGAGCAGGAGCGCCCCACCTTCTTCAGCGCCGTGCCGACGATCTACGGCATGCTCGCTGCGCTCCCGGACGACGTGCGGCCCGACACATCGTCGCTGAGGTTCGGAGTCTGTGGCGCCGCACCTGCCTCCACCGAGCTGCTGAACCGGTTCGAAGCCCGGTACGGGTTCCCTCTTGTCGAGGGGTACGGCCTGTCCGAAGGAACCTGCGGGTCCACCATCAACCCCGTCGCGGGCCCGCGACGTGCCGGCACCGTGGGACTTCCCTTCCCCGGCCAGGAGATTCGGATCGTCGACGCCGAAGGTTCCGAGGTGGGGCCGGGCACGGACGGTGAGGTCCTCGTGAAGGGCCCCAACGTCATGCGCGGCTATCTCGGCCGCCCCGAGGAAACGGCCAGAGTCATCGTCGACGGCTGGTTGCACACGGGCGATGTGGGTCACCTCGACGCCGAGGGCTATCTGACCCTGGTCGGGCGCTCGAAGGACATGATCATCCGCGGTGGGGAGAACATCTACCCCAAGGAAATCGAGGACGTCCTCACAGGCGACCCGTCGGTGCTCGAAGCCGCCGTGATCGGCGTACCCGACGAGAAGTGGGGAGAGGTGGTCGTGGCCTACATACAGCCGCGACCAGGCGTGGCCGTCGATCCGACGGCGCTGCGGGAGCTCTGTGCGCGCAGCCTCACCGGCTTCAAGCGTCCGACCGAGTTCTTCGTGGTGGAGGCCATAGCGAAGAACGCGGTCGGGAAGATCGACAAAGTCTCCTTGCGCGCTGCCCACGTCGCGGCTTCCTGAGATTCACCGCGCGCCGAACCTGGATGCCCAGGCAGCGCCTATCCGACAGCGCGGCCGCGGGGACGCTTCGGCGGGTGTCCCGGTCTCGGCCAGGATCTGACTGAGGGGCGGCCCAACCGGAAGCAACTGGGCCGCCCCCTCGGTCCGGGAGGCTGCTCGGACGACTTGCCCCGGCCGGCCAGTGAGACTGTGGACCCGCAGGGGCGCCGCTCCCGTCACGATGGCAGGGTCACCGACTCGCCTCGTCGGCCAGGAACGACCGCAAATGGCCCAGCAGCGCCTCCGGTTGCTCTTCCGGGATGAAGTGGCCGCACTCCGGGATTTCCGCTCCGGTGACGTCGTCCGCGTAGTCGCGCCAGATCTCCAGCGTCGGCAGGCGGGAGGGCAGCCCTGCGGAACCCCAGAGCGCCAGTACCGGCATGGTGAGGCGGCGGCCCTCGGCGGCGTCGATGTCGTCGAGGGCGACGTCCTGCTCCATGGCGCGGTAGTCGTCGAAACTCGCGCGCATCGCACCCGGGCGGGAAAAGGCTCGGACATATCCGTCGACCGCTTCGGGTGTCAGCCCGTGCCGGTTATAGGTCCACCGCTCGAAGAAGTACTCGAGATACCCGCGTACGTCGTGCCCCACGAGCCGCTCGGGAAGGTCGGGCTGCATCTGGAACAGCCAGTGCCAGTACCCGGAGGCGAGCGAGGCGTCCAGCCGGCGGAACATCTCCCGGGTCGGCACGATGTCGAGCACAGCCAGCCGTTCCACCTGCTCGGGGCGGTCCAGAGCCCAGCGGTGCCCCACGCGGGCGCCCCGGTCGTGACCCACGACGGCGGTCGTCTCGAAGCCGAGTGCTTCGACGAGGCCCGCTATGTCGGCGGCCATCCGCCGTTTGTCGTATCCGGTCGAGGGCTTGTCGCTCAGGCCGTAGCCACGCAGGTCGGGTGCCACAACGGTGTGGTCGGCGGCAAGCTCCGCCAGCACCGGCTGCCAGCAGTCGGAGGTCTGCGGCCAGCCGTGGAGCAGGACGAGCAGAGGACCGGATCCCGCTCGGAGGTAGTGCAGGCGGACCCCGTCCACCTGCGTCACGCCTGTGGTCACAGTGGGCTGTCCCATGGATGCGCCTCCCCGGCATGAACTAACCCTCTTAGGGGGTTAAACCTAACGTGCAGAATGAAGGCGTGGCAACGGACGACACGTGGATCTGGGACGGCGGGCGGGTCTGTCTGGACTTCACCAACACCCTCCGCCACCGGTGGCGACCCACACCGGGGGAGACGCTCCGGAACCCGGGCGATCTCACCCTCTGGCTTCAGCGGGCCGGACTGCTCACACCGGGCATCCCGGATCCCGTGGACGCCGCCGTCCTGGCATCGGGCCGACGGCTGCGCGAGGCGGTCGACCGGGCCGTACTCGCGGTCTCCGACGGCCGACTGCCCTCCTCCAGCGACGTCGTGCTGCTCAACGGATCGGCAGCACAGGCGCCGCGGTCGGCGCCGCAAATCACCATCAAAGGCGGCCACTTGGAGCCCGCTGGCACCACGACCATGGCACCTGATCCCGCGACCGCGCTGGCACTGATCGCGCAGGACGCCGTAGACCTGCTCCTGTCGACCGAGATCCGGCGCGTACGCGTGTGCGGCGCGGACACGTGCGCCCTACGCTTCCTGGACCGCTCCCCCGCCCACAACCGCCGCTGGTGCTCGATGTCCCGCTGCGGCAACCGCACCAAAGTCCGCCTCCACCAGGCCCGAGCCGGACGGAGTGAGCGCACCCCGGCGGACTGAGCCCACCCGGACTCCTACCGCCACCGCGCTCGGCTCACTCCGCGGGCCTCAGACGAAATGCGGGGCCGGGGACACTCTCGATGTCCTCCGCCTGCACGGCGTGGCCGCGTTCGCAGCGGATCTGGGCATCGACGTGCGCACCGCATCCGCGGTGTCGCGTCAGTACGGCAGGGCCCTCCGGGTCGGCGCGGTAGCGGTCGCCCCACTGCAGGAGCCCCATCACAGCCGGGACCAGATCCACGCCCTTGGGTGTGATCACGTACTTCGGCCGACTCCGCGAACCCGGCTCCTTGTAGGTCTCGGTGGCCAGGATCCCTTCCTCGACAAGCATCCGGAGCCGGGCAGCGAGAAGGTTGCGGGGACAGCCGAGGACGCGTTCGAAGTCGCTGAAGCGGGACGAGCCGTACCAGACCTCGCGCAGGATCAGGATCGTCCACTTCTCACCCACGACCTCAAGGGTCCGGGCGATCGAGCAGTTCGACATGTCCCGGTCGAGTCGGGGGTCCATGCCGGCGTCCTGAAGAGCTTCGGTCCTCGCATCCATGGGGGTGATTCTAACTCGACCTGAGTTTACTTTTCCATACTCAACAAGTAGCGTCATGACCGCACGCAGGCTACCGAGAAGATCATGTGGAAAGGCGGCCGGCATGAAGGCATTCGTCGTCGAGAAGTACGGCAAGGACGGCGTGCGCGCCGCCGAGGTACCCGAGCCCAGCGTCGGAGACCGCGATGTTCTGGTCAGGGTGAGCGCCGCGAGCATCAACCCGCTGGACAAGATGGTCCGCAACGGGGAGTTCAAGCAGCTGTTGAAGTACAAGCCTCCGTTCGTGCTCGGTCATGACGTGGCCGGCGTCGTGACGCGCGTCGGTTCCGCCGTACACGGCCTCGAAGTCGGCGACGAGGTCTACGCCCGTCCGCGCGACCTGCGGATCGGAGGCTTCGCGGAGTACATCGCGATCGACATGGACGACGTCGCGCCCAAGCCGGCCTCGCTCACCCCGCAGGAGGCGGCCGCGGTGCCGCTGGTGGCCCTGGCCGCCTGGCAGATCCTCGTAGACCAGGCCCATGTGAAGCAGGGCCAGAAGGTGCTCATCCACGCCGGTGCCGGCGGTCTCGGATCGACGGTCATCCAGCTCGCCAAGCACCTCGGTGCCACCGTGGCGACGACCGCGAGCACTGATTCCGAGAAGCTGGTCAGGAGCCTCGGTGCCGACGTCGTCGTCGACTACACCAAGGAGGACTTCTCGAAGGTGCTGTCCGGCTATGACCTGGTGCTGGACGCCGTGGGCGGGGCGAACCTGGAGAAGTCGCTGACCGTGCTGAAGCCCGGCGGCCTGGCTGTCAGTGTCGTGGGCCCGCCGGACGCCGGGTTCGCCAGGCAGCTCGGCGCTCCCTCCTTCCTGGGTCTGGTCATGAACGTGCTCAGTCGCAAGATCCGCAAGCAGGCGAAGGCGCTGGGCGTGCGCTACCAGTTCTTCTTCATGCAGGCCAATGGCTCCCAGTTGCGCGAGCTCGGTGCCCTCTACGACAGCGGGAAGCTCCGCCCGGTCATCGACAGCACCTTCCCCTTCGATCAGACGCTCGAGGCGATGGCGTACGTCGAGCAGGGTCGCACCACTGCGGGCAAGGTCGTGGTCTCGATGACGCCCGACAGCAACTGAGATCAGGCCGGCCACACGGCTCCTCCTGACATGATCACGCGGGGCCGACGACGCGACGGCAGGGGCGAGAGACGCTCGCCGCGTCGGGCGGAACAACATCGACGGCTCGCGTGTCTCGACGCTCATGACGGACACGGGAGTTGTCCAACGGCGCCCTCTGCTCCGACCTCGAATCCGAGGGCTGCCGGCGGCCGCGGCAGTCTGCGGAGCCCCGTGCCCCGCGTGCCTTGTTGTCGCGTGCCTTTGGTTATGCGCTGTTGAGCTGTCCACGGACTGTCGTCCAACGTCATGTCGATCACCGGTTGGCGAGCGCATTTCACCCGTCGAGACCTGGCGTGGCCGCGCGAAAGGACCCCGTTCATGCGGGAGTTCAGCTCCCTGTTCGCCGATCTCGGTGAGGGGTTGGACGATCTGGGGGTGCCCGAGGGGCAGCCGTTCCTGATCAGCCCGGCGGGCGGGTACGACGTGGCGCTGAACCGGTATTTCTCGGTGTGGCCGGCGTCTTCGCCGTGGAACACCCAGGCCGCCCGTGCACCCGGGACCTGCGCACGTACTTCGACTTCCTGTGGTTCGTGCGAGGCAGGCGGGACTGGCGTGATGCGTCCATGGACGACCGGGCAGCGTTCGAGTGGTGGCGTCGTGACGAGCGTGGACCTCGTTCGGAAGACACGGAGTTGGGACCGGGAGGTGTCCACGGTCGACCAGTTCTACCTGTGGGCGATCGAGCAGAACCTCGTCAGGGCGAGTCCCATCCGTCAGCGCGCGGCTTCGGTGGGTCGCCGTGACGGGACGGGGCTGCCGGCACGATGGTGCGGCAAGTGCCGGCCGAGACGTCGCGCATGGGGCCACGACGCGAGGTGAAGCGGCTGCCACCGAAGTCGTATCGGCTGTGGCCCAATGTCGGGCTGTGCGGCTTCGACTCGAAGGAGATGCCAAGGCGCGGGTTCCGTGGGAGGTGGGCGGCGCGGAACGCGGCGTACGCGGATTCGATGGTTCGTACGGGGCTGCGGTTGTGCGAGCACTCGGCGCTGACGGTGTTCGATCTGCCGCAGCTGCCGTCTGCGGATCAGGGATCGTCAACGCGCGAGCGGTGCTGCCGCACGCGATCTCCAACGGGAGGTCGGGCCGGGCGGTGTACTGGCCGGTGCCCCGCAGTACCGCCACCAGCGCACCCAGATGTTCGAGGGCTACGCCGGCACTGGCGACTCCGGCTTCCGCGACAAGGCCGAGGCCGAGGCCGAAGAAGCCTTCGCCCGCGGCCAGTTCCTCGCCGAGCTGGGCGCAGACGACGACCGGCCGTCCCTCACGGGGCCCGCCGGAGAGGAAGCCGAAGCCCGGCTCGCCGAGCTCGCCCGCCACACCGTCTTCGACGGCCGGGTCGTCACGGACGAAGCCCGCCTGCGCCGCATCCCGGCGCCGGCCCGGCCTACGACGCCGACGGAACCCTCCGGATCCGACGTACGTACGGAAGCCAACCTGAGCCGGCTACGGAAGGAGCACACCGACCTGCGCCGCACTCTCGCTCCGTACGAGGAGGCCGTCCGCCAGCTGGCTACCGAAATCGACGCACCGCGCAGCGGCGGCACCGTTCTTCCACTGCCCAACCGCAGCAGGCCCGCGGCACCCGGGCCCTCCTGAATCCGACACCCCCGCAGGCGCCTGGCGTGCGAAAGGACGCTGGGCGGGGCGCGAGCCGACTACCGATGATCAAGGAATCACCGGCTGGACAGCGGACGAGATCCAGACCGGCGTTGCGCTGATGACCGAGCTCGGGCAGTTCGGCGCCGGCCGGTCGGGCCCTGTACGACCCTCGTCTCGGCGAGCGGAGCCTCTGGGACTGGTCCGGCGACTCTCCCTGCCGCCCCGGGCCGACTCGCCCAGCAGACCGGCCCGGGGCACGCTGGAAGGAGCGGCGTCGCCCACGTCCTCAAGGCCGGCAGCGAGGACATCGAGTGGCTCTACCCGGACACCACGATCGAGCGGATCGCCGCCCAGTGGCTGGAAGTCAGGTGCTCGTCGTCGTGGTCACCGACGGCGCGGCCGACGCCCACGTCTTCCACGCCCGTGCGGCACGTATCAGCCGTCCCGGCCGGAAGGTCGCGGCGGTGGACACCGTGGGAGCGGGCACGGCTGCCGGGCGATGGCACACCCCGCCTCGATCACGTGGGATGCGCCTACCTCAGCCAGCCGCTCCGGCGGCCGGGGTCCGGCCTGCCGGATTCTCGCGCAGCTGGTCAAGCCGGCGAAATCAGCGACTGCGCCGAAGCCCCGCAGGTCTTACTCGTCGAGGAACTGAATGGCGTGCTTCAGGAACCGCTCGGGATACTGGAACTGCGCTCCATGCCCGGCATCGGGGTAGATCAGCAGCTGAGCGTTGGGGATGTTCTGGGCGAGGTGCCAGGAGTTGATCGAGGCGATCATCACGTCGTTCTCGCCGTTGAGGACCAGCGTCGGCTGGGTGATCGCGTTCAGGTGGGCGTAGGGGTTCTCGCCCGGCAACGGTTCCGCGTAGGCGACGGTCGCTTCGAACTGCGCCTGTGCGACTTCGGGCGAGCTCGGCGGGTCCTGGTCGACCCGCTGGTGGCGGCGCTCCCAGAAGGCCTTGCCCGCTTGCTTCGCGGCTTCCGAGCGGCCGAAGAACAGGAAGAGGAAGTCCTCCAGGGTGGGGACCGGGTTCAGGGCGTACTGAGGCACCTCGGGGTCACTTGTCGGGTCCCCGCCTCGGAGGCCGGTGCCGAGCAGGAGGAGCTTGCGCACCAGCTGGGGGTGGCGCAGCGTGACCTCCTGCGCCTGGAAACCGCCGAGCGAGAAGCCGAGCAGGTCGACCTGCTCCAGCCCCAGCGCCCGGATGACCGCGGCGATGTCATCGGCCATGTCCTCGATCCGGTTACGCGGCGTGCCCGACGACGAGGCGACGCCGCGGCCGTTGAACAGGATGACCTCACGGCCTTCGGCCAAGCCGTCGGTGAGCAGCGGGTCCCAGTTGTCCATCCCCCCGCGGAAGTGCTGGACCAGGAAGATCGGAACGCCCGAGGGCTTGCCCCAGCGCCGGTAGGCGAATCGGTCGCCGTCGACCTCGATGTACTGAGTCGGTGCGGTCACATGCCTGTCACTCATGGCCTGAGCCTTTCTGGAGGGGGTGAGCAATAGAATGACGATCGTAATCTAAAAAGTCAACCTCTTTGATGTCGATCGACATCTATGCATGGTGGACCGTCGAGCGACGAGCGACGAGCGTCGACCGAAGAAGGGACGGCTGGACATGCGGGTCACCAAGGCACAGGCAGAGCAGAACCGTGCCCACATCGTCGCGACAGCCTCCAGGCTGTTCCGGGAGCGCGGCTATGACGGTGTCGGCGTGGCAGAACTGATGGCAGCCGCCGGGTTCACCCATGGCGGGTTCTACAAGCACTTCCGCTCCAAGGCCGACCTGATGGCCGAAGCGTCCGCAATCGGGCTCTCGCAGACCGCGGCGCAGGCCGAGGGCCGGGACGCCGCCGAGTTCGTCGAGCGCTACGTCTCGCGGGAGCATCGCGACGGGCATGGTGACGGCTGCACGATCGCGGCCCTCAGTGGCGATGCCGCACGTCAACCGGCGGACATCCAGAAGGAGTTCGCGGCGGGGATCGAGAGCCTGCTGACGGTTCTCCAGGCCGCCGCCCACGGTGACGCGCCTGGGGATGCGGACGGGCGCGCGGCCCGTATCGCGATGATCGACATGCTCGCCCATTCGGTCGGCGCGATCATGTTGTCGCGGGCATGCCCGGACGGTTCTCCGCTGGCGGATGAAATCCTCGATGTCTGCCGCAAGGAGATTCTCGCGTCACTGGCACAGGGCAACAGCGACCAGCCGGCGGCAAGGCGTCCAGAAACCTGACTGCAGCCGACCGACGCAAGCCCAGCTCAGTTCCATGAGCAGCACGAGGCCGGCTCCCAGTCGCCTCAGTAAGAACACCGGCAGGGCCACCCCGCCGCCCTTTCGGGCGATCTTCTGCAACGCGCGGTCCAGGCGCGGGGCACGGGCGGCCAGCAGGCCCACGACCGCCGCACCCACCGGCTCACGGTGGTGCGGCGCACCCCGTTCCCGCCGGCCAGATCGCCGGGCCGCTGGTCACAACGCAGCACCGCCAGCACGATGCCGACGATCTTCCAGGCGAGCAGATGCCGGTATGGGCGGCAACGGCCGGATGACCTGCCATTCGGGGATTCGGGCCATGCCGCAGCCTAGGACTACCCGGATGGTCGCCTGGGCCTGAGGCCGGGCCGCGCTTCAGCGAGGCAGCAGGACCTCAACCTGACCCCGGATGTCCTGCACGATCTCCTCGACGCTCAAGGCGATGTTCACGCTCGCCGCCATGCTGAGGAACATCACGGCGGACACGATGTGTGCCAGCGTCGCGGCGTCGCCCTCTGCGACCCGCTCGTCTCGGCGCAGCACGGCGGCGACGGCCTCCTCGGTCTGCGCGACGATGGCGAGTGCCGCGCCGTGCCGGGGCTCCTCGGGGTCGCCGAAGACCATCTCTCGCAGGTAGGTGCGTCCGTTGTCGATCTGGATGCGGTTGCACTCGACGATCGGCCGGACGATCGCCAGCACCGCGTCCAGCACGACTGGGACGGTCTCGGCGTCCGCCCGGCCCCGCTCAAGTGCTTCGACGTACTTGGCGTTCTGGACAAGGAGGAGGAGTTCGCCCTTGGTCTTGGCATAAAGGAACAGGGTCCCGGTGCCGATGTCGGCCTTGTCCGCGATCTGCTGGGTCGTGACCTCGTCGACGCCGCGTTCGGTGAACAGTTCACTGGCGGCAGCGACGATGCGGTCGAGTTTTTCTTGCTTGTTCCGCTCGCGCCGTCCGAGAGGCATGGCGGTGTCCTCCAGGTATAGTTTCTGACTGCAATCAGTTATGATTGTACTCAATATAACGTGGGCTCAAATGTGGCTCCGCTCATTCTCCCATCGCGGGACGACGTTCGTCGCTCCATCCGTGCACCGTCACGCACGTCGCATCCCCCTCGGAAAGAAGGAACCCATACCCTCCCTCGATGGAGCAGTCGTCCTCGTCCCGGCGCCAATGGCGGTCTCGGCACCCACTTCGTCCACGACGCCCTGGCGCGCGGCGCCGTCAAGGTCTACGCCACCGCCCGCTCCCCCCGCGCCTGGGACGATGACCGCATCGTCCCCCTGACCCTTGACGTCACCGACCGCACGTCGATCGACGCGGCCGTGGCCGCCGCGGCGGATGTCACCGTGCTCGTCAACAACGCGGGCGCCACCCCGCCGAGCGCGAGCCTGCTGGACGTCACCGAGGCGGACATCCGGGCGAACATGGAGACGAACTTCTTCGGACCGGTCTTCCTCGCCCGCGCCTTCGCACCGATCCTCGCCGCCAAGAAGGGGTCCGCCCTCATCGACGTGCACTCCGTTGCCAGCTGGTATGCCTTCGGCGGCGCCTACAGCGCGTCCAAGGCCGCACTGTGGTCGGCCACCAACTCGCTGCGCATCGAGTTCGCACCCATGGGCGTCCACGTGACGGGTGTGCACATGGGCTACGTCGACACCGATATGGCCGCGCACGCCGAAGGACCCAAGATGCTGCCGACGCAGCTGGTGACGACGGTCTACGACGCCGTCGAGGCCGGAGAATACGAGGTCCTGGCCGACGACTTGACCAAGGGGGTCAAGGCGGCTCTGAGCGGCCCGGTCGAGGCACTTTACCCGGACCTGCACAGCACGGACGCCTGAGCTTGATCTTCGGTCCCGACGTGATCTCTTCACGTCGGGACCCAGTGATCCCTGTTCGAAAAGTTGGACGGCCGGTGTCCAGAAGCGGTGCACCGTCGCGGCCGTCGAGCGGTGGATGACATCGGCGGTCGATCCGGCAGCCCGATCCGACCACGATGCCGAAGACGTCGGAAATCAGGTGGGCCCCGCGGCAAACGAGGACGGACGCGGCATCGGCCGCGTCCGTCCTCGTTTTCGATGGGTGTCAGCGTTGCTGGTTGGCGATGCCGATGTAGTGCCCGAGCCGGTACTCGAAGTCGATGCCTGCCTGTTCGACGACGGCCTGCGTGCCTGCGGCCCGGGTGAGGAAACCAGGGAGGGTGAGTGAGTGGGCGAACTCACCGTACGCGGCGACCAGGTCCGCGTCCGGGGGCAGGGTCGCCCGGTTGATCTGGGCCTTGGCCGAGGCGAGTGAGGTGCGGTCGAAGGAGGCGAGTCGGGCGACGACGGTGCCGACGAAGGCGTCGAGTTCGCTGTCGGGGAGGGCGCGGGTGACCCAGCCCCAGCGTTCGGCGGTGTCGGCGTCGTAGTCGTCGCTGGTGAGGATGGCCTCCAGGGCGCGGTCGCGTCCGATGGCCCGGGGGAGGCGTTCGGAGCCGCCACCGCCGGGCAGCAGTCCGCTACCGACCTCGGGCTGTCCGAAAATCGCCTTCTCACGACTGGCGTAGCGCAGATCGAGGGCGAGGGCGAGCTCGTTCCCGCCCCCGCGGGTGCGTCCACGGATGGCCGCGATCGTGATGTACGGCGCTTTGGAGAGTTCCAGGACCAGATTCGTCCATGCCGGCACCGCGTCCGGGTCCTCAGAGGCGGGGAAGTCGGCGGCGGCGGCCAGGTCGAAGTGGTTGTAGAAGAAGTCGGGGGTGGCGCTGTCGAACAGCACGACCTGGATGTCCGGGTCGGTGGCCAGTTCGGTGACGATCTCGATGAGACGCAGGACTGTCTCGCCGACGATGAGGTTGACGGGCGGGTTGGCGAAGGTGATCTTCGCGATCTGCGGTGAGGTGCGCTCGTAGTGGATGGTGCTCTGCTGCTCGCTCATGGTTGGCTCCGGATGCGTGAGGGGTTCAGACGGCGATTTGGGCGCGAGGAGGGGAAGGACGCCGGGGCGGATGGACTTGCCGAGCAGGTCCGGCGGTCCCGCCCCACCTGCACTGCTCACTCCTCGTAGTGCGGGAGGATGTCGCCGTTCTTGACGTAGGTGAGGGCGGCGGCGACGTCGTAGGCGTGGATCGCGGAGACCTGCGGTGCCAGCCGGTTGGACAGGTCCTCGATCGCGTTGCCGGTGAAGAAGGCGTCCCGTGCCGCGGTGTCGGTGAAGCCAAGGCTGACCGAGGCGTGGAAGTGCTGGTCGTGGGGGTTGTCGTGGGCGACGTCCGGGGTGTCCCAGAGCTTTTTCGTCCAGGGCAGGAACGTCTGCGTGCGCAGTTCCTTCAGCACTCCGGTGCCGGCGAGCGCAGGGGCGAGCTGCTCATTGACGAACTTCCGGAAGGCGCCGGCGCCGACCCCGTCTCTGCGGCGCAGGTAGATCAGAGCGCGGGCACCGACCGTCTGTCCGGGGCCTGCGACGTCGTACCAGCGGGACGAGTTCGGCGGGCCGGCGTAGAGCAGGGTGCGGCGGAACACGTTGATCTCGTCCGCGTAGGCCAGCTTCGTCTGCTTGCGTCCGTGCAGCGGTGCAAGCGCCGACTGGAAGGTGACTTCCGCGACGCCGTCGATCTTCCGGTCGGCGGGGATCGAGGTCTCGACCCCGTCGGTCACCGGCCACAGGCCCGGATTGTGCTCGGCGAGGTGGATCTGCCGGTACTCCTCCAGGCCCGGGGTGGCGGAGATGATCCCAGAGTGCGGGCCCTTCCAGTGGTCCATGCCGGTCTGGCGGGGCTGGTCGGTGCGCACCCACAGCAGGATCGAAGAGGTGAGAGGCTTCTTCACTTCCAGGGGCGCGGCGACCGGTGACGTGCTCATGATGTTGCCCTTTTTCCTGGTCAGGTGGTGGTCATCGCGCCAGGAACTCGACCGCTACGGGGGCGAACTCCTGGTGGTACTGGAAGATGCCGCCGTGCCCGGAGTCGGGGTAGATGATCAGCTCGCTGCCCTTGATGCGCCGGTGCAGGTCCTCCGACAGGACCGACGGCACCATGCGGTCGTTGTCGCCGTTGGCGATCAGGGTGGGCTGCGTGATCGTCGACAGGTCGTCGGGGGCGGAGCGCCCCCACTTCTTGATGGCCTTCAGCTGCGTCTGGAACGCCTTGGTCTTGATGTCCGCGTCGCGGTCGACGGTGCGCTCCTTGAGCCGGTTGACGAACGCGCGTGCGGCGGGCTTACCGGTGGCATTGCGGTTGAAGAACAGGAACTCCTTGGGGTCCGAACGGGTCAACGTGGCACGCAGGATGTCCCAGTAGGTGACTCTGGCGACCTTGTCCATGTCCTTGCCGCCCTTGGGCCCGGTGCCGGTGAGGACCAGCTTGCGGACGAGCTCGGGGTGCTTCACCACCAGGGCCTGAGCGACCATGCCGCCGAGGGAGAAGGAGAAGACGTCGATCTTGTCGTACCCGAGCGCCTTGATGAAGGTGTAGGCGTCGTCGGCCATCGCCTCGACGCTGTCCGGCACCTGACCGGTGGATGCCCCGACACCGCGGTTGTCGAAGGTGATGACGTGACGGCCCTTCGCGATGGGATCGATGATGCGGGGGTCCCAGTTGTCCAGGGTCGCGGCGAGGTGGACGAAGAAGACGACGGGGATGCCGCCCTTCGGGCCCAGCTCGCGGTAGGCGTAGGTGACGCCGTCGACGCTGACGGTGCGGGCCGGGGCCTTCGCGTACGAGGTGATGACGGCTTCGTTCGGGGTGTCGGTGCTGCTCATGACGGATTCTCCTTGCGTGTTCTGTGTCGCTGTGTGTTCTGTGTCGCTGTGTGTTTCGTGTCGCCCGTCGCGGTTGCGGCGGGTCAGCTGTTGCCGATGACGGCCTTGCCGCGGGTGCCGCCCTGGGACAGGGATCGCAGCGCGTCCGGGGTCTGGTCGAAGGGGAACACCTTTCCCACCACCGGGCGCACCGCGCCCTGGTCGATGAGGGCGGTGATCTGGCGAAGCTGGTCGCCGCTGGCGCGCATGAACAGGAACTCATACGTCACGCCGAGCTTCTTCGCCTGCTTGCGGATCTTGCGGCTCAGGCCTGCGACCGCCAGGCGCAGCAGCGGGTTCAGGCCGGCCTCGCGGGCGAACGCGGGGTCCGGGGGACCGGCGATCCCGATGGCCTTGCCGCCGGGCTTGAGCACCCGCAGGGACTTCTCGAGAGTCTCCCCACCGAGGCTGTCCAGCACCAGGTCGTAGCCGGTCAGGAGCTGCTCGAAGTCCTGGGTGCGGTAATCGATCACCGTGTCCGCGCCGAGTGCGCGCACGAAGTCCGCGTTGGAACCGCTGGCGGTCGTGGCGACGCTCGCACCGAGGTGCGCGGCGAGCTGGATCGCGATCGAACCGACCCCGCCGGCGCCGGCGTGGATGAGAACCTTCTGCCCGGGCCGCACCCTCCCGCGCTCCACCAGCGCCTGCCACGCCGTGAGCGCCGCCAGCGGCAGCGAGCCCGCCTCTTCCATGCTGATCGAAGCGGGCTTGAGCGCCAGGTCGCCCTCCGCTACGGCGATGCGCTCGGCGAACGTGCCTATGCGGCCGGCGTCGGGCCGGGCGTAGACCTCGTCTCCGGGCTTGAAGCCGCGAACCGCCGTCCCGACGCGGACGACGGTGCCCGCGACGTCGTTGCCCAGGATCAGCGGCAGCTTGTAGGGCAGGATCTGCTTGAACTCACCGGCGCGGATCTTCTCATCCAGCGGGTTCAGTCCGGCGGCCTCCATCTGCACCAGCACGTCGTGCTCCTCGACGGTGGGCTCGGGGACGTCCGCCTCCTGCAGCGGCTCCTTGTACTTGGTGACGACGAACGCTCTCATGGGGCGCCGCTCCTAATTCTTGTCCTATTTATCCAGGTATGAGACTGAATCGGCAAACCCGGCGCGACATCCGAGGACCTCGCAACCTCGCCCCACGCCGCTAATCCGAGTACACTCAACTATGAGTCCACTCAGAAATATTGTCAAGGGGGGTCCCCATGGGAAGCGGTCACATGCCGATCGGGCGCCGCGAGAGGGCCAAACAGGACAAACGCGAGCGCATCATGACCGCAGCCCGCGAGCTGTTCGTCGAACACGGCGTCGACAGGGTCACGACGCAGCAGGTCGCCCGCCGGGCCGATGTCGCGATCGGGACGCTCTACCGGTACGCGTCCACGAAGGCCGAGTTGCTGATCATGGTGCAGAACGAGAAGTTCGCCGCCGCCGTCGACGACGGCCTCGCCGCCGCGAACGCCGCCGTCGGACAGGGCGCGCTGGAGCCGGTCATCGCTCTCATCCGCCCCGTGGTGGAGTGCGTGAGGGAGCACATCGAGAACGGCCGCACCTACCTGCACGAACTCGTCTTCGGCGACCCGGCCGAGCCCTACCGGCAAGTAGGCCTGACCCTTGCCGGCCGCCTCGAGGACGGCATCACCGGCCTGCTCACCCGCAACGAGGACATCGGCGCCGCCGACGCGGCAACGCTGGCGCGGGTAATCACCGCGATCATCCACATCAGCACCACCGCCACCGTGTGCCTGCACCGCAGCGACGAAGCCGTGCTCGCCGACATCCGCGACCAGATCCACGCCACCCTGGCGCCACACATCCGCGCCGCATGACCGGTCGCTCCACGAGCCGACCATGTCCTCGGAACGGGGGCACTTCGTGAGCACGCACTAAGGCGTCGTCACCATCGGCGCCGGAACCGCGGGCACGTCACCGCGATCCGCGCCGCGCAACTCGGCATGAACGAACCACGCGCCGATTTCGGCAAGCTCCGCCTCGCCCCGGTCAGTTCTGAGGACCTGCTCACGCGCACATGCTCAGGCGGGCAGTGTCTGTCCGCCCTGCACCTCACGTTCCCAGGTGGGACTGCGGTCCTTGTCGACCAAGGCCGCTCGGACGCCCTCCAGGAAGTCCGGCGTGCGGATGGTCGTGCGCGTGAGAGTGAGCTCGGTGTCAAGGCACCCGCGCAACGTCTGCTGTCTGCCCCGGGCCAGCAGGTCGTGAGTGATCTCCAAGCTCTGCGGCGAGGCGGACTCCAAGGCGATCAACGCGTCTGACGCCCAGGCGGTGTCGAGGTGACGCAGGCGTTTCTCGATCTCGCCGAGGGTCGGCGCGCCGAACGCCCAGTCCGTCTCCCCACGTACCTCCGCCAGCCTGCTCTCCCCCACCGGGGAACGGTCGGCAAGACGGTTCAGGACGACGTCCACCGGGGCGCCGGGGCTGTCTGCCAGGGCATCTCCGACCGCACCGAGCCTGTCCGTGGGGACGAAGTGCGTGGCCAGACCCGTGTACAGGGCGTCGGCCGCGTCGAGCCGGTGCCCGGTCAGTCCCAGGTACATGCCGATCGCGCCGGGCAGCCGCGGCAGAAAGTAGCTGGCCCCGACGTCGGGGAAGAAACCGATGCCGGTCTCGGGCATCGCCAGCACCGCACGCTCGGTGACGACGCGGAAGGCGCCGTGGACCGACAGACCGAGACCACCGCCCATGCACATGCCGTCTATGAGCGACACGACCGGCACGGGATACTCGGCGATCCGGGCGTTGAGCCGGTACTCGGAGGCGAAGAACCGCTCACTGGCCTCGGCATCCCCAGCGAGGCTGTGCTCGCGGATCGTGCGGATGTCGCCGCCGGCGCAGAAGGCCTTCACACTGGTGCTGGCGATCACCACAGCGGACAGCGGTGTGTGCTCCCATGCGGCGAGCGCACCGTCGATGGCCGCGACCATGCCTGTCGTCAGGGCGTTGAGCGCCTTGGGTCGGTTCAGAAGGATCCGGCCGACGCCCCGGTGCACGTCGGTGAGAACCTCGCCCTCAGCAGTGTCAGTCATGCGTCTCATCTCGCACTCCGCGCGGACCTGGCTATTGTGCCGTCACCGTTCCTCAGTCGCCGGCCTTCAGCCGTAGATCTGCGCGCAGAGGTCCTGGATCTCGTCCACGGGGGGCCCAACGGGGTTGTCGGCGGGGGATCCGGACGCGAGCGCCTGCTCAGCCACGAGGGGCGACAGACGGAACCACTCGTCCTTGGCGATGCCGTTGACCCGAGGGGTGGGCACCTCAAGATCCTCGCACAGGTCGCGGAGCGCCTCCACGAACTTCCCGGCTGGCAGGACATCGCAATCGCCGTCGCCGGCAACTCCGAGCGCGCGGGCGCAGTCGGCGTACCGGCTCTCGGCGGCCGGTACGGAGAACGCCGTCACCGCGGGGAAGAGCATCGCGTTCGACAGACCATGAGCGACGTGGAAGTGCGCGCCGATCGGGCGGCTCATGCCGTGCCTGAACGCCACGCCGGCCTTGGAGAAGGCGATGCCGGCCTGGGCCGCGGCGAGCATCATCGCCTCGCGAGCCTCGGAGCCTCTCCCCCGTCGGCGCAGACGCGGCGGAGGTGGTGTCCGATGGTCCGGGACGGCGTTCAGCGCAAGGCCTTCGGAGAACGGATTGGCCTTGCGGCTCACGTACGCCTCGACGGCATGAGTGAGCGCGTCGACGCCGGTGTCGAGGGTCGCCCGCACAGCGCCGCCGCGCCCCCGCAACCAGAGGTGATCCCGATCCCTTCTGAGTTTACTTTTCTATACTCAGACAGTAGCGTCAGGACCAGCACATCAACCTGGCTGCACGCGGGACGTGGGCGTGGCAGCAACCTGCGAAGGAGCACCACCATGGGAGCAAGCCCAGAGGCACACGAGTTCGCGGAGTTCCTGGCGAGCGTGAGCGCGAAGTCGTCGACACCGGGTCTCGACCTGGCCGTCATCCGCGACATCGTCGACTCCAACCACAAGGCGTCGACCGAGCCGGAAGGCGTCACGTACGCCGAGGTGGACGCGGGCGGCGTCCCCGCCCTGTGGGCCATCCCCGAGGGAGCCGATCCCGACCGGGCTCTGCTCCACTTCCACTTCGGCGGGTCGGTCACCGCCTCCATGCACTCGGACCGCAAGGCTGCGGGCCATATCGCGAAGGCGGCGGGAGCCCGCTCGCTCGTCGTGGACTTCCGCCTGGCGCCCGAACACCCGTACCCGGCGCAGCTCGACGACGCCGAGACGGCGTACCGGTGGCTGCTCTCGCAGGGCTACGAGCCGCGGAACATCGGCAGCACGGGCCACTCGATCGGCGGCACCCTCGCGGTGATGCTCCCGCTGCGCCTGCTCGCGCAGGGGGAGGCGACCCCGGGCGCGATCGTCAGCGTCTCGCCGTGGACCGACCTCACCATCCAGAACGCGTCGGTGGACGAGAACGAAGACAACGACAAGATGCTCAGCAGGAACACTCTTGAGCTCTTCCGTGGAGCCTGGCTCCAGGAGCCCGGAGTGGACTTCGCCGATTCGAAGATCAGCCTCGTGAACGCCGATCTGACTGGCCTGCCGCCCACGACCGTCCACTACGGCGAGTACGAGACCCTCGCCGACGACGGCGCCCAACTGGGCCGTCGCCTCAAGGACTTCAAGGTCACCTCCGAGGTCCACCCGCTGCCCGAGGGACAGCACTCGTTCGTCCTGGGCGCGGGGCGCGTACCCGAGGTGGACGAGGCGATCCAGCAGATGGGTCAGTGGCTCCGCAAGCACCTCGGCGCGTGAGCTGAAGCCACACCGGGCGGAGCGGCCTTTCGGCCGGACCGCCGCACCACCGCGATGCCGGTGACCGGTCCGCCGGTCGTCGGCATCCTGCTCGACCATGTAGGCCGGCATGCGGTACTTGTGTCCGACACCGTTCCGCAAGCAGCCCCGCCACCGTCCCTTGATGCCACAAAGGAGTGAGCGATGGGAACGTACGAGGATGTCTTCCGCTCGAGTACCGAGGATCCGGAGAACTTCTGGTTGAAGGCGGCGGAGGGCATCGACTGGGATGTCGCCCCACGACGCGCCCTGGACTCCTCGGGTGCCCCCTTCTACCGCTGGTTTCCCGACGGTCGGCTCAACGTCTGTTTCAACGCGGTCGACCGGCACGTCGAAGCCGGCCGCGGCGAACAGGCTGCACTCATCTACGACTCACCCGTGACCGACACCCGGCGCACCTACACCTTTGTGCAGCTGAGGGACGAGGTGGCGGCTCTCGCCGGCGCACTCGCGCGGCTCGGTGTCGAGCACGGCGACCGTGTAGTGATCTACATGCCGATGGTCCCCGAGGCCGTTGTCGCGATGCTGGCCTGCGCACGTATCGGCGCGGTGCACTCGGTCGTCTTCGGCGGGTTCGCCCCGCGCGAACTCGCCCTCCGCATCGACGACGCGGCCCCCAAGGTGGTCGTCTCCGCCTCCTGCGGCATCGAGGGCAAGCGGGTCATCGCGTACAAGCCCCTGCTCGACCAGGCGATCGAACTCGCGGTCCACAAGCCGGAGAAGAACGTGATCCTGCAACGCCCGCAGGAGACAGCAGAGTTGGGGCCTCACGATCTCGACTGGGCCGACCTGGTCGCCGCCGCGCCGCCGGCCGACTGTGTTCCCGTCCCCGCAACCGACCCCCTCTACATCCTCTACACCTCCGGAACCACCGGAAAACCCAAGGGAGTCGTGCGCGACTGCGGCGGCTACGCGGTCGCCCTCCACTGGTCGATGGGGGCCGTCTACGACGTGGGCCCGGGCGAGACGATGTTCACCGGCTCCGACGTCGGCTGGGTCGTCGGGCACTCGTACATCGTCTACGCGCCATTGCTGGTCGGTGCGACGACGGTGCTGTACGAGGGCAAGCCGGTGGGTACCCCGGACGCGGGCCAGTTCTGGCGCGTTGCCGCCGAGTACGGGGTCAGGACCATGTTCACGGCACCCACCGCGTTCCGTGCGATCAGGAAGGAGGACCCGCAGGGAACGCTCACCGCGGGCTACAACCTGACCGGCCTGCGCCACCTCTTCCTCGCCGGTGAGCGCCTCGATCCCGAGACCTATCACTGGGCGACCGATCTGCTGGGCGTCCCGGTGATCGACCACTGGTGGCAGACCGAGACCGGCTGGCCCATCGTCGCCAACCCCGTGGGCATCGAGGCCGCTCCCCTCAAGCCGGGGTCTCCCACCCGCCCGCTGCCGGGCTGGGACGTCCGGGTCCTCGACGCTTCGGGCGAGCCGGCACCGCCGGGCGTCGACGGCGCGATCGTCGTGCGGCTCCCGCTGCCGCCCGGCGCGCTGCCCACGCTCTGGAAGGACGACGACCGGTACGTCGCCTCCTACCTCTCCGCCTACGACGGCTACTACCTCACCGGCGACAGCGGTCACATCGACGACGACGGCTACGTCTTCGTCATGGGCCGCACCGACGACGTCATCAACGTCGCCGGACACCGGCTGTCCACCGGCAGCATGGAAGAGGCCCTGGCCGCCCACCCCGACGTCGCCGAATGCGCCGTCATCGGCGTCGCCGACGCCCTGAAGGGACAGGTACCGCGCGGCTTCGTCGTCCTCAAAGCCGGCGTAGACCGCGAACCGGGCGAGGTCGAGGCCGAACTCGTCCAGCTCGTACGCGAGCGCATCGGCGCCGTCGCCTCCCTCAAGGACGTCGCGGTAGTAGCCGCCCTGCCCAAGACCCGCTCGGGAAAGATCCTCCGCAAGACGATGCGCGGCATCGCCGACGGCCACGACGAACCCATCCCCTCCACGGTGGACGACGCCGGTGTCATCGAGGTCCTGCGCCCTGTTCTCCGCCGCGCCGGTCACACCCCGTGATCGAATGTCGCCATACCTGGCTGACGGTGGGCGGGCGCGCCCGGCGGACTGCCCCACCGGAGCCTTTGACGCCGATCATGTCGCGACCTGGGTCTCCCCAGCGACCCGGCAGTCGTCTCCACGGCCCGCGTCCAGGCATCCGATCAACTGACCGTCTGAGGGCTGGAAGAACCGGCCTTCACCGCCGAACTCGTGGTCAGCGAACTGGTGACGACCGCCATCCGCTACGGCAAGAACCCCATCAAACTGCGGATGATCCTTCAGCCCACCCTGACGTGCGAAGTCTCCGACGCCAACAGCACCGCCCCGCACCTGCGCCGTGCCCGGGACTTCGACGAGGGCGGCCGCGGCCTGCTCCTCGTCGCCCACCCCACCGAACACTGGGGCACACGGCACAACCACGAGGGCAAGTGTCATCTGGGCGGAGCAGGCGATTCCAGCTTGCGTTGCGGAACTCCCATCCGCTCCGGCGTGAGGTTCTTGCGCGAGCTGCACCGCGCGACTTCGTGCCCCATGCCGGGACTCACTTGCCACAGCCCACCCGACCACATAGCATTACGATCGTAATTTGATAGGCCGGTGCCGGCTCCGACTCGGCCGGCGTGCGCAGGGCGGGTGCGTCTTCGGACCCGGAAGCAGAAGAGCCCGGTGTCCACGTCCACGCGGTGTCCGCCCCCGCCCTTTCGAAACCACCACCCATCACCTGAGGAATCACCCATGCTCAACGCCCTGTGGAACCCCACCGTCGTCGGAGAGATCGCCCTGCCGCACCGGCTGGCCATGGCACCCCTGACCCGCAGCCGGGCCACCCCGGACGGCGTGCCGACCGAGCTGAACGCCGAGTACTACGCCCAGCGCGCCTCACACGCCCTCATCGTCACCGAGGGCACCCAGCCCTCCGCCGACGGACAGGGCTACCCGGTGACCCCGGGCATCTACACCGAGGACCACATCGCAGGCTGGCGCAAGGTCACCGACGCCGTACACAAGGCCGACGGACGCATCGTCATCCAGCTGATGCACACCGGGCGCATCTCCCACCCGGACAACACCCCTCACCACCGGCAGCCTGTGGCACCCTCCGCGATCAAGCCGGCCGGCCAGATGTTCACCCCGTCCGGGCTCCAGGAGATGCCGGAGCCGCGCGAACTGTCCACCGAGGAGGTCGCCGCGACGGTCGACGACTTCCGGCGCGCCGCCGCGGCCGCCATCGCGGCCGGCGCCGACGGCGTCGAGATCCACGGGGCCAACGGCTACCTGATCAACCAGTTCCTCTTCCCCAACACCAACCAGCGCACGGATCAGTACGGGGGCTCCCTCGACAACCGCATCCGTTTCGCGGTGGAGGTTGCCACGGCCGTGGCCGACGAGATCGGCGCCGGCCGCACCGGCATCCGAATCTCTCCCGGCAACCCCTTCCAGCTCAACGACCTCGCGGAGAGCGACCCGCACGAGCTCTACCCGCACCTCCTGCGCGCCCTCGCCCCCCTCAACCTCGCCTACCTGCACATCGCTCACGGCGGCGACGAGGAACTCCTGCACACCCTCCGCAAGCTGTGGCCGAGCACCCTGGTCCTCAACCGGGCCGGCACCGACATCGCCACCCGCGCCAAGGACGTCGAAGACGGCGTCGCCGACGTCGTCACCGTCGGCACCATGGCGCTCGCCAACCCCGACCTGGTCGAGCGCATACGCTCCGGCGCGCCGCTGAACACCCCCGACTCCGCCACTTTCTACGGCGGCGACGCAACCGGCTACACCGACTACCCCACCCACGCCGCCTGACGAAGAGCAGCCAGGCACCCGAGGGAACCACCACCTTCGGGCGCCTGGACACATCTGCGGCGCACGGAGGCCGGCGACCCGAGGAGTTACGGGCCGCGACCGACGTGCGCCACAGCGGTTTCACCTCACACCCCGGCGTTCTGCGCCGCGATCGAGGGAGTCCGGCATCACGGCCCAGACCGATACCGGTCGCCGCTGAGGCTCACCCCTGCGAGGGAGGCACCGGGAAGAGCATGCAGCTACTGGTGGCATGGGCGAGCAGACGGTCCGTGCCGTCGACCAACTGCGCCTGGGCCAGGGCGGTTTGACGGCCCTTGCTGACCACCGTACCGATGGCGCGTACCGTGCCCGTGTCCACGGTGATCCGTCGCAGGAACTTCACCGTGAGATCGAGCGAGGTGTACGCAACGCCCTGCGGAGGGGTCGACTGGACTGCGCAACCAGCCGCCGAGTCGAGCAGGGTGGCGAAGATGCCGCCGTGCACGCTGCCGATCGGGTTGTAGTGCTCCTCACCCGGTGTCGGGGAGAACGGGTGCCAGGCGGGCGGCGATGCCGTCGACGACCATCAGTACGCCGTCGGTGTAAGCCTGCTTGGTCGGGTCTGTGCAGCGCCGGATTTCGTCGAGCAGGGCGGCGGCGGGGCAGCCGTCGTCGGAACTGTCGCGATGCTGGGCGGACAGGTACCAGCGCACGATCTGCTCAAGTCCTGTGCGACCGGGCGCCGCCTGCGCGACGATGCTCGCGTTCTGCGCCTGCAATTGGTCGGCGACCGCGGTGGCCACGAGGTCGTCTTTCGACGTGAAATGGGTGTAGAAGGCGCCGTTGGTGAGCCCCGCGTCCGTCATGAGGGTTGAGATGCCCGAGCCGTCGATGCCGTCCCGCTTGAACCGGCGTCCGGCCGCCTCGATGACCCGCTGCCGGGTCGCCTGCTTGTGCTCTTTCCCGTAGCGCACCGCGCGCTCCCTTTCCTCGTCGGAGGGGCTGCCTGCTCTTGGCGGGCGCCCTCGTCATATTGCATTTCGATCGTACTGCAATAGATTCGAGGCTCCGGTGGCTGCCCGTTCGGCGGCGAGGTGCCGTGCTGGGTGGCGCGATGCCCCCTCGCTGGGGGTGTTCATTGCGCGTCGTGGAGTGCGGTCGACTGCGAGGGCTCGCTTGCGATCCATCGCCCCCGTGCACAGTATTATGATTGTAATGCAATGACCCTCGGTCAGCGCCGCCTTAGTGCTCGGCGAGGCAGATGCGGGGGTGATCAGAACGAGCCGGCTGACATGGGTCGGTGCCCGCCAGCTTCTGGGCGACCGCGGGCAAGAAACACTTGCCCGGCTGCGCGTCGCCATCGTCGGCCTTGGCGGTCTCGGCAGCATCCTCGTCGAAGAACTCGCACGGCTCGGCGTCGGGGAACTCGTCCTCATCGACAACGAAACCGTCGACGCGACCAACCTCCCACGGCTGCTGGGAGCCGAGCGCAGCGACATCGACAAACTCAAAACCGATCTCGCCGCCCGTAACGCAATCCGAGCAAATCCACAGATCCGCCTGACCACGGTCCCACGAAGAGTCGAGGACCCCGAGGCACTGCGTGAGCTGGTGCTCTGCGACTGGATCTTCCTGGCCGCCGACAGCCATTCAGCCCGGCACTGGGTCAACGCCGTCGTCCACGAGTTCCTCATCCCCGCCACTCAAGTCGGCGTGAAGATCCCCGTCTCCCCAGACGGTGACGTCGGGCAGATCCACACCGCCACACGCTTGATCGCCCCGGGCATCGGCTGCATGTGGTGCAACGGCCTCATCGACCCGACCGAACTCGCCATCGAGATGCACCCCGAGACCGAGCGCGAGCAAGCCCGGTACATCCCCGGTGTACCCGCGCCCAGCGTGATGCCTTTGAACACACTCGCCGCCGGCGAAGCCGTGACCCAATTCCTGATCGCATCCGCCGGCCTGCACGAGAACGACAACGATCTGGGATCAGTCATCCACCGCCCTCGAGTCCGCGAACGGCATCTCCAAGATCCCCGCCAGAACGGCGGCTGCCGATGGTGTACGCCCACGGGCAACCTCGGACGCGGCACCAGCGGAGAACTCTCAGCCTGGCAGGCGGTAAGTTCTCGATCTTGAGTTGGAGCCGCCATCGCCGCGAAGTCGCAGTCGACGGCGTTTCCAGTGCTCGCGGTGAAGTGCCAACTGCCGCATCACGGCTCGGCCGTCATCCTGATCCCACAGAATCACGGTGCCAACTATCCTCGGTATGTGACATCGGCCTGGCGCCGTTCAACATCCGGGACGCCGGTGACCTGAGTATCGGCCACCGCCTCAGCCCCGCACGTCCCAGTAGCGCTGGCCCTGAGAAATTAGCAGGTCAGCTGGCCCAGGACGCCAACAAGCCAAGCCCATCGCGCGTGAGGCCAAGCACTCCGCTCAGTGCCAACCGTCCCGCTTTTGTGCCAACTAAAAAGCCTCGTCACACACAGCTAGCGCCGTACGCGCGGCATCCCCAGGCCGATCCACGAGATGATCTCGCGCTGGATCTCGTTGTTGCCGCCGCCGAAGGTGAAGATCACGGCGGAGCGGTAGCCGCGTTCCAGTTCACCGTGCAGGACGGCGCCGGCCGAGCCCTCCTGGAGGGCGCCGGGGGCCGCGACGACCTCCATGAGCCAGGCGTAGGCGTCGCGGCGGGCCTCGGAGCCGTAGACCTTCACGGCCGAGGCGTCCTGTGGGGTGAGGGTGCCGTTCTGGAGGGCGCCGACCATCTGCCAGTTGAGGAGTTTCAGGGCGTCGAGCTTCACATGGGTCTGGGCGAGGCGGCGGCGCACCCAGGGCAGGTCGACGACCCGGCGGCCGTCGGCGAGCTTGGTCTCCGTCGCCCAGCGCTGTACGTCGTGCAGGGCGCGGATCGCCATGGTGCCGTGCGCGGCCAGGGTGACGCGTTCGTGGTTGAGCTGGTTGGTGATCAACCGCCAGCCCGCGTTCTCGGCGCCGACCCGGTGGGCGACGGGGACGCGGACGTTCTCGTAGTAGCTGGCGGTGGTGTCGTGCGAGGCGAGGGTGCGGATGACCGTGCAGGAGTAGCCGGGGTCGGTGGTCGGCACCAGGAGCATGGTGATGCCCTTGTGCGGCGGGGCCTCCGGGTCGGTGCGCACCGCGAGCCACACCCAGTCGGCGGTGTCGCCGTTGGTCGTCCAGATCTTCTGCCCGTTGACGACGTAGTGGTCGCCGTCGCGCACGGCGCGGGTCTTCAGCGCGGCGAGGTCGGTGCCGGCGTCGGGCTCGCTGTAGCCGATGGCGAAGTCGATCTCGCCGGAGAGGACCTTCGGCAGGAAGTACGCCTTCTGCTCGTCCGTGCCGTACTTCATGATCGTCGGGCCGACGGTGTTCAGCGCCATCAGCGGGAGCGGTACGCCGGCCTGCGCGGCCTCGTCGAAGAAGACGAACTGCTCGATGGGGGTGAGGCCGCGGCCGCCGTACTCCTTGGGCCAGCCGACGCCGAGCCAGCCGTCCGCGCCGAGCCGGCGGATGGCGGCGCGGTAGAAGCGTTTCGCGGCGACCGGGTCGATGTGCCGGGCGTAGGCGTTGTGTGGCACCAACTCGGCGAAGTAGGCGCGCAGTTCGGTGCGCAGCCGCTGCTGCTCGGGCGTGTGGTCGAGATGCACGGCGCCTCCTGGCTTCCCACGGCCGGTGTCCTGACGGCGCACACGGTAGAACGTGTTGCAGAAATTGGGAATGGCGGCGCGGCAGATCACCACGGCGGGGCGGATCCCCCGCCGGAACCGTTCCCGTGATCATGATGCCGGACGGGCGGGGAACGCGGGGGCCCGGTCCGGCAGGATGGCCCTCATGACCGGAGAAGAGCTCAAGGCACTGTTCGCCCGCGCCGGGTTGGAGGTCACCGGGCCCTGGGAGGAGGTGGGCGTGCTGCCGCCGCGCGCCGCCTGGCGCCGGATCGTCTCGGGAGAGACGGCGCCGACGGTCACCGTACGGGCAGACCGGCCCGCCGAGATCGACGCGCAGTGGCATCGGCTCGCGACCGGGGCCGGTCTCTTCGGCGGGGACGGGGTGTTCCTCATCGACGTGGAGGGTGCGGGGCCCGGTTGTCCGCCCCGGAGGTGGACCCGGGTCCGGCTCGATCCGGGCTGGCGGCTCGCCGACGTACTGGGCGAACTCCCCGGTTCGCAGCCGGAGTTCGTCACGACGGCCGTCGACGGGGACACCGTGGTGGGGGTGACCGCGGGCGAGGACGGGATACGGGTCACGGTGGTGGACCGGATCGCCGAGCGCGTCGAGGCGGAGGCGCGGGCGGCGGCCGAGGAGACCGAGCAGGAGCGGGCGGCCGCTTGGGAGGCGCTGTTCGAGGTGCCGGAGAACGGCGACAAGCTGCGCGCACGGTGGGTGAACGGCCTGGGCGGCAACCCGGGCGTGCCCGACGACCTACGGGTCGACCTGGTGGGCCTGTCGGACTACCTGATGTACAGCCCGCAGCCGACCGCGGTCGTGGAAGCGGCCATGGTCCACCCGGACTGGAGCATCAGGGGGGAGATGGCCGAGCACCAGCCGAACCTCACGCCGGAGCAGCGGGCCCGGATGATCCTGGCCGAGGACGACGCCAAGCGCCTGCGGTCCCTCGCCTGGCTGGTCCGGTACCGGCGGGCCGAGCTCACCGCCCCCGGGTACCGGCGGCTCGCCACCGCCCCCTCCGCACAGGTGCGCGAGCAGGCCGCCGATCTCCCCGGTCTGCCGGCGTCCCTGCTCACGGCCCTGACCGCAGACTCCCACGCCTCCGTCCGGGCCACGGCCTGCAAGCGCGCCTGGCCGCAGCTGGACCAGCACGAGCGGGAGCGCCTGCTGAACGACCCCGACGGCACCGTCCGGTCCGCCGCGCTGCTCCGCCATCACGAGGACCACCCGATGCCGCGGGCCGTGTTCGAGGCCAGGGGCTTCGAGGTCCGTGCGGTGGAGCGCTGCCGTCTCGAGCGCGACCTCGCCGAGGCGCTGGTCCACGACCCCGAGCCGGAACGGCGCTGCTCCCTCGCCCGCAACCCGCACATGGACACCGATCTGGTCCTCCTGCTGGGCCGGGACCCCGACGACCGCGTCCGCTGGGAGGCGTCCCTGCACCCCGGCCTCACCGAGGAGGAGCGCGCCACCATCGACTTCCCGTTCGATCCGGGGATCCAGTATCACGCCCTCGACTGGATCGTGGCCCTGCACGACGACCTTGACGCCCTGCGCCGCCTGGCCGTCTCCGCCCACCCCCTGGTCCGCCGGAGCGTCGCCCATGCCCGGCGGCTGCCGGCGGACATCGTGGAGCGCCTGGCCCGGGACGAGGACCGCGTCGTCCACCTCTTCCTCGCCGAGAACTGCGACGACGCCCCCGCCGACCTGCTCCTGTCGGTGTGGCAATGGTGGACGGGCAGCCTGAGCACCCCCGACCGCCCGCACGGCCACCCCAACTTCCCCCGCCGCGACCTCCTGCGCCACGCCGACGACCCCAGTCCCCGGATGCGCCGGCTGGCCCTGGACGACCCGGACTCGACGGCCGAGCTGGTCGAACGCTTCAGCCGGGACCCGAGCGTCGAGGTCAGACGCCGGGCGGCCGAGGACCCCCGGCTGTCGGTCGCCTCGGCGGTACGGCTGCTCGAGGACCCGTACGACCGGGTCCGGTACGCGGCGTCCCAGCACCCGGGCCTGCCCGCACGCGTGCTGACGCGACTCCTGCGCGACCGCGAGACCGCGCAGGAAGCGGCCCGCCACCCCGGCCTGCCCGTCCCGGTCATGCGCCGGATGCTGGACGAGGCACGGGGGCGAGGGGCCGTATGACGAGTACGACGACTGCTACGACGGGTATCACGGGTGTGATGGGTGTGATGGGTGTGACCGTATGACGAGTCGGCTGGTGCTGGTCTCCCCCGCGATCACCGCGGCCCTGCGCGAGGCCCGTTTCGACGACGGCAGCCCGCTCGACGCCGTCGGGCTGCGGCAGGCGCGGGCGGCGGCCGGGACGCTTCCGGCGGCCGAGCGGGTCTGGTGCTCGCCCACCGTGCGCTGCCGGGAGACGGCGACCGCGCTCGGACTCGACGCCGTGGCCGTAGCGGAGTTGGCGGCCATGGACGCGGGCCGCTGGCGGGGCGAGACCCTGGCGGAGGTGCAGACGCGCGAGCCGGAGGCACTGGGCCGCTGGCTGACGGACCCGTCGGCCGCGCCGCACGGCGGGGAGTCGGTGTACGCGGTGTGCGACCGGACGGCCGCCTGGCTGGACTCGGCCGCCCGGGCCCCCGGGCGGACCGTCGCCGTCGTCGAGCCCGAACTCGTCCGCGCCGCGGTGGTACGGGCGCTGGGGGCGCCGGAGTCGGCGTTCTGGCGCACCGACGTCCCGCCGCTGACGGCCGTGGAGCTCAGCGGCCGGACCGGGAGGTGGAACGTGCGGGTGGGGCGGACGTTGTGAACGTGCGGGTGGGGTGGGCACTGCATATGTGCGGCTGAGGCGGGCGCTGTACATGCGCGGCTGAGGCGGGCGCTGTACATGCGCGGCTGGAGCGGGCGCTGTCAAAACCGGGCGCCTGCTTCCCGGGCCGCTCAGGCCAGCGTCGCGAGGAAGTCCGTGCACGCCCTGGCGCAGGCGCGGCACGCGGCCGCGCTCCGTTCCGCGCCCGGGTGCCGGTCGAAGACGTGCGCGCACTCCAGGCAGACGGTGCGGCACCACTCCAGCTGGACGCGGAGGCCGTGCTCGTCCAGCCGGTCCTCCTCGAACAGCGCGCGCCAGGTGGCGTCGCACACCTCCGCGCACATGATGCCCTTACGGCGCACGAGGTCCTGCTGTCCGGCGCGGGCCGGGTCCACGAGGCTCGCGCGCCGCGCACAGGCCCGCGCGCACTCGGTGCACGCCTGCGCGCACGTGAAGCGGTCCTCCAGGAACCGGATGGGTTCCTGCGCGGAAGTCGTCGAAGTCACCCCTCGCGGGTAGCCGGGACGCGCCGTGTCAAACACGCCGACGCCGAATGACGGGGGGCAAGAGCGGTTCGACGTCCACTTTGCGGGTATTCGCCTGGTATGAGTACTGCGAGCATGCAGCTGGCCGCCGCGAGCGGACTGCTCAGCCTCGGGCTGTTCGCGGTCGGTATGGTCGTCTTGGCCGTGCTGGCCGGCAGCTTCTGGCTGGGCGCGCGCGTCAAGACGCACGAGTCGCCCCGGCCGCGCCCCGATGAGCAGCCGCACCTGCCGCCGGAAGGCCCGGTGCACGAGATCCGCGAGAACCGTGAGCCCGACGAGGTGCCCCGGACCCCCAAGGGCGGTCGCCCCCTCACCCCGTACGAACTGACCAACAGTGCGACCCGGCCGAGCGCCTCCAAGGACCGGCCACGATGGAGCAAGGGCAGCAGCGGCTCCTTCGGCGGAGGCGGCCTGGGCGCCCACTGAACGACCGCTTGCACCTCGCTTGCACCTCGCGTGAACCCCGGTTGCACCCCGGTGCCTACCGCACCCCCCGCGCCACCGCCAGCGCCTGCTCGGCGTACGCCCGGCCGAACAGCACCGCGTGCACGAGCAGCGGAAAGAGCTGGTGGAGCCGCACGCGGTCCCGCCAGCCCTGCGCGAGCGGCGCGGCCTCCTGGTATCCGGCCAGCACCCGGTCCAGGTACGGACAGCCGAACAGGTGCAGCATCGCGAGGTCGGTCTCGCGGTGTCCGCCGTGCGCGGCCGGGTCGATGAGCCGGGCCTGTCCGTCCACGCCCCACAGCACGTTGCCGCGCCACAGGTCGCCGTGCAGCCGGGCGGGCGGCTCGGCGGGACCGGCCAGCTCGGGCAGCCGCGCGCAGAGCCGCTCCACCACGGCCGCCTCGGCCGGGCTCGCCGTGCCGGCGTCGACCGCCGTCCGCAGATAGGGCAGCACCCGGTGTTCGGCGTACCAGGCGGGCCAGTCGTCGCCGGCCGTGTTCCGCATGGGGGCGAGCCCGATGTACGCGTCCCGCGGTCCGCCCGGCGGGGCGGCGCCGAAGGCGGGGGCTCCGGCGGCGTGCAGCGCGGCCAGGTCACGGCCGAGGCGGAGGGCGGCGCCCGGGCCCGGCGGCCCCGTCGTCACCCGCTCGCTCACCAGCCACCGCTCGTCGTGTCCGTGCACGGCGGGCACCCGTACCGCGCCCGCGTCGGCCAGCCAGGCCAGCCCCGCGGCCTCGGCCCGCACCGCGCCCGGCGCGTCGCCGCGCTTGACGATCACCGCCCGCCCGTCGTCGAGCAGGACCTCCGCGACGGCCCCGGACAGCGTCTCTTCCCGCCGCACGGTCCCTCCGGCGAACCGGATCGCGGCGGCGCCGGGGGTCGAGGGGGACGCGGTCATCCGGTCGCCGGTCGCGCGGTACGGACGTGACACCTCAACACGCCGACCAGCGTACGTCGACGCACATCGACGCACGTCGGCGTACCTCGGTGCAGGACCGCCAGGGGCCGATCTCCGCCGGTCACGTGCGGTGATCACGTACCGTGGGACGCGCCCGTAGCACCACGTCGGCGAGGGGATCAGGCGCATGGCCAAGAAGACGACGGCGAAGCTGCCGCGCATGGCGTATGAAAGCGAACTGCTGCGGCTCCAGACGGAGTTGGTGAAGCTTCAGGAGTGGGTGCGGGCCGAGGGCGCACGGGTGGTCGTCGTCTTCGAGGGCCGGGACGCGGCGGGCAAGGGCGGGACCATCAAGCGGGTCGCCGAACACCTCAACCCCCGCGTCGCCGGCATCGCCGCCCTGCCGAAGCCCAGCGAGCGCGAGCGCACCCAGTGGTACTTCCAGCGGTACGTCGAGCATCTGCCGGCCGCCGGGGAGATCGTGCTGTTCGACCGGTCCTGGTACAACCGGGCGGGCGTCGAGCATGTGATGGGCTTCTGCACGAAGGAGGAGCACCAGCTGTTCCTGCGCCAGTGCCCGATCTTCGAGCGGATGCTGGTCGAGGACGGGATCCTGCTGCGCAAGTACTGGTTCTCAGTGAGCGACACCGAGCAGCAGGAGCGTTTCCGCAGGCGGCTGGAGGACCCGCTGCGGCGCTGGAAGCTGTCGCCGATGGACCTGGAGTCGATCACCCACTGGGAGGCGTACTCGCGGGCCAAGGACGAGATGTTGGTGCACACCGACGTCCAGGAAGCGCCGTGGTACGTCGTGGAGAGCGACGACAAGCGGCGGGCCCGGTTGAACATGATCGCCCATCTGCTGGACTCGGTGCCGTACCGGGAGGTGCCGCCGCCGGTACTGGAGCTTCCCGAGCGGCCGGCGTCGACCGGATACCAGCGTCCGCCACGCGATCTGCAGAACTACGTTCCGGATCACGCGGCGACCCTGTGACACACCGCTCAGGTTCCGACAGGGGACGGACACCCGGCGGACAGTAAACGACATCCAGGAGCGGGGGCGGTGCCGAAGCGCTGTGATGGCCTGAGTCGTCGCGCAGGGTGAGGTGGACATATGGCCGACGTGATGCAGGCTGGACCGGCGCGGCGCGCGAAAGCGGGCGTGAGCGCCGGGGCGGGGGCCGGTGCCGGGGCGGGCGGGGGTGCGCCGGAGCAGAAACGGTGCGCCTGCGGCGCGTCCGTGCCGCCGAGCGCGCCGGGCGGGGCCGAGGAGCGGTTCCGGGGTCTGCTGGAGGCGGCCCCGGACGCCATGGTCATCGTCGACGACGCGGGCGTCATCAAGCTCGTCAACGCCCAGACCGAGGCCCTGTTCGGCTACGGCCGTGAGGAACTCCTGGGCCACCGGGTGGAGTTGCTGATACCGCACCGCTTCCGGGGCCAGCACACCGCGCACCGGGGCGGCTACACGGACAACCGGCAGGTACGCCCGATGGGCGCCGGACTGGAACTGCACGGACTGCGCAAGGACGGCACCGAGTTCCCCGTCGAGATCAGCCTCAGCCCGCTGGAGACCGCGGACGGGCTGCTGGTGTCGGCGGCCGTGCGCGACGTCAGCGACCGCAAGGCGGCCGAGGCGCGGATCAACGAGCTCGCCGCGCTGGTGGAGTCGTCGCAGGACGCGATCCTCGCCACGACGCTGGACGGGTACGTCACCTACTGGAACGCGGCCGCGCAGCGTCTGTACGGCTACACGGCCGAGCAGGCGATCGGCCGGCACATCGCGCTGCTGGCCCCGCCACGCCTGCGCGGCGAGGTCCGCGCGCTGCTCAAACGGCTGCGGCACGGCGAGAAGGTCGAGCACTTCGAGACGCTACGACTGACCAGCGCCGGGACGCTGCTGGACGTGGACGTCACGCTGTGGCCGACCCCGGACGCGCACGGCACCGTCGTCGGGGCGTGTGCGATCGTGCGGGACATCAGCGACCGCAAGCGCGCCGAGGCGGAGCTGACCGCGCTGTACGAGCAGCAGCGGCACATCGCCCTGACCCTGCAGCGCAGCCTGATGGGCACCCCGCCGGCGCTGCCCGGTCTGGCCAACGTCAGCCGCTACCGGCCCGCCACCCAGGGCGCGGGGGTGGGCGGCGACTGGTTCGACCTGATCCCGCTGGGCGCCGACCGGGTCGGCGTGCTGATCGGCGATGTGATGGGGCGGGGCCTCGAAGCGGCCGCGGTGATGGGCCAGTTGCGCTCGGCCGCGCACGCGCTGGCGAAGACCGGCATGCAGCCGCACCGGCTGATGCGGGCGCTGGACACCTGCGTCGCCGACCTCGACGTACCCGACCAACTGGTCACCTGCTGCTATCTGGTGATCGCCCCGGACACCGGCACGGTGACCGTCTGCTCGGCGGGCCATCTGCCGGTGCTGGTCGCCGGGGCGGGCGAGGGCGTCACCGCGCTCCCCTGCCCCGTCAACACTCCCCTGGGGGTGGGCGACGTCGTGTACGAGCAGTCCAGTTCGGTGATACCGCCGGGCGCCACCCTGGTGCTCTACACGGACGGCCTGATCGAGACGCCGGGCAGCGACATCGAGGCCCGGATCGACGAACTCACCGCTCTCCTCGACAAGTTGTTCTTCGCCCCACCGTGTCTGGAGACGGCGGCGGACCATATCCTGGCGGGCCTGCTGCCGGACCCCGACGGCCACAACGACGACGTCACCCTGCTGCTGGCGCAGTTGCCTGCGGCCCCGCCGGCGGCCGTCGCCACCGCGCTGCCGGCCGAACCGGCCTCAGCACCGGCCTCCGAACCGGCCTCCGAACCCGCCTCCGAACCCGCCTCAGTACCGGAAGGGAGCGCCTTTCTGCACTAAGGCCTGTCCGGCGGATCAGGTCGGAGGACAGCTGCGGCAACCGACGACAACGCCGATCCCGGTCCGCGCCCTCGCCGCCGACTGGGGTACGGCCGACGGACGAGGGCAAGACCACCTGGTTCACGCCGAGGCGGTGAGCCCCCGGGGCAGGCCGTGGCCGGTCAGGGCGAACGCGTCCAGGTGCGCCTGTACGTACGGCACGGCCACCGACTCGAGTTCTCCCTCGACGAAGGCGGGCTGGACGTTGACCTCGAAGACGACCCCGCCGTTCTCGACGGCCAGGTCCACGCCGGCGAACGGGAGCCCGACCGACGCGGTGGCGGCGACGGCGAGTTCGGCGAGCCGGGGCTCCAGGTCGGGCGGCGCGATGTGGACGGGCGTCGCGCCCTGGCAGGTGTTGCACGGGGTGTCCGGTTCGGGCTGGAGGTGCTCGCGGGCGTGCACGACCCGGCCGCCCAGGACGAAGACGCGGAACTGGTGGCGCAGTCCGTCGGCGGTGACGTTGCCCGCGTCGCGAGAGAGCATCCAGTCGGTGCCGCGCTCGGCGTAGAAGGCGGTGGCGTCGGCGAGTTGGGCGGGGGTGGCGACATGGAAGGTGTCGTTGCCGCCGGTGCCGACGACGGGCCGGGCCCAGGTGTCGCCACCGAGCCGCTCGAAGGCGTCGGCCGCCTCCCGCGCGGACGGCCGGGAGAGCACGGCGGTCTCCATCTGGGCGACGCCGTCGCGCAGGAAACGGGCGACGGTGAGGTTCTTCTCCGTCGCGGTCCGCCAGGCCTCGGAGCCGGTGCCCAGGGTCACCACGTCGTGGCTCTCCAGGAGTTCCTGGAACGCGGCGAGTGCCGGGCGGCGGTGCGGCGGGATCTCGTAGAGCAGGACGACGTCCGGGGTGAAGTCCAGTCGCTCTTCGGGGACTTGAAGTCGTAACCGCCCTCCGTCGCGGACGCCTCGGCCGGTTCCGCCGGTGGCGAAGTGCCGGGAGTCGATCCGGACGGGCGGTGCGCCGGTGAGCAGTTCCACGGCGTCGGCCAGATACTCCCGGCAGCCTTCGGGCGACGTGGGGTCGGCGATCAGGGCGATGCACGGTCGGGACACAGCGGCCTCCAGTGGCTCTCGACGCACGCTCGTGCCGCGGGCGCCCAGCTGGCAGCCGTCGTGCGGCCCGAGCGGTGTCACGGATGGTGCCTGTCGCGCGGGGGTCCTCGCACCCGTCGCCCTGGGAGCCGCGCCGGTGTGCGCGGCCGTGCCGGAGCCGGACGACTGCCGGGCCGGGACGGCCGGTGACCACGGGGTGGTGGGGCATGCCCCGCCGGATCCGCGCCGCAGGGCTGGCCGACCACTGTAGGCACCCGGCGGGACGCCTCAACAGGGCGCACGACGGTCCGCCGCCTGCCCCTTCCTCTGCGCCGTCCGCCCCCGTCCGTGCGCCCTGCCCCGCCGCGGCCGAACTGCCGTCTCAGAGGCCGCAGGACCGGTCCGCGGCCTCGGGAAGGCCAGGTGGCCCGGGAAAGACGGATGGCCTCGGGAAAGACGGGGGCCCCGGGAAGAGCAGGTGGCCGCTCCGGGAAGGACAGGTCCTAGCCGCCCGTCCTGTCCGTCCTGTCCGTCCTGTCCGTCCTGTCCGTCCTGTCGCTGTCGAGCGCGTCGATGTGCGCCACGTTCCGCCGGTCCTCGGCGTCCTCGCCGGCCCCGGCGGCGAACCAGGCGTCGAGGATCTCCCTGAGCAGCGGCTCGGAGGTCAGGCGCAGGCTCAGGGCGAGGACGTTGGCGTCGTTCCAGCGGCGGGCGCCGTCCGCCGTGTAGGCGTCCGTGCACAGGGCGGCCCGCACGCCGGGCACCTTGTTCGCGGCGATCGACGCGCCCGTTCCGGTCCAGCAGCAGACCACCGCCTGCTCGCAGCTCCCGTCGGCCACGTCCCGGGCCGCCGCCTCCGAGCACACCGCCCACTGGGGGTCGGCGCCGGGCCGCAGCGCGCCGTGCGCGACCACGTCGTGACCGCGCCCGCGCAACTCCGCGACGAGGGCGCGGGCCACGGGTTCGTCCATGTCCGAGGAGACGGAGATCCGCATGCCGACGAGCCTACTGAGCGGCGACGGCGTCTGTCGCCCGGGGCGGGAACTCCGCGATCTCCGCGATCTCCGCGACCGTGCGCTGGAACGAAGGGCATCGGGTGACGTCCTCGTGGGCGCAGCCCAGGGCGCACTCGACGAGGGCGAGCGACGCCGGTGCGGCCGCGATACGCGAAAGCAGCTCCTCGGCCTGGGTCCGCAGGACGCCCTTGCGTCCGGCGGGGTCGGCGACGCGGATGATCGCCGCGGCATACGCGCGCCGGCCCGAAGCGGACTAGCCCCGAGCCTGGGTTCCCGTCGACGGCTGGACGAGGGAGCACACCGAAGGACGGCTGCCTCACCCGGTGAGGGAGCTTGAGCCGTTCGCCCAGGCCACCGAGAGCCCGACCGGGTTGCCGGCCGGGACGATGCCGGAGTCCAGGACGGTCCGGGCGAGAGGTCCGAGGAGGTGGGCCAGGCGGGCGGTGCCTTCGGCGCCCAGGGCCGTCCACGGCTGGGCTGCCGCCGCGTCGGTCTCGGCCTCCACCTCCTCGCGGACGGCGATCCCTTCCTTCGTGAGGCGTCCGTCCTCGCCGAGCCAGCCGCGCTCACGCAACTCCGCCCGTGCCGCCTGCCATTGCTCGACGTCCCACTTGCGGGTCTGCCGCTGGAACTCCTCGTCCGACTCCCCCGCCGCACTCTTCAGCAGCATGGCGGCGACCGGCCCCACGCCCCGCCCTACGAGCACCGCGACATGGCCGTCGCCACGGTGTTCGCGCAGGGTGGTCAGGGCCTGCCAGAGCCGGACATGGGGCTGTTCGGGGCGGGCGAGCGCCTGGTTGGCGGCGCCGAGCACCCGCCCCGCCGTGTCCGCGGCCTGCGCCGCCGCCCAGGCCAGGTCGGCGGCTTCGGCCGTCATGTCGGAGGCGACGACCTCAGGACCGTAGAGGCCGGTCATCGCGGCGTCCACGGCACGCGCGCGTGCCGCCACCACGTCGGCCGGCTCCGCGTAGCCCCAGGCGTCCGGTACGGCACGGGCCACGCGGTCGGGGTGGAAGACGTAGAAGCAGCTGGTGACGACGGATGCGGGGACGCGGCCGAGGGGGGCCGCGCGCAGGGCGAAGTAGCCCATCCAGTAGCCGCGCATCCCGAGTTCGTCCGTGGCCCGGCGCACCTCGGGGGCGAAGTAGACCAGGTCGTGGACCGGCTCGAACCGCTCCCACAGCGCCCGTGCGACCGTGTCACTCACTCCGCGTCCTCCCGGCTCGTCGGTGGCAGATGCCGAGAGGCAGCATCCACCATGACGGTGGTCATAACAACCCCGAAGCCATGGCCGCAACGACCCGGAACGCACTGTCAGTGGGCCCGGTTAGCCTGCGCTCATGACCGAGATCACCGACGACCGCCGCTTCCCGCCCGCCCTCGCCGAGGTCGCCGCGGTGGAGTTCCCCTACGACGACGGCGAGGGCTTCGACTTCGAGCCGTACGACGCCTTCGACTCCGCCGAGGAGACCACGGACTGGATCCGGAACTGGACCGGGAATCACGAACTCGACGGCGACGCCTACCGGGTCTTCGGGCAGGACGGCACCGGAGGGCTCGCCGCCCTGTGGTGCGTGCGCCCCGGGCGGCCCCTCGCCGAGCAGCCGGTGGTGTTCCTGGGCTCGGAGGGCGAGTGCGGGGTGGTGGCCGGAACCCTGTCCGACTTCCTGTGGCTGCTGGCCGACGGCTTCGGCCCGATGGAGGCCGTCGAATACCCCGACCGCGACATAGGTCCGCAGGCCGAGCTCGCCGAACTGGCCGCCCGGCACGCCACCACCCCGCGCCGGCCCGCCCCGGCCGTCATCGCCGAGGCGCGGGCCGAGTTCCCGACGTTCGAGGAGGACCTCTTGGGCCTGTGCCGCTGAGGGCGCCACTGAATGGGCCGCCGGGTGTGCTGCCGAGCGTGCCGCTGAGAGCTGCTCGGCTCCGCTCCGGCGGCCGGCCTGCCGACCTGCCGGCCGACCTGCGTGCCGGCCTGCCCGCGGGTCCGCCTGCCCGCTGCACGGTTCTGGACGCCATGGTCGGCGCTGTCCTAGGGTGCGAGGGGAAAGCGCTTTCTAGCATGGTCATGCCAGCCGTCTAGTCCGGGAGCGTCTCGTGCCGCACACCCCACCCCAGGACCCCTCGCAGCCGTGGACCCGCAAGGCCTTCCTCCGGGGCGTGACAGCCGTCGGACTGACCCCGCTGCTCCCCGCGACGCTTCCGGCGACGGCCCGGGCCGCGTCGGCATCGGCGTCCGCTTCCTCGCCTGCGTCCGCGTCCGCGTCGGCATCGGCCCGTCCGGACTTCGCGCTGGTGCGCGACGGCGTCGCGGTGGACGTCTTCGTGGACGCGGCCGACGACCCCGCGGTGGTCCGCGCGGCCGGCGACCTGGCGGCGGACGTCGAGCGGGTCGGCGGGGTGCGTCCGGAGTTACGGCACACCCTGCCGGACCGCGCCGCCGGGCTGGTCCTGGTGGGCGCGCTCGGCGCGAGCCCGGTCATCGACCGGCTCGTCGCCCAGGGCCGTCTGGACGTCTCGCGGGTGCGGGGGCGCTGGGAGGCGTCCGTGGTCCAGGTGGTGGACCGTCCGGCGCCCGGCGTGGACCGCGCGCTGGTGATCGCGGGCAGCGACCGGCGCGGCACGGTCTACGGCGTCTACGACACCTCGGAGCGCATCGGCGTCTCCGCCTGGCACTGGTGGGCCGACGTGCCCGTCGAGCACCGGGACACCGTGACCGTGTCCGCGGGCACGGTCAAGCGGCTTGAGCCTTCGGTGCGTTACCGAGGAGTGTTCCTCAACGACGAGCAGAACCTGACCACTTGGTCACACCGCACCCAGGAGCCGGACAAGAACATCGGCCCCGAGACGTACAAGCGCGTCTTCGAGCTGCTGCTGCGCCTCAAGGCCAACTATCTGTGGCCGGCCATGCATCCGTACTCCGACTTCTTCAACCAGTACCGGGAGAACCCCGAACTCGCCGACCGCTACGGCGTCGTCGTCGGCTCCAGCCACCCCGAGGCCCTGCTGCGCAACGGCGTCCACGAGTGGGAGCCGTGGGCCGAGGAGCACCGTGGGGCGGACGGCAGTCTGCCGGTGTACGACTACACGGTGAACCCGGGCGTCATCTCGGACTACTGGCGGGCCCGGGCCCGCGAGAACGCGGCGTACGAGAGCAGTTGGACGATCGGGATGCGCGGGCTGCACGACACCGCGCTGGAGACGAAGTACGCCACCACGATCCCGGAGAAGGTCGCGGTGATGAACGACATCGTCGCCGACCAGCGCCGGATCCTGGCGGAGGAGGTCGGCGCGGCGGCCGAGCCGCAGATCTTCATCCCGTACAAGGAGGTCCTGGACCTGTACAACGCGGGCGTCCGGGTCCCCGACGACGTCACGCTGATCTGGCCGGACGACAACCACGGCAACATGCGCCAGCTGCCGAACGAGGCGGAGCGGGCCCGCTCCGGCGGCAACGGGATCTACTACCACCTCTCCTACTGGGGCCGCCCGCGCAGCTACCTGTGGCTGGACACCACCCAACTGGCCAAGGTGGGCCAGGAGTTGCACCGGGTGTACGAGCACGGTGCGGACCGGATGTGGATCTTCAACGTCGGCGACCTCAAGTCGATCGAGACCGGCCTGTCCTTCTGCATGGACCTGGCCTGGGACATCGAGGGGAGGGGCCCCGGCGTCGCTCAGGGAGACACCCAGGGCGACGCGCGGAAGGACGCGCAGGAGGACTTCCTCGTGGAGTGGTACGGGCGGCAGTTCGGTCTCCGGCACGCCGGCGACATCGCGGCGCTGCGCACCGAGTACTACCGTCTCGCGGCCGAGCGCCGCCCGGAGTTCATCGACCGGAACATCTTCTCCGTGATCCACCACGGCGACGAGGCGGGCCGCCGCATGGCCGCGTACGACCGGCTGCTGGTGCGGACCCTGGCACTGGCCGCCGAACTCCCCGAGGCCTACCGGGACGCCTTCTTCGAGCTCGTCCAGTACCCCGTGCACGGTGCGTACTTGATGAACCTGAAGTACTACTGGGCGGACCGCAACGCGCTCGCGGTACGTCAGGGCCGCGGCGCCGGGGCCAACCGCTTCGCGGACCTCGCGGAGTCCGCGCACGCGGAGGAGGCGGCGCTCACCAAGCGCTACAACACCGAGGTGGCGGGCGGGAAGTGGGACGGCTACATCAACCCCTACCCCTCGCAGATCCCGAAGGCGCCGGGCCGGCCGAGCGTCACCCGGGTCGCCCGGCGGGAGACGTCCGGGCTGGGCGTCGCGGCCGAGGGCAACGAGACGGGCGCGGACCGGCCGCTGTCCTTCTCCTCGGCGACCCGTGACCGGCGCTTCGTGGACGTCTTCAACACCGGCTTTTTGACGCTGACTTGGGCTGCCGAGACCAGTCATCCCTGGGTCGGGCTGAGCTCGGCGGGCGGCTCGCTCTCCGAGCAGACTCGGGTGTGGGTCGACGTCGACTGGGACCTGGCGCCCGAGGGCGCGCACGAGGCGACGGTCGCCTTCACCGAGGGGGCGCAGCGCTTCGAGGTGCCGTTGCGCGTGGTCAACGACGGGGAGCGGGCGCGCAGACGGGCGCGCGGGTTCGTCGAGGCCAACGGATATGTCTCGATCGACGCCGTGCACGCCGACCGTCGGGTGGCCCGCGGCGGGGCCCGGTGGCGGACCGTGCGCGGGCTGGGCCGTCGTACGGCGGCGATGGCCGCGGGGCCGTCGACGGCCGCCCCGGTGACCGCCGACTTCGCCTCCCGCGCACCGGAGTTGAGATACCGGGTGCGCTTCGGCAGCACGGGGGTCTTCCCCGTCACCGTGTTCCGGCTGCCCTCCCTCGACGAGCGCGGCGCGCGGCGGCTCGCCCTCGCCCTCGACGACCAGCCGGTCACCGTCGTGTCGGGTCAGTCCGTCGCCACCGGCAACCGCGGGGACGCCTGGGCGCGCAACGTGGAGGAGGGCGTCGAGAAGCTGACGGCCACGGTGACCGTCGCCGAACCCGGCGAGCATGTGCTGCGGCTCTTCATGGTCGACCCGGCGATGGTCGTGGACCAGATCGTCGTCGACACCGGCGGGCTGCCCGCCGCCGCGTATCTCGCACCGCCGGAGAGCTATCACCCGGTGTTCAACCCCGATCCCGACCCCGGGGCGGGCCTGGACGCGCCGAGCCGGTAGCTCGGGGACCGGGCTCGTAGCCGGGGCGCCCGGTCAGGCGGCTGCGCGCAGGACGCGGGAGAGTCCCAGCGCCGCCGTCCGCACGGCGGGCGCCAGGTGCGCCGGGCTGAACCGGGAACGCGGCACGGCCACCGAGAGCGCGGCCACCGCGGCGCCGCCGGCGAACACCGGGGCCGCGATGCAGCTCACGCCCGGGGCCGCCTCCTGCTCCTCGTAGGCGAGGCCCGAGACCTGGATCTTCTCCAGGGCCGTGCGCAGGCGGGCCGGGTCGGTGATCGAGTGCGGGGTGAGGCTCGGCAGCGGTCGCGCCAGCAGCTCCTCGGTCAGCTCGGCGCCCGAGAAGGCGAGCAGGGCCTTGCCCACGCCGGTGCAGCTCAGCGGCAGGCTGCCGCCTATGCGGGAGGGCAGGCGCAGGGCCTCGTGGCCGTGGATGCGTTCGAGGTAGACCACGTCCAGGCCGTCACGGACCCCGAGGTGGACGGTCTCCCGGGTGGCCTCGAAGAGGTCCTGGAGGAAGGGCAGGGCCGTCTCCCGGAGGTCGAGCCGGTGCGGCACCAGCGAGCCGAGTTCGAACAGCTTCGCGCCGAGCCGGTACTGCGGGCCCACCCGCTCCAGCCAGCCCAGCCCGATCAGGTCCGCCGCCAGCCGGTGCACCGTGGGCTTCGGCAGGCCTGTGCGCTCCGAGAGTTCCGACAGACGGTACGGACCGCCGCTCGGGCTGAAGCTTTCGAGGATGAGCGCGGCTTTTTCCAGCATGCTGCCGCCACCACTGTTCCGTGTCACGGAACAAAGATTGTCCCATCGAAGGAGTGCTGTCTATATCGGTGTCTGTAACGGCGTCCGGAGCGCCAGAAGAAGCGCCCGCATCGCCCCGTTCCCGTTCCCGTTCCCGTTCCCGTTCCCGTTCCCGTTCCCGTTCCCGTTCCCGTTCAGGAGGTAGCCCGTGAGCGGCACGACGAAAGTCGCCGTCATCGGCTCGGGCAACATCGGCACCGATCTCATGGTCAAGGTGCTGCGGCTGTCGGAGAGCCTGGAGATCGTCGCGATGGCCGGGATCGACCCGGACTCCGACGGACTGGCCCGCGCCCGCCGGCTGAAGGTGGCCACCACGCACGAGGGCGTCGAGGGGCTGGCGGCCCTCGACGAGTTCGCCGACGTCGAGATCGTCTTCGACGCCACCTCGGCCGGCGCCCACCGCCGCCACGACGAGGTGCTGCGCCCGCTCGGCCGCACCCTCGTCGACCTCACCCCGGCCGCCCTCGGCCCGTACGTCGTCCCGCCGGTCAACGGCGACGCCCACCTCGGCGCCCCCAACGTCAACATGGTCACCTGCGGCGGCCAGGCCACCATCCCGATCGTCGCCGCGGTCCACGCCGTCACCCCGGTCCACTACGGCGAGATCGTCGCCTCCATCGCCTCCCGCTCCGTCGGTCCCGGCACCCGGGCGAACATCGACGAGTTCACCGAGACGACCGCCGCCGCCGTCGAGCAGGTCGGCGGCGCCGCCCGCGGCAAGGCGATCATCGTCCTCAACCCGGCCGAACCCCCGCTGATCATGCGGGACACCGTGCACTGCCTGGTCTCCGACTGCGCCGCCGAGGCGGTCACGGCGTCGGTCGAGGAGATGGTCGGCCGCGTCCAGGCATATGTGCCGGGCTACCGGCTCAAGCAGAAGGTGCAGTTCGACCGGGTCACGGCCGACGACCCGCTGCTCACCCTGGCCCCCGGTGCCGACAAGGCGCTGAAGGTGTCGGTCTTCCTCGAGGTCGAGGGCGCCGCCCACTACCTCCCGGCCTACGCCGGCAACCTCGACATCATGACCTCGGCCGCGCTGCGCACCGCGGAACGCATGGCCGCCCGCCGCTCCACCGAGGGGGCCGCACGATGACCACGCGTCTCTACCTCCAGGACGTCACCCTGCGGGACGGCATGCACGCCGTCCGGCACCGGTACACCGTCGACCAGGCCCGCACCGTCGCCGCCGCCCTGGACGCGGCCGGCGTCTCGGCGATCGAGATCGCCCACGGCGACGGACTGTCCGGCTCCAGCGTCACCTACGGCGTCGGCGCGCACACCGACTGGGAGTGGATCGAGGCCGTCTGCGACGTCGTACGCCGGGCGATCCCCACCACCCTGCTGCTGCCCGGCATCGGCACGGTCCACGATCTGAAGCGGGCGCACGCGCTCGGCGTCCGTTCGGTGCGCGTCGCCACCCACTGCACCGAGGCCGACGTCTCCGCCCAGCACATCGCCGCCGCCCGCGAGCTGGGGATGGACGTCGCCGGGTTCCTGATGATGTCCCACCTGGCCGAACCGGCCGAACTCGCCCGGCAGGCCAAGCTGATGGAGTCCTACGGCGCGCACTGCGTGTACGTCACGGACTCCGGCGGCCGGCTCACCATGGACGGCGTCCGCGACCGTTTCCGCGCCTTCCGGGACGCCCTCGACCCGGCCACCGAGCTCGGCATCCACGCCCACCACAACCTCGCCCTGGGCGTGGCGAACTCCGTCGTCGCCGTCGAGAGCGGAGCCGTACGCGTCGACGCCTCCCTCGCCGGGCAGGGCGCGGGGGCGGGCAACTGTCCGCTGGAGGCGTTCGTCGCGGTCGCCGACCTGATGGGCTGGCGGCACGCCTGCGACCTGTTCCCTCTCATGGACGCCGCCGACGACCTCGTACGACCGCTGCAGGACCGCGAGGTGCGGGTGGACCGCGAGACCCTCAGCCTCGGCTACGCGGGCGTGTACTCCAGCTTCCTGCGCCACGCCGAGACGGCGGCCGCCCGCTACGGGCTGGACACGCGCAGCATCCTGGTCGAGGTCGGCCGGCGGGGCCTGGTCGGCGGCCAGGAGGACATGATCACCGACGTCGCGCTGGACCTGGCCGCGGAGGCGGGGAGCTCGGCCTGAACCCGGTGCCCTCTCCCGCCCCGCGGGCGACTGCTGTCAGCGCAGGCGCCGGTGCAGCCGGGCGAGGAGCAGGTCGGGGTCCTTCTGGGTGAAGTACGCCGCGCTGGTGACGTAGGCGGTCCGGCCTCGTACGGCCACGGCGGTCGGGTTGGACAGGCCGTCCTGCTGGGTGAGCACGACGGTGTGGGCGCCGTCCGCGCGCACCAGGGCGACCTGGTTGGTTACGGGCAGGGCCGCGAAGGCGGTGTCCTCGTGTGCGGCGACGAAGCCGAAGTCGTCGATTCCGGCGAGTCCGGTCGCCCTGGTCTCGATCGCGCCGGCGGAGCCGTTGTCGCGGACCGGGATGCGCAGCAGGGTCCCGGTGTCGGTGTTGGACACCCAGACGGCGTCGCGGTGGAACCTGAGGCCGTTGGCGCCGAAGCCGGCCGCCGGGGCGGGCAACGGGTTCAGGACGGATCCCACGGCCCACGCGGTGGGCTCGCCGCCCGTGCGCGGAACGCTCCAGACGGTGCCCCGGACCGAGTCGGCGGCGTAGAGCACGCCTCGCCGCTCGTCGAGGGCCAGGCCGTTGGGGAACCCGTTCGTGGGCAGCTTGGCGATCTGCACGGGTGCGCTGCCGTCGGTGCCGAGACGCCAGATGCCGGTCTCGCTCGTGCCGGTGGCGTAGTTGACGTAGAGCGCGCCGTCGTGAGCGCGGGCGATGCCGAGCACGACGGCCGCACCGACCTTGGGGGTGCTCGGGTTCGCCACGGCGGGCAGGGTCGCCAGGATCCGGGTGTCGCCGGTGTGGGTGACATGGGCGATCTGGCGGGCGTAGGCGAAGGTCAGATCGGCGGAGCCGTCGGATTCGAGCGCGATGTTCTCCGGCGTCTGACCTGCGGCGAAGTCGAAGTGGGCGATGATGCGCGGATGGGACACGGTCGGCTCGTCGCCCGACGCGGGGCCGGTGGCGAGCAGCCCGAGCGCAGCGGCGGCGGCGACGGCGCCCGCCAGGCGTGGCAGCCGGCCCGTGGACCTCTGCTCGACGCGGCGCTCGGACTTCTCCTTGATGCGGGACACAGTTCTCTCCTTGGCCTGGGACAGGGGCGGACAGGGCGCCTGGGGAACACACGGGCACGCGGGACGCTCGCGCATCGGCGTCCGCCGGTGTGCGGCGTTCAGACGAACATGTCGGCGCGTCCACGGTGGTCACGGCAGCCCCGGCCGGGAGATCGCCCACGTGGCCCACGGCGTGCGGCCGCTTGCCGCGCACGTGGGCGAGCGTCGATCGTCGTCGGCGCGCTGATCCAGGCCGTACGGCTCGACGGGGACCGTCCGTCGGCGCGCTGCTGACCGCAGGCCCTCAGCAGTCGTTCCCTCCCGCCGGACAGGTCCTTGTCCTCTAGTAGCCGATGTAGCAGCGGATCGCCGTGCCCTCGGGGCCGGTGTGGATGCGTACGAGATCGGCGAGGCAGTGCACGAGGAGCAGGCCTCGGCCGCCTCGTTGGTCCCGGGCGGGTGGGCGTCTTCCGGCGAGCGGGTCGGTCAGGTGGCCGCGGTCGCGGACCTCGCAGACGACGTGGGAGCCCTCGCGCCAGACCCGCACGTTGCCGGTGCCGTCGCCGTGCACCACGCTGTTGGTGGTCAGTTCGGCGACCGCCAGCGCGAGATCGTCCAGACGGGTCCCGGACAGTCCGAGGCCGGTGGCCTGTGCGACGGCGAAGTAGCGGGCGGTCGGCAGATCGTCGACCCCGAAGGCATGGGCCTCGGTCGTGCCCGCCGCTTCGTCGAGCGGCTGGTTGTAGTGCGCGACGATGTGCTCGGGCGCGTAGGAGGGGCTGGGCCTCGTACGGCCGTCGGCGACGACGACGGGGTGGGTGGCGTACGCGTCGGTGAGCACCTGGTCGTCGAGGCGACCGGCGTCGTACGGGCACAGGATGGTCGCGACGCGGCCCTGGAACGCCGCGTTGATGAGCGCCTCGTGCTGAACGCAGGCGGGATACTCCAAGCTGCTGCGGCCGGGCCAGATCGGCTCGCCGATGATGCGTACCCGCGTGTGCGGATGGGCGTCGGCGAAGGGGCGCAGCACCCTGGGGATGATGCGGCCGGGGTTGCGGCCCGCCTCGGTCATGTCGACGAAGTGCACGGCTGTCGCGTCCTCGGCGAGGGCCTCCTGGAGCACCGTCAGGTTCGGGCCGGGCACCGCGACCGCCACGGGTTCCCCGTGCTTCAGGCCGTCGCGGATGAAGGGCAGCGTGCCCCGCAGATACTCCTGCCGGCCCCGGTAGAACAGGGCGGGATGGGCGAACGCCTCCGTGGTCGTGAGGGCGGTCATCGCGGCGCCACCTCGATGGCGGTCAGGTCCGGCCAGAACATGTCCAGCAGCCGACGCAGGGTGGCGGGCGGCCGATCGAGCACGATACGACGTCCCCGGGGCAGTTCCTGAGCGGTCGCCGCCAGAGCGGAGGCGCCGGCGACGTCGACGAAGCTGACGGAGGAGAGCTCCAGGTGGCACACCGCTTCGTCGAGTCGGGACAACCGTTCCAGCGCCTGTTCCCAGGCGGGGCAGGTGATCACAGTGATCTCACCGGCCGCCCGCCATCCCGTCCGACCCGCCAGGGGTCGCACCTGGAGTGCCTCCGCAGCGCGAACGGGCGCCGCTGCCGAGGCAGCCGCCTCCCGTGAACTGTCCACACTGAATCACCCCAGGTGCTCGCCGCCGGCTCCGTGCCCAGTATCCATCCTCCCCGCGCCGCCCGGCCGCCCGAGCCGCTCGGGCGTGCGATGGCTGGTGTCGCACCACGGGTAGGTCCGGCTGCGCCGGCAGGTGCACAGGGCGACGCAGAACCGGTCGGACGACACGGTGGAGCCGTCCTCCAGGGTGACGTCCACCGGGCCTTCGACCAGCAGCGGTCCCGCACGCTGAGCCACTATGCGACAGCGACGTTCATCCGGGTCGTCCGAGTCGTACCGCACGAATGATCACCAGCTCTTCCTTGTCGTCGTCGCCCTCGACCAGGCCGCGACCGCGCAGCCAGTCGTTCCGGGACCGCAGGACGGGGCCGAAGGCGATGCAGTGGCGTTCCACGATCCCGGCGCGCAGGCCCGCCGCGCGCAGTTGCCGCAGCGACTCCTGCGGACCGCTCAGCGCGGACTGGACCAGCAGCAGCACCCCGCCGGGCCGCAGGAGCACGGGCGCGTTCTGGCATATCCGGTCCAGTACGAGACGGCCGTCGCGCCCGGCGTCCCAGGCCCGTGCCCCGCCCCGCCGGGGGCACGAAGCAGCGGGGGCCGGCACGTACGGCGGGTTGGACAGGATGAGGTCGAAGGACCGGCCCGACACCGGAGCCAGCAGGTCGCCGCGCCTGACGCGCAGCGGGAGGCGGGCCAGCACCGCGTTGACCTTGGCGTTGAGAGCCGCTCGCCAGGAGATGTCGACGGCCGTCACGCGTGCCCCGAGCCGGGCCGCGGCCAAGGCGACGGCGCCTGTGCCCGTGCCGACGTCGAGGACCTCGGCCTGCGGGGGAAGGGTTTCCTGGTGGAGGTGGTGGACGAGGAGGTCGGTGTCGTCCTGTGCGGTGTAGACGCCGGGCAGAGTGACCGTGGTCATGGGGTTTCGTCTCCGGTTCTCGCGCCTGCGGGAGAAGCTGTTCGTCCGTGTGGGAGAGCCTGTTCGTCGGTGTGGGAGAACCTGTTCGTCGCGGGCACGCCGGTCAGACAGGGATGCGCAGCGACGACTCCCCGGCCCGCCACGCGTCGAGGAGACGCTCGGCAAGGCGGTCTTCGAGGTAGGCGGTGGCGTCCACGCCGAAGGCGACGTCGCCGTCGAGGTGGGGCTCCTCCTCGAGAAGGCCGGCGACGACCTCCCGGCGGACGATCTGTTCGTGCACGGCGTCGGCCTCGACGTGCTCGTCGTAGAAGTGCACGGCCGCCGGTCCGGCGCCGGTACGCCGCATGGCCTGCGCGAGGCGGCGCGAACCGGGGGACGAGGTGATCTCGACGGCGGCGAAGTGGCCCACCAGGGCTCCTCGCAGGGCGCGGTGCAGACCGAAGAGGGACATCATGTTCACGACGGCGAGGGCTTCGGCGCCGGTCGCGTCGAGGTAGTGCCCGTACGACGGGTCCAGATCGAGGTCGGCCATGAGATCGGCGAACAGGCGGGCGTGCACGCGGTCCGCGCGGCCCCCTCCGAACTCGTCGAACTCCACGGCGGCCATGCCCGCCTTCGCCCGGCCCCACAGTCGGGGCAGCACCCAGGCATGCGGGTCGGCTTCCTTGAGGTGGTACAGCGACCGCTGGGCGGCATACTCGCGCAGCTGCCACAACTCGCCCTCGTGCTGCAGGAAGTGGCTGACGCCGTTCCCGTCGACGGGTTCGACGAGCAATTCGTCCACTGCCTCGTCGGCCCGCTTGTGCGTGTGCGCCGCGTCGCGCAGAAGCCCGAGGAACGGCTGCTCCAGGGCTGCTCGGACCCTGAGCAGATCGGGATCCCATTCACGGTCGGCATCGACGTCGGCGAATCCCCGGTAATGCAGCTCGTAGCACATGTACAGGGCCAGCTGCGGATCGTCTCCGAGCGGGTCGGCGCCGAACAGCGCCTTGTCGTCCGGCGGCGGTCCCGTACTCCGCAGATATTCGGTAATCGCCTCCGATATCGGACCACGGGCGGACGGCAGCGCCGGCTCTCTCGGTTCGAAATCCATGAGCACCGAGTACCCACGATCCAGAAAATCCCACCTGTACCGTTGCGGTCAGGGATTTTCAGGGTACTCGGCAGGTTAATTCTGCATCCGGACTCGTGAGCCGGGAGCCGAATACCGTGATCGATCTCGATCCGTTCACCGATCCGCTCGCCGATCCGCTCGGCGATCCGCTCGGCGATCCGCTCGGCGATCCGCTCGGCGATCCGCTCGGCGATCCGCTCGGCGATCGCCCCACGCCGCTGTCGCTGACCGACGCGCGGGGCGTCACCCCGGGCCATCCGGCGGACTGACCGTCAGGACTCTCGCGCCGCGTGGACATGCATACGGCCGAAGGGGGCAGGAGACGCTCATCCTGCTTTCCATCTGAGGCGGCACCGTGATCTCTTCCGTGAATGCCCGCCGAGCGACCGCCGTCACCACGAGAACACCCGACGCCATGGACGACCTGCCGTGGATCGAGGACGGCGCCAAGGTCGCCCCCAAGGACGCGCGCGTCCTGTCCAAGCTGTTCCTGGACCGGCTGCAGGTGCTGGAGGAGGGCACCCGCGAGTACCAGTACGCCCGCGACACGCTGATCGAGATGAACCTGTCCCTGGTGTCCTTCGCGGCCCGCCGCTTCCGCAACCGGGGCAGCGGTGACATGGAGGACGTCATCCAGGTCGGGACGATCGGTCTGATCAAGGCCATCGACCGGTTCGACCTCAGCCGCGAGGTCGAGTTCACGTCGTTCGCGATCCCCTACATCGTCGGCGAGATGAAACGCTTCTTCCGCGACACCACCTGGGCCGTCCACGTCCCGCGACGTCTGCAGGAGCTGCGCGTCGACCTCGCCAAGAGCAGGGAGGCGCTCACCACCACGCTGGGCCGTACGCCCACGGTGAAGGAACTCGCGGCCCACCTGGACCGGACCGACGACGAGGTCATCGAGGGCCTCGTGGCCGCCAACGGCTACATCGCCGGCTCCATCGACACCGCGGGCGGCGACGACGAGCCCGACGGCGCGCCGAGGTACGCGGACACGATGGGCGACGTCGACCCCGCACTGGACCTCTTCGAAGACCTGCACTCGCTCGGCCCGCTGCTGCAACGGCTCGACGACCGGGAACGGGCCATCATCGAGATGCGCTTCGGCCAGGAGATGACCCAGGCGGAGATCGGCCGCGAACTGCACGTGTCCCAGATGCACATCTCCCGTCTGCTGACCCGCACCCTGACCAAGCTCCGCAGCGGTCTCCTCACCGGATGAGCCCGCGGATCCCACCGAGACCGAAACCCGAGCCCGAACCCGGGAGCCGGGCGGGGAGTCGGGCGGGGCGTCGGTGCGGGGCGTCGGCGCCGGGCGCCGGTGCGGCGCACCCAGGCATCCAGCCAGCCCAGCCCGGCCGTCTGACGGTCAGCCACTCCACCGTCGACGGCGTCCGCATCGTCGCCCTGTACAGCGAACTGGACCACGCCGCGCATGACTACGTCGATGCGGTGCTGCGTCCGGCGGTCGGCGACGCGCCGCCGCGGACCGTCGCGGATCTCTCCGGTCTGACCTTCATGGACTCCAGCGGCATCAACGCGCTCGTCAACGCCCACCGCGCGGCCGTGGACGCCCGGGGCCGGCCGCGCGTGGCCGGTACGCGGCCGCCCGTGCTGCGCGTGATGGAGCTCGCCGGCATCGACGCCCTCATTCCCTGCCGCCCGACCGTGGGTCAGGCGCTGGGTAACTGACCGCGGCGCATGGCCCTCAGGCCGCGCCGGTCACCCCTGCCCCGTACATATGAACTTTCCCGCACTCCTGCGCAGCTACAAGCTGCAAGCCGACGCCTACGTCACCGAGCCGGTCGACCCGGACCGGTTCATGGCCGCGGTCCGTCAGATCGACGACTCCTTCGTCCAGGTCGTACGCGTGCCCCGCAGCGGCGGCTGACCCCGCGCGGCCCCGCCGTACGGCAACCGTGTCACAGGCGGCGCCACCGAGCGGAGGCGAAGGAGAAGGCTCCGAAGAGGATCAGCCCGAGCGCGACGGCGACCAGGAGCCAGGGTCCCGCCGGTGTCTGCGCAAAGCTGCGGAGCGTCGCGTCCACGCCCTTGGCCTCGTGCGGGTCGAAGCGGACGGCCGCCACCAGGAGGAAGACCCCGGCCGCGGCGAACACCACACCCCGTGCCACGCCTCCGCCGACGCCCAGCGCGGTGACGACCTCCTTCGTACGAGGGCTCATCGCGCCGGTGTTCAGCTGCCGCAGGAAGCGTCGCAGGGCCGCCCGGACGGCGAGCACCACGCCGATCCCGATCAGCAGACAGCCCGCGGCGCCCACCAGTGCCTGGCCGTAGGGCAGTTCGAGCGCCGACGCCGTCCAGTCCTGCGACTGCGCGTTGCCACTGGAACCCTGCCCGCCGCCGGCGGCGTACACGGCCGTCCCCCAGCAGACCGAGGCGTAGAAGACCGCCCGGCCGCCGTCCAGCGCGCGCGAACCCGCCTTCCGCCGAGGCCCCCTGGTGAGCACGGCGCGGGAACCGCGCCACAGCGCCATGGCGCCGAAGCCGACGACCAGGGCCCACAGCATCGCCTCTCCGAAGGGCTTCGTCGCGATCTCGTGCAACGCGCCCTGGCGGTCCGCCCGGCCGCCGCCGCTGCCGACGGCGATCCGGAGGGACAGCAGCCCGATCAGCACGTACACGACCCCGCGGGCGATGAAACCCGCTCGCCCCGCGGCGGTCAGCGTCTCCTTCTGCGTGGTACGGGCCGCGGACTTCGCGGCCCCGCCTCCCCCTCGTGTGTGAGACGACCTCACGATGCCCTCCCCATTGCTCGGGCGCGAGGTACGCGTCCGTGGCTGTCGAGAGCCCCGGGACTCGTCGAGGAGTCCCGGGGCCGTGGTGCTCGGAGCAGGTGTCGGATCAGGCGTGCGGGCCGCCGAACGGGGCGCCGGTGCCGTAGTAGGCGCCCACCTCGTCGTGGTAGCCCGGGTCGCCGAGGTGCTTGTCGCGGTCGAAGTCCGGGGCGTCCTTGATCTGCTGCTTGGTGCGGTCGACGAAGACCTTCTGCTCGCTCGGGTCGATGCTGACGACCGTGCTCGCCGGGAGCAGGACCTCCTTGCCGAAGATCCACACACCGGTGTCCACCACCAGATGGGCGTCACCTACCTCGTCGGAGTGCTTGTCGACCTTGCCGATGCCGCCGTCCGTGGCCTCGACCTTGTACCCGGTGAGGTCGGCGCCCGCCAGACGACCCGCGGTCGACTTGTAACTCCACACATTTTCAGTCACGCGAAAACAACTCCTCCGGTAAAACAGAGGACAGCGGGGATACCCGTCGTTCCTCTTTTTTCCGTACGTCGTGCGCAGCGGTTTCATCGACCGCCTTTGTTGCGGGTGCCCCAAGTCCCTGGTTTCACGCCCCCATTTAATGCGGGATGTTTTTCGAACCTTGGAAGCGAAGTGGCGGAATCATGATTTCCAGCCTCCGAACCACCGTCTGCCCAGCCATTCCCCGTCCACGCACACGGATTCACCTCACGCACACACCCGCTGTGTGCACACGCGACGCGCGCACGGTTTTCCTGGTGCGAGGCGCCCGAAGCCTCGGACATCCCGCACCTTCACTGTTACGATTCAGTGACGCTCGCCACTCGGTCGGGCGCGCCGTACCGGCTTGTCCTACAGGAGGTTCCCGTGGCGCGCAGGACCGGCCGGGTGACGGCGACCGACGTCGCCAAGGAAGCGGGGGTCTCACAGACCACGGTCAGCTATGTGCTGAACGACGTGCCCAACCAGAAGATCTCCGAGCAGACTCGGCGCAGAGTGCTGGACGCGGTGGTGAAACTGGGCTACAAACCGTCGGCGGCCGCACGCGCACTGCGCCTGGGCCGCAGCGATCTGGTGCTGATGTTCCTTCCGGACGTTCCGGTCGGCGGCACCCTGACAGCCCTGGTCGAGCTCCTCGGCGACGAGCTGGAGCGGCACGGCCTGAACCTCGTCACCCGGCGCGAGCGGCACTCCCCGCTCGAGTCGCTGTGGCGGGAACTGATGCCCGCGGCCGTGATGACGACCTTCGACGTCTCCGCCGAGGACGTGTCCAGCATGCGCGCGGCCGGCATCCACGTGGTCAGCGCCGGGATGAGCCCGTCGACCGACCCGGGCGTCCTGACCATCCCCCAGCACCTCATCGGCGCCATACAGGTCGAGCGGCTGGCGACGACGAGGCACTCGCGTATCGGCTATGCCGCTCCCGGGGATCCCCGACTCCAGGAGTTCCTGGCCCTGCGACTCGACGGCGCTCGCGCCGCCTGCACGGAACTCGGCCTCGAACCCCCCGTCGTGCTCGAGGTGCCCCTCGACATCTCGGCGGCCGCCGCGGCCGCCGAGCAGTGGCACTCGGCCGTACCCGCCGTCACGGGGGTCTGCGCCTACAACGACGAGACGGCCTTCGCCCTCCTCGCGGGCATGCGCAGGGTGGGTCTCGCCGCCCCCGGCGACCTGGCCGTGATCGGCGTGGACAACGACAAGCTGGCGCCCTTCGCGATGCCGCCGCTGACGACCATCGACAACAACCTCGACGTCCTCGTGGGCCGCGCGGCCCGGATGATCGTCAATGGCGTGACCGGCCGATCGCTGCCGACGCCGCCCCAGGTGACTCCGCTGAGCCTGGTCGTACGCGAGTCCGCCTGACCTATACCGGCCTGACGCAGACCGGCCCGACACACCTCGGCCCGACGCACACCGGTGCGGGCCACAAGACTCGTGCGTCAGCTTTTTCCGGAAAGCCGGAAAGCCGGAAACCCTGAGGGGCGGTGCCATGGAGCGCCGGGAGATGATCTTTTCCGGAGGCGGCCCGGAGTCGGCCCGGAGGCGGCCTGGTCGGGCCTCGGGCCGGGGCGCGCTGACTGGAGCGCGCGGACCGGTGTTGAACCGACGTACTGATACGTACAAGTGAAACGTATGCGTAACGTAGCCCCGCGCTTTGGAGCCCGCCTCGGCCCTGCCGTACGGGGTGTCGTGGGACGCCTTCGCCCACGTCAGGTCGCCACCGGGGACCGGGGCGATGCGCAGCCGTCGCCAGCCGGGCTCGGCGGCGGCGAGGCCCGCGACCGTACGGTGCAGCCAGTCGGCGACGGCGCCGAGCGCGTAGTGGTTGAACGAGGTCATCTCGCCGGGGTTGACGGCGCCGTCGGGCAGCCTCGAGTCCCAGCGCTCCCAGACGGTGGTGGCGCCCATGGTCACCGGGTACAGCCACGACGGGCAGCCCTGCTCCAGAAGCATCCGGTAGGCGAGCTGCGGTTCGCCCGCCGCGCACAGGGCGTCGCAGATCAGCGGCGTGCCCGTGAATCCGGTGGCGATACGGAAGGAGGCGCGCCGCACGATGTGCGTCCGCCGTCGGGGAGTTGGACCTCGGCCCGGGTGTTCGGGGGGATGACGGCCTCCACGACGAGGGTGTCTCCGTTGCTGCCCTCGATGCGCCAGACCCGTTCGAGATCGGCTCGGGCCGGCACACGTTCCACCGTCCCCATACCGCCCCGGCCTGGCCGCCGACCGTGATCACGCACCCGTGAACCGCAGGCGGTCGGACGAGGAGGAACGCACGGTCAGCCGGCCACGCGGGCAAGGGTCTTCTTGAGCCTCGCGCATCATCAGCTGCGAGGCGCCCTGCGTGCTTCGCGGTCCGTCGCCGAGCATCGCTCTGGCCTCGGCCGGGCTCAGATGGGACACCCGGGTGGTGTTGCGGGACGGGCCCTGGAGGAAGTTGACGAAGACGGTGACGAACGCCTCCGGCAGGTCCGTCTCGCGCGCCGATGCGGTCATCAGCCGGATCCAGCGGAGCCGCTGCTCCTCGGTGATGCGCAGGCCTACGTGCTGCTTGAGCAGGAAGCGCAGGTCGCCGCGCTCGCGCTGATAGTCGTCGGGGCCGCCGAAGGTCATGACGAAGAAGTCCGCGATGTGCCCGGCGTGGTCGTCCAGACCGGCGAACATCGTGCCGAGCAGGTCGTCGGCCTGGGCCTTGGCGAGGAACGTCTTGGTCATCCGGTGGAAGGCCTCGCTGCCGCCGGCCAGTTCGTAGAGGTTCATGTCCGTGGCCCCGGCACTCCCTCCCTTCAGCCGGCCAGCGCCGCCCGCACGCCCGGCACGACCTCCAGCGCGAAGAGGGTCAGCTGGCGCAGATGGTCGGCGTCGGGCCAGTAGACGAAGCCGTTCATCCCGTACTCGCGCACAAGGGCGACGAGCTGGTCGACCCACTGGCGCACGGTGCCCTGGAAGGGCACAGCGGACTCGACCGGGCTGATCAGTCCGTTGAGGTTGTAGATCTTGCGCAGCGACGCGGGGTCCCGGCCGGCCTCCTGCGCGCCCGCGTCGATCCGCGCGACGGCGTCCTTGAGCCGGTCGAGGCCGAGGAAGCCGTACGAGGGCATCCAGCCGTCCGCCTTGCGGCCGGTGAGCGTCAGCATGCGGGGGCCGTAGGCGCCGAGCCAGATGCCGAGGTCAGAGGAGGGGGCGGGCCCCGGGTGGACGCCGGTGATCGAGTAGTGCTCGCCCTGGAAGCGCACCGAGCGCTCGCCGCTCCACATCAGCCGGGTGATGTCGATGGCCTCGTCGAGCGCCGCCACGGCCTCCTTGGGCTCCCGGCGCGGTCCGCCCATGGCCTCGATCGCGTCCCAGAAGGCCCCGGTGCCGAGGCCGAGCTGGATCCGCCCGGGAGCGAGCACGTCGAGGCTGGCCGCGGACTTCGCGAGCATCGCGGGCGGGCGCAGCGGGAGGTTCGCGACCGTGGGCACGAAGGTGACCTTCCGGGTCGCGCCCGCGAGATAGCTGATCAGCGTCCAGGCGTCGTAGAACCTGGGCTGATACGGGTGGTCCTGGACCGTGACGAGGTCGAGGCCGGCCTTCTCGACCTGCTGGGTGATCCGCAGGGGTTGCCCCGGGTCCTCCCAGACGGGGTCGACGTTGGCTCCGAACAGCACGGGAAGTGACATGGGGGCTCCGCTCACTCGGCCATCACCGCTCACTCCGAAAGAGTATCCACTTACCGTCCCTCGCTCGACGCGACAGCACCGAAAAGCTTTCTCTTCCCTGGGAGGTCACCCAAAGTGCATCCAAGAACCAGGGAAAGAGCGCGCCCGACCTCGTCCGCGACCTCCTGCGTCGGTCAGTCCGTCCGCGTGCCGAACAGCTCGCCGAAGCGGCCCGTCAGCAGGTCCGCGCCCTTGTACCGGGCGGCGACGTCGGCGCCGAGGACGCCCTGGCCGGGGAGTTGGGCCGCTCCCCCGGTCGGGCCGAGCGGCAGGAGGATGGCAGGGGGACCCGGCCGATAGGCGGCCAGTCCGCCAGAGCCCTCGCCCTCGCCCTCGCCCTCGCCCTCGATGAGCGCCTTGATGTTGTCGGCGACCACCTGCGCGTGGCGCGAGGCCGTGCCGGCGCGCTTGGACTCGGCGATGTCGGTGATGTCGCCGAGGGCGAAGACCGTGTCCTGTCCCTTGACCTGGAGGGTGTCGGTGACGGCGACCTCACCGTTTGCCTGGCGTACGTCCGCGAGGGCGCCGGCAAGGTAGTCGGTGTGGGGGACGACGCCGAAGCAGCGGAACCAGATGTCGGCGGTGATGTCGACGTCGGCGGCGGTGCTGACATGGAAAGTGCCGCGCTCGCCGGACGCGGTGGCCGGGTTCTCCTTCAGGGGTGTGCCCAGGACGAGTTGGACGTCGAGTGCGGCGAGCTGGCGGCGGATCTCCTCGCGCAGTTCGGGCTCGTACTCGCTGAGGATGTCGGCCACCGGGTCGACGATGACGACCTTCTTCTCGGGCCATACGGCCTTGATCTCACCGGCGAACTCCAGCCCGACCGGTCCGGCCCCGAGCAGCAGCACATGGTCGGCAGCCAGGAGGTCGGCGTGCGCCTCCCGGTACTTCCGCTGGGCCGCGGCGCTGTCGTCGAGGTCGCTCTTGGCGGGGAAGGGGTAGCCCGAGCCGGTCGCCAGCACGATGTAGTCGGCGGCCAGTTCTTCGCCGGAGGCCAGGGTCACACGGCCCGGTTCGACCCGTACCGCACGGTCGCGCACCACGCGCCCGTTGGCGAGCAGCTTGTCGTAGGGGAAGAAGACCTTGGGCAGGAACTCCGGGTCGACTACCGCGCGCAGGGCGCCGACGGCGTGGAAGAACGCGTCCTTGGGGTCGACGAGGACGACGTCGGCGACGCCGTCCAGGGCCTTGGCCGCGGCGCTTCCGCCGTAACCGCCGCCGATGACCACTACGGTCGGGGACATCTGTGCTCCTTCAAGTCGGGTGTGCGTCGTGCGTGTTGTCACGGGGCCGTCAGCAGGCCGTGCATCTCGCCGGACCGGTAGCGCTCGACGGCTTCCGTGACGCGGGTGCGGCTGGAGAGGCAGAACCCGCCGTACATGTACGCGGGGGTGCGCAGCGGTCGGCCCGCTCCGAACAGGAACTGTGCGCCCTGCTCGCCTGCCTCCACCTGCACGGCTCCGGTGCCGGGTTCGAACACGGCGAGGCCCGCCGGGCCCAGCTCGCCGCGGCTCGCGGGGGTGGCGATCCGGCCGTCGCCGTCGACGGTCATGACGAAGCCGCGGAACTCGGGGTCCACGGGAACCTCGACGCGGGCGCCGGGTCCCAGCATCAGGTCGTAGACGTGGGAGTCGGCCGCCTCGCGCACCGGCGAGCGCATGCCGAACGCCTCGCCCGCCACCACCCGGACCCGCACACCCTCGGCGAGTTCGTCCGCGGGCAGTTCCCGCGGGGTGAAGTGCATGCCGTACGGATCGTCCTGCTCGACGCTCTGGGGCAGTCGTACGAAGATCTGCGCGCCGTGTCCGAGCCGGCCGAGCTCCTCCACGACCTCGTCGTGCACGATGCCCGAGCCGGCGACGGTCCAGTGCACCCCGCCGGGTTCGATGAGGCTCCGGTCGCCGAGGCTGTCGCGGTTGTGGAAGCGGGTGGTGGAGTCGTCGAAGAGGTAGGTGACGGCGGAGAAGCCGGCGTGGGGGTGCGGGGAGAAGACCGGTCCGGTCATCCGGAAGAGGTCCGTGTTGAGGAACGGGTCGAGGTCGACCGTGAAGCGGGCGCCCCGGGCCGAGAACAGCGTTCCGCGCTCGTGGGTGTCGAGCTCCATGACGGTGGACAGCGCTCGGGGCTCGTTCACGGGGTGTGCTCCTGCTTCTTCGCGTTGATGGCGAACAGCGTGATCAGCAGGCCGCCCACGAAGAGGAAGCCCGCGACCGTGAAGGCCGTCGTATAGCCGTGGGTCAGGGCCTCGCCGGCCTTGGCGACCGTGGCGAGGTCCTTCATGGCGACGGCGCGGTAGAAGGCGCCGGCCGCCTCCGGGAGACGGTCGTTCGCCGCCGAGGTCGAGATCGTGGTGAGCACGGCGAGGCCCAGGGCGCCGCCGACCTGCTGCGCGGTGTTGAGGAGTGCGGAGGCGATGCCGGAGTCCTGGTCGCGCACTCCGCTGACCGCGCCGAGCGTCATCGGCACGAAGCTCATGCCGAGGCCGAGCGCGGTGACGAACATGGCGGGCATCAGGTGGGTGACGTAGGAGGCGCCCGGCTCCAGGGTGCTGAACCAGAACATGCCCGCCGCGCCGATGACCAGGCCGGGGCCGGCGATCTGCCGGGGCACGAGGCGGGCGACCAGCTTGGAGCTGACGCCCGCGGCGATCCCCATGCCGAAACTGAACGGCAGATAGGCGAACCCGGTCTTGACCGGGCTGTAGCCGAGGATCTGCTGCATGTACAGCGACAGGAAGTAGAAGGTGGCGAACATGCCCGCGCCCAGGAACAGCATGGTCGCGTACGACCCGGCACGGTTGCGGTCCTTGAACAGGCGCAGCGGCAGCATCGGGTGCGTGGTGCGCATCTGGAGGACGAGGAAGAGCGCCAGCAGGACGACGGCCACGCCGAAGAAGACCAGGGTCAGGGCGTCGGTCCAGCCGTCCTGGCCGCCGCGTGTGATGCCGTAGACGAGCGAGATGAGGCCGCCGGCGCCGGTGATCGCGCCCGGGACGTCGAGGCGTCCGGTGTTGCGCTCGCCCTCGGCGAGGACCTTCGTCCCGGCGAGTACGGCGATGCCGATGGGGATGTTGACGAAGAACACCCAGCGCCAGTCGAGGTAGTCGGTCAGGACGCCGCCGAGGAGGAGTCCGACCGTGGAGCCGAGGCCCGCCATGGCCGCGTACACGCCCATCGCCTTGTTCCGGGGCTTGCCCTCGGGAAAGCTGGTGGCGATCAGCGAGAGCGCGGTGGGGGCGGCGATCGCGGCGCCGACGCCCTGGAGGACGCGGGCGCCGATCAGCAGTTCCTCGTTCGGGGCCAGACCGCCCAGCAGGGAGGCGAGGGTGAACACCGTGATGCCGATACGGAACATGCGGCGGCGTCCGAAGAGGTCGCCGGCCCGGCCGCCGAGCAGCAGGAGTCCGCCGAAGGCGAGGGCGTAGGCGTTCACGATCCAGGCCAGGTTCGTCGCCGAGACGTCGAGGTCGGTCTGGATGCTCGGCAGCGCGATGTTGGTGATCGTTCCGTCCAGCACGACCATCAGCTGCGCGGCGGCGATGACGACGAGGGCGAGGCCGAGGTGGCGCCCGCCGGGGGCCTCCCCGGGTTCTCCCGGTGGGGCGGACTCCGGGTCCGCGGGCGTGGTCGTGCTGTCGGTGGGCATGGCAGGACTCCTGGTTCGGCGGTAGGCCGGAAGCGGCACCTCAAAAAAAATATACAAGCGTTGAGATTTATTCGGCACCGCCCCCGACCCGACCCGCCCGGTCAGGAATCGCGGGGGTTCAGGAGGACTTCTCCTCCTGGTTGACGATGAAGTCGGCCGGGATCTCCGGGCTCCAGACAGCCGGCGGGCAGTCCCAGTCGCCCGCCTTCCAGCTGTCCGTGATGCAGTCCATGTCGCTGGAGTACTCGATCCAGCTGCCCCACGGGTCCTGGATGTAGTGGAAGAAGTTGGAGCCGAGCGTGTGCCGACCGAGGCCCCAGCCGTGGCTGTGACCGGCCGCGGCCATGGCCTGCGCGCCCATCGCGATCTGGTCGATGTCGGCGACCTCCCAGCTGGAGTGGTGCAGGCCGGGGTGGGTGGCGGGCAGGAAGCCGAAGACGTGGTGGTCGCCGGGGCCGGAGTTCATGAAGACGGCCATGCCCCGGATGCGGTCCGAGAGGCGCAGGCCCAGGGTGCGGGCGTAGTAGGCCTCGGACGCGTCCAGGTCCGTACTGAAGATCAGCATGTGGCCGAGGCGCCGGGGACGGGGCTTCTCGTCTGCGGTGAGCCAGCGCGCCTGGTCGACACGGCGGACGCGGTCTCCGAAGTTGGGCTCGTGGGCGTCCGTGGTGCCGAAGTCCCGCCAGGCGCCAAGCTGTTCGTCGCGCAGGTTCAGCAGGTTGCCCTCATGGTCGCGGAACCACAGGCCGCCGGGGAGCTGGGCGGGCGCGTCGAGCAGCCGCACACCGAGGCCCTCCAGATGGCGCTGCCACTCGGGCAGTGAGTCCGGCTCCACGGCGAACGCCACATGATGCAGCCGCTTGACCGGCCCCTCCAGCAGGACCGCCTGGTCCTGTTCGCGGCCGTCGCAGCGGACCACGAGAGCGTTGTCCCGCTCGACCGTCCGCAGCCCGAAGGTGTCGTAGAAGCTCTGGCCCGTGTCCAGGGAGGGGACCTGAAGTCCGTAGTGCAGCAGGCCTTTGACACGCAGCATGGCAACCTCCTCACAGTTCCGTTGCGCCGCGCCCCGACGGCTCGCACCACTAAGTGTGTACACTTTTTTCGACAGGAGTCCAGCTCTCCCAGACGGCCGTTCCGAGATCCTCACCGCACACCATGGCGGTCGGAGCGGGCCGCACAGCTGATCACGAGACACCTCGCGCGCACGGCCCGCCGGGTGATCGACGACCTCGCCCCGGGCCGTGAGGCCCCCGACGTGGGCCAGGCCGCTCGCTGCGTTCGGCGTAGGAGGTGATCGTGCGCAGCACCGTGGGGGTGCAGCGGCACACGAGCACACGGTGGAAGGCCCGGTGCGCCTCGCGCCACGCCATGGCGTCGCCCGTCTCCTCGGCGCGGTCCACGTCGTGCAGGTGCGCCGAGCCCTCCTGCACATCCTGACGGGTCAGGCGCCCGGCGGTGACCCGCACGCCCATCGCCTCCAGGGAGATCCGGGCCGCGTAGAGGCAGTCCAGGTCGGCCACGTCCAGAACCGTGACCCGGCCCCGGTGGTTGATGTCCGCGTCGATCAGCCCCTCTTCCTGGAGCATCCGGAACGCCTCGCGCAGCGGGGTGCGGCTGACGTCGAAGACCCGGGCCAGCCCGGCCTGTTTCAGTTCCGTGCCGGGCGGCAGGTGACCGTCCAGGATCAGCCGTCTCAGGTGGTCGTGGATCTCGACGCTGGTGCGCCGGGGGTGGGAGATCACCGGCCGTGGCAGGCCCCCGAGCAGGCCGAGCAGATCACCTGTCGGCTCCGCCGCATCCGTCCGCGTCACCCGCACCGACCGCCTCTCCACTGCACAGGGCCACCGCGCGGGACCACCGCGTCCGGCTTCCCGGCCTGGCCACCACACCTACCGCAGCCTACCCTTTCCGACATAATGTGTATGCACTATGGTCCGGCTAGCCCACTGAGCCGCCCGCTGGAGGAAGAGCCATGCAGTCGCCTGACTGGTCGTTGGTGCAGTACTGCACCGGAGACTCCGAGAAGACCGTCGTCGGTGTCCTGATCGACGGGGAGGTGGTGGAGGGACCTCCCGAGACGGGCGGCCTGACGCTCCTGGAGGTGCTGGGCCGCTGGGACGCCCTGGCACCCGGGCTGCGCGACTGGACGCCGTCCGCATCCGCGACCCTCGCCGATGCCCGGCTCGCCCCTCCCCTGACCTACCCGGGGAAGGTGCTCTGCGCCGGCGCCAACTACTGGGACCACATAGCCGAGATGGGCATCGAGGCCCCGGGTGAACCGGGCGAACCGTTCTCCTTCCTCAAGCCGCCGACGACGACGGTGACAGGACCCGGCGATCCCGTGCCGCTGCCCGCCTATCCCGGCGCACGGGTGGACTGGGAGGCCGAACTCGCCGTCGTCATCGGCAGGCCGGGCCGTGGCCTCTCCCCCGACCAGGCGCTCGACCACGTGGCCGGCTATCTCGTGGCCAACGGCATCTCCGCCCGGGACCGTCTCAGGTCCGCGCTGCCCGTCGCCGAGCCGTTCACCTTCGACTGGCTGGGACACAAGGGGCAGGACGGGTTCTGCCCGCTCGGCCCCGGGCTCGTGCCCAGCTGGCAGGTGCCCGACCCGCAGAACCTGCGGATCCGGCTCAGCGTCAACGGAGTGGTGAAGCAGGACTCCTCCACCGCGCAGATGATGGCGCCGGTACGGGGAGTGGTCGCGGCCTCGAGCCGCCTCACCCGGCTCGAAGCCGGGGACGTCATCCCCACCGGCACACCGGCGGGATGCGGGATTCCCCGCGGTGAGTTCCTCGCCGCCGGAGACGAGGTCGTCGTGGAGATCGAGCGGATCGGCCGCCTGCACAACACGGTGGTGCCAACGGCGGTGACGTCATGAACGAACGGCGTACCGATGCGTACACGACGGTGGCGTCGAGGCGTTCCCGGAGGACCGGGAGGTGTGAGAGGCCAGGTCACTCCCCGGGCGAACGGCCCGGCGCCTCCGCCTTCTCGGGGTCGATGAGGCCGCGGAGCACCGGCACGACGAGGCGCAGGACGTCCTCGGTGTCCGCGGCGGCCAGGTCCGGCATGCGCAGCAGATAGCGCTGGCTGGCGATGCCCATCATCATCGCGCTGCACAGCGCGGCCCGCAGCCGGGCGTCGGGGCTGTCGACCATGGCGGCCACCGGATCGACGCCCTGGGCGGTGATGTGGCCGCGCAGGATCTCGGCGGCCTCTTCGCTGGTCATGCTGGCGCGCAGCAGTACGGCCATGGGGCTGTCCGGATCCGCGGCCCAGGCCCCGAGCATGCCTCGTACGAGATTCTCGACGGTCTGGGCGGGGTCGTCGGCGGTCAGCTCGGCGACGGGGATGTCCCAGCGGACCGCCTCGCGGAACAGCCCGTCCTTGCTGCCGAAGTACTGGATGACCGAGGACTTGTCGACGTCGGCCTCGGCCGCGATGGCCCGGATGGTGGCGCGCTCGTAGCCGACCTCGGCGAACTTGCGCCGAGCCGCCTCCAGAATGCGCTGCCGGGTGCGCTCGCCCTTGCGCGGGCAGTCGGCCTCGGTCCCGTGCTTCCTGGGCCGGCCTCGACCGGACGCCGTCGGCTGCGGCGCTTCTTCTGTGACAGTCGCTTCTTCTGTGACAGGCAGTTCTTCGCTGACAGGCACGTCTTCTGTGACATCGGCGGCGGCCACGCTCCGGCCCCTTTCCTCACTCGCTCGTTCCGATGCTACGGCGAGGAGGTACCGCTGTTACGAGGCGGAGTGTCAGGCCTGCCCGGCGCCGACGAGTCTGAGGGCCGTGCGCGTGGTGACGGGCTCGTACTCCGGGGCGACATCGGCCAGCACGCTCAGGGCGGTGCGCGCCAGGTGACCGGCGACCACTCTGGCGGCCTCGGCCGCGTCGTTCGCCTTCAGTGCCGCCAGCAGCGCCTCGTGCTCCTTGTGCGCCCGCGCCCGGGACCCCGGTACACCCAGCTGGGCAAGACGGATGTAGCGCTCGCTGTGCTCGGCGTGCGAGGAGAGCGTGCGCCGCAGCTGCGGCCCGACGGCCTGGGTGGCCACGCCGTGGAACTCGCGGTGCGCGGCATACCACTCGTCCGGCTTCTCCTCGTCCGCGAGGGCCTTCATCCGCTCCAGCAGCTCGCTCATGCGGTCGAGGTCCTCGCCGGTGAGCGTCTTCGCCGTCGTCGTCACGGCCAGAGCCTCCAGCATGATGCGGGCTCCGTACACCCCGTCCAGGTCCTGGGGGTCCACCGCGCGTACACGGGCCCGCTGGTCGGGCCGGGCATCGATGAGGCCCTCTTCCTGCAGGAGCCGGAACGCCTCGCGCATCGGAGTCCGGCTGACGCCCAGTTTTCGGGCCATCTCCGCCTGGAGCAGCGCCGAGCCCGGCGGCAGTTCGCCGCTGAGGATCATCCCCCGCAGTCGGCTGTGCACGTCGAGAGCCATCCGGCGTCCGCCCGGGGCCGCCTCGGGACCCGCGCCGGGTGCCGGAGTACCGTCGACCACGCTCACGGGCCCGCCTGGTTCCGGCTCTTCCGACGATTCGCTCGTATTCCTGCTCACGCCGGGAGTGTACCCAAGAGGTGTATCCAATATGGGTGCGCAGAAGCCCGGACCCGGCGATGACCCGCCGACAGGCCATCGCCCGAGCCCGGGCGGATCCGAGACTGTATCCACCTTCGGATACGTCGACAGTTCAACGGCTCAAGTATGCAAAGCAGCCGAGCGCGCACAGCACCGAAGCACGCGAAGCAACCAAGCGTCCAAGCGTCCAAGCGCTCAGGAGAAGAGCGGAGCGAGGTCGAAGTAGACGCGGAAGTCGTCGATGAGGCCGGTCTCGTCGACGTGCCACAGGGTGGCGGCCGGGATGGTGACCGTTTCTCCGTCCAGCCGGTAGTAGTCGACCAGTTCCTCGATGACGGCGTCCGCACCGGCGTACCACTCACGGACTACGGTGTGCCGCGGCCCCTTGACGGTGCCGAAGAAGCCACCGACTCCGGCCGCTATCTCCTCGGGGCCCACCATCGGCTCGTTGTTCCCGAAGCGCATACGGCCCTGCGGGGTGAACAGCCGACTGAAGCCGGCGGCATCGGTGGCGTCGACCAGGGCGAACACCTTGGCGGCGAACTCTGTGGGCATGGCAGGCTCCCTCAGGCCGAGATTCCGGTGGTGGCGCCGGCGACCCGGTCCCGTACGGCCTCAAGCGTCGTCCACACCGCGTCGAGGTAGTCGGCCTCCATGTGCGCGGCGAACTCCCTCCCCTCGGCGCCGCCCGCCTCCACTCCGTCGACGACGATGCGGAAGGAGAACGTGAGGGTCAGCTCACCGGCGTCGCCGAGTACGCGGCCTCCGAGGACTGGGGCGGCAACGGCGACCCCCTCACCGACACGCTCCCCCACCGGATCGTGCGCGCGGCCGGCGAGCTGGCCGGGCTGATGCGCGGGCGGGCGGGTTCCGCCGCCCGGACGACGGCGGATGACGTCGCCGTCGTACCGTTCGCGCAGCAACTGGAGGCGCTACGCCCCGCGTGAAGCCGCAGGCGCTACGCCCCGCGTGAAGCCGCAGGCCATGAGCTCCGCCGCGCCGGCCCGACTCCCGCTGCCGGGAATGGCCGCGGCGGGCGGACGATGCGCACAGACCGGCCGGCCGATGCGCGCCGACGCCGTACACAACCGGGCGCGACCCGTCAGTGACTGCGGCGGGCGTTGAGGCGGGCGGCCTGGCGGGTCAGGTGGTCGCGTTCGGCGAGGTCGGGCGCCTTGTGGGCCGCCTCGGCGTACAGCCGTGCCGCCGTCGTCAGGTCGCCGTCGCGTTCGTGGAGGTAGGCCGCCACCGCGGTGTGGCGGGGCAGCGAGTCGTCCAGCGCCGCGAGCGCGGCCAGCCCGGCGCGCGGTCCGTCGGCCTCGCCGACGGCCACCGCGCGGTTGAGCCGGACGACCGGGCTGTCGGTCAGGCGCGCGAGTTCGTCGTACCACTCGACGATCTGCACCCAGTCGGTCTCCTCGGTGGTGGGCGCGTCGGCGTGGAGCGCGGCGATGGCGGCCTGGGCCTGGAACTCGCCCAGCCGGTCGCGGGCGAGGGCCGCCTGCAGGATCCCGACGCCCTCGGCGATCAGCTTCGTGTCCCACCGGCCGCGGTCCTGCTCGGCGAGCGGCACCAGGCTGCCGTCGGGTGTGGTGCGGGCGGCGCGCCGGGCGTGGTGCAGCAGCATGAGGGCGAGCAGTCCGGCCACCTCGGGATGGTCGATCTGGGCCGCGAGCCGGCGGGTGAGGCGGATGGCCTCGGCGGCGAGGTCGACGTCGCCGGAGTAGCCCTCGTTGAAGACCAGGTAGAGGACGCGCAGCACGGTGGCGACGTCGCCGGGCTGGTCGAAGCGCACGCCGGAGACGGTGCGCTTGGCCCGGCTGATCCGCTGGGCCATGGTGGCCTCGGGCACGAGGTAGGCCTGGGCGATCTGGCGGGTGGTGAGCCCTCCGACGGCGCGCAGCGTGAGGGCGACCGCGGACGACGGCGTCAGCGACGGGTGGGCGCACAGGAAGTAGAGCTGGAGGGTGTCGTCCACGGCGGGCGCGGGTCCGGGGGCCGGCTCCTCGTCGAGGCGGTCCTCACGTCGGCGGCGGGCGGTGTCCGCCCGCGCCTGGTCGAGGAACCGGCGCCAGGCCACGGTGACCAGCCAGCCCTTCGCATCCCGCGGAGGGTCGGCCGGCCAGACGCGGACCGCCTCCACCAGCGCGTCCTGTACGGCGTCCTCGGCCGCCGCGAAGTCGGCTCCGCGGCGGACGAGGATCCCGAGCACGCTCGGCGTGAGGCTGCGGAGCAGGACCTCGTTCACTTCAGGACTCACTCCGTGATGGTGGGGGGTGCGGTCAGGAACGGGCGCAGCTCGAGCCACTCGTGGATCGGCTTCCCGCCCGCCCCGGGGGCTGCCGACAGTTCCCCGGCCAGTTCGACGGCGCGCTCGTAGCTGTCGACGTCGATCACCATCCAGCCGGCGATGAGGTCCTTGGTCTCGGCGAACGGGCCGTCGGTGACCGGCGGGCGGCCCTCTCCGTCGTACCGGACGAACGTCCCCTCGGGGGCGAGCGCCTGACCGTCGACGAACTCGCCGGTACCCTCCAGCCGGGCCGCGAAGTCGTTCATGTACTGGATGTGCGCGGAGATCTCCTCCTGCGTCCACTGGTCCATGGGCACGTCGTTGACCGCAGCCGGGGCACCTCGGTAGTGCTTGAGCAGCAGGTACTTGGCCATCGTGGTTCTCCTCAGTGCTGGTGCGGCCTATTTTGGTCGCGTTCACCGCTGGGACGGAGCCGGACACGGGTTCTCGACATCGCCGTCCGAATCTTTTCTGGTTCCCGTGGACGAGCCCGGGCGAGCCGTCACTTGCGGTGGAGTCCCGGCCGAGGCCTGCCAGGATTCCGGGGACGCTCGGTTCAGCGGGCCGAACCAGGGCTCCCCCTCCAGGCACCGGAGCAGAGAGTCGACGGGACGGGCGGCCGCAGCCGACGTCGGGGCGGCATCACCGAACCGATCGACGGCCGGCGACGACTCCACAACAGACTCTGCTAGGAGTCTTTCGCCGCCCGGGCCCGATAAGCCGCGACCGTCGTCCGGCTCGCACACGCGTTGGAGCAGAACCGGCGCGTCCGGTTCCGTGACTGGTCCACGAAGTAGTTTCCGCACCCGGCCGCGGCGCACCGCCCCAGCGTCACCGCCGGATCCCCGGCCGCGACCAGGGCGAGCTTGGCGGCGATCTGCTGGCCGACCCAGCGCTTGGCCGGGGTGCCGTTGCGGCTGAAGTGAATGTGCCAGCCGCCGAGGCCGTCGTGGTCGGACAGGTGCATTTCCGGCGGATAGTCGCGCAGCAGGCGGTGCACGGCCTCGGGGGCGGCGCCGTCGACCGACTGCGCCAGGGCCGTGCGCACGAGGTCCGGCAGCTCGCCGTAGTCGCCGCCCGGCGGCGGAGTGACCTCGTGCTCTGCGAAGAACGCGGCGACCAGTTCGCCGTGCTGGTCGAGGGTCCCGGTATTGGCCAGCTCGACGGCCAACCGCGTCACGTTTCCAATGTAGTCACCGTATTGCACTTGACCACCTACATCGCCGCTTCTTATTGTAGGTGCCATGTTACCTGATGACACCTACATAGCCCGCCGTCTGCAGCTGCTCGGGGAGTGGGACGCCGCGCTCGCCGCCTTGGGCCCGGACGCCGAGCCCGAGCTGCGCGCGGAGATCGCCGTCGACCGCTGGTTCTTCCGGATCGAGGGCCATGAGGAGGCCGAGAAGGCGGTCGCGGCGCTCGATCCCGCATCGCCGACCGCGCACCTGCTCACGGCGCGACTGGCCTACAGCCGCCTGCTGTTCCAGCGCGACCCCCGCGCCGACGACCGCGCCGTGGCCGAGGCCGGCTACCGCGCGGCGGTGGAGAGCGGCGACGAGAAGCTGCGCGGTTGGGCCGAGTACCACTGGGCCGTCCTGCTGGACAACATCGACGAGGACCCGGCGGGCGCCCTCCCGCGCTACGAGACAGCTCTCGAGATCGCGACGAAGTCCGGCGACGGCTACTTCGAGTCCTACATCATCCGGCACCTCGCACCGCACAAGGAGCCCGCCGAGCGGATCGCGATGCTGCGCCGCTCACTCCACCTGCGCGCCGCGCTCGGCGCCCGGCCCCAGACGCTCGCCGCGCAGGCCCTCCTCGCCGACAGCCTCCCCGAAAACGACCCCGAGCGCGCCGAGCTCATGCAGACGTTCCGCCCCGGCGCGAAAGAACTGCACATCGGATGGCTCCTGCCCGAGGACTGATCCGCCGAGCGCCCCGGCCCCGAGGAGAGTGCGGCGGGGTGGCCGCCGCCCCGCCGCACTCCGACGGCGAGTGCGCTTGCCGAATCAGCATGGCACTGGAATCGGATAGCCCTATCCGATTGCTAGACTGGTCGGCATGAAGCCTGGCACCCCGCACCCCGACAACCGCGCCGCCCCACCGCTGCGCAGCGACGCCGAGCGCAACCGGGCGCGGATCATCGCCGCCGGGCGCACGGTGTTGGGGCGCGACGGCCTGAACGCCTCCATGGCCTCCGTGGCCCGCGAGGCCGGAGTGGGGATCGCCACCATCCTCCGCCACTTCCCCGCGAAGGAGGAGCTGGTCGCCGCCGTCTTCTCCGACCGTATGAGCGCCTACGCCGACGCGGTCGCCGTCGCCCTCGACGACCCCGACCCCTGGCACGGTTTCACCGGCTACATCGAGGCCGCCTGCGCGATGCAGGCCGCCGACTACGGCTTCGCCGACGTGCTGACCATGACCTTCCCCACCGCCAAGGCCATGGAGGAGCGCCGCAATGAGGCGTACGAGGGCATGGTGCGGCTCATCGACCGAGCCAAGGCCACCGGCCGGCTGCGCGAGGACTTCGACCCCTCGGACCTCGTACTGATCCACATGGCCAACGCCGGCGTCGTCAACGCCTGCGGCGATGCCGCTCCCGACGCCTGGCGACGCGTCGTCGCCCTGACGATCCAGTCCCTGGAGGCCCCCGCGCGCGGCCCGCTGCCCGCCTCGCCCGAGCACGCCGCTCTCTACCAGGCCATGCTCCGCAACAGCCCGGCAGGCCCCACCGCCCCGCCGACAGGCACGAGCACCTGACCTCGGGGGGCGACGGCCATCGGAGCGATGCAAGGTTCGAGGAGGGGCGGATCACGAAGTCGGTCCGATGTCAGAGGCTGAACACGAGCTCGGCCTGGTCCCGCTTCGTGGTGTGCAGTTCCCAGTAGACGGGGGAGATCTGCTCGGGCCGGGCCGTCGGGAATCCGGGGACGACCGACATGCCGATCGACACGTCGATGCCGACGTGGGCGGCCTGGATGCCGGTGCCGTCCAGTTCCTTGTGCAGGTTGATCGCCCAGTTGCGCAGGGCCGCGGCGGCGGCGTTGACGTTGCCGACCTGCGGCACGGGGTCGATGGAGCCGGCGCCGGTGGTGTAGAGCAGGGTGCCCGCGCCGGCCTCGCGCATCGCGGGCAGCACCGCCTTCGTGGCGGCGATGGCCCCGTACAGCTGGAACTCCATCTCCTGCTGCACATGCGAGGGGTCGGTGTCGGCCGGAGTGGTCAGAACGGTGGAGCCGAACGTTCCCACCGGGGAGTACTCCAGCACGTCGATGCCACCGAACCGGGTGGCGGCGTCCTTGAGCGCCTGGGTGAGCGCGTCGCGGTCGAGCACGTCCGCCGGGAACGCGGCGGCGGTGACGCCCTCGGCGGTGAGCTTGCCGACGAGCCCGTCGAGCTTGTCGCGGTTGCGGGAGATCAGGGCGATGTCGAGGCCGTGGGAGCCGAAGGCGCGGGCGATGGCCAGGCCCAGCTGGGGGCCGGCTCCGACTATGGCGATGCTGGTCACAGCAAGTCCTTTCGTGGAAGACAGGGCAGAGGAAGCCGAAGAGTATGGATAGCCCTATCCGTTTTCATGATTCGGATAGGGCTATCCGGTTCCCGGCCACCGTACCACGAAACTGGATAGGGCAATCCGATTGCTTGCTTCACCGAGCGGCTGCTGTCGACGGCTGGGCGGAGTGCCCGGTGAGGTTCTCGGGCCGCAGGATCGCTTCCAGTTGATCGGTGGTGAGCAGGCCGGCTTCGGCGGCGAGATCCCTGACGGCTCGGCCGGTGTCCAGGGCCTGACGGGCGAGGGCGGTACCGGCGGCGTAGCCGATGTACGGGGCGAGCGCGGTCACCAGTCCGATGGAGCGGTGGACCGTGTCGTGGAGGTGTTCGCGGTTGGCGGTGATGCCGGGGACGCAGCGGGTGGCCAGGGTGTCGCAGGCGGCGCGCAGGTGGGTCAGGGAGCGCAGCAAGCTGTATGCGATGACCGGTTCGAAGGCGTTGAGCTGGAGCTGTCCGGCTTCGGCGGCCATGGTGACGGTCAGGTCGTTGCCGATGACCTCGAAGGCGACCTGGTTGACGACTTCGGGGATCACCGGGTTGACCTTGCCGGGCATGATCGACGAACCCGCCTGCACCGGCGGCAGATTGATCTCGCCGAGTCCTGCGGTGGGGCCGGACGAGGCCAGGCGCAGATCGTTGCAGGTCTTGGAGAGTTTCACGGCGACGCGCTTGAGGACGCCCGAGAGCTGGACGAAGGCGCCGCAGTCCTGGGTGGCCTCGATGAGGTCGCCCGCCGACCGGACGGGTTCGCCGCTGATCTCCGCGAGGTACGCGCAGGCGAGTTCGGCGTAGCGGGGGTGGCCGTTGATGCCGGTGCCGATGGCCGTGCCGCCGAGGTTGGACTCCAGCAGCAGGGCGGCGGCCTCGGTGAGGCGCTGGCGGTCCTCCCCGATCATGACGGCATAGGTGGTGAACTCCTGACCCAGCGTCATGGGGACGGCGTCCTGGAGTTGGGTGCGGCCCATCTTCAGCACATCGCTGAACTCCGCCGCCTTCGCGGTGAAGGCCGCGGCCAGAGCCTGCAGCGAATCGCCGAGCCGGCGCAGTGAGGCGACCAGGGCCAGGCGGACGGCGGTGGGGTAGACGTCGTTGGTGCTCTGGCCGAGGTTGACGTGGTCGAGGGAGTGGATCACCTCGTAGCAGCCGCGGGGGTGGCCGAGGATTTCCAGGGCTCGGTTGGCGATGACCTCGTTGGCGTTCATGTTGGTGGAGGTGCCCGCCCCGCCCTGGACGGGGTCGACGACGAACTGCTCGTGCAGTTGTCCGGCGCCTATCTCCTCGCAGGCGCTGATGATCGCTTCGGCGATGTCCGCCGGCAGCAGGCCGAGGTCGCGGTTGGCCCGCGCGGCCGCCTGCTTGACCGCGGCCAGTGCGGCGATCAGGTCGGGGAACCGGGCGATGGTCGATCCGGTGATCGCGAAGTTCTCCACGGCCCGCACGGTGTGCACCCCGTAGTAGGCGTCGGCGGGGACCTCCTTGTCGCCCACCAGGTCGTGCTCCGTTCGCGTGGTCTGCGCCATCTGATGCTCCTCGTCACTGCCGCCGGACGTCATCCGGGATGCCGATACGGGGCCCTTGACAGGCCACCGCCTCCGGCCTCAGTGTTACCGACCAACATGCAGAACGCAATATATTGCATATGTCAGGAGGTCTCATGAACACCACTCGTCCCCGTCCCACCAGCACAGACACTCCACCGGCCCGGCCCTCGGGGTTCTGGCTGCGATGTCTGCGGATGCCGATCGGAATCCAGTCGATCATCGCCGTCGGTCTCGGAGCCCTCATCGGATCCCTCGCCCCGTCAGCGGGCGAGCAGATGAAGATCCTCGGGGAGGTGTTCCTGAACCTGGTGCAGGTCGTCGTCCTGCCCCTGGTCTTCCCGCTCATCGTGCTGGGCATCGCCCGCATGGAGTCGGTCAAGAAGGTCGGCCGGATCGCCGGCAAGGCGATCCTCTACTTCGAGCTCGTCACCACCGTCGTCCTGCTCATCGCGGTGGGCCTGGCCAAGTTCACGGGCATCGGCAAGGGCGCCCCCGTCCACGGGGCCGACGCCAAGGAGCTGGACGGCCTGAGCCAGGGCATCGACTTCCACGAACTGCTCCTGCACGCCGTACCGAAGAACATCTTCGCCGCCTTCGGCGAGGGCAACCTGCTGGGCGCGATCGTCTTCGCCCTCCTCGTCGGGGTCGCCATGGCCGCCCTAGGGGAGAAGTCCGAGCCCTTCGCCTCGGTGCTCGAGTCCGTCGCCGCGGTCATGTTCAAGGTCGTCGGCTACGTCATCCGGATCGCCCCACTGGGCGTACTCGGCTTCATCTCCTACGACGTGGCGTACTACGGCTTCGGCAACCTGCGCAGTCTGCTGGGCTTCATCTCCGTGGTGTACGCGGGCCTGGCCATCGTCATCGGCGTGCTCTTCCCGCTCATCGCCGCGATCTACCGAATCCGCTACGTCGAACTGCTGAAGTCGATTGCCGGGCTGGCCTGGATCGCGTTCGTCACCCGCAGCTCCGAGTCGGTGCTGGCCCCGCTGATGGGCAGGCTCGAAGCGTTCGGCCTCAGCCGCTCGACGACCTCCTTCGTCGTCCCCCTCGGCTACTCCTTCAACACCGACGGCTCCGTTCTCTACCAGGCGACCGCGCTGGTCTTCCTCGCCAACGCCTACGGCGCGGACACCTCACTGCCCGCCCTGCTGCTCATGGTCGGCGTGCTGGTGATCCTCTCCAAGGGCATGGCCGGCGTCGCCTCCGCCTCCATCGTCGTCCTCATCGCCGCCGGCAACTCCATCGGCCTGCCCGCCGAAGGCATCGCGCTGCTTCTCGGTGTGGACTTCATCGTCGACATGGCCCGCACCGGCGTGAACGTCATCGGCAACTCGCTGGCCGCCGCCGTCGTCGACAGCTCCGAGAACCGGCGCGAAGCCAAACGCGGCACCCCCGAAAGCCCCCACACCCCGGCCGGGCACCAGGCCCCGGTCCTGCAGAAGGACACCGCACAGTGAACAGCCCCACCGCCGCCACCGCCGCCACCGCCGCCACCGAGATCATCGGAATCCTCGGCGGCATGGGCCCGGCAGCCACCGCCGACTTCTACGCCAAGCTGGTGTCGATGACCCCGGGCAGCAGCGACCAGGACCACCTGAGAACGGTCATCTGGTCCGACCCCACCATTCCCGACCGCACCGAGGCGCTGCTGGGCGACGGACCCGACCCCACCCCTTGGCTTCTGGACGGCAGTCGCGTTCTGCGCGAGGCCGGCGCCACGGTCATCGCCATCCCGTGCAACACCGCACACGCCTTCGTCCCACGCATCGCCGACCATGTCGACCTGCCCATCGTCCACATGATCGGCGAGGTCGTCCGGCACCTCACCAGCCTCAGTCCCCGCATCCACACCGTCGGACTGCTCGCCAGCACCGGCACCGTCCGCGCGGGCCTCTATCAGGAGTGGCTGGACCGCTTCGGGATCCGTCTTGTCCTACCCGATGGCGCCAGCCAGGACCGCGAGGTCATGGCCGCCGTCCGGGCGGTGAAAGCCGGCGTCCGCGACGATACGACGACCGCGTTGCTGACTCGCGCCGCACAGCGCCTGACCGAGCAGGGGGCGCAGGCAGTGATCGCCGGCTGCACCGAGATCCCCCTCGGGCTCACCGTCGACGCCGTGGACGTCCCCCTCATCGACCCGGCGCTCGTCCTGGCCCAGGTCCTGGTCCGCCGGGCCCGAGCTGAAGGCGGAGCCGAGCCGGGCGAGTGACGGACCGATGTACTGTACGCAATATGTCACTTGACCGCCCTGTCTCTCGCCGCCTCCTAAGTGACGAGGTGTTCGACCGTCTTCGCGACTCCATCGTGCGGGGGGAACTCGTCCCCGGCGAGAAGGTCAGGGACGCCGAGCTCGCCGAGCGCCTCGGCCTCAGCCGCACCCCGGTGCGCGAGGCGCTCGCCCGGCTCGCCGACATCGGCCTGGTCGAGGCCAAGCCCGGCGTCTACACCCGCATCACGACGCTCAACCGCCGCGACGTGGAGAAGACCCTCGCCGTCCTGCGCTCCCTCGACCAACTCGCCGTCGAGACAGCCGTGCCGGTCATGACCGAGCAGGATTTTGAGCGCATGCGAGAGGCGAACCGCGACTTCGAACGGGCCGTCGCCGCCAACGACACCACCGCCGCACTCGCCGCTGACGACCGCTTCCACGCCATCCCCATCGCGACCGCGGACAATCCCGTGCTCAGCCGGATCGTCGAGCAGCTCCACCCGCAGATCCACCGCATCCTCTACCGCAAGTTCTCCACCCTGCTCGGCGGCCGCAACACCATCGAACACCACGACCAACTCATCACCGTCTGCGCCGGCGGTGACGCCCGCGCCGCCGCCGAGCTCTCCGGACAGCACTGGTCCGAGCTCGGCGGGCACATCAACCAGCTCTTCGACACCAACCAGTTCACCGAGGCGGCCGCCGGTTAGGACGCCACTCTCTGTGGCGACGGCCGGGCTCCATCCGGACTGCGCGAGGGGAGCGTCCCCGTAGAGGGGCGCGGCCCGGTGGACTGAACGGCCGGGGCGGCCTCCATCACCCTTTGCCGAGGCCCGGCCCGGTCACAGACACGGTGCAGGCGGCGGAGGCGAGATGTCCGGCGTCGGGGAGGCGGCGAGGTCGTCGTCGGCGCCCAGGACGGGGCCAAAGCCGGTTAGCGATTGCCGGCCGTCACCGGCTCGAAGGCCACCAGTCTGGCGCGTGCCGCCGTGACGGGGCTGCGGGTTGCCGCTTGACGGGTTGGTCGAGGGATTCGGCCGGGCGAAGCTCGCCACCGACCGCGGTACCGTCTCGATGTCCGTCGGGACTGCCCCGGCAGGACAATCGGGTGTTCCGCGTGCCCGCAACTCGTGAACAAAGCCACTCGTCGCCGGGGTGAGCGTGGACTGCCATGAGCGTCAGGGGCCGGTCAGTCATGACAGTCCTCCTGCAGAAATACGTGCGGGTTTCGTGGTCGTCCCACCGAGGTGTCCACCAGTGTTGTCCTGCGCCCGTGTCCACTTCCTCTGCCGCGGTGCCGCCCCTAGCTGCGGTGTCGCCCGGGCCGGGCACGGGGAACGTGCTGAGCTGTGGTGCAGCTCGGGGTGGTGGCGGTGACGGGGCTGCCGAATCTCCGGCTGCCCCGGGTGGTCAGCTGCACCGCCGGGTGGTCGGCCGAGGGCTGAGCGGGACCGGCCGCGCCCGGTACGGCAGCAGAGCCCAGATACGGCAGCAGGGCCCGGACCGCGCGTCGCGCGGTCCGGGCCCTGCCCCGTGCGTCAGCTCTGTGCGGTGTCGTCGCCCGCCTGCCCGGCGTCCTCAGCTGCGCCTGCCTTCTCTCGCATCTTGCGCACGAGCTCCGCCTTCTGGTCAGCTGCACCCTGGCGGTCGAGGTTGCGGTACGGACCGTTGTTCTGCCGTTCGGCGCGAGACAGCTTCTTGCGCTGGCCGCCGCCCATGCCCACGGGGTTGTTGATGTTCTTGCTCACGGTCAAGGGTTCTCCCGGTAATGAGGTGAAGTGATCTACGGATTCATCGGTGGGGGACGGGTGGCGACGTCGAAAGGCGTCAGCAGGGGCCCATCACGCTCTCACTCGTAAATCGGCGCCTGGAAGAACATGACAAAGACGTTACCCGGTTCCGTCGGCCCCGCACACCAATCTGTTCGCCGCCCCGGCGTCGGCCGGGCCTTCGGCGAGCGCCCGGGGTCAGCCGTTTCCTCGACCTGATCAACACCTTGGCCGTCACCGAGGCGCTTTCCGCCATCGGCGCCATCGCCGACCCCGTGGCCCGGGAGAAGGCCGCCCGCGACTTCCAGGGCGGCCTCACCGAGGCCATCGCCGAACCCCTGACGCAGGCCAAGGCCGTCCGGCAGCAGGCCGTGCCCGAACTGCGCCAGATCCTCACCCTCGCCAAGGTCGCCGAGAAGATCGGCCTGTCCGTCGTCGGCTGCGCCCTGGGGCAGCAGTTTCCAAGCGGCGGCGAGGTCAGTGGCCGGATCGCCGGCACACAGGTCACCGAAGTCGACGATGCCGGAGATCGTGCCGTCGGAGACGAGGGCGTTGGCGGGGTGAAGATCGGCGTGCAGCCAGACCGCTGGGCCTGTCCAGGGTTGCGCTCTGACGTATCTGTTGAGTGATCAGCACGTGCTGCGCCGTAAACGATGTACGGCCGCAGCTGGACCCGAGGCCAAGCTCGGCAGGCGGCCTCCACGGGCTGCCTGCCGAGAGCGATCGCACATTTGCCTCAGCCAGGGCCCGGGCACGAGGCACAGCTCCATCACACGTCCTGCACTACTTGGCAGCGTCTTGGCGCCGAACCACGACGGAGCTTCGCCTGAGGTCAGCCGTATACGTTGAATTCCGCGATTGACCACCAGTTACTCGCGACGTCGCCGGTGTTGACGACCTTGATGTAGCGAGCCGACTGCGTCGGGAAAGACACCAGCTGGACGCGTTGGCCGTCTGTTACGGGAGAAACCTTGGTCCAGTCGGTTCCGTCCGTGGACACGTATACGTCTGCGCTTCGCGCGTAGTCGCCGGTGCTGCTGCCGACATCCAGCACGATCTTGTCGAAGGTCTGCGTCTGCCCCATGTCGACTTGGATCCAGAGGCCGTTGTACTGCCCTGTTCCGGAGCTGTACCGAGTGCCGGAGTCGCCGTCCAGCATGTTTCCGGGCGCGTCGCCGGAACTCGCGTCCGATGCCGTTGCGACCCATCCCGTCCGGGGCAGCGCGGAGGCCAGATCCATGACGTCGAAGGAAGATCCACCCGCAGCGGCTCCGCTGGCTCCGTTCACGGAGATCGTGTGTTTCCCGGACGGAACTCCGTCCGGAACGTAAGCACTGATGCTGGTGTCCGACCAGCTGTCTATGCCGGCGATGGCCGATCCGAAATACACGGTGCCCAGCTCCTGCGTGTCACCGAAACCTGAACCGCTGATCGTGAACCTGGAGCGCGGCATGCCTTCGCTCGGCGTCAAACCGCTGAACGCGGGCGCCGGGAGGCTCGACAACTTCTTGGTCGTGAACATCGCCGACGTCCCGCTCGGGAGTTCATAGACATAGGAGCCGTCGTCGGACACCGGGAAACTCTGGCTCCTGGCGGTTCCGTTGAACACCACGGTGACGTGCGACCCTTCCGAGCTGGTCCAGGTCTTCAGCCGAAGGCCCTTCGACACCGCAGCCGGAGCCGCGATCGATCCGGTTCCACGCGGAGAACCGTACACATCGATTTCGGCGATGGACCACCAGAAGCCGGATGTCGCGGTACTGCCTACGCGGATGTACCGCGCCGTCTGGGCCGGTATCGTGACGGTCGCCTTTCCTATGCCGCCGCTGCCGCTCGCGATCGCGCCGCCCCAGTCGACACCGTCGTCCGAGACATACACCTGATATTTGGTGATGTAGTCGAACGAATTGTCCTTGCCGGTGTCGAGGACGATTTTGTTGAAGCTGGTGGAGCTGCCCAGATCGATCTGGAACCAGTCGCCGCTCGTCATCCCGTGCCCGAGGTTCCACCTGGTGTTGATATCGCCGTCGATCGCGCTCGCGGCCACACCCCAGTCCGCGCTCGCCGACGCCGTGGCGGTCCACTCGCCACGGCTCAGCGCCGCTCCCGTCGTCTGGACGGAAGCTCCGATCGGCAGGGAGTACGTGATCAGGTTGTTTCCGGCGCGGATGGTGTTCTGGTAGGGCAGTAGTGCCGGATCGTAGGTGATGGTGACCGGACCGGACGGCGAGGTGAACGTGAAGTCGTGCGTCGGGTCCGAGACCTTGGCCGCGGCGGGGGTCCTGCCGCTCTGCGTGAGCCCTGAGTAGGTGAAGGTGACGGCGTCGCCGGCGTTCAGGGTGTAGTCGAACGACTGTGTTCTGTCTGCGACGCTGAAGGTTTTCGCGGAACTCCCCGAGTTGTAGGCGATCAGGACCTTGGAGCCGTCCGGGTTCCGGAAGGCGACGTTCTCTATGCTTCCTTCCCCGAAGGTGTTCGAGTAGATCCGATGCGCTCCGGGCTTGACGAACCTGCTGGCGTGAGCGAGGGCGTGGTAGTCCACGTTGTAGGACACCTTGCCGCTGGCCGGATCAATCGTGACCAGTCCCCGGCACATGGGGATGCCGTCGGTGTCGCTGTTGAGCGGGCCCATGTCGGGGTCGAGTGCGATGTTCCAGAGCATCACGCCGTTCGCCCAGTTGCGCATGCTGTCGATGATCCACGTGCCCAGTGCGTCGTTGAACGCCGTCTGATTGTCGCCCTGCCAAAGACCTCCGGTGGCTTCCGTGAGATAGGCTTCCTTGCCCGGATAGTCGTTGTGGACCAGGGTCTGGTAACGCGGGTTTCCGCTGTAAATGTGCCATCCGGTTCCGGCGGCGTACTTCGAGGCCGCGGGATCGTTGAAAATCGTCTCGGGATACGAGGGCACATCCCAGTTGTGGTCCCACGCCAGAATCTTCGTGGATATCCCGTTGGCCTCGAACGCCTTGCCGATCGCCTGGATCACCTGGGATTCCTGGTAGGCGGACAGGAACATGCCCGGCCAGGTGGGCGTGCCCATCGGTTCATTTTGCGGTGAGACGTAGGAGATCGGTACGCCGGCCTTGCGGTAGGCCTGGATGAACTTGACGAAGTAGTCGGCCAGTTCGGCGGTGTACTCGCTCTTGAGGGTGCCTCCCACCATGGAATCGGAGGTCTTCATCCAGCCTGGCGGGCTCCACGGGGTGGCCAGGATCTTGATGGACGGGTTGAGCGAGAGAGCCTGCCGCAGGGCGGGAATGATGTACGGCGCGTCATGCTGGATGGAGAAGTGGGACAGCGCCGGATCCGTCTGCCCCGCCGGCATGTCGTCGTAGGAGTAGCTTCCCGAGGCGTTGAAGTCCGTGGCGCCCATCGGGGAGCGGACCATGCTGAGGCCGATGCCCCTGGAGGGGTCGAAAAGTTCTTGCATCAACTTGGTTCGACCGGCGCTGGGCAGCTTGTTGATGAGCCAGGCGGCGGAGTCGGTCATGGCCGCACCGAACCCCTGGACTCTTTGGTACTTGACGCTGTCGTCGATCTTGATCGTGAGCGGGTTGGCCGTGCGCTTCGTCGCAAAGCGCACGGGGCTTTGAGGAGCGACCCATTTCTCTGCCGAGACGTCTGTCAGCCAGACACGCACGGAGTTGCCGTGTGAGGCTTCCTCCCGCTGCGGGGCGGCGACGGCGTTTTCGGAAACCCGCGTCCAGGCGGCGGCGACGCCGATGGCGGTGGTGAGGAACTGGCGTCGTCCGAGACCGTACGAGCTCATCGAAGATCCTCCTTCGGACCTGTGTGTCGGGTGCTTGAAAGGCAGGTGCGGGGAGGGGAGCGGCTTGGAGTCGGCTCCAGGGCGACGCCGTCGGCGTCAGTGCCTGCCGACTACGCGGCGCCGGTGCTCGGCTCCTTGATCACGAGCGGGTGCAGCTGCCACACGTCGACCGCGAATCCGAAGCTCGCACCTGATGCGGTGCGGGCCTGCAGGCGCCAAGGTCCCTGCCCTGTCGGGTAGAAGCGCAGGGTGAGGACCTGGCCGGTGGTGGTCAGGAAGACCTCGGCGATGGAGTGATCGACGACCACGCGCAGATCGACGGGCCGACCCGTGGGGCAGGGCATCCGGTAGGAGCCGCCGCGGGCCCGGGTATCCAGCGAGGCGTGCTCGCGGTCGACGACCAGTTCGCCCGCCTCGGCATCGAGGCGGATGTCGAGGTATTCCGAGCCGTCCGGATCGGTGAGCAGGCGCAGAGCGGCGTCTGCGGTGGGCTGCAGGCGGGCCGTCAGGTCGAAGGCCCGGCCCACGTCGCCGAAGTCCACCGGCTGCGGGCCGTGTGTCTCGCCTCGGGCGTGGACGGTGTGTTCGCCGCGCAGGGCGAGCAGTTCGGTGGCGGGCTGCTGGCGCAGCCTGTTGTCGTCGCCGACGTGGATCTCGCGGGGCAAGGTGAGGACGCCGGCCCATCCGTCCGAGACGGTCCAGGCTTGGTCGCGGGCTTCCCATGACCAGCCCCACAGCAGCCATCGGCCGCCAGGTGCACGCAGGAGGGCGGGTGCGTAGAAGTCGGGGCCGTGGTCCGCCCACACCGGTGGGCCGGCCTTGAAGTGGCCGTCGTGCTCTTCGCCGGTCAGGGCTGCGACGCGCTGCGGGCCGGTGTGGTAATTCCAGGTGCTGAAGATGAGCGCACCGCGTCCGTCGGCCGCCGGGAGGTACTGGGGGCATTCCCAGCCCTCGCCGGTGAGCTGCTCGGCGCCGCCGATGGGCTCCGGGTGGCGGGTGGCGAAGGGGCCTCGGTAGGTCCAGTTCTCCAGGTCGGGTGAGTCGTAGAGGAGGGCGGCGGCGCGGCCGTCCGCGAGGGCGGCGCCGACCAGCATCCGCCAGCCGTCGCCGTCCCGCCAGGCGTACGGGTCGCGGTACATGGTGCAGCCCTCGGGCAGCTCGGGGATGAGTAGTTCGCCCCGCGGGCGGAAGGTCCGGCCGCCGTCGTGGGAGACGGCGGAGGTGACCGGCTGGTGCTGGAACGAGCGGTCCTCGCGGTGTGCGGAGTAGAAGGCGACGAGCCGGTCGCCGTCGGAGACGGCGTTGCCGGAGAAGCAGCCATCGGCGTCCACGCCACCGGGCGTCGGGGACAGCGCGGTCGGCAGCGGCTCCCAGCTCAGCAGGTCGGGGCTGCGGAAGTGGCCCCAGTGCATGTTCGCGTGGGTCGCTCCGTACGGGTTGTACTGGTAGCAGAGGTGGTAGTGGCCGTCATGGAAGACCAGCCCGTTGGGGTCGTTGATCCAGTTGCGGGGCGGGCGCAGGTGCGCCACGGGGTGGTGCGGATCGCGGGGTGTGGTGGACACACGCGTGCCTTTCGTATGTCAGCGGGGCCCGCCCCGCCGGCCCTCGAGTTGGCGGGGCGGCGGGCTGACGAGGCGGGGTCTGCAAGCCTGTAAGCGGTCTTCAGGTCCGGATGCGGAAGCCCGCGCTCAGCTGCTGTTCCCGACGTGAGCTGGGGCCGACGCGAAGCGCGAACTCACCTGGTTCGACCACGCGGCGGTTGTCGGCCGTGACGAGTGAGCACTGCGAGGCGGGGATGCTCAGGCGGACGTCCCGGCTTTCGCCGGGACGGACTTCGACCTGGGTGAAACCCTTCAGCTCCTGCTCGGCCCACGTGACGCTGGTGGTCAGGTCGCTGACGTACGCCTGGACCGTTTCCAGGGCCGGACGGCTTCCGCTGTTGGTGAGCCGTACCGTGGCGGTGACGGTGCCGTCCGCGGACACGTCGTGGTCGTGCACGACAAGGTCGGAGTAGGTGACGGTGGTGTAGCTCAGGCCCTCACCGAATGCGAACAGGGGGTCCTGGGTCAGATCGGCGTAGCGGTCGCCATGCTGGCCGCGCACCTGGTTGTAGAAGACGGGTTGCTGTCCGACGTGGCGTGCGAAGGAGACCGGGAGCCGGCCGCTGGGTTCGACGAGTCCGAGGAGGAGTTCGGCGATGGCGCGGCCGCCGCGCATGCCCGGGTTGAACGCCTCGATGAGTGCTGGAGCGTTCAGTGCCGAGTCGGGGAGGGTGCTCGGCTTGGACTGGGCGAGTACGACGATCATGGGTGTGCCGGTGGCGGCGACCGCGTCCAGCAGAGCGATCTGGCCTCCCTGGAGGTCGAGGGTGGCCGTGGAGCGCACCTCGCCCGTCAGGGCGATGGTGTCCCCGACGACCACTACGGCGTAGTCGGCGGCCTCTGCCGCGGCGGTGGCCTCCCGAAGCTGTGCCTCGTCGACCGGGGCGGGGATGAAGGCGGGCGGCTGCGGCTGGCCGTCGGGCCCGGCGACCCACTGGTCGGGGTCGAAGGCGGGGCTTTCGATGTCGGCTCCGCGGGCGTGTGTGACGGTCCAGTCGGCGGGGACGACGGCGCGAAGGCCGTCCAGCACCGTCTCCACCAGTTCGCGTGGATGTCCTTCGGGCATCCACGGCACCTGGCCGGTGGCACCCGCCCAGTCGCCGAGCATGGCCTCCGGGCTGTCGGCGTTGGGGCCGATGACCGCGATCGTGCGTGGCGTGCCCTGGCCTGTGGCGCGGCCGGTTCCGTCCGCGGTCAGCCCGCCGTCGAGGGGCAGGATCCCCTCGTTGCGCAGCAGTACGAGGGAACGTCGGGCGGTCTCGAGGTTGAGGTCGGCGTGCTCGCGGCAGCCGATCACCTGCGCCTGCCGCTCGGGGTCGGGGGCGCGGGGGTCCTCGAAGAGCCCGAGCTGGAACTTCAGCCGCAGCACCCGCCGTACCGCGTCATCGATCTGCTTCTCGTCGACCAGGCCGCGGGCGACCGCCTCCTGGGCGCCCTCGAAGAACGCGGGCGTGGCCATGATCAGATCGTTTCCGGAGTTGACGGCGACCGCCGCCGCCTCGGCGTAGTCGGCGCAGGTCCGCTGGTCGTAGACCATCCGGCCGACGTTGTCCCAGTCGGTCACCAGCGTGCCGGTGAAGCCCCACTCGCCCTTGAGTACCTCGTTGATCAGCCACTCGTTCGCGGTGATGGGCACACCGTCGATCGACTGGTAGCCCAGCATGAAGCCGCGACAGCCGGCCCGGGCCGCCTGCTCGAACGGGGGCAGGAACCACGAGCGCAGCTTGCGGGGGCTGAGATCCGCTTCGCTGGCGTCACGTCCGCCCAGGGTCTCGGAGTAGCCCGCGAAGTGCTTGGCGTACGCCAGCACGGCGGTCGGATCGCCGAGGCCCTCCCCCTGGTAGCCGCGCACCATCGCCGCCCCCAGTTCGCCGATCAGGAACGGGTCCTCGCCGAACGTCTCGTTGATCCGGCCCCAGCGCAGGTCCCGGGTGATGCACAGCACCGGGGAGAACGTCCCGTGGATGCCGGTCGTCGCGATTTCGGTCGCGGACGCCCGGGCGACCCGGTGGACCAGAGAGGGATCCCAGGTGCAGGCCATGCCCAGCTGTGTCGGGAAGATGGTCGCGCCCGGCCAGAACGAGTGGCCGTGGATGCAGTCGTCGGCTGTCAGCAGCGGAATACCGAGCCGTGTCCGCTGGGCCCGTTCCATGGCCTCCAGCATCCGCGCGGGAGTCACATGCAGGACCGACCCGGCCAGCTTGGCCGACACGATGTCCTCGAGGTCCCCGTGTTGGGCGTCGAGCATCAGCAACTGCCCGACCTTCTCCTGCAAGGTCATCCGGGACAGCAGGTCCTCGGTTCTCGTTTCCACGGACGCGTCCGGATCCAGGTACACAGCAGAGCGGACCGGGTGTCCCACTATGTTCTCCAAGTCATGAGTCGTCACAGGTCAGAGAGGTGACGGGGGTAGGCGAGGGAGGTCACTTCAGGCCGGTGGTGGCGATGCCGGCGACGAAGTGGCGCTGGAAGAGCAGGAAGACGACCATCACGGGGAGCAGGACGACGACGGCGCCGGCGAGGAGGACGCCGAAGCGGGTGAAGTCCTGTCCGCTGCTGGCCAGGGCGAGGCCGACGGGAAGGGTGTACTGGTCCTCGTTCTGGGCCACGACCAGCGGCCACAGGAAGTTGTTCCAGGAGCCCAGGAAGGTGATGATCCCCAACGTGGCCAGGGCCGGCCTGGTCAGAGGCAGGATGATCTTCCAGTAGATGGCCAGTTCACGGCAGCCGTCGACGCGGGCGGCATCGATGAGTTCGTCGGGCAGGGTGGAGATGAACTGCCGCATCAGGAACACCCCGAACGGGGCCGCCAGGAACGGCAGAATCAGCCCGAGCAGCGAGCCGGTCAGCTTCATGTTGGCCACCAGCACGTACAGGGGTACGAAGGTGACCAGGCCCGGCACCATCAGGGTGCCGATGACCAGGCTGAACACGGCACGTCGCCCGCGGAAGTCCAGCTTGGCCAGGGCGTAGCCGAGCATGGAGCAGAACAGCAGGTTGCCTGCCGTCACGGCCAGGGCCACGATCACCGAGTTGGCGAACATGGTGGTGAAGTCCAGGCTGCTGAACAGCTGCCGGTAGCTGGCCAGGGTGGGCGCGGTGGGGACCAGGACCGGCGGCACCTTGCGGATGTCCGCCTCGGGCTTGAAGGAGCCGGAGAGCATCCACAGAAACGGCGCGACCATCAGCAGCAGGCAGCCGAACAGCGGCAGATACAGCCAGGGATGGCCCCATTTCTGCCGGATGCGACGCCGCCGCAGAGTCCGGTCCGTGCCCGGCCCGGCCGTCCGGAGGGCGGAGAGAGTGCTCATGGGGCATCAGTCCTTGTCTCGCAGCACGCGGAACTGCAGCACGGTCAGCGCGATGATGAGGACGAAGACGACGTAACCGGCGGCCGACGCAACGTCGTAGTTGCCGTTGCCGAACTGGTTGTAGGCGTACATCGTGGCGGACAGAGTGGAGTCCAGCGGTCCGCCGTCGGTCATCACGAACGGCTCGTCGAAGAACTGCAGATAGCCGATACCGGTCGTGACCGCGGTCAGCAGCAGGGCCGGACGCAGGAGCGGGAAGGTGACCCGCCAGAACCGCTGCCAGGCCCCGGCGCCGTCGAGCTCGGCCGCCTCCATCAGGGACTGCGGCACGGACTGCAGACCCGCCAGCATGATGATCATCACGGTGCCGAGGTTGCGCCACACGGCCATCACGATCATGACGGGGAGAGCGAACCGGGTGTCCGCCAGCCAGGCCGGACCGTCGATCCCGAACCATCCCAGAACCGTGTTCACCAGCCCCGCCTGCGGCTCCAGCAGCGTTTTCCACACCACCGCGACGGCCACGACGCTGGTGATCACCGGGAGGTAGAAGCCGACCCGGAAGACGGCCCGGAAGCGGCCGATGCCGCTGTTGAGGGCGACCGCTGCGGCGAGTCCGGTGGCCAGCGTCAGCGGCAGACCGACCAGGACGAACACGGCCGTGTTGCGCAGAGCATGAACGAACTGCTCGTCCTCAAACAGCCGTACATAGTTGTCGAAGCCGGTGAACGACACGTTCAACGGGGTCCGCAGGTCGGCGCTCTGTGTGTCGGTCAGGCTCATCAGCAGCGACCAGACGACCGGCAGCAGCATGAACGCCAGGAACAGGGCGAGGAAGGGAGCCGCGAGGATCCACGCGGCCCGCGTCTGCCTGCCGCGCGCGGTGCTGCGGAGGGCGAGTCGCCGACGGCCGGCGCCCCTCTCGGGCCGTGCGGTGCCCGGTTCGTGGGTGTCGCCCCGCCCGGGGAGTGTTTTCGTGGACATGGATGTCATCCGTCCCTACGAGGGGTGCTCACGTGGCGGCCGTTCAGCGGCCTGTGCCGATGCTGGTGGCCTTGGACTGCAGGTCCTTCTGCGCCTGGGCGACGGTGGCCTTGCCGAGGCTCAGCTTCTCCAGTTCGGAGTCGACGGCGTCGGCGACCTGCTGCCAGGTGGTGATGGCGGGCGGCGCCTTGCTGACCTTCAGCTGCTCGGCGAACGCCTGCATCGCCTCGTCGTCGCTCAGCTTCGCTGCGTCCCACGCCCCCGGCGTGGCGGGAAGGGAGCCCGTTGCCTTCGCGTAGGCGGCGAGGTTGGCGGGTTCGGTGAGGAACTTGGCGAACTTCCATGCCGCGTCGGAGTTCTTGGCCTCCTTGAACACCGCCAGGTCGCTGCCGCCGGCGAACCCGGCCGCCTGCTTGCCCTTCGGCAGCGGCATGGTCTTCCACTTGCTGTCCAGCTTCGGGGCGTCTTTGCGGAGGCTGCCGCTGACCCACGCGCCGTCCTTGTAAACGGCGATCTGTCCGTCCTGGAAAGCCTGCAGGCTGTCCGTCTTGTCCGTGGGCGCCAAGCCCTCCTTCGGGACGCTCGCGTAGTACTCCAGCGCCTTGGCGACCGCCGGCGAGTCGAAGGTGAACTTCTTGGTGCTCGGGTCGTAGATGTCGCCGTCCTGCTGCCAGACCAGCGGCAGCAGGAAGATCCAGGAGTTGAAGCCGATCTGCCACCCGCTGGCGTAGCGCAGCTTCGGGTTCTGTTTGCCCGCGGTGGCCTGGATGGCCTTCAGATCCTTCAGGTAACCGGCCCAGTCACTTGCCGGGGCGCCCTTGATACCGGCCTTCGCAGCGAGGTCGCTGCGGTAGTAGACCGCCTGGGTGTCGGCGATGAACGGGACGCCGTAGGAGGTGTCCTTGTACTTCGTGGTGTCCCACTGACCCGGGTAGAAGTCCGACGACTTGATCGACGTCGGGGTGGCCTGGAAGCCGTTCATGCCAGCCATCTCGGCCATCCAGGTGGTGCCGATCACGGACATGTCGGGTGTGTTGCCGCCGGCGATGGCGGTGGTCAGCTTGTCGTGGGCGGAGGCCCAGGGCACCGGGGTGATCTGGACCTTCACGCCGGGGTTCTGCTCCTCGAACTTCTTGGCCAGGCTCTGGAGGGACGTATCGGGATCGCCCATGGACCACATGACGACCTTGCCGGTGGCCTTGCCGCTGCCCAGCTTCGCGGGGGCGTCCGTGCCGGGCCCGGAGTCGGCGCTGCGGCCGCAGCCGGTCGCCACCAGGGCTGCCGTGACGGTGACGCACAGGACCTGGATTGTTCTGACAGTGTGACGAGTAGGGGTACGCATAGTGCGGCTCCTTGCCATTGAGCGAAACAGGCGCGGGGGGCGGCGAAGAGGAAGAGTGGCAGCGGGCGGGCGTCCGGATGGGCCGGCTCGTGAAGTGGAGACCGCCCGCGGTGGCATGGCATCGACGGTCAGCCGCAGGTCGCGGCTGGAGCGTCCGTCCCGGAGCGGTAGCGGCCGGGCGGGGGGCCAGGCGTGTCGCTCGGCGTGCCGGGTCGGGGAGGTGCAGACGGAAAGGGCACCTCGGCGGTGACGCGTGAACATGGTTGCGCATGCAGGGTGGTGAGGCCGGCCGAAAGACGAACGGGCCCATCAGGCCGGTACGTGCACCGGCTTCAGGTTGAGCTGGACGGCCCACCGGCCTGCGCGAGGTCCGGTGGGGTCAGTTCCGTTTCGGGATGGGTCCGTCTCCGCCTGCGGGGCTGGGCAGGAGCGGCGGAGACGGACGGTTCGATGGGACGCCGACGCCGTACGCGTCGCGATGACATGGCGTCAGTTCGGGCTCGGCCGTAACGTCGAGCCGCGGACCACGAGACTGGTGGGAATGACGCACGACGGGGCCGCCTTCGGCACTCCGCGCACGTGGTCCAGCAGCAGACGCGCCGCCGCCGCACCCATCTCCCGCATGGGCTGGCGGATGGTGGTCAGTGCCGGATAGGTGTACGAGGCCATCTCGACGTCGTCGAAGCCCACCACGGCGACATCCTGCGGAACCCACAGACCGGCCTCGTGCAGGGCGGTGAGCACGCCGGCCGCCGAGGGGTCGTTGTGTGCGAAGACCGAGTCGAACTCCAGGCCGTCCGCGAGAGCGCCTGCGATCGCGCTCCGGCAGCGTTCGAACTGGAAGTCGCCGCAGATGATGCTGCGTTGGTCGATCTCGATCCCGGCTTCCGCATAGACATCGACGAAGCCGCCCAGCCGTTCCCGGGTACAGCCGAACGCATAGGGGCCGGTCACCACCAGAGGGCGACGGCGCCCGATTTCCAGGAGGTGCCGCGCCGCCTGCGCACCCCCCTCCCGGTTGGTGGTGGCCACGTAGGGGAACCCCGGCCGCTGGAAGCGGTCGTCTATCAGCACGACCGGCAGCCCTGCTTCGTGCAGTTCCGTGATGTAGCCCATGGCGCCCTCGGGCTCTATCACCAGCAGACCGTCGAACGACTTGGCAGCGACCTGCAGACCCAGGCGGCGCAGTGACTCCTCACCGTGGTTCCAGGTCAGCATGCGCAGTCCGAAGCCCTCGGTCTCCAGCGTCTCGATGACCGCCTGCACGATGCCTGACCAGGCCCAGGCCAGGTCAGGGACCAGCATGCCGATCATCTGTGTCGTGCCCCGGGCGAGGCCGACCGCACCGGCGCTCGGCACATAGCCGAGCTCCGAGATCGCCTTGCGGACCTTCAGAACGGTGTTCTCGTTGATCTCGCCCTTGCTGTTCAGCACGCGTGAGACCGTCGTCTTGCTGACGCCGGCCCGGGCGGCCACGTCGGCGATGGTGACTCCCATGCCACCTCCTCTCCTCCATGCAGCGGCGGGAATGTCCTCCCGCACCGAAGGGCCGATCGTACAGAGACTCGCGGAACCGATACCGGGAGCGGTTCCGGAACCGGTTTCGGTACCGGTTCCGGCAGTGAAGCACCGAGCGGCTCAGCCCGTCAACACATCGGAATCAACTCGTTTACAGAGAATTTCCAAGCCTCGGACACCCCGCCGGTACCGGGACCCCGTGCCGGAGACGGTCGTCAGCGGTCCTCTGCGGCGGGGATTTCGCCGGAGCCGCGGGCGAGGTAGCGGGTGGGCAGCACGCGGTGGCGGGCGGGGCCGCGCTCGCCGTCGAGACGGTCGAACAGCAGGCCGGCGGCCTCCCGGCCGATCGCGGCGTGATCCTGGGCGATCACCGAGATGCCGGGTTCGAGGAGACCGGCCAGAGGCAGGTCGTCGAAGCCGATCAGCGCCACCCGGTGCTGCAGGCGGAGCTCCTGCAGGGCCATGCGGGCCCCGACGGTCAGGAGATTCTGGCTGGAGATGAGCGCGGTGGGCACATGAGCGAGGGCCAGGAGTTCTCGGGTCGCTTCCTGGGCGGCCTCCGCACCGTGCAGGCCACGCCTCACAAGGGAGCGGTGCAGGACGCACCCCGCCTCCGCCAGCCCCTTCACGAACCCTGCGTAACGCTCCTCGGCCGTCCAGATGGTGCGGAGGTCTCCGAGGAAGGCGATGCGCCGGTGACCTGCCGCGTGCAGCCTTTTCACCGCCGCCCGCAGGCCCGCGCGGTTGTCCACCGTCACGGCGTCCACCTGCGGCGCTGTGGTGGGGCGGTCCACGCAGACGACGGGTGTGCCGGCGCGGCGGGCCGCGTCGAGGTCGGCGTCGGCCTGTCCGGTGGGTACCACGATGAGGCCGTCGACCCGGCGGCCGGTGAAGGTCTTGAGCAGGCCGCGTTCGCGGACCGGGTCCTCGTCGGTGGACCCGGCCAGGACCAGCACGCCGCGCTCGGTGGCGGCGTCCTCCACCGCGCGGTGCAGCGCGGCGGAGAAGGGGTTGGCCGCGTCCTCCAGGACCAGGCCGAGGGTGCTGGTGCGGCGGTCGGCCCGGCGCAGGCTGCTGGCCGTCAGATCGAGGCGGTAGCCGAGCGACTCGGCCGCGCGCGTCACTCGTTCCGCCAGGTCAGGAGTGACGGGCTTGCCGTTGACGACCCGGGAGACGGTGGCGAGCCCCACCCCGGCGGCGGTCGCGACGTCGCGCATGGTCGCCGCTCGTCGGCCTGTGCCGTTCTGCTGGCTGGGCAACGTTTCCCCCTGTGGTCGATGGCACCGTGCAGCCGTCCTCATCCTCGCATTCGGGAGTTTTCCTGCGCAGGGTCTGGACTTCGGCGACATGGGCCCCTACGTTCGGCGAAACGTTTCCAGACCTGACTGGAACGGCTGGCACCGTGCCGTCATGCCGTCCCGACAGGCAGGCAGGCCCCGCCCATGGCCTCGGACGGGACCACGGCGGAGCCGCTGCCCGTACCCGACACGCCTCAAGCGTCACTTGTCACGCGCCAGTCCCCGTACGGCTGGACCGAAGCCCGCATGCCTGCAAGGAGCCGCCATGTCCAGAACGACTCGTCCGCGCCGCAGACTCCTCGCCGCGCTGGCCGTCCTGTCCGGGCTCGGCCTGGTCGCCGCCTCCCCGGCCATGGCCGACACCCTCTACCACGAGCAGTACCGGCCCCAGTTCCACTTCACCCCGGCCCAGAACTGGATGAACGACCCCAACGGACTGATCTACTACAAGGGCCAGTGGCACCTGTTCTTCCAGTACAACCCGGACGGCAACACCTGGGGCAACATGTCCTGGGGCCACGCCGTCAGCACCGACCTGGTCCACTGGAAGCAGCTCCCGGTGGCCATCCCCCAGGACGACCAGGAAATGATCTTCTCCGGCAGTGTGGTGCTGGACAAGAACAACACCACCGGCTTCGGCACCAAGCAGAACCCGCCGCTGGTCGCCATCTACACCAGCGCGCAGAAGGCCACCGGCAAGCAGGAGCAGGCCCTCGCCTACAGCACCGACGGCGGCACCACCTGGATGAAGTACTCGGGCAACCCGGTCCTCGACATCGGCTCGACCAACTTCCGCGACCCCAAGGTCTTCTGGTACGCCCCCACCAAGAGCTGGCTGATGGCGGTCGCCCTCGCCGACCAACACAAGATCTCCTTCTACAGCTCTCCCGACCTCAAGCACTGGACGCACCAGAGCGACTTCGGCCCGGCCGGCGCCACCGGCGGGGTGTGGGAGTGCCCGGACCTGTTCCCGCTGCCCGTGGACGGCAACCCGAAGAAGACCAAATGGGTGCTGGCGGTCAACCTCAACCCCGGCGGCATCGCGGGCGGTTCCGGCGCCCAGTACTTCGTCGGCGACTTCGACGGCGAGAAGTTCACCTCCGACGACAACGACAGCTACACCCCGCCGAGCGGCACCGTCGTGCAGGACTTCGAGTCCGGCTCGTTCGGCGACTGGACGGCCACCGGTAACGCGTTCGGCAGCGCACCGGCGACCGGGCCGGTGGACGGCCAGCAGACCGTCACCGGCTTCGAGGGCAAAGCCTTCGCCAACAGCTTCCACGGCGGCGATGCCTCCACCGGCACGCTCACCTCGCCCGCGTTCATCGTGACCAGCGCTTACATCAACTTCAAGGTCGGCGGCGGCACCCACCCCTACCAACCCGGCTCCGCCCTGGGCGACCAGCCGGCACCCACCGGTGAAACCCTCGCCGACTTCGAGGGCAGCACCTACACCAGCCCCATCGGCGACTGGACCACCACCGGCGACGCCTTCGGCCCCGGACCGGCCCAGGGCGCCCTCCCCGGCCAGCAGCAGGTCTCCGGCTACCTCGGCAAGGGGCTCGCCAACACCTTCCTCAACGGCGACGCGAGCACCGGCACGCTGACCTCGCCGACCTTCACCATCGACAAGAAGTACCTGAACTTCCTCATCGGCGGCGGCTATCACCCGGCGAGCTCCGACGCGCCCACCGCGGTGGAGCTCATCGTGGACGGCAAGGTGGTGCGCTCCGCCACCGGATCCAACGGCGAGGCCCTGAACTGGGCCTCCTGGGACCTGTCCGACCTGCAGGGCAAGCAGGCCCAGATCAAGGTCGTGGACGACAACACAGGCGGCTGGGGCCACCTCAACCTCGACCAGGTCGTCCTCTCCGACACCCAGGCGAAGCCCGCCTCCGTCGAGACCGGCGTCAACCTGCTGGTCGACGGCAAGGTCGTCCAGAGTGCCACCGGCGCCGACTCCGAGAACCTTGACTGGGCGTCGTTCAACACCAGCTCCTACAAGGGCGAGAAGGTCCAGCTCCAGATCGTGGACGCCAACTCCAGCGGCTGGGGACACGTCCTCGCCGATCAGTTCACCGCCGCCGACGAGCCGGCCCTGTCCACCACCCGGCGCGCCCACTGGCTCGACTATGGCGCCGACTTCTACGCCGCCAACACGTGGACCGACGCACCCGGCGGCCGCCGCATCATGACCGCCTGGATGAACAACTGGAATTACGGGCAGGCCATCCCCACCAGCCCGTGGCGCAGCGCCGACACCTTCCCCCGCCAGCTCTCCCTGAAGACCGTGAACAGCAGGGTCCAGCTGATCCAGCAGCCGGTCCGCGAACTGGCCGGCCTGCGCGGCGACGGCACCCAGGCGCCCAGCACCCGCGTCACGAACACCACCACCCCGCTCGCCGTACACGGCAGCGCCCTGGAACTCCAGGCCGACCTCACCCCGGGCACCGCCGACCGCTCCGGCCTGGACGTCCGCACCGGCGTCGGGCAGCGCACCCGCATCGGCTACGACACCACCACCGGCGAGGTCTACATCGACCGCACCGCCTCCGGCGCGACCGACTTCGACCCCACCTTCGGCGGCGTCCAGCGCGCCCCCCTCGAACTCCACGGCGGCCGACTGAGTCTGCACGTCCTCGTCGACGCCTCCTCCGTCGAGGTCTACGCCCAGAACACCCGCGGCGAACAGGTCACCCTCACCGACCAGATCTTCCCCGACCCCTCCAGCACCGGCATCGACGCCTTCGCCGAAGACGGCACCGCCACCCTCAACCACATGCAGTCGTGGCAGCTGAAGTCCATCTGGCCGTGACGAGCCCTCAGGTCCGTGCGCCGGACGGCCAGGCACGGCTTCCGGCGCGCGGATACCGGCAAGGGACCACGGCCTGGAACTCGGCAACCGATCGCGTCGACATCCTCGCCAACGCCCAGTCCAGGCGGGCGAAGGCCTACGTAGGGGAGCGCAACGCAACGCTCGGACCCTGGCGTGGCGAGGCGGCTGTGCGTGACTTCCTGCACCCGACTCGCACAGACCTGGGATCGCCCCCGAGCGGGCCCGCAGCCTCATTCCTCCGACGGACGGAAGGAAACGACGTTGTCCGGGACCTGCGAGCGGGGCGCCGACTGGCTCTGCTGGCCGGTCAGGACCGCAGCCGCAAGGGTGAGACGGGTGACTAGCTCCCGCAGTTCCTTGATCTCCCTTCGCTGGTTCGAGACGGTCTCCTTGAGCTTGACCACGGACTCGCGCAGTCGGCGCTCCGCCTCGGGGACCTGCTGCGCTTCGGTGCGTACCCGCTCGTAGAATGCGTACTTCAGATCCGCGTGCCCCTTCATCAAGGCCATGCGGTGGACGTCGGCCTCGACGGCGAGGGCCGCGATGGTGAGACTCCCGTTGGAGGCGGTGGCCTGCCCCGCCAGGAGGCGGTCCATGGCCTCGCGGATGCGCGTGCGCTCGTCGGTGGGTTGCTCGGTCATCTCAGGACCTCGGCGGTGGCGGCGTGGGTGACGGCGGCCTGGCGGAGTCGGGCGGCGTTGGCCCGCAGCCGGTTGCCGATGTGCATGGGTGCGTGCGCGGCGAGCTGGTCGATCTCGTCGGCGCGATCACGCAGTTGACTGGTGTGGGTGTCGGCGCGGGCCATGTTGTCGCAGCCTGCCCGGCAGTCGAGCACATTCGGCGAGGTCGCGTTCGCTGCCGGTTCGCACAATGCCGTCTCGCGCTTGAATGCGCAGATCAGGAGGGCGTCGGGGTTGTCGAACAGGACAATGCCGTCCCGGGCGGGATAGGCGGCTGCCTTCCTCGCGAACGTGGAGGGGACGATGCGGCCCTCGAAGTGCGGGGCTTCGGTCGCGCCGGTGACAGCGCGACGGGCCGCCGGTCCGGAGATCTTCTCACCGGCGGCCATGCGGTCGCGGAGCGGATGAAGCAGTTTGGGCGGTTGCTGAAGGTGGTGCGGAAGCGGGGTGGCGACGGGCCGCGGATCGGGCGGCCGTGGTGTCTGCCGCTCGCCGACCGGGTGCTGGTGGTGGCTGTCTACTACCGGACGAACCTGACCATGCGGCAGCTCGCGCCCCTGTTCGGGGTCTCGCCTGCAACGGTGTGCAGGGTCATCCAGCGGCTTGGGCCCCTCCTCGCGCTCGAGCCGTCCGCCCGTTCTGTCGATGCTGCGGACCGGCTGTGGATCGTGGACGGCACCTTGATTCCGGTCCGCGACCGCCGGGTCGGCGCCTCCAGCCGCAACTACCGCTTCTCCGCGAACGTGCAGGTCATCATCGATGCCGACACCCGCCTGGTCGTGGCCACCGCACGCCCGGCCCCGGGAAACAGGGCCGACGCCCATGTGTGGCGCGACTCCGGCCTGCCGCAGCAGTGTCAGGGCGTCACCGTGCTCGGTGACGGCGCCTACATCAACACGGGCCTGGTCGTCCCGCACCGCAAACGACCCGGCCGGGCTCTGCTGGCCGGCGAGGAAGGGACAACGCCGAGCATCGCCGGGTCCGTGCGCGGGTCGAGCATGCGATCGGCCGGCTGAAGAACTACAAAATCCTCCGCGACTGCCGGCAGCACGGCGACGGCCTCCACCACGCCGTCCAGGCCGTCGCCCACATGCACAACCTCGCCCTGGCCGCGTGATCAGAACAGCCGCGATCGGGCCTTGACCTGCAAAAATATGGCCTTCTGCAACGCGCTTCAGGAAGGCCTCGTGGATGTCGTCGCGTCGTTCCCAGCAGATCCGCAGGCGGCGGAAGCCGTGTAGCCATGCGATCGTGCGCTCAACCACATAACGGAAGACGCCCAGGCCAGAGCCGTGTTCCTCGCCTCGTCTGGCGATCACCGGGCGGATGCAGCGCTGCCATAGCAGGCACCGGTACTTGTCGTGGTCGTAGCCGCGGTCCGCGAGAAGCGCATCGGGCCGGCGTCTGGGCCGGCCGACGACGCCGGCCACGGCGGGAACCTTGTCGAGCAAGGGCAGGAGTTGGGTGACGTCGTTGCGGTTTCCGCCGGTCAGCGACACCGCGAGCGGGATGCCCTGGCCGTCGGTGAGGACGTGGTGCTTGCTGCCCGGCCGTGCGCGGTCGACCGGGCTGGGCCCGCTTTTGGGCCCCGCCGGGCCGCCCGCACGTGGGAGGAGTCGATCACCGCCCGCGACCAGTCCAGTTTGTTCGCGGCCCGCAGCTTCTTCAGCAGCACCAGGTGCAGTTCGTCCCAGACCCCGGCCTCGTGCCAAGCCGCCAGGCGCCGCCAGCACGTCATGCCGGAGCCGAAGCCCAGCTCCTGGGGCAGGTACTCCCACTGAATGCCGGTGTGCAGCACGAACAGGATCCCGCACAAGGCCTGCCGGTCCGGTATCCGAGGCCTGCCCTCCACCAGCTTCGGTCCCGGCACCGGCAACAACGGCTCGATAAGCGAACACAGTTCATCCGACACGATCCACGGCCGCGACTGACGTTTCCCCACGAACAGACCAACGACCGCCCAAGCCGAAAGCCACATGATCAACAGCTTCTGTGAGGACCTCTTAGTGGTGGAGCGTGGATGTCCTTCGGGGGTTGACGTGGGGCTTCGCTCTGTGGCGTTCCGATGTTGCCGGGTGCACATCGAATATCGGGCGCAGTGGCTGGGGTGGCCTATGTGTCGATATCCATGTTCTGGGTGCCGAGGACGGAGAGGAGTTGCAGGGCCTGGTCGGAGGGGGAGCCGGGTTCGGCGGTGAAGATGACCACGTGCTGGTCCTGGTCGGGGACGACGAGGACATCGCAGTTCAGCGTGATCGGTCCGACCACCGGGTGGTGGATCGTTTTGTGGAGGTGGCGGGCGGTCCGTACCTGGTGTGAGGTCCACAGGCGGGCGAACTCGTCGCTGCCACTCGCCAGTTCGTCAACGAGGGCGCGGATCCCCGGGTCGTCGGGGTAGCGAGCTGCTGTGGCGCGCAGGTGGCCGGCGGCGAACAGGCCGAACACTTCCTCGCCGGACAGGCCGTAATGCCGTTGTGCCGGGTCGGGGTGCAGGAAGTGGCGCCGGATGAGGTTGCGCTCGCGTGGTGCCAGTGCGGAGAAGTCCTCCAGGAGCGCGGCGGCCAGGGCGTTCCAGGCGATCACTTCGTACGTCGCGTCGAGCACAATGGCAGCGGCCTGTGGCAGGCGGTCGATGAGGTCCAGGATGCTCTGCCGCACCTCGCGGGGCGGGCCTGGCGGCGGGCCGGGGGGCTCACCCGCGAGGTGGTAGAGGTGGTCGCGTTCCGCGTCGGACAGGCGCAACGCACGCACGATGCCCGCCAGCACGCGCCTTGAGGGGTGGGGGCCGCGGGCCTGTTCCAGGCGGGTGTAGTACTCCGTTGAGATGTGGGCGAGCTGGGCGACCTCCTCCCTGCGCAGACCGGGCGTGCGCCGTCGTGGTCCGGTCGGCAGTCCCACATGCGAGGGCTGCAGCCGTTCGCGCCTGCTGCGCAGGAAGTCCGCCAGTTCAGGTTTGTCCACACGCCCAGTGTCCCGTCGTCCACGCGGGCCAGCCAGGTACCGGCCGTGCCTGGCTGGCGCGGCAAAACGGCCGCAGGCTGCGGGCATGAGCAATGCAACGACACCGAACAACGGTCCGGACCGCGCTCCTGGCGGGCTCCTGGCGGACAAGGTCGCACTGATCACCGGCGCCGGTCGAGGCATCGGCGCCGCCGCGGCACGGCTGTTCGCCCGGGAAGGAGCCATAGTCCTACTGGCCTCGCGGAGCGAATCCGAACTGAACGGCGTGGCCGAGGAAATCCGCGGGGCCGGCGGCACCGCCAGCTACGTGGTGACCGACCTGGCCGACGCCGCGAGTGTCCAGAACGCGGTCGACGCAGCGGTGGAGCGCCATGGACGGCTGGACGTCGCCTTCAACAACGCCGGCATCACCATCCCCCACGCATCCCTCGCCGAGGTGCCCGAAGGCGACTTCGACGTCGTCACCTCGATCAACTACAAAGGCGTCTGGCTGGCGATGGCGGCTGAGGTCCGGACGATCCTCCGGACGTCCGGAACTGGCGCGATCGTCAACAACAGCAGTGTCGGCAGCCTGGTGGGCAACCCGGGACTGGGGCCATACTCCGCCGCCAAACGGGCGGTCAACAGCCTCACCCAGACCGCAGCCGCCGAGTACGGGCCGGAAGGCATCCGCATCAACGCCATCGCTCCCGGCACAACCATGACCGCCATGATGCGGCAGTGGGCCAGCCGGGAGCCCACCATCGTCGAGCACCTCAACGCCCGCACCCCCCTGCGACGCGCCGCCGACCCCGACGAAGTCGCCGAAGCGGCCGCCTGGCTGTTGAGCGACCGCGCCTCGTACATCACCGGAGCAGTCCTGCCCGTCGACGGAGGCATCACGGTGTGAGTCGCACCTGCGGGCCCCGCCCGAGTACGCCGCCCCTGTCAGAGCCCCTCGGCGCGTGAACAGCCCGAAATGACGAGACCAGGGGATGGAACGCGACGGTTGTGGACGATCACCCAATTGCGTGACCGTCGACAACGGGACAGCCATCAAGTGCGTCCTCAACTGGGGTAAGCGGCTGGCGGGTGCGGCCCGGGACCTGCCCGGTCCTCCTCTGTCCCCAAGGATCGGCCGCCCTACTCCCGTGCCCGTGATCGCCGCCATGCCCACACAGAACGTCATCGCGAGCTTCACATGGCCCGTACGCACCGATGTCGCCCCGCCCACAGGGCTGAAGCCCCTCGCCGACTACCGCACCACCGACCCCCTCGCCTTTCCGAAGTTCATGAGCGGCCGCGCCGCCGTCGATCGGTTCAAGTCCCAGGTCGAGCTGTACGTCGGAGCAGTACAAGGCCCCAACCCCGCCGACCCTCAAAACACCCTCGGCCGCACCCCCGGCCGATTCTGAACCACGCCACCCACGCCCGCGCACCAAACCGATCCTGTTGGTGCGCGGGCTCCCAGGATTCGGTAGGCGGCGGGTCAGGCCCGTTGGGAGGTGATCGGCGTGCGGACGCGGCGCCGCGGTGCCGCCCCGGAGGGCCTTGGTGAACCGCCCCGGGTTCGACAGAGATCTCGGAGTGCCAGGTGCACCTACCGTCGGCGTCTCTTGCCCAGGGCCGCTCGAGATGGTGTCGACTCGAGCCGGGTTAGTTCCGCTGCCCGGTCGAGACGTCTTCGCGACGGTCCATCGGACCGGAGCCTTCGGTGGCAACTCCTACTCAGTGGGTGCAGAGCACTTGCCACCACTTCATTCCGCCTGTATGTATTACAACCGTAAGTTAAATGACCGTAATGCAACTGCGCGGAGCCGCGGTCCTCGGCCGTATCCGGTGAGGTCAGATGAAGACGACAAAGAACATGAAGTGGATCGACGTACCCACCCGCACGATCGACGTCGGCGGGGTGCCGTTCGCCTACCGCGAGCTCGGCCCGACCGAAGGCGTTCCGGTGGTGTTCCTGCACCACCTGATGGCCGTCCTTGACGACTGGGACCCGAGGATCATCGACGGCATCGCCGCCCGCCACCGAGTGATCACGTTCGACAACCGCGGGGTCGGCGCGTCCGGCGGATCCGTGCCGCCCGACGTCGCGGACATGGGCCGCGACGCCGTCGCCTTCATCCGTGCGATGGGACTCGAGAAAGTCGACCTCCTCGGGTTCTCGCTCGGCGGCGGAGTCGCACAGATGGTGGCCCTGCAGGCACCCGAGCTCGTGCGCCGGATCATCCTGGCCGGGACCGGTCCCCGAGGAGGCGGCGGCATCAAGGAGATCAACAAGGTCGCGGTCAGGGCGTACGTCAAGTCCGCGCTCACCCTGAAGGACGCCAGGACATTCCTGTTCTTCCCCCGCAACGCCGAGGGCAAGCGGGCCGCGAAGGACTACCTCACCCGGCTCAAGGAACGCACCCACAATCGCGACGAAAAAATCTCCCTGCAGGCTCGACGCGCGCAGCTGAAGGCCATCCGCGCCGCCGGACTGCACGAACCCGACGACCTCTCGGTCATCACCCAACCGGTCTTCGTCGCCAACGGTGATCACGACCTCATGGTCGCGAGCAGCAACTCGGCCGACATGGCCCGCCGGATCCCGAACGCCCGCCTGAAGATCTACCCGAACTCCGGGCACGGCGGCGTCTTCCAGCACCACCGGGAGTTCGTCCCCCAAGTTCTGGAGTTCCTCGATGACTGACAGGTCCGACCGGTCGATCGCCGGAAAGGTCGCCCTCGTCACCGGCGGCGGCCGGGGCCTGGGCGCGGCGACCGCGCGGTGCCTGACCGCCGCTGGCGCCCGGGTCTTCGTGATCGATCTGCACCGCCCGGCTGCGGGCGAGGCGATCGACGAGCGGGTCACCTACCTGGCCGGCGACGTGACCGACCTCGGTGACATGAGCCGAGCGGTCGAGACCGTCGTCAGGGACGCCGGCCGCCTGGACATCGTGATCGCGAACGCAGGTGTACTCGGGCGGGGCGTGACCCTCCGGGCGTCATCGGCTTCGGCGGTCGACCGACTCTTCGACGTGAACGTCGGTGGTGCGCTCAACACGGTCCGTGCCGCCCTTCCGGGCCTCATCGAGAACCGTGGCCGGCTCGTACTGATCTCGTCGGTGTTCGCCTTCGTCAACGGGGCCGGCGCCATCCCGTACGCGATGAGCAAGGCAGCTGTCGAGCAACTCGGCCGTGGACTGCGGGTCGAGCTCGCCGCTCACGGCGTCAGCGTCACGACCGCGTACTTCGCGGTGATCAACACGGACATGACCCGGCAGGGCCTCGACGAGGATCCAGTGGCCCAGGCGCTGCTCGGCACCCAGCCGAGGTTCCTGCGTAGGCGCATCAGCCCCGAGCAAGCGGCAAAAGCCATCGTCGAGGGCCTGTGTCGCCGGGATGCGCGGGTGTTTCGTCCGCGCAGATGGACCGTGGTCTCCAGGGCCCGCGGCATCATCGCACCCGGTATGGACTCCGGCCTGGCGCAGGACAACACGGTCCAGAGCATTCTCGGACGCCTCGACACGCGTGAAGGCGAGGACTTCCTGACCACCTGACGTCAGGAACAACGCGGTGCCCCGACCAAGCACAGACCAGGAGCCATTGATGACGAGTTCGACCCGGAACGTGTCCGGACTGCTGACCCGCACCGCGTCGGTACACCCGGCGCGCACGGCGATCGTCTTCGGTCGCGATCGGATCTCCTACGCGGAACTCGACGCGGCGTCGAACCGGGTGGCGAACCTGCTGATCGAGCGCGGCGTTCGCCCTGGCGAGAAGGTCGCCCTGTCCTGCACGAACAGCCCGCAGTTCACGACGATCTACTTCGGGATCCTCAAGGCCGGCGCGGTCGTCGTGCCGTTGAACGTGCTCCTCAAGGCGCGGGAGATTGCCTACCACCTCAACGACTCCGAAGCGACGGCGTACTTCGCCTCCGAAGGCAGTCCAGAGCTCCCGATCGGGCGCGAGGCATGGTCGGCCTTCGAGGCCGCCGATCGGGCCGCGCACTTCTTCCTCATCGGCAGCGGCGCGTCTGTGGACGGCGTCACGCCGGACCGGATCCATGCCGCCGCTGTCGCCGGGCAGCCGGAGACGTTCGAGACGGTCGATCGTGCCGACGACGACACCGCGGTCATCCTCTACACGTCCGGTACCACCGGGCAGCCCAAGGGCGCGGAACTGAGACACCGGAACGTGTACGACATCGCCCGAGCCGGTGTCCAGCTCTTCGAGTCGGACCCTGCGACACCCGACGTCTACCTGTGCGTGCTTCCGCTCTTCCATGCCTTCGGCCAGATGGTCATCCAGAACGGCGCCATCGGGTTCGGCGGCACACTCGTCCTGCAAGCGAGGTTCTCCGCCCGAGAGGCGCTGGAGCTCATGCTCGACCATGACGTGACGTTCTTCGGCGGCGTGCCGACCATGTACTGGGGTCTGCTCGAGGCGCTCGACGACAGCGTCGACGTCGCCCGACTGGCCGCCAACCTGCGCATCGCCGTGTCCGGTGGTTCCGCGCTTCCCGCGAAGATCCACCAAGAGTTCAAGAAACGTTTCGGTGTGACGATCCTCGAGGGCTACGGGCTCTCGGAGACGGTGGCCATCGCGTCATTCGCCAAGTACGGCGAGGAGCCCCGTGTCGGATCGATCGGCCGGCCCATCGCCGGGGTCCAGATGAAGCTCATCAACGATGACTGGTCGGATGTGGAGGACGACCCCGGCGCGGTCGGGGAGATCGCGATCAAGGGCTACAACATCATGAAGGGCTATTACAAGCGCCCCGAGGCCACCTCGGAGGCCGTCAACCAAGGATGGTTCCGCACCGGAGATCTGGCTCGCAAGGACATGGACGGCTTCTACTTCGTCGTCGACCGGTCCAAGGACATGATCATTCGCGGGGGGTTCAACGTCTACCCGCGCGAGCTCGAGGAGGTGCTCATGGAGCACCCCGCGGTCTCCTTGGTCGCTGTGATCGGAGTTCCGCACCTGAGTCACGGGGAAGAGATCAAGGCCGTCGTCGTCAAGAGGGCCGGCGACAGTACGACTGAGGCCGAGCTGACAGCCTGGGGAAAAGAGCAATTCGCAGGCTACAAATACCCGCGCATCGTCGAGTTCGTCGACGCCCTGCCCATGACCGCCACCGGGAAGATCCTCAAGCGCGAACTGTCCTAGAAGGCAGGGCCGTCGCCGGCGCCACGGGTTCCCTGCGCACTGCACGTGCCTCGCGGCTGTCACCCAGTCGCGTTGGTCGCCGGTCCACGGCTACGAGGACGGGCTCAGTGCTGATCCGCTGCCGGCGGCCTGGCCTCGGCCGCGCTGGTGCAAGCCACGCATCAAATGCACACAGTCGTCGGGTGCAGTCAGGACTCTGCGGGTCGATTCGAGGACCTTGTACGGAAGTTCCGTGCCCGGTGGGGCCCGGCGCATCCCGCTGCGGGACCACCGGTGCCGAGCTGGTCACCGTGCTCGCCCGAGAGGTGGCGGTCGACGAGGCTCCGCGCCAGGTGTCGTGATCGCCGTGAGTCGTGTCGAATCCCGTCAGAGGGCAGTGCCGAGAGCGACACCCACAAGCTGAACCCGGCATCATAGGCGCCCTCGCCCCGCTCAGTTCGCCTACCTGCACATCGCCCACTACGGCGACGACGGCCTCCTGCACACCCTCCCGCAAGCTGTGGCCGACCAGGCTGGTCCTGACCGTACCGGCACCGACATCGCCACCCGCGCCAGGACATCGAAGACGGCGTCGCCGCCATCGTCAGAGCCGGCTTGACGGCACTCGCCAACCCCGACCTGGTCGAGTGCATACGCACTGGTGCGCAACTGAACACCCGCGGCCGGCCACCTTCTACGGCGGCGGCGAGGCGGCTACACCGACCACCCCACCCGCACCGCCTGACAAACCCCTCAGCAAGGCTCATCGGCCCAGGTCAGTAAGGCGCTTGGTTATGTCCGCCCGGAGTCAGCCGTCCCCAGAAACGGGAGGTCAGGTTGGGCGGGTTTCGGCGTCCTGGCTGGCGGCTGTGCTCCTGTCCTCGCGTTCGCGTGCGAAGGCCGCGCTGAGTTCAGCGGTCACTTCGTCCATGGTGAAGGGCTTGCCGCACCCTTCACACACGGTGCCGCTCAGACCCACCTCGCGACCGCATGTCTTGTGGACGTGATGGACGGCGATCCCTTCCCCGGGCTCCTTGCACCACGTCTCGCCCCATGCCCGCAGGGCGAGCAGCACCGAGGCGAAGGCCTCGCCCTTGGCGGTCAGGTGGTACTCGTAGCGGCGGGGTTTCACGCTGTAGGCGCGGCGTTCGAGCATGCCGTCGGCCTCCAGCCGCTTGAGGCGATTGGTCGGCATCTGCGGCGAAGCCAGCGTCTGGACCTGCAGCGAGTCGAAGCGACGATTCCCCATCGTCAGCTCCCGCATGATCACCAGCGTCCAGCGGTCCCCGATCACCGCGCTCGAACGCGCGATGGGGCACTCCGTGCTCGTGATCTCCGACCAGCCACCCACACCCACTTCCGTCGGAGCGGCGGTCAGCCCACCATCAGGTCACTCAAGCGCACAGCGTCCAGCCGGGCAGTCGTTCGCCCAATTCCGATGACAAGGCGCTCCCCCAATACCGTCGCTGCACACAGGGGATCCGCTGCGCATCTTCTGTCACGTCCGTGTCACGAGCCCCATGGACGCTTGCTTGTCACAGGGCTCCGACCTGGACTTACGCGCCCGCCCTGGACCAGCTGGACGCCCAGAGACGCCTCTACGACATGTGCCAGGCGGGACCGACTTATCAGAGCAGCTTGGCCACTACCTGCGGCCGCGACCGGCGGATTGCCGCCCTGCGAGAGCAGCGTGCGGGCTTCAATGTGCAGGGCAGTGTGGCCGGCGCCGCTGTCTGGCCGGGAGTACGAGCGATTGCCGCAGGCCCCGACCGCTACCGCCACCGGGCGGCCCCCGGGCAAATCAAGATCCGGACCATGCCCGGGCCAACGACTCCGCCGAGCTGTCCACCGGCTGCCATGTGCGCAGGTCAGCGATGCGCTGCCGCTGTACCACCAGCAGACGAAGAACCTGCCGGTGGGCCCCTGCCCGGGCCTGCGGCAGTCACTCAGCGTGGCTACAGCAGCACTACGCAGGTCAGAGACGCCGGTGACCGCATTACCCCAGGTCAGAGCGGCTCGGTGGTGAACTTCATGACGGACGTGTCCAGAACCATCAGGAACTGGGCCGTCCCCAGGACGGTCAGAGCCCGCCAGTGCGCCAAGGTGTCCACCTCGCCGAGTCGGCCCGGGACGCCGGTGGGCGTCACCCGGGCAGCGACCGCCGCCGACCGGCCGCCCCCTCCATCGCAGCTGAGCAGCCCGCCCGGCACCTCGCCCGCCACGGGCGAGCCTGCTGCCGCGCGACCGGCGCCCACGGACCGGCGGAGCCGTGAACAGGTCATGGCGCCCACAGCTCGCGTACCCGGCGCACCGCGTCGGTCCGCAAGGCCCGACCGGCGGCTCGCACCCGGTTCCGTACGGTGATCCTGAGCCGGAAGCACGTTTCCGGTCAGCGGTGCAGGACCGCTGTCAGGGCTTCGTGCAGCGCCGACTCCGCGTCCGTCTCGCTGCCCGGGGCCGAAGTGCGCCGCCAGGCGACATGGCCGTCGGGGCGGATCAGCAGACAGCCGTCCTCGTCGGTCTCCCGGGCGGCGTGCCAGGCTCCGTAGGCGTCCTGGGCTTCTTCGCCGCCGATGCGCAGCGCCTTGAGCGGGATGCCCAGCCGCTCGGCACACCGTCGGGCGGCGGCCTCCCAGACTCCGCCGGACAGGCCGGTGAGCACGGTGAACCCGCCCTTGCCCACCAGGTCGAGGGTGGAGATCCGGCGGCCCGCCGCGTCGATCAGCCAGGCATGCGGGAGCTTCGCCCCCGGGCGGGTGGTGGGCTGGTGGTAAAGCTCCGGGTCGCGCGGCCATTCCTCGGCCGGGCTGCCGTCGTCGATCACGGCGGTGGACGCGTACCGCTGGTTGAGCTCGACGCCATGGGCGTTGAACTCGTAGTGCTTGAGGCGGACCGCCTCGTCCAGTTCGGCGCGGCGCTTCGCGCCCTCGGTGTCCGGCGCCCTGGAAGCGGCGACGGCCCGCGCGATGCCGTCGTCGTCGGTGGCGTCGCCGATCCCCAGGGCCCGGAAGACCGGGGCGAACTGGTCGCGGCTCAGGTTGGCCCGGTCGACGATCTGCTTGCCGACCGGGGCGCGCTCGGCGGTGTAGGTGTCGAGCAGTCCTTCGCCCGCCTGCCCGTTCAGGACCAGGGCGAGCTTCCAGGCCAGGTTGTACGCGTCCTGCACCGAGGTGTTGGAGCCGAGGCCGTTGGACGGCGGGTGCCGGTGGACGGCGTCCCCGGCGCAGAGGACCCTCCCGGACGAGTAGCTCGTCGCGTAGCTGTGGTTGACGGTCCACAGCGACGCCGAGGTGATCTCCACGTCGATCGTGTCGTCACCGACGAGGTCGTGGACGATGCGGCGGGCTTCGGCCCCGTCGATGTCCGGCGGCGGCTGATCGATGTCGTACCCCCAGGTGATCAGCCACTCGTTCCAGGGGCGGACCATGCGCACCAGCCCCATGCCGATGCCGCCGGTCGCCGCACCGGGCCGCAGCACCCAGTACAGGACGCTGGGCCGGTGCGCGACGAAGGCGCTGAGGTCGGCCTTGAAGACGATGTTCATGCTGCCGGCCTTGCTGTCCTGCCCGGCGACGGGCAGGCCGATCTCCTCGGCGACCTGGCTGCGGCTGCCGTCCGCGCCGATCACGTAACGGGCCCGCAGGGTGTACTCGTCGCCCCGCACCCGGTCGCGGAGGCGGGCGGTGACGCCGTGCTCGTCCTGCTCCAGGCTCAGGAACTCGGTGTCGAAGCGGACGGTCGCGCCGCGCTTGGCGGCGTTGGACACCAGGATCGGCTCCAGGTAGGTCTGCGGCAGATCGGTCATGGGCGAGGGACTCGCGGCGGTGTACTCGCTGAGCCGGTCGTCGCCGGTGCCCCAGGTGCGGATCCGGCCGATCTCGACCCCCGCGATGGAGGTGCAGAAGACCGTGTCGCCCATCAGGTGCTGCGGCGTTCCCGCGGCCAGTGCCTCCTCCTCGACCCCGAGGTCGCGCAGCACCTCCAGGGTGCGCTGGTTGGTGATGTGCGCGCGGGGGGTGTTGGCCACCCACCCGTACTTGTTGATCAGCGTGACGCGGACGCCGTACGTCGCCAGCAGGAGGGCAGCCGCCCCGCCGGCCGGTCCGGTGCCGACGACCAGCACGTCGGCGTCGAAGGTGTCCTTGGGACTCATATGTCTCTCCTGGAACAGGTCGGCGCTATGCGGTGCGGGCGAGGCGGAAGGTGTAGTCGAGCGAGTGCCAGGAGCCGTCGAGGGAACGGCCGTCGGGGGTGGGCCCCTTGTGCTCGGGGTAGTCGACGACGAGCGCCTCCTTGACCCCGAAGACGGTGTCGCCGTCGATGTACGCGCCTCCCGCGACGAACAGTTGCGTGATCAGGGTGCGCATCCCGGGAGCGCTGATCATGAAGTGCAGGTGCGGGGCCCGGTAGGGGTGACGCCCGGTGGCCTTCAGCATCCGTCCGACGGGCCCGTCGTCCGGGATGGGGTATTCGCAGGGCAGGATCGACCAGAAGGTGAGCCTGCCCACGGCGTCGGAGCGGAAGCGGGCGCGCAGCACGGGCCCTTCCAGATCCGGCAGTTGCACGTCGTAGAAACCGTCGGCGTTGGACTGCCAGACGTCCACGACGGCGTCGGCGACGGGGGCGCCCTCGATGTCGGTGATCCGCACGTCCGCGTACAGCGGGGCTCCGTCGAGGCCTTCGGCGATGTCGTCGCCGCTGTCCCGTGGGGGTGGCCCCTCGACGTAGAACGGTCCGAGCACGGCGGAGGGCGTGGAGTGGGCGGTACGGGAGTTGGTGAGCACATCGACGGCGCTGGACACGCCCAGGGTGTCGGAGAGCAGGATGAACTCCTGCCGGGTCGGCCCGCACAACTGGCCGGTGCGGGTGAGGAAGTCGATGGCGTGGCGCCATTCGTCGTCGGTGAGGTCGTTGTCGGCGACGAACCCGTGCAGACGGCGCACCAGGTCGGTGAGCAGCTGTTGTACGCGCGGGTCGTGACTTCCCTCGAAACTGGCCGTGACCTGGTCGAGCAGGATGCGCAGCGTCTCCGCGAGCGGTTCCGCCGACGCCGGGCGACGGCCTGCCCATGCCTCGCGGAGCAGGGCGGACATTCCCTCGGGGGTCACTTCCCGGGGGTTGGGGTACGGCGTGGCTGTGGCGAGGTCGACGGCGCGGGGAAGGTCGGTCTGCGCCAGGCCGAGGTCGCGCAGGGAGAGCGGGCCGCCGAGCGAGGCGACGAGGTCGTACACGGCGGTGGGCGCGTCGGCGGCGCCGAGCGCGTCCGCGATGCGGCGCATCGCCTCGGGGGCGGAGGGTGCGTTGTAGGCCATGGCGTGCGGGAGCACGACGGTGTGCGTCTCGGCGTGCGGCAGGCCGAAGGAGCCGCCGAGGGTGTGGCACAGCTTGTGGTGCAGGGCCATGCCGACCGTACCGAGGCAGGTGCCGGCGAGCCACGCCGCTTCCAGCGCCTCGGCGCGGGCGGCCGGGTGGCCGGGGTCGGCGGCGATCCGCGGGAGTGCCCCGGCCAAGAGCGAGATCGAACGGAGCGCCAGCGCGTCGGTCGCGGGGTTGGACTGCGGTGCGTACAGCGCCTCCACCGCATGGGCCATGGCGTTGACACCGCTGGTGACGGTGAGGGGCACCGGCAGTCCCAGGGTGAGGTTCACGTCGTAGACGACGGTCTCCGGCAGGATCGAGGGGGACGAGCGGGTGGTCTTCACTCCGTTCTCGGTCTCCCCCAGCACCGGTGTGACCTCGGATCCGGCGTACGTCGTCGCCACGACGACCTGCGGCAGACCGGTGCGCACGGCGAGGGCCTTGGACAGGCCGGTGGTCGATCCCCCGCCCAGCGCCACCAGGCAGTCGGCGTCCACGTCCCGGAGAACCGCCAGTGCCCGCTCGGTCACATCGACCGGAGTGTGCATCGCGGCTCCGGTGAACTCACCTGCCGCCAGGGGGCCCAGCTCGTCCCGAGCCAGCGCCGCGAGAGAGGCCTGCCGGGGAGTGGTGAGGATCAGGGCGCGGGTGCCGCCGACGTGCTCGACCTCCGCGCGAAGGCGTTGCAACGTTCCGGCACCGAAGACAACCCTTGAGGAATGGCTGGCGTACACGAATTCCCGCATGTGGCTCTCTCCGGTCCTCGCGGCTCCCCGTCTCCCCGCATTCTCGGCGTTGGGGCCTGAGGATCTCCTGCACGATCGCGCTGACCGGGCTGCACGAAAGAGGCGTGGGTCAGCCCGATCGGCGCAGCGCGGCGGGGGTCATGCCCATGTGTGCGCGGAGGACCCGCGTGAGGTGTTCCTGGTGGGAGAAGCCGCACATGGCCGCGATGTCGGCGATCGGAGTCCGGGAGGTGCGCAGCAGCCGCGCGGCCCGCTCCACACGCATCCGCATCAGGTAGCGGTGGGGAGGCAGGCCGGTGCGGGCCTTGAACAACCGCGCGAACCGGCTGACGCTCAGCCCGACGCTGCCCGCCAGATCCTCCAGGGGGAGCGGTTCGGCGAGCCGGACGTCCATCAGCTCGCGCACGGTGGCGAACTGCCGGTCCGTGAGGGACGCGAGGCGGTGGGCCTGACCGGGGTCCTGCACCCGGACGCTGTGGCGTCGGGCCAGTTGCGCGGCGACGGTGGCGCCGAGCTGGTCGACGTAGGTACGGCCGGCCGGCTCCCAGTCGCGCACGGCTTCGTCGAGGGCCAGGACCAGTTGTCCCAGCAGAGGGTCGGTGACGCCGAACTCCTCGGCGAGCCGCACCGGCCGGTCGCCGCCCGCGGCGCGTTGCAGGGCCTCGTCGGAGAGATACAAGTGGATCGTGCACAGCGGGCCGCCGAGCTCGACGTCCAGCTCGGTGTCCGCGGGGTGCAGGAACAGACCGCCGGGCGGGACTGCCTGCTCGTCCGTGAGCCTCCGACGACCACGGCGTACGGTGACGGGGCCGTCCAGATGCAGGATCAGCAGGTGGCTGGGCGCGCCGTCGAAGGCTTCCCGGTACGGCCGCTCGGCCTGGACGGAGAGATACAGCCCTTCCCAGCCGAGCCCCCGGCTCGTCCGGACCGGATGCACCCACGGCTGTTCGAGGATCCCGACGGTGTCCCCGACCCCCAACTCGCGCAGCGTCATGGGCACCTCCAACTCCGTTGTCGGCAAGAGCGTTTCACAGACCTGTGCGAATGGCGATGCCCTCGTGTTTGGCGGTGAGGGTGTACGGCACTTCTCCCTGGGGCGGGCCTCCCAGGGAGAAGACCCGTCTGCGGCTCTCGCCCCGGACACCCCGGCCTTCGTCGGCGATCTGTCACGACGCGCCACGGTTCACCGGCCATGTGCCCGCGGGCGGAGGGTCCTCCCCTTCCAGTGCGACGGTCAGTTTCTGCAGCCAGGCCACGGCCTCGCCCCTCCCGTCGTCGCCGAGGATCTCGGCGAAGAAACGGTCGATCTCGGTGACACGCGCGCGGCCGTCGGCGACGCCCGTGAGGCCGGTCTCCGTGAGCTCGTTGAGGATGATGCGTTTGTGCACGGGATGCGGCAGTCGCCGGATCCAGCCGAGGCGCTCCAGCTGGGCGAGCGCCGTCGTCACGCTCTGCGGTGTGAGGCGGAAGAGGCGGGCCAGGTCCGAGGCCGACATCGCGCCGAGTTCGTCGAGGTGGACGGCGAGTCCGAGCTGGGTCGGGGTGACGTCCAGACCGTCGAGTGCGGTCTGCAGGCGGCGGTGCACGGCCTGCTGGGCGCGCCAGAGCGCATGAGGCAATGCGTCCTGCCACGCGGGTACCGCCCCACCTGTCACCGATGACATCGACACCCTCCTGGACCCTTGGGAGCACCATTCTCCCTCCTGCCTCCCTCCGACGACATTGTTTCAGACACCTTCAATCTTTTCAGTTGTCTGATATAGCTTGGGCCCGCACAGCGACGAGGCTGTGCACCGGCGAGTGGGAGGATGGCCATGCCCAGTCTGGAAGAAGAGATCAGCAACGCTGGAGGGGCGCTCAGCCTGCTCCGTCAGGGGCGCTCCGGTGCGTACCCGTTCCCGATCAAGGCCGAGTACAGCAACTGGCGCGACGAGCAGGAGGCGTGGCGGGGCAGCGCCGCGCTGATGGACCTGTCGCACCACATGCCGGATCTCGTCGTGCAGGGACCCGACACGTACAGCCTGCTGGAACACCTCGGGGCCAACAGCTTCCAGGGCTTCGGCCCGGGCAGCGCCAAGCAGCTCATCACCGTCCGCCCGGACGGCTACATGATCGGCGACTGCATCCTGTTCTGCGTCGGCGATCGCAACGTCCGCGTCGTCGGCCGCCCGCCGGCCCTCAACTGGGTCCAGTTCCACGCGGAGACCGGCGACTGGGACGTGACCGTGCGGCGGGACGAACGTACCGTGAACAACCCGAAGGGCCGGGAGCTGTTCCGGTTCCAGTTGCAGGGCCCACACGCCGCGGCGATCTTCGAGAAGGTCAACGGCGGCCCGATGCCCGACATCCCGTTCTTCCACATGGGAGGCTTCAAGGTCGGCGCCTACGAGGTCACCGCGCTCAACCACCGGATGTCCGGCTTCCCCGGTTACGAGTTCACCGGGCCGTTCGCGAACTCCGAAGCCGTGCGCGACGTCATCGTGGAGGCCGGCGCCGAGTACGGCCTGCGCCTCGTGGGCGCCCGCGCCTACGCCTCGGTGGCCACCGAGTCCGGATGGATAGCGAACACGCTGCCCGCGACCTACACGGGCGAGGACATGAAGGCGTTCCGGGAGTGGATGCCGGCACGCTCGTTCGAGGGCAGCCTCGCTCTCGGCGGCAGTCATGTCGCCGACCGCATCGAGGACTACTACCTCACCCCCTGGGACCTCGGCTACGGCCACATCCTCAAGTTCGACCACGACTTCGTCGGGCGGGCGGGACTCGAGGCGATCAAGGACCAGCCGCACCGCCGCAAGGCCTGGGTGCTCTGGGACCGCGAGGACGTGACGAAGATCTTCGCCAGCATGCACGAGCCGGGCGACCAGCGCTTCAAGTACCTGGAGATGCCGGCCGCGTTCTACACCGCCTGCCAGTTCGACCGCGTCGAGAAGGACGGCGAACTCGTCGGCTCGGCCATGCTCACCGCGTACTCCTCGAACGTGCGCGGCTGGATCTCGCTCGGCACGATCGACCCGGCCGCCGCGGTGGGCGACCAGGTGGAGATCGTGTGGGGCGAACCGAACGGCGGCTCACCGAACCCGGCCGTGGAGCGCCACACCCAGACCCGTGTGCGCGGCACCGTCATGTCGCGGCCCTTCCCGAACAAGCTCTGACGGGGCCGAGCGGGACGTGGGAGGTCCGGCGCAGAGCGCGGGTGGGCGCGTCGTCGGCGAGGCCTGAGCGGCCTGTGCCGAGCGGAGTGCCGCCGGTCCACCACCGGGTGGCGGACCACGCCGAGCGTGGCGACTACGAGGCCGAGTCGGCGTACACACGGACGGACCACCGGAAGAACCGGCGCGGCCGTCGGCGGCAGGACCGAGCGCGGCTTCTCCGGCGGCCCTGCCCGGCCAGGGCGAGCGTATGGCGCGGAACCCGGCCGCCCAGCTCCTCCCGGACACGGGCCACCAACCGCCCGAGGCGCCGAGCGACCCGGGCAACACTCTCGGCTCGCTGCACCGGGCGACGCTCTGCGCGCCGCATCCATTGCTGACGCCGCGTGGGCCGACGGAACCGCCCCCGCCCGCGTCGGCTAGGACCTGTCCGGCCCACCGACGGGCACTCACGCCGACGCGCGGACCACGATCCTGCCGAGCACCGGGGCCAGGCCGCCCAGGTCGATGCCGAGGGCGCCCCGGGCGGCGAGCCGCCCCAGAATCTCCGCGTCGATGTGGACGGTGCTGAGCGCGGGCGAGGACAGGGAGCCGTACTCGGTCTCGTCGAAGCCGATCACGGCCATGTCCTCGGGCACCCGCAGCCCCAGATCCTTCAGGGCCGTGAGGCTGCGCAGCGCGATGTCGTCGTCGAAGGCGGCCAGAGCGGTCACCTCCGAGTGAGCCGCCCGGAACGCCTCGACCGCGGCGGTGCCGGCCGCCCGGGGCCTCGGCACGACGAACCGCTCCAGGGGCGGTAGTCCCAGCCGCCGGGCGGCCTCCTGGGCGAATCCGAGCCGGGCCTCGGTCAGCGGGAAGTCGTGGTCGGGCAGGGCCATCGCGATCCGGGTGTGTCCCCGTTCGGCGAGGTAGCCGATCTGCAGCGCGGCATTGGCGGCGAACCCGTTCTCCCAGTCCTGCTCGTCCGGCTCGTGTCCCCGCATGTAGACCTCGCCCAGCCTGAGCACCGCGCGCGGCACGATGGCGTCGAGGATCTTCTGCGTGGTCTCGGGTGCCGCGTACCCGTGCCGGACGAGAAGGACGTGGTCGTGTTCGGCCAGTTCCTCGTCCAGGCCCCGGACATAGCTTCGGGAGAAGTTGCCCTCCATACCCCGGTCGACATAGAGCACGACGATGCGCGACGAGCCCTCGCGCAGGGCGCGGGCGATGCCGTGCGGGACGTATCCCAGGTCCTGGGCGGCCTCCATCACCCGCTCCCGGGTGGCCGTGGAGATGGTCTGCCGTGGGTCGTCGTTCAGCACGAAGCTCACCGTCGCCCGCGACACTCCGGACGCCTTGGCCACGTCGCTCAACGTCACGCGGCCAGAACGGCCCATGCCGGCCCACTCCTTCCCTGTCGAACCACGCGCCCTTTCACGAGCGGTGTCACCAGAAGTGGTGTCCGACCTCTAGAACGATTAAGCATCAGGCGCTAGCCTACGCGACTAGATCGTTCCAGTTCCTCGCACCACTCTCCCATCGGTCACTAGATCGATTCAGTTCGCACTGTCGGCTTCCCCCGCGTCCGCGCCACCGTGCATGCGACGCCGTACGACGATCACGCCCGCCGTCGCTGCCGCCGGGCCGGCTGAGCCGCCGCCCGCCCCGAAACGCGCGGGCCGCGTGCTGCTTCCCCTCAGTGCGCGGCCCGCGTCCAGCCGAGGCGGCCCCCGCTGTCCGCCGACGCTATGGCCAGCAGTCGGCTCGCTTTCAGTTCGGTTTCCAGCCACTCCCGCTCGGGATCCGAGCCCCAGGTGATGCCGGCTCCCGTGCCGAACTTCAGGAGTCCCTCGGCGCTGTCGATCCAGAAGGTGCGGATGCCGACCGCCAGTTCACCGCGGCCGCGGTCGGCGTCGACCCAGCCGATGCCACCGCAGTAGGGGCCCCGTGGGGACGTCTCCAAGGTTTCGATGATCTTCAGGGCGCTCTCCTTGGGCGCCCCGGTGACCGAACCGGGCGGGAACGTCGCCGCCAGCAGTTCGGGCCAGCCCAGCCCGTCGCGCAGTCGCCCCCGCACCGTGGACACGAGATGGACGAGTCCCGGATGCTTCTCGACGGCGCACAGGTCCGGCACGGTCACGGAGCCGGGGACGCAGACGCGGCCGAGGTCGTTGCGGACCAGGTCCACGATCATCACGTTCTCCGCGTGGTCCTTCTCCAGCAGATCCGCCTCGGTGCGGCCGGTTCCCTTGATGGGCCCCGAGGTGACCTCGCCTCCGTCGCGACGGAGAAAGAGCTCCGGGGAGGCGGTGGCGACCTCCACGCCGTGCCGCGGGAGGCGGACGAAGCCTGCGTACGGCGCCGGGTTGTGCCGTGCCAGCGAGCCGGCCAGCGCCCCGACGTCGGCGCCCGTCTCCACGGGAGCGAACAGCACCCGGCACAGGTTGGCCTGGTAGACCGCGCCGGCCGCGATGTGTTCGCGGATGCGTGTCACGCCGTTCTGGTAGGCGCGGCGGTCGAGCGAGGTGGACCAGGCGTCGGCGCGCGGTCCGTGCCACGGCGCCGCGGGAAGGTCACGCTGCTCGGTCCGCCGTACGTCGCGGAAGCGGGCGCATGTCAGCCGGCCCTCGAAGTCGGCTGCCACGGCCCAGAAGCCCTTGGATTCGAGGGCCGAGGGATCGCTGGCGACGTCGACGAGACCGGTGGCGAGATGTCCGCCGAGCAGGGCCGTGGGAGGGGGCAGGTGCATTCCGCGCGCCTCCTGTGCGGTGCGCACTTCTGTGTGGTGCGGCCTTCTGTGTGGTGCGGTGCCGTCGAGGAACATCTGGAACGCTTGCGGAGCGCCCTACGCCACGGCGGCCTCGTGTTCGGCACGCCATTGGGCGGCACGCAGCGTGTTGACCATGAGCATGGCGATGGTCATCGGGCCCACCCCACCGGGAACGGGGGTGATGCGGTCGGCGATGCCGTCGAGTTCGTCGGAGCGGACGTCGCCGGCCAGGCCCGAGGGCGTGCGGTGGATACCGACGTCGATGACGACGGCGCCGGGAGCGACGTGTTCGGGGCCGACGAGCCCGCGCACGCCGGTGGCGACCACGACGATGTCGGCGGGCCGGGTGACCGCCGCGAGATCGGTGGTGTGTTCGTGCGCGACCGACAGGGTCGCCCCGCGCCGCAGCAGCAGCTGGGTCAGGGGTTTTCCGACGAGTTCACCCCAGCCCACGACGGCGACGTGGGCGCCCCGGAGGGGAATGCCCTCCGCGTCGAGCAGTTCGACGACACCGCTGGGCGTGCAGGGGCGCAGCCCCCGCTCGCCCCGGGCGAGGCGACCGAGGCTGGCGGTGGTGAGGCCGTCGACGTCCTTGGTGACGGGGATGCGGTCGATCAGGGTGGCCGCGTCCAGGTGGCGGGGCAGCGGGAGTTGGAGCAGGATGCCGGAGACCTGCGGGTCAGCGGCGAGCTCGTCGATCACCGCGGCCACCTCGTCCTGCGTGGCGTGCCGGGGCAGGTGGCGGTGGAAGTCGCGCATGCCGGCCTCCCGGACGGCGCGTCGTTTGGCGGCGACGTACACGGCGCTGGCCGGATCGTCGCCGACGAGGACGGTCGCCAGCCCGGGAACTCGTCCCGAACCCGCAGCCGTGGCGACCTCCTTGGCGACCCGGGCGCGGATCCGCTGGGCGATCCCGGCGCCGTCGATCGTGGTTGTCATGGTGACGGACCGCTTTCTTGTCATGCGGAACGATTCACCCGGGTGAGGGCGAGGGTGAGGGTGAGGCGTGCTGCGTGCGGTCGGCGTGACCACGGCCTCACGGCGCCGGTACCGGGCCGACCGTCAGTCGTCGTAGCGGCCGACGGTCGGCCCGATGGGACTCGGCGCACGACGGGACCGTCCGTCCCACACCGGGCGAATGCTCCTGTCAGGCGAAGACGATGGTGTGGTTGCCGTTGCGGATCACCCGGTCCTCGGCGTGCCACAGCACGGCGCGGGAGAGCACCGCGCGTTCCACGTCGGCGCCCCGGCGGGTGAGGTCGGCCGCCGTGTGGGCGTGGGTGACGCGGACGACGTCCTGCTCGATGATCGGGCCCTCGTCGAGGTTCTCGGTGACGTAGTGGGCGGTGGCTCCCACCAGCTTCACGCCCCGTTCCTTGGCCTTGGCGTACGGTCCGGCGCCGATGAAGGCGGGCAGGAAGGAGTGGTGGATGTTGATGATCGGCGCACCGACGGCATGGATGAAGTCGCCGGAGAGGATCTGCATGTACCGGGCCAGGACGACGAGGTCGACGTTGCCCTGAAGCAGTCGGAGGTGTTCCGCCTCGGCGGCGGACTTGTCCGCGCCCTGGCAGGGGACGTGGAAGAAGGGGATGCCGAAGCTCCGTACCTCCTCGGCCACATCGGGGTGGTTGGAGATCACCATGGCGACGGTGACCGGGAGTTGGCCCTGCCGATGACGCCAGAGCAGGTCGAGCAGGCAGTGGTCGGACTTGGAGGCGAAGATCGCGACCCGCTTGGGGACAGACAGATCGCGCAGGGTGTACGTCAGCCCGAAGGCGCCCACCAGGTGTTCGTCCAGGTCGGCCTGCAGGGCGGGCAGCGCGGCCCGGAGGCCGTCGAGGCCGAAGACGGTGCGCTGGAAGAAGGCGCCGCCCTGCGGGTTGTCGGAGTACTGGTCGAGGGAGACGATGTTCGCGCCGTGGCCGCTGAGGACCGACGTCACGGCGGCGACGATGCCCGTGGCATCGGCGCCCTGCACGATGAGCGAGGCCTGCGGGGCGAGCGCCTTGCCCGGAGCGGTGCGGGCCGGGGCGTCTTGCATGAGGGTCATGCCAGGCTGTCCTTCCGAAAGCGGGCGGCCCACTCCGAGGTGGCCCTGAGCCCGCCGAACGTATAGAAGTGGATCTTCAACTCGCCATGGCGGCCGGGGTCGTACGCCATGGCGAGGTCACGCAGGAAGCGGTCGGGACCCGCGGTGCCCATGAGGTTGGTCAGCGAGAGCCCGTACTTCCTGACGACGGACGCGCTGGTGCCGACGCCGAAGCGGGACGCGTACGCCATGAGCCGGCGCACTCCGGCCGGACCGGGCACCCCGATCCTGACCGGGAGCCCGATGCCCCGGCGCCGTACCTCCTCCACCCACGCGAGCACCGGATCGACATCGAACCCGAACTGTGTGATGACGCCGCCCTCCAGGGGCCGGGCGGCGAGCGCCGCGTGCTTGTCCTGCAACGCGGACCACAGCACATCGCCGTCGATCGCGGGATGGCCCTCCGGGTAGCCGGTGACGCCGACGTGCCGGACGCCGTACTCCTGCAACAGCCCCGTGTCGATCAGCGACAGCGCATCCTCGTAGGGGCCCTCGGGGTGTGCCGGGTCTCCGCCGACGAGGAACACGTCGTCGGAGGTGCCGTCGGCGTGCAGGCCGGCCAGGAACCGCTCGAAGTCCGCACGCGACCCGAGACGGCGGGCGGATATGTGCGGTACGGGCACGAAACCGAGTCGCTTCACCGCCCGGGCCGCCGACAGGCGCATCTCCAGGTCCTCGTTGCCGAGGAAGGTGACATTGATCCTGGTGCCCTGGGGGATGCTGTCGCGGGCCTCCTCCAGCTTCGGGACGTCCTTCCCTGTCATCTCCAGGGAGAAGTCCTCGAGTAGTGACGTGCCGACCGCTGTTCGTACCGTGCTCGCGGGGTTCATCGTCGTTCGTCTCGCTTTTCGGTCGGCCGGCGTCAGCGGTTGCGTCGGTAGAGGGTGCGTGCGTGCTGGTTGAACGGGGAGGGCTGGACGGTGGCACGGATGCGGGGGAAGCCGAGGTCGGCCTCCGGGTCGGTGCCGGAGCCGGGGTGCTCGCCCCAGACGACCGTCACCTCGGTGCCCGGTACGGCCTGTTCGGCGTCGATCAGCGTCTGCGCCAGCACGGTCCCCACCGGGTCGATCGACGCGCTCTGCATCGTCACGCCGACCAGCCCGGAAGCGCTCTCCACCCGGTGCCGGGCATAGGAGAGGACGAAGCCGGGGTCCTTGCCCTGTCCGATGACGGTGCGCACGTCGTCCGCGTCGAGGACGAGGGTGACCTTGGTGCGCAGCGGCCCGTCCTTGGCCTTCAGCAGCGCGTCCCGGCCCACGAAGTCATGCGCGAAGTGGATCAACTTGCCGTAGCCCAGCTCGTACGGGGAGACGTAGTAGTCCGCGATGTCCTCCGAGAAGTGGCTGCCGTTGAGCGGGCGCTTGCCCTCGATGCCGAACAGGGGCAGGTACCTGCGGTATTCCAGCAGGTCCGGGTCGGTGTAGATGCCGGGTACGGGCGAGGGGATCCAGCCGCTCTCCACGCTGGGCGTGGCGTACGCGAGGGCGCCCACCTGGATGAGGCCGAGCGGCTCGCCCGCCTTCAGCAGCGCCTCGTGGACGTACGCGGCATGCTCCCAGGAGCCGATGAACTCGAAGCCTGCCTGGCCGGCCATGCCGTGGCGCAGGGCGCGCAGGGGGCGGCCGTCGAGGGTGACCGGGCTCGAGTGGAAGAACTTGGTCTCCGGCAACGGTCCGCCGAAGGCCCGCTCGACGAGTTCCGTCGCCAGCGGGCCCTGGATCTGGTATCGGAACAGCTTGGGGTCACCGCCGCCCGGGCGGAAGGCGGAGGACGGGTCGGTGACGAAGCCGACGTCGTAGCCGCCCTTCTCCGCGTGGTACCGCACCCAGTGCTGCGCGGCCGGGATCCCGCTGAGCAGGTACCTGTTCTCGCCCTCGCGGGCGAGGATCCCGTCGGTGACGAGGTGGCCGTTCCGGGTGACCGGCACGTACTGCTTGGCCTGCCCGATCGCGAACTTCTCGAAGTTGTTGGCGCCGTGGTCGGCCAGCACCCGGGTGGCGTCCGGGCCCTCGATCCACAGGTCGTACATGTGGTGCGAGAGGTTGAGCAGGGCCACGCCCTCGTGCCACGCCGCCTGCTCCTGACGCCAGCCCGCGTACTCACGAGCCACCACCTCGGGCGTCCACGGCTCGGCGTTCGGCTGCCACAGCAGGTTGATCGGCGATCCGGCCTTGTCGATACCGTCCTGAAGGGAGGGGATGGTCACAACGGCTCCTTTTCCAAGCTGTTCGTCCGGGGATCCACATCGATCCAGTGCACGGCAAGGGTTGGACCGTCCCGCAGGCCAGACCCACCGCACGGTGTCACTAAAACGATCTAGCGAAAACTAGCAAAGCGACCTCGACCGCACGAGGCGCTGAACGCGGAACCTTTACGTGCGTTCCATGTGCTCGACATAGGCGGCCGCCATCCGCACCGCGTCGAGACTGCCGCGAACATCATGGACGCGGACACAGCACGCGCCCCCGACGGCGGCGAGCGCGGAGACGGCCGCCGTCGCCACGTCACGCCCGCCGGGCGGCCCCTCGCCCGCGTCGACCCCGGCGAGGGCCGCACCGATGAACCGCTTCCTCGACGCACCGACCAGCAGAGGGAAACCCAGCTCCCGCAGCCTGTTCAGACCGGCCAGCAGCGCCCAGTCGTGCTCGGGACGCTTGGAGAAGCCGAGTCCGGGATCGAGGACGATGCGGGCGGGGTCGACCCCGCCCTCCGCCAATCGTCGGAGACGAGCCTCGAGTTCGGCCATGACGTCGGAGACGACGTCGTGGTAGTCCGCGCGGCGGTCCATCTCGTCGCTGGGCGCACGCCAGTGCATGGCGACATACGCAACGCCGGCCGCGGCGACGGTCCGCGCCATGGCCGGGTCGGCCAGCCCGCCGCTGACGTCGTTGACGAGGCGCGCGCCCGCCGCGACGGCCGCCCGGGCCACGGGTACGTGCATCGTGTCGACGCTCACCCGCACCCCGGCCCGGGCGAGTTCGCGCACCACCGGAACGGCCCTGGCCAGTTCCTCGTCGAGGCACACGGGCCGCGCTCCCGGCCGGGTGGACTCGCCCCCCACGTCGACGATGTCCGCACCCTGGGCGGCGAGTTCCAGCCCGCGGTCGATCGCCCGCCGGGTGTCCGCGTACAGGCCACCGTCGGAGAAGGAATCGGACGTCACGTTGAGGATCCCCATCACCAGACAGCGCCCGACTCTCGGCAGCCCTTCCGGCGGCGCGAGGAGCCCCGACCGCCCGAGGGCGGCGCGTTCCATGGTTGACATCGGCGGCAACCTCCTTGACCCCGCGTCCCATCGCGAGATTCGAAACTAAATCGATTTGGCCGAGAGGATACAGACCACCACTAAATCGCTCTAGTCCTGGGAGGGGGAATCGCCGGCGCTCCAGCATGTGACGGTCGCTGCCGTTCCCGGTCATCACGGGCACTCCCAGGCTGCGCGCCAGTCGCGCAGCGGAGGCCTGCGGGTCGCGTTCGACGCCGACGACAGCAACGCCCAGGCTCCGTAGTTCGACACACAGCCGCATGAGCGGATGCTCGGTCCCAGGCTGATCGGCCTGGTGGGGCCGCGGACCCTGCCACGCTCCCGACACGTCATCGTGGTCGGTATGGGGCAGGTGGGCCCTCCACCACCCCGGCGGTGAACAGCGCGGTGAAGGCGACCGTGCCCAGCATGGCCAGGCCCGTCAGCACCTGATAGATCCCCACCGCGTCGACGCACTCCTCCGCCTTGCAGCTGCACGCGCCACACCCCTCGCACCGGTGCCGACGAAGGCAGGACTGATGTCGTCCACCGTGATCGACCGGACAGGCCCGATCGCCATCTGGGGCAGTCATCGCTCTCGCGACAAGCGAGGGGCCTCTGCTAGCGTCCCACCAGGCCTACGCATCCCGAGCCCCGCGGACTGACGACCGGGACGGCCAGGAACGACCCAGCTCGGTGAGTACCTCGTCGGCAGCTCGTTCACCCCTCTCCACGCCTCCGTTGAGGTATCCCCGGCTGTGCGTGCCGGGGTGTTCGCCCGCCATGGGCCTGCGGCCCTGACCCTGGCCCGTCCAGCCCCGTACTTGTGTACCGGCCCGGTCGACCGACGACGTACGAGGCGCGTGCCCCGCAGGGGGGTGAGGCTGTCGCCGGTCTGAGGCGCCTCCCGGCCGGTGCGGCAAGGTTTTCGCAAGGTCGGTGGTTCAGCGTGGGCGTCACCAAGCACGGACGGTCGCGTCCCGGGTGGGCGCCGCCGGTCACGGAGGACGTGAACATGCACGTGAAAGAGATGATCTCCAAGCGGTTCGGCACCGGGCGGGTCCGGTCGGTCACCGTCGTCGCGGCGCTGGGCTGCGCCGCTGTCGTGGGCGTGGCGCCGACCGCGCAAGCGGGCACGGGCTGCACGCTCACCTTGTGCTCGACGACCGTGAACGACAGCGCGTACGGGGTCACGGCCTACTTCAACTGGTGCCGGGGCGGCGACAGCACGGGCGACTCGACGGCCACCGAGCCGAAGTGCGCGTCCGACGACGTGAAGCAGAAGACCCAGAACCTCACGGCGCGAGGCGGCCACACGCCGTACAACCAGGACTGGGACGCCTTCCGCGTGGACGCCGGCTGGTGCTACAAGGTGAAGTTCGTCCGCACCGGGCAGTCCGACTTCACGCGCACCTACGACCGGCGGGGCACGTCAGCGCTCTGGGTGAAGGTCGGGGACAACGCTGACGCGCACGTCCTCGACCAGGGGACCGCGTCCTGCCCGTGACCGGCCGTAAGCACACCCGGCCGGCCGGCGGGCATCGTCCGGGCGGGAGTCAGCGGTGGGCCGGTCGGAGCTGGGGCATCCGAGAGCGTGCAGGCGCCGTTGGACGCGGTGCCGGCGTGCGGAACGCCGCCACCTGACTCACCCCCGCGCCTCCCCACCGGTCCCTGCTTCAGCGGACCTTGGCGTCGGGATGCTCATCGTCACGGAGGGAGCCAGCATGACCATGAAAAAGACAATGGCCGGGTGGGCGGCGTTCGCGGCCGTGAGCGCGGTGGTGGCGAGTGCCCCACCTGCGGCTGCCGAGCCGACCTTGCATGGATGTGTTAGCACAGCCGCCCCAGGCGTGCCGGCCGACCACGGAACGGACGGGACGCCTGGCGCCTGGCCCAGCCCGGCGCACCGAGCGGATCAACCCTCGGCGGACTGCACCAGCGCGATGAACGCCCTGGCCGCGTCGACGTCGGGCGCGTCCTTGACGAGGGTGATCGGGTGTTCGTCGATGGCGTCGGCGGACTCGGGGGTTCAGGAGCAGCTACCGACGGAACCGCGAACTCCCGCCCACCGGTGTCCACTTGGCCGGCCGGCGAGGAGTCGTGAGGGGAACCGTCACAGCTTGGCGACGTCGGCCCGCCGGTTGTCCGGCTTGAACGGCAGCGCGGTGACCGTCGCCCGGATCTCCCGCTGCGGGGTGCCCGGACGGCCCCAGAGGACGACGACCTCCGTGCCGGGTGCCGCGTGCTCAGGGGCGATCACGCAGAGCGAGATCATCGCCCGCAGGGTCGGGCTCACCGTTCGGCCTGTGGCCACGCCCACCGGGTTGCCCGACACCAGCACCTGGTCGAAGTGGGGACCGCGCGAGCGGGGGATCTCCATCTGGTCGGGCAGTTCGGCGTTGCTCAGGAGCGAGGTGACGACACCGGTGACATCCTGTTCGTTCCACCGCAGGCCGACCAACTGACGTGTGGGGACACCGCTTTCGGCGTCCTTGACGAGTGCGTCCCGGCCGATGAAGTCGCGGGCGGGAATGCCCTTGCGGAACCCCCAGCCCAGTTCGCCCGGCTTGCGGAAGTAGTCGGTCACCCCGTCGGCCGGGACGAAACTGCCCGTGGGCGCACCCTTGCGGAACTGCCTCGGTGCACCCGGCGTGAGGATCGACGCCGGCAGATAGTCGAGCCCGTTGGTCGCGATACCGGCTTCGATGTGCTGAACGGGCTGGGCGCGGAAGCCGAGTTGACGGATGCCGACGTCCTGCCCGCTCGCCACGACCGCCGCCCAGATCTCGTTTGCGTGTTCGGCCGGCCCGTGCAGCTCGTACCCGAGCTCACCCGAGATCCCGGTGCGCAGGGCTCGTACCGGGATCCCGCCGACCTGCGACATCCTGCTGCGGCTGAAGCCGATGTCGCGGAGATCGTCTCCCGTCAGCTTCTCCAGCGTGGCCAGGGACGCCGGTCCCTGTATGCCGAAGATGAACCGGTCGGGGCTGACGTCGGTCGCTGCCGCGTCCCACCCGCCCTGGCCCAATTGCCACAGCAGCCAGTCGCAGCTGCCCGCGGTGTAGACGAACTCCTCCGGGCCGAGCCGGCACAGCACGCCCTCGGACGCGATCCAGCCGTTCTCGTCGAGCTGCACATGGTGCTTGATCTGCCCGGTCTCGAAACGCGAGAGATCCCGCATCCCGAGCCTGCCGAGAAACTCGAGCGCCTGCGGGCCGTGCACCTTCACCTTGTGCAGCGAGGTCCAGTCGCCGATGTAGCACGACCCGACGTGGGCAGCGCTCTCCTCGCACCAGTCCGTGTACTCCTCGGGGAGCAGGATCTGCGCGAAGCGGCCGAACGTGCCCCGCGTGTTGCCCTCGTCCTGGGCGGCTGCGGCCGGGCTGAACATCGCCGGCCGCTCGGTGATGAACGGCGCCTCGTTCTGGCGGAGGACCGCTTCGTAGGTACTGCGCTGTTGTGCGACCAAATCCATTTCGTACTCCCACTCTGCGACGCGAGCGACTCCCGTAGCCGTCCCGTTGACCACGGACACGCTTCGCGGGCGCCGCAACGCCGATGACACGAAGCGTCGACGGCACTGTCGGTACGAGCCTGTTCCCGTCAGTCCCGCGGAGGCAGAGCGACGGATCCTCGTGTCGCCCTTCTACTGATCGCCGGCGAAGCCAACTAGATCGATTCAGTGGACGTTAACAGATGGTACCGACCGCAGCGAGAGGCTTGCTGCACCGCTGTTGACGCGCACTCCGCAAGCAAAGAAGAACTTCCCGTACGGCTTCGCTGTCGTGCCGGCGTGCTCGGCCATGAAGAACGTCGGCGACGCCGCGTACGCCTGAACGGCCGGCCTCGTCATTCGGAGTGCCTCCGCCCAGGTTGCGCCACGCCGGTTTGCGGCGATGGTGGAGTCATGCGGCCGGGAGTAGGACGCCGCTGGGTCCCACGCCCCGCCATGGCTTTCGCATCGGCCGCGTGACGAGACGACCGTGACCCGACAGGAGCCCGTCTCCACTTCGGGGTCGCGGAGAAGGGACGGCCATCGTGGTTGCGAGGACCGGAGTTTTCGGCGCCCTGACCGAGGAGCATCGCGAGCAGCTCATGTCACACGCTCGCGAGGTGTCGTTCGCGGCAGGCGAGCGCGTCTTCGACGAGGGCGGCAAGGCCGACCGCTTCTGGATCATCCACACGGGCACGGTCGCTCTCGACCTTCGAGTGCCCGGCAGACGGCCGGTGGTCGTCGAGACCCTCGGTGCCGGAAGACTGCTGGGCTGGTCCTGGATGGTCCCTCCCCATCACTGGCATCTGGGGGCCGAGGCCGGCAGCCCGGTGCGTGCCTACGAGTTCGACGCGGCGGCGGTTCGTGAGATGTGCGCGAAAGACCCGGGGCTGGATCACGAGCTGTGTAGCTATGTCTCCGGCGTGCTCGCGCGCCGGCTCAGGTCCGCCCGGGTGCGACTGCTCGACCTGTACGCGCCCCACGGTGCGGGCGAGGTTCCCTGACGAGGCGAGACGAGGTGCTTCGAGGCGTCGCAGACTGGCCGTCCGGCATGTCAGGCGTCTGCCCGTGGTCGACGACATCGGCATGCTCCAGGGCATCGTCAGCCGCGCCGATCTGCTGAAGGTCTTCCTGCGGTCGGACGAGGACATCGAGGAGGAAGTCCGCCGCACCGTGGTGTCCTGCCCCTTCCCGGCCGTCAGCCACGCCATCCACGTGAACGTGTACGAGGGAGCGTCGGCGCGAGTCACTGCCTCCAGGTGTTGCTGGTGCGGGCCGCCGAGGGCCTTCGGGGCTCCGCACCCGGTGCGGACGCCGTCGCCGTCCCGCCGTGGAACAGTGGAAGGGAAGCGGCATGGGCCGACCGGTTCCTGCGGAGGTCCGCGCCGGGCGAAGGAGGACACGATGAGTCACCCTGTGGTGGCGGGTATCGACGGGTCCGCGCACAGTTCGGTGGCAGCCGACTGGGCGGCGCGAGAGGCCACGCTGCGTGGCGTTGAGCTGCGCCTGGTACATGCCTCCCCACCGCTTCCGGGCACCGCCGTGCCGCTCCCGGCGGTGGACGGGTTGCGTCACATGGGCGAGCGGATGCTCGAGCGGACGGTCGCCGACCTCGGCGACCGCTACCCGCACCTCGAGGTACGGGGTGAACAGGCCGACGACCCCCCGGCCTCGGCGCTCCTCGCCGCGGCGCGCACCGCCGGGCTCCTCGTCGTCGGCACACGGGGCACAGGCGGCTTCGACGGTCTCACGGTCGGCTCGGTGGCCCTGCGGACGGCCATGGCAGCCCCTTGTCCCGTTGTCCTGGTGCCCCGACAGCACGCCGGCGCCTTCGGGGGAGGGATGCCCTCGGCACGCGGCGCCACCCAGGTGGTGGTGGGATTCGACGCGCATCACCCGGTCAGCGAGACGGTGGACTTCGCGTTCTCGGCCGCTGAGGCACGCGGAGCAGGTCTGCGGGTGGTCCAGGCATGGGCCTTTCCTGCCGACTCCGTGTCGCCCCGGACGCTGGCGGTGACGGAGGAGGACCGCGCCACCTGGGAGGACCAGGAGGTCTTCCAGCTCTCCGACGCCCTGCGCGCGTGGCAGGAGAAGTATCCGCGGGTGACGGTCCGTCCCGATGTCGTGCTGCTCCACCCCGCGGAAGCGCTCTTGAGCACGTCCCGCAGTGCGGAGCTGCTCGTCGTGGGCCGCCGTACCGATCCGCAGGCGGTCGAGGGCAGACTCGGGTTCATCGCCCACGGCGTGCTGCACCACGCCCGCTGTCCGGTGGCGGTCGTTCCGCACGTCGGCTGAGGGCGGACCAGCAGGTCTGCTGGCGATCCGGCGGATGCCTGGGGCGGTCAGCCGAAGAACACCTCGAACTCGTCGTACAGCGACGGGTCGACCCGCTTGGTCTTCTCTGTGACATCGGCGAGGGGAACGCGGACGATCTGCGTACCCTGCAGGGCCACCATCACGCCGAAGTCACCGTCCTTGACCGCGTCGATGGCGTGCAGACCGAAGCGCGTGGCCAGCCACCGGTCGAAGGAGCTCGGCGTGCCGCCGCGCTGGATGTGCCCCAGGACCGTGGTGCGGGCGTCGGTGCCCGTGCGCTCCGAGATCTCCCGGGCCAGCCATTCGCCGATGCCGGACAGCCGCACATGGCCGAACTCGTCCAGCATCTGGTCCTTGACCATCATCTGTCCCTCTTGCGGGACGGCTCCCTCGGCCACCACGACGATCGGCGCGTAGTTGGTCTCGAATCGGCTTTTCACCCGCTCACAGACCTGATCGATGTCGAACGGCCGCTCCGGTATGAGGATCACGTTGGCGCCGCCCGCGACGCCGCCGTGCAGCGCGATCCACCCTGAGTGCCGCCCCATCACCTCCACCACCAGGGTGCGCATGTGCGACTCGGCAGTGGTGTGGAGCCGGTCGACGGCCTCGGTCACGATGCCGACGGCGGTGTCGAAGCCGAAGGTGTAGTCGGTGCCGGAAACGTCGTTGTCGATGGTCTTCGGAACACCGACCAGATCGACCCCCTGCCGGCTCAGTGCGGTGGCCACACCGAGCGTGTCCTCGCCGCCGATCACGACGAGCGCGTCCACGTTGTGCGCGGCAAGGGTGTCCTGCACCCGCCGCAGGCCGTCCTCGTGCTTGAACGGGTTGGTACGGGAGGAGCCGAGGATGGTTCCTCCGCGGGGGAGGATTCCGCGCACGCTGGGGATGTCGAGCGGCACCACCTTGTCCTGGAGCGCGCCGAGCCAGCCGTCTCGCAGGCCGACGAAGTCAAAGGCGTACTCCTGTACGCCTTTGCGGACGACGCTGCGGATCACAGCATTGAGGCCGGGACAGTCACCGCCGCCGGTCAGCACTCCAACCCTCATGGCTTCCTCCCATCAGCTGGTCACCCGACCTGGTGGCAGCCCTCTCGGCGATCGAAACCGCTGTCGGGGAACATGGATCACCTCCCCTCCAGCCTCCCTCCAATCGGTCCGCAGTGGCCACTCGGCGGACGCAGGATCCAGACGGCTCGCTCGTGGTTGCCACGGGTCGGCGCGGTACGGCGCAGGGGCCCTCCTCGTCGAATGCTCTGCGGTCCGGCCGATGCGCAACCGCCCGGCCCGAGGCGCCCGCACCGCCTACGACGCCGCGCCCGGCCGCCACAGGCACGACAGGGACTCTGACGTTCAGTCACTCGGCGCGGGAACAGGAGCGGGGCGTCCCCCTTCCGCGACGGCGTGGCCACCCGGTCGGCGACTGCGCCGGACAGAACCGTGGAAGCCGGTACGGGGCCGCAAGGACCGCATGAGTGCCCGATCGACTCAGTGCACGAGTCGTCCCGAGGAGCATTCTCGAAGAGAGAGCCTGCGGTGTCACCGCGAAGGAGACCGACGGAACCGACGTTCGCGGTGGAGCCTGAGCAACCCGGTGGGCGACCGGCTGGTGCTGCCGGGGACCGGAAGGCGGCGAGTCGCGACAGTCCGGGCCCGACGACTCTTCGGCTGATGCCCTCAGCTGACCCCGGCGCCGCGACGTACCGGTCGGGAGGGCGCCGCCGGAGGAGCCGCCCGCGTCATGCGGCTCCCGTCAGTCCGGCTCCATGTAGGGGCGCCGGAAGACCGGGGCCTGACCGGTGCCCCAGGGGCGTACGGCTGCCAGTGCCCGGGCTACCACGGACTCCAACGGGCCGCTGGTGTCGACGGCGACGGCCTCGGGCCACGCGGGTTCCCTGGCCGCCATGGCGGTGGCGATGTCGAGATCGGCGTCGGACGCGCCGGGGGCGCGCGTGCTCAGGCGGGCCGCTGACACGTCGTCCGGGACGTGACAGTGCAGGGCGACCAGGTCGGCGCTGGTGTGTTCGGCCACGCGCCGTGCCGCTTCACGCCGTGCCGTGTCGGACCAGGTGGCGTCCAGAACGACGGACTCCCCGGCGGACAGCAGAGCGGCCGCGCGGTCCAGGAGGGCGGCGTAGGTCCTGGCGGTCCACTCGGGTGTGTACAGCCCTTCGCCGTAGCCGGCCGCCGCGGACTGCTCTGGGGGAATGCCCGCCAGTTCCTTGCGGACGCGGTCGCTGCTGAGCAGGGTGACTCCCAGCCGGTCGGCCAGCGCACCGGAGAGGGTGGACTTCCCGCTGCCCGGCAGCCCGCCGACGAGGGTCAGGCCGACGGCGGAGGTGCGCAGGTGGCGCAGCGTCGTCGAGATCAGCCTGCGTGTCACCGCCGCCGCGCCGGGCGCTCCCTGGCGGGCCTGGATCAGGGAGACCTTGGCGCGGACGAACGCGCGGTAGGCGACGTAGTGGTGCCACAGTGACGCGGGGGCGGGGTCGCCGGAGTATTCGCTGTACTGCGCCAGGAAGTACGCGGCGGCTTCCGGGGCTCCTAGCTGTTCCAGGTCCATGGCGAGGAAGGCGGCGTCGTCCAGGCCGTCGACGTAGCGCAGCCGGTCGTCGAACTCCAGGCAGTCCAGGACGCGGGGACCGTCGTCCAGGCAGAAGATGTCCTCGGCGAGCAGGTCACCGTGGCCGTCGACCACCCGCCGTTGCTCGATACGGGATGCGAACAACCGCTCGCGGCCTGCGAGATAGCGGCGCACCAGTTGTTCCGTCTCCGTCATCCCCTCGGGCACGGAGCCGTCGTCGGCCGACGCGTGGATCTGCGCGAAGCTGGCCTCCCAGCGCGACGACAGGGCGTCCCGGGTGCCTTGCTCGTCCACGTCCCGGCCACGGGGCGCGTCCGCGTGCCACGCGGCGAGGTGCCGGGCGACGGTCCGCAGGACGTCGTCCAGGACGGCGCCTCCTCGTACCAGGCGGGAGAGACGCCGGTCCGCGGGCATGCGTCGCATCACCACCAGGGGTTCGGGTGCTTCGGCGTCCGGGCTGCTGAACTCGCCCAGGCCCAGATAGACGTCGGGGGCGAAGCGGCGGTTGAGAGCGACTTCGCGTTCGCACGCGTCCTGGCGCGCCGTCGGCGTGGTGTAGTCCAGGAATCCCAGGTCCACCGGTTTCTTGACCTTGTAGGCGCGGTCCCCGGCGAAGAACACGATCGCGGTATGGGTCTCGCACACCTCCGCGCGCGGGGGCGGCGGCCCGTGGTGGCCGGGCTCAGTCATGGGGGACTACGGCGACGGGGCAGCGCCCGTGATGGATGGCGGCGTGGGCGATGGGACCGAGGTGGGGCGCCACACCGTGCCGGTGTGCCCGCCGGCCGACGACCAGCAGTGCGGCGCCTTCGGCTGCCTGTACGACGGTCTTGGCGGGGCTTGCGAGACGGATGCTGTCGGCCACGTCCACCTGCGGGTACTTCTCGCGCCAGGGGCGGAGGGCCGTGCTCAGCTCCTTCTGCGCGTCACGCGTCATCTGTTCGGTGGCGTCGTGGTCCACCCCCCAGGGAACGCGCGCGTGGAGCGGCACGCTTCGGCCGTGCACGGCCACCAGCGGAACCTGCCTGGCCGCGGCGGTGTGGAACGCGAAGTCGAGCAGGTCGTCGGAGGTTCCGTGCAGTTTCAGGGCCACGACCACGCGGCTCACGAGTGCCGGATGTGCTCCCTCCACAGGGGTTTCGGCGCGGACCAGTACCACCGGCCGCTCCGCCCGGGCCACGACCGGCATGCTGACGTCGCCCAGGAAGTAGCTCTCGACGGTCTCCAGCCCTCGTGAGCCGAGCACCATCATCTCGGATTCCGACGCCGCCTGGAGCAGTGCCTTTCGGGCGTCGTCGGCGACCAGGCTCCCGACAATGGTCAGGCCCGGGTGGCGGGCTTGCAGTTCGGCCCTCGCGGCGTGCACGAGACGCTTCGCCCAGTAGTTCTGGTCGACCTCGGAGGAAGCGTGCATGGGCTCCGGTGCCAGCAGGGGCCACGCGTGCAGCAGGCGCAGCGTGAGCCTGCGCTTCTCGGCCTCGTCGGCGGCCCAGCGGGCGGCGGCAAGACTCTCGGGTGAACCGTCGAGACCCACGGTGACGACTGGTTGCATGGCGGCGGCCTCCGTCTCGTACGAAGCTGGATACGACGGTGGATGACGGTGAACGAGTCCGATGGCGTGCATGCTCCGGACGCCGCCGACATGCCGAGCGCGGTGCTTCTCTCCTTCGAGGAGTACCCCAATCCCCTCCCCGGCGCATGTGGAGCCGTGGAGGAGGTGGCCGGGCACGTGGCAGCCGCCACGAGAAAGGAGGCTCGGACCCGCCCGCAGCGGATTCGCTTTCCCCCGCACTGCGCGTCCATCCGGAGGGGTTTTGGGACGTAGCCGCAATGCTCGGAGCGATATCGCGTGACCTGATGGGTAATCTCGCGCTGCCACTGGCCGAATCGCCTCCCAGCAGACGCAGCAGACCCGGCAGACCCGGCAGACTAAGCAGACTCAGGAGAAGAGCCATCACCGAGCAGAAGCCCGGAAAGACTGGGACCGCTCCGGGAAACCAGCCCCAAGAGGCCGACCAGTTGAGGAACATGCTGCGTCGGCCCGAGTACCGGCGGGCGTTGGTGTTCTGCGGCTTGATCGGGATCCCGGTGTCGTTGATCGCGTTCTGGTTTCTCGTCCTGCTCCATCAGCTGGAGAACCTGATCTGGGTGGACTGGCCGCACGATCTCGGGTGGGCGGATCCGCCATGGTGGTGGCCCTTTCCGCCGGCTCTGCTGTCCGGTGTGGTCGTCGCCCTGGTCGTCCTGCGGTTTCCGGGCCGAGGAGGACACATCCCGGCGGCGGGTCTGCACTCCGGAGGGGCGTCGAAAGCCGCTGTTCCCGGTGTGGTCTTCGCCGCGTTGGCCAGCCTGCCGCTGGGTGCCGTTCTCGGGCCCGAGGCGCCGCTGATCGCCCTCGGCGGTGGTCTGGCACTGGTTTTCCGGGATCTCGTACGCGCTCCCGCGACCGAGGCGAGCACGGCTCTGCTCGGCGCCGCCGGCGCCGCGGCAGCCATCTCCGCGATCTTCGGCAGTCCGCTCGTGGCGGCCGTGATGCTCATGGAAGTGGCCGGAGTCGGCGGACCGCAACTGTTCGCGGTGATGCTCCCCGCCCTGCTGTCCAGCGGAATCGGCGCCATCGTGTTCACCGGCTTCGACCACTGGACCGGGCTGAAGACCGGGAGCCTCGACATCGGACTGCCCGCTCCGCCCCTCCTCGACGCCGGGGACGTGCTGTGGTCGGCGCTGATGGCGGTTGCCATCGGGGCAGCCGTCCACGGGGTCATGGTGGGCGGACGGTTCGCAGCGCGCTTCGTGTCCGCACATCCGTTGCGCAACACGGTGCTCTGCGCTCTCGCCGCGGCGGGCTGCGCGGCTCTCTACGCGGTCGTCACCGGCCGTTCGCCGTCCGAGGTCTCCCTCTCCGGCCAGGCCACTCTGGCGCAACTCGCCGGGAACCCCCATGCGTGGTCGGTCGGCAGTCTGGTGGCGGTCCTCGCGTTCAAGGGCATCGCGTACGCGCTCTGCCTGGGAAGCCTTCGCGGCGGTCCGACCTTCCCCTCCTTGTTCCTGGGCGGAGCGGTGGGCGTCCTGCTGTCGCCCCTGCCTGGACTCGGCGTCGTAGCGGGCATGGCGGCGGGTATGGCGGCCGCGTGCGCCGCCGCGCTGCGGCTGCCCGTCAGCACGGTGGTGCTGGTCGTCCTCATGGTGGGCAACTCGGAGACGGTGTCCGTGATCGTGCTGGCCGCCGTGGTGTCCTTCGTGACCACCGAGTTGCTGCCACAGGGACCGGGGATTCCCGCGTTCAGGCCGAGAGCCGGTCGAGCGCGTCGTCCAGCGTCGTCGCGCCCATGATGAGGGAGAGAGGGGACAAGGCCGGGAGGACGCAGCGCCACCGTCCACCGAGGTGCGGCGACTTCGGTCCGGTGATGCAATGAAAATCGATGACAGGGGACTTCCGTGACCACCCAGGGGTGACGCCGTGAAGGATGAACTCGTCGAGATGGGACCGATCGACTATGTGGTCGTCGAGTTCCCCGGTAACCGAATGACCGGCGAAGGCTTTCCTATGCTCGTCGACCTGGTGGACCGCGGCCTCATCCGGATCCTCGATCTGATGTTTGTCAGAAAAGAAGCGGATGGATCCGTGGCCGGCCTGGAGATCGCCGACCTCACCGGTGACGGAGCTCTGGACCTGGCCGTCTTCGATGGTGCGTCCTCCGGCCTGCTGGGCCAGGACGACATCGAGGAGGCGGGAGCCGCCCTGGAGCCCGGCTCCTCCGCCGGAATCCTGATCTACGAGAACCTGTGGGCCGCGCCCTTCGCCGCCGCCCTGCGACGCGGCGGCGCGCAGCTGGTCGCCTCCGGACGGATCCCGGTGCCGGCCGTCCTGGCCGCTCTGGACGCCACGGACCCCGGTCGACCGCCGACGACGTAGTACGCCACCGGCCGAAGGACGGGAGCTGTCCGTTTTCGCATGCCGTCCGTTCGCGTGCCGTCCATTTCGCATGCCGTTCGTCTCGCATGCCTCCTGCGAGAAAGGAACTCGCCGTGCCAGGTCTCCTCCGCGGGGTCGCCCGCACAGCCGTAGTGGCCGGTACCGCCACCGCCGTGTCGAACCGTGTGTCCCGCCGCCAGCAGGGGCGATGGGCCCGGCAGGACGACCAGGAGGCCCCGCCACAGCCTGTGAGGTCCTCCGAGCCGGCTCCCGCCCCGCCGCCCGTCGACATGAACAGCAAGATCGATCAACTGAAGCAACTCGGGGAGCTCAAGGCTCAAGGCGTCCTCACCGAGACCGAATTCGAGGTCCAGAAGAGCAAGATTCTCGGCTCCTGAGCACCGGTCAGGACGCACCGACAGGTCCGGGCCTCGGGCGGAAACTGGCCACCAGAATGTGCAGGCTGACGACAAGAGCCCACAGCGGGAAGACCAGCTCGGACCAGGCGATGCTGCCCGTCAGGAGAAGCAGCGTCAGAGCGACGAGATAGCCGAGGAGGGCGAGCCAGCGCGGAAGGACTCCGAGCCGATGCCCGATGGTGGAGGTGGAGAAGGTGAACACCGCGGCCATGCGCATCGCGTAGGTCGTCAGGAGGCTGTAGGTGACGTGACGGCCGAATGACCACCCTTGGAGCTTGGAGCCGACCCCGGACACGTCGGCCGTGACCAGCAGGCCGCCGGCCGCCGCCGCGGCCCCGAAGAGAGTCGCCACGAACAGCAGACCGCTGCCCAGGAAGACCATGGCGAAGAACTGGTCCTCCGCCTCTCCGATGCGTGCGCGCACGGCGCCCATGAACCACAGGAAGAAGATGCCTGCGAAGGGAATGAGGTTGAGCGCCGTCTGTACGGTACGCCGCCGCGAGGGGTCGGTGATCCAGCTGTTGCCCACGTTGCCGGGCTCGTCCGGTACCGCTACGCGGATCAGAACGATGGCCGCGGCGAGCAGCAGGGCGAAGACGATCCCCACCAGTCCTGCGGCTCGTGGAGTGCGCAGCGCCTGAAGCTTCCTTTCCATGGGCGGTCTCTCGCTTCCTCTCCCAGCCGGTGTGTCCTCGTCCGGTGACGGTCCTCTCCCCCGTCCGGTGCAGCCTGGCGCGGACCCCCAGCGGGCGGCCAAGTCCAGCAAGCACCGGTCTACGTCGATCTGCCACTGGGACTGTCCATGCGGGTGACGTGCGCGGACACCGGGAACCACGGGGTTCGGGCGGCCGACAGCCCACGGCCGGCCTACTCCGGCGGACTCTCGGTACCCCGTCGGCCCGGGGCCAGCAGGACGGCCGTGTCCCCCGGCCGGGGCAGTGGCGTGCTGCCTCCCGTGACCGGATCGAGGCGGCCGTCCCTCCGCACGAGGAACAGCAGATCGCTGCCGGGCCGTAGGGCGTCGTCGGCGGGCTGCCCCAGAACGGCTGCCCCGTCCTCGTACCTGCGGGAGAACGTCGGCCAGGTCAGGTCCGCGCCGAACAGAACCTCGCCGCCGATGAACGGCGCCACCACACCGTGGCTGTCGGCCGGTGCGGTGAGGCGGTGGACCGTACCCTCCAAACTGCCTCGCAGAAGCACCGCCGCCAGTGCGTTGAAGTCGTCCTCGGCGGTGAGGAAGTACACCGCCGTGATGCCCTCCAGCTCGGCGGCCCCACCCGTGGCGGCGCCCAGCAGCTCACCGGGCGCAAGCTCGATCCCCGCCTGCCGGATACGTTCGCGCTGTTCCTCCTCCCCCGCCCACATCAGCACCTCCAGCCCTGCCGACTTCAGGGCCACGCCCAGGTCGACCACCCAGGGGTCGCCGCCGACCAGCAGGGGCCGCGAGCGGGACGGGCGCACGACGCCCAGGCGCCGGGCGACGGGCGAGGCGGTCAGGCCGTAGAGCGTCACGGTCGCGACGATGACCACGAACGTGGCCGGAAGGATCTTCGACGCGCCGCCGATCCCCTTGGCCACCAGGCCCGCCGAGAACGTCGAAGCCGTGGCGGCCGCGACGATGCCGCGCGGCGCCATCCAGCCGATGAAGCCCCGCTCGCCGCGTGTCAGGTCGGTGCCGAGGGTGGACACGACCGCGACCAGCGGTCTGACGACCAGCACCAGAAAGGCTGCGAGCCCGAGCGCGGGCAGCCACACATGGCGCAGCGAGTGCGGGGTGACGGTGGCCGAGATCGAGATGAAGAGCAGACCGAGAATCAGGCTGACCAGGGTCTCGAAGAACGGCCGACGCGCGGGTACGTCCATGCTGGGGAGGTTGGCGACGGCCAGGCCCATCACCACGGCGGCGATGAGTCCCGTGTCGTCGCGCAGGACATCGCAGAGCGCCGCCACACCGACCACCGAGGCAAGCTGCGCCGTGGTGCCGAGGACCTCGCCGAGCCGCAGCACCCGGAACAGCACCCACAGCAGAGCCGCCCCGGCCGCTCCTCCGGCCGCTCCGATGCCCACGCTGGCCAGGAAATGCGCCGCCCCACTGCCGAGGTGGTGGGCCGAGCTCGCGACGACCGCGTGGAAGACCAGTGCTCCCAGTACGCCGCCGACCGGGTCGATGAGGGAGCCTTCCCAGATCAGGATGCGCTGGAGCCGGTCCTTCGGTCGCACGAAGCCGAGCAGCGGTCCGACGACCGTCGGCCCCGAGACCACGAGGATCGCGCCGGTCATGACGGCCGCCCGTGGGGACATGCCCAGCAGCGGCGCGGCGAGGAGCGTGCCGAGCAGCCCGGTGATCAGGACGCCGATCCAGATCAGCCGGACGACGACGCGGCGGGTGTGGCCCTTCAGCCTCGCCAGGTCCAGTCCGAGGCCCGCGTCGTAGAGGATCACGGCGACGGCCAGCGACACCAGCGGTGAGAACGCCGCCCCCAGCAACTGCTCGGGGTCGACGTCGTCGATCAGCGCGCCGGCGGCGAAGCCGACCGGCAGCAGGACGATGAGGGCGGGGATGCGCAGGCGGCCGGCCAGAATCTGCGATCCGACGGCCAGCACCAGGATCAGGCCCACGCCGATGAGCACCTGGTTCGTCGTCACACGTGGCCCTTTCGATGCGTGGTGCCGTCACTCTCCCCACGGCGTGATCCCCCAGCGGACGGTGTGCTGCTCGCCCGGGCCGAGGCTGACGAGCCCGGCACCGCTGCGGAAGGCGTCCGGGGGGCAGGTCATCGGCTCGATGGCGACCGCGCGACGGCGCTCCCCCGGCGGCAGGGTGTCGCCGGTGTAGAGCTGTACGTAGTCGGCGCCTTCGCCCAGCCACACGTCCGTGCCGAAGGCGCCCGACGGGTGGGCCAGGCGCACCACCGCCCGACCGTCCGCGTCCCGGTCGAGGTCGCCGAAAGGGGTGTCCAGCCGGAGCGCACCGACAGGTTGCGGCGTTCGCAGGTCGTACTCGGTCCCGGCGACCGGCTCGGCGGCCACCGGCAGGCCGCGCTCGTCGGTGCGCAGCCAGGTCCGTGCGGGGACGGTCAGCACCGCCTGGTCGACGACGGCGGTGCCCGCGGTGACGTAGGGATGCTGGCCGAAGCCGTAGGGTGCGGTGCTCGCGTCGAGGTTGTGTGCGGTGACGGTGACTTCGAGCCCGCTCTCGCCCAGGGCGTACTCGGCGCGGACGTGGAGGTGGAACGGGTAGCCCGGCTGCGGCCACAGCGGAACCTCCAGGACGGCGCGGCGGTCGCTCGCGTCCACGACCCGCCATGCGACCCACCGGAGCAGCCCGTGGATGGCGTTGCCGCCGGCCGGCTCGGTGAGCGGCAGCTGCAGATCCTGTCCGTCCCAGGGGTAGCGGCCGTCGCGGATCCGGTTGGGCCACGGCACCAGGATCTGGCCGCGTCCGCCGGTGATCCGGTCCTGTTCGGCGAATCCGTCGATCACGGTGCGTTCTCCGACCACGTACGACCGAAGGGCCGCCCCCAGCTCGACGATGACGGCACGGTGCGTGCCGTGGCGGAGGGTCAGTTGCCGTCCGGTGCGGCGTTGCTGCACGTGTGGCCTCCTCGGTCCGGCCTGCCGGAGTCCTCGGACGCCGGCGTAGTGGTGGCCTGCGGCGCCGGCCCTCCCGTCGGGAGCGTGCGACCCCGCATCGGCCCGGTCAAGCGCAACACGTTCCGGCCGGCGGAATCGCCGGGCAGGTTCGCCTGCTGGGGCCACAGGCGGTAGCAGGCGGCGGTGGACGCACGGGGCGCTCGTGCTGTCTCCCGGACGGCGACGGCGGCGTCACCCGCTGCCCGTGCGCCTGCTGCGACGGCCGATGCGCCGCCAGACAGCCCGTTGGAATCTGATCATCAGCACGCCCACCAGGATCAGCAGCACGATGTTGAGCAGGAGCTGGACCAGGGATCCGCGCGCCTCGCTCCAGCTGGAGAACGCGCAGGAGACGCCGATGTCGGCGGCGGCCGGGATGGTGGTGACCGAGATGAAGACGCCGAGCAGCGCGCTCGTCCTGGCCTGGGTCAGGGACATGATCCCGACGATGCCGGCCAGCACCGCGACGACCACGGAGAAGAAGTTGGGGGCGTCGATCAGCGTGGAGACCGGCCTGAAGCCCAGGTCGAATGCCTCGGGTTGAAAGTCGAGCGCTCGGATCGCCCACGAGAACAGGAAGGTCACCACAACGGCCAGCAGGAATCCCACGGTCAGGGCGAACAGGCCCTGCCGGATCCTGGCGCCGTTGCCGCGGTCGATGCCCAGCGCAACGCTGGTGATGGCGCCGTACTCCGGTCCTACGACCATCGCCGCGACGATCAGGATCTGGGAGTTGGTGATGATGCCCGCCGCCCCGATGACGCCTGCGATGACCAGGTAGACGTAGAAGCTCGGCAGATAGGTGCCCTCGGCGCGAATCCGCGCTTCCACCTCCTCCCAGACCGGCGCGTGCGCGAGCGCCCCGAGCTGCTGCTGCTCGGCTTCGGCCGCTGTGCCGGAGAAGGCCATCTCGACCGGCTCGATGACGATGGATCCGCGACGGTCGAGTTCCAGTGCGCGCAGACCGCGCAGCACGGCGTTGGCCGCGCCCGCCAGGATGTCGCACTCGATCGCGTCGCCGTCGGGGTTGTGCGCCAGTTCGGGAAGGACGACCAGGTTGAAGACATAGCGGTCGTCGGTCAGCAGCCCGACCGCCCGGGGGGTGAGATCAGAGGGGCTCACCAGCCGGACGTGGATCATCTCCATGCACAACCTCCCTCGCTCGTCCGACGGACCCACCGAGGCGCCACGGTGCCCGAGCGCCGGGCTCGCCCACCTGCGACCGACCGGCTCCGGCCAGTAACGCCCGCTGGGTGGGGGTCGGCAAGCCGGGTGCGGTGATCGGCTCCAGCGGCCCCCGGTCGCTTCGGTCGCCCGGCCACAGCCCACGGCCGCGGCGGGCTGTCGTCACCGGCTGCCGTGGGCGAGCCGTCGTTGACCGCTTCCGACGCGCAAGGGCCACCCGAGTGGCCGATAGTGGACGTAGGGGGATCTTTCCGAGAACTCGGAGCAGCCATGGACCGCTACCCTCCCATCGCCGAACACGGCCTGGTGGGCGACCTGCAGACCGCCGCGCTCGTCTCCTCGCAGGGTGTCGTCGACTGGTTCGCCGCTCCCCGTTTCGACTCGCCCAGCATCTTCGCCGCCCTGCTCGACCACGACGGCGGCGGTTACCTGCGGCTGTCCCCCGAGCACCCCGACGCGACCTGCAAGCAGCTCTACTACCCCGACACGGCCATTCTGGTGACCCGTTTCATGTCACCGGACGGGGTGGGCGAGGTCGTCGACTTCATGCCTCCGGACCGGACCCGCACCGCCACCGACCGTCACACCCTGATACGCGTCGTGCGCGCCGTGCGGGGGACCGTCGACTTCACGCTCGAGTGCCGGCCGCGCTTCGACTACGGCCGGGCCGAGCACCGGCTGGAACTCGGCGAGAACACCGGTCTGTTCCGGTCCCCGGGGATGGACGCGCACCTGCAGACCTCCTTCCCTCTGGAACGGGACGGCCAGGACGTACGCGGCAGGGTGACGCTGAGCGCCGGCGAGTCGGGCGGCGCCGTGTTCACCGTCTGCGCTTCCGGCGGCGAGGCGCCCGCACCCCTCACGGTCGACGGGCTCACCGCGCAGGTCGACGACACCGGCCTCTTCTGGCAGACCTGGTTGCACCAGTCCCGCTACCGGGGCCGCTGGCCCGAGCTGGTGCACCGTTCGGTCATCACCCTCAAGCTCCTGACCTATGCCCCCACCGGCGCCCTCATCGCGGCGGCCACCATGGGCCTGCCCGAGCAGGTCGGCGGAGAACGCAACTGGGACTACCGGTTCACCTGGGTACGCGACAGTGCGCTGTCCGTGCGCGCCATGCTGGACCTGGGGTTCGCCGAGGAGGCCACCGCCTTCCTCCACTGGCTGGTCGAAAGGCTGCAGGAGCGCGAGGGAAAGGAAGAGGAGCCGCTCCAGACGATGTACCGGGTCGACGGCAACCCCGACCTGCCCGAGGAGACGCTCGAACACTTCGAGGGCTACCGCGGATCCTCCCCTGTCCGCATCGGCAACGGAGCCGCCGACCAGCTCCAGCTGGACATCTACGGTGAGGCCCTCTACGCGTTGTCCCAGGGCCGCGAGATCGCGCAGCAGGCCACCTACCGGGGATGGAAGACGCTGACCAGGACGCTGGACTGGTTCGCCGAGGCCTGGGACCGGCCGGACGAGGGCATCTGGGAGACCCGCGGCGGCCGCCAGGACTTCACCTACAGCCGGGTGATGGCCTGGGCGGCCTTCGACCACGGGCTGAGCCTGGCCGACCACTTCCGCAGACCCGCCGACGTGGAGAAGTGGCGCAGCGCCAGGGACGCCATCCTGGAGCAGGTCATGGAACGCGGCTGGAGCGAGCAGGAGGGCGCCTTCGTCCAGCACTACGGCGGCGACGTCCTGGACGCTTCGCTGCTGCTGATGCCGAGAGTCCAGTTCATCGCCCCCAGGGACCCGGCCTGGCTCGCCACCCTCGACGCGATGGACCGCAAGCTCGTCTCCGACAGCCTCGTCTACCGCTACGACCCGGCGGCGTCGCCGGACGGGCTGCGCGGCTCGGAGGGCACCTTCAGTCTGTGCACCTTCCTCTACGTCGACGCGCTGGCCCGGGCGGGGCGGCTGCCCCAGGCCCGCTACACCTTCGAGAAGATGCAGACCTACGCCAACCACGTCGGGCTCTTCGCCGAGGAGATCGGTCCGAGCGGGGAGCAACTGGGCAACTTCCCCCAGGCGTTCACCCATCTGTCGCTCATCATGGCGGCCACCACCCTCGACGAGGCGCTCGACGCGGAGAACAGGCGCTGACCCGTGGTCGTGCATCCCCGTCCGGCAGGATCGCCGCCGCTGACCGAGGACGAGTTCGGCGTGCTGTACCGGCGCCTGCTCTCGTCCGCCGCCTGGGCCGCGGGTGACCGGGGCGCCTTGGCCGCGCTCACTCCCGCCCGCGTGCTGGCCGCCACCCGCGAGGTGCGGACCGGCCGGACGGTCACGCTCGCCGCGCCGGTGGAGACGCTGCCCGGTCCGGACAATCCGGAGCCCGCGAAGCACAGGATGAGCGGGCAGCCGGAGGAGGACGCCTCCAGCGGGCTCCACTTCGCACGGGACAGCTTCGCGATGAACGTGCACGGCGACGCCGACAGCCACATCGACGCCCTGTGTCACGTCATCTACGACGGCACGCTGCACGGCGGCGTGTCCGCGAGCAGCGTCACGGCGGACGGGGCCACGACGCTCTCCATCGAGGTGGCGCGCGACGGGATCGTCGGACGGGGGGTGCTGTTGGACATCCCGCGGCTGCGCGGCGTGCCCTGGCTCGAACCGGGTGATCACGTGACCGCCGACGACCTCATCGCGTCCGAGACCGCCCAGCACGTCCGCGTGGGCGAGGGCGACCTCCTGTTCGTCAGGGTCGGCCACCGCCGACGCCGTGCCGAACTGGGCGCGTGGCACGCGGCGGAGGCACGCGCGGGGCTCCATCCGTCCGCGCTGGAGTTCCTGGCGGAGCGGCGGGTCGCCGTGCTCGGCGGCGACGGGAACAACGACACCGCTCCGAGTTCCACCGAGGGCGTCGGCTTCCCCGTGCATGTGCTGGCGGTCCACGCCATGGGCCTTCACCTGCTGGACTACCTGCAGTTCGAGGACCTGGAGCCCGTCTGCGAGGCCGAGGGGCGCTGGTCGTTCCTCTGCGTCATCGCGCCGCTGAGGCTCCCGGACGCCACCGGCTCGCCGGTCAACCCGATCGCCGTGCTGTGACCGCGGCGCCCACGGTCGTGGTGGTCATGGGTGTCTCGGGATCGGGCAAGTCCACCGTGGGACCGCTGCTCGCGCAGCGGCTCATGGTGCCCTTCCTGGAGGCGGACGACGTCCACCCGGCCGCGAACCGCGCCAAGATGGCCGCGGGTCACCCACTCGACGACGAGGATCGCCGGCCGTGGCTGCGGTCCCTCGCCGACTGGATCCGGGAGGCGACCGACGCCGGCCGGGGCGGGGTGGTGGCGTGCTCGGCCCTCAAGCACGAGTACCGGGATCTGTTTCGCAGGGCGGGAGCAGGCGTGTGGTTCCTGTGTCTGGCGCTCGATCGAGCGACCGCCGACCGACGGGTCACAGGCCGTGTGGACCACTTCATGCCCGCCCGGCTGGTGGACTCCCAGTACGCCGCCCTCGAACCGCTGCGGCCCGACGAGCCCGGCCTGACCGTCGACGCGACGGCCGCCCCCCAGGCGATCGTCGAGGCGGCGGTGCGCGCCCTGCACAGAAGCAGGTGATCGCACACCCGTTCGCCCCCTGTCGGGTCGCCACCACCCGACCCGCCGGATAGTTTGGAAATAAGCGCCGAATGTCCCGATTGCCTGACTCCTAGAACGGGACCCTCTCATGGCCGACGATCAGCACTACGACGTCATCATCATCGGTACGGGAGCGGGCGGCGGTACGCTCGCCCACCGGCTGGCCCCCACCGGCAAACGGGTCCTGATCCTCGAACGCGGCGGCTACCTGCCACGGGAGCGGGACAACTGGGACTCCACCGCCGTCTTCGTCAAGGGCAAGTACCGTGCCCCCGAGTTCTGGTACGACAAGCACGGCGACCAGTTCCCCCCGGAGGTCAACTACTACGTCGGGGGCAACACCAAGTTCTACGGTGCCGCGCTCTTCCGGCTCCGGCCCGAGGACTTCGGCGAACTGCGCCACCACGACGGCGTCTCGCCTGCCTGGCCGATCCGTTACGAGGACCTGGAGCCGTACTACACCCAGGCCGAGCACCTCTACCTGGTGCACGGCCGGCACGGCGAGGACCCCACCGGGGGGCCGACCAGCGCGCAGTACGCCTACCCGCCGGTCGAGCACGAGGCGCGCATCCAGCAGCTCAGCGACGACCTGGGGAAGGCCGGCCTGCACCCCTTCCACCTGCCGATCGGCGTGAACCTCACCCAGGACGAGCACGGCCGGGCCACCCACGACAGCGTCTGCATCCGCTGCGACCGGGTCGACGGCTTCCCCTGCCTGGTGGGTGCGAAGTCCGACGCGCAGGTGATCTGCGTCGACCCGGCGCTGAAGTACGACAACGTCACGATGGTGACCGACGCCCACGTGCGCCGCCTGGAGACCGACCCGACCGGACGCACCGTCACCAAGGTCGTCGCCGAGCTCAAGAACGGAGCGACCGAGGTATTCGGCGCCGACATCGTGGTGGTCGCCGCCGGCGCGGTCAACTCCGCCGTCCTGTTGCTGCGTTCGGCCAACGACCAGCACCCCGGCGGCCTGGCCAACAGCTCGGACGTGGTGGGACGCCACTACATGCGCCACAACAACCTGGCGCTGATGGCGGTGTCGAAGGAACCGAACCCCACCAGATTCCAGAAGACGCTGGCGCTGAACGACTGGTACCTGGGCGCGGACGACTGGGAGTATCCGCTCGGCGGCATCCAGATGCTCGGCAAGTCGGACGCCGACCAGATCCACGGCGAGGCGCCGCGCTGGGCCGGCGCCGTCATGCCCGACATGCCCTTCGAGGTACTGGCGCACCATGCCGTCGACTTCTGGCTGTGCGGGGAGGACCTCCCCCTGCCCGAGAGCCGGGTCACCCTCGACAAGGACGACGCCATCCACCTGGCTCTCGACGAGAAGAACAACACCGCCGGATTGAAGCGCCTCCAGCACAAGCTGCGGGGAATGCTCGGGCACCTGGGCATGCACGAACACCACCTGCTGGATCACAGCATCTACCTGCACAAGGGCATGCCGATCGGCGCCACCGCGCACCAGGCCGGCACCGTGCGGTTCGGCGACGACCCACGGAGTTCGGCCCTCGACGTCAACTGCAAGGCCCACGACCTCGACAACCTCTACGTCGTGGACACCAGCTTCTTCCCCAGCATCGGCGCGGTGAACCCGTCGCTGACCGCCATCGCCAACGCCCTGCGGGTCGGTGACCACATCGCCGCCCGGCTGAGCTGACGGCTGAGCTGACGGGGGCTCCATCGCTGCGTGATGAACCGGCAGAGCGCCGCTACAGGTCGTCGCCGGGCGTTCTGGCGGCCCGGGTGTCGGCGTCGGTGAGCTCCTCCAGCTCACCCATCGTGTCGAGCCGGTAGAGCAGCACCAGCGCCGGACCGATCAGCACGATCGCGATGCCCGTGACGATCATCAGCCAGCGCAGGGTGTGAGCGGCCCCGGCCGCCTCGGCCACCGTCAGCGAGGTGGGCAGCACGTAGGGCCGCTGCGCGCAGCCCCAGGCGCCGACGACCAGGGCGACGCTCGCCACCGAGGTGTGGCGGGACCAGCCGTACGACCGGCGCCACAGAAGCAGCACCGTGGCCAGACCACAGACCGCGGCCAGAATGATCAGCAGCAGTCCCAGGCCCCCGGTGAGGCCGTCCCAGACGTACCGGGCGTCGTCGTGGGTGACGGGCAGACCGATGAGTGCGAGGACGACGACCACGCCGAAGGCGATCATCGCCCGCAGGCGGAAGTAGTCGACGAGGTCGTCCGCACCGAACCGCAGGGCGTCGGAGCCGAGGAAGACCGCACCGAGGAACGCGGTGGCGGCGATGGCCAGCAGTCCCACGAGGACGGAGGTTCCATTGGCCCAGGCGTCCGCGGAGGCGGTCGTGCCGACCTTGACCCGACCGGAGGCGATGCCGCCGAGCACCGCCCCGAGGAAGAACGGCGTGAGCAGCGACGAGACGGCGAACACCGCGCCGTAGATCCGTTGTTGGGCCAGGCGGCGGGTCGGCTTGCGCAGGGCGAACCCGGCGCCGCGCAGCACCATGCCGACGGCGGCGAGGGCGAGCGGCAGCCACATCGCGGAGAAGACGGCCTGGAACATCGTCGGGAAGCCGGTCCACATGATCACCAGAATGAAGATCAACCAGACGTTGTTGACCTCCCACACCGGTGCCATGGCGTGATCGATCAGCCAGCGGGGCCGCTTGCCGCGCTCCGCGCCACCGGCCAGGAGGTCCCAGAAGCCCGCGCCGTAGTCGGTGCCCCCGGCACAGGCGTAGGCGGCGATCGCGAGCACCATCACCCAGGCGATGAAGTCGGCCATCACGACGCACCGCCAGAGGTACGGCCGGACCCGCCACCCGGCGCGGCCCCGGTGGTTGTGGGCTCGGGCTCGCTTCTGGGCCCGTAGGGGGTGTCGGTCTCCGGCGGCAGTTCGGCGCGCGCGGCGGCCGAGCCCTCGTCGGCGATGCGCCAGCGGGTGCGCATCTTCAGGACGACCGCGAGGAACGCGCCGAAGACAGCCGCGTACACGACCATGACGATGCCGAGCATCGCCCACAGCGATCCGGCGCGCGTGCTGGTCACCGCCTCCGAGACCCTCATGTGGTGGTACACGATCCAGGGCTGGCGGCCGACCTCCGTGGTGATCCACCCGCACTCGACGGTGACCAGGCAGGCGACTCCCGCGAGCGCGCCGCAGCGGTAGAACCAGCGGCTGCGCGGGTTGTCCCGGTGCCGCCACCAGCACCAGGCGTACCAGAGCGCGAGCAGGATCAGCACGCTGCCGACGGTGACCATGATGTCGAAGGCCCAGTGGGCGATGGTGGCCTGAGTCGCCGTCGGGCGGTCGCTCGCCGCGACCGACGACAGGCCCGTCACCTTCGTGTCCGGGCTGAATCCGGCGAGGATCGAGTCCAGTTGGGGAATCTTGAGGCCGCCGGAGATCGTCCCGTCGGGATGCAGGCGCCCGAACATGTACTCCGGTACGTGGGTGTCGGTCTTCCAGACGATCTCCGTGGCGGCGAACTTGATCGGCTGTTTGTGGAAGACGGCGCGAGCGGCGGAGTCACCGAGCATGAACTGGACCGGAGTGAGGATCGCGGCAACCGTGAACGGCACGGTGAAGCCGAGCCGGTGGTAGCGGTCACGGCGCCCGCGCAGCCAGCCGACCGCGTACACACCGGCGACCACGTAACCGGCGGTCAGAAGCATCGCGACCACGAAGTGCCAGTACTCCGGGCCGAACATCGGTGTGAAGATCGCCTGTTGTACGTCGACGTGGATCGGCTTGCCCTGGGCGTCGAGGCTGAACCCCTGGGGAGTGTTCATCCAGGAGTTGGCCGCGATGATGCCGAACGCCCCCATCAGGGCGGCCAGCGGCAGCGGTACGGCGAGCCAGAAGTGGGTCCAGGGCTTGAGCCGGCGCCAGCCGTAGAGGTAGATCGCGATCAGGACGGCCTCCAGGAAGAACGCCCACGCCTCGATGCCGAACCCGAGGCCGAAGACGTCTCCCCAGCGGCCCATCATGCCGGGCCACAGCAGACCGAACTCGAAGGACAGCACGGTGCCGGTGACGACGCCGATGGCGAACTGAACGGCCATCACCGCCGACCAGCGCCGGGCGAGCAGGAGGGCGACGGGGTCGTTGCGACGCAGCCCCCGGTGGTGCATCAGCAGAGTGATGAACGGCAGTGCCACACCGAACGGGACCAGCAGGATGTGCGAGGCCAGGGTGAAGGCCATCAGTTCCCGCGCCGGCAGGAGTTGGGCCGGGGTGCTGTTCGCCAGAAGGGCAGCGGTGCTGAGCATGTGCGCCTCGATGGTCTGCCCTGCGGGAGTGGCGGGGCTGAAGAAGGACAGGATGCGGAGGACGCCCGCAGAGGGCCGGCGAGGGCCCGTCCTCAGGGAGGCGGAGGCGCCTTCGGCCCGGCCGCGGGACAGATACGGGAGATCGCCGGACGCGCGCGACCGAACGCGCCGTCACCGACTTCGACACCGGTCGGCCCGGCGCCGACGAGTGCGAAGGTGAGCCGTTGCTGCCGTTCCCGGGCGTGCGCGGCGAACCCCCCGCCGAGGATCACCACCCGGCGGGGCGTGACGTGATCCTGCATCGGTGGTCAGCCTCCGGTGGCGAAGCCGGGGAAGAGCGTCATTCCGCCGTCGACGTAGAGGGTGGTGCCGACGACGTAGTCGAGCAGGTCGGACGCCATGGCGACGACGGCGTTGGCGATGTCGTCCGGGTCGCCCACGCGGCGGTACGGGATCAGGCGCAGGAGGTCGGCCTCGGCCTCGGGCGTGGACCAGGCGTCGCGGTTGATCGGCGTGCGGATGGCGCCGGGTGCGACCGCGTTGACCCTGATCCGCTTGGGGGCGAGCTCCTGGGCGAGGGTCTGCATCAGCATGCCCACACCGCCCTTGGAGGAGGCGTAGTTCACGTGCCCCGCCCACGGGACGATCTGGTGGACCGAGCTCATACAGATGATCTTTCCCGCCGAACGGGACACCTCCTCCACCACGCCGCGCCGGATGAACTCCTTGGCGGCCTCCCGTGCGCACAGGAACTGGCCGGTCAGGTTGACGTCGATGACCTTCTGCCACTGGGCGAGCGTCATCTCCGTCACGGCTGCGTCCCGCTGGAGGCCCGCGTTGGCCACCATGATGTCGATGGTGCCGAACTCCTCGACCATCCGCGCGACCATGGCGGTCACCTGGTCCTCGTCGGACACGTCGGCCTCGTGGGCGTAGGCGCGGACCCCGAAGCCCTCGATCTCCTTCACGACGTTCTCTGCCTCGTGCGCACCGACGACGTAGTTCACCACGACGTCCGCTCCGGCCCGGCCCAGGGCGACGGCGGTCGCCAGGCCGATGCCCGAGTTGGCACCGGTCACCAACGCCTTCTGGCCCTTGAGGAGCTGCGCGGACGTCGTCCCGCGGTTCTCGACTCTTGCTGCCACCACGATCTCTCCTTGGGCGTTTCGGACGGCACGCCCGCCGGAAACGGGCGACGCGTATGAGGAAGGCCGGGACTCGGCCGGCCGCCAGGACAGACACAGGAGCCGTGGCACACCCGGCCCCCAGACGAAAGCACCCTGCCCCGCGGGCGAGACCGACCGGCACGCCGTGCCACCGAATTCGGCGCGGTACGTCACACGGTCGGGCTACGCGCCCGAGCCGGTGCCTGCCGTGCCGCTTTCCGCCAGAGGGAGACGGAAGGCCGCCGCCGTCCCGATCGGGCCCGCGCCGTCACCGTGCTCGCGGGGTTTCCCGTTCACTGTTGACGGGCGGCAGGATGAGCTGGGCGTCCTCTCCTGCTTCAGGCCGTCCGCTGCGACGGCTTCGTTCAGCGGGGCTGGGTCTTCGGGATCCGTGACGTGAAGAACAGCGCGAGGAGGGCGGTGAAGGCGAGGACGGCGAGTGCGGCGCGCAGACCGTCGATCCTGGCGTCGGCGTTCGCGTCGAGTGCCGCCTGAGTCACCACCGTGCTCGTGCCCGCTTCGTCGAGGGCGGACTTGAGCTGGGCGTCCGACAAGAACGGTGCGCCGCTTTGGAGTTCGACGGTCGCTTGGCTCTTGACCTCGGCCGGGATCTCCGGATTCTGGTCCACGCTGGTGAGGAAGGAGGTCGTCAGCGCGGCGATCATGATCGACCCGGCGAGCGCCGTGCCGATCGAGGCGCCGAGGTTGGTGACGGCGTTCTGGACGCCGCCGACTTCCGCGCTCTGTGCCTCCGGCACCGCGGACACGGTGACCGACCCGAGCTGGGACGCCAGCGCGCCCATGCCGAGCCCGATCAGCAGGAGGGGGATGGTGACGATTTCCGCGCCGGCGTCCGCGTCGAGCGCGGCCATCAGGACCACCGCGCCCGCGAGCAACGCGAGGATCCCGAGCCGCACCACCCGCCGTGGCGATACGTCCGGGAAGAAGCGGGGGATCAGGATGGCGGCTGCCAGGAGGGTCACGGAGAGCGGCAGGATGCGGGCACCGGTCTTGAGCGCGGACAGGCCCAGGGCGACCGACAGATAGAGCGGTACGACGAAGAAGACGCCCATCTGAACGAGGTACTGGAAGAAGAACATCGTCAGTCCGCCGGTGAGCTGCCTGTTGTGCAGCATGCCCGGATCGACGAGTGGCTCCTTGCGCCGCTCGACCATGCGGGCCTCCCAGCGCAGGAAGAGCCAGATCAGCAGCAGACCGGCCAGCATCAGCCAGACGACCAGCGAGACCCCGAGCCACGAGGGCGCGTCGGGCTTCGGCCGGAACCAGCCCCATTCGTCCGAGCGAAGGACGCCGTAGACGAAGATCCCGAGCCCGAGCGCGGACAGCACGGCGCCGACGAGATCGATGCGAGGGCGTTCGCCGATCGGCGCGTCGGCGATGCGGCCGGCGAGCACCAGGATGCCGAGCACCATCACGACCTCGCCGGCGAAGACCCACCGCCAGGAGAAGTACGTCGTCGCGACGCCCCCGATGATCGGCCCGACCGCGATCGCCACAGCCCCTGCGGCAGCGACGAGACCGTAGGCGGCGGGACGGCGTTCCGTGGCGAAGTTGCTCGCCACGAGCGCCACGATCGCGGGCAGGATGAGTGCCGCCCCGATCCCCTCGAAGAACGACCAGCCGAGCAGCAGCACGGGCAGGTTCGGCGCGAGCGCCGTGGTGAGGGAGCCGCAGCCGTAGACGACACAGCCGATCATGAACGCGCGTTTGCGGCCGATCAGCTCCCCCACCTTGCCGCCGGGGATCATGAACATCGCCATCACGAGGGTGTAGGCCGTGATGGCGCCTTGGATACCGGTCACCGTCGTGCCCACGTCTTCGGCCACCGTCGCGATCGAGACGTTCATGACCGAACTGTCCAGCGCCATCAGGAACTGACCTGCCGCGAGTGTCAAGAGGACGATTCGCGCCGTTGCCGAACTCTCGGCAGTGCCTGTCCTGGGAGCCATGGGCGAATCGTCCCAGCGGCCCCGGAGGATGGATCCGCGACCCGCCATAGGGATCAACTGATTGGCGGATGCGAGGTTTGGTGGATACGAGGGTTGGTGGATACGAGGGTGGCGGATGCGAGATTGGTGGAGCGATGTCGGGCGGGAGCGGGCCTGGGGCGAGAGACCCCGGCCCCGGTCTCGAGGTCGCAGCTGAGCACTGCGGCCAGGCGCTCAGCTCAGCGCCAGCTTCCGTAGCCGCCGCCAGTCCATGGGGGCCTTCGCCCGGGGCACGCCAGGGCGGTTGCGTGGTACGCGTACGCGCAGGGCCCGGGGGTGGATCGTGCATCGTACGGGCGTCGGCAGGGTCAGTGCCTCACCGTCGACCCCGGCCTCGATCTCGGGTTCGTCCGCGTCGATGACGACCTCCTGGGCGGTCAGGCTGGTGAGGCCGGGCGCGTTCTTCCCCGCGAGCAACTCGGCTGCCTGCGCGGCGTTGTCGACGTTGACGCCCAGAACTCCGAGGGTGCCTGAGTCCAGGACCTCACGGCGTCCGAGGCCGGCGAGGTCTCCCATCCGGTAGGGATTGTTGCTGACGAGCACGGCCTGGGGTCCGTCGATGGCCCTGTTCGCGACGCGGACGGCCAGACGGGGACCGCGTCGGTGGGTCAGCAGGTCGGGAAGCGTCTGCAGGATGGTGCGGACCTTGTCGTCGCGGTAGGCGGGACTTTGCACCACGGCTGCGTAGGTGCCGAAGGACGCGTTGTTGACGAAGGCTCGCTCGCCGACGAAACCGAGGTCGACGCGGAGTTCGACGCCGTCGGTGAGCGCGTCCAGGCAGGTCGACGGGTCGTCCCGGTCCAGGCCCAGGTCGAGGGCGAAGTGGTTGCGGGTTCCGGCCGAGATCACCATGAAGGGAATGCCGTGCCTGGCGGCGACCCCGGCGACCAGGGCCTGTGTGCCGTCACCGCCCGCGACTCCGAGAAGGTCGGCGCCGCCTTCGACTGCCTTGTCGGCGAGCGCGACCACGTCCTGCTGATGAGCTGTGTCCAGCAGGAGGACGTCGGCGTCGAGCGCGTCGGCCTTCTCCTTGAGGTGGAACCTCCCCACCTTTCCACCCCCTGATCGTGGATTCATGATGAGGAAGGGATGTTCGGGAGGAGCAGTCCGCGTCTCCGGGGGCCCGGCCGGCTCGCGGTCCCTGCTGAGGGCCGCTCCGCCGACGGCGGCCCCGAGGGCCCACAGGGCGAGGGAGACGAGTACGACCCACAGCAGCTCCGCCCATGCGTAGAGCGCCAGCACCGCGAGCGGGGCGACGGCGGCCAGGGTGAAGGCGAGCAGTCTGCGGATTCCCCGCTGGGTCAGTGCCCACCACAGGCTCGCCGCCGATATGGCCAGCCCGGCCAGCCCCGCGCCCAGGAGCGCGATGCTCTTGATTCCGGCGAACACGAGAAGGACCATCACCGCGGCGAGCCCGGCCGCCAGCGCAAGCCGTGCGAACCATCGCTGTACGAGACGACCGTGCGCCCCGGAGTCCCTGTGCATGGAACCTCCTGCCGGTCGGGGGCACGGCCGACGCGGCTGTACGTGGCACCGCGTCCAGTGGAGAGTCCAACCGTTGTCCGAGCGGAGCGGGTCAAGGGCGAACCAACCCGTTTCCGGCCTGCCCGGGGCCCGCGACTCGGGCGTCCGCCTCGTTCGCCACCCCACGGGGATGCATCTTGGCAGCGATACGGTCCGCCGAAGGCCGCGACCGACCACGGCCGCGACGGGGAGGTACTCGCTGCGGTGCGATTCCACCCACGGCCGCCGCCACCTTCCCATTGCACCACCCGGCGGTGTGCGCCGCATGTTCACCACCCCGGCACGGTGCGCACCGCACACCTTCTCGGCTTCAAGCAGGTCACCGGATTGCGGGCTGCGGCGACCGGCTGAGGCTTGCCCGCACGCCGGTGGCGGACGGCGGTGGCGGCTCAGCCTTCCAGGTAACACCAACTACACGGAATGGGCCGCCGGGGGCATGGTCTCCACCGCGCAGGACTGGGCCCGGTTCGACACCGCGCTGATGTCCGGCAAGCTCCTGCCGCCCGCCCAGCTCAAGGAGACGAAGACCACCGTCGCGGAGGAGAGCGGCAACCCGAACCGCCACGGTCTCGGCCTGGAGAAGAAGGTGGTCCCTCCCTGTGGCACCGTCTGGGGCCACGACGGCCAGGTCCCCGGCTACTCCAGCTGGGCCTACACCGACAGCACCGGGCGGCGCACCGTCTCGGTCTTCGCCACGACCGTCTTCGGCATCGCGGACCCCAAGTCCGGCGCAGCCGACCAGGACCTGCTGAACGCCGCGATCTGCACCATGCCCGACAAGCCGATCCCCACCGCACCCGCGTCGGTGCCGACCGGCTCCTGAGCCCTCCGTCCGCTCGGCGGCGAGGTGCACCTTGCTGGTCAGGCCGCCGCGTAAGCGGCGCAGCCCGGCATGCGTTCCACCAGCTCGGGCCAGCGCTGCCCGAATCCGGATCCCGCGTTGGGGGCTCCCCCAGCTCATGGGGGTACGCCTCCACGCCGCCTGGCACGCGCCCCACCCCGGGCGTCAGCCCTGCGTAGGGAAACGCCCCGCCAGGAACTGCTCGAACGTGCCCTGGCCCACGGCCCGCTCCGGCACCAGATGCCCACCCTCCCGGAACGCGTGGTAAGTCTTGCCTGCCAGACGCACGCTCAACAGGGAACGGCGCCGTCCGCTCGCGCGCAGATAGGCCCGGGCCAGCTCGGGAAACGCACGCACCTCGGGGCCGCCCATGTCCGACACCCGCCCCGCAGGCGCCCCTGTTGCGAGCTCGGCCAGCCGGGCGGCGACCTCTGCCACCTCGATCGGCTGGTCGGCGACCCCCGCCGGGAGCAGCATGACCGGCAGCTTCGCCGAGCCCTGCAGGAACTGCAGCACCAAGTCGTGGAACTGTGTCGTGCGCAGCACGGTCCAGCCGAGTCCCGATTCCTCGATCAGCCTCTCGACGGCGAGCTTGGTCCGGTAGTAGCCGAGCGGCACCCGGTCGACGCCGACGATCGAGATGTACGCCAGATGCCGTACCCCGGCCTGGCGGGCCGCCTCGATCAGATGGCGTGCCGCCTGCTCGTCACCGCCGCGCGGCGCGGTCGCGCAGTGCACGACCGTGTCCACGTCCGCGACGGCTGCGGCCAACCCCTTGCCTTCGCGCAGGTCCACGGCGTACGGCCGGGAGTGGCGACTCAGCACGCGCACCTCGTGCCCGTCCGCGCGCAGTCGCTCGGTGACGAGCCGGCCGAGCGTTCCGGTTCCACCGGTCACCAGGATCGTGGTCATCGCAGTCGTCCTTCCTCGGTGGGCGTGCGCTCCCCGGTGGAGCGCACGCCCACCACTGAGAACCGACGAGCGCCCGAAGACGTGACAGCCTCCTCGTGACCGCACCCGCCCCTGGGTCACGCCCCGGAAGCCGTCGCGGGTGACTGCCGACCCGCGAACACGAGTTTGTCCGGGTTCAAGACGACCCGGACCCGGGCGATGACGCCGTCGCGCAGTTCGAAGGAGGCGACGGCGATGAGCTGCTCCGCCGCGTGTGCCACCAGCGCCGGCGCCCCGTTGACTTCCTCCACCACGAGGTCCCAGTCGCCCGAGAACCGCCGCATGCCGCTCATCAGGAAGCGTATGACCTTCTCCCGGCCGACGATGGGGCGCCGCGCCGCGGTGACCTTGCCGCCGCCGTCGCTCCACCAGGTGACGTCCTTGGCGAGCAGCTTCTCCAGTCCTGCCAGGTCGCCCTGGCGTGCTGCCCTGACGAAGGACTCGACGAGCTCGTGCTGCCGCTCGGCTCCCGGTGTGAAACGAGCCTCGGGCGTCGCCACCCGCTGGACCGCCCTGCGGTACAGCTGGCGGCAGTTGGCCTCGCTCAGGTCAAGCACCCCGGCGATGTCCCGATGCCGGTAGCCGAACGCCTCGCGCAGAACGTAGACCGCACGCTCCGTCGGCGTGAGCCGCTCCAGCAGCACCAGCAGCGCCGTCGACACGGCGTCGCGCTGCTCGGCGGACTCCAGGGGGCCGAGCGAACCGTCCTGCGTGAGCACCGGTTCCGGCAGCCACGGTCCCACGTACTCCTCGCGCTGCACGCGGGCCGAGGTGAGCCGGTTGACGCACAGGTTGGTGACCACCCTGGCGAGCCAGGCCCCCGGGTGATCAATCGCCGCACGGTGGGCTCTGCTCCAGCGCAGATACGCGTCCTGCACCGCGTCCTCCGCCTCCTCGGCGGAGCCGAGCAACCGGTAGGCCAAGCCGAACATCCTGGGGCGGTGGGCGGTGAACTCCTCGGCGGTCCCTGACGTCACGCGCTCAGCCTGCCAGAGGCGCGGAGGCATTCGGTGACCGGCAGCAGGCAGTGGAACAAGGCGGGCAGGACGGCGACGATCCAGTCCGCTCCGGACGCCGACGTATCCGCCGCCGACGGAGGGCCCGGCCGAAGGCCGCCTTGCTCGGGCGGTCCCGCGGAGGGGACGCCGTGTCAAGGCGGTCACCCCGGAGAAGAAGGACCAGGTCGCCGACCGCCGACCGCCGGAAGAAAGGCAGCCAGGGCGGCAGGCCCCGTCACCCACGACACCGCCCTCTACCGCGACCGCAACACCGTAGAACCCGCCGGCCAGGGAAGTTGTTCGGGGAGGCACGCGAAGGAACCGGCGAGTTCGTTGACCACGGTCGTCGGGGCCGCAAGCGAGGGGCCGTTGGGCGTGCGGCTGGCCAGAGGAGCCCCGTGGCGCCGCTGGCCGGATCGCTCCTGAAGCAGAGAAAAGGGACCCACGGTGTCCGACCAAGGACGGCTGATCGCCGACCGCTACCGCGTCCTCGACCGTATCGGCCGAGGCGGCATGGCCACCGTGTGGCGCGCCCACGACGATCTCCTCGCCCGCCATTCCTCCGGGACACGGTGCCGGAGACGATGTACGCCCTTGCCACGGAACCGGCTCCCGAGATGCGACGCGCCGGACCGCTGACCCCGCTGATCCAGGGTCTGCTCGCCGGCAACCCGGCCGACCGAATGTCGGCCGAGGACGCCGAGCGCCTCTTGCGGACAGTGGACGCCGACCCGCGGCGAATACACCGAGTGGGCTACTCCGCCACTCCGCCCGCCGCCCGTGCGGCCACCGCCGACGCTCCGGCTACTGCGGCTGCGGCTGCGGCTGCCCCGAGTTCGGCGGCGAAGCCGACCCCGAGTCTCGACGGTCTGCTTGACGACGCCGTACTCGGCGGCGTTGCCGGCGTTGTGCGTCCACAGGGTCAGGGTGTTGCCGTCGGCGCCCGACGAGCCCGTGCTCCCACTGCCGCCGCGGCGAGGGCGGCTATGCTCGATACGGCGAGGCGCCTGGTTCTCGATTCCACGAGGTTCCTCCCTTTTCACTGGGCACGGTCCTGGCGGACCGTGCCGGCGGCCGGTAGTGACGGCCGCCTGTACCGGTGGTACTTCGCCGTTCCGAGGTCAGAGTCGGGGCGGCGAAGTAACCGATGCCCGTGCCACCAGTGGGCAGGGCCCCATTTCCTGAGCAGTCGGACCAGACTCCTGGCCCGGGATCGGTCGTGACCGAGACGCCGACGGCTGCCGCCACGTCCTTCGTCCCGATCCGCCTGCCCATGTGGCGCCCAGTCGTTTTGGCAGGTGAGTGCGGGATGGGACTGCGCCCTGGTGGGGTCCCATGTCAACGGCTCGCTAGGAATTCGTGGCCAGCGGGTTCAGGAACGTCAGCACTGAGGCGTCCTCTTCGATCAGCGGGGTGAGCGCGGTGTTGAAAGGGCCGCCGTACGGGGCCTTCAGGTGCGCCTGGAAGGCGTCCTCGTCCCGGTACACCTCGAAGATCCAGAAGGCGCGCGGGTCGGCTGCCTTGGTGTAGACGTCGAAGGCGATGTTGCCTTCCTCCTCCCGCACCTTCAGGGCGTAGTCGCCGATCAGGTGGGCAACCTCGTCCTCAGCTCCCTCGCGGGCGGTGAACTCGGCGAGCAGGGTCTTCTTCACGGTCTCGGGTCCTTGTCAGTGGTGGCTGCCAGTGGTGGGCATCAGTGGTGGGCGTCGCTTGTGGGCGGAGCCGAGGTGCCGGACGACGGCCTTGCCCAGCTTCACCGAACCGTTCTCGGGGAAGGTGCTGCTGAAGCCGACGGCGCCGGAGTGGGTGCGGTCGACGTACAGCTCCTGTGTCGTGGTGTCGGAGCGGACGACGGACGAGCCGAAATCGGCGCCCCGTTCTTCTCGGGCGTGAAGTGGAACTGGGGCCGGTAGGGCTCGGGGGACGGCGGGGTGTCTGCGGCGACGGCCTCGGGGGCCAACGGGGCGGAGGGCAGGGCGCGGACGGTCGCCACCGCCGCGATCATCCGCACGCGGCCATGCCGGGACACATGTCCAGAGCTCAATGGCGTCTCCTGTGCTGTGGCCGTCCACTGGGCGGAGCCTGCGGCTCCGGCGTGGACCGACCGAAAAGTGACGCCCTGTTCGGCGTCGTCGTCCACGCCGCCGGACCAGGGTGTCATCGTTGACTTGTGTCATCGATGACATCGAATGGCCCGATGATGAGCCGAATCCGGCTCACGCGTCAACGGTTCGGGCGGGATTGCCCGGCGCGGCCCGCCCGCCCGTCAGGCGCCGCCACCGGTCGTCAGCTGTGCCAACTGGTCCCGCCACGGCGGATTGGGACCGGCAACCGAGCAGGTCAGGGCCGCGACCCGAGTGCCGAACCGGCAGGCTTCCGCGACCTCGTCGAGACCGAGATCGGCCAGCCGGCCACCGAGGAGTCCGCGGGTGCCGAGGTGGTGCAGCAGGCCGGCGGTGAAGGAGTCCCCCGCGCCCACCGTGTCGACGACCCGCGTGGCCACCGCGGGCACCCGCAGCCGTTCGCCGTCGAGCGAGGCCAGGGCGCCGCCCGCACCGAGCGTGATCACGACGAGCCGCACACCCGCGGCGTGCCAGGTGTCGCAGGCCTGCTCGGGCGGGGTGCCCGGCAGGAGGAGTTCCAGGTCGTCCTCGCTCAGGCGCAGGATGTCGGCGAGAGCGCACCAGTGCGCCAACCGGGCGCGGTAGACCTCGGGGCGCACCAGCAGCGGCCGAACGTTGGGATCGATGCTGATGGTGGCCTGCGGAGCCGCCGTCGCCAGGAACTCCTCCACCACCGCCCCGCCGGGCTCACGGACCAGCGCCAGCGACCCGGTGTGCACACAGGCCGTTTCGGACAGATCCGCCCTTTCCAGTTCCCCTGGAGTCCACTGCCAGTCGGCCGTGTTCTGCGCGTGGAACGAGAACACGGCCTGCCCGGTGGCGTCCAGCTCCGCCACGGCCAGCGTGCTGGGCTCGGCGGCGGCGACGGCGTACGACAGGTCCACGCCGGACGCCTCCAGGTGGGCCCGGAACAGGCGGCCGAACACGTCGCCGGACAGGCGTGCCAGGAAGCGGGCCGGGGTGCCGAGGCGGGCCAGGGCCACCGCCGTATTCGCAGGTCCGCCGCCCGGCAGCACCCGCAGGGCGAGTTCGTTCGAGGCGTTTGCCGGTTCGGCGAAGGCGTCCGCGACGCACTCTCCCAGAACGGTGATCTGACGAGGGCTCATGGGCTGCTCACTCTCGAAAAGGCTCGGAAGACCGGGCAGGGGGGCGGCGCGGAGACACAGCCACTGACCGGCTGCGCGGAGACGACGGCCACGGACGTTGCCGATTTGTGACGGGTGGAAGGCATTGACGTTGCCGGGATCCGGAGTCCATCATCCTCGCCAGGCAGTGTCAACGATGACATAAGTCAACGATGACACCCCGGGCAGCATGCTCTGATCCCAACCCCGTGCCGCTCGCTATCCCACAGGAGTCGATCATGTCTCGCACCACTCGCCTGTCCTCCTCTCTCCTCAGAGTCGCCGCGGTCACGGGCGTCGCTGCCCTCACCCTGACGGCCTGCGGCTCCGGCTCCGGTTCGGGCTCCACGAGCTCCGGCTCGGGCGCCGTCAAGGTCGGCCTGATCACCAAGACCGACACCAACCCGTTCTTCGTGAAGATGAAGGAGGGCGCGGAGAAGGCCGCCAAGGAGAACGGCGCACAACTGTCCACTGCTGCAGGCAAGTTCGACGGGGACAACGCCGGTCAGGTCACCGCCATCGAGAACATGGTCGCCGCCGGGGTGAAGGGCATCCTGATCACCCCGAGCGACTCCAAGGCGATCGTGCCCGCGATCCAGAAGGCCCGCGCCAAGGGTGTCCTGGTCATCGCCCTGGACACTCCGACCGAGCCGGAGAGCGCGGTCGACGCCCTCTTCGCCACCGACAACCTCAAGGCCGGCCAGCTGATCGGCGAGTACGCCAAGGCCGCCATGAAGGGCAAGACGGCGAAGATAGCCGCCCTCGACCTGGCGCCGGGCGTCTCCGTCGGCGTCCAGCGCCACAACGGCTTCCTGAAGGGCTTCGGCGCCACCGACAAGGACGTCGTGTGTGCCCAGGACACCGGCGGCGACCAGGCCAAGGGCCAGACCGCGATGGAGAACTGCCTGCAGAAGGCGCCCGACATCAACGTCGTCTACACCATCAACGAACCGGCCGCCCTGGGCGCGTACACCGCGCTGAAGGCCAAGGGCCGGGAGAAGGACGTGCTGATCGTCTCCGTCGACGGTGGCTGCACCGGCACCCAGGCGGTCAAGGACGGCAAGATCGCCGCGACTTCGCAGCAGTACCCGCTGAAGATGGCCGCCGAGGGCGTGAAGGCCGTCGTGACGTACGCCAAGGACGGCAAGAAGGCGTCCGGTTACACCGACACCGGCGTCACTCTGATCACCGACAAGGCGCAGGACGGGGTCACGTCGCAGGACACCGGCTACGGCCTGGAGAACTGCTGGGGCTGAGCCGCGCCCCTAGGACCGTACGACACCGCCACTCCCCTCAGCGGGGCGGTCGGCCCGCCTCCCCGACCAAGGGACGGCCGCCCCCCTTGTCCCGGTGGCGGGGCCTTGGGCCCTCGTCCTCCGACAAGGACATCCGTCTTCCGACAAGGACTTCGCATGACAGCGACGACAACGCCGTACTCGGAGCTCAAAGCACCGACCACGGCCCGCAGACTGCTCACGGCGCCGACCACCGGACCCCTGGCCGCCCTCCTCCTGGCCTGCGCCTTCTTCTCCTTCTCGACCGACCAGTTCCTGACCGGCGGGAACTTCTCGCTGATCGTGCAGCAGGTCATGGTCGTGGGCACCCTCGCCATCGGGCAGACCCTGATCATCCTCACGGCGGGGATCGACCTGTCGTGCGGGGCGGTGATGGCGTTCGGCAGCATCGTGATCGCCAAGATGGCGGCCGAGGGCTCCGTGCCCCCGCTCGTCGCGATCGCGCTGGGCCTGGTCGTCTGCGGCGGTTTCGGGCTGCTCAACGGGCTGTTGGTGCAGAAGATCCCGCTGCCGCCGTTCATCGTGACCCTCGGCATGCTCAACGTGGCGTTCGCGCTGACCCACATCTACTCCGAGGAGCAGACTGTCACCAGCCTGCCCAGCTCGCTGACGGCCCTCGGCGAGACCTTCCCTCTGGGCCACACGGACATCACTTACGGCTCCCTGGTCACCATCGCCCTGTTCCTGCTCCTCGCCTACGCGCTGAGCAGCACCGGCTGGGGCCGGCACGTCTACGCCCTGGGCAACAGCGCCGAGGCCGCCCGGCTGAACGGCATCCGCACCTCGCGCCTCACCATCGGCATCTACACCGTGGCCGGCCTGCTGTACGGCATCGCCGCCCTGCTGCTCATCTCCCGCACCGGAGTCGGCGACCCGCAGGCAGGGCAGACCGACAACCTCGACAGCATCACCGCCGTGGTCCTCGGCGGCACCAGCCTCTTCGGCGGACGCGGTTCGGTCCTGGGCACCTTCATCGGCGTCCTCATCGTCGGCGTGTTCCGCAACGGTCTCCAGCTGATGGGCGTCGCCTCCATCTACCAGACCCTGATCACCGGCGTCCTGGTGATCCTCGCGGTGACCGTCGACCAGATCTCCCGGAAGAAGGCCCGATGACCGCCATCTCCTCCCCCACGCCCGTGCTGCAGGCCCGCGGTCTGGTCAAGCGGTACGGCCAGGTCACCGCCATCGACGGCGCCGACTTCGACCTGCTGCCCGGCGAGGTCCTCGCCGTCATCGGCGACAACGGCGCCGGCAAGACCAGTCTGATCAAGGCCCTCACCGGAGCTGTGGTCCCCGACGCGGGCGAGATAAGGCTCGGCGGCGAACCCATCACCTTCTCCGGCCCGCAGAGCGCACAAGCCCACGGCATCGAGACGGTGTATCAGGACCTCGCGGTGGCCGCCTCCATGGACATCGCCTCGAACATGTTCCTAGGGCGCGAGCTGCGCCGCCCCGGCATCCTCGGCAGTACCTTCCGCATGCTCGACAAGAAGCGCATGCGTCAGGAGGCCGCCGAGCACATGGCCGACCTGAAGATCGGCCTGCGCTCGCTCACTCAGGCGGTCGAGACCCTCTCCGGCGGACAACGGCAGGCCGTCGCGGTCGCCCGCGCCGTCGCCTGGGCCCGCAGCGTCGTCGTCATGGACGAACCCACCGCCGCCCTCGGCGTCAAGGAGTCCGGTCAGGTCCTGGACCTCATCCGCCGAGTCCGCGACAAGGGCATGCCAGTCGTTCTGATCAGCCACAACATGCCCCACGTCTTCGAGATCGCCGACCGGATCCACGTCCACCGACTGGGTCGGCGTGCCGCCCTGATCAAGCCCTCCGACTACTCCATGGCCGAGGTCGTCGCCATCATGACCGGCGCGCTCAGCATCGACGAGGCCGGAGATACTGTCGTAGCGGATTCGGAGGCCGCGAAGGCCGCCGGAGTCCAGGCCACCTGACAGCACAACCCCGCTCTCGCATCTTCCGGCCGAGGCCGCGGCCGGAACCGAGAGCCCTCAGGAGACGGTTTCCTCCATGGCAGCGAACCGCCGCCCCACCCTGGCCGACGTCGCCCGCGAAGTCGGCGTCAGCGCCAAGACGGTCTCCCGAGTCCTCAACGAGGACGGGCCCGCCTCCGCGCAGACCAGGGAACAGGTACTGGCCGCAGTGGCCAAGCTCGGCTTCCAGCCGAACCTCATGGCCCGCAACATCCGCGTCGGCGGCCCGGACACCACCATCGGCCTGGTCATCCCCGACCTCGCCAACCCCTTCTTCGGAGCCGTGGCCCGCGCCATCGAGGACACTGTCAGCGAACGCGGACTGACCCTGCTCATGGGCTCCTCCGCGGACGACCCCGCCCGCGAACGCGCCCTGACGGACAAGTTCCTCGCCCGCCGCGTCAGCATCCTGATCGTGGTTCCGTCCGTCGGCGCCGACCACTCCCACCTCAAGTCCCACCGTACGGCGGGACTGCCCGTGATCTTCCTCGACCGACCCGGAGTCGGCCTCGCCACGGACAGCATCGTCAGCTCCAACCGTGCCGGAGCCCACGACGGCGTCGCCCACCTCATCGCCCACGGACACCGGCGCATCGGCTTCGTCGGCGATCTGCCCGTCAAGCTGCACACCCGCCGCGAACGTCTGGCCGGCTACCGCTCGGCACTCCAGGAAGCCGACATCTCCTACGACCGCTCCCTCGTCGCCAACGCCCACGACCAGCAGGGCGCCGAGGCCGCGACCTCCCAGCTCCTCGGCCTGGCCGATCCCCCCACGGCCCTGTTCGCCGGCAACAACATCATGGCGCTGGGCATCGTGGCCGAACTGGCCCGCAGCAAGCGCAAGAACGTCGCCTTCGTCGCCTTCGACGAGGTGGCGCTCGCCGAGGCGCTCGAGCCCGCCCTGACGGTCGTCGCCCAGGACGCCGAGGAACTCGGCAAGGCAGCCGCGACCACCGCCCTGACCCGACTCGACGGCGACCGCACGCGCGCCCGCACCATCACCGTTCCCACCCGGCTGATCGTCCGGGGCTCGGGCGAACTCCCCGTCCCCGCGCTGCAGGAAGCGTGACACCGTGCGTTCATGAATGCGAACAACGATCACGTACACGTCTATTGACGTGCACGGAGCAAGACTCCTAGCGTCACGACATGAAGAAAGCGCTTGCTGTCACTCGTGCGCCGCCACGTCTAGGAGATGAACCATGCGCCTGAATCCCGTCACCCTGTCCACGGGTCTCTCTGGACTCCTGGCCGGCCTCCTCGTCCTGTCCTCAGGCGCCGGTGCGCACGCCGCTCCCGCGCAGCGTGCCGTCGAGAGCGGCAGTCAGCTGCAGGCGACCGACCTTTACGTGGCGACCAACGGCAGTGACAGCAACCCGGGGACGCTCGCAGCCCCGTTGAAGACGATCCAGCGCGCGGTGGACCTGGCGCAGGCAGGGGCCACGATCCAGATCCGGGGCGGAACGTACGCACCGAGCACGAACATCCAGCTACTGAAGAGCGGCACGGCAAGCCAGCCCATCACCCTGCGCAACTACAACAGCGAGCGCGTGGTCATCGACGGCGAGAACATGCCGTACACCCCGGGCGCGGTGGGCTCGAGCATCCCTCGTCCCGAGCGCGGCGCAGTCCATATCGAGGGGGAATACTGGCGGCTGACCGGCCTGGAGATCATCCACGGTCCCTACGGCGTGTTCGGCGTGGACACCGGCTCCAACGTCTTCGAGCGCCTGGTCACCCGCGACAACTACGAGTCCGGGTTCCATCTCCAGGGGTCCTCCGGCAACAACCAGATCCTGAACCTGGACAGTTACGGCAACCGCGACCCACGCAAGAACGGCGAGAGCGCCGACGGCCTGGCCATCAAGGAAGGCTCCGGCGGCGGCAACGTGGTGCGCGGCGCCCGGCTGTGGAACAACGCCGACGACGGCCTGGACTTCTGGATGTTCGACAACTCGCCGATCCTCGTCGAGAACACTCTCGCCTGGGGCAATGGCTTCAACCGGTGGAACCTGCCCGACTACCAGGGCGACGGCAACGGGTTCAAGATGGGCGGCAACGGCGTGGCCGCCGGCCATACCGTGCGCAACAGCATGGCCTGGGACAACTCCGCCGGCGGCTTCGTCGACAACGACAACCCGGGCGCGATGAAGATCGACCACTGCACCGCGTGGCGCAACCCGAAGACCGGGTTCGGCTTCGACCGTTCCTCCAGCACGCTCACGAAGAACCTCGCGGCGGACAACGGCACCAACGCCTCGCTGGGCTCGACCTCCACCGGCAGCGGCAACTCCTGGAACCTCGGCGGCAGTTGGTCGCTCGCCAGCACCGACTCGAGCACGATCACCGGCGCCAGGACAGCCGTCGGCGCCATCCCGTCCTCCACCTTCCTGCGCCCCGGCAACGGCGCGGACGTCGGCGCACGGTTCTGAGGGGCACGCCCGACGACGTCCCCAAGCCCTGACGGCGCCGGGTCGCAGGCGTCTTCTGCTCCGGCAATTGCCGGTGGCGGGCCGGCGTCGGCGCCCGCGCCCGTGCCGCGGTGGCCCACGTGGCCGGCGTCTGGAGCACACGCCTGTCTTTTCCGCACCCATGCGCGTTCGCACAGGTCAGCGGAGCCTGCCCCGGGCTTTCAGCGGCGCCGGCGGTAGTTCGGGAGCGGGCAGCGGCGCCCCGTCGTACCCCTTCACCTCGCCGAAGCGGGTGCCGGTCGTCCAGTCCGAGCGGGCCTGTGCGATGTCCTCCTGGGAACGTCCGACGAAGTTCCACCACATCACGATCTTCTCCTCGAAGGGTTCGCCTCCCAGCAACAGAAGTCCGCTGTCGCTGAGGGCTCGCAGGGGAAGCTCGGTCCGCCCGCAGCCGAGGTAGAGCATGGATCCCGGTGGGCGTCGGGAAGGGCGACCCACAACTGCGCGCCGTGCAGGAAGCGGGGGTGCGGCAACGTGCTCTGCTCGGCGTGGGCGATGGCCCTGCCCGCTGTCATCAGGCCGAGTTCGCGCGGGCGGATGGTCGACTCGCGGCCGATGCTGTCACGGTGCAGCACTTCGCCCGCGTGCAGCCGACTGACGGTCTGCAGACCGGTGTGCGGGTGCGGCGGGACCTGCATGCCGGGCCCGTCGGCGATGTCGTCGGGACCGTAGTGGTCCACGAAGCACCAGGCGCCCACCATCCGCCACCCGAGATTGGGCAGCAGGCGGCGGCCCACGGTGTCGCCGCCGAGGTTGGCCTCCCGGGGACTCAGGAGTTCCCTGACCGGTTGCGCGGAGACGTCGGACCGCCCGCCGCGCAGGCGGGCCGGAGGGTGGAGGTCGAGGTTGCTCATGGGTGGTGACCCCTTTCAGTACCCAACTCTTGCGCTGGGCGTACAGACGCAGGCTCGTCATCGACTGTTCGGCGAAGGCCTCGGGGAATGAGCACGCCACTCACAATAGTTGATGCATCAACTTTGATCGCCCGGCGGGCATGCGGCGGCAACGAACGGAGGTTCCTGGGCATTCTCATACAAGACCGGCAGCGGAGACACCCTTCAACCGGATCGCCAACTCGGCGCCACAGAGAGGGGTGACGCATCAACAAATCGTTTACACTGACAGGCATGACCGAGACACCGCACTGGCTCTCCGAGCCGGAGCAACACGCCTGGCGCAGCTTCGTTCGGATGCAGGACAAGCTCGTCGGCCGGCTGGGCCGCGAGGTGCAGGCCGAGTCCGGCCTGTCCACCGCCGACTACGGAGTACTCGTCCACCTCACCGAGGTCCCCGAGGGCCGGCTGCGCGTCCTGGAGCTGGCCAGGGCTGTGGAGTGGGAGAAGAGCCGGATGTCCCACCACATCAACCGGATGGCCAAGCGCGGCCTCGTAGTCCGGGAGGACTGCCCCACCGACGCGCGCGTGGCGTTCGTCGTCGTCACTCCGGCCGGCCGTGAGGCCCTCGCGACGGCGGCCCCCCGTCATGTCGAAGCGGTCCGCCGCCTGTTCGTCGACCCGCTCAGCCCGGCAGAGCTCGCGATGCTCGCCCAGATCTGCGACCGCATCCTCGACGGACTGGAGAAGGACTGCGCGTGAGCGAGTGGCGCGATGCTCAGCGCCACGCAAGGCGCCCGCCACAGTGGAAGCCGTCGCCGACCGACGAAGGACCAAGTCCGCTTCGCAGTCGTGGCCACCGCAGCCCGAGCGGGCCCGACTTCCCCCTGGTTCGGCCTGAACGAAGAACAGCGCCTGGTTCACCGGCACCGAGCACCAGGATTTCAGCGACGACAAGCGACGACAAGCGACGACAAGCGACGACAAGCGACGATTTCACATCGCCGAGGTGAGGGCGGCAGCGGCAGCGATCGCGAGCACGACGAGAACGAAGGGGGCCATCGCGTTGCCTCGGGTCTCGGGGTTGGCGTAGTCACCGGCCTTGGAATGGAAGCCGATCGCCCCGACCATCGTGGTGGCGAAGCCGAGAGCGGCGGCGATGCCCAGGGGCTGCCAGAAGAGCCCCACGACCAGGCCGACGGCGGCGGCCACCTCAGCGAGTCCGACGAAGCGCACGAACCCGGCACTCAGCCCCATGTGCGACTGCAGCCCGGCGGAAACGTCCCCCTTGAGCAGAGCCTTGGGCGCGCCGGCCGCGACAGCCACCAGAGCCAGAAGCACGCTGAGGACGGCGGCGGCTATGTACATGGGGAACGGACTTCCTTCCAGCTCGACGCATGCCTCGACCGGGACATGCCCCATTAGTTTATCATTCAACCATGAGCATAAGGGGCAAAGGTTGATGCGTCAATCTGTCCCGGAGGCCCCGCCCCCGCCGGAACGGTGGCAGCGCGTCGCACGCTTCCCATACAGTTGATGCGTCAACCATGAGGGAGAGGGTGAGCACGATGCAGTTCGGGATCTTCACGGTCGGTGATGTCACCACCGACCCGGCCTCGGGCCGGACACCGACCGAGCACGAGCGGATCAAGGCGATGGTCGCCATCGCACAGAAGGCGGAGGAGGTCGGCCTTGACGTCTTCGCCACCGGCGAGCACCACAACCCGCCCTTCGTCCCCTCCTCCCCCACCACCATGCTGGGCTGGATCGCCGCCCGCACCGACCGCATCATCCTCTCCACCGCCACCACACTGATCACCACCAACGACCCGGTGAAGATCGCCGAGGACTACGCGATGCTCCAGCACCTGGCCGACGGCCGGGTCGACCTGATGATGGGCCGCGGCAACACCGGCCCGGTCTACCCCTGGTTCGGCAAGGACATCCGCCAGGGCATCAACCTCGCCATCGAGAACTACGCCCTGCTGCACCAGCTGTGGCGCGAGGACGTCGTCGACTGGCAGGGCCGCTTCCGCACCCCGCTGCAGGGCTTCACTTCCACCCCGCGCCCACTGGAGGGCGTACCACCGTTCGTCTGGCACGGCTCCATCCGCTCCCCCGAGATAGCCGAGCAGGCCGCGTACTACGGCGACGGCTTCTTCGCCAACAACATCTTCTGGCCCAAGGAACACTTCCAGAAGCTGATCAACCTCTACCGCGAGCGCTACGCGCACTACGGCCACGGCACCCCGGAGCAGGCCGTCGTCGGCCTCGGCGGCCACGTCTTCATGCGGCGCAACTCGCAGGACGCCGTACGGGAGTTCCGTCCGTTCTTCGACCACTCGCCCCAGATGGGCGGCGGTCCGTCGCTGGAGGAGTACATGGAGCAGACCCCACTGACGGTCGGCAGCCCGCAGGAGGTCATCGAGAAGACGCTGACCTTCCGGGAGTCGTTCGGCGACTACCAGCGGCAGCTGTTCAACGTGGACGGCGTGGGAGTGCCGCTGAAGAGCGTGCTGGAACAGCTCGACATGCTCGGCGAAGAGGTGGTCCCCGTCCTGCGCAAGGAGTTCGCCAAGAACCGCCCCGCGAACGTACCCGCCGGCCCCACCCATGCCGCCCTCCTCGCCGCGCGCGACACCCGGACCCAAAGCCGCGGACTCGGCGACCTGAAGCATGCAGAAGACCTCAGACGCTGACCGCCGCAAGCTCCGGCGAGCCCCGCGCGGCGCCCAGCGACTCCTGCACGCCGGAGCCTGGGCGGACCTGCACGAACGTCTCGCCGAGGAAGCGCACTTCGTCACACAGGTGGACGGCTGCTAGCAGACGCAGGCCGTGCTCGAGATTCCGACCGACACGACCGCGTAGACGATGTCTGCCACCTGCGGGAAGGCCTTGCGAGCCGCCACCATGCTCCACGTGCGCTGCGCGAACATGGTGCGAGCGTAGGCCAGGAGCGATCGCTCCACCCGGCTCTCGATCACAGCTACACCCCTGGTGGTACACCGACAACCACCCTGGTTGCAGGCGCAGTTCAACCTCTCGTTGGACGAGAGGGAACGGCCTTACGGCTAGCTTTCCATCGAATGCGCGGGGCACGCGGGAAGTCGTCCAGCCGCGCAGAAGGGGCTGACCATCGGGGTGCCGGTCAGCCATCGCTCGGCAGATTCGGGGGAATGCTCCATGCGACGACTGCAGGGAATGATCAGAGCGCTCGGGGCGGTCGCACTCGCGCTCGGGGCGCTGGGGACCGGTGCCGGGGGTGTGCACGCGGACGACTCCGGCTCCGGCACGGTGCGACCGCCGGTCGCCGTCAACCAGGCGGCCTGGGCCACCGGCACCGACCGGCAGAACGCCGTGATCGCGTACTGGACCAGCGAGGACATGGCCCTGTGGAACGCCAACAACACGGACTACGGCGTCGACGGCCCCCACTACAGCAATCTGGACGAGGGCCGTATCTGGAGCCGCCCCGGTGCGGTGCACCAGACCGTCGGACGACTGTATTACCGTCAGACGCTGGCCTGGCCGACCACCACCCGACCCAGCCGGCCGGGGGACGCGATCGGCACGGTGGACTCGACTCAGTGGTTCCATTTCGACTCCACCGGAGCCTATGTGCCGGCCGACACCACCGCGCAGCACATCTTCAAGGACAGCACGACGGTGACCGCCGTCGCGGACGGGACCACCACCACGGTCCGCACGGTCGCCTACCCCACCGAGTGCTCGGCGAACGTGGTGGACAGCGCCAACGGCAGTACCGTCCTGTCCGCGGGCCACTGCGTGGCCAATCCGCTGGCCGTGGTCGCGCTCGGCTCGCTCACCGGCGCCATGCAGAAGGGCTCGGTGAGCGCCACCGACGACGCGTGGATGTTCATTCCCGGCTATGACGGCACCAAGGTCGGCCTGGACCAAGCACCCTACGGGCTCTGGCCCGCGACCGCCGTCTACACCACGGCGCAGTGGAACGACTTCGCCACGCTGAACCCCAACACAGTCAACCTGTCCAACTTCAACTACGACGTCTCGGCGCTCACCGTCGCCGACCCGACCAGACCCGGCGTGCGCCTGGCCGACGTCGTGGGCTCCCAGCACGTGGCCTTCAACCAGCCCTACAACCAGACCATGTTCGCCTTCGGCTACCCCAACGAGGGCAGCTGGGACACCGTCAGCACACCTGTTCCGGAACCGGGTCAGGAACCGGACACCACCCGTAAGATTTCGCGCTACCGCTACGACGGGCGCTCACTCGTAGAGTGCAACGGCAGCACCTGGAAGGACTTCATCCTGAAGACCGACTACGAGATGACCTGCAATATGACGGGCGGCGCCAGTGGCGGCCCCTGGTTCCAGAACTTCGACCCGGTCACCGGCATCGGCACTCAGGTCGGGGTGAACTCCACCAAGTACCCGAACTTCGTCAGCGGCGAGGGGGTCTGGATGATCGCCCCGCACTTTGAGGACAACGACCAACTGCTCTACAACACGGTCCAGAACCTCACACCCTGACCCTCGCAGCCGTCCTCCTGCACCTACGACCAACCCCAGCTGCATGATCCGCCCCTGACGTCGGCGTCCGGCTCACCACAGCCGGGCGCCAGCAGACGAAGGGAGCGTTGCCCCGCGACGGTCGGCCGACCACGACCACTGACCCCGGACGTATGGCCGTCACGGTGACGCAGGAAGGGGAGTTCAGCGATCTCCTCGCTGCCTCGTCAACCTGGTTAGTCGAACATTCAGACCCTATGACTCCACACGGGGGATCACCATGCGCACTGCGCACAGGAGCTGGAAGGCCCACGCCCTGGGAGCCGCGGCCCTCACCGCCCTCCTCTCCGCCACGGCCTGCGAGCCGGACGGCACGAACAACGGCACGGGCACCACCCCGTCCGCCACCCCGAGCGCGACCGTCTCCGCTCAGCCCGACGGCGAGAGCACCGGCACGGACGGCAGCTCGCAGGACTCAGACAACGGCTCGGGAAACTCCGGCGGGTCGGGGAACTCCGGCGGCGGCGGGACCGTCACCGCCGCCTGCAGCGACGCGAACATCTCGATCGCTACGACGGTCTACGCACACGACTCGGCCCGGCACCTCCTCCTCACGGCCACCAACACCGGCGGCAAGGAATGCGCCCTGTACCACTACCCGATCGTCCGCTTCGGCAACGGGCGGGAGGACCAGGTCGGCCCCCTGGAGTCCGAGACGAAGGGAGCCACGATCGGGCCGGGCGAGAAGGCGTACGCGGGCATGCTCCTCTTCCGGACCGGCGCGCCGACCGAGGCCGTGGAGACGATGACCGTCAGCCTCCAGGGTCGCGTCTCCAACGCCGATGCGGACAGCGGGCCGATCGAGGTCCCGCTGCCCGACGAGGCCGACTTCCTGAACATCGACGACAACCCCCTGGTCTCGTACTGGAACGTCAGCCGTGAGAACTCCGAGAACTACATGTTCAAGGCTGCCGGCGGCAACTGACCCTCGATTCGATCTGTCGGCGGGGGCGCGATGATCACCTCGGCGCTCACCGCGAGCATGCTCAGTTGCCGGCTGACCATGTACCCGGTCATCGAGTACGGGCATCCCAAGGACCGCGAGACGGACCTCAAGCAGGTCCAGGGCGGGCTCGCGGTGTCCGCCGACGGCGGCGTCCCCGTCCATGCCCGCGACTTCGGCGACCGTCCAGGCCGTCCTGCGGCGTCCGTACGAGGGTGGTGGCCCGGGCGCGGTCGCCGAAGATCTCGGCGTACAGGTCGGTACATCGGATCGGTGCACTGCTGATCGGCCAGGCAGTGGAGGAAGCCCGGCGTCGTGGCCTGCATCCGGTGCTCGACGTCGTCACCTCCGATACTGCTGCGGCAGCCCTGTACGAGCGGCTGGGATGGCGGCTGATGGCGGCTGATGGCTGCGGACGAGCAGCAGTGGAGCCGCACCAGACGGTGGCCATCCGCTGTTACGCAGCGCCATCGTGACGTGGCCGGTCCACGGTCATGAACCGCTGGACCATGACCGACATGACGCTGCGTCGGCTCACCCGCGACGGACCCGCCACCCGCTCCGGCCCGACATCCCTGCGCCAAGCCCACCGAATCGGTCTCAGACACGCCCTCAGTCGCCGCCGATCGTGGAGAGAAAGTCATGGAAGGCCTGGTGTGTGCGTGGGCCATCGCCGGTTGCGTCCAGGTCCATGAGGAGGCCACGGATGACGGCGAGCACGACGGTGGCCAGCTCGGGTCGCCCGAGGCTGCGCATGCCGGCCTCGAGGGGCGCGAGCCAGTCGGTGGTCGCGGTCCGCCGAAAGCCGGGCCAGAGGGGCTCTCCCGCGGTGTCGTGCAGCCTGCTGAACATACGGAGGTAGGGCTCGCCTTGCGGCCCGGAGATCGCGGACCAGGCGCGGGCAAGGGTCATCGGGTAGGGCTCGTCAGGTCGCAGGCATATCAGGTCGGTGAAGGCCTGGAGCTGGCGCTGCCGGGCCTGTCCGAGGATCTCGCGGAGCAGTCCGTCACGGGTTCCGAAGTGGTAGATCAGCATCCGGCTCGAGGTGCCCGCGGCGGTAGCCAGCGGCTCGAGCCGGTCGGGGAGCCCGTGCTCGAGCGAGTAGTCGGTGCACGCGACGAGAAGCCGCTGTCTGATCTGCGGTTGCCGCCGCCTGCCCATCGGGTCATCTTTTCACGTAATTACCAGTACGTCTAACATCGTTTCACAGGCAAGTGGAAGAAGACGAGGAGGTCTTGATGAGGGTCGTTTTCGTGCACGGGGCATGCGTCAAGGACGGATCGTGGTGGTGGCACCGGACCGGTGAGCTGCTGGCCCAGCGGGGTGTCGCCAGCGAGGCGCCCGCCCTGCCGAGTTGCGGCGAGACCGGTGAGCCGACGGGCGCGGGAGGACCCGGGCTGGCCGAAGATGTCGCCGCGGTCCGGCACGTACTGACTGCGAGCGACGAGCCGACCGTCGTGGTCGCCCACAGCTACGGCGGGATCGTCACCGCGGAGGCGGCTGCGGGCATCGACGCCGTGCACCACCTGCTGCTCGTGTCGAGCTACCTGCCCGAGGTCGGGCAGAGCCTCTCCTCGTTCGGCGGCGAGGAGCCCGCCCCGTTTCTCGACGTCGATCCCGAGGTCGGCACCTTCGCCGTCCGGCCCGACGCTCTGGCCGAGACGTTCCTCCAAGACTGCGATCCGGAGATCCAGCGACAGGCTGCGGACAGGACGGCCCCGCAGAGCCTGGCGGTCCTCGAGAAGCCGGTGCAGGCAGCGGCATGGCGGCACGTTCCCTCGACGTACCTCGTCTGCGCCCAGGACAGAGGCACCCCCGCCCCGTTGCAACGCGAGTACGCCGGCAGGGCGGGCAGCGTCGTGGAACTCGACGCCGGCCATCACCCGTTCCTCTCCCAGCCGGCCGCTGTACGCGAATTGATCCTCGGGCTGTGACGGCGACGGCCGCGTGTCGGCGGACGCGCTCACCTGCGTTTCAGGACACTGCGGGGCCGGGTGGGGTACGGCCCTTTTCACGGGTGAACCAGTGGGGTACGCATAGGCATATGGGGCGGGGAACATGGAGTTGGATTGCTCCGGACGGGTTGCGGAAAATCGCGAAGGCTGTCCCGGCCAACGCCGTGATCACGACATCACCGGCCATGGCCGCGCACGCTTGCCCGGCAGCTGAGCGTCCTCGAGTTGGACGCGGGAACAGCAGAAACGGCGTGGTGCGTCGGGCGGAAGGGAGGCCCGAAGCCGCCTCGCCGGGTGGGGAAGACAGGCAGTTCGCCCTCCGCGGAGAGCGGATCGCCCGTATCGCACGTACCCTTCGTGGTGTCTACGGCGTCACATAGCGGGCGCCAAACCACTGGAGGCAACACCACGTGCTGATTGCTCAGCGTCCGTCCCTGACCGAAGAGGTCGTCGACGAGTTCCGCTCCCGGTTCGTGATCGAGCCGCTGGAGCCCGGCTTCGGCTACACCCTCGGCAACTCTCTGCGTCGTACGCTCCTGTCCTCGATCCCGGGTGCGGCGGTCACGTCCATCCGCGTCGACGGCGTGCTGCACGAGTTCACCACCGTGCCGGGCGTCAAGGAGGACGTCACCGACCTGATCCTCAACATCAAGCAGCTGGTCGTCTCCTCGGAGCAGGACGAGCCGGTCGTGATGTACCTGCGCAAGCAGGGTCCGGGTCTGGTCACCGCCGCCGACATCGCGCCCCCGGCCGGTGTCGAGGTGCACAACCCCGACCTCGTCCTCGCCACGCTCAACGGCAAGGGCAAGCTGGAGATGGAGCTCACGGTCGAGCGTGGCCGCGGCTACGTCTCCGCCGTGCAGAACAAGCAGGTGGGCCAGGAGATCGGTCGTATTCCGGTCGACTCCATCTACTCGCCCGTGCTGAAGGTCACGTACAAGGTCGAGGCGACCCGTGTCGAGCAGCGCACCGACTTCGACAAGCTGATCGTCGACGTCGAGACCAAGCAGGCCATGCGTCCGCGTGACGCCATGGCGTCGGCCGGCAAGACCCTGGTCGAGCTGTTCGGTCTGGCCCGCGAGCTCAACATCGACGCCGAGGGCATCGACATGGGCCCGTCCCCGACGGACGCCGCCCTCGCCGCCGACCTGGTACTGCCGATCGAGGACCTCGACCTCACCGTCCGTTCGTACAACTGCCTCAAGCGCGAGGGCGTCCACTCCGTGGGTGAGCTCGTGGCTCGTTCCGAGGCCGACCTGCTGGACATCCGCAACTTCGGTGCGAAGTCCATCGACGAGGTCAAGGCGAAGCTGGCCGGTCTGGGCCTGGGCCTCAAGGACAGCCCGCCCGGATTCGACCCGACGGCCGTCGGCGCCCTCGGCGCGGACGACGACGCGGACGCGGGTTTCGTGGAGACCGAGCAATACTGAACGCCGCGCTGGACCGGTCACAGCGACACTTCGCGTACCGGGACACAGTAACCTCGGCGCGGTTCCCTGCCCGCTGGGCAACCTCGGCAGGGTCCGCGCCAGGTGGGTCGTCAGTCATGCTTTCCGCCGCGACGCTTTCCCTTGCTCGGTCATCCGGGCGCCTGATTGCGGACCGGGTCTGGTCGGCGCCACCGTGGAGTTCGGCGGCCTGCCCCACTTGCAGGTCGCCGTATCCGAACGTTGACGCGCTTCGGATCGGCTGCGGACCCCTCGTGTCCCGGGCGACGACGACGTCGACCATGGTCACCATTTGCGTAGCTTCTTGCGGTACGAGTCGGCCCGCTTCGGCATGCCGAGGGTGTCGCACAGCGCTGCCGCCGCCTCCATGTGGCGGCGCCCGTCCGCTGTGCGGCCGCCTCGCCAGGCGATCTCCGCGAGTTCGCTGAGGACGTCGGCTTCGCCGAGTCGGTCGTCGATGGTGCGGAAGAGGGCGAGGGCCTGTGTCGCGTGCCGGTCCGCGCGCTTCAGATCGCCACGAATCCGGGCGCTGGTCGCGAGTGCGCTCAATACCTCGGCTTCGCCGAGTCGGTCGTTGACGGTGCGGAAGAGGGCGAGGGCCTGTGTCGAGTGCCGGTCCGCGCCGTCCAGATCACCACGCGTTTGGGCGGTGTCAGCGAGCAGGCGGAGGACGTTCGCTTCGCCGGACCGGTGGCCGATGGCGCGGTAGAGGGCGAGTGCCTGGGTGGCGCACCGGTCGGTGCCGCCCAGATCGCCGCGATCCCGGGCGGTGCCCGAGAGTACGCGGAGGGCGTCGGCTTCGCCGGACCGGTGGCCGATGGTGCGGTACACGGTGAGGGCTTGTGTCGCGTACTGGTGTGCGCGGTCCAGATCACCACGCGTCCGGGCATTGCCCGCGAGCAGACGGAGGATGTGGGCCTGGCCTTGCAGGTGGCCGATGGCACGGTAGAGGGCCAGGGCCTGGGCGGCGCACCGGTCGGCGCCGTCCAGATCACTGCGCATCCGGGTGGCGTCCGCGAGCAGGTAGAGGGTGTGGGCTTGGCCCTGCCGGTTGCCGAGGGCGCGGTGGAGGGCGAGGGCCTGTGTCGCGTGCCGGTTGGCACCCTCCAGATCACCGCGCGTTTGGGCGGTGTCAGCGAGTACACGGAGGGCGTCGGCTTCGCCGGACCGGTTTCCGATGAGACGGTGGAGGGTGGCGGCCTGGGTCGCACACCGGTCGGCGCTGTCCAGATCACCATGCATCCGGGCGGTGTCAGCGAGCAGGTAGAGGGTGTCTGCTTCGCCGAGCTGGTTGCCGATGGTGCGGTAGAGGACGAGGGCCGCGTCCGGGTCGGTGTTCGCCATGGCGTGAGCTTGCAGGAGTGGGTCGTCGAGGTCGGCGGCCAGGTCCGCCGCCGCGGAGAGTTCGCGGGCCGCGAGCTGTTCCTGGTGGGCGGATTCGGCGCGTTGGGCGAGGGACAGGCTTGCCGGGACGGCTGATGCGGATTCCCGCGGTGGTGACCAGACGGTCTTGAGCCTGGCGAGGGTGCCCCTGGTGAGGAGCACGTGCACGAGGCAGCGCCGGTCGGAACATCGGCGGGCTTCGGTGGTTGCGTCGCGAAGGTGCCGGCCGGCCTGGTCCAAGCTCCATGCGGACAGGGCGATGCGCGCGAGAAGCCGATGGGCGAGGGCGGTGTGGTGCCGGTCGGCCACGGGATCGTCCAGAATCCGGTGCGCGTGGTCTGCCGCCTGGTCGTATTCATCCAGGACGAGAGCTGTTTCAGCGTGTAGGAGGTGGAGGCGCGCCGCGTGCTGTTCGGGGGCTATCAGTTCGCCCAGGACGAAGGCGGGCAGGGCGTACTCCACTGCCGGGCCGGACTGGTCGGCCCCCACAGAGTCCGACGAGTCGGCGACCGGTTGCCCGGTGCAGGGGGTGGACGTCGGCTGGTCCAGCAGGGTGCGGGTGCGGCGTGCGTTCCCGGTTCTCAGGGAGGCCACGACCAGGGCTGTGTGCAGGCAGAGGTCGTCGGGCCCGGCAACGCCGACGCCGGTGTGGACGGGGTGGTGGGTCAGAGCGGTGGTCCAGTGCTCGACTGCGTCCTGGTAGCGGGGGCGTTTCCAGGCGGCCTGGCCGGCCAGACAGGCCGAGAGGTACAGGGCGCGGCTGCGGGCGCCGAGGGTGCGGTAGAGGGCCAGGGCCTGCTCGGCGTGGTCCTGGGCGGAGGGATACCGCGCGAGATCGTAGGCGACGAATCCTGAGGCGAGGTGGGCGTCGGCGGCGATCGCGGGCAGGGATTTCCCGCAGTCCTCGGAGTTCAGGACGGCGTCGGTCAGGAGCTGGATCTGCAGGATGTTCGGTGGCGTCGTCTGCAATGCCGCGGTGAGGCGTGTCGTCCATGCGGCGGCATGGATGTCGTCGCCGGTGGCGAACCGGTGACGGGCGGCGTCCAGCGACCAGCCGCCATCACCGGCGAGTGCCTCGTGGTATTCGGCTGCGGCGCGGTGCAGGGCCGGCAGGGTACGCCGGGCGGGCGGTTGCTGTGCGTCGTGGGCACGAGCGTCCTCGATCAGCCATCTGCGCATGACCGCATGCAGCCGCCAGCGGCCGCCCGGCCCGGGCTCCCCGTCGTAGCCTGCGATGTGAGGGCTGATGCAGGAGGTCCGCGACAGGCGGGTGAACGCGTCGGAGTCTGCCGGGCCGTTCGTCCCGGCGACGGTCAGCAGGGCGGCGGGAGTGAAGGCGTCCAGGACGGCGGCCGCGCGCAGCAGGTGCAGAGTTCCCTCGCTGAGTCGGTCCAGGACGTGTTGGCGAAGCCACTGCGTGCGGCTCGGCCCGGTCGGCTCGGTGAGCTGGGCGAGGACCTGTTCGGCAGGTGGGATCCCGGCCGTCCCGTCGGTGAGCAGGCCGCTCAGGACGTCCGCGATCCAGCTGATGGTGACGGGCAGGCCGCCTTCGGCGTCGGTCACCGCAGCCGCGACCTCGGCGTCGACCTGCAGTCCCCGGCGGGCGAGGTAACGGCGGGTGTCACCGGGCTTCCAGGGCTGCAACTCCACATGGCCGACCCTGTGGTCGGCGGAGCCCTCGGTCGTGGCCATCGCGGGAGTGGTCGTGCCGGCCAGGACCACGCGAAGGTACGGCATGGCATCCAGCAGTTGGTCGAGTACGCCGTTGAACCAGCCGCCGACCCCGTACGGCTGCCCGGGCCGGGGTCGTTCGGCCCGGACATCGTCGAAGTAGGCCAGCCGCTCGCAGGTGTCCACCATCAGCACCAGCCGCCCCCGCCTCACCCCGCGGGCCACAGCCAGCAGCTGGTCGGTCCACTCCCCGCGTCGCTGTCCCTGGCTGAGGGCCCCGGCCGTGACGTGCACCGGAGCGTTGCTGATGCGGCCGCCGAAACCTGCCCACTGCCGGACACTGACCCGCAGGGGCCGTACGCGTCCGATCGACGCGGCCCTCTGCCGCAGCCAGCGCCTGCGCCACCATGGCCCCAGAGCGGCCAGATGACCGCCGACGCTGCGCAGCAGTTGCAGCGCCGCCTCCTCGGCGCCCTCCGTGCGCACCGCCATCCCCGACACCACCGCCTCGGCGTCGACCACCGCGCAGGTCCAGCCGCGCGGTGGACGCGCCTGCACATAGGCCAGCACCGTGGACTTGCCCATGCCCGACAGCCCCGTCAGCAGCAGTACCCGCTGCCGGCCGCCCTCCTCCGCCAGGGCGCGCACGGCGCTCAACGCCGCCCTGCGATCCGTGAACAGCGCTCCGAGATCCCCCACGTCCACCTCTCTGCCGTCAAAACCCATGTCCCCGCGGACCGTTGTCGATAATCTGACACAACGGTAGCTTTCGGGCGAGAAGAACTGCCCAGCTGGAACTGCCGCAGAGAGAACATCTCGACTGCCGCCGACCCATCAGGAGTTCCCATGGCCACAGCGACGCAGAAGGCCGTCAGCGCGGGCGGCGTGCTCGTCGGAATCGCCACCGGGATCGTCACCAACCTGATCACCGACCAGTGGAACTGGACCCTCGCCGCGGCCCTGACCGTGCTCGCGGCGGCGGGCGTCTGGCTGGCCCTACTGACCCGGACCGCTCCCCGCCGCTCCCGCCACCGCGTCCGGGCAGCCCGCGACGGCCGGATCGAGAACTCAGGAGCGATCGGCCGCGACGGATCCGACATCACACAGACCGCAACCCACGGCGGAGTCATCAACGGCTCACCCGTCACCGCCCGCGCCGCCGACGTCGAGCAGGAAACCGATCAAGGCGGACGCATCGTCGACTCGCCCAGCGACATGCAATAGAGGAGCACGGCACGCCGACACCGCTGCGGCACACCTGAGCCGCTCGGGCCCGGTTTCCGCATGACGGCTTGCACCACTCCTGCCGCCCATGGCTCTTGACGAAGCAGCGCACGCAGCGGGGTGCGGTGCAGGATCGCAACTGCCATGCGCTGCGGGCCGCTGAGGAAGTCGATGGCGGCTCGGGCCAGGGCCGCGACAAGCCTCCAGCCGGAACGCAGCCGGCCAGCAGATCCCCCTGCTCTTGAATCCAGCGCATCGTTCCCTGCACCGTGGCGAGGTCATCGGCGACGCCGCCGTCTCCGTCGTGACGAATTCCGCCTGGATCGACGCCACCCTCACCGCACTGCCGCAGGACGTCCCGGCCATCACGTGGACCTTGCGCATGCCCTGGGAGGGCGATCACGCCGCAGACCGCGACCAGCCGCCCGGCCTCGACGCGGACGGGAGCACCTTGTGGAACGGTCGCGCGGTTCCCGCGGCGGCCAGGATCCGGTCGGCCGTACCGTGCACGATCAGGGCCGGCACGTCGATGGCCGGGATGTCGGCCCGGAAGTCGGTGTACCAGGTCGTTCTTCGAAGCCGCGTACGGCGGAGGCGATCGGCCGTTGCCGTTCGAGTGGAGCAGGACGCCGATGACTACTGGTGGTCGGCGGCGGGGAGGTCGGCCACCGGCGGGACGCCCCGCCGGGGCCCGTCGCCGCCTTCGGCCACGCCGTGGACGGAGTCCTCGACGGTGCGCAGGCTGCGCCACTCGCGCGGGGAGAGGCCGTAGGCGGCACGGAAGGTCCGGCTGAAGTGCGAGGGGCTGACGAAGCCCCATCGCTGGGCCACGGCTGACACGGTGGGGGTCGTCCGGCCGCGGCGGGCCAACTCGCGCGCGCACTCCTCCAGGCGGCGCTGTTGGACGAACCGCGCGACGGTGATCCCCTCCCCCTCGAAGAGCCGGTGCAGATAGCGGACGGAGATCCGGTGTGTCTTCGCGATGTCCTCCGGCGACAGATCCGGATCGCCGAGGTTCCGGTCGATGTGGCTGCGGACGCGCCGTACGAGGAGGGCGCGGGTGGCGTCCGTGTCCGTGGGAACCTGCCGGGTCCGCTCGGCCACCAGGGTGCCGAGGAGGTCGATGACGCTGTCGGCCAGCTTCGCCCCGACGACAGGGGAGTACGCGTGCGCCGAGGTGGCCAGCGTGCGCAGGAAGGGCAGCAGCACCACGCCGAGGCCGTCCGCGGGGCCGATGGCGGTGCCGGTGATCCGACGGAGGTCGGCGCCGGGCACGCCCAGCACGCGGCGGGGTACTTGGAAGACGTGGGTGGAGAACCGGTCCGGGTAGTCGAAGGAGTAGGGCCGCGTCGTGTCGTACACCACGAGGTCGCCCTCGCCCACCTCGGCCCGTCGGCCGTCCTGGACGAGGGTCGCCGTGCCCGACACCTGGATGCCGACCACCGTGTACGCCCCGGACGAGCGCGCGATGAGCTCCGGTGTACGGCTGACCCGTTTCGCGTCGGCCTCCATGGTGGACACCTGGAGGCAGCCGAGGCGGTCGGTCGTGATCCGGCCGGAGAAGGGACCGTCGCCCCGCGGGGCGACGGCCGTCGGCCCCAGCGTTCTCCCCACCGCGTCTCGCCAGTAGGCGATCTTGTCCCGGTCGTGAACCGAAGCGGTCGTCAGTACCAGACTCAACTGGCTCTCCCCTTCACCCGATGCGATGTCGGCGGGGACCACGGGCCCGCCGCGAACACAGGCCGGAGCAAGGAGCCCGAACTCCTGGGAAGTGATGGCCGGTGCCTCGTCACATGCGGACGCCCCGGCGCGTGGGCGAAATCCCTCCGCGACCGGGAGCCGGGTCGCGTCGTCGCGATCCGTTCCCCCGCCACGAGCAGCCAATCAGCCCTCCCTTGCGGGCTCCAGGCACAACACAGGCAGAAACGCCGGCGGGTTCAGTCGTCGCAGTGGGCGAGTCGTTCCCGTGCCTCGGTCAGGCACTGGGGGTCGGCAGCCGCGCCGAGGGAGAGGCAGCGGGCGAACGCCTCTCGTGCCTCCGCCTTGCGTCCAGCCGTCAGGAAGGCGCTGCCGAGGTGGATGAGGGCGCGGCTTTCCATGCCCGTGTTGCCGCTGTGGCGGCTGAGGCCGACGGCGGTCCGCAGATGGTCGACGGCATCGTCCCAACGCCTGGTGAGAGCGCAGGAACGCCCCACGCCGATGTGCAGGGAGAGCCGTGTGACGTGGGCGATGTGCGGTTCGATGCGATCCCCGGCCTGATCCAGGAAGGCGAGCGTATGCAGGAGGGACTCGAGGGCCGCCTCGCCCTGGCTCTGCTCCAGCAGGCTGAGGCCGTCGCTGTGCATGGCCTGGAGCATGCCGTGGAGGTCACCCGCCGCCTCGAACAGCCGGGTGGCCCGGTGGTTGTGGTCGGCGGCCGACACGAAATCGCGCAGCTGTCGGTGGGCCCAGGCCGCGTAGCAGTGAGCCCAGGCCTGCTGGGGCAGGTCGTCGGCGCGTTGTGCGGCGGCGAGAGCCTGGGCGGAGCGGGCGACGCTGTCGTGCGGGCGCCCCTCGCAGACGAGCAGGGCCCAGGCGTGGTAGTTGAGCTGGGTGGCCTCGATGAGGGGATCTCTGAGGGCCTGGGCGGAGCGGGCGGCGGTGTCGAAGACCTCGGGCCAGTGGCCCCAGAACATCCACTGGTCGGAGAACCAGTGCAGGGCCTCGGCCACCTCCACCACGATGGCGTGCTCACCCCCCGCGGCTGCCCGGCGCAGCGCGGCCAGCCAGTTGACGCCCTCGGCCTGCAGCCACTGGCGGGCTCTTTCAGCGGTGGACAGGTCGACGGCGCCCTGCCAGTCGGGGGCCGGGGCGCCGTGATCGGGCTCGTACCAGCGGCCGGCCACGACGGCGGTCTCCAGGAGCCAGCGGTTCATCGCCGCACGGGCCCGCGCGGCGTCCTCGGCGCTCTCTTCGGCTTCCAGGCGGGCGCGGGCGAACAGCCGCAGCAGGTCGTGGAAGCGGTAGCGGTCTCCCTCCACGCCCAGCAGCCCGGTCTCGACCAGTTCCTCCAGGGTGTCCTCGGCGTCGAACAGCGGCTGCCCGGTCAGCCGGGCCGCGCAGGCCGCGCCGACGTCCGGGCCCTCGACCAGGGCGAGGCGCCGGAACTGGCGGGCCGCCGTGGGGGTGAGCTGGCGGTAGGACAGGTCGAAGGCGGCCGACACACGGACGTCCCCGGCCGTCAGCGCGTCCAGGCGGCGTTCCTCGAGGGCGAGGCGGTCGGCAAGGCGGCGCACGCTCCAGCCGGTGCGGGTGGCCAGCCAGTTGCCCGCCACCCGCAGCGCCAGCGGCAGATGTCCGCAGCGCTGGACGACCTCCGCCAGCGCGGCCGGGTCGGCGCCGGCTCGTTCCGCGCCCACCAGACCGGTCAGGAAGACGCCCGCCTGCCGTGCGGTGAGCTCCCCGAGCGGCAGCCGGTGGACGTTCTCCAGCCCGGTGAGCATCCGCCGGCTGGTCACCACCACCATTCCCCCGCCGGCGCCGGGCAGCAGCGGGCGGATCTGGGCCTCGTCGCGGGCGTTGTCCAGCACCAGAAGGCACCGCCGGTCGGCCAGCACCTGCCGGTACAGCCCGGGATGGCCCTGCGGCCCCGCCGTCGCCAGGTCCCGGTCGGCCACGCCGAGGGCCTTCAGCACCCCCAACATCAGCTCGGCCGGCCCGGGCGGAGCGTCGTCCATGCCGCGCAGGTCCACCATCAGCTGCCCGTCCGGGAACCGGGCGGCCAGCTCCCGGGCGGCGTGCAGCACGAGCGTGGTCTTGCCCGTTCCCGGCGGCCCGGACACCGCCGCCACCACCGGCGATCCGGCCGCCCCCGCCCCTGGCTCGACCTCACCTGCGGCCCCCGCTGCGGGCTCGACCCGGTCGACGGACACGTGCCGGTCGGCGGACAAGTGCCGGTCGGCGGACAGGTCGGCGAGCTCCGCCAGCCGCGCCAGTTCCTGCTCCCGGCCCACGAAGTCGTCGATGCCGCGCGGGAAGGCGCGCACCCCCAACGGGCTGTACCCCGGACTGCGGCCGGACCGGGCGGCGGCCAGCAGCCGCTCCCGGTCCCGCTCCCCCAGCGCCAGACCGTCGGCGAGCGCGGCCACCGTCCGCCGCTGCGGGGCCGCCCGCCGCCCCCGTTCCAGATCGCCGATGCCCCGCACACTCACACCCGACGCCTCGGCCAGGCCCTCGAGCGTCAGCGACGCCCTCAGCCGCGACTCCCGCAGCAGCGCCCCGAAAGCCGCGCTGTCACCGGCCACTCCGCTCCGCCTCCTCTTGCGCGCCACACCCAGGCCGGAACGCCCGAACATGATCACGAGAATTGTAGAAGGGCCCGCTTTGTCGGCCGTTCGACGAGCGCCGCGGGCCCGGGACCTGTCCGGCGGACCACCGGATGCACGCAGGCCCTCGGCGTAGGCACGTCCGCTGACGGCCGCCGGCCCACCTGCGTGCGCTGCCAGGCCGCAGCCGGTGCGCTCAGGGTCAATCCGGCCCCCCGGCGCCTCACTAGCCTGGCCGCGCCCCTACGGACCGCTCGAGGAGTTTCGTGGCCAGACAGACAGTCGCCGAGCAGTACGTCGACCTCCTGGCGCGCGCCGGTGTACGCCGGATGTACGGCGTGGTCGGCGACAGCCTCAACCCCGTCGTCGACGCGGTCAGACGACACGACGCGCTCGAGTGGATCCAGGTCCGGCACGAGGAGGTCGCCGCCTTCGCCGCCGGTGCCGAAGCACAGCTCACCGGCAGACTGGCCGCCTGCGCGGGCTCCTGCGGACCGGGCAACCTGCACTTGATCAACGGTCTGTTCGACGCACACCGGTCGATGGCGCCGGTGCTCGCACTGGCCGCGCAGATTCCCAGCAGCGAGATCGGCACCGGGTACTTCCAGGAGACCCATCCCGACCGGCTGTTCGAGGAGTGCAGTCACTACTCGGAACTGATCTCCACCCCCAAGCAGATGCCCCGGGTGGTGCAGACCGCGATCCAGCACGCGGTCGGCCGGCGTGGGGTGTCGGTCGTGGCCCTGTCCGGCGACACCGCGGCCGAGGTCTCCCCGGACAGCGGCGCGGAGCTCGCGATGCCGCTGGACCGGCCCGCCGTCCGTCCCGGCGACCAGGAACTGGCCCGGCTGGTCAGACTCGTGGACGCCGCCGAGAAGGTGACGGTGTTCTGCGGACGGGGCGTGGCGGGTGCGCACGCGGAGGTGATGGCCTTCGCAGAGAAGGTCAAGGCTCCGGTCGGGCATGCGCTCCGCGGCAAGGAACACATCCAGTACGACAACCCGTACGACGTCGGCATGTCGGGTCTGCTGGGGTACGGCGCCGCGTACCAGGCGATGCACGAGTGCGATCTGTTGCTGCTCCTCGGCACCGACTTCCCGTACACGGAGTTCCTGCCCCGCGACGTGAGGACGGTGCAGGTCGACGTGCAGCCCGAACGACTGGGCCGTCGTACGCAGTTGGACTTCGCCGTCTGGGGAGACGTGGGCGAGACGCTGCGCTGTCTGACCCCGGCGGTGCGCGAGAAGCCGTCCCGCCGGTTCCTCGACCGGATGCTGGACCGGCACGTCCACGCGCTGGAGGGCGCTGTCGGCGCCTACACCCACAACGTCGAGAAGCACACGCCGATCCACCCGGAGTACGTGGCCTCGGTGCTCGACGAGGAGGCGGCCGACGACGCGGTCTTCACCGTGGACACCGGGATGTGCTGTATATGGGCCGCCCGCTACCTGACGCCGAACGGCCGTCGCCGTATTCTCGGCTCTTTCGTGCACGGCTCGATGGCCAACGCACTGCCCCAGGCCATCGGTGCGCAGTTCCTCGATCGCACACGACAGGTGGTGTCCCTCTCCGGCGACGGAGGGTTCTCCATGCTGATGGGCGACTTCCTGACCCTCGTGCAGTACGGCCTGCCGGTGAAGGTGGTCGTCTTCAACAACTCCTCGCTCGGGATGGTCGATCTGGAGATGTTGGTCGACGGTCTGCCTCCGCACGGCACGGCGTACCCGCACACCGACTACGCGGCCATCGCCACCGCGGCCGGTGCGCGCGGCATCCGGGTCGAGAAACCCGGGGACGTACGCGACGCGCTGCGCGAGGCCTTCGCCCACGACGGGCCCGCGCTGGTCGACGTCGTCACCGACCCCGACGCGCTGGCCGTCCCCCCGAAGATCACCACCGAGCAGGTCAGCGGCTTCGCCCTGTCGGCGAGTCGTGCCGTCCTCACCGGCGGAGTCGGCCGCATGATCCATCTCGCCCGGGCCAACCTGCGCAACATTCCACGTCCGTGAGCCGATCCGCGCAGGTCTCCGCGTCTCCGCGTCCGTCGGCCGATCTGCTCGGCATCCGGCGTCCGGCGTCCGGCGGTCGTCCTGCGTGGCAACCCACGTCCGTGAAGCGCGCGCCGGAGCCTTTCGGCCCGAGCGGTCCCGTCACGTCGTCCGCGGTCCGGGAGTGAAAGCATGAGCACCTCATCGTCGAGTGGGAGCGCCTCACGTCTGGCCTCGGCTTGGGCGCCGCTGGCCGCGCCGCTGTTCCGGGCCCTGTGGATCGCCCAGTTCGTGTCCAACATCGGCTCCTGGATGCAGACGGTCGGCGCCCAGTGGCTGCTGATCGGCCACGGAGCGACTCTGGTCACGCTCGTCCAGACCGCATCGAGCCTGCCCATCGTTCTGCTGGCGCTGCCCTCGGGTGTGCTCGCGGACCGCTTCGACCGTCGTGGTCTGCTGCTGGTCGCGCAGTTCGCCATGTTCGCGGTGTCAGCGGCGCTGACCGTCCTGGCCTTCGCGGATGCGCTCGCCCCGGTGCCTCTGCTGTGCCTCACCTTCGCGATGGGGTGTGGCAGCGCCCTCATGGGACCCGCCTGGCAGGCCGTCCAGCCGGAACTCGTGGACCGGGACCAGCTGGGGCAGGTGTCCGCCCTGGGCGCGGTGAACGTGAACCTCGCGCGCGCCGTCGGCCCCGCCCTCGGCGGTGTCGTGGTCGCCGCGGCCGACGCGGGCTGGGTGTTCGCCTTCAACGCCCTCTCCTTTCTGGGCATCGCCGGCGTCCTGCTGCTCTGGCGGCGTCCGAAGACGCCCGTCCCCGTCGCCGAACGGGAACGGCTTCTCACCGCCCTGTACGCGGGCCGCCGCTACGTGTGGAACGCCCCCGGCGTCCGGCGCGTCCTGCTGCGCACCGCCCTGTTCATCCCCGGTGCGGCGGCTCTGTGGGCACTCCTCCCGCTGATCGCCGCGCAGTCCCTCGGCCTGGGCTCCGGCGGCTACGGCCTGCTGCTCGCAGCGGTCGGGACGGGCGCGGTGGCCGGTGCCCTCGTGCTGCCCCGCCTGCGGCAACGCCTCGGCGCCAACGGCATGCTGGCCTTCGGCACCCTCGTCATCGCGCTCGTTCTGGTGGTTCTCGCCACCGTCCGCGCTCCCTGGATCGCCGCCCTCGTGCTGCTGCCCGCGGGCCTGGCCTGGATCGGCGTCCTGTCCACGCTCAACGCGGCGGTGCAGACGCGCCTGCCCGGATGGGTGCGCGCCCGTGGACTCGCCGTCTATCTCCTGGTGTTCCAGGGAGGTCAGGGCGTGGCATCCCCGCTGTGGGGCGCGCTCGTCCAGTGGCTGGGACTCACCACGGCCCTGCTCACGAGCTCCGCCCTCCTGCTCCTGAGCGCGCTCACTCTGTGTCGCTGGCGCCTGCACGGCATGGAGGGCATCGACCCCGCGCTCTCCGACCACTGGCCCAGCCCGCCCCTGGTCTTCGAGCCCGGGCCGGCCGACGGACCGGTGCTGGTCTCCGTCGTCTACCGGGTAGCGCCGGGCGACTGCACCTCGTTCATCGACGCCATGGCCCACGTCGCCCGCTCCAGGCGCCGTACCGGAGCCCTCACCTGGGGCCTTTACCAGGACGGCAACGAACCCGGCCGGTTCATCGAGAACTATCTGGTCGGATCCTGGGGTGAACACCAGGCCCAGCACCACAGCCGTCTCACCGGCTCCGACCGTCGTTTCGAGGAGCGTGCCCGGGCGCTGCTCCTCCCCGGCGCCCGGGCGGAGGTGACCCACGCCTTCGATGCCTCCACCGCGCCCGCCGTACCCGCGCCGGAGGACGCCTCCTGGGCGAATCCGGCCCGGGCCCGGGGCGGGAGGGGAGACGGGGCGGGTACGAACACGCCCGCGTCCTACGACGACTGAGCCTGCCATTCCCTGGGCGACATGCCGTGGGCGTCGCGGAATGCCCGGCTGAAGTGGGACGGGCTGGTGAACCCCCAGCGCTGTGCGACGGCGGCGACGGTCAGCCCGCGATGCCGGGCCCCGGCGGCCTGATTGTCGCCCAAGACGCCATCGCGTGGCCGACTCCAGGACGGACGTGTCGACCCGGCCCTCACAACAGGTTCAGCTCGCGTGCGCGGTGCACCGCGTCGTGGCGGCGGTTCACGGCCAGCTTCCGGTAGACGCTCTTGAGGTGGGTCTTGACCGTGTTCACTGACAGGTACAGGTCGGCGGCGATCTCCTCGGTGGACATCATCTGCGCGAGGCGCCGCAGGACGTCGCGTTCGCGTCCGCTGAGCTCCTCCACGACCGGCGGCCGCTCCTCGACCGGCGCCGGACCGGGGGTGAGCCAGCCCGCCGCCAGCGCACGCAGCGAGGTCGTGTCCAGGAAGGGCCCGATCCACGGCGCGGCCTCGTGGAACGGCCGCCGCAGCCGTTCGCGCCGCGCCTCGCGCAGTGCCTGGGCGAGGAGCCGATGCGCGGCGGCCGCGTCTCCGGTCTCGTCCGCGGCCTGCGCTCGCACCAGCAGGGCCCGGACGGTCACGGCCGGACCGAGGCGGGTCTGGGGGTGCAGCCCGTCGAGCAGTTCCAGCGCCGAGCCGGGGCTGCCCGCCGCGAGCTGCACCCGGGCGGCCTCCACGGCGCACGCCACCTGCTCGTCCGGCATCCCCCGCAGCACCCCGGCCGCCTCCCGCGGACGCCCTTCGGCGAGATGTACGGCGGCGGCGACCCGTGCCGTGTGCGCCTGCGACCAGGGCGAGGGCACATCGGCGTCGACGTCCGGCCGCGCCGCGTCGAGGGCGGCCCGCGGGTCCCCGCGGGCCAGCAGCAGCCGGGCGGCGGCGAGGGCGCGGGCCGCTTCGAGGACCGGGTCCCGCAGGGACGGGTCGGGCGCGGCGACCACGTCGAGGAGGGCTTGGGCCCGGTCCGGTTCGTCGCGTTCCACGGCGACGGCGGCCAGCACCACCCGCCCGACGCCGGAGCCGAAGGACCTCGGCAGGCTGAACCGTTCCGCCTCGCTCAGCGCCGCCGCGGCCTTGCGCTCGGCCCGGCCGAGCCAGCCGTTCAGGTAGTCGATCAGGGCCAGGCGGCCCAGGGCCTCCTCGCGGGCCGGCGCCGTCCAGGCCGAGCCGGGGCCGCCCGCCACCGCGGACAGGGCGTCGCGTGCCGCGTCGAGGCGGCCGGCCCACAGGCGCGTGGAGCCCAGGTGGGTGAGGAGCAGCGCGGTGAGTTCGGGATGCTCGTCCAGGAGGCGGGCGGGGACCTGGGCCCGCAGTCGCTCGGCCGTCTCCGCCGCCCGCTCCGCCCGGTCCGGCGAGCCGGTCAGCCGGGCGGCCAGGGCTTCCAGCAGGGCGCAGCTCAGCCGGGCGGCTGCCGGGTCGGGGGCGTCGCCCGCCGGGCCGCTCTCCCCTGCGGGACTCGCCGGGCCCGGCTCGAGTCTCGCCAGGCCCTGTTCGGCGTGGTGCAGGTGGGCGAGGCCGCGTTCGAGGTCGCAGCGGGACAGCTCGCAGGCCGCGCGCACGAGGTCCGGGGCGGGGCCGTCGGCCTCGGGCCCCATGGGGGAGAACAGTTCGGCCAGATCGTCGGCGCGCAGGCCGCTCAGGAGCCGGCCGATGGCGAGGTCGTCGACCAGGGCGCGGGCGGTGAGGTCCCAGTCGCCCGCGGCGGCCCCGTGGTCGAGCGTCTCCGTCAGGGATCCGGAACGCCGCAGCCATACGGCGGCCCGCCGGTGCAGCTCGGGCTCGAGGCCGGGCGAACGCATCCGCAGATGCGCGCGCAGGATCTCCCCGAACAACGGGTGGAGGCGGTACCAGCCGTGCCCGAGGTGCTCGACGAACGCGTTCTCGCGGTGCAGCCCGGCCAGCAGGGGCTCGGCGTCGGTGCGCCGGGTCAGGGCGTTCGCCAGCGCCGGACAGAAACGCTCGAGGACGCTCACGCTCAGCAGCAGGTCCTGCGTCTCGGGGCTCTGCCGCTTGAGCACCTCCGCCAGCAGGAAGTCGGCGACCGTGGAGCGGTCGGCCTCGAACTCCTTGAGATACGTCTCGGGGTCCGGGCTCTCCCGGGCGGCCAGGGCGCACAGTCTGAGGCCGGCGGCCCAGCCGCGGGTGCGCTCCACGAGGCCGCGCACGGCGTGCTCCGGAAGGTGCAGTCCGTGCCGTTCCAGCAGGGCATCGGCCTCTCCGGGCGTGAAGGCGAGCTCCGCGTCCCTGATCTCCGTCAGTCCGCCGGCCGTCCGGTACCGGTGCAGCGGCAACAGTGGTTCGGTGCGGGTGACCAGGATCAGACGGATGCCCTCGCCCGCGTGGTGCAGGACGAACTCCAGCTGCTCCGCGATCTCCGGGTCGCTCACCCGGTCGTACTCGTCGAGCACGACGGTCACGGGCCGGTCCCGGACGCTCAACGCGGCGGCGAGCCGGGCCAGCAGGGCGGGCGACACGCTGCTCGCGTCCGCCGGGTCGCCGACGTCGGCGGGCAGGGCCGCTCCGCAGGCGCGCAGGGCCTGCAGCAGATAGGCCCAGAACATGCCGGGGCGCAGGTCCGCGGCGTCGGTGGTCAGCCAGGCGACGCACTCCGCGCGCCCCGCGGTCCAGTCGGCGACCAGCATGGTCTTGCCCGCGCCCGCGGACCCGTTGACCATGGTCAACGGAGTCCGTAGAGCCTGGTCGAGATGGTCGACCAGCCGCTCCCGGCGCAGGAACGTCACGGGCAGCGCGGGTACGGCGAACCGTGCGCGCAGGAACGGGTCCCCGTGGGGATCCGCGCACGGCACAGCGGTGCCCGGACCGTTCTCCTCCCAGCCAGCCATGGCGCTCACCACCACTGTTCGTCAGGTCATGGGCGGCGCTCCCCTCCACCATCCCAGTCTTCCGGCGCAGGCGCGCGCCGCACGGGCCATACGCGCACGCCGCACGGGCCGCAGGCGCGCGCAAGCACGGTCCGCAGGCCGTGCGGTCCGCTGCCGCCGCGGTCCGGCCGCCTCCCCTGTTCCGCACTCCGTCCTCGCCCGTACACTGACAAATCAGCGTCGTGGGGGCGCTGTTCACGGGGGAGGCCACCATGTCCGGGGACCAGTACGGCAGATACGACTTCAACTACGCTCCACCGATGCCGACGGCCCCGCCGCAGGCCCCCGCCGACGGGGTGCGGGCCGTCGCGGTCGCGGTGCTCAACCTCAGTGGCCTGGGCCTGGGTTACGCGCTCACGCGCCGCTGGGCCCTGACCGCGCTGTGCTGGGCCGCCACCGCCGTCCTGCTGTTCGTCGCCCTGCCCGCCGACCCGGACGGCGTCCCGGTGTTCGCGCTCCTCCTGTACGTCGTGTTCCTCGTCCTGGCGGCCGCGCACGGCGCGCGCGTGGGCCTGCGCACCCCGGTGGCCTGGCCCCGGCCCGCGCCGCTCGCCCTCGGGCTGGGACTGCTCCTGCTCGTGGTGCCGGCCGGGGGCGTCGTGCTGTACGACGACGCGCGGGACGAGGCGGTGGAGCAGATGCTCCTCAAGCGGCTCGACGAGGCCGACCAGCTGGTGGCGGCGGCCGGCGAGCAGTCCTTCACCGCGGGCCAGGACGACTACCGCAAGGCGCTCAAGGCCTACGCGGACCTGCGGGCCGACCACCCCGACTCACGGGCGGCCGCTCGGGTGCCCTCCCGGATGAGGACCTTCTACACGACGGTCGGGGCCGCGTACGCGCAGGGCGACTACTGCACGGCGATAGCCCCGCTGACCTATCTGCGCACGGTCCCCAAGAGCCTGCCCCGCAAGGACCTCGGGGAGCTGGCGACCTGGCCCGACGACCGCCTGGCCACCTCGCTGTACGCGTGCGCGTCCGACGGGCTCAAGGGGGGCGAGTCGACCTGGGCGGAGCAGTTCGGCGTGCTGCTGACGACCTTCCCCGACTCGGACCAGGCCGCGAAGGTCGAGCCGGCCGTGGGCTCCGCCGTGACCACGGCCGAGAAGGACCTGCGCGGAGCCGAGCCCTGCGCGGCGGTCGACCAGCTGACCTCTCTCTCCACCCAGATCGACACCCTGCCCGGCGAGAAGGCGGGCATCGTCGCCGCGCTCGCCAAGGACTCCCAGCGGGCCACGGACAGCGCCGACGCGGGCACGTACACCTGCGGGGTGGACCAGTACAAGGACGGTGACTTCGAAGAGGCGCAGACGACCATGACCACGTACGCCTCGGACCACAAGAGCGCCAAGAACACGCCCCTGGCGAAGAAGATCGCGATCGCGGCGGAGATAGCGCAGACGGTGCCCGCCGCCGGCAAGAAGCTGCCCACGACCCGCACCGGCGGCAGCATCTCGGTCACGGTCCAGAACGACAGCCCCGACGAGGTCACCGTCATGTACACGGGTCCGGTCACCGGCAGCTTCACGCTCAAGGGCTGCGGCAGCTGCAAGGCGTACTCCGCGATCCGCACCATCACGCCCGGGTTCGAGCCGTGCAGCGATGGCAAGAACTATCCGCAGCGCACGCTCAGCCTGCCGGCCGGCACCACGTACTTCCTGCACAAGCCGAAGAGCGACAGCCTCGACTCGCCCGCCTCGGACACGGCCAAGCTGCGGTCCGGCTACATCTACACGGAGTGCGCCTACACGACACAGAGCCTCGGGACGGGCTCCCTCGGGTGACCTGCTCGGCGCCGTCCGGTTCAGGACCCTCCGGGTCAGCTCTCGGCCTCCTTCGTCGGGCGGCCGAGGGGCTGGTCCCCCGCGGTGAGGTGTTCCAGGACCTCGACCAGCTCCTGGCAGGCGCGTTCCACCGAACGTCTGGTGTTGCGCTGCTCGGTGATCACGGCTGAGAGGAGCAGGGCGGTCAGGGCCATCGTTCCGTTGAACGCCTGAAGCTTGATCATCACTTCGACGCGGGTGAGCCGTTCGAACGGGCCGACCTGGTCCGTCGCGGCGATCGTCGCCATGACAGACATGAAGAGCGCGCACAGCATGCTGCCGGCGAGCTCGAAGCGCAGCGCTCCCCAGATCAGCAGCGGATAGACCAGGAAGAGCATGCTGACCGGGCTCTGGGTGGCCAGCGGGACGAGGAAGCAGGCGATGAGGGCGAGGGCCGTGGCCTCCTTCCAGCGGGTCAGGCGCAGGGGCGGACGCGCCACGTAGGCCGCGTAGAGCAGGAGCAGGACCGGGGTGACGATCAGCACGCCCATCGCGTCGCCCACCCACCAGGCCAGCCAGACCGGCCAGAAGCTGTGCGCGGCGAGCTTGTCGGTGAGCACGAGGAGGCCGACGCCGATCGTCGCGCTGAGCAGCATGGCGGTGAGGGCGGCGAGGAAGACCAGCGCGAGACCGTCCCGTAAACGGGCGAGGTCGTTGCGGAAGCCCACCCTGCGCAGCAGGAGGTACGCGCAGACGGGAGCGGCGGTGTTGCCGATCACATTGAAGATCACCAGGGGGCGGAGCGAGGTGATCGACATGACGACGAGGAGGATCCCGAGGGCGATGCCCGCCCAGCAGCGGATCCCGAAGATCAGCAGACAGGCCACCGCCACCCCGGTGGGCGGCCAGATGGGCGTGAAGACCGCTCCCTCGACGACGAGCTGCCGCACGAGCCCCAGTCGCCCGGCCGCGTAGTAGCCGAGGGCGACGGCCGACGTCTGGAGGGCGACGACGGCCGATCGACGCAGATCCGGGGTACCCACCACAGCAGCCATCAGACACCGCCCCGGCGCTGACGGCGAGGCGAGAACCCTGCCGACCGGCCCTATGGCCTATGCCCCGACCTCCTATGGCCGACCCTGGGGGGCGGCGGCTGATCGCGAGGCTGCGGCCGCCCCCGGGGGCTGCGGCCGATCCTGGGACCACCCCTGCCCCCCGGGAGGCTCTAGCTGGCCTGCGCGGCTGTCTCCGCCACTGCGACTCCGGCTGGCCCCGCGGACTCCGGCTGGCCTGCGCGGCCGTCGCCGCCTCTCAGGGACCCCGGCTGCCCCTAAGGGCTACGGCCGGCCTGGCGGCTGTCGCCGCGCCTCTCGGGGACTCTGGCAGCCCCTGCGGACTCCGGCCGGCCTGCGCGGCCGTCGCCGCCTCTCAGGGACTCCCGCTGGCCCGGAGGGCTACGGCCGGCCCTGCTCTGGGTGCTGTCGCCCGACCTGAGAGCTATCGCCGCCCGGAGGCTGTCGACGGCCCGGAGGGCTACCGCTGCCCCCGTGGCCTGTCACCGGCCCCGAGGGCCTCGATCGGCGCCCGCGCCGCCGTGCCCCACGAGCCCGAGCCCGGCTCTGTCGATGAGCTGCCGCCTGTCCCGGACCAGCCCGTCGTGGCCCACCACCAGGACGGCCGCGTCGTCCTCGTGCCCCACGCGCTCGGCGCCCTTGATCACGGCGGCGGCCAGCGAGCCGACCTCCAGGCCCGCGACGGCGGCGATGCCCGCGAGCCGTACGACCTGGTCGAGGCCCTCGTCGACGCTGAGGGAGGGCCCCTCCACGACCCCGTCCGTGAGCAGGACGAACACTCCGCCCTGGGTGAGCCGGTAGCGGGTGACGGGGTAGTCCATGCCCGCGGCGACGCCGAGGGGCGGCCCGCCCTCGTCCTCGGCGATGCCGGACTTGCCGTCCGCCGTGGCCCAGACACAGGGGATGTGTCCGGCCCGGGCGCTCTCCAGGACCCCGGTGGCCGGATCGAGCCGCATGAAGGTGCAGGTGGCGAAGAGGTCACTGCCCAGGGAGAGGAGCAGGTCGTTGGTGCGGGCGAGGAGTTCGCCGGGCTCGCCGGTGACGGAGGCGAGGGCGCGCAGTCCGACCCGGACCTGCCCCATGAACGCGGTCGCCTCTATGTTGTGGCCCTGGACGTCGCCGATGGACAGGCCGATGCGGCCGTCGGGCATCGTGAAGGCGTCGTACCAGTCCCCGCCCACGTTGAGGCCGTAGCAGGCGGGCGCGTACTGGACGGCCAGGCGGTATCCGGGGGCCACGGGCAGGTCCCTGGGCAGCATGCCGCGCTGGAGGGCGAGCGCCAGCTCGACGCGGGAGCGCTGCAGCTCCGCGCGCTCGCGCGCCTGGGCGGTCAGTGAGCCGAGTCTGGCCAGCAGCTCGTCGCCGTCCTCCAGGGGACGCTTGCGGGACATGGATCACTCCGGCGGGACGTCAGACGGGACGGCAGGCGGGACGGCGGCGAAATCAGGCAAACCTCATATTTTATCTCTAGAGGATGATAGCGACCCCGAGGCGCGCCCCGACGAACGAGCGACCCACCGACCGACCAGCCCGACCAGCGAGCGACCCGCCCCCTCAGCCGCCGAGGGCCGCCCGCACCACGTCCTTGGCCTCCGCCTGGACCTCGCGGAGGTGGTCCGCGCCGAGGAACGACTCGCCGTAGATCTTGTAGACGTCCTCGGTGCCCGAGGGGCGGGCCGCGAACCAGGCGTTGGCGGTGGTCACCTTGATGCCGCCGATGGCCGCGCCGTTGCCCGGGGCCTCGGTGAGCACGCCGGTGACCGCCTCGCCGGCCAGGCGGTCGGCGGTGACCTGCGCGGGCGAGAGCTTCGCGAGCAGCGCCTTCTCCTCGCGGGTCGCGGGGGCGTCGATCCGGGCGTACGCGGGCGCGCCGAAGCGGTCGGTGAGCGCGGTGTAGTGCGCGGAGGGCGTCTTCCCGGTGACCGCCGTGATCTCGGAGGCGAGCAGCGCCAGGATGATGCCGTCCTTGTCCGTGGTCCAGACGGAGCCGTCGCGGCGCAGGAAGGACGCCCCTGCCGACTCCTCGCCTCCGAAGCCGAGGGAGCCGTCGACCAGCCCGTCCACGAACCACTTGAACCCGACGGGCACCTCGACCAGCCGTCGCCCGAGGTCGGCGGCGACCCGGTCGATCATCGAGGACGACACCAGCGTCTTGCCGATGCCGGCGCCGGCGGGCCACTGCTCGCGGTGGGCGTAGAGGTAGGCGATGGCGGCGGCCAGGTAGTGGTTGGGGTTCATCAGGCCCGCGTCGGGGGTGACGATGCCGTGCCGGTCGGCGTCGGCGTCGTTGCCCGTGGCGATGTCGAACCGGTCGCGCTGGTCGATGAGGGAGGCCATCGCGTAGGGCGACGAGCAGTCCATGCGGATCTTGCCGTCCCAGTCGAGCGTCATGAAACGCCAGGTGGGGTCGGTGAGCGGGTTGACCACGGTCAGGTCGAGGCGGTGCTGCTCGGCGATCCGGCCCCAGTAGGCGACGGAGGCCCCGCCCAGCGGGTCGGCGCCGATCCGGACGCCCGCGGCGCGGATGGCGTCCAGGTCCAGGACGTTCGGGAGGTCGGCGACGTACGCGCCGAGGAAGTCGTGGCGGCCGGTGCCGGGGGCGGCGAGCGCCCGGACGTAGGGGATCCGCCGTACGTCCTTCAGGCCGCCCGCGATGATGGCGTTGGCCCGGTCCTGGATCCAGGAGGTGGCGTCGGAGCCCGCGGGTCCGCCGCTGGGCGGGTTGTACTTGAAGCCGCCGTCGGCGGGCGGGTTGTGCGAGGGGGTGACCACCACGCCGTCGGCGAGGCCGGCGGTGCGACCGCGGTTGTGGGTGAGGATGGCGTGCGAGACGGCCGGGGTGGGCGTGTATCCGTCGGCGCTGTCGATGAGCACCGTGACGTCGTTGGCCGCGAACACCTCGAGGGCGGTGACCCGGGCGGGCTCGGACAGGGCGTGGGAGTCGGCGCCGAGGAAGAGCGGTCCTTCGGTGCCCTGGGCGGTGCGGTACTCGCAGATGGCCTGGCTGGTGGCGGCGATGTGGTCCTCGTTGAACGCCGTGTTCAGGGACGATCCACGGTGTCCCGAGGTGCCGAACGCCACGCGCTGCGCCGGGTCGGCCGGGTCGGGGTGCAGCGCGTAGTACGCGGTGACCAGCCGGGCGACGTCGACGAGATCCTCGGGGCCGGCCGTCCTGCCCGCTCGCTCGTGCTGCATGTGCCCGCTCCTCCGCATCGGTTGACCACTGACTTCCGGTCCATCTTCTCCTGCCCCGGCGACCGGACGCGAGTGCGGGTACCGCCGAGGGCTCGGCAACTGGCCTGTTCCGTCCGGGCTGTGAGGACACCCGGGCTGTGCAGACACATGAGCACGCGAGGCTGAGTACCCGTACTCAGGTGCGAACCGCCCGCCGCCCCCGACACTGGGGGCCGGATCGTCCTTCCCGGATCTCCCAGAGAGGCCTCTTCGTGTTCAGCCGTGCTGTCTTCGCTCTGACTCCGTTCTTCGGGCGGCTCACCGTCACCAGTGAGATCAAGCTGCGCCTGCCCGTGGGGAGCATCTTCGTCGCCAACCACGACTCCATGGCCGACCCGGCCGTCGTCCTGACCGCCCTGCGCCGGCTGGACCTGGAACCGGTGGTCATGGCGACCGCGGGACTGTGGCGCGTACCGCTGCTCGGCCGGGCGCTGACCCGCGGCGGACACATCCCCGTGCACCGCCGTACAGCCCATGCGGCCCTCTCCCTCGACGCCGCCGCCGAGGCGCTCGCGGGCGGCCGGCACGTCCTGCTGTACGGCGAGGGAGGCCTCCCCCGGCGCAAGGACGCGGCCCCGGGCGCCCCGGAGCCGTTCCGCACCGGCCTGGCCCGGCTCGCCCAGGCGTCCGGCGCGCTGGTGGTGCCGGTGGGCCATGCCGGCGCCCGGCGGATCTCCTCGGGTTCGCCCGCCAAGCAGGTGGCCGGCGTCCTCACGGCCCCGCTGCGCCGCCCCCGCTGCCATGTCCACATCGGCGCACCGCTGCGCCTGCCCGCGGAGACGGAGCGGGGTACGGCGGCCGCCCGCACAGCCGTCACCGAGGCCTGGCGCACCGCGGTCCGCGCGGCGGGCGAGAAGGCCCTCGCCCACCCTCCGAAGTAACCCCGAATTAGCCCCCCGCCGTGCCGTCCTCCGGACGACGGCACGGCACCCCGCCCGCAACCGCTCACGCGCTGCCGGGCCTCCGCCGACGACACCACGCCCACCGGGACCCGCCGGGCCGCCGGGTCGCCGGGCCGCCGGGTCGCCGACAAGCCCCAAGCCGGCGCCGCACTCACCCACGCCCGATCAGCCCACCGGCCCCACGCGGCGACGCCGGCACCCCACGCCCGCCCGCGCCCCGTCGCCCGCCGACGAGCCCCAGGGCGGCGCCGCACTCACCGGCGCCTGCCGCTTCCGGCCCCGACGGCCGCACGTCCCCGCCCCCGGCCCGCGACCACGCCCCCTCGCCGGCATCACCCCCCGGACGGCGGCGCCGTACTCGCCCGTACCTCCAGGCGGGTGGGCACCAGCGTCGTCCCGCGTTCCGGGCCGACCTGGCGCATCTTGCGCAGCACCGCCCGGACGCAGAGGCGGCCGACCTCGGCGAAGTCCTGGTGGACGGTGGTGAGCGGGGGCAGGAAGGAGCCCGCCTCGGGGATGTCGTCGAAGCCGATGACACTGACGTCCTCGGGCACCCGCCGCCCGCGTTCGTGCAGGGCGCGCAGCAGGCCCAGGGCCATCTGGTCGTTGGCCGCGAAGACGGCCGTGCAGTCCTCGAGGGCGGCGAGCTCGAGGCCGGCGTGGTAGCCGGACTCCGCGGACCAGTCGCCCCGGACGAGGGGCGGCGGGGTGCGGCCCGCCTCGACGAGGGCCGCCCGCCAGGCGTCCGTACGGCGCTGCGCCGCGAACGAGCCCTCCGGACCGCCCAGGTGCCAGACCGTGGGGTGCCCGAGGTCGAGCAGATGCTGGACGGCGGTGCGCGAGCCGCCGGCCTGGTCGGTGTCGACGACCGTGTACCGGTCGCCGGCGTCGGAGTCCACGACCACGACCTGGACGTGCGGCGGCAGCTCGACGGTCGCCGAGTCCAGCAGGTGCACCTCCATGATGACGATGACCCCGTCGACGGCGAGTTCCTCGAGCCGGGAGAACGCGCCGCGCACCTCGTCCTCGGTCGGCACGGCGACCGGCAGCAGCGTGACCGCGTACCCCTCCAGGGCGGCGGAGGTGGCGATCGCCTCGAGGGTGCGGACGTTGCCGGTGGTGGACAGCGTGAAGGTGATGACGCCGATGGTGCGGAACTCCCCGCGTTTGAGGGCGCGGGCGGCGCTGTTGGGCCGGTAGCCGAGCTCCTTCATGGCGTCGAGCACCTGCTGCCGGGTCTCCTCGTTCACACCGACGTAACCGTTGGAGACCCGGGAGACGGTCTGGGAGGAGACGCCCGCGAGCCGGGCCACGTCCGCCATGGAGGCGGTGGCCCGAGGGCGTCTCGGCACCTTCGCTGGGATTCTTTCAGCCATGTCCACTCCGTGTGCCCATCTCTCTGTCGGCGCAGGTGCCACGGTCTCCTCAGAGGACCCTTGACCTTCGTTATCGGGGCAGTGTAGACATGCCGCCATCAGATGTTTACGTAAACATAACAGTTCACCGAGCCTCTTGCGTGGCTGATGTTTGCGTAAACATCATGGGGCGATGCGGTGTCCGGAAATCTCCGCGCAACACCGTGCCTGCTCCAGGACTGGACGAGCGAGGAACGACATGACGACGCTGCAACCGCCGGCGGCCGCCGAGCCGCGGCCGGCACCTCCTCCGGCGAAACGGGACCGACGCTCCTGGGCGGGGTGGGGTTTCATCGGTCCCTTCGTGGCCGTGTTCGCCCTGGTCTTCCTGGCTCCGATCGGCTACTCGATCTATCTGAGCCTCTACCGCGACCAGCTCATCGGCGGCACCACCTTCGTCGGCCTGGACAACTACACGCAGGCTTTCCAGGACGACCAGTTCTGGGCCTCCGTCGGCCGGGTGGCGCTCTTCCTCGTGGTCCAGGTGCCGATCATGCTGGGCATCGCCCTGCTGGTGGCCCTGGCCCTGGACAGCGGACGGCTCTACGGCAAGAGCTTCTTCCGCATCACGATCTTCCTGCCGTACGCCGTGCCCGCCGTGGTCGCCACCCTGATGTGGGGCTTCATGTACGGCACCAAGTACGGCCTGGTGGGCGACATCAACAGCGCGTTCGACGTCACCCTGCCCGACCCGCTCTCCCCCGACCTGGTGCTGGCGTCCATCGGCAACATCGTCACCTGGGAGTTCGTCGGCTACAACATGCTGATCTTCTACTCGGCGCTGCGTGTCATCCCCAACTCCCTCTACGAGGCTGCGGAGATCGACGGCGCCGGTCAGCTCCGGGTGATCAGCGCGATCAAGCTGCCCGCGATCCGCGGCGCCCTGGTCATCGCGACGATCTTCTCCATCATCGGCAGCTTCCAGCTCTTCAACGAGCCGAACATCCTGCGGCCGGTGGCGCGCAACGCCATCACCACGGACTACACCCCGAACTTCTACACGTACTCGCTGTCCTTCAACGGCCAGCAGCACAACTACTCCGCGACGGTGGCCATCATCATGGGTCTCATCACGATGGTGATCGCCTACATCGTGCAGCTGCGCGGCATGCGCAAGGGAGCGTGACCGATGAGCAGCCCTCTCACCACCTCCTCCCCCGCCGCACCCGCCAAGCCCGTCGGAGCCGGCAGGAGCGCGCCGCGTCTGCGCGGATCGCGCAAGCACACTCCGGGGCGGCCCAAGCGCAGCAAGCTGCTGACCGCGCTGAGCTCGCTGGTGGTCCTCTACACCGTGGTCCCGCTGATCTGGCTGGCCATCAACGCCACCAAGACCCAGTCGGGCCTGGCCGATTCGAACGGGCTGTGGTTCGCCCACGACTTCGCCCTGTGGAGCAACATCCACGACACGTTCACGTACGACGACGGCGTGTTCACGCGCTGGCTCCTGAACACCCTGCTGTACGTGGTGCTCGGCGCCGGCGGCGCCACGCTCCTCGCGGTCCTGGGCGGCTACGCGCTGGCGAAGTTCGACTTCCCCGGCAAGCGGGGCATCTTCGCCACGGTGATCGGCGCGGTGGCGGTGCCCGGCACGGCCCTGGCGGTGCCCACCTTCCTGATGTTCAGCAAGATGGGCCTGACCGACACCCCGTGGGCGGTCATCATCCCCTCGCTGGTGTCGCCGTTCGGCCTCTATCTGATGTGGGTCTTCGCCACCGAGGCCATTCCCACCGAACTCCTCGAGGCCGCCCGGATCGACGGGGCCGGCGAGGCGCGCACCTTCTTCACGGTCGCCCTCCCGCTGCTCGCCCCCGGCATCGTGACCGTGCTGCTGTTCACCACGGTCGCCACCTGGAACAACTACTTCCTGCCGCTGATCATGCTCAAGGACTCGGACTGGTATCCGCTGACCCTGGGCCTGAGCGTCTGGAACTCCCAGGCGGAGACCATCGGCGGTGACGTGATCTTCAACCTCGTCATCACCGGGTCCCTGCTCACCATCCTGCCGCTGATCGCCGCGTTCCTGTTCCTGCAGAAGTACTGGCAGTCGGGTCTCGCCGCCGGAAGCGTCAAGGAGTGACCCCCGCGGCCCACCGGCCGCCCCCAAGCCCCACGTTCAGCCCGCGTTTGCGCAACCCCCACCCTCACCTGTCCCACCCACGAAGAAGTGGAAGCACCTTCATGCGCAGAAAGACCAGCCGCCTGCTGCGCGGCCTCGCCCTCCTTTCGACCCTCGCCCTCGGCGCCACCGCCTGCGGCGGCTCGGACGACAGCTCCGACACCAAGGCGGTCTCCGCCGGGGACATCCAGGCGGCCCTGAAGAAGGGCGGCACGGTCAATGTCTGGGCCTGGGAGCCCACGCTGAAGACGGTCGCCGCCGACTTCCAGAAGAAGTACCCCAAGGTCAAGATCAACCTGGTCAGCGAGCGGTCGGGCGACAAGCACTACACCGCCCTGTCGAACGCCATATCCGCCGGCAAGGGCGTGCCCGACGTCGCGCAGGTCGAGTACTTCGCGCTGGGCCAGTACGCCCTCACCAAGGGTCTGGCCGACCTGGCCCCGTACGGCGCCGACAAGCTCAAGTCGAAGTACACGCCTGGCCCGTGGAACGCCGTGAACGACGGTGACAAGGTCTACGGCCTGCCGATGGACTCCGGTCCGATGGCGCTGTTCTACAACAAGAAGGTCTTCGACAAGTACAAGATCGCCGTCCCGACCACCTGGGACGAGTACCTGGACGCGGCCCGCAAGCTGCACAAGGCCGACCCGAAGGCCTACATCGCCAACGACGCCGGTGACGCGGGCTTCACCACCAGCATGCTGTGGCAGGCCGGTTCGCGCCCCTACCAGGTCGACGGCACCAAGGTGAAGATCGACTTCGCCGACGCGGGCGCCAAGAAGTTCGAGGCCGTGTGGCAGAAGCTGATCGACGAGAAGCTCCTCTCCCCGATCAACGGCTGGACCGACGACTGGTACAAGGGTCTGGGCGACGGCACCATCGCCACCCTGGCCACCGGCGCCTGGATGCCCGCCAACTTCATCACCGGTGTGCCGAACGCCTCCGGCGACTGGCGCGCGGCCGCCCTGCCGGCCTGGACCGCGGGCGACAAGGCGAGCGCGGAGAACGGCGGCAGCTCGCTGGCCGTGCCCGCACTGAGCAAGAACAAGGAACTGGCCTACGCCTTCGTCGAGTACGCCAACGCCGGTGACGGCGTGGCCACCCGGGTGAAGGAGGGCGCCTTCCCGGCGACCAACGCGGAGCTGCAGTCCTCCACGTTCCTCGGCAAGGAGTTCCCGTACTTCGGCGGCCAGAAGGCCAACGAGATCTTCGCCCAGTCCGCGGCCAACGTCGCCGACGACTGGTCGTACCTGCCCTTCCAGCCGTACGCCAACTCGATCTTCAACGACACCGTCGGCAAGGCCTATGTCTCCGGCACCACGCTGGCGGAGGGTCTGAAGGCCTGGCAGGACGCCTCGGTCAAGTACGGCGAGGAGCAGGGCTTCACCGTCGAGAAGTAGCACTCGGCAGGCAGTAGCAGAGACGCCGGGCGGCGCGGCACCCGGGCCGCGCCGCCCCCGTGCACCACCCCTTCGGAAGGACCGCCATGATCTCCACCCTCCAGTCCCGCCCGTGGCGCGGGGCGGACGGTGACTCCACCCCACGTCTGGCCTACGGCGCCGACTACAACCCCGAGCAGTGGCCTCGGGACGTGTGGGAGGAGGACGTCCGGCTGATGCGGGAGGCCGGGGTGAACGTCGTCTCCGTGGCGATCTTCTCCTGGGCCCGTATCCAACCGGGGCCGGACACCTGGGACTTCGACTGGCTCGACGAGATCATGGACCTGCTGCACGCGGGCGGGATCGGGGTCGACCTGGCCACCGCCACCGCCTCCCCGCCGCCGTGGCTGACCACCGCCCACCCGGAGATCCTGCCGGTGACGGCGAACGGCGAGACGGTGTGGCCGGGGGCGCGCCAGCACTGGCGGCCCACCTCGCCCGTCTTCCGCGAGCACGCCCTGCGCCTGGTCCGGGAGCTGGCGAACCGCTACAAGGACCACCCCGCGCTGGTCGCCTGGCATGTCTCCAACGAGCTGGGCTGCCACAACATCTACGACTACTCCGACGACGCGGCCCGCGCCTTCCGCGTCTGGCTGCGCGCCCGCTACGGCACGCTCGACGCCCTCAACCACGCCTGGGGGACGGCGTTCTGGTCGCAGCGCTACAGCGACTGGGAGCAGCTGCTGCCGCCGCGGCTGGCCGCCTCGCACCCCAACCCGACCCAGCAGCTGGACTTCAAGCGCTTCTCCTCGGACGTGCTCAAGGACCATCTCATAGCCGAGCGGGAGATCCTGCGGGAGATCACGCCCGGGGTTCCGGTCACCACCAACTTCATGGTGATGGGCGGCACCAAGGGCATGAACTACCCGGACTGGGCGAGCGAGATCGACTTCGTCTCCAACGACCACTACGTCCACCCCGGCCCGCAGGACCGCGACGAGCTGTCCTTCTCCGCGAACCTGGTCAGCGGCATCGCGGCCGGCCGCCCGTGGTTCCTGATGGAGCACTCCACCAGCGCCGTCAACTGGCAGCCCGTCAACGTGGCGAAGCACCCCGGCGATCTGGCCCGGGACTCGCTGCTGCACGTGGCGCACGGCGCGGACGCGGTGTGCTTCTTCCAGTGGCGGCAGTCGGCGGCCGGCGCCGAGAAGTACCACTCGGCGATGGTCCCGCACGCCGGCCGGGACAGCGACCTGTTCCGCGCGGTGGCCGACCTCGGCGCCACGCTCAAGACCCTGGCCCCGGTGGCCGGTTCGCAGCGGGAGTCGGCGGCCGTCGGCATCCTCTACGACTGGGAGTCGTGGTGGGCGAGCGAGCAGGACTCCCATCCCACCTCCCTGCTCGACTACCGGCAGGAGGCGCTCGACTGGTACTCGGCGCTCCTCGCCCTGGGCGTGCGCGCCGACCTCGTCACCACCCGCGCCGACCTCTCCCGCCACCAGGTCCTGATCGCGCCCGTGCTGCACGTCGTGCCCGCCGAGCTCGCCAAGGAGCTCACGCGCTACGCCGAGCAGGGCGGCCATCTCGTCACCACGTACTTCTCCGGGGTCGTCGACGAGAACGACCACGTCTGGCTGGGCGGCTACCCGGGCGCCCTGCGCGAGCTGCTCGGCCTGCGCATCGAGGAGTTCGGGCCGCTGCTCGTCGGCGAGAGCGTGGAGCTGGACGACGCGACCACGGGCAGCCTGTGGACCGACCGGATCACCGTCACCGACGACTCCGACACCGAGGTCCTGGCCCGCTACCGCACCGGGGTGCACGCCGGCCGTCCCGCGATCACCCGGCGCACCACGGGCGCCGGTTCGGCCTCGTACGTCTCCACCCGGCTCGGCGTCGACGGGCTGCGCTCGCTGCTGCCGAGGCTGCTGGAGCCGGCCGGGGTGCGCAGCGAACTCCCGGCGGACGTGCGGGGATCGGTAGAGCTGACCGTGCGGCGCGGCGACGGGGAACGGTTCCTGTTCCTCGTGAACCGCACCGACCAGACCGTGCCCGTGACCGGCCTGACCGGTGAGGTCCTGCTCGGGGACGGCGGCCCGGACGGCGCCCTCGTCCTCGGGCCGCGGGACGTCGCCGTACTGAGGCAGCCCGCCGGCTGAGGCCCGCGCCCCACCTTGAGAACTCCTCGTCACGGCACGCACCCGTGCCGTGCCGTGCCGAGGGCCATCCCCTCCTGCCCGTGGGGCGGGAGGGGCCACCACAGCGACCGCACCGCAGTTGGGAGCACAGATGGCACGCCGTACCCGCAGCAGACGGACCCTCGGGGCCGCAGCGCTGACCGCCCTGGCCACCGGGGCCGCCCTGCTCAGCGTTCCCGCGCAGGCGCAGGCCGACGCCGTGGCCGCCGTCACCGTGACGCCGGACCCGTCGTACCAGCAGCAGAAGTTCGAGGGCTGGGGCACCAGCCTGGTCTGGTTCGCCAACGCGACCGGCGACTATCCGCCGGCGATCCGCGAGAAGCTCGCGAAGCTCCTCTTCGACGACGACGGCCTGGCGCTGAACATCGCCCGGTACAACATCGGCGGCGGCAACGCCCCGGACGTCACGGACTATCTGCGGGCCGGCGGCGCCGTCGAGGGCTGGTGGAAGGCGCCCGCGGGCACCACCCGTACGGACACCGACTGGTGGAGCGCGGACGATCCGGCGGACTGGAACAAGGACGCCGACGCCACCCAGCGCTGGTGGGTGGACCGCATCAAGAAGGACATCACCCACTGGGAGACGTTCAGCAACTCCCCGCCGTGGTTCATGACCGAGAGCGGGTACGTGTCCGGCGGGTTCAACGCCAACGCCGACCAGCTGAAGGCCGACTCCGTCGACGACTTCGCCGCCTATCTGGCGGGAGCGACCAAGCGGCTGGAGAAGGCCGAGGGCATCAAGGTCGACACGGTCGACCCGTTCAACGAGCCCAACACCGGTTACTGGAGCACCCGTCTGGGCGCGGACGGGCAGCCCGTCGGCGGCCGCCAGGAGGGCGCGCACATCGGGCCCGCGCTTCAGCAGAAGGTGCTCGCCGCGCTGGCGCCCGCGCTGAAGAAGGCGAAGGCCAAGGCCGAGATCTCGGCGATGGACGAGACCAACCCGTCGATCTTCGCGACGAACTGGAACTCCTACTCGCAGGCCTCCAAGGACCTCGTCGACCAGATGAACGTCCACACCTACGGCACCGGGCAGCGCACCACCGTGCGCGACCTGGCCAAGGCCGCGGACAAGCCGCTGTGGATGAGCGAGGTCGAGGGCGACTGGGGCGACGGGCAGAGCTTCACCGACATGCGGCCGGGCCTCGGGCTCGCCCAGCAGATCGTCAACGACCTGCGCGAACTGGAGCCCACGGCCTGGGTGTTCTGGCAGCCGGTCGAGGACTACGACAACATGAAGCCGGGCGGCGAGTCCGCCAAGGGCGGCAACTGGGGCTCCATCCAGCTCCCGTTCAGCTGCACCAAGACGGACACCCTGCAGTCCTGCCCGATCTACACGAACACCAAGTTCGACACCGCGCGCAACTTCACGCACTTCATCAAGCCCGGCGACAAGCTGATCAAGGTGGACGACACCTCCAGCGCCGCCGCCGTGACCCAGGACGGCAAGGGCGCCTCGCTCGTCCACGTCAACTCCACCACCGCGGCGCGCACGGTCACCATCGACCTGTCCAAGTTCCGCACGATCAAGGGCAACGCGACCGTCACGCCGACCGTGACCAGCGCCGACGGCAAGCTCCAGCAGCAGGCCCCGGTCAAGGTCGTCGACGGCACGGCCACCTTCACCGTGCCCGCCCAGTCCGTGACCTCCTTCGCCGTCAAGGGCGTCTCGGGCGTCGCGAAGGACGCCGGCCTGTTCAGCAAGGGGCACTCCTACACGCTGACCGGCGTGCAGAGCGGCAAGGCCGTGACCGTCGCGGCCAACGGAACCAGCCTGGTGATCGGTTCGGCCAACGGCGCCACCGCGCAGGAGTGGCAGCTGGACGCCCGGCACGGCAAGACCGGCAACCGCCAGCGGTACGTCTTCGCCAACCCGGCCGAGGGCAAGCGGCTGGCCGTCCGCGACAACGTGCCCGTCGTGGAGCCCGACACGGGCGAGCGGGACCCGGCCACCGAATGGATCATGTCGAGCACCGGCGACGGGACGTGGACCCTGGTCAACGCGGCCACCGGCCGGCTGCTGGAGGTCGGCGGTCAGGCGACCAACGAGGGCGCCGCCGTCACGACCTGGCAGGCCAACTCCGGTTCCAACCAGCGCTGGAGGGTCACGGACGTGACCCCGTAGCGCCTACTCGCCGATCTCCGCCCGCATCGCGATCGTCGTGATGCGGGCGGATGGCGTTGCGGCCGGGACGCGTTCCAGGACGCCGCCCGCGAAGACGTCGTACAGCGGCAGCGTCTCGAGGTGGACGTAGCCGATGTGGCAGTCGCAGACGGCGAGCGGGCAGGCGCGGGGGCTCAGGGCGGCTCGGTAGGAGCCGTCGTAGAGGTTGCCGAGTTCGGCGCGCACGAAGTGACAGCGGCGGACCGTGCCCTCGCCGTCGACCGAGATCACGGACTCGCCGGTGCGACAGGGCAGGCCTGCGCTGGTGTGCGGACGGCGGCTGTACGGGAAGAGCGGGTCGAGGGCGGTCCAGTCGTCGGCCTCGGCGTCCGTGTAGGTGTGGCCCTCGGCCGCGTTGATCCACAGGTAGACGTGCGCGGGCAGGTCGGCGCGCAGCCGGCGGGCCGCTTCCCGGTGCTCGGGCAGGCCGACGATCCCGACGCTGAAGCGCACGCCCCGCTCCGCCAGATCACGGCACTTGGCGAGGAAGCGGTCGTACGGGGTCTGCCCCGGGTGGTACGTGCACCACAGGGCCAGGGTGTCCCGGTCGGCGTCGGCGAGCCAGTCGGTGCGGCAGCTCAGGTTGGTCTGGATGGCGACCCGGCGGATGTGCGGGAGGCGGGAGAGGTCGGTGAGGGCACGCCGGTACCAGGAGCGGACCAGGCCCTCGCCCCAGGGGGTGAACAGGATCGAGAGCCGGTCGTCGGTCTGGCCCGCGGCCCACTCGGTGAACCGTTCCAACGCGGCCCGGTCGGCGCGCAGTCGGGCGGTGGAGTCGCGCCGCTTGGCGAACGGGCAGTACGGGCAGTCGTAGTCGCAGGAGGCGAGGGGGCCGCGGTAGAGGAGGGTCAGGTCCATGACGGCCGGTCACTTCCTCTCGTAGGCGGCCATGGCGGTGCGCACGGCCGGGGAGAACAGGTCGGGTCCGACGGCGTCGGAGTGGGCGAGGCCTTCGGGGGTGAGCTTGAGCCGTGCGAAGTCGTCGGTCAGCCAGCCTCGGTCGGCGAGACGGGCGAGTTCCGGGCCGAAGTCGTCGGCGGGCGTGCTGCCGAAGCGGGCGCGGTAGTCGGCCACGGGGAGTCCCTCGGCCTGGAGGAGCGACTGCAGGAGATGGCGGCGCCGGGCCTCGTCGTGCTCCATGCGGTAGCCGACCTCGGCGCGCGTGAAGTCGTCCGTGCTGACGTAGTCGTCGATGATGCCCCGGATCTGGTGCATGTCGACGGCGTAGTCGAAGGAGTAGTGCAGATCGGCCGTGTAGGAGCGGGCGCCGCAGCCGAGGCCGATCATGCCGTCGGTCTGGCAGGCGTAGTCGTCGGCGCCCTGGGGCGGGGCGTCGGTGCGGCGGAACATGCGCATGGACTGCTGGGTGTAGCCGTGCGCGAGGAGATGGTCGCGGCCCGCGCGGTACAGGCGCAGCCGTTGCTCGTCCCAGGCGGGGTCGGGGCCCGTGCTGCGCCGGTCCAGGCCGGTGAGGGGGCGGACGTAGAGGGGGTAGAGGTAGAGCTCCTCGGGTCGCCAGGCGAGGGCCGCGTCCAGGGAGTGGAGCCAGGTCTGTTCGGTCTGGCCGTCGATGCCGTAGATGAGGTCGATGTTGAGGACGGGGATGGCCGTGTCCCGGATGCGGCCGAGGGCCGCCTCGACGTCGGCGCGGCGCTGGGGGCGTACGGCGGCCCGTGCCTCGGAGTCGACGAAGCTCTGGACGCCCAGGCTGAGGCGGGTGGCGCCGCGGTCGGCGAGGACGGCGAGCCGGTCGGCGGTGGCCGTGGCGGGCGAGGCCTCGACGGAGAGCGGGACCGCGCGCAGGTCGGCGCCCATGCGGTGCTCGGCGATGTCGCAGAGGCGCGTCAGCTCGGCGGCGGTGAGGAAGGTGGGGGTGCCGCCGCCGAAGGCGGTTGTGGCGAAGTGGGCCTCGCCCGTTTCCCCGAGTGCCTCCCGTACGGCGTTCGCCTGCCGCTCCAGCGCGTCCAGGTAGGCGCCGCTCAAGCCGTCGGGGGCGCCGATGCGGGTGAAGAGGTTGCAGAAGCCGCAGCGGACCTCGCAGAACGGTATGTGCAGGTAGAGGGAGAGCGTGTCTTTCGGTTCGGCCGCCCACAGGTCCCTCAGCCTCGGGCGGTCCTCCAGTGCGCGGTAGGCGGTCTTGTGCGGGTAGGCGTAGACGTAGTGCTGGTAGGGGCTGGTGCGCTGCGCTGTGGTCATGCGGCGGCCTCGGCGGGGTCGAGGAAGAAGTGGGCGTACGGCACGGTCCACACGGACTCGTGGCCCAGGCGGTGGCCGGTGTAGCCGTCGTCGCCGTAGGCGGTGCCGTGGTCGGAGCAGACGATCGCGAAGCAGCGGCGCCGGGCGCTCATGGCGGCGAAGAGCCGCCCGATGTGCCGGTCCACGTACTCCAGCGCGGCGGCGTGTGTCGCGCGGGTGTCGCCGGCCTCGCGGGTCGCGCCGGGCAGATGGAACCAGTTCGGCTGGTGCAGCGCGGACACGTTGAGGAAGAGGAACAGCCGCTGGTCGGCGGGGAGTCGGGCGATCACCCGTTCGGCGCAGGCGACCTGGTTCTCGAAGGACTGCGGTGAGGTGACGCCGAACTCCGGTGTCCAGTGGGACTCGTGGAAGAGGCCGGGCAGCACCGAGCCCAGCGGGCCCTGCTTGTTGAAGAAGCCCACTCCCCCGACGCACACCGTGTGGTAGCCGTCCTTCGCCAGGCCGGAGACGAGGTCCGGGGTGTCGTAGACGTAGGTCCCGTCGGCGGTGGTCTCGCTGCCCGCGAAGCTCGCCGCGAACAGCCGCGGGTGCGGTCCGGGGGCGGCCGGGGTCGGCAGGAAGCCCGCGAAGATCGCCTGGTGGGAGGCGTAGGTGAAGCTGCCCGGGGCGTGCCGCTTCTCCCAGCGGCCGCCGGGGAGATGACGGGCCAGGTACGGGATGCGACCTTCCTCGGCGAGTTCGGCGGCGACGTCGTGGCGCAGGGTGTCGAGGGTGACGAGGAGCAGGTCGTGGCTGCCGACGACCTCGTTCATGTCAGGCGTCGGTGCGGGCGAGGGCATGGGGCGTTCCTGTTCTGGGCTGGGGGCGGGCCGCTCGGCCCCGGCCGGGCCGGGCGACGTCCCGCAGGACGGCGGCTACTTGTGCGGCGTAGGTGTCGAGGCCCTCCGCGCCGCTTCCGGGCAGACCGGTGAGCCGGGGCAGCAGATCGCCGAAGGCGTTGACCTCGCCGACCGCGGCTCTGCGCCAGCCGACGGCGGGCAGCAGGTCGACGCCGACGCACAGCGTGCGCGGGAAGCAGGCCGCGGCCGCTTCGCACACGCCGAGCAGGTCGGCCCAGCGGGCGCCCGCCGCCTCGACGGCCCGCCGTGCGGCCTCGAGGTCGCCGCGGCTGCCGCCGAGGTGGAGGTTGGTCATCGGCGAGCGGCTGGTGCGGACCACCGCGTGGGTGGCCCGGCCGGCCACGACCACGACCCTGAGGTCGGCGGCCCGGCCCTCCTGGGACGCCTTCGGCAGCCAGCGCTCCAGGTGCAGGCCCTCGGGGGCGAGCGTGTCGACGATGGCCGCGACGTCCCGCTCGCGTTCGTAGCGCCGCACCTTGAGGGAGTTGTACAGCAGGCCGTCCGGGGCGAGTTCCACGGAGGTGGTGGCTCTGATCCGGTCGCCGCCGCCCGACTCGACGGCGAGGACGCCCGACGCGGACGATCCGTGCGCGGGTTTGACGAAGAGCCGGTGCATCCGATGCCCGCGCATCAGCGCCCGTACGTCGTCCCAGCCGCGCACCGGCGCGCCCTGCGGCCCCGAGGTGGGCGAGGCGGGAACCGGGACTCCGGCCGCGTCGAGGGCGCCGTGGCAGAGCCGTTTGTCGAACAGCACGGCGAGATCGTCCGGATCGTCGAGGCGGATCCCGCCGCGCAGACCGTGCAGCGCGGCGGTGAACCCGGCGTACCAGCGGGCCGAGCCCTCGACCCGGGTGGGGTCCTCGCCGCCGCGCAGCAGCCGGTCGACCTCGGGGTTCTCGCCGGGCGAGTCGACCCGGACGATCTCCTCGGCGGCGAAGTCGGCGCCCCCGGCGCGCAGGACGTCCGTCCAGGGCACGACCCGCGGGGCGGGCAGGCCGGCCGCGCACACCGCGTCGCCGAAGAGGGCGACCCGGCGGTTCTCCGGATTGCCGACCACCGCGAAGCGCGGGAGTAGCGGAAGCTGCGAGGGATACGGGGGGTGAGAGGGGTGCGGGGGGTGCAGGGGAGCCGACGGGCGCGGGGGATCCGAGGGGTGCGGGGGGTGCAGGGGATCCGACGGGCGCGGGGCATGCGAGGGGTCGTGGTGCATCAGCGTCCGCTCACTCGCCCACGGCCACGTAGCGCCACACCGTGTCCTCGTCGCTGTCCTCGTGGGCGCCCGCACGGTCGAGGTCGACCTCGACCCCGGCGGGCTCCAGGGTCTGCCGGACGCGGTCCACGAGAGGCTCGCTGAGGTAGTGGTGGAACAGGTCGAGGTGCTTCAGGTGGGTGAGCGGCTGACCGCCGAGCAGGGCTTCCGCGCCCTCGTCGGTGAGGACGCCCATGGACAGGTCCAGCACCTCCAGGCGGGCCACGACCGGGGCGGACGCGACAGCCGCGGCGACGGCGTCCTGTACATCGCTGTTGCGCAGGGCCAGGTGACGCAGGCTCGGCAGCCGGGCGCCGGACAGAATGGGCTCCAGATCGGCGGCCTCGGTGTCGGCGCCGTAGTTGGAGGTGCCCAGCCACAGGTCGAGGTGGACCAGCGCGGGCAGGTCGCTGCCGCCGACGGCGCGCACCACCTCGGCGGACAGTCCCCCGGTCTCGATGACGAGCGACTGCAGCGCGCTCTGCTTCAGGGCCTGGAGACGCAGCCCGGATCCGCCGCGCACACCGAACTCCTCCAGCTCGGGGAAGCTTGCGAGGAGCGGGGTGACGTCGGTCTGGACGATCCAGGAGATCTCGCACTCCTCCCCCGTCATGTCGCCGAGGAACAGCGCGCGCAGCGCGGGGAAGCGGTCCCGCGCGGCCAGCAGCGCCTCGATGACGACGGAGGAGTCGTTCTCGTACGCCTCCTCCCAGGCGCCGACGATCAGGGCCTTGACGCGAGTGGTGTCGACGGCGGCGCAGAAGCGGGCGAACGCCTCCGCCCAGGTCTCCTCGTGGTCGTAGACGTCACTGGTGATCCGCCAGGCGACGGAGTCCGCGGCGGGCAGGCCGTCCGTCTTCCCGTCGGGACCCGGGAAGGTGTGCGCGGGCAGCCGGTACAGCTCGTGAAGGTGGTCACCGATGGTCATCCGGCTGCTCCTGAAGAGAAAAAGTGTGCGATCCGTGGTGTTCCCGCAGTTGTACCAACAGGCACTGACAACGCCCGTCGGCGGGGGCGAGGTTCGCGGCCGGGTTCGGGGGCGTTGTCAGTGGCGGGCCGTACGGTCGTCGACATGAGGCCGGTGCGCCGTGCGCCCGGCGTGGAGGGAGAGCCATGTACCGGCAGGGAGACGTGCTGATCGTGCCCGTGGCGGAGGAGGCGGTGCCGCCGCATGTCGCGCTCGCTCCGATGGAGCGACGCGACGGTCGCGGCCGGCTCGTGCTGGCGCTGGGCGAGGTGACCGGGCACGCCCACGCGGTCGTGGGACCGGGTGATCTGGTGCGGGAGCCGGGGCCGTTCGGTCCGCTGCTGCTGCACCTTCCCCAGGGCGGCCGGGTGGTCCACGAGGAGCATGCGGTGATCGCGCTGCCGAAGGGGTGGTACCGGGTGATCCGGCAGCGGGAGTACGTGCCCGGGTCCGTGCGGATCGTGGCGGACTGAAGAGAGCCGACTGAAGAGAAGCGAACGCGACGGGCTGAACAGAGGGCGACGGAGGGGCACATGACCGCAACAGACGACACACACGCCGTGGACGACGTCCACCGCTGGCGCACCCACGCCTCCGCGGCCGGGCCCGCCGACCGCGCGGCCGCCGAGGCCGGCGTCCGCCTGGCCTACCGCAGGGCCGGCCTCGCAGGACCCGAGCACATCGTGTGGGCCGGCTCGCCGCGCGAGGCCGTCACGCTGATACCGGCCCTGGCGGACAAGGGGCCCAGCGTGCGCGAGACGGTCCGCAGCACGCCCTGGGCGCAGGAACGGCAGCGGCTGCACACGGAGTTGGGCGCCCAGGGCTGGGCGGCGCACTGGGCGGCGACCGGCGGACGCCTGTGGGACTCCACGCAGGCCCTCGTCGACCGCATCCGCGCCGGTGTCGTGGAGGACCTGACACGCCAGGACACTGCTGAGGCGCAGATCCGGCTGCTGCTGCTCGACGCCGTGCTGGGACAGCACGACGCGCCCTGGCTCGCCGCGTTCGACCCGGAGCGGGGCCCGTTGGACGGACTGGCCGCGGTGTGCCGCAGCGCGGGCTGGTGGTGGCCGTACGCACGGGTGGCGGTGGTGTGCGAGCGGCCCGTCGCCCTGCACCGTGACGAGGCGGGCCGGCTCGACCACGGGGACGGGCCGGCGCTCGCCTTCCCCGACGGCTTCGCCCTGTACGCCTGGCGCGGCATGCCCGTCCCGGCCGACTTCCTCGCGGAGCTGCCCACGCTCACCCCGGAGCGGATCCGGTCCGAGGAGAACGCCGAGCTGCGCCGGGTGATGCTGGAGTACTACGGCTACGACCGCTATCTGGCGGACTCCGAGGCCCGCCCCGTCCACCGGGACGAGACGGGCGTCCTGTGGCGCATCGACCTCCCGGACGACGAGCCGGTAGTGATGGTCGAGGTCGTCAACTCGACCCCGGAACCGGACGGCAGCCGACGCACCTACTGGCTGCGCGTACCGCCGTCGACCGCGACGGCCCGGGCGGGGGTCGCCTGGACGTTCGGGCTGGAGGCCGAGGCGTACGCGCCTGCGCGCGAGACGTAGAGGGCGGCAGGCCGGTCAGACAGCGCTGGTCACGACGTCCGTGACCTGTTGGCGGACCGCGTCCCGCGCCGTGGCGGGCAGTGCGCCGATGTCCGTCCGCTCCAACACCTCCCACGCCTGGTCGAGACCGGCGTCGACACCGGCGTCGTGGGGCTCGTACGGAGTGCTCTCGCTGAGCACCTCGTAGCCGTCGCGGACGGCCACGCGCAGCCGCTGCCCGCCGCCGGCGTCCGGGTCGGTGTGCAGGGCGACGGCCACGACCAGGGGCGGCGGCCCGCCCGCGTCGCCGGGCAGCTTGCGATAGCCGCTGGCCAGCGGCTCGTTCCAGCGCAGGCCCAGCAGGAGCTGACGTTTCGCCAGCACCTCCGCCAGGTCGGTCTCGTAGACGCCGTCGGGTTCGAGCACCGTCGCCCGGGCGTCGAGGACGAGGGCCGCGGGGAGCAGACAGCGCAGGGTGCTGCCGACGAGGTTGCCGCCGACCGTGGCCGTCCGGCGCACGGCGCCCGTTCCCACGCCGGCCGCCGCCCGGTGCAGCGCCTGCGGAACGGCCGCGTCCACGCGGTGCAGCAGCACGGCCGCGCCCAGTTCCTCGCGGCCGATCGCGTTGGCCTCGGGCAGATTGCGCAGCGACATGGCCTGCTCGGGGAAGCCGTCCCGTTGCCAGGCCGCCCATACGAGGGTGGCCCCGCCGATCGGTATCGCCCCCTCGGACAGGCACTCCTGTGCTTCGGCTATCGAGGTGGGAAGACGCAACTGCACGACGACCGACCGACCTTCCCGCAAAGTTGAATGATCACTGGCAGAGCGGATCCTGCCCAGGCGTGCGGGGGCGCACACAGGGCTCATCGCTGCATCGCCCGCGCCTGTCAGCCGCTCGATGCCTGCCTCAGCCGCTCGGCCCCCGTCTCAGCCGCTCGACGCCAGCCAGGGCATCGGGTCGGCGTAGTAGCCGTCGTAGATCACCTCGAAGTGCAGATGCGGGCCGGTGGACAGGCCGGTGGAGCCGACGCGTCCGATGGGCGTGCCGCTCTGCACGGTCTGGCCGACGGCGACCCCCAGGACGGAGAGATGGCTGTAGGTCGTCTCCAGCCGTTTGCCGTCGATGGTTCCGTGGTCGACGACGATGCGGTTGCCGTACGCCTTGGTCATGGCCGCGAACACGACCCGGCCCGCGCGCGCCGCGGAGACCTGGGCTCCCTGGGGCGCGCCGAAGTCCACGCCGGTGTGCAGTTTCGTCACGCCGGTGAGGGGGTGCTCGCGCGAGCCGTAGGGGGAGGTGACGGTGAGGGTGGTCACGGGCGGGGCCAGGATCGCGTCGGCCTGCGCGCTGCCGCTCGGGGTCTCCCGGTCGAACTCCTCGTAGCGGGCGAACAGGCCCTTCACCTCGGTGAGGTAGGTCTTCGCCCCGGCGGGCACGCGCCCCGCCTCGGCCACCGTGTCCGTGCCGACCGCGTACGCGGCCAGGGTGAGGTCCACGAGGTCCCCGGAGACGGTGCCGTCGGTTCTGAGGTCGGTGACCTTCCGGGCGAGGGAGCAGTCCTGTCGGCCGAGCGCCATGATGGCGTCGGCCTGATCGCGCGGCGAGGAGCGGCCGTTGCCGTCGTCGTCCTTGCCCCAGGTCCGCCACTGCGCGTCCGTGAAGGCGGCGATGCCCTGCTCGCCCGACGCCCCGCCGACGCCGTTGTCCCAGCCGGAGAGCTGGTCGATCTGGGCGGCGAGGAAGGACGCGCTGACGACCGTGCAGGCCTCGGCGGACTTGCGCAGCCAGGGGCCGTACGTCTCGTTGACGCCGCCCGCGGTGTCCTGCTGGGCGCTCGAACCCGGGGTCAGGTCGTCGGGGAGTCCGCCGGTCAGGGCGAGGAACCCGGCCACCGCGCCGAGGGTGAGCAGGCCGGGCAGGACGAGGAGGGTGAAGGGGCCCGGGCCGCGCCGACGCGGGGCAGGGGATGCCGGTTCACGTGCGGGTTCCGCTGCATCCGGTGGTTCCGGGGAGTTCGCGGTCTGCTGCGGAGGTGTCTCGACGGCGTGCTCGTCGCTCACGCGGCGGGTTCCCGACGGTGGGTCACCGGCCGCTGCGCAAAGGTGCTGTTGCTCACGGGCGGACGCTAGCCGGTGACCCGCCCCGCGTCACCGGTCGCGAGGGCAGACCTGGTGCCCTCTCGGGCAACGGCCGCCCGGGGGCTGTCGGAGGGGGTTGGTAGAAAGTACGGCGCACGGGCCGGGACGCGGAGTCCCGGCCACCGTCCCCTCTCGGAGGTTCCCGCCGATGACGCTGGGCCACATCTCGGAACTGCACGGCCTGCCGGTGTACGAATTCCCGCTCCCCGGCGCGCTCGCCGGAGCCCTGCCGGACGCGGGGTCCGTCGCCTGGAAGCTCGTCCGGCACGACGGCGAACCGGAGGACTTCGACGAATGCTGGGACCGCTTCCTGGACACCGTGGACCCGGCGCGGGTGCGCGCCCTGGTCTTCGGAGCGGGGGCCTACGGCAGCGATCTGGACGCCGGCGATCCCGACGAGACGGCCGACCGGCTCGCACAGGCCGCCGACCGGCTCACCGGGCTCGAGGCGCTCTACCTCGCCGACCTCGACTTCGAGGAGTGCGAGCTCTCCTGGATCGTCCAGGGGAACGTGTCCCCGATCCTCGCCGCCTACCCGCGGCTGCGGGAACTCGCCGTCCGTGGCTCCGGCGGCGGCTTCAGCGGCGGGCCGGGGCTGGAGTTCACGCCGGTGCGCCATGAGCACCTGCGGACGCTCCGCTTCGAGAACGGCGGGCTGCCCGCCCAGGTGGTCCACGGCGTGGCCGCCTCGGACCTGCCCGCCCTCGAACACCTGGACCTGTGGCTGGGCGTGGAGTGGTACGGCCGTACCGCGACCGTGGGCGACCTCGCGCCGATCCTCGACGGCTCCCGGCTGCCCGCCCTGCGCCGTCTGGGCCTGCAGAACTGCGACCTCCAGGACGAGACGGCCACCGCGGTGGCGACCGCGCCCGTGGTGGCCCGGCTGACGTCCCTGCACCTGGGCCGCGGCACCCTGTCGGACGCGGGCGCCGAGGCCCTGCTCACCGGCCAGCCGCTGCACCACCTCAAGGAGCTGGACCTCCACCACCACTTCCTGTCGGACGCGATGATGCAGCGGCTGCGCGAGACCCTGGAGCCCTTCGGCGTGCGGGTCGACGTCGACGAGCAGGAGAAGACCGACGAGGAAGAGGACCGGTACGTGTCAGCCGACGAGTGACCGGCTCACCCCACCACGACGAGCAGGTCGCCGCCCTCCACCTGCTGGATGCGGTTGATGGCCAGCCTGTTGACCCGGCCGGCCTTCGGGGCGGTGATCGTGGCCTCCATCTTCATCGCCTCGATGGTCGCCACCGTCGCCCCGGCCGCCACCTCGTCGCCCTCGGCGACCGCCAGCGTCACCACGCCCGCGAACGGCGCGGCGACATGGCCGGGGTTGGTCCGGTCGGCCTTCTCGGTCACCGGGACGTCGGAGGCGGCCGCCTGGTCGCGCACCTGGATGGGCCGCATCTGGCCGTTGAGGGCGGACATCACGGTGCGCATCCCGCGTTCGTCGGCCTCGCCGATCGCCTGCAGCTCGATCAGCAGGCGTACGCCCGGCTCCAGGTCGACGGCGTACTCCTTGCCCGGGCGCAGACCGTAGAAGAAGTCCTTGCTGTCCAGGACGCTGGTGTCGCCGTAGGCCTGGCGGTGGGTCTCGAAGTCGCGGGTCGGGCCGGGGAAGAGCAGCCGGTTGAGGGTGGTGCGGCGGGACTTCTCCAGGCCGTCGCGGTCCTCGGCGGTCAGTTCCTGGACGGGCTTGGCCTCGGCGCGGCCCTGGAGCGCCTTGCTGCGGAAGGGCTCGGGCCAGCCGCCGGGCGGGGTGCCCAGCTCGCCGCGCAGGAAGCCGATGACGGAGTCGGGGATGTCGTACCGGTTCGGGGTCTCCTCGAAGTCCTCGGGGCTGACTCCGGCGCCGACCAGGTGCAGGGCGAGGTCGCCGACCACCTTGGACGAGGGGGTGACCTTGACCAGGTGGCCGAGGATGCGGTCGGCGGCGGCGTACATCGCCTCGATGTCCTCGAAGCGGTCGCCGAGGCCGAGGGCGACGGCCTGGGTGCGGAGGTTGGAGAGCTGGCCGCCGGGGATCTCGTGGTGGTAGACGCGTCCGGTCGGCGAGGCGAGGCCCGCCTCGAACGGCGCGTAGATCCGGCGTACGCCCTCCCAGTACGGTTCGAGGTCGCCGACGGCCTGGAGGTCGAGGCCGGTGGGGCGGGCCGAGTGGTCGGTCGCGGCGACGAGGGCGGACAGCGACGGCTGCGAGGTCGTACCGGCCATGGAGGCCACCGCGCCGTCGACGGCGTCCGCACCGGCCTGGATCGCGGCGAGGTAGGTGGCGAGCTGGCCGCCGGCGGTGTCGTGGGTGTGCAGGTGCACCGGCAGGTCGAACTCGGTGCGCAGCGCGGAGACCAGCTTGGCCGCGGCCGGGGCGCGCAGCAGGCCGGCCATGTCCTTGACGGCCAGGACGTGGGCGCCGGCCTCGACGATCTGCTCGGCCAGGCGCAGGTAGTAGTCCAGCGTGTACAGGCGCTCGTTCGGGTCGGACAGGTCGGAGGTGTAGCACAGGGCGACCTCGGCGACTGCCGTGCCGGTCTCGCGTACGGCGTCGATGGCGGGCCGCATCTGGCCTACGTCGTTGAGCGCGTCGAAGATGCGGAAGACGTCGATGCCGGTGGCGGCGGCCTCTTGGACGAACGCGTCGGTGACCTCGGTCGGGTAGGGCGTGTAGCCGACGGTGTTGCGGCCGCGCAGCAGCATCTGGAGGCAGATGTTGGGGACGGCCTCGCGCAGGGCGGCCAGCCGCTCCCAGGGGTCCTCGGCGAGGAAGCGCAGGGCGACGTCGTAGGTCGCGCCTCCCCAGCATTCCAGGGAGAGCAGGTTCGGCAGGGTGCGGGCGACCAGCGGGGCGGAGGCGAGGAGGTCCTTGGTGCGGACCCGGGTGGCGAGCAGGGACTGGTGGGCGTCGCGGAAGGTGGTGTCGGTGACGCCGATGGTCGGCGACTCGCGCAGCCAGCGGGCGAAGCCCTCGGGGCCGAGGTGGATCAGGCGCTGCCGGGAGCCCGCGGGCGGCTCTTCGGCGGGCAGCGGGGGCAGCTTGGTGGTGGGGTCGATCAGGTCGGGGCGCTCGCCGTGCGGCTTGTTGACGGTCACGTCGGCGAGGTAGGTCAGCAGCTTGGTGCCGCGGTCGGCGGAGGAGCGGGCGGTGAGCAGGTGCGGCCGCTGCTCGATGAAGGAGGTGGTGACCCGGCCCGCCTGGAAGTCCGGGTCGTCGAGGACGGCCTGGAGGAACGGGATGTTGGTGGCCACGCCACGGATGCGGAACTCGGCCACGGCCCGCCGGGCGCGTCCGATCGCGGTGGGGAAGTCCCGGCCCCGGCAGGTGAGTTTGACCAGCATGGAGTCGAAGTGCGCGCTGATCTCCGTACCCGCGTGGGTGGTGCCGCCGTCGAGGCGGATGCCGGAGCCGCCGGGCGAGCGGTAGGCGCTGATGCGGCCGGTGTCGGGGCGGAAGCCGTTGGCGGGGTCCTCGGTGGTGATCCGGCACTGGAGGGCGGCGCCGTGCAGGGTGACCGTCTCCTGGGACAGGCCGAGGTCGGCGAGGCTCTCGCCGGCGGCGATGCGCAGCTGGGCCTGGACGAGGTCGACGTCGGTGACCTCCTCGGTGACCGTGTGCTCGACCTGGATGCGCGGGTTCATCTCGATGAAGACGTGGTTGCCCTCGGGGTCGAGCAGGAACTCGACGGTGCCGGCGTTGCGGTAGCCGATCTGCCGGGCGAAGCGGACCGCGTCGGCGCAGATGCGGTCGCGCAGCGCGGGGTCGAGGTTGGGTGCGGGGGCGAGCTCGATGACCTTCTGGTGGCGGCGCTGGAGGGAGCAGTCGCGCTCGAAGAGGTGGATGACGTTGCCCTGGCCGTCGGCGAGGATCTGCACCTCGATGTGGCGGGGGTCGACGACGGCCTTCTCCAGGAAGACGGTGGAGTCGCCGAACGCGGACGCGGCCTCGCGGGCCGCGGCCTCGATGGACTCGCGCAGCTGGGCGGGGTGCTCGACGCGCCGCATGCCGCGCCCGCCGCCGCCGGCGACCGCCTTGACGAACACGGGGAAGCCGATGTCGTTCGCGGCACGTACCAGTTCGTCGACGTCACTGGAGGGCGCCGAGGAGCCGAGGACGGGCACGCCCGCCTCGCGGGCGGCGGCGACGGCCCGGGCCTTGTTGCCGGTCAGTTCGAGGGTGCGGGCGTCGGGGCCGACGAAGGTGATGCCCGCCTCCTCGCAGGCGCGGGCCAGTTCGGGGTTCTCGGAGAGGAACCCGTAGCCGGGGTAGACCGCGTCCGCGCCCGCCCGGCGGGCGGCGCCGACGATCTCCTGAACGGAGAGGTAGGCGCGCACCGGGTGTCCGGGTTCGCCGATCTCGTAGGCCTCGTCGGCTTTCAGCCGGTGCAGTGAGTTGCGGTCCTCGTGCGGGAAGACGGCGACCGTGCGCGCGCCCAGCTCATAGCCGGCGCGAAACGCACGGATCGCGATCTCACCACGGTTGGCGACCAGCACCTTGCGGAACATCGTGGACCCCTTCAGCCTGCCGGTGACGGGACCATCGTGTCGGTGAGCGACCCGGTTGACCATGTGAGCCGGGCCACTCACCGCATGTCTCGCTCGATTGGACCGTGTGCGGGCAGAGTTCTGGGGTCGTCCGGACCGTGCGCCGCAGGAACTCTCGGGTCGCGGTGCTCAGGTCGCGGTGGCCGCCGCGGCCGCCCGGCCCGCCTGGCGTCCCGAGAACAGGCAGCCGCCGAGAAAGGTGCCCTCCAGCGAGCGGTAGCCGTGGACTCCGCCGCCGCCGAAGCCGGCGACCTCTCCGGCCGCGTACAGGCCGGGCACGGGGTTCCCGGCCGCGTTCAGGACCCGGCCGGAGAGGTCGGTCTGGAGGCCGCCGAGGGTCTTTCGGGTGAGGACGTTGAGGCGTACGGCGATCAGCGGGCCGGCGCTGGAGTCCAGGATCCGGTGGATGGCCGCGGTGCGGCTGAGGCTGTCGCCGGTGTAGTTCAGGGCGTTGCGGATGCCCATGACCTGGACGTCCTTGGTGTACGAGTTGTCGATCTCCCGGTCGCGGGCCTCGATCTGCCGCTTGAGGTCGGCGAGCTCGATGAGGTTGTCGCCGGTGAGCTTGTTCATGCCGGCGACGAGGTCGGTGAGCGTGGTGGCGACGACGAAGTCCGCGCCCTTGTTCTTGAACTTCTCGATCGGCTCCGGGGTCTGCCAGATGCGGGACAGCAGCTGCCAGACGTTCTTGTTGGTGAGGTCCGGGTTCTGTTCGGAGCCGGAGAGCGCGAACTCCTTGGCGATGATCTTCTGGGTGGTGACGAACCAGGAGTAGTCGTAGCCGGAGTCGGTGATCGTCTTGAGGGTGTGCAGGGTGTCGTAGCCCGGGATGTCCGGGGTGGTGAACCGCTTGCCCTTCGCGTCGAACCACATCGACGACGGGCCGGGAAGGATGCGGATGCCGTGGTTCGGCCAGATCGGGGCGTAGTTGCGCAGGCCCTCGGTGTAGTGCCACATGCGGTCCGGATTGACGATCCGGCCGCCCGCCTTCTCGGTGATGGCGAGCATCCGGCCGTCGACGTGCGCGGGGACGCCGGTGACCATGAACTTCGGCGGGGTGCCCATGCGGGCGGGCCAGTTCTGGCGGACCAGATCGTGGTTGGCGCCGATGCCGCCGGAGGTGACGACGACGACCGGAGCGCGCAGTTCGAAGTCGCCGACCACTGTGCGGGAGCTGGGCGTGCCGCGGGCCGCGCCGGAGGCCTCCAGGACCGCGCCGCGGACGCCGGTGACGACTCCGCCGGTGGTGACGAGCTCGTCCACGCGGTGGCGGAACTTGAAGGTGACCTTGTTCGCGTCGACCGCGGCCCGCACCTTCTTCTCGAACGGCTCGACCACGGCCGGGCCGGTGCCCCAGGTGACGTGGAAGCGGGGCACGGAGTTGCCGTGTCCCGTCGCGAGGCCGCCGCCGCGCTCCGCCCAGCCGACGATCGGGAACCACTGCACGCCGAGCCCGGACAGCCAGGACCGCTTCTCGCCGGACGCGAACTCGACGTACGCCTTGGCCCATTGGTAGGCCCAGTAGTCCTGGCCGGTGGGGTCGTCGACGCCCCGGTCGAAACCGGCCGTGCCCTGCCAGTCCTGCCAGGCCAGGTCGTAGGTGTCCTTGACGCCCATCAGGCGCTGTTCGTCGGAGTTGACGAAGAACAGCCCGCCGAAGGACCAGAAGGCCTGGCCGCCGATGCTCGCCTCGGGCTCCTGGTCGAGCAGGAGCACCTTGCGGCCGGCGGCGGCGAGTTCGGCGGTCGCGACGAGTCCGGCGAGGCCATGGCCGACGACGATCGCGTCGGCGTCCTGGGACTCGGCGCCGAAGGCCGGGAAGGCCTGGGCGGCGAGGGTCGCGCCCGCGACGACCCCGCCTGCCACGGTCAGGGCGCGGCGGCGGCTGACTCCGGCGGCGTCTACGGCGTAGTCCATGAGCGGCCCTCCTGGGGGCGTTGCGTGGGCGTCACTGGGGGGCGTTACGAAGGGTGTTCCTGCGACAGCAGCACTGTTACCGTCGGTAGCCCACAGGAAACCAGGCCTTCACAACGCTGCGATAGTGCGCGGACGCCAACGCGGCCACCGCTATGTTGTGGCCCGGAGACAGTGCCGGAGACAGCGCAGGTGCCGGTGCCGGAGACAGCGCAGGTGCCGGTGCCGGAGACAGCGCAGGAGTCGGCGCCGGAGACAGCGCAGGAGTCGGCGCCGGAGACAGCGCAGGAGTCGGCGCAGAGTCGGCGTCCGGGCGGGGAGGGGACCATGACCGCGGTGCGCGGCCCGCAGCAGATCACGGCCGTTCTACGGGACATGGCCGACGACCCCGAGGTGTCCGGCGAGCTGGTGCGCGCGGCCCGCAGTCAGTCCCCGGAGCTGTCCGGGCTCGCCGAGGAGGCGACCCGTTCGCATGTGACGGCGATGATCCGGGACGCCGGCCCCTGGTTCGCCGCGCTGGAGCGGTCCGGGGCGGTCGAGGAGCAGGACTTCACCTCCGCCCTGCTGCTGGGCGCCGACCGCGCGGTGCAGGGCGTCCCGATGACGGCCGTGCTGCGCGGGGTGCAGGCGGCGCTGTCCCGGGCGGCGGAGATCACGGTGGACCGCTGCCGTTCGGCAGGGGTGCCGGACCGGGTGCTGCTGTCGGTGGTGCTGCGCCTGCAGGAGTACGGCAACGCGGTCGAGCGGCATGTGGTCCACGGCTACCGGGCCGCCGAGCACGAGACGCCGCGCGCGCTGGGCGCGGTGCGCGCCCGGCTGCTGCGCCGGATCCTGCTCGGCGAAGTCGCCCCGCAGGGCGAAGTCGCTCCGCATCCGGAGGAGTTGGCGCAGGCCGGGGTCCGCGCGGACGCCGACGGCCGCTACCACTGCCTCGCCGCGTTCCCCGCCCGCCGCCGTTCGCTGCGCTCGGCGCACGTCGTCACGGGAACGCTCGACGGACGACTTGCGGGGCTGGGCCCGCGGCCGCCCGGCGCCGACGAGGTCCCCCAGGACGCCCTCGTCGTGGTCGCGCCGGCCGCCGCCCTGTCCGAACTGCCCGCGCTGTACCGGCTGTGCGTGCGCGCGGTGGACGTCGGCCTGGAGCGGGGACTGCACGGCCGCCACGACGTCACGGACTTCGCCGCCCTGCTCGCCCTGGCCGAACAGCCGCTGCTGGGCGCGCTGGTGCGCGACCGGCTGCTCGGCGGGCTCGATCCCGCGAACGACTTCCACCGTCAACTCGCCCTGACCGCGCTGGCGTTCCTCGACAACGGCCGCCGCCTGGACCAGACGGCCGCGGCCCTGTTCACGCATCCCAACACGGTCCGTTACCGGCTGGGCCGGCTGCGGCAGATCACCGCCACACCCCTCCCCGACGGCGACGCCGGTCCGCTGGACGCGCTGCACTGGTGGTGGGCGCTGACGTGCTGGCTGTCAACTCGGAGCTGAGCAGGGCCTCTTGTCCGCCGGCGAAACTTGTTCGGCCCTTCGGACATTGTTCGAGAAGTCTTGACGCGGCCATGTACAGCGTTTGACACTCTCGCAACATCACGTCACACGGCTGAAACGGCGGTCCCCTATGACGCATAGAAAACGCTTCCGCACCGGCGCGAGACGCGGGGCGGGGCGACTGGCGGCGTTGACCGCCGCGTCACTGCTCGTGGGGCTCGTCGGAGCCGCGACTCCCGTCCAGGCGGCGGATGTCGCGCAGGCCGCAGACGTCGCCGACGTCACCGACGGACTGGCCCTCTGGTACAAGCTCGACGGCGCGTCCGGCACGACGGTGCCCGACGCCTCCGGTCACGGCCGCGACGGCACGGTCAACGGCGTCGCCGACTGGTCGACGTCCGGCCAGGGGCTCGCCTTCAACGGCTCCGACACCTACGTCAAGGCGCCGAACGACGTCATGAAGGGCATGACGTCGATCAGCGTCGCGATGGACGTGAAGATCGACGCCGCGCAGACCACGCCGTACTTCCTGTACGGCTTCGGCAACTCCAGCGGCAGCAACGGCAACGGCTACCTGTTCGCCACCGGCAACTCCCTGCGCACCTCGATCGCGACCGGCAACTGGTCGACGGAGCAGACCACCAAGCCCGCCGACTCCCACAACCTGACCCGCGCGGTGTGGAAGAACGTCACCTACACCCAGACCGGCGCCACCGGCGTCCTGTACGAGGACGGCGTCGAGGTCGCCCGCAACACCTCGGTGACCATCGCACCGGGGGCGATCGGCTCGGGCACGACCACCGCCAACTACCTCGGCAAGTCGGTGTACTCGGGCGACAAGCTGTTCAAGGGCGGCATGCGCGACTTCCGCGTGTACGACCGGGCGCTGACGGGGTCCGAGGTCGAGCAGCTCGCCCTTCCCGTCGCCACGCAGGGCGTCTCCGACGACAAGGCCTCCCTCTCGCTCGGCGACACCAGTGCCGTCGTCGCCGACCTGGACCTGCCCAGGACAGGATCCGCGGGCGGCTCCACGATCAGCTGGGCCAGCGACGACACCGCCGTGGTGTCGGACGCCGGCAAGGTGACCCGCCCCGCGGCCGGCGAGCCGGACGGCCACGCCACGCTCACGGCGACGCTGAAGAAGGGCACGGTCACCGCGACCAGGTCCTTCGAGGTGACGGTCCTCGCGGCGTTCGACGACGACACCGCGGCCCGGCAGGCCGCCGAGGCCCTCACCGTCCACAACCTCGACGACGCCCGCGGAAACCTCACCCTCCCGGCGAGGGGTTCGTACGGCACGGACGTCACCTGGTCCTCCGCAGACCCGGACGTCGTCTCGGCCGACGGCGTGGTCCACCGCCCCGCGCACGGCGCCGGCGGCGCCACGGTCGCGCTGACCGCGACGGTCGCCAAGGGGGACGCGAAGGCGACCCGCGTGTTCACCGCGAAGGTCCCCGCGCTCCCCGCGAAGGAAGCCCTCAAGGGCTATCTCTTCAGCTACTTCACCGGCGAGGGCACCTCGGACGGCGAGCAGCTCTACGCGGCCCTCAGCAAGGGCGACGACCCGCTGAAGTGGCGGGAGCTGAACGACGGCAAGCCCGTCCTGACGTCCACGCTCGGCGAGAAGGGCCTGCGCGACCCGTTCATCATCCGCTCCCCCGAGGGCGACAAGTTCTACCAGATCGCCACCGACCTCAGGATCTACGGCAACGGCGACTGGGACGCAGCCCAGCGCACCGGCAGCAAGTCGGTCATGGTGTGGGAGTCCACCGACCTCGTCCACTGGACCGACCAGCGCCTGGTGCAGGTCTCCCCGGACAGCGCCGGCAACACCTGGGCCCCGGAGGCGTACTACGACGCCGCGCTCGGCGAGTACGTGGTCTTCTGGGCGTCGAAGCTGTACGACAACGAGGCCCACTCCGGTGACACCTACAACCGGATGATGTACGCCACGACCCGCGACTTCTACACCTTCAGCGAGCCCAAGGTCTGGATCGACCGCGGCTACTCCGTCATCGACTCCACGGTGATCCAGCACGACGGCACGTACTTCCGCCTGTCGAAGGACGAGCGCAACAACTCCTCCTCCACGCCCAACAGCAAGTTCATCTTCGAGGAGAAGAGCGACTCGCTGCTGAACCTCTCCTGGGACGCGGTCGCCGAGGGCATCGGCAAGGGCGCGATGAGCGCGGCCGAGGGGCCGCTGGTGTTCAAGTCCAACACCGAGGACAAGTGGTACGCGTTCCTCGACGAGTTCGGCGGCCGCGGCTACCTCCCGTTCGAGACGACCGACCTCGCCTCCGGCGTCTGGACCCCGTCGACCGGCTACGACCTGCCGTCCAAGCCCCGCCACGGCACCGTGCTGCCGGTCACCCAGGCCGAGTACGACCGGCTGCTGCGCGCCTACCAGCCCGACCAGCTGGTGGCGAGCGTCGAGGACGTGTCGGTGAAGACGCGCGTCGGCGAGGCCCCCGTCCTGCCCGCGACCGTGATCGCCGAGTACGCCGACGGAGTCACCCGACCGGTGGCCGTGACCTGGGACGCCGTCCCCGCGTCGGACTACGCCCAGACCGGGACCTTCACGGTGACCGGCGCTCTCCCCGACGGCGCCGCCGTCCCGGTCCGCGCCGAGGTCACCGTCTCCGCCCAGGGCCCCGACGTGCCCGCCGACCTGCTGCTGCACTACGGCTTCGACGAGACGTCCGGCAGCATCGCCCGCGACTCCAGCGGCCACGGCTACCACGGCACCTATGTCCGAACGCCTGCCTTCGGCACGGGAGTCGAGGGCGGATCCTTCAAGATGTCCGGCGGCTCCAGCACCTCCGACTCGCCGTACGTCAAGATCCCGAACGGCGTCCTCAAGGACACCGACAGCGTCACCGTCTCCACGTACGCCAAGTGGAACGGCGGGGACAACTTCCAGTGGCTGTTCGGCCTGGGCCCGGACAGCGACAAGTACCTCTTCGCCACCCCGTCCAACGGCGGCGGCAGCCTCTTCTCGGCCGTCACCAAGGCCACCTGGTCGGGCGAGAAGCAGATGTCGGCGGGCTCCCCGCTGACCGTCGGCACATGGCAGCACGTCACCGTCACCCTGGACGGCTCGACCGGGACCGCGGTCCTCTACGTGGACGGCGCCGAGGCGGCCCGGGTCACCGGGATCACCATCAAGCCGTCCGACCTGTACGACGCGGCGAAGGGCTACAGCGGCTACATCGGCAAGTCCCTCTACTCCCCCGACCCGTACTTCGGCGGCGAGGTGGACGACTTCCGGATCTACAACCGGGCCCTGTCGGCGTCCGAGGTCCTGGAGCTGAGCGGCAACACGACGGGCATCGCCGCCGCGACCCACCCGGCGCTGAAGGTGGACGCGATCGTCGACGACGCGGACGCCAAGATCACGCTCCCGCTCACCGAGGGCACCGATCTCACCGCCCTGGCACCGGAGTTCACGCTCGCCCACGGCGCGGCGATCAGCCCGGCCTCCGGTTCGGCGCACGACTTCACCAGCCCCGTCACGTACGAGGTCACCGGCTCGGACGGCGAGAAGCGCACCTGGACGGTGACGGCGCTGGAGATGAGGAGCCCGGTGCTGCCGGGCCTCAACGCCGACCCGAACATCGTCCGCTTCGGCGACACCTTCTACCTCTACCCGACGACCGACGGCTTCGAGGGCTGGAGCGGTACGCAGTTCAAGGCGTACTCCTCCACCGACCTGGTCCACTGGAAGGACCACGGCGTCATCCTCGACCTGGGCCCGGACGTCTCCTGGGCGGACAGCAGGGCCTGGGCCCCGACCATGGAGGAGCGCGACGGCAAGTACTACTTCTACTTCTGCGCCGACGCCAGCATCGGCGTCGCGGTCTCGGACTCGCCGACCGGCCCGTTCAAGGACGCCCTGGGCAAGCCGCTGCTCGCCTCGGGCCGGTACCCGGGCCAGATGATCGACCCGGCGGTCTTCACCGACGACGACGGCCAGTCGTACCTCTACTGGGGCAACGGCCGGGCGTACGTCGTCCCGTTGAACGACGACATGGTCTCCTTCGACGCCTCGAAGGTCGCCGACATCACCCCGAGCGGCTACAACGAGGGCTCCTTCGTCGTCAAGCGCCAGGGCACCTACTACTTCATGTGGTCGGAGAACGACACCCGGGACGTGAACTACCGCGTCGCCTACGCGACCGGCCCCTCGCCCACCGGCCCCTGGACCAAGCGGGGCGTGATCCTGGAGAAGGACCTCTCCCTGGGCATCAAGGGCACGGGCCACCACTCGGTCGTCCACGTCCCGAACACCGACGACTGGTACATCGCCTACCACCGCTTCGCGATGCCCGGCGGCAACGGCTTCAACCGCGAGACCACCGTCGACAAGCTGGAGTTCGACGCGGACGGCCTGATCAAGAAGGTCGTGCCCACGCTCACCAGCGTCGACCCGGTGACCATCGTCCACGCCGGTCCGGACGCCAAGGGCGCCGAGGGCGACGCGATCGCCCTGAACGGCACGCTCTCCGGGGCGGGCAGCCCGAAGTGGACGGCGGAGAAGGGCGCGCCCTGCACGGTCGCGGACCCGGCCGCCGCCCGCACCACGGTCGCCTGCACCGACGACGGCACGTTCACCCTCACCCTGACCGGCGGACGCAGCACCGACACGGCCGTCGTCACGGTGACGAACGCGGCCCCGACGATCACCTCGGCCACCGGCCCGTCGTCCCCGGTCCCGGCCGGCCGCCGTACGGCCGTCACCGCCCGGTTCGACGACCCGGGCGCCGGCGACGCCCACACCTGCACGGTCGACTGGAAGGACGGCAGTAAGCCGGTCGCCGGGACGGTCACCGCGACCGGCTGCCGCGCCGAGCACACCTACGCCTCGGCCGGCATCCACCGCCCGGTGATCACCGTCACCGACGACGAGGGAGCCTCGGACAGCCGCACGCTCCCCGAGCTGATCGTGTACGACCGCTCGGCGGGCCCGGTGCTGGGCGCGGGCCGCGTCGGCTCCCAGGGGTTCTTCACCCTCGCCGCCGGCTACCTGCCGCACACCCTCGCCCCCGCGGGCCAGGTCACCTTCGACTCCGGTCCGGCCCGTCTGAAGTTCCGCTCCACCGGCCTGGACTGGCTCGTCGTCACCGGCTCCCGGGCGGTCCTCCAGGGCTCCGCCACGGTCGCGGGCAAGAGCGGCTACGCCTTCCGCGTCACCGCGACGGACCGCCCGGACATCTTCCACATCAGGATCTGGAAGAAGTCCGGCGGGGAACTGGTCTACGACAGTGGAGTCGGCGCGAAGACCAACGGCGTCGTGACGGTCGGCGCCCACCGCCGGTAGACGGTCACGTACGACGGTTAGAGTCATGGGCCCCCTGCCACCGCAGGGGGCCCATGCGTCGTACCGGGGGAACACCAGGCATGCCGACACCCGATCAGATCTGGAAGGACGCCGACCTGCCGACCCGGCGCCTCGCCGGGCTGGCCCTCAACCCGTCCACCCCGCTGGACGTCCTGCTGCGTCTGCTCGCCGACGCCCCCCTCGCCGTACGGATGGTGCTGTGCCGGGACCGGGACCTGCCCGAGGCGGTCGTCGACGCGGTGGTCGCGCACCCCGACGCGCGCACCCGCCGCTTCTTCGCCCGCAACGCACACATCGACCCCGCACAGCGGGCCCGGCTGGTGGACGATCCCGAGTGGGCGGTGCGCGCCGTGCTGGCCCACGGGCCGTGGGTGACTGATCCCTGTGAGTTCAGGCCGCTTCCCGACGAGACGATCGTGCGCATGATCAGCACGTACGAAGGCGACGCCATAGGCGGTTTCTTCTACCGGCAGATCTCCGTCGGACTGCACCTCTCCCTGCGCACGCACCCGGTCGCGAAGGTCCGCGCCTGGGGGGTCGGCGGGTGGGGTTCGCTGTCCGCCGAGACCCGGGCCGCGCTCCTGGCCGACCCCGACGCCGAGGTCCGGGAACGGGCCCGGCGGCATGCCGAGCAGCATGCCCGCGACGAGGACCCGGCGTGGGTGGAGAGCAACCTGCCCGCCCACTCGTGTCACGCCCGCACCGACATGCTGCTCCACCACGCCCTGAGCAGGGCGGTCGTGGACAGCGTCCTGACCGCTCCGGCCCGCGAGGACGAACGGGCGACGATCGCGGCCAACCCCGGCCTGCCGCCCGACGTCGTGGTCCTCCTGGCCGCCGACCCGGACCCCGAGGTCCGCTGGTACATCGCCCGCCGCGCGGACCTCGCGCCCGCCGAGCGCCGCGCCCTGGTCGAGGATCCCGACCCGGGCGTACGGCGCATGGTCGCCCGCCACCCGGACCTCGGCCTCGACGAGCGCCGTGCCCTCGCCTCGGACCCCGACCCCGGGGTGCGGCTCTCCGTCTCCGTCCACCCCGCGTGGAGCGAGGAGGAACGGGCCTCGATCGCCTACGAGGCCCCCCTCGACGTGCCTTTCGTCCCCGGCTTCGCCCTCCTGACGTCCAGGGACCCCGAAGCCGTCCGGCGGGACGCGCTCTCCGGTCACCCGATGCTGCGCCGCGAAGCGGCGAAGGAGCGCACGCTGCCGCCCGACCTCGTGGCCCGGCTCGCCGCCGACGACGACCTCGGCGTACGCGTCCTGCTGGCGCAGCACCACCCGGACGCCCCGCCGTCCGTCGTCCTGCGCAGCTTCCTCGAGTACACCGGGCCCGAGCGCGCCCACCTGCTCACCCGCCCGAACTTCCCGGCCGACGGGCTGGCCGGCCACGCCGACGACGAGGATCCGGAGGTCCGCGCCCTGGCCGCCCGCGACCCCGCGACCCCGCCGGACACGGTGGAACGGCTCACCCGGGACCCGGAACCCGCCGTACGGGCGGCGTTCGCACGCCACCCGAATCTTCCGGCGGACCGGCTCGCGGAGCTCCTCGACGACGAGGAGCTGGTCCACGAGGCCGCCGCGAACCCGGCGTTGGAGGTGGACGTGATCCGCCGTCTGGTGCGGGCCCTGCCCGTCAGGTGACGGCCAGCAGCGCCTCCAGTGCCGTCGCGGTCTCCGGGTGCCGGGCGAGGAGCGCCGCACCGGCTTCGGGGGCCTGCGGAGCGTCCCAGGTCCCGTCGTAGCCCAGCAGGTCCGCGAGGGCGTCGCAGGTCGCGGGGTGGGCGGCCAGGAGCGGGACGCCGCCGGCGCCCGCGGTGCCCGCGCTCGGTGCGAGGCGCAGGTCCAGCGGTTCCTGCGGGAGCCGCCACGGCGGTACCCAGGCGTCGAGTTCGGCGAGGCGGGCGGGGAAGACGCGGCCGGCCTCGCGGATCAGCAGCGGGGCCAGTTCGGTCCCGCCAGAGCGCAGGGTGGTGATCAGGGTGGGCAGCCAGGGCAGCAGCACCGGGTCGGGCAGCCGCGCGAACGCGTTCGACACCGCCTCCACGACGAAGTCGGCCAGGCCCGGCACCGGTTCCAGCGCGTGCAGGAACCCGCTGAGATAGCGGGGGTAGGCGGGGACCACCAGGGGGTTGCCGAGCAACTCGTCGCAACGCTCCCGCAGTTCGCCCCGGGTCATGGCGCCCAGATGGGTCCGGGCCGCCCAGAGCAGTGCGGTGCGGGCCGGGTCGGTCGGGTGGGACTGGGCGAGGGCGAGTTCGAGCTGGGTCCGGTCGCAGCCCAGCGACAGGGCCAGGCCCTCCATGCTGAACAGGAAGCCCAGCATCGCCGCGACCTGGCGGACGCTCGCGTCGTCGTCGGTGAACGCCGTCGGCAGCAGCGTGCAGTAGTGCGCGTAGCCGGTCTTGACGAACGACTCGATCCACGGCGGCAGCACCGGCTCGGCCGTGCGGTAGTACGCCAGCAGCCGGCGGACACGGCGCAGCACCTCGGGTGCGCCGTCGACGCTCCGCTCGTGCGCCAGGACCTCCAGGGCGCGGGTGCCCAGTTCGTCGGCGAGCCGGCGGCTGCGCAGATAGCGGACGGCGTCCTCGACGGTCTCCAGGACGGTGGCCGCGGTGGCCTGCGCGGCGTAGGCGGTGCGGCGCAGCCGCTGCTCCAGGACCTGCTCGATGCTGACGCCCTCGTAGCCGAGTTCGATGAGGGCGCGCTGGTGGGTGCCCAGGGCCAGGTCCCAGGACTCCTGGATGGGGCGCTCGCCGAGCCGCCGGTCGCCCATGATGGGACGGGCCGCGTCCCTGGGCAGCAGTCGGCGCAGCATCCACAGCACGTCGGAGCAGCGCTCCAGTTCGGGCTGGGCGGCGATGTCCAGCAGCGCCCGCTGCACCCCGCGCTGCTCGAGTCGCAGGTTCAACGGCGCGAGCCGGTCGTGCACGTCGCGGGCCAGCGGCGGCAGCGCGTCGTAGCCGACCTGGCCGACGCGGTCGCCGCCCATCATGATCTCCACCAGCCGGCGCACGTCCCGCCGCCCCGGCACGACGTCCTTCTCGATGCAGGTGACGGCCGCGTCCTGGAAGTCGTACGGCGTCGGCTTGGCGCGGTCGCGCATCCCGGCCAGGAGGATCGACGTCTCGAACACGGCGATGGCGTCGGCGGTGGAGGCGAGGTAGCCGCTGCGGCGGGCGGCGCGCACGATGTCCACCGACCAGCCGAGCAGTTCGGCCTCGTCGAGGGGGTCGAGGGCGGGCGGACGCTGCAGGAAACCGGTGAGTGCGTCGGCGGGCGGGGCCGCGGAGGCGGGAAGCGGGGCCACGGTCTTCCTGGGCCGGGTGCTCTTCTTCGCGCCCGCCTGGCCTTCGAGCCGGTACGGCCGTACGCCGGTGCGCTTGACGTTCTTCGCCCACTCCGTCGCGGCGATGGACACCGAGCCGGGGGCCAGGCCGAACTGTGCCTCGATCGCGGCGTGGCTGGAGGGGATCAGACCGTGCCGCCACGTGGTGGCGGTGCGCGGGGTGATCGCGAAGGTGTCGCTGCCGTGCACGCCGAACTCGGCGACGCGGCTGGCCGCGTGGAACGCGCCGCACACGTAGAGGCAGTCGGCGGGGTCGGCGCCGGTGGCGGCGAGGTGCTCGCGCATCCGGGTCCACATGTACCGCTCGCGGTCCTCGTCGACCTGCACCTTGCGCGGGTCGCCGGGGGCGAGCCGCCTGAAGAGGCTGCCGATGAGCAGCATCACCTGGCGGTAGGCGTCGTGGTCGCTGTCGCCGAGGGGCACTTCGACGTACTGGTGCCACCACTCCGACCAGTGCCGTACCCGGCCGTGGCGCAGGAGGTGTTCCTCCAGTTCGGCGAAGCGCGGACGCAGGTCGCCGATCTCCACGCCGACGGCGTCGCCGTGCAGGCCGGCGTCCTCCTCGGCGTGCGGTGCGTCGGGGCCGGGGGCGGGCTCGTCGGCGGGCCGGGCGTCCCACTGGAAGACGTGGTCCGAGGAGCGGTCGACGAGCACCAGTTCGACGCCGGGGGTGTCGAGGGCGTACGCGATGGCCTGGTACTCGGCGGAGGCCTCGGTGACCGGGGCGACCACCGAGAGCGGGGCCCAGTCGGCCGGAAAGCCCTCGATCTCGCTCGCGAAGGCCTGGACGGCCACGGGGAGGCGGCAGTTGCGCAGTTCGGTGAGGAGCGGCGCCATGTCCTCGCACAGCTCCAGGTAGATCACCTTCGGCTGCTTCTCGCGCAGCCGGCGGGCCATCGCGAGGGCCGAGGCGGGTGAGTGGTGGCAGACCGGGAAGATCTCCAGCGGCTCGCGGACCGCGCGCTCGACGTCGTCGACGATGCCCCGCAGGATGCCCTCCAGCGCGCCGGGCCCGTCCGCGAACGCCGTCGCCGCCTCGTGCAGTTGGCCGCGCAGCGCCTCGAAGGTGCCGCCGCTCACGACAGGGTCGCGATCGCGTCGCGGCCGCCCTCGAGGAACTCCGGCCAGGAGCCGCCCTGTTCCTTGCTGCGGGGTTCGACGACCCCGTGCAGGTACTTGTTGAGGATGGCGAGGTCCTCGGGCTCGCGCCGGGCCAGGGTGCCGACGAGGGAGGAGGCGAGGGTGTGGGCGGTGAGGGCGCGTTCGCCGAAGAAGTTGCTGTGCAGGACGGCGTCTTCGAGGACGCCGATCTGTTCGGCGGTGGACAGCGCGGACTCCAGTTTCTCGTCGTCGCTGCCGGCTGCGGCCGCGGAGGCGCGCAGGTCGGCGAAGCTCTGCAGGAGCACGTCCAGCAGGGTCGGCGGGACGTCCAGCTCGATCTGGTGGCGGCGCAGGAGTTCCTCGGTGCGGAAGCGGACGATCTCCGCCTCGCTCTTCTTGTTCGTCACCACCGGGACGCGGACGAAGTTGAAGCGGCGCTTGAGCGCCGAGGACAGGTCGTTGACGCCCCGGTCGCGGCTGTTGGCGGTGGCGATGACGGAGAAGCCGGGCTTGGCGAAGACGATGTTGTCGCTGTCCTTGTCGCTGCCCAGTTCCGGGACCGAGATGTACTTCTCGGACAGGATGGAGATCAGCGCGTCCTGGACGTCGCTGGTGGAGCGGGTCAGCTCCTCGAAGCGGCCGATCGCGCCGGCCTCCATGGCGGTCATGATCGGCGAAGGGATCATCGACTCCCGGGACTGGCCCTTGGCGATGACCATCGACACGTTCCACGAGTACTTGATGTGGTCCTCGGTGGTGCCGGCGGTGCCCTGTACGACCAGCGTGGAGTTACGGCAGATCGCGGCGGACAGCAGCTCGGCGAGCCAGCTCTTGCCGGTGCCGGGGTCGCCGATCAGCAGCAGACCGCGGTCGGAGGCGAGGGTGACGATGGACCGCTCGACGAAGCTGCGGTCGCCGAACCACTTCTGGGAGATCTCCCGGTCCAGGCCGTCGGCGCGCTCGGAGCCCAGCACGAACAGCCTGACCATCTTCGGGGACAGCCGCCAGGAGAACGGCTTGGGGCTGTCGTCGATCGACTCCAGCCAGTCCAGTTCCTCGGCGTACTTGATCTCGGCGGGGGCGCGCAACAGGTCGGACATCTCAGGGCCTTTCAAGAAAGAGGGGTGCCACGAAGAGGAAGGCGTGTCGGGCGATAAGGAGGTCAGGCGAGGAACGTCTTGAGTTCGTGGACGAGCTTGTTGATGTGACCGGAGATCACCGGGGTGCCGAGGGCCTTGAAGCGCTCCCGGAACCAGGGGTTGACCTCCTGCCGCCCGGAGCTGGTCACCGAGCCGACCGGGATGAACTTCACTCCGGAGCGGTGGACCGCCTCGATGCCTTCGAACAGCGGCTGTGAGCGGCTGAACTCGTAGAAGTCCGAGATCCACACCATCACGGTGTTCTTGGGCTCGGCGATCTTCGGTCGGGCCATGGCCATGGCGACGGGACCGTCGTTGCCGCCGCCCAGCTGGGTGCGCAGCAGCACCTCGAAGGGCTCGTTCACCCAGGGGGTGAGGTCGATGGCCCTGGTGTCGTACGCGATCAGGTGCACGTCGACCTTCGGCAGCCCCGCGAAGATCGACGCCAGGATGGTGCAGTTGACCATCGAGTCGACCATCGAGCCGGACTGGTCCACGACCACGATGAGCCGTTGCGGAGTCGTCTTGCGGGCGGTGTGGCGGTAGTAGAGGCGGTCGACGTAGAGCCGCTCCTCTTCGGGGCTGTAGTTGGTGAGGTTCTTCCAGATGGTGCGGTCGAGGTCGAGGTTGCGGAACACGCGCTTCGGCGGGATCGAGCGGTCGACCGCGCCGACCGTCGCCTTCTCCACCTGGGTGCGCAGCACGTCGGCGACCTCGTCGACGAAGCGGCGGATGAGCGCCTTGGCGTTGGCCAGGGCCACGCCGGACAGGTTGTTCTTGTCGCGCAGGAGCTGCTCGATGAGGGACATGCTCGGGGTGAGCCGGGCGGCGAGCCTGGGGTCGGCGAGGACCTCCCGCAGGTGCATCCGCGACACGAGGTCGGCCTCGATCGCGCCGAGCTCCGGACCGATCCCCGGGATCGGGTTGCCGGGACCGGGCGTGGAGCTGCCGGGATCCGGTGTCGTACGGCGGCCGCCGCGCAGTTCGCCGGGTTGGCAGCCGAGCGCGCGCTCCAGCCAGCCGGCGTCGCTCTGCCAGCGCGCCAGCTGTCCCGCGCCGACCGCTCCGGAGCCGGTGGCGAAGACGTTGAGCAGCACCTTGGAGACGAGCGCCGCGCGCCGCACCTCGTCGGGGGCGGACTCGGGCTCAGGGCCAGGCTCGGACTCGGTCTCGGTCTCGGACTCGGTCCTGGTCTCGGTCTCGGTCTCGGTCCTGGTCTCGGTCTCGGTCTCGGTCTCGGGGACCATCAGGCCGTCGAACTCCGACGCCAGTTCCGGGTGTCGCTGCACGATCGAGTCGACGGAGGTCTGGGGGTCCAGCAGGGCGGACGGCAGACCGACGTCCTCGACGACGGCGAGGCTGGCCGCCTCCAGCGCGGGCTGCTCCTCGGGGTCGAAGAGGCGGGCGAGCAGCCGCCAGTACAGGACCTGACGCCGGTTGTCGTCGGGAGCCGCCTCGGGTGTGTGCCCGGCAGCGGGGTCTGTGCCGTGCTCGGTGATGTGCTCGCTCATTTCCGCAGCAGCCTTCCGGCCCGTTCACGCAGGACGGTCACGGCGTCGGTGGCGGCCTTCTCGGCCCTGACGCCGACCTTGTCGGTGGTGCCGCCGGCCCACGCGCCCGCGTGCAGGGCCACGGTCTTCTTGCGCACGGTGGTCTCGACGGCGAGCGGCTGGAGGCGGAACTCCCCGCCGTCCCAGCGGAGCAGTCCGATGCACGCACCGGACGCGGCGACGGCCTCCGGGGTGAGGGGACTCGCGGTGGGGATGCGGTCCGTGTCGACGATGTGGAGGCGTCCGGCGACGGCGAACGAGAGGCCGCCGCCGTCCTCCCCGGTGTCGTCCCGCCGGATGTCGTAGCCCTCCAGGAACACCGGTTCGGCCAGGCGCGCCGGGTGGCGGTCCAGAGGCGCGACGGCCGGGGCGACAGCGGTCGGCAGGGCGATGCGGGCGGTGGCGAAGGAGTCGACCGGGTCGCCCGCGCGGGCCTGCGCGTCGTTCCAGATCAGGTCGCCGTCGTCGGTGAGCGGCATGCCGTCGAGGTCCATGGAGCGGCCCTCGCCGAGCGCCGCGAGCAGCGACAGACGGGGGCGCAGCAGCTGCCAGACGCCGGCGGCGACGACGGTGTCCGGCTTGGGGACGGAGACGCTCGCGCGGACCAGGCGGGGCGGGCCGCCGTCGGCGGGTTCGAAGACCGCGTGGACCTGGGCCTGCGCGGCGGTGGCGTGTTCGTGCAGGTCGACGCCGAGGGGCAGCAGGCGGCCGGTGGCGGCGAGCACGGCCGACGGCTCGGCGGCGCCGGGCCGGGTCAGCAGCAGGGCGCGGGACCACAGGTCGCCCCAGCGTCGCGCCGGGACCCGGTCCAGCATCGCGCCGGGGCAGGATGCGGCGAGTTCGGCGGCGAAGCCGTCGAGCAGGGTCGCCAGACGGCGCAGCGCGGGGTCGGGGAGCATCGCGGAGACGATCGGCGCGGCCGAGCCGACGAGGTCGTGGTCGATGCCCTGCCAGCCGGTGCGGGCGAGGTCGCACAGCCAGGTGCGGGCGGCCGCGAGCAGGTTCGCCGTCGGCCGCTCCCCCGGAGCCCCGGGCGTCGGCTCGCCGCGGGTACGGCCGGTCGTCTCGTCGACGCGGGCCGTGAGCGCGTCGTGGACGGCGCCGAGCAGGGCGGTGCGGGCGGCGGCGAGGGCGAGGAAGTGGTCCTCGCTCGCGGCTCCGGCCGCGGCCTTCTCGGCCGCCTCGGCGACCCGGGCGGCCAGCGGGGTGCCGGCGACGGCGCGGGCCAGCTCCGCCAGGTCGCCTGCCCGGTCGGGCCGGGGGCGCAACAGGCCCGTGACGAGGGCGCGATCGAGGGCGTCGGCCGCCGCCAGGGCTTCGTCGAGCCCGTCCACGGACCCGGTGAGGCCGTCGACGGATGCGGTGAGGCCGTCGACGCGCTTCCCCGCGCTCGGAGCGGTCTCGCTCTGGGGCTCACCCGTCGCCCGGGTCGGCGGGAACCACTGCATCTCCGGCAACGGGGCGGTGGCCGACGGGAGTTCGAGGTAGGCGAGGTGGCGCAGGAACCTGCTGAAGACGGGCGCCGCGGCCGCCTTGCCGTCCGCCTGCGAAGGGCGCGTACCGGTCATGGCGGCGGTGAGGGCGCCGGCGTCCGGCTCCTCTCCCGTCGTCTCGACGCGCAGATAGCGGGCGACGCGGTGGGCGCCGTACTGCAGGACGGCCTCGGTGATCAGGGCGCGCAGATGGTTGCAGAACGAGCCGCGCGCGCCGCCGCAGGGGCGGTTGTTGTTGGTCGAGCAGGCGAACGCGTACGTGCCGCACACGATCGACGAGACGTACACCCGCTCGATGTCCGAGCCGCTGGAGACCACGCCCTGCAGGCGTCCGTCGGCCAGTTCGACGAAGGGGACCTTGGCGAGCTTGCGCGGCCGGGCGGGCGGCACCACCCGGGCCGTGCTCGACTTCTCCCAGTCCGACAACACCATCTCCTTTGCAGCACAAGGGGGCACGCCGAATCGGCGCAGCACAGGGGGGTTGTCGCGCCATCTCGGCGCCACACGAACGAACTTACCGGCGACCACTGACAACGCCGTCCGGATGGCGTCGGAAGGCCGATCGGAGGCCAGGGGCGGGGGGCCGGGGCGCCGGGGGCCGTGGGACCGGGGGCCGGGGGCCGGGGCGGTTCACCTTGGTTTGCGGGTCCAAGGGCATCTCGACGGCGGGTCGGCCGGTATACGGTCCGAACCGCGATGTCCCGGAGTCCACCGCTCCTCGACGTGGGACATCGGGCTGCGGGGTGGGCGCCCTCAACGGATTCAGCGTCGTCCTGGGTCCGCTGGGGTGCGGCCGACGAACCGGGCCTCGGCCCGGCTGCTGCCGGTCACCGGTCTCGTCGGCGGCGGCGTCGGGGCGCTCCGAGGCCGAGGCGGGCTGACCCCGGCCGCGGGCCCCTCAGGCCTCAGGTGAGCGGCCGCGGCCCGACGCGCACGCGTAGAGCAGCGCCAGCCCCGCCGCCGTAGCCGCCGTAGCCGCCGTGGCGACGCCCTTGCGGGAGCGACCGCGGGACAGGACCGCGCCGGTGGAGCGGGCGGACAGCACCGACCCCGCGCTCAGCCAGGAGCCCAGGGACACGAAGGACAGGGCGGAGCCCACGGACCCCACGGACAGCCAGCTGCCGACCGAGCCGATGGACAGAGCGCTGCCCACGGAGCCGATGGAGAGGAACGAGTCGATCGAGCCGATCGACAGTGCGGAGTTCTTCGAGCCCAGCGAACGCCAGGAGCCGTTGCCGTCGATGCCGTCGATGCCGCTGCTACGCGTCGTCATGACTCGAGGATAAGGGGGCGACTGGGGGTCAGGCCGAGGGCGGCCTGACCCCCCAGTCGCGGTGGGCGATGCGGGCCAGGTCGTGGATCTCGCCGATCGTGCTCCACTCGTTCCTGCCCAGCCGCGCCAGGGGCCGCAGTCGCCGGATGTCGGGGTGCCCGTCGACGAGGACCTCCTCGTGCACGGCGGCGTGCACGACCTCGCCGAGGACCAGCGTGGAGTTGCCGATGCCGAGGGTCGAGTGCAGTCGGCACTCCAGTGCCACGGGCGAGGCGGCGACGCGGGGCGGCTTCACGCGCAGCGAGGACTCCCGTTCGATGCCCACCGCGTCGAACTCGTCGACCTCGGCCGGAAAGTCGGTGGCGCTGGCGTTGATCTGCTCGAGGAGCGGCTCGGGGGCGAGGTTGACGACGAACTCGCCGGTGGCCTCGATGTTGCGCAGCGAGTCCTTGCGCCCGACGGAGGTGAACTGGACGATCGGCGGGTCGGCGCAGGCGACGGTGAAGAAGGAGTGCGGGGCGAGGTTGGCGGTGGTGCCGTCGGCCGCCAGGGTCGACACCCAGGCGATGGGCCGGGGCACGACGACGGCGGTGAGCAGCCGGTAGAAGGCTCCGGCACCGAGGGAGGCGGGATCGTGATCAACGCGCATGACGGCCAGTTCTACCCGACCGGGGCGTCAGGGACATAACCAGCCGGGACATAACCGGCCGGGATATAACCGTCCCGGCCCCGGGGCTCAGCCCACGTCCCACAGGAACCGGTGGGTGTGGATGCCGAAGTAGGGGAAGGACTGGACGCCGCGCACGCCCTCGACCGGCCGCACGGTGTCGTTGACGAAGTCCAGCAGGTCCTTGGCGGTGGGGCTGACCACCTCGGCGAAGAGGTCGAACCCGCCGGAGGTGAGCACCGAGTACACCACCTCGGGGTGGGCGTCCAGCGCGTCGGCGACGGGGCGGGGATCGCCCTCGACGGTGATGCCGAGGAGCGCCATGGCCTGGCCGCCCATGGCCATCGGGTCGGTGACGCCGACGACCTGGACGGCCCGGGAGTCCAGCAGCCGTTGCAGACGCTGGCGGGCGGCGGACGCCGACAGGCCGACCTTGGGTCCGAGATCGGCGTACGCGATGCGTCCGTCGGTCTGCAGTTCGCGCAGGATGGCCCGGTCGATGTCGTCCACGGGTGGGTCCTCTCCGGTGGCGTCAGGCGGTCAGTTCGGCGAGGGCGGCGGCGAAGAGTTCGGTGTGGGCGTCGACGTCCTGGTCGGTGGTGTCGGGGCACATCAGGGCCATGTTGTGGAAGGGGGTGAGGAGGATGCCCCGGTTGGCGAGGTAGAGGTGCAGGAAGTCCTCCAGCTCGGTGTCGCCGGCGGCCGCGGCCTCGGTGCCGGTGCGGGGCGCCGGGGCCGTGAAGCGGTACTCGGTGCGGGCGCCGAGGCGGCTGACCGACCAGGGCAGGGCGTGCGCGTCGATGCCCGCGCGGACGCCCGCCTCGAAGCGTGCGGACAGTCGGTGCATCCGGGCGAACGCCTCGTCGGTCAGGACGTGTTCGAGGGTGGCGCGGGTGGCGGCGACGGACAGCGCGTTGCCGGCGAGGGTGCCGCCGACGCCGCCCATGTCGACCAGGTCCAGGTCGGCGCGGTCCAGCAGCCGTTCGGCGAGGTCGGCGGAGAGTCCGTAGGCGCCGGCCGGGATGCCGCCGCCGATGGCCTTGCCGATGGTGAGGACGTCCGGTGCGAGGTCCCATACGGCGGTGCAGCCGCCCGGTCCGGCGGAGAAGGTGTGCGTCTCGTCGTTGATGAGGAGCGTGCCGTGGCGGTGGGTCAGTTCGCGCACGCCGGCGAGGTAGCCGGGTTCGGGCAGGACGATGCCGATGTTGGTGAGGGCGGGTTCCATCAGTACGGCGGCCACGTCGCCGTGGGCGAGTTCGCGCTCCAGGTGGTCCAGGTCGTTGAACTCCGCGACCCGGCTGGTGAGGGTGACGTCGCAGGGGGCGCCGACGTTGCCGGGGCGGGCGGCGCCGTGGCCGTCGGGGCCGGTCACGATCAGGGACTCGTCGACGCTGCCGTGGTAGCAGTAGCTGTTGACCAGGATCTTAGGGCGGGCGGTGACGGCCCTCGCGAGCCGGATCGCCCAGCGGTTGGCGTCGGTCGCGGTCAGGGCGAAGCTCCAGCGGGGCAGTCCGAAGCGCCGGGTCAGCTCGGCGCCGACCCACTCGGCGTCCTCGGTCGGCAGCATCGCGGTCGCGCCGCCCAGGGCGGTGAAGCGGTGCTGGACGGCGTCGGCGACGGCGGTCGGCGAGTGGCCCGCCATCGCGCCGGTGTCGCCCAGGCAGAAGTCGATGTACTCATGCCCGTCGACGTCGCGGACCCGGGCGCCCCGCGCGGACTCCAGATACCGGGGGAAGGCGCCGGCCGTCTTGTTCATCCAGGTCATCGGCACCCTGCCGAAGAGGTGCTCGGCCCGGTCGTAGGCGGCCCGGGAACGGGGGTTGCGGCGCTCGGCGTCCGCGCTCTCGCGGTCCAGCAGCTGACGCAGTCGGGCACGGTCCATGGCACACCTCGGGTCCGCGGGACGAGTGGACGTGAATGAGTGAAGGACGAGTGAATGCCGTGAATCTACGATCGCGGGTGCGGAATCCTCAAGGCGTCGCGATCGATTCGCTCGTCGGGACGATCGAAACGGCCGAGTGGCCTATTGAGACGAAGGTCACGAATACGTATCGGGCATTTAACACTTCAATCTTCACACTGGCCACACATGTTGGCTAAGTTGACGCTCAGCAAGCTTGGGGTGTCATCGACTCGTCGGTGGCCCGGGAAGGAGTACGTCTTCCATGGCGACGGAGGTCGGGGAGCCGAGCCGGGCCGAGATACAGCAGCGGGTCAACTCGCTGTACAACCGGGCCGAGAGCGACACCGGTAACTACAACGCCACGCGCGCCATGTCGAACGCGGACCGCAGATCCGGCGTCTCCCTCGCCCGGGGACGCGGGGAGTCCGGGCCGTCGGTGGAGTCCGTGGCCCGCAGATGGTTCGACGGGGCGCGCACCAGCATCGGCCCGACGGTTCCCGCGGTGCTGCCTGCCGACCGGATGCCCGCTCGACCGGCCCCTCAACCCGTGCGCATCCCCAAAGAGTTGGAGCGCATCATCGAGGGCGGGGGGACGCCCGCGCTGGAGTCGGGGCGCCGACTCGAACTCGAGGCCCCCCAGCGGCGTACTCCGGAGCTGCCCGGGCGCGCCGTCGCCGCGCTGCCCGCCGCGCCCGAGCGGACGCCCGCGGCGCCTGCGGCGCTCGAGCCGCCCCGCGCGCAGGCCCTGGCCCTGCCGACCGCGTCCGGCGCCCCGGCTGGGCAGGTCAACGCCGCTCCGACGGACCGTCAGGCCTCCCTCAGGAACAACAAGGAGAAGGCCGGGCGCAAGCTGGCGACCGCCCGCGACCTGCTGGCCCGCGCCCTGGCCCAGCCGACACAGCCGCCGACTCCACAGCCCTCCCAGCTGACGACATCGATGCCGGTGATGCAGACGGGCTCCATGCCCGTGATGCAGACAGGCTCCATGGCCGCGATGCAGACAGGCTCCATGCCCGTGATGCAGACAGGCTCCATGCCCGCCATGCAGACAGGCTCCATGCCCGCCATGCAGACGGCACCCCAGTCCATGACGGCTCAGACCGCGCCGATGCAGTCGGCACAGATGCAGCCCGCACCGGCGCAGCAGCAGGCCGCCCAGCCCATGGCAGCGCAGCCCACCGCGCCCGTTCCGGCGCAGCCGGGGGACACCGCGGAGCAGCAGGCGTTCCGCGCGGAGATGGCCGCCGCGTGGGCGGGCCAGGCGGCGGCCACGGGATCGGCGGCCTCCACGGGCTCGACGGGACCCTCGCCGCGCCCCGCCGACACCAACCCCCCGATGCCCGAGGCCAAGATCATGACCCCGGGCGCCGGGGCCAGGTCCGGCTCCGCCTTCCCGACGTCCGAATTCGGCGTCGCGCAGCCCGCGTTCCGCTTCCCGATGCCGGACGAGGCCGGGAACACCCCGCCGTCCGGTACTCCCGTGCCCCAGGCCGGCCCCTCGACGGGCTCCTTCGCCTTCCCCATGCCGGACGCGGCCCCCAGCACGCCGACCCCTCAGTCAGGCCCCGGAACAGGCCAGTTCATGTTCCCCATGCCGGACGCCGCCCCGGTCGCGCCCGCGCCCCAAGCAGGCCCCGGAACAGGCCAGTTCGCGTTCCCCATGCCGGACGCAGTCCTCGTCGCCCCCGCGCCCCAGACCGGCCCCTCGACAGGCTCCTTCGCCTTCCCCATGCCGGACGCGGCCCCCAACGCGCCGACCCCTCAGTCAGGCCCCGGAACAGGCCAGTTCATGTTCCCCATGCCGGACGCCGCCCCGGTCGCGCCCGCGCCCCAAGCAGGCCCCGGAACAGGCCAGTTCGCGTTCCCCATGCCGGACGCAGTCCCCGTCGCCCCCGCGCCCCAGACCGGCCCCTCGACAGGCTCCTTCGCCTTCCCCGGGTCCGACGCGGGGTACGGCGGCGCGCCTGCCATGGCTCCGCCCATGCCCACCGCGGCTCCGGTTCCGCAGCCCGCCCCTACCCCTACCCCTGCGCCTGCCCCCGCGCCCGTCGGCGTCACCGCCGCCGCGACCGGCACGGCGTATCTCGGGAAGGCCGACAAGGCCCTCGCCTTCGCGCGGGCGCAGGTCGGGCGGCCCTGTCTGCCGGGAGCCACGGGCCCGGAGTCGTACGACTGCTCCAGCCTCACGCAGGCCGCGTGGCGGGCCGCCGGAGTGACCCTGCCGCGCTCCGCCATCGACCAGGCGAAGGCCTTCACCCGGGTCGGTCTCAACGAACTCCGCGTCGGCGACCTGGTCTTCTTCCACGACGACCTCGACCATGTCGGCCTGTGCACGGACGGCGGCAACATGATTCACGCCCCCGGCCCGGGCGCGTACATCCGCGAGGAGTCGATCCTCGCCGTCGGGGAGGGCACGGTGCGAGGAGCGGTTCGCCCCGTCTGACCCTCACCGCACCTCGGCTCACCGCGCCGCACCTCGCCTCACCTCATCGCGGAGCCGGGGTGCGACTGCGTTCTGCGCACGTTGTTGTACATGCGCAGAAGGTGCTTGGAGACCGCGCACGGCGTCTGGTCGTAGTGACACTGACGGCAGGTCCGCACATGCTCCTCGTACTCGGCGCGGGCCTGGTTCAGGGCATCGTTCTCAGCGGGCACGGGGGTCCTCCGACAGGTCAGGGCGTCGCCGGGGTCGGCACCTCGCCGGTGCGCCCCCTTCAGGCAGTAAAGTTGATCATGTTACTTACGGTAGTGGAAAATAGGATTCCGGCCGCTTCCTCCCCGGCGCCGGATCCCCGCCGACCGATCCGATGACGGCGGCGTCACCGCCCGCACACCGGTTCCGCTGCCACCATCCTGGGCAGGAGGACGCGTCGACCGACGCACTCGTACGCGAGAGCCTGCCCAGGGAGCCCCGATGACCCTTCCCGCCCCGCTGACCGGAGTGGTCCCGCCCGTCTGCACCCCCCTGACCCCGGACCGCGAGGTGGACGTCCCCTCGCTGCGCCGCCTGGTCGACCATCTCGTGGCCGGCGGTGTGGACGCGCTGTTCGTGCTCGGTTCGACGTCGGAGGTCGCCTACCTCACCGACCGGCAGCGCCGGCTGGTCGTCGAGACGGTGGTGGAGCAGGTGACGGGGAAGCTCCCCGTGCTGGCCGGGGCGATCGACATGACCACGCCCCGGATGCTCGACCATGTCACGGCGGTCACGGCGGCGGGCGCGGACGCGGTCGTCGTCACCGCGCCGTTCTACGCCCGCACCCACCCGGCCGAGATCTCCCGCCACTTCCGGCTGATCGCCGAGGGCAGTCCCGTCCCGGTGATCGCCTACGACATCCCGGTCGCCGTGCACACCAAGCTCCCCGCCGGACTCGTCCTGGAGCTCGCGGCCGACGGGGTGCTGGCCGGGCTCAAGGACTCCAGCGGCGATCTGGCCGCCTTCCGCGAGATCGTCGTCGGGGCCCGCGGCCTGCCGGGCTTCAGCGCCCTCACCGGCTCCGAACTGGTCGTCGACGCGGCCCTGGCGCTGGGCGCGCACGGGGCGGTGCCCGGCCTGGCCAACGTCGACCCGCACGGCTACGTCCGTCTCGTGCGCCTGTGCCGTTCGGGCGACGTGGCGCGGGCCCGGGCCGAACAGGAGCGGCTGTGCGCCCTGTTCGGCATGGTGAGCGTCGGGGACCCGGCCCGGATGGGCGGCGGTTCGTCGGCCCTGGGCGCGTTCAAGGCGGCCCTGCACCTGCGGGGCGTCATCGCCTGCCCGGCGACGGCCGAGCCGCAGATCCCGCTGTCGGCGGCGGAGGTGGAACAGGTGGGCAAATACCTCGCCGGGGCGGGACTGCTCTGAGACAGGTCCCCTGGACGTCTCGCCTCAGATCAAGGACGCTTCCAGGATGACGATCCCGGTGGAGGACAACGGGCGGCGCGCGGCGCGGGTGTTCGACGCGCTGGGGCCCGCGTACGAGAAGGCGTTCGCGCACGCGGAGGCGCATCGCCGGTCGCTCGACTGGCTGCTCGGGCGGCTCGCGCCGGGCAGCCGGGTGCTGGACGTGGGCAGCGGCACCGGCCGGCCGACGGCCGCGACCCTGGTGGCGGCGGGCCATGACGTGCTGGGCGTCGACGTCTCCCCCGTCATGGTCGAGCTGGCCGCGCGCCAGGTGCCCGGGGCGCGGTTCCAGTGCGCGGACGTGCGCGGACTTTCCCTGGACGAGGGGTCGTTGGACGCGGTCTGTGTGTACTTCTCGCTGCTCCAGCTGGACCGCGCGGAGCAGACCGAGCTGATCGGCCGGTTCGCGCGGGCGCTGGCGCCGGGCGGGAGTCTGGTGCTGGCGACCGTGCCGCTGGACGTGGCGGGCGTCGACGCGGTGTTCATGGGGCAGCCCGTCCGGGTCACCAGCTTCGACGGCGAAGCGCTCGTCGAGGTGGTGCGGGACGCGGGCCTGACCGTACTGGCCGAGGAGAACACGCTGTTCACCCCCGACCATCCCGAGGCCGTGCCCGAGCCCCATCTCTTCCTGTACTGCGCCCGGTAGGTCTCGACTGCGCCCGGTAGGTCTCAGAGGTCGGCGCGGGCCGCGAGGGACACGACCAGGGCCGCCGATCCGGTGCCGAGGAGCGCGCCGGCGACGACGTCGCCCGGGTAGTGCACGCCGGTGTGGACCCGCGAGTAGCCGACCGCGCAGGCGAGCAGGCCGAGCGGGACGGCGGCGACCGGGAAGGCCGGGCCGACGGCGGCGGCGAAGGCCACGGCCGAGGCGGTGTGCCCGGACGGGAAGGACGCGGAGTGCGGCATCGGCACATGGCGGCCGGGGAACGGCGAGTCCTCGGCCCGGTGCGGCCGGGGACGGCGTACGAGCCGCTTGCCGAGCAGGTTGGCGGTCGCCGAGGCGACGCCGACGGCGGCGACGCCCAGGACGGCGGCCCGGCGGGCGCTGCCGCCGCGCAGGGCCAGTCCGGCCGCGACCGCGAAGGAGATCTTGGAGTGGTCGGCGGCGGCGGACAGCCGGCGCAGCGCGGTGTCCAGGGTGGGGGTTCTGGTCACCGTGACCGCCTCGTACAGGGCCTGGTCCAGGGTGGCGAGGTCACCGACCAGGCGCAGGGCGGAGAGCTTGGAGAGACGGTCAGACATCATAGGCGTCCTTGATCGTACGGGGGTCGGGGTGGCCGAGCGCGAGTCGGGCGATGCGCCGCCAGTCGACCGTCGGCGGGGCGTAGGCGGCCCCGGGGCGGTGCCGTGGCACCCGGACGCGCAGCACGCTGGGCCGTACGGTGCACACGACCGGGGTGGGCAGTTCGAGCGCCTCGCCGTCGACGGCGACCGCGATGCGCTCCTGGTCGGCCTCGACGACCACGCGGTGGGCGGTGAGCGAGGTGATGCCGCTGGCCCGTTCGCCGAGCACGGCCAGTTCGGCGGCCTGGGCGGCGCCCTCCACCCGGGCGCCGATCACGCCGAGCAGGCCGCCGTCCAGGCGGGGTCGGCGGCCGCCGCCGAGCGGGTCGGCGCGGGCGTAGGCGTTGTTGCTGACCAGGACGGCCTGCGGGGCGTGCACGCGGCTGTCGTCCGCGCGGACCTCCAGGGTGGGTCCCGCGGCGCCCTGGAGCAGGTCGGGCAGGTGTTCCAGGAAGGTGGCGGCCTTGGCGTCGCGGTAGGCGGGGTTCTGCACTATCTCCGCGTACGCCCCGAAGGACACGGTGTTGACGAAGGCCCGCCCGTCGACCTCGCCGAGGTCGACGCGGAGTTCGACGCCGTGGGTGAGGGCGTCGAGGCTGCGCACCGGGTCGGTGCGGTCCAGGCCGAGATCCATGGCGAAGTGGTTGCGGGTGCCGGCGGCGATGACCAGGAAGGGCACGTCGTGCTCGGCCGCGACGGCCGCGACGAGCGCCTGGGTGCCGTCGCCGCCCGCGACGCCGAGCAGGTCCGCGCCCTCGGCGACGGCCTTGCGGGCCACCAGCTCCGGATCGGTGTAGGCGTCGTCGGCGCCGAGCAGGACCACCCGGGCGCCGAGCGCCTCGGCGCGCTCGACGAGGCCGAACCTCTCGACCTTTCCGCCGCCCGAGCGCACGTTCATGATCAGGACGGGTCGGCTGGGCGGCGGAGTGCGGCGGCCGTGCGGGCCCTTGGGGTGGCGCAGGCTGCGCAGCGAGGCACGGGCCGAGGCCAGGGCGGCGGCCCACAGCGAGAGGGCGCCGATCGCCACGACCCAGAGTCCGGACGTGGCGTACAGCACCAGCACGCCGACGGGTGCGGTGACGGCGAGCAGTCCGCCGAGCAGCCGGGCGCCGCCCCGGTGGGCCAGCGCCCACCACACGCCGGCCCCGGCCAGCGCGAGGCCGGCGAAGCCGATGACCAGGACCAGCCAGCCGCCGGATCCGGCGGCCAGCGCCACGACCAGGACGCAGCCGACGACCAGCGCCAGGGCGACGCGGGCCCACAGTCGGGCGCGGGCGAGGGCGGCCTCGGGCGTCGGGCCTTTGGCGGCCGTCGCCCAGGTCGACCACGTCGACCGGATCTTCCACGAAGTGTTCACCGTGCAGCCGCCATGCTCCGGGTCTCCCTGTTGTGCGTCGTTGCGCGTGGTTGCACGTCGTTGCACGTTCTCTTGCACGTTGTGTTGTGCGTCGACAGCGCCGTCGATCAATTGTCCATGGCGCAGCACCCGGACGTGACCGCGGTGTCGCCGTCGGCGGTCGCGGCGGCGCTCCCGGCGTCCTCCAGACGGCAGAAGCAGGACGCCCGCACGGGTACGTCCGCCAGCGCGGCGGCGAGCTTCAGCTGCTGGGCGACGATCCGCGCCTCCGCGTGCCTGCCCTGCCGGACCAGGCACTCGTGGAAGCCGTGCAGGGACCAGACGTTGCCGGGGTGCTGGGAGGGGCGTGGCAGCGTGTCGTCGAGTCCGAGGTCGGCGCGGTAGACCGCCTCGGCCTGTGCGACCCGGCCCTGCTCCAGCAGCAGCGCGCCGTAGGCGTGGCGGGTGGGCTGCATCCAGCCCCACGGCTCGTCGTAGGGAAGGCCGTCGTCCAGCTCGATCGACCGCTCCAGGGCGGCGAAGGCGAGGTCGTGGCGGCCCGTGCGGTACTCCAGCTCGCCGTCCAGCATCGCGGAGGCGATGGCGAGGATGTCCTGGCAGGTGTTGTTGAACAGCATGCGGGTCTCGGGGACCCGGTCGGCCGCGGTCCGGAACAGGGCGCGTTCCGCCTCCGCTTCGGCGACGCGGCCGGTGGCGGAGAGGGCGACGCCCCGGGCGTAGTGCAGCAGCGCGGTCGTGACGGCGTACAGGTCGGGGTCCGCGGGCAGCGGCAGGGCGAGGATGTCGGACCAGCGGCCGAAGCGGATCAGGACGTGGAAGCGCATGGCGAGGAAGGCCTCCAGCCAGTCGGCCATCGGCGGGCTCGGCACGCGCAGCAGCTCCTGCGGGATCGCGGCCTCCAGACGGTCGGCGGCCTCCAGGGCGGTGCGGTACTGGCCGAGGAACATCGCCCCGTAGATCGTGAAGTGGAGGTTGTGGCAGCGGTAGAGCGTGTAGAAGTTCATGGCGCCGGAGCGGGCCAGGTACTTCTCGTCCGCGACGGTGGCGGCGATGTTGTCGGCGACGACGCGGCGGTAGTCGCCGCACAGGACGTCCAGGTGGGAGGGCATGTGCTGGAGGTGTCCCGCGTCGGGCACCAGACCGCGCAGCCGGTCGGCGACCCGCAGGGCGGCCTCGGGGGTCGGCGACATCTCCATGAGGTGGATGTAGAGGTGCAGGACGCCGGGGTGCTCGGCGGAGGCCTCGGCGGCGAGGGCCCGGTCGAGCACGTCCTTCGCGTGGAGCGTACGGGCGCCCTCGGCGGGCTCGCCGGTGCGCAGGTCCCACAGCTGCCAGGGGGTGAGGTTCATCAGGGCGTCGGCGTACAGGGCGGCGACGTCGAGGTCGTCGGGGGCGAGTTCGTGGACGGCGCGCATGGCGTCGGCGTAGGGCTCGTTCCACACCGTGCAGTCCGGCGCCGGGCGCTCCTGGGGGTAGCGGGCGCGCAGCGCGCCGATCAGGGCGCGTTCCACGGGGGTGGCGTGCGCGGCCTTCTCGTGGGCGAGCTCCACGGCGGCGTGGGTGCGGGCGACGGTCCGCGCGAGGTCCTTCTCGTCGAAGAACTCCCAGGGTTTGTTGTAGTTGGGCCCGAGCGCGTAAGCGATGCCCCAGTGGGCCATGGCACAGTCGGGGTCGGCCAGGACCGCCGCCTCGAAACAGGAGACGGCCTCCTCGTGGTGGAAGGCGTACGACCAGACCAGTCCGCGGTCGAACCACCGCTGGGCCTGGGGGGACGAGGTCGTCACGGTCCGGCCGTGGGCGCCGAGGTCGTAGGGGTACTCCGAGGGCTGCATGGCTCTCCCATCGTCGCGCACTGTTCGAGCGACGTATACCGTGCGACCCGGTGCCGGGGGCGGATCTTCCGGGCGGGAGCACCCGTACGGGAGGTTCCCCAGGAGATCGTCTTGCCGTAGTCGAGCCCGTACGGGGAGCAGTCATTGGTTGCGCGTTCACGTGCCGAGGGGCCCGTCGGCGGTGCGACGGGCCCCTCATATGGCGTGCCTGGAGCTGAACTTCTGTGAGTTGCCTGGAGCTCCTGGACCTCAGCGGTGGCGGAAGGCCGTGCGGCGCAGGAGGACGAAGCCGGCGATCACCAGAAGGCCGCCGACGGCCGCGGGCCACAGGTCGGCGCCCGTCTCGGCGAGGCCGCCCTGGACCGCCTGGGGCTCGGTCTGGTCATAGCCGCCGGTGCCGGTGCCCGTGTCGGCCGGGGTGGTGTCCGCCGGGGTCGGCGTCTGGTCGGCGGGGGCGGTGGCGGCGTCGCCGATCTCACCGCCCGAGTCGGCCGACGGCTTCGTGTCCGCGCGGGGCTCCGCACTGTGGGTGACGGTGCCGGAACCGGCGTCGCCTGCGGCGGGGTCCTTGCCGGGGGCGGGGGCCTGGGGCGACTGGGCGGGGGGCTGTTGGGTGGCGTCGTCGGAACCGCCGTTGGATCCGTTGTCGCCGCCGTTGTCCGCGCCGCCGTTGGAACCGTTGCCGCCGCCGTTGTCCGCGCCGCCGTTGGAACCGTTGCCGCCGCCGTTGTCCGCGCCGCCGTTGCCGGAACCGTTGTCGCCACCGTTGCCGCCGTCGTCGTTGCCCGGGGCCGTACCGGCGCCGCAGGTGCGGCCGGCGTTGATGCAGTCGACCATCTCCGTCATCAGGTCGTCGTCGAAGACGTTGATGAAGTCGCCGTGGTCGGTCACCGGCTTGTGCAGCTGCTCGGGGAAGGAGTCCACCGCGAACAGCGGGGTCGTCTTGCCGCCGTCGGCGAGGCTCGGCGCGTCGACGTCGTAGACGATGCGCTGCACCAGCTGCGGGACGGCCTCGAAGCCGGTCGGGCAGGCGCCGTCGGCGGCGGCGAAGGCCACATGGGTGCGGTGGTTGGCGCTGTCGATGTTGCTGCCGTCCCAGCAGCTCTGGAAGTGGAAGGTGCGCACCACGTCGCTGCCGGCCGGGCAGAGCGGGTACTTGTCCTTCAGCTGGCGGTCCTCGAAGCCGGTGCAGCTCCAGGACGCGTTGGCGTTGGCCGGGCCGTTGACGAAGGCCTTGGCGTCGCCGGTGATGATGCGCAGCAGCCGGGGCATGGCGGTGACCTGGGAGCGCGGGTTGCCGACGAAGGTCAGCGTGACGGCCTTGGGGGTGACGATCTCGCCGGCGTTGCCCTCGATGCCGCCGCCGGGGCTGCCTGCGTCCTTCTCCTGGGCGCCGTTCTGCAGCCGCAGCACGGGCCAGTAGTAGGTGGACTTGTCGCCCTGGTCCACGCAGCTGGTGTCGGCGTTCGCCAGGTCCTCGTCGGAGGCGAAGGCGGTGTTGGACTGGTTGCCGACGTAGTCGTGGAAGTGGTGGGCGCCGTTGCTGACGCCCGGGGCGACGATGACGTTGTCGGAGTTGAACAGGCCGTTCTCGTTCACACCGCAGCTCGTGACGAAGGTCCCTCGGGAGGGGCCGGAGCTGGGGTCGGGGGTCTGCTGGGCGGGCTGGACGCTGGTGATGTCCGCATAATCGCCGGCGACCGGGCCGTTGCCTGCCTGACCGCCGTTGCCCTGCTGGTCGTTCTGACCGGACCCCTGAGCCGGGCCCTGTCCCTGACCGTCGTTCTGCTTCTGGTCCTGCCCCTGGTCCTGGCCTTCTTCCTGGCCCTGCCCCTGACCCTGTTCCTGGTCTTCGGTGATGCGCAGGGTGCAGGCGGCGAGGGAGTCCAGGCCCTCCGGGCGGTCACCGCTCCGGTCGATCGCCTCCACGATGCGGCCGATCGTCGCGCCGCGCTTCTCCTTCAGCGGGTTCATCACCGCGTTGTCGGCGAAGCCGGGATCCTGCCGTACGGCCTGCGCCTGGTCCTGGAGTTGGCGGTAGGCGGCGGCGATCTGCTCGTCCAGGAGCGCGAGTTCACGGGCGACCTCGGGCGAGGCCTGTTCCGGGACGGAGGTCAGACTGTTGCCGACGTCGGGACAGTCGATCGTGACCGAGCCCCCTCCGGTCAGCTGTACGGACTCGCCGTTGGAGGTGGCCGAGGCATAGACGTTCACCGCCATGAGTCCACCGCCGCCGAGTATCAGCGCAATCGCCCCGAAGGTCGCGCGCCGTCCGCCCGTTGGGCGTCTGCGCCTGTTCTCTGCCAAGGAGTGCTCCTACACGTCGTCGGCGGCCGGACATGAAATCCCCCGGCCCAATACGCGGCAGAGCCCAGGAGTGTTCAACCGTCCCACGAATTCATAGCAACATCTCAGGAAGCCGAGGTCAGCGGCCTTCCGGGCGGCCGCTCGGCAAAGGCGGCGGAGTCAGGCCTTCTTGACCACGCTCGACCTGAGCCGCATCGCCCCGAAGCCGTCGATCCTGCAGTCGATGTCGTGGCAGTCGACGCCGTCGGCGAGGAGGATGCCGCGCACCTTGGTGCCGGCCTCGATGCCGGAGGGGCTCCCCTCGACCTCGAGCGCCTGGACGACGACCACCGAGTCGCCGTCCCGCAGCACGTTGCCCACGGCGTCCTTGACGACCTTCTCGGCGGGGCCGCCGCAGTCCGCGCCGGTCGCGTCGACCGTCCGCGTCTCCGCAGGCCGGGAGGGTCGTTGCCGCCGATGGCGGCGGTACTCGTGCACCAGGCCCAGGACGAGGGCGGCGCCCACCGCGATGAGGTGCTCACGGCCGGCCAGGTTGGGCTTGGCGATCGACTCGAACACCATCGAGCCGCCGGTGAGCGTGAACACGATGGGGGCGTGGCGGACGACCGAGAGGTAGGTGAAGAGCCCGACGACCGCCGCGGACGGACCGGTGTCCAGCACCTGTCCGACCTCGGGCGGCAGCCCCAGACCCCACCAGCCGGGCCCCAGCGCGATCATCAACCGCACCGTGAGGGTGCCGGCCAGGGTGGACGCGTAGGCGATCGCCAGGGTCCTTCTGCGGCCGAGGGCGAGTTCGGCCAGGGCGAAGGCGAGGAACAGCTGGGTGATGCCGGCCCAGACCGGCAGGTCGAGCGCCGGGACGTACAGGGAGATCGGGGTGCGCAGCAGGGCCAGCCACAGGGGCAGGTCGCCCTGGACTCCGCCCAGTATCCGCACCGCCGTCGCGCCGGCCGGACGTTGCGCGATGGCGTGGAAGAAGATCACGCCCCCGCAGGCCACGGCCGCCAGCAGCAGCCCGGCGGGACCGCGTCGGCGCAGCTGTCGTACGGGGTCGGCGACGATGCCGTGCCACTCGCCCTTCAGCGTCCGTCCGACGAACGCGGCCACCCGCACGGGAGCGCTCCTGCGCGGCCGGCCCCCGGATCCGCCGCCCCGCAGCTCCTCCTCGGCGCCACCGCGCGCCCTCTGCCTGGTACCGCCGCCCCGCTGCTCCCCCTCAGTACCGCCGCCCCGCTGCTCCCCCGCGGCGCGCCCGGCCCTGCGCCCACCCTCCGTGCGGCGGCCGCGCACCTCTTGCTCGACGCCATCGCCGTGCGGCTTCTCCTGGGCGCGGCCGCCCGGAAACTCCCCCTCGGTACGGCGGTCGCGCAGCTCGACCTCGATCTCGACCCCGCCCCCGCCCCCGCGCAGCCGCTCCTTGACACCGCCGCTGTGCGGCTGGGCCTCGACGGCGCCGACCCGGAGCCCGCCGTCGGCGTCGCCCGCACGCGGCTGCTCCTCGAGGCGGCCGTCGCGAGGCCGTTCCAGTTCCGGACGCAGGATGCCCAAGGTTCCCCCCACCATTCATCGCGCGAACGCACCGCACGGTGTTCGTGCGCGTCGCCCTCTGGTAGACGCAAGGACGGCCTGTGAGGATCAGTCCTCTCACAGGACCGTCGCCTGCGTCACATACCCGGGCCACGCTCACGCGGTGCGGCCGCGGCCGAGGCCGGCGAGGACTGCGCCGTCGACGAGGAGGTCCGTACCGCTGACGAAGGCGGCGTCCGGGCCGAGGTCGAGCCGCGTGTCCCCCTCCAGGTCAGCGCTGCGGGCGGCGGCCCGCCTCCTGGTGCGGGAACGTCTGGTCGGCGCCCGGCAGCGTGGGCCTGGGCAGGGTGGCGACCTCCTCCTGCGCCGTCAGGAGCTGTTCGGCGGTGTCCTGGGGCAGGCTCGGCGGGAGCGGCCGGGGGGAGGAGAGGCGGAAGGCGGAGGTGAGGTCGCCGAAGGCGCCGCGCCGCCAGGTGCTGATGTTGGGCTCCGCCACTCCGGTGAGCCGTTCCAGGAACCGCAGCGCCGAGGTGTGGTCGAAGCTCTCCGTGGCCACCCAGCCGCCCACGGTCCAGGGCGAGACGATGATGGCGGGAACGCGGAAACCGCCGCCGACGGGCAGCCCGCGGACGAACTCGCCGGGCGTGCCGGCGGGCGGGGTCGGCGGGGGCACATGATCGAACAGGCCGTCGTTCTCGTCGTAGTTGAGGATGAACGCCGTCTTGCGCCACACCTTCGGGTTCGCCGCGATGGCCTCGATCTTCGAGGCGACGAAGTCCGCGCCGGCCGCCGGCAGATAGTCCGGGTGCTCCGACTGGTGGCTCGTCGGCATGATCCAGGACACCGTCGGCAGCCGGTCGCCCCGGGCGTCGTCCTCGAACGTCCCCTCCGGCTGCGGCCGTACCCCCCGCTCGTACAGCGCGGAGCCCGGCGGGGCGTCGCGGAAGATCGCGAACTGCTCCAGCACGTTACAGCCGTAGTCGTCGTCCTGCTGGTACACCCGCCAGCTGACCCCGGCCGCCTGGAGCCGTTCGGCGTACGTCGTCCAGCCGTACGGCGTCGGCGCGGTGTTGTTGATGATCGGGCCGCCCGAGGCGCCGTCGGCGTCGAGGGTGCCGGTCATCCACATCAGGCGGTTGGGCCAGGTCGGGCCGAGGACCGAGCAGAAGTAGTGGTCGCAGACGGTGAAGGTCTCGGCGAGCGCGAACTGGAACGGGATGTCCTCGCGCGTGTAGTAGCCCATGACATAGGGGCCGTTGACGCCGTCGGCCTTGCGGTGGGCGGGCAGCCAGCGGTCCATCCGGCCGCCGTTCCACGCGTCGTGCTGCACGGACCAGGCGTGGCTCGTGGACGGGATGGCCTGGGCGCTGGAGGTGCGGGTGTCGAGGTGGAACGGCAGGAGGTAGCCCTTGGGGTTCTCGGCGTCCGGCTGGTAGAAGACCGAGCGGCCGGTGTCGAGGGTGAGTGCGTCGGGGTCGGCGAAGCCGCGCACGCCCGAGAGGGTGCCGAAGTAGTGGTCGAACGAGCGGTTCTCCTGCATCAGCAGCACGACGTGCTCGATGTCGGCGAGCGAACTGTGCCGGGGCGGTTCGGCCGCGACGGCCTTCTGCACGCTCGGCGGGAGGAGGGAGAGGGCCGCGGCGCCGCCCAGCGCGCCCGCGGCGGATCCCAGCAGTCTGCGACGCGTCAACTCGGCCATTCGTGCCCCTTGGCGAGTGCGAGAAGGGCCAGTGAGCGGGGAGCGCCGGGACAGGTGGCTCGGCGGACCGACGCGGCGTTGTTGATCACGCCGTTATGGGTGCCCGCCCGGAGCCGGGTCTGACGGCATGTCACTCTTCCGCGCCGTCGTCGCCCGTGCCGGACCGGCGCCGACGGCTCCCCGAAACCGGTGCGACCGGCGGCCCGCGCCTCGGTTACAGTGCCCCGCCGGTATCGAGACCGGCGTCGCGACCGGTATCGAGAGGGGACACAGCAGTGCGCATCGGGGTGGGGAACGTGGGGCAGGGGCTGACGTCGGCGGTCTTGCTGACGGGGCTGCTGACGGGGTGCGCGGCCGACGGGGGAGGCTCGGACGCCTCACCGAAGGGGAAGACGAAGGCGACGGCTACCGCGAGCGCGGGCGCGAAGGTCGCTCAGCGCGGCGGGTCCGTCGGCGCCTCCGGGTCCGCCTGCGAGCTGCCCGTCACCTTCGACGTCGCCGAGTTCTGGAAGGCCGAGGCCGTCGACGCGCAGGAGGCGGACGACGCGGGCGGCGATCTGGCCGACCTCGCGGACGCGCTTCTGCACCAGGGGCCCGTCACCATGGCCTGCGAGATCGACGCCAAGCCCGCGGGGAAGCTCGGATATCTGCGGGTCTGGACCGGCGAGCCGGGCGACGGCGACGCGCGCGCCGTGCTGGAGGAGTTCGTGAGCGCCGAGGAGGGGTCGAGCGGGGCGAAGTACCGCTCCTTCGAGGCGGCCGGCGTCACCGGCGCCGAGGTCGAGTACGTCACCACGAGCGAGCTCCTGGAGGAGACCAAGAAGGAGCGCGCGCTGGCCGTCAGCACCTCCGACGGCCCCGTCGTGCTGCACCTCGGCGGGATGGACACCGAGGAGCACGAGGCGATGCTCCCGGCGTACGAGCTCGCCAAGAGCACCCTGCGCGCCACTGGCGCCTGACCCCTCTTTCGACCGCGCGCGGATGCACATCCGGTCCGGTGTGGCGCATTCTTGCTGTGTCGCCCACGCGGCGGCGCACCGACGAGGTAGGGCCGATGACTGGGAGCGCCGGGGACGAGCGGAAGCGGTCCGGGCCGCCGCCCGAGCTGCTGACCGGGTCCGTGGCGGACGCGCTGCGGGCGGCGGGCGGCCGCTCCGGGGGCGTCTACCTGTCCTCGGGCACGTCCGGGCTGCTGCGCCTGGCGGTGCTCGCGGGGCTGCCGGGGCCGCTGTTCCGCCCCTGGTGGCGGGTGCACGTGGATCGGCCGTTCCCGGTGGCCGACGTGCACCGGACGGGTGCGCCGGTGGTGCTGGCGAACTCCACGGAGACCATGCGCCGCTATCCGCAGTTCGCGGCGGGCCTGCCGTTCCAGTTCGGCTGCCTCAACGTGCCCGTGGTGGCGGGGGACCGCTCCTTCGGGGTGCTGACCGTGCTGCGCCCGGCGGCCTCCGACGCGATGGATGTGCTGCCGGAGCGCGAGCGGCTGACGCAGGTCGCGCAGGCCCTGGGCGCGGCGCTGCTGGGCCTGGAGGCGGACGGGGGGTGCGCGGACTGGGACGACGAGCCGGTGTGCGTACGCCCGCCGGCGGCGGGTCCGGCTCTGGGGCGTGTCGGCCGGTTCTCGTGGGACCCGGCGACCGACGCCGTCACCGCGGACGAGCAGGCGGGCGCCCTGCTCGGTCTGCCGCCGGGCGAGGTCCCGGCCACGCTCGGCGACCTGGCCCGGGCCATCGACCCGACGGACGCCCATCGGCTGCCCGCCCTGCTGCACGAGGCCGCCCGCGGCACCGCCCCGCCGCTGCCGATCCAGGTGCGCACGACGGCCGGGGGCCTGCGGCTTCTGGAGCTGTGGGCGTCGCCGACGGCGGCGGGCTCCCCGGTCGGCGGCATCCTGCTCGACCCGGGCCCCGGCGCCTTCGCCGACGGCGCGGCCGACCTCCTCCCGGAGGGCGTGTTCTGCCTGGACCGGCTGGGGCTGGTCGTCTACGCCAACGCCCGGGCCGCCCACCTGCTGGGCGTGGAGCCGGACCGGCTGGCCGGGCGGCCCCTGTGGGATGCCGTGCCGTGGCTGAACCAGCCCACCTGCGAGGAGCATCTGCGCGGCGCCCTGCTGTCGCCGGAGCCCGCCCACTTCCACGTCCGGCTGCCCACCGCGGACGCCCACCGGCCCTCCGGCGCCCGACCGTACGAGGGCGACTGGCTGCGCCTGTCCCTCTACCCCGGCGCGGACCTCCTGACCTGCACGGCGGCCCCGGCGAACCGGGTGCCGGACGACACGGCCCCGGCCGCGGCGGACGCCGAGGGCCCCGCGCCGGACACCGCCGCCTCGACCGCCCCGCTGTACCGGCCCATCGTGCTGGCCATCGCGCTGACGGAGGCGGTGACCGCCCGCCAGGTGTCGGCGGTGGTCATGCAGGAGCTGCTGCCCGCGTTCGGCGGCCGCCGACTGGCCATCTACCTGCTCCAGGAGCGGCATCTGTACCTGGCGTGGGAGTCCGGCTTCCCAGAGGGCTTCCTGGCGCCGTTCGAGGGCGTGGGCCTGGACGCCCGGCTGCCCGGCGTGGAGACGCTGACCACGGGCCGTCCGCTGTTCTTCGACTCGATGGAGCAGCTGTCGGCCGCCTACCCGGGCATCGCGCTGGACGCGGCGGAGGGCGCCCGCGCCTTCCTCCCGCTGATCGCCTCGGGCCGCCCGGTCGGCTCGTGCATCCTCGGCTTCGACGGCTCGCGCCGCGGCTTCAGCTCCGAGGAGCGCACGGTGCTCACCGCCCTCGCGGGGCTGATCGCCCACGCGATGGAGAAGGCCCAGCGTTACGACACCGAGGCCGCCCTCGCCCGGGGACTTCAGCAGGCCCTGCTCCCCCGGCGGCTGTCGCAGCACACGCGCGTGGAGACCGCCGCCCGGTATCTGCCGGGCACCGAGGGCATGGACGTGGGCGGCGACTGGTACGACGTCGTGGAGTCCGGCGACGGGCTGGCCCTGGTCATCGGCGACGTCCAGGGGCACGGGGTGCAGGCGGCGGCGACCATGGGGCAACTGCGCAGCGCGGTCCGGGCGTTCGCGTTGAGCGACCGGCCGCCCGAGGAGGTCATGGCCGGCACCAACCACCTCCTGATCGACCTCGACCCCGGCCAGTTCGCCAGCTGCTGCTACGTCCGGCTCGACCCGTCCACCGGCCGGGCCCTGGCGGTCCGCGCCGGGCACCCGCTGCCGGTCCTGCGCCACCCCGACGGCCGTACGGAGGTCCTCGACCTGCCCGGCGGGGTGGTGCTCGGGGTCGATCCGCGCGCCCACTACCCGGTGACGGAGCTGCGGCTGGCGGCGGGCGCGATCCTGGCGCTGTACACGGACGGGCTGGTGGAGCGGGCCGGCTTCGACATCGACGACGGCGTGGCCGCGCTGCGCGTCGCCCTGGCGGAGGCCGCCGCCGTCCCCGGGCGTTCCCTCGGGGACGTGGCCGACCTGATCACCGCGACGGCCCGGCAGGCCGTCGACCGGCCCGACGACATCGCCCTGCTGCTCGCCACCCGCCCGGACGGCCGCGGGGACCATGTACGGGAGGGCGACGGGCGCGGAGGGTTCGTGCGCCGGGCTCGACACGGCACGGAGATCACGTACGGAGAGCGCGACGGGCGCGAACGGTGACCCTGTGTGACGCCTCTCGCCTAGCGGGCCCAGGCAGTGTAGATATGGCACATGGTCCGACTCCTGGGGCGCTCGGATACCCGGCCGGCCCGTCCGCCCCGTGGCTCCCGGGTCCGGCGTTCACCCGAGTCCGCCCTGGGCGGGCGCAGTCTCGCCGCGCAGGTGTTCGTCCTGCAGGTGGTCATCGTGCTGGTGCTGGTCGTGGCCGCGGTGCTGGCGCTGCTGCTCCAGGTGCGGCACGACACCACGCAGGAGGCCCGTAACCGCTCCCTCGCCGTCGCGCAGACCTTCGCGAACTCGCCGGGCATCGTGGCGGCGCTGCGCAGCCCGCACCCGACCGCGGTGCTCCAGCCGCGGGCCGAGGCCGCCCGCACGGCCGCGGACGTGGACTTCATCGTCGTGATGAACACCGACGGGATCCGCTACACCCATCCGAAGCCGGACCGCATCGGCAAGAAGTTCGTCGGCGACATCCAGCCGGCGCTGGACGGCGGCACCGTCGTCGAGGAGGTCGACGGGACCATCGGCCGTCTCGTGCAGGCCGTCGTCCCCGTGCACGCGCCGGACGGGACGGTCGTGGGCCTGGTGTCGTCCGGCATCACCACCGCCCACGTCGGCGGCAACGCAGACCGCCAGCTGCCCCTCGTCCTGGCCTCCGCCGCGGTGGCCCTCGCCCTGGCCACGGCCAGCACGGCGCTGGTCAGCCGCCGGCTGCTGCGCCAGACCCATGGCCTGGGCCCGCGCGAGATGACCCGTATGTACGAGCATCACGACGCGGTGCTGCACGCCGTGCGGGAAGGCGTGATCATCGTCGGCGGGGAGGGCGATCTGCTGCTCGCCAACGACGAGGCGCAGCGGCTGCTCGACCTGCCCGCGGACGCCGAACGCCGTCAGGTCCTGGACCTGGGCCTGGACCCCGGCACCGCCGAACTGCTCGCCTCCGGGCGGATGGTGACGGACGAGGTGCACCTGGTCGGGGAGCGGCTCCTGGCGATCAACCAGCGGCCCACCGACCTGGCGGGCGGACCCGCCGGCAGCGTCGCGACCCTGCGCGACTCCACGGAGCTGCGCGCCCTGTCCGGCCGGGCGGAGGCGACCCGGGAGCGCCTGGACATGCTGTACGCCGCCGGGGTGGCCATCGGGACGAGCCTGGACGTGGCCCGCACCGCGGAGGAGCTGACGGAGCTCGCCGTGCCGCGATTCGCGGACTTCGCCACCGTGGACCTGTTCGACGCCGTGCTGGCCGGGGAGGAGCCGGAGACCCGGGGCGCGCTGCGGCGCACGGCGATGAGCGGGATCCGCAAGGGCGCGCCGTTGTACGGGGTGGGCGAGCGGATCCGGTTCGTCGACTCCGCCCCGCAGGCCCGCAGCCTCGGCGGCGAACGGGCCGTGCTGGAGGCCCGGCTCGCCCAGTCGCCGGGCTGGCGCGCCCAGGACCTGGAGCGGACCGAGCAGGTCGTGGAGTTCGGCATCCACTCGCTGATCACCGTGCCCGTGCGGGCCGGGGCCCTGGTGCTGGGTGTGGTCAGCTTCTGGCGTTCGGAGCGGCCCGCTCCGTTCGATCCGGACGAGGTGGTCCTCGCGGAGGAGCTGGTGGCGCGGGCCGCGATCTCCATCGACAACGCGCGCCGCTTCACCCGCGAGCACGGCATGGCCGTCACGCTCCAGCGCAGTCTGCTGCCGCGCACCCTGCCCGAGCAGAACGCCCTGGACATCGCCTACCGGTATCTGCCCGCGCAGGCGGGCGTCGGCGGCGACTGGTTCGACGTGCTGCCGCTGTCGGGGTCCCGGGTCGCCCTCGTCGTGGGCGACGTGGTGGGCCACGGGCTGCACGCGGCGGCCACGATGGGCCGGCTGCGCACCGCGGTCCACAACTTCTCCTCGTTGGACCTCGCGCCGGAGGAACTCCTCAGTCTGCTGGACGAGTTGGTGGCCCGGATCGACCAGGACGAGGCGAGCGACGGCGCCACCGCGCCGGTCTCCGGGGCGACGTGTCTGTACGCCATCTACGATCCGGTCTCCCGGCGCTGCACGGTCGCCCGGGCCGGCCATCCGCCGCCGGCGCTGGTCCACCCCGACGGGCGGGTGGAATACCCCGAGGTGCCCGCCGGGCTGCCGCTGGGCCTGGGCGGGCTGCCGTTCGAGACGGCCGAGCTGGAGCTGGCCGAGGGCAGCTCGCTGGTGCTGTACACCGACGGGCTGGTCGAGGACCGGGAACGGGACATCGACGCGGGTCTGGAGCTGCTGCGCACCGCCCTGGAGCGGGCCGCCGACGGCTCGCCCGAGGAGACCTGCCAGGCCGTCCTGGACGCCCTGCTGCCGGCCCGCCCCAATGACGACATCGCCCTGATCGTGGCGCGGACCCGGGCGCTGGGCGCGGACCGGGTCGCCGAGTGGGACGTGCCGATGGAGCCGGCGGCGGTGGGCGAGGTGCGGGCGGCGGTGGCCGGACAGCTGGAGCGCTGGGGCCTGGAGGACCTGTCCTTCACCACGGAGCTGATCCTGAGCGAGCTGGTCACCAACGCGATCCGCTACGGCAGCGCCCCCGTCCGCGTCCGGCTGCTGCGCGACCGTTCGCTGATCTGCGAGGTCGCCGACGGCAGCAGCACCTCGCCCCATCTGCGGTACGCGGCGATGACGGACGAGGGCGGGCGCGGGCTGTTCCTGGTGGCCCAGCTCACCGACCGCTGGGGCACCCGCTACACGCCCACCGGAAAGGTGATCTGGGCGGAACAGCCGCTGCCCTGAGGTGCGTTGGCCGACCTCTGACTCATAAGAGACGTTTATGAGCTCATAGACCGGACCCCCGTACCGACTTAGGTTTGCCTTAGTTTAGGCTTCCCTCGAGTTGATCTGTCACCGCTCGAAGGGAACCTGATCATGCCCCGCCCCCTGCGGGTAGCCATCGTCGGAGCCGGCCCCGCCGGGATCTACGCCGCCGACGCGCTGCTCAAGTCCGATGTGGCCGCCGACCCCGGTGTCTCCATCGACCTCTTCGAGCGGATGCCGGCCCCGTTCGGACTGATCCGCTACGGCGTGGCCCCGGACCACCCCCGGATCAAGGGCATCATCACCGCCCTGCACCAGGTCCTCGACAAGCCGCAGATCCGCCTCTTCGGCAACGTCGACTACCCGACCGACATCAGCCTCGACGACCTGCGCGCCTTCTACGACGCCGTGATCTTCTCGACGGGCGCCACGGCCGACCGCGAGCTGTCGCTCCCGGGCGTCGACCTCGACGGCTCCTACGGCGCCGCGGACTTCGTCTCCTGGTACGACGGCCACCCGGACGTCCCGCGCACCTGGCCGCTCGAAGCCGAGAAGGTCGCGGTCCTGGGCGTCGGCAACGTCGCCCTCGACGTGGCCCGCATCCTGGCCAAGACGGCGGACGAGCTGCTGCCGACGGAGATCCCGGCCAACGTCTACGACGGCCTGAAGGCCAACAAGGCGCTGGAGATCCACGTCTTCGGCCGCCGCGGCCCGGCCCAGGCGAAGTTCTCCCCGATGGAGCTGCGCGAGCTGGACCACTCCCCCACCATCGAGGTCATCGTCGACCCCGAGGACATCGACTACGACGACGGCTCGATCGCGACCCGGCGCGGCAACAAGCAGGCCGACATGGTCGCCAAGACGCTGGAGAACTGGGCGATCCGCGACGTCGGGAGCCGGCCGCACAAGCTGTTCCTGCACTTCTTCGAGTCCCCGACGGAGATCCTCGGCGAGGACGGCAAGGTCGTCGGCCTGCGCACCGAGCGCACCGCCCTCGACGGCACCGGCAACGTCAAGGGCACCGGCGAGTTCAAGGAATGGGACGTCACCGGGATCTACCGCGCCGTCGGCTACCTCTCCGAGAAACTGCCGAAGCTGCCCTGGGACATCGACTCGGGCACGGTCCCGGACCAGGGCGGCCGGGTCATCGAGGAGTCCGGCGCGCATCTGCAGTCGACGTACGTCACCGGCTGGATCCGGCGCGGCCCGGTGGGCCTGATCGGCCACACCAAGGGCGACGCCAACGAGACGGTGTCGAACCTGCTCGCCGACCACGCGGGCGGCCGTCTGCACACGCCTGCTTCGCCCGAGCCGGCGGCCGTGGACGCGTTCCTCGCCGACCGGAACGTCCGCTTCACCACCTGGGAGGGCTGGTACAGGCTGGACGCCGCCGAGAAGGCGCTGGGCGAGCCGCAGGGCCGCGAGCGCGTGAAGCTCGTCGAGCGCGAGGACATGCTGCGGGAGAGCGGCGCGTAGGCGTTCCGGTCAGGGGTCCGGTGGACGCCGTACGGTCCACCGGACCCCGATTCCCGTGTGGCGCACGCCAGTTGCCGCAAACCAGGTGAGCCGCACGATCGCCCCCTGCTAGCGTCCCCGGGTGTTCTCCCTCCACGAGCCTCCCCTGTTCACCCGGCTGCGCGACGCACGCCGGGTGCTCGTCGCCGGTGCGGGCGGCGGTTTCGACGTGTACGCGGGCCTGCCGCTGGCGCTGGCCCTGCAGGCGGCGGGCAAGGACGTCCACCTCGCCAACCTCTCCTTCACCGACCTGTACGGTCTGCCCACCGAGGTGTGGCTGGAGCCGGACGTCGCGGCCGTCCGCCCCGACACCGTGACCCGCGGCGACTACTTCCCCGAGCACACCCTCGCGTGCTGGCTCGACCGGCACGACCTGCCTTCCACGGTGTACGCCTTCCCCCGCACCGGCGTGGGCCCGCTGCGGGACGCCTACCGCGCGCTCCTGGACCACCTGGGCGGGGTGGACGCCGTCGTCCTGGTCGACGGCGGGACGGACATCCTGCTGCGCGGCGACGAGCACGGCCTCGGCACGCCCGAGGAGGACATGGCCAGCCTGGCCGCCGTGCAGGGGCTGACGGACGTACCCCACCGGCTGGTCGCGTGCCTCGGCTTCGGCGTGGACGCCTACCACGGGGTGAACCACTCCCTGGTGCTGGAGAACCTGGCCGCGCTGGACCGCGACGGCGCCTATCTCGGCGCGTTCTCCCTGCCGCACGACAGCCGGGAGGGAGGCCTGTACGTCGACGCGGTGGCCGACGCCCAGGCGTGCACCCCGGGCCGCCCGAGCATCGTCAACGGCTCGGTCGCCGCCGCCGTGCGCGGCGACTTCGGGGACGTACGGTTCACCGAGCGGACGAAGGACAGCCGACTGTTCGTGAACCCGCTCATGGCCCTGTACTTCTGCGTCGACGCGCCCGGTCTGGCCCGCCGCAACCTCTACCTCGACCGGCTCGAGGACACCGTCCTGATGCGGCAGATCAGCTCCCGCATCGAGGAGTTCCGCGAGGAACTCCCCCTCCTGCGCCAGCCCCGCGCGTTTCCCCACTGAGGGCTTCCGGAACGTCGGCGCAGGGCGAGGCCACGACGACCCACGACCGCGGCGACCGCCTGCAGCGGCACGCGGGCCGGCAGGCGCAGGACGTCAGCCGTCGTCGCGGGGGTGGGTCTCGATGATCCGGCCGTGGACATCGGCCCGGAGGTAGGCGCTGCCGTAGTCGTCGGAGAGGTAGACGCTCAGCGTCGGGGGCGTGTCGAAGACGGTGGAGGCCGGGTTGATCACCAGATAGCGGCCCGTCGGCTCGTCGATGCCCAGCGTCCGGCCCGCCTTGGCGAGCAGTGCGGGCACCGCGTCCCAGTCGTAGACGTCCAGGTCGACGGGGACCGCGCCGTTCATGACGGTGCCGCCGGGGCCGTCCTTCACCGCCACGTCCCCGCCCTGGTACAGGTAGCGGTCGTAGAGCTTCGGGTGGCCGTCGACGGGCGCCTCGGCCATGGCGTACTCCGGGTACACGGCGAGACTGGTGACCTTCGTCCCGCCGATCGCGGCGGTCAGCTTCGCCACGGCCGTGCGGACGCCGTCGCCGGTGAGCAGATCGACCTTCCCCGCGGCCTCGCCGCCGGACGCGGCGCTCGGGGTGGCGGGGCGGTCGCTCCGCGACGTCGTGCCGTTCGACGACGCGGTGGTGTTCGGCGCGCCTCCCGCACTGCCGCCGTCGTCGCCCTTCGTCTGCGGGACCAGCGACCACACGAGGACGCCCGTGAGCACGGCGCCGACGACGACGGCCACCACGGCCGTCCCACGGGTACGGCGACCCCGGGGCGGGACGGGGCCGGTCGGCGAGGCGGCCGCGCCGGACCCCTGCGTGGCGGGGACGGATCCCGCTGCGGCGGGAGCGGGCGGGGCGAGCGCATAGGAGGTCGGGGCGGGGGCCGAGGGGCTCACTGGCACGGGGGCGCTCGCGTCCGTGTGCCCGTACGCCGCACTCCCGATGCCCTCTCGGAGAGCGGGGGCGTCCCGGGGATCGCGGGAGTCCCGGTCATCGGGGGCGTCCCGGGGATCGGGAGCGTCCCGGGGATCGGGAGCGTCCCCCGTCACGATCGCCAGCAGGCGGTCGACCTCGGCCGCGTCGGGGCGGGCCCGCGGGTCCCGGACGAGCAGGGCCGTCAGGACGGCGGTCAGCGGACCGGCCCGCCGGGGCGGCGGCACGTCCTCGCCGAGTACGGCGGCCAGGGTGGCCAGCGTGCTGGCCCGGCGCAGCGGGTGGTGGCCCTCCACGGCGACGTACAGCAGCATCGCCAGCGACCAGAGGTCGGCCGCGGGGCCGCCCTCCTTGCCGCTGACGCGTTCCGGGGCCATGAAGTCGGGCGAGCCGATGACCGCGCCGGTCGCGGTGAGGCCGGCGGACTCGCGGACGGCGGCGATGCCGAAGTCGGTGAGCACGGGCCTGCCGTCGGGGCGCAGCAGGACGTTGGCCGGCTTCACGTCACGGTGCTCGATGCCGGCGGCGTGCGCGGCGCGCAGCGCGGACAGCACCTCGCGGCCCAGCCGGGCGGCGTCGAGCGGCGCCAGCGCGCCCCGGTCCAGCCGGTCCTGGAGCGAGCCGCCCGTCACCAGCTCCATCACGATCCACGGATAGGTGCCGTCGCCGCCGTCGACGATGTGGTGGATCGTGACCACGTTGGGGTGGTGGACCCGGGCCAGCGCGCGGGCCTCCCGCAGGACGCGCTCACGCAGTGTGCGGGCGCCCTCGGGGTCGTACTCGGCGAGGGCCGGATCCGGCGGCCGTACCTCCTTCACCGCCACGTCCCGCTGCAGCGCCAGATCGCGGGCGCGCCACACCCAGCCCATGCCCCCGGCGCCGAGCCGTTCCACCAGCTCGAAACGGCCGTCGACGACACGTCTGTCAGGTCCCCCTGTGCTCATGGGGGGAGAGCTTAAACGTACGGCGTGACGGGCCGGATGTCCGCCAGAGGGGGCACAGCGCGAATGGTCCGCGGGGCCACGGGCATGCTGTGAACGGGGTCACTTCCGGTGGGCCGTTCCGGAACCGCTCCGGACCGCCCCCGCCCTCCCGTCGCCTTCCCCCTCACTCACGCATTCCCCACCCACGCATTCCCCCCACCACGAAGGACATGTGCCTTGGCTCTCACCTACCCTGACGCCCCCTCAGCCCGACGCCCCGGCCGCTGCTGGACGATCCGCGTGGTGGGACACCGGGACCGCACCGCGTCGGTCACCTGCTCCTCGGCGTGCGTGATGCCGCCGCGCTCACGGGACATCGCGGCGCTGCGCCGCTTCGCCGAGGCCCATGCGGCCGCGCACGCCCGGGCGGCGGCGGTGCACCACGACGCCGCCTGCTGGTGCCGCCGCCAGCGGTGCGCGGCGCACGAGGGCGTCCGGGTCCACTGCGCGGGCACGGTCGTGCTCGTGGTGCAGCACGATCCGGCGGTCGGCCAGGTGTGGACGCTCAGCGAAGTGTGCTCCGCGTGCGCCCCGTTGATGCCCCACGCGCGCGTGCTGAGCCGGGCGGTCCCACCACCGCCGACGGCGCCGGCCGAGGAACGGGAGACGCCCTACGTCCGACCCGCGCCGCCCGGACCGGCGGCCTCGTCCGCGTCAGCGCCGCCACGCCATGTCCCCGGCGGGTTCAGCGCACCTACCACGACCGCGGGCCTGGGCGCAGTGCCGAGTCCGGGTTCGGGTGCGGGCACGGGCCGCCCGGAGCGGAGCCCCGGCCGACGGCACGCGGTCGGCAGGCGCCGCGGCGCACCCGGCCGTGCGCAGGCGGAGGGCGCCGGGGAGTGACCGGGCGCCGGTGCCCGCACCCCGGAAGACGGTAGGGAGGCCGCAAAAGACCAGAGGGCCTGAGGGGATGCCGACATGAGGCGTCGTGCTCGGTGGCCGGTGGCCGGTACCCGGCGTCCCTCTGTGCCGTCGCGGTTCAGGACTCGTGCCGGGACTGCGGTGGGATGCGCACGGGCAGGGCGCCGAGCATGCGGCCGCGGACCCCGGGGGCGGCCGGGCGGCCGGGGACGAAGGGGCCGTCGGGCGGGAACCGGGCCGCCACCAGTTCGGCGATGCGGAAGCCGCTGCGCCGTCCTTCCAGGTGCAGTCGGCCGACGTTGGCCCGGTCGTCGGCGAGCAGCGTCAGGACGGCGGACGGTCCGGCCGAATAGGTCGCGACGTATCCCCCGGAGCCGCGCACCAGCAGTTCGCGGAAGTCGCCGCCGGCCGCGAGATCGGCCATCCGGCGGCCGACGCCGAGGGCCGCCGCGGTCAGCGCCGCCAGCCCTTCCGGTTCGACGTCGGGCATGTCCTGGGCGAGGACGAGTCCGTCGGCGCCGGCCGCCAACGCCCCCGTCAGCTGCGGCATGCGTGCGCGCAGCCTGTGCAGTTCGTTCAGAACCTCGGCCTCGACAGCCATGACCGGTGTCCTTTCGGCGCGTTGGCGATGGGCGCGGATCAAGTGCGATGCGGGGCAGGCGAGTTCGTGCGCCCCAGAGGCTTGCGTGTGACCCAGAGGCTACGGAAAGTACCGACCTCGGGTGACAGCTTTGGCATTTTCCTTTGGAACATGCCGTGCACGGACTCCGGCTCATCCCGTCCCGTACCCGCCGCCCGACAGAGTCCGCAGCGCCGAGTTCACGGCATCGGCCATCGCCCGGCGCGCCGCGGTGAGGGCCGGCCGCGGGTCGACGGCCGCGGGCGCCGCGACGAGTGTGTCGCGGACCGTGCCGGTGAAGGCGGCATTCAGTGCCGTACCGATGTTGACCTTGACCATGCCGGCCGCCACCGCCTGCCGGAGTTCGGCCTCAGGCACCCCCGTCGAGCCGTGCAGGACCAGCGGCACGGGGACCGCCTCCGCGAGACGGGCGATGAGGGCGTGATCCAGCCGGGCGGTGCGCGTGGTCATCGCGTGGGAACTGCCGACCGCGACGGCCAGTGCGTCGACCCCGGTGGCGGACACGAAGTCGCGCGCCTGATCGGGATCCGTACGTGCCGAAGGCGCGTGCACTCCGTCCTTGCCGCCGATCTCGCCGAGTTCCGCCTCCACCCACAACCCGTGGGCGTGCGCCCACTGCGCCGCAGCGCGCGTGGCGGCGACGTTCTCGGCGTGCGGCAGCGCGGACGCGTCGACCATGACGGATCCGAAGCCGCACTCCGCGGCGCGGCGCAGCAGCGCTTCGTCGGTGACGTGGTCCAGGTGCAGGGCCACGGGGACGGTGGCCGCCTCGGCGAGCGCGGCGGCGGCGCGGGCGATCGGGGCGAGCCGGCTGCCGTGGAACCGGACGGCGTTCTCGCTGATCTGGCAGATGACCGGGCAGCCCGCGGCTTCCGCTCCGGCGACCACGGCCTCGGCGTGTTCCAGGGTGATCACGTTGAACGCGCCGACGGCCCGTCCGTCCCGGCACGCGGAGCTCACCACGTCGGCGGTGGGGGTCAGCGGCACGGCCGACCTCCGATCACGGGGTGCGCCGGCCGCGACAGGGGCGAGGCTGTACGGAACGCGCAGGATCTTGCTCGTTTGGCGACCATAAAACACCCAATCAAGCGCTGTGGTTTCATGGAGGTGCGCACATCGTGGCGCACACCACCGACAGGAAGTTGTGAGACATGGCGGCACCGCAAGCCCGGTGGAGCGCACTGCTGGAGATGCTGACGCGCGACGGACGGATCGAAGTCGAGCCGGCTGCCGCGGAGTTGGGGGTCTCCGCCGCGACGATCAGGCGCGACCTCGACGAGCTGGCCCGCCAGCAGATGGTCACCCGCACGCACGGCGGAGCCGTGATCAACGCGATCGCCTACGACCTGCCACTGCGCTACAAGGCCGCGCGCAACGCTCCGGAGAAGGAGCGGATCGCGCACGCGGCCGCCGGGCTGGTGAAGGCGGGCGCCGTGGTGGGGTTGAACGGCGGCACCACGACCACCGAGGTGGCGCGGGCACTGGCCACCCGCGCCGACCTGAGTTCCGGCGGTGCGGAGACGGCGGTCACCGTGGTGACCAACGCCCTCAACATCGCCAACGAACTGGTCGTACGGCGCCACGTCAAGCTCGTGGTGACCGGCGGCGTGGCCCGGCCGGCGTCCTATGAGCTGATCGGGCCGCTGGCCACCGAACTGCTCGCGGAGATCGCCCTGGACCAGGTCTTCATCGGGGTGGACGCCATCGACGTGGCCAACGGGGCGACCGCCCACCACGAGGGCGAGGCCAGCATCAACCGGGCGCTGGCCCGCCGCGCGCAGCAGGTCGTCGCGGTCGCCGACTCCTCCAAGCTGGACCGGCGGGCCTTCGCCCGCATCTGCCCGGTGGAGGACATCGACGTCCTGGTGACCGACAAGGCCGCCTCCGACGAGCTGACCGAGGCGTTCACGGCGGCCGGTGTGGAGGTCATCCGCGCCTGACACCGCACACGGCTCCCGTGGCGGCCCCGGCCCTTGCCGCGCTGCGCATCCCGGCGTCATCCCCGCACGCCGCCCGCGGTCAGACCGGCGACGAGGTGGCGCTCCACGAAGACGAACAGCACCACCACGGGCACGATCGCGACGAGCGACGTGGCGAACAGGTACTGCCATTGCTCGTGATAGGAAGTGACGAAGCCGGGAATCGCCCTGGTCAGCGTCATCCGGTTGCTGGACGAGGTGATGGTGAGCGCCACCACGTACTCGTTCCACGCGCCGATGAAGGTGTAGACGAGCGCGGTCACCACACCGGGCATCGCGAGCGGCAGGACGACACGGGTGAGGGCGCCGAGCCGCCCCGCGCCGTCGAGCCAGGCCGCCTCCTCCAGTTCCCGCGGGATGCTCGCGAAGTACGCGTTGAGGATCCACACGCAGAACGGCAGGTTGAACGCCGCGTTCACCAGGATGAGGCCCTCAGCGGTGTCCGTCAGGTCGAGACTGACCATCTCCCGGTAGACGCCGACCAGCAGCGCGGTCGGCGCGAACATCTGGGTGACGAGCACGAGCAGCAGGAAGGCCCCGCGCCCGCGGAAGCGGTGCCGGGCGGTGTAGTACGCGGCGGGCATCCCGACCGCGAGGGTGAGCAGCGTCGCCGCCCCGGCGACGTACAGCGAGAACACCAGCGCGTCCGCGACGCGCGGGTCGGTGAGCGACCAGATGTGCGTGAAGTTCGACCACTGCCACCGGGAGGGCAGATAGGACGGCGGGGACTTCATCAGTTCGGGCGTCGGTTTGAGCGCCGTCAGCAGCATTTCCGCGTACGGCGCGAGAAACACCAGCGCCACCAGCCATCCGACGGCGGTGAGCAGGACGGTGCGCAGTCTCATCGGTCCTGGCCGCCTCCTGCGCGGCGCGGCTTTGCGGGGGATGACGGCGGTCCTGCTCACGCGCTGTCCTCCTGTCTGCGGACGACGCGCAGATAGACCAGCACCACCGCCAGGACCAGCCCGAAGTTGACGACGGCCATGGCGGCCGACTCCCCCACCGACTGGTTGTCGAAGGCCAGTTTGTACAGGTAGGTGGTGGTCGTGTCGGTGGCGAAGCCGGGGCCGCCGCGCGTCATGGCCCAGATGATGGGGAACGAGTTGAACACGTTGATGACGTTGATGATCGCGGCGACCACCAGCGAGGGCCGCAGCAGCGGCAGGGTGATGCCCAGGTAGCCGCGGACCGGGCCGGCGCCGTCCACCCGCGCCGCCTCGTACACCTCGGCGGGGATGCTCTGCAGACCGGCCAGCAGGACGAACGAGGTGAACGGCAGCGAGACGAACACCGCCACGCCCATCATCGCGACCAGGGCCTGCCCCGGATCGGCCAGCCAATTGACCGGTGCGTCCAACACGCCTACATCCATGAGCAGCCGGTTGACCACGCCGTAGAAGTTGTTGAGCATCCAGCGCCAGATGAGGGCCGTCATCAGCACGGACGAGGCCCAGGGCACGATCAGCGCCCACCGCACCAGCCGCCGCCCGGGGAACCGGGAGTTCAGCAGCCCGGCCAGGCCGAGAGAGACCACGACCGTGACGGTGACGACGCCGACAACCCACACGAGGGTGCGCAGCAGCACTCCGGGCAGGTCGCCCTCGGCGAACAGGTCGGTGTAGTTGCGGACTCCGGCGAACCCCCGGGACAGTCCGGTGGAGCTCACCCGCGTCAGGGACGTACGGATCATCTCGACGACCGGCCAGACGACCATGGTCAGGATGAGGAGGGTCGCGGGACCGAGCCACAACAGCGGCTCCAGCGCGCGCCGATTCCTGCGACCGCGGCGCGGCGAGGGCGGCGCCGGCGCCGCCGGGCGTTCGGCCCCGGCGGCGCTCACGGTGACCTCGTGTACGGCCACCGAAGTCAGTCGTCCTTCTGTGCGGTCTTCTGGATCTCGCCCAGCACCTTCGCCGGGTCGCCGCCCGCCACCGCCGTGCCGATGCGCTGTTTCACGGCGCCGTCGACCGCGGCCCATGCGGGGTCGTCGGTGGGGGCGAACTCCGCGTCGGTGAGGGCGTCGACGAACGGCTTGTAGTAGGCGGCGTTCCCGCTGTCGGAACTGAGCACCTCACCGGCCGACTTCGTGACGGACAGGAACCCCTCGGTGGAGACGAACTCGGCGGCGTTCTCCTTCTGGTAGAAGAAGTCGAGGAACTTCTTCACCGCCGCCTTGTTCGACCCGTCGCTCTTCTTGAACGCGACGAGGTAGTCCTGCACGCCGAGCGTCTTGTGGGTGCTGCCGGCCTTGCTCGGCAGGGCGGCGACGCCGTAGTTCAGTTTCGCGTCGACCGGGTCGATGAAGCCCTTCCGCATGAAGACCGCCCCGTTCAGCATGCCGATCTTGCCCTGGGCGAACTCGTTGAAGACGTCCTTGCGGTTGGTGGCCTCCGGGTTGGGCTGGGTGACCTTCTCCTTCGTCAGCTTGCGCAGATAGGTGAGCGTGTCGACGTTGGCCTGCTGGTCGATCGCCCACCTGCCCGAGGCGTCGGTCCAGCCGCCGCCGTTGTTCATCGCCCAGATCTGGAACTCCGCCTGGGCCTCCTCGGCCCCCAGGGGTAACCCGAGGCCGATGTAACCGGCCTGCTTGATCTTCTTGGCGTCGGCCTCGACCTCGGCCCAGGTGGACGGCGGCCGGGCGATGCCCGCCTTGGCGAAGATGTCCTTGTTGTAGAAGAACAGGCGCGCGCTGGAGATGAACGGCAGACCGTACTGGGCTCCCTCGTACTGCGCCTTCTGCCGGAACAGCGGGAGGAAGTCGGCCAGCACCTCGGGGGAGACGACGTCCTGCGCCTTGTGGACCAGGCCGTCGCGGGCGAAGTCGGAGAACTTGTTGTAGTTGAGGAGGTCGGGTTCCTGCTTGGTCTGGACGTACGTCTTGACCTTGGAGTCCATCTGTTCCCAGTCGACGACTTCGAGATTCACCCGGTAGCCGGGGTTCGCGGCTTCGAAGTCCTTGATCAGCGCCGTCCAGTAGGCCTGGGTGTCGTCGTCGTACTTCGCCGCGACGAATCTGATCGTCCTGCCGTCGGATCCGCCGCTGTCCGAGGAGCTGCCCTTGCCGCATCCGGTGAGGGCCAGTGCCAGGGCGAGTCCCCCGGCGAGGCCCGCGAGGTGCCGTTTCACGGAGTACCTCTCCGCACGCATGGCGTGCTTGGTCAAGCGCGTGCTCGCCCGATTGCGCGCCCGCTTGCTTGTTTATGCTCGATTCTCAGTGCTATCAATCAACTAACGACATGATGCTCAATGAAACGCGCACGGTGTCAAGGGCCGCCGCATCACGTATCGGTCACGCCGTGCGCCCGAGAGGGGAGACCTCCCGATGAGTCAGACCGAGATCGAGATCGCCACCCAGCCCGACTGCTGGCGGCAGGCCGTGGCGCTGGCCCGGCAGCCCGACGGCCCCGCCTCCGCCTCGCTGCCCCGGCCCGGCGAGCGGGTGGCCGTAGTCGGCTGCGGGACGTCCTGGTTCATCGCCCAGGCCTACGCGGCACTGCGGGAGTCGGGCGGCCACGGCGAGACCGACGCCTTCCCCGCCTCCGAGATGCCGACGGGGCGCGCCTACGACCGGGTGGTCGCGCTGACCCGGTCCGGCACCACGACCGAGGTGCTGGAGCTGCTCCGCCGGCTGCGCGGGCGCATCCCCACGACCGCGGTGACCGCGGTACCGCAGGCGCCGGTGACGGTGCTGGCGGACGCCGTCGTCCTGCTCGACTTCGCGGACGAGACCTCGGTCGTCCAGACCCGGTTCGCCAGCACCGAACTGGTGCTCCTGCGGGCGCATTTGGGCGAGGACATCGACCATCTGCCGCAGCAGGGGCACGCGGCGCTGGACGAACCGCTGCCGGCCGGGGTGCTCGAGGCCGAGCAGTTCACCTTCCTGGGCCAGGGCTGGGCGTACGGGATCGCCCAGGAGGCGGCGCTGAAGATGCGCGAGGCGGCGTGCGCCTGGACGGAGGCCTATCCGGTGATGGAGTACCGGCACGGCCCGATCAGCGTCACCGGACCCGGCCGCGTGGCGTGGTGGTTCGGGGCCACGGCGGCCCTGCCCTCCGGTATCGCCGACGACATCGCCCGTACCGGCGGGCAGTTGGTGGCGCCCGGCCGGGACCCCCTGGCCGACCTCGTCGTGGTGCACCGGCTGGCCGCCGCCCTCGCCCAGGCACGCGGACTGGACCCGGACAATCCGCGCCATCTGACCCGTTCCGTGATCCTCGCCTGACCTGACTTTACCCTTCCGTTACGGTCGCTCTCCGGCTCCGCGGACGCCTGCCAGTGGGGCCGGAGAGCGACCGCCACCAGGGACACAGCGGGTCCTCAAGGGCACCTGAGTGCCGGCGGAGTCGCGCCGCCCGCCTGTTGACAGGTGGCGAGCACCGCAAGAACATGAGCGAAACCTTTGGAAATCTTGCATCTACATGCAGCATCAAGCAGACACTCAGCTCTGCCAGCCACCACGCACCGCCACTCCTGAGTCACCGTCCTGTCCGACAGGAGGACACGAGTGCACGCCCGACTGAGCAGTCCCGGCAGCCTGTTGCTCGCTGCCGCGCTGACCGCCGCCATGCTGATGACGCCCGTCACCGGCTCCACCGCCGCGGCAACGGCCTCCGCCCGCCCCAGCACCGACACCGCCACCGCCACCGGCGGCCCGAAGGTGACCCGCACCGCGCACGCCGTCACGGTCTCCGTGCCGGCCTCGGCCGGCGCCCCCGGCTACACCCTCGACGTCTCCACCGACGAACTCGCCCTCACCACGCGCCGCGCCGGGCAGACCGTGCTCGCCACCGCCACCGGCGACACCGGCGCCCTGCGCTTCGCCGCGGCCGACGGCACGTGGCAGCACGCGACCGGCGTCACCGACTGGACATGGAAGAACGGCGTCCTGACCGTCACCGCCGACAGCACGCTCGACGGCGCCACGGTGGAGGCCCGGATCACCCCCGGCGCGGACCGCTACCAGCTCGACTGGGACGTCCACGGCGGCTTACCGAAGCAGCTGGGCCTCACCTACGAGCTGTCATCGGCCGGCCACTGGTACGGCCACGGCGAGGCGGAGACCCCGCAAGGAGGTCCGGGCGTCAACCAGCCCTGGCCGCTCGACGCCGGTGAGGTCGACCACCAGACCTTCGGCCCGGCGTCGTACAACATGATCGACCCGTTCTGGTACACGTCCACGTCGACCGGTCTGCGGGTCGACACCGGAGACGTCATGGACGTGGCGCTCAACAAGGGCAAGGACGGCCTCGGCACCTTCACCGTCGAGTCGCCCGACACCTACAAGGCCACCGTGTTCGTCGAGTCGACCCCGCTCGGGGTCTACCGCGACTACATAGGCATCGTCGGCAAACCGGCCAAGAGCGACGCCCCGTACGAGCAGTACGCCAAGCCGCTGTGGAATTCCTGGGCGCAGTTCTACACCAAGGTCGACCAGGAGAAACTGCTCGACTACGCCACCGACCTCCACGACGACGGCCTGGACGGGCACACCATCCAGCTCGACGACAAGTGGGAGTCGAACTACGGCAATCTGACCTGGGATCCCAAGACCTTCCCCGATCCCAAGGGCCTGTCGGACCAGATCCACGACATGGGGTTCGACTTCGGCATCTGGGTCACCCTGTGGATCAACCTGGACTCCGACAACTACCGGTACGCGGTCGACCACGGCTATCTGCTCATGGACGCGAAGGACACAGCCAAGCCGTGTGAAGTGACCTGGTGGAACGGCCAGGCCGGGATCATCGACCTGGCGAACCCGGACGCCAAGGCCTGGTACGAGGGCAACCTCAAGAGCCTGATGGACACGTACGACATCGACGGGCTGAAGTTCGACACCCGCTTCTTCGACGAGAAGTGCGCGCCGCGCGAGGGTCACCAGGCCACGGACTACCAGAAGCTCGGTACGCAGCTCGCCGACGAGTTCGACCTCCAGGGCGCGGGCATCCGGGTGCACTGGAACCAGACGGCCCACGAGGCCGGCTTCGTCACCCGGCAGGTCGACAAGGGCACCGGCTGGGACTCCCTGCGCGCCTCCGCCGCCCAGAACCTCGCCATCTCCACCATCGGCTACCCGTTCGTCGAGTCCGACATGATCGGCGGCTCCGGCGGCCAGCCCGCACCGTCGAAGGACGTGCTGGTGCGGTGGGCGCAGTCCGCCTCGCTGATGCCGCTGATGTACGCCTCGACCTCCCCGGTCGACACCAACGACACCACCACCGGGCAGAAGGTGGACTACGACCAGGAGACGGTCGACCTCTACCGGCAGGCGGTCAAGACGCACGAGAAGCTCGCCCCCTATATCTGGGACCAGGTGCAGAGCACCCTGAAGACCGGCGATCCGATCATGCGGCCGTTGTTCTTCGACTTCCCGAAGGACGAGGCGAGTTACACGGTCACCGACGAGTGGATGCTCGGCCCGGCCGTACTGGCCGCGCCCAAGCTGAGCACCGGCGCCACCCGCTCCGTCCATCTGCCGCCGGGCACCTGGTACGACGTGAACCAGGGCACCGTGATCCGTGGCCCCAGGACCCTCAAGGGCTATGCGGCGCCGCTCGGCGTCACCCCGGCCTTCGTCGACCTCAAGGCCAAGGGCGCCGCCAAGGCCGTCAAGGCCCTCAAGCGCGACGACGCTCCGGCCGCCTCCGTCCTGATCACCCCGGACGCCCCGTCCACCGGCTCCGGTACGCCGTTCGAGGTGACCACCGAGGTGACCAACTGGGGCACGCGGACCCTCAGGAACGCCAAGGCCGCACTGGAGCTGCCCGACGGCTGGAGCGCCAAGGCGACCGGCCCGACCACCGCGAAGTCCCTCAACAACGGCGCCACACTCACCACCACCTGGACGGTGACCCCGGCCGACGACGCCCGCTGGGGCGGTCACGACCTCACCGGAACGGCCGCCTACAACGGACACGACGGGCCACAGAAGGCGTCCGACACCGTCCAGGCGCAGGTGAAGCCCGCCCCGGGCAGTGTGCAGGAGCCCTACCTGACGACCGACACCACCTCCGGGGACGCCCGATACGCCCAGGGCGGCGACCAGTTCGCCATCTGGGCGGGCGGCCAGGACCTGTCCGGCTGGAAGGACGAGAAGGGCGTCGTCTACCGCGACGACGCGGCCGGCGAGAAGGCCACCGTGCAGGCTGAGCTGGTCTCCCAGGACAGCGCCTCACCGGTCGGCAAGGCAGGCATCGCCCTCGCCAACGACCTGACCGCGCCGGAAAAGGGCGGCTACGCGGTGCTGGTCATGACCCAGCGGTACGGACTCGAGTTCATGACCGACAGCGACGGCGACGGGAAGCTCGACACCTGGGCGGGCGGCGGCTCCACCTATCACCCGGCGTATCTCAGGCTGACCCGGGACGGGGCCGCCTACACCGCGTACGCCAGCAAGGACGGCGACACCTGGTCGCAGGTCGGCACCGCCCATGTGTCGTCGGCCGCCGGCACCGGCGACGCCGGGATGGTCGCCAGCGCCGCCAACGCCAACTATCCCGGCGAGAACATCGAAGCCGTCTTCAGCGGATTCTCCGTCACCTCCTGACACGACAGACGCCACGAGAGGGAACCCAGCCCCATGGCACGTACGTCCTCAGCGGTCGCCGGCTTCGTCGCGGGCGTGGTCGTGGCCGCGAGCACCACCGCGCTCGCCGTCACCGGTACGACGACCACCGGCGCCGACCTCGATTCCAAGGCCACCACCACCTGGCTGACCGTCAAGGTCGCCGACGCCATGGGCACCAGGGACACCATCACCTGGGTTCCCACCGGCTCCTTCGCCGGCTCCGCGGAAGAGCGGGTCCCGCGCTACCCGATGACCGCCGTCCAGGGCAAGGACACCAAGGAGCTCAGGCTCTCCGCCGTCCGCAACGAGCAGGTCTCGGCACAGCTGGCGATCGCCTCCGGCCAGGACCTCGACGACGTCAAGGCCGTGGTCGGCGACTTGACCGGGCCCGGCGGCGCGAAGCTGTCCGGTGCCGACACCCAGGTCCGGTTCGTCAAGTACGTGCCCGTGCAGCGCTCCAAGAGCGAGGTCGACTGGTCCGCCACCATCGACCAGGTCAGCTCCGGCAAGGAGGTGTCCGGCGACCGCAACCCCGACGTGGTCGGCGACGCGCTCGAGGAGCGGTCCTCCGTGGACGTGCCCGCGTACGCGGCGCAGCCGCTGTGGTTCACCTTCCACATCCCGGAGAAGGCCAGGCCCGGCGCCTACACCGGCACGGTCGAGGTCAACGCCGACGGCCGCACCCAGGCCAGTTACCCGCTGACCATCGAGGTCGCCGACGCGAGCGTGCCCGACCCGAAGGACTACGACTTCTTCCTCGACGTATGGGCGCAGCCGGAGACGATCGCCGAGAACCACGGCGTCGCACTCTGGTCCGAGCGGCACTGGAAGCTGATCGAGAAGTACGACCGCGACCTGGCCTCGCGTGGCCAGAAGGTCATCAACACCACCATCGTCGACAACCCGTGGCACCACCAGTGGTCACTGGGCACCCGGGAGTCGCAGACCGCCACGCCGTACACCAGCATGGTGGGCTGGAACTGGAACGGAAAGACGTTCTCCTTCGACTTCAGCCGCTTCGACACCTACGTCCGGACCGCCAGACGCGCCGGTCTCGGGCCCGACATCGGCGCCTTCTCGATGCTGGCGTTCCAGGACCAGGAGCACCTCGCCTACACCGACACCAGCACCGGCAGGACCGTCTACGAGAACGTCGATCTGGGCGGCAGGCGCTGGCGGGAGGCGTGGGGAGCGTTTCTCCCCGCCTTCGAGAAGCATCTGACGGCGAAGGGCTGGCTGAACAGCACCTGGCTGTCCTTCGACGAGCGGCCCGTCGACACCATGACGGTCGTCAAGGACTTCGTCCACGAGGTCGCGCCGGCCTTCGACGACCGTATCTCCGTGGCCGGTTCGATCAGCACCGAGGGCGTCGCGTCCAACCTGTCCGTCGACTGGGGCGGCATCGACGCGATGACGAAGGAGAAGGCGGCGGAGCGGCGCAGGGCCGGCAAGATCACCACCTTCTACGTGTACGGCTCGCCGGCCCACCCCAACACGCTGGCGTACTCGCCCGCCGTCGAGTCGCGCATGCTGCCGTGGATCTCCGCCCAGCGGAATCTGGACGGTTTCCTGCGCTGGTCGTACAACAGCTGGACCAGCGACCCCTTCAAGCAGCCGGTGCACATCTTCACGCAGGGCGACGAGTACCTGGTCTACCCGGGCAAGGACGGCCCGATGTCCAGCATCCGCTGGGAGCAGCTGAAGGAAGGCATCGAGGACTACGAACTCATCGCCCAGCTGCGGAAGAAGGACGGCGGCGCCGACAGCGACGCGCTGACCGGGGCCCTCACCGTCGCGACCCGGAACCTCGACGGGCGGACGAAGGACGTGGGCGACATCGAGGCCGCGCGGGCGGCAGTCGTGAGGGAGCTGACGTCATGAGGGGCAAGTGGAGATCGCTGCTGCTCACCGGAGCCCTGACTGTCATGCCCCTGACCAGTGCAGGTGTGGCGACACCGGCCCGGGCGGGGCAACAGACCCAGGCGCAGCACACCGTCACCTATGACCAGTACTCCGTGCTGGTCGACGGCAAGCCCCTGTACCTCTGGGGCGCCGAGTTCCACTACTTCCGGCTGCCCAGCCCCGACGCATGGCGCGATGTACTGCAGAAGATCAAGGCGGGGGGATTCAACGCGGTCTCGCTCTACTTCGACTGGGGCTACCACTCGGCCAAGCCCGGTTCCTACGAATTCACCGGCATCCGCGATGTGGAGCGGCTGCTCGACGAGGCCGAGCGCGCGGGCCTGTATGTGATCGCCCGCCCGGGCCCGTACATCAACGCGGAGGTCTCCGGCGGCGGCATGCCCGCCTGGCGCACGACACAGGCCGGCGTGAACCGCACCTCCGAGCCGGAGTACCTGAAGGCGGCCCGGGAGTGGATGAGCCGGATCAACCCGATCATCGCGCGCCACCAACTCACCCGTGGCACGGGGTCGGTGATCCTCTACCAGGTCGAGAACGAGTACCAGGGCGGCCGGCACGACGCCGACTACATGCAGACCCTCATCGACTGGGCGAAGGAGGACGGCATCGAGGTGCCCACCTTCGTCAACGACGGCGGCGCCAACAAGAACTGGGTGAGCGGCAAGGGCGCCCCCGACATCTACGGCTTCGACGCCTACCCGCAGGGCTTCGACTGCAAGGACCCCGACACCTGGAAGAACCTGCCCGACTACTCGTACGTCAACGAGTGGAAGCCCGAGTCTCCCCTGATCATCCCCGAGGCACAGGGCGGCGCCTTCGACCCCTGGGGCGGCACCGGATACCAGGACTGCGCGAAACTCACCGGCACCGACTTCACCCGGGTGTTCAGCAAGACGAACATCGCCGCCGGGGTGAGCGGCCAGTCCTTCTACATGACGTACGGCGGCACCAACTGGGGCTGGCTCGCCGACCCCAACGCGGTCTACACGTCGTACGACTACGGGGCCCCGATCAACGAGTCCCGCCAGCTGACGGACAAGTACCAGGAGTTCAAGCGTCTCGGGTACATGGTCAACTCCGTGACCTCGCTGGCGCGCACCGACAAGGCCGAGGCCCCCGTCCCGTCGGACGACGCCCTGCGCATCGACCGGCGCGTCAACCCCGACGACGGCACCCAGTTCTTCACCGTCCGGCACGCCGACACCCGTGTGAAGGACAAGGACGAGACGACCCTGTCGCTGAAGGGCGCGGACGGCGACTACCCGCGCGTGCCCCAGCAGGGAACGATCACCGTCGACGGCCGGGACGCCAAACTCCTCGTAGCCGGCTACGACTTGAGCGAGAGCCAGCGGCTCGTCTACTCCACCTCGGAGATCATGACGCACGCCCGGATCGGCGACCGGGACGTGGCACTGCTGTACGGGCGGGAGGGTGAGGCCGGCGAGACCGTGCTGCGGTACGCCGAGCGGCCCGAGGTGACCGTCCTGGACGGCGATGTCACCACCGCCTGGGACGCCGAACGCGGCGACCTGCGCCTGAACTACACGCACAAGGGTCTGGCCCGCGTGCTGGTGAACGGCCTGGAGCTGCTGATCGCCGACACCGCCGAAACCGCCCACTGGTGGCGGCAGGACACCGCCGCGGGCCCCGTTCTCGTACGCGGCCCGTCCCTCGTCCGTACGGCCGAACCGGCGGGCAGCACCCTGAAGTTGACCGGCGACTCCACCAAGGCCGCGAAGATCGAGGTCATCGCGGACGCTCGGAAGGTGACCTGGAACGGCCGCAAGGTCGCCGTCACCCAGGCGCCGCGCCCGGTCGGGCTGCCCGCGCTGACGACATGGAAGTACAAGGAGGAGGCGCCGGAGGCCGCCCCGGGCTTCGACGACTCCACCTGGACCACCGCCGACCATCTCACGGCCGACAACCCGGAGCTGGCCGGGTCGTTGCCGGTCCTCGCGATGGACGAGTACGGCTACCACCACGGAGACGTCTGGTACCGCGGCCGGTTCAGGACCACCGGTGCCGCGACCGCGCTCGCACTCGACGCCAAGACCGGTGCGACCGGCCAGTACGCGGTCTGGCTCAACGGCCGCTACCTCGGCAGCTCCGGCAACGGCGCGCACACCTTCGACATCCCGGCGGACACGCTGAAGGGCAGCGGGGACAACGTCCTCTCCGTCCTCGTGGAGAACGCGGGCCACAACGAGGAATGGGGTCACGACTACTCCAAGGAGCCGCGCGGTCTGCTCGGCGCCGAGGTGATCGGCGGGGCCTCGACCCTCACCTGGAAGATCCAGGGCAGCCTCGGCGGCGAAGACCCGGTCGACAGCGTCCGGGGCCCGTACAACAACGGCGGACTGTACGGGGAGCGAGCCGGCTGGTCGCTGCCGGGATACCCCGACGGCAGCTGGAAGAGCACCACCCTCGCTCAGCAGACCGGGGTGACCGGGCCCGGCGTGCGCTGGTACCGCACCTCCGCCCGGCTCGACCTGCCGCAGGGCCAGGACGACGCGATAGCGCTCGATCTCGCCGAAGCCGACGGCGAAGCCGAAGCCGAAGCCGACGGCGGCAACACCGGCTATCGCGCCCAGATCTTCGTCAACGGCTGGCTGATCGGCCGCTACCTGCCGGACACCGGACCCCAGACACGGTTCGTCATCCCCAAGGGCATCCTGCGCGAGCAGGGCGCCAACACCGTCGCCCTGGCCGTGTGGTCCACCGAGGCCGGTGCGGGCCCGGGTTCGGCGAAGTTCGTCGACCTCGGCGCCTCGGCGGGCGGGATCAAGGTCGCTGCGGTGGCCGCGCCCTCGTACGACGCCGGGACGTACGCCCTGCCGACCGTGGGCGCCCGTGTCACCGTCGACGCCGAACCGTTCCTGAGCACCGGCGCCGCCGCAAGGGTCCCCGTCACCCTCAGCGTGCCGAAGGACGCGCCGACCGCCCGGAACGTCGAGCTGGCGCTGAAGGTCCCGGACGGCTGGACCGCGACCACCGACGACACCACCCGTTTCGAACGGGTCCGGCCCGGCGACACGGTGACCGCCGACTACACCGTCACCCCGCCCGCCGACCCGGTCCACTACGCCGTCCTGTCCGCGACGGCCGAGCTCACCCAGCCCGGCCGTCCGGGCGCCGTCACCGGTGTACGGGCCGTGCAGGCGCCGCCGCCGGGGCTGTCCGCCGACGCCCAGGTGAGCGACCTGACCCTCGTCAAGGCGGTCAACGGCTGGGGTCCGGTGGAGAAGGACGCCTCCAACGGGGAGTCCGCGGCCGGCGACGGACGCCCCCTGAGCATCGGCGGCACCCCCTACGCCAAGGGACTCGGCGTGCACGCCGACAGCCGGATCCGGGTCTACCTCGGCGGCGGCTGCACCCGGTTCACCGCGACCGCCGGGGTGGACGACGAGGTCGGCGACAACGGCAGCGTCTCCTTCGAGGTGATCGCCGACGGTCGCTCCCTTACCACAACCCCGGTGGTGCGCGGCTCCGACGGCGGCGCCGACATCGACGTGGACGTGACCGACGCCCGGTGGCTCGACCTGCTGGTCGACGGGGACGGCGATGTCTCCACGGACCACGCCGACTGGGCCGATGCCAAGCTGACCTGCGCGGGAGGCAACTCGTGAACCTCACCCGAGTCCCACAACTGCGTACCGCACTGGCCGGAGCGTTGGCCGCCGTACTGCTCGCGATCCTGACCGTGGCGATGCCCGCGCACGCCACGGTCCCGGCCGCCGCAGCCGCCAGGCCCACGCCGCACACCGTCAGTTACGACAAGTACTCCGTCAAGGTCGACGGCGAGCGGCTCTTCGTCTGGTCCGGGGAGTTCCACTACTGGCGGCTGCCCAGCCCCGACCTGTGGCGCGACGTGCTCCAGAAGATCAAGGCGAGCGGCATGAACGCCGTCTCGATCTACTTCGACTGGGGCTACCACTCCCCCGCGAAGGGCCGTTACGACTTCACCGGTGTCCGTGACGTCGACCAGCTCCTCGACATGGCCGAGGAGGCCGGGCTCTATGTCATCGCCCGGCCGGGCCCGTACATCAACGCCGAGACGGACGGCGGAGGCTTCCCCGGCTGGCTGATGACGCAGAAGGGACAGGCCCGCTCCACCCACCCCGAATACCTCGACGCCGCCCGCGAGTGGCTCAAGGAGATCGACGGGATCCTCGCCCGCCGCCAGGTCACCGACGGCACCGGACCGGTGCTGCTCTACCAGGTCGAGAACGAGCTGTACGACCCGCAAGGCCGCGACTACATCGTCGAGCTGAGCAAGCAGGTACGGGCCGACGGCATCACCGTGCCCCTCGTCGGCAACGAGCCGATGCCGCAGTACGCGGGCGGTGAGGGCCTGGACTTCGTCGGCGAGCTGGACCAGTACAACTCCTTCTGCAAGGGCGAGTGGTGGGTGCCCACCCTCAAGCGGCAGCAGGAGGACGCCCCGCTGGCGATCTTCGAGGCGGGCACCGGCTGGTTCCGGACCTGGGGCGACACCGGCTATGAGAAGTGCCCGGAGAAGATGGGTCCCGCCTACCAGAAGATCGTCAACAAGCACGAGGTCATGCAGGGCACGACGATCGAGAACCTCTACATGACCTACGGCGGCACCAACTGGGGCTGGCTCGCCGACCCGCGCCAGGTCTACACCTCGTACGACTACGGCGCACCGATCAGCGAGCCCCGTCAGACCGGCGCCGACTACGACGAGATGAAGCGGCAGGGCCTCTTCTACACCACCACAGGACCGCTCACCGCGACCGATCCGGCCGACGCCCCCGCCTCGTCCGACGACGCCGTCCACATCGAGGCCCGTGCCAACCCGGACACCGGCACCCGGTTCCTCTACCTCCGGCACAGCGACCCGATGGCCGACGCCGACGCCACCACCACCTTCGACTGGAAGACCCCGGACGGCACCTATCCGGTCACCGCACGGCTGAACGGCAGGACCGGCAAGATCCTCGTCGCCGGTTACGACCTCGGCGGCGGCCGACGGCTCGTCTACTCCACCAGCGAGCTGCTGACCAGCACGCGGACCGGAGACCGCACCCAGGCCGTGCTGTACGGCGGCGAGGGCGACCCCGGGCAGACCCTGCTCCGCTACTCCGCCGAGCCCGAGGTCACGGTGCTGGACGGCAAGGCGGACGCCAGCTGGGACGCAGAGCGCGGCGACCTGAAGCTCGACTACACCCACTCCGGCCTCACCCGGGTCCTCGTCCAGGGCGGCGGCCGCCCCGATCTGCTGCTGCTCATCGGCACCGACGCCGATGCCGCCGGCTTCTGGCGGCAGGACACGGCGGCCGGTCCCGTGCTGGAACGCGGCGCCGAACTGGTCCGTACGGCGTCCGTCAGCGGCCGGGGGACGACGCTCGCCCTCACCGGCGATGCGAAGGAGGCGGGCCCGCTGGAGGTCTTCGCCCCGCCCGGCGTACGGAAGGTCACCTGGAACGGCGCACCCCTCAGGGTGAAGCCGACGTCCTCCGGCAGCCTGCTGGGCACCGTGCCCGGCCCGAAGGACGTCAAGCTCCCCGAGCTGACCGGCTGGAAGACGTCCGCCGAAACCCCCGAGGCCGACCCGGACTTCGACGACGCGTCCTGGACCTACGCCGACAAGTTGAGCAGCAACAACCCGACCAGGCCGGGGACTCTGCCGGTGCTCTACCAGGACGAGTACGGCTACCACTACGGCTCCGTCTGGTACCGGGGCCGCTTCAAGGCCACCGGCGCCGAGAAGTCCCTCTCCCTGACCGCCTACGCCACCAACCCGGACACCGGCTCGGCCGCGGTCGGCGCGTACTCGGTGTGGATCAACGGGAAGTTCGCCGGGACGAGCCGGACCGGCCGCCAGACCTTCCCCCTCGCCGAAAGGTTGCTGCGCAAGGGCAAGGAGAACGTGATCTCCGTCCTGGTCGGCACCATGGGCCACAACGAGGACTTCACCTGGAACAGCGACGACCACAAACAGCCGCGCGGCCTCACCACGGCGTATCTCGCCGGCTCCGACGCGCAGATCACCTGGCGCATCCAGGGCGCCCGAGGCGGTGAGCAGCCCGTCGACACCGTACGCGGGCACATGAACAACGGCGGTCTGTACGGGGAGCGTTCGGGCTGGACCCTGCCCGGCTACCCGGACCGCTCCTGGGCCGACGCCACGCTGCCGACCAGTGACACCGCCCCCGGCATCGCCTGGTACCGCACCACCTTCAACCCGAAGTTGCCCAAGGGCCAGGACGTCTCCGTCGGCGTCACCGTCACCGACGACCCCGGCCGGAACTACCGCGCCCTCATCTACGTCAACGGCTGGCTGATGGGCCAGTACGTCAACGACACCGGTCCGCAGCACACCTTCCCCATCTCCAACGGCATTCTGCGCGCCGACGGCAGGAACACCATCGCCATCGCCTCGTGGAGCGAGGACGCGAACAGCGGTGGACTCGGGAAGGTGGGTCTCACCACGCTCGGCAATGTCACCTCCTCGCTGCGGGTCGGCAATGTGGCCGCCCCGGCCTACGACGCCGCCGTCTACGCCGACCCGGCCGTCCCGGCGCGGGTGACCGTCGACGCCCCCGACACCGTCGAGCCGGGCAACAGCTACCAGGTCACGACGACCGCTGCCGTACCGGACGACGGCAAGCCGCTCCGCGACCTCACCCTGAGCCCGAAGCTGCCCGACGGCTGGACCGCGACCCCGGCCGCCCCGGTGCGGCTCGGCACCCTCAAACCCGGTGCCTCGGCGAAAGCCCGGTGGACCGTCACCGTGCCCGCCGACCAGAAGACCGGCACGGTCGCGATTCTCCGCGTCACCGCCGACTTCACCCGCGCCGGCAAGCCCGGTTCGGTGACCGGGGAACAGGTGGCGGCGGCGCAGCCACCACCCCTCGCGGCCGGCGAACACTACGTCAGCGATCTGCCGTTCCAGGCCGACAGCAACGGCTGGGGGCCGGTCGAACGCGACCAGTCCGTCGGCGAGAACGCCGAGGGCGACGGCCTGCCGCTCACTCTCCACGACACCGTCTACGACAAGGGCCTCGGCACCCACGCCGCCAGCAGCGTGCAGGTCTGGCTCGGCGGCGCCTGCACCGCCTTCCACGCCGCGCTCGGCCTCGACCAGGAGACCTACGGCCGGACCGACGGCCCGGCCACCGTCGCCTACACCGTCCTCGCCGACGGAATCCCCGTCTACGAGAGCGGCGCCGTCGGCCGGGACACCGCGACGAAGAAGATCGACGTCGACGTGACGGGCGCGCGCCGACTCGAACTCGTCGTCTCGGACGCCGGTGACGGCAACGCCCTCGACCACGCCGACTGGGCCGACGCCAAGCTGACCTGTGAGGACGGTGCCTGATGCCCCTGCGGAGAAGATGCGCCGCCCTGGCAGCCGTCCTGGCGGCCGCCCTGTCGGCCCTGCTTCCGGCGCCTTCGGCCGAAGCCGGGGCGGCCCGGCAGCAGGACTGGACGGGGACGTGGGCGACCGCGCAGCACGCGTCGTACGACCCGGGCACCTCTGAAGTGACCGTGCGGATCCCGGTGCGCGTCAGTGCGGGCGGGACGAGTGTCCGGATCCGGTTGACCAATGAGTTCACCGACCGGCCGGTGACGATCGGACACGCGACCGTGGGGCGGCGCGTGAGCGGCTCGTCCGTGTCCGGCCCGCGCGATCTGACCTTCGGCGGGAAGGAGGACGTGACGATCCCGGCCGGGGGGCAGGCGGCGAGCGACGGGGTGCGGATTCCCGTGGCCGCCCGTAGCGACCTGGTGGTGAGCCTGTACTTCCCCGGCAGGCTCACCCACATCAGCCAGCACTGGATGGGGCTGCAGACCGTCTACTGGACCCCCGACGGCGGCGGCGACCACGCCGGGGACGCCGGTGGCGACGCGTTCACCACGACCGACACCACCTTCCCGTTCCTCACCGGTGTCGATGTGCGGGGCGGCCCGGCTCAGGGTTCGGTTGTCGCGCTCGGCGACTCCATCACCGACGGGGCAGCCTCCACCTCGGACGCCGACCGGCGCTGGCCCGACTATCTGGCGGCCCGGCTGTCGGCCTGCACCACCCCCGCCGGAGTGCTGAACGCGGGCATCAGCGGGAACCGCATCACGGCCGGGACCGACGGCAACCCCTCGGCGCCGGAGCGGCTGGAGCGCGATGTGCTGTCCCAGCCGGGCGCCCGGACGGTGATCCTCTTCGAGGGCGTCAACGACCTCAGCTGGGGCGGCGCCACCGGCGACCAGGTGATCGACGGGATGAAGGAGATCGCGCGGCGGGCCCACGCCCGCGGGCTGCGGGTGATCGGCGCGACCGTGGTCCCGTACCGGGGCTGGGGCGACTACTGGACCGAGGCCAAGGAGGCCGACCGGCAGAAGGTCAACACCTTCGTGCGCGACGGCGGCGTCTTCGACGGCTACGCCGACTTCGACAAGGCGGTACGGGATCCGGGCGACCCCACCCGCTACGCCGCCGCGTTCGACTCCGGTGACCATCTGCATCCCAACGACACCGGGATGAAGGCGTTCGCGGACGCGGTCGACCTCGCCGGTCTCGGGGTGGCCCGCGACTGCCCCTCGGCCCGCGTCCGGCTCACGCCGTACCGCCCGAGCCTCCCGACCGGCAGCGCCGCCGAGATCACCGCGACCGTCACCAACACCGGCTCCAGGGCGGTCACCCGGGTCACCACCGGGCTGCGCCTGCCGGACGGCTGGACCGCGGAAGCGGAGGGGGAGACGGGTGTCGACTCCCTTGCCCCGGGCCGGAGTTCCACCGTCACCTGGCGCGTCACCCCGGCCGCCGACGCGGCCTGGGGGCCGTACGACATCGGCGTGGGCGCCTCCTTCCGGCAGGGCGGGCGGACGCGCCACGACACCGACGGCGTGAGTGCCGACGTCACCCCGGTACCGTCCGCGGTCCGGCCCCCGTACCAGACGTTCGCCACCACCGACGACGCCCAATACGCCCAGAACAACGGCCAGTTCGCGATCTGGGCCGGCGGTCGGGACCTGGCCGGCTGGATGGACGAGAAGGCCGCCGTCCAGGTGCCGGACGCCATACCCGCCTCGGGCAGCGTCACCGCCCGCCTCGTCGGCCAGACCGGGAGCGGGCCCTCCGCCAAGGCCGGGATCGCCGTCGCGAACGACCTGACCGCGCCGGAGAACGGCGGCTACGCCGTGCTCACCATGTCCAAGTCGTACGGCGTGGAGTTCATGACCGACAGCGACGGCGACGGACACCTCGACACCTGGGCGGGCGGCGGCTCCTCGTACCACCCGGCCTGGCTCCGGCTCACCCGCGACGGCACCGCCTACACCGCGTACGCCAGTGCCGACGGCACCGCCTGGCAGCGGATCGGGACCGCGACCGTGCCGTCCGCCGACGGCGGCGGCGGCGGCCTCGACGCCGGGATGGTCGCCAGCGCCGTCAACCTCGACCACCCCGGCCAGACCACCACAGCCGTCTTCGACTCCTTCTCGATCACCGACTGACTCGACCACTGACGGAGAGGCCTCCCGTGAACGTCAGCCGTAGACGCTTCCTGACCACGGCCACCGCACTCGGCTCAGCAGTTCTTCTGGCCCCGCCCGGCGCCGCCCACGCGATCAGCGGCAGCATCCCCGACTACGCGCCCACCAGGGCATCCCTCGACACCCACCCCGTACCGCGCTGGTACAAGGACGCGAAGTTCGGCATCTTCGTCCACTGGGGCGTCTACTCGGTCCCCGCCGGCTCCGCCCGCCAGATGGCCGCCGAGTGGTACCTCTGGTACCAGAGCTTCAATTCCGATCCCACCTGGAAGTACCACCGCGACACCTACGGCCAGGACTTCCTCTACGACGACTTCATCCCGCAGTTCACGGCCGAGAACTACGACCCGGACGCCTGGGTGCGGCTGTTCGAGCAGGCGGGTGCCGAGTACTTCACGCTGACCAGCAAGCACCACGACGGATTCGCCCTGTGGCCCAGTGAGGTGACGGACCGTCACGCCGGGAAGTACGGCCCGAAACGCGACCTGGTCGGCGAGCTGATGACGGCCGCCCGCAGACGCGGCACCGTACGGCCCGGCCTGTACTACTCGCTCGGCGAGTTCTTCAACCCGTCGATCGGCCGGCCGATGAAGAACTTCTACACCGGTGAAGAGGTCCCGATGACCGGCTACAGGCCGGTCGCCGACTACATCGGGGACTACGAACTGAAGCAGCTGTACGAGATCGTCGACCGCTACGACCCGGAACTGCTGTGGGCGGACGGCCAGTGGTTCCGGCCGGCCGGCGAACCGCCGTGGCGCAGCGAGGAGCCCCTCTCCCACTACTACAACCAGGCCAAGAACCGCAGAAAGCCCAAGGGTGTCGTGGTCAACGACCGCTTCGACACGCACTTCGACTTCGCCACCTACGAGCAGCGCACCAACCCCACGATGGACCCCCAGAAGTGGGAGTGCTGCATCACCATGGGCTACTCCTGGGGCTACAACAGGTTCGAGGTCGAGGAGGACTACAAGACCTCCGAGTTCCTCGTCCATCTGCTCGCCGACGTGACCAGCAAGAACGGCAACCTGCTGCTGAACATCGGGCCGAAGCCGGACGGCACGATCCCGGACGTCATGCAGCGGCGGCTGCGGGACATCGGCGCCTGGCTGGACGTCAACGGGCCGGCGATCTACGGCTCGACGCCCTGGGTGCGGGCGGAGGAAGAGGGCAGTGCCCTCGGCATCCGGTACACCGTCACCCCGGGCAAGTTCAACATCATCGTGCTGGGCGCCCCCAGCGGCGCCCTCTCCGTACCCGCGGACATCCCCCTCTCCGCGACCTCGCGGATCCGGCTGCTCGGCCACGACAGACCGCTGAAATGGACTCGTTCCGACGGCAGGGTCCACATCAGCGTCCCGGAGACGCTGCCCAGCGGCCTCGCCAACACCTTCACCGTCGACTGGGAGCGGTGGTGAACAGCGTGAGCACGCGTACGGACGCCCTCGGTCCCACCCTGACCGTCACCACCGAACCCGCCGAACCGGCCGGCGGCGACGCCGTCACCGCCACCGCGGTCCTCGTCAACGACTGCCCGTTCCCGCTGCGCGGGGCCGTCCTGTACCTGGTCGACCCAGGCAGGGCGACCGCCGCACGCACCGTCCCGCTCGGTGATCTGCGCCGCGGCGCAGCGACCACCCGCAGCTGGCGCACGTCGATGCCGGCCGACGTCGCCGGGGACGTCGCGTTCACCGCGCACGTCCTCTTCGACGTGGACGGACGCAGCGCCGACTGCGCGCGGGCCGCGAAGACCGTGAGCGTGCCCTACGAGCCGAACGGGGTGCGGGACCCGTACAGGACGTTCGCCACCGCCGACGACGCCCGGTTCGGCCAGTACGGCAGCCAGTTGGTGATCTGGGCGGGCGGCGGTGACCTGTCCGGCGGCCGTGACGAGAAGGGCGGCATCCTGCTTCCCGGCTCCGCCGCCGCGTCGAGCGTGGTGCAGGTCAAGACGGTCGGCCTCACCGGGAGCGACAACCCCTCCGCCAAGTACGGGATCGCCGTCGCGAACGACCTGACCGCGCCGGAGAAGGGCGGTTACGCCGTGCTCACCATGTCGAGGTCGTACGGCGTGGAGTTCATGACCGACAGCGACGGCGACGGCCGCCTCGACACCTGGGCCGGCGGCGGCGCTTCCACCCACCCCGCCTGGCTGCGCCTGGTCCGCTCCGGCACCGCGTACACCGCGTACTCCACCACCAACGGCCTGGCCTGGAACGAGATCGCCAGTGCCACCGTGCCGTCCGCGAACGGCGCTCTGGACGCCGGCGTGGTGGCGAGCGCCGTGAACCTCAACTATCCCGGCACGACGGTCCGGGCCGTGTTCGACCACTTCACCGTGGGGGAATCATGAACGCCTACCGCCCCGAGGAGGACTTCCTCCCGCCGCCCGTCTCGCTCACCGTCACCCCGCCCGCACCCGAGCCGGGCAAGGCCGTGACCCTGACGGCCACCCTCACCAACACCACCGGGACCGCGCTGCGCGGCACCGTGCTGTACCTCGCCGTGGACGACACCGGGGAGCCGGACAGCCTGGGCAGCCTCGCGCCCGGGCGGTCGGTGACCCGCACCTGGCGGACCCGGCTCGACGACGACGCCGAGGGCCGGATCGCTTTCACCGCCCACGCCCTCTTCGACGTGCACCGCCACGGCTCCGACTGCACCCGCGCCACCTCCTCCGTCGTGCTGCCCTACCGCTCACTGCCCGGGGCCTTCGACAACGCGGGGATCGCCTCCGACGACGCCCTCACCGTCGCGAACATCGACGGCTCGAACTCCAGTCTGTCGGCCGAGGCGCTGGCGTCGGTGGGGCTGACTCCGGGTGCCGCGGTCACGTACGACGGGGTGCCCTTCACCTGGCCGGACACCCGGCCCGGGAGCAAGGACAACGTCGTCTCCTCCGGCCAGACCGTGCTGCTGTCCGGCTCCGGTTCCCGGCTCTCCTTCCTCGGCGCCAGCACCTGGGGCGAGGGCAGGGGCGACGGCAAGGTCGTCTACGCCGACGGCGTCGAGCAGGCGTTCTCTGTCGCAGTCCCCGACTGGTACGGGACGAGCTCCTCCGCCGCGGTGGTGGTGCCCTACCGCCACATCACCACCGGCCGGGACGACAACCCCGTCAGCCTGTTCACCTTCGGAGTCGATCTGGCGGCCGGCAAGGAGCTGCGCTCCCTGGTCCTGCCCAAGGTCAGCGACGGCCTCCAGTCGGGCGTCCCCGCCCTGCACCTCTTCGCCATGACGATCACGTCGATCAACTGAGCTCTGCCGGAAGGACGTTCATGCACGAAAACCGAGGCGACCTCGGCATCCCGGGTGTCACCCGCAGACGGATCCTCACGGGTACGGTCGCGCTGGGCGGCGCCGCGCTGCTGACCCGCCCGCAGGGCGCGCACGCGGCCGGCGGCGCCCTGTTCGACACCGCTCCCGCCGCAGCCGCGCTGAAGCGTCTGCTTCCCGACCACCACCGGCAGTTCACCCTGCGGGCCGTCGACGGCGACACCGACCGCTTCCGGGTCACCGGCCGGGCCGGGCACATCACGGTGGAGGGCACCAGCCCCGCCGTGCTGCTCGCGGGCCTCCACACCTACCTGCGGCGGACCGCGCACGCCTCCGTCTCCTGGACCGGCGAGCAGGTGAACCTGCCGCGCACCCTCCCCGCGCCCGCCGAGGAGATCGCGGGAACGGCCAATGTGCCGCACCGCTTCGCCTTCAACGACACCAACGAGGGCTACACCGGCGCCTACCGCGACTGGGACGCCTGGCAGCACGAGCTGGACGTGCTGGCCGTGCACGGAGTCAACCGGGTCCTCGTCTACATCGGCGGCGACGCGGTGTACTACGACGCCTTCCGCGGCCTCGGCTACTCCGACGCCGCGCTGCGCGCCTGGATCCCCGCCCCCGCCCACCAGCCCTGGTGGCTGCTGCAGAACATGTCGGGCTTCGGCGGACCGGTGTCCCGGCAGCTCATCGAGCGGCGTGCCGCGCTCGCCGGGAAGATCGTCGACCGGATACGCGACCTGGGCATGACGCCGGTCCTGCCGGGCTACTACGGCACCGTCCCGGACGACTTCCCCGCCAAGCACGGCGGGGACGCGGCGGTGGTGGCGCAGGGCACCTGGGGCGCCTTCAAACGCCCCGACTGGCTCGACCCGCGCACCTCGGCCTTCGCCGACGTGGCCGCCGCTTTCTACCGGGCCCAGACGGAACGGTTCGGCGACAGCACGATGTACAAGATGGACCTGCTGCACGAGGGCGGCAACCCCGGTGACGTGCCGGTGGGCGAGGCCGCGCAGGCCGTCGAGGCGGCGCTGCAGAAGGCCCACCCGGGGGCCGTCTGGGCGATCCTCGGCTGGCAGACCAACCCGTCCAAGGCGCTGCTCGACGGCCTCGACAAGAGCCGGATGCTGATCGTGGACGGTCTGTCGGACCGCTACACCACCGTCACCGACCGGGAGAGCGACTGGGGCGGCGCCCCGTACGCCTTCGGCAGCATCTGGAACTTCGGCGGCCACACCCCGATCGGCGCCAACGCCCCGGACTGGGTGGAGCAGTACCCCAAGTGGCGTGACAAGGAAGGCAGCTCGCTCGCCGGCATCGCGGCGATGCCGGAGGCCGCCGACAACAACGCAGCCGCCCTCGCCCTCCTCACCGACCTGGCCTGGACGCCCGGCACCGTCGACCTCGACGACTGGTTCGCCGCGTACGCCCTCTCCCGCTACGGCGGCCCCGACCGGCACGCCGCCGCGGCCTGGCAGACCATCCGCGACACCGCGTACAACATGTCCCGCGCGGACGCCTGGAGCGAGGCGCCCGACGGCCTGTTCGGCGCCCGTCCGAGCCTGACGGCGAACAAGGCCGCCGCCTGGGGTCCGGAGAAGGACCGCTACGACACCGTGGCCTTCGACGCCGCCCTCACCGAACTCCTCGCCGTCCGAGCGGAGTTGAGGGACAGCTCGGCCTACCGGTACGACGTCGTCGACGTGGCCCGGCAGGTCCTGTCCAACCGCAGCCGTGTCCTGCTGCCGCAGATCAAGGCCGCGCACGAGGCCGGGGAGAAGGCCCTGTTCGGCAAGTTGACCAGGACCTGGCTGGACTGGATGAACCTCCTCGACGACCTGCTGGCGGCCTCCGGCCCGCACCTGCTCGGACGGTGGCTCTCCGACGCACGCTCCTGGGGCGCCGACCGGGCCGAGAAGGACCGCCTGGAATACGACGCCCGCTCCCTCGTCACCACCTGGGGCGGACGCGCCAGCAGCGAGGAGGGTCTGCACGACTACGCGAACCGGGAGTGGTCCGGGCTGGTCGGCGGCCTGTACCGCACCCGCTGGAAGACGTACTTCGACGCGCTCGCCACGGGACTCGCCACCGGAAAGGATCCGGCGACGATCGACTGGTTCGCCCTGGAGGACAGCTGGGCGCACGCGCACGAGACGCACCCGACCGAGCCCCACGGCTCCCCGTACGCCCTGGCCCGCCGTGTGCGCGACCTGCTCGCCGCCAGCCCCCATCAGGCGGTCCTCGCCGCGGGGGCCGACCGGGGAGCGGTGGCCGAGGGCAGGCCCGCGACGGTGACGGTCACCTTCACCAACAGGAACGGGTTCGCCGCGGCACGCGGCGTGACCCTTTCCGTCACCGCCCCCGAGGGCACGGCGGTGAAGCCGCTCGATCCGGTGCGCACGGAGTCGGTGGCGTCCGGCGCATCGTTCGCCGCTCGCTTCGAGGTCTCTTTGGCGGGTGAGCCGACGGAACTGGTCGGCCAGGTCGTCGCGGCGGCGGCGTACGCGGGCGGCGGGCAGGCGGTCACGCCGGTACGGCTGGTGGCCGCGGCCGGGGTCGGCGACCCCTACCGCACGGTCTCCTACAACGACGCCGTGTTCGGCCAGGCCGGCGACGAGATCGCCGTCGAGGGCGCCGGGGCCGACCTGTGGGGCGGCACCAACGAGTTCGGGGCGGTGTACCGGGCGGGCGCGTACGGCGACGGAACGGTGGCCGAGGTCACGGTCACGTCCCAGGACGCGACCGGGGGCTGGGCACGGGCGGGCCTCGTCGTCCGCAACGACCTGGACGCTCAGGGGAGCGCGGGCTATGTGAACCTGGCGGTCACACCGTCCAACGGCTGCGCGCTGAGCTGGGATGCCGACGGCGACGGCCGTTTCGACTCGATCGCGCTGTCGGGCTCCTTCACCGCGCCGGTGCGGCTGCGGCTGACCAGGTCCGGCGGCTCGTACACCGGGGAGGCCAGCACGGACGGCGTCACCTGGACGACGGTGGGCACGGCCACACCGGGAGGCGCAGCCGCCGCACAGGACGTCGGGGTCTTCATGACCGCGGCCAACGGCTGGAACGGCGCACGGGGCATCGCCACGTTCGACGGATTCACGGTGGCCTGATCTCTGCGACCGCGACGCCCGCCCGGGCGGTCGGCACGCCCCGGCGGAAGCTCGGCCACGAGACGGCGGCCCGCCCATGGGTCCGCGCGCGCGACCGTCTCGGGACCCGCAGTGTGCAGCGGGTGGTTCATGACGGGCTGTCGGACTCCAGGATCTTGGCGAGCTGCTCGATGGTGGTGTGGATGTCACGTTGGAGACGGGCCAGGTCGAGGCCGTCGTCGCCGAGCACGGTCAGGAGGGCGCGTGCGTTGATCGCCTGGACGACCACGTGCCGATCCGCGCTGCGTGTGGCCACTTCGCGCAGTCCCGTGCCCCCGGCCTCATGGGCCATGCGCAGCGCCAGGCTGTGAGTGGCGGCGGACAACGCCGCGATGGACTCCGGGTGCACGGCGTCGACGTCGGCGGCGACGAGGAGGCCGTCGACGGTGGAGATCACCGTCTCGTTCACGCCCATCACGCCTTCGCGCAGTGCCGTGAGGACCTCGACGAGTGGTTCGGGCTGCTGAATCTCGGACATCGGTTTCCTGGCTTGTGGGCGTTGCCGTCCGCGTCGCGCGCGTGACGGTTCAGGACAGTGACTCAAGGCCTGCGCGGACGCGTTGGAGGACGGATGTCTCGGGTTGGTGCTCCTCGATGCTCGGGAGGAGGGACCGCGGGCCGGTCGCCGCGCCGGGTCGGCGAGCGGGCAGGGGCGGCAGCGGGGACGACGGTCCTGCGTGACTTCGACCGAGTCGCAGCGACCTGGAGAGCGCGAGGTTTCTCTGTTTGAACTTCCTGCGCCTACGAGGGTTCACACCGTATCCGATCGATGTGGGTGGTGTGTTCCGGGAGTGCGCTGCGGTAGCGGAGCGCCCGAGGCCGGGGTGATGCCGCCGGACCGGGGGCCCGGCAGGCGGGGTGCGGTGCTCGGCCGACCGGCCGCCGCTTCCATGTCGTGGTGGACGAGACCGAGCGTGCGGAGACGGGCCAGGTCGAGCATCACCGCGTACGTCCCGCGCCCGAGGGCGAAGGCGAGGTCACGAGGGGTACGGCGGCCGTTCGCCGCGTCCAGCACAGCGGTGTACCGCGGGGACAGTGCGGGGCGGGGAGCGTCGGTCGGCCGGATGCGGGTGCGGGCGAACTCCGCAGGCGAACCCCACAGATGGGTGAGGGCCGCGAGGCGGCGGGTGGTCTCGGCGGCGACGACGTGCGGCGCGAAGGCCCGGCCCACGACGACCGTCGGGACCGGGTCGCGTACCTCCCAGTCGCTGCCTGGGCCGAGCGCGAGGGCGAAGGCGCCGTCGAACACGGCGGCTGTGCAGGCGATCTCGAATTCCTGCGGTGTCAGCAGGCCGCGGGCCTGCAGTTCGTCGCGCAGGGAGTACTCCTGCGGCCCGCTCGCCGCCCAGGCCGCCGCCCACGCCCCGTCCTCGACCCGGCCGGACTTGACGAGCGTCGACTGCGGGCTCGGAGCGCCGGGCGTGTCCACGGCGACGATCATCCCCTCGCGCACATGGATGGCGCCCCCGGGTGTTCCGGGCACGAGCACCGCGACCGTGCGCTTGTCTTCGTGGAGGGCGGCGAGGAGGGCAGGAAGATTGCGCGGGTTGCCGGCAGGGACCTTCATGCCGCGACCCCCTCGGCGTAGAGGCCCACGTGATGCAGTACGAGGGCGAGGTTGGTCTGGCTCCGTTCCAGCACGGCGGCCAGCAGAAGCGGATCGCCGCTCCGGGCGATGGACGCCACGACGAGTTGGCGCGTGGTTCCCGTGATCACGACGCTCTCCAACTCCCCTTGCGCACCGGCGGTGCAGAGCCCGTCGCCGACGAGCCCGACGATCCGGCTGCACTCGACCGGATCCAGCCCGCCCGCGCCCGCCTCGCCGTAAGTCAGTCCCGTGACCGCGTCGATGAGCGAGACACCCGTGACGCCCGGTACTTCGAGCAGACGCCGTAGGGAGGCTTCGACTGATGACAACGGGACGCCCTTTCACTGAAGCTTCACATGGCGACTAAAAGCACCGTAGTTTATTTCGAAAGAGTCGGGACAGGGCATCCAGTTCTCATTTTCTGACACGCCGTCATACAGCACCACCGCACAGACCGAAGGGCTGACGATGAACATCGAGACCGCGCTCAAGGAAGCAATGACGATCGACGGCGCACTGGGCGTCGCTCTCGTCGACTACGAGAGCGGCATGTCGCTGGGCACCCTCGGGGGCGGCCAGGGACTGGATCTGGAAGTGGCCGCCGCGGGGAACACAGAGGTCGTCCGCTCCAAGGCGCGGACCCTCGAACTGCTCGGCATGCAGGACACCGTCGAGGACATCCTCATCACCCTCGGCGCGCAGTACCACCTCATCCGCCCCCTCAGCAGCACCAGCGGCAGCCTCTTCCTCTACCTCGCCCTGGACCGCTCCCGAAGCAACCTCGCCCTGGCCCGCCACTCGCTCAAGCGCATCGAGGTCGGCCTGGAGATGTGACGTCGAAGGCGACGGCCGTACGTCACTCGCAGTAGACGTCCCGGCTCGGGCGTTCACCCTTCGACAGAAAGAGCGAGACCGTCTCGTCGCCGCACGCGTTGCCGTTGCCTGAATAGGAGTCGTGGCCGGTGGCGTTCACCGTCACCATGACGGCGCGGTCGCCGAGGGCCGCGCGGAGCTTGCGCGCGCCGGCGAGGGGGGTCGCCACGTCACGCTCGTTCTGCACGAGCAGGATGTTCGACGGCCCCCGGCCGGTGATCCGCACCGGCTGCTGCCGCGGGCGGGGCCACGCGGCGCAGACCATCGCGTTCCTCGGCATGCCCGATGTCAGCGGATACTTCACCCGGCTCTCGGCGACGCCCTTCTCGTACACGGCGGCCGAGGTGGGCCACGCGCTGTCGTTGCAGATGGTCGCCGCGCCGACCGCGACCGCGTTCTGCAGCACCGACTCGGGGGGCGTCTGCGGGGCCGGCGGCACGGCGCCCTGCAGCCCGGCCCGGATCACCCGGGCCAGTGTCGGGAAGTCGTCGGGGTCGTAGAAGGAGTCGAGCATGGTCTGGCGCAGCGTGGTGCCGTTCAGCACCTCGGGGTTGGCGCCGGGCCAGGGCAGCGGTGTGCGGTCGAGCCGCGCGGCCAGGCCGAGGAAGACCGACCGCACCTCGGCCGGGGTGTCCGCGACCCGGTCGGGGTTGCCGGGCTCGGAGGCCCACTTCGCGAACTCGGCGAACACGTCCTCCACGCCCTGCTCGAACCCGGCGAGCCAGGCCCGGGAGACCTGGGTGCGGCCGAAGTCGCCGGTGGGGTCCAGATTGCTGTCCAGGACGATCCGGTCGGTGCGGTGCGGGAACAGCTCGCTGTAGACGGCGCCGACGTACGTGCCGTACGAGACGCCCCACGCGGAGATCCTGCGCTCGCCGAGCGCGGCCCGGACGCGGTCGATGTCGCGGGCGTTGTCGGCCGTGCTGATGTGCCGCAGCAGTTCCCCGCCGTTGCGCGCGCAGGCGTCCGCCGTCCGCCGCGCCGTGGCCATGTTCTCGGCGACGGATCCGTCGGCGGCGGGCCAGGGGCGCAGCCTGGACAGGGCCAGGTCGGCGTGGTCGAGGCCGCAGTCGACGGGGGCGGAGGGGGCGTTGCCGCGCGGGGCGAACCCGATGAGGTCGTAGGCGTCCCGCACGCCCTGGGGTAACCGCTGCCCCTTCTGCGACGGGTCGGCGAGACTGGAGCCGCCGGGCCCGCCGGGGATCAGGAGCAGCGCCCCGCGGCGGGCCCCGGGCTTCTCGCCCGGGATGCGGGAGACGGCGATGCCGATCTTCGGGCCGCCGGGGTCGGCGTAGTCCATCGGTACGAGAACGGTCGCGCACTCCTGTCGGGGATCGAGCCCGCTTCCCTCGCACTCGCTCCACTCGAGAGGCCCGGCGGACGCGGTGGAGGCGGCGGACGCGGCGACCGGCGCGACCAGACCCAGGACGACGACGGAGGCGGACGCGGTCGCCAGGGCGGCGGTCCTCGTGAACTGCTTCTTGCTGTGCCTCTTGCTCTGCTTCCTCATCTGCTTCATGTGGACGAGCCTCGCCGATCACGCCCGCCCCGCCCATCCGGGGAACAACCCCATTCCCATGGGGGTTTACCCCCGTTCTCTCTTCGGGGTCGTCCCGGACGAACGGGCAGGGCTCGCCCCGACGCGGATGGTGGGCGAGCCCTGTCCGATCGATTCTCGGGCCCGGGAGCGCGGCCCGCCCATGAGTGCGGGGTGGGCGACCGTGGTGAACGGAGCGCACCCCGTGCGGGCCGCGCGCGCCCCGTACGGATCGGTGCCCGGTGGGATGCGTAGCCCGCGCCGCGGCTGGGCAGGCGCTCCTGGACCGGGCACCCCCGCTTGATCGCCCATCGCCCGCGGCGGGCGATACTGGTTCTCCCACGCCGACGTCGCCATCGCCCTCACGAATGGACTCATGCACATCTCCTCGACCGCCCCGCCCTCGACTCCCGCCACGGTGTGGCAGACCCGAGGCCGCCACACCGGCCCCGCCGCGCCGGACGTCCTGCGCAAGAATCTCCAGGCCCTCAAGGAGAGCGGAGCCCTCCAGGACTTCCTGGAGCTGCCCGAATCCGAGACCGCCGCAGGAGAAACGGCCTTCGAGGCCCGGTGGCAGGTGCCGGAGGAGGTGACGGTGCGCGCCCGGCTCACGCTCGCGGAGTGGTCCGGCCGAGGCCAGGAATGGACGCTGGTCGCGGAGGCCGAGCAGCCCTGGGACCTGCGGTGGCCGTCGCCCGCCGCCCTGTTCTGGCCCTGGGAGGCGGGGGCCGACGCCCCGTGGGGGCACGAGACCGTCACCGGGCTGCGCTTCCTCGACGTCAACCCGTTGCCGACGGACGAGAAGGAACTGCGGCGCACGCTCCGGGACGCCCTGCGGGACACCTGGACGGTGCACATCGTCGTCCACGAGGCCATGACGCCCGACGAGCGGGGCCGGCGCACCCTGGTCCCGCTGCTGCCGCCCGGACTGCACCACCGGGTGATCGAGCACCGAGCGGCCCCGCACCAACTGCGCACCCTGAACTGGGCGCTGCGGGAGTCCGGGGTGGAAGTGCCGCGCGGCGGCGCACTGGTGCTGCCCGGCATCCCCGCCCCGGACGCCTACGACGCCGCCGACTTCTCGGTGCGCAGCGTGTTCCTGGACGGCACGCACCCCACCGAACTGCTGGACGCCGTCAAGCGGTTCGTCGCCCTGCCCAAGCCGCCGCCGGAGGGCGCCGACGCCGCGCTGACCGTCCTGCGGGAGCAGTGGCTGCTGCTGACCCTGGAGGAGGAACTCGACCAAGAGCGCCGACTCGTCGCGAGGTACAAGGAGGCGCTGGAGGCGATGACCCAGTCCCGGGACCTGTACCGGGAGGCCGCCGAACACGCCCACGAGGCGCTGGAGGCGTTCCGGGAGGCGGCCGCGGAAGCCGGGGAGGCCGGGCAGCCCCGTCAGCCGCAGACCAGGCCGGGGGGCTCGCCGTTCCAGCAGCTGGGCCGGACGCTGGAGCGCCTCCGGGACACGGCCAAGGGGCTGCGCCCGGCCCCGACGGCTACGGCAGCCTCCGCAGCCGCGTCCACATCCGCTCCTACGTCCGCGTCCCCTTCCACGTCCCCTTCCACGGCGGACCACTCGCCGGAGCGGGACGTCACCACCGGCGACGGACCGGAGACGACCGGCCGGTGAGCCGACGGGCCTGAGGCAGGCCCGCCGGCTCGGATCCGGTCACCGAACCGACGTCAGTTCGACGTCAGCGTGACGTCAGCCCTGCGTCGTTGCGGGGAGAACCGCCGGCCGCGCGCCTACGGTCGCCGTACGGCCTCCGCACTGCCTGCGTACAGACGGACGAGCAGGGCGAGCAGGGCCGTCAGCACGGCCACCGCCGCCGTCGGGGCGGCGATCCACGGTGGGACGAGTGTCGCCGCCGTGAAGCGGGGCAGCCAGGCCGCCTCGACGCGGCCCGCGAGCAGCTGGGCTGCCGCGAACAGCGCCGCAGCCGGCACGGCCGCCCCGAGCAGCGGCAGCGCGGGCCTGCGGACCAGCACCAGGGCCAGGGCCGACAGGAGGCACAGGCCGGACAGGACGAACGCGGCCGCGAGGACGTCGAGGGGTACGCCGTCCCGATGGACCGGCAGGTGCGCGGCGCCGCACAGGGCCAGGGCCAGGACGGCGGCCCAGGCCGTCCACGGCACGAGCGCGTCGGAGCGCCGCGGCGGCGGGGACGACGATGCGGACAGCAGCGTGGGCGGCGGCGCGGCCCCTGCCGCCCCCCCCGCTGTCGTGCGAGGCGTCCGATGAGCTCCGCGACCTCCTCGACCGGCCGGCGGGTGGCCGCCGTGCGGACGGCCTCGTCGCCGCAGTGCTGCTCCAGCGGCGCCCGGTACAGCAGGGCCATGAGCCGGGTGACCTCCTCCACGGGACGGCGTTCCGCCGCGGCGCGGATCATGCGGTCGGCGTGCTCCGCGTGGTGCGGCGGCCGGGACAGCACGGCCACCAGCCGGGACACGTCCTCCAGGGGCCGTTCGGCGCCGGCCGCGCGCAGCACGTCGGCCGCCGCGTCCGTGCACTCCGTGGACTGTTCGAGCAGGGTGACGAGTCGGACCACGTCCTCCAGCGGCAGATGCGCCGCGGCGACGCGGAGCAGGCCGTCGATGGGATCGGGGTACGCGGGGCCGGCGTCGTCCGCCTGGGCCGCGTCCGGTTCCGGTGCGGGCGCGGTCGGCGCCGTGCCGGGGAAGACGGCGGTGGCGTTCGCCGCGCCGGTGAGGTGGGGGACGGAACGGTCCGGTACGGGCCGGGTGGAGCGGGTGATCACGCTTGTCTCTCTCCGATGGCTGCGGTCGCCCTGCGCCCCCCGAGATGCGACACGCGACGTGACGCTGACCATTACTACGGACATATGCCACACTTCGCCACTCGAACGGGGCACCCGTGTGAGGTCGGCCGAGGCCGTCCGAGGCACCCGCGTGAGGCCGTCCGGGGCACCCGCGTGAGGCCGTCCGACCGGCGCGCGACCGCGGGCCTCACGCCCCTTCGGTACTGAAGTTCCGTCCGTCCGGCGCGGTAAACCGGCGGTAAAGGGGAATTCGGGAGCCGAAAACGGGAAAATCGAATGCAGGGTGAGAGCCGCGCAAGAAGGCCGACACCTCGCGACGGACCGTACAGGGAGGGCCCGTGGAAGCGACCACCACGCTCATCGTCGTCGCCGTGACACTCGCCGTGGCGCTGTTCGCCGTGGCCGCCGCCGTTCTCGTACGGCTGGTCCGCGCCCGAAAGGGCCTCAGACGAGCGGGACTTCCCACCGGGCCGCGCTGGGTGTTCTGGGGCGCGGTCCTGTACTTCGTGCTCCCGACCGACCTGCTGCCCGACCCCGTCTATCTGGACGACATCGGGGTCCTCCTGCTGGCCCTGCGCTCCCTGCGTCAGACTCCCGAAAGCCTCGGATCCGACCGTTCCGGGACCCTCAACTGACCGTCCGGCAAGACGTTTTCACCCCCGCTCGACCTCCATCTCCGCTGCTCCGCGCCCTGCTCCGGCCCCGACCCGCCGATGATCACGGAGAGTAAGGAAACCAACCACCCGTTCGATTCGTATAAGTGACTGAAGGTGGCACCAATGCAGCGGGCCCGAGTGACGTCGCACAGCGGCACCGCTTGATCGAGGCAGTATCGACGAGGGAGAGACGATGACACCGTTCACGCTCAACTACGCACGCCCCGCGGCGGAGTTGGAGTTCACCACTCCGTATGCCTACGACCCCGGACTGCAGTTGAACGTACTCCTCGACGGCCGGATCGCCGCCCGCGACCACGCCCTGCTGAGAGAGCTGGGGACGACGACGTCGACGGCGGGTTCCAAGACCCACTTCGACGACTGAGCACGGGCCGACGACGATGACCGTGCTCATACTCACCTGTGAAGAGGACGTCACGGCGGACATGGTGGTCGTGCACCTGAACGCCGCGGGCGTCCCGGTCGTACGGCTGGACCCCGCCGATCTCACCAGCACCGTGGCGCTCTCCGGGGAGTTCGTCCACGGCGCCTTCCGGGGACATCTGTCCTCCGCGGGGCGGCTGGTGAGCCTCGAAGGGCTGCGATCCGTCTGGGTCCGCCGGCCGGGGACCGCGGCGGCCCGGGCGCCCGAACCGTCCGCGTGGCTCACGGAGGAGGCCTCGCAGGCGCTGTACGGGATGCTCCGGGGCACCGGGGCGCGCTGGATGAACCATCCCGACGCGGCCCGGCGCGCCCGGCACAAGCCCTGGCAGCTGCGGCTCGCGCAGCGCAGCGGGCTGCCCGTTCCGGCGACCCTCATCACGACGTTCCCGCAGGCCGCGCGGGACTTCGCGGAGCGCTACCCGGATCTGGTGGTCAAGCCGGTGTCCGGGGCCCATCCGCAGGACCCGCCGCGCGCGGTGCCCACCACCCGGGTCCCGCCGGGCGCCGACTTCGCCGCGGTCGCCTACGGGCCGACCCTGTTGCAGCGCCGGGTCGCCAAGCGGGCCGACATACGGCTGACCGCGGTGGGCGACCGGATCCTGGCCGCCCGCAAGGACACCGTCCCGGGCGGCGACCCCGACGTGGTGGACGTGCGCTTCGCGCCCTCCGACACGCCGTGGCGGCCCGCCGACGCCCCACCGCGGCTGGCCGACGCCGTCCGGAAGTATCTGCGCGAGGCGGAACTGTCCTACGGGGCCTTCGACTTCGCGGAGGACTCCGACGGGACCTGGTGGTTCCTGGAGTGCAACCAGTCCGGCCAGTTCGGCTTCGTGGAGGTGGACACCGGGCAGCCGATCGCCCGCACCATCGCGGAGTGGCTGGCCGGCCCGCCCCCTCAGCGCACTCCCCGGGCCGCCGAGAGCTGCGGCTCAGCGGCCTCATGACGTACGGCCGTGGCGGCGCGGCCTCGTGACGCGCGCCGGCGCGGCTGGAGCTCGGGATGAGCCCAGCCGCGCCGGGACGCCGTCGGAACGCCGGGTCAGACCACCAGGGACATCCCCTGCTCGGTCGCCCCGGCCTGCGCCGCCGCCTGGGCCGGGATCTGCGCCGCGCCGGCCTGCTCCAGCAGCACGTCCGCCGCGGCGACCGCCTCCCGGACGTCGGCCGTGCCCATGAGGATGCACAGCGTGTACATCACGTCCGCCAGCTCACGCGCCGCGTAGGGCGTCTCCCTCTCCGCCTGAGCGATCCTCAGCGTCGCGTACCGGGTCAGCAACGTCCTGGCGACCTTCGGGTCCGGAACGATCACGAGCGCCCCTCTCTCGGTTTTTGCGCAGCGTGTGCCCGGACCTGGGCGAATCATGCGTACGGAGCGCTCATGTCACCCGCTGGGGTCACAATCCAGCCGGACCGGCCCAACCCGGTCGGCCCAACCGGACCCGACCCGACCAGACCCGATCCAAGCTGATCCAGTCCGATCCGACGCGACGCGACCCGCTCCGACTCGACCCGCTCCGACACGCCCCGGTCCGACCCAGCCCGACTCGATCCAGTCCGATCCGGTCCGGTCCGGTCCGTTCCAGTCCGTTCCAGTCCGGTCCGGTCCACCAGCGCCTCACGCGACCTGCCCGCCGTGCAGTTCCGTGTACGCGCCGCCCCGGTGCAGCAGTTCGTCGTGCGTGCAGTGCTCGCCCCGGGAACGGTGGTCGAGGGGTCGTTCGTACGACGCCGCCATGGACGGCGGTCCTCCCGGTGGTCGTGTCGGACCGTGGTCGTGTCGGACCGGTGCTGGTGGCGGAGCCGGTGGTCGTGTCAGACGGCGGCGTCGAGCTCCGCGAGTTCCGCGGCGGTCAGGACGAGGTCCGTGGCGGCGAGGGAGTCGAGGATGGTCTCCGGGCGGCTCGCGCCCGGGATCGGCACCACCACCGGCGACTTGGCGAGCATCCAGGCCAGGCACACCCGCTGCGGGCTGACCGCGTGGGCCTCGGCGACATGGGCGAAGGGTGCGTAGGAGGAGCCCAGTTCACGGGCGCGGGAGATGCCGCCGAGCGGGCTCCACGGCAGGAACGCGATGCCGAGCTCGTCGCACAGCCGCAGTTCGGGCTCGCTGGAGCGGAAGGCCGGGGAGAACTGGTTCTGCACGGAGACCAGTCGGCCGCCGAGGATCTCGTTCGCCTGCCTGATCTGCTCGGGGTTCGCGTTGGAGACGCCGGCGGCGCGGATCTTGCCCTCGTCCAGCAGCTCCCGCACCGCGCCGACGGACTCCGCGTACGGGATGCGGGGGTCGGGTCGGTGGAACTGGTACAGGTCGATCGCCTCGACGCCGAGCCGGCGCAACGACGCCTCGCAGGCCGCCTTGAGGTGGCCGGGGCTGCCGTCCACGGTCCAGCTGCCGTCGCCGGGGCGCAGATGGCCGCCCTTGGTGGCGACCAGGACGTCCCGGCCCCGGTCGTGGGTGGCGAGGGCCTTGGCGATCAGGGTCTCGTTGTGACCGACCTCGTCGGCGCCGAGGTGGTAGGCGTCCGCGGTGTCGATCAGCGTCACGCCGGCGTCGAGCGCGGCGTGCAGGGTGGCGAGGGAGCGCGCCTCGTCCGGCCGCCCCTCGATCGACATGGGCATGGCGCCCAGACCGATCGCGCTGACGTCCACGTCTCCGATGCGGCGGGTGTCCATGGGCGCGTGACCTCTCTCGACGGGGTACGAGGGAACTCCGGTGCCCCTGGGGGTGGTTGCGGCGCACCGGACGCGTTCCAGCGTGACCCGGCCGTCGGCCGCAGGTCCAATGGAAGAAACCGAACGCATTCAGCAGCACGACCACTGAATCCGGGAATCCGACCGCTGCGCCCCGGCGGGGGTGCGGGCACGGGTGCGGGGTGCGGGCGCAAGGTGCGGGCGCGGGCGCGAGGTGCGGGCGCGGCGAATTGTTCTCGGCCTATTCTCGGCCGGGTGAACCCGGAGCCCCCGACCCTGCGGTCCCTGCTGGCCTTCGAGGACGGCAACGCGGTGCGCCTGCTGTGCGCGCCCGCCGCGCCCGACACCGTCGTACGGCGGATCGCCGTCGGCCTGGACGATCTGAGTGCTGTTCAGGAAGGCGACGGCATCCTGCTGCTGGCCGTGGGCGCGGTCGCGAACGCCGAGACCGTGCGCGAGGCCGCCCGGCGGGGCGCCTGCGCCGTCGTCCTGGGCGACCCGGGTGAACCGGGCCATCCCTGTGCTCCCGGCGATCCCGGCGACGACGCCGATCCGGTGGCGGCGGCCCAGGAGACCGGCATCGCCCTGCTCGCCCGTGCCGAGGGCGCCGACTGGGCGGAGGCCGCCGCGCTGCTGAGGTCGGCTCTGTCCTACGTCCGAGCGGGAGTCGGCGACCACGACGACGCCGACGTCCTGCGCGGCCCGGAGGCGGCCCCGTCGCTCGCCGTGCTGGCGGCACGGGTCGCGGCGTACGTGAAGGGGTCGATCACCGTCGAGGACACGCGGTTGCGCGTGTTGGCCCACTCCGCGACCGGCCCGGCCGCCGACCCGCTGCGCCGGACGGTCATCCTCGGCGGCCGGGTGCCCGACTGGCGGGTCGCCGAGCTGCGCGCCAGCGGCCTGCTGCGCGCCCTGTGGACCTCGACGGACGTCATCCACCGGCCCGCCGACGGCGACAGTCCCGAGCGGCTGGTCGTCGCCGTGCGCAGCGGGCGGGAGGTCCTCGGCTCGATCTGGGCCGCGGCGGACGGCGCCGCGCTGGCCCCGGACGCGGCCCGGTATCTGCGTACGGCGGCCGGTCTGGCGGCTCCGCTGCTGGTGCGCGAGCGGCTGCGGGAGAGCGGCACGGCGCAGCGCCGGGAGGCCGCGCTGCGCGGGCTGCTGCACGGGCTCGGGGACCGGCGCACCCATGCCTGGTCGCTGGGGCTGTCGCCGGACGCGCCCTGCGCGGTGGTGGTCGCGCAGCGGCGCTCCGCCGGCCGGGCCGACGACCGGTCGCTGGACGTCCTCGTTCTGGAGCTGTCGGCGCACCGCCCGGGGACCGGCGTCCTGCGGGACGGCGACCGCCTCGTGCTGCTGGTCACCGGGGAGGCGTCGGCGGCGGACCACGAGAGGGCCGTACTGGCGCTCGTGCGCGAGCTCGACGCGGTCGTCTCGTCGCTGCCGGACGGGGCCGCGGTGTGGCTGGGCGTGGGGCCGGTGCTGCCGCCGGAGCGGGCCGCCGAGTCGCACGAGCGGGCGGTGCTGGTCGTGCGGGCGCTGCGGGAGCGGGAGGCCCGGGCGCTGGCCGCCGGGCGCCCGCGGCCCGCGCGGCACGCCGACGCGGCCGGGGTGGGCGCCTCGCTGGAGGTGCTGCGGATCCTGGACGCGGCGCGTCCCGTCTGGGAGTCCGGCGGCGGGCCCGTCCACGATCTGATCCGGGCGGACCTCGCCGCGGGCGGGGAGCTCGTACGGACCCTGGCGGCGTATCTGGACGCCGGGGGCGACGTCCCGGAGGCCGCCCGTCGGCTCGTCGTGCACCCCAACACGCTCCGCTACCGGCTGGGCCGGGTCGGGCAGCGCTACGGCGTGGACCTGGCCGATCCCGACGCCCGGCTGCTGCTGACCCTCGCGGTGCGGCTGGCTGTGCGGCCGACGGCGCCCTGACCTCGCGCGTGGACCCTTGCGGACCTCGCGCGTGGAGCTCGTGCGTGGACCCTCGTGCGTGGGCCCTTGCGTGGGGACCCTCGTACGTGGACACGAAGGTTCCGGTTGTCTTTGTGCAGGCCTCCAAAGACGCGCGGCCCCCGCCCGGGCGACTCTGGAGAGGTACCGCCGCAGTACCGCCCGCACTACCGCCGCACCACCGCCGCACCTGACGCCCCAGCGAAGGAGAACAGGCCGTGTCGCTCCCCACCGAGAACCTCGCGCTCGCAGTCCGGCAGGCCGTCGCCGAAGGGCTCCTCGGGGAGGAGCATCCGGTGGCCGGCTTCGTCGACGTGCAGGGCGTGCGCGGCACGGTCGCCGCCCTGCACGAGGCGTTCGCGCAGGTGCCGGACGTGCTGCACGCCTTCGCGGCCAAGGCCTGTCCGCTGGTGCCCGTGCTGCGGCTGCTGGCCGACGCCGGGATGGGCTGCGAGGTGGCGAGCCCCGGCGAGCTGCGGCTGGCGCTGGACGCGGGGTTCGCGCCGGCCCGCATCGTGCTGGACTCGCCCGCCAAGACCCGGCAGGAGATCCGCGAGGCTCTCGCCCTGGGCGTCGCCCTGAACGCCGACAACCTCGCCGAGCTCGACCGGATCGACGCCCTGCGCCCGGCGGACTGCGCGTCCGTCATCGGACTGCGGGTCAATCCGCAGGTCGGCGGCGGGTCCATCGGCGCGATGAGCACGGCCACCGCGCACTCCAAGTTCGGCGTGGCCCTGCGCGACCCCGGGATGCGCGCCCGGGTCGTCGAGGCGTTCGCACGGCGGCCCTGGCTGACCCGGCTGCACGCGCACGTGGGCTCGCAGGGCTGCCCGCTGCCGCTGATCGCCGAGGGGCTCACGGCGGTCCACCGGCTCGCCGAGGAGATCGACGCGCACGTCGGCCACCGTCAGATCACCAGCCTCGACCTGGGCGGCGGGCTGCCGGTGAACTTCGCCGACGACATGGTCACCCCCACCTACGCCGAGTACGTGGCCGCGCTCACGGCCGTGGAGCCGGCGCTGCTGGACGGCCGCTACCAGGTGGTCACCGAGTTCGGCCGCTCCCTGATCGCCAAGAACGGCTTCACCGCCGCGCGCGTGGAGTACGTCAAGGACGCGGGCGGCCGCCGGGTGGCGCTCACCCACGCCGGCGGCCAGGTCGCCACCCGCACGGTGTTCATGCCGGACGCCTGGCCGCTGCGGGTGACCGCCTACGGCCCGGACGGCGCCCCCAAGGACACGCCCCTGCTCCCGCAGGACGTCGCCGGGCCCCTCTGCTTCGCCGGGGACGTGGTGGCGCACGAACGCCCGCTGCCGGAGCTCGCCGAGGGCGATCTGGTCGTGCTGCACGACACGGGCGGCTACTACTTCTCGGCGCACTGGTCGTACAACAGCCTGCCCCGGCCCGCGGTGTACGGCTGTCTGGTGCGGGACGGTCGGGTCGCGTTCACCACCATCCGGTCCGCGCAGACGGTGCGGGAGATCTCCGCGGAGAGCGGACTGGCCCACGCGGACGCCCTGCTGACGGGTCGCGCGACGCCTTCCCTGCGCTGACCGCGCACGGCGTCTCACCTGATGGCCGGGCGCCTCGCCCCGGGCGGCGTCCGTGTGCGAGGCTCACTCACGGTCGGCTTCCCCCGGGCCGCCGATCGCCGCGTCGTCTCGACACTGGGGAGAATCCACGTCATGCGCATAGGTCTGCTCGGCACCGGTCCCTGGGCGCACATGGTGTACGCCCCCGTCCTGAGCGCACACGACGGCCTCGACCTCGTCGGCGTGTGGGGCCGACGCCCGCAGGCCGCGAAGGAACTGGCGGAGGCTCACGGCGCCCAGGCCTACGACGACGTCGACGCCCTCCTCGCGGACGTGGACGCGGTGGCCGTGGCGCTGCCGCCGGACGTGCAGGCGGACCTCGCGGTACGGGCGGCGCGGGCCGGCTGTCACCTGCTGCTCGACAAGCCCGTCGCCACGAAGCCGGCGGGGGCCCGGGCCGTCGTGCAGGCCGTGGCGGAGGCGCGGGTCGCCTCGGTCGTCTTCTTCACCACCCGTTTCCTGTCCGACACCGGGGCCTGGATCGACAGACAGGCCGACGCCGGAGGGTGGTTCACGGCGCACGCGCAGTGGCTGGGGTCGGTGTTCGCCGACTCGGGCGACAGTCCGTTCGCCACGCCCTGGCGTGCGGAGAAGGGCGCCCTGTGGGACGTGGGTCCGCACGCGCTGTCGGTACTGCTGCCGATCCTCGGGGACGTGCGCCGGGTGTCGGCGGCGGCGCGCGGCCGCGGGGGCACCGTCCATCTGGTCCTGGACCATGCCGGCGGCGCGTCCAGCACGCTGACGCTCAGTCTGACGGCCCCGTCCGCGGCGTCGGGCGCGGACCTGGAGATCCGGGGGGAGGCCGGAACGTTCCGGCTCCCGGAGAGCTCCGAGGACGCCGCGACGGCGCTCGGCCGGGCCGCGGACGCGCTGATCGCGACGGCCCGCAGCGGACGTCCGCACCCCTGCGACGCCGCGTTCGGCCTGCGCGTCACGGAGATCCTCGCCGACGCCGAGGCCCTGCTGCCGGCCGACGCCGACTGACCTTCCGGGGGGGGCGGCCGGGCCGCTCAGTCGTCCTCGAACGGCTCGTCGCTCCACCGGAACCAGGCCCGGTCCCCCTCTATGTGCAGCAGGAACTCGGCGACCGGGCCGTCGGGCGAGGTCATGGACACCCGGCGGCGGATCTCGGCGTGGACCGTCTCCCACTCCTCCCAGTCCTCCTCCCGCACGAGGGCGAGTTCGCGGACGAAGAGGGGCTCGACGGCGCCGTACGCCGGTCCGGCGTCGAAGCGGCCCGACAGCCAGGGGAAGTCGGCGTCGTCGATGACGATCTCCCCGACCCGCTCCCGTCCCTCGATGTCCCGCACACACCAGACCTCGCCGTCGAACCCCATCACGCCTCCGTCACCCGCAGCCGGTCGCCTCACGGATCAGCATGCCAGCCGGGTCTGACACCGGTCCGTCAGCCGACGTCGCACTCACCTGACCTCGACGTTCACCCGGCCCGGAGACTCAGCCGACCTCGAAATTCACCCGCTCCCGTACGACGGGGTAGCCGGCCTTCGTGAAGTGCGCGGCCATGGGGAAGTTGCCCTGGTCGGTGGCGGCGGCGATGAACTCGGCGCCCCGCTCGACGAGGTGATGGGTGCATTCGGCGAGGAGGTCGTAGGCGTAGCCGTGGCCCCGGTGCTCCGGCAGGACGCCGATGAACCCGACGCAGGGTCCTGAGGGGTTGTGGGCCGGAATGTGGACGCCGGCCAACTCGCCGTCCGGGGTCCACGCGAGCTGCCACCACGCGCGCGGGGAGGGGCACCAGCGGAAGAAGTCCAGCTCCGACTGGGCCGCCCGGTCGAGGCCGCCCTCCTTGATCGCCCTGCGGGCGTGGGCGTCGAGGGTGTCGGAGTGGATGCGGCGCAGGGCGTCGAAGAACACCGCGTCGTCGGGTTCGGGACCGAACCGCAGACGGCCTGGGCGTTCGGGCAGCCCGCACTCCGGGGTCCAGCGGTACACGAACCGTTCCACCAGCTCGCGTTGGCCGGCTGCGCGGGCTGCGGCGCAGCGGGCCTCGGCGGCGGCCCGCACGGCGGGTTCCTCGCGCCAGCCGGCGGGCAGGACCAGGTCCAGGCCGACCTGCCAGGGCGCGGTGCGCAGCAGTTCGGCGCCGGCGTCCGCCTCGCCGTCGGCGAAGTCGAACCACTCGACGCACAGGGGCTCGGTGTCGTCGGGCCCGCCCCACCAGGCGGCCCGGGCGACGACCCGGCCGTCGCGCAGGGCGACGCGCTTCCACTGCGGGCGGTAGACGGCGCCGGCGAACGCCTCGGCGGCGCGCAGCGGGTCGGGCAGGGCGTCGAAGAGATGGACGTCGCTCTCGTCGAGAGCGCGGATGACCGGATCGGTCACGGATTCCTCCGGGTTGCGTACGACTGGTGCGCTCCCGGGCAGCTGACTGCGTCAGCGAAGGCACGCCGGGGTCACGGAGTGGGAGCGCGGGGTGAGGGCGGATCGCATGGCGCTCGCCTCCTTCCGTGGGTGTCCGGGCGTGCGGGACCCACCGTAGGGAGGGGCCGGGCGGTGCGTCGACCGGTTTTTCGGCGTGCGGCGGACGACGCCGGGGTGGAGCGTGGGAGATGTGGGACCAGTGCACGGGGAACCGCGGGGCTGGCTGCGGGGCGCGCCGCCGCCGCGCTGGGTGCGGGCGCTGCCGCTGGCGCTGATCGCGGGCGTCTGCGCGGCCACGCTGGCCAGCCCCGACCCGTTGGACATCGGCTTCCTGCTGGGCGCCATCCCGCCGCTCGCCGTGCTGTCGTACGGCCCGCTGGCGACCGCCCTTCTCGGCGCGGTCGTGGTCGTGATGCTCAATGTGCCGGCGTTCCGGCTCGACCAGCCGGGGCAGACCGATGTGCTGACGGTGGTGTTCGTGGCCGTGCTGAGCGTGTTCGTGGCGTTCGTGAGCCGTCGGCGGGACGTGCAGCTGGACACCGAGCGCACGATCGCCGAGGCGGCGCAGCGCGCCCTGGTGCCGCCGGTGCCGGATCGGGTGGGGCCGGTGCGCTGCGCGGGTCTGTACCGGGCGGCGGAGCGCGGGACGCTGGTCGGCGGCGACTTCTTCGACGTGCGGGAGAGCGTCCACGGGGTGCGGGCGGTGCTGGGCGATGTGCGGGGGCACGGGCTGGCGGCGGTGGCGACGGTGGCCTCGCTGCTCGGCGCGTTCCGGGAGGCGGCGCTGGACCAGCCGGATCTGGCGGCGGTGGCCGCCCGGCTCGACCGCCGGCTGGTGGTGGACTCGGCGCGGGTGGCGCACGCCGAGCTGTTCGCGACGGCCGTCCTGCTGGAGTTCACGCCTACCGCGGACGCCGTGCGCATCGTCGTCTGCGGCCATCCGCCGCCGGTGCTGCTGCGCGACGGCACGGCCGTCGAGGTGGACGTCGTCCCCTGGACGCCGCTGGGCCTGGGGCTGCCGGACATCACCCCGCTCACCACGCGGACGGTGCCGCTGCGGGCCGGCGACCGCCTGTTCCTCGCCTCCGACGGCGTCTGGGAGGCCAGGGACACGACCGGCGCCTTCTACCCCCTCACGGCCCGCCTGCCCGCCCTCGCCGTCGACGCAGACCCGACCGACCGAGCCGACCCGACCGACCCCACCGACCCGTCTGATCCGACCGACCCCACCGACCCGTCTGATCCGACCGACTCTGACCCGTCTGATCCGTCTGATCCGGCCGACCTCGCCGACCGGGTCTGGGCCGACGTCGTACGCCACTCCCCCGCCGTCCGCGACGACGTCACGATGCTCGTCCTGACTCCTGTGCGTCGGATGCGTCCGACGTCGGGCTGAGGTTCTCGGCGTCGCCCTCGGCGTCGATGTGCGGCAGGATCCGGTCCAGCCAGTGCGGTGTCCACCAGGCGCGCGGTCCCAGCAGCGTCATCACCGCGGGCACCATGAGCAGCCGTACCACGGTGGCGTCGATCAGCACGCTGACGGCGAGGCCCAGGCCCAGCATCTTGACGACGATGTTGTCGCTGATGATGAACGCCGCGAACACGCTCACCATGATCAGCGCGGCGCAGGTGATGACTCGGGCGGTGATCTCCAGGGCGTGGGCCACGGAGTCCTTGGCGTCGCCGGTGCGCAGCCAGTTCTCGTGGACGCGGGAGAGCAGGAAGATCTCGTAGTCCATGCTGAGGCCGAAGATGATCGCGAACATCATCATCGGCACATAGCTCTCGATGGGCACGTCGCCGTTGACGCCCAGCGCGGGACCGCCCCAACCCCACTGGAAGACGGCGACGACCACGCCGTACGAGGCCGTGATGGACAGGACGTTGAGGACGGCGGCCTTGACGGCGACCAGGAGGCCGCGGAAGACGGCGAGGATGATCAGGAAGGCGAGGCCGACGACCACACAGATGATCAGGGGCAGCCGACTGGCGACGATGTCGCGGAAGTCGACCTGGGCGGCCGTGGTGCCGGTGACATAGCCCTTGGCGTCGTAGCCGGAGACCGCCTCGGGCAGGGTCGTGTCCTTGAGCCTGTTCGTCAGGCCGGTGGTGACGGCGTCCTGCGGGGCCTGCGTGGAGTAGACGGTGGCGAGCAGCACGTCGCCGTCCTGGGTGGTCGTCAGCGGGGTGACGGTGTCCGCGTCGGGCACGGCGTTCAGGGTCTTCTGCGCCTGGGACTGGAGGTCGGCGCGTTTGTCGGAGGGGACGGACGTCTGGTCGATGACGACGGTGAGGGGCCCGTTGGAGCCGGGGCCGAAGGCGTCGGTCATCAAGTCGTAGGCCCGCCGGTCGGTGAAGGAGGTCGGGTCGGCTCCGTCGCCGATGTGACCGAGCTGGATGGAGAAGACGGGGATGGCGAGGATCGCGATGACGGCGACGCCGCCTCCGAGGTACTGCCAGGGTCTGCGCTCGACGCGCTTGGCGTAGCGGTGCCAGGTGCCGTGCGGGGTGGCGCCCGGTTCGGCGTCGGTCTCGGCGACGGGTGTGCGCACGTGCCAGCGGTCGATGTGGTGGCCGATGAGCCCGAGCAGGGCGGGGACGAGGGTGAGGGCGCCGATGACGGCGGAGACCACGGTGATGGCGGCGGCGAGGCCGAGTTTGCCGATGAAGGACACGCCGGACGCGTACAGGCCCATCAGTGCGATGATCACGGTGGTGCCGGAGACCAGGACGGCGCGGCCGCTGGTGGCGGTGGCGTGTCCGGCGGCCTCGGCGGGATCGGCGCCGTTCATCAGGGTCTGCCGGTGCCGGGTGATCAGGAACAGGGCGTAGTCGATGCCCACGCCGAGGCCGATCATGGTGGCGAGGGTCGGGGAGACGGTCGCGAAGGTGAACGCGGCGGCCAGCAGCCCCAGGACGGCGAGTCCGCCGACGACACCGATCAGTGCGGTGACCAGGGGCAGACCGGCCGCGATGACACTGCCGAAGCCGATGAGCAGGACGACGACGGCGACCGCGAAACCGATCAGCTCGCTGATCCGGTCGTTGGCCTCGGGCCGGGCCAGTTCGCCGAGAGAGCCGCCGTACTCGACCTCGGCGCCGGCCGACCGCAGCGGCTGGACGGCCTTGTCGACGCCGTTCAGGTAGTCGTCGCCGAGGGTGTTGGGCTGTTTGTCGAAGCGGACGGTGACGTAACCGGTCTTGCCGTCGCTCGACACCGGGCCGACCTTGGTCGGGGACTGCGAGAGGGGGTTCTGCACCGAGAGCACATGGGGCAGCTTCTGCAGGTCGCCGACCGTGGTGGACATCTGCGAGCTCAGCGCGCTCAGGGCCTGCTTGTCGTCGTGCAGGACGATCTGGGCGCTGTAGCCGCCGGCCTGCGGGTCGTGCTCCTTGAGGACCTCGAGGCCCTTCTCGGACTGGGTGTCCGGAAGCTGGAAGTTGTCCTCGTAGGTACCGCCGACGGCGCGGTCGATCAGCTGGAGGGCGACCAGGGCCACCAGCCACGCGATGATGACGATCAGGAAGTGACGGGCGCACCAGGCGCCGAGCCTGCGCAGTCCCCCGCGTCGCGGTTTCCCGGCGGTGGTGGGTGCCATAGCGCCCATTGGACACCAGCTTGATCTTCCCGGCATCTCGGACCGGATCGGTCCGAGATATGCGGGATCCGACCGGGATCTCCCCGATCGGGATTGCAGGGTGCGGCTCCAGGATGAATGGTGTTAGTACATTCCTTCGGACGCGAGGAGCAGACATCATGCCGACGTCACAGCCAGGCGCCGCCCGGCCCTCCCCGGACCGCGTCACCCCGGACAACCTGCTCCACACGCGCACCGGCACCGAGGTGTCGCCGGAGGACATGGTCCTGGCCACGGGCCGGGACCTGACCCCGCGCAACCTCGAGTGGGCCAGGCGCAAGCTCGCCGAGGAGGGCCCCGGCGCGATCGAGAAGCTGCTGCCCTAGAAACCGCTGAAACGGCTGGAAGCCGCTGGAATCCCCTACGCCCTTTCCCTGCGGGCACCCGCACTGTCAGACTCCCGAGGGTGCCCGACTTCGACATGCTCGTCATCGGATCCGGTCCCGGCGGCCAGAAGGCGGCCATCGCCGCGGCCAAACTGGGTCGCCGGGTCGCCGTCGTAGACCGCCCCGACATGGTCGGCGGGGTCTCCCTCCACACCGGCACCATTCCCTCCAAGACCCTGCGCGAGGCGGTGCTGTACCTCACCGGTCTCACCCAGCGCGATCTGTACGGGCAGAGCTATCGCCTGAAGGAGGACATCACCGTCGCCGACCTGACCGCGCGCACCCAGCACGTGGTCGGGCGCGAGATCGACGTCATCCGCAGCCAGCTGTCCCGCAACCACGTCTCGCTGTTCGCCGGCACAGGCCGGTTCGTCGACGACCACACGATCGCCCTGCGGGAGATCACCGGTCAGGATCGGCTGATCAGCGCCGAGCACATCGTGATCGCCACGGGGACGCGGCCGGCCCGGCCGGACAGCGTGGAGTTCGACGAGCGGACCATCCTCGACTCCGACAACGTCCTGACGATCGAGCGGGTCCCGCGGTCCATGGTCATCGTGGGCGCGGGCGTCATCGGCATGGAGTACGCCAGCATGTTCGCCGCGCTCGGCAGCAAGGTGACGGTGGTGGAGAAGCGGGCCGGGATGCTCGACATGTGCGACGTCGAGGTCATCGAGTCGCTCAAGTACCACCTGCGGGACCTGGCGGTCACCTTCCGGTTCGGGGAGACCGTCGCCGCCGTCGAACGCCATCCGCGGGGCACGCTGACCGTGCTGGCCAGCGGCAAGAAGATACCGGCGGACGCGGTGATGTACTCGGCGGGCCGGCAGGGCCTCACCGACGAACTCGACCTGGACAAGGCGGGGTTGGCGGCGGACCCGCGCGGCCGGATCGAGGTCGACGAGCAGTACCGGACGCAGGTGCCGCACATCTACGCCGTCGGTGACGTCATCGGCTTCCCGGCGCTGGCGGCGACGGCGATGGAGCAGGGGCGGGCGGCCGCCTACCACGCCTTCGGCGAGCCGGTCGGGGGGATGCACCGGCTCCAGCCGATCGGCATCTACACCATCCCGGAGATCAGCTTCGTGGGCCGTACGGAGGATCAACTCACCGAGGACTCGGTGCCGTTCGAGGTGGGCGTCGCGCGCTACCGCGAGCTGGCCCGGGGGCAGATCATCGGCGACGCGCACGGGATGCTGAAGCTGCTGGTCTCTCCGGTGGACCGGACGCTGCTCGGGGTGCACTGCTTCGGCACCGGGGCGACCGAGCTGATCCACATCGGGCAGTCCGTGATGGGCTGCGGCGGCACGGTCGACTATCTGGTCGACGCGGTGTTCAACTACCCGACGCTGGCGGAGTCGTACAAGGTCGCGGCCCTGGACGCCACCAACCGGCTGCGCCAACTGGACCGGATCGGGGACTGATCGGGGACTGACCTGGGCTGGGGGAGAAGTTGCGGGCGGGCGCACGTTACCCGCCCGTCAATCTTGAAAGCTCAACAGTTGGGGCTATCATCACTCGCACACTCGGTGTGACCGTCCGCTGACGCAGTGCCGAACGCAGAAACAGTGCGCCCCACCCCCCCCTACGCCGTCGGGCGGTTCCCGCTCCGGTCGCGTGCACGACGGAAAGCAGCACGAGCATGAGCAACGGCACCGGAAGAGGGCTGCAGGCGAACGTCCTGGGCACCTTCGACACGGTGGTGATGGCGGTCGCGGGCAGCGCACCGGCGTACTCCATCGCCGCCACCACGGCGGTCCTGGCCGGCGCGGTGGGCCTGGCCGGCCCGGCGGCGCTGCTGTACTGCGCGATACCGATGCTGGGCATCGCGCTGGCGTTCAGCAGACTCGGCCGGATCGACGTCAACGCGGGGGCCAGCTACTCCTGGGTGGGGCGCACCCTCCATCCGTTCCTGGGCTTCCTCAGCGGCTGGGCGCTGGTGGTCTCGGCGACCCTCTTCATGGTGGCGGGGTCCCTGCCCGCCGGGTCGATGACCCTCGCCCTCTTCGACGAGGGGCTCGCCGACGACACGGCGCTGTCGACCCTCGTGGGCGCCGCCTGGTTCCTGGTGATGCTGGCGGTGGTGCTCGGCGGGGCGAGGCTCACCGTCCGCGCGCAGCTGGTCATGTCGGGCGTGGAACTGGCCGTGCTCGCGCTGTTCGCGGTGCTCGCCCTCGTCCACTCGGACACCTCGCTGCCGTTCGACTGGTCCTGGCTCGGCTTCGGCCACTTCGACGGCGTGTCCGGGTTCGCGTCGGGCGCGCTGGTCGCCGCGTTCTACTACTGGGGCTGGGACGTCACCAGCAACCTCAGCGAGGAGACCCGCGACAGCCGCCGCACGACCGGTCTCGCCGGGCTGATCGGGGTGGGCGTCGTCTTCCTGCTGTTCGAGGTGTTCACCATCGCGGCGAACGTGATCCTCACCTCGCAGCAGATCGAGGACAACGGCGCGAACGTGCTGGCGGTGCTCGGCGACGAGGTGTGGCCGGGGTGGGGCGGCAAGCTGCTGATCGTGGCCGTGATGCTGTCCACCGTCGCCACGCTGGAGACGACCCTGATCCAGGTCACCCGCTCACTGTTCGCGATGGGCCGCGACCGTACGATGCCATCCGCGCTGGGCCGGGTGCACCGCACGTGGAACACGCCCTGGGTGTCGATCGCGGTGGTCGGCGCGGTGGCGCTGGCGATGTTCGTCGCCTCCAACGCGCTGGGCTCGGTGGGCGACATCCTCGCCGACGCGATCTCGGCGATCGGTCTGCAGATCGCGGTCTACTACGGCCTCGCGGGTCTGGCGGCGGTCGTCGCCTACCGCAAGACACTGCTGAAGTCGCCGTCGGACTTCCTCCTCGGCGGGCTGTGGCCGCTGTTCGGCGCTCTGTTCATGTTCTGGATCCTCGTGGAGTCGCTCGGCGAGCTGGACTCCGCGGCGATCGCCATCGGCGTCGGCGGACTCGCGACGGGCCTGGCGCCGATGCTCTGGTACTGGCGGCAGGGCAGCGACTACTACCGGCCCGCCCGGCTGGACGCCTCGCGGACCGTCGAGGCCGACTACGCGCCCGACGGCCGCGCGGCCGCGCACGCCACCTCCTACGAGGGTCTCCCGACCGACTTCTGAGGGGGAACCCGATGGCGCGAGACCGTTTCGCTCCCGACTTCGACCCCGACTGCGGGGACAAGGCCCTCTCCTCCGCCCGGCACGACATCGTCATCGGCCGCTGGCGGGGCCTGCGGGAGCTGTTGCTCACGACCGGCCCCGACTGGCTCGCCCGGGGCCACCGGGTCCGGCTGCTGGCACAGGCCTGCGCGGGCAGCTCGACCGCGGAGAGCTGGCTGGCCGCCGAACCGAACAGCGGCGACGCGCTGGTGCTGCGCGCGGCCACGGAGACGGCCCGGGCGTTCAACCTGGCCATCGCCGCGGGCCGGGGCGCGCAGATCGACCGGAACCGGATCGACGGCGCGGTGCTGGCGTGCCTGGCGGCCACCGAGGCGTACCTGGACGACCCGACGCCGTGGGTGTCACTGATCTCGGTCGCCCGGCTGTACCCGTCGGGGGTGCGCCGGCAGGAACTGGCGCGCTGGTGGGACGAGTTGCACCGGCGGGACCCCTACAGCGCGGAGGGCCACCTCCAGGTGCTGCACTACTACTCCGCCCGCTGGCACGGCTCGCACGGCCTGATGTACGACTTCGCCCGCGACGCGGCGGGCGTGGCCCCGCGGGGCTGCCCGCTGCCGGTGCTGGTGCAGTACGCGCGCGTCGAGGAGTACCGCCACGCCCTCGACGCGACGCCGGGCCGGTCCGCGCCGGTGGGCCTGGGTCAGCACTGGAACAACGACGGCGCGGTCAGCGACGTCCGGCGCACCTGGGACCGCTGGATCATGGGCCGCAGGGAGAACGCCGTGGCCCCCGGCGAGCTGCGCGACCTCAGCCATCTGGCGCACGCGGCGTGTCTGGCCGGCGCGGAGGACGTGGCGGCGCCCCTCCTGCGCGTCCTGGGACGCCGGGCCACCCCCACCCCCTGGTCGCTCACCGGGGATCCGGCACAGCAGATCGTCCGCTGGCGCAAGGAGTGGGGCGTGCGCGAGTGAGCCTCGGGTTACCTGGGCCGCGGTAACCGGCGGTCCGGCCGGCCGCGGCGGGCGCACGCTCGTCCCAGGTGACGGTGCGTCACCACAGGCAAGGGAGGACCCATGACCGTTTCGCTTCAGATGCTGGCCGACGAACTCGCCGCGCTGCGCCCCCGGTTGGACGAGGTGAGTCTGGGCATCCACGCCCGGCCGGAGCTGAAGTTCGCCGAGTACCACGCCCAACAGGCGCTGACCGACTGGCTGATCGAGTCGGGATTCACGGTGTCGGCGGGCGTCGGCGGGCTCGACACGGCGTTCGTGGCAGTGCACGAGGGCAGCGCGCCGGGACCGTACGTCGCCGTCCTCGCGGAGTACGACGCGCTGCCCGGCGTCGGACACGGCTGCGGGCACAACCTGATCGGGGCGGGCGGCGCGGCGGCCGCGATCGGCCTGGTGCGGGCGCTGCCCGGGCATCCGGGGACGGTCGCCGTGATCGGCACGCCCGGCGAGGAGACGGGCGGGGCCGGGAAGGTGCGGCTGGCCGAGGCGGGGGTGTTCGACGGGGTCGACGCGGCGGTGATGTTCCACCCCTCCGACCGGTCGGTGACCACCCAACACGCCCTGGCCGCAGCCCACTTGCGGGTCGCCTTCGCAGGCCTCAGCGCGCACGCGGCGAAGTCGCCCTGGGAGGGGCGCAGCGCGCTCGCCGCCGTGCAGGTGTTCCTGCACGCCATCGACGCGCTGCGGCAGTTCGTGCCGCCGACCGCCCGGCTGCACGGCATCGTCTCGGACGGCGGCCAGGCCCCGAACGTGGTGCCCGCCCGCGCCGCGGTCGACCTGTACGTGCGGGACCGTACGACCGCGGCGGCCGAGGCGCTGGTCGAGCGGGTGCGCAGCGCGGCCGAGGGCGCTGCGCTGGCGACGGGGACGCGGGCGGAGGTGACCGAGACGGGTCCCTTGTACGCGGAGCGCCGCGACAACCCGGTGCTCGCCGCGCACTTCGGCGCGGCCGTGCGCGCACTGGGCCTGGACATCGCGCCCGACACCCCGGACGCGCCCGCCGGCTCCTCCGACATCGGCAACCTCTCCCAGCTCCTCCCGGTCGTCCACCCGTACGTCCAGATCGCCGAGGCCGGTACGCCCGCCCACTCGGAGGCGATGCGGGAGGCGGCGGCGACGCCCTTCGCGCACGACCGCGCCCAGCTCGCCGCGACCGGGCTCGCCAAGGTGGCCGCCGACCTGCTCACCGATCCGGAGCTGCTCGCCGAGGTGCGCGCGGAGTTCGGGGCCGTGAGCGCGGCGGCCCGGTGACCCCGGGCCTTTCGTAGACTCCCCGACCATGTCGGTCGTGATCGTCCTGGACGGCGCCGTGCGCGGCCGCCTCAGCGTCACCGTGTCGCCCTTCGCGGAACTGGCCGCGTGTCTGCACGTCCTGACCGGGCACGCCCACCACGCCGGCCGCTCCGCGTGGGCCGAGCAGGTGACCGGCTCGGCGCCGCCCGGGTTCCGGGCGGGGTTGCGCCGGTTCGCCCCGCTGTGGACGGCGCTGCGCTGGCGGGCCTTCTACCCGGGCCTGGACGCCTCGGCCCCGCCGGGCCACGGGGCGTCGCCGGGCGCGCTGCCGCTGGACCGGTTCGCCGAACTCACCGCGTACACCTGTGTGAGCGGCTACCACGGCTTCGCCTTCGACCGGGTGCTGCGCGATCCGGCGCAGGCGGCCGCGCTGCGGCAGGCCGCGTCGGGGCTCGCCGGGCCCCATCTGCGGCTCGCGGAGGACCTGTTGCGCGATCCGCGGGCGTTGCGCGCGGACATCGCCGACTTCGTCGACCTGTGCCGGCGGGTCTTCTTCGACGCGCTGTGGGCGGACACCGAGCCGGTGTTGGCCCGGGCCGCGCACCAGGTGCGCCGGCGTCTGGCGGACGAGGGGCCGGCGGCGGCGCTGGCGGCGCTGAGCCCCTCCAGCGCCCGGGTCGACAGCGGCACGGCGGGCGGACCCGAGCGGGTCGTCTTCGACAAGGTGCACCACGCGGTCGTCAGCCCGGCGCGTACGCCGGTCGTCCTCATCCCCACCCTGTTCGGCGCCCCGCATCTGCTGGTGAAGAACGAGCCGGGCCTGCCGCCCGTCGTGCACTTCCCCGTGGTGGCCCCGGACGTGGGCGTCACGCTCGCCCGCAGCCGCATGCTGGCGCTCACCGACCCCCGCCGGGTCCGCCTGTGCCGGCTGATCGCCCGCCAGGCGATGCCCACCGCCGACCTGGCCGCCCGGCTGTCGATGACCCGCCCGCAGGTCTCCCGCCATCTGCGCGTCCTGCGGGACCTGGGCCTGGTGCGCGTGGAGCGCCACGGCCGGTACGTCCACTACGGTCTGGACCTCGCGGCGGTCGAGCGGATCGGGCGGGACGTGGCGGTGGCGCTGCAGTACTGAGCCGTCGTGTCACGCGGTGGCGTTCGGCCCGTCCGGCCTGGTGTGGCGCTGCTCGACCATCTCGCGGCTGAGCTGCTCGGTCTCCGCCTCGGGCAGCCGCTCGAAGCCGTCCTCGGTGATGACGGACACGATCGGGAAGATCCGGCGGCTGATGTCGGGCCCGCCGGTGGCGGAGTCGTCGTCGGCCGCGTCGTACAGCGCCTGCAGGGCGGCCAGGGACGCCTCGCGCCGGGTCATGTCGGCGCGGTACAGCTTCTTCAGCGCGCCGTGGGCGTAGGGGGAGCCGGAGCCCTCGGCGTGGAAGGGCGACTTCTCGTACAGCCCGCCGACCACGTCGAAGCTGAAGATACGGCCCCTGGCGCCCCGGGCCGCGGTGGTGTCGTAGCCCGCGAGGAGGGGGACGACGGCGAGGCCCTGCATGGCCTGGCCGAGGTTCTGCCGGATCATCGTGGCCAGCCGGCGCGCCTTCGCGCCGAGGGTCATGGGGATGCCCTCGACCTTCTCGAAGTGCGTCAGCTCCACCTGGTACAGCTTCACCATGTCCACGGCGAGTCCGACGGTGCCGGCGAAGGCGACGGCGGTGTGGTCGTCGGCCGGGTGCACCTTCTCCAGGTCGCGCTGGGCGATGACGTTGCCCATGGTGGCCCGGCGGTCGCCGGCGATCAGCACGCCGTCGCGGTAGACGAGGGCCAGCACCGTCGTGCCGTGCGGGAACCGGTCCGGGGCGGCCCGGACGCCGTCGGGGAACGGGCGGCGCGTCGGGAGCAGTTCGGGTCGGTGCACCGCCAGGAAGTCGCTGAAGGACGAGCCTCCCGGCGTGAAGAACGCGTCCGCCGGCCGACCGTCGTGCCCAGTGCCCACCATGCCACTCCCCTCGATGCCCACTCCGACACTCCCCTACCTACCTGCACCCGGCGGCCGGGAAACACCTGTACGGCCCACCGGTTCCCGGCGGCGCGCACCGGGGCTCGCGGACGGCGGACCGGGACGGCGGTGGCAGACTCTGTCGTGTGTCACTGACCTTCGACGATCTGCTCCTGCGCGCCCGCTCCCTCGCCGGGGACGGCCGCCGACGCGCGCTGCTCGGCATCGCCGGCAGTCCCGGCGCGGGCAAGACGACCCTCGCCGAGCGTCTGGTACGGGAGTTGAACGGCGCCGGGGAGCCGTGGGTCGCGCACATCCCCATGGACGGCTTCCATCTCGCCGACGCCGAGCTGGACCGCCTCGGCCGCCGCGACCGCAAGGGCGCGCCCGACACCTTCGACGCGGCCGGGTACGCGGCCCTGCTCCGACGGCTGCGAGAGGAAGGGGACGGCGACGACCTCGTGTACGCGCCCGGCTTCGAACGGGTGCTGGAACAGCCGATCGCGGGCGCGGTGCCGGTGCCGCCGACCGCCCGGCTGATCGTGACGGAGGGCAACTACCTCCTGCTCGGCGCCGGCGCGTGGACGCGGGTGCGGGCCGCGCTGGACGAGGTCTGGTTCTGTGAGCTGGCGGAGGACGAGCGCTTGCGCCGACTGGTCGCCCGGCACGAGGAGTTCGGCAAGGCGCACGAGGAGGCGGTGGCGTGGGTGCTGCGGACCGACCAGCGCAACGCCGAGCTGGTGGCGACGACGCGGGACCGGGCGGACCTGGTGATCCGCCCGGGGTGAGCGTCAGGCGTCGGCCGCGGTCAGCGTCAACTCCGGTTCTCCGTAGGCGTCTTCGCCGCCGAGGACGGCCGTGAACGCGTCCGTCCGCACGGTCAGCCCCGCCGCGTCCCGCCGCACCGACACCGTGAGCGGCTCCTCGGTTCCGTAGCGCACCGCGAAGACGTGCAGGTCGTCCGGCGCGTCCGCGATCGGGTCCGCCTCCAGCGCCGTGGAGCCGACCAGGTGGAGCCAGCCCTCGTCGGGGTTTCCGTAGCCGCGCGGGTCGGCGGCGAGGGCGAAGGCGGCCTGTTCCTGGGTGAGTTCGGCGCGGGCGTCGAAGTACTCCACGCCCTGTGCCGCGGGGTGGGTCAGGCGCACCGCGCCCGCCGAGGACACGGCCGCCCGCGCGATACGCCGGACCCGGTCGCCGTCGTCCTCGGCGTACGGCAGGCCGGCCAGCAGGTACGGGGTGCCGGTGAGGCGTTCGACCGCGACCGCGGTCCACAGGGTCGTGCCGTCGGTGACGTACAGGGAGCGCACATAACGAAGGACGTGGTCGCGGCCGACGACCGGCTTGGTGACGAGCTTGGCCGTCAGGCCGTCGGCGTGGACGTCGCGCACGCGCACCTCGCCCATGGGGCGGCACAGCAGGAAGCCGTCGGTGACGGGTCCGAAGCCGTGCTGGCGGTTGACGGCGGCCGCCAGCCAGTAGGCGCCCGCCGCCTCGACGACCGCCGGGGTCAGGTGGTCGTCGAAGGCCACCGAGACCGTGCCGGCGCGCAACTGGTGCCGTGCGGAGCCGCTCGCGGGTGTGCGGGTCCAGGGCGTGGTGTCCTGGATCTGCCAGACCAGCATCCACGCGAAGTGGCCGTCGACCCCGCCGTCCGGCTTGACCGCGTGCCGGGCCCAGCGGCTGTCGCCCCGGTAGCGGCCCAGGTCGGAGCCGATCCGGGCGCCGAAGTACCGCAGGCCGAGCACCGACTCGAAGGCCGAGTGCTGCTCGCTGTAGCGGGGGCCGCCGTTGTCGAAGCCGCCGCCGGTGAGGCGGGCGTCGATGTACCGGGCGAGCGCGTCGCCGTCCTCGGCGAACACCTCCTCGCCGCTGACCCGGTGGGCCTGGGCGAGGAAGGACAGGGAGATCGGGCCGTAGTTGTTGTCGTACGCGCCGCCGTGCTCGGGCGGCAGCAGCGCGCCCCGGTCGCGGACCCGGTGGGCGCGGATCTTCTCGGCGTACAGCTCCAGCGCCCGCGCCCGGACCGGCCCGCCCTCGTCCGGGGGCAGATGGCGGGCCAGCATCAGGCCGCCCACGACGCAGCCGATCGCCTGGTTGCCGGCCTCCTGCGGGTTGAAGAAGGTCGCCTCGGTCAGCCAGCGCCAGTAGCCGTGCGCCACCTCCAGCAGTTCGGCGCGCCGGCCGTCGTCGACCAGCCCGTCCGCCGCGTCGAGCACGTTCACCGCCTGGAGCAGCGCCCACGCCGTGCTCGGCCAGTCGCCGATGGGGTGCGCGCCGGCTTCCAGGACGTAACGGGCGTACGGCAGACCCGAGCCGCGGACCTTCAGGTTGGGGTAGCCGGGGTTGTCGTCCCGGTAGACCCGCTGGTCCAGGTGGAAGGCGAGGCTGCGGCGGACCGCCTCCGGCAGGCGCGGGTCCTTGGTGCGCTCCCAGGCCAGGGCGAGGAGGGAGGTGATGCCGAGGGAGGTGTCGCCGATGTCGTCCGTGCAGTCGGGGTGTTCGAGGCTGCCGTCCGGCGTGAGGCGGGCCAGGGCCTGCTCGGCGACGTCGGCGAGGACCGCGTCGTAGGCCTCGGCTGTGTCCGGCAGGTCGTGCAGCGGGCCGCGCTGGTGCGTGAGGTACAGGGGTGGGGGCGTGAGGTGCACGGGGATCAACCCTTCATGCCTGGGGTGGCCATGGCGTGGATCGTCGGGGTCACACGACGGGTGCGGGCCGGCGGGCGTGCAGTGCGACGGTCAGTGTGTGCGGGCCATGTCCACCGATGTAGACGCGGTTCCCGGTCGTCGCGTCGGTGCCGCCCGCCACGGTGTAGTCCTGACCCGGGTCGTACCGCAGTACGTCGCTGCGGTCCGGCCCGGCGAGCGGTTCGCCTGCCTCGATGTCGGCCTCGACCCGGATCTCGTCGTCACCGACCCGGTAGGTCATCGGCCCGGTCGTCAGGCACCAGCGTCCGTCGCCGATCGGTACGGCGCCCTCTGGCACGCCGCCCGGCCGGAAGGTCAGTTCGAGGGCCCAGGGCACCCGTGGTCCGCTGATGTCGATCCGCAGGTCGGCGCCGTCGTCCCTCAGGTCCACCTCGACGCGGGTCGTGTGTGAGACCTCGTCCCGAGGCCGGTCCGGGAAGGCCATCGCGGCCGAGAAGCGTCCCTCGTCCACCAGCCGGTAGACGCCGTCGTCCCGCCGCTGGTCCGTCGGAAGCGGCTGGTAGTAGGCGGCCGTGAGGGTCTCGGTGAGCCGGTGGCGGCTGTCGGCGAGGCGTTGCATGCCGGCGGCGCGGAACGGGCCCAGGTCGAAGAACCCCCGCGAGAGACGGACCGCGTCGAGGACGGCGTCGCCGGCGAACAGACGCAGGAAGGTGGGATTGCAGGCGAGGCCCGAGCGGATGCGCCGGTGCTCGGGCACGTCGGAGCCGCCGTACACCACCGTGTGCGCGGTGGCGGAGGCGCGTGCGGCGAGGCGTGCGGTGGTGAGGTACCGGTCGCGCGGAAGTGTCTGCGCGGCCGGGGCCGGCAGGGCGCGGCCCAGGTCCGGGGTGAGGAGGGTCTGGGCGAGCAGGTCGGGGTCGTCGATGCCGCCGGCGGCCGCCAGCCGCGCCGCCCGGGCGAAGTCGCCCCGGCCGGTGCGGATCGCGAGCAGCCGGTAGTGCGGCAGGTAGGGCGCCAGCGGGAACGGGTGGTTCTGGTCCTGCCGTCGCGAGTGGACGGTCTCCACCGTGCCGTCCGGCCTGATGAGGTCCAGGGTGGTGGCGAGGTTGCGTTCGACGGCGTCGAGCAGGTCGGCGCGGCCGAGGACCTCGGCCAGCAGGATCAGCGACGGGTTGGAGACGTGGGTCGCGTAGACGGCGCTGCGTTCCGAGTACAGGCCCTCCGCGTCGATGTCGACGCCCTCGGCGAGCCACTCCTCGACGCGGCCGAGCAGCCGGTCGTCCGGGAACGACCGGTGCAGCCGGGCCAGCGCCGCGCACAGCTCCCAGCGGTGGTTCGGGGTGTGCACCCCACCCGTCAGGAGACTGCCGGAGGCGGCGCCGGCGATCTCGGCGAGCGCGGCCGTGACCTCGCGCAGTTCCGGCCCCGCGGCGGCGGCGAGGACGTGCGCGTCGCACACGTCGTTGACGGTGAAGGCGGAGTCCGGCGGTGACTGCACGTTGTCGCCGCCGGCGAAGAGGCCGGTGGTGGCCTGCGCGGCCCGCAGGGCGCGGAGATGGGTCATCGCGGCGGCGACGGCCTGCCCGCTGCCGTGCAGTGCCGAGTCCGGGGAACGGTACGCCGCGACCAGAGTCTTCACCCGGCGTGCCAGAGCGCGGTGGGTCGCCCCGGCGGGTTCCTCGTCGGGGCAGGCCGCCTGCGGGGCGGCCTGCCGGTCGGCGGCACGGGCCGCCGCGCGGACGAACTCGTGGTCGAGCGGGGTGGGCACGGTCAGTCCTTCAGTCCGGCATTGATGTCGGCGCCCATGACGTAGCGCTGGAAGACCAGGAAGATCAAGATCAGCGGGATCATGGAGATGACCGATGCGCCGAGCAGTACCGACCAGTTGATGTTCTGCGCGCCGACGATGCTCTGGATGCCGATCTGCACGGTGAACTTGTTGGGGTCGTTGAGCATCAGCAGCGGCCAGATGTAGTCGTTCCACCGCCACTGGAAGGACAGGATGGCGAGGGTCAGCATGATGGGCCGGGAGAGCGGCACCATGATCCGCAGGAAGATCGACAGTTCGCGGGCGCCGTCGATGCGTGCGGCTTCCACGAGTTCGTCGGGAACCGTCAGGAAGAACTGGCGGAACATGAAGCATCCGGTCGCGGTGAGCACCGCCGGGAGGATGATGCCGGCGAACGAGTTGTAGAGGCCGAGGTTGCGGACCACCAGGAACTCCGGGGCGAGCATGACCTCGGACGGGAGCATCGTGGTGGCCAGGATGCAGATGAAGAAGACCTTGAGCCATTTGTTGTCGTACTTGGCCAGCGCGTACCCGGTGCAGCAGCTGACGCCCACCGTGAGGACCGTCGTGATCACGCACACGATGGCCGTGTTGACGAAGTACTGGGAGAAGTTGGCACTGCGCCACGCGGTCAGGTAGCCCGACAGGGTGGGGTTGTGCGGAACCAGCGTCAGCGGATAGGAGAACAGGTCGCTGGCCGGCTTGAGGGAGCTGAGGATGAACCACAGCACCGGCAACCCGTACAGGCACGCCAGGATCCACAGCAGTGTCGTCGGGGCCACCGCCCGCCGGAGCCCGCCGCTGGCCGCCCCGCGGGGCCGCTTCTTGGAGGCGGGCCGTCCGGGATCGGCGTCGACCGGGCGTGGCATGTCTGTGGTTGTCATCGGTTCTCCACCCGCCGGTTGACGATCAGCTGGACGATCGCGACGGCCATCAGGATGAGCATGAGCACGAATGACGCGGCGCTCGCGTAGCCGATCTGGCCCCGTTTGAAGCCGGTCTCGTAGATGTACTGGACAAGCAGGTTGTTCGACGTGCCGGGTCCGCCGTTGTTGAGGGCGACGAACACCGGGTATTCCTTCATCGCGTTGATCGTGTTGAGCAGGATCACGATGAACGAGGTGGGCGCGATGCTCGGCAGCGTGATGCTGAAGAACTGGCGCCAGGGGCCGGCGCCGTCGAGCGAGGCCGCCTCGTAGTACGACACCGGCACGTTCTTGATCGCCGCGATGAACAACAGCATCGAGAACCCCGTCCAGGCCCAGGATGCCGCCATCACCACCACGATCAACGACAGGTCCGCGTTCGACTGCCACGGAACGGCACTTCCGCCGAGCTTCTCGATGACGTAGTTGACCAGTCCGAAGTTCTCACCGAACAGCCACCGCCACAGGACGCCCACGACGATGGGCGACAGAAGCCAGGGGATGAAGAAGATGACGCGGGCGACCGACGCACCCTTGGCGTGCTTGCTCACCAGCAGGTTCGCGGTGAGCAGCGAGACCGCGAAGTTCAGCGGCACGAAGAGCACGGCGTACAGCAGCGTCCGGCTCAGCGCGTCGTAGAAGGTGGAGTCCCCGAACAGGTTGTGGTAGTTGTCCAGTCCGATGAACTGGAACGCCCCCACACCCGTGTAGTTCGTGAAGGAGTAGACGAGCCCGATCACCGCCGGCCAGACGAAGAACAGTGAGAAGAGCACGACATTGGCCGCGATGAGGACGAGCGGCGCAAGCGTGTACTTACTGCGTCTCCTGGGCGGGCTCGCGGACACGTCCGAGGCGCGTTTTGTCATCTTCCTGACTCCGTGCTGGTGGAATGGATTGCTGTCGGCTCAGGTCATCAGCCCGGCATCACGTGGGCGCCCAGGGCCGGGCGGCGGCGTCTCGACCCCGCCGCCCGGCCCTCTGGCCCACGATCAGCCGCCGACCTGCTGGTTGTAGCCGGCCACGATGTTCTCCAGGGCCTTGTCGGCCGACTGCTGGCCGTTGATCGCCTTGCCGAGCTCCGTCTTGGTCGGGTCCTCGGTGAGGCTCTTGCCCTTCAGCACCCAGTTCGTCTGCGCGCCGTTGAAGTAACCCGAGATCGGGGCGTAGAGCGGGATCGACTCGTTGTACAGCTTGAACGCCGCCTGCGCCGCCGCGGACTTGAAGGGGTACTTCGGGTTCAGACCGCTCTCGACCGGCAGGAACCCGGACGCCTCGCACAGCGCCTGGTAGTGGGCCGGCTCGTACAGCCAGGACAGGAACTTCGTCGCGGCGGTGGCCGCGTCGGCGTTGTTGTTGAAGCCCACCGTCATGCCGCCGCTGTTGACGTCGCTGGCCTGCACCGGCTGGGCCGGAGTCGGGACGCTCGCCCACTCGAACTTCTTGATGCTCTCCGCGAAGGCGGGAACCTGCCACACGCCGGACCAGTAGGCGACCACGTCACCGCTCTGGAACATGGCCGACGGGTCGGCGCCGCTGGTCCACACCGACTTCGGCATGGTCTTGTCGTCGTTCCATCCGACGAAGGTGTTCACGGCCTTCTTGGTCGCCGCGTCCACCGAGAACTTGCCGGAGGAGTCCGCGTGGACGTACTGCCCGCCCATCTCGTACACCATGGCACGGAGCCGGGACGGCGACTGGTCGAACGTCAGGGAGTACTTGGCGCCGGCCTTCTCCCGGACCTCGTCCGCCGCCTTGATGAAGTCGGTCCAGGTCCAGGTCTTGTCGGGCGAGGTCGGGAAGGAGACGCCGGCCTTCTCGAAGAGCGACTTGTTGATGTACAGGCCGGACGCGGTGACGTCCGAGGGGATGGCCAGCACCTTCCCGGACGAGTCCTTGGCGATGAAGTTGGCGTTGATCTTGTTGGTCTTGTTGTCGGCGATGGACTTGAGGTCGATCAGCTTGCTCGACCAGATCGGGTCCAGCGCCGGGACGGCCGCCACGTCGGGCAGGGAGTTCGCCTGCGCGGCGTTGTGCAGCTTCGTCGTGTAGCCGTCGTAGGGGATGTTGACGAGCTTGACGTTGACGCCGGTTTCCTTCTTGTACTGCGCCACCATCTTCTTCCAGCCCGCGTCCTGGCCCGGAACCGTGGAGATCCAGAACGTCAGCGACTTGGAGGTCCCGCCCGAGTCGGATCCCGACCCGCAGGCGGAGAGCAGCAGGGCACCTGCCGTGGCCACGGCAGCGAGGGGAACCAGGCGGCCTATGCCGCCGCGGCCGAGTCGGCGGGAGCGCCGCACACCCACATTGGTCATCTTCGATCCCTTGTTTCGTCGTAGGGGACGGAGCACGGCGCCGACCGAGGCGGCACGGGTGCATTTTGCAGGAAATTCGCTTTCCGGGGGCGCGGCCTCGCCCGGCCGCGTCGTCCACGCGGGGCGAGATCCCCGGCCGTCCTGGCCGTCACCGCACGGGCACGCCCTCGTGCGGTTGCCGTACGTCGTGTACGGGCTGGGAGGCTCACCCCAAGCCGGTGTCCCGACCGACTTAGAAAGCGCTTGTCCGGACATTGGCAGACCGAGTCGGAGGCCGTCAATCCTTAGCCCCCGCGGCATCGGTCACGGTTTGGACTCCCCGGGCGACCGCGAGCCGTGCGGCGCCCGTGACGGTGCCGGAGTCCCCGACCGTGCTGCTGACCACGTCGGTGGGCCAGCTCAGCCGCGCCAGCTCGGCCCGCACACCGGGCAGGAGCTGCGGGTCCGCGCCGGTGCTGCCGCCCAGCACGATCAGACCGGGGTCCAGTACGGCGGTCACGGCGGCGGCGAGGCGGCCCACGTCCGTGGCGTGCCGGCCGACGAGGGCGCGGGCCGTGGCCGCGCCCTCCCCGGCGAGGGCGAAGAGCCGCTCGGTGGTGCGGGGGCACGGGCCGTCCGCGCGCTGCCATGCCTCGGCGGCCCGGCGCAGCAGGGAGCGGGCGCCGATGTACTCCTCCAGGGCCTCCTGGTGCGGCTCACGGCCGTCGTCCCAGGGGTAGGGCAGCCGGGACAGCTCACCGGCGGCGCCGTTCGCGCCGCGCAGCACCTGGCCCCCGACAACGATGCCGAGACCGATGCCCACGCCGATCCGCAGATAGCCGAAGGTGTGCCGACCCCGGGCGGCGCCCTCGTGCAGCTCGGCGAGCGCGGCGCAGTTGACGTTGTTCTCCAGGTGCACCGGGACGCCCTGCGGCAGGGCGACGGCCACGGCGTCGAAGACCGGGCCCGCCTTGGCGGTCGCGGGGCGCATACCGCTGCCCCGCCCGTCCCGCGTGGCGACGTCGCCGACGGCGACGACGATGGAGCGCAGCGGCACACCGTCGGGCAGCGCGGCGAGCGCCTCGCGTACGGCGTCGGCGGCGTCCTCGCGGGCGGTGGTGGCCTCGGCGAGCAGGGTGCCGTCGAGGGCGCAGCCCCGCACCCGGGTCAGGGCGGGGCCGAGGTCGACGGCGAGGACGGCTCCGGCGGCCGGCCCGAGACGGTACACGGCGGCGGAGCGGCCGGTGCCGCTGGAGGCGGTGCCGGAGTGCGCGGCGAGCCGGGCGCCCTCGAGTTCGGCCACGGCGCCGGACACCGTCGGCTTGGACAGCCGCGCCAGGGTCGCGAGCTGCGGCCGGGTCGCGCTGCCCGCCTGGGCGAGCACGGCGAATACAGCGCTCGCACTCTCGGTCAGGCGGGGGGCCGCCGCCACGTCGTGTTCCACAATTTCCCCCACACGGGTACCGGGCCGCGAGCCCGGCCGGTCGTCTCGGCGGGCTGCGGCAAATGGGATGCACCGACGTCGCGCGTTCCCGCCCCGCTACGGCCCGCAGGGGCCTCCCGGTGGTCGAGGGCGCGATTACTCTTGACGCACTGTACTTCGTTAGTTAACTTCCTAACGAACTTCACGGTACTCGCCTGCCGTGCTTCACCAGAGGCCCGTCCCGGGGCTTCCCTAGTTCATCAAGTGCGCCAACTCGCCTTCTCCCGGTCACGGTTCGCCCGCCGTCGCAGTCCGGGCCCGATATTCAGGATCGGGCCCTGGCACAACGACGAAAGAGGATCCGTTGGACTCCCCTTCCTCGCGCCCCCTCGTGGTCGGCGTCGACGTGGGCGGTACCAAGACCCACCTCCGCGCCCTCACGGGCGGACGTGTCGTGGCCGACCACCGCCGCGCCAGCGGCGGCTGGCGGCCGCACGACCCGGCCGCCGCCGCGCGCTGGCTGGCCGATCTCGTCCATGAGGCGCTCCCCGAGGGCGCACCGCCCGCCGCGCTCGCCGTCGGCGGGCACGCGTGCGAGACCCCACGCCAGTGCGCGGGCATCCGCGACGCCCTCCGAGAACTCCTGGGCGTACCCACGCACGTAGTAGGGGACGCCGAACTCCTCGTCCCCGCCGCCGGACTCGCCAAGGGGGTCGGCCTGGTCGCCGGCACCGGCTCGGTCGCGGTGGGCCGCACACCCGACGGCGATCCCGTCCAGGTGGGCGGCTGGGGCGCGGTCCTCGGCGACGAGGGCGGCGCCGCCGGTCTGGTCCGGGAGGCGGCCCGCGCCGTGTGGGCCGCGCACGACCGCGGCGAGGCCCCCGACGCCCTCGCCCACGCTCTCGTCGCCGCGTTCGACGTGCCGGAGGTCCCGGCGCTCGGCGCGGCGCTGGAGGGCGCCTCGGACGTCTCCGCCGAGTGGGGCCGCCGTGCCCCCGTCGTCTTCACGGCCGCCGCCGACGGCTCCGCGCTCGCCCGCAAGGTGATCGCGGAGGCCGGTGCGGCTCTCGCCGCGCTCGTCGTCCGGCTCTCCGCCCGCGGGGTGCCGGTCGACGACGTCGTGGTCGCGGGCGGCACCGTGCTCAACCAGCCCGCGCTGTACGAGGCGTTCGCCGAAGCGCTCGCCGAGGCGCTGCCCGGGTCGCGCCCGCGGCGGTTGGAGGTGCCGCCGGTCGAGGGCGCGGTGGCACTGGCCTGTTCTCTGCTGTGAACCGCACGCCACCCGTTCACCCGGGAGACATGCCCCGGCCGCCGGGCCATCGCGGAAGAGACACAACCCGGCCGTAGATCTTCGCTCATACGCATCATCCGGCCCACAAGTCATCAGTCATCTCTAGGCTCATGGGCCGCAGTCGATCGCACCTCCTTCCTCTGGCCGCACCGCCGAAGAACTCAAGAGAGGCACACCCATGCCGTCACCCGCCGCGCCCCACTCCCCCTCGGCCGTGAACAGGAGGCGCTTCCTCAAGGTCTCCTTCGGGGGCTCGGCGGCCCTGGTCGCCGCCCCGACACTGGTCTCCTGGCTGGGCGCCGCCGACGCCAAGGCCGCCACGAGCCCGCTGCCGTTCGTCGACGACTACAAGACGAACCTGACGACGAACCTCACGCCCGAGACCAACGCCGTGGTGCGGGTGCTCGGCGGCTTCGCCCAGGTGTGGAAGACGGGTTCCGCGTGGAACACCGGTACGCCGCTGCGGCCCGAGATCCTGCAGGCCAACGTGCGCTACTCCATAAAGATCACCACCGCCCGCACGGAGGCGCAGGGCAGGGAGGCGTTCGTCTACGACCGCCAGCACCAGAGCTACGCGATGATCGCCGGCCTGGGCCCGCTCGCCGGCCTCTACAAGGCGGGCGCCAAGGCGGTCACGTCGATCACGTCGGCGCCGGACACCACGCCCGCGACCACGATCAGCGACGCCGTGCCCGCCGACGCCCCGGCCGGTTCCGCGCTCGGCGCGGGCTCGTACACCTCGGACCTCGGGCAGGTCGCCAAGCTGGTCGACACCGTGCGCGGCCCCTACGCCTCGGGCAACCCCGGCAAGTACGCCTTCCAGTACCCGCGCCCGTGGCGCATGAACGAGGACAGCCAGGTCGTCGACACCGGGAAGACCGACGCGCTCGGCTACCCCGTGTACGACTCGAAGGTCGTCGTGGTCCCGCAGCTGCTGCGCCAGCGCGGCGCCTCCCCGGCCGACGACGGCGGCTTCCCCAGCGGGCACACCAACGCCTTCCACCTGGCGTCGCTGGCGTTCGCGTACGCCGTGCCGGAGCGCTTCCAGGAGCTGGTGACGCGCGCCCTGGAGCTGAGCCACACCCGGATCATGTCCGGCATGCACTCCACGGTCGACGTCCTGGGCGGCCGCATCATGGCCACCGCCCTGGCCGCGGCCACGCTCGCCGACCCGGCCAACGCCGACCTCAAGGCGGCCGCCCGCGCCCAGGCCCTCGCCTACTTCACGCAGGCGACCGGCACGACGGCCGACACCCTGTACTCCTACGCGCACTCCGACGCCGGCGACGCCTACGCCGACCGCGAGGCCAACGCCCGCGCCGTCGAGCCCCGGCTGACCTATGTGCTGACCCGGCACGGCCGGCAGGACCCCCTCACCGTGCCCAAGGGCGCCGAGGTGCTGCTGGAGACCCGGCAGCCGTATCTGAGCGCCGAGCAGCGTCGCGCGGTGCTGCGCACGACCGCGCTGCCCTCGGGGTACGTCCTGCTGGACGGCTTCGAGCAGTGGGGCCGGCTCAACCTGTTCGCGGCGGCGGACGGTTACGGCGCGTTCGAGTCCGACGTGAGCGTCACCCTGGACGCGGCCAAGGGCGGCTTCCACACGGCCGACGCCTGGCGCAACGACATCGAGGGCGAGGGCGGGCTGACCAAGCGGGGCTCCGGCACGCTCACCCTGACCGGGCACAACCGCTACCACGGCGGCACGGTGCTCGAGGACGGCGTGCTCGTCGCCGGGCACGCCAACGCCCTCGGTCAGGGCGATGTGCGGCTGACCGGCGGAACGCTGCGCGCCGACGCCCCGGTGCGGGTGCGCGGCGCGTGGGCGCAGGAGTCCGGCGCGACGCTGGATCTGACGCTGCGCGGGCACCACGGGCCCGTCCTCACCGTGTCCGGGCGGGTCCGGCTCGACCGGGGCGCGGTGCTGTCGCTGCGCCTGGACTCCGAGCAGCCGCCGGCCGCGGGGACGACCGTCCCGGTGATCGACGCCTCGGCGCTGCGCGGCCAGTTCGACCGGGTGGAGCTGAACTCCGACCGGCTGCGGGCCGTACCTGTGTACACGGCGGACGGTCTGTCGGTACGACTCCTGAAGCGGTAACGCCCTCCGTGGCGGGAGCTGGTGCAGAGTGGGGCCCATGAGGCCGCCGCTCCGCATCGCTCCCGCCCCCGCGCGGCCGGTGTCACCGCGGTGCGGATGATGGCGCGCGAACTGCACACGGTCCTCAAGCCCGTTCCTCCTGCCCGGGCGGCCCAGTCGCCCCCGCGTGCCCGCCGTGCGTGGCTGGTCCCGCTGCTGACGGTCGTGCTGCTCGCCCAGATGGCGGCCGCGATGGTCACGACGGCGGTGCAGCAGACCCCGACCATCGACGAACCCGTCTACGTGGCCGCGGCCGCGGAGTATCTGCACGAGCACCGCGTCCGCCTCAACCCCGAGCACCCGCCGCTGGGCAAGCTCGTCGTGGCCGTCGGGGTGGCGCTGGCCGATCCCCGGGGGACCGCCGACCTCCCCGACGACCAGGGAGCGGCGGGCCGGCGGCTGCTGTACGAGTCGGGCAACGACCCCTGGCGGCTGATGCTGTGGGCGCGGCTGCCGGTGATCGTGCTGACGCTGCTGTTCGGCCTGGTGGTGTTCGCCTTCGCCCGCGACCTCGCCGGGCCCGCCCCGGCGCTGACCGCCCTCGCCCTGTACGCCTTCTCCCCCGACGTCGTCGCGCACGGCTCGCTGGCGACGCTGGACGTCCCGGCGGCGGGCTTTGTGCTGACATCGGCGTGGCTGCTGTGGCGGGCCCGCGGCGACCGGCCGCGGCTGTGGCTGCCGCTCGCCGGGGCGGCGCTCGGCGCGGGGCTCGCCACCAAGATGAGCGCGCTGCCCGCGGTGCCCGTGCTGCTGGCCCTGGCCGTGCTGTCGCTGTGGCCGAAGCGGTGGCGCAGGGCCCTGCTGGGGGCGGCCGTCGTCGCGGCGGCCGCCGTGGCCGTCGTCTGGGCGTCGTATCTGGTGGTCGATCCCCGGCTGAGCTGGGATCCGCAGCAGGCGCAGGCCCCCGTGGTGCACGGGCTGCGCGGGCTCCTGGTCGACGTCCTGCCGTTCCCGGAGTCCTACCGGGACGGCATGCGGATCCAGTTCGGGCTGGAGAACCAGCCGTGGCAGGGCTTCCTGTTCGGGCACGTGTACACCGGCTCGCACTGGTACTACCTGCCGGTCGCCCTGACGGTGAAGACCCCGCTGGGCATGCTCGCGCTGTGGAGCGCCGGGGCCGTCGCGCTGGTGACGGTAGGGCGGCTGCGGCCCGCGGCGCCGTACGTGCTGCTCCCGGCCGGTGTGCTGCTGGCGGCGGCGATGACCGGGTCGCGGGACTTCGGGACGCGGTACGCCGTGTTCCTGCCGATGTTCCTCGCGGTGGCCGCGGGGTGCGTCCTGACGGTGCGACGGCGGTGGGTGACGGCGGTGACGGGGGCGCTGGTGGCGTTCGTCGCGGTCAGCTCGCTGCGGACGTACCCGTACTACCTGCCGTACTCCAACGAGGCGTTCGGCGGGCCCGCGCAGACGCATCTGCGGCTGCACGACTCCAACGTGGACTGGGGCCAGGACCTCGGGAGGCTGGCCGACCGGCTGCGGGAGCGGTACCCGGGCGAGCGGGTGTGGCTGGTCTACAAGGGCAGCGGGGTGCCGTCGTACTACGGCATCCACGCCTCCGATCCCCGACGGGCGCCCCTGGACGAGGTGCGCGGGCTGCTGGTCGTGTCGGACTCGGCCGCGGCCAAGGCCAGGGGGCGGCTGGCGCAGCTCATCGACTCCAGCCGGGCCGTCGACGAGGTCGGGCATTCGATCACCCTCTACCGGCGGTGAACCGCAGGCGACGGGCGTGTCCGGCGTGCTCTCGCACCCCCCTGACCGCCACGGGCCGTGAGCTATGTTGAGCTGCGTGGGAGACAAAGGAGGCGCACCGGTGCCATCGCCTCAGCAGGCACGCGCACAGGCGTCCGCGATCACCTCGGGCAAGACCGCTCCGGAGGCGGAGCTGTCCCCGACGTCCCGGCTCAGGGCGCTCTTCGACGGGCCCCGTCTGTCCCCGGGGCAACGACGGATCGCCCAGTATCTGATCGAGCACATCACCGAGGCGGCGTTCCTGTCGATCACCGACCTCGCCGAACGGGTCGGGGTCAGCCAGCCGTCGGTGACCAGGTTCGCCGCCGCGGTCGGCTTCAGCGGCTACCCCGCGCTGCGGGAGAAGCTCCAGTCGATCGCGCTCGGCACGCTGGCCGGGGGACCTGTGGCGGACGAGGCGAACCGGAGCAACGAGCTCCAGGCGGCGGTCGACGCGGAGATCGAGAACCTGGAGAACCTGCGCCGCGACTTCGCCGACCCCGATCAGGTCATCGACGTGGGCCGCAGACTGTCGAAGTCGACTCCGCTGACCATCCTGGGGCTGCGCATCTCCGCCTCGCTGGCCGAGTACTTCGCCTACGCCGCCCGCCGGGTCCATCCCGACGTACGGCTGGTGACCCGGGGCGGCAGCGTCGCCTACGACGCGCTGCTGCAGTCGCGGGAGGCGGGCGGGACCTGGGTGCTGGCGTTCTCGATGCCCCGGCACGCGCAGGAGACGCTGACGGCGGTACGGGTCGCGCGCAGCGCCGGTCTGAAGGTCGCGCTGGTGACCGATCTGGCGCTGGGCCCGGTGGCCGACGAGGCCGACGTCACCTTCGCCACCGGCACCGGCTCCCGCCTGGTCTTCGACTCCTACGCGGCGCCCGGGGTGATGGCCGCCGCGCTGCTCCAGGCCATGACCGACGCGGGCCCCGAGCGCACCCAGGCCCGGCTGGAGGAGTACGAGCAGATCGCCGAGCAGCACCAGTTCTTCCTGCGCGAATGACCGGCCGCCCCTCCTCTTCCCGCTCCTCGTCCTCCCGTCCTCCCCGTCCTCCCCCCTCCTCCGAAAATGCACAGAGGGATCATTCTGTGCATTTCACGCATGAATGTTTTCATACGTCTTGCAAAGGCGACGGCATATATAAATACTGCTCACGGCCGCACCCGCCCGCGAGGGCTCCTGTACGGGCGTCCGAAGCCGCCGTCCCCTACCCGCGTCGGCGCTCAGGGCGTCCGGGGCATCGCTAGCGCGAGCGCCCGCGGCGGCCCCGGTCATCCCCTGGACCGGGGCCGCCACAAACGTCGGACCACCCGTCCCGACTCCGCACACCGGAAGCGATGATCATGACCCTGACGACGACGCGCATCAGCCCGGACTGGCCGTGCCAGGTCAAGACGCCCGGAAGCTACGACTGGGAGCGATCGGCCGCCAAGTGGCTGCGCGAGCTGGTGCCCGCGCGCTACGCGAGCTACCCCGCGCTGCTGCGCCACCCGGTGCTCCTGGCCCGCCACGCGCAGCTCCAGGTCCAGCAGGAGGTCAGGGTGGCCCGCACGGCCCTGCAGACCGCCCGGGCCGATCTGCCCCGGCTGGGACTGCCCGAGTCGGTCATCGAGCACACGATCAAGCTGTACGCGGCCGAGGTCATGCAGCTGCAGCACATCGCCCGCAGCGTCCGCGCCGTCACCCAGGCCCTGGTGGAGCAGAGTCAGGGTCGCTGAACCGCGGGCCCCGCTCCGCCGGTCGCGGACGGGCGTCGCCCCTGGCAGGGGGCGTTCGGCAAGACGACGATCGCATCCCGGGCCGTGTGCGATGCTCAAGGCGTGACGAGCGAACCCGCGCTGCCCGCGGAGCCCGGTTCCTTGCCCGACCTGGCCGCACTGACCCGGGTGGTGGCGCGCCAGCGTGCCGAGCTGGACCGGCTCCAGGACCTGGCGGCCACCTCGACCGTGCTGGAGCGGGCCAAGGGCGCGGTGATGGCGCGGCTCGGCTGCGCCCCGGAGGCCGCCCAGGAGGAGTTGCAGCGGCGGGCGGACAGCGCGCGGCGAACGCTCCTCGAGGAGTGCTGGATCACGCTCGGCGACCTCGCCCGGCCGCCCCGCACCGCCCCGGAGCGGGTGCCGTCCCCGGCCGCCGCCCCGGAAGCCGCACCCGCCGCGACCCCGCAGGAGCCCGACGCCGACGCCCTCGGCCTGCTCGGCCGGGCCCTCGTGCGGGTGGGCTCCCCGCAGGACCTCGCCCGCTGCCTGCTGGACCGGCTCGCCCCCGGCGTGGACGCCGACGCACTGATGATCTACGCCCGGCGGCCCGCCGGCGGGCTGGAGCTGATCGGGCACGCGGGCGTCGACGACGTGCTGGCCGGCCAGTGGAGCCGGGTGCCGCCGCTCACCGGGATCGCCGCGGTGGACGCCCTCGACTCCGGTCGGGCGCACTGGCTGGAGAACCCGGCCGAGGACGCCCTGCGCCATCCGCTGATCGGCGACCCGCCCTCGACCTGGCGCTCCCGCGCCTGGCTGCCGGTGGTGACCGGGGAGTCGGCCGACGTCGTCCTCGGCGTCCTGCGCCGCCGCGAAGGCCCGTTCACCCCCGCGGTGCGCACGCATCTGCTGGCGGTCGCCCGGCTGTGCGCGGGCCCGCTGCGGACGTTCGGCGCCCGGCCGGACGATTCCGTCGGCACGCTCGCGGACGCCGTGCAGACCGTGTTCGACCGGCTGCCGGTCGCCGCGCTCGTCCTGACCCCGCTGCGCTCCGCGTCGGGAGCCGTCGAGGACTTCCGCATCGACGCGGCCACCGGCGGGACCTCCGACGCCGTCGGCCGCGGCGGCCGCGAGCTGCTCGGACTGCGCTTCCTGGAGTGCTGGCCGGAGGTCGCGGACGAGCCGCTGTGGCAGGGCTGCCTGGAGGCGCTGGCCGACGACGAGCCCTACGAGAGCGAGCCGTTCGCCCGGCAGCAGGTCGTGGACGGGGTCGGCGAACTGTCCACGTACTCGGCGCGGGCCGCCCGCCTCGGCGACGGGCTGGTCGTGAGCTGGGTCCAGCACGATCCCTCGGACCGGCAGGAGCAGCGGCTGGCGGACGTGCAGCGGCTGGGCAAACTCGGCTGGGCCACCTGGAACCTGCTCACCGGCGAACGCAACTGGTCCTCCCAGGTCTTCGCCATCCTCGACCGCGACCCCGCGCAGGGCCCCGTCCCGCTGCCCCGGCTGCCCGCCCTCGCGCTGCCCGAGGACGTGCCCGCGCTGGCCCGCGCCGTCGGGCGGCTGATGCGCGACGGGCAGCCGTGCGACATGCCGTTCCGGATCGCCACCCGGGACGGGATCCGGCATCTGCGGGCGGTCGCCGAGACGCTGTCGGACGTCGACGGCACGCCCATCGAGGTGCACGGCTTCCTCCAGGACCTCACCGCGCAGCGCAACGCCGAACTCGCCCTCGTCGCCAGCGAGCGGGCGATGGTCACCCAGCACGGGGTGCTGCAGGCCGAGCGGACGGTGGCCGCCCGTCTCCAGGACGCGCTGCTGCCCCTGCCCAAGCAGCCCGTCCGGCTGGCCGGGCTGCGCGTGGACATCGTCTATCTGCCCGCGCAGTCGGGGCTCAACGTGGGCGGCGACTGGTTCAGCGCCATCGAACTGCCCGACGGGGACGCCCTGTTCGTGGTGGGCGACGTCGCCGGCCACGGCATGGACGCCGTCGCCGCGATGGCCCTGCTGCGGTTCACCGCCAAGGGCATGGTCATCACGGGTTCCTCGCTGACCGGCGCGCTCACCCGACTCAACGCCCTGCTGCTGCACTCCCGCGATCCGCACGGCACGGCGACCATGGTCCTGGCCCGCTACAGCTCCCGCGAGCGGCGGCTGGTGTGGGCGCAGGCGGGCCATCCGCCGCCGCTGCTGCTGCGCGCGGGCCGGGCGCGCTATCTGGAGCGGCCCGTGGGGATGCTGCTCGGCGCGAGCGACACCCCTCGCTATGAGGAGGCCGAGTTCCGCCTCGAACCCGGAGACCGGCTCGTGCTGTACACCGACGGCCTGGTCGAGCGGCCCGGCGAGAGCATCGACCGGGGCCTGGAGCGGCTGGCCCGCGCCGCCGAGCGCAGCGGCCGGGCCGCGCCGGCCGCGCTGGACCGGCTGCTCGGCACGGTGCTGGAGCCGGAGGGACGCGACGACGTGTGCGTACTCGACGTCCAGGTCCCGCCGAACGCCGGGTAGCAGGGCTCAGTCGTCGCGGTCAGAGGCGGTCGTCCTGGTCCGGGGCACCCGTCCGGGCAGGGCTCAGTCGTCGCGGTGTCGCCAGTACCAGAACGCCCCGGCGACCAGGGCCAGCAGGAAGACGACGGGCAGCACCAGGCCGGGTATGCGGGAGGCGTTCATGGGACGGCTTTCGGCTCGGCGGGCCGAGGCGCCGAACGCGCGCCGACCCGCCGCTCATTGTGACACCCGACACACTGTCGACCGCCCGTTGTTTTTCCAAGGCGTTACCGGGTCAGCCGCTGGTGCGCGACTCCAGGGACTGCCGTGTGTCGTCGCCGTAGACGCCGCTCTCGTCTCCGCGCACCCCGTACCAGACCTGGAAGCGGGCGACGGCCTCGGTGAGGGCGGTGCCGTACGTCCCGTCAGTGGCCCCCTGGTCGTACACGTTCGGGATGCGCAGCAGGCGCTGCTGGAGGTCCTTCACCTCGGGGCCGCTGTCGCCCTCGCGCAGGACGCCGGCGCCGTCCGGGTCGGCGGAGGGTTCGGCGGACGGTGTGGCGCTGGCGGTCGGGGCGGGGGTCGAGGGGATCGTCTGGGCGGCCGCTTCGCCGCCCCGGCCCGGCAGCAGCAGGGCGCAGGCGAAGCCGACGAGCGCCGCCGCGGCCACGGCGATCGTGACGGCGGCACGGCGGTGCCCCGAACCGGAGCCGGAACCGGAACCGGAACCGGAACCGGATGGAACGCGTTCCCGCGCGGGTGCGGATCGGGTGCGCGCGCCCTTCCCCACCGGCCCGGACCGCGACCGGGCGGGGCGCGGCTTCCCGGACCCGGTGTGGTCCCAGGCCCGGCCCTCCCCGCCGGCCGGCACCGGCGGGAGTTCCGCGGTGTCGGCCTCGACGCCGTCCGGTGCGCGCGGCAGCTCCACCTCCTCGTAGGAGGCGGCGGTGTCCTCGGTCATCTCGCGGAACAGCTCCGCGAGCGCGTCGGTGCTGCGCGGCCGCAGGACCACGATGGGCTCCAGGACCGGCCGCTCGTGCGGCTGTCCCCCTTCGGCCGGTGTCGGCACGCTGTCTCCCTCCGTCCGTGTCCCCGGGGAGAGATACGCGCGCGCCGGCGGCGGGGTTCAGCCGGCGAGGAACCGGTGCAGGGAGCGGGTCGTCGCGGCGACGAAGGCGTCCCGCCCGCTGTCGTCGAGGGCGTCCAGGGACAGATACGGGTTGAGGTCCTCCAGCTCCACCAGCAGCAGCTCGCCGCCGGGGGCGCGGCAGGCGTCGACGCGCTGGATGCCGTGCGCGAGGCCGTTCCAGTCGACGAAGCGCCGGGCGAACTCCAGGTCCCGCCCGGTCGGCGCGTAGGGCTGGAGCTCCCAGCGGCGGTCGGGGTGCGGGGCGTACAGGGCGTACTGGAAGTCGTGGTCGACGAAGTAGAAGGAGACCTCGTACGCGAAGTCGACGCAGGGCTGGACGAGGACCGTGCCGTCGGCCAGGGCGGGCAGCGCGTCGGGGGCGACGATCCGCAGGCCTATGGAGTCGGCGCCGAGCTTGGGCTTGACCACATAGCGGTCGGACTCGGGCAGGCGGTGCAGGTCGTCGGCGCGGTCGACGGTCGGGATGACCGGGTAGTCCGCGGCGCTCAGATCGAGGAGGTACTGCTTGCCGGCCATGTCGGCGCGGCCGGTGAGCGGGTTGTAGACGCGTACGCCGTCCTGGAGCGCGCGCTCGCGGAAGGCGTCGTACTCCTCCTGGTAGCCGAGGACGGGTCCGCTGTTGCGGACGACGACGCCGTCGAAGGCGTCCATCAGCGCGGCCGCGTCCAGGGGATGGCACAGGGCCAGGTCGAAGTCGGCGCGGAGCCGGGAGGCGAGCAGGACGTCCTCGTCGCCGTAGCGGCGCCCGCGGGCCGGGTACGCCAGGTCGGTGACGTAGAGGAGGCGGGGGCGGGCGGCGGGCATGCGGGTCTCCTCGCGGGGGTGACGAGCGGTGCAGAAAGGTTACGCCGGCAGGCGGGGCCTCCGGTGGGCGGGCCCGCCCACCGGCCGGGGGCCGGTGGGACGCGCGGCGGGGCGAGGGACGCGCGGGTCGTACGATGAGATGCCGGGGAGCGGGTCGCAGGGCCGGTTCCCGGACCGTCGTCTTCTCCTGAAGGGCTCGTCGACTCCCGTGACCACCGCAACACTTCTCGACGGCAAGGCCGCCGCGGCCGACATCAAGAGCGAACTCGCCCTCCGGGTCCAGGCGCTCAAGGACCGCGGCATCGCGCCGGGGCTGGGCACGATCCTCGTCGGCGACGACCCGGGCAGCCGTTCCTACGTGGGCGGCAAGCACCGCGACTGCGCGCAGGTCGGCATCGCGTCGATCCGGGTGGAGCTGCCCGCCGACGCCTCGCAGGCCGACGTGGAGGCCGCCGTGCTGCGGCTGAACGCCGACCCTGCGTGCACCGGCTTCATCGTGCAGCTCCCGCTGCCCGCCCACATCGACACGCACGCCGTGCTGGAGCTGATCGACCCGGTCAAGGACGCCGACGGGCTCCACCCGACGAACCTGGGCCGGCTGGTGCTGGGCATCCCGGCCCCGCTGCCGTGCACCCCGCGCGGCATCATCGACCTGCTGCGGCGCAACCTCGTACCGATCACCGGGCAGCAGTTCTGCGTCATCGGCTGCGGGGTGACGGTGGGCCGTCCGCTGGGTCTGATGCTGACCCGCAGCACCGAGCACGCCACGGTGACCCTCTGCCACGAGGCCACCCAGGACACCGCCGCGCACGCGCGCGTGGCCGATGTGGTCGTGGCCGCGGCGGGTGTGGCGCACCTGGTCACGCCGGACTGGATCAAGCCGGGCGCGACCGTGCTCTCGGTGGGCCTGACCCGCACGGTCGAGGGCGTCCTCGGCGACGTCCACCCGGACGTCGGCGACGTCGCCGGCTCGTTCGCGCCGCCGATCGGCGGGGTGGGCCCGATGACCCGGGCCATGCTGCTGACGAACGTCGTCGAGGCGGCCGAGCGGTTCTGACCTCTCAGGGCACTCGGTTCCCCCTGAAGAGGGAACTGAGTGCCATCGTCGTCGGTCGAGTGCTACGTTCGGCGACCATGAGCTCCACTCACAAGGCGGAGGCGAAGCCCCCCATGCGGGACGCCCTGGTCGCGGCGGCCTTCCAGTTGTTCCTGGAGCGGGGCTACGAGCAGACCACCGTCGACGACATCGTCGCCCTCGCGGGCGTCGGCCGGCGGTCCTTCTTCCGCTACTTCCCCTCCAAGGAGGACGTGGTCTTCCCCGACCACGAGCGGTGCCTGGCCGACATGACCGCCTTCCTCGCCCTGAGCGACCCGGCCCACGAGCCGGTGCGACGGGTGTGCGACGCGGCCCGGCTCGTGCTCCTCATGTACGCCGAGAACCCCTCCTTCTCCGTGCAGCGCTACCGGCTCACCAAGCAGGTCCCCGGGCTGCGCGCCTATGAGTTGTCGGTGGTCTGGCGCTACGAGCGCGCCCTCGCCGCGTATCTGCGCACCCGCTACGCCGGTCGGCGCGACGGCAGCCTCCGCGCCGACGTGATCGCGGCCGCCGTGGTCGCCGCCCACAACAACGCCCTGCGTTCCTGGCTGCGTTCGGACGGACGCGGCGACGCGAGCGCGACGGTGGACCACGCGCTGGGATACGTGCAGTCGGCGTTCGGGACGCCGACGGCGCCGACGGCGTCGCCCGCGTCCACGCCTCCGGCCGAGGTGCGGCCCGCGATCGTCGAGGACCCCGGCGCGGTGGGCGCCGACGGTGACGTCGTCGTGGTCGTGTCCCGGCGCGGGGCGCCGCTGTGGCGGGTGGTGCAGGAGATCGAGACGACGCTGGGACGGGGCTGAGTCCCGAAATTATGGGTACGCAGTGCCTTTACGCGTGGCACTGAGTGCCATACGCTGTGGCCGTGCGCGGTGGCACGGCGAACCGCGCACGTGGGATTCCGCCCGAGCGCAGGGAGTTGACCAGCGTGTACCACCACTCAGGAAGCGCCGTTCAGCGGGCAGCCGGCTCCACGGCGGGCCTGCTCGACCGCCAGAGCCCGGACACGGAGACGATCCTCTTCCAGCGCTGCAACTGGTGCGGGACCGCCATGTACCACCGCCTGCTCTGTCCGGTCTGCCAGGGCAGCGACCTCTCCACGGAGCGCAGCGCGGGCACGGGCACGGTCCGCCACGCCACGGTGGTGCACCGCAACACCCCTTCCGCGCGCAATGTGTCGCTGGTCGAGATGGCCGAGGGGTTCGTGGTGCGCGGCCGGGTCATGGGGCCGCTCATCGGCGTCCACAGCGGCGACCGCGTCCGGCTGTCCACGGTGAAGGACCCGGTGCGGGGCGAGCCGGTCTTCCAACTGCTCGAAGAGCCTTACCGGGCCTGGCACTAGACAGCATGGTTTCGGGGGCAGTCCCCCGTGGCCTGATTCTTGTGCGCACGGGCAGACTCCTGCGGCACAGGCAACCCACAGGTCCCTTTTCGCTTCCTTCGTGGCGTGAAGGGCTCCCGCTTCGGACGGGCGCCCACACTCCTACGTACGAGGAGGGGACCCTTGATCCGTGCCCGGCGCATAGGTGTCACCGCCGTGGCCGTGCTCGCGGCCCTTGCGGGCTCACCGGGACTGGCCCAGGCCCAACAACCGCCCCAGGCAAAGCCGCCCGCGGCGACCGCCGACAGCACACTGCCGAAGGGCTGGCGCGTCACCGGGGAGGGCGCCGACCGCGAGCTGGTCTGGCGGTCGGCCACACGGGTGCCGGTGGGCGACGCCCGCGTCGAGTTCCACGCGGGCGGCCGGCTGCTCGGCGTACCGAAGGCGGCGAAGGACGGCCGCACGTTCCGGCTCGCCCTGGACCCCGGCGCGTCCCTCGACGACCTGCAAGTACGCGCTTCCGGACGGCGGTTGGACGCGGCCGCCGACGACTCGCGCAAAAGCAGCAGGAATTCACCGGCCGAAGCCGCGCAGCCCCCGGCTCGGCTCCCGGCCAACTCCGTGGACCCCGGCAAGCCGGGCTCGTACCGCACCGCCACCGGCGAGTACTCCCTCGACCCGGTGAAGCTGCCCGACTTCCCCGAGCCGGTGGAGATGAGGGCCGTCGTCGTCGCACCCAAGGGCGCCACCGGGAAGCGGCCGCTCGCACTGTTCCTGCACGGCCGCCACACCACCTGCTACCAGCCGGGCAGCGACGACCTCGACATCTCCTGGCCCTGCCCGGCCGGCATGAAGTCGATCCCGAGCTACCAGGGCTATCTGCAGGACCAGAAGCTCCTCGCCTCCCAGGGCTACGTCACGGTGTCGATCTCCGCCAACGGCATCAACGGCCAGGACGCGAACGTCGACGACGCCGGCGCACAGGCGCGCTCCTCGCTGGTGCGCCGGCACCTCGCCCAGTGGGCCGACTGGGCCGCCCACCCGAGCCACGCCCCCACGGCGGTGCCCGACGCGACGAAGGCCGACCTCTCCCGGGTCCTGCTCGTCGGTCACTCGCGCGGCGGCGAGGGCGTCAACCGGGCCGCCATGGACAGCCTCTACCCGCCGCCCGCCGCGCAGGACGGCTACCGGGGCCCGGTCCGCTGGAAGATCCGCGGCACCGTCCTCATCGGACCGACGATCTTCGGCCAGAATCCGGTCGCCGACGTGCCGTCCGCGACCATCCTGCCCGGCTGCGACGGCGACGTCTCCGACCTCGAGGGCGAGACGTACCTCGACGGGACGCGTGGCGTCAGCAAGGGCGCCGCCCTGCACAGCGCGGTCTACGTGGTCGGCGCCAACCACAACTTCTTCAACACCGAGTGGACGCCGGGCAAGGCCGTGGCGCCGTCCTTCGACGACTTCTGGGAGGACCCGGACGACCCGCAGCCCGACCCGGTCTGCTCCACCGGCGCCCCCACCCGGCTGACCGCCGACCAGCAGCACACGGCCGGCGCGACCTACATCGCCGCCGCGGCCCGGCTGTTCGTCGCCGGTGACGACCGGGTGCGCCCGCTGCTCGACGGCTCGGGCAAGCGCGCCCCCTCCGCCGACCCGGCCCGCGTCCTGACGCACGCCGTCGGCGCCCGCCGTACGGGAGGCTTCCTGCTGAACGGCGGGGTGAAGGTGACCGGCGGCCGGGTGTGCTGGTCGGACCCCGACCCGGCCAAGGCCTGTCTGGGCGACAACGCCCTGGGGAGGTCCCCGCACTTCGGGTGGTGGGACCTGGAGACGGACACCGGCACGAACGCGGTCGCGCTGAAGTGGTCCGCGCCGGGCACTCCGGCGAAGATCACCTCCACCGCTCCCGTCTCCCTCTCCGGGGCCAAGAGCCTCGCGCTGCGCGTCTTCGTGCCGCCGAACACCACCGGCACCAAGCTGGACGTGACCGTCACCGACTCCGCCGGCCGCCGCGCCGAACTCGGACAGATCAAGGTCGACGGGCTGCCGGGCTCCGACCGCACCGCCTCCTACTGGGCCCGCGAACTACGGGTCCCGCTGGCCGCCGCCACCCACGCCGGGCTCGACCTCAAGCACGTCAAGTCCCTTGAGCTGACCCCGCGTTCGGGATCCGGCCAGGCCTGGTTCATGGACGCCTGGGGCTGGGCCCCCGGCACCCCCGCGGTGAAGGCGGCGGCGCTGCCGCGCGTCGACATCGGCCGCCTCACGGTCAAGGAGGGCGACTCCGGCACCCGCACCTACCACATCCCGGTCCAGGTCTCCGGACACGCCAGCGGCAAGGTCCGCTTCTACGTCGTCGACCCGGCGACCGGCGCGGCCAGGGAGAAAGTGCTCACGGTTCGGCCCGGGGCCACCCCGATCGACGTACCGGTCGAGGTGAAGGGCGACACGCGCTACGGCGACGACCTGCAGCACGACCTGCTCGCGAAGGCCGTGCGGGGCGCGGTCGTCGGCTCCTACCGAGGCGGGGTCACCGCGCAGAACGACGACCCGGCGCCGAAGGTCACCCTGACGCCCGTCGCCGACCGGGTGACCGAGGGCGAGTCGCTGACCTGGCGGATCACCCTCTCCGAGACCGCCGACGTGGACATCTGGCAGCCGGTCCGGCTACTCCCGGTCACCGAGGGCGCGGAGCTGTCCACCAAGGACGTGGACCCGCAGTGGCTGCAGGACAACTCCGGTGACCTGCCCGACCCGGAGCGCCCGCTGTCCGAGGCTAACCTGTGGGTGTGGGTGGCCCTCCCGGCCGGGAGCACGGCCGCCGACTTCACGGTGCCGACGGTGAAGGACCAGGTGGTCGAGCCGGCCGAGTCGACGCGCCTGGCTCTGACCGACTTCGAGGCCGAGCCGCTGCCGGACCAGCCGGTGCTGACGGGGACGGTCGTGGACACGCCCTGACCCGCACGAGTCGTCACCCGCACAACCCGAGGGGGCATGGACCGCACGGTCCGTGCCCCCTTTGTCTCTCCGTGCTCACAGCGTGACGCGGATCCCGAGCGTTCCGTCCCGGCCCCGGCGCAGTCGGCTGCCGAGGAGCGTGAGGCGGCCGAAGAGGCCGTACTTGCGGGCGAGGAGCGTGCGGTAGTGGGCGGTGGTGGCCGGGTCGCAGATCTCGGCGGTGGCCGGGACCTGCTCGCCGGTCGGGTTGCCGCGTACGTCGCAGGGGCCGACGAGGACGTCGGCGCGGGCCCGGATCCGCTTCACCTTCCAGGAGTCGGCGACCGTCCACACGCCGAGCGTCTCCCCGTCGCGCACCACCCACACAGGGGTGGCGACCCCGGTTCCGTTCTTGCGATAGCTGGTGATCAGCAGGTACTTGCCCGCTGCCAGCCGGTCGAGCGATGTGTCGTCCATGTGCGCAGTCTAGGCAGCGGCCGGGCCTCGAAGCCGGTCACCACCGGGGCACCTTCAGCTGGTAGTCCGGCTGGACGCGCCGCATGTACCCGGTGTCGTCCCGGCCCCGCATCCCGGAGCCGAGGTAGCGGCTGTGCAGCCGGTCGAGGGCGTCGTGGTCCAGCCGCGTTCGTGGGAGCTGGGCACGGTCGGCAGCAGGGCGGCTCAGACGGCCGTGGTGTCGAAGACGTCCAGCCCTACGACGGCAAGGGCGGCGGGGTGAAGTCGTTCCAGGCGGGTCTCGCCGCCCGTCGCCTCGCCGAGGCCCACCGTGCCGTCCTCCAGGACGAGTTGGAGGATCACACGCAGGGCGAGGGGCTCGTGCACGCCGCCCGAGTTGAGCAGCGGCGGATCGGAGAAGGCGATGGGGGCGACGACGAGTTCGCGGATACGGGTCGCGGGGGTGCTCATGCGGCGACCGCCCGTCGGCGGGCGACGGCCGGGCGGCGACGTCGGCGATCCCCCAGCGGAGGGCGCTCAGCGCACGGCACTCGCCATCCGGCGCACCCCTTCGGTGAGGATCTCCGGCGAGGTGGCCAGATTCAGGCGTACGTGCCCGGCCCCGCCCGTGCCGAACTCCGGTCCGGAGCTCAGCGCCACCCGCCCGCGCTCCAGGAAGACCTCGGCCGGATCGTCCCCGAGACCCAGCGCCCGGCAGTCGAGCCAGGCGAGGTAGGTGGCCTCGCCCGGCCGGTGCAGGACACCGGGCAACCGCTCGGCCAACAGCTGCGAGAGCAGCCGCCGGTTGTCGTCGAGGCCGGTCAGCAGGGCGTCCAGCCAGGGCGTGCCGTCGCGCAGGGCGGCGGTGTGCGCGAGCACGCCCACATGACTGGGGCCGTGGCCGACCTCTTCGGGGAGCAGGGCCAGATCGGCGGCGGCCTCGGGGCCCGCGACGGCGACGGCGGCCTTGAGGCCGGCCAGGTTCCACGCCTTGGACGCCGACATCAGCGACAGGCCGCGCTCCGCGCCGGGCACGCTCAGCCAGGGCACGAAGTCGACTCCCACGGCGGTGAGCGGCGCGTGGATCTCGTCGGCGACCACCCGCACGCCGTACCGCTCGGCGAGGGCGGCGACGGCGGTCAGCTCCTGCGCGGTGTGCACGGCGCCGGTCGGGTTGTGCGGGCTGCACAGCAGATGCGCGGCCCGGCCGCCGCCCTCGACGGCCCGCCGGTAGGCCCGCTCCAGAACATCGAGGTCGAGCCGTCCGTCCACGCCGAGCGGCGCCTCGGCGATCCGCCGGTCCAGATGGGTGACGAACGGGAAGAAGGGCGGGTACACGGGCGGGTTGACGATCACCGGGTCGCCCGGCCCGGTCACCAGCTTGAGCATCTCCACGACGCCGAGCATCACGTCGGGCACGATCGCGGTGCGCTCCACGGCGAGCCCGTGCCATCCCCACCGCTCGGCGGCGAAGGCGGCCAGCGCCTCCGCGTAGCCGGCGCCCTCCGGATAGCCGGTGTCGCCGAGCGCGAGGGCGTCGGCGACGGCCCGGACCACGGGCCCGGCGAGCGGCACGTCCATCTCCGCGACCCACAGGGGCAGCACGTCCGCCGGATACCTGCGCCATTTCATGCTCGTACGACATCGGAGACGGTCGAGGGTGAGGAAGCGGAGGGGATTCGGTTCACCGGACGGTTCGTGCGAGATCCTGGTCATGGGGCACAAGATAGGGGGCTGCGGTGTGACCTGGGATCACCTGAACGGGACATTCGTGGAGGACGCGACGGGAATTGCGGACACGGTGGGAACGGACGCGACGGGGATCGCGGAGGTCGCCTGTGACGAGTCGGGTTCGGACGGGGAGAATCTCACCGGCGGGAACACCGATGTGTTCGCGCACGCGAGTGTGCTGCTGTCCATGGAATCCGCGGCAGACCAGGTGCGGGAGATCCGCGACCGCATCCGTTCGCCCGCCGAGGAGTACAAGGCGAACCATCTGCTGCGCGAGAAGCACCGGGCGGTCCTGGAATGGCTGCTCTCCCCCTCCGGACCGCTGTACGGGCAGGCCTACGTGCATCTGGTCGAGAAGACGTTCTTCGTCGTGGACCGGACCGTCGACCTGCTGCTGGACGATCCGCAAGCGGCCCTCACCCTCTTTCGGAAAGGGCGGCGGACCTTCGCGGAAGAAGAATGGCGGGAGTTCCTGGAGGCGGCCAACCAATTGCTGCGCATGCGCACCGGCGACGCCTCGGACGCGCCCGTCGCGGATTTCCTCCACACGGTCGATACCCTCCGGAAGCGCTATCCCAGGACGGATGCGGCCGGCATTCTGACCCGGCTCTCGGCGGAACGGTCCCGCGCGCTGGCGTACCGGGCCGGAATTCGGGGCGGGCCGTTCGTACTGCTCCCGCTCCTCAATCCGCTTCTCTCCTCCGTGCTGCACACCGCGGCCCACTGGAGCGTCGGCGGACGCCCCGTCCGGCTCGCGCACGACCGGCAGAACCTGCTCACCCCGGAGCGGATCGCCTGGATCGAGGACGCGGCACGCCGGCGGGGCATCGCGCTCGCCGGGCTCCGGCTCGTCGTCGCCCGCGACGACCCTCGGGTGCAGCTCGCCGACTTCCTCGCCGGGATCGCCCGCAAGATCGCCTCCGACGAGCTGAACGGCCGCGGCGACCCCGCCCTCTCCGCACTGCTGCGCCCCTACACCGGCACGACGGCCGTATGGGGCGACGCCCGCAGCTGGGAGCGTCTCGGCCCGCCCGACGACGACCCGCCGTCCCGGCTCGCACCGACCTCCGTAGGAGAAAGCTGAGGTGATCACCTCCTGGGTGAACACGACGGCGTCCCTGCACGTATGGAGGTGAGGGCACTCAACGACCGGAGGGCCCCGCGGTGTTGAGGCCGCGCGTTCGGGGTTTCGGGAGCCAAGCATGAGGCACGTACGACGACGGACCGTCCGGCGAGCGACACGGCTGGCGGCCGTCGGCGGACTCCTCCTGGGAGGAGCCATGGTCACGCAGGCTGCCATGGCAAGTGAGCCGTCCGCCGCGGCGACGACACGCGACTCGGCGGAGTCCGTCGCCACCAACCCCGGTGCGGCCCTGGTCAAGAAGCTCGGCACCTCGCGTACGGCGGGCACCTGGATCAACGCCGACGGGCAGCCGGTCGTCGCGGTCACCGACGAGCAGACGGCCGCCCTGGTCCGTACGTCGGGCGCCCAGGCGAAGGTCGTCTCGCACAGCATGAACGAGCTCAAGTCGGCCGCGGCGACGCTGCGTTCGGCGCCGCGGGTGCCCGGCACCGCCTGGGTCATGGACTACCAGTCCAACCAGGTCGTCGTGCAGGCGGACAGCACCGTGTCGGCCGCCGACTGGGCGGAGCTGACGAAGACGGCGACGGGCATCGGCAGCTTCGTCCGCATGGAGCGCACCACAGGCGCCTTCACCACACGCCTCAACGCCGCCCTGCCGATCCTGTCGACCGGCGGACGCTGTTCGGCGGGCTTCAACGTGACCAACGGGACGAACGACTTCATCCTCACCGCCGGGCACTGCGGGCCCACCGGCTCGATCTGGTTCGCGGACAACCAGGCCAAGCAGCAGGTCGGCAACACGATCAACTCGAACTTCCCCGGGAGCGACTTCTCCCTGGTGCAGTACGCGAGCGGCAAGGCCGGCGACGGGGCCGACGTGGTCGCCGTCGGCGACGGCAAGGGCGTACGGATCACGGGCACCGGCGACGCGTCCGTCGGCCTGCGGGTGTTCCGCAGCGGCAGCACCAGCGGGCTGCACGACGGCCAGGTCACCGGGCTGGACGCCACGGTGAACTACCCGGAGGGCACCGTCAGCGGGCTCATCGAGACCAATGTGTGCGCCGAGCCCGGGGACAGCGGCGGGCCGATGTTCTCCGAGGGCCTCGCGATCGGGGTGACCTCCGGCGGCAGCGGCGACTGCACGACGGGCGGCACGACGTTCTTCCAGCCGGTGACGCGGGCGCTCGCCGCGCTCAACGTGCAGCTGATCGTGGCCGCGCCGTCCGACAACGCCGGTCAGGGCTCCTCGGGCACGGCGTCCGAGGCTCCCCAGCCGTCCTCGTCGCCCACCCAGGCGGCGATCGCCCCGGGCTCCACCTCGCCGGGCTCGACGGCTCCGGTGGCGGGCACCGTCACGGAGACGCTCGCGTCCCGGCTCACCGATCCCAACAACATCGGCCCGGGTCTGCTCGTCATCGGCGGCAGCCTGGTCGGCCTCGTCGCGACCCGCTACATCCGCGCCGAGCAGGACCGCAAGGCCTACCGACAGTACTACTCGGCGACCTGGGGGTGAGCGAGGCGGGCCCGGACGGAGTCGGCGGCGGCCGGGCCCGGACAGCGAAAAGGGCACCCGATCTGGGTGCCCGGTTCGGCGGTGGAGGGTCGATGCACAAAACTCGGTGCACGAGGCTCGACGGCGGAGGCCGGCGGTCCTCGGGGAGGGTCAGGCCGCGTTCATCGGCTGCGGCGACGGGGCGGCGGCCCACTCCAGGACGAGCCGCTGGTACTCCTCGCGCTGCTCGACGCTCAGTGTCCCGCCCGACCGGAGCCACAGGGCCCGGATCTCCTCGTTGACCTCCGCAGCCGATCGCTCGGAGAGGGATTCAACAGTGGTGGACATGGTGTGAATCTTACGATGTCGGAGGTGAAGGGGCCGTGAGTAATCACGAGCTAAAGGGATAAATCGGACAGTGTTACTGATCACGTCCATCTGTCAAGGACGGCCGGTGAGTTCGCCGCGCACGGCCCGGCCGCCCCGCCCTCGTGCAGCCCTCCCCCGCCCTCGCCCCGCCCCTCGGGGGCCCTTCGGCGGGCGACTGTCAGGTGCCCGGCTTGCGGCCGTAGACGAAGACGTCGTCGCCGTTCTTCAGCAGTGACCAGTACTTCTTGGCGGTCGTCGTGGTCATGTTGACGCAGCCGTGCGAGCCCGGCGGGTTCCACATGCTGAGGCCGACCGAGTGGAAGGCCTGGCCGCCGTCGAAGAACTGGCTGTAGGGCATGGACACGTTGTAGATCGACGAGACGTGGTCGATGTCACGCCAGTAGATCTTCTTCAGGCCGGTGCGGGTCTCGTACCCGTCGCGGCCCGTGCGGACCGGCACCGGCCCGTAGACCAGCCTGCTGCCGTCCTGGATCCAGCTGAGCTGGAGGGTGAGGTTGACGCAGGCGATGCGGCCCTTGTTGGTCGGACAGCGGCCGTCCCGGTTGGGAGTGCTGCCCACCGCCTTCTGCTTGTTCATGAGATCCATCACACCCCACGTGACGGATCCCGCGTAGCCGATGTTCGGCGTGATGCCGTGCTTGGTCTGGAAGGCCTGGATGGCCTTGCAGTCGGCGGTGGACTGCCTGCCGTCCACCGGCCGCCCGAGGAACTTCTCCACCTGCTTCTGGTACGGCCCGGCCTGCGTGGTGCAGCTCGCGGCCTGCGCCGGCGCGGCGCCCAGCGCGAGCGTCAACGGAGCCACCAGCCCCGTGACCCCGAGCACGACGGCTCCTCGTCTGCGTATGTCCCCCATGGGTGCCCTCTTCCTGGCTTCCTGGCGCGGTCACATTCCTGACACCGCTACGGCGATCTCGTCAACCTAGACCGATGTGCGGGGATATCGGTTGTAGGGCGGCTCAGGCTGTGACAAAACGGTGAACTTCCTGTCCGTCCAACCGGCCGACGGGCAGCTTACGACCATAGGCGACCAGCAGAAGGTCCTGGGCACTCCCGCACAGGGGTGCTCCGGCGCCGAAGGTCCAGTCGAGGTCGACGGCCTGCAGCCGGACGCCCGCGAGGTCGACGCCGAAGAAGCGGAAGGCCCGCGGGTCGATCGTGGCCAGGGCCGGGCGCAGCCGCTCCTCGGGGACGGGGCGCTCGACGCCGAGGGCGACCGTGACGTCCAGGCCGTGCACGACGTCGTGGGCCAGGGCCGCCGGGCGGCCGCCCACCGGCGGCTTCCACGGGTGGTGCGCGTGCTCGCGCAGGAAGCCGGACAGCCGCCCGGCCGGGTGGGCGGCCGCGTCCGCGCGGGCGACCCGGTCCGCCATCCGGTTCACCCGGCCGCCGGACCTGGCCAGTTCCCACAGCATGCGGCGGGTCGGATACCGGAACCCCGTCGACATGTGGGCCACCACGTCCCGCACCCGCCATCCCGCGCACAGGCTGGGCGCGTCCCACTGGTCCGGGGAGAGGGTGTCGAACAGGTCGGCCAGGTCACGGCGTTCGGCGGCGATGGCGGCGGCGAGGGCGTCCTCATGTGTGCGTCCCGTGGTCATACGTCCAGGATCTTGACGGCCGGTTCATAAGTCCAAGAACAGGTTCGTCTCCCAACTAGCATGATCTGTTATGGAGTTGAGGCAGCTGCTGTGCTTCGTCACGGTCGTCGAGGAGGAGGGCTTCACCCGGGCCGCGGCCCGGCTCCATCTGGCGCAGCCCGGGGTGAGCGCGCAGATCCGCCGTCTCGAGCGGGAGTTGGGGCAACCCCTGCTGGACCGTTCCGGGCGGAGGGTGCGGCCGACGGAGGTCGGCGCGGCCCTTCTGCCGTACGCGCGGGCCGCGTTGGCGGCGGTCGAGGGGGTGCGGCGGACGGCGGAGGAGTACACGGGGCTGCTGCGGGGACGCGTGCGGATCGGCATGGTGCCGTTCGCCGCCGCGCACCCCGTCGACGTTCCGGGTCTGCTGGCCGACTTCCACACGGCGCACCCCCAGGTGGAGATCACCCTCACCGAGGACACCTCGGACCGGATGCTGGCCGCGCTGCACCGCGGGGAACTCGACCTCGTCCTGGCCGGCCTCGCCGCCGAGGAGCCCCCGCCCGGCACGGGCGTGCGGATCGTGGCGGACGAGCCCCTCTACGCGGCGGTGGCGCAGGACCATCCGCTCGCCTCCGCCGGGGGTAGGGCGGTCCCGCTCGCCGCACTGGCCGCGTACCCGCTGATCAGCCTGCCGTGCGGGACCGGGGTGCGTGGGGTGCTGGACCGGCTGTGCGCCGAGGCGGGGTTCCGGCCCCGGATCGCCTTCGAGGCGGCGGCCCCGGACACGCTGCTCCGGCTGGCCGCGCGGGGCCTCGGGGTCGCGGTGGTCCCGGGGCTGCCAACGGCCTTCGGACTGCGGGCGCTACGCATCGACGATCCCCGGGCACGTGGCCGGGTGGCCCTGGTCTGGCGGACGGACGGGCCGGTCGGCCCGGCGGCCCGGTCACTGCTCGGGCGGTTCCACGACGCACTCGCGCAGTAGGTCCACGGCGCGGGTCAGCACGTCGGGGGTGGCGGTGAAGGGCAGGCGGAGGTGGTGGGCGAGGGTCGTGCGGTCGGGGGCGAAGTGGGGGCCCGGGGTCACGGCCAGGCCGCGCCTCGCGGCCCGGGCCACGAGGTCGGCGGCCCGTGTGGCCGTCCCCAGGTGCAGCCACAGGGTCAGCCCGCCGTCGGGGAGCGTGTACGTCCAGCCGGTCCCGTCCAGCATCGCGGCCAGATGGTCGCGCTGGGCGCGCAGCCGGGCACGCCGGTCGGCGAGCACCTCGTCGAAGCCGGGTCCGTCGCCCAGCAGTTCGCAGGCGATGAGCTGTTCCAGAGGCGGTGGGGACAACTGGGCCTGGAGGGGGTTGCCGCGCAGCTGTCGTACGAGGTCGGCGCCGGCCCGGATCCAGCCGACCCGCAGGCCGCTCCACACGGTCTTGCTCGCCGAGCCGATCTGGATCACGCCGGGTCCGGCGAGGTGGGGTTCGGCGCCGGGCGGGGTGCGCAGGTCCAGGTCGCGCATCGTCTCGTCGGCGATCACCGTGAGCGGGAGGCGGGCGATCTCCGTGCGCGTCGCGGCGGTCATGTGGGCGCCGGTGGGGTTCTGGAAGTCCGGGATCAGATAGGCCAGTCGGGCGCCCCGGGTGTGCGCGGCGTGCGCGAGACGCTCGGTGTCCCAGCCGTGGCGCGCGGACACGGGCACGGGCAGCAGTCGGGTGCGGCGGCGGCGCAGGACGGCGAGGGCGCCTGGGTAGGTCGGGCTCTCCACAGCGACCGGGCGGCGGCGGTCGGTGTGCAGGCAGTCCAGGAGCAGGGTGAGGGCGGCCTGCGCGCCCGAGGTGACGAGGATCTGCTCGGGGCGGGTCGGCAGGCCGGTGCGGGTGCAGCGGTCGGCGAGGAGCTCACGTAGGCGGGGCAGTCCGGCGGTGGCGACGCCCGCGTCGACGAGGAGGGCGGCGCTGCGTGCGGCGGCGCGGGTCAGGGCGGCGAGGTAGGCGTCGTGCGGGGCGGCGGTGACGGCGAGGGTGAGGTCGAGTCCGGCGTCGCCCGTTCCGCCCCGGTCCTGGGACCAGGGGGTGGTGCGTTCGGTGAGCCGGGCGGGCAGCCGTACGGCGCTGCCGCTGCCGTGCCGGGTGTGCAGCCAGCCGTCGTCGCGCAGCAGGGTGAGGGCGGTGACGACGGTGCCGCGGCTGAGGCGCAGGGTGCGGGCGAGTTCCCGTTCGGAGGGCAGCCGGGCGCCGGGCGGCAGCCGGCCGTCGACGACGGCCTCGCGCACGGCGTCGGCGAGGGACCGGGACAGGGTTCCGGGGCGTTCGTGCCAGGGGCCGAGGGCGGAGACGAAACCACTCATCATCGGTCCAGTTTCGCTCAAGTGGACCAGTCGCTGCCCTTCACCCCGGCCCTAGGCTGCCCCGTATGCACCGCATCCTCGCCGACGACCTCTCCCGGCTTCCCGAACTCCTGCAGTCCGCCCGCGACTTCGCCGCCCGCGAGGTGACGGGCGTGTCCGACCGGCCGGTGGTCGGCCTCGACAGAGCGCCCGGGCGGGAGAGCCTCCCCGGCGAGGGGGCCGGGGCGAAGGGCGCTCTCGCGCGGTTCGCCGAGCGTTGGGCCCCGGGTTTCTCCGGCTCGGCCGGGCCGCGCTATCTCGGCTTCGTCACGGGCGGCGCGACGCCCGCGTCGGTCGCCGGTGACTGGCTGACGAGCGCGTTCGACCAGAACGTCTCCGGGGCCGCCGGTTCCTGGGCGACGGCGCTGGAGCGGGAGACGGTGGCCTGGCTGCGGGAGCTGTTCGGGCTGGGCGAGGCGCACTCGGGGGCGTTCGTGACCGGTGCGACGGTGTCCACCACGGTGGGGCTCGCGGTCGCCCGGGAGTGGGTGGGCGAGCGGCTGGGCGTGGACGTGTCCCGGGCGGGGGCGGCCGCGCTGGGGCCGGTGGAGGTGCTCTCCGGCTGCCCGCACTCCAGTGTCGCCAAGGCGCTGTCCGTGCTGGGCGTCGGCCGGGACCGGCTGCGGCTCGTGCCCGTGCTCCCCGGCCGGGAGGCCGTGGACGTCGACGCGCTGGAGGCGGCGCTGGCAGCGCTGGACGGGCGGCCGGCGATCGTCGTGGCCAACGCCGGAACGGTCGACACCGTCGACTTCGACGACCTGCGGGCGATCGCCGCCCTCAAGGAGCGGTACGGCTTCTGGCTGCACGTGGACGCGGCGTTCGGCGGCTTCGCCGCCCTCTCCCCCGCCCATGCGCACCTCGTCGACGGGCTCGACGCGGCCGACTCGGTCTGCGTGGACCTGCACAAGTGGCTCAACGTGCCCTACGACGCGGCCGTCCAGTTCACCCGCCGCCGCGACCTCCAGGTGCGGGTCTTCCACAACGCCGCGCCGTATCTCGGTCCGCCCTCCGGCGAGCCCGACTTCCTTCATCTCACTCCGGAGAACTCCCGTCGGCTGCGCGCCCTGCCGGCCTGGTTCTCCCTGGTGGCGTACGGGCGGGCCGGGCATCGTGAGATCGTCGAGCGGAACGTGGCGCTGGCGGCCCGGCTCGGCGAGGGCGTCGGCGCGCTGGACAGGCTGCGGCTGCTGGCCCCGGTCCGGCTGAACGTCGTCTGCTTCACCCTCGCCGAGGACCCGACCCCGGAGCGGGTGGCCGCACTGGCCGACGCCGTCGCAGCGACCGGGGAGGCCTTCCTGACGCCGACGGTGTACGGCGGTGTGCCCGGGCTGCGGGCGGCGTTCAGCAACTGGCGTACGTCCGAGGCGGACACGGAACGTGTGCTCGCCGCGCTCACCGAGGCGCTGTCCGACTGACCGTCATGGTCGCCTGCTGTCGCGGTAGTTCACGGCGGGTACGAACCGGGGAGAGGAACACCGGCAGGAACGCCACCGCGAGCAGGGCCGCGCCCACCCACAACGTGGCCCGCACGCCGACCAGTTCACCGAGCAGGCCGGACACGGCGGCCCCGACGGCAAGCGCTCCCGTCAGCACGAAGCGGAAGGTGGCGTTCATCCGGCCGAGCAGGTCGTCGGGGGTCATGCGCTGGCGCAAGGTCACTCCCAGGACGTTGTCCACGCCGATCTTGAACATGGCCAGCACCCAGCCCGCTCCCGCGATCCACAGCCATGGGCCGCGCCCGTTGAGGGGCGCCAGGAGTGCGGCCGGGGCCAGGACGAGCCCGGCGACGGCGAGGGTGCGGCCGAATCCGAGACGGGCGGCGAGCGGGCGGGCGAGACGGGCGCCGAGCAGGAGGCCGAGGCCGCCCGCTCCCCAGTACAGGCCCAACGCACCGGCAGGCAGGCCCAGTTCTCGGACGAAGAGGATCGGCAGCATGGTGTTGACGATCTGCGAGCCGAGGTTGCTGACGGCGGCGGTGAGGGCGAGGGCGCGCAGTTCGCGGTTTCCGAGGACGTGTCGTACGCCTTCGGCGATCTGAGCCCGCAGTCCCTGCACCGGGGCCGGGCCCCGCTCGGTCTCCCGGCGCCGGACCGCGAGGAGTTGGAGCGCCGAGGCGAGGTGGGCGACCGCCGCGCAGAGCACGGCGACGGGCGCGGTGAGCAGTTGGACGAGACCGCCGCCCGCGCCGCGTCCCGCGACGTTGCTCGCGGCCATCAGGCTGACCACGGCGGCGTTCGCCTGGACGAGGGCTCCGCGGCCGACCAGTTGGGGAAGGACGCTCTGCGAGCCGACGTCGAAGAACACGGTCGCGGCGCCGTTGAGCAGCACCACCGCGTACAGCTGGCCGAGGGTGAGCGCGTCGAGCCACCAGGCGAGCGGGACCGAGGCGAACAGCGCGGCGCGGGCCAGGTCGGCGCAGACGAGCAGCCGCCGCTGCCGCATCCGGTCCACCCAGGCCCCGGCCGGCAGCCCGATGAGCAGGAACGCCAGCGTGCTGAGCGTGGCCAGGGCGCCGACCTGGCCCGGCGTCGCGTCGAGCGCGGCCACGGCGATCAGGGGTACGGCGACATAGCTGACGTTGGTGCCGAGTTGGCTCAGGGCGGTGGCGGAGAACAGGACGCGGAAGTCGGGGACCCGCCAGGGCGAGTCGGGTTTCGAGGGGATCTGCACACAGGAACGCTGCCCGAGGACATCCCCGCAGGACAAGTGAAAAGATCTACATGATCTGTTAAGCATCGCTACGAGGAACTGAGGAACTGTCAGCGATAGCCCGTCGTGTTCGCCGGCTTGCCCACGTCCTGCACCTCGACGAGGTACCGCCAGGCGTCCGGGCGGCTGCCGTCGAGGTCGGTGAAGCCGTACTCGGGGGCGAGTCCTCCGCTGGAGAGGGAGCGGCCGTTGAGGCGGGCCACGTCGGGGTCGGCGGCGAGGGCGGCGACGGCGCGGCCGACGTAGCGGGGCGTCTCGGAGATGGCGAAGTGCGGGACGCGTTCGAGGGCGTCGCGCCAGTTGTCCTCCCGTACGCCGAACTGGTCGAGCATCAGCTCCGAGCGCAGCCAGCCGGGGGTGAGCGCGACGGCGGTGGCGCCGCGCGGGCCGATCTCGTGGGCGAGGGCGAAGGCCATCCGCAGGACGGACGCCTTGGCGAGGTCGTAGAAGAAGTTCACGCGGTAGGTGTCGCGGTTGTACTCGGCCGTTCCGTCGGTCATCTCGACGACCAGGCCGCCGGGGTGACGCAGCAGGAGCGGGAGGGCGTGGTGACTGGTGATCGCATGCGTCTCGACGGCGAGGCGCAGCATGCGCAGGCCGTTGTCGAGGTCGTGCTCCCAGACGGTGGCGTCCCACTCGAAGAGCTTCTCGCCGCCCCAGATGTCGTTGACGAGGACGTCGAGGCGGCCCTGTTCGTCGGCGACGCGGTCGACGAGGGCGCGGACCTGCGCCGGGTCGAGGTGGTCGGCGGGTACGGCGATGCCGTGGCCGCCCGCCGCGGTGACCAGGTCGGCGGTGTCCTCGATCGTCTCGGGGCGGTCGTATTCGGAGCGGTGGGCGCGGGTGCTGCGTCCGGTGACGTAGACGGTGGCGCCCGCCGCGCCGAGTTCCACCGCGATCCCGCGTCCCGCGCCGCGCGTCGCGCCCGCGACGAGCGCCACCTTGCCCTTGAGCGGCTGCGCTGCATTCGACATGTCCGGCTCCCGTTTCCGTGCGGGCGCCGTCCCGCGCCGCGCTGTGGTGTTCCCTCTTCGAGGGTGCCCCGGAAACCGGACGTCTTCTGTCGTCTATTCGGGCGGGCCCGTCGGGGTCAGTGACCCCGGGCGATCCACTCCTCCAGGTGGGGCGCCTCCGCGCCGATGGTCGTGGGGTCGCCGTGGCCGGTGAGGACCTTCGTCTCGGGCGGCAGGCCGAGCAGCCGGTCCTTGAGGGAGGCGATGATCGTCGGGAAGTGGGAGTAGGAGCGGCCGGTGGCGCCGGGACCGCCCTGGAAGAGGGTGTCGCCGGTGAAGAGCACGCCGAGCCCGGGGTCGTACAGGCAGACCGCGCCGGGCGCGTGCCCGGGGGTGTGCAGGACGGTCAGGTCGGCGCCGGCGGCCTCGATGACCTGGCCGTCGGCCAGATGGGCGTCGGGCTCGCGGTCCGGGTGGGTGAGCTTCCACAGCGGCAGGTCGTCGGGGTGCAGCCAGATGGTCGCGCCCGTGAGGTCGGCGAGGGCGGGGGCCGCGTCGATGTGGTCGTTGTGGGCGTGGGTGCACACGATGGCGGTCAGCCGGCGGTCCCCGACGGCCTCGGCGATGGCGGCGGCGTCATGGGCGGCGTCGATGACGATCGCCTCGTGGTCGTCGCCGACGATCCAGACGTTGTTGTCGACGTCCCAGGTGCCGCCGTCGAGGCTGAACTGGCCGGAGGTGACGAGGCGTTCGATGCGGGCGGCCATCACAGCACCACCACCGAGCGCAGCACGTCGCCGTGGTGCATCCGCTCGAACGCCTTCTCCACCTCGTCGAGTCGAATGGTCTCGGTGACGAACGCGCCCAGGTCCAGGCGGCCTTGCAGATGCAGGTCGATCAGCATCGGGAAGTCACGGGAGGGCAGGCAGTCGCCGTACCAGGACGACTTCAGCGCTCCGCCGCGCCCGAAGACGTCGATGAGCGGGAGTTCGAGCTTCATGTCCGGGGTGGGGACGCCGACGAGGACGACCGTGCCGGCGAGGTCGCGGGCGTAGAACGCCTGCTTGTACGTCTCCGGGCGGCCGACCGCCTCGATGACGACGTCCGCGCCGAAGCCGCCGGTCAGCTCGCGGATCGCCTCGACCGCGTCGGTCTCCTTGGAGTTCACGGTGTGCGTCGCGCCCATCGCCCGCGCCGTCTGCAGCTTGCGGTCGTCGATGTCCACGGCGATGATCTTCGCCGCGCCGGCCAGGTTCGCCCCGGCCACGGCCGCGTCGCCGACCCCGCCGCAGCCGATCACGGCGACCGTGTCGCCCCGGCCGACGTTGCCCGTGTTGATGGCGGCGCCGATGCCCGCCATCACGCCGCAGCCCAGCAGCCCGGCCACCGCGGCGGACACCGACGGGTCGACCTTCGTGCACTGGCCGGCCGCGACCAGCGTCTTCTCCGCGAACGCGCCGATGCCGAGGGCCGGGGACAGCTCCTGGCCACTCGAGGCGAGCGTCATCCGCTGCTTGGCGTTGTGCGTGTCGAAGCAGTACCAGGGCTTCCCGCGCAGACAGGCCCGACACTGACCGCACACCGCGCGCCAGTTCAGGATCACGAAGTCGCCGGGCGCGACGTCCGTGACGCCCTCCCCGACCGACTCCACGACGCCGGCCGCCTCATGCCCGAGCAGGAACGGGAACTCGTCGTTGATGCCGCCCTGCTTGTAGTGCAGGTCGGTGTGGCAGACCCCGCAGGCCTGCACCTGCACCACGGCCTCGCCCGGCCCCGGGTCCGGCACCACGATCGTCTCCACCCGCACCGGTTCGTTCTTGCCCGGCGCGATCACTCCGCGTACTTCCTGCGGCATGGCGCTGCCCCTTTCGTCGGCGGTCGTCGTCCCGCTCCGACCCTACGTGTGACTGATCGGTAAGGGCACGCGAGGCAGGGCCGCCGACCGCCCTGAACACGTGGTTCCGGCCACACCCGACGGTGGCCGACGTAGCCTGGGGGCTCCGCCCGAGCCCCCAGGAGCCCCCGTTGAGCAACGCAGAGACCGCCGCCGTACAGCCCCCGTGGCGGCTGCTGCTCGACTACGTACGGCCGCACCGCTGGGCCCTGCTGGCAGGGGCCGTGCTCTCGCTGGTCACCGGGGCGACCGGACTGCTTCTGCCGCTCGTGGCGCGGGGGTTGATCGACGATCTGAGTCATGACCGTGCGATAACCGGCGCGTTGCTGTTGCTGACGGCGCTGGTCGTCGCCAACACGGCGGTGGGCGCGCTGGGTTCGTATGTGCTGCGGCGCACCGCGGAGTCGGTGGTGCTCGGCGCGCGGCGGGCGCTGTCGTCGTATCTGCTGCGGCTGCGGATCAGTGCCGTGGACCGCAGCGAGCCCGGCGACCTGATGGCCCGCATCACCTCCGACACCACCCTGTTGCGCGAGGTCACCACCGACTCCCTGGTCGGGCTCGGCGCCGGCGGGCTCACGTTCGCCGCGACCGTGGTGATGATGGGGCTGGTGGACCCGGTGCTGCTGGGGGTCACGCTGGCGGTGGTGCTGGGCGCGGGCACGGTCCTCGGGGTGATCGTGCCGCGCATCAACCGGGCCAGTCGCCGGGCGCAGGACGCGGTGGGCGTGATGGGGGCGTCGCTGGAGCGGGTGCTCGGCGCCCTGCGCACGGTGAAGGCGTCGGGCGCCGAGCGCCGCGAGGAGGCGACGCTGCATGCGGCGGCCGAGGAGTCGTGGCGGCAGAGCGTGCGCGCCGCCAAGTGGGCGGCGGCCGCGGGCAACACGGCGGGGCTGGCGATGCAGACCGCGTTCATCACGGTGCTCGCGGTGGGCGGGGCGCGGGTCGCCACGGGCGCGATCGACATCGGCACGCTGGTGGCGTTCCTGCTGTACGTCTTCTATCTGATGTCGCCGATCCAGCAGGTGGTCGGCGCGATCACCCAGTACCAGACGGGCGCGGCCGCGCTGAGCCGGATCCAGGAGGCGCTGGGGCTGCCCGCCGAGCCGGTGACCGGCGCCGCGCCGCTGCCCTCGCCGGCCGCCGAACCGGCCTCGCTCGCCTTCTCCGACGTCCGCTTCCGGTACGCCGACGATCTGCCGTACGTCCACCACGGGGTGACGTTCGCCGTGCCCGCCCGGGGCCTGACCGCGTTCGTCGGCCCGTCCGGCGCGGGCAAGACCACGGTGTTCTCCCTCATCGAGCGGTTCTACGACCCCGAGTCCGGCACGATCGCCCTGGACGGCCGCGACCTCGCCGACTGGGAGCTGTCCGCGCTGCGGTCCGCCATCGGCTATGTGGAGCAGGACGCTCCCGTGCTGTCGGGCTCGCTGCGCGACAACCTGCTGCTGGGGAACGCGGACGCGGACGACGACGCCGTACGGCGGGTGCTGAAGACGACCCGCCTGGACGGCCTGGTCGGCCGGTTGCCGCAGGGGCTGGAGACGCTGGTCGGGCACCGCGGGACCAAGCTGTCCGGCGGCGAGCGGCAGCGGGTGGCCATCGCCCGGGCGCTGCTGCGCCATCCGCGGCTCCTCCTGCTCGACGAGGCGACCTCGCAGCTGGACGCCGTGAACGAGGCGGCCCTGCGCGACACGGTCGCCGACGTCGCCCGGACGACCACCGTCCTCGTCGTCGCCCACCGGCTGTCGACGGTCACCACGGCCGACCGGATCGTCGTCATGGACGCGGGCCGGGTGCGGGCGGTGGGCACGCACCGTGAGCTCGTGGCGGGCGATCCGCTCTACGCGGAGCTGGCGGCGACGCAGTTCCTCGCTACGGTCGAGTGAACCGTCGGGCGGTCGATTTCGCCGCCGCACAAGTCCCACCACGCCGACACACGACTGGGGCCGCCCGGACGTCGTCCGGGCGGCCCCAGGGGTCGAGCCGGTGCCGCTCAGGCCTCGACGGCGGGCAGCAGCCCGGTGACGGGGGCGGCGAGGTCGGTGATCTGGTGCAGCTCGCTCAGCTTCTCGAGCTGGTTCACCTTCTTCACCTCGGACAGCTGCTGGGAGACCTTGGGGAGCTCTCCCTGGCGCCCCGCGGGCAGTTCGCTCGCGGCGAGGGAGTCCAGCATGGTCAGCGGGTGCAGCTTGCCGTCCGGGGCTTCGGCCGCGCTCGCCAGGGGCGCGGCGAGGCCCGTGACCCCGGCGGCGAGAGCGGCGATGGCGACGATGCGTCGAGTGGAGATCATGCCCTCAGCAACGCGCCGGAGGCCGTCGTGGACACGGTCGGGCGCCGCCGCTCACCCGACAGGCGGATCGCGTCGGCTGCGCTTGCCGAGGCCGGTGCGGCGGAGGAGTCTCGAAGGTGAGGGCCGGGCGGATCGGCTCCCCTCGGTCCGCGACCCTCCGAGGAGGTCATCATGGGCACCGCGGCAGGCTCCGCCTTCGACACCGAGACCCTACGCAGGGGCGTAGAAGGACACACCGCGACGGCATTGCTGTCGCTCTACGCGGACGACGCGGAACTGCGCGTCGTCGACCACAACACCCAGCCCAGCAGTCCCAAGGTCCTGCACGGCCGGGACGAGATCGCACAGATGCTCGAGGACGTCTACAGCCGGGACATGACGCACAAGCTGGAGGAGTGCATCGTGCAGGGCGACCGGGCCGCCTACAGCGAGTCCTGCCAGTACGCGGACGGGGTGCGCGTCCTCGCCGAGTCGATGGTCACGCTGCGCGACGGCAAGATCGTCGAACAGATCCTGATCCAGGCATGGGACGAGTAAGGCGCGCCGGGAGGAGGTTCGCCGGGGTCCAGGCCTCCTCCCGCCTGACCTGGAACTTCTCGGTCCGGGCACGGCTCGGGCGGTCGCGCCCGGCCCGACGGCTGCTGCCCGTGCCGACCTCGGCGGCAGGCCGGCGCGCGTCCGCCGCGCTGGTGCGGACGGCACTGCATGCGGCACGCCACCGCCCACGCCACCGGACGGGCGCGTCCCGCCGGTCGTCATGAACGGCGGGACGCGCTGCGAGGCGTTCTGACGGTCAGGTCAGCGTCCACTTCTGGTTGTCGGCGCCGGCGCAGGTCCACAGGACCATCGGGGTGCGGTTGGCCGTGCCCGCGCCGCTGGCGTCCAGGCACAGCCCCGCGTTGACGTTGGTGATCGTGCCGTCGCTGTTGACGTTCCACTTCTGGTTGTTCTGGCCGTTGCAGTCCCAGATCACGACCTTCGTGCCGTTGGTCGTGCCCAGGTTGTAGGCGTCCAGGCACTTGTTGCCGTACACCACCAGTTCCTTGCGGGAGGTGTACGTCCAGGCCTGGTTGGAGCCGCCGTTGCAGTCCCACAGCTCGGCCTGAGTGCCTTTGGCGATGGTGCTGTTGAACAGGTCCAGGCAGCGGCCGGACTGTGTGCCGACGACCAGGGCGCCGTTCATGCCCGGCAGGGGCTTGACGGTGATGTCGGCGAGGGTCGGGGCGCCGGTGAAGGCCAAGGTGTTCGACGAGCCCTTCGACAGGGCGACCTGGAGGCTGATCGTGCCCTGCGCGGACCCGGTCGGCGGGAAGGAGACCGTGGTCGCCGTCTGGCCGTTGACCTTGAGGGTCGCGGTACGGGCGGTGGCGGCGGTGTTGGTGTAGGCGACGTCGACGACCTTCAGGCCGGTGCTGCCGGCGACCACGCCGGAGAAGCTCGACGTGCCGGTGTACGTGCTGCCCGACGCCTCGGCGCCGCCGGTGACGGTGAGCATCACCGAGCCGCCCGCGGGGACGTTCGCGGTGTAGCTCGTGCCGTACGAGCCGACGTCGGCGCGGGCCCACAGGTCACGGACGGTCGCGGAGGCGTTCGTCAGGCCGAGGTCGGACCAGCGGACGGTGATGTTCTGGGCGGCGGAGGTCCGGTTGAGTAGGACGACCGCGCGCTTGCCGGAGCCGGCGAGCACCTTGCCGTACACCTGCAGCCCGGTGGCGTCCTCGGCGACCCTGACGCCCTGGAGGCCGCGCGCGTCCTGGTCCACGGCGATGACCTCGGGGTTCTTGAGGATGCCGGCCGTCTCCGTGGTCATCGTGCTGAGGTCGTTGCCGGCGAGGAGGGGCGCGCCGGACATGGCCCACAGGTTCATGTGGGTGCGGTTCTGGGCGGCGGTGAAGCCGGTCATGCCGACCATCAGCATGTCCGGGTCGTTGTAGTAGCCGGTGTGCTGGGAGGTGGGGTGCAGGCCCTGGTCGAAGTTGGACAGCAGGTTCGTCATCGACGGGTTGTTGCCGTAGTAGATGATGTCGGTGCTGGTCCGGTACATGGGGGCCAGGCCCGGGGCCCAGTTCCAGGTGTTCTGGTAGCCCCAGTTGCAGATCGAGAGGGTCAGCGGGCGGCCTGTGGCGGCCGCCGCCTTGGTGACGGCGCCGCTGATCGCGGTGTACGCCGTCGGCGCGTCGAGGCCCTCGGCGTCGCCGCCGCACCAGTCGACCTTCACGAAGTCGAAGCCCCACTGGGAGAACTGAAGCATGTCCTGCTCGTAGTGGCCCTCGCTGCCGCTGCCCGGGGCGGCCGGACGGCCGGTGGGGTAGTAGTAGCCGCAGCCGTCCTTGCCGGCGTCCGTGTAGATGCCGGCCTTGAGGCCCTTGCTGTGGATGTAGTCGGCGATGGCGCTCATGCCGCCGGGCCACTCGGCCGTGTCGACGGTGATGTTGCCCGCGCTGTCGCGGGTGCCCTGCCACCAGCCCTCGTCGATGTTGATGTACTGGTACCCGGCCGCCGGCAGGCCCGCGGCGACGAACGCGTCGACCTGCTGCTTGATGACGTTGTAGTCGATCTTGGCGGCGAAGCTGTTCCAGGACGCCCAGCCCATCGGGGCGCTCGGCACGGCGATCTGACGTGAGGTCGCGGCCTGGGCCGGGCCCGGCTGGGCGAACAGCAGGGCGGCGGTCGCGGTCAGCACCATGACGAGGACCCGTACGGCGGCGGCTCTGCAACGCCGGACGAGGCGGGGACGCTGTGGGGGAAGCATGCGGCGGCTCCGGAAATTCGAAATCTCGAACGTATGTCGGCGAACCGAACGTGTTTTGCGCGCCGAACGTAGAGCTACCGGTGAGTGAAGTCAACGCCTGTGACAGAAGCAGCGGGAATCGCGTGCCGTGACTCAAGTGGCTGCATTTACAGGGTCGTTGACCCCGTACCGGACCGGACGCCGCCATACTGTCCGTCGTGCGAGTGGCGATCATGACAGCGGGCTCCCGGGGCGACGTCGCCCCCTTCACCGGGCTGGGGCACGCTCTCGTGCGCGCCGGCCACGAGGTCACCCTGGTCACCCACGAGCGGTTCGCGCCGCTGGTGAGCGGCTCGGGGGTGGGCTTCCACGCCCTGCCCGTCGACCCGCGGGCGGAGCTGGAGTCCGAGCGGGGCCGGGGGCTGCACCGCAGCAGCACCGGCCCGGGCAAGCTGCTGCGGGTGGCGCGGATGGCGCGGGCGCTGGTCGGGACCATGACCGACGACCTGGTGACCGCCGCCCGCACCAGCGACGTCCTGCTGCTGTCCGCCTCGCTGGCGCCGCTGGGGCACGCCGTCGCCGAGGGGCTGTCCCTGCCGAGCGTCGGACTCTACCTCCAACCCGTCGCCCCGACCCGGGAGTTCGCGCCGCCGATGCTCGGGGGCGGCTCCTGGGGAACGGTCGGCAACCGGCTCGCCGGGCACGGCGTCGCCCTGGCCGTCGAGCAGATCTTCGCCCCGGCGCTGCCGGCGGTCCGCACCCGGCTGGGGCTGCCCCCCGTACGCCGTCCGGGCGCCGGGCTGCGGGCGCGGGAACGCGACTGGCCGGTCCTGCACGGGTTCAGCCCGCTGGTGGTGCCCCGGCCCCGGGACTGGCGGGCGGGTCTGGACGTCACCGGCTACTGGTGGCCGTACGACCGCGCCAGCCGGCTCCCGTCCGAGGTGCGGGACTTCCTGGACGCGGGGCCGCCGCCGGTCTTCGTGGGCCTGGGCAGCGCCACGGTGCCCGACCCGGGGCGGCTGAGCGCCGAGATCGTGGCGGGACTGCGGCGGGCCGGGCTGCGCGGGGTCATCCAGCGCGGCTGGGCGGGACTGGCGGCCGACGGCGACGACATGCTGACCGTCGACGAGGTCCCGCACGCCCTGCTCTTCCCCGAGACCGCGGCTGTGATCCACCACTGCGGCGCGGGCACGACGGCGGCCGGGGTCCGCGCGGGAGTGCCCGCGGTCCCGATCCCGATCCAGTTCGACGAGGGCTTCTGGGCCGACCGCCTGGTCACCCTGGGCGTGGCCCCCGGAGTGCTTCCGCTACGGGCCCTGACGGCCGAGACGCTGGCCGCGGCACTGACACGGGCGACGCACGAGATCGCCTTCCGGGAGCGGGCGCGGGAGTTGGGGGTTCGGGTGCGGGCGGAGGACGGGGTGGGGCGCGTCGTGGAGGCGGTGGGGCGGCTGGGGTGACGGGAGGGCGGCGGGTGACGGTGGGGCGGCGGGGTGACGGCAAGAAGCAATCCCTGCCCTTCGCAGCCACGGACTCCCGACCCCGTCACTCGGGCGCCGCTGGACTCCACCCCGCGGGGCGCAGGATCCCCAGGAGTTGCCGGACCAGTTCGTCCACGGCCTCGTCCAGGGTCGCCTCGACCCAGCCGGCGCTCCAGTCGTGCAGGAGGCCGTTGACGCTGCCGATGAAGGCCGTGGCCGCGAGGCGGTAGTCGCGGGGGGCCGCCTCGCCGCGGGACGCGGCCGCCGTCGCCTCGGCGCAGATCAGCTCGACCCAGCGGGCGCGGCGGGCCAGCCGCTGCTCCTCCAGCCGTGGGCTGACGCCGACGATCTCGACGAAGGTGATGCGGATGCGGCGCGGGTCCCCGGTGACGTTGCCGGCGTAGGCGCGGAAGATCGCGGTGACCCGCTCGGCCAGCGGCAGGTCCGTCGCCTCGGCGAAGGCGGCCAGGACCGCTTCCTCGGCCCAGTCGTTGACCTGGAGGTGCAGCGCCGCCAGCACGTCCTCGAGGGTGCGGAACTCCTCGTAGAACTGGCGGGTGGAGAGGGCGGCCGCCTCGCTGAGCGAGGCGACCGTCGTGCCGCGGTAGCCGGGGGCGTCCCCGAACAGTTGCAGCGCCGCGTCCAGAAATCTGCCGCGCCGCTCGATCTGCCGCTCGGTCGCGGTCTTGCCGCCGTACCGGCCGGTCGGCGGCCTGAGCCTGCCCGTCACTGACCCTCCCTCGTCGTTCCGTGCTCCCCCCGCCGCCAATTTTGTCGTGTACGGACTCTTGTGGCGAAGGGCACCCCTTCCTTACTTTCCAGTAAGTCCATTCTGAACGCGGTCGTGTTCAGATTCGGACGGGCCGCTCGCCCAGCCCCCACTTTTCGCCACTCCAGAGGAGAGAGCAGTCATGGCTGCCTTCAGATCCAGGCACCTTTGCTCCGTAGCCGCCGCCCTCGTCCTGACCGTCACCGCCCCCGCGGCCGTCGCCAGTGCCGCGTCCGACGCCTCGAACGCCGCCGCGCTGCGCGAGGTGATGTTCGTGGGCAACAACTGGGAGGGCACCTCGGACGTCATCAAGTCCACCGGTGACTTCGCGAAGATCGGCCGGATCAACGTGATACCCGACAAGGCCGCCCGGATGGCGGAGATCAACGCCGACCCGATCAAGTGGATCTACTTCCAGGCCATCCGCAACGGCGTCGGCGAGGGCCACGACCAGTTCGTCGACGACATGTACTCCACGCCGGACGGCACGTCGGTGGTCGTCTCCCGGCCCAGCTTCGCCGACGTGGTCTCGATCAACCTGGCCACCGGGGCCATCAACTGGCGCTTCCCGGTGTCCGGTTACCGCTCCGACCACATGGCCGTCTCCCCCGACGGCACCCGGGTCGCGGTCTCCGCGTCGATCTCGAACACCGTGCACGTCCTGGACATCCTCACCGGCAAGCAGCTCGGCTCGTTCAAAACCGGCGACAAGCCGCACGAGAACATCTTCACCAAGGACGGCAAGTACATCTACAACATGGCGATCGGCGACGTGAACACCTCGCAGGACGCCCCGTGGCAGGACTTCACGAAGGGCGACCGGCACATCACCGTCGTCGACGCGACCACGTACAAGCAGGTCAAGATCATCGACATGCGGGACAAGCTGGACGCGATCGGCCTCACCGACTACTCGGACGCCGTGCGCCCGGCCGTCTTCTCGCCGGACGAGTCCAAGCTGTACTTCCAGGTGTCGTTCTTCAACGGCTTCTTCGAGTACGACCTGGCCACGGACCGCATCACCCGGACGAAGACGCTGCCGAAGAACCCGGCGACCAGCGACGACCGCACCACGTTCGTCAACGACTCGCGCCACCACGGCATCTCGATGAAGCCGGACGGCACCAAGCTGTGCGTCGCGGGCACGATGGACGACTACGCGACCGTCGTGGACCGCGCCACCCTCCAGGAGGGACCGCTCGTCCCCGCGTCCAAGCCGTACTGGGCCACGGTCAGCGGTGACGGGAAGGACTGCGTGATCTCCGAGAGCGGCGCCGACCAGGTCACGGCGATCGACTTCGCCACCGGCCAGAAGGTCCTGTCCATCCCGGTGGGCGACCACCCGCAGCGGGTCCGCCTCGGCCATGTCGCCGCGGACTGGACCGGAACCGGCAGCTGACGGGGGCCGAACCGACGGTGGGTGGCGGGCAAGGAGCCCGCCGCCCACCTTTCTCTGCTTCCGGCCGGTCAGCCCACCTTCGAGGCCACCCACGCCGCCAGCTCGCTGCGGGCCGCGGCCAGCAGGGTCGCGGACGGGGAGGTCGCGCCGTTGGTCACCAGCGCGTAGTGCACCGCACCGGAGTCCGTCGTGCTGAGCAACAGCCGACGGCTGCCCGTGCCGCCCGGTTCAGCGGCCGCGGCGATCTTCGTGGAGGTCGTGTAGGCCGGGGGGCCGTAGACCGTGCCGAGGTCGGAGACGACCGTGGTCGAGGCGGTCGGGAAGGACGCGGGCAGATGGAGCTCGGTGGGCGCGGTGGCGCCGTTGGAGCGCCACACCAGCACGCTGTACTGCCCGGAGCCGACGAGCTGGGCGGTGTTGGGCAGGGTGCTGGGCACCGGGTTCCAGGTGAGGGTGGTGGAGCCGTCGCGGGAGCGGTCCTCGTAGGTGAAGGCGACGGTCGTGCCGGCGGTGGCGGACGGGTAGATCCGGTCGAGGAGACGGGCGTCCTGACGGAGCGTCGCCGTGCCGCTGTCGTCGAGGCGTACGGCGGAGAGGTCCTCGTCGTTCCAGCCGTCGCCGGAGGTCTGCACCTTGTCGGCGTTGCCGTTCATCAACTCGTGGTGGCGGCCGTTGTAGATGTCCCACTGCCACTGCGAACCGGACAGGACCGGGCCCGAGGCAGCGGGCGTCGACCACCAACTCGCGCCCTTCACCCGGGAGTCGAGGGCCTGGTACATCGCCTTCAGCACGGTCGGCGCCTTGCCGGCGGTGCTGCCGTTCAGGGGATGACCGAACTCGCTGACGATCGCCGTCGTCCCGGCCGCCGAGGCCCGGTCGCGGACGGTGCCGAAGTCACTGACGTACTGGCCGTCCGCGGCGTTGCCCCACATCAGGATGCCGGAGATGGCCTTCTGGTCGTAGAAGTGGGTGTTGAAGACGTACCGGGAGCCGAGGGTGCCCGCGTCGAGCAGGCCTCCCTCCTCCTTGCTGACGTTGCCGTTCCAGAAGAGGTTCGGCTCGACCAAGGCGGGCTTGTCGGTCCAGCCGGCCGCGTCCATACGGGCCCGGAACTTCACGTAGAAGGGCCACAGCAGGTTCTGTTCCCAGGTGCGGCTGGCCTGGCCGGAGTCGTAGGTGCCGGCGTAGGGCTCGTTGTAGGGGTCGAAGCCCAGGACGCCGTTGAACTCCTCGGTGGTGAGGTTGGCCTTGATGTACGCCATGGTCTTCTGGGCCGTGGCGAGGAAGTAGTCCTGGAGGCCGTAGTTGTTGTGCCAGAAGTCGTACTGGGCGGCCTTCACCGCGCCGTTCTGGGTGATGTTCTGCCCCCAGACGAAGCAGATGCCGCAGGACTCGGCGGAGTAGCCGCCCAGTGCCACCGCCCACGCGGGGGCGCCGTCGCCGGTGTACCAGCTGCCCGAGTTGAACAGGTAGCGGGAGTAGAGGTCCTGGTGGAAGTCGGGGTAGACCCGGATGCCCGCGTCGAGGAAGGCGCGCATCTGTGCGGTCGCCGCGGCCAGGTAGGCGGTGTCGACCTGGCCCTTCACCGGTTCGGCGTAGGCCCAGGAGAGCAGGAAGCGGACAGAGTTGCCGCCGCCGAGGGCGCGCAGGGCGGTCGCCGACTTCTTGGCGTCGGCGACCGAGGCGAAGGGCAGGCCGCTGTTCTCGGCCAGTTTGGTCTCGCCGGAGACGTTGTAGCCGCGCAGCACGACCTCGCGGCCGCCCGCGTCGACGAAACGGCCGCCGGACACGGTGAGGGGGGTGCCGTCGAAGGAGAGGGAGTCGGTGAAGGCGGCGGCGGCGACGGACGGCGCGCTCGCCGCAGTCAAGAACCCGCAGAGTCCGCAGAGGACGACCAGAACAGCGAGCAGACGAGCCCGGAAATTCGGCATGTCCACTACAGTCTGGCGATTTCCGGACTCAGTCAATACCACGTGACTCATGAGTAAGTTTCATCTTTTCCGTCTCAGTGGTTCACCTCACGTGTTCACTCGGCCCGTCACCTTCAACAGGCGCTCCTTGCGGTGCAGCCGAGTCACTCTCCGTGTCGCCGGGCAGCAGAGCGGCGGGCCGGGCGGCGACGGATTAACGTGCGAAGAGGCCCGTAGATCAGGCACGTCGATCAGGCACGTCGATCAGGCCCGTAGATCAGGTCTGCCGATCAGGTCTGCCGACCCGGACGGTCGGCCAGGACGGTCGATCTCCGGCGACCGGAAGGGAGCGGACCGTGCGTGACCTTCTCCCGGCGCTCGCCGGCTGGTACGCGGCCGGTGCGCCGTTCGGGCTCGCGACCGTGGTCGCCGTCGGCGGCAGCGCGCCGCGCGGTCCGGGCGCGGCCATGGCGGTGGGGCCGGACGGCGAGGTCGTCGGCAGTGTGTCGGGGGGCTGTGTGGAGGGCGCGGTGTTCGAGCTGGCCCGGGAGGTCGCAGCGAGCGGACGGGCGCGGCTGGAGACCTTCGGCTACAGCGACGAGGACGCGTTCGCGGTGGGGCTGACGTGCGGCGGTGAGATCACGCTGCTGGTGCGTCCCGTGTCCCCCGGCCTCGATCCCTCCTTCGGGCAGGTCGCCGAGGCGGTCGCCGCGGGCGAGCCGGTGACCGTGGCGACGGTGACCGACGGACCCGCACCGCACGGGGCGACGCTCGCGGTCTGGCCGGAGCGGACCTCCGGCACCCTGGGCGCGCCGGGTCTGGACGCGGCGGTGACGGCCGACGCGCGCGGCGGACTCGCCGTCGGCGCCACGGGCGTACGGCACTACGGGCCGCGCGGACAGCGGCGCGAGGACGCGGTCTCGGTGTTCCTGCAGGCGTTCGCGCCGCCGCCGCGCTTGCTGGTGTTCGGGGCCATCGACTACGCGGCCGCGGTGGCCCGGATCGGCGACTTCCTCGGCTACCGGGTCACTGTGTGCGACGCCCGGCCGGCGTTCGCCACGGCCGCCCGGTTCCCGGCCGGCGTCGAGGTGGTCGTGGACTGGCCGCACCGCTATCTGCGGGGCACGGACACCGACGAACGCACGGTGATCTGCGTGGTCACCCACGACCCGAAGTTCGATGTGCCGCTGCTTCAGGAGGCGCTGCGCCGGCCGGCCGCGTACATCGGGGCGATGGGCAGCCGCCGTACCCACGACGACCGCCGCGCGCGGCTCGTCGAGGCCGGGCTCACGGACGCCGAGCTGTCCCGGCTGCGCTCTCCGGTCGGGCTCGACCTGGGGGCCCGTACTCCGGAGGAGGTGGCCGTGTCGGTGGCCGCCGAGATCATCGCCCTGCGCTGGGGCGGCACCGGCGCCCCGCTGACGGCGGCGACGGGGGCGATCCACCGGCCGGACGCCGCCGCGGGAAGCGGGCTCAGCGGGTCGGCAGGCGGTGCAGGAGTACGTCCGTGAGGCTGCCGTCGGTCGCCGTGGCGGTCAGGTAGGTGCAGTGCGGCTGGCGACGGCGGTCGGTCGGGGAGCCGGGGTTGAGCAGGCGCAGACCGCCGGGGGCGGTGGTGTCCCAGGGGATGTGGCTGTGGCCGAAGACGAGGACGTCGAGGTCGGGGAAGCGGGCGGCGCAGCGGGCCTCGCGGCCCTGGGCCGGGCCCGTCTCGTGGACGACGCCGAAACGCAGTCCGCCGAGGTCGGCGTACGCGACCTCGGGGAGCCGGGCGCGCAGCTCGGGGCCGTCGTTGTTGCCGTACACGCCGATCAGGCGAGCGCTGCGGCTCTCCAGCAGGTCGAGCGTCGCCGTGTCGACCCAGTCCCCGGCGTGGATCACGACGTCGGCCTGCCCCGTCGCGTCGAGCAGCGGGGGCGGGAGGTCCTTGGCGCGCCGGGGCAGATGGGTGTCGGACATGAGGAGCAGACGCACGGCGTCAGCCTACGGCGGGGCGGCCCGCCCCGGCGCGGCCTGCGGGTCGCCGCGCCGCACCCTTCTGCCTCCCGACACGGTCCCCCTACGGCCCGACACAACCCCCTGCCACCCGGCGCATCCCGCTTCCACCCGGCGTACTCCCCCCACCGCCCGACACACCCCCCTGCCACCCCGCACACTCCCCCCACCGCCCGACACACCCCCCTGCCACCCCGCACACTCCCCCCACCGCCCGACACACCCCCCTGCCACCCCGCACACTCCCCCCACCGCCCGACACACCCCCCTGCCACCCCGCACACTCCCCCCACCGCCCGACACACCCCCCCTGCCACCGGCCCCGCCCCTCGGCCGCCCCGCGCACCCCCCCTGCCGCTCGGCACGACAGGTGCGCCGCCGACGGCGGGGTTAGCATCGGGCCAGGCGCACCCGCCACACGGCAAAGATCCCAAAGGGGGGCCAGGAGCCCGATGCCGGTCAAGGTCAGCGTCATCGTCCCCGTCTACAACCCCGGTCCCTACATCGAGGACTGCATCGCCTCGCTGCTGCGCCAGTCGCTGCCGCCGGACGAGTACGAAGTGATCTTCGTCGACGACGGCTCCACGGACGCCACCCCGGCCCGCCTCGACGCGCTCGCCGCCGAGGACCCCCGGGTGCGGGTCGTCCACCAGGAGAACTCCGGCTGGTCGGGCCGGCCCCGCAACGTCGGCATCGACGCCTCCCGGGGCGAGTTCGTGATGTTCGTCGACAACGACGACCACCTCGGCGACGAGGCCCTGGAGCGGATGTACGCCTACGGGATCGCCCATGACGCCGACGTGGTCGTGGGCAAGATGGCCGGCCGGGGCCGCTCGGTGCCGGTGGAGCTGTTCCGGACCAACCGCCCCCGCGCCACCGTGGAGAACGCGCCGCTCATCGACAGCCTCACCCCGCACAAGATGGTCCGCCGGGCGTTCCTGGACCGCACCGGCCTGCGCTTCCCCGAGGGCCGGCGCCGCCTCGAGGACCATGTCTTCGTCACGGAGGCCTATCTGCGCGCGGACAACGTCGCCGTCCTCAGCGACTACGTCTGCTACTACCACGTCCGGCGCGACGACGACGCGAACGCCGGCTTCCAGCGCTTCGACCCGGTCGGGTACTTCAAGAACCTGCGCGAGGCCCTCGACGTCGTCGAGCGGTACACCGAGCCGGGCCCGGTGCGCGACCGGCTGTTCCGGCGCTGGCTGCGCGTGGAGATGGTCGAGCGGCTGCGCGGCAGACGTTTCCTGAAACTGCCCGAGGACTACCGCAGGGAGCTGTTCGAGGAGATCCACGGGGTCGTCGTCGAGCGCTTCGGGCCGGGGGTGGCCGCGCCGCTCCAGCCCACCCAGCGGGTGGTCGCCGCGCTGGCCGCCGACGGGCGCTACGACGACGTCGTCGCGTTCGCGGAGTGGGAGGCGGGCGTCGGGCTCGCCGTGGACCCGGAGGGCGTCGAGTGGCGCGACGGCGCGCTGCGGATCGCCTTCGCCGCCGAACTCACCCACGACGGCGGGCCGATGACGTTCCCGGCAGCCGGGGGCTCCCCGCAGTGGCCGCCACGGGACGTCGCCGAGGCGGTGCGGTGGCTGGGCGAGGACACCGTGGGCCGGTTCGGCCGGGCCGTGCCGGACCTGCTGCTGCGGGACCGCGCCAGCTCCGCCCAGTACTTCCAGCCGGTGGAGGTCGTCCGCGAGACGGTGCCGGCCGGCGACGGCAGCCGGGTGCGGCTGGTGCTGCGGGCGACGGCCGCCGTGGACCCCGCGACGGCCGTGAGCGGCAGCCCGCCCGGCGACGGCCTGTGGGACGTCTACGTCCGCGTCGGCCTCGGCGGCTGGACCAAGGAGCTGCGGCTGGGCCCGGCGCCCCGGCACGACCGGCCCGCCCCGCACGCCGGGCTCGTCGCGGGCCGGGTGGTGCTCCCGTACTGGACCGACCGGCACGCCGGCCTCGCGCTGGACGTCGGGCGCGCGGGCAAACGGCTCGGTCTGGGCCGGCTGACCCCCGGGGAGTTCACCGTCGCCGGGGACCGGATCCGCGCCGTCCTGCCCCTGTACGTGCCCGAGGCCGCCGACGTTCTGCTGCGACTGACCGCGGCGAAGTCGGGGAGCTCCCGCGAGGTGTTCGCGGCGCTCTCCCCGGGCGGCCGGCTGGAGGCCCTGCTCCCGGTCGGGGACCTGACCGGCCGGACCTGGCTGACGGCGCTCTGTCTCACCCCGGACGGGGACGGGGCACGCTTCCACCCGCTTCCCGTCGCCCTGCGCGTCGGCGCGGACGGCGTCCGCCCGGTCCCGGCGCCCCGCCCCGGCGGCGCCCGACGGCTCGCCCGCAGAGCGCGGCGCGCCGTGCACCGGATGCTCGGCAGGATCATGGCACGAAGGGAGTGACGGCATGCGGCAGCTGGAGATCGACGGGGCCTGGGTGCTGGAGCCCGAGGTGTTCCCCGACGAGCGGGGCAGCTTCCACGAGTGGTATCGCGAGGCGGAGCTGCGCGAGGTCGCCGACCACGGCCTGGGGCTCGCCCAGGCCAACTGCTCCGTCTCGCGCCGGGGCGTGCTGCGCGGGGTGCACTTCGCCGACGTGCCGCCGGGCCAGTCCAAGTACGTCACCTGTGTGCGGGGCGCGGTGCTGGACGTGGCCGTCGACCTGCGGGTGGGCTCGCCCGGGTTCGGACGCTGGGTGGCGGTCCGGCTGGACGACGACGCCCGGCATGCCGTGTTCCTCGCCGAGGGGCTCGGCCACGCCTTCCTGGCCCTGACCGACGACGCCACCGTGGTCTACCTGTGCTCGACCGGGTACGCGCCCGAGCGCGAGCACACGGTGCATCCGCTCGACCCCGGACTGGGGATCGCCTGGCCGCGGGGCGTGGAGCCGGTGCTGTCCCCGAAGGACGCGCGGGCGCCGTCGCTGGCCGAGGCGGAGGCGTCGGGGCTGCTGCCGTCGTACGCCTCCTGCCTGGACCGTTACGCGCGGCTGCGCGTCAGCGGCTGACGGGGGTCAGCGGCTGAGGAGTGCCTGTTGCAGCGCGCCGCGCAGCGGCTCCCAGCCCCGGGAGCGGTTCAGGCCGCGGTTGCGGGCCCGCACGAGGGGCCGCCAGAAGCCCGCGTCCAGCAGGGCCTGCGGGTCCACCGTGCGCACCCGGTCCAGGACCGTCTCGGGGACCTTCTGCGGGTCGGGCACGTCGTACTCGGCGACGATCTCCTCGTACTTCTCGTGCAGCACGGTGTTGCGCGGGTTCGCGCCGAAGACGAGGAGCTGGCCGGTGGGCTGCGTGTCGACCAGGACGGTGACGAGGTCCGGGCGGTGGCGTTCGAGGATCTCGGTGATCTTGTAGACGTCGCCGGTCCAGGCGGTGGTGTGGCGGTCGCGGGCGGCCTCGTCGACGCTGCGGGGCAGCATGTCGTCCAGGACGATCACGCTCGCCCAGTCGGAGTGCCGCTCGACGTTGACGAAGTCGCGCAGCGCGTACTCGAACAGGTGCATGCCGTCGATGAACGACAGGTCGAGCGTCGTACGGCGCCAGTGGCCCAGCGGATGGCGGCCGCGGGCGAGGTTGCGCAGCGGGTTGCGGCCGCCCCTGAGGTGGGCGAGGGGGTCGGGGCGGGCGAAGAAGTCGTCGCTGGTGGCCTTCACCAGGTGGACGTCGCAGCGGATCTCCGAGGTCACCTTGAACGCGGGGTCCACGGCGATGCTGGGGACGCGGGACAGCCGCAGGCTGCGGCCGTCGTTGACGCCGATCTCCAGGTAGGTGCGGTTGGCGGTGACCTTGTGCAGTTCCCGCAGGAACTCATGGCGTTTCACGGACGGGCTCCTTTAGAGGGCTTCCTTGCGGATCAGCGGCAGGGCTTCGTGCAGGGCGGTGCGCCAGTCCCGCAGCGGCGGCAGACCGGTCTCCCGCCAGCGGGCGTGCCCGAGGACGCTGTACGCCGGGCGGGGCGCGGGGCGGGGGAAGGCGTCGCCGCCGGTGGGGCGTACCCGGTCCGGGTCGGCGCCGATGCCGCGGAACACCTCGCGGGCCAGCTCGTACCAGGTGGCGTCACCGGCCGCGGTGGCGTGGAAGACGCCGGTCGCGCCCCGGCCTTCGAGCGGCCCGAGGTCGGCGATGCGGGCGGCGACGTCCGCGCTCCAGGTGGGCTGGCCGCGCTGGTCGTCGACGACGTCGACGGTGTCGCGGCGGGCCTCCAGGTCGAGCATCGTGCGCACGAAACTGCGGCCGTGGACGCCGTAGAGCCAGGCCGTGCGCAGGACCGCGGACGTGTGCGGGAGGACGGTGAGGACGGCTCGCTCGCCGGCGAGCTTGGTGCGGCCGTAGGCCGTGCGGGGGGCCGGGGGATGGTCCTCGGGGTAGGGGGCGCCGCGGGCGGCGCCGTCGAAGACGTAGTCGGTGGAGACGTGGACGAGGCGCGCGCCGTGGGCGGCGCAGGCGCGGGCGAGCAGCCGGGGGCCGTCGCCGTTGACGCGCAGGGCGCGGGCCTCGTCGCTCTCTGCGTCGTCGACGGCCGTGTAGGCGGCGCAGTTGACGACCAGGTCGGGGCGGTGCGCGGCCAGCGCCCGGGCCACCGAGTCGGGTCGGGCGACGTCCAGGCCGGCGTGGTCGAGGCCCGTCACGTCCGCGCCGCGCCGGGTCAGCTCCTCGACGGTGTCGCGGCCGAGCATCCCGGCCGCTCCCGTGACCAGCCACCTCATGGCAGCCGTGCTCCCCGCTTCAGCGGCTCCCACCAGTCGCGGTGGTCCCGGTACCAGGCGACGGTCTCGGCGAGGCCGGCCGTGAAGTCGTGGTGGGGCCGGTAGCCGAGCTCGGTGCGGGCCTTGGTCCAGTCGACGCAGTAGCGCAGGTCGTGGCCCTTGCGGTCCTCGACGTACGCGACCCGGTCCCAGCCGGCTCCGCAGGCGTCGAGCAGCAGGCCGGTCAGCTCGCGGTTGCTCAGCTCCGCGCCGCCGCCGAGGTTGTAGACCTCGCCGGGACGGCCCCTGGTCCGCACCAGGTCGACGCCCCGGCAGTGGTCCTCGACGTGCAGCCAGTCGCGGACGTTGCGTCCGTCGCCGTAGAGGGGCACCTGTTCGCCGTCGAGGAGGTTGGTCACGAACAGCGGGATCAGCTTCTCGGGGAACTGGCGGGGGCCGTAGTTGTTGGAGCAGCGGGTGACGCGGACGTCCAGGCCGTGGGTGCGGTGGAAGGCGAGGGCGATCAGGTCGGAGGAGGCTTTCGACGCCGAGTACGGGGAGTTGGGGCGCAGCGGGCGGTCCTCGGGCCAGGCGCCGGTCTCGATGGAGCCGTAGACCTCGTCGGTGGAGACGTGCACGAACGGTCCGACGCCGTGCCGGCGGGCCGCGTCAAGGAGCGTCTGGGTGCCGAGGACGTTGGTGCGTACGAACGTCCCCGCGCCGTCGATGGAGCGGTCGACGTGGGACTCGGCGGCGAAGTGCACGACCTGGTCGGCGGCGGCCATGAGCTTGTCGACGAGGTCGGCGTCGCAGACGTCGCCGTGCACGAACTCCAGCCGGGGGTGGCCGGCCGGCAGGTTGGCGCGGGTGCCGGCGTAGGTGAGCTTGTCCAGGACCGTGACCTCCAGGGCGGGGTCGCGGGCGAGGAGGCCGCGGACGTAGGTGGAGCCGATGAAGCCTGCGGCCCCGGTGACGAGGAGGTTCATGTGTGGATCTGCACCTTGCTGTGGTCGCCGAGGACGAGACGGTGGGCGCTGGGCACGCCGGGCGCCGGGGTGACCTCGACGTGCCGGCCGATGAGGGAGTTCTCGATGCGGCCGACCCCGTCGATCGAGGAGTCGCGCAGCACGATGGAGAACTCCAGCTCGCTGTCGGTGATGCGGCAGTTCTCGGCGACGGAGGTGAAGGGCCCGACGTAGGAGTCGCGGACCTCGGTGCCTGCGCCGATGAGGACGGGTCCGACGAGCCGTGAGTTGACGACGCGGGCGCCCGCCTCCACGACGACCCGGCCGACGGTCTCGGAGGCGTCGTCGACCTCGCCGTCGATCCGCCGCTCGACGCTCTCCAGGACGGTCCGGTTGACCTCCAGCATGTCGACGACGTTCCCGGTGTCCTTCCAGTAGCCCTTGATGATCGTGCAGCGCACGTCGGCGCCGGCGTCGATCAGGTGCTGGACGGCGTGGGTGATCTCCAGCTCGCCGCGCCGGGACGGCCGCACGGCGCGTACGGCCTGGTGGATCGCGGGGGTGAAGAGGTACACGCCGACCAGGGCGAGGTCGCTCTTGGGATGCTCGGGCTTCTCCTCCAGGCCGACGACCTGCCCTGCGGCGTCGAGTTCGGCGACGCCGAAGGCACGGGGGTCGGGGACGCGGGTGAGGAGGATCTGGGCGTCGGGGCGGGTCCTGCGGAACTCGTCGACGAGGTCGGAGATGCCGCCGACGATGAAGTTGTCGCCCAGGTACATCACGAAGTCGTCGTCGCCGAGGAATTCGCGGGCGACGATCACCGCGTGGGCGAGGCCGAGAGGCCGGTCCTGCGGGATGTAGGTGATCTCCAGGCCGAAGCGCGAGCCGTCGCCGACCGCCTCGCGGATCTCGTCGGCCGTGTCGCCGACGATCACTCCGACGTCGGTGACGCCCGCGGCGGCGATGGACTCCAGGCCGTAGAAGAGCACGGCCTTGTTGGCCACCGGCACGAGCTGCTTGGCCGAGGTGTGCGTGATCGGCCTCAGCCGGGTCCCGGCGCCGCCGGAGAGCACGAGAGCTTTCATCTGCCTCACCTCACCCCCCGACGATGTTCCATCGCGGGGCGGACCGCATCCCGGGGCCCGGGCCAGGGGCGCGGCTCAGTCGTCCAGCGAGAGCTCGCTCCACACCTGTTTGCCGCCGCTGACGGGCAGCGAGCCCCAGGCGTCGGACATCGCCTCGACCAGGAGGATGCCGCGGCCGCCGGTGGCCTCCCAGCCGGGGTTGGTGGGTTTGACGGGGGTGCGGGGCGAGGCGTCGGTGACCGCGACGCGCAGCCGGTGGTCGATCAGGGTGAGGTCGAGGCGGACCCGTCCGTCGGTGTGCACGAGGGCGTTGGTGACGAGCTCGGAGACGACGAGCAGGGCGGCGTCCATGGCGTCGGCCGGGACGCCCCAGGTGCGCAGGGTGCGCCGGGTGAAGCGGCGGGCGTGGCGGGCCGCCTCGGGGACGCGCCAGACCGTCCAGCCCTCGCGCCGCGGCTTGACGGCCATGCCGTCGTAGCGCATCAGGAGCAGGGCGATGTCGTCGCCGCGGTGGGCGTTGCCCAGCAGGGCGTCGGCGACGAGGCCCAGATGGGCGGGGTCGGAGACGGACAGTCCGTGCGCGAGCCGGTCCAGGCCCGTGTCGATGTCCATGGCGGCGGACTCCACGAGCCCGTCCGTGGTCAGCGCGATCACCGTGCCGGGCATCAGTCGCAGCGGGGTCATCGGGAACTCGGCCTGCGCCACCACGCCGAGCGGCGGGCCGCCGTCGGTCTCGGCGATCTCGGTTACGCCGTCCGGGTGGCGCAGGACGGGCGGCGGGTGCCCGGCGCGCACGCACCAGGCGGTGCCGGCCTCCATGTCGACGTCGACGTAGCAGCAGGTGGCGAAGAGGTCGGTCTCCAGCTCCATCAGCAGCCGGTTGGAGTGGGAGACCACCACGTCCGGCGGGTGGCCCTCGGCGGCGTAGGCGCGCAGGGCGGTGCGCATCTGGCCCATCAGGGTGGCCGCGCCCGCGCTGTGTCCCTGGACGTCGCCGATGACGAGGGCGACGTGGTGGTCGGGCAGCGGGATCACGTCGTACCAGTCGCCGCCGACCTCGAGGCCGGCGGTGGCCGGCAGATAGCGGGCCACGGCGATCCCGCCGGCGAGCGGGGGCAGCCGGCGCGGCAGGAGCTGGCGTTGGAGCATGCCGACGAGTTCGTGCTCGGCGTCGAAGGCGTGGGCGCGCATCAGGGCCTGTCCGGCGAGGCCGGCGGAGGCGGTGAGCAGGGCGCGTTCGTCGGGGCCGAAGTCGTGCGGGTCGTCCCAGCCGATCACGCAGGCGCCGGCCATCCGGCCCCCGGCCGCCAGCGGCAGCACGGCCAGGCCCCCGGGGCCGACCTCGGCGAGGGCGGGTTCCAGGGCGGTGCCGGCCGGCCAGATCCGGGCGCGGCCCTCGCGCAGGGCGGCGGCCAGGGTGGGCATGGCCCGCACGGGCGCGTCGGGCCACTCCGAGCGCCACTCCTGCCTCCACAGCTCGGGCCAGGACTCGGGCTCGGGCGGGTCCAGGACGGTGACGACGAGTCGTTCGTTCTCCAGCTCGGCGAGTGCTATGCGGGCGGCCCGCAGCGGTTCGCGCAGGGCGGCGACGACGGCCTGGCCGACGTCGTGGACGGTGCGGGCGGTGGCCAGCGCGGAGGCAAGGCGCTGGACGCGGGTCACGTCGGTGACCTCGTCGCGCAGGGTGGAGACGTCGACGACGGTGCCGACGAGCCGGGCCGCATGGCCCTCGCCGCCGGGCAGCAGCCGGCCGCGCAGTCTGAGCCACCTGGGCGGACCGTCGGGCCGCAGCACCCGGAACTCCAGCTCCCGCTCGCCGATCGACATGTGGTCGGCCTCGACGACGGACATCAGCGAGGGCAGGTCCTCGGGGACGGTGCGCCCCAGCAGGGTCTCCACCCGCCCGTCGAAGTCCGACCGGGGCATGGCGAAGACCTCCAGGATCTCGTCGCCGACCTCCACCCGGCCGGTGTCCATGGCCAGGGCGAAGGAGCCCGCGGGCAGTTCCTGGCCCTCGGCGGGGACGGCGGACTCCGGGAAGGCGACGGCCTCGGCGATGAGTTCGAGACAGGCGCGGTCGTCCGCATCGAAGCCGCCGGGCCGCTCGCTGACGACGAGGAGGCAGCCGCCCGCGCCGTCCCGCACGGGCAGGGCCGCCAGGTGGACGTCCCGGGCGGGCATCCGGCGCGCCTCGGCGCAGTCGGCGAGCTCCTGGGGGCTCAGCCACACGGGCCGGCCGGTGCGGTGGGCGTCGGCGAGCGGGGAGTGCCCGTCGAGGGGGTAGGTCTCGCGCAGCCCGTACAGCGTCCTGGGGACCCCGGCCGACTCGGCCAGACAGAGCACGTCGCCGTCGTCGCCGGGCGTGTACACCGCGGCGAGCGCCGCGCCCGCGAACACGAGCGCCTGCTCGAGGACGCGTCGGGCCCGTTCGGGCGAGGCGGGATCGGCGGTGACCGTCTTGAGGGCGATTTCGGCACGCAGGGGCCCCGTTCCGCGCCCCGCAGCACCCTCAGTGGCCACGTCCGTCATTACAGCGCTTGTGGGACGTCTGCGCAGCCCCTGCGGCGGCGGTGCGCAGGCGATGCGCACGGCGATGCGCGCCTTGGGGCGTGCCTTGGGGCGTGGCGCAGTGCCGGCCTTGGGGGCATGCCCCGGTGCGGGCCTTGGGGGCATGCCCCGGTGCGGGCCTTGGGGGCGCGGCCCGATACGGACCTCGGGGGCGCGGCCCGATGCGGGCCTCGGGGTGCACCCCGGTGCCGGGCCGTTCGCCGTGCGCGTCGGGCCGGCAGGGGGCAGATTTGGTGCTTGGGATCCGTGCGACGGGATCCGCGCGGCGCCGGGCGAGGAGGTGGTCGCCGTGTCCGACGGGCAGCCGTCCGGTCCGACGCCGACGACCGTCAGAACGCCGGTCGGCCAACCCCTGCTGTCGCTGGCCCTGACCTCGATGATGGACGCCGTGGGGGCGCACTCCGGCGCGGTGTACCTGCGCCACGGCGACGACCCGGTGCTGGAGATGGCGGTGATGGCCGGGCTGCCCCGGTCGTTCGCCGCGCCCTGGGAGCGGGTGGGTCTGAGCGCGCCGATCCCGGTCGCCGAGGCGGTGCGCGAGCGGCGGCTGGTGTGGGTCGGCGGCGAGGAGGACATGGCCCGCCGTTATCCGCGCATCGCCGTGGTGCTGCCGTACCCCTTCGCGCTGGCCGCGCTGCCGTTGGCGACCGCGTCCCGGGTGTACGGCGCGGTCTTCGTGACCTGGCCCGGCTCGCATCCGTCGGAGCTGTCCGACGGGGAGCGCCGGGAACTGACGACGGCCTGCGAGCGGCTCGCGGTGCGGCTGGAGCGGGCGGCAGCGGACAACCGTAGCGTGCAAGCCGAGTACGACGTGCTGGACGCGGGCCCGGTGGGCGGCGTCTCCGACACGCTCGGCACGGTCGAGGCGGCGCGGATGGTGGCCCGGCTGCCGTACGGACTGTGCTCCCTGGATCTCAGCGGGCGGGTGGGCTTCGCCAACGCCGCTGCGGCCGAACTGCTGGGCGTCCCGGTGCGCACGCTGCTGGGCACCCATCTGTGGGCGTCCGTGCCCTGGCTGAACGACCCCGTGTACGAGGAGCGCTACCGGGCCGCGCTGCTCAGTCAGGACGCGGTCTCGTTCGTGGCGCTCCGTCCGCCGTCGGACTGGCTGTCGTTCCGGCTGTATCCGAGCACCACCGGGCTCAGCGTCCGGATCACCCGGGCCCGGGCCGTGGCGGAGACGGCTCCGGCCGACCCGCGCTCGGGGGACGCGCCGACCCGGCTGGTGTCGATGTCGCAGGCGCTGAGCATGGCGGGGGCGCTGACCGAGACGGTGACCGTGCAGGACGTGGTGGGGCTGGTCGCGGACGAGATCGCGCCGGCCGTGGGCAGCGAGGCGCTGGCGCTGCTCGGGGCGCGGGCCGGCCGGCTGCACGTGCTGGGACACCACGGGTATCCCGACCCGCGGGTCCTGGAGCGCTTCGACGGGATGCCGCTGAGCGCCCCGACGCCCGGCGCGCGCGCCGTCGCGCACGGCGTGCCCGCGTTCTTCGACTCCCGGCAGCAGCTGGAGCACCTGTACCCGCTCCGGCACGGCTCTCCGGACGGCTTCGCCGCCTGGGCCTATCTGCCGCTGATCGCCTCTGGCCGCCCGGTGGGGGCCTGTGTCCTGGCCTACGCCGAACCCCACCCGTTCTCCACGCACGAGCGCGCGGTGCTGACCTCGCTGGCCGGGCTGATCGCACAGGCCCTCGACCGCGCCCTGCTGTACGACGTGAAGCACCAGCTCGCCCACGGACTCCAGGCGGCTCTCCTCCCGCACTCGCTGCCGTCGCTGCCCGGCATCGAGGCGACCGCCCGCTATCTGCCCGCCACCCGGGGCATGGAGATCGGCGGCGACTTCTACGACCTGGTGCCCTCGCAGCCGCTGCCGGCGGCGGTGATCGGGGACGTACAGGGTCACAACGTGACCGCGGCCGGCCTGATGGGGCAGATCCGTACCGCCGTACGGGCCTACACGACCGTGGGCCAGGAGCCGGCGGAGGTCATGCGCAGCACCAACCGGCTGCTGATCGACCTCGGGTCCGAGCTGTTCGCCAGCTGTCTGTATCTGCGGTTGGACCCAGGACGGGGGCGGGCGGTCATGGCGCGGGCCGGGCATCCGCCGCCGTTGCTGCGCCGGGCGGACGGGCGGGTGCGCGTCCTCGATCTCGCGGGCGGTCCGCTGCTGGGCATCGACGCCACGGCGACGTATCCGACGACGGAGGTCGAGCTGACCCCCGGCGGTGTCCTCGCCCTGTACACCGACGGGCTGATCGAGACGCCGGGCGTGGACATCGAGGAGGGGGTCGCCGACCTCGGGCGGAAGCTCGGCGACGCCGGGGACCTGCCGTTGGAGCAGCTGGCCGATGAGCTCGTCGGGCACCACGCGGCCGCGGAGGAGCGGCTCGACGACGTGGCGCTGCTGTTGCTGAGGGCGCGGGGGGACGGCTGAGGGGGCGTCGCCGTGCGGAGACACGAACGGTCCGGCCCTCGTGGGGAAGGGCCGGACCGTTCGACCGCCGTGCGCGGCGGGGTGTCGCTCAGGTGGGGTCAGTGCGTCTCGGTCGCGCCGTTGTCCTGGCCCGACTGGTCCTCGGCTCCGGCGCCGGCCTGGTCCTGCTCGTCCACCACGCCGTCGCCGTTGACGTCCTCACCGGCAGCCTCGTCGCCCGCTCCGGCCTGGTCCTGCTCGTCCACCACGCCGTCGCCGTTCACGTCCTCACCGGCGGCCTCGTCGCCCGCTCCGGCCTGGTCCTGCTCGTCCACCACGCCGTCGCCGTTCACGTCCTCACCGCCGACCGCGTCGCCGCCTGCTCCGGCCTCGTCGCCGCCGACCGCGTCGCCCGCGCCGAGTCCGCCGTCGCCGAGGGTCGCGCCGACCGCCGTCAGCGCGGTGGTCACCGGCTGGAAGAACGTCTCGCCGCCGACCGTGCAGTCACCGCTGCCTCCGGAGGTCAGGCCGATCGCGCTGCCGTCCTGGGTGAACAGCGAGCCGCCGCTGTCGCCGGGCTCGGCGCAGACGTCGGTCTGGATGAGGCCGGTGACCGTGCCCTCGGGGTAGTTCACCGTGGCGTCGAGGGCGAGCACGGTGCCGTCGTTGAGGCCGGTGGTGCTGCCCATCCGGAAGACCTGGGTGCCGACCGTGGCGTCGGCGGCCTGGGCGATCGCGACCGTCTGGCCGTTGCCTATGTTGACGTCGCTCGGCGCCACGGTGGCCGGGTCGTCGTACTTCACGAGTGCGAAGTCGCCGTCGCCGGGGAAGGTCGCCTGGTCGACGGTGGCGATGGGCTGACCGTCCTCGGAGTCGGCCCACTGCTCGGCCGCGACGCCGCAGTGACCCGCCGTCAGGAAGGCCGGGGTGCCGTCGCCCGCCGTGACGTTGAAGCCGAGGGAACAGCGCGCTCCGCCGCCGAAGATGGCGTCGCCGCCGGAGACCTTCGTGGTGAAGGTGCCGGCCGACTTCTGGATGGTCGCCATGCCCGTGCCGAGCGTCTGGACGGTCGACTCCAGCTGGTCCCACTTGCTGCCGGTGACCGTGGAGTCGGCGGTGACCAGGATCTGGTTCGTCCGGGGGTTCACGGCCCACGCGGTGCCGGCGATGGTCGCCTTGGCCTTGAGGGTCTGGGCGGCGGACTCCAGCTCAGCGGTGCTGTTCTCCACCTCGCGGACCTTCGCGCCGGCCTTCTCGGCCTGCACGACGACGTTGTTCTCGTCACCGGAGACGTTGATGACGTTGACCACCAGCTGCTGCTGGTCGGAGTCGTAGTACGAACCGGCGAAGGCGTCACCGAGCAGTTCCTGGAGCTGCGAGGCGAGGTCCGAGGCGTCGCCCGCCTTCAGGGTCTTGACCGTCGCGGCGTTGTTGGAGCCGCTGTCCTGGGAGGCGTTGGCGTTGGGAAGCAGGATGGCCGCCGCTCCGAGCGCCGCCACACCGCCTGCCGCGATGATGACCTTGCGCTTCGTAACTCGCTTGTGACTCAAAAAACTCGACCTCCTGGGGGACGGGGTCTGCTGCCGGTGTTCGGCAGCTCCGTACAGCGGCGCCTGGTTGGCCATGAGTACGCGGCGAGCGCGCGATGCGTTCAATCGCTTTTGCCAACTTCCTTTGCGAAACCGGGAATCGGCCATGACCTGGCGCGTGGTCGGACATGACCTGGCGCAGGGCCGGCCATGACTCACAACCGACTCCCGGCCGGCCCACAGCCGGCTCCCGGCCGGCTCACGGCTGACTCCCGCCTCGTTCCGGCGCACGGCGCCGATCCGCATGCCTTGATCGAATCGACGCCCTCCTGAACCGACACCTGGGCCGATACCTGATCCGATACCCGAAGTGATCGACCAGCGACTCTCCGTCTCTCACGGCGACCGGAATCCATGCTTCAGGGAATCTGCACAGCGCATGCCCAAGCAGGTCACCGGGAGCAGGGATTCTGCACATCTCCGCGGCGGCGGCCAGGTCATTGGGGCGGGAGTGTCGGATTCGCCGCGACAGCGCCCCGCGCTCATCCGAGCGATCCCCGGTCGAGGTGTGAAGAAGTCGCCGACAAGCAGTGGGCGAACCTGCACGGCTTGACTGTCCCGTGACGCAAGTTCCCTGGTGGGGACGGGGTTTGAGTGGCTGCGCAGGCGGCGGACCTGCTTTGATCCATCGCACCGCAGGGGCCGAGACGGCGTCCGGAAACGGGTGCCCGGCACCGGCGGTCGCGGCCGTCGTCTGTCCCCAGAGGGGGCCGCTCCCCCCCTATTGAGTCATCCATGTGAAGGGAAGTTCCCCCATGAGCTCCACCCCCCAGGTTGAGACCGTCGAGATCTCCGACGCCGAGCTGGACAACGTCTCCGGCGGTCTGTCCCTGAACGCCCTCGGCACCGTCACCGGCCTGGTGGACGGCGTCGCCCCGGTCTCCGGCCTGGTCGACACCGCCGTCGGCACGGTCGAGGGTGTCACCGGCCTGAACACGGCCCCGGTCACCAACCTGGTCGCCGGTCTCTGATCGCACCCTGTGCGACCCCTTGGGTCCCGGAGCCGTCACCCGGCTCCGGGACTCTCGGTTGCCGTGAGAATCCCGAGGGAAGTCCCGTGCAGTTCCGCCAACAGGCCCTCGCCAGGCTTCAGTCGCCGGAGGAGCTCGACCTGCCGGTGCGCTTCGCGCGTCCCCAGGGCTGGCTGGTGCTGTCCGTGACCGTCGTCGTCATGGCGGCCGCGTCCGTGTGGGCGGTGACCGGCTCGGTCGCCTCCACGGTGAGCGCGCCGGCCGTGCTCACCCATGGCGAGGGCAGCTACATCCTGCAGAGCCCGGCCGCGGGTCAGGTCACCGCGGTCCTCGTGAAGGAGGGCGAACGGCTGGCCGCCGGCTCGCCGGTGCTGAAGGTGCGTACGGCCGACGGCGACGCCGTGGTCCGTACGGTCGCCGCGGGCCGGATCACCGCGCTCGCCGCCGCCATCGGGCAGATCATCTCCACCGGCGCGAACGTCGCCGCCGTGGAGAAGGTCGCCGACGCCGACGACCCGCTGTACGCGACGGTGTACGTCCCGGCCGAGAACGCCGCCTCCATTCCGGCGCACGCGGCCGTCGACCTGACCGTGCAGACCGTGCCGTCCCAGGAGTACGGCGTGCTGCGCGGCCGGGTGAAGTCCGTGGACCGTACGGCCCAGTCGGCGCAGCAGATCGCCGCGTTCCTCGGCGACGGCCAGCTCGGCGAGCAGTTCACCGAGAAGGGCCGCCCGGTGGCGGTGCTGGTCCGGCTCGACACGTCCAGGTCGACGAAGAGCGGGTACAGGTGGTCGTCCGCGGACGGGCCGCCGTACGCGCTGACCTCCATGACCATGGCCACCGGTTCGATCCGGCTTGCCGATCAGCGTCCCGTCGACTGGCTGCTGCCGTGACCGCCGCCGAGCAGGACGGGCGGACCCGGAGCCGGCGTCGGGCCGCGCCGCCGCGGCGCACGGTTCCCAAGAGCCGGGTGAAGACGGTCCGCACGCCCACCGTGCTCCAGATGGAGGCCGTGGAGTGCGGGGCCGCCTCCCTCGCCATGGTGCTCGGCCACTACGGCCGGCACGTCCCGTTGGAGGAGCTGCGCATCGCGTGCGGCGTCTCCCGTGACGGCTCGCGTGCCAGCAACCTCCTGAAGGCGGCCCGTAGTTACGGTCTGACGGCCAAGGGCATGCAGATGGATCTGGCCGCCCTCGCCCAGGTGCGCACGCCCGCGATCCTGTTCTGGGAGTTCAACCACTACGTCGTCTACGAGGGGCTGGGCCGGCGCTTCGGCCGTCGGGGCGTGTTCGTCAACGACCCCGGCAAGGGGCGGCGGTTCGTGCCGATGGAGGACTTCGACGGCAGCTTCACCGGTGTGGTGCTGGTGCTGGAGCCGGGCGAGGGCTTCGAGCGGGGCGGGCGCAGGCGCGGGGTGCTGGGCGCGATGCCGGCCCGGCTGCGCGGCACGGCGGGCACCATGCCGACGGCCGTGCTGGCGAGTCTGCTGCTGGTCCTGGTGGGCGCGGCGGTGCCGGCGCTCAGCCGGACCTATATCGACATGTTCCTGATCGGCGGTCAGACCTCCCTGCTGAGCGTCCTGTTCGCCTCGATGGGGACGTGCGTCCTGCTCACCGTCGCACTGACCTGGCTCCAGCAGACCAACCTCCACCACGGCCGCATCATCTCCTCGACCCTGTCCAGCGCCCGCTTCCTGCGCCATCTGCTGCGGCTGCCGGTGACGTTCTTCGCCCAGCGCAGCCCGGCCGACCTGGTGCAGCGCCTGCAGTCGAACGACGCCGTGGCCGAGACCTTGGCCCGCGACCTGGCCTCGGCGGGCGTGGACGCGGTGGTCGTCATGCTGTACGCCGCCCTTCTCTACACCTACGACCCGCAGTTGACGTACGTCGGGATCGGTGTGGCGCTGCTCAACATCGTGGCCATGCGGATCGTCGTCCGGATGCGCGCGACCCGGACGGCGAAGCTGCGCGCCGACACCGCGCGGCTGACCAACACCGCTTATACCGGGCTGCAGTTGATCGAGACGATGAAGGCGACCGGCGGCGAGGACGGCTACTTCCGCAAGTGGGCCGGGCAGCACGCCACCACACTGGAGGAGCAGCAGCGGCTCGGGGCGCCGAGCGCCTGGCTGGGCGTGGTCGCGCCGACGCTCGCCTCGCTGAACAGCGCGCTGATCCTGTGGATCGGCGGGATGCGGGCGATCGAGGGCCATATCTCGGTGGGCCTGCTGGTCGCCTTCCAGGCGCTGGTCGCCCGGTTCACGGCTCCGCTGACCCGGCTCAACGGGGTCGCGGGCCGCATCCAGGACTTCGCGGCGGACGTGGCCCGGCTGAAGGACGTGGAGAACTTCCGCGCCGACCCGCTCTACGACCGCCGCGACGGCGCCGACTCCACGCGCCGGCTGCAGGGCCATGTCGAGCTGGAGAACATCGCCTTCGGCTACAGCCCGCTGGACAAGCCGCTGTTGACGGGCTTCGACCTGACCGTGGGGCCCGGGCGGCAGGTGGCGCTGGTGGGCGGCTCGGGCAGCGGCAAGTCGACGGTGTCCCGGCTGATCTCGGGCCTGTACGCGCCGTGGGAGGGCGTGATCCGCATCGACGGGCAGCGGCTCGAGGACATTCCGCGCGGGGCGCTGGCCTCGTCCGTCTCCTTCGTCGACCAGGAGGTGTTCCTGTTCGAGGGCTCGGTCCGCGACAACGTGGCGCTGTGGGACCCGTCGATCCCGGACGACGCCGTGGTGGACGCCCTGCGGGACGCGGCCCTCCACGAGGTGGTCGAGCGACGGCCCGGCGGCATCCACAGCCACGTCGAGCAGGACGGCCGTAACTTCTCCGGTGGGCAGCGTCAACGCCTGGAGATCGCCCGGGCGTTGGTGCGCCGGCCCAGCGTCCTCGTGCTGGACGAGGTGACCAGCGCGCTGGACGCGGAGACCGAGCAGACGGTCATGGACAACCTGCGCCGGCGCGGCTGTGCGTGCGTGGTGATCGCGCACCGGCTCAGCACGGTGCGCGACAGCGACGAGATCGTCGTCCTCCAGCACGGCACGGTCGTGGAGCGCGGGCGGCACGAGGAACTGGTCGCCCGGGGCGGCGCGTACGCGGCACTGGTCAGGGAGCGTTGAGATGACGGTCGTACCCGAGGGCGACGTCGTCCTCGCCGCGCTGGGGCGGTCGGGCTCGCGGATCGACTGCGCCGGCTTCGGCCGCCTCGGCCTGGAGGGGCCGCAGGTGCTGTGGCTGGTCGCGTCGGGCGCGCTGGACCTGTTCGCGGTGGACGCCGAACAGCAGGGACACTGGCACCACTTGGGCCGCCTGGAGGCGGGCTCACTGCTGCTGGGCCCGGTCTCCGGCCCCCAACACACCCTCGTCGCACGCCCGTTGCGCGACTGCGTGGTGCACCGCATCGACCTGCGCGAGCTGTACCAGCCCGCGAGCACCCAGACCTGGTCCTACGACGCGTACGGCAACCCCCAGTATGTGCCGCCGACTTCGAGCCCTCTGGAGTACGCGCTCGCCCTCGGCGTCGGCCGTGGCCTGTCGATCCTCTTCCAGGCGCCGATGGCCACCGAGCGCGCGGCGGAGGATGGGGGCGCCCCCGCGCGGGTCTATTCGAGCGTGGGGGATGACGACGACGTGTTCTGGATGCAGGTCCCGCCCGGCAGCGTGCAGTACGGCTCGCTGTACGGCGCGGAGGCGGCCGCCGATCTGCTGATGGACCCGGCGGTGTGGCAGAGCATGGTCGACCAGCAGTACCGGCTGCTGACCACGCTGGACCGCTGGATCGAACAGCTGGAGCGCACCCACGAGACCCGCACGGCCGCCGGGATCAAGGCGGGTGAGGCGGTCCGCGCACAGGCCGACCGGACGCTGCTGGCGTCGATCGGCAAGAAGGCGGGGCAGCGCACGACGGCCGCCGACGCCGACGCCACCTTCGCCGCCTGCGCGCTGGTCGCCCGGGCCGCCGGGATCGCCCTCGCCGAGCCCGCACGGACGGGCGCCGACAGCGACCGTCTGGATCCGGTGGAGCGGATCGCCCTCGCCTCACGGGTGCGCGCCCGGGCCGTCCGCCTCGACGGCCGCTGGTGGCGGGACGACGTGGGCCCGCTGGTCGGCCACCGGGCCCTGTCCGGGGCGCCGGTCGCCCTGCTGTGGCGGCGCGGCGGCTATGTCGCCGTGCACCCCGCGACCGGGCGGGAGACGCCGGTCGAGAAGGCCAACGCGGCGGAGTTCGAGCCGCGCGCCGTCATGTTCTACCGCCCGCTGCCCGAACAGGCGTCGAGCCCGCTGCGGCTGCTGCGGTTCAGCCTGCGCGGCACCGGCGGCGATCTGACGAACCTGCTGCTGAGCGGGCTGGTGACGGTGGCGATCGGGGCGCTGGTGCCGATCGCCACCGGCAAGGTGCTGGGCGAGTACGTGCCGCGGGCCCAGCAGGGGCTGATCGTGCAGGCGTGTCTGGCCGTGCTGGTCAGCAGCGTGGTGGCGGCGGCCTTCCTGCTGCTGCAGAACCTCACCGTCCTGCGTCTGGAGGGCCGCATCGAGGCCACGCTCCAACCGGCCGTCTGGGACCGGCTGCTCCGACTGCCGACGAGGTTCTTCGCCGAGCGTTCGACGGGTGAGCTGGCGAGCGCCGCGATGGGCGTCAGCGCGATCCGCCGACTGCTGGCGGGACTGGGCCCCTCGGTGGCGCAGTCGGTGACGATCGGTGCGATGAACCTGGGCCTGCTGCTCTGGTACAGCGTCCCGCTGGCTCTGGCGGCGATCGGCATGCTGGTCGTGATCGCGTCCGTGTTCCTGGCGCTCGGGCTGTGGCAGGTGCGCTGGCAGCGACGCCTGGTCGTGCTCTCCAACAAGCTGAACAACCAGGCGTTCCAGACTCTGCGCGGACTGCCGAAACTGCGGGTGGCGGCCGCCGAGAACTACGCGTACGCGGCCTGGGCGGACCGGTTCGCGCGCAGCCGCGAGCTCCAGCAGCGCCTCGGCCGGATCAAGAACCTCACCACGGTGCTGGGCACGGTGTACCTCCCGCTGTGCTCCCTGCTGATGTTCATGCTGCTGGCCGGTCCTGCCCGCGGTGCGCTGTCGGCGGCGGACTTCCTCACCTTCAACACGTCGATGACGATGCTGCTCACCTCGGTGACCTCGCTGACCGGCGCCTTCGTGTCGGCGGTGGCCGCGCTGCCGCTGTTCGAGGAGATCCGTCCGGTGCTGGACGCCACGCCGGAGGTCGCCTCGGGGAGCACCCGTCCCGGCCCGCTGACCGGTGCGCTGGAGGCCCGCCGGCTGTCCTTCCGCTACTCCGACGACGGTCCCCTCGTGCTGGACGACGTCTCCTTCGAGGTGCGGCCGGGCGAGTTCGTGGCGATCGTCGGCCCGAGCGGCTGCGGCAAGTCGACGTTGCTGCGCCTGCTCATCGGCTTCGACAAACCGCTTTCGGGCAGCATCCTGTACGACGGCCAGGACCTGGCGGCGCTGGACCAGTCGGCCGTGCGCCGGCAGTGCGGGGTGGTGCTCCAGCACGCCCAGCCGTTCACCGGCTCCCTGCTGGACGTCATCTGCGGCACCGGGTCGTACACGCCGGAGGAGGCGATGGCGGCGGCCGAGCTGGCGGGGCTCGCGGAGGACGTCAAGCGCATGCCGATGGGGCTGCACACCATCGTCTCCGGCAGCGGGTCGGTCTCCGGCGGCCAGCGGCAGCGCCTGATGATCGCCCAGGCGCTGATCCGGCGGCCGCGCATCCTGTTCTTCGACGAGGCGACCAGCGCCCTGGACAACGAGACCCAGCGCACGGTCATCGACAGCACCCGCAAGCTCAACGCCACGCGGGTCGTCATCGCCCACCGCCTGTCCACGGTGCTGGACGCCGACCGGGTCATCGTGATGGAGAACGGCAAGGTCGCCCAACAGGGCCCGCCGGCACACCTCCTCGCGGACACCGGCGGCCGACTGCACGAGCTGGTGCGACGGCAGCTGACCTGACTTGCTCCTCGGGCTGAAGCCCGAGAAATCTGGCCTGCGCTCCACAGACGGCGACCGCCGGTCCGGCGGCCGTTTTCACGTTCTTCGTGAATCCCGGTAGCGCCTCCCCTTCCCTAACGAAACTTTGCCGTTTCGCTGAAAGTCGTCTAGCCTCGATGTGTACGAAACCGTTTCGTTTACGAGTCCTTTGCCTTCGGGTCCGTTCCTTCCCGGAAACCGCCCGAAACCTGCTGAAAACTCCCGAACCGACGTCCCTGGAGTCGTTCACCATGTCCCCGAAGACCTTGACGGACAGCGCCCGCTCGGGCGCCGAACAGGTGGCGTCCGCAGCATCCGCCAAGAAGTGGTGGATCCTCGCGGTCGTCGCCCTGGCCCAGCTGATGGTGGTCCTGGACGCCACCATCGTGAACATCGCCCTGCCCTCGGCCCAGGCCGACCTCGGCTTCTCCGACGGCAACCGGCAGTGGATCGTCACCGCGTACGCGCTCGCGTTCGCCTCCCTGCTGCTGCTCGGCGGCCGCATCGCCGACCTCTTCGGCCGCAAGCCGGCCTTCCTCGTCGGCGTCGTCGGCTTCGCCGCGGTCTCCGCGCTCGGCGGCGCCGCCGCCAACTTCGAGATGCTGGTCACCGCGCGCGCCCTGCAGGGCGCCTTCGGCGCGCTCCTCGCGCCGGCCGCTCTCTCGCTGCTCAACACGACGTTCACCGACGCCCGTGAGCGCGCCAAGGCGTTCAGCGTCTACGGCGCCATCGCCGGCGCGGGCGGCGCGGTGGGCCTGCTGCTCGGCGGCATCCTGACCGACGCGCTCGACTGGCGCTGGACGCTCTACGTCAACGTGGCCATCGCCGTCCTCGCCTTCGCGGGCGGCTGGATCCTGCTCTCCAACCACCGCGACGCCGCCGGCTCCAAGCTGGACGTGCCCGGCACCGTCCTGGTCGCCGCCGGTCTCTTCTCCCTGGTGTACGGCTTCTCCAACGCCGAGACGCACGACTGGGGCTCGCCGCAGACCTGGGGCTTCCTGATCGCGGGCGGTCTGCTGCTCGCGGCCTTCACCTGGTGGCAGACCCGGTCCTCGCACCCGCTGCTGCCGCTGCGCATCCTGCTCGACCGCAACCGCGCCGCCTCCTACCTCGCCGTCCTGATCTCCGGCGCGGGCATGTTCGGCGTGTTCCTCTTCCTCACCTACTACCTGCAGCTGAACCTGGGCTTCAGCCCGACGAAGACCGGTGTGGCGTTCCTGCCGATGGTCGCGGCGCTGATGGTCACCGCCCAGCTCGGCACCACGGTCCTGGTGCCGCGGATCGGACCGAAGGCGGTCATCCCGCTGGGCTTCGCGATCGCCGGCATCGGCATGGCCTGGCTGACCGGGATCGGCGTCGGCTCCGACTACGTGAGCGCGGTCCTGCCGCAGCTCGTCATCACAGGCGTCGGCCTCGGCCTGGTCATGCCGCCCGCCATGCAGCTGGCCACCGGCGGGGTCGCCGCCGAGGACGCGGGCGTGGCCTCCGCCGCGGTCAACGCCATGCAGCAGGTGGGCGGTTCGATCGGCACGGCACTGCTCAACACGCTGGCCGCGAGCGCCGCGACCGACTACCTCGCCGGCCGGGACGCCACCAGCAAGCTGGTCCAGGCGCAGGCGACCATCGAGAGCTACACCACCGCGTTCTGGTGGTCGGCGGGCTTCTTCGCGGCGGGCGCGGCGATCGCGGCGCTGCTCTTCCGCCGCGGGGTGCCGCAGCAGGACGCGGACGCCGCGCCGGTGGTCCACATGTAGCCGGATCGCCCTGGATGATCCCAGGGGCCGGCGGGCGGCCCCACTCCGCCCGTCCGGCCCCTGGGTGCGAGATCGCGGTCGCCCCGTGTCATCGGCTCGCACTCCCCACGAGACGAGCCTCTCGCGGCGTCCACGGGGGACACGCGACCTCGGTCTCAGAAGGTGAAGAGGCTGCTCCCGGCAGCGTTCTTCACGCACTCGTTGGCGAAGGCGCGCTCGTAGGAGACGCGCTTGCCCTGCCATACGCCGTCGACCGTGACGACCACCGGGCGGTACTGCCTGGTGCACAGCGCGTCGCCCGGACCGACCAGGGAGTCGAAGTCGCCGCCGGCGGCGCGCAGTTCGGCGCAGGCCAGGGCGGCTGCCGGGTGGGTGCCGGAGGGCGTGGGCGCGCAGGTGAGGGTGACGGCCCGGGCGGCGTCGACGGTGGCGGCGCTCTCTCCCTGGCCCACGGTGAGGACCAGGGCGGACGGGGCGTAGAGCGAGGCCGGTACTGCGGCCGGGGCGGCGAGCGCGGACCCGGTGAGGGGTCCGCAGACGGCGGCGGCCGTGAGGCCCAGAGTCGCTGCCCAGCGCGCGGTGTTCCGCATTGTGTGCATCCTTCCGCTCGATTCGAGGGTGTGCCGCTCCGAGCCCGATCGGGTGCCGGACGCGGCGAGCGCGAGTCTGCCGAGTCCGCCGCGGAAACTCACATCGACCCCACAGGTTTCAGTAACCTTGCGTATTGAATCAGTGGCGTGAAGTCACATCATTCGAACGGTTCATCGCCGAAAGCAAGCGCTTCATGATCCCTTTGGCCGACTCGATGACCGGTTTTCGTAGGTTCGTTAATAGGCCTGAAACATTCCGCTCAGCGCCCCCGTCGGCCCAGCCGGTCAGGCCGTCCCGTCCTCCAGGCGGACCGGCTGGGCCGACGGGGGCGCGTCCGTGCCGGTGACCGCCAGGGAGCCGGGCGTGGCGGAGGCCGCGTCGATCTGCCACCGCTGGCCGGCGGTGTGGTCGCGAACCTTCACCACGATGTCGTCGCCCGCCTTCTCGCCCGCGGTGGTCAGGGCCAGCGCGTCGTCCCAGCGGGGCAGCAGCTCGCCCTGGACGGTGAGGTCGTAGCGCACGTCGTCGCCGCGCGCGTCGCCTGCGTCGGCGCACTCCCCCAGGATGACGACCCCCGCGTCCGCGTGGGAGTCCACGCACAGACCGGGGGCGGCCACGCTGCGCAGCTGACCGTCGTCGTCGTACGACCACTGCTGGGCGGCGTCCGAGGAGCAGTCCGCCAGCTCGACGGCGGCCCCCGCCTTCGCCTCGCCCCGGATGCCCAGGCAGAGGTCGGCGGCGGTGTTGCGCAGCCTGGTCTGCCGCGGTGCGGTGGGCAGTTGGGCGGTGCCCGGGGCGGTGGGCGAGACCGTGGCGGCCTGGGAGTCGGTGCCGGGGACGGCGCCGCTGGTGGAGGCGGCCGGGTCGGCACCCCCGTCGTCCGGCCACAGGCCGACGGCGAGCAGCGTGGTCAGCAGGCCGGCCGAGGCGAGGCCGACGCCGGTGAGCAGCGCCCGCGGCGAGCGCGGCCCGTCGCCGGACGCGCGTCGGCGGGGCGAGGGGATGCGCGCGAGCAGGGCGCCGCGCCCGCCGCGCGGACGGCCGCCGCGGTGGCGCGCGGAGCCCCGCAGCCGTACGGTCTGCGGCTTGGCGCGGCCGGGTCGCGACTCGTGGTAGCGGCGGGCGCCCCATCCGAGGACCGCCTCGGCGAGCAGCACCCCGAGGCCGCCCTCGAAGTGGCCGAGCTGCTCGGCGGCGGCACGGCAGTACCGGCACTCGTCCAGATGCCGGCGCACATCCGGCAGCAGGTCGCCGCCGCGGCGGATGGGGACGTCGAGGAGCCGGTTGTGGAAGCGGCAGTCCTTGCTCGGGGCGAGTTCCCGGTGGGCGCGGACCAGGCCCTCGCGGAGCTTGTCCCGGGCCTGGTCGAGGGCGGCGGCCACGGTCTCGGTGTCCATGCCGAGCAGTCCGGCGGCGACGGTGACCGACTCGGCCTCGACCTCCACGTGCCACAGGACGCAGCGGGCGACCGGGGGAAGGCCCTGGAACGCGCGCTCCGCCAGCACCCGGTTCTCCGGGATCATGGACTTCGCGGCCCGCATCCCCCGGGCCCCGGCCGGCTTCTGCAACACCGGCAGGACCCCGGATATCCCCTCGTCGGCGGACCACAGCCGGGCCATGTCCCGCACGGTCACCAGCAGCCGGGGGCGCAGCGCGGTGCCCGGCTCGCCCAGCTTGAGCCGGTCGAAGACCTGGTGGAAGGCGGCCGCGGTGAGCATGGCCGCCACGCTGCCGGAGGAGGCGAGACAGATCACCGCGTACTCGTGCACCGGCCGCCAGTGCCGGGCGATCAGCAGCGCGGTGGACTCGGCGACCTCGCTGTCCGCTCCGCCCCGGATCCCGGCGGCGAGGGACTCGTCGGATTCACCGGGGCCCGAGCCGGGCGGCGGGAACGGAGGACGAGGAGGGCGAGGGGTGAGCACTGAGCGGTTCCTTCGGTACGTACCTGTTCGGCTCGGCGGGGAGCGCGAATTCGCCACCGCCTACGAACGCAGGGACCCGTCCGTGACCCCCCGCACGGGTAGTTCACCATTGCACAACTAAGTCGCGCACAACAAGGCGCGCGGTAAAGCAGCCCTCTTGTTGAAGGAATGTCGACAGGCGAGCCCGACTCGCCGAGCTGTATGGCCTGTTGCGCCCCGGATTGCGCCCCGTGTGAACCGCGCGCACGCACCGGAGCGCCGCGCACGCTCCCGGCGCGGGGCACGGCGTAGTGGACTGAAACCGGCCACTTCCTCGGAGGCCCCGCGCAGGACGGCGGCTCTCCTGCGCGAAACGGCCGCCGGCCGCGCTCCTCCCGCCCACGGCCGGCGGCCCAAAACGCTCAGCGCGAAGCGCTCACCTCCGCGGCGCGCTCACCTCCGCGGCGCGCTCACCTCCGCGGCGCGCTCACCTCCGCGGTGCGCTCACCTCCGCGGCGCGCTCATATCTGCCACGACCGCAGCCGGTCCGCCGCGCCGTACACGTCGGCCTTCCCGTCGATCAGGTCCCGGGCGAGGTCGACGAGCGCGCCGTAGGGCGGGTCGATGCCGACGCCGCTGACGAACATGTAGGCCACCGCCGTGGCGCAGGCGAACCGGGCGTTGGCCGCCGGCAGGGGCTTGAGCAGGGCGAGGGTGTGCAGCAGGGCGGCGGCCCGCCAGGCCGGGTCGGAGTCCACGCCGAGCCGGGGCGGATCCACCCGGTGCCGGGCGACGGCGGCGACCAGGGCGGAGAAGTCGTTGACGGTGGGCTGGTCCGGCAGGACCTCTTCATGGCGCTGAAGCAGCCAGGGCACGTCGATGTGGATGACGGGTGTCATCGGTCAGGCGACCCGCCCCTCGCCCCGGGCGGCCGGTTCGTCGTCGGGGAAGGCGGCCGCGAACTCGTCGGCGTGGGACGCGAAGAACCTGCGGAAGGCCTCCGCGCCCTCCTGCAGCGCCCGGTGCCGTGCGATGTCGGCCGCGGCCGCCTCCCGCACGAGTGCCTTCATCGACGTACCGCGTTCCTTGGCGATCTGCCGCAGGTCCTCCAGCTCGCGATCGCTGAACTCCACATTGAGGGCTGGCATGCCCTTCACGGTACCGCGCGGGTACTTACTCGTAAATATCCCCAGGTCATACCGATGATCAGGCGGTACCGGAGGCGACCGCTAACAGCTGCTAGCCCTGGTCCGCCACGAAGGACGCCATCCGGGCCAGCGCCGCGTTCCAGTTGATCGCGTTCTCGTTGGTCGACCAGGACTGGATGTCGTCGATGTAGCAGAACTGTCCGACGCAGCCCTGGAGCTTGGACTGCGCGTACGGGTCCTGGATGCTCGAGTTCGGGCCGCCCGCGAGGGTCCCGTCCGGCGGGTCGGGGAGGCTCGGGTCCAGCTGGTGGGCGTACCAACGGCTGTGCTGGCGGTGAGCGTTCACCTCGCCGTAGCCGGTGACGTAGGAGAGGTTCAGCGCGTTGCGGCCGAGGACGTAGTCCATGCTCTCCACGGCCGCGTCCCGGTACTTCGCCGCGCCGGTGACGTCGTACGCGGTCGCGATGACCACGGCGTTGTTGAGGACCTGATGGGTGGAGCCCCAGTCGTAGCGGTTGCCGTCGGGGGCGTAGGGCATGCCGTACGGCTGTGCGGCGAGCGCCGACAGATAGGCGTCCGCGCCCCGCACGACCGACCTGCGGACCTGGTCGCGGCCGGGCAGCCTGCTGGGGACGGTCGCGAGGTCGAGGCGGCCGGCGGCGGCGGTGCGGGACCAGTCGAAGCCGTTGGGGACGAAGACGTCCGCGGTGTGCACCGGGGAGTCGAGCACGTGGTCGGCGAACTGCCGCTCCCCCGTGGTCAGATACAGCTCGGCGGCCGCCCAGTAGAACTCGTCGGTCGCGTCGTCGTCGTTGTACGTCCCGCCGCCGTTGCCGTCGTTCGGGTCCGCGTACAGGTCCGGGTGGGCGAGGGCCGCCGTCCAGGCCTTGCGGGCGGCCGTCAGCGCCTTCGCGGCGAACGCCTTGTCGTAAGGCCGGTACAGCCGGGCCGCCTGTGCGGCCGTCGCGGCCAGGTTGAGGGTGGCGGTCGTGCTCGGCGGGTGCAGTTCGCGTTTCTGCGGGTCGTCGCCGGGCAGCAGCGGCAGGCCGGTCCACTGCTCGTCGTGGACCTTGTGGTGGGCCATGCCGGCCAGCGGCTGTCCGTCCGGCACCTGCATCTTCAGCAGGAAGTCCAGCTCCCAGCGGGCCTCGTCGAGGACGTCCGGCACCTTGTTGCCGCTCTCGGGGAGGGCGAGCGTGCCGTCGCCGAGCGCGGCGGGGCGGCCGGTGCGGGCGTACAGGGAGCGTTCGTAGGTGCTCAGCAGCTCCCAGGTGGCGATGCCGCCGTTGACGACGTACTTGCCGTGGTCGCCGGCGTCGTACCAGCCGCCGGTCACGTCGAGGGTGTAGTCGCACACCCCCGGCTGACAGGGGACGTTCGCGTCGCCCTGGTTGGGCGCGGCGTTCAGATGGCCCGCCGACCGGCCGTAGCCCGGCCGCAGGTCGTCGCGGATCGCGATCCCGCTGCGCTGCGTGTAGTAGTACTTCACGGCGTCCAGGCGCAGTCGCTGATAGGCGGCCGTGCCGATGTCGAAGGGGCGGCTGGTCTCGCCGTCGGCGACCAGCGTGAAGCCCGTGCCGTGCTTGCGGTAGGCCCCGAAGTCGATCGAGTGGACGTTCTGGCCGGAGGAGGCGTCGACGCCTCGCGGCACGCTCCAGCCGTGGGCGACCGTCCGGCCGGCGGCGCTCTTCAGCTGCCAGGGCAGCTTCTCCACGGCGTCGGTGACGAGGGTGGCGTTCTTCGGCCCGGCGGGCAGATAGGCGACCTGGTTGACGCGCACCCGCGGCCCGGTGTCGGGCTCGTAGACCTCCGGCGGCACCCCGCCCAGCAGCGACACGTCGTCCAGGCAGAACCGCCACGGGTCCGCGCTGCCACCCACCTGGAAGGCGACCTGCCCCTGCGTGGAGTCGACCGGCGAGGTGAAGGTGTAGGAGTACGCGTCGCCCGACGCGCTCAGCACCGGACTCGCCTCGTACCAGGTGTCGTACGGTGCGGCCCCGAGCCCCACGATCGCCCGCACCGGATGCCCCTCGGGCACCGAGGAGGCGCTGAAGGAGAACCGGTACGACGAGCCCTTCACCAGCGTGATCGCGTCCTGGCCGACGGCGGAGTCCCAGCGGTTGACGGTGCCGCCGGGGACGTCGGCGCAGAGCCGCCCGTCGGACAGACCGGCCGTGACGTTGCTGGTCCACCAGGGGTCGGCGGTCGTGTCGAAGCCGCCGTTGCGGACCTGCTCGACCTCCTCGGCGCCGGCCCGCTGCACGGGCAGCGCGGTGAGCGCCGCGCCCAGCAGGGCGGCGAGGGACAGCAGGACTGTGCTGCGTCGTGTCACGTCCGGGCTCCTCGAGCAGAGTCATGGAGTCATGGGAGCGCTCCCAGATAGGTCGCAAGGACATGCTTGTCACAGTCATGACACCCCGTCAACGGTCCGGACCGAACGGCTTCCGGCCCGTTGTCAGTGGCGGGACCTAATGTGGACGGCCGGAGCACCCACCGCGCGCACGACGACGCGCACGACGACGATCAGGAGTCGCCTTGACCACCCTCCCCGACCGCCCGCACACCGCCCTGCTCGTCGTCGACGTCCAGAACGGCGTGGTGGAGGGCGCGCCCCGCCGTGACGAGGTGATCGCGAACATCAACGCCCTGATCACCGCGGCTCGCGCGCAGGACGTGCCGGTGGTCTGGATCCAGCACTCCGACGACGACCTCGAACACGGCAGCGAGCAGTGGCAGTACGTCCCGGAGCTGGTCCGCCTCGACTCCGAACCCCTCGTCCACAAGAACTACGTCGACTCCTTCGAGGACACCGACCTGGAGGCCGTCCTCGCCGGGCGCGGGGTCGGCCGGGTCGTCGTCACGGGGGCGCAGACCGACGCGTGCATCCGCGCGACCCTGCACGGCGCCTTCGTGCGGGGGTACGACGTGACGCTGGTCCGCGACGCGCACACGACGGAGGACCTCACCGAGTACGGCGCTCCGGCTCCGGAGCAGGTGATAGCCCACACCAACCTGTACTGGTCGTGGCAGAGCGCGCCCGGCCGCAGCGCGGGCACGGTCGACACGGCGAAGGTGACGTTCGAGACGGCCGACGCGGGCTGAGAGGCGTTGCACCGCCGGAAGGCGACGCTCAGGCCGGGCCGGTCGGTCCGGGCCGTTCGTCCGGGCCGTTCGTCCGGGCCGTTCGTCCGGTCCGGTCGGGTCCGGTCGGGTCCGGTCGGGTCCGGGCCTGAGCGCCGCAGGGTCCGCCTCCGGTCAGGCGGTCACGCCTCCAGCTTGCTGATGCGGACCGCCCCCTGGACCGTGCCGGGTGCGCTGCTGGTCAGCGTCAGCCGCAGCCGGGAGCCGCGCACCGGGTCGAAGGTGAGAGCCGTCGGCGCGTCCGAGACGGTCGCCCAGTCGACGGCCGCCCCGGTGACCGGCACATACGCGTCCCCGTCCCAGACCTCGACCCCGACCGCCGAGGGCAGGCTGTGCGTGGCGTCGACGGTGAAGGAGACCGCCACCCGGTCGAAGTCCCGGGTCCGGCCCCAGTCCACCGAGATCCAGTCCTCGGCCCGCGCCCCGTTGAAGGCGGGCAACAGGGCGGTGGCGGACTTGGCGAAGGCGTTGGACCAGCCGGTGGCCGGGTCGCCGTCCAGCACGGCGGCGGGCAGGGTGTCCGCCCGGCCGGAGTAACTGGCGTCCGCGGAGGGATGGTCGAGCGGCGCCGGGTGCTCGGGGGCGAAGACGGGCGCGGGCGTGGCAGCCGTCGAGCGGGCGTGGGCGGTGCGCACGGTGGCGGTGCCCCTGCGCAGACCGTCCACGCTCGCGGTCACCTTCAGCGCGCCCGCCTTCGTCCCGGAGCGCACGATGGCGAGGGCCTTGCCGCAGAAGGCGGTTCGGGTGCTGGCCTGGTACCGCTCGGCGCTCTCCTCGCGCCCGTTGTCGAGTCCGGCGAGCGAACCGCCGGTCACCTCGAAGGAGATGAGATGTTCGGCGTCCGGCACGACGACCCCGCGCGCGTCGACCACGTCGGCGGTGACGAAGACCAGCGAACGGCCGTCCGCGGGCAGGGACGTGCGGTCCGCGGTGAGGCGTACGGCGTGCGGGTCGCCTGCCGTGCGCAGGACGTCGGTGGCGACCTTGCGGCCGTTCCTGCGGGCCACCGCCTTCAGCTCGCCCGGCTCGTAGGCGACCTGCCACGTCAGATGCAGCTTGCCCGCGCTGCCGTTGGGGCTGGTGTAGCTGCCCGGGTAGGGGCCGGAGGCGAACGTCTTGTCGTCGCCGGTGGCCTCGGTGGTCTCCAGGTAGGTGCGGCCGTCGACGGTCTTCTTCGTGTCGAACGTCCGCACCCCCAGGGACCTTCCGTTGAGGTACAGCTCGACGGTGTCGACGTTGGCGTACGCCCACACCTCGACCGTGTCGCCCGCCGTGTGGTTCCAGGTCATCGGCACCAGATGGACCATGGGCTCGTCGACCCACTGGCTGCGGAACAGGTGGTACATGTCCTTGGGGAAGCCGGCCGTGTCGACCGCGCCGAAGAAGGACGCCTTGACCGGGAAGACGTTGTACGGCGTGGGCTCGCCGATGTAGTCGATGCCTGACCACAGGAACTGCCCGGCGAACCACTTCCGGTCCCGGTCCTTCTTGTGCCCGTACTCGCCGCTCATCGTCCAGGAGGCGAGGTTGTTGTCGTAGGACGAGGTCGCTCGCCTGCCAGGAGTGTGGTTCTCGCCGGTGTTGAGGTGCCCGGGCTCCTGGTACGTCCCGCGCGTGGAGGTCTCCGAGGACGACTCGGACTCGAAGAGGAACAGGTGCGGGTAGGCGGCGTGCAGCGCGTCCACCGACTTCGCGGTGTTGTAGTTGAGGCCGAGCCCGTCCAGCTTGGCCAGCATCAGATCGGCGGCCGAGCCCTTGGCGGGCGGGGTGCGGTACTTGTCGGAGCCGATGACGAGCGGGCGGGTGTCGTCGGCCGCCCTGATCGCGCCGATGATCCGGTCGGCCATGGCCAGACCGGCGGTGGAGGTGGAGTCGGTGATCTCGTTGCCGATGGACCACAGCACCACGGCGGGCGAGTTGCGGGCGGCCAGCACCATCTCGGCGGCGTCCTTCTCGCACCACTCGTCGAAGAACCGGCCGTAGTCGTAGCGCGTCTTGCCGGTCTTCCAGCAGTCGAAGGCCTCGACCATCATCACGATGCCCAGGTCCTCGCAGACCCGGACGATCTCCGGCGAGGGCGGGTTGTGGGAGGTCCGGAAGGCGTTGACGCCCATCGACTTCATGATCGTCATCTGGCGGCGGACCGCGTCGACGCTGATCGCCGCGCCGAGCGCGCCCAGGTCGTGGTGGAGGTCGACGCCCTTGATCTTGGCGTGGGTCCCGTTGAGGAAGAAGCCCTCGTCCGGGTCGAAGCGGAAGGTGCGGATGCCGAAGGGGGTGCGGTAGGAGTCGACGCGCTCGCCGTCCACCCGGAGCTCTGTCTCCAGGGTGTAGCGGCGGGGGTCCTCGAAGTCCCACAACACCGGTTCGGGGACGGTGAGTTCATGGGTCTCGGTGGCCCGGTCGGCGACGGCGACCGTGGTGGACGCACGGGCGAGGGTGCGGCCGTTGGGGGCGACGACGCGGGAGACGACCTCGACGTCCGCGCCCGTGCCGGAGGCGTTCTCCACGGTGGTCGCGATCCGGACGACGGCCCGTTCGTCGGTGACCTCCGGGGTGGTGACGTAGGTGCCCCAGCGGGCGACGTGCACCGGCTCGGTGACGACCAGGCGGGCCTCGCGGTAGATGCCGCTGCCGGAGTACCAGCGGCTGCTGGGCAGACGGTTCTGCACCTTGACCGCGAGCACGTTCTCCGTCGTGCCGTCGGTGTGCAGCAGGTCGGTGAGGTCGAGGGCGAAGCCGGTGTAACCGTAGGGGTGGCGGCCGACCTCGACGCCGTTGCAGTAGACGGAGGAGTCCATGTAGACGCCGTCGAACTCGACCGAGATCCGCCGGCCCGCGTGGGAGGCCGGCAGGGTGAAGGCGAGGCGGTACCAGCCGAGGCCGCCGGGGAAGAAGCCGGTGCCGCTGGTGGTGCCGTTCTGCGTGGTGGGGGTCTGTTCGATGCTCCAGTCGTGCGGGACCGCGACCTCGCGCCAGCCCGAGTCGTCGTAGCCGGGGGCGGCGGCGTCCGCGTACTGCCCGGTCGGGTCGGTGATCCCGCCCGGGTTGGCCAGCGCGAAGCGCCAGCCGTCGCGCAGCGCGACCGTGTGCCGGCCGGAGGCGCTCGACCCGGTCTCGGCGGCCTGGGCCGCCGGGGTGCCGAGGAGCGCTCCGGCGGCCGGCGCGGCCGCGGAGGCGAGAAGGACCGATCTGCGAGTGACCGTCATGGTCGGCTCTCCCTCATCAGGAACCTCAATAGGAACCATAGGAACCAGAAGTACTCACAACTGATCGTTAACAAACAGAATCTGACGACGGTCGACTCCTGCCCGTCAAGGGGCCGGACGCGTCATCCCGTCCCACGGGTGCGCCACGGCCACACCTGGGCCCTTTCGGGTGACAACGGCTGGATTTACCCCTTGACCTGGGCCGTATCCCGGCGCTCTGCCGCCCCGTGGGGGTTCCCGTCCGTGCGCGGGCGGGACGGACTACCCTGGAACGGATGTGAAAGCGCCTGTTCACTGTGAGTGTCCGCGATGGAGTGGCGACGATGAGCCCGGAGTATCCGTTCGACGAGGCCGCGACGGCCCGGGCTGTCGTCGACGACGTCGGCACGCTCGTCGGCTGGAACGAGGGCGCGCGGGCCCTGCTGGGCTGGACGGCGGCCGAGGTCGTGGGCCGGCCCGCCGGGAACCTGCTGGCGGACGGAGCGCCCGTCCTCACCGGGGCCCGCTGGGACGGAACGGTCGCTTTGCGCCACCGGGACGGCCGGGCCGTGCCGATGTGGGTGCTCGCCCACCATCACCCCTCACGCGACGGCACGCCGGGGCAGTGGCTCGTCGTGACCCCCCTCTCCGGCGGCGGCCCCGACTCCCCCGACGACCCGCTGGCCACGGCCGCGCTGGTCCAGTCGCCGTGCGCCGTCGCCGTCTACGACGACCGGCTGCGGCTGCGCCGGATCAACGACGCGATGGCCGAGGTCATCGGACTGCCCGAGGAGCGCGTCCGGGGGCTGCGGGTCTCCGAGATCGGCGGAAAACCGCAGAGCGCGGAGCTGGAACGGCATCTGCTGCGGGTGCTCACCAGCGGCCGGGCCGAGGACGTCCAGACGTACATGCGCACCGGCGGCGAGGAGCGCGCGCACGCCTGGCTGGCCCGGATGGCGCCGATCACGGACGGCGCGGGCCGGGTGCGGGGCGTGTGCCTGGCCGCCCACGACTTCACCGAGAACTACCTCGCCCGGGAGCGGCTTCAGCTGGTCAACGAGGCGAGCGTGCGCATCGGCAGCACCCTCGACGTCACCCGGACGGCACAGGAGCTGGCGGCCGTGTGCGTGCCCGCGCTCGCCGACTTCGTCAGCGTCGACCTGCTCGACCCGCAGGACGGCGGGGAGCCGCCGGCCCGGTTCACCCCGCCGGTGAGCCTGCGCCGCGCCGCGCACCACTCGATCAACCCGGGCAGTCCGGAGGCCGTCGCCAAGCCGGGCGAGGCGCAGCACTACCCGGCCGGATCTCCGCAGGCCGACTCGCTGGTCGCGGGGCGCACCATCGTCGGCTCCGTGCCGAGCGGCGCCCTGGACGCCTGGCTGAGCTGGGACACCGCGCGCGCGGAACGGGTGCGCGAGCTCGGCGTCCACTCCACGATGTCCGTGCCGATCCAGGCCCGGGGCGTGACGCTGGGGGTCGCCGTCCTCACCCGGTTCCGGCGGCCGGACCCGTTCACCCCGGACGACGTGCTGCTGGCCGAGGAGGTCACGGCCCGCGCCGCCGTCTGCATCGACAACGCCCGCCTGTACTCCCGCGAGCGTGACACGGCCCTCGCCCTGCAGCGCAGCCTGCTGCCGCGCTCCCTGCCCCGCACGGCCGCCGTCGACGCCGCGTCCCGCTATCTGCCGGCCGCCCGCGCCGGGGTGGGCGGGGACTGGTTCGACGTGATCCCGCTGTCCGGGTTGCGGGTCGCCATGGTCGTCGGGGACGTCGTGGGCCACGGCGTCCAGGCCTCGGCCACCATGGGCCGGCTGCGCACCGCCGTCCGCACCCTCGCCGACATCGACCTGGCCCCCGACGAGCTGCTCACCCACCTCGACGACCTCGTGGTGCGGCTGTCCGAGGAGGCCGGCGGCGAGGGCAGCCCCGGCGAGGTCGGCGCGAGCTGTCTGTACGCGGTGTACGACCCGGTGTCCCGGCGCTGCACCCTCGCCGGAGCCGACCATCCCCCGCCGGTGCTGCTCCGGCCGGGCGGTGTGCCGCACCCGGTGGAGCTGCCCGCCGGGCCCGCGCTCGGCGTGGGCGGGCTGCCCTTCGAGTCGACCGAGCTGGAGCTGGCCGAGGGCAGCGTCCTCGCCTTCTACACGGACGGTCTGATCGAGTCCCAGCGGGACGCGGACGCCGGTCACCGGCTGCTGAGCGAGTCCCTGAAGGCGTACTCGGACTCCCTGGACGAGACCTGCGACCGCATCCTGCACGCCCTGCTCCCGCCGGGCGGCGCCTCCGACGACGTGGCGCTGCTGCTCGCGCGCACCCGGGGGCTGCCCGCCTCGCAGGTCTCGACCTGGCACATTCCGGCCGATCCCTCGCTCGTCGCGCCGATCCGCAAGCAGGTCGTCGAGCAGCTGGCGGCCTGGGAGCTGAGCGAGGCGTCGTTCACGACCGAGCTGGTGGTGAGCGAGCTGGTCACCAACGCGATCCGGTACGGCGCCCACCCCATCCGGCTGCGGCTGATCCACGACGCGACGACCCTGATCTGTGAGGTGTCCGACACCAGCCACACCGCCCCGCACCTGCGCCGGGCGAAGACCTGGGACGAGGGCGGCCGCGGTCTGCTCCTGGTCGCCCAGCTCACCCAGCGCTGGGGCAGCCGGCACACCCCCGAGGGCAAGACGATCTGGGCGGAGCTGTCGCTGTCCGAGGAGGAGTGAGGCGAGGGACGGGCAGGGGGACGAGGCAGTGAGGCGGTGAGGCGAGGAAGCGGGGGCGGGAGCAGGGCCGGGCGGGGCTCTTACCCACACGTGTTCTGATGGACGCCCGTTCCCGTCCCGGAGAGTCTCCTGAACACCACGCTCGCCGAAATACTGTCCGTCGTCCTTCTGATCGCCTCCCTCGTGTGGGCCGTCCTGCGTCCCGCCGGACGGTCGGAGGCCGTCGTCGCCGTCCCTGCCGCGGCCCTCGTGATCGCCCTGGGGGCGATCGCGCCGGAGCACGCGCTGACGGAGGCGGAGCGGCTCGGGCCGGTGATCGGCTTCCTCGCGGCGGTGCTGGTGCTGGCGCACCTGTGCGACGTCGAGGGACTGTTCACGGCGTGCGGGGCGTGGATGGCCCGGCGGGCGGCGGGGCGGCCCCGGCGGCTGCTGACGGCGGTGTTCGTGCTGGCCTCGGTCGTCACGGCCGTGCTCAGTCTGGACGCGACGGTGGTGCTGCTGACGCCGGTGGTGTTCGCCACGGCCGCCCGGATGGGCGTGCGTTCCCGGCCGCATGTCTACGCCTGCGCGCATCTGTCGAACACGGCCTCGCTGCTGCTGCCGGTGTCCAACCTCACCAACCTGCTGGCGTTCGCCGCGAGCGGGCTGAGCTTCACCCGGTTCGCCGCGCTGATGGCGCTGCCCTGGGTGGTCGCGGTCGGCGTCGAGTACGCGGTCTTCCGGCGGTTCTTCGCAGATGATCTACCCGCCGCCGAGCCCGCCCCCGACACCGGTCCGGCGCCCGAGTTCCCGGTGTTCGCGCTGGTCACCGTGGCCTGCACGCTCGCCGGTTTCGTGGTGGCCTCGGCGCTCGGGATCGAGCCGGCGTGGGCCGCGTGCGCGGGGGCCGTGGTGATGGCCGGGCGGGCGCTGGTACGGCGGCGGGCGACGCCGGTGTCCGTGGTGCGGGCCGCGGCCCCGGGGTTCCTGGCGTTCGTGCTGGCGCTCGGGATCGTCGTGCGGGCGGTCGTCGACAACGGGCTCGCCTCGGCGCTGCGGCACGCGCTGCCGGGCGGCTCGGGGCTGCTCGCCCTGCTGGGCGTCGCCGCGCTGGCCGCCGTCCTGGCCAACCTGATCAACAACCTGCCGGCGGTGCTGGTCCTGGTGCCGCTGGCCGCCCCGGCCGGGACCGGGGCGGTGCTCGCGGTGCTCCTGGGCGTGAACATCGGCCCGAACCTGACGTACGCCGGGTCGCTGGCGACGCTGCTGTGGCGGCGGGTGGTGCAGGACCGCGACGAGCGGGTGGAGGTCGGGGAGTTCACCCGGCTGGGGCTGCTCACCGTGCCGGCCACGCTGGTCGCGGCCGTGGTGGCGCTGTGGGCGTCGCTCCAGGTGGTCGGGGTGTGACCGCGGGGCCGTCAGCGGCGCCCGCTGCCGAAGCCGGAGCCGTACCCCCCGTAACCGTATCCGTATCCGTAGCCGTATCCGTAGCCGCCGGACCCGTAGCCGGAGCCTGCGGAGGAGCCCGACTGGCCGCCCCCTGAGCAGTAGTAGGTGTAGTACGAGCAGGAGGCCTTGTCGGAGACGGACGAGGAGCTGCTCGACTTGGGGGTGGTGGGCGTCGCGGACGGCTTCGGGGTGGACGTCGTCGGGGTCGTCGCCGACTTGGGCGTGGGCGTCGGAGCCGGCGTGTCGTCGGAGGTGCTGTCGGCGCCCCAGTTGACGAACTGCATCTGCGGGTCGGGCTGCGAGGTGTCGATCACCCAGCGCTGGGCGTTCGCGTCCGCGCGGTTCTTCAGGACGAGGGCGCCCGATCCGTCGGTGGCGGCGGGGGCCAGCGCGAGGTTCTGGTCCGACCTCGGGACGAGCGTGCCCTGGAGGGTGAAGTCGTACCGGATGTTCTTGGCGTCCTGCTTGGACTCGCCCGTGCAGGGGGCCAGGCGCACCGAGTAGCCGAGCTGGGAGTCGAGGCACAGGTCGGAGTCGGCGACGCTGCGCAGCAGCCCGTCGGTCTCGTACGCCCACTGCTGGCCGGCGGCGGAGGAGCAGTCGGCGAGTTCGGTCTCGGCGCCCTTGACGGCCTTCCCGCCGACGATGCCGATGCACAGCCCGGAGGCGACGTTGTGCAGCCGGCCGCTCATCGTGCCCTGGGCGTCGTCGGCCGCGCCGACCCAGGACGGGTCGGCGGCGGACGTGTCCGTGCCCGGCGACTTCGCCGCCTCGTTGTCGGCGGCCGGGGAGTTTCCGTCGCCCGAGCCGAGGGCCGCCCACACCACGAGCGGGAGGACGACCATGCCGCTCACGGTCAGCACGGCGGCGGCCAGGTTGCGGCGGCGGACCCGGCGGGCCGCCTTGTGCGCCGAGCGGCGCGACCCGGGGCGGGAGTCGGCGCCGGTCCCCGTTCCCGCGGGGGACGCGGGGTACTTGGCGATCGATCCAGGGCGGGACCTGACGACCGGCGCCAGGGCGGCGCCGGGCGACGGGGCCGCCTCGCCCTCGTCGGTGAAGGCCTCGCCGCGGAAGGCGCCGACGACGGTCGGGGGCTGCTGCGGCGCGTCGACCGGCTCGCGGTCGCCGGCCGCCCTGATCTCCAGGTAGGCGTGGGCGGCCCAGCCCAGGACGCCTTCGGCCAGCGCGACGCCGAGGAACCCCTCGAACTGCAGCAGCTGGTCGGCGGTGGTTCCGCAGTGCCGGCACTGCTCGAGGTGTCCGCGCAGGTCGGGGTCGACGTCGACGCCGCCGCGGCGGCAGGTGACGTCCAGCAGCCGGTGGTAGCGGTGGCAGTCGTCCTCGGTGGCGAGCTCGCGGTGCACCTGGAGGCACTCCTCGCGCAGCCGCTCGCGGGCCCGGCGCAGTTCGACGCGGGCGCCCTCCTCGTCGTGGCCGAGCAGGCCGGCCGGGATCGCCAGGGGCTCGGCCTCGACCTCCGTGTGCCACAGCAGGCAGCGGGCGGACTGGGGCAGTCGCTGGAACGCCCGGGACAGCATGCGCCGGTTCACCGGCGGGAGCAGCAGGGCGGCCGCGCGTTCGCCGTCGCCCTCCGCTACGCGCAGGGCGGGGTGCAGCAGGTCGCGGCGGCCGTCGGAGTCCCACTCGGCGGCGATCCGGCGCACGGTGACCAGCAGATGGGGACGCCAGGCGGCCGTCGGCCCGTTCTGCCGCAGGGTCTCGCCGAACAGGCGGGTGAACGCCGCCGTGGTCAGCATGCCGGCCGCGCGCTCGGTCTCGGTGCACAGCCGGGCGTAGGCGAAGGCCGCCTCCCAGTGCCGGTCCAGCAGTTCGCCGACGGGGTGCAGCGCGGGCGAGGCGCCGGTCCACTTCTTCAACTCGGAGCTGAGCTGTTCGTCCGTCGCGTCGAAGCGGCGCGCCGAAGGGGAATTCGACATGCCTGCGTCTTTCACAGCTGCATTCCTCCCGGGGACATGCTGCATAAAGTCCATACCAACAGGTATGCGACCCCGCCTTCAGGGCGACGGGATCCGATCACTCAGGGTTCGGCATCTCGACGTCCGCCGGGACAGCTCTTTTGAAGCGTGGGGGGTGGTGGACGAGAGGGCCTCGTGCGCGCGGCGTGAATATTTTCTGTCCGCGCACCGACACGGCACACCTTCGCACAGGCGCACCAGGAGGAACAAGAGATCTCGCGCTTTCGTGCCTGGTGCAGCGACCGAAGAATATTGACGAATCGTCAATCGGGGATCCGTTCGGGACGGTCACGGTATTGGTGCCCCTTTTGGCGTCCCTTTCGGGACGTCAATTGCGGTGCGCATTCCGTCCCGGTACGCCCCAGGGGGCGTCCCGTACCGGGCGCGGAACACGCGGGTGAAGTGGAAGGGGCTGGCGAAGCCCGAGGCCGCCGCGACCCGCTCCACGGACAGATCGGCGGCGCCCTCCAGCAGCCGGGCCGCGTGCCGCAGGCGCGCCTCGCGCAGGTGCCGCATCGGGGACTGGCCGACCTGCTCGGCGAACAGGTGGGCGAAGCGCGAGGGCGAGAGCGCCACGTGCCGGGCGAGCGAGCGGACGGTGTGCGGGGCGCCGGGGTCGGCGGCGATCAGCGCCTGCGCCCGGCGGACCCGGTCGTCGACGCCGGGCGAGGGCCGGGGCGGACGCGCGGAGGCCGTGGTGAGCAGGACGGCCTCCTCCAGTGCGCACAGGGCGAGTTCCCGGGCTGCCGTGCCGTCGGCCACCGCGATCCCGGAGCCCCCGGCCGGCTCCCCCGCCCCGGCCCCGTGGGCGTCCGTCCAGTGGGCGTCGGCCCGCATACGGCGGAAGGCGGACTCGACCCGGTCGTGCAGCGCGGCCGGGACGGGGGCGACGGAGTACAGGCCGTCGCCGGAGCCGTACGGGCGCAGCCAGGGCATCCAGGACGGGCGGGCCTGGCAGTGCGCCCACCAGAACCGCCAGTGCGCGACGCCGGGTTCGACGGCGTAGGCGTGCGGGACGCCCGGCGCGAGGGCCACCAGACCGCCCACGTCCGATCGCACCTCGGTCCCGCCCTGCCGCAGCCGTCCGGCCCCGCCCGTGGTCCAGGTGAACAGCCAACTGTCCGAGCCGCGCGGCCGGTTGACGCCGTACCCGGTGCGCTCGTCGAAGTGCCCGACCACCAGCAGGCCGGGCGGCGGGGACGGGGTCCCGGGCGCGGCAGCCTCGGGCAGGTGGTCAGCACGCATGGGCATCCTCCGTCGTACCGCGTCGGCCTAGCGTGGCAGACCGATCGAGGCGTCCGAAGACGTCCGGAGGCATCGAGGAGGACGCACATGACCGTCACGGACACCGACGCCGGCGCCGTCGGCACTCCGGTCCTGACCCGCGCGGGGCTGCGGCGGTATCGGGAGGACGGCTTCACCGTCGTCCGGGGGCTGTTCGGGTACGACGAAGTCGACCGGCTGTGTGCCGAGTTCGCGGCGCTGCACGCGGCCGGGCGGCCGGTGCCCGGGCATTTCGAGCCGCGCCCCGGGTCAGCCGACCCGCTGCACGCGTACCCGAGGGTGATGCAGCCGCACGAGTTCAGCGGCCTGGCCCGGCGGGCGCTGCTGGACGCGCGGCTGCGGGGCGTGCTGGAGGCGCTGCTCGGCGAGGAGGCGCTGGCCGCACAGAGCATGTTCTATTTCAAGCCGCCGGGGGCCCGGGGCCAGGCGCTGCACCAGGACGACTTCTATCTGCGGGTCGAGCCGGGCACCTGCGTGGCCGCGTGGCTGGCCTGTGACGTGATCGACCGGGACAACGGCGGCCTGGAGGTGGTTCCGGGCACCCATCGGATGGGGCTGTTCTGCCCGGAGGAGGCGGACGCGGAGCTGTCGTTCGCGCGGGAGTACGTGCCGGTGCCGCCCGGACTCGCGAGCGTGCCGGTCGACATGGCGCCGGGCGACGTCCTGTTCTTCAACGGCACCCTGGTGCACGGCTCGCGGCCCAACCGCAGCGCCGACCGGTTCCGCCGCTCCTTCATCGGGCACTACGTCGGCCGCTCCGCGCGGCGCATCGGGCGGCACTACCGCACGCTGTCGATGGACGGCGAGCGGATTCCGCTGCCGGAGAGCGAGGGCGCGGGCCCGTGCGGCACGGAGTTCGCACCGCACGGGCCGCACTGAACACTTCGATGACCCGGCTCAGCGACCGGCTCGGTGACCGGCTCGGCGGCCGGCTCAGTGACCGGCGATCGGATGGGGGACGTAGGCCTGTTCCAGCTCCTCCGACTCCTTGTCGCTCAGGGGCAGTTCGACCGCCGCCACCGCGTCCCGAAGGTGCCCGGGCTTGGACGCGCCGATGATCGGGGCCGTCACCGTGTCCTGGCGCAGCAGCCAGGCGAGCGCCACCTGGGCCCGCGGGACGCCCCGCTCGTCCGCGATCCGGGTGACCGCCTCGACGATGGCGCGGTCGCCCTCCGGGTAGAGGCGGCCGCCGAACTCGTCGCTCGCGCTGCGCCCGGTGACGGACCCCCAGTCGCGGGTGAGGCGGCCGCGGGCCAGCGGGCTCCAGGGCAGCACGCCGACACCCTGGTCCGCGCAGAGCGGCAGCATCTCGCGCTCCTCCTCGCGGTAGAGGAGGTTGTAGTGGTTCTGCATGGACACGAACCTGGTCCAGCCGTGCCGTTCGGCGGTGTGCTGCATCTTGGCGAACTGCCAGGCGTACATCGAACTCGCCCCGATGTAGCGCGCCTTGCCCGCCTTGACCACGTCGTGCAGGGCCTCCATGGTCTCCTCGACCGGGGTGTGCGGGTCGAAGCGGTGGATCTGGTACAGGTCGACGTAGTCGACGCCGAGACGGCCGAGGCTGTGGTCGATCTCCGACAGAATGGCCTTGCGGGACAGTCCGCCGCCGTTGGGGCCGGGCCGCATCCGGCCGTGCACCTTCGTCGCGAGGACGATCTCGTCACGGCGGGCGAAGTCGTGCAGCGCCTTGCCGACGATCTCCTCGCTGGTGCCGTCGGAGTACACGTTGGCCGTGTCGAAGAAGGTGACGCCCGCCTCGATCGCCTGCCGGATCAGGGGGCGGGACGCCTCCTCGTCGAGGGTCCACTCGTGCGTGCCCCGGTCCGGGAGCCCGTAGGTCATGCAGCCCAGACAGATCCGCGACACGTCCAGACCCGTCGAACCGAGCTTCACGTACTGCATCGTTGCCGCTCCTGACGTCGGTGGGGGTACCGCAGGGGAGCGTACGTCTCCTCCCGGCCGCGCGTTGCTGCCCTCAGGTGACCACGCGGCGTGGGAGCGGCCGGGCCGTGCGGCCGGTCCCGCATCCTCGGCGCAGGCGACCGGCGTCCGGCCGGTCGGAGCGTGTGGGAGAGAACCAGTGGCGACTCGACGGACGAAGCTCAGGACCCTGCTCGGGGCGGCCGTGCTGCCGCTGGCCCTCGTGTCGCCCGCGTGGGGCGGGCCGAGCGCGCCGGATCCGGTGGCCGAGGGGCCCGAGACGCTGTGCGCGCCGGCCGGCGTCCTGCAGGGCCCGGGCGGACAGCGGGCCCAGATCAGCCTGTGCGCGGGCAGCGGCACGCCGACGCTGGCGGTGTCCGCGCCGGCCGGCTGTCGCAGCGCCGGGAGCGGCGCCCTGGCCTGTCTCACCTCGGGCTCCTGGACCGCGCGGCGCGACGGGGAGACGGTCTCCTCGGGCACGCTCCCGGGTTCCGGCGAGTACCCCGGGCCCGGCGTCTACGACGTCACCGCCACCGTACGGGTGCGCTCCACGCCCGCCGGCGTCGACCTCACCGGCACCGTGCACGCCACGCTCACCCTGACCGCGCCGAAGCCGCAGCCCACCCACCGCATCGAGGTCGACCGCACGTCGCTGGCCCCGAACTCCGTGACCACGCTGACGTACACCGTGTCCCGGGACAGCGAGCGGGGCGACGGGAGCGCGCGGTTCGGGCTGATCGGGGAGGAGGCCTCGGGGATGACGGTGACGACGTCCGACGCCCGCTGCGTCAATCCGCTGACCGGCAGCTACCCCGCGAGCACCAGGAACGCCTACGCCCTGGACTGCGCGCTCACCGATCTGCAGCCGGGGCGTCCCTCGACCGTCGTCGTCCAGGTCGCGGTGAAGGACGCCTGCTCCACGGTCGTGTCCAAGCTGGGCTACTGGATGCCGCAGGGGCAGGCGCTGTTCACCGGCGGGATGCTGGCGGGGCCGACGGTGACCTGCGCATGAGTCCTTCGGCCGTTCCCACCCTGCGGAGCGGCCGGACTTGCTTGAATGAACGTGCATGAAAGCGCTCGCCCAAGCGCTTCACACCCTCTGTCGTCGGCCTCGCATCGGACCTCTCCGAAGGACGTCGGCGTGATCCTCAGAGGAGGTGCCCGGGAGCGGGAGCGGCTCGACGGCCTGGTCGCCGGGCTCCGCACGGGGGCTGAGCGGGGCGCCCGCGCTGCGCGGGGACGCCGGCATCGGCAAGACGGCGCTCCTGGACCACGCGGTCGCGCAGGCCGCAGATCTGCGGGTGCTGCGGGTCGCCGGCGTCGACGCGGAGCGCGGGTTCCCGTTCGCCGCGCCGCACGGCTGCTCGTACCGCTCCTGGACGGGCTGAAGGAGCCCGGCGCGCTGCCCGCGCCGCAGCGCACCGCGCTGCGGGTCGCCTGCGGACTGGCCGACGGGCCGGCCGCCGACCGCCGCTCGCTTCCTGGCGGGTCTGGCCACGCTCACGCTGCCGGCGCAGGCCGCCGAGCCGAGCCCGGTGCCGGGGTGCGTCGACGACGTGCAGCGGGTCCACGAGGAATCGCTGGCCGCGCTCGCCTTCGTCGCGCGCCGGGTGCACGCGGAGGGCGTCGGGCTGCTGTTCGCGGCGCGCACCGGCTTCGGGACGCCCGCGGGGATCGCCGTCGCGGACGTCGGCGGTCTCGCCGAGCCGTACGCACTGGAGCTGCTGCGCGAGGCCGTCGCCGGACCGCTGGACGCGGGCGTGGCGGCGCGGATCGTGACCGCGACGGCCGGCGATCCGCCGGCGCTCACCGACCTGGGGCAGGAGCTGTCCGCGCAGCCGTTGTCGGGCGGCTGGGCCGCCGAAGGTGCGGGAGTCCAACGCCCGGCACTACACGTCGCATACGGTCACCGAGGTCAGGGAGTTCGCGGGCCGGCCGCATCTGCTGCCCGTCGCGCCCGGCTGGGAGGAGGTCGCCGACTTCGCCCTCGACTGGGCGCTCTCGCACGCCCGGTAGCCGGGTCCGGTCGCCAAGTCCGTTGGGCGGGTCCGGTCGCCAAGTCCGTTGGGCGGGGCCGGTGAAGAGGCCTGGTAGACAGGTCCGGGGCGGCGGCGCGATCCGGCCCGTCGCCCCGGACCTGCGGGCGCCCCGACATCCGGGCGCCCGGACATCTGAAAGGACCAGGACCACCGTATGACCGAGGTTCGCATCACCCACATCGGCGGCCCGACCACGCTCATCGAGGCCGCCGGCCGACGACTGCTCACGGACCCGACGTTCGATCCGCCCGGCCGCCGCTACGCCTTCGGCTGGGGCACCTCTTCGCGCAAGACGTCGGGTCCGTCCCTCGATATCGCCGAACTGCCCCCGATCGACGCCGTGTTACTCAGCCACGACCACCACGCCGACAACCTGGACACGGCCGGGCGCGCCCTGCTGCCCCGGGCCGGCGTCGTCCTCACGACGCCGGCGGGCGCCCGCCGCCTCGGCGGCAACGCCCGCGGCCTCGCCCCCTGGGCGACCTGGCAGCTGAACTCCGCCGGCCTCCCGCCGATCGAGATCACCGCCACCCCGGCCCGCCACGGCCCGCCCCTCTCCCGCCCGCTCGTCGGCGACGTGACCGGCTTCGCCCTGAGCTGGCCCGGCCAACGCCACGGCGCCCTGTGGATATCGGGCGACACGGTCTTGTACGACGGTGTCCGCGAGGTGGCGAACCGGCTCACCGTGGGCACGGCCCTGGTGCACCTGGGCGGGGTCGGCTTCCCGCTGACCGGGCCCGTCCGCTACTCGCTGACGGCGTCCCGGGCCGTCGAACTGTGCCGTGCGGTGCGCCCGCACACCGTGCTGCCGGTGCACTACGAGGGCTGGTCGCACTTCCAGGAGGGCCGTGGCGCGGTCGAGGCCGAGCTGGCCAAGGCCCCCGACGAGATCCGCGAACGGTTCCACTGGCTGCCGCCCGGCACCGCGACGGAGATCTCCGTCTGACGCACCCGAGCGGGCCCGAGTCACCCGAGCAGGTCCAACGCCCGCTCCCACCGGAACTCCGGCCGCCCGCCGCCCACCCCCGCCTCACCGTCGTAGGGGTCGCCGATGCGGACGCCCATCGCGCGCAGGCGGGTCAGGCTCTCGCCGTAGGCGGGGTGGGCGGCCAGGGCGCCGGCCACACAGGGCAGGACGCCGATGGGTATGCCCAGGCCGGAGACCTCGCAGAGGGTGCCGAGGGCGAGGGTGTCGGCCATGCCGGCGGCCCACTTGTTGACGGTGTTGAAGGTGGCCGGGGCGACGACGACCGCGTCGGGCGGAGGGAAGGGGCGCGGGTCGCCGGGGCGCCGCCAGGCCGAGCGGATCGGGCGGCCGGTCTGCGCCTCGACGGCGGCCGTGTCGAAGAAGCCGTTCATGGCGAGGGGGGTGGCGATGACGCCCACCTCCCAGTCGCGTTCCTGCGCGGCGGTGATCAGCTTGCTGACGCCCTCGGCGACCCCGGCGGCGCAGACGACGGCGTAGAGGAAGGGCTTCCCGTCCTGTTCGGTCATCCGGGAACCCTACTGACGGGAGCCCTACTGACGGGAGCCCTATCGGCGGGAGCCCTATCGGCGGGAGCCCTGCCGAGGGGGCCTAGCGAAGGGGGCCTACCGAAGGGGGAAGGACAGCCCTCGTTCGGCTGCGGGGCGCGGGCCGTGGATGCGGCGGTCCCGCTCCTCGATGCGCACGTCGTCGATGCTCGCCTCGCGTCGGGTCATCAGCCCGTGCTCGTCGAACTCCCACAGCTCGTTGCCGTACGAGCGCCACCACTGTCCGTCGGCGTCGCGGCACTCGTACTGGAAGCGGACGGCGATGCGGTGGCCGTCGTAGGCCCACAGGTCCTTGCGCAGCGCGTACTCGTGCTCGCGCGCCCACTTCGCGGTGAGGAAGTCGACGATCGCGGCGCGGCCGGTGAGGAAGGCGCCGCGGTTGCGCCAGACCGAGTCCTCGGAGTAGGCGAGGGCGACCCGGTGCGGGTCACGGGTGTTCCAGGCGTCCTCGGCGGCCTGGGTCTTCTGGGCGGCGGTCTCCCGGGTGAAGGGCGGCACGGGCGGGCGGGCGTCCGGCATCGTCATCTCCTGACTCATCTCCTGACTCATCTCCAGACTCAACTCCCGAACTGGGGAGAACGAGCGTTCTCCGGTAGACTGCCACCGTAGAGAACGCTCGTTCTCCGGTCAAGGAGCCTTGAGGAGCGGTGATCGCCCATGGACAGCGCGACAGCCCGTGAGCAGGCGCTCGACGCCGCGGAGAGGCTGTTCTACGGGCGGGGCGTGCAGTCCGTCGGCATGGACGACGTGCGGGGCGCGTCCGGCGTCTCGCTCAAGCGGCTGTACCAGCTCTTCCCGGCGAAGGAGCAGTTGGTGGAGGCGTACCTGGAGCGGCGCGACCTGCGCTGGCGCGCGCGGCTGGCCGGGGCCGTCGCAGGGCACGAGGACCCCCGGGAGCGGATCATGGCCGTGTTCGACTGGCTGGAGTCGTGGTTCGGGGAGCCGGACTTCCGGGGATGCGCCTGGATCAACGCGTACGGCGAGCTGGGCGCGACCTCGGAGCGGGTGGCGGGGCAGGTGCGGGCCCACAAAGGGGCGTTCCGGGACTACCTCGCGGGTCTGGTCGCCGACGCCGGTCTGCCCCCCGCCCTGACCGGGCCGCTGTTCCTGCTGGCCGAGGGCGCGATGGTCACGGCCGGCATCGACGGCGCCGCCGCCCCGGCCGCCGAAGCCCGGGAGGCGGCACGGCTGTTGCTGGGGTGAGACCGGGGCCGGAGGGGGGCGGGGGGCGGGGGCGACGCGCCGTCGCGCGCCACCCCATCGCCGGGTCCGCGACACGTCAGCCTCGTGCCGGCCGCGTGCCGGCCTCGCGTCAGCCCGCCGTCTCGGACAGCGTGATCGCGCCGACCGGGCAGGCGTGTGCGGCCACCCGGACCATCGGGTCGCCGCCGCCGTTCTCGCGGCCGGGCAGCAGGGCGCTGAAGCCGTCGTCGTCCTGGGTGAAGACGCCGGGGGCGGCCAGGGCGCACTGGCCGGCTCCGATGCAGACGTCCGTGTCGATGTCGATGTGCGTGTCGGTGTGCATGGGCGGAGCCTCTTACCAGGTCACGGGGAGTTCCAGCATCCCCTGGATCGTGTCGCCGGGCTTGAAGGGGATCTCGTCCGCCGGGACGGCGAGGCGCAGGCCGGGGAGCCGGTCGAAGAGGGTGTACAGGGCGATCTCCAGTTCGGCGCGGGCCAGGTTCTGGCCGAGGCACTGGTGGATGCCGAAGCCGAACGCCACGTGATGGCGGGCCGAACGGCGCCAGTCGAGGGTGTCCGGGGCGGAGTAGGCGCTCTCGTCGCGGTTGATGACCGAGGTCGCGAAGACCACGCCCTCGCCGGCCCGGATGGTCGTCCCGGCCACCTCGATGTCCTCGGTGGCCTGCCGCAGCAGGCCGTCCGCGATGGACAGCATGCGCAGCAGTTCCTCGACGGCGGCCGGGAGCAGCGAGGGGTCGGCGCGCAGCTCGGCCAGCCGTTCGGGGTGCTGGAGCAGCGTGTACGTGCCGAGGGAGATCATGTTGGCGGTCGTCTCGTGGCCGGCGACCAGCAGGATGGTGGCCAGGGAGATCGCCTCCTCGCGGTCCACCGCGCCGTCGCGCAGCTGCCCGTGGACGAGGGCGTCGAGGACGCCGTCGCCGGACGGGTGCTCCAGCTTGCGGTCGATCAGCGCGTCGAGGTAGGCGTCGAGCCGGTCGCGGGCCTGGCGCACCTCGTCGACCTCCCGACTGCGCAGCAGCCGTCGTGACTGCTCCTCGAAGAACTCGTGGTCGGCGTACGGCACGCCGAGCAGCTCGCAGATCACCGTCGAGGGCACGGGCAGCGCGAAGGCGTTCACCAGCTCGGCGGGCGGTCCCTGGACGAGCATCGCGTCGATCCGCTCGTCGACGATCCGCTGGATGGCCGGACGCAGGGCGGTGGCGCGTTTCAGGGTGAAGCTCGAGACCAGCATCCGACGCTGGGCGTGGTGCTCGGGGTCGTCGACGCCCAGCAGGGCGGCCCTGCGCTCGCGCATCACCTCGAAGCGCGGGGCGGTCGCCGGGTAGCCGGGGCGGGTGCGGTCGGTCGACAGGCGGGGGTCGGAGAGCAGGTCGCGGGCCGTGGCGTGTCCGGTGACCAGCCATGCCGTACGGCCGTCGTAGAGGGTGACGCGGGACAGGGGGCGGGAGTCGCGCAGGGGGTCGTAGGCGGCGGGCGGGTGGAAGGGGCAGGTGCGGTCCTGGGGGAACGCGACGGGAGCGGGGCTTCGCGTCGCGTCCGTCAGGTCCGCCACGTCCGCCGATTCCGTCAATTCCGTCAATTCCGTCATGGGAGACCTCGCAGACGAAGAGTGCGTCGTGCCGATCTTCATTAGATGCCCTGGGCACCTATGAGTCGCCACGCCATTCCGGCCAGATCGACGAATGGGGCAATCTGGCCGGAACTGCGCGCTCCGGAATGGCGCTCCGAGCGCGTCGCTCGGGCACTGCGGGAGGACACGGCGTCCCGCGCCCGAAAAGCGGTTGCCGCGGGACGGCCCTCACCCGCAGGATCCGGCCATGCCCTCCATCGAAGCCCTGTCGCCGCTGACGTCCGCCGCCGTCCTTCCGGCGGGGGTCCGACAGCAGCCCGGCCGCCCCCGGAGGCCCGAGCCCGCACGCCCATGACGGCCGCGCTGGTCGCGGGGCTGGTGGCCGGCTACGGCATCGCCGTGCCCGTCGGCGCCGTCGGGACCTACCTCGTCTCCCTCACCGCCCGCACGTCCCTGCGCACCGGCGTGTGCGCCGCGCTCGGCGTGGCCGCCGCCGACGGGCTCTACGCCCTGCTGGCCACCGCCGGAGGAGCCGCCGTCGCCACCGCGCTGCGGCCGGTGCTGACACCGCTGCGCTGGGCCTCCGCGCTGGTGCTGCTGACGCTCGCGACGGTGGGCGCGGTGTCGGCCGTACGCCGCTACCGGGCCCACCGGCTCAGCGTCCTCGGCGACCGGTCCGCGCCGCCTCCGCCGAGTCCGGTCCGGGCCTTCCTGAGCCTGCTCGGGATCACTCTCCTGAACCCGACGACGGTGGTGTACTTCGCCGCGCTCGTGCTGGGCAACGGCGCCGCCGACGCCGTACGCCCCCTGGAGCAGGGCCTGTTCGTACTGGCCGCCTTCGCCGCGTCCGCTAGCTGGCAGCTGCTGCTCGCCGGGAGCGGCGCGCTGCTCGGCCGGGCGCTGACCGGTCACCGGGGACGACTGGCGACGGCGCTCGTGTCGAGCGGGGTGATGACGGTGCTGGCGGTGAGGATGCTGCTGTGAGGCCGGGCGGATACGGCCGGTGCGGATGATTCCCGTGCACGCCGGCGTTGAAGCACGGTGCGAGTCGGACGTACGACCTGACGAACGCGATGCGCTCGACGAACACGACGAACACGACGAACACGACGAACTTGACGAACTTGACGAAGGGGACGGATGCCATGCCTCTCGAGGGCGAGTACGAACCCAGCCCGACGCAGTGGGTACGCGAGCAGGTGGAGCTGTACGAGCGCTCCAACGGCGCCGAGGGGACGACGCTGCGGGACACGGGACTGCCGGTCATCCTGCTGACGACCCGGGGCGCGAAGAGCGGGAAGATCCGCAAGACCCCGCTGATGCGGGTCGAGCACGAGGGCCGGTACGCCCTGGTGGCCTCCCAGGGCGGGGCGCCCCAGCACCCGGTCTGGTACCACAACGTGAAGGCCGACCCCCAGGTGGAGCTCCAGGACGGTCCCGAGAAACAGGACATGACGGCCCGCGAGGTCACCGGCGCGGAGAAGTCCGCCTGGTGGGAGCGCGCCGTCGCCGCGTTCCCGCCGTACGCCGACTACCAGAAGAAGACGGACCGGGAGATTCCGGTGTTCGTGGTGGAGGTGGCCGACGGCGACTGACCTCGGCAGAGGCGACCCTGCGGAGAATTCGTAGAAAAATCTGCCGCGGGGACGTGTGAACGTGTCCGCAGGGGGCACGCGAGAGTCAGGCCCCGCCGCGTTCCCCCGTCGCGGCGGGGCTCCCCCATGTCTGGACCCTTCAGTCGGTCACCAGCCACTCCCCGTCGCGCATCAGCTCGCGCCCCTCGATCTCGTCCGCCTCGCGCCAGGCCTGCATCCGGACGGGGCGGACACGGAAGTACAGGTAGGGCTCGGCGAGTTCACGCGGGTCGAAGCCGGTCTTGCCCGCGAAGATCTCCGCGTCCTCCTCCGGCAGCTCCGCGGGCGGCACGGCCACGACGGCGCCCTCGATCATGACGACGTCCCGCGTCGGCCCGACGGCGACGCGCGCCACGCCGGTGGCGTGCAGATTGCGCCCGGTGGGACTGTCGGCCGGGGTGGCGAACAGCAGCGTGGCCCCGTCCCAGACGAAGGACAGCGGCACCAGATACGGCGATCCGCCATCCTGCGCGGCGGTCGCGACCCAGGCGTCCACATCACTCTCCAGCCGATGGAGCGTGTCGCTTCTGCGCTGCTTCGCGGGGCGTGCCGCTGCGGAGGTCATACCTCCAGTGTGACCACCGCCCGCCGGTCCGCACCCGCGATCTCCGCCGACCGCCCCGGCCCCTCTCACCCCTCTGGACTTCCTGGACAGGTGTCCCGTTATAGTGGACACCCGTCCAAGAAGTTGAGGGAGATCATGGAGATCCTGGCGAACGTGCTGGTCGTGCTGGTGGCCGCGCTGCATGTCTACATCCTGGTGATGGAGATGTTCCTGTGGCAGAAGAAGCCGGGGCTGTCCTTTCACGGGTTCGACGCCGAGATGGCGAAGCGGACCGCCGCGATGGCCGCCAACCAGGGGCTCTACAACGGTTTTCTCGCGGCGGGGCTGGTGTGGGGGCTCGTCGCCGGCGATCCGACCGGCTTCCGGGCGCAGGTCTTCTTCCTGTGCTGTGTGATCGTCGCGGGCGTGTACGGCGCGGTCACGGCGAACCGACGGATCCTGGTCGCACAGGCCCTGCCGGGCGCGCTCGCCCTGGCCGCCGTCCTGATCGCGCAGTGACGCGGGCCGAGCCCGAGGACCCGCGGGCGGCCCGCACCCGGGCGAGGCTGCGGACCGCGCTGCTCCAGGAGTGCGCGCAGCGGCCGCTGGAGGAGGTCGGCGTCGCCGCGCTGGTGCGGCGGGCCGGCGTCGGCCGGGCCACCTTCTACGTGCACTACCCCGACCTGGAGGCCCTCGCCGTCGACGCCTGCGCGGACGTCGTACGCGAGGCCGTGGAGGCGCTGCACGCCTGGCAGGGGCGGCCCGACCCGGTGCGGGCCCCGGCGGCGCTGGCGGAGTTCTTCGCCTCGCTCACCCCGCACGCCCCGCTGTACCGCGCCCTGTTGACCCCGGGCGGCGGCGGACCGCTCGGCCGGGTCCTGCACCGGGATCTGCGCGCCTACAGCCTGCGCGAGCGAGAGCGCGCGGGTGCGGCGGACGCCCCGCTGGTCGCCTCCGCCGTCGCCGCGACCTTCGCCGGAGTGCTCGCCGACTGGCTGCACGGCCTCCTCGACGGCACGGCCGCCGACATCGCCGACCAGGTCTGGCAGTTGCTGGTCGCCCTGCACGCGAGCCGCTGACGGGTCACATGCAGGCGACCCTCTCCTTCGCCAGGGGCCAGGCCTCCACGCCCTCGGGTGTGCGGACGTAGGCCGTCGTCCGGTCCTCCGTCAACCACAGCCGCCAGTCCCGGTAGCGGTATCCGGTGTCGTGCGCGTCGGCGGGCATCGGCACGTCCCCGTCGTACGGCGAGGTGAGCAGGTCGCCTTCGAGCGCCCGGCCGGGATCGCGGACGTACTGCCGGTAGCCCTCGCCCCGGCCCATCCCCAGGAAGTGCACGTCCTGCCAGTCGCAGTGCTCCGCGCCGGCGTAACTGCTCAGCGACGTGGTCGGGACACGCTCGCCGCTGCGGTCGGTCCAGATCTCCACCCGGCCGGAATCGGTGAAGCGCGCGGGCAGTTCGGCCGGATCGCAGGAGGCGTGGGTCTCCGGACCCCAGCCCGGCCGGTTCTCCTGGTCCTTGGCGACGACGACCGCGACCTTGGTCCGACCCCCGACGTCGAAGGAGTACAGGACGCGGTCGGTCTCCCGGCGCTCCACGCGATATCCGGAGCGCGGGCCCGACGGGTCGAACATGTCGAAGTAGACCCTCAGCCCCTGCTCCGGCGAGTCACCCCCGTCGCCCCTGCTCCAGCCGTCGGGTCCGCCGCCCTCGAAGATCTCCCCCGCGCACTCCAGTGCCCGGCCCGCGGCTCCCGACCCGACCAGCAGCGCCTCAGGGGTGTTTTCGTCCAGCTCCCTGGTGGGGACGTTCAGCGGACCGCTGTACGGCGTCGCCGGGGGCGTGCCCTCGACGACCACGCCCTCCCCGCCCTCGGCGCCGCACCCCACGGCCGCCACCAGTGCCGCCAGCACCGCCACGAACCCTCTGCGCATCCCCGCCCCTGTTCCTCCGGCCGCTCTTGCGCTCCTTCGACGCCGGGGCGGCGCGGAACGTTCAGCGGGCCGACTCGAAGGTCATGCCGGTCGACCGGAACGTCCTGCGGTACGCCTGCGGGGAGACCCCGATCGCCGCGTGCAGATGCTGGCGCAGCGAGGCCCCGGTGGCGAAGCCGACGCGGCCGGCGATCTGGTCCACGGAGAGGTCGCTCGCCTCCAGCAGGCGTCGCGCGTGGACGACGCGCTGCTGGATGAGCCAGCGGCCGGGGCTGAGGCCCACCTCGCCGTGGAAGCGGCGGGCGAAGGTGCGCAGACTCATCCGGGCGTGCGCGGCGAGGTCGGCCAGGGTGAGCGGCTCGTCGAGACGCTCCAGGGCCCAGGCGCGGGTGGCCGCCGTACTCGCCGCGCCGGCCTCGGGGACCGGCTGCTCGATGTACTGCGCCTGACCGCCGTCGCGGAACGGCGGGACCACACAGCGCCGGGCCACCTTGTTGGCGAGTTCGCCGCCGTGGTCCTTGCGCACGAGATGCAGACAGACGTCGATCCCGGAGGCCGCTCCGGCCGAGGTCAGCACCCGGCCGTCGTCGACGAACAGGACGTCCGCGTCGAGTTCGACCCGCGGGTACATACGGCGGAACCGGTCGGCGACGTTCCAGTGGGTGGTGGCCCTACGGCCGTCGAGGAGGCCGGCGGCGGCGAGCACGAAAGCGGCCGTGCAGATGGAGACGATGCGCGCGTCGGGGCGGATCCGGGCGAGGGCCTCGAGAACCCCGTCCAGCGGCTCGTCGGTGAGCCGCTCGGGCGCCACGGGGGCGATCACGACCGTGTCCGCCGTCTCCAGCGCCTGCGGGCCGTGCTCGACGCCGATCGTGAAGTCCGCGTTCGTGGACACCGGCCGACCGTCGACCGTGCAGGTCAGGGTCTCGTAGTGGCCGTCGGCCGCGCCGAGGATCCGGCTCGGGATGCCGAGCTCGAAGGGGTAGACGCCGTCCAGGGCGAGGACGACGACCCGATGTCTCTCTGTCGGGGCGACCATGGCACGATCCTATCGAAGCTTGGCCATCGTGCCATTTCCCGGGCGAACGGGGCCCGGCAGGCTGGTTCACCATGAGCACTGTGAACACCATGCGCGTCATCCGCCAGGACGTCCTCGGCGGTCCCGAGGTATTGAAAGAAGTGGAGGTGGAGCGGCCCGCGCCCCGTGCGAACGAGGTACTGGTCCGGGTGCGCGCGGCCGGCGTCAACCCGACCGACTGGAAGCACCGGGCCACCGGCGCCCTCCTGGGCGAGCCGCCCTTCGTCCTGGGCTGGGACGTCTCCGGAACCGTCGAGGCCGTCGGCATCGGCGTGTCCGCCTTCCGGCCCGGCGACGAGGTCTTCGGAATGCTGCCGTACCCCTACGGCCACGGCTCGCACGCCGAGTACGTCCTCGCCCCGGCCCGCGCCCTGGTGCGCAAGCCCGCGAACATCGACCACACGGAGGCGGGCGCCCTGCCGCTGGTCTCGCTGACCGCCTGGCAGGCGCTGGCGGAGACCGCCGAACTCCGGGCGGGACAGCGTGTGTTGATCCATGCCGCGGCGGGCGGGGTCGGTCATGTCGCCGTACAGATCGCCAAAGCGCGCGGCGCGTATGTGATCGGCACCGCCAGCGCGGGCAAGCACGAGTTCGTGCGCGGACTTGGCGCCGACGAGGTGATCGACTACCAGGAGACCGACTTCACCGAGGCGGTGAAGGACGTCGACGTCGTCCTGGACACGCTGGGCGGAGACACCTCGGTGCGCTCGCTGAGCGTGCTGCGGGCGGGCGGCATCGTGGTGTCGATCCTGCCCGTGCGTTCGAACGAGTACTACGAGGAGGCCGATCGGCTCGGCGTCCGGGCTGTGTGGGTGCTCGTGGACGCCGACCGGGCCGGGATGCGGGCGATCGCCGAACTGGTCGAGGCGGGTCGGCTGCGCGCCACGATCGCGGGCGCCTTCCCGCTGGCCGATGCCGCCGAGGCGCACAGGCTCGGCGACACCGGCCGGACCACCGGGAAGCTGGTCCTGACGGTCGACTGACGGGCTACCGGCAGCCGGTAGCCCGTAGCCGGTAGCCCGTACCCGGAGAGGCCCGTCAGAAGGTGAGCACCGGCTTGATGGTCTTGCCCGAGGTCATGTCCTGGACCGCCTGGCCGATGTCGGCGAAGGCGTACGTCCCGATCAGGCGGTCCAGCGGGAGCCGTCCCTCCTTGACCAGCTTGACGAGGGCCGGGATGAACGTCTGCGTCTCGCTGTCGCCGAGGGTGAGGCCGACGACCCGCTTCCCGGCGAGCAATCCGTTGACGTCCAGGGCGACTTCGCTGCCGAAGGGCGGGGCGCCGACGACGACCAGGGTGCCGCGGGCGGCGAGCGCGTCGACGCCCTGACGCAGGACGGCCGTACTGCCCGTGGTCTCCACGATGCCGTCGGCGCCCTGGCCGCCGGTGATCTCGGCGATCGCCTCGCCGAGGGCGCTCTGGCCGGCGTCGACGGTGTGGGTCGCGCCCAGCTCCTTCGCCAGTGCCAGGCGTTCGGCGACCTTGTCGACGGCGATGATCGTGGTGGCCGGGGTGAGGGCGGCGGCCATGACCGCCGACAGGCCGACGGCTCCGGCGCCGAGGACGACGACGGTGCTGCCGGTCGTCGGCCGGATCACGTTCCACACGGCGCCGACGCCGGTCTGCACCCCGCAGCCCAGCGGGGCGATCGACTCCAGCGGCACGTCCGGGTCGACCTTGACGAGGCTGCGCTCGTCCACCAGCGCCCGTTCGGCGAAGGAGGACTGGCCGAAGAAGTGGCCGCCGAGGGGCTCGCCGTCCCGGCTGACGGTGCTGGAGCCGTCGGTCCGGCGGCCGCCGATGAGGTTCAGCGGCAGCCAGGCCGCGCAGTAGGCGGGGTGGCCGCCGTGACAGTTGCGGCAGTCGCCGCAGGAGGTGAAGGACAGCACGACGTGGTCGCCGGGGGCCACCCCGGTGACGGCCGAGCCGACCGCCTCCACGACGCCGGCGCCCTCGTGACCGAGGACTCCGGGCAGCGGGAAGGGCAGTCCGCCGCTCGCCACGCCGAGGTCGGTGTGGCACAGTCCGGCCGCTACCAGACGGACGACCGCCTCACGGGGACCGGGGTCGTCCAGGACGACGTCGCTGAGAGTGAACGGGGCGCCGGCGGACTCGACGACGGCGGCACGCGTGGTGGTGGGCATGAGATCGGCTCCTAGACGGGGGCGCTCAGTCGAGCGAGACGACGACGGACTTGACCTTGGTGTAGGAGGCGAGCGCCTCGGGGCCGTACTCGCGGCCGAATCCGGAGTCCTTGACGCCGCCGAAGGGGACGGCCGGGTCGAGCATCGCCCAGTCGTTGACCCAGACGATGCCGGCCTGCAGCCGGTCGGCGACCCGGTGGGCGCGGGCGAGGTTTCCGGTCTGCACGCCGGCGGCCAGGCCGTACGGCGTGGAGTTGGCCAGCGCGACGGCCTCGTCCTCGGAGTCGAAGGGCTGGACGGTGAGGACCGGGCCGAAGATCTCCTCCTGGACGACACGGGAGTCGTTGGGGAGGTCGGCGATCACGGTGGGCTTGTAGTAGTAGCCGCCGTCGAGGTCGAGGCGCTCGCCGCCGCAGACGATCCGGCCGCCCTCCTTGCGGGCCAGGTCGACGTACTCCTCGACCTTGCGCAGGTGCTTCTCCCCCGCCATCGGGCCGATGACGGTCTCCGCGTCGCGGGGGTCGCCGATCGGCACGCCGGGGACGGCCTCGGCCAGGATGTTCAGCAGGGTGCTGTGGACCGGGCGGGAGACCAGCAGGCGCGGGCCGCCCATGCAGAACTGGCCGGTGTTGAAGACGAAGCCCTTGATGACCGCGCCGACGGCCTTCTCCAGGTCGGCGTCCTCGAACACCAGGTGCGCCGCGTTGCCCCCGAGCTCCATGGTGACCTGCTTGAGCTGCTCGCCGGCGACGCTCGCGGCGTGCCGGCCGACCGCGGTGGAGCCGGTGAAGGCGATCTTGTCGACGCCCGGGTGGCGCAGCAGCGCCTCGCCGGCCACCGGACCGCTGCCGGTGACGACGTTGACGACGCCGTCGGGGACGCCGGCCCGCTGGAGCAGGCCTGCCATGTACAGCGCGCTGAGCGGGGTCTCGTCGGCCGGCTTGTGGACGACCGTGTTGCCGGCGGCGAGGGCCGGGGCGAGCTTGGAGCCGGCCAGGATCAGCGGGAAGTTGAACGGGGTGATGGCGGCGACCACGCCGATCGGCCCGCGCTTGGTGTAGGCGAGGGCGTTCATCGGGGTGTCGCGGCTCGCGCCGTCCAGGGAGTACGCGAGGGAGGCGAAGTACTCGTAGTCGTTCGCCGCGTTGGTGACGTCGACGGCGTGCGCCAGGGTGATCGGCTTGCCGACGTCCAGGCTCTCCAGCCGGGCGATCTCGTCCGCCTCCTCGCGGATCAGCTGGGCCACGCGGTGCAGGACGCGGCCCCGCTCGCGGCCGCTGAGCCCGGACCACCGTCCGGAGTCGAAGGCCTCGCGGGCGGCCCGTACGGCCGCGTCCACGTCGACGGGGCCCGCCTCCGCGACGGTGGTGAGGACCGCGCCCCGGGACGGGTCGACCACCTCGGTCCGCGCCCCGTCCGCGGCCTCGCGCCACTGTCCCCCGATGAAGAGCCGACCGGGGTCGATCTCGAAGATGGTCATCACCACTCCTCAGCATCGTCGCCAAGATTTCAACCAACAGGATTCCTGTTGGTCCGCAGTCTCATTACAGACAGGTTTCCTGTCAATGGTCTACGCTCGCCTCATGGCCGGCACCCAGACAACCAAGGCACCTCCGTCCCTGCTCTACATGGTGAAGCAGGTGGAGCTCGTCGTGCGATCCCGCCTGGACGAGCTGGTCAAGCCGTCCGGCATCACCGCTCTGCAGTACACGGCGCTCACCGTACTGGAGCGGCACGACGGACTGTCCGCCGCTCAGCTGGCCCGGGACTCCTTCGTCACCGCGCAGTCCATCGCCGACCTGGTGCGCTCCCTGGAGAACCGCGGCCTGATCCGCCGCGAGCGCAATCCGCGCAACCGGCGCGAGCTGCTGATCCTGCTCACCCAGGAGGGGCGCGAGCTGCTCGACCTGTACGCGGGGCCGGTGCGGGAGCTGGAGGAGCGGATGGTGCGGGACCTCACGGCGCACCAGGCGGAGCAGCTCCGGGCGGCCCTGTCGAAGGCGTGGCAGGCTCTGTCGTAGAGACGCCCGCATTTCGAAGACATATGTCAATCGAACATGCTGAGATTCACTCGATCGGGGGTAACTTGCTGGGGTGGGGAACAGCCGTGCGCTTCCCCGCCGTTGGAGGCTCCCGACCGGTGGAGCGGGTTGGAGGCGATGTCGTCGTGCAGCAGGAACCCGCGGACACCCCGCATCTGCGCGTCCGCCGGGACCGGGGGTACACGGTGCTGGAGTTCCACGGCGAGATCGACCTCGTCGCCGCGACGGAGATCGCCCCGCGTCTCGACGAGGCGACCACCGGTCCCGCGCCCCGGATCGTGATCGACCTGACCGGGATCGAGTTCTTCGACTGCTCCGGCCTGCGCCTGCTGTACCGGGCCCGCGGCCGCGTCCTCGGCCGCGGGGGACATCTCCACCTGGTCTGCGCCCACCCGCTGACCCTGCGCGTCCTGCGGGCCACCGGCCTGTCCCGGCTGCTGCCGCCGGCGGGGACGCTGGAAGCCGCCCTGGAACGGCCCGAGGCGACCTCGGGGTCGTTATGACCGCGTCCCGGCATGACGGCGCCCCGGCTCGCCCTCCGCGGCCGGCCGTATGTCACGCGGTGCGCGGCGCGTCGAACAGCGCGCTCACGGACTCCCCGTTGTGGATCCGGCGCACGGCCTCGGCGAGCGCCGGGGCGATGGACAGGATCCGCAGCTTGTCGGTGTGCTCCTCGACGGGCACCGGCACCGTGTTGGTGCACACGATCTCCAGTACGTCGGGCTGCTCGCTGAGCCGTTTGAGGGCGCCGGCCGCGAACAGGCCGTGGGTGCAGGCGATCCGTATCGACCGCGGCTCCAGCTCCCGCAGCCGGTCGAGCAGCTCGATGACGGTGCTGCCCTTGGCGATCTCGTCGTCCAGGACGATGACGTCCCGCCCGGCGACCTCGCCGATCACCGCGCTGATGCTGACCCGGTCGTCGGCATAGCGCTGCTTGGCGCCCGCCGCCACCTGGGCGCCGATCATCCGCGCGAAGGCGGCGGCCTCCTTGGCGTTGCCGAGGTCCGGTGAGACGACGGTGGTGTCGGTGAGGTCGTAGCGACGGAAGTGGGCGGCCAGCTCACGGCGGGCGTGCAGATGGTCGACGGGCATCGAGAAGAAGCCGTGCACCTGGGGCGAGTGCAGGGTCATGGCCAGGACGCGATGGACGCCGGCCGCCGCCATCAGGTCGGCGACCAGGCGTCCGCCCAGCGAGATGCGGGGCGCGTCCTTCTTGTCGGAGCGGGCGTAGGAGTAGTGCGGCATGACGACGGTGATCCGGCCCGCCGACGCCCCGCGGGCCGCGTCGCACATCAGCAGCAGCTCGACCAGATGCTCCTGCACGGGCTTGACCAGGGGCTGGACGAGGAAGACGTCCCGCTCCCGACAGTTCGCCTGGAGCTGGACCTCCAGACAGTCGTTGGCGAACCTGCTGACGCGGGTGGGGCTCAGGGGCACGCCGAGGTGGGCGCAGACCTCGGCGGCCAGCTCGGGGTGGGCGCTGCCGCTGAACACGGAGATGTCTCTCACGATCGGCTCCTCGCTGACCATGTCCGGCTGGAGTCGGGATCTCTCATGCTACGGACCACGTCCGTTTTGCCCACTCGACGGCACAGTGGTCGGACGGCCGCCGAACGGGTGACGGCGTCCGACCTCCGGAAGTCTCTTGTCACAGGTTGCCAACAAGCCGGTCTGGCAGGGGAATTGGCGGGAATCCGGTCAGTAGGAAGGAGGGCCGTCGACATGACGACTCCCAACAAGCGCCTCCCCAGGCGTCTGCCCGGCTGGGCCAAGGTGCTCACCGCCGTCGTGGTCGTGCTCGTGGTGATGTTCGCCGGGATCAGTCTGAGCCTGCTCCCCGGACTGCGCGACCTCTTCGGCACCGAGACCCGCGACCGCTCGGGTCCCGCCCTGCTCAAGTCCATCCAGGACATGAGCCGTTACGACGCCGCCTCCGGCAACTTCCAGGTCGTCGTGGACCTGGAGAAGGACGCCAAGTACCTCCCCGACGCGCTCCGCGGCACCCGCACGCTGTACGTCGGCGCGGGCACCGTGGACGCCTACGTCGACCTCGGCAAGCTCGGCGACGACGACGTGAAGGTCAACGACGACCGCACCTCGGCCACGCTCCGGCTGCCGCACGCCCTGCTCGGCAAGCCGGCGCTCGACCCGGACCGCTCCTACGCGGTCTCCAAGCAGCGCGGTCTCCTGGACCGCCTCGGCGACCTGTTCTCGGACAACCCCAACGGCGAGCAGGCCGTCCAGAAGCTCGCGGTCAAGCACATCGGCGAGGCGGCGAAGGACAGCGAGCTGACCACGCGCGCCGAGAAGAACACCACCGACATGCTCAAGGGGCTCCTGAGCTCCCTGGGCTTCAAGGAGGTGACCGTGGCCTACGGCGCCTGAGACGCCAGAGACACCGGGGTGAAGGGGTACGTCGGGTGGGGCGAGTCCCTCGCCGACGCGCCCCTTCACCCTCGTCCTCTTCGCCCGCATCCTCGGGCCGTTCGCGGGTAACCGCCTTAGGACGCAGGTCGGTTGACAACTGGAGGACCGCATGGCCCGAACAGCCTCACGTCCACGTGCCGTGTTCCGCCTGCGCACCCCCAAGGGCGAGAAGCCGGCGCCGCCCGCGCGGAAGGCCGTAGAGCCCGCCGCGCCGGAGAAGAAGCGGGCGCCGGCGTTCGTCTGGCCGAGGAAGAGGACCGCGGAGCCCGCCGCGGCCGAGAAGAAGACCGTGGAGCCCGGCGCGGCGAAGAAGTCGGAGCGACGGGCGCGCAGCGAGCGGCGGCCGTTGCCGTGGCCGCTGCGGCTGCTGGCGATGCTGGTGGCCTTCGCGTTCATGGTGGCGTTCGCCGTCGTGCTCGCCCGGCTCACCCTGGAGCCGTCCCCCGCGTCCGTGTCCCTGGTGCACTCCAACCTGCGGCCGGGCGAGTCGCTGAAGGCCTACCTGGATCAGCCCGCGCTGCGCGACGCGGTGAAGCAGATCGGCGGGAACCTGCTGCTGGGCGTGCCCTTCGGCATCCTGGTGCCGGTCGTCGCGCCCCAGACGCGCGGGCTGCTGCGGGTCCTGCTGCTCACCGCGACCGTGATGCTGCTGGTGGAGTTCGCCCAGGGCGCGCTGGTGACCGGACGGGCCTTCGACATCGACGACGTCATCCTCAACACCACCGGCGCGCTGATCGGTTACCTGCTGCTCGGACGCCGGGTGAGCCGGGCCGTGCACGCCCGGAAGCAGCGCGCACGGAAGCAGCGCGCCTGACAGGACGCGGGTGAGCGCACGGGGACAGGACGATCAGCGGTGCCGTGGCGTCCACGTGTACCTGTCCCCGCCGACCCAGCGCACCACGTCCGGATCGTCGAGGTCGTGGACCGTGATGCCGAACGCGGCGGCCGTCTTCAGGACGTCGGTGACGGCCCACGCCTGACCCACCACCTCGCCGTCGATTTCCACGATCCGGAACGGCGGCGTGCCCGGCTGCACCCCGAGCACCATGATCCGCGGATGGGAGATGTAAGGGCTCGCGACTTCGGTCATGTAAGAAACTGTAGAGCGCAATCGATGATCACGAATCCTCCCAGAACCACTCAATTCACCCGGCCGGGTGAGACAGTGGAGCCAGGAGGTGGCGATGGATCCCGTCGAGGCCCTGGACCGGATCGCCTTCCTGCTGGAGCGGTCCCTGGCGCCGACGTACCGCGTCAAGGCCTTCCGCACGGCGGCCGGGGTGCTGGCGGAGCTGTCGGCGGAGGAGATCTCCCGGCGGGCGCAGACGGGGACGCTGGAGGCGTTGAAGGGGGTCGGCCCGAAGACCGGCCAGGTGGTGCGCGAGGCGCTCGCCGGGGACGTCCCGGCCTATCTGCGCACGGTGGAGGACGAGGCCGGCAAACCGCTCACGGACGGCGCCGGCGCACGGCTGCGGGAGCTGCTGCGCGGGGACTGCCATCTGCACTCCGACTGGTCGGACGGCGGCAGCCCGATCGAGGACATGGGCCGCACGGCGGCCGCGCTCGGCCATGACTGGGCCGTGCTGACCGACCACTCGCCCCGGCTCACGGTGGCCCACGGGCTCACTGCGGAGCGCCTGCGCCGACAGCTGGACGTGGTCGAGGAGCTCAACGCGTCCTGGGCGCCGTTCCGGCTGCTGACCGGCATCGAGTGCGACATCCTCGACGACGGCTCCCTCGACCAGGAACCGGAGCTGCTGGAACGGCTCGACCTGGTGGTCGTGTCCGTGCACTCCAAGCTGCGCATGGACGCCCGCGCGATGACCCGGCGGATGGTGAACGCCGTACGCGATCCGCACGCCGACGTGCTCGGGCACTGCACCGGGCGGCTGCTGACCGGGCGGAGCCGGTCGCAGGCGGGGCGGCGCGGACGGCCGGGGACGGAGCAGGGGCGGGCCGAGTCGCGGTTCGACGCGGACGAGGTGTTCGCCGCGTGCGCCGAGTCCGGCACGGCCGTGGAGATCAACAGCCGGCCCGAGCGGCTCGACCCGCCGCGCCGGCTGCTGCGCCGGGCCGTGGCGGCGGGCGTGCTGTTCTCCGTGGACACCGACGCCCACGCGCCCGGCCAGCTGGACTGGCAGATCCTCGGCTGCGCGCGGGCCGAGGAGTGCGAGGTGCCCGCGGAGCGGATCGTGAACACCTGGCCGGCGGAGGAACTGCTGGCGTGGACACGGAAGGGCGAGTGAACGGCGCGGGACGGTGACCGTCGAAGGGTGGTGACCCGTCGCGGGCGGTCACCGTCGAGGGGTGGTGACGCACCTCACCGTCGGGCGCGCCCGGTGCGGGAACAGCCGTGGGCGGCTTCCGGTTGAACCGTCCGTGGGTGCGGATGGGACAGTGTCCCCGGGCCTCACCATTCGCCCACAGGGACGATCGTTCGGCTGAAGCCCTGTGGAGCCTTTCGCCGAGAGGCGACCGCCATCCGTGCCCACCGCTCGACCGCCCCGACCGCGATCCCCCGTCCGGTCGGGGCTTCCTCATGTCCGGGGCACGCTCGGCTTCCCGCCGGGTCGCGCTCGATTTCCCGCCGGGTCGCACTTGACTTCGAGAGCACTCCAATTCGTAGCGTTCGGACCATGAGCAACAGCGATACCGCACAGCACAAGATCGGCTCGGGCTTCGAGGCCTCGAGCACCGCCGACGACGTCGTGCGGGGCATCGACCTCACCGGGAAGCTGGCGATCGTCACGGGCGGCTACTCCGGCCTCGGCCTGGAGACCACCCGCGCCCTGACCGGCGCCGGCGCCCACGTCGTCGTCCCCGCCCGCCGCCCGGAGACGGCCCGGGAGAACCTCTCCGGGATCGACGGCGTCGAGACCGACGAGCTCGACCTCGGCGACCTGGAGAGCGTGCGCGCCTTCGCCGACCGGTTCCTCGCCTCCGGCCGCACCGTCGACATCGTGATCGGCAACGCCGGGATCATGGCCTGCCCGGAGAGCCGGGTGGGGCCCGGCTGGGAGGCGCAGTTCGCCACCAACCACCTCGGCCACTTCGCCCTCGTCAACCGGCTGTGGCCGGCGATCGAGCCCGGCGGCGCCCGCGTCGTCTCCGTCTCCTCGCGCGGCCACCACGCCGGGGGGATGCGATGGGACGACGTCCACTGGCGGCGCGGCTACGACAAGTGGGAGGCGTACGGCCAGGCCAAGACCGCGAACGTGCTGTTCGCCGTCCACCTCGACCGGTTGGCCCGGGAGCGCGGCGTACGGGCCTTCTCCCTCCACCCCGGAGCCATCCTCACCCCCCTCCAGCGACATCTGGAGCGCCAGGAGATGGTGGAGCGCGGCTGGATCGACGAGGAGGGCAACCTGCTGGACCCCGATGGCTTCAAGACCCCGCAGCAGGGCGCGGCCACGCAGGTCTGGGCCGCGACCTCGCCCCAGCTGGACGGCCTGGGCGGCGTCTACCTCGAGGACTGCGACATCGCCGAGCCCGCCCCCGCGGACGGCGAGCGGGTCGGCGTGAAGGACTGGGCGACGGACCCGGAGCAGGCGGCGCGCCTGTGGGAGCTGTCGGCGGAGCTGACGGGCGTGAACGCGTTCGCCGCGTAGGGCCTGCCCGGCGGAGCCTCACTGATCTGACTGATCTCTCGGGGCGCGTTCCTCCAGTGCTGTGCGCCAGGCGGGTTCTGGGGGCGCCGCGCAGCAGGGTGCGGGGACGGCCGCGGTCGGAGTCGACGCTGCCGGCCTCCTCGACCAGCCCGTCGGCGACCAGCCCGTCGGCGACCAGGTCGCCGACGACGTTGCTGACCGAGCCGGAGCTCAGTCCGGTGGCCGGGCCGAGCTCGAAGCGGCTGAGGGGTCCGAAGTAGAGCCGCTGCAGCACGGCCGTGCGGTTGGCCCGCCTGAGATCGCGCACCGTGCGCCCGTTCCCCACCGCCATGCGGCTCCCTTCATGCCTTGCCCGACCTGCGGCATACCCTTGCGGGTGGCCCTGGCGCGCTGTTCTCCGCCCCTTAGTTCACGGTGTGAGCCAAGAGACGTCCGCGTCGGCGATCTCGTCCAGCGCGACGACGAGCTCCGGGGCGACCGCCTCCTGCACCCAGCGGTCGTGATCCGCGCCGGTCGCCCGTGGGACCGTCTCGGTGAGCATGATCAGGTAGAGGTAGGTGCGGTAGAGGGCGAGCCGCAGGCGGGCGGACGCGTCGAACACCGCCCGCCCTCCGGCCCCGCGATAGCCCTCGAGGAACGCCTCGTCCTTCCTGATGTCCCCCAGCAGCGCCAGGGAGACGAAGTCGGCGAGCGGGTCGCCCCAGAACATCCGCTCGCCGTCGATGAGACCGCCGATGCGGGCGTCCCCGTCCGCGCGGTCGACCAGGATGTTGCCGGGCCACAGGTCGAAGTGGACGAGGCGCGGGACGGTGACCTCGTCGAGGGCGTCGTAGGCGGCCCGGGCGACGGCGGCCACCTCGTCGGCGGGGCGGGGCAGTCGGGCTCCGTAGTGGCGGGCGTCGGCCAGGATGGCGTCGAACATCGCGGTGAACGCGGTGCGCCAGTCGGGGGCGAGCGGGCCGAACGCGCCGGTCGGGTAGCCGAACCCGGGCCCGGTCACCTCGTGCAGTCGGGCGACCTGACGGCCCAGCTCCGTGCGCAGCCGCGTCTGTTCGGCGGCCGTGAGCGAACCGTCCCAGGGGTCGCCCGGGCACAGCGTCAGCAGCAGCCGTGGCCCGTCGAGGGTCACGACCCGGGGCGCCGGCACCTCGGCCTCGGCCGCACCGCGGCAGAACTCCGCCTCCCCGACCAGCAGTCGGCTCTCGTAGCGCAGGCCCACCGCAGTGGGGGCGACCTTCATCACGTAGCGACTGCCGTCCGTGAGGCGAAGCTCCTCGACGGTGTTGTACGTGCCACCGCTGAGCGGACGGACACCGGCGAGGCGGTCGGGCGGGACGCCCGCGGCCTCCAGCACGCTCCGGGCCCGCTCCCAGGAGTCCCTCACCATGCGCCCACCCCTTCTCCCTCGGTCAGCCGGCCGCGTACCCGCCCTCGACGCAACGCCCTTCCCCGATCAGCCCGTTGAGCCGCGTCTCGACGGCCGGGCCGTCGGCGTCGGCGTCGGGCGCGCGGTCCCGGTACAGGGTACGGAACGCGTCCCGGACGGCCGGTCACGGTGTCCGGCCGCCGTCCCTCACACCGGACCGGCTGACTACCCTGGCCCGGTGACCACCACCCCGCACGTGCTGTCGATCGCCCTGGACGAGACGTCGGACCCGTCGCTGCGCCCGCTCCCCGTGGCCGTCGCCGAGCTGCTGGCGGAAATCGGCGCGCCGCCCCGGCTCGTCGCCCATCTGCGGGCCGTGCACGACGTGGCCGCACAACTCCTCGACCGGGTCGGGCTGTCCTGCCCGGCGCTGGCCGTGGACCGGGAGGCCGTGCTGTTCGGCGCGGCCACGCACGACGTCGGCAAGGTCCTGCACCCGGGCGAGCTGTCCGGTCCGGGCGCCCGGCACGAGGAGGCCGGGCGGGAGCTGTTGCTGGCGCACGGGGTCCGTCCCGAGCTGGCGCGCTTCGCCGGGACCCATGCCTCCTGGGAGGCCTCCGGCGTCGGCGTCGAGGATCTGCTGGTGAGCCTGGCCGACAAGGTGTGGAAGAACAAGCGGGTGGCGGCCCTGGAGGACCTGGTCGTGGCCGAGCTGTCGCGCGCGAGCGGGCGGCCGGTCTGGCAGGAGTTCCTGGCCCTGGACGAGTTCCTCACCGACGTCGGCGAGGGCGCGGACCGACGGCTGGCCTGGCAGGCGCTCCACCCTGTGCAGGGGTGAACCGGGAAATTCACTGGCCCGCGCGTGCCACGGCTCCCTAACCTAATACCTCTAGGTTTTAGCCGAGCTTCCGGAGACATCCCATGAAGTCCCTCACCGAGCGCGACATTCGCACCTCGTTCGTCAACTGCTCCAAGGGCGAGGCCGCCCGCCTGGCCGTCCCCCGCGATCTCGACCAACGACCGTGGGACGACCTGGACTTCCTCGGCTGGCGCGATCCCGGCGCGCCCGACCGCAGCTACCTCGTCGCCGAACGGCAGGACCGGCTCGTCGGCGTGACCCTGCGCTTCCCGTCGTCGCGGCGCAGCCTCCTGCACCGCAGCATGTGCTCGCTCTGTCTGACCACCCATCCGGGCGGCGGAGTCTCGCTGATGACGGCCCGCAAGACGGGTGCGGCGGGCCGCGAGGGCAACTCGGTCGGTCTGTACATGTGCACGGACCTCGACTGCTCCCTCTACCTGCGCGGCAGGAAGGTCCCCGCGTCCGGGGGCCGGTTCGAGGAGAGCCTCACCCTGGAGGAGCAGATCGACCGGACGACGGGCAACCTGTCGGCCTTCCTCGACAGGCTGTACGCCTGACCTTCCCCGCCCACCCTCCCGGCCCGGCGCTCCTGCCGGGCCCCGCCCGGCCTTCCCTGCCTGGTCGGGACCGTCTAGGCTCCGTCGCGGACAGTCACCGTCCTCAAGGGAGCCGAGTTCCCCGTCGAGTGGCGCAAGATGCTGCAGAAACGTTCCGGGCCGACGGGGAAAGGGAACTGGACTGGGGATGCGAGATGTACGTGAGCGGGCGGCGCCCCTTGTGCGGTTCATGCGGCGCCACCGGGAACCCGTGGTCGTCCAGGCCCTGCGATCCGCCGCGGCGGCGACGGTGGCGTACGTCGTGGCGCTGCACCTCAGTCCTGAGCCCGCCCCGCTGACCGCGCCCCTGACCGCGCTGCTGGTCGTCCAGGTCACCCTGTACGCCACGCTCACCAACGGCATCCGGCGGGTCAACTCGGTGGTGGCCGGCGTCCTGGTCGCCATCGCCTTCAGCCTGCTGGTCGGTCTGACCTGGTGGAGCCTGGCCCTGCTCATCGTGGCCTCGCTGGCCGTCGGACATCTGGTGCGCGTCGACGAGTACGTGCCCGAGGTGGCGATCAGCGCCATGCTGGTGCTCGGGGTGACCACGGTCGGGGACACCGCCTGGGCCCGGGTGGTGGAGACGCTGATCGGCGCGGTCGTCGGCCTCGGCTGCAATCTGCTGCTGCCCCCTCCGGTGTGGGTGGAGGAGGCGGGGGAGTCGATCGAGGGGCTGGCCCGTGGGCTGCGCCAGCTGATGCTGCGCATCGGGGAGGAGGCCTCGGGCCGTACGCCCGTGGAGCAGGCGGCCGCCCGGCTGCACGAGGCGCGCCGGCTCGACCACGACATCGTCGGGGTCGACGCGGCCCTGCGGCAGGCCGAGGAGAGCCTGCGGCTCAACCCCCGGGTGCGCGAGGGCCTGCTGCACCGGGTGGTGCTGCGCACCGGCCTGGACACCCTGGAGATCTGCACGGTCGTCCTGCGGGTGCTGGCCCGCACCCTCACCGACCTCACCAAGGAGCGCGAACCCGAGCCGCTGTTCGCGCCCGAGACCGGCGCCGCGGTGGAGCGGCTGCTGTCGGAGATCGCCGACGCGGTGGTCAGCTTCGCGGTGCTGGTCACCACGCAGGTCAGCCAGAACGCGGACGCCGCCGAGGCCCGGCTCACCGCGGAGCTGCGGCAGGCCGCGGCCACCCGGGACAAGCTGGCCCAGCTGCTGCTGGAGCAGCTCCAGCACGACGCCCGCCAGTGGCAGCTGCACGGCGCGGTGCTGACCGAGGTCAACCGCATCCTCGACGAGCTCGACACCGAGCACCGCTCCCGCCGGCTTCTGGAGGAGCTGGACCGCTGCACGCGCGAGGAGCGCGACCGGCTGCCGTGGCTGTACCGGCTGCGCGCCCTGGTGCGGGTTCCGGACCGGCTGCGGCGGAACCGCGCGGCCGCCCCCGGTCGTTCTAGGTGACGTACACGATCGGGATGACGTGCACGTCGACGAGGGGAGCACGCGGATGGCCGACAGCGCCGTACGGATCAACGGGGACACACTGAAGCTGCCGGGCGGGGTGTCGGTGCGGTTCGTCCGCACCCTGCGTCTGCCGGAGAGCGGCACGCACGCGCTGCCGCCGGGCCTGGGCACGTTCCCGGTGCGGCGGGTCGCCGACTATCCGAACACCGCGCCCGCCGAGTGGCTCGCGCGCGGCGGCGTGCTGCTGCCGGTGTATCTGCGCGAGGCCATGTGGCTGAGCTTCGGGGGCTCCACGGAGCCCGCCGCGCTGCAGGTAGGGGTGGGCAAGGTGTGCGCGGTCTCCGGCGAGCCGTGGAGCGACCGGCTCTCCGCGCGGCCGCAGAACTATGTCGCGCTGCCGCGCCAGCCCTGGCTGGACGGCATCAACTCGGGGAAGGGCACGGTGCGCCAGTTCGTGGCGGTGCCGCTGGGGCTGGGCGCGACCGTGGAGGGTCAGGTCACCGGCGAGGAGGTCTGGGGCGGGATCCAGCTGCAGTCGTTCCCGCTGAACGAGGAGAAGCACGCCGAGTGGCGCGAGGCCGAACGCCTGGCCGCCGAGCGCCGGGCGGCGGCGGAGCGCGAGCGGTCGCTGCGGACGCAGAGCACGAAGACGGTCTACGGCGCTCCGCCCGCCCCGGGCGCGATGCCTCCGCCGAGTCTGGGTGCGGCGCCCCCCGCTCCGGGCGGCGCGCCCCGGGCCGCCGCCGCGATGGGCCTGGGCGTGGGCGGTTCGATGCGGCAGGAGGTGTTCAAGGACGACCGTCCCACCCGGCACTATGCCTCGACGCCCGCCGGGCGGGTCTTCGTGCATCTGGTGACGCCCCCGGAGTGGCGTCGCATCACCGGCGAGCCCGCCCCGCCGTCCCCGGTGGACCGCGCCGCGTACACCCGGGCGGGCCTGCCCTGGTACGACTACTACGACCAGGACGCCCAGGACCTCGCCCCCACCGACCAGCTGGGCGCGGTGCAGCCGGTCGGCGACTGGCTCGGGGACGACCTGGACCCCTGGCAGCCGCCCGCGCCGGGCCAGGTGCACCCGCTGAAGGACGCGCCGGGCAAGCCGGTGGAGGACGGCGACTGGTAGAGCGACCGGCAGAGCGGCTGAGGGGGCCTCGGGCCGACCGGTGCCCGGCCTTCCGCTTTTGCGTTCGACGCCCGTTCCGGGTCAAGGTGGCTGTCACGACCGGGGCGTACGACGACCAGAGGTGCGGGCATGGGCAGTGGTACGGGCGGGACGGGCGGCAGGTGGAGCAGGCGCCGCTTCGTCGGTGCGCTCGGCGCGCTGGGCGGCGCGACCGCGGCCTCCGCCCTGGCCGGCTGCGGCGCGGACGACAGCGCGTCGGCGCGGGCCCCGCAGGGCGGGGAGCGGGCGCAAGGCGCCACACCGTCCCGGCAGCCGTCCCCCGCCCCCTCCCCCTCGGTCTCGTCGTCCGCGCCGGAGGCATCGGCTCGCCCCTTGGGCCCCCGCCCGCTCTACCTCGGCACCTACACCTCCGCGCAGGGCGGCGGCACGGGCATCGGCGTCGCCTCCTACGACCCCGCGTCGGGGCGGATCACCGGCGGCCGCACGGTGACCGGCGTCCAGGACCCGTCGTACCTCGCGGTGCACCCGGACGGCGGGACGCTGTACGCGGTGAACGAACGGGAGCGGGGTGCGGTGACCGCCGTACGGCTGTCCGACCGGAGGGTCCTCGGGAGCCTGGCGACGGGCGGGGCGCAGCCCTGTCATCTGTCCGTGCATCCGGGCGGGCGCTGGCTGCTGAGCGCCGACTACGGCTCGGGGACGGTGGCCGTGCACCCGATCGACGCCTCGGGGGCGCTCGGCGAGCGCACGGATCTGGTCACGCACCGTCGTCCGGCGCCCGGTCCAGGTCAACGGGGGCCGCACGCGCACCAGTTCGTCACCGCGCCGGACGGCGGGCACGTCCTCGCCGTCGATCTGGGCACGGACACGGTGTACACGTACCGGCTGAACGAGAGGTCGGGGACGCTGACGGAGGTCGCGCAGGCGCACACCCGGCCGGGCGCGGGTCCGCGGCACCTCACGTTCCATCCCGGCGGCCGGCACGCCTACCTCGCCAACGAGGCGGACGACACGGTCGCGGTCTGCGCCTACGAGCCGGCGAGCGGCCGGCTGACGATCGGCGCGCCGCAGTCCACGGGCGCGACGGCGGACGTCAACTACCCGGCGCAGCTGGTGGTCACGCCGGACGGGGCGTACGCGTATCTGGCCAACCGGGGCGACGACAGCCTCGCGCGCTATGCGGTGGAGGCGGACGGGGCCCGGCTGCGGCTGCTCGACACGGTGGCGGTGGAAGGCGACTTCCCGCGGCAGATCGCCCTCTCGCCGGACGGCGGTCTGCTGTTCGCGGCGAATCAGCGCTCCAGCACCGTCAGCGTCTTCCGCGTGGACGGCGCGAGCGGTGAACTGCGCCTCGCGGGCGAGCCGTTCGCCTCACCCGTCGCCGTCTGTGCGCTGCCGCTGTAGGGCGCGGGGGCAGGAGGCGGCGGCCGCCTGGGTGAGCAGGACGTGCATGCGCTCGGTGAGCTGCGACACGTCGTCGGCGGGCGCGTGGAACGGCAGTCGTACGTCGCCGTGGGTGCGGGAGCGCTCGATGCGCAGCGTCAGTCCGTGCCGGTCGACGGCGAGCGGCTGGACGCGGACGGCGCTGTGCAGGCTCTCGGGCCGGACGAGCCGGGTGAGCCGTTCGACGGCGTCGGGGTGGGCGTCGGCGAGGTGGGTGAGCAGCTGGGCCTCGGCGGCGGCGAGGGGGTCGGGTGCGGCGGCGGCGAACTCCTCGAGGCCGACGACGACCGCGCCCGTGGGCGGTTTCAGCACGACGCGGGTGGGCTGGAAGGCGAGACAGCCGTCCTCGGGGACGAACCAGCCGGCGAGCCAGAGCCGGGCGCGGATCCGGCTGCGGACGGGGACGGGCGCGACGTCGGCGAACTCCAGCACGGCGGACGGCTCGCCGCGGGGCGCGCAGATCGCCGCCGTCAGCAGGGCGCTGTCCTCGGGCACGCTCAGCCGTACACGCCCGTCCTCGTCCACGGTGTGCGCGCCGACGAACTCCTCGCGGCCGCCGTCCGCGGTCACCGCGCAGGACCACGCGGCGGCGAGCACCGAACGGGCCCGTTCGGCCGCCGCGGGCGCGGCCGTCCAGCTGTGACCGTCACCCATGTCGCGCAGATCGCCCATGTCACCCATCTCGGAACCTCCTTAGGTAAGCCTTGCCTAACCTATCGGAGATCGGGGTGAACGCCAACCGGCTCGAGCGATCCTGTGCGGCGCCTTTCAGCGGGCGATGACCCCGAGCAGCGCCCGCGCGCACAACTCCCGCACCTGCTCCCGGGACAGGTCCGCCCCCCGCAGCCACTCCAGACAGACGGCCGTGGTGAACGCCAGCCAGCCGCGCACCGCCAGCCGTACGTCGGGGCGCTGTTCGAAGAGCGGGCCGAACTCGGGGTCGGCGGCCAGCGCCGCGAGGATCTGGTTCTCCTGCGCCGCGAGCGCCCGTTGGTAGACCTTGCGCACGGCCTGGTCGCCGGCCGCGTCCGCACGGTGGAAGGCCCGGTAGCCGTGCGCATGGGTCTCGACGTACTCCAGATAGACGTCCAGACCGGCGGAGAGCTGTTCGCGCACCGGCACGCCCGGCACGGCCGCCGTCATCCGCAGCATCCGCCCGCTCTCGCGCTCGACGACGGCCGCGAAGAAGTCCCGCTTGTTCGGGAAGTAGTGGTACAGCAGTCCGCGCGAGACGCCGGCGATCTCGGCGACCTGCTCGATCCAGACCTCGTCGTACGGACTCTCCGAGAACAGTCGCGCGCCCACCGTCAGGAGCTGCTCCCTGCGCGCCTCGGTGCTGAGTCGGCGCCGGGTGGGCTCAGTCTGGTTCGCGGCCATTCCCGCACTTTACTTGACGTCGGTTCAACAGCGGGATCAGACTGAGACACGCTATTGAACCGACGTACAACAGGCTCAACCTGCCGCAGGATCAAGGGAGATCGCGTCATGGCGGAGACGACGACCGCGCTGCCGAAGGGCTTCCGGGGCGCCGAGCAGGGCTGGCCTCGCCTGGACCGCATCCCGCATCCCCCGCGCCGGGTCCCGCTGCTCGGTGACGTCCTCGGCGCCGACCGGCGCACTCCGATACAGGACTCGCTCCGCTACGCCCGGCAGCTGGGGCCGATCTTCCGCCGGAAGGCCTTCGGCAGGGAGTTCGTGTTCGTCTGGGGCGCTGACCTGGTCGCCGACATGGCGGACGAGTCGCGGTTCGCCAAACACGTGGGCCTGGGGGTCGCCAACCTGCGGCCCCTCGCCGGGGACGGACTGTTCACGGCGTACAACCACGAGCCCCACTGGCAACTGGCGCACGACGTCCTGGCCCCCGGCTTCAGCCGCGAGGCGATGGCGGGCTACCACCCGATGATGCTGGCCGTGGCCGAGCGGCTGACGGACCGCTGGGACCGCGAACTCGCGGCCGGCCGGGCGGTGGACGTGCCCGGCGACATGACCAAGCTGACCCTGGAGACGATCGCGCGCACGGGGTTCGGACACGACTTCGGCTCCTTCGAGCGCGACCGCCTGCACCCCTTCGTGACGGCGATGGTGGGCACGCTCAGCTACGCACAGCGCCTCAACACCGTGCCCTCACCGCTGGCCCCGCTGCTGCTGCGCGCCGCGACCCGCCGCAACGAGGCCGACATCGCCTACCTCAACCGCACGGTCGACGACCTCGTGCGCACCCGCCGGGCGGCGAGCGGGGACGGGGACCTGCTCGACCGGATGCTGGAGACGACCCACCCTGAGACCGGCGAGCGGCTCTCCCCGGAGAACGTCCGCCGCCAGGTCATCACCTTCCTGGTCGCCGGACACGAGACGACCTCGGGCGCCCTGTCCTTCGCGCTGCACTACCTCGCCCGCCACCCGGACGTCGCGGCCCGCGCCCTCGCCGAGGTAGACCACGTGTGGGGCGACGCGCAGGCGCCGGGCTACGAGCAGGTCGCCAAGCTGCGGTACGTGCGGCGGGTGCTCGACGAGGCGCTGCGGCTGTGGCCGACGGCGCCCGCGTACGCCCGCGAGGCCACCCGGGACACCGAACTGGCCGGGGTCCACCCGATACGGCGGGGCGGATGGGCGCTGGTCCTGACGCCGATGCTGCACCGCGATCCCGAGGTGTGGGGCGAGGGCGCCGAGCGCTTCGACCCCGACCGCTTCGACGCCGGGGCGGTACGGGCGCGCGCCCCGCACACCTTCAAGCCGTTCGGCACCGGGGCGCGGGCCTGCATCGGCCGCCAGTTCGCGCTGCACGAGGCCACGCTGGTGCTCGGGCTGCTGCTGCGCCGCTACCAGCTGCGGCCCGACCCGAGCTACCGGCTGCGGGTCACCGAACGGCTGACGCTGATGCCGGAAGGGCTGAAGCTGCACCTGGAGCGGCGCACCGCGCCGACCGCACCCGCACCGGTCTCGGTCCCCGACGAGCGTTCGTCAGAGCCCGGCTGTCCAGTGCACGGGACGGGCGACTGACTCCGGCAGCCTGGTCCCGACGCTGCCCCGGGCCGCGTCGAGCTGAGGCTGGGTGAGGAAGAACGCCCCGGTCAGATCGGCGTCCGTGAGGTCGGCGTCCCGCAGATCGGCGCCGATCAGGTCCGCACCGCGCAGGTCGGCCCCGGTGAGGTCGGCGGCGATGAGGTAGGCGCCGCGCAGATCGGCCCGACTCAGATCGGCCCCCTTGAGCCGGGCGCCCATGAGATCGGCTCCCCGCCGCTGCTTCTTCTTTCCGCGTACCCCGGCCCGCGCCAGCTCACTGGTCCGCAGCAGAAGCACGTTGACCTCCTGCCGATGCGCGCCGACGTCGAGCGCGCCGAGCTCGTCGGGCGTCCCGCGCGTGAGTTCCTCGGTACGGTCGAGAGCCCGGCGCAGATCCGGATGAACCGGCCGGGCGGCTGGCAGGGCGAGCGCCTCGGCCAGGTACCACAGCAGCTCGTGAAGCTGCCGTACGACGGGGAACACGTCGAACATCCGACGCGACTCCTCCCGCGGGACCGTACGCCAGTCCTGACCGCCGAAGGTGACCTGTGAGACCTTCTGCCCGGCGCCGAAGCAGTCGTAGACCGTGCAGCCGGTGAACCCCCGCTGCCGCAGCCGGGTGTGGATGCCGCAGCGGTGGTCCTCGCCCAGGTTGGGGCAGGGCGTGCCGGCCGGCTTGTCGATCGCGAAGTCCGCGGAGCGGGCGAAGGGCAGGGCCACACAGCACAGCCCGAAGCAGTTCCCGCAGTCACCGCGCAGCTCGCCGCGCTCCACCCTCTGGTCTGGCATGCCCTCCACCCTACTGACCTGCGGTCATTCTGCCTCCGGGATATCCAGCCGGGCCAGGCGCTCGGGGTCGGCCAGGATGTGCAGGGCGACGATCCTGCCGTCGGCGACGGTGACGCCCATGACCGACTGCGTCCGCCCGTCGACGACGTTGACGATCCCGACCGCGCCGTTGACCAGCACGAACCGCCGCTGGGCCGCGAACTGCCGGAAGAGCAGGGCCTGTCCGGCGACCGCCCGTGCACCGTGCACCACCTTGGACGCGGCCGCGCCGCGCACCGCCCCGGAGTCGGCGCGCAGCACCACGTCCGGGTCGAGGACGGACAGCAGCGCCTCGAAGTCGCCCGCCCGGCTGGCCGCCAGGAAGGCGTCGACGACCGTGCGCTGCCGGACCGGGTCGGGCTCGGCCGACGGCGTCGCGCTCTGCACCCGGCGCCGGGCGCGGCTGGCGAGCTGCCGGGTCGCGGCCGAACTGCGCTCCACCAGCGGCGCGATGTCGTCGAAGGGCACGGCGAACAGGTCGTGCAGCACGAACGCGAGACGCTCGGCGGGGTCCAGGGTCTCCAGGACGACCAGCAGGGCGAGCCCCACCGAGTCGGCCCGCAGCGCCTCCTGCTCCGGGTCGGTCCGGGAGAGGGAGGCGAGCGAGGAGAGGGGGGCGATCACCGGGTCGGGGACGAAGGCGTCGTAGGCCTCCATCGGCTGTTCGCGGCGGGCCGTGCGCGAGCGCAGCAGGTCCAGACAGATCCGGCCGACGACGGTGGTCAGCCAGCCGCCGAGGTTGTGTACGTCGTCGGTGTCGGCGCGGCTGAGTCGGAGCCAGGTCTCCTGGACGGCGTCGTCGGCCTCGGTGAGCGAGCCGAGCATCCGGTAGGCGACGGCCTTGAGATGCGCCCGGTGCTCCTCGAACCGCTCCGCCAGCGCTTCCTTGTCGTTCACAGCTCCCCCTGAGCGAATCGACTATCGGTTGAACAGCTTGACCGCCAAGCCCCTCTAGACCTCGTCCCGGGTCAGCGCCAGCAGGCGGTCCAGGACGCGGGGGCCGCCCGCGCGGACGCCGTCGTGCTCGAACTCGTCGGTGACCCAGGTGCGCAGACCGCGGACGGCGCGGGCGGTGGCCAGGGAGTGCGCGGTGTCGACGTACAGGTCGTCGTGGTAGACCGCCGCCGCGACCGGGACCTCGTTGGCGGCGAGTCGCGCCGGGTCGTAGAGGGGGGTCCAGTCGGTGCGGGCGGCGAGGAGGTCGGCGGTCTCGCGCAGGGGGCGCAGCGCGGGGTCGCAGTCGAACATCCAGGGGTGGACGGTCTCCCCGGTCAGCAGCACCGGTCCGTCGCCGGCCAGCGTCTTCGCCGCGTCGAACTGCGGGAACTCGGCGCGCACCCGCTCCGCGGCCCAGCCGGTGGGGCGGGCGTCCTGGCCGTAGATCGCCTCGTGGACGAGGGCGTAGAGGGGGTGTCCGGCGTACGAGAGGACGCTCTGGATCTCCTCCTGGAAGGCGTCGGACAGCGCCGGGCCCTGCGGGGTGGGCACGAAGGCGTCCTCGAGGAGGAAGTGCAGCCGGTGGCTGCCCTCGCCGGAGCCGAGGAGGATGCCGAGGGTCTGGAAGGCCTCGACGGTCAGACGGTAGCCGCCCGGGAGGGTCACCTCGTGCTGGAGCAGGTGATCGGCGATGCGGCGGACCCGTTCGACGTCCTGCGGGTAGCGGGCGTAGTGCGCGGCCGCCTTGCGCTCCATGCGCGGGTAGGCGGCGCGGTAGACGTCGTCGGCGTGGGCGTCCAGGGACGGCAGCCCGCCGGTGATCAGCGCGGCGGTCAGCCCCTCGGGGGCGGTGGAGAGGTACGCGACCGTGCAGAAGCCGCCGAAGCTCTGGCCGAGGACGGTCCAGGGAGCGCCGGCGGTGACCTGGCCGCGGATCAGCTCGCAGTCGCGGACGATCGCGTCGGCGCGGAAGTGCGCGAGGTAGTCGGCCTGCTCGGCCGGGCCGCCGCGCAGCGGGAGCGTCTGACGGTTGGCCGGTGTGGAGTGACCGGTGCCGCGCTGGTCGAGGAGGAGGACGCGGAACTCCTCCAGCGCCCGGCCGAGCCAGGCGGGGCGGCCGACGAACCGCTGGGCGCCGAATCCGGGGCCGCCCTGGAGGTAGAGCAGCCAGGGCAGGTCCTGGTCGGCCTTGTCGCTCGCGACGACCTCGCGGGCGTACAGCTCGATGGTCTCCCCGGCCGGGTCGGCGTGGTCGAGGGGGACGGTGAAGCGGCGGTCGGTGAGTACGACGCCGGGCTGGCGGTAGCTGAGGGACAACAGGGGTCTCCTGGGACGCTCGGTGTACGGGCCGCGACCCAGTTCAGCACATGTCCGGGCCGCGCCGGAGCCCGGGGGATCATGAACGCCTACTGAACGGGCGCTCAGCGGTCGCTGAACGGCTGCTCAGCGCGCCGAGAGGCTGGACCTGCGCACCACCAGTTCCGGCTGGAGGACCACCCGCCGGTGCTCGTGCCGGCCGGCGTTCTCCTCCGTCTCCTCCAGCAGCAGCTCGGCGGCGAGCGCGCCCATGGTGACGGCGGGCTGGCGGACCGAGGTGAGCGGGACGGCCGCGGCGGCGGCGAACTCGATGTCGTCGTAGCCGACGATGGCGAGGTCGTCGGGGACGCCGACGCCGGCCGCGTACATGGCCTGCAGGACGCCGAGGGCGAGCAGGTCGTTGGCGCAGAACACGGCGGTCGGGCGGTCGGCGAGGCCGAGCAGGCGGGCGCCCGCGTCCCGCCCTGCGGCGACGTCGAGCCGCTCGGTGGGCAGCTCGCGCAGCTGTTCCGGGCCGAGGCCCGCCTCGGCGAGCGCGTTCAGGGCGCCGGTGCGGCGGTCGCGGACCTGGGTGAAGCCGGGCGGGCCGCTGACGTAGGCGATGGAGCGGTGTCCGGCGTCGATCAGATGCCGGACGGCGAGCGCTCCGCCGGCCACGTCGTCGACCGACACCGAGCACTCGGTGGTGCCGTCGGAGACCCGGTCGACCAGCACGAACGGGATGCCGTGCCGACGGAAGGACTCGATGTTGCGGCCGGTGGCGTCGGCCGGGGTGAGCAGCACGCCCCGCACCCGCTGCTCGGCGAAGAGCGACAGGTACTCGGCCTCCTCGCCCGCGCTCTCGGCGCTGTTGCAGACCATCACGCCGAGCCCGGCGTCCCGGGCGGCCCGCTCGGCGCCTCGGGCGACGTCCACGAAGAAGGGGTTGCCCATGTCCAGGACGAGCAGGCCCATGATCCGGCTGCGGCCCGCGCGCAGCTGGCGCGCGGACTCGCTGCGGACGTAGCCGAGCCGGTCTATCGCGGACAGCACCCGGGCCCGGGTCTCCGTGGCGACGGTGTCCGGGCGGTTGATGACATTGGACACCGTGCCGACGGAGACTCCGGCGGCACGGGCGACGTCCTTGATTCCCACCGGCTGGGCCATCAGACGGGGACCTCCAGGTGAACGGGGTACGGCGGGACGGCCTTCACAGTACCGTCATGCCGCCGCACCCCTGTTCGGGTACGGATACGGGTCATGCGGGCAGTGCGAAGTCGACGACGTGGAGCGCCGAGGGGGTCGTTCCGCTCGATGTCTCCTGATACATGAACGACAGCACGTTGTCGGCCTTGACACGCAGTTCGTCGATCACGACCTCGCCGAAGGCGTTGAGACCGCTGCCGTCGAAGAGCACCGTCCAGTCCGTGTAGCCGGAGGCCTTCGACGCGCCGGCGATCCGGCCGAAGGGGAAGACCGCGTAGGCGTTGTCGTACTTGTCCAGGACCAGCTTGGTGCGCTGGCTGGAGCCGAGGACGACCGGGATCTCCGTCTTCTGCCAGGCTCCGGAGGAGTTCTTGCGGACGTGGAAGGCGCGGCCGTTGGCGGTGCGGTCGCCGACGTAGTCGGTGGTGCACTGGCCGAAGCGGCCGGGGACGTAGCTGATGATCGCGTGCGGGAGGCCGGTGGAGTCGGTGGACTGGCTCTCCTGGTTCATCAGGGAGTGGTCGGGGTTGAGGGAGTCGACGACCAGGCCGGAGTCGGTGACCGCCACGGTGTCCGAGGTGCCGGTGGTGGCGACGAGCGTGCCCGCGTTGTTGCGCCAGGTGCGGCCGCGGTCGTCGGAGTAGACGTAACCGGTGTCGTGGTTGGTGATGCCGCCGCTGGAGCACATCACGGCGCCGTTCTGCTCGCGCCAGGTGAAGAAGGCGTGCAGCCGGCCGTTGACGTCGTAGTCGATGCCGTGCAGGTACATGTTGCGCAGCGTGCTGGAGCCGTGCGAGCTGGTGTAGGTGCCGGTGGAGCTGCTCCACTCGCCGAGCGCGGTCCACGTCGAACCGTCGTACTCGGCAAGGGCGTTGCGGCCGTTGCCGGAGATGCCGACCCGGTAGCTGAGCTGGAGCCTGCCCTCGGGGGTGGAGACGAACTGGGGGTAGGTGAACTGGGTGGTGAGCGCGAGGCCGTCGAGGGTGGTCTGGACGGCGCCGAAGACGGCCGAGGTCCAGGAGGTGGTCCCCGGGTTGTCGAGGAGTCCGGCGACCGACTTCACGTAGAAGAAGCCGTCGCTGTGGGAGTCCATGTTGAGGTGCAGCCGGCCGTCGACCTTGGAGACGCCCATGGAGATGACGTTGTGGGAGTCGCTGGCCTTGAGCTTGTGGGTGAGGGTGACGGTCGACCAGGTGCTGCCGCCCAGGACGCGGCGGGCGACGACCGCGTAGCCGGTGGAGGTGTACCAGGCGGCGTACTGGTAGCCCTTGTAGGTCAACAGGCCGTTCTTCTGGAACGAGTTGTTGTTGACCAGGCCGTCGTAGGAGACGAAGAAGACGGCTGTCGCGTCGAGTTGGGTGGCGCCTGTCTGCGTGACCGAGGGGCCGGGGTCGGCGGCGCTGGCGGTGCCGGTGGCGAGGAGGGGGGTCGCGGCGGCGCTGAGGAGGGCGCCGGCCAGCAGAGTGCGTCGTCTCATCTCGGGGGACTCCGTTGTCATGCGAGGTGGAAAACTTCGGTCAGGGGCTTCATGGCCTCGTCGGGGCGGGCTCCGTCGAGGGACTCGAAGAAGGGGGCCATCTCGGCCTGCCAGCGGGCGTTGACGTCCGTGGCCTCCATGCCGGCGAGGGCGGCCTCGAAGTCCTCGGTCTCCAGGTAGCCGACGAGCAGGCCGTCGTCTCTCAGGAAGAGCGAGTAGTTGTGCCAGCCGGTGGCCGAGAGAGCTTCGAGCATCTCCGGCCACACGGCCGCGTGGCGTTCGCGGTACTCGGCGAGGCGGTCCTGTCGGACCTTGAGCAGGAAACAGACGCGCTGCATGAAGTACCGCTCCCGTGGGGTGAAGGCGGATCAGAAGTTGAACTGGTCGATGTTCTTGGCGTCGAACACGGTCGGCTTGCCGAGGCTGATCACACCGTCCTTGCCGATGGTGTACGTGGTGCCGTCGGCCTTGAAGGTCTCGCCCTCCTTGCCGGTGATCTGGCCCGAGACCAGCGCCACCGCCGTCTGCGCGGCCAGTGCGCCGAGCTTCGAGGGGTCCCACAGCTCGAAGGCGTCGACGGTGCCGTTCTTGACGTAGGTGCGCATGTCGTTCGGGGTGCCCAGGCCGGTCAGCTTGACCTTGCCCTTGTACTTGGAGCCGGAGAGGTACTGGGCGGCGGCCTTGATGCCGACGGTGGTCGGGGAGATGATCCCCTTCAGGTTCGGGTACTGCTGGAGCAGGCCCTGGGTCTGCTGGAAGGACTGCTGGGCGTCGTCGTTGCCGTACGCGACCTTGACGAGCTTGACGTCCTTGTACTTGGCGTCCTTCAGCTCGTCCTTCATGAAGTCGATCCAGGTGTTCTGGTTCGTCGCGGTCTGCGCGGCGGACAGGATCGCGATCTCGCCCTTGTAGCCGATCTGTTCGGCGAGCAGCTGCACCTCGGTGCGGCCGAGGTCCTCGGCGGAGGCCTGCGAGACGAAGGCGTTGCGGCACTCGGGGTTGGTGTCGGAGTCGTAGGTGACGACCTTGATCTTGTTGCTCATGGCCTGCTTGAGGGCGGTGCACAGGGCGCCCGGGTCCTGCGCGGACACGGCCATCGCGTCGACCTGCTGCTGGGTGAGGGTGTTGACGTAGCTGACCTGGCCGGAGGTGTCGGTGGCGCTGGAGGGGCCGACCTCCTTGTAGCTGGAGCCCAGCGTCTTCAGAGCCTCCTCGCCGCCCTTGTCGGCGGAGGTGAAGTAGGGGTTGTTGACCTGCTTGGGCAGGAAGCCGACGGTCAGGCCCTTCTTGGTGGCCGCGTTCGGGTCGGCCTTGCCGCCGGAGGCCGCCGAGCCGGTGGACTCGCTCTTCACGTCCTCCTTGGTGGTGCCGCCGCAGGCGGTCGCGGCGAGGGAGAGGGAGGAGACGACGGCGAGAGCCGCACAGGCACGGCGGAGGGATGACTTGGACATGGCGAGTCCTTCTTGAGAGAGGTTGAGGTGAGAGCTTTGAAGGGGCGCGGGGCTGTGTCGATATGCGGCTCCGCCGCGCGGGCGCGACCAGCCACAGCGGACCCGCAGCTTTGATACGGCCTATCCGGCGGAGCGTGCCGCCCTCGCGACGGAGATCTGCCGTGCGACCCGGGGGCCGAGCACGGAGACGACGAGCAGGACGCCGGTGACGACGATCTGCGACTGGGCGGAGACGTCCTGGAGGCTCATCACGTTCTGCGCCGCGCCGAGCAGGAAGACTCCCGCGATCGCGCCGCCGAGCGTGCCCTTGCCGCCGTCGAAGTCGATGCCGCCGAGCAGGACGGCCGCGATGACGGAGAGTTCGAGGCCGGTGGCGTTGTCGTAGCGGGCGCTGGCGTAGTGCAGCGCCCAGAAGATCCCGGTGAGGGAGGCCATCAGCCCGGTCACCGTGAACAGGATCAGCTTCTGCCGCTTGACCCGGATGCCGGCGAACCGGGCGGCCTCCTCGCTGGCCCCGGTGGCGAACAGCGAGCGTCCGAACGGGGTGGCGTGCAGGACGACCACAGCGATCGCGAGCAGGACGACGAAGGGCAGGAAGGCCTGCGGGAGGAAGCTGTCCCCGACCCGGCCGGCCGCGAAGTCCAGGTACTGGGTGGGGAAGTCGGTGACCGCGTCGGAGCCGAGGACGATCTGCGCGATGCCCCGGTAGGCGGCGAGGGTGCCGATGGTGACGGCGAGAGAGGGCAGCCCGAGGCGGGTCACGAGCAGGCCGTTGACCAGCCCGCACACCACGCCGAGCAGCAGACAGATCGGGATGATCGTCTCGATCGTCATGCCCTGGTTCCACAGGGCGCCCATCACCGAGCCGGACAGCCCGGCGGTGGAGGCGACGGACAGGTCGATCTCGCCGGAGACGACCAGCAGGGTCATCGGCAGCGCGATGAGCGCGATGGGCAGGGTGTTGCCGATGAGGAACGACAGGTTGAGGGCGTTGCCGAAGCCGTCCACGAAGGAGAACGAGAACAGCAGCAGGACGATCAGGAGGGCGCCGACGACCGTGTCCCAGCGGATGGCGCGGGTGAGCGACTCAGGCATGGCCGGCGTCTCCCTTCTTGACGGTGGTCTTCACGGGGGCGGTGGTGGTCCTGGTCGCGGCCGACTTCCTCTTCAGCGCGGACGCCACCCGTAGGGCGACGACCCGGTCGACCGCGATGGCCAGCAGGAGCAGCACGCCGTTGATGGCGAGCACCCAGACCGAGCTGACGCCGAGTGCGGGCAGGACGCTGTTGATGGAGGTGAGCAGCAGCGCGCCGAGGGCTGCGCCGTAGACGCTGCCGGAGCCGCCGGTGAAGACGACGCCGCCGACCACGACCGCGCTGACGACGGTGAGTTCGTAGCCGTTGCCGGTCCCGGAGTCGACGTTGCCGAACCGGGCCAGGTACATCGCCCCGGCGAGTCCGGCGAGACCGCCGCAGAAGGTGTACGCGGCGAGGATCCGCTTGCGGACCGGGATGCCGGCGAGGCGGGCGGCCTCCGGGTTGGAGCCGAGCGCGTACAGCTCGCGTCCGCTGCCGAAGTGCTTGAGGTAGTACGCGGTGGCGATGAGGACGGCGAGCGCGATCAGCGCCAGCCACGGCACCGCCGAGAGACCGCCGGATCCGAAGTCGACGAACGAGTTCGGCAGGTCGGCGGCGGTGATCTGGCGGGAGCCGACCCAGATGGAGTCGATACCGCGGATGATGTACAGCGTGCCGAGGGTGACGACGAGGGCGGGCACCTGACCGAGGCTGACCAGCAGGCCGTTGAGGAGCCCGAAGCCGACGCCCAGCAGGACCGCCAGCACGATCGCGATCACCGGGTTGCCGCCGCCGTGCAGATAGGCGCCGGCGGCGAAGGCGCTGATGCCGAGGGTGGAGCCGACCGACAGGTCGACGTTGCGGGTGATGACGACCAGGGACTGGCCGGTGGCGACCAGCACCAGGATGGTGGCGTTGAGCAGCAGGTCCTTGATGCCCTGCTCGGACAGGAACTCGCTGTTGCCGGCCTGGGTGACGGCGATCATCACCAGGAAGACGACCAGGATGGCGAGTTCGCGCATCTTGAACACGCGGTCGACCAGCCGGGTGCCGCTGGACTTCGGCGCCTCGGCGACGGGGGCCTCGTGGGAGGTGGTCGCCGTCATGCGGCGGCCCTCCCGGTGGCTGCGGCCATCACGGTTTCCTCGGTGGCTTCGGTGCGGGGGATCTCGGCGGCGAGCCGGCCCTCGTGCATCACCAGCACGCGGTCGGCCATGCCGAGGATCTCGGGCAGGTCGGAGGAGATCATCAGGACGGCGACCCCGTCGGCGGCCAGCTCGCTGAGCAGCCGGTGCACCTCGGCCTTGGTCCCGACGTCGATGCCGCGGGTCGGCTCGTCCACGATGAGCACCTTGGGGCCGGTGGCCAGCCACTTGGCGAGGACGACCTTCTGCTGGTTCCCGCCGGACAGCGTGTTGACGGTGTCGGCGATCCGGGCGTACTTCACCTGGAGCTTGACCGCCCAGTCGAGGGAGCGGCTGCGCTCTGCGCCGCGGTCCATCAGACCGGCCTTCACGGTCGTCCGCAGGCCGGTGAGACCGATGTTGCGCTCGATGGACATGTCCATCACCAGGCCCTGGGCCCGCCGGTCCTCGGGGACCAGCGCGAGGCCGGCCGCCATCGCGGTGGAGGGGGCTCCGTTCGTCAGCGTGCGGCCGTCGACCGCGACCTCCCCCGCGTCCCAGCGGTCGATGCCGAAGACCGCCCGGGCGACCTCCGTACGCCCGGCGCCGACGAGTCCGGCGAGGCCGACGATCTCGCCGCGCCGGACCTCGAAGGAGACGTCGGTGAAGACGCCCTCCCGGGTCAGCCGGCGGACGCTGAGGGCGACCTCGCCCGGCGTCACGTCCTGCTTGGGGTAGAGCTCGTCGAGGTCGCGGCCGACCATACGTCTGACCAGGTCGTCCTCGGTCATGTCCTCGATCGGTTCGCTGGCGATCCAGGCGCCGTCGCGCAGGGTGGTCACGCGTTGGCAGATCTGGAAGATCTCCTCCAGCCGGTGGGAGATGAACAGCACCGCCGCGCCCTGCTCACGAAGGGTGCGCACGACGCCGAAGAGTCGGGCGACCTCGCTGCCGGTGAGGGCGGCGGTCGGCTCGTCCATGATCAGGACGCGGGCGTCGAAGGAGAGCGCCTTGGCGATCTCGACGATCTGCTGGTCGGCGATGGACAGTCCGCGCGCCGGGCGGTCGGGGTCGAGGTCGACGCCGAGGCGCTGCATCAGGGCGGCGGTGGCCGCACGGGTGGCCTTGTGGTCGATGCGGCCGAGGGCGCGGCGGGGCTGGCGGCCCATGAAGATGTTCTCGGCGATCGACAGGTCGGGGAAGAGCGTGGGCTCCTGGTAGATCACGGCGATGCCGGCGTCGCGGGCGTCGCCGGGACCGTGGAAGACGACGGGCTCACCGTCGAGCAGCACCCGACCGGCGTCGGGTCGGTGCACTCCCGCGAGGGTCTTGATGAGCGTGGACTTGCCCGCGCCGTTCTCGCCGGCGAGGGCGTGTACCTCGCCGGGGAACAGCTCCAGGGAGACGCCCCGCAGGGCGCGAACGGCGCCGAAGGACTTGGCTACGTCCCTCAACGCCAGCACCGGGGCCGGTCCCGCGTCGGACGGGTGGGTCATGGATGGCTCCTCGACGACGCCCGGGACATGCCCTCACGGCGTCGTGAAAGGTTTCAACTGGATTGCCGGGACGTTAGGCATCCGGGCCATGTCACGTCAATGGGTACGTCTCGAAAAGTTTTCGATAGCCGAAGGTCACGCAGCGGTCACGGAGAACGGGCCTGGCCGGAAGTCTTGACACTCCCCCGACGGGCTCATAGCTTCCCGTTCTGAATCGTTTCATCCGAGAGCCGTTCCGGATGGCTTTCCGAATGCCCCTCCGGATGTCCTTCCGGACCGATGTCACAGGAGCCCAAGTGACCGACCTCGCCGCGGTGAAGGCCGCGCTCAAGACCCAGGCCGTCGAGACGCCGTCGTGGGCGTACGGGAACTCAGGCACCCGTTTCAAGGTGTTCGCCCAGGAGGGCGTCCCGCGCACCCCGCAGGAGAAGCTGGACGACGCGGCGCAGGTGCACTCGTTCACCGGCGTGGCCCCGACCGTGGCCCTGCACATCCCCTGGGACAAGGTGGAGGACTACTCCGCACTTGCGAAACATGCCGAGGATCGCGGGGTGAAGCTGGGCGCGATCAACTCCAACACCTTCCAGGACGACGCCTACAAGCTGGGCAGCATCTGCCACCCGGACGCGGCGGTGCGACGCAAGGCTCTTGATCATCTGCTGGAGTGCGTCGACATCATGGACGCGACCGGCTCCGCCGATCTCAAGCTGTGGTTCGCCGACGGTACGAACTATCCCGGCCAGGACGACATCCGCGCGCGGCAGGACCGGCTCGCCGAGGGCCTCTCCGCGGTGTACGAACGGCTCGGGGACGGGCAGCGGATGCTGCTGGAGTACAAGTTCTTCGAGCCCGCCTTCTACGCGACGGACGTCCCGGACTGGGGCACGGCGTACGCGCACTGCCTGAAGCTCGGGCCGAAGGCGCAGGTCGTGGTGGACACCGGGCACCACGCGCCCGGCACCAACATCGAGTTCATCGTCGCCACGCTGCTGCGGGAGGGGAAGCTCGGCGGGTTCGACTTCAACTCACGGTTCTACGCGGACGACGACCTCATGGTGGGCGCCGCCGACCCGTTCCAGCTGTTCCGGATCATGTACGAGGTCGTGCGTGGGGGCGGCTTCACGTCCGAGGTGGCGTTCATGCTCGACCAGTGCCACAACATCGAGGCGAAGATCCCGGCGATCATCCGGTCCGTGATGAACGTGCAGGAGGCCACGGCCAAGGCGCTGCTCATCGACCGGGACGCGCTGAGTGAGGCACAGGCCTCCGGCGATGTGCTCGAGGCGAACGCCGTCCTGATGGACGCGTACAACACGGACGTCCGGCCGCTGCTTCGTGAGGTGCGCGAGGAGATGGGGTTGGACCCCGAGCCGATCGCCGCGTACCGACGGTCCGGGTGGGCCGAGAAGATCGTCGCCGAGCGGGTCGGCGGGGAGCAGGCCGGCTGGGGCGCGTGAGCGTCTGCCTGGATCTGTTCCGTCGCGGGCCGCGGGCACGTCGTGGCCGGTCGCGCCCGCGCGGCGGAGCCGCACGTCGACACGGCTCCGCGCCCCTAGGGAAATGCTCTCCCCTCTCTCAAGTAAGGACTGGACGTTCATGGCACCGCACCCCGAAGCTTCCGCTCTCCTGGCCCGGTCTCAACGGCTCGGCGCTGATCCCCGCAACACCAACTACGCCGGCGGCAACACGTCCGCCAAGGGGACCGACGAAGACCCCGTGACCGGCGGGGACGTCGAGCTGATGTGGGTGAAGGGTTCCGGTGGTGACCTCGGGACGCTCACCGAGGCCGGGCTGGCCGTGCTGCGGCTGGATCGGCTGCGGGCCCTGACGGACGTCTACCCGGGCGTCGAGCGCGAGGACGAGATGGTCGCCGCGTTCGACTACTGCCTGCACGGCAAGGGCGGCGCCGCGCCGTCGATCGACACCGCCATGCACGGGCTCGTCGACGCCGCCCACGTCGATCATCTGCACCCCGACTCGGGCATCGCGCTGGCCTGTGCGGCCGACGGGGAGAAGCTGACCGCCGAGTGTTTCGGGGACAGCGTGGTGTGGGTGCCGTGGCGGCGGCCGGGCTTCCAGCTGGGGCTGGACATCGCGGCCGTGAAGGCGGCCAACCCGCAGGCCGTCGGGTGCATCCTCGGCGGGCACGGCATCACGGCGTGGGGAGACACCTCCGAGGAGTGCGAGCGCAACTCGCTGCACATCATCCGCACCGCCGAGGCCTTCCTGGCGGAGAGGGGGAAGGCCGAGCCCTTCGGGGGCGTCGTCGAGGGGTACGGCGCTCTGCCCGAGGCCGAGCGGCGGGAGCGGGCCGCCGCGCTCGCGCCGTATGTCCGGGCCGTCGCCTCGCAGGACCGGCCGCAGGTCGGGCACTTCGAGGACGCCGACGTCGTCCTCGACTTCCTGGCACGGGCCGAGCATCCGCGGCTCGCCGCGCTCGGCACCTCCTGCCCGGACCACTTCCTGCGGACCAAGGTGCGGCCGCTGGTCCTGGACCTGCCGCCCACGGCTCCGCTCGAGGAGGCGATCGCGCGGCTGAAGGAGCTGCACGCCGAGTACCGGGAGGAGTACGCCGCCTACTACCGGCGGCACGCACTGTCCGACTCGCCCGCCATGCGCGGGGCCGATCCGGCGATCGTGCTCGTCCCCGGCGTCGGCATGTTCAGCTTCGGCAAGGACAAGCAGACGGCGCGCGTGGCCGGCGAGTTCTACGTCAACGCGATCAACGTGATGCGGGGGGCCGAGGCGGTGTCGGCGTACGCGCCGATCGAGGAGTCGGAGAAGTTCCGTATCGAGTACTGGGCGCTGGAGGAGGCCAAGCTCCAGCGGATGCCGAAGGCGAAGCCGCTGGCGACCCGGGTGGCCCTGGTCACCGGGGCCGGCAGCGGGATCGGGAAGGCGATCGCGCGTCGGCTGGTCGCCGAGGGCGCGTGTGTCGTCGTAGCCGATCTGGACGCGCGGAACGCGTCGGCCGTCGCCGAGGAACTGGGCGGGCCCGACAAGGCCGTCGCCGTCACGGTCGACGTGACGTCCGAGGAGCAGATCGCCGACGCCTTCCGGGCGGCCGCCCTGGCGTTCGGCGGGGTCGACCTCGTCGTCAACAACGCCGGGATCTCCATCTCCAAGCCGCTGCTGGAGACTTCGGCGAAGGACTGGGATCTCCAGCACGACATCATGGCCCGGGGGTCCTTCCTCGTCTCGCGTGAGGCGGCGCGGGTGATGATCGCGCAGGAGCTGGGCGGCGACATCGTCTACATCGCTTCCAAGAACGCGGTCTTCGCCGGGCCCAACAACATCGCCTACTCCGCGACCAAGGCCGACCAGGCTCACCAAGTGCGGCTGCTGGCAGCCGAGTTGGGCGAGCACGGCATTCGCGTCAACGGGGTCAACCCGGATGGGGTGGTGCGGGGGTCGGGCATCTTCGCCGGCGGCTGGGGCGCTCAGCGGGCGGCGGTGTACGGGGTCGAGGAGGCGAAGCTGGGCGAGTTCTACGCGCAGCGGACCATCCTCAAGCGCGAGGTGCTGCCCGAGCACGTCGCGAACGCCGTGTTCGCGCTGACCGGCGGTGAGCTCACCCACACGACCGGACTGCACGTCCCCGTCGACGCGGGTGTGGCGGCCGCGTTCCTCCGGTGACGGCCGTGCGGTCGTACGCCGCCGTCGACCTCGGCGCGTCCAGCGGGCGGGTCATGGTCGGCCGAGTGGGCCCGGACTCCCTGGAGTTGACGGAGGCGCACCGCTTCCCCAACCGGCCGGTCCGGGTGCCGGAGGGGCTGCGCTGGGATGTGCTGTCCCTGTACGCGGGGGTGTTGGACGGGCTGCGGGCGGCCGGTCAGGTGGACTCGGTCGGCATCGACAGCTGGGCCGTCGACTACGGCCTGCTGGACGCCGACGGGGCCCTCCTCGGCAACCCGGTGCACTACCGCGACGCCCGCACGGACGGGATCGCGGAGAAGGTGTGGGGAGCCGTGCCGGCCGCCGAGCTGTATGCGGCCACGGGCCTCCAGTACGCGCCCTTCAACACCCTGTACCAGCTCACAGCGGCGGCCTCTTCTGCCCAACTGGCGCATGCGCGGCGACTGTTGCTCATCCCCGACCTGCTGTCGTACTGGCTGACGGGCGAGCAGGGGACCGAGCTGACCAACGCCTCGACGACCCAGCTGATCGATCCCCGGACGCGCTCGTGGTCGTACGACGTCGCCGCGCGGCTGGGTGTCGACCTGGAGCTGTTCGCGCCGCTGCGGCGGCCGGGCGATCCGGCGGGGCTGCTGCGGGCGGAGGTGCTGGAGGAGACCGGGCTGAGCGGGCCCGTGCCGGTGACGGCCGTCGGGTCGCACGACACGGCGTCAGCGGTGGCGGCCGTCCCGGCGGTGGGCGAACGGTTCGCGTACATCTGCACCGGCACCTGGTCGCTGGCCGGTCTGGAGCTCGACGCGCCCGTGCTCACCGAGGAGAGCCGCGCCGCCAACTTCACCAACGAGCTGGGGCTGGACGGCACGGTCCGCTATCTGCGCAACATCATGGGCCTGTGGCTGCTCCAGGAGTGCGTACGGGCCTGGGGCGACCCCGATCTGGGGGTACTGCTGCGGGAGGCGGCCGCGGTGCCTGCGCTGCGGTCGGTCGTGGACGCGGGGGACGCGGCCTTCCTGGCGCCCGGCCGGATGCCGGAGCGGATCGCCGAGGCCTGCCGGGCGTCGGGGCAGCCGGTTCCCGGGTCCCCGGCGGAGATCACCCGCTGCATCCTCGACTCGTTGGCCCTGGCCCACCGCCGGGCGGTCGGGGACGCCCAGCGGCTGGCCGACCATCCGGTGGACTGCGTGTACATCGTCGGCGGCGGCACCCGCAACGCGCTGCTGTGCCAGCTCACCGCCGACGCCTGCGGGCTGCCGGTGGTGGTCGGCCCGACGGAGGCGGCCGCGCTGGGCAACGTGCTCGTCCAGGCCCGGACGCACGGCATCGTCGGCGACCTGGCCGACATGCGGGCGCTCCTCGTCCGTACCCAGCCGCTGACGCGGTTCGAGCCGCGCGGCGACGCGGCGCGCTGGCAGGAGGCGGAGGCTCGGCTCGCCACCCGGTGAGCCGGGGTCTCCCCCGCGCCTCTCCCCTCCTACTAGGCTTCACTCATCCGATGATCGACCCCGAGGAGCCGCGATGCGTGTCGCACTGTTCCTGACCTGTGTCAACGACACGCTCTATCCCGACACCGGCCGTGCCGTGGTGAAACTGCTGACCAGACTGGGCGTCGAGGTCGACTTCCCGATGGCCCAGACCTGCTGCGGACAGGCCCACTACAACACCGGCTACCGCCACGAGGCCGAACCGCTGGCCCGGCATTTCTCCGATGTCTTCGGGGAGTACGAGGCGATCGTGACGCCTTCCGGCTCGTGCGGGGCGATGGTGCGGGAGCTGTATCCGAGGATGGGCGAACGGGCCCGGGCCGAGGGGCGCGGGGACACCCTGGCCGCGACGCTGGCGCCCGTGGCGCCCAAGACCTACGAGCTCACGGAGTTCCTGGTGGACGTGCTGGGGGTGACGGACGTCGGGGCGTACTACCCGCACAAGGTGACCTACCACCCGACCTGCCACGGGCTGCGGAGCCTGGGGCTCGGCGAGCGTCCCCGGCGGCTGCTGCAGGCCGTCAAGGGTCTTGAGCTGGCCGAGCTGCCGGGGGCGGAGGAGTGCTGCGGGTTCGGCGGCACCTTCGCCGTGAAGAACCCCGACGTCTCGGCGGCGATGGGCGCGGACAAGGTGCGCAACGCCGAGTCCACGGGCGCGGAGGTGCTGTGCGCCGCCGACAACTCGTGTCTGATGCACCTCGGCGGGACCATGGCCCGGCTGCGGACGGACCTGCGGCCGGTGCACATCGCGGAGATCCTGGCGAGCACGGAAGAGGAGCCGACCGTATGAGCGGCACGTTCGTCGGGATGCCCGCCTTCCCCAAGGCCGCGCACGAAGCCGTCAACAACCCGACCCTGCGCGGCAATCTGCGCCACGCCACCCACACCATCCGCGCCAAGCGGGAGAAGGCCGTGGCGGAGGTGTCGGACTGGGCGGCGCTGCGCGAGGCCGGCAAGCAGATCAAGGACCACACGCTCCGTCATCTCGACCGCTATCTGGTCCAGTTGGAGGAGTCGGTCACGGCCGCCGGCGGCATCGTGCACTGGGCCGCCGACGCCGACGAGGCGAACCGGATCGTCACCGAACTGGTCCGGATGACCGGCGAGTCGGAGGTCGTGAAGGTCAAGTCGATGGCCACGCAGGAGATCGGCCTCAACGAGGCCCTCGAAGCGGAGGGCATCCACGCCTACGAGACCGATCTCGCCGAACTCATCGTGCAGTTGGGCAAGGACCGGCCCTCGCACATCCTCGTCCCGGCCATCCACCGCAACCGCGGCGAGATCCGGGACATCTTCGCGCGCGAGATGAGCGAGTGGGGCCGCCCGGCCCCCGAGGGGCTGACCGACACGCCCGCCGAACTCGCCGAAGCCGCCCGCCTCCATCTGCGGGAGAAGTTCCTGCGGGCGAAGGTCGGGATCTCCGGCGCGAACTTCATGGTCGCCGAGACCGGCACCCTGGTGGTCGTCGAGTCCGAGGGCAACGGGCGGATGTGCCTCACCCTTCCCGAGACCCTGATCTCGGTCGTCGGCATCGAGAAGATCGTGCCGACCTGGCGCGACCTGGAGGTCTTCCTCCAGACCCTGCCCCGCTCCTCGACCGCCGAGCGCATGAACCCCTACACGTCCACCTGGACGGGCACCGCGGACGGCGACGGGCCGAGCACCTTCCATCTCGTCCTGCTGGACAACGGCCGCACCGACACCCTCGCCGACGAGGTCGGCCGCCAGGCCCTGCGCTGCATCCGCTGTTCGGCCTGTCTGAACGTGTGCCCGGTGTACGAGCGGGCCGGCGGCCACGCCTACGGCTCGGTCTACCCGGGGCCTATCGGCGCGATCCTCAGCCCCCAACTCCGGGGCACCGCGAGCGAGATCGACGCCTCGCTGCCGTACGCCTCGTCGCTGTGCGGGGCCTGCTACGAGGTCTGTCCGGTCGCCATCGACATCCCGGAGGTGCTGGTGCATCTGCGGGAGCGGGTCGTCGAGGGCGGGCCGGTGACCCGCGAGGGCAACAAGGTGGTGCTCAAGCCCGCCAAGGGGCATGCCGCCGAGCGGGCGGCGATGCGCGCGGCCCGCTGGGCGTTCAGCCACCCCGGCGCCCTGCGCACCGGACAGCGGCTCGCGTCCCGTACGCGTCGGCTGCATCCGCGTGCGCTGCCCGGGCCCGGCAAGGCGTGGAGCGACACCCGGGAACTGCCGGCCGTGCCCGCGGAGCCGTTCCGCGACTGGTGGCAGCGCACGCACGGCGGAAGCGGAGAGGGCGGGGCGAAGTGAGCAGCAGGGAACAGATCCTGGGCCGGGTGCGACGCGCCCTGGCCGACGTACCGCGGGACGACCCCTCGTACGAGGATGCGGTCGCCCGCGACTATCTGCGCGAGCACGGCGGGCGGAGCGTCGCGGAGACGGTGGAGCTGCTGGCGGAGAACCTGGCGGACTACCGGGCGCTGGTGCACCGGTGCGCCGAGGCCGAACTCCCCTCTCTGGTCGCCCGGCTGCTGGCGCGGCGCGAGGCGGCGACCGTGCTCGTGCCGACCGGTCTGCCGGAGGCGTGGCTGGCGGAGAGCGACGTCACGCGGGTCGCGGACCGGGGCGAGAGCACCGCGCACGAGCTCGACCGGGTCGACAGCGTGGTCACGGCGTGCGCGCTGGCGGTCGCCGAGACGGGCACGATCGTGCTGGACGGCGGCCCCGACCAGGGCCGCCGCCGGATCACCCTGGTCCCCGACCATCACCTCTGCGTGGTGCGCGTCCCCGACCAGGTCGTCTCCTCCGTGCCCCAGGCTCTCGAACTCCTCGACCCGCGGCGGCCGTTGACATGGATCTCCGGTCCGTCGGCGACCAGCGACATCGAACTGGACCGGGTGGAGGGGGTGCACGGCCCGCGCACCCTGGAGGTGATCCTCGTCGGCTGAGGTCGTCACCGGCCCGCCGCTCGTCCGTCGCTCGTCACCTGGCGTCGTAGCCCTCGCGGGCCTGTTCCACCTCGGGCAGGTTGTCCGTGGCCCATTCGGCGAGGTGCGCGAAGAGCGGGCGGAGGCTGAGCCCGAGTTCGCTGATCTCGTACTCGACGCGCGGGGGGACCTCCGGGTGGTAGGTGCGGATGACCAGGCCGTCGCGTTCGAGCTGCCTGAGACGCTGGGTGAGGACCTTGGGGGTGATGCGCGCGATCCGGCGTTCCAGCTCGACGAAGCGCTGGCGCCCCTGAGTGTGCAGCGTCCACAGGATCGGCGTGGTCCAGCGGCTGAACACGATGTCGACGACGGGGGCGATGGGGCAGGCGAGTTCGGGATCCGTCTCGGTCGGAGTCTCCGGCGCATGGGCGGTCATGTGCATCCCTCCGGGAGAGTCACTTTCCTCTAGGTACCCACTATACGAGCGGTGTTAGCTTCGCTGTGCAAGGACGACAGGCAAGAGCAACAACCCATCCTCAGCAGGGAGTTAGCCATGATCGTGGTGACGGGGGCGACCGGTAACGTCGGCCGTGAGCTGGTCCGCATTCTCGCGACGGCCGGTGCGCGGGTGACCGCGACGTCCCGGAACATCTCGGACGCGGAGGTCCCGGACGGCGTACGGCAGATGCGCGCGGACCTCACCGACGCGGAGAGCCTGCGGCCGGTGTTCGACGGGGCCGACGCGCTGTTCCTCCACGACGGTGGGGCCGGCGCGCATCTGCTCAGGCCACGGGACGTTCTCGACGCGGCGAAGGCGAGCGGGATCGGCCGCGTGGTGCTGCTGTCCTCCCTGGGGGTGGTGACACGACCCGAGTCGCCGTCGCACGGGGGCGTGATGCGTGCCGTCGAGGACGCCGTGCGGGAGTCGGGCCTGGACTGGACGATCCTGCGGCCGGGCAGCTTCCACACCAACGCCTACGCCTGGGTGGAACCGGTGCGCGCCCACCGGACCGCCCCGGCCCCCTTCGGGGACGTCGGACTGCCCACCGTCGACCCGGCCGACATCGCCGAGGTCGCGGCCGTGGCGCTGCGGGAGGACGGACACGTCGGCGCCGTCTACGAGTTGACCGGGCCCGCGCCGACCACGCCCCGGCAGCGGGCCGCCGCGATCGGCGAGGCGCTGGGCGAGCCCGTCCGGTTCGTCGAGCAGACGCGGGAAGAAGCGCGTGAGCAGATGCTGGCGTTCATGCCGGAGCCTGTCGTCGAGACCTCGCTGGCCATCCTCGGCGCGCCGACGCCCGCCGAGCAGCGGGTCAGCGCCGACGTGGAGCGGGTGCTGGGCCGGGCGCCGCGCGGCTTCGCCGAGTGGGCGCGACGCAACGCGGCCGCCTATCGGTGACCTGGTGAAGGGGCTGCGCGCTCGGCCGTGTGCTCGGCAGTACGTTCAGCAGTACTTCATCGCGCAGCCGTACCGCAGGGCGTACCGGGCGGCGCGCAGGTACAGCGCCACGTAGAAGGCCGCGTCCAGGTCCTCGGCCCAGGGGCCCGGGTGGGTGGCGGCGGCCTCTCGCCCCTCGCCGTCCAGGAACCACAGGGTCAGTTCGAGATTCCCGCCCGTCGCCGGTATCGCGTCCAGGGGCAGGCCGATGACGGCGGCCAGGCGCTCGGCGAGGGCGAGGACCTGCGGGGCCCCGGCGACCAGCGTCTCGTCGGTGTACGCCGAGCCGACGGGCAGCGTTATCCCCTCATCCAGCGACAGCGGCACCAGCACGGACCAGTCGAGGAGGGTGGCGACCTCCGCGTCCGTGAGCCGCGCCCGGCACAGCGCGACGAACCCGTCCATGGAGGGGCTGACCTTCTCCTCGAACCAGCCCGGCGCCTCCCGCGCCCCCGCTCCGGGCCGGTACGGCGGCAGCCCGCGTCGGCGCAGCTCCTCGGCCAGCGCCGAGGCGACCTCCGCATGTCCCCCCTCCTCCCGCGCGAACCAGTCCTGCGTGGCGACACTCACCAGATACACACCCATGCACACAACGTAACCGGTGCCACTGACAGCGCCGGCACGGCCGACGACACCCCCGACGACATCGCCGACGACATCGACAAGCGAGGTGAACAAGCGCTTAGATATGTGATCGGAAATGCTTCTCTCCCCCGATCGCGTCCGTCCGGAGGCCCCGTTGTTCACGTCCGTCGACGATGTCTCCGCCCGGCTCGCCGAGACCGGGTACCTCGCCTCCCCCGCGGTCGCCACGACCGTGTTCCTCGCCGACCGTCTCGGCAAGCCGCTGCTCGTGGAGGGCCCGGCCGGGGTCGGCAAGACCGAGCTCGCCAAGGCCGTCGCCCAGGTGGCCCGGGCCCGGCTGGTACGGCTGCAGTGCTACGAGGGCGTCGACGAGTCCCGGGCGCTGTACGAGTGGAACCACGCCAAGCAGCTGCTGCGCATCAGCGCGGGCCGCGACGAGACCTGGGACGAGACCCGCACGGACATCTTCAGCGAGGAGTTCCTGCTCCCGCGCCCCCTGTTGACCGCCCTGCGCGGCGACGAGCCGACGGTGCTGCTGATCGACGAGACCGACAAGGCGGACATCGAGGTGGAGGGCCTGCTCCTGGAGGTGCTCAGCGACTTCCAGGTCACCGTCCCGGAGCTGGGCACGATCACCGCGACCCGCCGCCCCTTCGTCGTCCTCACCTCCAACGCGAGCCGTGAGCTGTCGGAGGCGCTGCGCCGGCGCTGTCTGTTCCTGCACATCGGCTTCCCCGAGGAGGAGTTGGAGCGGCGGATCGTCCGGCTCAAGGTGCCCGGGATCGACGCGGCGCTGGCCGAGTCGGTGGTCCGGGTGGTCGGGGCGCTGCGCGCGATGGACCTGCGCAAGGCTCCCTCGGTCGCCGAGACCATCGACTGGGCCCGCACCCTGCTCGCCCTGGGCGCCCACACCCTCGACGAGACCGTCGTACGAGACAGTCTGGGCGTGATCCTCAAGCACCAGGACGACATCCTGAAGGCGTCGACGAAGCTCGACCTGGACGCCGTATGACCACCCCTACGACGGGTACGACGGGTACGACGGAAACGACGCACAAGACCGATGCGGCGGACACGGCGGCGCGGCTGGCCGGGTTCGTCGCGGCGCTGCGGGAGCACGGCGTGCGGGTCGGCACCGGCGAGACCGTCGACGCGGCCGAGGCCGCGGCGGCGCTGGGGTTCGCGGACCGCGGGCTGCTGCGCGAGGGGCTGGCCGCGACGCTGCTGCACTCGACGGAGCAGCGGCGGGTGTTCGACGCCGTCTACGACCTGTACTTCCCGCGCGGCGTCGGCGCCCCGCTGGGCGAGCCCGGCGACCGGGACGAGCTGCGCGACCGGCTCGCCGCCGCGCTCGCCGCCGACGACACCGCGATGCTGGCCCAGTTGGCGATCGAGGCGGTCGACGGCCTTGGCGGGTACGGGAGTTCACCGGGTTCGGACGGCTGGTCCTCGCACCAGACGCTCGAACGGCTTCGGCCGCAGACGCTGTTGGCGCAGGTCCGCGACGATCTGCGGGCGCGGGGCGGTGGGTCCGGATTCGCCGGCCGACTGCTGGAGGACGAGATCCGGCGACGGATCGAGGCCTTCCGGGCCCTGGTGGCGGCGGAGTCGCGCCGCCGGGTCGCCGAGCGGCGGGGGCGGGAGGAGATCGCCCGGCGGGCCGTGGCCCCGACCGCGGACCGGGTCGACTTCCTGTACGCCGGGAAGGACCGGCTGGCCGAACTACGGCGCACGGTGCAGCCGTTGGCACGCAAGCTGGCGACCCGGCTGGCCGCGCGCCGTCGTCGTGCCGCGCGCGGCACGATCGATCTGCGGCGCACTCTGCGCGGCTCCCTTTCCACGGGCGGAGTGCCGATGAAGCCGGTGCTCCGCCGGCGCCGTCCGGTACGGCCCGAACTGGTGCTGCTGTGCGATGTGTCGGGCTCGGTGTCCGGGTTCTCCGACTTCACGATGCTGCTGGTGCAGGCGTTGCACGAGCAGTTCGCCAAGGTACGCGTGTTCGCCTTCGTCAACCGCGTCGACGAGGTGACCGCCCTGCTCGAACACGGCGCGGCCGACCCGGCGGGCCTCGGCGCCCGCATCCAGGCGGAGGCCGCGCTGACCGGCTACCACGGCAGCAGCGACTACGGCGCGGCCCTGGGCGAGTTCACGGAGCGGTACGGCACGGCGGTCGGCCCGCGCACCACGGTCTTCGTGCTGGGCGACGCGCGGACGAACATGGGCGATCCGAACCTGCCGGCGCTGCGGCGGATCGCCCGACAGGCGCGTCGCGTCCACTGGTTGAACCCGGAGCCGCTCCCCCAGTGGGGCTCCGGCGACTCGGCCGCACCCGAGTACGCCGAGCTGGTCGCGATGCACGAGTGCCGCAACGCCCGCCAACTCGGCGCACTGGTGGAGCGGTTGCTCCCGGTCTGACCCTGGTCGAGCCCGGGCCTAGCCCTCCTTCGCCTTGGCGTACTCCTTCGCCATCGAGCCGGCGAAGTCGTAGACCACGCACTGTTCGTCGCCGACGACCCACGCGTCGTGTCCCGCCGGGCACACGAAGACGTCGCCGGGGCCCAGTTCGCCCTCGCCGCCGTCGTCCATACGGATGTGCATGCGGCCCGAGACGATGTAGCCGTTGTGGTGGATCTCGCAGCTGGCGGTGCCCGCGATCGGGGCCACCGACTCGGACCAGCGCCAGCCGGGCTCGAAGGTGCCCACGGCGAAATCGAGGTTCGTCATGTGGACGGCCTCGAGGTGGCCGCGGGGGAAATCGCGCCGCTCGTCCGGCTTGTCGAGCGTCTTCACTTCCAGCATGACGCTGCCTCCTTCCGACCGCGCCTCACCACGGCCGGGGCCGGTCTCCCCGACGGCCCTGGATGCCGCCGGTGGTAGCCAGGCCCCCATACCTCTCCATCGTCCGCCCGGCCACCGGAGGCCGCCATTCGGGGGACCCGGGCCCGGACACCGGCGCGGAGACGCGCAGGAGCGCAGGTGGGGGTCAGGGCTCAGGTCGTTGCGGGACCGCAGAGCTCGGCGAAACGGTCGGCGTCGACGTTGCCGCCGGAGACGATCACGCCGACGCGGCGGGGCAGGGAGTCCACCCGGCCGGCGAGCAGGGCGGCCAGCGGGGTCGCACCGCTCGGCTCCACCACGATCTTCAGACGCTCGAAGGCGAACCGCATGGCCGCGCGGATCTCGTCGTCGGACACCAGGGCGATCTCGTCGACGAGCCGGCGGTTCACGGAGAAGGTCAGCTCCCCCGGAATGTGCAGGGCCTGGCCGTCGGCGATGGTGCGCGGCACCGGGATCTCGATCCGCCGGCCCGCCTCCAGCGACCGCTTGGTGTCGTCGCCGGCCTCCGGCTCGACGCCGACGATCCTGATCCCCGGGTGCAGCGCCTTGGCCGCCGTGGCGCTGCCGGCGATCAGCCCGCCGCCGCCGACCGGCGCGAGCAACACGTCCAACTCCCCTGCCTCCTCCAGGAGTTCGAGGGCCGCTGTGCCCTGGCCCGCCATGACGTGCGGGTGTTCGTAGGGCGGGATCAGCGTCAGGCCCCGGTCGGCGGCCAGAGCCTCGGCGATGGCCACCCGGTCGCCGCCGTAGCGGTCGTACGTCACGATCTCGGCGCCGTACGCCTCCGTCGCCCGCCGCTTGGAGCGCGGGGCGTCCTCGGGCATGACGATCACCGCGGCGGCGCCCAGCTCGCGGGCCGCGAGGGCCACCGCCTGGGCGTGGTTGCCGGAGGAGTAGGCGGCGATGCCGCGGGACAGCTGCTCGGGGGTGAGCCGGGAGGCCGCATTGTAGGCGCCGCGGAACTTGAAGGCGCCCACCCGCTGGAAGTTCTCGCACTTGAGGAGCACCTCGGCGCCGACGAGCGCGTCGAGGGTGCGGGAGCGCAGGACGGGCGTGCGGTGGGCGACGCCCTTGAGCCGGGCGGCCGCGTCACGGACGTCGTCGAGGGTGATCGGCGCAGGTGTGGTCGTCACGGGCGTGCTCCCTGGGAGGTGTCGGCGGCGGTCGGGTCGGTCGAGGCCCGGGCCTGGGAGAGATAGCTGTACGCGGAGGCGCGGGAGACGCCGAGGCGGGCGGCGACCTGCTCGATCGCGCGGCGCACGGCGAACACCCCGTGTTCGTCCAGGCTCCGGAAGAGCGCGAGGCGCCGTGTCCGGTCGAGGCCGGCCCAGGTCTGCTCCTGGCGCGCCAGATGGGCGTCGAGGAGAGCGTCGACGACGGAGTCGATGTCGTCGCCGAAGGTGGTGACCGGCGCCTTCCCCAGCACTCCCTCCGGTGTTCCCGTCGGCGTCCCCCCGGCGCCGGCCAGCGCGGCGAGCAGGCTCTGCGCGCGGGTGACCTCGGTGACGTCCACGTTGACGCACAGCGCGCCGAAGACCGCGGCGGCGGAGTCGCGCAGCAGCATCGTCGACGACTTCACCAGCCGCCCGTCGCCGATCCGGGTGACGTAGTTCAGCTCGTCGTCGGCGGTGTCTCCACGGGCCAGCACCCGCAGGCCGATCTCGCTCATCGCGCCGCCGACCGTGCGCCCCGTCACCGCCCCCGCGACGGCGACGACCGACTTCTCCGGTCGCCGGTAGTCGTGCAGCACCACCTCGCACACCGGCCCGAACGTCGCCGCGATCCCGGCGACGACAGGCCCCAGCGCCCGCAGGATCGCGTCCCGCTCAGCATCCCGGGCACCCCGGGAGTCCCCCGAATCACGTGAATCCATGAAAGCATTAGACCATACGTCCAGTCATTGGACTGCCAGTCCAGGTCGACGCGGTGGCCGAAGCGGCCGTCGATTCAACGGTCGACGCGCCTGGCCGACACGCCGGACGGCCGCGCCGGGTCGACGCCTTCAGGGGAACCGTCGATCAAGGGGTGGCCACGCCAATTGCCGTTTCCCTAGGATGGGTTGTCGGCCGCGCCAGACCAGGGCACGGCGGGGATCTGGGGGAAGAGATGCAGCCTGGCAAGCAGCTGTCCACGTCGATCGATGCCACGGTGCCGACCGCCGCGCGCATGTACGACCACTACCTGGGCGGCAAGGACAACTACGCGGCCGACCGCGCCGCCTGCGAGGAGCTCGACAAGGTCGTCCCCAGCACCCGCGCCCTTGCGCTGAACAACCGGCGCTTCCTCCAGCGCATCGTGCGGACCCTGACCCAGGAGTACGGGATCCGGCAGTACCTCGACCACGGCTCCGGCCTGCCCACCCAGGACAACGTCCACCAGGTCGCCCAGCGCATCGACCCGACGACGCACGTCGTCTACGTCGACAACGACCCGATGGTCCTCGTCCACGGCCGGGCCCTGCTGGAGCAGGACGAGCGCACCACCGTCATCCACGCCGACATGCGCGAGACCGAGGCCATCTTCACCAACGAGGACACCACCCGGCTGATCGACTTCTCGCAGCCGGTGGCCGTGCTGTTCAACTCGGTCTTCCACTGCATCCCCGACAGCGACACCGACGGTCCGCAGGCCGTCGTCCGCCGGGTGGCCGAACGGCTGGCGCCCGGCAGCTATCTGGTGATGTGTCAGCTCGTCAGCGAGGACCCCGAGGTCCGCAAGTTCGTCACCGACTTCATGGACCAGGCCACCCAGGGGCACTGGGGCCGGGTGCGCCAGGAGAAGGACGTCGCCGCGCTGTTCGAAGGCATGGACATCCTCGACCCCGGGCTGGTGGAGGTCTCCACCTGGCGCCCCGACAACGAGGTGGCTCCGCGCCAACTCACCCAGGAGTGGATCGAGTTCGGCGGTGTGGGCCGCCTGCGCCCGTAGTCACGGGCGGGGTCGCGCAGGGCGTGATCACGGAGCGGCGTAGCGCCGCTCCGCCGTCTGCTCCAGCAGCGCCAGGGACTCCCGCGGGTTGAGGGCCTCGTCGGCCAGCCGGTCCAGGGCGATCCGGTACTCCTCCGTCTCGTCCTGGTCCTCCAGGAACGTGGCGCTCGTGATCTGCTCCAGATAGACGACGTCGGGCAGATCGGTGCCGCCGAAGCGCAGATAGGTGACGGGGATGGTCGGCGCGGAGGCATGCGTCAGGTCCAACGGGACGACCTGGACGGTCACATGGGGCAGCCGGGCCACCGCCACCAGATGCGCGAGCTGCTCCCGCATCACCTCGGGGCTGCCCAGGACGCGCAGCAGCACCGACTCGTCGAGGATCGCCCACACCTGCGGGGCGTCCGCGCGGCGCAGCAGCTCGGCTCGCCGCGTCCGCAGCTCCACACGGCGCTCGACCTCGCGGGTCGGGGCCGACGGCAGCCCGCGCTCCACCACCGCCCGTGTGTACGCGGGGGTCTGCAACAGCCCCGGCACGTACTGGATCTCGAAGGTACGGATCGCGATGGCCGCCTCCTGGAGTCCGACGAACCGGTCGAACCACTCGGGCATCAGCCGCTTGTCGTACCGCTGCCACCAGCCCGGCTCGCCCGCGCGCCGCAGCAACTGCAGCAGCACGGAGGCCTCGTAGGCGTCGGTCCCGTACTGCTCCAGGAGCGCACGGACGTCGGCCTCGGTGGGCGGCCGACGCCCCTTGCCCGCCTCTATGCGCGACAGCTTCGCCGGGCTGAATCCGACGGCGCGCGCTGCCTGGTCCTGTGAGAGGCCGACGTCCTCCCGGATACCCGCCAGCTGCACGCCGACCAGCATTTTCAGCAAGGTCGGGGCGGGCTCGGCCCGATTCAGATACGGTTCGAGGCGGGAGACGCGAGGTGACTCGAAAGGCATCCTGACTCCCTGTGGACCGGCAGACGACAGACCCAATCATCGCATCCGACGGCCTCCGACCGCACGGGGCACGGCAGTTGAGTCCCCCTCAGATGTTCACGACACCCTCACGACGCGCCCCCCTCACAGCAGGTGGTCGAACTCCCCGTCCTTCGCCCCGGCGACGAACGCGGCCAGCTCGGCCGGCGTGTAGACCAGCGCGGGCCCATGGGGATCACGGGAGTTGCGCAGGGCGACGTCTCCCCCGTCCAGAGCCGCGACCTCCACGCAGTTGCCCTGGGCGCTGCTGTGGCTGCTCTTCATCCAGCGGACGTCCAGCGCGCTGGCCTGTACCCCGTTCGGCACTGACGACATAGCACTCTCCTCGCTCGTAGCCCGTGGCTCGTACGCGCAATTTCCCGTGAAATTGCACGAGGACACTGTCAGCGTGGATAATAGCCATGCCGTCAACCGCACTTCTGGCAGACCGTCCTGACGTCGTCTCAGGGATCAGGGAGATGCACCGTGTCATCACCTGCGCAGTTCCGGAGCCACGAGTCCGTCCGTGACTCGCCCAGAACCGCCGTGCTGCCGCTCGCGGGCAGCCGGGAGGGATTCGCGCAGGCGCGGGACTTCACCCACCGCGTGCTCGACGGCTGGTCCCTGGACCACTGCTCGGACGACGCGGTCATGGTCGTCACCGAACTGGCCGCCAACGCCGTCCTGCACGCGCTCCCGGACCCCGAGGCCGACGACTTCGACGTACGCCTCAGGCTCAGCCTGCGCCGCTCGCACCTGGTGTGCGCCGTCACCGACCCCAGCGACGACCCGCCCCTCTACCCGCACGACGGCGATCCCCTGCTGGAGCACGGCCGCGGACTGCACATCGTCGAAGCCCTCTCGGAGCACTGGGGCTGGACCCGCCGCTCCCCCATGGGCAAGACCGTCTGGGCCATGCTCCCGACCCGTCTCCACCCCTGACATGACTGCCACGAAGAGAACCCCCGCCCTGGAAGACCTCGGACACGTGCCGTGGCCCGAGATCAAGGACTCCACCGGGTCCGCCGCGGCCATCCCGCACCTGCTCACCACCGTCGCCCGGGGCGACGCCGACACCGCGGGCTCGGCCCTCGGTCAACTGCGCCGACGCATCTGCCAGTACGGCTTCGTCGTGGACCAGGCGACGGCGGCGACGGTCCCGTTCCTCTGGGAACTCGTCCGGCTCCCGCAGGTCACCTGTCGCGCCGACATACTGCGCCTGCTGAAGAGCATCGCCGACGCCCGGCAGTGGGAGAGCACCGCGGCCGCGTACCCGAAGCTGCTGCGCCACCCCGGCAACCATGTCGCATGGGAACGCGAGGCCCGCCTCGCCGTCCGCGCGCAGCGCGGCGTCCTGCGACAGCTGCTCGCCGAGCCGGAACCGGACACCGAGGTAGTCCGCGCCACCACGGAACTCGCGGCGACGCTGACGGACGGACCTCGCCCCTGAGAGACCGCCGAAGGACCGAGAAGCCCCGGTCCGACGGCTCCCCGCTCGCAGGAACTGCGCATCCCCGCTTCTCAGCGCTAGGTTGGGCGGCATGAGCAACCTTGACCGTGCGCCCGTACCGAGTGTGTGCGGCGGCCGTGGATTCGTCGTCGCCGAACCCGTCCGCGAGCTGCTGAGCCCCCGGCGCGTCAAGCTCGGCGGGTCGACCGAGGTGCGCCGACTGCTGCCGAACCTCGGCCGACGCATGATCGGCGCCTGGGCCTTCGTCGACCACTACGGCCCCGACGACATCGCCGACGAACCCGGCATGCAGGTCCCACCGCACCCCCATATGGGTCTGCAGACCGTCAGCTGGCTGCACGAGGGCGAAGTGCTGCACCGCGACTCGACCGGCAGTCTGCAGACCATCCGGCCCCGGGAGCTCGGGCTGATGACCTCCGGGCGCGCGATCAGCCACTCCGAGGAGAGCCCCAAGGCGCACGCCCGCCTCCTGCACGGCGCCCAACTCTGGGTCGCCCTGCCCGACGCCCACCGCCACACCGACCCCGCCTTCGAACACCACGCCGACCTGCCCACGGTCACCGCTCCCGGCCTCACGGCCACCGTGCTCCTGGGCGGCCTCGACGGCTCGACGTCACCCGGTTCGGCGTACACCCCGATCGTGGGCGCCGACCTCGCGCTCGCCCGCGGCGCCGACGTCCGGCTGCCGCTCGACCCCGACTTCGAGTACGGCGTGCTGTCGATGTCCGGCGAGGTGCACGTCGACGGAGTGCCCGTCCTGCCCGGCTCGATGCTCTACCTCGGCTGCGGCCGCACCGAGCTGCCCCTGCGCGCCGAGTCCGACGCGGGCCTGATGCTCCTCGGCGGCGAGCCGTTCGAGGAGGAGCTCGTCATGTGGTGGAACTTCGTCGGCCGGTCCCAGGAAGAGATCGTCCAGGCGCGCGAGGACTGGATGAAGGGGGCACGTTTCGGCGAGGTGAGGGGCTACGACGGGGATCCGCTGCGCGCACCGGAACTGCCGCCCACGCCGCTGAAACCACGGGGAAGGGCCCGCTGACCTGAATGCTGACCTCATGCCGGCTTTCCTGATGGGTCGTCACACGACGCCACCCCGGGAGCATCGCTCCCGGACGTGTGAGGCGTGAGATTCCCGGAGCGCTCACGTCCGACCGGACGGCAGGACGTAGGCAGGTCCGCGCTCGGACCATGCGGTCCACAGGAGCGCGTTGGCGCCGTAGGCGGCATGAATACCGACCGCGACCTGGCAGTTGGCCCGTTTTCCCAAGGCCCCGCAGTACTGCGGGGCCACCCCGGCCGACATCCGCCCGTCCTTGGGCACCACCGACACATCGTCGATCACCCAGGCCGTCGGACCGATCAGCGGCAGCACGCGTTGCGGAACGTCCTCACCGGACACCCGGACGAGACACCGGAATCACTTCGGGAACAGATCGCGCCGCTGCCTTCGCTGACCCATCGCGTTCGTTCCTGGTGCGACGGCGCCGCCGTCTGCCTGGTCAGCCGTCCAGCCGCCGTGCGCCGAGCCAGCTGACCATCGCCGGGTCGCGGTGGTCGAAGAACAGCGTCGCCCCGGTGTCCAGGGTGGCGACGGCCGCCATCTGGTCGTCGGTGAGCTGGAAGTCGAAGACGTCGAAGTTCTCCGCCATGCGCTCGGGGCGCACCGGGAGACACTGTCCGATGACATTCCTCCTCCTTGGCGCCACCGGAGCCACCGGCGCCCTGTTCGTGGAACGGGCCACCGCCGCCGGACACGAGGTGCTCGCCTTCGTCCGCGACGCCTCCAAGATCACCCCGGCCGAGAGGCTGACACCCCGCAAGGAGATCGACCCGTGACCAAGACCCTCGGCCTCATCGGCGCCGGCAACATCGGCAGCGCGTTGGCCCGACTGGCGGTCGCCGCCGGCCTCAATGTCGTGCTGAGCAACTCCCGCGGCCCGGAGACCCTCGCCGATCTCGTCGCCGACCTCGGCGAACAGGCGCGCGCGGCCACCCCCGCCGAGGCCGCGCAGGCCGGCGACCTGGTGGTGGCGACCGTCCCGCTGAACACCTACGCGCAGCTGCCCGCCGCCGCCCTGGCCGGCAAGACCGTCATCGACACCATGAACTACTACCCCGAGCGCGACGACCGGATCGCCGAGCTCGACGCCGGCGAGCAGACCTCCAGCGCACTGGTCCAGCGCCATCTGACCGACTCCCAGGTGGTCAAGGCCTTCAACAGCATCGACTTCGTGCGCCTGTTCAGCTCCGCCCGACCCGCCGACGCCGACGATCGCAGCGCCCTGCCCATCGCCGGTGACGACAAGGCCGCCAAGTCCCAGGTGGCCGAACTGCTGGACGCGCTGGGCTACGACGCCGTGGACATGGGCACTCTCGCCGACAGCTGGCGCAGCGAGCCGGGCACCCCCGTCTACGTCCAGCCGTACCTGTCGGCGCGGCCCGAGGGGCTGACCCAGGAGGAGACAGGGCGCTGGTTCTTCGAGGTCCCGGGCGTCCCGGTGCCCGCCGACAAGGTGAGGGAACTGACCGCCACCGCCGTCCGGCGTTCCGCGGGCGACGCCCGCGCGACCCTCGCCTAGGACCGCCTGTTCGGCGGGTGGGGGGCCGTGCCACAGCCCGGAACACCGCTCCCCCGTACAGCCCGACCTGTCACCCGACAAGGCCAAGCCCCTAGCTTGGCATGAGGCCAAGCAGCCACGCGTGACGCCTCGGACCGAGGGCGCCGGACACCTCGCGCGTGCTCGCGCAACGCCGACGCGGGGACATCGAAGCGAACGCGGCCGACTTGGCCGAGCCCGACGAACTGCTCACTCTCGTGGGCAGCCGCTACCGGAGACGCTGCTTCTCCTCCAGCTCTGTCCGCACCCTGCTGAGGGCTGCCCAGGGCTGGGGGAGGGCACGGCCGCAACACGAAGAGACTGTGATGAACGACAGACGAATCCCCCTGAAGAAGCGGTTCAGACTCGCGGCGGCGGTTGCCGCGACGTCGGCCGTGCTCGTCTCGGCGCCGTACGCGTCCGCCGCGACGGACCAGACGCAGCCGAAGCCGGTCGTCACCCACGTGAAGACCGTCGCCTCCTTCGACTTCGCCGTCGGCGACGCGCCGGAGAACGTCACCCTCAACCCGGACGGCTCGCTGACCGTCTCGATGCTGGGCGGTTCGGTGGGCAGGCGACCAGCGCTCGTACGGGTCGACGTGTCCGGGCACCGTGAGGTGCTCGTCGCCGGGCAGCCGGGTGACATGATCACCGGCAACGCGCGCGGGCACGACGGCAGCGTCTACTACAACGTGTCCTCCGCCGACGCCGCCCGGTCCGGCGTATGGAAGCTGCCTCTGGACGGAAGCCCCCGGCGCATCGCCGCCCTGCCCGCCGGTGAACTCCCCAACGGCCTGGCCATCGACCCGGCCGGACGCACCCTGTACGTCGCCGAAAGCTTCAAGGGCGTCGTCTGGTCCGTTCCGGTCTCGGGCGGTACGGCGACGCGCTGGCTGACCGACGCCTCGCTCGCGCCGGCGGAGTCCCCGCTGCCGTTGGGCGCGAACGGGCTCCGTTTCCACAACGGCGCCGTATGGGTCTCCAACTTCAGCAAGGGCGCCCTGTTGCGGGTGCCGGTCACCGCCACCGGTTCGGCCGGTCCGGTCCATGTCGTGACCAGCGGCGTCGTGGGCATCGACGACTTCAACTTCCTGAGCGGCCGGTCCGACGTGGTGTTCGCCGCGCTGAACAGCACCGACGAGATCGCCGTGGTCTACCCGAACGGCGCCAAGAAGACCGTCCTGACCGCCGCGGACGGGCTCGCCTCGCCGACCGCCACCGTGGTGCGCGGACAGCGGCTGTACATCACCGACGGCGGGTTCGCCGAGTCCCGCGACGCGAAGCTCCAACAGGGGAAGATCAACTTCTCTGCCCTGTTCGCCTCCTCCGCGTCCTAGCCGGTCGGTCGGGGCCCGGGCAACGAGCAGCTGACCGATCCGTCGGCCACGTCCTGGGCACCCGACCTCCCCGAGAACGTAGAAAGAAGGAGTCCGAAACATGAGCAACGAACACCAGCCCGTCAAGGAAATCGTCGTCGTCATCGGCCCCGGCAGCATCGGCCTGGCCATCGCCCGCCGGGTCGGCGCCGGCCGCACCCTGCTGCTGGCCGCCCACGACGAGAAGGCCTCGCAGACTGCCGCCGAGCAACTGCGCGGCGAGGGCTACGAGGTGGCCGTCCAGGCCACCGACATCTCCGACCTGGCCCAGGTCGAGGCGCTGGCCGCCACAGCCGCCGAGATGGGCGCGGTCACCCAGGTGATCCAGGCCGCCGGCGTCTCCCCCACCCAGGCGACCATCGAGCGGCTGCTGCACGTCGACCTGCTCGGCACGGCGTACGTCCTCGACGTCTTCGCCCGTGTGATCGCGCCCGGCGGGGCCGGCATCGTGGTCGCCAGCATGGCCGGGCACCGGGAGAGCCCCTACCCGCGCGAGATCGAGCACGCGCTCGCGACCACCGAGACCTCGCAGCTGCTCGCGCTGCCGTTCCTGCAGCCCGACCGGATCGGCTCCTCCGTCCACGCCTACGCCCTGTCCAAGCGGGCCAACTCGCTGCGCGTGCAGACCGCCGCGGCCGCGTGGGGCAAGCGCGGAGCCCGCGTCAACGCCGTCAGCCCCGGCGTGATCATCACCCCGCTGGCCCTCGACGAGCTCTCCGGCCCGCGCCGCGAGTGGTTCGAGACGGTGCGCGAGGTTTCGGCCGCCAAGCGCTTCGGCACCTCCGAGGAGGTCGCCGCGGCCGCCGCCTTCCTGCTCGGCCGCGAGGCAGGCTTCATCACCGGAGCCGACCTCCTGATGGACGGCGGCGTGACCGCGGCGCTGCGCGCCGGTGAGCTGACCACGCCGTGACGCGCCGAGAGCCGCGGGGGTGAATCCGCCCAGGTCCGGGTCCGCAGTCCGGACCCGGGCGGACGGCTGGTCCTCACCGCTGACACCCGGGCCCTGCGGGCGACGCACGGCTGTCCGCGCGGTTGCGGCACACCACCCCGCCCGCCGTGCTTCGTGCCGCCCGGCCTCCTGTCGTGACCCGCTGCATCCAGCCCGCTCGGACACCTGTCTGCGGTCTCCCGTGTCGCTGCCAGGACGAACCTCCCGAGCGCGCTGCATCACGAAGCGAGCCGACGCCGACGACGGACTGACTCACCGACCCACATGGCGGCGCAGCTCCGCGTACCAGCGGGTCTCCGCCGCAGCCACCGCCGCCAGGATGACGACGACGCTCGCCAGGGCGGCGACCGGCGGGAGTGCGGCCGCCGCGGGGATGCCCGCGAGCAGCAGGCACAGGGCCGTCAGGCGGAAGCCGCCCCATACGTTCAGCATGATCCGGCCGAACAGCAGCAGCCCGGCCACGTAGAGGGCCGCTCCGCCGCACAGGGCCCAGGCGTAGAAGCCGCCCAGCGCCTTGCCGTCGGCGGCGTGCGCGACGACGCCCTCGACGCCGAGGGCGGTCAGGACGACACCGGCCATGATGGGGAAGTGGGCATAGCCGTAGGCGTTGACCGCCAGGCCGAGGCGGGCCTGGCCCTGCGCCTTGTCCAGCTGGCGTTCGCCGATCAGGGTCGCCAGGTCGAAGTACAGCCACCACAGGCCCGTCGCGGCGGCCACGCCCAGGACGGCGGCGGCGAGCAGCCCCGCGCCGACCGGGTGGTCCGTGGCGCCGGCGCCCATGGCCAGCAGGGATTCACCGATCGCGATGATGACGAACAGCTCGTGCCGCTCGGCGAAGTAGCGGGCGCTGTGGATGCGCCAGCTGCCCCGGCGGGAGGTGGCGTACACACCGCCCCAGTCCACCACGATCGCCGCCGCGAACAGCGCCGTCTGCCACCGGCCGCCGACCGCCGCACCGGCGATCAGGAGCCCGCAGCCCGCCAGGACCGGCGCCCAGGAGACGGCGACCTGCCGCAGCAGCCCGCGGTCGCCACGCGCCAGCACGCTGTAGAGGACCAGGTGCACGACACGTACGAACAGGTAGGCGCAGGCCAGGACCAGCGGACCGTTCAGGCCGCCGGGCAGGTCGTCCCACGCCTCCGGGACGGTGAGCGCGACCACGAACACCCCGGCCATCGCGAGTGCCATGCCCGCGCGTACGACGCCGCGGTCGGCCCGGGCCTGGTTGCCCAGCCAGGCGTACGCGGACCAGGAGAACCAGACCAGCGCCAGCAGCAGCACTCCGTGCAGCACGCCCGTGCCGGTGTGGTGGTGGGCCATGTACTGGGTGGTCTGGGTGAGCGTGAAGACGTACACCAGGTCGAAGAACAGCTCGAAGGTGGTCACCCGGCTGCCCGCCGGCGACTTCCGTGCTCCGGTCGGCGGGCCGCTCTGCGGCGGTCCGTACTGCTCGCTTTGCACCTACATGTCCTCGGAGCGTGGGTCGAGCGGCGTGGTCGTGGAGCTCTCAGTGAGGCCGGTGATGCCGGTGAGGGCCGGTCTTCAGGTTGTCCGCGGGAGGAGCCGGCGGCAACAGGACCACGATCGTTCGGCTGAAAGGCTGCGGGACGGTCAGGACAGGGGGGAGGCGGGATCCTCCTCGGCGGCCGCCGACCGGTCGTCGCGTGCCGACGTCCGCTTCGCGGACTTCTCCTGCCCGAGCAGGTCGAGCAGGACCATGGCGTCGTGATCGGCGGTGCCGGGCTCGGCGTAGTACGTCACCATGCGGTGCCCTGAGGTGCCTTCCAGCTCCATGGACTGGTAGCCGAGGGTGAGGTCGCCGACGTCGGGGTGATGGAAGGTCTTGCGGCCGTAGGAGTGGCCCTTGACGTCGTAGCGCTCCCACAGGCGGGCGAACTCCGGGCTCTTGAGGAGGAGTTCACCGGCGAGCCGGGTGAGGTCGGGGGCGTCGGGATCGGTGCCGGCCAGGGCGCGCAGCCGGGCCACGCAGCCGCGGACCTGGGTGTTCCAGTCGTGGAACAGGTCACGCGAGGCGGGGTGGAGGAAGAGGTAACGGGCGATGTTGCGCTCCTTGGCAGGCCAGTCCTGGATGCCGGGGAGGAGTCGCATTCCGCCTGGGTTGGCGGCGAGCAGGTCGTTGGTGCGGCTGACGACGTGTGCGGGTTGGGGGCGCAGACTCTCCAGGAGCAGTTTCACGCCGGGCCGGACGGTGCGGCCGGGTGCGGCGGGAGGCTCGGGCGCACTGCGCGCGGCGCGGGCGGCCAGGCTGCGCAGGTGCTCAAGCTCGTCGTCCTCCAAAAGGAGGGCGCGGGCGAGGGAATCGACCACGGAGGCGCTGGGCCGGGTCTCCTTGCCGCGCTCCATGCGGACGTAGTAGTCGATGCTGATCCCGGCCAGGGTGGCCAGTTCCTCGCGGCGCAGCCCGGGCGTACGGCGCAGGCCGGAACCGGCCGTCAGGCCGACCTCCTCCGGGGTCACCCGGGCCCGGCGGGCGCGTAGGAAGCGCCCCAGCTCGGTGCCCACGCCGTTGCGCTGCTCGCTGTTCATGTCTTCCAGTCTGCGGGCCGCGCAACCTCTTCGGCATATGCGTGGGGGGCCCTGTCACACCCCGGAATGCCGCTCCCCGGCACAGCCCGCCCCGCCATGCGGCGACCATGGGGGGAAGAGCTGGCCGCCGTCAGTTCCGCTTCTCTTCGACGGGTTTCACGTTCGATGCGGTGGCGACCATGTCCAGCAGGATCATCTTGTCGTGGTCGGGGGTGCCGGGGTCGGCGTAGTGGGCGACCAGCCGGTGGCCGGGGAAGCCTTCCAGCTGCATGGACTGGTATTCGAGGGTGAGGGCGCCGACGTCCGGGAGGTGGAAGGTCTTGCTGCCGTGGGTGTGCGCCCGTACGTCGTAGCGGTCCCAGAGCTGTCCGAACTCCGGGCTCTCGGTGAGCAGTTCGTCGACGAGCCCGACGAGGTCGGGGGCATCCGGGTCGGTGCCCGTCAGGGCGCGCAGACGCCCCACGCACGCGCGGATCTGCTCGTCCCAGTGGTCGAACACCGTGCGGGCGCCGGGGTTGAGGAACACCCAGCGCGCGACGTTGCGCTTCTCGACCGGCCACTGCTCCATGCCCACGAACAGCCGCAGCCCGCCCGGGTTCCAGGCGAGCAGGTCCATCGTGCGGCTGACCACGACCGCGGGGTGGGGCCGCAGGCTCTCCAGCAGCAACTTGATCCCGGGTCCCACCGACGGGGTGGGCGCCGCCGGAGGCTCGTAGGCGGCGGGGCGGGCGGCGCACACGGCGAGGTCCCGCAGGTGTTCGTGCGCGTGCTCGTCCAGCAGGAGGACACGGGCGAGCGCGTCGACGACGGACGGGCTGGGATGGGACTCCTTGCCGCGTTCCAGGCGCGTGTAGTAGTCGATGCTCACACCGGCGAGGGTGGCCAGCTCCTCACGACGCAGCCCGGGCGTGCGCCGCAGGCCGGGGCCTGCCTTGAGGCCGACCTCCTCGGGCGTCACCCGGGTGCGGTGGGCGCGCAGGAAACGCCCCAGTTCAGTGCCGTCACTGCCGTTGCGCTGCTCACGTGCCATGCGGCCAGTGCGTCAGGGCGGGCAGGACGGGATCCACGGGCTGGGCGTGGGGGGCCCTGTCACACCCCCGAACAGCGCTCCCCGGCACAGCTCGGCCTGCCACGCGACGCGTCCGGCGCGCAGGCTGGACAGCGTTGAAGAACTCGTTCCGTCCCGAGAAACCGTTTCCTCATCAGGAGATCCACCCGTGTCCAGTTCTGTCGCATCGGACAAACCGTCGGCGTCGGCCGATGCCGCCGCCGAGCAGCCCGGCACCGCGAACGGCGCCCGGTGGGCGCTGGCGGCCGCGCTGCTCGGCTTCTTCGTGATGACCCTCGACGCCCTGATCGTCAACGTCGCACTGCCCGAGATCGGGCGCGGCTTCGGCGGTGGCATGACGGGGTTGCAGTGGGTGGTGGACGGCTACACGCTGATGTTCGCCGCGCTGCTGCTGTCCGCGGGGTCCGTGACCGACCGGATCGGTGCGCGGCAGGCGTTCGGGGCGGGGCTCGTCGTCTTCACCGTCGCCTCGGCCGCCTGTGGCTTCGCACCCGACCTGGGCGTGCTGGTCGCGGCGCGGCTGGTGCAGGGTGCGGGTGCCGCGGTGATCGTGCCGGCCTCGCTGGCGCTGATCCGCGAGGCGTTCCCCGACCCGGCTCGGCGTGCCCGGGCCATCTCGGTGTGGGCGATGGGCGGCTCGGTGGGCGCCGCGGCCGGCCCGGTGCTGGGCGGTGTGCTGAGTGAGCTCAGCTGGCGGATGATCTTCTTCGTCAATCTGCCGGTGGGCGTGCTGGCGCTGTTCCTGCTCACCCGGGCCGCCCGCTCGCCCCGTCGGGGCGACGCCCCGTTCGACTGGACCGGGCAGATCGCCGCGGTGGCGGCGATGGGCGGCCTGACGTACGCGGCGATCGAGGCCGGCTCCGTGGGCCTGGGCGCGCCGCGCGTGCTGCTCGCACTGGCGGTGGCCGTGGCGGCGGCGGCGGTCTTCCTGGCGGCGCAGGCGCGTGGCCGCAGCCCGATGGTGCCGCTGGAACTCCTGCGCTCCCGGACGATGGCGCTCTCCGCGACCGTGGGCTTCGCGCTCAACGTCGGCTTCTACGGCATGATCTTCCTGCTCGGCCTGTACCTCCAGCAGGACCGGGGCCTGTCGCCGATGGCCACCGGGCTGGCGTTCCTGCCGATGACCCTGCTGACCGCGGTCGTCAGCCCTACCGCCGCCCGGCTCGCCGCGAAGTTCGGGCCGAGGATGCCGATCGTCACCGGGCAGCTCCTGATGGCCGCGGGCCTGGCCGCGCTCTGCGTTCCGCCGGCGTCGGCGCCCGCCTGGCTGCTGGTCCTGCTGATGATCCCGGTCGGAACCGGTGGCGGCCTCGCCGTACCGGCGGTGACCTCACTCCTCCTCGACCGCGTCCCCGCCCAGCGCGCCGGCACGGCGAGCGGAGTGCTCAACGCCTCCCGCCAGCTCGGCGGCGCCCTGTCCGTGGCCGTCTTCGGCGCCCTGGTGTCGAACCATGCGCACTTCCTGCACGGGCTGCGCACCAGCCTCCTGATCGCCGCGCTGCTCGTGGCCCTGACCGCGGCGGCGTCCGTACTCCTGAAGGAGAAGACCTCATGACCTCGACATCGGCGGCATCGGCCTGGACGAGCGAGGAGCTCGACAGCATCGAACACGCGGAGGAACTGCAGATCGCGTCCCTGCGGCAGGGCGGCGAGCTGGGCAGCCGGCGGACGATCTGGGTGGTCCGCGTCGGCGCCGGCGTCTACGTCCGTTCCGTCAACGGCCCCGGCTCCGACTGGTACCGCGGCACCCGGGCCCGCCGGGAGGGCCGTATCCAGGCCGGCGGAGTCGGCAAGGACGTCTCGATCATCGACGCCGACGACGAGGTCAACGACGCCGTGGACACCGCGTACAGGACCAAGTACGGGCATTACGCCGCGTACATCATCAAGGCCATCACCAGCCCCGAGGCGGGCTCCACGACGATGCGGCTCGAACCCCGCTGACCCGACAACTCCCTTACAAACAGCAGCAGTCACACCAAAACCACCAGACCGGAGAAGCCATGCTCACCGTCAACGCCTACGCAGCGACGTCCGCCGCAAAACCCCTCACGCCCACGACCGTCGAGCGCCGCGACGTAGGCCCGCACGACATCCTCATCGAGATCAAGTACGCCGGCATCTGCCACTCCGACATCAGCAACGCCCGCAGCGAGTGGGGCCCGTCGACCTACCCCCTGGTCCCCGGCCACGAGATCGCCGGCGTGGTCACCGAGGTCGGCGCCGAGGTCACCCGGCACGCGGTCGGCGACCGGGTCGGCGTCGGCTGCATGGTCGACTCCTGCCGCGAGTGCGAGTCGTGTCTGAGGGGCGAGGAGCAGTACTGCCTGAAGGGCAACACCCTCACCTACGGCGCCGTCGACAAGGACGGCACCCTCACTCAGGGCGGCTACTCCACCCACGTCGTGGTCACCGAGGACTTCGTCGTCCGCATCCCCGAGGGCATCGACCTCGACGCGGCGGCCCCGCTGCTGTGCGCGGGCATCACGACGTACTCCCCGCTGCGCCGCTGGGGCGCGGGCCCCGGCAAGAAGGTCGCCGTCATCGGCCTGGGCGGCCTCGGCCACATGGCCGTCAAGCTCGCGCACGCGATGGGCGCCGAGGTCACCGTGCTGTCCCAGTCGCTGAAGAAGATGGACGACGGCCTGCGCCTGGGCGCCGACCACTACCACGCCACCAGCGACCCGGCCACCTTCGAGCAGCTGGCCGGCGCCTTCGACCTCATCGTCAACACGGTCAGCGCGAAGCTCGACCTCGACGCCTACCTCGGCCTGCTGGCCGTGAACGGCGCCCTGGTCAACGTCGGCGCCCCCGCCGAGCCGCTGTCGCTCAACGTGTTCTCGCTGATCATGCGCGGCCGGTCCTACTCCGGATCGCTGATCGGCGGCATCAGGGAGACCCAGGAGATGCTCGACTTCTGCGCCGAGCACGGCATCGGCTCCGAGATCGAGGTCATCCCCGCCGACAAGATCAACGAGGCCTACGAGCGTGTCCTCGCCTCCGACGTGCGCTATCGCTTCGTGATCGACACCTCGACGCTGGCCTGACCGCCGACGGCCACGTCCGCCTGAGACCAAGACAGCCGCACGAGAACCGAGGAGATGAGCGGATGGCCACCACTGCTCCCCGGACCGACGACGAACTCGACCGGATCGGATCGGCCGAGGAACTGGAGGTCGCCTCCCGGCTCCGGGACGGCGAGCTGGGAGGTTGGCGCACCATCTGGGTCGTGCGCGTGGACGGCGACATCTACGTCCGCTCCGTGAACGGCCCCGCCTCCGCCTGGTTCCGCGCCACCCGAGCCCGCCACGAGGGCCGTATCGAGGCCGGCGGGGTCGAGAAGGACGTGGCGTTCGAGGACGTCGACGGCGAGATCGACGACACGGTCGACGCCGCCTACCGCACCAAGTACGGCCGCTGCTCCGCCCACACCATCCAGCGCATCACGAGCTCCACCGCGGGCTCGACGACCATGCGGCTCCTGCCGCGCCGACCGCCGCGGGAGAAGGCCCATGTTCACCGTCGACGACCACGCCGCCGCATCGCCCGGCGAGCTCCTCGCGCCGACCACGGTCGAGCGCCGTGATCCCGGCCCCCACGAGGTCACGCAGCGGGTCATCCGCCTCCTGACCCCGTTGGGAGCCATGCCGTGATCGGTCTCGAACTCGTCGTGGTCCTCGGCGTGGCCGTGCTCCTGGGCAACGCCGCCGGCGACCGCTACCGGATCGCCCCGCCCGTCGTGCTGCTCGTCCTCGGCGCACTGCTCGGCTTCGTGCCCGCGCTGCGCGAGGTCGAACTGCCGCCGGAGGCGGTCCTGCTCATCTTCCTGCCGGTGCTGCTGTACTGGGAGAGCCTGACCACCTCGCTGCGGGAGATCCGCCGGGACCTGCGCGGCATCATCCTGATGAGCACCGTGCTGGTCATCGGCACCGCCGGCGCGGTGGCGACCGTGGCGCACGAACTGGGCCTGGCCTGGGGCCCGGCGTGGGTGCTGGGCGCGGCCGTGGCCCCCACCGACGCGACCGCCGTCGGCGTCCTCGCCAAGGCACTGCCCCGCCGCAACGTGACCCTGCTGCGTGCCGAGAGCCTCGTCAACGACGGCACGGCGCTGGTGGTCTTCGGGCTGGCCGTCGGCATCACGGTCGGCGACGAGCACTTCACCGTCCCCCACGTCACCTGGCTGTTCGCCGTCTCCTACGTCGGCGGAGCCGCGGCCGGAGCGGTGACCGCCTGGCTGGTGATCAGGGTGCGCCGGGTCTTCGACGACCCGCTGCGGGGCAACGTGGCGATGATCCTCACGCCGTTCACCGCCTACCTGGCCGCCGAGCTGATCCATGCCTCCGGCGTGCTCGCAGCCGTCGCGGCGGGGCTGATCATGAGCCAGGCCGGGCCACGCGTGGCAGGCGCCGCGATGCGCCGCCAGGCGGAGGAGTCCTGGTCGCTGGCCACCTTCCTGCTCAACGGCTCCCTGTTCGTCCTCGTCGGCCTGCAGGCCCAGGCCGCCGTACGCGAACTGCACGGCAGTGACCTCACCAACGCCCTCATCGCCGTCGCGGCGGTCTCCGCCGTGGTCGTCGCCGCGCGCTTCGCCTTCAACTTCACCGTTCCGTACCTGATCCGTCTGCTGGACCGCCGCCCGCAGCAGCGCCTGCGCCGGATGAACTACCGTGCGAGGGTGGTCACTTCGATCGCCGGCTTCCGGGGCGCGGTGTCGCTGGCCGTGGCCCTGTCGGTGCCGACGACGCTCGACTCCGGCGCCCCCTTCCCCGACCGCGACACCATCGTCTTCGTCACCTCCGGAGTCATCGTCACCACGCTCCTGGTCCAGGGCCTGCTGCTGCCGGCCGTGGTGCGCTGGGCCCGGCTGCCCCACGACACCTCGGTCGAGGAGGAGCGCTTCCTCGCCGAGACGACCGCCACCGAAGAGGCCCTCGAAGCCCTCCCCGCACTCGCCGAGGAACTGGACACCGACCCCGCGGTCACCGAACGCATGCGCCAGGAGTACGAGACCCACCTGCTCGTCGTCCGCGCCGGGGGCGACGAGACCACCACCGACGACGAAGCCGTCCTGCGCCACCACCGGCACTACACCGCCCTGCGCCTGGCCCTGCTCGCCCACAAACGCGCCACGTTGGTCCGCCTGCGCGACGACCACGAGATCGACGACACCGTGTTGCGCCACGTCCAGCGTCAGCTCGACATCGAAGAAGTACGGCTCTCCCGACGCCAAGCCTCCGAATGACCCCCACCAGGACAGGAGCCCCATGCCCGCTTGCTCTACCGGGCCGTCACGTGCCGACCCATCAGGTGTCTCTTGAGCGACGGGCCAGGAACTTTCCCAGTTCCCACACGAGCAGGAGCGCGAGAGCGGCCAGCAGCGCCCAGCCGAACTGCCGCGCGTTGATCTCGGTCGTCCCGAGGATGCGGCGGAAACCGTCCATCTGGGTCACCAGGACCGCGATTACGAACTGGGTCAGTGCCACCCAGTTCATCTGCCTGCTGTCGAAGGTGGACGTTGTCAGCACGGAGTCCGTCTCGCTGCGGCACTCGAACGCGGCCACGATCAGACAGAGGGCGAAGGCGGTGAACGCGATCGACTGGCCGGTGTCGACGCTGTCGAAGTGGGCCTGACCGAGCTTGATCAGCGCGAGCAGGAGGGCGGTGATCGCCAGCCCGCCGAGTCCGACCGTGACCAGTACGGGCCGGGTGAGGACGGACTCCCCTCGCGGTCGCGGCCTGCGTCGCATGAGTCCGGGGCTCTCCCGGTCGAAGCCGAGAGCGAAGCCGAAAGAGGCGTTGACGACGAAGTGGATCCACAGCACCTGCGGCGGGGTGAAAGGCTCACCGGCGGCGATGTTGAAGACGGTGGCCCCGAGAAAGGTCAGCACGAAGGTGACCAGCAGGAGCAGGACGAATCGGATGTACTTGGTGAGGTTGTCGTAGATTCTGCGGCCCTGCTCCACGGCGTAGACGATGGTGGCGAAGCGGTCGTCGGAGAGGATCATGCGTCCGGCGTTCTTCGCCACGTCCGTGCCGCTGCCCATGGCGATGCCGATGTCGGCGGCTTTGATGGCGGGCGCGTCGTTGACGCCGTCCCCCGTCATCGCCACGACATTGCCCTTTTTCTTGAGGGTGTCGGCGAGCAGCACCTTGTGCTCCGGCGCGACGCGGCCCACCACACCGATGCCATCGATGCGGGCGAGCTGCTCCTCCTCGCTCATGGCGGCGAATTCGGCACCGAGGACCGCCTCGCCGGGGATGCCGAGCTGCCGGGCGATCGCCGCACCTGTGGTGACGTCGTCACCGGTCACCATGCGGACCCGGATGTGCCCCGCCTGCGCGCCGGCCACCGCTGCCTTGGCGTCCTCGCGGGGCGGATCGACCATGCCGACGAGACTGGTCACCCGCAGCTCGGTGACGTACGCGAGCAGGTCGCCGTCCGGGTCGAAGTCGGCCGGGTCCAGATCACGGGTCGCCGCGGCCATCACCCGGTGTCCCTCGCCGCCCATCCGCTGGGTCTGTGTCTCGGCGCGCGCGCTCAGTTCGGCGTCCCATGGGATGGTCTTGCCCGCCGCAAGCGCGGTGGCGGCCCGCGCCACCACCGCCGGGACCGCGCCTTTGACGAAGCACCGGACAACCTGCCGTCCGGAGGCGTCGACCGCTTGGTTGAAGGTGGCCATCAGCTTGTAGCCCGGGTCGAACGGCAGCGTGGCGAGCCGGGGAAGGCCCTCCCTGGTGGCGTCGATGTCCAGCCCGGCCTTGTGCGCGAGCACCAGCAGGGCGCCCTCGGTGGGATCGCCCACCACCTCGCCGTCCACCAGCTTCGCGTCGCTGGCCACCACGTAGGGCAGGATCGCGTCCTCGATGCCCGCGGCGGAAGCCGGCGAACCCGCGGCATGGTGGATCTTCCCGTCGAGGCCGTAGCCCGTGCCCGAGACGGTGTACCGGTCGGTGGGACTCACGACTTCGACGGCGGTCATCTGGTTCATGGTCAGGGTGCCGGTCTTGTCCGAGTTGATCGCCGACGTGAACGCCAGGGTCTCGACGGACGGCAGTTCCTTGACGATGGCGTTCCGCTTCGCCAGGTTGAGGCTGCCGACGGACAGGATCGCCTGGGTCACCGTCGGCAGGGCCTCGGGGATGGCGGCGATGGCCAGCGAGACCGCGCTGACGAACAACACGTCCCAGGCCTGGTCCCGCCAGCGTCCCAGGGCGAACATCACGATCATGGTCAGGGCCGCCGCCCCCGTGATCCACAGCGTCAGGGTGTCGAGTTCCCTGGTGAGCGGCGGCAGCTCTTTCTCGGTGGCCGACAGCATCCCAGAGATCTTGCCGACCTCTGTCGCGGCGCCGGTCGCGGTGACGACGAGCACGCCGCTGCCGTGGGTGACCGGGGTGTTCATGAAGGCCATGTTCGTCCGGTCGCCGGGCGCCGACAGGGTGCCCGCCAGCGTGCCGGCGTCCTTCGCGGCGGGGACGCTCTCGCCGGTGAGCGCCGACTCGTCGATCTGCAGGGCACTGGCCTCGATGATGCGTCCGTCCGCCGCCACCTGGTCCCCGGCGGCGATGAGCACGATGTCGCCGACGACCAGCTGTTCGGCGGGAATCTCGGCCTCCGTGCCGTCCCTGCGTACCCGCGCCGTCGCCTTCATCATCGACTGCAGCGCGTTCATCGCGCTCTCGGCCTTGCCCTCCTGGCGCAGGCCCACGACGGCGTTCAGCAGGGTCAGGACGATCAGCAGGATCGCGGTGGCCCACTCCTGGATGAGCAGCGAGACGACCGCCGCGGCCACGAGGACGATCTGCATGTAACTGCGGTACTGCGCGAGGAACCGGTGCCAGGCCGGAGGCCGCTTCTCCTGGGGAAGTGAATTCGGGCCGTGCGCGTCCAGAAGTTGCGCGGCCCGTGCTGCGGAGAGACCGAACGCCGGATCTACGCCGAAAGCCGTTACAACATCCTCGGGAGTGCGCGTGTACCAGCCGTCCTCCGAAGCCCGAGGCTGTTCTCCCACGGAATTCGAACGCACCGTCATCGCTCTGCCTCCCGATCCGTGCCCCGAGCCGTGGCCGCGGATGCGTCCGGGCCGATCGCGCGCTGGTTCCACGGGTCTCAGCCGCGCTTCTTCCTGGCCGGCGGATGCCGGTCGGCGTACGGATCGGCCGATGCCCCGGCGGGGGCCTCCCGCTCCAGGTCCCGTTTGGTGACGAGCAGGTCCTTCCGTGCGGCCTTCCCCACGTCGGGGTACTGAGGATCGATGTCCATCAGGGTGTGCGCGAGGATCGCCGCCGAGCAGATCCGTCCGAACCACTTCCGGTCCGCCGGCACGACGTACCACGGCGCCCACTTCGTACTCGTGGCCGACAGCATCTCGGAGAACGCGTATTGGTAGTCGTCCCACCGGCGCCGCTCGCGGACGTCGGCCGCGGAGAACTTCCAGTTCTTCTCCGGCCGGTCGATCCGCTTCAGGAAACGGGTGCGCTGCTCTTCCTTGGACAGGTTCAGGAAGATCTTCACCACCTTGAACCCGTTGTCCGTGAGATAGCGCTCCCAGTGGTTGATCTCCCGGTAGCGCCGCTGCCATATGTCCGGCCCGCGCGTGTCGTCCGGCAGTTTCTGCCGGACCAGGTTCTCGGGGTGGACGCGCACGACGAGAACCTCCTCGTAGTGCGAGCGGTTGAAGATGGCGATCTCACCGCGCGTGGGCAGGCGCTGGGCGTAGCGCCACAGGTAGTCGTGGTCCAGTTCCTCGGCGGAGGGCACCTTGAAGCTGCTGACTCGTACGCCCTGAGGATTGACGCCGCTCATCACATGGCGGATCGTCCCGTCCTTGCCGCCGGCATCAAGGGCCTGGAGGCACAGGAGTACGCCGTAGGTGTCCTGGGCGGCCAGCCGCTCCTGGTACTCGGCCAGCAGGGACACCCCGGTCCGCAGCAGCTCGATCCCCTCCCGCTTCTTCAGACCTGCCTTGTAGCGAGGATCGAAGTCCCGGTCAAGGCGCACCTTCGACCCCGGTTTCACCCGTAGGGGCGCGATGAAATTCGCGATGCGTTCGGCTCTCTCGTCCGACATCACGATCAGTCCTTCTCTGGTCCGGGGTGAGCGCGGCGCGTCTCGGGGGCCGCTCTGCGGTAAGCGGTCCTGACTGTGGTCTCGACGGTGACCGCGTCGACCGAGGGATAGACGGCCCTCAGCCGCGCCGCCATATTCCGGACGGACACCGGTTCGTCCTGCGAACCGGGCGGCGGGACGGTCGCAGGCCCTGCGGGATCAGTGCGCTTCACCGGCCCGGGGCGGCGGCTCAAGCCCCCGACGGGGAGGCATGCACGGACGTCAGGAGTCTGTTCTTCGACCGTCATGGCCGCACGTGTCCCATCTCCCACGACCTCCAGACCGCAGAACCACCCATCCCGCCACAGCCGTGACAGGATCCCTCGCGCTCATTGTCTGTTCGCCCGGACAAGATCGCCCCCTGAGGCTGGGGGCGGGAAACCGCCGGGGGAGGCGTCGGCGCCGCGGCCGGGCCGCTGATCGAGGGAACTCTTCAACCGTCACCGCACACGACCCGCCCGGCGAGGCTTCGCCCGGCGACTACGTCGTCCCCGTCGATTGACCGGCGCCATCGGCCCCGGGACGCCTTTGCCGGGTCCGCACACCCTGCCGGGCTGCTTCGCGGATGCCGGTGTCCCGTGTACGGCGGCGCCTCTACCGTCCAGCCCGACAGGTGATCACAGGGGGTGTGCGGAAGGGGCCGAGCAGTGGGCGGGATCTGGGTCTGGACGGGGTGGTGAACCACTTCATGACCGAGTGGCACCAGCGGTACCGCGGCCCCGGTGTGATGATCTACTGGCACGTCGAGAAGAAGTCGCTGTGCGTCTACAGCCAGCTCAAATCCTGCTCGGCCTCCGAGGTCGCCGCGATGATCGAGGCGTGCTGCGGCACTGCACGGATATGGAGATCGACCGGCAGTGCACCGACACGCACGGCGCCTCCATCGCCGGGTTCGCCTTCGCCTTCGCCTTCGCCCACATGCTCGGCTTCAACCTGCTGCCCCGGCTGAAGAACGTCGGCTCGGCGCGGCTGTACCGGCCGGCGGCCGGGGAGGACGAGAAGTGGCCGAACCTGGCGCCAGTGCTGTCGACCAAGACGATCGACTGGGAGCTGATCCGTCAGCAGTACGACCAGATCGTGAAGTACACCACCGCCCTGCGCCTGGGCGCCGCCGAGGCCGAGCAGGTCCTGCGGCGCTTCACCCGCGGCGGGCCCAAGCATCCGACGTACCGGGCGATCGAGAACTCGGGCGGGCGGTGCGTACGACGTTCATCTGCGACTACCTCGCCGACGCGGATCTGCGCCGGGAGATCAGCGACGGGCTCCAGGTGGTGGAGAACTGGAACAGCGCCAACCATGACCTGTTCCACGGCAAGGACGGCGACCTGACCGGTTCCGACAAGGAGTCCCAGGAGGTCTCCGTGCTCGCCCTGCACCTGCTTCAGTCGGCGCTGGTGCACGTCAACGCTCTGCTCCTCCAGGACATCCTGATCGAGGAAAAGTGGCAGAAGCGGCTCACCGACGCCGACCGGCGGGCCCTGTCGCCGCTGTTCTGGACCCACGTGAACCCCTACGGCCGGTTCGAGCTGGACATGAACAGCCGCCTCGATCTGGACCTGTCCATCCGGACGACGGTGCCCAGCCCGCGCATCCCGCAGGGAGGGACAGCCGCAGCCCCGGCATGACACCTCGGGCCCTGGGCCTGGCTGGATCCCGAGGGGCCTCGGCCGCGTCCATGTGAACCGATCGCCACCCTCGCCCACCCCGATGCGTTTCGGGTGGTGCCGTCCGGGTGGTCAGTTGTGGTGTTCGCGGGCGGGCATGTCCCCTCGCGTGCCCCGTCGTTCAGTCGGGTGTCTCGGTCGAGTCGGCGTTTTCGGAGTCGTTGGCCGGCGCGGACCGCTCGATGTCCTCGTTGGCCGTGGCCCAGCTGGCCAGCAGGTTCAGGGCGTCCTGCGAGGCTGAGTGGGGCTCGGCGGTGTAGGTGAGGAGGAACTGGCGGGGGCCGTCGGGGAGCGGGAAGGTTTCGAAGGGCAGGTCGAGGTCGCCGACGACCGGGTGGTGGAGGAGCTTCACGCCCGTGGTGTGCATCCGGACGTTGTGGGCCGCCCAGCGGCGACGGAATTCCTCGCTGCGGGTGGACAGCTCCCCGATCAGGTCCGTCAGCCGCCGGTCGTAGAGATCGCGGCCCGCCTCGGCGCGCAGCATGGCGACCGTGTCGCCTGCGACTTCGTCCCAGCGGCGGAAGAACTCGGTCGCGTGCGGGCTGAGGAAGACGAACCGGGCGTTGTTCGGCGGCCGTGCAGGGTCGGCGTAGACGGGGGAGAACAGGGCGCGCCCGAGGTGGTTGGCGGCCAGGATGTCCCCGCGTCCGCTGAGGATGAACGCGGGTGTGCCGCTCATCGAGTCGAGGACGCGCTGCACCGTGGGCCGGACACGCTGCTGGGCCGGGCGGCGGCGTGGCGGGCGGGTCGTGCCGGCGCCGCGCAGGAGGTCGAGCAGGTGGATGCGTTCGGCCTCGTCGAGCTGAAGTGCTTGCGCGATGCCCTCGATGACGCTCTCGGAGACGCCGGTGGCGTTGCCGCGCTCCAGCCGGGTGTAGTACTCGCTGGAGATGCCCGCGAGGAGGGCGACCTCCTCGCGGCGCAGCCCGGTGACCCGCCGACGTTCTCCGCCGTACACGGGCAGTCCGGCCTGCTCGGGGGTGACCCTGGTCCGTCGCGTGCCGAGGAATTCCCGGATCTCCGCTCGGAAATCATCGCGGATGTCGCGGTTTGTGCCGTTGGGGTCGTTTCTGCCTGCCATGCGCTTCACTCTACGAGCGCATCCGCCGGGTTGGGGGTCCCTGTCAGTGACCCCCTCATCAGGGACTCCCACCCTGGGGTGACAGCCGGTTTTGTTGGTGGTGCACCGCCCACGGCGGTGTGAACCGTCCAGACAGACGGTGCTCGTGCCGCCGGTCCCAGCCCCCTCTGAGGCGCCGTCGGTGCGGCAGGCATCACCCCCGCACACAGCGGGTGCCGGAGCACGGCGCCTGAAAGGAAGCCCCCCATGAGCAAGGTCATTCTCGTCACCGGTGCCGGACGCGGTCTGGGCACGGACATCGCCCGCGAGGCCCTCGCCGCCGGCCACCAGGTCGTCGCCACCGGCCGCCGCCCCGCAGAGGTCGAGAGGACCCTGGGCGGGCCGCAGGACAATCTGCTGGTCACCAGGCTCGATGTCACCAGCCTGGAGGACGCCGAGGCCGCCGCGCAGGCCGCCGTCGACCGCTTCGGCCGCATCGACGTCCTGATCAACAACGCCGGGAACCTCTTCACCGGCTACTTCGAGGAGATCTCGCCCGTGCAGATGCGCCAGCAGTTCGAGACCAACCTCTTCGGCCCGATGAACGTCACCCGCGCCGTCCTGCCGATCATGCGCCGCCAGCGCGCCGGCCACGTCATCACCATCACCTCGACCGCCGGACTGGTCGGCATGGAGTTCACCTCCGCCTACGCCGCCTCCAAGTTCGCGGAAGAGGGCTGGATGGAGTCCCTGCGCTACGACGTCGAGCCGTACAACATCCACACCACGATCGTGGAGCCCGGCTACTTCCGCACCGAACTCCTCGTGGACGGCTCCACCACCTGGCCCGAGCTGTCCATCGACGACTACGCCCCGCGCACCGCCCCCCGGATCGAGGGCATGAAGAGCATGAACGGTCAGCAGCCCGGCGACCCCGCCAAGCTCGCCCGCGCCCTGCTCGCCATCGCCGGCCAGGAGACGCCGCTGCTGCGCTTCGTCGCCGGTGCGGACGCCATCGAGGCCGCCGAGGCCAAGGCGAAGGGGCTCCTCGCCCAGGCCGACGCCTCCCGCGAACTGGGCGGCGCCCTGGCCTACGACGACGCCCACGCCTGAACACCACACCCCGCACCCCGGCCAGGACGGAGGACCGCTGCCGGGTGCATTTCGACAGCACGGAGAGAGCCAACATGCCCCTCAAAGGCGAGTACCAGCCGAGCAAGGCGCATTTTGTACGTGACCAGGTGGAGCTGTACGAAAGCTCCGGCGGTACGCAGGGAACGACGCTGAGTGTCCTGGTCGCACGGGAGGAAGACGAGAGGCTCCGGGACCTGCCCGTCGTCATCCTGACCACCCTGGGCGCGAAGAGCGGCAAGATCCGCAAGACCCCGGTCATGCGGGTGGAGCACGACGGCGTCTACGCCGTGGTCGCCTCCATGGCAGGAGCCCCCAAGCACCCGGTCTGGTACCACAACGCGGTGGCCGACCCCCGGGTCGAGCTTCAGGACGGCCCGGTGCGCCAGGACATGCTGGCACGCGAGGTGACCGGGGACGAGAAGGCCCTGTGGTGGGCCCGAGCCGTCGAAGCGTTCCCCGACTACGCCGAGTACCAGAAGAACACGGACCGTGAGATCCCGGTCCTAGTTCTGGAGCCGGCGGCCCACGAGCACTGACCCGGCGCAGCCGGTTCAGCCCGCGGACCCACCGCAGCCTGGCCCTGGCAACACCAGCGTCGGACCACCCCACCTGGCAGCAGCCAGCTCGAATCCCCCATGGTCGGCCCGCCTGACTGCCTGGACGAAGCACATCACAGACGACCGCGGCATCGATGTCCTCGGCAGCCTGACCTACGACGACACCCACGCCTGAGCACCATGCCCGGCCGAGGCCGGAAGCCGCCGGGTGCACCTACGGCGCTGACCCGCTACCCGGCAACGGCGCCCGCGCCGACAGCGTGCGGACCACCGAAGCACGGTCCGCCAGCTGGTGGCGCACCCCATTGATCAGACCGGCCTGACGGCCGTCACGAAAAGGAGTACCTGATGAAGCACGTATCACTGGGCGGGCTCGATGTCTCCCGCATCGGACTGGGAGCCATGACCATGGCCGGCGTCTACACCACGGGTGCGGGGCTCGACGACGCCGAGTCGATCCGCACCATCCACCGTGCGCTGGACCTCGGGGTCACCCACATCGACACCGCCGAGATCTACGGCCCCTTCCACAGCGAGGAAATCGTCGGCAAGGCCGTCAAGGGCCGCCGGGACGACGTCGTCGTGGCGACGAAGTTCGGTCTCGTCTCCCACGCCGGCAACGGCCCCGGCGTCATCGACAGCAGCGCCGGCAACGTGAAGGCCGCGGTCGAAGGCTCGCTCCTGCGGCTCGGCACCGATCACATCGACCTCTACTACCAGCACCGCGTCGACCCGAACACGCCCATCGAGGAGACCATCGGCGCGCTGGCCGAGCTGGTCGCCGAAGGCAAGGTGCGCCACATCGGCCTCTCGGAAGCCGGACCCGAGACGATCCGCCGGGCGCACGCCGTGCATCCGGTGGCCGCGCTGCAGACCGAATACTCCCTGTGGACCCGCGACGCCGAGGCCGAGATCCTCCCGCTGCTGCGCGAGCTCGGTATCGGATTCGTGCCCTACTCGCCGCTCGGCCACGGCTTGCTGACCGGGCAGATCCGCACCGTCGACGACTTCGCCGACGACGACTGGCGCAAGACCAACCCGCGCTTCACCGGCGAGAACTTCCAGCGCAACCTGCGCATCGTCGACGAAGTGCAGGCCATCGGCGCAGAGATCGGCGCCACCCCGGCCCAGACCGCGCTGGCCTGGCTGCTGACCCGCGGCGACGACATCGCCCCCATCCCCGGAACCCGGCGGGTCGCACGCGTCGAAGAGAACACCGCCGCCGACGCCATCGAACTCAGCGCCGCTCAGCTCGACCGCCTGAACAACCTCACACCGGCCGCGGGCGAGCGCCACGACGAGGCGAACATGGCCACCATCGACCGTTGATCTGACGCCCCGTCGGCGTACTGGCCCGTCGCACCCGACCAACCCGCATCCGTTCGCCCATTTCACTGATCACTGAAGAGGCTTTCTCATCATGTCCAAGGTTCTCCTTGTCGTAGGCCACCCCGACCTGTCCCAGTCGAAGGCCAACAAATCTCTGGTGGACGCCGTCCGCGAGCTGGCCCATGTCACCGTGCACGACCTCTACGCCGCCTACCCCGACTTCCAGATCGACGTCGACGCCGAGCAGGCGCTGCTGGCCGAACACGACGTGATCGTCTTCCAGCACCCGGTGTTCTGGTACAACACCACCCCTCTGCTCAAGCAGTGGCAGGACAAGGTCTTCACCCTCGGCTGGGCCTTCACCATGGACGGCTCTCCCTCCAAGCTGGCCGGCAAGAAGGCCATCGTCGCCGTCACCGCCGGCGTCCCCGCCGAGCACTACACCCCCGACGGCGCGAACAAGACCACCCTTGAGGCGCTCCTCAGCAACTGGCACGCAACCCTGCGGCTGTGCCAGTTCGACATCCAGCCGATGGTCAAGCTGTACGGCACCGCCTTCGGCCTCTCCGACGAGGACCTGTCCACCGCCGCCAAGCAGTACAACGAACTGCTCGCCTCCTTCGCCGCCTGACCGCGCTCTCGCGACAACAGCCGCCCTCGCTGATCGCAGCGCAGCGGTGACAGCCCTGCCAGTCTCCGGTCACTCTTCGCCGGATCAGCGCCAAGCGACTGGAGACTGGTAGGACCACCCGCGCCGCGGAGATCTACGAGGAACTTGCGGCTCGCTGGTCGGCCGCTCGCGAAGGATCTCGAAGTCGTGCTTCCAGCGAAAGCAGCATCAAGGCCCTGCTTAGCGAAGAACAGCCCCTCATAAACGGTCCTTTGCACGAGCAAGATCAATACTGGGCCGCCGGACCCCCGTCGATCCCGGATTCGTTCTCAAAACGCGTTCTCACCCAAAAGCGGGACGGACCCTTCTGAGACTTGCATTGTGCGAAAATCCGGGCCCATGACGGCCCCTCAGCAGCCCTCCGCGTCCGACCGGTCGGACGCGGACGACGTCGAACAGCACGCCTGTCCGAAGTGTGATGCTCAGCCCGGCTCGCCGTGCCGCTCGCGCGGCGGCGCGGTCGCCTCCGCCTACCACACCCGCCGCCTCACCCAGGCGCCCCGGCTGAAGAAGGCGCTGCGCGTGCCGACTCCGGCCGACCGCGGACCGGGCCGGCCGTGGCGGCCGGGCACCCCGCCGCCGGCGCCGATCGACCCGGACCTGCCGAGCGCGGACATCCGCATCGGCTACGCCCGCTGCTCGACCCTCGGGCAGGAACTCGACTCCCAGCTCGACGCGCTCAGCAAGCACGGCATCCCGAGGGACAAGATCTTCAGCGAGAAGATCGGCACCCGCGTCCGGGTCCGCCCCCGATTCGAGGAGGCGCTCCGCACGGCTCGGGAGGTCAAGGCGCACGCCCCGCACTGCCGCGTCATCTTCACCGTGTACGAGATGAAGCGGCTCGGCCGCGACGCCGCCGAGCTGACCGCGCTCGCCGACCATCTCACCGCCCACGGCCTGGCCCTGGAGATGCTCGCCGGGCCCCTGCCCGGCGTCTACGACCCCACCGGGCCGGGCAAGCTGCTGTTCGCGTTCTTCGCGGCGATGGCGGAGACGGAGCGGGAGAACATCCGGGAGGCGACGCTGGAGGGGCTCGACACTGCGGCCCGCAAGGGCAAGCACGGCGGCCGGCCGCCGGTCATCACCGACGACATGCTCCACACCGTGCTGCACCGGAGGGCGAACGGCGAGTCCGTCGAGCAGATCCAGCCCGACCTGATCATCCCCACCGGCAAGCGCAAGGGCCAGAACCCCTCCGTCGCGAGCATCTACCGGGCGCTCGCCGAGCACGCCAAGCGCAAGGCGTACCCGCAGGCGGTCGAGCAGGCACACGCCGACTTCGCCGCCCTTCAGGCCGACCAAGTCCCCGACCCCACCTCGCTGTCCCTGACCGAGCGTCACTCTGATTACAGAGAGCTACTCGTCACTTCGCCGTAGCTTCGGGAGAACAGGGCCGTGATCCCCGTGGGTTCGCGAAAACTGAAGGTAGTTCATCGGGAACCTGAGGGGCCGATGCCGCCATTTTCAGCGATAGACCCCTGGGTTCATGGGGAACACGTTGGGTCGGCTTCGACAGGCCTGTGTGTGGAGTGCGCGGAGCAGAGGACGGCCAGTGGAGAAAACCGATCGACAGACGAGTGCACGAGGCACTGTGATGGCTCCGACTGCCCGCCGCATGGAGCGGGCCCACCTCAGGAGTTGCTCTTGGCAGCCGGGAGAGCCGCGGACCCCCGCCCCGCGATCGATGCCGCACTGGCCAGGCACCTGGTCGATACGCAGTTCCCGCAGTGGGCCGAGCTGCCTCTCAAACGGCTCGACCCGGCCGGTTCGGACCATGTGATCTACCGGCTGGGCGAGGACCTGTCCGTCCGGCTGCCCCGCCATGCGGGTGCCATCAGACAGGCCATGAAGGAGTCCGAGTGGCTTCCCAGGCTCGCCCCGCACCTGCCGTTGGCCATCCCGGTACCGGCGGGGGTGGGTGAGCCCGACTTCGGCTATCCGTGGCCGTGGGCGGTGTCCCGCTGGCTGGACGGCGATGTGGCGACTGCTGAGGCACTGGCTGACTCGTCCCGGGCTGCCGTCCAACTGGCGGAGTTCCTCACCGCTCTTCAGGCGTTTATTCCCGAGGACTTCCCCGTCGAGGACGCTCGCGAGGAGCTCACCGGTCGGCCGCTGACCGACCGGGACCGCGCGACGCGAGCCGCTATCGCGGAGGTCGACGGTGCGTTCGACGCCGCGGCCATGACCGAGCTGTGGGATGCGGCGCTGAGCGCCCCCGGATGGGATGGCCCGCCGGTCTGGTTCCACGGCGACTTCCACACCGGCAACCTGCTGACCGTCGCCGGCCGCCTCAGCGCGGTCATCGACTTCGGCGAGCTCGGCATCGGCGACCCGGCCTGCGACCTGACCATCGCCTTCACCCTGATGTCTGCCGGGAGCCGGGCGGTTTTCCGCGCCACGCTCGGTGTCGACGACGCCACCTGGACCCGGGGCCGCGGCTGGGCCCTGGCCACCGGCCTGAACGCCTACACCTCCTACGCCGCCGTCAATCCCCGGGTCGCCGCGCAGACCACCCGCCAGATCACCGAGGCTTTGATCGGCTGATCAACCGATTCCAGGATGTGCGGGTTCATGGAGAACGCCCTGGGCCCATTTCGGGTTCGGATCCGAGGAGCTTGCGGGCGGAGTCCGCGTAGCGGATGGCGGTCTTCTCGTCGATGCCGAAGACGAGCGCGAGGTGGAGTGGGTCGGCGCCGTGGGTGAGGGCCTCTTCGAGCTGTCTGTCGACGCGGAGCCGTTCGAGAGTGGCGGTGAGGTTGCGGGTGGCCCGGGTGGTCCAGAGCTTGCCGGCCGGGCCGAGTTCGACGGCGGTCTTCTGAGTGATCAGCAGGTGCGGGTTGGCCGTGTTCGGCCAGCGGGTGCGGCGGTGGTCGAGCCAGTCCAGGACAGCACGGCGGGTGAGGTCGTCGAGCGGGCGGACGTGGCCGCCGACGGTGATGCGCCGGTTGCCCAGATCGACGTCGTCCAGCTGCATCGTGCGGATCATCTTCGGCCGTGCCGCGCGGACGGCGGCCAAGGCGATGATGAGCCGGATGTCTGGGGTGGTGGCGGTGGCGATGGCCTCGTCGATGTCCGCCTGGGCAAGGGCTTGGAGGACGCCGCCGGTCTGTCGGGGGACGCGGATACGGACCGTGGGGTTGCGGAAGATCTGGCCGTTCTTCTTCGAGTACCGGAACAGCGACCGCAGGGCGACGATCCGGCTCTCACGCTGTTTGCCGGTGACAGCGTCTCGGGTCGCGATGATGTCCTCCCGGGTGACTTCTCGCAGGTGGTCGTATCGGCTGGACCATTCCAGTAGCACCGGCTGGATCTCACCCAGGTAGGCCCATGCCGTGTGCCGGGAGCGGGGCTCGGACCGCGGGCCACCGTCGAGGAGAGTACGAGCCCAGGCTTCGACGGCGCGGCGGATGCCCGGGGCCATCCCGTCGAGTTTGCGTTCCAGCCACCGGTCGACTGCGGGGGCGCGGTCGTCGGTGAACAGGCCAAGGCGGTCGAGGACTTCGGCGGTCCGCACGACCGGTAGCCCGCGGACACGCAGGGCCGGGAAGAGCTCGGAGTACCGAATCGACTCACCTTCGCGGTAGCCGGACAGCACGATCACCAGCGCTCGGTTCACGTCGCTGGCGATCCAGCGGCTCCAACCGCGGGCCTCTCCCAGTGCCCGGGCGGCCTTCCAGGCCCGGACCAGCCAGGGATTGGCCAGGTCAGCATGCCGCTCCCGGTCGAACCGGCGGAAGTCCCGAGTGGCGGTGAACAGCGTCAGTTGCATCCATTCTGTGATCATGTGAGACGGGTCGGGAAGTGGCGGCTGCCTCAAGACGCGTCGCCCGGCTTTGCCGACCGGCAGCCCTCCGCTTTTGGGCCGCTGCAGATTCGCGAAGAACAGCTGCTGGCAGGTCACCAGCCGTAGGTACGGCTCGATTACCGAAGCCTTGCCACTGGCCTTGATCGCCCAGGTCGCCTGAGCCCCGCAGAGACGGCAGTATCCGTGCTTGTCATCGACCGGGACCTGCCGCCGACAGCCGACGCACTTGCCGACGGCGTGTTGCTGACCGTAGGTATAGCAGCCGCGGCAGAACCGGCCGGGCAGCTGCCCCCAGGCGAAACAGCCTGAGCAGGAGGCTGCCGGCTTGTTCTCGCTGATCTTCCCCATGATGGTGACCAGGTCACATCGGAGGCAGCGAACGGCCGTCGCGACGCTTGGGTACGACGGCCGGAGCCACCACCGAGCCGGCCGTGGCCTCCTGAACGCCAGCTTGCTGACCTGGGCGCCTGACCTTCCCGGGCTCGGGAATCAGCAGATCGCTGATCTCACAGCCGAGCACGACTCAGATCGCGTCGAGGTCCTCCAGCTTGAGAGAGACCGGCTGGCCTGACCACAGGCCCGACATCTTCCCGGCCGAGATCACCAAGCCGTGTTCGGCCAGGCTCCGCTGGAGCTCGGACGCCTTCCAGATCCCCTTGTTCGCGGCGGTCAGCCGCAGGTTCCACTTCATCCCATCAGTCCTCCCAGCCGCTTCGCGGCCCGCTGCTGCCCGGACACCCAGGCGTCCTCGACCCGGGTCTGCTGGACGTGGATGTACCGCATCGTCGTCGCGATCCACGAGTGACCGAGGACCTCTTGGATCCCGAGCAGATCAAGTCCTCCGAGGTAGAGCTCGGACGCGCAGAAGTGCCGCAGGACGTGCGGCGTGAGCGTGTCGGCCCAGGCAGGCAGATGGGCCTTCGCCGCGGCAGCCAGGCCGTTGCGCAAGGCGTCGTCGCCGACGCGGCGCGAGGTACCATCGGCGTCCTTACGCTCGGACGGGAACAGCGGGGCACCCGCTCGGGTGTGGTCGTCGTCGAACTGGCCCCAGACGTCCTCGATGAACCACCGCAGCGTGCGGTCGGCACCGTTGATCAGTGGCACCATCCGCTCACGCGGACCCGAGCCGCGGGCGCCCTTGCCGTGGCGCACGTGAAGCTTGCCGAAGCGGCCCAGATCCCACTTGATGTCAGCCAAGTCGAGCTTGCACGCCTCGGTCACCCTGAGTCCGACCTGCGCATCAATTTCGAAGCTGTGTAGTTCCGAGCGGTCGGGGCGAACTTGCGGCAGGTCGCCAGCTCACCGCCCCAGCCGGTGAACAACGTCTTGATCTCCGGCTCGGTCCCACGGATGGTCCCGTCCGCCAGCCCCGCCGAGGCCCGCGCGAGCACGAAGCCAGCGAGCACGTCGGTCTCGAACTGCTCCAGTTCCTCCGCCGAGACCGGACCCCGGAACTCGCGCAGGTCATGTACGGCTGCCAGCGCCAACCCGAGCCCCCTCACCTTCACCCCGATCACGGATCAATCGGACGAAGTGAGAACGCTTCAAGAATCCTGAAGTTACGTCACCAGCTTGAAGAGCATCCCAAGGAGGCAGAACACCCTGGCCACGGGGACAAGGACTCAGCGGGACTCAGGAGAACTCACGGGATATCGCACACCCGCCCGGCACGCTGCTTCTTGATCCGCCCCATCGTCGTCCTCCCGCGTCGGCGTCTCTCACCACAACGGCACGAGAGCCGGTGCGGGTACTCCGGCGTCCGGGGGGTCAGCGCGGCACCTTCGATCCGAATGCTACTGGCGGGTTTCCTGTCACCTGGATCGCCACTCGTCAACAGCACCCCACGGACCGGGCCGCCTCGTCATGCCCGGGCTCGGTGTTACGGATGCGTTCCGAACTCTTGACGACGGCCTTATGACTGCGTAGACATGACTCCGTAGACATGACAGCGCAGACATGACTGCGTAGCCAGTCACGGGCGGCTCTGACATCATCGGGCTCGCACATCCGGCCATCGGGAGACACCATGACGCGAGGGACAGCACGGAGCGGCAGCACCTCGGCTCCGCGCAGCGTGGACGTGGCCCGCCTGGCCGGGGTCTCCCAGAAGACGGTTTCAAGAGTCTTCAACGACGAGCAGTACGTCTCCGCCGAGGTCCGCCGACGCGTCCTCGAAGCCTCCGAAGAGCTCGGCTACCGGCGTAACAACGCCGCCCGGGCACTGGCCTCCGGTCGCACCCGCTCCATCGGCGTGGTGACACTGGGCACGGCCTTGTACGGCCCCACCTCCCTGCTCATGGGTGTCGAGCGGGTCGTCCGGGACACGGGCTACGCGCTGCGCGTGGTCAACACGATGGAAGGCGACCCGGCGGGCGTGGCCGGTGCCGTGGACTCGCTCCTCGATCAGGGCGTGGACGGCATCGTCATCTCCGAACCGATCGACGAGGACGGTATCGAAGGAGCCGACGGAGACACTTCCCTCCGCATCGACGTTCCGGTCCTCGTCCTCGGCGCGCCACCGCCTGTCTCCGCACCCATCGTGCTGACCGCCGGAGGCGGCGCCGACCTGATGGCCCACACCGCCACCGAGCACCTGCTGGACCTCGGCCATTCGACGGTCCACCACCTGGCCGGTCCACAGCGGTGGTACGCCGCCCGGGACCGCCTCGGGGGATGGCGGGCGACGCTGACCGCCCACGGCAGGGCCGTACCGCCGGCCGTCGAGGGCGACTGGTCAGCCGCGTCCGGATACCGAGCGGGACGCGAACTGGCCGAAGACAGTGACGTCACCGCGGTGTTCGCCGCCAACGACGACATGGCGATCGGCCTGATCCGCGCCCTGACCGAGGCCGGACGACGGGTGCCGGAGGACGTCAGCGTGGTCGGCTTCGACGACATTCCGGTCGCCGCCTATGTGAGTCCTCCCCTCACCACGGTGCGGCAGCCGTTCGACACCGTGGCGCAGGAGGGACTCAAGCGTCTGGTGCATGCCATCGAGAACCCGGGCGCAGATGCTTTACCGCCGAGCGACCCACCGGTCGACCTCGTCATCCGCGCCTCGACCGCGCCACCGCCGAGCCGGACGACCCCGGCTCATGGCCGGCGTACCGCCTCCCGTTCCCTCGGGGGCCCGGCCCGTCCGCCGCTCCCGAACGGAGGCCCGTCCTCCCCTCACTGAACAACACCCGTCAGCCCGGACAGCAAGACCTGAAGGCCGGCGCGTGACCCCAGGGACGAGCCACTTGTCCCGGTCACGTGCCGCCCCTCCGGGCACCCCTGCCATGCGATCGACGCAGGGCCGCCCCTGAGACCCAGCAGGCGCCGGAGTCACGTTTCCACACTGTCTCTGCCTCTGCTCCACCCCCTTCTTCCTCGGCCGCGACAGCCACCTCCGCACACGGAACGCTCGCCGGCCCGGGGCCATGAGGACACGCACCCGACCCGTCGGCGTTCGAGCCCCGGTCGATGCGTCCGCGCCTCTCCTCCACCACGCCTCCGCACGCCCTTGCAGGCGTGCCGTCATCTTCGCCACCGGCGGGAGTTCACCATGCTCAGAAACACGTCCACACCGATGTCCGGCCGCCCCTCCTCCCCCTCCCTCTCCTCGATGAGCCGTCGGCTGTTCCTCACCACGACGGGCGCCGTGTCGCTCGGCGTCACCCTCGCCGCGTGCGGCGGCAGCGACTCCGGCGGGTCGCCCGCATCCTCCAAGCAGGTCAGCCAGGCCGACATCGACAAGGCGATGAAGACGCCGACCGAGCTGACGTTCTGGACCTGGGTCCCGAACATCGACAAGGAGGTCGCGCTCTTCGAGGCGAAGTACCCGGCCGTCAAGGTCAAGGTCGTCAACGCTGGCCAGGGCACCCCCCAGTACACCAAGCTGCGCACGGCGTTGAAGGCCGGCAGCGGCGCCCCGGACATGGTGCAGATCGAGTACCAGGCCATCCCCACCTTCACGATCACCAACAGCCTGCTCGACCTGCGCCCTTACGGCGCCTCCGCGCTCAAGGACAAGTTCGTCGACTGGACGTGGCAACAGGTCGGCGGCAGCAACGGCGAGGTCTGGGCCATCCCCCAGGACACCGGACCGCTCGGCATGCTGTACCGCAAGGACATCTTCGACAAGCACGGCATCCAGGTCCCCACGACCTGGGACGAGTTCGCCGCCGCGGCCCGCAAGCTGCACAAGGCCGACCCCGACGTCTACCTGACCAACCTCGCGTCCAGCCAGGTCGCCGCCTGGCACGGCCTGCTGTGGCAGGCGGGCGCCAAGCCGTACGTGATGTCCGGCAAGAGCGACATCACCATCGGCGTCGACGACGCCGTCTCCAGGAAGCTCGGCGCGTACTGGGGCGGCCTGGCGCAGGAAGGGGTCGTCAGCACCGACCCGGACTTCACCGACGGCTGGTACGCCGGGTTCAACAAGGGCAAGTACGCCACCTGGATCACCGCGGCCTGGGGACCGGCCTTCCTCTCCGGCTCCGCCAAGGCCACCGCGGGCAAGTGGCGAGCCGCCCCCCTCCCGCAGTGGGACGCGTCGAAGCCGAGCTCGGGCAACTGGGGCGGCTCGACCACCGCCGTCATCCGCTCGACCAAGAACCCCATCGCGGCGGCGATGTTCGCGCAGTTCCTCAACAGCGACCCGGCCAGCGCGAAGATGTTCGCGACCGAGCAGTTCTTCTTCCCGGCGACCAAGGCCCTGCTCGCGGACGCCACGTTCACCGGGGACGCGCCCGCCTTCTACGGCGGCCAGAAGGTCAACCAGGTCTTCGCCGACATCAGCTCCACCGTCAACTCCTCTTTCCAGTGGCCCCCGTTCCTCGACCAGGCGGCGACCGACTGGACCGAGACCGTCGGCAAGTCCCTCGCCGACAAGACCGACACCGTCCGCGCGCTCGGCGCCTGGCAGTCGCGGCTCACCTCGTACGCCAAGAACCAGGGCTTCACCGTCAAGACGCCGTGACGGCCCGGGTCCCGTGCGGCGGCGCGGGACCCGCCCCCCACCCACCGGCACAGTCCCCTCTCAGAAAGGCCCGATGATGACTGCCACGACCGCGGCCTCCCCCAAAGGCAGGCGACGAGACGGGCCGACACGTCTCCGGCTCGGTGGCGCGCGTCGTCACCGGGCGGCAGGACCGCTGTTCGTCGCACCGTTCATGGTGCTGTTCCTTCTCCTCTTCCTCGCCCCGCTCGGCTACGCCGCCTACCTCAGCCTCTTCCAGGAACGCCTCATCGGCGGCACCGCGTTCGTCGGGCTCGACAACTACGCCCAGGCCCTCGGCGATCCGCAGTTCCTGCACGGCATCGGACGCGTCGCCCTGTTCTTCGTGATCCAGGTCCCCGTGATGCTGGTACTGGCCCTGGCGTTCGCACTCGCGCTCGACAGCGGCCTCCTGCGGCTCGCCCGGGTGATCCGGCTGGGCATCTTCGTCCCGTACGCCGTGCCCAGCGTGGTCGCCGCGCTCATGTGGGGCTACCTGTACGGCCCCGACTTCGGCCCGTTCGCCCAGCTCAGCAGGAAACTGGACCTACCGGTCCCCCACTTCCTCAGCGACGGCTGGATGCTCGGCAGCCTGGCGAACATCGTGACCTGGGAGTTCGTCGGCTACAACATGATCATCCTGTACGCCGCGCTGCGCACCATCCCCGAGGAGCTGTACGAGGCGGCCTCCATGGACGGGGCCGGCGCCTGGCGCGTCGCCTGGTCCATCAAGCTCCCCGCGCTCCGGCCGGCGCTGATGCTCACCCTGCTGTTCTCGGTGATCGGCAGCTTCCAGCTGTTCAACGAGCCGAAGCTGTTGATGAGCATCGCCCCGGACGTGATCAGCAGCTCCTACACCGCCAACCTCTACTCCTACACGCTCGCCTTCACCGGCCAGCAGCTCAACTACGCGGCCACGGTGTCCTTCCTCCTCGGCCTCGTCATCGTGTTCGTCTCCTATGCCGTCCTGCTCACCGCGAACCGCCGGAGGACACCGTGACGACCACGCTCCCGACAGCGAAGGCCGCCGTGACGGATCCGCCTCCCGCCACAGCGGCTCGGCGACGGTCCGCCGCCCACCGCCGCAGCACCCCGCTGACCATCGCCATGCTGGCCGTCCTGGCGTACTTCCTGCTGCCCCTGTTCTGGCTGCTGGTCGCCTCGACCAAGAGCACCCAGGACCTCTTCAACAGCTTCGGCCTGTGGTTCTCGCACGCCCCGCAGCTGCTGACGAACGTCAAGGAGACCTTCGCCCAGGACGACGGGGTCTTCGTGCACTGGCTGCTCAACACGGTCGTGTACGCCGGAGTCAGCGCGGTCGGTGCCGCTCTGCTCGCGGCCGCCGGCGGGTACGGCTTCGCGAAGTTCCGCTTCCGCGGCGACCGGTTCGGCTTCAACCTGGTGCTCGGCGCCGTCATGGTCCCGGCCACCGCCCTGGCGATCCCGACCTACCTGCTCTTCGCGAAGGCCGGCCTGGTCAACACCCCTTGGGCGGTCATCCTGCCCTCCCTCGTCAACCCCTTCGGCCTCTACCTCATGCGCGTCTACGCCGAGGACGCCGTCCCGGACAGCATTCTTGAGGCCGCCCGCATCGACGGGGCGGGCGAGGCCAGGATCTTCTTCCGGATCGTGCTGCGGCTGCTCGCGCCGGGCCTGGTGACGGTCCTGCTGTTCACCCTGGTGGCGACCTGGAACAACTACTTCCTGCCGCTGATCATGCTCAACGACCCCGATCTGTACCCCGTGACGGTCGGCCTCTCCTCCTGGGCCGCGCAGGCACAGAACGGCGGAGCCGGCGCCAGCAGCGACATGCTCGCGCTCGTCGTCACCGGCTCTCTTGTCTCGATCCTTCCCCTGGTCGTGGCCTTCCTCCTGCTGCAGCGCTACTGGCAGAGCGGCCTCGCCGCCGGCGGCGTCAAGCAGTAGGGCACGCAGCCCTCGTACCACTCCCTGTCTCTTCGGAGGTTCCCCTCATGGCGGCTCTGCCTGCCCGCGTCCTGTTCGGCGCCGCGTATTACCACGAGTACCAGCCTTACGAACGGCCTGACGAACGCCTCAAGACCGACCTCGACCTGATGGCCGACGCCCATGTCACGGTCATCCGGGTCGGCGAGTCGGTGTGGTCGACCTGGGAGCCGGAGAACGGGCGGTTCGACCTCGACTGGCTCCAGCCGGTGCTGGACGGCGCCCACGAGCGCGGCATCTCCGTCGTCCTCGGCACCCCGACCTATGCCGTCCCGCCGTGGCTGGCCCGCCAGTACCCGGAGATCACCGGCGAGCGGCGCACCGGTGAGCGCATCGGCTGGGGCGCCCGGCAGGAGGTCGACTTCACCCACCCCGCGTTCCGGTTCCACGCCGAGCGGGTCATCCGCAAGGTCGTCGCCCGGTACGCCGACCACCCGGCGGTCATCGGCTTCCAGGTCGACAACGAACCGGGCCTGGAGCTCTTCCACAACCACGGCGTCTTCCAGCGCTTCACCGACCACCTGCGCGCCAAGTACGGCGACGTCGAGACCCTCAACCGCGAATGGGGCCTGGTCTACTGGTCCCACCGCCTCTCCACCTGGGCCGACCTGTGGACTCCGGACGGCAACGCACAGCCGCAGTACGACGTCGCCTGGCGGGCGTTCCAGGCCGACCAGTGCACCGAGTTCATCGGCTGGCAGGCCGACATCGTCCGCGAGTACGCCCACCCCGAGCAGTTCGTCACCACCTGCATCTCCTACAAGCGGCCGGCGGTGGAGGACGACGAACTGACCGACCGGCTCGACATCGCCACGGGCAACGCGTACTACGGCATGCAGGACGATCTGCTGCTGCCCGACCCCACGCCCGACGACCACGAGCAGAAGTGGCAGACCACCGGCGTGTGGGCGCTGTACCAGACCGCCGACTGGATGTTCTCCTCCCGCCAGGAGCCGTTCCTCGTCACCGAGACCAACGCCGGCTCCATCGGCATGCCGTGGGACAACCGCCCCGCCTACGACGGACAGTGGCGCCAGGCCGCCTGGGCGCTCGTCGGCCGTGGGGCCCGCATGATCGAGTACTGGCACTGGCACACCCTGCACTTCGGTGCGGAGACCTACTGGGGCGGCATCCTGCCCCACACCGGACAGCCTGGTCGCACCTACGCCGAACTCGCCCGCTTGGGCGCGGAGTTCGAGGCCGCCGGCCCGCTGGTGGCCGGGCTCGAGCCGGACGCCGACATCACGATGGTCTACTCGACGCCGAGCAAGTGGCTCATGAAGAAGTACCCGCCGCTCTCGACCCCTGACGGCGAGCCCGACCCGGAGGCCTACCACCGCATCTTCGACCCCTTCTACCGTGGCGCGTTCGACGCCGGCCGCCAGGTCCGCATCGTCCACGCCCGCCAGCTGCACGACCCCCGCGGCGAACGGGAGGGCCTGACCCCGCAGGAGGCCGCCCGCCGTCACCCCGTCCTCGTCGTCCCGGGGCTGTACATCGCCGCCGACTCGACGCTCGACTGGTTCGCGGCCTACGCCGAGGCCGGCGGCCACCTGGTCCTCGGCCCGCGCACCGGCTACGCCGACCACGAGGCCCGCGCTCGCGCCGAGCGGGCCCCCGGGCGTCTCACCGAGGCCGCGGGCGTCAGCTACGACGAGTTCAGCAACCTCCTCCAGGACGTCCACCTCCGCGCCGCGCCCGACAGCCCGCTGACGCTTCCCGAGAACGCGACGGCGACCCAGTGGGCCGACGGCCTGACCGTCGACGACGCCGACGTGCTCGCCGCCTACGACCACCCCCACTTCGGCCGCTGGCCCGCCGTCACCACCCGCCGCCACGGTGCCGGCCGCGTCACCACCGTCGGCACCGTCCCGGGCCGCGGCCTCGCCCGGGCACTGGCCGCCTGGATGGCGCCGGCCTCCCGCAACGAGTGGCGGGACCTCCCGGAATCCGTCACCGCCACGACCGGCACGTCGCCCGACGGCCGCCGGGTCCACATCGTCCACAACTGGAGCTGGGAGCCGAAGAGCGTCCCCGCCCCGGTGGACCTCTCCGACGCCCTGGACAGCGCGTCCGTCCCCGCGGGCACGGCGCTGGACCTCGGCCGGTGGGACGTGCGCGTTCTCGTCGCCACCGACGCCGACAGCGCGCCGGCCCCCGAAGCAGCCGCCAACCGACCCTGATCCATCCCCTGAGGAGGGGCCATGCACAGAAGAAGGCTTGGACGAGCCCTCACCACCTTCGCGGCGACATCCGCGATCCTCGCGATACCCATGGTCAGTGCGCAGGCATACGACCCGACGGGCGGAACCCTCTACCAGCTCGGCGGCGAGCCGTGCCTGAAGGGGCGGGGCAACTGCGCGATCTACCCGAAGTCGGCGGAGCTGCCCAGCGGACGCCTGGTCGCGTCCTTCGAGAAGTCCACGGTCGTGACGGCGACCGGCAGCGCCGACAAGCAGACCCTCCCCGTCTACAAGAGCGACGACCACGGAACGACCTGGCAGTCCCTGTCGGAGGTCAAGGCTCCGGCGTATCTCTCCAGCGACCCCCAGTACGCGAAGTACACCAGCAACTGGACCAACCCCTACCTCTACGTCCTCCCGCAGGACGTCGGGAACCTGAAGCAGGGCACGCTGCTCCTCGCGAGCGTCGTGTCGGGCGACGACTACTACTACAAGGAGCACAAGGCGGCCGACCCGAACTGGACGCCGTCCAACGACGGCGACCGCAAGGACCTCGCGATCGCCCTGTACTCCAGCACCGACGACGGCGCGACCTGGAAGGTCGAGAACGTCGTCGCGACCGGCGGCTGGCAGGGCGGCAGCGCGGGCGCGGTCGGCCAGAACATCGCGGCCGCGAACACGAACCACCAGGTGGACCCCATCTGGGAGCCGTACCTGATGGTCTACAAGGGCAAGCTCGTCTGCTACTACTCCGACGAGAACGACTACACCGGCTTCAACGCGACCACCGGCGTCCCCACCCTGGACCCCGCCAACGACACCGCCACGGACTCGCAGGGCCAGATCCTCGCCCACAAGACCTGGGACGGCACCAGTGCCGCGTGGAGCGCCCCCGTCGTGGACGTCGCGGGACTGACCCAGACCATGGGCGGCGGCAAGACGGAGATCGGCGGCGGACGGCCGGGCATGGCGAACGTCGTCCGCACGACGGACGGCAAGTGGCTGCTGACCTTCGAGTACTGGGGCGGCGGAGCCAACACCCGATACGTGCTCGCCGACGACCCGCTGAAGTTCTACCTCGGCTCCGCCACGGGCACGGGCGTCACCTCACTGCCGCTCGACACCGGCTCCCACGCCCTCACCACGAACGGCAGCCCGGTCCTCATCAGGCTTCCCGGCGGGCGCCTGGTCTACAACGCGGCCGGCAGCGGCAACGTCTGGGTCAACGACAGCGGACGCAGCGACGGCACGTGGAAGGAGTACCAGACGACCTCGGCCGCCGGATACAGCCGCAACCTGCAGTACGTCGCGGCCACCGGCCGCATCTCGATCCTCAACAACCAGGGCACATCGACGCTCAAGTTCGCCGAGGTCGACCTCGGCCACACCGACGGCGCCTACTACCAGCTGGTCAACCGCAAGACCGACCAGGTGATCGGCACCGGGAACAAGACCAACGACGCCAACATCGGCAACGCGGACGTGCCCGACGTCCGGCTCGAGGCCCCCGGGTCGGCGGCGAACGCGGACACCCAGTACTGGCACGTGACGAGCGAGCCGAACGGCGGCGTGAGCCTGCTCAACAAGTCGGGCGGACGCGCGGCGGCGATCTGGACGGGCAACGCGACGGCCGGCCAGAAGATCGGCCAGTGGGTCGACAACAGCGCCACCGGCAGCTGGAACCTCGTCAAGACCAGCGACGGCTTCTACAAGCTCCAGTCCGTCAAGAACACCAGCCTGTACCTGACCGGCGCGACCGCCGGGGCACAGCTGACCCTGCAGACCGCGCTCACGGACGGCTCACAGGACTGGGAGCTCGTCCAGTAGGACCCCATCCGACCTAAGGGCCAGGGATCTGGGCCTGGGATCTGGGCCTGGTCTCCTTCGACCAGGCCCAGAAGAGCAGCGCGACCCTGCCACTCGTCAACCGAACAGCCGATACAACCGCATCCCCCATCTTGTATTCGTCATCTCGAATGCCAGGCCGATATCCCGGACATTGCCTCCGCGGTAGGCCGGCCTTGGGGGCCAACGAAACAGCCAGTATCGGTGAGAACGATCATGGTCGGTTAGCTCACCGGCTATCCAGCGGCTGCGGGCACGGTCACGCGGTCGCGTCCTGCTCGGCTTCGGCGAAGGCCCGGTACAGCGAGGCGACCGACGGCGTCTTGCCCGCGTTCCTGCCGGTCTTGATGGTGAGCTTGCCCGCGATCTCGGGTACGGAGACGCCCTTGTCCTTCAAGGCGAGGGCGAAGGTGAGCATGTCGTCGTCGATGACCTTGGGCCGTCCTCCGCGGTTGCCCTTCTTCGCGGCCGAGACCTGGCCCTCCAGGGTCTTCTCCCGGATGTAGTTGCGTTCGATCTGCCCGGCGACGGCGAGCACGGCGAAGAACATGGCGCCCATGCCGTTGGGGTCGTAGATGCCGGGCAGCAGGCCGGTGAGGAGTTCGAGCTGGATGTCGTCGGCCTGGAGCTCGGTGGACAGTGTCATGAGCTCGGCGGCGTTGCGGGCCAGGCGCTTGAGCTCGTGGACGGTGAAGATGACCGGGGTGTCCGGGGCAGCCTCCTTGAACTGGCGGGCCAGTTTGAGCGCGTCCTCCAGCTCGGGCCGCACCTTGATCCGGGTGCTGATCTGCTCCTGGAACACCTTGTGGCAGTCGGCCGCGTGGAGGGCTTCGAGCTGGCTCGCCAGCTCCTGGCGGGCCGTCGACGTCCTGGCGTACCCGATGCGGATCGGCTTGCTGCTGCGCTGGGCGGGCAGCGCGGCGGGGGCCGGTCCCTGTTGAACGGCGACCTGCGGAAACAGGGTCGCTCTGGTCGCTGTCGAGACTCGCAGAGATGGTCATTTATGCGAGCGGCACCTTGGAAGGCTTGGAGCCGTCCGGGACCCGGTTGACGATCGACTTCGCGTGGACCTCGTGGAAGGTAATGCCGAGGAACTCCGGGGTGTCGAAGGTCGGGGTACGCACTGTGCCGGGGGGCGAAGAGTGCGGCGGGCCCGGCGGCGTCGGTGAGGTTGTTCCAGCGCACGAAGTCTGCTCAGCGGGCTTGGGGTTCGGGTTCCGGGGCGAGAGGGCCGGGCTGGGGTGCACGGATGGCTGGCGCGGTTTCCGGGAGGCGGCGCAGGACGGGCAGGACGGCCAGGGCAGTGGCGGCGACCAGGGCGCCGGGGATCAGGGCCCAGCCGGTGGAGTCGACCAGGGCCTGGGAGGCGTAAGGGGTGAGTCCGCCGAAGAGGGCGGTAGCAGCGGTGGCGCCGAGCGCGAGGCCGCTGAGGCGCTGGGCGACGGGGAACTGTTCGGCGATCGCGGAGGCCGCGACCGCGCCGATGCCGCCTGCCACGCAGGCCAGGACGACCGCGCCGGTCAGTGCGGCGGCGAAGCTGCCCTGGGTCATCAGGCCGAACATGGCCGGCGGCAGGATCACCGCCAGGGCACCGAAGAGCGTGAGTGCGGGGCGGCGGCCGACCCGGTCGGACAGGGCGCCCGCGAACGGCGTGACGACGATGACGACGAGGGCCGCGATGGTCGACAGCCACAGGGCGTCGGACTCGCTGAAGCCGCTGACCGCGCCGAGGTAGGTGGGGACGTAGCTGATGCCGACGTAGTACGTCACCGAGCCGAGCGCCGAGATCGCGAACGTCCGGTAGAGCGCGGGGCGCTGGGTGCGCACCGTGGTCATCAGTGGGCCCGCGCCCTTGGTGTCGGGCGGGGGCTGCTGCTCGAAGGCGGGAGATTCACGCATGGTGGAGCGGGCGATCAGCACCGTGGTGGCGAGCAGCGTGCCGAACAGGAAGGGGATGCGCCACCCCCACGCGTCCAGGGTGGGACCGGGGACGAGGGTGACGGTGAGGGCAGCGACGCCGGCGGCGAGCAGCGCGCCGATCTCGCTGGCGGCGGAGGCCAGCGAGGCGACCAGGCCGCGCCGGTGGGGTGGGGCACCTTCGACCAGGTAGGCGGTGACGCCGGTGTATTCGCCGCCGACGGCGAAGCCCATGACGCAGCGCAGCAGCAACAGCAGCGCCCCGGCGGCGGAGCCGATCTGGTCGTGGGTCGGGAGCAGGGCGGTGGCCAGCATCGCGGCGGTCATGACTGCCATCGAGCCGAGCAGCACCTTGCGGCGCCCGAGCCGGTCCCCGATGTGGCCGAAGGCCATCGCGCCGAGCGGGCGCATCAGGTAGGCGACGGCGAAGACCGCCAGGGTGATCAGGAGCGAGGTGGAGCCGGTACCGAAGAACACCCGGGACAGCACGGTGGTCATGTACAGGTACAGCGTGAAGTCGTACCACTCCACGATGGTGGACAGGGCCGCCACCAGAATGGAGGACCGGGGCAGGACGGCTATCGCCTGAGCGGGCGGGGAGGGTGCGAGGGATTCCATGATGTGCCTTGCGGGAGGGCGGCAGCGCGGACCTGGACGGTTGCGCGGGAGGAGGAGGCGACTGTCTGCCTCACGGCGCCGGTACGGCGCCGATCTGCTGCATGAGGCCGAGGAGATCGGGCTGACCCCGCTCTTTGACGATGCGTCCATCGGCCAGGTAGTAGAAGTTCATGGCCTGGACCGCGATCTTTTTGCCGGTGGCAGGGATGCCGAAGAACTCGCCTTCGTGAGTGCCGCGCATGGTGAACCGTGCGGCCACCGTGCTGCCTTCGGCGATGCTCTCCTCCAGCGTCCACCGGACGTCGGGGAATGCGCTGCGCATCATCGCGATGATTTCCAGGTAGCCCTCAGGACCCCGCAGCGGTTCAGCGTGACTGGGTGCGTGGAACACCGCGTCGGGGTCGATGACCTCCCGGGCAAGGTCCTCGTCGGCTGTGTTGATGAACTCGACGAAGCGCTTCATCACTGATTCAACGGATTCCGGTGACATTTGCCTCTGGCTCTCTGTCTGCGTGGTGGTGTCCGAAGCGAACGGCAGGACCATGACGACTGTAACATCGAATCGATGTGAACCTCGTTTCGATGTGTCATCCTGGAGGAATGCTGGAACTCTCCATACTCGGCTTCCTGGCCGCAGGCCCCCTTCCCGGACACGAGCTGCGCCGCCGCATCACGCACCTCACCGGATACAGCCGACCGGTCAGCGACGGCACCCTCTACCCGGCGATCAACCGCCTGACCAAGGCCGGACTGATTCAGCGGCGACCCGCTCCTGAAGCAGGAGGCGGCCGGTATGTGCTGAACCTGACCGACACGGGCCGCGAGGACATGCTCCGGCGGCTGCGCGAGCCGGCCGAGCACGAACTCACCGACTTCCCCCGCTGGTTCACGATCCTGGCCTTCCTCTCCCTGCTCCCGGACGTGGCCGACCAGCACGCGGTGCTCAGGCGCCGGCTCGCCTTCCTGGAGGAATCGGCGAGCTTCTTCTACGACGGAGAGACGCCGCTGCGCGCCGATGAGGTCGCAGACCCCTACCGGCGCGGCATGCTGCTCACCGCCCGCGCCACCAGCCAGGCCGAACGAACCTGGATCCGCGAGTCCCTCGGCCAGGACACCCCCGAGCCCGGCCCCACGCGCGACCCACACGACTCCTCCCCGCTCGACGCATCGGCGAGCTGACAGACAACGAAAGGCGCCCCCATGCTTGCTTCCTGGTACGACGCACAAGGCCCGGCCACCGAGGTACTACAGGTCGGTGAACTGCCTGACCCCACCCCCGGCCCTGGCGAGGTCCGGGTCCGCGTCACCGTCTCGGGGGTGAACCCCGGCGACACCAAGAAGCGCACTGGCTGGACCGGCTCCGGCATGCCCTACCCGCGGGTGATCCCGCACAGCGACGCCGCCGGCGTGATCGACGCGGTCGGCGACGGAGTCGACGCGCGCCGCGGCGGGCAGCGCGTGTGGGTGTACGGCGCCTAGTCCTACCGGGCCTTCGGTACCGCCGCCCAGTACGCAGTCGTGCCCGCCGGCCTCACCGTCCCGCTGCCCGACCACCTCTCCGACGATCTCGGCGCGAGCCTGGGCATCCCCGGCATCACCGCGCACCGCAGCGTGTTCGCCGACGGCCCCGTCGATGGCAAGGTCGTCCTGGTCAACGGGGCCCTGGGCGGAGTCGGCTCGCTGGCAGCCCAGCTCGCCGCCTGGGGTGGGGCCACCGTCATCGGCACCGTCCGCCGCACAGCCGACCTGGACCGGGTCGATCCGGCGGTCATCTCCCACGCCGTCGCCCTCGACGCCGCCGACCCGGCCGCCGAGATCCTCGCCCACGCCCCCGCCGGCGTGGACCGGATCATCGAGGTGTCCCTGTCCGACAACGCCGACCTCGACAACGCCGTCGCCGCCAACGGCGCAGCCATCGCCGCCTACGCCACCCGCGCCGACCGCACCGAAATCCCCTTCTGGACCCTGCTGTTCAACAACGTCACCCTGCGCCTGATCGGCAGCGACGACTTCCCCGCCGACGCCAAACTCCAGGCCGCCCGTGATCTGACCTCCGCGGCCGCCGTCGGCGCGCTGACCTCCGAGATCGGCGACCGCTACCCGCTCGCCGACATCGCCAAGGCCCACGACCGCGTCGACGCCGGCGGCCGCGGCCGCGTTCTGATCGACATCCCCCGATAAGGCCCTGGAAAGCCGCCGTAGCAGCGGCCGCTGTCGTCTGTCGGCCCCTGAAGCGTCTCAGTCCTCCGCGCCGTCATCATCGTCATCGAGGTCGACCGTGTCCGGGTCACGCAGGGGCCGCAGCCCGTCGACCGGCTGGGAGGGGTTGAAGTTGTAGCGGCCGAGCACATTCAGATTCTTGTGCTTGAGCGGGGACAGCCGGGCCACATCCTCGTCCCGGATCTCGTGGCCCTCCGCGCGCAGCTGGGCGACAGCGGCGTCGATGTACCGGGTCGTCCAGAGGACTACCGCGTTCAGCACCAGGCCCAGCGAGCCGAGCTGGTCCTCCATCCCATCCCGGTACGCCTGGTGGATGGTGCCCTTCTTGCCGTGGCAGATGTCGCGGGCGAGCTTGTGGCGGGACTCCTGCACGGTCAGCTGCTTGTGCATCCGGCGCCGGTAGGTGTCGTCCATGGGGTCGACGACCGCCAGCAGGTGCAGGGTCTTGGCGATCCGCCCGTACTCGGCGAACGCGGCCCCCAGCGGGGTCGGATTGCCCTCGCGTCCGAACATCCGCAGCAAGTCGTACGCCCTGACCTGGTTGGTGACCAGGGAGCCGGCCACCCTGAGCATGTCCGGCCAATGCGTGATCACCTTCTTCACGTTCACCCTGTTCCGCGCGATCGACTCCAGCGGCCCGTACCCGCCCACCAGGTCGGCGCCGGGCATCTGGGCCTTCCAGAACCGCTGGTCCTCAAGGTCCTTGAAGCGCGGGGAGAAGCGGTAGCCGAGCATCTTGAAGATGCCGAACACCATGTCGGAGTAGGAGGCGTTGTCGGTGGCGACCATCTCCGGCTTCACCCCGCCGTCCAGGTTCAACAAAGCGTCCAGGATGAACAGCGAGTCGCGCGGAGTGCCGGGCACCACCATCTGCCCGATGCCGATGACCTGGTCATTGATCGCATTCAGCCACGTAATCCCCTTCTTCTTCGCGAAGTACTTGGGGCTCGGGGCCGTGCTGATACTGCGGACGGGGACGACGAAGCGCAGGCCGTCAACGGAGGCGAGCAGCCCCTGGCCCCAGAACTTCACGATCGGCACCTGCACCTGGGCCTCGATGAGGGCGGCGTTCGCCGCGGCGATGGTGTCGCTACGCAGGTAGTACTGGTCGACGTGGACCAGCCGGGAGCGGGTGAGCGCCTCGACGTTCGGGTTGATGACCGGGGTCATGCCGATGTTGCAGGCTTCGCTCACCAGCAGGGCGACGACCGAGGTGGTGAGGTCCTTCATGCGGGTCCTGCCATCGCCCAGGTGCACGAAGGCGTCCAGGAACCCGGTCCAGGAGTGCACCTCGAACAACAGGTCCGGCAGGTCGACCTTCGGAAGCATCTTCTCGACCCGCTTGCGCAGCCAGTCCAGCGACTTCGGCTCACTGAGCGCGTGGAGCTTCTCCACGTTCAGCTTCGCCCGGCCGTTCGACTGCACCTCGATGCTGATCTCCGCGTCGTCGCCGGCCTCCTGAAGCCGCTCGGCCATCTGCTTCCACGTCGCATCCAGCACCTCGACCAGCTCCGTCAGGTGCTGGACGCCGTCCTCGGTAAGACTCAGGCCCACCAGGACGTCCTCGCGCACCGCCTCCCAGCCCTTGCCCTGGAGCAGGCGGGCGCGCGGGTCGGACCAGCGGTGCGAGGGGGAGGCGAAGATGTCCCGGCGCTTCAGGGCGCGGAAGAGCTGTTCCAGCACGCACACCACGTACGCATCGCGGTCCACCGCTCCCTCCGGCAGGTCCGCGTTCGCGTACACCGCCTTGCGCCAGTGCGGCGGCACCAGCTTGTCGTCGATCTCCCGGGCAGCAGCGGCTTCTCGCTCACCTTCCGCCGCGACAGCGCCGGAAGGCGCTTCACCCCGGTGAGAATCCGCTTGCCGCGTCCAGCGCCTTCGACTCCCCCAGCAGGGACAGGAACGGCTTGACGGTGTTGTAGCGCAACACCAGCGCGCTACGCAGCGCGGTCTCCGCCGTGTTGTCGTCCTCCGGTACCAGGCTCACCACCACAGTCGCCGCACTCGACAGCTCCGCCCGGGGCGCCACTTCCTCCAACGCCCGCCACAGCGCCTGCACGTCCACGTCGCAGCCGGTCTCCTCGATGAGCTCCAGCTCCTCATGGAACACCTTCGCCGCCCTGGCCACCAGCCGCGAGGACTTCTCCAACTGCGGCAGCGTGGAGAGCCGCTGCTTGTCCGTTCACCGCTTCGCCGTGGAAATCAGCCGGGTGGCCATCAGGATCTCGAACAGGTCCAGCGCGTCGTCGATCGCCATCGCCTCCAGGTGACGCATCACCGCAGTGAGCATCGCCGTGCGCTTCGGCTCCGGGGTCCGCTCCAGCTTCGGCGCCTTGGTGCCCAGCCCGTACCGGGCCAATGCGGAAAGCCGGTTAGGCGGGATCTTGTCCAGCTTCACCCGCCCCAGATGGAAGGAGGCGATGTCCTCGACCCGCTGCAAAGCGCCCTTCATCGCGGTGCCCGTGGTCCGCGTCGGCGCCCGGCGAAGCCGCTCCAGTTCCGAATACCGCTTGCCCTCCGGCGTCTTCAGCGTGGCCACCAGGTCCCTGGGCAGTGCCGCGTCCGCCCGCCGGACCTCCTTGGCGACCGTGGCGTGCAGCCGTTCCTCCGCGATTCTGCGGACCTCGGCGACCTCCCGAGCCAGAACGCTCACCCCAGGCAGCAGCACCCGGTTGCGGCGCAGCCAGCCCACCGAATGATCGAACAGGGCTTTCGGCCCCTCGGCATGCGCCGTCCATGCCCGCCCGTGCAGGAACGATCGGAACTTCCGGCCCTGACCGTGGTCCTCGTACGGGTGGTAGCCGTACGCCTCACGTATCTCCCACGCGTGGTCGTACACCGTCTGACGGCGGTCCGTGTACCGCTTCACACACGACGCGTCCTCGATCCCCAACTGCTCGGCCAGGTGTTCCACCACCGGCCACGGCACATCCAGCGGGTCCTCGCCCAGGAACAGGCCCACATACCGAACCGTGCACATCTGGAGCGCGAACCCGACTTGGTGATGCTGCGTACGCCGCAGCGCGATCAGATCCCGGTCCACGTCATCCAGGAAGAAGAAGCGTTCCAGTTCGGGCTTCGTCGGCTCCTCGGCGAACTTCCCGTACGCCTCGGCCTGCTCGTCAGTCAAGAATTCCACCGGCATGCGGCGGACGTATCCACCCGGCCACGAGCGGCCGTGGATCTTTTCCCGAACGCCTGCACGAAGCTGTCGACATCGAGACGCTCGCTGACTTCGCCGCCATGACCGGCGTCGAACTCCTCACCATCGACGAGAACACCACCTCCGGGCAGTTCGCCAAGGAAATCCGCTGGAACGCCGCCAGCACCAGCCCGTCGGAAACCGAAGAGTCTCACTGCTGGGAAATACCTGACACGTCAGATACTGTTGCATCAGGCGAAAGGCCCGCGGAAGGCGGGTTCCACAACTGGGAGGCACAGCCCTCATGAAGCTCGTCCAAGTCTTCGATGCCTACTGCGGCTGGTCGTACGGTTTCGCGCCGACCCTGGACGAACTCCTCCGCCGTCACCCCGACCTGGGCGTGGAAGTGGTGTCCGGAGGTCTGTTCATCGGCCCGCGCCGGGTGCCGATCCAGGAGTTCGGCAACGTTCGGGCCGCCAACGCCAAGATCAGCGAACTGACCGGGGTCAGCTTCGGGTCCGGTTACGCGCGGCTGATCGCGGACGACTCCTTCGTGATGGACTCCGAGGCCGCCGCGCGGGGTGTGGCCGTGTTGCGGCAGGCCGCGCCCGACCGCATCGTGGAACTGGCCGCCGCGCTACAGCAGGCGTTCTACGTGGACGGCATGAGCCTGTCCGACCCGGCCACCTACCGTGCCGTCGCCGACACCGCCGGCCTGGACTCGGACGCCGTCGTCGGCGCGTTCACCGCGCCGGGTCCGGCCGCCGCCGCAAAGGTCGAGTTCACTCGGGCAGCAGGCCTGGGCGTGGACAGCTTCCCCGCCCTGCTCGCCGTCGAAGGCCACCGCACCACGCCCCTGGCCGTCGGCCATGCCACCGCCGACCAGATCGACCAGCGCCTGCACGCCCTCACGACCGCATCCTGATCACCTTCTCCGCGCCCCGACCCTGTTCCCCGCATCTCCTAAGGAACCACCATGAGCACCCTCGACTTCAAGGTCCTCGACCTGGACTTCCCCGTCGGCTCCAAGAACAAGACCGCCACCCTGATCACCGGCGAGGAGCAGGCGTTCCTGATCGACGCCGGGTTCACCCGTGCCGACGGGCACCGTCTGGTCGCCGAGATCCTCGACTCCGGCAAGACGCTGACCAAGGTCTTCATCAGCCACGCCGACCCCGACTTCTACTGGGGCGCCGAAGTGATCGCCGACGCCTTCCCCCAGGCCGAGATCGTCGCCACCCCGCTGGTCATCGAGCACATCGCAGCCGCGTACGAGGGGAAGCTCAAGGCCTGGGAGGCCGTCGGCGCCAACCGCCCCACCCGGCTGGTCGAACTGGCCGAACTGACTGGCGACGTCACCTTCGAGGGCCACGTGTTCCAGCTCAAGGGCGGCCACCCCGGTCTGCCCGACCGCCACTACCTGTGGCAGGCCGAGCACCGGGCGATCGTCGCCGGCGTCCTGCTGTTCCAGAACGAGCACGTCTGGGTCGCCGACACCGCCACCTCCGAGTCGCGCGCCGTATGGATCGAGCTGCTCGACGAGATGACGGCCCTGGACCCGGCCTTCGCCGTCCCCGGCCACCGCCTGCCCACGACCACCGTCGACGCGAGCCCGATCGCCTACACCCGCGACTACCTCACCGCGTTCGAGGTCGAAGCCGACAAGGCCGACAGCGGCGAGGCGCTGACCAAGGCACTGGTCGCCCTCTACCCGGACTCCGGGATGCTCATCGCGGCCCAGCTCGGCGCCAAGGTCGCCAAGGGCGAAATGACCTGGGGCTGATCACCCCTCCCACGGCCGGTGCCGGCGGTTTCCCCCGACTGCCCGGCACCGGCCGCCCATCGGCCCCGCCGCCGACCATGTCCTGACGCTCGCACCCGTTGTGAGAGCCACATGCCCACCACCGCCGCCGACGCCCGAGCCGCCCGTTCTGCACCGGTCGTCGCACGCCACTACCCGCTGCGCGAGTTCGCGCTGACGGCTGTGCTCCTCGGGCCGCGCAGCGGCGGCGCGACGAACCCGGCCCGCCCCTTCGGCCCCGCGCTCCTCTCCGGGGACCACAGCCACCTGGCCGTCCACCTGATCGCGCCTGTTCTCGGCAGCGTCCTCGGCGCGGGTATCCACAAGCCACTGAAAGGCCACCCCCATGCACGAGACGACCGACTTCCGCACATCCACCGCCCCCGCCGATGTGGTGCGACGCCAGTACCTCGCCTCCGCGGCCGGTGATCTCGAAGCTCTGAGGGCCACGCTGGCCGACGACGTGGAATGGACCGAGATGGCCGGCTTCCCGCTGGCCGGCACCTACCGCACCCCCGACGGCGTCACCGCCAACGTGATGGAACAACTGGGCAAGGCCTGGGACAACTGGACCGCCCACGACGACACCTACGTCGTCGACGGCGAGAACGTCGTGGTGCTGGCCCGCTACACCGCCACCAACAAGTCCACCGGCAAGAGCATCGACGTCCGCGTCGCCCACCACTTCGTCGTCCGCGGCGGCCGTATCGTCCGCTTCGAACAGTTCGTGGACACCGCCAAGGTCCGCGAAGCGATGTCGGCCTGACACACCAGCACCGCATGGCTGGGCCGCGGTATCGCACGTGACCTTGCCGCACGCGGCGACGCCGTGCTGCTCCACGGCCGCGGACTGCGCGCCTGCTGCAGGAGCAGACTCGCGATGATCATGGCGAGCATGGCCGCCCTTTCGGGGCGGTGCCCGGGTCGCCGCCGACCCGGGCACCCGGTCACGCCTCTACTCCATGAACTGGAATTTCCACGCCTGGCGTTGGTTGCTGACGTCGAGCGGCCTCAGGGCGATGCGGGGCGGGAAGATCCTCAGCAGGCCGAGGTCCAGGGCCAGCTCCTCGCCGTCGACGGGGCCTCCCGGGACGACGACGTGGAACGTGTGCGACTGCTCGCTCTGGTAGAGCGCCCACTCGCGCGACTCGGGGTATCCGACGACCGGCTTGTTCACCTCCGGGTCACCGTCGAAGGACAGGTACGTTTCGCTCCTGAGATTGCGGATCGTACAGTTGCCGTTGCTGAGTACCTCCAGCTGCCATTCCTGCTCGCCGGGGCTGCCGGTGGGCGGCAGCAGCACGACGGGGGTCTTGGGCTGGGACGACCCTCCCTCCATCGTGAGCAGTTGCTCGCCGGGACGGGCGATCATGTAGAGGCCGTTCGGTACAGGCGCCAAGGCCGACTCCACTTCTGACGTGCGGTGCCCGTACGGGGCGCCGCCGATCTTCAGGACCGACGAATCCCTTCCCCGCCGACGCGTTACGAGGGTCGGAAAAGCTCCGTGTCACCCTTCAGGAGTACAGCGGATTCACCCTGGCGTTCGATCACTCACCGCGGGTGTCCTCCGGCGCCTTCAGCGGCGCGCCCGGTGGCGCGTCGGATCGGCGCCCGCCAGCGCAGGTGGTCCCGCGCCCGCCAGCGCAGGTGGTCCCCTACGAACACGCCGTGCCAGCCGGCCTCCTCCGCCTCGGCGGCCAGACGTGCGACCGCCGCCGGGCCGGCGAGATCGTCGAAGATCGGCAGCCAGAGCGCCGACCGCAACCAGGTCATGGTCGGCCGCCTCCGGTGTGCTGGAGCAGAGCCGGGAGGAACACGTCCCACAGCGGCTTCGGCAGGTCGTGCCCGGCGCCTTCCAGGACGAGCAGCGTCGCGCCGGGAAGCGCGTCGCGCAGCGCTCGTCCGTGTGGGAGCGGGAGAACCGGGTCGTGGTCGCCGTGCACCACCAGGGTCGGCGCCTTGACGGAGGCGACATCGCGGGACGACCCGTCGAAGGTCATCGCGTAGTGGTTGACGAGGGTGGCCGCGATGTCGTGAGTGCGGGCCACGTCCCGCTCGACCAGCGCGCGCGTGGCGGTCTCGTCGAAGTAGGGCGAGCCGCCCGAGCACGCCTTCGCCGACGCGACGAGAAAGTCCACCACCGCGCCGGAATCGGCGGGGTCCGGGCGGGCGGGGATGCCGCTGGTGAGCTCGTCCGACGGCGGCGGGAGTCCGTCCTCGCCCGTGGAGGTGGAGACGAACGTCAGCGACTCCACCCGGTCGGGGTGGTCCACCCCGATGACGAGCCCGATTCCGCCGGACATGGACCGGCAGACGATGTGCGCGCGCTCGACGTGCAGCGCGTCCAGGATGCCGAGCGCGTCCCCGGCCAGGTCGGTGAACGTGTAGCCCGGCCGCCCTGGCGGGTAGCTGGTGGATCTGCCGGTGTCCCGGTTGTCGTAGCGGATCACGAACCGGTCGCCGCGCGCGATCTGTTCGCACAGCTCGGCTTCCCACCACAGCATCGAGGCGGTCGCACCGTCGATGAGCAGGATCGCCGGGTGCGCGGGGTTTCCGAAGGTCTCGAAGCACAGCTCGACATCGTTGATCTCGACGAGCTTCTCACCGTGCGAAAGGTGATCGGTCATGAACGCCACGCTAGACCCGGCTGTTCATCGCGAAAAGCGATAGTTTCCGATCAATTCAATCGTTATGGGCGATGTTATCGGCTACGGTGGGCTCATGTCCGACGTCGAACTGCGGCATCTCACCGCGATGGCCGCCGTGGCCGACGAGGGCTCGTTCGGGCGGGCGGCCGCGCGGCTCGGGTACACCCAGTCGACGGTGAGTCAGCAGATCGCGGCTTTGGAGAAAGCCGTCGGCGGTGCCGTGTTCGACCGGCCGGGCGGGCCGAAACCGGTGCGGATCACCCCGCTCGGCACGGTGGTGCTGGCACACGGACGCGATCTGCTGGCGAAGGCCCAGGCGATGGCGGCAGCCGTCGACCGGTTCAAGGCCGGCGACGGCCGGGTCGACATCGGCGCCTTCCAGAGCGTGTCCAACGTGATCCTGCCGCTGGTCGTACGCGGACTTCGGGACGAGCATCCCGGCTGCGACATCAGGCTGTTCGAGGAGGAGACCGACCAGCCACAAGTCCATGAGCTCGACCTGATGTTCTTCGACGGCCGCGTCGACGGCGACGTCGAACACCGCAAACTGCTCGACGATCCCTACCTGTTGGTGGCCCTCCGCGGCACCTTCCCCGACGGTCCGGTGCGCCCGGCCCGACTCGACGGCGCACCGATGGTGGCGCACCCGCCGATCTGCGACCAGGCCCGGCTGGAGCAGGCGCTCGCACGCCGCGGCGTTCGGCCGCACATCGTGTGCCGCACCGCGGGCAACGAAACGGTGCTGTCGATGGTGCGCGCCGGAATGGGTTCGGCGGTCCTGCCGCAACTCGCCGTCCACGGCGCCGACGTCGGCTCCGACGCGTCGCTGTGCGTCCACGAGCTCAAGCCAGGACTCCCGCCACGCGAGATCTTCCTGCTGTGGCAGGCACATCGCACTCACTCCCCGCTCGCGGCACGGGCGATCGAGATCGCCGTGGAAGTAGCGGGCGAGATCGCCCAGCGCACTTGACCCCTGTTGTGCAGGTGTGATGTGCGCAAGTCGTCGGCCGTCTCTCGTACCCGACCGGATCGGGCACAGGATGTCGGGTCCGGCAGGGTGGTTCCTTCCTAACGTGAGTGATCGAAAGGGAAGGAGGCCGGGGTGCTGGAGCGGCTGAACCAGGCCATGGAACACATCGAGTGCCACCTTGACCGGCGGATCGAGGGGGCCGACCTGGCGCGGATCGCGGTGACTTCGGAGTACCACTTCCGGCGGCTGTTCTCCGCGCTGGCGGGAATCCCGCTGTCGGAGTACATCCGGCGCAGGCGGCTCACGGTCGCCGGCGCCGAGGTGCTGGCCGGGGACCGGACGCTGTTGGAGATCGCGGTGCGGTACGGCTACACGTCGGGGGAGGCGTTCGCGCGTGCGTTCCGCGTCATGCACGGCGTCGGTCCCGGCGAGGCCAGGCGGTCCGGTGCGAGTCTGCAGTCCCAGCCACGGCTGTCCTTCCGCCTCACCGTCGAAGGGAGTAGCAGTATGCGATACCGGGTCGTGGAGAAGGACGAGTTCCGCGTGGTCGGCAGGAAGGCGCGTGTCCCCCTCGTGTACGAGGGGGTGAACCCTGCCATCGCCGAGTTCATCCGGGGCATCGGGCAGGAGACGCTGCAGCGCATGCAGAGTCTGTCCGATCAGGAGCCGCAGGGGATCGTAGGGGTGAGCGGGAACCTCGACCCGAGTCGGGCGGAGGGAACCGAACTCGACTACTACCACGGGGTGGTGACCCGAGCCGCCGTGCCCGAGGACATGGATGCGCTCACCGTGCAGGCCGGGACGTGGGCCGTCTTCGAGAGTTCCGGGCCGTTTCCGCAGGCGCTGCAGTACCTCTGGCGGGACGTGTTCACGCAGTGGTTCCCGTCCAATCCGTACCGGAGCCGGCCGGGACCCGAGATCCTGCGGACCCGGCTGTCGCAGGACGCCACGCAGGCGGATGCGGAGCTGTGGATCCCCGTGGAGCTGACTGCGGTCTGAACGACAGCGTGCGGCGGCTCAGGCCGCCGCACGCTGGAGACGTCGATCAAAGCCGTGCAACGATCTCGGGACGGCCCACGGACGCGGAACCGTTTCGCCGGGCGCCGTGTCCTCCTTCGCGGAAGGTGGTTCCACGCCGTGGAACCACCCGTGAAGGGGGATGGCCATGGGGCAGGTACGCGAGGGGGCACGGTTAGGCGCTTGGGCCGTCGGAGGGGTCATCGGCCTGGCGGTGTTGTACCTGATCGGGGTGTTCGCCTTCGGCGGCGCGGGGTGGATCACCGCCCCGTTCCGCGGTGAGGCGGACGAGCGCGAGAACACCGTCGGCTCGGGCGAGTTCCGGCAGACCACGTACGAGGAGTTCTTCGATCTGTGCGAGGCCGTGCAGAACGCCGAAGGGACGATCCAGGCGCTCCAGGAGGAGCGGAAGACCGCTTCGGAGACTCGCACGACGCAGATCGACCAGTCGATCACCGCGCTGAAGGCCAGCCGGATCGAGTCGGTCAACGACTACAACTCGAAGGCCGCCCAGGAGCACCGCGCGCCCTTCCGTGACAAGGATCTGCCGTACCGGCTGGATGTCACCGCCAAGCGCACGACGTGCGCCAACTGATCCCCGTCTCGTCCCGGGAAGAGGGCAGCACCGCATGAAGAAGTTCGCACGCATGGCCCTGGCCACCGTCGTCGCGCTCGTTGTGGGCCTTGCCCTGACGTCCTGCACCGGCGACTCCAGCCAGGACAAGGAGAACCAGCGCAAGCAGGACAACTACGACCACCTCGTGGCCCAGCAGCCGGCGGGCCGCATGGAGTACTCGCCGACCCGTGAAGCGATCAACCAGTGGATCAAGACCTGGGGGAAGCGGGGAAAACTCTCGTACGTCTACATCCAGAACGCCAAGGGCGAGTACGGGTACTTCATCATGAAGGGCCTGCCCGTGCCGCGCTGCAAGATGCTCACTCCGACGGAGAAGGTGGAGTCCTCCGACAGCGGCATCGCGGTCCTCGCGCAGCCCGGCATGGACGGCACGTACACGTCGGGTTCCACCTGCAACGCCTACTACGGTTTCGACGCCACGACGGGCGCGTACATGGAGTTCACGGTCGGCACGAACCAGTCGTTCTTCCTGTTCGACAAGCCCATGACGATGCCGGAGTACGCCAGCGCCAAGCAGTTGGGACCGACCTCGGTGAAGGACGTCGCGAAGCAGCCATGAACGGTCGAGGGCCGGTGGGAGGAGTCCGGCCCGTGCGGGGCGAGCCGGTGGCATCGGCCTTCAGCCGTGCCTTCAGCCTGAACTGCGTGCGGTACGGCCGAGCACGGCGCGGAATCGTTCCCGCCCCGCCTCGACGCTCGCCTCCCACAGCCCTGCGACATCGCCGGACACCGACAGGAGCTGAAGCCGCTCCTCCTGGGCACGGTAGGCGGCGCCTCCCAGGTTCTGGTCCAACATCCCCGTCGCGGTGAGCGCGGCATGACCGCAGGACACCGCGTCGTCCGCGATCCCGGAGCGGTTGGCCAGCAGGGCGTGCCGCAGGACGAGAGCGGCGAAGAAGGTGTACGTGCCGGCGATGTCGGAGATCCCCTCCTCGTTCGGCTGAAGCTCGGGGAACCGCTCCAGCGCGCGTACCCGGGCGGAGACGTCGGGCAGCGGGCGGTCGGCGTACCAGAGGCCTCGTACGGACTCCACGAAGAAGTCCAGGTCGGCTTCCCTGCCTGCTCCCCCGGCTTGCAACCCCACGAACAGCGGCGCCATGCGCTCGGCGCAGGCGGCTGCGTACAGCCGGACCGTCTCGCCGCCCTCCGCGCGCAACGTCTCCGCTACGGACTCCTCCACCAACGTCCGCACGGCCGTCCCTCCCTGTAGACCCCTCATGAGAACGACATCCTCGCAGGCCACGAGAGCCTCGAGTCGGCCGCCACCGAAGCCCCATGTACCGAGCCCTCATGTACCGAGTCGCCGTTGCCCCGTCGGCCTGGGGCGGGTCTGCGCACGTCAGCGGCCGCCCGGACGCCTCTCGACGAAGTGCGCCAGGTCTTCGGGGGCCGGCCGCAGGAGTCCGTCCCGGACCGCGAGGGCCGTGGCCTCCGCGCGGGACGAGGTGCCCGTCTTGCGGAGCATGTGCTCGACATGACTGTGCACCGTGCGCGGGGAGAGGAAGAGTCCTTGCGCGATGTCCTGGTTGGTGTGGCCCATGGCCGCCCGGGTGAGCACCTCCAGCTCGCGGGGGCTCAGTCCGTACGGGAGGTCGGTCGGCGTCTCGTGCACGAGCACCGCCTGCCGGATGGCGCCCGCGCCGCGGCCGTAGCGGTGGAGCACGATCCGGCGCCAGTCGCGGCCCACCGGCCACAGCAGGCGCAGCCGCTCGCCGTGTACGGCGTCGAAGGCCCTGAGCAGAGGGTGGAAGACGGCGTCGTCCAGCACGCGCGGCCTGGTGCGACCGGGCAGGTCGACGACGCCGCCGGGCGTGGCCAGCGCGGCCGCGGCCGTCTCGGACAGGTCGTGGAAGTCGTCGGTCGGGGCCGTGGGGTCGGCGAGCGCCGCCAGGGCGGGCATCACCGAGGCGAGCAGATGCTGCGCCTCGGTGCCGTAGGCGCCGGCCCGCTCCGTGGAGAGGTGGATCAGGCCGACGTAACGGCCGTGGTGCCGCAGCGCGCCGGTCATGCCGTCGCGGAAGCCGGCGGGGCGTACGCGTTCCGCATAGAACCTGCCGTCGCAGAAGCGCTCCTCGGCACTGCCGGAGACCGAGTCCTGGGAGATGGAGGGCGGCAGCGGCTGGGTGACGACCTTGCGGAACCACGGGGTGCCGACGAACTCCGCCGCCAGCGCCTCGGAGATCTTCGGCGCGTAGCCGATTCCGGCCACCTGGACGTGGGCCCCGGTGAGCGGGTCGAGCCCGACCATCGTCACGGCGTCCTGGGGCAACGCTCCCCCGAGGGTGTGGAGGGCCTCCGCACAGGCCGCGGCGGTGTCCCGTTGCCGGGTGAGCATGCCGATGCGGGTGGCGGCCGCGATCTGGTGGTGACTGAGCATGCGAGCCTCCGGTGGCCCGTGAACGCAGAATCGTTTGGACCCTAACGATAGGCGTCTCCGAGGGCTTGGACAAGCGGTTCACGGCGTCGTGACCGGATCGGTTCACGGGGCCTCCATCGCTGCTCCCCAGGCGGCGACGGGGACCGCCGTGGAACTCGGCCCGGTATCTCGCCGGGCAGCTCGGCCCGGTATCTCGCCGGGCAGCTCGGCTCGGTATCTCGCCGGGCAGCTCGGCTCGGTATCTCGCCGGGCAGCTCGGCTCGGTATTTCTACGGATGGCGGCGCACGTCCGCGGGGTCTTTGCTGTTCGCCACATCCCACCGGCGACGTCCGCCGAGGGTCCGTCGAGAGGTCCCCGCATGATCCAGCCACCGCACATCGGCCCCGCCTCCCGCAGACAGTTCCTGACCTGGTCCGGCGGCATGGCGGCGGCCGCCGCGCTGGCCGCCGCGGGCTGCTCCGGTCCGCAGGACGACGCCGCCGCCGGAAAGGCCGCCGCCGGTTCGCCGGCGGCGGCCGAGAGCCTGACCAGGATCGGCCTCGACTACCCCTTCACCCAGCTCCCGCTCTACACCACCCTCGTCAAGCTCTCCACGGCCGCCGCCAAGAAGCACGACGTCTCCCTGGTCACGACGAGCGACGTGGGCAGCGCCGACACGCAGATCACCAACCTGAACACCTGGGTCGCCCAGAAGATCCCGGCGATCGTGTCGTTTCCCATGGTCTTCGAGGCCACGGAGAAGATCGCCGAGGCGGCCCTCGACGCCGGGCTGATCTGGGTGACGTACGGCGGGTCGCTGGAGAACCAGAGCGCCGACATCCAGTTCAGCTTCCTGGAGGGCGGCAGGCTGCTCGGCGAGGCGGCCGCGCGATGGGCCGAGGAGGAACTGGGCGGGAAGGGCAAGATCGCCTTCCTGACCGACAGCACGATCCAGCTCGGCCGGGAGCGTACGAAAGGCATGATCGACGCCTTCACGAAGCTCGCGCCGGGCGTGGACGTGGTCGCCCAGGAGCAGGCGATCGACCCGGACACCGGCCTGTCGAAGTCGAACGCGATCCTGGCCAAGCACCCGGATCTGAACATCGTCCTCGGCATCACCGACGCCGCGGCCTACGGCGGCTACAAGGCGCTTCAGCAGGCGGGCCGGAAGAAGGGCGACGCCAAGACCTTCGTCGGCGGTCAGGACGGCTCGGCGCCCTCCCTGCTCGCGATCAGACAGGGCACCTTCTACCGGGCCTCGGCGGCACTCGCGCCCCAGGACATCGCCGCCGCGATCGTGGACGTACCGCTCGCGGTCGCCGCCGGGAAGGCGAAGCCGAGCGCGCAGGTGCCGGTCACGCTGGTCCGGCAGAGCGACGGCGCGAAGATCGACGCGCTGCTCGCCCAGAACGCGTAGGCGGGCGTCATGACGGCGACGAACCTGCGCATCCGCGGGCTCACCAAGTCCTTCGGCGGGGTGAAGGCCCTCGACGACGTGGACCTCACCGTGCCGGCCGGCCAGGTCCACGCCCTGCTGGGCCACAACGGCGCCGGCAAGTCCACCCTGATCAAGTGCCTCGGCGGCGCGTTCCCGCCCGACGCGGGGACGATCGAGGTGGACGGCGCCGAGTACACCCGCCTGAGCCCGCGACAGTCGATCGCGGCCGGAGTGGCGATCATCTTCCAGACCCTGAGCGTCGTCGGCTCCCTCACCGTCGCCGAGAACGTCTTCCTCGGCCAGGAGTGGACGCGTTACGGCACGGTCGACCGCCGCGCCCAGGAGACCCTCGCCGCCGGCCTGCTGGAACGGGTCGCCGCGAGCTGCTCGCCACGCGATCGCGTCGGTGAACTCCCCATGGGCCAAAGGCAGTTGGTGGAGATCGCGAAGGCGCTCAGCCGCAGCGCGTCGGTCCTCGTCCTGGACGAGCCGACCGCGGCGCTGTCCGACGCCGAGAGCCACGCCCTGGCGGAACGCGTCGAGGACCTGCGCGGCCAGGGCCTGGGCATCGTCTACGTCACGCATCTGCTGTCGGAGGTCGAGCGCCTCGCGGACGCGGTGACCGTACTGCGGGACGGGCGGGTCGACTACCACTCCACGGTGTCGGGGCACAGCCGCAGGCAGCTGGTCGACACCATCGTCGGCCAGGGACGCACGGCGGCCCCCGGGCCCGACCGCTCCGACCAGCCCGGCTCCGGTGGCCGGTCCGCGCGCCTGCTGGCCGTGGACGGGCTGACCGGGCCCGGGTTCGGCCCGGTCGGTTTCGAGGTGGCAGGCGGCGAGATCGTCGGGCTGTACGGGCTCATCGGATCGGGGCGTACACGGATCCTGGAGACGCTCTTCGGCCGACGCCGCAGGTCGGGCGGGACCGTGCACGTCGGCGAACGCCCGGTCGCTCCCCGGCGGCCCGCCGAGGCCCTGGCCGCCGGAATCTCCCTGGTGCCCGCGGACCGACGCGGTCAGGGCCTGTTCGGAGGGCTCACCGCGCAGGACAACGTGCTCCTGCCGGTCGTACGTCCGCTCGCTCGTGGCCCGCTGCGGTCGCTCCGGGCCGAGCGACGCGCCTTCGACGCGCTGGCGGCGGCCGTCCATCTGCGGCCCGCCCGGCCCGAACTGCCCGCCGCGGCCTTCTCCGGCGGCAACCAGCAGAAGCTCGTCCTCGGCCGCTGGATCAACGAGGCCCGCGACACCGACGTCCTGCTGCTCGACGAACCGACCCAGGGCGTCGACGTCGGGGCCCGGCAGGAGATCTACCAGGTGGTGGAAGGGCTCGCCGCCGAACGGCGCACAGCGGTGCTGTTCGCGTCCAGCGACCCCGAGGAGATCGTGGCGCTCGCCCACCGCTGTCTGATCGTCGCCCGTGGACGCGTCGTCGGTGAGCTGTCCGGCACGGAACTCACCGAAGAGGCCCTCCTGTCGGCCGTCCACGACACGGACGCCCCCGCCGGCACAGGCGCCGACACAGGCGCCGACACCGGCACCGGCACTCGAACAGGCGAGGGACCACGATGACCACCACCACAGCCGACCGGGCGAAACCGGTCAGCCCCCACGCACTGGCCGCCGGCGGTCTCACCGTCGTCCGGCGTCACCCGCTGACCGTCGTACTCGCCCTGATGGTGCTGGTCTTCCAACTGTCGACGGGCAGCTTCCTCGACACCGCCAATCTGCGCGGGATCGCCACCGACGCGGCGACCATCGCCATCGTCGCCGTCCCGCTGGCCCTGCTGGTCATCAGCGGCTACCTCGATCTGTCGGTCGGCTCGACGCTCGCCCTCGGCGGGCTGGTGGGCGGCTGGCTCGCGGGGCAGCACGGGCAGTCGCCCGTGGTGGCGGTCCTCGGCGCGCTCGCGGCCGGCGCGGCGGTCGGCGCGGTGAACGGCTTCCTGTGCTGCTACCTCGGCCTGTCGGCGTTCATCGTGACGCTGGGCATGCTGACCGCCGTGCGCGGCCTGGCCCAGCAGCTCTTTCCGCTGCCCCTCAGCGACTTCGGCACCGGGTTCGCCTGGCTGGGCGGGGCCCGGATCGCCGGGATCGCGGCCCCCGTCGTCATCGCCGCGCTCGTGCTCGTCGCGGGATCCCTGTTCCTGGCGCTCGCCCCGGCCGGGCGGCACGTGTTCGCCATCGGGGTCAATCGGGAGGCCGCCTACCTCTCCGGCATCAGCATCCGGCGTACGCCCTTCGCGCTGTTCGTGCTCACCGGTGCGGCGGCGGCGCTGGCCGGGGCCATCAGGGCGTCGGTGCTCGACAGCGCCGTGGCCGGGACCTCGGGCGCCGGGTTCGAACTGACCGTGCTGACCGCCGTGCTGCTCGGCGGAGTCGCCCTCAGCGGGGGCTCCGGCTCGGTCTTCGGCGTCCTGCTCGGCGTGTTGTTCCTGGGATGTCTGCAGAACGGTCTCACGCTGCTGAGCGTGCCGACGTTCTGGCAGCTGATGGCCCAGGGCGCGGCGCTGGTGGCGGGCGCGGCGCTCGCCCACTTCGGCCCGAGGACGATCCGCTGAACCCTGTTCCTCCCTTTCCTCCTTGTCCCACCCCGTTTCCCTCCCCATCAGGTCCCCATCAGGTCCCCACCAGGTCCCACCAGGTCCCACCAGGAAGGTTCTCCCGTGAGCCAGAGCACGCCCACCCTCGTCCTGACCGGCGGCCATGTCGTCACCGTCGACCCGGACTTCACCGTCGCCGAGGCCGTGGCCGTGCGCGGCGGGGAGATCATCGCGGTCGGCACGGACGCCGAGGTGCGGGCCCTGGCCGGCCCGTCGACCAGGATCGTCGAGCTGAACGGCCGGACCGTGCTCCCGGGGATCAACGACTCGCATCTGCACGGCGCCGCGTACGGGATGACCAGGCCGCCGTTCGCGATCGACGTCGGGCATCCGGCCGTCGGGTCCATCGCCGACATCGTCGGTGTCGTCGCCGCGGCGGTGCGGTCCGCCGCGCCCGGAGAGTGGATCATCGGCCTGGGCTGGGACCCGGGCTATCTGGCGGAGTGCCTGGCCGACGGGCGGCGCTTCCCGCACCGCCGCGATCTGGATCAGGCTGCGCCGCACCATCCGGTCTGCCTGACCGACTTCTCCTCGCACATGGTGTGGGCCAACAGCGCGGCCCTGCGCGCCTGCGGGATCGACGCGGCCACCGAACCGCCGCCGGGCGGTGTCGTCGACGCCGACGCCGACGGCGAACCCACCGGCATCCTCCGCGAGGCCGCCCAGCGTCTCGTCCAGGCCGCGCTCCCCTCCCCGACCGTCGCCCAGCGGCGCGAGGCGATCCGCGGGGTGGTCGCCGAACTCCACACGCGGGGCATCACCAGCTACACCGAGCCCGGCCTCGGGCCCGGCGGCGCCGGCACCCTCTTCGGCGGTCTGAGCACCGACAACTGGACCGCGTACGCCGAACTCGTCGCCGCCGGTGAACTCGACGCCCGGGTCAGCGTGCTGCTGCTGCCCGCGCCCATGGGCGGCTCGGCCGACGACGTGCGCAAGGGCCTGGCCGAGCTGGAGCGCCCCGCATCCGCGGACCCGCGTCTGCTGCGGGCCGTCGGCGTCAAGATCTTCGGCGACGGGGTGCCCCCGAACCGTACGGCCTGGATGAACGATCCCTACCCCGACGGCAGCCACGGCGCCCTGTGCGTGCACGGCGACACGCCCGCGCTCCAGGCGGACGAACTGCGCGAGATGATCCGCGTCGCGCACGAGGCCGGGTTCCAGCTCGGCGTCCACGTCACCGGCGACCGGGCCATCGAGACCGTGGTGGACGCCTTCGTCGCCGCGAACGAGGCGAGCCCACGTCCCGACGCCCGGCACTACGTCATCCACGGCGACTTCATCGGCGCCAGGAGCCTGGCCGCTCTCGCCGCGCACGGTTACGGCGTCAACATGAACCCGTCCATCAAGTGGACCGTCTCGGATCTGATGGACGAGGTGGTCGGGCCGCAGCGGTCGGCCTACCAGTGGCCCGTGCGGTCCGCGTTCGAGGCCGGTGTCACGGTGTGCTCGAGCTCGGACGCACCGATCACCGAGCCCGACTGGCGTCAGGGGGTGGCCGCGATGCTGCTCCGCGAGTCCAAGGCCAGCGGTCGGCAGAGCGGCGCGGACCAGTGCGTGGGTCTGGCGGAGGCGCTGCGGGCGTACACGGTCAACGCGGCGCGGCAGGACTTCGCGGAGGCGTGGAAGGGGTCGGTCGAGGTGGGGAAGGCCGCGGACCTGTGCGTACTGGACCGCGACCTGTTCGCCACGGACCCGCACGACATCACGAGCGTCGAGGTCGACCTGACCGTGTTCGACGGGCGGGTGGTGTTCGAGCGCGTGGCCGAGTCGGACGAGGCGGTCGCCGACGGGACCTGACAGGGAAGGCGGGTCTCCGTTGCAGAAGTCGGCGTGCGCGGCGGCCGCTCGCTCCGCCGAGGCCCTGGACGAGGTTGGTCTCCGCGTGAGCCGGACGAGGAAACCCCAGGCAGAAGGCCTGGGGTTTCCTCGGCTCGCAGGGGACGGCCTGTCGTGCGTGCACGGTGACGCCGGTCGGGTCAGCCGCCCATGAGGTCCCGTTCGATGGCGGCGAGCTCGTCCGCGCTGCCCTGGACCTTGGGACCGCTGAACCATGTGCGGGCCGACAGCCCCCACCAGGCGCCGGCGAATCCGAGGACGACCGCCACCGCGATCGGCGCGTAGTTGAAGGACTTCGCGGTGACCGGGCTGACCTGCGGGAGCATGAACAGGACGGTCACGAACAGCACCCACCCGACGGCGACGACGGCGATGGGCTTGCTCCACCGGCCCAGGTTCCACGGTCCGGCCACGAAGTCGTCGCCCTGACGCAGGCGCAGATAGATCGGGATGACGTACGCGATGAACAGGCCGATGACGGCGATGGAGGTGACGGCGGCGTACGCGGTGGGGTTGATCAGGTAGGGCAGGCCGAGGAGGAACGCGCCGCCGGAGGCGAGCCACACCGCGTTGGTCGGGGTACGGGTGTGGTCGCTGATCTTGTGCCAGATCTTGGAGCCGGGCAGGGCGCCGTCGCGCGAGAAGGCGTAGATCATGCGCGAGTTGGCGGTCACCGAGGACATGCCGCAGAAGAACTGGGCGCCGATGACGATGAGCAGGAGCAGCTTGCCGCCGGTCGCGCCGAGGGCGTCCAGGAAGATCTGCACGGGCGGCACCCCGGTGCTGCTGCCGAGCGCGCCGTCGTAGGACTGGATCGCGAAGGTGACGCCGATCAGCAGGACCCAGCCGGCGACCAGCGAGACCAGGATCGAGTTGACGATGCCGCGCGGGCCGGAGCGGGCGGCGTCGTGGGTCTCCTCCGTCATATGGGCGGAGGCGTCGAAGCCGGTCAGGGTGTACTGGGCGAGGAGGAGGCCCAGGAGGGAGACGTAGAGGCCCGAGCCCCAGCCGGTGTTGTTGACGAAATGGCCGAAGACGAAGCCCGCGGACTGGTGCTTGCCGGGGAAGACGATCAGGGCGAGGACGACCACCGCGACGCCGATGACCTGCCACCAGACGCTGATGTTGTTGAGCAGGGCGACGACCTTGACTCCGCGCACGTTCAGCAGGGCGTGGATCAGGAGGGTGACGCCGAACAGGAACACGGTGTGACCGGGTGTCGCGGCGAAGCCGAACTGGAGGTCCAGGAAGGCGTTGAGGAACTGGGCGAGGCCGAAGTCGATGCCCGCGGTGACGGCGACCTGGCCGAGGAAGTTGAACCAGCCGGTGAACCAGGCCCAGGCGGGGCCGTTGCTCTTGGCGAGCTTGGCCGCCCAGTAGTAGAGGCCGCCGGCGGTCGGATAGCTGGAGCAGACCTCCGCCATGCCGAGGCCCACGGTGAGGGTGAGCAGGCCGACGATCGGCCAGCCCCACACCATGACGGCGGGGCCGCCGGTGTTCATGCCGAACCCGTACAGGGTCATGCAGCCGGAGAGGATGCAGATGATCGTGAAGGAGACGGCGAAGTTGGAGAACGGCGACATGCTGCGCTCGAGCTCCTGTGCGTAGCCCAGCTCGTGGAGCCGGGCCTCGTCGTCGCTCACCGCGGTCGGTCCGGCGGCGGTCGGTCCGGCCTTCTCGACCTTTTCTGAAGCCATGGGGAACCCCTTTGACGGGCGTGCTGGATGGGGACGGGGGTGGGGGGTGGGGTACGGCTGCGGGTGGGTCGAGGGTTACTGGGAGGTCATGCCGCCGTCGACGGCGACGACGCTGCCGGTCATGAAGCTGGCCTCGTCGGAGGCGAGGAAGAGAGCCACGTTGGCGATCTCGCGTGGTTCGCCGGGCCGGCCGATCGGCTGGAAGGAGTCGATGGTGTCGTACACCTGCTCGAGGCCGCCGAGGAGTTCGGCGTGGGCGTGGTTGATGGGGGTGTCGACCCAGCCCGGGCAGATGACGTTGCAGCGGATGCCCTGCTTGGCGTAGTCGAGCGCGACGCCCTTGGTCAGCATCACGCTCGCGCCTTTGGACGCCGAGTAGACCGTGAGGAAGGGCTCGCTGACAAGCCCGTTCACGCTGGAGATGTTGACGATCGAGCCGCCGCCCTGGGCCAGCATGTGCGGGATCACCGCCCGGCAGCCGTACAGCTGGCCCTTGACGTTGACGTCCAGGGTCCGGTCGATGACGTCGTCGGGCACCTCGTGCAGCAGACCCGGCAGGTTGACTCCGGCGTTGTTGACGAGGACGTCGATGCGGCCCCAGCGCACCACGGCGGCCGCGACCATCCCGTCCACGGCCGCACTGGAGGAGACGTCGACCGCGTGGGCCTCGGCGACCCCGCCGGCCCCGGTGATCTCGGCCGTGGTGCGCGCGGCGGCATCGGCCGACAGGTCCGCGCACAGCACGCGTCCGCCCTCTTCGGCCAGCCGGTGGGCGATCGCCCGCCCGATGCCGGACCCGGCGCCGGTGACGATGCAGACCTTGCCGGCCACGCGGCCCGTGCTCGTGCCCGTGCTCGTGGGAGAGGTCATGGGGTCTCTTTCCGTGGCGCATGTTGGTCGATCCGCCAATCACGCACGTCCGTATATCCCGATGTACGCCCGGGGATGCCACAATGCTGCGGTGAGCCCTGCATCCTGTCATTGGACAATTGCCCAACGCTCCCCTCTCCACGCCGTGGGATCTTCCGAACGGGTCGGCGGTCCGGCGTGATCGACCTGGAGGGGAAGGTCGCGGTCGTGACCGGCGCCGCGAGCGGCATCGGGCGGGCGATCACCCGCGGCTTCGTGGCGGCCGGGGCACGGGTGGTCGCGGCGGACGTCGACGAGGCGGGGGCCGCCCGTACGGCCGAGCTGTGCACGGATCCCGGGGCCGTCGTGCCGCTGCGCGCGGACGTCTCCGACCCGGCCGACGTCGCCGCGGCGGTGGAGACGGCCGAGCGGAACTGGGGACGCCTCACCACCATGGTCAACAACGCGGCCGTCTCCATCCCCGGAAACGTCCTGGAGACCTCGGTCGAGGACTTCGACCGCATGCTGGCGGTCAACCTGCGCGGCGTCTTCCTCGGCTGCAAGTACGCCGTGCCCGCGCTGCTGCGGGCCGGCGGCGGCTCGATCATCAACATGGGCTCGGTCAACAGCCTGGTCGCCGAGCCCGTCCTGGCCGGCTACACCGCGAGCAAGGGGGGCGTCCTGATGCTCACCAAGGCCGTCGCCCGGGACTTCGCCACGATGGGCGTACGGTGCAACTGCGTCTGCCCCGGCTGGGTCGACACCCCTATCAACCTGGCGCACGCGGAGCGCATGGGCGGCATCGACGCCGTACGGGAGTCGCTGCCGGACTGGCAGCCGATCGGGCGGGAGGGCCGGCCCGACGAGATCGCCTCGGTCGCCCTGTTCCTGGCCTCCGACCTCTCCACCTTCATGACCGGGTCCGCCGTGGTCGCGGACGGCGGCATGACCGCGATCTGAAGCCTGTGCGAGGCCTTCCCGACACCGGATCCGACAGGAAGCCACCCATGAGCGGCACCCTCGACTCCCTGGTCACCGCCCTCGGCAGCGACGTCCTGCGGGCCGTGCTGCTCCCCGAACCGTCGCTCGCCGTCGGCGGCGTCCGCATCCACGAGCCCGGAGCCGCACAGGCCTCGGCACGCGGGGAGATCCTGCTGGCCGTCGGCGCGCACGAGACGGCGGCGGTCGCCGCACTGCTGCGCACGCTCCGCGGAACCTCCGCCGCACTGGCCGTCAAGTGCCGCGTCGAGGACGACACCGAGGTGCTCGGCGCCGCCGCCGAACACGGCTGCGCGGTGCTGGTCCTGGACGACGGGATCGACTGGCTCCAGGCCGCGGCCCTGATCCAGGGCACGATCGCCGAACACGCCGAACCCTCCGAGGCCGGGGAGGACCGGACCGGCGACCTCTTCGCGCTCGCGGACCTCGCGGCCACCGCCGTCGGCGGCCCGGTCACCGTCGAGGACCCGCGCGGCTGGCTCCTCGCCTACTCCAGCGACCAGCGGGGCGGTGACGCCGTACGGACCGAGACCCTCATGAACCGCCGTGCCCCTGCCGACTTCGGCCGGGCGCTCGCGGCCCGCGGCATCCCCCAGGAGGTCGCCCGCAGCGATACGCCCGTCCCCGTGCGGGGAGTCGGCGAGGGGGCCGCCGACCGGCTCGCGGTGGGACTGCGGGCCGGGAGCTTCGGGCTGGGCACGATGTGGGCCGTGGCCGACCGGCCCGACGCGCAGCAGACCGCCGCCTTCGCCCAGGTTGCGCAGCGCGTCGCCGTGCAGCTCATGCGCCGCCGTACCGAGGACTACCGCAGTCATCGCGTCGAGATGGAGCAGCTGGCCGTCCTGCTGCACGGCAGTCCCGCGGTGACCGGTTCCTCGGACGCGGTCGAACTGCCGCCCGGGGCCCACTGGGTCGCCTCGCTGGCCCTGGCCCCGCACGACCCGGCCGAACGCGCCGTCGCCCGCTCCCGCCTGGAACAGGCGCTGGCCCTGACCCAGCGGGGGCCTGAACTCACGGTCCACGCAGGCCAGTTGTCCAACCTCTGGTATCTCGTCCTCACGGTCGCCCGGCCCCGCGAGCCCTCCGCCGAACTGGTCCACTCATGGCTACGGGACCTGCTCGGCGGCATGGGACGCGACCGGGTGCCGGTGTACGCCGGCGTCGGCTCGGCCGCCGACGGCCAGGGCGACCTGCCGCGCTCCCGCAAGGAGGCCGAGCGCGCCCTGGCCGTCGCCCGCCTCGCCCCCGAACCCGGCGAGCCGCTCGCCTTCGACGACTGCTGGGCCCGCGCCGCCCTCATCCGCGTCCTGGAACCCGCGGTGGTCGCCGACCTGGAGAGCGTCACCCCGCTGCGACGCCTCCAGGAACAGGACACCGCCCACGGCACGGACTACGTCCCGACCCTGCACGCCTGGCTGAAGCACCAGGGCAACGTCCGCGCCGCCGCGGAGCAGCTGCACGTCCACACCAACACCCTCCGCTACCGCCTCACCAAGATCGAGGAGGCGGCCGGCATCGACCTCGCCGACGCGGACGTACGGCTCGTACTGGCCCTGCAGCTCAAGGCGCTCCGCGAATGAATGGGAAAGGGTCCCCTGGGTCACCGGTTCAGCCGGACCATGGAGCCCATGCCCGGCATCGAGGTCTCCTTCCTGTCCCGCGCGTCCGATGAACCGAGGCGCGGCGGCGCTCCGCAGCGACGGCTGCTGGCGTGCTCTCACCCGGAAGGCCGGTCGCAGGCGAGGTCCGTGGGCGGCAGATGGCCGGTGGCGAGGTAGGTGTTGACGGTGGTGTCGACGCATTCGCTGCCGAAGACGCCGTGCACGGCGTGCTGGTCCGCGCCGCGGAGGGTGACCAGACGGGACGAGGGCCACATGCGGCGCACTGTCCGCGCGCTCTCGTAGGTGGTGCGCGGGTCGCCGGTCGCGTTGACGAGCAGGGCCGGCTGGGCCTTCCCTTGATACGGCCGATACGGCCGATGCGGCCGATGCGGCCGATGCGGCCGATGCGGCCGATGCGGGCCAAAAATACTAGCCATGTAATCTATCGACCATGAGCAAGGGTTCCGAACGGGCGACGCCCGGTTTCCTGGTGTGGCGGCTGTCGACGAAGTGGCGCGTGGCGGTCGACCGGGCGGTGGCCCCCCTCGGGCTCACCCACGCGCAGTACTCGCTGGTGGCCTCGCTGTACGGCATGCAGCGCGACGGCGAGCGTCCCAGTCAGCGCCGCCTCGCCGACCACACCGGCCTCGAGCCGCTCTACGTCTCGAAGCTCGCGCGCGCCCTGGAGTCCGCCGGCCTGATCGAGCGCGCCCGGGACCCGCGCGACCCACGCGCCGTGCAGCTGGCGCTCACCGAGCGGGGCGAGGACGTCACCCGGCGGGCCGTCACGGTCGTCCAGGGGCTGCTGGAGCGCCTGCTGGAGCCCCTCGGCGGCCTGGACGGCCCACGGACCCGGACGTTCACCGCCGAACTGGCGGTCCTCCTCGACGTACCCCTCGACGTACCGCTCGACGTACCCCTCGAGGCGCCGCTCGCCGCCGACGAGTAGTGGAATATTCAACCAGCACGACTGGTTGTGACCGTCGAAGGAGGAGGTCACGAGTGGACACCACGAACGACACGAACAGCGAGAGCGGGTACTACGCCCACGGAAGCGCGGCCGAGCGCTGGGAGAGGGCGCAGCTGTTCTTCGACGCCAAGGACTACGCCGCCGCCGCGCGGGTCCTGGTCGGGCTGGTCGAAGAGGTGCCGGAGCAGACCGGACCGCGGCTGCTGCTGGCCCGCTCCTACTACCACTCGGCCCAACTCCACCGCGCCGAGACCGAGTTGCGCACGATCGTCGAGCGCGACCCGGTGGAGCACTACGCCCGGCTGATGCTGGGCCGCACCCTGGAACGGCAGGGCCGCCGCGAGGAGGCGGGACCGCATCTGCGGCTGGCCTCGGCACTGGCGGGGGACTTCCCGGAGGCCTGAGGCACAGCTCCGAGGCGGTACGACGCACCACGCACGACGAAGGGCCCGGCGGCGATCGTCACCGCCGGGCCCTTCGTCGTGCACGCAGACCGTCCGACCGTCTGACCATCGGACCGTCAGACGGACGCCTTGCGCCGGTGCGCGATCTCGCCCAGCACCACGTCCGCCACCAGGAACCCGGCGAGCGGGATGCCCAGGAGCGGAACGAAGTAGCCGAGGACGGCGATCGCGGCCATCAGCGGGACCAGGACGTACGGCGGGACCTGTGCCCAGGCGCCGCGCGGGATGGGGCGGCCGAAGGCGTTGCCGCGGCCGCGCTGCCACCACATGCGGTAGCCCCACACGATCAGCAGGATCAGGGCCAGCGCGAGCAGCATGAGCGCGAGCTGGTTGACCAGGCCGAACAGGACGCCGGTGTGCAGGTCGATGCCCCAGCGGGTCAGCTTGGCGAGCAGCGGGTAGTCGGCGAACCGCAGTACGTCGGTGACCTCGCCGGTGGTCGGGTCGACCGCGACCGCGTCCTGCTTCTCGGGCCAGCTGCGCTGCACCTGCTTGACGACGTAGGCGGAGGAGGCGTCCGCGGGCGGGACGATCTCGACCGGGTCGCCGAGGCCCTCGGCGCGCGCGGCGGCCAGGATCTTGTCGAGGCCGACGCCGTGTTCGGCGTCCCCTCCGGAGCCGGCGGCCGTGTCGTGTCCGGCGTGCTCGCCGCCGCTCGCCGCCGCCGAGACCGACGGGGTGGCCTGGCCGAGGGAGGTGCGCAGTTCGTCGATGTTGGCGCCCGCGTACGTCGACCAGGTCAGCCCGGTCGCGGACAGGAAGATGAAGCCGACGGCCGTCCACACCCCGACCGTGCCGTGCAGCCCGAGCGTGCGGCGCCGTCCGCTGGCGCCCCGCACCTTGCGCAGGGCGCGCCGGCGGGAGAACCACAGCACCAGACCGCCGCCCGCGATCACCCACAGCCAGCTCGCGGCGAACTCGCTGTAGAGGCGGCCGTTCTCGCCGAGGTGCAGGTCGCGGTGGAACTCGTCGATCCAGGTGCGCAGCCGCAGCGCCCCGGTCGAGCCGTACTGCTCCAGGGCGCCGCGCACCTCGCCGGTGTAGGGGTCGACGAACACGGCGAGGGTGTGGGCGGGGTCGACGCCCTCGACGCCGGACAGCATCACCCGGGTCGTGGCGTCGGCCTCCGGGGCGGGCCGTACGGCGGCGACCGTGCCCTCGGGGTGGGCCTTGCGGGCGGCGTCCACCTGCTCGGAGACGGGCAGCTTCGTGTCGCCCACCGGGACGGTCAGCTCATGGGAGTACACGAGCTTCTCGGCCTGGAACGCGCCGGCGTACAGGAACCCGGTGACGGCTGCGACCAGCAGGAACGGGGCGACGAGCAGACCGGCGTAGAAGTGCAGACGCAGAACCAGGGGGCGCAACGGGGCCCACGGGCCGGGGGACTTCGGCGCGGGGGCCGCTTGCGGGGCCTCGTCCGTGAGGGTCGGGGGAGCGGTGGACATCGGCGGGCTTCTCCGGGGTCAGGGGGACGCTTTTCAGCCGTGACGCTCCAGTAGTCGGGGCGGGACCCGGCCGAGTTCCCGCCACCTCAAGTGACCTGCATCACATGGGCCGCCATGGCATGCTGGCCCGATGGCATCTCCCAGTCCCCGCGCGCCCCTTGCCGAGCGCATCGAGGAACTCCTCGCCCCCGGCGGCCCGTTGCCCATCGTCGCGGCCGGCGACCCAGTCCTGCGCACCGGAACCGAGCGCTACGACGGACAGCTAGCCCCCGCTCTGCTGGCCCGCTTCGTCGAGGCCCTGCGCGTCACGATGCACGCGGCGCCGGGCGTCGGCCTCGCCGCACCGCAGGTCGGCGTGGAGCTGCGGATCGCAGTCATCGAGGACCCGGCGCCGGTGCCGGAGGAGGTGCGGCTGGCCCGCGGCCGGACGCCCCAGCCGTTCCGGGTCCTGGTCAACCCGTCGTACGAGCCGGTCGGCGAGGTGCGCGCCGCGTTCTTCGAGGGCTGTCTGAGCGTGCCCGGCTATCAGGCCGTGGTGTCCCGGCCCGCCGAGGTGCGGCTGACCGGCGAGGACGAGCACGGCCGGGCGCTGGACGAGGTGTTCGCCGGCTGGCCCGCGCGGATCGTCCAGCACGAGACGGACCACCTCGACGGCGCGCTCTACCTCGACCGGGCCGAGCTGCGCTCGCTCGCCGCCAACCAGGCCGTGCTGGAGCGCTGGGCGGCCCCGACGCCGGCGCGGGCCGCGCGGGAGCTGGGCTTCGAGCTGCCCGGCTGACCGCCCGGCTCCGCCGGCTCCCTCAGTTCCCTCGATTCCCCACTTCCCCCAGTTCGCCCACTTCCCCAGTTTCCCCGGTCCCCCGACTCCCCCGGTTTCGGCTGGTTTCGGCCGCTGATGCCAGATCACCCGAATGGGCCTATCGTGGCTGATGAGGGAGTTCGGGCCCCGTGTGTGCCGAAGCAGCGCCACAGCAGGCGCTCCTGATCCTGGTTCCTGATCCCCGTTCCTGATCCCCGTTCCTGATCCTGACCGTCCGGTCAGCCCTGCCGGCTTCGTCGGCCCCGTCGGCCCCTCCCCGTCCCTCCGCGCTTCCCGCAGGGAGCACAGGCCTCCGACCGGAAGGACCCATGGACATGACGCGCGATCAACACACGCCCGTATCGAACCAGCCCGAAGAGCTGTCGGCGCTGGCCGCCGAACAGCCGCTCTTCCGCCCCCCGTCGGAGGGCGTGCAGGGAACCGCCGCCCAACCGGGTTCGAGCGGTCTGGAACAGGTGGAGGGCTATCGACGCCCCGAGTACGACACGCTGCCGCCCGACCTGTGGACGGCGCCCACCGCCGCGCTGCGGGACATCGGCGAGGCGTCGTTCGGCCCGGCGCATCCGGTGGCCGAGACCGTTCACGGGCCGGACGACCGCGCCCAGATCATGGACACCTCGATCTACCCGTGGCGGGCGCACGCCTCGCTGCTGATCACCGCCGCGGACGGCTCCCGCTGGATCGGCACCGGCTGGTTCATCGGGCCGCACACGCTGGCGACGGCCGGACACGTCGTGCACATCAAGAACAGCGGTGTGCCCGGACAGGACGGCTGGGTCAAGAGCATCCAGGTCATGCCCGGCCGCAACGGCACGGCGCTGCCCTTCGGTTCCGTCACCAGCACCAACTTCCGCTCGGTACGCGGCTGGACCGACTCCGGCGACGAGAACTACGACTACGGCACCATCATCATCCCCACGGAACTGGGCTCCACCACCGGCTGGTTCGGGTTCGGTGCGTGGCCGGACGCGGACCTGCTCAAGTCGGTCGGCAACATCTCCGGATACCCGGGCGACAAGCCCCCGGGGACCCAGTGGTACGACGGCCGCTCCATCAGCTCGGTGAACCCGCTGAAGGTGTACTACGACATCGACACCGCGGGCGGCCAGAGCGGCAGCGCCGTGTACCGCATCGTCAACGGCGGCCGGTACGGCATCGCGGTCCACGCCTACGGCGGCGCGACCACCAACTCCGGGACCAGGATCACCGGCCCCGTCTACGACAACCTGCTGTCCTGGACCGCGTGAGGGCCGGTGCCCCACCCCGAGTCGACGCGGCTCGTCACCGGAGTCGTGCAGGACACGACCGGCGCTCCCGTCGCGGACGCCACCGTGTACCTCGCCGGCGGACCCGAGCCGTATCCCGACATCGCGGTGCTGTCCGCCGCCGACGGGAGTTTCGCGCTCTCCGTCCGCAGCGACGGCGTCTACCTCGTGCAGTGCAGGACGTCGGACGGCAGGTTCGCGGAGACGAGCGTCACCGCGCACGGCGCCGACCCGGCCCGTCTGCTGCTGCGCGTCCCCCGAGTGTGAAAGGCGTTCGCCATGCCCGTGAACGAACCGATCGATCTGGCAGAGCTCAGAGCGACTCTGGAACAGGCCGGCAACCCCTGGCGTTCGACCGGCAACGCCATGACGCGACTGACCGAGCAGGAGCGCGTCAACCGACTCGGCGTGCCGGTCGACGAGGCCGAGCACGCCGAGATCATGGCCTCTCGGGACCAGCACCTGATCGCCGCCCAGGAGGCCGCGGCGGCGACGGACCTGCCGTCGGCGTTCGACCTGCGCGACATCGGGGGCCTGGACTACACGACCCCCGTCAAGGACCAGAAGGACTGCGGGTCCTGTGTCGCGTTCGGCACGGTCGCGACGATGGAGCACGTGGCCCGCTACGTCGACCGTGCGCCCCACCTCCCGGCCGACTTCTCCGAGGCCCACGCGTTCTTCGGGTACGGCAGGGAGGCCGGAGCCACCTGCGACACCGGCTGGCTCCCGGAACCGCTGCTGGAGAAGGCCCGCGACTCGGGCATCGCCTTCGACGACTACTTCCCCTACACGCCGAGGAACCAGGACAGCGCCAAGCTCAACCCGGACTGGCCCAACCGCCGCGCCAACGTGGTGAACTGGACGAACGACACCAACGATCCCGCCGCCATCAAACGCGGCATCGCCGCCTACGGCTCGGCCGTCGCCTGCTTCTTCGTCTACCAGGACTTCTTCAGCTACGGGGGCGGCGTCTACCGGCCGCAGTCCGACCAGCTCGCCGGCGGTCACTGCGTCTGTCTGGTCGGCTACGACGACGCGCAGTCCTGCTGGATCGCCAAGAACAGCTGGGGCACCGACTGGGGCGAGCACGGCTTCTTCCGCATGGGCTACGGCGAGTGCGGCATCGAGAGCTGGCACACCTGCGGCGTCCAGGGCGTCAGCCTGCGCGCCTGGCTCGAGGACCAGCGCATCCTCGGGCTGTGGAGCAACGAGGCCGAGGCCAACGTATGGGCCTACGGGGAACTGCGCGGCTGGCTGAGCCTCGGCGGCGACGCGGCCGCGACCGACGCGACGATGCTCGCCGAACTCGCCGCGTCCAAGGCGGCCGGCGCCAAGGTGGGCCTGTTCGAGGACGCCGGCAGCGTCCGACAGATGTACGCCTGGTGAGACCCGACGTACGCCTGGTGAGACCCCGATGAGCGACGAGACGGCACCCGACGGCAGGAGTGATCCACGATGAGTCCGCAGCAGATGCGCACACGGGAGGCGCCCTCCGCGGGGGCGCGCACCGGATACGACACGACGGCCGCCCTGGACGGCGGTGCGGGCAGGCCGGTCATGCCGCCGCCGGGCGTGGAGGTGGGCATGTCGGCGATCCCGGTCACCGGGTTCGGCAGGCCGAGGACCGACGCCATGGCGGCCCGGTTCGAGGAGACGGTCGCCGGCGAGGCCCGGCCGCTGGTGCACCCCGACGCCCGGGCGACCGAGCAGGCCATGCGCACCGTCGAGGCCGGCGGATCCGCCACGGGCGTCTGGACCCAGAACGTCATGGTCGACGCCCTGTGGTGCATGGACCAGCCCCGCAACGCCCACCTGCACGTCAAGGGCGGCGCCTGGAAGAAGATCCACAACGGTTCCGACGCCGCCTTCACGGCGCTGGCCGCGCTGGCGTCCCAGGCCCGGCAGACGGGGCGGCCGATCACCTTCCGCGAGGAGGCGGACGGGATGGTGCACGAGATCTACCTGTGGTGACCCGGAGGCTGAGCCGGTCCCGCACCTCGTCCTCCCAGGGCCGTTTCAGGACGAGGTGCACCAGCCCTTCCCCCACCTCGGTGGGCCGCACGCGCACGACCCGTCTGCCGCCGGCCCCGGGCAGCGGCCGCCCGGGAGGCTCGTACGCGCTGCCGGTCACCTCGAGGCCGCCCTCGACGCGCCGGACCGACCACAGGTAGCCCGTGCCGGCGTTCTCCGGCAGGTCCACGACGACCTCGTCGCCGAGCGACACCTGGACCTCGGAGCCCCCGGGGGCTCCGAGGTCCCTCGGCGACACGCGCACCTCGCTCATCCCGGCACCTCTTCCCGTCGGCCGTGTCCGGCGCCGTCCGGCGCCGTCCCCCGCTATCCGCGGTACGCCTCCAGCAGCCGCAGCCACACCTCGCTGATCGTCGGGTACGACGGCACGGCGTGCCACAGCCTGCCGATCGGGACCTCGCCCGCGACGGCGACGGTCGCGGAGTGGATCAGTTCGCCGACGCCGGGTCCGACGAAGGTGACGCCGAGGAGGGTCTCGCGGTCCAGGTCGACGACCATGCGGGCGCGGCCGCGGTAGCCGTCGGCGTAGAGGCCGGCGCCGGCGACGGAGGACATGTCGACGTCGACGGCGCGGACGCGGCGGCGGGACTGCTGCGCCTCCGCCAGGGAGAGGCCGACCGCGGCCGCCTCGGGGTCGGTGAAGACGACCTGGGGGACGGCGTGGTGGTCGGCTGTGGCGGAGTACGCGCCCCAGGGGCCGGTGTCCGGGCCGTCGTCCGGGCTGGCGCCGCCCGCGGCCCGGGCGGCGATCGCGGCGCCGGCGATGCGGGCCTGGTACTTGCCCTGGTGGGTGAGGAGGGCGCGGTGGTTGGCGTCGCCGACCGCGTAGAGCCAGTCGTGGCCGGTGACGCGCAGGCTGTCGTCGACCGTCAGCCAGGAGCCGGGCTCCAGGCCGATCGTGTCGAGGCCGATGTCATCGGTGCGCGGGGCTCGTCCGGTGGCGAAGAGGATCTCGTCGGCCTCTATCCGCTCGCCTACGGCCGTGACCACGACGACCGTGCCGTTCTCGCGGGTCACCGACGCGACGGAGGCGCCGGTGCGGACGTCGGCCCCGGCCTCCGTGAGGGCTTCGGCGACCAGTTCGCCGGCGAAGGACTCCATGCGGGGCAGCAGGCCCTTGCCCCGCACGAGGAGGGTGACCTGTGCGCCGAGGGCCTGGTAGAGGGTGGCCATCTCGGCCGCGACGACTCCGCCGCCGACCACGACCAGCCGGCCGGGGACCTTCTGGGCGCTGGTGGCCTCGCGGCTGGTCCAGGGCCCGACGGCGGCGAGGCCCGGCAGGTCGGGCAGGACGGCGCGGGTGCCGGTGCAGACGGCGACGGCGTGCCGGGCGGTGAGGGTCTTGTCGCCCACGGTCACCGTGCGCGGGCCCGCCAGCCGGCCGTGGCCGCGGAAGAGGTCGGCGTCGATGGTCTCCAGCCACTGGGCCGCACCCTCGTCGTGCCAGTCGGAGGTGTAGTAGTTGCGGTGGGCGAAGACCGCGGCCGCGTCGAGGGGACCCTGGACCGCCTGGCTCAGGCCGGGCACGCGGCGGGCGTCGGCGCGGGCGATGACCGGGCGCAGCAGGGCCTTGCTGGGCATGCAGGCCCAGTAGGAGCACTCGCCGCCGACCAGTTCGCTCTCCACGACCGCGGTGGTGAGACCGGCCGCGCGGGTGCGGTCGGCGACGTTCTCCCCCACGGGTCCGGCCCCGAGCACCACCACGTCGTACTCAAGGTGTTCAAGGTTGTTCACTGGCGTCGATTCCGTTTCCGTCATGGGGTCAGTCTGGTGGGTGGTGTGCGGGGAGGCCACACGGGTAGGGGCGCGGAATACGTGTCCGGGCAGCCGTGTTGTGCCGGACGGTTTCACCCCCACACAGGGAAGAGGGATTCAGGTCATGAGCAGCACCGTGGAGCTCACCAAGGAGAACTTCGACCAGACGGTCACGGACAACGACTTCGTCCTGATCGACTTCTGGGCGTCCTGGTGCGGCCCGTGCCGTCAGTTCGCACCGGTCTACGACAAGGCCGCCGAGGCCAACCCGGACCTGGTGTTCGGCAAGGTGGACACCGAGGCGCAGCCGGAGCTGGCCGCGGCCTTCGGCATCCAGTCGATCCCGACGCTGATGATCGTCCGTGACCGGGTCGCCGTGTTCGCGCAGCCGGGCGCCCTGCCCGAGGCCGCCCTGACGGACGTCATCGAGCAGGCGCGCAAGCTGGACATGGACGAGGTCCGCAAGTCGGTCGAGGAGCAGCAGTCCCAGGCCGCCCAGGCCGAGTGATCCCGGCCTCCTAGAACGGGTACGACGCCACGTCGCCCCGTACCGTCGTCCAGCGCACGTCGGTGAAGGCCTCCAGGTTGGCCTCGCCGCCGAAGCGGGCGCCGGTGCCGGAGGCGGCGACGCCGCCGAAGGGGGCGACGGCCTCGTCGTTCACCGTCTGGTCGTTGATGTGCACGATGCCGGTGGGGATGCGTTCGGCGAGGTCCAGGCCGCGGGCGGGGTCGCGGGTGACGATGCCCAGGGAGAGGCCGTAGGTGCTGTGCGCGGCCAGGGCGGCCGCCTCGTCGACGGTGGTGAAGGACCGTACGGGGGCGACCGGGCCGAAGACCTCCTCGGCGTAGGCGGGGGTGGTGTCGTCGACGGCGGCGAGGACCGTCGGCCGGTAGAAGAGGTTCTCGTGGGTGCCGCCCGCGGCGAGTTTCGCGCCCGCGGCGGTGCTGGCCTCCACCAGGCCGTGCACCTTGGCGAGTTGGCCGCCGTCGATGAGCGGGCCGAGGTGGACCTGGGCGCGGTGCGGGTCGCCGACGGCCAGCGCGTCGGCCTTGGCGGCGAGGCGCTCGACGTACTCCTCGTAGAGCGAGGCGTGCACCAGGTGGCGGCCGGTGGTCATGCAGATCTGGCCCTGGTGGAAGAAGGAGCCCCAGGCGGCCGTGGAGATCACCGCGTCGAGGTCGGCGTCCTCCAGCACGATCAGGGCGGAGTTGCCGCCGAGTTCCAGATGGGCGCGCTTGAGGTGGCGTCCGGCGGCCTCGCCGACCGCGCGGCCCGCGGCGGTGGAGCCGGTGAAGGAGATCACCGGGATGCGCGGGTCGGCGACCAGGGCCGCGCCCGTCTCGGCGCCGCCCGGCAGCACCTGGAGCAGGCCCTCGGGGAGACCGGCCTCGGCGAAGACGGCGGCCAGGGCCAGTCCGCCGCACACGGCCGTGCGCGGGTCCGGCTTGAGGACGACCGCGTTGCCGAGGGCGAGGGCGGGCGCGACGGAGCGGATGGACAGGATCAGCGGGGCGTTGAACGGGGCGATCACGCCGACCACGCCGACGGGCACCCGCCTGGTGTAGGACAGGCGCGGTGCCTCGCTGGGCAGGACCTGGCCGGCCGGGCGGGAGGCGAGGGCGGCGGCCTCGTAGCACTCCTGGGCGGCGACGTGCAGTTCGAAGTCCGCCTTGCCGGGGATGGATCCGGACTCGCGGACGATCCACTCGCGCAGTTCGTCGGCGTGGGCGGAGAACAGGTCGCCGGCCCTGCGCAGCACTGCGGCGCGGACGAAGTGCGGGGCGCGGGCCCACTCGGTCTGCGCGGCGCGGGCGGCCTCGGCGGCCGGGGCGACGCCCTCGGGCCCGGCCAGGACGACGGTGCCCAGGGGGTCGCCGGTGGCCGGTTCGGTGACGGTGTACGGCGAGGTCCGGCCGTTCTGGACGTTCTGGGAGTTCTGCCAGGTCTGGGGGTCGAGCAGCGGCATGAAGGCTCTCCGATCGGTGACCCGCGGGACGTCCGCGACTCGGTTCGCGGCTCGGCTCACAGAGGGAGCGGAAGTCCCGTGTAGTTCGCCGCCAGTTCGGCGGCGGCGTGGCGGGATGCGGTGATCCGGCGCAGCCGGGCGAGCTGCATCCGATGGTCGAACGCATCCCCGTCTGGTTGAGCGTGCAACATCCTAGTCATGTCATAGGAGAATCGGGTCGCCTGCCACACGCGCTGAAGGGACAGTTCCGAGTACTGGTCCAGTATCCGGGCGGAACCGGTGGCGTGCAGTTCGGCGAAGCCGGCGGCGAGGATCCGGACGTCGGAGACGGCGAGGTTGAGTCCCTTCGCGCCGGTCGGCGGGACGATGTGGGCGGCGTCCCCGGCGAGCAGCAGCCGGCCGTGGCGCATCGGCTCGTGGACCTGACTGCGCATCGGGGTCACGGACTTGGCGGTGATCGGGCCGCGGCGCAGGGTCCAGTCGCCGTCGACGGCGAAGCGGGCGTCGAGCTCGTCCCAGACCCGGTCGTCCGGCCAGTCCTCCGCCTTCGTCCCGTTGGGGACCTGGAGGTAGAGCCGGGATACCTTCGGCGAGCGCATGCTGTGCAGGGCGAAGCCGCGTTCGTGCCGGGCATAGACCAACTCGTCGCAGGAGGGCGGCACATCGGCGAGCACGCCGAGCCAGGAGTACGGGTAGTCGTGCGTGTAGGTCCGCACGGCGGCGGCCGGGAAGGCGTCGCGGGCGATGCCGTGGGAGCCGTCGCAGCCGACCGCCCATTCGCACACGAGGGTCTCCTCGCGGCCCTCGCGCAGAAACCGCACGACCGGCGCCCCGCTGTCGGGCCGCTCGACCGCCAGCGCCCGCGCCTCGAACAACAGGCGTGGCCCGTGGGCTAGTTGGAGCGCGATCAGATCCTTCACGATCTCCGTCTGGGCGTAGACGGTGACGGTGCGGCCGCCGGTGAGGGCCGGGAAGTCGATGTGGTGGCGCGTGCGGTCGAAGCGCAGCTCGATGCCGTGGTGGACCAGGCCCTCGACGTCGAGCCGGTGGGCGGCGCCGGCCGCGCGCAGGGCCTCGACGGTGCCCTGTTCCAGCATCCCGGCCCGCTGCCGCCGCTCGACATGGGCGCGGGTCATGCTCTCCAGGACCACGCAGTCGACGCCGACGCGGTGCAGCAGCCGGGCCAGGAGCAGTCCGGCGGGGCCGCCGCCGACGATGCCGACCGTGGTGTGCATGGACACGCCTCCCCTGAGACCGCTCCCTCGAGACCGCTCCCCTGAGACCGTAGGTCAGCTGGAGTCGCGGTGCACCACCGTGGCTCCGAACAGCTCGTGCGACTCGGGTGCGCCGCCCGGGTTGCGCACCGCCCGGTCGACCAGCCCGGCGAGGTCGCGGCCGGAGGGCAGCGCTATGCGGACGGTGCTGAGCCGGGGCCGCAGCAGCCGGCCGAGCAGCAGGTCGTCGGCGCCGATCACGGCCACGTCCTCCGGGATCCGCACGCCCTCGTCCTGCAGGGCCCGCATCAGCAGCATGGCGTACTCGTCGTTGTAGGCGAAGACGGCGTCCAGGCCGAGGTCCGGCCAGCGGGCGGCGAGGGCGGCCGCGGACTCCTCGGTGTAGGCCAGGGGCAGCTCGGTGACGGCGGCGTCCGTGCCGTGCAGGGCCTCGCGGGCGCCGGCCAGCCGCGGCCCGGCGAACATCTCCATGCCGCGCTCCTCGGGGACGACGACGCCGATCCGGCGCCGGCCGCGGGCGTACAGATGCCCGGCGGCGCTCCTGCCGACGCCGGCGTGGTCCATGAGCAGCCCGTGGGCGCCCTCGACGCTCTCGGAGCTGAGGGTCACCACGGCCCGGGCGCCGGAGCGCTTGAGGACGGCGACGCCCTCCGGGCCGAGGCCGGGCCCGGGCACCAGGACGGCGACCGGCCTCAGCTCGGCCCAGGCGCGGGCCGCGTCGTCGCCGCGCAGCCCGCTGGCGCCGTACTGGACGACGATGTAGTCGAGACGGCTGAGCGCCCCCTGGAAGTCGTGCACGAACTGGCTGTAGAGCGGGCCCGCGGGCACGGGCGGGGCGGGCATCAGGACCATACGGCTGTGTCCGGCGCGCAGGCTGCGGGCGGCCGCGTGCGGCACGTACCCGAGTTCCTTGGCGGCCTCGTGGACGCGGCGGCGGGTGGGCTCGCTGATGCGTACGGCGCTGGTGTTGTTCAGGACGTAGGAGACGGTCGCGCGCGAGACGCCGGCCAGGCGGGCCACGTCGGCGCTCGTGGGCACGGGGCGCGGCGCCGGCGACTTCGTCGGCGCGGGCGGGTTCGGTATCTGCACCATGACGTGACGCATCTTGGCAGAACCTGTGAGCCGGGGTTCAGGCGGGGGACGGTATGACTTGATGAGCCGTCAACGAACATGTTCGTGACGTACTGGGCGTCGCCCTGTTCGCCGAGGACGCCCCACAGGCCGTGCTGGACCTGTTCACGACGCAACCCTGAGCACAGCCCTGAGCTCAGCCCTGAGTCGACGTCACCCGGTCGACCAGGTCGTTCCACCCGTTCTCCAGCCGCTCCAGCGGCATCCCGCACTGCCGGGTGAGGTGGTGGACGAGTACGGCGTTGAGGTACCCCATCAGCGTGTGCGCGAGCAGCTCGCAGTCCGCGCCGGGCAGCGCCAGCTGGAGCAGGAGCATGACGTGGCGGCGCTGGACATGGCCGGCCGGCACCCGGAAACGACGGTCGGCGGCGGGCTCGGCCGCCAGCTGCAGATCGAGTTCGTCGACCGTGCGGCGCAGGGAGGCGTGGCCGAAGGCGCGCAGCCGCTCTGCGGGCGGGGCTCCCGGCCCCAGCGGCGCGGGTCCGGCCAGGAAGGCGGCCTGGAACTTCTTCTCCGAGTGGTCCAGAAGCGCCGTGAGCAGCCCGGTGCGGTCGCCGAAGCGGCGGAACACCGTGCCCTTGCCCACGTTCGCCGCGGCCGCCACCGCCTCCATCGTCACCCCGGCCGCGCCGTGCTCGGCGATCAGCCGGGCGGCGGCGTCGAGCAGTCGGGCCCGGTTGCGGGCCGCGTCGGCCCGCAGACACGGCTCCGAGCCGGCCGACCCGAGCTGCAACAGCTCGGGCCCGTCGGCGCTCTCCTCGGGCTTCCGGAAGGGCGGCAGAACGGCGGACATGAACACAGCGTAAAGCACCCGGGATGAAACTGGACCGCGGTCCGGTTAGAGTGCTAGAACATTAAACGGACCTCGGTCCGGATATTACGGCAGTGTTTCCGCCCCCTGGGAGTACCCATGTCTGTTCGCATCCTCGCGCTCGTCGGCAGCCTTCGCGCCGGTTCGCACAACCGTCAGCTCGCCGAAGCGGCCGTCAAGCTCGCCCCCGAGGGCGCCGAGGTCGACGTCTTCGAGGGCCTGGCCGACATCCCGTTCTACAACGAGGACCTCGACGTCGAGGGCGCGGTCCCGGCCGCCGCCGCGAAGCTGCGCGAGGCCGCGCGGTCCGCCGACGCCTTCCTGCTCTTCTCGCCCGAGTACAACGGCACCATCTCGGGCGTCCTGAAGAACGCCATCGACTGGCTGTCCCGCCCCTACGGCGCCGGCGCCTTCGGCGGCAAGCCCGTCGCCGTGGTCGGCACCGCCTTCGGCCAGTTCGGCGGCGAGTGGGCGCAGGACGAGACCCGCAAGGCCGTGGGCATCGCGGGCGGCACGGTGATCGAGGACATCAAGCTGGCGATCCCCGGCTCGGTGCAGCGCTTCGCCGAGACCCACCCGGTGGACGACGCCGAGGTCGCCGCCCAGCTGACCGAGGTCGTGGCCCGTCTGCACGGCCACGCGGGCGAGCCCGTCGCCGCCTGACCCCGGCGCCGTACGACGTCCCGGAGGGGCCGCAGCCCGCGGACGGGCTGCGGCCCCTTCGGCGTGCCGCGGCTCAGTCCAGCTCGGCGAGCCGTACGACGGCGGGCGCGACGAAGCGCTCGATCCACCCGGCCGTCTCGCCGAGCCGGGGCGCGAGGATCACCGTGTCGATGCCGAGCTTCGTGTAGCCCGTGAGATCGCGCAGGAGCTCGTCGAGGTCGCCGCCGGTGGCCGCGTCGCCGGAGTAGGTGATCGTCTTCAGGACCGTGTCGTAGTCGCGTTCCTCGGTCTCGCAGTGCCCGCGCAGGACGTCGAGCTTGTGCCGGACCTCCTCGGGCGAGGAGGCGAACAGGTTGCAGGCGTCCGCGTACCGGGCGACCAGCCGCAGCGTCTTGCGCTCGCCCCCGCCGCCGATCAGGATCTCCGGGTGCGGGGCGCTCACCGGGGCCGGGACGCACAGGGTCTCGGCCAGCCGGTAGTGCCGGCCCTCGAAGGGGCCGTCGTGGTCCGGATCCCACATCTGCAGACAGATCCGCAGCGTCTCCTCCAGCCGCTCGAACCGCTCGGCCGTCGACGGGAACGCGACGCCCAGCCCCTCGTGCTCACGGTCGTACCAGGCCGCGCCGACGCCCAGCGAGGCCCGCCCGCCGGAGAGCACGTCGAGCGTGGTGGCGATCTTCGCGAGCAGCCCCGGATGCCGATAGGTCACGCCGGTCACCAGCGCGCCGAGCCGGACCGTGGAGGTGTGCGCGGCGAGGTACGCCAGAGTCGTGTAGGCCTCCAGCATGGGCGCCTCGGCCCCGCCGTTGAACTCCATCTGGAAGTAGTGGTCCATCACCGACAGCCGGCTCACCCCGGCCGCCTCCGCGGCGGCGCCGGCCGCGGCGAGCTCGGCCCCGAGCGCGGGCGCGCCCCCGGAGTTCCCGAACTGATTGATGTGCACGCCCACGCGCATGTCCGTCTCCGTCCGTCGAGTCCCCGGAACCTCGCCGGCACTCCTCGCCGGCACCGGTGACGCTAGGCGCTGGAGCGCTCTCGAAGTCAAGGGCGCACCGGTCGCGGCGCCTCTGTGTTTCCTGTGGGTAACCGAGGAGTCCAATGTGGTTCAACCCGCAGACCGCCGCCCACCCGGTCTGATAAGCCTTGAGAGATGCAGACCCTTTATCGACGACTGCTCGACCTCATGCCCCGCATCGGCGTCCAGGTGACCGACCTCGGCCCGGGATCGGCGGTGGTGTCCCGACGCGGCGGGCCGTACAAGGCGACCGGTGTGGACAAGGACACCTGGCTCCTGCGGCGGACGAGGAACGGGGCCCGGGCCGAGATCGCCAAGGGAAGCGTCGTACCGCTCGGCGACACCGGCGCCCGGCTCCTCCTGGAGGACCCGGCCGAGCAGGACGAGCGGAAGCTGCAGCTGGCGGCCGCCGAGTACCTGTGCGTCCAGCATGTGACCGCCATGCTGGAGCTGTACGGCGTGAACTGCGTCTTCGACGTGGGGGCCAACACCGGCCAGTACGCCAAGCGGCTGCGCCGGGCCGGATACACCGGCCGGATCGTCTCCTTCGAGCCCACCTCCGAGACGTTCGCCCGGCTGGAGAAGGCCGCCGCGAAGGACCCCGAGTGGCATGTCCACCAGTGCGGGCTGGGCCGCGAGGACACCACCGCCGAGATCCACACCGGCTGGAAGACGATGAACTCCCTGCTGTCGGCGAGCGACTACGGCAGGGACCGCTACAGCCGGTTCGCCAAGTCCGACACCGAGGAGATCCGCATCCGCCGCCTCGACGAGGCGATGGACGAGGCGCTCAAGGGCCTCGACGACCCGCGCCCCTACCTGAAGATGGACACCCAGGGCTACGACCTCGAGGTGTTCGCCGGGGCCGGGGAGCGGGTCGCGGAGTTCGTCGGGATGCAGTCCGAGGTCGCCGTGCTACGGCTGTACGAGGGCAGCCCGGGCATGGGCGAGGCCGTCGCCGCGTACGAGGCCGCCGGGTTCGGCATCACCGGGATGTACCCCGTGACGCGCGAGGCGACCACCGGGCGGGTCATCGAGTTCGACTGCGTGCTGATGCGCGCGGACGCCGCCCCTACGCCGTAGAACTCGGCCGGTACGCCGTAGCGCGCGGCCAGTACGCCGTAGCGTCTGGCCCGCACGCCGTAGCGTCCGGCCCCCGTACGCCCTGGCCCGCCGCCGCCCCTACACCGCGGAGCCGTCCCGCACGACCCTCTCCTGCTCCTCCTGGCGTTTCGCAGCGCGCAGGCTGGTGAGGGTCGTGATCGTCAGGACGAGCACGATGAAGCCCAGCGAGAAGGGGATGCTGATCTCCGGGACGTGCACCCCGGACTCGTGCAGCGCGTGCAGCAGCAGCTTGACGCCGATGAAGCCCAGGATGATCGACAGGCCGTAGCTGAGGTGGACCAGCTTCTTCAGCAGGCCGCCGATGAGGAAGTACAGCTGCCTGAGGCCCATCAGCGCGAAGGCGTTGGCGGTGAACACGATGTACGGGTCGTCGGTCAGCCCGTAGATGGCGGGGATGGAGTCGAGGGCGAACAGCACGTCGGTGGAGCCGATCGCCAGCATCACGACCAGCATCGGGGTCATGACCCGCTTGCCGTTCTGCTCGATCCACAGCTTCGTGCCGTGGTAGCGGTCGGCCACGCCGAAGCGGCGCTCGACCGACTTCAGCAGCTTGTTCTCCTCGTACTCCTCCTCGTGGCCGCCCTTGCGGGCGTCCTGGACCAGCTTCCACGCGGTCCAGATCAGGAACGCGCCGAAGAGGTAGAACACCCAGGAGAAGGTGGAGATGATCGCCGCGCCGGCGGCGATGAAGACCGCCCGCAGCACCAGGGCCATCAGGACGCCCACCATCAGCACCCGCTGCTGGTACTGCGAGGGCACCGCGAACTTGCCCATGATCAGCACGAAGACGAAGAGGTTGTCCACGCTCAGCGACTTCTCGGTGATGTACCCGGCGAAGAACTCGCCGGTCGGCTTCCCGCCGCCGTGGAAGTACAGGCCGACGCCGAACAGACAGGCCAGCAGGACCCAGACGATCGTCCAGGCGCCGGCCTCCCTGACCGAGACGTCATGGGGTTTGCGGCCGATGACGAAGTCGACGGCGACCAGCGCGCACAGGGCTGCCACGGTCAACAGCCAGACGGACAGGGAAACGTTCACGGGTGGTGCTCCTGGTGCCTGTGGTGCCCATGGGGGGAGCTAGACATCGTTGTCGACCGGCGGGAGACGTTCCACCCCTCATGGATGAACAAAAGGTCATGCACAGGCAAGGTGCGAGGCCGGGACGGGCGTCACCCGCCGAATGGCGGACAGGTTCCGCCGGACGGCGGCGCTCCCCAAGCCGCCGGATGCGCCGATCATGGCCGCACGAGCCGCTGCGCTGCCGCGTTTCCGCCGAGGAGAAGCCATGACGACCGTCCCGCCGCCCCCGCCCTTCGACCCCGAACTCGCCGCCGCCCTCGAACTGATCAAGGACATGATCAGCCCGGCCATGACCCCGGAGGACATCGAGACGGTCCGCCAGGGACCGGGCATCGCGATGTCGGCCGCCCAGGACATGACGCTGGACGGGGCCTTCGAGATCGAGGACCGGACGGTGCCGGGCCCCGAGGGCGCTCCCGACATCTCCCTGCTGATCTGCCGCCCCACCTCTCCGGCGCCGGCCCGTCCGCGCCCCGTCGTCTACCACGTGCACGGCGGCGGCATGGTCCTCGGCAACAACCGGGTCGGCACGATCGGGGCGCTGGCCTGGGCGAAGGAACTGGACCTGGTCGTGGTCTCCGTGGAGTACCGGCTGGCGCCCGAACACCCGTACCCGGCCCCGGTCGAGGACGTGTACGCCGGTCTGCTGTGGACGGCGGAGCACGCCGAGGAGCTGGGCGCGGACCCGGAGCGGATCGTGATCGCCGGGGCCAGTGCGGGCGGCGGACTCAGCGCCGCCCTCGCCCTGCTGCTGCGCGACCGCAAGGGCCCGCAGGCCCTCGGCCAGCTGCTGATGTGCCCGATGCTCGACGACCGCAACGACACCCCCTCCAGCCACCAGATGGCGGGCCTCGGCATCTGGGACCGCACGGCCAACGACACCGGGTGGGGCGCCCTGCTCGGCGCGGACCGCGGCGGCCCGGACGTCTCTCCCTACGCGGCGCCCGCCCGGGCGGAGGACCTGTCCGGGCTGCCGCCTGCCTTCCTGGACGTGGGCTCCGCGGAGACCTTCCGGGACGAGGTCGTCACCTACGCCTCCCGCATCTGGCAGGCGGGCGGAGTGGCCGAACTGCACGTCTGGCCCGGCGGCTTCCACGGCTTCGAGGGCTTCGCCCCGCAGGCCCGGATCTCCCGGTCGGCCGGCGCGGCCCAGCTGGACTGGCTGCGCAGGCTGCTCGCCGAGTAGGCCGCCTTCCCTCGCAGGGGGCTCCCTCGCCAGGGGGCTCCCTCGCCAGGGGCTCAGCGGCGTTTGAACTCCACCGGCCCCTTGTTCATCTCGATGGTCCCGTCCGCGTGCAGGACCGGCCGGCGCTCGGTCATCCGGGCGCTGTAGGCCTCGATGTGGTGGATCGCCGCTCCGTCGGCGGAGGTGAAGTCGACGAGCGCGATCGCCACCCAGTACCGGGTGCTCGTGTCGTCGTAGAGCGGGACGGTCACGGTGGAGCCGCGGCCGTCGTCCACGACCACCTTCGCGCCGAAGCTGTGGAAGGACCCGGCGCCGTTGCTGACCGCCGAGTAGGCGCACAGCAGGACGTAGCCCTGCTCGTCGGGGCGCGCGATCCGCACCACCTCGCGGCCGGGGACGCGGGAGTCGCCGTCGAGGCGGATGTGCGGGCGGTCCGTCAGGGAGCCGAGACGCTTGTAGTAGACGGCGTCCTGTCCGTTGTCCTTCCTCCGCTTCCTCTTCGCCTTCTCCGGGGCGTCGACGGCGGGCGGCTCCGCGCCGGGCCGCAGCGGTTCGCCTTGCGGGACGTGCCCCTTCCTGACGACGGTCCCGGGGACGTCCGGGCCGCGCAGCGCCTTGGCGGCGGGCACGAACAGGGCGTACAGGTCGAGGTCGGCGCCCGCCTTGCGGCGCCGGTCGCTGCCGCCGTCCCACTCCAGGGACACCGTGACCACCAGCGCGCGGTCGGCCTTGTCCAGGCTGAGGGAGACCTGGCTGCCCTTGTCGAGGCTGACCTTGCCGAGCGGCGGCTTGAGCAGACCGGGCGGGGTCGGGGGCGGGGGCGACACGGGAGGCCGGGGCGGCGCGGGAGACACGGGTGCCGGAGGTACGGGCGCGGCTCCCGGTACCGTCGGCGTCCGCTGCTCCGGCGTCTCGCCCGCCCCTGCTTCTCCTTCCGGTTCCGCTTCCGGTTCTGGTTCCGCTTCCGCGACATCGATGCCGAAGTCGGTGGCGAGGCCGGCCAGTCCGTCGGCGTAGCCCTGGCCGATGGCGCGCAGTTTCCAGGTCTCGCCCCGGCGGTACAGCTCGCTCAGCAGGACGGCGCGTTCGCCGTCGGTGAGGGGCGGCAGGCGGAAGACGACCGCCTCGGCGCCGGCCTGTACGGCTCGTACCTGGGCGTTCTTCACCTCGCGGAAGGTGCGCGCGGCGTCGTCGGGGTCGCAGCTGGCCACCAGCACCACCCGGTCCACGTCCGCGGACAGGGCGGCCGGGTCCACCTCGATGCGCTCGGGTCCCTCGGCGTCGGCGGGGCGGTGGCGTACGGCGTCGGACTCGGCGCCGGGCTGGTTGTAGAAGACCAGGTCGTCGTCGGATCCGACCCTGCCCTCGGCGGTGACGAGAAGGGCGCTGAGGTCGACCGCATCGCCTTCGGCGAACAGTTCCACGGTCACCGGCCCGGTCCCCAGCGCCGTGTTCCCGCCCTTGCCGAGCTCCGGCATGTCGCCCACCCCCGCGCGATCTCCCATCGGTTTCCCGCCACTGTGTCACACGGTGTGCGGATCCGACCGGGGATGCTCGGTCTTGAGCGAAGGTGACCGTAGGAGCTCTCCCGGTCGGGGGTCGCGTGGCGCATGATGGGCCGTATGAAAGAGCTGGCGGGGCGCCTGACCGCGCTGGACCCGGACGCCGGCGCCGCCGTCCAGGTCATCGCCTACTTCGACCGGCTGGCCGAGGCGCGCGCCGGGGTGGAGTCGCTGGTGCGCGGGGCCGCCGTGCTCGCCGGGGTGCCCGCGCGGCTCGTCGACGCCGAGCGGCGGGTACGGGTCCGGGTGGAGGCGGACGGCACACGCCGGGACACCGACCTGCCGCCGGACCCCGACTGGCCGTCCGCCGCGCTGGCCCCGGACGGCGTGCCCGCGCTGTGGCTGGAACGGGCCGGGGCGACGCCGAGCGTCGTCGACGCGGTGATCCTGGAGCGGGCCGCCGGCGCCGCACGGCTCGTCCTGGACCGTACGCGCGGCCGGGCCCCGCTGGAGGATCCCGCGCTGGTCGAGACGCTCCTCGACGCCACCGCGCCCGAACCGGCCCGGCTGCACGCGGCCCGCAAGCTCGGACTGGACCCGGCGGCCCCGGCCCGGGCCCTGGCCACACCCGGCGGACGCCCCCGGATCCTGCCCGCGTCCTCCGCGTCCCCCGCGTCCTCGGAGACCCAGGACGCCGTCGCGCCCCCGGGCCGGTACGGCGTCGGCCCCGCCGGGCCGGCCCGCGCCCCGGCCGCCGTCGTGCCGACCGGCCGCGTCGGCGTCGGCCCCGCCGTCCCCGTGCTGGACCTGCCCCGTTCGTGGAGCGCCGCCCGCACCGCGCTTCGGTTCACCGCCGACGGCACCGCGCAGGACCCCGGCCCGCGTGTCGTGCACGCCGATGAGCTCGGCGGCGTCGCGCTGCTGACCGACCTCGTCGTGCCGGGGGCCGAACCGCCGCCGGACGTCCACGCGGTGGAGGCGGCCGCCGCGGACGCGCCCTGGCTGCTGGCCACCCTGTACGCCGTCACGGCCACGGCGAGCCTGCGGGCGGCCGCCGCCGAGGTCAACGTGCACCACTCCACCCTCCAGGACCGGCTGGTCCACGCCGAGCATCTGCTGGGCTGGCCGCTGCGCACGCCCCAGGGCCGGCTGCGGCTGCAACTGGCCCTGACGATGCGGCGGTTGGCGCGGCCGTAGGGGAACGGCCGAAGAGCGGTTCAACCGATCGGTTGAACGGGGATTCCACCGTGCGCGGGGCTCTCGGTCCGGACGGGCGACGCGGGCGCCCGGGCCCGCGCGGCAGAATCGGGTTCGACCGTGGCGCCCGGTCCCCACCCCCCTCAGAGATCAGATCAGAGAGGTCTCCTCAGCATGCCCAGCTTCCCCAGCAGACGGCGTCTGCTCACCACCGGCGCCGGCGCCGCCCTCGGTCTCGGCGCCCTCGGCGTCACCGCGTCCCCCGCGTCGGCCTCGGCCTCGGCGTCCCCCCGGCAGGCCTCCCGCGCCGAGGAGACCAGGTCGCTCGACGAGCTGTACCGGGCGGCGCTCGCGGAAGGGGGCAAGCTCGTCATCTACGCCGGCGGGGACACCCCGACCCAGCAGGACGGCACCAAGGCCGCCTTCCGCGCCCGTTTCCCGGACATCGACCTGACCCTGATCGTCGACTACAGCAAGTACCACGACGTGCGCGTCGACAACCAGGCGGCGACCGGCACCCTCGTCCCCGACGTCGTCCAGCTGCAGACCCTCCAGGACTTCACCCGCTGGAAGGCCCAGGGCCGTCTGCTGTCGTACAAGCCGGCCGGGTTCTCGAAGGTCCACGACGGGTTCAAGGACCCGCAGGGCGCGTGGGTCGCGGTCGCGGCGATCGGCTTCAGTTTCATGTACGACACCGCCGCGGTCGGCTCGGACGCTCCGCGCACCCCGCTGGACCTGCTCGACCCGAAGTGGAAGGGGAAGATCGCGTCGTCGTATCCGCACGACGACGACGCCGTCCTCTACCTCTACTCGCTGTACGTCCAGCGGTACGGCTGGGACTGGGTGGCCCGACTGGCCGCGCAGGACGTGCGGTTCGCGCGCGGCAGCAACTCGCCCGGGGACGCCGTGCGCGCCGGGCAGTACCCGATCGGCGTCGGCGGCTCCGGCTCACCCGTGGCGACCGGCCCGGTGAAGTGGGTCGTATCGGACGACGCCCCGTTCATGGCGTGGGGGCAGCGCGCGGCGATCCTCAAGGCGGCCGCGAACACCACCGCCGCCAAGCTCTACCTCAACTGGCAGCTGTCCACGGCCACCCAGCAGAACTCCTTCAACGGCTGGTCGGTCCGCACCGACATCACTCCCCGGTCCGGTCTGAAGCCCATCTGGGAGTACCCGAACGCGAACATCGACGGGTTCCCCCGCTTCATGGCCGACCGGGCCGAGGTGGAGCGCCTGAAGCAGACCTTCGCCCTGTACTTCGGCGAGGTGAAGGGCGACCCGACGCCGGGTGTGCTCGGGCTGCACCCGGGGGCGTAGCGGGACTCGTCCCCCCGTTCTCACACAGCTCCTACAGCCGACGGATAGACTCGGCTCCCCTGTTCGAACGGATCATCGTCCAAGGGGATCTGCCGTGTCCGACCGCGCTCCCGTCCGTACCTCTGCGAGGACCGCCCACGGGAGCCGGTCGGCGTTGGCCCACGTCGCCCATCTGACGTTCTTCCTGGTCGTCGGCGCCGCTCTCGTGCGGCTCGTGCAGCTGCGGCTGGCGCTGTGCTGGGACATCGTGACGGTCAGCGGGCTGCTGGCGCTGGTGTACGCGGGCGGTCTCGCAGCCGGGGACCGGCTGGGGCGGATCGGCCGGCCCGTGTGGGTCGCGGCGCTGCTGGCCCTGTGGACCGTCCTCGTCGTCCTGGCGCCCGCGCCGCTCACCGCCGCCTATGTGTGGTGCGCGGTGCCGCTGGCCTGTGCGGCGCTACGGGCGCTGGGCCGACGGGCGGCCGGGGCGGCGGTGGCCGTGCTCACCATCGTGCTGGCCGGTCGACTCAGCCTCAGCGCCGGGCAGTTCGACCCGGAGATGGTGCTGATCCCGGTGGCGGCCGTGTGGGGCACCGTCGCCCTGTACCGCGCGCAGCAGCGCGACGCCGCCGAACGGCTGCGGCTCGTCGAGGAGCTGCGGGGCACCCGGGACGTCCTGGCCCGGCAGCAGCGGCAGGCCGGGGTGCTGGCCGAGCGGGCCCGGATCGCCCGGGACCTGCACGACACGCTGGCCCAGGAACTCGCGGGCGGCGTCATGCTGTTGCAGGCGGCCGAGCGCGACTGGGCCGCGCGTCCGGACGTGGCGCGTACCCGGGTGCGGGCCGTCGCCGACGGTCTGGACGCCAACCTCGCCGAGACCCGCCGGATCATCCGGGACCTGACGCCGGCCGCCGTGGACGAGGCCGGTCTGGAGGGCGCGCTGCGGCTGCTGTGCGCCCGCGCCGAGGCCGAGGGCTCGGCGGCCCGCGTGCGGTTCCGCTCGGCGGGCGTACGCCGCCTGGCCCCGGACGGACAGACGGCGGCGACCCTGTTCCGCGTCGCGCAGAGCACGCTGGCCAATGTGCGCGAACACGCCCGCGCGGTGAACGTCCTGGTCACACTGCACGGGCACGCCGACCGGGTGGAACTGGAAGTGCGCGACGACGGGGCGGGGTTCGAGCCCGACCGGGTCGGCGCCGCTCCCCGTGGGACCCGGGGGCTCGGCCTGCCCGCTGCCCGGGCGCGGTTGCGGGAGTGCGGGGGCGATCTCGCCGTCGGCAGCGCTCCGGGGCGCGGCACATGGGTGCGGGCGACGGTCCCCGCGCTGCCGGAGTCCCGCCCGGCTCAGGTGGCCGCCCGGTGACCGGCGTGCCGCTGCGGCTGCTGGTCGCCGACGACCACGCCGTCGTACGGGCCGGGTTGCGGGCGTTGTTGGAGGGCGAGCCCGATCTCGAGGTGGCCGCCGAGGCGGGGACCGGCGAGGAGGCCGTGCGGCTCGCGGCCGGGCTGACGCCGGACGTGGTGCTGATGGATCTGCGGTTCGCCGGGCCGGGCGCCGGCATCGACGGGATCGAGGCGGTGCGCCGGCTGGGCGTGGCGGCGCCGGGGGTGCCCGTGGTGATGCTGACGAGCTACTCGGGGCGGGCCGACGTGGTGCGCGCCCTGGAGGCGGGAGCCCGCGGGTACGTCCTGAAGGCGGGGCCGCCGCAGGAGCTCTTCCGGGCCGTGCGCGGCGCGGCCGCCGGGGCGCTGGGGCTCGCCCCCGAGGTGGTGGGCGAGCTGGTCGGCCAGGTGGTGGACCCCGGGCGGGAGTTGAGCGGGCGCGAGGTCGAGGTGGTGCGGCTGCTGGCCGAGGGGCTGAGCAACCGGGCCATCGCCGAGGCCCTGTTCCTGAGCGAGGCCACCGTCAAGACCCACCTGGTGCGCGTCTACCGCAAGCTCGGCGCGGACAACCGGGCGGCCGCGGTGTCGGAGGCGGTGCGCAGGGGGCTGCTGGACCTCGCGTGAGACGACGGTACGGGGCACCCCCGTGTGCGGGTGCCCCGTACCGTCTCGTACCGCCTGGTACCGCCTCGTACGGCGGATCGGACCTGGCCTGCTCGGTGAGACCTGGTCGTCAGACTGCTCAGTCAGACCTGACCGGTCAGACCTTGGCCTGCTCCGGCGCGACGGCCGGGTCGGTCGCGCCCGCGCCCGCCGCGGCGGCGCGGGCCGCGGGGATGACGGCGGCGATGGCCGCGGAGATCAGGGCGAGCGCGCCGCCGACGAGGAGCGCGGTGCGGAAGCCGTCCTCGGAGGCGAAGGTGTAGCCGCCCATGGTCGTGGTCATCTGGGAGAGGATCACGCCGATGACGGCGGCGCCGATCGAGGTGCCGAGCGAACGCATCAGGGTGTTGAAGGCGTTGGCGGCGGCCGTCTCCGTCAGCGGCACCGAGCTCATGATCAGGGCGGGCATGGCGCCGTAGGCGAGGCCCACGCCGCTGCTGGTGATGATCGTGACCAGCATGACGCCCCAGGCGGAGCCGATGAGGGCGAGCGAGGCGAAGTAGCCGGCGGCCAGCACCAGGGCGCCGCAGACCAGGGTGAACTTCGGGCCGCGGGCGTTGGTGAGCTTTCCGCCGAGCGGGGAGACCAGCATCATCATCAGACCGCCGGGCGCCATCCACAGACCGGCGGCGAGCATCGACTGGCCGAGGCCGTAGCCGGTGGCCTCCGGGAACTGCAGCAGCTGCGGCATCACCAGCATGCTGGCGTACATGCCGAAGCCGATGAAGACCGAGGCGAGGTTGGTGAAGAGCACCCGGGGGCGGGCCGTGGTGCGCAGGTCGATCAGCGGGTCGGTGGTGCGGGTCTCCCACACGCCCCACCCGACGAGCGCCACGACGGCGACGGCGAACAGGCCGAGGGTGGTGCCGCTCGCCCAGCCCCAGTCGGCGCCCTTGGAGACCGCGAGCAGCAGCGCGACCAGGCCGATGCCGAGGCCGATCGCGCCGGGCAGGTCGAAGCGCTGGCCCTTGGCGCCGGCGGGGACGTCCGGGACGAGCAGGAAGATCAGGACGGCGACGACGGCGGCCAGGGCGGCGGAGCCCCAGAACAGCGCGCGCCAGTTGGCGTACTGGGCGACCGCGGAGGCCAGCGGCAGGCCGATCGCGCCGCCGATGCCCATGGAGGCGCTGACCAGCGCGATGGAACCAGAGAGCTTCTCGGCCGGTACGACGTCCCGCAGCAGGGCGATGCCCAGCGGCACCATGCCCATGCCCATGCCCTGCAGTCCGCGCCCGACGATCATCGTCACGACGTCGGAGGCGAAGGCGCACACCACCGAGCCCACGACCAGCGGAACGGAGCAGGCGAGCAGCATCCGGCGCTTGCCCACCAGGTCGCCGAGGCGGCCGACGACGGGCACGCACACGGACGCCACCAGCAGGGTGACCGTGATCACCCAGGCCGCGTTCGAGGACGAGGTGTCCAGGATCTGCGGCAGCTCGGCGATGAGGGGCGTGACCAGCGTCTGCATGATCGCCGCCGTCGTGCCGGCGAAGGCCAGCGTGGCGATCACGGCACCCGAACGGGCCGTGGGCTGGGGGGCGTCCATGAGTGGACTCCTCGGTTGTCTCTGGGGATCAGCGATGAAGGATGTGCATCGTACATGCCGTATGTATCAAGCATGTGATGTGGGAGGTGCACAGGGGTGTGCCACGATGACCCCATGGAGACGCCGACGCACGAGGTCGAGTACGAGCAGATGCTGCTCAGCCGTCACACGTTCCTGAACCAGCGGGGCGGTCGGCGCAAGGACGGCGTGATGGAGCGCAGCGCCTACATCATGCTCAGCCGGATCCGGGTCCAGGGGCCGATGTCGATCGGGGAGCTGAGCGACGCCTTCGGCCTGGACGCCTCCACCCTCAACCGGCAGACCGCGGCGGCGGTGCGCGCCGGGCTGCTCGAACGCATCCCCGATCCGGAGGGCGGGATGGCCCGCAAGTTCCGCATCACGGACGAGGGCACGCTGCTGCTGGACGAGGAGCGGGCAGGCATCGTCACCGTGCTCGGCCAGGTGATGGACGACTGGTCGGACGACGACATCGCCGCCTTCGCCGCCTATCTCAAGCGTTTCAACAACGGCATCGAGCGGATCGGCGGCCGCCCGTGGCCGCGCCCGGTCGGCGCACCGCCCCGTCCGGCGGAGTGAGTCAGCCCGCCGCGCCGGGGACCGAGCGCGCGACGCGGAAGCCGACGTCGTCGACCCGGAACGTGGGATGGCTGCGCCGGCGTACGGAGGCGCGGCAGCTCCAGTGCTCGTCGAACCAGCCGCCGCCGCGCAGCACCCGGTAGGCGCCGTAGACCTCGGGGTCGTAGAGGTCCCAGCACCACTCCCACACGTTGCCCAGCATGTCGTGCAGGCCCCAGGAGTTGGGCCGCCGGCCGCCCACCTCCTGGATCCGCTCCCCCGAGTTGGCCCGGTACCAGGCGATGTCGTCGAGCGGCCCGTAGCGCGGTCCGTCGGTGCCGGCCCGGCAGGCGTGCTCCCACTCCGCCTCGGTGGGCAGCCGGTATCCGTCGGCGGAGGCGTCCCAGTCGATGCCCCCGACGCCGTCCCCGACGTCGGACACGACGCGGTACGCGGGCGTGAACCCCTCGCTCAGGGACAGCGCGTTGCAGAAGTGGACCGCGTCCTGCCAGGAGACGCTCTCGACGGGCAGCCGCGCTCCCCCGTCGGCGTCCGCCGGTCGACCGGTCAGGTCGGTCCGGCCGGTGACGCGCGCGTACAGCTCACGGGTGACCGGGTGGGCCGCGAGCCGGTAGCCCGCCAGCTCGACCGTCCAGGTGCGCAGGCTCCGCCGGTCCGACAGGGTGACCCGTCCCGCTGGAACGGCGATCATCTCGTGCTGCGGCCCCGTGTCGTCCATGGGCAGATGATCTCACCGCCGCCGCGCACGCGGCCGCGAAGGGGACGGGAAGGGGCGCGAAGGGGACGCGAAGGGGGCGCGAAGGGGACGGGACGGGGCCGGGACGGGTTCGGCAAAGCGCCGTTCACGGGCGGACGGCCCGGGGCATGCTCGCACCCGGGGGCGTCCGACGCCTGATGGCGCCGCGCCGCGTCCCGGAAGGTGTCGGAGCGAACTCTGGAACAGGGGGGAATCCGTGGGGTGGATGACCGAGCAGTTCGGGGAGTCCCACGAGGGCGTCGCGGGCGCGGTGCTCGCCGACGGCGGTGAGCCCAAGCCGGTGTACGTGGACTTCGGCAGCGGCGCCGGCAGCGGGCTGGAGACCAGCGAGTGGTGGGCCTACGACGGCCGGTCGAGCCGTCCGCTGGCGGCCGCCTACCGCGGTGCGTGCGCCTGCGGCTGGCGCGGCGAGGCCCACCCGATCGACTGGGAGGAGCTGGCGGACGAGCATCAGTACGACCTCGACACCGGCGCCGCCCACCGCGAGTGGAGCGAGCACATCCGCGCCGTGGAACGCCGGACCGTGCCGCTGCCGGACGAGCTCACCCACCTGATGGACCGGTTGGAGGACCAGCTGACCGCGCTGACCGAGCAGGCGCCGGTGGCCGCCCTCAAGGCCGCGACCACGCTGGAACGCCTCACCGCCGACATCGCCCAGGAGGCCGCCTACGCCATCCAGGAGGACGAGCTGTCGTGGGAGACGATCGGCACGGCGCTGGGCCTGAGCCCGGCCAAGGCCCGCTCCCTGCTCACCCACTATCTCCTGCGCCCGTAGCCGCCGAGCTCCGTAGGAGACCGTTCGATACCGTTCGGGCAGACACCGACTCGATCGACTCAGGAAGGACCGCCCGCGTGATCGTCCTCTTCGGCACCAAGGGTTACCTGTACCAGCTCGCGATACTGACGCTGGTGTGCGGCCAGTGCGGCAATCCGGCCGCGCACACGCTCAGAAAGCGCGTCACGAAGTTCACCCTGTTCTTCGTGCCGTTGTTCCCGATCTCCACGAAGTACGCCACGCAGTGCACCTTCTGCGGCGCGGAGCAGAAGGTGACCAAGGAGCAGGCGGAACAGCTCCAGCTCCAGGCGCAGGCACACGCCACGGGCGGCCAGGCGCACGGCCAGCCGCAGCATCAGCCGTACCAGCCCTGACCGATCGGATCGGGCCGTCCGGTTCGCCCGGACGGCGGGCCGCGATTACCTGAGGGGTAATCGACCGGCCCAGGGGAGGCCCGGCACAGTGATCTCGCGGCCGCACCGACAGCGCGGCTTCGACCCGGATCCTGAGGAGACCTCCCATGACGACGTACGCCACCGCCGCCGAGCGCTACTTCGCCGCCTGGAACGCCGACGGCCCCGAGGCGATCGCCAAGGCCGTGTCCGACGCCTTCGCCGAGGGCGCCACCTACACCGACCCGCTGGCCGACGTCGCCGGCCACGACGGCATCGCCGCCGCGATCGCCGGCGCCCACGCCCAGTTCCCGGGCTTCGAGTTCCGGCTGAAGGGCGCGGTGGACGGCAACCACCACATCGCCCGCTTCTCCTGGGACCTGGTGTCGACGGCCGACGGTTCGTCCCCGGCCGGCGGCTCGGACGTCGTCACCCTGGCCGAGGACGGACGGATCAGCTCCGTCAGCGGCTTCCTGGACCGGGTGCCGGGCGCCTGACCTCGGCCGGGAACGGCGCGTCCGGCCTCCTCCCCCAGTGGATCCGGATGCCCTCCGCAGTGGATCCTGAGGGCATCCGGCACGAGGAGATCGATGTCCCACGGTTCGAGGGAGCGCGCCCCACGACTGCGCCGTCTGCTGCCCGGGCTCTCGGCGCTGACCGGCTACCGCCGTGCGTGGCTGCACGGCGACCTGCTCGCCGGGGTGACGGTGGCCGCGTATCTCGTGCCGCAGGTCATGGCGTACGCGGGCGTGGCCGGGCTGCCGCCGGTGGCCGGGCTGTGGGCGATCCTGCCCGCGCTCGCCCTGTACGCCCTGTTCGGCTCCTCCCGACTGCTCTCGGTGGGCCCGGAGTCCACGACCGCGCTGATGACGGCCGTGGTGGTCGGCCCGCTCGCCGTCGGCGACCCCGGCCGCTACGCCACCCTGGCCGCCGCCCTGGCCGTCACGGTGGGCCTGCTGTGCCTGGTGGCGTGGGCGCTGCGGCTGGGCTTCGTCGCGGACCTGCTCTCCCGGCCCGTCCTCATCGGCTATCTGGCGGGCGTGGCGCTCATCATGATCGTGGACCAGCTGCCCAAGCTGACCGGCGTGCCGACGACCGGTGCGGAGTTCCTCCCCCAACTGTGGTCCTTCGTAGGGAACCTGTCCGACGCCCACCTCGCGACCGTGCTGTTCTCGGCGGTCACGCTCGCCGTCCTGTTCGCGGTGGCGCGGTGGTTCCCCGCGCTGCCCGGCCCGCTGCTGGCCGTGGTGCTCGCCACCGCGACCGTCGTCGTCCTCGACCTCGACGACCGCTACGGCCTGAAGGTGATCGGCGAGATCCCCTCGGGCCTGCCGCACCCGGCCGTACCGGACCTGACGGAGGTTCCGCAGCTGGTGCTGCCCGCGCTGGGCGTGCTGCTGGTCGGCTACACCGACTTCGTCCTGACCGCGCGGGCCTTCGCCGACCGTGACGACGAGGGTCCGGGGCTCGACGCCAACCAGGAGTTCCTGGCCCTGGGCGCGGCCAACCTCGGCGCGGGCACGCTGCACGGCTTCCCGGTCAGCAGCAGCGCCAGCCGCACCGCGCTGGCCTCCTCCGCCGGTGCCCGCAGTCAGGTGTACTCGCTGATCGCCGGCGTCGTCGTCCTCGCCGTGCTGCTCTTCCTCGGCCCGCTCCTGGCCCGCACCCCCTCGGCCGTGCTGGGCGCGCTCGTCTGCTACGCCGCCGTCCGCATGATCGACCTCGCGGGCTTCCGCCGCCTGGCCTCCTTCCGCCGTCGCGAACTGCTGCTCGCCCTCGGCTGCCTGGTCGGCGTGCTGGCCCTGGACATCCTCTACGGCGTGCTGGTCGCCGTGGGCCTGTCGGTGGCCGAACTGCTGAGCCGGGTGGCCCGGCCGCACGACGCGGTCGAGGGCCTGGTACCGGGCGTCGCCGGCATGCACGACGTGGACGACTATGCGCAGGCCCGCACGATCCCGGGCCTGCTGGTGTACCGCTACGACTCCCCGCTGTTCTTCGCCAACGCGGAGAACTTCCGCCGCCGGGCGCTGGCCGCCGTGGAGGAGCAGAAGGACCCGGTGCGGTGGTTCGTCCTCAACGCCGAGGCCAATGTGGAGGTCGACATCACCGCCCTCGACGCGGTCGACGAGCTGCGCCGTGAACTCGCCCACCGCGGCATCGTGTTCGCCCTGGCGCGGGTGAAGCAGGATCTGCGCGACGACCTGGACTCCTACGGCCTCACCGAGTCCGTCGGCCCTGACCTCGTCTTCCCCACGCTGCCGACCGCCGTGACCGCGTACCGGGAGTGGCTGCGGCGGCGGTGAACCGGCCGTCGGCGCCCAAGGTCGCCCGCCGCCGCCCGCCGCCACCCGCCGCCACCCACGGTCGCCCACCGGAAATTGGCGTCAGAACCGGGACGAAAGCCGGCACGCAAGGCTGGCGCGAAAGGCCTGGACCAGCGATCCTTTGCCGACGGAAGCTGTTGAAAGCCTGAGCACAGGCCACGGCTCGACTAGCCTCGATCTGCGATCGAGGGCGAACTGCCTCACCACCAGCATCACTTCAGGAGTTCCGTGTCTGACCAGCGGCCGCCAACACCGAGTTTCGCGGCGAAAGAGGCCGCCGCGCTCCGGCAGACCGGGGCCTCGCCCCTGCGGGTCGGCGACCCGGACCGGGTAGGGCCCTTCGTCCCGGTGGCGATCCTCGGCAGCGGCGGGATGGGGCGCGTCTACCTGGCCCGGTCCGTCGACGACGGTCCCGGGCTGTTCGCGGTGAAGGTGATCCGGCCGGAGTACGCCGAGGACGTCCGCTTCCAGCGCCGGTTCGCCCGCGAGGTGGAGGTGCACGCCCAGGTCGGCCCGCCGTACGCCCCGAGGTTACGCGGCAGCGGCTGGACCGACCATCTGCTGTGGATGGCGACCGAGTACGTGCCCGGACCCGATCTGGCGGCCGCCGTCCGGGACGGCGGCACCCTGGGTGCGGACACCGTCCGGCGGCTGGTGGCGGAACTGGGGCGGGCGCTCGCCGCCCTGGCCGCCGCGGGAGTCGTGCACCGGGATCTGAAGCCGTCCAACGTGCTGCTGTCGGTCGAGGGCGCGCATGTGATCGACTTCGGGATCTCCAAGGCCGCGGACGCCAGCGCGATCACCGGCACGGGCAACCGGGTCGGCACCCCGGCCTACATGTCGCCGGAGTATCTGCGCACGGGCCACTGCGACACCGCGTCCGACGTGTTCTCGCTGGCCTGCACCCTGCTGTACGCGGCCACCGGACGGGCCCCGTTCGGCGACGGCACGGGCGTCGACGTGATGCACCGGGTGGCGTTCGAGGAGCCGAATCCGGAGGTGACCGGCGCGCTCACGGCCGCCGACCCGGAGCTGGGCGCGCTGCTGACCGCCTGTCTGGCCAAGGAGCCCGAGCGCCGCCCCACCCCGCAGGAGCTGATCGACGCGGCCGGGACGCAGTCCGGGACGCCGGCATGGCCGGAACCGCTGCACGGCGAGGTGCTGGCCCGGCAACGGGCGTACGAGACCCTGCACCGCCTCCCCGTGGAACGGGCGGCCGCCCTGCGGCCCACGGACTACCGGGACAAGGCGGCGTCGGCGTCCCCGCCCGCGCAGCCCGGCCCGGCGCCCGCGCCGGAGCCGGAGCCGTCGTCTCCCGAGACGGCCTCGACGACGGCCCGCCCCTGGCGGCGCAGAAAGCAGGTCCTGGCCGCCGTCGCGGGCACCGCCCTGTGCGCGGTCGCCGCGAGCGCCTTCGCCCTGATGCGCGAGGGCGGCCCGGCGAGGGCCGTTGCGCCGGAGACCGTCGCAACGGCGGTGGGCGCCCCGCCCGGCGATCTGCCCCAAGGCCCGGCCTCGCCCAGCGCGACCGGCGTCCCGAGCGGGGCGTCCACGGGGGGCGCGTCCGGCAAGGGCTCCGAGATCGCCGTCGCCGAGGGCGCCCCGCAGCCCGCCGGGTCCGCGCCGCTCGGCGACGAGGACCCGCAGAGCACCCCTGGTTCCGCGAGCACCCCCGCCGGTGGCGCCGGCCCCTCCACCGCCGCGTCCCCGTCCCCCGACCCCACCCCGACCGTCGCCGCGACGCCGCCCTGGATCGCCGACTGCACCTACTACGCCGGCTACGCCCGCACCGTCCCGGGAGCCACCGGCAAACGGGTGCTCCAGGCCCAGTGCATGCTGACCAAGCGGGGGTACGACGTGGGCAGCGGCGGCGTGAACGGCGAGTTCGGCCCCGAGACGGAGACGGCGGTGCGCGCCTTCCAGAGCGCCAGGGGGCTGCGGGTCAACGGCATCGTGACCCGCGCCACCTGGATCGCCCTGCGCAGCGCCGTGTGACGGCGGCTCAGCGGTCCACCTCGGGGAGGTCGGCCAGGCCGGTCTCGCGCAGGATGCGGGCGACGGTCTCCTCGAGGCTGCTGTCGGCGCCGATGACGGTCTCGGCGCCGCCGGGCAGCAGATCGAGCTCCCGGTACCAGTCGCGCAGGTCCGTCTCGTCGACCTCGCTCGCGATCGGCTTGGTCGCGTGCCGGGCGACCGTCTCCCCGAACGGCACGTGCAGGTAGTAGCCGTGGGTCGCGCCGCGGTGCTCGGCCCGCAGCCGCGCGAGCATGTCGCCGTAGCGGTCGGCGTAGAGGATGCCTTCGAGTACGACGTGATAGCCGGCGCCCAGGGCGTAGCGGGCGACGGTGTCGATGAGGCCGATGTTGGCGGCGCCGGGCCGGTCGCGCTCGCGCAGCACGACCCGGCGGAGATTGTCCTGGGCCACCAGGGCCAGACCTCGGCCGAAGCGTTCGCGCAGAGCGGCCGCGACGGACGACTTGCCCGAGGCGCTGTTGCCGCGCAGGACGACCAGCCGGGTCTCTTGGCTCCCCACCATCACGCCGGCCAGGCTACCGGCGTGCGGGAGGCGTGCCGACCGGCACGGCCTCCCGCGGCGCGGGCGCGGCTCAGGCCCAGGCCGTCGCCGGCACGAAGGAGCTGTCCTGGCGGAACAGGTCCGTGCCGTCCGACCGTTCCAGGCGGAGTTGGTAGTTGTAGTGGCGCAGGTAGTAGCCGGGGTAGTTGTACGACTCGAAGCGCACCGCGCCGCTCGCCGTGCCCGTCCGGGCGACGAAGGTCGCGTCCTTGGCGAACGTCGACGTGCCGTCGTTCGCGTCGAAGCGGCCGCGGTAGTTGTAGTGGCGCAGGTAGTTGCCGGCCGCGTCGCGGAACGAGTAGCCGTTGGCGTCGGCGAGCCCGGCCACCACGGTGAAGGTGGCCGCCTGCTTGTCGGCGGTCGCGCTGGAGCTGGTCACCACGGGGAGGTTGAGCAGCGCGGACTGCTCCTCCCAGTAGCGGGTGGTGTAGTTGACGGAGCGCAGGGAGCGGGTGGCGTTCTTGGTGATGCTCACCCCGCCGGTCACCGTCTCCTTGACGACCGTGAAGTGGCGTGCGGTGCCCGAGATGCCGGGCAGGGCGGTGGGCGCGCTCCAGGTGGCGAAGGTGTCGTAGCTGTCGCTGTAGTAGTAGTTGCCGTCGCCGTAGCCGTCGAAGAAGATCCGCCAGCCGCCGTTGTCGAGCTGGACGAGGGCCGGGCCCTCGCGGTAGCTGCCCCAGCCCGCCCAGTCGCCGGTCCTGGTGATCGTGTAGGGGCCGGTGAGGCTGGACGCGGTGGCGTACTCGATGTACTTGGCGGTCTCGTTCTTCGTGAACGCGTGGTAGGTCGAGCCGATCCTCACGATGAACGTGTCGATGTGGTTGGCGCCGATGCCGGACAGGGCGACCGGTGAACTCCAGGCGGTGAGCGCGGAGTTGGCCGCCTTGAGGACATACGGCGTGAAGATCCACTCGTCGTTCGTCGTGGAGCAGGACACGATGACGTTGACGCTGCCGTCGCTGTCGACGAACCACTCCGGCGCCCAGGCCCGGGAGAGGTTGGCGATGGGGACGGTGTAGTCGTAGAGGAACGTCCAGCCGACCCGGTCGGAGCTGCGGGCGAAGCCGATGGTGGTGCTGACGTCCTGCCAGGTGTGGGTGGTGTAGGTCAGGTAGTAGTAGCCGTCGGTGTGTTTGAAGACGCTCGCGTCGCGGATGCGGTTGCTGGGCGGGGTGTAGGCCGAGGACTGCACCAGCCGGAAGTCGGTGGCGTCGTCGGACTGGTAGACGTTCACCGTGCCGTCGTCGCTGTTGAGGAACGGGACGATGGTGTACCGGGTGGCCGATCCGCTGGGCGGGGCGGCGGCGAGGGCCGTGCCGAGCAGGCCGGGCGCCTCGCCGAGCACGAGGGCGGCGACGGGCAGGGCGGCCATCGCGCGCAGCAGGGCCCGACGGGACGGGGTGCGGGACGGGGTGCGGGGACGTGTGGTCATGGTGCGGCTCTCCCTACGGCTCAGGGTTCGAAATTCCGAACAAAGTTCGGAAAGTCGATCAGAAAGTAGGGGTGAGGCAGGAACACGTCAATCCCTTGCGCAGGAACGGAAGATGCCTGTGTGACACCTGTGGCGGACAGTCAGCCGCCTTCTCCCCGCGCGCCGTTCCGTCGCGCCCCCGCCAGACGTTACCGTTCGGTAGTCGACGTCGTCGTCCCGGAGGTGCCCCGCATGATCCCCGACCGTGCCGCCGGCCTCACGGACACCGTCCGTGCCCTGTCCGAGGGCGAGGTGTCCTCCCGCACGCTCGTCGAGCAGACCCTCGCCCGGATCGAGGCCACCCAGGGCAGCCTCAACGCGTTTCGGATCGTGCGGGCCGAGGCCGCGCTCGCCGAGGCCGAGCGGGCCGACCGGGAGCTGGCCGCGGGGGTGCGCAGGCCGCTGCTCGGGGCGCCCGTCGCCGTCAAGGACGACATGGACGTGGCGGGCGAGCCCACCGCCTTCGGCTGCCCGGGCGCGTACCCGGCGGTCGCCGAGGACGGGGAGGCGGTGCGCCGACTGCGCGCCGCCGGGGCCGTGATCGTCGGCAAGACCAACACCTGCGAGCTCGGGCAGTGGCCGTTCACCGAGGGCCCGGCCTTCGGCGCGACCCGCAATCCCTGGAGCACCGAGCACACCCCGGGCGGCTCCTCCGGCGGCTCGGCGGCCGCGGTCGCGGCGGGCCTGGTGTCGGCCGCGCTCGGCTCGGACGGGGCCGGCTCGGTCCGCATCCCGGCCGCCTGGACCCATCTGATCGGCGTCAAGCCGCAGCGCGGCCGGGTCTCCACCTGGCCGCGCGGCGAGGCCTTCCACGGCATCACGGTCAACGGCACGCTGGCCCGCACGGTCGCCGACGCGGCCCTGCTCCTCGACGCGGCGAGCGGCAACCACGCGCACGACCCGCACCGGCCGCCCGCCGTCGACGCCTCGGCCGCGGTGGGCCGCGACCCCGGGCGGCTGCGCATCGCGCTCTCGCTGAAGCCGCCGTTCAGCGCCGCGCCCGCACGGCTGCTGCCGGAGGTGCGGGCCCGGGTGGTCGACCTCGCCGAACGGCTGGCCGCCCTCGGCCACACCGTCGAGGAGGCCGACCCGCCCTACGGGCAGATCGGGCTGACCTTCCTGCCCCGGGCCACCGCCGGCATCGCCCAGTACGTCGCCGAGGCCCCCTTCCCCCACCTCCTCGACCCGCGCACCCACGGCGCGGCCCGGCTGGGCCGGCTGCTCGGCGGGCCCCCGCTGCGGGCGGCCCGGCGCGCGGAGACGGTCCTGCACCGCCGTGTCGGCGGCTTCTTCACGACGTACGACGTCGTCCTCGCGCCGACCACGGCCGCGCCCCCGCCGCGCATCGGGGCCATGGCACGGCTGAGCGGCTTCGCCACCGACCGGGCGATGATCGCCGCCTGTCCCTACGCCTGGCCGTGGAACGTGCTGGGCTGGCCCGGCGTCAACGTCCCCGCGGGCTTCACCCCCGGCGGACTGCCGGTCGGGGCGCAGCTGCTGGGTCCGGCGCACAGCGAGCCGCTGCTGCTGTCGCTGGCCGCCCAGCTGGAGGCGGAGCTGCGCTGGCACGAGATCTGGCCGCCGAAGCCGGCCACCGCGGAAAGCCAGGCGGTGCAAGGGCGTTCCGCCCCTACTCTGTGACCATGGACGATACGTCGATGGTCGGGCTCATGGGGCGGGTCACCGGAACGGTCGGGCCCGGGCTCGTCGGCGAGGTGATCGTCCGGGTGCGGGGCGGGGCCGAGCACTTCCTGGCCTACGCCGCCTCCGGTAGTGAGCGCATCGAGAGGGGGACGATGGTCACGGTGGTGGAGTACCTTCCGCCGCGGACGGTCTACGTCTCGGCGATGTACGGCAGTTGAGGCGGCGCGTGCCCGTGGTGTGCCGTATGTACCAAGCGGGCAACAGCGGTTCGGCCGCGCCTGTACACCGCTCGTGCGCGGGCTCACACTCCCGGTACGTACGGTGCCCCGAGGGCACCCTGCATTGGGGGAGTGCATGCCCATGGAAGTCGGTTTCATCGTCGGGGCGGCAGTCGGCGCCGTCCTCGTCCTGATCGGTGCGTTCAAGTTGATGTGGCGTGTCGCGGAGCCCAACGAGGCGCTCATCATCTCCGGTTCGAAGCACAAGCTGGAAGGCCTCGAGGAGGGAATGGGATTCCGGATCGTCACCGGGCGGGGCACGCTCGTGACGCCCGGCATGCAGGCCGTGCGCAAGCTCTCGCTCGACCTGAACCAGACGGAGCTGCACGTGGACTGCGTGACCCACCAGGGCATTCCGCTGAAGGTGCGGGGCGTGGTCATCTTCAAGGTGGGCGACGACTTCGTGTCGATCGCCAATGCGGCCCGCCGCTTCCTCGACCAGCAGAAGCTCATGGCGGAGCGCGTGCACACCGTGTTCGCCGGTCATCTGCGGGCCATCGTGGGCGGGTTGACGGTCGAGGACATGATCCGCGACCGGGAGAAGCTGACCGGGCAGGCCCGGGCCGCGTGCGGCACGGAGATGGAGAAGCTGGGCCTGATCGTGGACTCCCTGCAGATCCACGAGATCGAGGACCCGACCGGATACATCAAGAACCTGTCCGCCCCGCACCTGGCGGCCGTGCGGCGGGACGCGCGCATCGCGCAGGCCGAGGCCGACCGGCTGGCCACCGAGGCCGAGCAGCTGGCGTTCGGACGGATGGCGGAGGCCACCCGGGACAGCGAGATCCTCAAGGCCGGATACCAGGCCGAACAGGACAAGGCCAACGCCAAGGCCCGGCAGGCCGGGCCGCTCGCCGACGCCGCGGCCCGTCAGGAGGTCGTGGTCCAGGAGACGCGGGTCGCCGAACTCGAGGCACAGCGGCGCGAGCAGCAGCTCCAGGCCGACGTCCGCAAGCCGGCCGACGCCAAGGCGTACGAGAAGCGGACGCTGGCCGAGGCCGAGCGCGACGCCCGGATCTCGGCGGCCGAGGCCAAGGCTACGGAGACCCGCTCCGCCGGTGAGGCGGAGGCCGCCGCCACGCAGGCGAAGGGTCTCGCAAAGGCCGAGGCGAACCGGGCCCAGGGGCTCGCCGAGGCCGACGCCATCAAGGCCCGCGCCGCCGCGCTCGCCGAGAACCAGGAGGCGGTCGTCGCGCAGCAGCTCGCGGAGAAGTGGCCGGAGATCGTCCAGGCGGGCGCGTCCGCGTTCGGCAACGTCGACAACATGGTGGTGCTCAACGGCGCCGACGGTGTGGCCGACATGTTGGCCAAGGCTCTCACCATGGGCGGCACGGGGCTGGGGCTGGCCCGGCAGCTGCTCGCCTCGATGAACCAGAACGGGCAGGGCGCGAACGGGACTTCGGCCCTCAACGGGGTGGCCGCCCCGCCGTCGCAGAAGGTCCCGGTCGAGGAGAAGTGACCCGCTGACGACGCGGTCACGGGGGCAGCCCTTAAGGTGCCCCCGTGACCGCGTTTACCGATGAAGACGTCCCGGGCCGCTCCGGCCCCTCCGCCACGACCGAGGCCGACGCCCGCGAGGTCGGCCCCGTGCGCACCGAGTACTCCCCCGCGCACGACGGCGACCCCGACCCCGGCGAGATCGTCTGGACCTGGGTGCCCTACGAGGAGAACGACGGCCGCGGCAAGGACCGCCCGGTGCTCGTCGTCGCCCGTGAGGCGGGCGGCACCTTCCTCGCCGTACAGCTCTCCAGCAAGCGCCATGACGGCGACCGGGAGTGGGTGGCGATCGGCAGCGGGCCCTGGGACCGGACCGGGCGCGACTCGTGGGTGGACGTCGACCGGGTGCTGCGGCTGCACGAGGACGGCATGCGCCGGGAGGCGTGCGCGCTGGACCGGATGCGGTTCAACCTGGTGCGACACCGGCTCCACGAGCGCTACGGCTGGACCTGAGACCCCGTCAGGGCTGCTCGCAGGGGTGCGGCCCGCGAGTTGAAGGGGTCGGACGCCGGGCCTAGGCTGGAAAAGGAGCAGGAAACCGCCCCCGTAGAGGGGCAGGCGCGCACCCGGGTCCGGCGCATCCCCCCACCACTCGTCTCTGGGAGTAGTCATGCGTACGCTCCGACGACCGTCCCGGCCTGCCGTCCGACGCCTCTGGATCACCGCGGTCACGGCCGCGGTCGCCGCGACGCTCGGCGCCGCGCCCCTCGCGACGGCCGCCCCCGCCGTACCGCTCGCACCGCAGGACACGACGGCCGCCGTCACGAGGGCTCCGCAGCCCTACCTCTTCAATTTCGAGTTCAACAAGCACCTCAGGATCGCCGGAGGCAACTTCACCCTCGGCGGCCGCGTCTATCTCGCGGTCAAGTTCAACACCGGCAGGATCGCCTTCGAGCGGACGGTGTTCGCCGAGAAACGCCTCTTCATTCCGGGCGGAGGCATCTCCGTGGAGACGACCATCGCCTCGCCCTGCGCACCGGGCAACAACGGCTACGCCCAGGCGTACGACTGGAGCACCCGGACCTGGTCGCCCAGACTGCCGGTGCCGATCTGCGTGCGGTTCGACTAGGACAGGCTCTGGAGCGGGGCGAACGCCTCCTCGAAGGCGCCCCGTACCGTGCTCCCCGGCGTCCGGTCCAGCACCCCGAACACCACGTGCTCGAAGGTCCGCCCGAACCGCCCGCCGGGGCCCAGCAGCGCCTTGAACGCTTCTGCCACCTGCGCGGGGTCGTTGCGGAACACCCCGCAGCCCCACGCGCCCAGCACCAGCCGCCGGTAGCCGTGCGCGGCGGCCGTCTCCAGGACCCGCTCGGCACGCACGGCCAGGGCGCGCGGCAGCTCGGCGGCGCGCTCCGGGGCCGTACGCAGCACCACGCCCGCGTTCGGCGCGGCGGCGGTCAGGAATCCGGCGGTGTACGGCTCGTCCAGCAGGCGGCCCCGGTCGTCGCGGAAGACGGGCACGGCCGGTGAGTGGATGACCCGGTCGGTGTAGAACGGGTCGCGGTGGGCGCGGTGGTGGTCGTAGAACTCGCGCGCCCCCAGCAGGCACGTGTACAGCGCGGAGGCCCGGCACAGGGCCTCCTCCTGCGCCTGCGCGCCGTTGAGGTAACCGCCTCCCGGATTGCGCGCGGAGGAGAAGTTCAGAACGGCCACCGGCACGTCCGCGAGCCTGCGGGCGGCCTCCAGACTGCTCTCCCCCGTGACCTCGACGAACGGGTCCACGGGCGGCGACCCGGGCGGCGACGTGGGCGGCGACGTGGGCGGGGTCTCCGGCGTCTGCACCGGCCCCGGTCCCAGCATCCGCGTCCCCGCCCGGGCGGCCTCGACCGCCGCGGCGAGGGACACCTCGCGCCCGTCGGACGCGCGGTAGCCGCCCGCCGCGACGATCTCCTCCGTCCCGCGCGCGATCCCGCGCAGCCGCGCGCTCATGGCGCCACCCCCGTGGACGCCATGGCCGCGCGGCGCGCGGCGCCGCACGCCCCGCCCGTCTCCCCCGTCTCCCCCGTCGTGCTCATGAACGCATCGTGAGCGATGCTGGACAGGCGGTGCAACAGAGTTTCCCGGGTCCCGAAAGACCGGTTTTGCACCCTTGTGCGATTCCATGCGAGCGTCTTGGGTGGGACGAGAGATGCCGGTCCGGCCGCACCGAGGCCGGACCAGTGGCATGGTGGAATCTCAGGAGGATCCCGACATGTCCGATTCGTCGAACACCTCGGTGGGCGACTGTACGGAGCCCCGTACAGCCCTCACCGAAGCCGAGGTGGAGGCCCTCGTCAGGGGCATCTGCTTCAAGACAGGCCCGCCCCGCACGGTCGGGGTGGAGCTCGAATGGCTCGTCCACGAGCTGCGCGGACCGCAGCTCACCGTGACACCGCAACGGCTCGCGGCGGCCTACGCCGCACTGGAGACCGTGCCCCTCGGGTCGGCGCTCACCGTCGAACCCGGCGGCCAGCTGGAGCTCAGCTCGCCGCCCGCCGCCTCCCTGATGGAGTGCATCGGCACCGTCTCCGCCGACCTGGACGCCGTCCGCACGGTCCTGCGGGACCTCGGCCTCGTCCTCACCGGCCTCGGCACGGACCCCTGGCACACCCCCCGCCGGTTCCTGCACGAGCCCCGCTACGACGCCATGGAGGCGTATCTCGACCGCACCGGCCCGGCCGGCCGGGCCATGATGTGCACCTCGGCCTCCGTGCAGGTCTGCCTGGACGCCGGCCACGAGGAGCCCGGCCCGCTGGGGCACGGGCGGCGCTGGTGGCTGGCGCACACCCTGGGCGCGGTCCTGGTGGCCGCGTTCGCCAACTCCCCCGTCCTGCAGAGCGCCCCCACCGGCTGGCTCTCCACCCGGCAGCTGCTGTGGACGGAGATCGGCGCCGACCGCGCGGGCGCGCCCGCACTGGACGCCGAGCCGCGCACGGCCTGGGCCCGGCACGTGCTGGACGCGCCGGTGATGTGCGTACGGCGCGACAACGGTCCGTGGGACGTGCCCGAGCGGCTGACGTTCCGGGAGTGGACCCGGACGGGAGAGCCGACCCGGGAGGACCTCGACTACCACATCAGCACGCTGTTCCCGCCGGTCAGACCGCGCGGCCACCTGGAGCTGCGCATGATCGACGCGCAGCCCGGCGAGGACGGCTGGATCGTGCCGCTGGCGGTGACGACGGCGCTGTTCGACGACCCGGAGGCCGCCGAGGCCGCCTACCGCGCCGTGAAGCCCCTGGCCGAGCGGGCTGTGCCGCTGCCCGCCCCGCACAATCCGCTGTGGACCGACGCGGCCCGATACGGGCTCGCCGACCCCGAGCTGTACGAGGTCGCCGTCGTCTGCTTCACGGCGGCCGTGGAGGCCCTGCCCCGCCTCGGCGCCACGGACGGGGTCGTGGACGCCGTCACGGCGTATCTGGAGCGCTATGTGCGCGCCGGACGCACCCCCGCCGACGACCAGCTCGACCGCCTGCGCGAGACGAACGCCCGCGCGTACGGGAAGGACCGCCGCCCATGACCGAGCCCGCCCTCGACTCCCTGGACTCTCCGGACGCCGAGACGCTCCGCTCCCGGGCGCTGACCACCCTGACGACCGCCCGTGAACGCACCACGCTCCTCACCACCTGCGTCGACGAGCCCGACCTCACCGCCCAGCACTCCCCGCTGATGTCGCCGCTGGTCTGGGACCTCGCGCACATCGGCAACCAGGAGGAGCTGTGGCTGCTGCGCGCGGTGGCCGGCCGCGACCCGATGCGCCCCGAGATCGACGGTCTGTACGACGCCTTCGAGCACCCGCGCGCCGAGCGGCCGAAACTGCCGCTGCTGCCGCCCGCCGAGGCCCGCACGTACGCGGCGGAGGTGCGCGGCCGGGTGACGGACGTGCTGGAGTCGGCCGACTTCCACGGCACTCGGCTGACGGAGGCCGCCTTCGCCTTCGGGATGATCGCCCAGCACGAACAGCAGCACGACGAGACGATGCTGATCACCCATCAGCTCCGCAAGGGGCCACCGGCCCTGACCGCCCCCGACCCGGAGCCGGCCCCGCTGTTCACCGGCCCGGCCGAAGTCCTGGTCCCCGGCGGCCCGTTCACCATGGGCGCCTCCGCCGAGCCCTGGGCGCTGGACAACGAACGCCCCGCGCACCGGCGCGAGGTGGAGCCGTTCTTCATCGACACGACCCCGGTGACCAACGGCGCCTACCAGGCGTTCATCGAGGACGGCGGCTACGAAGAGCAGCGCTGGTGGACGAGGGACGGCTGGGCCCACATCCGCCGCAACTCGATCCACGCGCCGCTGTTCTGGCGCCGCGACGCCGGCTCGTGGCTGCGCCGCCGCTTCGGCGTCACCGAGGTCGTGCCGCGCGACGAGCCGGTGCTGCACGTGTGCTGGTACGAGGCCGACGCCTACGCCCGCTGGGCCGGACGCCGGCTGCCCACCGAGACCGAGTGGGAGAAGGCGGCCCGCTTCGACCCGGCGACCGGCGGCTCGACCCGCTATCCGTGGGGCGACTCCGACCCCGCCCCCGAGCACGCCAACCTGGGCCAGCGCCATCTGCGCCCGGCCCCCGCGGGAAGCTACCCGTCCGGTGAATCCCCGCTAGGGGTACGGCAGTTGATCGGCGACGTCTGGGAGTGGACGGCGAGCGACTTCCTGCCCTACCCCGGGTTCCAGGCGTTCCCGTACAAGGAGTACTCGGAGGTGTTCTTCGGGCCCGAGTACAAGGTGCTGCGCGGCGGTTCGTTCGCGGTGGACCAGGTGGCCTGCCGGGGCACGTTCCGCAACTGGGACCATCCGATCCGGCGGCAGATCTTCTCCGGGTTCCGCACGGCCCGTTCGGGAGCCGCCTGATGTGCCGTCACCTCGCCTTCCTGGGGCCCGAGGAGCCGCTCGGGCGGCTTCTCGTGGAGCCCGAGCACAGCCTGTACCGCCAGTCGTGGGCGCCTCGGCGACAGCGGTACGGGACGGTCAACGCCGATGGTTTCGGCGTGGGTTGGTATGCCGAGGGCGACCCGGCGCCGGCCCGGTACCGGCGCGCCGGGCCCATCTGGGCGGACCTGTCCTTCGCCGATCTGGCGCGGGTCGTGCGCACGGGCGCGCTGCTGGCCGCCGTACGGGACGCGACGCTGGCCGGGGCCGACGGGGAGGCCGCGGCGGCGCCGTTCGCCGCGGGGACCTGGCTGTTCAGCCACAACGGCGCGGTCGCGGACTGGCCGCGCTCCCTGGAACCCCTCGCGCGGTCCCTGCCGGCCGCCGAGCTGCTGTCGATGGAGGCCCGCAACGACTCTGCGTTCGTGTGGGCGCTGGTCCTCGCCCGGCTGCGCGCCGGGGACACGCAGGGCCAGGCGCTGACCGACACGGTGCTGGAGGTCGCCGAGGCGGCCCCCGGCTCCCGCCTCAACCTGCTCCTCGCCGACGGCACGACGATCACCGCCACCGCCTGGGGCGACACCCTCTGGTACCTGACGGAGCCCGGCCGCCGCACGGTCGTGGCGTCCGAACCCTACGACGACGATCCGCGCTGGCGGGAAGTGCCCGACCGCACCCTGCTCACGGCGAGCCGCACCGACGTCCTGCTCACCCCGCTCAAGGACCCGAGCGCGGACGCGGCGCCCGTACCACCCAAGGAGACCGGCACGTGAGTCCGTTCCAGATCACCCGCACCCTCCCCGAGGACGCCACGGAGGCCGCCCTGCGCGCGGACGTCCTGCGGGGCCTGACCGCCACCCCGAAGACCCTCCCGCCGAAGTGGTTCTACGACGCGCACGGCAGCGAACTCTTCGAGCGGATCACCGAGTTGCCCGAGTACTACCCGACGCGCGCCGAGCGCGAGATCCTCGTGGACCGCGCCGGGGAGATCGCCGCCGCGGCCGGCGCCCGCACGCTCGTCGAGCTCGGCTCGGGCTCGTCGGAGAAGACCCGCATCCTGATCGACGCGCTCACCGACCTCGACACCTATGTGCCCGTCGACGTCAGCGAGAGCGCCCTGACCCAGGCCGGACAGGCTCTGATCGCCGAGCGGCCCGGACTGAACGTGCACGCCCTCATCGCCGACTTCACCGCACGGCTCGTGCTCCCCGACACCCCGGGGCCACGGCTGGTCGCCTTCCTCGGCGGCACCATCGGCAATCTGCTGCCCGCCGAGCGCGCGGTGTTCCTGGCCTCGGTGCGCGCGCTGCTCTCACCGGGCGACGCACTGCTGCTCGGCACCGACCTGGTCAAGGACGAGCAGGTGCTGGTACGGGCGTACGACGACGCGGCGGGCGTGACGGCCCAGTTCGACAAGAACGTGCTGGCCGTCGTCAACCGTGAGCTGGGCGCCGACTTCGACCCCGGCTCCTTCGACCACGTCGCCCTCTGGGACCCGGAGAACGAGTGGATCGAGATGCGGCTGCGCTCCCGTGTCGCCCAGACGGTGAAGGTGCCCGCACTGGACCTCGCCGTCGACTTCGCGGCGGGCGAGGAGCTGCGCACGGAGGTGTCGGCGAAGTTCCGCCAGGAGGGAGTACGCGCCGAACTCGCGGGCGCGGGGCTGGAGTCGACGCACTGGTGGACCGACCGCGCGGGCCGCTTCGCGCTGTCGCTGAGCGTGGCCCGCTGAGGCCGCACCGCGTCTGAGAGCGACCGCCGGGCCACTCCACCAGGCTCCACCGGGCCCGCCCGGCGGCCCGCTCGACGACACGGCCCGCGGGGTGCCGTACACGCCGTACACGCCGTCCTCGCCGTACAGCGCGGCCGGGGTCCGCCGCGGGCCGGCCTGTCACCTGCCGGCCGCCGACGCGGCGGTGGGCGGCGGGCTCGTGGCGGGCACGACCGGATCGGCGGGCGGCGGCGTCCGGTCGGGGTTCGGGTTCTCGGGCGCTGCCGGGCCGGTCGGCGCCGCCTCGGCGGCGGGCGGAGCGGGCGCCTCGGCGTCCGCGCCCGCTCCGCCCTTGCTCCCGTCCCCGTCCAGGCAGTCCACGAAGCTCACGAACTCGGGCCGGCCGCCGCTCTCGGCGACGGCGAACTCGTTCTCCGGGTGGCTGCGCAGCAGACACATGTCGTAGCGGGCGACGGTCGGAACGGCGGTCCGGAGATCGGCCGGCCGGTACTCGTGGCGGCCCACCAACTGACAGGAGTCGTACCGGATCAGCGGCCCCCGCGGACCCACCGTGTAGCGGTGCGCACGGACGTCGGTGGAGAAGTCCTTGAAGGCGAGCCCGGTGTCGTCGCAGTCGCTGAAGTGGACCGTGCCGCTCTTCCATGTGCAGTCGATGATCCTGGCGTCCGGGTTGCGCACCTCGAACCGGATGTCCTGGGCGTGGAACCGCTGTACCGAGTCATGGTGCTGGGAGACGGGGAAACGGAAGAACGTGCTGGTGGTGCCGTACTCCTCGGTGCTCTGCGGACGGGTGCCGGTGATGATGTACGAGCCGCCCCGGCAGGTGATCGACCCGCCGTAGGGGAACTCGAGGAAGTTGCCCCACTGGTACTCGACCTTCATGTCGGTGAACCAGTAGTTGAGGAACTGGTCCTGGTCGTTGGGCTCCCTCTGCTCGGACCGGGTGAGTCCGGAGTAGAGGAACGCCCTGCGGTAGCTGCCGCCGACCCGGCACGCCTCCCACCGCATCTCCGAGTTGGTGTCCGAGCCGGCCAGGGAGAGCCCGTACTCCCACTCCCCCATCCACTCGACTTCCGAGAACCGGTAGTCCTGGGCCTGCCCGGTGGAGTAGGAGCTGAAGAAGGACGCGCCCGGGGTCGCCGAGCGGAACTGCATCCGTTCGAAGGAGAGGTTGGACCAGATGTCCTCGTTGCGGCAGAGGTAGGAGCCCGGGCCGACGGGCGGACGGAAGACCAGGGTGGTCATGCGCTTGCCCGCACCCTGGAAGCGCAGTCCGTTGGCCGGCTGCATCGGAGCCACGCCGTTCAGCAGCGCGTGCGGGCGGGTGATGAGGTATTCGCCGGGCGGGATCTCGATCACCGTGCGCCCGACCCCGCCGGAGACCCGGGCGGCGGCGAGCGCGTAGGCGAACTCGAAGGCCGCGCTGTCGTCGGTCCGTCCGTCGCCCACCGCGCCGAGGTCGGCCACGTTGATCACCCGCGACAACAGGCGGTCGCCGACCCGGCCCCGCCCGGGACCGACGGGGCCGACGGGGCCGGCGAGCCCCCCGGGGCCGCGTCCCGGCCCCGCGGCGGCGGAAGCGCCGTGGGCCGTCAGCGCCGTCGCGGCCAGCACCGACACTCCGCCACGCAGAAGTTGCCGACGGCTGACACGAGACATCCGGCCTCCCTGTTCTGCCATAATTGCCTTCTTTCCAGCGATTTTTCCAAAAAAGGAGGAAAGTGACCGAGTTTGCCGAGGCGCTCAGGCATCTGTCGGCGGCCCAGAAGCCCGCGAAGGGGGCGTCGCTCTACACCCTGTTCGTCAACCGCCCGGCCGGCCGTGTCCTGGCCGCGCTGGCCTATCGGGTGGGGGCGACGCCGAATCAGCTGACCGTCCTCGGCGCCCTGTTCACCTTCCCGGCGCTGGCGGCCGTGGCCCTGCTGCCGCCCGGGCCGACGATGTCGGTCTGCATCGGCGCCGCCCTCACCATGGGGTTCGCCCTCGACGCGGCGGACGGTCAGCTGGCGCGGGGGCAGCGTTCGGGCAGCCCGTCAGGCGAGTGGCTCGACCATGTGCTGGACTGCGTCAAGATCGTCGCCCTCCACCTGGTGGTGCTGGTGTCGTTCTACCGTCACTTCTCCCTGCCCGGCCCGGCCTTCCTGCTGGTGCCGATGCTCTTCGAGCTGGTGGCCGTGGTGACCTTCTTCGCCGGGATCCTCACGGAGAAGCTCAGGTGGCGGACCGCCGCCGGGACTCCGGCCGGGTCGCCCCCGGCGCTGCGGTCCGTGCTGTTGCTGCCGGTCGACTACGGACTGACCTGCATCAGCTTCCTATTCCTGGGGAGCCAGGACGTGTTCCTCTCGGTCTACTGCGCGCTGCTGGCAGCCCATACGCTGTTCATGGCCGCCTTCCTGGTGAAGTGGTTCCGCGAGCTGAGCTGAGGGGAGCCCCGACGGCTCGTTCACGGAGAGCAGCTCCAGGGCGCCGCGCAGCAGCGTGCTGGAGGTGTGCATGGTGTACGGGAAGTAGACGACCTTGACGCCGACCTGGGCGAAGCGGCGTTCGAGCGTCTCCCACTTGGGCGTCCCGCGCCAGTCGTCGCCCTTGAAGACGACGTGGAAGCCGACCCGCTGCCAGGTCTTGAGCTTGTCGACCTCGGTCTCCACGACGGCCGCGTCGACGTAGCGCACGCTGCGGACGATGTCGAGGCGCTCGGCGAGCGGGACGACCGGCGACTTGCCCTTCAGCCGCTTGGCCAGGTCGTCGGCGGTCACTCCGGCGACGAGCTTGTCGCAGTGCCGGCGGGCCTCGCGCAGGATGTTGAGATGCCCGATGTGGAACAGGTCGTAGACCCCGGGTGCGAATCCGATGCGTGTCACTGCGGGTTACCCGCCTCTCCCTTGGTGACCTTCGGGCGTCCGGTCACGTCGTCGCCCGCTGCTCGCGCCGTGGCCTTCGGGGGCACGGTCACGGTGAGGGAGCGGGACTTGGGCGAGGTGTTCGTCCCGTCCGTCACCTCGATGCTGTAGGTGTGGCGCGTACCGGCGCCCACGGAGTCGGTGTAGGTCATGTCCGGCAGATCCCAGTAGGTGGATCGTTTCGTCTGCCGCGACACGACCTTCCCGTCCCGATAGACGCGGTACGTCAGTGCTGCGTCGTCCCGGTCCCAGGTGGCCCGCCAGCCGAGGGTGACCTTGCCGGGCTCGGTCGCGGACAGCTTGAGCGCGGGCACCTTCGGCGCCCCGGTGTCGACGCTGCCGAAACGGGTGATGCCCTGCTGCGGCCGCTCGTTGATCTCGGTGAACTCACCGCCCACCCACAGGATGTCCCGGGCCACCGCCAGGGCGCGGGGACCCACCTGCTCCCCCAGCCCGCCGTTGCTGTCGGGGAACCAGTGCAGGATGGTGCGGTCGTCGAGCGACTGGGCCAGCAGGTGCTGGCGGTCTCCCCGGTCGGGGAATCCGCCGGGCGTCTCGTTGCAGTCGTGTGCGTGCGAGGCGCTGTAGAGGACGCCCTTGTAGGGCACGACGGACTGGGTGGCGCCGCGGCAGGTGTCGTTCCACACCATGGTGCCGTTGGCGAGCAGGCCCGCGATGCGCCCGTCGTAGATGCCCGGACCGTGGCCCTCGGCGCCCACGTAGAAGCGGGACTTGTCGCGGGCGATCGTCTTGACCGACGACTGGGGCGGGAACCAGTCGGGGTAGGCGAGCACGGTGGCGCCGGTGGCGGGGTGCAGGGCGACGAGCGAACGGGCCGGCTGACCGTTGACGCTCTCGAAGTCGCCTCCGACGAAGATCCTGCCGCTCTGGGGCGCCGCCGACAGGGCGCGCACCGAGCGGTCGATCCGCGCGGTGAACGGCAGCAGGGCGCCGGTCGGGGCGACGGCGGCGACCCGTTGTCTGACCAGGCCGTTGACCCGGTCGAAGTCGCCTCCGAGGTACACCGCGTTGTCCGTGGTGTCGATGGCCCGGACGGTGGCGGACATGCCCGGCAGGAAGTTCTTGCGCACCGAGCAGTCGGCGGTGTTCAGGGCGAACACGCTGGACACGGTGGTGGATCCGACGTGGTTGAAGGAACCCCCGACGTACAGCACACGGCCGTCGGGCGAGGCTTTCATGGCCCGCACCGTGCGGCCGAAGCCGGTCACCGACGGGGCGCAGGGAAGCAGGTTGCCGGTCACGGCGTCGAACGCGGCGAGGTTGTGGCGCGCCACCTGCCGTTGGCCGGGCGCGGCGCCGGGCGGGCGGACCGAGTCGAAGGTGCCTCCGACGTAGACCACTCCGTTCGCCGAGGCCAGCGACCAGACGATGCCGTCCGTCTGCCAGGTGGCCAGCGGGTCGGCGCTGAGGGTCCCCGGTGTGCCGTCGGCGGCCGCGGCGAGGGAGGCGTCGAGAAGGGCGGTGGTGCTCACGAGGGCGATGACGGCAGCCCGTGTGAGCACCTTCTTACGGAGCTTTCTCAGGTGCAATGGAAACCCCGGGTAGCAGTGGTGTGAGTGGTACGCGGGGGGTGACGCCGACCGGGTCGGCGGTCCGGACGTATGACCGTGTCCGGGTTCATGCGGCGCGGCGGCGCAGCACTCCGACCAGCTCGTTCACTCCCAGCGACTTCCGATATCTCCACAAAGTAGTACCAAATACACACATTCCCAAAGCCATTCCCACGGCGAGTCCTGACGGAGTGTCACCTTCCAGTACGCGGGTGGCCGCCAGCACCACCGAGACGACCAGTCCGACGCCGAAGGCGTTCGTGTAGCCGTCGTCCACGGTCTTGAAGCCCAGGCGCAGCCGGATGAGCAGGGCCGCCGCGAGGTTCTCCACGACGATGGCCGCGCCCCAGGACACGGCGGCGCCGAACACGCCCCAGACCGGCACGGCGAGCACGCCGACGGTCAGCTGCACCGTGAACGCCACGGCGGTGACGGCCAGATGCCAGGAACTCTTGCCGGCCATCAGGAGCACGGTCTGGGCGTTGCCGACCGCCACGTTGACCATCGAGGCGGCGCACAGCACCACCAGGGCGGGCGCCCCGTGCACGAACTCCGGTCCGAAGACGGACAGCACGGTCCGCGGGAAGGCGGCGACGAGGGCGAACAGCGGCCAGGAGAAGAGCACGATCCAGCAGGTCGAAACGCGGTGCAGCTCATGCGCCTCGGGGACCTCGTCCAGGGCGAGCAGCCGGCTGATCTCCGGGGTGACGGCGAGCCGGACGGCGAGCTGGATGAGGGTGCCCGCGGTGACGACCCGGCCGATGGCGGTGTAGACGCCCGCCTCGTCGCCGGTGGCCAGCGCCGACAGCAGGATGACGCCGACCCAGACCGCGCTGATGTCGAAGACGGAGGAGATCGCGCGGGGTGCGGCGAAACCCCAGAACGTCCGCCAGGTCACGGACGCCTCGCCCGCGGGGCGCGCGGCGCGGTGATCCGCGCCGTGGCCCGCGCGGCACCGGCGCAGGGCGATCCAGGCGGCCGCGGGGCCGGCCAGCGCGGGCAGCAGCCAGGCGGAGGCCAGGCCGAGGAGCCCGGGGGCGTAGAAGACCACGGGGATCGCGATCAGCACGCGCAGCACCGGTTTGCCGATCTGCTCCACTCCGACGAACGGCACCACCGTGCCGTATCCCCGGGTGGCTCCGAGCAGGACCAGGCCCACGGTCGCGGCGGGCAGGAAGAGCCCGAAGAGCCGGATGAGGACGACGGCGTCCCCGGGCGGCAGATGGGGCAGGAGCGTGGTGGCCACCGTGGGGCACAGCAGCAGGGGCGCGGCGGCCGCGGTGCCGGCCACGGCCGCCGGCAGGACGGCCATGCGCAGCAGCGCGCCCACCGAGCGGCCGTCGTCCACGGCGAGGTCGCGCGGGACGAAGCGCAGCAGGCCGGTGTCCGCGCCGAGCTTGCAGGTGTTGCTGAGGATGGTGAACAGGGCGACGCCCGTGAAGATCGCTCCCGCCCCGCTCGCCCCGACGGCGCGGGTGACCAGGCCGACGAGGAGGAAGGCGAAGACCGCGTTGGCGGCGGAGCCCGCCATCCCCCACCACCCGCCCCGCGCGGCCGCGGCCACCCCGCGCGAGGCGGTGGCCGCGCCGCGGGGGCGAGCGGTCGTGTCGGGGGCGGTCATCGGCGCGAGGCCGTGAGCGCCCCGTCCTGGACGGGAAGCTCCATGGCCGACGTGTCGACGCGCGACGCGGGACCGTACTTCGGGCTGCGGCGCAGGACGCGCGGACGGCGACGGGGGCGCCCGGTGTCGAGCACGGCCCCGAGCAGACGGCCGCCGGAGCAGGCGATCAGCTCCTGGACCTCCCTGAGGTCGTCCCGCCGGGTGCTGTTGAGGCCGGCGACCACGACGATGCCGTCGACGCGCTGGGCGACCGCCAGGACGTCGGCGTGCGCGAGGAAGGGCCGGGTGACGACGACGGTGGAGGAGTCGGCGTCGAACAGCGCCCGGTCGACCTGCTCGGAGACGGCCGCTCCGCTGTGCGAGCCGAAGGCGCCGCTGGAGGAGAAGGCGAAGCGTCCGTTGACGTCGACGTCGACGAGGACGCTCCCGGCGGGCAGGAACGCCTCCTCCAGGGTGGGGGCCTCGTAGGGCATCAGCGGCAGCCGGGCGGCCAGGCCGGAGGTGTCGGGGGCGGCGTCCACCAGCAGGACGTCGCGTCCCCCCTCGGCCAGGGCGGCGGCCAGGTTGGCGGCGACCTCCTCGGCGGCGCCGGCGCGCCGGGGGGCCACCACGAGGACGCGTCCGGGGCCGGCGGCGCTGCCGACCTGGCGCAGCCGGAAGGCCAGCGCCCGGTAGGCCTCCGTGCGGGCGCCGTCGGTGCGGCCGACCTTCAGCAGACCGTCGCCCGAGCGGTCGTCGGGGGGCAGGACGCCGAGCACCGGGGCGTGCAGGGAGGCCTGCACCTCGCCGACCGAGCGGACCCTGTTGTCCAGGGCGGAGCGCACCCACGCCAGCACGAGGCCGAGGAGGAGCCCGCACAGCAGCCCGAGGACGAGCAGGGTCCGCAGGCCGGGTCCCACCGGAAGGGCGGGGGCCACGGACCGGCGCACGACGTCGCCGCCGTCGGTGTCCCGGGACTTGATGTCCAGGACGCGCTTCTGCAGGTTGTAGAGCTGGCTCTGCGACGCGGTCCGCGCGCCCGTGGAGTCCAGCTGGCCCCGGGCCAGGACCTGGTTGAGCACGGCGATCTGCTGGTCCAGCGCGCGGGTGGCGCGCTGCACCGTGGCGTCGTTGCGCATCTTGCGGTCGGCGAGATAGGCCTCGGCGAACGCGTTGGCGCCGCGGGCCGCCGCCTGGGGCTGACGGGCGCTGTACTCGAAGCGCAGGACCTGGGACTTCATCGGGTTGGTGACCCGCAGCCGGGCTCCGAGCGAACCGGCCTGGGTGTCGGGGCGGCCCAGGATGCGCGCCGCGCGCAGGGCGACGGCCGCGCTGGTGGCGATCTGCTGCTCCGTGGTCATGCTGACCTGGTTGTCGGCGGCGACGCCGACCGTGCCGAACGGGTCGGTGGTGGAGCGGACCAGGACCTCGCTGGTGGAGCTGTAGGTGTGGGCGCGCTGCGCGGACACGGCGAGCCCGCCGAGTGCTCCCAGGAGGATTCCCAGCGCGATCAGGACGCGGTGGCGCAGGATGCGCCGCAGTTGGTCGCGTAGTTGGTCCGGCTCGTCGTACCGGTCGTCGAATGGGATGGGGCCGGTCACGGGTGCCCTCCTGTTCCGGGGATCGATGCGTGACGGGTGGGTGCGGTCGGCATCGCCGTTGCGGGCATGCGGGATGCCCGGGCGGTGGGGGTGCTGATGAGCAGCGGGACGGTCACCAGGAGCGCGAGCGGGCCCACGATGCCGAGCAGGCTGCCGCGCAGGAAGACCATCTGGTAGAAGGCGAAGGCCGGGACCAGCAGCGCCGCGAGGGTGCCCGGCCGGCCGCGCAGCCGGTGGCGTACGTCGTCCACCCGCCGTCCGGCCGCGCCGAACAGACCGAACACGACGACCACGGCGAAGGGGCCGGCCCACAGGTAGCTCTCGATCCACAGGGGCGCCGAGAGGTTGTGGAACTCGTAACCCGCGTACCGGGCCAGAGTGATGCCGGTGTCCTCGGGCTTCTCCGGCCACATCGAGCGCGGGACCATGAACAGCGGGGGGCCGAGCACTCCCTCGGGGGAGAACCCGTTGTCCCGCGCGTAGTCGAGGCCGGTCTGCACCTGCTGGAAGGCGTCGTAGTCGCCGTTGGCGGTGAACTGCTCGGCGAGGGAGACGACGGCGACGCCTTCCCGGTCGCTGTAGCGGAAGTAGTCGCTGTAGGGGAAGACGAGCAGCAGCGTCGCAAGGACGCCGGCCGCGGCGAGGCGGAAGACGCGGGGCCGGCACAGCCGGTCCACGGTGAACAGCAGGGTCAGCAGGACCATGCCGGCCCAGAACCGCGGCTTGCTGATGGGGTTGTTGACGACCACGTTCAGGGCGATGAGCACCGGCAGCAGCAGCCAGCGCGCACCGCGCAGCCACCGGTCGCCGCCCGGCAGCCGCGGCACGCGCAGCAGGCCGAGCAGCGCCCAGAACGCGGGCACCGACAGCGACCAGCTGCGCAGGGACTGCACGAAGGCGTCCTGCCCCTGGTTCAGGGCGCCGGCCTCGCTGATGGCCTGACGGCTGGTGAAGTACGCGCCCAGGCGGCCGGGTTGGCCGGAGATGACCAGCACCGAGAGGCCGACGGAGAGCACGCAGAGCGCCAGCAGGCGCCAGGGCGCGATCCGGCGGGAGAGCAGTCGTTCCAGGAACCCGGGCGGGGCGAGGCCGACGCGGGCGGCGCGGGTCTGCTCCCGGCGGGCGGCGAAGGCCGTTCCGACGCTGTAGGCGAGCAGCCCGAGTTCGATGACGGCCACCGCTTCGAGAGCGGTCCCCTCTCCGGGCCGGTAGGGCCACGGGTAGGCGTCCGCGGCGAGCATGGCGACGGGCGCGAGCCCGAGCCAGATATAGGCGAAGACCCAGAAGCCGAGGGCGACGAAGCGCACCGTGGGCGCGGTGAGCACCCGGGCGAGCGCACCGCCCGTGTGCGCCACGACGACGGTCTGCAGAGCGAGTGCGGCCGACAGCTGCACGCCGTGCGACTGGAGGATCAGCCCCGGCAGCAGGACGGTCAGCACCACGGCCCAGACGAAGACCGCAGCCGCGCTGCGGACGCGAGCGTCCTGCATCCCGACCTCTCTGCCGAGCGAGTATTTAGGCTGAAACATCACTGAAAGATATATAGCGCTCATATCTCTCGAATCGTCCCAGGCGCGCACGAATCATCGGGTGACATGCAAGATCGGGGCGGCGTGCCATTTACCCCAAATCATGACAAATGTGTATTGCTTATGGGCATCGGTCGCACTGACCGCACATCAGATCTCCGGATTCCCAGAGGAGTTGCCATGAGCAAGCAGGTCGACGTCGTCGTCGCCGGAGGCGGGGGATTCATCGGTGGTCATCTCGTGGGCGACCTTCTGGCCCAGGGGCTGACCGTCCGCTCGATCGACGTCAAGCCCCGCCACGAGTGGTACCAGGTCCACCAGGACGCCGAGAACACCGTCGCCGACCTGTCGCTCCTGGAGCACGCCCGCGCCGGCGTCCAGGGCGCCCGGCAGGTGTACATGCTCGCCGCCGACATGGGGGGCATGGGCTTCATCGAGAACAACAAGGCCGCCTGCATGATGTCGGTGCTCACCAGCACCCACATGCTGCAGGCGGCGCACGAGGCCGGTGTGGAGCGCTACTTCTACTCCTCCTCCGCCTGCGTGTACGCCGCCGGCAAGCAGACCGACCCCGACCTCACCGCACTCAAGGAGGAGGACGCCTACCCGGCGCAGCCGGAGGACGGCTACGGCTGGGAGAAGCTCTTCTCCGAGCGCATGTGCCGCCACTACGCCGAGGACCACGGGTTCGTCACCCGCGTCGCCCGCTACCACAACGTGTACGGCCCGGACGGCACCTGGAACGGCGGCCGGGAGAAGGCGCCGGCGGCGGTCTGCCGCAAGGTCGCCCAGGCGGTCCTCTCCGGTGACCACCACATCGAGATCTGGGGCGACGGTCTGCAGAGCCGGTCCTTCATGTACATCGACGACTGTCTGCACGGCAGCCAGATGATCATGCGCGGGGACAGCGGCGTACCGGTCAACCTGGGCTCCTCGGAGCTGGTGACGATCAATCAGCTCGTCGACCTCGTCGAGGAGATCGCCGGCGTCCGCTGCGAGCGCAGACACCGCCTCGACGCCCCGCAGGGGGTGCGCGGCCGCAACTCCGACAACACGCTGATCCGCGAGATCCACGGCTGGGAGCCCTCGGTGACCCTCGCCGACGGTCTGGAGAAGACCTACGCCTGGGTGTACGACCAGGTCAAGCGCTCCCAGCAGTGACGTCCGAGCGAACAGGACAGGGAGAGCCGATGAGGATCCTGGTCCACGACTACAGCGGCCACCCGTTCCAGGCCCAGTTGAGCCGGGAACTGGCCCGCCGCGGTCACGATGTCGTCCACTCGACGTGCACGGCCTACGTCTCCGGCAAGGGCAACCTCGCCGGGGACGCCCCCGGCCTGCGGTTCGTCACCATCGGGGACGGCACGGCACTGAAGAAGGAGGCCTACTTCCACCGGCTTCGCCAGGAGACGCTGCTGGGCCTCGAACTGGCCCGGCAGGTACGGCGCGAGAAGCCCGACGTGGCGATGCTGTCCAACATGCCCATTCCCACCCTGGTCGTGGCGGCGGCCGCGCTGCGGCGGCTGCGCATCCCCTGGGTGCTGTGGCACCAGGACGTGACCGCCGTCGCGCTGAAGAGCTTCGCCGCCGCCGACGTCGCCAAGGCGATGGGCGTCGCCGCCAAGGTCTTCGGGGCGGGCGAGAAGTGGTCGGCGCGCCGGGCCTCGGCCATCGTGGTGATCGCCGAGTCCTTCGTGCGCATCCACCGGCAGTGGGGCACGGCAGGCAAGGTCACCGTCATCCCCAACTGGGCGCCGCTGGACGAGATCGTCCCGGTGGACCGGGCCAACGCCTGGTCGGCCGAGCAGGGCCTCGACGGCGTGCGCACGGTGCTGTACTCCGGCACGCTGGGCCTCAAGCATCACCCGGTGCTGCTGGTGCAGTTGGCGGAGCGACTGCGTGAGCGGGGCGCTCCGGTGCGGCTCGTCGTCGTCAACGACGGACCGGCCGTGCCCGTCCTGAGGGAGGCCGCGGCCGCCCGCGGCGTCGAGCTGACGCTGCTGCCCTTCCAGCCCTACGAGCGGCTGCCCGAGGTGCTGGGCGCGGGCGACCTCCTCGTCGTGCTGCTGGCCGCGGACGCGGGCGAGTTCTCGGTCCCGTCCAAGACGCTGTCGTATCTGTGCGCCGGGCGCCCCGTCCTCGGTCTGATGCCCGCCGACAACCTGGCCGCGCAGCTGCTGCGTCAGGCGGGGTCGGCGGTCTTCCCGCCGCAGGAGTCCTCGCTCGAGAAGGCCTCGGCCTGGGTCGAGGAGGTCCTGGCCGACCCGGCGCGCGCCGAGTCGCTGGGCAAGGAGAGCCGCGCCCTGGCCGAGCGGGAGTTCGCCCTGGAGGACTGCGCCTCCCGCTTCGAGGACATCCTCCGCTCGGTGAGCCGCTCCCCGGCCCACTGAACAGCGCTGCCGGTCGCCTCGGGCCCGCCGTCGAATGCGACGGCGGGCCCGAGGCGACCGGCAGCTGCCGTCTCGCCCGGGTCAGCCTTGTCCCGGGCGAACCCGGTAGACGTCGTCCTCCAGCTGGTCCACGACCGCCCGGATGGAGAAGACCTCGTCGATCGCACGGCGGCCGGCCTCGGCCAGACTGCGGCGCAGCGCCTCGTCGACGAGCAGTCGGCCCACCGCGTCCGCCAGCGCCTCCGGACTGCCGTCGGTGACCAACGCGGCCTGTCTGCGGGCCAGTTCCGCGGAGATGCCGCTGCTGTCCGTGCACACGACCGGCGTTCCCTCGGCCAGGGCCTCCAGGACCGTCATCGGGAACGGCTCGTGCACGCTCGGCAGCACGTACACGGCCGCCCTGCGGTAGGCCTCCAGCGCCGCCGAGTGCTCCAGCGCCCCGCCGTAGGAGACGACGTCGCTCAGCCCGCGGTCCGCGACGAGCCGGTGCACCTCCGACAGGGATCCCTCGTCCGCTCCGTAGAGCGTGAACCGCGCCTCGTCGCACTCCTTGTGCACCAGCGCGGCCATCTCGACGAACGCCTCGGGGCGCTTACGGGGGTGCAGCCGGGCCAGGAAGATCACCTCGTGCCCGCTGCGCGGCCGCGTCCCCGCGCCCTCCTCGGCGGTGCGCAGCCCGTTGGGCAGGGACACCAGCGGCGGCCCGTCCGGGCCCAGCACCTCGCCCAGCGCGCGCCGCTCCCGCTCGGTGAGCACCAGGCAGCGGCGCGCCCGGCGCAGCAACGGCACGAACAGCCGGTCGAAGGCGCGCGCGACGGCCCCGGTGCGGGGCTCGACCATGCCGTGCGTCTGGGTGACGAAGTCCACCCGCCGCAGCCGGGCCACGGCGAGCCCGGCAAGGGAGACGAGGTCGCGTCCCGCGTGCAGATGGACCACGTCGGCGCGCCCCATGGCCCGCCACAGGTCCCACAGCAGCAGGGGATGCATGAGTCCCAGACACCCCCGGCCCGGGACCAGCCGCCACGCCCGGCGGGAGACGAAGGGCACGGCGCCGATGCGTCGCGCCGCCCGTGCCCTGCCCCGCCACAGCGACACCAGCGTCACGTCGTGACCGCGTGCGGCGCACTCCTCGAGCTGGGCCAGAGCCACGCTCGTCGGCCCGCCGAAGGCCCCGTCGTCGCTGACCAGCGTGACCACATGGACGAGCCTCATGCCGTGGCTCCCTTCAAGGACGCGGAGGGTGCGAAGGACGCGGGTGGTGCGGCCGAGGCGCCGCCCGTCGTCAGGACCGAGCCCGGTGCGAGGTCCTGGTGGGCGACGGCGCCGGCGCCCACCACCGCGCCCCGGCCGACGGTGACGCCCCGCAGCACGGTCGCGCGGGCGGCGACCCAACTGCCCGGCGCCAGCCGGATGGGGCCGTTGTCGAACTCGAACGTGACGCTGCGGCGGCGATGGCTGCCGGTGCACAGCAGCGCGTTCTGGGAGACGCAGACGTCGTCGCCGACGGTGACCGGTTCGAGGTTGAGGATCCAGGCGTCCTCGCCGATCCAGACGTCGTCGCCGACGTCCAGCTTCCACGGCCAGTGGATCCGCACCCCGCGCCGGATCAGCACCCGCTGCCCGACGCGGGCGCCGAAGGCGCGCAACAGGGCCGGCCGCCAGCGGGCCGGGAACCACCACTTGACGAAGAGCAGATGGAGGGCGGCGAACCAGGCGGCCTGGACCCACACGGGCCGCCCCTTGTCGTATCCGGCGCCGGTGAAGCCGCGCAGCGACCGCTGTACGACTGCGGTCTGTGTCATGACGGTGTCCTTCCGGAAAGGATGGAGGATGCGGCCCCGGAGAGCGGGGCCGCACCCGTACTCAGTAGGCGCCGCGGCCGTCCAGCACCGCGCGGAGGGTGCGGGCCACGACGTTCATGTCCCCGGACAGCGACCAGTTGTCGACGTAGCGCAGGTCGAGCGCGACCGTCTCGCGCCAGGACAGGTCCGACCGTCCGCTCACCTGCCACAGCCCGGTCAGGCCCGGTTTGACGTGGAGCCGGCGCATCTCGACGTCGTTGTACTTGGCGACCTCCTCGGGCAGCGGGGGGCGCGGGCCGACCAAGGACATGTGGCCGAAGAGGATGTTGAACAACTGGGGCAGCTCGTCCAGCGAGTAGCGCCGCAGGAAGCGCCCCACGGGGGTGACCCGGGGGTCGCGGCGCATCTTGAACATGTGTCCGTCGTTCTCGTTCTCCGTCTCCAGCCTGCTCTTGAGCCGGTCCGCGTCGACCACCATCGTGCGGAACTTCCACATGGGGAACGGCTGCGCGTTCAGGCCGACCCGGGTCTGGCGGTAGAGGACCGGACCGGGCGAGCCGAGCCGGACGGCCAGCGCCGGCAGCAGCAACAACGGCGAGAGCGCGAGGATCAGCGCCAGGGCGCCCGTCCGGTCCACGACCGACTTCACCCGTGCGTGCCTGCCGCGGTGCATCGGAGGCGCGATGTCCAGCAGGGTGAGCCCGGCCGCCGAGGTCAGCCGCACCCGCCGTCGGGCGACGTCGGTGATGCCGGGCAGGACCATGAGCGAGCGGCCCCTGTCGTGCAGCGACCAGGACAGCCGACGCAGTCGCTCGCCGGACAGATGGCGGCCCGCCGCCACGAAGACGAGATCGGCGCCGAGTTCGTCGGCCGCCCGCAGGACGGCCGTGGCGTCCGCGTCGGGCGTCTCGGGCTCCTCGTAGGGCAGCCGCACGGACTCCGGCAGCCCGGAGCCCACCTCGCCCTCGCCCACCGGGCAGGATCCGACGATCACATACTCGTGGTCGGTGCGCTGGGCGAGCTGCGCGACCACGGCGTCGATCACCGGAGCCTCGCCGACGACCAGCACATGGCGCAGGGCGCGGGCGTCGCGGCGGGCGGCCAGGAGGTGACGGTGAATCACCTTCTGGCAGACGCCGGTGAGCACCAGCGCGGGGATCAGCGCCGTGAACGCCTCGGCGGGCACGCTGTTCAGCCCGCAGACCACACGGAGCGTCGCCAGGGCGCCGACCAGGACCAGCCAGTCCCGTATCACCGCCCTGAGACCGCCTCCGTCGCCCCAGGCCATCGGCGTGTACCGCCTGCTCACCACCCCGATCAGCGGCCACAGCAGGGCTGCGGTGGCCGCCAGACGCAGCGGGTGGGGCTCGTGGACCTCCACGATCGCCGCCGCGACCGGCAGGGCCGCGGCGAGGAGGTCCACACAGACCGAGAGGGGGCGATACCAGCGCGCCCCCTTGTCCTGACGGTGGATGGGGTGGCGCGCCATGGAAACAGGCGCCTGTCGGGACATCGCGATTCTGAACCGCCGCATGGTCTCCTTCAAACCCCCAATCGAGGATCACGGGCGCGGCTTCGAGACCACCGATGTGCACAGCCACGCCACTAACGTGATCCTTATATCATCGGACGGGTACAGAAATCGGACTTTTCGCCTCGCCCTGCGTGGCTGGCACACCTCGCGCTCCGGCCCGGCTTGGGGCACGGTGGAAGGACGCGTGCCACACGTGACGACGCCGTCACGGCCGAGAGGAGCACCCCGATGTCGAACCACACCTACCGGGTCACGGAGATCGTCGGCACCTCGCCGGACGGCGTCGACCAGGCCATCCGCAACGGCGTCAGCCGCGCCTCGCAGACCCTGCGCAACCTGGACTGGTTCGAGGTGACCCAGGTGCGGGGCCAGATCGAGAACGGCGACGTCGCGCACTGGCAGGTGGGCCTGAAGCTCGGCTTCCGTCTGGACGAGTCGAGCTGACGTCACCCCTTCGGACCCCCCCGAAGCCCTCCTACGTACGGCCCTCGCGCCCCTGCGCCTCCTTCAGCGCCTCCGAAGTCGCCGTCCAGCGCGCCCTGACGACGGAGAATCCCGCCCGTTCGGCGTCGTCGCACACCAGCGTGTCGTCGTCCACCAGCACCCGCACCTCCCGGTCCCGGGCGAGCCGGCGCAGGATCTCCAGCTTGGTGCGGCGGGCGGGCCTGCGGTCGTCGTTGCGCCGCATGTGCACCCTGCCGTCCGGCAGCCCCTGCGCGGCGAGCCAGGCCAGGGTGTCGCGCCGGCAGCGCTCGGGCCGGCCGGTGAGGTAGACGACGTCGCACTCCTCGGCGTGCTCCAGCGCCAGCGCAACGCCCTGCGGGATCGGCGGGTCGTGCGGCGCGGCGGCGAAGAACGCGTCCCAGTCGCGCGGCCGGCGCTCCAGGAAACGCTGGCGGTGGGCCGTGTCGGCGAGAGTGTTGTCCAGGTCGAACACGGCGATCGGCCGTCCGCTGCTGTCGGTCACGCCACCCACCCTAGCCACGCCCGGCCGGCGCCCGTCGCCACCAATTGCTAATGGGATCCATTTTCATATAGCGTCTCGGTGCCCACTCCCCAGCGCACCGAGGAGGATCCGCCATGGCCGTGCCCAAGCGGAAGACGTCCCGCAGCAACACCCGTCACCGCCGCGCCCAGTGGAAGGCCGCCGCCCCGCAGCTCGTACCGGTGACGGTCGACGGGGTCCGCCGCCTCGTGCCCCGGCACCTGGTCAGGGCGTACGAGCGCGGCCTGCTGCGCCCCGAGGACTGAGGACGACCGGGATGCCGTACGAACGACTGCCCGTCACCGTCCTGTCCGGGTTCCTCGGAGCCGGCAAGACCACGCTGCTCAACCATGTCCTGGCGGGCCGGGACGGTCTGCGGGTCGCGGTCATCGTCAACGACATGAGCGAGGTCAACATCGACGCGGCCCTGGTCCGCGACGGCGAGGCGGCGCTGTCGCGGACCGAGGAGCGGCTCGTCGAGATGACCAACGGGTGCATCTGCTGCACCCTGCGCGACGATCTGCTGGAAGAGGTCGAACAGCTGGCCCGCGAGGGCCGTTTCGACCATCTGCTCATCGAGTCGAGCGGAATCTCGGAGCCGCTGCCGGTGGCGGCCACCTTCGCCTTCGTCCGCGACGACGGGGCCGCCCTGGTGGACGTGGCCCGGCTGGACACCATGGTCACGGTCGTGGACGCGGCGAACTTCCTGCCGGAGCTGGACCGGGGCGACGAGCTCGCCGAACGCGGGCTCGCCCCGTTCGAGGACGACGAGCGGACCGTCAGCGATCTGCTCGTGGACCAGGTGGAGTTCGCGGACGTCATCGTCCTCAACAAGCTGGATCTGGTCGACGCGCAGGACGCGGACGCGCTGCGGGCGACGCTCGCCCGGCTCAACCCGCTCGCCCGGATCGTGCCGAGCGTGCACGGGAAGGTGGACCTCCGCGAGGTGCTGGGCACCGGACGGTTCGACCTGGAACGGGCCCAACAGGCCCCGGGCTGGGTGCGGGAGCTCAACGGCGACCACGTCCCGGAGACCGAGGAGTACGGCATCTCCTCGACGGTGTTCCGCTCCACGCGGCCCTTCCATCCCGGACGGCTGTGGGAGTTCGTCACCGAGCGGCTCGACAGCGGGGCGTACGGACGCGTCCTGCGCTCCAAGGGGTTCTTCACGCTCGCCACCCGCCCCGGGGTGACGGGACTGTGGTCGCAGGCCGGCTCCGTGGCCCGCTTCGAACCGTCCGCCGCCCGCGACGCCGACGCGCCCCACGCGCAGGAGCTGGTGTTCATCGGCACGGATCTGGACGCGGACGCCCTGTGCACCGCCCTCTACGGCTGTCTGTCCGCCGACGGCGAGGCCGCGCCGACGTACGACCCGTTCCCCGCCTGGGAGGCCCACGGCCTCGACGACGCCTGCGAGCTCGAGGGCGCGCACGCGCCGCGACCGTGACCGTGAGGAACGAGGGGTGAGGAATCCTGGGGGCCGTGCGGTGTTGAACCCTGTATGAGCTCCGTGATCGCCTCGGCCCGCTTCTCCGTCCTCGACCGGTCCCGCACCCGGGAGGGCCATACCGGCGCGGAGGCGCTGCGGGACACCGTGCGGCTGGCGCAGGAGGCGGAGCGGCTCGGCTTCCACCGGTTCTGGGTGTCCGAACACCACGGCGTGCCCGGGGTCGCCGGATCCGCGCCGACCGTGCTGGCCGCCGCCGTGGCCGGGGCGACGCACACGATCCGGGTCGGCACCGGCGGGGTGATGCTGCCCAACCACCGGTCCCTCGTCGTCGCCGAGCAGTTCGGGGTGCTGGAGTCCCTCTTCCCCGGCCGGATCGACATGGGGCTGGGCCGCTCGGTGGGGTTCACCGACGGGGTGCGCCGGGCGCTGGGCCGCGGCAAGGACGCCGCCGACGCGGACGACTTCGCGGGGCAGCTTCAGGAACTGCTGGGCTGGTTCCGGGGCGGGTCCCCGACAGGCGTGCGGGCGCGGCCCTCGGAGGGGCTCACCGTGCCGCCGTTCGTGCTGGCCATGGGCGAAGGCGCGGAGATCGCCGCCCGCGCGGGCCTGCCGATGGTCATCGGGGACCTGCGCGACCGCGAGAAGCTGCGGCGCGGCGTCGACCGCTACCGCGCCGCTTTCCGGCCCTCCCTCTGGGCGTCGGAGCCGTACGTCGTGATCTCGGGCACGGTCGCGGTGGCCGGCACTCCCGAGGCGGCGCGCCGGCTGCTGGTTCCCGAGGCCTGGTCGATGGCGTACGCGCGCACCCACGGCGTCTTCCCGCCGCTGCCGCCCGCCGACGAGGTCGAGGACCGTGCGATGACGGCGAAGGAGCGCGGCCTCTACGAGTCCGGTCTGACCGGCCAGCTCGCGGGCACCGAGGAACAGGTCGCCCACGAACTGGAGTCGGTGCTGAAGGAGACGGGGGCGCAGGAGGTCCTGGTCACCACCAGCACGTACGACCGTACGGCGCTGCTGGACTCCTACCGGCGGCTGGCCGGGATCGTGGCCGACTCCCGCCAGGAACGGTAGTGGTCCAGCAGGGTCTCCTCGATGGGGCGGTAGGCGAGGCCCAGTTCCTCGGTGCTGCGGCGGTTGTCCACGGGGAAGCGGATGCCCAGGTGGTTGCGGATGTAGTCCTGGGAGAGGCCGAAGGCGGGGCCCAGGATGCGAACCGGCCAGTGCGGCAGAGCCGTTCGGGGTAGGCGCAGGTTCTTCGGGTGGTGTTTGAGGAGGGCCTTCGCCATCTGGTGGAAGGAGGTCATCTCCCGCGCGGCGACGATGTAACGGCCGTGCGCCTCGGGGCGTTCCGCCGCCGCGATGTGGGCCGCCGCCACGTCCCGTACGTCGGCCGTGGTGAAGCTGAAGTCCGGGGCGCCGTAGAAGAAGTAGCCCTTGAACAGCTCGTCCAGGAGGAACAGGCTGCCGGAGTCCGAGGCCGGGGTGAGGGAAGGGCCCAGGATCAGGCCGGGGTTGACGCAGACCAGCCGCCAGCGAGTCTGGGCCGCCTCGGCCTCCCAGGCCGCCTTCTCCGCAACGGTCTTGGCGTAGTGGTACGGGTTGTTCTCCACCGTGCTCGTGGTGTTGAAGTACTTCTCCGACAGGGTCTGGTCGTCCATGTCCCGTACGTCGACGTAGTCGCCGAAGATCGCGCCCACGGTGGAGGTGAGGACGAGGCGCTCGACGGTCTCCGTGCGGTCGACGGCCGCGATGACGTTGAGCGTGCCCTTCAACGCCGGTTCCACGACGTCCCGGCGCCCGTCCTTGATCTTCTCCGGCATCAGGAACGGCGAGGCCACGTGGAAGACGACCGTGCAGCCCTTCGTCGCCTCGTCGAAGGAGCCGTCCGTGAGCAGGTCCGCCTCGAAGAGGTCGAGGCGGCCGGGGTGGGCGTGCTGCAGTGCGCGCAGGGGCTCTACCTTCGCCGCGTTCGCCGTGCTGCGCACGGTGGTGCGGACCTGGTAGCCGCGTTCCAGGAGCTGCCGTACCAGATGGGCGGCCACGAAGCCGCTGCCGCCCGTCACCAGGACCGTTCTTCCGGCCGGACTTCCGCTCACGCACGCTCTCCTCAGACGTCGGGTCGCGCCATGATCCCATCCCGACGGCCGTCCAACACCCCCTTCTTCAGCTGGAATCCGGGCGCCCGTAGACCGCCGGCGCCACCGCGCGGCGACCGCTGTCCGCGCGGGCCGAGACGGCGGCCGCGCGAGTCGGGGCGGTCGCCCGCCCGATCGGGCACGACGGCGTCCCGCGGGACGCCCGGGGCAGGGTCCCACCACCCGTGCGCCCCGCCCGACACCCGCTCCCCCGCAGCGGCCGCGAGCGCCCTGCGGTCGGCGTACGCGGATGGAGCGAGGGCGGGCAGTATCTCGACCTCCGCGACCAGGCCTCGCGCCGACGCCACCCGCCACAGCGAGGCGAGCAGGGAGTCGTCGCCGACGTAGGCGGGCGTGGTGCTGGGCGCTCCGCCGTCGGCCCGGTAGCGGATGCGTACGGGCTGGACGGGGACCTTCGCGTCCAGCGCGGCCTGGAACACCGCCCGCCGGAAGCGTCCCTGGGCGCGGCCGCACCAGGTGCTGCCCTCGGGGAACACCGCGACGGCCTGCCCGGTGCGCAGCGCCTCGGCGATCCGGGCGACCGTCCCGGGCAGGGCGCGCAGCCGGTCCCGGTCGATGAACAGGACGCCGCCCCGCGCGGCCAGCGCGCCCGCCACCGGCCACCCCCGGATCTCGGACTTGGCGAGCATCCGGGCCGGGCGGACGGCGGCGAGCAGCGGGATGTCCAGCCAGGAGATGTGGTTCGCCACCAGCAGCAGCCCGCCGGCGGCGGGGGCGGTCGCGCCGCTCACCCGGACCCGGACGCCGGCGGACTGGACGACCGCCCGGCTCCACCGTCGGGTCGCGGCGGCCGGGATCCGGCCGCCCCACGGCGCCAGCACCACCCCGACCAGGACCAGCGCGACGACCGCGACGATCCGCAGCACGGCCAGCGGTGCGGCCGTGGCGGTGCGCGTCGTCTCCACGCACGCCCGCGGGGTGCAGGGTGCGCCGGGCAGCCAGACGCTCATCAGGCGGTGGGGACGAGGGAGAGGAAGTGCCGCAGGTAGCGCGAGTTCACCCGGCGCATCGACAGCAGCACGTACAGGTCGGCGACCCCGAAGTCCGGGTCGTGCGCGGGCTCCCCGCAGACCCAGGCGCCGAGGCGGACGTAGCCGCGCAGCAGGGCGGGCAGTTCGGTGCGGTCGGCCGGGGCGGGCGTCTGCGGGATCCAGGGCAGCAGCGGGCGGACCCGGTACTCCTCGGGCGCCAGGTGCTTCTCGCGCACCCGGTCCCAGGCGCCGGCGGCGAGGACGCCTCCGTCGGCGAGCGGGATCGAGCAGCAGCCGGCCAGCCACTCGTGGCCGCGGTCCACCATGTAGCGGGCGATCCCGGCCCAGATGAGGCCGATGACGGCGCCGTCGCGGTGGTCGGGGTGCACGCAGGAGCGGCCGACCTCGACCATGCCGGGCCGGATGGCGTCGAGCGCGGTCAGGTCGAACTCGCCCTCCGAGTAGAGGCGTCCGGCGACCGCGGCGCGCTCCGGCGGCAGCAGCCGGTAGGTGCCCACGACCTGCCCGGTCTGCGTGTCGCGCACCAGCAGGTGGTCGCAGTACGCGTCGAAGGGGTCGACGTCGAGGCCGGGCCGGGGGGTGGCCAGCAGGGCGCCCATCTCCCCGGCGAACACGTCGTGCCGCAGCCGCTGCGCGGCCCGTACGTCGTCCTCGTCGCGGGCCAGGGTGACGGTGTAGCGGACGGGGGCCACGTTCTGCTGGGGACGGTCGAGGGTCGATACGCCACTCATGGCTTCTCCTGGTCACGGGCCGGGGGCGGCGAGCGGTGCCGCCGGGTCTGTTCTTCCGACGGCGGTTGGCGTGTACGTGACCTATGCCAGGAGAGGGGATGTGGGGTTGCTGAACGGCGAGAACCGGCGGACCGAAAAGCAGACGGGACCGGGGATGAGCACCACTCCCGGTCCCGCCCGTCCGCACTCTTCGGCGAACGTTCACTGAAGCGGCCTACCGCCGCTGAAGCGCCCTACCGCTTCGCCGCCCTGCGCGTGGCCCGCAGCCACTCCTTGTTCATGCCGGTGATGGAGACCAGCGGAATGCCCTTGGGGCAGGCGGTCGCGCACTCCCCGGCGAGGGTGCAGCCGCCGAAGCCCTCCGCGTCCATCTGCTCCACCATGTCCAGCACCCGCGTCTCCCGCTCGGGTGCGCCCTGCGGCAGCACGTTGAGGTGGTTGATCTTGGCGGAGGTGAACAGCATCGCCGCGCCGTTGGGGCAGGCGGCCACGCACGCTCCGCAGCCGATGCACTCGGCGTGCTCGAAGGCGAGGTCGGCGTCGGGTTTCGGCACGGGCGTGGCGTGGGCGTCGGGGGCCGCGCCGGTGGGGGCGGTGATGTAGCCGCCGGCCTGGATGATCCGGTCGAAGGCCCCGCGGTCGACCACCAGGTCCTTGACGACGGGGAAGGCGGCGGCCCGCCACGGCTCGACGTCGATGGTGTCGCCGTCCGCGAAGGACCGCATGTGCAGCTGGCAGGTGGTGGTGCGCTCCGGTCCGTGCGCGTCGCCGTTGATGACGAGGGAGCACGCGCCGCAGATGCCCTCGCGGCAGTCGTGGTCGAAGGCGACCGGGTCGTCGCCGCGCAGGATGAGTTCCTCGTTGAGGGTGTCGAGCATCTCCAGGAAGGACATGTCGGGCGAGATGCCGTCCACCTCGTACGTGGACATGGCGCCGTCGGCGTCGGCGTGGCGCTGCCGCCAGACGCGCAGGGTGAGCTTCATGCGTAGCTCCGCTGGGTGGGGTGGACGTACTCGAAGACCAGGTCTTCCTTGTGCAGGACGGGGGCCTCGCCGGTCCCGGTGAACTCCCAGGCGGCCGCGTACGCGAACTCCTCGTCCCGGCGGGCGGCTTCGCCGTCGGGCGTCTGGGACTCCTCGCGGAAGTGGCCGCCGCAGGACTCGGCGCGGTGCAGCGCGTCGAGGCACATCAGCTCGGCCAGTTCGAGGTAGTCGACGACGCGGTTGGCCTTCTCCAGCGACTGGTTGAACTCCTCGCCGGTACCGGGGACCTTGATGCGCCGCCAGAACTCCTCGCGGATCTGCGGGATGCGTTCGAGGGCCTTGCGCAGCCCGGCGTCGGTGCGGGCCATGCCGCAGAACTCCCACATCAGTTCGCCGAGTTCACGGTGGAAGGAGTCGGGGGTGCGGTCGCCGTCGACGGACAGGAGCAGGTTGAGCCGGTCCTGGGTCTCCGCCAACACCTCCTGCACGACGGGGTGTTCGTCGTTCACCGCGGCCTGGTGCGGGTGGCGGGCGAGGTAGTCGTTGATGGTCGCCGGGAGGACGAAGTAGCCGTCGGCGAGCCCTTGCATGAGGGCGGACGCGCCGAGCCGGTTCGCGCCGTGGTCGGAGAAGTTGGCCTCGCCGATCGCGAACAGGCCGGGGACGGTGGTCTGGAGGTCGTAGTCGACCCAGAGCCCGCCCATCGTGTAGTGCACGGCGGGGTAGATCCGCATGGGGACCGTGTACGGGTCCTCGGCGGTGATCCGGGCGTACATGTCGAAGAGGTTGCCGTACTTCTCCTCGACGGCCTTGCGGCCCATGCGGGCGACGGCGTCGGCGAAGTCCAGGTAGACGCCCTGTCCGCCGGGACCGACTCCCCGGCCCTCGTCGCAGACGTTCTTCGCGGCGCGGGAGGCGATGTCGCGCGGGACCAGGTTGCCGAAGGAGGGGTAGATGCGCTCCAGGTAGTAGTCGCGCTCGTCCTCGGGGATCCGGTTCGGCGGCCGGTCGTCGCCCTTGGCCTTCGGCACCCAGATCCGGCCGTCGTTGCGCAGCGACTCGCTCATCAGCGTCAGCTTGGACTGGTGGTCGCCGGTGCGCGGGATGCAGGTGGGGTGGATCTGGGTGAAGCAGGGGTTGGCGAAGTGGGCGCCGCGCCGGTGCGCCCGCCAGACGGCGGTGGCGTTGGAGTTCATGGCGTTGGTCGACAGGTAGAAGACGTTTCCGTAACCGCCGCTGGCGAGTACGACGGCGTCGGCGAAGTAGGTGTCGACGCGGCCGGTGATCAGGTCCCGGGCCACGATGCCCCGGGCCCGCCCGTCGACGACGACCAGGTCGAGCATCTCGGTGCGCGGGTGCATCTCCACGTTCCCGGCGGCGATCTGCCGGGACAGGGCCTGGTAGGCGCCGAGCAGCAGCTGCTGGCCCGTCTGGCCGCGGGCGTAGAAGGTGCGGGAGACCTGGACGCCGCCGAAGGAGCGGGTGTCGAGCAGACCGCCGTACTCGCGGGCGAAGGGCACGCCCTGGGCCACGCACTGGTCGATGATCTCGACGGAGATCTGCGCGAGGCGGTGGACGTTGGACTCGCGCGCCCGGAAGTCGCCGCCCTTGACGGTGTCGTAGAAGAGGCGGTGGACGGAGTCGCCGTCGTTGCGGTAGTTCTTCGCCGCGTTGATGCCGCCCTGCGCGGCGATGGAGTGGGCGCGGCGCGGGGAGTCCTGGTAGCAGAACTGGACGACGTGGTAGCCCTGTTCGGCGAGGGTGGCGCCGGCCGAGCCGCCGGCCAGTCCGGTGCCCACGACGATCACCGTGTGCTTGCGCCGGTTGGCGGGGTTGACCAGCCTGGCCTCGAAGCGGCGCTTGTCCCAGCGCTCGGCGATCGGTCCGGACGGGGCCTTGTCGTCGACGGCCGGCGTGCCGGTCCGGTAGTCCGCGTAGGTACTCATGTCAGCTCACCACTCCGGTCATGACGCCCACGGGTACGGCGATGAAGCCGGCCGTGAGCAGCAGCGCGAGGACGTTCGCGACGGTCTTCAGGGCGCGGTCGCGGGTGCGGCTGCCGACGCCGAGGGTCTGGGCGGCGCTCCAGAAGCCGTGCCGGACGTGCAGGCCGACGGCGAGCATCGCGACGATGTAGATGACGTTGCCGTACCAGGTGGAGAAGGTGTCCACGACGTTCTGGTACGGGTGGCCCTCCTGGAAGCCGCCCGGATGCACGGTGCCGGTCGTCAGGTCGAGGATGTGCCAGACGATGAACAGGGCGAGGACGATCCCGCCCCAGCGCATGGTGCGCGTGGCGTAGCTCGTCCGCGCCTTCCTGTGCACGTACCGGGTGGGCCGGGCCTTGAGGTCGCGGCGGCTGAGCTGGTAGGCGGACGTGGCGTGGGCGACCACGGCCGCCACCAGCACCACGCGGATCAGCCAGAGCGTCCACTCGTAGTGCATGAACGGTTCGCCGACGGTGCGCAGCCAGTGCGCGTAGTGGTTGAACTCCGCCGGGCCGAAGAAGATCTTGAGATTCCCGATGACGTGCGCGACCAGGTACAGCAGCATGATCACGCCGCTGACGGCCATCACCGTCTTCTTGCCGACGGAGGAGTCCCACACCGTGCGCGCCATCGACGGCCGTCGGTCCGTCCGCGTTGCCAGAGCCATGTCTCCAGACGCTAGGGCCGGGACACCTCATCGGTCCAAGACATGGTCCGCCTGGATTCCATAGGCGATGCCTATCGTCGACGTATGCTGACGGAATGCAGTTCCAGCAGCTCCAGTACTTCGTGGCGGTCGCCGAGACGCGGCACTTCACCCGGGCCGCCGAGCTCGTGCATGTGGCGCAGCCGTCGCTGTCGCAGCAGATCAGGGCGCTGGAGCGGGAGCTGGGGGCGGATCTGTTCCTGCGGGCGCGCGGCAACATCACGCTCACCGACGCGGGCGAGGCGCTGCTGCCGCTGGCCCGCCGGATCCTGGCGGACACCGAGACGGCACGGTACGAGGTGCAGGAGCTGGTGCAGCTGCGCAGCGGGCGGGTGCGGCTGGGGGCGACGCCGAGTCTGTGCACCGGTCTGCTGCCGGACGTGCTGCGCGCCTTCCACGACCGCTATCCGGGCATCCGGCTGCTGATCGAGGAGGGCGGCTCGCACGACCTCGTCCGGGGGCTGGCCCGCGGCGCGCTGGACCTCGCCCTGGTCGTGCTGCCGCTGCCCAGCCCGTCGCCCGCGCTGACCACGGTGGAGCTGCTGCGGGAGGACCTCGTCGTGGTGTCCTCCCCGGAGGCCTCCAGGCCGGGGCACGGGCGGCGCAGCGTCCATGTCGCCGACCTGGAGGGCGAACGCCTGGTGATGTTCCGACACGGCTACGACCTGCGGGAACTGACCGTGGCTGCTTGCCGGGCAGAGGGGTTCGAGCCGGACTTCGCGGTGGAGGGCGGGGAGATGGACGCGGTGCTGGGGTTCGTGCGGGCGGGGTTGGGCGTGGCGGTGGTGCCCCGGATGGTGGCGACCCGGTCGGGCCGCGGCCTTCGGGTCACCCCGCTCGCCCGGCCCGGCCTGCACCGCACCATCGCCCTCGCCCACCGCAGTGACGTGGCGCCGCCGCGGGCGGCGCGGGAGTTGCAGCGGATGTTGCTGGAGAGATGAACCCCGGCACGCCTCCCCCGCCGGCCGGGGTCGCCCTCAGCTCGTCGCGTCCGCCAGAACCAGCTCGTGCAACCGCTCCGGTGGGCCCGGGCGGGCGTAGTACCAGCCCTGGGCCGTGTCGCAGCCCAGTATGCGGAGTTGCTCGGCCTGGGCCCCGGTCTCCACGCCCTCGACCGTGACCGCGAGGTCCAGGCTGTGGGCGAGGGAGACGATCCCCTCGACGATCTTGAGGTCGACGGGGTCGGCCGGGAACTGCTGCATGCCCTGGGTGAAGGAGCGGTCCAGCTTCAGCACGCTCACCGGCAGCCGGCGCAGGTTGGCGAGGTTGGAGTAGCCGGTGCCGAAGTCGTCCAGGGCGATGTCGACGCCCATCTCGGCGAGCCTGCGCAGCGGTTTGAGCAGGTCGTCGTCGGCGCCGATCAACGCCGACTCGGTGACCTCCAGGCACAGCGCCTGCGGCTCGACGCCCGCGCGCTCCAGGATGTCGACGGTGTCCTGCACCAGCCCGGGGTGGGTGAGCTGGCACGGCGAGAGGTTGACGTTGATGCGCAGGGGATGTCCGTCGCCGCCCCGCTCCCGCCACTCCCCGGCCTGCCGGACGGACTCCTCCAGGACCCAGCGCCCCAGCGGCACGATCAGGCCGGTGTGCTCGGCGAGCGGGATGAACCGGTCGGGGCCGAGCACGCCGTGCTGCGGATGCAGCCAGCGCACCAGGGCCTCGGCCCCGCGCACCGTGCCGTCGCCGAGGTGCACCAGCGGCTGGTACTCGATGAAGAACTCGCCCCGCTCCAGAGCGGCCGGCAACGCCGTGGTCAGCCCGTGGCGGGTGATCGCGCGGGCGTCGGCCTCCGCGTCGGCGAGCTCGAAGCGGTTGCCGCCCGCCGACTTCGCCCGGTACATGGTGATGTCGGCGCTGCGCAGCACCTCCGCCGCGCTGCGCTCCCCCGTCGGCCCCTCGACGATGCCGATGCTGCCGCGCACGGTCAGCTCCCGCCCGTCGATGCGCACCGGCGCGACCAGCGCGTTCATGATGCGCGCGGCGAGCTCGTCGACCTCACGGCAGGTGTCGGGGCCGGTGGTCAGCGCCACGAACTCGTCGCCGCCCAGGCGCGCGACCATCTCGCCGGGCGCGGTCGCGCAGGACTGCAGCCGGTCGGCGACCTCGACGAGCAGCCGGTCGCCGGCCGCGTGTCCGAGGCTGTCGTTGATGGTCTTGAAGCCGTCCAGGTCGAGATAGCACAGGCCGAAGCGCTGTCCCGGTCCCGCGGCCAGCGCCTTCTCCAGCCGTTCGAAGAACAGGGTCCGGTTGGGCAGGCCGGTGAGCGCGTCGTGGGTGGCCTCGTAGCGCAGCCGCAGGTTGAGCAGCCGGCGCTCGGTGGTGTCCTCCATCAGCGCCAGCTGGTACTGCGGGGCGCCGTCGGCGTCGCGCAGCAGGGAGACCGTCAAGTTGGTCCACAGGACCGTTCCGTCGGGGCGGTAGAACGCCTTCTCCGTGTGGTAGTGCTCGCGTTCGCCGCTGACCAGCTCCTCGTAGAGCCGCCAGACCTGCGGCGGGTCCTCGGCGTGCGTCCACTCGCGGACGGTGCGGCCCCGCAGGATCTGCTCGCCGCCGCCGAACATCCGCAGCAACGCCCCGTTGACCTGAAGGATGTTGCCCTTGAGGTCGGCGATGCTGATTCCTATCGCGGCCCCCTCGAAGACCGCGCGGAAGCGGGCCTCGCTCGCGTGCAGCGCCTGCGCCACCACGCCCTGGGCCCGCAACGCGGCCTGGGCGATGGCCTCCTGCTCGGCGAGCGTGCGCTCGCGCAGCGCCTGCGCGTATCCGGCGGCCATGGCGTGCTGCAGCCGTGAGGCCCGGGTGCGCAGGTCCTCCTGCGGGCCGTCCTCGCCGCAGTAGAGCACCAGATAGGCGTCGACGCAGTCCAGGGCGCGGCTGAGCGCCTCGGGGTCGGTGCAGTGCGCCTCGACGAGGGCCGCGCCCACCGCCTTGCCCGCGTCGGCGTCGAAGGCCCGCTCCAGCAGCGCCTCGCGCAACCGCCGTGCCAGCGGCAGCAGTTGCTCCTCGAACTCGGGCCGGGTCAGCGACGTCGAGGTCACCGGGAACACGGCCCGGCTCCAGATCGTCGCGAACCGCCGCAGTCTGTCCTCCGGCCCGTCCGGCTCCGCGATCACGCCGTACGCCCCACGCCGGCGAACCCGGAGAAGGCGTACAGATCCTCGTCCTCCGCCGCCGACTCCGGCCGCCAGTGCGGCATCGGCACCAGTCCCGGTTCCACCATGTCGTACCCCTCGAAGAACCGCGCGATCTTGTCACGCGAGCGCATGATCAGCGGGTTGCGAATGTCCTTGTACACGTCCACCGCGCCCTCGGCCCGCTCCGGCGGCAGCGGGATTCCCTCGTACGAGGCATGGGTGAGGACGAGCAGACTGCCGGGCGCGAGCGCGTCCCTCAACTCGGCCACCGCCGCGTACGGTTCGTCCGCGTCCTCCACGAAGTGCAGGACGGCGACGAGCAGCAGCGCCACCGGCCGGTCCGGGTCGATGAGGTGCTGCACCTGCGGGCTGCTCAGGATCTCCCGCGGCTTGCGCAGATCGGCGGCCACGACGTCCACGGTGTCGTGGCCGGCCAGCACGGCCTGGCTGTGCGCGACGGCCACCGGGTCGTGGTCGACGTAGACCACGTGCGCGCCGGGGCTGGCCGCCTGGGCCACCTCGTGGACGTTGCCGAAGGTGGGGATGCCCGAGCCGATGTCGAGGAACTGGGTGATGCCCTCGCCGACCGCGTACCGCACCGCGCGGCGCATGAACGCCCGGTTCGCCTGGCTGATCTTGGGAAGTCCCGGCATGAACTCCATGGCCCTGCGCGCCGCTTCCCGGTCGACCTCGAAGTTGTGCGAACCGCCCAGGTAGTAGTCGTAGATCCGCGAGACACTGGGCACCGAGACGTCGATGCTCCGTGGGGCCCAGGCGGGACGCTCCATGTATCTCTCCAAGGCGTAGGCGATCCGGTGTTCGAGCTGAGGCTACTGATCGCCCGCCAAAGGGGCGAGTGGAAACGGAAATTGACCGTCCGTTCCCGGTCACTGCCTGCGGCACGTGCCGAATTGACTCCCCCGAAAGACCTGCGAAAAGCACCCTAAGCGTCCGGAGAGCTCCGAAGCGGCCTGAAGGGCGGCGAAAGTCTACGCATACGACGGAGGGCGCCACAGCACAGAGGTCCGCCCCCTCCGTGCGGCGCGGAGGGGGCGGACCGGGGGCCGAGCGCCTTCTGGGCAGCTGCGGGGATCAGCCCTGGGGAGGTGATCGCTACTGCTTGGGCGCGCCGACCGGCTTTCCGTCGGGGGCCACGGCGTACCAGGTGCCGCCGACGCCCTGACCGTTGATGTCCCCGGCCTTCTTGTCACCGGAGAAGGTGTAGATCGGCCAGCAGTTGACCGTCTGCTGCTTGACGCCGTCGGGCCGGGTGAAGCTCATCAGGCCCTTCTTCACGACGCCCTCGGTGTCGTTCGCCTCGACCGGGCCGACCGCCGGCCACTTCTCCAGGCAGGCGCCGGTGCAGGCGGACACGGGCTTCGGCCAGGCCTCGTCCTTGAGGAAGCGGTAGACCGTCATGCCGTTCTTGTCGACGACGATGTCACCGAGGTTGGGGTCCTTGCGGACGGACAGCCCGGGCAGGTCGCTGGCGCTCGTGGCCTTCTTGCCGTCGGGGGCCAGTGCGAACCAGGTGTTGCCCACGCCCTGGCCGGTGGTGTCACCGGGGTTGGCGTCCTTGGCGTAGTAGTAGGCGGGCCAGCCGGCGACGGTGAGCTGCTTGGTGCCGTCGGTGCGGGTGACCTCGCCGAGCAGCGACTTGTCGATGCCGTCGCTGGCGGAGACGTCGTCGGCGGACACCGGCGGCCAGGCGGTCGCGCAGTCGCCGTCGCAGTTCGACTTCGGCGGCTCGGCGGTGTCCTTGTCGAAGCGGTAGAGAGTCATGCCGTTGGAGTCGGTCAGGATCTTGCCGAGCTCCGCGTTCGCGGAGATGGCCAGCTCACCGGCGACCTTGGCGCCGGCGGCCGCGGCGGCCGAGGGAGAAGCACTCGTCCCGGCGCCCACCGCGCCGGCCACGGTGCCCACGCTTCCGGCCCCGGCCCCGGCCGCAGCCGTCGCGCCCACGTTCTGGCTGGACGCCGACGGGGCGCTTTCCTGACCGCACGCCGTCGTCAGCGCCAGAACGGCCACAGCACTCGCCACGAGTGAGGCGCTCCGCCAGGAGGTCTTCATCGTCAACAACTCCCCGATAGTTCTAAGGATGTTGCAGCGCCCTGCTGCGCCGCCGCACGGCACTGGGTACGCAGGACGAGGGTCGTTGTGTTCAAACGCGGCACAAAAATCTTTCTGCCGGCTGTGTCGGAGGCCGCTTCGGGCCGCCCGAAGCGGCCCGAAGCGGCCCGCGCGACGTCGTACACACGTCCCCGGAGCGCACGCGCACACTCCTGTCCGCCAAACCTCGAAGCGCGGACTTCCCCCGTTCGGGGCAATCCGTGCCCGGTGGGGGCGTACGCCGGGGCGGCAGACCGCATGATCTCGTCGTGCATGGACCCGAACCGATCCGATCCGCCCTTCTCACCCGGGCGTTGGCCCTGGTGACCGTGGCCTGGATCCTCGCGGCCGCTTCGGCCGGGGCGGCCGTGGCCGACGCGTGCGCTTACGCCTCGACGGGCCCGGACGGCACGGAGGCGGTGGCGGTCGCGGGGAGCCGTTCCTGGCCGACGCCCTCGAAGCCGCCCAAACCGCCGAAGCCTCCGGTGTGCCCGACGCCGACGCCCCCGCCGAAGCCCACGCCCGAACCGACGCCCACCCCCACCCCGACGCCGAGACCGACTCCTCCACCGACGCCCAAGCCCACGCCCACTCCGAAGCCGACGCCAAGGCCGACTCCGACGCCGGCGCCCGCACCGCCGCCGCCCGCGCCGGTGCTCCCCCGGCCGACCCCCACGCCCACGCCGACCCCCACCCCGACTCCCGCGCCCCGCCCCAGACCGACGCCCACGCCGACGCCGAGCCCCTCCGCGACGCCGGTGAGCTACCCGGCGTACCACGCCTCGCCGCCCCGGCAGCAGCCGCGCGGCGGTCAGTCGCCGGTCACCTATGTCCTGCTCATCACTGTGCCCGCGGTGATCGCCGTCGCCGCGCTGCGGCCGCGCTAGTGCCGATTCAGGAGGCCTCTCTTGCCGGAATGGCTTGTTCTCACTCTCGCGATGCTCGCCGCCTGCGCGGTGGTGGTCATCGTCACCCTCGTACGGCACCGCAGGGCGCCCGACGACGAGGACCCCTCCGAGACCCCGGACGTCATCGAGTACATGACGATGTGGATCGGCGTGGTGTACGCCATCGTGCTGGGCCTGGCCATCGCCGGCGTGTGGGAGGCGCGCAGTGTGGCGCAGGACCACGTCCAGGCGGAGGCGCAGGCGCTGCACGAGATCTCGGAGCGGGTGAGGGTGTACCCGGCCGACGTCCGTGACCGCATTCGGACGGATGTCAACGCCTATGTCGGACACGTCGTGAACACCGAGTGGAAGACGATGGCCGACGACGGCCGGGTGACCGAGCGGGGCGACCAGCTCCTGCACCGGGTCCGGGTGGACGTCACCGACTACGAGCCGACGTCCGACTTCCAGGCGCAGGCCTACCAGCCGCTCCTGGACCAGATGGCCGCCGCGGACCAGGCGCGCAACGCCCGCGCCGACTCGACCGGGGCGACCATGCCGGGGGTGGTGTGGTTCGGCCTCATCGCCGGAGCCGCCATCACCATCGGCATGGTGTTCGCGCTGCAGATCCGGCGCACGCCCAGGGAACTGGTCCTGGCCGGGCTGTTCTCCGCCCTGATCGCCTTCCTGCTCTTCCTCATCTGGGACTTCGACTCGCCCTACAGCCGGGGCATCACCGCGTCCGCCGAGCCCTTCCTGAACCTGTTCCCGGGCGTCAAGGGCTGACCCCGCGTCACGGGCCGCCACGCGGTCGCCGTCCCCCGGTCGCGGGAACGGCGTCCCCTGAGCGGCCCACACCCTTGCCCCATTCGCGCGACAGCGTTCGCGGGGGCGCACACATGTTCTTAGCGTTTCGGTCATCGAGGTGCATTTCTGGCGCGAGCGGAACAGGTCCGCAGCTGCTCCTCGGGGACCGGAGGATCCACCATGCGCGCGATACGCGTCGCTTCGGCCGCACTGCTCGGCGTCACCGCCCTGGCCTTCTCCGCACCGGCCGCCGTCGCGAGCGACGACGACGGCCACTACGTCATGTCCAACGGCTACACCGTGCTGCCCGCCACCATCGCGGCGGGCGGGCAGATCACCCTCCAGGTGGACCGCAGCGCCAGTGGCTGCCGCAGCTCCGTGCGGGTCACGTCGGGGGTGTTCGACACGGTCACCATCCCCGGCGGGTCGTCGTCGGCGGTGACCACGGTCGACTGGGACGCGAAGGTCTCCGCGGCGTACCGGGTGACGTTCAGCTGCGGCGGTCTCAGCGCGATCAAGGACCTGACCATCGCGAGCGGCCGCGGCGCCGGCCCGACCCCGGCCCCCTATCCGGTCCCCCGGGGCGTGCACGCGGGCGAGGGCGGCAGCAGCCTCGGCGGGTTCGACCTCAAGGAGATCGGGCTCGGCGCGGCGCTCATCGCGGCCTCGGTGGGGGCCGCGTACCACTTCTCGCGACGCCGCAGCGGCGAGGACGGCGCCTGACGGCGTCGGTGGGCGTCGGTGGGCGTCGGCCGACGCCTCTGCGACAAGGGCTTCGCCCCGGACCTCGAAGGTCCGGGGCGAAGCCCTTGTCCACATGCGGCGCCGCGAAGGGACGGTGCTCGGATGCCGCGATCGGATGCCGCGAGGGGACCGTGCTCAGATACGGCGTTCCGCGCGGCGGCGCATCCAGAACACGCCGCCGCCCACCAGGGCCGCGGTGACCAGCCCGCCGCCGATGGCCATGTCGGTCGGCGTGGCGCCCGTGGTGCTGCCGCCGCCGAGTCCGCCGCGGACGCCGCCGAGGACGGTGAAGGCGGCCGGCCGGGTCAGGGTCCGCCCGTTGCAGTTGACCGTGATGTCGTACGAGCCGGGGCGGGCGTTGTCGTCGATGGTCGCGGTGCCCTTCGAGGTCTGGTTGGCGCCGTTGATCGGCGTCAGCGTGGCCTGCCGGAAGGCGCTCGAGGTCATGGTGCCGCCGCCGGGGCAGCCGTCGACGGTGACCGTGATCTGGCCGCCGCGGGCGATGACGCTGGGCAGGACGACGATGTTGCTCGGGCTGACGCCCATGCCGTCCCGTGCCACGGCCGCGGGGGCGGCGAGCGAGAGGGCGGCGACCGCGGCGGCGGATGCCGCAGAGACCGCCAGGAAGCGAGTGGTGTGCATGTGATCCTCCGCGGAAGGCGCCCCGGGGCCCGTCCCCGGTCTGTCGGCGAGAGAACACCTCCCAAAAAGACCCTCAGATGCCGTGCACGCGCCCGCATTTCGGGAATGGTCCGTCCTGGTGAGCGGACACGCCGAGCTGAATGCGTACAAGGGGATATCGCCGCAGGTCACGGACCGTCAGAAAATTACTTTCCGTGTCGACTCGGATGGCGCACCGAAAGCCGACGAACGGCGACCGAACGGCGATCGAGTGGCGACCGATCGGTGGGTTTGCCACCCGTTCGCCGCTGCCCCGTCGCCGGTTTTCCGTGCGGGACTTAGCGTTCTCGTATGCGCGAAAGGACGCGGCGACGGCCGTGTCGAAAGGGGATGGCGAATGTCTGCGTACGAGCTGTCCGAGGTGGCGGATGAGGAGGAGCGGCAGAAGAAGCGCGCTCCTTGGGGCGTGATAGCGCTTGTTCTGCTGACCGGGCTCGCGCTCATCCGGAACGGCTCGGGGGAGTTCGACATCGGGCCGCCGCAGCCCGCGTCGGCGGCGGCCGCGGACAGCCGCACCGGTCAGGGCGTCTTCGGCCGGGCGCCGGATCCGCTGCCGTACTCGGTGGCGTCCCGGGTCCGGATTCCCGCCATCCGGGTCGACGCTCCGGTCATGCCGGTCGGACTGGACGCGGACGGCTGGGTGGGCGCGCCGCCGCCGGAGGACCCGAATCTGGCCGGCTGGTTCACGGGCGCGGTCTCGCCCGGGGAAAAGGGAACGGCGGTCGTCGTCGGCCATGTCGACAACAAACAGGGCCCCGCCGTGTTCTACGGACTCGGGGCCCTGAAAAAGGGAAACCGCGTCGACGTGGCGCGGCTGGACGGAAAGACGGCGGTCTTCGAGGTCTACGGAATCGAGGTCTTCGAGAAGAACAACTTCCCCGGCGACCGCGTCTACGCCTCCAAGGGCTCCCCGGAACTGCGGGTCATCACCTGCGGCGGCGGTTTCTCCAAGGGGAGCGGATACGACGGGAACGTGGTCGCCTTCGCCCGCCTGGTCGAGGTCCGCTGAGCGGTCACCGACCGGGCGGGCGGGGATGCGGGTCAGGTGTTCCGCCGCCGGGGGACGGTGATGTGGTAGCCGGAGTCGAGCAGTTGCGGCAGGTAGCGGCGCAGTGCGCGCACGCTCTGGGAGCGGTCGCCCCCGGCGTCGTGCGAGAGCACCACGACGCCGGGGGCGGCGCCGTTCTCGACCCGGTCGACGATGGCGCCGGCGCCGGGTGTGGTCCAGTCGAGGGTGTCGACCGTCCAGGCCAGCGGCTCCATGTCCATCTCCGCGCCGAGCTGGAAGGCGGCGCGGTTCCAGGCGCCGTAGGGGGCGCGGAACCAGCGGGGCCGTTCGCCGTACCCGTTCTCGATGACGTCGCTGGTGCGGGTCATCTGGGAGCGGATCTGACGGCGGGTGAGCGTCGTGAGCAGGGGGTGGGACCAGGTGTGGTTGCCGACGATGTGCCCCTCGTCGGCCATCCGGCCCAGCAGGTCCTGGTTGTCGACGGCCATCTCCCCGCACACGAAGAACATCGCGCTGACGTCGTACTCGGCGAGGGTGTCGAGGATGCCGGGGGTGTAGCGGGGGTCGGGGCCGTCGTCGAAGGTCAGCACCATGGTGCGGCCGCGGCCGGACATCTGCAGCAGCGGTTCGCGACGCACCGGGAGGCGGCCTGGCGCGGTGCGCGGGGGGCCGTAACCGGTCAGCGGCCGGAGGCGGTAGGCGGAGGGCTTCAGCGGGAGGCTGCGGGCCGGGGCGCCCGCGGCCGGGGCGGCGGCCCTGGCGGCCGGCTTCTCCGCCGCGTCCCACGCGAACAGCCCGGCCGTGCCGGCCGCCCCGACGGCGGCGGCGCCGGCGAGCAACGCGCGGCGCCGCGTGAACAACTGATCCTTCTTCATGAAGTATGAGTCGCCCGCCACGCCCTCGACGCACCCCAGCAACACCGCCCCGGCGGCACGATTCCACCCGCCCGGCCCAGTAACGCTCCGGCACCGGTGTGACGGGCGGGCGGCCCGGGGCCCGTCAGCGGTGGCGTACCAGGGGGAAGGGCAGGGTCTCGCGGATCGTCAGGCCGGTGAGGAACATGACCAGGCGGTCGACGCCGATGCCGAGCCCGCCGGTCGGGGGCATGGCGTACTCCAGGGCGTCGAGGAAGTCCTCGTCGAGCTCCATCGCCTCCGGATCTCCTCCGGCGGCCAGCAGGGACTGCTCGGTCAGTCGGCGGCGCTGCTCCACCGGGTCGTTCAACTCCGAGTAGGCCGTGCCGAGTTCGGTGCCGAAGGCGACGAGGTCCCAGCGTTCGGCGAGCCGCGGGTCGATGCGGTGCCGGCGGGTGAGCGGGGAGACGTCGGTGGGGAAGTCCTTGTAAAAGGTGGGGAGTTCGGTCTTCTCCTCGACGAGACGCTCGTACATCTCCAGGACGACGTCGCCGCGGCCGTCGTCGGCGGTGTAGGGGACGCCGGCGCGGTCGCAGTGCCGGTGCAGGACCGGCAGGCGGGTGTCGGCGTCGACCTCCTCGCCCAGCGCCTCGGAGAGCGCGCCGTAGACCGTCTTCACCGGCCAGCGCCCCGAGATGTCGTGCTCCAGGCCGTCCTTGCGGGCGACGGGCGAGCCGAAGGCGGCGGTGGCGGCGCCCTGGATCAGCTCGCGGGCCAGGTCGAGCATCACGTCGTAGTCGGCGTACGCCTGGTAGGCCTCCAGCATCGTGAACTCGGGGTTGTGCTTGTAGGAGACGCCCTCGTTGCGGAAGGTGCGGCCCATCTCGAAGACCTTCTCCAGGCCGCCCACGCACAGCCGCTTCAGATACAGCTCGGGGGCGATCCGCAGATAGAGGTCGAGGTCGTAGGCGTTGATGTGGGTGGTGAAGGGGCGGGCGTTGGCGCCGCCGTGGATCCGCTGGAGCATCGGGGTCTCGACCTCGAGGTAGCCGCGCGCCAACAGGCCCTGGCGCAGCGCCTGTACGGCGGTGGAGCGGGCGCGCACGACGTCCCGGGCGGCGGGGCTCGCGACGAGGTCGAGGTAGCGCATGCGGACCTTGGCCTCGGGGTCGGTCAGCCCCCGGCGCTTGTCGGGCAGCGGGCGCAGGCACTTGGCGGTGAGCTGCCAGGAGCCGACGAAGACGGTGGGCTCGCCCCGGTCGCTGGCGCCGGCCGTGCCGGTGGCGGTGAGGTGATCGCCGATGTCGGTGTCGGCACGGAAGCGGTCGAGGTTCGCCCGACCCAGGCCGGCTTCACGCCTCACGGCGGGCTCGGGGCCGACGCCACCGCCACCGCCACCGCCGCCGCCACCGCCACCGCCACCGCCACCGCCACCGCCACCGAGGGCGGGTTCGTCGCCGAAGCCGTCGCGGGTCAGGGCGAGTTGGTGGTCGCCGGACCAGTCGCGCAGGGTGACGAAGACGATGCCGCCGAAGTCGCGGACCCGCATGATGCGGCCGGCGACGGCGACCCTCTCGCCGGGGCGGATCTCGGCGAGGGCGTGGGTGCGGGCCGGGACGCCCACCGGGTAGGGGTCGGCGCCGTCGGCGCGCAGTCGGTCGAGCTTGCGGCGTCGGACGCGGACCTGTTCGGGCAGGCCCGCGTCCGGACCGGTGTCCCCGGCCTCGTCCCCTCCGTCGAGGCCGAGCGCCGTCAGGGACGGCAGGCCTTCGGTGGTGGCGGGCCGGGGCCCGCCCTTGGGCCGCCGCTTGCCCCAGAGCTTGCGCAGGGAGGGCACGGAGACGAGGCCCTCGGCGATGCCGGAGGCCAGTCCGACCCGGGCGAGGGATCCGGCGTCGCCGTAGCAGAGGAAGCGGGGGTACCACTCGGGGCGGTACTTGGCGTTGGAGCGGTACAGGGCCTCCAGCTGCCACCACTTGGAGAAGAACAGCAGCAGCCGACGCCACAGGCGCAGGACCGGTCCTGCGCCGATGCGGGCGCCCTCCTCGAAGGCGGAGCGGAAGACGGCGAAGTTCAGGGAGATCCGGTGCACGCCGAGCTTCGGGGCGGCGGCGCACAGGTCGGCGACCATGAACTCCACGACGCCGTTGGGGGCTTCGCGGTCCCGGCGCATCAGGTCCAGGGAGATGCCGTCGCCGCCCCAGGGGACGAAGGACAGCAGGGCGAGGAGCCGGCCGTCCTCGTCCAGGGCCTCGACGAGGAGGCAGTCGCCGTCGGAGGGGTCGCCGAGGCGGTCCAGGGCCATGGAGAAGCCGCGTTCGGTCTCGGTGTCGCGCCAGGCGTCGGCGCGGTCGACGACCTCCTCCATCTCCTGGTCGGCGAGGGTGGAGTGGCGGCGGATACGGCAGTTCGCGCCGGTGCGGCGGACGCGGTTGACGGCCTGCCGGGCGACGCGCATGTCGCGGCCGGCGAGGTCGAAGGAGGCGACGTGCAGGATCGCCTCGTCGCCGAGTTGCAGGGCGCCGAGTCCCGCGCGGGCGAAGGCCTTCGCCCCGTCCTCGGAGGCGCCCATCACGGCGGGCGCCCAGGCGTGGCGGCGGGCGGCGTCGAGCCAGGCGGCGATGGCGTGCGGCCAGGCCTCTCGGTCGCCCACGGGGTCGCCGCTGGCCAGACAGACGCCGGCCTCGACGCGGTAGGTGACGGCGGCCTTGCCGCTGGGCGAGAAGACGACGGCCTTGTCGCGCCGGGTGGCGAAGTAGCCGAGGGAGTCCTGGTCGCCGTAGGCCTTCAGCAGGGCGCGGATGCGGGGTTCCTCGTCGCCGTGCAGGGCCGCTTCCATGCGCTGGGAGCGGAAGAGGGCGGCGGCCGCGTTGAGGAGGGCGAGGGCGCCGAAGAGGCCGAGGAGGAAGAACAGGGCGCGCGGTGGACGGCCGTCGAAGGAGCGAGGGGAGACCAGACCGCCCAGGACCCGGTTGGCGGCCCAGCCCAGGCGCTGGCTCTCCGGCAGGGTGCCGGGGAACAGCTCGACCAGCCCCCAGCCGGCGAGGATCGCCACGCCGAGCCCGAGGAGCAGTACGACGAGGGCGCGCCGGGCCGCTCCGCGCCGGGAGGCGGCGTAGAACTCCCTGCGGGCGACGACCAGCAGGACCAGGGCGAGCGTGCACACCACCAGCGAGGGCAGCGACTGCGCGTAGAGGCCGAGGGCCACGCCGAGGACGTCGGTGAGGACGAGCAGGCCCAGGTAGACGACGACCAGCCACCAGGCGATCTTCTTGCGGGCGGCGGTGGCGGCGGCGAGGAGGAAGAGGAAGACGGCGTAGGCGAGGTTCGCGCTGACCGGGACGATGAGGAGGTCCAGGAAGCGCACGACCGGGCGCAGCACCCGGCGCAGGGGCGGGACCAGCGCCAGCAGGACGCAGAGCAGGCCGAGGGCGCCGAAGAAGGTCGCGAAGCCCTCGGGCACCCGGCTGAGGAAGCGGCCGCCGGGCGGCCGTGACGGGCCCGGGGTGTCCTTGGCCGGGGCGGCCTCCACGGTGGCGCTCATGGCTTCGACTGTAGGAACACCCGGGCCGCGCCGCCCGTCGAGCGCGCCCGCGCCACGGGCGGACCAGGGGCTTCCGATAGCCTCGGGCCGTGACGGAACAGCACGCGCAACAGCCCTCGCGGGAGCCCTCCCACCGCTTCGAGCGGGGCACGGACGGACCCAAGGTCATCCTGGTCGGCGTGGACGGCTCGGCGCCGTCGCTGCGGGCCGCTGCCTACGCCGGCGGGCTGGCCCGGCGCCAGCACGCGCTGCTCGCCGTGGTGTACGTGCAGCCGCCGCTGGCGGCGGGCGCGGCCCTCGGGGCGCCGGTCGCGGAGACGACCGACGCGATCGCCGAGGACCTCGTCGCGCAGATCCGGGCGGCCACCGAGCAGAACCGGGGGATATTCGACGTGCGCTGGGAGTTCCACACCTTCCGCGGCGACCCGTACGGCGGTCTGGCGAAGGCGGCCGACGAACTCAAGGCCGACGCGGTGGTGGTGGGCGCCTCCGAGCAGGCCGGGCACCGGATCGTCGGCTCGGTCGCGGTGCGGCTGGTGAAGGCGGGTCGGTGGCCGGTGACGGTGGTGCCGTAGGCCGGCAGAGGCCCCGTGGGCCGTCACCGGCCCCGCAGGCCGTCAGAGGCCGCGCAGGAAGTCGAGCAGCGCCGTGTTGAAGGCGTCGGGCCGTTCCAGGTTCGGGAAGTGCCCGACGTCCTCGATCGTCACGGAGCGGCCGTCGGGCACGGCCTGGGCGAACCGTTCGGCCATGGCGATGCCGTCGTCCGCGTCGAGCGCGCCGTGGACGGCGAGGACGGGCACGTCGATCTTCGGCACCCGGCTCCAGGGGTCGTCGAGCGGCACGTACCAGTTCGCCTCTCCGACGGTGTGCTTGGCGACGGTGTGCGCCGCCATCTCCCGCATCCGGCGCACGGCGTCCGGGTCGACCTGGGCGACGGAGCGGTGCGGTCCGGCCACGTTCTTGGCGAAGGTCTCGACCCAGCCGGCGACGTCGCCGGCGGCCAGCAGCCGGGCCGACTCCGCCGCGCGCTCCCGCGTCCACGGGTCGGTGTGCTCGAACGCGCTGGTGCCGCCCCCGGCGACGACCACGGCGCGGGCCAGCTCGGGGTGTTCGATGACGGTGTCGGTGACGACGGCCGCGCCCATGCACACCCCGACGAGGACGGCGGGTCCCGCGTCCAGGTGACGCAGCAGCGCGCCGAGGTCGTCGGCCCAGCGGAACGGCCCGCTCGCGTTGGCGGAGAAGCCGTGGCCGCGCACGTCGGGGGCGATCACCCGGTGTCCGGCGGAGACGAGGGCCGGTATCTGGTCGTCGAAGATCCGGTGGTCGACGTATCCGGGGTGTACGAGGACCACGAGGTCCCCGGCACCGGCCTCGCGGTAGGCGAGGTCGCCGTCGGCCGAGGTGAAGTACTTCAGTTCCGAAGCAGCAGTCATGACAACCAAGGTGTCATCTCGAGAGGAATTTGGCAACCAAGGTGTCATCATTCGGGGTGCCATGATGGCCCGGTGAACGACACCGACAGGCCCCTCCCTCCCGACGAACTCGGCCACCGTCTCACCGACGTCTTCGACCTGGTCGGCCCGCTCTACCGGCGCGCCCTGCGCAAGGTGGAGCAGGGGGAACCGGTCGAGGGAGCCTCCGTCGGCGTGCGTTCCGTGCTGGACCTGCTGCGCAAGCAGGGGGACATGACGGTTCCGCAGATGAGCCGCATCCAGGCCCTGAGCCGGCAGTTCGTGCAGCGCATGGTCAACGAGGCGGCGGCGCACGGGTGGGTGGAGATCGTCCCCAATCCCGCGCACCAGCGCTCGTCGCTGATCCGGATCACCGAGGAGGGCCGGAGCCTCATCGCCACCGTCCTGGGCCGCGAGCACACCCTGAACCGCCAGGTCGGCGGCGACCTCACCGACGCGGAGGTACGGGCGTGCGTGCGGGTGCTGACGGAGATGCTGAAGACGTTCGACCACGTCGACGTCGACTGACCCGCACCCCCGAGTCCCCGCATCCCTGAGTCCCGGGTCCGCTAGTCCCCCATCACCAGCCCCTCCTTCGCCGCGCCCCGGCTCAGGACGACGTCCCTGATCCGGTCGCGCACGCCCGCCACGCCGGCGCCCTGCGCGAGCGCCTTGCCGAGGTCGACCACCCGGCCGGCGTCGAGGTCGAACATCTGCGGCACGAACTCGGCCTTGCGCACCTCCCAGCGGCCGCCGGGCCGGGCGGGCGGGGCGAAGGTGAAGCGGGCGACGGTGGACTGACTGCCGCGCGGATCCCGCACGCCCTGCAGGTTGACCGTCTCGCCGGCGATCTGGTCGCCCAGGCCGTAGACGACCCAGACGCCGTTGACCTTCTCGTACGCCTGGGGGACGTGCGCACCGGCGCCGAGGACGAGGTCGACGTCGGGGCGGCCGTCCGTGCGGGAGGCGGTGAGGGTGCGGGCCAGGGCGAGCCGGCGCTCGTCCGGTGCGTCCTGCCACCCGGCGCCCCCGTGCACGGAGACGACGACCACGTCGGCGCCCGCCTTCCGGGCGGCCTTGGCGTCGGCGAGGATCCGGTTCTCGTCGACGAGGTTGACGGTCCAGGGCGCGCCCTGCGGCAGCAGATAGCCGTTGGTGTCGTAGGTGTAGGCGAGGTGGGCGACCTTCGCCGGGCCCGCGCGCAGCAGCGTGACCGAGTTGGCCTCGGCCTCGGTGCGGGCGGTCCCCGCGTGCCGTACGCCCGCGCCGTCGAGGACGTCGAGGGTGCGCTGCACTCCGGCGGCGCCGTCGTCGAGGCTGTGGGGGGAGGCCGTGGAGCAGCCGTCGTAGCCGGTGGCGGCGAGGGCCTCGGCGATCTCGGGCGGCGCCTTGATGACGGGGTAGCCGGTGTAGTCGCCGTTCGCGCCGTACACGGCCGCCAAGTGACACAGGGCCAGGTCCGCGCGGGAGACGAACGGCTTGACGCCCTCGAGCATGGGGCGGAAGTCGTAGCCGACGCCGCCCGCGTCGAAGCGCGCCCGGTCGACGACGGAGGTGTGCGGGAGGACGTCGCCGGAGGCCACGAGCGTGAAGCCGCGGGCTGCCGAGGGCGCCGGACGCCCGGGCTCGGTCCGCTGGTGGTCCTCGGCCTGGCAGGCGGCGGCCGCGGCGAGGAGCGCCGTCAGGGCCAGGGCCACCTGATGTCTGCGCGCGAGCACCGGATCACCCCACTTCACAGGGATTGTCGTATTTACTCACGCCCCACTCCTAACCCATGCGCCGGAGCGCACGCCCACGGCGCTCCCGTCGGGGCGTGCGATGCGCGCGATCGGCCTAGCCCAGGACCGTTCGTCGGACCGTTCGTCGACGCGATCGACCGTCCGCCGCAGACCCGTGTGCGCACCCTGTCCCGAACCGGCGCACTGCGGTGCCATACGCCCATGACCGCCGGAACCGCCCTTGCCGCCAGGACGACGACCGCCGAGCACGAGCTCGCCGCGCTGCAGCGCGAGCACGGGCGGCCGCTCTTCGCGCTGCTGCTGAGGCTGTGCGACGGCGACCGCCAGCGCGCCGAGGACCTCGTCCAGGAGACCCTGGTGCGCGCCTGGCAGCATCCCGAGGCGCTGCGCGCCGACGCCTTCGACTCCGTACGCCCCTGGCTGCTCACCGTCGGCAGGCGGCTCGCGATCGACGCGCGACGGGCCCGGCAGGCGCGTCCCGCGGAGGTCGGGGACGCGGTGCTGGAGAACGCGCCGGTCTGCGCGGACCACGCCGAACGGGCGGCCGCGACCCTCGATGTGCGCGAGGCTGTGAAGACGCTCACGCCGGAGCACCGTGAAGTCCTGGTGCTGGTGTATTTCCAGGGGGCGAGTGTGGCGGAGGCCGCGCAGGCCCTCGGAATCCCGCCCGGTACCGTGAAGTCCCGCGCGTACTACGCGCTGCGCGCCCTGCGCCGGGTGCTTCCCGGATACGCGGCCGACCTGGGCTGAAACACACAGTCGGGTCAAGCCTCCGTAAAGCGCCTTGCCGAGGACCCCCTTTGAGTAATCGGGTGTCCTTATCCGTGTTCCGCACAGGGGCCCGGCGACGGGTGATGCGCACGCACCGGAGGAAGGCAGGAAGGGATGCTGCACAGAGGTCACCAGAGCACGGACGGCACCGGCGGCGGTGAACTGACCGTCCCCATGGCCTGGTTGTACGCCGAGTACATCGCCGACGAACTGCTGCGGACCGGCGATCTGATGCCGCCGACGTCCTTCGAGTTCCGCGCCGGGCGCGATGCGCTGGCGCTGACCATCTTCCTGTCCGACACCGACGGGGAACTGCCCGGGATCCGGGTCGTCACTCAGCTGGAGACGTGGCTTTCGCTCACGGCGTACGACCAGCCGTGGCAGAACTGGGTCGGCGAACGTATGGATCAGTTGACGGCCGAGGCCGCCGAGTCGGAGGGGCCCGCACCCGATCTGGAGCTGGCCGCGGCGGCCTGGCGCTGGCTGGAGGAGACCGAGCTGCTCGCCCCCGATCTCAACGCGGTCCCGGGCGGCGCGCCGGTCGGCGAGGACGAGGGCCCGAAGGTCTGGACGCCCGCCTGGCAGCTGGGTCTGCCCCTCGGCCACCTGGCGATTCATCTTTTTTAGATTCGCACCAATCCGCGGGGCCGCCCGCTCCGAACATCTGGGTCACGATTCGGTACGTGACTTGAGTGATTCGGGTGCCTGGTCCGTACCGGTGGGAGCAAGGAGTAACCCCACTGGCACTCAACGGCACGAGGTTTCGGCATGAGGTCCCTGGAGAGGCATCGCGACGTCGGCGCGTACGCGCTGGGCGTGCTGGACGAGGCGGAGGCCTTCCGCTTCGAGGACCACCTCATGGAGTGTCCTCAATGCGCGGCGCAGGTCACCGAGTTCGGCCCCACCGCACGACAGATGATGCTCTATCGACGCGCCACCCCGCGCACCGTGCACCCCTTCGCGGGGCCGGGGCCCCGGCTGCTGGACCGGCTGCTCGGCGAGGTGGCCGCCCGGCACCGGGCCGCCCGCAGGCGCGTGATGTTCGCCCTGGCCGCCTCCGTGGTGGTCGCCGTGGCCGGTCCCGCGCTGATGATGATGGCGGGCGGCGGCGGCAGCGGTGACGAGGCCGCCGTACGGGTCACCGCGACCGACGAGAAGTCGGGCGTGTGGGCCCAGGTGACGACCGAGGACACGGCCTGGGGCAGCGACCTGGAGCTCAAGGTCAAGGACGGGGCGGGCCCCCGCTCCTGCCGCCTGGTCGTCGTCGGCCGCGACGGCACCGAGCAGACCGTCACCAGCTGGACCGTCCCCGAGCACGACGCCCGCCCCAACACGATGCACGGCGGCGCGGCCATGCACTCCGACGAGATCGCCCGCTACGAGGTGCGCACGGCGGACGGCGAGCACCTGGTGACGCTGCAGCCCAGCTGAGGCCGGCCCGAAGTGAGTTCAGGTCACTTCGACGTCGACGTACAGCGGGCAGTGGTCGGACGCCTTGGGCCGGTCCAGGCCGATCCCCGCATAGCGCTCGCCCTTGTAGCGCGTCGCCCGCAGGGGCGTGCCCTTGCGGAAGATCGCCGGCGGGTTCTGGATCCGAGCGGCGAGCGAGGTCGAGGGCAGCAGGTAGTCCAGCTGCTTGTACTCGTCCTCGCGGGCGAAGTAGTGCGTCCACTGCTCGTCCTCGGGCAGCCGCTCCACCACGTTCTCGACCTGGTCCCAGTGGACCAGGTCCTCGATCGAGGTGGCCTCGTCCAGGTAGTCGTTGAAGTCCCCGAGGACGACGAAGGGCTGGTCGGCGGGCCGGTCGCCGAAGCGCTCGGCGACGATCTCCATGACCCTGGCGGCCTGGCGCGCCCGCTTTCCGTGCGTCTGCTCGCGACCGCCCATCATGGACTTGAAGTGCTGCACGAAGAGCGTGATCGTCGTGGCGTCCGACACCCGCACGTCGACTTCCAGGCAGTCCCGGGAGAAGAGCTGCTTCGTCGGCTCCTCCGGATCCCTGAGGTGCTGGTACGAACGGATGTGCGTGATCGGCAGCTTGGAGAGCACGGCGACGTCGATGAGTCGCGGGTCGTTGCCGTCCACGCCGGCGACGTACGGGAACGTGCCGTTCCCGCCGAGGAACTGGGTGCGGAAGTGCTTGAGCGTGTCGACGTTCTCGACTTCCTGCAGCGCGACGATCTGTGCGTCGAGGTCGCGGACCGCCGCACCGGTGATGGCCTTGCTCTCGACGCCGAGTTCCTCGAACTTGGTCTGGTCGACGACCCACCCTCGGGTGTTGGCCTCGGTCGGGTCGACGTCGGCTCTGAAGCGCCAACGCGCGAAGAGGTTCTCACAGTTGAACGTGGCCAGGCGTACGGTACTGGACATGGCCCCTCCACCGGGGCGAGTGAATCGGTTTCCGATGAAATTCCCCGAGCGGTGATTCCAGCGTCTTTCCACCGCATCGAGTCCGCAAGTCGAAGAAGTTGAATCCGCAAGTCGAAGAAGTTGAACGCGCAATTCGATATCCCGATCGCGCGTGATTTGCGGCCGTGCGGCGAACGTCGGAAACTGGTAGGTGAAGACGTGGAGCCATCGACGGTCCGACTCTGCGCCGCCCCTGAGCGTACGACCGAAAAGGGGCTGACCCGGTGGAGAAGACCTTGCGAATCCTCCTGACCGAGGAGGGCGCGGACGCCGAGGACATCACGGAACTGGCCGGCTATCTGCGCGAGGAACTGCTGCAACTCGACGTGGACGACGTCACGTCCGTTCCGGGTGCGGCGCCCCCGCCCGGCGCCCGGGCCGTGGACGTCACCACCATCGGAGCCCTGCTGGTGAGCCTGGGCGGCTCCGCGACCGCGCTGAACCAGGTCCTGAACGCGATCCGGGACTGGCGCGACCGCTGCCGGGGTGCCCGCCCCTCGCCGCCCTCGCTGCGGCTGACGTTGGACGACGACGTGCTGGAGATATCCGAGGCGAGCACGCAGCAGGTGTCGGAGGCATTCGACCTGTTCGTCAGCCGCCATTCCACGGTCGGGACATGAGCCATGGACCAGACCCGGCACGCGCTGATCATCGCCAATGACCGCTATGACGACCAGGGCCTCAAACAACTGCGGGCGCCGGCCCAGGACGCGGTCTCCCTCGCGGAAGTCCTGGGAGATCCCGAGGTCGGCGATTTCGACGTGGAAGTGTTGAGAAACGAACCGGTCGACGCGATTCGGCGGGGCATCGAGCGTTTCTTCTCGGAGGGCCGGCGCGACGACACATTGATACTGCACTTCTCCTGCCACGGCCTGAAAAGCGAATCCGGATCCCTGTATTTCGCCGGCCGCGACACCGAGCCCCGGCTGCTGGAGGCTACGGCGGTCTCGGCCCAGTTCGTCCGCCACTGCATGTTCCGCACCCGGGCCCGGCGCGCCGTGCTGTTCCTCGACTGCTGCTACGGCGGGGCCTTCTCCCGGGGTTCGTCCTCGGTGCGCGCCACCGGGGACGTGCACGTCCTCGACTCGTTCACCGGGGCGAAGGCCGGCGGCGGCCGGGGGTGGGCCGTGATCACCGCCTCCAACTCCATGGAGTACGCCTTCGAGGGCGCCCAACTCGCCGAGGGGTCGGCGCCGCGGCCGTCGGTGTTCACCCACGCCGTCGTCGAGGGCCTGACCACCGGCGAGGCCGACCTCGACGCGGACGGCGAGGTCTCCCTGGACGAGCTGTACGAGTACGTCTTCGACCACGTACGGCAGGAGAACCCCAACCAGACCCCGGGCCGGACCGTCGACATGCAGGGCGACATGTATCTGGCGCACAGCCGCCGCCCGCGTGTGGTTGCCCGGCCGATCCCGCCGGCCCTGCGCCGGGCCCTGGAGGCGAGCAACTTCTACACCAGGCTGGGGGCCGTGGCGGAGCTGCGCGCCTGCCTGGAGAGCACGGACCTGCCCAAGGCCCTGGGAGCGCACAACGCCCTGAAGGACATCGTGCAGAACGACATCCGGGTGGTCGCCGACGAGGCCCAGCGGGCCCTGGCCGACGCGGGGTTCCGGCCCGACCCGGTCGGGCTGGACTTCGGGCGGGTGCCGCAGGACTCGGACGCGCCGCACCGGCCCGTCCATCTGCTCGGCCCGCCCCTGGCCCGCCGTTGCACCCCGCACCCCACTCCGCCGGCCGGCGACTGGCTGAGGACCGCGGAGTCCGAGGAGGGACTCGACGTCAGCATCGACACCTCCACGCCGGGGCGGCTGAGCGGCGAGATCCTGCTGAAGGGGCTCGTGGGGGAGGCGGTGCTGCGCGTCGACGCGGAGGTGGTGCCGACGCCCGTCCACGAGGCCCCGCCGTCGCCCGTCCACGAGGCCCCGCCGTCGGCCCCGCCGTCGCCCGTCCGCAAGGCCCCGCCGCCGCCCTCGCGGCCGACGCCCACACCCCCGTCCCAGTCCCCTTCCCCGTCCCAGTCCCCTTCCCCGTCCCAGTCCCCTTCCCCGTCCCCCTTGCCTCCGCCCTCGCCCTCGCCCTCGCCCTCGCCGTTGCCCCACACACCGCTGTCTCCTTCGCCCGCCCGCCCGCCCGCGCCCGCGCCCTCGCCTTCACCCGTCGCCTCGCCCCCGCCCCCGCCGCCCCGGCCGCGGCCCGCCGAGAAGCGGCCGGCCGCGCTGTCGTCCGACCCTCGGGGAGGCGGTGGCCGCGGGCAGGTCGTCGGACGTCGGCAGAGCGACGGCAGGGCCCAGGTCCGGACGCGGTTGCCCGCCCCGCCGGTCCGTCGGGCGTCACCGCCTCGGCCGGCGGCGCCGACCAGGCCCGCGCCCGCGTCGCTGCGGTCCTCCTCCCCCAGACCCTCCCCCGAGCCCTCGCACGGGCCTTCCGACGGCCCCCGGAGCCGTCCCCCGCCGCCGGGGTCGCGGCGTGCGCCGGTGCTCGCGGCGGCCGGGCTGGCGCTCGCCGTCACCTCGGTCGGCACCGTCGCCCGGGCCGCCTGGATGGCCAGGGAGGCCGCACAGCGGCTGCGCGACATGAAGGGCGACCTCGGGCAGCACGTCCGCGACACCGGCGCGCTCACCTCCCTCTCCATCGCCCTGATCACGGCGGCGGTGGCCCTTCTGCTGTGCACGCTCGCCCGGCACGACCTCCAGACGCGCCCCCGCCTCTACCCGGGGTCCACGGCGAGCAGCACGAGATCGCTCGTCTGGGCGGCGAGGCTCCTGGCGATTCCCGCACTGGTCCTGGGGGCGCTGATGGCCATCGCGTACCCCATCACCAACAGCATCTGGTGAGCCCCTCACTTCAGCAGGCGGGACATCCTGCGGTCCGCGAGCGGCTTGCCGCCCGTCTGGCAGGTGGGGCAGTACTGCAGCGAGGAGTCGCTGAAGGAGACCTCGCGGACGGTGTCGCCGCAGACCGGGCAGGGTTCGCCGGTGCGGCCGTGGACGCGCAGACCGCTCTTCTTCTCGGCCTTCAGTCGGCCGGCGGCCAGGCCGCGGGAGCGTTCCACCGCCTCGGTGAGCGTCGTGCGCAGGGCCGTGTAGAGGGTGTGGGTCTCGTCCGGGGTCAGGGTGGCGGCGAGTTTGAAGGGGGACATCCGGGCCGCGTGCAGGATCTCGTCGCTGTAGGCGTTGCCGACGCCGGCGAGGAGGCTCTGGTCGCGCAGGGCGCCCTTGAGCTGCCGCCGTTCGCCCGCGAGGAGTGCGGCGAGGCGGGGCTCGTCGAAGTCGGCGGCGAGCGGGTCGGGGCCGAGGCGGGCCACCCCGGGGACGTCGTGCGGGTCGCGGACCACGTACACCGCGAGGCGCTTCTGGGTGCCGGCCTCGGTGAGGTCGAAGCCCTCGCCCGTCTCCAGGGCGACCCGCAGGGCAAGGGGGCCCTTGCCGGGGCGGGGCGGGCCATCGGGGAGACGGTCCTTCCAGTGCAGCCAGCCCGCGCGGGCCAGGTGGGTGACGAGGTGGAGGCCGTCGCCGGTCTCCAGGTCGAGGAACTTGCCGTGCCGGTGCACCGCGCCGACCCGGTGGCCCTCGACCGCGGTGACGGGAGGGTCGTACGTCTTCAGGACGCTGATCGCGACCGGCAGGACGCGGACGATCTCGTGGCCGACGAGACGCTCGGTCAGGAAGTCCTTGAGCGCTTCGACCTCAGGAAGTTCCGGCATACGTCCAGGGTGCCATCCGGGGCGGACAGCGCCTCGCGGTGTCAGGCCTCCTCGGGGACCAGGAACTCGCACCACACGCACTTGCCGCCGCCCCGCGCCTCCACGCCCCACCCGTCCGCGAGCAGGTCGACCAGGAGCAGGCCCCGCCCGGACACGCCCGACTCCCCCGCCTCGCGGCGGCGCGGCAGGGCGCTGGAGGAGTCCTCGACCTCGACGCGCAGCCGGCGGTCGGTTCCGGTGAGGACCCGCAGGGTGACGATCGCGGCGCCCTCGGTGTGCATCAGGGCGTTGGTGATGAGTTCGTCGGCGACCAGCTCGATCTCGTCGGCCCGGTCGCTCGGGCCCCAGGCGCGGACGGCGGCGCCGGTCATGTGCCGGGCCTCGGCGAGGGCCTCCGGGTCACCCGGCGCTACATGCTGCTGGAGCCGGCCCCCGGCCTGCGCGGTGTCCGGGCCGCGCCGGCGCAGCAGCAGGAGCGCCACGTCGTCGTCCCCTCCGCGGTCCTCGGCGACGTCGATCAGCAGGTCGGCGAGTTCGCGGACGTCCTCGGGGCCCGAGGCGATCAGGGCGGTGAGGGCGTCGAGGCCGTCGTCGAGGTCGGCGCCGGGCTGTTCGACCAGGCCGTCGGTGCACAGCAGCAGGGTGTGGCCGGGGTCGAGCTCGATGGTGCCGACGGGGTAGTCGAGGCTGCCGAACTCGGCGGACAGGCCCAGCGGCAGTCCGCCCGGCACGGGGGCGCGCCGGCAGACGCCGTCGGGGGCGCGCAGCAGCGGGTCGATGTGCCCGGCGCGGACGGCCTGGACGACGCCGGTGGACAGGTCGGCCTCCGCGTACAGGCAGGTGGCGAAGCGGTCGGTGTCGAGCTCGTGCAGGAAGACGGAGGCCCGGGCCATCACCGTGGCCGGCGGGTGGCCCTCGGCCGCGTAGGCGCGCAGGACGATGCGGAGCTGGCCCATGACGGCGGCGGCGTGCGTGTCGTGGCCCTGGACGTCCCCGATGACGGCGCCGACACGGCCGCCGGGCAGCGGGATGAGGTCGTACCAGTCGCCGCCGATGTCCCGGCCGTGGGTGCCGCCGATGGTGGCGGCGCGGTAGCGGACGGCGACGTCGGCGCCGGGCACGCTGGGGATGGTGCGGGGCAGCATGGCCTGCTGGAGGCCCTCGGCGATGTCCTTCTCCTGCTCGTAGAACATGGCCCGCTGCAGGCTCTGCGCGATGCTGCTGCCGAGGGCGACGAGGATGTTGCGCTCCTCGGGGGTGAAGCCGCGCCGGTCGCTGTAGAGCAGGCCCATCGCGCCGATCGGACGGGCCTGCACGATCAGCGGCAGATAGGCCGCGGAGGTGATCTTCAGGTCGGTGATGTGCGGCCACAGCATGGGGTAGCCGCCGGCGAACTCCTCCGGCGACTCGATGAAGCGGGGGGTGAGGGTGCGCACGACCTCGCTCATCGGGTACGGCTCGTCGATCCCGGTGACCAGGGTGCCGGGCACGAAGCTGCCCTCGGGCCCCTCGGCGATCAGCCGGATGCGGCCGGCCTCGACCAGGCCCATGACGAGGCTGGTCGCGCCCAGATGGGTGAGGCCGTGGGTGTCCTTCAGGACGTCGATGACGTCCTGCACGGTACGGGCGTGCGCCAGGGCGGCCGTGGTGAGCTGCACGACGCTGGTCTGCTCGCGCCGGGCGTCGTCGAGGGCGGCCTCGGTGCGGCGGGCGGCGAGGTCGTCGAGCTCCTCGGTGGCGTCGCGGACGATGCCGATGATCCGGCGGGGGCGGCCGGTCGCGTCGCGCCGGATGTAGCCCTGGGTGTGGGTCCAGCGCAGGGTGCCCCCGCGCAGCCGCATGCGGAAGTAGGCGCCGTAGTTCTCGCTGCCGTCCTTGATGGCCTGCGCGACCAGGGCGTCCAGCCGGATGGCCTCGGCCTGCGGGACCCGCACGGAGAGGGTCCGGGGGTCGCCGTCGTACTCCTCGGGGCGCAGATCGAAGATCTCGTGCGCTCGGGCGTCCATGTGGAACAGCCCGGTGTCCAGGTCCCAGTCGAAGCCGCCCATGCGGTTGAGCACCAGGATCGGATCCGGGTGGGCGGGCCAGTCGTCCGGGAGGGACAGGGCGCTCGCTCCCCGTTCAGCCATGGGGCCACTTTGACAGCCTTTGTCCGATTCTTCGACCGGAGAAACCGTCGACCGGAGAAACCGGGCACGGAGCGTGACGGGAGTAAGAATAGGGAGAGTGGACTGGTTCACCGCGCCCGGGTACGGGCTGAGCCGGCTGGTCTTCCAGCGGGCGCTGGCCGGGGTGTACCTGGTCGCCTTCCTGACGGCCGCCCTGCAGTTCCGGGCGCTGCTCGGCGAGCGCGGGATGCTGCCGGTGCCGCGCTTCGTCGCACAGGCGCCGTTCCGGCGGGCCCCGAGCCTGTTCCAACTCCGCTACTCCGACCGTCTGTTCGCGCTCTGCGCATGGACGGGCTGCGCGGTGTCGGCGGCGCTGCTGGCGGGGCTGGACGGTCTGCTGCCGCTGGGGGCGGCCATGGCGGCGTGGCTGGCGCCGTGGGCGCTGTATCTGTCGATCGTCAACGTCGGTCAGACCTGGTACGCGTTCGGCTGGGAGTCCCTGCTGCTGGAGACCGGCTTCCTCGCGGTGTTCCTCGGCAACGACGAGGTGGCCCCGCCGGTCGTGGTGCTGTTCCTGGTGCGCTGGATCCTGTTCCGGGTGGAGTTCGGCGCGGGTCTGATCAAGATGCGGGGCGATCCCTGCTGGCGGAAGCTGACCTGTCTGGACCACCACCACGAGACGCAGCCGATGCCCGGCCCGCTGAGCTGGTTCTTCCACCGTCTGCCGAAGCCGCTGCACCGGGTGGAGGTCGCCGCCAACCACCTCACCCAACTCGTCGTGCCGTTCCTGCTGTTCACCCCGCAGCCGATCGCGACGGCGGCCGCCTCGCTGATGATCCTGACCCAGCTGTGGCTGGTGCTGTCGGGCAACTTCTCCTGGCTGAACTGGATCACCGTCGTGCTGGCCCTGTCCGCGCTCGACCTGCCCGCCCTCGGCCTGCCCGCCGGCCACCGGTCCGCCGCGGACGCCCCGCCGTGGTTCGAGGCGGTGGTCCTCGCCGCGGCCGCGCTCCTGCTCTTCCTCAGCCACCGCCCGGTGCGCAACATGCTCTCCCGCCGCCAGGTCATGAACCGCTCCTTCGACCCGCTCCATCTGGTCAACACCTACGGCGCGTTCGGCAGCGTGAGCCGGATCCGCTACGAGGTGGTGGTCGAGGGCACGCTCGACGACGTGCCGCGCGAGGAGTCCGACTGGCGGGAGTACGAGTTCCGGGGCAAGCCCGGCGATCCGCGGCGCTGGCCACGCCAGTTCGCCCCCTACCATCTGCGGCTGGACTGGATGATGTGGTTCGCGGCGCTCTCCCCCGCGTACGCCGAGCCGTGGTTCGGGGCCCTGGTGGAACGGCTGCTGGAGAACGACCGCGACACGCTGAGGCTGCTGCGCCGCTCTCCGTTCCCCGCCGACGCTCCGCCCCGCTACGTCCGCGCCCGTCTCTTCCGCTACCGGTTCACGACCTGGCGGGAGCTGCGGGAGACGGGCGCGTGCTGGGAGCGGACGTACGTGCGGGAGTATCTGCCGCCGACCCGGCTGGCGGGGGCGGCTCAGAGGCCGTAGGCGCCGAGGACGAAAACGGCTCAGAGGTCGTAGACGCGGACGGCGGTGGTCTCGAGGAGCTGGGCGTGGTCGTGCGGGTCGGTCAACCGGCGGGCGAGGTCGAGGACTTCGCCGTAGGACGCGGTCGGCGTGCACACCGGCCAGTCGGAGCCGAACATCAGCCGGGCCGGGCCGAAGGCCTCCAGCGCCGTGTCGACGTAGGGGCGCAGGTCGTCGACGGTCCAGGAGGCGGGGTCGGCCTCGGTGACCAGGCCGGAGAGCTTGGCGACGGTGTGGGGCAGGGCCGCGAGGGCCCGAAGGTCGGACGCCCAGGGCTCCAGCGCGCCGGAGGCGATGGGCGGCTTGCCCAAGTGATCGAGGACGAAGGTGAGTTGGGGCAGGGAGGAGGCCGCCTCGACGCAGGCAGGCAGCTGGTGGGGCTGCACGACCAGGTCGTAGACGAGCCCTGCGTCGGCGACGGCGGCGAGACCGCGCCGTACGTCGGCCCGCAGCAGCCATCGTGGGTCCGGCTCGCCCTGGACCTGGTGCCGGACGCCCTTGAGGTACCGGCCGCCGGGCAGCTCCCGCAGCCGGGCCAGTTCGTCGGCGACGTCCGGGCGGGTGAGGTCGGTCCAGCCGACGACGCCCGCGATCAGCTCGTGCCCGGCGGCCAGGGCGAGGAACTCGGGGGTCTCCTCGGGCACGGTGACCGTCTGGACGAGGACCGTGCGGTCGACTCCGGCGGCGCGGGCCTCGGGTGCGAGGTCCGCGACCGTGAAGTCGCGCCGCAGCGGGCTGCCTTCGTCGATCCAGTCCTGGTCCCGTACGGACAGGTCCCAGACGTGGTGGTGGGCGTCGACGGTCACGGCAGCTCCCAGACGACGGGCAGGCCGGCGTCGGCGCCTGCGCCCGAGTAGTCGTGCACGACGTCGAGGAGATCGGCCATCCGGGCCTGCCAGGCCACGTTGACCGGGAGTCGCTCCAACTCGGCGAGGAGACGGGCGTAGTCCTCGCACTCCAGGACGTGGAACAGGTCGGGGCCGCTGCGCCAGATCGTCCAGGAGGAGGCGCCGGCGGCGCGGATGGCGTCGGTGAGCTCCTGGGGTACCTCGCGGTGGGCGGCCTCGTAGGCGTCGATCCGGTCGGCGCGGACCCTGGTGTGCAGGGCGACTCTCATGACGGCTCTTCCCCGGGCAGAAGTCCGGCGTCCCTCAGCTCTTCCCAGAGCGCGGCGGGGACGGGGGCGGCGAACTGCTCGGCGCAGTCGACGACTTCCGCCGCCGAGCGGGCGCCGACCAGGACGCTCGCGACCGCCGGATGGGCGGCGCAGAAGGCCAGCGCGGCGGCGCGCAGGGTGACGCCGTGCCGGTCGGCGACCGCCTTCATGCGCAGGGCCGTCTCCAGCAGCTCGGGTGACGCCTGGGCGTAGTCGTACGTCGCTCCGGGCCTGGGGTCCGCCAGCAGACCCGAGTTGAAGGCGCCGCCGACGACCACCGAGACGCCCCGTTCGAGGGCCGCGGGCAGCAGCTCGGCGCGGGCGCGCTGGTCGAGCAGGGTGTAGCGGCCGGCGCAGAGCACCACGTCCACGTCGGTCTCGCGAACGAACCGGGTGAGCATCTCGGCCTGGTTCATGCCGGCGCCGATCGCGCCCACCACCCCCTCCGAGCGCAGCCGCTCCAGGGCGGGATAGCCCTCGCGGAAGGCCTGTTCGGCATGGTCGTCGGGGTCGTGGAGGTAGACGACGTCGACCCGGTCGAGGCCCAGGCGCTCCAGGCTCGCCTCCAGGGAGCGCCGTACGCCGTCGGCGCTGAAGTCCCACACCCGCCGGTGTGTGGCGGGCACCGCGAAGCCGTTGGCCAGGTCGTCGCCGGCCTGCGGGTCCACGGGTTCCAGAAGGCGGCCTGCCTTCGTGGACACCGTGTACTGCGCTCGCGGGTGTTCGCGCAGGGCCGCGCCGAGACGGCGTTCGGACAGCCCGAGGCCGTAGTGCGGGGCGGTGTCGAAGTAGCGCACGCCCGCTCGCCAGGCCGCGTCCACGGTGTCGTACGCCTGCTCGTCGGTGACCTCGGTGAACAGGTTGGCGAGGGGGGCCGCGCCGAGGCCGAGGCCGGTGACCTGGACGGCGCTGCGGCCGAGGGCGTTCACGATCCCGCCGGGCGCAGCCGCAGGCCCTGCATGCCGCCGTCGACGGCCAGGGAGGTGCCGGTGGTGGCCCCGGACAGGGGGCTCGCCAGGTAGGCGATGGCGCCCGCGACTTCGGCCGCGCTGACCAGTCGGCCGGTGGGCTGGCGGGCCTCCAGGGCGGCGCGTTCGGCGGCCGGGTCGGCGGCGGCGTCGAGCAGCCGGCCGACCCACGGGGTGTCCGCGGTGCCGGGGTTGACGCAGTTGACGCGGACGCCCTCGCGGAGGTGGTCGGCGGCCATGGCGAGGGTGAGGGAGTACACCGCGCCCTTGGTCGCGCTGTAGAGCGCGCGCTGCGGCAGGCCGGCGGTGGCCGCGATGGAGCAGGTGTTGACGATCGCCGCGTGGGAGGAGTTCCTGAGGTGCGGGAGGGCGGCGCGGGCCGTGCGGACCATGCCGACGACGTTGACGTCGAGGACCCGGTGCCATTCGGCGTCGTCGTTGTCCTCCACGGTGCCCTGGGCGCCGATGCCCGCGTTGTTGACCAGCACGTCCAGGCCGCCGAGGTCGGCTGCGGCGGCCGCGACCGCCGTCCGCACGGAGGCGTCGTCGCCGACGTCGGCGCGGTAGCCGAGGAGCGGCGTGTCCACGCCCGAGGGGTCCAGGTCCAGGACGGCGACCCGGGCGCCGCGCTCGGCCAGGAGCTGCGCCGTGGCCCGGCCGATGCCGGAGGCGCCGCCCGTCACCAGGGCCGTCAGCCCTTCGAAGTCGTTCACGCCGCCTTCTCCTTCCGGCCCGCGAGGTCGGCGGCCCAGAAGGCGCCGTCGGGGTAGGTGTAGCGCGCGATCGACTCGGGCCGCATGGCCGCCGAGAAGCCGGGCGCGGTGGGCGCCGTGTAGTGACCCTCGCGGATCACCACCGGGTCGAGGAAGTGGTCGTGCAGATGGTCGACGTACTCGATGACGCGGTCCTCGGTGGTGCCGGTGAGAGCGACGTAGTCGAACATCGACAGGTGCTGGACCAGTTCGCACAGGCCGACCCCGCCCGCGTGCGGGCAGACCGGGACGCCGAACTTGGCGGCGAGCAGCAGGATCGCGAGGTTCTCGTTGACGCCGCCGACCCGGGCCGCGTCCAGTTGGAGGACGTCGAGGGAGCCGGCCTGGAGGAGCTGCTTGAAGACGACCCGGTTCTGCACGTGCTCGCCGGTGGCCACCTTGACGGGGACGACGGCCCGGCGCACGGCCGCGTGGCCCAGGACGTCGTCGGGGCTGGTGGGCTCCTCGATCCAGTACGGGTCGAACTCGGCGAGGGCGCGGGTCCAGCGGATCGCCTCGTCGACGTCCCAGCGCTGGTTGGCGTCGACCGCGATCCGGATGTCGGGGCCGACCACGGCCCGGGCGACGCGGCAGCGCCGTACGTCGTCGGCGAGGTCCGCGCCGACCTTGAGCTTGATCTGCCGGAAGCCGTCGGCGACCGCCTCCACGGCGAGCCGGGTCAGCTTCTCGTCGTCGTAGCCGAGCCAGCCGGCGGACGTGGTGTAGGCGGGGTAGCCGCGCTCCAGCAGCCGGGCCGTGCGCTCCTGCGCGCCCTCCTTGCCGCGGCGCAGCAGGACGAGGGCCTCGTCGGGGGTGAGGGCGTCGGTGAGGTAGCGGAAGTCGATCTGGCGCACCAGCCACTCGGGGTCGGCGTCCGCGAGCAGCTGCCACAGCGGCTTCCCGGCGCGTTTGGCGGCGAGGTCCCAGGCGGCGTTGACGACCGCGCCGATCGCCATGTGCATCACGCCCTTCTCGGGGCCGAGCCAGCGCAGCTGGCTGTCGCCGATCAGGTCGCGGCTGAGCGTGCCCGGGTCCGCGCAGAGTTCCTCGACGGACCGGCCCACGACATGGCCGCGCAACGCCTCGATCGCGGCGACCTGCACCTCGTTGCCCCGGCCGATGGTGAAGGTGAACCCATGGCCCTCGAAGCCGTCGGCCGCGTCGGTGCGCAGCACGACATAGGCGGCCGAGTAGTCGGGGTCCGGGTTCATCGCGTCGGAGCCGTCCAGCTCGCGCGAGGTGGGGAAGCGGATGTCGTGGGTGTCGACCGCGGTGACGCGGGCGGGGGGCGGGGGCGCCATCGGCCGGCTCTCCTCATCTGGCGTGCTGCATCTGGCGTGCTGCTCGGCGGATCATCTGGACTTGCTACGGCTGCCTGCATATTTATCAGACCACTTCGCCCCCACAACAGCCCCCGGACCCGGATCAAGCCCATAATCGGCCCAAGTGGTCGGACCACCCGGGGTCGTCTCGGTGGCTAGACTGCGGCGCACCGGCGACAGGAGAGGGCCACGTGGAAGACACCCGGCGCAGCGGGACCGTCCCCAGGGGCACGCCCCCCAAGGGCGCGGTTCCCAAGGGCGCGGCCCCCAAGGGCACGGTGACGCAGCGCGCCATCGAGCGGATCAAGGCGATGATCGCCGAGGGGCTGCTGGAGCCGGGCCAGCGGCTGCCGACCGAGCGCGACCTCGCGGCGCAGATCGGCATCTCCCGCAGCTCGATGCGCGAGGCCATCCGCGCGCTCACGGTCCTCGGCGTGCTGGAGGCCCGGCACGGCTCGGGCATCTATGTGACCGCGCTGGAGGCGGGCGATCTGCTGGAGACGTTCGGCGTGGTGGCCGACCTCTCGCGCGGCCCGCGGCTGGTCGAGCTGCTCGAGGTGCGCCGGATCCTGGAGTCGACGGCGACGGCGCTGGCCGCCGCCCGCATCACCCCGGAACAACTGGCCGTAGTGGAGGGTCACCTGGCGGCGATGAACGCCACGGACGATCCGGAGGAGATCCTCGCCCACGACCTCGCCTTCCATCGCGCGATCGCGGCGGCGGCCGGCAACGACACGATGGCGGCGATCCTGGAGGGACTGTCCTCGCGCACCTTCCGCGCCCGCGTCTGGCGCGGCTACCGCGAGGAGGGCGCCTTCGCCCGCACCCGCCGCGAACACGCCGCGATCCACCGCGCCCTGGCCGCCCGCGACCCGGAGGCGGGACGGGCGGCGGCGGCCGCGCACGTGGGCGAGGTGGAGGAGTGGCTCCGGTCCCAGGTGAGCCCCTGAGCCGGCGTCCGTCGGCCGGACGGGGGCCCGGCTCTCGACGCGGGGTCCTCGGCGGGGCACAGTTCTCCCTATGTACTCGCCAGTAGCGCACGCACATCGAGGGAGCTGCCTGTGACCAGCTGGGTCGGCCGGACCGCCGTCGAGATCGCCGCCGCCGTGCGGGAGAAGCAGGTCACGCCGCGTGAGGTGGTGGCGGAGCATCTCGCGCGGATCGAGCGGCTGGACGGGCGGATCGGGGCGTTCCGCACGGTGCGGGCCGCGGCCGCGCTCGCCGAGGCGGACGAGGTGGCCGCCCGCGCGGATCTGGCCGAACTGCCGCTGGCCGGGGTGCCGGTGGCGGTCAAGGACAATCTGGCCGTGCGCGGCGAGTCCACCCGGGTCGGCTCGGCCGCGACCCCGGACACGCCCGCGGAGGCCGACCATGTGACGGTGGCCCGGCTGCGGGCGGCCGGTGCGGTGGTCGTGGGGCTGACGAACGTGCCGGAGCTGTGCGTGTTCGGCACCACCGAGGGCGTCCACGGCACCGCCCGCAATCCATGGGACACCTCGCGTACGGCGGGCGGCTCGTCCGGGGGCAGCGCGGCCGCGGTCGCCGCCGGGATGACGCCGATCGCGCTCGGCAACGACGGCATGGGCTCGCTGCGCATCCCGGCGGCCAACTGCGGCCTGGTCACCATCAAGCCGGGCCACGGGGTGGTGCCGGCCGGCATCGGGGACGGCGACTGGTTCGGGATGTCGGAGAACGGTCCGCTGGCGACGACGGTGGCGGACGCCCGGCTGATGCTGGCGGTCCTGGCGGACGCCGAGGCCCTGCCGGCCCTGGATCCCGGTGCGCTGAGGATCGCGGTGTCCCTGCGCAGCCCGCTGGCCGGCGTGACGGTCGCCAAGCCGTACGCGGGCGCGGCACAGGAGGCGGCCGGGGTGCTGATCCGGGCGGGCCATCAGGTACGGCGGGCCGAGCCGCCGTACCCGCTGTCGCTGGGGGTGACCTCGCTGACGCACTGGACGGCGGGCACGGCCGTGGACGCCGGGAGTCTGGATCCGCGGCTGCTGACCCGGCGCACCCGGGTGCACGCGGCGATCGGGCGGCGCTTCCTGAACAAGGTGCGCACCGGCTCGGCGCGGGAGGAGCTGCGACAGCGGCTGGAGCCGTTCTTCGCGGAGTACGACGTGCTGCTCACGCCGGCGCTGGCGCGGCGCTCGCCCGAGGCGGCGCCCTGGCACGAGCGGGGCTGGCTGCGCAACGTCCTGGCGAACACGAACTACTCGCCGCTGACCCCGCCGTGGAACCTCACCGGCTGGCCCGCGATGGCGGTCCCGTTCGGCACGCTGCCCTCGGGCGCCCCCACCTCCGTACAGCTGGTGGGGCGACCCGGCACGGAGGCCCAACTGCTGCGCCTGGCACAGCAGTTGGAGGAACTGCGCCCCTGGCGACGGACGGCGCCGCTCGACTGAGACACAGAGCGAGGGAGCCGGGGAGTCAGGGAGTCGGGAGGGGATCTGCATGGGCGTGGCGGGGGCACGCCCATGCGGTCGGGCGATCGCGAGCTGAAGGTCAGTCCACGCTGGGCAGGATGTGGGGCTCGGCGAGGTCGTCCTCATAGCCTGCCAGGCGGATCGGGGCGGACCGGGCCCACACGTCGAGGCTGCCGAGCTCGCCGGGCCTGCGGCCCGCACGCTCCGGGCGTTCCTTGGGGCGTTGCTCGCGATTCGTCTTCTCCGGTGTCACCGCGCACTCCTTATGTGTCGGGTCACCCTCGGGGCGTACCGGCCACTCTGCCGTACGGCACCTCGGCGCCCCCTCGGGTCTGGCTCAAGTCGGTCAGGACGCGGTGGCGCCGGCAACTCGGTGGAGAGCAGGCCGTTGTGAACCGGCTTGTCCCAGACGGACGGTGGGTGTGGGTGGCACTCCGTCGTGCTGTCCGTCGGCTACAGGGTAACCAAATGAGCAGGGGTCCGCTCGATAGGGCTGAAAATTTGGGGTAACCATGGCGCGTCACCCGCATGTCCCCGCAGGTGAATTGAACCCTTTTCCCCCCGAACGCACCTGTTGAGTTCACCCGTCCGGCCTACGCCGTCGGCCGCCGCCGACCCTCGTCGGGGGTCCGGCGCGCAGTTCAGGCGCTGTTCGTCCGGTCGCAAGGTGGCCATGCTCTGCTGGCGTTCCGCAACGGCTGTCTCGCGGGAGGACTGACGCATGGAGCTGCGCAGCGTCGAGGAGCTGATGGACCTGCTGCACGCCTGCCGGGGCGTGTGGGACGACCCGGGGCGCGCCGCGCCGGTGGTCGACCTGCACGACCATGCGCTGCAGACCGCCGCGCTGCTGCGCCGAAGTCGCCCCGCGGACAAGGAACTCCAGCTCACCGGGCTCGTCCATCCCATCGGACGCCTGCTGCGCCCCTCCGACCCCGCCGGACGGGCCGAGCGCGCCGCCGACGCCGTACGGCCGCTGCTCGGCGAGCGGGTCGCCGGGCTCGTCCGGCTGCACCCCTGGGAGGGCACGCCGTACGACGACGACCTGCTCCGCCTGCGCCAGGCCGACGAGGACGGCCGGGTCGCCGGGTGGGACGCGGGGGTGCTGGAGGACTGGCGGACGGTGCTGGAGCTGGTGGCGGCGCGGAACTCACGTCTCGGGGCTGTCGACTGACGCCCCGCCGTGAGACCGTACGCCGATGACGTCGTCGTACGGACTACGGGGCAGGGCCGTCGTCGTCACGGGGGCCACGCGGGGGATCGGGCTGGCGAGCGCGCGGGCGTTCGCGGAGGCCGGGGCGCTGGTGTGCGTGAGTGCGCGGGACGCCGACCAGGTACGGCGCGTCGCCGGTGAGCTGGGCGGGGTCGGGCTGGCCGGGAACGTGGGCGATCCCTCCCATGCGCGGGCGCTGACGGACCTGTGCCTGGAGACGTTCGGACGGCTGGACGTGCTGGTCAACAACGCGGCGACCAACCAGCCCTTCGGGCCGCTCATGGACGCCGACCCGGAGGTGTGGCGGGAGGCGTTCACGGTGAACGTCGAGGCGCCGCTGCGGCTGGTGCAGTACGCGTGGCGGGGGTGGATGCGCGAGCACGGCGGGGCCGTGGTCACCGTCTGCACGGAGGGGGCCGGTCATGTGGGCCCCGGAGTGGGGGCCTACGGCACCGGCAAGGCGGCCCTGCTGCACCTCACGCAGCAGCTCGCCGGCGAGCTGGGACCGGGCGTCCGGGTCAACTCCGTCTCCCCCGGCCTGGTACGGACCGAGATGGCACGGTTCGTCTGGGAACCGGGAGAGTCGGAGATCGCGGCAGGCCTGCCGCTGGGCCGGATCGGCGAGCCGCAGGACGTGGCGAGGGCGGTGCTGTGGCTGTGCTCCGACGAGGCGGAGTGGGTCACCGGAGCCGACCTCCTGGTGGACGGTGGTACCCGGGTGCGCGCGGCCCGCACCCGGGACGCCTACCACTTGCCCGGCGCGTAGTCCTTCAGGAAGACGCCGTACAGGTCCTCGCCCGCCTCGCCCCGCACCACCGGGTCGTAGACGCGGGCCGCCCCGTCGACCAGGTCGAGCGGCGCGTGGAAGCCCTCCTCGGCGAGGCGCAGCTTGTCGTGGTGCGGGCGCTCGTCGGTGATCCAGCCGGTGTCGACCGAGGTCATGAGGATGCCGTCGGTCTGGAACATCTCCTGGGCGCTGGTCCGCGTGACCATGTTCATCGCGGCCTTGGCGGCGTTGGTGTTCGGATGGCCCGCGCCCTTGTAGCCACGGCCGAAGACGCCCTCCATCGCCGAGACGTTCACGACGTACGCGCGCCCGCTCGCCGCCTGCCGGGCGGCGAGCGCCATGGCCGGGCGGAGCTTGCTGATCAGGATGAACGGCGCCGTGTAGTTGCACAGCTGGGTCTCGAGGAGCTCCACCGGGGAGATCTGCTCGATGGTCTGCACCCAGGTGTTGGTGTCGACGACGTCGGGGAGCAGACCGCCCGCGTCGATGGCGGTGCCGTCGAGATGCCGGGCGACGCTGGCGTTGCCCGCGACCAGGGCGAGGTCGGCGACCTGCTGCGCGTCCAGTGCGCTGGCGCCCAGGGGCAGCGCGGCGAGGCCGTCGACCGCCCCGGAGTTGAAGGCGCCGATGACGTGGTGGGCGGGCAGCTCGCCGGCGGGCAGCGGGGCGCTCTCGCCGGCGACCAGGGCTGCGTAGGCGGAGGGCAGCCGGCGTACGGTCTGCGTCGCGTTGTTGATCAGGATGTCGAGCGGGCCGGCTTCGGCGACCTGGTCGGCGAGGGCCACGACCTGCGCCGGGTCGCGCAGGTCGATGCCGACGACGTCCAGGCGGTGCATCCAGTCGGCGGAGTCGTCCATGGCCTTGAAACGGCGGATGGCGTCCTTGGGGAAGCGCGTGGTGATCGTGGTGTGCGCGCCGTCGCGCAGCAGCCGCAGGGCGATGTACATGCCGATCTTGGCGCGGCCGCCGGTGAGCAGGGCGCGCTTGCCGGCGAGGTCGGCGCGGGCGTCGCGGCGGGAGCGGTTCTCGGCGGCGCAGTCCTGGCAGAGCTGGTGGTAGAAGTAGTCGACCTCGGTGTAGCGCGCCTTGCAGGTGTAGCAGGAGCGGGGGCGCTGGAGTATCCCCGCGATCCGGCCCTCCTCCGTCACCGACGACGGCAGGATGCCCTCGGTCTCGTCGTCGATGCGCTGGGCGGAGCCGGTCGCGGTGGCCTCGGTGACCGCCTTGTCGTGGGCGGTCTTGGCGGCCCGGCGCTCCTGGCGGCGGCGCTGCTTCACGGTGCGGTAGACGCCGGCGGTGGCGCGGCGCACGGCGATCGCGTCCGGGTGGTCGACGTCGAGCTCGTCGAGTTCGGCGAGCACGGCGAGGCAGACGGCGAGCCGCTCCGGGTCGACGCCGGGTCCGTACACGACCTCGTCCACGGTCTCGTCCGTGATCGCCGAGCCGTCCTCTGTCACCGTCATCGCGCTGCCGCTTCCCTGATCACCCGTGCGGCGCTCCGACCGAGTCCGCCTTCGAACAGGGAATTTTACGGAGCGCCGGGCCCGTCCTCCAAACTCGTTCCCGTCAAGAGCCGCAGGCCGTGATGAGCGTCTCCACCTCGGCCGTCAGCGCTCGCGCGAAGCGGTCGAGATCGGGGACGGCCTCGGCGTCGGCGACGAGCCCGTAGTGGACGCGGCCCCGGTACGTCGAGATCGCGACCGCCAGGGAGTGGCCGCGGGCGAGCGGGGCATAGGGGAAGACCTCGGTCACCGGGTTGCCGCCGAGCTTCAGGCCGAAGCCGGGCAGGGGCACGCTGGTGACGAGGATGTCGAACCAGAGCCGGGCGGCCTGGCCGGCCAGCGGTCCGCCGAGGCGGTGGCCGAGGGCGGGGACATGGTCGGCGAGCAGGGCGACCGCGCCCGCGCCGCGGCCCGGTCCGGCGTCCTTGTTGCGGTCCATGGCGCTGCGCACGGACGCGAGGCGGCGCAGCGGGTCCGGGTCGTCCACCGGCAGCCGCATCAGGTATCCGGAGAGCCGGTTGCCCTGCGGGTGGGCGGCGCGCGGGCGGCGCTTGGAGACGGGGATGAGCGCGCGCGGCACGACGCCCTCGCTGCCGTCGCCGCGCTCGTCGAGCCAGCGGCGCAGCGCGCCGGCGACGACCGCGATCAGCACGTCGTTGACGGTGCCGCCGACGACCTTGCGGACGCGGTGCACGTCGTCGAGGTCGAGGACCACGCCGGCCGTGCGGCGGGTGCCGGTGGGGTCGGCGGTGAGCGCGGGGGTGGAGCGCATGCCCAGGGTGGACACGGCGACGGAGGCGCCGATGTCGAGGGCGCGGCCCAGGTCGGAGACGGCCCCGCGCAGCGCGTCGGGCAGCCTGCGGACGTCGGGGAGGAGACCGCGGGCCGGCTCGACGGGGCGGGGCCGGGGCGCGGGCAGGTCCAGGGGGTCGAGGACGGCCGCGGCCAGCGTCAGGGCGCGCAGGCCGTCGGCGAGGGCGTGGTGGAACTTGAAGAGCACGGCGAACGACACGCCGTCCTGACCGGGCAGGACATGGGCCTCCCAGGGCGGGCGGCCGCGCTCCAGCGGGCGCTCCATGAGCCGGCCGGCCTCGGCCTGGAAGTCGTCGGTCGGGGCGTGCAGCCGGACGTGGTGCAGCGGGTCGAACTCCGGGTCGGCCTCGCGCACCGCGCTGCCGAAGGAGAGGGGTCGCCACACGTCCCGGATCCGCATGCGCAGTCCGGGGACGGCGGCCGCCCGGGCGGCGAGCAGATCGGCCGCGTGGGCGGCCGCGGCGGGCGAGTGCGCCGAGAAGACCCCGAGCGCCGCGAGGTGCATCGGGTGCTCGGGGGACTCGATGTTCCAGAACGCAAGGTCGAGGGGTGCGAGCGGATCAGCAGACAAGGGCTTGCCTCGCGTCGACGACGGGTGAGGCCCCCAGTCAATCGCCCCCTGGCGATTACGGTCAAGTACGATCAAGCTACGCACAGTTAACTTCGGATTAAGTCCCCGGTTCGGCTCACCCTCCGTGGCCGGTCCAGGTCCGCCTGCGACCGACCGCCCTCAGGTGACCTGCTGACCCTTGCCCAGGGCGATCACGCCGCCCTTCGACACCGAGTACAGCTCCGCGTCCCGGTCCGGGTTCACGCCGATCGTGGCGCCCGGGGGCACCTCGACGTTCTTGTCCAGGACCGCGCCGCGCACGACCGCGCCGCGGCCTATGTGGACGTTGTCGTGCAGGATCGAGCCCTGCACCACCGCTCCCGGGTCGACCACCACCCCCGGCGACAGCACCGAGCGGGTCACCTGCCCGCGGATGAGACAGCCCGAGCTGATGATCGACTCGCTGGCCATGCCGCCGGCGTTGAAGCGGGCCGGGGAGAGCTGCTGGGAGTGGGTGTAGACCGGCCAGCTGCGGTTGTACAGGTTGAACGCGGGGCGCTCCGCGATGAGGTCCATGTGGGCGTCGTAGTACGCGTCGAGGCTGCCGACGTCCCGCCAGTAGCCCTGGTCGCGGGTGGTCTCGCCGGGGACGTGGTTGTCGCTGAAGTCGTACAGCTGGGCGTCGCCGCGCTGGGTGAGCTGAGGCAGGATCGAGCCGCCCATGTCATGGACGGAGGACTCGTCCTCGGCGTCCCGCTGGAGCGCCTCGATGAGGGCCTTGGTGGTGAAGATGTAGTTGCCCATCGAGGCGAACACGCGCTCCGGGTCGCCCGCGAGGCCCGGCGGGTCGGCGGGCTTCTCCAGGAAGCGCTCGACCGTCTGCCCGTCCGAGCCGGGGGTGATCACCCCGAAGGCGGAGGACTCCGCGCGCGGGACCCGGATGCCGGCCACCGTGACGCCCGCGCCGCTGTCGATGTGCTGGGCGAGCATCTGCCGCGGGTCCATGCGGTAGACGTGGTCGGCGCCGAACACGGCCACGTACTCGGGCCGCTCGTCGTAGACGAGGTTCAGCGACTGCAGGATGGCGTCGGCGCTGCCGAGGTACCAGCGCGGGCCGAGGCGCTGCTGGGCCGGGACCGGGGTGATGTAGTTGCCGAGCAGGCTGGACATCCGCCAGGTGGTGGTGATGTGCCGGTCCAGCGAGTGCGACTTGTACTGCGTCAGGACGCAGATGCGCAGGATGTCGGCGTTGACGAGGTTCGACAGCACGAAGTCGACCAGGCGGTACGTGCCGCCGAAGGTGACCGCTGGTTTCGCGCGGTCCGCGGTGAGCGGCATCAGGCGTTTGCCCTCTCCGCCCGCCAGCACGATTCCGAGCACCGAAGGCCCACCACGACGCATGGCCGCTCCCCTCACCCTGGTTGACCCATGCCTGCCCCTCACCGGGGATGTTAAGCCTGCTCCGGCCCGTCTATGCCTGTTTGAGGATCTCCTCGTACAGCCCGACCGTCCGCCGGGCGACCGCGTCCCAGCCGAACTCCCCCACCGCGCGCACCCGTCCGGCCTCCCCCATCCGGCGCGCCAGCTCCGGATCGCCGAGGACCGCGTCCAGCGCCCGCGCCAGGCTCGCCTCGAAGTCGTCGTCCACGGTGACGAGGCTGCCGGTCACGCCGTCCTCGACGACCTCCGGGATCCCGCCGACCCGGGAGGCCACGACGGGCGTGCCGCAGGCCATCGCCTCCAGGTTGACGATGCCGAGGGGTTCGTACACCGAGGGGCAGACGAACACCGCCGCGCGCGTGAGGAGCTGGATCACCTCGGGGCGGGGGAGCATCCGCGGGATCCAGTGCACCCCGTCGCGGGCGCGGCTCAGCTCGGCGAAGAGGTCGCGGAACTCCTGGTCGATCTCCGGGGTGTCGGGCGCGCCCGCGCACAGCACCACCTGCGCCGCCGGGTCGATGTCCCGTACGGCGCGCAGCAGATGCGGGACGCCCTTCTGACGTGTGATGCGGCCGACGAACAGCACGAACGGACGGTCGGGGTCCACGCCGATCCGGGCGAGGACGCCGGTGCCGTGGTCGGGCCGGTAGAGAGCGGTGTCGATGCCGTTGTGGACGACGTGGACCCGCTCCGGGGCCAGCGTCGGGTAGCAGTTCAGGATGTCCTCGCGCATCGCGCCGGAGACGGCGATCACCGCGTCGGCCGCCTCCACGGCGGTCCGCTCGGCCCAGCTGGACAGGGCGTATCCGCCGCCGAGCTGCTCGGCCTTCCAGGGGCGCAGCGGCTCCAGCGAGTGCGCGGTCATGACGTGCGGGACGCCGTACAGCTCCTTGGCGAGATGGCCGGCGAGGTTGGCGTACCAGGTGTGGGAGTGGACGAGTTCGCGGCCTTCGAGGGCGGCGGCCATCGCGAGGTCCACGGAGAAGGTGCGCAGCGCGTCGTTGGCGCCGTCGAGGGCCGACCAGGGGCGGTGGCGCAGGACGCCCTCCGCCCGCTCCCGCGAACTGATCTCCCCCCAGCAGTGCACGTCGAGGTCGACCAGCTCCCTCAGCTCCCGGGCCAGGAACTCGACATGGACGCCCGCTCCGCCGTACACATCCGGGGGATACTCCCGGGTCAGCAGTCCCACACGCACCCGGAACCCCCCATTCTCAGCGGCTTGTTCCTTCATGGTCACCCAGACGGGGCGCGCGGGGAAGAGCGCGGAGGTCGTGTGAAGCAACAGTCGCCGCAGACGCCTCCGCCGGGCGCCCGGTAGTACAGACAGCAGCTGCGGCGGCGGAACGCGGTCCCGGTGAGCGTGCCGGTGTCCGCGAGGAGGGGGTGGGCGAACAGCTCGGCGGTCAGGGCGCGGGTGCGGGCGGCGACCTCGGGGCGGGCGTGGGCGCGCGCCCACTGTTCCAGCTGGCGGGCGGCTCCGGCCAGCGCCGACGCGGCGTTGCCGCGCAGCAGGCCGGGGGCGACCGGGTGACGGGCGCGCAGGGCCGCGGAGAGGGGTTCCAGGTGGCCGTCCAGGACGGCGGCGGCCAGGGTCGCCGCGTCCCCGGGCCGGGCGCGGACCTCCGTCAGCCACAGGTCGTCGGGGGCGCCGCCGTCCGCGTCCCAGCGCAGGAGGCGTGGGTCGAGGTCGGGGATGCGGCCGTAGAGGACGGCGCAGCCCAGGGCCGCCGACCACAGGCGCGCCGCGAGCCCCTGCTGGGCGACGGAGGCCCCGATACGTTCCTCGGGGGCCCGCAGCGCCCGGACCACCTTGCGGACACGGAAAGTCAGCGAATCCCGGTAAACATCCGATGAAGCTGTTTCCGGGACTTTTGCATAGACCTGCGCGAGGGTCGGCAGGACCGGGGGCGGGTCTCCTGCCGTGCCTCGTAGCGTGCGCAGGACGAAGAAGCCGCCGAGCGGGCGGAGCGCGGCGAGATCGGGGTCGAGGTCCACGAAGTGCAGTAGTACCAAGGAGAGTCGGGGTCGGGGTCAGGGGGATCCCTGGTACGTCACCCACCTTGGGGAGGACGGTGGGCCCGTCGTACTCCATCGGCAGTAGGACTCATTGAGTGCTCAGGTACGACGACGGGAACAGATCCACAAGGCATCGTGTTGGTTATGAGAGCCGACCGTTCGCCGCGCCGGGCCCTGCGCCCCCGCCTCACGCAGAGGAGCAGCTGATGAGCGCCCTCGCGTTGTCCGTGGTCCTGTCGTTGATCTCCGCTGTCGCCTACGCGGGCGGGGCGATCGTGCAGGAGCGGGTGGCCGTGTCCTCCCCCGACGAGGAGTACGCGCCGCTGCGCCGGCCGAGCTGGTGGGCGGCGGTCGCGTTGAACGGCCTCGGCGGACTTCTTCACGTGGTGGCGCTTGCTTACGGTCCTCTCAGTCTGGTCCAGCCGCTGGGCGCGCTGACCATCGTGTTCGCGCTGCCGATGGCGGCGCTGTTCGTCGGCCGCAGGGCCGGGGCGACGGCCTGGCGGGGCGCGATCATGGCGACGGTGGGCCTGGCCGGTCTGCTGTCCCTGGTCGGCACGTCCGACGCGCAGTCGCTGAGCACCCCGCAGCGGATGGGCGCCGCCGTGGTCACGGCCGGCGCGGTGGTGGCCCTGATGGTCGCCGGACGGGCCGCGCACCGGCACCCGGCGGTGCGCAGCGTGCTGCTGGCGACCGCGTCCGGCATAGCCTTCGGCATGTCCTCGGTGTTCACCAAGACCGTCGCGGTCGACTGGACCGGCGGCGTCTCGGCGGCCGACGTGCCCTCCCTGGCCGTGATCGGCGTGCTGGCCACGGCCGGCATGCTGCTGTCGCAGGCCTCCTACCGAGGCGCGGGCCTGGCGGCGCCGCTGGCCACGCTGACGGTGGTCAACCCGGTCGTCGCGGCCGCGGTCGGCATCACGATGTTCGGCGAGACCTTCCGCTACGGCACCACGGGCACCGCGCTCGCCCTGAGCTGCGGTGTGGTGGCGGCGGGCGGCCTGATCCTGCTGACGACGGAGCGGCTTCAGAGCGCACCGGTGGAGCCCGGAAGGGCGGCGGCGCCGACAGAGGCTGCCCCGGCTCTGGCGAACAGTGCGGCATCGGCATCGGCATCGGCTACGGACGGGCAGAACGGTCGAGGCGGCCAGGACGGCCCGTTCGGTGAATCGCAGCGCGAGTTCGCGCTGGAGATCCCGCAGCAGCCGCTCACCTCACGGCTGGAGGGGGCGCTGCTGGAAGAGGTGCGGAAGGCGCAGACACGGAAGGCGGCGACACGGGAGGCGGAAGCGCGGGAGGACGTGCCCGTGGCGGCCGTGGCCGGCCGCGTGTCGGCTCCGGGCGGCGAGGCCCCTTACGAGGAGCCCTACGGGGAGGAGCCGTCCGACCCGGACGAGCACGAACCGCTGCCGTTCTTCCACCGTCCCGTCTACGGCGGCCCCTACGTCCCGATGCCGCTCGTCGACCGGCATCGGGTGCGAATCAAATCTTGACGCCCCCGGCCCGCAGATAGGCCAGCGGGTCCACGTCCGTTCCGAAGCCGGGTCCCGTCCGCACCTCGAAGTGCAGATGCGGGCCCGTGCTGTTTCCCGTGGAGCCGGAGCGGCCGATGCGCTGGCCGCCGCTCACCGACTGTCCGTCCCGTACGGAGATCGCCGACAGGTGCGCGTACTGCGTGTAGCGGCCGTCGGAGTGTCTGACGACCACCTGGTAGCCGAAGGAGCCGCCCCAGCCCGCGCTCACCACCTGGCCCGCTCCGACCGCCTTCACGGACGTTCCGGTGGGCACCGGGAAGTCGACGCCGGTGTGGTAGCCCTTCGACCAGGAGGAGCCCGTCGCGTGGTACGCGGTGCCGGTGGAGGCGTTGACGGGGGCGACCAGAGAATGGCCGGTCGTCGCCTTGTCGTCCTTCTTCTTGCTCTGCTCGGTGGTGCTGGGACTCTGCGGGGCGGTGGTCGTGCCGGACGCCCGGGCGCTCAGGCTCAGCCGCTGGCCCGGCAGGATCAGGTCGGGGTCGGCCCCGATGGCCTTGCGGTTCGCCGCGTACAGCCGCTGCCAGCCGCCCTTGACGTGCTGGTCGTCGGCGATCCCGGAGAGGGTGTCGCCGTGGACGACCGTGTACATCTCGGCGGTCCCCGCCCGCGACTGGGGCGTGCTCTGGGGCTGCACGTCCTGGAGGGACGTCTTGGCGGACTTCGTGGACGCGGTCGACTCGGCCGCCTTGGCGGACGGCGACGCCTGGGTGGAGGCGCCGCTCGGGTGGATGTCCGGGGCGTCGCCGCCCCGGGTGAGTCCGGCCCGCGCCGAGCACACCGGCCAGGCGCCGGGCCCCTGGCCCTCCAGCACCTTCTCCGCCACGGCGATCTGCTGGTCCTTGGTGGCCAGGTCGGCGCGCTGCGCGTACTGCTTGCCGCCGTAGGCCTCCCAGGTGGACTGGGTGAACTGCAGGCCGCCGTAGAAGCCGTTGCCGGTGTTGATGTGCCAGTTGTCGGTGGACTCGCACGCGGCGACCTTGTTCCAGGTGTCCACGTCGGCCGCGTGCGCGGTGCCGGTGCCCAGGAGCGGGATCGCCAGGCCGGCGCCGCCCGCCGTGACGGTGAGCGAGGCCCGGTTGATCCTGTTCGGCTGATACCGGCGGTGCCGACCGCGTACGGCCATGGAGATCCCCCTCGACATGCGTCAGGAGGGGCAAAAGTAAGGGCTGCTAACAGGCCATGACAAGACCGCAACCGGCCGCTTCCGCTCCAACACGACGCCGGGCAGCGCCGGTTGTTCCCCGGCGTCGGCCGGGACCTGCCCCGGTGGGCCTTCTCCTGCGCATCCGGCGCCTGGTGGTGGGCGGCACTCCGGCGGCGCCCACCGTTCTCCTCTCCTCGGGCCGCTGTGTCGCCGTCAGGTCAGAGGCGGGCCCGGCTCCGGGTTCGGTGAGGGGTCCGGGCCGGGTGGGATCGGGGACGGGGAGGGGTCCGGGACGGGGCGCGGTCCCGGGGGCGGCGATGGGGGTGGCGTCGGGGCAGGGGTCGGGGTGGGGGCAGGGGTCGGCTGCGGGCCGGGCAGCGGTGTGGGGGACGGCGCCGGGTTGGGGTACGGGTCCGTGGGCCCGGGGGCCGGGCCGGGCGTGGGTCCGGGCTGGACGGGGTCGGGGTGCGGGTTCGTCATCGTGTCCTCCGGCCGGTGGTGAAGCGTGGCTCTGGACTACTCCCCCGCGTACCCGACGCCGCCGCGGCCAGTCACCCGGGTGGACTCACCCGGCCCGTACGGCCCGGGCCCCCGCCGCCAGCCCCGGTCGGGGGCTGGACAGCACCGGCACGGTGGTCCGCACGAGCTGCTGGGCCGGGGTCATGGACGCCTGGGCGAGGACGATCGCGTCGGCGTCGGTCAGCGCGTCGGCCGCGGCGGCGACGAGACGGACGTACTCCTCGATGTCGCCCGCCTCGAAGCGGGCCCAGGCGCCGTCGACCAGCAGCGGGCGGACGGTGACGGGGCGGCCGGCGCGGCGCGCCTCGTCCCGCACCAGGTCGGCGGTCGGGCCGAGGGTGCTCTGCGAGGTGGCCAGGACGACGACCCGCGGGCCGGCCGCCACCGCGGCGGCGGCCATCGGACGGTCGACCCGCAGCACGGGGACGCCGGTCGCGGCGGCGGCCTCCTCGGCGACCGCGCCGATGGTCGAGCAGGTGCACAGCACGGCCCGCGCCCCGTGCGCGGCGGCGCGGGCGAGCGCGGCCCGTACGTCGTCCGCGACGGCGTCGGCGCCCAGCCGACGCGCCCGGGACAGCAGCCCTTCGTCGACGAAGTGCCGTAGTTCCAGGCCCGGGTGGGCCTCGTCGCGCAGGGCGTCGAAGACCGGGACGTGCAGGGGCGAGGTGTGCAGAAGAGCCAGCATCACCGGATCAGAAGCGTCCGGGGTGGGCGCGCAGCCAGTCCTTGGCGGCGCTCAGCAGCTCGGGGTCGGCCGCCGGCGCCTCCTCGGGGTGGCGTGCGGCCCACTTGACGACGTACGGGCAGAGGGGGGCGACGGGGATTCCCTCGCGGGCGGCGACGGCGTACAGCTCACGGGCGAGCGAGCCCGCGATGCCCTTCCCCTCGTGCGCCGGCTCGACGATCGTGTGCACCGGAACCAGGGCGGCGGCGGGCGACTCCAGGACGAAGTACTCGATGCGGCCCACGACTTCGCCGCCGTCGCCGAGGGCTTCGAGGCGGCCGGCCGGCCGGTCGTCGCGGATCTCGATGTCACTCATGGGCACTCTCCCGGTGCGATGACTGTGCAGGGCTGCACAGGACGGCGTATGACGGCGCATGGCTGTGCGGGATCGCGCCGGATGCGCGGGCGGCGCGGGTCAGGCGGTCACGGCCTGCGGGCTGCGCTCCTGGTCGGAACCCGGCGCCGGCTCCGAGGGGTCGGCTCCCAGAGCGACGATCCGGTTGTCGCCGTCCACGTGCACGACCCGCGGCCGCAACGCCCGCGCCTCTACGTCGGTGACCTGAGCGTAGCTGATGATGATCACCAGGTCTCCGGGGTGCACGAGATGGGCGGCGGCGCCGTTGATCCCGATCACCCCCGAGCCGCGCTCGCCCTCGATGACGTACGTCTCCAGCCGTGCCCCGTTGGCGATGTCGACGATGTGGACGAGTTCGCCGGGCAGCAGATCGGCCGCCTCCAGCAGGTCCGCGTCGATCGTCACCGATCCCACGTAGTGCAGGTCGGCCTGGGTGACGGTGGCACGGTGGATCTTGGACTTGAACAGAGTACGCAGCATTTGGGACTCCTGGAAGACGGCTCCCTGCCAGCTTTTTGCAGGTCAAGGGCGGTGTTCACCCTACAACTGGCACGCGCCCGACTCGAAGATTGTGAGGAACATCGCTTCGCTCTGAAGAGAAGGCTCCCTGCCTGTACTTCCGCGAGGACCAGGCCGTTGTGACGCCACCCACCAAGCCTCTGCAAGGGCAGCCACGTCCTCGGCCGAAATCCAGCGGTTCGCGGTAACCGGCCGCGGCGGCCGGGAACACCTCGGCGCCGATCACCGCCCCCGCCGGGGAGAGCACAGCAGCCACATGAGCGTCCCGGTGCGCGTCCACTCCCGCACCGGCACATCCCAGGATCCCCGACAGAGTCAAGCTCGGAGGGGCTCGGCTGATCCGTTCAGCTTGGCTCTCACTCGTTCCGCCTCGGGGTGTTCGAGTTGCTCGAACAGGGTTGCGGAGCGGCGCTAGGCGGTCCGGGCGGCGTCCAGGTCGCCGGCGGCGTTGTGCGTGTCGCCGAGGCGTTCCCAGGCACCGGCCTCGGTGAACCAGTCACCCTGCCGCGCCAGCATCTCGACGGCTCGTCGGAAGCAACTGATCGCCCGTTCGAACTCGCCCAGCTCATGGTGCGCGCTGGCCAGGGTGTCCCAGGCGAAGGCCTCGCTGTGGTGCTTGCCGACCGTGCGCAGCAGGTGGATCGCCTCCTCGGCCCGGACGATCGCCTTCTCGTGGTCGCCGAGCTGGAGGTGCGACCAGGCCATGTTGTTGACCTGGATACCCTCCGACGCCCGATGTCCGGCGTCCCGGAAGATACGTCTCGCCGCCTCGCTCTGGACCAGTGCCTCGCGATAGCTTCCCTGTTGCTGCAGGAGCCAGCTCGAGGCCGCATGGGTGTGGCCCCGTTCCATGGGATCGCCGAGCTCGTCGGCGGCCTCGAAGGCCAGATCCAGGTGTGCTCGGGATTCTTCGAACTGCTCCAGGTCGGCCAGCGCACGGGCGAGCTTGCGCAACGTGGTGATTCGCCCGGTCAGATTCCCTTCCCGCCGCGCCGCTTCCACACCGGTGCGGTGGGCGGCCGCACGGTCCTGCAGGCGTCCCTGCCCGATGCAGAAGGTGTCCATGTTACTGGGCAGTTGCCATCCGTGGGTGAGGAACCCCGTGTCCAGGGCCTGTGCGGCAACCGCCGTCAGCACAGTGCGCTCGGCGGTGAACCAGGCCAGGGCACGGTCGGGATCGGGGAAGGACTCGGGAAGGGCGTCTGGCTGAGCCGGGATCAGCACCAGGGCGTTCTTGTTCGAGCTCAGCAGCTGATCGGCGGCGTACGCGGTATGCAGGTAGTGGTCGAACATCCGGTGCTGCGCGGTGTGGCGTGTGGCCGGGGTGTCCTCGTCCTCGGTGAGCTCGGCGGCGAACACGCGCAGCAGGTCGTGCATGCCGTAGCGGCCCGATGCCGGTTCGGTGAGGAGGTGGGCGCCGGCGAGTTCGCCCAGGACGGCGCGGGTCCGGCGTACCGGGAGCGCGGTGAGCGCGGCGGCCGCGCGCGCTGTGATGTCGGGTCCCGGGTGCAGGGACAGGAGCCGGAACAGGCGGGCACTGTCGGGTTGCAGGAGCCGGTAGGAGCAGGTGAAGGCGGCGCGCGCGTCGGCGGTTCCACCGCCGGAGAAGGCGTCGAGGCTGCCGTGGGAGTCCCGCAGTTCGGCGGCGATGGCCGCCAGGGGGAAACCTCGGTGCGTCTGGGCGCGGGCGGCCACGATGGCCAGGGCCAGGGGCAGCCGGCCGCAGCGGGCGATGATCTCGTCGGCGGCCTCGGGCTCGGCCGCCAGGCGCTCGGCGCCGGTCCGCAGAGCCAGGGACGAGTGGGCGTCCGTGGGCGACGGCGGTTCCAGGCGCAGCGGGTGCGCGCCGGAGGCGATCAGGCCGGGCAGCGTGTTGCGACTGGTGACCAGGGTCAGGCAGCCGGGGGAGGAAGGCAGCAGAGGGAGTACCTGCTGGGGGTCGCAGGCGTTTTCCAGCAGGACGAGTACCCGTCGCCGTGTCAGCAGGCTGCGGTACAGCCCGGCGAGGGCGTCCATGCCGCTCGGAATGCGGCGCGGGGGCACCCCGAGCGCCTCCACCATCGCGCTGAGGGCCTCCTCGGGCTTCATCGCCGTACGGGAGGGATCGAAGCCGCGCAGGTCGACGTAGAACTGCCCGTCGGGGAATCGTTTCGCCGTCTCGTGGGCCCAGCGCACCGCCAGCGTGGTCTTGCCCACGCCCGCCATCCCGCTGATGAGGATCGCGGCGGGCGGTCCCTTCGGGGCGGTGACGGCGTGGGTGAGGTCCCGCAGGCGGGTGAGTTCGGTGCGTCGGCCGGCGAACACGGCCAGGTCGGCGGGCAGTTGGGCAGGCCGGGCAAGAGCCTTGAACGGTCCTGACCCGGCTTCCGGTTCCTTTGGGCCCTGCGGGAAATCGGCTGACCACAGCTCCTGACGGAGCACCCGGCCGTGGGCTTCGCGCAGCTCCGGCCCGGGAGAGACGCCCAACTCCTCGACCAGTCGGCGCCGGATGTCCTCGTACGCCGACAGCGCTTCGGCCTGGAGTCCGGCGGCCGCCGTCGTCATGACGAGCCGGGCGTGCAGCGGCTCGTTCAAGGGGTCGAGTACGACGGCCCGGCGCACCCACCGCAGGACGTCTTCCGCCCGGCCGCACAGCAGCGCGGCGTCGGCCGCCGACTGCGTCGCCTGCACGAGTTCGTGTCCGACGGCGGTGAACACGACGTGCGCCCGTACGGATTCGGGGATCCCCATGGCCACCGGCCCGCGCCACTGGCTCAGTGCGTCCGCGAACAGACCGACCGCCGCGTCGGGGCGACCGGCGCTCACGGCCCGCCGGGCGCGCCGGGTGAGGCCACGGAACCGCAGCAGGTCGACCTCTTCCTCCCGGACGTCCAGCAGGTAGCCGCCGGAGCGGCGGAGCAGCCGGCGTCCGGGCGCCCTGGGCGGCAGGTCCGGCTCCAGGAGTCGCCGCAGCGCGCCCACGTAACGGCGGACCACGTTCACGGCGCTGGCCGACGCCTCCTCGCCCCACAGTGTGTCGACGATCTCGCCCGTCCCCACCGGCCGGCCCGCCTGGACCAGCAACAGGCCCAGCAGCGCACGCTGCTGAGGAAACCCCAGATCGAGTTCCCTCTCTCCACGCGACACCCGCAAGGGACCCAGTACCTCGAACCGCATCACAACATCCACTACGCACAGGGCCACCGTCACTACTCAGCCAACGGTACTGCCCACCACGTCGAAGACCGACACCCCCTCGGGGGCCGAAGCCGTCGTCAAGGCGGAGGCGAGACGGAAGCCGGGAGTGTGGCGCAACCCCAGCTGCTGACGGCCGCTCACTCCCTCGCCAGCAGCTGGGCAGGCGCGATACGGGACATGGCCCGGATCGGGAAGGAGAGCACACCGCAGACCAGGACGACCCCGGCCAGGGCCGCCAGGAGCGCGGCCCCCGTCATCGTCCACAGCCGTCCTTCCCACAGTCCCTGACCGATCATCAGAACCGTGGCCAGTCCCGCGACAGCTCCGGTGAGGCCGCCCAGCAGGGCGAGGCCGGCGCCCTCGTACAGGGCGAGCCGGCCGAGTTCGCGCCTCGACCAGCCGGTGGCGCCGAGCACGGCGAGGTCGGCGGCCCGCTCCCGCTGGGAGAGGACCAGGACGTCCACGGCGCCGGCCGCGCCGAGCAGCAGCGACAGGGCGACGCTGAGGTAGTCGGCAGTGCGGGCCTGGGCGACGACGGCGTTGCCGAGGAGCGAGCCGGCCACTTGGCCGCGGAAGGCGAGGGTGAGGGAGAGCAGCACGGTGAACGCGGCCACGCCGAGGGCCAGACCGGCCGCTCCCAGCACAGTCCGGCCGGGGGCACGCAGCAGGTTGCGCAGCGCGAGGCCGATCACCGAGCGGACGGCGACCGCCCGGCGGGTGCCGGTGACCGGGGGTGTGACCGCGTCCAGCGGCTGCACCCGGGTCGCCCGCCAGGCGGGCAGCACGCCCGCGGTCAGCGCGAGCAACAGGGCGACGGGCAGCACGAGGGCCGCCTTCGTCGCGGAGGTGGGCAGGCCGAGCAGGGCGCCCAGGCCGTAGGCGAGGAGGGCGCCGAGGGCGCCCGCGGCGAGCCCGATCACCGCGAGTTCGCCGAGGATGAGGCGGAGAATCTCCGGCGCGCTCCAGCCGACGCAGCGCAGAGTGCCGATCTCGGTCCGGCGTGAACGTACGGAGGCCAGGGCGGCCTGCGCGAGGAAAAGCCCGCAGACCACCAGGACCAGGCCGAACAGCACCGCGCTCTTGGTGTCCACGGCCCGCAGGATCCGCAGGGCGACGCCCTTGGCGACCCAGTACTCGGTGACCCTGACGTCCCTCGGCAGCGCGACGGTCTGCGGGGCGGGCGAGCTGCCGACGGTGACGTCCACCTGGAGCTTGGGGTAGGCGGTGCGGATCTGTCCGGCGACGGCGTTGACGCGGGCGCGGGAGGCGGGGTCGACGCCGGTCACTCCGGCCACCCGGATGCGGATGGCGCTGACGGGCGCCTTCTCCTGTGCGGTGGGCTTTCTGCGGCTGTGGGTGATGACGGAGAGCGAGTCGAGGGTGGTGAGCAGGGTGGGCGGCGGGCTGAGGTAGCCGCCGAGGTTGCGGTCGGGGCGCAGCGGCTGGTCGCCGAGGGCGGCCCGGGAGGCCGCGTCGGCGCCGGTGACCTGGGGGGACCGGTAGGTCTCCAGGGGGACCTGGGAGAGGGTGGAGAAGCCGCGCAGCTTGTCGGTGTCGTAGCGGCCGACGATGTTCAGGATCGGCGTGGCGCCGCGGCCGGCGTCCTTGTAGTCGCAGTTCTGCGTGTTCATGCAGGTCGTGGAGGCGTGGGCGGTGACCTCGCGGAACTGGGTGCCCAGGTTCTCCTCCGGGACGTAGCCCACCAGGCCCAACGTGTCGTCCTCCCAGTTGGTCTTCCACAGCCCGGGCGGCTGGGCGGGCCGGGTGCGTGCGGTGAGACCGTCCTTCGTGACGCGGTAGTCGACGGGGCCGACGGTCCAGTACACCGGCGCCTCGAAGTCGTCGGCACTCGCGATGGAGCGGAAGCCCGTGCCGAGGTCGGCGCTCGCCGTGCCCAGGTCCGTGCCCTTCAGGCCGTTGACGTAGTCGTGCGCCCGCGGGCTGCTCAGCTTGGCGGCGAGGCCGGTGGGATCATCGACGTCGAGCTGCTTCACGGTGGCCTTCAGGGCGCCGGCGGTGAGGGCGCGGCTGCTGAGCATGACCGGGACCTGCCAGTCGTGCTGACGTCGGGATTCCACCGGGTCGAGGTCGAAGGAGTCGGGCCCCCAGAAGGGCCGGTCCTTCTCGGTGAGCATCCGGCCCGAGGTGACCGTGGAGCCCAGGCCCACCAACTCGTCCTCCGCGACCGGGTCGATCGCCGACAGCAGCACCGGGAAGGCGACCGGCACCTGGGCCGTGGCCCTGCCGTCGCCCGGTACGCACGTCATCTGCGAGCGGGCGTCGGGGGTGAACGCCGTCTTTGGAGTGCGGTTCCACTGGAAGAGGGGCTGAGGCAGCCGCTCACCCAGGTTGTCGAATGTGTCCCCCCTCTTGTCCTCGTTGTAGAACCAGCACACCGCGTACTTCTTGTCGCCGTCGATCTCGTGCTGGAGGTCGGGCCAGGTGTTGTCGGCCTCGTTCCACTTCTTGTACGTGACGATCGGGTTGCGGGTGAGGTAGACGTACTGGTCGGCCATCGGGTAGCTGCCCAGCCCGGCCTTCAACGTCGGAGTGAGGCGCAGGAGTTGGGCGGGCGCGTCGCTGTCGCGGAAGGCGGAGACGTCGACCGGGACCGTGCTCTGCACCATGAGGTAGCCGATGTTGGCGACCGGTGCGGCGGTCTCGACACCGGCGAAGGACTTGATGCGTTCGTACTGGCCGAGGGTGATGCCGCCGAAGACGCCGGACAGGAAATTGGCCTCGACCAGGCCCCGTTCCTTCTCGACGTCGGCACCGGTGCCCGGCGGGCGGACCAGGATGTCGTAGGCGGAGCGGGAGCTGTCCTCGACGAGGCCGGTGGTGCGGGCCTGGCTGGTGGTGACCGTCGAGGTGAGCAGGGTGAAACTGGTGGCGGCGACCAGGATGCCCGAGGCGAGCGCGAGGGCGCGGGAGCGGCGGCGCCACAGCTGAGACAGGATCATGGCGATCACGGGCGCAGACCTCCGAGCCGGTCGAACACGTCGTCGTCGGGGGCGAGTCGCTCGTCGGCGACGATCCGGCCGTCGTGCAGCCGGACGATCCGGTCGCAGCTCACGGCGACCTCGGGGTCGTGGGTGGTGAGCAGCAGGGTCATGCCGTAGCGCTCGCGCAGGGAGAGCAGCAGGTCGATGATCTCCCGGCCGGTCGCACTGTCGAGGTTGCCGGTCGGCTCGTCCGCGAGCAGCAGGCCCGGGCGGTTGATCAACGCCCGGGCTGTCGCGACCCGTTGCTGCTGGCCGCCGGAGAGTTCGGACGGCAGCGCGTCGGCGCGGGCGGCGAGGCCCACCGCCTCCAGGAGTTCCATGGCACGTGCACGTCGGTCGAAGTCCACCCGGCGGGGCAGCACCGGCGCGAGCACGTTGTCCAGCACGGTGAGCGCGGGCAGCAGATGGAAGCGCTGGAAGACGAACCCGATCCTGCGCCGGTGCGCGTCCAGTCGACGTGCCGTCAGCTCTTCGCCGTCGACCTCGATCGAGCCCTCGTCGGGCCGGTCCATGCCGCCGACCAGGTGCAGCACGGTGGACTTCCCGGACCCCGACGGGCCGGTGACCGCGACCGCCTCGCCGTCGCCGATCTCCAGATCGACGGCGTCCAGGGCGACCAGCCCCGGATACCTGCGGGTCACGCCCCTCAACCTCACACTCACTGCCGCTCCTCCTGCATTGTGACAATGCAGCGGTACATTGTCACAATCCAGGAGGTGTGTACATTGCCGCTGCACCACGCCGTGCTCGCCCTGCTGACCGAGGGGGAGAGCCACGGTTACGAACTCAAGGGGCGCTTCGAGGAGGCCATCGGCCCGCAATGGGGCGGCCTCAACATCGGCCACCTCTACCAGATCCTCGACCGGCTGGTCCGCGACGGATTCGTCACCCGGTCCCAGGTGGCCCAGCCGGACCGTCCCGACAAGACCCTCTACCGGCTCACCCCGGCCGGGCAGGAGGAGGTACGGGACTGGGCCACCAGTGCGTGGGTGCGTACGGGCGGGTTCCGCGACGAGCTGTTCCTCAAGCTGTTCGGCGCCTCCGCGCTCGGCGCCGAGGCGCTGGACGCGTTCGTCGCGGCCCAGCGCCGGACCTACCTCTCCGAACTCGCCGGGCTGACCCGGCTGCGCCGCACCCACACCGGCGACCCGCTGGTGTCTCTCCTCCTGGACGCGGCCATCGGCCACACCAAGGCCGACCTGGAGCTGGTGGAGGGCGCGACCGAACGGCTCACGCCGACGGCCGCCCGGGGTGCGGCCGCAGCCGACGGCGACTCCAAGGAAGTCAGCCGTCGCCCTGCTTGAGCGGGCTCACCTGCGGGACCGACGCCTTGCCCGTGTTGGAGACCTTGCCGCCGCTCCAGGCCACCTTGATCGACGCGGTTTCATCGGGCGGGGTGACGAGGACGGCCGCCGGCGTCACGGTGGTCACGCCGGTGGCCGCCGGATTGGTGAACGTCAGCGCCGACCACGCACTGGCGCCGGGCTTCAGCGTCACCGTCGGCTCCTCCTGTCCGGTGGCCCGCTCGGCATCCGGCGTGACCGCCTCGCCGGCGCCGTCGACGAAGGCGATGCCAGGAAAGCCGTAGACCGTGCAGGTGCGGCCGGAGTCGTTGGTCAGGACGACGGCGAAGTTCTCCTGACCGGCTCCGGGGTCGTTCGGGCCGATGGAGGCACGCAGGTCCGCAGTGCGGCAGCGGGCGGACGGCGCGGTCGTCGTGGGGGACGCGGAGGGCCGGGCCGGGGCCGCGGACGTCGCCGACGCACTCGCCTTCGGGGTGGTACCGGCGACCGGGCCGCTGGCGGTGGCACCGCCGCCCGTGTCGGAGCTCGTGCATGCGGTCAGTACGACGGCCAGGGCCCCGGCCGCCGCCAAGGCCAGGGGGACTCGACGGCGTCCGGGGTGTCTCGGTTGGCTGGGCATGCTGCTCCTGACTGGGTTCCGCGCGGCGGTCCGGATCATGAGACCGCCGCGGTCAGGCTAAGGAGGAGCCCGGGAGAAGGATTGACCGTCAGCGCACGGTCCGGGGCCTGGCAGCGCACGGTCCGAAGCACGGCCATAAGGACGGCGCCGTCCTCACCTGGTTCGATGAGAACGGCGCCGAAGCCGGGGGTGCGGGACATCGCGTCGAAGCCGATCCCGCCGGTCCACGATGCCTGCGCCGAGTCCGGTCATGCAGGTCTGCCGCTGGGCGAACACCATGTCGTCTCGACCGGGCGCCCGCAGCTGATATCAGGCAGATTCCCGTCGCATAAATAGGTCCGACAGCCTCTGAGTGGAACAACCGATACTCGAACCGAGGGATCAGCGGTGGGTCAGGACCGCAACGTCCGAGCCGAAACCGACCACCAGCCGCCCGTCCGGCGCTACCGCCAGTCGCCTGATACCGGCAGGAAAGGCGTACGCGCCAATCTGCTGCCCTGTGGTCGCATCCCATACCCGCACGTTTCCGTCGCCGCCTCCGGCGGCGACGACGACGCGGCCGTCCAGCATCCCCGCCGCCCCTGCTTTTGCTTGGCTGGTGTGTCCTGTCATGGGCGGCCCTATCGGTTCACCTGTGGCCATGTCCCACAGGCGGACCGTTTCTGTCCTGCAGCCGGCGAGGATGACATTGCGGCCTTCGAGCGCTTCCAGGGCTAGGGCCCGGGCGCCGTCTTGCTGCGGCTGCACTCCGATCCATTCGCTCGCGGTCAGGTCCCACACACGTCCTTCCCAGGTCACGGCAACGAAGCGGCCCTCCAGCGCCGCGAAGAACCCGATGGACGGACTGGTGTACTCCGTCGTCGACCGTCCGTGCAGCTGTTCCCGGGTGGTCAGGTCCCAGATCAGCACCGCCTCGTTCCGGTCGCGCGCGATGAGAGTGGGTCGTCCCTCCACCAGACCCACCGTCAACAGGTCCACGGCGCCGGTGTGGCCTGTCAGGGGCTCACCGAGTTGTCCCCCACCGTCGAGGTCCCAGATCCGCACCTTTCTGTCCGAGCCGCCGGTGACGATGACGGAACGGCCGTCCACGACGGCCGTGGTGAGCTGCTGCACGGGCCCTGCATGACCAGTCGGCCGGCTGCCCGTCTCCCTCTCACCGTCGAGGTCCCAGATCCGAACCGATCTGTCGTCGCCACCGGTGACGGCGAGGTGACGCTCCTTCACCACCGCCGTCGCCACTCCTCGCACGGTCCCTTCGTGGCCGATCAGCGGCAGGTACAGATGTCTGAGGGTGGACAGATCCCACACCTCGACCGGTCCATGGCCCCCTCCGTATCCGACGAGGGCGGCGGGGCGGCCGTGGAGCACCCTGATGGCCGCCGCCTCCACGAACCCGGCCGGCACGGGCTCACCGACCTGCTCGCCCGTGGCCAGGTTCCAGATGCGCACCTCGTAGGCGTCGGCGCTCAAGGCCGTCGGGCACTCGGACGTCGGGTCCGTTGCCAGGACATGCGTCATGGCGTTGACCTCCAGGGTGACGCAGACGCGTACCTCCCCGTCACCGTCGCTGCCGGCGGCCGTCGGGCGGTCGGAGGCCGGGTCGGTGACCATGCCGGGCTCCTCGCCGTGGTCGCTCCGGGCGCCGTACTCCTGTCCCGTGTTCAGGTCCCACACCCGGACGGTTCCGTGGGAATGGCCGGTGACGGCGACGGGGCGGCCGTCCAGCACCGCCGTCGCCAGAGCACTCACGGTGCCGGTGTGAATGGACAAGAGCTCACCGCGCCGGGGGAGGGCGGCAAGGTCCCACACCCGCACCACGCCGTCGGCGCCGCCGCCGACCACGACCGGCCGGCCCTCGACCAGTCCGGTGGCGAGCGAGTGGACCCAGGAGTCGTCGTTCGGGCCGAACGCACCGACCAGTTCTCCCTCCGCGAGGTCCCACACCCGGACCGTCCCGTCGGAGCCACCGGTCACGGCAACGGGACGGCCGTCCAGCACCGCCGTCGTCAGAGCACGCACCGCGCCGGTGTGCCCGGTCACGGCCTTGCCGAGCTTCCTGCCCGTTGCCAGATCCCACCAGTGCAGCGTGCCGTCCGCGCAACCGGCGACAGCGAGTCCACGCCCCTCCACGACCACGGTCGCCACCACACGCACCTCGGCCGGCGCAGGCAACGCATACCGCAACCGGGAGTCCAGGCCGGTACCGGTCGCCCACTGCACGACCCAGGGGCTGTCGGTTTCCTGCCGGGCTGCCACCCTGGCGAGGTCTCTCGCCAGCTCCCGGTCTCCATACCGGGCAGCGTCCAGCGCCAGTACCTGCCGCCGCACGCCCGCACCGGCGTCACGGTGTACATGCCCTGACGCCCGGTACACGGCAGCCGCCGATAGCTCCTCCCGCCCGGCAGCGCCGTCCAACGCCGCCAGGACCTGCTCCGGGTCGCCGTTCACCAGCCACCCCGGATCGGTCAACCGCCCGCCCACCGCAGCAACCTCACGGGCCGGACCATCGCTTTGGAGATCACCAGACATGATCGGCACCGTAACCGCCCCACCCGCCTCGCCGCACACACCACAGCAAACTCCAGTAGCGGCAAGACCTGACCGATCCTTGCGCCCCACGCCTCCGCGCGGGCTCTGAGTTCACGTGCGTTGCCGGGGCCGCCGTTTCTCCGCGTGATCCTGCGGAGCCGGTGGCCGGGACAGTCGCGCAGGGTGTGCACACCGACTCCGGAGCGCGGCTCTGCACATTTCAGCCGACGACGGCGACGACGCCAACACCGTCGGTACAACCGACGATCAGGCTCGACCCGACACCGGCCAGGGCCGTGATCGGTCGCTCCACAAGACGGGAGCCCACCCATCGGCAGGTCAGGGGATCCCATAGCTCGATCGCGCCCCGCCTGGCGACGGCCAGCAGGGGGTGCCCGCCGGACGGGGCGATCGCGGCCATCGGCCCGCCGGTGAGTTCGCCCACGAGTTGACGGCTGTCGGTGTCCCAGACGCGGATCGAGCCGTCGAAGTCCCGAACTGCCAGGAGCGTCCGGCGCTCTGCCAAGGGCAGCGCCGCGAGGTGCTCCACGTGCCGGTGGTTCTCGAAGGGGGCGCCGACCGGTAGACCCGTGGCCGGGTCCCACAGCCGGACCGCCCTCGTGCCGCCCCGGGCGGGGGTGGCTTCGCTGCTTGCCAGGAGAGTGCGTCCGTCCGGCATCGGAACGCAGGCCAGTGTCAGCGGCGGTCGGTCGGGCCGGTTGAAAACATCACTCGCGGTCTCGCAGGTCTCGGGGTCGCGAAGAAGGATGATGCCCGACTGACTACCGGTGGCCATGAGGATGCGTCCGTCGGGCGACGCGATCGGCACCATGGTGCGGATCGCGCTGGTGCGGCCGGGCGGCAGCGAACCGACCAGCCCGCCCGTCGCCAGATCCCATGACTGGAGGGCGCCGCTCCTGTGGCCGGTGACGAGAACGGTGCGCCCGTCCGGCAGAGGCGCGGCCGCCATCGCCGTGAGGACATCCGTATCACCGGTGTGAAGCCGCCCGGCGGCTTCGCCGGTGCGCAGGTCCCACAGCCAGACAGCGGTGTCGCTGCGGGTGGCGAGCAGCGTTCGCCCGTCGGGGACCGTCACAGGTGCCACAAGGCCGTCCCAGCCGACTTCCCCCGGCTCGGTCGGCGGCTCCACTGCGGTGGGATCCCACAACCAGACCGCACCACTGGGCACTTCTCCCGCGAGCAGTGTGGGGCCGCCCGGCAACGGAACCGCTGCCACTGCGGCGGGGACACGGTTCGTCCCCAGGTCACCGATTCGCCGCCCGGATGCCGGGTCCCACAGTCCCGACCCGATCGACAGCAGTGTCGTCCCGTCGGCCATGGGGACGGGACGCAGCCCGGAACCGGTGATGGGCCCGCCGACCGGAGCACCGGTTGCCACATCCCACAGTCGCACCGTCTCGTGATCGTCGTCATTGAAGGACAAGGCCAGCAGTCGGCCTCCGTCGGGCAGCGGCACCGCCGCCAGTCCGCTCGGCCAGCCCTCGTCCTCGTGCGGGCACAGCAGTGTCTGAACCAGCTCGCCCGTCACCGGGTCCCACAGGCACACCACGGCGCCCTCCCCGTGCCCGTGGGCGGTGGCCAGCAGCGTGCGGCCGTCGGCGAGCGTCACCGCCGTCATCGCGCTCGGGCCGTCCACATCGGCCGGGGCGCTCAGCGGACCGACGGCCCGCTCGGCTGTGGCCGCGTCCCACAGCCACACCCCTTCCTCGTCGTGGGGGGTGATGGCCAGCAGGTTCCGCCCGTCCGGCGTGGGTACGGCGACCAGATTCGACGCGAGTTCCGGGCCCGGCAGCGGCCCACCTACCTGCTCGCCGGTGACCGTGTCCCACAGGTACACCACATGCCCGTCGTCGTCCTCGTCGTAGTGCGCCGTGGCAAGCCGGGTGTGTCCGTCGGCGAACGGCAGGGCCGCCATCGCCACGACAAGCCCACCGTGTTTCGAGTTCTCCCGCAGGGGGCCGCCCACCTGCTCGCCGGTCACCGGGTCCCACAGCCGCACCACGTCGTCTTCTTCGTCATCGCCTGACACGGCCAGCAGGACGCGGTCGTCCCCGACGGGCACGACGACCGCCACGCCCAAACCGCCCCTGAATCCACGCAACGTCGCCGAAGGCCGCACCCGGCCCGCCGGTCTCTCCCATACCGGGGTCAGTTCTCGTGTGCCGTAATCCCGATGAGCATCAGACATGACCGGTACGGTAACCGGCCCCACCGACACCGACCCGGCGGGCCGGCAACCGGCGCGCGGAGGATACGTAACCGACTTACGTAGATCCACGGTTGTCACGTATGGACGCGGCTCGGAGGCTCGTCCTCATGACTCCACCCATCCCCGCGTCGCCCGAGGTCGCCGACCTGGCCGCCCGCCATCGGCTGGGGGCGCTCCAGGGCGTGTTCGCACCGAAGCGCCTCCGTCGGGCGGCGTACGCCGCCCACGTGCTTTCTCTCGGGGTCCCCGGGTGGCGCCAGAGGTTCTAGCAGGTCGGCAGGCTGTTGCTGTCCGCGACATCTGTCGCGGACAGCAACAGCAGCGGCGCTTGACCGGGAAATGCCGCACAGGGATGGGTGGCCCCAGTGATGAGCTGCATACGGCGAATACGTGCTCCCCGCGAGTCCGGCAGCCCCGGATGCGAGCTCCTCGGTACAGGCCAGCCGTGAGAACTCGTCGATCGCTGAGTGCATGAAGGGGTGGCGCAAGTAGGGGTGCCGGTAAGAACGCTGTCACCAGCCGCAAACGGCGGTGGTCAGTCCTCTGACCTGGAGGGCCGGGGCAGTTCCGCCGTGTTGGTCGCCGCAGCGAGCGCGAGGCGACCACCCTTCAGTTCGGGCACGTAGTTGTAGATGGTGTTGCGGGAGACGCCGAGGAGCTTCGCGATCGAGGTGACGGTGTTCTCCGGGCGGGCGAGTAGGTCGCGGGCGTGACGTACCTGCTCCTCGGTCATCGCCGGCGGGCGGCCGAGCCGGGCGCCGCGGGCGCGGGCGGCGTCCAGGCCCTCGTTGGTGCCCTGCACGATGAGTTCGCGGATGAACTCCGCCAGGGCCGCGAACACGTGGAAGACCAGGCGCCCGCCGGGCGTGGTCGTGTCGAGCGCCTCGTGCAGCGAGGTGAACCCGATGCCGCGCTTGCTCAGGCCGGACACGATCGCGATGAGATCCTGGATGGAGCGGCCGAGCCGGTCCAGCGACGGGACGACGAGGGTGTCGCCCTCGCGCAGGAAGTCGAGGGCCTTCCACAGCTCCTCGCGTTCGGCGTTCTTGCCGGACTTCTTGTCGGCGAAGATCCGGATGCATCCCGCTTCGGTGAGTGCGTGGATCTGCCGGTCGAGCAACTGCCCCTTGGTGGACACGCGTGCGTATCCCACGAGGCCGCCGGTCCGTACGGCCGGAACGGGGGCGAGGAGATCGGCGGCGTCGTCATCCTGGGGTGGCTGCACCTGTCAGATCGTACAGAAAAGGATGCTCCTCAAGTTCTTGAGCACATCGACTTTTTGACACCGTTTTATGGGCATCATCCGGCGTCGATCCGGTCGCGCGCCTGTCGGCTTTCGGAGTCGGCCGCGCTGATGTCCGAAGTCACCTGCGTGAGACCGTGCGTTGATTGAACAGTCATTTCGGCATGGCGTCGTTGTCGTCACGCGTGCGGGGCGTCCGACAGGTCCCGTTCGCTGCGTTGGATGGTGACGGCGATCGCGGCGCGTACATCCGTCAGCGGCAGTCCAGCCTGCCGGGGGAACGATCGGCACCATCGTGATCGAGGACACCTACTGGCGCGCCAGCCCGTGGCGGTCGGCCCAGTCGTGGATCGCCGCGGCCAGCTCCTCGGGGCGGTCCTCCGGGGAGTGGTGGCTGGCGAGGCCGTGGCGGGAGACCTCCAGGCCCGCGATGTTCTCCTCGCACCAGGCCACGGCCCCTTGGTCGGTCATCGCGCCCGGGCCCGGCTCGAACGCGGCGAGCAGCTTGGGGACTTCGGGGCTGGCGGCCAGCCAGGCGTCGTAGTGCTCGACGCGGGCCACGATGTCGGCGGGCTCGGCGTCAGCGGCATCATGCGCGTCCACGCCAGTACCGGACGGCGGCTGTGCGGGCTCGGGAAGGGGCGGCGGTAAACGTCCAGGTCGGCAGGATCGAGCGGGGTGGCGAGCGTGTCCGGGAGCCCTTCGATGAACATGGACTTCTCCAGGATCATCTCCTCGCCCACCCCGGGTGTGCGCAGGAGGGTGAACAACTCCCGCCCGGCCGCCGGGAATTCGTTACCGACCAGCGGCTTGACGATTGTCTCGGTGAAGGCGAGGCCGCGGACACGGCCCGGGAGGCGGGCGGCGCGGTCGAAGGCGAGCGCGCCGCCCCAGTCGTGGCCGACGAGGACGGCCTCGGCAAGGCCGAGGGCGTCGAACCAGGCGTCGAGGTAGCGGGCGTGGTCGTCGAAGGAGTAGGCGAGGTCGGGCTTGCCGGAGTCGCCCATGCCGATGAGATCGGGGGCCAGAAGGCGGCGGCCGGGCGCGGCCACACCCGGCAGGACGTTCCGCCACAGGTGGGAGGAGGTGGGGTTGCCGTGAAGGAAGACGAACGGCAGCCCGTCGGGGTCGCCGGACTCGCGGTAGTGGAGGGTGGAGTCGAGGACGGGGAGGTTGGGCACGGCGGTGTCACTTCGCTTTCAGGACGGGGATTCAGAGGTTGAGGCTCAGGACCCGGTCGACGGTGATTTCGACGACGACCAGGTCCAGCGGGGCGGGCGGGGCCGCGCGGTAGCGGATGGTGTAGCGGCGGACCGCCTCGGCCAGGCGCGCGGGGTCGTCGGTGACGGCGGCACGGCCTTCGAGGGTGACCCAGCGGAAGCCGTCCGCCTGGCAGAGCGCGACACGGGCCGTCGGGCCGCCCGCCACCACGTTCCGGGCCTTGCGCGCTCCCGCCCGGGTGGTCACCCGGACCAGGCCGGTGGCCGCGTCGAAGGTGAAGCGGACAGGGGTTACGTGCGGGGTACCGTCGGGGCGGAGGGTGGTGAGGGTGGCCGTGTGGGGGCGAGCGAGGAACGCCCGTGTGGCGGCCGGGAGTTCGACGGTCGCCCGGCTCACTTCTTCTTCACGCCCTCGTTCCAGATCAGCTTGGCGATGTTCGGCTTCACAGCCGTGGTGATGACGCCCATGGCCGTACGGACGTACCGCCGCTCCTCCAGTTCGCGCAGCATGCTCGCGGCGAGGTCGGCACGGGCGGTGAAGACGCCGTCGGCGCTGGTCTCGGCGGTGTGGTAGTCCGTGACGACGGGGTGCCCGAAGAGGCCCGAGGGCCGGACGAGGGTCCAGTCGAGGTCCGTCTGACGGATCACGGCCTCCATGCGGCGCATGTCCTCGTGGAGGGTGCGGCCGAGGCGTCGGTTCACCAGCGGGTCGAGCACGTGGTTGAAGAAGTGCGCGCCGGTGGGACGCCAGTTCGGGTCGGCGATGCTGGAGCTGACGGCGAGCAGGCGCTTGATGCCGTGGCGGGGCATGGCCCCGGTGATGGCCGTGGCGCTCGCCGAGTACGTGGTGATGGTCTCCTTGCTGAAGCGCGCGCCCAATGCGGAGAGGACGGCGTCCGTCCCGCCGATCGCGGCGTCGACAGCCGCCGGGTCGGTGGCGTCGGCGACGGCCACAGCGAGGCCGGGCCGCGTGGGGAGGGAGCCGGGGCGGCGGGTCACGGCGACGACCTCGTGGCCGGCGGCAAGGGCCTGGTCGGTGAGGTGGCGGCCGGTCGGTCCATTGGCGCCGAAGACTGCGATACGCATGGCGTCGGGTCATCCCTTCATGTGGTTACCGGAACGCCCTTGACTGTGCCGATCACGAAAAGCAGGCTCAACGCTGATGAATAACGCCGCCCCTGCCCCCGCCCGCACCCGAGGCCGCCCCCGCGGCAACCCGCCGACCCGCGAGTCGATCGTCTCGGAGGCCCGAGCGCTGTTCCTGGAGCGCGGCTACCGGGGCACCACTCTGCGCGCGGTGGCCGGGGCCGCCGGGGTCGACCCGGCGCTGATCGCGTACCACTTCGGCTCGAAGAAAAGCCTGTTCGCGGATGTGATGCAGTTCCAGTGCGCCAATGCGCTGGCGGTGGACGACGTCCTCGGCGGCGACCCGGCCACCCTCCCCGATCGCCTGATCGACGCGGTGACGGACCTGTGGGAGGACGCCGACTTCGTACAGCTCACCACCCAGGGCGAGGAGGCCGCCGAGGTGATCCGCGAATACCTGGAACGCGAGCTGCTGGCCCGGCTTGTTGAATTTCTCGGCGGCCGGGACGCAACCGCCCGCGCCACGGCCGTGGTGACGATCCTCGGCGGCCTCATCTACACCCGCTACCTCAACCCCCTCCCCACTCCCGCCGCCCTCACCCCGTCCGAGACCCGGCACATCCTCACCCCGGCGCTGCGCGCGGCACTGACCCCGAGGCCGCGCACCGTGGCAACCACCAGAGCGGGCCGTCGGGGCTCGCCGACCTCCGGTGAAGGCGCCGTCCGGCCTTGACCATCTCGGCCCATCCGGTGCGGCTACCCCTGTAGGTAGCGGTGCAGGGAGGTTTTCGGGATGCCGGTCTTGGTGCTGATCTCCCCGTAGCTGCTGCCCTGGGCCTTGAGCAGGCGCGCGTACTCGATCTTGTCGGTGGGGTGGGCGACGGGGCGGCCGACGCGGCGGCCGGCTGCTTCTGCGACGGCGCGGGCGTGGGCAGCGCGTTCGGCGGTGAAGGTGCGCTCCATCTCGGGGTGCCGGTAAGAACGCTGTCACCAGCCGCAAACGGCGGTGGTCAGTCCTCTGACCTGGAGGGCCGGGGCAGTTCCGCCGTGTTGGTCGCCGCAGCGAGCGCGGAGTACGGGCCACGATCGCCGATCGTCCCCGCAGAGCCTCACTGACCGCAGCCGTACGGCCCCGGACTCACCCACACGGGTGACACTCTCGGAAGATCACCGCCGTTTGCGGCTGGTGACACGGTTCTTACCGGCACCCCAAGTAGCCAGTGAGGTCTGGGTGGAGTCGCGGCGGGGTGTGTTTTCATCGGTCCCGCGGTTGGTCAGCGCGGTCCTCGGATGCTGTCGATGATGCGGGTCCAGTTGTCGCTGCCGTGTCCGTTCTCGATTGCGCGCCGGTAGTGGGCCTGCACGGCCAGGGGGAGCGCGAGGTCGAGGCCGAGTGACGTGCTGGTCTCGACGATGTGGTCGGACGTCGCGCCCATCATGGTGACCGTGCTGAGGTCGCCGGGATGCTCTCCGGCGTCCAGCGCGGCGCCTGGGGTCTCTTCGCCGGCCCTCAGGATGGCGCCGATCGAGTCGGCGGAGGAGAGCAACTCCGGCAGTGTTTCCTTGGCCTGCATTCCTGCGGTGCCCAGCATCGCGGTGGCGTGCATCAGCGCGGACAGGGTGGTGAGGAACACCGCGAGCTGGGCTTGATACATCATCTGGGCGAGGCCCGGATCCGCGCCCAGATACTTTGGTGTGCCGAGTGGTGCCAACGCCGCCCGGTGGTTCTCCATCACTTCGTCGGGGCCGCTGTAGTAGACATGGGCCGCCTCCGTGCCGACCATCGGCGCCGGGACCATGACACCACCGGTGAGGAAGGCGGCGTCGTGGCCCGCCGCCCAGGATGCTGCCTTGCGTGTGCGGTCGGGCGTGTCCGAGCTCAGGTTGACCAGCGTTCGGCCGGCGAGTGATGCGGTGGCGCTGTCGAGGATGTCGTACATCGCCTGGTAGTCGGTGAGGCTGAGGAGCACGAGGTCACTCGCTTCGACCGCCTCGCCAGGTGTTGCCGCCAGCGTTGCTCCGTCGGCGACGACGCCGTCGGCCCGGCCGGCGGTGCGGTTCCAGACGGTGACCGGGTGGCCGGCGGTGAGGAGGGTACGGGTCATCGCCTGGCCCATCGGGCCAAGCCCGATCACGGTGACAGCGCTGTCTTGCCTGGTGGTGTGGTTCTGTTGTTCGTTCACCCCTCCATGCTCGGAGAGTGCCACTACTCTCGGAAGTACCCACTATTTTCTGCGGTACTTACCTTTTCGTAAGGGGATCAGTGATGGCCAAGGCGCCGAGATGCGGGCCTTACATCTGCGGCATCGACGCTGCGCTCGACGTGGTGAGCGGCAAGTGGAAGGGACTGATCCTCTGGGAACTTGACGCCCATCGTGTGCGCCGCTTCGCCGAGCTCCGTCGCGGTCTGCCGGGAGTGAGCGAGAAGATGCTGACCCAGCACCTGCGTGAGATGGAGGAAGACGGACTCGTGCACCGGGAGGTCTATGCCCAGGTGCCGCCACGGGTGGAGTACTCCCTGACCGAGCACGGACGCACGCTCAATCAAGCGCTCGGGCCGCTCGGCGCCTGGGGAGGTGAACGGATGCGTCGCCAAGGCTTCGAAGTGGTCGACGTAGCCGAGACCTCGCACGGCTAAGTGGTCGGCTCCGGAAGTCCTTCGAGGGTTGACGGGAGCCAGATTGTGTGTGGGTTCTCGCGATGGCGAGGCAGCGGCCGATCGGGCAGTCCAAGGCATCCTTGGGGGATCAAGGAAGTCGTCGGTGGGCAGGAAGCTGTCTTCGTACTTGTCGGATCTGGTCAGACAGGGAGCGGGGAGTGTCAGGTGATGGCCGAGTCGCCATAATCGATGGGGTCGCTCAACAGCTCGCTCGCTGCCTTGTGGACCTTCGCCAGGGCGTTCAGGAGGGCTTCGCGTTCGGTCTCGGTGAGATCTGCGGTGACCTTCTCCTCGATCAACCGCCGTTCGGCCTCGACCGGTTTCTGCAGGGCACGCCCCGGGTCGGTGAGCCAGAGCCGGACGAGGCGGTTGTCCCGGTCGTCACGGCGACGGGTTAGCAGCCCGGCCGTAGTCATCCGGTCAGCCATCTTGACGACGGTGGGTGTCGTGACGTTCAGCGCGGCGGCGACCTCGCCGGGCGTGCTGCCGTCCCGCTCCCACAGCACCGCGAGCAGGTAGTTCTGTCCGACGTGCAGCCCATGGCGTCGCATGGCCGCGTCGGCCAGGGCCCGGAGCACCTTCGACGTTCTGCCGTGCAGGTCCAGGAACTCTGACATCGAGGGCTGAATGCTGCGAGGCGCCGCGCTGCATATAGGCGTCAACAGCGCCCCACGCCGCCACACCTAGCCTTTCGTGATGCCGGATTTTCTGGTCGAGCGACTGTTGATCTGGGCCATGAGTTCCCGGTTCGCGGCGCGGGCGGCTTCGAGGTCCTCGCCCCGTTCGACGAGTTCAGCGCGGAGGTCGAGGATCTGCTGTTCGAGCTCGGTGTTGCGGCGTGTGAGCGTCTCGACGTCAGCCGGGGCGCCGAGGCCGGAGGCTTCCCAGACAGACTGTCCCAGCGCCTCGGAGAGCCGCCGTTCAAGCCGGGTGATGTGCGCGGACAGACGACCGTTGCGGGCCGTCAGATTTGCGACGTCGGCCAGCAGCGACTGGCGGCTGACCTGCGTCCCGGTCGCCGTGCCGGGCGTCGGCTCGGAAGCGCGGGCGAGGACGGCCGCGTGCAGGTCACCATGCCGGTGGATCAGGCTGCGGTGGACGCCGGCGGCGCGGGCAACGGAGGAGACGGTGATCTCCTCGCCGTCCGCGGCCAGCTTGTCGAGGACCTTGAGGACACGGGTCCGCCGCCGGTCGGAGTCCGCTGCCCGTGCTCGGGCCAGGTGGTCCGGTGATGAGCTCACGCGTCACGCTCCAGCCGCAGGCCCGGCTCCGGCGGGTGGATGGCGGGCACGCCCAGGGAGACAGCGCGGGTCTTGCGCAGCGTCCGCGTGGCCTCCGTGATCTGCTCGCGTTCGTCGTCCGTGAGCCCGTCCAGGTCGGTCTCGACGCGGCGGATCAGTGTGCGGATGCGCTTGATTTCCTCCTCTGAGGGAGTCGCCTCGGTGCGGGCCCAGCGTCCAAGTCGGTTGCTGCGGCCAGGCGTTCGCGATCCCGGAGCAGAGTGTCGAGGTAGGTCCGCAGCTCCGGCAAGTACGACGGGTCGGTGCGGAAATGGTCGCAGCCGACGCAGCGGAACCGGAACGGGCAACCGTGGCCGCCGGCCTTGACGTTGCTCGGCTCGACGCAGATCCCGTAGGGGACGGACACTTGGCCGATCCGCAGGCGGGCGTGCTCGTGCTCCAGGAGCCGGCGGGCCTGGGTCCAGATCCGGTTGCCGTGCCGGTCGAATTGGTGCGAGACGAGTTTGTCGACCGCGGACCGGGTCCGCTTCTCGGTCACCCGATAGTAGGTTTGTGTAGTTTGCAACGATCTGTGGCCCATGAGCTCACGGAGCACATCGGGGAGGGTTCCGGCGTCGGCGTGTCGTTGGGCGTAGGAGTGCCGGTAGGAGTAGGGCACGACTTCCAGCTTGGGGAACTCGGTGCCGTCAGCCAGCAGCAATGGGGGCATGGCGTTGACCCAGCGGCGGTGGACGTTGCCGATGTGCTGCATCCGGAACGGCTGGGTGCCCTCGGAGTTCTGTCGGGGCCGGGGGAAGAGGACCAGCTTGGAAAGCTCGGTGTCTGGGAAGCGTGCGCGGATGGTCTTCTTCTGCCGGACGATGATTTCTGCGGTGGAGTCCGGGATCGGCAGGCGGCAGCCGATGCGGTTGTTCTTGAAGTCGGTGTAGACGAGCACGGATTTGCCGTGTTCGTCGGTCTCCAGGCAGTCCCAGGGCAGGCACCCGATCTCGTCGGGGCGCCGACCGGTGTCGACGAGGACCTCGATGGCGGCGCGAGCGTCGTCGCTGCCGTCGCGGATCTGGTCGAGGGTGGGCAGTCGCTCGCAGAGCTGGCTGAGGATCTCCTTCGGCAGGGCCCTGCCCGGTCCTTCCTCGGTGATGACCGGGGGCATGTCATGTCTTCTCAGCGCGAAGTCGTCGGGCAGCTCAGCGAGGATCTCGCCGGGCCGGGTCAGACCCAGGTCGCGGATCTCACGCAGGAACCGGCCGGTGAAACGGCAGATCGTCGTGCGGCGGAAGGCGCTGATCTCGCCGGTGTGCGCCAGATGAGTCACGTACTGCGCGAACGCCTCGATGTCGCTTCGGCCGAGCGCGGCCATGTCCGCTCCGCCGTCCTGCCGGGACCGGACCAGACTCTGCGAGAGGTAACGAACGCAGAGGATCATGTCGGAGAGGCTGTTGGGGATGTTCTTGCCGTAACGGCGGGGGATCTCGTCCAGCACCCACGTCTTGCAGGCCCGGCGCATCCACTCCTGGCGCAACGGTGTGAAGTCCATCTTGCGCCACTGGCCCAGTCCGAAGGCGCCCATGTTCCAGACGTCCTTGATCTGTTCCAGCTCCGGCGTGGAGACGGCGGCCGCGAGTGTGCGGCGCATGCGGTTGGCCATGCCGGCGAGATGGGTGTTGCGGGGCACCTGGACGTCGTCGAACTGCTCGACGCGTTGCTCGCGGAGGTGCCGGACGACGCCTCGCAGCAGGACGGGCGGGGTCTTGACCTCGGCGTCCGTGCGGGCCTGGAGGACATAGAGGATCTCGGCGGTCACCAGGACCGGCAGACCGCGCAGGCTCAGCGCGGTGGACTCCGCCGTGCCGGGCTCGGTGCGGCACCACGTCTCGAAATCAGCGTCGGGGACCTGTGCCTCCTGCCACCTCACCCAGTGGGGAGGGCAGAACGCGTTGGAGCTGTTCGCCTGGTGCCGGTGGCAGGCGTCCACCGAGCACAGGCCGAAGCCCGGCAGCGGGCGAACGCGCGGGTCGGCGAAGAACTCTTCCAGCGGCGGACGCCCCAGCCTCGTGAACAACTCGCGGTGCCGCATGCACATCTGCGTGCGGGACGACGTCCAGGGGCGCCGGCACTTCGCGACCGCGCACCCGCCCGAGATGTTGCTGATCTGTTTTGGCTCGGTCGCCAGGAAGTCCTCCGGCGTTTTGCCGCTCCGCTTCCAGCTGCCGCGGCAGGCCGAGCACAACCCCAGGTCCGTCTTCCGGGCTGCTGCCCAGCAGCCGGAACGGGCGCAGACATTCATGTCGAGGAAAGGGTGGTCCGGTGAGGGCCGAAGGATCCGGGACTTCTCGTCCCAGTTCAGAACGTCCAGCGTCTCCGGCCGGATCAGAGCGCGCAGCCGTTTCGCGCGGGCAGGCAGCAGATCCGATGCGGGAGCGGGCACCAGTTGCAGGGCCGTGGTCATCCGTTCCTCCCGGGAGCGAGAGCGCCGACCCGCTCGACGGCGGACCGCAGGCGTTGCGGGTCAGGGTGCAGGTAGACCTCGGAGCTGGAGGCGTTCGCGTGGCCGAGCAGATCGGCGATCTCGTCCAGGACGGCGCCGGCGTCGGCGGCGTTGCTGGCAAATCCGTGCCGCAGGGCGTGGGGATGAACGCCGTCGGCCAGTCCGGCCCTGCGCGAGAGCCGGCTGAACAGGTCGTTCAGGGCGCCGGGCGGCATGGGTGCCCCCAGCGGCGCTCGGAACAGGTTCACCAGCACGAAGTCGCTGTTGCGGGCCTCGCGGCAGGCGTCCCGTTCGACGACGTACTGGTCGTAAGCCTGGACCAGCAGGAAGTCGACCGGGACGGCGCGCGAACGCTTCGACTTCGCCCAGGCGCCGTTGTCGTTGTCCCGGCGCACCACGTGCAGGTGAGAGCCGGGAATCCGACAGCCCAGCACGCTGGCGTCCAGGACGAAGTGGATGTCTTCGCGCCGAAGGCCCACGGCCTCGCTGCGACGCAGTCCCGCCCTGGCCAGCAACAGGACGATGAACCGGTCCCGGGCCGAGCGGCAGGCCCGCAGCAGAGCGAGGACGTCCTCGTCGCTGGCGCGGCCGACCGGCCCAACCGGCTCGGCGGCCCGGTGCCGGGCCTTGGCGTAGTAGCGCAGCCCGCTGCCCTCGCCGCGGGCCTGCACCGGCAGGTCACGGTCGTCGGCGACCTCGTAGAGCTGGGACAGCACGAACGTGGGCACCGTTCCCAGCGTCGTGGCGTGCGCGAGGAACTCACGGACGCCGGCCAGCACGGTATTGATCCGGCGCGGCCCGCGGACCGGTTCGCTCCCGGGCCCGGCCACCACCGGAGTGCCGTCGCCGGGCGAGTGCCGCAGCCAGAACATGAAGGCGCCCAGGCGACCCGCGGCCGTCGTCCAGTCCCGGCCGGTGCACCCGCACCACGTCAGGTAGAGCGCGACCGCCCCGGCGTATGTACGCGTCGTCGACTCGGCCTGATCACGACCGAAGCGCATGCCGCAAAAACTCGTCCGCCGCCGGTACGGGTGCCAGCCGGTCCTCATCCAGCACGGTCCAGTACCGCTGACCCGACGGCATGCGTACAGCGAAGGGACGGAGCCTTCCGGAGATCACCTGATGAGCCACGGACCTTCAACGACAACCCCGACGTGCACGACACGGCGACGCGAACCGTCGTACACAGCAGCCCTCTTGTGGGTGACGCGACAGTGCACGACGCACCTACAAACCAGAGAGAATGTCTTCAACTGCCTCATGCTCATGCCGTTGTTCCTGGTCCCCGGGCTGCTGTACTACTGGTTCGCCATGCGCCGCTTCCCCGACTTCAGCCGGAAGCGGGCCGCCCAGCGGCTGCACCTGTTCGAGGAGGGGCTGGTCGTGCACCCGCCGTCCGGCGGCGATCCGGTCGCCCTGCGCTGGGACTCCCTGCGCCTCCAGCAGGAAATCACCCAGCTGGTCATCAATGGCGTCCCCGCGCCGACCAAGTACGTCTACTCGGCAGGCGCCCCCGGCCATGGATCGGTGCGGATCACGGAGTTCTACGAGGATCCCGACATCTGGGGTCCCCGGATGCAGGACGCGGTGGTGCGCGCACAGGGACCGGCCGTGCTGGAGACGCTTCGCGAGGGCGGCACGGTCCCGTTCGGAGCGCTCTCGCTCTCCCGCACGGCCGTAAGCGCCCCCGGGAAGGGGAGCCTGCCCTGGCCGAAGGTCAGGGAGGTCCGTGCCGCGGGCGGCCTGGTCCGCATCATGACCACCGACTCCTCGGGCGACCCCGTCCGCTGGTCCCACAACCACGCCAAGGACATCACGAACCTGCACCTGTTCCTGGCGGTCGCCCACAGCCTGCACAAGCAGTCCGCCGCCTGACGCTCGGCCGAACTTCTGCATTGTGCGTCGGCCGTCCCGCGAAAGTGCGCCTCGCAACTCGGGCGATACGTGCGGGACTGCGCCTAGCTCTGGTGGTGACGCCGTTGGTCTGCCGCACCCGGGCGCGCGGGCACATCGTGGAAACCCGTACACGGCTGCAGAACGAGACCGCGGGGCCGCCGACGACGAGGTGGGACCGGAGCGACCGGTCAGACGGCCGGCCGGTGGACCACTTGGCCGAGTGCGCGCGGCAGTGCCGCCCGGGAGGGGATGTCGAGCTTGCGGTAGATGCGGCCGAGGTGGGTTTCGACCGTCCTGGTGCTGACGAACAGCTCCTCTGCGATCTCCTTGGTGCGTTTGCCCTCTGCCGCCAGTTCCGCGATCTGCCGCTCTCGCTCGGTGAGAAGGGCCGCCGTCGCCCGGGCGCTCGCGTCCTGCGCCGTTGCGCTCGCCGCACCGGTTGCGGCGCAGGACGCCGGCAGCAGGGTCCTGACCCTTGCCGCCTCCTCACGGATTCGCTGTGCGTCACAGGCCCGGGCGGCCTTCCCCGCCGTATCGAGCCATTCCAGCGCCTGCCGGGTGCCATGGGCCGCGTGGACCGAAGGCGCCCCGGTCACCAAGGTCCAGGCGTGTTCCACCGGCAGGCCCGCACGGCGGAACGACTCCGCGGCCTCGTGAAACAGCCCGGCCGCCAGGCGGTGCTCTCCCTCTGCGGCGTGGAGCGCGGCCCGGGCTCTGCGCACATACTGCTGTTGCAGCGGCAGCCCCAACTGGTCGGCCACGGCCTCCCCCGTCCTGGCCCAGTCGCGTGCGGCGGCGATGTCACCGCAACGCAGAGCCGCGACGGAGGCGAGGGCCAGAAGCGAGGGCTGCCAGGCCCGCAGCAGCCGCTGCAGCTGCGGGCCGCCCTCCTCGACGAGGGTGCGCAGACAGCCTGCCGGGTCCCCGCCGAGGAACTGGGCGTGGGCGCGCAGGCCGACCGCGACGGCTGCCCGCCAGCCCCGCTTGCGCAAGGCGAGGGACAGTCCTTCCCCGGCGAGTTCGAGCAGTCTGTCGGTGTCCCGCCGTGGACGTGTCCACAGCAGCCCCGTCGCCCGCAGGATCATGGCGATCCCGGCGGCTTCGTCGGCCCCGCTCATCCGGGCGAGCAGCTCGGCCTCCCCGGCACGGCGACAGAGCGACTCCAGACGCCCCGTCAGCTGGTCGAGATGGCACAGGGCCACCAGTTGGTTGATCCGGATGAACCTCCGGGTGGCGCCCGTGGTTGCCTGCAGTCCTCGTTCCAGATGCCGGTAGGCGTCATGGAACCGCTCCTGGAACAACTCCGCGCAGCCGAGCATGGCCAGGACGTCGGGCATGGTGACGGCAGCGGCGTCCGGCAGGGCGTCCACGATCCGCGCACACTCGGTGACCTCGGCGACGGCCTCGGGCAGCAGCCCGAGCTGGGTATCGCCGAGGGCGCCCAGGGCCCGCAGGTAGGGCACCGCCGGGCCGACGGCTCCGGCCGCCTCCGCCGCCTCGCGGACCACGTCACGTGCCTCGCCGTAGGCGCCCCGGAACAACTGCACTCGCCCGTATGCGGTGATCAGTTCGACCACCGGCGCCGACAGCGGAACCGGCAGTGGGCGGGGTACGAGGTCGAGTGCCGTCCGGACCACTGCTTCGGCCTCCTGGTGGCGGCCCAGCAGCCGCTCCAGCTCTCCGCAGACGGCGTAGGCACTCAGCCGCAGGTCCTCGGAGAGATCCGACTGATGCCGGAGCACATCGTGCACCAGGGAACGGGCTTCCTGCAGGCGGCCCACGGCGCTGAGGGCCCGGCAACAGTCCAGCACCAGAACGACCCGGGGGGCGCTGATCACGTCCCCGGCGGGCAGGTGGTCCAGCGCCAGGCGCAGCCAGCGGGCAGCGACGGCCGGGGACTTGGCCATCGCCTCCGCCGCGCCCTCGACCAGAACCTGCCGGGCCTGCGCACTGCCCGCGCCCACCAGGTGCTCGGCCTGCCGGGCACGTCGGAGCGCCGACGCTCCTCGCGTGGTGAGCAGATCCAGGGCCCGCCTGTGGGCGTTGACGCGCCGGGACGGCGAAGCGTGTTCCAGGGCGACGTGACCGAGCACCGGGTGCCGGAAGACGTAGCCGCCGCCCCAGGGCAGCGGCCGTATCAAGTCCGCTTCGACGAGTTCGGTGAACGCTGCGAGGGTCCGTTCCAGGCCGAGATCGGAGACCGCAGCGACGTCGTCCGGCAGGAAAGGATCACCGAGAACGGCGGCGACCTGGATCGAGAGCGCGGCGTCAGCGGTAACGGAGTCCAGCTCGGCGACGACGGAGACAGCCTCCCGGAGCATGCCGTCCCGGTCCGGACCGGGACTCAGCGGCCACTCGTCCGGGTCCCACCGTGCCGCGACCAGGATCCGCAGCATCCGCGGGTTGCCGCAGGAGGCGGCGTGCAACTGCTCGGCGTAAGTGCCGTCGACCACGGGTGCCGGGGAGGCGCGCCACTCGGTGTACGCATGGTCACGCGCCGAGTGGGAGAAGGCGTGCGGGGAGGTGGTGTCGGTGTGAGACCCCCCATGGCCGAGCAAGGCGGATATCGCCGGGAGGTCCAAGGAGGACGGGGCCAGGCGGATGACCGAGCCGGTCTCGACTCCGTGTTCGAGCGCTTCTCTCAGTACCGGGCTAGACTGCCGCGGGCGGTGCGCCAGCGCCAGGACGAACGGGCCGGGCGGGGGTGTCCGCACGAGCTGCGCGATCAGTCTCGCGGACTGCTCGTCGCACAGATGCACGTTGTCGAGGACCAGCACGCCGCCGCGCCGCGCCGCCCAGCGCCCCAGTACGCTGCGCACCTCGGCATCCGCCCCGGCGCCGAGCTCCCGGGCGATCGGGGAATCCCGCGCCTCCAGGGCATCCAGCACCTCTGTGATGACCTGGCCGGGTTGTGTCGTACCGCGCGCGGCGTGGACGCGCGCCACCAGTGCCCCTGCCCCGGCTGCCCGCTCGGCGAGCAGGCCGAGCAGTGTGGTCTTGCCGATCCCCGGCTCACCGGTGACTTCCAGGAACGCTCCCCGGCCGTCGGTCAGATCCTGTACGACCGCGGAAAGACACTCGATCTGCGTGTGCCTGCCGACGAGAACGGCGCCGTTCGCACGGTCCGGGTCCTTGGGGGGCAAGTGATCCTCTCCCTCCCATGGATGTGCACACGAGCCAGGACGCCCTCTGTTGTCGATTCGGATATTAGGCCATCACGTTGGCCGGTTTGTGTCCTGAACGGTGACCTGCGGGAGGGCCGGAGCCGGCAACTGCCGCAGCTCGGCAGTGTTTTCGTGGGCGCCGGACAAGGCATTGCGACTGCGGGGCACATGGCGCCACGGCCGCTCCTCCGGCGGTACACCACTTGGGCGTGGGCGGACTGGAGCGCACCGCCGGATCTGCCGACCGGAGGACAGGACCGCTGACGGATCAAGCCTTCCGAGCGGGGCGCCGGACGGCGCAGAGACCCTTGCCACGGGTGGAGGTCGGCAAGCCGGGACACCGTCCGGCCTCATGCTGACCATCTGCTGACCCCGGCACGGCACTCACGGCTCTGACCTGCAGAAACGCTGTCAGGGCTCACACTGACCCGTTGCCGACCCGACTGACGGACCATCAGCCCTGTGGGCCATGAACCGCCGACGGGTCGGTGGCTCATGGCCCACGGCGAGCACGCCGGCGCCGACTGTGGCGCGGTAGCCCTCGACGACTGTGACGACGATGCATTCCAGCGCCTGGCGGTGAGCACGCCACCGCGCACGGCTCGGCGATCGAAAAGACGTCGCTGGTCCGCTGTCAGCCGTTGGAGAAGCGGCCCGCCTGGGCGAGGATCTGCTCCGGGTCGTCAGTCGGCGGGTAGATCCAGATCGCGTTGATGTTCCGCTTGAGGGTCTTGGCCTCCTGCCCGGTCAGCGCGATCTTGCGGTCCCACCCTTCGGTGAAGACGGCACCGGCGAGGCCGAGGTCGAGGCAGGTGACGTAGGGGTCGGGGGTGAAGGGCAGCAGGGTGTTGCCCAGGAGGTCGGCCGCCACGTTGTGTCCGGCGAACTTGCCCATGGGCAGGGCGTGCTGGCAGGACTGCACCGTGGAGTAGCCGTCTTCCGCGGGGGCAAGCGCGGTGTCGCCCGCCGCGTAGACGTCGGGAACTCCGATGACCCTGAGGTGCGCGTCCACTCCGAGTCGTCCCAGCCGGTCGCGTTCGCCGGGGATCTGGGCCGTGAGCGGGCTCGCGGCCATACCGGCCGTCCACACGACGGTCGCCGCGGAGATCACTTCGCCGTCCGAGAGGGTGACGTCCCGGCGGGTCGCCGATGCCACAGTGCGTCCCAGGCGTCGTTCGATCTTCAGTTCGTCGATCGCGTCGTCGATGTTCGGGCGGGGGCCGGGGCCGAGCTCCGGGCCCACGACGCCGGCGCGGTCGACCAGGACGACCCGGACGTCTTCCGCCGCGCTGTCGCGGTCGGCGATCGCGCGGAGCCGTTCGCCCAGTGCGGTGGCGATCTCCAGACCGGTGAAACCGGCGCCGACCACGACGGCGGTGTAGCGGCCCGGAGAGGATGCCTGTTCGGGCAGCCTCCGCAGGTGGTTGTCGAGGGCGGCCGCCGCGGGAAGGGTGTCGACGTCGAAGACTTCTTGCGAGCCCGGGAAGTCGGGCTGTACGAGCTGGCTACCCGTGGCCAGCACCAGCTTGTCGTAGGCCATGTCCAGTTCCTCGCCGGCACGTCCGACGGCACGTACGGTGTGCGCCTCGGTGTCGATCCCTGTGACGGTCGCCGTGACGCGGCGTACGCCGATCGGTCCGAGGATGCGGTCGAGGGCGACCCGCATACCTTCGGGGGCGTCCTCGTAGAGGCGGGGGCGGATGACCAGATCATCGCCGCCGCTGACCAGCGTCACCCGTATTTCGTCGCCGGGGCCGCCCGCCTCACGGGCGGCGCGTACGGCTCCTGCCGCGCTCCACACGCCGGCGAAGCCTCCGCCGATGACCAGGACATCCTTCATGAACTTCCCCATTTTCGAAGTCGAAGCGAGAAGCCGGTGCTCCGTGAGCAGGGCTGTCTACTGCGGGGGCCTCCCGAGGGCCCGCACCGCACATCCTGGACACTAACTATCCTGGATATTAAATGTCAAGATCTATTAGCGAGGCCACCGCCCCTGCCGAACGGAATCCGCAGGTCAGCAGCGAGCGCCGAGCTTCGATCCTGGACATGTAATGTCCGTATTATGCGAATGGCTAAAGGTGTCGAGTGGGCTCTGCACACACTGCTGAACCTGGACATGATCGGAGGCGGGCCGGTGGGCAGCGGCCAGCTCGCCGAGGCCCACGGCCTCTCCTCCTCCTACCTCAACAAACAGCTGCAGCAGTTGGCCCGTGCCGGGCTCGTGGTCTCCGTGCCCGGGCCGCGCGGAGGGTTCCGTCTGGCCAGACCCCTTGAGAACATCACCCTCCTGGATGTGGTGGAGGCCATCGAGGGAGACACCGAGGTCTTTCGCTGCACCGAGATCCGCTGCTCCGGCAAGATCGGCGAGCTGTCACCGCCGCCGACGGGCGCATGCGCCGTCAACGCGGCCATGCGCCGGGCGGAACAGGCATGGCACCAGGCACTGGCCGCTCAGTGTCTTGCCGATATCAGAGCGGAGCTGGACCGCTCCCCGATGGTCCGGCAAGTAGTGCGCTCCGCACTGAACTGAGCACGCGAAACGACGTGGCAGCCGCTGCGGCGCGCCCCGCGGCAGCCCTCGCCCGCGCCGCGGGGACCCAGCCTGGCGGAAGGCGGCTGCTGCACGCATTGTGCGACCTCCGTCGAGGCACACACTGAAACATACCGTGTGAGATAACACCTTGTCACACCCTTGACGCCTGACCACGATTTCCGGGGTGGGCCCCCGGGCCCGGCAATGGTCAGGGCCGCGCGCAGGGAGCACGCGATGGGACGGGCGGATGTCCACAGGTACGGATTCTGCCTGCTTCTTCGTCCTCATCCCTACAGGTTTCGCCTCCACCGAGGCCATCGGAAACGCGGCACATGAGATGCACGCCACACCCGACTTCCTGTCACACATCGCCATGGCGCCTCGGTCAATAGTGTGCATCCGCCAGGCGGCAAGGAGATCACTGTGGAATCGCGCCTCAACTACTTCGGCCACTCCCTCGCGGGAAAGGCGTTGAAGCACATCAACTCAGCCAACAAGGTTGCTTCGGACTCGACACTGCCGGCCGCGACCCAGGAACTGGTGAAGATCCGCGTCAGTCAGATCAACGGCTGCGCTTTCTGCACCGACATGCACACCAAGGACGCCATCGCGGCGGGAGAGGCCATGCAACGCCTCCACCTGGTCGCGGCCTGGCGCGAGGCCAAGGTGTACACCGACGCCGAGCGCGCCGCGTTGGAACTGGCTGAACAGGGCACCCGCATCGCCGACGCGGCCGGCGGTGTCACCGATGAGGCCTGGACGAACGCGGCGAAGCACTTCGACGAGGACCAACTCGTCGCCCTGATCTCCCTCATCGCCGTCATCAACGCCTACAACCGCGTCAACGTCGTCACCCAGCAGCCCGCCGGCGACTACCAGCCTGGCCAGTTCGGCTGACCGGCAGTCTCCGCGCCGAAGGGTTGCACAGCTGCACCCGTACGGGCCGGGCACCGTTCGACGAGACGGTCACGTTCGTCGACGGTCACCGACACCGCCTCCCCACGAAAGGCGGCCGTTGAAGTTCACGGTCGTTGTCGGTACCAGTTCGATCTGAGCCGTGCGCAGCTCATGTCCCGCCGTGCTGATCCCGGTCGTCCGGTCCCAGCGCCGGGGCGTTGAGGGCTCCGAGCATGCGACGGAGGTGAGCGCGTACCTGTTCCCGCTCCCGGGGCAGGAACGGTTGCAGGGTCTCCTGCTCGCACGGTTCGAGCGCGGTCTCGCCCCGCAGTGCCAGTGCCTCGCCCGCAGGTGTGACGCACATTTCGATGATCTTCCCGTGAGTGGGGTGGGGACGCCGCTCGACGAGTCCACGCTCGACCAGACTCCGCAGTCCCGCGCCCATGGACTGGGCGGTGACGCCACAGCGGCGGGCGAGTTCGGCACTGGACATCGCCCCGTCCCGGCTCAATCGGACGAGCGCACTGAACTGCGCCTGGGTCAGTCCGAGCGGGCGCAACACCCGTTCGAGGCGCTGCGCGTACGCCTGTGAGAGCTGCCAGATCAGGTAGCCGATGCGCTCACTGGGATCCTTCACCGCCATCAACGCCTCCACATGTAAGGTGACTTATAAGCCAACTTACACGATGAAGGTCGAGGAGCCATGCCCAGCACTGACACCACAGGTCAAAGTCATCTCCCCGACCCCGACCCTGGACCAGAGCGACACCGCCACCATCAAGGAGCGCAGACCGACGCCCCACCCGAACGGCCGGGGCTGACCGGTCCGCAGGCGGTGCTCAAGCCCGTGATCACGGTGCTGACGATTGGTCTGGTCTTCGTCAGCGTTTTCCTCGCCGCCTTCCATACGCCTCAGGCGCACCGACTGCCGGTCGCCGTCGCCGCATCCGACAGGACCGCGGCGCTTTTCGACGTCCGGCTGCAGCGTGTCTCGCCAGACGGCTTCCAGGTCGACCGGTACCCGGACAACGCCTCGGCCCGTCTGGCGGTTGAGCACCGCCAGGCCTATGCCGCGCTGTTGGCCGACGACGGCGATCCCAGGATCGTGTATGCGGGCGCCAACGGCCCCGCGGTGTCCGCGCTGGTGACTCCGCTCGCCAGTCCGTGCGCCCCGGGCTGTCAGCCGACAGACGAGAAATGGCCCGTGGTCGACATCCTTCCGCTCTCGAGCGGGGACAGCCGGGGCCTGTCGGTGTTCTATGCCTCATTCGGGCTGGTGCTCGCAGGGTTCCTCTTCGGCCAGGTGACCTACCAAGTGGCACCGCGCCTCTCTTTCGGGCAGCGCGTGAGCAGTCTGGCGCTGTTCGCGGCCGTCGGCGGGCTGGCGACCGCCCTCATCGCGAGTACGGCCTTCGGAGCCATACCCGGTCCCTTTCTGGGCATCGCGGGCCTTGTGGCGCTGATGGCGGGGGCTGTGGCGGCAGCCACCATCCTCTTGATCCGGATCTTCGGCCCGATCGGGGTTCTGCTTGCGTCGATTTTCATGCTGGTGATGGGAAACGCCAGCAGCGGTGGCGTACTGCCGCCCGAATTTCTGCCTGGTTGGCTGAAGCCCCTCGCCTCGGTCATGCCTCCGGGCGTCGGCGTCCGCGCCCTGGACGGGCTTGCCTACTTCCACCACGACGGGCTGGTCAACGGTGTCGTGGTGCTGTCGGTCTGGATCGCTCTGTGCGTCGCGGCGCTGTTCCTGCTCGACCGGATCGCCGCGTCTGCCACGTCTGCCACGTCTGCCGCGATCCTGCACGGCGCGAGGCCGTGAGGGCGTGAGGCCGTGAGGCCGTGAGGCCGTGAGGCCGTGAGGCCGTGAGGCCGTGAGGCCGTGAGGCCGTGAGGCCGTGAGGCCGTGAGGCCGTGAGGCCGTGAGGCCGTGAGGCCGTGAGGCCGTGAGGCCGTGAGGCCGTGAGGCCGTGAGGCCGTGAGGCCGTGAGGCCGTGAGGCCGTGAGGCCGTGAGGCCGTGAGGCCGTGAGGCCGTGAGGCCGTGAGGCCGTGAGGCCGTGAGGCCGTGAGGCCGTGAGGCCGTGAGGCCGTGAGGCCGTGAGGCCGTGAGGCCGTGAGGCCGTGAGGCCGTGAGGCCGTGAGGCCGTGAGGCCGTGAGGCCGTGAGGCCGTGAGGCCGTGAGGCCGTGAGGCCGTGAGGCCGTGAGGCCGTGAGGCCGTGAGGCCGTGAGGCCGTGAGGCCGTGAGGCCGTGAGGCCGTGAGGCCGTGAGGCCGTGAGGCCGTGAGGCCGTGAGGCCGTGAGGCCGTGAGGCCGTGAGGCCGTGAGGCCGTGAGGCCGTGAGGCCGTGAGGCCGTGAGGCCGTGAGGCCGTGAGGCCGTGAGGCCGTGAGGCCGTGAGGCCGTGAGGCCGTGAGGCCGTGAGGCCGTGAGGCCGTGAGGCCGTGAGGCCGTGAGGCCGTGAGGCCGTGAGGCCGTGAGGCCGTGAGGCCGTGAGGCCGTGAGGCCGTGAGGCCGTGAGGCCGTGAGGCCGTGAGGCCGTGAGGCCGTGAGGCCGTGAGGCCGTGAGGCCGTGAGGCCGTGAGGGCGTGAGGCCGTGAGGCCGTGAGGGCGAACATGGATGAGTCCGTCAGAACTGCTGAGCATTCCGCCTGTCTCGATCACACCATGTTTTCGCAAACTCACACTGTTTTCCCGCATGCCCTCAATGACAGCTTCGCCTGCGCCTGAGCCGACGGTGTCACACATCGTATGGCTGCCCGGTCTAGTGGGGAGACCCATCCGATTCGGTGCAGTGGTGAGAAAGGTGGATCATGAGGGTTTCTCGTCGCCGAAGACCAGCCTCGTCGGCGCACTTCGGCCTCAGCGAGGCGGCGACGAGCAGGCCGCCCGTGGACCCGACGTCGGCCGGATTGAGCGCCCTTCCCCGGCCCGTGGCCGTGGTGGTGGGCGCCGGTGGCGTGCTCGGGGCGGCGCATGTCGGTGTCGGATACGCGCTGGAGCAGCGCGGATTCGTCCCGGACCTGATCATCGGAACCTCGGTGGGCGCCCTCAACGGGGCCATCGCGGCCGCCCACCCCGACAGGGCCGCGCCGTGGCTGGACCACGTGTGGACCCAGTTGCGTCGCCGTGAGGTGTATCCGCTCGGCTACCTGTCCTCACGGGCCGGCATCTTCACCGATCGCGGCCTGCGTCGGCTGATCGCACGGGCTGGGCTGCCGTCGCGGATCGAGCAGTTGGCGGTCCCGTTCACCGCGGTGGCCATGGACCTGGCCACCGGGGCTCCGGTGCTGCTCGACCACGGAGACCTCGAGTCCGCGCTGCTGGCCAGCGCGGCCATTCCCGGGATGCTGCCCCCCGTGGATCGTGAGGGCCGGACGCTCGTCGACGGCGGGGTGATCGCCTACGTCCCGGTACTGGCCGCCCAGCAGGCCGGGGCGGCCAGCGTGGTGGTGGTCGCGGCCGGGCCGGAGAGCTCACCGTTGCGCCCCGCCAATCCGCGCCGACGGGCCGGTGCGGTCGCCGCCCGGGCCGGGCTACTGCTGTTGCACCACCAGATCGAGCGTGATCTGCACGAGGTGTCCCGGCGCATCCCGACCGTCGTGCTGCCGACCGGCATCGAGACGTGGCCCGCCCCGTGGGACTTCGGCCATTCCCAGCGGCTGATCAGCACCGCCTGCCGCGCGGCGGGGCGCTTTCTGGACGGGCTGAGCATCAACGGGCCGGGGCTGTACCGGGTCGACGATTCTTCGGCGGCATCCGCCGGCCCGGGCGAGGCGTCAACTTGTTCCACAGTGGGAGTCGACCTGTGAGTACCATCGCGTTCCTCAACATCGGCATGCACGGGCACGTCAACCCGACGCTGCCGGTCGTGGCCGAGCTCGTTCGACGCGGCCATGCCGTCAGCTACCACACCTCGCCCGCGTTCCGTGGGGAGATCGAGGCCACCGGCGCGACCGTGCACCTCTACCCCGGGGGCGATCAGCCGCTCCCCGATCCGCCGACGCCGGTCACGTGGATGGAGGCGCTCGCGAGCACCGCCGTGCGCTTGCTGCCCACCGTGCTCACCGACCTGCGCCGCGACCGACCCGACCTGATCGTCCACGACAGTGCCTGTCTGTGGGGCGCGGTCGCCGCCCGCGAGCTCGGGGTGCCGGCAGCCTCGTCGTTCACCACGTTCGCCCTCAACCGGCATGTTCCCAGCCCCACCCGTGGCTCCTGGGACCTGCTGACCGCAGCGATGGCTCAGCCCCGCAGCGTCCAGGGCTACCTGCGGTCCCGCTGGGCGCTGCACCGTCGCTTCGACGCACGGGGGTTGCCTTTGCTCGACGTGGCGAACATCCGCCGACCGCTCAACCTGGTCTACACCTCACGGGCGTTCCAGCCTGCCGTCGAGGACTTCGACGAGTCGTATCGGTTCGTCGGCCCAAGCATCGGCGCCCGACCGCTCGACCCGTCGTTCCCGGCCGATCGGCTGCAGGACCCGGTCCTGTACGCCTCGCTGGGCACGGTGTTCAACGCCGACCCACAGCTGCTGCGCAGCTTTGCCACCGCGCTCGCCCCGCTGGGCGGCACCGTGGTCGTCGCCACCGGGCAGACCGATCCCGACGCGCTCGGGCCACTGCCCTCCAACGTGCTCGCCCGCCGCTTCGTGCCGCAGCCGGAGGTGCTGGCCCGCGCGGCGCTGTTCGTCACCCACGGCGGGATGAACAGTGTCAACGAGGCCATGTACGCCGGGGTTCCGCTGCTGGTGGTCCCGCAGGGCGCCGACCAGCCGATGGTGGCCCGGCGCGTCGTCGAGCTGGGCGCCGGCCTGTCGATGCGTACCCAGGACGTCGCAAGGGGCTCGATGCGTGTCCTCGCCCGGCGCCTCCTTCACGAGCCCCGGTTCCGGGCAGCCGCGAGCGCCCTGCGGACCGCCCAGCGCGAGGCGGGTGGACATGGGCGCGCCGCCGACGAACTCGAGCGGTACCTGCAGACGGCCGGCCCGGTCGGTCCGTCGGCTCCGCCGCTCCCTCACAGCGAGGCCGAGTGATGTCGCCCGCCGTCGTTGTCCTGCTGCTGTTCGCCGGGGTGTCGGAGACCGCCGGGCGCATCCTGCCTCTGGTAGCGCGCAGGCCTGGCATGTCGCGAACTTTCGTGGCGGGGTTGCTGCTGCCTGCCGGCGTCGTCGAGGGTGTCGTGTTCGCTCTGTGGCCGCTGACCGCGTGGACGCTGGCCGAGCTGGTGCTGTCCTCACCGCCACCGGGCACCGGCTTGGTGTGGACACCGAGCCTGGTCGCCCCGCTGGTGCTCGCCGCCGTCCTGGCGTTCCCGTTGCTCGGGCCCTTGCTCCACTTCTTGCTCTTTGTGGGGGTCGGGGCCGGTCTGGTCGGCCCGCTCGCCGCGGCGAGCGGGCTGGGCTGGTGGAGTGCCGCTGGTTGCTGCGCCGTCGCTGGGACCGGGCTCGGTCTCGCCGTGGAGGCCGTTCGGCGTCTTGTCGTCAGGATCAGCGCGACCGCAGCGCCGGAGTCGATCGCATGAACGACTTCTTGCTCTGGGGCGGCGTGATCGGGCCTGCTCTGCTGGCTGAAGCTCTACTGGCCCGCTACGAGGTTCTTGCCTACGGCGCCGGCTGGCGGGCCCCTGTCACCGAACTCCCGGAGGGCGTTCCCTACGCCCGGGGTGCGGACCCTGACAGTCCCCCCGATGCCTACCTGGTCTACCTCGACGGCATCGGCAAACGCCGCGTCCGGGACAGCCGCGACGGGGGCCAACTGGTCAAGGCCCTGATCGCCGGAGCGCCGGAGCTACGGGTGCTGGGACAAGTGCAGCCCTACTCACCACTGGCCGACCCACTCGCCGACCGGCCGGTGTGGGCGTGGCTGCGCCGCCGCATCGGGCTGCTGCTCTTCCTGCACAACGTCGTGCAGACCTTCGTCGCCGCCGACCACCGCTACCGCCCCCTGTACAACCGGGCCGTCGGCTCCCAGATCGCCACTCAGCTCCGGCTCGCCGGCTACCGGCCCGACAGCGGTACACCCGTGGTGCTGCTCAGCTACAGCGGCGGCGCCCAGGTCGCCACCGGTGCGGTCGACGAGCTGCACACCCAGCTACGCTGCCCACTCCTGCTGATCACGCTCGGTGGCTTCCACAACGGCGCCAACGATCTCACCCATGCCGAGCACCTGCATCGGCTCACCAGCGCGAGCGACCGGATCGAGCGGGTCGGCACCTGGATCTTCCCGCAGCGCTGGCGACTGTTCCGTAGTAGTGGATGGAACCGGGCCGACCGCGCCGGGAAGATCACCGTGCATCGGCTCGACCCGGCCACGCACGTCGGGCCGCGCAGCTACATCAGCCCGACGGCTCAGCTGCCCGACGGCCGCAGCCACCTTGACCGCACCGCCGACACTGTGATCGCGGCCATCCGCGCCTATCTCGGCGCGACCGCCGCGCCAGGCGACCCGTTGCCATGAGGGGCCCGGCCACGGTGCGCAGCGTAGGGCCCTCCACGCTCGGCGACGGAGCCGGGGACCCCTGCCCGAACGGCAACACCGCCCGCCCCGTTGCCGCATCCCCCGGGAGGCGGCTCTCAGGGGGCGGCGGCCGACGTCCGGGAAAGAGCAGTACCAGGGCTGAGATCCTCGCGGCCGCACTCGAACTCTTCGCCGCCAAGGGCTATTCGGGCACGACGATGCGCGCAATCGCTCGGCAGGCGCAGGTGGACCCGGCACTGGTCCACCACTTCTTCAACAGTAAGGACGGCCTCTTCCAGGAAGCCGTTTCCTCCCGGATCGACATGTCCCTCCGCTTCGACTCCCGTACGGACGAGAAGCCGGAGGCCGGGCTGAGGGATCGCGGGGCGCGGATCGCCCGGACCTTCCTCTCCTTCTGCGAGGACGAGTCGACCCGCCCCGCGCTGATCGCCGTCTTCCGGGCCGGCCTGTCTCAGGAGGAGGCTGCCAAGGCGTTCCCCGACCGGCTGCCCCGCGTTCAGCACGGGGGTGCCGTTGCCGTACGGGCCGTACTGGTCCAGGTACGTGATGTGGCCCTGCCGGGCCAGCGGCAGCAGCCGGGAGCCCAGCCCGGCGGCGGGAATCACGGCTCTGCGGATCATCGGCGTCATCACGTCTCTTTCTCCGGTCGGCATGGCACTGTCATTGACGGATGAGGAGCATCACGACCGTTCCCAGGTGCATTGCGCCCTGCCAGAAGTGGCCGTAGAGCTTCTTGGTGGAAGAACTCGTCGCGGCGCCCGTACTCCGTCGCAGCCCCGGCATGTCGCACATGAGCGACCTCAGGGCGCACACCAGGAGATGCGGGCACCGGTACCCCGGTGCCCGCATCGTTGGGTGGCCGGCTCCCCCGTGGAGTGAACGGCGTGGGTGGCGGCCACGGTGCCGCAGCTCGTGAACAGCTGCGGCCGCGAACAGCACGGTCGGCATGGAGCACACGACGTCAGTGGCGATCATGCTCGTCGTGCTCTCCCACGGAGCTTGACACTGTGTTGCACCTCCGTGGTCGTCTCTCGAAGTGAAGACCACGTAAGCCATGCTCGTGTGACAGATGTCGTCACTCCTGTGACGCTCCCCCGCTCGGTGTCACAACCTTGGTGTGAGCCCTGTCGTATGTAGTGCACGTACACGGGGTCGGGGTCGCTGACCCCTCGACGGGAGGAACCGGGATGAGAGTCGTTGTCGCAGGGGCCACGGGGCTGATCGGCTCCAGGACGGTTGCCAGACTCCGTGACCATGGTGTGGAAGTCGTGCCCGTCTCACGCCGCCATGGTGTCGACGTGATCACGGGGAGCGGTCTCGGCGAGGCCTTGCGCGGTGCCGAGGTGGTGGTGGACGTCACCGACGCGCCCACCCGCACCGAGGAAGCCGGTCTGCGGTTCTTCCGCATCGCGACGGCCAACCTCCTGGCCGCGGCGGCCTCGGCCGGCGTCGAGCATCACGTGGTCCTGTCGGTGGCGGGAGCCGGGCGGCTGCGGTCGGGTTACTTCCTTGCGAAAGAGTTGCAGGAGTACCAGGCAGGGCGGTCTTCGATCCCTCATTCGATCGTGCGTGCCGCGCTCTCCTTCGAGTCCCTCGAGGCCATGGCTCTGGCGGACACACGCCCGGACGGGGTCCACGTCGCGCCTGCGCTGATCCGTCCCGTGGCAACGGACGACGTCGCCGCCGCCGTCGCGCATGTCGCTGTGGGACTGCCTCTGTTGGGCACGCTCGAGGTGGCCGGCCCCGAGGAGTACCGCCTCGACGACCTCACGGCGAAGCTCCTAGCCGCAAAGGGCGACGCCAGAAGTGTCGTCACCGATGCGCGCGCCAGGCTCCTCGCCGCCGAAGTGGGGAAGCGCGCGCTTCTGCCCGGACCGGGCACCCACATCGGTCACACGACCTTCAGCGCATGGCTCGCGCAGCGCTGACGCGCGGACACGGCGCTGCCTCCCGCGCACATCTCGTCCGGACGGCCGCCGGCCAGCTGCCCGGCCCCGACGCCGAGGGAACGAGGCAATGGCATGCATCACACGACGCCGTCATCAGGCATGCCGGGCCAGACCGCGCCGTGTACCTGCTGCGGAGCGTGCACGCGTACGCGGCCATGTCCGGAGCGGGCCTGCCCGGGCTTGTGTCCTCGGACTGCATCAGCACGATCCCGGCGCCGTCCCGGCCCCCTATCCGGGTCGTCTCGCCATGGAAACCGGCATCACCGCGCGTTCCTGGAGGGCGCGTGTACCCGTTCCGGTAGGCAGCACCCCATGGCGCCGGACCGCAGATACAGCTGCTGGACTCCGGCACGGCCATCCACTGGCCGCTGAGGGCCCAGGAGCTTCTGCTGTCCCCGTGGGGAGTCCACGCCGACGTCTGGTCGGTGACGTCCTGGACGGAGCTGCGCCGCGACGCCTTGAGCTCTGACCGGGCGCGGCCGCGGGGTGAGGAGCGCCTCCCCTAGGTGAAGGCGGCGCTGTCGGGGGCGACCCGCCGTCCGACCCTCCGTCCGACCCTCCGTCCGAGCCGCCGTCCGAGCCGTCGTCCGACCCGAAGCAGTGATCTGCCTGCCTTCGCGCTGAGTGAGCATCCGGGCAAAGGAGCGGATGCGCCCGACGAGGGCTTCCGGAGCGAGGCTCCCTGGGCATGGAAGGGGGCCCGGTCACGGCAGACCACCTTGATCTGCGGGTGCTGGGCGAGCCGGGTGGCGAGTCTCTCCGGCTCCCGGTCGGGCAGCGGCTCCAACCGGCCGCCGTGCCTTCGAAATCCGGATCAGGCGGCCATCACGGGGAGTAGCACGCGCCACACTGGTTGTGCCGGAACTCATCTTGCTCACACAACCACCGCAGGCGCAGCGATCGTGAAACGTACTACCATACCGGCCGGAGTGCGTTGATATGGGAGCTGCCATGGCGAGGAGTGCTTCAAGAGCCGGACTCCTCGGCAGGCATAACGAATGCCGGGCTCTCGATGACCTCTTGGCAGGTGTCAGGGCTGGGCGTAGTGGGGTCCTGGTTCTGCGCGGTGAGGCAGGGGTCGGGAAGACCGCGCTGTTGAGATACCTCCTCGATCGTGCTGGATGCCGCACGGTCAGGGTTGCCGGCGTCCAGTCCGAGATGGAGCTCTCCTACGCCGGCCTGCACCAGCTCTGCGCTCCTCTGCTGGTCGGCCTTGACCATTTGCCCGAGCCTCAACGCGACGCACTCGGCACAGCGTTCGGGCTGCGCGCCGGCCATGCGCCCGACCGGTTCCTCGTGGGCCTGGCCACTCTGAGCCTCCTGGCGGACGCCGGAGGGAACGAGCCGCTGGTCTGCCTCATCGACGACGCCCAGTGGCTCGATCGCGCATCGGCGCTGACCTTGGAGTTCGTCGCCCGCCGACTGCTGGCGGAATCGGTCGTGCTCGTCTTCGCCCTCCGCGAGCCCAGCGCCGGCCAGGCCCTTGGCAGCCTCCCCGAGCTGTCCGTCACGGGGCTGACCGAGAGCGACTCCCGAACACTCCTCGACTCGGTCGTCACCGGGCCGCTCGACCAGCGGGTGCGCGACCGCATCGTCGCCGAGTCACGCGGCAACCCGCTGGCCCTGCTCGAGCTGCCTCGCGGGTTGACCGCAGCGGAGCTGGCCGGCGGCTTCGGGCGTCCGGACGCGTCACCGTTGTCGAGCCAGATCGAGCAGGGATTCCTCCGCCGCGTTCAGTCGCTTCCGGCCGAGACACAACGTCTGCTGTGCACCGCGGCCGCCGAGCCGGTCGGCGACGTGACGTTGTTGCGGCGTGCGGCCGAACGGCTGGGTATCGACGCCGACGCAGCTGCGTCGCACGCCGACGCAGCGGAGCTGATCACACTCGGCACCCGGGTACGGTTCCGGCACCCGCTGGTGCGCTCGGCGGCCTATCGCGCGGCGGGCCCGAGCGACCGTCGAGCGGTGCACAAGGCACTGGCCGACGCTACCGACGCTCAGCTCGATCCCGATCGTCGGGCCTGGCATCTGGCCGGCGCGGCCTCGGGACCCGACGAGACGGTGGCTGCCGAGTTGGAGCGCTCCGCGGGCCGGGCTCAGGCGCGCGGCGGCATCGCGGCGGCGGCCGCGTTCCTCCAGCGCGCGGCCACGCTGACGCAAGATCCTGCCCGACGTGCGCATCGCGCCGTGGGTGCTGCACAGGCCAAGCTCCACGCCGGGGCGTTCGAGCCGGCGGCTGCTCTCCTTGCCACAGCGGAGGCCGGACCCCTCGATGAGCTCGGGCGCGCGCGGATCGATGTGCTGCATGCCCAGATCGCGTTCGCCCAGAACCGCGGCAGTGAGGCTTCTGCGCTGCTGCTCGCCGCCGCTCGCCGGTTCGGCCGCCTCGACGTCGCACTCGCCCGTGAGACCTACTTGGACGCCATCGCGGCGGCGATATTCTCCGGCCGCCTGGCGCGGGGCCCAGGCCTGCGGGAGGTGGGCAAGGCTGCCCGCGGCGCGCCGCCGCCGCAGCTGCCGCGGATGCCCGACATGCTGCTGGATGCCCTTGCCGTGCGTCTCACCGACGGATACTCGGCTGCCGCGCCGATGATGGAGCAAGTCCTCGAAGCGTTCTGCGACGAGGAGATACCCGTTCAGGAGGCGCTGCGCTGGCTCTGGCTCGCATCGGTTCTTGCTTCGGATCTGTGGGACGACGAGCGGTGGCACGTGGTCGCGACCCGTCACGTGACGATCACCCGCGAGGCCGGCGCGCTCAGCACCCTCCCCGATGTGCTCGAATCCCGCGCACACATGCACCTCCTCGCCGGGGAGCTCACGGCGGCCGCGTCGCTGATCGAGGAGGTGGGAACGGTGTGTGCGGCGACTGGGAGTACCCCGGCGCGGGTCATGCCGCTCGGCCTGGCTGCCTGGCGTGGTCGCGAACACGAGGCCCGCACGCTGATCGACTCGATCATGACCGAGGCCGTGCCGCGCGGCCAGGGGGCCGCCGTCACCGTCACGCACCTGTACCACGCGGTGCTCTGCAACGGCCTCGGCCAATACACGGAAGCACTGGCTGCGGCCCAACAGGCAGCCGCCCATCAGTGGGAGTTCGCCTCGCCGCAATGGGGCTTGGCCGAGCTGGTCGAGGCGGCCGCACGGAGCGGTTCCCCCGAGCTGGCAGCCGACGCGCTCGAGCAGCTCTCGGAGACGACACAAGCCAGTGGCACAGACTGGGCACTGGGCGTGGAAGCGCGCTCGCGGGCGCTCCTGAGCGAGGGCGACGCCGCGGAGCATCTCTACCGCGAGGCGATCGAGCGGCTCGGCCGCACCCGCATCCGCGTGGAACTCGCCCGCGCACACCTCTCGTACGGCGAATGGCTGCGCCGCGAGACCCGCCGAGTCGACGCCCGTGCCCAGCTGGGCCTCGCACACGAGATGTTCAGCCAGATGGGGGCCGAGGCGTTCGCCGAACGCGCGCGAAGCGAGCTGCAGGCCACGGGAGCGAAGGTCCGCAGACATACCGTCGCGACGCCCACGGCCCTCACACAACAGGAAGCGCAGATCGCTCGTCTCGCCGCCGAAGGGCTCACGAACCCCGAGATCGGCGCCCAGTTGTTCCTCAGCCCCCACACCGTCGAATGGCACCTTCGCAAGGTGTTCTCGAAGCTCGGCATCTCCTCCCGCAAGGAGATCCACACCACGCAGCTCGAAGGCGAGGCGACGTCGGCCTAGTCCGCGGCCGGGGAAGTCCGTGCATCCGTCAGGCAGCACTGCGGCGTTCAGGCACCGATGGCCTTGCGGGAGCCGTACTTCGAGGCTGACGCGCCGTGCCACGTACGCAGGGAGTACGGCTCGGGCCTGCGGCCCCCGGGCAGTCGCCCACGGCGAAGATCCGCTCGTCGGTGACGCTGCGCAGCAACTCGTCCACGAAGACACGACCCTCCGCATGGGCATCAAGGCTTCCTTCGGCAAGACCCTCACGAGCTTCGAAGCCACACCTGTTGTTAGGTAGACCGGACCGGGGCCGAGGATGTGACACCCGCAAGTCATCACGACGGTCACGGCGGTAAAGGTGTGCCTGCCTGGGCCCCGCTGTCACAGATGAGTCGCATGGCCTGTCTTGCTGTATATGCACCCTTCCCTATCAGATGTGTCCGTTGACCCCATCGGCCGGGGGCAGCAGGACGCCTACGCGATCAGTGCCGAGTTCTACGACGTCCTGCAGGCCGAGCAGGACGGGGCGCGCGTACGCCGGCTGTACCGGGGCGATGTCAGGAAAGCCCGTGTCGGCGTACTGGATGTGGGCGCCGGAACGGGACGTGCCACGCTGATGAGCCTCATGGAGTCGCAGGTCTCCGTGCACGCCGTCGAGCCCACGCGTTCCATGCGTTCCCCTCTGATGACGCGTCTCGCATCCCTGCCCGCCGACCTGAGAATGCGGGTCACGGTCTACCCCCACACGCTCGGCGAGGCCGGCCTGCACGAGGTGGCCGATGTAGCGATATGCCATAACACGATCGCCTGTCTTCACCCGGCTTCGCGGCAGGCCCTGTGGCCGGCCGTCGCCGAGGCGCTCGTGCCGGGAGGCGTGCTGCTCATCCAGCTGCCGCCTGCCCGCCTCCCGCATCACGAGACCACACATGTCCTCCCGACCCAGAGGGTCGGCCGGCACGAGTACGGGGGACGCATGGTGGCGTCGGCCGACGTGAACCGGATTCGGACACGCTTCGACTACTGGGTACGGGGTGAGGGCGTGGTGCTGCGAGAGCACAACGAAACGTTCTGGATGTGGCCGGCTTCCCGTACGAAGGTGATCGGGGAGCTGGAGAAGTGTGGGTTTGCCCCGCTGCCCGAGCGGGCCGATGCCTCCGTGCTGGCGGTGCGGCTCAGGCGGCGATGACGGGCGCCCGGGAGACAGTCGCGACTGGGCGATCAGCTCACGACGTTCCGGCCCAGATGGAAAACGGCTACGCCGGGACTCCCGAGCTCTTGCGGTGTCACATCGGGAGTGACTTGCCGGTCAACTGGCTGTACCGGAACCCGGGGCGTCGCCGACGACATGAAGGTGGACAAGACATGGCATGTGACCTAGTTGGTTCGATGGGTTCTGCCCATGGCTGGGCGTCTCGCGTGGCGTGTCGGTGTGACATGCCGACGCCGGCAGACAGCGGACTTCCCGCATCGATGCCGGCTTCGCGCCCGACCGTGTACGGCGGCGCTGAGGGAGCCATGCGGTGACCGAGCAGATCCGGCTGCCCAACCTGTCCACCGACAAGGACTTCGACGGGGAGTTCTTCGCCCCCCTCTACACCACGACGGTGACCGTGAGCGGTGGGACAGCGAGTCACGGGCGAGCCTCGGGAAGAGCACGCTCGGCCGACGGAGTCCTGGATCTCGACCTGCGCATGCCCGCCGAACTGGGGGGAGACGGCCAGGGGACGAATCCCGAGCAGCTGTTCGCCGCCGGCTTTGCCGCCTGCTTCCACGGGGCGCTGAGCCTGGTGGCACGACAGGCCGCGCTCGACGCCGCCGCGATCTTTGTGGAGGCAACCGTGGCCTTCGGGCGCGACCCGGGAGACGGCGGCTACTTGTTGCGCGTCGACCTGGTGGTCAAGTGGCCCGGCATCGATCCTGAGATCGCCGCCCCGCTCCTGAGCAAGGCCGATTCGCTGTGCCCTTACGCGAGGATGGCCTGGCAGGGAACGCCGACAACCATCACGCTGGCTTCCTGACCTCCGGCCCGGCTGCCTGCTCAGCCGTGTGCCGTTCCAGCCTGTTTCAGTAGCCTTCGTGTGCCGCATGCCGGCACACGACGACTCCTGTCGTGGAAAACGTGTCACACGAGCGTGAGCCTTCCTGTCCTAGCAGTGAAGGGACGAGCCACAGCGTCCCGACGCAACTCCGCCCCGCTGGGTGATCACCAGCCGCACGGCGGTCCGCCTCGCCCGAGAGGAAGACTGATGAACGCACGCATCGTGTCCGTAGGTGAAGGCCCGCGCCTCGCCCGTTCCCTTGCGGTCGGCCCTCATACGCTGACCGCGGACGAACCCCAGCCCATCGGCACCGATACGGGGCCGACCCCCGGAGAACTGCTTCTGGCCGCGCTCGGGGCGTGTACCTCCATGACCGTCCGGGCGTTCGCGGACAGGCACGGTTGGCAGCTCGACCAAGTCGACGTGGCGGTGCGGTTCGATCCACAAGGACAGATCGTCAAGAACATCCGGTTGACCGGCGATCTGGAACCTGCCCACATCAGGCAACTGCTGGCAGTTGCCGGGCGCTGTCCTGTGCACCGTCTCCTGACCAACGAGGCCACGGTCGTCACCGTGCCCACTGTGGCGGCGAGGCCCCGCGCGTCCCACAGCCGGGCTGTGCCGGAATGACCCGGCCCGGCACAGTCCCCCGCCGCCCCCGCGCAGGGGCGTCACGTCCTCCTCGTAGAAGATGGCCTCGACCGGGCAGACCGGCTCGCAGGCACGGCAGTCCACGCACTCGGAGGGGTTGATGTAGAGCGTCCTGTTGCCGGCCCGATCCGGTCCCTCCCTCATCACCTCCGGGGCGGACATCGACGACGTGCTCCTCGGCCGACCCGGACATCCCCCTGGACCGCATCCTGCCGTGACGCCGGTCAGTGAGCGGCGTCTTCGGACGAGTTCACGACGGCGCCAGCGAAAAGGTGTCACAGATCCGGGGAGGGCCTGGTCGTAGTGAGTGACACCCCAGGCAATCGGAGCAGAGCGTGGCTATCACCGAACAACGTCTTTCCACAATCGAACTGACTGAAGCCGGGATCGACGTCCTCACGGTCGGCAAGGAGAGCTGCCTGTCGGCGCATCAGCCGCCGGGCTCCCCCTGCGTCGCATGCTCCAGCAGTTCTCATCACCGGACGCACCTGGGATTCCCCCGCAGAAGGACACACGATGACCCAAGCCACTGAGAACCGCGTCGACATAGCGGCCACAGTCATGTCGCTGGCCGCTGAAGCCGGCGAGCTGCAGACCCGTGTCAACGAGCTTCGCCAGGAACTCGTGAACGTCGACGAGCGGATAAGCGCCATCTCCGCCGCCCTGGGCCGGTGTCCCGACGTTTGAGCGACCGCACTCGGCGCAGCCGATCACGGTGACGGATTCCGGTCACCGGTCGCTGAGTGGGCGCGGCGCCGGCTGCACTCGGCCCATCACGAGCCGGGCATCGAAGTCGATGCCCGGCTCGAGTCGGTGCACCGCCGGCGGATGTCGACCGGCGGGCCGCTGTCAAAGGCGCCTTTGCACGCCCAGTAAAGCCCGGTAAAAAGACTCAAAAAGGTGTAGAAGGGTGGTTTCCGATGTCACAAAGCAGCGTTCCATCCAGTCAAGTATGTGGTAGGGCAAATCGCCTCACCCCTTGCCCATCTGGACGGTACGCCGCTCTTCCGACGTGATCGCCCGAGTCGGAACGGAGATGAGAACAGCATGTTGCTCCAGACGGACAGGTACCTCGCACAGGGCGCATCCACGGTCGGCACACCCACTGCCCAGACGGTTCCGGGGCCCGGCGCCTCCGATTGCAGCCGGCGTGACCCTGCAGGCGGTGAGCGGGTCCCCGCTGGCTCCCGCCTCGTGAATCAGGGCAAGTGGCTGGTCGGTCTGCAGTTCCACACCGCCAACTCCCAGCGCCTGTGGCTGTACTACGTTGTGGATGGGGCGTTCGACACGATCCACGCGGTGCGCATGGCCGTCCAGCGGGCCGGCAACGACCCGGATGGGGTGGCCCGGGGCGGGGGCCGGGCCGAGGCCGATCAGGTCGAGGTCCAGCGGATCCTTCGGGATCCCCTCGGCCACTACCGTCTGAGCCGGTGTCTCTGAATCCGTTCCGGCGAAGGCCCTCCCCATGACCGCCGCCGTCGGTCGCCGTGCAGGGCGGTGCTCAGGGAGTGGATGGCCTGCTGCACCGCGGCCGTTGCGGCCTGCGTGCTCCGGAGCGGGTTGAGCATCGGCGACTGGTGCACGAAGGTCACGTCACCGCGCTGCTTGGCCATGAGAGTCGGCGGCGCGGCCGTGGTGGTGCCGACGGAGTCGCCGGCCACGGCCAGGCGGGACACGTCCAAGCCCTACCACGAAAGGCGCCGAGGAGCTTCTGCGACCCGTGTGCAGGGGTGTCAGTGTCGGTGTTCGCTGGTGATCTCCTTGTACTCCTGCGCGGTCGGCTTGGTTATCTGCGCGCCTTCGCCGTAGAGGCTCCGGCTGAGCCTGGCACGCAGGAGCTGCGCAAGGCGGGATCCCGTATCCGGGCCTCCTCCGTCACCCGCAGGGCCGGGACCGATCGGCTTGTATTGCTCGTGTTGTGTGAGAACGTGCAGTTGTTCTTGGCTGAGCGGCTCGTGCACCTCGACGAACTCGCCGTGCGGCAAACGCTTGATGATGCCGGTCTCGCGGCCGTGCAGCACTTTGTCGCGGTCTTGGCGCTGGAGGCCGAGTGCGCACCGCTTCGTTACGGCATAAGCGGTGACGGGCACGGCGAAGAGGCCGACGCGAACCGCCCACGTCACTGATTCGACCGAGACGTGGAAGCGGATGGCGATGATGTCGTTCGCGGCGCCGATCAGGGCCACCAGATAGAAACTGATCCATGCGACACCAAATGCCGTTCGCACCGGTTGGTTGCGCGGTCGGTCGAGGAGGTGCTGCTCGCGGTCGTCATCGGTCACCCAGGACTCGATGAACGGGTACGCGCCCATGGCAAGGAAGAGACCGACGCCGGCCGCGAGCGGGATCAGGTTGTCCAGAGCCAGGGTGTGGCCCCAGAAGTCGATCTCCCAGCCGGGCATGACCCGCAGCAGCCCGTCGGCTATGCCCATGTACCAGTCGGGCTGCGAGCCGGCGGAAACCTGGTCGGCACGGTAGGGGCCGTACACCCAAACAGGGTTGATCTGTGCGACCGAAGCGATGACGAAGATGACACCGGCGACAAAGAAGAAGAACCCTGCGGACTTTACGGCGCGTACCTTGGGCGGCAGACCCACAACATTCTTGTTGCTCCGCCCCGGACCTGGATATTGCGTGTGTTTGTGACGAAGAACCAGGAGGAGATGGACGACAAGCAGTCCTACCACCAGGGCGGGGATGAGCAGAACGTGGATGGTATTGAAGCGTGCCACTAGATCATTTCCAGGGAACTCACCTCCGAAGAGGAACATGGAGAGGTAGGTTCCGACGATCGGGACGGAGAGGATCGTTCCGTTCACGACCGCGAGTCCGGTTCCGGACAGGAGGTCGTCCGGAAGATCGTATCCCGTCAGCCCTCCGAACATTCCGAGGACCAGCAGCAGGAAACCGAACACCCAGTTGAGCTCGCGCGGCTTACGGAAGGCGCCTGTGAAAAACACGCGCATCATGTGGACGAGCATGGCGGCGACAAAGACCAGCGCTGCCCAGTGGTGGGCCTGCCGGATCAACAGGCCGCCACGGACATCGAAGGATATGTGCATGGTCGAATTGAACGCCTCCGACACCAGCTGCCCCTGCAGCGGCGCGTAGCTGCCCTGATACTCCACTTCCTTCATGGACGGGTGGAAGTAGAACGTCAGATACACACCCGTAACGACGATGATGATGAAGCTGTAGAGGCAGATCTCTCCCAGCATGAACGACCAATGGTCCGGAAAGGCTCTTCGCGATTTCGCCCTGAGCGGATTGTTCACGCCCAGGCGTCCACCGGCCCATTCGGCAACCCTTTCACCCTTGGTCACTCGCCGCACTTCGTTTCCCTGGCTCCCGTCGCCCATCCCCTACCACCATTCATGAATCGTTCACGGGGCCCGTCCCGGACGGCCCCGCCCGCGCCGTTCACAGCACGTCCTGGGCGATGTGCGCCACATCCGGACCGAGCGGCGCGGGAACGGCAGGTCGACCGTCGCCGCCGCAGGCTCATGGACCGCTTCCACCCATATGACCGTGCACGACGCTCGGTTGTGACACCTCTCGCCGGGAGAAGGCATCAGCGTGACGCGCATCCTCGTCACACTGTTTCAGTAGCGTTCGGTGGTGGAACGCATCGTGTCAGTGTGTCGTGCAGGTGTAGCCTCTCTCGGGCCGGATGTTGTGAACCAGCCGTTGCTGAAGCACCGGTCCGCGGCACGGCCCGCGCCGCGTTCTCTCTCCGCCGCACCGCAGGAACCTGCCCCCATGAGTCAGTCACCGTACGTCGGAGTTGCCTGGTTCCGGCCGATGCTCGCTCGTCTTTCCGACGAGGAGCACCGAACCGCCACCGCACTGGAGCTGTTCTTCGATCTCTGCTTCGTCACGGCCGTCGCCCAGCTCGCCTCCGCATTCGAACACGAGCTCTCCGCGGGCAGGACAGGCCACGGCGTCCTCGGCTATGCGCTCGTGTTCTTCGCGATCTGGTGGGCCTGGATGAACTTCACATGGTTCGCCTCGGCCTATGACACCGACGATGTCCCGTACCGGTTTCTCACGCTCGTTCAGATCGCGGGCGCCCTCGTCATGGCAGGCGGCGTCGCGCAGGCACTCGAGCATGACGACTTCACCGTGATCACCTGGGGCTATGTCGTCATGCGGCTGGCCATGGCAAGTCAATGGCTGCGCGCGGCGCATTCGGATCCCGAGCGCCGGCGCTGCTGCCTGCGTTACGCCTTCGGCATTCTCGTTGTCGAGATCGGCTGGGTGGCCCGTTTCGCCCTGCAGGGCGACGGTGGCGTCGGCTCGTTCGTGGTTCTCGCCGCGGCTGAACTCGCCATCCCTGTCTGGGCCGAGCACACGGCCAACACCACATGGCATCCCCATCACATTGCCGAACGCTATGGTCTGTTCACGCTCATCGTGCTCGGTGAGTCCGTCACCGCTGCCTCCGGTGCCGTGCGAACCGCATGGCACGCCGACGTCAACGCCGGCGCGGTCGTCCTCCTCTCGATGGGCGGCCTGCTCACGGTCTTCTCGTTGTGGTGGCTGTACTTCAATCAGAACGCGCCACGCCGACTCGCCGCCTTCACCACCGCGATGCTGTGGGGCTACGGCCACTACGCCCTGTTCGCCTCCGCCGCCGCCACCGGCGCCGGTCTCGCCGTCAACGTCGGTCGTGCCGCCGGTCACGGAGCCCTCACCGACCAGCAGGCCGCAGCCACGTACACGGTCCCCGTGGCCGTCTTCATCGCGCTGGTCCGGCTCCTGCACCGGCACCCCTCGCGGACATCCGCCCCGACCGACATCGTCCACCTGGCCGCGGTCGTCGCCGTCCTGGCCGCCACCTACACGGCCGTGCCCGTGCTCTGCACTGGAATCATCGCAACGCTCCTGACTGCCGCGATCCTCGTCGTGGCGGGGCGTGACGCTGCCCGGCAGCCCTGACACGGGGCGGTCTCAGGATCCCCGTGCAAGGCCCGGGAGGGGACGGCATCGGTCCCATGAGGGCTACGACTGCGGCCCGGCCGGTTCGGAGAGCCGACTGTGAAGCTGTTCCGTCGCGGGCCACGGGTCAGCCGCGGTGCCGGAACCGTCACGCCACCGTGCTGACCCTGGTCCTGGCCGCCCGTCGGGCCTCGAGTCGCCTTATCGCACGACGTTCGCTCTCCGTCGTGCCGCCCCAGATGCCCTCCACCTGCTCCACCCACACGGCCCAGTTGAGGCACTGCTCCATGACGGGGCAACGGCCGCAGATCGCCTTGGCTTCCTCGATCTGTTCAAGCGTCGGCCCGCTGTGTCCTATCGGGAAGAACAGATCGGGATCTTCTACGTACAGACAAGCTGCCCGTTCGCGCCAGTGCATGACATGGTCTCCTCGCTCAGCAGCCATGGGAGAACCTCCAGAGGTTCGTCATTCGGCATGGAGGCCCCGGAATTCGATCATGGTCCTTCTCGTCCCGGCGAAGGGGCGTCGGGGGCTGTCAGATGAGACCGGGCAACCGGCCCGTGTGTGACATACAGCCGCGTTCCGCACAGCACGGCAGCGCCCTCGTCCTCGTGATCACTGGGGCTCATGTCACAGGATCCGCGTGGACACGGTCTAACGGATTGAGCCGAGAAATACGTGAGGTGTTGTGCGCGAGAGCTTAGTCGTCGACTATTCACGCCCCCATGCGAGAGCAGAGGCATGGAAGGTGGCACCCCGCCGGGGCAGAGGGAGGATGCCGTATGGATCACGGTGACGCGGTGCCGGTCGCCGAGTTGTTCGAGGAGCGTCGGTATCTGCTGGATGTCGCCTACTGGATGCTGGGCACTCCCGGTGAGGCGGAAGGTGTTGTCGATGAGGCCTACCGTCGGTGGTACGGGCAGTCAGAGGCGGCACGCCAGCGGATCACAGCGCCGCGGGCGTGGCTCGCGAAGACCGCAGGCGGGATCTGTCTGGGCCGACTCGCCCTCCCCGACCGGGGTTCGGCCGCCCAGGGGAAGGGCTACCTCATGGAGGCGGGCGACGCCGAGGAAGCGCAGGCATCGCTGGCGGAGGCGGTGAGCCGGGTTCTGCTGGATGCACTGGACTCCCTGTCGCCGGCCGAGCGGGCGGCGTTCGTGCTCAATGACGTCTTCGGGATGAGCACCGACACGGTCGCCGACATCGTGGGACGCACCGAGCCGGAGTGCGCCGAACTCGCCGACCGGGCCCGCCACTGCCTCCGGCTGCAGCGCTCACACCCCACGACACCGCAAGAACACGACGCGCTCGCCCGCACCGTCCGCCATGCCTGCCTTACCCAGGACGCCTGCCTCCTGGCCTCGGCTCTGTGCCCCGACGCCACCGCGTTCTTCGACGGCGGCGGCAAAGTCAGGGCACTGACCAGGCCCGTCCACGGCAGCCGGCCCGTCGCCCACAGCCTGCTGACACTCCTGGCCGGCCGCCCCCGCACCACCCTGACCACCCACTCCGTCAACGGCCGCACCGGCCTCGTCGCCCGCTACGACCGCCAGGTCGCCGCCGTCATCAGCCTCGACATCGCCGACCACCGCATCACACAGGTCTGGGTCACCCTCAACCCCGACAAACTGCGCCCCTGGAACCAGCCCCCCACCTCCGGCGGCAAAGATCCCACCGGAGCCCGTCACAGCGGGACGACGGCCGGTCCTGATCACTTGTGAGAGCCTGTGGGCGTGAGGCGCTTACTCACCGCACGGGCCCTCACACCGTCGCCGTCACACACCAGCCGATGCAGGGACAAAAGCCGCGGAGAAGCGGGAACGTGAAGCAGTGAATGCGGCGATCTTGCTCGGGTTGAACACCCACATCACCTGGTGAATGCCCTCCTTGGAGGCGGCGATGTGCAGCAACGCGATGGGCTCGCCGCCTCGGTGGATCATCGCACCCGTACGGCCGTTGGCGTCGACCAACCCGACGTCCACGTCCGGCCACAATCGTCGATAGACCGCCAGTTTGGCCACGCGGGCACGGCCCAGCACCGGTATGCGAGCGCAAGCCCGCATACCGTTGCCGTCGGACAGACTGACGACATCGGGGGCGAGAAGGGCCTCCAGCGAAGCCACATTCCCCGTTCGAGCCGCTGAGACGAAGGCGCTCAGAAGGCGTCTGTGCTCCGCGGTGTCCACGCTCTCGCGCTGCTCGTCCGACAGGTGCTTGCGGGCACGGCTTACGATCTTCCGCACATTGACGAGGCTGAGCCGGAGGATCTCAGCGATCTCGGGATAGGTGTAGTCGAAAGCCTCGCGCAGTACGTATGCGGCCCGCTCTGTGGGGCTCAGCTTCTCCAACACCAGCAGCAGAGCCATTTCCAAGGCTTCTGCGCGCTGCGCGCCCACCTCCGGGTCCGAACTCGTGTCGACGGGCTCGGGCAGCCATGGCCCGATGTAGGTCTCCCGGCGCACGCGCGCCGATTGTGCGACGTTGATGGCCAAGCGAGTCGTCGCACTCGACAGGAAGGCCACCGGGCTGGCCACTGCGGAGCGGTCGGTCTTCTGCCAGCGCAACCACACTTCCTGGACCACGTCCTCCGCCTCGACCGCACTGCCGAGCACGCGGTAGGCGATTCCGAAGAGACGTCTCCGGTGCTGCACGAAGACAGAAACAGCCTCATCAAGGTCACTTGTCATAGAGGACGGTTCGAGGTGCATGATCTTGGGGTATCCGTTTCTCCGGTCGCGGCTGCCCAGGGGCGCAACCACGCAGTTTCAGCGTGGTAGCGGACGCTCCGACCAGCGGTCCCAGGACCATCCCTTGAAAGCCGTGGTGCTGCCGGACACAAGGCGCTGCACGGCTCGTTCGGGTACTGCAGCAACTCTGGTCACTGAAAGTCACGTCCGACCCCATCGCATCTGCTTCATAGACCGGGCTCGGCCCGCTCCTGTGACAGAACTGGAGCAGAGACGTGTCGTGGGCCACCGTCGGAGAAGTCGACCTCGGAAGACACACTGTTCTCGTGGGCGCACCGCCCGATCTTGACCAAATCACCTACAGACAATTAGGCCATACGGGTAGCAAATAGGGCGCGTGTGCAAGGCGGTGGAGCCGTTCCCCTGCAATGACACTAAGCATTGGCCCGTTGTGAACAGTGGGGATCACCAACGCAGGAGCCGGTCAACACGGCAGCTGACCTCGCCGCGGAAGCTTCAAGTGGTGATTGACACCGTCGACTCCCGCATCAAGGCAGCCTCCGGCACCACGGAGACCTGCCCTGTTGGTCGTCTGATGCATCCACATGCAGAACGGGTCACTGCATATGATGTCAAGGGGAACCCGTTCCCGCGTTCAGACCGAGCGTCACCGCACGTGAGCCGGGGCGCGGCACGAGGGTTGAGGATGAGAGGAACACATGGTCTCTGTAGCCCGCACAGCGCACAACATCGAGATCACCGCTGAGAGCCTTCAGGAGGACCTGGCCCGCCTGCAGGTCCAGAAGCAGGCGCTGGAAAGGGAACTGGCCGCGGTCGTGGCGCATCTCGGCTCGGTGCAGCGGGCCCTCAGCGCTCTCGAAGTCCTGATGCTCAACCCAGCCGCTGCGTCGGCCGAACCACAGACGGACAGTGCCTCCGCCGAGCCTACGGACACCACGGCGAAGGCGGCTGCACGGCGGCGGAAACCGCAGGGGGGCAAGGGCGCGGCACGTCCTGTCGCCGCCGGCTCCGACACACACGGGCAGAAGGCATACGGCCAGCTCACCGAGCAGATCATGGCGTACTTCGCCGAAGTCGGCGACGTCGACGTGCGGGCCCGTGATGTCGCCGCGGCTCTCGGCCGTGACACCGACAGCGGAAGCATCAACGGCATCCGCAGCACCCTCGACCGCATGGTCGGCGCCTCCCGTGTCCAGCGGACCGGCCGGGGCCTCTACCGCGCCAAGCGTCAGGGTGGCGCAGTCGGTGCGCCGACGCTGTGAGGACGGTGGCTCCCTCGCACTGACGGTGCTCCGGTCGATCCCGCCGTCCAGTCGGGAATCTGAGGTGGGGCACGACGAGATCCCGGACTCCCCGGCGCATCACACCAGCGACGACGACTCGCTCGCCGCGCGCGACATCGGCCCGCAGGTCGATCGGTGGTCGGCGTCTGCGGAGAGGACCCGTTCCAGCTGCGCAAGGTCACCGGACTGTGCTGCTACCAAGAACGCCTGGACAAGCCGCCGATGCGCGACCGAATCCACAGGCTGCCCGCGTCGGTTCTGAGCGAGACGCTCGTGGGCACGTGTAACCTGCTGCCGCGTATTGGCGGCGCTGAGGCACAGGATCTCGGAAATCCGGCTGTGCGGGTAGCCGAAGCCCTCCCGTAGGACATACGCGGCACGTTGCCTCGGCGTCAGTGCTTCCATCAGCAGGAGAACCGCTCGCTCGACGGCGTCCTGCCGCTCGGCCGCTGCCTCTGGGGTCGTACGGGTGTCCAGCAGTTCCGGAAGCCAGGGACTGGCGCAGGATTCTCGACGTCTCCAGGCGGACTGGACGACGTTGATCGCCAGCCGGACAGTCGTCGTCCTGAGCAGCGCCGGCGGGTTCGAGACGACCGTACGATCTGTGCCCTGCCACCGAAGCCATGCCTCCTGGATGACGTCTTCGGCCTCGCTCGCGTTCCCGACGATCCGATTGGCGATCTTGAGCAGTCCAGGCCTGGCGCGGACGAACACCGCCGTCGCGTCGTCCAGGTCACCGATCGTCGGGGTGGCCGTCGTACCCGCCGTCTCCCGACCTTGCCTTGCTTCGACGAGGTGTGCGTCCACGATCGGCTCCTGTGCTCCGTGGGTCAGCGGCTCGCTGGCTGCTGACAACGAACGTCGCACCCGGGGGCAGCCGATCGCACCCTGGAAACCCGTGGGCGGCTTCGTGGTCGTGCCGTGGTCGGTCCGTGGCCCAAGCTTCGAGAGCCGCCCTGACCAGCAGCGATACGGGGCAGGGCGAGACCGGTGCGTAGTTCGGGCAGGGCGCTGTCCCACGGTCGTCGCGCTTGAATTCGGGCATTCGCCGGTGCCGGCCCGGCGGCAGCGTTCCCGGTCGTCCGTGTATGAGGTGGGCAGGCAGAGCCACCGGTCGATCAGCGTGCGTCCGCGGCCGGCGGCGTAGGCGAGGAAGACACCGATGTGGGAGTTCTCCGTGCGGCCCGCGGTGCCGGAATACTGCCGCTGCACCCCTGCCGAGGGGCTGAAGCCGGGCACGCGCCGTCAGCCGGTGTCGGCGCCTGGCGAGTCGGCCGTCGGGTGTCCGTCGTGGAGTGCGGAGAGCGCGGCGGCGAGCTTGCCGCGGCTGGTGATGCCCAGGCGGGGATAGATGCGGTACAGATGGGCTCCGACAGTGCGGTGCGAGATGAACAGGCGTTGACCGATCTCCCGGTTGCTCAGCCCCTGTGACGCCAGCACCGCGATCTGCATCTCCTGGGCCGACAGCCGGTCGCTGGTGTTCGCATGCCGTCGGCCGCTCGACTCGCCGGCGGCGCGGAGTTGCTCGCGAGCCATCTCGGCCCAGGGCCGCGCGCCGATCCGGTCGAACTCGTCGCGGGCGCTGCGCAGCGGGTTCCGGGCGTCGACGTTGCGCCGTCGCCTGCGCAGCCGGCGGCCGTGGTGCAGGTGCATCCGGGCCCGCGCAAGGGCCCAGCCGGCGGGCAACGCCGCCAGCGCCGCGGTGTAGCGCTCCTCCGCCGTGTCATCCGGCGCCAGCACCGCCTCGGTGTAGGCCTGGGCGACCATCATCATTTCCGAGGGCAGACGGACAGCCAACTCGGGGAGTCCGTCCAGGAGTTCCCGGGCCTGCCGCACGGTTCCCGCGGCCACCGCGGCGTCCGCCAGGTCCGGTGCGAGCAGCCAGCGGCTGACCGAGTGGTAGTGCGGGTCGGCCGGATCGAACGCGCGCGCGAGAACCTCGTATGCCTCGGTCGCGCGGCCGTCGAAGAGCGCGAGCAGGCCCTCGACCTGCTGCGCCATCACGGCGGCGAACGGCATGCCGGGGAACAGCCGGTGGGCGCGCAGCTCGCCGAGCATCCGCGCCGCGGCCTCGGTCTCCCCGCGCAGTGCCGCCACCAGGCTCCCCGTTGCCTTCACCCCCAGCCAGACGATCCATTCCCCGGTCTCCTCGGCCAGGGCGAGTCCTTCGCCGGACTCCTCGCGGGCCCGATCGAGCTGACCGAGGTACACCCGCGGCCAACTGCCGGCCAGTGACCGGGCGAGCAGCCCGAGCCTGCCCTGCGACCGCCACACCGCGGCTGCCAGCGACAGGTACCGGGCGGCGCGGGTGACGTCGCCCAGGACCATCGCGCCGCTGCCGAGAAAATGCATGATCCGGCCGTCCTGGTGGTCCGGCCGGAGGGCGTCGAGCCGTGCGATCACCTCGGCGCCGTGCCGGTACGGTTCGGTGTACGCCCGTACCGTCAGGACGACGGGGGCGTCCGGATCGGGGTTCCAGCGGTCCAGTTCGGCCGCGGCCAGCGTGCGCACCCGTACATCGCCGTCCTGGAAGAAGCACCGGGCGGCGGCTCGCCACAGCAGGTTCTCGGCGACCCGCACGTTTCCTGTGTCGAACGCGCCGGCCGCCGTGGTCACCATGTCCTCGATCCGGCGGTGCGGATCGTCGGGTTCGAACGCCGCCTTGTCGGACACGACCATGAGGCGGGCCCGCTCCAGTGGACCGAGTTCGCTCATGTCGGCCCGGCCCAGCAGCAACTGGGTGTGGACCCGGTCGTTGATCTCGCTGGCCGACTCGACTGCCCGGACCAGGATTTCGGTCCTGCGGCGCGTGTTCTGGACCAGTTCGGCCGCCTGGCGAAGGGCCGGGACGGCCGAGGCGAGCTTGCCCCGGGCCAGCGCCGTTTCGGCGAAACGTTCCAGCTGGGCGGCGAGCTCCTCGTTCGGGCCCAGCGTCGCGGCGGCCAGGTGGAGGAGTTGGTGCTCGGGGGCATCGGCCATGGCCGCGGCGATGGCGCGGTGGGTGGCCAGCCGATCGGGAACCGTGGCGCGGGTGTAGATCGCCGAACGCATCAGCGGATGCCGGAACCGGAGGGTACGGCCGACCATGCCGACCAGTCCGGCCCCGACCGCCTCCTGCACCGCGTCCACGGAAACCGCCGTGTCCCTCAGCCGGCTCGCCACGTCCAGCAGCCGATTCAGTGGTGCGTTGGGCTCCGCGGCCAGAGCCAGCAGGAGGGTGCGGCACCCCGGGCTCACCGAGTCCGTACGCGCGGCGAAAGCGTCCTCCAGCCGCTGGGTCAGTGGCAGATCGTCCAGTTGCGTGGCCATGTCCTGCACCGTCTTGGGCAGTTCGACCAGGGCCAGCGGGTTGCCCTCCGCGCGCTCCAGGATGAGGGCCCGTATCGGCGCCGAGAGGTCTGGTGCGCCCGCATCGAGCAGTTCGGCGGCGGCCGACAGGGCGAGCGGTTGCAGAGGGAGATCCGGCTGCGCGCTCGGGTCGTAGGAGTCGGGGGCGTGGAGCCGAGAGGCGGTGATGATCAGTACGGGGAGGTCGCGGGTGCGCCGGGCCACGAACCTGAGGACGTCCCGGCTCGACGCGTCGATCCACTGCAGATCGTCGACGAGCAAGAGGAGTGGCTGCCGGTCGGCCTCGTCGGCGAGCAGTTCGAGTACGGCGAGCGCGACACGGAAGATGTGGGGTTCGGTCTGGGTGGCGCTGAACGCGTCGACCAGCGCCGTCCGGTGCGGGGACGGCAGCTTCCCGATGCCGTCGGCGGCCGGTTGCAGCAGCAGTTGCAGAGCCGCGAACGGCATCCACAGCTCGGTCTCCACACCGGCCGCGCTCAGCACCTTGAAACCGGCCTCGGTGCCCTCGGCGCCGACAGTGCCCAGCAGAGCCGACTTGCCGACGCCGGCGGTGCCGTGGATCAACAGCGCACCGCCGCGTCCGTCCGCCGCGTCCGCCAGCAGCCTGCGCAGGATGCGCAGCTCCTCGTCCCGGCCGATCATCGCGCGAGTACTGGGTTCGGCCTCGGGAGGGCCCCGGCTGCTGGGCTGAGCATGTGCGGCTTCCTCCGTGCAGAGGGTCACGTCGCACGACATCCTAGCCTCGGCCCATTACACCCTCGTCGCCCGTGCACCATCGGTGAAACGACTTAAATCGCGTCGGTTCGCAGGGGCTGATCACGTCCTCGGTTCAACAACGAGTTCGGTGGGTTCGTGCGACCGGGGGTGCGCAGCCGGCGGCGGCCCCATGCGGAGGAGCGTCTCGCGTGTCTCCTCGGTCAGACCGCCCCAGATCCCGTGCCGTTCCCGGTGGTCGAGCGCGTACCGGCGACACGGAATCCGCACCGGGCACTGATCGCACGTCATCAGCGCCCGTTGGACGGCCGCGAGGTCGCCCGGAGGCGGGAAGAAGGTCTCGATGTCGGCGCCTCGGCAGGACGCGGCCGGCCACCAGCCAGCCGCCGAACGGACGGGCAGGGCACGGTTGTTCAGCCGAGGGGTGCGCGGCGCTGTCATCCCATCTCCTCCAGCTTCCTGCCGTTGGTCTCGCGCACCCGGACGGCGACGAAGACGAAGGAGAGCACGGCGAAGCCCGCGTAGACGGCGTAGGTGGACGACAGGTTCCAGTCCGACATGCGGGGGAAGCTCTCGGTGACGGCCCAGTTGGCGATCCAGTTGGCGGCGGTCGCCACCGACATCGCGGCGGCGCGGATCCGCAGCGGGAACATCTCGCCGACCATCACCCAGAGCACCACACCCCAGGAGACCGCGAAGAAGAAGACGAAGGCGTGGGCGGCGACCAGCGCCACGGTGCCCTGCGTGTCCGGAATGGACAGACCGCTGCCACTGCCCGTCTTGTACGAGAACGCCCAGGCGGCGACGGCCAACGACACGGCCATGCCGGCCGAGCCGGTCAGCGCGAGCGGTTTGCGGCCGACCCGGTCGATCAGAAGCATCGCCACGACGGTTCCGACGATGTTGACGATCGACGTGGACAGGCTGATCAGCAGGGAGCTGGCCTGGTCGATGCCCACCGACTGCCACAGCAGCGACGAGTAGTAGAAGATGACGTTGATGCCGACGAGTTGCTGGAAGACGGCCAGCCCGATGCCGACCCACATGATCGGCAGCAGCCCGAAGCGGCCGTCGAGCAGATCGCGTGCCCGCGGCTTGTGGTCGGTCTTCAGCGCGTGCTGGATCTCGGCGATCCGGTCCTCGGCGCCGGCGTACGTGCCCTGCAGGTCGCGCAGCACGGCGAGCGCCTGGACCTCGCGGCCCGTGGCGACGAGGAAGTGCGGCGACTCCGGGATGCGCAGGGTGAGGAACAGATAGGCGAGCGCCGGTATGACTGCGGCCATGAGCATCCACTGCCAGGCGTGCAGAGCACCCAGCGCGTTTTCGCTCTTGCCGCCGGCCCCTTGAGCGATGCCCCAGTTGACGAGCTGGGAGGCGGTGATGCCGAGCACGATGGCCGCCTGTTGGAACGAGGCCAGCCGACCGCGGTGGTCGGGCGGCGCGACCTCGGCGATGTAGGTGGGCCCGATCAGCGAGGCGAGTCCGATCGCCATACCGCCGACGACGCGCCAGGCTCCCAGGTCCCAGGCGGAGAAGGGCATGGACGACCCGAGCGCGCTGATCGCGAAGAGGGCGGCGGCGAGGTGCATCACGCGCGGACGGCCGAGGCGGTCGGCGAGACGCCCGGCGACGGCCGCTCCGAAAGCGGAACCGAGCAGGGCGGAGGCGACGATCGTGCCCGTCTCGCTGGAGGTGACATCGAATCGGTGCTGGATTCCGGTTACGGCACCGTTGATGACGGCGCTGTCGTAACCGAACAGGAAGCCGCCGATCGACGCGGCCGCCGAGATGGAGGTGATGCGCCGGAGGCCGGTCGGGCGGAACGCGGCCCGTGAGTGGGCCGGCCCCCTGGAGGAGGCGTTCGTGGTCATGGACAAGGACTCCTTCACAGGACCGGGTGCGCGGACGTGGGGGCGGGGGCTCCCGGCCAGGCGGGCGCACCGGTCGTAGAGGACGTGGAAGGGGATGACGACTGCACTGGCGCCCCGGCACCGCTCTTCGTGCCTGTCGGCGAGCGCGCCGACGGTCAGGGACTGACCGCGGGGGATGAGAGCAGTTCGTGAAGGCGGGCGAGGTTGGCCGCGCCGACGAGGCCGGCGTCCGATCCGACCGTGGCGGTGCGGACCTCGGCGTAGACCCGGTGCTCGCCGCCGCCGAGGGCCCGACGGTAGGACATCTCGGCCGGACGCCTGATCAGCTCGCCGGTGTCGCCGAGGCCGCCGCCGATGACGAGGACGGACGGGTCGAGGATGGACGCGAGGTCGGCGAGGACCTGGCCCAGCCAGCGGCCCGACCGCGCGAACACCTCGAGGGAGAAGGGATCGCCGCTGAGGGCGGCCTTGGTGACATGGTGCCCCTCGATGCCGGAGGGGGTGCCGTCACCCAGTGCGAGCACCACTTCGGCCCGTGCCGGATCGGCGGCCGCCATCTCGCGGGCGCGGCGCGTGTGGGCCGCTCCGCTGGCGTACTGCTCCATGCAGCCGTGCTGGCCGCAGGGGCACGGCAGCCCGTCGGGGACCGCCCGGTAGTGGCCGATCTCGCCGGCCATGCCGAAGCGGCCTCGGAAGAGCCGGCCTCGGCTGATGACGCCTCCGCCCAGGCCGGTGCCCGCCATGACCATCAGCATGTCGTCGTGCCCGGCACCGGCTCCGTGGATGAACTCGCCCCATGCGGCGGCGTTCGCGTCGTTCTCGACGACGACCGGAAGTCCGGTGGCCTCCTGGACGATGTCCCGGATCGCCTTGTCGTGCCAGCCCAGGTTGGGCGCGAAGCGCACCGTCGAGCGATCCGCGTCCACGTACCCGGCGGCTCCGACGCCGACCGCCCGGACGCCGTCCCGGCCCCTGCGGACCCGCTGGACCGCCTCGGCGACCGCCTCGGCGATCCGGTCCGGGTCGTGCGGGGTGGGGATGCGCACACGGGAGACGACCTCTCCGGCGGGGTCGACCGTCCCTGCGGCGATCTTCGTGCCGCCGAGATCGACGCCGACGGTCAGACCGCCGTTCTGTTCGTTCACGCGGCACCGCTCACGCCGTCGAACCAGCGGGGCGCGCGCCGACGCGTGTGTCCGCCTGATCGCTGCAGGCCGACGAGAGGAAGAGACATGGTGTGATTCCTAACGTTGTGATGCGGTGTGAAAGCGGGGAAGTGCCGGCTCATCACCAGTCCGGAACACCGGGCATGGCGGCTTCGGCACCCGAAGGCGACGATTCGCCGTCCGTCCGGGACAGCTTCAGCTTCGGTGATCCGGCGGCGAGTTGCTTGAGTCATTCGACTGCGTCCTGAATGTCCTCCGCCCGCCGTGTCACACATGCGGACCGTGCCCGGTCTTTCTCCCGTGAAGCACGTCGGATCGACGGAGGTGTCACACGATGTCGGAGATGGAATCAATGGGCGGGCACGGCGAGCACGGGGACCAGGAAGGGACCGGCCCCAGGATGCTCGCGGACGTCAGGCCGCCCTTCGTGCCGGAGGGCTCGTCGGCGATGACCGTGCTGGTCGACGAGAAGGAGCTGGAGGAGCGGGCCCACCTGCGCGCCCCTCGGCCTTCCGCCGACTGAACCACGGCCCGGAGACGGAATCCGTCACATCAGTTCTCGAAGGGGGCCACTGTGGCCGGTGATGGGTCCGTGCCGCTCAGCACGGCCGAGGGGCTGGTAGGACGCGACCGGGAGCTGGAGCTGCTCCGGTCGTACGTCGACCAGGTGCTCGGCGGCGGTGGGGTGCTGCTGCTGTCCGGGGAGCCGGGCGTCGGCAAGTCCGTTCTCCTGGATGCCGCGGCGAAGGCGGCGACGGCGGCCGGTGCGCTTGTGCTGCGCTCCGCCGGGGTCGAGTTCCTCGGGGATCTGGGCTTCTCCGGACTGAACCACGTACTCGAACCGTTGCTGCACGAGTGCGACGGGCTCGACCCGGCGCACCGCGAGGCCCTGACCGTCGCGCTTGGCGCGGGTGACGGCGCCCCAGTGGATCGGCTGGTCGTCTACGGGGCCGTACTGGCGCTGCTCCGGCGGGCCGCGAGCACCCGTCCGGTTCTGCTCGTCGTCGACGACCTGCAATGGGTCGATCGGGCCAGCGCCGCGGCGCTCGCGTTCGTCGCCCGGCGGCTGACCGGGAGCCGTGTAGGCCTCCTCGCCGCCTCACGGCCGGGGTTCGAGAGCTTCTTCGAACGCGCGGGGCTTCCCGAGCTCACCGTGTCTGCGCTGGACGACAGAGCCGCGGCCGGTCTGGTCGGCACCCGGTTCCCGCTGCTCGCCGGACGGGAGCTGCGGCGTGTCCTCGCGCAGGCCCAGGGCAATCCGCTGGCCCTGCTGGAACTGCCGGCCGCACTCGACGACTCGCGAGGCAGCGCGGGCGTGGTGCTGTCCGAGGTGCTCCCGCTCAGCCGTCGGCTGCAGGACCTGTATGCCTCCCGGGTCGCGGAGATGCCGGCGCCCACCCGTCGGCTGCTGCTTCTGGCCGCGCTGGAGGACAGCGGCGACCTGCCGGTCCTGCGGGCCGCCGCCCCCGGCGAGGACGTGCCGTCCCTTCTCGCCCCCGCGGAGCGGGCACAGCTGCTGCGGGTCGAGCACCGAGGACTGGGGCGGCTGTCCTTCCGCCATCCGCTGATCCGCGCGACGATCGTGTCGGGCTCGACCAGCGGTCAGCGCCTGGACGCCCACCACGCGCTGGCGGAGGCGCTGGCCGATCAGCCCGATCGCCGGGCGTGGCACCTGGCCGAGGCCACACCCGATCCGGACGAGCGGGTCGCGGCACTCCTGGAGCACACCGCCCACCGGGTCCGCCGACGCGGCGACGCCGTCGGCGCCTTCAACGCGCTGGTACGGGCCGCCGACCTCACTCCCGGCCCCGCGGAACGCGGCAGACGGCTGGCCGAAGCCGCCTTCGTGGGCGCGGACGTCGCCGGAGAGCTGCGCACGGCGGCGGAACTGCTCGTGGAGGCCCGGCGCGCCGACCCCGGCCTCAGGGGATCCCTGCGGGCGGCGGCCGCGGCCTCCCAGGTGCTGCTCAACCGCGACGGTGACGTCAACACCGCGCATCGGCTGCTCGTCGGTGCGATCACGACCCGCGACGGCAGGTCCGACGGCGACGACGAGGCGCTCTTCGAGGCGCTGTGCACCCTGCGCAGGGTGTGTCTGTGCGCGGGCAGAGCCGAGCTCTGGGGCGCGTATCACGCAGCCATGTCCCAGCTGACCGTGCCGATGCCTCCCCTCCAGGAACTGCTCGGCGAGGTCTACGCCGACCCGGCACGCTCCTCCGCGACATCCCTCGGCCTGCTCGATGCGGTGATCCACGACCTGCACCGGGAAACAGACCCGAGCCGGATCGAACGGATCGCGATGGCGGCGCTCTTCGTGGACCGGGCGACAGGGTGTCGTGCGGCTCTCTGGCCCGTCGTCGACGACGGGCGCGAAGGCGGCGCGGTCACCTCGGCTCTCATCGCGCTGGTGGTGCTGTGCCTGGACGACTTCATGACAGGTCGGTGGGACGAGTGCGGCCGTCTCGCCGCGGAGGGGCTGGCGCTCTGCGAAGCGCACGGTTATCAGCTGCTGGCCCAGCAGTTCCACCGGGCCCAGGGTCTGCTCGCCGCGGCTCGGGGCGACGACGGCACGGTGCGGCGACTGGCGCAGGGGGTCACGCAGTGGGCGGTACCCCGCGGCGCCCGGACCATCGAGCACTTCGCGCGGCACATGACGGCACTGGCCGCTCTGGGACGCGGTGACCACGAGGAGGCCTACCTCGACGCATCGGCGATCAGTCCTTCAGGAGTGCTGGCCCCCCATGCCCCGCTGGCTCTGTGGGTTCCCATGGACCTCGTGGAAGCCGCCGTCCGCAGCGGACGGCGAGCCGAGGCACTCGCCCATGTCGCCGCGATGCGGCAGACGGGCCTGCCCGGCATCTCCGGCCGCCTGGCACTGGTCACCGCCGGTTCGGCCGCGATCGCCGCCCCCGAGGACCGGGCCGCGGGCTTCTTCGAGGAAGCGCTCGCCGTTCCCGGTGCCGAGCGCTGGCCCTTCGACCTCGCCCGGGTCCGGCTGGCCTACGGGCAGCACCTGCGCCGCGCACGCGCCGTCAAGGACGCCCGGGTGCACCTCGCCGCCGCTCTCAAGACCTTCCGCTGTCTCGGGGCCGCCCCCTGGGCCGCCCGGGCGGCCGAGGAGCTGCGGGCCACCGGCCGTACCGCCTCCTGGGCGCACCAGGACGTGGGGACCATGCCGCTCACGGAGCAGGAACTCCGGATCGCCACACTCGCCGCCTCCGGAATGACCAACAAGCAGATCGGCGAACGTCTGTTTCTCTCCCACCGAACCGTGGCGGCCCACCTGCACCGGATCTTCCCGAAGCTCGGCATCACCTCCCGTGTCACCCTCGGCGAGGCCCTCACCGCACTGCCGCTGCAGCAACCCCGGGCAGAACGGTCCTTCACCTCGTCGTAGCCCTGGAACCTAGAACGCCGCACTCGGGGGAAGAGACGCGAGCGCGTCCCTGATTGCCGCGCGTGAGGCGATTCCGAGTTTCGGGAACAGCTGGTAGAGGTGCGAACCCACGGTTCGGGGCGAAAGGTGGAGACGTTCGCCGATCTGCTTGTTGGTCATTCCGGAAGCCGCGAGTGTGGCGATCTCCTGTTCCTGTGCGGTCAGCGTCGCGGAGCCGTGCTTCGCTGCGGTCCGGGACCGACGGGTGGCGCGGAGTTCACCCGCGGCCCGGTCGGCCCACGGCTGGGCGCCCAGGCGCTCGAACACCTGGTTCGCCGCGTCCAGTTGGGCTCGGGCCTCCGAGACGAAGCGCATGCGCCGCAGACGCTCCCCGTAAGCCAGCCGTATCCGAGCCAGATCGAAGGGCCAGTGCTGCGCTCCCGGGACGGACAAGGCCTGTTCGAAACGTCCGACCGCGCCGTCATCGGGTGCGACGAGCGCGGCCGAGCCCGCCACCAGCAGCGCCAGCCGAGGGGAGAGCGCCGCGACACCGGCCTCCCGCATCGCCTGCACGTGCGCCTCCGCCTCAGCGGCGCGCCGGGTGTGCACTGCCGCCTCCACGAGGTCCATGCAGACCGACAGGGCCTGCGGAGCGTGGGACGCCAGTCGGCCGGCGGGACTGATCGCCACGGCGTGGCGGTACGCACATTCGTAGTCGCCCGCACCGAGTTCGGCGAGGACGCGGGCGTGGTCGGCGAAGGCCACCGCCCCCAGGACCCCGCGAGGCACGGCCCACTGCGTGATCCGGTCGGACAGGCTCCGGCTCTCTTCGAAGTGCCCGTGGACGGCGGCGAGCAGGGCCTGGTGGTACTCGAAATACCAGGAGAAGAACGGGTATTGGCGTTCCTCGCAGACCCTCAGCCCCTCGTCGGCCAGCGTTTCGGCCTCGTCCCACCGGCCGGTCGGGAAGTCCTGCAGGCACAGGTGCATGAGCGCGTCGATGTGCCGGCGGACATGGCCGCCCCGGCGTCCCCGCCTGACCACACGCCAGGAGACGTCCCGTAGCTCTGCGGGCCGGTCGGAGTGGACGGCGGCCGCACCGACGCGGACGATCTGCCCCGGGTCCCCCTCGTTGCGGATGCCGGCGAGGATCGAGTCGAGTTCCTGGCGGCCGGCCAAGCCGGTGCGGGCCGGGTCCGCCAGTGTCTTGCCGCAGGCGGAGAGCAGGGGCGGAGCAGCCGGCTTCAGACGGTCGAGGGCGGCGTGGAAGGGTTCCCACAGGGCATCGCGACCACCGGACCAGCACACCAGCTGCAGGATGTGCAGTGCCTCGATGAGGGCGTCGTCCTCTGCGTCGTCCTCTGCGTCGTGTCCGTGGATGCCGGTCCCGACGGCCTCCACCAGGAGGCGGTGAGCCATGTCGACGTCGCCGTCACCGCCGTTGAGCAGGAGGAGCGACGCCGTGGCGGCGGTGAGCGGAGACCCGGTGCGATCCGGGTCCGCGCGCCGGGCGCGGTCGAGGAGCTCCGACGCCGCGCGCAGCTCGCCGGTCGCCTCGGCAGCGAGGTAGGCGGCCCAGGTCAGCCTGCGTCCTCGGTCCACGGGACGGGGGCTCAGCTCGGCGGCCCTGGTGAAGGTGGCGACCGCTGCCGTGGCGTCACCTCGTCGGGCGGCGCGATGCCCGGCCTCCTCCAGCAGGGCGGCAATACGCTCGTCGGGAACGAGAGTTGCCCGGCCCAGGTGCCAGGCCCGCCGCTCGGGTGACTCCGCGCGGATCTCGGCGAGCGCGCGATGAGCCTGGCAGCGCTCGGTCAGGGTGCTGGTCTCGACAACCGCGGCCCTCATCAGCGGATGCCGGAAGGCGACCCGGCGGTTCGTGCCGTCGACGGTGATCAGGCGGTCCGATTCCGCCGCCAGCGCCGTAAGAACCTTCAGCTCCTCCGATCCGGCCCGCAGGACACCGGAATCCCCGGTGTCGTCGAGGGCGAGGAGCAGCAGGATCCGGCGCGATTCGGCCGGAAGGCCGGCCACGCGCGGAACGTGGAGGCGCCGAACACGTGGGGAGAGGGGCAGTACGTCAGGCAGATCGGCCAACGCGCCGCGCTGCGGGTCGCTCAGCGCGGCGGGCAGCTCCACGAGCGCCAGCGGATTGCCCTGCGCCTGCGCCAGGACGCGGTCCCGTACAGGTGCGGCCAGCTCCGGAAAGCGGGCTCTGAGCAGTTCCGTGGCCGCGTCGTGACTCAGCGGCGGCAGCTCGTACTCGGCGAGCCCGGCCCGATCGAAAGGGGTCTCGGCTCCCGATCTGGAGGCGGCGAGAAATCCTATACGGCTTCCCGACAGCCGACGGGCGACGAAGCCCAGCACCGCCGAACTGGCCCGGTCGAGCCAGGCGAGGTCGTCCACGACGATGAACACGGTGCGTTCGGTTGCCGCTCGGCGCAGCAGGAAGAGCACCGCGTCGCAGACATGAAGCCCGTCGGGCACCGGATCGCCGCCGTAACCCAGCGCACCGAGCAGAGCCTTCCGATGTGTGTCTCCCAGGTGCTCGAACCGGTCGTTCAGCGGCAACAGCAACTGGTGAAGACCGGCGTAGGCGAGTTCGGCCTCGAACCGGACGCCGACGGCCGACAGAATTTGGGCGCCCACGCCGGACATCGCCCTGGCGACCTCACCGAGCAGCACGCTCTTGCCCACACCCGGCTCCCCGGAGAGCAGCAGGGCACGGCCCGCGGCCGTTCCCGGCCCGAGCAGCGCCTTGATCTCCTGGAGCTGCCGCGCACGGCCCACCACCTCCGGGGGACTCCCATCCGCCTCCAACCGCACCCTGTCACTCGACGGTTCGGGCACGGCCCTGCGTGGTGCCGGTGTGGGACGGTGCTGCGGCCATCGTGAGGGCAGGCGTCCCGCAGGGGTTCGGGGCAGCCGTTCGACGCGCGAGCCGAGTGACATGGGTACTCCGTACGTTGTGCCGTCCTTCCCGCTGCACGGCGGGAAAGCTGGGGCTCACCGTGCACCCGGCCCGCGAGGACGAACATCAGTAACGTGACTGCGGCGGCGACTCGCGGGTCATTTGACTGATGGTGCGAACCCACGGGGGCCTCGCAGAATCGTGATGTCCCTGAATCACACTGGCGGGCGCACGACGCAACACACCGTGTGCCCTCCGAGCCCCCTTGATCCCACCGGTTTGCCGAGCGGTGATGTGATGAGAGAACCCGACAGTTTCACTCTGGTGGTGTGCCGGATGCTTGTCCGCCTGGTCGTCCCCGAAGGAGTGGACCGGCCCGTGATGCTTGATCTGTCCTACGGCAGAGCCGATCCCTACGCGGTGTCCCTGACGTTCCACATGTGCACTGACGCCACCGTGCGCTGGGTGGTCGGCCGCGATCTCCTCCTGGACGGTCTGGAGAAGCTCGTCGGCGTCGGCGACATCCAGGTCTGGCCTTCCGTGCGCCCGTGGACGGGCAGGGTGCACATCGCGCTGTGCCCGTGTCCGAAGCAGGGGGCGGTCGTCGTGACCGCCTCGGCGCGAGCCCTGGAGGCCTTCCTGCGGAGAACCCTGGCGATGGTGCCCGCCGGTACCGAGGGACGCCACCTGGACATGGACGCAGCCGTCCGACACATCCTGAGGAACCCCGGTGAGTCGCGTCGATAGAGGTCTTCCGAGCCGGACGCACCGGCGCCGGACGAGGTCGCAGACCCCGTCCCCGGCGCGCAAGCACCCTGCCTACCTCGCGGTGCAGAAGGAGCGTGCCGAGGACGTTCAGTTGCGGATCGCCGACTGGATCACCCGGTTCGCCGGATCGATGTGGTTCGTCTACATCCACATGGTCCTGTTCGCAGCATGGATGGTCGGGGTGGAGAAGAGCCCGTGGCAGACGCTCACGCTGATCGTCTCGCTCGAGGCCATCTTCCTGTCCACGTTCGTGATGATCGGCCAGAACCGACAGGCCGAGTTCACCCGCAAGAAGGCCGACCACGACTACGAGGCACAGGAACTCGAACTGCGTCACAACACGGAACTGACGGAACTCGTGCACACGCTCACCATCGAGATCCACAAGGCGGTGAACGCCGTGGCCGTGGGCGAAACGGCGACAGGCGACAACGCGAAGCAGGCATCCGAATTCACTGCCTGAGTCGCCTTGCGTGTCACATCCGCGCGGCCTGCGCGGTCTATCTGGTGACGGACAACAAAGCAGAGGGAATCATGCGAGAGATTCTGATCGTCGGCGGCGGCTACGCGGGCTTCTACACCGCATGGGGCCTGCAGAAGAAGCTGCGTCCGGGCGAGGCGCGGGTCACGGTCGTCGACCCGCGCCCGTACATGACTTATCAGCCCTTCCTGCCGGAGGTGGCGGCCGGTTCGGTGGAGGCGCGTCACGCGGTCGTCTCACTGCGGCGGCATCTGAGTCGTACCCGGCTGATCGCGGGGACCGTGACCGAGATCCGTGACGCGGACCGTACAGTGACCGTCCGCCCGGTGCGCGGAGACGCCTACGAGCTGCGCTACGACATCCTCGTGGTCACCGCGGGCGCCGTGACCCGCACCTTCCCCATCCCCGGACTGGCGCAGCGGGCCATCGGCCTCAAGCACGTGGAGGAGGCCGTGGCGATCCGTGACCGGCTGATGACCGCGTTCGACCAGGCCGCGTCGCTGCCGCCCGGCCCCGAGCGGCGAAAGCTGCTCACCGTCACGTTCGTGGGAGGCGGGTTCTCCGGCGTCGAGGGCTTCGGCGAGCTGCTGTCGCTGGCGACCGCCATGCTCAGGTCGTATCCGGAGCTGAGCATGGACGAATTGTCCTTCCATCTGGTCGAGGCCCGGGGCCGCATCCTGCCCGAGGTGAGCGACAAACCGGGTGCCTGGGTGGTGCGTCACCTGGAACGTCGCGGCGCACATGTCCACCTGAACACGCAACTGCTGTCCGCCGAGGACGGCCACGTACTCCTCTCCGACGGAGAGGAGTACGACTCCACGCTGATCGTCTGGGCCGCCGGCAACGCCTCGAACCCGGTCGTGCACAACCACACGGACCTGCCGGTCGACGAGCGCGGCCTGCTCCTGGTCCGCCCCGATCTGCGCGTGGGCACGGACAGCGAGCCGGTGTCGAACGTGTGGGCGGCCGGGGACGACGCGTCCATTCCCGACCTGGCCTCGCCGGTGCCGGGCGCACGCACGGTACCGAACGCCCAGCACGCCGTACGGCAGGGTCGGCGCCTCGCCAAGAACCTCGTGGCCGACCTGCGCGGGAAGCGGGTCCGGAACTACCGCCACAGCAGCCTGGGCGTGGTGGCGACGCTGGGCCTTGGGCGGGGCGTCTTCCAGTACAAGGGCATCGTCATCAAGGGATTCCCGGCATGGCTGATGCACCGGGGCTATCACGTGCTGGCGGTGCCCAGCTGGGAGCGCAAGATCCGCGTTCTGGCGGTCTGGCTCACGGCGGCTCTCACAGGCCGGGATCTCGTGTCTCTCGCCTCCGTGCAGCGCCCGCGGGACGCCTTCGTCACGAGTGGGCGGACGCAGGACCCGGGTGCCGGCCGTACGAAGGAAGGCAGCACGGCATGACCATGTGGAGTTCTCGTTTCCATCGGGGGTACGCCATGGCCGCACGTGAGGAGGCCGCCCGCGGCCTGACCGACATCGAGGGCTTCCTGTATCAGGAGGCTCATATGGGAGCGACGCGCCGCCGCGTGGCGGACCTCACCGCGCGCGTGGAGGGGCTCACCCCCGAGCAGAAGCGGGACATCGGGCAGTGGTACGTCGACGAGCAGAAACACGTCGCCCACATGGTGACCGACCACATCGCCGAGCGCGTCGAGGCGATGGAAGCGCAACACCACGTTCGGATCCGGCAATGGCTGCGGGGAACACTTGTCGCGATGGCGCTGATCACTCTGGCGATGATCGCGTGCGTCGTGGTGATCCTGGGCTCGTTGCGTTGACCGGCGTGCGCCGCCGGACAGGTCCTGAGAACGCCATGTGCGATGCAGGCCCCTGCCGGCGCGCTGGATGCGGGAGCAGGCGACGAGGCGATCGGGTGTGCTGCGGACCGCGTTGACGCTTCCGCTGTCGGCGTCACGGTCGAGCGCCGCCGCGACATCACGGGCGCGTACGTCGACGTCAGCGACCTTGGAGAAGTGCGCCATGATCGGCTCGGCGGCGAAGGCACGCCCGACCGACCCGAGATGAGCCACGCCCGCGGCCAACTCCCTTTCCAGCGCCCGCTTCTGGATCTGTAGCCGGGCAGGTTCCTCCTGAAGCCCCTCGGCGGTGGCCTCGATGCTGTGTGTCGGCGCGCAGCACGCGGAGGCAGTGGAGTCGGCGCTGCTGCCGGTGCTGGAGAGACTGACTCCCGTCGAGCGCGCCGCCTATGTGCTGCGCGAGGCGTTCGACTGCGCCTACGCCTAGATCGCCGACATGCTCCAGCTCAGCCTCGTCAATGTGCGGAAGATCGTCAGCCCGTGCTCGTCGTCGCCTGCTGGGCCGCCATCCAGTGACGCCAGGTCTCCCGTCCGGGCCGCTGAGACGAACTTATCGGCAGTTCCGGCGGGAGGCGGTGCCCGAACTGGTCGATGCCGACGGCTCTACGGGCGTAGTGGTCCACCGGGACGGCCGAACCCTCGCTTTCATGGCCGCGACCGTCTCGGAGTAAGGCGTTCACCAGGTGCTCTGGCTCTTCGCTCCGAGCAGGATCGCCGCCTTTCTCGATGCGCGTTCCCATGTGACGACGTCGCCCGGCGCCGTGCCGGACGGTGTGTGAACGGCGGCGGCGTGACGTCCCCTTCACTGTCCCGGGCTCTCGTCCGAGTCGGCGCCGCCGTCGGCACGGGACTGGTTCCAGGACCGCAGTTTGTCGGGGTTGAGCATGACCCAGACCTGGGCGACGCGGTCGTTCGCGACGTCGAGGCTGATGACGGCGGCGACCTGGCGGCCGTAGCGGGCGACGAGGCCGGTCCGGCCGTTGACGGAATGGGTGGCCAGGGTGGTACGCGGACGGCGGGCCAGGAGCGTCAGCACACTGTCGGCGACCGGTCGGCTGCCGTGGACCGGTCCGGTCAGAGCCCGTACCTTGCCGCCACCGTCGAAGAACGCCGTGACGTCCGAGCACAGCAACGACGTGAGCAGCTCGCCGTCCTCGGTGACGCACGCCCGGCGCACGGCGCGCGCGACGGCGTCATGCTGCTGCGGTGTCGTGGAGCGGGTCCGCTGCAGCCGCAGCCACTTCCTGGCCCGGTCGGCGAGCTCGGCGAGCTCGGGCTCCGAGCGGCCCACGATGTCGGCGACCGTGCCGGGGGCCATCCCGAAAGCGCGGAACACGAACGCCGCGCGCTCGGCCGTCGACAGCGACTCCAGCGCGTTCAGCACGACCCGGCCGGCCTCCACCTCCGACGGCCGTGCCCCGTGCCCTTCTCCGTGGCCGACCGCGCCCCAGCCGGGCAGTGCGAGCCGGCCCAGGCAGATCCCGCCCACGGTCTTCGCCAGCCAGGACCGGGGAACGGTGACCTGTCGGCGCGCCGCATCGGACAGCCCGTACCACCGGTGATACGCCTCGTCGACGACGCTTTCCGCCGCACCCGGGTCGCCCAGCATCCAGCGGGCGACGTCGAGCAGGAACCGACGTTCCTCCCACAACTCGGCGATCGGCACCGCATCGCCCTGGTCCATACGACATCCTCCCTCTCACTCGCACGGCCCCGCACACGGCAGGGGCGTCGGCTTACCCCTCAAGACCGGGAACTCCCGGATCTTGTGACACAGGCTCGCTGCAGCCTCGTGTCCCCCATACCGCGGCTGCCCGGTCCGTCCACGACCGGCTCCTCTGCTCCGTAGGTCAGTCGCTTGAAAGGCGGCAGGTCGGGGCCGTTTCGCTGACGTCGAAGGGTGCCGTTATGCGTCTATATCGCCACCAAGGGTGACCAATGCCCAAGGATGCGGTATCTGCAACCAGCCCCTATGCTTCACTCTGCCGCTGGTCAAGCAGGCCATGGCCATTCGGGTGCCGACGGCGACAGCGACGCCGAACGCAGCCGGCCACCGACCGCACCCACCGACGCACCCGCCACCGGGGCACTGACCGCCCACGAATCCGGCCGCAGCGATCCGGAGACGTACGTACGAACGCCGGTCCATCCTGACCACGGAGGCTGCCATGACGAGCCGCGGTCCACTCGCCGGACTCCTCGGGCGGCGAAACGAGTGCCGGGTCCTGGACGGCCTCTTGGCAGACGCCAGGTCGGGGCGAAGTGGGGTCCTGGTCCTGCGCGGTGAGGCGGGCATCGGGAAGACCGAGCTGTTGAACTACGTCTTCGAGCACGCCGCCGGATGTCGCATCGTCAGGGCTGCAGGCGTCCAGTCCGAGATGGAGCTCTCCTATGCCGGCCTGCATCAGCTCTGCACCCCCCTGCTGGGCGGCATCAACAGTCTTCCCGAGCCTCAACGCGACGCACTCTGCACGGCGTTCGGGCTGCGTGGTGGTGATGCACCAGACCGGTTCCTCGTGGGCCTGGCCACGCTGAGCCTCCTCGCGGCTGCCGGCGGTGACCAACCGCTGGTCTGCCTCGTCGACGACGCGCAGTGGCTGGATCGCGTGTCGGCGCAGACTTTGGAGTTCGTTGCCCGTCGGCTGCTCGCGGAGTCGGTCGTGCTCGTCTTCGCCGTCCGCGAGCCGACCGCCGGCGAGCCAGTTGCCGGCCCGCCCGATCTACCCGATCTACCCGATCTGCCCGTGACGGGCCTGACCGAGAGCGACTCCCGAACACTCCTCGACTCGGTCGTCACCGGGCCCCTCGACCAGCGGGTGCGCGACCGCATCGTCGCCGAGACGCGCGGCAACCCGCTGGCCCTGCTCGAGCTGCCTCGCGGGTTGGCCCCGATGGACCTGACCGACGGCTTCGTGCGTCCCGACGCGCGGCCGTTGTCGAGCCAGATCGAGCAGGGCTTCCTCCGCCGCGTCCGGTCCCTCCCGGCCGAGACGCAACGCCTGCTGTTCACCGCCGCCGCCGAGCCGTCGGCGACGTGACGCTGTTGAGGCGTGCGGCCGAGCGGCTCGGGATCGTCGTGGACGCCGCCGTGGAGCACGCCGAGGCATCGGGGTTGATCACTTTCGGCACTTGGGTGCGCTTCCGGCACCCGCTGGTGCGCTCGGCGGCGTATCGCGCGGCGGGCCTGGACGGCCGTCGCGAGGTGCACAGAGCGTTGGCAGACGCGACCGATGCCCGGCTCGATCCTGATCGTCGGGCGTGGCATCTGGCGCGTGCGACGGCCGGGCCTGACGAGACGGTTGCCGCCGAGCTGGAGCGCTCGGCGGACCGGGCGCAGGCGCGTGGCGGAATCGCCGCGGCGGCGACCTTCCTCGATCGGGCTGCCGAGCTGACCCCGGACCCCGCACGCCGCGGAGCCAGGGCGTTGGCGGCGGCGCAGGCCAAGTATCAGGCCGGCGCGTTCGACGCGGCGCGGGCGCTGGCGGACGCGGCGGAGCTGGGTCCCCTCGACGAGCTCGGAGCTGCACAGTCGAAACTGCTGCGCGGTCAGATCATGTCTGCGTCGAAGAGCGCCAGCGCAGGTCTGCCGCTGCTGCTCGAGGCGGCCAAGCGACTCGAACCGCTTGACGCACGGCGCGCCCGCGAAACCTACCGCGACGCGATCTACGCGGCTCTCACCGCCGGCCGGCTCCCGAAGGGCGGCGTCCTCGCAGTGGCGAAGGCCGTACTGAGGGCACCGAGGCCCGCTGAGCCGACACGCGACGATCTGCTTCTGGCGGGCCTTGCACGGGTGGTCACGGAGGGCTACGCCGCAGGCACGCCGATGCTGCTCGAGGCGCTGGCCGCATTCCGCACCGACGAGGTCTCGAGGGAAGAGGGTCTCGGCTGGCTCCCGCTCGCATGCCGCTTGGCTCACAGCACGTGGGACTTCGAGAGCTGGTCCGTGCTCTCGGCGGGGTTGGTCGACCTGGCACGCGAGACGGGAACTCTGTCCGTGCTGCCGTCGGCTCTCCTGCTGCGCCTGTCGAATCGGGTCTTCGCAGGCAACCTCGCCGGCGCCGACTCCCTTGTCGTGGAGGCGACCGCAATCGGCGAGGCGACCGGCAGCAGATTCTTCGCGCACTACGGGGCGCTGGTCGTCGAGCCGTGGAAGGGCCGAGAGTCGGAGACCCAGCAGGCGATCGAGGCAATCACCCAAGACCTCCTCCTGCGAGGGGAGGGCAAGGTGGTGACCGCGACGCAGTGGGCGGCGGCGGTGCTCTACAACGGCCTCGGCCGATACGAGGAGGCCTATGCGGCCGCCAAGCGCGGTTGTGAGAACCCACAGGAACTCGGCCTGTACCTCCAGTCGATGGTTGAGCTCATCGAGGCATCAGCACGACTCGGAAGACCGGAAGACACAACCGAGACGGTCCAGACAATCCATGACATGGCGCAGGCCAGCGGCACCGACTGGGCTCTTGGCACCTCGGCCAGGGTCCGTGCGCTGGTGAGCGAGGGGCAGGCCGCCGACGCTCTGTACCGGGAGGCGATCGAGCGGCTCGGCAACACCGAGGTCCGGACGGAGCTCGCACGCGTCCAGCTTCTCTACGGCGAGTGGCTTCGCCGCGAGAACCGCCGCGCAGACGCCCGTGCTCACCTGGCCGCCGCCCACGAGATGCTCAGCCAGATCGGGGCCGAGGCATTCGCGGAGCGTGCGCGACGCGAGCTGCAGGCCACGGGAGCGAAGGTTCGTAAACGCACCGCCGCGACGCATGAAGCCCTCACTCCGCAGGAGGCGCAGATCGCTCGTCTCGCCGGCGACGGGCTCACGAACCCCGAGATCGGCGCCCAGTTGTTCATCAGCCCCCACACGGTCGAATGGCACCTCCGCAAGGTGTTCTCGAAGCTCGGCATCTCCTCCCGCAAGGAAATCCGCACCATGCAGCTCGAAGGCGAGGCGACGTCGGCCTAAATGCTCACCGACTCGCGGTCCCCCGAGGACGCGCCGGTGCCCGGTCTGCAGTTCTGCCGCTTCTGCGGACAGCGCCACGATCGCGCACATGTCGATGGGCTTGCGGCGGAATCCGGTGAGCCGTTCGTTGAAAGGCTCGGGTGGCCCGTCCGGGAGGAATGGGCCACCCGAAACAATGCCTACTTCTGCTGTGCGAGCCAGTCGGCGAACCTCGTGCCGGCGATGTGTGCGTCGGCGCCCGGCAGAAGCGTGTTCTCCTGCAGCTCGGCGCCCCAGTACGTCGCCTGCGGGTCCGTGACGATCTTGCGGGGGTCGTTCTGGGCGGTGAGTCCCATGCGGATGAACTCCTCGAGCTGGAACGCTTCGGGACCGGCGACCTCGACCACGCCACCCACCGGGTCCCCGACCGCGGTGCGGCCGACGGCCGCGGCCACGTCGTCGGAGACGATGGGCTGGATCTTGGCGTCGGGCAGATGCACGGTGTCACCCTCGGTGACCCCGTCGGCGAGTCCCTTCGCGAACTCGAAGAACTGGGTGGCGTGCACGATGGAGTAGGGGTTGCCGGACGCCCTGATCAGGTCTTCCTGGGCCTGCTTGGCGCGGAAGTACCCGCTCCCCTGGAGGCGCTCGGTGCCGACCACGGACAGTGCCACGTGATGCGCCACGCCCGCCTCGGTCTCCGCCTTCAGCAGATTGGTCGTCGATGTGCGGAAGAAGTCCATGACGGCCTCGTCCTCGAACGAGGGCGAGTTCGACACGTCGACCACCACCGACGCGCCCTGCAGGACTTCGGCCAGCCCCTCGCCCGTCAACGTGTTGACGCCGGTGTTGGGCGCCGCCGCGACCGCCTCGTGCCCGTGCTCGCCGAGCCTGGCGACCACCTTCGAGCCGATGAGCCCGGTTCCACCGATCACTACGACCTTCATGACGGAATTCCTTTCGGGTTTCCCTGATGCCTGTACCAGTAGAGACCGGGCACGGGCTCTTTTTGTGACAACCCCTATTCGACGAGTTTGCCCGCGGTCGAGACTTCCTCCATCAGCGAGGAAATCTCGTCGGAAACGGCCGGAATGCTCTCGCGGGTGACGCCCGTCGTCGGGGACCACACGAGATTCACCTGCAGAGCGGAATCCAGGCCGGGGTAGTCGCTGCGGTTGTGGCAGCCGCGCGTCTCGCGACGCTCGAGGGCCGATTCGAGGGTGGCCCGGGCCGCGAGCGCGGCCGACTTGAGATCGAAGGCGTGTGCGAGGTCCTGATAGCCCGCGATGTCCGGGTGGATGCCGACGGCCTCCATGCGCTTCTCGATCACCGCGAGTTCCGCCAGTCCGGCGCGCAGGCCGTCCTCGTCGCGTACGACGCCCGCGTGCTCGGTCATGGTGTCGCGGATGGCGCGTTGCAGGGCACGGACGTTCTCGGCCCCGTCGGCGGCGAGGAGTTCGTCGATCTCCGCGCGGGCCTCCGCGATGGCCGACGCCGACCGCGGCTGCGCCTTGAGGGACTGCGCATACGCGGCGGCCGCCTGACCGGTGAGGCGGCCGAACACCAACAGCTCGATGAGGCTGTTGCCGCCGAGGCGGTTGGCGCCGTGCAGCCCGCTCGACGCCTCGCCGATGGCGTACAGGCCACGGACGTCGGTGCTGTGGTCCTCCGGGCGCACCCACACACCGCCCATCGAGTAGTGCGCGGTGGGCGCGATCTCGATCGGATCGCGGGTGATGTCCAGCATCTGCAGGTCCAGCAGGGTCTGGTAGACGCGGGGCAGGCGCGTCATGATCGTCTGCCGGGGCAGGTGGGAGACGTCGAGCCACACGCCGCCCTTGGGCGTGCCGCGCCCTTCCCTGATCTCCGTGTACGCGGCCAGGGCCACGCGGTCACGGGTGGACAGCTCCATGCGCTCGGGGTCGTAGCGGGCCATGAAGCGTTCCCCGAGCGCGTTGCGCAGGATGCCGCCCTCGCCGCGGGCGGCCTCGCTGACCAGGGTGCCGGCGGCGTTCTCCGGTTCGATGATGCCGGACGGGTGGAACTGCACCAGCTCGGCGTCGCGCAGTCTGGCCCCGGCCTCCACGGCCAGGCGGAAGGAGTCCCCTGTGTTCTCGTCGCGCCGCGAGGAGGTACGCCGCCAGATGCGCGTGTGGCCCCCGGCGGCCAGGACGACCGCGTCGGCGTGGATCAGGTAGCGCCGTCCGCTCGTGAGGTCGAAGCCGTACGCGCCGAACACGGTGCCCTCGTGCACCAGCAGCCGGGTGATGTACACGCCTTCCAGGACAGGGATGTCCAGTTGCTCCGCGCGCCGGATGAGGGTGCGCTGGATCTCCAAACCGGTGTAGTCGCCGGCGAAGGCGGTCCTGCGGAACTTGTGCGCGCCGAAGAAGCGCTGGGAGATCCGGCCGTCCTCCTCCCTGGCGAAGGCCATGCCGTAGCGCTCCAGATCGTCGATGCCCCGGGCGGCGCCCTGGGCGACGATCTCCACGGTGCGGGGATCGGCGAGGAGGTAGCTCTCCTTGAGGGTGTCGGCGGCGTGCTGCTGCCAGCTGTCCTCGGGGTCCATGGTGGCCAGTGCCGCGTTGATGCCGCCGGCCGCCAGTGCCGTATGGGCGTCCTCCTTGGGGCGTTTGCCGACGGCGAGGACGTCGATGCCGGCCTCGGCCAGTTCGATCGCCGCTCGCAGGCCGGCGCCTCCGGTGCCGATCACCAGCACCATGGTGGCAAGACGTTGTTCGGTGACAGCCACGGTCCACTCCGATCGCTGGGGTCGTCACCCAGTAGGACCGGACAGTCCCGCGATCTGTGACGCCTCGGGGCCGTCTTGGCCCCGGAAGGCCGGCGTGACGGTGGTCGGCGTGCCGCGCCAGGCCGTCCTCGCGTACGGGCACAACGCGTCGGCCCGGTGCGGGAGTGAGGCAGCGACGTCCGGGGGCGACGCCCGGCCGGCCGACGACGAGGTCGATGCGCAGGACGTAGCCGCCGTTCTGCGGATTGCGGCCGAACGCCACGGCCGCCACGACGGATATCGCGGTGGGATCGAGCGCGGCCTGTCGCGCGATAAGGCTCAGCGCCCGGTCGAGGTTCCGTCGTCCGAGCGTGCCCTCCCCGAGGCCCGCCCGTGGGTCGCCGTCCTGCCGGTCACGGTCACGGTCACCGTCGCTCTTGTGACGCGCACGGCGGCGTTCAGGAGGAGAACGTGGCGCCACCGTCCAGGGACGCCACGTAGGGTGCCAGTTTTTCCGGATTCATGACCCACATGGCCCGCTCGATGCCGCGTTCCGAGATGTCGAGGGTCAGCAGAACCACGGCCGTCCCGCCGGCCGAGACGAGGGCGGCCGGCCCGCCGTTGGCCTCGACCCAGTGGATCTCCTTCTGCGGCCAGAAGCGCGGGGCGAAGGCGGCAAGGTACCTGGAGACGTGCACCAGACCGACGACCGGAATCCTGGATGCCCCACGCAGCCCGTTCCCGTCGGTGTAGCTGACCACGTCGTCGGCGAGGATGCCTTCGAGCACGGCCAGATCGCCGGTCTGTGCCGCGGTGAGGAACACCTCCATCAGCCGTCGGTGCTCGGTGGCCTCGACGGGCTTGCGGCGCTCCGACGAGATGTGCTTGCGCGCGCGGCTGACCAGCTGGCGCGTATTGGTCTCGCTGGTCTCCAGCATGTCCGCGATCTGCTGGTAGGGGTAGTCGAAGGCCTCCCGCAGAACGTAAGCGGCCCTTTCCACGGGGTTGAGCCGCTCCAGCAGGAAGAGCACCGCCGTGTCGAGCGCCTCGGCCCGCTCGGCGCCCAACTGCGGATCCGCGCGCGTGTCGACCGGCTCCGGCAGCCAGGGCCCGATGTACGACTCGCGCCGCACCCTGGCGGACTGGGCCACGTTGAGCGCCAGACGGGCGGTGACGGTGGCGAGGAACGCCTTCGGCTCGCGGACGACGTCACGGTCGGTGCCCTGCCACCGCAGCCACGCCTCCTGGAGCACGTCCTCGGCCTCCGTGGTGCTGCCGAGGACTCGGTAGGCGATGCCGAAGAGATGGGGACGCGCGGTCATGAACACGTTCGTCGCCTCGTCGAGGGAGCCCGTGTCGTCCCCGCTACCCATGCGTGCCGCCTTCAGTTCCGACCCCGTTCTCGCAAGCGCTTGCCCATGGTACGGCGGGCGGGGCGCCACCTGGCAGAACATGTCATGGCCGTACGAGGCGCACAGCCAGGACGGAAGGATCCGGCCGTTCGGGCAGCGCGATGAAACCGTTCTTCTCCAGTTCCGCAATCATCATCGCACGGGAGGCCGACCACAATCCGGGAGAATCGACCGACGGCGAGGTCACGACGTTCGCTCGCGCCGGCCGTACCGGTCGCGCGCCCGCACGACCGTCTCCGTACCGATCGCGCCGGCACGTGCCAGACTGTCCAGGGCCGCGACGACGATCGACTCGGCGTCCACCCGGAAGTAGCGCCGTACGGCGTCCCTGGTGTCCGACAGCCCGAAGCCGTCCGTGCCCAGCGACGAGTAGTCGTGGCCGACCCACTGGCTGATCTGGTCGGGCACCTGCCGCATCCAGTCGCTGACCGCCAGGACCGGCCCGGGCGCGTCCGCCAGCGCCGCCGTCACATAGGGGACGCGCTCCTCGCCCCGCAGCCGCGCCCGGTCGGCGTCCAGCGCGTCGCGGCGCAGCTCCGTCCAGGACGTCACCGACCAGACGTCGGCATGGACGCCCCACTGGGACAGCAGCGACTCCTGGGCGTTCAGCGCCCAGTGGATGGCCGTACCGGAGGCCAGCAGCTGGATCCGTGGTGCTGTTCCGGCGGGCTCGGCCTGCCGGAACAGGTAGAAGCCCCGCACGATGCCTTCCTCGACCCCGGGCCCGGCGGGCATCGCCGGCTGCTCCTTGGGTTCGTTGTAGACCGTGAGGTAGTAGAAGACGTCCTCGGGCCGGTCGCCGTACATACGGCGCAGCCCCTCCCGCACGATCACCGCGATCTCGTACGCGAAGGCCGGGTCGTAGGACACGGCGGCCGGATTCGTGGACGCCAGCAGATGGGAATGCCCGTCGGCGTGCTGAAGCCCCTCGCCCGTCATCGTGGTACGGCCCGCCGTCGCCCCGATGACGAACCCGCGCCCCATCTGGTCGGCGAGCGCCCAGAACTGGTCGCCGGTGCGCTGGAAACCGAACATGGCGTAGAAGATGTAGAACGGGATCATGGGTTCACCGTGGGTGGCGTACGAGGTCGCCGCGGCGGTGAACTCGGCCATGGAACCGGCTTCGGTGATGCCTTCGTCGATCAACTGGCCGTTCTTTGCTTCCCTGTAGTACAGCAGCTGCTCAGCGTCGACCGGTTCGTAGGTCTGGCCGTCCGGCGAATAGATCCCGGCCGTCGGGAACAGGGACTCCATGCCGAACGTGCGGGCCTCGTCCGGGATGATCGGCACCCAGCGCCGTCCCGTCTCCTCATCCCGCATCAGGTCCTTGACCAGGCGGACCAGGGCCATGGTGGTGGCCACCTCCTGATGGCCGAAGCCCCTCTCCAGGGCTTCGAACGGGCGGGCCGGCGGCTGCCTCAGCGGTTTCGCGACCACCCTGCGCACCGGGACGGGGCCGCCCAGCGCCGCCCGCCGCTCGCGCAGGTACCGCACCTCCTCCGAGTTCTCGCCCGGGTGCCGGTACGGCACCAGGTCGCCGCTCAACGCGCTGTCGGGGATGGGGAGTTCGAGCAGATCACGCATCTCGCGGAACTGCTTCATGGTCAGCTTCTTCATCTGGTGGTTGGCGTTGCGCGACGCGAAGGCCGAGCCGAGCGTGTGCCCCTTCACCGTCTGGGCGAGGACGACCGTCGGCGCGCCCCGGTGCTCGACGGCCGCCCGGTAGGCGGCGTAGACCTTGAGCGGTTCGTGCCCGCCCCGGGAACTGCCGAACAGTTCGGTCAGCCGGCTGTCGCTCAGCCCGGCGGCGAGACCGGAGAGCGCGTCGCCCGTGAAGAAGTGTTCGCGGATGTACGTGGCGTCCCGGGCAGCGTACGTCTGCAGCTGGGCGTCGGGCACCTCACCGAGGCGGTGGACCAGGGCGCCGGTGGTGTCCTGCCCCAGGACGGGGTCCCAGGCCTCGCCCCAGAGGGACTTGACCACGTTCCAGCCCGCTCCGCGGAACCTGGCCTCCAGTTCCTGCACGATCTTGGAGTTCGGTCGCACGGGCCCGTCCAGGCGCTGGAGGTTGCAGTTGACGACGAAGGTGAGGTTGTCGAGCTGTTCCCGGGCGGCGAGCGCCAGCGCGGCCGTCGATTCCGGCTCGTCCGTCTCGCCGTCCCCGAGGAAGGCCCACACGCGCGATGCGGAGGTGTCCTTGATGCCACGGGCGTGCAGATACCGGTTGAACCGGGCCTGGTGGATGGCGGCGAGCGGGCCGAGCCCCATGGACACGGTCGGGAACTCCCACAACCACGGCAGCCGTCGGGGGTGCGGGTAGGACGGCAGTCCATGACCGTCGGCCTCCCGCCGGAAACCGTCCAACTGCGCCTCGCTCAGGCGCCCTTCGAGGAACACACGGGCGTAGATGCCCGGCGAGGCATGCCCCTGGAAGTACAGCTGGTCGCCCGAGCCTCCCCCGCCGTCCTTGCCCTGGAAGAAGTGGTGGAACCCGATCTCGTACAGCCAGGCCGCCGAGGCATAGGTGGATATGTGGCCGCCGAGCCCGAACCGGGCGCCGCGGGTCACCATCGCCGCCGCGTTCCACCGGTTCAGGGCGGTGATCCTGGACTCCATGGCGAGGTCACCGGGATAGGCCGGCTGGGCCGACGCGGGGACGGTGTTGATGTAGTCGGAGGACAGGAGCCCGGGCAGGGACACGCCGGACCGGGCCGCGAACTCGTGCACCCGCCGCAGCAGGTACACGGCTCGATCCGGCCCCGCGTTCCGCACGACGGCGTCGAGTGACGCCTGCCATTCGGCGGTCTCCTCGGTGTCCTGGTCGGGTAGTTGGTCGAGCTCACTCATGGCCGTTTCCTGTCAGGGCGTCGGGCGGCGGGCGGCGGGCGTAAGTCGTGGGGCGTGGGGCGTGGGGCGGAGGAGACGTCTGGGGGCCGCCGACGTCATCGCCGCGCGAGCCACTCGGAGAAGGTTTCGTGCCCCAGGTGGGCGTCAGCCCCGGGCTGCAGCGCCCGCTGCCCGAGCATCGCGCCGAAGAAGGGGGTGTGGGCGTCGGAGACCACGTCCCACAGGTAGCCGCGCGCGGCCAGCAGCTTCGCGGTGAGGTCGTCGAGGCGGTGCTCCTCCGGACCGGCGACCTCCAGAACACCGAACAGCGGTACTCCCACGGCGACATGGGCGATCTCGGCGGCGACGTCGTCGGCCGACACGGGGCGGATCAGTACGGGCGCGACATGGACGGCGTCTCCGTACGTCGCCGCGCGCGCCATGTACTCCACCGACTCGAAAACCGGCGTCGTACGCACGATGGAGTAGGGCATGGGCGAGCGCCGCACCTGTTCCTCCTGCAGTGCCTTCGCACGGAAGTAACCCGCCTGCAGACGTTCGGCCCCCACGATGGACAGGACCACGTGATGTTCTGCGCCCGCCTCCGCCGCTGTCTCCAACAGGTTGCGGGTCGCCGTGCCGAAGAACTCCAGGCTCTCCAGCTCCCCGCGGGAGGGCGCGTCGGTGACGTCCACCACCACGTCGGTGCCGCGTATGGCCTCGGTGAGGCCCTTTCCGGTCGTGACGTCGACGCCGTCGTGGCGCGATAGGCGCACGACCTCCACACCGTGGTCCCGGAGCCTGGCGACCGTCCTGGAACCGATCAGACCGGTGGCTCCTGCTACAACGACTCGCATTTCGGGCCCCTTCCTGTCGAGGGGTCGACGATCCCTCGGATGGCTTCGTGAGGCCGCGGCGACGTAAGTCCCTCACACCATCTAGGACAGGACCCACCCCAATGTTGTGACACTGATGTGGCCGCGGATGTCACAGATCCGTGCGGAGCCCGGTCATCACCATGACGGCCATGGCGGCCATGGCCGGGTGAATCCAAGGGAGGCCGACCCATGTCGGACACGGACGCGACGCAGGGGACCGGACCGCAGACCCACTCGGAGGGATGGAAAACGGCAGCGAAGATGCTGCAGGACACCGCACCGCTCACCGTCCCCGAGGGCGCGTCGGCGATGACCATTTTCGTCGAGTGGGAGCCCGGAGACCCGGGAAGCCCGCCCCACCGCCACTCGGGGCCGGCGTTCGGTTACGTCGTCGAGGGAGCCGTCCGTTTCGAGCTCGAGGGCGAGCCCGAGCGCGTGATCGAGACGGGCGGGACGTTCTGGGAGCCCGGCGGCGACGCGATCCACTACCAGGACGGCAACGCGCTGCCCGACGCGCGCACCCGGTTCGTCGTGACGATGCTGTGCGCGCCGGGCAAGCCCATGCTCGAACTGGTCGCGGAGGAGGAACTGGCCCAGCGGGCCCATCTCCGCGCCCCGCGCCCCACCGACTGACTGTCCACTGCCGGCCCCGTACAAGGCGGTTGCGAACGAGGACTGTCCGCTCCGTGGGAGAACTCGGTGAGGCATGAGCGCCACTGATGTCGTGTACGGCATGCTGACAGCGCTGTTCGCGGCCTCGGCCGTCTACGCGCTGCGGCAGGTCGTGCTGCCACGAGGCTTCGGGCGGCGCGAACGAGGCGACCAGCTCCTGCACACCGTCATGGCGTCGGTCATGGCGGTGATGCCGTGGCACCGGGTCAGCGAAGTGCCGCCGCCGGGGCAGACGGTCTTCTTCGCCACCGTGGCACTGTGGTTCCCGTTGACCTCGGTCCTGAGCCGCCGTGGCCCCAGACTGGTCGGCCTCGTGCGGAGGTCGCCCTACGCGGTCGGCATGGTCGCCATGGCGTGGATGCCGGTGAGGCATGGCGGCGTCACGGACGCGCGGACCGGCGACGCGATCACCGGCGTGCTGACGCTCTGTCTTCTGACCTACGCTCTCCGGTCGCTGACCCGGGACATGCCCAGACTGCGCGGAGCCTCGGGCGACGTGGGCGTCTCCATCGGCATCGGCGGCCCTTGCGACCGCTTCTGGCACGGGTCGACGGCCATGGGCACGGCCATCATGCTGCTCATGCACCACTGACACCGGACGGCACCGGACGGCACCGGACGGCACCGGCAAATCGCTGCGTCTGTTACAGCCCGGTCGCCACCTGCTGAGCCTTCCGAACGGCGGGCGCCGGTCCGGCACCAAGGGCGTTGTTGGCGTCCGATGACGGCTTCGTCAGACACGCCATACCAACGGTGTCACACATTGTGTGGCAGCCCGGTCCTGGTTGGGAAACCAATCCGATTCGGTGCCGCTACATCAGCCCAGCGCAGCGCAGTACTTCGACGCCGCCGCCTACCACAAGGGCCTCTACCAGCAGTTCAAGCTGACCGCTGAGGCCGTGGTCCCCGCCGACCGCGACCGTCGACGCAGCCCGGCCGACCCCCGATTCCGCATCCCGGACGACAACCCAACGCCAAGGAATCGCGACATGAATCTCTGTCTCATCGGCGGAGCACACGGGCGGTGTCCGCGGTGGAGCCTTGCCATCCCGCAGAGAACCCTTCGCCCCAAGGGGGCCGCGCTCGTGAACGCCGGTGCGGCCGGCCCGAGGGCGACCGGATACAGTGCGCGAGACGGCAGCCTGGTCAGGGAGGGGAAGCGTGACCGACACCAGCGACACCCGACCCGTCGACGGCGAAGCGCGAGCGACGCAGCAGAGCCGACTGAACCGCCTGATGCGCTACATCCCCCTGATCGCCCCCGTCCTGCTGTGGGCCGTGCCCTGCTGGGTGCTCCTGTACACCGGCCAGCACTGGCCGCTGCCCGTCACGCTCGCCGGCGCCGCCCTGTTCGCCCTCGGCCTCATCGGTATGCCGCTGGCGATGGTGCGCGGCCACGGCCGGCGCCACCAGGACCGGGCTGCGATCTTCGGTGACACCCTGCTGGGCGCCAGCTGGGTCCTGTTCACCTGGTCCGTTCTGCTCGGCGTCCTGTTGCGGCTCGCCCTGACCGTGGCCGGCGTCGAGGACGGTCAGGGCCGGGCCCGGATCGTCACGTGGGCCGTCCTCGGCGTGACCGCCGTACTGCTCGCCTGGGGGTCCGCCGAGGCCCGCCGTGTGCCACGCGTGCGCCGACTCGACGTGCAACTCCCGCGCCTGGGCGCCGGGTTGGACGGCATCCGCGTCGTTCTCATCACCGACACCCACTACGGTCCGCTGGATCGCGCCCGCTGGTCGGCACGGGTGTGCGAGACGGTGAACACCCTGGAAGCCGACCTGGTCTGCCACACCGGCGACATCGCGGACGGCACGGCCGAACGCCGCCGCGCCCAGGCCGCCCCACTCGGTACCGTGCAGGCGACTCGGGCCCGTGTCTACGTCACGGGCAACCACGAGTACTACAGCGAGGCCCAGGGCTGGGTCGACCTGATGGACGAGCTGGGCTGGAAGCCGCTGCGCAACCGCCATCTGCTGCTCGAACGCGGTGGCGACACCCTCGTGGTCGCCGGCGTGGACGACGTCACCGCCGAGTCCTCCGGCCTGGCCGGCCACCGCGCCCACCTCGCCGGAGCCTTGAACGGCGCCGACCCCGACCTACCCGTCCTGCTCCTGGCACACCAGCCCAAGTTCATCGACCGGGCAGCAGCAGCCGGCATCGATCTCCAGCTCTCCGGCCACACCCACGGCGGCCAGATCTGGCCCTTCCACCACCTCGTCCGCATCGACCAGCCCGCCCTCGCCGGCCTCAGCCACCACGGCCCCCGCACCCTCCTCTACACCAGCCGCGGCACCGGCTTCTGGGGCCCGCCGTTCCGCGTCTTCGCCCCCAGCGAGATCACCCTGCTCGTACTCCGCTCCCCGCACCCGCCCACCTCGCCGTAGCAGTGCACGGGCCGGCACATCCGCTGGGAGCTGCAAGGCGCCAGGAGTCGGTGCCGGTCCCGATGATGTCGCCGCCGAAGGTGAGCCGGTCCACGACGGCCGCGCAGATCCGTGGGCCAGTGAAGTCTTCGTCCAGCGTGACCTTGAGCTGATGACCGACCGCCCGGAGCGCCGACCGGTCGCGCGTCAGTCGGGGCCGCTCCAATCGAAGGGGAAGTACTTGCTGGACTTGCCGCTGCGGCTCCAGCTGAAGCCGAAGGCGTCGGCCTGATCGGTGGTGGACCGGCCCCAGGTGGCAATCTGTCCCGGGCCGACCTCGGCACCGGGGGCGTTGTGGACCTGGACCCGTGCCCCCTCGGCTGTGGTGGGACCGGTGAGGGCCTCGGCCCGGGCGGTCACCCGGCCGGGAATCTCAGCGCGCCACGCCCCCAGGTCCTCGTCGACCTCGACGGTGATCGGAGCGACGTCCATGCCGCGCATCTCGGGTCCGAAGACCTCGACGAACTGCTGTGGCCAGCCACCGGCCTCCCCGCCGAAGATCGCGCCGAGTGCGGCGCGCTGCTGGTCGTCGGCGCGCTCGTCGACGAAGACGGCGGCATACGGGTCCGTGTGCTCGCCGGTCCACACGTTGCCGGTGAAGGACGCGAGCATCAGGACATTCAGATCGTCGAGCCGGACATCCCCGAACTGTCCCTCGCGTATGTGCCAGGCAAGCACGCCCTCGCAATCGCCCTCGGACGGGGGCTGGGCGAATGTGCACGGGCAGGGTATGGCGCACTTGCAGGTGTCGAACCAGTCGCCGACCACGCGCCAGGGCGGGCTGCTGGTGGTCTGCTCAGCCATCTCGCTCCTCCTCTCCGGTACGGAGCGGTGTCACTTCCAGGGTGCTCCTCGCCGACGCGAAAGCGAAGCGGCCTTCGGAGGCGAGGGGAACCGGGAGGGACTGATGGGGACGCCGGCACGCATACGTCGCCCTGGGGCGACCTCCGTCGCGGTCGTCGACGCACCGGGTGGGCCCGGTCACTGTCATGAGGGCTGCCGCCCGGGTCCCGGTCCTCCGCTTTTGAGGCCGGCGGTTCTGTGATCTGCTGGAGATGTCTTCGGAGTGCTCATCGCGGCCCCCGAAGCGGCGGGCGTCCTTGGGAGGCATGCCGTGCCGCATCTCCGGCTCGCCCCGCCGGAGCCCACCCGGCCTGGGGTCCTGCTGCCGAGGCGTGATCTGGCCCTCGGCTGGCTTCTTCTGACCCTGATCGCCGCTCTGGCGTGGGTGCTCACGGCCGCGCAGTCCCGCGACATGGGGATGGAGCCGGGCACCATGGGTCTGGCGCTCCCGCTCTTCCTGCTCCTGTGGGTGGTCATGATGGCGGCGATGATGCTGCCGTCGCTGGCGCCCGTGGCTCTCACCTGGGTACAGGCGATCAACCGCAGCACCGCGGGCCGTGTCCGTGCGCTGCGCCTCACCGAATTCGTCGGCGGCTATCTGCTGGCCTGGGCCGGGTTCGGACTGCTGGTGTACGGGGCCCTGGCGGCGACGGGGCACCTGGTCGACACCCACCCCGAGTCGGGGCGCTGGATCGGCGCGGGCGCGTTCCTGCTGGCGGGAGTCCAGCAGTTCGGGCCGCTGAAGCGGGTCTGTCTGCGGCACTGCCGCAGCCCGATGTTCCAGCTGTTGCGGTACGCGCGGTTCCGGCCGTGGGCGAAGGATCTGCGGGTGGGCGCGCACCACGGGCTCTACTGCGTCGGCTGCTGCTGGGGGCTGATGATCGTCCTGATCCCGCTCGGGGTCATGAACGTGGCGGCGATGGCGGGGCTGGCGGCGGTGATCTTCCTGGAGAAGCTGTGGCGGGGCGGCCCCTGGCTCAGCTGGGCGGTGGGCGTCGCCCTCCTCGTGCTGGCCGTGCTCGCCCCGTTCCAGGACTGGCTGCTGCCGGGTCTGCAGATGTCGGGTCCGTCGATGGACCAGATGCTGGCTGCGGCGCTCTGACTGGCTGTCGATCATCGCGCCAGGGCCCTCCGGCGGCTGAAGCATCCGCCGGCACCGGCACGGGAGGAGACGTTCCCGGCCTGCACCCATGACCGACTCACTCGGCAGGCCGGCACTTCAGTCCCTGTGAGTGCCTTCCCCCTCAAGCGCAGGCACGCCGAGGACCCACAAGATATACCCCCTAGGGGTAGGGTCTCAGCCGACACCAGAAACACCTCGGGAAGGGGTGGGTCCATGGAGGCGATCGGGCACGCGTTGTCCATTGCCGGGTCGATGACCTGGGAGGTCACCTGGGCGCTGATCCTCGGCTTCACGCTCTCCGCCGTCGTGCAGGCAGTGGTGCGCCGCTCCACGGTCGTACGGCTGCTCGGCGACGACCGGCCACGTACCCTCGCCGTGTCCGCCGGGCTCGGCGCGGCCTCGTCCTCCTGCTCCTACGCGGCCGTGGCCCTCGCGCGCTCCCTCTTCCGCAAGGGCGCGGACTTCACGGCGGCGATGGCCTTCGAGATCGCCTCCACCAACCTGGTGATCGAACTCGGCGTGATCCTGGCCCTGTTGATGGGCTGGCAGTTCACGGCCGCGGAGTTCGTCGGCGGCCCGATCATGATCGTCGTACTCGCCGCGCTGTTCCGGATCCTCCTGCGCGAGCGGCTCCTGCGCCGGGCCCGGGACCAGGCCGAACGCGGCGTGGCCGGATCGATGGAGGGCCATGCGGCGATGGACATGTCCTTGCGGGGCGAGGGCGGCTTCGCGCACAGGCTGTTCTCGCGGGACGGCTTCACGTCCGTATCGCACATCTTCGTCATGGAGTGGGCGGCGATCCTGCGTGACCTGGTGGCCGGGCTCCTGATCGCGGGGGCGATCGCCGCCTGGGTGCCGGACGAGTTCTGGCAGACGTTCTTCCTGGCGGACGATCCGCTCGCCGCCAAGCTGATCGGGCCGCTCGTCGGACCGCTGGTGGCGATCGCGACGTTCGTCTGCTCCATCGGCAACGTGCCACTGGCCGTAGTGCTGTGGAAGGGCGGGATCAGCTTCGGCGGCGTGATCGCCTTCATCTACGCCGACCTGCTGATCCTCCCGATCCTCAACATCTACCGGAAGTACTACGGCACCCGGATGGCCGTGTTCCTCCTGGTCACCTTCTTCACGGCGATGGCGGTCGCCGGGTATGTCGTCGAGTTCGTCTTCGGAGGACTGGGTCTGGTCCCCGACCAGGCGGACGCGAAGATCCCCGAGGAAGGGATCACCTGGAACTACACCACCTGGCTCAACATCGCCTTCATGCTGCTGGCCGCGGCCCTGCTCGTTCGGTTCTGGCGCACCGGCGGCCCGGCCATGCTGCGGATGATGGGCGAGGCGCCCGACGGCGCCGAGAACGAGCACGACCACGCCCGTGGACAGAACGGACATCACCACTGAAACGTCGTCCAGAACGCTTCGTTCACTGTCACACGGTCGCTCGGGGCGCCGGCTCGTGGCCCGTCGGCTTCCAGGGCGTGGACCGGAAATGGATCAAGTCCCAGTCGTGAGTTCGAAAAGGACCGTCCCAGCCCGCGGAGACCGGAATCGCAGCTCATAGCAGGACAGCCGCTGGGTGGGCTGCTCCTCGATGTGGGGTTCTCGCGGGCGAAGGGCCACGACCCTGATTCGCGCCGAGTTCCCGTGGCGGCGCGTTGGAGGCGAGCGGTGCCGGAAGCCGTACATCCCCATCCCGTCCACTACCAGCAGCTCATCGCAGAGTGCGCGGACGCGCCGGCGTTCCACCGGCTCCGTGTAGCACCCGCTCGGCCCCCGCAGCAGATACCCTCCTTCGTCGTGCCGTGCTTCTCCTCGTAGCGTTCGATCCCCTCCCGTTCCGAGCGGGGCAGCGGCGCCTCCCGGAACTCCCCCACCCTGCGATGCTTCAGCTTCGCTGGCCGGTGCGTGTTGGAGTGAATCGCCTACGTCCACATGCGCGAGACCGGGGAACGCGACCTCACCCTCACGATGCGCGCCGCCTGGCCGGGCACGTTCGTCCTCAACCCCCTCTACGACGAGCACGCGCCGCCCACGGCGGTGGCCGAGGCACTGGAGGGGGGCATCGCCGACGCGGTAGCCCTGGGCCGCCCCTACCTGGCCAACCCGGACCTCATCACCCGCCTCAGGACCGAGGGCCCGTACAACACGTCCGACCCGAAGAGCTACTACGGCGGCGACACGACCGGATACACCGACCACCCGACCGTCACGCCCGCCTGACGGGCTTCGTCCGGCCAAGCCGCGGTCCGCCCGCCGCGCCCCCTGGAACGGGAGGCCGACCGCGCCGTTCGCGTCGGACGTACGGCGCACCGACCGGCAGGGCAGGGCAGCAGAGTGACCCGGATCATGGGCATGAGGGAGCATGGATGCCGTGCGCCGTTCGCTGTTCTCTTGAAGGCATGAACGCACATCGTGAGGTTCCTTTTCCCGCTCCGTCCCACTGGATCGACGGCCGCCCGGTCGAGGGTTCCGGACCGCTGTTCGACGTCGTGAACCCGGCCGACGAGTCCGTGATCGCCTCCGTGCACGAGGGCACGGCCGAGGACGTGGACAAGGCGGTGGACACAGCGCTCGCCGCCTTCCCCGGATGATCGTCGACGTCGCCGGCCGACCGCATCGCCGTCATACGGCGCCTGGCCGAGGGGATGCAGAAGCACTCCGAGGAGCTCGCGGCCACCATCACGCTGGAGATGGGCGCCCCGATTATCCGGCGAGGGCGAGGTTGTGCAGGCGGGCGATGCCGCTCATGGCGTGGTGCACGCCGTCGCCTCTGAGGCGGCAGTCGCGCGGGATCTTCCAGGACTTCATGCGGGCGAAGACATGCTCGACGCGGGCACGGACCCGTTTGTGCAACTTGTTGTGTTCCTGCTTCCAGCTGGGGAGTTCTTCGCCTTTGCGGCGCCGGTGGGGCATCACCAGGCCGGTGCCCGGGTAGCCGCCGTCGGCGATCGTCGTGGTGTTGCCGATGGCGGCCTTGGCCCCGGATTCCTCCCACGCCTTGCAGTCGTTGCGGTTGCCGGGAAGCGGCCTGCCAACCACAACGATCAGGCGGCTGGCGGCATCGATGACGACCTGGCGGTTCGTGGAGTAGCGGTAATTCTTGGACTGCTCAGCCACCGAGTGGTCGCGGGTGGGAACCAAAGGTGCCGTCCACAATGAGCACAGTGTCCCTACGGAACCCTGCGGGGCCGGAGCGCGAGAAGAGGGCCGATGTGGCCGATGACGCGGTCGGCTGCAGACTTCGAGACGCCGAACAGCGGGGCAAGCTGGCGCAGCATCAAGTTCGTGCGCCAGTACGCCGTGACCAGCAGCACCCGGTCTTTCAGTGACAGGCTCCACGACCGGCCCCGGCGGACCGCGTCCGCTCCGTCGCGCCGCAGCGTGGTCACCAACTTGCCGAAACAGCGCGGACTCAGCCCGGCGAACGGGCTGTCCAGGACGGCTCCGATGCCGTGATCACACCCACCACGCCGGGATCATCACATCAAACCAGCCCGACGCCGAGACAATCGCTGCAGCTACGCTTCCACGGCGCAGCCGATATTGAGCAGGACCGGGGGAGATCGTGAACCGACCACTGCTGTTTCTCGACGTCGACGGGCCACTCAACCCCTATGCGGCCAAGCCGGAGAAGCGCCCCGACGGCTACACCACACTCAGAGTGCCCCAGGACAGCGGAACTCCAGACGAACACCGCCGACTCTCGGCCCGGCGGCGGCCCCTGCGGGTCTGGCTCAACCCAGAGCACGGGCGACACCTGCTCCAGCTCGGCTACGAGCTGTGCTGGGCCACCACGTGGATGGACGAAGCCAACCGGTGGATCGCCCCGGTGCTCGGCCTTCCCGAACTCCCCTTCGTCGACTTCGGCGACGCCTTGTTTCAAGAACGCCCCGACGGGATCCACTGGAAGACCGGCCCCCTGGTGGACTACGCCAACGGCCGTCCCTTCGCCTGGGTGGACGACGAACAGAGCGATCTGGACCAGGCATACGTGACCGCCCACCACCGCGGCCCTGGGCTTCTGCACCACGTCAACCCGCGAATCGGACTGCGCGAGAACGACTTCCACGCGCTCGCCGACTTCGCCCGATCCATGGACACTCCGCGAGCCATGGGTTGAGCACGTCGCCGGCCCGTCAGGCAGCTCTCTCGAAGGAGATGCATCCCGGCATTTCTCTCACATCGCGTCGTCCCCCGGGTGCCCAGGGCGGTTGGGCCGTCTGCGAACCGGAGGCAGTTGTGACTCTGAGTCTGAACGAACTGCGCAGCGCAGGTAACCCCCAGCCCTCTCTGCCTTGGCAGCGATCCGTCGACGCCGCGTCACCGGCTCGCCCTGTCCACTGCACTCGCTGCTCGGCAAACCGCATTGGGCATCAGCGAAAGCCGCCAGGCTTCACCGAGACGCAAGAACTGAGGCTATACCACCTTAATTCGCCCCCTCTACTGGACCTGGAGTGATTACGGCGTAATCACTCCCTGGTGGCTGGGGCGTATCTGGTGCATGGGGACGGGGGAGTGGGATCGCGACGGCGACGAGCTGTTGCCATGCCTCGGGGGGCTGGGTGCACAGCGGTTGGCAGATGAATCGGTCATCCTGGTACTGCTCTAGTTGTACTGCCCAGCCAGGTTGTTCGAGGTTGTGCGACGAGACACGGTCTGAATCCGTGAGATGGCGAAGGCCTCCGGTTGCTGCCGATGCCTGGGCAGCAGACGGAGTTGAGCAGCTCGGTGAAGGCGAACCCGACGACGGAAGCGCCGTGGGTGTCGACGTGGTTCGACTCGTTCTCGGCGTCCGTGTCGCTGCCCACCTGCGTCCAACACGCCACCACATCCTCCGGGGACCAGTCCCGACGCACGTTCGCCCACCCCTCTGTCGACCACCCGTTCGGGCTATCGAGGCGTCAGGCGCGAGGAACCAGGGCCGGCAGGCCCTGCGGCTACTTTGCACCGTGGGTCACGGACAGGACTCCGGGGCCAGGATCCCCGTGGGTTCAGGGAAACCGAAGGCCCTTCAGTGCGAACCCACGGGCCTGCCGGTGTGCGTCAGGTCCATGCGTCCGTGGGTTCGGGTGGAACACAAGGATGCTGAGCGATCCGAAGGGCCTCGGCGGTGACGTCGGCCTGGATGTCCTCGGTCATCACGACCGCCCGCCGAACTGCCAGTTGTGCACCTCGATGTCGGCGTACCGGTCCGGGGTCAGGATGGTGCGTGCCGTTTCCGGGTCCGGTGCCCGGACCAACGCAGCCGTGCCCAGCCAGGTGGCGCCGTTGTCGGACAGCAGCGGCCCGTAGGCGATCAGCTCGTCCCGGTCGGACGGCACCGCGAGGTCGGCGGCCTGCCCCGTGCCGAGGCCGAGCACCAGGTACCGGTTGCCGCCGGTCCGACCGCCGGGGAAGTCCCACATGGTGCGCCCAAGCGTGTTGCGCCACCGTCGCAGCAGCACGTCCCGGTAGACGCCGGCCTGGTAGTTCGGCTCGTCGAAGGCAAACGCGCGGGCGGCGGCGGGATCGGGCAGGTCGAGGATGTGCACGCTGCCGGTGGGTGTGTCGCCGTGGTCGGCGAGGGTCGGGCCCCGGGCGATCATCTCCTTCGCGTACCGGTCCATGTAGGACCAATGCTTTTCCAGCAGCTCGTCGCGCAGCGCTACGGAGCCGGGCCGGTCGCGGTGGTAGCAGAGAAACTCCATACCCAAAGGATCTCTTCAAGGAGGTAACCAGGTCGAGCGGGTTTCGCCGCGATGGCTGCTCGGCAGCCTCATCCAGAAGCACGCGTGTCGACTCCGCTTAGCGGATGGCCGTCTTCTCGTCGATGCCGAAGACGAGGGCGAGGTGGAGCGGGTCGGCGCCGTGGGTGAGGGCCTCTTCGAGCTGGCGGTCGGCGCGGAGCCGTTCGAGGGTGGCGGTGAGGTTGCGGTGGCCCGGGTGGTCCAGAGCTTGCCGGCCGGGCCGAGCTCGACGGCGGTCTTCTGAGTGATCAGCAGGTGCGGGTTGGCCGTGTTCGGCGTTCGGCCGGCGGCTGCGACGGTAGGCGAGCCAGTCCAGGACAGCATGGCGGGTGAAGTCGTCGAGCGGGCGGACGTGGCCGCCGACGGTGATGCGCCGGTTGCCGAGGTCCAGGAAGGGCCAGACGCCGTACTGCGGCTGCCGGGAGTTCGCTCCTGGCAGCCGCCTGCGTCACTGTCGAAGGACCTTAACTTCGGGCGTCGGTGGAGGTCGTCGTGTTCGCACCCGCCGGATCAAGCACGGCGTAGTCCATCGAAGAAAGGATGGCTGTCGTCGGCTTGTTCTGACGTCCTCCGCCCGGGCGGGACGCCGGGGCCTTGGTCCGCCAGCCGTGGTGGGCGTCGAGAAGATCCGCGCGCTGCTCTGGTTCCGTGTCGCGGAGCACCATGCGCAAGGTGATCAGGTCCCGCAGAGCGCAGGCAATCTCGGACACCCACGGGTTGGGGCGGCGCATCAGCCGGACCAGCAACGCGAGCGCCGGGATGAGAGTGATGAGCCAGCCAAGGTGCTGGGGCATGAGGGGTACTCCCGATGCTGCCGTCCGGTCGCACGGCGGCGGGCGGCAGATGCCCGGCGCTGGCCGTCGTACAGGTGCCCGCATCCGGATCCATGACCGCGAGAAGACAGGTGGCGAGGCGGTCAAGGCCGAGGTGTGCGACCTGGCGGTCGAACTCGCCGAGGATCTTGTCGACGCCCGCGCCGGAAGAGGCGATGGTGCGCAGCAGAGAGCGGTACTGGCTCATGGCGACAGCGGCCTGGAAGCCGTGGCCCATCACATCGCCCATGACCAGCAAGGTGCGGGAGTCCGGCAGGGGGATCGAGTCGTACCAGTCCCCACCGACGAGGACGCTGTGGCCGGAGGGGAGGTAGCGGGCGGCCACTGCCACAGCGGGGTGGGGGGTGCGGGGTTCGGACAGCAGGGCCCGCTGGAGTTCCAGCGCCATGGTGTGTTCGTAGCTGTAGCGGCGCGCGCTGTCGATGGAGACGGCGGCCCGGCCGGCCAGCGCCTGGAGCGTCACGAGGTCGTTGTCGTCAAATGGCTGCGATGCGTCGGCCCGGCCCAGAAGGACGACGCCGACCGGGCGACCTGCCGTGATCAGCGGGGTGATGAGGAGCGAGTGGATGCCGGCCGCGCGGAAGATCTTGGTCCGTTCGGGGTCCACGGTCACCTTCTGGAACAGCTCGTCCGAGGCCAGGTTGCCCAGCCATGGCCGCCCGCTGTCCAGGCAATGCCTTGTTGCGACGCCACGGGGAACGTCGACGTACGGTCCTGGTCCGCCCAGCTGGTGCAGCACCCATTCCATCCCAGGAGGCGCTGAGCCCCTCACCTTGCGCAGTCGCAGGAAGCCGGGAGGAGGCGGGGGAGCATCGGTGAACTCCTCTTCGATGATTCCCACCGCGGCCATGTCGGCGAGCGAGGGCGCCAGGAAGTCGACCAGCTCCTGGCACGTGGTTCCAATGTCGAGCGTCGTGCCTACGCGCGCGGCCGCGGCATCCAGCAGGGCAAGCCGCTGATGCGCGGTCTCCAGATCGTCCAGATAGCGGCGCAGACTGCTGATCTCCACGCCGATCCCGCACAGACGCGCGTCGCGTCCCGGCAGATCCACCCGGTGATAGACCGCTCGCCAGAGCCTCTGCCCCAGCGGCGAGGAGACTCCTGTCGTTCCTGCGATGGTCGCCTCCCGAGGTTGCCCGTCTGCGAGTACCTCGAACAGGACGTCGTCTGGGCTCTGGAGGTCCGGCAGCACTTCCCCGAGCGTTCGTCCCAGGAACGCAGTGGCGGGCAAGCCGCTGACCCGGGCCCATGCCGGGTTGACGTACAGATGGCGCAGCTGCGCGTCGAGAACGACGATGGGGGCCAAGGTCCCCTCTACAAGCTGACGAACCGGAAGGCCATCACCCTCCGGAAGGGGCCACTGCGGCATGAAGCCCTCACCGTTCACAGGTTCCCTCTCGCTGTCTTCACTGGAGCCAATGCCTACCCCGTCGATGAAGTGACCTCTCACGGTGAGATCGAGCGCATGAACGTCGAACGCGGGGCGTGCCGTAGACCAGAGGCATGCAGAGCCCCTGCGGCATCAGTGGCACAGTCGCATGTGCTGGAGCCGCAGCAGCTGCCTCTGTCCGGCCTTCGACGCACCCCTGACCTGTGTACTTAACCATCGGTGAGAAGAACCATCAGTCCCCAGTCTTCGCTGAGAACTGCTCAACCTTCGCTGCGAGTGGTCACCTGCGAGCGGCGTGCACACCTTCCGCACGTATTTCCCATCGACGTCGCGCACTTGGACCGCAGGCTGCGCGTCCTGTCGGTACGCACGATGCCTTTGGGCCGTCCGAGCCTCACGCGCCCCCGCCCCGGCACATCCCGGGGCGGGGGCCGGGGCGACGGCGGACTGAGGGATGCGGCCGGGAGCGCAGGTCGCGGTCGACGAGGTTACGAACCCTCCGTGAACGCGGTGGCGTGGTCGGCGGCCCACTGGCGAAACGTTCGCGGCGACGTCCCGAGGATGTCGGCCACCGCAGTGGTGAGGTAAGCGGGCTGTCCGACCGCCGCGCTCCACGCGGCGAGCAGCATGTCGACGACCGAGCTGGGCGCCATACCCTCCGACTGGCTTCGGAACTCGTCCGGCGTCATCTCCTCGAATGCGATCCGGCGCCCCAGGGCGTCACCGATGACGTCCACCTGCGCGGCTTGGGTCAGCGATTCGGGGCCCGTGAGGACGTAGTCGCCTCCGACGTATCCGTCCTGATAGAGCGTCCGCGCCGCGACGGCTGCGACGTCGCAGTCGTCGACCGGCGCCGACTCGGCAGCGCCGTAAGGCCACCGGACGACCTCGCCGGCCCGGATCGTGGGCGCCCACCAGGCCAGCGAGTTCGACGCGAACATCCCCGGCCGGATGATCGTCGACTCGAGTCCGGTGGCCGCGATGAGCCGCTCGATGTCGGCGTGCAGCACCGCCATGGGATTGGGCTGCTGGAAGAAGGGGTGCTGCGTCTGGTGCGGGGAGGAGAGGAAGACGACCCGCCGCACGTGGGCTGCCAGCCGCTCGACGACTGCCGCGGCGGTCTGAGGCGGGGCGGTCCAGACGAGGAAGACCGCACCGGCGCCATTCAATGCCGGGTCGAGCGACTCGGGCACGGTGAGGTCGCCGGTGAAGACCTCGACCTTCGCCGGCAGCGTCGCCGCCGCCTCGGAGCGATGGGTGAGGGCGCGGACCGGCACGCCCGCGTCGAGGAGTCGGTCGATGACGACGCGGCCGACCCGGCCCGTCGCCCCGGTTACGAGCACGGGAGGAATGTCTATCTGATTCACGCCACCCATGAAAACGTTACTTGGTTAAAAATGCAACCTGGTCACGAATGTTACGGTGGTCAGGTGAGCGAGTCGACGGGACTGCGGGCCCGCAAGAAGGAGCGGACGCGCGACGCCATCGGCCACGCGGCCGTCTCCCTGTTCATGGAGCGCGGCTTCGACCGCGTCTCGGTCAACGACGTCGCCACGGCGGCCGAGATCTCCAAGCCGACCCTCTTCCGGTACTTCCCCACCAAGGAAGACCTGGTGCTGCACAGGTTTGCGGACCACCAGGGCGAGGCGGCACGCGTCGTACGTGACCGTAGGTCAGGCATCAAGCGGGTGACGGCGCTGCACCGACACTTCCGGGCCGGCCTCGATCGGTACGACCCCGTCACCGGCCTCAACGATCATCCCGAGGTGGTGGCGTTCCATCGGCTGGTGTTCACCACACCGAGCCTGGCGGGACGGCTCGCGCGGTACCAGCTCGAGGATGAGGAGGCACTGGCGGACGCCCTCGGCGAAGGCATCCAGGCACGCCTGCGAGCCGCCCAGGCACTCGCGGTCCAACGGGTGCTCGCCCGGACCAACTGGCAGAAGATCGCCGACGGTCGAACCGCGAACGACGTCCACCTCGAGGCCGTAGCCGATGCCGACCAGGCATTCAACCAACTGCAGTGGCAGGCGACGCTCCCGGTCGAAGAGGGGGCGCGGTCAGATAGCTCTCTGTCAGGCGGCCGCCGGCGGGGAATCTGAACTGGCCACTGACATCAAGATCCCTCCGACGGATCAGCGTCGTCGTCCGTGCAGGCAGCGAGGTAGTCCGCCCAGCTGTCCTGAGCGAACCGAGCCCACCTGTGGGCGCTGGTAGCACTGACGCCGAAGAGGTCACTGATCACGATGGGAGGGAGGTCGGCGCCCTCGCTGGTCTCGATCTACAGGGCCATGGTCACGCCGATACCTCCCGGGCGATAGCGGCCGCCAAGAGCACGGCGGCGTCTCTCTCGTACGGGTCGTCGTAGCTCTCGTGGTCGCTGACGTCGAAGGGCGCGCCCTTCGCGACGACGGTGAACCCGGGAATGGCGGTGGCCGCCCTGCCCGCCAGCTCGCTGTTGAGGCGGTCGGCGTCACGGGAGGCGAGCCAGGTCTGGTTGTAGGGCCCGATGCGGAGCAGGGTGTGTCCGGTGTTGTCCGGCCGCCGGGCTTCGACGTGCACGCCGTAGTGCGCGGCCGGCATGCCGATGTCGGCGGGCAGATCAAGGCCCGCCGCGGCGTGGGTGAGCGGGACGAGGGACGGGTTCCGGACTCCGAGGATCTTGTCCGTCTCGCAGCGCAGCCGGCCCAGTTTCCGGTAGCGCTCGCCATAGGGCGTGTACGAGCCGCCGGGGTGTTGCAGGGCAACGGCCTCGATCCACGGGCCGATCCGGATGGCGATGTCAATGGCCGGGGGTCCAGGGCTCCATGTCGCGCAGTGCGGCGAGCATCGCACTGAACTGGTCGACGGCGGTCTGGTCCTCGGGGGAGAGGGCGCCGGGCGCGTGGCCGCAGCGGCGGAAGAGACGCTTCATCGGGTGGGCTCCTGCTCGGGGTTGGCGTGGGCGGGGTGGGCGGTGGGCTGCTTCAGCACGCGCGGCAGGTGGACGTGAAGGTGCTCGACTTCGACTTGGCGGCCTCGGTGGCGGAGTGCCCCGGCAAGGAGTTCGGTGAGGCCGCTTGCACTCTTCCGGACTAAGAGGTCGCGCAGATAGGCGGTCGACAGACGGGGACAGACACGGTTCCGTGATCATGGAGTTGCGACGACCTGTGACCACCGGAGATCAGGTGCCTGCGCTGCCATCATGGCTGACCGAACCGCTGGGGGAACGGCTGTGGTGTTGGCGGCATCCCGGCGGTGGCTGCGGGCGTCGACGCGTCGTAGCCGGGAGCGGCTGCTCGAAGGGCGACGGTCAGGTAGCGGTGAACGATGTCCAGTTCGCCCGGGGTGAAGTCCTCGGTCGCCTCGACCAGGTTGGCGATGAGCGGGCCGAAGAAGGACCGACCCAGCTCCACGGCTTTCTGCTCCACCGTCAGTACGACGCGCCGTCGGTCGTTTTCATCGCGCCTGCGGCGGACGAGCCCCAGGCGCTCCAGCCGGTCCAGCAGGGCCGTGGTGCCGGCCGAGTTGAGCCGCAGCGCCGCACCGAGTCGTCCCGGGGTCACATCGGTGCCCGCCCGGTCAGCGTCAAGCAGGTGGATGAGGGCCCGCAGATCGGTCGGGTGCAGGCCGTTTTTCGCGGCGAACTCGGCGCCGCGCAGATCGAGTTCCACGGTCACTGCGCGCAGTAGATGGACCAGCCGCATCGCGGGGTTGATGTCATCACTCACCGGGCTAGTATCTCGCCAAGCGAGATACTTGGTCAACGAGACGATTCTCCGGGGGTTCACCGTGTCCTCATCCCAAGAGTTCTTCGCCGCTTACGACGCACTGCTCGCCCGCTGGCCCACCGGTACCGCCGAGATCGACGTTCCCACCCCGTATGGGACCACCCGTGTCCACGCCTACGGCCCCGCTGACGCCACTCCAGTCCTCCTTCTACACGGCGGCGGTTCCACCGGCGCGGTCTGGTTCGCCAATGCCCCAGCTCTTGGCACGCACCACCGGGTGCTGGCCGTCGACATCCTGGGCGATGCCGGACACAGCATCCCCGGTGGACGCCCGCTGCGCACCACCACCGACCTGATGGCCTGGTTGGACGCGCTGCTCGACGGCCTCACCGTGTCCCGCACGCACCTGCTGGGCCACTCCTACGGCGGTTGGATCGCCCTGACCTATGCCCTGCACGCCGCGCGGCGGGTCGATCGGCTGGTACTGCTCGACCCGACCCAGTGCTTCGCCAACTTCCGCCCGGGTTTCCTGCTGCGCTCGCTGCCGATACTGCTCCGCCCGACGCAAGCCCGCGCACGCGCCTACCTGGACCGCGAGACCGCAGGGACCGACACCGACCCGGGCTGGAAGCAGCTCTATGCCTTGGCGGTCTCGGGCTTCGCGAACCGGAAACTGGTCGTCGGCCGCCGCCCGGACCCCACGGCACTGAGCGTTCCGCTGCTGGTCCTACTCGCCGGCCGCAGCGACGCCCACGACGCCGCGAAAGTCGCAGCCTGCGCCCGCAAAGCCGTACCGGACGCCCGGATCGAGATCCTCGCCGAACTCACCCACTTCGCCATGCCCACCGCCATGCCCACCCAGACGAACCACCGGATCACCGACTTCCTTGCAGACAACCAGGAGAAGCAAGCCGCCCCGGGCGCGGTTTGAAGGAGATCAAGCGGAGCGGACTGCGCTGAGGCCATCCAGCAGCTCGATCCACACCTCGGGGGAAGGTACGTGGTCGTTCACGGTCGGCGCCGGGGGCGTCCCTCCCAGCGGTGGGTGGTCCAGGCTCGGCGGATGAGGCTACGCACGGTGATGACGGTGTCCGCGAAGTCGAAGAAGGCGTTGACGACCTCGATCCGGCGTTCGTAGCAGCGTGCAAGCCGGCAGAAGGCGTTCTGCCAGCCAGTTCGTGATCTGGTAGGCGGCGAGCGGGTAGAGCGCGCAGGCGCGGGCGATCTCGATCACGGGGTGGCTCCATTCCGGTTCGCCGGAGCCGGGGAGGCCTGGCTCGGTGCGGGCAAACCGAGGCACTGTGCGAGCACGTGGCGGGCAGCCAGGTCGTAGGCCTCGTCATGGATGAACTCGGCGACCGTACGGATGCGGCCGCGGAGGCGAGCGAGTTCGGTCTCAGCGCTGCGCAGGGCCCCGGCCAGCGGTAACGGAGCTGAGCTCGCGGCGTCGGCGGTTTGGCTGGTCATCGTTTTCCTGTGTCTGGTCGGCTCGCGGCGCCTGGGTTGCCGAAGGGCTGGCAGACGGCATGGCGGGTGGGCTCGCGGACGGGTGGTGGAGGGGAGTTGTGTGGCCGGGCCGGAGTCAGGCGGCCTGGCCCCAGAGGGCGGTGCCCGGGCGGCCGAGTCGGCGTCCGTTGACGGACGGCACGGTGGCGTGCTGGGAGTCCGCGAGGACGGCTCGGCCGGAGTGTTTGCCGTCGTAGAGGGCGGCACGCTGCAGCAGAGGCAGCTGGTGGATGCCGAGGGTGCGGGGATCGGCTGCCCCGACCGAGGCGGCCACGTTGACGGCTTGGCCGTCGTCGAGGGTGACGGGTATGTGCAGCATCCGCACGAGCTGCTCCTGCCGGGCGCGCCGGTCAGCGGCTTCGACGGGCAGCACGATCGCGAATTCATCGCCCCCGAGTCGGCCGACGGCAGCGCGGGACCCTGCCCACGCCCTGAGGCGTGAGGCGGTGGCCTGCAGGCCGGCGTCACCAGCCGGGTGCCCGAGCATGTCGTTGATGTCCTTGAAGTGGTTTTCCTGGACTAAGGGTTGTCCCGCAACTGATTTTGGCCTGAAGGCGGTTGGTCGGGACTGGATCCTGGGGACCACTTGGGCGCTCCGCCGCCACGGTCGCGTCGTTCTCGCGGACTGTCCGGTTTGATCACTTGGTGTCCAAGGCGGCCCAGGATGCGACGGGTGACGGGCGGATCCGCCTGGGGAAATGAGCGGCAGGGTCCCCCTGGTACGCGGTACGGTGCGCCGATGTCGGCGATCAAGAAGTTCCAAGTCACCTTTGACTGCGCAGAACCTGAGCGCCTTGCTCGCTTCTGGTGTGAAGTGTTGGGGTACGTCATACCGCCGCCACCGGAGGGGTTCACCACCTGGGAGGATTTCAACCGCACCCTGCCTCCTGAGAAGCAGGGATCATGGTTCGCCTGCAGTGATCCCTCAGGCGTGGGTCCGCGCCTGTACTTCCAGCGCGTCCCCGAGGGCAAGAGCGTTAAGAATCGGGTGCATCTCGACGTCCGGGCCGGCACCGGGCTCGCGGGGGACGAGCGCCTCGCCACGCTCGAAGCCGAGTGCGCACGACTGGTCGCGCTCGGTGCGACCCACGTGCAAACGCTGTACGCCGATGAGGAGAACGAGTCGTGCATCCCGATGCTGGACATCGAGGGCAACGAGTTCTGTATCGACTGAACCTTCTCCGAGCCGAATAGGTGGGGGACTCCAGCCGTAGATCGTGATCTTCATGCTTGAGCGGCTTGTCGCCGGTAGTGGCTGGTCTGGGATCGATCCTGGTGGCGGCGTCGCCAGACGGACCAGCGAAGCCGGTGGACAGGGTCAAAGGCGCGTTGGATGACAAGCGTGATGAACAGTCGTTGGATCTCGTTGCAGGTGAGCGGTATCAGCTCGTCGGGTGAGGGATGACGGTCGTGTTCGTTCGCGCGGACGACTGCGAGGAAGGCGTGCGCCAGCATGGCCAGGGTGACCCAGCGGGACCAAGACGGGTAGCGGCGGACCTGGTGCTCGTCCAAGGCCGCCAAGCCTTTGCCGGACTGGAAAAACTCCTCGACCCGCCACCTTGATCCAGCGACGCGCACCAGGGTGGTCAGCGGCACTGCGGCCGACGAGTAGCAGCGGTAACATGCGAGTTCGCCGCTGCTGCGGTTGCGGCGGATTAAAAACTGCCGGCTCCCGGGCTGGGGGCGGTGAGGTCGATGACGGCCCAGTCGTAGAAGCGGTGGCCCTTGGCTCCGGCCCCTGCGGACAGCTTCTGCCAGGCTCTCTTGGGCACCTTCCTGGCCAGCATGTCGGCGCGGAACTTCCCGGCGCCTGTGGTGACTTCGTGCGAGCAGGCCACCGCGAGGACGTAGCCGGTGCCACGTTCCTCCAGCGCGGCGCGCAGCCTCGGGTTGCCGCCGTAGACCTCGTCTCCCGGACCCAGGCGGCCCGGTGGCCGGCGTCGAGGAATCGGGTGACCATGCGAGCGGCCAGCTCCGGCTTGGTCGCGAACTCCGTCTTGTCGCCAAGGCCGGCTGCCCGGCAGCGGTCGGGGTCGGAGGTCCAGGAACGCGGAACGTACAGTTCCCGGTCCGCCGCGGCGTGCCCGCGGCGGCCGGCGTAGACCAGATAGACGGCGACCTGGGCGTTCTCGATCCTGCCCGCGGTGCCGGTGTACTGCCGATGAGCACCGACAGTGTCGGTGCCCCTCTTCACGTCGCCGGTCTCGTCGACAACCAGGACTGCCTCGTCGTCGTGCAAATGCTCGACCACGTAGGCGCGCACGTCGTCGCGGACCTGGTCGGCGTCCCACTTGGCCCGCCCGAGCAGGTGCTGCATGCCGTCCGGGGTTTCGTCCCCGGCCCACTCGGCGATGGTCCAGCAGTTCTCGCGCGGCAGGTCGGACAGCAGGCCGAGTACCAACTTCCGGGCCCGGCACCGGGATTCCACCCGCGTGAACCGTCCCGCTATCCGGCTCATCAGGCCCTCGAACGCTTCCTGCCAGCGGGCAGGGTCTACGCTGTGACCTGCGGCCACCGCATGATCGTTTGTCTTCGCACACCGATGATCAACGGTGGCCGCGCCCGTCTCCACAGCGCGTCAGGGTCGCGCAGCGTCTGCCTGCCGTCCTGTATTTGGAGGACTTGTGCAGCGTGGCGAAGTCTGGTGGGTTCAGTTCGACGAGCGGAGGTTGGTCGTACTGCTGTCGGGAGAGGACACGTCCGGGATCCGGGTGATGCAGGTCGTTGCTCCGGCGGGCGTCGACATCAGCGGTCTGGGCATCGAAGTGACGGTGGGCGCCGGTGAAGGACTGCCGTTCGAAGGCGTGCTGCGGCTCGCGTTCCCGCGTCCAGGCTTCACCCCGTGCACGTGGCTGACCACTGTGTCCCGGGACGACCTGATAGAGCGGGAGGCCGTCCTGTCCTCCCTGAAGCTCAGCGAGATCGACGACGCCCTCCGTCTCGGTGAACTCGGGTAGACGAAGAAGGAGCCGACGCCCGTGACGGCGTGGGCGATCTCGGGCGAGATGATCCACGCTGGCCTCGGCGCCCCTCACCATCGAGATCACGATCTATGGCTGGAGTACTAGCCGCGTTCACGGGTGCGGAATGAGCAGGCCGGTGCCCCGATAGCCGCCGTCTGCGATGACCGTGGCCCGGCCGACGGCGGCCTTCGCACCGGAAAGGCGAGGGCGAGGACAGCCTGTAGCCCGCGAGCAGAGCCAGGGCGAACAACACGTCGTGCCGACGCCCTCCTTGACCTGGTAGCCGGCGAGCCGGCATCCACGCCGATCACCCGGGGCGCAAAGCCGTTTCCTCAGCCCGCGCACCGACCACCCCCACTCAAGCACTCGGACGTACGCCGCTACTGGAAGCGAACGGGGGCCGGCCGCGGGAGGCCACCGCGAAGGGCCGGCGGTTGGGATGATCCCGCTGTGGCCGGTGTGAGCACAGCGTCTGCATCCTTCCTGAATACGTACGTTCGCTCACCGGGCTGAGCCGGCGTCAGTTCGGCAAGCGGATCAACGCACTGCGGCGCGAGGCCACGGACCCGGTGCGCGAGGACCGGCCGTGGAGTCTGCCGTTGGAGGACCGGGAGGCTCTCCGAGCTGTCGACGAGTAACACCTCGCCGGGTATTGCTCCTCTGGAACGCTGGGCGACCGGCTGCGGCCCCGGAGCCGCCGACAAGCCCCCGCGCGGGCAGGCGGCAAGCGGCACGGGGACACCGACCACTCCTCTGTAACGCCATCCAGTGACTTGAGCGGAAAGCCCGTCGAGGAAATCATTCGTAAGGCGTCCGCTCCCACTCAAGGACTGACGCGACGCGGCACGTTCACGGTATTTCGCGGTGTCCCGACCGCCGTAGCTCCGACCGAGGTGGAGTCATGTCTGCTGCCCAGCACACTTCGCTGCCGTTGACGGCAGCCCAGAGCGGGGTCTGGTTCGCGCACCAGCTGAATCGGAATTCTCCCGTCTACAACGTCGGCGAATTCGTGGAAATCCACGGGCCGGTCGACGGGAACCTGTTCGAGACCGCCCTGGAGCAAGTGGTCCGCGAGGCCGGGGCGTTGCACATCCGGCCGACCGAGGAGAGCGACGGCCCGCGCCAGGTGCTCGGCGATCCGCCCGGACCCCGGCTGACCCGGCTCGACCTGTCCGGCGAGGCCGACCCGGAGGCCGCGGCGCGCGCGTACATCGCCGCGGACCTGGCCCGACGCGTCGACCTGGGCGACGGGGAGCTGTACGCGTACGCCCTGATCAAGGTGGCCGACGACCGCTACTTCTGGCACCAGCGCTACCACCACGTCGTCGTGGACGCGTTCGGGGCGGCGGCCGTCACCGCCCGCGTGGCCCGCGTCTACACCGCCCTGGCCGCCGGTGAGCCGGCCGACGAGGGCGCCTTCGCGCCGTACACCGCGCTGCTGGACGGTGAGACCTCCTACCGCCACTCCGAGCAGTACGGCAAGGACCGGGCGTACTGGACCGAGCGGTTCGCCGACCGTCCCGACGAGATCGCCACATTCGCCGGCTCCGGACGCGCCGCCCCGCCCTCGGACGCCTTCCTGCGCCGCATCACGCGCCTCTCCCCCGATGTCCTGGACAGCCTCCGGGCCACCGCCCGTGCCTCCCGCACGACCTGGTCGGCCGTCGTCGTCGCGGCCGTGGCCGCACACCTGCATCGTGTCACCGGAATACGTGACATCACCGTCGGAATTCCCGTCTCCGCCCGCCACGGAGCGGAGGCTCGGAACACTCCTGGAATGGTCTCCAACGAACTCCCGCTGCGCATCAGCCTTTCCCCGGAGATGACGGTCGGGGACGTGTTGCGCAATGTCGCCGGGGAACTCAGGAATCTGCTGCGCCACCAGCGCTATCCATACGGGGATCTGCGTCGTGATCTACGTCTGCTCGACGAGGGACGGCATCTCTTCGGCCCGATGGTCAACATCATGCCCTTCGATTTCGACGTCACGTTCGCCGGGAATCCCATCACCGTTCACAACATGTCCAACGGGCCGGTCGGCGATCTCTCGATCGCCGTCTACGAACGCTCCGACGGCAACGGGCTCCAGTTCTCGTTCGACGCCAACCCCGCGCTCTACGAGGCGGATGAACTGGCCCGGATCCAGGAGCGCTTCCTCGCCTTCCTCACCGCCATGGCCACCGCGGACCCCGGTCTCCCCCTCGGCCGTCTGGACACTCTGACCGGCCCGGAGATCGAGGCGGCCCGGTCCGGCGCCGGCGAGCCGCCCCGCCCGATCGCCCCCGCCACCGTCACCGATTTGTTCGCCTCCCAGGCACGGCGTACCCCCGACGCCCGTGCCCTGGTCTCCCCCGGCCGCACGCTCACCTTCCGCGAGCTCGACGCGTCCGCCAACCAGCTGGCCCACCTCCTGGCCGGCCTCGGCGTCGGACCCGAGCAGTGCGTTGCCCTGGCCCTCCCGCGCAGCGCCGACACGGTCGTCGCCATGCTCGGTGTCCTCAAGGCCGGTGCCGCCTACGTCCCGCTGGACCCGGAGCACCCGGCCGAGCGGACCCGGCAGATCCTCGCCGAGACCGACCCGGCGCTGATCCTGACGACCGCCGCACTGGCCGACGCGCTGCCCAGGGACGACGGCGCCCGAGTGCTGCTCCTCGAGGACGTCGGGCTCGGCCTGCCCGGACTGCCCGAAACCGGCCTCACGGACGGCGACCGCACCGGGCGTCTGCTGCCCCGGCACCTCGCCTACGTCATCCACACCTCCGGATCCACCGGCCGGCCCAAGGGGGTCGCCGTCGAGCACCGCAGCCTGAGCAACCTCTACGAGCACCACCGGCGCGTCTTCATCGAGCCCACCGTGGCGGAGGCCGGCGTCGCGCGCTTCCGGGTGGCCCTGACCAACGCGTTCGTGTTCGACGCCTCCTGGACGGCGCTGCTGTGGCTCGTCGCCGGGCACGAACTGCACATCGTCGACGACGCCGTCCGCCGGGACGCCGGTGCGCTCGCCAGGTACGCCGACCAGCACGCCGTCGACCTGCTGGACACCACTCCCACCCATGCGCGCCAGCTCCTGACCGCCGGGCTGCTGGAGGGCGGGAACCGCCCCCACGTGCTCGTGCTCGGCGGAGAGGCCGTCCCGGACGACCTCTGGGCCCAGCTGCGCGCCACCCCGGGCCTGACGGCCCGCAACGTCTACGGACCGACGGAGTGCACGGTCGACTCGATGTACTGCGACCTGCGCGCAGCGGCCGCCCCCGCCATCGGACGCCCCGTCGACAACCTGGGCGCCCGCGTCCTGGACAGTGCCCTGCGCCCCGTGGCGGACGGGGCGGTAGGAGAACTCTTCCTGTCCGGCGCCGGACTGGCCCGCGGCTATCTGAGCCGGGGAGCGCTCACCGCGGAACGGTTCGTCGCCGATCCGTTCGGCGCTCCCGGCGAGCGTATGTACCGCACGGGCGACCTCGTCCGCCGCGCCCCGGACGGCCTCCTGGTCTACGTGGGCCGGGCCGACACCCAGGTGAAGCTGCGCGGCTTCCGCATCGAGCCCGGGGAGATCGAGTCCGTCCTGGCCACCCATCCGTCCGTCGCCCAGTGCGGTGTCGTGGTGCGCGAGGACCGGTCGGGGGTACGCAGACTCGTCGCCTACGTCGTGCCTGCCCCCGGCGTCGGCCTGCCGGACTCCGGGGCGCTCCGCGAGCACCTCGCCGCGTCACTGCCGGAGTACATGGTCCCGGCCGGCTTCGTCGCCCTGGACGCCCTGCCCCTGACCCACAACGGAAAACTCGACCGAGACGCCCTGCCCGCCCCGGAGATCACCGGCACCGCCGACAGTCGCGCGCCCCGCACCCCCGTCGAGAAGACGCTGTGCGCCCTGTTCGCCGAACTCCTCGACGTGCGCCGGGTCGGCATCGACGACAGTTTCTTCGCCCTCGGCGGCGACTCCCCGCTGGCTGTGCGGCTGACCGCGCGTGCCCGTGAAGCCTCGGTCGTCATCGACCCCCGGGACGTGTTCCGGCACAAGACCGTCGCCGCGCTCGCCGAGGTGGCGCGCGGCCCTGAGCCGGGCGAGGAGCGGCCCGTCCGCTCCCGCCGCCCGCTGGTCGGCCTGGACGACGGCGAGCGCGCCGCCCTCGCCGCCTCCCATCCCGGACACACCGCCGTCCTGCCGCTCACCCCGCTCCAGGAAGGCATGCTCTTCCACGCCCAGTACGAGGGTGCGGGCGGCGAAGCGGCCGGCATCGACCCCTACGTCACGCAGACCGCGTACGAACTGTCCGGACCGCTGCGCCGGGACCGGCTGCGGACCGCCTGCGACGCACTCCTGGCCCGGCACGAAACGCTGCGCGCGGCCTTCACCCACTCCGTGTCCGGCCGGGCCGTCCAGGTGATCACCGGGGCGCACAGCGTGCCGTGGACCGAACTGGACCTGACGGGGCTGTCGCCAAACGCCCAGCGGGAGCGGATCGGCCGCGAGCTGACCGCCGACCGCGCGCGCCCGTTCGACATGGCCTCCGCGCCCCTCGTCCGGTTCCTGCTGGTCCGTCTGGACGCCGACCGGCACGTCCTCGTCCTCACCGGCCACCACATCGTCCTCGACGGCGCCTCGCTCGGCCTGGTCCTGGACGACCTCCTCGACGCGTACGGGGGCGGTCACGCGCGCACACCGGCCGCACTCGCCCTGCGCGACTACGCCGAGTGGCTCGCCGCGCAGGACGGGCACACGGCGGAGAAGGCGTGGGCTTCGGCACTGGACGGCGTCGAGGAGCCGACGCTCGCGGTGCCCGACGCGGACCAGAGCCGGGCACCTGTCCTCGCCGAACACGTCCGGGTGACCCTCGACCCCGCACGCACCACCGCGCTGACCGCCACGGCGCGCGCCCGCTCCCTCACGCCCAACACCGTCGTGCAGGCCGCGTGGGCGGTCACTCTCGCGCAGCTGACCGGCCGCGACGACGTCGTCTTCGGCACCACCGTCTCCCTGCGCCCGGCCGAGCTGCCCGGCGTCGACCGGCTGGCCGGTCTGCTGATCAACACCGTGCCGGTACGGGTACGGCTCGACGCGGCCGAACCGCTGGAGCGGCTGCTCGCCCGTATCCAGGACGAGCAGTCCGCCCTCTCTGCGCACCACCACCTGGGCCTCGCCGACGTGCGCCGGCACACCGGGCTGGACCGGCTCTTCGACACGTCCACGGTCTTCGAGAACCACTCGGGTGGCACCGAGGCCGTCCGGGAGTCGGCCGGGCTGACCGTGCGCACCGCCGACAGCTACGGCGCCACGCACTACCCCCTCACGCTCATCGCCGAACCGGGCGAGCAGCTGTCCCTCCGGCTCGCGTACCGCCCCGACCTGGTCGACCGCGCCACCGCGCAGGCCGTCGTCGCGCGCACGGCCCGCTTCCTGGAGGCGTTCACCGACGCGCCGCACGCCCCGCTCGCCGTCGTGGACCTGCTCTCGCCCGCGGAGCGCTCCAAGGTGCTGGGCGAATGGAACGCAGCCGTCGCACCCCTGTCGGACACCGCGATCCACCGGCGGTTCGCCGAGCAGGCGGCGCGCACGCCCGACACCGTCGCGGTCACCGGTGCCGCCGGCACCCTCAGCTATGCCGAACTCGACTCCCGGGCCGACGCGTTGGCCCATCGGCTGCTCGCCCTCGGCCTGCGGCCCGAGGAGCGCGTGGCCGTCCTCCAGGAGCGCTCGCCGGAGCTGATCGTCTCGCTGCTGGCCGTCCTCAAGGCGGGCGGCGCCTACCTGCCGCTCGACGCCCGCTCCCCCGCCGACCGGCTGCGCACGATGACCAGCCGCACCGGGGTCCGCATCCTGCTGACCGACCTCGCCTCACGGAAGACGGCGCGGGACCTCGACGCCGGGCGACTCCTCGTCGTGGACGAGCCGGCCCCGGCAGCACCCGGCACCGTCGGCCCGCTCCCCGAGGTCCGCGCGGACCGGCTCGCCTACGTGCTGTTCACCTCGGGTTCGACCGGTGAGCCCAAGGGCGTCGGCGTGACCCACCGGGCCGTACTGGACCTGGCCGGGGACAGCGCGTTCGGCGCCGAGGCCCACCGGTCGGTGCTCCAGCACTCCACCCAGGCCTTCGACGCGGCGACGTACGAGATGTGGGTGCCCCTGCTCGGCGGCGGACGGATCGTCCTCGCACCGCCCGGCCAGATGGACGGGCCGGTCCTGGAGCGGCTCGTCGCCGAGCACGGCGTCACCGCACTGTGGTTGACGGCCGGGCTGTTCCGGCTGCTGGCCGAGGAGTCGCCGGGCAGCTTCGCCGGGCTGCGGGAGGTGTGGGCGGGTGGTGACGTCGTCCCCGGCCAGGCCGTCCGCGGGGTCATGGCCGCCAACCCGGCACTGGTCGTCGTCGACGGCTACGGCCCCACGGAGACCACCGTGTTCGCCGCGCGCCACCGCATCCGCCCCGGGGACGAGGTGCCGGCCACGGTGCCCATCGGGCGGCCGCTGGACGGCATGCGCGCCTACGTCCTCGACAGCGCGCTGCGGCCCGTACCGCCCGGCGTGGCCGGTGAACTGCACCTGGCCGGCGCCGGACTGGCCCGCGGCTATCTGGACCGCCCCGAGGCGACCGCCGAGCGCTTCGTCGCCGACCCGTTCGGGGCGCCGGGCGGGCGCATGTACCGCACCGGCGACCTGGTTCGCTGGAACGACCAGGGTGAACTGGTCTTCCTCGGCCGCGCGGACCACCAGATCAAGATCCGCGGATTCCGTGTGGAGCCGGGTGAGATCGAGGCCGCCCTGGCCCGGCATCCCGCGGTGACCCAGTGCTGTGTGGTGGCGCGCGAGGACAGTCCCGGCGTCAAGCGGCTGACCGCCTATGTGGTGCCGCCGCCCGGTGGAGACGCACCGACCGCAGCCGAACTGCGCGCCCATCTGGCCCCGTTGCTGGCCGACTACCAGGTGCCGGCCGCGTTCGTGACGCTGCCCGGCCTGCCGCTGACCCGCAACGGCAAGATCGACCGACGTGCCCTCCCCGCCCCCGCCGTCACGGCCGACACGGCCGGACGCGCCCCGGCCACGCCCCGTGAGGAACTTCTCTGCGCCCTCTTCGGCGAGGTCCTCGAGCTCGACGGAGTCGGTCCCGACGACGGCTTCTTCACCCTCGGTGGCGACTCCATCCTCTCGGTCCGACTGGTCGCGCGGGCCCGGCGGGCGGGCCTGGTCCTCACCGCCCGGGACGTCTTCACGCACCGGACGCCCGCCGCCCTCGCCGGGGTCGCCCAGGAACCCCGACCGGAGCCCCCCGCCTGGGCCGGGGAAGCGGACCTGCCCCCGATCGCCCTGCCCGACGACGAACTGGCCGAACTGGTGGCCGAATGGGAGTCCGCCCAGTGAACGCCACGCCGAACAGCGAGCCCCGGTCCACGACCGGCAACCGCCCCGACCTCGACATCCTGCCGCTGACGCCCCTCCAGGAAGGCATGCTCTTCCACGCCCTGTACGACGACGAGGGCAACGACGTGTACACCGTCCAGACCTCGCTGGAGCTGACCGGCCCGCTCGACCGGGCTGCCCTGCGGACGGCCTGCGAGACCGTACTGACGCGGCACCCCGCCCTGCGAGCCGGATTCCTCCAGCGCGGTTCGGGACGGGCCGTCCAGATCGTGCCGCGCACCGTCGAGGCGCCCTGGGCGGAGGACGACCTGAGCCCGCTGCCCGAGGCGGAGCGGTCCGACGCGCTCGACCGGATCACCGCCGAGGACCGGGAGCGCCGCTTCACCCTCTCCGTCCCTCCGCTCGTACGGTTCCGGCTGCTGCGCATGGACACCGACCGGCACGTCCTGCTCCTGACCAACCACCACATCCTGCTCGACGGCTGGTCGCTCCCGCTGGTGCTGCGCGATCTGTTCGAGCTCTACGACCGTGGCGGGAGCGCCGACGGGATGCCGCCGGCGCCCTCCTTCCGCCGGCATCTCGCCTGGCTGGCCGGACAGGACCGGGAGGAGGCCGAGGAGGCGTGGCGCGCGGCCCTCCGCGACCTGGACGAGCCCACTCTCCTGGCGCCCGCCGCGGCGGGCGGCGGACCGTCCGGGTTCCCGCGGCGCGTGGCCACCCATCTCTCGGAGCCGCTGACCGCGGACCTGACCCGGTTCGCCCGTTCCCGCGGTCTCACGGTCAACACCCTGGTGCAGGCCGCCTGGGCGCTGTCACTGGCCCGGATGACCGGCCGCCAGGACGTGGTCTTCGGAGCGACCGTCTCGGGCCGGCCGGCGGAACTGCCGGACGTGGAGGAGACGGTGGGCCTGTTCATCAACACCGTGCCGGTCAGGGTGCGCCTGAACCCCGCCGAACCGTTCAGCGCCCTGCTGGAGCGCATCCAGCAGGAACAGGCCGCGCTGCTCCCGCACCACCACCTCGGTCTCGCCGACATCCAGCGGCTGGCCGGTCTCGGTGACCTGTTCGACACCGCGGTCGTCTTCGAGAACGCCCCCTTCGACCAGGAGTCGCTGGACCGGACGTTCGGCGGAGTGCGCGTCGCCCTCCTGGAGGACACGGCCACCACGGGCACGATGCACTACCCCCTCAGTCTGGTGGCCGTACCCGGACGGCGGCTGCGGCTCGACCTCAGTCATCAGCCGGACGTCGTGGACGCGGCGGTCGCGCGGCGGCTGGCCCGCGGACTGGTACGGATCCTGGGCGCCCTGGCCGCCACCCCCGAGCTGCCCTGCGGCAGCGTCGGCGCGCTGGACGCGGAGGACCGGGCGGCACTGCTGGCCGCCGGAACCGGACCGGCCGTCTCGCACCCGGCCACCACTCTGCCCGGGCTGTTCGCCGCGCAGGTCGCGCGCACGCCCTCCGCACCGGCCGTCGTCTTCGAGGGCACAACCCTGACGTACGCCGAACTCCACGACCGCGCCACCCGGTTGGCGCACGCCCTGCTGGCCCGGGGAGCCGGGCCGGGCCGGATCGTCGCCGTCGCCCTGCCCCGCTCCCTGGACCTGCTGGTGACGCTCTACGCCGTACACCAGGCGGGGGCCGCGTATCTGCCGGTGGACCCGGGCTATCCGCAGGACCGGGTGCGGTACATGCTCGACGACGCGGCCCCCGCCCTCGTGGTGACTCCTGAGGTCTACGGACGTCTGGCCGAGGAGACGGTGGCCGGCGACGGGGAGCTGCCGCGCGTCGACCCGCGCGCGCCCGCCTACATGATCTACACGTCCGGCTCGACCGGCCGCCCCAAGGGAGTGCTCGTCCCCCACCAGGGCATCGTCAACCGGCTGCTGTGGATGCAGTCCGCCTACGAACTGTCCGCCGCCGACCGGGTGTTGCAGAAGACCCCGTCCAGCTTCGACGTGTCGGTGTGGGAGTTCTTCTGGCCGCTGATCACCGGGGCCACGCTGGTCGTGGCCCGGCCCGAGGGGCACAAGGACCCCGAGTACCTGGCGGAGCTGATCCGGCGCGAGGGCGTGACGACGCTGCACTTCGTGCCGTCCATGCTGGAGTCCTTCCTGCGAAGTCCGGCAGCCGCCCGGTGCACGGGCCTGCGCCGGGTCATCTGCAGCGGCGAGGCGCTCCCCACCTCGCTCGCCGACCGCTTCCACGACCTCTTCGACGCCTCCGGCACGGAACTCCACAACCTGTACGGCCCCACCGAGGCCTCCGTCGACGTCACCCACCGGCGCAGCGAGCGCGGCGCGGCCACCGCCTCGGTGCCCATCGGCCGCCCGGTCGACAACACCGGCGTCCACGTCCTCGACGCCGGTCTGCAACCCGCCCACCCGGGAGCCCCCGGCGAGCTGTACCTGTCGGGTGTCCAGCTGGCCCACGGGTACCACGGGCGGCAGGCGCTGACCGCCGAGCGGTTCGTCGCCGACCCGTTCGGCCCGCCGGGCTCACGGATGTACCGCACCGGCGACATCGTGCGCTGGACCGAGGACGGCGAACTCCTCTACCTGGGGCGGGCGGACGACCAGGTCAAGATCCGCGGATTCCGCGTCGAACTCGGCGAGATCGAGTCCGTCCTGGCCGTTCACCCGTCCGTGGGCACCCCGGCGGTCGTCGTCCGCGAGGACCAGCCCGGTGTCAAGCGTCTGGTCGCGTACGTCGTCCCGGCGAACCCGGCATGTGCGGGGGAGTTCGACGCCGAGGAACTGCGCGCCCACTGCGCCGACAGCCTGCCGGAGCACATGATCCCGCAGGCGTTCGTCCCGCTGACGGACCTCCCCCTGTCGCTCAGCGGGAAACTCGACCGCAAGGCGCTGCCCGCTCCCGCGTTCACCGCCGTCGGCGGACGGGCCGCGGAGGGCCAGGTGGAGGAGACCCTGTGCGCGCTCTTCGCCGAGGTGCTCGCTGTGCCGGGGGTCGGGCCGGACGACGGCTTCTTCGAACTCGGCGGCGACTCCATCCTGTCCATCCAGCTCGTCGCCGGGGCCCGCCGCGCCGGACTGGCGCTGACCCCGCGAGACGTGTTCCAGCACCGCACGGTGGCCGCGCTCGCCACGGTGGCCGCCCCGGTGGGCGCCGCACCCGCCGCGGAGCCCGAGGACGCCGGCACGGGGCCCGTGCCACTCACGCCCATCACCCACTGGCTGCGTCAACAGGGCGGGCCGGTGACCGGGTTCCACCAGTCCATGCTGGTGCGCGTACCGGCCGGGCTGCGCGAGAAGGATCTGATCACGGCTCTCCAGGCGGTTCTCGACCGGCATGACGCGCTGCGTCTGCGGCTCGGCGACGGCAGTGCCGCAGACGGTGACGGCGGCACCGCGGATGGTGCCGGCAGTGCCGCAGACGGTGACGGCCGGTGGACGCTGGAGGTCGCCGCACGGGGCAGCGTGCGCGCCGCCGACTGCCTCACCCGGCACCGCGACCCCGGCGAGACCGTCGCGGAACTGGCCGTGGCGGCCCAGCGGGACCTCGACCCCCGGCACGGCCGCCTCCTGCGGGCCGTATGGCTCGACCGCGGCGAGACGGAGCCGGGCCGCCTGTTACTGATGGTGCATCACCTCGCGGTGGACGGCGTGTCCTGGCGGATCCTCCTGCCCGACCTCGCGGCGGCCTGGCGGGCGACGGTGGCCGGAAAGGACGCGTACGCCGCGCTGGACCCGGTGCCGACCTCCCTGCGCACCTGGTCGCGCCGGCTCACCGAGGCCGCCCACTCCCCGGCGCGCACTGCGGAACTGCCCCTGTGGCAGGCGATGTCGGCCGCCGAGGACCCCTTGCTGACCGCCCGGCCGCTCGACCCGGCCCGCGACCTCTACACCACCCGCCAGGACGTCACCCTGACCCTGCCCGCCGCGGAGACGGCCGCGCTGCTGACGACCGTGCCCGAGGCGTTCCGCGCCGGCATCGACGACATCCTCCTGACGGCCCTCGCCCTGTCCGTCGCCCACTGGCGCGGACCGCAGCGGCCGGGTGGCGTCCTCGTCGACCTGGAGGGCCACGGTCGGCAGGAGGAGATCGCCCCCGGGCTCGATCTCTCCCGCACGGTGGGATGGTTCACCGCCCTGTACCCCGTGCGTCTCGACGCACGGGTCACCGACTGGGACGACGTGTGGTCCGGCGGGGCAGCGCTCGGTCGTGCCGTGAAGACCGTCAAGGAGCAGCTGCGCGCCGTACCGGACCGGGGCATCGGCTACGGGCTGCTGCGTCACCTCAACCGCGAAACCGGTCCGCTGCTCGCCTCCGGCCGGACCCCGCAGATCGGCTTCAACTACCTGGGCCGCTTCGCCGCGGGCCGCACCGCCGACTGGGAGGCCGCCGACGAGACCGACGCCGTCATCTCCCCGGCCGACGCCGGGATGCCGCTGCCGCACGCGGTGGACCTGAACGCCGTCACCGAGGAACACCCCGACGGGCCTCGTCTGGTCGCCAACTGGTCCTGGCCCGGCGAACTGCTCGACGAGGCCCGCGTGCGCGAACTCGCCGACACCTGGTTCCGGGCGCTGCGCGCACTCGTCGCACACACCGCCGGTCCCGGCGGGGGCGGTCTGACCCCTTCCGACCTCGGTGTCGTGACCGTCACCGACGAGCGGATCGACCAGGCCGAGCTCGAGGCGCTCGAAGCGCGCTGGGCACGGCACACGCTGACCGATGTGCTGCCCCTCTCCCCCTTGCAGGAAGGGCTGTTGTTCCACGCCCTGTACGACGAGGAGACGGCGGACGTCTACAACGTGCAGCTGGCTCTCGCACTGGACGGCCCGCTCGACCGTGACGCCCTGCGCGCCGCCTGCCGCGACCTCGTCCGCCGGCACGCACCGCTGCGCACCGCATTCGACACCCTCGCCTCGGGCACACCGGTCCAACTGGTCCTGCGCGACGTGGAACCGCCCTGGGCGGAGCACGACCTCCCCCCGCTCGCAAGGCAGGCCGAGAGCGCGGAGATCCTGGCCGCGGACCGAAGCACCCGCTTCCCCCTCACCGAGCCGTCACTGGCCCGCTTCAGCCTGGTACGGGAGACGGAGGAACACCACACGCTGATCCTGACGGTCCATCATCTCCTGCTCGACGGCTGGTCCCTGCCGGTGCTGCTGCGCGACCTGTTCGCCCTGTACGAGGCCCGGGAGAACGGCGCCGGGCACCTGCCCGGGCCGCTGCCCGCGGCCACCGTGCGCGACCACCTGGCCTGGCAGGCCGGGCAGGACCGGGACGCCGCGGAGAAGGCCTGGCGGGACGCGCTCGACGGCCTCGAGGGGCCGACCCTCCTGGCACCGCACGCCGCACGCGGGGGCACGCCGTTGCTGCCCGAGCGGGTCGTGACGGAGCTGACCGAGGCGGAGACCGCCGCGCTGACCGAGCTGGCCCGGACCCACCGGCTCACCCTCAACACCCTGGTGCAGACGGCCTGGGCGCTCGTCCTGGCCGAGGCGACCGGGCGGCGCGACGTGGTCTTCGGCGCCACCGTGTCCCTGCGTCCCGCGGAACTCGCCGGAGTCGAGAACGGGGTCGGGCTGTTCATCAACACCGTGCCGGTGCGGGTGCGCCTGGCGGACGGCGAACCGCTGGAAAGTCTGCTCGCCCGCGTCCAGGACGAGCAGTCCGCCCTGACGCCGCACCATCACCTCGGTCTGCCCCGTATCCACGCGCTGGCCGGCGGCACCCCGCTCTTCGACACCTCGACCGTCTTCGAGAACTACCCCGCCGACACGGCCGAGGTGCGCCTCGGACGCGTACGGCTGTCCGGTCTCGACGGCCGGGACGCCTACCACTACCCGATGACCCTGATGGGCGTGCCCGGCGACCGGCTCCACCTGCAACTCCGCTACCGGCCCGACCTCTTCGACCGGGACACCGCCGAGCGCACCGCTGCCAGGCTCCGCCGGGTGCTCACCGGTCTCCCCGGCCGGACGTCTCCCGCGGAGGGCCCCGTGGACGCCGTACGCGCGCTGTTCGCGGAGGTCCTGGGGCTCGAACACGTCGGCCCCGACGACGACTTCTTCGCCCTGGGCGGCGACTCGCCGCGCGCGCTGCGGCTCGTGGGCCGTGTCCGCTCCCTCGGCCTCGACCCGCGGCTCCCGGTGCGCGTGGTCTTCGACCGGCCCACGCCCCGGGCGCTCGCCGGGCGCCTCGGCTGACCCATCGGTCACCCGGCATCGGTACGGCGCCCGCCCTCCCCGCACCACCCAGATCGCACCACCCGCCTCACGACACCCACGTCTCGACACACATGTCTCGACACACATGTCTCGTCTCGACACGCACGTCTCGACACCCCAGGAGGAACCCCATCATGAGCAGCCCCTTCGACAACCCGGACGGCACGTTCCTCGTCCTCGTCAACGACGAGAACCAGCACTCCCTGTGGCCCTCGTTCGCCGCGGTGCCCGCGGGCTGGACGGTGGCCCGGCCGGAGGGCTCGCGCCAGGACTGCCTGGACTACATCGGCGAGCACTGGACGGACATCCGTCCCGCGAGCCTGGTCCGGGCGATGGCAGCCGACGCCGCGCCGGCGCGGTGAGCGCGCCCCTTCCGGTCACGGCCGTCGCCTTCCTCGCCCGGGCGAGCCAGCTCGGTCTGTTCTCGGCGGAGACGCTCATACTTCTCGACCGGGGAGTCGCCAAGGGCACGATCGGGCTGGTGATGGCCGCGGCCGCGGCCGGCGGGGCGCTGGCCCAACTCGCCGCGGGCCGCTGGGGGCACCGCTGCCGCACCACCCGGATGACCCTGCTGGGCACGGGGGTGCAGAGCGTCGGCTGTCTGGCGTTCGCCACGCTCACCCCGTGGTGGAGCCTGGCCGCCGCCGACTTCCTGCTGATGGCGGGGGCGGCGCTGACCGCGACGGGGCTGCGCGCCACGCTGGCCGCGCACGCTCCCGGCGGTCGGGAGCCGGGTCCGGACCAGCTGGAGCGCGCCTACGGCCGGCTGACGGCCGCGCAGATGCTGGGCGCCCTGGTGGGCCCGCTCGGCGCGGGAGCCGTGCTCCTGCGCGGCGGCGCCACGTGGGCGGCGTGGGCGGCCACCGCCGTCGCCCTCACCGCGGCCGCGGTGGCGGGTACGGCGGCCCGGCGCGAGCGCGCGGCGAGCCACACCGGGGCCGGGCGGTCAGCGATGGAGAAGCTTCCGGCGCCGGCGCTGCCCGAGCCGGCGGCCGGCCCCCGGCCCCCGCTGCTGGGCACGCTGTGGCCGCCCCTGGTGCTGCTGTTCGGCATCACCGCGCTCTACGGCGGCTACTCCGTGGTCTGGGCCGTGTACCTCCGTGACCTGGGCGCCCAGAACGCGCTCATCGCCTGGTCCGCGGCCTGCCTGGCGCTGCCCGCGCTCGTCCTCTCCCCCCGGGCCGGTGCCGTCCTGCCCCGGCTGTCCCGCCGCGTCCTCATCCGCTGCGCGGCACTGGCCCTCGGCTGCTGCGCCTGTCTGTACCCACTGGTCGGCTCGGTGGCCGCGGCGGTCGCCCTGTCGCTCGCCGAGGGCGTCCTCCTGGCCGTCGCCCTGCCGCTCGTCTCCGCGCAGGTGGCGCGCGACGCCGGCCCCGGCCGCACGGCGAGGGCCTTCGGCTTCCTCGGCACCGCCGACGCCCTCGGCAGTGGCCTGGGCACGGCGCTGGGCGGCGCGCTGCTCGCCCAGGACGGTGCGGCCGAGGCCTTTCGGTTCAGCGGCGTCCTGTGCCTGCTCTGCGCCGCCGCCTCCCTGATCCCCGTCCCCACACGCCCACCCGTCTCGGCCTCCTCACCCCGTTCATCCTCCTCACCCTCGTCACCCCCGTCAGCCCCGTCAGCCCCGTCAGCCCCGTCAGCCCCGTCAGCCCCGTCGTGCTTCTCCTCATCAGAAACCGGCAGGTCCCCGCATGTATCACGGCCTTCCCCTCGAATACGTCCTGTCCGCCGCTGAGACGGAACAGGTCCAGGAGGCACTCGCCCGCCTCCGTGACTCCTCCCCGACCCCCGCACAGCCCGCCTTCTACGACCGTCACTGGGACGCGGCGTCGCACCTCCCGCCCGGACTGCGCACCTTCCTGGAGCACTTCCGCCGCACCGAACCCGCCGCGGCGCTGGTGATCCACGGTTTCCCGGTCGACGACAGGGCCGTCGGCCCCACCCCGGCCCACTGGGCGGACGTGCCGGCCGACGGCCCGCCACTCGACCAGGAGCTGTTCCTGGCCATGGTGGGCACGGCCCTCGGCGACCCCTACACCTTCTCCACCCTCCAGTTGGGCCGGGTCGTACAGAACCTGCTGCCCATCCGCGGCGACGAGCTGCGGCAGAGCGGCCACGGCAGCGAGTGCCTGCTGGAGTTCCACACCGAGGACGGCTTCCACCCGGGCCGCTGCGACTACCTGCTCCTCTTCGGGATGCGCAACCACGAGCGGGTGCCGACCATCGTGGCGTCCGTTCGCGACGTCAAGATCAGTGACGAGACCGCGGACCTGCTCCGCACGCCGAGCTTCCTCATCCGCCCCGACGACGAGCACGTACGCCAGCTCCAGGAGCGCCACCCCGGCCACCCGGCCCTGGCCGGCATGCTGCGGATGCAGTCCGACCCCGAGCCCGTGCCGGTCCTGTCGGGTGACCGGGAGCGCCCGTACCTGCGGATCGACTACCCGTTCATGACGTGCGCCGGCCAGGACGAGGCCGCCCAGCAGGCCCTGGACGAGCTGATGGAGGAGCTGGAGCGGGTCCAGCTCGACGTGGTCGTGGAGCAGGGCAGCCTGGCGGTGGTGGACAACTACGTCGCCGTGCACGGCCGCAGGCCCTTCCGGGCGGCGCACGACGGGACGGACCGCTGGCTCAAGCGCATGATCGTCAGCCGTGACCTGCGCAAGACGACCCCGCACGCCTCGCCCGGCGACCCGCGGGTCCTCTTCTGACCGAGCCCGACGCTCGATCCCCTCACCAGTCCACTGCCCTCACCACTCCTCTCACCACTCCTCTCACCACCTCCCCTCGTTCCCCTCACCGAAAGGACGGCAGGACATGCGCACCATCGTCGTGTCCGGTGGCTCCAGCGGCATCGGCCGGGCCACCGTCGAACGCTTCGCGCGAGCGGGTGACCGTGTGGTCAGTCTGGACATCGCCGCACCGCAGGACGAGCCCGGCGGCCTCGTCTCGTGGATCCGCTGCGACGTCGCGGACTGGCAGGCTGTCGACGACGCCCTGGCCCGGGTGCACCGGGACCACTCCCTGGACGTCGTCATCGCCAACGCCGGCATCAGTGTCCGCCACGGCGTCCTCGACATCACCGAGCAGGCCGCACGCCGGGTGGTCGACGTCAACCTCCTCGGCACACTGGGTCTGTGGCGGAGCGCTGCCCGCCTCATGGCCGACGGCGACGGCGGGGTCCTGCTGGCCACGGCGTCCGTCAACGGCCGCCGCGGCTACCCGCATTACGCCGACTACAACGCCACCAAGGCGGGCATCATCGCCCTCACGCAGACCTTCGCCCTGGAACTCAGCCCCCGCGTCCGGGTGGCCTGCGTGAGTCCCGGAGCGGTCCTGACGCCCATGCAGCTCGCCGAGTACACCGACGACATGCTGGCCGAGGTCAACGCCCGGATCCCAGCCGGCCGGCATGCCTCCCCCGAGGAGATCGCGGCGGCCTTCCACTATCTGGCCTCGCCCGAGGCCGCCTTCCTGACCGGCCAGGAGCTGGTCGTCGACGGCGGTGAGACGGCGGGCGCAACCACCGCCGAGTTCGGCACGGCGTTACGCGCCTCCGTGCCGGCCTGATCCACAGGACACCCCGCCGCCCTTCACGGCCGCCGTCCCGCCCGGCCTCGGCCCCCCGGCCGGGCGGGACGGCGGTGCGCGCCGGGAGCCGAACAGACCCACGCCCAGAAAGGCAGAACCTCACACATGACAGCGACCATCCAGGAGGCCGCCACTCCCGCGGGCGGCCCCGACACGGTCCCGCCGGAGACGTTCCGCGCTGTGATGACCCGCTTCGCCCGCAGTGTCACCGTGGTGTCCGCCTACGACGGCACGCACCCGGTCGGCTGCACCGCCACCGCGGTCCTCTCCCTGACCGACCGGCCGCCCACCCTCCTCGTCTCGCTCGCCTCGGGCAGCGGAACGCTCCGGCACATCCTGACCACGGGCCGCTTCGGGGTGAGCGTGCTGCCCTACGGGCTCCGCTCGCTGGCCGCCCGTTTCGCGGAGCCGCCGGCTGCCCGGCGCTTCGACGGAGTCGACCACACCTCCTCGTACGGCGTTCCCCTCCTCGGCGGAGCGGTGGCCGGTGCGGTGTGCCGCGTCACCCGGTGCGTGCCCGTGGCGGACCACACCCTGCTCATCGGCCACGTGGTTCACGCGGAGGCCGACGAGGGCGCGGAGCCGTTGATCCACTTCGCCCGTCGGCAGACCCGGCCGGAGGTGTGACATGGACGTCCCCACCGCCCCGCCGCAGCGCCCGGGCGCCTGGTTGCGCCGCTACGGTGCCGAGCCGGCCGAGGCCGAGGCCACCCTGGTCTGTCTGCCGCACGCGGGCGGCGCGCCGACGTTCTTCCGCGACTGGCCCGAGCTGATGTCCCCCGAGGTGGACGTACTCGCGGTGTGCTATCCGGGGCGCCAGGACCGCTTCCACGAGCTCCCGGTCACCGGCATGGCGGAGATGGCCGCAGCGGTCGCCACCGCCCTCGTCCCGCTCGCGGACCGGCCGCTGGCCCTGTTCGGGCACAGCATGGGCGCGGCAGTCGGGTACGAGGCGGCGCGACTGCTGCGGGCGCGTCACGGGATCGCGCTGTCGCACCTCTTCGTCTCCGCGATGGTGCCGCCGCACCGGCTCCGCAGGCGCTCGCGGCACCTGCTGTCGGACGCCGAGCTGGCGGCCGAACTCCTCGCCCAGGGCGGCACCGACACCGAGGTCCTGGCCGACGACGAACTGCGCGCCATGGTCATGCCCGCCGTCCGGGCGGACTACCGGCTGATCGAGACCTACCGGCACGATGCCGGGGCCGAGCCGCTGGACACTCCGGTCGTCGCGTATCACGGGCGCCAGGACCCGGCCGTCACCGAGGCGGCCGTACAGGAGTGGCGCCGCTACACCCGGGGGACTGCCGAGGCGAGGTCCTTCCCGGGCGGGCACTTCTATCTGCGCGAGGCCCGGCGGACGTTGACCACCGACCTGCGCGAGCGGCTCCTGGCGTCGGTGCGCCCGCTCACCAGGCCGACGGGTGCAGCGCGAGGACGAGCAGCGTGCACGGCGAATGCGCCCCGTTGAGCGCGTAGCCGAAACCGCTCGGCACGTAGAGCGCTTCACCCACCCTCAGCCGCAGTTCCAGGGCTCGGTCCAGTACGGCGCGGGCCTGTCCGGGCGGCGAGGGTTCCACCCGGCCGCCGCAGCTTCCGCGCACGGGCAGGAGCACGAGGTCGGTCGCCGCGGTGTTGCCGGTGCTCTGCGCGCCGGTGGGCAGGCTGAGATACGAGCTCCCGACCTGGCAGCCCAGCAGCTCACCGAGCCCGGAGGTCAGCTCCGCCGTCCCGGCGACCACGCCGTCCGGCTCCGGTCCCGGGTCCGCGCGCCCGCGCCGTATGCCGCCGTCCCCCGACAGCACGGCGTCGACGCCGTCCGGCCACACCAGGGCCGGCCCCCTGTCCCGGTGGACCGACAGGCACAGGGCCAGATCCCTGACGAAGAGCTCCAGGCCGGATGCGCCCTTCCCCCAGTCTCCTTCGTAATCCACGTCCCGCTCCGCTCCGCATCGCACCTGCAACGTCCCGGTGCCGTGGTGCACGCACGGACGGCCCGTCCGTGGTGCACGGGACATCCCGGGAAGGGCAGGTCTCCTGTTCTTCCGCCACATGACCGCAGGGACGAGCGGCGCCCGAAGCGTCGACCCGTGCCCGCGGTTTGCAGGAACTCTGCTGCACACGGCGGGGGTTGCGGCAGTCCCGGGATCACGGTACCGAACAGGTCGTGGCCCGTCGCCACTGCGTTGCCCCTGGGCGGACCGAAGCGTGCCCTCGGGTCAGTCGCCGGGTTCGGCCTCCGGGGCTTCGTCGAGGAGTCCTTGCTGCGCCGCGAGGACCCCGGCCTGGAAGCGGCTCTCGGCTCCGAGCGTCTCCATGATGTCGGCGACGTGTTTCCTGGCGGTGCGCAGGGACATGCCGATCCGGCGCGCGATGCTCTCGTCCTTCAGGCCGGCCGCAAGCAGCCGCACTATCGTCCGGTGGATGTCCTTGGCGACCAGTTCCAGGCCGTCGGCGGCGGCGTCGGAGAACGGCGCGGCCTGCGTCCACGCCTGCTCGAACACCTCGCACAGGTAGTGGACGACCGAGGGCTCCCGGATCACCACCGCACCCCAGGTGCCGCCGCGTTCGGGGACGAAGGCCACCTTGCGGTCGAAGACGATCAGTCGGCCGAACAGCTCGTGCGCGGTGCGGTACTCGGCGCCGAGGGCGGACACGGTGGCGACATAGGACTGGCTGGGCCCGTTGAAGCGTGCCGTGTGGTGGTAGAGCGTGCGCATCCGCACCCCGCGCGACAGCATCGCGGTGTCGCGGGCCAGGGCCTCCTGGAGGACTTCCGGCACGCGGTTCCCGCCTGGCTGGCTGGTGAGCATCTCCTCGGTGCACTCCTCGGCGGCCCGGTTGAGGGCGGCCCGCACCTCCTCCACTCCGGGGATCACCTCGAGGTCGACGGACTCCCGGCTGAGGCTGTCCCGGTAGTGGCCGCGCAGATCGGCGAACTGGTCGCGGATGCGGTGCAGTTCGGCCTGCTGACTGCGGATCGCCGCCTCCAAGGAGATGGTCACCACGGCGGCCACGAGGTCCGGGTCGACCGGGCGCAGCCGCGCCGGGTCGTCTAAGTCGGGTTTGAGGAGGCCCAGTTCGGTCAGCGAGACGACGGCGGCTTCCACCTCCTCCCGTGTGAGGCCCAGTTCCCGGGCCGCGCGATCCGGGTCCATTCGTTCGTAGGCCGCCACCCATCGGTACAGGGCGACTTCGCGGTCACTGGGTCTCGCGGGCGGATCGATTGCCTGATTCTGATCGGATATAACCATTACGTCCCCTGGTTGTTTTGCTGCGGGGCAGCTTGGTGAGCACCCTGGTCGCTGGCCATGACCGCCGTCGGCACGGAAGTCTTGAGGCACCGGAGATCGAATACACGGAACTATCAGTTCCGCTCGATAGTCAGAACCAGGAGCGCCCCACATGAAATTCTTCCGTGCCGCCGCCGCAGCCTCCGCCGTCGCGTGCATCGCATTCGGCGCGTTTATGGGAGCGACCCACATCGTCTCGGCGCCCGCGCCCGGAACGGCCGCGCATTCCGTGCTCGCCGACGGCAGCGGGACGGACGGGGACAGCGGGTGGGGTGGTCGCGTCATCAACGACGTGGTGACCGAGCCCGCCGGCACCATCGTCTCGGACGACAGCGGCTGGGGCAGCTCGGGCAGCTGAACCGGTCCGCACGCGGCCCGACGAGCCCGGGGAACGGCGTGACGGCTGAAGCCATGACGGGAACGGCGTTTCCGGAACCGAACATGGCCCCAGGTCAGAACGCCGCCCCCGGATCGGGCAGACGGTCACCACTCGGCTTGCACACCCCCACTGTGTCGTCCCCCGGCCACGGGCGCACCTTAACCCGCGTCACCGGCGATCGGCTCGGCGGCTCGCGAGGTGCGCCCGGAAGTCCTGTCCGTCGGCCCGGCGAAGGCCGGCCGCGAGGCCCTCGCGTTCACCAAGAAAGGCACACCTGTGAGTCCGTTCACCGGCGAAATACTGAATCAACTCAGCGACCGTGAGCTCGAAGTGCTCGGCTATCTCGCCGAGGGCCACACCTATTCCTCCATCGCGCGCAGAATGAATCTCAGTCCGCATACCGTGGACACCTACCTGCGCAGAATCCGGGGAAAGGCGGGAGTCAGCAACCGAGCGCATCTCATGGTGCTGGCACTTCAGGTCTCCCGGCGCCACGACCTCGGCCTCGGCCTGGCACAGGCGTGAGTTCCTCCCCTCGACGGCGGAGGGCGCCGGTGGGTGATACCCACCAGCGCCCTCCGCCGTCGTAGTGTGCGCGACCCGGCGCGGCACGCCCCGTCGCCGTCGCCGTGTGCACGACCCGGCGCGGCACGCCCTCAGCCGGCAGCCACCGTCGCCCGCTCGCGCCGCTCCGCCTCCTGGCGCACCAGCGGCAGCAGCGTCCGGCCGAACTCCTCGGCGTCGCGCAGTGGTTCGTACCCGCGCAGCAGGAAGGTCGTCACGCCGATGTCCATGTAGTCCAGCAGGGCCTGTGCCACCGTCTCGGCAGTCCCCACCAGCGCCGTGGAGTTGCCCGCCGCCCCGGTGGCCGCCGCGGGCGCGGTCCACAGGGCCCGGTCGTGCCGCTCGCCCTTCGCCGCGGCGGCCAGCAGCCGCTGGGAGCCGACGTTCTCGGGACGCGCCGACGGCCCGAGCGGCAGCGGCGGCCGACTGCGGTCGAAGAAGGAACCCGCCGTGCCGCGCCGGCGGATCGCGTCGAGGACGCCGTGCGCCCGCTCCCACGCCTCCTCCTCGGTACGGCCCAGCACCGGCCGGAACGACACGCTGATCCTGGGCGGCACCGTGCGTCCGGCCGTACGCGCCGCGGCCCGCACGGCCGCGATCTGCTCGGCGGTCTCGGCCAGGGGCTCGCCCCACAGCGCGAACACGTCCGCGTGCTTGCCGCCCACCCGGTGGGCGGCGGGCGAGGACCCTCCGAAGTACACGGGGACTGCCGGGTGTTGCAGCGGCCGCACCTCGGAGCGGAAGTCCTCGAACCGGTAGAAGCGGCCCTCGTGGTCGAAGCCCTCAGGTTCGGTCCACGCCCGTCTCACCACCTCCAGGAACTCGTCGGTGCGCGCGTAGCGGTCGTCCTTCTCCAGGTAGTCGCCGTCGCGACGCTGCTCGGCGTCGTTCCCGCCGGATATGACGTGGACCGCGAGTCGCCCGCCGCTGAAGTGGTCGAGGGTGGCGAAGGACCGCGCGGCCACGGTGGGGGCGAGGACGCCCGGCCGGTGGGCCAGCAGCAGCCCGAGGCGCTCGGTGTGCGCGGCCACGTACGCGGCGACCTGGGCGCCGTCGGGCGAGCTGGAGCTGTGGCCGATCAGGACGCGGTCGAACCCGGCCTCCTCGTGCACGCGCGCGAAGCGCCGCGTGAACTCGGGGTCGACGGCCGGCCCGTGGGGGCCGCCCTCGGAGTCCTTGGTCCCGATCATCCCGATGAATTCAACCGGCACGGTGGTCACCGCCTCGTGCAGCAGGGTCAAGGGCGTCTCCCCCACGCGGACCGGCGCCGGACGCGGCCACCAGGGCCGTCCGGTCCAACTTGCCGTGCGGGGTGAGCGGCAGCCGGTCGAGATACCGCAGCCGCTGCGGCAGCATGTGCGCGGGCAGTCGCTCGGCCAGGTGCTCACGCACCCGGTCCGGGGGCAGCACCTCACGGTCGGCGACCAGACAGGCGCCGAGCACCGGCGTACGGCCACTGTCGTCGACCAGGCAGGCGGCGCCGTCGACGCCGGGGAGCGCGCGTAACTCGGCCTCGATCTCGCCGAGTTCGATGCGGAAGCCGCGCAGTTTGACCTGGCCGTCCATCCGGCCCGCGTAGTACAGCCGACCGTCGGCGTCGGCGACTGCCCAGTCACCGCTACGGTAGCGACGGCCCGTTCCGTCCGGTGCTGCGGGGAAGCGCTCGGCGGTGAGTCCGGGGCGGCCGAGGTAGCCGTGGCTCACGCCCGCCCCGCCCACCCACAGCTCACCGGGCTGCCCCGGCGCCACCAACTCACCCTGCTCGTCGCGCAGCTCGACGGTCAGGTGGCCCAACGGCCGCCCGATCGGGGTGCGTCCGGGACCGGCCTCGCACAGGACCTCGGGCGTGACCGCGCAGTGGGTGACATGCACGGTGGTCTCCGTGATGCCGTACATGTTGGTGACGGCCGCGGCAGGAGCTGTGCCCGCGTCCCACCAGCGGCGTATGTCGTCGGGCACGAGTGCCTCGCCGCCGAGGACGACATGGCGCAGCGCCGGCAGCCGCACCCCGTCGGCCGCCGCCTCGGTGACGAGGTTGCCGAAGGCCGAGGGCACCTGGTTGAGCACGGTGACCCGCTCGGCCGCCAGCAGCGCGGCGAAGGCCTCGGGGTCGGCGGCGGTCTCCCGGTCGACGATCACCGCCCGGCCGCCGTACAGCAGGGCGCCCCAGATCTCCCAGACACTGAAGTCGAAGCTCCAGGAATGGAACAGGGTCCACACGTCCTCGGCTTTGACGTCGAACCGCGGCACGGCGGCGTCCAGCAGGGCAAGCACCTGCGCGTGCCCGACGACGCAGCCCTTGGGCGCGCCGGTGGAGCCGGAGGTGTAGATGGTGTACGCGGTGTCCGCCGGGAGCACGGGGGCGCCGACGGCGTCGGAGGCCGGCGGACGGGAGACCAGGACGAGCGGTCCCGGCTCGGCGAGCAACGTCTCCCCCGGCGCCGGCGGCCCTTCGGTGAGGACCAGCCGGGCACCCGAGTCGTCGAGCAGATGGCGCTGCCGCTCCTGCGGATACCCGGGGTCGACCGGCAGGTAGGAGGCTCCGGCGCCCAGGATGCCCAGGAGTCCGGCCAGCGCGTGCCGGGACCGCCCGGCGCGCAGCGCGACGGGCTGACCGGGAGCGACCCGGCCGAGCAGGGCACGGGTGACGGCGTCGGCTTGCTGGGCGAGCCGACCGTAGGTGACCGAACCCTGGGCGTCGGTGACGGCCGTACGGTCGGGCTCGCGGGCGGCCACCGAGCGGAACCGGGCGTCGAGCCGGTCCCCGGCGACTGTTGCGCAGACCGACCGCGGGTGCGGGTGCGGGTGCGGCTGTGGCTGTGGCTGTGGCTGTGGCGACCTCATACGGCGCTCCTGTCGTCCATCGCGGCGGCCCGCTCGCGGGTCAGGGCGTGGGCGAGGTAGCTGGCGACGTCGTCGGGGGTGGTGCCCCGTCCGAAGACCCGGTCGGCGCCCAGTTCGGCGGCCATGGCCGGGTCGAAACGCGGTCCGCCCACCACGAGCAGGGGCCGGCGGCGCCCGGCGTACGCCGCGTCCAGTTCGGCGCTGAGTTCGCGCACGTTGGCCAGGTGCGCGTCGCGCTGGGTGACGGCCTGGGAGACCAGGACGGCGTCGGCGCGCTCACTCACCGCCCGGTGCACCAGGTCGGCCACCGCGACCTGGGCGCCGAGATTGACCACGCGCATCGAGTGGTAGTACTCGAGGCCCTTCTGCCCGGCGAAGCCCTTGATGTTGAGAATGGCGTCGATGCCGACGGTGTGGGCGTCCGTTCCGATGCACGCCCCGACCACGACCAGCTCCCGGCCCAGGCCCTGGTGGACGGTCTCGTCGACCTCCTGGGCCGACAGCAGCGGGTACTCCCGTTCCACGACGTCGACCGTGTCCAGTTCCACCCGGTGCACGACCGCGCCGTAGACGACGAAGAAGCTGAACTCGGTGCCCACCGGCCGGGCATGGACCAGCAGGGGGCGATCGATGCCCATGGTGCGCGCCAGTTGGAGGGCCGCGGCCTCGGCGAGGGGAGCGTGCGGCAGGGGGAGGGTGAACGACAGCTGCACCATGCCGTCGTCGGTGGTGTCCCCGTAGGGGCGGACCGCGGGCGGCGGCCCTGCGGGGGTGTTCATCGCTGGTCCTCTCCGTCTGGGTCGGGGTCCGGGGACCCGTCCAGCATTTCGATGGCGGGATTGCGGTAGCCGGGGGCGCGTTCGGCCACCCCGTCCCGGCCCCGGCCGCCGGCGACGGGACGGCGCATGCCGCCGAAGGTGCCCGCGGCGATGGCGTCCAGCAGGCCGCGGTCGCAGAGCCGCTCCAGCAGGTCGACGGCCTCTCGCAGCACCGCGTCCGCGCGCTGGGCGATGACACCGCCGGGGGCGGGCCGGAAGTCCTCCTCCAGGGCGCCGGCGGCGTCCATCACGTACCGGACGTTCTGCAGCGCCAGGTCGCGGTCGGAGAGGAAGGGGGTGACGACGGCCTCGGTCATCATGCCGACGAGCAGGATGTTCTGCCTGGTCAGCGCCCCGGCCAGGTTGAAGAACCCGTTGAGCAGATAGCCGCGGAAGACGTCGCCGGTCATATGGCGGGTCGGCGGCATCCACTTGAGAGGGGCGTCGGGAAACAGTTCGCGGGCGAGCAGGGCGTGGGCGAGCTCCATGCGGAACGAGTCGGGCAGGTCCGGGTCGATCTCGAAGGCATGCCCCAGGCCGAGTTGGGCGTCGGTGAGTCCGGCCTCCTTGCCGAAGTACTCGTTCAGGAGCTGGCTGGCGGTCACCGTGTGGGCCGCCTGCAGCGCGTCGGCGGTGGTGAGGTAGTTGTCCTCGCCCGTGTTGATCACGATGCCGGCGCGGGCGTGCAGCTGCCGGGAGAACCGCTGGTCGACGAAGGTGCGGACCGGGTTGATGTCGCGGAAGAGGATGCCGTACATCGAGTCGTTGAGCATCATGTCGAGCCGTTCCAGGCCCGCCAGTACGGCGATCTCCGGCATGCACAGTCCCGACGCGTAGTTGGTCAGGCGTACGTAGCGGCCGAGCTGGGCCGACACCTCGTCGAGGGCGGCGCGCATCAGGCGGAAGTTCTCCTGGGTGGCGTAGGTGCCGGCATAGCCCTCGCGGGTCGCGCCGTGGGGCACGTAGTCGAGCAGCGACTGGCCGGTGGAGCGGATGACCGCGATGACGTCGGCACCGCCGCGGGCCGCCGCCACGGCCTGGCGGACGTCCTCGTGGATGTCGCCGGTGGCCACGATCAGGTAGACGAGCGGTCCACCGGGCTCGCCCCACCGACGGATCAGGCGCTCGCGTTCCCGGCGGCGGCCGTCGATGACCGCGAGCCCTCCGGCCATGGCCCGGCGGGCGTCGCGTACGGCGTGCTCGGCGGCGGCGCCCTCGGGCAGCCGGAAGGACACGTCCCGGGCGGTGGCGCGGGCGGCGAGTTCGGTGAGGTCGCGGCTCGTGCCGGTGCGCAGCGCGTGCCAGACCGGCAGGGCGACCCCGTGCTCCAGACCGACCTGGTCACGCACCGCGTCCACCAGCCGGTTGACCCAGGGAATGCCCTCGGCGTCGGCACCGGACAGCCCGGCCAGCCGCAGCGCGGCCCGCTCGACGGCCACAGTGGTGTGGGACCGGGCCATGTCCACCACCGGGCGCCCGGCCCGCACGGCCAACTCCCGTGCTCGGCGCACCAGGTGGGGGTCGAGGCCGAGCTTTCCGGCCACTGTGGCCGGAGGCCGGGAGACGGCGGTGTCGGAGCATCGCGGGGCCAGTCTGCGGGCGAACAGGTCCCGTACTCCCGGCTCGGTGCGCACCAGATCCAGTGCCTGCTCGGCGTGGCCGGGCTGATAGCCGTTGCCGATCAGCATCGTGACGTCGGCGCGCAGCCCTTCGGCGCCGAGCGCGGCCGCGGGAAACGAGGTGGCCATCGAGAAGAAGACGACGGTGCCGCCGTCGCGCGTCGCCAGCACCGCCGCGTGCTCGCAACCGGGTACGTCGGTGCAGACCACGGTGATGTCGACGGGACCGCCGGACTCGGCGAGCCGGTCGCTCAGCGCGACCGCGTCGCGGGCGTCGGCCCGCAGGACCGTGCCGGCCAGGCCGGACGCGGTGAGCGCGGCTGCCTCGACACCGTCGGGCACGACGCCCACCAGCCGTCCGGCACCCGCGCGGCGGGCGGCCGCCAGTGCCAGGCTGCCCGACTTGCCGGCCGCGCCCAGGACGGCCACCGAGGGCGCGGCGCCGGACCGGGCGGCGTACTCGGCGACGGTACGGGCCGTCAGCGAGGGCGCGCCGCACACGTCCAGGACCGCGAGGGCCAGCTCGTCGGGCAGGTCGGCGGGCAGGGCCGCGGCGACCGACCGACCGAAGAGGACGGCGTGCCCGCGGGCCGGCACCCGCTCCCCCAGCCCGTCCCAGCCGCGCAGCCCGTCGGTCAGTGTCAGCGGGGTCAGGGTGAGGGAGACCAGGCTGGCCACCCGGTCGCCGGGCTTGAGGCCGAGCGGCGTGCGTGGCCCGGCCTCCGCCACGGTGCCGATCAGCATGCCGCCGGAGCCGGTGACCGGGTTGTGCATCTTGCCGCGCTCGCGCACGATCCGGCACACCGCTTCCCGTATCGCGTCCCCGTCCCCGCCGTGCTCCTCGTGGAGCTGCCGGTAGGACGCCGCGTCGAGGTTGAGGTACTCCACGTCGATGCGCAGTTCGTCCTCGCGGAGCGGGGAGTCGGGGTCGAGCCGGTCGGCGGCCTGCGGCAGCACCCCCGCCGGGGCGAGCACCCGATGCAGTCCGAGCGGTGAACCCTGCGCCTGCGTACCGCCGTTCACCGGGCCCCCTCCGGCTGCCACCGCGCCCAGTGCGCCTGCCCGGCGTCGGGCAGGGTGTGCAGCGGGTCGTAGTAGTGGTGGGTGCGGCGCAGCGCCTCGGGCTGGTCCTGCTCGACGGAGGTCAGGTAGTTCTTGGACCAGTCGGAGATGCCCAGTTCGCGGTCGTAGGCGTCGGCCTGGTGCACCCAGCGCTTGCCGACATAGGGCACGTCGCACACAAGGCGGGGGGTGGCGAAGCCGGGGAGGTATCCCATGATGGCGTGCTGGAGGCGCTGGGCCTCGGACAGCGGCAGCCGCCAGTGCTCGGCGCCGGGCACGATGTCGCAGAGGTAGAAGTAGTACGGCATGATCTGCGCGCTGTCGAGAAGGGCGAAGCACAGGTCGAGCAGGGCCTCGGGAGTGTGGTTGACGCCGTTCAGGAGCACGCCTTGGTTGCGTACGTCGCGCAGACCCGCGGCCAGCAGCGCGCGGGAGGCCTCGGCGACCAGCGGGGTGATCTGCTGGACGTTGTTGGCGTGGGTGTGCATCGCCAGGCCGACGCCGCGCGCGGTCGCCTTGGCGGCGAGCGCGGCCATGCCGTCGAGCACGTCGGGGGCGAGCCAGTGCTGGGGCAGTCCGACCAGCCCCTTGCTGGCGAGCCGGATGTCCCGGATGTTGTCCAGGTCGAGGAGCCGGTCCACGAACGAACGCAGCCGCGGCCAGGGCACGTTGGCGACGTCGCCCCCGGAGACCACGACGTCGCGCACGCTGGGAGTGGCGCGCAGATAGGCGATCATCCGGTCGAGACGGTCCACCGGGCGCAGCACGAACCGGTACTTGTCGACCTGCGGGGTGGAGGTGCCCACCAGGTCCATCCGGGTGCAGTGACCGCAGTACTGCGGGCAGGTGGTGACGAGTTCGGCCAGCACCTTGGTCGGATAGCGGTGGGTGAGCCCCTCGACCACCCACATCTCGGCCTCGTGCAGGGAGTCGCGGGAGGCGAGCGGGTGACTGGGCCACCTGGGGTGGCGGTCGCTGGCGACGGGCAGCATGTAGCGGCGGACGGGGTCGGCGTACCAGGCGGCGGTGTCGGGGGCTGACATGGGGGCGATGGTGTTGAGGACCTGCGGGGTGAGCAGGATCGGCATGGTCGCGAACTGCCGCTGGTCGGCCTCGAGGTCGTCGTAGAACGCGTCGTCGAGCCCGGCTCCGGCCACCTCGCGCAGCTGCCGGACTCCCTTGACGCAGTGGGCACGCTGCCACTGCGGGTCGCGCCACTCGGCGGCGGTGACGTGCCGCCAGGCCGGGAAGCGCCGCCAGTCGGGCTCGACGGCCTCGTGACGTCGGTAGCCGTACGGCTGGGCGGGCGCGTCGGCCGCCTCCCGGGTGGGGGGCGCGGCCGGCAGGGGTGCGGTTCTCACGGGGTGCCTCGGTTTCTCCCGGCCGTTGGCGGCGGGTGGTGTCTCGGAGCGGAGCGGAGCGCGGTCACGGCCGCGCACCGCCGCTGGAGCGGGTGCGGGCCGGCGCTGCATCGGGTGCGGCCGACGCCGGATCAGGTACGGGCCCCCGCGCTGCATCGCGCGCGGCCGACGCCCGACCGGGTGCGGGCCGGCGCTGGAGCGGGTGCGGCCGACGCTGCATCGAGTGCGGGCCCGCGCCCGGTCAGTCGGTGAGGGCGTAGACGAACTGCCCGTCGTGGTCGGGGCGGCGGGCGAAGCCGACGCGCTCCATGACGCGTTGGGAGGAGGTGTTGGCGTGCGTGGTCGTGGCGATGACCGTGTCGACGCCCGTGTCGTGCAGCGCCCAGTGGGCGAGCGCGGCCAGGGCCTCGGTCGCGTAACCGCGGCCGCGGGCGTCCGGGTGCAGGTCGAAGCCGATCTCGACGGATCCGCCCTCCGGCGGGCCGTGGAATCCCATGCCGCCGACGACGAGGCCGTCCTCGGCGCGGACGAGCACGTACATGCCCCAGCCGGGCCGGTGCAGTCCGGCCGAGTGGGCCCCGGTGAGCATCCTCGCCGCCTCCCGCGAGCCCTCCCCGGGGGTTCCGCCCAGCCACTCCAGTCCGCCGGGCCGGCCCTCTCGAAGTTCCAGGGCCTCGGCCGCCAGCACCTCCCGCAGCCGGAGGCGGTCGGTGTCGAGGGCCATGGGTCGGGTCACGGCTGCTGCTCCTGTGCGGTGGTGCGGAATGAGGGCGTCCGGTCGAGCTCGGGGTCGCTGACGGGGGCGACGACGTCGAGGGCGTCGAGGAGGCGTTCGAGGTCCGCGGCCTCTCCGACGGAGATGCGCAGGTGCCCGTCGAGTCCGAAGCGGCCCGCGTCGCGGACGAGGATGCCGTGGTCGCGTTCCAGCAGCCGTTCGGCCCGTGCGGAGTCGGGCACCGGTACGGCGAGGAAGTTGGTCACCGACGGGAGCGCCAGCCGCCCCCGGGCGGACAGATCGGCGCGGAACCGCTCGCGGGCCACGGCGTTGCCCCGCTGTACCCGCTCCAGGTGGTCGCGGTCGGCGAGCGCGGCCACGGCGGCGGCCTGTGCTGCTCGGTTGACACTGAACGGCATGCTGCCCTGCACCTCGCGCAGCCGGCCTACGAGGTCGGCGCTGCCCACGGCGTAGCCGATGCGCAGCCCGGCCAGCCCGTGCGCCTTGGACAAGGTGCGCAGGGCCAGCACGGGGGCGCCGGTGCCGAGGTGGTCGAGGACCTGGGGAGTGCCCGGCGGGGCGAAGTCCAGGTAGGCCTCGTCCACCACCAGGGGGGTGCCGGTGGCGGTCGCCCGCTCGACGAGGAGGTCGAACGCGGCCCGGTCCAGGGTGCCCCCGGTCGGGTTGTGCGGGTTGCACACGTACACCACGCCCGCGCCGTCGAAGGCGTCGGCCAGGGCGGCGATGTCGTCCACGGGAACCTCGCGGCAGCCGCGCCGGACGTTCTCCAGGCAGATCCGGTAGCCGGGGAAGGTGCCCGCGGTGGTGACCCCGGGGCGGTGCCGGTCGCCCAGGCACAGCGCGGTGAGCAGGACCAGTTCGTCGCTGCCGTTGGCGACGGCGACCTGGTCCGGCCGGACGCCCAGCAGCTCGGCGACGGCCTGGGCGGGCGCGGTGCGGGCGTGGTCGGGATAGGTCCCGGTGTCGTCGACGGCCTCGTGGGCGGCGCGCAGGGCGTGCGGGCTGGGCCCGTACGGGCTCTCGCTGAGGTGCAGGCGCACGGGCGCTCCGGTCGGGGTGCGCGGGACGGCGGGGGCGGTCACCGCTCACCGCCCATCAGGAGACCGAAGCAGTAACTGCCGGGCTCGGCCTCCAGGGTGAGGAAGCGGTGCTCGGCCCCGGCGGGAACGCGCAGCAGGGCGGGGGAGGTCAGCTCGTGCCGGTCGCCGTCGACGAGGACCTCGATGCGCGCGCCGCCGGGGTGGGGCGAGACCAGGAAGTAGATCTCGTCGACCTCGTGCCGGTGCGGATCGGCGACCGGCCTGCCGACCAGGTGGTCGATGGGGCCGCCGGCCAGCTCGACGGGGACGCCGCCGAACATGTCGGCCGTCAGGTAGAAGGGCGCCGGTGTGTGGTGCCCGGCCACCGGCAGGAACTGGGGGATGTCGGTGCGGATCTCGGCGCCTGCCGCACGCGGAGCCGGGGCCGGGGTGGACGTCGGCGTCTCGGTGGTCATCTGGGGGCCTTTCATCGGTCGAGGGCTCGGTCGAGGGCTCGGTCGGGAGCTCGGTCGAGGGCGGTGAGCGGGCCGTGGGCGGCCAGGTCGCGGGCGCGCACGGTGCGTGTGTCCAGTGCGCCGGGTGCGTCGGCGAAGGTGTAGGTGAGGGCGTCGAGGGCCCGGTCCAGGGTGGCGAGCATGGCGGTGTGGTCGTCGGCGGTGCCCCACAGCACGGCCAGCTCCGCGGTGCCGACGCCGGGTGGGAGCCGGGTGCCGGGCGCCACTCGGGTCTCGTAGGCGTCGAGGCCGGGCAGGGCGAGCGCATCCGCGACGCCGTGCACGCCGGTCAGCAAGCCGCCCTCGGAGGGGGTCGGCACCGCGCGGGCGTACACCACCCGCTCCTGCGGCGCCCAGGCCTCGGGGGCGGGGCCGCCCAGCGCCAGTCGCCCCGCCAGGGCCACCGGGTCCAGTGCGCCCGCCAGTCGGCCCAGTCCGCTCTGGAAGCCGCCCAGTCTGCCGTTGACCTCGATCAGCCGGGGGCCCTGAGCGGTCAGCTTGACCTCGGTGTGGGTGATGCCGGTGCGCAGGCCGAGAGCCTCGACCGCGCGGCCGGCCAGATCGAGCACCGTCGCCCGTTCGGCAGCGGCGAGCGGCGCCGGCCAGTAGTGGCCGACCTCGCGGAACGGCGGGGCCAGCGGAAACTTGCCGGTCACCGCCCAGTGCGTGACCCGGCCGTCCACCACCGCGCTCTCCACCGAGACGTGGTCGCCGAACGGGGCGCGGTCGACGCCCGCCAGATACTCCTCCAGCACGAGGGCCGTCTCCCCGTCCGGGCCGGCCAGCAGCCCCGCGGCGAGCGCGGCGCCGGTGTCCGCGTCCCGCACCAGGTGGGTGCTGCGGCTGCCCTCGCCGCGCGCCGGCTTGAGGACCGCGGGCAGCCCCACCGCGGCGAGAGCGGGCGCCCAGTCGCGCGGGGCGCGCAGCAGCCATGTCCGCACCGGGTCCACGCCCCGCTCCCGGAGCCTGCGCCGCTGCTCGTACTTGTCCGTCAGCAGCCGCACGGTGGCGTTGTCGTGGTACGGCAGCCCGAGCCGCGCGGCGAGTTCCGCCGTCGTCCCGAGCCGGCGCTCGCTGAAGGTGAGCACGGCGTCGGGGCGGTGTGCCGCGAGCCGCGCGGCGGCTTCGTCGAGGGCGTGTGCGCTGTCACCGTTCACGGCTACGACCTGAGCCAAGTCGGCCAGCAGCGGCGAGAGTTGCTCGGTGTGGGCCGAGCGGCACACGGCGAGGACTACGTCACCGAGCGGTTCGAGACGGCCCACGATGTCCGCGGGGGCGACGGAGCCGAAGTCGTAGACGACGGCGATCACGGGGCGAGTCATGGCCGGCCGTCCTCAGGCGTCGACGTGGTCGGGATCGGGTGCGTAGCGCACACCGGAGAGGGCGGCGGACAGCGCGGTGGCCGCGGGTGCTTGGGCCGGCGCGATCGCCCCGGGTGCGCCCGTCGTGGCCTCGGCTCCGAACATGTCGAGCGCCGGCTCCAGGCCACCGATCTCCGCTGGGACGACGCGTGACGCCTCCCAGTCCGCGCGGCGCAGCCGGTAGCGGTCGCTGACGGCGCGCAGTCCGCGTACGGCGTTGACCTGCGTGCCGTCGTGGGAGAAGCCGAACTTGCGGCACACGGCCTGTGAGGCGGTGTTCTCCCGCCGGACCACGGAGAACGCGTCCTGTGCGCCGAGGCCGGCGAAGGCGAGTTCGAGGACGGCGGAGCGGGCGTGGCCGCCCAGGCCCAGGCCCTGGTGGCGCAGGCCGAGCCAGGACGTCAGGAGCACCTCACGGGTCACCGCGAAGTCGCGTGCGCCCAGCGACTGGGAGCCCACCACCTCGCCGTCGTGCACCACCACCAGGTACAGCGTCCAGTCCTCGGGACTCCAGTGGGCCATGGCGTTCCAGTGGCGCTGGAGGACCCGGCGGGCGACGGTGGCCGGATCGCCGTCCGTCCACTGCGAGAAGAAGGGCATGAAGCCGGGTGCGTGCACGCCCTCGGCGCCCAGTGCGGCGAGGGCGTCGAGGTCCTGCGGGGTCGGCCAGCGCAGTTCGACGAGCGGGGTGCGCACGGTGAGTCCGCTCAGTGGCCAGTGCTGCATGACGGTTTCCTCCTAGGAGCCGCTGGCGGCGGTGACGGGGGCGGCGGTCGCGGGCTCGTCGGCCTGGGCTTCCGGTGCCGGGTCGGGCAGGTCGGCGCCGGCGGGAAGGGTGCGGCGCAGTGCCGGTCCCACGAAGGCGACGGCGGCGCAGACGGCGATCAGGGCGACGCCCAGCGGCAGACCGTCGGCGAGCGGGAGCGTGGCCCCGGCGAGGAGGGGACCGGCCACCGAGCCGGTGGAGACGGCCACCGACAGCATGGCGTTGACCCGGCCCCGGGCGCGTTCCCCGGCGAGGTCGTTGAGCAGGCCGGTGGCCACGGGGAACACCAGGGCCTCCCCCACCGACAGCAGCAGCACCCCGGCCATGGCCGTGACGGTCGCGGCGGTGCCGTGCTGGCGGCCCGCGACCAGGACGAGGGCCCAGGCCGCCGCCCACAGGAGGCCGGTGAGGGACAGCACGGTGCTGCGCCGCACGCGCTGGACGCGCTCGCCGAGGACCACCTGGGTGAGCACGGCGACGACGATGTTCACGGCGAAGGTGCCGGACAGTCCCTCCGGGCCCAGCGCGCCGCCGGCCGTGAGATAGCCGGGCAGCCCGGATCTGAGCTGCCCGTACGACACCAGCGAACAAAGCGTCACCGTGGCCAGCAGCACCGCGAGAGCCCGTTGTCCCAGCACCTCGCGGTAACCGACCGGTCCCGTCGGCGCCGTCTTCGCGCCGCCGCGCTCGATGCGCGGCAGCAGCAGGAGGAAGGCCGCGCCGGCGGCCAGGAAGGTGGCGCCGTCGGCGACGTAGAGCGCCGTGAAGCGGGCCGCGCGGGACCCCGGACCCGAGGCGGCGACCAACCCGCCCACGAGGACACCGAGCCCGGTCATCGCGTTGAACACGGCGTAGTCGGCCGAGAAGGAGAGCCCGCGCTCCCGGGCCGTGGCGGCACCGGCGTACAGATAGCGCAGGACCGTGCCCACCCCGCTGATGCCGAGCCCGTACACGACGGCGGCGGTGAGCGCGGCCGGCGCCGAGGTGACGAAGGCGTACAGGCCGGTACCCAGGCCGGCGACGCACATCACCAGCGTGACGACGGTGCGCGGCGCGAGACGGTCCAGGACGGCGCCCCAGGCGAGGCCGCCGACGACGGCGGTCGCGGCCTGGACGGCGAGGGTGGCGGCCGGGATCCAGGACGCCAGGCCGCGGACCTGGTCCAGGTAGATCCAGAGGAACGGCAGGACCAGGCCGCCGCCGAAGGAGTTGACCGCGTTGACGGCCAGCACGGCCCGGGTACGCGGGGAGAACTCCCGCAGGACCGCGCGGGGGTTGACGCTCACCGCGCCTCCAGGACGTACAGCCACGAGTGCGGGGTGCCGAAGGGGACCGTGCGGACCGGGTGGAGGCCGGCGGCCGCGAACAGCTCCTCGTACGTCTCCTTGGTGTGCAGCGGTACGCCCATGAGCGCGTGGGCGAGTTCGTAGCCGAGGGAGAACACCGGCAGGGTGGCGGAGCCCTCGGCCTCGGGGCGGAGCATGGTGTCGGCGAGGACGAAGGTCCGGGCGGCCGGGAACGCCTCGCGCAGCCGGGTGAACAGGTGGGGGCGCGTGTCGGGGTCGGCGAGCAGGTCGTGCAGCAGGAAGAAGCTCATCACGGTGTCCACCTCGGCGATGGCGTCGCGGTGGGCCTCGCGGTGACACACGTCGAGCACGTCGGCGCGGATCGCCCGGACCCGGTCCTCCAGGCCTGCCTCGGCGATGGTGCGGTGGCCCAGTTCGGTGGCGGGGCCGCTGATGTCCAGGCCGAGGCCGCGGGTGCCGGGCCGGTCGCCGACGACCCGGCTGACCCGGGCGGAGATGCCGCTGCCGAGGTCGGCGAGGGTGTGGAAGTCGATGTCGCCGAGGACCTCGTCGAGGGTGGTGGACATGAAGGGGCGGTCGTTCTGGCCGGAGCCGAGGGCGACCATCGCCTCGTCGCGCAGCAGGTTGTCGCCGAACGTGGCCTCGCCGGTGGCCAGTCGGGCGGCGCCGGAGAAAACGTCGCTGTAGCCGCCGACCGCCCAGGTGAAGTAGCCGCGCATACGGATCGTCTCGCGTCCGGCGTCGGTGAGGACGGCCGTGTCGCCGCCGTCCTCCAGCCGCAGCCAGCCGCAGACGGCCGCGGCGCGCAGGACCTCGCGGACGACGCGTTCGCGGACGGCGGGCCCGGCGGAACGCACGAAGCCGGGGATGTCCAGGCGGGGTTCGGCGGTCAGGCGGTCCCAGACGCCCAGCCGGTCCAGAGTGTGCACGACGGTTGCGGCGACATAGCCGTTGAAGGCCTGGTCGACACCGATCGGGGCGGGCGCGGCGCCGTACCAGTCGGCGGGCAGCGCGTGGGGCGGGGTGTGCAGCAGTGTCATGGTGATTCCGTTCCGTGTCAGGCGAGTTGGGGTTGCGGCGGCGGGGCGTCGGCGCCCACGAGGCCGACGAGCTCGTCGAGCAGGCGCCGGGGGTCGAGCGTGGCGGTGAGCGGTTCGTAGACGGCCAGGGCCAGTGCCCAGTGGGCGGGTCCACCGCGGAAGCAGCAGCGCACCAACGGCGTGTCGCGCAGCCGGAGCGGCTGTCGTGCCGCGTCCAGCACCGCCTCCCGCAGGTGTTCCGCCCCGCCGTCGGGGTCGGGGGCGAGGTGGGCCGGCCGGGCGTCCGGGGTGGGCAGGGTGCGGGCCTGCCAGCGCCCGCCCGGCTCGCTGAAGACGGTGCGCAGGGCCGGGTGCCTGCGCTGGAGTTCGGCGAAGGCGGCGCTCAGGGCGCCGGGCGCGGGGTGCGGTCCCGGTACGACGGTCGCGACGGCCGCGTTGTGGTCCCCGGAGGAGCCGTGCCGGACCAGGTCGTAGAACAGCCAGCGCTGTTCGTACGGCGTGAGGGGGCGCGTGGCGGCCGCTTCGGCCGTCGCGGGGCCGCCCGGTTCGCGGCGCCGGAACGGGTGGCCGGGCAGCCGGACCCGGCGGCCGGGGCGGCCGAGCGAGGTGTCGACGTCGTAGCCCTGCCGCCACAGTTCGGCGAGCAGCCGCGCGTGCGAGGAGCCGTCGGCCGGGTCCAGGGCGAGCGCGTCGACCGTGTCTGTCCGGGGTGCGCCGATCACCACGACAGGTGTTCCGGCGTGGTCCTCGGGGAGCTCCTCGTCGGCGACCGAGGCGCCCGCGGCGGCGGCCAGCAGCGCGTCGGCCAGGGCGAGGTCACCGCGTGCCGCCGCGGCGGCGAGAGCGCCATGTCCCGTGCCGCGCACGGCGCACGGGGTCACGCGGTGGGCGCGCAGCCAGGCCACCAGGCCGTAGAGGACGGCCACGGTACGGCCTGCCGCGCAGTCGGCGTGCTCCTGGGCGACCCGCAGGGCGTCGGCCACCTCGGGGAGGTCCACGGGCGCCGTGGTGATCGGCGCGCCGGCGAGCAGCAGGACGGGCCCGTCGGCCGGTGCCCGCACGGGCGAGGGGCCCGCGGTGGTGTCGGCGTCCGCGAGCAGAGCGGCGCCCTCGGCGACGGAGCCGACGGTGACGGCGTACCGGCAGGGGAAGCGTTCACGACCGGTCTGGAGGGTCAGGGCCACGTCGTCGAGGTCGGCGTCCGGCGTGTTCTCCAGCCATGCGGCCAGTCGGCGGCAGGTGTCGGCCAGGGACTCGGGGTCCCGGGCCGACACGGCCAGTACGCGCGGAATGTCCGTCGAGGTCATGGGTGGGGTCGGGGGTCGGGTCATGGGTCGGGTCGTGGGTCGAGTCACCGCGGGTCACACCCTTTCCGGCTGCGGGAGGAGGGCTGCCGACGCGGCCCGGTGCTGCTGCACCACCACGTGGGCGTTGGTGCCGCCCACGCCGAAGGAACTGACACCGGCCGTGCGCGGCCGGTCCGTCCGCTCGGCCCAGGCACGGCCCTCGCTCAGGAGGGACAGCCGGCGGCCCGCGGCGAGTTCGTCGATGGGCTCGGCGGTGTTGGGCGTGGCGGGCAGGTGCCCGTGGTGGACGGCGAGCACGGCCTTGATGAGTCCGGCGATGCCGGCGGCGGTGTTGCAGTGCCCGATCGAGGCCTTGACCGATCCGACGGCGACCGGCGGGCCCGTCCGCCCGAGCGCCTCGGCCAGGGCCGTGATCTCGATGGCGTCGCCGAGCCGGGTCCCGGTGCCGTGGGCCTCGACGAAGCCGATGTCGGCCCCACTGACACCGGCGGCGGCCAGGGCGTCGCGGATCACCCGCGACTGGCCTTCGACTCCGGGCGCGGAGTAACCGATGCGCGCCTTGCCGTCGTTGTTGACCGCGCTCCCCCGGATCACCGCGTACACCGGGTCACCGTCGCGTTCGGCGTCGGCGAGGCGCCGAAGCAGCACCGCTCCGGCGCCGAAACCGCCCACGGTTCCGGAGGCGCGCCGGTCGAAGGGCCGGCACATGCCGTCGTCGGCGTAGAGGAGACCCGGACGGTGGCGGTAACTGCCGTCGGAGGCCGGGTCGAGGGAGACCGCCCCGGCGAGGGCGTAGTCGCTGCTGCCGGTGAGCAGGCTGCGGCAGGCGAGGTGGACCGCGTACAGGCCCGTGGAGCAGGCGGTGTCGAGCAGCAGGGCCTCACCCCACAGGTCGTGCAGGTAGGCGAAGCGCGAGGCGACGAAGGTGGGGTCGGCGTTGACGACGTCGTCCACCCGGGCCTCGGGGTCGGTGTCGAGGACCTTGGCGCAGCCCGCGTAGAGACTGGTGCGGGAGGCGATGTCGGACAGCCGCAGGGAGGCGTCTTCCACGGCCGACCACAGCACCTCGTGCAGCACTCCCTGCTGGGGGTCGCCGTGGCGCAGGTCGTCCTCGCTGAAGCCCAGGAAGTCGGCGTCGTAGCGTGCGCCCTCGGCGGCCATGCCCCAACGCGCCACCCGCCGCTGGCCGCCGGGCAGTTCGGTGATCAGCGGGCCGGGCCCCTCGGAGAAGCAGTCCCGTCCGGTGCGCAGGTTGTCCCAGAAGGCGGCCAGGTCGGCGGCGCCGGCGAACCGCGCCCCCATGCCTACGACGGCGATGGCGTCGTCGTCGGGCCCGAACGTGGGCCGTGCCGTGAAGCGCGCGGCGGCCGTACGCGGGGTGTCGCTCTCGTCGCCGCCGAGCAGCCGGGTCTGCGACCGGACGGTGGTGTGGCGCAGCAGGTCGGCGATGGAGGGCTTGGCCCCGGTGGCACGGCGCAGTGCCGCCTGGAGCCGGACCAGGAGGAGCGAGTGCCCGCCCACGTCGAAGAAGTTGTCGTCGGGGCCGAAGGCACGCTCGCCCAGCACCTCCCGCCATGCGCCGTCGACCGCCTGCTGGAGGCCCGGTGCGGGGGCGGCGGACTCGCGGTTCGCGGGCCGAGCCGGCGCGGGCACCGGGGTGTCCTCGGGCCGGGGCAGGCGCCGCCGGTCGATCTTGCCGTTGGGGGTGAGCGGGAGTTCGTCGAGGACGAGCAGGTGGGAGGGGACGGCGAACGTCGGCAGGCAGGCCCGCAGGTGCCGCATGACCTCCGGCTGGGCGCCGGGCCGGGCGAGCACCGCGTAGCCGACGATCTCCTTCTCGTCCCGGTCGTTGCGGCGGCTGGTGACGAAGGCCGCGGTGACGTCCGGGTGGGCGCGCAGGGCGGACTCGACCTCACCGAGTTCGACTCGCTGACTCCTGATCTTGATCTGGTTGTCGGCCCGCCCGATGAACTCCAGACGGCCGTCGGCGGTCCACCGCACCCGGTCGCCGGTGCGGTAGAGCCTGCCGCCCGGCTCGATGCCGAACGGGTCGGCCCAGAACCGCTCGGCGGTGCGGGTGGGGTCGCCGAGGTAGCCGAGGGCCACGCCGTCGCCGCCGAGGACGAGTTCCCCGGGCATGTACGGCGGCGCGGGGACGAGCGTGTCCTCGAAGACGACGTGGGCGCGGGTGCCGGGGACCGGGGCGCCGATGGACAGGGTGCGGGCCGCCTCGGGTACCTCCTCGACGGGGCACCAGGTGGACGTGAAGGAGTTCTCCGTGGGGCCGTAGCTGTGCAGCAGGGTCCCGGGGCGGGCCCAGCGCAGTGCCTTGCGCAGGTGCGGGACGGAGACCAGCTCGCCGCCGAAGTACACCCGCCGCAGCGTCTGGAGGAGGTCGGGCGCGTCCTCGATGACGCGGTTGAGCAGCGGGGTGGTCACCAGCAGGGTGGTCACTCCCAGGTCGCGGACAGCCGTGCGCAGGGCGGGTGGGTCGAGGACGAGTTCCTTGTCGAGGACGGCCAGCCGGGCGCCGTGCGTGAGGGCGCCCCAGATCTCGTAGGTCGCGCCGTCGAAGTTGAGCGGGGAGAGGTGCGAGACGGTGTCGTCGGGTCCGAGGGGCAGGAAGTCCGGCCGGTGCATCAGGCGCACCACACCGCCGTGGTGCAGCAGAACGCCCTTGGGGCGACCGGTGGAGCCGGAGGTGTAGAGGACGTTGAACACGCTCTCCGGGCCGATGTCGACGACGGGCGGCGTACCGGGCAGGGCGGCGGCCGCGCGGGCGATGTCCCGCGTGGTGTGGACGGGCAGGCCGTCCGGCACCCCTCCGGTGTCGGCCGACTCGGCGATGAGCAGCCGGGGACGGGCGTCGTCCAGGACCAGCCGCAGCCGGGCGTCGGGGTGGTCGGGGTCGAGCGGCAGATAGGCGGCCCCGGCCATGGCTACTGCCAGCATCGCGGTGATCGTGTGCGCACCGGGCCGCAGCGACAGCGCGACCAGGTCACCGTCGCGGACGCCGGCTTCGGACCGGAGCCAGTGCGCGGCGCGCGCCGCCGCCTCGGTCAGGGCGCGGTAGGTGAGGGTGTGCTCGCCGTGCACGACGGCGACGGCGTCGGGGGCGCGGCGGGCCTCCCGCAGGACCAGCTCGGGCACGCTCGGCCGAGCGGCGCCGTCCTCGGTCTTTTCAGCCGGACCGTCGCCCGGGAGTACTTCGGCCAGAGCGGCGAGCAGTTCACCGCAGCGGGCGCCCGGGCGTCCTGCGGCCGAGAGCAGCGCGTCGAGCTGGCGGGCCATCAACGCGGCGGAGGCCCCGGTGTACAGGCTGGTGTCGTAGTCGATCCGCAGCACCAGCCGGTCGGTGTGCTCCAGGGCGGCCAGGGCGAGGTCGTACTTCGCCGAGGCGGTGTCCAGGTGCACCACGCGCACGACGGCCCCGGGCACCTCCTCGGCGCCGCCGGTGCGGGGCTGGTGCAGGAACACGGCCCGGTAGGCGGGTGCGGTCGCCGGGGGCGGCGGTCCACCGTCGGCGAGCGCCTCCATGGAGTCCAGCACCTGTTCGCCCAGGCGCTGGGCGTGTTCGCCGAACCCCTCGTCGGCAGCCATGCGGCTGCGGACCGGCAGCACTCGGGTGAACAGGCCCACCGCGTCCTCGGTGCCCGGCGCGTCACGGCCGGCGAACGGCATGCCCAAAACGCCGTCCTGCTCGCCGGACCAGGCGTGCAGCAGCAGGCTCCACGCGGCCAGCAGCACCACGGCGGGCGACACGGAGTGCCCGACGGCGAGGTCTCGTACGGCGGCGAGGCGCTCCGGGGCCAGGGTGCGCTCGACCCAACCGGCCGTACCCCGCAGCTGCTGCTCGCCGCGGACCAGATCGGGCAGCGGGCCGAGGGTGACGGGGTCGTCGGCGAGCAGGTCGCGCCAGTACGGGGCCGGTGCCCGCTCGGCGCCTCCGGCCTCCGCGGCTCCTTCGGTGTCATGGGCGGTGGACCGCGACGGCTGGACGAAGGCGTCGGCGGTGGCGGCCTCGGACGCGGAGGCACGACCGCGGTAGGCGGCGAGTACGTCGGCCGCGATGACGTCCAAGGTGCGCCCGTCGGCGACGATGTGGTGCGTCGTCAGGACGACCAGTGCCCCGTCGTCGTGGTGCAGCACCTCGGCGCGCAGCAGGGGCGCGCCGCTCGGATCCAGGGGACGCTGCGCCGCCCGAACCGCCTCCTCCCGCGCGGCCTCGGAGCGGCACGAGCCGGACCGCCGTACGACGCCCAGTGGAAGCGGCGCCCTCGGCTCCGGGTGGAACCGGAGGTCGCCGTCCTCGGTGTCGAAGCGACCGGCCAGCGCGGGCCGACGGGCCAGCAGGTCGGACAGGGCCAGCCGCAGGGCCCGTACGTCGAGGTCGCCGAGGAATTCCAGGGCCACCGGCACGTTGTAGCGGCCCGACTCCGGCTCGCAGCGGTCAGCGAGCCAGATCTCCGTCTGGGCGGCCGAGACCGGCAGCCCCGCCACGTGGCCGCTCACGAGCGCTCCTGCGGCGCGTCGGCCGTGAGCGCCTGCGCCAGACCGCGCACCGTGGGGTTGCGGAAGAGGACCCGCACCGGGATCTTCCGGCCCAGCTCCGCGCCAAGGTCCCTGACCACGTGAAGGGCGCCCAGGGAGTGGCCGCCGACCCGGAAGAAGTGGTCCTCGTCGGTGAATTCGTCGTGTCCGAGTGCGTCGGCCCAGGCCGTGCGCACCAGTGCGGTGAGCTCACCGGTGCCGCGTGTCTCGGATTCGGTCGCCGTCACGGCAGTCGTGTCCTTCCGTTCTTCGTCTCGGCTGTTCTTCGTCCCGGCCGCGTCGGGCGAGGGATCGGCGCTCGGCGCCCGGCGCTCAGGCGGGTGTCTGCTCGTCGGGCACGAACGCCCGGTAGGTGTCGTCCACGGAGTCCCACAGCCGCGGGAAGAGGCTTCGCTCGGCCATGGCGCGGACGCCCGCCGTGGACTGGCCGCGCAGGCTCTTGGGCAGGTCGTCGCGGGTGTCCGGACCGGCGGACGGAGCGGTCTCGGGGTGACCGCCGAGCTGGGACCACACCAGCCGCAGGTGATGGTGCTTCCAGGCGGCGACCGCCCCGTCGAGCCGGAGCAGCGCCTGCCGTACGAGGGCGAGGTCGGGGGCCCGGTCCTCGCGGGCCGGCGATGCGCCGCGACCCTGCGCCGTGATGAGCTCCCGCACGCCGATCCCCTCGCGGGCGATGGCGGCCTCCGTCTCCTGCCAGAGCGCGGTGGCCGCGCGGCGCAGGTTGCGGGCGCCGGGCGAGTCGAGACCCGTGGTGTTCTCCGGGAAGGTCTCACGCATCAGCAGCAGGCTCTCCTGCGGAAGAAAGTCCAGCAGCACCTGCAGCGCCCGGACCGCGACGCCGCCCGTCGCGGCGGCGCGTTCCAGCAGTTGGGCGGCCAGAAGGTAGTCGCGCTCACGCAGGCTCTCGGCCGCACGACGCATCTCGTAGTGCATCTCGCACCACGCGTACTCGGTGATCAGGTGCACGGTCTGGAACAGCCGCTGGTCCGGATGGACCAGCCCGTCCTCCGGCAGCAGCGCCGACAGGGCGGCGGTGAGCCGGGTGTCCTCTTCGTAGTTGCTGCCCCGGTCGTACTCGTACACGAAGAGGCGGTTGCTCTCTGCGGGGTTCATGGTCCGGCGGGCCGTTCCGGGCCTGCCGGGCTGCGCTTGCTTGCTCATCGTGGTGGACGCCTCCGGGCGGGGGTCGTGGACGTGGGGAGCCGGCTCAGCCGACGAGGGCGCTGTGCCGGTCCGGGGCCGGGAACAGCCGGTTGTCGAGGACCGCCGCGAGGTAGGGCACGCCCTGCGTGTATCCGGTGCCGGAGCGTTCGCCGATCATCCGTACGGCCAGGCGGTAGTGGGTCTGCTTCCACCGCTGGTGCACCGATTCCAGGCGGTCGGCCGCCGCCCTGAGCGCCGCGTCGTCCGCCGGCTTCAGCCGGTGTGCGGCGATCAGGCCGTGCCAGGTGTCCTGGACGGTGGCCCGCCCGTTCGTCACGCACGCGTGCACCTGGGGCACGGAGGTGTAGGCGAAGGAGGCGAGCCGTGCGCGGCTGGGTGTGGAGCACAGCGACTCGAAGGTCTTGTAGCCGGCGGACTGGATGGCGCTCGCGCCCTCGGTGAACTCCCGGAAGGTCTGGAAGGCTTCGGCCCTCATGGTCGCCAGCAGCGAGAACAGGGGCAGGGATTCCTTGAGGATGTCGGCCACGGCGCCGACGAGGTCTGCGGCCTCCCGCGGCCGGTCGCCGTCGAGCCGCCGTACAGCCGTGGCCAGGGCGGACGACATGAAGGTGAACGTCGTCTCGAAGGACTGAAGGGTGCGCAGGAACAGGTACTCGTCGTGGAGGACGTACACCGGCTGCACGCTGGCCGACAGCACCAGGGCCTGGTGCGGGCCGGCGGTGCGCAGGATCTCCGCCGCCAGCGGGCCGCCGGGGGTGCGGCCCGGGACCACGGCGACGGCCGCGGCGTCCACGACTCCCGGCGGCAGCGCGCGCAGGGCGGCGGGCTCCATCACCCGTACGGCCAACCGGGCGCGCTTGGCGACCAGTTCCGGCGAGGGGGGCATGTACAGCGGAGCGTCCGGGGTGTCCGTGGCCGACAGCCCCTCGAACCGTATGAGATCGGCAAGCAGGAGCAGCACCGCCTCGTCGCGTGCCCGGAGCGCCTCGCGCCAGTCGGCCGCGGCGGGTCGACTCAGCAGGGACAGTGCGGTGTAACTGGGGTAGTCGTAGCGGTCGTCGTACTTGTCGAGGACGACGTCGAGGAACCTGTGCAGGAAGGACGGTCCGTCCGGCTTTTCGGCCTCGGACAGTCGACCACGTATCTCGTCCAACAGGCGGAGGAGTCCGGCGTCCAGGAAGTGCTTGCCGACCGACCGCAGATGCCCGAGAACCAGGGCGTAGGGGAACTCCGCGGGCCTGTCGGACCCCACCCAGGCGCGCAGTTCCTCTACGACGTCGGCGGCGGGAGTCGCGGCCGACGGGATTGTCGTCCCGGCGGATTCAGCGGAGGTCATGCGCTTTCCCGGAACGTTGACGTGCCGGAGCCCCCGAATTCGTTCCTCACTGGGGGCCGGGAATTTCGAGCGACCATGGAATGGTGTCCTTTACTCGGGACGAGTGCGACCGCGAGACCCCGAGGTTCTCAACCCATCGAATTCGGCGCCGGACGCGATCACTTTCTGGACCCGATCCTCCGCCTCCGGCTCCGGACTCCCAAGTCACCAATATCCGGTCACGCGCGAGCGGTCCCGGGGTCACGTGAATTCCCGTGCACTGCTCAAGGGTGCGTTGTCGCAGGCAGTGGCACCGGATGCGGCGGCTGCGGCTGCGACTGGCGCCACTTGACCGGGGCGAGGGCTGCCAGGTCCGTTCGGAGTGCGGGGCCGTCTGGACGGCCGGGGGGAATCACCGCGGCAACGCGGTGTACTGCTCGCCGCGTTTCCGGAAGAAGGCCCGGAGCCGTCGCAGGGCCGCGTTCACCGAAGCGTCCGGCTGATGTCTGGAAGAACGGTTCACGACCCGAGGCGACGGCCGGAGGATTCAAAGCCTCCTGTTTCCACCCCTGGTTGGCGAACAACCTGCCGCTTGGTGGAATCCGGCGGGAGGACCGGCGCTTTTCTCCGGCGGGCCCCGAGATCGACGACCGCGTTACGAAATGCCGTGGGCGGACATCGCGTCCACCCGGACGGATGCCTGTCCCGAGGACGAGGCGTCGGAGGAGCCCAGCGAATGGCGGACTGGCGAACCGACGCGTCGGCGCCCACGGGCCGGGCAGGCACAACACACTGCCGCGTGTCACGGACGGGGAGTTCGAACCACTGTCTTCGGCCATGGCCGAAGTGCCACTGCCGCGGACTGCCGACGGCCAGCTGGTCCTGGCCGTCGATGTCACCTGCTGACTGCGGCCCGACGCCCACACCTCACCACAGCGGATCCTGTGCCACACCTACGGCCGAGGCAAGGACCAGCACATCCCGGTCCCCGGCTGGCCCTACTCGATCATCTGCGCACTGGAGCCACGCCGCAGCTCATGGACCGCACCCCTGGACGCGCTTCGTCCGGCGCCCGGGGACGACACCGCCACCGTCACCGCCCGGCAGCTGCGCGAGCTGCTTCAGCGACTGATCGCAGCGGGGCAGTGGCAGACGGGCGACCCGGACATCCTCATCGTCGCGGACGCCGGATACGACGCACCGCGCCACCTCCTCCTCGTAGGCCCAACCGGGTTCGGTGAAACGGGCGATGAGACCGTCGGCGGGCAGGACGACGTCCCAGCGCTCCCGTACGACCTCCACGACCGTCAGACCGAGTTCGGCCATGTCCCCCACGAGTCTCCCCCTCGTCCACCCGGTCGGCGGCGCTGTTCAGTCGACGATGATGCCGGGATAGCAATGATCATGATTCCAGTCGGGCTGAATGGCGTACCCGCAATGGCAGAGTGCCGGTCGGGCCGGCTCACCCTCCGAGCGGCGGCGCAGGGCGACGGCGAGCGGTTGCCGGGCGAGCCAGGTCCCGGCAGTCTCACCGGCCCGTCGGCCGAGCGACTCGGGGGAGGCGCCGAGCCCGTCCAACAGCCCCTCGAAGAGGACATCGGCCTGCCGGAGCAGGAACCGCAGCACGGTGCCGCTGTAGCGGGGGTCCATGTCGTCCAGGCGATGGCGGCGGTCCCGGGCGTCCTGCCAGACCTCGTCCTGGTTGAGGAGCGCCACATAGTGCTCCTCCAGCGTCCAGGTCCTGTCGGTTTCGGGGGCAGTTCCGCTCAGCCGCTCGCGGAGGGACTCGTGTGCCTCGTACGCCTTGCGCAGCTGCTCTCCGAACGCCCCGGAGTTCTGCGACGCGAGGCGCTGGTGGATCTCCACGCTCTGCGCGGTCACGGCCAGCGCCTCCTCGACACGGCCACTGCGCGCGAGGTAGGCGCCGAGGAAGGAGAGGTCATGGGCCAGAGCGGGTTCATGGGCGGTGGGGTTGGCCGTCGCCAGCCGGCGTCTGATGTCCACCGCCTCCTGCAGGGCGGCCAGGGATTCGTCGCGACGGCGTGCGCCCCACAGCAGCAGCCCAAGAGTGGCCAGGGCCGCCGCCAGGTCGGACTCGTCGACCGCGACGGACCGGTTGAGCTCCGACGTGGAGACCGCGGGTCCGGCGGCCACCAGGCGCCGGATGAGCGCGACCGCCCGTTCGGCGGCCGTCCGGGCGTCCGACCAGCGACGCTGCTGCCGGCACAGCACGGCCTCGTTGACCAGGGTCACGGCCAGACCCGGCCCGTAGCTCTCGGGGTCGGTGGCCGCCAGCCGCTGGAAGATTCCCATGGCCCGCTGGGTCACGGCGAGGGCCGCTTCGGGGTCCCGGGCCTCGGACAGGCCCACGCCGAGGTGGGAAAGCGACAGGGCGAGGCCGGGTTCGTGCGCTGTGGGGTCCGTGGCCGCCAGTCTTCGGAAGAGACCGACGGCCTCTTCGGCAGCGCGGCGGCTCGCCTCCGTGCGGTCCGCCGAATGAGCACGCTCGCTCAGCTGGGCCAGGGCCATGGCGAGCGCCGGCTCATGCGTGGCGGCGTCGACGGCGACGAGCTTGCGCAAGAGAGCGACCGCCTTCTCCGCCGCGGCCACGGCGTCCTCCCGACGGCCCGCACGCACCAGCCGGAACCCGAGGTTCTGGTACAGCCGGGCGTGCGCGGAGGAGTCCTGGGTGGTGGAGAGGTGGCGTTCGGCGAGGCGCTGGGTGACGGCGGCGATACCGGCATCGAGATCTGCCTGTCCGCGGTGGGGGAAGTGCGCGTCGACCGCCTCCAGGACCTCGGTGGCGAGGTCGACCGCGGCCAGCGCGGTCAGGGCGGCGCCGCCGGCGGCGACGGCCAGGGCCGGGTCCGTGCGCAGCAGGGTCTCCAGGTACCGGGCGGCGTGCGGCCAGCGGTGCGGCGCCGCCGTGGAGGCCAGGAAGGTCAGGGCACGGGCCAGATGGGCAGACGGCGAGCCGTCCGGGTCGCGGGCGACGAGCGTGCCGATGAGATCCGGCGCCCAGGGAGCCGTGGGGTAGCCGGTCGTGTCGTGGCCGGGGAGGGCCAGGGCGAGGAAGTCCTCGGCGAGCCGGTCGGGGTAGAGGGGTTCGAGGACCGCGCCGGTCTCCTCGGGCGGATAACAAGTGGCGTGATCGGCCAGGAGCCGCGCGGGGCGCTCCATGCCGAGGCCGCCGAGCAGGGCCGTGCCGTCGTGGTGCGTGGTCGCGCCGGTGAGCGCGGCGGTGAAGACCACCTGGCTCATGACGCCGGGCGGGGTCTCGTACTCCAGGCCCTCCAGCCGGAGTTCGTGGAGCCGGGTCCAATGCCTGCGTTCGCGGTCGAGCAGATAGGCGGACAGGCCCGCCATGTCCTTGGGCGGGCTGCCGCCGCGGACGTGGGCGTCGACGGCCACCAGCGCGGCCATGTGCAGCGCCAGCACCAGGCCGAAGTCCGACCGGTCCAGACAGCCGGGTGCGGCGATGGCGTCCGGGTCGGCGAGACCGTAGTGGGCGGCGAAGCAGTTGCGGGCGACGGTGAACATGGCTCGGCGGGCGTCGAGTCCACCGCGGCGCTCGTCGAGCGGTCGCAGTGCGAGGTCGCCCGCCTGTGTCCCGGCGTCCTCCAGCGCGGAGCGCACGGCGGGCCAGGGGGCGATGGACCGGGCCAGCAACAGCAGTCGGGTCGGCAGGCGCCCGTCCAGCAGCTTGTTGCTGAACAGCCACGTCAGATGGGAGAGGGGCCAGCGGTCGGCGTAGTCGACGACCAGGAGGAGCCCCGCAGCGCCGTCGAGCCGCAGGTCCTGGCTTCCCGGGTGCGGGTGGATCGTGCCGGCGCCGTGGGCGGCCGAGACGACCTTCCAGCCCTTTGACGCGCTGTCGGCCGCGAACTGGGCCGCCAACCGTGTCTTGCCCTGGCCGCCGGCTCCGTGCAGCCAGAGGGCGGCGCGTGGACCCTCACCGTCCCGCCATGCGGCCAGCTCCGCCCGTTCCTCGGCCCGACCGGTGAAATCCACGACCTGGAAGCGGGCGTTGAGGAGCCGACTGGGCTGGGAGGCGGGTCCGGCCGTGTCCCTCTCCCTGAGTGAGGGGGCGGGGGCCGGGACCGGAGCAGGTCGATACCGGGAGAGCAGGTAGACCGGGCCCCGGTCGGGGAAGACGTGCAGGTCGGCGCCGATGACGCCGTAGCCGAACCCGCCGTCGACGCGGACCGTCTGCCGTGGCCCGGCTCCGGGCCGACTCACCGGGCGGCTCCGGCGCCTCCCGCCTGTCCGGGAGGCGCCTGGTGCACGATGACATTGCCGCCCAGAGCCGCGAAAACCTGTCCGTTGTCCTTGGCCACGTTGTTCTGCACCTGGGGCTGCCGCGCCTCGGGCAACCGCTTCTTGATCTCCTCGGTCAGCTCACGCAGTTCGTCCGCGGCGTCCGGGTACTCGTCCAGAAGCGATTCCAGCTCCAGCATCCACACGGGGAGCAGGCTCTGACGTACCCGCTCGGCGTCCTCGGCCCTCGCGACGAGGGCCTCGTTGTTGTCGAGCTGGGCCTCGACGGCGGCCTGTCGGTCCTCTCCGCGGCGGCGGAACAGCCGTGCGACTCCGCCGCGCGCGACGGTCCACGAGTCGGTGGCCATGGCCGCGACGACCGTGGTTCCCCCGACCAGAACGAGTTCTTCCAGCATCCTGTCCCTCTCCCCGTGACCCAACGACGTTGCCCTGCACGGATATTGTCCCCCCCTTATGATCCAATTCCGCACCGGGCAGCCGTGTTTCCTCTCCGCCACCACAGGTCGAGCCTGTTTCCTTGCCTTGCGACGAGTCGTCCGCGGGCAGCCTGCCCACTGCCCTGCGGCCGCCGGGAGGTCGGTGCTCAACGCCGGGGGTCGGGATGTGCGCCGGGTGCGGACGCCCCGAGGGTCAGGGCCAGTTCGCGTCGGGTGGTGATGCCGAGTTTGGCGTAGGCGCGGTGGAGGTGGTTGTCGACGGTGCGCACGGACAGCGTCAGGGCTCGGGCGATGTCCTTGCTGGCGTTGCCGACGGCGGCGAGCAGGGCGATCTCGCGTTCGCGGGCCGTGAGCGCGGCGGTGGCCTGGGCGGAGGTCAGCAGCGGGGTGCGGGCTCCTTCGCAGCGGGCCAGGGCCACGGCGGCCCGGTGGGCGGCCGCCGAGGCGCGGCGGGGACGGTGGGTTCGGCGCCAGGCGGCCGCGGCGGCGGTGGCCGCCTCCGCGGTGAGCACGTCCGCTCCGACGGCCTGGCAGCCGTCGGCGGCCTCGAGGAGCTGGTCGGGGTCGTCGGCGGCCAGCGCCGCCGCCAGCCGGGCCCGGGCCGGGGCGAGCGCTCCGTCGCATCGCCGCGCGAGCTCGGCCAGCCGGCCGCTGACCTCCTGCGCTCCGCCGAGGCGGGCGACGTCGGTGAGCAGCAGCGCCTCGCCGGTGACGTGCCCGGTCCGGCGGGCGGCGGCCGCGGCGGCGGTGAGCACGGACCGGGCCTGGCCCAGACGTCCGCGGGCGGCCAGCAGCCATGCCTCGCCCAGGCGTTCCTCCCCGGCGGACAGCAGGCCGGGCGCCAGCGGCGGAAGGGTGCGGTGCTCGGCGAGCGTCGTCTCGGCCGCCGCCAGGTCTCCGAGGACGGCCGCGCAGGCGGCGAGGCCGCCGAGGACCAGGCGCAGGGCCTTGGCGTGGTCGATGGTGCGGGCCAGGGCGGCGGCCTCGGCCCACCAGCGGCGGGCGGTGGCGGGGTGGCCGGCCAGCCACTCCACGCGGCCGAGGAGGACCGCCAGCCAGACCCGCACCACGGAGTCGGCGGCGACCAGTTCGGCGTAGGAGCGCCGGCCCTCCCGGCGGGCCTCGGCCGGGCGGCCGGCCTCGTCGAGCGCGAGGACGAGCGGCATGCGCTGGACGGCGGGATGGGAGACCAGGGCGTGTTCGTCGACGCGCCGGTGGGCGGTGTGGGCGCGCTCGGCCCAGGCCGCGGCCTCGCCGGTTCGGCCCACCAGTGCCAGCCCGAAGGGCTTCATCCAGGCGCCTCGTAGCCAGACGTTGACGTCGGGGGCGTCGCCGACCTCGGTCTCCAGGTCCGCCAGCAGGGCCAGCCCCTGGGCCGGCAGGCCGGCGGCGATCCGCAGGAACCCTTCGTTGATCCTGAGCTTGCGGCGGTCGGCCGGTCTGGTGACGCGCTCCAGCACGGCGTCGTTGACCGCGAGCGCCTCGGTGAAGGGGACGTTGCTCCACAGCAGACTCGCCGTGCGGAGCAGGGCGACCGCCAGTTCGTCCTGCTCGCCGACGGCCTGGGCCTGGGTGTGCGCGAGGACCGCCTCGGCCTGGTCCCAGCGGCCTCGTTCGAAGAAGGCGCTGCCGAGCATCAACCCGGTGGCGGTGGTGTGGCGCTTTTCGGGCAGGGCCTGCAGAAGGGCGATGGTCTGGGGGTAGTCGTGGGCGTAGCGGGCCAGCACGGCGGCCTGGGTGAGGAGGGCGGGGTCGGCGGTGCCGGTGGCGGCCAGCCGCCAGGTGGCGATGCGCAACAGGTCGCCGCGGCGCCGGGCCCCGCGGGCCTCGACGCGTGCCGCCTGGTCCAGCAGCAGGGCTCGGCGGCGCAGGACGGGCAGACCGGCCCGCAGCACCTCGCCGTACAGGGGGTGGGTCAGGGAGACGGTGGTGCGCCGCCGGTCCTGGGCGACGCGGATCAGTCCCGCCTGTTCCAGGGCTGCCGTCACCCGGGGCGGGGCGAGGGCTTCGGCGTCGGCCAGGGGCAGCGGCTCGCACAGCGCCAGCAGTTCCAGGACGGGGCGTCCGGCCGAGGCTGCGGTGGCCAGCCGGGCGCCGATCACCTCGGTGAGCCGGGCGGTGCCCGGCAGCCGGCCCTCGCGCAAGTGCCAGATCTCCCCGTCCTCGGTGAGATCCCCTGCGGTCAGGGCGCCGAGAACCAGTTCGCGCAGGTACAGCACGTTGCCGCCGCTGGCCGCGGTCAGCTCGTGCAGGGTGCGCCGGGCGACCGGGCCGCCGAGCGCGGCCTGCAGCAGCGCCTCGATCCGCTCCGGGCCCAGTACGGCCAGGCCGACCCGGTACACCGGGTCCCCGCTCTGCAGCGCCGCGACGGCCTTCCCGTACGGCTCGCCGGTGCGGACGGTGCCGATCAGCAGGATGACGCCGGTGTCCATCAGCTGGCGCAGCAGCATCGCCGAGGCCGAGTCCAGGAGATGCACGTCGTCGACGAGCAGCGCCCACCGCCGTCCGCCCGGCCCGGCGGCCAGTCTCTCGGCGACCGCGGCGAACCCGGCCACCGGGTCGGACAGGTCCACCCCCGCGGGCAGCAGATGCGCGATCGCCCCCAGCGGCACCGCCCCCGCAGCGGCGCTCGCCGTGGCCCGCCCCACCCGGAAACCCGCGGCCGCGGCTCGGCCCAGGCACTCCTCGGCCAGCCGGGACTTGCCCACCCCGGCCGTACCGCTGACCAGGAACCCCCGGCAGTCCCGGTCCGCCAGCGCCGCGGCGAAGGCGTCCAGTTCCGGCCCGCGTCCCACCAACGGCCAACGCCCCAGCCAACCCCGCATCCCGGCTCCCCCCGTCAGGACAAGACACGCGGGCGCCCCGACGGACGCCCCGGGCGGCACTCCGCCCCCTCAGCACGATGCGCGAGGGTCCCTGCCTGATACAGCGGGCAGGCCCCGGCCGCGCAAGACGGCTTCCGGGGCGCGATGCGGATCGTCGACTCCCTGCGGCTGGAGGAGGATCCGGACGGCGGAGCCCACGTCGTCGACGGCGACACGTTCCCGGCGGCCCACGTCAACAAGGCCGCCCGCATCATCCTGGAAGCCCTGCGCCGGCCGCGCACGGAGCAGGAACTGGCGGCGATCCTCGCGGAGGCGGCCCACTGCGAGGTCGCGGAGGCGGCCGCTCCGGTCGCCGCGCTGTCGGACGATCTCAGAGGATATGGCTGGATCACTTCGTGAAGGGGAGCCACGGCGGCTCGGGGCCGGCCGACGGGGGTGGCAACCGATCCCGGCCGCCGTGGCTCGTCATGGGGGGGGCCAAGCGGCTAGCCGCGGCTCTTGGCGCGGTACAGGTACATGGTCAGCGGAGCGAAGATCGCGGTGATGACTCCGCAGGCCAGCAGGACCCAGCCGATGTCGGCGCCGCTCGCGTTGCCGTGGACCAGTCCACGTACGGCGGTGGCGGCGTCACTGACCGGGTTGACGTCGACGAGCGCTTCCATCCAGCCGGGCATCGTGTCGGGCTCCACGAAGATGTTGCTGGTGAAGACCAGCGGGAACATGACCAGCATGCTGGTGCCGGACACCGTCTCGGGCGCCTTGGCCACCACGCCGAGGGCGGCGAAGATCCAGCTGACGCTCACCGCGAAGACCAGCAGCAGGAGCATCGCGGCCAGCACCCCGCCCACTCCGCCGTCGGGGCGGAAGCCCAGCGCGAGGCCGACGCTCATCGTGGTGACGAGGGCCAGCACATAGCGGACGACGTCGCCGAGGAGGTTGCCCACGATGGTGGCGGGCTGCCAGAAGGGAAGGGTGCGGAAGCGGTCGTAGATGCCTCGGGTGATGTCCATGTTGAGCGAGGTGCCGGTGTAGACGGTCGGCATGACGACGGTCTGGACGAGGACGCCGGGGAGGAAGTACTGGAGGTACTCCTTCGTCGATCCGGCGAACGCGCCGCCGAACAGATAGGTGAAGGTCAGCAGGAAGATGATCGGCATCAGCGTGACGTCGAAGACCACGGCCACGCCGTAGTGCTTCATCTTCCGCATCGTCCGCCAGGCCGAGACCCGTACGGCGGTCAGCGGGTTGGGGCGGGAGGGGCGGATCTGGCTGGTGAGGGCCTTGCGTAGGGCGTCGTCGGGCACGCCCGGGGCGGCGGCCGTCTCGGATGTGAGCGTCATGCCGCGTCCTCCTGGGTGTCGGCGCCGTCTTCCGCGGGGTGCCCGGTCAGGGCGAGGAAGACCTCGTCGAGGCTGGGCCGGCCGTACGTGAAGTCGGCGACGGCGATCTCCGAGCGGGAGAGTTCGGTCAGGGCGCGGGCGACCCGCTCGGTGTCGTCGGTCCGTACGGAGAGCGCGAACGGATCGGACTCCTGGAAGACCGGCGACGCGAGGGTCCGGGTCAGCACCTGGGAGGCCTCGGGGCGGCTCTCGGCCTTCACCAGCCGTACGTGCAGGGCTCCCGTGCCGACCGACGACTTCAGCTCGCCCGTGGTGCCCTCGGCGATGACCCGGCCGTGGTCGATGACGGCGATCCGGTCGGCCAACTGGTCGGCCTCGTCCAGATACTGGGTGGTGAGCAGGATCGTGGTGCCCAGGGCCACCATGGCCCGCACGCTGTCCCACACCTGGCCGCGGCTGCGCGGGTCGAGTCCGGTGGTCGGCTCGTCCAGGAAGAGCAGGTCCGGGGTGATGACGAGGCTGGCGGCGATGTCGAGCCGGCGGCGCATGCCCCCGGAGAAGGTCTTGGCCTGCCGGCCGGCCGCCTTGGTCAGGTCGAAGGCCGCCAGCAGCTCCTCGGAGCGCTCCGCGGCCTGCGCCCGGGAGAAGCCCAGCAGCCGGGCGAGCAGGGTCAGGTTCTCGGTGGCGGTGAGGTCCTCGTCGATGGAGGCGAACTGGCCGGTGAGACTGACCCGGCTGCGGACCGCCGCGGCCTCCTTGACCACGTCGTGGCCGAGCACCCTGGCGGTGCCGGCGTCAGGGGTCAGCAGGGTGGCCAGCATCCGGATCGTCGTCGTCTTGCCTGCGCCGTTGGGTCCCAGCACGCCGTAGACGACGCCCTGCGGGATGGCCAGGTCCACGCCGTCGACGGCGCGGGTCTCTCCGAAGGTCTTCACGAGGCCCGACGCCTCGATGGCAAGGGTTGATTGCGAACTCAATCTGTGACTCCTCGGCCCTGATTCGCTCAGTAATCAAATTTGACCACTGCATCCAAGCTAGAGCACGAGCAGTCAGCTATGCAAGTTTGATTAGTGGGGGCCGTTCCAGTGAGAGCTCAGCGGGAGCCGCGCGGGAGGTCAGCGGGAGAAGAGTGGGAGCTCAGCGGGGCATGCCGACCGCGCGTCCGCGTTCGCCCGCCATCTCGTACTCCCCGGAACTCACCCGTTCCAGCAGGTCACCGGCCCACTCGACGTTGAGGTCGGCGTACCGCCTGCGCATCGTCCACAGTTCGGCCAGATGCGGCGGCAGCCCTCCGGACCGGGCCGCCTCGGCCTCCTTGCGCACCACGGCGCGCTGTGTCTCCAGGACGCTCAGCCGCGTCGAGAGCGCGCGGACGGCTCGGTCGCGGGTGAGCGCGGGCATCAGCGCGAGGCCGGCGCTGAGCATGTCGGCGCGGTGCTCGGGCCGCTCCAGGGCGTCGACGAGCAGCCGGAAGAACTCCTTCTCCCCGGCCGGGGTCACGCGGTAGTCCACCCGCCCGGGCCAGTCAGCGATCTCGCTGGCCGCCAGCAGGCCGTCCTTCGCCATCTGCCGCAGGGCGTGATAGATCGAGCCGGGCTTGACGTTGGCCCAGTCGTCGATCCCCCAGGACAGCAGCTCGGCGCGCACCCGGTAGCCGTGCGTGCTGCCGAATCCGCGCACCACCCCGAGGACCAGCAACCGCGTCGCCGACATCGTCACCCCGTTCCGTCCGGTTCCGTCCGGGTGCGGCCTTCCGTCCGCCTGCCGCCTGCCCGTCGCCCGTCCGGACGTCAGCATAGTGAGCCGCGCGGGACGCGGCGGGGAGCGCCCGAACGCGGGGCGAGCGGCCCGGGGGCGCGGTGCGCGGCAGCCGCACCCCCGGGGTCGCGCCGACCGACCGGCGGGCGGGCCGAGTGCCCTGACGGGCAGTCAGGCGCTCGCCTCCTGCTCGACCTTCGGGATGTCGGGCAGCTTGCCGAGCCGGACCAGGAGGGGGCGCATGTTGATGACGTCCCAGTGCTCGACCACCTTGCCGTCCGCGAAGCGCAGTTCCTCCACCAGGTGCCAGCTGACGCGCTGTCCGGTGGGGGCCACGCCCATGAACTCGCCCTGGTGGGTGGCGGTCACGGTGATCCTGAGGGTGACCAGGTCCTCCTCGGCCATGATGCTCTTCACCTCGAGCTGGAGATCCGGGAACGCCTTCAGCCCGCCCTCCATGAGCTTGACCATGTCGGCGGAACTCACCTCGTTGTCCTCGGAGTAGTGCACGATGTCCGGCGACCAGTGCTTGATGATCCCGCTGAGGTCCCAACGGTTCCAGGCGGCGACCATCTCCAGACACAGCGCCTTGCGCTCGGCCATTGACACGGCGACTCCTCGCAGTCGTACGGACGATGTCACGCCAGCCTGCCCTCGCGTCGCACGGGACGGCTCCAGGATCGGTCCATTCCGTCTGGAGCGGCGCGCGGGCCGGGATCCCTGGGCCCGGATCCAGTGGCGCTCACGGGTTCCTCTAGCCCGGCGCGGCACCCTGGGCCCGAACTCACCTGCCGAGGAGGGGCCTTGAACATCCTGCTGACCGGCGCCACGGGCCAAGTCGGCCGCCATGTGACCCGGAGCCTGGCGGCTTCGGGGCATCGCGTGCGGGCGCTCACCCGCTCCCCCGGGGCCGCGACGACGCCGGCCGGCGTCGAGGTCGTCCAGGGCGACCTGGAGCGACCCGACACGCTGTCCGCCGCGCTGGAGGACATCGAGCGGATGTACCTCTTCCCGGTCCCCGAGACCGCTCACGAGGTCGCCGCGCTGGCCCGGAAGGCAGGGGTGCGGCACATCGTCGTCCTGTCGTCGAGCTCGGTGCTCGGCGAGGACGAGAACAACCACAGCGCCCGGCACCACCGCGCGGTCGAACGGGCCGTCGAGGACAGCGGGGTGGAGTGGACCTTCGTGCGCCCCGACGAGTTCGCCGGCAACGTGCTGTGGAAGTGGGGGCCCTCCATCCGTGCGGAGAACGTGGTGCGCGCGCCGTACGGCCGCGCCGCCCGCGCGCTCGTCCACGAGGCCGACGTCGCCGCGGTGGCGGCGGCCGCGCTGCTGGGGGACGGCCATGCGGGCGCGCGGTACGAGGTGACCGGGCCCGAGGCCCTCACCCAGATCGAGCAGGTCCGCGTGCTGGCGGAGGCGACGGGCCGGGAGATCCGCTTCGAGGAGCTGAGCCGCGAGGAAGGGCGCGCGGCGCTGAGCGGCGCGATGCCGCCCCCGGTCGTCGAGATGGTGCTCGACTACCTCGCGGAGTCGGCCGTCGTCCCCGGCCCGGTGACCACCGTGGTGCGGGACGTCACCGGCCGCGAGCCGCGCACCTTCGCCCAGTGGGCCGCCGACCACGTCGACGGTTTCAGCACTCCCAGCTGAAGGAGGGGACCCGCATGTACGGACCCGGGATGGCCGAGCTCTACGACCTGCTGCACGAGGCGCGCGGAAAGGACTACCGGGCGGAGGCGGCCACGGTCGCCGGGCTCGTCCGGGCCCGCAGTCCGCGGGCGGCCACGCTGTTGGACGTCGCGTGCGGCACCGGCGCGCATCTGCGGCACTTCGCCGAACTCTTCGACAAGGTCGAGGGGCTGGAGCTGTCCGAGGCCATGATGGCGCGGGCCCGCGCCGCGGCGCCCGGCGCGGTCCTGCACGGCGGCGACATGCGCGACCTCGCGCTCGGCCGCTCCTACGACGCGATCACCTGCATGTTCGGTTCGATCGCCTATCTCGAGGACACCGCTGAACTGGCGTCCACGCTGCGGTCGTTCGCGGAGCATCTCGCGCCGGGCGGGGTCGTGGCGGTCGATCCCTGGTGGTTCCTGGAGACGTCCCTGGAGCATCACGTGTCCGGGGACACGGTCACCGTGGGCAGGAGGACGATGACCCGCGTCTCGTACTCGGAGCGCGAGGGGCGCACCTCGCACATGGTCGTGCACTACGTGGTCGCCGAACCCGGAAGCGGCGTGCAGCACTTCGCGGAACGGCACACGCTCACCCTCTTCACCCGGGCCGAGTACGAGGAGGCTTTCACGCGGGCGGGACTGGACGTCGTCTACGTCGGCGGGATCCAGTCGGGCCGGGGGCTGTTCCTCGCGGACCGGGGCGGGCGGGCCGCACGGGGCTGAGTCTCCGCTATCGGTCTTCGTTCTCGGTCTTCGTTCTCGGTCTCCGCTCTCGGTCTTCGTTCCGAATGTTCGTTCTGACTCTCCGTTCCGAACTTCCTTACGGCGAAGGGGCGGTGGGCGCTGGATGCGGCCACCGCCCCTTCCGCGGTCGTCCTCGGTCCGCGTCAGTCGGGCAGCCGCACGGACAGGGCGTGCCGGAAGACGTTCCCGGGGTCCCAGCGGACCTTGACCCTCTGCAGGCGCGGGTAGTTGCCCTTGTAGTAGAGGGTGTGCCAGGGGACTCCGGAGGTGTTCCACTCCGGGTCGGCCAGGTCGATGTCGGGGTAGTTGATGAACGTGCCCTCGGTGCGGTCGCCGGGGACCGGAACGCCGCCGGTCGCGGCGAAGACCTCGCGGTAGATCCCCCGGATCCACGCAAGGTTGGCGTCGTCCTGGGCGGGGTCCATCCAGGTCGCGGACATCCACACCTTGATGATGGAGTCGCGCTGGGCGGTGGCGGTGGCCGTCTCCGGGACGGAGTTGACCTTGGCGCCGTAGGAGTAGAGCGAGACCTCTCCCCAGACCCCGGCGTCGGCGCTGAGCCGGCGGTAGAGGACGGCGGCCTGGGCGTCGGTCCACGGCTTGCGCAGATACGCGCCCTTCGACTTGGTCCGGTCGAAGCCGCCGGTGTCGAACTTGTTGGCCAGGGTGGCGCGCAGCCAGGGTTCCGCGCTCCGCTGGACGCCCGGCTCGACGCCGACGCCCTCGTTGATCGCGGCCACGAAGTCGGTCAACAGCCCCTCGGCGCCGGGCAGTCCGCCGTCGATCTGGACGTCCAGCAGGATCTGTCCGGCGGCCCGGCTGTTGAGGTAGAAGACGCTGTGCAGGCTGGCGTACGGGGTGTCGGCGACGCTGTTGCGCTGGTGCCAGGCGCCGTGGTTGGCAAGGATGCGGGTGAACGCCTGCTCCGTGAGGGCGGTCCAGTCCCAGGTCACGAGGTGTCTGAGGGTGGACTCGGGGGCCTTGGGCAGCAGTGCGGAGGGGTCGTTGCCGACCGCCCCGGGCGTGCGGAACCAGTACCGGGTGACGATCCCGAAGTTGCCGCCGCCGCCCCCGGTGTGGGCCCACCACAGCTCACGGTGGGGGTCGGAGGCGGCACTGGTGGCGACGACCTTGCGGGCCCGGCCGGAGGCGTCCACGACGACGACCTCCACGGCGTACAGATGATCGGCCACCACGCCGTCGCGGCGGGACAGCGGGCCGTAGCCGCCGCCCAGGACATGGCCGCCGACGCCCACCTGGGGGCAGACGCCGGCCGGGATGGTCACGCCCCAGTCGAGATACAGGGTGCGGTAGGTCTCGCCGAGGGTCGCGCCGGGTTCCACGGCGAACGCCCGTCGCTTGGCGTCGTAGCCGACGTGTCTCATCTCGGACATGTCGATGACGGCCCGGACGGCGGGGTCGTCCACGAAGCCCTCGAAGCAGTGGCCGCCGCTGCGCACGGCGATCCGCTGCCCCGCGGCCAGGGCCCGGTTCACCGCGTCGACGACCTGGTCCGCGGTGTGGACGACGTACACCGCGTCGGGCCGGCCGCGGAACCGGCCGTTGAAGCCCCTGCTGACCAGGTCCTGGTAGCGCCGGTCCGCCCGGTCGACCTGGACCAGCCCGGTGCTCGGGCCGCACGCGCCGCCTTCCGCCGCCTCCGCCGCTTGCGGCACGGCCGCCGTGGTCACCACGGCGGCCCCGCCGACCGCCGCCGCGCTGCCGAGGAATCCGCGGCGCGTGAACTCGTTCAACACAAACACCTTCCCTTACGTGTGCTGCGTGCCATGAAAGGTCCCCGGAAATTCGACCGGTGACGTCACTTCTCAACGGGCTCCAGAATCACCACGGGAATTTCCCGGGTGGTTTTCTTCTGATAGGTCTTGTACTGGGGGAAGAGGCCCGTCATCAGCTTCCAGAGTTCCGGCTTCTCCTCGGCGGTCGCCGTGCGGGCCAGTACGTCCAGATGTTCCTCGCCGATCTGGACGTGGGCCTCGGGCGAGGCGACCAGATTGAGATACCAGAGCGGATGCTCGGGCTTTCCGCCGTTCGAGCCGACCACGATGACGTGGTCGCCGTCCCGGCCGTAGATCACCGCCGTGCGGCGGAGCACGCCCGACTTCCGGCCGCGGGTGGTCAGGAGCAGGGTGTCGAGCCCGTACCACTTCTGCCCCTCCTTGCCGCCGCTGCGGTCGTAGCGGCGGATGTGGGCCGCGACCCAGCCCGTCGGGTTGTCGACCGGCGTCTCGTCCTCCATGACCCCTCCAAGCTAATCAAATTTGGCTAGTCGTCACCCTAGCCACGCGGGACCGAGCGACGCAATCAAGTTTGACTACTGGCGTGTCAGTACGAGCGCCCGCCGCCGAAGACGGTGGCCGGCGCGGCGGCCGGGGGCCGGTTCAGGGCGAAGCGGAGGTCGAAGTCGGTGTCCGCGTTCAGCACCGCCCGGTGCAGCCGCTGCACCTGCGCTCCCGGCTCCAGGCCGAGGCCCGCGACCAGCGCGCCCCGCAGCCGGTGGAAGACCTGAAGGGCCTGGGCCCGGCGTCCGCTGAGGTGCAGGGCCCACATGTACTGGCCGTGCAGCCCCTCGTGCAGCGGGTTCTCCACCGTGAGGGCCGCCAGTTCGGCCAGCACCTCGCGATACATGCCCAGCCGAAGTTCCACGTCGACCAGGTGCTCGAAGGCGGCGAGCCGGGACTCCTCCAGCTGCCGGCGCCTGCTCTCCAGCACCCGCCCGGCCGGCACGTCCACCAGTGCGGGGCCGCGCCACAGCAGCAGCGCCTCGTTGAGGTCCCGCACTCCGGCCGCGTCGTCGCCGCGCGCCAGGGCCTCGCGGCCGGAGGCGACCAGCCGCTGGTAGCGGTGGACGTCGAGCACTCCCGCCTCCGCGGTCAGCAGATAGCCGCCCGACCTGGTGACCAGGATGTCGCGGGCCACCTCGACGGCGGTCAGTCCGGTGACCGCGGAGAACATCTTGCGCAGGTTCAGAATGTAGGTCTGAAGCGTGGTCAGGCCGCTGACCGGCGGATCGTCGTCCCACAGATCCCGCACCAGCGACGGCACGGGCACCACCTGCCCCGCGTGGACCAGCAGCATCGCCAGCACGTTGCGCAGTTTCGGAGCGCTCGGGGCGGTCGTCTCCCCGTTCACTCGCACATGCAGCGGTCCCAGAACACCGAACTCCATCGTTCCCCCTCGTCTGCCACCGGCTGTCTCCCACCGTCACGGACGGCGGTGCTCCGCTTCCGGCCACGGCTCGCCGAGCTGCCGGTAGGTGCCCTGGTAGTCGGGCCAGTCGCGGTGGTGGTGGATCTTTCCGTCGACGAAGTGGAGCAGGTGGATCTGCTCGCCGGAGAACAGTCGCCCGGTGGGCGCCATGCCGACCAGCTCGCCGACGTGGCGGCCGTAGAGCACCAGCCGGGCCCGCACCCAGTCGCCCCGCTCCTCGATGCCCACCTCCTCCAGCCGTGCGTCCTGCGAGAACGTCCTCTTGACCCACGCGACATTGATCGCGAAGAGTTCGGGTCCCCGCAGCGAGGTGAATTCCAACGTCCCCGGATTCATGTATTCCGGATGTATGTAGTCGGCCACGTCGTCTGTTTTCCCGGTGTTGTACGCCTCCACGAGGCGCCGCACGCTCGCAATCTGCTCGCTCACATTTTCTCCGTCCAAGAGATCCGGTACACAGGTCCGGTTCATAGATCCGATTCATAGGTCCGGTTCAGAGATCCGGTACGTGCAGAAATCAATTCTTAGGAGACGACACCGTCTCGGACAAGGGCTGACAGCGCCCGCGCGGATTTCTTTGCGTTTTATCCAGTCGCGGTCCAGCGGCGCTCCAAGACCCCTCCATCCGGGCCCGAGACGGGGCGGGAAAAGTGGGGAGTCCACCGAGAGAGCGGGAGAGTCAGTGGACACGTCCACCTACAAATCCGAAGTGGCGGCCGCCTTCAACAGCGCCGCGGCGTCCTACGACCGGCTCGGCGTGGAATTCTTCACCCCCATGGGCCGGCGCCTGGTGGAACGCGCGGCGCCCGCCGAAGGCGCGCGGGTCCTCGACGTGGGCTGCGGCCGGGGCGCCTGTGTCTTCCCGGCGGCCGAGCGCGTCGGGCCGGACGGCCGGGTCGTGGGCATCGACGTGGCTCCGGCGATGATCGAGGAGGCCGCGAAGGAGGCGGCGCTGCGCGACGCCGGCAATGTCGAGCTGCGGGTGATGGACGGGGAGCACCCCGACTTCCCGCCGCGCTCCTTCGACGTGGTCGTCGGCAGCTACAGCGTCATCTTCCTGCCCGACGCCCCGGCGGCGCTGGCCCGTTACGCGCCGCTGCTCTCCCCCGGCGGCAGACTCGCCTTCACCAGCCCGGTGTTCAGCGACGACACGTTCCCGTTCCTGCCCCCGGTGTTCACCGAGCTCATCCCGCGTGAGCTGCTGCTCGATCTGCCGCCGCAGTGGCAGCCCGAGCGGCTCCAGCAGCGGTTCAACAGCTGGCTCGCGGACCCGGACGACCTCGCCCGCGCACTGGAGGGGGCCGGCTTCCAGAAGGTGACGGTCGTCGACGAACCCGTCCGCCTGGTGGCCGAGTCGGGGCTTGCGTGGGTGGACTGGTCCCACACCCAGGGGATGCGTCTGCTCTGGAACCACCTGTCGGCCGACAAGCGGCTCGAGCTGCGGGAGCGGCTGATCACCTCGCTCGACGCGATGCGGGACGGGGACGGCCCGCTCACCATCGACACCCCCGTGCGCTACGTCACCGCGACCGTGGGCGACTGACGGCGACCGAAGACGCCCCGCCCCTGCGCCGGATCGGACAGGGGCGGGGCGTCTCTTTCCGTACGGTCAACCGGTCCGATTCCGTACGGTCAGCCGGTCCGAGCCCGATGTCCGGCTTCGGCGATCCCTGCCGCCGCGGCGGCCACCGCGGCCCGGTCCGCCTCCGCGGAACCCGGCCGGGCCGGGAGCAGCGACACCACCGCGCTGCTGCCCCGGCGCACAGCCGGATGGCGGCGGGCCAGCTGGGACAGCCCCTGTCCCGGCCCGACCTCGACCAGCAGATGGTCGCCGGTCGCCAGCAGCCCTTCCAGCGCGGGCCAGAACAGCACCGGCGCCACCGGCTGCCGCGCCCAGAAGGCCGGGTCGTCGATGTCGGCCCGGGTCAACGGGGCGGCGGTGTAAGCGGAGTGGACCGGCACGGTCGGCGGACGCTTCTCCACGGCGGCGAAGAGCTCGGCCGCGCCCCGGCAGGCGGGTTCGAGCACCGGGCTGTGGAAGGCGCTCAGGGACGGCACCCGGCGGCAGACGAACCCGGCCTCGCGCAGGGTGCGGTCGATCTTCTCCAGCGGTCCGTCGGGTCCGGCCAGCACGGTCTGACGTGGGGCGTTGACCGCGCCCACCACGACGTCTCCGCTCAGATACGGCGTCACCTCGGCCGTGGACGCGGCCACCGCGAGCATGCCGCCCGGCGGAGCCGCCGCGAGCCGCCGTACCCGGTCGAGCACCAGGCCGGTGACGTCGCGCGGGCGGAACACCCCGGCCAGTGCCGCCGAGGCCAGCTCGCCGATGCTGTGGCCCAGGAGGGCCGCCGGGCGCACGCCCCAGCTCAGCACCAGCCGTCCCAGGGCGTGGTCCACCGCGAAGAGCAGCGGCTGCGAGCGGGTGACGTGGTCGATGTCGGTGACGGGCCGTTCGGCCAGCCAGTCCTCGCGCAGCGGGCCGCCCTCGGGACCGGCCGCGTCGAAGAACTCGTCCATCGCCGCGGTGAACACCGGCTCGTGCCCGTAGAGGCCCGCGGCCATCCGCCGGTGCTGGGAGCCCTGGCCGGGCAGCAACAGGGCGACCGGCAGGGCCTGTTCGGCGGTCATGCGCGTTCTCCCAAGCTTGCGGGCTCTCCCGTGCGTGCGGGCTCTCCCGTACGCGCGCTGTCCCCCGTACGCGCGCTGTCCCCCGTACGCATCGTCGCCGCCCAGTGGGGCCGTTCCAGTATTTCGACGACCGCGCAGGAGTAGGTGAATCCGGCGCCCACGCTCATCCACAGAACCATGTCCCCCGCGCCGAGGCTCCCGGACGTGACCAGGTGGTCGAATCCGGCGATCTGGTCGCCGGCGCCGAGGTGGCCGATGCCGCGGCTCCACTCCCAGGTGGTGCGGTCCTCCGGGATCCCGAAGCGGGTGAGGTGCCCCGCCCGCAACCGCTTGCGGCCCAGGTGGGGCAGGACGAAGCGGTCGATGTCGGCGAGCTGGACGCCGGCCTCGGCGAGGGCCCGCTCGACCGCGGCGTCCTGCGCCGCCGCGCTCGCGGCGATCACCCGGGTCACCCGGTGGGCGGCCAGGAAGTCCTTCTTGCAGGCCTCCAGGTCGACCACCGGGCGGTGGCTGAACGGGGCGCTCCCGAAGGGGTCGTCACCGCGGTGCATCCCCTCCAGCTCCGGGGCGGAGACGGTGGCGAGGCCACGGATCCGGGCGAAGCCCTCGTGCGAGGAGAGCACCAGGGCGGTGCCGCCGTCCCCGTAGAAGGTGCCCGGATCGCTGCGCCAGCGGTCGAACCCGGGCGGGCGGAAGGCGTCGCCGGTCGTCACCAGGACCCGTCGGCCCGCGTCGGCGGACCGCGCTCCCGCGCGCAGGTGGTCGGCGGCGAGTTCGAGCGCGGCCATGCCGCCGTTGGAGACCTGGCCGACCTCGATCGCGGGGCACTGGTTGCCGACCGCGGTGCGCTGGACGTAGGAGGCGGGGGCCCACAGGTCGTGTCCCTGGTAGAAGAAGCTGGCGTGCAGGATCAGCGACACGTCGTCGCGGCCGGAGCGCGCGAGGGCGGTCCGGGCGGCGCGGGCCGCCATCTCGGGGGCCGGCTCGTCCTGCGCCACGGCCACCGACAGCATGCCGGTGGTCGCGGCCAGGGCCTCGTCGCACCGTCCGCTCGCGACGGCGTCCGCGACCGGTGTGGAGGGCGGCAGCCAGACGCCGCACCCCTCGATGAGGAGGTCCGCCTCGGTCATCCGGCGGCCTCCACCGTGGGCGTGTGCCGGGCGAGTTCGACGTTGACGGCGTCGACGAACGCGGCGGGCGTCTGCGCCTCCCCGAGCGCGCCCTCGGGGAACTCGACGCCGAAGTGGCGCTCCACCCGGCTGATCGCCTCCATCAGCGCCAGCGAGTCGTAGCCGAGCGTGGCGAACTCCGACTCCGCGGCGGCGTCGGACAGTTCGACGCTCTCCTCCTCGCCCGCGCACTCGCGCAGGAGCTGGAGCAGGTCTTCTACGGTGAAAGCGGACATGACGTCTCCAAGGGACAGCCGGGTGGATGAGTGACGGTGGTGACGGACTCAGGCCGCCGACGGACCGCGTACGACCATGGCGCTGTTGAATCCGCCGCGGCCGCGCGCCAGGACCAGCGCGGCGCCCGCCTCGACGGGCCGCGGGGAGCCGGTCACGAGGTCGAGGTCGCAGTCCGGCCCCGGTCCCTCGACATGGACCGTCGGCGGGACGACTCCGTCGCGCAGGGCGAACAGGGCCGTGACGAGGTCGAGCGGTCCGGCGCCCGCGTAGAGGCGGCCGGTCATCGTCTTGGGGACCGTGACCGGCACGCCCCGGGGGCCGAAGACCGCGGTCAGCGCCTGTGCTTCGGCGCGGTCGAGTTCCGGTTCGCCGGCGCCGTCGGCGAGGACGAAGGCGATGTCCCGCGGGCCCAGTCCGGCGTCGGCGAGCGCGCCGCGGATCGCCCGGTCCAGGTTGGCGGGGCGGCCCGAGCCGGGGCGGGGGTCGAAGGTGGCGGCGTACCCGCTGATCTCCCCGTGGCTGCGCGCCCCGCGCGCCCGGGCCCGGTCCGCGTCCTCGAGGGTGAGGATCGCCCCGCCCTCGCCCGGCACATGGCCGTCGGCGGCCGGGTCGAAGGGCAGATAGGCGCGGGCGGGGTCCTCGCTCTCGCTGAGGATTCCGGCGGAGATCTGCGCCGCGAGCCCGTACGGACACAGCGAGGCGTCCATGCCGCCGGTGAGCATGACCGGGGTGCCCTGGCGGATCCGGCGTCTGGCCTGGGCGACCGCGTCGAGACCGCCCGCCTGGTCGGTGACGAGGACTCCGGTGGGTCCGCGCAGGTCGTGCCGGATGGAGATCTGGCCGGAGTTGACGGCGTAGAACCAGGCGAAGGACATGTACGCGCTGACGTGCCGGCGGCCCTTGCCCCAGAGCTGGCCCAGTTCGCGCTGGCCGAACTCGAAGCCGCCGGAGGCGCTGGCGGTGACCACCCCGCGCTCGTCGGCGGGCAGGCTGCTCGCGGACAGGCCGGCGTCCGCGAGCGCCCAGTCGGAGCCCGCCAGGGCGAACTGGGTGGTGCGGTCGGTCTGCGGGACGAGCCGGCTGGGGATGTGGTCGGGCACCGAGAATCCGGTGACCTCGCCGGCCAGCCGGGAGGGGTAGGAGGTGGGATCGAAGCGGGTGAGCGGGCCGATGCCGGACTCGCCGCGCAGGGTCGCCGCCCAGAACTCCCGCGCCCCGATCCCGTTGGGCGCGAGCACGCCGACTCCGGTGACCACGGCCGTGGCGGTCATCCGCGCCTCCCCGCACCGGTGGCCTCGGCGGCGGTGAGCACCATCGCGCTCTGGAAGCCGCCGAAGCCGCTGCCCACCGTCAGCACCGTGTCGACGCGTTGGTCGCGCGCGGTCAACGGCACGTAGTCGAGGTCGAGTTCGGGGTCGGGTTCGTACAGTCCCGCCGTGGGGGGCACCACGCCGTGCCGGATCACCAGGGCGGACGCGGCGGCCTCGATGGAGCCGACGGCGCCCAGCGAGTGGCCGATGACCGCCTTGATGGAGCTGACCGGGACCCGGTGGGCGTGCTCGCCCAGGCTGTGTTTGAGGGCGGCCGTCTCGTGGATGTCGTTCTGCCGGGTGGCCGTGCCGTGGGCGTTGACGTAGCCGACGGCGTCGCGCTCGATGCGGGCGTCGTCGAGCGCGCCGGTGATGGCGGCGGACATCTCCAGGCCGTCGGGGCGCAGTCCGGTCATGTGGTGGGCGTTGGCGCGGGCGGCGAAGCCCGCGATCTCGGCGTAGATCTGCGCCCCGCGCCGCAGGGCGGACTCCCGCTCCTCCAGGACGAGTACGGCCGCGCCCTCGCCGAGCACGAAGCCGCTGCGGGTCCGGTCGAAGGGACGGGAGGCGTGGTCCGGGGTGTCGTTGCGCGGCGAGGTCGCCTTGATGGCGTCGAAGCAGGCCACGGTGATGGGCGCGATGGGGGCGTCGCTGCCCCCGGCGATCATGATGTCGGCGCTGCCTTCGCGGATGAGCTCGACGGCGTGGCCCAGGGAGTCGAGGCCGGAGGTGCAGCCCGCCGAGACGAGCGCGCAGGGGCCTTCGGCGCCGGCTTCCCAGGCCACCTCCGCGGCCATCGAGCTGGGCACGAAGTAGTCGTAGAGGTACGGGGTGCCCGCGGCGTGGTCGACCAGCCACCGCTGACCGCCGTCGCTGCGGGCGACGTACTCCTCCTCCAGCTTCTGGGTGCAGCCCACCGCGGAGCCGAGGCTGACGCCCGTGCGGTGCGCGTTGCCCTCGTCGATCTCGATCCCGCTGTCGGCCAGCGCCTCGCGCGCGGCGACCAGGGCGAACTGGGCGGCCCGGTCCAGCCGTACGGTGTCGCGGGCGGACAGGCCCGCGCGGGCGCCGTCGAAGTCGCACTCGGCGGCCATCCGGGAGCGGAACGGCGTGGGGTCGAAGGCGGTGATGGTCCTGGTCGCCGAGACGCCGGAGACGATGCGCTCCCAGAACGCCTTGGCGCCGATGCCGCCCGGGGCGATCACGCCGAGTCCGGTGATCACCACCCGACGGGCCGTCCGAGGAGCCGTCCTACCGGCGGTCGCGCCGTCCGTCCGACGGGCCGTCATGTCGCGTCCCGTCGCGGGGCCGCAGCGGCCGCGCGGTGCAGCCGGGCCGCATACAGTTCGGGCCGGCTCTCGGCGAGGGCGCGCAGGGCGCCGGCGTGCGGCGCGAAGTCGGTGTGCGAGACGGCGGCGCGGAACGCGGCGAGATCCCGCCACTCGGCGACGTTGACGTACTCGCCGGGGCGTTCCGCGTGCTGGGAGAGGGTGTGCCGGACGAAGCCGGGCTGGCGCGCCATGAACTCCGACGTCCGCGCGAACTCCTTCTCGAACACCTCGGGTTCGGCGTGCACGGTGAAGGTGTTCACGAAGGTGACGGTGCCGGCCCCCTCGGCGTCTGGCTCGTGATCCGTCATCTATGGCCTCCTCGTCGGCCGGTCCGTCATGACCCGGCGGTCGCTTGACACCGTGCGTTCGTTCGTGTCGTACCAAGCTGCGTGACGGGTCTCGCAGGCGGGTGGAAGTCCGCTGGAGCCCGGGCCGGGCCGGGGATCGAGCACATTTCGAGCGGCCGCTGACACCCTCGCAGTCGTCCGACAGCCACCGCAGGGACCGCTGAGGAGCCGTCATGCCGACAGCAGCACAACCCGTCGCCCTCGTCACCGGCGCCACCAGCGGGATCGGTCTCGCCGTGGCCCGCAGCCTGGCCGAGGGCGGTGCACGGGTCTTCCTGTGCGCCCGTGACGGCGACCAGGTCGCCCTCACCGTGAAGGCGTTGCGCGAGGCCAGCCTCGACGTCGACGGCGCCGTGTGCGACGTACGCGACACCGGGCAGGTGGGCGCGTTCGTCCGGGCGGCCGTCGAGCGGTTCGGGCCGGTCGGCGCGCTGGTGAACAACGCCGGCCGCAGCGGCGGCGGGCACACCGCGCAGATCGCCGACGAGCTGTGGCTCGACGTGATGGAGACCAACCTCAACAGCGTCTTCCGGATGACCCGCGAGGTGCTGACGACCGGAGGAATGCTGGAGCGGGGCGCCGGGCGGATCGTGAACATCGCCTCGACGGGCGGCAAGCAGGGCGTGGCCCTGGGGGCGCCCTACTCGGCGTCGAAGCACGGCGTGGTCGGCTTCACCAAGGCCCTGGGCCTGGAGCTGGCGAAGACCGGCATCACCGTCAACGCCGTCTGCCCCGGCTATGTCGAGACGCCGATGGCCGAGCGGGTGCGCCAGGGGTACGCCGGCGCCTGGGACATCACCGAGGACGAGGTGCTCCAGCGGTTCGAGGCGAAGATCCCCCTCGGCCGCTACTCCACGCCCGAGGAGGTCGCCGGGCTCGTCGGCTATCTGCTCTCCCCGACGGCCGCGTCGATCACCGCGCAGGCGATGAACGTCTGCGGCGGGCTCGGCAACTACTGACAGCGGGGCCCGGCCGTGCGCGGCCGTGGGCAGACAGAAGGGATCAGCATGGCGCACGAGGTGCACACGACCGAGCACACGATCACGGTGGCCGCCGCCCCGCAGACCGTCTTCGGCCTGGTGGAGCGGGCTCAGGACTGGCCCCACGTCTTTCCGCCGAGCCTGCACGTGGAGTATCTGGAGCGCTCCGGCGACGAGGAGCGGCTGCGCATCTGGGCGACCGCCAACGGCGAGGTCAAGTCCTGGACCTCGCGGCGCGTCCTGGACCGCGCGGGGCTGCGGATCCGGTTCCGCCAGGAGGTCTCGCAGGACCCGGTCGCCGCGATGGGCGGGGAGTGGATCGTCGAGGGGCTGCCGGACGGCGGCAGCCGGGTGCGTCTGCTGCACGACTTCCGCGCCGTGGGCGACCTCGAGGAGAACGTCGCCTGGATCCTGGAGGCGATCGAGCGCAACAGCGGGGCCGAGCTGGCCGCGCTGGAGACGGCCGCGGTGCGCGCCGGGAGCGACGAGGGGCCGTACGCCTTCGAGGACTCGGTGCGGATCGACGCCCCGGCCCAGGAGGTGCGGGACTTCCTGCACGACGCGGGGCGCTGGCACGAGCGGCTGCCGCACGTCGCCCGGGTGCTGCTGAAGGAGGACACGCCCGACGTACAGCACCTGGAGATGGACACCCGCGCGCCCGACGGTTCGACGCACACCACGGCCTCGGTGCGGATCTGCCTGCCCGACGGGCGGATCGCGTACAAACAGTCGCAGACCCCGGCCCTGATGTCCGTGCACACCGGGGAGTGGACGGTGCGGGAGACCCCGTCCGGCTGTGTGGCCGTCTCCCGGCACACCGTCGTCGTCAACGCCTCGGCCGTCGCCAAGGTCCTCGGCGCCTCCGCGACCACGGCCGACGCCCGCGCCTTCATCCGGGACGCGCTGGGCGGCAACAGCACGATCACCATGCGGCACGCCAAGGCGTACGCGGAGCAGCGGGCCCGGACCGAGCCGGTGGCGCCGGCCGCGTACGCCTCGCTCCAGCAGTTCTACGCCCGGCAGATGCGGCTCCTCGACGAGGGCGAGGGGCAGGCCTGGGCGGACACCTTCACCGAGGACGGGGTCTTCGACCAGAGCACGTTCACCGAGCCGGTGCGCGGCCGGGCGGCGATCGCGGCGGCGGTCCGCGACCGGCCCGGGCCGCCGCCCGGCACGGTCCGCCGGCACTGGCTGGGGCTGCCGGCCGCCTGGCGGTTCCCGGACGGTTCGGTGCGCAGCGGCTACGACGCCCTGGTCGTCACGACCGCCGCGGGCGGCGCGCCCGGGATCCGGCTGAGCACGTCGTGCCAGGACGTCCTCGTCGCCGACGGGGACGGCTGGCTGGTGCGCCACCGGTACGTCGGCCACGACGGGCAGTGAGCCCCGTCGGCCCCGCCGAATGACACGCACTCGCGAAAAGGGAGATCGATGAAGGTCCTGTTCACCACGTTCGCCGCGAAGTCCCATATGCATGCCCAGGTCCCGCTGGCCTGGGCGCTCCAGACCGCCGGCCACGAGGTCCGGATCGCCAGCCAGCCGGACCTGGCGGAGGACATCACCCGTACCGGACTGACCGCCGTCTGCGTCGGCGAGCCGCTGGAGCTCGAGGCGCAGATGCAGCGGGTCAACGAGGGCCTGGGCGACGACGCCGAGATCATGGAGAGCCAGGCGGAAGCCGGGATGGACATGACGGAGACCCGTCCCGAGATGCTGACCTGGGACCATGTCCTGGGCGTGTTCACCTCGATGACCGCGATGGCCTTCCAGAACTCCTGCCCGGAACGCATGATCGACGACCTGGTCGCGTTCAGCCGTGAGTGGCAGCCCGACCTGGTCGTCTGGGACACGCTGTCCTTCGCGGGACCGGTGGCCGCGAAGGTCACCGGCGCCGCCCACGCCCGGCTGCTGTTCGGGCTCGACCTGCTGGGGCGGATGCGCGAGACCTTCCTCGACCTCCAGTCCGAGCGGCTGCCGGAGCTGCGCGACGATCCGCTGCGCGAGTGGCTGACCTGGACGCTCGGCCGCTACGGCGCGGAGTTCGACGAGGAGGTCGCGGTCGGCCAGTGGACGATCGACCCGGTGCCGCCGTCGATGCGGTTCCCGGTGAAGCAGCCGTTCGTCCCGCTGCGGTACATCCCCTACAACGGGCAGGCCGTCGTCCCGGACTGGCTGCACGAGCCGCCCAAGAGGCCCCGGGTCTGTCTGACGCTGGGGGTGGCGCACCGGGAGGTGCTGGACGGCGACCGCGCCTCGATCGGCGAACTCGTCGAGGCGCTGGCCGAGTTGGACGTCGAGGTGGTCGCGACGCTCAACGCCAAGCAGCTGTCGGGGCTTTCCCGGCTGCCGGACAATGTGCGGGCCGTCGACTTCGTCCCGCTCAACGCGCTGCTGCCGACCTGCTCGGCGGTCATCCACCACGGCGGCTCCGGCACCTTCCAGACCGCGCTGGCCCACGGCGTCCCCCAGCTGATCGTGCCCGACATGGTCTGGGACACCATCCACAAGGCGAAGCAGCTGGAGCGGTTCGGGGCGGGGCTGTATCTGCACGACGTCGACCACTACACCGCACAGGACCTGCGCGAGCACCTGCTGCGGCTGCTTCGGGAGCCGTCGTTCGCCGAGAACTGCGCGCGCATCCGGCGGGAGATGGTGGGCACGCCCAGCCCCAACGACATCGTCCCGCTGCTGGAGAAGCTCACCGCGGAACACCGCGAACGCGCGGACCGCGGCGCCAAGGACGCAGGAGGCGCCCCGGGCGCCGGCCGAGGGGAGCAGTAGATGGACACCGACGTGCAGTTCCGCGAACTCGCCGTCTCCGGCGCGTTCGTCTTCACCCCGCCCGTCTTCGAGGACGACCGCGGCCTGTTCACCTCGCCGTTCCAGGAGCCGGCGTTCGTGGCGGCCCTGGGCCGTCCGCTGTTCCCCGTCGCGCAGTCCAACCACAGCAGGTCGCGGCGCGGCACCGTGCGGGGCGTCCACTACACGCTCACCCCGCCGGGCGTGGCCAAGTACGTGTACTGCGCCCGGGGCAGCGCCATCGACATCGTGGTGGACATCCGCGTCGGCTCGCCCACCTTCGGCCGCTGGGACTCCTCCGTGCTCGACCCGGGGACCTTCCGCTCCATGTACTTCCCGGTCGGCGTGGGGCACGCCTTCGTCGCGCTGGAGGACGACACGGTGATGTCGTACATGCTCTCCGGCAGCTACGAGGCGCAGCACGAGCTGGCCCTCTCCGCCCTCGACCCCGCGCTCGCGCTGCCGATCCCCGAGGATCTGCAGCCCCTGCTGTCCGCACGGGATCTGGCGGCGCCCCGGCTGGCCCAGGTGCAGGCGGAGGGCGGGCTGCCGGAGTACGACAAGTGCCGCCGGATCGAGGCCGCACTGTGGCGGCCCTGAGCGGGGACGGCGGGGGGCCGCGGGGCTCGGGGACCCGGACCTCGCAGACCCCGACCTCGCAGACCCGGGCCGCGGGAGCCCGGACCTCGGCAGCGCTGCCCTCGGGGACCCCGGTCGCGGTGCTCGGGGCGAGCGGCTGTGTCGGCCGCTGTGTGTGCGACGCGCTCCTGCGCGAGGGACACCAGGTCGTCGCGGTCGCCCGGCGCGGCGGTCCGGCGACGCAGGACCGTGCCGCCACGCCCGGCGCGCCCGCCACGCCTGTCACGCCCGCCACGCCTGTCACCGCTTTCGCGGCTCTGGACGTGGCGGCGGTCCCGCCCGCCGAGCTCGCCCGGCTGTTCACCCGGCACGGGGTGCGCGCGGTGGTCAACGCGACGGGCGGCTGGGGCACGACCGAGGAGGAGATGCGGTACTCCCACATCACCCTGGTCGACCGGCTGCTGCACGCCCTCACGCTGATGGACGACCCGGCGCGCCTGGTCCACCTGGGCTCCATCCACGAGTACGGGCCGGTGCCCGAGCCCCTGTCCATCGGCGAGGACCGCGTGCCCCGGCCGACCACGATGTACGCCAGGACCAAGCTGGCCGGCTCCCAGCTGGTGCTCGACGGCGCCCGCTCCGGCCGGGTGAACGGGCTGGTGCTGCGCCCGGTGAACGTGTGCGGGCCCCGCACCACCCGGGCCAGCTTCCTCGGCGCGGTCGTCGACCGGCTGCGCCGCGCCGACCCCACGGAGCCGGTGACGCTGCGCGTCGCGGACGCGCGCCGGGACTTCGTCGACGTCCGCGATCTGGCCGAGGCCGTGGTGCTCGCCGTGGCCTCGTCCGTCACCGGACAGGTCGTCAACATCGGCCGCGGGGAGGCCACCGCCATGCGGGAGCTGGTGGAGCTGCTGGCCGCCGCCGCGCAGCGGCCGCCCGGGACGCTGCGGATCGAGGACGGGCCGGTCGACAGCAAGGGCGGCGGCTGGACCCAGGCCGACATCAGGCGGGCCGGCGAACTGCTCGGCTGGAAGCCGCGGATCCCGCTGGCCGAGGCGATGCGGGCGACCTGGGCGGCGCCCGCCGACTGAGTCCCGTCCACCCGGCCGCGTACACCCCATCCATGACGAGGAGTTCCGATGGCCGATCTCGATCCCGACCTCGACATCACGGCCCGTCTCGCCAGGTCCGCCGCGGCCGTGGAGAGTCCGCTGACCGATCTCGCCGGATTCGACGACTGGTTCGCCGAGTACGGGCAGCAGGTCTACACGACCGCGGAACGGGTGCCGCTGGCAGCCCTCCACCAGTGGTACGAGACACCGGTGACCGGTGATCTGCGGCACCGCAGCGGCAAGTTCTTCACGGTCCACGGTCTGCGCGTGCACGATCCCGGCAACGCGGTGCCCTGGTGGGACCAGCCCATCATCGACCAGCCCGAGGTCGGCATCCTGGGCATCCTGGTGAAGGAGTTCGACGGGGTGCCGCACTGCCTGATGCAGGCCAAGGCGGAGCCGGGCAACCCCGGCGGGCTCCAGCTCTCCCCCACCGTGCAGGCGACGCGCAGCAACTACACCGGCGTGCACAAGGGCAAGCCCGTGCCGTATCTGGACTACTTCCGGGACACCTCCAGGCACCGGGTGATAGCCGACGTACGCCAGTCGGAGCAGGGCGCCTGGTTCCATCGCAAGCGCAACCGCAACATCGCCGTGGAGACGACCGAGGAGGTGGAGGTCCTCGAGGGCTTCCGCTGGTTCACCCTCGGGCAGCTGTATCTGCTGCTGGCCCGCGACGACATCGTCAACATGGACGCCAGGACCGTGCTGGCGTGTCTGCCGCACGCTTCCCGGGCGGAGGGCGCGCTCCACCGGACGACGGACGTGCTGAGCTGGCTGACCGGCGCCCGTTCGCTGGCGACCGTCTCCGTCGAGCGGATCGCCCTCAAGGCGCTGGACGAGTGGCGGCACACCGAGATGGGCTACTCGCACGAGAGCGGCGGCTTCTTCGACGTCATCGGGGTCTCCGTCACGGCCGCCGGGCGTGAGGTCGGCCGCTGGTGCCAGCCGATGATCGAGCCGCACGGCACGGGGGTCATCGCCTTTCTGACCCGGGAGATCGGCGGGGCGCCGCATGTGCTGATGCACGCCCGCACCGAGCCGGGCTACGCGGACGTCGTGGAACTGGCGCCGACCGTGCAGTGCGTGCCGGCGAGCTACGCCTGGCTGCCGCCCGCCGCGCGGCCGCGCCATCTCGACGAGGTGCTGGCCGCCGGGCCCGACCGGATCCGTTTCGAGGCGCTGCTCTCCGAGGAGGGGGGCCGCTTCTTCCACGCCCGCAACCGCTATCTGATCGTGGACAGCGACGTTCCCGAGGACCCCGGCCACCCCGACTACCGCTGGCTCTCCCTGGACCAGCTGACGCGGCTGCTGAGCCACAGTCACTACCTCAACGTGCAGGCCCGCAGCCTGGTGGCGTGTCTGCGCGGCCTGGAGGCGACGCGGTCCGTGCGCTGACCGGGACAAGGGGTGCGAGTACGGCGTCGTAGCGGACGCCTGAACGTGAGAAGCCCGGCGGGATCCCTCCGCCGGGCTTCTCCCGTGTGCCGGGGCTCAGAGGCCGTCCAGCACGTCGCGCACCGCGCCGATCACCTTGTCCTGGGTGTCCGGCGACAGCGCCGGATACATCGGCAGCGAGAAGATCTGGCCGGCCAGCTCCTCGGTGACGGGCAGCGAGCCCGGGCGCCAGCCGAGGTGGGCGAACCCGGACATGGTGTGCACCGGCCAGGGATAGCTGATGTTGAGCTCGATGTCGTACGTCTTGAGGGCCTTGATGATGTCGTCGCGCCTTGGGTGGCGCACCGTGTAGACGTAGTACACGTGCTCGTTGCCGGGCACGGTGTGCGGCAGTACCAGGTCGGTGTCGCCGAGCCCTTCCTCGTAGCGCCGGGCGACGGCCTGGCGGCCCGCCACATAGGCGTCGAGCCGGCGCAGCTTGCGCCGCAGGATCTCGGCCTGCACCTCGTCGAGCCGGGAGTTGTGGCCCGGGGTGCCGACGACGTAGTAGCGCTCTTCCATGCCGTAGTAGCGCAGTCGGCGCAGCGCGCGGTGGGCGTCGTCCCGGGAGGTCAGCACCGCGCCTCCGTCGCCGTACGCGCCGAGCACCTTCGTGGGGTAGAAGGAGAAGGCGGCGGCGTCGCCGGTGGTGCCGGCGAGCCGGCCGTCGCGGCGGGCGCCGTGGGCCTGGGCGCAGTCCTCGAGGAGGTACAGGCCGTGTTCGGCGGCGAGCCGCTGCAGCGGTGCCAGGTCGACGCACTGCCCGTAGAGGTGGACGGGGAGCAGACACCGGGTCCGGGGGGTGAGCGCGGAGGCCACCTGGCCGGTGTCCATGAGGTAGCTGTCGGGGTCGACGTCGACGAACACCGGAGTGGCGCCCACGGAGTCGATGGCGACCACGGTGGGGGCCGCGGTGTTGGACACGGTGACGACCTCGTCCCCGGGGCCCACGCCGAGCGCCTGGAGCGCCAGCTTGATCGCGTTGGTGCCGTTGTCGACGCCGACGCAGTGCTCCACACCGTGGTGGGCGGCGAACTCCCGCTCGAACCCGCGCACACTCTCGCCGAGGACGAGCTGACCCGAACGGAAGACCGTCTCCACGGCGTCCAGAATATCGTCGCGTTCGTTCTCGTATTCTTGCCGATAGTCCCATACGAGAGTCGTCATTAATTCGCTTCCCTCCCATTGCCGGTGCGATTGCCGATACCAGTGCCGGCGCCCTGCCGCAGGGTGTCACCATCCCCCCGCAGCACATCACATCATCAAGACGGTCCACAACCCCTGAATTTCCTCTATTCCCGCTCGAATTTCCCTGGACCAGGGTTTTTCCTGCTTGCTGCCGAGCGAATCGGGTCGTTAGCATGAGCAGAAATCGAGGACAGGGGCATACCCATGAAGGGAATTATTCTCGCCGGCGGTTCGGGAACAAGGCTCCATCCGATAACCGTCTCCGTATCGAAACAGCTCCTTCCGGTCGGCGACAAACCGATGATCTACTATCCGCTGTCGGTGCTGATGCTCGCGGACATCAGGGAGATCCTGCTCATCTGCACCGAACGCGATCTGGAACAGTTCCGCAGGCTTCTGGGCGACGGCTCCCAGCTCGGCGTCCGGATCGACTACGCGGTGCAGAACCGGCCGGCCGGCCTGGCCGAGGCCTTCGTCATCGGCTCCGACCATGTGGGCGACGACGACGTGGCCCTGGTCCTGGGGGACAACATCTTCCACGGCCACCACTTCTACGACCTGCTCCAGAGCAGTGTCCGGGACGTGCGGGGCTGTGTGCTCTTCGGCTACCCCGTGGAGGACCCCGAGCGCTACGGGGTCGGCGAGACCGACGCGTCGGGACGCCTGGTCTCCCTGGAGGAGAAACCGCTGCGACCCCGCTCCGACCTCGCCATCACCGGGCTCTATCTCTACGACAACGAAGTGGTCGACATCGCCAAGAACCTGCGTCCCTCGGCACGCGGAGAACTGGAGATCACCGATGTCAACCGGAACTACCTGGCCCGCGGCCGAGCCCGGCTGGTCGATCTCGGCCGCGGTTTCGCCTGGCTCGACGCCGGAACCCCGGAATCCCTGCTCCAGGCCGCCCAGTATGTGCGCACCCTCGAAGAGCGGCAGGGCGTGCGCATCGCCTGCGTCGAGGAGGTCGCGCTGCGCATGGGATTCATCGACGCGGACAGCTGCTATCGACTCGGCGAGAAGATGTCCCAGTCGGGATACGGCCGGTACGTGATGTCGGTGGCCCGGGAGATGTCACCCTGACGTTCCTTCTCCCCGGGCGCACACCACCTCAGCCCATATCACCCTCAGCCCACTCCAAACTCAGCCCGCTTCACGGAGACCGACGAAAAGACCCCGACCGGTGGGACCGTCCTCCAGGAATTCCACGGAACAGCCCGCGTCGTGGAAGGCGGAGACGTATTCGTCCTTGGTGAAGAGGGTCAGGACGTCGATCTCCGTGAACTGCTGGATGCCGGCGGCGTCGCCGACGGTGAAGCGGACCTCCATGCGGGTGGCCCGGCCCTTGCGGGTGGTGTGCGAGATCCGGGCGATGGTGCGGTGCTCCTCACGGGCCAGATCGCCCGCGACATAGCCCTCGATGAAGTTCTCGGGGAACCACCAGGGTTCGACGACCAGGACCCCGCCCGGCTCCAGATGGTCGGCCATCGCCTGCACGGCGGCCCGCATGTCGGCCACCGTCTCCAGATAGCCGATGGCGCAGAACATGCAGCTCACCGCCGTATAGCGGCGGCCGAGCCGGAAGTCGCGCATGTCTCCGGCGTGCACGGTGACGCCGGGCAGCCGCTGCTCGGCGAGCCGCCGCATCGGCTCCGCGATCTCCAGGCCCTCGGCCACGTCGAACAGCGTGCTGAACACGCTGAGATGGGCGCCCGTGCCGCAGGCGACGTCGAGCAGCGAGTCGGCTCCCGGACGGCGCTGCGCGATGAGCCGGGAGACGTCCGCCGCCTCCTCCCCCCAGTCCTTGCCCCGGCTCCGGTAGATGGCCTCGTACACCTCTGCGAGTTCCCGGCCGTACATGTCCGTCCCCTCCCGCTGTCGCCCACTGTCACCCTGCGATGCCTGTCCCGCGCTCGGCCGCCGCGCGCCGCTCACTCGTCGACCAGCGCCACCGCCCTCGTCCAGCCGGCGCCCGCGCCGGCGATCCGCACCGGGAAGCACGCCACCCGGAAACCGTGCGAGGCGGGCAGCCGGTCGAGGCCGGCGAGCCGCTCGACCTGGCAGTACTCCCGGTCCCGCCCGGCGAAGTGGGCGGGCCACAGGACCGAGCGGTCGCCGGTCGCCCGGTAGCGGGCGATGATGTCGCCGAACGGCGCGTCCAGGCTGAACGCGTCGGTGCCGATCACCCGCACCCCCAGGTCCAGCAGCAGATGTACGGCGGAGCCGTCGAGCCCGGTGAAGTCGGTGAAGTACTTCTGGGTCCCCGCCCATGCGTCGGCGCCCGTCCTGAGCAGGACGATGTCCATGGGCGCGGGCGTGTACCCGATCCGGTCCAGCTCCCGCCGCAGTACGTCGGCGCCGACCGCGCCCGTGCCCTGGTCGCTCAGGTCGAGCACGACCGCGGGCCGCAGGAACCAGTCGAGCGGCATCTCGTCGATGTGCCGCGGCGGACCGTCCCGGTAGGAGGCACGGGTGCCGTAGTGCGACGGCGCGTCGACGTGCGTGCCGGTGTGGGTCGTCAGCTGGAGCCGGTCGAGCGAGAGGAACTCGCCCTCCGGCAGCTCCGCCGGGTCGAAGTCGATCCCGAAGTGCTCACGCATCTCCTCGCTCATATGCGCGGCGGCCTCCTTCGGGCCGAGGACGTCGTGCACCACGGGATCGGGTTCAAAACCCGCCGCGTCCACGGGCGAGGACAGGTCGATGATGCGCACACGCGCCTCCCGGCGATGGGTTCCTGCGGGCCAGCCCATGCTCACCAGCCCGGCTAGAGAAGCGTTGGAGCCTGACTGAACGCCCGCCGGAGCCCGCCCTCGGCCGTCCCTCGGCGTCTTCGCCCGCCCCGGCGCTCGACCGATCCTGGACGGCCCTCTGCCACCGTCGTGCCACCTCACGCACGGAAACGACGGAAGGGATACGGCATGACAGCACAGGCAGTGACAGCGCCGTCGGCACCGCCGGCGCCGACGGTCCCGGCGGACGTCTACGCCGAGGTGCAGCACTTCTACGCACGGCAGATGCGGCACCTGGACGCGGGCGAGGCGGAGATCTGGGCCGGCACGTTCACCGAGGACGGCTCCTTCAAGCCGCCCTCGCTCCCGGAGCCGGTGCGCGGCCGCCCGGCGCTCGCCGAGGGCGCCCGCCAGGCCGCCGCGCACCTCGCCGCCGCCGGGGAGACCCACCGCCACTGGGTGGGCATGCTCACCGTCACCCCCGCGGACGACGGCTCGCTGATCGCCGAGAGCCAGGTCACGATCATCGCCGTCGCGCAGGGCGGCCCCGCCCGGCTGCACCTGGTGTGCGCCTGCCGGGACGTCCTGGTGGCCGAGGACGGTGAACTCCTGGTCCGGGAGCGGGTGGTGACCCGTGACGACCGGCCGTAGCGGGAGTCGACCGCGACTCGAGCGGCGCGTCCTACGGTCGCCGGCATGAGCGCGACACAGGATTCGCCCACGCCACGGGACTCGACCGCGATGCCGGACTCGACCGCGACGCCGGACTCGACCGCGACGCGGGACTCGATCACGCCCCGGGGCGTGATCGTCACCGGCGGCGGGACCGGGATCGGGCGGGCCACGGCCCGTGCCTTCGCCGAGCGCGGCGACCGGGTACTCGTCGTGGGCCGTACGGCCGCGACCCTGACCCAGACAGCCGAGGGCCACCCCGGCATCGGCGTCCTCACCGCCGACCTCACCGATCCGGACGCCCCGCGCGCCGTCACGGACGCGGCGCTGGACGCCTTCGGCCGGATCGACGTCCTGGTGAACAACGCGGCCAGCGGCGGCTTCGCCTCCCTCGCGGAGACGAAACGGGAGGCCGCCCGCGAGCAGCTCGACGCCAACCTGCTGGCCCCGCTGCTGCTCACCCGGCAGACCCTGGACGCCCTCGCGGCCGACGGCGGGGGAACCGTGCTGAACATCGGCTCGGCGGGGGCCCTGGGCCGCCGGGCCTGGCCGGAGAACGGCGTCTACGGCGCCGCCAAGGCGGGGCTCGACTTCCTCACCCGGACCTGGGCCGTCGAACTGGCGCCCCGCGGCATCCGCGTCCTCGGCCTGGCGCCGGGCGTGATCGACACCGGGATCGGTGAACGGTCCGGCATGTCTCGGGAGGCCTATGCCGGATTCCTCGAGCAGATCGCCGCCCGCGTCCCGGCCGGCCGGGTCGGCCTGCCCTCGGACATCGCCTGGTGGGCCGTACAGCTCACCGACCCGCGCGCCGCCTACGCGACCGGAGCGGTGCTCGCGGTCGACGGCGGTCTGTCCCTCACCTGAACCACGCCCGAAGGAGACTGCCGTGCAGACGCACGCTCACAACGACGAGACGACGGCCGCCCAGACGCCCGAGGAGACGCCCGAGGCGACCGAGGCGGGTCGGCAGACCGACAGCGAGCTGGGCCGTCATCTGCTGACCGCCCGCGGCTTCCACTGGATCTACGGCACCAGCGGCGACCCCTACGCCCTGACCTTGCGCGCGGAGAGCGACGACCCCGCGCTGCTGACCCGCCGGATACGGGACGAGGCGGGGCCGCTGTGGCAGAGCGCCGCCGGAGCCTGGGTCACCGGCCGGCACGCGGTGGCCGCCCAGGCCCTGGCCGACCCCCGGCTGAGCCTGCGGCACGCCGATCTGCCGGGCCCGCAGCGGCACGTCTTCTCGGACGCCTGGAGCAATCCGCAGCTGTGCCACATCGTCCCGCTGGACCGGGCCTTCCTGCACGCGTCGGGCGCCGACCACGCGCGCTGGGAGCGGTCGGCGGCGCCGGTGCTGGGCGCGGCGGCGGCCGAGGGCCACCGCAAGAGCGCCGAGCTGGTGCACCAGGAGACCGCCGACGGGCTCGGCGAGAGCTTCGACCTCATGGCGGACTACTCCCGCCCCACGGCCGTCGCGGCGGCCGCGGCGCTGCTCGGCGTCCCGGCCGCGCAGCGCGACCGGTTCGCCGAGGCGTGCCTCGCGCTCGGGGTCGCGCTCGACGCCGCGCTCTGCCCGCAGCCGCTCGCCGTGACCCGTCGGCTCGAGGAGGCCGTGGAGGACGTACGCGCACTCGTCGGCGATCTCGTCGCGGCGCGGCGCGGTGAGCCGGGCGACGATCTGCTCAGCGTCGTGCTGCGTGCCGAGGACTCCGCCGTCTTCGCGCAGGACGCCCTGGCGGTCGGGGTGTTGACGGCCGTGGTGGGCGTCGAGTTCGCCGCGGGGCTCGTCAACAACACCCTGGAGGCGCTGCTCGCCCATCCCCTGCAGTGGGCGATGCTCGGCGAGAGCCCGGACCTCGCGGCCGGGGCGGTGGAAGAGGCGCTGCGGTACGCGCCGCCGGTACGGCTGGAGAGCCGGATCGCGGCCGAGGAGCTCGAGCTCGGCGGGCAGGTCGTCCCCGCCGGTGCGCAGGTCGTGGTCCACGTCGGCGCGGCGAACCGGGACCCGGAGGCGTTTCTCGCCCCGGACCACTACGACCTCACCCGGCCCGCCGGACAGGGGCGGTTGTCGCTCGCCGGCCCGCACACCGGGCTCTTCGGGGCGTTCGCCCGGCTCCAGGCGGAGACCGCCGTACGCACCCTGCGCGAGCGCCACCCCGAGCTGACGCCGGCCGGCGGAGTGCTGCGGCGGATGCGCTCCCCCGTGCTGGGCGGAGTGCTGCGCTTCCCCCTGGCCACCTCCGCGACCACCTTCGTGACCGTCTCCGCGACCACCTCCGTGTGACGGCCGGGCTGCCATGGAGCCGCACAGAAAGGACCGACCATGAAGGTTCTGCTGACGTCCTTCGCGATGGACGCGCACTTCAACGGGTCCGTGCCGCTGGCCTGGGCGCTGCGGGCCGCCGGGCACGAGGTACGGGTGGCCGGCCAGCCCGCGCTGACCGGGAGCGTCACGGCGGCCGGGCTGACCGCCGTCCCGGTGGGCGCGGATCCCAAGCTCGACGAGATGATCAAAGGTGTGGGCGGGCCCGTGCTGGCCCACCAGGCCGACCGGTCGCTGGACGTCGACGCGCCCGGTCAGGCCGACCCCGCCTTCCTCAAGGGCTGGGACACGATGATGACCGCCACCTTCTTCGCCCTGATCAACGACGATCCGATGGTCGACGACCTCGTCGCGTTCGCCCGCTCCTGGCAGCCGGACCTGATCCTGTGGGAGCCCTTCACCTTCGCGGGCGCGGTGGCCGCGAAGGCGACCGGGGCGGCCCATGCGCGGCTGCTGTCCTTCCCCGACCTCTTCACGTCCATGCGACAGGCGTTCCTCGCCCAGCTCGACGCGGACCCCACGGGCCGGGGCGGGGAGAGCGGGCGGGGCGGGGAGAGCGGCCGGGCGCATCCGGAGGACTCCCTCGGCCAGTGGCTCCAGTGGACGCTCGGCCGCCACGGCGTGCCCTTCGACGAGGAGGCGGTGACCGGACAGTGGTCGGTGGACCAGGTGCCCCGCAGCTTCCGCCCGCCGGCCGCCGGCCCGGTCGTGGGCATGCGCTACGTCCCCTACAACGGGCCGGTGCCCGCCGTCGTGCCCGACTGGCTGCGCGTACCGCCGAAACGGCCGCGTGTCTGCGTCACCCTGGGGCTGACGGCCCGGACCTCGGAGTTCCCCAACGCGGTCCCGGTCGATCTCGTGCTCAAGGCCATCGAGGGGCTCGACATCGAGGTGGTCGCCACCCTCGACGCCGAGGAGCGGGCGCTGCTCACCCATGTCCCGGACAACGTGCGCCTGGTGGACCATGTGCCGCTGCACGCGCTGCTGCCGACCTGCGCGGCCATCGTGCACCACGGCGGCGCCGGGACCTGGTCGACAGCGCTGGTCGAGGGGGTTCCGCAGATCGCCATGGGCTGGATCTGGGACGCGATCGACCGCGCGCAGCGCCAGCAGGCGCTCGGCGCCGGTCTCCATCTCCCCTCCCACGAGGTGACGGTGGAGGGGCTGCGCAGTCGGCTCGTGCGGATCCTCGACGAGGCCTCGTTCGCCTCGGCGGCCGCCCGGCTGCGGGCCGAGGCCGCGTCCGAGCCTACTCCGGCGCAGGTCGTCCCCGTACTGGAGCGGCTGACCGCCCAGCATCACGCCCGCGGTCCCCGACGCCCCGGAGGTGCGTCACCATGCGCGTCCTGATCACCGGCGGCGCCGGTTTCATCGGATCCCACTACGTCCGCTCGCTGCTGGCCGGGACCCTGCCGGGGCCGACGCCCAGCCGGGTGACCGTCGTCGACCTGCTCACCTACGCGGGCAGCACCGACCGTCTGCCGTTGGGCGACCCGCGGCTGGACTTCCACCGGACCGACATCCGTGACCTCGACGCGCTGCTGAGGGTGCTCCCCGGCCACGACGCGGTCGTGCACTTCGCGGCCGAGACCCATGTCGACCGTTCCCTGACCGGCGCCGCGGAGTTCGTGCGCACCAATGTGCTGGGCACCCAGTCGCTGCTGGAGGCGAGTCTGCGCTGCGGCGTCGGCACCTTCGTGCACGTCTCGACGGACGAGGTCTACGGGTCGATCGCCGAGGGCACCTGGACGGAGGACGAGCCGCTGCGCCCCAACTCGCCCTACGCCGCGACGAAGGCGGGCAGCGACCTCCTCGCCCGCTCCTACTGGCGCACCCACGGCCTCGATGTGCGCACCACGCGCTGCGCCAACAACTACGGCCCCCGCCAGCACCCGGAGAAGCTCATCCCGCTGTTCGTCACGGAACTGCTGGCCGGCCGGTCGGTGCCGCTGTACGGCGACGGCGGCAACGTCCGGGAGTGGCTGCACGTCGACGACCACTGCCGTGCCGTGCACGCCGTGCTGACCGGCGGCCGGGCCGGCGAGATCTACAACATCGGCGGCGGCACCCACCTGACCAACCGCCAGATGACGGCGAAACTCCTGGAGTTGTGCGGAGCGGACTGGTCCCGGGTCCGTCAGGCGCCCGACCGCAAGGGCCATGACCTGCGGTACGCGGTGGACGACACGAAGATCCGCACGGAGCTCGGCTACCGGCCGCTGCGGTCGCTGGACGAGGGGCTGCGCGAGGTCGTCGACTGGTACCGCGAGCAGTCGGCCGAACGGGTCTGAGACGAGGAGGGGAGCCCGCCCTCCGGGGTCGGCTCCCCTCCTCGTTCCTCGGTACCGGAGATTCAGCTCCCTCGGTACCGGATTCGGCTCCCTCGGTACCGGAGACTCAGCCGCTGACGACCCGGGCCGCCTTGCGGACCTGTTCGACCAGGAGCGCCTGGCGCAGCAGCGCCTCCCCCAGCGAGGCCCGTGCGGTGCGCGAGCGCGCCGCCGCGGCGAACTCGTCCAGGGCGTTGCCCACTTGGTGATCGGCGGGCAGCGTGATCTCGGTGAGCCGGTCCTGCTGTTCGAGGCGGACCAGCGGCCGGTGCTCGCGGGGCGGGGTGAAGGCCCGCGGCACGCTGATCCGGCCCCGGCTGCCCCAGAGCGCGTAGACGGACCGGTAGGAGTGCTGGAAGCCGAAGTCGAGCTGCGCGGTCACGCCCGTCGCCGTGGAGAGCAGCGCGCTGCCCGCGACGTCGACGCCGGTGGCCTCGTCGACGCGCAGACAGGCGCCGAGCACGTCCAGCTCGCCGGGGAGATGGAGCTGGGCCGCGCGCAGCGGGTAGACGCCCACGTCGAGCAGTGCTCCGCCGCCGAGGCGCGCGTTGTGCCGGAAGGACGACGGATCGGGCGGCGGTACGCCGAAGGAGCTGGAGAAGACGCGCAGTTCGCCGATCTCGCCGGCCATGGCCCGTACCGCCGTGTGCTGCGAGTGGTGCAGGAACATGAAGTTCTCGGTGAGCGCCAGATCGAGCCGGGCGGCCATCGCCACCAGCTCCGCGCTCTGTGCGTACGTCGTGCTCAGCGGCTTCTCCACCAGGACGTGCTTGCCCGCGGTGAGCGCCTCGGCGACCCATTCGTGGTGCATGCCGGGCGGCAGCGGGACATAGACGGCGTCGATGTCGTCGCGGTCCAGCAGCGCCTGGTACCCGGTCACCGCCGCGCATCCGAACCGGGCCGCGAGCTGTTCGGCGCGCGCCCCGTCCCGGCTCGCCAGGGCCACCAGGCGCACCGACGGATGCTCCACGAGCGCGGGCAGGATCCGGCGTACCGCGATATCGGCACAGCCCAGAACCCCCATGCGGAGTACGGGTCGTGGAGTGTCCTCGGGCATCTGCCACCTCACCTGTCGGATACGTCGCCGCACACGTTAGCCAGGCCAGGTCGAAGGCTCCTGGAAACCGGCTGGAGCAGGTCCTTTCCGCGGGGACTCCACGGCTCCTCGACCGAGCGGCCCCAGCATGGTCCGGAGGCAATCCTTATCGGAGGGACGGCTATGACGTCGGACACCAAGGCTCTGGTCCTGGAGCAGGTTCGCGAGTACCACCGGCAGCAGCAGCCGGGGAACTTCCAGCCCGGAGTGACGCCGATCCTCTCCTCGGGGGCGGTCCTGGACGAGGAGGACCGGGTCGCTCTGGTGGAGGCGGCCCTGGATCTGCGGATCGCGGCGGGGGACCGCTCCCGGCGCTTCGAGAGCAGGTTCGCCCGCCATATCGGCGTACGCAAGGCGCATCTGGTGAACTCGGGGTCCTCGGCGAATCTGCTCGCGCTGTCGGCGCTGACCTCCCCGCGCCTCGGCGAGCAGCGGCTGCGCCCGGGCGACGAGGTGATCACGGTGGCCGGCGGTTTCCCCACCACGGTGAACCCGATCTTCCAGAACGGTCTCACGCCGGTGTTCGTGGACCTCGAACTCGGCACCTACAACACGACGGCGGAGCGCGTCCGGGCGGCGATCTCGGACCGGACCCGGGCCATCATGATCGCGCACACCCTCGGCAACCCCTACGAGGTGGCGGAGATCCAGCAACTGGCCACCGAGCACGAGCTGTTCCTGATCGAGGACAACTGCGACGCCGTGGGCTCGACCTACCAGGGGCGGATGACGGGCACCTTCGGGGATCTGGCCACCGTCAGCTTCTACCCCGCCCACCACATCACGACGGGCGAGGGCGGCTGCGTACTGACCCGGAATCTCGAACTGGCCCGGATCGTCGAGTCGTTCCGGGACTGGGGGCGGGACTGCTGGTGCGAGCCCGGCGAGGACAACACCTGCCTCAAGCGGTTCGAGTACCAGCTGGGCGATCTGCCCAAGGGGTACGACCACAAGTACATCTTCTCGCACATCGGATACAACCTGAAGGCCACCGACCTCCAAGGAGCCCTGGCGCTCAGCCAGTTGAAGAAGCTGCCGGAGTTCGGCGCGGCGCGGCGGCGCAACTGGCAACGGCTGCGGGACGGGCTCGCGGACGTTCCCGGTCTGCTGCTGCCCACCGCGACGCCGGGCAGCGACCCGAGCTGGTTCGGGTTCGTCGTCACGGTGCTGCCCGAGGCCACCTACACCCGCCGCGACCTGGTCGCCTTCCTGGAGGATCGGCGTATCGGCACCCGGCGGCTGTTCGGCGGCAACCTCACCCGGCATCCGGCGTATCTCGGCACACGGCACCGGGTGTCGGGGGATCTGCGCAACTGCGACGTCATCACCGAGCAGAGCTTCTGGATCGGGGTGTATCCCGGTATCACCGAGGAGATGACCGACTACATGCGGGAGTCCATCGTCGAGTTCGTCGCCAAGAACGGCTGAGCCGCCCGGGGGCGGTCAGCTGATCATCCGGTCGAGCAGCGCTTCCTCCCCGTACCCCGGCGCGTCCAGCCACGGCTCCGCCGTGAGCACCGCCTGCTGCAGTCGCTGCAGGCGCGGCGACGGCGAGAGCCCCAGCTCGTCCGCCAGCCGGCGGCGCAGGCTCTGGTAGACGTCCAGCGCCTGCCAGGAGCGGCCCGCCCGGTACAGCGCCGTCATGCACTGGGCGTGCAGGCCCTCGTGCAGCGGATGGCGTCCGGTGAGCTCGATCAGTTCGGACAGCAGCTCCGCGTGGCGGCCCAGCCTCAGGTCCGCCTCGAGACACCGCTCCAGCACGCCCAGCCGGCTCTCCTCCAGGCGCGCCACCTCGATGCTGAGCACCGGCCCGATGCGGACGTCGACCAGGGCGGACCCGCGCCACAGCGCGAGCGCCTCACGGAAGTGGGCCGAGGCCCGCTCGTGCCGGTCCTCGGCGGAGGCGATCCGTCCCGCGGCGACCAGCCGTTCGTAGCGCGGCACGTCGACGGAGTCGGAGGGCACGTGCCAGCAGTAGCCGCCGTACTGGGTGACGAGGACGTCCTTGGCGGACACGCCGGCGTCGGCGCCGTAGGCCGCGGTGAGCTGACGGCGCAGTTGAAGGATGTACGTGTGCAGGGTCGCCAGCGCGCTCTGCGGCGGCTCGGCGCCCCAGATCTCCTCCATCAGGGTCCCGACGGGCAGGACGCGATTGGCATGGATGGCGAGCAGGGCGAGGATCTGCCGGGGTTTCGCGGCGGTCGGCACGATCGACCGGCCCCGCACCTCGGCGGTCAGCGGTCCCAGCAACCAGATGTCCATGTCTGTCTCCCCCATGTGGTCGACGGAGCACCGCGAAGAGCTCCCTGCCCAGGAAGTCTTGCTGGCTGATTCGGCTCACAACCAGTGCCGTGGACCCGGACGGGCATGTGCGGAACCTATGCACCGCATGTGCACATCTCATGGGTCGACTGTGCAAGACGCACTGGTGTCCACCGGGCGGGGCCGTAAGGATGGCCGCAGCGCACCGGCCCCGACCAGGGGTGCGACCGCGTCGGCCGACAGGCGTTCGACAGTGATTTCGCCAGCGGCTTCCACGGCGGTCTCCACGGCGGTTTCGACAGCAGTTTCCACAGCGGTTTCGACAGCGATGAGGAGCACACATGTCACGGGTCACGCCCCTCCCGGAAAGCGACGCGGCGACGTCGCGGGCCGCCGACGATCTCGTGATCACGGAGTTCGGCCACGAGACCGGAGAGTTCCCCGACGGCCGCATCTGTATCTGCTGGGCCTCGCCCGGCTCCCCGTCCGCCACGATCGGCGGCCGTCCGTCCCGATGAGCCGTACGGCCCCGGGAAACGGGCTCCCCCTGCTGGGGTTCGCACCGCACCTGCGGGTCGAATCCACGCCGGGCGAGCCCGTCTTCCTGATGACGGAGGACCGGGTGACCACGCTCGGCGGGGAGCAGATCGCCCTGCTGGCCCCGCTGCTCGACGGCAGCCGTGATCTGCCCGGCATCGTCGCCGACGCGGCGCCCCGGCTGTCGGCCGAACGCACCGAGCGGCTGGTGACCCGGCTGCTGGACGCCGGCCTGCTGTGCGCCTATCCGCCGGACGGCGGCGACGGCCCCGAGCGCGCCTACTGGGCCCTCACCGGCCTGGCGGTACGGCCCGGTCACGGCCGGGACGCGGCCCTGGCCCCGGTCGATCTCACCGCGGACCCGGGAACCCCGCTGGCTCAGGCCGTGTCCGCGGCGGGGCTGCGCACCGCGGTCGAGGGCGAGGCGGCCGATCTGACGCTGGCGCTGTGCCACGACTATCTCGACCCGCGGCTGGGCGACCTGGACGCGAAGCACCGCGCGGCGGGACGCAGTTGGCTGCCCGTCCGCGCCAACGGCACCCACCTGTGGATCGGCCCCTTCTTCTCCCCCGGCGACGGCCCCTGCTGGAACTGTCTCGCGGACCGACTCCGGCTGCGCCGGCGCGGCGAGGCGTATGTCCAGCACCGGCTCGGGCGCGGCGGGCCCGCCGCGCATCGGCGGTCGTATCTGCCCGCGGGGCGGGCGGCGGCACTGCACCTGGCCCTGCTCGAAGCCGGAAAGTGGCTCGCCGGACACCGCGACCCCGCGCAGAACAGCCTGTGGCGGCTGGACACCCGCACACTGGAGAGCAGCCGCCATCCGGTGCGGCGGCGGCCGCAGTGCTCCCGCTGCGGCGATCCGCTGCTGGTGCACGCCCGCGTCTCGGCCCCGGTGACGCTCTCCCCCCGGCCGGTGCGGGACACCGGCGGCGGCCAGCGGACGTTCGGTCCGGACCGGCTGCTGGAGCGGTACGGCCATCTCGTGGACCCCGTCACCGGGCTGGTCGGCGAGATCCGCCGGGATCCACGGGGACCGGAGTTCCTCAACTGCTTCCACGCCGGCGCGCAGCCGCCCTGGGACCCCGCGCTGCCGCCGCCTCCGCTCCACACCCCGCTGCGCAGCCCCGGCTCCGGCAAGGGCGTCACCGAACTCCACGCCAGGGCCAGCGCGTTGGCCGAGGCGTTGGAGCGCTACAGCGGCTACTTCCAGGGCGACGAGCCCCGTCGGCGGGGCAGCTACCGCGCGTTCGGGCCCCTCGCCGTCCACCCGGACGCCGTCCAGCTCTTCGACCGGCGGCAGTTCGACGACCGGGAGACGTGGAACCGCGCGCACGGTCCCTTCCACCAGGTGCCCGAGCCCTTCGACGAGGACGCCCCGCTCGACTGGACCCCCGTGTGGTCGCTGACCGAGCGGCGGCAGCGGCTGGCGCCCACGAGTCTGCTCTACTTCAACGCCCCGGACGCGGACACGGGTTTCTGCCGGGCCACGTCCAACGGAGCGGCCGCCGGCACCAGCCTGGAGGACGCCGTCGTCCACGGCTGCCTGGAACTGGTGGAGCGGGACGCGATCGCCCTGTGGTGGTACAACCGCACCCGACAGCCCGGCCTTCCGCTGGATCCGCAGGATCCATGGATTGTTCAACTCCTGGCCGTTCTTCGGGACATGGGAAGAACGGTGTGGGCTCTGGATCTCACCTCCGATCTCGGAATTCCCGTGGTCGCCGCCGTGTCGGCACGCGGGAACACGAACAGATCCGCCACGAACAGATCCGCTGCGGACGGATCTACCGGGGACGGATCTGCCAGGGACGGATCTACCGGGGACGCCGACGGATTCGCCGAGGACATCGTGTTGGGCTTCGGCGCGCATTTCGATCCCCGAATCGCCCTGCGCCGGGCGCTCACCGAACTCAACCAGATGCTGCCGCCGTTGGCAGAAGCACCGATCGGCAAAGCCTCCGCGTACACCGGCGCGGATCCCGAAGCCCGCCACTGGTTCCGGCACGCCACCCTGGCCGACCAGCCCTATCTGCTGCCCGCCGCACGCCGCCCCGCCCCGCCGCCCGCGTCCCTGCGGCCGCCCGCCGACGCCTCGGCGCAGGTCGAGGCCCTGGTGGCCCTGTTGCGCCCGCGCGGCCTCGACGTGCTCGTCCTCGATCAGACCCGCCCCGATGTGGAACTGCCCGTCGCCAAGGTGCTGATCCCCGGCCTGCGACCGCACTGGGCCGGATTCGGCCCCGGCCGGCTGTTCGACGTACCCGTCGCGCTCGGCCGGCTCCCTCGGCCGACGAAGTACGCGGATCTCAATCCGCTGCCGCTCCCTCTCTGACGGACTACGCCGGAATGAAGAGCTCCCCTTTTTCCCGTGCAACGCGGTAAACCTCTGCGCGAAAGGAACGGTCTTCAACTGTGCGGGGATTGACAACGGTCTGCCACACCCCGAAGCACCGATGTCGAACACCCCGATCGATAGAAATCGATTGCCCGTTCGTGTTCTCTCCGTATGTCGTGAGAGGGTGGGGGCGGCACGACCTGACTCACTATTTCGTTCGGTTCGTCCCGGGGGGAGATAGATGCAAGGTTCTGCCCTGCACCAGGATGCGCGCGTCGAGCGGGAGGACGCGAGGAGGAGCCATCTCGCCCTCGGCACCTCCACCGCCATCACCCTCGCCGTGTTCGTGGCCTTCTTCGGGGTCGCCGTGGGATATCTGCTGGACGAGCGGCTCTCACCCGCCAGATTCACGGCGGGCGTGGTGACCCTTGTCGTCATCAGCTGCCTACAACTGGCGCATTCCTTCCCGCATCTGTCGCCCTGGCTGGCCGACCGGCGGTACTGGACCCTCGGATGCCAGGTCGTTCTCACCTATCTGCCGTTCCTCACCTTCGCCGAGGCCTGGCTGGCCACACCGGGCTTCCTCGCCGGTTCCGCCCTGCTCGTGCTGCCGCCGCGCTGGGCGTGGCCCACGTTCGCGGCAGCCGTGGCGTCGGCCGGCCTGCTGGTGCTGGAGACCGGGCTGGGCCGCGGTTCGCTGTGGTACGGGACCGTCGCCACGGCGCTGACCGGCCTGGTGGTGTTCGGGCTCTCGGAGCTGACCCGCCTCGTCCAGGAGGCCCACCGCACACGCGCCGAGCTCACCCGGATGGTCCTGGAGGCCGAACGGCTGCGCTTCTCCCGCGATCTCCACGATCTCCTGGGCATGAGCCTGACCACCATCGCGTTCAAGTGCGAACTGGCGCGGCGGCTGCCGCCGTCCAAACACGCCCGGCTGCACCAGGAACTGACCGAGATCCTCGACACCACCCAGCGGGCGTTCGCCGACGTCCGGGCCGTCTCCCAGACCTACCGCGCCATGTCGCTGGCCACGGAGATCGACACCGTCCTCTCCACGCTCAAGGCCATGGGCATCCATGCCGTGATCCGGGGCGACGTCGGGCCGCTGCCGCCCGAGATCGAGACGACCCTGGCGACGGTGCTGCGCGAGGGCGCCACCAACATGCTGCGGCACAGCAGGGCCGGCGCCTGCGTCGTGCAGCTCGGCCTCGAACAGGGCGCCGTCAGAATGGCGGTGACCAACGACGGGCTCGTCGACCGCCCGGCCACCCCGTTCGGCGGCGGCCGCACGGGAAGCGGCCTCACCAACCTCCGCGAACGTCTGGACGCGGTGGAGGGCCGGCTCAGCACGGAGATCACGGACGAGGGGTGGTTCTCCCTGACGGCCGTCGTCCCGCTGCCCTCGCAGACCCAGGCGTCCCGCAACCGGCTCCTGCGGTCCCTCGCACAGTCCTTGCAGCCCTCCGACAGCGGGATGCACGACTCGGCGACAGTGGCCTGACCACCGGCCGTCGCCCCCGGTCCCCCAGTCCCCCGTCCCTCGTCCCCCTCAGACTCCCAGTCCCCCCGTCCCCCGTCCCCTCAGTCGCCCCGGTCACCCCTCAGATCCAGCCTCCCTCGCGCGCGATCCGTACCGCGTCCATCCGGTTGCGGGCGCCGAGCTTGACCACGGCGCTGCCGAGGTAGTTCCGCACGGTTCCCGGGGAGAGGAACAGCCGGCGGGCGATGGCCGCGGTGCTCTCGCCCGCGGCGGCGAGCCGCAGGACCTCCAGTTCCCGCGGGGCCAGCGGCTGCGACGCGTCGTCGAGTGCCGCGACCGCCAGTTGGGGGTCGACGACCCGCTGCCCCGCGGCCACGGCCCTGATGGCCTCCACGAGTTGGGCGGGATCGGCGTCCTTGCGCAGGAAGCCCGTGGCACGGATGGCCAGCGCCCGGCGCAGGGTGCTGGGGTTGCCCAGCCCCGTGAGCATGAGGATCCGGCAGTCGGGCACGGCGTCACGCAGCGCCGCGGCCGCGGTGATGCCGTCCATGCCCGGCAGGCCGATGTCGAGCACCGCCACATCCGGTTTCAGTGCGCGTGCCCTCGGAACGATCTCGTCACCGCGGTCGACTTCTGCCACCACGTCGAAATCCGCTTCCAGCGCCAGGAGTTCGGCCAGTGCCCTGCGCAGCATCGCCATGTCCTCGGCGATGAGAATCTTTATCATGCACCCCTCACATCGGCCGCCGCCAAGACGCCCGCGTTCCATACTCCCATCCAGAGCCCCAGATCACGGCTTCGAACCGCCCAAAGTCCCCACTCTTCAACGGAGTTCGCCCGAAGTCCGTACACGGGAACGGGTCAGGCGTTCACCGTCCTGCGCGTCTCGTCCTGCCCGCGCCGCCCGCGCTCTGCCAGCCGGACCGCGCCCGGCACGGCGAGCCCGGTCAGGGCGAACAGGGCTCCCACGACGTACCAGCCGGGACGGCCCCAGCCGATGCACAGCGCGATGAGCAGCCCTGGTCCGAGGGCCTCGGCCAGACCCGCGCCGAGGCCGAAGACGCCGAGGTACTGACCGGTGGCGTGCTCGGGGGCGAGTGCGAAGGACACCTCGAAGCCGCCCGCGGAGTGCCAGAGTTCGCCGACGGTGTGGACCACCACGGCGACCAGGAGCAGCGCCACGGCGGCCCGGGCAGGCACCCCCGCCGACAGGGAGACCAGCACGCAGGCGAGCAGGAAGGCCACGCCGGCCCGGCGGTAGGCGCGCCCTCCGGCCGCCGGGGAGTCGACGCTGCGGCTGGCCCGTACCTGGAAGGCGACGACGATGAGGGTGCCGGTGAGCATCGTGCCCGAGACTAGCCAGTCGGGGGCGCTGGTGAACCCGACCAGCCAGAGCGGGACGGCGACGGTGAGCACCTTGAACTGGACGGCCATGACGCCGTCGAGGACGGTGAGCAGGAGGTAGGGGCGGTCCCGCAGGGCGACCCACCGCGGCCCCGCGGCGGCCGGGGCGGGCGCGAGCGGCGGCAGCGGAAGCAGGATCACGGCGGAGGCGGCGAGGGCCACCGCGTTGCCGATGACGAGGAGCTGGTACGCGGCGTGGGAGCCGACCTGGACGGCCCAGCCCGCGAACAGGGCGCCCAGGGAGATGCCGACGTTGGACACCGCGCGGAGACGGGCGCGGAACTCCTGCGGGCGGTCGCCCCCGTGGCGTCGGACGAGCGGGCTGCGGGCGGCGAGGCCGGCCGCCTTCGCCCCGGTGGCCGCGCTCACGGCGAGGACGAACGGCCAGAATCCGTCGGCGAGCAGGAAGGCCGCCGTGGCCAGGGCCTGGACCACCAGGGTGGCCAGATAGACGCCCCGGGCCCCGAGCCGGTCCGCGAGGTGGCCGACCGCGATGCCCAGGGCGAGGGAGACGCACCCGGCGATGCCGAGCCCGACGCCCACCTGGCCGGCCGGAAGACGGACGGCCTGCGTGAAGTACAGGACCCCGGCGGTGAGATAGAGGCCGCTGCCGACGGTGTAGACGAAGTTCGAGACCACGAGCACGCGTTGGGGACCGCGAGCCGGCAACAGTCGGGTGGAGAGAGGGACTCGGGCGGAGCGATCGGAGTGATGCGACACGTCCAGCAGACTCCGGTAAGGACCTTGTGCACCACAACCCTTACAGCGCGCTCCCTCCACCGACACCCCTTGCAGCCGGCCCCCTCAGAACACCGCCGTCTCCGCCTCCGCCCCCGCCCGCTCGAACTGCGTCCGGTACAGCTGCGCGTACCGTCCGCCCGTCGCCAACAGCTCCTCGTGGCTGCCGCGTTCCACCACGCGGCCGGACTCGACGACGAGGATCAGGTCGGCGGTGCGCACGGTGGACAGGCGGTGGGCGATGACGATGGCGGTGCGGCCCGCGAGGGCCTCGGCGAGGGCCTCCTGGACTGCCCGCTCGGAGGTGTTGTCGAGGTGGGCGGTGGCCTCGTCGAGGATGACGACGCGCTGGCGGGCCAGCAGCAGCCGGGCGATGGTCATGCGCTGGCGTTCGCCGCCGGAGAGCCGGTAGCCGCGCTCGCCGACGACGGTGTCGAGGCCGTCGGGCAGGGAGCGGACCAGGTCGTCGAGGCGGGAGCGGCGCAGCGCGTCCCACAGGTCCTCCTCGGCGGCGGCCGGGCGGGCGAGCAGCAGGTTGGCGCGGACGGTGTCGTGGAAGAGGTGGCCGTCCTGGGTGACCATGCCGAGCGTGGCCCGCAGGGAGCCGGCGCTCAGGTCGCGGACGTCGACCCCGCCGATGCGGACGGCGCCGGCGTCGACGTCGTACAGGCGCGGCAGGAGTTGGGCGATGGTGGACTTGCCGGCGCCGGAGGAGCCGACGAGGGCTATGGTCTGGCCGGGTTCGGCGCGGAAGGCCACGCCGTGCAGGACCTCGGCGCCGCCGCGGGTGTCGAGGGCGGCGACCTCCTCCAGGGAGGCGAGGGAGACCTTGTCGGCGGACGGGTAGCCGAAGCGGACGTCGTCGAACTCGACGGAGACGGGTCCTTCGGGGACCTCTCGGGCGTCGGGCTTGTCCTCGATGAGCGGCTTCAGGTCGAGGATCTCGAAGACGCGTTCGAAGCTGACCAGTGCGCTCATCACCTCGACGCGGGCCCCGGCGAGGGAGGTGAGCGGGGCGTAGAGGCGGGTCAGGAGCAGGGCGAGGGCCACGACGGCGCCCGGTTCGAGGGCGCCCTGGAGGGCGAGGCGGCCGCCGAGGCCGTAGACGAGGGCGAGGGCCAGGGCGGAGACGAGGGTCAGGGCGGTGATGAACACGGACTGGGCGGTCGCGGTGCGGACGCCGATGTCGCGGACCCGGGCCGCGCGGGCGGCGAACTCGGCCGACTCCTCCTCGGGGCGGCCGAAGAGCTTGACGAGGGTGGCGCCGGGCGCGGAGAAGCGTTCGGTCATCCGGGTGCCCATGGCCGCGTTGAGCTCGGCCGCCTCCCGCTGCATGCCGGCCATCCGGCGGCCCATGCGCCGGGCCGGGATCACGAACACCGGCAGCAGGGCGAGCGCGAGCAGGGTGACCTGCCAGGACAGGGTGAGCATGACGGCGAGGGTGAACACCAGGGTGACCAGGTTGGAGACGACTCCGGAGAGCGTGTTGCTGAACGCGCGCTGGGCTCCGATCACGTCGTTGTTGAGTCGGGAGACGAGCGCTCCCGTACGAGTACGTGTGAAGAACGCGACCGGCATCCGCTGCACATGATCGAACACGGCTGTGCGCAGATCGAGGATGAGCCCCTCCCCGAGCGTCGCCGAGAGCCTCCTGCCCAGGATGCCCAGCGCCGCCTCCAGTACCGCGATGAGCGCGATGAGCAGGGCCAGCCGGACGACCGTGCCCGGATCGCCGTGCGACACGATCGCGTCGACGACCCGTCCCGCGAGGACGGGCGAGGCGACGGCGAGCAGGGCGGTCACCACCCCCAGCAGGACGAACCGGGCGATCCGGCGGCGGTGCGGGCGGGCGAACGCGCCGATGCGGCGCAGGGTCGCACGGTCGAGGGGCCGGCGTTCCTGCCGGGCGGTCATGACGCTCTGCAGCTGCGTCCAGGCGGTGGTCTCCATACTCATGACAGGCACCGTAGGACCTCAAGCGTTGTTGAGGTCAAGGAGCATCCGAGGGACCCGATGACCGTACGTAACGTTCCGTCTCCGCTTCCGCAACCCGCAGTTGGCGCCGGGCGGAGAACCTCTTCCGATGTGACAGCAGTTCCTCTCCCCGGTGTCCCCCGGCGCGTGCCCGTCCGCCGGATCCTCTGTCTGCTTCCGCTCCTGCTCGTCACCGTGGTCGCGGTGCGGCACCGCTCCGTGCTCGCGGAGGGCTTCGGCCAGCTGCGCACCGCCGAGTGGCCGTGGCTGCTGGCCGCGGCCGGGGCGACCTGTCTGACCTGGGTCGCGGCGGCCGTCACCCGGCAGGGCGCGGTCGTGCAGCGGCTGCCCCGACGGCGGCTGCTGGCCGCGCAGTTCGCGGCGGGCGCGGCCAACCACCTGCTGCCGACGGGCCTCGGCGCGAGCGCGGTCAACCTGCGGTTCATGACGGTGTGCGGGGTGCCGCTGGCCCGCTCCTCGGCGGCCCTCGCGCTGTATCTGCTGGCGGAGGGCGTGGCCCGGGTGGGGCTGCTGGCCGTACTCCTGCTGGCGTTCCCCGACGCGCTGCGGCTCGGCGCCCTCCTCCCCGACGGGGTGCTCGGTCCCCTGCTGGCCGCCGTCGCCGTGGCCCTGCTCGTGGTGGCGGGCGCGCTCGCTCTCGTACGACGGCTGCGGTCGGCGGTGTGCTCGTTCGTGCGCACCGCGTGCGGCGAGGCGCGCTCGGTGCACACCCGTCCGTCCCGGGCGCTGGCCCTGTGGGGCGGTTCTCTGGCGTTCCCGGTGCTGCAGGCGGCCGGGCTGGCGGCGGTGGGGCGGGCGCTGGGGCTGCCGGTGCCGGTGGGGCACATCGCGGTCGCCTATCTGGCGGCGACGGTCGCGGTCGCGCTGGTGCCGACGCCGGGCGGGATCGGCTCGGTGGAGGCGGCGCTGGTGGTGGCGCTCGTCGCGGCGGGCGGCCCGGTCGCGCTCGCCACGGCCGTCGTCCTCGCCTACCGGATCATCACCGTCTGGCTGCCGCTGGTCCCGGGCGCGTTGACCCTGGGCGCACTGGTCCGCCTGAAGGTCATCTGAACGTCGTCCGAAGGCGACCGTCACCCGAAGGCGTCGACCGTCACCCGAGGGCGACCGTCACCCGGACCGGCCCGTCCTTCGGATCGACCCGCCGCGTCCAGTCGGCCGCCAGCCGCAGACTTCTGTGCGGTACGGCCCTCCGCAGCCGTTGCGTGTGCAGCGGGCGGCCGTTCTGGGTGACGTGCAGCACCGGGCGGGTGAGCTCGGTCGTGGGGCGCAGGAGGTGGTACGGGAGGCGGTCGGCCGGGGTGACGCGGTTCGGGGCGATCCAGCGCAGGGGCGGGTCCACCAGGAGCGGGACGCCGTCCGGACGGTCCTCGCCTTCGAGGAGGTCCAGCACGGCGCCGGCCGCGCGGGCGCCCTCGCGGACGGCGGTCGCCGCGCTCTCCACCGCATGCAGCACGCTGCCGACGGCGAGGACGCCGGGGCGTGAGGTGTGCAGCGCACCGTCGACGGCCGGCCCGCGGGTGCCGGGGTCCAGGGCGAGTCCGCCGCGCCGGGCCAGCTCCTGCTCGGGGACGAAGTCACCGGTGAACACGACGGTGTCGCACGGCAGGACGGCCGTGCGACCGTCCCGGTGCCGCACGCGCACGCCCGACAGCCGTCCCCGGCCGAGGAGTTCGGTCACGGTGGCGCCCGTCAGCACCGGGACGCCCTGCCGCAGACGGGAGTCGGCGGCCCGTACCCGGGCGGTCGAAGGGCGCGGCAGATCGCTCACCAGCGCGACGACCGCGGCCCCGGCGGTCCGTACGGTGGCGGCGGCCGCGTAGGACACGTCCTCGGCCCCGACCACGACCGCGCGCGTGCCGATGCGCTGCCCGTGGAGGTGTACGGCCTGCCGGAGTTCGCCGCCGGTGTACACGCCGGCCGGACGGGTGCCCGGGACCAGCCGGGCGGCGCGGGGGCGTTCACGGGCGCCGGTGGCGAGGAGCACCGCCCGCGCGGTGAGCGTCTCGGGCCCGGCGTGGCCGACGGTGTGCAGGGCCAGCGGCCCCGCCCAGTCCAGGGCCGTCACCCCGGTCCGCACGACCGCCCCGGCCCGCTGCGCGCCGGCGACCAGGAGCCGGGCGTACGCCGGGCCGGTCAGCGGGTGCAGCAGCGTGCCGTAGCCGCCGTGAACGCAGTACCGCGGCGTCCCCCCGGCCTGCCGTTCCCGCTCCAGCACCTCGACGCGGCCGACGCCGGCGACGGCGAGGCGGGCGGCGGCCGCGAGGCCCGCGGGGCCCGCACCGACGACCAGGACGTCCACCCGGCGCTGCGCCGTCATGTCCGGACCTCCTCGAACTCCGTCATGCCCGGGCCTCCTCGAACAGGGCCCGTACGGCCGCCCCGCAGTAGTGGCCCTGGCAGCGGCCGGCACGGGCGCGGGTGCGGCGGCGCAGCCCTTCGAGGCTGCGGGGCGGGATCGGGCCGGCGAGGGCGTCGCGGAGGTCTCCGCGGGAGACGCGCTCGCAGTGACAGACGAGGGCGCCGTACTGCGGGTCGGTGCCGCGGCGGGGGGCGCGCATGCGGACCGGTTCCAGCGGGCGGGCCGGTCCGAGGTCGAGGCCGGTCTCCGCGAGGAGGGCGGTGACGTGGGCCGCGATGGCCAGGGAGGCGGTCAGGCCGGTGGAGCGGATGCCGCCGACCGTGACGGAGCCCTGGCCGGGGTGGGCGGTGATGCGGTAGTCGTCGTGCTCGGTGGCGGCGCGCAGGCCCGCGTAGACGGCGGTGACCTCCTCGTCGAGCAGCTCGGGCAGGATGCGGGCGCCCTGGGCGCGCAGCGCCGCGAGGCCGTCGGCGGTGGAGTGGGTGGCCCGCTTGTCGTCCAGGTCCTCGGCGGTGGGGCCGAGCAGGACGTTGCCGTACACCGTGGGGGCGACCAGGACGCCCTTGCCGAGGGCCGTGGGGACGGGCAGCAGGATGTGGCGGACGAGGGCGCGGGCGAACGTGTCGTAGACGATGAGCTGGCCGCGGCGCGGGGTGACGGTGAAGTCGTCGTGGCCGAGCAGCCGGTCGAGGGCGTCGGCGTGCAGTCCGGCCGCGTTGACCAGGCGGCGGGCGCGCAGGACGCCCCGGCCGGTGCCGAGCACATGGCTGCCTTCGTCCCGACTCACCTGCTCCACACGGGAGTTGAGATGCAGGTGCACTCCGTGGCGGACGGCCTGGGTGGCGTACGCGAGGGGGGTGGTCCAGGGGCAGATGACGCTCTCCCCGGGCACGTGCAGCGCGCCGAGGGCGCCGGGACCCAGGTGCGGTTCGCGGTCGTACAGTTCGGCGGGGCCGAGCAGCCGGGCCTCGCGGTAGTCGTTGCGCTCGGCCTTCTCCGACAGGCGGGGCAACGCGGCCAGTTGCTCCTCGTCCCAGGCGACGAGCAGCGCGCCGACCGGTTCGAGGGGGATGCCGGACTCGGCGGCGTACGCGGCGAGCAGCCGGGCGCCCTCGCGGACCAGCCGTGCCTCCAGGGTGCCGGGGACGGCGTCGAAACCGGTGTGCAGGATCGCGGTGTTGGCCTTCGAGGTGCCCTGGCCGACGTCGTCCTCAGCCTCGACGAGGGCGACCTTGAGCCGGGGGTGGCGGGCCAGTTCGCGGGCGACGGCGCAGCCGACGACTCCGGCGCCGACGACCGCCACGTCGTACGGGGTGTCGTCCGGGAGCGGGGGCAGCGGGCCTTCGGCGGTCACCGTCGGGGCGGTCGGGGCCGCCGGGGTGCTGGTCGGTCCTGCCGACGCCTCGGTCATGCCGGGCTCCCCGCCGCCAGCGCGGCCACCGCCGCCCGGAACCGGTCCAGACGGCGGGCCGCCTCCCCGGCCGGGATGCCGGGCTCGTACACGGTCGCGGCGCCGCCCTGGGGCAGCGCGTCGGCGACCTTCAGGCCGGGCTCGGCGCCGAGGCGGGCCAGCGCGCCCGCGCCCAGGGCGGTCGCGTCCGGCAGCGGGGACACCTCGACGGGGCGTTGCAGCAGGTCGGCCTGGGTCTGCATGAGCAGGGCCGAGCGGGTGAGGCCGCCGTCGACGCGCAGCACGTCCAGCGGCTCGCCGAGGTCGGCGGCCACGGCCCGGGACAGTTCCACGACCTGCGCGGCCAGGCCCTCGCACAGAGCGCGCACCAGGTGCCCGGGGGCGGTGTCCAGGCCGAGGCCGGTGAGGGAGCCGCGCAGGTCGCCGCGCCACCAGGGGGCGGCGAGACCGGCGAGGGCCGGGACGAAGACGACTCCGCCGGAGTCGGGCACGGTCGCGCCGACGGGGTCGAGGTCGGCGGCGCCCCGGATGACGCCGAGGCCGGCGAGCCAGCGGACGGCGGAGGCGGCGGTGTACACCTGCCCGTCGAGGCAGTAGGCGGTCCGGCCGGCGAGCCGCCAGGCCACGCAGCCGACCAGTCCGGCGGTGCTGCGGCGGGCCGCGCCGCCGGTGGGGGCGAGCAGGAACGCGCCGGTGCCGTAGGTGCACTTGGCGCTGCCGGGTGCGGTGACCCGGTGGGCGAGGAGGGCGGCCTGCTGGTCGACGATCAGCCCGGTGAGCGGGATCTCCGGTCCGAACTCCCTGGTCGTGCCGACCGGTTGGGCGTTGTCGACGATCTCCGGGAGGCGTTCGCCGGAGAGGCCGTACAGGTCGAGGGCGCGCGGGGACCAGGTCGCGCTGTCGAGGTCGAGGAGGTGAGTGCGACCCGCGGTGGCGGCGTCCGTGACGTAGGCGCCGGTGAGGCGGTGGACGAGCCAGGAGTCGCTGGTGGTGACGACGCCCTCGGCGGTGGCGTGCCGGCGGATCCAGGCCATCTTGGGCGCGGCGAAGTACGGGTCGAGGGGCAGCCCGGTGAGGCGGTGTAACTCGTCTGCGTGCGGGGCGAGTTCGGCGCAGACGGTGGCGGCGCGGCGGTCCTGCCAGACGAGGGCGTCGGTGAGCGGGCGGCCGGTGGCCGGGTCCCAGGCGAGGACGGTCTCGCCCTGGTTGGCCAGCCCCAGGGCCGTCACGGGTTCGCCCGCCTCGGTCAGCGCGCGGCGGCCGGCGTGGAGCACCGAGTCGTACAGCGCGGCGGGGTCGACCTCGACCAGTCCGCCGGGGAGGTGGCGGGGGCGTACGGCGGCGAAGCCGGCGCCGATGACGCCTCGCTCGGGGCAGATCACCAGGGCCTTGGTACCGGACGTGCCCTGGTCGACGGCGAGCACCGGACCCGTCATCGCGCCCCTTCCCGGCCAACTGGCTCCCGGTGATCGGGCGATCACCGGGAGCCAGCCTGCCGCCGTGCGCCGATCCCGTCAAGCGTCCCCCGACCAGCACAGAACGGCCCCCGCACGCGGCCTCCCACTCCGTCTCGGACTGGGTCTTCACTGGCTGATGGCCAATCAATTTCGGTATGGAAACGTCAAGTTGGATCGATCAGGAAACGTGGTGTGATGCGCTGTCAGCGCACCTATAGTGACCGCCGACCACCGCGATCTCCTCAACTGCCTGCCCGAGGAGGGCTGTTGTTACTCCACCCTGCCGTCCCGCCCGTTCCTCCCCCGCCGGCGGACGGCTGATGGCCAGAGACGGAGCCCGACCCGCGTACGACCCCGCAGGACACGACGGCGAACTGCGCGCCGCGCTGCAGGAGTTGCGCACCGGGCGCTGGCTGTCGATGCGCACCCTGCTGGAGCGCACCACGCCGTGGTGGCAGTGGACGCAGCGCACCCAGGTGCTGGCCGCGGCGGCGGCCGGCACGGACGTGGTGCGGGCGTGGCTCGCGGAGGACCCGTACAGCGTCCCGGCGACCGTGATGCGGGCCCGGGTCGCGGTGGAGCGGGCGCTGCGGGCGCACCGCGAGCGTCACCGTCGTACGCATGAACTGTGGATCGAGGCCTGGGATCTGAGCCAGTCCGCCGCCCGGATCGCGCCGCGGGACCCGGTGCCCTGGGTGTGTCTGCTGGCGCTGGCGCAGCTGGACCACAAGCAGCTGTGGGACGAGCACCGGGCGCCGCCGCCCGAGCCGACGCTGCCGCCGGGCCCCTGGGGGCTGCTGGCCGAGGCGGGCCGGCGCGACCCGTACAACCGCGAGGCCCACCACCGCATGCTGCAGTTCCTGTACGCGCATGCGAGTTCCGGGCGGCTGGCGGAGGCGGCGGGCTTCGCGCACCTGGTCGCGGACCGCGCCCCGGCGGGCTCCGCGCTGCATGTGCTGCCGTTGTACGTCCGGGTGGAGCGCTACCGGCGCGGCGGCGGGCACGGAGCCGCGCTGGATCTGCACTGGGTCGCCGAGGAGGCCACCCGTGAGGCGCTGTCGGCCCGCACCTCCTGGTTCGAGCGCACCGACCCCGCCGAGCGCTCCCCGCTCGACCTCAACCATCTGGCCCACGCCCTGTGGGGAGCCCTCCGGTTCGCCGACGCGGCCGTGGTGTTCGACGCGATCGGCCCGTACTGCACGCCGCTTCCCTGGGCGTACCGCACCGCCGACCCGGGCGACCGGGCCCGGGCGGTGCAGCTGTTCCTCCAGGCCCGTACGCGCAGCCGGTCGGCGCCGCGCGAGCCCGGCTCCTGACCCCCGGCCCCCCATTTTTTCTTCTTCGGAGGTTTGTCATGTCCCGCACCCCCGAACCACCCGTTCTGCCCGCCGTCCCGCATCCCGACGAGGAGCAGCGGCTGCGCGAACTCGGCTACCGGCCGGTGCTGGCCCGCCGGATGGGCGGCTTCGGCAACTTCGCGATCAGCTTCTCGGTGATCTCGATCCTGTCCGGCTGTATGACCCTGTACGGCTTCGGCATGGGCGCGGGCGGCCCCGCCGTGATGCTGTGGGGCTGGGCCGGGGTCGGTCTGTTCGTGCTGTGCGTGGGGCTCGCGCTGGCCGAGGTGACCAGCGCGTATCCGACCTCCGGCGCCCTGTACTACATGGCCGACCGGCTCGGCGGCCGGCGCTGGGGCTGGTACACGGGCTGGCTGAACCTGCTCGGGCTGCTGGGCGCGATCGCCGGCATCGACTACGGCGCCGCCCTGTTCGCGGGCGCGTTCGCCAACCTCCGGTGGGGCTTCGAGCCGACGCCCGAGAAGACGATGCTGGTCTTCCTGGCCATCCTGCTGCTGCACGCCGTGCTGAACCTGTTCGGCGTCCGGCTGGTCAGCGTCCTGAACTCGGTCAGCGTGTGGTGGCACCTGGCCGGGGTGGCGGTCATCGTCGGCGCGCTGTGGATCGTCCCCGACCATCACCAGACGCCGTCCTTCGTGTTCACCGAGTTCGTCGACGACACCGGCTGGCACAACCCGGTGTACGTGGCCGCCATCGGTCTTCTGCTCGCCCAGTACACGTTCTCCGGCTACGACGCCTCGGCCCATCTGTCGGAGGAGACCTCCAACGCCTCGGTGGCCGCGGCGCAGGGCATCGTGCGCTCCATCTGGGTGTCGTGGATCGCCGGTTTCGTCCTGCTGGCGGGCCTGACCTTCGCCATCCAGGACTACGACGCGACCCGTGCCAGCGAGACCGGGGTGCCGCCCGCTCAGATCCTGCTCGACGCACTGGGCACGGACGGCGCGAGCGCGCTGCTGGTCGTGGTGATCGTCGCCCAGCTGTTCTGCGGGAACGCCGAGGTCGCCGCCGCCAGCCGGATGGTGTTCGCGTTCAGCCGGGACCGGGCCCTGCCGGGCTCGCACCTGTGGCGCAAGGTCAGCGGCCGCACCCAGACCCCGGTCGCCGCGGTGTGGCTGTCGGTCGTGGTCGCCGCCGTCCTGGCCGTGCCGTCGCTGTACTCCCCGACCGCGTACGGCGCGGTCACCGCCATCAACGTCATCGGCATCACGCCCGCGTACGCCATCCCGATCCTGCTGCGGCTGCGCGCGGGAGACCGTTTCCAGCCGGGTCCCTGGCAGCTGGGCCGGTGGAGCAGGCCGGTCGGCTGGATCGCGGTGGTGTGGGTGGCGTGTGTGACGGTGCTGTTCTGTCTGCCGCAGTCCTCGCCGGTGACGGTGGACACGATGAACTACGCGTCCGTAGCGCTGGCCGTCGTACTGGTCCTCGCCACGGTGTGGTGGTTCGTGGCCCGCCGTTCGTACGGGACGCCCACGGCGGCCGCGTACGGCTCGGACCGGGACCAGGCCGAACTGGCCGAGGGCATCGTCTGAGCTGCGCCCGAGCCGGTCCGGCGGGTGGCCGGTCCCGTACGAACTCCCGTGCGGCATACGGCAGGATGGACGGTCGTGCCGCAGTCTCCTTCACGAGGCCCGGCGCGACCGCACATCCCGGAAACGAACAGGTGGCAACGTGACGAGACTTCACATCCGGCCGTCGGCGGGCGTCTTCGCCCTCGCCGCGGAGCGACGTCCCGGAGGTGACCGGTGAACCGCGCGCTGACCCTGCACGACCTCGTCATCGCCGGGATCGCCCTCGCCAGCGGACTGCTCACGGCCTTTCTCTCGCGCACCCTGCTGCGCTGGCTGGCCAAACACGCCAAGCGCACCCGGTGGAGCGGCGACGACGTCGTCGTGGACGCGCTGCGCACGGTGGTGCCGTGGGCCGCGATCGCCGGCGGCGCGGCGGCCGCGGGCGCGGTGCTGCCGCTGACGAAGACCGTCCAGCACACCGTCAACCAGTGCCTGACAGTCCTGCTGATCTTCGTGGTGACGGTGTCGGCGGCCCGGGTGATCGCCGGGCTGGTGCAGTCGGTGACCTCCTCCCGCTCCGGGGTCGCCGGGTCCGCCACGATCTTCGTGAACATCACCCGGGTCCTGGTCCTGGCGATCGGGTTCCTGGTGGCGCTCCAGAGCCTGGGCATCTCGATAGCCCCGATGCTCACCGCCCTGGGCGTCGGCGGTCTGGCGGTCGCGCTCGCCCTGCAGGACACCCTCGCCAACCTCTTCGCGGGCATCCACATCCTCGCCTCCAAGACCGTCCAGCCCGGCGACTACATCAAGCTGAGCAGCGGCGAGGAGGGCTACGTCGAGGACATCAACTGGCGTCAGACGACCGTGCGCGCGCTCTCCAACAACCTCGTCGTCATCCCCAACGGGCAGCTCGCCAAGACCAACATGACCAACTTCATGCGTCCCGAGCAGCAGTTGACGATCCTGGTGCAGGCCGGGGTCGCCTACGACAGCGACCTGGAGCACGTGGAGCGGGTGACCCTGGAGGTCGTCGCCGAGGTCATGACCGGCGTCGACGGCGCCCTCCCCGACCATGAGCCCGCCGTCCGCTTCCACACCTTCGGCGACTCGCGGATCGGCTTCACGGTGATCCTGGGCGTCGGCGAGTTCAGCGACCAGTACCGCGTCAAGCACGAGTTCGTGAAGCGCCTGCACCGCCGCTACCGCGAGGAGGGCATCCGCATCCCGGCGCCGACGCGGACCGTGGCGTTGCAGCAGGGAGCGGTGGTCATCCCGCAGCAGCGCACGGCCGACGACGCCGTGCAGGACGGACAGCGGACCGCCCTGCACGACTGACGCCTCAGGGGCCCGGCCGGTGGCCGACCCGCCTCAGAGAGTGGCGGAGTTCTCGTGCCAGCGGCCGCCCGTACGGTTGTGCGGGGCGGCGAGGGACGGCGTCACCGGGGTGACCGTCCAGTCCGGATGGCCGGGCATCCTCGGCGTCGACGTGCCGTACAGCCAGTCGCGCAGGAAGCCGGACAGGTCCTGGCCGCTCTCCTGCGAGGCGACGGCGATGTAGTCCTCGGTCGACGCCGAGGAGTCGCGGTGGCGGGCCAGGAAGGTCCGCTCGACGGCGTGGAAGGCGTCCTCGCCGATCAGTTGGCGCAGCGCGTACAGGACGAGGACGCCGCCCAGGTAGCGCTGGCTGTCGAAGAGGTTGGCCGCGTTCGGCGCGGCGACGGGCCCGGAGGTCTTCCGCCACTGGTCGCCGCGCGCGTACGTGTCCTTCATCCGGGCCTCGAAGGTGGTCAGGCCCAGGGAGTCCGCCCAGCCGCGCTCGTAGCGGTACAGCAGCCCGTAGAAGTCGGCGTGGCCCTCGTTGATCCACAGGTCGGCCCAGGTGGCCGGGCTGACGCTGTTGCCGAAGTAGGAGTGGACCAGCTCGTGCATCATGTGCGAGCCGATCTTCGGCTCCGCCTGGAGCAGGTAGTTCGGCTTGTAGAGCGTGAGGGTCTGCGTCTCCAGGCCCGTGAAGTCGAAGGCCTTGGGGTCGTCGGAGTTGCAGGGCAGCAGCCCGTACGTCTCGAAGGGGAATGCGCCGAGCCGTGCCTCGATCCACTCCACCAGGCCCGGGGTGAGGGCGAGCGCGGGCTCCAGGGCCTCGGCGCGGGCGGTGGGGACGACGTCGCGCAGGGGCAGTCCGTGCGGGCCCTGCCGCTGCTTTCGACGTAGTCGCCGACGGTGATCTGCACCAGTTCGGTGGCGATCGGCGAGCGGGAGCGGTAGGTGTACGCGGTCCGGTCGCCGGCCAGGTCCTCGGTGCACACCAGCGAGCCGCTCGCCACCGCGCGCAGGGCGGCGGGGACGGTGATGCGGAAGGTGAAGTGCGCCTTGTCCGACGGGTGGTCGTTGCAGGGGAAGACGGTGTGCGCCGAGTCCGGCTGGGGACAGACGGCGAACCCGTCGGGGGTGGGCACCCAGGCGGTGTGCGCCAGGACACGGCGCGGATCCGCCGTGTACGTCACGCAGACGGTCGCCCGGGACCGGGCGCCCAGGGGGCGGGCGGGCGTGATCCGCAGCTTCTCGTCCACCTGCTCGAAGGCGGCCGTACGGCCGTCCACGCGCACCGTGCCTATGTCCAGGCCGAGGGCGTCCAGGGAGAGGCGGGTGAGGTGCCGGTCGGTGCGGATCTCCAGGGTCGCCGTGGCCTCGACGAGGGTCGTCGTGGCGTCGTAGGAGAGGTCGAGGTGATAGGCGGAGACCCGGTAGCCGTCGTTGCCGAGGGCCGGGAAGACGGGGTCGCCGAGGGTCTCGGGGCCCGGATCGTCCTCGGCGCCGGTGGCATACGCGGTGTTTCCCCCGAGGGTGAGTGCTGCGGCGGTGCCGATCAGGGCAGCCGCGGGGCCCGTCACTCTGGTGCGATTTCTCATGGTCCGCTTTCGCTGAAGCGGCCGGATGGTCGGTCCGGCCCGGTGGACGAGGTGATGGATCTACCTTCTTGACCACCGGAACGCTCCATTCGGTTGCCCCGAACGGCGCCCTTTCCCGCGAAGGTGCGAGCGAACCTCCCGCGAACCTCCCGCGGACCCCTGTCGAGCCCGCCCCGATCACGAGATATCTTGATGTCGAGCAATGTTGCAGACGTGGAGCGGAGCACCCGGTGACTGACTCGACCATCATCTATACGCACACTGACGAGGCCCCGGCCCTGGCGACGTATTCCTTCCTGCCGGTGGTCAAGGCGTACGCCGCGCAGGCCGGGGTCGCCGTGGAGACCCGGGACATCTCGCTGGCCGGGCGCATCATCGCCGTGTTCCCGGAGTACCTGACCGAGGACCAGCGCATCCCGGACGCGCTGACCGAGCTCGGCGAGCTGGCCAAGACGCCCGAGGCCAACATCATCAAGCTGCCGAACATCTCGGCGTCGATCCCGCAGCTCAAGGCCGCGGTCGCCGAGCTGCAGGCGCAGGGCTACGCGCTGCCGGCCTACCCCGACGACCCCAAGACCGACGAGGAGCGGGACGTCCAGGCCCGCTACGACAAGGTCAAGGGCTCCGCCGTGAACCCGGTCCTGCGCGAGGGCAACTCCGACCGCCGCGCCCCCGCCTCGGTCAAGAACTACGCCAAGACCCACCCGCACCGCATGGGCGCCTGGTCGTCGGAGTCCAAGACCAACGTGGCGACGATGGGCGAGAACGACTTCCGCTCCACCGAGAAGTCCGCGGTGATCTCCGAGGCCGGCTCCCTGAAGATCGAGCTGGTCGCCGAGGACGGCACGACCACCGTGCTGCGCGAGTCCGTACCCGTCCTCAAGGACGAGGTCGTCGACGCCTCCGTGCTGCACGTCGCCGAGCTGCGCGAGTTCCTCACCGCGCAGATCGCCCGCGCCAAGGCCGAGGACGTGCTGTTCTCGGTGCACCTGAAGGCCACCATGATGAAGGTCTCCGACCCGATCATCTTCGGTCACGTGGTGCGCGCGTTCTTCCCGAAGACCTTCGAGCAGTACGGCGCGACGCTGGCCGCGGCCGGCCTCTCCCCCAACGACGGTCTCGGCGGCATCCTCAAGGGCCTCGAGGCGCTGCCCGAGGGCGACGCGATCAAGGCGTCCTTCGACGCGGAGATCGCCGAGGGCCCGGCTCTGGCGATGGTCGACTCCGACAAGGGCATCACCAACCTGCACGTGCCGTCCGACGTCATCGTCGACGCCTCGATGCCGGCCATGATCCGCACCTCCGGCCACATGTGGGGCCCCGACGGCCAGGAGGCCGACACCCTCGCGGTCCTGCCGGACTCCTCCTACTCCGGCGTCTACCAGGCCGTCGTCGACGACTGCCGCGCCCACGGCGCCTACGACCCGTCGACCATGGGCTCGGTCCCCAACGTCGGTCTGATGGCGCAGAAGGCCGAGGAGTACGGCTCCCACGACAAGACCTTCGAGATCAAGACCGCCGGCACGGTCCGGCTGGTCGACCAGGCCGGCAACGTCGTCATCGAGCAGCCGGTCGCCGTCGGCGACATCTTCCGCGCCTGCCAGACCAAGGACGCGCCGATCAAGGACTGGGTGAAGCTGGCCGTCGGCCGCGCCCGCGCCACCGGCAACCCGGCCGTGTTCTGGCTGGACGAGACCCGCGCGCACGACGCCAACCTGATCGCCAAGGTCAACGCGTACCTGCCGGAGCACGACACCGAGGGTCTGGACATCCGCATCCTCGCCCCGGTCGAGGCGACCAAGCTGTCGGTGGAGCGCATCCGCCGCGGCGAGGACACCATCTCCGTCACCGGCAACGTGCTGCGCGACTACCTGACCGACCTCTTCCCGATCCTGGAGCTGGGCACCAGCGCCAAGATGCTGTCGGTCGTCCCGCTGATGGCGGGCGGCGGCCTGTTCGAGACGGGCGCCGGCGGCTCCGCGCCGAAGCACGTCCAGCAGCTGGTCAAGGAGAACTACCTGCGCTGGGACTCCCTGGGCGAGTTCTTCGCCCTGGTGCCGTCCTTCGAGCAGCTGGCCGAGGCCACGGGCAACGCCCGCGCCAAGGTCCTGGCCGACACCCTCGACCGCGCCACGGCGACCTTCCTCAACGAGGACAAGTCCCCGGCCCGTCGCGTCGGCGGCATCGACAACCGCGGCAGCCACTTCTTCCTCTCCCTGTACTGGGCGCAGGAGCTGGCGGCGCAGACCGACGACGCGGACCTGGCCAAGGCCTTCGCGGCGCTCGCCGAGACGCTCGCCGCGAACGAGCAGACCATCATCGACGAGCTGCAGGCCGTCCAGGGCAAGCCGGCCGACATCGGCGGCTACTACCAGCCCGACCCGGCCAAGGCGGCGGCGGTCATGCGCCCGTCGACCACCTGGAACGAGACGCTGGCCTCCCTGAGCTGACGCACCGCACCACCCGTCTCCGCCCCGACCGGCACATCGCCCGGCCGGGGCGGAGCTGTTTTCCCAGCGCCTTCGCGGACCGCCAACCCCCTTTCGTGAACGTTGCATTGCGCCCGGCGTCGAGCGCTGGCCCGCCCCATCCCCGTGTGCTTACCTCGACCCATGACCGTGCTCGTGACCCGCCCCCACGTCGACCACGTGCGCGTCACCACCACGGGTTGTCGCGCCGCGAGCTGACCCTCCCTCCGGCCGTCCACCCCCTTCCGCCGCGTCCGCGCACGCGCGCTTCGTCACGCCCTTCCGCACGAGGAGCACCGCACCATGAGCCAGCCCATCGACTCCGTCACCGCCGGTCACACCCCCGAGGAGTCGTCCGCCGCGCCCGACACCTCGGCCTGGTCCTTCGAGACCAAGCAGATCCACGCCGGAGCCGCACCCGACCCGACGACCGGCGCCCGCGCCACGCCCATCTACCAGACGTCGTCGTTCGTCTTCCGGGACACCCAGCACGCCGCCGACCTGTTCTCGCTCGCCGAGCCCGGCAACATCTACACCCGCATCCACAACCCCACCCAGGACGTCTTCGAGCAGCGGATCGCCGCGTTGGAGGGCGGGGTCGCGGCCGTGGCGCTGTCCTCGGGCCAGGCCGCCGAGACCCTCGCCATCCTGACGCTGGCCGGCGCGGGCGACCACCTCGTGTCGAGCACGTCCCTGTACGGCGGCACCTACAACCTGCTGCGGCACACGCTCCCGAAGTTCGGCATCGAGGTGTCGTTCGTCGACGACCCGGACGACGCCGAGGCCTGGCGGGCCGCGATCCGGCCGAACACCAAGGCGCTGTTCGCGGAGACGCTGGGCAACCCGCGCGGCAACGTGCTCGACGTGCGCGCGGTCGCGGACGTGGCGCACGCGGCGGGCGTGCCGCTGATCGTGGACAACACGGTCCCGACCCCCTATCTCCTGCGGCCCCTCGAGCACGGCGCCGACATCGTCGTGCACTCGGCGACCAAGTTCCTCGGCGGACACGGCACGACCATCGCAGGCGTGGTCGTGGACGGCGGGACCTTCGACTTCGGCGCGCACGCCGACCGCTTCCCGGACTTCTCCGAGCCCGACCCGAGCTACCACGGGCTGCGGTACTGGCCGGCGCTCGGCCCCGGCGCCTTCGCGATCAAGCTGCGGGTGCAGCTGCTGCGGGACCTCGGCCCGGCGCTCTCCCCGCACTCCGCGTTCCTGCTGCTGCAGGGCGTGGAGACGCTGAGCCTGCGCATCGAGCGGCACACCGCGAACGCGCAGGCGCTGGCGGAGTGGCTGGAGCAGCGGGACGAGGTCGACGCCGTCCACTATGCGGGCCTGCCGTCCAGCAAGTGGTACGAGGCGGGGCAGAAGTACCTGCCGCGCGGTGCGGGCGCGATCGTCTCCTTCGAGCTGCGGGACGGCGTCGAGGCGGGCAAGCGGTTCGTGGACGCGGTCGAGCTGTTCAGTCACCTGGCCAACATCGGCGATGTGCGCAGCCTGATCATCCATCCCGCCTCTACGACCCACAGCCAGCTGGACGAGGAGCAGTTGGCGGCGACGGGCACCTCGCCGGGGCTGGTGCGGCTTTCGGTCGGCATCGAGAACCTCGCCGACCTCAAGGCCGACCTGGAGGCAGGTTTCCGCGCGGCCAAGGGCGCGTCGTCCTGAACGCCGTGTCTGCCGCCTCTCTTTCGGGGGTCTCCCTCCCGCCGGCCACCGGGGCCTGGCGGGAGGGGGACCCGCCCGGCCGCCGTCAGTGGCACGCGGCGCGGCAGCCGTTGCCGTTGGAGGCGGGCGGCGAACTGCCGGGCGCGCGGCTGGCGTTCGAGACCTGGGGACGGCTCGCGTCGGACGGCTCCAACGCGGTGCTCGTGCTGCACGCGCTCACCGGGGACAGTCACGTCGTGGGACCGGCGGGCCCCGGCCATCCGACGCCCGGCTGGTGGGACGGGCTGGTCGGGCCGGGGCGGCCGCTCGACACCGACCGCTGGTTCGTCGTGGCGCCGAACGTGCTGGGCGGCTGCCAGGGCAGTACCGGGCCCGCCTCGGCGCGTCCGGACGGGCGGCGCAGCTGGGGAGACGCCTTCCCGTTCCTGACGCAGCGCGACCAGGTCGCGGCCGAGGCGGGGCTCGCGGACGCGCTCGGCGTCGAACGGTGGGCGCTCGTCGTGGGCGGGTCGATGGGCGGGATGCGGGCCGTGGAGTGGGCGGCGTCGTACCCCGAGCGGGTCGGGGCGCTGCTGTTGCTCGCCACGACGGCGGCGGCGAGCGCGGAGCAGATCGCCTGGGCCGACGTGCAGCTGCACGCCGTCCGCAGCGACCCGCACTGGCAGGGCGGCGACTACCACGACACCGGCCGCGGCCCCCATGCCGGGCTCGGCCTGGCCCGGCGGCTCGCCCACGTCACGTACCGCAGCGAGCCGGAGCTGGCGGTCCGTTTCGGCCGTACGCCCCAGGGCGGCGAGGATCCGTTCGACGGCGGCCGGTACCAGGTCCAGTCGTATCTCGAACATCACGCGGCCAAGCTGGTGCGGCGGTTCGACGCGGGCAGCTATGTGGTGCTGTCCGAGGCGATGAACGCCCATGACGTCGGCCGAGGCCGGGGCGGCGTACGGGCCGCGCTGGGACGCGTGACGGCGCGGACGCTGGTGGCGGGCGTGGACTCCGACCGGCTCTACCCGCTCGCCCAGCAGGCGGAACTGGCGGCGCTGATCCCGTCCGCGGACCGGCTGCGGGTGGTGGAGTCGCCGTACGGGCACGACGGGTTCCTCATCGAGACGGAGCAGGTGGCCGCGCTGGTGCGGGAGCTGCTCGGCGAGCGCGCCTAGCCCCCGGTCCCACCGGCCCCGCTCACCAGTCCCGCGTGGCGATCAGCTCCTCCACGTCCGCGTCCGGGAAGCCGTAGGCCTGGGCGACGAACCAGAAGTCCTCGGCTATCTCCTCCCGGGCCACCGTCTCGATGTCGCTGCCGGCCTCCTCGAAGGCGTCCTGCAGGTCGTTGAACTCCTCGGTGGCGGCCCGGGTCAGGACGTACAGCGCGTCGAGGTCGGCGGGGCGCTCGGTCTCGACGCGTTCGCACAGGCGCAGCAGGACGTCCCTGCCCCGGTCCACCACGGCGTCGGGGTAGTAGTCGTCCCGGTACAGCGCCTTCAGGAACGCGCGCCCTGCCACCTGCTCGTTCGTCACGGCCATGCCGCTTCCCCCGCCCTTTTCCGTCATGTGGTGAGTCATGTGGTGAGTCGTGTTGTGATGGCACCTCCGATCATGCACCACGCCACTGACAACGCCCCGGGAGCCGCCCCATGACCCCAGCCGCACCGCCCTTCGCGTTCCTGGCCGGCGCCGAGGACTCGCCGGTGATCCTCCATGTGCCGCACTCGGCGCGGGAGATGCCGGCCGGGGTGCGGAAGGGCATCGTGCTGGACGACACGGCGCTGGAGCGGGAGCTGGACCACCTCACCGACGCGCACACCGCGCGGCTCGCGGCGCGGGCGGCGGAGCTGGCCGGTGTGACGCCCTGGCGGTTCGTCAACGGGCTGTCGCGGCTGGTCGTCGATCCGGAGCGGTTCCCGGACGAGCGGGAGGAGATGCGGGCCGTCGGGATGGGGGCCGTGTACACGCGGACCACGCACCGGGAGGCGCTGCGACCCGCGGACGTCGATCCCGAGCCGCTGGTCGAACGGTACTTCCGGCCGTACGCGCGGGCCATGAGCGACGCCGTGGGCGAGCGGCTGGCGGCCGTCGGGCGGGCCGTCGTCATCGACGTGCACTCCTATCCGACCGAGCGGCTGCCCTACGAGCTGCACGGCGAGGGACCGCGGCCGCCGGTCTGCCTGGGCACCGACGCCTTCCACACCCCGCCGCAGCTGCTCGCCGCCGCGCGCGGGGCGTTCGCCGGCATCGGGGAGACGGGACTCGACAGCCCGTTCGCCGGGGCGTACGTACCGCTGGAGTACTACGGGTCGGATCCGCGGGTGTCCGCGCTGATGGTGGAGATCCGCCGGGACACGTACATGACCGAGCCGGGCGGCCCCGCCGGACCGGGTCTGGACGACCTCGCCGCCGCACTCGCGACCCTGGTCGACGCGGTACCCAGGTGAGCCGAGCCCTCCTCGCCCGCGTCCACGACGAGCCCCGCCGACCTCCGGCTGGAGCACCTCCGCGCGACAGGCGGGCGTGGGGCGGTGAGGGTGGAGGGCATGACCGAGGAGATCACCACGCTGACCGGCGAGGCCCCGCCGCCGGTACGGGACTGGCCCGCGCTCGACCTGGACGGGACGGAGTTCGATCCGGTCCTGGCCGGGCTGATGCGGGAGGGCCCGCTGACCCGGATCCGGCTGCCGCACGGCGAGGGGTGGGCCTGGCTCGCCACCCGCTACGACGACGTGCGCACGGTCACCAACGACCCGCGGTTCGGCCGCGCCGAGGTGACTCAGCGTCAGGTGACGCGTATGGCACCGCACTTCAAGCCCCGGCCGGGCTCGCTGGCGTGGGCCGACCAGCCCGAGCACAACCGGCTGCGCAAGCCGGTCGCGGGCGCGTTCACGGTGGCCGCGATGAAGCGGCTGCGACCGCGGGCGCAGGAGATCCTGGACGAGCTGGTGGACGGCGTGGTGCGGAACGGGCCGCCGGCGGATCTCGTCGAGCGGGTCCTTGAGCCCTTCCCCCTCGCCGTCGTCAGCGAGGTGATGGGGGTGCCGGACGCGGACCGCGACCGGGTGCACTCCTGGACCCGGCAGATCATCTCCACCTCCGGCGGCGCCGAGGCCGCCGAGACCGCCAAGCAGGGCCTGTACGGCTGGATCGCCCAGGCCGTCCGCGACCGGGCCGACAGCGCCGGCGAGGACGTGTACTCCCTGCTGGGCGCGGCCGTGGCCCGGGGCGAGATCGGCGAGGAGGAGGCGGTGGGCCTCGCCGGTCCGCTGCAGATCGGCGGCGAGGCCGTCACCCACAACTGCGGGCAGATGCTGTTCCTGCTGCTCAGCCGCCCCGAGCTGTTGGCGCGCACGAGAACGCGGCCTCAGGAGCGCGGGGTGCTGCTCGACGAGCTGCTGCGCTTCATTCCGCACCGCAGCAGTGTCGGTCTGGCCCGGATCGCCCTGGAGGACGTCGACCTGGGCGGCCGGCGGATCGCCGCGGGCGAGCCCGTGTACGTCTCCTACCTGGCCGCCAACCGGGACCCGGACGCCTTTCCCGACCCGGACGACATCGTCCCCGACCGCGATCCCAACCCCCACCTCGCGTTCGGCAACGGTCCGCACCACTGCACGGGGGCCGTGCTCGCCCGGCTGCAGACCGAGCTGCTGGTGGACACGCTGCTGGACCGGCTGCCGGGGCTGCGGCTCGCGGTCCCCGCCGACCAGGTCGTCTGGCGGAAGAAGACCATGATCCGGGGGCCGCGGACGCTGCCCGTCACCTGGTAGGCGTACGCCTGGCGGGTGTCAGGCCCGCAGCCACTCCGTGACCACCACGTCCCCGCCGGTGCGCAGTCGCAGCGCGAAGGGGCCGGCGGGCGGTGCGTCACAGGCGAAGCGGCCCATGTCGTCGGCGGTGAGCGCGGCGCCCGCGCGCGGGCCGTGCAGAATCTCGATCGAGGCGGACTGCGGCGGCAGCAGCTGACCCATCAGCCCCTGCGCGCTCACCTCGATGTCGACGGTCAGTCCGCCGGTGTCGAAGGTGAGCATCCGCGGCGGGTCCTCCGCTCCCCGCACCGGGATCGCATCGAGCAGCGAGTCGAACGTCAGCTCGGCGATCCGTGCGTCCAGGTCGTGTAACGCGTAGGCCTCGACGGCGATCTGGCGCAGCTCTGCGGGGACCGGGTCCAGGATGGCGGCGGCCAGGCGCAGCTCCTCCTCGAGCCGGCCGTGGTCGAACTCCACGCCGTCGAAGGCGCCTTCGTCGGACGCGCCGTCGCCGCCCATGCCGTCACTCGTGCTGTTCGCGTCGTTCATGTCGTTCATGTCGTTCACAGAGCTCCCCGTGCGTCGAGTCGGGCGCGCAGTCGGCGCAGACAGCGCTGGCGCATCGGTCCGATGCTGCCGACGGCGATGCCCAGGGCGGCCGACACCTCCAGGTAGCTGGGCGGCGGCGAGGCGATCAGCACCCGCAGCAGCTGCCGGCAGCGCTCGCCGAGCGCCTCGAACTCCTGCCACAGGAAGCGGACGCGCTCGCTCTGCGCGGCCGCCTCCTCCGAGTCCAGCACCGACTGCTCCGGCGTACGGTCCTCGCTGGCGCGGTCGAGCAGTTGGGCGTCGTCCGTCGGCATCAGCCGCCTGGAGCTCTTGAGCACCTTCAGGCACTCGTTGCGCGCGGTGCTCGCGAGCCACGAGCCCGCCTTCTCCGGCTCCCGGATCCGGCCGAGGTGCTGGGCGAAGCGGAACCACGCGGTCTGGTACACCTCGTGCCCGTCGGCGTCGGAGAGCCGGTGGGCGCGCACGACGGACCACACCAGCGGGCTCAGCCCTTCCACCAGCGCCTTCCAGGCCGCCGTGTCACCGTCGACGGCGGACTGGACGAGCGCGCCGACATCACTACGGTCCACGGCTCCACCCCTCGTGTACGGCCTGTCATCGTACGCCGTGACGGGGGTCGGGTCGGACCTCATGGCGCCCTCATGCCGGGCCGACCGGGACGGGGCGCCAGGTGGACGGGCGCAGCGCCGGGACGTGCGCCCCGCGCACCTCGGCGAACTCTGCGTTGGCAGCGAGCAGTTGACGGGCGGCGGCACGGGGATCGGTCTCCTTGTGCGCGGTCATGTGGGCGGCGACGAGGCCGGCCACGACGGGGGTGGCGAAGGACGTTCCGCTCCAGGACGCGAGGCCCTCGAACATCACCTGGTCCGGCTTGCCGGAGGTGGCCTGCCGTGCCTCGCTGAGCAGGCCGGTGTGACGCGGCGAGCAGCAGGTGCAGGCGTAGGTGAAGCCGTAGCGGCAGGCGTCGTAGGTGGAGTGCTGGTAGACGTACGGGACGGGTGTGCCGAAGCCGGTGAGGGCGCTGGTGAGGCGCTCGCCGGGGGCGTAGACCCGCACCCAGGGGCCGTGGTTGCTGAAGCAGGCGCCGAACTCGCCGTCGCCGCGCAGCGCGCCGACCGACAGGACCGCGTCGGCGTAGTCGGGCAGGGAGGCGTAGGCGGCGGGCCAGAAGGGGGTGGCGCTGGCGTTGTTGCCGGCGGCGGCGACCAACAGGGTGTGCCGGCCGCGGAGTTCCTCCATGAAGGCGGCCACCCCGAGCAGGCCGTCGACGCGGCCGTTGGAGGTGCCGGCGGAGAGGCTGAGGATGTCGGGCCAGCCGCCCTGGTCGACGGCGTCGAAGAGCTTCTCTCCGAAGTCGGACTCCAGGATCGCGCCGGCGTCGTTGAGGGTGCCGCGCACGGTGACGTCGGTGTTGGGCGCGACGGCCGCGACGAGCCCGGCGATGAACGTGCCGTGTCCGACGTACTGCTGGAGGATGCCCTCGCCGTCGGTCTCCCTGACCTGTGCGTCGCCGTCGGTGTGGGACAGCAGCGGGTAGGAGCGGTAGTCGTGCATCAGGCCGGTGTCGACGACCAGGACGCCGACGGCGTCGACCGCGTCGTAGGCCCCCTCGGCCCGGGACGGGTTGGGCGGCTCGGTGGCGGGGGCGGGCACGGGCTCGTCGCCGGGGCAGGCGTTGACCGCGATGGACACCACGTGGTTGCGGCTGACCAGTCGCCGTCCCACGCGCCCCTCGGCCGGGCGCAGGGCGCGCAGGGCCCCCGCGACGGCGAGGTCGGCGCCGCGCTCGCCGCGGCCGGGGTCGCCGACGTGGATGCGGGTGATGCCCGAGCGGTTGGTCTGCGGGCCCGAGCGGCGTACGTCGTCCGGGAGGAGGCCGTCGGTCGCGGTGAAGTGCGCGCGCACCGCGTCCTCGACGACCTGGGCCTCCTCGCCGTCGCGCGCGAGGACCACGCCCTTCTCGTAGATGAACTCGGCGGAGTCGTCCGGCCCCATCGCCAACGGGACGTCGGGCAGCGAGCTCTGGATCTGGTCGAACTGCTCGTGGAATCGCTGTGGTGCCATGGCGTGTCCTCCCCTACAGCCGGTGGTCGACAGTCAGACCCGCGAGACTGTCGTCTGATACAGGTAGTGCGACAGCAGGTGCGGGTGGTGCGATTGCTTCCGCGCGCCCCCTGTGGCCGCTCGGCGGACCGGTCCCGGCCGGGCCGACCCGGTGGACGCGATGGTGTACCCGATGTTGACGCGACGTCCAATTGTTACTGGTGGATACGGCTCCAAACCGGTGTGGCATACGGACCGGAGCACTACCATCCGTGGAGTGACAGCGGGAAACGACTCGGTTCTCGAACTGCTGCCCATGGTGTTCGCCGCCCCCAACGACGCGTTGTCGCGGGCGGAAGGAGTGCTCGACACCGATCCGACGCCGTTGCACGCCTCGGTCGCCCATCAGGTGATCGGCATCTGGCAGCGGGACTGGGGCGACATGCGGATCGCCCTCGACCATCTGCGGCGCGCCCGCGAACTGGCCGCGCGCGCGGACTCCGCGGAGCGCGAGGCGGACGTGCTGGCCACGCTGGGGGTGGCGCTGGTGCACGCGGGCCGCACCCGGCAGGGCCTGGCGGCGTTCGAGCGGGGTGTGGAGCGCGGGACGGGGCACACCCGCGCGCGCGTGCTGTACCGGCGGGCCTACTCCTGGTGGGTCCTCGGGCATCACCGCGAGGCCCTGGAGGACGTACGCAGGGCGATCCCGGTGCTGCGGCAGGCGGACGACGTCATCTGGACGGCGCGCGCCCTCACCCTGCGCGCCACCGTGCATCTGGCGCTCGGGACGGTGGACCGCGCGGAGGCCGACTTCACGGCGGCCGAGGCGCTGTGGGACACCACCGGCCAGGAGCACGACAAGGCCGACGCCGTGGAGAGCCGGGGCCTGGCCGCGTTCCGCTCCGGGGACGTGCCGGCGGCGCTGCGGCTGCTGGACGAGGCCGCGGAGCGGTACGCCAAGCTGGGCACGCCGATGTTCATGCTCAACATCCGGCGCTGCGAGGTGCTGATGGCGGCCGGTCTCGCGCCCGAGGCGCTGGCCGAGGCGGACGCGGCGATCGGGGTGCTGGACGGGATCGGCGGGCAGTCCACCCGCAAGGCGGAGCTGCTGCTGACGGCCGCCAGGGCGGCGCGGCTGGCGGGCGATCCGGGGACGGCGATCGCCCGGGCCGCGGTGGCCGAGCGGCTCTTCGCGGGGCAGCGGCGCACCTGGTGGGAGACGCACGCCCGGCTGGTGCTGATCGAGGCGCGGGTCGCCACCGGGCGCGGCTCGGGCCGGCTCGTCGCGGACGCCGCCAGGCTCGCCGAGCGGCTGGCCGCCTTCGGGGCGCCGGCCGCGCCGGAGGCCTGGCTGCTGGCGGGGCGGATCGCGCTGGACCTGGACTGGCGGGCGGACGCCGAACGCCATCTGGAGATCGCCGCGCGCAGCCGGCGCAGCGGCCCGCCGCTGGCCCGGATGACCGGCTGGGCGGCGCAGGCGCTGTGGGCGCGGGCCACCGGATCCGAACGCGGCGTCCTGGAGGCCTGCCGCCGCGGCCTCGACGTCCTGGACGACCACCGTACGACCCTGGGGGCCTCGGAGTTGCGGGCGCGGGCCACCGCACAGGGCGCGGAGCTGGCGGCGCTGGCCCAGCAGGTCAGCCTGGAGCGGGGCGGGCCACGGCAGTTGCTGGTGTGGAGCGAGCGCTGGCGGGCCACGGTGCTGTCGACGCCGCCCACCCGGCCGCCGGCCGATCCGGCGCTGCTGAGCGGACTGACGGCGTTCCGGGAGATCGCCGCCCGCGCGGAGAGCGCCCGGATGGACGGCCGCCCGGTGCCGACTTTGGAGCGCGAACAGCGCCGCCTGGAACGGGAGATCCGCTCCCGGACCCTGCACATCCGCGGGGACGCGCCCGGCGACGGCCGCCGCTTCGACGCCGGCCGGCTGCTCGAACGGCTCGGCGACGGGCGGCTGATCGAACTCGCCGTGCTGGACGGGCGCGTTCAGGTGCTGCTGTGCGGCGGCGGGCGGGTGCGGCGGTTCGCGGGCGGGCTGCTGGCCGAGGCGGAGCGGGAGGCCGAGCACGTACAGGCCGGGCTGCGCCGGCTCGCCCATCCCCGGGCCGAGGGGCGACTGCCGGTGGTGGAGGCGGCGGGGCGGCGGCTGGAGGAGCTGCTGCTGGGCGAGGCGGCGGGGCAGCTGGGGTCGGGGCCGGTCGTGGTGGTCCCGCCCGCGCGGCTGCACCGGGTGCCGTGGGCGCTGCTGCCGTCGCTGCGGGAGCGGGTGGTGAGCGTGTCGCCGTCGGCGAGCAGCTGGCTGCGCGCCCGGGAGACCGAGCCGCCGCCGGGCGGCCGGCATGTCCTGGTGCGCGGTCCCGGCCTTGCGACCGGCGGGGCGGAGGTGCCGGAGGTGGCCGGGCGGTACGGCAGGCCCACGGTGCTGGAACAGGCCGACGCCCGGGTGCCGCGGGTCCTGGCGGAACTCGACGGGGCGGCGCTGGCGCACATCGCCGCGCACGGCGCGTTCCGGGCCGACAGCCCGATGTTCTCCTCGCTGCGCATGGCCGACGGTCCGCTGATCGTCCACGACTTCGAACGGCTCGCCCGCAGCCCCTACCGGATCATCCTCTCCAGCTGCGACACCGCCCGCCTCGCCACCGTCGGCGCCGACGAACTCCTGGGCCTGGTCACAGCGTTGCTGCCGCTGGGCACCGCGGGGGTGGTGGCGAGCAGCGCGCCCGTCAACGACGAGGCGGTGGTCCCGCTGATGCTGGCCCTGCACAAGGGGCTCAGCGGGGGCCTGTCGCTGGCGGAGGCGCTGCGCGACGCGCGGGCGGCCCTGCCTGGTGACGCGGTGCATCAGGCGACCGGGTGGGCGTTCACCGCGTTCGGAGCCGCCTGAAAGCTCAACGCCCCCTGTTCTCATGCCGGTTGCGCGTCCGGGAGTTCCACCAGCCAGGGGAGGGAGCCGCGGTCGCCGGCGCCGAGGCGGGCGTAGGCGCTGTAGAGGTGGTTGCCGACGGTGCGTACGGACAGGGTGAGACGTTCGGCGATCTGCCGGTTGCTCAGGCCGGCCGCCGCGAGGGTGACGATCTGCCGCTGGCGTGCGGTGAGTTCCCCCAGCACCAGACCGGACAGGGCCGGGGTGCGTGCGCCCTGGCAGCGGCGGGCGAGGGCGACGGCCCGGGTCCGGGCGGTGCGGGCGGCGCTCGCGTCCCGGTGTGCCCGTACGGCTTGAGCGTGGGCCTCCGCGGCGAACAGGAGGAAGCCGCGCTCCTGAAGCTCTTCGGCGACCCGGTCCAGAGCCGGGCCGTCGGCACGGGCGAGGGCGCGTGCATGGCGGGCGAACACCCCGTCGGGCGGCAGCAGCCGGACGGCACGCTCGGGAGCGCCCAGGCGTACGGCGTCGTAGGCCTCGTCCGCACGAAGGGGCTCGGGGGACGCCGGGCGGGCGGTGTCCGACTCGCCCGACTCGGCCTGGGCCAGGGCGAGTTCACGGCGACAGGCGGAGTCGTCCGGGGTGTTCGCCAGGCCCTCCCGCGCCCAGGCGGCCGCCTCGCGCAGTTCTCCCCGCAGCCGTGAGAACCGCGCGCGGACGGCCGCGTAGCCGGGCGGGACGGGTGCGCCCTCCGCGACCAGCCACTCCCCCACGGGGGTCTGCGCGGTGCGGACGTCGGCGGCCTCGATGCGCCGGGCCAGGGCGGCCGACTCCGCGTCCAGGGCGGCCGTCAGCGAGCCGCGGCCGCCGGTCAGCCGACGTGCGCGCAGACGGCCGGCGGACGCGCGCAGGACCGGGCCGTGAAGGGGGTGGGCCAGGCGGACGGCCGTAGCGCCGCCGCCCTCGCCGTCATCGTCGTCATCCTCGACGGCGATGAGGCCGTCCGTCTCCAGGCGTTCGAGGATGCGCAGGTCCAGGGTGTCCGTGGGCAGCGGCAGGGGTTCGGCGAAGGCGAGGCGGTCGAGGGTCTCGCGTTCGTCGGGGCAGGTGCGGGCGAGGACGGGGGCGGAGCGTTCGCGGAGGGTGGGGGTGACGGGGACCCGGCCGCGCCACGCCCACTCGCCCGCGTCCGGCGAGTTCGGCGGAAGAGCGGTCTGTCCGGCCGGGGGCTGGGCGAGGGTGAGCAGCCCCTGCTCGCGCACCGCCTCCAGCAGGTCCCGCAGGAGGCGCAGATCGCCCCGGCACAGACGGTGCATTCGGTTGACGGTGAGCGGCTCCAGGGGGCCGCCGGCGCCGGCGGTGAGCAGCTGGGCGGTGTCCTCGCGGGGCAGGGGCCCCAGGGCGAGGCGGGGCAGCAGCTCGCCGGTCCACAGCCGGGTGACCGCGCCCGGTGCCGGAACGCCGTCCGTCACCAGGACCAGCAGCCGGGTGCGGCCCTGGACGGCGAGGTGGTGCAGCAGGGCGGCGGAGGCGTCGTCCAGCAGATGCGCGTCGTCGACCAGCAGCATCCGCACGCCGGAGAGGAGTTGGACGGCGCGGTGCAGGGTGACGCCCTCGGGCAGGAGGTGGGCGAACGCGGCGAAGGCGGTGCCCCGGGTCTCGGGGGTGCCGGCCACGCGGGCGCAGTCGGCGTCGCGGACCGCTTCGGCGGCCAGGCGGGTGCGGCCGCAGCCGGGCGGCCCGGTGATCACGATGCCGGGGCGGGCCGCCGCGAGGCAGCGGCGGACGAGTTCGCGCTCCTCCTCCCGTCCGGTGAACGGCCAGGGCAGCCGAAGGGTCTTGGGATGCGGTTCGAACGTCGTCACCTCATCTGGAGTCGGCATACTCAGGCCTGATACAGGGCGACTTGAGTAGCCCCCGACTCAGGCGCCGGGCGCGGCGGCGGGGCAACCTGGGCCGCATGACCGCCCGTTACTGCTCGCTCGCGCAGCAGTCGGCCCCCGCGTTCGCTCCGGGGCTGGCCGCCGAGCGGCTGGGCGCGCTCATGAGCGGGCGGCGGATGTGGGTCAACGGCACGGTCCTGCACTACTACTTCTTCGACGGCGAGGACGACGGATCGGTCATCCCGGTGCCGGGCTCCGGGGGGACCCGGCGGGTGTCGTGGGTCGGCGGCCAGGAGCAGCGGGACGTGGTGCGCGCCTGTTTCCGCGAGTGGCGGGACCTGGGCATCGGGGTGTCCTTCGCGGAGGTCCCCGACCGTTCGGAGGCCGAGCTGCGGATCGGTTTCCAGCAGGGGGACGGGTCCTGGTCGGCGGTGGGCCGGGACGCGCTGCCGGCCGGTCTCAACGAGCGCACCATGAACTTCGGCTGGGATCTGACCGCGCCCGGGGAGCGCGCGACCGCCCTGCACGAGATCGGGCACGCGCTCGGCATGCAGCACGAGCACCAGAGCCCGTTCGCCGGCATCCACTGGGACGACGAGGCCGTGTACGCGGACCTGGCGGGCCCGCCCAACTTCTGGAGCCGGGACCGCACGTTCTTCAACATCCTGCGCAAGCTGGACCCGGCCGAGGTCAACGGGTCGGTGTGGGATCCGCAGTCCGTCATGGAGTACCCGTTGTCGGCGGGGCTGGTCCTGGAGCCGGAGCAGTTCCGCGGGGGTGTGCATCCGCCCGGCGCGCTGTCGGCGCTGGACAAGGAGTTCGCGCTCGGCTGGTATCCGCCGCTGGACGTCTCGCTGGCGCCCCCGCTGGCGCCGTTCCGGTCGGCGCCGCTGTCGCTGGGCCCTGGCGAGCAGGCCGACTTCGTCGTCGAGCCGCGGGAGACCCGCGCGTACACGTTCGGCGTCTTCGGGGAGAGCGACTCGGTCGTCGTGGTCTTCGAGGAGCGCGACGGCGAGCCCCGCTACCTGTCCGGCCGGGACGACGGCGGCACCCCGCACAACGCCACGATCAGGGCCCGGCTCGTCAAGGGCCGCCGCTACTTCGTCCGGGTCCGCCTGTACTCCGGCTGGGGTTCGGGCGAGACCGCGGTCATGTGCTGGTGATCCGGCGCTCGACCGCGTACCGACCACTGTCCGGCGCCGGGGGAAAGGCCGGGCGGGCGTCACCTCGGGGGAGGGAGACGTCCGCCCGGCCGCACCGTTCGCAGCGGACTCGGGGCGGAGCGGACCGGCGCGAACTGCGTGTTTCGATCACGCGAACAGCCGCGCCCGCGCCGCGACAGGAGGGTCCGGGCGGTCGGTGGGGACCCCGGAGCATCAGCTCGACCGGAAGGAGTGACCCCGGCGGCGCCACTCCTCGGCGAGCAGTTCGTACGATCTGACGCGGTCGGTGTGGCCGTGGGTGATCGTGGTGATGAGCAACTCGTCGGCGCCCGTGGCCTCCTGGAGCTGTTCCAGCCGGTCGGCGACCGTGGCCGGGGAGCCGACGAACTGGGTGTCGAGGCGGTCCTGGACCAGGTCCCGGTCCTCGTCGCTCCAGGCGTGGGCGCGGGCCTCCTCGGGGGTCGGGAACGGGATGGCGCCCTCGGCGGTGCGGATGCTGCGCACCCACAGGCCGTAGCCGGTGGCGAGTTCACGGGCGTGGGCGTCGTCCTCGGCGACGACGACGTCCGCGGAGACGCTGACGTAGGGCGCGTCGAGGGATGCGGAGGGCTTGAAGTGCGCCCGGTAGGCGTCCACCGCCTCCAGGACCGTGGCGGGGCTGACGTGGTAGTTGGCGGCGAAGCGCAGGCCCCGCGCGCCCGCGACCTCGGCGCTCTGGCCGCCGCTGCTGCCCAGGATCCACAGCTCGACCGCCGCGCCCTCGCCCGGTACGACGTGCGCCTCGACGCCGTCCGCGGAACGGTAGGCGCCGGCCAGCAGGGCGAGGAGGTCGTCGATCTGCTCGGCGTAGTCCTGGGACGCGGCGCCGGGGAGGAGCAGCAGTGTGCGCTGCAGGGCGACGCGGGGTGAGCCGAGGAGGCCCGCGAAGGAGAAGCGGGGCGGGATGAGCAGACCGTTCGGGGCGCGGCCGTCGACGACCGGGGTGGCCCCGGGCGCCGTCGCCTTCCCGGCCGGCGGGCCGCCGCCGGAGCGGCCGAGGCCCAGGTCGAATCGGCCGGGGTGCAGGGCGTCGAGCAGGCCGAACTCCTCGACCGTGGACAGCGCGGTGCGGTGGCCGAGCTGTACGGCTCCGGAGCCGAGCCGGATGGTGGAGGTGGCGGCGGCCGTCAGCGCGAGGACGACCGCGGGGGACGTACCGGCCACGCCCGGGTTGAGGTGGTGCTCTGCGAACCAGTGGCGGGCGTAGCCCAGGCGCTCGGCCTGCCGGGCGAGGTCGATGGAGTTGCGCAGGGCGTCCGCGGCCGTCGAGCCCGAGGAGATCGGGACCAGGTCGAGGACGCCGAGGGGGATGTCAGGCATGGGACGGCTCCTCGGCGGTGGATGTCGTCGGCAGCACCGGGCCCCAGGCGAACGGCGGGTCCGGTATCTCCTTACGCAGCACCGGCGCCACCTCCGACTGGAACAGCTCCAGCGATTCGCGGTGCCGGCTGTCGGTGAGGCCGCCCGCGTCGGCGTGCAGATGCAGAACGGTGTGGCCGAACTGCTCGTGGTAGCGGTGCACCTTCTCGATGACCTGCTGCGGGCTGCCGATCAGGGCGGAGCTGCGGTCGACGAAGTCCTCGACGGTCTCGAAGACCAGCGGTAGGCCGAACTGCTTCTGGAAGGCGAGGGTGCTGTCGAAGATCGGCCGGTAGGTCTCGACGGCCTCCTGCGAGGTGCGGGCCACATACAGCCCGGCCGAGCCGGCGCCGACCGCGAGGGCGGCCGGGTCGTGGCCGTAGTGCTCCCAGCGCTCCCGGTAGTAGCGGATCAGCTCGGCGTACGGCTCGATGGGGTGGGTGACGTTCGCCGAGAACAGCGGGTCGCCGTAGCGGGCGGCGAGGTCGACGGACTCCTTGCTGGTGGCGCTGCCGTGCCAGACCCGGATCGGCTGCTGGTAGGGCCTGGGCCAGACCTCCGCGTCGGTGAGCTCCGGGCGGAAGCGGGTGGCGGCGGTGACCTTGTCGTTGCGCCAGATCCGTCGGAACACCTCGTAGCTCTCGGCGTTGCGCTCCCACTGGTCCTCGGGGGTGACGTGGAACAGCTCGCGCTGGGCGGCGCCGTTGCCCTTGCCGATGATCAGGTCGAGGCGTCCGCCGGAGAGGTGGTCGAGGGTGGCGTAGTCCTCGTAGGCGCGGACGGGGTCGAGCAGGCTGAGGGTGGTGACGGCGGTGAACAGCCGGATCCGCCGGGTGAGGGCGGCGATGTGGCTGAGGACGACGGTCGGCGAGGAGGAGATGAACGGGCGCTCGTGCCGCTCCCCCACGCCGAAGCCGTCGAAGCCGAGCTCCTCGGCGAGCAGGGCGTTGTCGAGCACTTCCCGGAACCGGTCCTGGGTGGACTTCTGGATCCCGGTGACCGGGTCCGGGCGGTGCACGATCAGCGTGATGGCGAGGAACTTCACGACGCGGCCCGCTCGACGGCTCCCGGTTCGTCCGGGTGCGCCAGGCCGAGGTGGTCGCGCAGGGTGGCGCCCTCGTACTCGGTGCGGTAGACGCCCTGTTCCTGGAGCAGGGGGACGACCTTGTCGGCGAACTCGTCGAGGCCGCCGGGGGTGATGTGCGGGGCGAGGATGAAGCCGTCGCCGGCGTCGGCCTGGACGTACTCGTTGATGGTCGTCGCTATGGTCTGCGCGGAGCCGACGAAGTTCTGCCGGCTGCCGTTCTCGATGACCAGGTCGCGGATGGACCAGTTGTTGGCCTCGGCGAGCTCCCGCCATTCGCGGGCGGTGGCCAGCGGGTCGCGGTACATGCGCACCTGGGCCCGGCCGCGGGAGATGTGCTCCTCGCTGACGAGCGGGTCGACGTCGGGCAGCGGGCCTTCGGGGTCGTACGAGGACAGGTCCCGGTTCCAGACGAACTCCAGGTGCTTGAGCGCGGTGGCGCCGCTGACCTGCTGGCGGCGGACCTCCTTGGCGGCCTCCTCGGCCTCGGCGTCGGTGTCGCCCAGGACGAAGGTCGCGGCGGGCAGGATCAGCAGCTGGTCGGAGCGGCGGCCGTACTTGGCGAGGCGGGACTTGACGTCGGTGTAGAACGCCTGGCCCTCCTTGAGGGTGGCGTACCGGCTGAAGATGGCGTCGGCGGAGGAGGCGGCGAACTCTCGGCCCTCGTCGGAGTCGCCGGCCTGGAAGATCACCGGGCGGCCCTGCGGGCTGCGCGGGACGTTGAACCGGCCGTGGATGTCGAACTGCCTGCCCTCGTGGACGAAGGCGCCGGCCTTGGCGTCGCGCAGGAAGACGCCGGCGGTCTGGTCGGCGAGGATCTCGTCGCCCTGCCAGGAGTCGAAGAGTTCGTGGGTGGCGGCGAGGAACTCCTTGGCGCGGGAGTAGCGCTCGTCCTGCGGGAGGAAGCCGCCGCGGCGGAAGTTCTCCCCGGTGAAGGCGTCCCAGGAGGTGACGACGTTCCACGCGGAGCGGCCGTCGGAGAGGTGGTCGAGGCTGGCGAACTGGCGGGCCACCTCGTAGGGCTCGTTGAAGGTGGAGTTGATGGTGCCGGTCAGGCCGAGGTGTTCGGTGACGGCGGCGAGCGCGGCCAGGATGGTGAAGGTGTCGGGGCGGCCGACGACGTCCAGGTCGTAGATCTTGCCGCCCTGTTCGCGGAGCCTGAGTCCCTCGGCGAGGAAGAGGAAGTCGAACTTGGCGCGTTCGGCGGTCTTCGCGAAGTGGACGAAGGAGTCGAACTCGATGTGGCTGCCGGCCTGGGGGTCGCTCCACACGGTGGTGTTGTTGACGCCGGGGAAGTGGGCGGCCAGGTGGATCTGCTTCAGGGGCTTGCTCATGGATCGTCTCTCCGTCCGGCTCAGGCTGCGGCGTAGCGGTTGGCGGGGCGGGTCAGACCGAGCAGTCCGCGCAGGGTGTCGGCCTCGTAGGCGCGCCGGAAGGCGTCGCGGCGCTGGAGCTCGGGGACGAGCCCCTGGGTGATCGCGGGCAGGTCGTGGCCCACGACGGCCGGGCGCAGCCGGAAGCCGGTCAGCCCTGCGGACTGCAACTCCTGGAGCAGGTCGGCGAGTTGGGCGGGGCTGCCGGCGAAGATCCGGGCGTCGCTGGTGTACTCCTCGCCGGCGAGGGCGTCCAGGCGGTCGCGGCGGGCGGCGGCCTCGGCGGGGTCGTCGTCGAGGAGGACGACCAGATCGCCGAAGACGTGCAGCGGCTCGGCGGAGCGGCCGGCCGTCTCCTGTTCGGCGCGGATCTCGGCGACGATCGCGCGGGCGTGATCGGCGTCGTGCGGGGTGACGTAGCCGACGTCGGCGGCGCGGGCCACCAGGCGGTAGGGCACCGTGTCATGGGCGAGGGCCGTGACCAGGGGCTGGCCCTGCGGCGGGCGCGGGGTGATGGAGGGGCCCTTGACGCTGAAGTGGCGGCCCTCGAAGTCGATGTAGTGCAGCTTGTCGCGGTCGACGAAGCGGCCGGTGGCCGCGTCGCGGATCTCGGCGTCGTCCTCCCAGCTGTCCCAGAGGCGGCGCACGACCTCCACGTAGTCGGCGGCCTCGTCGAACAGGTCGCTCACCAGGTCCCGGGTGGCCGGGGCGTCGTAGGCCTCGATGCGGGGGATCGTGCGGCGGCCGAAGTGGGCGGCGTCGGCGGGGCGGGCGGAGACCTGGACGCGCAGGCCCGCGCGGCCCTTGCTGACGTAGTCCAGGGTGGCGATCGCCTTGGAGAGGTGGAAGGGCTCCGTGTGGGTGACGATCGCGGTCGGCACCACGCCTATGTGCCGGGTGAGCGGGGCGACGCGGGAGGCGATGAGCACGGCGTCGAGCCGGCCGCGGACCTGGTCGGTGCGGTCGTCCGGGTCCAGGAAGTGCGCGGACTGCGGGCCCAGGCCGTCCTCGATGGTGACGAAGTCGAGCAGGCCGCGCTCGGCCTCGGCGACCAGGTCGGCCCAGTACCCGGCGGTGAACAGCGCGCGGGGGCGGGCGACCGGTTCGCGCCAGGAGGCGGGATGCCAGCCGGTGCCGTCGAGGGCGACGGCGAGATGGAGAGGGGGAACAGGGCTTGAGGACACGAGGGTGCCTTCCTGGAGGTCCGTACGAGGGCGCACGCCACCCACGGCGGGGTGGGTGCGGCAGTGAGGAACGTCAGGAGCAACAGAGCGCGGCGGCCACGCGCTGGAGGTCTATGTGGGCCCGGGAGTGGAGGTGCACGGCGTGGAACATGTGCGTCATGTCCGGCACCTCCCCCTTCCGGGCGCGCTGCGGCGCCTCACCCGTCTCGTCAACGCTCACAACGCCCCGGTCTCCTGGGATGTTCCCGGCGTGCGCACCGAGACGATGGTCGAGCGGCGGCGGAGCGTGAAGCCGAGGGACTGGTAGAGGCCGATCGCCGGGGTGTTGTCGGCGGCGGCGTGCAGGAACGGGGTGTCGCCGCGCTCGCGGATGCCGTGGCCGACCGCGCGGATCAGCCGGGTGGCCAGGCCCTCGCCCCGGTGTTCCGGGTCGGTGCAGACGGCGCTGATCTCGGTCCAGCCGTGGAGCCGGAGCCGTTCGCCGGCCAGGGCGATCAACCGGCCCCGGTGGCGGATGCCGAGGTAGGCGCCGAGGGCGACGGTCCGCCGGAGGAAGGGGCCGGGGCGGGTGCGGGCGACGAGGTCGAGGATCTCCGGCACGTCGTCCGCGCCGAGGCGGACGGCCTCGGGGGCGGGTTCGGTGCGGAACTCCTCGGCGGCGACGAGTTGGACGCCCTCTCCCCCGCCGGTGACCTCCCAGCCCTCGGGAACCCGGTCGACGGGCTTGATGCGTACGGTGGTTCCGGGGCCGACGAGGGTGTGCAGGTCGGCCCACGCGGCCGGGTCCCGGGGGTCGGCGAGGGCGGCGAAGGCGTAGACGTCGGCCGGGTAGCGGGCGGCGAGCCCGACGCGTTCGGCCAGGTGGGCGTGCGGGCCGGCGAGGGCGGCCCAGACGGCGTTGTCGAGGGGGTGCGGGTGGGCGTCGGTGCGGGCTCCGCCTCCGCGGAGGTCGGTCTGGAGAGTCACGGAGGCGGAGCCCCTTCCTGATGCTTCTCTGGCGCTTTCTTCTCTGGCGCTTTCTTCTCTGGCGGCCTAACTCAACCTGCATGATTCACCAGTACGGAGACGGTGAGTCAGGAGTTGTCCAGCGGCAGTCCGGGCGGGTTGACCTCGGACTTGGCGACGGCCTCGTTGGAGAGGTTGTAGGCGGCCAGCCACTTGGCGTACTGCCCGTTCTCGATCAGGTAGTTGATGGCGGCGGCGAGCGGCTTGGCGAGGCCGCTGTCCTTCTTGGCGGTGGCCGCGATCAGGCCCTGGAGCGTCTCTCCGGCGCCGGAGAACGTGCCCGCGTTGCGGGTGGCGTTGGCGGTGCCCGCGTCCTGGGAGACGTTGTAGGCGATGCCGGGGTTGGGGCCGAAGTAGGCGTCGATCTTGCCGCTGTTCAGCGCCAGGTAGAGGCCGTTGCGGTCCGGGTAGTACTTGATCGTGAGCTTCTTGCCCTCGGCCTCGAGCTTCTTCTTCCACTCCAGGAGGATCTTCTCCTGGTTGGTGCCGGCGCCCACGGAGACGGTCAGGCCGGCGAGGTTCTCGTACTTGCCTTCGAAGTTCCACTTGCTGGACTTCTTGACCTCCCAGCCGAGGTTGTCCTGCCGGTAGGAGGCGAACTCGTACTTCTTCTTGCGCTCCTCGGTGTCGGTGACGTTCGAGAAGGCCACGTCGACCTTGCCGCTGTCGATGCCGACGAAGAGGTTCTCCCAGGTGAAGTTCTTCGTCTCGGGCTTCAGGCCGAGGACCGCGGCCACCAGCCGGCCGAGGTCGGGCTCGGCGCCGGTGAGGGTCTTCTGGTCGTCGCCGACGTAGGCCAGCGGGGCGAAGCCGGAGGGCAGCGCGCCGATGCCGATGGTCAGCTTGCCGCTCTTCTTGACGGCGTCGGGCAGCTCGGCGCTGATGGACTTGACCTCGGAGACCTTCAGCGTGGTCTCCTTGGCGGCGCCGTTGGACACTCTGCCGATCGTCACGCCGCCGGAGGCCGCGCTGTCGGTCGTGGTGGCGGCGTCGCTGTCACCACCGCAGGCGGCGAGCCCGGTGGCCAGGGTGGCGACGGCGGTCGCCGCGGTGATGCCGCGTATCAGGCTGCGTCGGGTGAAGTGGGTAGGCATGGCCGTCCTTTGTGCTGATGAGAGAGGTGGTGGTGAGGGTGAGGCGGGGGGAGGTCGTGGGGGGAAGTCGTGGGGTGGGCAGGGTGTCCCGGCGGGATCAGAGCACCTTGCTGAGGAAGTCCCGCGTCCGCTCGTGGCGGGGCTTGTCGAGGACCTCGCCGGGCGGGCCCTGTTCGACGATCTTCCCGCCGTCGATGAAGACGACCCGGTCGGCGACCTCGCGGGCGAAGCCGACCTCGTGGGTGACGATGACGAGGGTGACGCCGCTGGTCGCCAGGTCCTTGATGACGGAGAGGACTTCGCCGACGAGTTCCGGGTCGAGGGCGGAGGTGGGCTCGTCGAAGAGGATGACGCCGGGGCGCAGGGCGAGGGCGCGGGCGATGGCGACGCGCTGCTGCTGGCCGCCGGACAGCTGGCGCGGGTAGGCGTCGGCCTTGTCGGCCAGTCCCACCCGGCCGAGGAGTTCACGGGCGAGTTCCCGGGCCGCGGGCCTGCCGAGCTTCCCGGTGGCCACCGGGGCGGCGGCGACGTTGTCGAGCACCGTGAGGTGCGGGAAGAGGTTGAAGTTCTGGAAGACGAAGCCGATGCGGCTGCGCTGGGCGAGGATGGCCCGTTCGCTCAGCTCGCGCAGCCGGTCGCCGTGCCGGCGGACGCCGATCGGCTCGCCGTTGATGCTGACGTAGCCGATCTCGGGCTTCTCCAGGTGGTTGATGACCCGCAGGAGCGTGGACTTGCCGGAGCCGGACGGGCCGAGGATGACGGTGACCTCGCCGGGCCGCACGGTCAGGCTCACGCCGTCCAGGACCCGGTGGGCGCCGTACCACTTGTGCACGTCGTGCGCCTCGACGGCGGCGGGCACGATCCCGGCGGTCGCATCCGTCGCATCCGTCGCATCCGTCGCATCGGTCACGGCGGTCGCGGCGGTCGCATCGGTCTGTGCGGTCTTGAGGGTCTCGGTGCTCATACGGCGGCCTCCCGGCGGATGCGGGCCCGCAGGTCGGTGAGAGCGGTCCGCAGTTTCTGCAACGGCGTCGGCGGCAGGCTGCGGGTGGCGCCCCGGGCGTAGTACCGCTCGACGTAGAACTGGACGACGGAGACGAGGCTGGTCAGGATCAGGTACCAGACGGTGACGACGAGCAGCAGCGGCACGATGTCGCCGGGGTAGGTGGAGCCCATGGTCTGCGCGGTGCCGAACAGGTCGAGCAGGGAGACGTAGAAGACCAGTGAGGTGGACTTGATCAGGCCGATCAGCTGATTGACGTAGTTCGGGGTGATCGACCGCAGGGCCTGGGGGAAGACGATCCGCCAGAACTGGTAGCCCTTGGGCAGGCCGAGCGCGGCGGCCGCCTCGTGCTGGCCCTGGTCGACGGAGAGGATGCCGCCGCGGACCACCTCGGCGGCGTAGGCCGCCTCGTTGAGGCTGAGGCCGACGACGGCGATCACCATGTCGGTGGCGAGCCGGGACTCGTCGAACCGGAAGAAGGCCGGGCCGAAGGGGACGCCCACGCTCAACGTCTGGTACAGGGCGCTGAAGTTGTAGAGGAACAGCAGGACGACGATCAGCGGGATGGAGCGCAGCGCCCACACGTAGGTCCAGCTGACCGCGCGCAGCACCGGGCTCTTCGAGAGCCGGGCCAGCGCGAGGAGGATGCCGCCGAGGAGGCCCAACACCGCGCTGTAGGCGGCGACTTCGAGGGTGATCAGCAGTCCGTCGAGGATGACGGGCCGCAGGAACCAGTAGCCGAAGCGGTCCCACTGGTAGAAGGGGTTGGAGACCAGGCCGTGCGCGAACTGGGCGACCAGGACCAGCGCGACGGCGGTGGCGATCCAGCGGCCCGGCCTGCGCAGCGGCTGAACGCGCTGCGCGGTGAGCTTTTCTGACGGTACGTCGGCTGTGACCTGTGGATCGGCGGCGAGGGTCACGGCGCCTGGGGGTTCACTCATGAGGGGCTCCGGCGGGAGTCGGGTACCCCGGGGCACGGCGCCGTGGGCTGCCGTGGCACGTCGGCAGGGCGGTGGGGACCGCTCGGCGACGGGGACACGGGCACGGCGCACGGATGCGTACGGAGAACCGGGGTGGGGCGGACGACGGCACACCGCTCGGGCGGTGCGGGTCAGGAACGCGGCGGTGCGGGGCGAAGGCGGGAGAGGTTCAGCCCCGACAGCGGGCACGGCCCGGTGCGGTACACAGTGCGCTGTTCACGCGGAGGAGATCGACGGCGCGGTCGACGACGAGCGGGTCGCGGTGCGGGCGTACGCAGCCACGGGAGCGGCGGGGGGCCGTCCTGGGAGCTGCGTACATGTCCGTCACCGTCACTGTCGGGGCCCCTGAGGGGCGTTCGCGCTTAGGGGCTCATCAACGCAGTCGAACCGTGCGAATGTCAATGCCGGTCCAGTGGGTGGACGGGTTCAGGGCCGGTTCAGGGCCGGTTGACCTGCGGTCCAATGCTGTTGCCGTCGGCCGCGTGGGCAGCCCAGTCCAGGATCTGGACAGCGGCTCCGGCGGCCTCCAGGCCCTGACAGCGGGCGTCGTGATGGCGGGCGACGGCCTCGAGGTCGAGGTGGGCGCCGAAGGCGGGACGGGCGGCCAGCCGGCGGGCGTAGGCCCACAGGGCGGGGTGGTCGGCGATGCGGTGCACGGCGTCCGCGTCCAGGTGGTTGCGGTGCACGGTGTCGAGCCGGACCAGTGTGACCCACAACTCCACGTCCGCCGCCGTGATCTGATCGCTGATCAGATACGGCTGGACGCCCAGGCCTTGTTCCAGCACGCCGAGGGTGGCGAGCAGGGTCTCGAGGGCCGCGGCGCGCTCCGCCTCCTCGGCGCCGGCCGTTCCGGCGCGCTGTGCGGCCTCCTCGATGCCTTGGGCGCACATCCGCTCGACGGCCTCGATCTCCGACTCCCTGCCGCACGGGTACAGCGCGGGCCTGCCGCCGCCGAATCTCCGGGCGAGGTCGCGGGCGATGTCGGGGCCGTGGGTGCTGACGATGCGCCCCGACCAGTCGTCGCTGAGCACCGGTGCGAGGGCCGGGCCGGTGTAGCGGTGGGCGCTGGCGTCGTAGAGCGAGCGCAGCGCCGAGTGGCCGCCGTCGGGACAGTCGGGGACGGCGGGCAGGAAGGTGACCGGACAGGCCCGCTCCAGACCGAGCAGACTGTGGGTGACGGCGATGCGCAGGCTGTCGGGGTCGGCGGACGACAGATGCAGGCGGTAGCGGCGCGGGACGGCGTAGTGGCCGCTGCGCGCGTCGCGGCCGATCCGGCCCCGGAAGGCCGGGGCGGGGCGGGCGGACGGGTGGGCGGCCAGTGGTGTGACGGACATGACTCTCCCCGGGGGCGGGCGCGCTGCGGACGGGCGCGCGGGCGGATGCGACGTCGAGAAGGGAGGCGGCCTTCGTCCGTGCGCGCCGTGCGGTGGCGCCCGTGGGGCACCGCCGGTGCGGCTCGGCGCGGGGACGGGCCCGGCTCAGCCCTGGGGGTCGATCGCGCTGCAGACGCGCTGCAGGTCGATGTGACGGCGGGAGGTGAGAAGGGGCGACGACCATGCCGCACGGCTCGCTCGGCTGACGACCGGCTCAAGGCGCCCCATTGTTTCCCTACCTGTTCACTAGGATTCCCCGACCGAGTGTCGATCCGCCCCCGGCCGCCGTCAAGAGGGCGTCCACCAGTTGAGTCGCCGAGCCCGGCAGATGAGACGAGCAGATGAGACGAAGGGACCCCGGGCTCAAGCGCCCGGGGTCCCTTCGGGATCGGCTCGGTCCGAGGCCGGTTCAGTCCGACGCCGGCAGCGCCTTGGGCGCCTTGACGGTCAACGGCTGTCCGCCGTAGGTGAGTCGGCCCGCTCCGGAGGCCGTGCAGAGGAGCTCCAGGGTGTCGTCGGCGTCGACGTACCGCTTGCCGACGAGGGTGGCGGGGGTCTCTGCCGCGGAGGACGCGGAGGGCGGTGCGGCGGGAGGTACGGCGGGGGCCTGCCGGGCGGGGACCATGGGGGCGCCGCCGCATTCGATGGGTGCGGCCGCGCCCTCCGGGGCCCGGATGACGATCACGCGGGTGCCGCCGCCGACGGCGGCGAGCTGGTCACCGGGGCGCGGGGTCGGAGCGGGGGACGCCATGGTGCGGTTCTCCTTCTGCGAGGGGTGCGGGCGGGGCGGTGAGCCGCTCCCCCAGCCGGTCCAGGTCGTAGGACTGGCGGGCGAGCCAGAAGCGCAGGAAGCCGGTGAGGGAGTAACGCAGGAACAGCGCGCCGCCCACCACGGCGGCGGCGACCCCGCCGAGCCCGAGGGCGAGCGCGTCGCCCTGGCCGAGGCTGGAGTCGGTGGCGTGGGCGAGGGGGAAGGCGAGGCCGCCCAGGACCAGGCCGACGAGCATCAGCAGTCCGCCCAGGCGCAGCCAGAGCGCGGCGCGGGCGGCGGCCGGGTCGGGGATCTTCAGTGCGGCCAGTTCGCGGACGAAGCGTTCCGCGCGGGGCGACGGCACGGGGGTCGTGGTCATATGGCGCTCCTCGGCAGGGTCATGGGGCGCTCCCCAGGTAGTAGGAGGAGAGTTCGGCGTGCAGGGAGCTGTCCGGGTGCCCCTGCCACTGGATCCGGCCGCGCACGAGCACGGCGGCGTGGTCGGCGATCTTCAGTACGGCGGCGGCGAACTGCTCGACGACGAGGACGGCGACGCCGTGGCGGGCGATCTCGGCGACCAGTTCGTACAGTTCGGCGACGACCAGCGGGGCGAGTCCCATGGAGAGTTCGTCGAGGAGCAGGACGGCGGGGTCGGTGGCCAGGCCGCGGGCGAGGGCGAGCATCTGCTGCTCGCCGCCGGAGAGCGTGCCGGCGTACTGGGTGCGGCGGGCGCCGAGGACGGGGAAGCGGGCGTAGGCGGTCTCCTCTGTCTCCTCCCGGGTGCGGCCGGTGAAGGTCATCATCAGGAGGTTGTCGCGGACCGTGAGGTTGGGGAAGACGCCACGGCCCTCGGGGATGAGACAGACCCCGGCGCGGGCGAGGTCGCCCGGGCGGATGCCGGTGACGTCGCGGCCACCGAGCAGCAGCCGGCCGCCGCTGGGCGGGTGGACTCCGGAGGCGACCTTGAGGACGGTGGTCTTGCCGGCGCCGTTGGGGCCGAGGAGGGCGACCACCTGTCCTGCGGCGACCGCGAGGTCCACACCGTGCAGCACGGTGATGCCGGCGTGGGCGGCGCGGACGCCGGCGAGCTCCAGCAGCGGCCCGTCGGGGGGCGGCGGCGGGGCGGCGGGCGTACGGGCGGGCTCCGCGGCGGGGCCGGTCGTGGTCATGTCTCCCCCAGATAGGCCGCCAGCACCGTCTGGTCGCGCCGGATGCGTTCCGGTGGGCCGCTGGCGACGACGACGCCGAGGTCGAGGACGTGGACGTCGTCGCAGACGGTCATCACCAGGCTCATGTCGTGCTCGACGAGGAGGACGGCGACGCCGTCGGCGGCGAGGGCGCGCAGCAGGGCGGCGAACCGTTCGGTCTCCTCGGCGTCCTGGCCCGCGGCGGGCTCGTCGAGGAGGAGGACGCGCGGCTCGAGGACGAGGGCGCGGCCGACCTCGACCAGCCGGGCGATGCCGGTGGGCAGGGCGTCGGCGGGGTCGTCGGCGAGGGCGGTGAGGCCGAGCCGGTCGAGGACCGCGTCGGCCGTGCGGGCGGCGTGCCGGCGCTCGGGGCCGAGTTCGGCGGCGACCAGGAGGTTGTCACGGACGGAGAGCCGGCCGAAGAGCTCCAGGTGCTGGAAGGTGCGGGACATGCCGCGTCGGGCGCGCCGGGCGGGGCCCTCGCGGGTGATGTCGCGGCCGTCGAGGCGGACCCGGCCGCTGCGGGGGCGGCGCAGGCCCGAGAGCACGTCGAACAGGGTGCTCTTGCCGGCCCCGTTGGGTCCGATGAGACCGGTGACCCGGCCGGCCTCGGCGGCCAGCGAGACCGTGTCGAGGGCCCGGCGGCCGCCGAAGGAGACGGTCACCTCCTCAGCCTGTAGCAGTGGCACGGCTCAACGCCTCCCCGTCCTCGGGCCGCCAGGGGCGGCGCACTCCCCACCACTCCAACTCCAGGTCGGCGGGCTGCTTTTGACGTGCGGCGGCATGGATCCGCAGAGCCAGGGCCGCCACCAGGGCGACGGCGAAGAGCAGCCACCCGTCGGCCGCCCCGAGCGCGGCGAGCAGCCAGCACCCGGCCAGGACCGCGCCCGACGCCCCCAGCAGCAGGGGGTCCCGGCCGAGCGGGGCCCATTCGCGGCGGAACTGGGAGACGATCCCGCTCGGGCTGTGCGCCAGGCCCATGCCGGCGAGGGCGATGAGCAGGGCGGACAGATCCTGGGCCCAGACGCCCAGTTCGCCCAGCAGATGGGTCGGCACGACGAACGCGACGCCGGCGAACAGCCCCGCCCCGACCGAGCCGAGTCCGGCGATGACCGCGATCAGGAAGATCGGCAGTCCGGCGACCAGGTTGAACTGCTCGGCGGTGACGGTCTGCAGCTGCATGCCGTACAGAGCGCCGCCCAGGCCCGCGATGCCCGCCGACAGCGCGAAGACGGCGACCTTCGCGCCGAGGAGCCGTCCGCCGAGGGTGGCGTAGGCGGCCTCGCTGTCGCGCAGGGCGATCAGCCGGCGGCCGAACCGGCCCCGGCGCAGCGCGGCCACGCCGAGCGAGGCGAGGGCGAGGCAGACGGCGGCCAGGACGAGCAGCTGGGCCGGGGTCGTCAGACGCAGTCCGAACAGGTCGGGGCCGGTGACCGACACCGATCCCTGGTCGAACAGGGCGACGCGCACGCCGAGGACGTCGAAGGCGGGCAGGGTGAAGATCCACCGGTCGAGGACGACGGCGAAGGCGGCGGTGCCCAGGGCGAGATAGATCCCGGACAGCCGCAGGGCAGGGAGTGCGATCAGCGCGCCGACGGCCGCCGCGACCAGCACGGCCGCCGGCAGCGCCCACAGCTCGCCGTGCGCCCCCAGATGCCCCCAGGCCACCGCGCCGATCCCGGCGATGGACAGCTGGCAGAGGGAGACCTGCCCGGCGTACCCGGCGAGCGGGACGTACGACAGGGCGACGACGCCGAGCGCGAAGATCGCGCCGTAGGAGACGACCGTGTCCTCGGACAAGACGGTGACCAGGACCAGGGCGAGGACGAGGATGCCCCCGGCCAGGAGCAGGGCTCCGCCGCGGCCGGGGCGGGGGACGGGGATCAGGCGGCGGTCGCGGCCGCGCAGCCGGCGGTGCGGGAAGGCGAGCAGGGCGAGCAGCAGGAGCAGGGCGGGGGCGGCCAGGCGCAGGCCGGGCAGATAGTCGTTCTGCGGCAGATAGCCGGCGAGGTAGGCCTCCATCAGACCTACGACGATCGCGCCGAGGAAGGTCAGCGGCAGACTGCGCAGCCGGCCGAAGACGGCGGCGGTGTAGGCGCTGACGATGAGCAGGGAGAGCTGCTGGGCGTCGAGGGCGACGGTGGGCGCGATGAGGATGCCGCCGACGGCGGCGAGCTGGATGCCCAGCACCCAGGCCAGCCGGCCGGCCCGCAGCGGGTCGGCGCCGGTGAGTCCGGCGAGGGCGCGGTCGTCTACCGAGGCGCGCATCTCGGTGCCGGCGCGGGTGCGGTGGAGCAGGAACCACAGGCCGGCGGCGACGGCGAGGGCGACCGCCATGGTGACGGCCTGGTGCCAGGTCACGGTGGCCGGGCCGAGACGCAGGGCGGGGTGGCCGGCGAAGAACGGGGTGAGGGGGCGGGGGGTGTTGGGGTCCCAGACCCAGCGGGCGAGCGCGATGCACCCGGTGAGCAGGGCGACTGTCATGACCAGGCGTTCCGCCTCGCCGAGCGCCTGCACCGGGCGCATCAGCACCCGTTCGACGAGGAGGCCGAAGGCGGGTGCGAGAACGAGGAGGACGGCGGCGAGGGCGAGCGGCACCGGCAGGCCCCAGCCGACGCCCAACTGCCAGTAGGCGAAGGCGGCGAGCATCCCGGCGGCGCCGTGGGCGAAGTTGAAGACGCCGGCCGTGGTGTGGGTGAGCACGAGACCGCTGCCGATCACGGCGTAGATCGCGGCGGTGCTCAGGCCGACCACCGTGAAGGCCAGGAACTGATCCATGGTCTGGAAACTAGCTTCTCCTTATTGGAGAATCAACCATTCGGACACAGGGAGGTTCCATGGCCGGGAATCAGCACGAACGACAGGACGAACGACAGGACGGGCGACAGGACGAACGAAAGGACGGGCGACAGGACGGGCGACAGAAGCGCGGCGGCAAGATCGCGATGAGCGCCGCCGAGATCGAGGAGTTCCTGCGCGCGCAGCCGGTCTGCCGGGTCGCCGTCACGGCGTCCGACGGCCATCCGCACATCAGCCCGCTGTGGTTCGTCTGGGACGGGGCCGCTCTGTGGCTCAACTCGCTGGTGCGCAGCAGGCGCTGGTCGGACGCGGTCCGACAGGGGCGGGTCGCGGTGGTCGTGGACGAGGGCGGATCCGACTTCCTGGCGCTGCGCGGGGTGGAGCTGCGCGGGCCGGCGGAGGTGGTCGGGGAGGTGCCGCGTGCGGGCGAGCCGCGCGACGAACTCCTCGAGCCCGAGCGGCTGTTCGGGGAGAAGTACGCGGGCGGGCGGTTCCGGTACGACAGGCGGCACGGCTGGCTGCGGGTGGTTCCGCAGGAGGTGGTCAGCTGGGACTTCGGGAAGCTGCGCCGTTGACGGGCTGGGCACGAGATGGAAGCGTGATACTCACTTTCGAGAATTATATTCTCACGTCCTGGGCGCCTTGCCCAAGCCCCAAGCCCCTTGCCCCTTGCCCCTTGCCTCATGCCTCATGCCTCATGTCTCTTGGGAGAGAACCTTGAGCGACACCGACGACCTGGTGGAGATCGAGCAGCTCCTCGCCCGCTACGCGGTCTCCATGACCCGTGGCGATCTGGACCGGGTGCTCGCCGTCTTCACCCCGGACGGCAACTACAGCGCGTTCGGCGACACCTATCCGCTCGACGAGTTCCCGGCGCTGATCGCCGCCGCGCCCAAGGGCCTGTTCCTCGTCGGCACGCCCGCGATCGAGCTGGCGGGCGACACGGCCACCGGCACCCAGCCGCTGTGCTTCGTCGAGCACGCGCAGCACGAGATGCGCATCGGCTACTACAACGACACCTACGCCCGGACGGCGGACGGCTGGCGGCTGCGCACCCGCGCGATGACCTTCATCCGGCGCAGCGGCGACCACGACTCGGGGCGGCCGCACGCCTTCACCCGTTCATGAGGCTGTCCCCGTTCACCGGGCCCGACGTGTTCCGCGCCGAGCTGCGGGCCTGGCTGGACGACCACGACCTGACCCCGCCGACCGGCCACGACCCCGGCGACCCCGGCGACAGCGACAGGACCGACAGCACCCACGACCTCGACGCCCAGGTCGCCCAACTGGGCCGGGTGCGGCAGGCGTTGTGGCAGGCGGGCTGGATGCGGTACGGCTGGCCGCGCGAGGTCGGCGGGCTGGGCGGCAGCGGGGTGCTGCGTGCGGTGCTGGGCGAGGAGATCGCCTCCCGCGATCTGGCGGAGCCCGGGATCTGGTCGATGGTCGAGGTGCTGGTCCCGACGCTGCTCGACTACGCGCCGCCCGCCCTGGCCGCCGAGATGGCGCCGAGGCTGCTGGGCGGCGAGGAGCAGTGGTGCCAGGGCTTCTCCGAGCCGGGCTCGGGCAGCGATCTGGCGTCCCTGTCGACCCGGGCGGTCCTCGGCGAGGACGGCGGCGAGTGGCTGGTGACCGGGCAGAAGGTGTGGACGAGCCTCGCCCAGTACGCGGCCCGCTGCGTCCTGCTGGCCCGCACCGGCGGCCCCGGACACGCCGGCATCAGCGCGTTCTTCGTCGACATGGACTCCCCCGGCATCACGGTCCGCCCGCTGCGCACGATGCACGGCGTCGACGAGTTCGCCGAGGTCTTCTTCGACGACGTACGGGTCCCGGCGTCCCGTCTGCTCGGCGCGCCGGGCGACGGCTGGCGCCTGGCCATGGACCTGCTGCCGCACGAGCGCTCCACCTGCTTCTGGCACCGGATCGCCCATCTCTACAGCCGCCTCGACCGTCTCCTCGCCGAAGGCTGCGAGAGCGACCCGGACGCGCTGGGCGCGGCCTGGCTCGGTCTGCACACCGTGCGCTGCCGTTCCGCCGCCGCCCAGTCCCGCCTCGCCGCGGGCGGCCGGCTCGGCCCGGAGACCTCCGTGGACAAGATCCTGCTGGCCGGCGCCGAGCAGCGGCTGTTCGACACGGCCCGCGACCTGCTGCCGGGCACGGTCGAGCTGGCCGAGGGGCCCTGGCGCACGGAGTACCTCTACTCGCGGGCCGCGACCATCTACGGCGGCACCGCCGAGATCCAGCGCAACATCGTCGCCCGCCGTCTGCTGGACCTCGGAAAGGAGTGACCGCCCGTGGACGCGGCCGAACACGATCTGCTCGAAGAGACCCTGCGCAAGACGATGACCGGCGCCTGCGGCCCGGCCCTCGACTCGGCGCTGGCCGACCTGGGCTGGGCGCAGATGCTCGCCGAGGAGCCTGCCGCCGTCCCGCTGGTCTTCCGGCTGCTCGGCGAGAGCGGCACGCACGCCTCCGTCCTCAACGACGTCCTGCTGCACGCCGCCGACCGCCCCCTCGGCGGCACGCTCCCGCTGCCGTACGCGGGCGGGCAGTGGGTGGAGTGGGGCCGCGGGACGGTGGTGTACGGCGGTGGGCTGGACGCCGGGCTGCCGCTGCGGCGGGTGTCCGCCGGCGCGGCGGTGGCGGCGCCCGCCGGTCGCCTCGCCGTGGGCTGGTGGCTGCTGGGCACGGGCCGCGCGATGCTCGGCCTGGCCCGTCGGCACGTCCTGGACCGGGAGCAGTTCGGGCGTCCGCTGGCGTCCTTCCAGGCGTTGCGGCACCGGCTCGCCGAGACGTACGTGGCCCTGGAGGGGGCCGAGGCGGCCCTCGGCGCGGCCCGGGACGACACCGGGGCGCTGCTGGCGAAGGCCGCTGCGGGGCAGGCCGCCCTCACCGCCGCCCGGCACTGCCAACAGGCCCTGGGCGGCCTCGGATTCACCGCGGAGCACGCACTGCACCGGCATGTCCGCCGGGCCCTGGTCCTGGACGGACTGCTCGGCTCGGCCCGCGAACTGACCCGCGAGGCGGGGGCGTTGCTGCTGCACCAGGGGCGGGCGCCGCGTCTCGTCGACCTGTGAGGAGTCCGCCGTGACCACCGAGACCACCGACCTCTGGCCCGACCTGCTCGGCTGCCTCGACCTCGCCCCGCTGGGCCTGGGCGCCTACGAGGGCCGCTCCCAACAGCTCGACCACCGCCGTCTGTTCGGCGGCCAGCTGCTCGCCCAGTCCGCCCGCGCCGCCCAGCTCGCGGTGCCCGGCAAGGACCTCAAGTCGCTGCACACGCAGTTCCTGAGGGAGGGCCGCACCGAGGAGCCGGTGCGCTACGAGACCGAAGTCCTCCAGCAGGGGCGTACGTTCGCCGCCGTACGGCTCACCGCCCGGCAGGGGCACGGGATCGTCGCCGTCGCGCAGGCGAGTCTGCACGGGTGGGAGGAGGGGCCGGACCGGCAGACCGTCGACCCCGTGCCCGCTCTTCCCGGCCCGGAGCGCGTCGTCGAACTCCCGCTCCTGCCCTGGGAGTCACGGGCCGCGACCGATCTGGACACCGAGAAGGCCGAGCCGCCGGTCTTCGCCCTGTGGACGCGGCTGCCCGAGGTCCACCGGTCGCTGGCGCCGGCGCTGCTCGCGTACGCCAGCGACCTCACGCCGATCGGCACCGCGCTGCGGCCGGTGGAGGGCGTCGTACAGACCGACTCGGGACGGGCCTTCGCCTCGGCCGTGACCTCGCACACGGTGTGGTTCCACCGACCGCCGGGAGAAGGGCGGTCGGGCGGGGGGCGCTGGCTGGTGCTGCGCCAGCACAGCCCCGTCGCCGCGCACGGACGGTGCTTCGGGCGCGGCGACGTGCTGACCGAGAACGGCGACCTGGTCGCCTCCTATGCGCAGGAGGCGTTGCTGCGCTTCACCTGAGCCTGACGTCGACGCCTGGGCCTGGGCCTGGGCCTGGGCGTCGACGCCTGGGCCCGAGTGTCGGCGCTCAGGGTGCGGGCACCTCCAGCACCACCGCCGAGCCCATCCCGCCGCCCGCGCACATCGACGCCACGCCGATCCCCCCGCCCCTGCGGCGCAGTTCGTGGATCAGGGTGACGAGCATGCGGGCTCCGGTGGCGGCGACGGGATGGCCGAGGGAGCAGCCGCTGCCGTTGACGTTCACCGTGTCGGCGTCGAGGCCGAGACGGTGGACGGCGGCGATGGGGACCACGGCGAACGCCTCGTTGATCTCGAAGAGGTCCACGTCGGAGACCGTCATCCCGGCCCGCGCCAGCGCCTTGGGGATGGCCTGGACGGGGGTCAGCCCGGTCTCCGCCGGGTCGGCGGCGACCGAGGCCCAGGCGCGGACGGTCGCCAGGACGGGCAGGCCGAGCCGCTCGCGCGCGAGGCCGGCGTCGGCGACGGCCAGGGCGGCCGCCGCGTCGTTGGCCCCGCTCGCGTTGCCCGCCGTGATGGAGAAGCCCTCGATCTCCGGGTGCAGCGGCTTGAGGGCGGCGAGCCGGGCGGCGCTGGTGTCGCGGCGCGGGTGCTCGTCGGCCTCGAAGGGGCCGTGCGGGGTGTCGAGCGGCACGGTCTCGTCCTTGAAGCGGCCCTCGTCGAGGGCGCGGACGGCGTTGCGGTGGGAGCGCAGCGCCCAGTCGTCCATCTCGTCGCGGCCGATGCCGGCCCGCACGGCCGTGTTCCAGCCGACGGTGATCGACATGTCGAGGTTGGGGGCGTCCGGGCGGTCGGGGTGCGTGGGCGGCACCCAGCGGCCGGCCTCCCCCTCTCCGCCCGGGCCCCCTTCTCCCGAGCCTTCTCCTCCCGGCTCCCGGTAGGTCGACGTGGGTGCGGTGGAAAGAGAGTTGACGCCTCCGGCGAGGATCAGCCGGTCCATGCCGGCCCGGATCGAGGCGGCGGCGGTCTGCACGGCCGCGAGGCTCGCCGCGCAGTGCCGGTTCATCGCCAGACCCGGCACGTGCAGCAGACCGGCGGTGAGCGCCGCGTGGCGGGCCACGACTCCGCCGCCGTGGTGCGACTCGGCGAGGACGACGTCGTCGACGAGCGTCGGATCCAGGCCCTCCCCCACCGCTCCGACGATGCGGTCGGCGAGGTCGTAGACGCTGGTGTCGCGCAGGGTTCCCTTGAACGCGGTGCCGATCGGGGTGCGCAGGGCGGCGACGATCACGGCTTCAGGCATCGGCGGCCTCTTCCAGTTCGGCGACGAGGGTCCGGCGCAGCAGCTTGCCGGTGGCGGTGCGGGGCAGTTCGGTGCGGAAGACGACGGTGTCCGGGGTCTTGGACGAGCGCAGGCGCCGCCGGGCGAAGGACCGTATCTCCTCCGGATCGCCCGCCCCCACCAGCACGGCGACCAGCCGCTGCCCCCACTCCGGGTCGGGCACTCCGAGGACGGCGGCCTCCCGCACTCCGGGGTGTTCGAGGAGTACGTCCTCGATCTCGGCCGGGGCGATGTTCTCGCCGCCCCGGATGATGGTGTCGTCGGCGCGGCCCTCGACGAACAGATAGCCGTCGGCGTCCAGGCGCCCGCGGTCCCGGGTGGCGAACCAGCCGCCCCCGGTCCCGGCGTCGCTCGCGCCCGCGTACTCGCCGGAGATCTGCTCGCCCCGTACGAAGACGAGGCCGGTCTCGCCCGCGTCCAGCACCCGGCCGTCCTCGCCCCGGATCTCGATCGTGATCCCGGGCAGGGGCCGGCCGACCGAGCCGAGCCGCTCCCGTACGGCCGGGTCGTCGGAGGCCACCGCCCGCCAGTGGTCGTCGGGGCCGAGCACACAGATGGAGGACGCGGTCTCGGTGAGGCCGTAGGCGTTGACGAAACCGGTGTCCGGGAACTGGCGCAGGGCCCGCTCCACCACCGGGCGGGGGGCGCGGGCGCCGCCGTAGGCGAGGGTGCGCAGGCTCGGCGTGTCGGCCGTGCCGTCGCCGAGCTCGGCGGTGACGCGGGCGAGCATGGTCGGCACGAGCATGGCGTGCGTGACGCCCTCCCGGCGGACGGTCCGCAGCCAGTCCGCCGGTTCGAAGGCCGACTGGTAGACGATGCGGCGGCCCGCGTAGAGGTTCGTGAGCAGGTTCATCAGCCCGGCGACGTGGTACGGCGGGAGGGCGACGAGGGTCGCGTCCGCGGGGTCGGCGGAGCCGAAGTCCTGGGTGTTGAAGACGTAGGCGAGCAGATGACGGTGGCGCAGCAGGGCCGCCTTGGGGGCGGCGGTGGTGCCGCTGGTGTAGAGGGTGACGGCGGTGGCGTCCCGGTCGTCGGGGGCGGACCGCCGGTCGGGCTCGCCGGGCGGGTCGAGGAGGGCGTCGAGGTCGTCGGGGCGCAGTATCTGGGCGTCCGGATGCCGCGCGATCTGCTCCTCCGCCCGGGCGGGGGCCAGGCGGTAGTTGAGGGGGACGAAGGGCACGCCGGCCAGGGCCGCGCCGAACAGGGCGACGGGGTAGGCGAGGTGGTTCGTCCCCAGGTACAGGACCGCCGAGCGGTCACGGAAGCGGTCGGCCGCGTGGTGCGCGAGGCGCTGGATTCCGGCGGCGGAGAGCGACCGGCGGCCCTCGGTGACGGCCGGCCGGTCTCCGGCGGAGGCGGCCATTTCCAGGATCACGGCTATGTTCATGAGAACGTCATTCTCATACACTCAGAGACTGACTCGCAAGAGAGGGGAATCACCTTGCTCATCACAGGTTCCACGGCCCTGGTGGTCGGCGGCGCGGGCGGGCTCGGCGAGGCGACGGTACGGCGGCTGCACGCGGCGGGGGCCCGGGTCGTGGTGGCCGACCTGGCCGACGAGAAGGGCAAGGCGCTGGAGGCGGAGCTCGGCGTGCGCTATGTGCGCACCGACGCCACGGACGAGGACTCGGTCACGGCCGCGGTCCAGGAGGCCGAGGGATCGGGCGAGTTCCGGATCGCGGTGGACTGTCACGGAGGCCCGGCGAGCGGCGGCCGGCTCGTCGGCAAGGACGGCTCGGCCATGGCCCTCGACGGCTTCCGCACCACGATCGACGTGTATCTCACCGGTGTGTTCAACGTGCTGCGGCTGGCCGCCGCCGCCCTCGCCCGCACCACGCCCCAGGGCCCGGACGGCGGGCGCGGTGTGGTCGTCACCACGTCGTCCATCGCCGGGTACGAGGGGCAGATCGGCCAGCTGCCGTACGCGGCGGCCAAGGGCGGGGTGACGGCGATGACGCTGGTCGCCGCCCGCGATCTGTCCCCGCTCGGCATCCGGGTCGTCTCCGTGGCCCCCGGCACGATCCTCACCCCCGCGTACGGGAAGGCCGGCGACCAGCTGGAGGCGTACTGGGGGCCGCAGGTGCCCCACCCACGGAGGATGGGACGCCCGCAGGAGTACGCGGCCCTGGTCCAGCATCTGTGCGAGAACGACTACCTCAACGGTGAAGTGATCCGGCTGGACGGCGCGTTGAGGTTCCCGCCCAAGTAGCACCGCTCCCGGTCACGGGGCGGTCAGTCTCGGTCCATCTCCTGCCGCGCCTTGGCCCACAGCCAGCCCGCGTAGGCGTGCAGCCCCTCGCCGAGCCTGCGGTTCATCTTCCCGGCGAGGGCGCGGGCGTAGCTGCCCTCCAGGAGTGCGGCGAGGCGGAAGCAGGCCAGGACCTGGTACCAGCGGAAGCCCGAGACGTCCCGGCCGGTCGACTCGCCGTAGTACGCGACGAGTTCGGCCCGGCCGGGCACGCCGTCCCAGGGCTGGAACTGGGGGTCGCTGCCGGGCGGGTCGCCCTTCTCGCGCCAGGCGGTGAGGATCCACGCCAGGTCCAGGAGGGGGTCGCCGAGGGAGGCCATCTCCCAGTCGACGATCGCGGCGAGGCGCGGGGCGTCGTGGGCGAACATGACGTTGGCGAACTGCAGGTCGCCGTGGACGATCCCGGTCGCGCCGGTCTTCGGGGTGTGCGCGGCGAGCCAGTCGGCGACCCGGTCCACCTCCGGTGACTCGCCCTCCCGGTAGGCGGGGTCTTCGCGGTAACCGTGCAGCAGCTTCAGGTACTTGGGCGTCTGACGCTCCAGCCAGCCCTCCGGCCGGCCCAGGTCGGCCAGGCCGTGCCGGGACGGGTCCACGGCGGCGAGCTTCGCGGCGCCGTCGACGAGGGCGAAGGAGACCGTGCGCCGCCAGGCCGCGTCCTCGGCGTACGCGCCGGGGAGCCGCCCGCGCGGGGTGAAGCCCTCGATCTTCTCCAGCACCGAGAAGGGAGCGCCGAGCACGTCCTCGTCGAGCACGCTCGCCCGCAGCCGGGGGTGCGGTACGTCGGTGTCGGCGAGGGCGGCGAGCACCCGGCTCTCCCGGCGGAAGGCGTCCGAGGCGCCGGAGCGCAGATGGCGGCCGGGGCGGCGCAGGACGAGGTCGGCGCCCTCGGCGCGGCGGAGGGTGAACAGGAGGTTCTGGGCGCCGCCGGTGAGCGGCTCCAGGGCGGTGACGGGACCGTCGCCGGGCAGGTCGGCGAGGCCGGGCCAGGCGTTGAGGCGGGCGAGGTCGGCCGCCGTGTCGAGCTCGGGCGCGGTCACCAGGTCACCGCCGTCTGCGTGAGGCGGTCCGCGTACTGGGCGCGGGCCGCGGCCAGCCGGGTGGGCAGGTGCGTGGAGCCGAAGAACGTGTCCTCGGCAGGTTCGGCGTCCTTGAGCAGCAGCCGGGCCACGACGTCCTGGTGGGCCTCGGTGGGGCCGTCGGCGACGCCGAGGGTGGGGCCGGAGTTCCACATCTTGGCCAGCGGCAGCTCGTTGGAGACGCCCAGCGCGCCGTGCAGGTGCAGGGCGCGGTAGGCGACGTCGACCAGCACCTTGGGGGTGGCGACCTTCACGCCGGAGACGTGCAGCCGGGCGCGACGGGCGTCGGCGCGGTCGCCGGTGCGGTTGGCCCTGTCCATGTGCCAGGCGGCGTGCAGGACCTGGAGCCGGAACTGCTCGATCTGGACCCAGGTGTCGGCGAGTTGGTGGCGGACCGCCTGCTGGTCGGCGAGTGCGCCGCCGCGGGTGCGGCGGGAGGCGATGCGCTCGGTCATCATCTCCAGCGCGCGCCGGCACTGGCCGACGGAGCGCATCGCGTGGTGCAGCCGGCCGCCGCCGAGGCGGGTCTGGGCGATGAGGAAGCCGGAGCCGGGCTCGCCGAGGAGGTTCTCGGCGGGGACGCGGCAGCCGGTGAAGCGGAGGTAGGCGTGCACGCCCTCGCCGAGCGGCTCGCCGGCCATGCCCGTGCCGCGCACCATCTCCATGCCGGGGGTCCCGGCGGGGATAAGGATCATCGAGGCGCCCTGATGGACGGGCACGTCCGGGTCGGTGACCACCATCGCGATGACGAAGGCGGCCAGCGGGTAGTTGGAGGCGAACCACTTCTCGCCGTCGATCACCCACTCCTCGCCGTCGCGCACGGCGCGGCAGGTGAAGCCTCCGGGGTCCGCGCCGCCGGTCGGCTCGGTCATCGCGAACGTGGACACGATCCGCCCGTCGAGCAGCGGTTCGAGGTACTCCTTGCGCTGTTCCCCGGTGGCGTAGTGGGCGAGGATCTCCGCGTTGCCGGAGTCCGGGGCCTGGGTGCCGAACACCATCGGCGCCCAACTCGACCTGCCCAGAATCTCGTTGAGCAGACCGAGACCGACCTGTCCCATGCCCATGCCGCCGAGCGACGGCGGCAGATGGGCGGCCCACAGCCCCTGCTCACGCACCCGCCGCTGGAGCGGCCGGACGACCTCGCGGAAGACCTCGCTCTGCCGGTCGTAGGGATCGGCGTTGCCCGGAAACAGCACGTCCAGCGGTTCTATCTCCTCGCGGACGAGCTTCGCGGCCCAGTCGAGCTTCTCCTGGAACGCGTCGTCGGTACTGAAATCCCACATGACGCACCCTTCATCAGAATCGCGTTCTGAAATTAACAGAATGACATTCTCGCGTCTAGCGCCGGGGATCGGGCGCCCGCACCCCGGCGAGCAGGAAGCCCACCAGGTGCTCGACCTCTGCCGCCCCCGGCACCTCCTCGGTGAACAGCCAGTACTGCAACGCGGCGACGACCGCGCCGGCGGCGGTCCGGGCCGCCCGCAGCGGGTCGCCGGCCCCCAACTCGGCGGCGGGCTGGGCGAACAGGGCGGCCAGCGCGTCGACGAGGGCGACGTTGACGTGCCCGGCGTGCGGCGCCGCGCCGGTCGCGTTGGCGAGGACGGCCCGGGTCTGCAGGGCCAGTTCGGCGTCCGACGCCTGCCGGACGACGGCCGCGAGACCGGCCCTGAGCTGCGCCTCCGGGCCCTCGCCCGCGGCCCGTGCGATGCGGTGACGGACGTAGCCGACGACCGCCCGGGCGCCGCGCGCGACGATGGCCTCGACCAGGGCGTCCTTGCCGCCGAAGCAGCGGTAGAACGCGTCGTTGGACAGCCCCGCGGCGGCGACGATGTCGGCCACCCGGGGCCGGCGTCCGCCGCCCTCGGCCATCAGCGCGAGCCCTGCGTCCATGAGGGCCTCGGTCTCGACCCCCTCCCGACCGCCCCCGGGACCGCCCTCTCCGCCGCCCTCTCGGCCGGCACCCTTCAGAATGCTATTCTGCACAACCGAGAACCTTACTCTCATTCGAGAGAACGCTCCAGGAGGCGTCGATGGGTTACGCGGACGAGCTGTTCGACCTCACGGGCCGGGTCGTGGTGATCACCGGCGGGAGCCGGGGGCTGGGGCGGGCGACGGCGTTCGGCGCCGCCCGCTGCGGGGCGGACGTGGTGGTGGCCAGCCGGCGGTACGACGCCTGTGCGGACGTATGCCGGGAGATCGAGAAGGAGACCGGCCGCACCGCCCTCCCGCACGCCGTCCACGTGGGCCGCTGGGACGAGCTGCCCGGCCTGGTGGACGCCGTGTACGAGCGCTTCGGACGGCTGGACGCGCTCGTCAACAACGCGGGGATGTCGCCGGTCTACGACGATCTGACGACGGTGACGGAGAAGATGTTCGACGCGGTGGTGGGCCTCAACCTCAAGGGGCCGTTCCGGCTGTCGGTCCTCGCGGGCGCCCGGATGGCGGCGGCCGGCGGCGGCACGATCGTCAACGTCAGCTCGACCGGCTCGATCCGGCCCCGCCCGGCGATCGTGCCGTACGCGGCGGCGAAGGCCGGGCTCAACGCGGTGACGGTCGGGCTGGCCAAGGCGCTCGGCCCGACGGTGCGCGTGAACACGCTGATGTGCGGACCGTTCGCCACCTGGGCGACCCAGGGCTGGCAGGACGCCCCGGAGCAGCTCGCCGAGGGCGTCCGCCCGCACGCCCTGGAGCGCATCGGCGACCCGGAGGAGATCGTGGGCGCGGCGCTGTATCTGCTCTCGGACGCCTCGTCGTACACCAGCGGGGCCACGCTGCGGGTGGACGGCGGCATGCCTTAGTCCCCGGAATGCCGTGAGCCCCGGAATGCCGTAGACCCCGGAATGCCGAAGACCCCGGAACGCCGAAGACCCCGGAACGCCGAAGACCGCGGAATGCCGAAGACCGCGGAATGCCGTGGACCCCGGCCCGGTCAGAACCAGGGGAGGGTCAGACGAAGTCGCCGTGCTCGCCCAGGTCCGGCGGCGGGCCGAACGACGGTGCGAAGCCCGGGACGCGGAAGGGGCCGGCGACCAGGCGGCGGCCGCCCGCCTCGACCACCGCGTCCGGGGCGGCCGCGAGGGCTTCGGGGAGGGTGCGCACGGCGGCCGCCGGGACCCTCAGGGATCGTAGACGGGTCTCCCAGCCGGTCGCCGTGTCCGCGGCCAGCGCCTTCGTCACCGCCGCGACGACCTCCTCGCGGCGGGCCGCGCGCTCGGCCATCGTCGGATAGCCCTCGATGCCCGCCTCGGCGGCGAACGCGCGCCAGAACGTGTCGTGGGTGATGAAGAGCGCCAGGTGACCCTCGGCCGTGGGGAAGAGCTGGGCGGGCACGTAGTGGGCGTGGGCGCCGCCGAGGCGGCGGGGGGCCGTGCCGTCGTTCAGCCAGGCGGCGGCGTGGTAGTTGAGCTGGGAGAGCATGACGTCCCGCAGGGACACCTCGAGCTGGCCGCCCCGGCCGGAGACCACCTGGGCGAGCAGGCCGAGGGCGGCGGCGAGACCGGCCGAGTTGTCGGCGGAGGAGTAGCCGGGCAGCAGGGGCGGGCCGTCCGGGTCGCCGGTCAGGGCGGCGATGCCGGTGGCCGCCTGGACCACGTAGTCGAAGGCGGGGGCGTCGCCCTCGGCCATGCCCCAGCCCGTCAGGACCACGCAGACGAGCCGTTCGTTCCAGGGGCGCAGGGCCTCGTAGGTGAGGCCGAGGCGGTGGACGGCGGAGGGCTTGAGGTTGACCAGGAGGGCGTCCGCCTCCCCGACCAGGGTGTGCAGCCGGTCCTGCCCCGCCGGTGTCGCGAGGTCGACGCGGACCGAGCGCTTGCCGCGGTTGAGGCTGGCGAAGTACGCGTCGGAGACCTGCCGGGAGAGGTCGCCGCCGGGCGGCTCGACCTTGGTGACCTGCGCGCCCAGGTCGGCCAGGAGCATGGTGGCGTAGGGCCCGGCGAGGATGTGGCCGACCTCCAGGATCCGCAGTCCGGCCAGCGGGCCTGCCAGCGGGCCTGCCAGCGGGCCGCTCACCGGAGCTCCGCCGCGAGCGCGGCCACCGCGTCGCGGGTGCGGAGTTTGGAGGCGACCAGTTCCTCCCGTCCGCTGCCGAGGGGCAGCAGGCGTACCGACAGGTCGGTCACCCCCGCGTCCGCGAACCGCCGGAAGCGGGCCGCGATGGCCGCCTCGTCGCCGGCCGCGCACAGGTCGCCGACGTCGCGGGCGTCGCCGCGGTCCAGCAGTCGCTGGTAGTTGGGGGAGATCTCGGCCTCGCCGAGGATCCGGTTGGCGCGTTCGCGGGCGGCGTCGACCTCGTGCGGGGAGCACAGGCACACCGGGATGCCCGCGACGACGCGCGGGGCGGGCCGGCCGGCCGACTCGGCGGCCTTGGTGATGGCCGGGACGACGTGGTCGGCGACCGTCCGCTCGTCCGCCATCCACAGGATCGTGCCGTCGGTCCGCTCCCCCGCGATCCGCAGCATCACCGGGCCCAGGGCCGCGATCAGCACGGGCAGCGGGGCGACGGGCGCGAGCGTCAGCGGGTTGTGCACCTGGAAGACCTCGTTCTCGACGTCCACCGAACTCGCCCCGCTCACCGCCTCGTCGAGCACGTCCAGATAGGCGCGGGTGTAGGCGGCCGGCTTCTCGTACGGGATGCCGAGCATGTCGCGCACGATCCAGTGGTGGGAGGCGCCGACGCCGAGCGCGAGCCGTCCGCCCGCCGCCGCGTGGGCGGACAGGGCCTGGCGGGCCAGCGCGACGGGGTGCTGGGCGTGCACGGGGACGACCGCCGTGCCCAGCTCGATGCGTGAGGTGGCCTGTCCCATCAGCGATACGGCGGTCAGGGCGTCGAAGTCGGTGGGCACCTGCGGCACCCACACCGTGTCGAAGCCCGCCTCCTCGGCCCAGCGGGCGTCGTCGACCATGCGCGCCGCCTTGTGCGCGGCGTCGCCCCGCTCGGGGCCGCTCATCACTCCGACTCGCATGTCAGTCCTCCGGGTTGGGGGCGGTCAGGGCGCGGATGCCCGCGACGATGGCGTCCAGCGAGGTGCCCGTGGGGTAGACGGCCGTGGCCCCGGCCTCGCGCAGCTTCGCCACGTCTCCCGCCGGGATCGTGCCGCCGACGACGACGGGGATGTCGTCTCCGCCGGCCGCCCGCAGGGCCTCCACCGTCCGCCGGGTCAGGGCCAGATGCGCGCCGGACAGGATCGACAGCCCGACCAGGGCCACGTCCTCCTGCACGGCGGTGGCGGCGATGTCGTCGACGCGGCGCCGGATGCCGGTGAAGACGACCTCGAACCCGGCGTCGCGCAGCCCGCGCGCGACCAGCTTGGCGCCGCGGTCGTGGCCGTCGAGGCCGGGCTTGGCGACGAGGACCCGGACCGGCGCCGTCGACGCGTCGGCGTTGAGTCCACGCTTGCGTTGACGGTCCATCAGAACACCACCGGCTGCCGGAACTCGCCCCACACCTCGCGCAGCGCGCCGGCCGTCTCCCCCACCGTGCAGTAGGCGTTGGCGCAGGCGATCAGCGGGTCCATCAGGTTGACGTCTCCTTCTGCGGCCCGCTTCAGCTCCGCCAGCCGGGCGCGCACGTCGGCCGCGCCGCGTTCCGCCTTCACCCGCGCCAGGCGTTTGAGCTGGCGTTCGCGGCCCTCGGCGTCCAGTTCGTAGGTGGCCAGGTCGGGCGGGGGCTCCTCGGCGGTGAAGCGGTTGACGCCGACGACCGGGCGCCGGCCGGAGTCGACCTCCTGGTGCAGCCGCCACGCCTCGTCCGCGATCAGGCCCTGCAGATACCCGTCCTCGATGCAGCGGACCATGCCGCCGCGCGCCTCCAGGTCGGCCATGATCCGCTCGATGCGCTCCTCGGTGGCGTCCGTGAGGGCCTCCACGAAGTACGAGCCGCCGAGCGGGTCGGCGACCTTCGCCACGCCCGTCTCGTGGGCGAGGATCTGCTGGGTGCGCAGGGCGAGGGTGGTGGACTCCTCGCTGGGCAGCGCGAACGGCTCGTCCCAGGCGGCGGTGAACATCGACTGCACCCCGCCGAGGACGGAGGCGAGCGCCTCGTAGGCGACGCGGACGGTGTTGTTGCGGGCCTGGGGCGCGTACAGCGAGGCGCCGCCGGCCACGCACCCGAAGCGGAACATGGACGCCTTCTCGGTCCGCGCCCCGAACCGCTCGCGCACGATCGTCGCCCAACGCCTGCGCCCCGCACGGTACTTGGCGATCTCCTCGAAGAAGTCGCCGTGGGTGTAGAAGAAGAAGGAGATCTGCGGGGCGAACTCGTCGATCGTCATCCGGCCGCGCTCGAGGACGGTCTCGCAGTACGTCACCCCGTCGGCGAGCGTGAACGCCATCTCCTGGACGGCGTTGGCGCCCGCGTCGCGGAAGTGGGCGCCGGCGACGGAGATCGCGTTGAAGCGGGGGGCCTGGGCGGCGCAGAACTCGATGGTGTCCGCGATGAGCCGCAGTGACGGCTCGGGCGGCCAGATCCAGGTGCCGCGGGAGGCGTACTCCTTGAGGATGTCGTTCTGGATGGTGCCGGTGAGCCGGGCGCGCGGGATGCCGCGCTTCTCGGCGGCGGCGACGTACAGGGCGAGCAGGATGGCCGCGGTGCCGTTGACGGTGAAGCTGGTGCTGATGCGGTCCAGGGGGATCGTGTCGAAGAGGATCTCGGCGTCGGCGAGGGTGTCGATCGCGACGCCGACCCGGCCGACCTCGTCGCCGTACTCGGGGTCGTCGGAGTCGTAGCCGCACTGGGTGGGCAGGTCGAGGGCGACCGACAGTCCCGTGCCGCCTTGTTCGAGGAGGTAGCGGTAGCGGCGGTTGGACTCCTCCGGGGTGCCGAAGCCGGAGTACTGGCGCAGGGTCCAGGTCCGGCCCCGGTAGCCGGTGGGGTAGTTGCCGCGGGTGAAGGGGAAGTCGCCCGGGGCGGGCGGGGCGGCGGGGAGGTCGGCGGGGCCGTAGACCGGCTTGAGGGGGATGCCGGACGGGGTGCGGGGGTCGTCGCTCATGACAACTGGTCCTTCATCACCTTGCCGGTGGCGGTCAGGGGCAGTTCCGTGCGGAACTCGATCTGCCGGGGCACCTTGAACCCGGCCATGCGCTCGCGCGCCCACGCGATCAGCTCCGCCTCGGTGACCTCGCCGCGCGGCACCACGAACGCCTTGCCGACCTGGCCCATCCGGGCGTCGGGCACGCCGACGACCGCGACCTGCGCGACCGCCGGATGCCTCAGCAGGAAACCCTCGATCTCGGCCGGGTAGGCGTTGAAGCCGCCGACGATGAACATGTCCTTCTTGCGGCCGACGATCCGCAGCCGCCCCGCGTCGTCCAGTTCCCCGAGGTCGCCGGTGTGCAGCCAGCCGTCGGCGTCCACCGCCTCGGCGGTGGCCTCGGGGTCGTCGAGGTAGCCGCGCATCACGCCGTACCCGCGGACGAGGACCTCCTGGTCGCCCGCGATGCGCAGCTCGAAGCCCTCGCAGGGTCTGCCGACCGTCGTGGCCACGGCCTCGTAGGGGTCGCCGGGGCGGGAGGCGGTGACGGTGCCGGCCTCGGTGAGGCCGTAGCCCGTCATCAGGTGCCGGAAGGGCAGTTCGGTGGTGATACGGCGGACGAGCTCGACGGGGATGTCGGCGGAGCCGGTGACCGCGACCCGCAGCGAGGACAGATCGCGCCCGCCGCCCGCCTCCAGCAGCGAGTGGTACAGGGTCGGCGGTCCGGGCAGGACGGTCACCCGCTCCTTCTCCACCAGCTCGAGCACCCGCTCGACGTCGAACACGGCCATCGGCAGAACGGTCGCGCCCCGGATCACCGAGGCGACGAGGCCCGCCTTGTAGCCGAAGATGTGGAAGTAGGGGTTGACCGTCAAGTAGCGGTCGCCGGTGCGGAGTTGGGCGAGTTCGCACCACTCCGCGTACAGGCGCAGCGTCTGGCCGTGGGTGGTCATCACGCCCTTGGGGCGGCCCGTCGTGCCGGAGGTGAAGATGATGTCGGCCAGGTCGTCCTCGCCGACTTCCACCTCCAGCGGTTCGCCCGAGCCGAGGAACCCGTCGGTCTTGAGGTCGATCACGGGCACCCCGGGCGGACCGGTGAACTCCCTTCCCAGGAAGCCGTTCTGCACGAGCAGGGCCTTCGCCTTGCCGCGTACGACGATGTCGTGCGCCTCCTCGTCCCGGAACCGCGTGTTCACCGGGACGAGCACTCCGCCGGCCGTGAGCAGGCCGAAGGCGGCGACGATCCACTCGGCCGAGTTGGGCGCCCACAGCGCGACGCGGTCGCCGGGGCCGACGCCCGCGGAGGCGAACGCCCCTGCGGTGCGCCGGACCTGCTCGGCGAGCTGGGAGAAGGTGAGGCGGGTGTCGCCGTCGACGACGGCCTCGGCGTCGCCGAAGCGGGTCGCCGCGCTGCGCACCAGTTCCGGGATGCTGTGCCACGGCACGGTCGTGGTCATCCGTCGATCAGCCGGGCCAGGTTGCCGCCCATGACCTTCGCCTTGTCCTCCTCGGTCAGCTTGACCAGGTGGTCGACGTAGGTGAGCGGGTCGGCGAGGCCCTCGGGGTGGGGGTAGTCGGAGCCGAACAGGACCCGCTCGATGCCGATGAGGTCGCCCAGCCGGGCCATGTCCTCCTCCCAGAAGGGGCTGATGTGGATGTTCCGCCTGAAGACCTGGACCGGGTCCTCGCGGAACTCGTGCGGCATCTTCTTGTGGACGTCGGCCAGCCGGCTGAGCACCGGCTCCACCCAGGAGGCGCCGTTCTCGATGACGGCGACCTTCAGCTCGGGGAAGCGGGAGAGCGCGCCGTGGCAGATCAGCGAGGTCACCGCGTCCTCGATCGGCCGCCACTCGTTGACCTGCCGGAACGCGTTGGGCTTGAAGGGCAGGAACTCGCGCTTGTTGCCCTCCCAGTCGTTGGCGTAGTTCGCGTAACCGGAGTCGGAGGAGTGGAAGGCGACCAGGACGCCGGTCTCCACCACCCGCTTCCAGAACGGGTCGAACTCCGGGAGGGCGAAGGAGCGGGCGCCGCCGAAGCCGGGGACGGGGGCGGGGCGGATCAGGATCGCCCGCGCCCCGCGATCCACCACCCAGTTCAGCTCCTCGATCGCCTTCTCGACGATGGGGAGCGTGATGACGGGGACCGTGAAGATGCGGTCTTTGTAGGTGAAGCCCCAGGTCTCGTCGAGCCACCGGTTGAGGGCGTGGATGACCGCGTGGATCAGCTCCGGGTCGTCCTTCATCCGCTCCTCGATGAGGCTGGCGAGGGTGGGGAACATCAGGCTGCGCTGGATGCCGAGTTCGTCCATCAGCTCCAGTCGGGGGGCGGGTTCGCGGAAGGCGGGGACCGAGCGCATCGGCTCCCCGAAGATCTCCCGGCGGGTCTTGCCGGTCGGGTTGCCGACCTTGAAGTACTCCTCCATGGCGCCCGGGCGGGCTACCACGTCGAAGGTGGGGTTCGGGATGTACTCGCTGATCTGTCCGCGGATCGCGATCTTCGTGCGGCCGCGGACGGTCACGTACTCGATGGCCCCGTCGTACTCCTTGGGGAGGTGTCTGGTGAGCGCTTCCTGGGTCTCGTAGAGGTGGTTGTCCGCGTCGAAGAGCGGATACGCGACGTCGCGAGAGGGCATGAGAGATCCTCCTTCACTGATCGCGAGAATCGTATTCTCACTTGAGGGGAGTGGCAATGTCCTCGCCGAGCTTCTGCCGGAGCACGAACTTCTTGACCTTCCCGCTCGGGGTGCGCGGGAAGTCGTCGACCCGGTGGACCCGCTCGGGCCACTTCTGCCGGGCCAGCCCCGCCCGTTCGAAGTGCAGCCGCAGCTCGGACAGGACCGGCGCCGACCAGCCCGGCAGCATCCGCAGCACGGCCACGGCCCGCTCCCCCAGCCGGGGATCGGGTACGGCGACGACGGCGGCCTCCGCCACCCCGGCCAGGCCCAGCAGGATCTCCTCGACCTCCAGGGCGCTGATGTTCTCCCCGCCCCGGATGATGACGTCGGACTTGCGGTCGGTGATCGACAGCCACCCTGCGGGGTCCAGGACGCCGATGTCTCCGGTGCGGTACCAGCCGTCCTCGTCGAACGCGGCCGCGGTGAGCGCGGGGTCGGTGTAGCCGAGGCAGAGGTCGGGGCCGCGGGTGAGGATCTCGCCGTCCTTCGCGAGCCTCAACTCCACGCCGGGCAGCGGGACTCCGTCGGTGTGCAGCCGCTTCGCCGCCGTTCCGTCGTACGGGGTGCAGGTCACCGAGGGGTGCTCGGTGGAGCCGTACGCCCTGAACACCCTGATCCCCAGGCCCTCCAGCCGGGTGGTCACGGCGGAGGCGACGGACGCGCCGCCGAGGCCGGCGTAGCGCAGCCGGGCGAGGTGCTCGAGCGTGCAGTCGGGGTGGTCCAGCAGGCTCGTCATGTAGTACGTCGCCCCGCCTCCGACGGTCAGCCCCTCGTCCTTCATCAGCGCGAGGGCCTGCGCGGGGTTCCAGGTGTCGCCGAGGTTGACCGGGGCGCCGTCGAGCACGGGGATCAGGAAGGCGTTGACCATGCCGATGAAGTGGCCGACCGGGGCGACCGTGAACTGCCTGCCCCGGTCGGGCGGGTAGCTCGCGGCCAGTTGGCGGGTCTCGAAGCCGAGGGTGCGATGACTGTGGATCACGCCCTTGGGGTCGCGGGTGGTGCCGGAGGTGAAGGCGATCAGGGCGGGCGCGTCCGGGTCGACGGGAAGAACGCCGGCCAGCGGCTCGTCGGCGAGCAGGTCGTCGAAGTCCCGGCCGACGACGCCCACGACCGGCACGGACGCGCACAGTTCGGGGCTGAAGGCCAGGCGCCCGAAGCGCTCGGCCGCGAAGAAGGCCTTGGGGCGGACGGCCTCGACGATGTAGCCGACCTCCTTCGGGCCGTAGAAGTGCACGACCGGGACGACCACCGCGCCGAGGAAGGCCGAGGCCCAGAAGACGGCCGCCGCCTCCATCCAGTTGGGCAGCTGCATCACCACCGCGTCGCCGGGCCCCACGCCGCGCGCCCGCAGTCCGCCGGCCAGCCGCCGGGCCACCCGCTCGACCTGCGCGAACGTGCCCGTCCAGGGCCGCACCTCGGAGTGCACACGGAACTCGGTCCCGCCCGCCGCGGCGAGCCCCTTCGCCAGCAGGTCGCCCAGGGCCTCACCGGTCCACCACCCCTCGGACTCGTAGCGCTCGACCAGTTCGGGCGGCACCGACCGCAGTGCGCCGGAAGGGAACGTCGGCATGACAGGGATCGCCTCCTCGCTGCATGAGGGCGCTGTATGAGAGCGCCGCATGAGAGCACTGCATGAGAGCACTGCACGAGAATTGCACTCTCGCACAGCGAGAAGGTAAGTTCCATACATGGCACGTGACCACGGCTTCCATCCGGTGCGGATCACCCGGATCGTCGACGAGACGCCGGATGTGCGCACCTTCGCCCTCGACGCCGGCTTTCCCTACCGGGCCGGGCAGTTCCTGACGTTCAAGGCGTGCGGAACCCTGCGCAGTTACTCGATGTCGAGCTCGCCCGACACGGACGGGGAGCTGTGCGTGACCGTCAAGCGGGTGCCGGGCGGGCTGGTCTCCGGCTGGATGCACGACGAGCTGCGGCCGGGGGACGTGCTGGAGGCCAGCGGGCCGAGCGGATCCTTCTGCCTGCGCGGCGACGGCGGCGACAGCGACGCAGACGTCCGGCCGCTCGTCGCCTTCGCCGGGGGCAGTGGGATCACGCCCGTGTTCTCCCTGGTCAAGAGCGCGCTGGCGACGACCGGCCGACCGGTGCGGCTGCTGGCCGCCCACCGCAGCGCACCGGACGCGATCTTCCGCGCTGAGCTGGACGCGCTCGCCGGCCGCCGTCCCGGACGGCTCACCCTGCGCCACCACCTCGACGACCGGGACGGTCTGGTCACCCGGGAGGAGATCCTCGAACTGGCCGACGGCCCGGCGGACTTCTACCTCTGCGGGCCGGAGCCCTTCATGGCGCTGGTCGAGGACACCCTGTCCGCGCACGGGGTGGCCGGGGCGCGCGTCTTCGTCGAGCGGTTCGCTCCGGTGAGCGACACACCCGTACCCGAGGACGCTCCCGCACCCGAGGACTCTCGGGTACCAGAAGACTCTCGCGTACCCGAGGACGCTCCCGTACCCGAGGACGCTCCCGTCGCGGGCTCGGTCACCGTCGTTCTGCGCGGTCAGCGGCGTTCCGTGCCCCTGCGGCCCGGCGAGTCCCTGCTGCAGAGCGCCCGCCGGGCCGGCTTCACCCCGCCCTTCTCCTGCGAGTCCGGGGACTGCGCCACCTGCATGGCACGGCTCACCGCGGGGGAAGCAAAGATGCGGGTGAACAACGCCCTCGACGCCGACGAGGTCGCCGAGGGGTATGTGCTCACCTGCCAGGCCGAGCCGACCGCACCGGACGTGACCGTGGAGTACGAGGACTGACATGGTGGAACTGGAGCTGGAGGACGGTCTCGCCGTCGTCACGATCGACCGGCCGCACGCCCGCAACGCCATCGACCTGGCCACCATGGCCGAGTTGGAGAAGGCCCTGGACGCGGCCGAGGGCGCGCTCGCGCTGGCGGTCACCGGGGCGGGCGACAGGGCGTTCGTGTCCGGCGGCGACCTGAAGGAGCTGGCGCGGCTGCGCACCGAGCCGGAAGCGGCCGCGATGGCGCTGCGGATGCGGGCCGTGTGCGACCGGATCGCCGCGTTCCCGGGGCCGGTCGTGGCCGCGCTCAACGGGCACGCGCTGGGCGGGGGCGCGGAGGTGGCGGTCGCCGCCGACGTCCGCGTCGCCGCCGAGGACGTCCGCATCGGCTTCACCCAGTCCCGGCTGGCGATCGTGCCGGCCTGGGGCGGAGCCGAGCGGCTGGCCCGACTGGTGGGTCCGGGGCGGGCGCTGCTGCTGGCCGGCTCCGGCCGGGTGCTGGACGCGGCCGAGGCCGAGCGGGCGGGCCTGGTCGACGTGGTCCTGCCGCGCGCCGGATTCCCGGCCGCCTGGCGGGAGTTGGCGCGGGGACTGGCCACCGAGCAGGCCCGCGAGATCAAGAGACTGGTCACCCTCGCGCGCGCTCCGGAGGAGGCCGCCGCGGCCTTCGCCCGGCTGTGGGTTGCCGACGAACACTGGGAAGCGGCCGAGAGGGTGATGTCCCGTGGCAAGTGAAGTCCGCGTCGAGGAAGGTCCGTTCGGGCCGGAGGTGCGACCCGGCCAGGGCGCCGTGGAGCAGACGGTGCTGTTTCTGCACGGGGACCCGCGGCTCGCGGGCACCCCGCAGGACGCGTTGCCCACCGCGCGCGAGCTGGCCCGCTCCACCGGGTACGCGGTGGTCTGCGCCCGCTACCGGCCCCGGTTCCCGCAGGCGCTCGACGACGTGTACGCGGCCTGGGAGCACTGCCGGGCCCAGGGCGGCGCGGTGGCGGTGGCCGGCAAGCGGCTGGGCGCGGCGCTCGCCGCCGGACTGCTGCTGCGGCTGCGCGACGAGGGCGCCGCGCCGCCCTCCTGCGCGGTGCTCGCCTCCCCGCTCCTCGACTTCACTCTGGACGCGCCGAGTCTGCTGCTCAACGCGGCCGCCGACCGCACGGTGGACGCCGAGTCGCTGCCGGTGCGGGCGGCCGCGTACGCGGGAGCCGCGTCCCGCAGCAACCCGCTGCTCAGCCCGCTGCACGGCAATCTGCACGGGCTGCCGCCGATCCAGCTGCACGCGGCGGGCACGGAGGTCCTGCTGGACGACGCCCTGTCGTTCGCCACCCGCGCGGCGCATTCGGGGGTGGCCGTGGACCTGCGGGTCTACGAGGACGCTTCGGCGCAGGGGATGCGGCAGGTGGAGGCGATGGCGGAGTTCCTGCGGGTGCGGCGTCCGAGCGGCAGCCCGCAGCGCGGGCCGGCGTTCAGCCCGTCCCGCGTCTGAACTGCCCGAGGAACCTGCCGAGGAGGCCGTCCAGGCCGCCGGGGGGTCCGGGGCGCCCCGGCCCCCCCGACTCGCGTCCCGTCCCGGCCCGGCCCGACTCGCGTCTCAGCTCTCGTCGAGGATGAACCCCGCCGCCCGCCAGGCCATCGCCATCACGGGCCCGTTGAGGTTCCCGGCGACCATCACGGGCAGTACGGAGGCGTCGACGACCCGGAGACCGTCGACCCCGCGGACCCGCAGCCGGGCGTCGGTCACGTCGTCCGGCGCGGCGCCCATCCCGCAGGTGCCGATCGCGTGGAAGCCGCAGTAGCCGCCGTCGAGAGAGGAGCCGATGATCTCCTCGTCGCTCTCCACGCCCGGCCCGGGAAACGTCTCCCGTCTGATCCGGGAGGCGATCGGCTCGGCCGCGAAGAACTCCCGCAGCCGCCGGAAGAGATCGACGCCGACCTGGCGGTCGTGGGCCGTGCGCCAGTACCCGGGGTCGATGTCCAGGCCGCCGTCCGGGTCGGCCGAGGTGATCGCCAGGGACCCCTCCGAGGTGGGCCGCAGCACCATCGCGCAGGCGGACACCCCGGGCTCCCGTTCCACGGCCGCCGGCTTGCCCGGTGCGAGCGCGCCGAGGGACCAGGGGGCGAGCAGGACCTCGGCGTCGGGGCGGTCGAGCTCCGGCCGGGTCTTGAGGAAGCCGATCACGTCGTAGGCGGGCCGGGCCAGCGGGCCCTTGCGGGTGAGGAGATAGCCGGCCCCGGTACGGGCCCGGGCGGCCGGGGTGGCGAGGCGGCGGTTGACGCCGAGCGGGGCGTTGAGGCGGAACCGCAGGGCCAGGCACCGGTGTTCGCGCAGGCGCGCGCCGACCTGCGGCCGGTCCAGGCGGACGTCGACGCCGGCGGACCGCAGGACGTCGGCGGGGCCGACGCCGGAGACCTGGAGCAGCTTGGGCGTGCCGAGGCTGCCGAGGCTGAGGACGACCTCACGGGCGGCCCGTACGTCCTCCTCGGCGCCCCCCGCGGTGCGCACCCGGACGCCGACGGCCTTGTCGCCGTCGAACAGGACGCGCAGCGCGGTGGCGCCGACGGCGACGGCGAGGTTGGGGCGGGAGCGGGCCGGGCGGAGGAAGGCGCGGGCGGCGCTGAAGCGTTGGCCGGCCTTGACGGTGGCCATGGCGTAGCCGATGCGCTCGCCGTCGTCCTCGTTCACGTCGGTGACGGTCCGCAGGCCCAACGCCCCGCCGGTGGCGACGAGTTCGTCGCAGAGCGGGTCGGGGTCGCGGACACCGGACACATGCAGGGGGCCGCCCGTGCCCCGGGTGTCCGTGGCGCCCAGCGCGTTGTCCTCCATCGCGCGGAAGGCGGGCAGGATCGCGTCCCAGCCCCAGCCGGGGTTGCCGAGCCGCTCCAGGGCGTCCCAGTCGGCCCGGCTCCCCCGGTTGTAGACCATGCCGTTGACGGAGCTGGAGCCGCCCAGCACCTTGCCGCGCACCCACACCTCCGGGTTGCCGCCCTCGCGCAGCGGGCGGGTGCGGTAGTGCCAGGAGAAGGCGGGGTCGCCGAACAGCTTCCCGACCCCCTTGGGGATTCTCAGATAGGGGTGCCGGTCGGCGCCGCCCGCCTCGACGAGCAGCACCCGCACCCCGGGGTCGCGCGAGAGCCGGTCGGCCAGCACGCACCCCGCCGATCCGGCGCCGACGACGACGTAGTCGTACATCGCAGCCTCCTCACTCTCACTGCACTCTCACTGCACTCACTCGGCTCTCACCGGTCAGGCGCCGCGCCGGTCGTCCCGGTAGACCTGTCCGCCCTTCATCACGAAGGACACCTGTTCCGTGACGGAGAGGTCGGCGAGCGGGTCGCCCGGCACGGCGACGACGTCCGCGAGCAGGCCCTCCCTCAGCCGGCCCCGGTCGTCGGCGTCGATCAGGTCGGCGGCGACGACGGTGGCGGCGCGCAGCGCGTCCAGCGGGCGCATGCCCCTCTCGGCCAGGGCGAGCAGCTCCTTGGCGCCCCGGCCGTGCGGGATCGCGGGCGCGTCGGTGCCGAGCGCGATCCTGACGCCGCGCCGGATCGCCCGGGCGGTGGACTCCCGGGCGCGCGGGAAGACCTCGGCGGCCTTCGCCTGGAGGGCCGGGTCGGCGTGCTCGGTGTTCATGCCCTCGGTCAGATAGGTGGTGGCCACCAGGAAGGTGCCGCGTTCCACCATCAGGTCGAGGGTGGCGTCGCTCGCGAGGAAGCCGTGCTCGATGCAGTCGACGCCGGCCTCGACGGCGGACCGGATCGCCGAGTCGCCCATGCAGTGCGCGGCGACCTTCACGCCCGCCCGGTGCGCCTCGTCGACGGCGGCGCGCAGCTCCTCGTCCGAGTACTGCTGGGCGCCCGCGGGCCCGGTGTGCGACATGACCCCGTTGGACGCGCACACCTTGATGACCCGGGCCCCGTACTTGAGCTGGTAACGGACCGCCCTGCGCACCTGGGACACCCCGTCGGCGATGCCCTCCTCCACGGTGAGGGGCAGCACGCCGGGGGCGAAGGCCTGGAACATGGTCGGGTCGAGATGCCCGCCGGTCGGGGCGATCGCATGCCCCGCGGGCACGATCCGCGGCCCCTCCACCCACCCCAGGTCGATCGCCTTCTTCAGCGCGACGTCCAGGAGCACGCCGCCGGTCTGCACGAACAGACCGAGGTTGCGTACGGTCGTGTAGCCGCGGTGGAGCGTACGGCGGGCGTTGGCGACCGCGCGCAGGGTCCGTACGGCGGGGTCCTCCTGGACCGGGATGAGCGGACTGCGGTGGTCGGGGCCGCCGAGGAAGAGGTTGACCTCCATGTCCATCAGGCCCGGCAGCAGGGTGACGTCCCCGAGGTCGTGCACCACCGTGTCCTCGGGCAGCCGGGCCGGCCGCCCCACCTCGGCGATGCGCTCGCCCACCACCAACAGCTCGCCGGGCTCGACGAGTTCGCCCTTGTCGACGTCGAGCAGCCGGGCCGCGCGCAGCAGCACCGGCGGCCGCTCCTCACGTCCGGCCATCACACGACCGGCTCGACGACGGCGTCGATGCTGGAGGGTCCGCTGTCCGGGACGCGCGGCTGTCCCCACGCCTCCACCGGGAAGGCGACGGTCACCAGGGAGCAGAACGCCCACAGCAGGTGCTTGTCCTCGTCGCCGATGCCGTCGAGCGTCACCTTCTCCAGATACTCCGTCCCCTTGTCCAGGAGCGGGAACGCCACGTCGTAGAAGGCCTGGAGCTCCTCCATGGAGCTGGCGACCCGCTTGGCGTAGCGGGCGCGCTCGCCCTGGAGCGCCCAGTCCGCGTACGGTTCGAGCGCGGCGAAGTCGGCGGGAAAGACGTTGGCCATGTCGGGGATCTCCCTGTCTGCTCGCTGGACGTCAGGACGCGGTGGACGGCTGCTTGGCGTAGGAATCCACGAACTTCCGCGCGGTGGTGTGCAGATGGCGCAGCAGCACTTCCTGGTCGCAGAGCGGGAACTCGTCCAGCGTGCGCGACTCCAGCATGGTCTGGGTGGCCTCCAGGGTGTTGCCGTCCTGCAGTCCGTACTCCTTGAACGACACCACCGCCAGCTCCTGCTGGAGCCGTTGGAAGGCGTTCTGCGGCGGCACGAAGTAGGCGGTGCCCTCGAAGATGTGGGTGTGGTGCGAGGTGGGCCAGTAGTGGTAGGTCAGCACCCAGTTGGGCCGCCACACCAGCAGCATGAAGTTGGGGAAGAACACGAAGGAGTCCATGCCCCAGACCTTGCTGCGGGTCGGGTTGATCGCGGGCGGCAGCTGCTCGGTGGTGAGCCCGATGTCGGGCTCCTCCCAGGGGCCGAACAGGCCGCTGCGCAGGGCCCGTTCGATCGGCTTGACCATCGCCCGGGCCTTCGGCGGGGCGATGCCGCCCCAGGAGGAGACCATGCTGTGCGGGCCGTCGATGTCGTACGACAGCGCCTCGTAGCCGTACTTCTTGATCTTGGCGGCCTCGTCGGCCACGTACTGGCCGGAGTGCAGGATCGGCGCGTGGTAGAACTCGGCGAACGCGTCGATGAACAGCTTCCAGTTGCTGCCGATCTCGGCGCGGTACTTGTGCACCTGGGTGAGCTTGTGGAACGGGTAGCCCTCGATGCCCTGGCCGAACCGGCCGAGGTAGTCCTTCAGTGACGTGGTGTTGTCGGGGTCGAGGTTGACGAAGATGAAGCCCTCCCACACCTCGGCGTGCACCGGCAGCAGCCCGTAGCGCGACTTGTCGAGGTCGAAGAACTCCGATTCCTGCTGGACGAAGGTGAGCTTGCCCTCGAGGTCGTAGCGCCAGGCGTGGTACTTGCAGGTGAAGGCGCGGCAGTTGCCCTTGGTCTCCTCGCGGGGGAAGTCGTCCCACACGAGCTTGTTGCCGCGGTGCCGGCAGACGTTGTGGAAGGCGCGCACCTCCCCGTCCGTGCCGCGCACCACGATGACGGATGCACGGGCGGCGTCCAGCTCCTTGGTGAAGTAGCTCCCCTTGCGCGGGAGTTGCTCCACGCGCCCGACGTTCAGCCAGGTCCGGCGGAAGATGGCGTCGCGTTCGAGCTCGTAGTGCTCCGGTGAGATCGAGTCCGCGTACGAGACCGGCTCGGTGTCGATCTTGAAGTGCTCGGTCCAGCTGCCCTCGGAGGGCTTCGGGAAGTGCGCCATGGAACGGAACCTCCGGTCGGTTGACCCCGCCAAGATAACAGTGATCTCTCTTGAGGAGAATACCGTTTCCGCTTATCGTCAGTACAGCTCTCACCGCAGGCCGAGGGAGGACCCACGTGACCGCCACCGCCCGCCACCAGCACTGGATCGACGGCGAGGACGCCGAGCCGGCCGACCGGGCCTGGCTGCCCACGCTCGACCCGGCCACCCGCGAGCGCGGCGACGAGATCGCCGCGGGCGGCCCGGCCGACGTGGACCGGGCCGTGGCGGCCGCCGAGCGGGCCCGGCGCGAGTGGGCCGACCTCTCCCCCGCCGCGCGCGGGGCCGTACTGCACCGAATCGCCGACCTGATCGCCGAGGACGCCGAGACGCTGATGCGGCTGGAGCGGGCGTGCACGGGCAAGGTCACGGCCCAACTCCGCCTGGAGATCGACCTGTCGGCGCAGTACTTCCGCTACTACGCGGGCGTCGTACGGGCCGCCGGACAGGGCGGAGTCATCGAGCAGGGCGCGGGCGTCCACACGTACACGCGCTACGAGCCGTACGGCGTCGTCGGGGTCGTCACCCCGTGGAACCTGCCCCTGAACCAGGCGTGCCGGGCCCTCGCCCCCGCGCTGGCGATGGGGAACGCGGTGGTGGCCAAGCCCTCGGAGTTCACCTCCGTCTCGACCCTGCGCCTGGCGCGGCTCGCCTCCCGGGCGGGGCTGCCGGACGGGATCCTGAACGTGGTCACCGGCACCGGGCCCGAGGCGGGCGCCGCGCTCGCCGCGCATCCCGGGGTACGGCGGCTCGCCTTCACCGGATCGGTGGCCACCGGACGGCTGCTGGCCGGCGTCGCGGCGGCCCGGCTCGTCCCGCTCACCCTCGAACTGGGCTGCAAGTCACCGCTGTTGGTGTTCGCCGACGCGGATCTGGACCGTGCGGTCGACGCGGTCGTGACGGCGCTCGCGGCCAACTCCGGGCAGGTGTGCTCGGCCGCCACCCGGCTGCTGGTGGAGGAGAGCGTCCACGACGAGGTGGTGGACCGGGTCGTCGCCGCCGTCGAGAAGCTCCGGCCCGGCGTGGACTTCGGCCCGCTGATCACCGAGGCGCAGTACCGGAAGGTCCTCGGCTTCCTCACGGACGCCGACTCGCCCGTCCCGGTGACCGGCGGCGGCCCGTACACCGACGGCCCGGCGGCCCGTGGACTGTACGTACGGCCCACCGTGTACGCCCGCGTCGACCCGGGCGCGCGCCTGGCCCGCGAGGAGGTCTTCGGGCCGGTGCTGGTCACGCTGCCCTTCCGCGACGAGGCCGACGCGCTCGCCCTCGCCAATGACACCGACTACGGGCTCGTCGCCGCGGTGTGGAGCGGCGACCTGGCCCGCGGGCTGCGCCTGGCCGAGCGCATCGACGCCGGTCAAGTCGCTGTCAACGGAGGCCCGTTGACCGTGGAGACCCCGTTCGGCGGCTACAAGCAGAGCGGCTACGGACGCGAGAAGGGCCTGGCCGCCCTGCACGAGTACGCCCAGCTCAAGACCGTCAGCGCACGCCTGTACTGAACGTTTTACGGAGAGTAGGGAGACGGCTGATGTACGACGGCGACTGGCAGCGGGCCGCGCGGGCGGTGCGGGCCGAGATCATCGGCGACGACGGGAGCCGGGCGGCTCCACCCGGGGATCCGGTGCCGCCCGAGTACCAGGACTACCTGACCGCCATAGCCTGGGGCGTCTGGGCGCGCGGCGGCCCGCTCGCCCCCCGCGACCGCAGCCTGCTGGTGCTGGCGATGACGGCCGCGACCGGCCGGATGGACGAGTTCCGCATCCATCTGCGCGCCAGCCCGAACGCGGGCGTGAGCGACGACGAGGTGAACGAGCTGCTGTTCCAGATCACCGCGTACTGCGGCGCCCCCGCCGGCAACGCGGCCCGCTCGGTCATCCGCGAGGTGCGCACCGCGCGGGAGACCCGGTGAAGCGGCCCGTGGTCGGCTTCGTGGGCCTGGGCAACATGGGCGGCGCGCTGGCCGCGAACCTCGTCCGGGCGGGCTTCGAGGTGGTGGCCCACGACGCCGCGGGCCCGGCCCGCACCCCGCTGGGGGCCCGCTGGGCGCCGAGCCCGGCCGACCTCGCCCGGGACACCGACGTCGTCGTGCTCAGCCTGCCCGACGGACCGGTCTGCGAGACGGTCGTAGGCGATCTCGTCGCCGTCCGCGACCGACGGCTGACGCATGTCGTGGACACCTCCACGGTCGGCGTGTCGGCGGCCCGCCGCCTGGCCGCGACGGGCCTGGCGTACGTGGACGCACCGGTGTCGGGCGGGGTGGCGGGAGCCCGCAGACGCACCCTGATGGTCATGTACGCGGGCACGGACGACGACTGCGCGCACGTCGAGCCGGTGCTGGCGGGGCTCAGCGACCGCCGCCGACGGGTCGGGAGCCGGCCCGGACAGGCGCAGGCGCTGAAGCTCGCCAACAACTTCCTGGCCGCCACCGCGCTCGCCGCGACCAGCGAGGCCGTCGCCTTCGGCGCCTCCGCCGGGCTGGACCCGGCGCTGATGCTGGAGGTCCTCAACGCCTCCAGCGGGCGCAGCGGGGCCACCGCCGACAAGTTCCCCGACGAGGTGCTGACCGGCCGCTACGCCTCCGGCTTCAGCAACACGCTGATGGCGAAGGACGTACGGCTGTATCTGCGCGAGGTGGCCGAGCAGGGCGGGGCGGCGGCGGTGGCCGCGGTGACGGACGCGGTGTGGGAGGCGTTCTCGGCGCAACGGCCTGGCGCGGACTTCACCCGCATCTACCCGTTCACGACCGGGAGTTGAGGTCGAGGTCGGCGCTCAGATCGAGGTCGGCCCTCAGATCGGGGGCGGCGCTCAGATCGGGGCCGGATTCGAGATCGGGGTCGGCTCCGAGGAGGACCGACAGCGTCTCGCGCACGACCTCCGGGTAGCGGTCGGCGTCCTGGTCGACCAGCCACAGCTGGTGGACGCCCTCGATGAGGGCGAGGACGGCGGCCGCGCCGGTACGGGCGTCCAGGCCGCTCGGCAGCCGCTCCCCGTACCGCTCGAGAAGGTGCTCGGTGAGGTGGTCCTGGAGGGAGCGACAGCGGTCGCGGACGTATGCGCGGGCGGGTTCCTGGCCGGTGACCGCCTCGGCGAGCACCACGCTGTGCACCTGGGCGAGGGAGGGGTGGCCCTGTTCGAAGGCGACGGCCGCGGCGAAGTCGCCGGCCCAGTCCTCGCCCACCCTGCCCACGTTGCGGTCGGCCAGATGCTCCCGGTTGAGCTGCTCGCGGAAGTTCAGCAGCTCCAGGAGCAGCCGCTTCTTGCTGGGGAAGTAGTGCAGGACGCCCTGCCGGGTGAGCCCGGCCCGTTCGGCGACCGCGTCGATCGAGGCGCCCTTGAACCCGCGCGTGGCGAACACCTCAAGCGCCGCCTCAAGGATCTCCTCACGCCGAGCCGACACCACGGAGCGCCCCTTTCCGTCGTTGGACGGGTGCCCGCTCACAGTACGTACGGCCGCCCCGGCAGGGCGAGGGGTAGGGACCGGCGGATTCCGGGGCGTTCGTCGCCCACCGGGCCACCACACCGTCTCCACCCCACCGTCTCCACCGGGCCGCGGGTCACCGGAGCGCGGGTCACCGTCCCATCGCGGTCAAGGCGGCGCGGGCGGCCGCCTCGACCGATCCCGGCCCGACCGCTCCCGGCCCCGCCGCTCCCTGCTCGCCCGCTGCCGCCTCGGCGGCTTCCGCGACCTCCGCGAACAGCCGTACGTCCTTGGCGAGCAGGCCGCCCGCGTGGGCGCCGATGCGGTCGAGGGAGCCGCCCGCGTCGGCGAGCCGCTCCAGGGCGAAGCTGGCGGCGCTGCCGCGGGGCAGGATCCGGCCGAGGCCCGCCGGGTCCAGGCCGAGCCGGTCGCCCAGCGCGAAGGCGTCCGCGGCGAGCCCCAACTGGGCGGTGAAAAGCAGGTTGTTGAGCAGCTTGGCGATCTGGCCGGAGCCCACGGGGCCGAGATGGACGACCGGATCGCCGTAGGCGGAGAACACCGGACGGCAGGCGTCGAGCACCTCCGCGTCGCCGCCCGCCATGACCACCAGGGAACCCTGTTCGGCCGCCCGGCCGCCGCCGCTGACGGGGGCGTCGAGCACCGCCACGCCCTGGGCCGCCGCGCGGCGGGCGAGGCGACGGCAGGTGTCGGGGTGGACGGTGGAGTGCACGGCGACGATCCCGCCCGGCCGCAGTCCCGTGAGCACCGCCTCGCCGACCTGCTCCACGTCGGCGTCGGCGACCACGCACAGGCACACCAGGTCGCTGGCGGCGGCGAGTTCGGCCGGTGAGCCGGCGGTCTTGGCGGCGGTGTCGGCGAACGGGGCGAGGGCGGCGGGCCGTCGGGCCCACAGGGTGGTCTGGTGGCCCGCCTCGACGATCCTGCGGGCCATGGGCGCACCTTGGCTGCCCAGGCCGATGAAGCCGACGCGCATGGGTTTCTCCACTGTCCTCAACTCTCTTTCGCGGCGCTCTCTTTCGCGGCGCTCGCTTTCACAGGGCTCTTCGCGGGGCGCCAGAACACGGCCAGGAGTCCGGCCGTCGCGACGGTACCCAGTCCGAGCACCACGCCCGCGCCCGCCCATCCGGTCACCGGGATGTCCGCGGCCTCGTCGAGCGCGTACGCCCCCGGCCCCCATGCCCCCAGCGCCAGGGCGAGGACGCCCAGGACGAGGACGTACTCGTACCCCTCCTTGAAGACGAAGAAGCCGTTGCGGCGGTGGGCGAGCAGTCCTGCCACCAGCATCACCGACAGCACGGCCGCGCAGGCCAGGGAGGTGAGGAGTCCGGCCGACAGCAGGACGCCCGCGCCGAGTTCGGTGAGGACGCTCAGCCAGGCCTGGAGCCGGGGACGGGTCAGGCCGAGGCCGCCGAACCAGCCCGCGGTGCCCGTGATGCCGCCTCCCCCGCGCCAGTGGTTCCAGCCGTGCGCGACCATCACCGCGCCCAGCACCAGCCGGACGAGGAGCAGCGCCGTGTCCGAGGCCTCACCCATGGCTGCCGTCCTGCGAGGGCAGCGCCCGCACGCCGAGCGCGCACTCCTCGACGAAGGCGAGAACGTGCAGATGGTAGGCGAGGGCGGTGCGGCCGACGCTGGTGTTGTGTCCGGCGCCCGCCTGCTCGTGCCGGACGAGCCGGGACGAGCCGGTGAACAGGGAGGCGAGGTCGGCCAGGCCCTCGGGGCCGTTCGTCCACACCTGCTCGTACTCGGCGAGGGTGAGGTGCACCGGCGCCGGGACTAGCGCCGCGAGCCGCGCGAACTCCTCCTGCCAGCCCTCCCGATGACCCTCGTAGGCGGGCGAGGCCGAGCCGATGGTCCGGCCGCCGTGGACGTCGGCCGGATAGGCGTGCGGCGGATGCCACAGGGCCCGGCGGAGGTTGGGGCGGGTGCGGGTCGGATCGCGCCGCCACTCCTCCATCGCCCGTACGGCGTTGGGGTGGTGGATGCGGCCCATGCCGGCCAGCTCCACGCCCAGCAGGTCCGCTCCGCGCGGGTCGCTTGCCATGCGGACGGTGAGTTCGCAGCCGGCCGAGTGCGCCCACAGGAACACGCCGAGCCCCCGCTCGCGTCCTGTCAGGAAGGCGTCCACGGCCGTGAACGCGAAGTCCGTGCGCTGCTCGGGCGTCCGCATCCGCTCCTCGTGCCCGGCCGAACTTCCGTAGCCCGGGCGGTCCAGGGCGATCACGGTGAACCCGGCCGCGACGGCGGTGCGCAGGAGGGAGAGCCGTGGGTGGCCGGGGTGGTCGAAGTAGGCGGAGGTGGTGGCGCCGCCGTGCAGGGCCACGATCACCGCCTGCGGGCGGGGGGCCTCGGCGACCAGCGCGGAGGCGGGGACGCCGTGCACGTCGACGATCCGTCGGTGCACGGCGCCGGCGAGTTCGGGTTCGGTCGAGGTCATCCGTCCGTCCTGAGCAGGAGTACGCCGCCGGGGGTGAGCCCGCCGCTGGAGACCACGGCGGTGCGCGCCCCCGGCACCTGTCGCGCGCCGGCGTCGCCGCGCAGCTGGAGCACCGCCTCGTGCAGCAGGCCCATGCCGTGGGTGCGGCCGTGGGAGAGCTGTCCGCCGTGCGGGTTGAGCGGGATCACCCCGTCGCGGGCGATGTTCTTGCCGCCGTCCAGGAAGTCGCGGGCCTCGCCGATGCCGCAGAAGCCGAGCGCCTCCAGCCAGGACAGGCAGTTGAAGGTGAAGCCGTCGTACAGCAGCGCCACGTCGACGTCGGCGGGGCGCAGTTCGGTCCGGGTCCACAAGTGGGCTGCCTGGCCGAGTACTTGGGGTTCGTGGGTGAGGGACGCCTGGTCCCACTCGGGGCGCTCGACGATCTGGGTGCCGACGGCCTCCACCCTGACGGCGGGCTTCGGCAGGTCCGGCGCGGTCTCCACGGCGGAGACGATCACGGCCGTCGCCGCGTCGCAGGGGACGTCGCAGTCGTAGAGGCCGAAGGGGGTGGTGATGGTGCGGGCGGACAGGTAGTCGTCCATGGTGAGCGGGTCGCGGTAGATCGCGTCGGGGTGGAGGGCGGCGCCCGCGCGCTGGTTGAGGGCGATCCAGCCGAGGGTCTCCCGGGTGGAGCCGTAGCGGTGCATATGGCGCTGGGCGTTCATCGCCAGCATGATCGCGGGCGAGACGGCCCCGAAGGGCTTGAACCAGCCGTCGGGGCCCACCCCTTCGGGCAGCGCGATCCTCCCCTGCCGGATCAGTTCGGCGTACGTCGCCTCCCACACCGTGCGGAAGCACAGCACATGGCGGGCGAGGCCGGCGGCGACGGCGAGCATCGCGGAGATCACCGAGCCGCCGGGGCCGAAGGTCTCCCCGGCGCCGTTGTGCCAGACCGGGCGGATGCCGAGGGCCGACTCCAGGGCGGTGACGCCGCCTTCGGCGAAGCCGCCGAGGTTTCCGCCGCCGGGGTAGGTGGAGAGGCCGTCGATGTCGTCGAAGGCGAGTCCGGCGTCGGCGACGGCCTTCTCGCAGGCCTCCACGGTCAGTTCGAGGGGCGGGACCATCAGACGGCGGCCGAGGCGGGAGGCGCCCGCGCCGCTGATCACCGCCCGCTCCTCGAACCTGGGCCCCTTCAGGGGCTTGCGGAGGCGGTCGCCGATCCGCTCGGGCGGCGGGTCGTCGGCCGGGAGCGGAGCCGGGGGCGGTTGGTCGGCCGTGGGGCGGAACAGGGGCAGCCAGGCCTCGCCCGCCTGCTCGAAGACCACCTCCATGCGCATCCCGAGGCGCAGGTCCTGCGGTGCGCAGTCGACGACGTCGGTGGTCAGCCGGACCCGGGGGTCCTCCTCGATCGCCACCTGGGCGACGACGAAGGGGGTGGGCAGGCCGGGGAAGGGGAAGCGGTGGTTGACCGAGAAGCCGATGAGGGTCGCCCGGCCGGAGACCTCGCGGACCTCGGTGGCGTGCGACCGGCAGTGGCGGCAGACCGGCTGCGGCGGATGGATCAGCGCCGCGCAGGCCGTGCAGGACTGGAAACGGAGCCGCCCGTCGCGGCCGGAGGTCCAGAAGAACTCGGTCTCCTGGCTCGTCTGCGGCTGCGGACGGGCGTTCTCCTCGGGGGCGGTGCTCAACGGATCTTCGCCTCCGCCTTGCGCACCGTGATCGGCTCCGCCAACCCCTGTTCGTCGCAGGCCCGTTGGAGGGTGACGAGGGTCTCCTCCAGGCTGGGGCCGCTGCGTCGGCCGGGGGTGAAGGCAGCCGGGAGGCGGCGCATGCCCTGGATGACGCCGATGGTCTCGTAGTGGACGGCGCCCTCGGGGTCGCAGACGAAGTCGGGGATGCGGTCGAGGACTTGGAGGAGCATCCGCTTGAAGACCGTACGGGCCACGTTGGAGCCGATGCAGCGGTGGATGCCGAGGCCGAAGGCGGTGTGCCGGTTGCCGCTGCGGGCCAGGTCGATGCGGTCGGGGTCGGTGAAGACGGCCGGGTCGCGGTTGGCCATCGCCCAGGACAGCCAGAGCCGGTCGCCCTCCTTCAGTTCGGCGCCCGCGATCTCGCAGTCCTGCGCGACCGTCCGTCCGTCGCCGGGCGCCGGGGTGAAGTAGCGCAGGAACTCCTCGGTCGCGGAGTCGAGCAGGGCGTCCCGGTCACGGTTCAACCGGGCTCGCTCGTCGGGGTGTTGGGAGAGCCACTCCAGGGCGTGCGCGGTGAGCGCGGTGGTGGTGTCGAAGCCGCCGCCGATGAGCAGGGCGAGCGCGCCGACGAGGTCCGCGTCGGAGGGGGCCTCCCCGTCGAACTCCATCCGGGCGAGGGCGTCGGCCAGGCCGGGACGCGGGCGGGCGCGGACCTCCTGGAGGGTGACCCCGATGTCCTTGATCATGGCCATGTGGGCCTCGATCACGCGCGCCATCTCCGGGGAGTCAGGCGGGGTGTAGACGCCGGCGTGCGCGGGTTCGTTGTACAGCTCCCACTTCTTCAGCGGGATGCCCATCATGGCGAGGGTGAAGACGGCCGGGACGATGTTGGCGAGGTCGTCGACGAAGTCGATCCGGCCGCTCTCGATCCGCTCGTCGATGCAGGCGCGGGCCACCTCGTCGATGAAGGGGATCCAGCGGGCGACGGCCGCCGGGGACAGGTAGGGGTCGAGGGCGGTGCGGTAGGCGCGCTGCTCGGGCGGGTCCATCTCCAGGAAACCGCCGCGAAAGCCCCGGCCGCGGGGCGACGGCGGGATGTTGATGCCCCGGTAGCCGCGCCGCTCGCCGTGCACGTCGTGGTCGTTGGAGAGCGTCTGCCCGGCGCGGGCGAGGGCGAGCAGCTCGCGGTTGCCCGCGGCCACCCAGTGCCCGCCGTAGGTGTCGGACCAGGCGAACGGGCAGCCCTCGTGGAAGGCGCGGGTCTGCTCCTCGAACTCGTCGCGGTACTCGGGCGCGTGCCGGTCGAAGTGGACGCGCGGCTGCTTGCGGGCCTCGTCGGCGTCGTCCGTGACGTCGGTCATGGTGTGCCTCCTCTCGATGGACCGTCGGCCGTTCAGAAGACGCTGATCGCCCGCTCGGGGCAGGACCGGACCGCCTCGACGACCTGGTCCTCCTGCCCCTCGGAGACCTCCTCGACGGCCGGCGAGGAGTGCCCGTCGATCTCGCTCAGCTCGAAGACCTCCGGCGCCCGCATGAAACACAGGGTGTGGCCCTGGCAGCGCTCGGAGTCGACGCGTACCTTCACGTCACTCAACTCCCCTTCGGATTCAGGTGAGGCGGATTCAGGTGAGGCGGATTCAGGTGAGGTCGGACAGGGACTTGCCGACGGAGGCCAGGGTGGCGGGCTCGCCGTAGCTCCCCTTGTACTGGTAGACGGGCGCGTCGCAGCGGTAGGCGCCCTGGTCGGGCTTGAAGTCGGCGGGCTGCCAGCCCTTGGTCGTGGCCTCGACGACGGAGTAGCACTTGGGCGGCTGCTTCGAGGACAGGTCGAAGGGCGCCTGGAGGCCGCCGGCGGTCCAGTCGGTCTGCTTGAGCGCGTTGTCGTACACGCACTTGCGCGTCAGCTCGGTGCAGTCGCGGGCCGAGGTGGCGAACAGCAGCCAGGCGGAGAAGGCACGCAGGACGGGGTAGGTGACCTGTTTGCCGGGCGCGTACTTCTTGAACAGGTCGAGGACCTGCTGGGTGGCCGGGTTGTCCGCGGCGCTCTCCAGCGGGGCGGTGGCGAAGAGTTCGGCGTAGTTGTGCTGCTGGGCCAGGGCAGCACCGGCGAGCTGCTGGAAGGCGGGGCCGTAGGCGTTGCTGTTGGCGTCGATCCAGTCGGGCGTGTAGCCGATGTCGGTGAGGGCCTGCTCCAGCTTGGCGAGGCTCGCGAAGTCCCCCAGGAAGACGAGGCCCTTGACGCCCTTGTTCTTGAGGGTCTGGGCGTAGGGGGTCCAGTCGGAGACGCCGGCCGCCGGGTAGAGGTCGTTGTAGGCGACCTTGCCGCCGAGGCCCGCGACGGCCTCCTTGAACTGGGCGGACATCACCTTGGTGACGGGGGAGTCGCCGGAGATGATGCCGACCTTCTGCGCGGAGTCGGGGTACTTCTCCTTCAGCAGCCAGGAGTAGTAACCGGCGTACGAGAAGTATCCGGCCACCGGCTGGGAGGCCATCACCTGGAGGTCGGAGCCGATGGCGCCGATCTGGCTGGACTGGGCGGGGAAGGTGGGCAGCAGGCACTTGAGGCGGTCCTGCACGCCCAGGCTGTCCAGGGCGGCGCCGCCGCCGACGAGGGCGAAGTCCGCCTTGCAGGCCTCCAGGACCCGCTGGCGGACCTCCATGAGCCTGGTGTCGCGGGTGACGGGCTTGATCGTGCGCCCGTTGACGCCGCCCGCGTCGTTGCACCAGTCGGTGAACACCTTGGCGGCGTCGGCGAACTCGGACTTCTTGGTGAAGCCGACGTCGGACATGACGCCGACCTGGATGGACCGGTCGGTGACGCCCTGGACGGTCGAGGCCTTGGCGGCGCCGGGGCCGCAGACGTCCTTGAGGGCCCCGAAGTCCGCCGAGGCGGTGGACGCTCCGGCCGCGGGGGTCGCGTTCTGCGCGGCGTCGGTGTTCTTGTCGTCGTCGGATCTGGTGGAACAGCCGGCCAACAGCACCGCGACCACGGTGACCGAGCCGATCAGCAGCCTGCGCAAGGTGCCTCCTCGGGGAGCTCGGACGCCGTCGTCCGAGGGAGGTGACGAAAGGTGCGGGAATGAGCCCACGGGGGGGCTCAGGTGACCGCGCCGCCCGTTTTCAGGGCGAGGATGCGGTCCCAGTCGTAGCCGAGCTCGGCGAGGATCTCCTCCGTCTGCGCGGCGAACTCCGGTGCGGGGCCGAGGCGCGTGTCCTCGACGTCGAACTGGACGGGGCTGGCGACGAGTTCGAGCTCGCCTGCCTGTCCGATGTAGCCGTTGGCGCGTACCTGTGCGTCGGCGGCGGCCTGGAGGGTGTCCTGGACGGGGGCCCAGGGGCCGTCGAGGGCGGCGAGGTCCTCGGACCACTCGGCGAGGGTGCGGGCGGCGATCACCTCGCGCAGGATCTTCACCGCGTCGTCGGTGTGCCGGGCGATGGACTCGGGGGTGGCGAAGCGGGGGTCGTCGGCGAGGTCGGGCCGGCCCAGGCACTGGCAGACGTTCGCCCAGAACCTGGCCGGCTGGAGCATGACGAAGGAGAGGTAGCGGTCGTCGGCGGTGCGGTAGAGCCCGGAGAGCGGGTTGGTGGGCGAGCCGTGGGCGGTGGGCGTGACGCCCTCCCAGGCGCGGTCCAGGTGCAGGGACAGGCCGATGGAGTGACCGAGGGCCCACAGGCCGCTGCCGAGCAGGGAGACGTCCACCACCGAGGTCTCGCCGGTGCGTTCGCGGCGCAGCAGGGCGGCCGCGATGCCGCCGGCCAGGTTGGTGCCGGAGACGGTGTCGCCGTAGGCCGGTCCGGGAGGGCTGATCACGCCTTCGGTGGCGGGCGGGGTGATGCTGGCCGCGGTGCCCGCGCGGGACCAGAAGGCGGTCATGTCGTAGCCGCCCTTGTCGGACTCGGGGCCGCGCGGGCCGAGGGCGCTGCCCCGGGCGTAGACGATCCGCGGGTTCACGGCACGGATGTCGTCGACGTCGATGCCGAGGCGGGCGCGGGAGGCGGGCAGGAAGCTGGTGAGGAACACGTCCGCGCCCTTGACCAGCTCGTACAGCACCTCGCGGCCCTCGGGCACGGCCATGTCGAGACCGAGGGAGCGTTTGCCGCGGTTGGCGTGGGCGACGTTGGGGTTGGGGTCGCCGACCACCTCGAAGGTCCCGGTGCGGCGCAGTCCGCGCTGCGGGTCGCCGGTGACGGCGTGCTCGACCTTGACGACGTCCGCCCCCCAGTCGGCGAGCACGGCGCCCGCCGACGGCACGAAGCCGTACATGGCGACCTCCAGGACCCGGATGCCCTCCAGCGGCCTCACGACGGCTCCTCGGGCGGTACGACGATCCGGGCGAAGGACTTCTCCTCCAGGAACTCCTCGAAGCCCGCCCGTCCGCTCTCCCGGCCGAGGCCGGACTGCTTGTAGCCGCCGAAGGGCACGTCGGGGGCGAAGTAGTTGCCGCCGTTGACGGAGAAGGTGCCGGTGCGGATCCGGCGGGCGACGCGGAGCGCGCGCTCCTCGTCGGCGCTGTGCACGGCGCCGGACAGCCCGTACCTCGAGTGGTTGGCGATGCGGATCGCGTCCTCCTCGTCGTCGAAGGGGATCACCGCGAGGACCGGTCCGAAGACCTCCTCCTGGGCGATCTCGCTGTCGGGGTCGACGCCGGCCAGGAGGGTGGGCTCGTAGAACCAGCCGGGGTCGATGCGACGGCCGCCCCGCACGAGCGTGGCGCCGTCCTGGACCGCCCGCTGGACCATGCCGTCGACCTTGTCGCGCTGCTGCTCGCTGATGAGCGGGCCCATGGTGGTCCTGGCGTCGGTGGGGTCGCCGACCTTGACGCGGTCGAGGCCGGCGGCGACGAGCCGCACGATCTCGTCGTGGTGGGCGCGCGGGACGAGCAGCCGGGAGGTGAGCGCGCAGCCCTGGCCGGAGTGGGAGCAGATGGTGAAGGCGGCGAACATGGCCGCCTTCGGGAAGTCGGCGTCCTCGAAGACGATCATCGCGGACTTGCCGCCGAGTTCGAGGAAGACCCGCTTCACCGTGTCCGCGGCGGCGGCCATGATGCGGCGGCCGACGGGGGTGGAACCGGTGAAGGTCACCGTGTCGACGTCCGGGTGGGTGGTGAGCAGTTCGCCGACCTCGGCGCGCGAGGAGCTGAGGACGTTGACCACCCCCGGCGGGATGTCCGTGTGCCGCGCGACGAGTTCGCCCAGCGCCAGGGTGATGAGCGGGTTCTGCGGGGCGCCCTTGAGCACGACGGTGCAGCCGGCGGCGAGCGCGGGGGCGAGCTTGGCCAGGGCGAGCTGGTTGGGGTAGTTGTACGGCAGGATCGCGGCGACGACGCCGGCGGCCTCCTTCTCCACCCAGCGGTGGTGGCGCTGGCCGCGCGAGTCGACCTCGCCGAGGTCCTCGGTGAACTCGTACTTCTCCAGCAGGTCGGCGTAGAACCGGACGATGCCGATCGGTTCGTCGAGCTGGGGGCCGTGGGTGAGCTGGCGGGGCGCGCCGACCTCGGCGATGGTCAACTCGCGCAGTTCCTCGCGGTGTTCGTCGAGGGCCTGGTGCAACTGGCGCAGACAGCACAGGCGCAGCTCCCGGTCGGTGGCCCAGTCGCCGGCGTCGAAGGCGCGGCGGGCGGCGGCGATCGCCGTCTCGGCGTCGGCCTTCGTGGCGTCGGGGGCGTGGCCGATCAGCTCGCCGGTGGCGGGGTTGTGGGAGGCGAAGGCCGTCTCGGCGCCCACGAGTTCGCCGTCTATGAGCTGGGACCTGTCCACGGTCGCGCTCACAGCCGCACCACCTGTCCGCCGTCCACGGCCACGATCTGGCCGGTGAGCCAGCTCGCGTCGTCGGAGAGGAGGAAGAGCAGGGCGCCCGCCTGGTCGGCGGGGGTTCCCAGGCGTTTGAGGGCGAGTTGCCGGACCATGACGGCGCGGTACTCCTCGGGAACGACGTTGCGGGTCGCCTCGGTGTCCGTCGGACCGGGCGCGATGGCGTTGACCCGGATGCCGCGCCCGCCCAGTTCGGCGGCGAGGGAGACGGTGAGGTGGTTGATCCCGGCCTTGGCGAGCCCGTAGAAGCCGGTGGGCTGGTAGGCGGCGGTGGAGGACTGGTTGACGATGGCCGCGCCCTCGCCCAGGTGCGGCAGCACGGCGCGGGTCACATGGAGCGCGCCCAGCAGGTTCACCTTCAGGAACCGGTCGAGGTAGTCGTAGTCGACGGTGAGGATGCCCTCGCGGCGCATGTCGTGGTAGATCGCCGCGTTGTTCACCAGGTGGTCGATACGGCCGAGTTCGGCGACCACCGTGTCGGCGAGCCCCTGCGCGGAGGCCGGGTCCGCGACGTCGACCCGCACGAAGAGGGCGTCGCCGATCTCCTTGGCGACCCGCTGCCCCTGCTCCTCGTTCAGGTCGGCGACCACGACCTTCGCCCCCTCGGCGGCCAGCGCCTTGGCGTATCCCTCGCCAATGCCCTGGCCGGCCCCGGTGACGATGGCCACCCTGTCCTTGAACCGCATCCCAGCCTCCTTGCTCGGTCGACCCCGGATGCCCCGGAAACTACATTCTCCATTTGCGCGAATCAAGGATTCGGACAAGAGAACCTGATGCTCTCCACTTCCGCGCCCCGCCATGATGAGAATATGGTTCTCAAGTATGGAAGGGGAGTTTCCATGATCGAATCGAAGGCCTTGAGCCCGTCGCTCGGGGTGGAGTTCACCGGTGTGACCGACCCCCTCGACGACGCCTTCGTGCAGCGGTGCGTCGAGGCCCTCAAGTGGCGGGGAGTGCTCCTCGTGCGCGGGCTGCACCTCGACGACGACCAGCAGCTGGCGTTCAGCCGCAGGATCGGCGAGGTGGTCTCGCTGCGCGGCCAGGAGATCTTCCCGATCTCCCTCGACCCGGCCAAGAGCAGAAGCGCCAAGTACCTCAAGGGGGCCTTCTTCTGGCACCTCGACGGCACCAGCGACGACGTGCCGATCAGGGCGACCACGCTCACCGCCCGGCATGTGGCCACCGTCGGCGGCGGCACCGAGTTCGCCAGCACCTACGCCGCCTACGAGAACCTGCCGGAGAAGGAGCGCGAGCGCTACGAGAACCTGCGCGTGGTGCACAGATTCGAGGCCTCGCAACGCCTGGTGACGCCCCATCCGACCGAGGAGGACCTCGCCGCCTGGCGCACCCAGCCCAGCCATGAGATGGCCCTCGTCTGGCGCCGCCGCGACGGCCGCCGCTCCCTGGTCACCGGCACCACCGCCGACCACGTCGTCGGCATGGACCCCCAGGAGAGCCGCGCCCTCCTGGACGACCTGCTCGACTGGACCACCCACGAACGGTTCCGCTACGCCCACGACTGGGCCGTCGGCGACCTGGTCGTCTGGGACAACACCGGGATCCTGCACCGGGCGCTGCCCTACGACGAGAACTCCGAACGACTGCTGCACCGCACGACCGTCGTCGGCGACGAGGCCTTCGCATGAGCCCGGCCACCGAAGCCACAGCCGCAGCCGGGGCGACGACGGCCAGGACCGCGGTGGTCACCGGCGGCGCCTCCGGCATCGGCCGGGCCATCGCCCGACGGCTCGCCGCGGACGGCCTGAAGGTCGCCGTCCTCGACATCGCGCCCACCGAGGAGGGCTACGGCCTCACCGTCGACGTCACCGACCGGGCGCAGGTCGACAAGGCGATGGACGCGGTGCGCGAGCGCCTCGGACCGGTGTCGGTACTGGTCAACGCGGCGGGCAAGGACGGCTTCACGCGCTTCGGCGCGCTGTCCTTCGCGGAGTGGCAGCGGGTCGTCGACATCAACCTCAACGGCGTCTTCCACTGCGTGCAGTCCGCCCTGCCGGACATGTGGGAGGCCCACTGGGGCCGGATCGTCAACATCTCCTCCTCCAGCACGCACTCCGGCCAGCCGTTCATGGCCCACTACGTCGCCGCCAAGTCCGCGGTGAACGGGCTCACCAAGTCCCTCGCGCTGGAGCTGGGCCCGCGCGGCATCACGGTCAACGCGATCCCGCCGGGCTTCGTCGACACCCCGATGCTGCGCACCGCCGAACAGGAGCAGCGGCTCGGCGGCTCCATCGAGGACCACATCGCCCGCACTCCGGTACGCCGGGTCGGGCTGCCCGAGGACATCGCGGCCGCCTGCGCCTTCCTCGCGTCGGAGGAGGCCGGCTACATCACCGGCCAGATCCTGGGCGTGAACGGGGGCCGCAACACATGACCAGGCTGCCGCCCGTTCCGTACGAGGAGTGGGACGCCGAGGCGCTGAAGCCGCTCACGGGCGGACGCCGGGTGCCCCCGTCCAACGCCCTCGGGCTGCTGGTGCGCCACCCGAGGCTCGCGAAGGCGTTCCTCACCTTCAACACCCACCTGCTGATGCGTAGTTCGCTGCCGCCGAAGACGCGAGAGCTGGTCGTCCTGCGGGTCGCCTGGCGGCGGCGGTGCGGCTACGAGTGGGCGCAGCATGTGCTGATGGGACGTCAGGCAGGAGTGACCGAAGAGGAGTTGGCGGAAGTCCGGGCCGGCGTGGGCACCCTGCTGAACCGTGCCGTCGACGAACTGGACGCCGCCTCCACGCTCTCGGACACGACGTACGAGGAACTGGCGAAGGAGCTGGACGAGCACCAGCTGATGGACCTCGTCTTCACGGTCGGGGCCTACGGACTGCTGGCGATGGCATTCAACACCTTCGAACTGGAGCTGGACGAGGGTCTCGACGACGGTCTGGACGAGGGGGGGTTCGCTTAGGCTGCTGCCGTTGGTCAACTCGTCGGTTGACCAGTAGAACGGGGGAAGCAGACCGATGACCGAGGTGACTGAGGCGTTCCAGCCACTCCAGGCGGACGATCCGCCTCTGGTGGCCGGTTACCGTCTGGCGGCCCGGCTGGGCGCGGGGGGCATGGGCCGGGTCTATCTGTCGCACACCCAGGGCGGGCGGCCGGTGGCGATCAAGGTGGTGCGGCCGGAACTGGCCGACGACCCGGACTTCGTGCGGCGGTTCCGCCGGGAGGTGGAGGCGGCCCGGCGGGTCCGGGGCGCGTACACCGCCGAGCTGATCGACGCCGACGCGGCCGGCGTACCGCCCTGGCTGGCCACGCTGTACGTGCCCGGGCCCTCCCTGGCGGAGGCCGTCCACCGGCGCGGCCCGCTGCCGACGCCGGCGGTGCTGTGGCTGATGGCGGGGGTGGCCGAGGCGCTCCAGGCCATCCACGGTGCCGGGATCGTGCACCGGGACCTGAAGCCGTCGAACGTGCTGCTGGCCGCCGACGGCCCGCGGGTGATCGACTTCGGCATCTCGCTGGCCTCCGACGTCACCTCGCACACCGCCACGGGGGCCGCCGTCGGCACGCCCCAGTACATGGCGCCCGAGCAGGCGACCGCCGGTGAGGTCACGGCGGCGACCGACGTCTTCGCGCTGGGCCAGACGGCGGCGTTCGCGGCGCTGGGCAAGCCGCTGTACGGGGAGGGCTCCGCGGTCAGCGTGCTGTACCGGATCGTGCACGACGCACCCGACCTGTCCGCGCTGCCCGCGCAGCTGCGGCCGCTGATCGCCCGGTGCCTGGCCGCCGATCCCCAGGACCGGGCCACCCCGGCGGAGGTCGTCGAGTGGTGCCGGCAGCGGCTGGGCCGGGACGCCGACGCGGGGGCGGGACCGGCCGTCTGGCGGGAGGTCATGGGGCCGCAGGTCATGGTGCCCTCTCCGGTCCCCGACCCCACTCCGGTGCACACGCTGCCGGTGGTCACGCGACCGCATCCGGCGGCGCCGGAGCAGCGGCGCTCGCGCCGAAGACGTGCCGCGCTGATCACGGCGGCCGCGACCGCGCTCGCTCTGCTGCTGGCCGGGTTGACGTGGATGGTCATGGACGCGGCGGACGGGTCGGGCGACCGGGACGCGGCCGGGTCGTCGGCGTCGTCATCGTCGTCCGCGTCGGGGTCCGGGTCCACAGCGACGCCGGGGGCCGGGACGGAGGCGGGGGCCGAGACGGACGTGGGGGCGGACAGCCGGACGTCGACGTCGGCTCAGCCGTCCTCGACCGCGCCGGGGACGTCGCAACCCGAGGCGTACCCCCAGACGTGGCTGGACGAGAAGAACTCGGTGGACATCGACGATCCGGACGAGCGCAAGGACCGAAAGGGGGACCTCCGCTTCGTCTGCAAGACGGCCGGCTGCACGCTGGAGAGCGACACCAGCGTGATCGGCATGGTGTACAGCGACAGGCCGGGAGCCACCCTCGACACCTGCCGTGTCGTCCTCACCGGCTCCAAGGAACACAGCCTCCCCCTGGCCGCGGCGGCGGCCGGCAGCGAGATCTGCGTCAAGGACCCCGCCGGAGACATCGCGCTGCTCGTGGTCCAGGTGAAGTCGACCGCCCTGTGGGACACCCCCGGAATCAGCTTCCTGTCCGCGGACATGACGCTCTGGCGGGCGTCCTAGGAGGGCGGCGTGCCAGGACGGCGACATCCGGGGACGGCGAGTCCGGCTGCCCTTCTCAGGCCTGCTCGACGTGCTTCTTCATCTCGTCCAGCTGGGTCAGGATCGGGTAGCCGGACACGCTGAGCGCGTTGCCGTGGCCGGTCTGGTGGACGTCGAAGACGGCCTGGAGGGCGGCGTAGAAGCCCTGGACGTCGAGGGTCTGGTTGACGGCCCGCTTGGCCTGGCGCAGTCCGAAGGGCGGCATCCGGGCGATGCGCTCGGCCAACTCGCGTACGGCGGTGTCGAGTTCGTCGAGCGGGACGACCCGGTTGACCATGCCGACGTGTTCGGCCTCGCGGGCGGTGAGCGCCCGGCCGGTGAAAAGGATCTCCTTGGCCTTGCGGGGGCCCAACTCCCAGGTGTGGCCGTGGTACTCGACGCCTCCGATGCCCATGTGGACCACCGGGTCGGAGAACTCCGCGTTCTCGGCGGCGACGATCAGGTCGCAGGGCCAGCACAGCATGAGTCCGGCGGCGATGCACTTGCCCTGGACGGCGGCGACGGTGGGCTTGGGGAGGTTGCGCCACTTCAGCGCGTACTCCAGATAGCGGCGCGTCTCGGCGTCGTAGATCCACTCCAGGGTGATCTCGGCGGGGCCGGGCCAGCGGTCCTTGAGGTCGTGGCCGGCGGAGAAGTGGCGGCCGTTGGCCCGTAGGACGACCACCCGCACCTCCTCGTCGCGGGCGGCGCGGGTGAAGGCCGCGTCGAGGTCGTCGAGGAGGGCCATGGTCTGGGCGTTGGCGGCCTCGGGCCGGTTGAGGGTGACGGTCGCGATGCCGTCCTCGGCTGTGTACAGGATCTGGTCCATGCGGCTCCTCACGGGTGGTCAGCGCGGCAGGCCGAGGAGGCGTTCGGCGATGATGTTGCGCTGGATCTCGCTGGTGCCGCCGGCGATGGTGCCGGCGAAACTGCGCGCGTACCGCTCGAACCAGCTGGAGACGAACGCCTCGTTGTTCATGTGGTGGTACGGCCCGGTCGGCGCCGGATGCGGCAGGGCGTCGGCGCCCCGGGCCTCCAGGGCGTGCAGGGCGGCGGACTGGACGGCCTCGGAGCCCAGCAGCTTCAGCACGGAGATCTCGGCGGGGTCCCGGTCCGGGCCCAGCTGGCGGTACCCGAGCAGGCGCAGCGCCTGGAGGTCCATCCGCAGCGTGGCGTACCACTCCTGGTCGCCGCCCGCGTCGGCCGCGTCGCGCACCAGGTCCTCCAGCCGTTCGGCGTACGACAGCCAGAGCAGCGTGCGTTCATGGCCGAGGGAGCCGTGGGCCACCCGCCAGCCCTCGTGCAGGGGGCCGACGAGGTTCTCGCGCGGCACGCGGACGTCGGTGAAGAACACCTCGTTGAAGTCGAGGTCGTCCTCGGCGGCGATCGAGCCGAAGGGACGGCGGACCACGCCCTCGGCGTCCGTGGGGATCAACAGGGCGCTGATCCCGCGGTGCCTGGGGGCGTCCGGGTCGGTGCGCACGAAGGCGAGCAGGACGTCGGCGTCATGGGCGCCGGAGGTCCAGATCTTCTGGCCGTCGACGAGGAAGAAGTCGCCCGCGGGGTCCTCCTTCAGTACGGCGCGGGTGCGCAGGGAGGCGAGGTCGGAGCCCGCCTCCGGCTCGCTCATGCCGAGCGCGGCGGTGAGCTCGGCGCGCAGGATCGGCACGGCCCAGCGGGACTTCTGCTCCTGGCTGCCGAAGGTGAGGAGGGAGGCGGCGATGATGCCCAGGCCCTGCGGGTTGAAGCTGTGGTAGATCCGGCGGTGGGCCAACTCCTCGAGATGGGCGAGCTGTTGGGGCAGGCTCGCGTCGCGGCCGCCGTACTCGGGCGGCTGTCCGGGCAGCAGCCAGCCGTGCTCGAAGAGGGTGCGCTGCCAGCGGCGGGCCCAGTCCGGGACGTCGGCGCTGGAGCGGGAGCGCACGCGGGCCTCGGCCTCGGCGGGCAGCCGGGCGTCGAGGAACGCGGCGAACTCGGCGCGAAAGGCGATGACCTGGGGGTCGTCGGCGAGCTTCATCATGCGAGCAACGCCTTCCGGTGGACGGGCGCTGCGCCGAGCAGCAGATCGCAGGCCTGGGCGCGCTTGAGGTGGAACTGCAGCTCGTTCTCCCAGGTGAAGCCCATCGCGCCGAAGAGCTGCAGACCGTGCCGGAAGACCAGGCGCTGGCACTCCCCCGCGGCGGCCTTGGCCATGTGCGCGGCGTCCGCGCGGCGCGAGTCGTCCTCGGCGATCGTCAGCGCCGCGAAGTGGGTGAGCACCCGGGCCCGTTCGATGGCCACCTGCATGTCGGCGGCCTTGTGCTTGACGGCCTGGAAGGAGCCCAGCGGCTTGCCGAACTGCACCCGCTGCCTCACATGCGCGAGCACGAGGTCGAGGATCCGGCGACAGGCGCCCACGGCGGTGGCGGCGAGTCCGACGAGCGCCAGGTCGGGCACGCCCGCGACGAGTTCGCCGGGGGCGTCGACGTGGGCCACGTGCAGCTGGGGGTCGAGGACGGGGACCCGCTCGGCGGCCAGGTCGGCGCCGCGTACGACGGCGACCCCGCCGGGGGTGAGCAGGGCGACCTCGTCGGCGCGGTCGGCGTCGAGGACGTAGCGGCCTGCGCCGTCGAAGACCGCGGTGCCGCTGCCGCCGGGCAGGCGGCCGGCCAGCGGGGCGAACCAGGTGGCGGTCGCCAGGAACGGGGTCGGGTCGGCCGCGTATCCCAACTCCTCGAGGATGAGGGCGAGTTCGAGCGGGGGCGCCTCCAGCCAGCCGAGCTTCAGATAGGTGTCCCACTGCTGCCGCTCGGGCCGGCCGCGCACCTTGGCGACCGTCTCGCGCACCGTGCGCCGCAGCAGCCGCTGCTCCTCGTCGAGTTCGAACTCCACGTCCGGCCTCCGCCCTCTCGCGATAGCCGGGCGAGAATAACATTCTCGCCAGTCGGAAGTAAGAGTCTTGTTTCTGAGGGAGGGGGATTCGGTAGGGGGAGTGCCCTCTCTTTTCACATGCGTGGAGTACCGTTCTGCTCATGAGTGCCGTCCCCGTAGAACCGGTCGAGACACCCGAGCCCGCCTGGCGGCAGCGCGCCGTCGAGCGATCCACCCGCGCCGCGAAGCTCCGCGCCGAGCAACGCGTGCAGCGATTCCTGGACGCGGCCCAGGAGCTGATCGCCGACAAGGGCACCACCGACTTCACCGTGCAGGAGGTCGTGGAGCGCTCCCGCCAGTCGCTGCGCAGCTTCTACCAGCACTTCGACGGCAAGCACGAGCTGCTGCTCGCCCTGTTCGAGGACGCGCTGTCCCGGTCGGCCGTCGACATCCGCGCGGCCGCCGCGGGCGGCCGCGACCCGCTGGAGCAGCTGAAGATCGCGGTCGAACTGCTCTACCACTCCTCCGAGCCCAAGTCGGGCGCGCAGTCCCCGCTGTTCACCGACTTCGCCATCCAGCTGCTCGTCAGCCACCCCGACCAGGTGGCCAGCGCGCATCTGCCGCTGCTCGGCTTCTTCACCGAGCTGGTGGAGGCGGCCGTGGCGGCGGGCCAGGCCGTCTCGCCCAAGCCGCGCCGCACCGCCTCCCTGATCATGCAGACGGCGATGTTCACCGCACGGGCTCCCTCGGCGCCGGTCGGCGCGCATCCCTCGCCGATCTCGGCGGAGGAGGTGTGGGCGTTCTGCCTCGGCGGCATCGGCGGCGGACTGCCCCGGGACACGGCCGGGAGCACGGCCGAGGAGACCCCCGAGGCGGAGCCCTCGGCCGCCTCCGCGAAGCGGACTCCCGCCCGGACGCCCGCCAAGCCGCCGGCCAAGAAGGCGGCCACCGCGCGCAGGACGACGTCGTCGAGGAGCAGCGCGGCCAAGTCGGCGTCGGCCGGCGCACCGCACGCCAAGGGCTGACCGTGCAGATCTGACACAGGCCAGTCCCGGCCGCGCGGCCCGACCGCCGACCCACGACCCACGACCCACGACCCACGACCCACGACGACATCATCAGGGCTCCCGTAGGCATCCCCTACGGGAGCCTTTGTCGTGCCCGTGGACACGCCGACGCCTCGGACACCGCCCCGGCCCGGCCCCGGTCCAGGCCCCGGCCCCGGTCCCGGTGACGGTCCCGACCCCGCCCCCGAACGACCCCTTACGCCGACCCCGACCGCCGTGCCCGTCCCGCGGGGCCCCGGTCCCGCGGGAGCCGTGGGGCCGGGCCGGGTCGGTGAGGGGGCGCTCGCCTCAGGCGGCCGGGACGTCGGGCGGCGGAGCTTTGGAGGGCGAGATTCCGAGACGACCCTCCGAGGCTCCACATGATGTCCAGGCACCACCCCACCCTCTCCCTCGACCGCGCGGTCGTGGCCGGCGGCATCCGCCGTCCCGTGCTCATCCGCGGCGGCCACGACGGCTGGCGCACCCTGACGCCGGCCGCGGCGGAGCTGGCCCCGGACGCCTTCCTGCTCGTCACCCCGACGGGACTGCCGGAGGCCCACACCGCCCGACTGACAGCCCTGCTGACCACCCTCGCCCCTGTCCGCCGGCTCACCCTGACATCCGGCGCGCCCGACCCCGAGGCCGACCGGCCCCTCGTACCCGGCACCGTGGTCGTCGCGCTCGGCGGCACCCGGGTCATCCAGCACGCGGCCGGCCTCGCCGCCCGCGGCCGGCGCGCCGGGCACGGCACCCGCCTGATCGTCGCGCCCAGTACGCCGAGCGCGATGACCGACACCGCGCTGAGCGCCGCGCACCCGTCCGCGCCGGGCTTCGTGCCCGCGCTGGTCTGGACGCACCTGGACCTGCTGCGCACCCTGCCGCCGGACGAGCTGCGCCCGGGACTCGCGGCGCTGGTGCGCAACGTGCTGGCCGTCAGCCCCGCCTTCCGCACCTCGGTCGGCGACCTGCTCCGGCCCGACCGGACGGGGTACGACCCCCGGCTGATGGCCCGCGCCATCGCCCTCAGCGCCGACATCCGGGCCACCCTCACGGCGTACGACCCGGACGAGCGCGGACCGGCCCAGGCCCTGCACTACGGCCGTACGGTCGCCACGGCGCTGCTCGCCCTGACCGGGCCCCGCCCCACGACGGACAGGCCCCTGCCCATCGCCCGGCGACTGCCGGGCGCGGGCGCCCCGACCGCCCGCCGCCGGGCCCTCGCGCACCGCGCCACGGCCCCCGGCCCCGCTCCCGCCCCCCGACTGCACCCCGGCGACGCCCTCGCTCTCGGGCTGCTCGTCGCCGCTCGGGTCGCCGTGCTGCTCGGTGTGCTCACGCCGGGCGCGGAACGCGCCCATCACGAGCTGCTGGAGCGCTGGGGAGCCCCGCGTGAGCTGCCCGCGCCGCTGACCGCCGCCGACGTCGCCGCCGTGCTGCGGCGCGGCGGCGCGAGCCAGGGCGCGGTGCCCGCCCCGCACTCCGGACCGGCCCGCATGGTGCTGCTCGGCGACCTCGGACGCCCCCATGTCGTCCGCGGCCGGCTCCTCACCGAGGTCGACCACGACGTCCTGACGGCCGCGCTCGAAGCCATCGAGCCCACGACCACCACCGCCCAGTCCGCCCAGTCCGCCCAGTCCGCCCCCCAAGCGTCGGTCGCCTGACCGAACCCGCACCACGCACAACACACCACGCACAACACACCACGCACAACACACAACGCATCGCGCATCACTCACCAGACAGAAGGAACCCGTCATGCCCTTCCCGCCCCCCACCGTGCACGGCCTCACCACCACCGAAGGCCCCGGTCCCGCGCGCAGCTGGACCGTGTCCACGGCCAAGCCCGTCCGCTACCGGGTCCGCTTCGCCCCCGGCGTGCTGGACCCGCGCACCCGGGCCCTCGCCCGGGCCGGGGCCCCGGCGGACGGCCCCGCCCCGGCCCGTCGGCTGCTCGTCGTCGAGGAGCGGGTCGACCTGCTCTACGGCGACGCGATCCGCGCCTCCTGCGAGGCCGGCGGCCACGGCGAGTACGCCATCCACGTGCTGCCCGCCCACGAGCGGCTGAAGACGATGGAGTCGGTGTACTCCGTGGTCGGCGCCATGGACCGGTTCGGTCTGGACCGGCGTCGTGAGCCGGTGGTCGCCGTCGGCGGCGGGGTGCTGCTCGACGTGGTCGGGCTGGCCTGCAGCCTGTACCGCCGCAGCACTCCGTACGTCCGCGTGCCGACCACGCTGATCGGTCTGGTCGACGCAGGCGTCGGCGCCAAGACCGGCGTCAACTTCGGCGCCGGCAAGAACCGGCTCGGCACCTACCACCCGGCCGTCGAGACCCTCCTCGACCCCGGTTTCCTCGCCACCCTCGACCGCCGGCACATCGGCAACGGACTCGCCGAGATCCTCAAGATCGCCCTGATCAAGGACCGCGACCTGTTCGACCTGCTGGCCGGCAGCGGACGGCGGCTGCTCGACGCCCGCTTCCAGGCCGACGAGCCGCTGCGCACCACCGCGCACCACGTCCTGGCCCGCGCGGTCCACGGCATGCTCGAGGAGCTCCACGACAATCTGTGGGAGCACCGCCTGGAGCGCGTCGTCGACTACGGCCACTCCTTCAGCCCCACGCTGGAGATGCGCGCCCTGCCCGCCCTGCTGCACGGCGAGGCGGTGAATCTGGACATGGCGCTGACCACCGTCATCGCCCGCAACCGCGCCCTGATGACGGACCGTCAGAGCGAGCGCGTGCTCGCCGCCATGCGCGCCCTGCGACTGCCGGTCCACCACCCCCTGATGGAGCCGGAGTTGCTGCGCGACGCGCTCGCCGACACCGTGCGCCACCGCGACGGCATGCAGCGCCTGCCCCTGCCCGTGGGCATCGGCGACGCGGTGTTCGTCAACGACCTGACCGACCGTGAGATCGCCCTGGCCGCGGAGGAGCTGGCCCGGGCCGAGGAGGTGCGAAGCGATGCGTGACGCACTCGTCGTCGCCGATGTGCACGACCCCGCCGACGTGCACGGCGTACACGATTCCGACGGGCTCTCCCGCTGGGCGTGCCTGTCCCGCCGCACCGGCCTGTACGGCGGCTGGGAGGCCGTCGAGTGGGCCTGGCTGCCCGCCGGCGGGGTCAGCGGGGAGCATCTGCACTCCCGCACCGAGGAGGTGTACTTCCTGCTCCACGGGCGCGGCGAGATCCATCTGGACGGGCGGCCGCACGCCGTCCGCGCGGGCGACGCCGTGCTGACCGGCCTGGGCGCCAGGCACGCGCTGCACAACACCGGCCGACGGCCCCTGTCCTGGCTCGTCGTCGAGCTGCCGGCGCCCACGCGCGTAGGGGCCGGCCCCTACGCCGTGCCCCACCAGTCGCCACGATCCCAAGGAGAGAGTCCCGTGACCACCACCCCCCGCAGCGCCGTCGTCCGTGATCTGCGCGGCCACGGCCCGCTGGACGCCGCGGAGGTCCTCACCGGCCCGCTGCGCACGGTCGGCGTCCGCGATCTGCCGCCGCACGCCGGCGTCGAACTGGCCGCCCGCGGCACCGAGCACACCGTGTTCGTGCTGAGCGGCACCGGCACCGCTCGATCGGCCGACCGCGAGGTCCCGCTGGCCTCGGGCACGGCCCTGACCCTGCCGCTCGGCGGCGCCGTACGGCTGTGGGCCGGGGACGGCGGGATGGAGTACTTCCACGCCGTCCTCGACGTGCCGCTCCCGGAGGAGGGCTGGTCGTGATCGTCCACTCCGGCTCGGTCTCGTCCGTGCTGTTCGGCTCCGACGGGGACCAGGCCACGGTCCGCTGTCTGGCCCGGCGCGGGATGCTGCACAGCGAGTGCGAGGCCTTCGACGAGGTGCGCCTGGCCCCCGGCACCCGCTGGGCGCTCACCGGCCGGGACGGCGCCGAGGCCGCCTGGTACGTGCTGCGGGGGACGGTCCGCACCGACGGCCGCCCGGTCCCCCTCACCGCGGGCGCCCTCGTTCTGGCGCCGCAGGCCGGCCGTACCCACCTCACCGCCGGCCGCGGCGGCGCCCGCCTGCTGTGTCTGACGCTCGGCCCGGCGGCCGTCACCCGCGCCCTGCCCCCGCGCACCCCCAGCACCGCGACCCCTGACCGCCCCCGCCACCCTCACAACTCCCTTAAGGAGTACAGGACATGACCAGCCCCACCCCTTCCACCGCCCCCACCCTGCGCGTCCCCGGCGCCACCGCCGTGCACCACATCGCCTACACCGTGCCCGACCTGGACCAGGCCGTGAACTTCTTCACGGACGTCCTCGGCGCCGAACTCGCCTACCGCACCGGCCCGGTGGCCGACCCCGGCGGGCTGTGGATGTCCCGCCAGCTGGGCGTCCACCCCGACGCCGTCGCGCGCATCGCCATGCTGCGGCTCGGCCCGGTCACCAACGTCGAGCTGTTCGAGTACGCCGCTCCGGGCCAGCGCCGCGTCTACCCGCGCAACAGCGACTGGGGCGGTCACCATCTGGCCCTCGGCACCACCGACCTGGACGCCTCGCTGCGCCATCTCACCTCCTACGAGGGCGTGGTGGCGCTCGGCGAGCCGCAGAAGGTGGACGACGGCCCCATCGCGGGCACCCGCTTCGTCTACGTCCGCACCCCGTTCGGCCTGCACCTGGAGCTCGCCGAGGTACCCGACCACCTGCCCTTCCACTACGAGACGCCGGTCCGTCTCTACACGCCCGTGGCAGGCCCGTCGTGAACGCCGGCGTCTGGGGCCCCGGCTCGCCGCCCGTCGTCGAGCAGGACCTCGACGTGTACGACGCCGACGTCCTCGTCCTCGGCTCGGGGGCCGGGGGCGCGACCACCGCCTGGGCGCTGGCCTCCACCGGGGCCCGGGTGCTGGTCGTGGAGCGGGGCGGGTTCCTCCCCCGCGAGCAGGACAACTGGTCGCCGCAGGCGGTGTTCGGCGAGGGCCGGTACCACAACGCGGGCCCCTGGCGCACCGCCGAGGGCCGCCCCTTCACCCCCTCCGCCCACTACTACGTGGGCGGCACCACGAAGGTCTTCGGCGCCGCCCTGCCCCGGCTGCGCAGCGGCGACTTCGACGCGGTCGAGCATCTGGAGGGCACCTCGCCCGCCTGGCCGTTCGGGTACGCCGACCTGGAGCCGTACTACGCGGAGGCCGAACGGCTCTACCGGGTGCACGGCGCGGCCGGCGCCGATCCGACCGGGCCGCCGCGCAGCGGGCCCTACCCGTGGCCGCCGGTCGCGCACGAGCCGGTGATCGGCGAACTCGCCGAGCGGCTCAGGGCGCAGGGTCTGCACCCCTACCCCGTCGAGCTGGGCGTCGACCTGGCCGAGGGCGGCGCGTGTCTGCGGTGCGGGACCTGCGACGCGTTCCCCTGCCGGGTGGGCGCGAAGAGCGACGCCGAGACCCGTGCCCTGCGGCCCGCCCTGCGCACCCCGAACGTCCGGCTGCTCACCCACACCCGGGCGGTGCGGCTGCGCACGGACGCCTCCGGGCGGCGGGTGACCTCGGTCGACGCGGAGCGCGGCGGGCGCACGGTGCGGCTGCGGGCCGGCACGGTCGTGCTGTCCTGCGGGGCCGTCAACTCGGCCGTCCTGCTGCTGCGTTCGGGCGGCGCCGCGCATCCGGGCGGGCTGGCCAACGGCAGCGGACAGGTCGGCCGGAACCTGATGATGCACAACAACAGCGTCCTGATGGCCGTGGATCCGCGCCGCCGCAACCCGGTGACGTTCCAGAAGACGCTCGCCGTCAACGACTTCTATCTGCCCGGCCCGCACACCGAACACCCGCTGGGAAACCTCCAGTTGATGGGCAAGGTGTACGAGGCGACGCTCGCCGCCGCCCGGCCGCGGCTGCCCCGGCGGCTGCTGGGCGCCCTCGCCGCGCGCAGCGTGGACTGGTGGGTGATGTCGGAGGACCTGCCCGACCCGGACAACCGCGTCCTGCCCGGCAGCGGAGGCGACGACGTCACCGTGCGCTGGCGGCCCACCAACACCCGGGCCCATCGACGGCTCGTGCGGGCCGCGTCCCGCATGATGCGCCGGGCCGGGCATCCGCTCGTCCTCACCCAGCGGCTCGGCGTCGAGGCGACCGGGCACCAGTGCGGGACCACCGTCGCCGGCGCCGACCCCGCGCGCTCGGTGCTCGACCCGTACTGCCGCAGCCACGAGGTGCGCAACCTGTACGTCGTCGACGGCGGCTTCTTTCCGTCGTCGGCCGCCGTCAACCCGACGCTGACCATCGCCGCCCAGGCCCTGCGCACCGTGCGCGAGGGCGACCTCCTGCCCTGAACACTCGCTGAAGCCAAAGGAGTTCCGTCATGCCCCGCGCCACCGCCGCCGTGGTCCGCGCCCGCGGCCACGACTTCGGCCTCGAGGAGATCGACGTCGACGAGCCCCGTGCGCACGAGGTCCTCGTCCGCGTCCGCGCGGCCGGGATCTGCCACACCGACCTCTCCGTCCGCGCCGGACACACCCCCTTCCCCGTCCCCGCCGTCCTGGGGCACGAGGGAACGGGGACCGTCGAGGCGGTGGGCGGGGCGGTGACCTCCGTCGCGCCCGGCGACACGGTCGTGCTGAGCTTCGCCTCCTGCGGCGACTGCCCGGCCTGTCTGACCGGCCGCCCGGTCCGCTGCGCGCACTGGCCCGCGCTCAACCTGTTCGGCGGCAGCCGGCTCGACGGCAGCCCGACGGTGCGCGGCGCCGGACGGCATGCGCGGGCCGCGCTGCACGGGCACTTCTTCGGACAGTCCTCGTTCGCGACGCTCGCGCTCACCGCGGAGCGCGATGTCGTCCCCGTGCCCGCCGGTCTGCCGCCGCAGGTCCTCGCACCGCTCGGCTGCGGGGTGCAGACCGGCGTGGGCGCGGTGCTGAACGTGCTGCGCCCCGAGGCGGGCCACACCCTCGCCGTGTACGGCACCGGCTCGGTGGGTCTGGCCGCCGTGATGGCCGCCCGGCTGACCCCCGCGACCCGGGTGATCGCCGTGGACCCCGATCCGAAGCGGCTCGCCCTGGCCCGCCGGCTCGGCGCGACCGACGCCGTGAACCCTCGGGAGGACGACGCGCTGGACGCCGTACGCGAACTGACCGGTGGGCGCGGGGCCGAGCGGGCGCTGGAGACCAGCGGGGCGCCGCGGGTGCTGCGGCAGGCGGTGGACGGGCTGGCCGTGAGCGGGGTGTGCGGGGTGGTCGGGGCGCCGCCCGCCGGGACGGAGGCGGCCTTCGACGTGCCGTCGATGCTGGACCGGGGACCGCGCGTGGTCGGGGTCAACCAGGGCGAGGCGGTGCCGCGCGTCTTCGTGCCGGCCCTGGTCGAGCTGTACCGGGCGGGCCGCCTCCCGTTCGACGAGATCGTCTCCGTGTTCCCGTTCGCGCGGATCGAGGAGGCCGCGGGGGCGGCGGCGCGGGGCGACGTGGTCAAGCCGGTGCTGATGCTGGCGTAGCCGACAGGGAGACGTCGTCCCGGCAAACCGGTCGGACGGTCCCGGAGCCGCGCCGTGCGCGCCCCGGGCCGTCGCCCGCATGCCCGGAAAATATGCCGATGTCACGGGGGCGGCTTACCGTTTCGACTCGTGAGCGAGCTTGGTGAGGCCCTGGTCCGCGGCGAGCGGACCGTGCTGCGCGCCCTGGTCGTCGAGGACCATCCGCTGTTCCGCAGCGGGTTGAAGTCCGCGCTGGAGAGTCTCGGCGAGGTCGTCGTCGTGGCGGAGGCGGAGACGGTCGCGGAGGTGCCGGACGCGGTGTCCGCGCATCTCCCCGACGTGATCATCATGGATCTGGGTCTGCCCGACGGCTCCGGCGTCCAGGCCATCCGCAGCCTCGCCGAGCTGCATCCCGGGCTGCCCGTGCTCACCCTCACCATGTCCGACGACGAGGGCGACCTGCTGGCCGCCCTCCAGGCGGGGGCCCGCGGCTACATCGTCAAGGGCGCGGCGGCGGAGGAGGTGCTGCACGCCGTACGGACGGTCGTGGCGGGCGGCGCGGTCTTCGGCGCGGGGGTGGCGGCGCGCCTCACCGACCTGGTCACCGGAGGCCGCAGACGCGACGCCGAACAGCTGTTCCCGGCGCTGACCACCCGCGAGGTCGAGGTGCTGGCGCTGATCGCGCGCGGCCTGGACAACCGTCGTATCGCCCGTGAGCTGGTGCTGTCGGAGAAGACGGTCCGCAACCACGTCACGCACATCTTCGAGAAGCTGCACGTCGCCACCCGCGCCGAGGCCGTGGCCCGGGCCCGGGACGCGGGGCTGGGCGAGGACGACTGACGGCAGCGTGCGACGGACGACGGACGACGGGTCGGGGCCGGGTCGGGACCGACGCCTCATGCGGTCGGGACCGCGGGCGGCAGAAGCTGGTCAACCCACTCGGCGACGGGGAGGTACGGGCGATGACCGGACTGGTGAACGGCACGAAGCCCGGCGCGCGCCCACTGCGCCCGACCGCGGGATCCGGGCGCGACCTGCTCCCCGCGTACACGGTGTGCGCGCTCACCGCGCTGTCGATGGTGGTGTGGGTGGTGCTCACGTTCGCCCACATGGCCGAGGCCGCCACCGTGTACGACGAGTTCGACTACGCGGTGCAGAACCTGCTGCTGGGCCTGGGCTTCGCGCTGTCCGGCATGTCGTTCCTCGCCCGCCGCGAGGCCGGGGTCCTCGTCTTCGGATGGTTCCTGCTGGTCACGGGGGCGCTGTCCGCGCTGGGCAACACCCTGGTCTTCACGGTCGCGCTGGCGGTGGCCCCCAGCGCTCTCAGTCTCGCCGCGTTCACCGTCTACGCGGTCTTCTACGCGCTGTTCGCGCTGCTGCTCTACACACTCCCGCTGTGGCTCCCCGACGGCCGCCTCGGCAGCCGGTGGACCCGCGCCTACGCCCTCGTCCTGTTGCCGTTGAGCCTGGCCCAGCAGCTCTACCACTGGAGCCGGATCGACACCTGGATGGGTGTGCCCAACCCGATGGGCCACGGCGACTGGGCGGCGTTCTGGCGGCGCACCGAGCCCGTCATGTCCTGGGTCGACGACATCGGGGCGCAGAGCGTGCTGGTCGTGGCCCTCGTGATCCTGGTCGTCCGGATGGTCCGCTCCCCGGACTACCGGCACGGCACCTACTGGGTCACCGTGCCCTACGCCTGGTGGAGCGTCACGATCCTGCTGCTGGGGCAGGGGCTCCTGCCTCCCTTCCTCGAACGTCCCCTGCAGTTCGCGGCGGCGGTGATGTGGCCGCTGCTGCTGGGCTATCTGCACGTCCGCTCACGGACCTGGTACCTGGACCGGGCCGCCCGCCGGCTCCTGGTCGCCCTGCTGCTGGCGTTCCTGACGGTCTCCGTGTCCACCGTGGCCGCCTGGCTGCTGCTGAGCCTCACCTCGGACCGGCCCGACACGACCGCCCTGCTCCCCGCCTGCGCCGTGGGACTGGTCGTCGGAGCCCTGCTGCGCCCCCTGTCCCGCTGGGCCTCACGCCTCGTGGAGCACTACTTCTACGGCGACCGGGCCCACCCCTACCAGGTGGTGCGCAACCTGGCCAAGCGGCTCAGCGACGCCCCCGACCCCAGTGACGCGCCGCAGCTGCTGGGCGACACGGTCGTGCGCACGCTCGGTCTGCCCGCGGCCTCGGTCACCGTCTCCACCCATCACGGTCCGCGCGAGCTGGTCAGGATCGAGGATCCGGGGCCCGGCGCGGAGCACTTCCCGATCGTGTACCGGGGCGAGGAGATCGGCCGTCTGGAGGTCTCGCCGCGCCCCGGCGAGCTGGCGCTCGACCCGCAGGACCGGGAGGCCGTGCAGGTGCTCGCGGCGCAGGCCGCCCCGGCGCTGGCCTCGCTGCGGCTGTACCAGGACCTGCAGAGCAGCCGCGAGCAGCTCATCCACACCCGCGAGGAGGAACGGCGCCGGCTGCGGCACGAGCTGCACGACGGGCTCGGGCCCGCGCTGTCGGGCCTGCGCCTCCAGGTCGACGCGGTCCGGCGCAGCGCGCAGCCGGCGGTGACGCGTCCGCTGACCGGGGTCTCCGACGGCATCGGGGACGCGATCCGGGAGCTGCGCCGCATCACCGACGGGCTGGCGCCGGCCGCGCTGGACGGCGCCGACCTGGCGCGGGCGCTGCGCCAGCTCGCCGAGCACCTCAGCAGCCGCAGCCTCACGATCTCGGTGGCGGTCGACCCCGATCCGCTGCCCGCGCTGCCGGCCGCGCTCCAGGTCGCCATGTACCGCATCACCGCCGAGGCCCTCAACAACGTCGTACGGCACTCGCACGCCGACCGGGCCCGGGCCGTGGTCAGCGCGGCCGACGGCCGGGTGAGTCTGCGGATCGCGGACAACGGCGACGGTTTCGCCGCGCACCAGGACGGCGCGGGCGTGGGCCTGCGCTCGATGGCGGAGCGCTCCGAGGAGCTCGGCGGCGCGTTCACGCTGACCAGCAGTGCGACGGGGACGGTCGTGGACGCGGCGTTCCCCGCCGGGCCCGGGACCATGTTGGGACATCGGACTCATGTGCCCGGGCGGGCGGGCGTCACAGACTCGTGAGCGATGGATCAACCCCGCGCAAGCGGAGTCGAAGGGAGCAGTACATGAAGCGCGAGCGGTCTTCGGGCCCGGCGAGCAAGAGGTCTTCGGGCCCGGCGAGGAAGAGGGTGGTGTACGCCCTCACGCGGCTCGCCGCCGCCCTGCACATCCCGGGGGCCAAGGCCCGGCTTGAAGCCCTCAGCTGTGTCCCGAACTGCACCTAGCACCAGGGACCGCACTGCCGCAGGCCGCCTCGCGGACATCCGCGAGGCGGCCTCTCACGTGCGCGCCCTGTGGCTCGCGGCGAACGCGTCGGCGGCCGTGAGGTCGAAGTCGCCGTGGTCGCTGCCGAGGCCCTGGGCGACGAGCGCGGCGGCGGCGCTGCCGAGGACGGCGGCGTCGCCCGGCGTGCGGCCCAGGCTCACGCCCCGCAGGTAGCCCGCCGAGAACGCGTCGCCGCACCCGGTGGTGTCGACGACGTCGATCACGAACGCGGGAACCGGTTCCGCGCCGTCCGCGGTCACCACGAGCGCGCCGTCCCCGCCGCGGGTGACCGCGACGACGCCCGCGCCGGCGGCGAGGAGCTTGCGTGCGCCGGTCAGCAGGTCGTCCTCGCCGGTGAAGCCGAGGACCTGGTCCTCGTTGGGCAGCAGATGGTCGACGTAGGGCAGCGCGGCCTCGAGCTGTTCGAAGCTGCCGAGGACGCCGGGGGCGAGCAGGTCCACGGAGGTGACGACGTCGTGCTCCTTGGCGTACGCCAGGATGCGCGCGGCCACCTCGACGCCGATCAGCTCGGGGCCGCCGAGGTGCAGGTGGGTGGCTTCGGCGAGGGCGTCCCAGGGGACGTCGTCGAGGCCGTAGGTGATGTTGGCGCCGAGCAGGTGCAGCGAGGGCCGGTCGCCGTTGGGGCGGATGGGCAGGACGCTCGCGGAGGTGGCGGTGTCGGTGCGTCTGACGAGGAACTCGGTGTCGATGCCCGCTCTGCCGAGGAGCTGCACCAGCATGTCGCCGGTGGGGTCGGAGCCGACGGCTCCCGCGCTGCGCACCTGCGCGCCGAGCTTGGCGAGGGTGAGGGCGGTGCCGCCGGCCGTCCCGGCGGCGGTCATCCGGATGTCCTCGACCAGCGTCGCGCCCTGTCCCTCGGGTATCGCGTCGACCGGCCGTACCAGTACGTCCAGCACATGGACGCCCATCGTGACGACCTTCATCGGCTCTCCTCCTGCGCGGGCGGTACGGGGTGGGTGGTGCCGTAGTTCCGGGCGATCGCGGCCTCGATCACCGCGAGCTGCTGCTGTTCGTCGAGGACCCGGGGCCGTCCCATGGCGGCCGCGCGCTGGTAGACGCCACAGGCCCATTCGAGCAGCAGCGCGTGCTCGACCGCCTGGTCGAGGGTGGTCGCATGGGTGACCGCGCCATGGTTCGCCATCAGGGCGGCGCTACGGCCGTCGAGCGCGGAGAGCACCGACTCGGCGAGCTCCGGGCTGCCGAAGGTGGCGTACGGCGCGACGCGCACGGTGCCGCCCAGCGCGAGCAACTGGTAGTGGATGCAGGGGAGTTCGTCGAGCACGCAGGACAGGGCGGTGACCATCGGGGCGTGGGTGTGGACGACGGCGCCCGTGCCGTAGCGCCCGTACACGCCTAGGTGGAGTTCCAGTTCGGAGGTCGGCCGCAGGGTCCCGGCCACGACTTTGCCGTCGAGGTCGACCACGGTCACCTGGTCCGGGGTGAGTTCGGCGAGGGCCGCTCCGGTCGCGGTGATCGCGACCCGGTCCCCCGTGCGCACGCTCACGTTCCCCGATGTGCCGATGAGGAGGCCCTCGGCCCCCAGGCGCCGGCAGGCGTCGGCCACGGCGGCCCGCTCCTGACCCAGCGCGGAGCTTGAGTCCGTCATGGCCGCGACGCTAGCCTAAACGTGAAACAAAGTCACGTTCAGGTTCGGAGGTATTTCGGTGGGTCGGTCGGCCGCAGAATCCGGCTCGGAGTCCGGTGCAGGATCCGGCGCGGAGTCCGGCGGGGCGCAGGGTCCCGTCCCGGGCGTCACCCCCTTGCGCCGCACCCCCCGGCAGGCACGCAGCAGGGCGCGGCTGGCCCTGCTGCTGGAGGCGGCCGAGCGCCTCCTGGTCGACGAGGGCGTCGAGGCGCTCACCACGACGCGGGTCGCGGCCGCGGCCAAGGTGTCGGTCGGCTCGCTGTACCAGTACCTCCCGGACCGCGGCGCGATCATCGACGCCCTCGCGGCGGGCTACTTCGCGCGCCTGGAGTCGGTGATGGACGACCTGGCGCGCAGCGCGGCGCAGGAGCCCTGGGACGACCCCGTCGGCGTGCTCGTCGACGCGTACGCCGGGATCTACCGCACCGAACACGGCTTCCGCGCCCTGTGGTTCGGCAGCGGGCTGACCGAGCAGACCCGCGCCGCCGACCGGGAGCACAAGCGCCGGATGGCCGACGGCATCCGCCGGGTCCTGCTCGCGCTGGAGGTCGCCCGCGACGACGAGGCGCTGGCCCGGTCCTGCCATGCGGCGATCCTCGCCGCCGACGCACTAGCCCAGGAGGCCTTCCGCCGCGACCCCCAGGGCGACGCGGCCCTCCTGGCGGAGGCGAAGGTGATGCTGCGCGGCTACCTGGCGGAGGTGACGGCCCGCTACTGACTCTCTCCGGGAGACGTCGCACGCCCGCCGGTTGCCGCCGACCTCGGCGACACAGCAGCCGAGCCGATGGCATCCCACCCCTAGACATCCGATCTATTCACCGGCGACGATGATCGCGCCCCGGGAAGGGCACCGATGCGACCGTCAATTCCTCTGTGAAAGAGCCGATGAATGGGCCTGGAGATCTTACCGTGATCAATGAATTCCCACCGCAGCGACGCAGCATCCTCAAGTACGGCGGAGCCCTCGCCCTTGCCCCTCTGCTCACCGAGCCGGCCGGCGGAACCCCCGTGGGACAGGCCGTCGCCGCAGGAACCGACGCGCCCGCGGCCGTCCGGTGGCCGACCCTGTCCCGCAAGGCGCTGACGTACTCCGTACCCGCCGTCGACTGGGAGTCGCAGGCCCTGCCGATCGGCAACGGCCGACTGGGCGCCATGCTCTTCGCCGATCCCGACGAGGAGCGCATCCAGTTCAACGAACAGAGTCTGTGGGGCGGGGTCAACGACTACGACAACGCTCTGGCGGGCAAGCCGGACAGCGACTTCGACACCGGCATGACCGGCTTCGGCTCGTACCGGAACTTCGGCGACGTCGTCGTCGCCTTCGCCACCCGTGCGCGTCCGAAGGTCACGGCCCCGGGGGGACCGTACAGCTCGTCCTCGTCGGAGGGCGTCGACAACACCTACGACGGCGACCCGAGCACCAAGTGGTGCATCGAGGGGCCTGGTTCGAAGGTGCAGTGGCAGGTCGAGCTCCCCGACCCCGTCGCGGTCGCGTCCTACCGTCTGACGAGCGCCAACGACGTGCCGCAGCGCGACCCGCAGGAGTGGACGTTCTCCGGTTCCGCCGACGGCGCCACCTGGACCACGCTGGACGGCCGCACGCTGGAGACGCCCTTCGAGAGCCGGTTCCAGACGAAGGAGTTCACCTGTGCCGCCACCGCGGCCTACCGCTTCTACCGGTTCGACTTCGTCCCCAAGGCGGGCGTCAGCCACTTCCAGGTGAGCGAGATCGGCCTGTCCGGCGTCGACCTCGGCGGGGCCGGCCCGACGTACCTGTCGTCGCCGAGCGGACACTCCAAGGGATCCGGCGCCGGATCCCGGGCCACGGACATCTCGCGTTCGGTGGACGGCGATCCGGCCACGGTCTGGCGGGTCGACGGCGCCGCACCGGCGGTCGTCTGGCAGGCCGAGCTGACCCGCGAGGCCGTCGTCACCTCGTACACGCTGACGGCGGCCCCGGACCGGCCGCGGGACGACCCCCGGCGATGGCGGCTCGAGGCGTCGCAGGACGGGCGCGCCTGGACGACCCTCGACACGCAGAAGCCCGCAAAGCCCTTCGCCGGCCGCGGCGAGAGGCGGACCTTCCAGGTCGCCAACAGCACGGCCTACCGCGTGTACCGGCTCACTCTGACCCCCGGCGCGTCCTCCACCGGCCTGCAGATCGGGGAGATCGCGCTGACAGGCGCGGGCTTCGACACGCGCACGCAGCGGACGGTCGTCGACTACCGGCGCAGCCTCGACTTCACGCAGGGCGTCCACGTCACCCGCTTCGGCGCGCCGGGACGGCGCGTCCTGCGCGAGGCCTTCGCCGGCCGGTCCGCGGACGTCATGGTCTTCCGGTACACGTCGGACGCCGCCCGGGGGCTCTCCGGAGCGATCTCGCTGACGTCCGGGCAGGACGAGGCCCCGACGAGCGTCGACGCCGCCGCCGGGCGGATCGCCTTCCGCGGCGTCATGGGCAACGGACTCAGGCACACGTGCACCGTCCAGGCCGTGCACACCGACGGCGACCTCCGCGCCGACGGGTCGGTGCTCCGGTTCAGCGGCTGCACGACCCTGACCCTGTTCCTCGACGCCCGCACCGACTACAAGCTCGACGCCGCCGCCGGGTGGCGCGGACCCGATCCGCAACCGATCGTCGAAAGGACGCTGGCCAGGGCGGCCGCCCGGTCCTACGACGAGCTGCGCGCCGAGCACACCGCCGAGACCCGCGCCCTCATGAACCGGGTCTCGGTCGCCTGGGGCGCCTCCGACGCCGCCGTCGTCGCCCTGCCGACCGACGCCCGGCTGGCGCGTTACGCGGCGGGCGGTCAGGACCCGACGCTCGAGCAGACGATGTTCGACTACGGCCGCTACCTGCTGATCAGTTCCTCTCGCCCGAACGGCCTGCCCGCCAATCTGCAGGGGCTCTGGAACGACAGCAACCAGCCGGCGTGGGCCTCCGACTACCACACCAACATCAATGTCCAGATGAACTACTGGGGAGCCGAGACGACGAACCTGTCGGAGTGCCATGAGGCGCTCGTCCGGTTCGTCCAGGAGGTGGCGGTGCCCAGCCGTGTGGCGACCCGCAACGCCTTCGGCGAGGACACGCGCGGCTGGACCGCCCGCACCAGCCAGAGCGTCTTCGGCGGCAACTCATGGGAGTGGAACACCGTCGCGAGCGCCTGGTACGCCCAACACCTGTACGAGCATTGGGCGTTCACCCAGGACCTGGACTATCTCCGCACCGTCGCCCACCCGATGATCAAGGAGATCTGCGAGTTCTGGGAGGACCAGCTCAAGGAGCGCGAGGACGGGCTCCTCGTCGCGCCGAACGGCTGGTCCCCCGAGCACGGGCCGCGCGAGGACGGCGTCATGTACGACCAGCAGATCATCTGGGACCTGTTCCAGAACTACCTCGACTGCGAGGCGGTGCTCAAGGCGGATCCCGCCTACCGGACCAAGATCGCGGACCTCCAGGCACGCCTCGCGCCGAACAAGATCGGCCAGTGGGGTCAGCTCCAGGAGTGGCAGGAGGACCTGGACAGCCCCACCGACATCCACCGCCACACCTCGCACCTCTTCGCGGTCTACCCGGGCCGCCAGATCACCCCGGGAACGCCTGCCTTCGCGGCCGCCGCGCTCGTCTCGCTCAAGGCGCGGTGCGGCGAGAAGGAGGGCGTCCCGTTCACGGCCGCGACGGTGTCCGGCGACAGCCGACGCTCATGGACCTGGCCCTGGCGGGCGGCGCTCTTCGCCCGCCTGGGAGACGGGCATCGCGCCCAGATCATGCTGCGCGGGCTGTTGACCTACAACACGCTGCCCAACCTGTTCGGCAACCACCCGCCCTTCCAGATGGACGGCAACTTCGGCATCACGGGCGCCGTGGCGGAGATGCTCCTGCAGAGCCACGACGGCGTCGTCCACCTGCTGCCCGCCCTGCCGGACGCGTGGAAGGCCGAGGGGTCCTTCACCGGGCTCCGCGCCCGTGGCGGCTACGAGGTCGGCTGCGCGTGGCGGGACGGGAAGGTCACGTCCTACAGCGTCGTGGCCGACCGGGCGCGCAACCGGAGGAGCGTCACCGTGCGGGTGAACGGCGTCGACAAGAAGGTGAAGCCGATCAAGCCCTGACGACGGCAGCGGAAAGGGCTGTTTCGGATTGCTCCGAAACAGCCCCTGAGCTGTGACTCCTTCGAGTCGGGACGACAGGATTTGAACCTGCGACCCCTTGACCCCCAGTCAAGTGCGCTACCAAGCTGCGCCACGTCCCGTCGCGCTTCCGCGGCGGTGAACCGCGGGAACGCGCAGGTAAACCCTACCGTACGCGGGCCGGTGCGGCGGCCGGGGCCGGCTGCGCGGTCGGGGCCGGTTGCGCGGTCGGGGCCGCGGGGCGGGCGGTGCGGCGGACGGGGACCAGGAGGGCGGCGAGGGCCGCGCCCAGGCAGAGCAGGGCCAGCAGGGTGAAGCCGTGGGTGTAGCCGGAGTCGTAGGGCAGGCCCGAGGGCTGGAGTCGGCCGGTGACCAGAACGCCGGTGACGGCCGCGCCGATGGAGCCGCCGATGGTGCGGATGTTGGCGTTCATGCCGGTGGCCGCGCCGGTCTGCTCGGCGGGAACGCTGCCGACGATCAGGTTGGCCATGGAGGCGAAGGCGAGCCCGATCCCGAGGCCGAACACGCCTGCCACAAGGGCGACTTGCCACTGGCGGTCGTGCCAGAGGGCGAGGAAGCCGAGGGCCAGGGCGCCGAGCGCGGCGCCGGTGGTGAGCAACGTCTTGGCGCCGAGGCGGGGTTCGAGGCGGCCGCTGAGCACGCCGGAGACGAACATCGCGACCAGCATCGGCAGCATGAGGAGCCCGGAGGCGGTGACGCTGGCGCCGAAGCCGTAGCCGGCCGTGGACGGGGTCTGGACGAAGCCGGGCAGGAAGGACCAGATCGCGTACATGCCCGCGCCGAACAGCAGGGCGGCGAGGTTGGTCGTCCACACGGCGGGCAGCCGCATGATGCGCAGGTCGATGAGCGGGCTGCGGGAGCGGGCCTCGGTCAGCAGCCACAGGACGAACAGGACGACGGCGAGGGCGAACAGACCGATCACGCGGACCGATCCCCAGCCCCAGCCCCCCGCCTGACTGAGCGGCAGCAGCAGGGCGACCAGCCAGCCCGACAGCAGCACCGCGCCGAGCCAACTGACCTTGCCCTCGGCCCTGTTGGGCGACTCGGGCACGTAGCGCAGGGCGATCAGCGCGGCGGCGGCGACGATGGCGACGGGGATCCAGAACAGCCAGCGGTAGTCGAGCGCGGAGACGATGGGTCCGGCGGCGACCATGCCGACGCCGCCGCCGGCGGCGATGACGGCGGACAGGTTGCTGATGCTGCCGGGCACCTCGGAGGCGGCGAACTCGTCCCGGATGATGCCGAAGGACAGCGGGAACAGGGCGCCGCCGACGCCCTGGACGACCCGGGCGACGATCAGGACGCCGATGGTCGGCGCGAGCGCGGCGAGCAGACAGCCCGCCAGGACGGCGACCAGGACCGCGACGAGGGTGCGCTTCTTGCCGATCAGGTCGCCGACGCGGCCGAGGATCGGGGTGAAGACGGAGGCGGACAGCAGATACGCGGTCATCACCCAGGTCGCGGTGGACTGCGAGGTGTGCAGGGCGTGCTGGACGGTCGGCAGGGCCGGCGCTATCAGCGACTGGAGCATGGAGAACACGCCGGCGCCGGTCGCGAGGACCGCGAAGGTGACGCGGGTGGAGGTGCGAGGCATGAGAGACCTCTCGGAAAGCGGAAAGAGGAAAGAGGAGCCGAAAGAGGAGCCGAAGGAGAGGCCAAGGACAGGCCGAAGGAGGAGGAAGGGGAGAAGAGGGCCTCGGACTGTTAAAGTGGAGGCACCCCTCCACTGTAGCGGAGGCACCCCTCCGGTTCAACCGGGTCCACTCGGGAGGCAGCAGTGACGGCCCAGCCGTTCCCCGTCAGCGAGATCGTCGCGGCCCAGCGCCCGCAGCGTAAGGACGCGGCGCGCAACTACGACGCGCTGCTGGCCGCCGCGCGCGAGGCGTTCGCCGAGCACGGCTCCGAGGCGTCCCTGGAGGACATCGCCCGGCGCGCGGGCGTCGGCATCGGCACCCTGTACCGCAACTTCCCGACCCGCCGGACGCTGTTCGAGAGCGTCTACGCGGACGAGGTCAACGCGCTGTGCCGGGCGGCCGTGGAACTCGCCGGCCTGGAGCCCTGGAAGGCGCTCACGTCCTGGCTCGACCGGTTCGTGGGCTACATGGTCACCAAGCGGGCGGTGCGCGAGGCGCTGGAGGACGGGTCGGAGATCTTCCAGGCCTGCCGCGACTCGATGTACGCGGCGGGCGGCCCGCTGTTCGAGCGGGCGCAGCAGGCCGGGCAGGCGCGGGCGGACATGGACTTCGGCGATCTGCTGCGCCTGGTCGCGGGCATCACGGCGACCGCCTTCGTGGACGACGCCCAGCGCGACCGCGTCCTGGCCATCGCCCTGGACGGGGTGCGCGCCGGGCGCTGAGGCTGCGGGAGCCGAGGCTTCGGGCGCTGAGGCTTCGGGAGTTGAGGCTTCGGGAGTTGAGACTTCGGGGTCAGCCCGCGAGCGGGTGGCCCGGGTCCAGCAGCCGCGCGATCCGCTCGGTGACGGTCTGCGCGGTGTTGCCGCCGGGCGCGTTCGGACCCACCGTCGTGGACACGGCGATGGACAGCCGCTTGTGCGGCTCGTACGCCATCACGGCCGCGTAGCCGAAGAAGGACGGGTTCTGCACCACCCAGCCGTTCTTGACGACCACGCCGACGCCGAAGTGGAAGTCCTTGGTCATGGGCAGACAGATCGTCGCCGGGCAGCTGGCGGTGGGGTGGCCGAGGCCGACCGTGCCCGGGTTCAGCTGGGTGCGGAAGGAGCGCTTCGACAGCAGCTCGCCCGAACCGACGGCCTGCCCGGAGCGGGCGAGGTCGCAGACGTCCTGGGTCAGGATGGCGCCGGGGGCGGTGGTCCAGGAGGGGTTCCAGTACGTGGACTCCTCGTAGGTCCCGCGCTCGTCGTCGTAGGCGTGCAGCACGGGCTGCGGGATGACCGCGGTGTCGTTGCTGCGCGTGTTGCGCAGCCCGAGGGGGCCGATGACGCGTTGTCGCAGCAGCCGGTCGAGCGGGGTGTGGGTGATCTTCTCCAGGGCGCGGCCGAGGAGGACGAAGTTGGCGTGCGAGTAGCTCCAGTTGGTGCCGGGCTTGTACCACAGGGGGTGGCTCAGGGAGATTCCGACGACCTCCCTGGGGGTCCAGTGCTGCCACGGGTCGGCGTAGAGCTTCTTCAGGAAGACCGGGTCCGAGACGTAGTCGTGCAGACCCGAGGTGGAGTCGCCGAGCATGCGCAGGGTGATCTTGTCGGCGTGCGGCAGGTGGGGCAGCCAGCGGGAGACCGGGTCGTCCAGGCCGACCTTGTGCTCCTCGACGAGCTGGAGCAGCACGGTGCCGAGGAAGGCGATGCCGACCGATCCGGTCCTGAAGTGCATGGCTGGGGTGGCGGGCACGTCCGTCATGGACTCGCCGACCGCGCCGGTGACGAGTTCACGCCCGTCGACCGTGACCTTGACCAGGGCGGCCTTGAGGTCGAGGTCCTTGCGGGCCTTGCGGGCGATGTCGAGGACCTTGCGCGCCTGGCCCTGCGGGTTGCGGGTCGCGGCGCAGGCCCGGTCATGGGGCGGGGGGCCGGCGGTGGCGACCGCCGTCTGGAGCGTCGAGGCGAGGAGAGCGGCGGCACACAGCACCGCCGTACGGGTACGCGTCATACGGGCACTATGGGTCGACCGCCGCGACGCCCCCGTGGACAACACTCCGGGCGACGCCTCCCCGGACCCGTACGGCGGATGCCGTGGAAAAGCGGCGCTCTTGACAGGCTTTTTGGTCTGACCTTTGATAGGTTCAACCAATCAGCGGCCGGTAGAGGGGTGTCCCCGCCGTGGACTTCGAGCTGACCGAGGACCAGAACACGATCCGCAAGGCCGTCGCCGGTCTCCTCAAGGACTTCGACGACCGGTACTGGATGGAGAAGGACCGCGATCACGTCTTCCCCTCCGAGTTCTACGACGCCGTCGCGCGCGGCGGCTGGCTGGGACTGACCGTCCCCGAGGAGTACGGCGGTCACGGCCTCGGCATCACCGAGGCCACGCTGCTGCTGGAGGAGGTCGCGCGCTCCGGCGGCGGGATGAACGCCGCCAGCGCGATCCACCTGAACGTCTTCGGCATGCATCCCGTGGTGCTGCACGGCTCCGAGGAGCTGAAACGACGGACCCTCCCCCGCATCGCCACGGGCGACCTGCACGTCTGCTTCGGGGTCACCGAGCCGGGCGCCGGGCTGGACACGACGAGCATCACGACGTACGCGCGACGCGACGGTGACGCGTACGTCGTCAGCGGCCGGAAGGTGTGGATCTCCAAGGCGCTGGAGTCGGAGAAGATCCTGCTGCTCACGCGCACGGCGAAGCGCGACGCGGGGGCCAGGCCCACGGACGGGATGACGCTGTTCCTCACCGACCTCGACCGGGCCCGGGTGGACGTCCGTCCGATCCCGAAGATGGGCCGCAACGCGGTCACCTCCAACGAGCTGTTCATCGACGAGCTGCGGGTGCCCGTCGAGGACCGGGTCGGCGAGGAGGGCCAGGGGTTCCGGTATCTGCTCGACGGACTCAACCCCGAGCGCATGCTGATCGCCGCCGAGGCGCTCGGCATCGGCCGCGTCGCCCTGGAGCGGGCGGTGCGCTACGGCAACGAGCGCGAGGTGTTCGGACGGCCCATCGGCATGAACCAGGCCGTCCAGTTCCCGCTCGCCGACTCGCTGGCCCGCCTCGACGCGGCCGAACTGGTGCTGCGCAAGGCGACCTGGCTGTACGACCAGGGCCGGCCCTGCGGGCGGGAGGCCAACACCGCCAAGTACCTCTGCGCGGACGCCGGGTTCGACGCCGCCGACCGCGCGCTGCAGACGCACGGCGGCATGGGCTACTCCGAGGAGTACCCGATCGCCCGCCTCTTCCGCGAGGCCCGGCTGATGCGGATCGCGCCGGTCAGCCAGGAGATGGTCCTGAACTATCTGGGCTCGCACACGCTGGGCCTGCCGCGCAGCTACTGAACAGCCACCGCATATCCACCGAGGAGTGGAAGATGACCGACAGCACGGGCCTGTTCGATCTGACGGGACGTTCGGCGCTGGTCACCGGCGCGGCCGGCGGCATCGGCGCGGCGGTCGCCGAGGCGCTCGCCCGGGCCGGCGCCGCGGTGCTGGTGACCGACGTGGACGGCACGGCCGCGGCGACCGTCGCCGGGAAGCTCACCGCCGCGGGGCATACGGCGGACAGCGCGGCGCTCGACGTGACGGACCGTACGGCGGCCGACGCGGCGGCGGCGCGGGCGGCCGGGCTCGCCGACGGGACGCTGCACATCCTGGTGAACAACGCCGGGGTCACCGCCCCGGCCATGTTCGAGAAGCTGGAGGAGGACTCCTTCCGGCGGATCCTCGACGTCCATGTCCTCGGCGCCTACCACTGCGCGCAGGCGGCCCTGCCGTTCCTGCCCGAGGACGGCCGGGGGCGGATCATCAACGTGACCTCGTCCGCGGGCCTGGTCGGCACCCTGGGCCAGGTGAACTACTCGGCCGCCAAGGCCGGGATCATCGGCCTGACCAAGTCCCTGGCCCGCGAACTGGCGCGCCGGCGCGTCCTGGTGAACGCGCTGGCGCCGCTCGCCGCGACGCCGATGACCGAGACCATCCGCACGAACGAGAAGTTCGCCGCCCCGATGCTGGCCCGGATCCCGCTGGGCCGCTGGGCCGAGCCGGAGGAGGTCGCGGGGGCGTTCGTCTTCCTCGCCTCCGACGCCGCGTCGTTCGTGACGGGGCAGGTGCTGCCGGTGGACGGCGGCATGGTCATGTGACGGAGACGTCGGCGGGGACGGCATGGTCATGTGACAGCGGCCCGCGCCCCTGTGTTGAATGGCCGATGTTGAACGGTCCGGCCGAAACGGGCCCCGACGAGAGGCCTCCACCCCGTGACCGGCTCCGAGCACCCCGCCCCCGCCCCGCGCTCCGAGCACCCCGCCCCGCGCTTCGGCACGCTGACCGTCCCGAAGGCGTCGGACGTGCTGGCGGCGGAGGTGCGCGAGCGGATCCTGTCCGGGGAGCTCGGCGAGGGCACCGCCCTGCCCCCGGAGCGGCAGCTCGTCGAGCAGACGGGACTCAGCCGGGCCACCGTGCGGGAGGCGCTGCGGATCCTGGAGGTCGAGGGGCTTGTGGACATCCGCCCCGGGCGCGGCGGCGGGGCCTTCGTGCACCGGCCGGGGCGTGAGTCCCTGGCGAGCACCGTGCAGTTGGTGATCCGCGGCCAGCGGATCCGGCTGGCGGCGCTGCACGAGACGCGCGAGGCGGTCGAGCCGACCTGCGCCGCACTGGCGGCGCAGCGCCGCACGGACGAGGACCTCGCGGAACTCGACGCCGCCAACGCCGAGTTGATCGAGGCGGGCGACGACATCCAGCGCTTCCTGCGGGCCAATGTGCGCTGGCACAACGCGGTGGCGCGGGCCAGCGGCAACGAGCTGCTCATCGGGTTCCTCAGCGCGCTCTCGCAGGCGATCCACGCGGCCACGGACCTGGAGCAGTTCATGGACGCCGGCATCCGGGAGGTCACCGCCCGCGCGCACACGAGGATCACCGAGGCCGTCCGGGCGGGCGACTCGGCGGCGGCCATGCGGCGGATGTCCCGGCATGTGTGCGGGTTCGCGCGCGCGGCCGCCGAGGTGGACGGGCGGGAGCGCGTGGAGCTGACGAAGCCCGAGAGCTGACCCCCACCCCCTGACCCCCGCCCTCACCCTCACCCTCACCCTCACCCTCACCCTCACCCCACTGTCCTGCCCCCACTCCACTGTTCTGCCCCCCACTCATTCGAGAATGTGATTCTCTAATTCGCGCAACACCATTGACAGTTTCGGTCTGACCTTTCATACCATCCGGGTATGAGCGAGGTGAGTCCAAGTCCCGTACTGACCGTGGCCGCCGACGGCGACGTCCGCGTGGTCACGCTGAACCGCCCCGACCGGCTGAACGGCGTGTCCGAAGATCTCCACCGCAGGCTCTCCGAGGTGTGGCGGGAGCTCGCGGACGACAGCAAGGCGCGTGCCGTCGTCCTGACCGGCGCGGGGCGGGCGTTCAGCGCGGGAGGCGACCTCGACCATCTGCGCCGCCACCACACCGATCCGGAGCTGCGGGAGCGGTCGATCCGCCTCGACCGGACGATCCAGACCGAGATGATCCGCTTCCCGCTGCCGGTCGTCGCCGCCGTCAACGGCCCGGCGGTGGGCCTGGGTTGCTCGCTCGCGCTCGGCTGCGACCTGGTGCTGATGGCCGAGGACGCCTATCTGGCCGACCCGCATGTGTCGGTCGGTCTGGTGGCGGGCGACGGCGGGGTGACGCTGTGGCCGCTGCTGACCAGTCTGCTGCGGGTCAAGGAGTACCTCTTCACCGGCGACCGGATCCCGGCCGCCGTCGCGGTCGAACTGGGCCTGGCCAACCGGGTCGTGCCCGGCGACCGGCTGTTGGAGGAGGCGCTGGCCCTCGCCCACCGGCTGGCCGCCCAGCCCGCCGAGGCGCTGCGCGCCACGAAGGCCGCTCTGTCGGCGGTCGTCGAACAGGTCTCGCGCGGCGGCATGGAGGCGGCGCTGCTGGCGGAGCGGGCCACGATGACCAGCCCGGACCACATCCGCATCGTCGAATCACTCGCCTCCCGGTCCGCCCGCCGGGCGGCGGCCGAGGAGGACTGAGCGTGGAGTCCGAGGAGTTCCTACTGGTCGGCGAGTTGCTGCGGTCGTTCGCCACCCGCTACCGGATCGGTTCGGCGGACGAGGTGAAGCCGGCCGCCCGCACGGCCGCCCAGGAGGCCCTCGCCGAACTGGGCCTGGCCAAACTGCGCCGTACGGCGCTGCCGGTCGCCACCGTCCAGGAGTGCGCGCTGCTCGCCGAGGAGCACGGCAGCCGGCCGCTGACCACCTCCCTGATCGGCACGGTCCTGCTCGCCCCCGAGCTGCTGCGCCTCCTCGGCGACGACCAGGGCGACGGAGCCGACGACGGCGAAGGCGAGGCGAGCGGCGCCCTCACGATCGCCCTCGCCCCCGATCTGCGCTTCCCCGGCCCGGCCCCCGTCCACCTCGTCGCCTGGGACTGCGAGGGCGCGGACGGCGCCCTGTGCGTGGACGCCGAAGGGACCGTCACCCGGGCCGCGTTGGGCCCGCCCGCCCCCAACGCCGACCTGCTGCGCAGCGTACGGACCGCTCTTCCCGGCCCCGTCGTCGGACGGCTCGACCCCGACCGCCTTCAGCGCTGGCAGGCATACGCCCTGGTCGTCGTGGCGAGCGAACTCGTCGGCGCGGCGCGGGCGTTCGTCGAGGCGAGCGTGGACTACGCCCGCGAGCGCCGCCAGTACGGTCAGCCCATCGGGGCCTTCCAGGCCGTACAGCATCTGCTGGCCGACGCGACGGTCCTGGTGGAGGCGTGCACCAGTGCCACCCGGTATGCCGCCTGGTGTCTGGACCACGAGCCGCCCGGGCGGGCGCTCACCGCGGCGCGCGTCGCCAAGGCGGAGGTCAACGTCTCGGCCGTGGAGGCGGTGTACGCCGGCATGCAGGTGTTCGGGGGCATCGCGCAGACGTGGGAGCACAGGGCCCACCTGTATCTGCGCAGGGTGCTGCTGGGCGCGACCGTGCTGGCCTCCACGGCCGACCTGCTGCCCGTCCTGGCCGAGCCCGAGGACGACTCCACGGGCGAGGCGACCAACGAGCCGGAGGCCGTGCGATGACCGTGGACGCTCCCCTGCACTTCGGGGACTCGGCGGACCTGGAGCGGCTGCGCCGCGAGGTCCGTGTCTGGCTGGCCGGACACCCGCTGCCCGAACGCCTCCCGGACGAGCCGACGCCCGTCTTCCTGCACCGCTGGCACCGCCTCCTGCACTCCGGCGGCTGGGTCGGCCTCGACGTCCCGCGGGAGTACGGCGGCCGTGGCCTGACGTCCCTTCATCAGGTCGCCGTCAGCGACGAGTTGGGGGCCGGCGGCGCGCCCGGGGTGCCCCGCATCGGCTATCTCGCGCACGCCCTGCTGGAGTTCGCCTCCGCCGAGCAGCGCCGACGGCTGCTGCCGCGGATGCTGGCCGGCGACGACGTCTGGTGCCAGGGCTTCAGCGAGCCGGGGGCCGGCTCGGACCTGGCCGGTCTCACCACGTACGCCGAACGCGGCGACGACGGCTCCTACACCGTCCGCGGCCAGAAGCTCTGGACGAGCTACGCACAGTACTCCGACTACTGCCTGCTGCTGGCCCGCACCGACCGCACGGCTCCTCCGCACTCCTCGATCACCGCGTTCGTGCTCCCCCTGGACCGGCCCGGGGTGACCGTGCGCCCGCTGCGGGCGGCAGGCGGCGACGACGAGTTCTGCGAGCTGTTCCTGGACGACGTGCGGCTGGCGCGGGAGGAACGGATCGGGGCCGAGGGGGACGGCTGGGCGCTGGCGATGACGACGGTGTCGTACGAGCGCAACGCGCTGGACACCGGGCATCTGTCGAAGTACGGGCTGCTGGTGGAGCGGCTGCGCCGGGCCGCGCGCGAGCGGCGCGGACAGCTGCCGGACGGACTGCTGTCGGAGATCGGGCGCTGCTTCGTCGACTACGAGGTACTGGTCGCGCACGCCCGGCGGCGGATCGCCGAACGGCTCGCCGGGCAGCTCGCGGGACCGGAGTCGTCCGTCGACAAGCTGCTGATGACCCGGGCCGAACAGCGCCTGTACGAGACGGCGTTGAAGGTGTTCCCGCAGGAGGTGCACGGCCCGGGCGGGGACGTCTTCGCCGAGTACCTCTACTCCCGGGCCGCCTCCGTGTACGGCGGCACGTCGCAGATCCAGCGGAACATCATCGCCAAGCGCCTGCTGCGCCTGCCCCATGGAGCCAAGTGATGCGTCACGACCAGGAGTTCCAGAGCATTCCCCAGGTCATCCGGCGGGCCGCTCGGCGGTTCGGGGACGCTCCCGCCCTCGTCGACGGCGAACTTCGCCTGAGCTTCCGGGACTTGGAGGCACTGATGGTGCGGGCCGTGCGTTCGGCGCTGGCGCTGGGCGTCGGACCGGGCGACCGGGTGGGGCTGTGTGCGCCGAACTCGGCGGAGTGGATCGTCGCCGCGCTCGGCATCCAGGGGGCCGGCGGGGTCGTCGTCCCGCTCAACACCCGTTTCAAGGCGGGGGAGATCTCCTACATCCTGCGCAGGTCCGGGGCGAAGGCCCTGTTCGCCGCCGCGTCCTTCCTCGGCGTCGACTTCATCGCCGACCTGCGCGCGGCCGATCCCGGCCTGCCCGCGCTGGACACCACCGTCTCCCTCCTCGGGCCGCGCGGGTCCGCAGGGCTGTCCTGGAGCGAATTCCTGCACCTGGGCGGCGAGTCGGAGGAGCGGGTCGCGCACACGGCGATCGACGGGCTCACCCCCGACGACGTCTCCGACGTGATGTTCACCTCCGGCACCACCGGCCATCCCAAAGGCGTGATCCTCACCCACGGCCAGTCGCTGCGCGCCTACGGCTGGATGTCCGAGGAGTACACGTTCCGCGCCTCGGACACCTTCCTGGTGATCCCGCCGTTCTTCCACTGCTTCGGCTACAAGGCGGGCTGGCTGGCCTCGTTCCTGCACGGCGTGACCGTCGTCCCGATGCCGGTCTTCGACGCCGGGCGGGCGCTGGAGATCATCGAGCGGGAGCGGGTGAGCGTCCTGCTCGGCCCGCCGACCATCTTCCAGGACCTGCTGCACCACCCCGACCGCCCGGCCCGCGACCTCACCTCCCTGCGGGTCTCCATGACCGGCGGCACCACCGTCCCGGAGCCCCTGGTCCGCGCGATGAAGAAGGAGCTGTCCTTCGAGATCGTGATGAGCGCGTACGGGCTCACCGAGTCCACCGCCCTGGTGACCACCACCCGGATCGGGGACGACGAGGAGACCGTCGCCCGGACCACCGGCCGCCCGATCCCGGACGTCGAGGTCCGCATCGCCGAGGACGGCGACCGCGGCGTCGGGGAGATCCTGGTCCGCGGCTACAACGTCACCCGCGGCTACTGGGACGACCCCGGGGCCACGGCCGAGGCGATCGACTCCGACGGCTGGCTGCACACGGGAGACGTCGGACGCCTCGACGCGGACGGCAATCTCTCGATCGTCGACCGGAAGAAGGAGATGTACATCGTCGGCGGGTTCAACGCCTACCCGGCCGAGATCGAGAAACTGCTGCTCGGCTACGAGCCCGTCGCCCAGGTCGCGGTCGTCGGCGTGCCGGACGAACGGCTCGGGGAGGTGGGCTGCGCGTTCGTCGTGCCCCGAGCGGGAGCGGAGATCGGCGAGGCGGACGTCGTCGCCTGGGCGCGCGAGCACATGGCCAACTTCAAGGTGCCCCGCCATGTGCGGTTCGTGGAGCGGCTCCCGCGCAACGCGAGCCAGAAGGTGCTCAAGCACGCCCTGCGCGAGTCCTTCGGGAGCCGCTGACATGAGCGGCGACGGACCGCTGGCCGGGATCACGGTCGTGGCGCTGGAGCAGGCGGTGTCGGCCCCCATGTGCACCCGCACGCTGGGGGACTTCGGGGCCCGGGTCGTCAAGGTGGAGAACCCGGCCGGCGGCGACTTCGCCCGGCACTACGACGACGTGGTCGGCGGCCTCGCCGCACACTTCGTGTGGGCCAACCGGGGCAAGGAGTCCGTCGCCCTGAACCTCAAGTCGCAGGCCGGCCTGAACGTCCTGCACCGGCTCCTGGCCCGCGCCGACGTCCTCGTATCCAACCTCGCCCCCGGCGCGATGGCCAAACTCGGCCTCTCCGCACCCGACTTGGCGATGAGCCGCCCCGACCTGGTCGCCGTGGAGATCGACGGCTACGGCCCCGGCGGCCCCCTCTCCCACAAACGGGCCTACGACCTGCTGATCCAGGCCGAGTCGGGGGCGTGCGCGGTGACGGGCCACCCGGGACACCCCGCCAAGGCAGGGCCGCCGGTGGCCGACGTGTGCAGCGGACTGTACGCGGCCCTCTCCGTGACGGCACTGCTCTACGGCAAGGGACGGGGGCGGCCGCCCTCCTCGGTGGCGGTCAGCCTCTTCGACACCATGGCCGAGCTGATGGGCTACCCGCTGACCTACACCCGGCACTCGGGGGTCGACCAGCAGCCCCTGGGCATGAGTTCGCCCGCGGTGTCGCCGTACGGGGCGTATCCGACGGCCGACGGGCAGACTGTCGTGCTCGGCACGACGAACGACCGGGAGTGGGACCGGCTCGCCCGCGAGCTGCTCGAACGGCCCGACCTCGCGGACGACGAACGGTTCCGCACGAACGCGGGACGGGTCGCGCACCGGGCCGTGCTGGACGCCGCGATCACCGCCTGGTGCACCGGGCACGACCTCGCCCACGTCCAGGACCGCGCGGACGCGGCCGGGCTCGGCAACGCCCGCTACAACACGCCGAGCGAGGTCGTCGCGCATCCGCAGCTCGCCGCCCGCGACCGCTGGCGGGAGATCGACACACCGGCCGGGCCGGTCCCGGCGCTGCTGCCGCCGCCGGTGATCGACGGCTACGACCCGCCCATGGGCGCGGTGCCCGCGCTGGGCCAGCACACGGACGCCGTGCTCGCCGAACTCGGCCTGGACGCAGCGGAGATCGCCGCGCTGCGGGAGCAGGGAGCGGTGGGATGACGGTGCTGCTGACCCGGGACGCGGACGGCGTGCGCACCCTGACCCTGAACCGTCCGCACCGGCGCAACGCCCTGGACCCGCAGTTGTGGGAGGCGCTGCGCGCGGCCCTGTCCGAGGCGGGCGGCGACCGGAGCGTACGGGCGCTGGTGCTGACCGGGGCGGGCGGGGCGTTCTGCTCCGGAGCCGACCTCTCCCGGGGTGTCAGCGCGGCCCATCCCCTGTACCGGATGCGGACGTTGACGGATGTGGCGCTGCTGCTGCACGAGCTGCCGGTGCCGACGGTCGCCAAGGTGACCGGGGTGGCGGTGGGTGCGGGCTGGAACCTGGCGCTCGGCTGCGATCTGGTGGTGGCGACCCCTCAGGCGTCGTTCTCGCAGATCTTCGCGCGCCGCGGGCTGTCCCCGGACCTCGGCGGCTCCTGGCTGCTGCCGAAGCTCGTCGGGCTCCAACAGGCCAAACGGCTTGCGCTGTTGGCGGAGACCGTGGACGCCGAGGAGGCCCGGGCGCTCGGCCTGGTCACCTGGGTGGTGGACGCGGGCGAGGTCGACGCGTTCGTCGACGACCTCACCGCGCGGCTGACGGCCGGGCCGCCGGTCGCGCTCGCCCAGACCAAGGCGCTGCTGAACGAGGGCGGCGACCGCACCCTGCGGGACGCCCTCGCGGGCGAGGCGCGGGCCCAGGCGGTGAACTTCGCCTCCGCCGACGCCCCGGAGGCGTACGAGGCGTTCACGCAGAAGCGCGCACCGCACTTCACGGGCCGCTGGGCGGTACCCGGACGAGCGGACGACACGTGACCGGACGAACGAACAGACGGTCACGCGGACAGACGGACAGACGGGCAGACGGGCAGACGGGCAGACGGGCAGACGGCCGGAATACCGGACGGCACGTGAGACGAAGGAGGACGCGTGATGCGGGAAGCGGTGATCGTGGCGGCGGTGCGCACGCCCGTCGGCCGGCGCGGCGGAGGGCTGGCGGACGTGCACGCGGCCGACCTGTCCGCCGCCGTGCTCACGGCGCTGGCAACGCGGACCGGGCTGGACCCCGAGACCGTCGACGACGTGATCTGGGGGTGCGTCTCCCAGGTCGGCGACCAGGCGGGCAACGTCGGCCGGTACGCGGTCCTCGCGGCGGGCTGGCCCGAGAGCGTTCCGGGGACGACGGTCAACCGGGCCTGCGGATCGAGCCAGCAGGCGCTGGAGTTCGCCGTGCAGTCGGTCCTGTCCGGCCAGCACGACGTGGTCGTGGCGGGCGGGGTGGAGGTGATGAGCCGGGTGCCGCTGGGCTCGGCCAAGGCGGGCGGCACCCCGTACGGACCCCAAGTCCTCGCCCGCTATGGGGACTTCTCCTTCAACCAGGGAATCTCCGCCGAACTGATCGCCCAGAAGTGGGGGTTCACGCGCGGGCGACTGGACGCGTTCGCGGCACTCTCGCACGAGCGGGCGGCGGCCGCGCAGGACGCGGGCGCGTTCGAGGAGGAGATCGTGCCGGTGGCCGGCGTCCCGGCCGACGAAGGGGTACGGCGGGGCAGCAGCGTCGAGACCCTCGCCCGGCTCAAGCCGTCGTTCGCGGACGACGGGGTGATCCACGCGGGCAACGCCTCGCAGATCTCCGACGGAGCAGCAGCCCTGCTGATCACCACCCCCGAGAAGGCACGGAAGTCGGGACTGACCCCGCTGGTGCGCTACCGGGCGGGCGCGGTGGCCGGCTCCGACCCGGTGCTGATGCTCACGGGCCCGATCCCCGCGACCGAGAAGGTGCTGCGCACAGCGGGCGTGGAGCTGTCCGAGGTCGGGGTGTTCGAGGTGAACGAGGCTTTCGCACCGGTGCCGTTGGCCTGGCTGGCGGAGACCGGCGCCGACCCCGACCGCCTCAACCCGCTCGGCGGAGCGATCGCACTCGGCCATCCGCTGGGCGCTTCGGGGGCCGTGCTGATGACTCGCATGATCCATCACATGCGCGCGCACGGCATCCGCTACGGCCTGCAGACCATGTGCGAGGGCGGCGGCACCGCGAACGCCACTCTCGTCGAACTCGCCTCCTGACAGGAGCTGTTGTGCAGCGCACGCTCTTCACCGACGACCACGAGGCGTTCCGGGAGCTCGTGCGGGACGTCGTGACCGACGAGGTCGTCCCGCACTACGCCGACTGGGAGAAGGCCGGTCGCGTCCCCCGCGCCTTCTTCGAACTCCTCGGTTCCCTCGGTCTGTTGGGCATGGCGGTTCCGGAGGAGCACGGCGGCGGCGGCCGGCCCGACTACCGCTTCAACGTCGTCCTCCAGGAGGAGGCGGCCCGCGCCCTGGTCACCCTCGGCACGGTGCGCACCCAACTCGACGTCGTCCTGCCCTACTTCCTCGCCTACGCGAACGAGGACCAGCGCCGCCGCTGGTTCCCCGGGCTCGCCTCCGGCAAGCTGCTCACCGCCATCGCGATGACCGAGCCCGGCACCGGCTCCGATCTCGCCGGGATCCGTACGACCGCCGTACGCGACGGGGACTCCTACGTCCTCAACGGGACGAAGACGTTCATCACCGGCGGGCTGCTCGCCGACCTGGTGATCGTGGTGGCGCGCACCGCGTCCGACCCCGACGACCGCCGGGCGGGCCTCACCCTGCTGGTGGTGCAGGACGGCACGCCCGGGTTCACGCGCGGGCGGGTCCTGGACAAGATGGGCATCAAGGTGCAGGACACGGTCGAGCTGGCCTTCGACGACGTACGGGCGCCGGTCGCCGACCGGCTGGGCGAGGAGGGCGCGGCCTTCGGCTATCTGGGCCACAACCTGCCGCAGGAGCGCATGACGGTCGCCGTCGGGTCGGTGGCGCAGGCGCGGGCGGCCCTCGACACGACGCTCGCGTACGTCAAGGAGCGCAAGGCGTTCGGGCGGACCGTCGCCTCCTTCCAGAACACGAAGTTCGAACTCGCCGCCGTGGCCGCGGAGATCGAGGCCGCGCAGACCATGCTCGACCGCGCGGTCGCCGAACTCGTCGAGGGCCGGCTCTCGGGCGCCGACGCGGCGAAGGTCAAGCTGTTCTGCACCGAGATGCAGGCCCGCGCCGTCGACCGATGTCTTCAACTCTTCGGCGGATACGGCTACATGCTGGAGTATCCGATCGCCCGGCTGTACGCGGACGCACGCATCACCCGCATCTACGCCGGGACCAGCGAGGTCATGAAGGTCATCATCGCCAAGTCCCTGGGGCTGTGAGACATGGACGAAGAGAAGGGGGCCGTCGAGGACTTCTCCCACCGGCCGGGCGTCGCGTTCGTCGCGGGCGGCACCGGCGGCATCGGCGCGGCGGTCGTGCGGGCCCTGGCGGCCCGCGGGAGCGCGGTGGCGTTCACCTACCGGTCCGCCCGGGAGGCGGCCGAGGCCCTCGCCGCCGAGGCGGAGGGGGCGGAGGGGGCGAACCGGGCGAAGGCGCTGGTGCCGCTCCCCGTGGACCTGACCGACGAGCGGGCGACGGCCCGGGCGGTGGCCGAGACCGCGCAGGCGTACGGCGGGATCCACACACTGGTGTACGCGGCCGGGCCGCATGTGCCGATGCGCCACCTCAGCCGGGTGTCGCCGGGCGAGTACCGCGCCCAACTCGAGGCCGACGCCGTGGCGTTCTTCAATCTCGTCCATCCCGCCCTGCCGGTGCTGCGCGAGAGCCGGGGCAGCGTCGTCGCCGTCACCACCGTGGCCACCCGCCGCTTCCCGGTGCGCGACGGGCTGTCCTCAGGCGCGAAGGGCGCCGTCGAGGCGGTCGCCCGCGCCCTGGCCGCCGAGGAGGGACGGTACGGGGTCCGCGTCAACTGCGTCGCTCCCGGCATGCTCTCCGACGGCATCGCGGCCCGGCTGATCGCCTCCGGCGAGCTGGACGACGAGGCGCTCGCCGTCACCCGGCGTAACATCCCGCTGCGCAGGTTCGGCACGGCGGCGGACATCGCGGAAGCCGTGACCTTCCTCGCCTCCGACCGGGCCGGGTTCATCACCGGGCAGGCGCTGGGCGTCGACGGGGGCTACAGCGTGTGAAGTCGACGGGGGGGGCCGGGCCAGGGCGGTTACAGCGGGTGAATCCGCCGGCCCCCGACATACGCGCCCCGCACGACGTCCGCCGAGAGCACGTCGAGCGCCTCGTGCAGGGGTACGTGGAGCAGGCACAGGTCGGCGACGGAGCCCGCCGTCAACCGGCGCGTGGAGGCGGGGTGTTCGGGTGAGCCGAGGAACAGGTTCAGGGCCGCCTGCGGTGTGACGCCCTCCCCGTCGGCCCGGTCGACGGCCGCCCGCATCACCGCCCACGGGTCGTGCGTGCCGTACGGCGCGTCGGTGCCGGCGGCGACCGGGACGCCGGCCTCGGCCAGGGTGCGGCAGCGGTAGAGGTGGGGGCGGTCGTCGGGGTGGACGTCGACGGCGTAGGCCTGGGCGCGTTCCACGGGGAAGTGCGGCTGGGTCACCACGGTGACGCCGAGCCGTCGGATCCAGTCGACCGTCTCGGCGGGGACGACGGCCGCGTGCTCGATCCGGTCGCCCTCGACCGGGCCGGCCTCGTCCAGGGCGAGCAGGGTCACCAGCAGCTGTACCCGCGTCACGCAGTGGACGGCGACCGGGCGGGGGCGCAACCGGGCGACGGCGGCGGCGAGTTCGGCCGGGGCGGGGAGGGTCGGGTCGTCGAGCATCAGCTTCACGGGCGGGTCGACGCCCATCACCAGCAGCCGCTGCGGCAGCGCCGACAGGGTCCGGGCGAGGTCGTCGGCGGGGTGCGGGTCGGCGTTGGTGAACCCGGTGACGCCGAGCCGGGCCGCCCGTCGGCCGACCGCCTCGACGTCGAGGCGGACCGGCGGGACGAGTCGGCGCAGGCGCGCGTCCGCCCGCCACAGCCGCCCGTCGCCGTCGCCCTTCTCCTGATCCAGCCCGGTCGCGTGCAGGGCGGCGCTGTTGAGGAACCACATCGCGCCGCTGCGGTGCTGGACGCGCACCGGCCGGTCGGGGGCGATCTCGTCCAGCACCCGGCGGTCGAGCTCTCCGGCGACGCTCTCGTGGTAGCCGACGGCCCGCACCCACTCCCCCGGCGCTCCGCCGCGCAGCGCCGCCGCCAGCTCCTCCCGGCCGCGCAACTCGGCGGGGCCGACCCGTACGGAGGCCGCCTCGGCGGCGAGGGCGGTCAGGTGGACGTGGTGGTCGTGCAGCCCCGGAAGCAGCGCGCCGCCCCGCCCGTCCACGTCGACCGACCCGGCCAACCGCCGCCCGACCTCGACGACCCGCCCACCCTCGACCCGCACGTCGACACGGCCCCACCCCACCACCCCGACGTCCCGGATCAGCACAACGCCTCCCCGTCGCTCCCGGTCACCACAGCCGGCCCACCGCACCAGCCCGCACGAACACGCACGTCGACCACACCCCCACCCTCACCCCACACCCAGGCACGGGCACAGAAGCGACCCCACCCCGCCGCCTCCACCCCGGCGTCAGCACAGCGGCCCCCGTCCGCCCCCGGTCACAGCCGCCGGCCCGCCGGAGCGGGCCAGTGCCGCGGCGCAGGCCGACATGGACACGCACAGCAGTTCGCCGCCTCCGGCCGCCAGGGAGCGGGCGGTCGCGTGGGCGGCGTACAGGCCGGTGACGGGGTCGGCGAGGGCGTCGCCGAGGAAGACCGGGGCACCGTGCGGATCGCGGCCGGTCAGACCGCCGGCCACGGCCGCGTCGTCGCCGAAGGCGATGCGGTCGTCGTCCCGCCCGTACCCGGTGATGCTCACCCAGACGCGGCCAGGGCGGGCCGCCAGGAAGCGTTCGGCGTGGACGCCGAGCCGGCGCAGCGCCCTCGGCCGGGAGGCCTCGACGACGACGTCCGCCTCGGCGGCCAGTGCGGCGACGGCCCCCGTGGCGAAGTCGAGCACCCGGCTCTCGTGGCCGTCGTGCAGCCAGCGATAGAAGTCAGGGGGCCCGGAGCGGGCCCCGTCGGGTCTGGCGTCGCTCTCCACCTTCGTGACCTCGGCCCCGGCCAGCCCCAGGAGTCGGGCGCAGAGCGGGCCGGCCCACAGCGCGGAGAGGTCGAGGATGCGGAGACCGGCGAGAGCGCGCGGCCGGCGCTCTCCGTGACGTGCGGCGCGTACGGGGGGCCGGTCGTCGCCGGCCGAGGCGTGGGCCGCCGCCGGGATGCCCAACAGCTGGGCGGAGCAGGCGAGTTCGGCGGACGTGACGTTCCGTGCCGCACCGGGCAGGTCCGCTCCCGGAGCCCCCAGGAGGGCCAGGAGCGCGGGCAGTGCGGCGGTGTCGTCGGGGCGGGCCAGGTTCACGGCGGCCCAGCCGTCCGCCGTGGCGAGGAGCCGGCAGGAACCGCCCGCCGAGGTGCGGCCGGGCGGCCCGAGGCCGGCCAGGCGCGCCCGGAGGAACAGGGCGGTGGGCAGATCGACCGGCACACCGGTGAGGGCGGTGAAGTCGCCCACGACCTCGGCGAGAGGGCCGAGGTACGGGGCCACGGTCCCGATCCACCGCTCCTCCCCCTGCTCCTCCCACCGCCCCTCGCCAAGAGCGGTGTTCTCCACCACGTGAACACCCTTCTCTCCCGAGGTGAGGCACCGGTCAGGGTCTTCATGCCCTCTTGGGCATCGCCGGCGCCACCCACGCGAACCGGCCACCGGCGACCACCGGCGACCACCCGCGACCACAGAGGAACGGGCGTCTCACCCGTCGATCCTGGAGCGCGACTACGCAGTCGAGCCGGTCGACGACCTCCCGAGGACCGGCTTGACTGCGTAGTCATCCCAGTGTCGGCAGCGGGTCCCGCCCACGTCAAGACCCTCGGGGCCCCACGCGACCCCACCACCCCCTCGGTCCGCCCAGCCTTTCCCGGTCACTCCACGGCCGATACACAGATTTTCCCTGCCCTACCCCCGACGCCGGGAATGCGCATCTCTATTCGGACAAGCAGTCCAAAGGAACCCATTTCTTGCGGTCGTTCATGTTTCTACAGTGTGAGTAGGGAGTGAACGCATCCATGGCCGAAAGGAATTCATCCGATTTCCTCCACCCTGGCCGTCCGCTCACGACTGACCGAATCACAACGGCCGCTTCCCTGTTGATGGTTCAAACGTTGACCGGTGAGTAATAACCCCACTACCTTCGCAACGCGTTTCATGTGTTCGAGCACGCGACTTTAAATCGGCGTTCCGCGGTGACCTGCCCGCTGGAATCCGGTGCGCCGCCTTTGCCGTCCTGAACCCCCCACCGTGCAGTTTCACCCTTGATTCGGAGAATCATGACGTTCACTGTGCGCTCCGAGGACATGATCATCGGCATCACTCCTTTCGGCGAGCCCGATGCCGGGCTCGCTCTGGCGGTCGGTCGCGCCGGCGGTCTCGGCGTGCTCGATCTCGGCCACGGCGACCGAAGATCACGCGAGGCGCTGGCCCGGCTGCGGCGCGCCTCCCCCGGCGCGTTCGGCGTCCGGATCGGTCCGCGCTGCCGGCTGGCCCCGGCGGATCTGGGCCCGGACGGCCCGCACACGGTCGTCCTCGCCGCGGACGCGCCCTGGCCGGTCGCGGACCTCGTCGACGGGTACCGCGTCCTGGTGGAGGTCACCGATCTGGCGGGCGCGCGGGAGGCCGTGCGCGCCGGGGCCCACGGGCTGATCGCGCGAGGCGCGGAGTGCGGCGGCCGGATCGGCGAGCTGAGCACGTTCGTCCTGCTCCAGCAGCTGCTGGCCGCGCGCGACGTGCCGCTGCCGGTGTGGGCGTGCGGTGGGATCGGCCCGCGCACGGCCGCCGCCGCGGTGGCGGGCGGGGCGGCCGGGGTGGTCCTGGACGGCCAGCTGGCGTTGCTCGCCGAGTCGGCGCTGCCCGAGCCGGCGGCCGCGGCCCTGCGCACCCTGGACGGCTCGGAGACCGTCGTGCTGGCCGGACACCGCGTCCTGCTGCGGCGCGGCCCGGACGCCCCGCGGGTCCCCGAGGACGCCGGTCCGCAGACGGTGGCGGCGCTGCTGGGCGCGCAGGACCCGCGCAGCCGGCTCCTCCCGGTGGGCCAGGACGGTTTTCTCGCCGCCCGCTTCGCCGACCGCTGGGGTGACGTCCGGCGGACGGTGCGTGCGCTGCGGGACGCGGTGCTGGACGTCGTACGCGATGACGCGGCCGGAGCGGCGCTGCGGGCCAAGTCGCCGATGAGTGGGCGGCTGGGCACCGAACTGCCCCTCGCGCAGGGCCCGATGACGCGGGTGAGCGACGGGGCCGCGTTCGCCGCGGCGGTCGCGGCCGAGGGGGCGCTGCCGTTCTTGGCGCTGGCGCTGGCGGACGGCGGGCGGGCGCGGGCGATGCTCGCCGAGACCCGGGACGCGGTGGCCGGCCGACCCTGGGGGGTGGGCGTCCTCGGCTTCGCACCGGAGGACGTGCGCACCGCCCAGCTGGAGGCCGTACGGGAGTTGCGGCCGACGCACGCGATCATCGCGGGCGGACGGCCGGCCCAGGCGCAGGCGCTGGAGCGGGACGGCATCCGGACCTTTCTGCATGTGCCGTCGCCCGGGCTGCTGCGGCAGTTCCTCGAGGCGGGCTCCCGCCGGTTCGTGTTCGAGGGCTCGGAGTGCGGCGGGCACGTCGGACCGCGCGGCAGCTTTCCGCTCTGGGAGGCCCAACTCGCCGTCCTGGACGACTTCTTGGCGGGCCCGGGCGTGGACGCCGGGGACGTCGAGGTGTTCTTCGCGGGCGGGGTGCACGACGAGCGGTCGGCCGCCATGGTCGCCGCGCTCGCCGCGCCGCTGACCGCGCGCGGCGCGGCCGTCGGCCTGCTGATGGGCACCGCCTACCTGTTCACCGAGGAGGCGGTGGCACACGGCGCGATCCAACCCCTGTTCCAGCGGCAGGTGTTGGCCGCCGAGCGCACGGCCCTGCTGGAGTCGGCGCCGGGCCACGCCACCCGCTGCGTGCCCAGCCCGTTCGCGGCCGGCTACCGCGTGGAGGAGACCCGGCTGCGCGCCGAGGGCGTGCCGGACCGGCGGATCTGGGAGGAGCTGGAGCGGCTCAACGTCGGCCGGCTGCGCATCGCCAGCAAGGGCGTCACCCGGGACCCCGACGGCGCGCTCACCCCCGTCGACGAGCAACGCCAGCTCGCCGAGGGGATGTTCATGGCCGGCGAGGTGGCCGTGCTGCGTTCGGCGACCACCACGGTCGCGGCGCTGCACGCCTCCGTGACGACGGGTGCGGCCGACTTCCTCGCCCGGCGGGCGGCCGAACTGGGCGTCGCGGGCGAGGCCTCGCCGCAGGAGGCTCCGGCCCCGCTCGACATCGCTGTCGTCGGCATGGCCTGCATGTTCCCTCAGGCGCCCGACCTGCCCACGTTCTGGGCGAACGTCGTCGGGGGCGTGGACGCGGTCGCCGAGGTCCCGCCGGAGCGCTGGGACCCGGCCGTCCACCACGGCGAGTCCACCCCGTCGAAGTGGGGCGGCTTCCTGCCCCGCATCCCCTTCGACCCGCTGCGCTACGGCATCCCGCCCGCCTCCCTCGGCAGCGTGGAGCCGGTGCAGCTGCTGTCCCTGGAGGCCGCCCGGCGCGCCCTGGAGGACGCCGGATACGGCGACGGGGGGCGGGAGTTCGACCGCTCGCGCACCTCGGTGGTGTTCGGCGCGGAGGCGGGCAGCGACCTGTCGAACGCGGCCACGCTGCGCGCCGTGCTGCCCTCCTACTACGGCGAGGTCCCGGCCGGCCTGGACGAACAGCTCCCGCAGCTCACCGAGGACTCCTTCCCCGGCATGCTGGCCAACGTCATCTCCGGGCGCATCGCCAACCGGCTCGACCTCGGCGGCGCCAACTACACCGTCGACGCCGCCTGCGCGTCCTCGCTCGCCGCGGTCGACGTCGCCTGCAAGGAACTCGTCGGCGGGACCAGCGACGTGGTGCTGTGCGGAGGCGCCGACCTGCACAACGGCATCAACGACTACGTCCTGTTCTCCTCGGTGCACGCCCTCTCCCCCACCGGCCGCTCCCGCGCCTTCGACGACTCGGCGGACGGCATCGCGCTCGGCGAGGGCGTGGCCTGCGTCGTCCTCAAGCGCCTCGCGGACGCCGAGCGCGACGGCGACCGGATCTACGGCGTCATCAAGGGCCTCGGCTCCTCCAGCGACGGCCGCTCCCTCGGCCTGACCGCACCCCGCCCCGAGGGCCAGCGCTCCGCGCTGGAGCGGGCCTACCGCAACGCGGGCGTCTCACCGGCCGACGTCGGGCTCGTCGAGGCGCACGGCACCGGGACGGTGGTCGGCGACCGCACCGAACTACGCATCCTCGGCGAGGTGTTCGCCGACGCCGGAGCCAAGGCGGGCAGCTGTGTGATCGGCTCGGTGAAGTCGCAGATCGGACACACCAAGTGCGCCGCGGGCCTGGCCGGGCTCATCAAGACGCTGCTGTCGCTGTACACGGGCGTACGGCCGCCCACCCTGCACGTCGACGCGCCCAACTCGGCCTGGGACGCGGACAGCAGCCCGTTCGCCTTCCACGCCGAGGCGAGGCCCTGGGCGACCCCGGTCGAGGAACGGATCGCCGGGGTGAGCGCGTTCGGCTTCGGCGGCACCAACTTCCATGTGGTGCTGGGCGCTTACGCCGACGGCGTGCCCCCGGTGCGCGGGCTGGACGCCTGGCCGGCCGAGCTGTTCCTGTTCCGCGGACGGGACGAGAACACGGCCCGCCGTGCCGCTGAGGAACTCCTCAAGACCGCCGAGACCGAGCACCGGCCCTGGCGGCTGCGGGACCTGGCGCTGAGCGCGGCCCGCCGCTCGGACGCCGGCGGGGATCCGGTGCGCATCGCGGTCGTGGCGACGGACGTCGACGATCTCGTCGTACGCCTGCGGCAGGCGCTGCAAGCGACGGAGTCGGGGACGGGCGGGTCGGGTCCGGGCGGGTCGGGTCCGGGCGGGTCGGGTCCGGGGCGCGGGGTGTACCTCGCCGACCGGGACCCGTCCGAGAACGCGCCCGAGGGCGGCGGCAAGGTCGCCTTCCTCTTCCCCGGGCAGGGCAGTCAACGCACGGGCATGCTCGCCGAGTTGTTCGTGGCCTTTCCCGAGCTGCGGCCCTATCTGGAGCTCGGGCGGGCCCACGCGGACACGCTGTATCCGCCGGCCGCGTTCGACGAGGCCGGGCGGGAGCGGCAGCGGGCCGCGCTGACCGACACCCGGGCGGCGCAGCCGGCCCTCGGCATCGCCGGGCTCGCCGCGCACGCCGTGCTCACCGCGGCCGGGGTGCGCCCCGACATGGCCGCCGGGCACAGCTACGGCGAACTGGTCGCCCTCTGCGCGGCCGGCGCCCTCGACCCGCAGACGCTGCTGGAGCTGAGCGCCGAGCGGGCGGCGGCGATCCTCACGGCGGCCGGGGAGTCGGGCGAGGAGCCCGGGACGATGGCCGCGGTCTCGGCCGGCGCCGAGGACGTCGGCCGGGCGCTGAAGGCGTCGGGCGCACCGGACTCCGTCGTCGTCGCCAACCGCAACTCTCCGAAGCAGACGGTGATCTCGGGCCCCTCGGACGCCGTCGCCGACGCCGTGCGGCTGCTGCGCGAGGCGGGCCTCGGGGCCAAGCGGATCCCCGTGGCCTGCGCCTTCCACAGCCCACTGGTCGCAGGCGCCGCCGACCGGTTCGCGCAGGCCCTCGCGGCCCGTCCGGTGCACGCGCCCGAGTTCCCGGTGTGGTCCAACCGCACGGCGGCCCCGTACGCCGACGGCGCCGACGCGGTGCGCGCCGAGCTGGCCGCGCAGATCGGCGCGCCCGTCGCCTTCGTCGAGCAGGTGGAGGCGATGTACGAGGCGGGGGCCCGGGTCTTCGTCGAGGCCGGTCCCGGGTCGGTGCTGACCGGGCTGGTCGGGCAGATCCTGGGGAGCCGTCCGCACCGCACGGTGGCCTGCGAGCCGCGCCCCGGCAGCGGTCTGCCCGGCTGGCTCGACGCCCTGGCCCGGCTCGCCGTCGCGGGGCTGCCCGTGCGCACCGGGTGGCTGCTGCGCGGCCGGGACGCCGTGGACGCCGTACGCACCCCGGTGCCGAAGCGCCCCGGCTGGACGGTGGACGGACAGCTGGTCCGCACCGCCTCCGGCGACCTTCTGCCCGGCGCGCTCGCCCCTGCCCGTCGCGTCGCGGAGCCCACCGCGTACGCGGAGAACCTGGAGACGACTGTGACGACCAACCCCCCACACGGCGTCCCGTCCGACCGGGACGCGCTGATCTCCGAATTCCTGCGCACCAGCCGGGAGATGATCGCCGCCCAACGGGACGTCCTGCTCACCTACTTCGGATCGACCCCCGGGGTGCAGATCGCCGCCCCCGTGGTCGTGCAGTCGCCGGTGCTCCAGGCGGCTCCCCAACTCCCGGCGGCCCAACCGGTGACGGCCGCCGAGCCGATCCCCCGGTCCGCTGCCGCGCAGCCCGTATCGGCCCCGGCCGCCCCGGCCGGTCCCCCGGCGCCCGCCGACGTCCAACAGGTCGTGCTGGAGATCATCAGCGAGCGCACCGGCTACCCCATCGACATGATCGAGCCCGACCTCGACCTGGAGGCGGACCTCAGCATCGACTCCATCAAGCGGGCCGAGATCGCCGGTGAACTGGCCAAGCGCCTGGGCGCCGGAGCCGGCGCCGACCTGACCTCCATGGACGACGCCGAGCTGGAGGAACTGGCGAAGGCGCGGACCGCCGCCGCGGTGACCGACTGGCTCACGGCACGGCTGGGCGCACCGGCCGCGCAGGCCACCGGCCCCGCCACCGCCGCTCCCACCACTCCTGCCGCTCCCGCCGAGCCGGTCCTGGCCGCCGCGCTCCCCGAGGAGCCGGAGGTCGTCGGCGAACCGCCCAGGCGGCACGTCCTGCGCCCGGTCCTGCTCGACGCCCCCGCCGACGCCACTGCTCCCGGCGACCCGTCGGCCGCGCTCGCCGGGACCCGCTGGACCGTCCTCGGCGACGCCCCCGAGGTCGTCGCCCGCCTGGCGTCGTACGGCGCCGACGTCGACGTACACGGCCGGGAGCATGCGTCGGCGGAGGCGGACGGGCCGGTGGACGGGGTGGTGTATCTGGGGGCGCTCACGGCCGACGACGCGCCGGTGCTGCCGGACGCGTTCCCCGTGCTCAAGGCGGCGCTGGCGCGCGGTCCGCGGTGGCTGCTGGCCGTCCGCCGGGCCGACGGCCAGACGCCGGACCCGCGCTCGGCGGGGCTGCACGGGCTGTTCCGCACCGTCGCCCGGGAGTACCCGGAGACGGTCGCGCGGGTCGTCGACCTGGTCGACGCCTCGCCGGACTCCGTCGCGGAGGCCGTGGTCGCGGAGGCCATGGCGGCGGACCGCACCCCGGTCGTGCTGCGGACCGCGGCCGGCCGGCACGGCTTCGAGCTGGTCGAGGCCCCGCTGGGCGCGCTCGGCAGCACCGGCGCGGGACCGGCCGGGGACGGGGTCGCCGAGGCGGCCGCGCTCGGCCTGGACCGGGACTCCGTGGTGGTGCTGGCGGGCGGTGCGCGGGGCATCACCGCACAGTTCGCCGCCGCGCTCGCCGGGGCCGCCCACTGCCGTCTGGAGCTGCTGGGCCGTACGCCCGCGCCGGACGGCCCCGAGGACGCGGACACCGCTGCCGCGCACACCCCGGCCGAACTGCGTGCGGCGTTCGCCGCCCGCGGCGGTCTCAAGCCGGCCGAGATCAACCGGGCCGCCGAACTCCTGCTGGCCCAGCGGGAGATCACCGCGACGCTGACCGAGCTCACCGCGCTCGGCAGCCAGGTCCGCTACCGCTGCGTCGACTTCCGGGAGCCCGAGGCGGTGTTCCAGACGGTGAAGGAGATCCATGCGGAGCACGGCCGGCTCGACGGCGTGGTGCACGCGGCCGGGGTGATCGAGGACCGGCTGATCGCCGAGAAGACGCCCGAGTCCTTCCAGCGCGTCTACGGCACCAAGGCGACCGGCGCGGACGCCCTGCTCACCGCGCTGGAGGAGCTGCCCGCCGCGCCCGCGTTCACCGTGCTGTTCGGCTCGATCTCGGCCGTCCTCGGCAACCGGGGCCAGGTGGACTACGCGGCCGCCAACGACGCCCTGGAGACCCTGGGGGCCGCCTTCGCGGCCCGGACCGGCCGGCGCGCGGTGACCGTGCACTGGGGGCCGTGGGCGCCCGCGGCCGGTCACGCCGGCATGGTCGGGGCCGAGCTGGCCCGCGAGTACGCCCGGCGCGGCATCCGGCTGATCGACCCCGAGGAGGGCACCGCGGCGCTGCTGCGGGAGCTGGCCTGGGGCGAGGAGTCGGCCACGGCCGTCGTCTACACCGCGTCGGGCTGGTGACGGCCGCGGTGGCGTCACCTCGACAGGCGGGACTCTCCACCGAGGTGACTTCTCGTCAAGTGCCGGTCGCCATCGTAGGGATGGCGGTGCTGCTGCCCGGCGCGGCCGACCTGGACGCGTACTGGCGCAACCTGCGGGACGGCGTGGACGCGATCGGGGAGGTGCCGGACGGGCGTTGGGACGCCGACTACTACCGTCCCGGCACCGCCGGGGACCCGGCCGTCGCGGACCGGGTGTACTGCCGGCGCGGCGGATTCGTGGACGGGCTGGCGGAGGTGGAGGTCACCCGGTTCGGGATCATGCCGAACTCGGTGGCCGGCACCGAGCCCGACCAGCTCATCGCCCTGCACGTGGCCTCCGCCGCCCTCGCCGACGCGGGCGGCACGGACCGGCTCCCCGACCGAGGGCGCGTCGGCGTCGTTCTCGGCCGGGGCGGCTACCTCACCCCCGGCCTGGTCCGGCTCGACCAGCGGGTGCGCACGGCGGGCCAACTCGTCCGCACCCTGGGCGAGTTGCTGCCCGACCTGACGGACGGCCAACTCAACCGGGTGCGGGAGGCGTTCACCGAGCGGCTCGGCCCGGACAGTCCCGAGTCGGCGATCGGCCTGGTGCCCAACCTCGCCGCGTCCCGGGTCGCCAACCGGCTCGACCTGCGCGGACCGGCGTACACCGTGGACGCGGCCTGCGCCTCCTCGCTGGTCGCCGTCGACCAGGCGGTCGGCGAACTCGCCTTCGGGCGCTGCGACCTGATGCTCGCCGGAGGCGTCCACCACTGCCACGACATCACGCTGTGGAGCGTCTTCTCCCAGTTGCGCGCCCTCTCCCCCAGCCAGCGCATCCGGCCCTTCCACCGGGACGCCGACGGCATCCTGATCGGCGAGGGCACCGGCGTGGTCGTCCTCAAGCGGCTCACCGACGCCGAGCGGGACGGCGACCGGATCTACGCCGTGATCCGGGGCACCGGGGTGGCGAGCGACGGCCGGGCGGCCGGGCTGGTCAACCCCGACCCCGGCGGTCAGGCGCAGGCCGTGCGGCAGGCGTGGCGGGCCGCCGGGCTCGACCCCGCCGCCCCCGGCTCGGTCGGCCTGCTGGAGGCCCACGGCACCGCGACCCCGGCCGGCGACGGCGCCGAACTGAGCACGCTGGCCGCGGTGTTCGGCCCCGGCGACGGGGATCCGGACGCGGTCATCGGCTCGGTCAAGTCGATGATCGGGCACACCATGCCCGCCGCCGGCGTCGCCGGTCTGGTCAAGGCCGCGCTCGCCGTCCACCACGGCACCCTGCTGCCGACCCTGCACTGCGACGACCCGCATCCCGCGCTGGCCCGCACCCGCTTCCGCCCACTGGAGAAGGCGACCGACTGGGAGACGAGCGCCGAACGGCCGGTACGCCGGGCGGCCGTGAACGCGTTCGGGTTCGGCGGGATCAACGCACATGTGGTGCTCGAGTCGGCACCGGGCGCCCACGCCTCGGCGCAGGCCGCGCCAAGCGCGCACTCTTCGGCGCCGGCTTCACCAGGCGCGCCTGCCCCGGCGAGGACTGCGACAGGCGCGCACTCCTCCGTGATGACCAGCCCAGGCGAGCGCGCCTCCGCGAAGGCTGAGCCAGCCGGGCTCGTCCCGGCGAAGGCTGAGCCACGCGTGCCCGACACGGCAGAAGCTGAGCCAGGTATGCGCCCTTCGGCGCAGGCCGCGCCAAGCGCGCCTGCCTCGGCAAAGGCTGCGACAGGCGCGCACTCCTCCATGACGGCCGCACCAGGAGTGCGCGCCTCCGCGAACGCCGACCCGGACACCCCCGCCTCCGCCTCCGCCTCCGCCTCCGCCTCCGCCTCCGAGAAAGCTTCCCCCGACGGGTCTGCCTCTGCGAAGGCCGACCCCGGCGCCCGCGCCCCGGCACCCGCCCGTGCGGTCGCCGTGACCCAGGTCGTCGAGCCAGAGCGGGTCCTGCTGCTCGCCGCGGGCTCCCCCGACCGCCTCGCCGCCCTCCTCGACGGCGACGACGACGCCGTACGCGCCGCCGGGCTCGACCCCGCCCACCCGCACCCGGGCGCGGGGCCGGCCCGGCTCGGGATCGTCGATCCGACCGCCAAACGGCTCGCCCTGGCCCGCCGGGCGGTCGCCAAGCGGCGCGCCTGGCACGGGCGCAGCGACGTCTGGTTCCGGCCCGACCCCCTGCTGGGCGCGGGACGCGGAAGGCTGGCGTTCCTCTTCCCCGGTCTGGAGGGCGACTTCACCCCCCGGGTCGACGACGTCGCCGCCCACTTCGGACTGCCCGCCCCGGCCCTCGCCGAGGAACAGGCCGGTGACATCGGCCGGCACGGCTTCGGCGTCGTCGCCGTCGGCCGCCTCCTCGACACCGCGCTGCGCCGCAGCGGCATCGTGCCGGACGCCGTCGCCGGGCACAGCGTGGGCGAGTGGACGGCGATGGCGGCGGCCGGGCTGTACGCCGGAGACGAGGTCGACGCCTTCATGGCGGCCTTCGACCCGGACTCGGTGACGGTGCCGGGCCTCGCCTTCGGCGCGATCGGCGCGTCCGCCGAGCGCGTGCTCGCGGCACTGCGCGAGGAGGGCGGGACCGAGGCCGGGCTGGTGCTCTCCCACGACAACGCGCCCGGGCAGTCGATGGTGTGCGGGCCGATGGCCGCGGTGGAGGACTTCGTGCGCGCCTTCCGCGCCCGAGGCGTGCTCAGCCAGGTGCTGCCGTTCCAGTCGGGCTTCCACACGCCGATGCTGGAGCCCCACCTCGGCCCGATCAAGGAAGCCGCCGGCCGGTTCCGGCTGCATCCGCCGCACACCCCGGTGTGGTCCGGGACGACCGCCGCGCCCTTCCCTGCCGCCGAGGCGGAGATCCGCTCCCTGTTCGTACGGCACCTGCTGGAACCGGTCCGCTTCCGGCAGCTGGCCGAGGCCCTGCACTCGGCCGGCCATCGCGTGTACGTCCAGGTCGGCCCCGGTCAGCTCGGCTCCCTGGTCGGCGACACCCTCGGCGGCCACGATCACCTGGTCGTCGCCGCCAACTCCCCCCACCGCACGGGCCTCGCCCAGCTCCGCCGGGTGGCGACGGCACTGTGGGCGGCGGGGGCGCCGGTGGCTCCCGCCCTCACCCAGAACAACCAGAACAACCAGAGCCGCCAGAACCGCCAGGGCAACCCGAACAACGAGAACGACCAGGCAGGCCGCCTCAGGTCACAACGGCCGCCGGTCCGGCTGGACTTGGGCGGCGCGCTCGTCTCCCTCGCGCCGGACAGGCTCGCCGAACTCCGAGCGGAACTCCGCACCGACCTCCGCACAGAACTCCGCACCGACCTCCGCACTGAACTCCGTACAGAACCGCGCACCGAGTCCCGCCCCGCCCGCGCAGCGGCCCTCGCGGGCGGCCCCTCCCCGCTGGACGCCCTCGTCGAACGCTCCCCGATCGCGGCCGAGTTGAGCGCCCTCCTCCGTGACACGGCGGACACGGCAGCGGCCCTGCTCAATGCCCCGGCCCCAACGACCGGCCCCGCTCAAGTCCCCGCCCCTCCGCCCCCGGCACCTGCGGCCCCGCCGCGGCCCGCTCCCCGCCGCACCACCGTCCACGTCTCCCCCGACGCCATGCCCTACCTCCTGGACCACTGCTTCTTCCCCCAGCGCCCCGGCTGGCCGGACGTCGCCGACCGGTGGCCGGTGGTCCCGGCGACGACGATCGTGCAGCACATCATGGACGCGGCGCGCGAGGCCGCCCCCGGCACGGTTCCCGTCGCCGTGCACGGAGCCCGGTTCGAGGAGTGGCTGACCGCCACGCCCGCCGTCGACGTGACGGTGACCGCGACCCCCGAGGGCCCGGACCGGATCGCCGTCTCCTTCGGCCCCCGAGCCCGCGCCACGGTCGAACTGGCCCCCCGCTACCCGTCTCCGCCCCCGGCCCCCTGGCCCGCCGACCCCACCGCCGAAGGCACTGCTCAAGGCCCTCCCGAACGCACCCCCGACCACACCGCCGCCCAGCTCTACGGCGAGCGCTGGATGTTCCACGGCCCCGCGTTCCAGGGCGTCACGGAGCTGACCGCGCTCGGCGACCGGCATGTCCGCGGGATCATCACGACCCCGCCCGCGCCCGGCGCGCTGCTGGACAACGTCGGCCAGATCCTCGGCTACTGGATCATGGCGACCCGCACCGAGCGGACCGTCGTGTTCCCGGTGGGGATGCGGGAGATGCGCTTCCACGGACCGCATCCGGCGCCGGGGACCGAGGTCGGCTGTCTGGTGCGGATCACCTCGCTCACCGACGCGGTCCTGGAGGCCGACGTACAGCTGACGGTCGGGGGCGTGGTGTGGGCGGAGCTGTACGGCTGGCAGGACCGTCGCTTCGACAACGACCCGAAGACCCGTCCCGTGGAGCGTTTCCCGGAGCGTCACACGCTCTCCGAGGCCCGACCGGGCGGCTGGACTCTGCTGCACGAGCGGTGGCCGGACCTCGCGTCCCGCGAGCTGATCATGCGCAACTCCCTTGGGGGTGTGGAGCGTTCGCAGTACGCCGAGCACGCTCCGCGCGGGCGTCGACAGTGGCTGCTCGGCCGGATCGCGGTCAAGGACGCGGTACGGCAGTGGCTGTGGGACCAGGGCGAGGGCCCGGTCTTCCCGGCGGAGCTGCGGGTGCGCAACGACGAGGCGGGCCGTCCGTACGTCACCGGCGTGCACGGGCGCGAACTTCCCTCGCTGGACGTGTCGTTGGCCCACTGCGCGGAGGCGGGCGTCGCGCTCGTCCGGCCGCACGTCCCGGGTCCGGGCCCCGGCATCGACGTCGAGGAGGTGCTCGACCGTACCCCGGAGACCGTCGCCGCCGCCCTCGGCTCGGACGAACTGCGGCTGCTGGACGTCCTGTCGGCCGCGTCCGGCGACTCCCGGGCACTGTGGTTCACCCGCTTCTGGACGGCGAAGGAGGCGGTCGCCAAGTCGGAGGGCACCGGGTTCGGCGGGCGGCCGCGGGACTTCGTCGTCCTCGACGCGACCCCGGCCGGCGACCGGCTGACCGTCGCGGGCCGGCTGGAACGCGCCTACTCCGTCCACTGCGAACCGGCGGCCAACCCGCCCCGTCTGCCGGCCCGGGACTACGTCGTGGCCTGGACGACGGGCCCCACTCGAGCGAAGGAGTACGACCGATGACCTCCCCCACCCCCGTCACCGCCGACGAGGAGGCCGTCCTCGCCGACCTCACCGGCATGCTCACCCGGCTCCTGGAGGACGAGTACGGCGTCGACGACGTCGAGATCGGGATGCAGACCACCTTCAACCGCGACCTGGAGCTGGAGAGCATCGACCTGGTGACCCTGGCCGGTCTGCTCCAGGAGCGGTACGGAGACCGGGTCAACTTCGCCGAGTTCCTGGCCGGCATGGAGTTCGACGAGATCATCGAGCTGACCGTGGGCCGGCTCGTCGAGTACGTCGTGACCAGCCTGAAGGCCGCGGGGGCGAGCTGAGCATGGCGATGGTCGACACCGGCGCCGTCCGGTTGCACGTACAGCGGATCGGCCCCCGCCAGGGCCGGCCGGCCACCGCCACCGTGGTGCTGGTGCACGGTCTGCTCACCGACAGTCTGGCCAGCTACTACTTCACCGTCGCGCCCGCGTTCGCGGCGGCCGGCCTCGACGTCGTCATGTACGACCTGCGCGGCCACGGCCGCAGCGAACGCCCCGCCGACGGCTACACGTTGGACGACAACGTCGACGACCTGGAGGCGCTGCTCGACCGGCTGGCGGTGACCGGCCCGGTGCACCTGGTCGGCAACTCCTACGGCGGCACGGTCGCGTTCGGCTACGCGGCCCGCCGCCCGGAGCGTGCGGCCAGCGTCTCCCTGATCGAGTCCGAACCGGCCACCGCCGCCTGGGCGGTGAAACTGGGCGGGATCCTGGACCGGGTGGTGACCCAGCTCGCGCACAACGAGTCCGACGCGATCGCCTGGATCACGGCGAACCGCGGCCACAACACCGCCCGGCTGGCCAAGGGCGCGGCCCGCCTCGCCCGCGAGACCACCCTGGGCCGGGACATCCCGGCCAGCCGGATACTGACGGAGGATCAGATCCGGGCGGTGCGCTGCCCGGTGCTCGGGGTGTACGGCGGCGACTCCGACCTCGCCGAGCTGGCGCCGTGGTTGGAGTCGACGCTCCCGGACTGCCGGACCGTGGTGATCCCGGGGCATGAGCACTCGGTGCTGGTGGAGGCCTCGGGGACGGTGGGCGGTCAGATCCTGTCGCTCATCGACGGGGCCCGGCGGGTGGGGGCGGAGGCGGCCCGGTGAGCCGGTTCCTGTTCGTGGTCCCGCCGTTGGTCGGGCACATCAACCCGACGGTCGGCGTCGCCGCCGGACTCGCCGCGCGGGGCCACACGACGGCATGGGCGTGCCCCGATCCTGGGCTGGTCCGGCGGCTCGCGGGGCCGGACGCCGGGGCGGTGTTCGGGTGCGCCGGGGCTCCGCAGGGCGAGCGGCCCGCCGACCTGCGCGGTCCGGAGGCGCTGAAGTTCCTCTGGGAGTGGTATCTGCTGCCGTTGGCGGAGGCGATGGCGCCGGGCGTGCGGGCGGCCGTCGAGGAGTTCCGGCCGGATGTCGTGGTCGCCGACCAGCAGGCCTTCGCCGGCGCGCTGGTCGCCGAGCGGCTGGGCCTGCCGTGGGCGACCTCGGCGACCACGTCGGCCGAGTTCACCGACCCGCTGGCCGGACTGCCCAAGGTGCGGGAGTGGCTTGAGGAGCGGCTTGCCCGGCTGCGGGCGGCCGTCGGGGACCCGGCGGGCGACGCCGACCCCCGGTTCTCGCCGCATCTCGTACTCGCTTTCAGCGCACCGGAGTTGGCGGGTTCCGCCGCGGGGGTCCGCTGGGTCGGCCCGTCGATCGACGCCCGCCCGGCCGCCTCCGGCTTCCCGTGGGAGTGGCTCGACGCAGGCCGGACCACCGTGCTGGTCACGCTCGGCACCGCCAACGCCGACGTCGGCGGCCGCTTCCTCGACGTGTGCCGCAGTGCGCTGCGCGAACGGGCCGACCGGGTGCAGGCGGTGCTCGTCGACCCCGGCGGCACGCTGGAGGCGACGGGACCGGAGGCGCGGGGCGAGGACAAGGACGTGTTGATCGTGCCGCACGTGCCGCAACTCGCCCTGCTGGAAAGGGGGGTCGGCGCAGTGGTGTGCCATGGCGGGCACAACACGGTGTGCGAGGCGCTGTGGCACGGGTCGCCCCTCGTGGTGGCCCCGATCCGCGACGACCAGCCGGTGGTGGCCGGGCAGGTCGTGGACGCGGGGGCCGGGGTGCGGGTGCGGTTCGGCCGGGTCACCGCGCAGAAGCTGGGCGCCGCGCTCGACTCGGTGCTGGACGAGCCCGGGTACCGCGCCTCGGCGGACCGGATCCGTACGGCGTTCCGCGCCGCGGGCGGGGCCCCCGCCGCCGCGGCCCATCTCGACGAGCTGGCCAGGGAGTTCAGATGAGCGAGAAGACCGAGCGCGACGAGACCGCACGCGAAGAGACCGAGCCGACCGCGGTCCCGGCGTCGGCGTCGGCGTCGGCCGCCGAGCGGATCGCCGCGCTGCGTCCCGCCTACCAGGCGGACATCGCCGCCGGCCTGGACCGCTTCTTCGAGCCCCGGCGCACCAGCTGCCCCTGGTGCGGCTCGGACGAGCTGACCGCGCGGCTGCGCACCACGGACCTGCTCCAGCACAAGCCGGGCCGCTTCGCCCTGGACCGCTGCGAGGGGTGCGGACACACCTTCCAGAATCCCCGACTCAGCGCGGAGGGGCTGGAGTTCTACTACCGGGACTTCTACGACGGGCTGGGCGAGAAGAAGCTCGGCGACACCTTCGGCGGGCGTACGGCGATGTACCGGGGCCGGGCCGAGTCGATGCTGCCGCACGATCCCGAGCCGAAGACCTGGCTGGACGTCGGCACCGGGCACGGTCACTTCTGCGCGGCCGCGAGCGAGGTCCTGCCCGGGACGACGTTCGACGGACTGGACTTCACCGACGGCGTCGAACTCGCCGAGCGGGAGGGCCGGGTGGAGCACGGCTACCGGGGCAGCTTCCCCGACCTGGCGCCCGAACTCGCCGCCCGCTACGACGTGGTGAGCATGTTCCACTACCTGGAGCACAGCACCGACCCCGACCGTGAGCTGCGCGCCGCCCGGGAGACGGTACGGCCCGGCGGGCATCTGCTGATCGAGGTGCCGGACCCCGAGAGCCGCTACGCCCGGCTTCTGGGCCGCTTCTGGCTGCCCTGGCTCCAGCCGCAGCACCTGCACTTCGTGCCGGTGGCCAATCTGTGCCGACGCCTGACGGACCTGGGCTTCACCGTCGTGGACGAGCAGCACGCCGAGCCGCACGACCCGGTGGACCTGCTGGCCGCCGTATGGCTGGCGCTGGACCACGCGGCACCGCGCGACGACGCGCCGTGGCTGCCCGAGCCGCCGAACGCGCTGCGCCGCGTCCTGCGCGCGGCGCTGCTGATCGCCGGGATCCCTGCGCTGATCGCGGGGACGCTGCTCGACCGGTTCGCGGTCCGGCCGCTGTCCCACCGACTGGGCGTGTCGAACGCGTACCGGATCGTGGCGCGACGGGACTGACCGGCCGGAGGGCTCTGCGGCCGGCCGGCCGGAAGGCTGCGCGGCTGATCGGCCGCAGGGCCGCGCGACTGGCCGGGCGGAGGATCCACGGGTGCGCGGACGGGGGCCTTCGTGCTAGCTTCGCGCCAGTATCCATCATCAGGATTCCTGGCGATTGATGGTGTCGCCCGACGAACGGAAGCCGCATGTCCCTCCTGGCCAGACCGGCGGTGGCCGCCCGTGCCGCCAAGACGATGCAGGGGCTCACCCGACTGGCGAGCCGCAGGTCCGACGGCCCCGGCTCGACGACCGCCTGGCAGTCCCGTCTCCCGGAGTACCCGCGTGAGGTGCGCGAGCTGACGGTGCCGACCTCCGTCGCCCCGGCGCCGGTCACCGTCCACGCGCCCCCGGCCGGGACGCCGACGCCCGCGCCCGTCCACGTCAACTTCCACGGCGGCGGCTACGTCATCTCGGCGCCGGAGATCGACGACGCGCTGTGCCGGTTCCTCGCCGCCGAGGCGGGGGTGGTCGTCGTCAACGTGAAGTACGTCGTCGCCCCGCAGCACCCGTTCCCGGCCCCGCCGACGCAGGCCTTCGAGGTCGTGCGCTGGGTCGCCGAGCACGGCGCGGAGCACGGCTGGGACGGCGACAGGCTCACCGTGGGCGGACAGAGCGCGGGCGGCGGGCTGACCGCCGCCGTGGCCCGCCAGGCCCTGGAGCAGGGCGGCCCGTCGATCGCCCTCCAGGTGCTGCACTATCCGCCGCTGGACCTCTCGACCAGTGCCAAGGACAAGAAGGCGGCCGTCGCCAAGCCCATGCTGCGGCCCTGGATGGGCGACATGTTCGACACGTCGTACGTCCCGGACAAGAGCGAGCGCGCCCACCCGCTCGTGTCGCCCGCCGGCGCCGCCGACACCACCGATCTGACGGGCATCGCCCCGGCACTGGTGATCACGGCCGAGTACGACCTGCTCCGCAACGAGGCGACGCGCTACGCCGAGCGGCTGGCCGCGGTCGGCGCCCTCGTCGAGCACCACGACGTCGTCGGAGCCGACCACGGCTACGACACCAAGGACGACGAACGGGCCCGTGTCACCTACGCCCTGATCGCCCGTCACATCAGGAAGGCGACGGCCGACGCCGGGGCGCCCGACGCCCCGTGAGAGGTGCGGGCGACCCCGTCGCCGCCCCGGGGAAGCCGCTGTCCCCTATCCAGCGGCTTCCGGCAGGGCGACGCCCAGCTTCTCGGCGCGCTCGGTCAGCTCGCGCCACACCTTCGGCGCCACCGGAACGCCCTTCTCCCCCCGGCCGACGGCCACCGCCGCGCTGCGCTCGCCGGGGTAGAAGACGCCCTCCGCGTCGTCCGCCGCGGGCAGGCCCTTGAGCGTGTCCAGCGTGGCGTCGACGGCCTCGGCGAAGGCGTCCACGCCCCCGAAGGCGGCCGGGTCGACGGCGATGAGCAGCGCGTTCTGCCGGTGCCCCCGGCCCGCCGGGTCGTCCGAGTGGAACGCGGCGAAGATCGGCGCGCCGACGAGCACGCTGGTCAGCACCTCGAAGGCGAGGGACATGCCGGAGCCCTTGGCCCCGCCCAACGGCATTGGCATGACCGCCAGTTCCGGGTCGGTGGTCGGGGTGCCGTCCGCGGTGGCCGCCGCGCCCTCGGGCAGCGGGGCGCCGCCGGCCTTCGCCTGGCGGATCTTGCCGAGGGCGATGGTGGCGGTGGCCATGTCGAGCAGCAGCGGGGCGTGAGCGGAGGTGGCTGCGGTCGGTACGGCGATGGCGAGCGGGCTGGTGGCGACGGCCGCGCCCTTGACGCCCGTGTAGCCCATGTTGGGCATTCCGGCGACGAAGCCGATGCCGACCAGGCCCTGTTCGGCGATCCGCGACACGTAGTAGCCGATGGCGCCGGTGTGCACCGTGCGGCGCACGCCCACCGCGGCGACGCCGGTCGTCCTGGCCCGGGTCACCGCCTCGTCGGCGGCGGCGCTGAGGGCCACCGGGCCGGGGGCGCGGTCGGCGTCCAGGACGGCGGCGGCCGGGGTGGTGGACTCGACGGTGAGGTGGGCGTCGGCGTTGGCGACGCCCTTGTCCAGCAGGTCCAGGTAGGCGGGGACCCGGGCGATGCCGTGCGAGTCGACGCCGCGCAGCGCCGCCCAGACGAACACGTCGGCGGTGGTGCGGGCGTGCTCGGCGCTGAGGCCGCCCTTCTCGAGGAGGGCCGCGGAGAAGGTGCGCAGGTCGGCTGCGGGGACGAGCACCTTGCCCGGCTTGGGGGTGGGTGTGTCGGACATGGTGGCGGGTGCCTCCTGGTTCAGCGGATGGCTCGGCGAGTGACTCGGCGGGTGACTCGGCGGGTGTTCAGCGGATGACTGTGCGGGTGATTCAGCGGGTGACGAGGACGTCGACGACGGCGGTGGTGCCCTCCGTCACGGCCTTGAGGGCGCGGTCGAGGGCGGGCGCCAGCGCCTCGGCCGTGTCGACGGTCTCGGTGTGCATCCCGAACGGCTCGGCGAACTGGGCCAGTCGGGGCAGCCGGTGCAGATCGGTGCCGAGCCACTCGCCGGTCTCGGCGGCCGCTCCCTCGGGGTAGAACCTGCGGTGGTTGAGGTTCATCGACTTGTAGACCCGGTTGTTGAACACCACGATCAGCACCGGGAGTTCGTACGCCTTGCCGGCGTCGTACGACGGGATGACCGGGTTGTAGGCGAACGCGCCGTCGCCGATGGTGAGGACCACCGGCCTCTCCCGCGCGGCGAGTTTGACGCCGAGCGCGACGGCGATGCCCTGGCCGAGGCCGCCCTGGACGTAGAAGTACGAGTCGGGGTCGGCGGTGGGCAGATGGCGCTTGACGACGCGGCTGTGGGTGATGGTCTCGTCGACGACGATGCCGTCCCGGCCGTCGAGCAGCGCGCGCAGGGCGGCGGCGACCAGCACCGGGTCGACGCCCGCGGCCTGTCGAACCTCGCGGGCCTTGGTCTCGGCCTGGGCGAGCCCGGTCTGCTCCGCGGCGAACCGGGCCTCCTGGGCCGCCCGGCGTTCGGCGACGGCCGCCTCGTCGAGGTCCTTCGCCCGCTTGGCCAGCTGGCGCAGGGTGTTGGCGACGTTTCCCTCCAAGTACCGGTCGGCGAACAGCACTTGGTAGACGACGTGCGGGCGCTGCGGCACCTCGTCGATGACGACGACCCGCGCCTTGGACGGGCGGCGCGACGGCGGGTAGAAGGGGGCGCGGCAGTTGACGAGGAGGATCAGGTCCGCGGTGTCCATCCACGGGCCGATGTCGCTGCCGGCGTGCAGCGGATGGGTGCGCGGGAAGTTGCCGCACACCGCCGAGTCCGGCTCGACCACGGGGATGTCCCACGCCTCGGCGAAGGCGACCAGGGCCTCGAAGCCGCCCGCCTCGCGCCCCGCCGTCTCCGTGACGATCACGGGGTTCGTCGCCTCCCGGATCAGCTGCGCGACCGGGTCGACCTCCTCGGGCGAGCTGTGCGTGGAGCCCGGCGCGACGATCGGCTTGGCCTCCCGGCCGTCCCAGTCCGCCAGGAGGGTCTCCAGGGGGATGTTCAGATAGGCCGGTCCGGCCGGGGCGCGCCAGGACAGTTCCGCCGCCCGGGTGATCATCGTCGGCAGCGTGTGCACGCCGGCCGCCTCGGTCGACCACTTGGTGAACGGCTGGGCGATGCCGTGCGGGCCGCCCACGATCGACAGGTTGCGGTACCACTGGCCGCCCGGGTCGTGCCCGGGGGCGTCACCGTAGGTGGTCGACTCCGAGGAGGCGACCACCATGGGCACGCCCGCGAGCAGCGCGCCGTGCACCGCCATCGAGCCCTGGAGCAGACCGGGGGCCGCGTGCAGGAGGACGCCCTGGGGCCGGCGCCTGACGAGGCCGTAGCCGGTGGCCATGCCGACGGCGACGGTCTCGTGGGTCAGGTCCAGATACGCCGGGGCCGGCTCTCCGTCGCGGTGGCGCCGGGCCAGGGACTCCCACACCGGGGCCCATTCGGACCCCGAGGAGCAGAAGAGGTAGTCCGCGCCGACGGCGTTGAAGGCGGACACGAAGGCATCCCCGCCGTCGCGGCCGTCACCGCCGTCACCGCCGTCACGGTCGTCGGCGCCCGGGCCGTTGTCGTTGCTGTCCGTCATCTCTGGTGTGTCCTCAGCCCTCGATCGGCCAGTTCAGGACCTCGGAGATACCGCGGCCCATGATCCACTCCAGCTCCTCGGGCGTGAAGTCCCAGTGCTTGGTGAACTGTTCGATGGTGTCGGTGTAGGTGATGCCGTGGCCCAGCAGGCGGGTGATGTCGGTGCCGTAGAAGCAGCGCTGCGGGCCCATCTTGTCGACCATCTCGCGCACGTACTTCTGGATGTTGTTGTTCGGGAACGGCTGGGTCGAGTAGCCCGGGAGCGCCGAGACCTTGACGTAGATGTTCGGGTGGGCGGCGAGGTCGGCGGTCTCCGCGACCCAGTAGCCGATCGCGTCGTCGACGCAGCGGGCCATGATGCCCATGTGGTCGATGATGATCTTCAGCTCGGGGTGCTTGGCGGCGATCTCGCCGAGCTCACGCTTCCAGATCGGGGCGTGGACCATCGTCGGGATGCGCAGTTCCTCGGCGACCGGCCAGTACCAGTCGTTGGTGCCGTCGATCATCCAGTTGCGGTCCTGGGGCCGGTGGAAGGTCAGCCGCGTACCCTTGACGTGCGGGTTCTGCGCGAAGTCCGCGAGCATCGCCTTGCCCTCTTCGGGCTTGTTCTGCGGGATGCGGGCCATGATGCCGAAGCGGTCGGGGTGCGCCTCGCAGGCCTGAAGGGCGTAGTCGATGCGGTCGCCCTCCCAGGACGGCGGCAGGATCAGCGCACGGTTGACGCCCGCCTCGTCCATCAGCTCCAGGGCCTCCTCGTAGGAGAAGGGGTCCTCGCGGTGGCCGTTGAGGCGGATCCGCTCCCGGGCGCCGGGAACCCAGGGGCGGTCAGGGGTCTCTTCCAGCCAGATGTGGATCTGCGTGTCGACGACGAACATGCTGGTGCTTCTTTCTCTCGGCAGACTCTCGGCAGACTCTCGGCAGGACAAGGCCGAACAAGGCAGAAGAAGGCGACGGGCCTTGTGGAGGGAACGCTAGGCGGGCGGAAAGGCCTTGCGGAGCCTCTGGGAGCGCAAGCTGTTGTTGCGTGAAAGTGCCCTGTACAGAGGGCACTTTCAGCTTGCGGAAGGGTGCTTGAACACCGCGTCGGCGATGTGTTCGGCGATCGCCATGGAGGCCGTCGCGGCCGGCGACGGCGCGTTGCGGACGGCGGTGACGCGGCCCACCTGATGGATGCGGAAGTCGTCCACGAGGGCGCCGTCCCGGTCCAGGGCCTGGGCCCGCACGCCCGCGCCGCCGCGCACGACGTCCCGGACGCCGACCGCGGGGACGTACAGCTTGGCGTCCTTCATGAAGGCGGCCGCGGAGAAGGAGCCGCGGTACTCCTTGACGCCGGTACGCCAGTGCTGGGCCGCCATCCTCCAGACCCCGGGGTAGGCGGCGAGGCCGAGGAGGTCCCGTGGGGAGATCCTGGTCCGGGTGTAGCCCTCCCTGGCCAGGGCGAGGACCGCGTTGGGGCCGACCTCCACCGAGCCGTCGACGCGCGGGGTGAAGTGGACGCCGAGGAAGGGATAGCGCGGGTCCGGCACCGGATAGACCAGGCCGCGCACGAGGTCCCTCTTCTCCGGCCTGAGCAGCATGTACTCGCCCCGGAACGGGACGATCCGCGGCTCCCGCCCGTCCTGCGCGAGCCTGGCCACGGCGTCGGACTGAAGCCCCGCGCACAGGATCAGCCGGTCCACGCGGACCCTCTCCTGCCGGGAGACGACCTCGATGCCGCCGGGCAGGTCGGTGACGCCGGTGACCGGGAAGCCGAGTCGCACCTCGCCGCCGGCGTCGAGGACGTCCTGGGCGAAGGCGCGGGCGATCGCCGGGTAGTCGGTGATCGCGGTGCGCGGGGAGTGCAGGGCCGCGATGCCGCCGGCGTGCGGCTCGAGCTCCCGGATCTCGTCCCGGGAGATCCTCCTCAGGTCGGGCACGTGGTTGTTCCTGGCCCGTTCGTAGAGGTTCTCCATCCGGCCCAGCTCGTCCTCGCGGACCGCGACGACCAGTTTGCCGATCTCGCGGTACGGCAGCGCGCGGTCCTGGCAGTACTCCCGCAACAGGGACACGCCCCGGACCGTCAGGTCGGCCTTGAGGCTGCCGGGCTTGTAATAGATGCCGGCGTGGACGACGCCCGAGTTGTGGCCGGTCTGGTGGAGCGAGACCTCCTGCTCCTTCTCGAAGACCACGACCCGGGCGCCGGGGCGGCTCAGGGCGATCTCGCGGGCCGTGGCCAGACCCACGATGCCCGCGCCCACGACGCCGATCGTCTCCTCAGCCATCGGCGGGCTCCTCTCGGCGTTCTCTGCATTCTCCGCCGGCTCGGCGTTCTCTGCGGGCTCTTCTCATGTCTTCAGCCACCGAAGTGCACGGCGACCGTCTTGACCCGCGTGGAGAACCGCAGGACTTCCTCGCCCTGCTCCTTGTAGGCGGTTCCCGAGTCGCGGAACCCGCCGAACGGCAGATGGACGTCCCACCCGGTGGTGGTCGTGTTGACGGCGACCTGCCCGCACTCGGCCTCGTCGGCGAAACGGTACGCGGCGGCGAGGTCGCGGGTGAAGACGGCGGCGGCCAGACCGAAGGCGGAGTCGTTGACGGCCTCGACGGCCGCGTCGAAGCCGTCGACCGCGCGCAGGGCGAGGACCGGCCCGAACACCTCCTCGCGCCACAGAGCCGTCTCGGGGGTGACGTCCCCGAGCACGGTCGGCAGCACATAGCAGCCGTGGGCGCGCTCGCCCTCGACGTCGGCCCGGCCGCCGGTGAGGACGACGGCCCCCTGCTCGACGGCCTGTGCGAGATCGGCCAGCACGCTGTCGCGCTGCCGGGGGCTGGAGAGCGGGCACAGGGTGGTCGCCGGGTCGCTGCCCGGGCCGACCTTCAGCGTCTCGACCTCGGCGACCAGCAGCCGGGTGAACTCCTCGTACACCGGCCGCTCGACGATCACCCGGCTGGTGGCGGTGCAGCGCTGACCCGCCTGGCCGAACGAGGCGGCCACGACGGCCTTCGCCGCGGCCGGCAGATCGGCGTCCCGCAGGACGACGGAGGCGTTCTTGCCGCCCAGCTCGCCCTGGAAGCGGACGTTTCGGTCGGCGAGGCGACGCCGGATGCGGTTGCCGACGGCGTTGGAGCCGGTGAAGGTGACGCCGACGATCCGCGGGTCGTCCAGGAGCGCCTCCTCGATCTCTGCCGTACGGCCGGTCACCACGTTGAGGACCCCGGCCGGCAGGCCCGCGTCGTGCAGGGCCCGCGCGAAGTGCAGGCCGGACACCGGGGTCTCGGTGGCCGGCTTGAACACGGCCGCGTTGCCGGCCGCGAGCAGCGGGGCGAGCTTGCGGGCGGGGGTGATCAGCGGGTCGTTCCACGGGCTGATCACCAGGATCACGCCGATCGGCTCGCGCTGGGTGTGCGTACGGTGGTGCGGCCGTACGTCGTGCAGAAGGGTGCCGTAGCCCTGGCGGGCGAGACCGGCGTAGTACTCCAGGAAGTCGGCGGCCTTGAGGGTCTCGCCGGTCGCCTCGGTGAGGGTCTTGCCGTTCTCGGCGGTGACGTCGGCGGCGATCGCCTCGACCCGCTCGCGGAGCAGACGCGCCGCGTCGGTGAAGATCCGGGCCCGCTCGAAGGGGCTGGTGCGCTTCCAGACGGCGAAGGCGCGCTCGGCGTGGTCGAAGGCCCGGGTCACGTCCTTGGCCGTGAGGGCCGGGACGCGGGCGAACGGGGTGCGGACGTCGGCGGGGTCGAGGACGTCGATCCATTCGGCGCTCGCCGCCCACTCCCCGCCCACGAGGGTTTCCACGGTACGCATGTAAAGGGGTCACTTCCTTTGTCGGCCAGGGTGCGGACTGCCACTGTGCGGACTGCGACGACACACCATGTCGGGGCGGTGCCACCAGCCCCGTGGCGGCAGGCATTGGTTGCGCCGCGCGCGGGTGGGCGCGGGCATGATCCATGCTGGAATCGCCGGGCCGGACCGACCCGAGGAGAGACACATGGCCTATGCAGTCGTCGCCCACTACCGCTGCGAGCCCGCCGACGAGGCCACCGTGCGCGCCGCGCTGCTCGAGGTACGCGAGCACACCCGCGCCGAGCCCGCGAACGAGGCGTACGAGGTGCACTCCGTGGCGGACGAGGCGGGCGGCTTCCTGCTCTACGAGCGGTACGCCGACCGGGCCGGATTCGACGCGCACAAGGCGGCCGAGCACTTCCAGGAGCTGATCGTGGCTGCGGTGTGGCCGCTGCTGACGGACCGGACGGTGACGTTCGCAGAGGTGCTGTAGAGCGAACTGCCGGGCAACTCAAGGGAGTTGCCCGGCGGCTGTCAGAACTCGTTGCCCCAGCAGTAGCGGGCGACGGTCTCCACCAGGACAAACTTGCGGCGCTGTTCCTCCGCGTTCAGCAGCGGCCGGCTCGCCACGTCGGCGAAGCCCCGGGACGGCGACACGGCCGCGTCCTCCAGGTCCTTGAACTCGCCGACCGCGTCGATCCGGGCCATCACCGTGTCGACGTCCTCCAGCTCGGGCACGGTCGCGTCGACCACGCCCAGGCAGACGTCCCGGTCCTCCGGCAGCGCCCTGACGAGGTCCAGCTCGGCGTCGGCGCCCTGGTCGAACGGCAGGATCCAGCGGTCGGCCGGGACGGCCCCGTACAACTGCTCGGCCCGCGCCCGGTCCACCGCCGCCGGGGCGGCCCAGCCGGGGGCGACTCCTATGCGCACCCCCTCGGGACGCTCGTCGAGCCGTACGGCCAGGGCCTCGACGGCGAGCGCGTCCTCGAAGGAGAGCGCGCCCGGGTCGGCCGGGTCGGTGGCCAACTGGCCCAGCAGGAGCGGGTTGTTCAGCTGGATCAGCCGGACGCCCCTGGACACCAGCAGCGCGATCTCCGCCCGGACGATCTCGGCGAGGGCTTCACCGAGCTCACGGGCCGAGGACGGGCCGAGGCCCGGCCGGAAGGTGGTCGCGGCGAGGTACGCCGGGGACGGCAGCGACGCCTTCGGCGCGATCACCGTCAGCTCGGCGAGCCGGGCGGCCCAGTCCGCGAGCAGGGGGCCGCCGGCCTTGGGGAGCGACTCGGCGACCCAGCGCACCAGGCCGTCCTCGCCCACCTCCTCGGTGCGCCGGAAACCGCAGACGCCGGCGAGGACGGCGCTGCGGAAGTCCTCCCGCGGGAGGTCGCCGTCGGTGACGACGGTGGAGCGCAGCCTGCGCTGGAGGACGACGGCCTCCTCGACCGCCCGCAGCTGCGCCGCCCGCAGCGCCTCCGGGTCGCCGGCCGCGCGGGCGGCGGTGAGCTCGGCGGGGCGGACCAGGCTGCCGTGGTGGTCGATGCGGTAGTTGAAGGTGTCCGCCATGGGTCACACGTCCTTTCCGGGCCCGGCCGGCCCGCCGGCGACGCCCCAGGCGGCGAACTCCAGCTCGTAGCCGAGGGAGGCGAGGACCTCGTCGGCGATTGCCTGGTCCTCCTCGGCGGTGCCGCCGGCGATGCCGAGACCGCCGATGATCTCGCCGTCCCTCTTGATGGTGACGCTGCCCTCGGTGGCCATGATCGGCCAAGCGGCGCCGGGGAGTTGGGAGAGCTGGGCGAAGAAGACGGGCTGGCTCTCCTGCCACTTCTTCAGCATCTTGCCGGGCCGCTGCATGACGGCCGCGGTGTAGGCCTTGGCGCGGGCGATGTCCGGGGTGAGGGGGCGGGCCCCGTCCGGGCGGCGGATCGCGACGACGAAGCCGCCGGAGTCCACCACGGCCACGCTCACCGCCTTGCCGACCGCCTGGGCGCGCTGGTGGGCGGCGGCGATGATCTCCTCGGCCGCGTCGAGGCTGATGTTGCTCATGCTGCTTCCTTCTGGGCGGTGAGAGTGCGACGCAGACGGGCGACGGCCTCGTTGTAGGCCTGGGGCGTCTCCCAGTACATGGAGTGCGGGGCGCCCGGGACGATCTCCAGGTGCGAGCCGGGCAGCAGTTCGTGGGCGCGGGTGACGGTCTGCACGCTGAGCACGGCGTCCTTCTCGCCCGCCAGGAAGGCGACCGTGACGCCCGAGGCCTCGATCTCCTCCAGGGAGGGGCCGTTGGTGTCGAGGTTGCGCAGGTCCTGCATCCGGGCGACGTTGAAGGTGCCCATCTGCTGGAACAGGAAGGTGAGGTCTGCGCGCTCCTGCTGGAACGGCTTGGTCAACAGGCGGTCGATGACCGGGAGTTTGACGGCCTCGGCGCGGTCGGCGGCGGCCAGCTCCTTCAGTTCCGGGTGGCTGACGCCGCCCAGGGAGTGGCCGAGGACGACCGAGGAGACCCGCTCGGGGCGCAGCAGGCCGGCCCGCAGGGCGGCGACGGAGCCGATGGACTGGCCGACCAGCATGACGTCGGTGAGGTCCTCCTGGTCGAGGACGGCGACGACGTCGCCCGGGAAGTCCTGGCCGTCGAACTCCGGCCTGGACGAGTGCGCAGGGATGGGTGCGCCGGACTTGCCGAAGCCGCGCAGGTCGAGGGTGACCACGGTGAACTGCTCGCGCAGCGCGGCGACCTGCTGCCACCAGGCGGCGTGGTGGCCGCCGCTGCCGTGCACGAACAGGATCGCCGGACCGCTGCCGTGGCGCTCGTAGTAGAGGGAGGTGCCGTCGGAGTCGGCGAAAGGCATGGGAAAGAACTCCTAAGCGGTGACGATCAGTTGGGGCGCTTGGCGTGGTAGACGAGCTCGATCATGGTGTGGTCGGGGTCGTGGATGTAGCAGAACTTCGACTGGTTCTCGGGCCGTTGGACGGGCCGGGTGTGGCGGATGCCCAGCTCCTTGAGGTGGGCGAGGAAGTCGTCCCAGTCGTCGACCTCGACGGCGAAGTGGTAGGGCGCCATGCGTTCCATCTCCTCGACCGGGGTGAAGTGCAGGTCGAAGTCGCCCCGGGTCATCAGCACCACGCGGGTGTTGGACTTGGGCATGATCCGCTTCATGCCGAAGACCTTCGTGTACCACTCGGCGGTGCGGTCGGGGTCCGTGGTCGGGAAGTTGACGTGGTGGATGTAGCGGGGTGCGTTGCTCATGACGGATTCCCTTCGAGGTGAACGGGGTTGGACAGCACGCCGATGCCGCCGATCTCGACCTCCACGGTGTCCCCGGGCTCGATCTGGCAGGCCGACTCGGCGCCCATCCACAGCACGTCCCCGGGGTGCAGGGTGTTGTGCCGGGTGAGCTCGACGATGTGGTCGAAGGGGTCGAACACCATGTCGCCGGTGGGGAACGAGGCCCGTTCCTCGCCGTTGACGCGGAGCGTGGTCGTCTGGGCGAGCGCGTCGACATCGGTCTCGATCCACGGGCCCATGGGCTTGAAGGTGTCGCTGTTCTTGCTGCGCCAGAACGAGCGGTCCTGGTGCTGCCAGGTGCGGGCGCTGACGTCGTTGCCGATGGTCCAGCCGAAGACGGACGCGCGGGCGTCTTCGTAGGTGGCGCGGCGGATCGTACGGCCGATGACGGCGACGAGTTCGGGCTCGGCCTCGAAGCGGCCCACCACCTCGACCGGTTTGACGATCGGTGAGAGATGGCCGGTGAGCGCGTTGTTGGCGCGGTAGCCGACCTCGGGTCGGTCCGGCAGGACGGCGGCGGTGTCGCCGACGCGGGCCGCGTGCTCGATGTGGCGCGGGTAGTTCATGCCGACGGCGTAGAAGACGGGCGGGATCACCGGCGGGAGCCAGACGGCGGTGTCGCGCTGGACGGTGCCGATGACCTCGGGACCGCTGTCGCTCTGCGGCTGCCGCCACGTGGCCTCCAACGGCGAGCCCGACAGCAGTTCGACGGCCTCCTCCCCCACGCGGCCCCACAACGGCCGGCCGCCGACCGAGACTCGCGCGTACCTCATGGCGCCAGCAGGTGGGAGACGCGCTTGGTGACCAGGTAGGCGTCCAGCGCCTCGGGGCCGCCCTCACGGCCGTAGCCGCTGTCCTTGACGCCGCCGGAGGGGGCCTCGTGGACGGAGCCGCCGCAGTGGTTGAGGGAGAGGATGCCGGCCTCCAGCTCGCCGGCGAGCTTCTCGGCGGTCGCCGCGGAGGCGGTGAAGCCGTAGGCGGCGAGACCGTACGGCAGGGCGTTGGCGGTGGCCAGGGCCTCGTCGAGGTCGCTGAAGGGCACGATCGGCGCGATCGGCCCGAACGGCTCCTCGTGCAGCAGCTCGGCGTCCTCGGGTACGTCGGTGAGGACCGTCGGCGCGAAGAAGTAGCCGGGCCGGTCCGGGCGTTCGCCGCCGGTGAGGACCTTCGCGCCGCGGGCGACGGCGTCGGCGGTGAGCCGTTCCAGGGACTTCAGGCGGCGCTCGTTGGCGAGGGGGCCCATGGTGGTGCCCGGTTCCAGACCGTCGCCGACGACCACCGCCTCCGCCGCCTTCACGAACTCGGCGGTGAACTCCTCTACGAGGCTCTCGTGGACGAGGAAGCGGCTGGGCGAGGTGCAGACCTGTCCGGCGTTGACGAACTTGGCCTGGGCGGCCTTGCGGGCGGCCTGCACCGGGTCGGCGTCCGCGCAGACGATCACCGGGGCGTGGCCGCCCAGCTCCATCAGGGACGGTTTCATGACCTCCCCGGCCCGGGCGGCCAGGAGCTTGCCGACCGGGACCGAGCCGGTGAAGGCGACCAGGCGGATCACCGGGGAGGCGATCAGGTGGGCGGAGACCTCGGCGGGCTCGCCGAAGACGAGGTTGAGCACCCCGGCCGGGAGCCCGGCGTCGACGAAGCAGCGGACCAGCTCCATGGCCGTGGCCGGGGTCTCCTCCGAGGCCTTGATGACGATCGAGCAGCCGGCGGAGAGCGCGGAGGAGATCTTGCGCATCGGCCCGCCCGCCGGGAAGTTCCACGGGACGAAGGCGGCGACGGGCCCGACCGGTTCGCGGCGCACGGTGAGGACGGTGCCGGGCGCGGAGGGGATGATGCGGCCGTAGGCGCGGCGGGCGTCCTCGATGTGCCAGCGCAGGGTGTCGGCGACCCGGCGGGCCTCGCCGGCGGCCTCCGTGAGGGGCTTGCCCTGCTCCAGGGTCATGATCCGCCCGACCTCGGCGGCGCGCTCGGTGAGCAGGTCGGCGGCGGCGTGCAGGATCGCGGTGCGCCGCGCCACGGGCGTCGCGCGCCATGTCTTGAAGCCCTCCGCTGCGGCGGCGAGCGCGCGGTCCAGGTCGGCGGGGGTGGCCAGGGGTACTTCTCCGATCACCTCCTCGGTGGCCGGGTTCACGATCGGGGCGGTCCGTCCGGTGCCGCCCTGGCGCCACTCGCCCGCGATGTGCAGGCGGACGGCGGGGTAGCCGTGGTCGGTGGTCATGGGTGGGTGCCCTCTCAGGGGTCGGTCAGAACGTCACAAGGGCTGGGCGGAACGCCACAAGGGCTGGGCAGAACGTCACGGGGGCTGGGCTCAGGAGGCGGAGGCCGCGTCCTGGTCGCGGTTGGTGCGCAGCGCCCAGATGTGGTGCGGCGGGGTGGTCTCGTGGACGCGGGTCTCGAAGGTGTCGTCGACGCGGTCCATGTCGGCGGCGTACTCGACGCGGCCCCCGCAGGGGGCGTGCAGGAAGCGGAAGACGTTCGAGCCGACGGTGTGGCGGCCGAGTCTGCGGGCCTCCCGCCAGCCCTTCTCGATCATGAAGTTGCCGCCCTCGATGACGTCGTCGAAGCCGGGGACCTCGTAGGCGACGTGGTTGACGCTCACCCGGTCGGGGCGGTGGCACAGCAGCATCGTGTGCTGGTCCTCGTCGCCCGGGGCCCGCATGAAGACGCCCATCGGCTCCACTACGTCGGTCGGGCGGAAGCCGAGGACGTCGGTGTAGAAGGCGACGGCCTCGTCCTTGCCGGCCTTCGCTATGTTCAGCGCCACATGGCACATCCGCAGCGGGTACGCGCGCGTGAGCGGCTCCAGCGGGGTGTTCCAGCGGTTGACGCCGCCCAGCGCGTTGGCGGGGCGGGGCGTCACGGCGACCTTCCTGGGCCGGGCGAGGGCGAGGCCCACGCCGAAGCCGCTGAGGTCGACGGTGTGCAGGACGCCGTCGGCGCTCTCGCGCACCTCCCGGTCCCGGCCGGCGGCCGCGGCCAGGCGCTCCAGCTCCTCGCGGGTGTCGACGCCCCAGACGACCTCCCGCAGGGTGGGTCCGGTCTCCACCGCCGGGGGGAGCAGGGGGCCGGGGTCGGTGTCCAGATGCAGCGTCTGCCCGGTGAGCGTCTCGAACACGGCGTGCTCGTCGGTCCGCTCAACGAGGAACAGACCGAAGTCGTCGAAGAACCGGACGCATGCGTCGAGGTCGTCGATGCCGTAGGTGACCGATTCGATTCTCTGGATTCCCATGGATTCCTCGTTTCCGGGTCGCCTGGTGAGCGTAGGTTTGAGGTGGCCGGAGCCTCAATGGCCCGAGCTCTACGGAACGCGCAACCCTTTGTTGCGCCCACCGGAGGGCGCACCTTTCGAATGGCGCGTCTCCCGGATTGCGCATCTCCCGGATTGCGCGTCAACCCGATCGCGCGTCTACCGGATCGCGGGAATCGGGTTCTGCGAGAACCAGTCGGAGAGGAAGTCCAGGAACACGCTGATCTTGCGCGGGGTGTCCTGCCCGGGCCCGTAGATCGCGTACAGCGGACGGTCGGGTACGGCGAGCTCCGGCAGCAGCACCTGAAGGGCGCCGGAGACGAGGTCGTCGTAGGCCGGTCGCTGGGGGAGGAGGGCGATGCCCCGGCCGTGCACGGCGGCCTTCTGCAGGGCCAGGTAGGAGTTGGACGAGAAGGCGATGTTGCGGATCTTGTGCAGGGTGCTGGCGTGGCCGTGGCCGATGCGCCAGACCGGGTCGTTGACGTGCACCAGGCAGTCGTGGCCGGCGATGTCGTTGGGGTGCGCGAGGGCGCCCTGGCGCTTGATGTAGCCCTCCGAGGCGCACAGCACGAACGGCAGGGAGGAGATCTTCTTCAGGCGGACGCTGGAGTCCCGTAGATCCCTGGTGTGGAAGGCGACGTCGAATCCGCTGTCCAGGAAATCGTAGGTGCGGTCGGACATCCCGCCGAGTTCGAAACGGACCTGGATTTTCGGATGGGCCGCGGAAAAGGCGGCGATCGCGTCGCCCAGGTCCAGGCTGCCTATCCATTTCGGACAGATGATGCTGAGCGTGCCCTCCGCGCGGTCGTGCGAGTCGGCGAGCGCCGCGTCCTGGGCCTCGATCTCGTCGAGGATGCGGGCGGCGAACTCCGCGTAGCGCTGTCCCGGCTCCGTGAGGCTCACCGAGCGGGCGGTGCGGTTGACCAGGCGGACCCCCACCTGTCGTTCCAGCTCGGCCACGTGCCGTGACACCAGTGACCCGGAGGAGCCCAGTTTCTTGGCGGCTCCGTTGAAGCTTCCGGCCTGAGCGACAGTGACGAAGCTGTGCATCAGCAGCAAGCGGTCCATGTTTCCTCCGTTTGCGGCCCCCGCCCGCGGCGTCGAGAGCGGGAGCGTTCATGCGGCTCGGAACAGCCCGGCCGGCCCGGTCGCCCCAGGTCCCTTACTTCGGGCAGTACTGGGGGGCCTCGCTCAGGTTGTCCTCGGTCACCAACAGAAGAGGAATGTTGGCAATCTTGTCAACCTTCTTCTCGTCCAGGAGTCCGACGGCGTTCTGTACGGCCGTCTCGCCGATCGTCTTCGCCGAGTTCGCCACGGTGGCCGAGAACGCGCCGCTCTTGACGGCGGCCAGCCCCTCGTCGGTGCCGTTCGCGGTGACGATCTTGACGTCGTCGGCGCCGGCCGCGTCGAACGCCTTGCGCACCGCGAACGCCATCTCCTCGTTGGCGACGAACGCGTAGTCCAGGTCGGGATGGGCCTGGATCATGTTCTCCGCCACGTCCTGGGCCTTCGCCGGGTTGAACATGCCCGGCTGGTCGGCGACCACCTCGGCGGTGGCCGGAAGGGCGTCCTGGAAGCCGCCCACGAGCAGGTCCGAGGCAGCGCCGGGAGCGCCGGCGACGATGCCGACCTGGACCTTCTTCGTCCCCGCGTCCTTCGCCACCCAGCCGGCGTCGAGGCTGCCGACCTTCTTGAGGTCGACGACGGCCGCGCCGAGGATGTCGTCGACGTCGCTGGTCGACACCGAGGTCAGGTAGATCGGTATCCCCGCGGCCTTGGCCTTGGCGATGTCGCCCTTGAGGGAGTCGACGTTCACCGTCTGCACGATCAGCGCGCTCACGTCGCGGGAGATCATGTCCTCGATGTTGGACAGCTCGGTCCCGGCGTTCTGGTGGGAGTTGGCCGTGTAGAGCTTCGCCCCCTCCGTCTTCGCCCGGCCCTCGACGGCCTTCAGCAGACAGCTGTGGAAGTTGGTGTCGCCGCCGTTGACGAAGCCTAGGGAGACGCTGTCGGAGCCGCCGGCGTCGTCGTTGCCGCAGCCGGTCAGCACCAGGGCGCAGCCGGTGACGGTGGCGTACAGCGCTCTGCGCGAACGGACGGGAAGTCGCATGGTGGACCGCCTTTCAGGTACGGGAGTGCAGAAGACAGGGGTGGGCGAGAAGCCGGGTGGGCGAGGAGCGAGGTCAGTGGCGGGACGCGCCCGAGCGGGACTTGTGCATCTCGTTGGCGACGGCCGCCACGAGCAGCACCGCGCCGACGGAGACCGGCTGGTAGTTGCTGGAGAAGTCCAGAAGGTTCAGGGCGTTGGCCACCACGCCGAGCAGCACCAGGCCGAGGGCGGTGCCGATGACCGTGCCGTGGCCGCCGGCCAGCGAGGTCCCGCCGATCACCACCGCGGCGACGACGGCCAGTTGCAGCGAGAGCCCTGCGGTGCCGCCGGGGCTGGAGGAGCCCAGCCGGGACAGCAGCATCAGGCCGGCGAGTCCGGAGAGGGTGCCGGTGAGGCCGTACAGGGTGAGCTTGCGGGCGGTGACGTCGATGCCGCTGAGCCGGGCGACGTGCTCGTTGCCGCCGATCGCGAAGGCGTCGCGGCCGAACACCGTGAACCGCATGGCCAGGCCCGTCGCCGCCAGCACCAGGACGGCGACGATCAGCAGATACGGCACGCCGAGGACCTTGTCGTTGCCGAGGGCGAACATCCGGGTGCCGATGGAGATCGTGGAGCCGTCGTGCACCAGGAGCGCGACGCCGTCGAGCAGGGTGGCCGAGGCCAGCGTCACCACGAAGGGGGCCACGTGGGTGAAGGTCACCACCAGGCCGTTGACCAGGCCGATGGCCGTGCCGAGCAGCAGCGCGACAGCGACGGCGTACAGCGTGGGCCGGCCGTCGGCCAGGAGTTTCGCCGAGACGGCGGCGGTGACGGCGACGTTGCTGCCCATGGAGAAGTCCATGCCGCCCGCGGTCATCAACAGCGTGAGCCCCGCGGCGAGTACGGCGTTGACGCTCACCTGGCTCAGGATGTTGACGATGTTGCGGTCGGTGGCGAACGTCTCGCTCTGCGCGGCGGTGAAGACGGTCACGAGGACGAGCACGGCGATCAGGCCGGCGTGCGGGACGTCGCGCAACCTGCCCAGGGAATACCGGGACGTGGGCCGCTCGGGCGGGTCGTCGCAGACGCCGGGGGCATCGGTAAGTGTCTTGACGCTCACTGCGGTTGTCCTCCGAGGGCCGTGGCGACGAGTTCGTCGCGGGTGATGGCGGTGACGTCGTGCTCGGCGACCGTGCGGCCGGCGCTCACCACGACGACCCGGTCGGCCAGGCGCATGACCTCCTCGGCGGAGGAGGAGGCGAGCAGGACGGCCACGCCCCGGGAGGCGAGGTCGTCGAGCAGGGTGTGGATGTCGGCCATGGCCGCGATGTCCACGCCGTTGGTGGGGTCTTCCAGGAAGCAGGCGGCCGGCGAGGTCTCCAGCCACTTGCCGAGCAGCACCTTCTGCTGGTTGCCGCCTGAGAGCGCGCTCACCGGCGGGTTCCCGGCCAGCGCCTTCACGCCGTAGCTGTGGCGCAAGGGGGCGGCCCGGCGGGCGAGTCGACCGCGTCGGTGCAGTCGGCGGCGGGCGAAGCGGTCGCCGGCGAGCATCAGGTTCTCGTCCAGGGAGAGTTCGGGGACGAGGCCGAGGGCGCGGCGGTCGCCGGTGACGCAGCGCAGACCGCTGGCGAGCGAGGCGTGGACCCGGCCGAGGGGCACCGCCCGTCCCTCGACGTGGAGTTGGCCGGCGTCCGGGCGCTGCCGTCCCGACAGCAGGTCGAACAGGCGGGACTGGGCGTCGCCGGCGGGCCCGAGGACGGCGACGATCTCGCCCTTGCGCACCTCGACGGTGAAGTCCCGGATGGCCCGGCCGTGGCTCAACCCCTGGACGGAGAGGCCGACTTCCGGCTTGGGCGCGAGGCGTTCGGGGCGGGTGGAGACGACGTCCCGGCCGACCATGGCGCGCACGAGTCCGGCGTGGTCCAGGGCGGCGGCGGGCGCGCTCGTCACGACCGCACCGTCGCGCAGCACGGTGAGCCGGTCGGCGACGGCCATGACCTCGTCGATGTAGTGCGAGATGTAGACGACGGCGACGCCCTCGTCCCGCAGGGTGCGCACCAGGGCGCGGATCTGGTGGGCGGACTCCGCGCTGAGACAGGCGGTCGGCTCGTCCAGGATCAGGATCCGGCCGCCGCGACGGACCTCGCGGGCCACCTCGACCATGGTCTGCTCGGCGACGGTGAGCGAACCGGCGGTGCGCTCCACGTCGACGGCGATGCCGAGGGCGGCGAGCGCCTGGCGGGCCTCCTGTCTGACGGCCTTCCACCGCACGGCCCCGCCCCGTGTGGGCAGATCGCCGAGCAGGATGTTCTCGGCCACGGTGAGGCCCTGCGCCAGCTCCCGGCGCTGGGGCACCGACGAGACGCCGAGCCTGCGGGCCGCTCGCACGGTCAGCCCGTGCCGCTCCTGTCCGTCGACCTCGATCGTGCCGCCGTCGGCCTGGTGGACCCCGGACAGCACCTGCACGAGGGTCGACTTGCCGGCGCCGTTCATGCCCATCAGGGCGTGGATCTCCCCGGGGTACAGATCGAGGTCGACGCCTTTGAGCGCGGCCGCCCCGCCGAAGCTCTTGGTGACGCCCCGGACGCGCATGACCGGGATCGGGGCCGGGGTCGGGGCCGGGCCCGGTGCCGGAGCCGGGACCGGAGTCGGGGTCGCGGGCATGGCCGGGCTCACGGCCGGTCGCCGTCGGGGGCCACGCGTCCGTAGCCGCGGACGTCCGGGAACGGGGGCTCCCTGTCGGCCTGGAGGTCCACCTGGAAGGTGTTCAGGCACATGCCGAGCATCGTGAAGTTGCCGAGCGCGCCGATGGTGTCCACCAGGCCCCTGGAGCCGAAGTGGTCCAGGGCGGCGGCGAAGGTGGCGTCGGTGACGAAGTGCTCGTCGAGGATCTCCCGGCAGAACTGGTAGAACGCCTGGTCCGCCGCGTTGTCGAAGACCGCCTCGCGCTTCTCGGCGATGGCCTTCACGGCGGCCTCGGGGACGCCGGCCTCGACGGCCTGGCGCACATGGGCGTTCCACGAGTACTGCGCGTCCCAGTTGCGGGCGGCCATGAGCAGGGTCAGCTCGCGCAGATGCTCGGGCAGACTGCAGTCGAACCGGGCGAAGGCGCCGAGGGACTCGGCCCGCTCGCACATCTCCGGGCTGTGCAGCCAGACCCGGAAGGGACCGCGCACCGCGCCTCGGCGGCCGGCGATCCGGGCGGCCAGCTCCTGCTGCCGCGCATCCATTTCCTCTTCGCTGAGAACGGGGAGCCTCATCTGGCCGATACCTGCCTTTTCTTTCCGGCTTCTTTCCGGCGCACTACGAACACGGATCGTCAAGCCGTGCGGTGCAGGTGAAGGTACAGCCGGGTCCGAGAAGCTCACCCACCTCGGAGCGCAACGTAAAACTGCATGCCGGAGGCCCCCCATTCGCCGGGCGGCGGCCTAACGTCGTCCGACATGACCACCATCATCAAAGTCGCGTCGGTGCCGCTGCTGGACCGCGGCGGGGCCGTCGTGACGACGCCGTTGATCACCACGCCCTCGGCGCACGGGGAGAACCGCATCACCAGCGGCATGAGCGTCTACCCCGTCGGCTCCGGAGCCCCGCTGCACTCGCACAACTGCGACGAGCACGTGACGGTCCTCGACGGCGAGGCGGAGGTCTGGGTCGACGGCGAGGTGACGAAGCTGGAGCAGTTCGACACCACGTACATCCCCTCCCCGATCCCCCACCTGTTCCGCAACATCGGCGACCGCCCGCTGCGGATCCTGTGGGTGTACTCCTCGGGCCATGTCACCCGCACGTTCACCGAGACCGGCAAAACGGTGGAACACCTGTCGGCGGAGGACCAGATGGGCTCGGACGACTGAGCACGGCACAAGTGAGCACGGCACGACTGAGCACGGCAGGACTGCGCGCGGCGCGACCGAGTAGGGCGTCCAGCGGACTGCGTACGACCCTCAGCGCACCGCCGCCGTGACCGCCTCCGCCACCACGTCGGCGACCCGCGCGGGCTGCTCCACCAGGGCGAGGTGCCCCGCGTCGGGGACCGCGACCATCCGGACGTGCGGGCAGGCTTCCAGCCCGCGCCGCTCCTCGTCGGTCAGGCCGATGTCGTCGCGGTCGCCGCGCACCACCCAGGCCGGGACCCCGGCCTCGCACAGCCTCGGGACCAGGGACGGATACCGGTCCAGGTAGGCGTAGTAGCGCCGTACGATGCGGCGGCAGGTCGCCGGGTCGTTGTCGCCCAGCACCGCGGCCAGCGCCTCGGCGTGCTCCGGCGGCAGGTCGTCCTTCATCGCCCGGGGCAGCAGTCTCAGCATGCCGGCCCAGGCCGCCGTCCCGAGCCCGGGGACCCGTCCCACGGTGTTCATCACGGACAGGGGCCTCGACTCGTCCCCGCGCGAGAAGGCCGGCGACAGCAGCACCACGGGGCCCGCGAACAGGCCCGCCGCCGCCATCTCGATCGCCACGTTCGCGCCCAGGCTGTGCCCGACGACCGTGTCGCAGCCGGCGTCGGCGGCGAAGTCCGCCATCAGCCGGGCGTAGTGCTCCATGGACACGTCCTCGGGCGCCTCGGTGCGGCCGAACCCCGGCAGGGCCGCCGCGACCATCCCCAGGCCCGCCACCGCCGGCTCGGCCATGACGTCCGCGTAGAACACGGTCGTGCACAGCGCCCCCGGAATCATCAGCACCCGGTGCGAGGCGTCCACCGCGCCCGCCCGCCGCACCTCCCACCGCTCGCTCATACGTCGAGCGTGACGCCGTATCCGCTCGGGCGCACCCCGAACGGACCGCCGTGGCACGCCGGACGCCGGCCCCGCACAGGGTGTGCGGTGGCCGGCGTCCGTCCTTGCCCCCGGTGGCGGCGCGCCTGGTCAGTGCGCGCCGACGAGCTCCTGGTCGGCGCTGTCGCGAGGCGTCTGCTTGGCGCTACGCAGCGCGGCGATGCCGATGAAGACCATGGACGACAGACCGGCCAGCGCGAACGCGGTGAAGCCCCAGTCGCCGTTGCCCGCGGCGAGCAGCTGGCCGCCGAGCCACGGGCCGAAGACGGCGCCGAAGCGGCCCATGCCGGAGGTCCAGCCGACGGCGGTGGCCCGGTTGTCGGGGTCGGAGCGGATGGAGACGGTCGCGTAGATCATCGTCTGGGCGCTGTTGAGGAACACGCCGGTGAGGAAGACGACGATCATCGTCACGGTCGTCGCCATGTGGACGCTGAGCAGGAAGACGCCGACGGCGGTCAGCGCGAACCAGATCGCCGAGATGCGCGGGGCGCCGAAGCGGTCGGCGGCGCGGCCGGCCACCAGCATGCCCACGATGCCGCCGAGGTTGAAGACGACGACGAAGGTGAGGGCGGAGCCCAGTGCGTAGCCCTCGGCGCGCATCAGGGTGGGCAGCCAGGTGGCGACGCCGTAGACGAGGAGGAGACCGCCGAAGGAGGCCAGCCAGTACAGGACGGTCTGGGTCCACTCACCGCCGCGGAAGAGGTTCTGGAGCGCGTTCCAGCGGTCGGCCGCGCCCTGCTTGCCGGACTTGGCGGCGGGCAGCTCGACGTCGTAGCGGGCGGCGAGTTCGCGGGCCTCGTCGGCGCGGCCCTTGGCGACGAGGAAGCTCAGCGACTCGGGCAGGAACCTGGCCAGCACCGGGGCGAAGAGCAGCGGGAGCACGCACACCCAGAACGCGGCGCGCCAGCCGACCGGGTCGATGAGCCACTTGGCGACGTAGGCGGAGAGGATGCCGCCGGCGTGGTGGGCGGTCATCAGCAGGCCGATGACGAGGGCGCCGCGGCCGCGCGGGGCGTAGTCGGAGACCATGCTGATCGCGGTGGGCAGCAGGCCGCCGAGGCCGACGCCCGCCAGGGTCCGGCCGAGGCCGAAGACCTCGACGCTGCCGGCCACGGCGCACACGGCGGAGGCCAGCGAGAAGAGGATCACGCACGCCACCATCAGCTTCTTGCGCCCGATGCGGTCGGCGACGGTGCCCGCGGTGAGGGCGCCGACCAGCATGCCGAAGGTGGCGTAGCTGCCGAGGTCGCCGGCCGTGTCCGGGGTGAGGCCGAAGGTCCTGGTCTCCAGCAGGTGCGGCAGCACCGAGCCGTAGATGAACATGTCGAGGCCGTCGAAGAGCACGGCCAGCCAGCACAGACCGACGACCAGCAGGGCCAGTCTGCTGCCGCGAGCGGACAGCGCGGGGGCGGGGGAGGAGGACATCTTTGTTTTCCTCTCGTCCAGGAGGCGTTCCCTGGAGGGGACGATGGTGCGCAAACGCTAGGGATCCGGAACCTGGAGTGTCAACGTTTTTGTCAACAATCTCATCGACAATCGATCCCACCGGGAGTTCTGTGCACCCGGGAGGGGTCAGCCCACAGGCGGCGTGCCGTGCGTGTGGAAGGACTCGATGGTCTTCAGGCCCCAGGCCTGCCCCTTCTTGCGCTCCTCCTCGGTCCAGGTGACGAGCGGCCAGTCAGGGGCCAGGACGAGGCGTGTGAGGGGGTTGCACAGCTCGATGCGGTTGCCGCCGGGCTCGTAGACGTACAGGAAGAACGTCTGCTGGATGGCGTGCTTGTGCGGGCCCGTCTCGATGAACACCCCGCTGTCGATCGCCAGGTCGGCCGCCCGCAGGACGTCCTCCCGCGTGTCGGTCGCGAAGGCGATGTGGTGCAGCCGCCCGGCGCTGCCGGTCCAGTCCGACGTGTAGACGACGTCGTACGACTTGTTCGTGTACGTCAGCCAGCGCGCCGCGATCTTCCCCGTGTCGAGGCGGATCTGCTCGGTGGGCCGGGCCCCGAGGACGTCCTGCTGGAACTCGGCGTTGGCGAGGACGTCGGCGGCGAGGAAGTTGACGTGGTCCAGGCGCCGTACGCCCACGCCCCGGTTGGGCTTGGCCTGCGGCTGGTTCTTCAGCGCCGGCTTCAGCTCCTCGGGGGCCCGGTAGTACTCGCTCTCCCAGTACAGGGCGTGCTCGTGTCCGTCCGGGTCGGCGGTGACGTAGAGCTTGCCGAGCCCGGGTTCGTCCTCGACCCAGCGCCCGGCCCCGCCCGCCGCCTCCACCGCTTCGACACGGCGGTGCAGGGCCTCCTCGCTGGAGGTGCGCAGGGCGAGCCGGCCGAGGCCGGGCTGTGCGCGGGCGGTGAGCACCAGGCTGTGGTGCTCGTAGTCGTCGAAGGTCCGCAGACAGACCGTGTCGCCGTCCTGCCCGTTGACGGTCAGCCCGAGATAGTCGGTGAAGAAGGCGACGCTGGCGTCCAGGTCCGGGGTGAAGAGCTGGGCGTGGCCGATGTGGGCGATGTCGCCGAGCGGCGGAGTCATCGTTGACCTCCTTGGAAGGGTGCGGGGATCGGCGCCGTCCCGGCGGAGCCGGGGGAACCGGCGGAACCGGGGGAACCGGCGGAACCGGGGGAACCGGCGGAACCGGGGGAACCGGCGGAACCGGGGGAACGGAGAGAGCGGGCGGAAGGGAGAGAAGGGGCGGAACGGGGAGAACGGGGGAACACCGTGCCGTCGAAGAGCTTGCGGGCCGTGCGGACCACGGCGGTGCGGCGGGCGGCGGGCAGTCCGTCGGGGGCGGTTCCGAGGCTACTTTCGATGTCCAGGAATCCCGTGGGATGTTCTATGCGCATTCGGTCACTGTCGGGCGTGAGCCGTGCGAGCCGTGCGCCCACGCCGCCTTCGATGCGCAGGCCGGCGGCGACGCTGGCCGCACCGAGCACGCCGATGGAGGTGTGGCAGCGCACCGGGATGAAGGTGCGGGTGGTGATCGCGCCGCCTGCGCGGGGCGCGGCGAGCAGGGTGAGCTTGGGCACGGTGGCGTCCGAGACGTCGCCGAGGCCCATGAGACGGCCCGCCGCCAGCCGGATCGCGCGCAGCCGGTCGGCGAGGGCCACGTCCTCCTCCAGGTCCCGCGGCGACTCGTAGCCGGTGACCTTGAGCGAGGTCGCCTCGATGAGCACCGTCGGCATCCCGTTGTCCACGCAGGTCACCGCGATGCCGTCGATCTCGTCGCGGACATTGCCGGTGGGCAGCAGCGGGTGGGCGCTCGGCGGGAACTCGATCACCACGGGCGCCGCCGTCCCGGGCACGCCCGAGATCTCGGCGTCCCCGGTGTAGCGCACCCGGCCGCCGGGGGTCGGGAAGGTCGCCGTCGCGTGGTCGCCGGTGTTGACCATGCGGATGCGGACGGCGGTCTCCTGCTCCCCCGCCGCCACGAGTCCGCGCTCGACGGCGAACGGGCCGACGCCGGCGAGGATGTTCCCGCAGTTCTGACGGTCGCTCACCTCCGGCCTGTCGACGGCGACTTGGAGGAAGAGGTAGTCGACGTCGGCGTGCGGATCGGCGGAGGGCGACACCACGGCCACCTTGCTGGTGAGCGGGTGCGCCCCGCCGACGCCGTCGATCTGCCGCTCGTCGGGGCTGCCCATGACGCGCAGCAACAGCTCGTCGCGCAGGGCCGGTTCGGCCGGGAGGTCCTCGGCGAGGAAGTAGGCGCCCTTGGAGGTGCCGCCCCGCATCAGCAGACAGGGCACCTCCTCGGGCACGAACGTCACGACCGCTCCCCCGCACGACCCTCGGACCCTTCGCGCCCCGCGCGCCCCTCGGACCCTTCGCGCCCCGCGCGCCCCTCGTCTCCTTGGTGCTCCTCGTACGTCCGGTACTCCACGCCCAGTCGCTTGAGGGTGTCGCGCAACCCGTAGCGGTCCAGGCCGAGTTCGCCGTCGAGGAAGGCGGCGCGGGTCCTCGCCTCCTTGGCCTCGCGGGCCTCGGACGCCAGGGCGGCGGCGCGGGCGCGCTCGCGCGGGACGACCACGACGCCGTCGTCGTCGGCGAGGATCACGTCGCCGGGGCGGATCACCTGGCCGTCGATCGCGACCGGCACGTTGACCGAGCCGCCGGTCGCCTTCACCGTGCCCTGCGCGGAGACGGCCCGCGCCCAGGCGGGAAAGTCCATGTCCCGCAGTTCCTGGGTGTCGCGGACGCCGGCGTTGGTGATCAGGCCGCGCACCCCGCGCTGTTGCAGCGCTGTGGCGAACAGCTCGCCGAACATGCCGTCGGTGGACGGGGAGGTGGTGGTGACGACCAGGACGTCGCCCTCGCCGCACTGCTCCACGGCCGCGTGGATCATGAGGTTGTCGCCGGGCCAGCTGAGCACGGTGACGGCGGTGCCGACCATCCGCACGCCCTGCTGGACGGGCCGGATCTGCGGGCTCAGCAGCCCGGTTCGGCCCATCGCCTCGCTGACGGTGGCCACGCCGAAGCCGCCCAGGGCCTCGACGTCGGCCGCGTCCGCCTTCGGCGGGTTGGTGACGATCACTCCGCCCATGGCTATGCCAGCTCCTTCGCGATCTGCGGGTAGGGGCGCATGTACGCCTCGGCCATGGTCTTGTGCGCCAGGCCCAGGTTGGGGCCGGCGTTGCGCTTGAGCTGGACGCCCCGGCGGACGGCGAGGTCGGTGTAGTAGTCCCACAGGTGCTGCTGGGCGCCGAGGCACTCCATGGCCGTGCGCTTGGCGGCCCACACCTCGGTGATGTCGAGCAGGACCTCGGGCTTGAAGCCGCTCATCTCGGGCTGGTGCGGCTCGAAGTAGAAGACGGGCGGCGCGCCGATGATCTCGCCCTCGCCCGGGTAGCCGATGGCCTGGGCGAGGACACGGGCCTCCAGGGCCATCCGGCTCGCGGCCGGGTGGTCGCCGTTGTACGGGTCCTCGGCGGGGTGGGTGAGGACGACGTCCGGCTGCGTGTCGCGGTAGACGGCGACGAGCCGGTCGGTCAGCTCGGCGGTGGCCACCAGCGGGTAGTCGCCGGCGTCGAAGAAGCGGACCTCGGCGCCCAGGGTCGCGGCGGCGCGCTCGGCCTCGTCCCGGCGGATCGCCTTGATCTCCTCGAGCTTCCTGCCCTCACGCCACGCCTTGGCGGACTCGCCGCGCTCGCCGAAGGTCAGACAGGCGATGGTGACCTTCTCCCCGCGCGAGGCGGCCAGGGCGATGGCGCCGCCCGCCCGCCACACGAAGTCCCCGGCGTGCGCGGTGACGACGAGGGTCGATCGGGGTGGGACGGCGGGCGCGTTGGCCTGGGTCATGCTGAATCTCCTTGGTGACAGATGGGCGCCCGCCCGCACCGCCGCGATCGGTCGCGATCAGTCGCGCAGCGCCTCGATCACACTGGTGAGGTGGGCGCGGACGGCCGTCTCGGCCGCCTGCGGGTCCCTGGCCCTGATCGCTTCGATCATGGTCAGGTGCTCGTTCAGGGATTGCTGCGGCCGCCCCGGCCGCAGCGCCAACTGGAAGCGGTGGCGCACCAGTTGGGCGTTGAGCCGCTCCAACAGCTCCTGCGCGGTCCGCTGGTCGGAGAACTCCCGGATGCGGACGTGCAGTTCGTGGTTGAGGTCGGAGTAGGTGACCGGCTCGCCGTCGGCGACGGCCTTGCTCATCGCCGTGCCGAGGTCGGTCAGCTGGAGCAGCTGCTCGTCGCTTGCGGCGACGGCCGCCTTCGCCGCGCACAGCCCTTCGAGGACCATGCGGCACTCGGTGATGGCCACCGCTTCGTCCACGGTCACCACCCGCACCCGCGAGCCGCGGTTGCGGATCCGCTCCACGAGTCCCTGGGACTCCAGATCGATGAGCGCCGCACGGATGCTGGCCCGTGTCACACCGAACTGCTCGGCGAGCTCGTTCTCCACCAGCCGCTGCGCCGGGGCCATCTCGCCGTGCAGGATCGCCTGCCGCAGCTGCGCGAGCGCATGCTGCTTGGCCTGCTCTCCGGTGCTCGGACGGGCTTCTTTCGGCATCGTTTGCCCTCCCTGAGTGAGTGCCTGTCGAACCTAAATCTAGCCAAACAAGATTGTCAACAATTTTGTCCGCCGTATTGCCTGCGAACGTCGGCGGCGCTGCGTTCCCGTGGCGGCGCCGCTCGGTCCCTCCCCCACCTCGGCCGGCCGCGACCTCCCCGTCACCGCCCCCACCCTGCCCTGCGCCCAGCTCGCCGCCCAGGACTTCGGCCGCCTCGACGACGCAGCGACCAGCATCACCGCCACGGCCGTCGTGGCCAAGAGCGCGAGCAACGCGTAGAAGCACTGCAAGGTATCCGGCGTCATCGCCCCGCAGATCCGCTTCGAGCCGCGGCTGCCCACGCCGACGTACCGGCAGCGCTGTCTCCGGCTCGGCTGAAGATCGTGAAGGCGGCACGGGCGACCGGGACGACGCCGCGAACCACGTCGCGTACACCCCGAAGGGCAAGACCGCCGACGACGCCTGCGACTGGGCGGGCGCCCCCATCCCGTCCGGCCACCGGACCGCCGGGCCTAGCTCCGGGACGCTCTAGACCGGCTGCAGGACCAGGTCGAAGCGGGCGTGCCGAAACGGGTTCGGCACCCCGAACTGCCGGGCCAGGGCCGGGTCGTCGACCGGGGTGAAGTCCTGGACGAGGCTCTGCTTCACGGCGAACACGGCGTCGGAGTCGAGGAAGTCGCCGCCCGCCACGAAGATGTGCGTGGTCACCGGGGCGTGGCCGGCGGCGGAGGCGATGAAGTGGATATGGGCGGGACGGTACGGGTGCCGTCCCGTCGCCGTCAGCAGCGCGCCGACCGGACCGGGGGTCGTTCCACCCGCCACGGGGAGCCTCGCGCGGCGCCACGATCGCACCCGTGTCCGCCCGCCTCGTCACCCGGCGTCCGTCGTCTGTTCGACGAGCGCGTCTGTTCGACGAGCGCGTCTGTTCGACGAGCGCGTCTGTTCGACGAGCGCGTCTGACTTGATGGACGCGTCTATTTGATGAGCGCGTTCGCCACGACCACGATCACGCCGAGCAGTGCGTCCACCGCGCCGATCAGCACCGCGACCGGCCACGCGCGATGCGACCAGCGGGCCGTGACCAGGCCCAGGGTGAACAGCAGGGCGATGTTGAGGGCGAACGCCGGGTACTCCACCCCGTTCGCCGGCCACCAGCCCCAGCCCGCGCCCGCGAGGATCGCGACGGTGGGCAGGACGGCCGCGACCAGCGGCCACTCCAGGGCGAGGGTGCGCAGCGCGTCCCCGCGGCGGTGCGGGGCGCGCTCGGCGATGTAGTGGGCGTAGCCGTGCGCGAGCGCGGAGGCGAGGGCGGTCACCACCAGCCAGACGGCGTCGTAGCGGCGGCTGTCTCGGGAAGTGTGCCCGTACTGGGTGAGCGCGGCGACCATCGAGCTCGCCAGGACCGCGCCGTAGACGCCGCCGAAGAGGAGCGCCTCGCGGGTGTCGTGCGGACGCTGCGGGTGGGCCGCCGCCGTGGACTGCGCCATGCCCTCCACGATCACCCGGCCCCGCCCCGCCCGCCAGTCGCGACGAAGTGTCCTCCCGCCTGGGCCGATCCGCCACACTCTGTCGGCGGCCGGGCGGCGGACGCTGTCGCTAGGGTCGGTCCATGACCCACAGCTTCGTTCTCCACATCCCCGACGCCGACCTCGAGCCCGATCCGCTCGACCCGGGGCAGATCGTCTCCGGGACGCCCGAGGTGACCGGGAAGGTGGTGTGGGAGTCGGCGGACGGCACGCAGATCCGCGGGATCTGGCAGATCACGCCGGGCGTCGTCACCGACACCGAGGCGGACGAGCTGTTCGTGGTGATCAGCGGGTCGGCCACGATCGAGGTCGAGGGCGGCGAGACCCTACGGGTCGGCCCCGGCGACCTGGCCGTGCTGCGCGCGGGCGACCGTACGACGTGGACGGTGCACGAGACGCTGCGCAAGGCGTACGCGATCAGTCTGTGACGGCGGCCGTGGTGCCCCGGATCTCCAGCGCGGGCGCGGCGAGGTGGACGCGGCCCGGCAGGCCGGGCGTGTCGAAGCGGTCGAGGAGGCAGCGGGCCGCGCGCCGGCCGACCTCGTGACCGGCGTTGTCGACGGTGGTGAGCCAGACATGGCGCAGCCGGGAGATGCTCGTGTTGTCGTAGCCGGTGACGGACAGGTCCCGGGGGACGCGCAGCCCCAGTTCCTCGGCCGCCGAGAGCGCGCCGACCGAGGCGATGTCGTTGACGGCGAACACGGCGGTGGGGCGCGCCGGGCGGCTGAGCAGCCGGACGGTGGTGCGGTAGCCGCCCTCCTCGGTCATGTCACTGGGCTCCACCAGGGCGCCGTCGGCGAGCCCGTGCGCCCGCATCGTCGCCTCGAAGCTGCGTCGGCGCAGTTCGCCGACCGCGCCGTAGCCCGCGATGTGCGCGATCCTGCGGTGGCCGAGGCCGATGAGGTGCTCGGTGATCAGCCGCGCGCCCCGCTCGTCGTCGCCCGCGACCACGTCGACGCCGGCCGGGACCGGCTCGCGGGCGCCCGCGACGACGACCGGGATGCGGGCGGCGACCGCGCCCAGCGCGGCCGGGTCGGGCAGGGTGCCGACCACGACCAGGCCGTCGACCCGGAGGTCCAGGAGGGGGCCGGCCGGGTCCTGGCCGGTGCGGCGGTTGAGGCGGGCGTCGGCCAGCAGCATGTGCAGGCCGTGGTCGTGCAGCAGCGGGTTCAGGCCGTCGAGGAGGTCCACGAACCAGGGGTTGCGCAGGTCGTTGAGGAGGACGCCGACCGTGCGGGTGCGCTGCTCGCTGAGGCTGCGCGCGGCTGCGTTCGTCCGGTAGCCGAGTTCGCGCACGGCCCGCAGCACGGCCTCCCGCTTCTCGGCGCGCACCTGCTCGGAGCCGCGCAGCACCAGGGAGACCAGCGACTTGGACACTCCGGCGCGGTCGGCGACGTCACGGATGGTCGGCGGTCTCATGCCATGGACCGTTCCATGCGGCCCTCCGGCTTGTCAAAGGGTTGACACCAGTGGAAACCCCGCTCAGGGTGGCCTGGACAGATTATGGACCGGTCCAAAGAGGGGCTGTCATGGTGGATGTGGATGCGCATGCCGAGGGGGACGCGTTCGGTGTCGCCGTCGTCGGATTCGGCTGGATGGGCCGGGTGCACACCCAGGCGTACGCCCGCGTCCGGCACCACTATCCGCAGCTGGCCCTGCGCCCGGAGCTGGTGACGGTCGCCGAGGACGTGCCCGGCCGGGCCGAGGAGGCCGCGGCGCAGTTCGGGTTCGCGGCCACCGCCCGGGACTGGCGCGAGGTGGCCGCCGATCCGCGCGTGCGGGCCGTCAGCATCACCGCGCCGAACTTCCTGCACCGCGAGATCGGCGTCGCGATGGCCGAGGCCGGAAAGCACATCTGGATCGAGAAGCCGGTGGGCCTGACGGCGGCGGACGCGCGCGCGGTGGCCGACGCGGTCGCGCAGGCCGGCGTCCAGGGCGCGGTCGGTTTCAACTACCGCAACGCGCCCGCCGTGGAAGCCGCCCGCGCCCTGATCGCCTCCGGTGAGCTGGGCACGGTCACCCACGTGCGCGTCCGCCTGTTCAGCGACTACGCGGCCCATCCGGACGGCGCCCTGACCTGGCGCTACGAGCGGGAGCGCGGCGGCAGCGGGGTACTGGGCGACCTGGCCTCGCACGGCGTGGACCTGGCCCGTTTCCTGCTCGGCGACATCGCCTCCCTGACGGCCGACACGGCGATCTTCCTGCCCGAGCGGGCCCGGCCCACCGGCGCCACCGCGGGCCACACCCTGGCCACCGGCGGCGAGCTCGGCCCGGTCGAGAACGAGGACTACGTCAACTGTCTGCTGCGCTTCGCCTCCGGCGCGCGGGGCGTCCTGGAGGCGTGCCGGGTCTCGGTCGGCGAGCAGAACAACTACGGCTTCGAGGTGCACGGCACCCGGGGCGCGGTGTTCTGGGACTTCCGCCGGATGAACGAGCTGGGCGTCAGCCGCGGCACGACGTACCAGGACCAGCCCGTCAGCACGGTGTACGTCGGCCCGGGCGACGGCGAGTTCGCCGCCTTCCAGCCCGGCGCCGCGAACGCCATGGGCTACGACGACCTCAAGGTCGTGGAGGCGTACCGCTTTCTGCGGTCGATCGCCGAGGGCACGCCGTACGGGGCGACGCTCGCGGACGCGGTGCACAGCGCGACCGTGCTGGAGGCGATGGCGCGCTCCGCGCAGAGCGGTTCCTGGGTGGACGTGAACCCGTAGGGGCAGGGGGCTGGGACCACCCCGGTTCCGGTCCTCAGGCCCAGGGACTTCGAGCCCCCGGAACGGCAGGCTTCAGGGGTCGGCGCGAGTGCGCCGGCGCGGTATCCGCCGCACCGAGAACCCGGGGGACTCCATGTCCGAAATCCTCGCCCGCCGTCTGACCGGCCTCGCGGGCATCGCCGCCGCGGCCGCCCTCATCGTCGAAGTGCCGCTGTACTTCGTCTACTCGGGCCCGCCGCCGGACGTGAACGTGCTGTCCCGGCTGCTGGTCGGGATCGTCGCGCTGGCGTTCCTGGTGGTGTTCGTGACGGCCTTCCGGGAACTGGTCAAGCGCGTCGACCCCGCCCATGAGTGGGTCGGCTCGCTGGCCTTCGCGACGGGGCTCGTCTACGCGACGGTCACCCTGGTCTCCAGCGGTCTGGAGGCCGGCGCGGTCATCGCCGTGGACCGTCCGATCGACCCGACGATCGACGTCAGCGGCACCTACGTCCTCTACGGGTCGATCTCCCGTCTGATGCTGGCGCTCTTCCTGACCTCGTTCGGGTACGCCGTCGCCCGCACCCGCCTGCTGCCGCGCTGGACCGGCCGGTCGGCGTACGTCCTGGCGGCGGTCAACCTGGCCTTCGTGCCGTCGCTGTTCTTCGGCAACGACCCCGCGTTCTTCTACGCGGCGAACGGCTGGGGCACGACCGCGCTGATGGGGGCGATCCTCAGCTACTGGCTGCTGGCCCTGGGCGTCAGCGTCCACCGCAGCGCCGCCCGGACGGCCGCTTCGGTGTGAGGCCGGATCAGCCGGCCGTCGCCCGCGGCGGCAGGTTGTACGGGGTGACCACCTGGGTCGCCGACGGCAGGGTGGGCCCGGCGGGCGGCAGCGCGCCGTGCGCCCGCATCACCGTGTGGCAGGCCTCGCGCATGTCGTGCCGCAGGTCGTGGTGGAGGACGGCGGACAGCCGGTGCTCGCGCAGCAGCCGGGTGTTGTCGTGGTCGAGGTCGTGCGCGACGAACACCGCGCACTCGCGGCCCAGGTCGGCGAAGGCGCGCAGGGTGGCGATGTTGCCGCCGCCGATGGAGTAGACGGCGCGGATGCGCGGGTCGCGGGCGAGCGCGGCCCGCACGGCGTCGTACTGGGTGGCGTCCAGGCCCTGGCCCTCGGCGATCTCGACGAGCGTGCGCTGCGGATGCTGGGCCCGCATCACGCTGCGGAAGCCCATCTCGCGCTCCTCCTCGTTGCGGAAGAAGCCGCTGCTGAGGCTGGTGAGCACATTGCCGGGACGGTCCCCGAGCCACTGCCCCATGAGGTACGCGGCCGTGGCGCCGGCGGCCCGGTTGTCGGTGCCGACATAGGCGAGGCGGGCGCTGGCGGGCAGGTCGGTGACGAGGGTGACGACCGGGATGCCGGCGGCCACCAGGCGGCCCACGGCGGCGGTGATCTCGGGGACGTCGGGCGCCTTCAGGATCACCCCCTGCGAGCCGCGCCGCGCTATCAGGTCCAGCGTCCTGACCTGCTCCTGGACCGGCCCGGTCTCCCGGAAGTGGAAGCGGGAGCGCAGCACGGCCGGATGCAGGGCGGGCAGCTCGGCCTCCAGGGCGGCGCGGACGGCGGTGGTGAAGCGCTCCGGCGCCTGCATCACGATGTCGACCATGAAGGTGCGGCCGACGAGCCGGACCTGGGTGCGCTGCCGGTCCAGGTCGGCGATGGCCCGCTGCACCTCCTGCGCGGTGGACTCGCGCACCCCTCCCCTGCCGTTGAGGACCCGGTCCACGGTGGCCTCGCTGAGACCCGCCTGACGTGCGATCTCACGGATCGGGAAGGGGTGGCCCACGGACGGCTCCTTGAGGGGTTTTTGACGGCTGCCTGCTGGTTGTTCGAGGGGTTTGTACTGACAACAATGGCAGCACTGAGCCGCCGCTGTCACCGAAGGGACGACGATGTCCTTCACCCCCGTCCAGAGCCATGCCGCATGGCTGAGCGAACAGGACTGCGACCTCGACGCCTTCCGCCCCCTCGTCGAGCGCACCACGCACCTCGCCGACTACCCGCACGCCGCGTCGGTCGAGGGCAACGTCCTCGTCTACGACAGCGAGCGACTGCGCGCCGTCGAAGCCGCCGGAGCCGGCCGCGCGGTACGGGCCGAACTGGTGCGCGCCTTCGCCGACGGGCCCGGGATCGTGGTCCTGCGCGGCGCGTTCCCCGACCCGGCGGTCGTCGACCGGGCCACCGCCGTCTTCGACGCGCTGATCGCCGAGCAGCACGCCTCGGGCCACAGCGCCGGCGACCACTTCGCCCGCCCGGGCGCCAACGACCGCGTCTGGAACGCCCTGGAGAAGGCGGCCCTGTACGACCCGGAGGCGTTCGCCGACTACTACGCCAACGACATGCTGGCCCTGGTCTCCCGCGCCTGGCTGGGCCCCGGCTACCAGATCACCTCGCAGGTCAACGTGGTCAACCCGGGCGGTACGGCGCAGAGCGTGCACCGTGACTACCACCTCGGCTTCCTCTCCAACGAGACGGCCGCCGCCTACCCGGCGCACGTGCACCGGCTCTCCCCCGTGCTCACTCTCCAGGGCGCGGTCGCGCACTGCGACATGCCGGTGGAGTCCGGCCCCACGCTGTATCTGCCGTACTCGCAGACGTACGAGCCCGGGTATCTGGCGTGGCGGCTCCCCGAGTTCCAGGCGTACTTCGAGAAGCACCACGTCCAGCTGCCGCTGCGCAAGGGCGACGCCGCCTTCTTCAACCCGGCCGTCTTCCACGCCGCGGGCTCCAACCGCACCGCCGACGTGCGCCGTACGGCCAATCTGCTCCAGGTGTCCTCGGCGTTCGGGCGGGCCATGGAGAGCGTGGACCGGGAGGCGGTGGCGAACGCCGTCTTCCCCGTGCTGCTGGCCCGCCGGGCGCAGGGCGTGGGCGAGGAGTGGCTGGAGCACGTCGTCGCCGCGAGCGCCGAGGGCTATCCGTTCCCCACCAACCTCGACCGGGATCCGCCGGTCGAGGGTCTGGCTCCGCCCTCCCAGGCGGACGTCGTACGACAGGCGCTGCGCGAGGGCTGGACCCCGCAGGCGCTCCGCGAAGAGCTGCGGGCCGGCGCCGAACGCCGCGCCACCTGAAAGGGCAGGAACATCATGGGACTCGACGACAAGGTCGTCCTCGTCAACGGCGGCAGCCAGGGCGTCGGCGCCGCGATCGCCCGGGCCGCGGTCCGTGAGGGCGCGGTCGTCGCCGTCACCGGGCGCCGGGCGGAACCGGGCGACGCGCTGGTGGCGGAGCTGACGGCGGCGGGCGGCAAGGCGACGTTCGTCCGCGCCGACCTCGCGGACGCCGAGCAGACGAAGGCGGCGGTCGCCGAGGTCGTGGCCGCGTACGGCCGGGTCGACTGCCTGGTGAACTCGGCGGGGCTGACCTCGCGCGGCACCCTGCTGGACACCACGCCCGAGCTGTTCGACGAGCACATCGCGATCAACCTCAAGGCGCCGTTCTTCGCGATGCAGGCGGTGGTCGCGGACATGGTGGCCCGGGAGGAGCCCGGGACGGTCGTCAACATCATCACCTCCTCGGCGCACGGCGGGCAGCCCTTCCTCGCCCCTTACGTGGCCGCCAAGGCCGGGCTGATCGGGCTGACCCGCAACGCGGCGCACGCCCACCGCTTCGACCGGGTCCGGATCAACGGCCTCAACATCGGCTGGACGGCGACCGAGGGCGAGGACGCCACGCAGAAGGCGTTCCACGGCGCCGGGGACGACTGGCGGGAGCAGGCGGCCGCACGGCTGCCGATGGGCAAGCTCGGCCAGCCGGACGAGATCGCCGACTTCGTGGTCTTCCTGCTGTCCGACCGGTCGGGCGTGGTCACCGGTTCGGTGATCGACTGGGACCAGAACGTCCTCGGCGGCCTCGACTGACCTCTCTGCCCGACCTCGCAAGCCACCCGTACCCCCAAGGAGCACCTTCCCCATGCGCATCGGAATCCTCGGCCTCGGCCGCATCGGCGCCTTCCACGCCGAGACCCTCTCCGGACTCGACGTCGTCGAGTCGCTCGTCGTGGCCGACCCGTTCGCGGAGGCCGCCAAGAACGCCGCCGAGCGGTTCGGCGCCGAGGTCGCCGACTCCCCCGAGGCCGTGCTGGCGGCCGGCGTGGACGGCATCGTCGTGGCGGCCGCGACCGACGCCCACCCCGCGCTGATCCTGGCCGCGGTCGAGGCGGGCGTGCCCGTCTTCTGCGAGAAGCCCGTCGCCAAGACCATGAGCGAGGGCGTCGAGGTCCTCAAGGCCGTCCAGGGCAGCGCCGTCCCCATCCAGATCGGCTACAACCGCCGCTTCGACGCCGGCTTCGTCGCCGCGCGCGCCGCCGTGCACTCCGGCGAGCTGGGCAAGCTGCACACCGTACGGTCGACCACCCTGGACCCGGCGCCGCCGCCGGCCGCGTACATCGCCGCCTCCGGGGGCATCTTCCGGGACTGCTCCGTGCACGACTTCGACATCATCCGCTGGGTGACGGGCCGCGAGGTCACCGAGGTGTACGCGGTCGGCGGCAACCGGGGCGCGGACTTCATCAAGGAGGCGGGCGACGCCGACACCACCGGCGCGATCCTCACCCTCGACGACGGCACCATCGCGGTGGTCTCCAACTCCCGCCACAACGCCCGTGGTTACGACGTCCGCATGGAGATCCACGGCTTCACCGACTCCATCGCCGTGGGCCTGGAGGACAAGCTGCCGCTGCGCTCGGTGGAGCCCGGCGTCACCTTCCCCGCCGGCGTCCCGCACGACTTCTTCATGGACCGGTTCACGGCCGCCTACCGCGCCGAGCTCACCGCGTTCACCGAGGTCGTGTCCGGCGCCCGCCCGTCGCCCTGCACGATCGAGGACGCCCTGGAGGCGGGCTGGATCGCGGAGGCGTGCACGCTGTCGCTGCACGAGCACCGGCCGGTGACGATCGCGGAGGTGCGGGCGTCTTCCTGAGGCCCAGAAGGCCCAAGAGGCCTGGCAGGAGGGGGCGGTGGCGATGCGCCACCGCCCCTTCTCGCGTTCTGCCCTGCTGTTCTGCCCTGTCGTTCTGCCTTGCCGTTCTGCGGCTCAGAGGGCGTTGCGGACCGACACCTCGTCGGGGTCGAAGGCGTCCCGCGAGGGGTCCCTCGGCTGGGGAGGCTGCTCCTCCACCATGTCCTCCAGAAGAATCCGCTCCGGCAGCGCACCGAACCGGGCCTTGCGCAGCGCCTCGGAGCCGTCCGACGTCGCGTCCGGCTGCTTCTCGTCCTGCATCGAGCCTCCCGTCCACCCCTGCACACCTTGCAGTCCCTGCAGTCCCTGCACCTGTCTGAACGTTCTCACCGCGCCGTCGGTTCCGCCGGCAGGTTGAAGACGTGGTCCGGGGAGATGATCTTCGTGATCGCGTCGCCGAACACGGTGCTCGGTTCCTGGTTCTTGTAGTCGATGTCGGTGTTCAGCACGACGACGAGGGTCGCCCGCGCCGACGGCAGATAGATCGTCAGGGACTCGTAGCCCGGCAGGGAGCCGTTGTGGCCGATCCAGCCCTGCACGTTGAAGATGCCCAGACCGTATCCGGCGCCCGGGATCGTGGTCGGCGGTGTGATCAGCCGCTGCTTCTGGGTGTCGGGGCTGATCAGGGTGTCACCGTCGGGCAGGACGCCCGTGGCCACCGTGCGCGCCCAGATCCGCAGGTCCTGCAGCCGCGAGATCATCGCGCCGGCCGCCCAGCCCCAGGAGGGGTTCCAGTCGGCCGAGTCCTCGACCTTCCCGGTGGCGGTCTGGTTCGTGTAGCCCTGGGAGTGCGGCTCGGGGAACTCCGCGCCGGTCGGGAAGAGGGTGTGCTCCATGCCGGCCCGGTCGAGGATGTGCTGCTGGATGTACTTCCCGAGCGGCTGACCGCTGATCTTCTCGACGACCAGGCCGAGCAGGATCAGGTTGGTGTTGCAGTAGTAGAACTCCTTGCCGGGCGGGAACAGCACCGGGTGCTTGAAGGAGTAGTCGAGCAGCTGCTGCGGGGTGAAGGGCCGCGTCGGGTCGGAGGTCAGCGCCTTGAAGAAGTCCTCGTCCGCCGAGTAGTTGAACAGCCCGCTGCGCATGCCGGCCAGCTGACGCAGGGTGATCTCGTCGCCGTTCGGCACGCCGTCGATGTACGTGCCTATGGTGTCGTCGAGGCCGATCTTCCCCTGGTCGACGAGTTCCAGCAGCGCCGTGACGGTGAACGTCTTGGTCTCGCTGCCGATCCGCATGTACAGGTCCGGCGTCATCTCCCTGCCGGTCTCCTTGTCGGCGACGCCGAAGGCCTTCACGTACTGACCCTTGTCCGGCGTCCAGATGCCGACGGCGACGCCCGGGACGTTCGCCTGCTCCATGACCCGTTGCACGGCGTCGTCGACCTGCTGCTGCACGGCGGGGGTGAGTTCACGGACGCCGTCGCCCGAGGAGGACGCGGAGGGCGAGGGCGGATCGGTGGCGGCGACGGCCGAGACCGTCGCGGCGGACGAGGACGGCAGCGCCAGAGCGGCCCCGCCCGTGGCCGGCACCACCAGCGCGCCGACCGCGGCGGCGGCGACGGCCCCTCTGCTCAGTCGGATGTACGGGTGTGTCATGGGCTTGCTCCCGCATGAGGAGGTTGCGCCGCAGGCCACAGCCGCACCAGGGGCACGGGCCGCGTGCGGCCCATCAGTCTCCAGCTTAGGAGCGCCCGCACACGCCCGCCTGTCGACGCCGACACGCCCGGCCGGCGGACCTCCGGGCCTCTGTGCCTCTGTGCCTCATCGCCTCTGAGCCACCGGGCCACCGGGCCTTCTGCCTACAAAGACGCCCCGGTCCCAGGGACCGGGGCGTCCGACGCACTCGCGTACCGCTCGCACTCCACGTACGGCTCACGTCTCCGTGTACTTCCGTGTACCGCTCGCGTCCCGCTCTCGCCGTCCCTCTGCCCCTCTGTCCCTCTCGTCCCTCAAGCCCCGCAGGACCGCAGGAACTTGCGGGTCCGCACCGCGATGGGCAGCGGCGCGTCGGGCTCGCACGGGTACATGTCCTGCTCGACGATCGCGAACAACTCGACGCCGAGCCGCTGCGCCGCGACCAGGACCGGCTCCAACTCCGGTACGCCGGACGGCGGTTCGCACATCACCCCGCGCTGGACCGCCGGCCCGAACGGCACCTCGTCGGCGACCACGGCGGCGAGGATCTCCGGATCGACCTGCTTGAGGTGAAGATAGCCGATGCGTTCGCCGTAGGTCTCGATCAGCTGGACGCTGTCGCCGCCGCAGTAGGCGTAATGCCCCGTGTCCAGGCAGAGGTTGACCAGTTCGGCGTCGGTGGAGTCCAGGAACCGTTCGACATGGGCCTCGGTGTCGATGTGGGTGTCGGCGTGCGGATGGACCACGAGATCCAGGCCGTACGTCTCCTTCACCTCGTGCCCGAGCCGCTCCATGCCCTTGGTGAGATGCGCCCACTGCTCGCCGGTCAGCTCCGGCGGCTCCAGGATCTCCGCGGTCTTGTCGTCGCGCCAGAAGGACGGGATCACCACCAGGTGCCGGGCGCCCATCGCCTGGGTGAGCGCGGCCACTTGGCTCACGTGCGCCCAGGTGGACTCCCAGACCGAGGGGCCGTGGTGCAGGCCGGTGAAGACCGTGCCCGCGGACACCTTCAGACCGCGCCGGTCCACCTCGTCGGTGAGCCGGACCGGGTCGGTCGGCAGGTAGCCGTACGGTCCCAGCTCGATCCAGGAGTAGCCCGCCTCGGCGACCTCGTCCAGGAAGCGTTCCCAGGGCACCTGTCGGGGATCGTCGGCGAACCACACGCCCCAGGAGTCGGGAGCGGAGCCGACGCGGATGCGGTCGAGCAGGGGAGAGCCGGGGGCGGGAGAGCCGAGTGCGCCGGACATGTCAGGCCGTCCCCTCCCCCGAGCTCGCCACGGGAGCGGTGAGGTCCTTCTCCTCGGGGAGCTCTTCGACGTCGACGCCCCGTACCTGTGCCAGTTCGTGCTTGAGGGCGGCGAGTTCGGCTCCGCCGGCCATGTGGTTGGTGAGCTCTTCGAGGCTGACCTGGTCGCGGGAGGCGGTGAGTTCGAGGGTTCCCAGGCGCAGGACGCTGAAGTGGTCGCCGACCATGTAGGCGTGGTGGGGGTTGTGGGTGATGAAGATGACGCCGAGGCCGCGGTCGCGGGCGGCGGCGATGTACTTCAGGACCACGCCGGACTGCTTGACGCCGAGGGCGGCGGTGGGCTCGTCGAGGATGAGGACGCGGGCGCCGAAGTAGACGGCGCGGGCGATGGCCACGCACTGGCGCTGGCCGCCGGAGAGGGTGCCGATGGGCTGTTCGAGGTCGTCGAGGACGATGCCCATGTTGCGCAGTTCCTGGTCGGCGGTCTTCTTCATCTTCTCGATGTCGAGACGGCGCAGGGGCCAGGGGCCCTTGGTCATCTCGGAGCCGAGGAAGAAGTTCCGCCACACCGGCATCAGGGGGACGGTCGCCAGGTCCTGGTAGACGGTGGCGATGCCCTTGTCGAGGGCCTGACGGGGGGTGGTCAGGCGGACGGGTTCGCCGTCGACGAGGAACTCGCCCTCGGTGTGCTGGTGGAGTCCGGAGACGATCTTGATGAGGGTGGACTTGCCGGCGCCGTTGTCGCCCAGGACGCAGGTGACCTTGCCGGGGTGGACCTCGAGGTCGACGCCGTGCAGGGCACGGATGTTGCCGTAGGACTTGCCCGCGTTGCGCAGTGCGACGAGGGGACGGTCGCCGTCCTCGGCGACGGTGTCCGTCAGGATCGCGCCGTGCGTGCCGGCCGTGTTGTCGGTGTGGTCAGTGGTCATGCGGGTCTCACCTCCGGGTCGCCGTGCGCTGGACCCACAGATTGATCATGACGGCGCCCAGCAGCATGACGCCGAGGAAGGCCTTGAACCAGTCGGGGTTCCAGCCGGCGTAGACGATGCCCTGCTGGACCATGCCGAACATGAACGCGCCGAAGACCGGGCCGATCGCGGAGCCGGCGCCGCCGGTCAGCAGACAGCCGCCGATCACCGCGGCCGAGATGTAGATCAGCTCCTGGCCGACGCCCTCGCCGGACTGCACGGTGTTGAACGTGAACAGCTGGTGCATCCCGACGAACCAGGCGCCGAAGCCGACCAGCATGAACAGGGTGATCTTCGTGAACGCCACCGGCACGCCGACGGCCCGCGCCGACTCCTTGTTGCCGCCCACCGCGAAGATCCAGTTGCCGTACTTCGTGCGCAGCAGCACCCAGGTGGCGATGGCCGCGAAGACCAGCCAGTACACGATGGTGATCTTCACCTGGACGCCGCCGACGTCGAAGGACGACGCGAAGACCTTCTTGGCCTGGTCGAAGCCGTCCATGGTGCTGATGTCGTCGGTGGCCACGTTCTCGGTGACCAGCTTGGTCACCGCCAGGTTCACGCCCTGCAGGATCAGGAAGCTGCCCAGGGTGATCAGGAAGCTGGGCAGTCCGGTCCTGACCACCAGCCAGCCGTTGAGGAAGCCGATCCCCAGCGACACCAGCAGCGCGACGATCACGCCGACCCAGACGTTCATGGTCAGTTGGTAGCTGAGCATGCTCGCGGTGAGCGCCGAGGTGATGACGGCGACGCCGGCCGACAGGTCGAACTCGCCGCCGATCATCAGCAGGGCCACGGGCAGCGCCATGATCCCGATGGTCGACGACTGGTACAGGATGTTGGCCATCGAGCTGCCGTCGCGCACCGGCGGCGCCGTGATCAGGAAGAACACGTACACCGCGGCCGCGCCGAGGAAGACGCCCACCTCGGGACGGCCCAGCAACCGCAGGGCCAGGGAACGTCGAGCGGTCCGGCCGTCGGACTCCTTCGGGCCGGGGGCCGGCGGTGAGGTCACCGCCGGCTCGGCATGATGGGTCATGCTCATCACCTGGTGCCCTTCGCGGCGAAGGCGGCCACCGCGGCGACGTTGGACTTGTCGACGAAGGCGGGCCCGGTCAGCACCGGCTGCTCACCGCCGCCCATGTAGTTGCCGTTGGTCTTGTAGAGCCACAGGGAGTCGATCGCCAGGTAGCCCTGGAGCCAGGGCTGCTGGTCCACGGCGAACTCGATGGTGCCCTTGCTGATGGCGCCGGTCAGGTCCTTGTTGAGGTCGAAGGTGGCGATCTTGGCCTTGCTGCCCGCGTCGGTCACGGACTGCGTGGCGGTGAGCGCGAACGGGGCGCCCAGGGTGACGACGTAGTCGATCGCCTTGTCCTGAGTGAGCTTGGCGGTGATCGTCGACTTCACGGACGGCATGTCGGTGCCGTTGACGTTCAGGACCTCGGTGGTGCCCGTGAACGTCTTCTTCACCCCGTCACAGCGCTGGGTGAGGCCGATGTTGCCCTGCTCCTGGATGACACAGACGGCCTTCTTGGCGCCGGCTTCGTTGAGCCGCTTGCCGAGCGCCTCGCCGGCCACGGTCTCGTCCTGGCCGAAGAACTCCATCAGGCCGAGCTTCTGCCATTCGCTCACACCGGAGTTGAGGCCGACCACGGGGATCTTCGCGGTCGACGCCTTGCTGATGACGTCCTTCAGCGCGTCCGGCTTGGCGAGGGTGACGGCGATGCCGTCGACCTTCTGGTCGATCGCGTTCTGCACCAGGTTGGCCTGGTTGCCGGCGTTCGGGTCGGCGGAGTAGATCAGCTTGACGTTGTCCTTGGCGGCGGCCGCCTCGGCGCCCTTGCGGACGATGTCCCAGAAGGTGTCGCCGGGCGACTGGTGGGTCACGAGGGCCACCGTCATCTGCGGTGTGCTCGCCTTGCCCGCGGAGGCGCCGTCCGCGCTCTCCTCGGACTTCTTGCCGCCCGAGCTGCTGGAGCAGCCCGCGAGGGTCAGGGCCACCGCAGCGGCCATGGCCACTGCGGGGACGATTCTGCGGGAGCGGGCGGGAGAAGAGCTGTCCATCTTTCCTGCACCTCACTGTGCGAATGGGGAAACGACGGGGAAGGGGGAGGGCGATCGCGAGGATCCGGGACCCGGCACTGCTCGGTTCCGGGCCATACGCCGAGTCCGCGGCTGATTCAGTTTCCCGCGGACTCGGCTTCTGCGCTGCTGGGACGGGATCCAACTCCCCTGGCGCATCCGCTGTCAATACTTTGTTAAGACATCATTTCACGAGCAGGTCAGAATGTAAGAACAAAGCATTGACAGTGTCGGCCTTCAGGGCCTACACCTGGGAGACGCCAGACCCCGACCATCGTGAGGAGCGTCGCGTAGGGCCAAGTCAGCCGGGTCCGCGCATCCGATCATGATGGTGCGTTCCGGGGCCGATCGCCACCCCCCACCGACCCCAGGAGGCGCCCCGATGGCGAAGACCGGTTCCCGTGCCGTGTCCGGCTCCGCGCTCGACGCGCTGCACTTCGCGCTGGACCGCACCAGCCCGGTGCCGCTGTACTACCAGCTCGCCCAGCAGCTCGAGGCCGCGATCGAGCACGGAGCGCTGGCCCCCGGCAACCTCCTGGGCAACGAGATCGACCTGTCGACCCGCCTCGGCCTGTCCCGCCCCACGGTCCGCCAGGCGATCCAGTCCCTGGTCGACAAGGGCCTGCTGGTGCGCCGCCGCGGCGTCGGCACGCAGGTCGTGCACAGCCAGGTCAAGCGCCCCCTGGAGCTCAGCAGCCTCTACGACGACCTGGAGGCCGCCGGACAGGGGCCCACCACGCACGTCGTACGCAACGAGCGCGTCCCCGCGACCGCGGACGTCGCCGCCGCCCTGGGCATCGCGGAGGGCACCGAGGTCACGCTCCTGGAGCGGCTGCGCTCCACCCACGGGCAGCCGGTGGCGTACCTGTGCAACTATCTGCCGCCGGCCCTGCTGGACCTCGACACCGACCGGCTGGAGGCGACCGGCCTGTACCGGATGATGCGCGCGACCGGCATCACCCTGCACAGCGCGCGCCAGACCATCGGCGCCCGTTCCGCCACCGCCGAGGAGGCCGCCGTCCTCGCGGAGAAGGAGGGCGCGGCCCTGCTGACCATGCAGCGCACGGCGTACGACGACACCGGGCGGCCGGTCGAGTACGGGACGCACATCTACCGGGCGTCCCGGTACGCGTTCGACTTCCAGCTGCTGGTCAGGACCTGAACCGGGGGCGGCTCAGGTCCCGACCGTGGGGCGGCTCAGCGCGGGGCCATCCGCAGCGCGCCGTCCATCCGGATGGTCTCGCCGTTGAGGTAGTCGTGGTCGACGATCGCCAGGGCGAGCTTGGCGTACTCCTCGGGCTGGGCCAGGCGGTGCGGGAAGGGCACCCCGGCCGCGAGCGAGGCGCGGAACTCCTCGGAGACCGTGGCCAGCATCGGCGTCTCGACGATGCCCGGGGCGATGGTGCACACCCGGATGCCGTACTGCGCCAGGTCGCGGGCGGCGGGCAGGGTCAGGCCGACGACGCCGCCCTTGGAGGACGCGTAGGCGGCCTGGCCGACCTGGCCGTCGTACGCGGCGATGGAGGCGGTGTTGACGATGACGCCCCGCTGGCCGTTGCCGTCGGGCTCGGTCTCGGCGATGGCCTCCGAGGCGAGCGCGAGGACGTTGAAGGTGCCGATCAGGTTGATCTGGATCACCTTGGCGTACAGGGCCAGGTCGTGGACGCCCTTCTTGCCGAGGATCCGCATGGACGGGCCGATGCCGGCGCAGTTGACGACCGTGCGCAGCGGCACGCCCGCGCCGGCCGCGACGGCGACGGCGGCGCCCACCTGCTCGGGGTCGGTGACGTCGGCGGGCACATAGGTCACGCCCGGCGCCTCGGGCGCCCGGTCGATGCCGTCCTTGAGGTCGACGGCGAAGACCTGGGCGCCCTGCTGCGCGAGGGCCTTCGCGGTGGCCGCGCCGAGGCCGGACGCACCGCCGGTGACGAGGGCGGCGGTGTTGGCGAGCTGCATCATCACTCCTTGCCGAGGACGGTGAGCACACCGCCCTCGTCACGGTCCAGCGCACGGGAGATGATCATGCGCTGGATCTGGTTGGTTCCTTCGAAGATCTGCATGACCTTGGCCTCGCGCATATAGCGCTCGACGGGGAAGTCACGCGTGTACCCGTACCCGCCGAGGACCTGCACCGCGTCCGTGGTCACCTTCATGGCATTGTCCGTGGCCACGAGTTTGGCGATCGACGCCTCCCGTGTGAAGGGCAGCCCGAGGTCCTTCAGCCGCGCGGCGGACAGCGTGGTGGCACGGGCCGACTCGATCGCGGCGCCCATGTCGGCGAGCACGAACGCCAGACCCTGGTGCTCGATGATCGGCTTGCCGAAGGTCTCGCGCTCACGGGCGTAGCGCACCGCGTGGTCCAGGGCGCCCTGGGCGAGGCCGGTGGCGACGGCGGCGATGCCGAGGCGGCCGCAGTCGAGGGAGGCGAGCGCGATCTGCAGGCCCTGGCCCTCCGCCCCGATCCGCCGCTCGACCGGCACCCGGACGTCGTCCAGCCGCATGGTGGCGGTCGCCGACCCGGTCAGGCCCATCTTCCGCTCCGGCGGGTCGGCGCTGAGGCCCGGGGCGTCGGCCGGGACCAGGAAGCAGGAGATGCCGTGGGCGCGGTCGTCGGAGGTGCGGGCCATCACCGTGTAGAAGTCGGCGTACCCGCCGTGGGTCGTCCAGGCCTTGGCGCCGTTGAGCACGTACTGGTCGCCGTCCCGGACCGCGCGGGTGAGCATGGCCGCCGGGTCGGAGCCGGCGTGCGGCTCGGACAGGCAGTACGCGCCGAGGAGCTCGCCGCCGACCATCTCCGGCAGCCAGCGTCGCCGCTGCTCCTCGGTGCCGAAGCGGGCCAGCGGGAAGCAGGACAGGGCGTGCACGGAGATGCCCACCGCGACGCTCGACCAGATCGCGGCGACCTCCTCGATCACCTGGAGATACACCTCGTACGGCTGTCCCGCGCCGCCGTCCTCCTCGGCGAAGGGCAGCCCCAGCAGGCCGCTGCGCCCGAGGGTGCGGAAGACGTCACGGGGGAAGGCGGCTTCCGCCTCCGCGTCGGCGACCCTGGGCGCGAGTTCCTTCGTGGCCAGGGTGCGGGTGAGCTGGATGAGCTCGACGGCTTCCTCGGTCGGCAGAGCGCGGGTGGCAGGCATGGCAACCTCACGAGGTGATACTGAAAGGAGTACGACAGTATCATTCAGAGTACGCCACCAGGCGCGCGAAGGCACCCGCGAGACGCCTGCGAGGAGCCCATGAGGGCATCCGCAAGGGCGCCTACGCGGGTGCGGGGTGAAGCGCGGGGGGTGTCAGGACGAGACGGCGTGCACGATCAGCGAGGCGAGCTGCTCGTACGCCTCCGCGTCGGTCAGCCCGGTGCGCGCCTTGAGCTCGCCCTGCTGGATCTGCCGCATGGTCGCGGCGGCGACCTCGCCGACGAACGCGGTGTGCACCTCACGGAAGGCGCCGCCGGAGACGCCCTCGGCGATCAGCTGCCGGACCCGCTCCGCGGCCGCCCGCGTGTTGGCCTCGTACACCTCGCGGGCGGGCGGGAAGTCCGCGACGTCGTCGAGGAACCGGCGCGAGAGCGGGCGCAGTTGCTCCGCGACGGCGGTCAGATAGACGCGTACGCGGTCGGACGGTTCGACGGTCTGCGCCACCCGCTTCTCCACGGCCTCGGTCGCCCCGCGGAAGTAGTGCTTGAGCGCCTCCACGACCAGCCCCTGTTTGCTGCGGGCCAGTTGGTACAGCGTCGTCTTGGAGCAGCGCAGCCGCTCCGCGAGGTCGTCCAGGGTGAGGTCCGAGAACCCCTCCGCCGTGAGCAGTACGACGAGTCGCTCCAACAGGTCGGCCTGTCGGGCGGTACGGCGGGTGGGCGACATGATCCCAGCCTACCTAGGAGACGCCGTCCCGCTGGGGAATCCGGATCCGTTCCGGGCCGGTCTCCTCGCGCAACGCCTCGTGAACGGGGTCGGGGTCGTCGCTGAGGTAGAAGTGCCCGCCCGGGAAGACCTTCAGCCGGAACGCTCCGGTGGTGTGGCCGGCCCAGTCGGCGACCTCCTCCACGGGCGCCTTGGGGTCCGCGTCGCCCGTGAAGGCGACCACGGGGCAGCGCAGGAGTTCGCCCGGCTGGTGGGCGTAGAGCTCGACCGCGCGGTAGTCGGCGCGGATGGCGGGCAGGGCCATGCTGAGGATGTCGGGGTCGTCGAGGACCGCGGACACCGTGCCGCCGACCGCCTTCAGTTCGGCGACGACGCCCTGTTCGTCCAGCAGGTGGACGCGTTCGCCGCGGGCGGGTCCGGGAGCGCGCCGGCCCGAGACGATCAGCTTGTGCGGCCTGGCTCCGGGCGCGCCGGCTTCGAGACGGCGGGCCACCTCGAAGGCGACGCAGGCGCCCATGCTGTGGCCGAAGAGGACGAGCGGCAGGTCGGCGTCGGCGTCGGCGGTCTCGAGGAACGGCGAGACACGGTCGGCGAGTTCGGCGATGCTCGTCGCACACGGCTCGGACCTGCGGTCCTGCCGGCCCGGGTACTGCACCGCCACCACCTCGACGGACGGTGCGAGGGCGCGCGACAGGTGCACGTAGGCGCTGGCCGCCCCGCCCGCGTGGGGGAAGCACACCAGGCGGGCGGTGGCCTCGGGAGCGGGGGTGAACCGGCGCAGCCACAGGTCGCGGTCGGCGGCCAGAGAAGTCATGGTGCGGGCCTCCAGGTCGGATCAGTCAGGTTGGATCGGATTGGATTGGATCAGGCCGGATCGGATCGGGTCGGATCTTGGCGATGACAGGGATCACCGCCTTGCGCACACTGCCCCGCAGGCCGAGCCCACACCCCTGGAGTGATCCGGCTCACATGCTGTCACAGCGCTTCCTCACCCGGTGTCTTGAGGCCGAAGCCCTGGAAAAGAGCGGGAACCGAAGGAGACACCATGACCGGGAGCACACAGGTGGTCGTGATCGGCGGCGGATACGCCGGCGTCATGGCGGCCAATCGCCTGACGCAGCGCGACGACGTGACAGTGACCCTGATCAACCCGCGGCCGACCTTCGTCGAGCGGATCCGCCTGCACCAACTGGTGGGCGGATCCGACAAGGTCAAGGAACTCGTGTGCCGGGGCACCGTCAAGCAGCTGGCCGACGAGGCACGCAAGCCCGGTTCGCACAGCTGGACCTGGGCCCAGGACGACAAGCGCCGGCAGCTGCTGGGGGCCGGGCGCGGCGGGACGCCGGCCACCGCCGAACAGACGGCCTAGCCAGTCGCCCGAGAACCCGAAGTCACCCGCACAAGGCGGAGTCACCCGCACAAGGCAAGGAGAAGGAGAGCCTCCATGAACCTCACTCTGTGGATCGCCACCGCACTGTTGGCCGCGGTCGCCCTGGCCGGCGGCGTCAGCAAGGCGTTCGTCCCCAAGGAGCGACTGGCCGGGCAGCACGGCGGGGAGTGGACCCGAGACGTCGGCGTCGACTTCGTCAGGACCCTCGGGGTCGTCGAACTCCTGGCCGCGGTGGGCCTGATCCTGCCCGCCGTGCTCGACATCGCACCGGTCATGGTGCCGGTGACCGCCGTCTGCTGGGTCCTGCTCATGGTCGGTGCGATGATCACCCACGGTCGGCTTGGTCAGTTCGGCTTCGTGATGCTGAACCTGGTCTACTTCGCGCTTGCGGTCTTCGTCGCGTGGGGCCGTTTCGGCCCTGAGGCGTTCACCGGCTGACCAAGATGTGTGTGTCCTACGGCCGACCGGGTTCGGCCGCGAAGGAGAGGGGCCGAACCATGAGCGATCACGCCAGTGACACGGCGACCGAGATCTTCGTCGCCCACCGAAACCTGCTCTTCACCGTCGCGTACGAGATGCTCGGATCGGCGGCCGACGCCGAGGACGTCCTCCAGGAGACCTGGCTGCGGTGGGTCAAGGTCGACGTGGAGCAGGTGCGCGACCAGCGCGCCTACCTGGTCCGGATCACGACCCGGCAGTCGCTCAACCGGCTGCGCACGATGAAACGCCGCAAGGAGGCGTACGTCGGTCCCTGGCTGCCCGAGCCGCTGCTCACCGCGCCGGACGTGGCCGAGGACCTCGAACTCGCCGAGAGCGTGTCGATGGCGATCATGCTGGTCCTCGAGACGCTGTCGCCGACCGAGCGCGCCGTCTTCGTGCTGCGCGAGGCCTTCGACGTCAGCTACGACGACATCGCGGCCGCCGTCGACAAGAGCCCCGCGGCCGTCCGCCAGATCGCGCACCGCGCGCGCCGGCACGTCGACGCCCGCCGCCCTCGCACCGTGGTCTCCGCGAGCAGGACCCGGGCGGCTCTGGAGTCGTTCCAGCGCGCGCTCGAGACCAGCGACCTGCAGGGCCTCCTCGACGTCCTCGCCCCCGAGGTCGTCCTGATGAGCGACGGCGGCGGCCTCAAGCAGGCCGCGCGCCGGCCGATCATCGGCGCCGACAAGGTGATCCGCTTCATCGTCGGCGGCGCCGGCAAGGTCGAAGGCGCACTCACCAGCGACCCCACGATGGTCAACGGCAACCCCGCGCTCGTCCTGCGTCTGGACGGCGAGATCGACGGCGTCATGGCGGTCCGCGTCGAGGACGGCCGCATCACCGGCCTCTACTACGTCCGCAACCCGGAGAAGCTGACCCGCGTGGCATCCGAGACCCCGCTCACCCTGCGCTGACCTCTGACCTGCGTCATCCCCCGAAGCACCGGTCTCAGGGAACCCGGAACCTCGCGCACGTCGGCCCGCGCTGGGTGAGCGAGCCGCACTCGTCCTGGGTTCCGTCGCCCGCGTTGAGGGCCATGATGCTGATGCCCGCGGCCTGTGGTGGGAGGGACATCGGCATACTGACCCGCTGCTCGACCACGCCCTTGTCGTTGGGCCTGAGCTCACTCGAGTAGGCGTCCGGCCCGACGGCAGGCTCGGACAAGTCGGCCTTGACGGCGTTGACGAACACCTCGATGCTGGCCCCCGTCTCGACGCCGTCAGCGTGAACGTCGAAACTCAGTTTCAGACGGGACCGAGGGCCGTCGACTTTGATGTTGGTGATGGTCGGCCGCCCGTTTCCCCCGGCAGCCTTGGCCGCGCCGATAACCGCCACGCTCAGAGCCGCCATATAGAGGATCACGCCGAGAATGAGCACGACGGTCTCCCACAGGTTGCCCCGCCGCGTGGGGTGGACGAGCAGGGCCACAATGCTGCAGACGATGGCGAGGATGGCGCAGAGCGAGGCCACATAGATGGGCCACGAGTCGTTGTTGAGGGCAACGAACACGACGTCGCTGCTGAGGCCGAGCAGGGTCATGACGCCGGCGACGGCGACGAGGGCGCCGGCCAGGATCTTGGCAACGTCGTCCAGGCGCTTTCCGATCCTGGCCTGGATCTGTTCGTGCGTCAGGGCAGGTTCTTGTTCGCCGGTCCTCTTGGGGACCCCGCTCATCGCGCTCCTCCTGACCGCAGGCTCTGGGCGGTCAGCCGGTCGTCCGGCTGGCGTCCGGCCCTAGTGGAAGACCCTAGGTTCGCGCGCGAATCTCAGCGACCCGGGGTTGGGCCGGACAGAGGTATCTCAGTGGTCACTGAGCTTGAACTCGTGATGTCGTGCGAGATCAGCCCGATGTGGTTGTCCCCATGAGCGGCCACGACCGTCGTTGTAGATCCATCCCGCGCCACCGACAGCCACGGATCGTCGTGTGCCGGCCGTCCGCGCGCGGCGGCCTGCAGATCACGGCGAGCCGCCACGGCTGCGAGGAGGCACTCCGCGTGCGCCCTCAAGGATCGCGCCCGCCAGCTTCGCACCCGACAGCTTTGCCCCGGTCAAGTCTGCGTTGCTCAGGTCTGCACGGGTCAGGTCTGCGCCGCGCAGGTCGGCGCCGGCCAGGTCCGCGTCAGTCAAGTCCGCCTCGACCAGGACCACGCCGCGCAGGTCTGCGGCGCTCAGGTTCGCGCCGATCAGGGACGCGCGGGTCAAATCGGCGCTCGAGTCGGCCTCGCTGGTTTCGTTGGTCTCTTCGGCCCTGCTCAGGTGCGCGCTGTGAAGGTTCGCTCCGCCGAGATCCGCGCCGGTCATGACGGCCGCGCCCAAGAGTGCGTCGGTCAAAACGGCGCCTCCAAGAAATGCTTGCCGGAGGTCCGTGTCCTGAAGGTTCACGTCGGACATGTCCGCGTTGTCGAGGGACGCGCCGAAGAGGTCGAAATTCTCGAGGCCTGCGTGTCGGAGGTCCGCGCCGGTGAGGAACGCGAAGCGGAAGTTGCTGCGTCTGCGCATGCCGCCTTCCGTGAGCCCCACTTCGCGCTCCAGGCCGCGCAGATCGACGCTGCTCAGATCAACTCGGTACAGGGGCTTCCCGTCCTGGGTCACCTCCCGGTCGGCGGACCGGTTGCCCAGCACGGCAACCACAGCCGCCACGTCGGTAGGTGGCCTGTACTCCTCTGCCGGCTTGAAGCCGCTGTCCGGAACGGGAGCGTGCTGGCGTACGAACGCGGACAGCACCGAGACGACAGTGCGCTGATCCCGAGAGGAGTCCTGCATGATGCGTTGCAGGGCGTAGATTCCCCCCAGGCCCACATCCAACGACGCTGATCCCAGGTTGGTGATCGCTGCGTTGAACCGGGTGGTGATCTGCCCCTGCTCGGAGATCTGCAGATCTTTGTTGGTCTGCCCGACCGACAGCCATGTGAACAGCAGGGCGACGAGTGCGGCCAGTCCCGGCAGCGTGGACGCCGCGAGCGCCACCCACGTCAGTCGGCTGATACCGGTGTCGCGGCCCGGCCCGATCGGGCGGCTCCGTTGCCGTCGATGATCCCTGGCGGCCCGTCGACGTGCGGTCCGGCGGAGTTGTGCGGCGGCAGACGGCTCGATCATCCACTCATGACATCCCAGGAAACAGTGCCCGATTCTCCGCCACGCTGGCGTAGCACTCGATCAGGACTGTCCGTCGGTGAGCTGTTCGCCGCCTGGGGAGATCCCTCAGGGTGGTGACTAAATGTGACATGGCAGTCCAGAAAACGATCAAGAGCCCTGCCTCACCGAAGTGAGCCAGGGCTCTGACCTGCGACTACGAGTGCGTCTCTAGTCGGGACGACAGGATTTGAACCTGCGACCCCTTGACCCCCAGTCAAGTGCGCTACCAAGCTGCGCCACGTCCCGTCGCGCTTCTCGCGGTGTTGTGCCACGTGATCGCGCGAACAGAACATTACCCCACGCCGGACTCCACGCCGAAGGAGGTCTCGGCGCGGGACAATCGCCGTATGGAGCACAGCCGTATCGAGCGCAGCCGTAGGCAGCCCAGCCGTGGGGACGGCGTCCGGGATCGGGACGGCGACGGGCGGGCGCGCAGCGCGCGGCCGCGCGACGGGCTGGGGCGGCCCCTGCCGTACGGCGCGGTGGGGGTGGAGCGGCAGCCCGAGGGGGTGGTGCGGTCCCCGGAGGAGACCGTGGCCGAGGCGCAGGCGCTGCTGTCGGCGGGGAAGCCGTTCCATGCGCACGAGGTCTTCGAGGACGCCTGGAAGTCGGGCCCGGACGCGGAACGTCCGCTGTGGCGGGGGCTCGCCCAGCTCGCGGTGGGGCTCACCCACGAGGCCCGGGGGAACGTCACGGGCGGAGCGCGGCTGCTGCGGCGCGGGGCCGGGGCCGTGGAGCAGTGGGCGGCGGACACCGGGCGGACCCGTCCCCACGGGCTGGATCTCGCCGGGCTGGCCGGCTGGGCGCGGGAGCTCGCGGAGACGGTGGAGCGGACCGGCACGGCGGTGGACGCGCGGACACGGGCGCCGCGGCTGCGGTGACAGCGCGCCTTCCGCCCCGGGTCGGCGCCGATTCCACTCTGGGCCCGCACCCCGCACCCCGCACCGTCACTGTCAGTGGCGTACGGCAGACTCGTGGCGTGCGAAAGATTCATGTCATCGGTATCGGCGCGGGCGACCCCGACCAGCTCACCCTGCAGGCGGTCAGGGCGCTGCGGGGCACGGACGTGTTCTTCGTCCTCGACAAGGGCGAGGTGAAGGGCGATCTGACACAGCTGCGCCGGGACATGCTGGACGCGCACCTACCGCAGGGCGGGTACCGCGTGGTCGAGGCGCGGGACCCGGAGCGGGACCGTCGGGCGGGCGGCGCGGCCTACTCCCCGGCCGTCGGCGACTGGCGCAGCGCCCGCGCCGGGATCTACGAGCGGCTGATCGCCGAGGAGCTCGGCGAGGACGAGAGCGGCGCGTTCCTGGTGTGGGGCGACCCCGCGCTGTACGACAGCACGCTGGGCATCCTGGAGGAGGTGCTGGCGCGGGGCGCGGTGGCCTTCGAGTACGACGTGGTCCCGGGGATCAGCAGCGTCTCCGCGCTCGTCGCCCGGCATCGCACGGGCCTCAACCGGGTGGCGCGGCCGGTGCAGATCACCACCGGGAGACGGCTGGCCGAGGGGTTCCCGGAGGGGGTGGACGACGTGGTGGTGATGCTGGACGCCCACCAGGCCTTCCGGCAGTACGCCGAGGAGGACATCGACATCTACTGGGGCGCCTACATCGGCACCCCGGACGAGATCCTCGTCTCCGGTCCGATCGCCGAGGCCGGCCCACGGATCGAGCGGCTGCGCGCCGAGGCGCGCGAGCGCAAGGGCTGGATCATGGACACGTATCTGCTGCGCCGCAACCCCGGGGACGCGTAGGGGCCGGCGGACGCGTCCCGGCCGTAGAGCCCCTGCCGGCCGTAGGGCGCGTGACGGCCGTCGCGGGGGGCACCCGTGCGGACCGTTCCCGCATGCGGGGCCGGTCCCCCGGTGTGATCGTGACCTCGTGACAGTCACCGAGGAGTCCGCGGGAGCCGACGGACCGCCGGGCCCCGTCCCGGGATCCGCGCAGGCCGGTGCCCAGCCGCCCGTCCTGGACCCACGACGCCGCAACATCGTCTTCGCGACGATCGTGCTGGGCATGCTGCTGGCCGCCCTGGACCAGACGATCGTGGGCACCGCGCTGCCGACGATCGTGTCGGACCTCGGCGGCGCCGAGCACATGTCGTGGGTGGTCACCTCCTACCTCCTCGCGGAGACCGTCGCGACCGTGCTGGTCGGCAAGTTCGGCGACCTGTTCGGGCGCAAGGTGGTCTTCCAGGTCTCGGCGATCGTCTTCATCACGGGCTCGTTCCTGTGCGGTCTGGCGACGAACATGTCGCTGCTGATCGCCTGGCGGGCCATGCAGGGCGTCGGTGCGGGCGGGCTGATGGTGACGGCGATGGCGCTGATCGCCGATGTCATCCCGCTGCGGGAGCGCGGCAAGTACCAGGGCGCGATCGGCGCGGTGTTCGGCGTGGCCACCGTCATCGGGCCGCTGCTGGGCGGGCTGTTCACCGACCATCTGACCTGGCGGTGGGCGTTCTACGTCAACGTCCCGCTCGCGATCCTCGTCGTCGTCGCGGCCGCCCGCACCATCCCGGTGGTGAAGTCGGCGGTCCGGCCGGTCATCGACTATCTGGGCATCGCGCTGGTCGCGGTCGGCGCGAGCGCGCTGATCCTGGCGACCAGTTGGGGCGGCAACGAGTACGCGTGGGGCTCGGGCGTCGTCATCGGCCTGTTCGCGGGCGGCGCGATCGCGCTCGCCCTGTTCTGCTGGATCGAGACCCGGGCCGAGCAGCCCATGCTTCCCATGCGGCTGTTCGCCAACCCGGTCTTCACGGTCTGCTCGATCCTCAGCTTCATCGTCGGTTTCGCGATGCTGGGCGCGATGACGTATCTGCCGACCTATCTGCAGTACGTCGACGGCGACTCGGCGACCGTCTCCGGGGTGCGCACCCTGCCGATGGTGCTCGGCCTGCTCATCGCGTCGATCTTCAGCGGCAACGTGGTCAGCAAGACCGGGCAGTACCGTTTCTTCCCCATCGTCGGCTCGCTGGTGATGGGGGTCGGCCTGTATCTGATGTCCCTCATGGGGCCGTCCACGGGCGCCTGGCTGGAGTCGCTGTACATGTTCGTGCTCGGCACCGGCATCGGCCTGTGCATGCAGGTGCTGACGATCGCCGTGCAGAACACCGTCGAGTACGCCGACCTCGGCACCGCCACCTCCGGCGTCACCTTCTTCCGCACGCTCGGCAGCTCCTTCGGCACGGCCGTCTTCGGCACCATCTACACCAACTCCCTCACGCCGAACCTCAAGGACGGGATCGCGTCGGCGACCTCGGCGGGCGACGTCGACCCGGCCGTCGTCACCAAGGCGGCGACCAGCCCGGAGGGCCTGCACCAGCTGCCCTCCCCCGTCGCCGCCCCGATCATCCAGGCGTACGCGGACACCATCCAGACGGTCTTCCTGTGGACCGTGCCGGTGGCGGCCCTGGGCTTCGTCGTCTCCCTGTTCCTCAAGCAGGTCCAGCTGAGGGACAGCGCGCGGATGGGCTCCACCGACATGGGCGAGGGGTTCGCCCAGCCGTCCGGCGCGGACTCGCGGCGGGTGCTGGAGGCGTCCGTCGCCAAGATCATCGGCGGTACGGACATGGACACCGCGCGCCGGATCGTGGAGGAGTCCGACACCCGCCTCGACGCGGCGGGCGCGTGGGCGGTGATGCAGGTCGAGCTGTACACCCGGATGGTCGGACACGCCAGCCTCGGGCTGGTCTCCGGCCGCCGTCATCTGCCGCCGGAGGTGCTGCTCCCGGTGTTCGACCGCATGGTCGACGAGGGGTATCTGACCCGCCACGGCTCACTGCTGTCGCACACCCCGGCGGGCGCCCGCGAGGCCCGGGTCATCACCGAGGCCTGGGGCTCCTGGCTGGAGGACCGAGTGGCCCAGGACATCGGCCGCCCGTCGGGCGACGACCTGCGGGCCGCGGTGGACACCATCTCCAAACGGCTCCTGGTCGAGGACCTCGACGACGGTCTGCCCCGGCACCGGCCGGAACGGGAACCAGCGGTCGTCGCCCCCTGAAAACCGGATGCCCGGCGCCACGGGCCGCCCGCATACTCGACGCCATGTCCCCCGCGCCCGTCCGTTTCCGCGACCCCCGTGTCACGCAGTACGACTACGTCTCCTCGATGCTGGTCCGCTGCCCGCGCTGCGAGCGCGTCGCCCACTACGAGTGCCGCCCGGGCCGCGCGCCCGACGCGCACGGCGTGATCCGCTCCGAGCGGCGGCTGGTCTGCCGTTCCTGCGGACTGTCCCGGATCTCCTCGGGACCGTCCAAGGCGCACTCGGGCGGACAGCCCTGCCGGCCGTCGCTGTGGCTGCGGGCCGAGACCCGGCACGGCGTGGTGTGGGCGTACAACCTCGAACACCTCGACCTGCTCAGGCGGTTCGTGGCGGCCTCGCTGCGGGAGCGGGCGCCCTGGTACGACACGGGTCGGAAGATGACGCTGATCGCCCGCCTCCCCGCCTGGATCAAGAGCGCCAAGAACCGCACCGAGGTGCTCCGCGCCCTCGACCGCCTCCGCGCCTCCGTCACGGCCGTCTGAACCCCACCAGCCCTAACGCCCCGCCCCGAACGGACCCACCCGCCCCAACCACCCCAGGACGCCGGCCACATCCGCCACCGTCGTGACGTCTTCCGGCAGCGGCGGCCGTCGTACGACCACGACGGGGAGCCCGAGCTCCCGGGCGGCCGTCAGTTTCGCGGCCGTGGCGCTCGCCCCGCTGTCCTTCGTCACCAGCACGTCGATCCGGTGCTCCCGCAGCAGCGCCAGCTCGTCGGCGACGGTGAACGGGCCGCGCGCCAGGAGCAGTTCGACGTCCGTCGGCATCGGCGGCGCGGGCGGCTCCACCGACCGTACGACGAAGTGCAGCGCGTCGAGGTGGGCGAAGGCGGCGAGGCCCAGGCGGCCCGTGGTCAGCAGGACCCGTCGGCCCACGCCGGGCAGCAGGGCCGCCGCCTCGTCCAGTGACGCGACCTCGTGCCACCGGTCCCCCGGTCCCGGCCGCCAGCCCGGCCGGCGCAGCACCGCCAGCGGCAGTCCGGTGGCCGCCGCCGCGCTCGCCGCGTTCGCGGTGATGCCGACGGCGAAGGGGTGGGTGGCGTCGACCACGGCGTCCGCCCGCTCCGCGCGCAGCCAGTCGGCGAGCCCCCGCGCCCCGCCGAACCCGCCGATCCGCACGTCCCCTTCGAGCGCGCCCGGCCGGGACACCCGCCCCGCCAGTGACGAGGTCACCCGGACGCCGGGGCGGGCCGCCAGGGTCGCGGCCAGCTCGCGCGCCTCGGTGGTGCCGCCCAGCACCAGGACATGGAGGCGTCCGGGCGGTCCGGCCCCCGTCATGTCGAGTCACGCACGATGACCCGGCCGAGCGTCATGGTCAGGTCGGCGGCGTCGAGGCCGAGGGCGGTGCGGGCGGCGAGGCGGCCGCGGGACTCGGCGTCGATGTGGACGGTGGTGAGCGCGGGGGTGACCAGCTCGCCGTACTCGGTGTCGTCGTAGCCGATGACGGCGAGGTCGGCGGGGGCGGTCAGGCCCAGGTCGTGCACGGCGGTGAGGGTGCGCAGGCCCACCGGGTCGTCGAAGGCGGCGACCGCCGTGACCTCGGGATGCGCGGCGCGGAAGTCCCGTACGGCGTCCGTGCCGGCCTGTCTCGGCCGGGGGACGACGAAGGAGGTCAGCGGGGCGAGGTCCAGTCGGCGGGCGGTCTCGTGGGCGAACCGCAGCCGGGCCTGCGTCAGCGGGAACTCGTGGTCGGGCAGCGCCATCGCGAGGTGGGTGTGGCCCCGGTCGGCGAGGTGGCGGATCTGCAGTGCGGCGTGCGCGGCGAAGCCGTTCTCCCAGTCGCCCTCGTCGGGCTCCCGGCCGCCCAGGTAGGCCTCGCCGAACCGCAGCTCGGCGCGGGGCGCGATCGCGTCGAGGACCTGGCGGTTCGAGCGGGGGCCGAGGTGGCCGTGTCGGACCAGCAGGACGTGGTCGTGGGCGGCGAGTTCGTCGTCGAGACCGCGGATGTAGCTGCGGGAGAAGTTGCCCTCCAGGCCCCGGTCGACGTTGAGGACGACGATCCGCGAGGAGCCCTCGCGCAGGGCGCGGGCGATGCCGTGCGGGACGTAGCCGAGTTCGCGGGCGGCCGCCAGGACGCGCTCGCGGGTGGGCGTGGAGATCGTCTGCCGGGGGTCGTCGTTGAGGACGAAGCTCACCGTGGCGCGGGAGACCCCGCTCGCCGCGGCGACGTCGTTCAGCGTCACCCGCCGTCCAGCAGCCACTGCACGCCCCGATCGGTCCGTCACGGCGGATCGACGGCCGCCCACCCGGTTCAGTCTAGGCAGCCTCGCCTACCGCAGCAGGAGCTGCAGGCCGCCCACCACCGTCGCCGCGATCACCAGCTGTTCGAACAGCCGCTGGTTGATGCGGTGCACGGCCCACTTGCCGAGCAGCGCGCCCGGGACGACGAACGCCACGAGGGCGGCGTCCAGGAGGAGCGAGTGGCCGTCGATCAGGCCGAGGCCCGCGCTGAAGGGCACCTTCGAGACGTTGACGATCAGGAAGAAGAACGCGGAGGTGCCCAGGAAGCCGAGCTTGCGGAAGCCGGCCGAGAGCAGGTACATCGACATCACGGGGCCGCCGGCGTTGGCGACCATGGTGGTGAAGCCGCCGAGGACGCCGTAGGAGCGGGCCTTGATCCGGCCGGCCCGGGTGACCACGGCGTCGGGGTCGTCCACCGCTTCGGCCGTGCGGCGCCGCCACACCGTGACGCCCGCCATCAGCAGCAGGATCGCGCCGATCGACGTACGCACGACGTCGTCGTCGGCCCACACCAGGAACAGCGTGCCGATCACCACGCCGGCCGCGACCGCCGGGAACAGCCGCCACAGCGTGGGCCAGTGGGCGTGCCGCCGGTAGGTGATCACGGCCAGGACGTCCCCGGCGATCAGCAGCGGCAGCAGCACGCCCGTGGAGGCGCGGGCGGGCAGGACCGCGGCGAAGACCGCGAGGCTGACCGTGTTGGCCCCGCTGACGGCCGTCTTGGAGAAGCCGACCAGGAGGGCCGCGAAGCCGAGGGCGGCGAACTCCCAGCCGGTGATGTGCCACAACGTCATCGTGTTCATGCGGGGACCGATGCTACGCACAGTTAACGGGCGGCTGTAAGGACCGTCTCGCCAGGTGACCACTGGGGCCGGTGTGACCTCCGCCGAGCCCCCTGGGAAGATCCCCGAGGACCGTCGCCGACACAGCAGACACAGCCGGGGCGGACACAGCCGGGCAGGCACAGCGGCACAGCCTGCGCAGACATGGAGGAGACATGGCCGAGCACGTCCTCGCGGGCGACCGGGGCACGATCACCGCACACGAGTGGCCGCACCCACGCCCGCGCTACGTCGCTCTCGTCGTCCACGGCTACGGCGAGCACGTCGGCCGCTACCAGGAACTGGCCGACGTCCTCACCGCGCACGGCGCGGCCGTCTTCGGCCCCGACCACGTCGGCCACGGGAAGTCCGCGGGCGAGCGCGTGCTGATCGAGGACTTCGAGGACGTGGTCGCCGACGTGCACACCGTGGCGGACCTCGCCCGCACCGCGCACCCGGACGTCCCGCTGGTCGTCGTGGGGCACTCCATGGGCGGGCTCGTCGCGGCCCGCTACGCGCAGCGGTACGGCGACGAACTCGCCGCGCTCGTGCTGTCCGGTCCGGTGATCGGCGCCTGGCGGACGCCGGGACGGCTGCTCGCCCACGACGAGATCCCCGATGTCCCGATCAACCCGGCCGCGCTCTCCCGCGACCCGGCGGTCGGCGCGGCCTACGCGGCCGATCCACTGGTCTGGCACGGGCCGATGAAGCGGCCGACGCTGGAGGCCTTCGTACGGACCCTGGGGACGGTCACCGAGAGCGGCGACGTCGGTCCGCTCCCGCTGCTGTGGCTGCACGGCGACGACGACCGGCTGGTCCCGCTGCCGGACAGCCGGATCGGCGTGCAGCGGCTGAGCGGGGGCGCGCTGACCGAGCGGATCTACGCCGGCGCCCGGCACGAGGTCTTCTGCGAGACGAACCGGGCCGAGGTGTTCGCGGACCTGATCCGCTTCCTCGACGGCGTCCTCGCCGACGGGCCCACCGGTGGGCCCGCCCGGTGAGTCACCGCGGGGCGGATCATCCGCCGAGCCGGGACAGCGCCGCCGACACCAGGGTGTGCACCCCGGGCACGAGCACCGACGGGTCCGGCGCGAACAGCGGGCTGTGGTTGCCCGGCACGGCGTCGAGCTTCTCCGCCAGTTGCTCCCCCGGCGCCGCGTCCCACACTCCGGCCGGGGTCGAGGTCACGTACCAGTAGTCGTACGGCACGCCCGCGGGGGCCAGGAGGGAGAAGTCCTCGCTGCCCATGGCCCGACCGAAGTCGAACACCGTGTGCGCGCCGAACAGTTCGCGGTGCACGGCGGCGATCTCCCCGTCCAGGGCGGCGTCGTTGACGGTGTTCGGATAGCCGGGGACGACCGTGATCCCGGGCGGGACCGGGCAGCCCGCGGCGGCGCACTCCCCTTCGACGATGCGCCGGATCGCGGTCAGGACCCGCTCGCGCACCCGGGTGTCCTGGGTGCGCAGGTTCAGCGCGAACCGAGCCTCGGCGGGGATGATGTTGGGCTTGGCGCCGGCGTGGAACGTGCCCACCGTCAGCACCGCCGACTCGCTCGCCGCGACCTCGCGCGAGACGACCGTCTGCAGCCGGGTGACGATGTACGCGGCCGTCACCACCGGGTCGACGGTCGACTCGGGCCGCGAGCCGTGGCCGCCCACCCCGTGCACGACGACCTCGACGTCGTCGGCGGCCGACAGGGTCAGACCGGGGGTGTGCGGAAAGAACCCGGCGAGCCCGGGCGCGACGTGCTGGCCGAACAGGACGTCGGGGCGCGGGAAGCGGACGTGGATCCCGTCGGCGACCATCGCCGCCGCACCGCCCTCGGCCTCCTCCGCCGGCTGCCCCACCACGACGAGCGTCCCGGACCAGGTCTCACGGGCGGCGGCGAGCACCTCGGCGGCGGCCGCGAGCCAGGTGACGTGCAGATCATGGCCGCAGGCGTGCATCACCCCGTCGACCGTGGAGGCGTACGCCAGACCGGTCGCCTCCGGCACCGGCAGCGCGTCCATGTCCCCGCGCAGCCACACCACCGGCCCGTCGCCGTTGGCCAGCACCCCGACCACCCCGGTACGGGCGACGCCCTCGGTCACCTCGTACCCGGCGGCCCGCAGCCGTCCGGCGAGGCGCGCGGCGGTGCGGTGCTCCTGGAAGGCCAGTTCGGGGTGGCGGTGCAGGTCCCGGTAGAAGTCCTCGAGGTCCCCCGTCTTCAGCTCCGAGGCGATCTCCCGGGTCAGACGGGCGACGACGGCCGGCTCGCTCATACCGCTCCCTCTCCGTGGCACTGTCCGTGGCACTTCCGTGCCGATTCCGCCTCGCAGCCTAGGCCGAACAGCCGAGTAGCCCACCGGCCGAATAGCCGAACGGCCGAGGAACGCGGTCCCGGACCCCGCCTGTTCCGGCCGTTCGGCCGAGGCGGGCGCGGGGCCCGGCGGACGAGAGTGGACCCACACAGTCAGAAGGGATACGTGATGCAGTCCAGCAGGTTCGTCGTCGGCGCGATCGGGGGCGCGGCGGCCGTGGTGGCCCTCGGCGGTCTCGGCACCCATCTGCTCTCGGGCACCGAGTCCACCACCGAACTCGACGCGCGGAGCACGGTCCTGGTCGATGGCCACAAGGCGCTGGCCGGCTCCATCGTCGCGGGCCGCACCCAGAGCAGGTTCCACCCGCTGCCGTGGGTCGGCACGAAGGTCACCGTGACCTGCCCGACCGGTCTGAAGGCCGTCGTCGGCGCGACCGTCGTCTGCACCGGCAAGGAGAGCGGCGGCACAAGCGTCGACATCCCGGTCCGCGTGCTGAAGGCCACCGCCGACTCGGTCACCTGGACGTTCGAGCGCTGAGAAAGCGCCGAGAAAGCGCCGAGACAGACGAGACAGCTGAGACAGCTGAGACAGCACTGCGAAAGGCGACGCCCCGTCATGAGCACGGTTCTGGCCGGCTACGGCCTAGTGAAGAAGTACGGCGCCACCACCGCCCTGGCCGGGGTCGACGTCGAGGTCGGCGAGCGGGACTCCCTCGCCGTGATGGGCCCCTCGGGCTCCGGCAAGTCCACCCTCCTGCACACCCTCGCCGGGATCGTCCGCCCCGACGGCGGCCAGGTCCTGCTGCGCGGCGTCCGCATGGACGACCTGGGCGAGAACAAGCTCAGCGCGCTGCGCCGGAAACGGTTCGGGTTCGTCTTCCAGTCCGGCCAGCTGCTGCCCGAGCTGCCCGCCGAGGAGAACGTGGCCCTGCCGCTGATGCTGGAGGGCGCCTCGCGCAAGGCGGCCGTGCAGCGCGCCCGCCGCTGGTTCGCCCCGCTCGGTCTCGACGGCCTCGAACAGCGCCGTCCGGGACAGCTGTCGGGCGGTCAGGCGCAGCGTGTCGCCATCGCCCGTGCGCTGGTCGTCGAGCCGGACGTGGTCTTCGCCGACGAGCCGACCGGCGCCCTGGACCAGCGCACCAGCGCGGAGGTCGTCCGCCTGCTCACCTCCGTCACCCGCGCGCAGGGCGCCGCCCTGGTGATGGTCACGCACGACGCCGACGTCGCCGCCCACTGCGACCGGATCCTCCAGGTCCGCGACGGCCTGATCAGCGGCCACAGCCAGTACACGGTCGCCTGACCGCACGCCTCCAGGAGAACCCGTATGCGCTCCCCCGTCCTGCCCCTGACCTGGCATCTGGCCAGATCCTCCGGCCGCCGTGGGCTGCAGAGCCTGCTGCTCGCGGCCGCGGTCGCCGCCACCGGCGCCTTCGTGATGCTGGTGGTGCTCGCCGCCTGCCTCGGCTCCGGCGCCCGCGCCGACCGCACCGCCTGGCGCACTCCCGAGCCGGCCCGGCACGCCACCGCCGTCCAGGCCCTCGCCACGACGTACGTCCGCCACGAACCCCTCACAATCGTCTCCCTGGCGCAGCTCCCCGGGCGGGCCCGGACCCCGGCCCCGCCGGGCCTGAGCCGCTTTCCCCGGCAGGGGGAGGTGTACGTCTCCCCCGCCCTGGCCGAGCTGCTGCGCGAGCTGCCCGCCGCCCGACTGGCCGACCGGTTCCCGAAGCCGGCGTCGCCGGGGTCGTACGGCACGATCGGCGCGGCCGGTCTCGCCTCGCCGGACGAGCTGGTCGCCGTGGTGGGCCGGGCGCCGGGCGATCCGGCGCTCTCCGCGGCGGCCGCGGGCGGACAGACCTGGTTCGACCAGGGCCAGACGGCGCGGGCGGACGTCGCCGGGTTCTCCGGGACGAAGGCGAGCATGTTCACCGCCGCGGACCGGGGGACGACCCTGTTGGGCCTCGTCCTGCTCGCGATGCCGGTGATCGTCCTGTCGGCGGCCGCCGGACGGCTCGGCGCCGCCCGGCGCGAACAGCGGCTCGCCGCCCTGCGGCTGGCCGGCGCGACCCCGCGGCAGATCATCGCGATGACCGCCGCAGAGGCGGCCGCGGTCGGCGCGGCCGGCGCCCTCTGCGGCGCGCTGGCCTACGCGGCGCTGCTGCCCGCCCTCGCCGAGATCCCCTACGGGGTCGGGTCCTGGTACCGGGGCGACCTGTGGGTGGGGCTCGGTCTGATCCCCGCGGTGGGGGCGGCGGTCACCGCCCTGATCACGGTCAGCGCCGTGACGATGCTGCGTCAGGTGGCGACCGCTCCCCTGGGCGTCGCCCAGCAGGCGAACCCGCGCCGCACCCGGCTGATCCGGCTGGTGCTGTTCGTGGCGGTCCTGGGTTACGTCCTGCGGTCGACCGGCGGCGGCAGCGATCTCAAGCCCCGACAGGCGCTCGCCCTGCTGCTGCTCTTCTACGGCGCGTTCTGGCTGTTCGGCCCGTGGGTCGTGGACCGGCTGGGCCGGATCGTGAGCCGTTTCGCCCGCCGCCCGGCGACCCTGCTGGCCGGCCGCCGGCTCAGCGACGATCCGCGCGGCGCCTGGCGCACCGTCAGCGGCCTGGTGCTGGCCGGGTTCGCGGCCGGATTCTTCTCCGTCGGCCTCCTCGGCCCGGACGACTCGCAGTACCGGGACCAGATCGCGGTGCTCACCCCCGACGCCCGGCACGCGGCCGTCGAGGCCCGCGCCCTGCTGCACCGCTCCGGTGTGAACGCGACGGTGAGGGTCGGCGGCGAGGACGACTTCGACAGCCTGCTGGGCGGCGCGCCGGGCCTCCTCGTCCACGTCGGAGGCGGCAGCGGCAACGGCAGCGGCAGCGGCAGCGGCAGCGGCAGCGGCAGCGGGAATCGGCTCGACGCCGCCGTCACCGCCCTCACCCCCGTCGCGCCGGACCACCTGCCCTACACCCAGGACTACGCCGTCGCGAGCGACCGGGTGATCAGCGACCGCATCGCCGACGTCAGCACCGCCACCCTGGCCCTGAGCTTCCTGGTCGCGACCGCCTCCGCGGGCCTGACCGCCGCAGCCGACGTCCTCGACCGGCGCCGGGTGTACGGCCTGCTGCGGCTGGCGGGCACCCCGTTGAAGGTGCTGGACCGGGCCCGCACCCGGGAGACGGTCCTCCCGCTGGTGGTTCTGGCGGGCGGCACCACCGCGATGGGCGTGTACGGCTCCTACCAGGTCCACCAGTTGGCCGGCGCCTCCCTGGACGCCGACGGCGCCCTGCGGCTCGCCGCCTGTGTGGTGCTCGGGGTGCTCGCGATGTTCGCCGCGATCACCGTCAGCCGTCCGCTGCTGCGCCGGGTGACGGCGGACCCCGCGCACGCGGCCGACTGAGGCCCGGGTCCCGCCGTGCCCGCCTCTCGCCTGAGGCATGATCGAGCCATGACCATCCCGGCCCCCGACGCCCCCGCCCCCAGCGCCTCCGCCCCCATCCGGGTCCTCATCGCCGACGACCAGGACATGGTGCGCACGGGCTTCCGCTTCTTCCTGGACGCGCAGCCGGACATCACGGTGGTCGCCGAGGCCGCCGACGGGGAGGAGGCGGTGGCGCTGGCCCGGGCGGTGCGGCCGGACGTGTGCCTCCTGGACATCCGGATGCCGAAGCTGGACGGTCTGGCCGCCACCCGCATGCTGGCCGGGCCGGACGTCCCGGATCCGCTGCGGGTGGTCGTGGTCACCACCTTCGACCTGGACGAGTACGTGTACGGGGCGCTGCGCGGCGGCGCGTGCGGCTTCCTGCTGAAGGACTCCGGGCCGACGCTCCTGGCGGAGGCGGTCCGGGCGGCCGCCGCGGGCGACTCCCTGGTCTCCCCGTCGGTCACCGTCCGTCTGCTCCAGCACCTCACGGCCCCGCAGACGCCGGCCGCCGGCCCGCGCCCGGCCGCCCTCCCCGAACCTCTCACCGACCGCGAGCTGGACGTCGTACGCCTGGTCGCCCTCGGGCGGACGAACGCCGAGCTCGCCGCCGAGCTGTACGTCTCGCTGTCGACGGTGAAGACGCACCTGTCGAGCGTTCAGTCGAAGCTGGGCGCCCGCAATCGTGTGGAGATCGCGGCCTGGGCCTGGCAGCACGGGTACGCGCAGCCCAGGCCGTGAGCCTCAGAGGTCCAGCAGCCTGGTGATGGTGCGCAGCACGCCGTCGTCGTTGTTGGACGGGGCGAGGTGGCGGGCCCGGCGCACGACCTCCGGGTGGGCGTTGGCCATGGCGAACGACCAGTCGGCGGCGTCCAGCATCTCCAGGTCGTTGAGGTAGTCGCCGAACACCAGCGTCTGCGCGGGCGTGACGCCCAGCTCGGCCTGGAGCCGCCGCAGGGCGGCGCCCTTGTTGGCGGTGCGGTTCATGACGTCGACCCAGTGCTCGCCGGAGACGACGACCTTGTGGGTGTCGGCGAAGGGCGCGAGGGCGGGCGCGGTGGTCTCCTCGGCGGACCCGAAGGCGAACAGGGCGACCTTGATGACGTCGTCGTCGACGGCGGTGAGGTCCTCGACGGTCTCGCAGCGCAGGTAGTAGCTGCGCACCTCGGCGAGGAAGGCCTCGTCGGTCCGCTCGACGTAGGCGGAGCGCTTCCCGCAGACGACGGCGCCCAGGTCGACGCCGTCGCCGGCGAGTCGCCGTACGGCCTCGACGACGCGGGTCACCACCGTCGGGTCCAGCGGGTCGGAGCTCAGCTCCTGGCCGTCGCGCACCACATAGGTGCCGTTCTCCGCGATGAACACCATCCCGTCGGCGACCTCGGCGAACTCCGCCGCCAGCGTGGCGTACTGACGTCCGCTGGCCGGGCTGAACAGCACCCCGCGCTCGCGCAGCCGGGCCAGGGTGTCCCACAGGCCGTCGGGTACGCGCTTGTCGTCGTCGAGCAGGGTGCCGTCCATGTCGGTGACGATCAGCCGGATGTCGAGGGCGCCCGCCGACGGCCCGGAGACGGTCGGCCCGGAGACGGCGAGCTCGGAGACGGCGAGCTCGGAGACGGTCGAGTCGGGGGCGGTCTGCTCGGAGTCGGTCAGTTGGGGGACGTGGGAGTAGGGCATGTCCTGCTTCTTGTCCGGGGATGATCGGAATTTCACCCTACCGGGGGACCGGTGAATCCCGGGACAGCGGTGATCATCCGGCGGCAGAATGGCAGCCGGACGGTCACCGGACGGTCGGGTGCGAGAAGGAGCGAGGGACGTGGGCGGGACACGGCTGGACACGAGCGTGGCGCACAACGCGCGGGTGTGGAACTACTGGATCGGCGGCAAGGACAACTACGAGGTCGACCAGCGGGTCGGCGAGCACGTCGCCGGGATGTTCCCGCTCATCCGGGACATCGCCCGCGCGGACCGCTGGTTCCTGGGCCGGGCGACGCGGTTCCTGGCCGAGGAGCGCGGCATGCGGCAGTTCCTGGACATCGGCACCGGGCTGCCCACGGCCGACAACACCCACGAGATCGCCCAGCGCATCGCGCCCGAGTCGCGGATCGTGTACGTCGACAACGACCCCATCGTGCTGGCGCACGCCCGCACCCTGCTGACCGGCACCGACGAGGGCCGCACCGACTACATCGACGCCGACGTCCACGACCCGGCGGCGATCCTCGAACGCGCCGCGGGCACACTGGACTTCACGCGCCCGGTCGCGGTGATGATGCTGGGCATCCTGAACTTCGTCCTGGACGTCGAGGCGGCCCGGGACATCGTCCGCAGGATCATGGCCGAGGTCCCCTCCGGCAGCTGTCTGGTCCTGACCCACCCGACCCACGACGGCGAGGTGGGCGGCGAGGGCCAGATCCCGGCGATGAAGTTCTGGAACGAGAACGCGACCCCGCCGATCACCGCCCGCAGCGGCGCGGACATCGCCGCGTTCTTCGACGGCCTGGACCTGCTGGAGCCGGGTCTGGTGTCCTGCTCGCGCTGGCGCGCCGGGGCCGACTCCCCCGCGGTGGTTCCGCAGTACGGCGCGGTGGCCGTGAAACCCTGACGGGCGTACCGGGGCGTACCGAACGTACCGGCGGCAGCGCTCGTGGAGGACGTATGACGACCCTTGCCGATCCCGTCCCCGGCGGGCGCCCCGGAGACGTCGAACGGGCGGGTGCGCTGAGCGGCGAGCTCTCCGGCCGGGGCGTGCACGGGATCGTCCTGGCCTACGTCGACACCGCGGGCGTCGGCCGGGTGAAGACGATCCCGGCGGCGGGTCTGGCGTCGGCGGCGGCCTGGGGCGTGGGGATGTCCCCGGTGTTCGACACGTTCCTGGCCGACGACCGCATCGTCGCCACCGACGTCCTGGGCTCCCCGGACGGCGACCTGCGTCTGTACCCCGACCTGGACGGGCTGGTGGTGCTGGCCGGACAGCCGGGCTGGGCGTGGGCGCCGGTCGACCGGGTCACCCAGGACGGCGCACGCCACCCGGGCTGCTCCCGCACCTTCCTGCGCCGGGTCGTCGCCGACGCGGCCCGCGACCACGGTCTCGCCTTCAAGGCGGCCATCGAGATCGAGTGGGCCTTCGGCCTGGACTCCGCGCCCGCCGGGGAGTTCGTCCCGGCGACCACGGGACCGGCGTACGGCGCGACCCGTCAGGTCGAGCTGGGCGAGTGCACCGCCGATCTGCTGGCGGCGTGCGCGGCACAGGGGGTGGAGGTCGACCAGGTCCATCCCGAGTACGCGCCCGGCCAGTTCGAGATCTCGGTGGGCGCCCTCGACCCGGTGGCGGCGGCCGACCGCAGCGTCCTGGTCCGCCAGACGATCCGCGCGGTGGCCCGGCGGCACGGACTGCGGGTCTCCTTCTCGCCGGCCGTCGTCGCCGAGGGCGTCGGCAACGGCGGGCACGTCCACCTCTCCGCCTGGCGCGACGGCGTGAACCTGCACTCCGGCGGCGAGCGGCGGCACGGCCTGACGGCCGACGCGGAGGCGTTCGCGGCCGGTGTCCTCGCCCGGCTGCCCGCCCTGACGGCGGTGACCGCGCCGAGCCCCGCCAGCTATCTGCGGCTCAAGCCCTCCCAGTGGGCGGGGGTGTTCACCGCCTGGGGACTGGAGACCCGCGAGTGCGCGCTGCGGCTGGTGCGGGGCACGGCGGGCCGGCGCGCCGAGCAGGCGAACCTCGAGGTCAAGCCCGTGGACCTGGCCGCCAACCCGTATCTCGCCCTCGGCTGTCTGATCGCCGCCGGTCTCGACGGGCTCGCCTCGGCCGCCGCGCTCCCCGAGGAGACGACCGGCGACCCGGCGCGGCTCGGCCCCGAGAAGGCCGCGGCCCGGGGCGTGCGCCGGCTGCCGACCTCGCTGCCCGAGGCGGTGGCGCGGTTCCGCGCGGACGAGGTGCTGCGCACCGCGCTCGGCCCGGTCCTCGCCGACGCGGTGACCGCCGTACGGCAGGGTGAGAGCGTCGGCGTCGAGGGGCTCGACGACGAGCGGGTGGCCGCCGCGTACCGCTGGAGGTACTGACATGGGCGACAGGAACGGGACAGTTCGCGGACCGGTCCATGAGGCGCTCGCCGAGCTGGAGTTGGTGGACCACCACTGCCACGGGGTGGCCGTCGACGCCCTGGACCGGGCGGCCTTCGAGTCACTGCTCACCGAGGGCGACCGCTGGCCCGGCGTCTCCCCCTTCGACACGCCCGCGGGGGTCGCCGTACGCCGTCACTGCGCGCCCCTGCTCGACCTGGAGCGGCACGCGCCCGCCGACGTCTATCTGGCCCGGCGCGCGGAGTTGGGCCCGCGGGAGGTCGACCGGCGGTTCCTCGCGGCGGCCCGGACGGGCGTGTTCTGCGTGGACACCGGGTTCGCCCCGCACCGGATCACCACGCCCGCCGAACTGGCCGAGGCGGCCGGCGGTGTCGCGTGCGAGGTGGTACGGCTGGAGGGCGTCGCCGAGGCCGTCGCCGCGCGGGGCGTCGAGGCGGACGGGTACGCCGACGCGTTCCGGGCGGCCGCGCTGGAGGCGGTGCGGCGGCCGGGGGTGGTCGGGGTGAAGTCGGTGGCCGCCTACCGCACCGGCTTCGACCTGGACCCGGCCCGCCCCTCGGACGCCGACGTCACCCGGGCCGCCCGGCGCTGGCTGGCGGACGGCGGACGGCTGGCGGACCCGGTGCTGGTGCGGGAGCTGCTGTGGACCGCCGTCGACCTGGGGCTCCCGCTCCAGCTCCACACCGGCTTCGGCGACAGCGACCTCCGGCTGCACCGGGTGGATCCCGCCCTGCTGACGGACTGGCTGCACCTGATCTCGGGCACCATCCCGGTGATGCTTCTGCACTGCTGGCCCTATCAGCGCCACGCCGGCTACCTGGCCGCCGTGTTCGAGCATGTGTACCTGGACGTGGGGCTCACCCTGCACCACGTCGGCCCGGCGCGGGCGCGGGCGGTCCTGGAGGAGGCGCTCGAGATCACACCGTTCCGCAAACTGCTGTACAGCTCCGACGCCTACGGTGTCGCGGAGTTCTACGGGCTCGGCGCGCTGGCGTTCCGCCGGGGTCTGGGGGATCTGCTCCAGGACCGGGTGGACGCCGACGAACTGGGCCTGCCCGACGCCCTGCGCCTGGCACGCTGGGCGGGAGCGGACAACGCCCGCCGGGTCTACCGGCTTCCCGACGGACACTGAAAGTATGATCAAACAATGTCTGACTTGACCGATACCACGCCCGGCTGGCTGAGCTCCGACGAGCTCGAGATGGCGCGCGCCCGCATGCCGATCCTGTACGTCGAGGCGGTGCCCGTGCGCGTCGACGACAGCGGCGAAGTCACCAGCATCGGCCTGCTGCTGCGGATCGGACCGGACGGCAACGTCAACCGGACCCTGGTCTCCGGCCGTGTGCTGCACCACGAGCGGGTCCGCGACGCCCTGCTGCGCCACCTGGAGAAGGACCTCGGCCCGGTGGCCCTGCCCCGCGTCCCGACCTCGCTCCAGCCGTTCACGGTGGCCGAGTACTTCCCGACGCACGGCGTCACCCCGTACCACGACCCCCGCCAGCACGCGGTGTCGCTGGCCTACATCGTGCCGGTGACCGGTGACTGCCGGCCCCGGCAGGACGCGCTGGACCTGGTGTGGTTCAGCCCGCAGGAGGCCGCGTCGCCTGCGGTGCAGAGCGAGATGCCGGGCGGGCACGGGTTCCTGCTGCGGCAGGCGCTGGCCCATGTCGGCCTGTCGGCGTCCTGACCGTGACGGTTCCTCGGCAGCGTGCGCTGATCGGCGCCGCGGGCAGCCGCCCCTGCACCCTCGTGGTGTGCAGGGGCTGCTGCTGCGGAGACGCCCGCAAGCACCCCGGCTACGACCACGACTGGCAGCTGACCCGCCTGCGGACGGCCGCCGCCGATTCGGCCGGCGCCTTCCAGGTCCGTACGACGGACTGTCTCGGCCCCTGCGACCAGGCGAACGTGATCGTCGTCCAGCCCTCCGCCACCGGCCGTCGGGCGGGCGGTCGGGCCACCTGGGTCGGCTTCGCCATGGACGACGACTGCACGGACGAGATCCTGTCCTGGGCGATGGCGGGCGGCCCCGGTGTGGCCGCACCTCCGGCGACCCTGGAGCTGCAGTTCATCAAGGCGCCAACTGCCGCCCGCAAGGGCAGGATTGGGTCGCGCCGATCTTGATGCCGTAGGTTGGCCCGATGGGGGCGACGGCAGAAGAGACGCCGCGGAAGCGGGCGGGGAAACGTTCCGGCGGGGCGGCGCGGTCGTCGCTGCTGATGGCGCTGGGCACGGTGGTCTCCCGGGCCACGGGACTGATCCGTCAGGTGCTCCAGGCGGCCGCCCTCGGCACGGGCCTGCTGGCGACCACGTACAACACGGCGAACACCGTGCCGACGAGCCTGTACACGCTGCTGATCGGCGGCGCGCTCAACGCGGTGCTGGTGCCGCAGCTGGTACGGGCCCGGGCGACCCACGCGGACGGCGGCCGGGCGTACGAGCAGCGACTGTTCACACTGGTCGTGTCCGTGCTGGCCGTGGGCACCGCGCTGGCGGTGTGGGCGGCCCCGGGGATCGTCAGCGTGTACATGCGCGACACGCCGGACAACCACCAGGCCTACCGACTCACCGTGGTCTTCGCCCGGTTCCTGCTCCCGCAGATCTTCTTCTACGGCCTGTTCAACATCTACGGCCAAGTCCTCAACGCCCGTGAGCGGTTCGGCGCGATGATGTGGACCCCGGTCCTCAACAACGTCGTCCTGCTGGGCATGTTCGGGGCCTACCTCGGTCTGATGGCCGTGCCCGAGCGGGTGCAGGACATCACCGACGCCCAGGTGCGGCTGCTGGGCGTCGGCACGACGGCCGGCATCGCGGTGCAGGCCCTCGCGCTGGTCCCGTTCGCACGGGCCGCCGGGTTCCGCTTCCGGCCGCGGTTCGACTGGCGCGGCTCGGGCCTGGGCTCCGGCGTCCGCGCCGCCCAGTGGACGCTGCTGCTGGTGCTGACCAACCTGGTCGCGCTGACCGTGGTCACCAACTACGCCAACGCCGTCGACCAACGGCTGCCGGACGCCGGCGCGGGCTACACCGCGTACACGTACGCGCAGACGATCTGGATGCTGCCCCAGTCGGTGGTCACCGTGTCCCTGGTGACCGCGCTGCTGCCCCGGATGAGCCGGGCCGTGGCGGAAGGCCGGATCGCGGACGTGCGCGCGGACCTGTCGCGCGGACTGCGGGCGAGCGGGGTGATCATCGTCCCGGCCGCCTTCCTGTTCCTGGCCCTGGGCCCGCGGATCGCCACGCTGCTGTTCGCCCACGGCGCGGCCGACGCGGCCTCCGCGCAGCCGCTGGGCCAGATGCTCCAGGCGTTCGGCCTCGGCCTGATCCCGTTCTCCGCGCAGTACCTGCTGCTGCGCGGCTTCTACGCGTTCGAGGACACCCGCACCCCCTTCTTCCTGGCGGTCTGGATCGCGGCGGTGAACATCGCCCTGGCCACCGCCTGCCATCTGCTGCTGCCCGACCGCTGGTCGGTCACCGGCATGGCCGGCGCGTACACCCTGTCCTACCTGGCCGGACTCGCCGTGACCGCCCGGCTGGTGCGCAGACGGGTCGGCGGCCGCCTCGACGACGGCGCGCTGCGCCGGACCTACGGCAAGGCGATCGCCGCCGCGGGCCTGGCCGCCGCCCTGGGCTGGACGGCCGACCGGGCCTGCGCGGCCGCGCTGGGCGACGGGACCGTCCCGACGGCGATCGCCCTCGCCGCCGGGACCCTCACCCTGGCCCTGGTGTACCTCTGTCTGGCCCGGCTTATGAAGGTGTCGGAGCTGCGGCGGCCGTCGCTGCGGTGACCAGGTCCGTGAGCGTGGCGCGGGCCCGGGCGACGCGGGAGCGGACCGTGCCGACCGGACACGCGGTCAGCTCCGCCGCCTCCGCGTAGGGCAGCCCGAGCAGCTGCGTCAGCACGAACGCCTCCCGCCGGTCCCTCGGCAGCGCGGCCAGCAGGTCGAGCAACGCCACGCCGTCGTCGAACCCGGGCAGCCCGCGCGGCTGCGCGAGCTCCACGGCCAGCTGCCAGTCCGCCACGTCGCTGAGGCGGGGGCGGCCCGCGGCGTACCGGTAGCTGTCGATCACCGCCCGGCGCGCGATCGACAGCAGCCACACCCGCGCCGAGCACCGCCCCTCGAACCGGTGCAGACTGCCCAGCGCCCGCAGGAACGTGTCCTGCGCCAGATCGTCCACCGCCTGCGGATCGGCGCACAGATGGGCGACGTAGCGCAGCACGTCCCGGTGCAGGGCCCGCACGAACTGCTCGACGGCGTCGGCGTCACCGCTGCGGGCGGCCAGCGCGAGGGCGGTGGTGGTCTCGTCGGCAGCCGCGTAGGCGGAGGACCGCCGGTCCTTGGCGTGCTGGTCGACCTTCGAGCCGTGCCGGCTCTTGTGGTGCGTCTGGTGCTTCTGGCGTGCCTGGTGCTTCTCGTGCGTCTGGCGCTTCTGCTGGGTCTGCTGTATCTGCTGCATCTGCTCTGTCTGCTGTGTCTGCTGTGTCTGCTGGAGCGCAGGGGTCATCGTCAGGGGTCCTTCTCGGAGTGGGCGGGCACGTACGGTTCCGGCTGTCGTCAGGCGACAGCGGTCCGTGCGGGCGGCCCCCGGGAAGTGATCGCATGGGCGAGCAGAAGCATGTGCGGCGCCTGCTCCGAGCGCCCTCGGATCGCACCGGCACGAGGTCGAACGGGCGGCGCGGGCCGGTCGAACGGGCGGCGCAGCGGCGCGGCCAGCCACCCGGCCACGGCCCGCAACAGCCGGAACACGGCCCGTTCCCCGTACGCCAGCCAGAGCCCGCACAGCAGCGCGGCCAGCAGATGGGCGGCCAGCATGCCGGCCGACGCGGAGCCACCGCCCTCGGCGGGTCCCATGGCCTCCATGTCGTGGTCCGCGGCGGTCGGCACCAGCGAGAACACCGAGTGCAGGACCGCCTGGACGCCGACCGCGCCCCCCGTGACCAGCGGCACCCCGCGCTCACGCCCGGTCAGACACCAGCCCGCGCCCCCCGCGCCGACGGCTCCGCCGACCAGCACCTGCCAGGACGCCCCGTCGCCGGACATCATGACGTGCCCCAGGGCGGCGAGCACCACGCACACGGCCGCGAACATCGCGGCCCGCAGCATGCGTGAACAGCACCCCGGGATCATGCCGCCTCATCCTGGCAGCGGCATCGCCGACACCGGCGGGGCCTGGGCGAACCCACAGGGAGTACGGGAGGTTCACAGGTGGCGGCGGGCGGCGGGAGCCCTTCGAGGGCGTCGAGCACACGACCACACAAAAAGCCAGCGGGCCTGCCGTTTCCGGCAGACCCGCTGGTCGACATCACTGTCGGGACGACAGGATTTGAACCTGCGACCCCTTGACCCCCAGTCAAGTGCGCTACCAAGCTGCGCCACGTCCCGTTGCCCGTCTGACCTGGGCTTTCCCCTGGTTGAACGTGCAGGGAAACAATACCGCACTCGGGTCGGTGGTCGCGCACCCGTTTTCCCGCGCCGTCAGCCGGTCGACGGCGTCCCCAGGTCGGGGTACTCCTCCAGCAGGCGCGGCGGGGCCGCCTGGCGCCAGGAGTCGGCGAGGATGTCGCGCAGTTCGGCCTCGTCCTCGACGGCGGCCAGGCGGGCCCGCACCCAGGCGAACTGGGCCTCGTGGCCGGCGATCCAGAACTTGCCCGGCTCGGCGAGGACCAGTTCGTCGCGCTCCTCCTTGGGGCAGCGCACAGCGAGGGAGGTCTCGTCCTCGGGCAGGGTGGCGAACATCTTTCCGGCGACCCGGAACGTGGGCATGTTCCAGGCGATCTTCTCCGTCGTCTCCGGCAGGGAGAGAGCGATACGGCGTACGTCTTCGGCGTGCGGCATGTCTCGCACGGTAGCCGCAGCCACTGACAGTCACCCGGCATCGATCAGTCACCCGGCGCGATCCGCTTGTAGTACAGGGTGGTCGGGCGCAGCACGCCGAACGGGCTGGCCGCGTAGTCGGGGATCACCCCGGCCCGGGTCCACCCGGCGGTGCGGTAGAGGTGCTCGGCGGGGCTGTCGGTCTCGGTGTCGAGGTGGAGCAGGGTGACGCCGACTGCGACGGCGGCCTCCTCGGCGGTGGTGAGGAGGGTGCGGCCGAGCCCCTGACCTCGGGCGTCGCGGTGGACCATCAGCTTGACGAGTTCGGCGCGGTGGCGGCTGTTGGGCTTGTCGGGGAAGGCCAGGCTGACGGTGCCGACGACCCGGTCGCCGTCGTGGGCGGCCCAGACGGCGAGCTGTCCGGCGGCCACCGCCGCGGCCCGCTCCCGCCACCAGGCGAGGGCCTCGCCGCGGTCGAGGGGCGCGAGGAAGCCGACGGAGGCGCCGTCGTCCACGGTGTCGATCAGCAGGTCGGCCAACTCCTGCGCCCGGGCGAGCAGTCGGGGCGCGTCGAGGCGGGTCGCCGTCACGGCAGCACCACCGCCAGCGCATAGCGCACGCCCCGCTCGTCGGCGCACCGGAACCGGGTCGGCCCCCACACCCGCAGCCGCAGACAGTCCCCGGCGTCGAGGTGGTGCCCGACGTCTCCCGCCGTCACGTCGAGAGCGCCTTCCAGGACCCAGATGTGCTGTTCCAGACCGGGCACGGGCGGGCGGTCGTAGGAGATGTCGGAGCCCGCCGCGAGCCGTCCCTCGACCAGTTCGCCGCGCAGTCCGGGGTGCGGCGGGGACACCGAGCGCCGGACGAATCCGGAGGCGCGGTCCTCCCACACGGGCTGTTCGGCGGCCCGCAGCAGCGGCTCGGGGCCCGCCTCGCCCTCCACCTCTCCGAGCAGCCGGGACATGGTCCGGCCGTAGACATGGCACAGACGGTTGAGCTGCGCGGCGGTGGGACTGGTCTCGGCCCGCTCGGCTCGGGACAGGGTGGACCGGCTCAGCCCGCTGCGCTCCGCCAACTCCCCCAGGGACCAGCCGCGTTCGGCCCGCAGCTCGGCGAGGCGGGCACCGAGTCGGGCGTCAAGGCGAGCGTCGAGTCGGGCATCTAGCGGGGCGTCGACAGGGGCCGGGGCGCCCTCGACGTCTTCGAGTCTCATATTCGGGACAGTATCCCAGATATGAAACAGCCGCGTTACGTCCGGGCCGCCTCGCCGAGCGCGTCCAGCACCGGACGGATCAGCGGGTGCCCCTCCGCGCCCCGTCGTACGGCCGCGAAGACCCGGCGGGTCGGCGCCACCCCGTCGACGGGCCGGACCACCACGCCCGTCAGGTCCATGCCGCGCAGCGCCGAGCGCGGAACGAGGGCGACGCCCGCGTCGGCCGACGCGAGGGCCACGACCGCGCGGAAGTCGTCGGAGGAGTGCTCGAGGCGGGGCTGGAATCCGGCGTTCTCGCAGGCCAGGACGACCACTTCGTGGCAGGGGTTGCCGGGGTAGGGGCCGATCCACGGGTCCTTGGCCAGCTCCGCGAGGGGGACCTCGTCGGCGCCGGCCAGCCGGTGGGTCACCGGGACGACCGCGTCGAAGGGCTCGGCGTAGAGCGGGACATGGGTGAGTCGAGGGTCGTCGGCGGCCGGGGCCCCTCGGTACTCGACGGCGACCGCGACGTCCACCTGCCGGTCCAGCACCATCGGCAGGCTGGCGTCGCCCTCGGCGTCCTGGACGCGGATGCGGATTCCGGGCGCCAGCAGGGCGAGGCGGGCCAGGGCCGGCGCCACGACCTGCGCGATGCCGGTCGCGAAGGCGGCGACGGTGACCGTGCCGGCCGCGCCCGAACTGTACGCGGCGAGTTCCGCCTCGGCCCGCTCCAGCTGGGCCAGGACCACGTGGGTGTGGCTGAGCAGGATCTCGCCGGCCGGGGTCAGTCGTACGCCCTTGGCGCTGCGCTCGACCAGCCGGTGGCCCGTCTCCTGCTCCAGGGCGGCGAGCTGCTGGGAGACGGCGGACGGGGTGAGGTACAGCGCGGCGGCAGCCGCCGTCACCGTGCGATGGTCGGCCACCGCACGGAGGATGTGGAGCCGCCGCGCTTCGATCATGGTTCGATTATCGCAATATGTCCGAGCTGCTCAGGAACCCCGGCCGGCTCGGGCTTCCAGCCCTCTTCAGGCCTCCGGCCCCCGGGCCTCAGGCCTCCAGCCCCCGGGCCTCAGGCCTCCAGCTCCGCCCGCGCCGCGACGAACGCGTCCACCGCCCGGTTCACGTCCTCCGTCGAGTGCGCGGCGGACAGCTGGACGCGGATGCGGGCCTGGCCCTGCGGGACGACCGGGAAGGAGAAGCCGATCACGTACACCCCGCGCTCCAGCAGCAGCTCGGCCAGTCGGGCCGCCTTCGCCGCGTCGCCGATCATGACGGGCGCGATGGCGTGGTCGCCGGGCAGGACGTCGAAGCCCGCGTCCGTCATCCGGCGGCGGAACAGGGCGGTGTTCTCGCCGAGCCGTACGCGCAGGTCGTCGGCCGACTCCAGCAGGTCGAGGACCTTGAGGGAGGCGGCGGCGATGACCGGGGCGAGGGTGTTGGAGAAGAGGTACGGGCGGGAGCGCTGGCGCAGCAGGGCGACGATCTCGGCGCGGGCGGCGACGTAACCGCCGGAGGCCCCGCCGAGGGCCTTGCCGAGGGTGCCGGTGAGGATGTCGACGCGGTCCATGACACCGTGCAGCTCGGGGGTGCCGCGGCCGCCGGGGCCGACGAAGCCGACGGCGTGGGAGTCGTCGACCATGACCATGGCGTCGTAGCGGTCGGCGAGGTCGCAGATCTCGGCGAGGGGGGCCACATAGCCGTCCATGGAGAAGACGCCGTCGGTGACGATCAGCCGGCGGCGCGCGTCGGACGCGTCCTTCAACTGCCGTTCCAGGTCGGCCAGATCACGGTTGGCGTAGCGGAAGCGGCGGGCCTTGGAGAGCCGGATGCCGTCGATGATCGAGGCGTGGTTCAGGGCGTCGGAGATCACCGCGTCCTCGGGGCCCAGGAGGGTCTCGAAGACACCGCCGTTGGCGTCGAAGCAGGAGGAGTACAGGATCGTGTCCTCCTGCCCAAGGAAGGCGGACAGGCGCGCCTCGAGCTCCTTGTGCACCTCCTGCGTGCCGCAGATGAAGCGCACGGACGCCATGCCGTAGCCCCAGCGGTCCAGGGCCTCGTGGGCGGCGGCGACCACCTCGGGGTGGTCGGCGAGGCCGAGGTAGTTGTTGGCGCAGAAGTTGAGGACCTCGCCGGGCCGGCCGCCCGCGGTGACGGCGACGGCCCTGGACTGCGGGCTGCCGATGACCCGCTCGGGCTTGTGCAGACCGGCGGCGCGGATCTCGTCGAGGGTGGCGCGCAGATCGTCGCGCACGGAGTCGAACATCATCATTTCCTTTACAGAGTCCAGTCCAGGATGACCTTGCCGCCCTTGCCGCTCGCCGCGTCCGCGAAGGCCGCCTCGAAGTCGCGGTGGCCGTAGCGTCCGGTGATCACGGGGGCGAGGTCGAGGCCGCCCTCCAGCAGGACCGACATCGCGTACCAGGTCTCGAACATCTCACGGCCGTAGACGCCCTTGATGGTGATCATCGAGGTGACGACGCGGGACCAGTCGACCGGGAACTCCTCGGCGGGCAGTCCGAGCATCGCGATCCGGCCGCCGTGCGTCATGTTGGCGATCATGTCGCGCATCGCCTCGGGCCGGCCGGACATCTCCAGGCCGATGTCGAAGCCCTCGCGCAGGCCCAGCTCGCGCTGCCCGTCGGCGATGGACGTCCGCGACACGTTCAGGGCGAGGCTCGCGCCGATCTTGCGGGCCAGCTCCAGCCGCTCCTCGCTGACGTCGGTGATCACGACGTTGCGGGCGCCGGCGTGCCGGGCGACGGCGGCCGCCATGAGGCCGATCGGTCCCGCGCCGGTGATCAGGACGTCCTCGCCGACCAGCGGGAAGGACAGCGCGGTGTGCACGGCGTTGCCGAACGGGTCGAAGATCGCGGCGACGTCGAGGTCCACGGGGACCCGGTGCACCCACACGTTGGCGGCGGGCAGGGCGACGTACTCCGCGAACGCGCCGTCGCGGCCCACGCCCAACCCGACCGTGGCCCGGCACAGATGCCGGCGTCCGGCCAGACAGTTGCGGCACTTGCCGCAGACGAGGTGCCCCTCGCCGCTGACCCGGTCGCCGACGGCGATGTCGGCGACGTCCCGGCCCGTCCCGACGACCTCGCCGACGAACTCGTGCCCGAGCACGAGCGGCGTGCGGATCGCCTGCCGCGCCCAGCCGTCCCAGGCCCGGATGTGCAGATCGGTGCCGCAGATGCCGGTGCGCAGCACCTTGATCAGTACGTCGCCGGGTCCGACGGCGGGCTCCGGGACGTCCGTGAGCCACAGCCCGGGCTCCGCCTTCTCCTTGACCAGCGCCTTCAACGCAACGGCTCCTGTGGGTGCGACCCCGGGTCCGGGCACGCCGAAAGCGCCCGTATCCGGGGAGAGGGGTGGAATCGCTCAGCAATCTGCCGTACGACGCCACCCCTGGTCCATCGAGGATTTCTTAAGCCGCGCCGCAGCTCCGCTTCACGCCCGCCCCCGGCCCGGCCCCCGGCCCCCAGCCCCGGCTCTGGCTCTGGCTCTGGCTCTGGCTCTAGCCCAGGCGGGACACCTGGTAGTGGACGATGAGCCAGCCGTCCTGCGCACGCTTGGCCAGGACGGCGAGCTTGACGGCGAGCGTCGGCCGGTCGGTGAACGCGAAGTCGACGTCCAGGTAGCCGAGTACCAGGTCGTCCGCGAGCCGTCGGGTCTCCAGGATCCGGTACGCGGCTGTCATGCCCAGGGGCTGGGAGTCGTAGTACGCGGCGATGCCCGCCCGGCCGACGCTGTAGGGGTGCAGGCCCTGGAAGATCGCGTCCTCGGTGAAGCCGGACGCGACCCGCTGCGGGTCGTGCGCGTCGACGGCCGACTTCCATCGGTCGAGGACGCGGCGCAGGATCGCGTCGCCGTCCGTCGTGGCGGTGCCGTCTGTCGTGGTGTTCATCGCGGTCTCTCCCGTCGGGTGACTCAGTGTCCGGCGCTCATGCCGCCGTCGACGTGCAGGATCTCGCCGGTGACGAACGGGGCCGTCTCCAGGTAGAGCACGGCGTCGACGATGTCGCTCACTTCGCCCATCCGGCCCACCGGGTGCAGGGCGGCGAGGAACGCGTGGGTCTCCTCGGCGTGCATGGGGGTCCTGATGGTGCCGGGCGACACGGCGTTGACGCGGATGCCGCGGGTGGCGTACTCGATGGCGAGGGACTTGGTGGCGGACTGCAGACCGCCCTTGGTCAACGAGGCCAGGACGGACGGAACGTCGGCGTCCGCGTTGTCGACCAGGCTGGTGGTGACGTTGGCGATGTGACCGCCGCCCCTGGCGAGCAGATGCGGTACGACCGACTGCGTGAGGTGGAAGAAGCCGGCGACGTTGACGCCCGTCACGACGGCGTAGTCCTCGGCCGTGTACTCCGTGAACGGCTTGGCGACGAAGACGCCCGCGTTGTTGACCAGGGTGTCGATCCGGCCGAACCGCTCGACGGCGACGGCGACCACCCGCTCGGCGGTGGCCGGGTCGGCGATGTCGCCCTGGACGGTGAGGACGTCGGCGTCGTCGACCGGGGCGATGGTGCGCGAGGTGGCGACGACGGCGTAGCCGAGCTTGCGGTAGGCCTCGACGAGGGCGGCGCCGATGCCCTGCGAGGCGCCGGTGATGATCGCGACCTTCTGGTTCTGCGTGCTCATGATGACCTTCTCCGACCTTCTCCGAAAGGGTGACCGCTACTAGCCGACCGGTCGACTATTTGGAACGTAGGCCCGGTGACCGGGCAACGTCAAAGGTCGGAGGGGGTTCGCGCGGGACCTGTTTCCTCCCGGCTGGGAGGCGCGGGCTTCCAGTGGAGGTCAGCGCGGGAGTGCGTACGGATCGTCGGCGGGCAGCCAGGCGTCCGGGGCGGTGACGTGGAGGTCGCCTACGCCGTCGCACAGGGCGTCGACGACGGCGAGGACCCCGGCGCGGTCCTCGCTCTCGCGCCGGACCAGGGACCAGGTCCAGTACACCTTCGGCGCGACGATCTCGCGGCGGACCAGGTCGGGCGGGAGCGGAGTGGTCTGCCCCTTGGGCGAGTTGACGACCGGGCGACGGCTGCGGCGGACGTGGTCGAAGAAGGCGGGGCCGGTGACGCCGCCGTCGGAGATCCGTACGGCACGGGCCCCGGTGACCCGCGCCAGCTCTTCGCCGTAGACGTTCCAGGACGACCAGGAGGTGACGTCCTCGTCGATCAGGACGTCGGCGTCCCGGGCCGCCACGTCGGGTACGTCGCTGCTGTCGCCGCCCCGGGCGACGGCGTACAGCCGGTCGGCGCCGATCAGCCGGGCCCGCAGCCCGAGCCGCCCGAGGTCCTCGGCGCGTACCCAGCACACGGCCAGGTCCAGGCTGCCGTCGGCGACCCGCGCGGCCTGGGTGTGCGAGGGCGCGACCCACGCGTCCACATGCACCTGGGCCACCGCGGCCGTACGCGATGTCAGGTCCGGCGGCAGCCAGTTGACGTAGCCGAGCCGCACCGACTCCGAGCCCGACAGCCGGCCCGCCCGGCGCTTGAGGTCGTCGGCCCGTTCCAGCAGGGCGCGGGTGTGCGGGAGGAGGGCGGCGCCGGCCGGGGTGAGGGAGACCGAGCGGCGGTCCCGGTCGAACAGCCGCACGCCCAGGTCCCGTTCGAGTGCCTTGATCTGCTGGGAGAGCGAGGGGCCCGCGATGAGCAGCCGCTCGGCGGCCCGGCCGAAGTTCAGCTCCTCGGCGACCGCGACGAAATACCGCAGCTGGCGCAGTTCCACGCGCGCCATGCTACGCGGGCTGGGAGGCTGCGCCTATCAGCAGCGAGTAGGTCGGTCGTGGCATCGGCGCTGGTGACGGGCGCACGATGGGGGTCACGGCGGACTTCCCAACGCCACCGACCGACCAGCTCGGAGCAACGGAACAGCAGAGCGACGAAGCAGCAGAGCAGCGGAGCAACGGAGAGAGATCATGCGAGAGTTTCTGGTCGAGATCACCACCACCGTCCCCGAGGGCGCCGGTCAGGAGGAGGTCGACCGGCGGCGGGCCGCCGAGGCCGTCCGCGCCGCGGAGCTGGCCGCCACCGGCCGTCTGGCCCGACTGTGGCGTCCCGTGGGCGAGTTGCGCAGCATCGGCGTGTGGCGGGCCGCCGACGAGGAGGAACTGCACGAGAAGGTGCTCGGCACGCTGCCGCTGCGCCCGTGGATGACCCTCGCCGTCACCCCGCTCGAGTCCCACCCGAACGACCCGGGCCGGGCCGACGCGACGCGATGAGCGGACCCGGCAGCCGCCGTGCTGCGGGTCGCCTTTCCGCACGACATGGTCGTAGTACGACCCACAGCCCCGCGACGGCGGCGAGAATCGACGCGGGACGCCCGGCCGCGCAGGCCGGCCCCCGACGCTCTCGCCCCGCACTCGGCCAACTGACGTGGAGCCGCTCATGAACACCGCACGGGACCTTGCGATCGCCGCCCTGACCGTGCTGCCCGACCGTCTGGTGGAGCAGGGCAATCTGTCGCTCGCACTCGCGGGAGCCGAGGTGGTGGACCTCATCGAGGCCCGGGCGGTCGCCCTGGACGGCGACCGCATCGTGCCCGGCGCCCCCGCGCCCACGGGCGACCGCCTGTTGGACGAGGCCGCCGCTTCGCTCGTACGACAGGAGCCGTACGAGTCGGTCGAGTACTGGCTGTGGCGCCGGGGCCAGGGTCTGTCCGCGACCTACGTCGACGACCTGGAGCGGTCGGGGCTGACGACCCGGTCGCGGGGGCGCCGGATTCCGCTGCGCACGGGCCGGACCGAGCTGGTCGACTCGCCGGACCGACGCCGTGCCGAGGACCGCCGGGCGTCGGGCGAGCCGGTCTTCGCCGCCCTGGCCACCGCCGCCGGGCTCCGCGACGAGCCGACCGAGCAGCACGAGGACAACGACGGCCCTGGGAACGGTGTCGGCCTTGAGAACAGTGTCGGCCTTGAGAGCAGTGAGGGCCCTGAGAACAGCGAGGGCCGTGAGGACGGCGAGGACCTCGCCGGTGAGGCGGTCACGACCGTGCTGGCCGTCGTCGCGGGCGCGGTGCAGGAGCTGGAGGCCGTACGGCAGCGGAAGACCATCGAGGACGCCGCGTTCGACAACGTCTGGCGCGGTCTGTAGGGCCGCCTGCGGTCAGCGGGCGCCCAGCAGGGCCCGGCAACTGTCCCACAGGGGGCTCAGCCGCCGGGTGTCGTTGTAGAGCTTGGCGAACATCACCTGGCCCTCGAGCTGGGCCACCACCGCCCGCGCCGCCCCCCGCGGGTCGGTCACGTCGACGTCACCGCGCTCCCGGGCCTCGGCGATCACCGCTTCGACCAGGGCGACCTGCGCGTCGAAGATCTCCTGCAGTCGCCCGCGGACGGCCTCGGTCTGGTTGCTGAGCTCCAGGGCGAGATTCCCGAACAGACAGCCCGACACGGTGCCGCAGCCCTGCTGACCGGCACGCTGACCGGCCTCCTGCTCCTCCAGCAGCTGCCGCAGCCGCTGCAGGGGCTGCGCGTCGCCGCCCAGGACGCGCGCCCAGTCGCGCTGTTGGGCCGCCCAGTGCTCGTCGACGACGGTGAGCACGAGGGCCTCCTTCGACTCGAAGAAGTAGTAGAAACTGCCCTTCGGCACCCCGGCGGCCTTGCAGATCTCGGCCACGCCCAGAGCCGTGTAGCCGCGCCCCTCGACGAGCGAGCGCGCGGCGTCGAGGATCTTCTGCCTGGCGTCACTGGTGCGTCCCACGCGACCAGTGTACGTAAGTACTAGACCGGTCGGCTAGAAGACGGCCGTCCCCCGTCAGAGCAGCGGGAGCCCGTCGGCCTCCCGTCGCTCGATACGGGCCACGAGATCCGCCGCCGTCGCCTTGATGGTCTCCAGGCCCGCCTTCCCCCAGGGCCGGGGGGCGAGGTCGGCGACGCACACCGTGCCCAGGACCATGCCGGTGGTGTCGATGAGCGGGGCGCCCAGGTAGGAGCGGACGCCGTACTCGTCGACCATCGGGTTGCCCGCGAAGCGCGGGTAGTCGCCCACGTCCTCCAGGACCAGCGCCTTGCGCCGCACGACGACGTGCGGGCAGTAGCCGTAGTCCCGGGGCAGTCGGCGCCCCACCTCGGGCTTGCCGCCCCGGGCGGGTGGCCCGCCCCGCGGGGTGTGCAGTCCGGCGAAGAACTGCCGTTCCTCGTCGAGGAAGTTGACCATGGCGTACGGCGCCCCGGTCACCTCGGCGAGGCGGCCTGCGAAGGCGTCGAGGGCGGGCTCCTGCTGTTCCCCGAGGCCGAGTCGGCGCAGCCTCAGGGTGCGGGCGGGGGCTTCCCTGTCCTCCGGGGTGAGCAGCAGACGACCGGCCGGGCGCGGCGGGTCGTAGGTCATGGCCGGTCTCCGTCGCTGGGGACGTACGTCATACGCGGCTCCGGTGCGTGGTGTGCGGGAATCACATGTGGGCGCCGCGGCTCGGCTGGGGTGCTGCCGGTGCGTGGGCGATGAGATGCCGGACGAGGGTGAGCAGGGTCTGAACGCCGGACGCGGAGATCCGGGCGTCGCAGCGCACCACGGGGACGTCCGGGTCCAGGTCGATGGCGGCGCGGATCTCCTCGGGGTCGTAGCGGTGGGCTCCGTCGAACTCGTTGACGGCGACGATGAAGCCGAGGCCGCGTTCCTCGAAGAAGTCGACCGCCGCGAAGCACTCCTCCAGGCGGCGGGTGTCGGCGAGGATGACCGCGCCGAGGGCGCCCTCGGACAGCTCGTCCCACATGAACCAGAACCGCTCCTGCCCAGGCGTGCCGAACAGGTAGAGCACGTGATCCTGATCGAGGGTGATGCGGCCGAAGTCCATGGCGACGGTCGTCTCGACCTTGTTCTCGATGCCGTCGAGGTTGTCGGTGGCGGCGCCGACCGTGGTGAGCAGCTCCTCCGTGCTGAGCGGCGCGATCTCGCTGACGGCGCCGACGAAGGTGGTCTTGCCGACCCCGAAGCCGCCCGCGACCAGGATCTTCAGCGCGGTGGGGAAGGGGTCGGGTCCCTCGTCGTACTCCTCGCTCTCACCGCGGTCCTCGCTCTCGCCGTAGTCCGTGCGCTCGCCGTACTCGCTGTACTCGCTGTACTCGCCGTACTCAGAGCTGTCGTCGTAGTCCATCGAGCACTGCCTCCAGTAGGGCCCGGTCGGTGGGGTTGTGGTGGAACTCGGGGGGCTTGGTGGTCAGGGCCCCGCAGTCGACTAGGTCGGACAGCAGCACCTTGGTGACCGCCGCCGGCAGTTTCAGATGGGCGGCGACCTCGGCGACCGGGACGGGAGAGCGGCACAGGTCCAGGGCCTGCGCGTGCTCGGGACCGAGATAGCCGAGGGGGGTCGCCCCGGTGGCCATCACCTGTGACATCAGATCGAGGGCGACGCTGGGCCTGGTCCGGCCGTTGCTGACGGTGAACGGGCGCACCAGCCGTCCGGCCGCGTCGTCGAGCCAGGGCCCGTCGCCGGCCGCCGCCACGCTCAAGGCCCCATCACCGACGGTTCGACGGCGTGCTGCCGGGGCGCGGTCATCAGATACGGGCGGACGCTCTTGACGAGCATCGACATCTCGTAGCCGAGCACGGCGGCGTCGGCCTCCCGGCCGGCGAGCACCGCGAGACACGTGCCGGAGCCGGCGGTGGTGACGAACAGCAGGGTCGAGTCGAGTTCGACGACGACCTGCCGTACGTCCCCGCCGTCCCCGAAGCGGACGCCGGCGCTGCGGCCGAGGGAGTACAGGCCGGAGGCCAGGGCGGCCATGTGGTCGGCGCTGTCGGCGTCGAGGCCGTGGACGGACTTCACGAGTCCGTCGCAGGAGAGCAGCACCGCGCTCGTGGTGTGCGGTACGCGCTGCACGAGGCCGCTCATCAGCCAGTCGAGATCGGATACCTGGCCGGTCGGCGCATCGCTCGCCATGGTGGATCGACTCCTTGGGGTACGAAGGTCTGCGGGAGCGCTGTGGGTGGGGGCGCGGGTGGGGGCGGGGGCGGCGTTCCTCATGAGCGTGCTCATCCGGCTGACGCGCTCCCGTCGTCGCGGGCGGTGAGGGGGTCGGGGCCGAACGCGTGCGCCGGGGCGGACGCGTGCGCGGGCCACGCCTCGGATATGGGCGCCGCCTCCGAAGCTCCGGCCGGCGCGTCGCCGTGCGGGGGTTCGTCGGCGGCGGGAGCGGGGTGCGGGAGGAGGGGCAGGGGCTCCGGCGCCGGGTACGGGTGGGCGCTCCTGTCCGGGGAGGCGAACACCGGGTACGCGCCCGAGTCATGGAGGTCCGGCAGGGCGCGGGCGGTCGTCCCCGGGACGCCCGGCTCCCGGTACGACGTCTGGTCCAGCGAGGCGGGCAGGGGGTCGGACAAAGGGTCCGACAGGGGATCGGGTGCGGAACCGAGGGCGGGCTCCGCAGGGCCCGAGGAGTCCGGAAGACCCGAGTGGTCCGGCGTCGGGTACGACGTCTCGTTCAGGACGTCCGCCTCCAGGCTCTGCTGCGCCTCGGCGAGGCCGATGCCCCGCTGGAAGGCCGCCATCAGACCGGGGTCGTGGCCGGCGGTCTCCTCGCCGTCCTGGCGTGGGGCGGGGCCGCCGCGCAGCTGGGGTGCGATGTGCTCCTGGGCGCGCCGGCGGGGCAGTTGGGGCTTGCCCATGGTGCCGCGTACGGCTCCCGCGCGCGGGAGGGGCGCGCGGCCCGCGTGCTCCTCGACGAGGGGCCGGTCGGCCTGCCGGATGCCCGGCACGGCCTCGGCCGGGTTGGGCCGCTCCTCACGGGCCCCGCGAACGGGCAGCGGGGCCGGTCCCCGCTCGTCCGCCCCCGGTGCGTCCGGCCGCTGCCGGGCGTCGTACCGCCCCGGCTCGCGGGCGGCCTGGAGCTGCGGGGAACGGGCCGACGAATCGGCCTCGGGGGCGTTGCGCGTGTGCGAGGGGGCCTGCGGGATGCCTGCGGCGGGCGTGTCCTGCGCCGGGAACCGGCCCGTGGTGGTCTGCGCCTGCTGCGCCTGCGGAGGGAGCGGCGGTCGGCCTGCGCCGGCGGTGCGCTGCACAAATGTGGCTGCGGGCGCGGGCACAGACGCGGATGTGGGTGCGGGAACAGACGCGGATGTGGGTGCGGATGTGGGTGCGGGCGCCGGTGTCGGGCCGGGGGTCCTGCCGACGTCGGTCGTCGTCATCGGCTGTCGCCTGGGGCGGGTCGGCTCGGTCCGGGGACGGGGCGGCCGGGGCGACCGTTGCGCGCCGGTCGGGTTCTGCGGCGCGGGGGGCGGGGCCGTGGGGGGCGCGGGGGCGGGCAGGGGCGGCAGGGCCGTGCCCAGGGCGGCCTGGTTCTGCGGTACGGCCTCGGGGAGGGCCCGCGCCGATCCCAGGAGGGCCTGCGGGACGACGAGTACGGCCTGGACGCCGCCGTAGATGTTGCTCTGCAGACGGACCCGGATGCCGTGGCGGCGGGCCAGTTGGGAGACGACGAACAGGCCGATGCGGCCGTCGGCGAGGAGGCGGCCGACGTTGACCTGGTCGGGGTCGGCGAGCAGGGCGTTCATCCGGCTCTGCTCCTCGACGGGCATGCCGAGGCCGCGGTCCTCGACCTCGACGGCGAGCCCGGAGGTGACGAGGTTGGCGCGCAGCAGCACCTGGGTGTGCGGGGCGGAGAACACCGTGGCGTTCTCGACGAGTTCGGCGAGCAGATGGATGACGTCGGCGACGGCGTGCCCGCGCAGGTCGCCGTCGATCGGGGGCACCAGCTTGACCCGGGAGTACTGCTCGACCTCGGCGATGGCGGAGCGCAGCACCTCGGTCATGGAGACGGGGTTGCTCCACTGCCGACGGGACACGGCCCCGCCGAGGACGGCGAGGTTCTCGGCGTGCCGGCGGATGCGGGTGGCGAGGTGGTCGACGTGGAAGAGGCCCTTGAGCAGGTCGGGATCCTCGATCTCGTTCTCCAGCTCGTCGAGGATCGAGATCTCGCGGTGCACCAGGGACTGAAGCCGCCGCGCGAGGTTGACGAAGACCTCCAGCTTCTGTTCGCTGCCGGCCTGGCTGGACAGCTGCGCGGCCTGCACGACGACGGCGGCGGCCCCTTCATGGGCGCGGGCCAGATCGGCGGCGAGCAGCTCGAAGTCGTCGGCGTCGCCGGGCGGAGCGCCGCGCGACCTGCGCTGCTGCGGGACCTCGCCGCGGCGCAGCGCCTCGAGGAGGGTGCGCAGGTCGGCCTCGCCGCGGGCGCTTCCCCGACGCAGCGCGGCGAGCCGGTCGCTGACGGAGCGGGCGGCGCGGTCGGCGGCCACCGCGGCGACGACGATGCCCACGCCGGTCACCGCGACCGCGCCGGCCAGCACGGCCCACAGGGTCGGACCGGGACGCGCGCCGGTGGAGCGCACGGTGAACAGGACGGCCGCACAGGCGCTGAGGGCCACCGCGGTCGGCGGGAGCACGGCGAGCCGCAGCAGTTGAGACCGTATGTGCGTCTCGGCCTGCGCGGGGGCGGTGCGGGCGACAGGCCGTCCGTGCCGTCCGCCCTCACGGCGGTCTGCGCGTGCGGCCGGTGCGCGGAGGTGAGACATCGGTGTCCTCGTACTGGTCCGTCTGGTCCGTCGTACTGGTCCGTCGGGCCTGGTTGCTCGCGCGGGGTGCGCGACTCGGGCGTGCGACTGGCGGTGTCGGTCGAGGGAGCCGAAGAATTCGGCCCCACGTCGCCCGACGGACACTCACAGTAGTCGCCAACCCATCATGTGCGGTGGGCAGTTGACAAAGTCCCCCAGCGAGCGTCCCGCTCTGGTATGAGGCTTCGCACGACAGACCGATTAACCCGCGAGGTCGGGGACACAACGAGGAAAGAAGTCGATCAGGGCTGGTCAGAGCCGGTCGAAAACAAACGGCGAGGGTCGGGGAGCTCTCCGCTCCCCGACCCTCGCCGTCGCTCGTGTGAACGCCGTGGATCAGCCCGCCGGCACCGCCTCCGGCGCTTCGCCGCCCTCGGCGGCACCTTGCGGAATGTCACTCTCGGTATCAGCCTTGGCCTTGGCCGCCGTCTCGTCCAGGGGCCGCCAGCCGCCCGCCGGGGCGAGGGCGACGCCACGCCACCACGGCTCGGACGGGACGGTCTCGGCGACGGGCTCGAAGGGCTCGCCGGGACGGGGCAGGGCGACGCGCGCCCCGACCGCCTCCGCCGCGGCCAGCGTGCCCTCGCCCGGGTCGCTCCACGCGTGCGTGGCGAGGTTGAAGGTGCCCCAGTGGATCGGCAGCAGCACTCCGCCCGGACCGCTCTGGAGGTCGAGGTGGGCGCGCACGCCCTCCTCGGGCGTCATATGGATGTCGGGCCAGAAGTCGGAGTACGCGCCGATCTGGATCATCGTCGCGTCGAACGGGCCGTGCGCGGCGCCGATGTCCTGGAAGCCGTCGAAGTAGCCGGTGTCGCCGCTGTGGTAGATCCGGTGCTCCTCCCCGGCGACGACCCAGGAGGCCCACAGGGTGTGCTGTGTGTTGCGCAGGCCCCGGCCGCAGAAGTGGCGGGCCGGAGTGGCGGTCAGGGTGAGTCCGCCGACCTTCGTCGCCTCGTGCCAGTCCAGCTCGCGCAGCCGGTCGGCGGACACGCCCCAGTGCTCGAGGTGGGCGCCGACGCCGAGCGGCACCGCGAACAGGGTGTCCGTGCCGGCCAGCGCCTTGATGGTGGGGAGGTCCAGGTGGTCGTAGTGGTCGTGCGAGATGACCACGACGTCGACCGGACCCAGCGCGGTCAGCGGCAGCGGGGCCGGGTGCAGCCGCTTGGGGCCCGCGAAGGAGAACGGGGAGCAGCGCTCGCCCCAGACCGGGTCGAACAGCACCCGGTGTCCGTCGATCTCCGCCAGCACGCTGGAGTGGCCCATCCAGGTCAGGCGCAGCCCCGTGGCCGGCGGCTTGGCGAGGTCGGCGAGGGTGGTGGCGTGCACCGGGACCGTGCCCGTGGGGGCGCGGCGGGGCCGTTGGTCCTTGTCGAAGAAGACCTTGGCGAAGTCGAGCGTCGAACCCGAGGGGCGGGTCCGCGCCGTACCGCCGGGGTTCTGGAAGACGCCGTCCTTGAAGTGGGGCGATCTGCGGATGCGCGCCATGCGCTCACCGCTCGGGTCCGCGCCGAAGGCCTCGGGCTGCAAGGCGCGGAGCCCGGAGCGCAGGGAACGGAAACCGGCCACTGTACCTCCAGGTGGATTCGCTGAGGCATTCCATTATGGTCGCCCCCTCCGACAACACGGGGTCGCCCCTGTCCCCGGGGCCGCCGGCGTCGCGTTGACACGGCGGCTCACGGCTCCAGATACTGACCCACTGTTCAGTAATGGTTCCGGTCGAGGAGTCCGCATGACCACCCCCCTGGCCACCCCCATGGCCACCCCTCTGCTGTCCCTCACCTGGACCGACGACGTGACCGGCCGCCAGGGCTTCCTGGTCGTCGACCGGCTCGTGCGCGGCGTCTGCAGCGGCGGCCTGCGGATGCGGGAGGGATGCACCCTCGACGAGGTCACCGGACTCGCCCGCGGCATGAGCCTCAAGGAGGCGCTGCACTACGACCCCGAGGCGCGCTACGTCCCGCTGGGCGGCGCCAAGGGCGGCATCGACTGCGATCCCCGGGACCCGGAGGCGTACGGGCTGCTGGTGCGGTATCTGCGGGCGGTGCGGCCGTATCTGGAGAGCTGTTGGACCACCGGTGAGGACCTGGGCCTGACCCAGGACCTGGTGGACCGGGCGGCCGCCGAGGCGGGGCTGGTGTCGTCCGTCCAGGCCGTGTATCCGCTGCTCGACGACGAGACCCAGGCCCGTGGGCGGCTCGCGGACGCCTTCGCCGTCGAGGTGGACGGCATCGGCCTGGACGAGCTGGTCGGCGGCTGCGGGGTCGCCGAGTCGGTGCTGACGGCCCTGGACCGGGCCGGAGTGCCGCACGCCGGGACGCGGGTGGCCCTCCAGGGCCTGGGCACCATGGGCGGGGCCACGGCCCGCTTCCTCGCGCGCGCGGGCCTGACGGTCGTGGCCGTCGCCGACGTCAAGGGCACGATCGTCAACCCCGCGGGCCTCGACGTGGAGGCGCTGCTCGCCGCGCGGGACGCCCACGGCACCGTGGACCGGGCCGTCCTGCGCCCCGACGACCGGGAGCTGCCGGGCGACGCCTGGCTGTCCACTGAGGCGGAGGTGCTGATCCCGGCGGCCGTGTCCTACGCCATCGGGCCCGAGGAGCAGGAACGGATCGGCGCCCGGTGGATCGCCGAGGCGGCCAACATGCCCGTCCTGCCGGAGGCGGAGGCGTCGCTGCACGCGCGCGGGGTGAGCGTGCTGCCGGACGTGGTGGTCAACTCCGGGACGAACGCCTGGTGGTGGTGGACGCTCTTCGGCGACGTCGGCCCGGACGCGGACGAGGCCTTCGCGTACACCCGCCGGTCGATGCGCGCGCTGGTGGAGCTGGTGCTGGCCCGGGCGGAGGCGGACGGCACGACACCCCGGGCGGCCGCGCACGCGATCGGCGCGGGGCGGCTGCCGGTGATCGCGGAGCGGTTCGGCAGATACCGCCAGGACAGGCAGTCGGACAGGCAGTAGGACAGGCCGTCGGGCAGGCAGCAGGGCAGGTAGCAGGGCGGATGGGGCCAGGACCGACGGGACGGGCTGGTCCGACGGGGCGTTCGACCACCGACTAGGGTGACCTGGTGGCAAGGGTGCGGTTGAGTGTGGCCGAGCGGCGCGAGGAGCTGCTGCGGGCCGCCATCGGGCAGATCGAGGCGCGGGGCGTGGCGGCGGTAAGGATCGCCGACGTGGCCGCGGCCCTCGGCGTGAGCAACGCGCTGGTGCTCTACCACTTCTCGACGAAGGAGAAGCTGGTCGCCGCCGCCTTCGCGTTCGCGGCCGAGGACGACCTGGCCCATCTGCGCAAGCTGCTCGGCCGCCGCACGACGGCGCTGCGCCGGCTGCGGTCGGCGGTGCGCTGGTACGCGCCCACGGGCCAGGCCAAGGGCTGGCGCCTGTGGATCGAGGGCTGGGCGGTGTCACTGCGCGAGCCCGCGCTGCGGGACGTCGCCAGGGACCTCGACCGGGAGTGGAAGGCGGCGCTCGCCGAGGTGATCGCCGAGGGCGTGGCCGCGGACGAGTTCCACTGCCCGGACCCGCCCGCCACGGCCCTGCGCCTGACGGCCCTCCTGGACGGACTCGCCGTACAACTGACGTCCTACGCGGGCACGGTGTCCAGGGCGAGGGCGCAGGAGTGGGTCGACGAGGCACTGGCCCGGGAGCTGGGACTTGGCGTTCCAGCCCGTGGGGGTCCCCCTCTGGGGGAGCTTGAGGACGAGGCCCTTGAGGGGCCGAAGCGGGGGTGTCGGTAGGCGGCAGCCCCCCGGAGGACGGGAAGGGGAAGGGGCGGCGGGGGCGAAAGACCCACCGCCCCACCCCGGTTCAGGCCACTGCCGCGATCCGCATCCGGATGTCGTCCGGCGACAACGCGCCCTTGGCCGTCACATGGTCCCCCGACGACTCGCCGCGCAGCCGGCGCCCGATCCACGGCACCAGATACTCCCGCGCCCAGTGGACGTCGTCCTTGCGCACCTCGAGCGTGCCGCGAGGCGGAAGCGCCGGCCAGGGCTGCTCGGGATCGGCCGGCACGTCGAGCCCCAGGCTCAGCCCGGCGCGCAGCGCCACGCGCGTGTGCCCTTCCGGGGAGAGATGGAGCCGGTCGTCGTCCCAGGCCCGACGGTCCTGCACGGACCGCAGCGACCACAGGTCGAGCACCGGACAGCCGTACTTGTCGGCGACGGCGCGGACATGCCCGTTGTAGGTGGCGATCTTGCCGCGCAGGTGCTTGAGGAGGGGAACGCCGCGGAGGTCGAAGCCGGTGGTCACCATGACCGTGCCGGCGACGGCGGTCAGGGACGAGATCGCGCGCTCGAAGCGCTCCGCGACCTCGTCCGGATCGGTTCCGGGTCGGATGATGTCGTTGCCGCCCGCGCAGAAGGAGACCAGGTCGGGGGCGAGCTCCACGGCCTTGGGGAGCTGGTCCTCCATGATCTGGTCGAGGAGCTTTCCGCGCACCGCGAGGTTGGTGTACTCGAAGTCGCCTTCGGGCCGCCGGTCCGCGAGCAGTACCGCGAACCGGTCGGCCCAGCCGACGAACGCCCCGTCGGGGCCGGGGTCGCCGACGCCCTCGGTGAAGCTGTCCCCCACCGCCACGTACGACCCGATCACTGATCTGTTGTCATTCTTCGAATCGTCTGCCACAGCAGTTCATGATTCACCTTCGAATGTGACTTACGCGACCGTAGGAAGGGGTTGACGGACGGTGAGATAAGACACTCTTAAAGAATTTGCCAACGCGGGAATAAGGCTCCCCGTCAGGCGTGTCGATGCAGTGACCACACCCGGAAGTCGTTGATCCGGAAATGGCTCCAGGTGGTCCGGAAGGCGAAGTGCCCGCCCGTGTACGGCTCCGGGTCGGTGTAGTCGAAGACGAGCCGTCCGTTGTTCCACCAGCGCACGGTCGAGCCGTCGGAGACGATCCGGACGCGGTTCGGCGCGTTCGCCACGAGCAGCGGCTCGGTGTAGTCGTAGATCAGCGGGCGCACCCCCGCCTCGCCGACGTAGCGGCGCAGCCGGGTGGTGGTGTTGGTGTTGGCGCCGTAGCCGACGTAGTACGTCTTCAGGTAGTCGTACTCCGCGAGGGCGCCGCCGCGCTGCGTGGCGAAGAGGTCGTCCGGGGAGCGGACGTCGACGGCGTTCCAGAAGTTGTTGAGGTCGGACACCCGGTCGTTGACGCCGCCGGCGGAGACCGGGGTGGCGGTGTACTCGATGGCGTACGGCCCTTCGAGCCTTTGCCTGAACCAGAGCGTCGCGCCCGCGGGCACGTCGACCTCCAGAGTCCCGCGGGAGGCGGTGACGGCTCCCGGCCGCTCGAGTTCCACGGCCCACCGGCCGAGGCCGTGGCGGAAGTCGTCGTGGGCGATGAGGCGACGGCGGCGGGGCGCGGCGCCGGCGGACGCGGCGTTCGCCGACGCGGCGGGGGCGAGCGCGGCCAGGGCGGCGCCGGCGGCGAGGGCTCCGAACGCTCTGCGCGTGGTCGTCACGGGAGACGGCTCCTTCGGTGAGTCAAGGGTGCTCGGGAATAAGGGGTGTTCGGGAGTGAGAGGTGTTCGGGAAGTCGGAAGTGATCGGGACGTCACGCGTGTTCGGCGAGCCCGGGAACGGTGATCGAGGGCTTCGGGATGCGGCGGGTCTCGGCGCCGAGGTAGTAGTCGGTGTAGGTGGGATTGAGATAGCCCCGCACGGTCCAGCCGAGGCGGTACTCGGGGTTCTGGGCGAGCGTGTAGACGCGGGTGCCGGTCGGCTCGGTCGTGGTGTAGAGGCGCAGCGCGGTGTGGTCGGCGGTCTCGGCCAGGATCTCCTCGCGCCAGTCGCCCACCAGATCGCCGTAGAAGGGCGTGGCGTTGCGGGCGCCGGAGACCACGCCGGCCGGGACGAAGACCGTCGCGCTGGTCGCGGCGGCCGGGTCCCACTTCTCGACGCGGGTGAAGTCGAGCAGTTCTGACGCCTTGTCACCGTCCCACCAGATACGGAAGTTGACGCTGGGCGTGGTGGTGGAGACCTTGCCGTCCTGGACGTTGAAGACGCCGGCGCCGGGCCGGGTCACGTCGGCGGTGGACGTCCAGTACTCGTAGCCGCGGTGGTCCGGGTCGATGTCGGCGGCGGTGCCGCGGCCCACGTCGAGGTCGGCGTCGCTCACCGGGTCCGTCGGATGCGCGCCGGTCACGAGTCGCTCGCCGGTGTCGGCGTCGTAGTACTACCAGGGGAAGTTCGACACGATGCCCAGCTCGGACTGCTGGATGGCGAAGCCCTCCAGGCCGGGTCGGTCGGGGTCGAGGTCGGCGATGTCGAAGCGGTCTCCGTGGATGGCTCCGTCGACGACGTAGCGCAGGGTGCCGTCGCTGTTCACGACGTAGTTGCCGTCGGCGATCTCGTCGTGGCCGTCCCCGTCGACGTCGACGGTGCGGATCTGGTGGAAGCTGGTCGCGCCGCTCGCCGGGTCCACCACGTACCTCCAACGGCGGGTCAGGTCCGCGCCGTTGAAGTCCCAGGTCTGGAACAGGACCCGGAACGCGCCGCGCTTCGCGCCGACGCGGGTGACCGACTTCGTGACCAGGCTGGGGTGTTCGCCGTCCAGGTAGGCGATGCCGAAGTGGCCGCCGGAGGGGCCGTCGGCGACGAAGTCGTCGGGCACCGGCTGCCGGGTGCGCTCGACGCCGGTCGCGCCGTCGATCACCGAGACGAACTGGCGGGCGGGCGAGTCGGCGGCGACCTGCGCGCCGTCCGCGAAGGCGGTGCCGGCGGCGGTGTGCGCCAGCACCTCGGCACGGCCGTCGCCGTCGAGGTCGTAGACGGTGACGTTGTCGTCGTTGCGGTAGCCGCCGATCGCCGTGGAGCCGCTGATCGCGGCGGGCGCCGGGTCGTTGGCGCCGTTCCCGCCGACCTGGGTGTAGGAGCCGGGTCCGAAGTCGACCCGCCAGAGCCGCTCGCCGGTGAGCGTGTACGCCTCCAGCAGGTCGGGCCGGTCCCGGGTCCCCGACAGCCGGCTGACGACCAGTTCGTACCGTCCGTCGCCGTCGAGGTCGCCGGGCCAGGCGTGCTGGACGGTGTAGCCGTCGGCGGCGGCGAGGGGGATCTCGGCGTAACCGTCGGCGAAGTCGAGCGCGGCCGAACTCGGCTGCTGTCGATGCCCGTCGACGACCGCACGCACGGTGTACGTGCCCGCGCCCGGGGTGTCGTCCCGGTAGGTCGTCGACCTGCGGATCGGCTCGCGGTTCAGCCGTCGGCCGTTCTTGTAGACGTCGAAGGCGAGGGAGTCGCCGTATCGGGCGTACTCGGTGCCGAGGAGACGCCAGCTGAGGAAGGTCGCCGTGCCGGACGGCACGGCGACCAGGCCGCGGTCGAGGTTCTCCACGATCCGGCGCGGGGTGTCGACGGCGTGCCCGGCGGCGGGCGCGGAGCCGAGTCCCGCCAACAGGACGGCGGCGGTGACAGTGAAGGAAAGCGCTTGCCCTCTCATGGAGATCACTGTGCCGCCACTCTGTCCCGGCTGTCGACGGCCCGGACGGGCCTGCCACACGACCGCAATGAAACGATCATGAACGAGCAAAGTCGAACGGCCCCAGCGGACCCGACGGATCGAACGGACCTAACAGACTGACCGGACCGACCGGACCGACCGGACCGACCGGACCGAACGCCAAAGGCCGGACCCGGGGATCAGGGTCCGGCCTCGGCAGCGTGTCAGGCAGGCAGGCGGTCGGGGGAGGTCAGCCGACGCTGACGCCGTGCGAGCGGAGGTAGGCGACCGGGTCGACGTCCGAGCCGTAGTCCGGCGTGGTGCGGATCTCGAAGTGGAGGTGCGGTCCGGTCACGTTGCCGGTCGCGCCGGAGAGACCGATCTGCTGCCCCTCGGTCACGGTCTGCCCGGCCGAGACGGAGAGCTGCGAGAGATGGGCGTACTGGGCGTAGTAGCCGTCGCCGAGCTTGATGACGACCTGGTTGCCGTACGCGCCGCCCCAGCCGGCGGAGACGACCGTGCCCGCGGCGACGGCCTTGAGGGACGTACCGGTCGGGACGACGAAGTCGACGCCGGTGTGGTAGCCGCTGGACCACATGCTGCCGGCCGTGTGGTAGGCGGTGCCGATGGTGGCGCCCGCCACGGGGAGGGTGTAACCGCTGGAGGTGCTCGTGCTCGCGGCGGCCTCGGTGGTCGCCTTCGACGAGGACGAAGAAGACGAAGAGGACGAAGAGTCCGACGACGAAGACGACGAGGACGCCTTGGAGCCGGAGGACGTGGACGTCGACGACTTGGCGGACGAACCGGATATACCGGGCGACGACTTGGCGCCGGCCGCGGCCTTCCCGCCGATCGACAGCTTGAGGCCGGGGTGGATCAACGACGGGTTGTCGCCGACGGCCGCGCGGTTGTCCTGGTACAGCTTCTGCCAGCCGCCGCTGACGTCCTGCTCGTCCGCGATCTTCGAGAGATAGTCGCCGGACCGCACGGTGTAGGACTTCGTGCTCGTGGCGGCGGTCTTCGTCTCGGCGGCCGTCTGGCGCGCCGACTGAACGGACTGCGCGGCCTTTTCCGAGACCGTCTGCGAAATCGCCTGGGAAGCCGACGCGGAAGCCGACTGGGCGACGGACTGAGAGGGCGCCGCGTGGGCGCCGGCGGCTCCCATGAGCGGAAGAGCGAGAGCCGCGCCGCCGGTTCCGGCGACGGCTATGGAGCGGGTGAAGCGCTGGGTCTTCGGGCGGCGGTGCTTACCCTTCGCGGGCATGACGAAATCCTCTCCGGCGCCTGCGAGGTGAGCTGTCGGGTGCGGGCTGGAGATGCCCGGCCGCACCGAGGCGCGGCTTTACCCCTAGCCGTTCCGGAGACCGGAACAGGCGGTTCTACCTGTGGGTCCCCCGCTCCTGCCTGGTACGGGTGAGTGAGTGCGGGATCCGGGCGGCGGCAGGATTGGGCGTCCGTCCGGATTGGTCTGGAACGTAAGGGACCAAGACGCACAGGGACAAGCAGCGGTTGCCCTGCGCGAACGTTCCTCTTGATCCCCTGTGGGAATTCCCAGTCACCCTCTGTTAATTCAAGGGCGTTTTTTCATCGAACGCCCTTGAAAAGCCCGTAAATTACGTGAACATGACGGACGACTTACGGTCACGGATATGACGCTGCTCACGTGACGCGTTTCCAGGACCCTTTATTCCAGAGCGAGTTGGACTAAGGCTTCAATTCGGACAGAAACCTCAGATGCGACGCAGGCGGATAACCGTCGCATCAAGGTCGCCGCGCAGCCCGGTGGCCAGCCCGTGGTGCAACAGCACCGCCCCCCGGTGGACTTCGCCCGTTTCGCGGCATTCATACGACGCTGTCGGGTCGAGGCCGCGCAACCGGAGCGCGGGGGCGGGCTCGCCGTAGCGCTGCGCCTGGAGCCAGGCGAGGACGACGGTCTCGTCGCCGCGCACGTACTGCACGGCGCTGAGTCCGCCCGTCGGGGGCCGCAGCCGGTGGAGGTCGCCGTGCTGCACCAGGGGCCGGATCTCCTTGTAGAGGTCGACCCACCGCCGGGCCTCGGCGAGCTCCTCCTCGCTCCACTCGGAGAGGTCCCCGCCGACCCCGAGGACGCCGGCCATGGCGCTGACGAACCGGAAGCGCAGGGTGGAGGACCGGCCGTTGAGCTGGGCGTTGGGGCTGTCGGTGACCCAGGCGGCCATGACCCGGGCGGGGTGGATCTGGCTGAAGCCGTGCTGGATGTCGAGCCGGTCGAGGGGGTCAGTGTTGTCGGAGGTCCACACCTGGTCGGTGCGGCTCATGATCCCGAGGTCGATGCGCCCGCCGCCGCCCGAGCAGGACTCGAAGGCGACGCCCGGGTGGGCCGCCCGCAGCCGGTCCAGGAGGGCGTACAAGGCCCGTACATGGTCGACCCAGAGGCGCTGCGGATAGGGGTCGTCCGGCCAGCCGGCGTCGGTGAAGCAGCGGTTGAAGTCCCACTTCACGTAGTCGATGGGCGCGCTGGACAGGAGCCCGTCGAGCTGCTCCCAGAGGTACTCCTGGACGTCCTCGCGCGCGAGGTTCAGTACGAGTTGATTGCGGAACTCCGTCCGCTTTCGTCCCGGTTGGAACTGCACCCAGTCGGGGTGCGCCCGGTACAGCTCGCTGTCGGGGTTGACCATCTCGGGCTCGACCCAGATGCCGAACTGCATGCCGAGGGCGTGCACGTAGTCCGCGAGGGGCGTCAGGCCCTTGGGGAAGCGGTCCGGGTTGGGCCGCCAGTCGCCGAGCCCGGCGTGATCGCCGGTGCGCGCCCCGAACCAGCCGTCGTCGACGACGAACAGCTCGACGCCGATCGCCGCGGCGCGCCGGGCGAGGGTCGCCTGCTGCTCCTCGGAGATGTCGAAGTAGGTGGCCTCCCAGGAGTTGAACAGCACCGGCCGGTCCTGCTCCGCGTCCGGGATGACGTACGCCCGCTGGTAGGCGTGCCAGGCGCGGCTCGCGCCGCCGAAGCCGCCGTCGCTGTACAGCCCGGCGAAGACGGGCGTGGTGAAGGACTCCCCCGCGGCCAGCCGCAGCAGCCCCGAGTCGTCGTACCCGGCGCCGCCGGTGATCTGCACGCGCGCGTCGGGCAGTTGGGCGACGGCGATGCGCCAGGAGCCCGACCAGCCGAGGGCGCAGCCGTAGACCTCGCCGAGCTCCTCGGTCGCGTCCGTGTCCAGGGCGACCCAGGGCAGGTGCTGGTGGCCGGTGTGGCCGCGGCGGCTGCCGATGACCTTCTCACCGTAGGTGAGGGGGGCGCGCGTGAGCCGGGACTCGGCCGCCCAGCGCCCGTGCAGCTGGGACAGACGCCAGCCGTCGCGGTCGGGCAGGGTCCAGACGGCGGAGTCGGCACGCAGCAGCTCCAGCGGCTCCTCCCCCTCGTTGCCCACGGTCGTCCAGCGCTCTACGACGTCGCCGTGCATCCGGTAGTGCAGGGTCACGGCGAGGCCGGCGTCGCGGAAACGCAGCCGCAGCTCGTCGCCGCCGGTGCCTTCGTCGCGGTCGGCGGCGCCGGTCTCGTAGGCCTCGAAGGCCCATTCGGTGCCGCGCCGCTCGTCGGTGCGCACGGACAGGGCCGGTCGGACGAAGCGGGGGCCGCCCTCGACCGGGTACTCCTCCCGGCCGTCGAGCGGGGACTCGAACGAGGCCCCGCGGCTCGGCAGCGGGCGGGCGGCCAGGGCCTCGGCGTCCGCGAGCGCGATGCCCGGGCCCCAGTGCAGATGGATCAGCTCGTCGGCCTCGGTGAGATGGAGGGCGTAGCTGCTCGTGGGCCCCGAAAGGAGCCAGGTGCGGCCGTTGTCGGCGATTTCGGGCATCAAACCCCCACTGATTCGAACAGGTGCGATCAAGCCCCAACATCATCAGGTGCATATGCCTCGCTGAGCAAACGTCTGTGGACAACGCTGCACCCCGTGTCGGCGACCTCGCCGACGACCGAGCCGACGACCGCCGCGTGCGCCTGTGGACAACCCGTTGCCCCGGGAATCCATGTCGTATCGTCGAGACGTGTCCCGCCGGCCTCCGAGCCGCGTCGGCCGGGACCGACCGGGAGGGAGCCCCCGTTGACGCAGCAGATCCCGTCCACCGAGCCCGAGCTGGCCGGAGTGCGCAACTTCCGCGACGTGGGCGGCCTGCCGACCGTCGACGGACGACGGGTGCGTCACGGCGTGCTGTTCCGCAGCGGCCATCTCGCGCACGCCACCGACGAGGACGCCGCGTTCCTGGCGTCCCTGGGTCTGCACACGATCTTCGACTTCCGCAACGCGGCGGACCAGAAGCTGGAGGGCCCGGACGTCGAGCTGCCGGGCGTGCGCAATGTGAACCTGCCGCTGTCGGATCCGGCGGACGGCTCCGAGTTCTGGAAGATGGTCCGCGACGGCGACATCGAGGAGTTGCGCGAGATACTAGGCGACGGTCGGGCCGCGGGCCGGATGATCGCCTCCTACCGCTCGATGGTCAGGCAGCGCACGGCCGAGCACGCGCGGGTGCTGCACGCGCTCGCCGAGGACAGCGTGCCCGCCCTGATGCACTGCGCGGCCGGCAAGGACCGCGCGGGCCTGTCCGTGGCGGTGACCCTGCTCGCCGTGGGCGTGGAACGCGAGGCGATCCTGGCGGACTACCTGGAGTCCAACGCCAAGCACCGCCGCTACAAGGTGCGCCGGGGCGGCAGCGCCGCCTCGGCCTACACCCCCGAGGTCATGGAGTTGCTCAACCCCCTGTTCGACGCCCGCGCGGAGTATCTCGCCGCGGCGTTCGAGACCATGGAGAAGACCTGGGGCGGCGTCGACGTCTACCTGGAACAGGGCCTCGGGATCACCCCGCAGACCCGGGAGCTCCTGCGGGAGCGCCTGCTCGACTGAGGCCTGCTCGACTTGGGCCTGCTCGGCTCACCGGGACTCAGGACCAGGAGAGCTCTACTGCTTGGCGCCCACCTCGAACAGCAGCCAGAGGAACGCGGCGAAGAGATGTCCCACCGCGATGTAGATGATCAGTCGGATCCAGAGGCTCCGGGGGAACCTCTCCTCGATGTCGCTCATGGCGTCTCTCCGGGGGTGGGGCCCAGGCACAGGGTGGCCGTGGGGCTCTGCAGCAGGGTGTGGACGAAGAGGAGCTCGACCCCGTCGGGGTCCTGCGCGGCGAGGCGGTGCGGCGTCAGCGAGTCGAAGTGCGCGCTGTCGCCGGGACCGAGCAGATGGCCGGCGTCCCCGAGGCGCAGCCGCAGCCGTCCCCGCAGGACGTGCAGCCACTCCTCCCCGGGGTGCACGCGCACGATGTCGCCCTGCGAGCCGTGCGGGACGTGCACGCGCAGCGCCTGCATCCCGCGCCCGGACGCTCCGGCCTGCCAGTACGTCCAGCCGCCCGCCCGGGTCGGCTCCATGTCGGCGGCGCGCACGACGGCGTCCCGGTCGGCGACCGTCTCGCCGAGCAGCTCCGAGACCGTCGTGCCGTAGATCCGGGCGAGGGCGAGCAGCATCGGCAGCGAGGGCTGTCGCTGTCCGGTCTCCAGACGGGAGAGGTGGGCGGGCGACAGACCGGCGGTGCGGGCCGCGGCCTCGAGGGTGAGGGCGGACCGGCGACGCAGGGCGCGCAGCTGCGGTGCCACAATGGGGAGGGCCTCGGGCTGTTCCTCCGAGGGCTCCGGCGGCGGTGCCGCCGAGGGGTGGGACTCGGGCGAACTCATACGTCCATTCAGCCGCAGCCTTGCCTCTGAGACAAGTTTGTTGCCTCAGAGGCAAAATCCGCACGCGCCCGCCTGCTGGAGCTCGGCGGAACCGTCTACCGGTTGGCCACCGCCTGCTTGATCAGCGTCTTGCCGAAGTCCCACATCAGCCCGCCCCCGCTGTGGGCGTCGTCCATCACCTCCGTGAACGCGTCGACGAACCGGTCCACGTCCCGCTCGTCGACGACCAGCGGCGGGATCAGCTTGATCACCTCCAGATGGTCGCCGGAGACCTGGGTGAGGATCCGGTGGCGCTGGAGCAGCGGCACGACCACCATCTGCGCGAACAGGCCCTTGCGCGCGGCCTGCAGCATGGTCCACCGGCTGCGCAGCTTCAGCGACTTCGGCCTGCCGAACTCGATGCCGATCATCAGGCCCCGGCCGCGGACGTCGGCGAGCAGCTCGTACTTGTCGCTCAGTGCGGCCAGCCGTGACTTCAGCTGCTCCCCGGTGGCACGGGCGTTCGCCACGATCTGCTCGTTCTCCATGACCGACAGCACGGCGAGGCCGGCGGCCATGGCCTGGGCGTTGGCGCCGAAGCTCGCCGAGTGCACCAGCACGCGGTCGATCGACGAGTAGACCTTCTTGAAGATCCAGTCCTTGCCTAGGGTGGCGCCCACCGGGACGTATCCGCCGGACAGCGCCTTGGCCACGCACACCAGGTCCGGCTCCACACCGTCCTCGTGCTGGTAGGCGTAGAAGTCGCCGGTCCTGCCGAGGCCCGTCTGCACCTCGTCCGCGATGAGCAGCGCCTTGTGCCGGTGCAGCAGGTCCTGCGCGGCGCGCAGATAGCCGGGCGGGGCCTCGTGCACGCCCTTGCCCTGGATCGGCTCGACGATCAGGGCGGCGACGTCTCCCTTCATCAACTCCTTTGCCAGAGCGTCGAGATCGCCGAGCGGTACGGCCGTGTCGGGCAGCAGCGGGGCGAAGCCGTCGCGGAAGCCGTCCTCGCCGTTGACCGAGAGGGAGCCGGCGGTGAGCCCGTGGAAGGCGTGGTCGCAGTACAGGATCCGGGGCTTGCCGGTGGCCCGCCGGGCGAACTTCAGCGCGGTCTCGACCGCTTCGGTCCCGCTGTTGCCGAAGAACGCCCGGTCCAGGTGCGGGCTGTGGGCGAGCAGCCGCTCGGCCAGCAGTCCGGGCAGGGGCTGGCAGTCGAACCGGGTGAGGTCGGCCAGCTGGGCGTCGAGGACGTCGTGCAGCGCCTTGCGGACGACGGGGTGGTGGCGGCCCAGGCCCATCACCCCGAACCCGGCGAGCATGTCCAGGTAGTCGTGGCCGTCCGCGTCCCAGAAGTGCGCGCCCTCGGCCCGCTCGTAGACCTTGTCGAAGCCGATGGTGTGCAGCATCCGCGGAAGCTGGTGGTTCAGGTACTTGGTGTGCAGCTCGTAGCGCTCGGCGCCGCGTTCGGCCAGCAGCGCCGCGAGGTCGAACTCCTTGGTCATTCGGCTTTCTCCTTCGGGGGGCCGTCGGCTTCCTTGACGGCCAGGCTCGCGCTGATCCGTCCGGCGATCTCGACGGGCGTGAGGCCGATGTCGGCGAGCACCTCGCCGCGCTTGGCGTGCGCGAGGAACTGCTCCGGGATGCCGAACCGCCGTACGGGCACGTCGACTTCGGCGTCGCTCAGGGCCAGGGCCACGGCCGAGCCGACGCCGGCGGCGCGGCTGTTGTCCTCGACGACGGCCACCAGCCGGTGCTCGGCGGCGAGGCCGGGCAGGGCCGGGTCGACGGGCTTGACCCAACGAGGGTCCACCACCGTGCAGTGGATCCCGCGCGCCTGAAGCAGCTCGGCGGCCTGCAGACACACCGGCGCCATCACGCCGACGGCCACCAGCAGCACCTGCGCCCGCTCGGCCCGGTGCAGCACGTCCACGCCGCCCACCCGGTCGATCGCCGGGATCTCCGGCCCGACCGACTCCTTGGGGAAGCGCACCAGGGTCGGCGCGTCGTCCACCGCGACGGCCTCCCGCAGCTGGGCGCGCAGTTGCTCGGCGTCGCGCGGGGCCGCGATGCGCAGTCCGGGGACGACCTGGAGGACGGACAGGTCCCACATGCCGTTGTGGGACGCGCCGTCGACGCCGGTGACCCCGGCCCGGTCCAGTACGAAGGTCACCCCGCAGCGGTGCAGGGCGACGTCCATCAGCAGCTGGTCGAAGGCGCGGTTGAGGAAGGTGGCGTAGACGGCGACGACCGGGTGCAGGCCCCCGGTCGCCAGGCCGGCCGCGCTGACGGCCGCGTGCTGCTCGGCGATGCCGACGTCCCAGACCCGGTCGGGGAAGCGTTCGGCGAACTTGCCCAGGCCCACCGGATGCAGCATGGCGGCCGTGATCGCCACGACGTCGTCGCGCTCCTCGCCGATCCGGGTGATCTCGTCGCCGAACACCGACGTCCAGGACGGCCCGTCGGCCGGCACGAGCGGCGCGCAGGTCAGCGGGTCCATCACGCCGACGGTGTGGAAGTGGTCCTCCTCGTGCGCGAGGGCGGGCTCGTAGCCGCGCCCCTTCTCGGTGAGGCAGTGCACCAGCACCGGCCCGTGGAAGCGCTTGGCGCGCCGCAGCGCCGACTCGACGGCCTTGACGTCGTGCCCGTCGATCGGGCCGACGTACTTCAGGCCGAGGTCCTCGAACATGCCCTGCGGGGCGAAGGCGTCCTTGAAGCCCTTCTTCGCGCCGTGCAGGGACTCGTAGACGGTGGGCCCGACGACCGGGGTCCGCAGCAGTACGTCCTTCCCCCAGGCCAGGACCTTCTCGTAGCCGTCGGTCGTGCGCAGGGTCGCCAGATGGTTGGCGAGGCCCCCGATGGTGGGCGCGTAGGAGCGTTCGTTGTCGTTGACGACGATGATCAGCGGCCGGTCCTTGGCGGCCGCGATGTTGTTCAGCGCCTCCCAGGCCATGCCGCCGGTGAGCGCGCCGTCGCCGATGACCGCGACCACATGCCCCTTCCCGCCCTGCACCTGTCGGGCCTTGGCGAGGCCGTCGGCCCAGCCCAGCGCGGTGGAGGCGTGGCTGTTCTCGACGACGTCGTGCTCGGACTCCTCGCGGGAGGGATAGCCCGAGAGCCCGCCCTTGCCGCGCAGTTTGGAGAAGTCCTGACGCCCCGTCAGCAGCTTGTGCACATAGCTCTGGTGGCCGGTGTCCCACACGATGCGGTCCACCGGCGACTCGAAGACCCGGTGGAGCGCGACGGTCAGTTCCACCACCCCCAGATTGGGTCCGAGGTGTCCACCGGTCCTGGCGACCGCGTGGACGAGGAACTCCCTGATCTCTTCGGACAGTTGACCGAGATCCGCCTCGGACAGCGCCTTCAGGTCGCGTGGTTGCCGGATGCTCTCCAGGATCGTCACGTCGGGCCCCCTTCGGTCCGTGCCGTTCAGCTCACGGTGACGGCCGGCTCCCCCGCCGCGACACCGTCCTGCTCCATCTGCTCGGCGATCTTCATCGCCTCCTCGATGAGGGTCTCCACGATCTTCGACTCGGGGACGGTCTTGATGACCTCGCCCTTCACGAAGATCTGCCCCTTGCCGTTGCCGGAGGCGACGCCGAGGTCCGCCTCCCGGGCCTCGCCGGGACCGTTGACCACACACCCCATGACCGCGACGCGCAGCGGGACCTCCATGCCGGTCAGGCCCGCCGTCACCTCGTCGGCCAGCTTGTAGACGTCGACCTGGGCCCGCCCGCACGACGGGCAGGAGACGATCTCCAGCCGCCGTTGCTTGAGGTTCAGCGACTCCAGGATCTGCAGGCCGACCTTGACCTCCTCGACCGGCGGGGCGCTCAGCGAGACCCGGATCGTGTCGCCGATGCCCTGCGACAGCAGTGCCCCGAAGGCCACCGCCGACTTGATCGTGCCCTGGAAGGCCGGACCCGCCTCGGTCACGCCGAGGTGCAGCGGGTAGTCGCTCTGGGCGGCGAGCTGCCGGTACGCCTCGATCATGATGACCGGGTCGTTGTGCTTGACGGAGATCTTGATGTCCCGGAAGCCGTGCTCCTCGAAGAGGGACGCCTCCCAGAGGGCGGACTCGACCAGTGCCTCCGGGGTCGCCTTGCCGTACTTCTGCAGGAGCCGACGGTCCAGCGACCCCGCGTTCACCCCGATCCGGATCGGGGTGGCGTGGTCGTTCGCCGCCCGCGCGATCTCCCGCACCTTGTCGTCGAACTGCTTGATGTTGCCGGGATTGACGCGGACGGCGGCACAGCCCGCCTCGATCGCGGCGAAGACGTACTTCGGCTGGAAGTGGATGTCCGCGATCACCGGGATCTGCGACTTGCGGGCGATGGTCGCGAGGGCGTCCGCGTCGTCCTGCGTCGGACAGGCGACGCGGACGATCTGGCAGCCGGACGCGGTGAGCTCGGCGATCTGCTGGAGGGTGGCGCCGATGTCCGACGTACGGGTCGTCGTCATCGACTGCACCGACACCGGGGCCCCGCCCCCGACCGCCACCGGACCGACCTGGATCTGCCGCGACACGCGTCGCGACGCCACCGGCCGGACCGGCATCTCGGGGACGCCCAGGGAGACGGCGGTCATGCCCTACTCCCGGTTGCCGTTGACGGTCTCGCGCAGGGCCCGCAGGGACTCCTTCAGGGAGCCCATCGTGGCCAGGACGGCGGTGGGCTCGTAGCCGCAGTGCGCCATGCAGTTGGCGCAGCGCGGGTCCTTGCCGCGGCCGTACTTGTCCCAGTCGGTGTCCTCGATCAGCTCCCGGTACGTGGGCACGTACCCGTCGCTCATCAGATAGCAGGGGCGCTGCCAGCCGAAGAGCGAGTAGTTCGGGATCGCCCAGGCGGTGCACGGGAAGTCGACCTTGCCCTCCAGGAAGTCCAGGAAGAGCGGGGAGTGGTTGAGCCGCCACTTCCTGCGGTTGCCGCCCGCGAAGGCCTTCTTGAACAGCTCGCGGGTCTGCTCCACGCCCAGGAAGTGCTCCTGGTCGGGCGCCTTCTCGTAGGCGTAGGCGGGCGAGATCATCATCTCGTCGACCTTGAGGTCGTCGTTGAGGAAGTTGAGGACCTCGATGATGGTCTGCGGGGTGTCGGTGTTGAAGAAGGTCGAGTTGGTGGTGACCCGGAAGCCGCGCCGCTTGGCCTCCTTGATGGCCGCCACGGCCTCGTCGAACACGCCCTCCTTCGCCACCGACTCGTCGTGCCGCTCCCGCAGCCCGTCGATGTGCACGGCGAAGGCGAAGTAGGGGGAGGGCGTGAACTTGTCCATCTTCTTGCGCAGCAGCATGGCGTTGGTGCAGAGGAAGACGTACTTCTTCTTCGCCACCAACTGCCGGGCGATCTCGTCGATCTGAGGGTGCATCAGGGGTTCGCCGCCCGCGATGGACACCATCGGCGCACCGGACTCCAGCACCGCGCCCACGGCCTGGGCGACCGGCATGCGCTGCTTGAGCACGCCCGCCGGATGCTGGATCTTGCCGCAGCCCTCGCACTTCAGGTTGCAGGCGAAGAGGGGTTCCAGCTCCACGATCAGGGGGAACTTGTCCCGCTTGCGGAGCTTCTGTTCAGCCAAATATGTAGCGACCTTGATGGACTGGCGCAGCGGCATGGCCATCTGGCTCACCTCCGGGGGAGCAACACGTTGCGGTGCCATTCGAAGAAAGCAGGCAGGACGGAACGAAGGACGCGGAAAGCCGATATTCCACCGCGTACCGTGCCGATCCGGACGAGTTCATGTTCTGGAGCGTCCACGACCACCCGGACGGCCGCAACCGGGCGCATGGACACGCGCACGGCGCTCAGGAGCGTGGCCGCGGACTCCATGTCGACCGCGATCGCGCCGGTCGCGAGCAGGTCGGACCGCTCATGGCCGCGCACGACGTGGTCGGAGCCGGTGAGCGGGCCGGTGTGGACGGTGCGCCCGGGCAGGGTGCGCACGAGTTCCTTGACGAGCAGATCGATGCCGACGCACGGCACCGCGCCGCGCGGGTCGCGGGTCTCCTCGGCGACGACCAGGTCGCCGGGGTGCATGCCGGGGGCGAGCCCGGCGCAGAAGCCCGTGGCCAGCACGGCCGCGTCGGCGAGCACCGGGTCGGCCAGGACCCGGGTGACGGAGCGCTCGGCCGCCTTGGGGCCCATGCCCGTGCGCAGGACGGTGACGGGCCCGCCGGCCCCGCTGCGGTCGCCCATGCGCAGCGCGAGGTGCTCGATGCCGAGCGCGCAGGCGATCAGCAGCGGGGCCGGGGCGGGCTGCGTGCTCATCAGCCCCCCTTGACCTCTGCGGACGCCACCGCGCCGGAAGCCGTCGGGGACTTCTTGCTGAACGGCTCCCCGTGGACGTACCGGCCGAGGGCCGTCAGCGGGAAGACCTGCCGGTAGAGGTGGTAGTTGATCGAGAAGTCCCACGGGAAGCCGGTGCCGGTGAAGTGGGGCTCGTCCCAGGAGCCGTCCTCCCGCTGGGTCGCGGCCAGCCACGCGACCCCCCGCTCGACGGCCTTGGAGTCCTTCTCCCCCGCGGCCAGCAACGCCATCAGCGCCCACGCGGTCTGCGAGGCCGTCGAGGCGCCCCGGCCGCTCCAGCGGGCCGCGTCCTCGTAGGAGCGCAGGTCCTCGCCCCAGCCGCCGTCGTCGTTCTGCACGCGCTCCAGCCAGGCGACCGCCCGTCGGATCGCGGGGTGCTGGGCGGGCAGACCCGCCGCGGCGAGCGCGGGGACCACCGAGCCGGTGCCGTAGACGTAGTTGACGCCCCACCGTCCGAACCACGAGCCCTCCAACTCCTGTTCGGCCAGCAGCCACTCGATGCCGCGCCGGGTGCGCGGGTCGTGGGAGAGTCCCTCCACGGCGAGCATCTCGACCACGTGCGCGGTGACGTCCGCGGACGGCGGGTCGATCACCTCGCCGAAGTCGCAGAACGGCATCCGGTTGGGGAACCGGCTGGTGTTGTCGACGTCGAACGCCCCCCAGCCCCCGTTGCGCGACTGCATCCCGAGGTTCCAGCGCACGCCCCGCGCGACGGCCCTCTCGAGCCGCTCCGGGTCGTGGTGGGCGACCCGGCGCAGCGCCAGGACGACCTCGGCGGTGTCGTCGATGTCCGGGTAGTTGTCGTTGTGGAATTCGAACGCCCAGCCCCCGGGCGGGAGTTGGGGCCTGCGCACCGACCAGTCGCCGGGGCGCACGATCTGTTCGCCGAGCATCCAGTCGGCGGCCTTGACCAGTTGGGGGTGATCGGCGGGCAGCCCCGCGTCGGCGAGCGCGATGGTCGCCAGGCAGGTGTCCCACACCGGCGACTGACAGGCCTCGATCATCCGGGCCCCGTCCTCGCGCCACACGGCGTAACGATCCAGCGACTCAAGACCCGCGCGCATCACGGGGTGTTCGAGGTCGTAGCCGAGCAGGTGCAGGGCGATGACCGAGTACACGGCCGGGGGCTGGATGCCTCCCCAGCAGCCGTCGTTCTCCTGGCGTTGGATGATCCAGAGGGCGGCGGAGTTCAGGGCCGCCTTGCGCAGCCTGCGCACCGCGACCGAGCGGTAGCCGCGCACGACCTTGTCGAGCCGCTGGAAGAGTCCGTCCCAACTGGCGACCGGCGCAAGGGGCTTGCCGGGGTTGGGCCGGGCCGGGTCGGTGTGCAGCTCGTCGAGCGGGAACGGCGCCGGACGCACCGGACGCTTCGCCGACACGACGGTGAGGGGCACGATCGTCTGCCGGGCCCAGCAGCCGAAGTTGTAGATGCTCAGCGGAAACCATTTAGGGAAGTACAAGAGTTCCGGCGGGAGTTCGGGCAGGTCCTCCCACCTCCACCAGCCGAACAGGGCCAGCCAGATCCGGGTGAAGACCCGGGCGGCGGCGATGCCTCCCTGGTCGCGGACCCAGGCGGAGGCCCTCGCCATGTGGGGCGCCTCGGGAGCATCGCCGGCCAGCCGCAGGGCGACGTACGCCTCGATCGTCGCGGAGAGGTCGGACGGGCCGCCGTAGAAGGTCGCCCAGGTGCCGTCGTCGCGCTGTTCGCCGCGGATGAAGAGGGCGGAGGCGTGGGTCGTCGGTTCGTCGCGGATGCCCAGGAACTGACGGAGCAGCAGATCCTCGGCGTCCATCGTGACGTTGGTCTCGAGGTCGCCCTTCCACCAGCCCTCGGCGTCCTGCTGGGCGAGCAGGAGGTCGGTGGCGCGTTGCACCGCGCGTACGGCGGCTTCTTGTACCCCGGCCGCCACGGGGATGGTGATGTCGGTTTCGCTGGCCGCGGCAGCGCGGGGCGGCAGAGCCCCGGTGCTTCCGTCGGTCGTCGCTGTCATGGCTTCCCCTTCGTGCAGTGTGCATGTCGTTGCGTCTGCTGTGGGTCCGCCGTCGGCCGGTGCGCCTCTCGCCTCGCTGCACCGGCCGGCGACTACGCGAGGACTATTCGACCGATAGTGATCATCTCTTTCGTACGACGACGAAGTCCGCGAGCGCCGTGAACCGGGCCCGCACCTGCTCGGGCATGTCGACGGCGTCCAGGGCCTCGATGGCGATGGTGTGCTGACGGCGCGCCTCCTCGGCCGTCCACTCCCGGCCGCCCGCCTCCTCGATGAGGGCGGCGCGGGCCGCGAACTCCTCCTCGGAGAAGGTCGCGAAGTCGCTGCTCTTGGCGTCGGCGGCGAGGATCTCGCCGAGCCGCTCGGAGGCGGGGCCGCCGGCCGCGAGCGCGGCCACGACCGGTAGGGACTTCTTGCGCTGGCGCAGATCGCTCCAGGTCTGCTTGCCGGTGGAGACGGGGTCGCCCCAGATGCCGAGGAGGTCGTCGACGGCCTGGAAGGCGAGGCCGAGGTGGTAGCCGTACTTCTCCAGGGTGTCGGCCGTGCGCTCGTCCGCGCCGCCGAGCACGGCGCCGATGGAGCTGGCGCAGGCCAGCAGGGCGCCGGTCTTGTTGCCCTCCATCTCCAGACACTCCTCGACGCTGACGCGGTCGCGGTGCTCGTAGGAGATGTCCTGGGCCTGGCCGTCGATCAGGGCGCGGCTGGCGGTGGTCAGCCGGCGGGTGGCGCGGCCTGCCTCGACCGTGCCGAGTTCGAGGAGAATCTCGTTGGCGAGGGCGAACAGGGCGTCGCCGACCAGGATGGCCTGGGCGGGCCCGTGCACCTTCCAGACGGTGTCGCGGTGCCGGCGCTGTTCGTCGCCGTCCATCAGGTCGTCGTGCAGGAGCGAGAAGTTGTGGACCAGCTCGACGGCGACCGCGCCGGGCACGCCGGTCTCCGGCGCGGCCCCGGTGACCTCGGCGGAGAGCACCGCCAGGGCGGGGCGTACGGCCTTGCCCCCGTCGCCGTCGGTAGGGTTGCCCTGGGCGTCGATCCAGCCGAAGTGGTACGCGGCGACCGTGTCCATGGGCGGGGCCAGGCGGTCCACGGCCGCCCGCAGCACCGGTGTGGCCAGGGTGCGGCCGCGCTCCAGAAGCGCGGTCACGTCCACCGCGGTCCTCCGAGCGGCCGACGAGGCCGGGGGCACAGTGGGCACAGATTCTCCTCTTGTTGCAGTACCGGAGGGGGTGCGGGGGTGTGCCGAGCCGTGCTGATCGAGCTTCACCGGATCTCACCTCGCGGTGAAACGCCGGTTCCCTCCGGTGTTCGGCCGGGGGTCCGGGGGTTGGCCCCCGGGACGATGCAGTAGGCCGTCTCCTCGAAGGACGCGAGGAGACGGTGGGGTCGGGGTCGGCCGAGGGCGCCGAGGGCGGCGTCGGCCGCGCTCACACCGCTGCGGACCGCACTCTCCATGGTCGCGGGCCACCCTGTGGCGGTCCACGCTCCGGCCAGGTACAGGCCGGGGGCTTGGGTGCGGGCGCCGGGCCGCAGACGGTCGACGCCGGGGTCGGGGGCGAACGTCGCCGTGCGCTCCCGGGTGACGAAGAAGTCCCTCACCTCGGCGCCGCGCGTGCCCGGCAGCAGCCGCTCCAGCTCGGGCAGATAGCGCTCCCGCAGGGCGGCGACGGGCGCGTCGATCTCGTCCTGCGCGGCCGACTGCGACAGCGCCAGGTACTGACCGTCCTTCAGCCCGGAGGCGTCGGTGCGGTCGAAGACCCACTGCACGGGCGAGCCGAGCGCCGCGAGGAAGGGCACGTCGAGGACCTTGCGGTCGTAGACGACGTGCACGTTGAGGATGGGCGCGGTGCCGATCTGCAGCAGCCGCTCGGGCGCGTCGAGCGCCCCGTCGGGCAGCAGGTCGTGGGTCTCGCGCTGCGGTACGGCGAGCACGACGGCGTCCGCGCGCAGCGTCTCGCCGGGAACCTGAACGCTCCAGGTCCCGTTTTCGTCAAGGGAGAGGGAGGTGACGCGTGTACGGACCTCGGTACGCACGCCGGCGGAGTCGAGCGCCTTGCGGGCGAGCCGGTCGTGCAGTTCGCCCAGCGGGACGTGCGCCCAGCCGATGTCGGCCGCGCCGGGGTCGGAGAGCAGACCGGTCTTGAACACCATCGCGGCGAGCGCCAGCGAGCAGTCGCCCGCGACCGCGTTGAGGGTGGCGACGCCGACCAGGTCCCAGAGGGCCTCGACGGCGCGTGCCGACTGCCCGTGGGAGGTCAGCCAGCTGCCGAAGTCCTGCGCGTCCAGGGCCGGATCGGCGAGGTCGAGCCCCTTGAGCGCGAGCGCGGCCCGTCCCACGCGCGCGCGTTCGGCGAGCGAGAGATGCGGGTACGTGGCGAGGCTGCGCCCCAGGTGGAGAGGGACCGGCAGCGCGTCGCGCCGCAGCCTGCCCAGCCGTCGCCCCACGGGCTTGGCGACGTCGACGACGGGCACGTCGAGACGTTCCTGCAAGGGCGCCAGCGCGCTGCCCTCGATGCGGTCGAGGAACCACCGGTAGGCGGTGCAGCAGCGCAGATACACGTGCTGTCCGTTGTCGACGGTCAGTTCGCCGCGCTGGAAGGAGAAGGCCAGGCCGCCGAGCCGGGGCCGGCCTTCGAGCAACGTCACGCGCACGCCCGCGTCGGCGAGCGCGAGCGCGGCGGTGATGCCGGCGAGCCCGCCGCCCACGACGACGGCGGTGCGCCCCGAAGGACCGGCCGCCGGTGAGGCGTCCGCGGCCTGCTCGTCGTTCATCGTGCACCCTCCCCTGCGTACCCGCCGTGCTGCTTGAACTCTGCACGGCGGGCCGTCGCAGTCAGGGACGCCGCGCCGCACCGGAGGGTTGCGTGCCGCTTTTCGTCGGTGGAATCACCTTGGTCCAGTTTGTCGCCCGCGCTGTCCATCAGGGGTGCCTCCTGACGGTCTGCCGCGACACGTGCCGGGCGTCCAGGCCCGACAGTCCGCGCACGGCGACGTACGCCTTCTCCCGTCCGGGCAGGGAGACCCGGCCGCGCAGCACGGCCTCGGGGTCGCGCTCGATGCGGTCGAGGAGGCGCCGGTAGATGCCGGCCATGGCGGCGACACAGGCGCCGCTGCGCCGGTCGAGCATGGGCAGCAGCCGGTAGCCCTCGGCGAACAGGGCGCGGGCCCGGCGCACCTCGAAGTGCACGAGACCCGCGAAGTCGGAGCCCTCCGGCGGCTTCGGCCCGTCGAACCCGGCCGAGCAGCCGAACTTGGCGAGGTCGTCGGCGGGCAGATAGGTACGGCCGCCCGCCGCGTCCTCCCGGACGTCCCGGAGGATGTTCGTGAGCTGGAGCGCGAGCCCGAGCGTGTCGGCGTACTCCGCCGCGCGCTCAGCCCCGCGCGCCCCCGGTTCCGTGCCGAAGACGCCGAGCGAGAGCCGCCCGATGGCGCCCGCCACACAACGGCAGTACGTCTTCAGGTCGTCCCAGGTCTCGTACGTCTCGCCGCGTACGTCCATGAGCACGCCGTCGATCAGCTCGTCCAGGCCGCCCAGCGGGACCGGGAAGGCCCGGGCCGTGTGTGCGAGGGCGACCGCGACGGGGTCGGTGTCGTCCTCCTCGACCTCGCCCGCGCGGACCCGGCCGAGCAGCGCCCGGGTGTCCTCGAGCCGGGCGCTCTTGACGCCGACGTCCAGCTCGCCGTCGCCGATGTCGTCGACGCGGCGCGAGAACGCGTACAGCGCCGACATCGCGCGACGCTTGGCCGCGGGCAACAGCCGGATGCCGTACGCGAAGTTGCGCGCCTGCTGTCCGGTGACGGCCTCGCAGTAGCTGTAGGCGGCGAGTACCGGTGCGGACACGTGCGGTGACGACTCCACGGTCCGGATCACCCCTCTCCTCGCAGGGTCACGCCCACCTCGCGCAGCAAAAGGAGCTTGCCGGGCTTGGGCGGGCCGGGAAGTACGTCGTATTCGGCGGCGGCGATCGCACGGATCGCCGCCCTTCCCCCCGCCACGAACCCTGCGAGCAGCAGCCTCAGCCTGCCGTGGACGCTACCCACCAGGGGGGCTCCTTCATTCAGCAGATCGCGGGCGCGTTGCGCTTCGCATGCGACCAGCGCGCGCACCGATGCGCCGGCGCTGGGCACGGCGAGATCGGATTCCTGCACGTGGAAGCGTTTCATGTCCGCGGCCGGCAGGTAGATGCGGTCGCGGCCGAGGTCCTCGGCCACGTCCTGCAGATGTTCGACGATCTGCAGTGCGGTGCAGATCGCGTCGGAGCGGCGGATCCGCTCGGGGGTCGAGGCGCCGGTGACGGCGAGGACGAGCCGGCCGACGGGGTTGGCCGACAGCTCGCAGTAGGCGAGGAGATCGTCGTAGGTCTCGTAGCGGGTGACGAGCTGGTCCTGGCGGTTGGCGGCGATCAGGCCGAGGAAGGGCTCGGGGGTGAGGGCGCGACGGCGGACCGTGGGCCGCAGGCGGCGCAGCAGGGGGTGGCGCGGCTCGCCGTCGAAGACCCGCCGCAGGTCGGCCTCGAAGGCGTCCAGCAGGACCAGCCGGTCCTCGGCGTCGGTGGCCGACACCCCGAGGAGACGGGCGTCGGCGCCGCCCGGGGCGAGGTCGCCGTCGCCGATGTCGTCGACGAGGCGGGCGAATCCGTACACCGCCATGAGGTCGTCGCGCCAGGCCTTGGGCAGGAAGAACGGCGCCACCGGGAAGTTCTCGTCGGCGGCCTTGTCGAGGGTGCCGCGCTCCGGGTCGCCGGTGCGTGGCGCGGCCGGCGCGCTCACCGTCGACAGTCCTGGGCAGGGACGGCACACGCTCCGTTGAGCTGGGGAGTTTCCGTAGCCATCGCCGTCACATCTCCCGTTCTACACCGCTGACCCAAGACACACTATTTCGGACACGCCGCCCAGCCGCCCGCGCGGCGGCCCGGGCCATGGGTGTCGCGCAATATCGCCCCACTTGACGCGATTCGAGACCCGTACAGCTTACGTTGTACAACGCAGCGAGGTTCGCGGGGGTGTCCTGCACATCACAACAACACACCGATTGGTGTCAAGATTCCTGAACGCGCCCTGAGTTGGCGTTTCCTTTGCAGACGCGGGGCCCCGCCGGTCAGTTCCGGCGGGGCCCCGCGTCCGTCGGACTACTTGCCCGTGAACTTCTCGTACTCCTTGAGGACCTCGTCGGTCGGACCGTCCAGGCGGAGTTCGCCGCGCTCCAGCCAGAGCACCCGGTCGCAGGTGTCGCGGATCGACTTGTTGCTGTGGCTGACCAGGAACACCGTGCCGGCCTGCTTGCGCAACTCCCGGATGCGTTCCTCGGAGCGCTTCTGGAACTTGCGGTCGCCGGTGGCCAGGGCCTCGTCGATCATCAGGACGTCGTGGTCCTTGGCGGCGGCGATGGAGAACCGCAGCCGGGCCTGCATGCCGGAGGAGTAGGTGCGCATCGGCAGGGTGATGAAGTCGCCCTTCTCGTTGATGCCGGAGAACTCGACGATCTCCTGGTAGCGCTCCTTGACCTGCTCGCGGGACATGCCCATGGCGAGTCCGCCGAGGATGACGTTGCGCTCGCCGGTGAGGTCGTTCATCAGGGCCGCGTTGACGCCGAGCAGCGAGGGCTGGCCGTCGGTGTAGACCTTGCCGCTCTCCGGGGGCAGCAGGCCGGCGATGGCCCGCAGCAGGGTGGACTTGCCGGAGCCGTTGGAGCCGATCAGGCCGATGGCCTCGCCCCGGTAGGCGACGAAGGAGACCCCGCGCACCGCGTGCACCTTGCGCACGCCCCGCGCCGAGTCGTCGGAGCCGCGCCTGACGATGCGGCTGAGGGCGGCGGTGGCGCTGCCCTTGCCGGTCTTGGCGCCGTTGACGCGGTAGACGATGTGCACGTCGTCGGCGACGACGGTGGGGACGCGCTGCCCCGGTAGCTGATCAGCCACGGCCGTACCTCTCCTCCGCCTTCCAGAAGTACACGAACCCGCCGACGGCGAAGAGCAGGGCCCAGCCGCCCGCGACCGCCCAGACGTGGTCGGGCAGGTTCTCGGCGCCGTACTCCTCGATGAGCGCGAAGCGCATCAGGTCCATGTAGATGGCGGCCGGGTTCCACTGCAGGACGTTCGCCACCCACTGCGGCTTGTCCGCGAGGAAGACCGGGATGGAGAACATCACGCCGGACGCGTACATCCAGGTCCGCATCACGAACGGCATCAGCTGGGCCAGGTCCGGGGTCTTGGCGCCGGCCCGGGCGAAGATCAGCGCCAGGCCGGTGTTGAAGCAGAACTGCAGGACCAGCACGGGGACGATCAGCGCCCAGGACGCGTCCGGGTAGCTGCCGAAGCCGATCGCCACCACGAACAGCACCAGCATCGAGTACAGCAGCTGCTGGAGCTGCTGCAGGGCGAAGGAGATCGGCAGCGAGGCGCGCGGGAAGTGCAGGGCGCGGACCAGGCCGAGGTTGCCGGAGATCGCGCGGACGCCGCTCATCACCGAGCTCTGCGTGAAGGTGAACACGAAGACGCCCGTGACCAGGAAGGGGATGTACACCTCCTTGGGCATGCCCTTGCTGGCGTTGAGGAGCACGCCGAAGATCATGAAGTACACGGCCGCGTTCAGCAGCGGCGTGGCCACCTGCCACAGCTGGCCGAGTTTGGCCTGGCTGTACTGGGCGGTCAGCTTGGCCCGGGAGAAGGCCATGATGAAGTGCCGACGGCCCCAGAGCTGGCGTACGTACTCCCGCAGCGGGGGCCGTGCGCCGCTCACGGCCAGCCCGTACCGGACGGCCAACTGGGCGGCGCTCAGGCCCTCGTCGGGCGACGGAGGCGCGCTCACCACGACTCCGACGTCATGCGTTGTCTCACTCACAGGTAGGAAACTTTCGTCTTCGGGATGCGCAGCCTGGAGGGGGCTGGCATGAGCCGGGGGGCCCGCGGTAGTGCCCGGGGTGCCCTCAGGGACGAGCTTGTCAGACGACCGGGGGCCGGCCCAGTCTGGTCAGCCGCCACACCGTACGCCACTTCATGGGCCTGCGCGGTCCGCACGGTGTGCTCCAGCCTTCCCGGAATCCGCCCAGCCACGCCTTCAGCGCGGGCCGCGAGGGGCGGCGCGCCAGCGTGAGCAGCAGCCAGACCCCGAGGTAGACCGGGACCAGCGGGGCGGGCAGGTTGCGGCGGGCCAGCCAGACGCGGTTGCGGGCGACCATGCGGTGGTAGACCGCGTGCCGCGAGGGCGCGGTCGTGGGGTGGTACAGCACCATGTCGGACCGGTAGTCGATCATCCAGCCCGCGTCGAGGGCCCGCCAGGCCAGGTCGGTCTCCTCATGGGCGTAGAAGAACGCGTCCGGCAGTCCGCCGACCTCCGCGAACACCTTCGTACGGACGGCGTTGGCGCCGCCGAGGAAGGTGGTGACCCGGGAGGAGCGCATCGGGTCCGCGGCGCGCAGCCGGGGAACGTGGCGGCGCTGGGTGACGCCGGTGTCCGGGTCGGCGATGCGGAAACTGACGATGCCGAGCCTCGGGTCGGCCGTGAAGGCCTGCCGGCACAGCTCGGCGGTGTCGTGGCGGGCGAGCAGTCCGTCGTCGTCGAGGAACATCAACAGGTCGACGTCGCGGCCGCCCGGCCCGAAGGCCTCGATGCCCGTGTTGCGGCCGCCGGGGATGCCGAGGTTCTCGGGCAGCTCGATCGTCCGCACGCCCTCGGGGACGTCCGGGACGGGCGAGCCGTTGCCGACGACGACCACCTCGACCCGGTCGCCGTCCTGCTTGGCGATCGAGTCGATCAGGGCCCGCAGTTCGTCGGGGCGGTTGCCCATGGTGATGACGACCGCGCCGACCTTGGCGGCCGCGCTCACTTCAGCCTGCTGGACGCGAGGATGGACACCAGGTGCAGCAGGGTCTGCAGCAGGGCGATGCCGGCCAGTACCGCGACGCCGAGCCGTGTGTAGAACAGGTCGCCCCGCAGCTGGTCCAGCACGGCCAGGACCAGGATCAGCAGGGACGCCTCGATGCCGAGGACGAGCCGGTGGAACTTCAGCGCGGAGGCCGCCCGGCGGGCCAGCGCCATGCCGGACGAGCGCGGCTCCGAGGCCGACTCCTTGACCGGCGGCAGCCCGCCCTGGTGCCGGGCGACGCCGACCAGGTCGGTCTCGGCCTTGATCAGGATCGCGCCGAGCGCGGCCAGCGTGCCGAGGAACGCCCAGAGCCAGTCGATACGGCCGCTGCCCCACAGGTCGGCGGCGCGCAGACCGAAGCCGACCAGCACGGCCGCGTCGGTCAGATAGGCGCCGACCCGGTCGAGGTAGACCCCGCCGAGCGAGAACTGCTGCTTCCAGCGGGCGACTTCGCCGTCGACGCAGTCCAGCAGCAGATACATCTGGACGCACACCACGCCGAGCACCGCGCCCGCGATCCCCGGCACCAGCAGGGCCGGGGCCGCGAGCACGCCGAAGACGGTCATCAGGTACGTGAGCTGGTTGGGCGTGACCCTGGTGTTCACCAGGTAGCGGTCCACCCGCAGGGACACCTCACGCATGTAGAGGCGTCCCATCCAGTGCTCACCGCTGCGCCGGTCCTTCACCCCCGCGGGATGGACGACCGGTCTGAGTTCAGCTACCGATGGCCTTGACATAGTCGGCGTAGATGTCCTTGATCTGTTCGGTCTTGAGGTCGAGGTGTTCGAGGATCGTGTAGCGGCCGGGCCGGGTCTCGGGGGCGAACTCCACGGCCCGGACGAACTCGTCCACCGTGAAGCCGATCTCCTCCGGCAGGACCGGCAGTCCGTGGCGTCGCAGGACCTGCGCCATGTAGGCCGACTCCTCGTGGGCTCCGCGCAGGTACATCGCGAAGGCCGCGCCCAGGCCGCACTGTTCGCCGTGGGCGGCCGCCCGTTTGGGGAACAGCAGGTCGAAGGCGTGGTTGATCTCGTGGCAGGCGCCGGAGGACGGGCGGGAGTCGCCCGACACCGACATGGCGACGCCGCTGAGCACCAGCGCCTCGGCCAGCACCTGGAGGAAGTCGGTGTCCCCGATGCCGCCGGGGTGGCGCAGCACCGCCTCGCCGGCCTGGCGGGCGATCGCGGCGGCGAGGCCGTCGATCTTCTCGCCCTTGACGCGGTTGGCGAGTTCCCAGTCCGCGATGGCGGAGATGTTGGAGATCGCGTCGCCAATGCCGGCGCGCACGAAGCGGACCGGGGCCTCGCGGATGATGTCGAGGTCGATGACGACCGCGATCGGGTTCGGCACGCCGTAGGAGCCGCGGCCCGCGTCGTTGTCGAGGGTGGCGACCGGCGAGCACAGACCGTCGTGGGCGAGGTTCGTGGGGACGGCGACCAGGGACAGGCCGACGCGTGCCGCGGCGAACTTCGCACAGTCGATGATCTTGCCGCCGCCGAGGCCCACGACCGCGTCGTAGTGGCCGGCCCTTATGTCGCTCGCCAGCCGCACGGCGTCGTCGAGGGTGCCGCCGCCCACCTCGTACCAGGTGGCGCCGGGCAGGGCGGGGGTCAGGCGCTCGCGCAGCCGGGCGCCCGAGCCGCCGCTGACCGCGATCGCGAGCTTGCCGGAGTGCGAGATGCGCTCGTCGGCGAGGACTCCGACCAGGTCGTCGAGGGCGCCCGGGCGGATGTCGACGACGACCGGCGAGGGAATCAGCCGGGTCAGTACTGGCATGCGATCTCCCGTCCACGGGCGAGATCGTCGTGGTTGTCGATCTCGACCCACTTGACGTCGCCGATCGGCGCCACGTCGATGCGGAAGCCGCGGTTCACGAGCTCCTGGTAGCCGTGCTCGTAGAACTGCTGCGGGTCGGTCTCCCACACGGTCTTCAGCGCGTCGGCCAGCTCGGGGGCGGCGTCGCCCTCGATGAGGGTGACGCCGATGTACTCGCCGGTGGCCTCGGCGGGATCCATCAGCTTGGTGATCTTCGTCATGCCCTTCTCGGGGTCGACGACGACCTTCATCTCCTCGTCGGCGAGGGACTTCACCGTGTCGAGGGCCAGGATGATCTTCTTGCCCTCGCCGCGGGCGGCGAGCAGCGTCTTCTCCACGGAGACCGGGTGGACGGTGTCGCCGTTGGCGAGGATCACGCCGTCCTTGAGGGCGTCACGTCCGCACCACAGGGAGTAGGCGTTGTTCCACTCCTCGGCCTTGTCGTTGTCGATGAGGGTGATCTTGAGGCCGTACTTCTGCTCCAGGGCCGCCTTGCGCTCGTAGACGGCCTCCTTGCGGTAGCCGACGATGACCGCGACCTCGGTCAGACCGATCTCGGCGAAGTTGCCGAGCGTCAGGTCCAGGACCGTCGGTTCGCCCTCTATGCCCGCGGGCCCCACCGGCACCAGCGCCTTGGGCAGGCTGTCGGTGTAGGGGCGCAGACGCCGTCCGGCGCCGGCCGCCAGCACGAGGCCGATCATGCGGGTTCTCCTTCATCGTGTACGGCGGGCGCCCCTGCGGACACCCAGAAGCGGATGCTCTCGACGAGCACCAGCAGGGCCACGGCCACGGCGAGGGCCGTGAGCGCGACCGTGAACTGCGAAGCGGTGAGCAGCGCGGCCAGCAGCGTGACGAGCAGCGTCCGCCCTTCCTGCCCCCCGATGGCGCGCACCAGCCAGGCCGGCGGCGCTCCGGCGTTGCCGCGGATGCGGTACACCGTGTCGTAGTGATGGTAGGCGACGGCGGCCACCAGGCCGAAAGCCGCAGGAAGGGCTCCGTTTACCTCCGCTTTAGCGGCGAGGATGAGGACGGTGCAGTATTCGGCCGCCCGGAAGAACGGGGGGATCAGCCAGTCGAGGGCGCCCTTGAGGGGGCGCTCTACGGCTTCGGCCGACAGCCCGACGTAGACGGCGGCCATCAGCACGACCCACCAGCTCGGTCCCCACAGCCAGGCCGCGAGCATCATCAGGAACATCCCGAAGGCCGCGCTGAGAGGGGCCGTCGAACGGGGCGGCCCGGGCAGAACGCGGGCCAGCAGCTCGGCCAGCGGCCCGCTGTCGGTCAGGTCGGCCAGCGCCTGCGCCGCCCGGTCCGTGCGCTCGGCCTTGCGGGTCAGCGAGCGCAGCACCCGGCCCGCCGTCGTGTAGGTCGCCGCGAAGGCACAGCCGACGAGCAGGGCGTAGAAGGTGATGCGGGGGGTGGTCAGGGCCGTCAGGACGGCGATCATCGCCCATCGTTCGCCGATGGGCAGGACTATCATCCGCCGCACCCAGACCGTCCAGCCGACGCTGTCCAGCTTGTCGGAGAGGGCGGCGGTGGGGCTGGTGTTGGCGGTGGCGTCGTGGTTGGCCTCGTTGAAGGAGAAGTCCACGACGTGCCGGCAGGTCTGGAGCACCATCGCGCCGAGCGCCAGCGCCCATACGTCGTCGCCGCCGCGGGCCGCCCCCAGCGCGAGGCCGGCGTAGTAGGCGTACTCCTTGGCCCGGTCGAAGGTGGCGTCGAGCCAGGCGCCGAGCGTGGAGTACTGCAGGGAGTAGCGGGCGAGCTGGCCGTCGGTGCAGTCCAGGACGAAGGACGCGATCAGCAGGACGCCGGCCGCGACGAAGCCCGCGCGGGTGCCGGTGGCCGCGCAGCCGGCCGCGATCAGCGCGGTGAGCAGCGAGGCGGTGGTGACCTGGTTCGGGGTCAGGCCGCGGCGGGCGCACCAGCGGGCGATGTAGCGGGAGTACGGGCTGATGCAGTAGGTGGTGAAGAAGCCGTCGCGGGCCTTCACGGCCGACTTCAGACGTACGGCCTCGTCGTCGACGGCGGCGACGGCCTGCCGTGCCTCGTTGCGGGCCTGCGGGTCGGCGGGGACGACGGCGACCAGGCTGCCGAGCTCGGGGCGGTGCACGTCGGCGTCGTCGGCGTCGAGGGCGGTGACCACGTGGTCGGGAAGGCTGTCGACGTCCCCCACGCTCGACTTCGCTCGAGCGGGGGCGCCCCCATGGGCGGCGCCGCCGCTCCCGGAGGTCTCGCGGGCCAGCGCGCGGGTCAGGGCCTGGCGGCCGCCGGGCTGAGCGGTGAGCGCGCCCGGGATCGCGGCGAGCGGGAAGCGGGGGTCGGTGAGGCCCAGGCGCAGCGCGTGGGGGTGGCCCACGAAGCGGGCGTCGACGACGGCGACGCGCTGGTCGCCCGGTACGGCGGCGAGGAGCGTCTCGGCGTCGGCGGCGTCGGCGGCGGCCCGGACGTCGAAGCCGAGGGACCGCAGGTCGCCCTCGATCGACGAACCGGGGACCGGCGAGCCGGTGAGGATGGCGGTCGGCAAACCGAACTCACTCCCTGGGTACCGACGCGTCCGCGTCGGTCGTGTGCACGATGGGGGCGCCCTTTGGCTGCGCCGGGCGGGGCCGGGCGGGCGGCATGTCGGCAGAGGCTATCGGATGCCGGGAAGGCCGCGTTCACCGGCCGTTCAGCTCCGATCGACAAGGTCGGACGGCTCGGCTCACGCCTCACTCGCACGTCGCTTGCACCGGCGCTTGAACCGGCCTTTGCCGAGATCATCATCGGTGATCGACGGCCCCGCCCACAAACCGCGCCCCCCAGAGGGGACATCCGGGACATTGCACACCGGGCCGGGGTGTCGACATAGGGTGGACGGCCATGACCTGGCTGATCACCGGCGGAGCCGGATACATAGGGGCCCACGTGGCGCGGGCGATGACCGGGGCCGGGGAGCGCGTCGTCGTGCTGGACGACCTCTCGACCGGGGCCGCGGAGCGCCTCCCGGCGGACGTGCCGCTCGTGGCGGGCTCGTCCCTGGACGCGGCGCTGCTCGGGCGCGTCCTCGCCGAGCACGCGGTGACGGGCGTGGTGCACCTGGCCGCCCACAAGCAGGTCGCCCAGTCCGTGGCGCAGCCCACCCGTTACTACCGGGAGAACGTGGGCGGCCTGGCCACGCTCCTGGAGACGGTCGCCGAGGCAGGCGTCCGGCGGTTCCTGTTCTCCTCGTCCGCGGCCGTCTACGGCAACCCGGACGTGGACCTCATCACGGAGGACACCCCGTGCGCCCCGGTGAACCCGTACGGCGAGACCAAGCTGGCCGGAGAGTGGCTGGTGCGGGCGGCGGGACGGGCGCACGGCATCGCGACGACCTGTCTGCGCTACTTCAACGTGGCGGGGGCGGCCGCGCCCGAGCTGGCCGACACCGGCGTCTTCAACATCGTCCCGATGGTCTTCGACCGGCTCACCCGTGACGAGGCCCCGCGGATCTTCGGCGACGACTATCCGACGCCGGACGGCACCTGCGTGCGCGACTACATCCATGTGGCGGACCTGGCCGAGGCGCATCTCGCGGCGGCCCGGCGGCTGGGCGACCAGGACGCCTCGGGCGCCGGCGGCGACCTCACGGTGAACATCGGCCGGGGCGAGGGAGTCTCGGTGCGCGAGCTGGTCACGCTCATCGGCGAGGTCACCGGCGACGCCCGGCCGGCGCTCGTCGAGGGCCGCCGCCCCGGGGACGCCCCGCGCGCGGTGGCCTCGGCCGCGCTGGCCGCCCGGGAGCTGGGGTGGACCGCCCGGCGCGGGACGCGGGAGATGGTCGAGTCGGCGTGGCAGGGCTGGCTGCTCCACCACGGCACGTGACGTCTCGCCAGTGAAGTGAGGGGGCCCTGACCTGCGCTTCGTTTCCGCAGGTCAGGGCACATGACAACGGTGTTCAGTGCCGCGTTGCCGGATACCCCCCACCCGTAGTTCACTGTGGTTCCAGGGCAGAACGGTCCCCGGGCGGAAGCACCGCGGACACGGCGGACACGGAAGGGCTGTTTCCATGGGGGCTGGGCACGACCACGGCCACACGCACGCGCACGCGCCGACCACCGGCACGGCCGCGGCGGCGTACCGCGGCAGGCTGCGCGTCGCGCTGTCGATCACGCTCGCCGTCATGGTGGTCGAGATCGTCGGCGGGCTGCTCGCGGACTCCCTCGCGCTGATCGCCGACGCGGCCCACATGGCGACGGACGCGCTGGGCCTGGGCATGGCGCTGCTCGCCATCCACTTCGCCAACCGCCCGCCGAGCGCGAACCGCACCTTCGGGCTGGCCCGCGCCGAGATCCTGGCCGCCCTCGCCAACTGTCTGCTGCTGCTCGGGGTGGGCGGCTACGTCCTGTACGAGGCGGTCCAGCGGTTCTTCACGCCCGCCGCCACCGAGGGCGGGCTGATGATCGTGTTCGGCGCGATCGGTCTGGTCGCGAACATGATCTCGCTCACGCTGCTGATGCGCGGCCAGGCGGAGAGCCTGAACGTGCGCGGGGCGTTCCTGGAGGTGGCCGCGGACGCGCTGGGCTCGGTCGCGGTGATCCTCTCGGCGGTGGTGATCCTGACCACCGGCTGGCAGGCCGCGGACCCGGTCGCCTCGCTCGTCATCGGTCTGATGATCGTCCCGCGGACGGTGAAGCTGCTGCGCGAGACGCTCGACGTGCTGCTGGAGTCGGCCCCCAAGGACGTCGACATGGCGGAGGTGCGGGCGCACGTCCTCGCCCTGGACGGGGTGGAGGACATGCACGACCTGCACGCCTGGACCATCACCTCGGGGATGCCGGTGCTGTCGGCGCATGTGGTGGTGCGCTCGGACGTGCTGAACGCCATCGGCCACGAGAAGATGCTGCACGAGCTCCAGGGTTGTCTGGGCGACCACTTCGACGTGGAGCACTGCACCTTCCAGCTGGAGCCGGTCGGACACGCGCAGCACGAGGCACGGCTCTGCCACTGAGCGGCCCGCCGAGCCGGCACCGAGCGGCCCGCCGAGCGGCGCCGACCGGCCGCCGGGCGACCGCCGAGGGGGAATCCGCACAAGCGTTCCGTACGGTTCCCCGCCCATCGCCCGGGCAAGATCACATACCGGGCCCCGTTGCCGCGCGCAGGACATGCGCGCGTTTGCGCGAAGTGCCGGGAGTGCCGGGCGCGTGCGGCAGACTGGGGGGCGCGAGGACCGATGTTAAGGATGGGTATGCCGATCACACCTGCCGCCACGACACACAGCTCGTCGAACGGCACCGCGGACGCGATCTTGCTGGAACTGGTCGACGAGAACGGCGTCACGACCGGCACCGCGGAGAAGCTCGCCGCCCATCAGCCGCCGGGGCAGTTGCACCGCGCGTTCTCCGTGTTCCTCTTCGACGAGCGCGGCCGGCTGCTGCTGCAGCAGCGGGCGCTCGGCAAGTACCACTCCCCCGGTGTGTGGTCCAACACCTGCTGCGGCCACCCCTACCCCGGCGAGGCGCCGTTCGCGGCGGCCGCGCGGCGCACGTTCGAGGAGCTGGGCGTGTCCCCGTCGCTGCTGGCCGAGGCGGGCACGGTCCGCTACAACCACCCCGACCCAGCCTCGGGCCTGGTGGAGCAGGAGTACAACCACCTCTTCGTCGGACTGGTGCAGTCCGCGGTGCGGCCGGATCCCGAGGAGGTCGGCGACGCGGCCTTCGTGACGTCTGCCGAGCTGGCCGAGCGGCACGCGAAGGACACGTTCTCCTCCTGGTTCATGACCGTCCTGGACGCGGCCCGTCCGGCGGTCAGGGAGCTGACGGGGCCGTCGGCCGGCTGGTGACCTGACTGCAGGCGATCGAACGGCCGGTGATCGAACGGCCGACGATCGAACGGCCGACGATCGAAGGACCGGCGGTCAGACGACTTCCACGGGTTTGAGCGGCAGGGCGGCCCAGATCACCTTGCCGCCGCCCGCCGTGTGCTCGACGTCGCACACCCCGCCCGCCTCCCTGGCGATCTCCCGTACCAGGAGCAGTCCCCGGCCGCCCGTCCGGCCGTGGTCGGCCTCCAGGGCGGTCGGGCGGTAGGGGTGGTTGTCCTCCACGGACACCCGCACCCACTCGGCCCCGACGGCCACCTCCACCGCGAGCACGGGCGACAGCAGCGCCGCGTGCCGTACGGCGTTGGTCACCAGCTCGGAGACGATCAGCAGGAGTCCTTGGGCCAGGTCGTCCGAGACGGGCACTCCCTGGCGGTACAGCAGGTCCCGTACCGCGTGTCGCGCCTGCGGGACCGAGGCGTCCACGGCCGCCGCGGTGAACCTCCAGACGCCTTCGTAGGGTAGCGGTCGCGCCGCCGCGTCCTCGCCGGGTCCGAGAGGCGCGTCCGCGCCCCCTTCTCGGCCGCCTTCTGGGCGTGGGTCGGGCCCGCGCCCGTGGTTGTCCATCGTCCGGTCGCCACCCTTGCGCTCGATTGTCACCACACGTCGAGTGTTGGCAACGAAGCACGCCACTCCGGAAGGCTGAACAGAAGTCAGCAGTTATCGAGCGTTTCCGACCGCCTGCGCACGACCCCATCGACTACGAGACCGATCTCGTCGCGTTCATGCCGCCTTCGCGCACTTTTCGGGTTGTACGGGTTTGCCGGCGACCGACCGCCGTGATCATGCAGGCAGGCGGAGGCTAGGCTCCCTGGCATGGAGCCCGAACTGTTGCACGGCGTCACCGACGGGGTCGCCACCGTCGTCCTGCACCATCCGGCGAAGCGCAACGCCATGACCGCCGCGATGTGGCGGGCGCTGCCGCCGCTGCTGGACGCGCTGGCCGCCGATCCCGGCGTACGGACGCTGGTGCTGACCGGCGCCGGCGGCACCTTCTGCGCGGGGGCCGACATCTCCACGCTCCAGGATTCGCCGGACGAGGCGCAGACGCTGGCGGTACGGGCCGAGGAGGCGCTGGCCGCGTTCCCCAAGCCGACGCTGGCGGCGGTGAAGGGGCACTGCGTGGGCGGGGGCGCGCAGTTGGCGGCGGCCTGCGATCTGCGGTTCGCCGAGGAGGGCGCGCTGTTCGGGGTGACCCCGGCGAAGCTCGGGATCGTGTACCCGTCCTCCGCCACCCGGCGGTTGGTGGCGCTGGTGGGTCCGGCGACCGCCAAGTACCTGCTGTTCTCGGGCGAGTTGATCGACACGGAGCGGGCGCTGCGCACGGGACTGGTCGACGAGGTGCTGCCCGCGGACGAACTCGACAAGCGGGTCGCGGAGTTCACCCGCGTGCTGACCTCACGCTCGCAGCTGACGCAGGCCGCCGCGAAGGAGTTCGCCGACGGGCGCACGGACCGGGACGCCCACTGGGCCGCGCAGGCCCGCGGCAGCGGCGACACCGCGGCGGGCGTCACCGCGTTCCTGGAGCGCAGGGAGCCGCGTTTCACCTGGACTACGTCAGGCTGAAGCGGCTGTCCGTGCGGAACTCCTCGACGAGGTGCGCGGGCGCCTTCTGCGGGGACCCGGCGTCGTAGGGCGGCTGTGGGTCGTACTCGGTCAACAGCTGGACCGCCTGGGCGTGTTCGTCGCCCGCGATCCGGCCGACCAGGGTGAGCCCCATGTCGATGCCGGCGGAGACGCCGGCCGCGGTGACGTACTTGCCGTCGGTCACGACCCGCTCCCCCGTCGGCTCCACGCCGTAGCCCTCCAGCAGGTCCAGGGCGACCCAGTGGCTGGTGGCGCGCCGGCCCTTCAGCAGGCCCGCGGCGGCCAGCAGCAGGGAGCCCGAGCAGACCGAGGTCGTCCAGGCGCTGGTGGCGTCGGCGGTGCGCAGCCACTCCAGCAGGGCCGGGTTCTCCACCTGGTCGAAGGTGCCGGGGCCGCCGGACACCACGACGATGTCGGGGCTCGTCAGCTCGTGCAGGGCCCGGTCCGCGGTGAGGGCGAGGAACCCGGTGTCGCTGCGGACGGCGCCCGCCTGTTCGGCGACGAAGGTCACGCGCGCGTCGGGGAGGCGGCTGAGGATCTCGTAGGGGCCCACGACGTCCAGGGCGGTGAAGCGGTCGTAGACGACCATGGCGATCTGCATCGGTGTCCCTTTCTGGCGGTCTTCTGAAAGCGGTTGTCTGTTGTGAGAGCGGTTGTCTCTTGTGAAAGCAGTTGCCGTTCCTGAAAGCAGTTGCCGTTCCTGAAAGCAGTTGCCGTTCCTGAAAGCAGTTGCCGTTCCTGAAAGCAGTTGCCGTTCCTGAAGGCGGTTGCCCGATCCGAAAGCGGTTGCCGATCAGTGGGCGGCTGTCGGGCGGAACCGGCGGCGGTACTCCGCCGGCGGTGTCCCGAGCGACTTGACGAAGGCGCGCCGCATGGCCTCGGGGGTGCCGTAGCCGCTGGCGCGGGAGATCTCCTCGACGCCGTCGGAGGTGTCCTCCAGGAGGCGGCGGGCGTGTTCGAGGCGGACCCGGTCGACGTAGCGGCCGGGGGTCATGCCGGTCTCGTCGCGGAAGGCGCGGGCGAAGTGGCGGGGCGAGAGCCGGGCGTGTCCGGCGAGCGACTCGACGGACAGGTCGCCGTCCGGATGCTCGGCGATCCACCGCTGGACCTCCCGCAACGGTTCGCGCTGTGCGGTCTGGGCGGCGAGCTGGGCGCTGAACTGGGCCTGGTTGCCGGGCCGGCGCAGGAAGACGACCAGGTGACGGGCGATGGCCAGCGCCGCGTCCCGGCCGAGGTCCTCCTCGACCAGGGCGAGGGCCAGGTCGATGCCGCAGGTGACGCCGGCCGAGGTGTAGACGGTCCCGTCGCGGACGTAGATCGGGTCGGGGTCGACCTCGACGGCCGGGTGGTCGCGCGCCAGCGCGTCGCAGTACGCCCAGTGCGTGGTCGCCCGCCGGCCGTCCAGCAGGCCCGCGGCGGCCAGCAGGACCGCGCCCGTGCAGACCGAGACCAGCCGTCCCGCGCGCGGGCCGTGCGCCCGCAGCCACTCGGTGACCCGCGGATCGGGGCTGCTCGTGCCCTGCCCGCCCGGCACGAGCAGAATGTCCGGCCCGGCCGCCTCGGCCGCCTCGGCCCCCTCGGACATCTGCGCGAGGGACTCGTCCGGAACGAGGGTCAGCCCGCTGGAGGTCCGCACGGCAGCGCCGTCCACGGCGGCCGTACGGATGCGGTAGCTGCCCGGAGTGTGCTGCTCGGCTCCCGCGAACACCTCCACGGGGCCGGTCACGTCGAGGCTCTGGACCCCGTCGAAGAGGACCACGAGAACGGTGCGCTGCGCCATGGGGACGATTCTTCGCGAGCCCTGTCAGGGCGGCAATGACGAGTTCCCCACCTTTGCTGCCATTCCTGTGTCGTCCCTGATCCCCGGGTGTCGGCGCCACCTGCCACAATTGCCGCGCAACCTCAGGGAAGAAGGCGGTACGGGATCGTGACGACACCCGGGTCCATCGAAGCAAGGTCCATCGAAGGCAGGATCGCCGAGGAACTCGGCGTACGGGAGCGGCAGGTGAAGTCCGCCGTGGAGCTGCTCGACGGCGGCTCGACGGTGCCTTTCATCGCCCGCTACCGCAAGGAAGCGACCGAGATGCTCGACGACGCGCAGCTGCGCACGATCGAGGAGCGGCTGCGCTATCTGCGGGAGCTGGAGGAGCGCCGGACGGCGATCCTGGAGTCGGTTCGCGAGCAGGGCAAGCTCACCGACGCCCTGGAGGCGCAGATCCGGGGCGCGGAGACGAAGGCGCGGCTGGAGGACATCTACCTGCCGTTCAAGCCCAAGCGGCGGACGAAGGCGCAGATCGCGCGCGAGGCCGGTCTCGAGCCGCTCGCCGAGGGCCTCCTCGCCGACCCGACCGTCGCGCCGCTGGCCGCGGCCGGCGCGTTCGTCGACGCCGACAAGGGCGTCGCCGATCCGCAGGCCGCGCTGGACGGCGCCCGGGCGATCCTCACCGAGCGGTTCTCCGAGGACGCCGACCTGATCGGCGAGCTGCGCGAGCGCATGTGGGTGCGCGGGCGGCTCGCCGCCAAGGTCCGCGACGGCAAGGAGGAGACGGGCGCGAAGTTCGCCGACTACTTCGACTTCGCCGAGCCCTTCACCGACCTGCCCTCGCACCGGATCCTCGCGATGCTGCGCGGCGAGAAGGAGGACGTCCTCGACCTCGTCCTGGAGCCGGAGGAGCCCTCCGAGCAGCCCGGTCCCTCGTCGTACGAGGGGATCGTGGCGAACCGGTTCGAGATCGCCGACCGCGGGCGGCCGGGCGACAAGTGGCTGACGGACACGGTCCGCTGGGCCTGGCGGACCAGGATCCTCGTGCACCTCGGCATCGACCTGCGGCTGCGGCTGCGCACGGCCGCCGAGGACGAGGCGGTGAACGTCTTCGCGGCGAACCTGCGCGACCTGCTGCTGGCCGCCCCGGCCGGCACGCGCGCGACCCTGGGCCTGGACCCCGGCTTCCGTACGGGCGTGAAGGTCGCCGTCGTCGACGCGACCGGCAAGGTCGTCGGCACCGACGTGATCTACCCGCACGTCCCGGCCAACAAGTGGGACGAGGCCATCGCCAAGCTGGCGCGGCTGGCGAAGGAGCACGCGGTCGAGCTGGTCGCCATCGGCAACGGCACGGCGTCCCGTGAGACCGACAAGCTCGCCGGCGAGCTGATCTCCAGGCACCCGGAGCTGTCGCTCACCAAGGTGATGGTGTCCGAGGCCGGCGCGTCCGTGTACTCGGCCTCCGCCTTCGCCTCGCAGGAGCTGCCCGACATGGACGTGTCGCTGCGCGGCGCCGTCTCCATCGCGCGCCGGCTCCAGGATCCGCTGGCCGAGCTGGTGAAGATCGACCCGAAGTCGATCGGCGTCGGCCAGTACCAGCACGACCTGTCCGAGGTGAAGCTGTCGCGTTCGCTCGACGCGGTGGTGGAGGACTGTGTGAACGGCGTCGGCGTGGACGTGAACACGGCCTCGGCGCCGCTGCTCGCCCGCGTCTCCGGCATCACCTCCGGCCTCGCCGAGAACATCGTGGCGCACCGCGACGCCAACGGCCCGTTCTCCTCCCGTACGGCGCTGAAGAAGGTGCCGCGGCTCGGCCCGAAGGCGTACGAGCAGTGCGCGGGCTTCCTGCGGATCCGCGGCGGCGACGACCCGCTGGACTCCTCCAGCGTGCACCCGGAGGCGTACCCGGTGGTGCGGCGCATGGTGAAGACCTCCGGCCAGGAGGTCGCCTCCCTGGTGGGCAACACGGCGGTGCTGCGCTCGCTGCGGCCGACCGACTTCGTGGACGAGACGTTCGGTCTGCCCACCGTCAGCGACATCCTGAAGGAGCTGGAGAAGCCGGGGCGCGACCCGCGGCCCGCCTTCAAGACGGCCACCTTCAAGGAGGGCGTGGAGAAGATCTCCGACCTGGCGTCCGGGATGGTCCTGGAGGGCGTCGTGACGAACGTGGCGGCCTTCGGGGCGTTCATCGACGTCGGCGTCCACCAGGACGGTCTGGCGCATGTCTCCGCGCTGTCGAAGACGTTCGTCAAGGACCCGCGGGACGTCGTGAAGCCCGGTGACATCGTCAAGGTGAAGGTCCTCGACGTCGACATCCCGCGCAAGCGGATCTCGCTGACGCTCCGGCTGGACGACGAGGCGGCCCCGCAGGAGCGCCAGCAGCGCGGCGGGGGCGAGCGAGGCGGGGGCCGCCCCCCGCAGCAGCGCCAGCAGCGTCAAGGCCAGGGGCAGGGTCAGGGGCAGGGCCAGCAGCGTCAAGGCCAGGGGCAGGGGCGCGGCGGTGACCGGGGCGGTCGCCAGGCGCCGGCTCCGGCCAACAGCGCGATGGCGGACGCGCTGCGGCGCGCGGGCTTGGCCGACCCCAAGAAGGGCCGGAGCTGAGACCCGGCGGGGGCCCGCCGCCCGGTGCGGGCCCCCGCCGGTCCTAGCGTTCCGACACCTTGCCGTCCGCGACCTCGAACCGCCGCGTGACATGGACCGCGTCCAGCATCCGCCGGTCATGGGTGACCAGCAGCAACGTGCCCTCGTAGGCGTCGAGGGCCGACTCCAGCTGCTCGATGGCGGGCAGGTCGAGATGGTTCGTCGGCTCGTCGAGGACGAGGAGGTTGACGCCGCGGCCCTGGAGCAGTGCCAGGCCCGCGCGGGTGCGCTCACCCGGTGACAGGGTGACCGCCGGGCGGTTGACGTGGTCCGACTTGAGGCCGAACTTGGCCAGCAGGGTGCGTACCTCGGCCGGCTCGGTGTCGGGGACGGCCGCGCGGAACGCCTCCAGCAGCGACTCGGAGCCGTGGAACAGCTTGCGGGCCTGGTCGACCTCGCCGACCAGGACGCCGGAGCCGAGGACGGCGTGCCCCTCGTCCAGCGGGATCCGGCCGAGGAGCGCGCCGAGCAGCGTCGACTTGCCCGCGCCGTTCGCGCCGGTCACCGCGACCCGGTCCGCCCAGTCGATCTGCAGGGTCACCGGTCCGAAGGCGAAGTCGCCGCGCCGTACCTCGGCGTCGCGCAGGGTGGCGACCACCGCGCCGGAGCGCGGGGCGGACGCGATCTCCATGCGCAGCTCCCACTCCTTGCGCGGCTCGTCGACCACCTCCAGGCGTTCGATCATGCGCTGGGTCTGCCGGGCCTTCGCGGCCTGCTTCTCGCTGGCCTCGCTGCGGAACTTGCGGCCGATCTTGTCGTTGTCGTTGTTCGCCTTGCGGCGCGCGTTCTTCACGCCCTTGTCCATCCAGGACCGCTGCATCTGCGCCCGGTCCTGGAGCGCGCCCTTCTTGTCGGCGTACTCCTCGTAGTCCTCGCGCGCGTGCCGGCGCGCCACGTCCCGCTCCTCCAGATAGGCGTCGTAGCCGCCGCCGTAGAGGTTGATCTGCTGCTGGGCGAGGTCGAGTTCGAGGACCTTGGTGACGGTGCGGGTGAGGAACTCGCGGTCGTGGCTGACGACGACGGTGCCGGCGCGCAGGCCGGTCACGAAGCGTTCGAGGCGCTCCAGGCCGTCGAGGTCGAGGTCGTTGGTGGGCTCGTCGAGGAGGAAGACGTCGTAGCGGGAGAGGAGGAGAGAGGCGAGGCCCGCGCGGGCGGCCTGGCCGCCGGACAGCGACGTCATCGGCTGGTCCAGGTCCACGGCGAGACCGAGGGAGTCGGCGACCTCCTCGGCGCGCTCGTCGAGGTCGGCGCCGCCGAGGTCGAGCCAGCGTTCCAGGCTCGTCGAATAGGCGTCGTCGGCGCCCGGCGCGCCGTCGACCAGCGCCTGGGTCGCCTCGTCCATCGTGCGCTGGGCCTCGGCGACGCCGGTGCGACGGGCGAGGAACTCCCGCACGGACTCGCCGGGGCGGCGCTCGGGTTCCTGGGGCAGATGGCCGACGGTCGCGGTCGGCGGGGAGAGCCTGAGCTCGCCCTGCTCGGGCGCGGTGAGCCCGGCGAGCAGCTTCAGCAGGGTGGACTTGCCCGCGCCGTTGGCTCCGACCAGCCCGATCACGTCTCCGGGGGCGACGACGAGGTCGAGCCCGGAGAAGAGGGAGCGGTCGCCGTGCCCGGCGGCGAGGTTCTTGGCGACGAGGGTGGCAGTCATCAGGTCGTAGATCCTAGTGGTCGTCGGGGGCGGGCGGCGCAGCGGTTCCCGGGGCCGTCGCCCGCCGTCGCTGTCGGCGTCGCCCTCGTCACAGTGCGGGGTGGTCGGGCAGTCGACTACCGTCCGGGCGTGAACACCTTTTCGAGCGACGAAGTGATCGTGGTCGGCGGCGGGGTCATCGGGCTGACGACGGCCGTCGTCCTGGCCGAGCGGGGTCTGCGGGTCCGGGTCTGGACGCGGGACCCGGCGGAGCGGACCACCTCCGCCGTCGCGGGCGCGCTGTGGTGGCCGTACCACATCGAGCCGATGGCGTCGGCGCGGGCGTGGGCGCTGCGCTCGCTGGAGGTCTACGAGAAGCTGGCCGAGCGGCCCGAGGCGACCGGGGTGCGTCTGGTCGAGGGGGTGCAGGGCGAGACGGACCTCGCCGAGATCGAGGGCTGGACGGGCGGCCGGCTCGCCGGGCTGCGCCGGGCCACGGCAGGGGAGTACGGCGCCGGGACCGGGATCTGGGCGCGGGTGCCGCTGATCGACATGGCGGTGCAGCTGCCGTGGCTGCGGGAGCGGCTGCTGCGGGCGGGCGGCTCGGTCGAGGAGCGCACGGTGACCGATCTGGCGGAGGCCGACGCGCCGGTCGTCGTCAACTGCACCGGGCTCGGCGCGCGGGAGCTGGTGCCGGACGCCTCGGTACGGCCCGTGCGCGGGCAGTTGGTGGTCGTCGAGAACCCGGGGATCGACACCTGGCTCGTCTCCACCGGCACGGGCGGCGAGCCGGCCTACCTCTTCCCGCAGCCGGGGCGGCTGCTGCTGGGCGGCACGGCGCAGGACGACGACTGGTCCCTGGAGCCGGACCCGGCGGTGGCCGAGGGGATCGTCCGGCGGTGCGCGGCGCTGCGGCCCGAGGTCGCCGGGGCGCGGATCCTGGAGCACCGGGTCGGTCTGCGGCCCGCACGGCCCGCGGTGCGCCTGGAGCGGGAGCGGCTGCCGGACGGACGGACGGTGGTGCACCACTACGGCCACGGCGGGGCGGGCGTGACGGTGGCGTGGGGGTGCGCGGAGGAGGCGGCCGGGCTGGTGATCCCGGCCGCCTCCTCCTGAGCCGACCGGTTCCCCTACGGGATCCGGTACGGGGTGTGCGCCGCCTGTACGCCGTCCAGGGGCGCGGCGTCGGAGCCGGAGGCGGAACCGGGCGTGGAGCCGGGAGTGGAGCTCACCGCGGAACCGGACGTGGCCGCGGTGAACGCCTTGGCGCCGCCGACGAGCGGGACGCGGGCCGAGGTGCGGGACAGGTCCAGGGTGAGGGTCGGGGTGTCGGCGGGCGGGTCGATGAGGTCCTTGTCGGTGCCCGCGACGATCAGGGCGAGCCGGTGGCCCTTCGGTACGACGTGGTCGGTGGCGGCCAGGTCGAGGGTGATCGTGTACGCCTTGCCCGGGGTCAGCGGAACGCCCTTGCCCGGGTCGGCGTACGTGCCGAGGTCGGCCCAGCCGCGGCTGACGACGGTGGCGGTGACGTCGGCGGTCCTGGCCTTCGTCTCCTTGAAGCAGGCGCTGTCGCCGGCCGTGCTCGCGCCCCAGCAGGTGCGGTCGGTGAGGGTGGCGATGCCCTCGCCGCTCGCGCCGTAGTCGCGGACGGTGTCGGGGCCGAGGTCGACGAGGACGGCGGTCAGGTGGGCGGTGGCGGTGGTGGGCGTCGCGGTGACGGTGACCTTGGAGGAGCCGGAGACGCGCAGGTCACGGGTGAGGGGCCCGGTGACGAAGCCGGCCTTGGCGGGGGTCGGCGTGTCGATCTGGGCGGCCCAGTCGGTCTCGTCGAGCCCCGGGTCGTCGGTGAAGGCCGCGGTGCCCTCGCCCTTGCGCAGACCGAGAGCGCCGACTCCGGGCTGGACGCCGGTCGACGGACGCAGGGTGGTGGTCTGTGTGCCGCGCGGCGGCCAGACGGTCGAGGTGACCCACTGGTCGGGGTGGCGTTCGACGTCGGCCATGGGTTCGCGGTCGATGCCGTTGTCGTAGCCGAGGAGTTCGTGGTCGAACCAGCGGTGCAGGGTGTCCACCCAGGCGGTGCGGCGGAAGTCGAAGGGGTCGACGTGGCCGGTCTGGGAGAGCCAGATCTTGCGCTCGACGCCGTTCTTCGCGAGGGCGTCCCACCACTGGCCGAGGTGCTTGGTGCGTACGTTGAGGTCCTGCATGCCGTGCACGAGGAAGACGCTGGCCTTCACCTTGGACGCGTCCTTGACGTAGTCCCGCTCGGTCCACAGGCCGGTCCGGTCGCCGGTGCGCGGGGCCTCGTCGACGAGCCTGCGCTGCACGGCGGCGCACTTGGCGCGGGCCGCGGGGCTGTCGACGTAGTCGGAGAGCCAGTCGGGGCCGGAGTCGTAGAGGGGTGCGCCCTGGGCGAAGTAGTAGTCGTACCAGGAGGAGATGGCGCTGATCGGGACGATGGTCTTCAGGCCCTTCACGCCGGTGGCGGCGACGCCGTTGGCTATGGTGCCGTCCCAGCTCTTGCCGATCATGCCGGTTCTGCCGTTGGTCCAGGTCGCCTTGGCGGTGGTGGCGCCGGTACGGGTGGTGTAGGCCTTGGCGCGGCCGTTGAGCCAGTCGACGACGGCCTTCGCGGACTGGACGTCGGAGCGGCCGCCGACGTCGACGCAGCCGTCGGAGCGGTTGGTTCCGGCGAGGTCGACGCCGACGAAGGCGTAGCCGCGGGGCACGAAGTAGTTGTCGTAGAACAGCGGCATCTGGACGACGTCGCCGTTCGCGTCGTACGTCTTGCGCTGGCTCTCGTTGCCGCGGCCGCAGCAGGAGTAGTAGGGGCTGGCGTCCATGATGACGGGCACCTTGCGGCCCTGTGCGGCGGGTTCGCCGGGGCGGACGATGTCGACGGCGACGCGGTCCGGCTTTCCGTCGTCGTCGCCGTCGAGTCCGGTGTCGACCCAGACGGCTTCGCGGACGGCGTTGTCGTAGGAGTAGACGGGTCGGCTCTCGCGAGGTGTGGCCTGGGCCGCTGCCGGGGTGAGGAGGGCGGCTGCCAGCAGTGTGACGACGGCGGTCGCGAGCGGTCTCCAGATCGTGAAGCGCATGCGTGTCGGCATGCGGCGGACGGTACCCCCGTCAACTCCCGTGCAGAAGAGGGCAGCTGCGCCCCGCAGGGGGACATCTGGACATCCGTGGCGGCTGTGGCCGGAACACGCCCATGAGGGTGGTTCGGTCATGGCGGCCGAATGGCGATCGTGTGACAGGTGGGGCGGTGGACAGGTTCCGGGGCACAGCGACTGAATAGGCTCCGAACAGACTTCGGGCCCCTACGACTTGGAGCTTTCGTGCACCGCAGAATCATCGCGCCGGGCGCACTCGCGGCCGCGTCCCTGCTGCTGGCGATCCCGGCATCGGCCGCGCCCCTCTCCCCCGGCGCGCCGGGCATCGGCGACCCCTACTACCCGGCCTACGGCAACGGCGGCTACGACGTCTCCCACTACGACCTGCGGCTGACCTACCAGCCGGCCACGGACGAGTTGGCGGGGACGGCGACGATCCTGGCGAAGACCACCCAGGACCTGTCGAGCTTCGACCTGGACTTCCTGCTGGACGTCAGCGAGGTGCGGGTCAACGGCGCCACGGCCTCGTTCACCACGTCCGGCGAGCACGAGCTGGTGGTCACTCCGAAGAACCCGCTGCCGAAGGGCACGTCCGTCACGGTCGTCGTCCGCTACAGCGGGGTGCCGTCGACGAAGAGCGCGTACGGCTTCTCCACCTGGCACCGCACGCCCGACGGCGCGGTCGCGGCGGACGAGCCCGAGGCGGCCTGGTGGTGGTTCCCGAGCAACGACCACCCGCTCGACAAGGCGACCTACGACGTGTCCGTGGCCGTGCCGGACGGCACCCAGGCCCTCTCCAACGGCACGCTCCAGTCGACGACTTCGCGCCTCGGCTGGACCCGCTACAACTGGCGGTCCGACAAGCCGCAGGCCACCTACCTGGCCACGCTGGCGATCGGGAAGTTCGACGTCACGACGGGCACGTCGGAGGGCGGTGTGCCCGTCGTCAACGCCTACAGCAAGGACCTCGGCGCGAACGACGGGGCCGCGCGGGCGAGCGTGGAGCGGACCGGGGAGATCGTCGACTGGCTGAGCGGCTACTTCGGGCCGTATCCGTTCAGCTCCGCCGGCGGATACGTGCCGAACACCACCACCGGGTTCGCCCTGGAGACGCAGACCCGCGTCTACTACAGCCCGCGCCAGTTCGCGAGCGGCTCCAACACCTCCGTGGTGGTGCACGAGTTGGCGCACCAGTGGTACGGCGACTCCGTGTCCCTCAAGGGCTGGAAGGACATCTGGCTCAACGAGGGCTTCGCCCGGTACGCGCAGTGGCTGTGGTCGGAGCACGAGGACGAGGGCACGGCGCAGGAGCTCGCGGACTACGTGTACGCCTCGCACCCGGCCGACGACGCCTTCTGGACGGTGAAGCCGGGCGACCCGGGCCCGGACAACCAGTTCGACCTCGCCGTCTACGACCGGGGCGCGCTCGCGGTGCAGGCGCTGCGGGGCGAGGTCGGCGACGACGCGTTCTTCGCCGTCCTGAAGGGCTGGCCGCAGAGTCACGCGTACGGCAACGCGTCCGTCGCCGACTTCCAGCGGTACGCCGAGCAGGTCTCCGGCAAGCAGTTGGGCGCACTGTTCGACACCTGGCTGTTCCAGCCGACGAAGCCGGCGGCGCCGGCCGCGCGGACCGCGTCGATCGCCCGGACGTCGGCCGCGCCCGCGCAGCCGAGGTCATGGAAGAAGATCGCGGCGACGAACGACGTCCACCACGGCGTCGATCACGGCGTCCCCGAGGAGTGAGCCCGGCCTCGCTGCGAAAACCTCCCGGAACATCCCGAACTCCTGTCTGATTCGCGGCGGTTCTGGGTAGCAAGGTGGCCAGGGATCGCGGAGACAGTGGGGAGAGGGCCATGGCCGGTGCGGGGAACAGCAACGAGGGTCTGGGACTGTGGAGAGTGCTCACGCTCGTCGGGGCGGTGGGGCTGGGCATCGGGCTGATCGGCCAGGTGCCCGTCCTGACCCTGCTGGGCTCGCTGGTCGCCCTCGTCGGCGTGATCGGACTGACGGCCGCAAGGCGCAGACAGAACTGACCCATGTCGACCCGGATGGGGATCGGCACCAAGTATCGCGGCTACAGCTACCCGAACCGCGACGGAAGCCACCATGCCACCCAGTGGGCCGTGGTGTTCGACCTGCCCGTGTTTCCGCTGCGCCGCCATCGCCTGACCGTCGACGGCACGACGCACACGGTGCACGAGGAGACCCCGCTCAAGGGCGGCGAGATACTGCGCACCTTTCTGAACTGGTGGCTGCTCGGTCCCCTGGCCGCCCTGGGACCACCGGCCCTCGTGCTGTGGTGGCTGAGCAACGACGAGGAGAACTCGGGCTTCATGCCGTGGTTCCTCGTCCTGGGCAGCTGCGCCGCCTGGGCCGGCTGGGCGGCGGCGGCCCTGGGCGACCGCAGAAGGCTCAGGCGCGGGCTGCCGAAGTGAGCACCGGCGACCAGCGGGTGACCAGCGGACCGACCGGGCGCGGCTATCGCCCGGGCGCCGCCTCCGAGTCGGCCGCTCGGGCCAGGAGGTCGGCTCGGGCCAGGAGGTCGGCTCGGGAGAGGGCCGCGCTCTCGGTGGACGGCACCGTGCACGCGTACGCCCCGGCCACCGCGCCGAGCAGTGCGCACCGGCGCGGCGGCTCGCCGTCGAGACGGCCGAAGAGGTAGGCGGCGGCGAAGGCGTCGCCCGCGCCGTTGGAGTCGACGACCGGACCGGGCGGCGGGACGGCCGGTATACGGGTCAGCTCGCCCCCGGCCAGCAGATACGCGCCCTCGGCGCCGGCCGTCGCGACGACCGCTTCGGCGCGGCCCTGCTCGGCGATCCGGCGCATCGTCGCCTCGGGGTCGGTCAGGGCGGCGGCGGAGACGAACACGACGTCCGCCTCCCGCGCGAAGGCCCGGTGGTAGGGGTTCTCGCCGTCCCAGTCGTGCAGGTCGGTGGAGAGGCTGACGCCGGTCTCCCGGAGCACGGGCAGGGCCTCGGCGCAGGGGTGGGTGATGGACACGTGCGCGTGACGGCTCGCCCCGGCCAGGGTGCGCAGGGTGTCCTCGGGGAACCGGTCGTCCGGGCGCCCGCGGCTCGTGTCGTACAGGGAGAGCCGGCGGCCGTCCGGGCCGACGAGGTTGACCGCCCGCTTGGTGCCGGCGGGCTGCGGGACGGCGGTGAGGCCGATGCCCCGGTCCCGGTGCAGGGCGCGGACCAGGTCGCCCTCGGGGTCGTCGCCGAGGAAGTCCAGATGGTGGGTGCGCAGGCCGAGGGCGGCGAGGCCCAGGGCGACGAAGTCGCCGGTCTGTCCGGCGCGGGTGCGGATCCCGCTGTCGATCAGATAGCTGTCGGCGTACGGAAGCGGCAGCTCCGGTACGTACACGATCGTGTCCACGCCTGCCCCGCCCAGGACCAGGACGTCGATGTCCCGCCGGTCGATGTCCCGCCGGTCGTTCTCCCCCTGCATGTGCGCTACCCCTCCCCGTGGTCGTACACCGTCACCGCCACGCCCCGCCTCACCAGCCGCTCGGTGACGAGCGGTTCGACGCGGGACCACTTGCCGCCGGCCAGTCCGCAGCCTATGCGGGGCATGTGCACCGACGCTCCGAGTTCGAGCACCCGGTCGGCCAGGCGGGCCAGGGCCGCGTCGATCGCCTCGTAGCGCACGGGGACGCCCTTGCTGCCCGTCCGGGTGCCGTGCTGGCCGATCATGTTGGCGACCCACACGTCGGGCTTCACCTGGACGAGCTGGAGCGCGCCCAGGCCGAAGTCGTTGGAGGCGCGCTCGCGGTGCCAGGCGCGGTAGGCCGCCTCCGGCTCCGGCCAGCGGCGCGACAGCGCCAGGACGAAGCCCTTTCCCCAACCCCCCAGGTCGTTGCAGACATGGGCGATCACCTTGACGCCCTTCACCGAGGGAACGGTGGCGTCACCCCGGACGTATGTGATCTCCGACATGACGCCACCGTAGGCGATGCCACTGACAGTGGCCCTGACCTGCTACTTCTGGCCTGGCACGGCTGGCCTGCCACCTCTGGCCTGCTACTTCGTCTTCTGAGTGAGCTGCGAGAGCTCCTGGTCCGCGGTCCTGGAGACCCGGCTGCGGACCGCGAACCAGCCGCCGACCAGGGCGGCCGCGATCACCGGGATGAGCAGGAGGGTCTTGCGGCCGACCTCGGGGTCGTTCCACATCAGGCCGAGGACGGCGATCAGGAAGACGATCGTGACGATCTCCGTGACCGGGCTGAAGGGCAGCCGGAAGTCGGGGCGGGCGAGCAGGCCCGCCTCGGCGCGGCGGACGAAGACCAGGTGACAGACCATGATGATCACCCAGGTGCTGATGATGCCGAGGGAGGCGATGTTCAGCACGATCTCGAAGGCCTGGTCGGGCATGAGGAAGTTCAGGCCGACGCCGAGGACGCAGACTCCGCAGGTCAGCAGGATGCCGCCGTAGGGGACCTGGCTGCGGTTCATGCGGGCGGTGAACTTCGGGGCCGAGCCCGCCATGGCCATGGAGCGCAGGATGCGGCCGGTGGAGTACAGGCCGGAGTTCAGCGAGGACATGGCGGCGGTCAGGACGACAAGGTTCATGACGTCGCCGGCGCCGGAGACGCCGATCTTCGACAGGACCGTGACGAAGGGGCTCTCGCCGGCCGAGTAGACCGAGCCGGGCAGCAGCAGGGCGAGCAGGACGACGGAGCCGACGTAGAACAGGCCCACGCGCCACATGATCGAGTTCACCGCGCGCGGGACGACCTTCTCCGGCTCGGCGGTCTCGCCCGCGGCGACGCCGACCAGCTCCAGGGCGGCGTACGCGAAGATCACGCCCTGCATGACGAGGACGACGGGCATCAGGCCGTGCGGGAGAACGCCGCCGTGGTCCGTGATCACGCCGAGCCCCGGCTTCTGGCCGCCCACCTCGTGCTGGGTGGCGAGCAGGAAGATGCCGACGCACATGAAGGCCACGAGGGTGGCGACCTTGACGATCGCGAACCAGAACTCCATCTCGCCGAAGATCTTCACCGAGATCAGGTTCACCGCCAGCACCACGGCGAGCGCGATCAGGGCGAGCACCCACTGGGGGATGCTCGTGAACATGCTCCAGTAGTGCGTGTAGAGGGCGATCGCGGTGATGTCGGCGATGCCGGTCGTCGACCAGTTCAGGAAGTACATCCAGCCGGCGACATAGGCGCCCTTCTCGCCGAGGAACTCGCGCGCGTAGGACACGAAGGAGCCGGAAGAGGGCCGGTAGAGCACCAGCTCACCGAGGGCGCGGACGACGAAGAACGCGAAGACGCCGCAGATCAGATAGGCGACGGCGAGCGCGGGGCCCGCGTTGTGGAGGCGTCCTCCGGCGCCCAGGAAGAGGCCGGTGCCGATGGCGCCGCCGATGGCGATCATGTTGACGTGGCGGTGCTTGAGGGCCTTGCTGTAGCCGGCGTCGCCCGCGTCCGCGGGGGTCGCGGTCGCCTGGGGGTGGGCGGCGACTTCGGCCGTGCGCACGGTGTCCTTGCTCACGGGTGGTACCACTCTCTGGTGCGCCCGGGCGTGGTGCGCCCGGGTGTCCGTACGGTCGTGGCCCGCGGCTCCCGGGTAGGGGCACAGACCAAGGCAGCAGCTTCCCAGAGCCGTCGGCGATCATGCGGTGGCCCATGTCACAGAGCGTCACTTCTCACAGGGTGGGGTGCTCTCTCCCACGGTCGGGTGCTCTGGGGGCGCAGTGGGTGTCACAGCACTGGTGCGACAGCGATACTGCTGCACATGACGATCGAGAGCGAGGAGCCGGCCCTCACGGTCGACGAGCTGGCCGCGCGGGCCGGGGTCACGGTGCGGACCGTGCGGTTCTACAGCACCCGGGGTCTGCTGCCGCCGCCGGTGATCGGTCCGCGCCGGGTGGGGCGCTATGGCCCGGAGCACCTCGCCCGGCTCGAGCTGATCGAGGAGCTGCAACGGCAGGGCATGACCCTGGCGGCGATCGAGCGCTATCTGGGGCAGCTGCCGCCGGGTCTCGACGCACAGGACCTCGCCATCCACCGGGCCGTGGTGGCCTCCTGGGCGCCGGACCCGCCGGAGGCCCTCTCCCAGGAGGAGCTGTACCGGCTGGCCGGCCGGGAGCTGACCGACGAGGACGTACGGCGGCTGACCGCCATGGGCGTGGTCGCGCCCGAGGACGACGCCTACCGGGTCGACGCGGGCCTCCTGCGGCTCGGCGTCGAGCTGCTCGACGTACCGCTGTCGCCGGAGGTGGTCCTCGCGGCGCGGGAGGTGCTGCTGGAGCACTCGCGCGCGGCGGCGCACGAGCTGTCGCGGCTGCTGCGGGAGGCGGTGGCGGAGCGCGCGGCTCAGGACGTGAAGTCACTGAGCGCGCACATGCGGCCGCTGGTGGTGCAGGCCCTGCTGACGACGTTCCAGCGGTCGCTGCGGGAGGAGCTGCGGCAGTGGCTCACGGAGTCGTAGGCGGAGTCGTAGGCGGAGTCGTAGGCGGAGTCGTAGGCGGACCGGCAGCGGAGTCGTGGTCGGAGCGGAGTCGGGGGCGGAGCGGGGCGCGGTCACAGTCCGGGGGTTCGACGGATCCGGCGGGTCCAACGGATCCGGCGGGTCCGGCGGGTCCGCCGGGTCCGCCGGGTCCGCCGGGTCCGCCGGGTCCGCCGGACGGTGACCGCGCGGGCCGTCAGCGACCGTCCGTGAAGGGCTCCCCCTTCTCCGCCTTCTCCACCAGCAGGGCGGGCGGGGTGAAGCGGTCGCCGTAACGGTCGGCGAGTTCACGCGCGCGTGCCACGAATCCGGGGAGGCCGCCGTCGTAGCCGTTGATGTACTGCAGGACGCCGCCGGTCCAGCCGGGGAAGCCGATGCCGAAGAGGGAGCCGATGTTGGCGTCGGCGACGGAGGTCAGCACGCCCTCTTCGAGGAGCTTGACGGTGTCGAGGGCCTCGGAGAAGAGCATGCGTTCCTGCATGTCCTCGAAGGGGATCTCCGCGCCCTGACGGGTGAAGTGCTCGCGCAGGCCCGGCCACAGGCCCGCACGCTTGCCGTCCACGTAGTCGTAGAAGCCGGCGCCGCCGCTGCGGCCGGTGCGGCCGAACTCGTCGACCATGCGGTCGACGACGGCCTCGGCGGGGTGCCCGGGCCAGACGCCGCCCGCCTCCTCCACGGCCCGCTTGGACTCGGCCCGGATCTTGCGCGGGAGGGTGAGCGTCAGCTCGTCCATCAGGGACAGCACCTTGGCCGGATAGCCCGCTTGGGCCGCCGCCTGCTCCACGGAGGCGGGCTCGACGCCCTCGCCGACCATGGCGACGCCCTCGTTGAGGAAGTGGCCGATCACCCGGGAGGTGAAGAAGCCGCGCGAGTCGTTGACTACGATCGGCGTCTTCTTGATCTGCCGGACCAGGTCGAAGGCGCGCGCGAGCGCCTCGTCGCCGGTCCGCTCGCCCTTGATGATCTCGACGAGGGGCATCTTGTCGACGGGCGAGAAGAAGTGCAGCCCGATGAAGTCGTCCTGGCGCTCCACGCCTTCGGCGAGGGCGGTGATGGGCAGGGTGGAGGTGTTGGAGCACAGCAGGGCGTCGGGGTCGACGACGTGCTCGATCTCCTGGAACACCTTGTGCTTGAGGGAGGTGTCCTCGAACACGGCCTCGATGACGGCGTCGCAGCCGGCCAGGTCCTGGGGGTCGGCGGTGGGCGTGATGCGGGCGAGCAGCGCGTCCGCCTTCTCCTGGGTCGTACGGCCCCGGGAGACGGCCTTGGCGCACAGCTGCTCGGAGTAGGCCTTGCCCTTGAGAGCGGCTTCCAGGGAGACGTCCTTCAGGACGACGTCGATGCCCGCGCGGGCGCACGAGTAGGCGATGCCGGCGCCCATCATCCCGGCGCCCAGGACAGCGGCCTTGCGCACCTGGCGGGGGGCGACGCCCTTGGGGCGGTTGACGCCGGAGTTGACGGCCTGGAGGTCGAAGAAGAACGCCTGGATCATGTTCTTCGAGGTCTGGCCCGCGGCCAGTTCGACGAAGTAGCGGCCCTCGATGACCTGCGCGGTCTCGAAGTCGACCTGGGCGCCCTCGACGGCCGCGGCGAGGACGGCCCGCGGGGCCGGGTAGGGGGCGCCGTTGGTCTGCTTGCGCAGGGTGGCGGGGAAGGCGGGCAGGTTGGCGGCGAACTTGGGGTTGGCGGGCGTGCCGCCGGGGATGCGGTAGCCCGGCCTGTCCCAGGGCTGCTGCGACTCGGGGTTGGCGTCGATGAACGCGCGGGCCTTGGCGAGGAGTTCGTCGGGCGTGGCGGCGACCTCGTGGATCAGGCCGTTCTCCAGGGCGCGCCGGGGGCTGTACTGGGTGCCCTGGAGGAGGACCTTGAGGAGGGCGTCGGCGATGCCCAGCAGGCGGACGGTGCGGGCGACGCCGCCGCCTCCGGGGAGCAGGCCGAGGGTGACCTCGGGGCAGCCGATCTTGGAGCCGGGGGTGTCGAGGGCGACGCGGTGGTGGCAGGCGAGGGCGAGTTCGTAGCCGCCGCCCAGGGCCGCGCCGTTGAGGGCGGCGACGACGGGCTTGCCGAGGGTCTCGATGCGGCGGAGATTGCGCTTGATCTCCAGGCCGCCGTCGAACAGCTCCTGGGCGGTCTCGGGGGTGACGCGGATGAGGTCGCGCAGGTCGCCGCCGGCGAAGAAGGTCTTCTTGGCGGAGGTGAGGATGACGCCCCGGACGGTGTCCTTCTCGGCCTCCAGACGGTCGGCGACCGCGGCGAGGGAGGCGCGGAACGCCGCGTTCATGGTGTTGGCGGACTGGTCGGGGTCGTCCAGGACGAGGGTGACGAGGCCGGTGCGGTCCTGTTCCCAGCGGATGGCAGTGCTCTGTGTCATGACAGGTTCTCCGAGAAGTCTCTTGGTGCCGCGAAGTCTCTTGGTTCCGCCGGGGTGTTCAGACGCGCTCGACGACGGTGGCGATGCCCATGCCGCCGCCCACGCAGAGGGTCGCGAGGCCGTAGCGCTTGTCCTGGCGCTCCAGTTCGTCGACGAGCGAGCCGAGGATCATCGCGCCGGTGGCGCCGAGCGGGTGGCCCAGCGCGATGGCGCCGCCGTTGACGTTGATCTTGTCCAGGGACAGGCCCATGTCCCGCGCGAAGCGCAGGACGACGGCCGCGAACGCCTCGTTGATCTCGACGAGGTCGATGTCGTCGATGGTCAGACCGGCCTTGGCGAGGGCCTTGCGGGTGGCGGGCGCGGGGCCGGTGAGCATGATGGTCGGCTCGGATCCGGAGACGGCGGCGGAGACGATCCGCGCGCGCGGGGTGAGCCCGTAGCGCTCGCCGACCTCCTTCGACCCGATCGCGACCAGGGAGGCCCCGTCGACGATGCCGGAGGAGTTGCCCGCGTGGTGGACGTGGTCGATCTTCTCCACCCAGTGGTACTTCTGCAGGGCCACGGCGTCGAAGCCGCCCAGCTCGCCGATGTCGGCGAAGGACGGCTTCAGCTTGCCGAGGGAGTCGGCGGTGGTGCCGGGGCGCGGGTGCTCGTCGTGGTCGAGGACGACGAGGCCGCTGCGGTCCCTGACCGGCACGACGGAGCGCGCGAAGCGGCCGTCCTTGAAGGCCGTGGCCGCCCGCTCCTGCGAGAGGGCCGCGTACTCGTCGACGTCGCGCCGCGAGAATCCCTCGATCGTGGCGATGAGGTCGGCGCCGATGCCCTGCGGCACGAAGTTGACGGCCAGGTTGGTCATCGGGTCGTTGAACCAGGCGCCGCCGTCCGAGGCCATGGGCACCCGGGACATCGACTCCACGCCGCCCGCGAGGACCAGGTCCTCCCAGCCCGCCCGGACCTTGGCGGCGGCCAGGTTGACGGCCTCCAGGCCCGAGGCGCAGAAGCGGTTCTCCTGCACGCCCGCCACGGTGTCCGGCAGGCCGGCCGCGATCGCGGCGATGCGCGCGATGTCGGAGCCCTGGTCGCCGACGGGGCCGACGACGCCGAGCACGATGTCGTCGATCGCGGCCGGGTCCAGGCCGGGGAAGCGGCTCTGGAGTTCGTGGATGAGGCCGACGACGAGGTCGATGGGCTTCGTTCCGTGCAGGGCGCCGTTCGCCTTGCCGCGGCCGCGCGGGGTGCGGATCGCGTCGTACACGTACGCTTCGGTGCTCACTGGTGAACCTTTCGGGGAGGGTGGGCCGGGCCGGCGCGGAGTCAGTCGCCGTGCTGCGGGGAGTCCTGCGCGAGCCGGGGTATGTCCCAGTCGCGCGCCACGTCCGCCGTGTCCGCGCCGGGCAGCGCGGGCCCGCTGCGGATCGCCGTGGGGGTCGCGGAGAAGCGGGGCGCGGGGGCGGGCTGGGTGATGCCGCCGTGGTCGGTGAAGGTGGCGCGGGCGGCGAGGTGGGGGTGGTGCGGGGCCTCGCGCAGCGACAGCACGGGCGCGACGCACGCGTCCGTGTCCTCGAAGAGGGCCGTCCACTCGTCCCTGGTACGGGACTTGAAGCGGGCGGCGACGGCCTCGCGCAGCTCTCCCCAGCGGGTCCAGTCCTTGCGGGCCTCACGGAAGTCCTCGAGGCCGAGGAGGCCCACGAACGCGTCGTAGAACTGCGGCTCCAGCGCGCCGACCGCCATGTACCTGCCGTCGGCGGTCTCGTAGGTGCCGTAGTAGGGGCAGCCGCCGTCGAGGAGGTTGGCGCCGCGCCGGTCCTGCCAGCCGCCCGCGGCGAGCATGCCGTGGATCATCGTGGAGAGGTGGGCGGCGCCGTCGACGATGGCCGCGTCGACGACCTGGCCGGCGCCGCTCACACGCGCGTGGTGCAGTGCCGCGAGGACGCCGACGACGAGGTAGAGGGAGCCGCCCGCGTAGTCGCCGAGCAGGTTGGCGGGGGCGGGCGGGGGCGTGTCCGGGGCGCCGATCATGCCGAGGGCGCCGGTGAGGGCGAGGTAGGCGACGTCGTGGCCGGCGCGGTGGGCGAGCGGGCCCTCCTGGCCCCAGCCGGTCATCCGGCCGTAGACGAGCCGCGGGTTGCGGGCGTGGCAGTCCTCGGGGCCCACGCCGAGGCGCTCGGCGACGCCGGGCCGGTTGCCCTCGATCAGCACGTCGGCGCGGGCGGCGAGGTCGAGGACGCGCGCGGGGCCGTCCGGCGCCTTGAGGTCGACGACCACCGAGCGCTTGTTGCGGTTGGTGACGTCGTGGGCGGGGTCGACCGCGAGGGAGGGGCCGCCGGGGCGGTCCACGCGGACGACGTCGGCGCCGAGGTCCGCGAGGAGCATCGCGGCGAAGGGGCCCGGCCCGATCCCGGCCAGCTCGACCACCCGCACCCCGGCGAGCGGGCCGTGCCCCGGCGTGGCGTGCGCCGGCGTGCCGCGTCCTGGCGTGCCTGTCGTCGTCATCCAGCCCCCTTGCTGTGACACAACTGATGTAACACCAATGATGCTAAGAACACGTCCCAGTGGGCACAAGACGTGGACCGACGTGAACCCGACCGGAGCGAGCAAGCGCTTGGCCACTCTAGGATGCGGGCATCCCGGCAGGCCCGGGGCCGACACGCGCACTCCTCACGCTAGCCTCAGCCACCGACGGCGGCGCGGGCTGTACCGGCCAAGGGGTGTCACGAGCAGAGGCGTGTCATGAGCAGAGGGGTGTCATGAGCAGGCTGAAGAGGACGGACCGTCCGTACGACATCGTGCTCTTCGGGGCCACGGGCTTCGTCGGGACGCTCACCGCGGAGTACCTCGCCGCCCATGCGCCCGAGGGACTGCGCTGGGCGATCGCCGGCCGCGACGAGGAGAAGCTGCGGCGGCTGCGCGAACGGCTCGGCGTCGCGGACCTGGGCCTGCTGCGGGCCGACGTCGCGGACCCGGCGTCGCTGCGCGCCCTCGCGGAGCACGCGCGCGTGGTGGCCACGACGGTCGGCCCGTATGTGCGCCACGGCGAGGAACTGGTGGCCGCCTGCGCGGACACCGGCGCCGACTACGTCGACCTCACCGGCGAGCCGGAGTTCGTGGACCTGATGTACGTGCGGCACGACGCACGCGCGCGGGAGACGGGCGCCCGCCTGGTGCACGCCTGCGGCTTCGACTCGGCCCCGCACGACCTGGGCGTGTACTTCACCGTCCGACAGCTTCCTCAGGGCGTACCGCTGACCGTGGACGGCTTCGTGACCGCCGACGCCGCCTTCTCGGGCGGCACGTTCGCCTCCGCGCTGGGCCAGTTCGCGCGCGGCCGGCAGATGGCGGCGGCCGCGCGGGAGCGGGGACGGCACGAACCGCGGCTGGTGGGCCGCCGCGCCACGGCGCCGGTGGGCGCGCCCCGGTTCGCCCCGGAGGTCGGCGCCTGGGCGCTGCCGCTGCCGACCATCGACCCGCAGATCGTGCGCCGTTCGGCGAAGGCGCTGGAGCGCTACGGCCCCGACTTCCGCTACCGCCACTACGCGGCCGTACGGCGGCTGCCGGTCGCCGTGGGCGGGGTCGCGGCCGTCGGGACGCTCGTCGCGGCCGCCCAGTTGCCGCCCGCCCGGCGCTGGCTGTCGGAGCGGCTCAAGCCCGGCGAGGGGCCGAGCGCGCAGAAGCGGGCGCGGAGCTGGTTCTCGCTGCGGTTCGTCGGCGAGGGCGGCGGCCGACGGGTGTACACGGAGGTCGCGGGCGGGGACCCGGGCTACGACGAGACGGCGAAGATGTTCGCCGAGGGGGCGCTGTCCCTCGCCTGCGACGACCTCCCGCCGACGGCGGGTCAGGTCACCACGGTCGAGGCGATGGGCGACGCGCTGACCGAGCGGCTGATCCGGGCCGGCATCCGCTTCCGGGTGGCGGCGATCCGCTGACGCCGGCCTGAAGGGCCACCGCGAAAAGCCACTGCACAGGCCACCGCAGAGGCGACCACCGCAGAAGCCACTCCATAGGCCACTACATAGGCCACTGCACCAGCGTGTAGACCATCCCGACGATCCAGCCCAGCCCCGCCAGGACGGCGAGGACGAGCGCGGCGTTCACGGCGCGCTCGACAGGGCGGTTCGGGTCGGCGAGGGGCTTCGGGGCGCGGTGCGTCGTCATGCGGCCCAGCCTGCCGGGGCGAGGGCCGGGCGCACATCCGTACGGATACTCAGACGACGTACTCAGTCGACGTACTCAGGACGTACGCCTGCGCCCCGCCCCCCATTTGAGACTTGACGCCCCACTCCCCCGGCTTCCCGCTTGTCCTTCGCCGCAAAGTGCCAACAAGGACTTCAATGAAACGATTGAAGCAATGGTCAGCGGCGTTGAAGCGCTGCAGCGAAGGGAGTTGAGCGGCATGAAGTTCGTTCTCGAGGTCACCGTGGACGACGGGGCGTCGGCCCAGGACACGGTGGGCGAACTGGGGCGGATCCTGCGGTACTGGGGCGGGAACCTCGGGCACTACGCCATGGAGCCCGGAGACGGTTCGCCCGTCTACGACTCGGAGTACCGCGAGGTGGGTCAGTGGCGGATCGTCGCCTCCTGAAGCGCCTGCCGGCACAGCGCGTCGGCCCTGCGGGTCGTCTCCGGGAGACGGAACCGCGGGGTCAGGGCGAGGGTGTGGGCGCAGGCGGCGTCCAGGGTCACGCGGTGGCCGACGGACACGAAGACCGGCTTGACGCCCTCCCGGGTGCGCAGGGCACGGCCGACCTCGTCGCCGCCGTCCAGCAGCGGTGAGGCGGATCCGCGGCGGGCGTCCGGGTCGTCGTAGGCGAAGGCGAAGGGGTTCTTGGCGACGCCGATCGTGGGCAGGCCGGTGAGGACGCCGAGGTGGCTGGCGAGGCCGAAGCGGCGGGGGTGGGCGAGGCCGTAGCCGTCGCACACGACCAGGCCGGGCGGGCAGGGCAGGGCCTCGAGGGCGGCGAGCACGGTGGGGATCTCGCGGAAGGCGAGCAGTCCGGGCACGTAGGGGAAGGAGATCCGCCCGACGGCGGTGGCCTCGGCGACGACGTCCAGGCTCGCGGCGTCCAGCACCACGGCCGCGGCCGCGACGACGTCCCGCTCGTCGTCGTAGGCGACGTCGACGCCGGTCACCCGTCCCGTCCCGGGCGGCGGCCCCGGCTCGTCGAGCACCACCCGGGCCCGCAGCTCGTCCTGGACGGCGCGGGCCTCCTCCTCGGTCGCGGGCCAGCCCGCGGGAACGCTTACGGTCGTCATAGTGGGGCTGAGCGTACGGCTCCCGGGGGCGGGCCCGCGATCTTGTTCTCGGGCCCCGCGCGTCAGCCCTCCGCGGTGTCGAGGACGCGCCGCAACCGGCTCTTGTCCATGCCCGAGCGCCCCCGGACGCCCCGTCGCCCGGCCTTCTCGCGGAGTCGGTCGCAGGTCGGCTCAGTTCTCCAGGCGGGCCACGCGGCCCTGTTCGCCGGCGGCCCAGCAGCCGAGGTCGGGCGTGCAGTCCACGGTGTCGTACGAGCCCGTGTCGAGCGTGCGCCAGGTGCGGCCCGCGTCGGTGGTGAGGTCCGTGCCGGTGGGGCCGACCGCGAGGGCGGCGGTACGGCTGTGCGGGAGCCAGGTCACCCCGGAGCGGTAGGCGGGCGGGGGCGTGGCGGCGGGCCGCCAGGTGCGGCCGGCGTCCCCGGTGGTCGCGGCGGCCTGCGGGGAGGGCTGGTCGGCGCGGTAGTCGCCGCCGACGGCGAGGCCGTGGGCGCGGTCGCGGAAGGCGAGGGCGAAGACCCCGCGCGCGGGGTCGCCCGCCGCGATCGGGGTGTCGGCGGCCGTCCAGGTCAGCCCGCGGTCGGCGGAGTGCAGCACACGCGCGCGTGCGGCTCCGCCGGTGGCCAGCCAGACGTCCCGGGACCCGGCGGAGACCAGACACTGGCCACTGGCCGCGAAGCCCGCCTCGCCGTCCAGGGCGGCCGGCATGCCGTCGTTCGGCAGCACCTTCCAGGAGCGGCCGCCGTCGCTGGTCGACAGGATGCGGAACTTCCCGTCCACCGGGTCGCTCATGGCGAGGCCGTGGCGACGGTCGAAGAAGGTCAGGCAGTCGTAGAAGGCCTTGGCGTCGGTGTTGCGGAAGGACTCCGTCCAGGTCGCCCCGCCGTCCTCGGTGCGATATACGCGCGACGCCTCGCCCTCGCCGATGGCCAGCACCACCGCGCGGCGCGCGTCGAACGCCTCGACGTCCCGGAACTGCAGGTCGGCGGCGCCCGGCGGCGAGACGTTTCGCCAGCTCGCGCCGCCGTCGACGGTGCGCAGCACGGTGCCCTGGGCGCCGGCCGCCCACGCGGTGTCCCGGTCCACCGCGGACAGGCCCCGGAACCGTACGGCGGGAGCGCCGGTGTCCTTGAGCGCCCAGTGCGGCGCCCCGTGGGAACCCTGCGCCTCGGCCGCTGTCTCCTGCGCCTCGGCCGGTGCGGCGGTCAGGAGAGCCAGCACCGCCGCGCAGGCGACCCCCGCGACCGCAGCCCTGCTGCTCGGCCGTACCGTCCGAATCGTGCGTCGCGTCTTCCCCAAGCGCCTCATGGCGGGGGAAGCTAGCCCACGGCCTCGGCGGCGTCCAGAGGCCCTCGGTCGTCTCAACCGCCTTACCGGGCACGGGAAGAGAGCTGTGTCACTCCCGCGCATGAAAGGCGGTGACGGAGGTCACTCGGAATTCGTGTGCACGTACCGGCCGGTTCCGACGTCTCATCCAGTGTCCGGCCCCACCCGCCCGGAAGTCCGTCCCGTCGTCAGCAAGGGAGCAAGGCGTTGTCCACCGTCATCGAGCAGCCCGTAGAGGCCCGCCTGGTCGCCGCCGCGCCCCGGATGCCGAGCATCCCCGCCATGCTGCACTACGACCGCAGTGATCCCTTCGCCGTCCGCATGACCTTCCCGGCCCCGGCCACCCTGGAAGGCGTGGACGTCTGCTGGACCTTCGCCCGTGAGCTGCTCGCCGCGGGCCTCGAGGACGCCGTGGGCCACGGCGACGTACGCGTGCGTCCGTACGGGTACGACCGCACGGTGCTGGAGTTCCACGCCCCCGAGGGCACCGCCGTCGTGCACATCCACTCGGCGGACGTCCGCCGCTTCCTGGCTGCCGCGAACGAGCTGGTGCCCGCCGGCCTGGAGCACCTCCAGCTCGACCTCGACCACGACCTGGCGGAGCTGATGCGGGACGCCTGTTAATCCGTTGACAGCCCTCACGGCCCTTCCTACCGTGTAGATCGGTTCTGTTGCCGCCGATAGGAGAAGGACGTTGCTCGTCTGAGGTTCTGAGACACCACGCCACACGTACGACGTGTGAGCGCTGCGTGCGACCTCGGCGTTCGAGCCGTCCCTGCGCGACAGGGCCTTCTGTGTGCCCTCGCGCTCCCCGCTTCCGCGGTGGTCGCCGCCTTCCGGTGTCTCGACACGCGTTGCCCTGACCGCACACGCAACCGTGAGGCCCGTTGTGACTCATTCCATCACCTGTTCCTCCCTCGCCTTCTCCTGGCCCGACGGCACCCCCGTCTTCGAAGGGCTCGACGTCGCCTTCGGCCCCGGCCGGACCGGGCTCGTCGGGGCCAACGGCTCCGGGAAGTCGACCCTGCTGAAACTGATCGCCGGGCGACTCGCCCCTGTCGACGGCGTGGTGCGCGTCGCCGGCGAGATCGGCCACCTCCCGCAGAACGTCACGCTGGACACGGGCCTGAGGGTCGACGAGGCCCTCGGCATCGCCGCCCCGCGGGCCGCCCTGCACGCCATCGAGGCCGGAGACGCGTCCGAGGCCCACTTCGAGGCCCTCGGCGACGACTGGGACGTCGAGGAGCGCGCCCTGGCCACCCTCGGCGAGCTCGGACTCGGCCACATCGGCCTCGACCGCACCATCGGCGAGGTGTCCGGCGGCGAGTCCGTCCTGCTGCGGCTGGCCGCGCTGCTGCTGCGCCGCCCCGACGTCCTCCTGCTCGACGAACCGACCAACAACCTCGACCTGTACGCCCGGCGGCGGCTGTACGCGGCCGTCGCCTCCTGGCCGGGCGTGCTGGTCGTGGTCAGCCACGACCGCGAGCTGCTGGACCTCGTCGACCAGATCGCCGACCTGCGCGCCGGGGAGATCACCTGGTACGGCGGCAACTTCTCGGCGTACGAGGCGGCTCTGGCCGGCGAACAGGAGGCCGCCGCCCGTATGGTGCGGGTGGCGGAGTCCGACCTGCGCAAGCAGAAGCGCGAACTGGCCGACGCGCAGGTCAAACTGGCCCGCCGCAAGCGGTACGGGCAGAAGATGCAGGACCAGAAGCGCGAGCCGAAGATCGTCATGGGGGCGCGCAAGCGGGCGGCCCAGGAGTCCGCGGGCAAGCACCGCATCCTGCACGAGGAGCGGCTCGCCGACGCCAAGGAACGACTCGACGAGGCGGTCGAAGCGGTCCGGGACGACGACGAGATCCGCGTCGACCTGCCGTACACCGCCGTCCCGCCGGGACGTGACGTCCTCACCCTGCGGGATCTGGAACTCGCGTACGGCGCGCGCGTGAAGGGCGGTTTCGAGCTGCGCGGGCCCGAGCGGGTGGCCCTGGTCGGGCGCAACGGCGCGGGCAAGACGACGCTGCTGCGGACGATCGCCGGGGAGCTGCCCGCGGTGGCGGGCGAGGCGCACGCGCACGTGCCGCTGCGTTTCCTGCCCCAGCGGCTCGACGTGCTCGACGCCGAGCTGACCGTCGCCGAGAACGTGGCCCGGTTCGCGCCGGGCGCCACCCGCAACCGGGTCCGGGCCCGGCTCGCCCGCTTCCTGTTCCGGGGCGCCCGCGCGGACCAGAAGGCGGGCACGCTCTCCGGAGGCGAACGGTTCCGGGCGGCCCTGGCGGCGCTGATGCTGGCCGAGCCGGCGCCGCAGCTGCTGATGCTGGACGAGCCGACGAACAACCTCGACATGGGAAGCGTCCGCCAGCTCGCCACGGCCCTGGAGTCCTACGAGGGCGCCCTGATCGTGGCCGGCCACGACCTGCCGTTCCTGGAGTCGATCGGCATCACACGCTGGCTGCTGCTGGACGGGGAGCTACGGGAGACGACGGCACGGGAGATGAGGGAGCTGGCGGGGGACTGATTGGCGGGAGCTCGGGGGCGGCGCGGGACAGAGAAGCCGGAGCCGGGGCCCGCGGGACCGGCGCGGGACAGAGAAGCCGGAGCCGGGGCCCGCGGGACCGGCGCGGGGATCAGAGGCCGGCGTGGGGGCCCGCGGCCGGGTTGGGAGATGAGGGACCTGGGGCCGGACTGAGAGGCCGGCTCGGGAGATGAGGTGCCGGCACAGGACCAAGAGGCCTGCACGGGGACCAAGGGGCCACTGCGGGACCCAGGGGGCCGGCGGAGGACCGAGGGGCCGCTGCGGGACCCACGGGCGGGGATCGAGGGTCTCAGGAGGGGCACAGCCCGGCGGCAGGGGTTTTGCCCCGGCCGCCGGGCGCTGCATGATGGCGGACCGGCGCCCGTCAGGGCGTCGCTCCGCCATCGCCGATTCGGAGACCTGGACGTGCCCAGCAAGAAGGCCCTCATCCGCCGCCCCGGCCCGCGCCTCGCCGAGGGGCTGGTGACGCACGTCGAGCGGGAGAAGGTCGACGTGGAGCTCGCCCTGGAGCAGTGGGAGGCGTACGCCGAGGCGCTGCGCGCGCACGGCTGGGAGACCGTCGAGGTCGACCCGGCCGACGACTGCCCGGACTCCGTGTTCGTGGAGGACACGGTGGTCATGTTCCGCAACGTCGCCCTGATCGCGCGCTCGGGCGCGCAGTCGCGGCGCGAGGAGACCGTCGGCGTCGAGGAGGCCGTGGCCCGCCTCGGCTGCTCGGTGAACTGGATCTGGGAGCCGGGCACGCTGGACGGCGGCGACGTGCTGAAGATCGGCGACACGATCTACGTCGGCCGGGGCGGGCGGACCAACGCAGCCGGCGTGCAGCAGCTGCGCGCCGCCTTCGAGCCGCTGGGCGCGCGGGTGGTGGCCGTGCCGGTGACCAAGGTGCTGCATCTGAAGTCGGCGGTCACGGCGTTGCCCGACGGCACGGTGATCGGCCACATCCCGAAGGTGGACAGGCCCTCGCTGTTCCCGCGCTTCCTGTCGGTGCCCGAGGAGGCCGGGTCCCATGTGGTGCTCCTAGGCGGCCCCGAGGTGCTGATCGCGGCGAGCGCGCCGAAGACCGCGGAGCTGCTCGCCGACCTCGGGCACGAGCCCGTCGTGGTGGACATCAGCGAGTTCGAGAAACTCGAAGGCTGTGTGACGTGCCTCTCGGTGCGGCTGCGGGAGCTGTACGCCTGACCGGGTGATCGAATCACCCCTTCGGCTCTGGGACCTGCACACCCCCGGATTGTTTGTCATGCCCCGAATCACCTGACACAACCCGGCTGATCAGCGATCTTTACGCCCTGCTTAACCTACGGCTTCGTAACCTACGGGTTCGTAGCCTACGATCCCGTAAGTTCCGGCTTCGCCCGCCGGACTGATCCGCTCCGCTTCACGTCCCCTCTGGAGTACCCGTGACGATCACTTCCCCTCACCTCGGCAGCCCCGCAGTCTGGACCGACGCCAAGCTGCTGTACGCGCTGGAGGAAGTCGTCGAGCAGGAACTCAACCGGCACCTCAAGGTCACCAAGGACTGGATGCCCCACGAGTACGTGCCGTGGAGCGACGGCCGTAACTTCCCCGGCTTCTTCGAGGACGGCGAGGCCTGGGAGAAGGGGCAGTCCAAGGTCACCGAGATCGGGCGGATCGCGCTGGTCGTGAACCTGCTCACCGAGGACAACCTGCCCAGCTACCACCACGAGATCGCCTCGCTCTTCGGCCGGGACGGCGCCTGGGGCACCTGGGTGCACCGCTGGACGGCGGAGGAGGGCCGGCACGGCATCGTGATGCGCGACTACCTGCTCGCCTCGCGCGCGGTGGACCCGGACAAGCTCGAAGCGTTCCGCATGCAGCACATGAGCGAGGGCTTCGAGTCGGACAACCGGCACTCGATGCTGCACTCGGTCGCGTACGTCGCCTTCCAGGAGCTGGCCACCCGCGTCTCGCACCGCAACACCGGCCACCAGTCGGGCGACCCGGTCTGCGACCGCATGCTGGCCCGCATCGCGACCGACGAGAACCTCCACATGGTCTTCTACCGCAACCTCCTGAAGGCCGCGTTCGAGCTGGCCCCCGACCTGACCATGCAGGCCGTGCGCGACGTCCTCGTCAACTTCCGGATGCCCGGTCACGGCATGCCCGGCTTCGAGCGGTTCGCCGCGCAGATGGCGATCGGCGAGGTCTACAACCTGCGCATCCACCACGACGACGTCATCCAGCCCGTGCTGCGCTTCCTGAAGGTCATGGACGTCGACGGTCTGGGCCCCGAGGGACAGAAGGCGCAGGAGGAGATCGGCCTGTACATGGGCGGTCTCGACTCGGAGGCCTCCAAGTTCGACGAGAAGCTGGCGACGCGCAAGGCGCGGATGGCGGCGCGCGCGGCCGGCTGACCGCCCCACCGATCACGTCCACGGCTCGCACAGGGAACCGATTTCCCGGTGCGAGCCGTTCGCGACCTGCGGCATCATGCCGCCATGCGCTACAGCGACACGGTCCGGCAGGCGGTCGACTTCCTGCTCGGGCTGACCGACGAGGACGCCGCCGCCCGGATCCGGACACGGATCGGCCTGCCCGCGCCCGACGGCCCCGAGGCGGCCCGCCGCAGAATCGACCGGGTGTGGAACTGGCCCCCCGTGCCGGCTTCCGTGGTCCTGTGGGTCCTGGAGCAGGACGATCCCGACCTGAACGCCGTCGTGTGGCGCTTCGTCGGCGCCGACATCGGCCTGCGACGCGCCATGGCCCGGGGCGTGCCCTTCGGCCCCGGCCGCACGAAGCCCCTGCGGGTGCCTTCCGCGCTGCGGGGCCAGGAACCCGAGATCCCCGAGAGCTACGTCCGTCACGGCCTCGTCGGCGCCCTGCGCGAGGCGGGCTCCATGCCCACGGCGCGGGCGGCTGGGTCGATGGTGCTGACCCGGGACGACTGGTCCGCGGTCAGCGAGGCGGACGGCGAGCGTCCACTGCCCGGATACACGCGCTGGGTGCTGTCCGTACGCCCGGACTGTCCGCCCGCGCTGCGCGCGCGGTTCGGCTCGCACCCCAAGTTCACGCACCGGGTGCGCCAGGCCGGCGTCCTCGACGGAGCGGCCGCGTACGCGACGGCCTACGGCCCGGCCGTCCGCGTCCTGGAGGTCCTTTCCATGGGCCACGCGATGTTCCCGGCCCGCGTCCGCGACGCCGAACACGCCCTGCGCCCGCTCGTCCGGGACCACTTGGGCGAGCGCGAGGAGGCCTGGGCGGTGCTGGCCCAGCTCATCGAGACGTTCCACGGGACGACGCCGGAGCTGGTGACGACCGCGGGCGCCATCGCCTGAACGAGCGCAGGGGCCGAGGGGCTGAGCGGGTCGAGGGGGCGGGGCTGAGGGGGGGGCGGGGCGGCTGGATTCGAACCAGCGTGATCCGGTTCTGGAGACCGATGCGGCTGCCTCTGCGCTACGGCCCCGCCCTTGCCGCAGAGCGTAATGCCTTGGCCCGTTGTCAGTGCGGCCTGCTACCAATGAGGCACTGGGGGAAGCACCGCACGGGGGACACACGGGGGCTGGACATGGCGTACGGGGAGCGGGAGCCGGGGCGGCGACGCCCTCTGGTGGTCGACCTCGCCGACCGCCGGGCGCTCGAGGCGTACCGGCCGGCGGACCCGGAGGTCGTCGAGGAGGCGCGGCGGCTGAAGGAGGCCGCCCTGCTGGACTTCGGGCTGACCGAGTCGGCGGTCGCGTCCTGGCTGTACGCCAAGTGCCGCCACCAGATCCCTACGACAGCCGTGGACACGGCCGCTGTGGTCGCCTCCGGCGACGGCGTCTGTCTGCTGCTCTACAACCCCGGCTTCTTCGTCGGACTGGGCCTGGAAGGCGTCAAGTTCGTCCTGTTCCACGAGGCCCGGCATCTGGTGCACCGGCATCTGCTCGCCGAGCCGGAGCTGCGCGAGGACCCGGTGTTCACCCTGGCCGCCGAGGTGTCCATCAACCATGTGGCCCTGGTCCGGCTCGACCGCGCGGACCTGCCGCTGCTGGACGGCCGCCCCACCGGCGTCGACCCGCGCCGGGTGTACGACGCCTACGTCGAGGACCTCACGGCGCACGGCCTGGAGCCGGTGGAGTACCCGACGTTCACCGAGACCGACATGAGGGTGTACGGCGAGCTGAAGCGCATGCACCGCCCTCCGGTTCCCGAACGGCGGCTGTGCGTGCACCTGGTGGACGGCCTGGTCCCCGCCGACCAGGAGACCGTCGACGCGGTGACGTCCTCGGCGCTGCTCAACTCCCTGCTGGCGGCCCGGCGCGGGCACGCGGGCGCGGAACGCGAGCTGCTGGACCTCATGGGCCGCACGGAGGGCGACTCGGCGCGGGCCGCCCGGCTCTGGGGCAGCCTGGGGGCCGGCGCGCTGCGCGGGGAGACGGCGCGGACGCGGACGGTCGACTGGTGGCAGCGCTGGCTGGTCGACGTGCTCGGTTCGCGCCTGCGCGAAGGCGAGCGGCTGGTGTACCCGAAGAAGCGCGGCGCGCTGCTGGCCGCCCTCGGCCAGGACCCGATGCTGGCGCGACGCGGCCCGGTCCGCGAGAAGGTGCTGGTCATCGCGTACGACACCTCGGGGTCGATGCCGGACCACGTGATCGGCTGGCTCACCGACCTGGTCGGCCGGATCGACGGCGTGCAGGCGCACTGGCTGTCCTTCGACGCCGTGGTGACGCCCTTCAAACCGGGCGAGCGGGTGTACGGCGGCGGCGGCACGAGCTTCCAGGCCGTCGCGGACTACGTCGAGGGGCGTACGGAGGTCGACGGCCGTCGATTCGACGTGACTCCGGACGCGGTGGTCGTCCTCACCGACGGCTACGCGCCGCCGATCACCCCGGCCGAGCCGGACAGCTGGATCTGGCTGATCACCGAGCACGGCGACGAGTGGCCCGAGACGCACACCCCGGCGATGGCCTGCCATCGCGTGACCACGGGATCCCGGTAGACGAGCACGGAGACATACGGAGACATGGGGACATGGGGACATGAGCACGCAGACACGGCACCCGAGCGACGCCGGGCAGCCGCCCGCGCCCGTCGAGGTCTCGCGCCTCGAGGCCTTCGTCGACGCGATGATCGACCTGGGCCAGACCGGCCAGGTCTTCGGCGAGCACGGCATCGGCAAGACGTCGACGTTCTTCTCGTACCTCGCCCGGACCCGTCCGGACACCGAGCTGGTGTACGTGCCGGCGGCGAACCTTACGCCGGACGACCTGCTCGTCAACGCGCCGGTGCGCGACCCGCGCACGGGTGAACTCGTGCTGCGGCAGCTGGTGATGAGCCAGTTGAAGCCGGGCCGGCCGTTCGTGCTGCTCATCGACGACTCGCTGCAGGCGGGCGACACCATCCAGTCGCAGCTGATGCAGATCGCCTGCGACTGGACGCTCGGCGAGCACGACCTGCGCGCCCTGGGCTGCGTCGGCGTCTTCCTCACGGACAACGAGTCGCTGGCGGAGACCTCGGCCCGGCGCAGCGACCTCGCGCTCCTGGACCGTATGGTCACGATGCGGATCACCGCCAACGACACCTCCTGGCGGCGGCATCTGACGGCCAAGTACCGCCCCTGGGACCTGCGTCCGGTGTTCGCCCTGTGGGCTTCGCTCTCCCCCGCCCTGCGCGAGCTGCTGTCCCCGCGCACCCTCGACCACGTCCTGGCCAACGCCCGGGAGGGCTTCCCGCTGCGCTGGGGTCTGCCCCTGGTGGACGGCGAGCGGCTGCGACTGGCCGAGCGCGGGCCCGACGGCCGGCCCGGCCAGAACCGCACGGCCGAGATCCTCGACCGCCTCGCCCAGGCGCTGGGCGTCCCGAACCCGGCCACGATCCCCGACCCGGTACGGCAGGTGGTGCGGGCGGCGCTGCGCAACCGCTGGACGGTGCTGTTGCAGGGGCCGCCCGGGTGCGGCAAGACGGAACTGGTGCGGGAGACGGTCCGCGACGGGCTGGGCCGGGACGCCCTGTACTTCTCGCTGCCGGTGACCAACGTCGAGGACCTGTGCGCGCCGGTGCCCTCCTCCGACGGCACGCTGGACAACCTCCTGGCGGCGAGGTTCACCGGGGCCGAGCCCAAGGCGATCGTGTGGGACGAGTACAACCGGCCCAAGGACAAGGCCGCGTTCGCCAAGCTCATGGAGATCACCCAGGAGTGGTCGCTGGCCGGGCGGCGGATCGAGAACCTGCGGGCGCAGATAGCCGTGCAGAACCCGCCGTACCACCTGGGCCGCAAGCTGCTGGTGTCACGGAACAACATCGCGCAGGCGACCCGGTTCACGGCCTCGCTGGAGGTGGCGCCGCAGGACATCCCGGCCAACGAGTGGCTGCTGGCGCGGTACGGCGCGGACGCGGAGACGGTCCTGGAGTGGTGGAAGCACGACATCGACGAGGAGGGTCGCGCCTGGATCACCAAACGCACCCTGGAGCGGCTGATCAAGCTGCACCGGCGCGGGCTGCCTTTGGAGATGGCGACGGTCTACCTCGGCGACGGGGAGTACGCGCCCGTGCCGCTGACCGCCCTGCTGGACCGCTTCCGGGGCCGCCCGGTCACGGGCCTGCGCGAGCTCGCCCGGGACGTGGACGCGTGGGAGTCCCGGCTGCGCCGCGCCGCCGCCCTCTCCGACGAGGGCGGCGACGACAGCGACGTCGTCCACCAGATCCTCGCCAACGCGGAGCTGTCCCAGCTGCGCAAGCACCGCTCGGCGGTGACCCGGCTGGTGGCCTGTCTGCCGCCGAAGCTGCGGGCGACCTACCTGGTGGGTGCGTCGGAGCAGCAACAGCGGTTCTGGATGGAGGTGTTCACGGGCATACGGCGCTGAGCACGGCGCCGGGGATACGGCTCGCGTCCCGTTTCCGGTGTCCGCGTCACCACTCGGCCTCCCGGTAGTCCTTCAGGAACACGCCCGACACCGGGTCCCCGGCCTCGCCGCGCACGATCGGGTCGTACACGCGGGCCGCGCCGTCCACGATGTCGAGCGGGGTGCGGAAGCCCGCGCCGGCCATCCGGGCCTTTTTCGGCGCCGGGTTCTCGTCGGTGATCCAGCCGGTGTCGACGGCGCACATGTGGACGCCCTGCTCGGCGAGTTCGGCGGCACTGGTGCGGGTGAGCATGTTGAGGGCGGCCTTGGCCATGTTGGTGTGCGGGTGCCCCGGCATCTTGTTGCGCACGGCGAACCGGCCCTCGACGGCGGTCACGTTGACGACGTACCGGCGCGGCCGCGGGGAGGCGAGCAGCAGCGGCAGCAGCCGGTCGCACAGCAGTGCGGGGGCGAGGGCGTTGACGAGCTGGGTCTCCAGGACCTCGGCCGGGTCGAGCGCGCCGAGCCGGGCCGACCAGGAGTTCTCCGGGGCGGGGTCGGGCAGCAGTCCGGCCTCGTCGGCCTCGCGGAGGGCGGCCGGCAGGGCGGAGACGGAGCCGCCCAGCCCCTCCAGCATCCGGATCGGCGTGAACCCGGGCGCCGGGCGGGCTCCCTCGGGCAGCGCGTCGTACTCTCCGGCGGCCAGCAGGGCGTACGACTGCGGAGGGCGGCGTACGGTCTGGGCCGCGTTGTTGACGAGGATGTCGAGCGGCTCGCCCTCGGCGCGCAGTTCCTCGCACAGGCCCAGCACCTGGCGCGGGTCGCGCAGGTCGACGGCGAGGACGGTGAGCCGCTCCAGCCATTTCGCGCTGCCCGGCTCGGCGTGGAAGCGGCGCACGGTGTCGTGCGGGAACCGGGAGGTGAGCAGCACCTCCGCGCCGTCCCGCAGCAGCATCAACGCCAGCTGGAAGCCGATCTTCACCCGTCCGCCGGTCAGCAGGGCCCGCCGCCCGCTCAGATCGGTGCTCAGGGCGCGGCGGGCGGTGTTGTCCGCGGCGCAGTCGGGACAGAGCCGGTGGTAGAAGGCGTCGACCTGCCGATAGGGCGACTTGCAGACGTAGCAGGTGCGGGGCCGTTGGAAGACGCCTCCCCCGTCCCCGCCGTCGGTGTCGGGGCCGGCCAGCGGCGCGTCCTCGCGCCGGTCCAGGGCGCCGGTCGCGGTCGCGGCCATCGTCGCGGCGTCGGCCGCCGACACCTCCGCGCCGCGCGCCTTGCGCCTCCGCAGCCGCCCGTCCCGCGCGAACGACGCGGCGACCTGCTCGGCCTCCAGCCGGACGGGGTCATGAGGGGCCAGGGCGCGCAGCTTGCCCACGGTCCGGTGGAAGGCGGCCAGCTCCGCGGGGTCGAGGGGTCCGGGAGCCGGGGCGGTCGGGGATCCGGGGGCCGCGTCGACCGCCGGTGCGGGGGTCGGCGCGGGGGCCACGTCGACGGCCGATGCCGGGGTCGGCGCGGGGGGCGCGCCGGGGGCCGAACCAGAAGCCGAACCGACGGCCGGTGCGGGGAGCGGCTCGCCGGCCGACCCGGTCGCCGAGCCGTCGGCCGTTTCGGCGCCGGACCCGTCGAACGGCTCGTCGCCGGGTCCGGGGACCGGCTGGATACCCGATCCGGACGTTGATCCGGGAACCGGCCCGGTGCCGGGTCCGGCGATCGGCTGGACGTCGGATCCGGGGACTGCCGTAGTGCCCGGTCGCGGGACTGGCGTCGTGCCCGGTCGCGGGACCGGCGTCGTGCCCGGTCGCGGGACCGGCGTCGTGCCCGGTCGCGGGACCGGCGTCGTGCCCGGTCGCGGGACCGGCGTCGTGCCCGGTCCGGTGATCGTGCCGGTGTTCTCCTCGCCCATCCGTCCCGCCCTGCCCCGCCCGTGCTCGCCGTGCCGCCCGTGCTCGCCGTGTCGTGGTCCCGGCCGGATTCGAACCGGCGTCTCCGCCCTGACAAGGCGGTGAGCCTGCCTCTGCTCTACGGGACCTCGCACGCGTCCGGGGACCGGATTCGAACCGGCGTGATCCGCCTTTGCAAGGCGTGCGGCTACCTCTGCGCTACACCCGGACGCGTCTGAGGATCCTAGCCGCCGCCGACCCCGCGATCGCGCGAATTATGGGCGAGAACGGGCGAGTACGAACGAGAGGGCGCGGGTCAGCGGGCCCGCCTGATCTGCAGCCGCTCCTTCTCGGACAGGCCGCCCCAGACGCCGAAGCGTTCGTCGTTGGCCAGGGCGTACTCGAGGCACGCGGGGCGCATCTCGCACATGCCGCAGATGCGCTTCGCCTCACGCACCGAGCTGCCGGGCTCGGGGAAGAAGAAGTCCGCCCCGGTCTGCGCGCACAGCGCCTCCCGCTGCCAGGCGAGGTCGGGTGTGCGGATCGTGTCGGTGTACATGGCGAGGATCGTGCCTCGCGGCGAAAAACGTTCGATCAACGTCCGATATACGCCGCGCACGAGGGCATTCAACCGCCCCGATGATGGCCCCGGAGCAGGCCCTGACACACGGCGGCGCGCGGAACACACGGGAAATCCGGGAGCCTCGCATCCGTCCGTCGTCCATCCCCTGTCCGTCCGTCGGCCGTCCGTCCGTCGCCGCACTCCGGCAGCGATTGTCAGTGGGCGGTGCAAGACTCGGCAGTGGCAGACAACGGGACCCCTGTGAGGAGGGCGAAGATGCTCACCACCCGTTTCGTCAACGGCGCTCCGAACTGGATCGACGTCGGCACGTCCGACATCGACGGCGCCACCACCTTCTACGGCGCCCTCTTCGGCTGGCGGTTCCAGTCGGCGGGGCCCGACGCCGGCGGCTACGGCTTCTTCCAGCTCGACGGGAAGACCGCGGCGGGCGGCATGCAGACCACGCCCGAGCAGGGCCCGCCGGCTTGGACGGTGTACTTCCGCACGACGGACGCGGAGGCCACGGCGAAGGCCGCCCAGGCTGCGCACGGCAGCGTGATGTTCGCGCCCATGGACGTCATGGGCAAGGGCACGATGGCGATCCTCGCCGACCAGGCGGGCGTGCCGTTCGGCCTCTGGCAGCCCGGACAGACCAAGGGGGTGGACGTGGCGGGTGAGCCCGGCTCGCTGTGCTGGGTCGAGCTGTACACGCCTGACATCGCCGCGGCCGCCGCTTTCTACCACGCGACGCTGGGCCTGGAGACGTCGGCGGTCCCCTTCCCCGGCGGCACGTACACCTGCGTCAACCCCGCCGAGGGCGGGCCGGAGACCATGTTCGGCGGTGTCGTTCCGCTGGCCGAGGATCCGACGGAGGCGGAGTCGGGACCGTACTGGCTGCCGTACTTCGAGGTCGTCGACGCGGACGCGGCCGTCGCCCTGACGAAGGAGCTCGGCGGCACGGTCCGGGCGCCCGCCACGGATGTCGAGGGCGTCGGCCGCATCGCCAGACTCGCCGATCCGTACGGGGCACGGTTCGCGGTGATCAAGAGCGTGCCGCAACCGATGTAGGCGCGCCTCGGTCCCCCGGCCAGTCCGGTCCCACCGGTCAGGCCGGTCCCACCGGTCCCACCGGTCGGCCAGGCCCCGCCGGTCAGGCGGAGTCGCGGCGCACCAGGGTGGTCGGCAGAACCACGCCGGCCTGGGCGTCGTCGGCGCTGCGTGGGTCGAGGCGGCGGAGCAGCAGGCGGGCCATGATCCGGCCCATCTCCTCGATGTCCTGACGGACCGTGGTCAGCGGCGGGTCGGTGCCTTCGGCGACGGGCAGCATGTCGTCGAATCCGACGACCGCGACGTCCTCGGGCACCCGCCTCCCCTGTTCGCGCAGCACGCGCAGGACTCCCGAGGCGGTGAGGTCGTTGGCGGCGAACACCGCGTCCACGTCAGGGCGCCGGTCGAGAAGTCGACGCATGGCCCGCTCACCGCCGCCGGGGGTGAAGTCGCTCTCCACGACGAGCAGCGGGTCGGCGTCGCCCATCACGTCCCGGTACCCGTCGAGCCGGTCCACCGCCGAGGTCTGGTCGAGGGCGCCGGTGATGTGCGCGATGCGGGTGCGGCCGAGGCCGACCAGATGGCGTACGGCCGTTCGGGCGCCGCCCCGGTTGTCGCTGTCGACGTACGCCACGCCGTCGTCGCCCTCGCCGTTGCCGGCGCCGTTGCTCCAGCCGGGGCGGCCGCCGAACACGGTCGGGATCCCGGCGCCCTGGATCAGGCCGGGCAGCGGGTCGTCGAGGTGGAGGGAGAAGACCAGGGCGCCGTCGACATGGCCGCCGGCGAGATAGCGGGCGACGCGGGCGTGGTCGTCGCGGCCTTCGGTGAGCAGCAGGACGAGCTGGTTGTCGTGGGCGGTCAGCTCCTTGCTGATGCCGCGGAGCTGGAGGGCGAAGAAGGGGTCGGCGAAGACCCGGGTCTCCGGTTCGGCGATGACGACGGCGACGGCGTCGTGCCGCTTCGTCACCAGACTGCGCGCGGCCTGGTTGGGCACGTACCCGAGTTCCTCCACGGCCCGTCGGACCCGTTCGACGAGCGGCTCCCTGACCCCGTCCCCGCCGTTGACCACTCGCGACACGGTGGCCCTGGAGACCCCGGCCCGCGCGGCCACGGCCTCCAGAGTGGGACGCGGCGCAGGCTCGGTCACGTAGGGGCTCCTCATCGGTGGTGCCGATCAGGATAGCTCCGAGGAGTCGGGGAGGTGAGAGCGCTCTCGTGGCCGGGAGGGCCACCGACAAGACCGGCGAGGCCGACCGCGGACCAGCCGACCTCGGACCGCGGACCACCGACCGCCGACCGCCGACCGCCGAGCTCAGTGCGCGTGCGACGAGGACGACTCATGCGACTCATGCCCCGGAATCGTCCCGTCCGGCTTCTTCACCAGGAACAGGCCGACCATCCCCATGTCGGAATGGCTCTGGACATGGCAGTGGTACATCCACGCGCCGGCGCCCACCCCCTCCCCCGCGATCACCTGGAAGCCGAAGGAGTCGGCGGGGCCCACGATCTTGTTGTCGACGACCCGGCTGGGGTCGTCGGGGCCGGTGAGGAGACCGGTGCGGTTGTCGGCCCAGCGATGACCGTGCAGATGGAAGGTGTGGTAGTACTCGCCGTGCGTGATCATCACGAACTCGACCCGGTCGCCCACGGTCGCCTCGAAGTCGGGGCCCTGGTGGCCCGCGTGGGCGGGTCTGTTGTTGATGGTCATGTCGTTGAAGACGATCGTGTGGGTCGCGTCGGGCAGGACGTCGCCCTTGCGGCGCACGATCACCGGTCCGTAGAGGCCCTTGCGGATGCCGCCGGTGCCGTGTTCCGTCCCGACCACGTGGTCGTGGTAGTGCCAGTAGCCGGCACTGCCCGCCCGCCAGGTGCCGTCGGCGCGTCGGCTGGGGAGATGGGTGCGCCAGGTGTAGGTGCGGGTGCCGCCGGATTCGACGTCGCTCCGGTTCAACTTCGTTCCGTCGCTGGAGACTTCGTAGTCCAGGCCGTGGACGTGCAGGCTCGCCGCGACGTCCAGGGTGTTCTCGAACTCGATGTGCAGCGTGTCGCCTTCGGTGAGCTCGATCAGTGGTCCGGGGACGGTCGCCCGCCCCTTCTCGAAGCCGTAGCCCAGCTGCCCGTCGGCGAGCCTCTCGGCGTACAGCTTGAGGTACCTGACCTCGCCTCCGGCGGGGGCCGTCCGGGCCGGCTCGGCGGCGCTCACGGCCTCGGGGGCCAGGGACAACGATGTCGCGACCGCCGCGCCCCCCAGCAGCACCCGTCGGTTGAACCCGCGTCGGTCCATGCGTAACTCCCCACCCTGATACGGAGTTTGCTCAGACGTTTCTGTGGTGAACCTGTGAGACGGTAGCGGCCGTTCCGCCGTTTATCCACACCCAGGACAAAGTTCGCGCCAGTGCGGTCATAGGTATTGGCGGACCGTGCAAAGACGTCTAGCTTCCTTGGCGCTGCTGCTGTGACCGAGGAGGCGCCCATGCACTTACGAGGGTCGAGCGCGAGAAGCACGCCAGACTCGAGAGATGCGAGAGCCGCGAGAGCCGCGACAAGTACGGCCGTCATCACAGGCACGAGAAGCAGAAGACGCGGGAGAAGGCGGGCCTGGCTGGCCACGGTGGCGGCCGGCGTCGTCGCCGCCGGGCTGCTGTCGGGACCGGCGGCGCGTGCGCGTCCGGCTCCCGAGCCGTCCCTGACAACGATGTCGATCACCTCCCCGCCGGGCGGGGCGAACGTACGGGTGCTGGTCTTCTACGGGTCGGCCGCCGCCGGGGAGGAGTCGCCGGTCGTCAACGCCGGCATCGAGGCGATCGAGCGGATCGGCCGGTCGGGTCCGACGGACCAGCGCTTCGCGGTCGAGGCCACCGACGACGCCTCGGTCTTCACCAGCGAGACACGGCTGGGCACTTACCACGCCGTGGTCTTCCTGACCGGCGGCGGCGATGTCCTGGATCCGGAGCAGGAGGCGGGTCTGGAGGCCTACATGGAGGCGGGCGGCGGATTCCTCGGCGTCCATGACGCGGCCCGCGCGGAGCCGTACTCGGACTGGTTCACCGGCCTGATCGGCGCCCGTCCGGCCGCGTCCAGCCCAACTGCCGTACAGAGGGCGACCGTCGAGGTCGGCGACCGGCTCCACCCGGCCACCAGGGATCTGCCGCTGGAGTGGAAGCGCCCGGACCTGTGGCCGAACTGGGTGAAGAACCCGTCCGGCGAGGTGCACACGGTCGCCCGGGTACGCGAGTCGACCTACCGGCCGGGGACCAGCGGCAACGGCTGGGATCATCCGGTGAGCTGGTGCCGCGACTACGACGGCGGACGCTCCTTCTACACCGGGATGGGCGGCACGGTGTCGTCGTACGACGAGACGGACTTCCGTGCGCATCTGCGCGGCGCCCTGCTGTGGACGACGCGGCTGACGCGGGCCGACTGCAAGGCCACGATCACGGCCAACTACAAGGCCGAGCGGCTGACCCAGCCCAACCAGCCAGGCCGCAACGATCAGATCGGCGAGCCGCACGGTCTGGTCACCGCGCCGGACGGACGCGTCCTGTACATCGGCCGGGGCGGCGCGGACGCCTCGCAACCGGTGATCACCGACTGGAGCAGTCCCGACGTCGGCAAGGGCAAGGGTCAGATCCACGTCTACGATCCGGCCACCAAGAAGGTGACTCTCGCGGGGGAGTTGACGGTCTTCGGCAACAAGGGCGGCGGCGACGAGCTCACCAAGGTCGAGGAGGGACTCCTCGGCATCGAGCTCGACCCGCGCTTCGAGCAGAACGGCTGGGTGTACCTGCACTACACGCCCCACTCGGGGGTCGACCGCGAGAAACGGATGGCCGAGCGGCGCGTGTCCCGCTTCACCCTCGACCTCGCGACCGACAAGCTGGACCTGGGCAGCGAGAAGGTGCTGCTCAAGTGGCCGGTGCAGGTGCACAGTTGCTGTCATGCGGGCGGCGGGATGGCCTGGGACTCCAAGGGCAACCTGTACATCGCGACGGGCGACAACAACTCCAGTGGATTCAGCGACGGTTACTCGGGCAACAACCCGCAGCCGAACTACCGGGGCGTCTCCTTCGCGGACGCGCGCCGTACCGCCGGGAACACCCACAACCTCAACGGCAAGATCCTGCGCATCCATCCGGAGCCCGACGGCACGTACACCCTGCCGACGGGAAACCTCTTCACCGGCCGGGAGAGTGACGAGGGCGGCGGGAAGACGCGCGGCGAGATCTATGTGATGGGCGTGCGCAACCCCGCCCGCATCTTCGTCGACCGTACGACCGACGTCCTGTACGCCGGCTGGGTGGGTCCGGACGCGAGCGAGCCGTCGCCGGTCTGGGGTCCTGCGAAGTACGACACGTTCGCCGTCATCACCGAGGCGGGGAACCGGGGTTGGCCGTACTGCATGGGCAATGAGCAGCCCTACCGGGACCGCAACCTGCCGGATCCCTCGCAGCCGCTCGGCTGGTACGACTGCGACCACCCGAGGAACGAGTCCCCGAACAACGACGGCCTGGTCGATCTGCCGCCGGTCACCGGGAACAACATCTGGTACTCGCCCCAGGGCGGCGGACCGGACTACCCGCGTGACGCGAACGGGATCCCTTCGTACCAGAAGGACCAGGCGACCTACCGGCTCCCGTGGCTCAAGGGCGGCGGGCAGGCCGCGATGAACGGGCCGGTGTACCGCTACGACGCCACGAGCGCGAGCGCCGCCAAGTGGCCCGCGTACTGGGACGGCAAGTGGTTCGTCGGCGACTTCTACGACGCCGACCAGCCGCGCAACGCGGTGGTCATGGACCCGAGGACGCAGGGCGCCGGCGGACTGCCGGTCCACTCGGAGTCCCTGAAGAAGATCGTGCCGGTGGGCGCCGACGGCATCAGGAACCTCATGGACTGGAAGTTCGGTCCTGACGGCGCCCTGTACGTCCTCGACTACGGCCGCGGCTTCTTCACCTCGGACGCCAAGTCGGCTCTGTGGAGGGTCACTTACACGGGCGGCGGTCCGACGCCGGCCGTCGGCCAACTGGCGGGGGGAGCCCGGTGACACGCCGACGAGGAACATGCGCGGTCCTGTTGGCCGCGGTGTCCGCGCTGCTTCTGCTGCTCGGCCCGCAGTCGGTTCCGGCCGCCGGGCAGACCGACGCGCCCGCGCGGGCCGCCGCCGCCCAGGTCCTCACCTGGACCGCGGGCGACGACATCACGAAGTACGTCTCGACGCCCACGACCGCCGTGGCGGGAACGGCCACGATCGTCTTCGAGAACAGCGCGGCGACCGGCAACACCACCGGAATGCCGCACACGTTGACGTTCGTGACCTCCGACCCCGAGTACAACAGCGACGTCACCCTCAACATCCTCGCCAACCCGGGCGACGACCGGGGCGGCCGCCACACCGCCGAGGTCACGCTCACTCCGGGCCGCTACTTCTACCACTGCACGATCCCCGGGCACGGGCAGATGCAGGGCACCCTGGTGGTGACCGAGGGCGGCGGCGAGGACACGACTGCGCCCTCGACGACGGCGCAGGTGACCGGCGCCCAGAACGCGCAGGGCGCCTACGTCGGCTCGGCGAGTGTCGGGATCAGCGCGACGGACGCCGACGGGTCCGGCGTCGACGCCATCCAGTATGCGATCGGCGACACGGGCGGCTGGCTGCCGTATACCGCGCCCGTCGTCGTCGACCAGGTCGGCAGCCACAAGATCCGCTACCGCGCGCTCGACAGGGCGGGCAACGTGTCGGCGGAGAAGAGCGTCGAGTTCACGGTCGTCGCGCCGCCCTCGGACGACACGACCCCGCCGGACACCTCGGCGACGGTGAGCGGTGAGCAGAACGCCGACGGGAGCTACGTCGACATGGCGACGGTCACCGTGAGCGCCTCCGACGCCGGTTCCGGCGTCAACACCGTCGAGTACGCGGTCGACTCCGGGGCCTGGCAGCCGTACACCGCCCCCGTGATGGTGCACCAGCTCGGCGTCCACACCGTGCGCTACCGGGCCACCGACAAGGCCGGCAACACCGCCGCCGAGAGGAGCGTGCGGTTCACGGTCGTCGCGGCGGCTCCGCAGGACACCACCGCGCCGGTGACGGGGGTGACCGTCGACGGCACGCGGAACTCGGACGGGGCGTATGTCGGCAACGCCGAGGTGACCGTGAGCGCCACCGACGAACACGGCGGTTCGGGCGTGGACCGGATCGAGTACTCACTCGACGCTGGACCGTACCTCGCCTACACCTCTCCCGTGGTGGTCGGCCGGGTCGGTACGCACAGCGTGGCGTACCGGGCGGTGGACAGGGCGGGCAACACCTCCGCCGCCCGCACGGTCGGCTTCACGGTGGTGGCGGGCGGCGGGGTGCCCGCACCCGACTGCCCGGAGTACGACGAGCGGTTGACGGTGATCGTCGGCACGGTCGACTCGGGCGTGCGCAACCGGGTGACCGACAACCGGTGCCGGATCGGCGAGTTGATCGAGGACGAGAAGGAGTGGACGTCCCAGGCGCTGTTCCTCAAGCACGTCCGAACCGTCCTGGACAGGCTGTTCAAGGAAGGGGTGCTCGACGAACGGGAGCGCGACGCCGTGCAGTCGGCGGCCCAGCGGTCCGGGATCGGGACGCCGGGGCAGACCGAGGGCTATCGCACGATCCTCGACGCGACCGCGGAGTCCTTCGCGCGGTGGGAGCAGGTGGGCGGGGGTTCGTTCGGGCGCAACGCCGACGGGTCGATCACGTCCGGCACGACGAGGGCCGGGCTCGGCATGCTGTGGTTCCCGCAGCGCAAGTACGGCGACTTCTCGCTGCGGCTCCAGTGGCGCGACGACGCTCCGGGCGCCGGGAACGCCAACTCCGGTGTGTTCGTGCGCTTCCCCTGGGTCCACGACCATCCCGAGGAGTCGCGTCCGGAGTGGGTCGCCATCAAGTACGGGCACGAGGTGCAGGTCCTGGACCGGCCCGACGGAGACCTGTACAAGACCGGGTCGGTGTACGGCTTCGACCGGGTGGGGCTGGCCGGGGCCGGCGTCACCCAGAAGGGCGCCTGGAACGACTACGAGATCCGGGTGGTCGACCAGCACTACTCGGTCTTCCGCAACGGCGTGCTGATCAACGAGTTCGACAACACCGGCGGCCAGGAGTTCTCCCCGCCGCGTTCGGACGACCCGGGCACGGACGGGCGACGCTTCGCCTCCGGCTATATCGGACTCCAGGTGCACGGCACGACGGACGTGGTCTCGTACCGGGACGTCCGGATCAGGGAGTTGTAGTCCCCGAGGGAGGCGCCTGCGACGACGGGGGCGCCTCCTTCCTGGCCCGGCTGGGCTGCACCCGCTTGGGCTCCCCCGGCATCTTCGGGTACTCGGGCGGGTACGGCAGGTCGCCGAGCCCGTGCTCGTGCTCGTCCCTGCGCGCCAGTTCGAGGAGCGCGTCGAGGGAGAAGGCGTGGTCGTCCATGTCCGCGTGCACGTCGCCGAGTTCGGCGAAGCGGGCCGGCATCGTCGCGAGGTCGAAGTCCTGGGGATGCGCCTCGCCCACCTCCTCCCAGCGCAGGGGTGCGGAGACCGGGGCGTGCGGACGCGGCCGTACCGAGTAGGCGGAGGCGATCGTGCGGTCGCGGGCGGTCTGGTTGTAGTCGACGAAGATGCGTTCGCCCCGCTCCTCCTTCCACCACTTGATGGTCACGTGGTCCGGCATCCGGCGCTCCATCTCCCGGCCGACGGCGATGGCGGCGCGCCGGACCTGGGTGAAGGTCCAGCGGGGCTCGATCGGCACGAACACATGCAGGCCACGCCCGCCGGAGGTCTTGGGCCAGCCGCGCAGACCGCCGAACTCGTCGAGGACGGCGCGCAGTTCATGGGCGGCGCGGACGGCGTCGTCGTAGTCGGTGCCGGGCTGCGGGTCGAGGTCGATGCGCAGTTCGTCGGGACGGTCGACGTCGTCGCGGCGCACCGGCCAGGGGTGGAAGGTGAGCGTGCCGTACTGGGCGGCCCACAGCACCGCCGCCTCCTCGGTGGGGCACATCTCGTCGGCGCTGCGCCCGCTGGGAAAGGTGATGTGGGCGGTCGGGATCCAGTCCGGCATGTTCTTCGGCGCGCGCTTCTGGAAGAAGGACTCCCCGCTCACGCCGTCCGGGTAGCGCTCCAGGGTCGTGGGGCGGTTGCGCAGGGCGCGCAGGATGCCGGGGCCGACGGCGACGTAGTACCGGGCCAGGTCCAGCTTGGTGAAGCCGCGCTCCGGAAAGAAGACCTTGTCCGGGCTGGACAGCCGCACGGTCCGGCCGCCCGCCTCCAGTTCCACCGCATCGCCCATGCGAGCCACGGTAGGCGCACCTCCGAAAGCTCGCATACCGGGCGGGTGCGGCGATCGGCGCGCAGAATCGGAGCATGGATCTGCCGGTGATGCCGCCCGTGAAGCCGATGCTCGCCAAGTCGGTGGCGGCGATTCCGCCGGGCATGCAGTACGAGGCGAAGTGGGACGGCTTCCGGGCGATCGTGTTCCGTGACGGGGACGAGGTCGAGCTGGGCAGCCGGACCGGGAAACCGCTTACCAGGTACTTCCCGGAGCTGGTGGCGGCGCTGCGGGAGCGGGTGCCCGAGCGGTGTGTGCTGGACGGGGAGATCGTGATCGCGCGCGAGGGGCGGCTCGACTTCGACGCGCTCACCGAGCGCATCCACCCGGCGGACTCCCGGGTGCGCACGCTCGCCGAGCGGACCCCGGCGTCGTTCGTCGCCTTCGATCTGCTGGCGCTGGCCGACGAGTCGCTGCTCGACGTGGAGCTGAGCGACCGGCGGGAGTTGCTGACCAGGGCGCTGGACGGGGTGAGCGCGCCGGTGCATGTCGCGCCGGCGACGCGGGACGTCGAGGTGGCGCGGCGGTGGTTCGAGGAGTACGAGGGCGCGGGGCTGGACGGCGTGATCGCGAAACCGCTTACGCTGCGTTACCGCCAGGACGAGCGCGCCATGTTCAAGATCAAGCACGAGCGCACCGCGGACGTGGTCGTCGCGGGATACCGCTTGCACAAGAGCGGGCCGGTGGTCGGCTCGCTGCTGCTGGGTCTGCACGACGACCGGGGCGTCCTCCAGCACGTCGGCGTGTCCGCCGCCTTCCCCATGAAGCGCCGGGCCGAGCTGATCGAGGAGCTGGAGCCGCTGCGGATGGCGGACGCCGCCGGGCATCCGTGGGCGGCCTGGTCGGACGAGGCCGCGCACGAGACGGCACGGCTGCCCGGTGCGCCGAGCCGCTGGTCGGGCAAGAAGGACCTGTCCTGGGTGCCGCTGCGGCCCGAGCGGGTGGCCGAGGTCGCGTACGACCACATGGAGAACGGGGCGCGGTTTCGGCACACGGCCCGCTTCCGGCGCTGGCGGCCGGACCGGACCCCGCAGAGCTGCACGTACGCGCAGTTGGAGGAGCCGGTGGGCTACGACCTCGCGGAGATCCTGGGGACACCGCCCGCGAACCCGTAGCCGTAGCCGTAGCCGTAGCACGCACGCCGCATGACCTGATCGGCGCATTCCAGCGAGCCCGATCAGAAACAACCCTGTATGGGCAGTCGCGAACAAACAGGCGCACAATCGAACCATCGGGGCCGGCTGGCGACGGCGGACGGGGTGGCAACGATGGGCGTGACCACGGCGGACGGGACTTCGGCGGACGGGACCTCGGCGGACGGAGCGACGGCAGGGGCTACGACGGGCAGGAGACGCACCGCCGTCACCGCGGCGGCCCTGCTGGCCGCCACGATGGCGGTGTCCCTGGCCGCGGGCTGCACGGGCGCGCCCGGCTCCGGCGACGACGGACGGAGTCACGGGCCGAAGCCGACCCCCACCGGTGCGAGCCCCACCGCCGCCGTCGGCTCGGTGCTCGCCGTGAAGATCGACAACGCGGTGGCGGCCCGGCCGCAGACCGGCGTCGACTCCGCGGACGTCGTGTACGTCGAGCAGGTCGAGGGCGGACTGAGCCGGCTGATGGCCGTGTACGCGAGCAAGCTGCCGAAGGCGGTCGGGCCGGTGCGCAGCGCCCGTGAGTCCGATCTGGAGCTGTTGCGCCAGTTCGACCAGCCGGTGCTGGCGTTCTCCGGGGCGCAGAGCAAGCTGCTGCCGCTGATAGACAAGGCCCCGCTGAAGGCCGTGACGCCCGAGGACGCGTCCGGCGCCTATGTCCGCGGCAGTGACAGGCCCGTACCGCACAACCTCTACCTGCGCCCCGGCCCGCTGCTGCCCTCCGCGCCGGGCCCGGCCGCGCTGACCACCGGCTTCCGCTACGGCCCCGCGCCTGCCGACGGACGACCGGTCGCTTCGCGCACCGTGCGCTACCCGGGGGCCCGCTTCACCTTCTCCTGGTCCGCGAGCCGGACGCGCTGGCTGGTGTCGATGGACGGCACGCCGGCCGTCACGGCCGACGGGCAGCGGATGGCCCCGGCGACGGTGGTGGTGCAGTACGTGAAGGTGCACGCGTCGGCCTTCCACGACTTCCTCGGCAACAACACGCCGTACACCGAGACGGTCGGGTCGGGGACGGCGGAGGTGCTGCGCGACGGGCGCGCCTACGACGTGCGCTGGAAGCGTCCGACGGCCACGGACGGCACGGACTTCACCGCCAACGACGGCCGGCAGGTCGACTTCGCCGCAGGCCAGGTGTGGGTCGTGTTCGCGGAGGCGCCCTGAATCAGGCCGTGACTCCCTGACTCAGGCCGTGACTCCCTGACTCAGGCGGTGACTCCCTGGTCGAGCGGCTCACCCGGGTTGCGCAGGTCCTCCGCCGCGTCCGAGACGCGCTGGATGAGCTCGAGGAACAGGGTCTGTTCCTGGGCCGAGAGCGGGGAGAGGAAGACCTGGTTCATCCGGGCCGTGCGCACGGTCAGCTTGCGGTGGGTGCGCAGGCCGTCGTCCGTGAGCCGCAGCAGGAAGCGGCGTCCGTCCTGCGGGTCGCGGACCTTGCCGAGCAGGCCTCGGCGGTCGAGCCGGCTGATCACCTCGGCGACGGTGGAGCGGTCGAGCCCCACCCGCTCCCCCACCGTGCGCTGGTCGAGGCCCGGCTCGGCGACGAGCGCGTTGAGGACCGCGAACTGCGGCGAGGTGATCTCCTCGGAGACCATCGTGTTCCAGAGCAGATAGTGCGCCTGCTGCAGCCGCCGGGCCAGGTGCCCGGGGTGACTGCCGAGGTCCACCGCGGCCATGTGTGCTCCCGAGATCGTCATCATATTCGTATGTGTACTGAACGATACTCGTCCTTGACGCCATCACCGTCCAGTGGCAGCGTGAGGGAAACATCGCTGAAATGCTCAGTGCCCTGACTAATCGGCTCGGACGAGAGGGAGCTTCCCTGATGGACAAAGTGGTCCGCACGGCCGCCGAGGCGGTGGCCGATGTGCCCGACGGCGCCACGCTCGCCGTCGGCGGCTTCGGGCTGAGCGGCGTGCCGAACGTCCTCATCCAGGCCCTGTACGAGCGGGGCGTCACCGGCCTGTCGGTCGTCTCCAACAACTGCGGGGCGATGGAGTCGGGCCTCGCGGTCCTGCTCGCCGCCGGGCGGATCGCCCGGGTGACCGGTTCCTACATCGGGGGGAACAAGGAGTTCGCGCGCCAGTACCTGGCCGGCGAGCTCGAGGTCGAGATGATCCCCCAGGGCACGCTGGCCGAGCGGCTGCGGGCCGGCGGCGCGGGCATCCCCGCCTTCTACACCCCCGCCGGCGTGGGCACCCAGGTCGCCGAGGGCGGACTGCCGTGGCGCTACGACGGCGAGGGCGGGGTCGCACTGGCCTCGCCGCCGAAGGAGGTACGGGAGTTCGACGGCGTGGAGCATGTGCTGGAGCACGGTATCCGCACCGACTTCGCGCTGGTCAGGGCCGCGAAGGGCGACCGGCACGGCAACCTCGTGTTCAACAGGTCGTCCCGGAACTTCAACCCGCTCTCCGCGATGGCCGGGCGGATCACGATCGCCGAGGTCGAGGAGCTCGTCGAGCCCGGCGCGATCGACCCGGACGCGGTGCATCTGCCCGGCGTCTTCGTGCAGCGGGTGATCGCGCTGACCCCCGAGCAGGCGGCCGACAAGAAGATCGAGCAGCGGACGGTGAGCGAGTGATGGCCTGGACACGCGAGGAGATGGCGGCCCGCGCCGCGCGCGAGCTGAAGGACGGCCAGTACGTCAATCTCGGCATCGGACTGCCGACCCTGATCCCCAACTACCTCCCCGCCGACGTCGAGGTGGTGCTGGAGAGCGAGAACGGCATCCTCGGCACCGGCCCCTACCCCACCGAGGACCAGGTCGACCCGGACCTGATCAACGCCGGCAAGGAGACCGTGACGGTCCTGCCGGGCGCGTCCTTCTTCGACTCGGCGCTCTCCTTCGGCATGATCCGCGGCGGGCACATCGACGTGGCCGTGCTGGGCGCGATGCAGGTCTCCGAGCGGGGCGACCTGGCGAACTGGGCGATCCCCGGCAAGATGATCACCGGGATCGGCGGTGCGATGGACCTGGTGCACGGGGCCCGCACGGTCATCGTCGTGATGACCCACACCGCCAAGGACGGCAGCCCCAAGATCCTCGCCGACTGCGCGCTGCCGCTGACCGGGAAGGCGTGCGTGAACCGGATCATCACCGATCTCGGCGTCCTCGACGTCACCGACGACGGACTGGTGCTGCTGGAGACCGCGCCGGGCGTCACATCCGAGGAGATCGCGGCGAAGACCGCCGCGAAGGTCCACGTCAGCCCGCAGATCCGTACCGCCGAGGAGGTCCGGTCATGAAGGACGTGTACATCGTCGACGCGGTCCGCACCCCGATCGGCCGCTACAACGGCGGCCTGGCGTCGGTGCGCCCCGACGACCTCGCCGCCCACGCCATCCGTGAACTCCTCGCCCGCACCCCGGACCTGGACCCGGCCCTGATCGAGGACGTCTACTTCGGCAACGCCAACGGCGCGGGCGAGGAGAACCGCAACGTCGGCCGGATGGCCGCGCTCCTCGCGGGCCTGCCCACCTCCGTGCCGGGCGTCACGGTCAACCGGCTGTGCGCCTCCGGGCTGGAGGCGGTCATCCAGGCGGCCCGCGCCATCGCGGTCGGGGACGCCTCCGTCGCCCTGGCCGGGGGCGTGGAGTCGATGACCCGCGCGCCCTACGTTCTGCCGAAGTCGGACCGGGCGTTCCCGGCCGGGCACGCCGAGCTGTACTCGACCACGCTGGGCTGGCGGATGGTCAACCCGGGGATGGACCCCCAGTGGACGATCCCGCTGGGCGAGTCGGCGGAACGCATCGCCGACAAGCACAAGATCAGCCGCGAGCAGCAGGACGAGTTCGCCCTGCACAGCCACCGCAAGGCCGCCGCCGCCCAGCAGGCGGGCCTGTTCGACGCCGAGCTCGCGCCTCTCTCCCTCCCCCGCCGCAAGGGCGACCCGGTGGTCTTCGCCGCCGACGAGTGCGTACGGCCGGACGCGTCCCTGGAGGCGATGGCGAAGCTCAAGCCGTCCTTCCGGACGGAGGCCGAGGGAGGGACGGTCACGGCGGGCAACGCCTCGCCGCTGAACGACGGCGCCGCCGCGCTGCTCCTCGTGGACGAGGAGGGGCTGAGGGCCACCGGTCGCGAGCCCCTCGCCCGGATCTCCGCCACCGGCGTCTCGGCCATCGACCCGGACTACTTCGGGCTCGCCCCCGTCGAGGCGGTCCATCGGGCACTCGCCAAGGCGGGCAGGGGATTTGACGACCTGTCCGTGCTGGAGCTGAACGAGGCCTTCGCCGCCCAGGTGCTCGGCTGCGTCGCCGAGTGGCCCGAGTTCGACCCGGCGGTCCTCAATCCGCAGGGCGGCGCCATCGCCCTCGGCCATCCGCTCGGCGCGTCCGGCGCCCGGCTCGCCGGCACGGTCGCCCACCAGCTCGCCCGCCGCGGCTCCGGGACCGGGGTCGCCACCCTCTGCATCGGCGTCGGCCAGGGCCTCGCCCTCGTACTGGAACGCTAGGCGCTCCGCCGGCGGCGCCGCTCGGGAATGCCGGCCGTCCGTGGCCGGTCGCGCAGTTCCCCGCGCCCCTCAAGGGCGCGCCACAGCCCCTGACTTTCACGAGACCGTCCGGAACCTCCAGGAAACCCCATGACACTCACGCAGCACGACATCGACCGGGAGATCGCGGCCGAGCACGCCGCGTACGAGAAGCGGATCGCCGACGGCGCCCCGCTCGAGCACCAGCCGCGCCGCGACTACGCGCCGTACCGTTCCTCCGTCCTGCGCCACCCGAAGCAGCCGCCGGTCACCATCGACGTGACGAAGGACCCGGAGCTGGTGGAGCTGCACTCCCCCGCCTTCGGGGAGCGGGACGTCACCGAGATCGACAACGACCTGACCCGGCAGCACGACGGCGAGCCGATCGGTGAGCGGATCACCGTCTCCGGGCGGCTGCTGGACCGCGACGGCCGTCCGATCCGGGGCCAGCTGGTCGAGATCTGGCAGGCGAACTCGGCGGGCCGCTACGCGCACCAGCGTGAGCAGCACGACGCCCCGCTCGACCCGAACTTCACCGGTGTCGGCCGCACCCTGACCGACGGCGACGGCCACTACCGCTTCACCACCGTCCAGCCGGGCCCGTACCCGTGGCGTCAGCACGTCAACGCCTGGCGGCCGGCCCACATCCACTTCTCGCTGTTCGGCACGGCGTTCACCCAGCGGCTCGTGACGCAGATGTACTTCCCGAGCGACCCGCTGTTCCCCTACGACCCGATCATCCAGTCGGTGACGGACGACGCGGCCCGGCAGCGGCTGGTCGCGACCTACGACCACAGCCTGTCCGTGCCGGAGTTCTCGATGGGCTACCACTGGGACATCGTGCTCGACGGGCCGCACGCCACCTGGATCGAAGAAGGACGCTGACCAGCCATGACGAAGATCGACACGAGCCGTCCGGAGACCGTGCTCCCCACCCCGTCGCACACGGTCGGCCCCTTCTACGGCCACGCTCTGCCGTTTCCCGGCGGCGGGGACATCGCTCCGCTCGGCCACCCGGACGCCATCGCCCTTCAGGGGTACGTGTACGACGGCGAGGGCGACCCGCTGCCGGACGCGTTCGTGGAGCTGTGGGGCGCCGACCCGGACGGCAACGTGCCCCGGGTCGACGGCTCGATGCGGCGCGACCCGGCGTCCGGCGGCTTCCTGGGCCGCAACGGCGTGGAGTTCACGGGGTGGGGCCGGATCCAGACCGATGCCAACGGGCACTGGTCGGCACGGACCCTGCGGCCCGGAGCGCGCGGCAACAGCGCTCCCCACCTCAGTGTCTGCGTGTTCGCGCGCGGGCTGCTGGTGCACCTGTACACCCGGATCTATCTGCCCGGCGACGACGCGGCGCTCGCCGCCGACCCGCTGCTGAAGCGGGTCGACCCGGCGCGGCGCGACACGCTGATCGCCCAGGACGGCCCGCTGGGCGCCTACCGTTTCGACATCCGCCTTCAGGGCGAAGGCGAGACGGTCTTCCTGGAGTTCCAGTGACAGCTGCTCAGCCTCAGGCCGGTCTGCTCTCCCCGGGGTGGACCGGCTCCCCCGCCGCCTCCGCGACCGCCGACGACGCCTGCCTGCGGGCGCTGCTCGACGCGGAGGCCGCGCTGACCCGCGCGCAGGAGACGCTGGGGCTGGCCCCGGAGGGGGCCGGGGCGGCGGTGACCGCGGCGGCCTCCCGCCCGTTCGACGTCCGCTCCCTGGCCGAGCGCGCCCGCTCCGGCGGCAACCCGGTGATCCCGCTGGTCGCCGATCTGACGAAGGCGGTCGGCGCGGAGTACGGCCCCTACGTCCACCGGGGCGCCACCAGCCAGGACATCCTGGACACGGCGACGATGCTGGTCGCCCGGCGCACGCTGGACGTGATCCTCGCCGACCTCGACCGCGTCCAGCGGGCCCTGGCCCGGACGGCCGCCGAGCACCGCGACTCCGCGATGCCGGGACGGACGCTCACCCAGCACGCCGTACCGACGACATTCGGGCTGAAGGCGGCCGGCTGGCGCTCTCTCGTGCTCGACGCGCGCGACCGAGCGTCGGCCGTACGGGACTTGCTGCCCGCTCAACTCGGCGGTGCGGCAGGGACGTTGGCCGCCTTCACGGCGTACGGCGCCGAGGACGCGACCCGGCTGCCCGAGGCGTACGCGCGTGAACTCGGGCTGCGTGAGCCGCTGTTGCCGTGGCACGCCCTGCGCACGCCGATCGCCGACCTCGCCGGATGCCTGGCCTTCACGGCAGGGGCCCTGGGGAAGCTCGCGGAGGACGTCCTCACCCTGGCCCGCACCGAGATCGCGGAGCTGGCGGAGGGCAGCGGGGGCGGCTCCTCGGCGATGCCGCACAAGGCCAATCCCGTGCGGTCCACGCTGATCGCCGCCGCGGCCCGGCGCGCGCCCCAGCTGGCGGCCACGCTGTACGGGTCGTTGACGGCGCAGGACGAACGGCCGGCCGGGGCCTGGCACGCCGAGTGGGAGCCGCTGCGGGACCTGCTGCGGCTGACCGGCGGGGCCGCCCGGGACGCGGCCGAGCTGACGGAGGGGCTGCGGGTGCACCCCGACGCGATGCGCGCGAACCTGGGGCTCACCCATGGGCTCATCGTCTCCGAGCGGCTGTCCGCCGAGCTGTCGGCCGTGCTGGGCCGGGCCCGCGCGAAGGAGCTGCTCACCCGGCTCGCCCCGCGCACCTACACCGAGGGCCGCACCCTGGCCGAACTCCTCGCCGAGGAGCCCGACCTGAAGGACCTCGACCTCGACGACCTGACCGACCCCGCCCGCTACACCGGCTCCGCCGGGGCCCTCACCGACCGTGCGCTGGAGCGACGTTGACCGAGAAGCTGCTCAACCACCGTGCCGAGGGGCCGACTTCCGCTCCCGCGCTGCTGCTCGGCCCCTCGCTGGGCACGTCGTACGCGCTGTGGGACAAGGTCGCGCCCGAGCTTTCCGTGACGCATCGCGTGGTCCGCTGGGATCTGCCGGGGCACGGGGGCTCCGCCGCCGACCTGATCGGTCCCGGGGCCACCGTCGGCGATCTCGCCGCCCTGGTGCTGGCGCTCGCCGACTCCCTCGGCCTGGAGCGGTTCGCGTACGCGGGCGTGTCCCTGGGCGGCGCGGTCGGCCTGCATCTGGCGCTGCACCACCCGGAGCGCGTCTCGTCCCTCGCCATGATCTGCTCCTCGGCCCACTTCAACGGCGCGAAGCCGTGGGAGGAACGGGCGGCGCTGGTGCGGCGCGAGGGGCTGGCCGGGCTGGCGGAGGGCGCCGACGCCCGTTGGTTCACGCCCGGGTTCACCGTGCCGGAGCTGATCGCCGACCATCGCGACGCCGACCCGGACGCGTACGCCGCCTGCTGCGACGCGCTGGGCGCGTTCGACCTGCGGGACCGGCTGGCGGAGGTCGCCGTACGGACGCTGCTGGTCGCGGGGCGGCAGGATCCGGCGACGCCGCCCGCGCATCTGCGGGAGATCGCGGACGCCGTGCCGGACGCCACGCTCGTCGAGCTTCCCGGCGCCTCGCACCTCGCGCCCGCCGAGCGCCCCGAGGCCGTGCTGACCGCGCTGCGCACGCACCTCGACGGCGGAGCCACGCGGGGCATGGAGGTACGGCGGGAGGTGCTCGGCGATGCGCATGTGGACCGGGCGCAGGCCCGGCAGACGCCGTTCACGGCCCGCTTCCAGGACTTCATCTCGCGCTACGCCTGGGGCGAGATCTGGACCGACCCGACGCTCAGCCGCCGTGAGCGCAGCATGATCACACTGACCGCGCTGGTCGCGCACGGCCACTACGACGAGCTGGCCATGCATGTGCGGGCGGCCCGCCGCAACGGGCTCACCCCGGAGGAGATCGGCGCCGTGCTCCTCCAGACGGCCGTGTACTGCGGGGTGCCCGCGGCGAACTCGGCGTTCGCGACGGCCCAGCGGGTGCTGGCCGAGGAGGACGACGGCAGCCGCGGCTGAAGCTGAGGCTGAGGCTGCCTGGGGCGGCTCGGGCTGGACCGGTGCGCGCCGAGGAGCCGGGTGGCTCCTCGGCGGGCTTCGGGTGCTGCCCCTGTGGTCCCGGCGCCCGGCGGGCGCTACCCCCGTGGTCCCGGCACCAGGCCCACCCGGGGTGTCACCAGGCCGTCCAGGGCGCGCTGTGCCTGGGCGACGAGGCCGTCCGCGCCGCAGGTGCGGGCCAGGGCGAGGCCGCGGTTGAGCTCGGACACCGAGCGGGACAGGATGCCGTACTCGACGCGGGCGGCCGCGTGTTCGAACTGGCAGGGCGAGGCCTCCAGGTAGGCGGCCGCCTGGGCGGCCAGCCGGACCGCGCGCTGGCCGGTCTCCAGGGCGGCGGCGCAGCGCAGGGCCTCGCCGATCGCGGCGTCGGTGCCGAACCGCTCGGCGTGGCGGCGGGCTTCGGCGGCGAGCCGGGCCGCACGCGCCGGGTCCTGCACGGCCAGGGCCCGGGCGAGGTCGACGGCCCAGGGGACCGTCACCGGGTTGAGGTGACCGCGGGCGGCGGCCGCCTTCTCGGCCGCCTCCAGTTCGTTGATCCCGTCCTGGGTGCGGCCGACGGCGAGCAGCAGCCGGCCGCGCACCGAACGCGGGTCGGGCAGCACGATCGTGGAGGGGTACGGCGGGGCGAAGCCCCACTCGTCGGCGACCTTCCACGCCTCGTCGACATGACCGCGGGCGAGCAGCACGTCGACGAGGTTGCAGATGGCCGACCAGTACAGGGGCAGTCCGCGGCCGACGCGTTCGGCGAGGCGCAGCGATTCCCGCAGGGACTCCTCCGCCTCCTTCAGCCGGCCCCGGCGGCGCAGGCCGAGACCGAGGTAGGCGTGTGCGAGGGCGAGGTGGCCGCCGCTCCAGCCGGCGGACTCGTAGGTGCGCAGGGCTTCGTTGAAGAGGGCCTCGGCGCGGTCGAGGCGGTCGGTGTAGGCGTAGGAGGTGGCGAGCATCATCAGCAGTTCGATGCCCCACTCGGTGTCGGTCCAGCCGAGCCCGGGCGCGAGACGGCCGTTGACGAGGGCGCGGTCGCACGTCTCGACGACCTCCTCCGCGTTCTCGCCGTGGGTCATGGCGTCGAAGCCGCGCAGGACGAGCAGGGCGCGCTCGGCGTTGTCACGGCCGGTGCAGGTCGCGGCGAGCGCGGCGAGGCGCTCGGAGCGTCCCGGTGTGATCGCCTCGCCGACGTGCAGGCCCTCCCACATGAACTGGGCCGCCTGCAGCCGCATCCTCGCCGGTCCCGGACCGAGCCGGGCGACCTCCGTCTCGATCGTGCGGACGGCCTCCTCCAGCTGGTCGTTGTGGAGCAGGGCCTGGGAGAGGCGGTAGACGGCGTCGATCCGTTCGTCGCCGTCGAGGCCGGGCATGGCGAGCGCGGTGCGCAGGTGGTCGATGGTCTTGGCGGGGGCGGTGAGGAGGGTGGCGCAGCCCAGGTCGAAGAGCACGCGCGCGTGGACGTCGGCCGCGGGCGGCTCCTGCAGGGCGCGTTCCAGGCAGCGGCGCGCCGCGTCGGGGGCGCCGACGGCGAGGTGTTCGCCGGCCGCCCCGCGCAGTTGCTCGACGAGTTCCTGGTCGCCCTCCGGATGGACCTGGATGAGATGGCGGGAGGCGGCCGCGAGGCCCTTGCCTGCGTCGGTGACGACCTGGGCGGCGATGCCGTGCATCGCGGTGCGCAGGCTCGGCGGGATGTTGTCGTAGACGGCGGTGGCGATCAGCGGGTGGACGAACTCCAGGTCGCCGCCGGGAACGGGGACGGCCGTCGGGTCGGGTTCGGTCAGGATGCGGGCGGTGCGCAGCAGTTCCGCGCAGCGCACCGCCGTGCCGCGGCCCATCACGGCGAGCCGGGCCGCCTCGTCGATGGAGATGTCCGCGCCGAGGATGGCGGCCGCCATGGCGAACCGGGTGGCTTCGACGCCCAGCTCCTCCAGGCGGTCGACGAGTCCGCCGCCGCGGGCCGCGCGGTTCAGGGAGCGCAGTTCGGTGGCCGAGGACTCGCTCGGGTCCAGGCCGTTGTCCTGGACCTTGGCGAGGAGTTCGACGGTGTCGTAGGGGTTGCCGTCGGTGACGGCCCACACCTCGCGGCAGAACGCGGCGTCGGCGTGCGCGCCGAGGACGGCCCGGGTGAGGCCGGCGACGGCGGCCGGGGTGAGGACGCTGAGGCTGGTGACGGAGCGGCCCGCGGCCTCGCCGATCGCCTCGAGGAGGCGGCCCCGCTCGCCGGTGACCTCGTCGGGCCTGCGGGCCACGACGACCAGGACGGGGAGGTGGTCGAGGCGCTCGGCGAAGGCGGCGAGCCAGCGCAGGGTCTCCTGGTCGGCCCAGTGCGCGTCGTCGATCAGCAGGACCAGCGGGTAGTACCGGCTGGCCAGTCGGCTGACGGCGGCGACCAGGCCGTCGCACACGCCCTGCGGGTCGGCCAGGACCTCGCCGGGTTCCGCTATGCCGAGGGCGGGGCCGGCGATGTCGAACCAGTCGCCGAGGTATTCGCGGGCCTCCTCCGGAAGCAGGGAGAGGAGCGCGGGCTGCAGCAGTTGCCGTACCACGTTGAAGGGGACGGACCTGAGGGTCTCGCCCCCGCGTGCCGACCACACCGCGCAGTTGCGGGCCTCGGCGATCCGGCGTGTCTCGGCCAATAGCGCGGTCTTGCCGATTCCCGCCTCGCCCCGGAGCACCAGCAGGTGGCCCGAGGAGGACCGGTCGGCGCACAGGGTGTCCACCGCCCGCTCAAGGACGGCGACTTCCTCGTCGCGCTCCCAGAGAGAAGCCGAGGCGGCCGCCGCCGGCCGTACCTCCGTCATCCCGCTACCTCCCCAAGTCGCCCGAATGACGTACAGACCTTGAGCGTAGCGGCCCGGAGGCCCGTGCGGAGGCCGGTCCGCGCAGGTCCTGCCTCGACGGGTGACAAGGGGAACCCCAGGACGCCCCGGCGGGCCTGCGCGGGAGGCCCCGGAACGTCAACGTAGGGCGACGCGCGCCGAATTGACGTCGATTTCACGCCAATCGGGGCCGAGGTGCAACCGGAGCGGTCTGCAACGAGTGCCCTCCCTCTCATCCGACTTTCACCGATGCCTCATACGGTGGGGGCATGACGCAGGTGACTCCTCCCGGGTGGTACCCCGACCCGGGGCAGACAAGTGACGGTCCCGCCGCCGAGCGCTGGTGGGACGGCAAGGCATGGACGGACCAGACCCGCCCCGCGGGCCAGGCCGCCGTATGGGGTCCGCCGGCGCAGACCCCGGCCGACGGCATGTATCCGGCCTATCCGGCATATCCCCAGCCCCCGGCGGGTGCGGGCGGGCGGCGCGGGCTGCGGACGGGCATAGCCGTCGCGGCGGCGGTCGCCGTCCTCGCCAGCATCGGGGTCGGCGTGTACGCGCTGGCCAAGGACGACGGCGGCAGCGGCGGCACGGCCCAGGGGCCCGGCGGCCAGGGCGGACCCGGCGCCGCGGGCGGCCAGGACGGCTCCTCGGGCGGTCAGGGCGGGCCGTTCGGCGGCTCCGGCGGCTCGTCCGGCGGCACGGGCGGCTCCGGCGGCACGGGCGGCTCCGGCGGCACGGGCGGTTCGGGCGGGGCCTCTCCCTCGCCCGAGGCGTCCGAGGCGCCGAAGATCAAGAGCGGTTCGGTGACGGACGCGCTCAACGGGATCAGCATCCCCATCCCGGACGGCTGGACCGGGCAGGAGCTGAGCGTGGGCGCGCAGATCACGTCCGACTCCTCCTACAAGTGCCCCGGCGACACCTCCAAGACCTGCACCAAGGGCGGCGTGTACTCCGCGCCGGTCGAGGCGCTGGAGACCAAGGGCGACACCGCCGAGGAGGTCGCCAAGGCGGACATCTCGGCGAACGCCGAGGAGTCCTACGGCGGCGTCACCTACGGCGCGATCACCTCGCACACGGTGCTCGCCTCGAAGGCGGTGACCGTGGCCGGGCAGAAGGGCTACCTGGTGCGCTGGAAGGCGGTCACCAGCAAGGGCGCCGACGGCTACGTCGAGTCGCTGGCGTTCCCGGCGCCCGCGGACACCAAGCGGCTGGTGGTGCTGCGCTTCGGCGTGGACGCCGACCAGAAGGTGTCCGTCATCGACACGATCACGAAGGGGATCAAGGTGTCGACGGGCGGCGGCAGCGGACAGGACGTCTGAGCCGCACCCGACGCCCGGCCCGTACGCCCGGCCCGTACGTCTGAGCCGTACACCCGATCGGCCGGGTGGGGTCCCCTCCGCTCAAGGGGGACCCCACCCGGCCGGGGGGTGCGCGCCGCCCCCGTCCCCACGGTGCGGCGCGCTTCAGGTCACCGTCCAGTCATCCCGTGGACGGCGGCCTGAGCCTGTGTCGAGTTCTGCTTCTGTCGTGGTCCTCTGTCGTCGTTCCTACGCGAGGCCGAGCGCCGGCAGTACGGCGGCCTCCACGAACCGGACGAGGTAGTCCGGGTCTGCGTACTCCCCGTCGACGACGGGACGGGCCCGGATCACGCCGAACATCTGCGCCGGGACGTACTCCAGCGCCGGGTGGTCCACGGCGACCTCGCCCCGCTCGACCCCGCGGCGCAGAATCTCCCGCAGTGCCGCGATCTCGGGATCGACGAGCGCCTCGCGCAGCGCCCGCGCCAGCTCCTCGTCGCCGGTGACGGCGTGCCCGAGCGCCTGCAGCAGCTTGGTGTCGTTCGTCGACCAGCGGCCCGTGGCCCGAGCGGCCTCGCGCAGGTCGTCGGCGAGGGATCCGGTGTCGATCCCCGCCAGTCGCGCCTGCCGACGGGAGCGCAGGGCGGCCACCACGAACTGGGGCTTGGTCTTCCACTGCCGGTAGAGCGTGGACTTGCTGCAGCGGGTGCTGGCGGCGACGCCCTCCATGGTGACGGCTTCGTATCCGCATTCGCGCAGCTGGTCGAGGACGGCGTCGAAGAACTCCTGCTCACGCTCGGGCGTGAGTTTGGAGCGGCGCGTCGCGGCGACCGACTCGGGTCCGTCCGCGTCCTGCGACGTCATGGGCTCTTCTCCTCGCTTCTCTCCAGTGTGGCGTACATCAATCGATACGCCAGTGTACCGGTACCCGCGCGTATCGGTACACTGGCGTATCGGTACGAACTCGTATCGATGGTGTATGCACGAGTCATGAGCCCGGCAAGCACCACCTCACACGCACCACCGTCAGTGAAGGGGCCGGGGGATGAATGCCCGCACCGAGCCTGCAGAAGCGGAGCCGGCCACGCCGGCGCGGCCGCCCATAGTCCGCGAGCTCCTGCTCGTCGCAGGACTCTTCCTCGTCTACAAGTTCGGACGGCAGCTGGCCACCGGCCACACCGCCGAGGCCCTCCACAACGCGCGGCGCGTGTGGGACGTCGAACGCTGGGCCCACCTGCCCGGCGAGGGCGGCGTGCAGTCCCTGCTGCTGCACGGCGACGCCCTGGTCCGGATCGCCAACACCTACTACGCGACCGTGCACTTCCCGGCCACCCTGGCCTTCCTGGTCTGGCTGTACCTGCGCCGCCCGGCGCACTACGTGTGGGCCCGCCGGGTGCTGGCCGCGGTCACCGCCGCAGCCCTGGTGCTGCATCTGGCGTTCCCGCTCGCCCCGCCGCGGATGCTCGCGGCGACCGGACTGGTCGACACCGCGCGCGTGTACGGCCCCTCGGTCTACGGGCCGCCGCGGACCGACCACCTCTCCAACCAGTTCGCGGCGATGCCCTCCCTGCACTTCGGCTGGGCGCTGATGGTCGCCGTCGGCCTGATCGTCGCGACACGCTCGCGGTGGCGCTGGCTGTGGCTGCTGCATCCGCTGCTGACCCTTGTGGTGATCGTGGGGACGGCGAACCACTACTGGCTCGACGCGGCCGTGGCGGGCGCCCTGCTCGGGATCGCCCTCGCGGTGATCCACGCGCCCCGACGCACGACGACTACCACTGCAGCTGCGGCTCCGGCTCCGGCTCCGGCTGGACCCGGCGCGCAGCAGCTCGACCCGGCTCAGTCGGGGCCGGGGAAGTCGGGGCCGGGGTCGGCAGAGCCGGCCGAGGAGCCGGTCCTGGCGGGGGCTGGCCGATGAACGCCACGCTCGTCGCCGTCGTCCTGTCCCTGTTCTCCGCCGTCGCCTACGCGGCCGCGGCCGTCGCCCAGGAGCGGCTGGCCTCCCGGTCCCCCGGCGCGGGTCTGCTGCGGATGCTGGGCAGCGGCGCCTGGTGGTCCACGGTGGGGCTGAACGCCTCGGCCGCGCTGCTGCACGTCGTGGCGCTGAAGTACGGTCCGCTGACCGTGGTGCAGCCGCTGGGCGCGCTCACCCTGGTCGCCGCGGTGCCGATGGGCGCGCGGGTCGCGGGGCGGCGGGTCAGCTGGGCCGAGTGGCGGGGCACCGCCTTCACCCTGGCCGGTCTGGCGGCGATCCTCGTCACGGCGTCGGGGCCGGCTCCCGAGAAGGTGCTGAGCGTGCCCGAGGCGGTCGCGGTGGCGGGCGCCACGGCAGCGGCGATCGGTCTGCTGGCCCGGCCCGGCGCCAAGCCCGGGCTGCGGCACGCGACCGCGTCCGGCTTCGCCTCCGGGGTGGCCTCGGCGCTCACCCAGACCGTGACGGTGGCGGCGACGGACCGCTCGGGCCCGCTGCTCAGCGTGCAGGTGATCGGGGTGGCACTGCTGGTCGCGGCGTTCGCCACGGGCGGGCTGCTGCTGTCGCAGACCGCCTATCGGGGCGGCCTGGGCGCGCCGCTGGCGATGGTGACGCTGGCGAATCCGGTGGCCGCCGCCGCCATCGGCCTGGTGCTGCTGGGCGAACGGCTCCAGGGCGGCGCGGCGGGCATGCTGCTCGCCCTGGCGGGAGCGGGGTTCGCGGGGTGGGGTGTGGTGCTGCTGTCCCGGGCCACGCCGGAGCCCGCCGCCGTACCCGAGTTGGACGGGCTCCGGGAACTTCATGAACTCCACGGCGAGAGGCACCCGGTGGCGGCGGTGCTGGCCCTTCAGCCGGAGACGGCGTCGGCCGAACCGGCGCTGCTGCCCCGGCCGAAGTCCGAGCCGGGGCACCTCACGCCTCTGTAGCCGAACCCAGTGGTGCAGCCGAAACCAGTTTGCATCACAAACCAGTTTGCAGTCCGAACCAGCCTGCAGCCCGGACCAGTGTGCAGGCGCGGGCCTCAGCCGAGACCGCGGGCGTCCTGCTTCAGCGCCGTGTCCACCGTCAGGGCCGTGGCGACGACCAGGCTCAGCAGCGGTTCGGGCAGCTGGTAGTGGATCTGCAGGACGTAGTTGTCCGCGGTGGTGAACATCGTCTTGGCGAGGCCCTCCCAGGTCTTGGTGATCCGGGCGACCTCGTTCTCCGCGTGGTCGACGATCGCGAAGTTCCAGGCGCGCCAGTTCTCCGCCTTGATCGCGCCGACCTGCTGACCGCCCGCGTTGATCGCGAAGTTGATCTTCCCGAAGACGTTCTGCTGGACGATCTCGCCGACCTGCTGACCGTCGGGGCGCGTCACGATCACCCGCGACTTGAAGATCTTCGCAGGCCGGGTGAGCAGCAGCACCGGCTGCCCGTAGGCGTCGCGGATCTCCAGCCGGTGGGTGAGGTACTGGTCGATGCTGGCGACGAAGCGCAGCACCTTGCGCAGCACGCTCTGGCCGACCTGGACGACCGAGCCGAGCTGGTTGCCCTGCTGGTCCATGACCTTGTACTCGTTGGTCAGCTCGATGAGCTTGGCCTTCTGGTTCACCACCAGCACCGGCTCGCTGAACAGGGTGCCGCCGCCGGGGCCGCTCGGCGCGACCCCGGCCTGCTGCTGCACCTGCTGCTGGACCCGCTGGTCGGGGCCGGCCGACTGCTGCGGCACCGGCGGCCCGCCCGGGGTCTTCCCCTGCTGGTCGGCGTGGGTGTGCTCGGTCCACTGGGCGCCGTCCCAGTAGCGCTGCGTCTGGGCCGCCCCGTGCGGATCCGGGTACCAGCCTGCAGGTGTGTTCGAATGCGTGGTCACCGGGGCACACTATCCCGAGCCCACCGGGACCTGACCAGACCCCACGATGCGGTGTTCATCGTGCATTTACCCGCGCGACCGCTCCAGGGCGATCGCCGGGTCGCTGACTCCCGGCCGCCCGTTCTCCACATGTCCGGCGAACTGCCGCACGAAGGAGGGGTCGGCGGCGGAGGTGACGGTGAGGTCGTACCAGCGTCGGCTCGCGCTCAGGTCGACGGTCCGCTTGAGGACCGCGCCCGGGCGCACCCTGACCGTCGTGGTCCGGCCGCGGTAGCCGTCGGCCACCTTCAGTACGGCCGTGCCGGATCCGTGGTGGGTGAAGGTCAGTTCGACGGCGTCGCCGACGTACCGCGCGGCCACCTCGGGCCCGGCCGTCTTCCCCGGTCCCTTGAAGACGCGCAGGAAGCCGTTGGGGCCGTGCACGGTCAGGTCGTACGAGCCGCTGGAGTACGCCGAGTTCCAGGTGTCCGAGACGGTCTTGCCGGCCTCGGTGGTGTAACTCCAGGGACCGTCCGCGCGATTGCCGGAGGTGACCAGGAAGGCGGCGCCGGCGTGCGCGCCGGAGGCGAAGGTCAGCGTGAACCTCCCGGCCGCCGGGTCCGCCGAACCGTCCACCGAGGGCGCGTACTTGAGGGGACGGGCCGGGCGCACTCCGTGCTCCTGCCGGGGCAGGACGGGGTGGGCCGGCGGGGTCGGCACGTAGTCGGGATGGCGGTCGCCGTCCGGCGGCCGGTAGCCGTCGGTGTCCGGGAGCGCGACCGGCTTGACGTCCCTGCGGGAGAAGTCGAACGCGGAGGTCAGGTCGCCGCAGATCGCGCGCCGCCAGGGTGAGATGTTGGGCTCGTGGACGCCGAAGCGGCTCTCCATGAACCGGATGACCGAGGTGTGGTCGAAGGTCTCCGAGCACACGTAACCGCCCTTGCTCCAGGGCGAGACGACGAGCATCGGCACCCGCTGGCCCAGACCGTAGGGGCCCGCGACATGACCGGCGTCGCCCTTGAAGAGGTCGGGGCCGACGTCGACGGTGGACTTGCCCTGGGCGGCGGAGCCCGGCGCGAACGGCGGGACCAGGTGGTCGAAGAATCCGTCGTTCTCGTCGTAGGTGATGAACAGCGCGGTCTTCGCCCACACGGCCGGGTCGGCGGTGAGCGCGTCGAGGACCTGGGAGACGTACCAAGCACCGTAGTTCGCGGGCCAGTTGGGGTGCTCGGTGAAGGCCTCGGGGGCGACGATCCAGGAGATCTGCGGCAGCTTGCCGCCCTGGACGTCCGCCTTCAGCTGGTCGAAGAAGCCCTCGCCCTTGCGGGCGTCGGTGCCGGTGCGGGCCTTGTCGTACAGCGGGTCGCCGGGCCGGGCGTTCTGGTACTGCTTGAAGTAGAGAAGCGAGTTGTCGCCGTAGTTGCCGCGGTAGGCGTCCTGGATCCAGCCCCAACTGCCGTTCGCGTCCAGGCCGTCGCCCACGTCCTGGTAGATCTTCCAGGAGACCCCGGCCTCCTCGAGGCGCTCGGGGTACGTCGTCCAGCTGTAGCCGGCCTCGTCGTTGCCGAGGACCGGGCCGCCGCCCTTTCCGTCGTTGCCGGTGTACCCCGTCCACAGGTAGTAGCGGTTGGGGTCGGTGGAGCCGATGAACGAGCAGTGGTAGGCGTCGCAGATGGTGAAGGAGTCGGCGAGCGCGTAGTGGAACGGGATGTCCTCGCGGGTCAGGTACGCCATCGTCGTGGCGCCCTTGGACGGCACCCACTTGTCGTACCTGCCGCCGTCGAAGGCGGCGTGCCCGTCGTTCCAGCCGTGCGGGAGGTCCTGGACGAACGCCAGCCCCAGGTCGTCGGCCTCGGGGTGGAAGGGCAGCAGGTCCCTGGTCCCGTCCGACTGGTACCAGACCGGCTTGCCGTCCTGCCGGGTGACGACCGGACGCGGGTCGCCGAAGCCCCGGACGCCTCTGAGCGAGCCGAAGTAGTGGTCGAACGACCGGTTCTCCTGCATCAGGACGACGATGTGCTCGACGTCCTCGATGCTCCCCGAGCGGTGGTTGGCCGGGAGCGCGGCGGCGCGTTCGATGCTGTTCGACAACGCGGTGAACGCGGTGGTGGCTCCCGCGAGTTGGAGGAAGCGGCGCCGGTTGACTTCGGGCATGGGTGAGGGACCTCTCGTACAGAAGGGGTTCTGCCGGCCGGGTCGGGACGAACTGCGCGCGCAAGGAGTGTTCCAAGGGCACCGAACGTCAGGGAAGGGGTGGATGACGCGGATGTGAAAGTCACCGGTACGCCAGATGTGCGGCAGGCCAAGGGATCGCCAAGCCGCCCCAACTGCCCTACGAGGGCCGGAAATCGGCGGATGGCCGAGAACCCGCGCTATGCGCGGCCGCCCCGACCGGCACACGCCCGTGCCGCCCCGCAGCGCCGGTCCTCCGTCCCGTACCGCCCACCCCGCCGATCCGTTGCGTCACACCGTCGCTACCATGCGCTGGTACGACACCCTCGGCGCCACCACACGTCCAGGCGGCCTTCCACGTGGAGTACGCGGAGCCGACGAGCAGCTTCTGCGCCGGGTCCCGGAAACGGAAGCTGTCGTCGATGCAGAAGAAACTGGAGCTGGGGGTGTGGCGCAAGCCTTGCTGAAGCGGGCGCTCCTAGGACACTCGGAGGGCGGGGCCCGCAATGCCCCGGTCCCGACACGACGGAGAGCCATGACCGCCGACGGCAAGACCCCTGACACACCCGACACACCCGACACTCCCGACAGCAAGACCGCGACCCCCGCCGCCGGCCCGCAGGCACGCGCCGCCACCCTGCTGCGCCGCCCCAAACTGTGGCTGCTGCCCACCGTCCTCACCGGCCTGCTCGCCCTGTTGCTGTCCCTGCTCTACATGGGCGGCATCGTCAACCCCCAGGGCGACCTGCACGACCTGCCCATCGCCCTCGTCAACGCCGACCGCGGAAAGCCGTTGCCGAACCAGGAGCAGAACCTCGGCACGCAGATCACCCGGGCCATCACCTCCGACAGCACCAGCGACAAGGCCCAGTGGCGCACCCTGAGCCTCGGACAGGCCCAGGACCAGCTCGACTCCGGCAAGGTCTACGGCGCTCTCGTCATCCCGGCCGACTTCACCGACTCGGTCGCCGCGCTCACCACCGCGGACGCCACCGCCCGGCCGACGATGACCGTGCTGACCAACCCCGGCAAGGGCAGCCTCGGTTCCTCCCTGGCGAGCCAGATCACCACGGCCGCCGCCCACCAGGCGTCCCAGACCATCGGCAAGCAGCTCACCGCGGCCGCCACGGCCGTCGGCTCCACGCAGAAGCTGCTGCTCGCCGACCCGGTGAACGTCGCGACCAAGGTCGGTCACCCGCTCGGCGTCCACAGCGGCCTGGGGCTCACCGCTTTCTACTACACGCTGCTGCTCGTGCTCGCCGGGTTCCTCGGCGGCAACGTCATCAGCAACGGCGTCGACACCTCCCTCGGCTACGCCGACAACGAGATCGGCCCCTGGCACACCCGGCTGCCCACGGTGCCCGTCGACCGCACCCAGACGCTGCTGCTGAAGATGGGGATGACGGCGGGCATCACGCTGATCAGCGTCTCCCTGATCATGCTCGCCACCGTCGGCGTCCTCGGCATGGACGCCACCCATCTGCCGCTGCTGTGGATCTACTCCTACTGCGCGGCCCTCGCCGTCGGCCTGGGCGTGCAGGCCATCAACGCCGCGTTCGGCGGGATCGGGCAGCTCGTGTCGATGTTCGTGTTCATCGTCCTGGGCCTGCCGTCCTCCGGCGCGACCGTCCCGCTCCAGGCGGTCCCCGGCTTCTACGAGTTCCTGTCCCACTTCGAGCCCATGCGCCAGCTCAGCGACGGGGTGCGCGCGATCCTCTACTTCGACGCCCGCGGCGACGCCGGACTCACCCGCGCCTGGACCATGATCGGCGTCGGCGCCGCCGTAGGACTGCTCTTCGGCTTCGCGATGACCCGGTACTACGACCGCAGGGGCCTCAAGCGCCTGACTCCGCAGCCCGCTTGAGCGGGGCGACGGGCGCGTGACGAGGGTGCGACGCGTCGGGCTCGCTCAGCGTGCGGCGGTGGGGGGCGGCAGGCGCATCCGGGCGAGGTCCGGCGGGATCGGGGTGTCCGGGCGGAAGAACGGCGCCGAGGGGCCGTCGACGGCGGTCGCGGGGGCGGCGGCGAGCCGGAACCTCTCGCGCAGCCGCCCGTAGAAGTCGGTGGGGCGCAGCCGGACGAGGCGTACGCGGTGCGGGGCGCGGAAGACGCCGATCCCGTCGCCGGGGTCCAGGACCCCGCGCCGCCGGCCGTCGACGCTGACGGCGGCCTGTCCGCAGTGGGGCAGCACGCGCAGGGCGACCGGTTCGTCGGGGGCGGCCACGACGACGCCGCCTGACGCCCCGCCCTCTCTCCTGGTCGTGGGCGCCGGCCCCGGCATCGGACCGCGCACCAGGGCCCTGAGCAGGCACTTCACCGAATCGCTTCCGCGAGGCGGAAGGACCGTTGCGGCCCTGTGACGCCCTCCTCGACGATGTCGCCACCACCCAACGACGGGAGCCGCAGCCATGCCGCACACGACCGCGTTCGCACGTAACCAGTGGTACGTCGCCGCCTACAGTCACGAGGTCGGGCGGGAGGAGCTGCTGGGGCGGACGATTCTCGGCGAGCCGCTCGTCTTCTACCGGACCGAGGCGGAGGGGACGCCGATCGCGCTGCACGACCGATGTGTGCACCGGCGGTTCCCGTTGTCGGAGAGCCGGCTCGACGGCGACCGCATCGTCTGCGGTTACCACGGTTTCACGTACGACTCGACCGGCGCGTGCGTGTACGTGCCGGGGCAGAAACGCGTCCCGCGCACCGCCCGGGTCACCGCCTACCCGGTCGTCGAGCAGGACGCCCTGGTGTGGGTGTGGATAGGCGACCCGGCGCTCGCCGACCCGCTGGCCATTCCGCGCGCCCGCCACCTGGACTCCCCCGGCTGGACCACCGTCCGCGGCATGGAGCCCATCGACGCCGACTACGGACTCCTCGTGGACAACCTCCTGGACCTGTCCCACGAGACGTATCTGCACGGCGGTTACATCGGCACCCCCGAGGTCGCGGAGACGCCGATCACCACCGAGGTGGACGAGGGCGCGGGCGTCGTACGGGTGAGCCGGCACATGGCGGACGCCGAGTGCCCGCCGTTCTACGCCCGTTCGACCGGCATCGAGGGCCGGATCACCCGCTGGCAGGACATCGAGTACCACGCGCCCTGTCTGTATCTGCTGCACAGCCGGATCGCGCCGGTGGGTGTGCTGCCCGAGGCGGACGGCAGCGACCCGAACGGGTTCCACACCGAGATCACCTACGCGATCACGCCGTCGTCCGACGGCAAGGTGTACGACTTCTGGATGGTCTCGCGCGACTGGGCGACGGACGACGACGAGGTCACCGAGTTCCTGCGGGGCAACAACCACACCGTCGTCATGCAGGACGTCGACGCGCTCAACCTCCTTCAGAAGACGCTGGGTTCGGAGCGTTCGGGGTATCAGGAGCTGAGCATCAACATCGACACCGGCGGTCTGGCCGCCCGTCGTATCCTCGCCCGGCTGGTGGAGGAGGGCGACAAGCCCGTGGAGAAGGTCCTGTGAGCGCCGGCCCCACCGGGGAGGTCTACCGCATCGACTGGCTGCCGGGCACCGACGTCCTGCACGGCACCTGTCACTGCGGCGCCGAGCACTCCGCCCAGGACCCCGTCGAGATGTGGGAGTGGATGCTCGGCCACCCCGAAGGGCACCGGCCGCAGGGAAGCGACTCATGACCACTCACGAACTGACCACTCACGAACTGACCACCCACGATCCGACCACCCAGGATCCGACCACCCAGGATCCGACCGCGTACGAAGCCGAACTCGTCGTCGAGAGAAGGGAGTTCGCGGCCGACGGGGTGCTCGCGCTGACCCTGCGGCATCCGCTCGGCGAACCGCTGCCGGTCTGGGAGCCGGGCGCCCATGTCGACCTCGTCCTCGCTCCGGGGCTGGAGCGCCAGTACTCGCTGTGCGGCGACCCGGCGGACCCTGCGGCGTGGCGGGTGGCGGTGTTGCGGGAGCCGGACGGGCGGGGCGGATCCGCCCATGTGCACGAGCAGTTGGGGCAGGGCGACAAGGTGCGGGTGCGCGGCCCGCGCAATCACTTCCGGCTGCGGCCGGCGCCCCGGTACCGCTTCATCGCGGGCGGGATCGGCATCACCCCCGTCCTGCCGATGCTGGCTGCGGCCGAGGCGGCGGGCGCCGAGTGGACGCTCCTGTACGGGGGGCGCTCGCGCAACTCCATGGCGTTCACAGAGGAGTTGGCCCGCTACGGCGACCGGGTCACCGTCGCCCCGCAGGACGAGTCGGGTCTGCTGGACCTCGGCCCGGTGCTGGACGCGCTGCCCGAGGACGCCCTGGTCTACTGCTGCGGTCCCGGCCCGCTGCTCGACGCGGTGGAGGGGCGCTGCCCGTCCGGTGCCCTGCACGTCGAGCGGTTCCAGGCGAAGGAGCAACCGGCGGGCGAGGACGCCGAGTTCGAGGTCGAGCTCGCGCAGAGCGGCCGTACGGTGACCGTGCCCGTGGGGGTGTCGGTGCTGGACGCCGTGCGCGGCGCCGGGGTCGAGGTGCTGTTCTCCTGCACCGAGGGCACCTGCGGCACCTGTGAGACCGATGTCCTGGAGGGCGCCCCGGAGCACCGGGACTCCGTCCTCACCGCCGAGGAGCGGGAGGCCGGGGAGACGATGATGATCTGTGTGTCCCGGTGCCGGGGGAGGAAGCTGGTCCTGGATCTGTGAGCAGCGGTCCCCGGCGGGCGCTGGTCGCGCCTTCGGGGACCCGCGCGCGACGCACAGACTGTCAACAATTTCGTCAGCCAAAACCATTGACCGCGTCGGACGACCCGATCTACGTTCCCTGCACGCCAGTTGAGCACTACTGTGCGGTGTGCGCACAGCCTGTCGGAACACCGTTGTCTGCACAGGAGGAGCCATGCGTCGTCTGCTCGCCGGTCTCACGGCCGGCGCATTCCTGTTCGCCGCGGCGGCCTGCGGCTCGTCCGGGGACTCGGGCACGTCCACCGCGGGTTCGTCGCCGGGAGGCGTCACCACCGTCAGACTCGGGCTCATCCCCATCGTCGACGTCGCGCCCGTCTACCTCGGCGTGAAGCAGGGCTTCTACGCGAAGCACGGGCTGAAGCTGTCGATCACGACCGCGCAGGGCGGCGCGGCGATCGTGCCGGGAGTCGTCAGCGGGCAGTTCCAGTTCGGCTTCAGCAACGTCACGTCGCTGATGGTCGCCCAGTCCAACAGCGTTCCCGTGCAGGCCGTTTCGAACGGCATCGCGTCGACGGGCGTGCAGGGCAAGGACTTCGGGGCGATCGCGGTGAAGAAGGACAGCCCGATCGAGTCCGCGAAGGACCTGGAGGGCAAGAAGGTCGCCATCAACACGCTGAAGAACATCAACGAGACCGCGGTGCGCGAGTCGGTGCGCAGGGCCGGCGGCGACCCGGACGAGGTGAAGTTCGTGGAGCTGGCCTTCGACCAGATGCCCGCCGCCCTCGACAGCGGGCAGATCGACGCCGCGATGGCGGTCGAGCCCGCGCTGGCCACCCTCAAGAGCCAGGGCGCCCGGGAGCTCACCTCGCCGTTCGTCGACATCGCGCCGAACCTCACCATCGCGATGTACTTCACCTCCACGCAGTACGCGCAGAAGAACCCGGAGGTGGTGAAGGAGTTCCAGGAGGCGACAGCGGAGTCCCTGGCGTACGCGGACGCCCACCCCGACGAGGTCCGGCAGATCGTCACCACGTACACCAAGATCCCCCAGGCGGTGCTGGCGCAGGTGACGCTGCCCAAGTGGCCCGCCGAGGCGAACCGTTCGTCCATCGAGGCGCTGGAGAAGCTGGGCGAGCAGGACAAGCTCTTCAAGACGACCCCGGACCTGGACAAGCTGCTGCCGTGAAGGGGGAGAACACCGCACTCGGTGCGGCCGGGCTCGCGGCCTTCCTCGCCCTGGGCGAGGCGGTGCCGCGGCTCGGCCTGGTCAAGGAGGCCTACTTCCCGCCGACCAGCCGCATCGCCGGCGCGCTCGGCGACGAACTCGCCGACTCCGCCTTCTGGACGGCGCTCGGCGACACCCTCACCGGCTGGGCGCTGGGCCTGGCGATCGCGGTCGGCGCCGGGATCGTGGCCGGCGTCGTCCTCTCGGTCGTCCCGTATCTGCGCGAGGCGACGGCCTCGACGATCGAGTTCCTGCGCCCGATCCCCTCGGTCGCCCTGATCCCGCTGGCGGTCCTCCTCTACGGCACCGAACTGCGCTCGGTCCTCCTGCTCGTCGTCTACGCCTCCTTCTGGCAGGTCCTCATCCAGGTCCTGTACGGCGTCCAGGACGTCGACCCGGTCGCCGAGGAGACCGCCCGCTCCTACGGGCTCGGCGCCTGGGCCCGCGTGCGGCACGTGCTGTGGCCGAGCGCGCTGCCGTACGTCATGACCGGCGTCCGGCTGGCCGCGGCCGTCGCGCTGATCCTGACGATCACCGCCGAACTGGTCATCGGGGCACCGGGGTTGGGCGCGCGCATCGGGATCGCGCAGACCTCGCAGGCGGTGCCGGAGATGTACGCGCTGATCGTGGTGACCGGCGTGCTCGGGCTGTTCGTCAACGTGGGCGCCCGCACGGTGGAGCGGCGGGCGCTGGCCTGGCACCAGTCGGTGCGCGGGGAGGTGGCGCTGTGAGGCGCGCCCTGCTGCGGCTGCTGTTCGCGCTCGCCCTGCCGGCCGTGCTGGTCGCCGTGTGGTGGCTGGCGTCCGACGGCAGCGCCAATCCGTTCTGGCCGCCCCTGCGCACGATCCTGAAGGCCTTCCCGGACGTGTGGACGGGCGAGCGGCTGCGCACCGACGTACGGCCGAGCGTGCTGCGGCTCGCGGGCGGCTATACGACGGCGACCGTGGTCGGGATCGCGCTGGGCACGGTGATCGGCTCCTACCGGCGGGTGCGGGCGCTGTGCGAGCCGGTGCTGGAGTTCCTGCGGGCCGTGCCGCCGCCCGTGCTGGTGCCGGTGATCATGCTGTTCGCGGGCATCGGCGACACCATGAAGGTCGTCGTCATCGCGAGCGGCTGCGTGTGGCCGGTCCTGCTCAACACCGTGGAGGGCGTCCGGGCGGTGGACCCGGTGATGGCGGAGACGGCCCGCTCCTACGGCATCACGGGCGTCGCCCGTCTTCGCACGGTGGTGCTGCCGTCGGCGAGCCCGCAGATCTTCGCGGGGCTGCGCCAGGCGCTGTCCGTCGGGATCATCCTGATGGTCATCAGCGAGATGTTCGCCGCGAGCAACGGGCTGGGCTTCACCATCGTGCAGTTCCAACGGGGCTTCGCCATCCCCGACATGTGGACCGGGATCCTGGTCCTCGGTCTGCTCGGCTTCGCCCTGTCGGTCCTCTTCCAGATCGTCGAGCGGCGCGTGCTCGCCTGGTACCACGGTCTGCGCGCATCCACCCGGCGGTCCCCTTGACCCTCGTGAAAGGGCGGCCCATGCCCGTGCTGCTTGACGTGTCCGGCCTGCGCAAGATCTACGAGGGCGCCGGGCGCCGGGTCGAGGCGGTGCGGGACCTGACCTTCACCGTCGAGGAGGGCGAACTCGTCTGTCTCGTAGGCCCGTCGGGCTGCGGCAAGACGACCCTGCTGAAGTGCATGGGCGGGCTGCTGGCGCCGACCTCCGGCGACGTGCTGCTGGAGGGGCGGAGGGTGAGCGGGCCGCCGCCGGGGACGGCGTTCGTGTTCCAGGAGTACGGGCGCAGCCTCTTCCCCTGGATGCGGGTCGGCGAGAACGTCGAACTGCCGTTGAAGCAGAAGGGGTTGAGCAAGCAGCGGCGACGGGAGCTGGTCGCCGACGCCCTGGAGTCGGTCGGGCTCGCGGACGCCGCCTCCGCGTATCCCTGGCAGCTGTCGGGCGGCATGCAGCAGCGGGTGGCCATCGCGCGGGCCCTCGCCTACGAGCCGCGCGTGCTGCTGATGGACGAACCGTTCGCGGCGGTGGACGCGCAGACCCGGGCCGATCTGGAGGACCTCGTCCGGGGCCTGTGGCGGGAGCGCGGGATCACCATCCTGTTCGTCACGCACGACATCGACGAGGCCGTCTACCTGGGCGAGCGGGTGGTCGTCCTGTCGGCCTCGCCGACCGTCGTGCAGGAGCAGTTGAAGGTCGATCTGCCGCGGGAGCGCGACCAGTTGCACACCCGGGTGGACCCGCGCTTCGCGGAGCTGCGCACCCATGTCTACGAGCAGATCCAGGCGGCGAAGCGCAAAACGCCCCGGGACACGGTCGAGAAGGGCCCGCCGACCCTGCTGAAGGACTGACTGCTGAAGACCGACCGTTGAAGGACCGACCGTTGAAGGACCAGCCGCTGAAGACCGACCGCTGAAGTGACCGACCAGGGCGCCGTCGGCGACCTGAACGCCGACGGTGCCCGGTCAGGCCTCGGGGGCCGGCACCACGCTGAGGTGGCTCGCGGTGCGGCGCGGCCGACGTGCTCTGCGGGCGAGCGCGGGAGGGGTCCGGCGCAGCACCATCGTCAGCCGCGTGTACCCCATGTCCTGGAGGGTCCTGGGGGTCTCGCCGACGATACGGCACTCGGTGGCGCCCCAGCGCGGGTCGGGGTGCAGAAGGGGGCGGACGGCCCCGTCGTGCTCGACGGCGTCCTCGCCGACCGCGCGGATCCAGTGCGGCAGACCCTGCCGGTAGGCGGCCTCCATGATCGGGTCCTGCGCGATGTCACGGCGGATCGCCTGCAGCCCGGGGTCGTGACCGTGGCGCTCCACGGCCGCCGCGAACCGGGCGAGCATCGGCAGGCACCAGCTGGACTCGTGGTCGCCGAGAACGGAGGCGGCGTCGGGATGGAACAGGACGAACCGGAGGAAGTTGTCGCCCGGCTGGGCCGTCGCATGCGGGCCCACGTCCCGGAAAAGTGACGCGAAACCGGTGTTGGCCAGGACCACGTCCCAGCGGTGGTCGAGGACGACGGAAGGGAAGGCCACGGCCTCCAGGTAGGTGGCGTAGTCCTGGAGATACGCCTGGGCCTCGGGACTCGCGGGGGCGGGCCGCGGTGCGGACCGCTGCCCTCCTGCCTGGTATGCCATCGGGAGGTCACCCCTCTTGCCTCTGCGGCCTTCACGTCGGCGTCCCGATCCTGCTGCCCGGACGCGCAGCGTGTCAACTATCGTGGCATTCCATGGTCGTTGACGGCTGAAATTGGCCACAGTTGTGGCGAGACCTGGATGTGAGTTCGATATACCCGCTACTCTCCACGCAGTTCACGGCGACCGTCTGTGCCTGTGAGAGGGACGTGAGAGACCTAGGAGACCTGTCGGTGTCGGATGACTTCGAGGTTCCGGGCGCCACGGCGACGGTGCTGCCGTCGGCCGTCGTCGCCCGTGTCGCCGCACTGGCCGACCGGCTCGGCGTGCCGCACGCGGAGGTCTTCGAGACCAGACGGCTGTCCGTCGCCTCCGGCGTCCCGGAGTCCGTGGTCAAGGCCCTGCTGAGCGGCCGGCCCGCCGGCGAGCCGGATGTGCAGGCCCGTTTCCTGCAACGGCTGGACCTGCTGCGCCGCACCCGGCTGAAGCCGAACGGACGCAAGTACACCCAGCAGGAGATCGCCGACGGCGCCGGCATGTCGCGCCAGCAGGCCGGCGCCCTCATCAACGGCGACCGGCGCCCCACGATGGAGCACTGCGACGCCCTCCAGCGGTTCTTCCGCGTGCACGCCGGCTTCCTCACGGCGGAGGACCCCGAGGCACTGGCGGGCGCCCTCCAGCACACCGAGCAGGAGCTGCTGCAGAAGCTCGCCGCGCGGGAGGCGGCCGCGGCCGCCGAGGACCCGCTGGAGCGGCTGCTGCAGGACCACGGCGTACGCGGGATCGCCTGGCGGGCCGCGCAGCTGCCCACCGACCAGCACCGCGACAAGGTCGCCGAGTGGCTGGACATGCTCCTGGAGAGCGTGAAGCGGCCCGAGTCGTGATCCGGGGGAGAACTGTGGGCATCGGCAAGGAAATGCGCCGCCTCTGCGGCGAACTGGTCTCGGAACTGACCCTCCCGGCCCCCGCCGCGCCGGCCGACCTGTACACCGCCCTGTGCGACGGGATGAGCAGACGGCGCGGCCGCCCCGTGCACTTCCGGATGGCCCCCTTCCCGGCCGACACGGCCAGCGGACTCTGGCTCGACATGGCCGACCAGGACCTCGTCGTCATCGAGGAACGCACCGCGCCCGACCACCAGTTGGTGATCCTCGGGCACGAGCTGTGGCACATGAACGCCGGGCACTGCAGCCACCACGTCCAGGGCGCGGCGGTCGCGGCGCGTTTACTCACCGACGGAGCGGACCTCCAGGCCACCGTCCACCGGGTCGCCGCCCGCACCCGGTTCGACCTGGCCGACGAGCGGCAGGCCGAGAGCTTCGGGCTGCTCCTGGCCAGCAAGTGCCGTGCCTGGCTGGCCGGTTCGTCGCCGCGCGGGCGCGGACAGGGTGACCATCTGGCGGGTCGGATCGAGACGTCGCTGGGGTACCTGGGCCCGCAGGGCTGAACGCGGGACCAGGGAACAGGGACCACGGAACAGGGACCACGCCCGGGATCTCGGCGGGGACGGGGACGCAGACCTCGTCAGGTGGCGCTGCGTTCGCTCGCCTCGCGCAGGTCGCGTCCGGTGTCCCCCGCCGGTCCCGCCGCCGGCCCGGGTCGCCCCTCGCGCAGCAGCTCGCGCCAGTGGTCGCGGCTCCAGTCGGCCGGGGCGGTGGTGCTGGTGAACTCCTCGACCAGGGCGCGGAAGCGGGCGGGGTCGCTGTGGAAGGGGAAGTGGCCCGCGCCCTCGAAGATCTCCAGCCGGCTGCCGGGCATGGCCTCCTGTGCGCCGTACGCGTGCCGTACGGGCACCACGCAGTCCCGGTCGCCCCACAGCAGCATGGTCGGCATGCCCGCCGTCAGATAGCAGCGGTCGAGCATGGTCACCACCTGGCCGCGCCAGTCGACGACCGCGCGCAGGGTGCGGATGAAGGCGTCGCACGAGGTGTGGTCCGGCAGCGCGTCCACCAGGTTGAGCAAGTCGGGTGCGTCCAGTGCGAGATCGACGTCCAGCAGCTTCATCAGCCGTATGGCGAGGCCTACTTGGAGTCGCATGCCGGGCAACCGCAGTGCGGACAGAGCGAGATGAGCGCCGGGCAGGGAGACCAACCGCAGGGCCGGGGTCACCTCGCGGCCGACTCCGCCGGCGCTGACGAGGATGAGCCGCTCGGTGCGCTCGGGGAACTGGTAGGCGAACTGCATCGCCACTCCCCCGCCGAGCGAGTGCCCGACCAGGGTCGCCGACTCGACGCCGAGCGTGGTGAGCAGATCGCGCACGCCGTTGGCGTAGGCGGCCACCGAGTAGTCGGCGCGGGGCTTGTCGGAGGCGCCGTGGCCGAGGAGGTCGGGGGCGATGACGGTGTGGGTGCGGGCGAGGTCGGGGATCAGCTCGGCCCAGGTCGCCGAGGAGTCCCCGATGCCGTGGATGAGGACCAGCGCCGGGCCCTGGCCGGCCATCCGGAAGGCCCGGCGGTAGCCGTGCACGACGCGGTACTGCAGTTCCAGCTCCCCGTCGCCCACCGAGCGCAGTCGTGGGGCGCGTGACATCGTGCGCCGCTGCGGGACGTCGACCACCGGCTCGCCTCCCGTTCCTCCTGCCTCCGGCGACCGGCCGAAAGCGCTTCACTCCAGCGTAGATCTCCTTTCCCACAGGGTGTTTCGGCGCGGTTTCGCCTCGGCTAAGCGGGCGAACCGACGTGGAGCGCGGCCGGATTGTCAGTGGTGGGCGGCAAGCTGGGGGGTGCGCCGTCGGGTGGCGGCGTACGCGCCGTCCGGGCGCGTGGGAGACGACGCCGACGCGGGGAGAGCCGACCGATGCCCACTGCTGTACTGACCGACCGCGAGCGCACCGCCGTACAGGCCTACCTGCGGCTGCTGCACACCGTGCGGGCCGCCTTCGGCGACGAGCGCGGCGAGCGCGACGACGGGGACCGGCGGCCTGCCGTGGTCCCGCCCGCGGTGCTCGCCGAGGCGGAGCAGGCCCTGGCGGACGCGGGCCTGACGGGCAACGAGGAGGAGTTCTTCAGACTGCTGCGCCACTGGTGCCCACCGTCGTGACCGGCGTGGGGTCTCGGCCGTCATGCGGCGGGGGCTCCCCCGCGGGGTGCCTCAGCCGTCGTTCGGGACCGTGACGGCGGTGGCCACCAGGCCTCGGCGGACGATCCAGCGGCCGTCGAAGCACTCGACCCGCCGGCCGCCGACCATCGGTCCGGGGACGAGCAGCCGGGCGCGGAAGACGCCGTGCGCGCCCCCGGCGGGGTCGGCGGACACGTCGATGTCGGCCTCGGCGAAGTCCAGCCACTTCCGGGTGAGGGGGAACCACGCCTTGTAGACGGACTCCTTGGCGCTGAACAGCAGCCGGTCCCCGTGCACCTCGGGCCGCTCCTCGGCCAGCCGGCGCAGCCGCTCCGCCTCCGCGGGCAGCGACACGGCGGACAGGACGCCCTCGGGGAGCGGCTGGTGGGGTTCGGCGTCGATGCCGAGGGAGGCCAGGTCGACGGCGCGGACCAGGGCGGCGCCGGCGTAGCCCTCGCAGTGCGTCATGCTGCCGTTCACCCCGGCCGGCCACTGCGGGGCCCCGCGCTCGCCGGACAGCACGGGCTGCGGGGGCACGCCGAGCTTCTCCATGGCGCGCCGGGCGCAGCCGCGTACGACGGTGAACTCGCGACGGCGCTTGGCGACCGCCCGGGCGACGAGGGCCTCCTCCTGCGGGTACAGCGGCGCGTCCCCGAACTCGCGGACGCCCTCCTCGCCGAAGGCCTCGACGGCCACCACGGAGTCCGGCAGCAGCTCCTCGATCACCAGGCCTCCTCCTGCCCCGCCGCTTCCACGACCACGATCCCGCCGCTCACGACGCCGTCGCCTCCGCCGGCAGGATGCGGCGCAGCTGCCCCGGCGGCCGGGTCCGCTTGCGCCACTCCCGCGGATAGCCCACCGAGACCTCCTCGAAGCGGACGCCCTCGTGCCAGGTGGTCCGGGGGATGTGCAGATGGCCGTAGACCATGGCTGAGACGCGGAAGCGGCGGTGCCAGTCCGCGGTCAGCTCGGTGCCGCACCACATGGCGAACTCGGGGTGCCACAGGACGTCCATCGGGTGCCGGTCCAGCGGATAGTGGTTGACCAGGACCGTCGGCAGGTCGGCGGGCAGCTCGGCGAGCCGGCGCTCGGTCTCCGCGACCCGGGCCCGGCACCAGGCCTCGCGGGTCGGGTAGGGGTCGGGGTGCAGCAGGTACTCGTCGTTGCAGACGATGCCGGTCCCGTGCGCGTAGGTCAGCCCCTCGTCCTTGGTGGCGCAGCCGGCCGGCAGGAACGAGTAGTCGTACAACAGGAAGAGCGGCGCGACGGCGACCGGGCCGCCGGGGCCCTCCCACACCGGGTACGGGTCCTCGGGCGTCGTCACGCCCAGGTCGCGGCAGACCTCGACGAGGTGTTCGTAGCGGGCGACGCCGCGCAGGGTGACGGAGTCCTGGGGGTGGGTCCACAGCTCGTGGTTGCCGGGGGCCCAGACGACCTTGCGGAAGCGGCTCGCGAGGGTCTTCAGCGCCCAGCGGATGTCGGCCACGTTCTCCGAGACGTCGCCGGCGACCAGGAGCCAGTCGTCGTCGGTCTCCGGGGCCATGGCCTCGACCAGGGCGCGGTTCTCGGGATAGCCGATGTGCAGATCGCTGATCGCCAGCAGCTGTCCGGCTCCACCGGCCCTCGACGTCACGTCCTGCCCCCCGCTCACGAACCCGATGAGATCAGTGACACCACGAGAACACATTCGCGCGCGCCGGACAAGGCCGACTCCGGCCGGTCGGCCGGGACCGTCCGCCCGCTGCGTCCCAGGTCGGGGACCTACTCGGCGGTCACCTCCTTACCGGACCCCGCCCGATTCGTGAACAAGATCAGAAAATCCGTAACACGCGTGTTGCACGCCGCACCCCTCGGAACCCGTATGATCGCCCCAACACCACCGCCATGAACGTCCCTTCAGCAGGGCGGTTTGGTGATCCTCCATTCCCCCTGCCCGGGCACGGGCCAGCTCCGCCCTGCCCGCGAACCGTGAAAGGCGGCCTGCATGGTCTCTCGCGTACGCGTCTGGCTCAACCGCACGTACGCGGAGAACGTGTTCTTCACGGATCAGCTGCGACGAAATCCCAGCGACCGAGCCGTCGAGATCCACGCCACGCACGGCGACGCGGACTCCCCCGTACTGGCCGCCGCCGACACCGCCGAGCTGGAGCCGGAAGGCCTCTCCCCCGCCGCCTACGTCGAGTACGCCCTCGACCAGTGCCAGCGCCGCGGCATCGACGTGTTCGTGCCCCGGCTGCAGCAGGCGGAGATCGTCGCGCACCGCGCCGACTTCGAGGCGGTCGGCACCGCGCTGCTCGCGCCGCCGCCGGAGGCCGTGGCCGTCTTCCACGACAAGGTGATCGCCTACGAGGCGGTCCAGGCGATCGGCGTGCCGGTTCCGCCGTGGTGGCGGGTGCGCACGGCCGAGGAACTCGTCGCCGCCGTCGAGGAGTTGGAGGACGCCGGTCACAAGGCGTGCTTCAAGCCGGCGTCCGGCGCGGGCGGGGTGGGCTTCCGGGTGATCACGCGCGCCCCCTTCTCCCTCATGCACCTCAACGGCTTCCCGAGCTCCTACGTCCAGCTCGACATGGTCGTCGAGGCGCTCCAGCAGGCCGCCGAGCAGGGTGAGCAGGTGGACTGGCTGGTCATGCCGCGACTGGAGCAGCCGGAGGTGTCGGTGGACTGCCTCACCGGCCCGGACAACCTGCTGCGGATGGCCATCGGCCGCACCAAGAACGGCCGCCGCCGGGGCTTCACGCTGCACGAGCAGTGGCTGGAGCCGGCCCGTCGGATCGCCGAGGGCTTCGGGCTGCACTACCTGTCCAACATCCAGTTCCGGATGTTCGGCGACCATCCGGTCCTGATGGACGTCAACACCCGCCCCGCGGGCGGACTGCACCAGCTGTCCCTGTGCGGCGTCAACGCGCCCTGGGCGGCTGTGCAGTTGGCGCTCGGCGAGGACCCGGGCGAGATCCGGCCGCCGTTCCTGGGGCAGGACTACACGGTGGTGTCGGGACCGCGGCCGCTGCGCGCGGTGTCGCTGCCGCACCAGCGGGTGGAGGAGAACGAGCCGCTGCTGCCGGCCGTGCCGACGCCTGCCGACTCCGTCGAGGTCGCGCCTGCGGGCGCGGCGCAGGTGCTGCCGCTTTAGGCGGTCGGCCGGGTGCGGGACGTCTGCGGCTCGTCGCGCCACGCGGCGCAGCCGCACATCGACACAGCCCCGCGCCCCTGGGTAACTCATCTCACCGGTATGGACCAATCCTGCCCGTCATCTTGACAGCGTGATTGGTCCATACCAACTTTGTTGCGCACCCCTTGTACGTCTCCGTACATCCCTGCACTCCCGAACGTCCCCACCTCTTCAGGGAGATCGCGTGCGCACCACACCCCTCGGACGCCCATGGCGTCGATTCCTCGCCCTGCTCGGCACCGCCGGTCTGGCGCTCGCCGGGGCCGTGGCCCTGCCGGGTACCGCTCAGGCCGCCAACGTCCTCACCAACCCCGGTTTCGAGTCGGGCGCCCTCTCGCCCTGGTCCTGTACCGGCAACCTCGGCGCCGTCGTCTCCTCACCCGTGCACGGCGGCTCCAAGGCCCTTACCGGCGCGGTGAGTTCGAGTGACAACGCCAAGTGCAGCCAGACCGTCGCCGTCCAGCCCGGCACGACGTACGCGCTCACCGGTTGGGTGCGCGGCAGCTACGTCTATCTCGGCGTCGACGGCGGGGCCTCGACGTGGACGTCGTCGCCGTCGGCGTACAGCCGGCTGTCCGTGTCCTTCACCACGGGCGCCTCGCAGACCAGCGCCACCATCTACGTCCACGGCTGGTACGCCCAAGGCGCCTACTACGCCGACGACATCAGCCTGGACGGTCCCGGCGGCGGGGGCGGCGGCTCGGACACGCAGGCGCCGAGCGCGCCCGGCGGGCTGACCTCGACCGGGAAGACCTCCTCCAGCGTGTCGCTGTCGTGGAACGCCTCGACGGACAACGTGGGCGTCACAGCGTACGACGTCTACAGCGGGTCCGCCCAGGTGCTCACCGTGTCCGGGACGTCGGCGACCGTCAGCGGGCTGTCCGCGAGCACGGGATACACCTTCAGCGTGAAGGCGCGCGACGCCGCCGGGAACGTCTCCGCGGCCTCCAACTCCCTGTCCGTGACGACGAACGCGGGCAGCGGAGGCGGGACCGGTTTCAAGCAGGCCGCGCCCTATCTGTTCGAAGGCTGGGGCGATCCGCCGAGCGTGAGCACGGTGATGAACGCGACCGGCGTCAAGTGGTTCACGATGGCGTTCGTGCTGGACGGCGGCGGCTGCAACCCGATGTGGGACAGCACCCGGCCGCTCACCGGCGGGGTCGACCAGAGCGTGATCAACCAGGTCCGCTCGGCCGGCGGTGACATCGTGCCGTCGTTCGGCGGCTGGCAGGGCAGCAAGCTGGGCGCCAACTGCTCCTCGGCGAGCGCGCTTTCGGCCGCGCTGCAGAAGGTGATCGACGCCTACTCGCTCAAGGCGATCGACATGGACATCGAGAACTCGGACGAGTTCGAGAACGAGGCCGTGCAGGCGAGGATCCTCACGGCCCTGAAGACGGTCAAGGCCAACAACCCCGGTCTGAAGACCATCGTGACCTTCGGGACGTCGACGACCGGGCCGACCTACTACGGCAACCGGCTCATCGAGCAGGCCAAGTCGCTGAACGCCGACATCGACGTGTTCACCATCATGCCGTTCGACTTCGGCGGCGGCTCCGACATGTACGGCAACACCGTGAACGCGACGGAGGGGTTGAAGACCAAGCTGAAGTCCACCTTCGGCTGGGACGACGCCACCGCCTACGCCCACATCGGCATCTCCGGCATGAACGGCCTGTCCGACCAGCAGGAGAACACCACCCCGGCCATCTGGACCTCGATCCGCGACTGGGCCAACTCCCACCACATCGCCCGCCTCGCCTACTGGGCCGTCAACCGCGACCGGCCGTGCCCGGGCGGCGGCGTGGTGAGCAACTGCTCCGGCATCAGCCAGAACACCTGGCAGTTCACCTCCATCACGGCCGGCTTCACCGGCTGAGCCGGCCCCGCGCGAGCGGTCAGGTCCCCCGGATTCCGGTCCGGGGGACTTTTTTTCGCGAGGGGTGTATCAGGGCCCGGGGCGGGTGCTCCTAAAGGTGTAACGCTGAAGGCCCACGGGGGAGCGACGGGATCGGGGGATTCCGGAGCACCGGGCCGACGGGGGAAAGAACGGGAATCGACGGGGGATTCCCGGGGGAACGGGGGATCGGGTCGGTCGGCCGCTGTCACGGGGAGCGACCGACCGGCCCGAGCGGTTTCTCCCGACTTCCGTTTCCGTCACGGACCCCGGCCGGGCTTCAGTCCTCGTGTCCCGACTGCCGTCTCAGTCCGCGCAGTAGCCCCACGCCCGCGCGATCTCGGCCAGACGCGGCGGCAGTTCGAGGGACGGGTCGGCGGGGCCGGCGGGCGGGCTGGACGCGGCCGGACCTGATGGTCCCGGACGTCAATTCTTCGTCAGAAACGCCTCGAAATCCCTCATCAGAACCGTCCCGACCCCCGGTACAGCTCCAGTTCGCCGTCCAGTTCCACGGCGAGCACCGTGGCGTGCGGGTCGAGGTCGGACTCGGCGGGCGGATCGATCCACAGCACGCCGACGGCCTCGTGCAGCCCGCCGACGACCCGGTGGGCGAGTTCGGCTCCGGTGCCGAGGACGGTGACCTTGCGGACCGGGGTGACCAGACCGCGGACGCCGATCTCGGCGCGCGGGACGTCGAACAGGGTGAGGTAGAGGGTGCGGCCGTCGGCGGAGAGGGTGCTGGGCCCGTAGTGGTGCCCCGCCGGAAGCCCGCGCACCGTCCCGTACACCGCGTCGGCGTGCCGACGGATCCACTCCCCCAGCCCTTCGAGGCGCTCGACCTGCGGCTGCGGGATGGCGCCGTCCTCCATCGGGCCCACGTCGAGCAGCAGGTTGCCGCCCCCGCCGATGGTCTCGGTGAAGTAGCGGATCAGCTGGGAGAGAGACTTGTGGTTGTGGTCGTGGTGCTGGTAGCCCCACGAGTCGTTGATGGTGAGGCACAACTCCCAGGGCCCGGGCGGGGGTTCGATGGGAGCGCCCTGTTCGGGGGTGGCGTAGTCGCCCTCGCTGAGCATGCGGGCGTTGAAGACGACGTCCGGGGAGTACGAGCGGATCAGCGCGGCGAGTTCCCCGATGCGCCACTGTTCCTCGCTGCGGTCCCACTCGCCGTCGAACCACATCAGGTCGGGGCGGTAGCGGGAGGCCAGCTCGCGGATCTGGCCGTCGCGGTAGACGATGAACCGCTCCCAGGCGGCCAGGTCCTCGTCCTCGGCCGAGCACTCGGAGTACCGGTTGTCCTCCTGCTCCGGCGGGCGGCCCGGCTTGCGGGTGGAGGCGTAGTCGGGGTGGTTCCAGTCGGAGTGCGAGTAGTAGAGGCCGACCTTGAGGCCCTTCTCGCGCAGGGCGTCGGCGTAGCCGGCGAGGTAGTCGCGGCCCAGGTTGAGGTCACCGTAGGCCGTGTCCCACAGGGCGACGCCGTCGTGGTGGCGGCTGGTGAGCACGGCGTAGCGGGCGCCGGCGCGGGCGAAGAGGTCGGCCCAGGCCTTCGGGTCGTAGTGGGCGCCGGTGAAGCGGTCGAGCTGGGACATGTACCGGTCGTGGGGGACGATGTCGTCGTAGAACGACCAGGACTCCTGGACGCCGTCGACGGCGTAGATGCCCCAGTGGACGAAGATCCCCAACTTGGCGTCGGTGAACCAGGGTTGCATGGGCATGGCGGAACTCCTCACAGAACTCCTGGGCGGAACAAGGCACTTGAGGGAGGGGGCGGGCGCGGACCGGGCGAACCCGGCTGCGCCCGCCCCCGGTGGGGCCGGTCTACTGGCCGGCGGCGGCGCGTCGCAGACGGAGCGTCAGCACCTGGAAGGGGCGCAGCGCGACGGGGACGCCGCCGTCGCCGTCGACCTCGGCGTCCTCCAGCGGGCGCTCCAGCAGGTCGGTGACCTGGGCGCCGGCCAGCGGGAAGCCGGTGTGCAGCACGCCCTGGGCGCGGCCGCCGCGCGACTCGTAGAGCCGGACGACGACGTCGCCGGACGCGTCGTCGGCGAGCTTCACGGCCTCGACGGTGACCCCGTCGCCGGTCACGGACACCACCGGCTCCGGCGCGCCCGCCGACTCAGCGACCCGCAGCGGGAGGTTGAGGGAGTAGCCCTCGGCGACCGCGTCGCCGATCGTGGCGCCCGGCAGCAGGGAGTACGTGAAGCGGTGCCGGCCCTGGTCGGCCTCGGGGTCCGGGATCCGCGGGGCGCGGACCAGGCTCAGGGCGACCGTGGTCGTCGTACCGCCGTCCTCGCGGACCGTGCGGGAGACGTCGTGGCCGTAGGTGGAGTCGTTGAGGACCGCGACGCCGTAGCCGGGCTCCCCGATGTGCACCCAGCGGTGGCCGGAGACCTCGAACCGGGCCGCCTCCCAGCTGGTGTTGGTGTGCGTGGGGCGCTGGACGTGGCCGAACTGGATCTCCGCGGAGGAGTGCGCGGCGCGGACGTCCACCGGGAAGCAGGCCTTGAGGATCTTCTCGGCCTCGTGCCAGTCGATGTCGGTCTCGACGTCGATCCGGGCGCTTCCCGCGCGGACCGTGACGGTCTGGGTGAGCGTCGAGCCCTTGCCGAACGAGCGCGTGACGCGGATCGCGCCGAGCAGCGGATCGTCCTCGACGACGGTCACCGAGTCCGGCTCCAGCAGGTCCGTGAAACGGTTCTTGTAGTGCTTGTCGATGTCCCAGGCGTCCCAGTAGTTGGGCAGGTCGGTGTGCAGACGGAGCAGGTTGCCCTGGCCGGCCAGGACCTCGCGGTTCGCCCGCAGATCGTAGACGGACGACAGGGTGCCGTCCTCGGCGACCTCCACCCGGACCAGTCCGTTGTCGAGGACCCGGCCGGAGACCGTCACCGGCTGCGGGGCCTCGGCCTCGGCAAGGAGCGCGCTGCCGTTCGCGGGCACCTCGACGTAGGCCGGCGCGCCCGCGGAGGTGCGGACCACCTCGGCGCGGTCGTAGGGGCTGGTGTTGAACGCCCGGGTCCCGCCGCCGCCGAGCGCCGCGACGGCCTCGGCCGTCAGCGCCTCCAACTCCTGGGCGACGCGGGCGTATTCGGCCTCCGCCTCGCGGTGCACCCAGGCGATCGAGGAGCCCGGCAGGATGTCGTGGAACTGGTGCAGCAGCACCGTCTTCCACAGCCGGTCGAGCTTCTCGTGGGGGTAGGCGTAGCCCGGGGCGTGCAGGGCGGCGGTGGTCGCCCACAACTCGGCCTCGCGCAGCTTGTGTTCGCTGCGCCGGTTGCCCTGCTTGGTGCGCGCCTGGGAGGTGTAGGTGGCGCGGTGCAGCTCCAGGTAGAGCTCGCCGACCCAGACCGGGGCGTCCGGGTACTCCTCGCGGGCCTTGGCGAAGAACTGGTCGGGGTGCTCGACGACGACCTTCGGAGAGCCCTCGAGGTCGGCCAGTCGGCGGGCCCGTTCCATGATCTCGCGGGTGGGGCCGCCGCCGCCGTCGCCCCAGCCGAAGGGGGCGAGCGAGCGCGAACCGCCGCCCTTCTCCGAGTAGTTGCGTACGGCGCGGTCCATCTCCTCGCCGCTGAAGCGGGCGTTGTAGGTGTCGATGGGCGGGAAGTGGGTGAAGATGCGGGTGCCGTCGATGCCCTCCCACCAGAAGGTGTGGTGGGGGAACTTGTTGGTCTGGTTCCAGGAGATCTTCTGGGTCAGGAACCAGTCGTTGCCGGCCAGCTTGGCGAGCTGCGGGTAGGCGGCGGTGTAGCCGAAGGAGTCCGGCAGCCAGACGCCCTTGGTCTCGACGCCGAAGTGCTCGATGAAGAACCGCTTGCCGTGCACGAGCTGGCGGGCGATGGCCTCGCCGCCGGGCAGGTTGCCGTCGGCCTCGACCCACATGCCGCCGACCGGCGCCCACTGCCCCTTCTTCACCGAGTCCTGGATGCGGGCCCACACGTGGGGGTAGTTGTCGCGCACCCACTCGTACTGCTGGGCCTGGGAGCAGGCGAAGATGAAGTCGTCGTACTCGTCGGCGAGCGAGGTGACGTTGGAGAAGGTGCGGGAGGTCTTGCGCTTGGTCTCGCGGATCGGCCACAGCCAGGCGGAGTCGATGTGCGCGTGGCCGACGCCGGAGACGGTGTGGGCGCTGGCGTGGGCCGGCCGGGCCAGGACGGGGGCGAGCACCTCGCGGACGGCGGCGGCGCTGCCGGCGATGTCGTCCAGGTCGAGGGCGTCCATCGCGCGGTCCAGGGCGTGCATGATCTCGTGGCGGCGCGGTTCGTGCTCGCCGAGGTGGACCATGAGCTCGCGCAGCACCTGGAGGTCCAGGTCGAGGTGCCAGACCTGCTCGTCGAGGACGGCGATGTCGGCGCGCTGGAAGGTGTACAGCGGCTTGTCGCCAGCCGTCAGCACATCGCCCAGCAGGGTGGGCGCCGCGAAGTCGTTCGCGAGGATGTCGGGGTTGGAGGCGGCCTCGACCAGGTAGTCGACGCTCTCGCCGCCGACGGCCGGGTTGCCGATCGGCACGTACTGGTTGAGCGGGTTGACCGCCTTCAGCGGCGTCCCGTCGGTGAGGTGGACCAGCGCCTCGGCCTGGTTGCCCGGCCAGTCGCCGACGAAGCCGAGGTCGATGACGGCCTCGACGCGCCGGCCCGCCCACTCGGCCGGCACCTGGCCGCGCATCCGGAACCAGGTGGTGCCCCAGGGCGGGCCCCAGGGGGTGTCCATGGCGAAGGGCGTGTAGGGCGCGGCGGCGGCCTCCGCGAACGGAACCGGCTCGCCCGGCGCCTGCCAGGCCTCGACCTCGAAGGGAACCGTGGCCGCGTAGATCGCGGGCTTGATGCGCTGGGTGTGGACGCGCTCGACGCGCTCCTCGATCCGGCGGCGTTCGTCGTGCATGTGAATCTCCAGAGAGGGACCAGAGAGGGGCGGTGCGGGTCAGGGCCGGGGGAAAGCCGGAGAAAGCGCTTTCTCCCCGGTGCTCACTTAAGGTACGCCAGCCCGGGGTGGACGTCTGAGTAGCCCTCCACCAGCCTGCGGGCCACGTTCACCGAGTCGACCAGCGGGTGCAGCGCGAACGCCTTCACGGCCGTCATGCGGGAGCCGGACTCGGCGGCGGCCAGGACCTCGCGCTCGACCGCCTTCACCGCGCACACCAGGCCGGTGGCATGGTCGGGCAGCGGGGCCACGGCGACCGGGTGGGCGCCGTTGGCGTCGACCAGGCAGGGGACCTCGATGACGGCCTCGGCGTCGAGCGCCGACAGGGTGGAGCGGTTGCGGACGTTGAGGATGAGGGTGGTGCGCTCGTCGCGGGCGATGGCCCGCATCAGGGCGAGGGCGACCTTCTCGTAGCCGCCGGAGAGGTCGTCTGCGTCGCGTTCGCCGGCGCCGGCCGTCTCGCGGTTCTCGGCCATGTAGGTGGCCTCGCGCTCGGCGCGGGTGCGGTCCCAGGCGGTCAGGGCCGCCGCGTCCGGGCGCTTCATCTCGGCGTAGAAGCGGGCCTGCTGGTCGGCGAGGAAGGCGCCGCGGGTCTTCTCGGCCTGCTGGTAGGAGCGGACGGCCTCGCGGTTGAAGTAGTAGTAGTGCAGATACTCGTTGGGGATCGCGCCGAGGGACTGCAGCCAGTCGACGCCGAAGAGCTTGCCCTCCTCGAAGGAGCCGAGCAGGTCGGGGTCGGCGAGCAGCCGCGGCAGCTCGTCGCGGCCCGCCACGCGCAGGCCGCGCACCCAGCCGAGGTGGTTGAGGCCGACGTAGTCGATCCACGCCTCCTGCGGGTTCGCGCCGAGCACCCGGGCGATCCGGCGGCCGAGGCCGACCGGGGAGTCGCAGATGCCGATGACGCGGTTCCCGAGGTGGCGGGACATGGCCTCGGTGACCAGGCCCGCCGGGTTGGTGAAGTTGATGACCCAGGCGTCGGGGGCGAGGCGGGCGACGCGCCGGGCGATGTCGACGGCGACGGGCACGGTCCGCAGTCCGTAGGCGATGCCTCCCGCGCCGACCGTCTCCTGGCCCAGGACGCCCTCGGCCAGGGCCACCCGCTCGTCGTTCGCCCGGCCCTCCAGGCCGCCGACGCGGATGGCGGAGAAGATGAAGTCGGCGCCGCGCAGCGCCTCGTCGAGGTCGGTGGTGGCGGTCACCCTGGGCGCGTCGGGCACGGCGGCCGCCTGCTCGTCCAGCACCCGGGCGACCGCATACAGTCGACTGGCGTCCAGGTCGTGCAGAACGACCTCCGTGACCCGGCCCTCGCCGCGGTCCGTCAGCAGCGCCCCGTACACGAGCGGCACCCGGAACCCGCCGCCGCCCAGAATCGTCAGCTTCACGCTGCTCCTGCCTTTCCTGCCGTGATCACCTCGACGCCCGCCTCCTCCAGGGAGGCGCGCGTCTCGGCGTGCACCGGCGCGTTGGTCACCACCGCGTCCAGGTCCTCGGGACCGCAGACCTTCGCCATGCCCGTACCCGGGAACTTCGCCGTGTCGGCGAGCAGGACGACCTTGTCACTGGCCTTGATCATGGCCCGTTTGACGGGCACCTCGACGACCGTCGTGTCCATCACCTGCCCGCCCGGCCGCACTCCGCTGGTGCCGAGGAAGAGCCAGTCGGCGTGCAGCTGGCGCAGATTGTCCTCGGTGAGGAAGCCGACCAGGGAGCGGTACTCGCGGCGGACCATGCCGCCGAGCAGGACCAGCTCGATGCCCTCGTCGTCGGCGAGCTCCTCGTAGACCACCAGGTTGCTGGTGATCACGGTGAGCCGGCGGCCGTGCAGCTGCCGGGCCAGGCGGTAGGCGGTGGTGCCGATGTCCAGGAGGACCGACTGGCCGTCGGCGACCAGGCCCGCGGCGCGGGCCGCTATGGCGTCCTTCTCGGCCACGCGCACCTCGGCGACCTCCGCGAAGGGCTGGTCGCCCTCCTCGGCGACGGCGCCGCCGTGCACCCGGGTGAGCAGGCCGTCCTCCTCGAGTTTGACCAGGTCGCGCCTGATCGTGGCCGGGCTCACACCCAGCTGTTCGGAGAGATCGGTCACGGCGGCGGGACCACCGGAGCGCAGGGCGCGCAGGATGAGTTGATGTCGTCGTTCTGCCAGCACGACGTGAACACTACTCGTCATCTTCAATCAAATCTATGCTCACTTCTGCTGAGGTATTGACCAATGTCGTCGGGGGGCGCACGATTCCGGTCACCGAATTGAAGAGTTTTGACGAACTCTCCCGGTGCCGACGAAAGGATGCGCGCGTGGACGACGACCGGCCCGATGTACTGCTGACCGGGCTGCTCTTCTACGACCTCGTCCTGACCGGCCTCGACCGGCCGCCGACGCCGGGCGAGGAGATCTGGACGGCCGGCATGGGCTGCGGCCCGGGCGGCATCGCCAACCTCGCGGTGGCCGCCTCCCGCTTCGGCCTGCGCACCTCGCTCGCCACGGTCTTCGGCGACGACTTCTACGGCGTCCACTGCCACGAGGTCCTCGCCGGCCAGGAGGGCGTCGACCTCGCGCTCTCCCGTGTCGCGGACGGCTGGCACACCCCGGTCACCGTCGCCCTCGCGCACGGGCACGACCGGGCGCTCGTCACCCACGGCCAGGAGCCGCCGTACTCGCAGGACGTGCTGATGGGCGACCCGCCCGAGGCGCGCACCGCGCTGGTGCACCTGGAGGCCGAACCGCGCGCCTGGCTCGGCAAGGCGGCCGCGAACGGCACGCAGATCTACGCGGACGTCGGCTGGGACCCCACCGAGCAGTGGTCCCGCGACCTCCTGGACCAGCTAGCGCTGTGCCACGCCTTCCTGCCCAACGAGACCGAGGCGATGGCCTACACCCGCACCGACAGCGCGCTCGCCGCGCTCGGCACCCTCGCGGAACTGGTGCCGGTGGCCGTGGTCACCCGGGGCGGCGACGGCGCGCTCGCGGTCGACCAGGCGACCGGGGAGTTCGCGGAGGTCCCGGCCCTTGACATCGATGTCCTGGACGCGACGGGCGCCGGGGACGTGTTCGGCGCGAGCTTCGTCGCGGCCTCCCTGGGCGGCTGGCCGCTGGTGGAGCGGCTGCGCTTCGCCGTGCTGGCCGCCGGGCTCTCCGTACAGCACCACGGCGGCGCCCTCGCGGCCCCCGGGTGGTACGGCGTCGACCGCTGGTGGCGCTCGCTCACCGACCCCGAGCTGAAGCGGACGTACGGCTTCCTGGCCGATCGCATCCCGGCGGACGTCGGGCCGCCCGTGCGGTACGCCCCGGTCACCCCGCCCGCCCGGCAGGACTGACCGCCCCCGAAGACCCACCCCACGCATGCCCCTCGAATGGCACCTCGTCTGCGAAGACGCGAACAGACCCGAAAGGCGGTGGGAGCGTTGCGGCTCTCACGAAGAGGCCTGCTGCGCGCCGGACTGGCGGGCACGGCCGCCACGGCGCTCGGCGGCCTGGCGACCGGCTGCGCCGTTCCGACCGGTTCCACCGGCCGGAACATGGTCCTGTGGTACTGGAGCGGCGGCCTGAGCGACACCGTCGTGAAGAACGCCCAGGCCCGCTACGACAGCACGGTGAACCTCCAGGCGATCCAGATCGGCGGCTACTACCGGTCCAAGCTGATCACCACCATGGCCGGTCGCGCCCACCTCCCCGACATCGCCGGGCTCAAGGGCGAGGACATGGCGTCCTACCTGCCCAACGCCGACCAGTTCATCGACCTGCGCACGCTCGGCGCGGAGAAGTACAAGAGCCGGTACCTGTCCTGGAAGTGGGACCAGGGCATCGCCGACGACGGCACGATGATCGGCTTCCCGATCGACTGCGGGCCGGTCGGGCACTTCTACATGCCGGCCGTGTTCGAGAAGGCCGGACTGCCCTACGAGCCGGACGACGTCTCCAGCGGGCTGGACACCTGGGAGAAGTTCCTCGACGCCGGGGTCCAGCTGAAGAAGCGGCTCCCGGGCACCTACCTGCTCACCGACATCACCAGCGTCTTCTCCATGTCGGTCAACCAGGGCACCGAGAACTACGTCGACAAGGACCGCCACTTCATCGGCGACCAGGAGCACATCAAGACCGCCTGGGACCGGGCGGTGGACGCCAAGCGGCGCGGGATCGTCTCGAACCTCGTCAGCGGCACCCCGGACCAGCTGTCGGCCGTGGAGAGCGGCAAGCTGCCCAGTCAGCTCAACGCGTCCTGGGCCACCAGCGACATCAAGCTCGGCGTGCCGAAGACCAAGGGGAAGTGGCGGGTGGCGAGCTGTCCCGGCGGGCCGTCCAACATCGGCGGCTCGTTCCTGGCGATCACCAAGGCGTGCCGGGAGCCCGAGCGGGCCTTCGAGATCATCACCTGGGTGCTGGACGCGGCCAACCAGGCGCAGGGCTTCGTCGACGCGGGTCTCTTCCCGTCGACGCCCGCCTCGTACGGCATGAAGAAGCTCCAGGAGCCCGACCCGTTCTTCGGCGGGCAGGTGACGATGGACGTCTTCGGGCCGGCCGCGCAGAAGATCCCGGTCGCCTACAACAGCCCGTACGACATCGCGCTCGGGCAGCCCGTCAAGGACGAGATCAAGAACGTCGGCGTCCTCGGCAAGAATCCTGACCAGGCCTGGAAGGACGCCATGAGCAAGTGCCGGCGCATCGCCAAGCACCTGGGGGTGAGTTACTGATGGCCACCGCCCCCACGCTGGACAAGCCCCCCGCGCCCGTGGAGCGCGCGGTCGCCGCGCGGCCCCGTACGGGTGTGCGCCGGTACTGGCACCTCTACGCCGCGATCTCCCCCTTCTACCTTCTCTTCCTCTGCTTCGGTCTGGTCCCCGTCGGGTTCTCGCTCTACCTCTCCTTCCACCGCTGGGACGGCCTCGGCTCGATGGAGTGGGCGGGTCTCTCCCAGTACCAGTACCTGATCAGCGACAGCGACTTCTGGAACGCGATCGGCAACACGATCGTCATCTGGGCGCTGGCCACCTTCCCGATGATCTTCCTGTCGATGGTCACGGCCGTGATGCTCAACTCGGCGGTCCGCCTCAAGAGCGTCTACCGCTTCGCCTACTTCCTGCCGAACGTCACCTCCGTCGTCGCGATCGCCATCGTCTTCGGCTCGATCTTCTCCACCAACTTCGGCCTGGTGAACGCCGTGTTGCAGGGCGTCGGCCTGGACAACATCGCCTGGCTGAACACCCCGTGGGGCATCAAGATCGCCATCGCGACGCTGATGACCTGGCAGTGGACCGGCTACAACGCGATCATCTTCCTGGCCGGTCTGCAGACCATCCCCAGCGAGCTGTACGAGGCGGCGCGCATGGACGGCGCCAACCCCTTCCAGACCTTCTTCCGGATCACGCTGCCGATGATGCGCCCGGTGCTGCTGTTCGTGCTCGTCGTCTCGACGGTCACCGGTCTGCAGAGCTTCTCCGAGTCGCAGGTGCTGCTGCAGACCACCGCCAACGACTCGACGTTCGCGGGCGGTCCCGGGCACGCGGGCCAGACGATGGTCCTCTACTTCTTCCAGCAGACCTTCGACAACAACGACTTCGGCTACGGCGCCGCCGTGGCGTGGGGCATCTTCCTCGTCGTCGTCCTCTTCTCGATCATCAACTGGCGCCTGGTTCAGCGCCGGGGCGAAGACTAGGGAGGCCTGAACACCATGGCATCCATCAAGGGTTCACGGCGTCGGGGCATCGCCCTGCACGCGGTCCTGATCGCCGGACTGCTGCTCTCGGCCTTCCCGTTCTACTGGGCCGTGATCATGTCGACGCACACCTCGTCGGAGATCTTCTCCTATCCCCCGAAGCTGCTGCCGGGCACGCACTTCCTGGAGAACCTGCGCAGCCTCCTCGACACGATCGACTTCTTCGGGTCGATGGGGAACTCGCTGCTGGTCGCGGGGACGGTGACGTTCCTCGTCCTGTTCTTCGACTCGCTGGCGGCCTTCGTCTTCGCCAAGTTCGACTTCCCGGGCAAGCGGCTGATGTTCGTGCTGCTCATGTTCATCTTCATGGTCCCGGCGCAGCTGGCGGCCATCCCGCAGTTCGTGATCATGGCGAAGCTCGGCTGGATCGGCTCGATGACCGCGCTGATCGTGCCGGCGGCGGCCAACGCGTTCGGCATCTTCTGGATGCGCCAGTACATGCAGGGCGCCATCCACGACGAACTCCTGGACGCCTCGCGCATCGACGGCGCGAGCTTCCTGCGCCAGTACTGGCACGTGGCCCTCCCGGTCGTCCGGCCGGGCCTGGCCTTCCTGGGCATCTTCACCTTCATGGGCCAGTGGAACGACTACGCCTGGCCCCTGATCGCCCTCACCAACCCGGACAACGTCACCCTCCAGGTAGCGTTGTCGCAGCTCAACGGAACTCACGGAACGACGGATTACGGAATGGTCATGACCGGCGCCCTGCTCGCGCTCGTCCCTCTGCTGATCGTGTTCGCGCTCGGCGCCCGCCAGATCATCGGCGATCTCGCCAAGGGAGCCATCAAGTGACGGACCCCCTGCTCGCCCTCCGCCCCTGGGAGTCGCCGGAGGTGACCTCCTGGGGGCGGCTGCCCATGAACGCCGTCGACCGGCGCGCCGGAGCACACTCCCTGGACGGCGACTGGCGCTTCCAGCTGCTGTCCGCTCCGCACGCGCCGGTCGGCGGTGCCTGGTCGACGGCGGCCGTGCCCGGCGTCTGGACCATGCAGGGCACGGACGACCTTCCGCAGTATCTGAACATCCGCATGCCGTTCGCGGACGTCCCGCCGCTGTCGCCCGCCGACAATCCGACGGGGGTCTACGAGCGTGAGGTGGACGTCCCCGCCGAGTGGACCGGCCGCCGGATCGTGCTCCAGGTCGGGGCCGCCGAGAGCGTCCTGCTGGTGCACGTGGACGGGCGGCCCGTGGGCCTGTCCAAGGACTCCCATCTGGCCGCCGAGTTCGACCTGACGGAGGTCGTGCGCCCCGGCGAGCGGTCCGTCCTGCGGCTCACGGTCGTCAAGTGGTCGGACGCCTCGCACATCGAGGACCAGGACCACTGGTGGCACGGCGGGCTCACCCGCTCGGTGCTGCTCTACGCCACGGACCCGCTGCGCCTGGCCGACGTGACCGTGCGGGCGCGGCAGGACGGGGAACTGCGGGTCGACTGCCTGGTCCGGGACACGGGCGGGGCGCTGCCCGAGGGGTGGTACGTCAGCGGAGAGCTGGAGGGCCTTGGGCCGGTCGGTCTCGAGCTGACGCAGGACGCGGCCTTCGACCTGGCCAACGCCGAGGACGAGCGGGTCTCCGCCTTCCTCGGCGAGGCCCGTATGCAGGCTCGCGTGCCCGAGGTGCGCACCTGGACGGCCGAGACGCCCGAGCTGTACGACCTCACCGTCCGCCTGCACCGCGCCGACGGCCGCGTCGCCGACGTCTCCCGCCACCGCATCGGCTTCCGGGACGTGGAGATCGTCGGCCGGGACCTCCTGGTCAACGGCGAGCGGATCTTCATCCGGGGCGTGAACCGGCACGACTTCCATCCGCTGACCGGGCGGACGGTGTCGTACGACGACATGCGCGCCGATCTGGTGCTGCTGAAGCGGTTCGGCTTCAACGCGATCCGCACCGCGCACTACCCCAACGACCCGACGCTGTACGACCTCGCCGACGAGCTGGGCTTCTACGTCGTCGACGAGGCGGACATCGAGTCCCACGACCACGCCCATGAGATCGCCGACGACCCGCGCTATCTCAACGCCTTCGTGGACCGGGTCTCGCGGATGGTGCTGCGGGACAAGAACCACCCCTCGGTGATCATCTGGTCGCTGGGCAACGAGTCCGACTACGGCGCGAACCACGACGCGGCGGCCGGCTGGGTGCGCCGGCACGACCCGACCCGGCCGGTGCAGTACGAGGGGGCCGCCAAGCTCGGCTGGGCGGATCCGAAGCTGGCCTCCGACATCGCCTGCCCTATGTACGCGCCCCTGGAGGACTGCGTGGCGCACGCGCTGTCCGGGGAGCAGACCAAGCCGCTCATCCAGTGCGAGTACTCCCACGCGATGGGCAACAGCAACGGCACGCTGGCCGACCACTGGGCCGCCATCGAGGCCACCCCGGGTCTTCAGGGCGGGTTCATCTGGGAGTTCTGGGACCACGGCATCCTTCAGACCGTGAACGACGGAAGACCGGTCGGGCGTGGGGGCGCCGGACTCTACGACAACGGTGTCACCGCGCCCGGGTACCGCTGGGCGTACGGCGGCGACTTCGGCGAGAAGGACCACGACGGCGCGTTCATCGCGGACGGCGTCGTCTTCCCCGACCGCACCCCGAAGCCCGTGATGTTCGAGCACCGGGAGATCTCCGCGCCGGTCAGGCTGGAAGGCTTCCGGCACGAGGGTCTGGTCGTCTCCAACCACCAGCACTTCCGGGGGCTGGAGTGGCTCGCGGGCCGGTGGGAGCTGTCGCTGGCCGACGGCCGCACACTGACCGCGCCCGCCGAACTCCCCGCGCTGCTGCCGGGCGAGACGGCCGTGGTCCCGCTGCCCCTCGAACTGCCGGCGGACGGCGGCGAGGCGTGGCTGACACTGCGGGTGACCACGGCCGAGGAACTCCCTTGGGCCCCGCAGGGCACCGACGTGTGCGCGCCGCAGGTTCGGTTGCGGGCGGCCGAGCCCGTGACCGAGCAGACGGTGGCGAGCCGGGTGGAGGTGGACGCGGAGGGCCTGCTCGTGCACCCGCTGCTGACCGCCGCGCCCACGCTGTCGCTGTGGCGGGCGCCCACCGACAACGACGAGCTGGGCGGCATGGCGCTGCGCTGGCGGACCTGGGGGCTCGACTCGCTGGTGCGCAAGCTGGTCTCCGTGCACCGGGACGGCGTGTCGGTGACCGTCGACGCGGAGTACGCCGGCGCCACCGGGGTCGTGCGGCACCGGCAGGTGTTCACGCCGGTCGACGGCGGGCTGCGGGTCGAGGAACGGGCCGAGCTGCCCGAGGAGTTCGACGACGTGGCACGGGTCGGGTCGGTCTTCGAGACGGTCGCCGGGCTCGACCTGCTGGAGTGGTTCGGGCAGGGCCCCTGGGAGTCCTACCCCGACCGCAGCGGGGGCGCGCCGGTGGGCCATCACTCGCTCCCCGTCGACGCGTTGTTCACCCCCTATCTGCGTCCGCAGGAGAGCGGCGGCCGGCACGGCGTGCGACGCTTCACGCTCTCCGCGCCGGACGCCACCGGCCTCGCGGTCACGCTGGACGAGCCGCGCCAGGTCTCCGTCACCCGCTTCACCGCCGAGGACCTGACCGCCGCCGCCCATCACGACGAACTGACCCCGCGCGCCGGGTGCGTGGTGCACCTCGACGCGGCGCACCGCGGGCTCGGCACGGCGTCGTGCGGCCCCGACACCTTCCCCTCCTATCTCGTCGCACCGGGCGTCCACCACTGGAGCTGGACCCTGCGCGTCCTGTAAGCACCGCCGAACTCCCTTTCCCCGTCACGGATTTCCCCACGGAGCACATGTGTGTACTTCGCATGCCCAGGAACAGGATCAGGAACAGGGTGAGGCCGCGCAGGCCGGCGCCGGACGGCGTGGTTTCCTTCGGGCGACCGCGCTGCTCGGCGCCGCCGGCGCGACCGGCGCGGCCGGCCTCGCACTGCCGACCGCCGCCGAGGCGACGCCGTCGCGGTGGCGTCCCGACCCCGACAGCCGCCGCTTCACGCTCGCCGTGATGCCCGACACGCAGTACCTCTTCGACGGGCCGAGCATCGACAAGGCCCCGGTCGAGGCGTCCCTGCGGTACCTCCTGGAGCACGGCGAGGAGGAGAACATCGTCTTCCTGTCCCACCTCGGGGACCTCACCCAGAACGGCACGAAGGACGAAGTCGCCGCGATCGGCGAGGCGTTCGGGCTCCTCGACCGGCGCGGGGTCGGCTACAGCGTGCTGGCCGGCAACCACGACGTGAAGTCGTCCACGACCGACCAGCGGGGCGCGAGCCCGTACCTGGACGTCTTCGGTCCGCAGCGCTTCCAGGGAAAGTCCGCCTTCGGCGGGGCCTCCGCGGACGGCTACAACACCTTCCACCTGTTCAAGGCGGCCGGCCGTGAGTGGCTGGTGCTGGCGCTGGACTGGCGGCTGTCGGACCAGGGGTACGCCTGGGCCGCGGACGTCCTGGCCCGGCACCCGAGGACGCCCGTCATCCTCACCACGCACGAGCTGGTCGTCGAGGACGACTCCCTGTCGGCGTACGGGCAGCAGCTGTGGGACCGGCTGATCGCGGACCACGACCAGATCTTCCTCACTCTCAACGGGCACTACTGGCCCGCCGGTCGGGCAACGCGCAAGAACACGGCGGGACATGACGTCCATCTACATCTGACGAACTATCAGAACCGTTACTTCGGCGGCGCGGCGATGATTCGCCTGTACCGCTTCGACCTGGACCGGGACGTCGTCGACGTCGAGACGGTCTCCCCCTGGATCCTGGGCCGGGCCGCGAAGGGCCTGAACGACCTGGAGCGGCAGGAGATCGAACTCAGCGGGGACGCCGACCGGTTCTCCGTCGACATCGACTTCGCCGAGCGCTTCGCCGGTTTCGCCCCGCAGCCCGCGCGTCCCGCACGGCCGGTCTCGAAGGTCGTCGTCCCCGGCACGGTGGCGTACTGGCGCTTCGACGGACACGCCGACGGTACGGCCGTGTCCGGCACCGTCCGCGACCTGTCCGGACGCGGCAACGACCTCACCGTCGTCTCCGTCGGGGGCGGCTCGCTGGACTGGTCCGCGGACCACCACCCCGACCAGCCCGGGCACGGCAGCCTGGAGTTCCAGGGCTTCAAGTCCCCGCTGAAGGGGGCGTATCTGCGCACGGTCGACGGCGCTCCCCTCAACTCGGCCACCTTCAAGGCCGGTTACACCATCGAGGCGTTCTACCGCCTGCCCGCCGACTGGGACCCGGCGCACCACGCCTGGTCGGGGCTGGTCGGCAGTTCGGGAACGGGCGGGGCCGCGGGCAAGACCGGCGACGACCCCGACGAGCCGCTCGCCACGCTCTCCCTCTCCAACGACCGGGAGCCGCAGTGGGCGATGCGCCCGCTCAACCAGGAGGGCATCGCCACCAACTGGGGTCAGGAGACCCCGCTGGAGACCTGGTGGCACCTCGCCGTCGTCAACGACGGCCGCCACACCACCCTGTACGTGGAGGGCTGCCCGGTCGTGCGCAACCCGAAGGCCGCGGCCGTCGGCATCGCCTCGGCCGGACTGCCGTGGCTGCTCGGCGGCTACACGTACGCCGGAAAGATCGACCAGATCCTGCACGGCCGCCTCGGCGATGTCCGCATCGTCGAACGGGCGCTGCCCGTGTCCTCCTTCATGAACCACTGAGAACCAGCGAGAGTTCTGAGAGACCTCCATGACCGAGCAGCAGCTGCCCGCCTGGGCGGACCCCGACGTCTCCCCCGCCACCCTCGACGCCCAGGGCGTGTCACGACGCCGACTCCTGCGCGGCGCCGGGCTGTTCGGCGCCGCGTTCGCCCTCGGATCCACGGCCGCCCCCGCCGTCGCCGCCCCCGCCGCCGAGAAGGGCAGGGGCTACGGCGGCGAGGACCCCCGGCTCGCCTACCTCGTCGGCGACCACCACATCCACTCCGTGTACAGCCACGACGCGAAGTACACGTTCTCCCAACTCGCCGCCGCGGGCGCGAAGTACGGCCTGGACTGGATGGTGTTCAACGAGCACTCCAACTTCGGGCACGCCGACTTCGGGGCGCAGCTGGAGCACCAGGAGATCCTCAGGGCCCGGGCCGCCAACCCCCGTCAGCTGATCTTCCAGGGCCTGGAGTGGTACATCCCGGCCGCCGAGCACTGCACGGTGTTCGCCGCGCCCGGCCCGCACGAGGTCGACCTGCTCACCCGGTTCGAGCGCGCCTACGACGGCAAGCTGCTCGGCTACACGGAGGGCTCCGCCGGCGCCGCCGACACCGCCCGCAACGAGGCGCACGCCGTCAAGGCCGTGAAGTGGCTGGCCGAGCAGCGCCGCACCGGGTACGTCGACGACGTCCTCGTCCTCGCCAACCACCCGATGCGCCTGGGCATCGACTCCCCGCACGAGATCCGCAACTGGCGGGACGCGGCCCCCGAGATCATGATCGGCATGGAGGGCGCGCCGGGCGCCCAGGGCGCGGCCCTCCCCGGCTGGCGCGGGGCGACCTCCATCCGCGGCGAGTACGAGAACAAGCCGTCCGCGCAGTCGTGGTCCGGCTATCCGACGGACGCGTACCTCACGTACGGCGGCTTCGACTGGGCGACCGCCACGGTCGGCGGTCTGTGGGACGCGATGCTCGCCGAGGGCAGGCTGTTCTCGATCACCACCAACTCCGACGCGCACCGCATCGTCTTCGACACCTGGAAGAACGGCGACTGGCCCGCCGGACAGAACTTCGACACCACCGGCAGGCTGCCGGACCCGGTGAACACCGACACCCCGCAGCCGGGCAGCGACTTCTGGCCGGGCCAGTTCAGCCGCACCCACGTGGGCGTGACCCGCTACGGCTACCGCGCGGTGATGACGGGCCTGCGCGAGGGCCGCGTCTGGGTCGACCACGGGCACCTCCTCGACGGGCTGGAGGTCCGGCTGCGGCGGGAGCACAGCGACGGGCGGGGCGTCACGCTCGGCGGCCGGCTGCGGGTGCGCAAGGGCGAGAAGCTCACCCTGAACATCACCGTCACGACCGCCTCCCGCCCCAACACCCAGGGGATCCTCCCCGAGTTGGCGCACGTGGACGTCGTCCGGGGCGCGGTGCGCGGCGCGGTCTCCGACCGGGACGCCTGGCAGGCGCCGGACACCAAGGTCGTCCGGACGACGGACGTGAGCGGCCGCAAGGGGACGTACACCCTGCGCGTCCCGATCACGGTCGGCAGCGAGTCCTTCTACGTCCGTCTGCGCGGCAGCGACGGCAAGCGCCACGGAACCGGTTACCTGGGCGCGTCCGTCGACCCGCACGGCCCGATCCCCCACACGCCGGGGGACGGGGACCCGTGGGCGGACACCTGGTTCTACTCGAACCCGATCTTCGTCGACGTCGTCGACTGAGGGGTTTTCAGGCCCTTCGGGGCGCGAGGCCGGGTCACTGGTAGAACCGCGACAGGCTCTGCAGCACCGCCGCCGGCTTCGCGCCCCCTTCGATCTCGATCGCACCGTCGACGGTGATCTGCACCCCGCCCGCCACGTCCTCGACCTCGGTCAGCTTGGCGACCAGCCGGATGCGGGAACCGACCTTCACCGGCGAGGGGAACCGCACCTTGTTCAGCCCGTAGTTGACCTTCGTCGTGACGCCCTGGACGTCCAGCAGCTCGGTGAACAGCGGGATGAAGAGGGAGAGTGTCAGGTAACCGTGGGCGATGGGCGCGCCGAAGGGACCGGCGGCGGCCCGCTCGGGGTCGACGTGGATCCACTGGTGGTCCCCCGTCGCGTCGGCGAACGTGTCGATGCGCTCCTGGGTGACCTCGATCCACTCGCTGACGCCCAGGTCGCTGCCCGAGAGCTTCTTGAGTTCGTCGAGTCCGTTCACGGTGATGCTCATGAGTAGCCTGTTCCTTAAGGGAGTCAGAGAGTCGGGGAGTCGGGGAGTCGGGGAGCTGGAAAGTCAGGGAGTCACTGGGCGCCGAAGCGCTTGCGCACCCGGGACTTGAGGAGCTTTCCTGAGGCGGTGCGCGGCAGGGCGTCCGCGACCACCACCGACTTGGGGATCTTGTACTTGGCGAGCCGGCCGGCGAGGGACGCCAGCACCTCGTCGGGATCCAGCGACGCGCCCTCGCGGGGCACGACCACCGCGCGCGGCACCTCGCCCCACTTGTCGTCGGCGACGCCGATGACCGCGCACTCGACGATGTCGGGATGGGCGAGGAGCAGGTCCTCGATCTCGGCCGGGTAGATGTTCTCCCCACCCGAGATGATCATGTCCTTGATGCGGTCGACGATGTACACGTACCCGTCCTCGTCGACCCGGGCTGCGTCCCCGCTGCGGAACCAGCCGTCGGCGAAGGAGGCGGCCGTCTCCTCGGGCAGCCCCCAGTAGCCGGGCATGACGTGCGGTCCGCGCACGACCACCTCGCCGGTCTCGCCGACCTCGACCGGCGCGAGGTCGGGGCGCAGGACCCGTACGTCGCTGAAGAAGTGCGGGACGCCGGCCGAGCCCGCCTTGGCGATCGCGTGCTCGGCGTCCAGGAACAGCGTGCCGGGGGCGGCCTCGGTCATGCCGTAGCCCTGGAGGAAGGTGAGCCCGCGTTCCTGGTAGGCGGCGATGAGCGGGGTGGGGACCGGGGAGCCGCCGCAGGTCAGGATGCGCAGGGAGGACAGGTCGGCGTCGGCCCAGCGCGGATGCCGGGCCACCTGGTCGAACATCGTCGGCACCCCGAACATGAAGGTGATCCGGTGCCGTTCGATCAGGTCGAAGGTGGCCGCGGGGTCGAAGGCCTCGACCAGGACGCAGGCGCCGCCCTTCAGGAGCACCGGGAGCGTCAGCATGTTCAGGCCGGCCGTGTGGAACAGCGGCGCGGAGACCAGGGCGCGTTCGTCGGCGATCAGGTCGGTGTCGACGAGGACGTTGAGCGCGTTCCAGGTGAGGTTGCCATGGGTGAGCATGGCCCCCTTGGGGCGTCCGGTCGTGCCCGAGGTATACATGATGATGCAGGTGTCGTCGGCGGCGACCGGCTCGTCGATCGGCTCCGGGGAGGCGGACGCCAGCGCCTGCTCGTACTCGGCGCCGACCTCGACGTACGTACGGATGTCGGTGCTGCCCGGGAGGCCGGCGACCAGGCCGGTGTGCGCGGGGCCGTAGACGAGGGCCTTGGCGCCGGAGTCGGCGAGCTGGTAGGCGATCTCGGGGCCGGCGAGGCGGGTGTTGAGCGGGACGAACACCGCGCCGAGGGTGCCCGCGGCGAACAGGGTCTCCAGGTAGGAGGGGTGGTTCGGGCCGAGGTAGGCGATGCGGTCACCGCGGCGCACGCCCCGGGCGCGCAGGGCGTGGGCCAGCCGGGTGACGCGTGCATACAGTGTGCGATAGTCCGTGGACTGTTCGTCGTGGACCAGGGCGGTGCGGTGCGGGGTCTTGCGGGCCCGGCGTGCGGGCCATGACCCCAGTCCCTCGTTGCGCATCTTCTCGCCCCTTACGGTGTGGTCAGCCCGAGCAGACGAGCGGCGTTCTCCTTGAGGATCTTCGGCTTCACCTCGTCCTTGATCGTCAGCTTGTCGAAGTCGGCGAGCCAGCGGTCGGGGGTGAGGACGGGGAAGTCGGAGCCGAAGAGGACCTTGTCCTTCAGCAGGGTGTTGGCGTACTGCACGAGCTGCGGCGGGAAGTACTTCGGCGACCAGCCGGACAGATCGATGTGCACGCCCGGCTTGTGGGTGGCGACGGCCAGGGCCTCGTCCTGCCAGGGGAAGGACGGATGCGCCAGGATGATCTTGAGGTGGGGGAAGTCGGCGGCGACGTCGTCCACGTGCAGCGGGTTGGAGTACTTCAGCCGGATCCCGCCCCCGCCCGGCACGCCCGCGCCGATGCCGGTCTGGCCGGTGTGGAACAGGGCGATGGTCCCGGTCTCCTCGATCACCTCGTAGAGGGCGTATGCGACCGAGCGGTCGTTGGGGAAGAAGCCCTGGATGCTGGGGTGGAACTTGAAGCCCTTCACCCCGTACTCCTCCACCAGGCGGCGGGCCTGCTTCACGCCCGCCTTCCCCCGGAAGGGGTCGATGGAGGCGAACGGGATGAGGACGTCGGCGTTGGCGGCGGCGGCCTCGGCGACCTCCTCGTTGGGGACGGGGGCCGTGCCGGTCGCGGACTCGGCGTCCACCGTGAAGATCACCGCGGCCATCTTCCGCTCGCGGTAGTACGCGGCCGTCTCCTGAAGGGTCGGCTTCCGCTTGCCCTCGACCTTGAAGTAGGCGGAGGACGCGTCGTGCAGGTCGTCGTCGAGCGAGGAGTGGCCCTTGGAGGACACCTCCGCGTGCGTGTGGACGTCGATCGCGACGAGTTCCTCGACATTGAGGGTCGCCATGGTCACGCCTCCGGGAACTTGGGGGCCGGGATGCCGACCGTCTGGAGCTCGGCGCCGACCGAGGTGGGGAAGGCGTCGGCCAGGCGCTCGGGGGTCCAGCCGCCGTCGGCGTAGGCCGCGCGGATCTCCTGCGGATGCGACCAGAGTGCCACCTTGTCGCCGCCGATGCCGATGGCCTGGCCGGTGATGGAGCGGGCGGCCTCGGAGGCGAGGAAGGGCACGAGGGCCGCGCAGTCCTCGGGGGTGCCGAAGCCCTCGCCCTTGCGCAGGAAGTCCGGGAACGCCTCGCCGTTCTTCAGCGCCTCGATGTACGGGGCGAAGGCCGGGATGGTCTCGGTCATCGCGGTCGCGGCCACGGGGACGATCGCGTTGACGGTGATGCCCGCGCGACCCAGCTCCATGGACCAGGTCCGGGCGAAGGCGGCGATGCCGGCCTTGGCGGCGGCGTAGTTCGTCTGGCCGAAGTTGCCGCGCTGGCCGGCCGGGGAGCCGACCAGGATCAGCGTGCCGCCCTCGCCCTGCTCGCGCATCCGTACGGCGGCGGCGCGGGCGCAGGTGAAGGTGCCCTTGAGGTGGGTGGCGATCACCGCGTCGAAGTCGTCGTCGGTCATCTTCCACAGCACCTTGTCGCGCAGGATGCCGGCGTTGGTGACCAGGATGTCGAGCCGCCCGAACTCCTGGACCGCGCGGGCCACGAGCCGGTCGGCGGCCTCGGTCGTGCCGACTGGGACCACCTCGGCGACGGCCGCGCCGCCCGCCTCGACGATGGACTTCACGGCCTGCTCGGCGACCGTCTCGTCGACGTCGTTGACGACCACGGACGCGCCGTGGGCGGCCAGGGCGTGCGCATAGGCGAGGCCGAGGCCCCGGCCGCTGCCGGTGACGACGGCGACCTTGCCGGTGAGATCGATGCTGGGCACGAGAGGGTCCCTTCACAAGGCGATGCGGCTGCGAGCGACACTGGGTGCAGCTCCGAGATCGAAGCTAAGAGCAATAATTGTTGACGTCAATAGTTGTTGCCGACCGACCATGTGCGTCAGACTGGGAGCAGTACCGGGAGCAGTACGCAGCACCGCCCCGCCCGGGGCCTCGACCAGGGAGCCCGCCATCGCCGCCTTGAACCCCGCCTCGATCGACGCGCAGGAGCCGTGGATGCGCGGGCTGCACGCGGACACGGGCTACCTCCTGTACCGGCTGGGCCTGCGCTCCGGGCAGTTGTTCAACACCTTCCTCCAGGAGTCGGGCCTCAGGCTCCGCCACTACGCCCTGTTGCGCTTCCTCGCCACGTCCGAGGGCGTCCTGCAGCGCGAACTGAGCACCCGCCTCGGCTACGACCCGAGCGCGATCGTCGGCCTGGTCGACGACCTGGAGAAGCTGGGCTTCGCCGAGCGTCGCCCCTCCCCCGACGACCGCCGCAGCCGCATCGTCGTCCTGACCGAGGACGGTCGCGGCTTCCTGCGCGACACCGACGAGGCGGGCCTGCGGGTCACCAACGAACTGCTGGGCTCGCTCGCCCCGGCCGAGCGGGAGTCGCTGCACACGCTGCTCCTGCGGGTCGCCGAGGACGGGCTCGCCTGACGCCGGAAGGAAGCCCGGCCATGACCGCCCGTTCCGCGCCCGACCGGCTGCTGGCCGTGCTCGCCGCGTTCGACCACACGCACCCCGCGCTGTCCCTGACGGACATCAGCCGCCGGGCCGGGCTGACCCTCACCACCGCGCACCGGCTCGTGGGGGCGCTGACCGAGTGGGGCGCCCTGGAGCGGGACCCGGACGGCGTGTACCACGTGGGGCTGCGGCTCTGGGAGGTCGCCGCGCTCGCGCCGCGCGGGCTGGCGCTGCGGCAGATCGCGCTGCCGTATCTGGAGGACCTGTACGAAGCCACCCACGAGAACGTGCAGTTGGCGGTACGGGACGGGTCCGAGGTCGTCTACACCGAGTGGATCTCCGGGCGTTCGGCGGTCGGCGTGCACATCCGCGTCGGCGCGCGCTGGCCGCTGCATGTCACCGGGGTGGGGCTCGTCCTGCTGGCGTACGGCGGCTCCGAGCTCCAAGAGGCGTACTGCGCAGGTCCGTTGGAGTCCTACACGGCCCATACGATCACCGATCCCGCACGACTGCGCCGAATGCTGGCCGAAGTACGCCGTACGGGCGTGGCGGTGAGCAGCCGTCAGGTCACGGCGGACGCCCTGTCGGTGGCGGCGCCGGTGCGCGGACCGGGCGGCGCGGTGGCCGCCGCGGTGTCGGTCGTCGTCCCGCACGCCGACGCCCAGGTCCCGGTGCTGGTCCCGGCGGTACGGCTGGCCGCGCGCGGCATCTCACGGGCCCTGGGCTGGCAGCCGGAAGGCCGGCAGCACTGAGAGTCCCCTCCTGCGCGACCCCGCGCCGCGGGTGCGGCGCGGGGGTCTCCGTCGTCCGGCTCGTCAGTCGTCCAGTTCCTCGAAGAGCGTCAACTGCAGGGCGCCCGGGGCCTGGAGGCGGGAGTTCAGCGAGTTCCACGGGGTGCGTGTCGGCTCGGCGATCACCTCGGCGCCGGCCGCGGCGAGCTTCGCCGTGACGGCGGTGGAGTCGTCGACCTGGAAGGCGACCCGGATGTGCCCGGCCACCCGCCGCCCGACCTCGACGTCGTCGATGAAGGCGGCGTGGCTCGGGTCGGTCAGCTCCAGTGTGGCGCGGCCCGCGTCGAGGATGGTGACCCGTCCGCCGGGCGAGCTGAACGCGGCCTGTTCGGGCAGTCCGAGGACGTCGCGGTAGAAGCGCAGGGCCTCGTCGTAGTCGTCGGCGGTGACCACCAGACGAAGTTCGCGGACGGAGGGCGGCGCGTCGGTCATGGGGGCTCCTCGTGGATCGCGGGCGGTTGAGTCGCACGTATCTGAGCTTGATCAACCTCGCTCGGAGTCCCTTTGTTTCCTCCCCCCGTACACCGGAGCCCGCTCTCCGCCCCGCTCCCCGCCCCGCGCGACGTCGCTCACCCCGTCCTCACCGGAATCTCAGACTGCGGCCCGGGGATTCAAAGGATCGCCCCAGGTAGGGGGCGCAGGATGCATGCGCAAAGGTGGACATCTCAGGAAGGCGTGCCGTGGGCGTGTCGCACATACCGAACCGGTCCGAGCAGCAGTCGTCGAACCGGTCCGAGCCGCAGTCGCAGTCGCAGTCGCAGTCGCAGTCGCCGAAGTGGTCCCGGCGCGGGATCCTGGCCGTGCTCGGCGCGGTCCCGGCCGTGGCGCTGACCGGGTGCAGCTCCGGGGCGGCGGACGCGTCGGAGGGGACGGCGGCGCAGGCGTCCGCGTCCACGAAGGCCAAGGCGGCCGCGAAACGGCCCGTGATCTCGGTCACCCCGGCCGACGGAACCAAGAAGGCCTCCTTCGGCAGCCCGGTCGAGGTCCAGGTCACCGACGGCACCCTCGCCTCCGTGAAGGTCACCGGCAACGACGGCTCCACGCTGGCGGGCTCGCTCGACGACGCCAGGACGACCTGGACGTCGAAGGCCAACCCGTACTCCGGCACCAAGTACACGGTGACCGCCCAGGCGGAGGGCGCGGACGCGACGACCGCCGTCTTCACCACCAAGTCCCCCGGCGAGACCTTCGTCGGCTACTTCACCCCGGAGGCGAACTCCACCTCGGGCGTCGGCATGCCCGTCTCGATCAACTTCACGCACGCCGTGTCCGACCGGGCCGCCGTGCAGAAGGCGATCACGGTGACCGCCGAGCCGGCCGTGGAGATCGTCGGCCACTGGTTCAGCGACACCCGGCTGGACTTCCGGCCCGAGACGTACTGGGCGGCCGGCACCACGATCACGCTCGGTCTGCGGCTGAAGGACGTCGAAGGCACGGACGGCGTCTACGGTACGCAGTCCAAGGACGTCACCTTCCACATCGGCCGCGAGCAGATCAGCACGGTCGACCTGTCCGCCGAGCAGATGACGGTGAAGCGGGACGGCGCGACCCTGGCCACCTATCCCGTCTCCGGCGGCGACTCCGACCACACCACCTGGTCCGGGATCATGGTGATCAGCGAGCGGTTCAAGCAGACGCGGATGGAGTCCTCCACGGTCGGGCTCGGCGACGAGTACGACATCTCCGACGTCCCGCACGCCCAGCGTCTGACCACCTCCGGCACGTTCGTCCACGGCAACTACTGGGCGTCGACCTCGGTGTTCGGCAGCCAGAACACCAGCCACGGCTGCATCGGCCTGCACGACGCCAAGGGCGCGAGCGACAGCTCCGTGGCGGGCTACAAGTTCTACGCGAGCTCGATGCTCGGCGACGTGGTGATCGTGAAGAACTCGGGCGAGAAGACCGTCGAACCCTCCAACGGCCTCAACGGCTGGAACCTGTCGTGGGCGGACTGGAAGGCGGGCAGCGCCGTCTAGGTCAGGTCCTTAGGACGAGGAGGTCGCCCACTAGCACAATCTTGTGTTCATCGGGTGAACTCGCCTGCCCCAAAAGGAATTTCTCGGTTACACCTCTTGACGACCGGAGCGCCTGAGAGCACATTGGGCCCACTTTGAGAGCGCTCTCAGAGTGGGCTCGAAGCCACCCGCGCACCTCACTCCGTACCCGAGAGGCCCCCCATGAGCGAAACCTCCGGCATCCCCAGACGGCGTCCCCTGCGGCGCGCGCTCGTCGCCGTGATCGGCACACTCGGCCTGGCGGCCGCCGCCGCGGCGGCCGTCACCCTGCCCGCGAACGCCTCCGCCCCCACGCCCCCGACGGGCTGGACCCAGGTCTTCCTCGACGACTTCAACGGCACCGCGGGCACCGGCGTCAACACGACCAACTGGCTTTACAGCACCGGGACTTCGTATCCGGGCGGCCCCGCCAACTGGGGCACCGGCGAGGTCGAGACGATGACGAACAGCACCAACAACGTCTCGCTGGACGGCAACGGCAACCTGCGCATCACCCCGCTGCGCGACGCGGCCGGCAACTGGACCTCGGGCCGTATCGAGACCACGCGCACCGATTTCCAGCCGCCGGCCGGCGGCAAGCTCAAGGTCGAGGCCCGGCTGCAGATGCCCAACGTCACGGGCACCGCCGCCGAGGGCTACTGGCCCGCGTTCTGGGCGCTGGGCGCGCCCTACCGCGGCAACTACCAGAACTGGCCGGGCGTCGGCGAGCTGGACATCATGGAGAACGTCCAGGGCCTGAACAAGGTCTGGGCGACGATGCACTGCGGCACCAACCCGGGCGGCCCGTGCAACGAGACCACCGGCATCGGCAACTCGGTCGCGTGTCCGGGCACGACCTGTCAGTCCGGCTTCCACACCTACACGATGGAGTGGGACCGCTCGGTGAGCCCCGAGGCGATCCGCTTCTCCGTCGACGGCGTCAACTACCACACCGTGACGGCGAACCAGGTCGACGCGACGACCTGGACCAACGCCACCAACCACGGCTACTTCGTCATCCTGAACGTGGCCATGGGCGGCGCCTTCCCGGACGCCTTCGGCGGCGGACTCGACAGCGCCACCGAGTCGGGCCACCCGATGGTCGTGGACTACGTACAGGTGCTCCAGGCCGCGGGCAGCGGGAGCGGCACCACCACTCCCCCGCCGACCGGCAGCCGCGACGCCTACTCCACGCTCCAGGCCGAGTCCTACGACAGCCAGTCGGGCACGGCCACCGAGACGACGACCGACACCGGCGGCGGCCAGAACATCGGCTCCCTCGCCAACGGCGACTGGGCGCTGTACAAGGGCGTGAACTTCGGCTCCACCGCGGCCACCCAGTTCAGCGGCCGGGTCGCCAGCGGTGTGGCCGGCGGGGCCAGCGGACTGGTCGAGGTGCGCCTGGACAGCCGTACGAGCACGCCCGTCGGCACCTTCGCGCTGGCCAACACCGGGGGCTGGCAGTCCTGGCGGACGGTCCCGACGAACATCAGCGCCGTCACCGGCACCCACGACGTGTATCTGACCTTCACCAGCGGTCAGTCCTCGGACTTCGTGAACGTCAACTGGTTCACCTTCGGTCACTGACAGACACTGCCTGACACTGGCAGACGTCGACGGACGCCGAGGTAACTGATGGACCGTCACGCGACGCCGGGCGGCCCGGCCTTCACTCTCGAAGGCCGGGCCGTCCGGCGTCGCCGTCGTGAACAGACCCTTGCGTCAGCGCAGTTCAGCCCGGAACGCCACCGGCGTGTGTCCGGTGTGCAGATGGAAGAACTTGGAGAAGTTCGCCGGGTCGGGGAAGCCCACCGCCGCGCCCACCCGGCCGATCGGCAGGTCCGTGTGGGCCAGGAGCCGCTTCGCCTCCAGGACGACCCGCTTGTCGATGAAGCCCTTGGGCGTCTCGCCGGTCGCGGCGCGCACCGCGCGCACCAGCGTGCGGCGGGAGTAGCCGAGGGAGTCGGCGTAGGCGCTGACGCTGTGGTTGGCGGCGAAGCCCTGTTCCACGGCGTCCCTGAAGAGGGTGAAGGTGGTGTCGCCCTGCCGGCGGACCGCCTCCGCGGAGCTGGCCGCGAGATGCGCCAGCCGCAGCAGGAACGCGGTCAGGGAGTGCCGTAGCACCGCCGTGTGCAGACTCGGGGGCAGGGTCCCCTCGGCGCCGTCGTCGTACTCCTGTTGCAGATACGTCAGAGCCGCGCGCAGGCCCGCGAGCTGGGGCGCGTCCGGGCGCAGCAGGGGCGGCAGGTCGTAGCGGTACAGGCCGGCGGCCTCGACCGTGGCGCGGGGCAGGAATCCGGGCTGCATGGTCAGGACGGTTCCGCGGTACTCGCTCGACCGGGAGAAGCGGTGGACCTGCCCCGGGCGGATCCACAGCACGTCGCCGGCCGTCGCCTCGTACTCGGCGAAGTCGATCATGTGGCGCACGGGGCCGCCGTCGAAGAGCAGCACCACATGGAAGTCGATGCGGTGGACGCGCTCCAGCGGCGCGTCGTCGGCGTGCCAGGTGCGGCCGGCGCCCATGGGGCCCACCTGCATGCCGACGCCGCCGACGCTCAGCTCGACCGGGAAGGGAAACGTTCTGATCCCGTCAACGCCGCCGTCACCGTCTCCGCCTTGGATGGTTCTGTCCGCCATGTCCCTCTCACGCCGTCTCGATCACACCGCCCATGTCCCACTTTCACCACAGGCTGACACACGGCGACCTTCCCCCGTAAAAGTCAGACTTTTAAGTTTGAACGCGTCGGAACGATTTCCCGCTTCTATCGAGGACTTCTTGAAGATGAGCACGCAGACACCGGACAGCTTCGACGGCCGATTCGAATGGACCGAACTCGACCGGCGTGCCGTCGACACCGCCCGTGTACTGGCGGCGGACGCCGTGCAGCGGGTGGGCAACGGCCACCCCGGCACCGCGATGAGCCTCGCCCCGGTCGCGTACACGATCTTTCAGAAGGTGATGCGACACGACCCGGCCGACCCCGAGTGGACCGGCCGTGACCGCTTCGTACTGTCCCCCGGGCACACCTCGCTCACCCTCTACACCCAGCTCTTCCTCGCCGGCTACGAGCTGGAGCTGGACGACCTCAAGAGCTTCCGCACGCACGGCTCGAAGACGCCGGGCCACCCCGAGTACGGGCACACCGCCGGTGTGGAGACCACCACCGGACCGCTCGGCCAGGGCGTCGCCAACGCCGTCGGCATGGCGATGGCCGCCCGTTACGAACGCGGTCTGTTCGACCCCGAGGCCCCGCAGGGCGAGTCCCCCTTCGACCACACGATCTGGGCGATCGTCTCCGACGGCGACCTCCAGGAAGGCGTCTCCGCCGAGGCCTCCTCCCTGGCCGGGCACCAGAAGCTCGGCAACCTGGTCTTCGTCTACGACGACAACCACATCTCCATCGAGGGCGACACCGCGACCGCCTTCTCCGAGGACGTCCTGGGGCGCTACGAGGCCTACGGCTGGCACGTCCAGCGCGTCGCGCCCACCGCCGACGGCGACGTCGACGCCCCCGCGCTGCACACGGCGCTGAAGGCGGCGCAGGCCGAGACCGGGCGCCCCTCGATCATCGCGCTGCGCACGATCATCGCCTGGCCCGCCCCGAACGCCCAGAACACCGAGGCCTCCCACGGCTCGGCGCTGGGCGCGGACGAGGTCGCCGCCACCAAGCGCGTCCTCGGCTTCGACCCGGAGCGGTCCTTCGAGGTCGCGGGCGAGGTCCTCGCCCACACCCGGGCCGCCCTCGACCGGGGCGCCGAGGCGCACGCCGCCTGGGACAAGCGGCTCGACGAGTGGCGCGGCGCGCAGCCCGAGCGCGCCCAGCTCTTCGACCGGATCGTGGCCGGGCAGCTCCCCGAGGGCTGGCAGGACGCCCTGCCCGTGTTCGAGGAGGGTTCCTCCGTCGCCACCCGCGCGGCCTCCGGCAAGGTGCTCCAGTCGCTGGGCGCGGTCCTGCCCGAGCTGTGGGGCGGCTCCGCCGACCTGGCCGGCTCCAACAACACCACCATCGACAGCACGTCCTCCTTCCTGCCGGCCGGCAATCCGCTGCCCGAGGCCGACCCGTACGGCCGTACGATCCACTTCGGCATCCGCGAGTTCTCGATGGCCGCGGAGATGAACGGCATCGCCCTGCACGGCAACACCCGCGTCTACGGCGGCACCTTCCTGGTGTTCTCCGACTACATGCGCAACGCCGTGCGCATGTCGGCGCTGATGCAGCTGCCCGTGACCTACGTCTGGACGCACGACTCCGTGGGCCTCGGCGAGGACGGACCCACCCACCAGCCCGTCGAGCACCTGGCCTCGCTGCGCGCCGTCCCCGGCCTGAACGTCGTCCGCCCCGCCGACGCCAACGAGACCGCGATCGCCTGGGCCGAGATCCTCAAGCGGCACGCGGAGCGCCCGGCCCCGCACGGCCTGGCCCTCACCCGTCAGGGCGTGCCCGCCTACGCGCCGAACCCGGACACGGCGAAGGGCGGCTACGTCCTGAAGGAGTCCTCGACCCAGGCCCCGGACGTCGTCCTGATCGCCACCGGTTCCGAGGTGCAGCTGGCCGTCGCCGCGCGGGAGGAGCTGGAGGCCGAGGGGATCGGCACGCGGGTGGTGTCGATGCCGTCCGTGGAGTGGTTCGAGGAGCAGCCGCGGGAGTACCGCGACGCCGTTCTTCCGCCGGCGGTGAAGGCCCGGGTCGCGGTCGAGGCGGGCATCGGCCTCACGTGGCACCGCTTCGTGGGGGACGCGGGACGCATCGTCTCCCTGGAGCACTTCGGCGCCTCCGCCGACGCCAAGACCCTGTTCGCCGCGTACGGCTTCACCGCCGAGAACGTCGCCGCCGCAGCCCGGGAATCTCTCGCCGCCGCCCGCGGTTGATCCGATCGCCAGAAAGAAGATGATCACAGTGACCGAAGCAACCGCGTCCGCGGGAGCGCTCAAGCGCCTGTCCGACGAGGGCGTCTCCCTCTGGCTGGACGACCTGTCGCGGGGGCGCATCACGTCCGGCAACCTCGCCGAGCTCGTCGAGACCACCCATGTGGTGGGCGTGACCACCAACCCGTCCATCTTCCAGGCCGCCATCGGCTCCGGTGAAGGCTACGAGGAGCAGCTGGCCGATCTGGCCGCGCGGGGCGTGACGGTCGACGAGGCCGTCCGGATGATGACGACCGCCGACGTGCGCGCCGCCGCCGACATCCTGCATCCCGTGTACACCGCCTCGCAGGGGGTCGACGGCCGGGTCTCCATCGAGGTCGACCCCCGGCTCGCCCACGACACCCGGGCGACCGTCGCCGAGGCCAAGCAGCTCGCCTGGCTCGTCGACCGCCCAGGCGTCATGATCAAGATTCCGGCGACGAAGGCCGGCCTCCCGGCGATCACCGAGGTCATCGGCCTCGGCATCAGCGTCAACGTCACGCTGATCTTCTCCCTGGAGCGCTACCGCGAGGTCATGGACGCCTACCTGGCCGGTCTGGAGAAGGCCGCCGCCCGGGGCCTGGACCTCTCCGTCATCCACTCCGTGGCCTCCTTCTTCGTCTCCCGCGTCGACTCCGAGATCGACAAGCGGCTGACCGTCCTCGGCACGGAGGCGGCCCTCGCGCTCAAGGGCAAGGCCGCGCTCGCCAACGCACGGCTGGCCTACGAGGCGTACGAAGAGGTGTTCGGCTCTGCCGACGACCGGACCCGGCCGAGCGAGCGCTGGACCGCGCTCGCCGGGGCCACCAAGCAGCGTCCGCTGTGGGCGTCCACCGGGGTGAAGGATCCCGCGTACAAGGACACGCTGTACGTGGACGACCTGGTGGCCCCCGGCACCGTCAACACCATGCCCGAGGCCACCCTGAACGCCGTCGCCGACCACGGCGACATCACCGGCGACACGGTGACCGGCGGCTATGCGCAGGCCCACGCCGACCTCGCCGCCATAGAGGCGCTCGGCATCTCCTACGAGGAGGTCGTCACCCGGCTGGAGGACGAAGGAGTCGCCAAGTTCGAGGCGGCGTGGCAGGACTTGTCAGACACGGTCACGAAGTCGCTGACGAGCAAGGGAGTCGACGCGGAATGAGCACCGAAACGCTCGGCACGGCCTGGGACAACCCCCTGCGGGACCCTCGGGACCGGCGCCTGCCCAACGTCGCGGGCCCCTCCGGCCTCGTCATCTTCGGGGTGACCGGCGACCTGTCCCGCAAGAAGCTGATGCCGGCCGTCTACGACCTCGCCAACCGCGGTCTGCTCCCGCCGGGCTTCTCGCTCGTCGGCTTCGCCCGCCGCGACTGGGAGGACGAGGACTTCGCGCAGATCGTCCACGACGCGGTGCGCGAGCACGCGCGCACGCCGTTCCGCGAGGAGGTCTGGCAGCAGCTCGCCGAGGGCATGCGGTTCATCCCGGGCGACTTCGACGACGACACGGCGTTCAAGCAGCTGCGCGACGCCGTGGAGGAGCTGGACGCCTCGCGCGGCACCGGCGGCAACTTCGCCTTCTACCTCTCCGTGCCGCCGAAGTTCTTCCCGAAGGTCGTCGAGCAGCTCAAGAAGCACGGGCTGGCGAACGCCCCCGACGGATCCTGGCGGCGGGCCGTCATCGAGAAGCCGTTCGGGCGCGACCTGGCCAGCGCCCAGGACCTGAACGCGGTCGTCCACGACGTGTTCGACCCGGAGCAGGTGTTCCGCATCGACCACTACCTGGGCAAGGAGACCGTCCAGAACATCCTGGCGCTGCGCTTCGCCAACACCATGTTCGAGCCGATCTGGAACCGGTCGTACGTCGACCATGTGCAGATCACGATGGCCGAGGACATCGGCATCGGCGGCCGCGCGGGCTACTACGACGGCATCGGCTCGGCCCGTGACGTCATCCAGAACCACCTCCTCCAGCTGATGGCGCTCACCGCGATGGAGGAGCCCGCCTCCTTCGACGCGGCCTCGCTGCTCACCGAGAAGCTGAAGGTGCTCAGGGCGGTGAAGCTGCCGCAGGACCTGGGCAAGCACACCGTGCGGGCGCAGTACGCGGGCGCCTGGCAGGGCGGCGAGAAGGTGCCCGGCTACCTCGAGGAGGACGGCATCGACCCGGCCTCCACGACCGACACCTACGCCGCCGTGAAGCTGAACGTCGACAACCGCCGCTGGGCGGGCGTGCCGTTCTATCTGCGCACCGGCAAGCGGCTCGGGCGGCGGGTGACGGAGATCGCGGTCGTCTTCCAGCGGGCCCCGCACTCCCCCTTCGACTCCACGGCCACCGAGGAGCTCGGCGCCAACGCGATCGTCATCCGCGTCCAGCCCGACGAGGGCATCACCGTCCGCTTCGGCTCCAAGGTGCCGGGCACCTCGATGGAGATCCGGGACGTCACGATGGACTTCGCGTACGGCGAGTCCTTCACGGAGTCCAGCCCGGAGGCGTACGAACGCCTCATCCTGGACGTGCTGCTCGGCGACGCCAACCTGTTCCCACGCCACCAGGAAGTGGAAGAGTCCTGGAAGATCCTCGACCCGATCGAGGAGTACTGGGCACGGCACGGCAGGCCCGCGCAGTACGACTCGGGCAGCTGGGGTCCCGAGGAAGCCGACGAGATGCTCGCACGAGACGGACGGAGCTGGCGCAGGCCATGAAGATCGACCTGACCGACACCACGGCAAGCAAGATCAACAAGGCGCTGGTGGAGGGTCGCCGCGCCATCGGAACGCCCGCTGTGGGCATGGTCCTGACGATGGTCATCGTCACGGACGAGGAGAACGCCTACGACTCGATCAAGGCCGCCGAGGAGGCCTCGCACGAGCACCCCTCGCGCACCCTGGTCGTCATCAAGCGGCACGCCCGCAGCCCGCGCGACCGCACCAACTCCCACCTCGACGCCGAGGTGCGGGTGGGCGCCGACGCCGGCACCGGCGAGACGGTCGTGCTGCGGACGTACGGCGAGGTCTCCGACCACGCCGACTCCGTGGTCCTGCCGCTGCTGCTGCCGGACGCGCCGGTCGTCGTGTGGTGGCCGGTGGACGCGCCGGACAACCCGTCCAAGGACCCGCTGGGCGCCCTGGCGCAGCGCCGGATCACCGACATGTACGCCGTCGAGCGGCCGTTGGCGGCCCTGGCGACCCGGGTGAAGTCGTACGCGCCCGGCGACACCGACCTCGCCTGGACCCGGCTCACCCCGTGGCGTTCGATGCTGGCGGCGGCCCTCGACCAGTCCCGGGTGCCGATCACCTCGGCGGCCGTGGAGAGCGAGGCGGACAACCCCAGCGCCGAGCTGCTCGCGCGCTGGCTGGAGGCCCGGCTGAACGTCACGGTCGAGCGCGTCGTCACCGCGGGACCGGTCGTCACGGCCGTCCGCCTGGGCACCACGAGCGGCGAGATCGTCATCGACCGTCCCGAGGGCCCGCTGGCCACGCTCACCCTGCCCGGCCAGCCCTCGCGCACCCTGGCGCTGAAGGTCCGCGCCACCTCCGAACTCATCGCCGAGGAGCTACGGCGCCTCGACGCGGACGAGATGTACGCCGTAGCCCTCCGCGGTGAGGGCACCAAGGAGAACGCTTCCCATGTCTGACTCACCCCAGCTCTCCCGGCGGCCCGAGTGGGCCGCGCTGGAGGACCATCGCGCGCACCGGCAGGCACACCTGCGGGAGCTGTTCGCGGCGGACCCCGGGCGCGCGGAGCGGTATGTGGTGCGCGTCGGCGATCTGCGGCTCGACTACTCGAAGAACCTGATCACCGACGAGACGCTGGCGCTCCTGCGTGAACTGGCCGTCGCCACCGATGTGTTCGGGCTGCGCGACGCCATGTTCCGCGGCGAGAAGATCAACGTCACCGAGCGGCGCGCGGTGCTGCACACCGCGCTGCGCGCCCCGGCGGACGCCGTCGTCGAGGTCGACGGCGAGAACGTCGTGCCGCAGGTCCACGCGGTGCTCGACCGGATGAGCGACTTCGCCGGGCGGGTCCGCTCCGGCGAGTGGACCGGCCACACCGGCCGACGGATCCGCAACGTCGTCAACATCGGCATCGGCGGCTCCGACCTCGGCCCGGCGATGGCCTACGAGGCGCTGCGGGCGTTCACCGACCGTTCGCTGACCTTCCGGTTCGTGTCCAACGTGGACGGCGCCGACCTGCACGAGGCGACCCGGGACCTGGACCCGGCCGAGACGCTGTTCGTCGTCGCGTCCAAGACCTTCACCACGATCGAGACGATCACCAACGCCACCGCCGCCCGCTCCTGGCTGCTGGGCGGCCTGGACGGCGAGGAGAAGGCGGTCGCCAAGCACTTCGTGGCCCTGTCGACGAACGCCGAGAAGGTCGCCGGCTTCGGCATCGACACGGCCAACATGTTCGAGTTCTGGGACTGGGTCGGCGGCCGCTACTCCTACGACTCGGCGATCGGCCTGTCGCTGATGATCGCGATCGGCCCGGAGCGGTTCCGGGAGATGCTCGACGGGTTCAGGATCGTCGACGACCACTTCCGCACCGCGCCCGCCGAGTCCAACGCCCCGCTGATCCTGGGCCTGTTGGGCGTCTGGTACGGCAACTTCCTCGGCGCGCAGTCGCACGCCGTACTGCCCTACAGCCACTACCTGTCGAAGTTCACCGCCTATCTCCAGCAGCTCGACATGGAGTCCAACGGCAAGTCGGTGGACCGCGACGGCCGGCCCGTGCAGTGGCAGACCGGTCCGGTGGTGTGGGGCACGCCCGGCACCAACGGGCAGCACGCCTACTACCAGTTGATCCACCAGGGCACGAAGCTGATCCCGGCCGACCTGATCGGCTTCGCCCGTCCCGTCGGCGAGCTGAGCGACGAACTCAAGGCGCAGCACGACCTGTTGATGGCCAACCTGTTCGCGCAGGGGCAGGCGCTCGCCTTCGGCAAGACGGCCGACGAGGTCCGCGCGGAGGGCGTGCCCGAGGAGCAGGTCGCGCACCGCACCTTCCAGGGCGACCACCCGACCACCACGATCCTGGCGCCCGAGCTGACCCCGTCGGTCCTCGGCCAGCTGATCGCCCTCTACGAGCACAAGGTGTTCGTCCAGGGCGCGGTCTGGGACGTCGACTCCTTCGACCAGTGGGGCGTGGAGCTCGGCAAGGTCCTCGCCAAGCGCGTCGAACCCGCCCTGACCGAAGGCGCGGACGTGCCCGGCCTGGACGCCTCCACCGCCGCCCTCGTGGCCGCCTACCGCTCTCTTCGCACCACTCAGGAAGTGAACTGACATGACATCCATGCAGCTGGGTCTGATCGGTCTCGGCAAGATGGGCGGCAACATGCGCGAGCGCGTCCGCCGCGCCGGCCACACCGTCGTCGGCTACGACCGCAACCCCGAACTCTCCGACGTCAGCGGCCTCGCCGAACTCGTCGAGAAGCTGCACGCGCCGCGCACCGTCTGGGTGATGGTGCCGGCCGGCGCCCCCACCCAGTCCGTGATCGACGAGCTCGGCGACCTCCTCGAGCCAGGCGACACGGTCGTGGACGGCGGCAACTCCCGTTGGACGGACGACGAGAAGCACGCCGAGGAGCTGGCGGCCAAGGGCGTCGGCTTCGTCGACGCGGGCGTCTCCGGCGGCGTCTGGGGCCTGCAGAACGGCTACGCCCTGATGGTCGGCGGCGACAAGGAGCACGTCGAGCGCGTCCAGCCGATCTTCGACGCGCTCAAGCCGGAGGGCCCGTACGGCTACGTCCACGCGGGCAAGGTCGGCGCCGGGCACTTCTCGAAGATGGTCCACAACGGCATCGAGTACGCCATGATGCAGGCCTACGCCGAGGGCTGGGAGCTGCTGGAGAAGGTCGACTCCGTGGAGAACGTCCGCGAGGTCTTCCGCTCCTGGCAGGAGGGGACCGTCATCCGCTCCTGGCTGCTCGACCTGGCGGTCAACGCCCTCGACGACGACACCCACCTGGACAAGCTGCGCGGCTACGCGGAGGACTCCGGCGAAGGCCGCTGGACGGTCGAGGCCGCCGTCGACCACGCCGTGCCCCTGCCCGCCATCACCGCGTCCCTCTTCGCCCGGTTCGCCTCCCGCCAGGAGGACTCGCCGCAGATGAAGATGATCGCGGCACTGCGCAACCAGTTCGGCGGCCACGCCGTCGAGTCGGCATCGGCGCAGAAGTAGGCGTGGGCCGTGGGAGATCTGCTGCTGGTCCGCCACGGCGAAACGGAGTGGAGCGTCTCGGGGCAGCACACCGGCTTCACCGACCTGCCGCTCACCGATCGCGGTGAGGAGCAGGCCAAGTCCCTCGCTCCCCTCCTGTCCGGCCGGACCTTCTCGCTCGCTCTGACCAGCCCGCTGCACCGCGCGGTCCGCACCGCCGAACTCGCGGGCGTCACCGGGGCCGTGCCCGACCCCGACCTGCACGAATGGGACTACGGCGGCTACGAGGGCGTCACCACCGTCGACATACACCGCACCCGTCCCGACTGGTATCTGTGGACCGACGGCGTGCCGCCCGGCCCGGAGGATCGCCCCGGCGAGTCGCCCGAGGAGATCGGGCGGCGCGCCGACCGGGTGCTGAACCGGGTGGACGCGGCGCTCGCGCGCGACGACGGTGACGTCGTCCTCGTCGCCCACGGCCATTTCCTGCGGGTGCTGACGGCCCGTCGGCTCGGACTGCCGCCCGCCGAGGGCCGGTTGTTCCAGCTGGCCACCGCCACCGTCAGCCGGCTGTCGACGGAGCACGGACGCCCCGTGATCGCCGAGTGGAACCTGCGCGCGTAGCCGGTCGGGCCGGATGGACCGGATGGGCCGGTTGACACCGCCCAGAGGGCCCGCCAGAGTCGCGGCTGATGGAGATCGACGATCTGACACCGGCCGAACAGCGAGTCTGGCGGGCCTTCGCCACGGGGGCGACCGTGGACTTCCGCGCGGGGGCCGAACCGGATGCGCCCGGCTGGGGTCCCGAACGGACCGTACGGGCAACGGTGTTGCGGGCGCTTCTTCTCAACGGCCCGCGAGAGGCAGGGGAGGTGGCGGCTCTCAAGCTCGTCGGGGCGCGGATCAGCGGCGAGTTGGACCTGCGGTACGCGCACGTCGACAGCGTCGTGCGCATGAACCGCTGCCGCTTCGACGAGGTCCCCCGCATCGCCGGAGCCCGGCTGAGCTACCTCAACCTGCGGGACTCCGAGCTGCCAGGCCTGGCGTCGGCGCGGGTCCGGGTGGACGGCAGTCTGCGGCTGACGCGCTGCCGGATCAGCGGGCCGGTGCACCTCGGCGGGGCGCAGATCTCCGGGGCGCTGTTCCTGGACCGGGCCGAACTCACCGCCCGGGACCCCGCGCAGGCCGTGCTCCAGCTCAACCAGGTGTCCATCGACGACGACCTGTGCGCCCGGCAACTGCGCACCCGGGGGCTGATCCGGCTGGACGGCGCGAGCGTGGCCGGCTCGATCGACCTGGAGGACGCCGAGCTGAGCAACCCCGGCGGGTTCGTCCTGGAGGCGGAGGCCCTGACCGTGGGCGCCAATCTGCTGGGCCGACGGCTGCGCACCCGGGGCCGGATCGACCTGCGCGGGGCCCGGGTGCCGGGGCGGGTGGACCTGCTGCACAGCTCCCTGTCCAACCCCGGCGGCACCGCCCTGCGGGCCAGCAGCTGCGTCATCGGGGAGATCTGGCTGCGCGCGGGCGACCCGATGGAGGGCATGCTCAATCTGCGCCGGGCCGAGATCGGCCAGCTCAGCGTGGAGCCGGAGATGCTGCCCGACCAGGTGCGCCTGCTCGACCTCACCTACACCTCCCTCACCCCGCACGAGCCCGCCGAGCGCCGGCTGCCGATGCTGGAGCGGGACGACGACGCCTTCGACCCGCACGCCTACGAGCAGTTGACGGCCGCCTACCGGCGCGTCGGCGACGACCAGGCCGCCAGGCTCGTCCAGCTCGCCAAGCAGCGCCGCCGCCGCGCCACGCTCCCCTGGTACGGCCGGGTGTGGGGCCGCCTCCAGGACGCGGCCGTCGGCTACGGCTTCCGTCCGCTGCGCGCCGCCGTCTGGCTGGCCTCCCTGCTCGCCGTCGGCTCGATCGTCTACGCCGGACACCGTCCGCCCGCGCTCAAGCCGTCCGAGGCCCCTGACTTCGACCCGTTCTTCTACACCCTCGACCTGCTGCTCCCGGTGATCTCCTTCGGCCAGGAGAGCGCGTTCGCCCCGACCGGCTGGTACCAGACGCTGTCGTACGTCCTGATCGTCACCGGCTGGATCCTGGCCACGACCGTCGTCGCGGGCGTGACCAGGACGGTCAGCCGGCAGTAGGTCAGCGCCCGGCGCGCTGGGCCGCCAGCCGCACCGGTGCGTTGGCCGCGCCGTAGCCCTGGTAGCCGTCGTCGCGCTGGACGAGTTCGAAGAAGACGCGGCCGACGGTGTGCGTGTAGCAGTGCCGGAAGACGCCGTGGGCGTCGCGGTCGTAGAGGATGCCGAGGGCGCGGTAGGTCTCCCACTCGCCGTCGGCGAAGGTGAAGCGGGCCGCGAGGTCGTCGTAGTAGTTCGCGGGGATCGGCAGCAGTCGGCCGCCGGCCTCGGTGAAGCGGCGGGCCGCGGCGACCACGTCATCGGTGGCCAGGGCGATGTGCCGGGCCTGGGCGGTGTCGTCGCCGGGGGCCGCGCCGACGGTGAGCGGGAGGCGGACGCCGCCGTCGGCGGTGGCGACGGCCCGGCTGCGCAGCAGCCCGTAGGGGTCGGCGACGTCCACGCTCTCCTGGGCGTCGAGGCCGAGGACGCTGCGATGGAAGAGGACCGCCTCGTCGAAGTGGTGCCAGGGCTGGGTCAGCGCCACATGGTCGATGCGGCGGACGCCGGCGACGGCCGCGGCGTGCGGGACGTCCTCGAAGTCGGCGCGCCAGTCGGGCAGTCCGGGGCGGTGTGTGGCGCACAGGAAGAGCTCCGTGCCGTCGGGGGCGGCCACGGCGTCGAGCGGGGCGTCCTCGGCGGCGCGGCGGCGGGGCAGCACGGGGGCGAGCAGGGCCTCGGCGCGGCGGGCGGCGGCGGCCGGGTCGGGTGACTCCAGGCCGATCGCGGCGAGACAGGTGCCGTCGACGGGGGTCCCCCCGAGCGAGCGAAGCCGAGAGTGGCGGAGGGCGGCCGGGCCGGTGTTGACCAGCAGTCGGGCCTCGCCCTGTTCCCACAGCTCGACGGGTTTGCCGCGGTGGCGGGCGGTGCGGGCGAAGCCGAGGCCGGTGAGGAGGGCGCGGACGGGTTCGGCGTCGGGGGTGACCAGCTCGGCGAAGGCGAATCCGGTGGGGGCGGCGGGGGCGGGCAGGGCGGTGAGGCCGACCTGGTCCTGGAGCACGAGCAGGGAGCGGCGGGCGTCCACGGCGGTCGGGCCGGCCTCGGCCTGCCGGAAGACGTCGTTGAAGACCTCGAGGGAGAGCGGACCGTCGTATCCGGCGCGCAGTACGTGCCGGACGAGGCCGGCGACGTCGAAGCCGCCCTGTCCGGGGAAGCAGCGGTGGTGGCGGCTCCACTGCAGGACGTCCATGCCGAGCAGCGGGGCGTCGGCCAGCTGGAGGAAGAAGATCTTCTCGCCGGGGATGTCGGCGATGCCTTCGAGGTCCTTGGGTTCCGGGCTGCGGGACAGGATGTGGAAGCTGTCCAGGCAGGTGCCGAGCGCCGGGTGTCCCGCCGTCTCGACGATCCGCCAGGCGTGGTCGTACGTGCTGACGTGCCGTCCCCAGGCGAGCGCCTCGTAGGCGACGCGGACGCCGAAGTCCTGGGCGAGGTCGGCGAGGCGGCTGAGCTGCTCGGCGGCGAGGGCGTCGTCGTCCTCGGCGAGCGGGGAGACGCTGGAACAGACCAGGACGGTGTCCGTGCCGAGCCGGCCCATCAGCTCGAACTTGCGCCGGGCGCGGCGCAGGTTGCGGGCGAACTCCTCGGCGGGCACGGCCTCGATGTCCCGCATCGGCTGGTAGAGGTCGATGGTGAGGCCGAGGTCGGCGCAGCGGGCGCGGACCTCCTCGGGGGCGAGGGGGCTGGCGAGCAGGTCGTTCTCGAAGATCTCGACTCCGTCGAAGCCGGCCCGGGAGGCGGCCGTGAGCTTCTCGGTGAGGGATCCGCTGAGGGAGACGGTGGCGATGGATGTACGCACCTGGGCACCTCTGGGTCGCTGGGTTACTTCGGGGTGGTGACGCCTGCGGCCAGCTCGGCGAAGTGGGCGAGCATGCTCGCGCTGTCGGGTTCCCGGCCGGTGAACAGCCGGAACGCGTCCACCGCCTGGAAGACGGCCATGCCGCCGCCGTCGAGGGCGGCGCAGCCGACCGCGCGGGCGGTGCGCAGCAGCTCGGTCTCCAGCGGGCGGTAGACGACTTCGGCGACCCACAGCCCGGGGTGCAGCAGCTCGGCCGGGAAGGGCAGGCCGGGGTGGGCGGCCATGCCGGTGGGGGTGGCGTGCACGACGCCCTCGGCGTCGCCGAGCAGCTCCGCGAGCCGGTCGGGGCCCGCCGCGGCGGCCCGTCCCGCGCCGAAGTGCCGGTTCAGCGCGTCGGCGAGGGCGGCAGCCCGCTCGGCCAGCGCGTCGACGACGGTGACCCGACCCGCGCCGAGGGTGAGGGTGGCGTGCGCGACGGCCGCGCCCGCGCCGCCCGCGCCGAGTTGCACCACCCGTTCCAGGGGGACGTCGGGCAGACCGCGTGCGAAGGAGGCGGCGAAACCGGTGACGTCCGTGTTGTGGCCGACGGCCCGGCCGTCCTCGAAGACGACGGTGTTCACCGCGCCGAGCGCCTCGGCCTGCGGGGCGAGGGCGTCGAGGTGGGGGATCACCAGCTGCTTGCAGGGGTGGGTGATGTTCAGCCCGTCGAAGCCCAGGTCGCGGGCGGCCCGCACCAGGTCCCCGACCGCCTCCGGAGCGGCCCCGAGGACATCGATGTCGATCAGCCGGTAGAGGTAGCGCAGCCCCTGCCGGTCGGCCTCGCGCTCGTGCAGCGCCGGACTGAGCGACGGCCCGATGCCGGATCCGATCAGCCCGACGAGATACGAGTCCTTGGTCACGGCAGGCCTCCTGAACGGGCGACTAATGTACGAACTGGTGAGTTAGTCATACACCGAGAGAGGCGCGAGGGGAAGCCCTTCTAGAATCGCGGCACTGCACCCGCGCCGCCCGAAGGAACCCGATGACCAGCGTCGACGAACCGGCACGACCGAACGGGCGGACCCGTGACGCCGCCCGCACCCAGGCGGAGATCCTCGACGTGGCGACACGGGAGTTCGCCCGCGCCGGCTACGCCGGGGCCCGGGTCGACGACATCGCGGCCCTCACCCGCACCACGAAGCGGATGATCTACTACTACTTCGGCGGCAAGGAGCAGCTGTTCACCGCCGTCCTGGAGCGGGCGTACGGCGTGATCCGCGAGGCCGAGCAGGAGCTGGACGTCGAGCATCTTGACCCGGTCGCGGCCATCCGCCGGCTGGCGGAGCTGACCTTCGACCACCATGAGCAGCACCCGGACTTCATCCGGCTGGTCAGCATCGAGAACATCCACGAGGCCGAGCACATCGCCGCCTCCGCGAAGCTCGGCAGGATCGGCTCCCCCGCGCTCGACGTGATCCGCCGCATCCTGGCCTCCGGGCAGGAGTCCGGCCTGTTCACGGCCGAGGTGGACGCCGTCGACCTGCACGCGATGATCAGCTCGTTCTGCTTCTTCCGGGTGGCCAACCGGCACACCTTCGGAGCCCTGTTCGGCCGCGACCTCGTCGATCCGGCCCAGCGCGAGCACTACCGCACGATGCTCGGCGACATGGTGATCGCCTACCTGACGGCCGAGCGCACGGCGGACTGACCGGCCTGCGCGCGACCTCTTGACACCGGGGAAACGCGGGCGCAACATCCCTACCCACCGCGCATTAACTATCCAGTGGGTTAATTAGCCGCTCGATCCGGCCCTTCGCCCCGCCGCTCACCTCCCCTACGTTGGGGTTCCCCCGAAGGAGCAAGCCGTGTCCGTCCCCGCCGCACCCCGCGACGCCGCCGCGCCGCCCGGCCAGCCGAAGAAAGCCGCCACGGCGGCCTGGATCGGCAGCGCCCTGGAGTACTACGACTTCTTCATCTACGGCAGCGCGGCCGCGCTGATCTTCCCGAAGGTCTTCTTCGACGAGTCCGACCCGGCCACCGCGACCCTGCTCTCCCTGGCCACGTTCGGCGTCGCCTACGCGGCCCGTCCGGTCGGCGCGCTGTTCCTCGGGCACTTCGGCGACCGGGTGGGCCGTAAGCAGATCATGGTCTTCACGCTGATCCTGATGGGCGTCTCGACGTTCCTCATCGGCTGTCTGCCCACCCGCGCCCAGGTCGGCGGCCTCGCGCCCGTGCTGCTGGTCGCCTGCCGGGTCCTGCAGGGCATCTCCGCGGCCGGGGAACAGGCCAGCGCCAACTCCATGACGCTGGAGCACGCGCCGCCGCACCGGCGTGGCTTCTTCACCAGCTTCACCCTCAGCGGCACCCAGGGCGGCCAGCTCCTCGCCACGCTCGTCTTCATCCCGATCGCGGCCCTCCCCGAGGACCAGCTGCTGTCCTGGGGCTGGCGGGTGCCGTTCTGGCTGAGCATCGCGGTCGCCGTCGTCGGCTACGTCATCCGGCGCAAGCTGGAGGAGACCCCGGCCTTCGCCGCCCAGCAGGCCACCGGCGAGGTCGTGAAGCTGCCGCTGGCGGTGCTGCTGCGCGAGCACTGGGCGGACGTCCTGCGGGTGATCGCGGGCGCGCTGGTCGCCTCGGTGAGCACGATATTCACGGTGTGGGCGCTGGCGTACGCGACGAGCGACTCGGTGGGCGTAGACCGCTCCTCGATGCTGTGGGTGGGCGCGCTGGCCAACCTGGTCGCGCTGGCCGCCATCCCCCTGTGGGCCACGCTCTCGGACCGCATCGGCCGCCGCCCGGTGTACCTGATCGGCGCGTCCGGCAGCGCGGTGATGATGTTCGCCTACCTGTGGGCGATCTCCACCGGCTCCTACCCGCTGATCCTGGTCCTGGGCATCGTCACCTTCGGCGTGGTCTACAGCGCGGCGAACGGCGTGTGGCCGTCCTTCTACGGCGAGATGTTCTCCACCCGCGTCCGGCTGTCCGGGATGGCGATCGGCACCCAGATCGGCTTCGCGGCGGCGGGCTTCGCGGTCACGTTCGCCGCGCAGATCGCGGGTCCGGACGGCGACGACTGGTCCTCGGTCGCCCTGTTCACCGCGGCCCTGTGCGTGCCGCCGGTGATCGCGGCCCTGTCGGCGCGCGAGACGGCGAAGGTCCCGACGGAGCTGCTCGGCGAGCGCGCCGTGCGGGAGGCCGCGCAGCCGGAGACGGTGACCGCCTGATCCCGCCGACCCCGCCCACGGGCCGTGTGAGCCCCCGGACGCCTGACGGCTCCGGGGGCTCGGGCATGTCCTGCGCGAAGGGCGGCGCTCCCTCTCAGCCCTCGTCGGCGCCCGCCGGGATGCCGTACGCCCGTTCCACCCGCAGCCGCAGGACCAGGCGGCGGTCGCGGACCATGGCGGCGCGGTAGTCGTCCCAGTCGGGGTGCTCGCCCGCGAGGTCGCGGTAGAGGCGGACGAGTTCCTCGACGGTCTCGTCGTGGGGGTCCGCGGCGACGGGCGTGAGGTCGGCGGTGGCCTCGACGACCGTGTAGGCACGGTGGCCGGGGGTGGTCACGTGGTACGACGCCCGGGGGTCGCGGCGCAGGTTGCGGGTCTTCGCGCGGTCGTCCGTGATCGAGATCCGGATGACGCCCTCGTCCGGGTAGTAGAGGTGGGTGACGTTCGACAGCTGGGGGCGGCCGTCGCGCTTGAGGGTGACCAGTACCCCGCCGCGGCCCTCGGAGAGCAGCGCGAGCAGTGCGTTCTGCGTGTCGTGCGTCGTGTCCTGAGTCATGTTCGGCACAACCGGCGTCGCCGTGGGACGCATTCCCGCCGTGTTCCGCACCTCCGAGCGCCGACGGGCCGGGCTCTCGGGATCCCAGGTAGTAGACAGTGTCTACCATATCCTGGTAGACACTGTCTATGAGCCATGACTCCGAGAAGCCGGACCCCGACCTGCGGACCCGTCTCGTCGACGTCGGCGTGGACCTGGTGGCCCTGGAAGGCGTCGGCGCGCTGACCCTGCGGGAGATCGCCCGACGGGCCGGCGTCTCGCACGGAGCCCCGCGCCGCTACTTCCCCACGCATGTGGAGCTGCTGTCGGCCATCGCCCGCCGCGGCTTCACCGAGCTGGCCGGGCGGGTGACGACCGCGCTCGGCGACGGCGGCGCGCGTCCGCGCGCCCAACTGGCCGAACTGGGCCGGACCTACCTGGAGTTCGCCCTGGACAACCCCGGGATGTACGAGCTGATGTTCCGTCACGAACTGCTGAAAAGCGGTCATCTGCGGCTGCGGGACACCAGCCTGCCGCTGTTCAGGACCCTGGTGGACCTGGTCGGCCGGGCCCGCCCCGACCTGCGGGCCGACGCCCGCACCGTCGCCGGCGCGCTGTGGGCGAACCTGCACGGCATCGCCCAGCTGTGGGGCTGGGGCAGTCTCCAACTCGCCACGGACACCGACGACTTCGCACCTCTGCTGCATACGGCTCTGGACGCGCATCTCGGGCCGGAGGGCGGCCGGTGAACCGTCCCCTGACGCTGGCGAGCAGCGTGGCCGGGGCCGTGGTGGTCGCCCTGGACGGCACCGTCCTCACGGTCGCCCGGCCCACGATGCAACGCGATCTGGACGCCTCCCTCGCGCAGGTCCAGTGGACCGGCACCGGGTATCTCGTCGCCGTGGCGGGCCTGTTGGTGTTCGCCGGCCGGCTCGGCGACCGGTACGGACACCGGCGGACCTTCGCCGTCGGCATGCTCGGCTTCGGGGCCGCCTCGGCGGGTCTGTGCTGGGCGCCGGGCGTGGGCTGGGTGATCGGACTGCGGGTCGTGCAGGGGGTGTTCGGGGCGCTGTTGCAGCCGGCCACCCTGGGGATGCTGCGCACCTCGTTCCCGCCGGACCGGCTGCGCACCCCGATCGCCGTGCGCACCGCCGCCATCGGGCTGGCGGCGGCGGCCGGACCCGTGGTGGGCGGAGCGCTGGTCACGGCGTTCGGCTGGCGGGCCGTGTTCCTCCTCAACATCGTGCCCGCACTGCTGTTCGGCGTGCTCGCCCTCGCCTCCCGGGAGAAGACGCGGCCGACCGTCGACACCCCGCTGGACGTCCCCGGCTCCCTGCTGCTCGCGGCGGCCCTGGCCTGTCTGGCGCACACCCTGGTCACCCTGCCGGGCGTGAGCTGGTCGGCGGCCGGCGCACTCCTCGCGGGAGCCGCCTTCGTACGCCACGAGCGCCGTACGCCGGTCCCGCTGCTGCCGCCGGCCGTGGTGGGCTCGCCGGCCGTCGGCGCGTCGCTCGGGCTGCTCGTCGCCGTGTCGGCCGCCCTCAACGGCGCGCTGTTCGCCTGCGTCTACCTCCTCCAGGACGATCTGGGGCTCACCCCGCTGCACACCGCCCTGCTCAGCCTGCCGCTGGCCGTGCTGCTGATCGCGGCCGCGCCCACCGCCGCAATCCTGCTGCGCCGGGCCGGCGCGCGCGCCACCGTGACGGGGGCGACGGCCGTCCTCGCCGCCGGTCTCCTCGTCCTGGCCGAAGCCTCGGGCCAGGCGGCCTTCGGCGTCGGGTTCGCACTGCTGGGCGCCGGATTCGGCACGGTGATGGTGGCGGCGACCCATGTCGTCGTACACCAGGCTCCCGCCGCCTCCGCCGGAGTCGCGGGCGCGTTGCAGCAGACGGCGATGAACGTCGGTCCCGTGCTGGGCGTGGCCTCGGCGACCGTGCTCATGGAACTCGGCACCGCCCGCTCGCCCCTGCTCGTGATGGCGCTCGCGGCCGCCGCCGCCCTGCCCGTCTGCCGGGCGCTGCCGGGCCGCCCCCGTCCCGCCTCCTCCACCTCCGCCGCCCCTTCCGCCGGACTCCCGGCTGGTGGAAGCGACGCACCCCACACAAACCACGGCGTCGAAAACGATCCCTCCCGGCATTCCCTACGCGACCATGAGGTCTGAGGTCGCCCGCGCGGGACAGGCCGGACCGCACCTCGAAGGAACGCACCGGAGGAGAACGATGGCACTGCTGCGACAAGAGGTCGACCCGAGCGAGGTCGGACTGGACGCGAAGGCGCTGGACCGCCTCGACCAGCACGTCGCCCACTACGTCGACGAGGGACGCCTGCCCGGATTCCTCGTCGCCGTCTCGCGCGGCGGCCGGGTCGCGCACCTCACCGCGCACGGCCACCGCGACGTCGCCGCAGGTCTGCCCGTCGAGCCCGACACCCTCTACCGGATCTACTCCATGACCAAGCCGGTCACCTCGGTCGCCGCGCTGATACTGATGGAGGAGGGCCGACTGCGGCTCGACGACCCGGTCGCCGACCACCTCCCGGCCTTCGCCGACCAGCGGGTCTACGTCGGCGGCTCCGGCGCCGACCTGCGCACCCGGCCGGTCGAGCAGCCGCTCCTGGTACGGCATCTGATGACCCACACCGCGGGCCTGACCTTCGCCTTCTACCACTGTCACCCCGTCGACGCCCTCTACCGCGAGGCCGGGCTGGAGTCGGCGGTGCTGCCGGGCTCGACCCTCGCCGAGACCGTCGAGGCGTACGCGCGGCTGCCGTTGCAGTTCGAGCCGGGCACCCAGTGGAACTACTCGGTGTCCACCAACGTCCTCGGCCGCATCATCGAGGTCGTCTCCGGGCAGCCCCTCGACACCTTCCTCGCCGAGCGGATCTTCCGCCCGCTCGGCATGCCGGACGCCGGCTTCCAGGTCACGGACGAACAGGCCGGCCGCCTTGCGGAGCTGTACGGCGACGCGGACAGGGGCGGAATCGAGCCGATCCCGGGCCTGCCTCTGTTCGGCCGCCCCCGGTTCCTCTCGGGCAGCGGCGGCATGGTCGCGAGCGCCTACGACGTCCACCGCTTCGCGGAGCTGCTGCGCCGGCGCGGCGAGCTGGACGGCGTCCGCCTCCTCGCGCCCGAGACGGTGGACCTCATGACCCGCAACCACCTCCCCGGCGGGGCCGACCTGCGCGCCTTCGGCGCCCGCCCGGCCCATGACGAGCCCGGCAACGACGGCGTCGGCTTCGGCCTGGGCGTCTCCGTGGTCGTCGACCCGGACCGCACCCAGGCCCCCGCCGGCCTCGGCGCCTACGGCTGGAGCGGGGTCGCCACCACGACGTTCTGGGTCGACCCGGCCCATGACGTGACCGTCCAGTTCCTGACCCAGCTCAGGCCGAGGAGGTCGCTCAAGCTCTACCCCGACCTCAAGCGGCTGGTCCATGAGGCGCTGACGGGCTGAGGCGACGGCGGTAGCGCACGCCGGGGCGGCCGTCGAGGGTGATGCCGTCCACGGCCGTGAACCCGGTGCGCGCCGGCACGGCCCTGGACGCCGGGTTGTCGAGGGTGGCGGCGGCGGTGAGGGCGGACAGCCGGTGCGCCTCCGTCGCCGGCCGGCAGACCTCCTCCACCGCGCCCGTCGCCACGCCCCGGCCCGCGGCGCGCTCGGCGACCCGGTAGCCGAGGTCGGCCCTCCCGTCCTCGACCTCCACGAGATCGACCCGGCCGACGAGGTCGCCCCGGTCGTCCACCACGCCATGGAAGTGACACACCCCGGCGTCCTGCTCGGCGAGCAGGACGCGGAGCCGGGAGGGGAACTCGGAGAAGCACGCGTCGCCCCGGTCCGGCACGGTCCGCGCGAAGTGGCTCCGGTTCTCGCGCTCGAAGGCCGGCAGGGCCTCCGCGTGATCGGCACGCAGCCGCTCCGGCTTGATCACGCCGCACCACGATACGCGGCAGGACGCCGGCCGGTCAGCCGTCGACGCGCACGGTGAACTCCAGCCCTTCGTCGCCGAGTTCGCGCAGCCACTGCTCCGAGCGTGCCGCGGTCTCCGCCGCCCGGCTCAGCCCCGGCGGCAGGGAGCCGTCCAGGATGTGCCGGACGCCGAGGGCGAGAGTGCGGGAGACGCAGCGGGCCATGGCGCTCTCCCGCGCGTCCCCGGTCAGGTCGAGCAGACAACTCCCGGACCACGCCACGCCGTTGTCGGCGTCGACGTCCAGGGACACCGCGAGGACCACGCGGTCGCGGTCGGCGTCCGTGGTGGGGTGGGCGGCGGCCAAATCCCGGGCCAGGGCGGCGATCCGGGCGTCGTCGCCGTCCTTCAGCTCCTCGAACACCGGGTCCCAGGCCCGCAGCCAGCCGTCCAGGCGCAGGGTGCCGCGCACGAAGGCCTCCGGCCGCCAGGCCCCCGGCAGCTCGTACTGCTCGATGAAGGGCAGGCTGTCGCGGTTGGGGTAGACCTCGAAGGTCTCCGCGGCCGTCCCGTCGTTCCCGTCGAGCGCGCCGTTCCCGTCGACGACGTGCCCCCGGGTGGCCTCCCACGGCCGGGCGACCTCGACCTCGACGCCGTCCTCGACGTAACGCGCGGGCGAGCGCAGGGCGTTGAGGACTCCGAGGGGCGCCCAGCTGAAGCGGTAGCGGAAGTCGTTGGGGACGGCGGGGACGCCTCCGCAGTAGGAGGTGAGTCGGTAGGAGGCGGGGACGCCCGCGCCGACGGCCGTGCCGGCCCGGGCGACGAGGCTGTGCGCGAAGAGATGGTCGATGCCCGGGTCGAGACCGGCCTCGGTCAGCACCACGAGCCCGGCCTCGGCGGCGGCGGGCGCCTGCTCCAGGACCGCGTCCGACACATAGCTGGAGCAGGCGAAGTGGGCGCGCTCGGCCACGCAGGCCGCCAGCAGCGGGGCGTGCTCGGGCGCGGGCAGCATCGACACCACGACGTCCCCGGGGGCCAGTTCGGCCGTGAGCGCGTCGAGGGTGTACGCGCGCGGCTCGACGCGTCCGGTCAGGCCCAGCCGGTCCAGGGCCTGCGCCGCGCGCTCCGTCGTACGGTGCCACAGCCGCACCCGGCCGGTGTGGGCGCACAGGTCGGCCAGACCGCTGCCCGTGGACAGCCCGGCCCCGACCCAGTGGACTGCGCCGGATGCGGCGACCCGCTCAGACACGGCCGAACTCCCCTTCCGAGAGGCCCAGTTCACGGCCGGCCTGGCGGAAGCGGTCCAGGCAGCGGCCCCAGGGACCGCCGACGCCGAAGTCGAGCAGCTGGGGTGTCAGGGCCGCCGAGAAGTCGGCGCTGGACTCGGCCGGCAGCAGGGACGGCAGGTTGTCGATGGCGATCAGATCGAGCGGGGGCTCCGTGCGCAGCCGGCGCACGGGGTCCGTCCACTCGGTCGTACGGTCGTAGACCGGCAGGACGTTGAGGGGCGAGCCCACGTCGCAGGTGACGTCGCAGAGGGTGCGCAGCCGGCGGGCCGGGTCGTCGAGGTCCTCCTCGCGGACGAAGGGCGGCACCGGTGCGGTGGCGAGGACGCAGTTGACCAGCACGTCGTGGGCCAGCAGGGCGCGGCGGTCCAGGGCGCGGGTCTCCGCCAGGTCCCAGCAGGTCGGTTCCACGCCGGCCGTGGCGAACGCGGCCCGTGCGCCCCGGCCGCTGCGGCCCAGGGCGCCGACGACGAGCGCGGTGAACCCCTCGTCGCCGGAGGTCTCCCCGTCGGTCGGGCGCAGCGTCGCGTCCAGCTCGTCCTTGTCGGTCGGGCGCAGGGGCGCGGTCAGCCGGCCCCGGTGCTGGAGCACCGCGAGGGCTGCGCCCAGATAGCCCGCCCAGAAGCCGAAGGCGGCGAGCCGGCGGCCCTGGTCGTCGACCAGGTACTCCAGGTCGAGGAGCGTCCCGCCTCCGGCGGCGAACCTCCGCAGCAGGTCGGCCGCGCCGGGCTGGCCCTTGTAGGCGTGTCCGAAGAAGATGTGGCGGTGCGTCAGTTCCCGTGGCTCGTCCGGGAGTTCCTTCAGTCCGAGGACGACGGCCTCGCGCGGCGCCGACGGCCAGGAGCCCGCGGGGACGATCCGGGCGCCGATCGCCTCGTACTCCTTGGTCGGGACGATGCGCTGCGGGGAGTCCTCGACGGTCAGGGCCACGCCGGCCTCGACGAGGCGGCGGGCGTCGTCGGGGACGACCGGGGTGCGCCGCTCGGTGGTGCGGGCCTCGTGGCGCAGCCACAGCTGCAGGTCGCTCATACGCGGTTGACCTCCGGACGCGGGGCGTCGGCCGCGAACCGGCCGGCGCTCAGGGGGGTGACGTCCACGAAGGGTACGCGGCCGAGGTACAGGTCGCGGACGACCTCGCCGACGGCCGGTCCCTGGAGGAAGCCGTGCCCGGAGAAGCCGGTCGCATACAGAAAACGGGATACCGAAGTCGCCTCGCCGATCAGCGCGTTGTGGTCCGGAGTGACCTCGTACAGCCCCGCCCAGCCGCCCGTGCGGCGCAGGTCGAGCAGGGCGGGGGCGCGGTGCTCCAGGGCGGCGGCGAGACGGGGGATCCACCGGTCGTGGGCGTCGGTGGCGAAGCCGGGGCGTTCGTCGGGGTCGGACATGCCGACGAGGAGGCCGGGGCCCTCGGTGTGGAAGTAGAGGGTGCTGGTGAAGTCGATGGTCATCGGCAGGTCGGGCGGGAGGCCGGGGACCGGTTCGGTGACCGCGATCTGGCGGCGCAGCGGCTGCACCGGCAGATCCACGCCGGCCATCGCGCCGACGGCCCGGGACCAGGCGCCGGCCGCGCAGATCACCGTGTCGGTGGTGACGCGGCCCAGGGTGGTGGTCACGGCGGTGATCGCGGCGCCCCGCGTCTCGATGCCGGTCACCTCGGTGTGCCGCAGGATGCGCGCTCCGCACCGGCGGGCGGCGTCCGCGTACCCCTGGACGACGGCCTCGGGGGTGCAGTGGCCGTCGTCGGGCGAGAACGCGGCCGCCAGCAGCCCGTCCGTGGTGATCAGCGGCGAGAGGCGGCGCGCCTCGGCCGGGTCGATCATGCGGCTGGGCACGCCGAGCGCGTTCTGCAGCCGGACGCTCGCCTCGAAGGAGGCGACCTCCTCGGGCGTCGACAGCAGGAAGAGATAGCCGACGCGGTGCAGTCCGATGTCGTGCCCGAACTCCTGGCCGAACCGTCCGAACGCCTCCAGGCTGCGCGCCCCGAGCTGGATGTTCAGTTCGTCGGAGAACTGCGCGCGCACTCCGCCGGCGGCCTTCGAGGTCGATCCGGCGGCGAGTTCGTCCCGCTCGAGGAGCAGGACGTCACGGACGCCGGCGGCGGCCAGATGGTAGGCGATGCTCGTGCCCATCACTCCGCCGCCGATGACGACGACCGAGGCATGCGTGTTCACGCGAGCGGCTCCTTATCGCGGCGGCCTCGGCCGGATGCCGAGGCCGAGGCTGTCCTGCGCCGTGTCCGTCCTGCGCGGTGGCCGTGCCCTCACGGCTCAGGACCAGTGCGCCACCGCGTCCAGGTGGGGCAGCCGGTGGTCGAGGCGCTCCCGCTTGGTGCGCAGGTAGGTGATGTTGTTCTCGCACGGCTCGATCAGCAGCGGCACCTCCTCGGCGACCAGGATGCCGTTGTCCACCAGCGCCTCCCGCTTGCGCGGGTTGTTCGACATCAGGCGGACCGAGCGCACGCCCAGGTCGCGCAGGATGTCGGCGGCCACCTTGTAGTCGCGGGCGTCCACCGGCAGACCGAGGGCGAGGTTCGCCTCGACCGTGTCCAGGCCCTCCGCCTGCAGGGCCATCGCGCGCAGCTTGCCCAGCAGCCCGATGCCACGGCCCTCGTGACCGCGCAGATAGACGACTATGCCCCGGCCCTCGGCGACGACCGCGCGCAGCGCGGAGGCCAGCTGGTCGCCGCACTCGCAGTGCTGGGAGCCGAACGCGTCGCCGGTCAGGCACTCCGAGTGCAGCCGGGTCAGCACGTCCTCGGCGCCGATGTCTCCGTAGACCAGGGCGACCTGTTCGTCACCGCGGTCGTGGTCCATGTAGCCGATCGCCTGGAATTTCCCGTACACCGTGGGCAAGGGCGCATTCACCACGCGTTCCACACCGGTGCGCTGCGGGGTCTTCGTGCCGAGTACGCCAATTTTTTCTGTCATGATCTGGTTCCTAAGCAGAGACGAAAGGCCGTGAAAAGATGAGTGGTTCGGACATACCGTCGACGGCGTACGGTCTGGTGCCGACGGACACTACGGAAGACGTACGGACCCGGGGGGCCGGCGTCTCGACGCAGGTGGCGGTCCTTCCCGTCGGAAGCTTCGAACAGCACGGTCCGTACCTGCCGTTGGCCACCGACACGCTGGTCGCCTGCGCCATCGCCCGGGAGATCGCCGAGGCGTACCCGGTGCACCTCCTTCCGCCGGTGACCATCGCCTGCTCGCACGAGCACGCGGCCTGGCCGGGGACCGTCAGCATCTCCTCCGTGACCCTTCACGCGGTGGTACGGGACATCGCGGCGTCACTGCGCCGCTCGGGCGTCGAGGCCCTGGTGCTGGTCAACGGACACGGCGGGAACTACGTCCTGGGCAACGCCGTCCAGGAGTCCTCCGCCCGCGGCGAGCCAATGGCGCTGTTCCCGGCCCCGGAGGACTGGGAGGAGGCGCGGGAACGGTCCGGGGTGGTGACCTCGCTGCTCACCGACATGCACGCCGGGGAAATCGAGACCTCGATCCTGCTGCACGCCCATCCGGAACTCGTCCGGCCCGGTCATGCGTCCGCTGATTTCGTCGCGGACGACCGTCGCCATCTGCTCACGCTGGGAATGTCCGCCTATACCGATTCGGGCGTCATCGGCCGTCCTTCCCTGGGGTCCGCGGAAAAGGGGAAGGAACTCCTGGCGAGCCTGGCGGATTCCTTCGGCGCGTATTTCTCGCTGCTCACCACGGGGGCCGCCGCGGGAGCCGGAGCGGGCGACTCCGTGTAATGCCCGGCGAGTTCGTCGACGGATTCCGCGACGGATTCCCCGACGGTTTCGGGGCCGGTCGAGCCGGCCCCGGCCGCCCGGGAGGCCATCGCGTCGCCGGAGGCCGCCGCGTCGCCGCAGGCCCCCGCGGGCGAACCGTTCGCCGCGCCCGCTCGCAGTCCGGCGTACCAGCGGACGACCAGGACGACGGCGCCGGGCAGGGCGGCCACGAAGCTCAGCACCCCGTACACCACGGCGACCGCGAGGCCGGTGCTCGCGCCCAGGCCCGCCGCACCGAACGCCCAGGCGGTGACGCCCTCCCGGGGGCCCCAGCCGCCGACGTTCAGCGGCAGGCCCATGGCGAGCAGGGCGAGGACCGCGATCGGCAGCAGCGCCAGGACGGAGGCGCCGGAGCCGGCGACCCGGGCGGCCACGACGAACATCCCGAGGTGTCCGGCCAGCACGACCACGGACGACACGGCGACGCCGGGTCCGTTGCGCCGGGACAGCAGGCCCTCGCGCGCCTCGGCCAGCGTCGCCCGCAGCCGCCCGCCCCGGCGCGGGGCCGAGGAGTTCATGCGGACGGCGAGGAGGACCGCGGCCGCGCCCACCGCGGCCAGCAGGACCAGCGGGGCGACCTGTCGGGCGTCCGCCATGACCGGGGACGGCAGGGTCAGCAGGACCGTCACTCCCGCGACGGCCAGCACGAGCTGTCCCGCGGTCCGCTCCAGGACCACCGCGCGCACTCCGCGTCCGACGTCGCCGGCGCTCTGCCCGTGCCGCACCGCGCGGTGCACGTCGCCGAGGACGCCGCCGGGCAGCGCCGCGTTGAGGAACAGGGCGCGGTAGTAGTCGGCGACGGCCGCGCCGAGCGGCAGCCGGATCTGCAGCCCGCGGGCCACCAGCGCCCACCGCCAGGCGCTGAACACGGTGGTGATCACACCGATCCCGAGCCCCGCGAGCAGCGTCGGCACGTCGATCCGCCGCAGCCCGTCCAGGAACACGCCGGTGCCCAGCCGCCACAGCAGCACGGAGAGGATGACGACCCCGGCGACGGTCCCGACGTGCGTGCGCAGGGCCCGGTTGGCCAGCAGGGTGCGCAGCCGGGACGTCTTGGCGCGCGGCGCGGCGACGATGACGCCGATGCGGGCCTCGGACACGGCGGCTCCGGAGCGCGTCACCGACGGGGGACGCGGGGGCCGTCGTACGGCCAGGGCGCCCTCGCCCCAGATCACCGGCGCGGTCGGGTCGACCCGGGCGCTCGCCGTCTCCGCGCTCATCACGCCGCGCCCGTCGGCCGGGCCAGTGCCAGCAGGTCGCTGTGGTGGACGGTGACGCGCAGCTCGCCGGCCGCGAGGGCGGCGAGCCGGGCGGCCAGGTAGGTCTCGGCGCGGGCGGCGAGTTCGGGGCGCTGCTCGACCGCCGCGCCGACCCAGCCGCGCAGCCACTGCTCGGTGAGGGCGGCGTGCTCGGGGCCGAGCCGCCAGGCGCTCGGGTGCACCTTGACCGTCGCGCCGTGGTCGGCGAACGCCTCGCAGGCCGCGGTCACCGCGTCGGGGCCGAGGAGGCCGCCGCGGCGCTGGTGGTCGTTGAAGGCGGCGGCGATCTCCTCGTCCAGCGGGTCCTGCGGGGCGAGGTCGACGCGTCCGGCGACGGAGAGCGTGAGCAGCGCCGGGCAGCCCGCGCCCGCGCAGGCCGCGGCGAGGGTCTCGATCTCCTCGCGGGTCAGGACGTCCAGCAGGGCGGAGGCGGTGACCAGCGAGGCGCCGCGCAGGGCGTCCGGGGTGAGCCGGGCGACGTCGCCGCGCCGGGTCTCGACGGTGACCCGGCTGCCGTCGGCGGCCACCCGCGGGGAGGCGACGGCGGCGAAGTGCAGCAGGTAGGGGTCGCGGTCGTGCAGGATCCAGTGCTGGGCGCCGTCCAGGCGCGGGGCGAGCCAGCGGCCCATCGAGCCGGTGCCGCAGCCCAGGTCGTGGACGGCGAGTCCGCCGGGGCGTCCGGGCAGGTTGGCGAGCCGGATGCGCAGGGGGTCCAGCAGGTCCATCGACCGGGCGTCCGCGTCGGCGGGCTCGCGCAGCTGGAGCCATTCGGGCGCGTAGCGCGGCTGCTCGTCGGGCCCGGCGTCCCGCAGCCGTACGGTGGGCCGCTCGCCGGGGCGGGTCACGGGGCCGGCGCCGGGGATGACGGACCCCGACGGCTGGTCGGCACCGGTGTCGATGCCGTCGCCGTTGCCGTTGCCGTCGCCGGATATGGCGGGCCGCGCCCCGGAGTCGGCTCCGGAGGTCGGAGAAGTCACGGACTGAGTCACGAGGTCGCCCTCCTTGGGGCCCGGCTGCGTCGGGATGTGTCCCACGCGTCGGGCCAGGTCCGCCGGGGTCACGGTGCTCTTGCTCATGCCGCCCTCCGGGGTTCGCTGGGAAGCCGGCCGAGGACTCCGGCCAGGCTCTGGGCGGTGGACGCCCAGCCGTTCAGGGCCGCCCGGCGGCCGCGCGCGGCCGCCTTCAGCCGGCGCCGTACGTCCGCCTCGCCGAACCAGCCGCGCAGTTCGGCGGCGAGGGCGGCCGGGTCCTCCGGCGGCACGAGGATGCCGGGGACGCCGCCGTCGGGGGCGCGGCCGACCGCCTCGGGCAGTCCGCCGACGTCGGTGGCGAGGACGGGGATGCCGCGCGCGAGCGCCTCGGTGACCGCCATGCCGTACGTCTCGGCGTAGGAGGTGAGGACCATCAGGTCGGCGGCGGCGTAGCTGGCGTCGAGTTCGGCGCCGGCCTTCGGGCCCGCCAGCTCCAGCCGGTCCTCGAGGCCGTACTTCCTGATGAGGCCGCGCAGATGGGCGACGTACTCCGGGTCTCCCCCGAGGCCGCCGACACAGGAGCAGCTCCACGGCAGGTCGGTGACGGCGGCCAGCGCCTCCACCAGGCGGTGCTGGCCCTTGCGCGGGGTCACGGCCGCGACGCACAGCAGCCGGGACACGCCGTCCGTGCCGGAGGCCAGCGGCGCGATGTCGGCGCCGGGGGCGGCGACGTGCACCTTCTCCGGCGCCAGGCCGTGGTGGGAGACGAGGCGGCGCACCGCCCAGTCGCTGGTGGCGATCACGGCGGGCACGGCGCGCAGCACGGCCCGCTCCTTGGCGTCCAGCTCGGCCGCCGTCTGCGGGGCGAGTCCGGTCTCGTCGCCGAGCGGGAGGTGGACGAGGACGGCGAGCTGCAGGCGCTCCGCCTCCGGCACGATGATCTCCGGGACGCCGCAGGCCACGAGCCCGTCGAGCAGCACGATCGTGCCGTCGGGGAACTCGGCCAGCGTGCGGGCCAGTTCCGCCCGGGCGGCCGGCTGCGGGCTGGGCCAGGAGCCGGACGCCAGGTGCCTGTGGACCTGCCAGCCGAAGCCGGCCAGGTCCAGGCAGACCCGCCGGTCGTAGGCGTTGCCGCCGCTGGGGTTGGCCGGGTCGTCGACGCCGCCCGGCATGACGAAGTGCACGGACCGCAGCGACATGGGGATGATCCCCCCGATCTTCGGACAGGTCTTCGGGACGGCGACCTGCGCGGGCACATAGGCGAGCGAGGGCGGCTGCGCGGTCTGCACGGTCTTCTCCAGGGTCACGTCGGTCACAGCGCACGCTCGTAACTCGCCCAGGCGATGTGCGACTCGTGCAGCGTGACGGCGAGGGCGGCGATGCCCCGGGCGCCCTCGCCGAGGGCGCCCTTGTCGATCCGCGCGGCGAGCCGGTCGGCGATGACCTTGGCCAGGAACTCGGTCGAGGTGTTGATCCCGTCGAATTCCGGCTCGTTGTCCAGATTTCTGTAGTTCAGCTCGCTGACGACCGCACCGAGCTCCTGCGTGGCCAGTCCGATGTCGACGACGATGTTGTCGTCGTCCAGCTGGTCGCGGCGGAAGGTGGCGTCCACGAGGAACGTCGCTCCGTGCAGGCGCTGCGCGGGTCCGAAGACCTCGCCGCGGAAGCTGTGGGCGATCATGATGTGATCGCGGACGGTGACACTGAACAACGGACGACCCTCCAGGTGCGGCGCGTCTGGTCCCCCGGCCGTTGGCCGCCGGGGGATGCCGTGTAGTACGGCTCTTCGCTTCCCCGTGTTCAGCCCGATCTCACTCTTTTCTCAGGTCAGGCGCTCTGTTCGTACCTGATGCGGTGACAGAGCGCCGGAATCTCCCCGGTGGCGAGCCTCGGCATCACCTCCGGCAACTCCTCGAAAGCGCTCTCCCCGGTGACGAGGGCGTCGAGCGCCGGGTCGGCGAGCAGTTCGAGGGCGAGCGCGAGCCGATCGGCGTACGTGCGACTGGCGCGGGCCGGGGAGACGGTGCCGACCTGGCTGCTGCGGATGACCAGGCGGCGGGAGTGGAAGGCCTCGCCGAGCGGGAGGGACACCTGCCGGTCGCCGTACCAGCTCAGTTCGAGGACCGTGCCCTCGGGCCGCAGCAGCTCCAGGGCGCGGGCGAGGCCCTGTTCGCTGGCGCTGGCGTGCACGACGAGGTCGCAGCCGTCGAGCGCGTCGCCGGGGAGGGCGAAGCCGACGCCGAGGGCCTCGGCGACCTTCGCCCGCGCCGGGTCGGCGTCCACCAGTTGGACGCGGACGCCCGGGAAGCGGGCCAGGAGCGCGGCCACCGAGCAGCCGACCATGCCGCCGCCGACCACCGCGATCCGATCGCCGACCAGGGGCGCGGCGTCCCACAGGGCGTTGACGGCGGTCTCCACGGTCCCGGCGAGGATCGCCCGTTCGGCGGGCACGCGGTCCGGTACGACCGTGACCGCCGTCGCGGGAACGACGTACCGCGTCTGATGCGGGTAGAGGCAGAAGACGGTACGGCCGACCAGGGCCGCCGGTCCCTCCTCCACGCGTCCGACGTTGAGGTAGCCGTACTTCACCGGCGCGGGGAAGTCGCCGTCCTGGAACGGCGCGCGCATGGTCGCGTGCTGACTGTCCGGCACCCCGCCGCGGAAGACGAGGGTCTCGGTGCCGCGGCTGACGCCCGACCACAGGGAACGCACCAGAACCTCGCCCGGCGCGGGGGCGGAAAGGGGGGTCTCGCGGATCTCTCCTTCACCCGGAGAGCTGACCCAGAACGCACGTGCGGTGGTCGACATCGGCATCCTCCTGAACGATCGGGAACCTGTTCACGTACCGAGGTGTGCACAGTCCGCGCACAGTACGCGGCACTGATCATCTCTGTACACCTGGCCGGAGGAATGTGCGGTGGCCCTGAACAACACTTACGAAGCAAGGCTGGTCCAGCAGGAGACCGCTGTGGGAGCGGGCGTTCAGATCCTGTTGCTGGCTCTGCTCGGCTCGGCGATCGGCATGGGGCCGGCGGGCTGGGTGACCGGTCTCGTCTTCGCCGTCGCCACCTGGGCGGTGCTCTCCCGGGCGCTGCACCGCTCCAGCCTGCGCACCTTCGGCCCGGCCAACCGGGTCACGCTCGGCCGCGCGACCCTGGTCGGCGGGGTGACCGCGCTGGTCGCCGACTCCTTCGAGAGCGCGCCGCCGGTGACGCTGCTGGTGGGCCTGACGGCCGTGGCCCTGATCCTGGACGGCGTCGACGGCAAGGTCGCCCGGCGCACGGGCACCTCCACCGCACTGGGCGCGCGCTTCGACATGGAGGTCGACGCCTTCCTGATCCTGGTGCTGAGCGTGTACGTCTCGATGCAGCTGGGCCCGTGGGTCGTCCTCATCGGCGGCATGCGCTACGCCTTCGTCGCCGCGGCCCGGGTCGCCCCTTGGCTCAACGGATCGCTCCCGCCGAGCTTCGCCCGCAAGACGGTGGCCGCGCTCCAGGGCGTCTGCCTGCTCCTCGCGGGCGCGGACCTGCTGCCGTACGCGGCGAACTTCGCGGTCGCCCTGCTGGCCCTGTCCACCCTGGTGTGGTCGTTCGGCCGGGACGTCCTGTGGCTGTGGCGCACCTCGCGGCCCGCCCGGGAAGAGGAGCGGCTGCCCGCGGAGAAGGTCCTGGAACTCGCCTGACCTCGCCCCACCGCTCAGCCCGAAGGGCCCGGATCGTCCGCACGGACACGATCCGGGCCCTTCGGGTCGTCCGGGGCTACGGCCGCGGCGACCGGGTCCGTACGACGGCGAAGGCGGCGGCCGCCAGGCCCAGCACGCCGACGACCAGCCCGGCGATGCCCAGCCCGCGGGCGGTGGAGTCGCCGGAGTCGGCGGCCTGCGCCGTGCTCTTGGCGCTCGCCGTGCTCTGCGTGCTCTTCCCGGAGGACGCCGGAGTGCTCTCGTCCGCCGCCGCCGTGAGCTTCAGCACCGGCGCGGGGTTCTCCGGCTCGTCCGCGCCCGCTTCCTCCTCCTCGATCCAGCGCACGGTGGTGCCGTCGGAGTAGCTCTGGAGGGTCTTGAAGGCGAGTTCGTCGGCGTCCTCGGGGAGTTGTCCGAAGGCGACGTCGAAGTCCTCGAACTGGCCGGCCGCGATCTTCCCGCCGGTCCAGGTGATCTCGGAGGCGGCCTCGGTGATCGTGCCGTCGTCGGTCTTGACCGGCGTCTTGAGCTTGGTGGTGGTCACCTTCGCGGTCCAGCCGTCGTGCGGGGTGACCAGCACGCCGAGCACGGGGTGGTCGGTGGGCAGGAAGACCTGGACCTTGGTGGTGGTCGCGGTGTCCTCCTCGTTGGGGACCCGGAAGGTGAGCAGGCCGTCGGTGGCGCCCTTGGCATAGCTCTCGGGGTGGACGGTGACATGCGCGGAGGCGACCCCGGCGGCGGCGAGCACGGCTGCGGCGGCGAGCACGGCGCCGAGACCGGTGCGGCGCAGGGCGAGGCGAGTCGTGGACATGGTGGACGTGCTGGACGGGCTGGACATGGGTGAGTGATCTCCGTACAGGAAGCAGAAAGGGTGTGGTCGGTTCAGATCGCGTACGGGATCGGGGCGGGCGGTCCGCGGCGGCTCACCGCGTGCCGCAGCAGGAGCTGCCGGAACGGCGCCGGGGCCTGCGGGGTCGTGGGGGCGGACGGCGCGGGGAGCGGGACGGGCGTGTCCCGCCACCAGGCGGCGAGGCCGGGCAGGAACGCGACCGCCCAGCGCAGCAGCGACCACAGGGCGGCCTCGCCGCGCCGCAGCCACCAGGAGGCGAGGAGCGCGGCCAGCACATGGGCGGCGACGGCGTGGGGATGGACCTGCGTGTGCGCCATGCGCATGCCGTGCATCTGGGCGTGCGCATGGGTCATGGACATCACGGGCACGACCTGGGCGACGGTACGGGAACGGGTCGCGTCGAAGGCGACGTGCAGGCCCGCCTGGGTGACCAGCATGGCCGCGCCGATGCCGGGCAGCGAGCGTTCCCGACCGCCCAGCAGCCAGCCGGCGGCGAAGACGGCCAGGAATCCGGCGCCGTCCGCCCACGGCGACGGCGTGTCACCGGTGGCGAGCCCGTGTCCGGCGGCGGCCAGCAGCACGCACACCGCGGCGAACACGGCGGCGCGCACACTCCGGACCGCCGTGGACGCACTCATGGGGAGGGATCCTGCCACGGTCCACTGATACGCGGAGCGTTGCTCCCGTGTTCACAGCCGGCGGTGAGCACCACACCCCGAATTCACAGCTTGCGACGCCCACGGCTTGCGACGCTCACGGCTTGACGGGCGGGCGCGGCATGACGGGCGGGCGCGGCAGCAGGGCGATCGCGGCGGCCGGTACGGCGGCCAGGAGCAGCCAGGGCACGGCCGGGGGCAGGTCCGTGTCGAGAAGGGCGCCGGTGGCCGCGCTGCCGACCAGCACGATCAGCCCGGAGACGGACGACAGCGCCCCCGTGTACAGGCCGAGCCGCCCGTCCTCGGCGAGGTCGGGCGTCCAGGCGCGGGCGGCGGGCGCGACGAGCATCTGGCCGAGGGTGAGCAGCACGACGAAGCCGGCCGCGGGCAGCAGCCCGGCCGTCGCGGTCCGGCCGGCGGGCAGCGCCACGGCCACGACCGCGAACCCGGCGGCGATCAGCGCGAGCCCGGCCGCCATGGAGCGGCGCAGGCTGAGCCGCTCCCCCGCCCACCGGGTGACGGGCAGTTGGGCGGTCACCACCAGCAGCGAGGACAGCGCGAACAGCCAGGCCAGCGGCGCCTGCGCACCGGCCGCGCGCTCCACCTCGGCGGGCAGGGCGAGGTAGAGCTGGTTGTAGGCGAGGAGGTAGGCGCCGTACGCGCAGCACAGGGCGAGGAAGCGGCGGTTGCGCAGCAACGGGCCGATTCCGCCGCGGAGTCGAACGCGGGAGCGGCCGGGTATGTGCTGCGGCAGCAGCCAGGCGTGCCCGGCGAGGACGAGGACGAAGATCCCGGCGCCGGCCAGGCAGACGGCCCGGAAGTCGACCGACAGCAGCAGCGCGCCGAGCAGCGGCCCGACGAACGCCCCGGTCTGCCCGGCGACCGTGAACAGCGCCAGCACCCGGGTCCGCGACCCGCCGCCCGACTCCTCCCGTACGACGGCCTGGCGGGCGACCTCCGACTCGACCGCGGGGGAGAACAGCGCGGCCGCGAACCCGGTCAGCAGCACCGCCCCGACCACCGCCCAGGTCCGCTGGGCGTACCCGAGCCAGGCGAACCCGGCGATGCGCAGTGCGCAGCCGGCGAGGACGACGGGCCGGACGCCGCAGCGGTCGGCCAGCGCGCCGCCGACCACGAACAGCCCCTGCTGGCTGAAGGTCCGCAGCCCCAGCACGAACCCGACCGTCCACCCCGCCATGCCGACCGCGCCGCCCAGATGCTCGGCGACGAACGGCAGCACGGCGAAGAACCCGATGTTGAAGGCGAGTTGGGTGAGGATCAGCAGCCGGAGCAGGGGCGAGAGCGGCGCTGGTGCGCTCCGACTCCGGTTCCGACGAAGGACGGAGAGGGGGGTCGTCATCGCGTGCTCACCAACTCCGGTGCGGGTGACGGCTGTTCGCCCGCCGTGTCCCCCGCCTCCGCCGAGCTTGTCGTACGACGCCGTGGTCGTCGTAGGCCGCCTGCCGCCGTCACCGCCAGGGCGCCGAGCAGGGCGAGGGCGGCCGCGGGGGCGAGGACGGCCCAGGGGGCGCGCTCGGCGTAGGGCTGGTTCTCGGCGAGCAGCAGGCCCCACTCGGGGGACGGCGGCTGTGCGCCCAGACCGAGGAAGCCGAGGGAGGCGAGGGCGAGGGCGATGCCGGGCAGCCGCAGGAGGGCGTGGCGGGCGACGGGCGGCAGGACGGCGGGCAGGAGTTCGCGGCTCAGCAGATACCAGGGACCGGCGCCCAGGGCGCGGGTCGCGGTCAGGTGCAGGGTGGCCCGTTCCTGCTGGAGCAGCGCGGAGGCGTGCGCGGCGAGCGGGGCCCAGGCCACGACCGCCACGGCGAGGACGGGGGCGGCCGTACCGTTGCCCCGGACCGCGGCGACGAGGAGCGCGGCGAGGACCGGCGGCACGGCGTTGACGGTGTCGACGAGCGGTCCGGACAGCCGGGGCAGCAGCCCGAGCAGCACGCCGGCCGTCAGCGCGATCGCGGTGACGGCGAGGGCGAGGAGGAGGGTGTCGAGCGCGCCGTGTGCGACCCGGGCGAGCACGTCCCGGCCGAGCGCGTCGGTGCCGAACGGGTGTGCCGTGGAGGGGGGTTGGAGGCGGGCGGCGGTGTCGAGGGCGAGCGGGTCGCGGGGCAGGCCCGCGGCGACGACGGCGAGGAGGAGAGCGCCGTGGAGGAGCGGGAGGATCGTGCGTGCGGGCGGGGTCGGGGGGTGCGGGCTCGTCAGGGCGCCGTCGCGCAGGGCGGGGCCGATGAGCAGCCCGGCGGCGAGGCGGGCGGCGGCGGTCGTCACGGCGGCGAGGAGGACGAGGGCCAGGGCGCCGGCCTGGAGGACGGGCAGGTCCTGGGCGAGCGCGGCCTGAAGGGTGGTCCGGCCGAGTCCGGGGATGTCGAAGATCTGCTCCACGGCGACGGAACCGCCGGTCAGACCGACGACGAACAGCCCGAGGTTGGGCAGCAGTCCGGGCAGGCAGCGGCGCAGCGCCTGGCGGGCGATGCTCCGGCCGGGCAGTCCGCGCGCGGCGGCGGCCAGCGCCCAGGGCTCGGCGAAGGTGCCGGGCAGCCGGTCGTCGAGGAGGCGTCCGAGGACCGCGCCGGCGGGCAGGGCGAGGGCGAGGGCCGGCAGCACGGTCCACTGGGGGCCGTACCAGCCGAGGGCGGGCAGCCAGCCCAACTGCACGCCGACGACGGTGGCGAGGACCGAGGCGGTGAGGAACTCGGGCAGCGCGGCGAGCACGGCGGACCCGGAACCGCCGGCGCGCCGGCCGTCCAGGCCCCGACGTGCGCCGAGGTACAGGGTGCGGGCGCACACGGCGGCGGCGACGACCAGGGCGAGGGCGAGCGCCACCGCCATCAGCAGCAGGGACGCCCCCAGGGCCTGGAGCACGGCGGGCGCGACCTCCGCGCCCGAGATCCACGACCGCCCGGCGTCCCCGCGCGGCAACCCGGCCAGCCACTGGCCGAGTAGAGGCAACGGGCCGCTGTCCAGGCCGAGTTGGGCGCGGATGTCGGCGAGCACCGCGGGGTCGGGATCCCGGTCGGCGGAGCGCGTCTTGAGGACGGTGAGCGCCGGGTCGGTGCGCGAGAGCCAGGGCAGCAGCCCGATCCCGCACACCAGCAGCGCGGCCAGTCCCACGCGCCACAGCAGCGCGCCCACCCTGTTCCTCATGCCGTCAGCGCCGGGTCCCGGCGCCGACGAGGGTCCGCTCGTAGGGGTCGAGGAGCACCCCGCTCGTCCTGGCGCCGACGCCGGTGATGACGCGCTGGTGGACCAGCGGGACGTCGGCGTCGGTGGCGAGGATCGCGGCCTCGGCGGCCAGGGCGGCGTCCCGGCGCTTGTCGGGGTCGGCTGTCCGCTGGGCCTTGGCCACGGCCCGGTCGACCGTCTTGTCGCAGAGCAGGGCGAGGTTGTAGCCGCCGTCGCAGGTGAAGTCGCCGGCGAGCACGGAGACGGGGTCGCCGGTGTCGAGGAGGCTGTTGCGGGCCCCGACGAACGCGTCGAACCTCCCGGCCAGCGCGTCGCTCTCCAGCCGCGAGTACTCGCGCACCTCCAGCTTCACCGTGAACCCGGCCTTCTCCAGCTGTTGCTTCAACACCTGTGCGACTTCGGGGAGTTCGGGCCGGTTGTCGTAGGTGGCGAGGGTGAGGGAGGCGCCGTCGGGGTCGCCGGCCTTCGCTCGCCCGGCGGGCTTCACACGCTTGCCCTCGGCCCAGGTGACGGCGGGTCCGTAGATCCCGGCGCCGGCGTCGGCGCGGCCCTCGTAGACGCCCTCCGCGAGCGCCGAGGTGTCGACGGCGGCGCGGGCGGCGGCGCGCAGGGCCGGGTCCTTGAAGACGCCCGACTCCGTGTTGAGGAGCAGGCTGGTGGTGCGGGTCGTGGCGGTCTCGCGGCGGGTGGCCGCGTCGAGGGAGGCGGCCTGCGCGACCGGGATCGCCTCGGCGAGGTCGACCTGGCCGGTGCGCAGGGCGTTGGCGCGGGCGGTGCCGTCGGCGATGAACCGTGCGTCGATCCCGGCGGCCTGGGCGCGGCCGCCCCAGTAGTCGTCGAAGCGGTCGAGGTCGGCGGCGGTGGCGCCGGCGACCTCGGTGAGCTCGAACGGCCCGGTGGCGGTGCCGACCGGATCGACGACGCCCTTCCCGTCCTTGCCGCCGTTCCCGTCGCCGACGCCGTCCCCGTCGTACGCCTTCGGGGAGAGGACGGCGAGGCTGGGGCTGCTCAGGCGCAGGGGCAGTACGGGATCGGGGTCGGCGGTGATGATCCGTACGCCGGTGTCGCCGTCCGTCTCGACCGTGAGGGTGCCGCCGGCGAGGGCGGCGGGAACGGGCTTGGCCTTCGTGGCGTGGGTGAGGGCGGTGACGACCGCGGCGGGAGTGACGTCGGCGCCGTCCTGGAAGGACGCCTCGCGCAAGGTGAACAGCCAGCTGCGGTCGTCCTCGCGCCGCCAGGACGCGGCGAGCGCGGGGGCGGCTGCGCCGTTGGCGTCGAGCGCGGTCAGTCCCTCGGTGACGCCGAGCCGGCTGAGGATCGTGGCGTCGGCGCCGTACGGGGAGAGGTTCTCGGCGGGCGGGAAGGCGAGGGCGACGCGCAGCCGGGTCCCGTCCTCGGCGTCGGACGCCCCGCCGCCGTCGCCACCGGAGGCGAAGCAGCCGGCGAGGAGGGGGGTGAGCAGGAGCGCGGAGAGGGAGCGGCGGGGACGGGAGCGGGGAGGGCTGGGACGGAGGGGGAGGTGCATGGGGTACCGGCCTAGGGAGTGCGCGCGTGGGAGTGGGGGGAGGGGGCGGTGGGGCTCGGGGCGCCGAAGGGAAGGTCGACGGGGACACCCAGGGGGAGGCCCGGGGGGGGAGGCCGGGGCAAGCGTCGAGGGGGGTGCCGAGAGAGGTGCCGAGGGGGACGTCGAGGGGGACGTCGAAGTGCACGATCCCCAAGCCGCCCGGGTCCTCGCGTTCGTCGTGCACGACCTTGCCGAGCGAGCGCCAGAACCCCTCGGCGCCCTCCACGGACGGGTCCGTGTGCAGGTAGACGGCCCGATAGCCGCCCTCCGCGGCGGCGAATGCGAGCAGTTCGGCCACGAGCCGCCGGGCGAGGCCGCGCCTGCGGTGCTCACGGCGGACGTAGACCCGGCGCAACTGCGCGGTCGTGCCGGAGGGATACCGCTCGGCGACATGGCGCGGGTTCGGCGGGTGCACGGGACCGCGGGAGTCCAGGGCGGCGGTGGCGACGACCGCGCCGTCCTCGCCGTCGCCGTCGAGTGCGACCAGCAGGGTGTGGCGGGCGGGGGCGAGGTACGCGGCGGCGGGGTCGATGACGTCGCCGTGCCAGCGGGGCACATAGCCGGTGCCGAAGTCGCGGTAGACGGTGTCGAGCATGACCGCTCGGGCTCCGTCGAGGTCGTCTGGGCCCGCGGGCCGTATGCAGTAGTCACGCACTTGCACATCATATGCATTAAGCCGGGCCGGAAGATCACTCCCGATGCGCCTCCGGACTTGACAGAGATCACGGCGCAGCCCTAAACCTAGCCACATGACATTCATTTTCAACAAGGCGGTGCTGTGATGCGCATCGCCTTCGTGGGGAAGGGCGGCAGCGGCAAGACGACGCTGTCGGCCCTGTTCGCCCGGCGCCTGGCGCGTTCCGGCGCACCGGTGCTGGCCGTCGACGCCGACATCAACCAGCACCTGGCCGAGGCGCTCGACCCCGCGCTGCGGACACCTTTCGCCGCCCCTCCCCTGGCCGCCCGCCTGGGCGAGATCAAGGACCTGCTGCGCGGCGCCAACCCGCGCATCGCCTCCCGCGAGGCGATGATCAAGACGACCCCGCCGGGCCGCGGTTCACGCCTCCTGCGCCTGTTGGGCGACGACGAACTGCACGCCCGCCATGTCCGGCAGGTGGGCGGCGTGCCGCTGATGGTCACCGGCGAGTTCGACGAGAGCGACCTCGGGGTGGCCTGCTACCACTCCAAGCTCGGCGCCGTCGAGCTCTACCTCGGGCACCTGGTCGACGGCCCCGGCGAGTACGTCGTCGTCGACATGACGGCCGGCGCCGACGCCTTCGCCTCCGGCCTGTTCACCCGCTTCGACATGACCTTCCTGGTGGCCGAACCCACCCGCAAGGGCGTCTCGGTCTACCGCCAGTACCGCGACCACGCCCGCGAGTTCGACATCCCGCTCGCCGTGATCGGCAACAAGGTGACCGGCGAGGAGGACCTCCTCTTCCTCAAGGACCAGGTGGGCGACGACCTCCTCACCCACCTGGTCCACTCCCCCTGGGTGCGCTCCGCCGAACAAGGCAGTCCCCAGGGCGAGTTGGAGGAGACCAACCGCCACGCTCTGACGGTGCTGCGCGAGCACGTCGACGCCCGCACGAAGGACTGGCCGGCCCTCCACCGCCACGCCGTTCAGTTCCACCTCCGCAACGCCCACGCCTGGGCGGACCGGGCGACGGGCCAGAACCTGGCGGCCCAGGTGGACCCGGACTTCACCCCGGGCCCGGCGTCCCTCGCCTGACAAGCCTCGCCCGACGAGCCGCCCCTCCCCCTTTTTTCCAGAAGAACCAGAAGAACCAGAAGAACAGGACACACATGTCTCTCGACGTCTCCCCCAAGCTCCTCGCCGAGGCCGAAGCGGGCGCCGTCCGCGAGGAGGATTTCGTGGACACCGTCCGCACGTCCCTCCCCTACGCGTACGACCTCGTCGCCTCCCTCGCCACCCGACTCCACGCCGGCATCGGCGAGTTCACCGACAACCAGACCCCTCCCGCCTCCGAACAGGAACGCGGCCAACTCCTTCGCGCCCTCGCCAGCGACGCCATCCGCACCAGCCTGGAACGCCACTTCGACGTGGCCCTGGCCTTCCAGAACTGCCACCGGGTGGCAGCGTTCCGCCCGGGGGCGCGGGACGGGGAGACCTATGCGCGGTTCACTTCCGCGCGGGCACAGGTGCTGAACCAGTCGGCGGAGCTGAGGGACTGCTAGCCCTCCGGCCGCCCTCTTCGTGAGCGTGCCTGAACCGGTCAGTCCCCCGGGCCGGTCCCCACGCCCAGGAACGCCTCCACCGCCGACACGAAGCCCTCGGCATCGTCCCGCCAGGGAAAATGCCCAGCCCCCGCCTGCACCACGAACTCGGTCTTCGGGAACAGCCCCGCGAACTCCCGCATCACCCGGGGCGGAGCGGCCAGGTCCGTCTCGCCGGCGAGGAGGAGGACCGGGGCGGGGAGGGCGGCGAGGGTCTCGCGGGTCGCGGTGGGGGTGAAGGCGCCCTCGGCGGTGTAGACGGCGGCCGCCTCAGGGTTCTTCGCGCGGTCGCCGGCCGCGTCGAAGGCGCGGGCCTCGTCGTTCCAGCGGGCGTGGAAGAAGGGGGCGAGGGCCTGCCAGGAGTCGGGGGCGGCCCGGCCTGCCGTGACCGCTTCCAGCGCCGCGTACGCCGTCGCGAACCACGGCTCGTCGCGGCGCAGGCGGGCTGTCGTGAGGCGGTCCTCGGCGGTGACGTCGAGGCCGACGGCGTACACGCTCGGGGTGATCAGCAGCAGGCTGGCGACCCGGTCCGGGTACCGGGCCGCGTAGAGGATCGCCAGGTTGGCTCCTGCGGAGTGCCCGAGCAGGTCGATCCGCTCCAGCCCGAGGTGCTCGCGCAGTGCCTCGACGTCGTCGACCTGGCGGTCGCAGCGGTACGACGCGGTGTCCGCCGGGGCCGCCGACTCGCCGGTGCCTCTGAGGTCCAGCCTGATCAGCCGACGGTGGGACGTGAGGCCGCCGAGGTCGCCCAGGTAGGCGGCGGACTGCATGGGGCCGCCGGGCAGGCAGACCAGCGGCGGGCCGTCCCCCGACTCGTGGTGGGCGAGGCGGGTCGAGTCGGGGGCGGTGAAGGTCGGCATGGGGCGAGCCTCTCAGCGGAGGAAACGGCGGGCAACCGAGTTCCCGTGGGGAACCGCAGGCCGGAGCCCCGCACCCGCACCCGCACCCGCGCCCCCCTCAGGCAGACTCAGGCCGCCCTCCGCACCCCCTCCCGATGCCTGCGGATGATCTCCGCGTAGTGGCGTCCGGCGCCCTTGATCGTGCGCGCCTGTGTGCGGTGGTCGACGTGCACGAGTCCGAAGCGCTTGTCGTAGCCGTACGCCCACTCGAAGTCGTCCAGCAGGGACCAGGCGAAGTAGCCGGCCAGCGGGGCGCCCTTGCGGGCGGCGGAGGCGCAGGCGGTCAGGTGGGCGGTCAGGTAGGTCTGGCGGTCGGGGTCGTCGACGGCGCCGTCGGGGCGGACGGCGTCCGGGTAGGCGGAACCGTTCTCCGTGACCTACAGCCGGTGCGCGCCGTACTCGTCGGTGAGGCGCAGCAGGAGCGTCTCGATGCCGCCCGGGTCGACCTCCCCGTCCATGCCGGTGCGCGGGACGCCGGGCCGGCGGACGGAACGGGCGTGCGGGGCCGGGCCGCCCGGGTCGTCGGCGACCGTCGCCGGGAAGCAGTAGTTCAGGCCCAGCCAGTCCAGCGGTGCGGCGATCGTCGCCAAGTCGCCCGGCTCTTCGGGGAGTTCGACGCCGTACACGTCCCGCATGCCTGCTGCTCCAGCGCCGCGGGGGAACTCCGGTCGCGCCTCTTGACGCGCACGTTCGGGTAGTTGAAGCATTCAGTGGCGTGAGAGCGCTCTCAGGACCGCGCGAGTTCACTTCCTGAATGCGTTTGCCGAACACGCTTACTGAACGCGCTTGCTGAACGTCCTTCCTGCATGAGCCGTTCCCACCGACCAGCCGCCGTGCCCGTCCCGACCCAGGAGAGCCGCGACCATGCCCCACACCTCCTCGGATTCCTCCGCACCGCGCCGCAGAACCGTCCTCGCCGCCGCGGCCGCCGCGCCCGCGCTGGCCGCACTCGGCTCCGCGCCGGCCGTCGCCGCCTCACGCGTCAAGTGCCCGCGCGCCCTGCCGGGCGGCGGCGACCTCGGCCCCAACGTCATCGTCTTCGACCCGTCGACCTCCGGCATCCAGGCGAAGCTGGACCAGATCTTCGCCCAGCAGGAGTCGGCCCAGTTCGGCGCGGGCCGCTACGCACTGCTGTTCAAGCCCGGCACCTACAGCGGTCTCAACGCCCAACTCGGCTTCTACACCTCCATCGCGGGCCTCGGCCTCTCCCCCGACGACACGACCATCAACGGCGACGTGACGGTCGACGCGGGCTGGTTCAACGGCAACGCGACGCAGAACTTCTGGCGTTCGGCGGAGAACCTCGCGCTCGTCCCCGCGAACGGCACCAACCGCTGGGCCGTCGCCCAGGCCGCCCCCTTCCGCCGTATGCATGTGCGCGGCGACCTCAACCTCTCCCCCACCGGCTACGGTTGGGCGAGCGGCGGCTACATCGCCGACAGCCGGATCGACGGCCAGGTCGGGCCGTACTCGCAGCAGCAGTGGTACACCCGCGACAGCGTGATCGGCAGTTGGCTCAACGGCGTCTGGAACATGGTGTTCTCGGGTGTCCAGAGCGCGCCCGCGCAGAGCTTCCCGAACCCGCCGTACACCACCCTGGCCACGACGCCCATCTCCCGCGAGAAGCCCTTCCTCTACCTCGACGGCAGCGAATACCGGGTCTTCCTCCCGGAGAAGCGCACCAACGCGAGCGGAGTGACCTGGGGCAACGGCACACCGCGCGGCACCTCGCTGTCCCTGTCGCGGTTCTACGTCGCGAAGCCGGGCGTCACGGCGGCCACGCTCAACCAGGCGCTCACCGAAGGCCTCCACCTGCTGCTGACACCGGGGATCTACCACCTCGACCAGCCGATCCAGGTGAACCGCGCGGGCACGGTGGTCCTGGGCCTGGGTTATGCGACTCTCGTCCCTGACAACGGAGTTACGGCCCTGAAGGTCGCCGACGTGGACGGCGTACGGCTGGCGGGCTTCCTGATCGACGCCGGACCGGTCAACTCCCCGACACTGCTGGAGGTCGGGCCGAGCGGGGCGTGGCGCGACCACTCGGCCAACCCGACCACCGTCCAGGACGTGTTCATCCGCATCGGCGGCGCGGGCGCCGGCAAGGCCACCACCAGCATGGTGATCAACAGTCGGCACACCATCGTCGACCACACCTGGGTCTGGCGCGCCGACCACGGCGCCGGCGTCGGCTGGGACACCAACCGGGCCGACTACGGCGTCGTCGTCAACGGCTCCGACGTGCTCGCCACCGGCCTGTTCGTGGAGCACTTCAACAAGTACGACGTGCAGTGGTTCGGCGAGCGGGGCCGGACGATCTTCTACCAGAACGAGAAGGCGTACGACGCCCCGAACCAGGCGGCGATCCAGAACGGGTCCGTGAAGGGGTACGCCGCCTACCGGGTCGGGGACGCCGTGACCGTGCACGAGGGCTGGGGGCTGGGCAGTTACTGCTACTACAACGTCGACCCGACGATCGTGCAGCACAACGGCTTCGCCGCGCCGAACCGGTCGGGGGTGAAGTTCCACGACCTGCTGGTGGTCTCGCTCGGCGGTCAGGGCCAGTACGAGCATGTCGTCAACGAGACCGGAACGCCGACGTCCGGCACGTCGACCGTGCCGTCGACGGTGGTGTCGTATCCCTGACGCTTCGTGTGGAGCGGGACATCTGACGATGTCTCAACTGTGATAGGAGAGCGCCGAGGTGGTCCCGCCCTGGTACGGGCGGGACCACCGGGCCGGACCAGTGGCGCGGCTACGGCGCGAGAGCGGGGCTCGGCGCCGGGGCGTACCCCGTGGGCCGGGCCGTGAACGCGCCGCGGCCCTGGGTGCGGCTGCGCAGCCGGGTCGCGTAGCCGAACAGCTCCGCGAGCGGCACGGTGGCGGTGACCACCGCGGCGCCGCCGCGCACGGAGGAGCCGGTGACTCTGCCGCGCCGGGCCGCGAGATCGCCGAGGACGGCCCCGACGGCGTCCTCGGGCACGGTCACCGTGACCTCGACGACCGGTTCCAGCAACGCCATCGCGCAGCCGCGCAGGGCCTCCCGGAGAGCGAGCCGGCCCGCGGTGCGGAAGGCCGTCTCCGAGGAGTCCTTCACATGGGTGGCCCCGTCGGTCAGGGTGACCCGCAGCCCGGTCACCGGGTGCCCGCCGAGGGGACCCTCGGCGAGCGCGTCCCGGCAGCCGGCCTCGACGGCACGGACGTACTCCTGCGGCACCCGTCCGCCGACGACGGCGGAGCGGAACGCGAAGCCGTCCTGCGTGCCGGACGCGAAGCCGTCCTGCGTGCCGAGCGGCTCGACGTCGAGCACGACGTGCGCGAACTGCCCTGCCCCGCCGTCCTGTTTGACGTGTCGGAAGACCAGGCCGGACACCCCGCGCACAACGGTCTCCCGGTACGTCACCCTCGGGCGGCCCACGTTGACGTCCAGTCCGAGAGTGCGACGGATCTTCTCCACCGCGACCTCGAGGTGCAGTTCGCCCATGCCCGACAGCACCGTCTGCCCGGTCTCGGGGTCGGTCCGCACGACCAACGAGGGGTCCTCCTCGGCCAGTCGGGCGAGCGCCGACACCAGCCGTTCGGTGTCGGTGCTGCGACGTGCCTCGACGGCCACGGAGACGACCGGGTCGGCGACGCCGGGCGGTTCGAGGACGATCGGGGCGTCCGGCGCGCACAGGGTCGTGCCCGCACGGGCCGACTTCAGCCCGATCACGGCCACGATGTCCCCGGCGACCGCCCGCTCCAACGGGGCGTGCCGGTCGGCCTGCACCCGCAGGATCCGGCCGATCCGCTCGGTGCGGCGCGCGCTCGCGTCCCACACGGTGGCTCCCTTCTCGATCGTGCCCGAGTAGACCCGCAGATAGGTGAGCCGGCCCGTGGAGGTGGCGCCGACCTTGAACGCGAGAGCCGCGAACGGCGCGGCGGGGTCGGCGGGACGTTCCTCGCCGGCCCCCTCCGCTCCCTCGCGTCCCTCGTGCGCATCAGCCACGCCCTCGTGCATACCGCGTACAGCCGGCACGTCCAGGGGTGACGGCAGATAGGCGACGACGGCGTCGAGCAGCGGTTCGATGCCGCGGTTGCGGTAGGCCGAGCCGCACAGCACGACGACACCGTCGCCGGTGTGGGTCAGATCGCGCAGAGCGGCCGCGAGGGTCGCGGCGGAGAGCGTCTCCCGGTCGCAGAACTCCTCGAGCGCGGCCGGGTGCCGCTCCGCCACGGCCTCCTCCAGCAGCCGACGCCGACGCAGCGCTTCCTCGCGCAACGCCTGCGGTACGTCCCCTTCGACGGCCGTTTCGCTGCCGTCGTCCCAGGTCAGCGCCCGCATGCGCAGCAGGTCCACGACGCCGGTGAAGGCGTCCTGCGTGCCGATCGGCAGCTGGACGACCAGCGGAACCGGGTGGAGACGTTCCCGGATCGACGCCACGGCCGCGTCGAGGTCGGCCCCCGCCCGGTCCAGCTTGTTGACGAACGCGATCCTCGGCACGCCGTGCCGGTCGGCCTGCCGCCACACGGACTCGCTCTGCGGTTCCACGCCCGCGACGGCGTCGAACACCGCGACCGCCCCGTCCAGCACGCGCAGGGAACGCTCCACCTCGTCGGCGAAGTCGACGTGCCCGGGCGTGTCGATCAGGTTGACGCGGTGACCGTCCCAGTCGCAGCTGACGGCCGCGGCGAAGATGGTGATTCCACGGTCTCGCTCCTGAGGGTCGAAGTCGGTGACGGTCGTGCCGTCGTGGACCTCGCCGCGCCTGTGCGTGGTCCCGGTGGCATACAGGATCCGCTCGGTGACGGTGGTCTTGCCTGCGTCGACATGGGCGAGGATGCCCAGATTGCGCACGGCGGCGAGGTGAAGGTCGAGGTTGCTGCGCACGGCCCTTGGCCTTTCGGGGTGTTCTTGGAGAAACGGGCAGCGCGATTCCCCGGACGTGCGTCGGTGCGTACGTCAGGCCATCCGGTGCCGGCCGCGCAGCGGACACCGGACGGACGAAGACACGAGGATCACCTCGTGGCGAGAGGAGGGGACGACGACAGCGGTGAAGTCACGCATGGCCGGCTCCCCTCGTTCGTCACAGTGCCGCGCAGCCCAGTCGTGGGCGGCGCTCGGTCCTCGGCAAGGGTAGAGAGGAACGGGTCCGCGCCGCACGCGATTTATCGGAACCCGTGGAGCTGCTGCCCGTCCCGCTCGTCAGGACGCGTAGAAGTGCCGCCGCACCCCGCGCAGCCACGCCTCCGCGGCAGACTCGTCGGGCTGTTCGGGCAGAACGCTGCGCGTCCGGTCGAACCGCTCCTCGAAGTCGCGCAGGAGCGGCAGCGCGGAGTCGGGGTCGGCGGCGACCTGTTCGCCGAACCGGTGGTAGCTCTCCGGGTCCTCGACGCGGATGGTCAACTGCCCGGTGGCGTACAGGTCGTAGCCCTGGGTGCACAGTCGCTTGAGGTGGCGGGCGTGCTTCGCGGTCCGTTTGCCTGTGTCCGCGGAGGCTTCGGCTTGGGAGTCGTCGGCCTGGGAGCCGTCGTTGCGATTCTGCAGTCGGCGGAACTGCTGGGTGGCGTAACCGAGATAGGCGTCCCGGACCCGCTGGGCGCTCGGCAACGTCGTCCGGATGGCGATGAGTTCGTCGCCGAGCGGGGTGCGCACCTCGTACAACTCGTCGGGCAGCCAGACGAGTTCCATCACGGTGGGATTGCCGCTGAGCGCGAGCCGGCACCACTTCGCGGCCTCGTGCAGGGTGCTGTCGGGGGCTGTGCTGACGTGGGACTCCTTCGGCCGGTGCAGGCCGTGCAGCTCCTCGGTCGGGGCCGCGAACATGCCGAGGCGGTCCACGTCGGACCCTTCGTGCGCGAGTCCGTAGGCGGTCGAGCCGACGATGCCGGACAGCAGGATGTTGGCGACGGTCACAGGTGCCCCCGATGATCTTCCCTGATGGTCCTCCCCGGCGGCCTACCCCGACGGTGATCGCCCGCCGCCACGGCAGGGGCGGCGGGCCCTCCATCATGCCCCGGCCTGCGCCCGGCCCACCTGGCATTTTCCCGGCCCTGCCCGGCCTCGCCCGGCCGTCCGCCCCATCCCCCCGGCGAAGCGGCCGTTGCTGCGCCCGTTCACCCGTTCGGCACAGTGCGCTGGTCGCGCGGCCGGGCCGGTGGTGCCGTGGAGGGGCAGAGACAGCCGCCCGCCGCTCCTCCCGGGGCGCGCACGCACCAGGGAGCCGTTCCCGCCCCGCCTTCAGGAGGTACCCGTGCCCACCGATCGCCCGTCGTCCCGTCCGCCCTCTCCGGCCCGGCCCTGTGGCCCGGCGGGTCCGACCCGTCCGTCCCGCCCGGTGCGGGTGCTGGCCGCCGCCCTGGCCGCCGGGGCGCTGCTCGTCACGGCGGCCTGTTCCGGCGGGGACGACGACGAGTCGACCGGCTCGGACATCGCTGCCTCCCCCGTCGCCGAACGGTCCGTCACGCCCTCCCCGTCCAAGTCCCCCACCAAGTCCCCCACCGCGTCCACGGCGCCCCTCACCAAGGCCGGCGCCGAGACCGCGCTGATCGACGAGGCGGAGCTGGAGGACGCCTGGACCGAGGTGGACGACGCCTCGACCTGGAAGGACTCCCTGCTCATCGGCGAGGTCGACACGGCGGATTTCCTCACCGCCAAGACGCAGGCCGCCGACTGCCAGCGCCTGCTCGACGGGCTCTACGACGACGACCTGCTGGGCCGGCCGTCCGGCGCGTCGGCCCTCACCGGCTTCACCGAGGGCGACTCCCGGCTGCTGTACCAGGTCGCCGCGTACAAGCAGGCCGACCTCGACAAGTCGATGGACTGGCTGGGGACGCTGCCCGACTCCTGCGACCAGTTCACGGCGAACGCCTCCGACGGCTCCAAGCGCACCGTCCAGGTCGTCGAGGCCTCACTGCCCAAGGAGGGCGACGCCCGTCAGGGCCTCACCGTGACGGTCCAGGGCACGTCCGACGGCTCACCGGTCACCCTGACCCTGGACGTCGCCGTCGTCCAGGTGGGCGCCGACGCGATCACGGTCACCAACGGCGGCCTCGACGGAGCCGACCACGACAGCACCGAGGACGCGGTGAAGCAGGGAACCCACCGGCTGAAGGACGTCCAGGCGGGCCGCACCCCGAAGGCGGATCCCAGCGAGTTCGACTGAGCGGTCCGGCCGCACGGCCGGGCCGAGCAGCTCGGCTGGGCGATTCGGCCGAGCAGCTCGGCTGGGCGATTCGGCTGGGCGGTGGTCCGCCGTCCGTCCTCCGACCGGGCGAGCGGCCTTCTTCCTCCCCTCAGAACCATGTGACATATTACTGGCGTGACCAATCGACCCAGCGGTGACGTCGTGGTCGTCGGCGCCGGCATGGTGGGCGCCGCCTGCGCCCTGTACGCGGCCCGTGCCGGGCTCGACGTCGTCCTGGTGGACCGCGGCCCGGTGGCGGGCGGCACGACGGGCGCGGGCGAGGGAAACCTCCTCGTCTCCGACAAGGAACCCGGCCCGGAACTGCAACTCGCCCTGCTCTCGGCCCGCTTGTGGCGGGAACTCGCCCAAGAACTGGGACCGACAGTGGAGTTCGAACCCAAGGGCGGGCTCGTCGTCGCCTCCACGGCCGAAGGCCTCACGGCCCTGACGGACCTGGCCGCCGGACAACGCGCCGCCGGAGTGGAGACGGTCCCCGTCGGACCGGACCGACTCCCCGATCTGGAACCGTACTTGGCGCCCGGCCTCACCGGCGGCGTCCTGTATCCCCAGGACGCGCAGGTCATGCCCACCCTCGCCGCCGCCCACCTGGTACGGGCCTCGGGAGCGCGGCTGGAGACCGGGCGGACGGTGACCCGGGTGCTGCGCGACGCCGACGGCGCCGTGCGGGGCGTACGGACGGACCGGGGCGACCTCCTCGCCCCGGCCGTGGTGAACGCGGCCGGCACCTGGGGCGACCAGGTCGCCGCGCTCGCGGGGGTCGGGCTCCCCGTGCTCCCCCGCCGCGGCTTCGTCCTGGTCACCGAGCCGCTGCCGCGCCGGGTACGGCACAAGGTGTACGCCGCCGACTACGTGGCCGACGTGGCCAGCGACTCGGCCGCCCTGCAGACCTCGCCGGTCGTCGAGGGCACCGCCGCCGGACCCGTGCTGATCGGCGCGAGCCGCGAACGGGTCGGCTTCGACCGGTCGTTCTCGCTGCCCGTCGTACGGGCTCTCGCGGCGGGGGCGACCCGGCTGTTCCCGTTCCTCGAGCACGTACGGGCGATGCGCACGTATCTCGGCTTCCGCCCCTACCTGCCCGACCACCTCCCCGCCGTCGGCCCCGACCCTCGGGTGCCGGGCCTGTTCCACGCCTGCGGGCACGAGGGCGCGGGGATCGGCCTCGCGACCGGCACCGGGCAGCTGATCGCGCAGGCGCTGACCGGCGGGAACCCGGAGCTGGACCTCACACCGTTCCGACCCGACCGCTTCGGCAGGGAGGCATCCGAGTGAACCCCCTGAAGCTGGCCCGGGCCCGTCCCGGCGCCGCGTTCACCGTCACGTTCGACGGGCGGGAGATCGAGGCGCTGCCCGGGCAGACGGTCGCCGCCGCGCTCTGGTCGGCGGGCGTCGTCGCCTGGCGCAGCACGCGGGGCGAGGGACGGCCGCGTGGGGTGTTCTGCGGGATCGGCGTGTGCTTCGACTGCCTGGTGACCGTCGACGGCCGCCCCAACCAGCGGGCCTGTCTGGTGCCCGCCGAGCCGGGCGCGGACGTCCGTACGCAGCAGGGGACGGGCCACGCGGGCGAGCACGAGGCAGAGGACGGGCCGCGATGACCGAGCGCAGCCCGGTGCTCGCGGTGATCGGGGCCGGCCCGGCCGGGCTCGCGGCCGCCCTGGCCGCCGCCGCGCGCGGTGTACGCGTGCTGCTGATCGACTCCGCCGCCGAACCGGGCGGCCAGTTCTACCGGCAGCCCGCGCGCGGCCTCGGCGCCCTGCGCCCCCAGGCGCTCCACCACCAGTGGCGCACCTGGGAGCGCCTGCGCGCCGGCCTCGACGTACACCTCTCCGCCGGTCGCGTCTCGCACCTGAGTGACCGTCATGTGTGGTGTGTGGAAAGGGAGTCGGCCGGATTCACCGTGCACGCCCTGCTCGGACCGGAGCAGCGGGAGTCCGTCGCGGTCCGCGCCGACGCGGTGCTGCTGGCGACCGGCGGATACGAGAAGGTCCTGCCGTTCCCCGGCTGGACCCTGCCCGGAGTGGTCACCGCGGGCGGCGCCCAGGCCCTGCTCAAGGGCGGCCTCGCCCTGCCGGGGCGCACGGCGGTCGTGGCCGGCACGGGCCCCCTCCTCCTGCCCGTCGCGACCGGCCTCGCGGCAGCGGGCGCCCACGTGGTCGCCCTGGTCGAGTCATCCGACCCGAGCCGCTTCCTACGCCGCCCCCGAGCCTGGGCGGCGGCCCCCGCCAAACTCGCCGAGGGGGCCGCCTACACATCCCGACTCCTGCGTCACCGCATCCCCCTGAAGGTCCGTCATACGGTGCTGGAGGCGCACGGCGTCGAACGGCTGGAGTCGGTCACCGTCGCCGCGCTCGACGCCGAGGGCCGGCCGGCGCCCGGCACCGCACGTCGCCTCGCCTGCGACACCCTCGCTGTCGGACACGGCCTGTCGCCGCACACCGATCTCGCCGAGGGGCTCGGCTGCCGTCTCGACGGGGCGGCCGTGCACGTCGACGACGAGCAGCGCACCGACGTCCCCGGCGTCTGGGCCGCGGGCGAGACCACCGGGATCGGCGGCGCGGCCCTGTCGCTCGCCGAGGGCCACATCGCGGGGCGGTCGGCGGCGGCACGGCTGAGCGGAACGGAACCCGACCCGCGGGAGTGGGCGCCGGCCGCCCGGTCCCGTACCCGGCTGCGGGCCTTCTTCGCCGCACTCGACGCCGCCTGCGCCGTTCCCCGGCGCTGGGCGGAGCAGGTGACCGACGAGACGGTCGTGTGCCGCTGCGAGGAGGTCACGGCCGGGGCCGTCCGCGAGGCCGTCGGCGCACTCGGCGCGGGCGATCTGCGCACCGTGAAGCTGTTGACGCGGGCCGGGATGGGCTGGTGCCAGGGCCGGATGTGCGAGCCGGGGGTCGCCGGCGTCGCGGGCTGCGAACTCGTTCCCGCGCGCCGGCTGTTGGCGCGGCCCGTACCGCTCGGGGTGCTGGCGACGCCGACCGATCCGGCACCGGAGCCCAACACCTCAGATCCGGCCCCCGGCACCTCGGCACCGGCACCCCGCACCTCGACACCGACACCGGCACCAGCACCAGCACCGACACGCCCTAGTGATATGTCACATGACACAGGGAGGATCCTCTCCATGACCACCCCCCAGCACCGCCCCTGGCGCGGTGTCCTCGTCGCCACCGCGCTCCCGCTCGACGACGACCTCACCGTGAACTACGACCGGTACGCCGAGCACTGCGCCTGGCTGGTGGCCAACGGCTGCGACGGCGTCGTACCGAACGGTTCGCTGGGCGAGTACCAGGTGCTCACGCCCGAGGAGCGTGCCCGGGTGGTGGAGACGGCGGTGGCCGCGATCGGCGGGGAGCGGGTGATGCCCGGGGTCGCCGCGTACGGGTCGGCGGAGTCCCGCCGCCTGGCAGAGCAGGCGCGCGAGGCGGGCTGCGGGGCCGTCATGCTGCTGCCGCCGAACGCCTACCGCGCCGACGAGCGCGCTGTCGTGGCCCACTACGCGGAGGTCGCCGAGGCGGGGCTGCCGGTCGTGGCGTACAACAACCCGATCGACACCAAGGTCGACCTGGTGCCCGAGCTGCTGGCGCGCCTGCACGGCGAGGGGCACATCCAGGCGGTGAAGGAGTTCTCGGGCGATGTCCGCCGCGCCTACCGGATCGCCGAACTCGCCCCGGAACTGGACTTGTTGATCGGCGCCGACGATGTGCTGCTGGAGTTGGCGGTGGCGGGCGCCAAGGGCTGGGTGGCCGGGTACCCCAACGCGCTGCCGAGGGCCTCGGTGGAGCTGTACCGGGCCGCGGTGAGCGGAGACCTGAGCACCGCGCTGCCCCTCTACCGGCAGTTGCATCCCCTGCTGCGCTGGGATTCTCGCGTCGAGTTCGTCCAGGCGATCAAACTGTCGATGGACGTGGTGGGACGGCACGGCGGCCGCTGCCGGCCGCCACGGGTCCCGCTGCTGCCGGAGCAGGAGGCGGCCGTCCGGGCGGCCACCGAGAAGGCCGTCGCCGCAGGTCTGGCGTAACCGCGGCGCCTGCCAGAACCAACCGAATGGGAACGGGACTTCACCGGAGAGGGACTTCATGCGCAGCAAACTCGTCCTGCACGCCGTCGACTCGCACACCGAGGGCATGCCCACCCGGGTGATCACCGGCGGGATCGGCACGATCCCCGGCGCGACGATGAACGAGCGGCGGCTGTACTTCCGTGAACACCGCGACGACATCAAGCAGTTGCTGATGAACGAGCCGCGCGGGCACTCCGCGATGAGCGGCGCGATCCTCCAGCCGCCCACCCGGCCGGACTGCGACTGGGGCGTCGTCTACATCGAGGTCTCCGGCTATCTGCCGATGTGCGGGCACGGCACGATGGGGGTGGCGACCGTGCTCGTGGAGACGGGCATGGTGGAGGTCGTCGAGCCGGTCACCACCATCCGTCTCGACACCCCGGCCGGACTCGTCGTCGCCGAGGTCACGGTGGAGAACGGCGCGGCCACGTCCGTGACCCTGCAGAACGTGCCGTCGTTCTCCGTCGCCCTGGACCGCAAGGCCACCCTGGCCGACGGCCGCACGGTGACGTACGACCTCGCGTACGGCGGCAACTTCTACGCGATCCTGCCGCTGGAGGAGTTCGGGCTGCCCTTCGACCGGGCCCGCAAGGACGACATCCTGCGGGCCGGCCTGTCGCTGATGGAGGCGATCAACGCGAAGGACGAGCCGGTGCATCCCGAGGACCCGTCCATCCGCGGCTGCCGCCACGTCCATCTCCACGCGCCCGGCTCCACCGCCCGGCACTCCCGGCACGCGATGGCCATCCACCCGGGCTGGTTCGACCGCTCCCCCTGCGGTACGGGGACGAGCGCACGCATGGCGCAACTGCACGCGCGGGGCGAACTCCCGCTGCACACCGAGTTCGTGAACGAGTCCTTCATCGGCACCCGCTTCACGGGACGGCTGCTCGGCACGACGGAGGTCGCCGGACGCCCCGCCGTCCTGCCCAGCTTCACCGGCCGGGCCTGGGTCACCGGCACGGCCCAGTACCTGCTGGACCCGACGGACCCGTTCCCGGCCGGTTTCGTGCTCTGACGGGCCGGGCGCCGCGAGCCGTGGGCATCTGAAGCCGTCAGAAGCGACAGGAGACCGTCGGTAGCCGTCGGAAGCCGTCGGAAGCCGTAGATACTGGTGGCACGTGACATGGCACAGCACGCACGCCTCGGCACGCCGCAGCACGCCACAGCACAGCCCGTTCCCTGGAGACCCTCGATGACCGTCCCGCGCGACAGCGGCCCGTCCGCAGTGCCCGCTCCGCCCGCCGCACCCGCCCTGCCCATGCTCGGCGGCCGGCGCAGCAGCTACCGCGAGCGGGTCGCCGACGCGCTGCGGGCCGCGCTGATCGCGGGCGAACTGCGGCCCGGCGAGGTGTACTCGGCGCCGACCCTGGCCGCCCGCTTCGGCGTCTCGGCGACCCCGGTGCGCGAGGCGATGCTGGACCTGGCGAAGGAGGGCCTGGTCGACGCGGTCCCCAACAAGGGGTTCCGGGTCACGGACGTCTCCGACCGGCAGCTCGACGAGTACACGCACGTCCGCGCGCTCATCGAGATCCCCACCGTGACAGCGCTGGCGACGACCGCCGACCCGGTGTCCCTGGAGGCGCTGCGCCCGGCCGCCCGGGAGATCGTCACCGCCGCGGTCGCCGGCGACCTCATCGCGTACGTCGAGGCCGACACCCGCTTCCACCTGGGCCTGCTCGCCCTCGCCGGCAACGCCCACCTCGTCGAGGTGGTCCGCGATCTGCGCGGCCGCGCCCGCCTCTACGGCCTGACCGCCCTCTCCGCCTCGGGCCGCCTGCTGGCCTCCGCCGAGGAGCATCTGGAGCTCCTGGACGCCCTGTCCACCCGCGAGGAGCAGGCCGTGCGCGAGGTCATGACACGACATCTGGGACATGTGCGGGGCTTGTGGGCCTCCGCCCCCAAGTAGGCGACTCGACACCCGACATCCCCCAGCCCCCAGCCCCCAGCCCCCAGCCGCCTGTACCCCTTCCATCCCCTCCGTCCCTTACATCCCCTCCGTCTCTTCCATCCCCTCCGCCCCTTCCATCCCCTCCGTCCCCTCTGCCCGCTACCCCTCTTCAGTTCGTCCGGCACCCGGGCCGCGAGGGTGCCTCTGTGATCCTTGTCGCTGGTGGCGGGCGCGTGACGGATGTGCCGGATGGGCAGTCAATTGCCCGTGCGCGAAAGGATGGTGTCTTTTCTGTGGGGGCGACCGTGAGTGTGTGTCTCATCGGTGCAGGTCTGTCGGGGCTGGCGACGGCGCATGCGCTGAAGTCCGAGGGCGTCGACTTCGTCTGTCTCGAGAAGGCGCCCGACGTCGGCGGGCTCTGGCGGCAACCCCAGGCCGGCGAGCGCGGCCCGGGCTATCTCTCGCTCCACCTCAACACCAACAAGCAGTTGACCGGGTACGCCGACTTTCCGATGCCGGCGTCGTACCCTGTCTACCCCCGGCACAGCGACGTCGCCGCCTACCTGCGCTCCTTCGCCGAGTGGGCCGACGTAGGGGACCGCATCGAACTGGGGACGACCGTCGAGTCCGTACGGCGGACGGCCGACGGTTCGTGGACGGTCGTCAGCCGGGACGCCCGAGGGACCCGCAGCTCACGCGAGTTCACGCAGGTGATCGTCGCCTCGGGGCACAACACCGAGCCGACCCTGCCCGCTCCGGCACCGGGTTCCGACGGTTTCAAGGGAACGATTCTCCATGCGCTCGACTACCGCGACGGCAGTGACTACGCCGGGCAGCGCGTCGTCGTCGTAGGACTCGGCGCCTCGGCGGTGGACGTCGCCGCGGACGTCTCCCGGTACGCCTCGCGGACCGTCCTCTCCGTGCGCCGGGGCCTGCACATCCTGCCCAAGCAGCTCTTCGGCATGCCCCTGGACGACGTCGCCGAGGCCCCGTGGTGGACGAGCATGTCGCTGCAGGAGCAGCGCCGGTTCATCGAGCAGGCCCTGCTCGTCGCCCGGGGCAAGCTCTCGGACTACGGTCTGCCCGAGCCGGATCACCCGATCTTCGCCTCGGCGGTGACCATCTCCGACGAGATCCTCACCCGCATACGCCACGGCGGGGTCACCCCCAAGCCCGGCATCGACTTCCTCGACGGCGACCGGGTGGTCTTCACCGACGGCACGTCCGCGGACGCCGACGCGATCGTCTACTGCACGGGATATCGCATGGCCTACCCGTTCCTGCCCGCCGGTTGTCCGATCGGCCCGCAGGGCTCGGTCGAGCTCTACAAGCGCGTCGTCGCACCCGAGCACCCCGGTCTGCACTTCATCGGGCTGGTCCGTCCGCACGGCTCCATCACCCGGCTCGTAGAGGCCCAGGCGCGCTGGGTGGCCCGCGTCGTCGCGGGCAAGGCTGCGCTGCCGGAGCCGGAGGTCATGCGCAAGGAGATCGGCGCCTACCTGAGCGGCATCGCCGGCCAGTACGGACAGGCGCAGAGCGCGTCGATCCAGGTCGACGTGGTCCCCTACCTGGAGGAACTGCGCGAGGAATGACGGCCGGTGGGCGGTCGGCGGCGATCCCCAGCTCCCCAGCTCCCCAGCTCCCCAGCTCCCCAGCTCCCCAGCTCCCCATGGTCGGCGGTCCCCCGTTTCCGCCGTTTCCCCCGTTTTCTCAACGTGTCTCGGCGGGCTACCGGCCGGTCATGGCTTCTACGGGCAGGGGCACGGCGGGCGGCCGGACCTCGTACGCCTCCGAGGAGAGGTACGTCATCACCCGGGGCGGGCGACCCTGCTGATGGGCCAGCCCCAGGTACGCGACCAGCCCCACGCCGTCCTCCGGCTGCCGGGAGGTGACGGCCTTCACGGCGTGCAGCACCGGCGCGGGATCCATGCCGTAGCGGCCGAACAGCGCCGTGGCCCGGGCCAGGGCCTCGCCGTCGTGTCGTACGTAGTCCCGCACCGGAATGTAGAGGGTGAAGCCGCTCGGCAGGGCCGCTCCCGCCTCGGTGAACGCGTGACAGCTCTGGACGGGCCGGCGGACGGTCCGCGACCGCAGCCCTCCCCCGGCATCGATGTCGGGGCCCGTGTCGGGGTCGATGCCGGTGTCGATGTCAGGGACGGTGTCGGTGTCAGGGTCGGTGTCAGGGCCGGCCGCGATGCGGAAGAACTCCTCGATCTCCGCCTGTCCGGGTCCGCCGTCCATACGGGACAGGCCGCCCGCCTCCACGGCCGACAGGTCGTTGTGCGCGAGGTAGACCTTCACCCGGGGTTCCGCCCACTCCCCCAGGTCCAGCGCGAAGAACAGATGGCGATCGCCCTCGGGCAGCGCCTTGAACGCCTCCCGGTGACCGAGCCGCTTCAGCGCTTTCCGTACGGTTTTCGCCGCACGTCTCTGTCCGGACGCCGCAGGGTTGAGATACGCCTTGACCTTGGGGACCCCGCCGGGAAGGAGTTCCAGCGCGCACCACAGCGCCAGGGGCCCCTCGGCGGCGGCCGGGAAGAAGAGGTCCTCCAGCTCGTCGAGCCGGTCGGTCGTGATGCCCCAGCGTCCTGCCAGCTCGCGCAGGACCTGTAGTCCGGTACGCCCGTTCCCGGCCAGGCCGTCGGCGCCGGACCCCGGCTCCAGCAGCACCCGGAGGGTCGGCGCCGCGCCCGGTTCGCAGGACAGCGAGAACTCCACCGGCGTGTGGTCGTCGGAGAGGAAGCTGTCGCTGGCCGGCGGCAGCTCCAGCGGCCGCTGCGCCACGGGGCCCAGCGCCTCGACGAGTGTCCGCGCGTAGACCTTGGAGTCGGCTCCGGTCAGGCCCGCGATCTCGCCGAGCCGCATGAGCTGACGGGCCGTATGGCCGCCGAGCGTGTCCGCGCGGGGAACGCGCGGAGCACCGTTCTTTCCGCCTCTGCCGGGGGTCACCGGTCCTCCGCCGGCGGGAAGGGACGGACAAGAAGATACCCGCCTGGTGAGGCGGGTATCTGGGGGTGCACGACGATGGGTGGTGGTATGAAAACGGCGTCGGTGGATATGTGGTCCACGACACCTCCTCTGACTCGTGAGTAACACGGAATGCCGCGTTCCTCACTACCCCTGAGGTTGAATCGTCATGCAGTGGTGGAGAGTTGACGGGTGTTGTGTGAATCACCTCGTCAGCCAGTTGAGGAACTGGCTCCAGACGCCGCTGCGTTCACCCCTGCCACCCGTCGGGGCCTGCTCCTGTCGCACGGGCGCCTCGGTGCGGACGGGAGCCGCCGGACGACGTACGGGCTGGACCGGGGTGAACTTGGCGGGCAGCACGGCGAGACCCCGGTTGAAGGGGCCGGGTCGCCAGGTCAAGCTCTCCGTGGGGACGGCGAGTTCGACGTCGGGAAGCTTGTTCAGGAGGTTCTCGATGGCCGTCACGGTGATCTGCCGTGCGGGCTCCTTGGACGGGCACGCGTGCGGGCCCGCGCTCCACGCCAGGTGGGCGCGGTTGCTGCCCGCCTGACGCGCGGCCGTCAGCGCCGGGCCGGTGTTGGCGGCGGCGAAGCTGACCAGCACCAGGTCGCCGGCCTGCAGCTTCTGCCCGGCGAACTCCATGTCGGAGGCCGGGTAGTGCGGCGCGAGGTTCTGCATGGGCGGGTTCTCCCACAGCGTGTCGTCGATCGCCTCGTCGATCAGACCGCCCTGGTGGGCGTACGCGTCGTGGGTGAGCAGGCGGTGGAGGGTGTTGCCGATGAGGTTGCGCAGCGGTTCGTTGCCTCCCACCATGAGGAGGGCGATCTGGTGGACCATCTCCTCGTCAGTGAGCTTCGCCTGATGCTGCATCATCCAGGAGGGGACGTCATCGCCGGGCTTGGCCCGCTTGAGCGCCACCAGTTCGCCGACGGCGCCGAACAACACGCCCATCGCCTGCTCGGCGTTGACGCCGTCGAACATGCCGGTGATGCCGAAGACGATGCGGTCGCCGATGTCGGCGGGGCAGCCGAAGAGTTCGTTGAACACGAACAGCGGCAGCTGCTTGGCGTAGTCGCCCAGCAGATCGGCCGAGCCACGCGAACCGAACTGGGATATCAGGTAGTTGGAGACCTGCTCGGTGCTCTGGCTCAGCCTGCGCGAGTCGACGCGGGCCATGCTGTCCGTGACCGCCTGACGGAGCCTCAGGTGCTCCGCGCCGTCGCTGAACATGCAGTTGGGCCGGTAGGCGAGGACAGGCGCGACCGGGCTGTCGGGGGCGATCTTGCCCTCGTTGAAGTGCCGCCAACGGCGCGCGTCCTTACGGAACGAGCCAGAGTCCTGGAGGAGTTGGAGCGCGAAGCCGTAGTCGGTGACGAGGGTGGCCTCGACTCCGGGGGCGAGCTCGACGGGGGCGGTCGGCCCGTAGTGGCGCAGGTAGGAGTAGTAGGCCTGCGGGTCGGCCGCGAACTCCGGTCCGTGGAGCGGCACTCGGCCGCCGGTGTGGTGTGCCGGGCACCCTGGAGGGGGCACGGGGGCGGTGGGTTGGGCGTCCATCTCTGCTCCTAGTGGGCACGGTCCTGCAAGTGGCGGACGAGAGTGATCAGCGCTTCGGCCGACGACTGCTCGTCCCGGGCGTCGCAGGTGACGACGGGGGTGTCGTCGAGCAGGTCCAGTGCGTCGCGCAGGGCCGTCTCGTCGCGCAGCGGCGAGCCGTCGAAGTGGTTGACGGCAATGGCGTAGTCGAGTCCGTACTGCTCGATCAGGTCGATCACGGCGAAGGAGTCCGCGAGTCGCTCGGGGTCGACCAGCACCAGTGCGCCGAGCGCGCCGCGTGCCATGTCCTCCCACATCTGGACGAATCGCTGCTGGCCCGGCGTTCCGAACAGGTACAGCACGACACGGTCGCTGATGGTCAGCCGGCCGAAGTCCATGGCGACCGTGGTGGTGGTCTTGCCCTGGACTCCCTTGAGGTCGTCGACCGACTCCGCGGCCCGCGTCATCGTCTCCTCGGTGGACAACGGCGGGATCTCGGAGATCGCTCCGATGAACGTGGTCTTGCCCACCGCGAAGTGACCGACGACGAGGATCTTCACCGCCGTCTGCGTCGCCCCTTCGCGGACGTATGCCTGCTCATCCAAACTTGGCCCTGAGACCATTCAGCACCTCCTCCAGGATGTCCCGGTCGGCGAGGGGGGCCCGCTGCACGGGCGGGCGGGTGATGAGGTAGCCGCCTTCGGTGAGGGCGGCGAGGAGGATCTTCACCACGCCCAGGGGCAGTTGGGTGTGCCCGGCGATCTCGGCGACCGAGAGGTAGCCGGCCTCGCACAGCTCCAACAGGCTCTGTTCCTCCGGGGACAGGCGGGTGGGCCGCTGTTGGTGATCGGCGGCCGCCGTGACCAGGGTGATGAGGGAGAGCTGCCCCTCGTCGGGCAGCCCGCGCCCCTTGGTGATGACGTACGGACGCACTAACTCCGGTGTCTGCGGCTCCAGTTCGTCGAAACCGGTCATGACCGTACGCCGAGGTTCTCGCGCGGCGGTGTGGTCAGCGCCTTGCCGAGCTGGCCGACGAGCTGCTGCATCCGGAAGGTGATGTCCTGCATGTCGATGTCCGGGCCGGCCGAGACGCCGAGGTAGGCGCCCTCGCCGGCGGAGATCAGGAAGACCCAGCCCCCGTCGAACTCGACCACCGTCTGCCGCCACCGCTGGCCGGCGTCCTCGCAGAAGAAGGCGAGCGAGCGGCTGAGCGACTGCACACCGCTCATCGCGGCTGCCACACGGTCCGCGTCGTCCTTGTCGAAGTCCTGCGTCCGGGCCATCAACAGGCCGTCGGCGGAGATCAGGACGGCGTGCAGGGCCCCGGGAATCTCCAAGGCACTGTCAAGCATCCATGCCAGATCGTCGTTCACGAGACCTCATGCCCTTCGCTGCTCGCACCACGTGTGCTGCTCGACTGTTCCCCGGGACCCGCAGGCGTGGACCGGCCGGACTGAGTTCCCCGTTGGAAAGCACCCATGATCGCCGCCGTCTCCGCGCCCGAGCGGGCGGGAGTGGAGCTGGACGCGCTGCCGGGCACGATGGCCATCGGCCGCTTGCGGCGCCGCTTCGGCAGACCGTCGGCGGTGGTGTTCGCGGCCATCGCCGCTTCGGGACCGCTGCGGTCCGTGGCGGTGGCGGTGGCGGTGGCGGTGGCGGTGACAGCGGGAACGACCGGAGCCGGCTCCCGCTGCTCGGGAGCGTTGGTGAGCAGGTCGTGCGGCAGGAGGAGGACCGCCCGGACGCCTCCGTAGGGGGAGGTGGAGTCCACGGAGACCTCGAAGCCGAAGCGCTCGCTGAGCACGCCGATCACCGCGAACCCGAACTGCGGCGGGTTGCCGAGTGCGGAGACGCCCGAGACGCGCTCGCTCGACAGGAGTTTCTCGGCGCGGGCACGCTCTTCGTCGTTCATACCGACACCGGCGTCGTCGACGACGATGCAAATGCCCTTCGGCACGGTACGAATGTTGATTTCGACGACGGTGTCCGGGCTGGAGTAGCTGGTCGCGTTGTCGAGCAGTTCGGCGAGGGCCAGTGCCACCGGTTCGACGGCACGGCTGGTGATGCCGAAGTCGACCTGCGAGAGAATCTCCACCCGCCGGTAGTGGCGGACCCTGCCCTGCGCGCTGCGGACCACGTCGTACACCGAGGCCACGTCACGCTGGCGTCCCAGCCATCCGTCGCACAGAACGGCGATGGACTGGGCGCGGCGGCCGAACTGAGAGTTCGTGTGGTCGATCTCCAGAAGGTCCTGGAGGATGACCGACTCGCCATATTTGTTCTGCAGCCGGGAGACAATCAACTGCTGTTCCGCGGCAAGACCCTGAAGCGTCCGCATGGCGGACTTCAGGGTTGTCTTCGTTGCCTCTTCGGCTCTTTCCTGAGCTGCCTCGACGGATTTCGCGTACCCGTTCTCCAGCTCGGAGTGGCGAGCCCTGAGATCTGCGAACTCCTGCCTTAACGTCCGCGCTGCCCTACGCTGACGAACTATGAGGGCGACTGCGACGAACACGGCGACGAGGAGAGCCCAGAGTACCGGGTTCTGTATGTAATCAGTCATAAGACTCTCTTCAGGCGACTGACGGCCAGTTGCTGAATTCCCGTCAACGCGGGTGGACCGGCGGACCGCCCGCATCGGAGTTGCCGCCCGGACTGTCCCCGTAGTCGGAGATGTCGTCTTGCACCCATCCGCCCGCTCTACAAGCGCCGTGATCGTATCACCGCAAGAACACGTCACTGACCGTCAATATGGGGATCCTGACGAACATTGACGGTCAGTCAGCAACATCGACGACAGCCCTCACGAGGGCGACGGCAGGACAACCGATAAACAGGCTTCCGCGGCATTCGGCAGCAATCGAGACGTACGGCGCGATTCCCGCGAGTTCCCCGAGCGAGGAGGCGAGGGGGGACGCAACCGGGGACGCGGACAAGCTGCGAGTGGAGACGCAAGTGGGGACACGGCGGGAGAACGACAAAACCCGCACTCGGCGGAACGCCGAATGCGGGCATCGAATGATCACCGAGCGAAATCCGCTCGATACGGAGAGTGAGAGTGTCCGAGGGGGGACTTGAACCCCCACGCCCGATAAAGGGCACTAGCACCTCAAGCTAGCGCGTCTGCCATTCCGCCACCCGGACCAGGTGTCTGTCGCGCGCGAGGTGTTCCCCGTGGCGACATGGAGAACAATACCAAGCTTTCGGAGCGCCTTTCACCTGCATATCCGTCCACCGGAGGCCCTGCCGCGCCGGCCGGAACGATCAGCCTCCGACGGCTTCCTCCACCACCAGGACCCGCAGCGCCCGCAGCAGGACGTCCGCCGTCTGCTCGTCCAGCGGGGCGAGGAATCGACGCTCCGCGGCCCGGCGCGCCCGCTCGGCCCGATCCAGGCAGTCGCGGCCGGCCGGGGTGAGTTCGACGATGTTGCGGCGCCGGTCCTGGGGGCTGCGTCGCCGCGCCACCAGCCCGTGGTCCTCCAGGCCGTCGACGAGCGACACCATCGTCGTGCGGTCGACGCCGAGCCGCCCCGCCACCTCGACCTGCGACAACGTTTCGTCACCGGCGAGCACCACCAGGACGGCCAGCTCATGGCCGTCCACCCCGTACGGCGCGAGCGCCTCCGCGGACGTCCTGGTCAGCTTGGCCTGGGCGTGCTTCAGGAGGTAGCCGAGCCGGTACTCCAACGGCACGGGCCCCTCGTCGCGATCACTCACCATGCCTCGAGGGTAGCGGTCCGTATGCACGAACTATCGTCAGCCTGACTGACGATTGACTATCCTGACGAATATGACCCAAGCTCGCTTCGGCATCAAGACCACACCCCTGCACGTGTCCTATGAGGACATCCGCCGCGTCTGGCGCGAGGCCGACGCCGTCCCGGAGATAGCGGACGCCTGGCTCTGGGACCACCTCCTGCCGATCGCCGGTCCCGCGGACGGGCAGGTCCACGAGGGCTGGACCCTGCTCAGCGCGCTCGCCGCCCAGACCACCCGGCTGCGGCTGGGGCTGCTGGTGACGAGCAACCGGATCCGCCCGCCGGCGGTCCTGGGCAAGATGGCCTCCACGGTCGACGTGATCTCGGGCGGCCGGCTCGTCATGGGTCTCGGCGTGGGCGGCACCCACCAGCCGCCGGGCGCGGGAGGGATCGCCGGGCCGAACCCGGCCCTCGCCGAGTACGCGGCGTACGGCCTCGCCCTCGTCCCGCCGGCCGAGGGCATCGCGCGGCTGGCGGAGACCGTCGAGATCCTCAAGCTGATGTGGACCCGGGACGTCTTCGACTTCGAGGGCCGCTACCACCGTCTCCAGGGCACCCGGAACGAGCCGAAGCCGATCCAGCGGCCGGGTCCCCCGTTGCTGATCGGCGGCTGGGGCACCCGGTTGCTGCGGTTGGCCGCCGAGCACGCGGACATCTGGAACGTGCCCGGCCCGCCCCATCACACCGTGGAGTTCGTCGCCGAACGCGCCCGGGTGCTGGACGCCCACTGCGCCGAGCTCGGGCGCGACCCGGCGGACATCGTCCGCTCGGTGCAGGTCCTGGTGTCGTACGACGACCCGGCGGCCACGCGCGCGACGGTCGCCGCGCTCGTCGCCGCCGGGATGAACCACATCGTGCTCAGCCTGCCGCGCCCGTATCCGCAGGGCGTGGCGCGCTGGCTGGCCGACGAGGTGATCGCCGGCGCCGCCTGAGACGGGGTCAGGGCATCAGCTGGTACTCCGGGAAGTTGCCCGGCAGTCTCTCTCCCGCCGGTCCCCGGGTCACCGCCCGTACCAGCAGCTCCCCGCCGACGAACGCGCCCCGCCAGGACGCGCCGAAGCCGCCGAAGAGCTCGTCGCGGTCGCCGCGGGAGCGGGGCGTGCCATGGCCGACCTTGAAGGCGCGGATCTGCGGGGCGAGCCGGTCGTAGGTGCTCCGGTCGTCCGTGGACAGGGTGGCGACGAGCGCGCCGTTGGACGGGTAGTTCCAGCTCGCGATGTTGGACACCGGGCCGTCCAGCGGGGCCCGGTCGGCCAGCATCGGCTCGATGCCGTCGACGTACCAGCGCACTCCGTCGACGGCCCGGTCGACGTCGGCCTGCGCGAGCCGCCAGGGCTTGCCGATCTCCCAGACGAGCAGGAGCGCGAGGAGTTCGCGGTGCTCGGCGAGGGCGTCCAGGGTGGCCGCGACGCGGGCGCGGCGCTCCTCCAACGGGATGTGTCGCCAGGCGCGGTGCTGGTCCAGGGAGGCGCGGACCGCCTGTCGCGCCGTGGCCCGGTCCAGGCGGGGCGGGCCGGCGATGGGGCTGCCGTCGACCGGACTGCCTGCGGGAAGCGCCCGGCCGTCGGCCTGCCAGGCGGCGTTCCAGAGGTTGAGGACGCGGTCGTCGCGGAAGGCCTCCGGGGCGACGGCGAGGCAGCGTCGCCAGGCGTCGGCCCAGGACGTGCCCGCTTTGAGGGTGAGGGTGGTTGCCATTGGGTTGCTCCGCTCTCGGTGCACAGTCGGGGGCGGGGTGGAACATGGCTGCGAAGGACGCCAGCGAGACGCGACGACTCCCGAAAGCGACCGCGTGCCGCCTATGAGTGACGTCACGCGCAGCCCCCGTCGTCGCCCCCTTCTTCCGGTCCTTCCGGTCCTTCCGGCACGGTGAGCTTTTCGGGCGCGGCGCGTTCTTGCAGCAAGGCGAGGGCGAGGCGTGCGGTCTCGGTCGGTGTGGCGCCGACCCGGACGCCGGCCGCCTCCAGGGCCGCCTTCTTCGCCTGCGCGGTCCCCGACGAACCGGACACGATCGCGCCCGCGTGCCCCATGGTCTTGCCCTCGGGAGCGGTGAAGCCGGCGATGCAGCCGACCACGGGTTTGGTGACGTGGTCGCGGACGTAGACGGCCGCGCGTTCCTCCGCGTCGCCGCCGATCTCCCCGATGAGGACGATGAGTTCGGTGTCGGGGTCGTCCTCGAAGGCGGCCAGGCAGTCGATGTGGCTGGTGCCGACGACCGGGTCGCCGCCGATGCCGACGCACGTCGAGAAGCCGATGTCCCGCAGCTCGTACATGAGTTGGTAGGTCAGCGTCCCGGACTTGGAGACCAGGCCGATGCGGCCGGGCTTGGCGATGTCGGCCGGGATGATGCCCGCCCCGGCCTGACCGGGGGTGATGAGGCCGGGGCAGTTGGGGCCGACGACCCGCGTTCCGCGCGCCTTCGCGTACGCCGTGAAGGCGACGGAGTCGTGGACCGGGATGCCCTCCGTCATGACGACGGCGAGGCCGATCCCGGCGTCGGCGGCTTCGACGACGGCCGCCTTGGCGAAGACCGGCGGCACGAAGACGACCGTGACATCGGCGCCGGTCGACTGTATTCCGTCGGCCACCGAACCGAAGACGGGGAAATGGCGATGGGGGCACCTCCCGGGCCGTTCAGGCACTGGGGGACGTCGAAGTCGACGGTACGGCCCGCCTTGCGCGGGTTGACGCCGCCGACGACGTTCGTGCCGGCCGCGAGCATCCGCCGGGTGTGTGTTCGGGTGCGCGTTCTTCTTCAGGGATCCGCCGAAGAACGGGTGGCCCGCCGACCTCGACCCGCTGGCCTTCTGCGGTGACGCCGCTGCCTCCGGTGGCCCCGGTGACGGCAAGAACGCGGCGAGCCCGACGAAGAACCCTCCGGCGACCCGGCAGTACACGCCCAAGGAGGCCGTCAGGACCGGAAGGCTGCCCCTGATGTGGCTCTCCATCGTGATGACGGCCGGCGTGTCGATCTTCGGAATCTCCTTCCAGGTCGACTACGCCAAGGAGGTCGGCTTCGGCCCGCTGGTCGCGGCCTCGTCGATGGGCGTCATGGCGGTCGTCAACGGCGTCGGCCGGGGTGTGGTGGGGTGGCTGTCCGACCGGTGGGGGCGCAGGTCCACCCTTGTCTTCGTCATCGTCGTCCTGGGGCTCGCGCAGTTCGGCGTGATCTGGGCCGGCGACGTCAGGAGCGGGTGGCTGTTCCTGTTCTTCGCCTTCCTCTCCGGCTTCGGCGGCGGCGCGTTCTACCCGCTGTTCGCGGCCCTCACCCCGGACTACTTCGGCGAGAACTTCAACGCCACCAACTACGGGCTCGTCTACAGCGGCAAGCTGATCAGCGGCCTGTTCGGCGGCGGTCTGGGCTCCGTGGTGGTCTCGGCCTGGGGTTACGACGGCGCGTACGCACTGGCGGGCGGCGTCTCGATGGCGGCGGCGGGCATCGCACTGCTGCTGCGACAGCCGGGGCGTGGCAGGGACGCGCCCTCGGTCGCCCTGCCCCGAGCGGCCGGCTGACGGCGAAGCAGCGTGAGGAGGCCCTCCCCGTGGGCACGGGGAGGGCCTCCTCACCTGCGGAGCAACGTCTCAGCAGGACTCAGCACCTCTCGCGCAACGAGTGCAGGTACGCGCTCGATCGGCGGGCGAACGTGAACGACTCGGTGGGCGCGTCGTGTTCGGCCTGCCAGTGGTGGGCCAGCCGCTCGCCGCGCAGCCGGGTGACGGCGGAGATGAAGCGCTGGTAGTCGATGTCGCCGTCGCCGACGTCGACCATGCGGTAGCCGAACTGGTTCTCCGGATCGCTCACGCCGTCCTTCACATGGAAGAGCGGGTAGCGGTGCGGCTGCTTCAGCACGTAGTTCAGCGGATCGAAGGGCGCGGGCCTGCCGTCGGGCCGCTTCGAGAAGCGGAACTGGCCGGCGTACGCCCAGAAGATGTCCATCTCAAGGAACACCAGGTCGGGGTCGGTTTCGGCGAGCAGGACGTCGTAGAGGCGGACCTTGGGGTTGTCGCTGGCGAAGCCGAACTCGTCGGAGTGGTTGTGCTGGTAGAACTTCATGCCGCGGGCCCGCGCCGCCGCGCCGTACGTGTTGAACTCCTCGGCCGCCCGCTTCCACGCGTCGACGGTGTCGCCGTAGCGGAACGGGCCGGAGGCGGTGCCGATGTGCCGGAGGCCGAGGGCCTGGGCGTCGTCGAGGACCTTGGTGAGGTTCTGGGCGAAGGTGTAGGCGGTCGGGTCGCTGGAGTAGTAGCCGACGTGGCTGCCTATCGGGGTCAGGCCGTGGTCGCGGGCCAGCCGCCCGAGCTGGGCGAGGGTGAGGGGACCCGCGGAGCCCTGGGTGTAGCCGGCGAACTCGACCTCGTCGTACCCGTACTTCTCCAGTTCGGCGAAGACGGCGGCGAAGCCCAGCGTGGAGACCTTGTCGCGCAGGGTGTAGAGCTGGATGCCGAGTCGGCCGGGGGGCAGCACGGGACGGCCGCGGCGGGCGGCGGAGGCCTCGCCGTCGGGGGTCGCCGTGACGGGGACGGCCGTGGCGGGGGTCGCGGCGGCGCCCACGAGGGCGGCGGCGGTGGCGCCCGCGGCGACGCCGAGCACGCCTCGTCTGGTGAGGCGATGGGTGAGTTCGGGGTCGATGTCGGGGATGCGGCTCATGTCTGGAACTCCTCGGGATCGAAGGGCGTTGTCAGTGGTGAGTGCTTCACTTGTGACCAGTCAGGACAGAACAGAACGACCAGGTCGGAGCCGTCAGGACAGACCGGCCAGGTGAAGCAGGAGAGCTTTGACGTCGGTGGCCGCGACGCGGTCTCCGACAGCACGGGGGGTGGAGCAGATGAGGAGCGGACCGTCGTCGTCGCTCTGCGGAAGGCGGCCGTGGCTGCCGCGAATAGGTGAGGGATCCAGGGGCACGACCGCCATGCGATAGCGCATGCCGAGCTTCTTGCGAGCCAGGGCGGTGGCCGCCCTCACCTTCACATAGGGGTCGAGCGGATCCATGAACAGCTCGACCGGGTCGTAGCCGGGTTTGCGGTGGATCTCGACGAGCGGTGCGAAATCGGGCGCGCGAGCGTCGTCGAGCCAGTAGTAGTACGTGAACCAGGCGTCCGGCTCCGCCACGGCGACGAGTTCGCCGGAGCGCGGATGGTCGAGGTGGTGCGCCTTCTTGCCCTCGTCGTCGAGGAGTTGCTCGACACCGGGCAGGTCGGCGAGCACGGCCCGGGTGGCGTTGAGGTCCTCGGGGCGGCGCACGTAGACGTGGGCGATCTGGTGGTCCGCGACCGCGAAGGCACGGGACGCCATCGGGTCGAGGTACTCCATGCCGTCCTGGGTGTGCACCTCGAGGAGGCCGGCGCGGCGCAGGGCGCGGTTGATGTCGACGGGCCGGTTCACGGCGGTGATGCCGTACTCGGACAGCGCGACGACGGTACGGCCTTCCGCGCAGGCTTCGTCGAGGAGCGGGCCCAGGATCGTGTCGAGGTCGGAGGCCGCTTTCAGGGAGCGTGGGTCGTCGGGGCCGAAGCGCTGGAGGTCGTAGTCGAGGTGAGGGAGGTAGCAGAGGGCCAGGTCGGGACGGCGGGTGCGCAGGATGTGGCGGGTCGCGTCGGTGATCCAGCGGCTGGAGACCAGGTCCGCGCCGGGCCCCCAGAAGTGGAAGAGGGGGAACGTGCCGAGTTTCTCGGTGAGTTCGTCGTGCAGGGCCGGGGGGCGGGTGTAGCAGTCGGGCTCCTTGCGGCCGTCGGAGTAGTAGATCGGACGGGGGGTGACGGTGATGTCGGTGTCGGCGCCCATGGCGTACCACCAGCAGATGTTGGCGACCGTGTAGCCGGGGTGGACCCGGCGGGCGGCGTCCCACAGCCTGTCTCCGGCGACGAGACCGTTGTGCTGCCGCCACAGCAGGACGTCGCCGAGCTCACGGAAGTACCAGCCGTTGCCGACGATGCCGTGCTCGTCCGGGAGCGTGCCGGTGAGGAAGGTGGCCTGGGCGGCGCAGGTGACGGCGGGCAGGACGGTCCCGAGCGGCGCACAGGAGCCGGCTCGGGCGAGGGACTTGAGACGGGGCATGTGAGCGAGGAGACGGGGGGTGAGGCCGACGACGTCGAGGACGAGGAGAGGGACCGGGCCGTGCGGGACGGCGGGCTGCCCGGCCGGGGCTGATGCCGGGGTGCTCTCGGGCACGGGAGCGGTGATGGGTGCGGTCATGGGAGCTCCTTGAGGCCGAGGTCCGTCAACAGGTCCCGGACCAGCGAGAGTTCGGCGGCGATGCCGTCCGCGAGCTGGGCGCGGGCACGGGGTCGCAGCTCGGCTGGGAGGGCCTGCCAGGTGTAGGTCTCGACTTCGAGGTGCCGGGTGAGTGGGTGCGGACCGGCGACGAGCCGGGTCAGCGCGGCTTTCAGCACGGGGAGCGTGGAGGTGAGGGGCGCGGCGGGGGCCGCGTGCAGCGGGACGTGGAAGTGGGCGCGCCAGGGCGTGGCGTCGGGCAGGACGGTGCCGTCGAGGGCCTCGCCGAGGTCGTCCACTCCGTGCAGACCGGTGGCGGTGACGGTGCGGGTCTGGTGCAGGAAGCGGGGTTCGTCGAACGCGGCGAGGGCTTCGCGGACGGCGGGGAGACGGGGGTGTTCTGCGTGCAGGGCGGCTGACAGCTGGGATTTGACGACGGGGACGCGGGCTTCGGCGAGGGCGTCCAGGGCGGTGTGCGGATCTTCGAAGGAGGTGGCGAGGTGGCAGGTGTCGATGCAGACGCCGATGCGCGGGTGGCCGACGGCCGTGAGCGGGGCGAGGGCGTCGCCGGTGGTCTCGACGGTGCAGCCGGGCTCCGGTTCGAGCCCGACGCGGACGGAGCGGCCGGTCAGCTCGGCGAGCGCGTCGAGGCGGTCGGCGAGGGTGAGCAGGGCGGAGTGGGCCGTCTTCGCGCGTTCGGCGTTCCAGGCGGTGCGCCAGCCGAGGGGGAGGGTCGAGATGCTGCCCTCGGTGACGTCGTCGGGGAGGAGTCCGGCGAGGATACGGGCCAGGGCGGTGGTGTGGTCGAGGCGTGCCGGGTCGGACCAGTCCGGCTGGTAGACGCGGTACTTGACCTCGTCGCCGCCGAAGCCCTCGTAGGGGAAGCCGTTGAGGGTGACGACCTCGAGGCCGCGCCGGTCCAGTTCCGTGCGCAGGGCGCGCAGGGCGGACGGGTCGGTGTCCAGGGTGTGAGCGGCGTCCTTGGCGAGCCACAGGCCGATGCCGAGCCGGTCGCGGCCCAGGCGCCGACGGACGGGTTCGCAGTGGTCGCGCAGTTGGGCACGGACACCGTCGAGGGTCTCGGCGGGGTGGACGTTGGTGCAGTAGGCGAGGTGGACGGTGCTGCCGTCGGGGTGGCGGAAGCGCATCGCTCACTCCCCGCCGCGCAGGATCGAGTTGCCCTCGTGGGTCGCCTCGGAGGGGGTGACGTCGAGGTTCAGGCGGCCGCTGAGCCCGTAGAAGGCGACGGGGTTGCGCCACAGGACCAGGTCGACGTCGTCCTCGCCGAAGCCCTGCGCCAGCATCAGGTCACCGACCCTGCGGGTCTTGAGGGGGTCGCTGCGGCCCCAGTCGGCGGCGGAGTTCACCAGGACCTGTTCCGGCCCGTACGTCCGCAGGATCTCGATCATCCGGCCTTCGTCCATCTTGGTGTCCGGATAGACCGAGAAGCCCAGCCAGCAGCCCGCGTCCTTGGCCTCCTTCACGGTGGTCTCGCTGAGGTGGTCGATCAGGACCCGCTCCGGGGGCAGGGCGGACTCCCCGACGACGTCGAGGGTGCGGCGCAGACCGGCGAGCTTGTCGCGGTGCGGGGTGTGCACCAGCGCGGGCAGCTCGTGGTCGGCGGCCAGCTGGAGCTGGGCGGCGAGGGCGGTGTCCTCGGCGGGGGTCATCGAGTCGTAGCCGATCTCGCCCACGGCGACGACCTGGTCCTTGACGAGGTAGCGGGGCAGCTCGTCCAGGACGGGGACGCAGCGCGGGTCGTTCGCCTCCTTGGGGTTGAGGGCGAGCGTGCAGTGGTGGGCGATGCCGTACTGGGCGGCGCGGAAGGGTTCCCAGCCGAGGAGGGAGTCGAAGTAGTCGAGGAAGGAGGCGGGCGAGGTGCGCGGCTGGCCCAGCCAGAAGGACGGTTCGACGAGGGCGCGGACACCGGCCGCGTACATCGCCTCGTAGTCGTCGGTGGTCCTGGAGGTCATATGGACATGCGGGTCGAAGATACGCATCAGGACTCCTTGCGGCGGGGGTGGGCCGGGCGGTGGGGACTGGCGCCCTGGCACTGAGGGTCCGTGCGGGGGAGATCTACGGCGGTATGTGGCTCTGTGGCGTGCGGGCCTACGGCGTGGGGGCCTACGGCCTGCGGATCTGCGGCCTGCGGATCTGCGGCCTGCGGATCTGCGGCCTGCGGGTCTACCGCGGTCAGGGCCAGGACGCGGCGCAGGTCCTGGGGGACGGGGCGGCCTGCGGCGGTGCGTTCCGCGGCGTGGTCGCCGAGCATGCGGGCGAGTTCGGCGTCGGCGCGGGCCCGGTGTTCGAGGTCCGCCACCGCGTCGACGGACACCCCGGCGAAGAGGCACTTCAGTACGGCATGGCGCCAGCCGTGGGCGTCGAGATGGCGGGCGGCGTAGGGGCCGACGGCGGCGGCGAGGAGCCGGGTGTCGTTCGTGCGCAGGGCGTCCTCGATCAGCGGCAGGGCGTCGGGGCCGGGCACCAGGTGGGGCAGGGCGTGCAGGACGGCGCGGCGCTCGTCGGCGGTGCCCTGGAAATAGACGCGGGTGAGGGCGGCCGGGTCGGCGCGGGCCGCGTCGAGGATGAGGACGCGCACGGCGTCGGCGTACCGGCTGCCGCAGCGGCGGCCGGCTTCGGCCAGGCGCAACTCCCACACGGAGATGGGCCCGTGGGTGCCGGGCTGCCGGGCTGCCTCGTCGAGAGCCCGCTGGAACCAGACCCGGGCGGGGCCGTGGAGGTGGGTGTCGAGGTGGCTGCGCAGGGCGTCCAGAGGGACGGGGGCGGCGGTGGCGAGGGCGAGGGTGGCGCCCTTGTGTCCCGCTGCCGTCGTCCCCGGGGTTGCCCGGTCGGCGTGGGGGTGGGTCATGGGGTGCTCCCTTCCGGGGTGGCGGAGGGGACGCCGGTTGGTGCGACGGACGGGTTCGGGACGGGGGCGGTGCGACTCGTAGGCGACGTGACGGAAGGGAAGGGCCGCTGATGGGCACGGCTGAACGTGGGAGGCCTCGGATCAGGGTGGGCGGCAGGCGGGCGGGAGGCTGCCGCGAGGCGGAGGAACGGGAGGGAGCGTTCGGCGTGGAGAGGTCCGGCGTGGGAGTGGCGGGGCAGTTCGACGACCGTCAGGCCCCGATAGCCGACGGCGGACAGGGCGGCGAGGACCGGCGGGAAGTCGATCTCGCCGTCTCCGAAGGGGAGGTGCTCGTGGACGCCTCGGCGCATGTCCTCGACCTGGACGTGACGCAGCCAGGGGGCGGCGGCGCGTACACAGTCGGCGGGAGAGAGGGGTTCGAGGCACTGGCAGTGGCCGATGTCGAGGGTGAGGCCGAGGGGGTCCGGGTCGCCGAGGGCGCCGCTGAGCCGGTGGAAGTCGGCGAGGGTGGCGAGGAGGTGACCTGGTTCGGGTTCGATCGCGAGAGGGACGCCGGCGGTCGCGGCGGCGTCCAGGACGGGGGCGAGGCTCTCGGCGAGGCGCTGCCATGCGGTGTCGGGGTCCGTGCCGGGCGGGAGGGTTCCGCTGAAGCAGTGGACGGCGTGAGCGCCGAGGTCGGCGGCGACCCGGACGGCGCGCAGCAGCAGGTCGACACGGCGGGCTCGGTCGTCCGGGTCCGGGTCCAGGAGGGAGGGGCCGTGCTTGCGGCGCGGGTCGAGGACATAGCGGGCGCCGGTCTCCACGGTGACGCCGAGCCCGAGAGCGTCCAGGCGGTGAGCGAGGCGCCGGGTCCGGGCGGCGAGGTCCGGTGCGAGCGGGTCGAGGTGCATGTGGTCGAGGGTGAGACCGACGCCGTCATAGCCCAGGTCGGCGAGCAGGGCGAGGGCGTCGTCGAGGCGCAGGTCGGCAAGGCCGTTGGTGCCGTAGCCGAAGCGGAGGGAGCGCGCGGTGGCGTCGCCGGGGCGCGTGGGGCTCGGGCTCGCATGCCCGGGCTCCACAGGTCCCGGGTTCAGGGGCGCGGGGGTCAGGGGCGTGGGCGTCGCGGGCCCGGGTGCCGTGGGCCTGGGCCCCGTGGACCCGGGTGCCGTGGGCCCGCGCCCCGTGGACCCGGGTGTCGTGGGCCTGGGCTCTGTGGGCCTGGGCCCCGTGGACCCGAGGTTCATGGGCCGGAGGTTCATGGGCTCGGCGTTCATCGGCTCGGGGTTCACAGGCTCGGGGTTCATGTGATGCTCACCCGCCTCGCGAGTCTCCGGGCGACGGGGACCAGGGCCACGGTGAGCAGCGGGGTGACGGTGGCTCCGGAGCGGGCGGCGAGGGCGGCTTGGAGGGGGATCGTGGCGCGGATGCCGGCGGAGACGGCTCGTTGGGTGAGGGGAGGTGACGGGTTGAGGGCGGCGTGCAGGTAGGGGCGGGCCGTGGACAGGGCGTAGGCGGCGGCCAGGGCCGTGGCCAGCGGGACGGTCAGGCGGGCCGGCGGGATATATGCCGGGCGACGGCCCCGCCGCCCGTGGCCTGGACCTCCTGCTCGGCGCATGGCGAACGAACCTGCCGGCGTGTGTTTCAGCGCGAGGTCGTAGGCCCAGACGGTCGCTGCAAGGGGAGCTGCGACCGTCAGTGCCGGACGGCCTGCCCGGGCGGCCAGGGCGAGCCCCGCGGCCGTGAAGGCGCAGGCCGCCGTGAACGCGGCGGTCGGGCCGACGCGGCCGGAGGGGAGGGGGCGGTGGGGGCGTTCGACGGCGTCCTCGGCGCGGTCCGCCCAGTCGTTGAGGGCCATGCCGGCCTCGTACAGACAGAGGGAGGAACCGATGGCGAGCAGGGTGCGGTGGTCGGGGTGAGCGGTGAGTGCGGCCGCGCCCGCCAGTGCGTCCCCGGGGACGGTGAACAGGGCGGGCAGGCGGAGGAGTTCGGCCCAGTCGTGCAGGCGGGCCTTGCCCGTCGTACCCCTGGGACGCGGTATGGGCCGGCCGTTCCCCGTGACGGGGCCGTCCCCGGAGGACGTCGAACCGCACGCCGTCTGTGCGAACGCGGGCCCGCCGACCCCACGCCCCGCCTCTCCACCGCGCACGGTCCCTCCCCCGCTCACCTCGCCGACTCCAACCGCCGACCGAACCGCTCCAGTTCGGCGTACTGCTCCGCCAGGCCCGACGGCGCCTCGCCCACCGGGTCCTTGAAGAAGAAGCCGAGTTCGGCGAGTGGTCCGGACAGGCCGTGTTCATGGGCCCGGGCGGTGAGCCGGGCGAGGTCGAGGACGAGGGGCGCCGCGAGGGCCGAGTCGCAGCCCTGCCAGATGGTCTGGAGGATCATGCGGGCGCCGAGGAAGCCGTCGAAGGCGATGTGGTCCCAGGCGGTCTTCCAGTCGCCGAGAGCGGGGACGTCGTCGATGTGGACCCGCCCCTCGGGGACCGCGCCGAGGGTGTCGGCGAGGACGCGTTCCTTGCCCGCGTTCTTCGCCTCGGCGGCGGCCGGGTCGGCCAGGGCCGCGCCGTCCCCGCCGCCCAGGAGGTTGACGCCGGACCAGGCGCGGACCGTGAGAGCCCGTCGGCTGAACATCGGTCCCAGGACGGAGCGCAGCAGCGTCTGCCCGGTCTTGCCGTCGCGGCCGGCGTACGGCAGGCCGCTCGTTTGCGCCGCCGGGGCCAGCGCGGGATGGTGCAGCCCGGTGGACGGGGTGAAGTTCACGTACGGGCAGCCCACGCGCAGGGCGGCCGCCGCGTACAGCGAGCTCGGTGGGAGGGCGGGGCCGGGCGCGGCGGGCTCGGTGGAGGCCACGTTCACCACCACCGCACGGGCCAGACCGCACCGCCGTACGAAGTCCTGGATGTCGGCGGTGAAGGCGGCGATCAGCGACTCCTCGCTGCGGGTGTCTCCCGGGAGCGGGCCGCCCGGTCTGATCTCGGCGTCGGCGGCGGTGAGTTCGGCGCTCACGGCGGAGGGGAGGCCGGCCGGGAGGACTCCGCCGGCGGCGAGGTGCTCGGCGCGTTTGGGCAGGGGGCAGTCGGTCGTGTCGTGGCCGCCGAAGACGAGGGACGACAGGGCCGGCAGGGCGCTGTCGGCGAAGGCGGGCGTCTCGGTGACCAGGCCCGTCGGAGGATGCAGGCCGGCGGTGACGGCGGCGCACCCCGCGACCACGGTGGTGGCCACGGAACCGCGGGCGCCGATCAGCCAGACGCCGACGCGAGGAGGACGGGAGAGGGGCGCGGACATGGGCAGCCTCCTTGTCGTGCGCGAACCCCGAGAACGGAGAAGGAAGGGAGAAGCGAGGAGAGAGAACGCAGAGGGCGAGGATGTGGTGGTGACGGCGGGCGGGAGTACGGCGTCTCCCGCCCGCCGCCGCTCAGTCGCCCTGGGCGGGCAGTTCCCTGATGCGGACGTCGCGGAAGGACACCTGGTCGTCGGCTCCGTGGTTCTGCAGGCCGAGGTGTCCGTCGCGCAGGCTCCGGGCGGGATCGGTGTTGGTGAAGTCGTTGATCTGCACGCCGTTGAGCCAGACGCGGAGGCGCTCGCCCTCCACGCGGATCTCGTACGTGTTCCACTCCCCCGGCGGGTTCAGCGCGCGGTCGCGCTTCTTCAGGTCGGCGGACCGGAAGCCGTAGACGGCGCCGGTGGTCTTCTCCGGCGTGTCGGTGGCGTCGATCTGGATCTCGTACCCGTTGTCCACGGCCGACCAGGGATCGTCCGAGGGCGGGAAGCCCACGAACACACCGGAGTTGTCGTCGCCGGCCGTCTTCCAGTCGAGCTTCAGGGAGTACGAGGTGAAGCCGGAGGTGGCGTACCAGAGCAGGCCCATGCCGCCGGTCGACGTGAGCGTGCCGTCGTCGGACAGGGTGAAGGAGCCCGGGCCCGCCTGCCGCCAGCCGGTGAGGGAGCTGCCGTCGAACAGCGGCCGGTAGCCGTTCTCCGGGCGGCAGTCGGCCTGGGCGTCACCCGCGGCCCAGCGGATTCCGCCCAACAGGTGGGCGCGGAACGCGGGTTCGGCGTACGACTCCTTCGTGTGGCCGCCGCCCGTGTAGAAGGCGCGGCCGCCCTGGTAGTTCTGGCACCAGGCGATCGGATGGTCGCCGTCCATCGTGCCGCCGGTGTACGAGGACTCGTCGAGCGAGGCGAGGACGTGGACCCGATCCCTCGGGTTCGAGCGGTAGTCGTACCACTCGTCGGTGCGGTCCCAGGTCCGGGCCAGTCCCGACGTCGCCGGGTGGGCGCGGTCCTCGACGTCCACGGTCGCGGGCTGGATCGCCGGGTGCGACTGGAAGTAGGCGCCGACGAGGCCGCCGTAGAACGGCCAGTCGTACTCGGTGTCGGCAGCCGCGTGGATGCCGACGTAGCCGCCGCCGTGCCGGATGTAGCCCTCGAAGGCGCGCTGCTGGGCCGCGTCGAGGACGTCGCCCGTGGTCGAGAGGAACACGACGGCGTCGTAGCGCCGTAGGTTCTTCGCCGTGAACGCGCCCGCGTCCTCGGTCGCGTCGACCGTGAAGCCGCTCGTCTCGCCGAGCTGCTGCACCGCCTCGACCCCCTCGGGGAGGGAGTCGTGCCGGAAGCCGGCCGTCTTGGAGAACACCAGCAACCGCTTCCCGGCGTCCCCGGGGTGCGAGGAGGCCGGTCCCGAGACGCAGCCGAGGAGCAGCGCGGCGCCCACGACCGCGGTCGCCAGTCGGCTGGTTGAGTGCATCCCGTCCCCTCCTCTCAGCCGGTCGTGAAGGTGAAGTCGTCCACGTCGAACAGCGCGCCCGTGCCGCCCTTGAAGACCAGGTAGAGGGTGGTGGTGCCCTTCGGTGCGCGGGACAGGTTCGCGCTGACGTCCTGGAAGGCGTCCCAGCCGCCGGTCACCGGCACGGTGGCCCTGCCGAGCAGGGTGCCCGTCGGGGAGCCGGCGCGGATCTCGAGCCTGCCGCCCGCGCCGCCGGAGGAGACCCGGGCGGTGATCTTCGTGGCGTTGCCGAGCGCGTACGGCGTGAAGGAGATCCAGTCGCCGTGGTCGATGTCGCCGACGGTCTTCGCGCCGTGCGCACTGTCCTTGGCGATCACCGAGACTCCGGACTGGTCGCCGAAGTGCTCTGCCTGGCGGTGGCGGGGCTGGAGGACGTTCTGGTCGTGCGAGGTGAGCGGGGCCTGGCCGCCGCCTCCGCCGTCGGTGTACTCGGCGTCGAGGACTCCGAAGATGTCGGCGTCCTCGTCGTGGCCGCCGTCGGCGCTGGTCTGCAGGGTGCCGGTGCAGCCGTTGGCCGAGGTCATCGGGTGGCCGTGGCTGTCGTGGCCGAGGACGAAGGTGACCTTGACCTTGGAGCAGTCGACGGTCCGGCCGTCCTCGGGGTCGGCGACCCGCACGGTGAACGGGATGGCGTCGCCGAAACTGAAGAGCTGTCCGTCCTTCGGAGTGCGCAGCACCACCGTGGGCGCGGTGTTGCCGACGACGACCTGCACGCTCGCGCTGCCGGTGCGGCCGGAGGCGTCCTCGGCGGTCAGGGTCGCGGTGTACGTGCCGTTCTCGCGGTACTTGTGGGTCGGGGCGGCCGCGGTGGAGGTGACGCCGTCGCCGAAGTCCCAGCGATAGGTGAGCGCGTCGCCGTCCTGGTCGCTCGTGCCCGCGGCGGAGAAGCGCACCTTCAGCGGGGCCTGTCCGGAGGTGCGGTCCGCCGCCGCCTGCGCGACCGGGGAGTGGCCGTCTGTGGCGTTCTCGATGCGGTACAGGGCCGAGTGCTCGTCGCCGCCGAACCACGCGGTGCCGTAGTCGAGGACGTACAGCGCGCCGTCGGGTCCGAAGGCCATGTCCATGATCTGGGTGCCGGTCCACGGGACGGGGCTGATCGACTGCACCGTGCCGTCGGCGTCACTGGCGATCCGCTTGATCCAACGGCGGCCGAACTCCCCGGCGAAGAAACTCCCGTCATACGCTTGCGGGAACTTCACCGGCGAGTCGAGCGAGGCGTCGTAGTGGTAGACGGGGCCGCCCATCGGGGATTCGGAGCCGTCGCCGAACTCGGGCACGGACGGGCCGTTGTACGGGATCCAGGCGGGCTGGGCCGGGGGCAGGTCGGTGAGGCCGGTGTTGTGCGGCGAGGTGTTCTTCGGGGCGGCGCAGTCGAAGGAGGCGCCGGACGCACCGGTCGCGAAGTCGTAGTCCACGTAAGGGTCGTTGGCCCCCGTGCAGTACGGCCAGCCGAAGTTTCCGGGGCCGGTGACCCGTGCGAACTCGACCTGCCCGGCCGGTCCGCGGGCCGGGTCGGCGGCGCCGGCGTCGGGGCCGTAGTCGCCGACGTAGAGGATGCCGGTGGCCCGGTCGACGCTGAAGCGGAACGGGTTGCGGAAACCCATCGCATAGATCTCGGGCCGCGTCTTCTGCGTGCCTACGGGGAAGAGGTTGCCGTCGGGGATCGTGTACGAGCCGTCGGCGGCGACCTTGATGCGCAGGATCTTGCCGCGCAGGTCGTTGGTGTTGCCGGCGGATCGCTGGGCGTCGAAGGCGGGGTTGCGGCCGTCGCGCTCGTCGATGGGAGTGAAACCGTCCGACTGGAACGGGTTGGTGTCGTCGCCGGTGGACAGGTAGAGGTTCCCCGTCGCGTCGAAGTCGATGTCGCCGCCGACATGGCAGCACAGGCCGCGGGAGGCGGACACGTCGAGGATCTTCGTCTCGCTCGCGGTGTCGAGCGTGCCGTCGGTCTTCAGCACGAAGCGGGAGAGGCGGTTGACGCCGTCGAAGGGGGCGAAGTCGGCGGCCGTGCCGGTCTCCGGGGCGTCGCCTGCCGGGGTGTCCAACGGGGGTGCGTAGTACAGGTAGATGAAGCGGTTGGCGGTGAAGTCCGGGTCCACGCCGATGCCTTGGAGGCCCTCCTCGTCGTGCGCGTAGACGTCGAGCTTGCCGGCCAGTCGGGTGTTGCCGGCCGCGTCGGTGAGGCGGAGTTCGCCGTCGCGCGAGGTGTGCAGGACCGAGCGGTCGGGCAGCACGGCGAGCGACATGGGCTCGCCGACCTCCGCCTCGCCCTTGGCGAGGGTGACCTGCTGGAAGTCCTCGGCCGCGGTCGCTGAGGCGGCTGCGGGGGTCGCGGCGGCCTCGGGGCTCGCCGGGTCGGCGACGGCTGCGCCGGCCTGGGGTGCGGTGAGCGTGAGGGACGCGCCGGCCAGCAGGGCGCCGCACATCAGGGCGAGCGCTCTGCGCAGCGGACGTCGTCGTCTGCGGATCTCGGTTCTGCCGGTGCCGGTGGTGGGGTCGTTCCCGTGCACGGGTGCCTCCAGGATGGGGCTGGTTGTACGGGCGGGTGCGTACCCCGGGATGCGCCGTCATCCCGGAACGTGACGATCAGTCAGGGAGCTTTGTCTGTGCCTCAGTTGCCGAAGGCCGCGTCGAAGGAGGCCGACGGCGGCTCGAAGTCGTAGGCCTTGAGGTGGGTCAGGGCCTGGGGGGCGCCCTGGAGCCGGTCCATGCCGGCGTCCTCCCACTCCACGGAGACGGGGCCCTGGTAGTCGATGGACCGCAGCATCCGGAAGACGTCCTCCCAGGGGACGTCGCCGTGCCCGGCGGAGACGAAGTCCCAGCCGCGCCGCGGGTCGCCCCAGGGCAGATGGGAGCCGAGGCGGCCGTTGCGCCCGTCGAGGCGCTTGCGGGCCTCCTTGCAGTCGACGTGGTAGATCCGGTCCCGGAAGTCCCACAGGAAGCCGACCGGGTCCAGGTCCTGCCACACGAAATGGCTCGGGTCGAAGTTGAGACCGAACGCCGGTCGACGGTCGACGGCGTCCAGGGTGCGTACGGTCGTCCAGTAGTCGTAGGCGATCTCGCTGGGGTGGACCTCGTGCGCGAAGCGCACGCCCTGCGCGTCGAAGACGTCCAGGATCGGGTTCCAGCGGTCGGCGAAGTCCTGGTAGCCGCGCTCGATCATCGACTCGGGCACGGGCGGGAACATCGCCACGAGATGCCAGATGGCGGAGCCGGTGAAGCCGACCACGGTGTCGACGCCGAGGGCCGCGGCGGCCCGCGCGGTGTCGGCGATCTCCGCCGCCGCCCGCCGCCGTACGCCTTCCGGCTCGCCGTCGCCCCAGATGCGGGCAGGCAGGATGGCCTGATGGCGTTCGTCGATGAGGGCGTCGCAGACCGCCTGGCCCACCAGGTGGTTGGAGATCGCCCAGCACTTCAGCCCGTACTTGTCGAGGAGTTGGTGGCGGGAGGCGACATAGCCGGGGTCCGCGAGGGCCTTGTCGACCTCGAAGTGGTCGCCCCAGCAGGCGAGTTCGAGGCCGTCGTAGCCGAAGTCGCGGGCGAGTCGGCAGACCTCCTCCAGGGGAAGGTCGGCCCACTGGCCGGTGAAGAGCGTGAACCTGCGCGGCATGCTCCAAGCCCTCCTCAGTGCGCTGTCGGGGTGGGGATCGGGGTGTAGACGGAGTTCTTCTCGGCGCTCTCCTCCACCGCCGCCAGGACGCGCTGCACCTGCAGTCCGTCGGCGAAGGAGGGTTCGGGGCGGCGGCCCTCGGCGACCGCGTGCACCAGGTCGCGGGCCTGGTGGACGAAGGTGTGCTCGTAGCCGAGGCCGTGGCCCGGGGGCCACCAGGCGGCCAGGTAGGGGTGGTCGGGCTCGGTGACGAGGATGCGGCGGAAGCCCGCGTGCGTGCCGGGCTCGGTGGCGTCGTGGTACCAGAGTTCGTTGAGGCGTTCCAGATCGAACGCCAACGAGCCGCGCTCGCCGTTGAGTTCGATGCGCAGGGCGTTCTTGCGCCCGGTGGCGTACCGGGTCGCCTCGAAGGAGGCGAGGGCGCCGGAGGTGAAGCGGCCGGTGAACAGGGCGGCGTCGTCGACGGTGACCGCGCCAGTGGGGGTTCCAGCGCCTTTGCCCGTGCCTGTGCCGATGCCTGCGCCTGCGCCTGCGCCTGCGCCTGCGCCTGCGCCTGCGCCGACGGTGGACACGGCGGCCGGCCCGCTCGTCGGCCCGCCCCTCGACCCGGCCGCCGGCCCGGTCATCGCCTCGCCGGTCGACCCGTTCACCGCTTCGCCGGGCAGCGGGCGCTGTCGTACGAAGGTCTCGGTGAGCGCGGAGACCCCGGCGAGCCGCTCGCCCGCCAGGTGCTGGGCGAGGTCGACGATGTGCGCGCCCAGGTCGCCGAGCGAGCCGGAGCCGGCGAGCTCCCTGCGCAGCCGCCAGGTCAGCGGGAAGTCGGGGTCGACCAGCCAGTCCTGAAGGTACGTCACCCGCACGTGCCGCAGCGTGCCCAGCCTGCCCTCGGCGACCATCCGCCGGGCGAGGGCGATGGCGGGCACGCGACGGTAGTTGAAGCCGACCATCGCCAACTGGCCGCGCGTGAAGGCGGTTTCGGCGGCCCCTGCCATGAGCTCGGCCTCCTCGACGGTGTTCGCCAGGGGCTTCTCGCACAGGACGTGCTTGCCGGCGGCCAGCGCGGCGACGGCGATCTCCGCGTGGCTGTCGCCGGGGGTGCAGATGTCGACCAGGTCGACGTCGTCCCGGGCGATCAGGGCCCGCCAGTCGGTCTCGGTCGCCGCCCAGCCGTGCCGGTCGGCCGCCGCGCGCACGGCCGAGGCGTCGCGGCCGCAGAGCACGGCGAGGACCGGACTGCGGGGCAGGTCGAAGACGCGGCCCGCGGTGCGCCAGCCCTGGGAGTGGGCGGCGCCCATGAAGGCGTAGCCGACCATGCCCACGCGGAGCGGCGGCCCGCCGGCCTCCGGTCCCGCTGACTGTTGCGGCTGTTCCATGCGGATGTCCTCCTCGTCGTCGTGGCGCGGTGGGGGTGCGGTGCGTCCGGCGGACGGCTGCCGACGGCTACGGGGCGCGCCGCGCAGAAAGGCGATGGACGCCGCCTCGCCTGTCGAACGTGCTTCGGCGGATGGCCGGTCGGCGTGCGAGGCCCTGCCCGGTGGCCGACGGCGCCTGCCGCCCTCCGCCCAGCGCGGCGCGCCTCACTGGAAGCCGGTGGGCATGTACTGGTCGACGTTGTCCTTGTCGACGACCGCCGAGTAGAGGGTGATCGACGAGGGGATCTCGTACTCGGCGAGGCCGCCGACGCCCTTGCCCTGGCCGAGGGCACGGGCGAGGTCGATGGCGGAGGCGGCCATGGTCGGCGGGTAGAGAACGGTCGCCTTGAGTACGCCGTCGTCCCGCTTGATCGCCTGGAAGGCGGAGAGGGCGCCCGCACCGCCGACCATCAGGAAGTCGTCGCGCCCGGCCTGTTCGATGGCGCGCAGCGCGCCCACGCCCTGGTCGTCGTCGTGGTTCCACAGCGCGTCGAACTTCGACTGGGCCTGCAGGAGTTGGGCCATCTTGGCCTGTCCCGACTCGACCGTGAACTCGGCGGCCTGGCGGGCCACCTTCTTGATGTTGGGGTAGTTCTTCAGGGCGTCGTCGAAGCCCTGGGTGCGCTGTTTGGTCAGCTCCAGGTTGTCCAGGCCCGCCAGCTCGATCACCCGGGCGTCGGATGTGTCCTTGAGCTTCTCGCCGATGTAGTGCCCGGCGTTGAGGCCCATGCCGTAGTTGTCGCCGCCGATCCAACACCGGTACGCCTGAGGGGTGTTGAAGATGCGGTCGAGGTTGACGACCGGGATGCCCGCGCGCATCGCCTTCAGCCCGACCTGGGTCAGGGCCTTGCCGTCGGCGGGCAGGACGACCAGGACGTCGACCTTCTTGTTGATGAGGGTCTCGATCTGGCCGATCTGCTGGGCGGTGTCGTTGGACCCCTCGGTGATCTCCAGGGTGACGTCGGAGTACTTCTTGGCGCGGCTCTCGGCGTTGTCGTTGATGGCGTTGAGCCAGCCGTGGTCGGCCTGCGGTCCGGCGAAGCCGATGGTGACCTGCTTGCCGGGCTTGCCGTCGGCGGCCGGCTGGTCGTTGCCGGCCGGTTCCTCATCCTTGGACTCATTGCTGGTGCAACCCACGAGGACGGTGCCGGCGGAGACGGCGGCGGCCCCGAAGAGCAGCCCTCTGCGACTCGTGAAACGGCTGGTGAAAGACGTCGGCTCTGGCATGGCGTGGAACCCTTTCCTCAGGTCGTGCTCGCGGTACGGCGCTGGACCAGCACGGCGGCGACGATGATCGCGCCCTTGGCGATCTGCTGGACGTCGCTCTGCAGGTTGTTCAGGGCGAAGATGTTGGTGATCGTGGTGAAGATCAGCACGCCGAGCACCGAGCCGGTGATGGTGCCGCGACCCCCGCTGAGCAGCGTGCCGCCGATGATCGCGGCCGCGATGGCGTCGAGCTCGTAGAGGTTGCCGTTGGTGTTCTGGCCCGAGCCGGACAGGATGATCAGCAGGAAGGCGGCGATGCCGCAGCAGGCCCCGGACAGCAGGTAGAGATACAGCCGCTGACGCCGTACGTCGATGCCGGCGAGCCGGGCGGCCTCCGCATTGCCGCCGACGGCGACCGTGCGCCGGCCGAACGTGGTGCGGTTCAGCAGCAGCCAGCCGATGACGGTCACGATCGCGAAGACGATCACGAGGGGCGGTACGCCGAGGACATACGCGTCGCGCTCGCCGAGGTCGAGGACGCTGCCGATGGTGACGATCTGCGTCTTGCCGTCGGTGAGCTGCAGGGCGAGTCCGCGGGCCGAGGCGAGCATGGCGAGGGTGGCGATGAAGGGGACCATCCCGCCGTAGGCGACGAGGACTCCGTTGACCAGGCCGCAGCCCAGGCCGACGAGCACCGCGGTGAAGAGGATGCCCGCGAAGCCGTACTCCTGGGTGGCGACGGTGGTCGCCCATACGGAGGAGAGGGCGACGATAGCGCCGACCGAGAGGTCGATGCCGCCGGAGGTGATGACGAAGGTCATGCCGACGGTGACGACGCCGATCACCGAGGCCTGGGTGAGGACGAGTTGGAGGTTGCGGGTGTCGAGGAACTCGGCGGGCTTGGTGACCCCGCCGATGACGATCAGCGCGGCGAGCACGCCCAGCAGGGAGAGGGTGCGGACGTCGGCTCGGGCCACCAGGCCGTGCCAGGAGGGGCGTTGGGTGTGCGGCACCTTGTCGGTGCTCTCCCGCGGCGGGGAGACGGGCTGCGTCATGACGCCGGGCTTCCTTCCATGACGAGGTCGAGTACACGGTGTTCGTCCAGCTCGCGGGCGGGCGCCGTGTGGACGACGCGTCCCTCGCGGAGCACCAGCACACGGTCGGCGAGGCCGAGCACCTCGGGCACCTCGCTGGAGACCAGCAGCACGGCGAGTCCCTCGTCGGCGAGTCGGCGGACGACCGCATACAGTTCGGCGCGGGCGCCGACGTCGACGCCTCGGGTCGGTTCGTCGAGCAGCAGGATCTTGCAGCCGCGCAGCAGCCAGCGCGCCAGGACGGCCTTCTGCTGATTGCCGCCGGACAGGGTGCGTACCGGCACGGACGGGTCGTCGGGCCGCAGGGACAGTTCACGGGTCGCCGCGCGCGCCGCCCTGCGTTCGGCGTGCCGGTCGATCCAGCCGCCGCGCGCGAACCGGGGCAGGGAGGAGACGGAGACGTTGCGGGTGACGGACTCCAGCATCAGCAGGGCCTGAGCCTTGCGCTCCTCGGGGGCCAGCCCGAGCCCGGCGCGGACCGCCGCGCGAACACTGCCCGGCCTCAACGGACGCCCCTCGACGAGGACTTGGCCTGCACTGGGCCTGCGCGCCCCGTAGATCGTCTCCAGGATCTCCGAGCGCCCCGAGCCGACCAGCCCGGCGAGGCCCACGATCTCGCCGGGGCGCACGGTCAGGTCGAGGGGGGCGAACTCGCCGTCCCGGGCGAGCCCTCGCACCTCCAGCACCGGCTTCCCGGCACCCGCCGCGTCCACCGCGGCGTCCGCCGGCACGTCCGCCCCGGGCCGCCGGGGGAAGACGTACTCGACGTTGCGTCCCGTCATCAGCGCCACGACCTCACGGGTCGGCGTCGCCCTGGCGGGCAGCCCGCCGGCCACCGCGCGGCCGTCCTTCAGCACGGTCACCCGGTCGCCGATGCGGCGGATCTCCTCCAGGCGGTGCGAGATGTAGACGACGGCGACGCCGTCGGCGGTGAGGTCGCCGACGATCCGGAAGAGGTTGTCGACCTCGTCGGGGTCGAGCGCGGCGGACGGCTCGTCCATCACGATGAGCCGTACGTCGTGGGAGAGGGCCCGCGCCATGGAGACGATCTGCCGCTGGGCCGCCGACAACTCGCCCACCAGACGGGCCGGATCGATCTCCGGGTGCCCAAGTCGCTTCAACAGGGCGGCTGTTGACGCGCGGGCGACTTTGCCTCGTACGACGAATCCGGCGGTCGTGGGCTCATGGCCCAGGTGGACGTTCTCGGCCACCGACAGGTGCTCCACCAGGTCGAGTTCCTGGTAGATGGTGGCGATGCCGAGGCGCATGGCAGCGATCGGCGAGCGCAGGGTGACGGGGTCGCCCTGCCAGCGGATGACACCGTCGTCGGGCTGGTGGGCTCCGGCCAGGACCTTGATGAGGGTGGACTTCCCGGCGCCGTTCTGGCCGAGCAGACAGTGGACCTCACCGGCCTGGACGGCGAGGTCGACGCCGTCCAGCGCCCGGACTCCGGGGAAGGACTTGGTGATGCCGGACATGCTGAGCAGCGGTGGTTCTGGTGCCATGTGGGTTCCCCTCGGCGGACGTGCGGGCCGGTTTCAGGGCAGAACGAGACGTTCTCGGAGCAGGGCAGGGCAGAACAAGGCAGGTCAGAGCAGGGCGGGTCAGGTCAGGTCAGGTCAGGGCCAGGCAGGACTGTGCAGTGCAGGTGGAGTGCAGGTGCAGGGCGGCGAGAGGCGGCGGGTTCAGGCGGGTGAGAAGAGGTGGTCGCTGATCAGGCGGGCCGCGCCGATCACACCCGCGGTGGGGCCCAACTCCCCCAGGACGATGGGCAGGTTGCCGGTCGCCAGGGGCAGCGACTGGCGGTAGACCTGGGTGCGAACGGCGGCGAGCAGGGTGTGGCCGAGGCCGGTCACCCCGCCGCCGATCACCACCAGACCGGGGTTGAAGAACGAGACGAGGGCGGCGATGACCTGGCCGACCCGGTCGCCGCCCTCGCGGATCAGCGCGAGGGAGGTGGCGTCGCCCGCGGCGGCCGCGGCGGCGACGTCCACGGCGGTCAGGTCGCCGTTCGCCTCCAGCCGCGCGGCGAGTTCCGCCGAGAGGCCCTGGCGGGCCGCGTCCACCGCGTCGCGGGCCAGCGCCGCGCCGCTGAAGTGGGCTTCCAGGCAGCCCCGGTTGCCGCAGGCGCAGGGTCGTCCGTCGGGCACGGCCTGGATGTGCCCGATGTCGCCCGCGCTGCCGGTCGTACCGCGGTACACCTGGCCGCCGACGACGATGCCGCAGCCGATGCCGGTGCCGATCTTGACGCAGAGGAAGTCGGCGACGGTGCGGGCCACGCCCGCGTGCTGCTCCCCCATCGCCATGAGGTTCACGTCGTTGTCGACCATGACGGGGCAGCCGAGCTCCTGGCTGAGCGCCTCCCGTACGGGGAAGCCATCCCAGCCCGGCATGATCGGCGGCGCCACCGGCACGCCCTCGGGAAAGCGGACCGGCCCGGGCACCCCGATGCCGGCGCCGTCGAAGCCCTCGGCGAGTCCCGTCGCCTTCAACTTCGCGGCCATGGACAGGACTTGCTCGAACACCGCGACCGGGCCCTCACGTACGTCGAGGGGCTGGTTGAGGTGTCCGAGGGTCTCCAGTTCGGCGTTGGTGACCGCGACGTCGACCGAGGTCGCGCCGATGTCCACGCCGAGGAAGCGCAGTCCGGGGTTGAGCCGGACGTTGTGGGAGCGGCGGCCGCCGCGCGAGGCGGCGAGTCCGTCGGCCACGACCAGCCCCGTCTCCAGCAGCCGGTCCACCTCCACGGCCAGCTTGGACCGTGACAGGTCGACCTGATCGCCCAACTGGGCACGGGAGTTGGGGCCACTGTCCCGCAACAGCTTGAGCAGGCGGGCCTGATGAGCGTTCGCGGGTCGTGCCGTCATACGTCTCACGAGCCCCTCCCCGCCTCGATTCGGCCACCAGTGTCGGGCTTTCGTAGGGAACGTAGCAGCGGTTTCCGAACCTGGGAAGAATCTGTGCACGGATTGCCGTTAACTTTCCCCACTCACAGGACAAAGAGACACGGCACAGGCCGGCCCGGCTCCCGCCGGAACCGCCCCGCCCGCCCACACCGGCGCCGTCCCGACCGCCCCGACCTCCCCCTACGATCACCAACACACCATCACCACAGGGGGATTCACATGAGCGCCGTACCGGACACGCCCGGTCGCAGAGTCACCACTCTCGAGCTGTTCTTCGACCTCGTCTTCGTCTTCACGCTCACCCAGCTCACCGTGCTGCTCGCCGCCGACCTGTCGTTCGCCACGGCGGCCCGGGTCGCGCTGATCTTCACCGTGCTGTTCTGGATGTACGGCGCCTACGCGTACCTCACCAACCAGGTGCCGCCCGACCGCCCTTCGCGCCGGCTGCTGCTGATGCTCGGCATGGGCGGGTTCCTGGTGTGCGCGCTGGCGATCCCGCGGGTCTTCGACGACGGCGGGGTGGTGTTCGGGCTCGGATTCCTGCTGGTGGTGGTCGTGCACACCGCCCTGTACACGCGCAGCCACGGCAGGGACTCGATCTGGTACGGCGTGCCGAACGCGATGGCCGCGCTGTCGGTGACGGCGGCGGGCACGGTCGGCTCTCTGGCGGCGGACGGACTGTGGGTGCTGGCGCTGGCACTGCAGTTCGTGACGCCGTTCGTGGCCGAGCGGGGGCCCGGTCATGCGGACGGACGGACGCCGGACGCGGTGCGTGCCCAGCTCGGCAGTCTGGATCCGGCCCACTTCGTGGAGCGGCACGGACTGTTGCTCATCGTGGCGTTCGGCGAGTCCGTCATCGCGATCGGCATCGGCGTGGGGGACGCTCCGCTGACGCCCGGCCTGTTCGGCGGCGCGTTCCTGGCGCTGGCGCTGGCCGTCGCGCTGTGGTGGACGTACTTCGTACGCGACGAGGAGCTCGCCGAGAGGACGTTCCGGGCCACGCCCCCGCCGGCCCGGTTCCGGCTGGCGATGAACGCGTACTACTACGCCTTTCTGCCCATGCTGCTCGGCATCGCGTATCTGGCCGCAGGGGTGAAGAAGACCCTCGGCCATCTCACCGAGCATCTGCACACGGGGCCGGCGTCGGCCCTCGCGGGCGGGGTCGCGCTGTTCCTCGCCGGCGACGTGGCCTTCCGCGTCGCCCTGGGGCTGCGTCCGGTGCGGTTCCGGCTGACCGCCGCCCTCATCGCCGTAGCCGCCGTGCTCCTCGGGGTGGGCGTCTCAGCGGTCGCCGAACTCCTCGCCCTGGTCGCGGTGTTGGTGGCGATGCTGGCGGTCGAGGCCCGTCGGGGTCTGCGTCCGCGGAGCGTTCAGGACTTGGCGCGCTCGTGATAGGAGCGCCGGGTGTGCTCCGTGTGCTCGCGCATGAGCCGGGCGGCCTCATACCCGTCGCGGGCGGTGATCGCGTGGATGAGGTCCCGGTGCTCGATCCACGACTGCCGGCCGCGCTGGCGGGCCACCGGCGTGTAGTACCAGCGCACCCGGCGGTCTACCTGGGCCGCGAGTTCGGCGAGGACCTTGTTGCCCGCGAGCTGCATGATCTTCGCGTGGAACCGGGCGTTGAGGGCGACGGCGGCGTCCACGTCGTCGTCGGCGACGGCCTTCATGCCCTTGGCCAGCAGGGCGTCCAGGGCGGCGAGGCCGGCCGCGTCCGCGTGCAGGGCGGCGAGGCTGGCGGCCTCGGCCTCCAACAGCGTGCGGACGGTGAGGAGTTGGTCGGCCTCCTCCTCGGTCGGCTCGTGCACGAACGCACCCTGGGCAGGTCTGAGGTCGACCCAGCCCTCGGTGTTCAGCCGCTGCAGCGCCTCGCGCACCGGCTGCCGGGAGACGCCGAGGAGGTTGGCGAGCTCGCTCTCGACGAGGTGCTGGCCGGGCTCGAGGGCGCGGGTGGTGATGAGTTCGAGCAGCGCCTCGTAGACGCGGTCGCGCAGCGGGCCGGGCCGTTCGAGCTTGGGCACCGCGCCCTGCGGCAGTCCTCTCGACAACATCGGTCGGTCCCCCTCCTGGGCAGCACCGGGCGGCTGCGGCCGAAACGCCGCGCGCCGCCTGTCCTCAGCCGAGTATCGATTGTCTTTCGTCTACAGTCTACGGCGCACTGTAGACGATGTGGGGCCGACGAAGCCGAAGTCGGGCCCGACGCATACGAAGTCAGGCCCGACGAAACCCGAAGCCGGGCCCGACAGCGAGACGGACACCGGGCACAGGGCACAGGGCACAGGGCACAGAGGACGGGCGCAGCGGGACGGGCAGGAGACAGGACGCCTCAGGGGCAGCGTACGACCTGTCCCGCGTACGACAGGTTGCCGCCGAAGCCGAACAGCAGCACCGGGTCCCCGGTGCTGATCACGCCCTGCTCGACCAGCTTGGAGAAGGCGAGCGGAATGCTGGCGGCGGAGGTGTTGCCCGATTCGGTGACATCGCGCGCGACCACCGCGTTGACGGCGCCGATCTTCTGCGCGAGGGGCTCGATGATGCGCAGGTTCGCCTGGTGCAGGACGACGGCGGCGAGGTCCGCCGGAGCCAGGCCCGCCCGCTCGCAGGCCTGCCGTGCCAGGGGCGGCAGCCGGGTGGTGGCCCAGCGGTAGACGCTCTGCCCCTCCTGGGCGAACCGCGCGGGCTGGCCCTCGATGCGCACGGCGTTGCCCATCTCGGGCACCGATCCCCACAGCACGGGCGAGATGCCGGGCTCGACGCCGTCGGGACAGGGCTCGACCACGGCCGCCCCCGCGCCGTCGCCGACGAGCACGCAGGTGGTGCGGTCGCTCCAGTCGGCGACCTCGGACATCTTGTCGGCCCCGATGACCAGGGCCCGGGTCGCGGCGCCCGCGCGGACGGTGTGGTCGGCGGTGGCCAGCGCGTGGGTGAAGCCGGCGCACACGACGTTGACGTCCATCGCGGCCGGCTGCGGGATGCCGAGGCGGGCGGCGACCCGGGCGGCCATGTTGGGCGAGCGGTCGACGGCCGTGGAGGTCGCCACCAGCACCAGGTCGATGTCGCCGGGCGTGAGCCCGGCCGCCGCGAGCGCCTTGGCGGCGGCGTGCGCTGCCAGCTCGTCCACGGGCTCGTCGGGCCCGGCGATGTGCCGTGTGCGGATGCCCACCCGGCTCCTGATCCACTCGTCGCTGGTGTCGACCAGGCCCGCCAGGTCCTCGTTGGTGAGCACCTTGGCGGGCTGGTAGTGGCCGACGGCGGCGATGCGCGAGCCGTTCATGGGGGGATCCCTCTCGTTGCCGTGGGTAGCGAGATCCTCCAGTCTGATGAGTGACTCACGGGTACGAGGACAGGTGATGCGACAGGAAACCCGCACCAGCCTTGTCGGCTTCCCTCTAACCCTCGGACGCCCGAGCAATCGCCGCACGCCCGCGTGGCGAGCCGAGCGCCTGCGCGGCGAAAGGCCACGGTCACGTGGGGAGACGCCGCGACTACTTGGGGAGACGCCCCGACTACTTGGTGAACAGCTGCGTCGCCTTCTGCACGAGTTCGTACAGTCCGTAGACGAGGGGCGCCCCCACCCACAGCCAGGCGAAGGCGATGAGCGGGCGCCGGTCAGGCGGACTCTGACTGCTGTCGGGCTGTGACATCGGCGGCCTCCCTCGGGGCGGGGACGTGGTGGTGGCGGGCGTCGACGGGCCGGACTAGTTCGTTGGCGACGAAGCCGACGGCGAGCAGCCCGATCATGATGAACAGGGACAGGGTGTACAGCGACGAGCCGTGCTTGCCGGCGTCCTCCTGCCGGTCGGCGATCCAGTTGACGATCAGCGGACCGAGCACGCCGGCCGTCGACCAGGCGGTGAGCAGCCGGCCGTGGATCGCGCCGACCTGGTAGGTCCCGAACAGGTCCTTCAGGTAGGCGGGGATAGTCGCGAAGCCGCCGCCGTAGAAGGAGAGGATCACCAGGGCGGACAGGATGAACAGGGGTTTCGAGGAGTCGCCGATCAGCGCGATCAGGGCGTACATCAGCGCGCCGACGCCCAGGTAGACGCGGTAGATGTTCTTGCGGCCGATCAGGTCGGAGGTCGACGACCAGCCGATGCGACCGGCCATGTTCGCCGCGGACAGCAGGGCGACGAAGCCGGCGGCCGCGGACACCGAGACGGGGGTGGAGGTGTCGGAGAAGAAGTCCGTGATCATCGGGGCGGCCTTCTCCAGGATGCCGATGCCGGCGGTCACGTTCATGCAGAGCACGACCCACAGGCACCAGAACTGCGGGGTGCGCACCGCACTGCGCGCCGAGACCTGCACGCCCTCGACGGCGCTGGGCCCGCCCTCGGCGGGCTGCACGCCCACGGCGGGCTGCGGGCCGCGCGGCACCCGCACCAGTAGCACTCCCAGCGTCATGAACACGGCATACGACAGCCCGAGCACGAGGAAGGAGAGCGCGATCCCGGAGCTGTCGGCGCCGAACGACTCCAGCATCTGCGCCGACCAGGGCGAGGCGATGAGCGCGCCGCCGCCGAAACCCATGATGGCGATGCCGGTCGCCATGCCGGGCCGGTCCGGGAACCACTTGATCAGCGTGGAGACCGGGGAGATGTAGCCGATGCCGAGGCCGATGCCGCCGACGAAGCCGTAGCCGAGGACGATCAGCCAGTACTGCTCGGTGGCGGCGCCGAGCGCGGAGATCAGGAGGCCGGAGGAGAAGCAGACCAGGGCGACCGTCATGGCCCAGCGCGGCCCGTTGCGCTCCACCAGGGTGCCGCCGAACGCGGCGGACAGGCCGAGCATGACGATGGCGAGCTGGAAGGGCAGGGCGCTCTGGGTGCCGCTGAGGTCGAGCGCGGACTCCAGCGGCGGCTTGAACACGGACCAGGCGTAGGCCTGGCCGATGGAGAGGTGGACGGAGAGGGCCGCCGGGGGGACGAGCCAGCGGCTCCAGCCGGGCGGCGCGACAGGGGGACTCATGATCCCGAACGGTAGGAACCCGTACGGCAGTTGCAAAGGCGGCGCGTCGACCGTATGCGGTGAACGGTATGGCGGATGCGGCGAGCGGTCGCACCGCCGGTTCCCGCGCACGACATATCGGCCGGTTTTCGCGGACCGCATCCAGCGTGCGCGAGTCCTTGCCGCTCAAGCACTTGCCGCGCGAGTCCTTGCCGCCCCTCCTTCCATACTGTAGACAATATTTCGTCGACAGTGTTCTGCAGTTCCTCGGTACCCTCGACCGAACGGAGCTCCCTCACCATGAAAATCGCAGTCCTCGGCGCCGGTGCGATCGGCGCCTACGTCGGTGCAGCGCTCCACCGCGCGGGCGCCGACGTGCACCTCGTCGCCCGTGGACCGCATCTGGCGGCCATGAGGCGGCACGGGGTGCGTGTGCTCAGTGCGCGCGGCGACTTCACCGCGCATGCCCACGCCACCGCCGACCCGGCCGAGATCGGCCCGGTCGACTTCGTGTTCCTGGGCCTGAAGGCCAACTCGCACGCGGCGTGCGGGCCGCTGATCGAGCCTCTGCACGATGCCACCGCGGTGGTCGCCGCTCAGAACGGCATCCCCTGGTGGTCCTTCCACGGACACGGCGGCCCCTACGACGGCGCCAGGGTCGAAAGCGTGGACCCGGACGGCGCGGTCAGTGCCGAGGACCGCCGAGCTGGCGGACGTCGTGCTGCCCGCGACGGCCGGCTGGGCGGAGACCGAGGGCACGACCACCAACAGCGAGCGGCGAGTTCAGCGCGTACGGCGGGCGGTGACGCCTCCCGGCGAGGCGCGCGAGGACATCGACATCCTCTGCGACCTGGCCACCCGGCTCGGCCACGACTGGAAGTACGCCGACGCCGAGGCCGTCTGGAACGAGCTGCGCTCGGTGTCCCCGGACCACTACGGGATGACGTACCGGCGGCTGGCGGACCAGCAGGGCATCCAGTGGCCCTGTCCGAGCCGAGCGCCTCGAACCCATCTATCTGCACGGCCGGTTGTGGGAGACGGACCCGGTCCGGCTGACCACCGGAAGGTGGCTGGACTCCTACAACACCGGTGTGCAGAGCGGGAGTTTCGCCTCCCCGCTGCGGCGCGGCGAGCACGTCGAAGCGTGCCCGGAGGACGCCGAGCGCTACGGGGTCGCCGTCGGCGAGGAGGTCCGGGTGTCCTCGCGGCGCGGATCGGTGGTGGCGCCGGTGTGGGTGGACCGTGCTGCTGCGCCGCGTGGGCGTGGTCGACCCGGCCTCCCCCGACGACTACCGGGCCCACGGCGGTTACACGGCGCTGCGCCGGGCCTTCGCGCTCGGTCCCGCCGGCGTGATCCGCGAGGTGAGCGACTCCGGGCTGCTCGGCCGGGGCGGCGCGGCCTTCCCCACCGGACGCAAGTGGCAGGCCACGGCGTCCCATCCCGGCCATCCGCACTACCTGGTGTGCAACGCCGACGAATCCGAGCCGGGCACCTTCAAGACCGGGTGCTGATGGAGGACGACCCGTACGCGCTGGTGGAGGCGATGACGGTCGCGGCGTATGCGATCGGCGCGCACCAGGGCTACCTCTATCTGCGCGGGGAGTATCCGCGGGCGCTGCACCGTATGCAGTATGCCGTCGATCAGGCCCGTAGACGCGGTCTCCTCGGCGACGACGTCCTCGGCCAGGGATACGCCTTCGACATCGAGATCCGGCGCGGGGCGGGCGCGTACATCTGCGGTGAGGAGACGGCCCTGTTCAACTCCATCGAGGGGTACCGGGGCGGGCCGCGCTCGAAGCCGCCCTTCCCCGTGGAGAAGGGGCTGTTCGGCAGGCCGACGGTCGAGAACAACGTGGAGACGCTTCTCAACGTGCTGCCGATCCTGACCATGGGCGCACCCGCGTACGCGGCGATCGGCACGGACAGGTCCACCGGACCCAAGCTGTTCTGCGTGTCGGGGAGCGTGGACCGACCCGGCGTCTACGAGCTGCCGTTCGGCGCCACGCTCGGCGAGCTGCTCACCCTCGCCGGCGCCCGTGAGCGCCTGCGCGCGGTCCTGCTCGGCGGCGCGGCCGGCGGTTTCGTACGGCCCGACGAACTCGATGTCCCGCTCACCTTCGAGGGCGCCCGGGAGGCGGGCACGACGCTCGGCTCCGGGGTCGTGACGGCCTTCGACGACACGGTCCCGCTGCCCCGGCTGCTGCTGCGCATCGCCGAGTTCTTCCGCGACGAGTCGTGCGGACAGTGCGTGCCGTGCCGGATCGGGACCGTACGGCAGGAGGAGGCGCTGCACCGGATCGTGGAGCGCACCGGCGCGGCCGCGGCCGGCGACATCGCCCTGCTGCGCGAGGTCGGCCGCGCGATGCGGGACGCCTCGATCTGCGGTCTGGGACAGACCGCGTGGAACGCCGTGGAATCCGCCATCGACCGTCTGGGGGCGTACGAATGACCGTGATACCGCTCGGAGTGCCGCGTCGGCTGGTGGAGTTCACGATCGACGGGCAGGAGGCCAGGGCGCCCGAGGGTACGACCGTCCTCGACGCCTGCCGGGCCGCAGGGAAGGACGTGCCGACCTTCTGCGAGGGCGACACCCTGCGCCCGAGGAACGCCTGCCGGGTGTGCGTGGTCGAGGTCGAGGGCGCACGCACCCTGGTCCCCGCCTGCTCCCGCACGGCGGAGCCGGGCATGGTGGTGCGCACGGACACCGAGCGCACCCGGCACAGCCGCAGGATCGTCCTCGAACTGCTCGCCTCCTCGGTCGACCTGTCCACGACGCCCGTGGTCGCGGAATGGATCAAGGAGTACGAGGCGAAGCCGGACCGCTTCGGCCCCGACGCGGCCCGGCTCGACGAGGAGCCGAAGATCGACAACGACCTCTATGTGCGCGACCACGACAAGTGCATCCTCTGCTACAAGTGCGTGGACGCCTGCGGTGACCAGTGGCAGAACAGCTTCGCGATCTCCGTCGCGGGGCGTGGCTTCGACGCCCGGATCGCCGTGGAGCACGACGCCGCGCTGACCGACTCGGCGTGCGTGTACTGCGGGAACTGCATCGAGGTGTGCCCGACGGGGGCGCTGTCCTTCCGCTCGGAGTTCGACCGACGAAAGGCGGGCACCTGGGATGAGTCGTCCCAGACCAGGACGACTACTGTATGCGCCTACTGTGGAGTGGGCTGCAATCTCACGCTCCATGTGCAGGACAATGAGATCGTGAAGGTCACCTCGCCGCACGACAACCCGGTGACCCACGGCAACCTCTGCATCAAGGGCCGTTTCGGCTACCAGCACGTACAGAACCGGGGCTGATCAGGACATGGGACGAGTCACGGAACGACGCAAGGTGCTCCGCATCCGGGACGGGGCGGTCTCCAGCCGCCCGGACACGCTCGTCGCCGAGGAGCCCATGGAGATCAGGCTGAACGGCAAGCCGCTCGCGATCACCATGCGCACCCCGGGCGACGACTTCGCGCTCGCCGCCGGGTTCCTGGTCAGCGAGGGGGTGCTGGCGAACGCGTCCGATCTGCAGAGCATCGTGTACTGCGCCGGCGCGACGGCTGGGGGCACCTCCCGCTCGAGCGGAGCCGAGAGTGGGGGAGGGGCGAACTCGTACAACGTGGTGGACGTCCGCATCGCTGCGGACGTGGTGATCCCCGACATCACGCTCGAGCGGAATGTGTATACGACATCCTCCTGCGGGCTGTGCGGCAAGGCGAGCCTGGACGCGGTCCGCACGACGGCCCGCTGGCCCATCGCCGACACTCCCCCGCTCCGTGTCGAGCCCGAGCTGCTCGCGAGCCTGCCCGACCGGCTGCGCGCGGCCCAGCGGGTCTTCGACCGCACCGGCGGGCTGCACGCGGCGGCCCTGTTCTCCGAGGCCGGCGAGCTGCTGGACGTGCGGGAGGACGTGGGCCGGCACAACGCGGTCGACAAACTCGTCGGCCGCGCTCTGCAGAACGGCGACCTGCCGCTGTCCCGCACGATCCTGCTGGTGTCGGGCCGCGCCTCCTTCGAGCTGGCGCAGAAGGCCGTGATGGCGGGCATCCCGATGCTCGCGGCGGTGTCCGCGCCCTCCTCGCTGGCGGTGGACCTGGCCGCCGAGACGGGGCTGACGCTGGTGGGCTTCCTGCGGGGCAGTTCCATGAACGTGTACGCGGGTGAGGACCGCATCGCTCTGCGGACCGCGGCCGCCCGGGGCTGACCCGGCTCTCCCCGCTGCACGGCGGCGGGGCCCCGACCGGCGGGGAGCGCCCCCTGCGCCGCAAGGGCCCCGCTTCGGCTGAGGGCGGTTGGGTTCACGGCGCTGCGGCTGGAGGCGCTTCGGCTCAGGGCGCCACGAACCGTACGTCCGCCGCCCGCACCACCGACCCCAGCCGGGGGAAGTCGAGCCGCACCGACGCCTCGTGCTCGGCCTCGGTGAGGGCGGTCATCGCGTCCTCGACGAAGACGAGGTCGTAGCCGAGGTCGCCGGCGGCGCGGGCCGTGGACTCCACGCCGAGGTTGGTGGCGATGCCGCCGAACACGAGGGCGGTGACGCCGTGTTCGCGCAGCCGCTCGTCCAGCCCGGTGCCGTGGAACGCGCCGATGGTGCGCTTGACGATCTCCAGGTCGCCGTCCCTGAGCAGCCCGTGGACCAGCTCGCTGCCGTGCGGCTGCTCGGCGACGCCCGGGCGTTCGACGCGCACGAGGACGACGAGGGCCCCGGCGGAGCGGAAGGCGTCCGCCAACTCCTCGGCGACGGCCAGCACTTCGGCGCCCTTGTGGGGTTCCAGGGGCAGCGCGACGATCCGGTCCATCAGGTCGACGAGGACGAGGGCGGTGCGCGCGGGGTCGAGCGCGAGGGGTGCGGTCATGACGGAACGTTATCCCGTGTCACCCCTCCGTACCGGAGATCCGGATCAACAGGCTCATGAACCGGGCTCGTTCGGCGTCGGAGAGCGGGGCGAGCAGCGTGTCGTTCGCCTCGCGGGCGGCGAACTCGCAGCGCCGGAGCAGCCGTTCGCCCTCCTCGGTGAGCGACACGGCGTTCTTGCGGCGGTCTTTGGGGTCCGGTTCTCGGACGGCGAGGCCCGCGGCCTGGAGGTCGTTGAGGATGCCGACCAGGTCCTTGGGGTCGAGCGAGACGCTGCGGCCGAGGTCGGCCTGGGCGACGGGGGCGAGGTCACGGACGGCGGAGAGCACGACGTGGTGCCACATCTTCACGCCCTCGGCGGCGAGTGCCTCGGCGACCAGGGCGCGCCCCCGCGCGGCGGCGCGGCCGAGGAGCCAGCTGGGAAGGGAGCGGATGGCGGGAAGGGGCGCTTCGGGCATGGCGCCAGCCTAGGCTTGCTTGGATCGTGTGGCGTCCGAAGTCACCGCGGACGGGTGAGCACATTGCGCTCCTGGAGTGGTACGAGGAGCAGTGGCGGTGCGGGGGGGCGGCAGCGGCCCCGGAGACGGTGACCGTGCGACCGGGGCGGCCGGGGCAGGTCAGAGGCCGCCGGTGTTGAGCAGCCGGTTGGGAGTGTCGGAGCGGACGCCGCGCACGACGCCACGGGTGGCCGTGTGGTCGAGCCAGACGTGGACCTCGCGGGCAGTGGCGTGGGGGTGTGCCGACAGGTACAGCGCGATCACGCCGGTCGCATGCGGGGCGGCCCAGGACGTCGCGCCGTCGTTCTCCGTGGTCGTACCGCCTCCGGCGAGGGCGGCGGTCACCTTCTGGCCGGGGGCGTACAGGTCCACGCACCGTCCGTAACCCGATCCGTAGGAGCCGCCGTCGCTCCACGCGCGGTCGTTCGAGGTGGAGGCCGCCACGACGATCGTGCCGGGGACGCCGGCCGGGGAGTGCTTGCAGGCGTCGTCATGGAAGTTGCCGGCCGACACCACCGTGGGGATCCCCGCGTCGACCATCTTCTTCACGGCGGACTCCACGGCCGCCGACCGGTGGTCGAAGTTGAGCGACATGTTCACCACCGCGGGCTTCTGCGCGTGCGCGGTGACCCATTTGACCGACTTCACCACGGCCGCCTCGGCCGCCGCCTGGGAACCGCCGCCCTCGCTCTCGCACAGGACGCCCTGGACCCGTACGAGTTCGGCCTTGGGCGCCACCCCGTACTTCGCCCCGCCGATGACGCCCGCGACGAACGTGCCGTGGCCGACGCCCGCCTCGCTGAAGCAGTCACCGGAGTCCTTCGGGCCCACGAAGTCGGCGCCGAGGTGGGCGCGTCCGCCGAACTCCTGGTGCGCGATGTCCATCCCGGTGTCGATCACATACACGTGAACGCCCTTGCCCGTGGCGGTGGTGGTGAACTTCCCGTTCAGCGGCCGCGACCGCTGGTCCAGAATGTCGAGGTTCCATGGCACATGCCTGGTGATGGGCGACGCTGCGGTCTGCGCGGTCCCGGACAACGTCCCCACGGCGCCGGCAGACGTCGGCGCCGAGCCGGACGACGCCCCGTCCCCGAAGGGCGCCACGGACTCCCCGTTCCCGTGCGCGGCGAGCGTCCGCCCGGCCCCCCCGGCCGCCGCGCCGGCTTCCCCGCCGCAGGCCGAGGCCCCGAGCACCGTCGCCATGGCCACCACCAGGAGACCGGCCTTCGTTACGTTCCGCGTCACAACGTCCCCCATATCCCTGCTTCGTACACAGTCAGCGCACAAGACGACCACGGGGGGCGGGCGGTTCCGACGGGGCGAGAATTCGTTGGACTTCCCAACGAACATGGGGATACCGTTGGGACTCCCAACGAATCTCGGCCACTCCCCACCCTGCGTGAGGACTTCTGGAGGTGCGATGCGTCGCGTCCGGTACGACTCCACCGGCGGCCCCCTGTTCCTGGAGGAGGCCCCCGTTCCCGAACCCGGCCCCGGCGAGCTCCTCGTGCGCTGCGCGGCCGTCGGCGTCACGCTCCCCGTCGTCCGCAAGGTCACCGAGGCCGCGGAGCCGATCCCGCTCGGGGGTGAGATCGCCGGGGACGTCGTGGCCGTAGGGGCGGGGGTCACCCGGTTCCGGGCGGGCGAGCGCGTGACGGGCCTGTGCTTCGGCCACGGCTACGCCGACTTCGCCCTCCTGCGCGAGGCGATGGCCTCCGCCGTGCCGCGGACGGCGAGCGCCGTGGACGCGGTCGCCCTGGTCCGCAGCGGCCTGGTCGCCCTCGGCGCGCTCACCGCCGCCCGGCCCGAACCCGGCGAGAGCGCCCTCGTCACGGCCGCCGCGAGCGGGGTCGGCCACCTCGCCGTGCAACTGGCTCGGGCGCGCGGCGCGGGCCGCGTGGTGGGCGCGGTCTCCGACCCGGCGAAGTCCGCCTTCGTGAGCGCCCTGGGGGCCGACGCCGTCGTCGCCTACGACCAGGACGACTGGGGCGACCCCGTGGACTACGCCCTGGACGCGGTCGGCGGCGAGCTGCTCACCCCGGCCGTCGCGGCCCTCGCCCCCGGCGGGCGACTCGTGGCGTACAGCTCGGGCGGCGGGACGATCCGGGCGTACGACCTGCTGGTGGGCGCCAAGTCCGTGATCGGCTTCCAGATGGCCCGGGTCGCCCGCGGGAAGCCCGAGGTGTACGAGCGGTGGCGGCAGGAGCTGTGGCGACTGTTCGCGCAGGGGGAGCTGAAGCCGGCCGTGCACGGGGCGTTCGCCCTGGAGGACGCGGCCGAGGCGCACAGGGCGATCGAGACGCGGCGCAATCTGGGCAAGGTGGTCCTGGTGCCGTGACCGCCGACTGCCGACGGCCGACTGCCGACCACCGATTGCCGATTGCCGATTGCCGACCACCGATTGCCGATTGTCTACCGTCCACCCCCGACCACCGACTCTCGGTCCGCCGACCCCCGATCCTCGACCGCCGGCCCCCACCCTCCTCCAGCCCACAGCCCCCACCCCTCACCCCTCAGCCCCCCGCACCCCGCACCCCGCACCCCGCACCCGTCAAGCCGTCGCCGTCGCCGCCGGTTCGTTCGTGTGGTCCTGGGGTGTGTCCAGTGGGTCGTGGGCCCGGCGTTTGGCGATGACCGCGCAGACCATGAGCTGCATCTGGTGGAAGAGCATCAGCGGCAGCACCGCCAGCGAGGCGTGCGCGCCGAACAGGACGCTCGCCATGGGCAGTCCGGAGGCGAGGGACTTCTTGGAGCCGGCGAACTGGATGGCGATGCGGTCCTCGCGGTCGAAGCGCAGGGCCTTCGCGCCGTACCAGGTCGCCGCGAGCATCACGGCCAGCAGCACGGCCTCGACGACGAGCAGTCCGCCGAGCCGCACGGGGCTGACCTGGCGCCAGACGCCCTGGACCATGCCCTCGCTGAACGCGGTGTAGACGACCAGCAGGATCGAGCCGCGGTCGACGAGCCCGAGCACCTTCTTGTGCCGGGTGACGAAGGCGCCGATCCAGCGCCGAAGCAGCTGCCCCGCGAGGAACGGCGCCAGCAGTTGCAGCACGATCTCGACCAGGGAGTCGGCGGAGAACCCCCCACCGCCGCTGCCCAGCAGGGTGGCCGCCAGCAGCGGGGTGACGACGATGCCGACCAGGGAGGAGAAGGAGCCCGCGCAGATCGCGGCGGGCACGTTGCCGCGGGCCATCGAGGTGAAGGCGATCGACGACTGGATGGTGGACGGCACCAGGGTGAGGAAGAGCAGCCCCTGGTAGAGCGGGTGGGTGAGGAACACCGGGACGAGTCCGCGGGCGGCGAGGCCGAGCAGCGGGAAGATCACGAAGGTGCAGACGAGGACGGTGACGTGCAGCCGCCAGTGCCGCAGTCCGTCCAGCGCCTCCCGGGTGGACAGCCGGGCGCCGTAGAGGAAGAAGAGGAAGGCGATCGCGGCCGTGGACGCGCCGGAGGCCACGTCGGCGGCCCCGCCCCGGGCCGGGAACAGCGCCGCGAGCCCGACCGTGCCGAGCAACAGCAGGATGTAGGGGTCGACCGGCATCCAACTCGGCCACTGCAGGCGTTTCACGGTGCTCCACGTGCTGATCGGGTGCTGCGGATCGGGTGCTGCTGATCGGATATTGACCTGGTCGTGCGCAGGGACTCGGTCGAGGGCCACAGGGCCCCTCTCCATGGTCCTCCCGCCGCTCGTGATCGGGAATCCGGTACACCGCTCTCACTGTCATCGCGCAGCGTGATGAGCAGGGGCTACGGTGGCCGGTGTGTACGAGCCCTCCCAGCTGCGGACCTTCCTCGCCGTGGCGCAGACGCTGAGTTTCACGCAGGCCGCCCGGCGGCTCGGGCTGCGTCAGTCCACCGTCAGCCAGCATGTGCGGCGGCTGGAGGACGCCACCGGGCGCACGCTGTTCTCCCGGGACACCCACTCGGTGGAGCTGACGGAGGACGGCGAGGCGATGCTCGGCTTCGCGCGCCGGATCCTGGAGGTGCACGAGCAGGCCACGGCGTTCTTCACCGGGACCCGGCTGCGCGGCCGGCTGCGCTTCGGCGCGTCGGAGGACTTCGTGCTGACCCGGCTGCCGGAGATCCTGGAGGGCTTCCGGTACGACCATCCCGAGGTCGACCTGGAGCTGACGGTGGAGCTGTCCGGCACCCTGCACGAGCAGCTCACCGCCGGGAAACTGGACCTGGTACTGGCCAAGCGTCGCCCCGAGGACCCGCGGGGCGAGCTGGTCTGGCACGACGAGCTGGTGTGGATCGGCGCGGAGCGGCTGCGCGTGGACGCCGACCGTCCGGTCCCGCTCATCGTGTTCCCGCCGCCCGGCATCACCCGCGCCCTGGCCCTGGAGGCGCTGGAGCGGCAGGGGCGGGCCTGGCGGATCGTCTGCACGAGCGGCAGCCTCAACGGGCTCATCGCGGCGGCCCGGGCGGGCCTGGGCGTGATGGCGCACTCACGGGGTCTGATCCCGCCGGGCCTGGTGCGCGTCCCGGAGCGGGCCGGGCTGCCGGAGCTGGGGCAGGTGGACTTCGTCCTGGTGCACGGCAGCCGGCGGACGTCCGCCCAGGGCGCGGCGGACGCGCTGGCGGCGGCGATCCTGGCGGCCGGGGACCGGCTGCACCGGCAGCACCGGCGGGGCTCGGTTACCTCCCGGGGTGCTGATAGGTGAGCTGCTTGACCCTGCGCAGGAACGGGGTCGTCTCCACGTGCTGGACGCCCTCCAGCCGTCCGAGGGGGCCGCTGAGGTAGGCGTACAGGCCCGCCGTGTCGCGGACCACCGCGGTGACGACGATGTGGGAGGGGCCGGCCGTGGCGGAGGCGAAGGCGACCTCGCGGTGGGTGGCGAGGGCCTGGCCGACCGCGTGCAGAGCCGAGGGGGCCGTGGTGATCCAGAGGGCGGCGGCGACGGGGTGGCCGAGGGCCTCGGAGTGGTACTCGATGTCGATGTAGACGGCGCCGGAGGCGAGCAGGGCGGCGAGGCGGCGTTTGACGGCGGACTCGGAGCGGCCGGTGGCCCGCTGGAGTTCGGGGTAGGTGGCGCGGCCGTCGCGTTCCAGGACGGCGAGCAGGGGTTCGTCCTCGGGCTCGATGCGCGGCGGTCCGCCGACCGCTCCCCCTCCCCCTGCCCCTCCCCCTGCCCCTGCCCCTGCCCCTGCCGCTGCCGCTGCCGCTCCCCCGTCCGCACTCCCTCCCCCGTCCGCTCCCGGTTCGTGGCGTGGCGAGAGTGCGGCGATCTGATCGTCGTCGAGCGCGCCGAACTTGTGCAGCCAGCCGTTGGGGCCGCCATAGAAGCGGTGCAGGAGTTGCTGGGCGCGGATCTCCACGACGCTGGGGGTACGCGGGAGCTTGGCGAGGAGCAGGTCGTCGTGGTCGCCGGCGTGGCGGGGGCGGCTCATGCAGACGATCTCGGTGCCGCCGGAGGCGAGGCCGATCCAGTTGGTGTCGGGGCGTTTGGCCAGTGCGTCGGCGATGACGGCGGCGCTGTCGGGGACGCAGCGCAGCCGCAGCATCCACTGGTCCTGTCCGAGGCGGGCGGCGTCCCGGACGGCGACGACCCGCAGGCCGGCCTCGGCGCACAGCCTGCGGTAGCGGCGCGCGACGGTCTGGTCGGAGACGCCGAGGACCGCGCCGAGCCTGCTGAAGGAGGCCCGGCCGTCGATCTCCAGCGCCGAGAGCAGTTGCAGGTCCAGCCTGTCCAGGGCGTCCAGCCTGTCCAGGGTGTGGGATTCCATCTGCATGCACCGCTCCCGCGTCGGATTCCGTCGGCCGGACCCCGGTTTCCGCCGTGACCGGCCGCGTCTCTTCCCATCGTACGGAGCACCTCAACGCATGAGGGACGGACTGATGGACGGAGAGGTGACATGCGCACATGGGGGCCGCTGACGGCGGTGTGCCTGGGTACGTTCATGTTGTTGCTGGACGTGACGATCGTGGTGGTGGCGCTGCCCGACATGGCGGGCGCGCTGCACGCGTCGCTGAGCGATCTGCAGTGGGTGGTGGACGGGTACGCGCTGGCGCTGGCGGCGCTGCTGCTGGGGATGGGGGCCGCGGCCGACGTGCTCGGGCGGCGGCGGGTGCATGTGACGGGGGTGGTGCTGTTCGCGGCGGCTTCCCTGTTGTGCGGGCTGGCGTCGGGTCCGGCCACGCTGGTGGCGGCGCGGGCCCTGCAGGGGGTGGGCGCGGCAGCGATGCTGGCGACGACGCTGCCGCTGCTCGGCTCGGTGTACCAGGGGCGGCAGCGGTCGGCGGCGCTCGGTGTGTGGGGCGCGGTCAGCGGCGGGGCCGCGGCGGTCGGGCCGGTCCTCGGCGGGCTGCTGACCGAGGGGCCCGGCTGGCGGTGGATCTTCTTCGTGAATCTGCCGGTGAGCGTGGCCGCGGTGTGGCTGACGCTGAAGGCGGTTCCGGAGTCGCGGGGCGCGCACTCGGCGCAGGGCTCCCCCTGGGGTCGTATCGACTGGGCGGGTACGGCGGCCTTCGCCGGCTTCGCGGGCGGTATGACGTATGCAGTGGTACGGGCCGGGGAGGACGGCTGGACGGCGACGGCCACGCTGGTGTCGTTCGGGCTCGCCGTGCTGGCGCTGGTGTGCTTCGTGCTGGTGGAGCGGCGGGCGGCGCATCCGCTGCTGGATCTGTCGCTGTTGCGCAGGCCCGCGTTCGTGGGGGTGATGGCGGGGGCGCTGGCCTTCAACGGGGTGGCGTTCGGGGTGACGCCGTATCTGTCGATCTGGATGCAGACGCTGCTGGGCATGGACCCGGTGCGCGGCGGGCTGACGCTGCTGCCGATGACGCTGGCCGCCATGGTCGCCGCGATCCTGGTGGGGAAGCTGCTGCACGGGGCGCCGGCCCGGCTGACCATCGGCGGCGGGCTGCTGCTGATCGGCGCGGGCTGTCTCGCCCAGTCCGTGCTCGGGGCGGGCTCGGACTGGACGGCGCTGGCGCCCGGGTTCGTGCTGGTGGGCATCGGCACCGGGCTGGTCTCGCCGACCGTCGCGGGCGCGGCGCTGGCCTCGGTGGAGCCGGCGCGGGCCGGGATGGCGGGCGGGGCGGTGAACACCGTACGGCAGCTCGGGTACGCGCTCGGGGTGGCAGTCTTCGGGACCGTGCTGACCTCGCGGATGTCCGACGACCTTCCGCAGGGCGCGGCGCACACGCTGGCCGGCGGGGGCGCGGCGGCGCTGCGCGGGCAGGTGCCCGAGCACACCCTGCGGGCCGCCTTCGCCGCCGGGCTCGACACGGCGCTGGTGACGGCGGGCTGCGTGGGCCTGGTCGCAGGCGCTGTCGTCCTGGCCCTGGTCCGGCCGGCGCGCGCGGCCTCGGCCGGGGCGCCGGAGGCGTCTGCCGCGGCGCCGGCCGGGGAGAAGGCGGCCCCGCGCGGGTGATCTGGGGGAGGGGTCGGGCAGCGTAAGCGGAGCGGGCAGATTCGGTGGAGATTACGGCACCGGAACCTACCCAAAGGTCAGTTCCCTGTCCGGTTTCCGTCCGGTTTCTGTCCGACCCTTCCCCATGTGCGCCCATTTTCCTGCGCCGACCGGCGCGGACGAGAACATCCCTCGCTTTCCTCCCCTCTCCCGCCCCGTCGCCGGGTGGGGTAGCTTTCACGGCGCTGTACGGCCATGAGAGCGGCCATCCGAGGAGGCCGCCGCAGGCCGTCCGCGGTGGCCGTGAGAGTCGGCCGTGAGAAGCCGGAAGCGGGGTGCTGGGTTTGCGCGAGTTCACCAATCCTCCGTTGGCGTCGGCGCCGCTGGCAGGCGGGCTGGCCGACGTCGTCTTCCGGCACGCCCAGGAGGACCCGCAGTACATCGCGCTCGGCCGCAAGGACGAGCGCGGCGAGTGGCGGGACGTGACCGCCGCCGGGTTCCGCGACGAGGTCCTCGCCCTCGCCAAGGGGCTGCTCGCCCAGGGCGTCCGGTTCGGCGACCGCGTCGCGATCATGTCCCGCACCCGCTACGAGTGGACCCTCTTCGACTTCGCCCTGTGGACCGTCGGCGCGCAGGTGGTGCCGATCTACCCGACGTCGTCGGCCGAGCAGTGCTTCTGGATGCTGTACGACGCCGAGGTCACCGCGGCGGTCGTGGAGCACGAGGACCACGCGATGACGATCGCCACGGTCATCGACCGCCTTCCGCGACTGCACCGGCTGTGGCAGTTGGACTCGGGCTGCGTCCAGGAGCTGTACGACGCGGGCGCGTCCATCGAGGACGACGTGGTGCACCGGCACCGCGAGGCGGTCACCCCCGACTCGACCGCGACGATCATCTACACGTCCGGCACGACGGGCCGCCCCAAGGGCTGTGTCGTCTCGCACGGCAACCTCATGTTCGAGGCCGACACCGTCATCGAGCGCTGGGAGCCGGTGTTCCACTCCCGCAAGGGCGACGAGGCGGCGACCCTGCTGTTCCTGCCGCTCGCGCACGTGTTCGGCCGGATGGTGCAGGTGGCCGCGATCCGGGGCAGGGTCCGCTTCGGCCACCAGCCCCAGCTGCACGCCGCCGCCCTGCTGCCCGACCTGGTCGCCTTCAAGCCGACGTTCTTCCTGGCCGTCCCGTACATCTTCGAGAAGGTGTTCAACGCGGCCCGCCGCAAGGCGGAGCGGGAGGGCAGGGCGGGTCCGTTCGAGAAGGCCGTCGAGGTGGCGGTGAACTACGCGGACGCGATCGAGGCGAAGGCCTGGGGCATCGGGCCCGGCCCGTCGGCGGGACTGCGCATGCAGCACCAGCTGTTCGACAAGCTCGTCTACTCCAAGGTGCGCGCCGCGATGGGCGGCCGGGTGAGGCACGCGATGTCCGGCGGCTCGGCGATGGACCGCAGGCTCGGCCTGTTCTTCGCCGGCGCGGGCGTGCAGATCTACGAGGGCTACGGCCTCACCGAGACGACGGCGGCCGCGACCGCCAACCCGCCCGGACGCACCCGGTACGGCACCGTCGGCCAGGCCATTCCGGGCATGACCGTGCACATCGCGGACGACGGCGAGATCTGGCTGCGCGGCGACAACGTCTTCCAGGGCTATCTCAACAACCCCAAGGCCACCGACGAGACCCTGCACGACGGCTGGCTGGCCACCGGCGACCTGGGCTCCCTCGACGAGGACGGCTATCTCACCATCACCGGCCGCAAGAAGGAGATCCTGGTGACCTCCGGCGGCAAGAGCGTCTCGCCGGGGCAGCTGGAGGAGCGGGTGCGCGACCATCCGCTGGTCAACCAGTGTCTCCTCGTCGGCAACGACCGGCCGTTCGTGGCCGCCCTGGTCACCCTCGACCAGGAGGCCGTCGAGCACTGGCTGGGGATGCGCGAGAAGCCGCAGCTGACCCCCGTCGAGCTGGTGCGCGACCCGGATCTGGAGGCGGAGGTGCGCCGGGCCGTCGTGGCCGCGAACACCCTGGTCTCGCAGGCCGAGCAGATCCGCACCTTCCGCATCCTCGCCCAGCCGTTCACCGAGGAGCACGGACTGCTCACCCCGTCGCTGAAGCTGAAGCGCAAGGCGATCGAGAACGCCTACGCGGACGAGGTCGAGGCGCTGTACCGGACGTGAGGCCCCGGCCGGGCCCGGCGTCAGGCCCCCGGCCGGGCCCGGCATCGCGTCTCGGCCGTGCCCGGCATCACGTCCCGGGGTGAGGTTCTTCACGCTGCGGGACGAATTCCGGGGTATTCGAGGGGCAGGAATGCAGTACGCCGCCTGATCGTTGACGATGGGCGTACCACTTTGACGGACAACCGAAGGATCGAGAGCTCGTGAGCAGCAAGGTCCCCCCGATCATCCTCAACAACGGCGTCGAGATGCCCCAGCTGGGCTTCGGCGTCTGGCAGGTGCCGGACGACGAGGCGGAGCGGGCGGTGTCCACCGCGCTGGAGGCCGGGTACCGCAGCATCGACACAGCGGCGATCTACGGCAACGAGGAGGGCACCGGCAAGGCCATCGCCGCCGCCGGCCTGCCCCGCAAGGACGTCTTCGTCACCACCAAGCTCTGGAACGCCGACCAGGGGTACGACGCGACGCTCCGCGGGTTCGACGCCTCCCTGAAGAAGCTCGGCCTCGACCACGTCGACCTGTACCTCATCCACTGGCCGCTCCCGGCCCGCGACCTTTACGTCGACTCCTACAAGGCGTTCGAGAAGCTGCTGGAGGACGGCCGGGTACGGGCCATCGGCGTCTCCAACTTCCTGCCCGACCACCTTCAACGGCTGATCGACCAGACGTCGGTCATTCCCGCGGTCAACCAGATCGAGCTGCACCCGCACCTCCAGCAGCACGCCTCGCGCGCCTTCCACGCGGAGCAGGGAATCGCCACCGAGGCCTGGTCGCCGCTCGGCCAGGGCAAGGGCCTGCTCGAGGTCCCGGCGGTCGTGGCCATCGCCCAGAAGCACAACCGCACCCCGGCCCAGGTCGTGCTGCGCTGGCACCTCCAGCTGGGCAACGTGGTGATCCCGAAGTCCGTGACGCCGTCGCGGATCAAGGAGAACATCGAGGTCTTCGACTTCAGCCTGGACACCGAGGACCTGGCCGCGATCAGCGCGCTCAACGAGGACCGGCGCATCGGCCCGGACCCGGCGACGTTCGACGTGGGCTGAACCGCCGTCACGTCCACCCGCCACGAGGGCGCTCCGCACGGGAGCGCCCTCGACGCGTCAGTTGGGCTGTCCGATCGGCCGTACGACGACGGTGTTGACGTCGACGCCGTCGGGCTGGCGCACGGCCCACACGACCGAGTCGGCTATCTGGTCGGCGGTGAGGAGGCGGCCGGGCGGCAGGCTGCCGTAGCCGTCCCAGAACGGGGTCTCCACCCGGCCGGGCGCGATCAGGGTCACGCCGACGCCCCACTCGGTGACCTGTCGGCGGGTGTTCTCCGCGAGCCCGGTCACCGCCCACTTCGTCGCCCCGTAGATGTTGCCCGGCGTGGGCACGAAGCCGGCGACGCTGCCGACCAGCACGATCCGCCCCCGCGTCTCCTTCAGGGCGTCGATCGACGCCCTGATGAGCAGCGCGGGGCCGAGTACGTTGGTCAGCACCATGTCGGTCCACCCGGCCGGGTCGCCGTCGGCGACCGAGTCGTGGGTGGCGGTCCCGGCGTTGGCGACGACTGTATCCAGTCGACCGAACTCCTTGAGCGTACGGTCGACCGCCGACCGCACGCTGTCGTAGTCGGCGGCATTCCCGGGGATCGTCAGCAGACCGTCCGGGTCGCCGAGTTCCACGGCGAAGGCGCGCAGCCGCTCCTCGCCGCGGCCGGTGACGGTCACCCGGTGACCGGCGTCCAGCAGCCGTCGCGCGACGGCGGCGCCGATGCCGCTGCCGCCGCCGGTGATCAGCGCGACCGGAGACGCGACCGGAGAGCTGCCCATGGTGTTTCCCCCTTGTGTGGCGTGCGCTGCGCGAGGTGTGGTGCGCAGCGGGGAGTCCATCACATCGAGCGCTCTCCAAGTCAAGCCTCGTCAGGCCGACTTGACCGCCGCGTGCACGGTGTGGGCGGCCAGCACGAAGACGTCCTGCCTGCGGTGCACGCCCGCCTCGTCCTGCGGGTCGAGCAGCCGGTCCAGGACGGCGCGGTCGTCGGGGTCCAGGACGTCGCCGAAGACGTCGCGCAGCCGGGACAGGGACGCGGCGATGTAGGCGCGGGCCCGGTCGGAGGCGGGGGCGGGCAGGTCGAGGAGGAAGCTGCGGGTGCGGGTGGGCTTCAGGCCCGCGCCGGCCAGCAGCGCCGGCCAGTCCTCGGCGCCCTCGACGGAGCCGGGCAGGTCGGCGCGCATCCTGGCGAACCACTCCGCCTCCAGGGCGTCGATCCGCGCCTCCAGACCGGGCCGCCCCAGGCCAAGGTCGCGCGGCAGGAACCGGGACGGCAGCCCGCCCTCCATGATGGCCAGCGTGCCGCCCGGCGCGAGCCGCTCCGCGAAGGCGGCGAGGGCGGCGCGCTGGTCGCCCAGGTGGTGCAGGCTGCGGCTGGCCCACAGCAGGTCGGCCGGGTACTCCAACTCGTCTAGTACGCCGGGGAGTTCACCGGTCAGGGTGCCGAAGCGGTCGCCGTACCCGAGCCGGGCGGCCCGTTCCCGGGCCCGCTGGAGCAGCGGCTCGGAGCCGTCGACCGCCATCACCCGGGCGCCGGGGAAGCTCTCGGCGATCAGACAGGAGACCACCCCGGGGCCGCTGCCCACGTCGACGATCAGTCCCGGCTCGGTCACCTCCTTGCCGAGCCAGGACAGGGCCCGCTCGTACAGGGGGGTGAACAGTTCGGCCTGGGATTCGAGGTGCGGGGCCATCGCGGCCCAGTCGATGTCGGTGTGATGGCCATGGCCGTGACTGTGCCCGCCGCCCTGCTCGTCGCCGTGGCCGCTGCCCTGCTCGTCGCCGTGCCCGCCGCCCTGCTCGTCGCCGTGCCCGCTGCCGCCTCGGTGCTCGTGCTCGTGCTGCTGGTGCGCCATGCTGTTCAGCCTCTCGTCCGGTGTGCCGTCAGCGTGCTCCGACGCACCGCACGGAGGCAACTCCTGTTGCCGGGACGGCAAAAACTCCGGGGTGTTGACGGTGATCCGCCGGGCCCGGCCCTGGGAGGGCCGACCCCGACGGATCACCTCAGCGCCCTGCCGACCGCATACGGTCTACAGCGGCGGGTAGGCGTTGGTCATCAGCTGCTGGAACTGCGCCGAGAACCAGTGCCCGGACAGCGGGGCGTTCGCCAGCGCGCCGGACATGCTGTTGCCGTTGCGGGCGTTGCCCGTGTACGTCGGGTCGCACATCTGGTCGAAGCCCTTGCCCTCGTCGTTCGGGATGGCGCTGCTGGAGCCGTCGGACTCGCCCGGCGGCTTCATCCACACGTACGCGTCGATCCCGGCGGCCGGAGCGGCCTGCGGGCGCTCGCCGAGGCCGGCGCCGGACTGGTTGCACCAGTTGCCGACGTGGATACGGCGGTCGTAGCGGCCGCCGTTGACATAGGTGTCCACGCTGGTCGTGGCCCCCGGGCCGGTGGGCCGGGCGGTGCCGCCCCAGCCGTTGCGGGAGGTGTCGATCAGCATGCCGATGCCCGACCGGAACCCGGCGGAGATCAGCTGGGTGCGGAAGGCCTGCGCGTACGACAGCTCGTCGACGTACCGGTTCCAGTCCACCCACTTCGACTGGCGTACGGAGGTGCCGTTGACGCTGTCGTTGATGGTGAAGTTGTTCTCCTTCAGGGCGCTGTAGTTGGCCGTGTTGGTGATGAAGCCGTGTACGTCGTCTACGGTCGCCCCTTCCGCGGTGGCGGCCTGGTAGAAGAGCTGGGCGGAGGGGGCGAAGTTGTCGTCCCAGCCGAGCCAGCCGTGGTGTCCGGCGTCGATGTAGTTGTAGACGTTGGGGATCGCGCCGAGCTTGTTCAGCGCGTAGCCGACGCCCTTCACGTAGTTGCCGTTGGCCTTCATCGTGTCGCAGGCCGCGGTGGCGGTGGGCCGGCTGCCGGTGTTGGTGACGAGGTTGGGCAGCGAGTCGATCTCGATGGTGGTGACGATCCGCAGGCCGGCGTACTTGCTGTCGGCGAGGATCGTCGCGATCGGGTCGATGAACTGCGTCTTGTACTTGTCGATCTCCGTCGGGCCGAGCTCGCCGTTGGAGGCGAGGGCCGCGCAGTCGCGTCCGGGGAGGTCGTAGACGACCAGCTGGACCACTTCCTGGCCGCTGCCCTTCTGGGCGAGGGCCGCGTCCAGGTGGGCGCGCAGGCCCATGCCGCCGTTCACTCCGTTGATGGCGGCGATGCGGTCGAGCCAGACGCCGGTGGGCTGGCTGGAGATGCGGCTGCCGCCCGTCTCGGCCGCGGCCTTCGCCGACCATTCGGGGTTCACGTACACCTTGGCGCCGGCGTAGGGGTTGTCGACCTTGGTGGAGGGGGTGCCCGGGTCGGTCGGGGTGCCGGGGTCGGTCGGTGTGCCGGTGCCGCTGTCGACGTTGCAGGTCACGCCGTCCAGCGTGAACGTGGTCGGGATGGCGTTGGTGCCGCTGTAGGTGCCCTGGAATCCGAAGCTGACCGAACCGCCGGTCGCCAGCGTCCCGTTGTAGGTCTCGTTGTTGGCGGTGACGGCCGTACCGGCCTGGGTGATCTTCGCGTTCCAGCCGTTGGTGATCGTCTGGTTACCGGCGTACGCCCACTTCACCGACCAACTCGTCTTGGCGGCCGAGTTGTTGGTCACGGTGACGGCGGCGGTGTAGCCGGTGCCCCAGTCGTTCTGCACCTTGTAGTCGACGCTGCACGGGATGGCGGCGATGCCCGGATCCCCCGGGACCACCGCGAGTGCCGTCCCGGAGGCGCCGGCGACCAGCGCCAGCGCGGCGAGTATCGCTGTTCTGCTACGGCTCATGAGTGCGGGTTTCCTTCTTGGTTGCGGGTGTTGTCCGTGTCCTTGTTCCTTGCGTTGGCCGTTCTCTCTTGTCGCGCCTATCCGTTGAGTGCGCGCAGGTGGTCGCGCAGTCCGATGCCGTACGCGGTGGGCGTCCCGTCGTAAGCGGAGATCAGGGACGGACCGGAGGAGCAGTCCCAGGCGTTCCAGGTCCAGCCCAGATACGACAGGCCGCGGTCGTCGAACCACTTCATGACCTGATCGACGAAACCGTGCGAGCAGGTGTTCTCCCCGATCTCCCCGGCCACGAGCGGCACTTGGGCGGCGACCGGGGCGAGTGTGGAGTTCCAGCAGCTCTCGTTCGCGCAGGTGTTGAAGTTGTACACGTGGTACGCGGCGGCGAGATTGCCGGTCGGGTCAGTGGGCTTGTACGTCAGCCACTGCCCGAGGTCGTTGGAGTAGGCGAGCCCGCCGGCCAGGACGACGTTCTTCGCGCCGGTCGCCCGGACGGAGTCGACGAGGTCCTGCATGCCGGCGACCTCGTATCCGATGCCGGGGCAGGTGCCGCCGTCCCGCCAGCACTGCCACGCCTGGGTGGTCGTGGACGTCGCGCGGTCCGGGTAGGGCTCGTTGAACAGGTCGAACACGACCGTCTGGTCGCTCTTGAAGGTGTTGGCGACCCCCGTCCAGAACGACGGCGTGTACTGCATGTCCGGCATCGGCTTCTGGCAGCTGGCGTGCACGTCGGAGCAGCCGGCCGAGTTGCCGGTGTACTGGCCGTAGGTCCAGTGCAGTTCGACGATCGGCGTCATGCCGTGCGCCTCGACGCGGGCCACCAGGTCCTTGACGGCGTTGATGTAGTTCGCGCCGCCGTAGGCGGAGTTGATGTTCGACAGGCCCAGCCAGCACTCCTCGTTGAGGGGGATGCGCACGGTGTTGACGTTCCAGTCGGCGATCGCCTTGATCGCGGCGTCGTCGACCGGTCCGTCCCAGATGCCGCGGCCCTGTACGCACATGAACTCGCCGCCGGAGCGGTTCACGCCGAGCAGCCGGCGGGAGGTTCCGGCGGCGTCCACGAGCTTGTTGCCCGAGACGTGCAGCACGGGCGGCTGGTCACCGGTGTCCGGCGGCTCGGTCGAGGGCGGTGTGGTGGGGGTGGAGGTCGGTGTGGGTGTGGGGGTGGGTGTGGTCGGCGGCTCGGTGTCGACGTTGCAGGTCGCGCCGTTGAGCTTGAACGTCGTCGGTACGGCGTTCGCCCCCGACTTGGAGGCGATGAAGCCGGCGCTGACGCTCGCCCCGGTGCCGAGGGAGCCGTTCCAGCTCTCGTTCGACGCGGTGACGGTCGTCCCCGACTGGGACCACTTGGCGCTCCAGCCCTGGGTGACCTTCTGGCCGTTCGCGAAATCGAAGCCGAGGCTCCAACTGCTCACGGCGGCCGCGTTGTTGGTGACCTTCACGGCTGCCTGGAAACCGGCGTCCCACTGGCTGGTGACGGAGTACTCCACCGTGCAGACGGACGTGGCTCCCTGGGCCGTCACGATCGGCAGGGACGCTCCCACGACGAGGGCGACCGAGCCGGCGACGGCTAAAAGTACTGAACGCGGGGGGTGTCGCATGAGCGACTCCTTGCAGCTCAGGCGCGTCGTGACGGACGCGTCGACTGATGGAACCGCTCCCACTGGTGTCTCGAAGTTAGCGCCAAGTGTCGGCAAAGAACAGGGAAGTCACTGACTTTCCCTCAACGCCGCACGTCGAATCTTTTCGACTCTTCAAGCACCTTGACCGTTCCCACCCCCATCCTCACTATGGGAGCGCTCCCACTGGTTCAAGGCTTGTTGCTCCTCCCCCCTTCTCCGAGCTTCTCCGAGCCGCAAGGAGGAACCAGCACCATGGAATCCTCACGCAGACGCCGCGGGACGCGGCGCCTGTGGACCGCCGCCCTGGCGGCCCTCGCGCTTCCTCTGGCCATGCTGAGCACGAGCACGACGCCCGCCCAGGCGGCGGCACTTCAGTGCAGCGTGGACTACAAGACCAACGACTGGGGCTCCGGCTTCACCGCGGACCTGACCCTCACCAACCGGGGCACGGACCCGATCAGCGGCTGGGCCCTGACGTACTCCTACGCGGGCAACCAGAAGCTGTCGAACGGCTGGAACGGGACCTGGTCGCAGTCCGGTCAGCAGATCACCGTGAACAACGCCTCCTACAACGGGACGATCGCCGTCGGCGCGGCGGTCAGCACGGGTGCGCAGTTCACCTACAGCGGCACGAACACCGCTCCCGCGAGCTTCGCGATCAACGGCACCACCTGCGTCGGCGCGCATCAGCCGCCGGTCACCGTGCTGACCAGCCCGGCCGCGGGCGCGGTCTACACGCAGGGGAACGCGGTGCCGCTGGCGGCGACCGCGGCCGCCGCCGACAACGCGACCGTCAGCAAGGTCGAGTTCTACGACGACACGACCCTGCTCGGCACGGACACCAGCACGCCGTACACCCTCTCGGCCACCGGTCTGGCCGTGGGCAGCCACTCCCTGGTCGCGAAGGCCTACGACAGTCTGGGCGCGTCCGCGTCGTCCACGCCGGTCGGCATCACGGTCGTCTCGGGTCCGGCCGTGGTGGCCTCGACGAACCAGCTGGCGGTGCAGCAGGGCAAGACGGGCACGTACACGCTGAAGCTGTCGACGCAGCCGTCGGCCAACGTGACCGTCACGACCGCCCGCGCCAGCGGGAACACGGGGCTGACGGTGACGGGCGGGGCGAGCCTCACCTTCACCCCGTCGAACTGGAGCACCGCCCAGAACGTGACCGTCACGGCCAACGCCTCCGGCACCGGCGCCGCGGCCTTCGAGTCGACGGCCACCGGACACGCCAAGGCCTCGGTCACGGTCACCGAGATCGCCGGGAGCAAGGCGTACGACGCCCGGTTCCTGGATCTCTACGGCAAGATCACCAATCCGGCCAGCGGCTACTTCTCCCCCGAGGGCATCCCGTACCACTCGGTCGAGACGCTGATCGTCGAGGCTCCGGACCAGGGGCACGAGACCACGTCGGAGGCCTACAGCTACCTTCTCTGGCTGCAGGCCATGTACGGCAAGATCACGGGCGACTGGACCAAGTTCAACGGCGCCTGGGACATCATGGAGAAGTACATGATCCCCACCCACGCCGACCAGCCGACCAACTCGTTCTACAACGCGTCCAAGCCGGCGACCTACGCGCCGGAGCTGGACACTCCGAACGAGTATCCGGCGAAGCTGGACACCGGAGTGTCCGTGGGATCGGATCCCATAGCCGGTGAGCTGAAGACCGCCTACGGCACGGACGACGTCTACGGTATGCACTGGCTGCAGGACGTCGACAACGTCTACGGCTACGGCAACGAGCCCGGCAAGTGCGAGGCCGGCCCGACGGCCACCGGACCGTCGTACATCAACACCTTCCAGCGCGGTGCGCAGGAGTCGGTGTGGGAGACGGTGCCGCAGCCGACCTGCGACGCGTTCAAGTACGGCGGCACGAACGGGTATCTGGACCTGTTCACCGGCGACTCCTCCTACGCCAAGCAGTGGAAGTACACCGACGCCCCGGACGCCGACGCGCGGGCCGTGCAGGCCGCGTACTGGGCGGACGTCTGGGCCACGGCGCAGGGCAAGGGCGGTGACGTCTCCGCGACCGTAGGCAAGGCCGCGAAGATGGGCGACTACCTGCGGTACGCGATGTACGACAAGTACTTCAAGAAGATCGGCAACTGCGTCGGACCGACGGCCTGCCCGGCCGGCACCGGCAAGGACGCCTCGCACTATCTGCTGTCCTGGTACTACGCCTGGGGCGGCGCCACGGACACCAGCGCGGGCTGGGCCTGGCGCATCGGCTCCAGCCACACCCACGGCGGCTACCAGAACCCCCTCGCCGCCTACGCGCTCAGCAGCTACGCCGACCTGAAGCCCAAGTCGGCGACGGGCCAGGCGGACTGGGCCAAGTCGCTCGGCCGGCAGCTGGAGTTCTACCGCTGGCTGCAGTCGAACGAGGGCGCCATCGCGGGCGGGGCGACCAACAGCTGGGCGGGCCGCTACGCGACTCCCCCGGCCGGCACGTCGACCTTCTACGGCATGTACTACGACCAGCAGCCCGTCTACCACGACCCGCCGTCCAACCAGTGGTTCGGCTTCCAGGCGTGGTCGATGGAGCGGGTCGCCGAGTACTACCAGCAGACGGGGAACGCGAGCGCCAAGGCGGTCCTCGACAAGTGGGTCGACTGGGCGCTGTCCAAGACCACGATCAACCCGGACGGCACCTTCCTGATCCCCTCCACGCTCCAGTGGTCGGGCCAGCCCGACACCTGGAACGCGACGAGTCCCGGCGCCAACAGCGGACTTCACGTCACCGTGGCCGACTACACCAACGACGTCGGCGTGGCCGCCGCGTACGCCAAGACCCTGACGTACTACGCCGCCAAGTCCGGTGACACGGAGGCGAAGACGACCGCCAAGGCGCTCCTGGACGGCATGTGGACCAACAACCAGGACGCCCTGGGCATCGCGGTCCCGGAGACCCGGGCCGACTACAACCGCTTCGACGACGGCGTGTACGTCCCGAGCGGCTTCAGCGGCAAGATGCCGAACGGCGACACGATCACCTCCTCCTCGACCTTCGCCTCGCTCAGGTCCTTCTACAAGAACGACCCGGCCTGGTCGAAGATCGAGAGCTATCTCGCGGGCGGCGCCGCGCCCGTGTTCACGTACCACCGGTTCTGGGCCCAGGCGGACATCGCCCTGGCCATGGGCTCGTACGCGGAGCTTCTCGAATAGCCCCCGCTGAGCGCTCCGCAGGTTGGGCGGTGTTCGTCTGCGGGCCGGATGTGGCTGGTCGCGCCCGCGCGGCGGAGCCGCATGCCGGCACGGCCCCGCGCCCCCTGGTCGCCCCTTCGGGGCTCGGGGGCGCGGGGCGGCACCGCCCCTCGGCGGAGTCGCTCAAGGTTCCGCGTGCGCGGCCCCGTCACCTGACGACGGGGCCCAGGCCGGGCGGCCCCCACCCGAACAGGGGGGCCGCCCGGCAGTCGCACGTCCCGTATCCCCCGCACCGATCTCCTCCCCCACCGATCTCCTCCCCCACCGTTCTCCTCCCGCACAGATCTCCTCCCACATGGCTTCGCGAGGAAGGACCCCCACCGTGCGAAGAACCCGTATCCTCACCGCCGTTCTGGCGCTCGCCGCCGGTCTGATCGCGGGCAGCCCGCCCGTGCTGGCCGCGGACGGCAGCCCGAAGACGACGCTGGCCGCAGAGTCGTACACCTGGAAGAACGCGCGGATCGACGGTGGCGGCTTCGTGCCGGGCATCGTCTTCAACCGCAAGGAGAAGAACCTCGCCTACGCGCGCACCGACATCGGCGGCGCCTACCGTTGGCAGGAGTCGAGCAAGACGTGGACGCCGCTGCTGGACTCGGTCGGCTGGGCGGACTGGGGGCACACGGGCGTGGTGAGCCTGGCCTCCGACTCCGTCGACCCGAACAAGGTGTACGCGGCGGTCGGCACGTACACCAACAGCTGGGACCCGGGGAACGGGGCCGTGCTGCGCTCCGGCGACCGGGGCGCGAGCTGGCAGAAGACGGACCTGCCGTTCAAGCTGGGCGGCAACATGCCCGGCCGGGGCATGGGCGAGCGGCTCGCCGTCGACCCGAACAAGAACAGCGTGCTGTATCTGGGCGCACCGAGCGGCAAGGGGCTGTGGCGGTCGACGGACTCGGGCGTCACCTGGTCGCAGGTGACGAACTTCCCGAATGTCGGCAACTACGTACAGGATCCCAGCGACACCAGCGGGTATGCGAGCGACAACCAGGGCATCGTCTGGGTCACCTTCGACGAGTCGAGCGGCACGTCCGGCGCGGCGACGAAGACGATATACGTCGGGGTCGCGGACCAGAGCAACGCGGTGTACCGCTCGACGGACTCGGGCGCGACCTGGACCCGGCTGGCCGGGCAGCCGACGGGATACCTCGCCCACAAGGGGGTGCTGGATACCGTCAACGGCTATCTGTATCTCGCATACAGCGACAAGGGCGGTCCGTACGACGGCGGCAAGGGCCGGTTGTGGCGGTACGCGACGGCGACCGGGACCTGGACCGACATCAGCCCGGTGGCGGAGGCCGACACCTACTACGGCTTCAGCGGGCTGACGGTCGACCGGCAGAAGCCCGGCACCGTCATGGCCACCGCGTACAGCTCCTGGTGGCCGGACACCCAGATCTTCCGCTCCACCGACAGCGGCGGCGCCTGGACGAAGGCGTGGGACTACACCTCGTATCCCAACCGTTCGAACCGGTTCACGATGGACGTCTCGTCGTCGCCGTGGCTGACCTGGGGCGCGAACCCGTCACCGCCGGAGCAGACGCCCAAACTGGGCTGGATGACCGAGGCGTTGGAGATCGACCCGTTCAACTCCAGCCGCATGATGTACGGGACGGGCGCGACGATCTACGGCACGGAGAACCTGGCCAACTGGGACAGCGGGGGCCAGTTCGCCATCAAGCCGATGGTGCAGGGGCTGGAGGAGACCGCGGTCAACGACCTCGCCTCGCCCCCGTCCGGCGCCCCGCTGCTCAGCGCGCTCGGTGACGTCGGCGGCTTCCGGCACACGGATCTGGCCAAGGTGCCGTCGATGATGTTCACGTCGCCGAACTTCACGACGACCACGAGCCTGGACTACGCCGAGTCGAACCCGAACACGGTGGTGCGGGTCGGCAATCTGGACGCGGGGCCGCATGTGGCGTTCTCGACGGACAACGGGGCCAACTGGTTCGCGGGGACGGACCCTTCGGGCGTCAGCGGCGGCGGGACGGTCGCCGCGGCGGCGGACGGCAGCCGCTTCGTGTGGAGCCCCACGGGCACGGGTGTGCAGTACACATCCGGTTTCGGCTCGTCCTGGGCGGCGTCGAGCGGGATTCCGGCGGGCGCGATCGTGGAGTCGGACCGGGTCGACGCCAAGACCTTCTACGGCTTCAAGTCGGGCAAGTTCTATGTGAGTTCGGACGGCGGTGCGACCTTCGCCGCGTCGGCGGCGAGCGGGCTGCCCAGCGGCGACAGCGTGCGTTTCAAGGCGCTGCCCGGAGTGAAGGGCGACGTCTGGCTGGCGGGCGGGGCGAGCGACGGGGCGTACGGTCTGTGGCACTCCACCGACTCCGGCGCGACCTTCGCCAAGCTGTCCACCGTCGAGCAGGCCGACACGATCGGCTTCGGGAAGGCGGCGACGGGCGCGTCGTACCAGACGCTCTACACCAGTGCGAAGATCGCCGGCGTCCGCGGGATCTTCCGTTCGACCGACAAGGGCGTGACCTGGACGCGGATCAACGACGACGTCCACCAGTGGGGCTGGACGGGTGCGGCGATCACCGGCGACCCGAGGGTCTACGGGCGGGTGTACGTGTCGACGAACGGTCGGGGGGTCGTCTACGGGGACACCTCCGACACGAGCGGCGGGGGCACGGATCCGACGGACCCCACCGATCCCACCGACCCCACGCCGACCGGGGCCTGTGCGGTGACGTACACGATCACCAACCAGTGGTCGGGCGGCTTCCAGGCGGACGTGAAGCTCGCCAACACGGGGACGGCCGCCTGGTCGGGGTGGAGTCTCAACTGGACGTTCCCCAACGGCCAGACGGTCTCGCAGCTGTGGAACGCCGACTACACCCAGTCGGGTGCGGCGGTGACGGCGAAGAACGTCGTCTGGAACGGCAATGTGGCGGCCGGCGCGTCGGTGAGCTTCGGCTTCACGGGGAGCTGGTCGGGGTCGAACTCGAAGCCGACCGCGTTCAAACTGGGTGATCAGAGCTGCACGGTGGGGTGAGCCGGGCGCCGGCCAACCGGATGATCTCATTCAGCGCCGCGCCCGATTTCTCGCTCATACGATCGATCCTGCCTCCATCTGGGAGGCAGGAGAGGTCGGAGGGGAACATGGGAGTGTCCAGACGTGCCCTGCTGGGCTATTCGAGTTCGGCGGCGGCAGGCGCGGTCCTCGCGTCCGCCGGCTCGGCCCAGGCCGAGGAGAGCTCGGTCGCCGAGGAGGCCGCCGAGTCGACCGCGGTGTGGGAAGGGGGCAACACGTTCCATGGCGTCACCTCGCCCGGTCCGGAGGACGGGAGCATCAGCATGACCTTCAGCCTCGACTTCATGGCCTCGCCGACGGCGCAGGAGGTCACCCCCCTGGATGTCGCCAACGCCATCAACGAGCTGCTCGCCTCTCGCGGATGGTCCGACATCCAGTTCTACGGGACCGTGACCAAGGCCTTGAACTGATCCACCGCACGACCGCGAGGAGGCCCCGCCCGGCGGGCGGGGCCTCCTCGCGTGCGCGTCAGGGCGTGTAGACCGCCGGCCGCGGTGCCGTCGGCATACCGTCGCCGAGGAAGAAGCTCGGGTGCGGCGGTTGGTTGTATGCGGTGTTCTGCCAGGCCAGGCCTGTGCGGTACATGGTGTCGTGCAGCAGGGTCGTGATCCTCGTCGTCGTCTCGTACGGCGTCGAGTAGATCCGCAGGGCCGTGTTGTCGCTGGTCGGCCAGACGACCTCCTCCCGCCAGTCGCCGAGGATGTCGCCGGACAGGGACGGGGTGGCCTTGGTGCTGTTGTTGGAGTGGACGGACGCGCCGGTCAGCAGGCGGGTGTCGGAGGCCGTGCCGTACTTGTCGATGTGGGTGCCGTCGAGGAGTTCCCGGACGGGGTCGGCGTCCCACCAGGACAGGAAGTTGACGGAGGACGGTTCCCGGCCTTTCGTCGCGCCCGCCTCGTCGCGGACGGAGGAGTCGGAGGCCGACCAGACCTCGGCTCCGTCGTTGCCCGCCCAGATGTCGCCGGCGACTCCGCGGCCGTTGTCGCAGCAGGAGGCGAGCTGCCAGTTGACGGTCCCGTCGGCCGGGTCGATGTACAGCTCGGCCGGCTGGCTGCTGGACTCGGAGACCTTGAAGTACTCCAGGCCCGCGTGGGAGGGGTCGAGGTCGCCGAGGTGCTGGGCGTCGCCGTGCCCGGTCTTGGTCGTCCACAGGCCGTTGCCGTTGTCGTCGACCGCCATCGCGCCGTACACGATCTCGTCCCGGCCGTCGCCGTCGACGTCCCCGACGGAGAGGCTGTGCGAGCCCTGGCCGTCGTAGCCCTTGCCGGTGTTGGTGGAGGAGTTGGTGTCGAAGGTCCAGCGGCGGGTGAACGCGCCGCCTCGCCAGTCCCAGGCCGCGATCACCGTGCGCGTGTAGTAGCCGCGCGCCATGATCAGGGAGGGGCGGGCGCCGTCCAGGTAGGCGGTTCCGGCGAGGAAGCGGTCGACGCGGTTGCCGTAGGAGTCGCCCCAGGAGGAGACCGTGCCCCGGGCCGGGACGTAGTCGACGGACTGCATCGCCTTGCCGGTCTGGCCGTTGAACATGGTCAGGTACTCGGGTCCGGACAGCACATAGCCGCTGGAGTTGCGGTAGTCGGCGGAGGAGCTGCCGATCACCGTGCCCGTGCCGTCGACCGTGGCGTCGGCCGTCTTCGCGGCGACCTCGGCCTTGCCGTCGCCGTCGTAGTCGTACACCTGGAACTGGGTGTAGTGGGCGCCCGAGCGGATGTTGCGGCCCAGGTCGACGCGCCACAGCCGGGTGCCGTCGAGCTTGACGCCGTCGAGGATCGTGTTGCCGGTGTAGCCGGACTGGGAGTTGTCCTTGGCGTTGGTCGGCTGCCACTTGAGGACGAAGTCCAGTTGGCCGTCGCCGTCGAGGTCGCCCACCGACGCGTCGTTGGCCTCGTAGGTGTAGGCGACGCCGTCGGGGGTCGTGCCGCCGGCCGGCGGGGTGATCGGAACGTCCTTGTAGCCGGTGCGCAGTTGGACGGCGTGCACGGAGTCGGCCTGCTCCACGCCGTTCACGATCGCGCGGATCGTGTAGTCGGCCTGCGCCGGGGCGCCGGAGTGGAAGTAGTTCGTGGAGCCGGTGACCGGGGTCGAGTTGACCTTCGTGCCGGCCCGGTAGACGTTGAAGGAGACGTCGTCGGGGTCGGTGCCCAGCCAGCGCCAGCTGACCAGGTTGCCGCTGTCGGTGTGGACGCTGACGACGCCCCGGTCGAGGGCCTCGACCTGACGGGCCGTGGCCGCCTCGGCGGTGTCGGTGGCGAGCGCGGTCAGGCCGGCGCCGAGGAGGGCGACGACGGCGGTCGCCGCGGCGAGGGCGGCGGTCGGGCGTCTGCGGTGCTTGTGCGGCTGCGGGTACTGATGCGGGTGCGGGTACTGAGGTGGGATCGGGTGCCGGTGCTGCACGAGACGTACCTCCCGGGAGGGCGGACGGGTTCCGGTCTGTCAGTCGCCGCTGTCCGCACGGGAGTTGCCGTATCTTTCGGCCAGTTCGGCGACCGTGCGGGCGATCCGCTCGCGCAGCTCGGCGGGCGCGACGACCTCCACGTCCGTGCCCAGCCGCAGGAACTCGCCGCACGCCTGCTCCACGGACTCGATCGGGACGGTCACCGACGTCCAACCGTCTGCCTCCGCAGGCCCGTTGGCCCGCACCGGCCGCCCGAGGCGCACGCCCGGGGCCAGCCGCACCACCGCCTCCGCCGGATACAGCCGCTCGCGGAAGCCGCGTTGGTACGCCGTCCAGTAGGCGGCCAGGTCGAAGCCGTCCGGGCGGGTGAACTCCTCTTCGGTGGAGGTGAGTTCGAGGATCTGGTCGACGCGGAAGGTACGGGGGCCGGGGCCGGCGACGACGTACCAGCGGCCGGCCTTCAGGACCAGGCCGTACGGCTCCAGGCGGCGGCGCACGTCGGTGGGCTCGCGCCAGCGCCGGTAGCCGATGTCCAGCACGCGGTCGTTCCACACGGCGGCGGCGACCGCCGGCAGGAACGGCGTCTCGTCCGCCTCCGCGTACCAGCCGGGCGCGTCGAGATGGAAGCGCCCGCTGATCCGGTCGGCGTGCGGGCGCAGCTCCCGGGGCAGCGCGGCGCGGACCTTCAGCTGGGCGGCGGCCAGCACCGGGCCCAGACCCAGCTGGGCGGCGGGGCCGGGGGCGCCGGCCAGGAAGAGGGCCTCGGCCTCGTCGGCGTTGAGGCCGGTCAGCCGGGTGCGGTAGCCGTCGAGGAGGCGGTAGCCGCCCGCGTGCCCGGCGTCGCCGTACAGCGGGACGCCCGCCGCGGCCAGCGCCTCGACGTCCCGGTAGACCGTGCGCACCGAGACCTCCAGCTCCTCGGCGAGGTGGGCGGCGGTCATCCGGCCCCGGGTCTGGAGCAGCAGCAGGAGGGAGACGAGACGGCTGGACTTCACTGACACATGGTGTCAGTGAAGCGGGCCTAGCGTGCCGTGCATGCCCTTCCAGGAGAAACTGCTGACCGTGCCGCCGCCGATCGAGGTGGCGGGGCGGCACATCAAGCGCTACCAAGTCAGCGCCGACCCGGCGGGCGTCGCGCCCGAGGTGGAGCGGGCCGCGTACGCGATCCTGCCCGAGCTGCTGCCGGCGCCGGACGGGACGCCGCCGGCCACGTTCGTGGTACTGCACCGGGGCGGCGACGACGGCGCCTACCTCAACGTCTACAGCTGGGTGTGGGACAACGTCCTGCACTTCCGGGGTGCGGCGGCGGGTCAGCCGGTGCTGGGCTGCCCGGACGGCGACCCGGCCCACTTCGTGCTCGGCGACCGGCCGTGGATCGGCTGCGTCTGGGAGCTGCCGCCGATCCTGCACGAGCGGGACGCCTGGGTACGTCATCTGCTCGCGCCCGAAGTCCCGGATCTCGACGCCTACTTGACCGACACGCTGCCCGAGGGCACGACAGGAGACCGACGATGAGCGGCCCGCACGACTTCGACTTCCTGCACGGCGACTGGGAGGTCCGCCACCGGCGGCGCACCGACTTCCTCGATCCCGGCGGCGACTGGGAGGAGTTCCCGGCCACGACCCGCTGTCTGCCCTTCTTCGACGGGGCCGCGAACGTCGACGAGATCGACATGCCGTACCTCGGGACGAGGGGGCTCACCCTGCGGCTCTTCGACCGCGAGAGCGGTCAGTGGTCGCTGAACTGGGCCTCCAGCGGCAGCGGCCGACTGTTCCCGCCGGTGATCGGCGGCTTCGACGGCACCGACGGCACCGGAGACGAGGACGGCTCGGACGGCTCGGACGGCACAGGAGACGAGGAGGGCTCGGCGGAAAAGAAGGGAGTGCTCCAACAGGGCGGGATCCGCGGGGAGTTCTACGGCGACGACACGCACGACGGCAAGGACGTGCGGGTGCGGTTCGTGTGGTCGGGGATCTCCGCGACCACCGCCCGCTGGGAGCAGGCCTTCTCGACGGACGGCGGGGAGACCTGGCTGACCAACTGGGTCATGGACTTCACGCGCCTTCGGCCGGGTCCGCCGTCGGGCCCGTCGGCTTCCGGAACGCCAGCAGGGTGAACTCGGGGTCCGGGCGGGGCCGGTCCTGGTCGGGCAGGGCCGCGAGGCGGGCGGCGAAGTCGTCGGCGAGCGGATGACCGGGCGGCAGGGTGACGAACCAGCCGCGCCGCAGGTCCGCGATCGCCCGGCGCGGGCTGCGCCCCTGCCCCCGGCCCGGGAAGCGGGCCCGCCCGGCCGGGACCAGGCCACAGCCCGCGGTGTACGTCTCCACCAGCGCGGCGGCGTCGGACGCGGGGCTGCGCGGGCGGGAGGCGAGGACTACGTCGATGTCGCTGCCGACGTTGTGCGAAGCGCCCTTGTCGACCGTGGTGACGTACACCCCGCCGGGCCGCAGCACCCGGGCGCACTCGGCGACGATGCGCCGTACGTCCTCGGCGTCCTCGACGAGGTGCAGCAGCCAGACGCTGCTGACGGCGTCGAACTCGCCGTCCCGGAAGGGCAGTTGCCTGCAGTCGGCGAGCAGGATCGCGCCGGGCAGCCGGGCCGAGGCCTGTCGGGCCATCGCAGGCGCCAGATCGACACCGGTCACCCGCAGACCGCTCCGACCGTCCCGGCCGTCCCGACCGGCCGCGAGCCGTCGGGTGACGATGCCGGTGCCGCAGGCCACGTCGAGCAGGGTGCGCGCCTGGGGCGGCACGAGGGCGAGGACGCCCTGCGCGGCGGCGGCCGCCCGGGGCTCGCCGCCGCGCAGACCGTCGTACCGCTCGGCTTCCTTGTCGTAGTCCAGCACCCGCGCCTCCCCGTCCCGTGGCCTGCCCGTCCCCACCGTCCGCCCCCGCCACGCACCCCGCCGTCCGCCCCCGCGTCCGTCCTCTACGGCGTTGCCGTCCGCCGCCAGAGGTCAGTGCGCCCCGTGTCCTGCGGCCGCGTCCTCCACCCGGCGGGCCAGCTCCAGGTCGAGCTCGGTGACGGTGTCGCCCGCGCTGTGCGTGTTCACGGCGAGGGACACCGTGTTGTAACCGAGGGTGAGCTCGGAGTGATGGTTCAGCTCCTCCTGGAGTTGCGCGACATGGATGACCAGGGCGGTCGCGGCGAAGTGGGAGGCGAGCCGGTAGGAGCGGGTGAGGCGGTCGTCGGCCAGGGACCAACCGGGCAGCTGCACCAGCCGGTCCTCGATCTCCTGTTGCGACAACGGTTTCTCGGCCATGACCTGGTTCCCTTCCTGGGCCTCGCGTACCTGTCCAGCGTGCCACAGGAGACGCGCTGCGGCCCTGGTCAGGAGGGCCACTCGGTGCACAAGGGCCGACCGGTCGGCCGTGGGCGCATTCGGCCGCCGGGCCGAGGGCCTGGCTCAGGGGGCCGGCTCAGGGGCTGGCTCAGGGTCTGGCTCAGGGGGCCGCTCGTTCCTGCACGTGCTCCTCAACTACGGTCGTATGCATGACCATTGGCCCGCCCGGTACGAACGCCGTTTCCGCCGCCTCCGTCGACAAGGGCGTCGGCCCGCTGCTGCGCGCCTGGCGGGAGCGGCGGCGGGTGAGTCAGCTGGAGCTCGCGGGGCGTGCCGACTCCTCGGCCCGGCACATCAGCTTCATCGAGACGGGCCGCTCCCGGCCGAGCGAGGAGATGGTGCTGCGGCTCGCGGAGCATCTCGACGTGCCCGTCCGCGAGCGCAACTCGCTGCTCCTGGCGGCCGGTTACGCCCCGCACTATCCGGAGACCCGGCTGGACGACCCGGCGCTGGACGCGCTGCGCGCGGGCGTGCAACGGCTGATCCAGGGCTACGAGCCGTACCCGGCGCTGGTCGTGGACGCCGGGTACGACGTCGTGGCGGCCAACCGTGGGATCGCGATGCTTCTGGACGGCGTCCCGGAGTCCCTGCTCACGCCGCCGCTGAACGCGATGCGCCTGACCCTCCACCCGCAGGGACTGGCGCCGCGGATCCGCAACCTGCCCGAGTGGCGCGGCCATCTCCTCGCCCAGATGGAACGCCAGATCGCCCTGCACCGCTCCGCCCCGTTGCGCGCGCTGTACGACGAGGTCGCCGCGTATCCGGCGCCGGAGGCCGTGTCCGGGGGCGGGCCGGTCGAACCGGGGGAGCCGGTCCCGTACTTCGCTCTGCCGATGCTGATCGAGCACGAGGGACGGACCCTGTCCTTCGTCTCGTCGATCTCCACCTTCAACACGCCCATGGACGTGACCGTCGCCGAGCTGGCCATCGAGACGTTCCTCCCGGCCGACCCGGCGACGGCCAAGTATCTGCACGGACTGGCTGGCTGACAGACCGTCAGTCGGGCGCGGATCCCGGACCGGAGTGCGCCGGCCCGGAACCCGGCTGCCCCCACTGTCCCGGCCAGGGGCCGACCGGGTCGATTACCTACGAGGTAAGGAAATGTCCTCCCGCCGTTTCGGTGAGACGGCGGCCGGAACATGACACACTGACCCGCGTCCTCGACATGTAGGGGAGACACGTAGGGGAGACGTGGCGTGAGTGAACGTCGGCCCGCACCCACGGTGGGCCAGGTGGTACTCGGCAGGCGACTGCAGGAGCTGCGGGAGGCGGCCGGGCTCGGCCGCGAGGAAGCGGCCCGCGCCCTGCGGGTGGCCCCCGCGACCGTACGGCGCATGGAGACGGCGGACGTCGCGCTGAAGATCCCGTACGTCCAGGTGCTGCTGGAGACGTACGGCGTGGCCGAGGACGAGGCCGCCGCTTTCGTCACGCTCGCCGAGGACGCGAACCGGCCCGGCTGGTGGCAGCGGTTCCACGACGTGCTGCCGGACTGGTTCAGCCTGTACGTCAGCCTGGAGGGCGCGGCCCGCCTGATCCGCTCGTACGAGCCGCACTTCGTGCCCGGGCTGCTGCAGACCGAGGACTACGCACGCGCGGTCCTGGAGGCGGGGACCGTGGGGCGCACGACGCCGGAGTCGATCGAGCGGCATGTGTCGCTGCGCCTGGCGCGCCAGCGGCTGCTGGAGGGCCCCCGTCCGCCCCATCTGTGGGTGGTGATGGACGAGACGGTGCTGCGCCGGCCGGTGAGCGGCGACGCCGCGGTCATGCGCGGACAGCTCGACAAGCTCCTGGAGTTCGGCGAGCGCGACCGGGTCACGCTGCAGGTCGCCGAGTTCGCGGACGGCCCGCATCCGGGGGCGTCCGCGCCGTTCTCGCTCTTCCGCTTCGCCGAGCCCGAGCTGCCCGACATGGTGGTGACCGAGTATCTGACCGGCGCCCTGTACCTCGACTCGCGCAAGGAGGTCTCCGCGCATCTGGAGGTCCTCGACCATCTGACGACGCACGCCGCGTCCGCGGAGCGCACCCAGCTGATCCTGCGGGACGTCCGCGAGGCGTTCTGAGCACGGCCCGTCGACCGTCCGCCGTCGTCCCCTGCCCGACCCGCCCGACCCGCCGGACCCGCCCGACCTGCCCGACCTGCCCGACCTGCGCATACGCCCCTGTTCATCCCCCAGCCCAGTCCCTAGGAGAGACCCGAGCATGGCCGGATCCGAGGCCGAGAACGCGTCCGCCCGCATCGACACCAGCAGGCCGCACCCGGCCCGTGTGTACGACTGGTGGCTGGGCGGCAAGGACAACTACCCCGTGGACGAGGAGCTGGCCCGCAGGATCCTCGCCGTGGACGACACGGTGCTGCGCGGGGCGCGCGCCAACCGCCGGTTCATGCAGCGGGCCGTGCGCGTCGCCGCCGAGGCCGGGACGCGCCAGTTCCTGGACATCGGCACCGGCATCCCCACCGAGCCCAATCTGCACCAGGTGGCGCAGGGCGTGGCGGCGGAGGCGAAGGTGGTGTACGCGGACAACGACCCGATCGTGCTCCGGCACGCGCAGGCGCTGCTGCACAGCACGCCCGAGGGCTCGACGCAGTATGTGCACGCCGACGTACGCGACGTCGACGCCCTGTTGCACCGGGCCGCCGAGTCCCTGGACTTCGGCCGGCCGATCGCGCTGTCGCTGGTGGCGCTCACCCACTACCTGGGCGAGGACCCGGCCGGCGACGACGTGTACGGGCTGCTGAGGAGGTACCTGGCCGCGCTCGCCCCGGGCAGCTGGCTGATCCTCTCCCAGGTCACCCCGGACCTCAATCCGGCGGCCATCGAGAAGGCCGCCGAGAACTTCCGCCGCAGCGGCACCCCCTTCCACCCCCGCTCCCTGCCCGAGTTCTCCCGCTTCTTCGAGGGCCTGGAGCTGCTCGGCCCGGGCGTGATCCCGGTCTCCGGCTGGCGCCCGGACCCGGAGGACGTGGCACTCCAGGCGGAGGGCATCGTGCCGCTGTACGCGGGCGTGGCGCGCAAGACCTGACCGCTGCCGTCCAGCCCGCGGGCCGCGGCACGTTCGAGGACTGCGAGGTGCTCGACTCGGGCGCCGTCGCGGTGTTCGCGACCCAGGGCGCGGCCGTACGGGTCGACGGCTGCCGCATCTCGGGAGGCAACGTCGGGATCGCGCTCGTGGACAGGGCCCGGGGCCGTTTCACCCGGATCGACGTCGAGGACCTGACGAACGTCGCCCTGCGGGTGCGCTACGAGTCCAAGGCGGTGTTCGAGGGGATCCGCGTCGAGCGCTGCCCGGCGGGCCTGGAGACCCTGGGCAACGGCGGCACGACGGCCGAGCTGACCGACGCGAGGTTCCGCGACTTCGACCTGGGGGCCGTGGCCGCCGGGGGCGAGTCCCGGGTCACTCTCAAGGGCGTGACAGCGCACCGCGGTCAACTGGGCTTCGGCGCCGTCGAGGAGGCCCAACTGCATCTGCACGACTGCGAGGTCGGCGCGGTGCGCTTGGGCGGGGCCTCGCGGGAGGGCGGTCGACGCTCGTCGCACGGAACCTCTCCGTCGCCGGCTCGGAGAACTTCGGCCTGAGTGTGACCGACTCCGCGTACGCGGACGTCGTGGGCAGCCGGTTCGCCGACTGTGAGTACGGCGGCGTGCACTTCGGGGCATCGGGCCGCGGGCGGCTGGTCGACTGCACCGTGACCGGTACGAAGGGGGTGGCCGTGGTCGACAACGGCCGGGTCGACCTCGTCTCGCTGCACACCTCGCTGCCGGTCGTCCAGGAGAGCGCCGACGAGCCGGCCGTGCCCGCTACGTCGATCGTGAACCACTTCCACGGCCCGGTCTTCGACGCCGCCGTCGAGGGCGTTCAACTGGCCTGGAACAACAACGGCGTCGTCCAGCAGCAGCAACACGGCCGACAGCCCCTTCAGCCCCAACTGCCCCAGCACTCCCAGCAGTCCGATCAGGACGGAGCCGGCTCATGAACGACCCTCAGCAGGCGCACCAGCACGACGGCCCGGTGTTCCACGCCGCCGTCTCCGGGGCGCAGTTCGCCTGGAACAACGAGACGGTCACCCAGAACCAGCAGAACAACGACGTGGTCGCCCCCGGTTTCGAGGCGCTCGCCCACCTGGTGACCGAGCTGCGCCGCCAGCTGCCCGGGGCCGGTCTCGCCGACCAGGACCGCGAGGACGCCGACGCCGCGGCCCAGGAGGTGCTCGCGGAGCTCACCGGGCCGCAGACCCCGGAGCCGGGCAGGCTGCGCCGGGCGCTGAACGGGCTCAAGGGGGCCTTGGCGCCGGTCGCGACCGGTGTCGCCGCCGGGGCTGCGGTGGGGGCGCAGGAGTGGGCCCAGGAGGCGATCAGAAGCCTGGCCGCCGCCGTCTGAGACGACCGCCGTCTGAGCGCCCCCGAGCCCCGGTTTCCTTCCGGACCCCGGACGGCCGGCATCGGCAGTCAGGAAGACGGCCGACCGCCCGTCGGAAGGGTCTGCCGCGGCTCCCCGCGCAGGTGCACGGCCCGCCGCGGCCGGTCGGTGATCAGTACGTCCACCCGTGCGTCGGCGAGGAACCTCCGCAGCCCGGCGTCGTCGTTGACCGTCCAGACCATGGTGAACAGCCGGTGGCGCGCCGCCCGGCGCAGGACGGTGGCGCGGGCCAGCGCCTGGTGGACGGCCACTCCGTGCGCCCCGCAGGCGCGCAGACGTCGCATCGGGAACAGTTCGCTCGCCCGGATCGCCGCCAGCCGCGCCGCGCCGATCTGGCGGCGGTCGCGGCCCAGGGAGAGGGCTGTGCGCACGCCGGGAAAGGCCCGGGTGATCGCGGCGACGGAACGGTCCTCCAGGGTCGTCGCGACGAACCCGTCCCGGCCCAGCAGCGCGACCGCCCGGTCGATCGCCTCGCGCTCGTAACCGGTTTCCTTCAGATCCAGGTGCCCGACCAGTCTCCCGGCGACCAGCTCCATGACGTCCTCGACGACGGGGACGTCGTGTCCGGCGCGGCCGCACAGTTCGGCGTAGGTGATCCGGTGCAGCGGCGGCCCGGTGGGTCCGACCCGGGGGTCGTGGTGGACGACGAGGACGCCGTCGGCGGTGCGCCGGACGTCGAACTCGACGTACTCCGCACCGGAGGCGAGTGCGTCCTCGTACGCCTGCCAGGTCGCGGGCCCGAAGCGCTCGGAGCCGCCGCGGTGCGCGGAGACGGCGGGGCGGTACGGCATCGGCTCAGCTCCGGCGGAGGTACGCGGCGCGGGCCCGGGCCGACCGGTCCGCACCCGGGATCACCCGTAGGTGCGGACCGCCCGTCTCAGGCGGTCCGCACCTACGCAGGACATACGGCGGCCGTACGGCAGGCCTGCGGCAGGCATACGGCGGGTCTACGACGAGCCCGGTGCCGCAGCCGGCTCAGCTCGGCTCAGGTCATCTCGCCTGAGCTCGGCACGGCTCGGCTCGGCACCCGCTCGGCTCAGACGAGCTCGGCCGACAGGGTGATGGTCGTGCCCGTGAGGGCCTGGCTGACCGGGCAGTTCTTCTTGGCGTCCTCGGCGGCGGCGGCGAACCCTTCGGCGTCGAGGCCGGGCACGGTGCCCTCCACCTTCAGGTGGATGCCGGTGATGCCCTCACCCGGCTGGAAGGTGACGTCGGCCGAGGTGACGAGCTTGGTGGGCGGGGTGCCGGCGCCGGCCAGACCGTGCGACAGCGCCATGGAGAAGCAGCTGGAGTGGGCGGCGGCGATCAGCTCCTCGGGGCTGGTCTTGCCGTTGGCCTGCTCGGCGCGCGACGGCCACGACACCGGCTGCTGACCGATGCCGGAGGAGTCGAAGGTGACGACACCGTTGCCCTTGAGCAGGTCGCCTTCCCAGACGGTGTGAGCGGAGCGCGTGGTTGCCACGACGATTCCCTTCGCGTACTGGCTGTTGGGGTAGCGGCGGCCCGTCGCCGGGCGCCTAGGACACGTCCTGGCCCCATCCGATCACACCTGGGCCCGCTTCACCCACCCGACGGGGCGACGACGGCCGAGCGCGTCGCGGAAACGGCCACGGTGACCGCGTGACTCCACGGCCCGGCGTCCGCCGCCGCGCCCCTCCCCTCGCCCTCCTCCTCACCCTGTCCTCCCTCTCCCCCTCCCCCTTCACCGCACCCGGAACACCGGTCCCTTTGCGGTGAACGGCAGTTGACGCCCCTGTGGGATCAGGTAGGCGTGTTCGCGTCGGATCCGCAGGACGTCGCACCAGCCGTCGGTGATGACGAGCAGCGGCGCGCCGGGCGGGAAGTCGTCGGCGCGGTGCAGGAGGTCGACGCCGGGCTGCAGGACCGTGCCGCCGCGCCCGTGCACGCGGACCCGGCTCGCGATCTCGGCGACGGGGAGGTAGCCGGCGTCGTGCGGGGCGGCGTCGCAGAAGACGACGCGGGCGGCCGGTACGTCGCGGGCCTCGGCGTACGAGGCGATCGCGCCCAGTGCCTTGCCGAGGAGGGTGCGGTCCATGGAGCCGGAGGTGTCCAGGACGACGCCGAAGGTGCAGCGCGCGATCTCCTCGGGCGGGAAGGAGCGGCCGGCGCGCGGGATGTCGGGGGTGGAGGCCTGGCGGCGCGCGGGGCGGGCGTAGGTCCGCAGCGGCTCGGGGCGTGGCACGAACTCGTCGAACCAGCGGGCGAGTTGTGCGTCCCAGGGCAGGGGCGGGTGGCTGAGCGCGCGGATCTCCTCCACCAACCCGCCGGGCAGGAAGCCGCGTTCCTGGCGGTGGTGCAGGTCGAGGCCCTGGGCGAGACCGCGGCGGTAGAAGCCGTCGAGGTCGACGTGGTCGCACGGCGGGCCGAGCGGGGCGCCGAGGACGTCGCCGAGGCCCTTGCCGCGCAGGGTGGCCAGTCGGCGCATCCGGCGCAGGTCGACGGCGATGCGGTCGTAGACCTCCTCGGCGGACAGGCCCGCCAACTCGCCGTCGTACAGGAGCCCTTCGGGCATGGTGCCGACCTGCATCTCGCGCAGCCAGCCGTTGATGACGTAGTCGCAGGCGACGTTGAAGAGGTAGGGGTCGCGGGCGCCGCAGCGGTCGCCGTGGCGCAGGGCGGCGTGCAGCATCTCGTGGGCGAGGACGAAGCGCCATTCCTCGTCGTCGAAGTGGCGCAGCGGGTTGACGTAGATCTCGCCGGCCTCCGCGTTCACGGCGGCGATCGAGATGTCGTGCGCGCGGGCGAGTTCGGCGTCGGCGACGAGCTTGATGCCGGCCGCGAGGCTGCCGAGCAGCGGGTAGGAGGAGACGAACCAGCTCAGTGCGCGCTCCCAGGGGCGGCGGGCGGGCGCCGCGGCGTCGAGGGACTCGCGGCGGCCGCCCGCCATGTCCATCGCGGCGGACACGGTCCGGGTGAGGGCGGTGGCGAACGCCAGCGGCCAGTCGGGCGCCTGTCGTCCGTAGGAGGCCCATCGCACGAGCACCTGGTCGGCCGCCGTGCCCGCGGTGCCGCAGTGCTCGTAGGCGGCGGGGAGCCCGGTGCGCCGCCAGCGGGCGGCGAGCTGCTCCTCGTCGCCGCCGGGGTACGACAGCGGCAGCTCGTCGGGGGCGCTGCCGACGGAGAAGGTCAGCAGAAAGCGGTTGACGACGGTGCAGCGCGCGGCGAGTTCGTAGCGGTCGGGCTGGGTGCGCTCGTCCTGGGACGCCGGGAGATGTCCGAAGCCGAGGTGGAGGGCGGCGTGGGCCAGCGACCAGGCCCAGCGGGCGGGGTCGGCGATGCGGGTGGGGTGGGCGTGCAGGGTGCCGTTGGAGTCGACGCGGACGAGTCCGTCGCGGGGAGCCGTGGCGCACTCCTCGCGGCGGCAGGTGTCGAACTCCAGGGCGGCCAGCGCCGGGTTGGCGCGCAGCAGCGCCAACCCGAACGTGAACTGCTCGGTCGCGAGGTCCCGCTTCTTCTTCTCGCGCTCCCGCTGGCTCACCGGCGGGCCTCCACCAGGCGGGGCATGTCCCGGGCCGCCTCGACCAGGAACCAGGCGGGCAGTACGGGGTTGCCGTCGGCGTCGGAGGCGATGACGATCTGGGCGACCTCGACGGAGATCTCGGCGAGCTGCACGAGCAGCGACTTGGCGCGGTACGCGGTCTGCCGGCCGTTCGCCGACATGTGCCCCTTGACGGCGGGGAGTTCCTTGACGAGCCGGCCGCGGAACGAGTCGGCGAGGTAGTAGAGCAGGTCGCGGTCCTCGACGCGGTGCGGCCAGGAGGCCTCGCCCTTGAGGATGGCCTCGATGCCGTACCGGCTGCGGACGATCTTGACGTAGCCGCAGAAGGCGGTGGCGTGCGCGGGGGTCAGCGTGCCGTGCGCGAGGATCTTGAGAGTGTCCTCGTCGAGGTCCCGGCCGAAGGAGTGCAGGGCGTCGGAGAGCATGTGCCAGGAGCGGGGCGTCGAGAACGGTTCCTCGGTCTTGGGCGGCTTGGACCACAGGTGGTCGGGGCGGTCGGTGACGTGGTCGAGGACCCAGGGGTGGACGCCGTTGTTCGCCGCCCAGGTCAGCCAGTCCTTCGCGGACGCCTCCAGGTGGACGTGGGTGAGGCGGTTGACGAGCGCGGAGGCGATGGGCCGGGCGAGCGCGTTGTCCGTGGCCCGGTTGCCGGCGCCGATGACGATCGAGCCTCCGGGCAGCTCGTAGTCGCCGATCCGGCGGTCGAGGATGAGGGAGTAGAACGCCTTCTGCACGTCCGGGGTGGCCGCGTTGAGCTCGTCGAGGAACAGACAGTACGGCTCGTCGCGGGCGATGGCCTCCGGCGGGCAGAACACCGACCGGCCGTCCCGGATCTGCGGTACGCCGATGAGGTCCTCGGGCGCGAGCTGCGTACCCAGCAGGCTCACGCACTCCAGCCCGAGCGACTCGGCGAACTCCCTGACCAGGGAGGACTTTCCGATGCCGGGGGCGCCCCACAGGAACACCGGCCGCACGGTGGCGAGGCCGAGGAGCAGTTCGGGGATACGGGAGGGCGTGACCGTGACGGCAGCCTGCAAGGGGAACGACTCCTGCGGGAATTCGAGTCCGGGAAGGGCGCGCGAGTGCACGGGATCCGGACAGACAGATCAGTACGAACAGTCTGTGCGTACGAACCTGTCGGCGCAGCCGATTTTCAGGCGGCGCGCTCCTCCGGCGCCGTCTCCAGGGGCACTTGGGGCCCGTTCGACTCGCGCAGCCAGCGGCACAGGACGCGGTGGACCTGCTCGGCGCCGACCAGTCCGGCTCCCTCGCGGCCCACGCCGTCCCCTCCGTCCCCTCCGTCCCCTGGATCCCCTGCATCCCCTGCATCTCCTGCGTCCTCGACGGGTGCGGAGAGGGCGAGCGGGGACAGCAGGAAGGGGCGGGCCTGGGCGCCGCCGAGGCCGCCGTGGGAGCCGATCTGCTCCTCGAAGGCGAGGACCTCGCCGTCGACGGGATCGTGGAAGGAGTTGACCATGATGTCGGCGGTGTGCGGGAAGGAGTGGGTGCGGCGCACGGCGTCGGCGGCGCCGGGCCCGAAGGCGGCCAACGGGCCGGGATGCCCGTCCAGTCGGTCCAGGGGGATCTCCGCGCCGTACGCGCCCAGGACGACCCCGCCGTGCTCCTCGCTGCGCACGAGGAGGAAGCCGATGCCGGGGTGGTTGGCGAGCGTGGTCAGCAGGGCGGGGTGGCGGGCGTCGATCTCCTCCTTGCTCATGCGGTGCGGAACCTCGGGGAAGGAGATCAGGCCGAGGTTGCCGGAGGCGAGCACGATCGGCTCCGTCTGCCGTCCGGCGGGGCGGTGGCGCGCGCCGCTCTCCTCGACGGGCCGGCGCAGCGCCGCCCGGACGGCCGCGCGGGCCTCGGCGCCGCTGTGGGTACGCTCGGCCCTGCGCGGCACGGGCAGTCCGCAGCCGGCCCGCACCAGGTCGCCCAGGGTGAGGCCGTAGCGGGCGTGGAAGGTCTCGCCGGGGCTCTGGCCGTGGTCGGACAGGACGACGATCCGGTAGGGGCGGGGGGCGTGCTCGGTGACGTTCTCGATCAGCGCGAGGGACCGGTCCAGGCGGCCGAGGACCTGCTCGGTGTCCCGGCCGAGCGGCCCGGAGTGGTGCGCGACCTCGTCGTAGGCGACCAGGTCGGCGTAGACGGAGGTGCGGCCGGCCAGCACGTCGCCCATCACGGCGGCCACGACGACGTCCCGTTCGACGACGGTCGCGAAGGCGCGGACGAAGGGGTAGAGGCCGCCGCGCCCCACGCGCGGGCGTTCCTTGCGCAGCCGGGCGCGGGTGGACTGGCCCATCTCGCGGACGACCTCGGCGAAGAACGACAGCGCGGTGCGCACGGCGTTGGCCGGGTCGGAGAAGTACGCGAAGTAACCGGCCCGGGAACGGGTTTCCCGGCTGCGCCGGCGCGCGGCGATGGACAGCACGAGGGCCTGTTCGTCGGCGCCGCCGCCGAAGAGGTTGCCCCGGCTGGCGCCGTCGGCGGAGAGCAGCCCGCCGTCGCCGGTCCGCTCGACCGCCCGGCGCTGGAGTTCGGCGGCGCTGGTCGGCCGGTTGCAGACCATCACCTCCTGGCTGTCCTTCTCGTACCAGCGGAAGGCCGGGATGTCGTGGTTGCTGCCGTGCAGGATGCCGAGCTGGCTGGCGCCGGTCTGGCTGGACCAGTCGGTGCGCCAGGGGGTGAGCCGGTGGGTCGGGGCCAGGCCGCTCTGACCGAGCCAGCGGGCGATCGTCGGCATCAGGCCCTTCTCGACCGCCGCGACCAGGACGTCGTGGCCGACGCCGTCGAGTTGGAGGAAGACGGTGCCGGGGGTGGTCGGGCAGGGCGGGCCGCCCCGGCGGCGGCGGTCGGCGAGGCGGTACAGGCGACGGCGGTAGGCGTCGTCGTCGCGCACGGCCAGCGCACCGCCCGTGGCGGAGGCGACGGCGGACATCACGGCGGCGACGATGACGGCGGTCTCGGGGGCCGCCTCGCTCTGCCCGGAGGGGTTCAGCCGCAGGGCGAGCAGGAGAAGGGAGCCGTTGAGGAAGAACACCAGCAGGCCGAGCACCAGCGCCGGCACGAGCAGCAGGAGCCGCACGAGCAGGGGCCAGACCAGGGCCGACAGCACACCGAACACCCCGGCGCCGACGGCCGCGGTGACGGCGATGCGGGTGGCGCTGTCGCCGTCGGCGGACTGCAGCCGGAAGTCCGGCAGGATCCCCGCCAGAACGAGCATCGTGAGCGTGGAGACGCCCCACACCGTGACGCTTCGCCCAGCCTGACTGACGGCCCGACGCCACCGCACCCCACGCACGCCCCGTACACCTTCTTCCGGCCCCGTCGCCCGCGGGGGCCGCCACCCACCCTGTCACATCGCGCCGACAAGGGCCCCGCGGTCCTCGACCTCCCAAGACCTACCGGCTACCGGCTACCGGCTACCGGCTACCGGCTACCGGCTACCGGCTACCGGCTACCGGCTACCGGCTACCGGCCGTCGTACCCGGCCGTCGGCATCGACAGTCGCCGGTGCACCCGTGCCTTCATCTGCGCGTCGTACGCGGGCTCGGCGAACCCCACCGTCTCCACCCGCACCCCGCGCCGCGCGCACTCCTCGGCGAACTCCTCGACGGAGGAGAACGCGCTCTGAAGGACCCGGTGGCTGGGGGCGACGAACAGGTCGCCGCCGGGCAGGACGCCGTCCCACAGCACACAGTGGTCGGGGCGCAGCCCGCTCACCAGGAGCTCCCGGCTGACGACGTACCCCCGCTGGGCCGCCCACCGCGCGCACATGGCGTGCTGGCTGCGGGAGTCCACCAGGAAAGGATCGGCGTCCAGTTCCTCCAGCGGCGTCAGACTCGCGATCGCCGTGACCCGCATGACCCGCACCGGTCCCATGGTGTCCCCCTCACCTCCGGGTTTCGCCGCCGACCCTACTCCTGCCCGTAGGCTTCGGGGGAGTCGCGCGAAGGGGGCAAAGGGGTGCCGGTGGACATCACGTGGTGGGGACACGCCACCTGCACGGTCGAGGATTCGAACGTACGCGTACTCACCGATCCCGTGTTCGCCCGCCGGCTCGCGCACCTGCGCCGCCGCCGGGGCGAGCCGCCCCCGCCCGACGCCTGGCGCGCCGACGTCGCGCTCGTCTCCCATCTGCACGCCGACCATCTGCACCTGCCCTCGCTGGCGCGCCTCGCGCCGGGCACGCGCCTGCTGGTGCCCCGAGGCGCGCCGCGCGCCGTGCCGGGGCTGCGCCGCCTGGGACATCTGCTGCTGAGCGAGATGGGGCCGGGCGACGAGACCTCCGTCGGCGCACTGCGGATACGGGCCGTGGCCGCGCGCCACGACGGCCGCCGGCTGCCGCTCGGCCCGCACCGCTCCCCCGCGCTCGGGTACGTCGTCGAGGGCGAGGCCCGGACGTACTTCGCCGGGGACACCGGCCTGTTCGAGGACATGGCCAAGGAGGTCGGGCCCATCGAAGTGGCGCTCCTGCCGGTGGGCGGCTGGGGGCCGTATCTCGGGGAGGGGCATCTGGACGCGGGGCGGGCGGCGGAGGCGCTGGCCCGGCTGGCGCCGCACAGCGCGGTGCCGGTGCACTACGGCACGTACTGGCCGATCGGGATGGACGCCGTGCGCCCCCATGAGTTCCATGCGCCGGGCGAGGAGTTCGTGCGCCTGGCGGCGGAGCGTGCGCCGGACGTGACGGTGCACCGGCTCGGACACGGGGAGAGCGTGCGGCTGGGGGACGCGCGGTGACCGTGCTGTCCGCCGCGAGCCTGCTGTCTCCCGCGAGCCTGCTGTCCGCCGCCGCCACGACGACGGTCGTGCCGACGGAGTCCACCCAGCAGGCGCTCGGCTATCCGTCGCTGTTCCTGCTGGTGCTGATCGGCGCGCTGGTGCCGGTGGTGCCGACGGGGGCGCTGGTGAGTTCGGCGGCGGTGGTCGCCTTCCACCAGACGGCGCCGTTCGCGCTGGCGCTGGTGTTCGTGACGGCGTCGCTGGCCGCGTTCTGCGGGGACGCGGCGCTGTACTGGCTGGGTCGGCGCGGGATGCGGTCGAAGAACGGCTCACGCTGGCTGGCGGCGATCCGGACGCGGGCGCCGGAGGAGCGGCTGGCGCAGGCGCAGGAGAAGCTCGCCGACCACGGCACGACCGTGCTGGTGCTGTCCCGGCTGGTGCCGGCGGGCCGGATCCCGGTGATGCTGGCCTGTCTGATGGCCGACTGGCCGCTGCGCCGCTTCATGCGCGGCAACCTCCCGGCCTGTCTGGCCTGGGCGGTGACCTACCAGCTGATCGGGATCCTCGGCGGCTCCCTGTTCCCCGAGCCGTGGGAGGGCGTGGTCGCGGCGGTCGCGCTGACCGTGGTGATCAGCGCGGCCCCGAGCGTGTGGCGCCGTATGCGAAGGACCGGACCGGTCTAGCGCCCAGGCCCGGCAGGGCCGGCAGGGCCGGCAGCCGATCCGGTCCGGCAGCCGATCTAGCCCGGCAGCCGGTCTAGTCCAGTACCCGTTCCAGTACCCGTGCGCCTCCCACCGGCAGGTCCCACAGGTCCGCGCGGTCCCGGCCCGCCTTCTCCCAGGCCGTCCGCACCCGCTGGAGCGGTTCGAGGACGGGTTCGGCGGACAGCACGAACGTGCCCCAGTGCATCGGGGCCATCCGGCGGGCCCCCAGGTCGAGGGCGGAGCGGACGGCCTCCTCCGGGTCGCAGTGCACGTCTCTGAGCCACCAGCGGGGGTTGTAGGCGCCGATGGGGAGCAGGGCGAGGTCGATGCCGGGGTAGCGCTGTCCGATGCGGGAGAACCAGTGGCCGTACCCGGTGTCGCCGGCGAAGTACAGGCGCTGCCCGTCGGGGGCGGTGAGCACCCAACCGCCCCAGAGGGAACGGCAGGTGTCGGTGAGGGAGCGCTTGGACCAGTGGTGGGCGGGGACGAAGTCGAAGCGCACGCCGGACAGTTCGGCCGCCTCCCACCAGTCCAGCTCGGTCACGCGGGTGAACCGGCGGCGGTGGAACCAGCTGCCGAGCCCGGCCGGCACGAACACGGGTGTGTCGCGCGGGAGTCGGCGCAGCGTGGGCGCGTCCAGGTGGTCGTAGTGGTTGTGGCTGATGACGACCGCGTCGACGGGCGGCAGCGTGTCCCAGGGCACGCCCACGGGGGTGATGCGGGCCGGGGTGCCGAGGATGCGGCGGGACCAGACCGGGTCGGTGAGGACGGTCAGACCGCCGATGCTCACCACCCAACTGGCGTGTCCCGCCCAGGTGACGGCGAGGGTGCGGGCGTCCACGCGGGGCGGCGGGGCGGGGGCGAAGGGCAGCCGGGGGATGTCGGCGAGGCCCTCCTTGCCGGGCCGCACCGAGCCCTCGCGGGCGAAGCGGGCGAGGGCCTTGAGACCGGGCAGCGGGGCGGTCAGCCGGTCGTGGAACGTGCGCGGCCACACCCGCCGCTCCCCCAGCGGGCGGGGCTCGGCGAGGGGCGGAAAAGGGGGCGCGGACGGGGCGTTGAGGGCATCGGCATCCGGCGTGGCCGTGCCGGTGGTGAGCGATGTGCCGGTGGTGAGCGATGTGCCGGTGGCGAGGGGCGTGCGGGTGGTGAGGGGCGTGCGGGTCGACTCGGACTGCTGCGTCATCGAGGAGGCTCCCATCGCTGAGCGTCGTCACGGAGATCGTCGAAGACCGACCTCAAGAGCATCAACGCGCGTTGCACGTGTGGCAGTTCCAACGGCGTGGGCGAGGTGAGACATTCCAGCCGCTGCGCGTCCGTGTCGCCCAGCAGCGGGCCGGTGGACAGGCGGACGCGCAGCGCCCCGAGGTCGTCTCCGAAGCGGTGGCCGCCCGGCGCGGGCCTGCCGAGCCGGGCGGTGAGGAAGTCCTCCAGGTCCTGCGCGTCGCCGACGCCGTGCGCGGCCAGCGCCTGGCGCAGCGGGCCCAGGTCGGCGTACACGTGCCGGCCGGCCTGGGGCGGTCGGGCGAAGGCCCCCGCGCCGACGACCGCGCCGTGCACGGCGGCGGCCACGCGCGCGTGCAGGCGTACGGCGGCTCTCACCCGCGCGGTGACCGGCTCGGGCTCGGTCAGGGCATGGGCGGCAGCCGCGGCGACCGGTGCGGCCACGCGCGCGTCGAGGGCGGTGAGCACGTCGAGCACGCGCGCGTGCAGACCGTCGCCGGCGGCGCCGGCGGGGAGGCGGGCGACGGCGGCCGGCCAGCCCGACGGCAGCAGGGCGCCGGCGAGGTCGGTGACGACGGTGACCCGCTCGGGCAGCATCTCGGCGGGACTGACCAGCATGGTGTGGTGCGGGGCGTGCAGGGTGTCGCGCCAGGTCTCGTCGCTGACCAGGTGCAGGCCCTCCGCGGCGGCGGCCTCCACGGCCTCGTGCAGCACCTCGGGCGGGGCGACGGTGGCGGTGGGGTCGTCGGCGACGGACAGTACCAGCAGCCGCGGGTCGCCGCCCTCGGCCCGCACCCGGCGCACGGTCTCCAGCAGGGCGTACGGGTCCGGGACGCCCCCGCACTCGGCGGGCGTCGCCACATGGAACAGGGGTCTGCCCAACAGGCGCGCGTACGGCGCCCACCAGGCCGCGCAGGGCCGGGGCACCAGGACGTCGCCGCCGAGCGCGGCGGTCAGCGCGAGCAGCAGCGCGGGGGCGCCGGGACCGGCCACCACCCGGCCGGCCTCGGCGGGGGCGCCGCGCCGCGCCCCGTAGCCGGCCGCGGCCGCCAGCAGCTCGGGCCCGCCGCCCACGGGCTCCCCCTCGCCCCGGCCGGCCGCCTCGGCGAGCACGGCGGCGAGTTCGGGCAGCACGGGCAGTCCGTCCGAGGGCACCGGAGGGCCGTAGCGGACGGGCCCGTGGCCTTCCGGTTCCGTCCACCGCATGTGGTCCTCCGCGCAGTCGGTCCCAGGGTGTCTCGTACGAGGATGAGCGGGCCGTGGGTGCCCAGCGGGCCCTGATCGCCCTGCGGGGTCAGGCGTCCGCCGCGGGGCTGCGACGGCGCAGCCGGTGCACGGCCGCGGCGACCGCGCCGGCGATCAGCAGACCGCCGGCGACGAGTGCGGGGACGGAGCCGGTGAAGGCCCCTCCCTCGCCGGCCCGGACGCCGTGCTCGACGGTCGCGGGGGCGCAGGAGACGTCGCGGGGAGCGTCGTGGGAGGTGTCGTGGGCAGGGTCGCGGGGAGTGTCGTAGGCAGGGTCGCGGGGAGTGTCGTAGGACCGGCCGGGCTGGGCGGGCTGGACGGGCTGGGCCGGTCTGGCGGGGACCTCGGCGCACGGCTGGGCCGCGCCGCCGTGGGTGACGTCGAAGGTGGCGCTCCACGGCCTGCCCTGCCCGCCGGGCGGCGCCGGGCAGGTGCCGTCGACGGTCCAGGCGGAGTCCGGGCCGACCGCCTCCGGGCTGACGTCGAGGCCGTCGGCGGAGGGGATGCGGGCGGTGCCCCGGTAGGCGGGACCGGCTGCCGCCGCGTCGTCGCCGGGGACCTTGGTCAGCGTGACCGCGCCTTCGTCGAAGGCCCGCGAGGTGGCGTCGATGCTCTCGGGGGCGATCCCGTCGAGGGGGTCGCAGGAGACGGAGACGGTGACGCTGCCGCCCGGGGAGACGCTGCCCGGGCCGACCTCCGCCGCCGGGTCCGCCGACGCGGCCGGAGCGACGGTGACCAGCAGGACACCGGCCAGGGCGGCGGCGGAGAGAAAAGGGGCGGTGGGGCTGCGGCGCATGGGACGGCTCCTTCGGCCGGCGACTGCGGGGCACGGCGTTCATGCCCCGCAGCCATCACAGCCCGCAGGAGGCCGGGCCGCGCGCGGCCGGACACCATTAGCGGGACGGGAGCCTCCAACCGGGTGACTTTTTTCTGTGCGACTTCTCCTGTACGGCTTTCTTCTGCACGGCCTTACGCGACGTCCCTCAGGACCTGTTCCCGTAACCGGTTGCAGCAATGGCTGATCAGCCGGGACACATGCATCTGCGAGATCCCCAGCTGCTCGGCGATCCGGCTCTGCGTCATGTCCGCGAAGAACCGCATGTACAAGATCGCCCGCTCCCGCTCGGGCAGTGCGGCCAGCCGAGGCCGGACCGCCTCGCGGTCGACGACGGTGTCGAGCGCGGGGTCGGCGCAGCCCAGGGTGTCGGCCAGCGCGTACCCGCCCTCGCCGCCCGGCAGCTCCGCGTCCAGGGACAGCGCGGTGTAGCTCTCCAGCGCTTCCAGGCCGGTGCGGACGTCGTCCTCGCCGAGCTGCGCGTGCTCGGCGATCTCGGCGACGGTGGGCCGGCGGCCGACGACGGTCTGCGACAGGTCCTGGCAGGCGAAGCGGACGCGGTTGCGCAGGTCCTGGACCCGGCGGGGCACGTGCAGGGTCCACAGGTGGTCGCGGAAGTGCCGCTTGATCTCCCCGGTGACGGTGGGCACGGCATAGCTCTCGAACGCGTGTCCGCGCTCGGGGTCGTAGCGGTCGACGGCCTTGACCAGGCCGAGGGCCGCGACCTGGCGCAGGTCCTCGAGGTTCTCCCCGCGGCTGCGGAAGCGGCCGGCGAGGCGGTCGGCCATGGGCAGCCAGGCCTCGACGACCTGGCTGCGGAGGCGGTCGCGCTGGGGGCCCGGCGGCAGCGCGGCGAGCCGGCGGAAGGCGTCGGCGGTGTCGGGGGCGTCATGGTGCGGGTGGTGCTTCGCGCTCGCTCGGTTTCGCATGGTGCGTAGCAACTCCCTTGGCGATGCTCAGGGTTGGCCGGTCACCGTGGAAGCGCGTCACTGTGAAAGCGCGGCGGCGCGGCGGCGGCCCGACCGGGCGTGCGGGGGCCGGGAGCCAGGGGCCGGGACGCACGGCCTCCCACGGACGTGCTCCGGTCAGAAGCACTGTGACGCGCCTGCCCCGGGCCTCCGCCCGCAAACACCTTCCGGGCTACGCCCCGGCGGGGCTCCCGCCGCCCGTCGTCCCCTGACCCCACTTGCCGACCGGGGCGTCGGCGGCCCGAGCGCCTGTGGCCGGGGTCGGTCGCGGCCGGCCGCCGTTCACCGCGGCGGTGCGCTCCCGGGCCCCCTCGCGGGTGCGGCCGGCGGAGACGAAGCGGCGCGGGTTGCGGCGCAGGTACTCGCCCTCGAGCCGGGCCATGCGGTCGTTGTGGGCCCGCAGTGCGTCGTTCGAGCCGTAGAGCAGAGTGTCGTGGCGCGTGCGGTGGATCGTCGCGAGCTCCTTCATGAGCTGCTGGTCGTCCAGGCGCGCAGGGTCGACTCCGGTCATGGTGGCACCCCGCTCGTCGCGTGCGTTTGCCAGTGCTTCCCCTCCACTGTACGAACATTCAGCCCGTAGGGCCTCCGTACGCCGGGACCTGTCGCGGTACGCCGGGACCTGTCGCCGTACGCCGGGACCTGTCGCGGTACGCAGGGACCTATCGCGCGCGCTCCACCCGGCGCTCGTCCCACACGGGCTCGGCCGTCTCCCGGACCCGGCCGTCGCTGCCGAAGACCAGATAGCGGTCGAAGGAGCGGGCGAACCAGCGGTCGTGGGTGACGGCGAGGACGGTCCCGTCGAAGGCCTCCAGGCCTTCCTGGAGGGCCTCGGCGGACTCCAGGTCGAGGTTGTCGGTCGGCTCGTCGAGGAGCAGGGCCGTGACGCCCTGCAGTTCGAGGAGCAGGATCTGGAAGCGGGCCTGCTGGCCGCCGGAGAGCCGCTCGAAGGTCTGCTCGGCCTGCTGGGTCAGCTCGTAGCGGCGCAGCCGGGACATGGCCGCGCCCCGGTCCTGGGAGTGCTCCTGCCACAGGATGTCCAGGAGGGCACGGCCCTGGAGCTCGGGGTGGGCGTGGGTCTGCGCGAAGTGTCCGGGCACGACCCGCGCCCCGAGCTTCCACTCCCCGGTGTGCGCGACGGTGTCGCCGGCGAGCAGCCGCAGGAAGTGCGACTTGCCGGAGCCGTTGGAGCCGAGGACGGCGACCCGTTCGCCGTAGAAGACCTCCAGGTCGAAGGGTTTCATCAGGCCGGTGAGCTCAAGTCCCTTGCAGGTGACGGCCCTTACGCCGGTGCGGCCGCCCTTGAGCCGCATGGTGATGTCCTGCTCGCGCGGCGGCTCCGGCGGCGGGCCCGCCTCCTCGAACTTGCGCAGCCGGGTCTGGGCGGCGGCGTAGCGGGAGGCCAACTCGTGGCTGATGGAGGCGGCCTGACGGAGGTTCAGGACGAGCTTCTTCAGCTGGGCGTGCTTCTCGTCCCAGCGTCTGCGCAACTCCTCGAAACGGGCGAAGCGTGCGCGGCGGGCCTCGTGGTAGGTGGCGAAGCCGCTGCCGTGCACCCAGGCGTCGGCGCCGGCCGGGCCCGGTTCGACGGAGACGATCTTCTCGGCGGCGCGGGAGAGGAGTTCGCGGTCGTGGGAGACGAACAGGACCGTCTTGCGGGTCTCCTTCAGCCGCTCCTCCAGCCATCGCTTGCCGGGCACGTCGAGGTAGTTGTCAGGCTCGTCGAGCAGCAGCACCTCGTCGCCGCCGCGCAGCAGCGCCTCCAGCACCAGCCGCTTCTGCTCGCCTCCGGAGAGCGTGCGCACGACCCGGAACTGCGCCTTGTCGTAGGGCACGCCGAGCGCGGCCATGGTGCACATGTCCCAGAGCGTCTCGAACTCGTACCCGCGCACCTCGGCCCAGTCGCTGAGGGCCTGCGCGTACTGGAGCTGGGCCGCTTCGTCGTCGACGGTCATGATGGCGTGCTCGGCCTTGTCGACTTCCCGCGCGACCTCGCGGATGCGCGGCGGGGCCACGGAGACGAGCAGGTCGCGTACGGTCGTCTCGTCCCGTACGGAGCCCACGAACTGACGCATCACGCCCAGGCCGCCACTGACGGTGACGGTCCCGCCGTGCGGTTTCAGCTCACCCGAGATCAGCCGCAGCAGGGTCGTCTTGCCCGCGCCGTTCGGCCCGACCAGGGCGACCACGGCCCCTTCCCCCACCCGGAAGGACACGTCGCCGAGCAACGTCCTCCCGTCGGGGAGGTAGTACTCGAGGTGCGCGGCTTCCAGATGTCCCATGAGGACGCATTCTGCGGGCCGCCCACAGGATGCGGCAAACCGATATCGGCGCTGGCAGGGGGCGCGGTACTCGACTCGCGGCGGGGTACCGGCAGGGGCCGGGGCGGGTCAGTCGCCGTCGGCGCCCTCCACCGGCCGGCCCGCCGGTCCGCCCTCGCCGGCCGGCGTCACCGTCGCGCCCGCCCAGGAGAGGGCCTTCCAGCCGTCCTGCGGGGAGCCTTCGAGGATCACCACGCCCGTGTTGTCGAGACGGTGGGCGGCGGCGAAGGGCACGTCGACGTTGTGGGCGCGGGCCGCGGACCAGACCCGGATCGCCGCGCCGTGGCTGACCAGGGCGACCGTCCCCGCGCCGCTCGCCGCGGCCTCGGCGACCACGGCGTCGTACCGGGCGAGGAACTCGACGCCGTCCTCCCCGCCGGGCATGCGCAGCTCGACCTCGCCGGCCGCCCAGGCGAACACCGTGCGCATGTAGCGGTCGCCGACCCCGGAGCCGCCGGGCAGCCCCTCCACGTCGCCCGCGGTGATCTCGCGTATGCCGTCGCGGACGAGGACGTCGAGACCGCGGGCGGCGGCCAGCGGGGCGGCGGTGAGCTGGGTGCGGACGAGGGTGGAGGCGTAGAGGGCCTCGATGTCCTCGTGGGCGAGGGCAGCGGGCAGCGCGGCCGCCTGCTGTTCGCCGAGTGCGGTCAGGCCCGGGCCCGGGACGGCGGTGTCCAGGACGTAGTCCACGTTCGCGGGAGTCTGACCGTGACGGATGAGCAGCAGACGCATGCGGTGACCTCCGGTGTCGGATGCCGCCCCCACTCGGGAAACGGCCACGCCAGCGTACCCGTGGGCCACGCCGGACCAGGCTGGAAAGAGACAGCGGGGGACAGGATCTGACGTATCGTCAGTCCACATGGCAAAACAAATGGTCTCACGATGCGGCCGACGAGCGTACGGTGTCGTCATCGCTCCGGGGGACCCGGTTCGTCGACGAGGGGTAGGGAGAGCCATGCCGAAAGCACAGGAATCCGCCGTCTACACGCACGGGCACCACGAGTCGGTGCTGCGTTCGCACACCTGGCGGACCGCCGCCAACTCGGCCGCCTACCTGCTCGGCTCCCTGAAGCCCCACATGAAGGTTCTGGACGTCGGCTGCGGACCGGGCACCATCACCGCCGACCTGGCGGCGCTGGTCCCCGACGGGCACGTCACGGCCGTGGACCACGCGCCGGGAATCCTGGAACAGGCCCGGGCCACGGCCGAGGAGCGGGGCCTGACGAACGTCGACTTCGCCGTCGCGGACGTCCACGCCCTGGACTTCCCGGACGACACGTTCTGCGTGGTCCACGCCCACCAGGTGCTCCAGCACGTGGGCGACCCGGTGCAGGCGCTGCGCGAGATACGGCGGGTGACGAAGCCGGGAGGGTACGTGGCGGTCCGGGACGCGGACTACGCGGCGATGGTCTGGTACCCCGAGTCGCCTGGCATGGACGACTGGCTGGACCTCTACCAGCGGGTGTCCCGGGCCAACGGCGGCGAACCGGACGCCGGACGCCGGCTGAAGTCCTGGGCGCTGGCCGCCGGGTTCACGGACATCACGGCCACCTCCGGCACCTGGACGTTCAGCACCGCCGAAGAGCGGGCGTGGTGGAGCGGCCTGTGGGCCGACCGCACGCTGGCCTCCGCGTACGCGGAGCGCGCCGTCGAGGGCGGGCACGCCACCGTGGAGCAGCTGCGGGCCGTGGCGCAGGCGTGGCGGGAGTGGGGCGAGCAGGAGGACGGCTGGTTCAGCGTCCTGCACGGCGAGATTCTGTGCCGTAAAGACGCCTGATTCGCGGAATCCGGGACACCCGGATTGGCAGGAGGTTCACATCATGGTTCCCATCCTGCTCGTCCTGCTGCTGGTGCTGCTGCTTTTCGGCATCGGATTCGCGGTGAAGTTGCTCTGGTGGATCGCGATCGTCGTTCTCATCGTCTGGCTGCTCGGATTCCTCTTCCGCGGGACCTCCGCGTCGGGAGGCAAGAGCCGTTGGTACCGGTGGTGAATCGTCGATCGTAGAGGTCGGCGAGTCGATCGCAGAGAGGGGCGAGGGGAGTCCACGGCGCGCCATTACGGCCGTGGGCTCCCCTCGCCCGCTTCCACGAAGGAATAGGCCGCCCAGGGGCCGGAGAGTTCCACCCGCATTCTCGATTCCGCATTCTTCGCGCGCTGCACGATTTCCACGAATTCCTCGGAGTCGGCGCGCGGCACCAGATAGGCGGCGTTCAGGACGTTCCGCCCGAAAGCCGTGCCGGGAGCCTTGGCGGAAGGGTGCAGACGGGCCGAGTCGGCGTGCGCGGCCAGCTTGAGGTGCAGCCGGTCGGCGAACTGCTCGGCCCCGGATTCGGATTCGGCCTCGGATTCAGCCTCGGCATACGCCTTCACCCTCCACTCGACCCGCCCCGCGAGCCGGCCCAGGGTGCGGCGGAACTCCTCCTCGCGCTCCTCCATCATCACGCGCACCCCGCTGTCGTCGCGGAACACGGTGGCGAGCCGGAGCGGCAGCGGCGTGGTGACGGCCGTGAGCGCGTCGATCACCTGCTCGTGGGCGCGGGCGGTCGCGGTGAGCCAGTCGGGGTCTTCCGAACGACGGCGCAGGGGCTCCTCGGCGAAGTCCCGCTCCGGGACATGGCTGACGACGGCGATCAGGCCATGGTGGGTGAGCAGTCTGGGCGGATCGCCCGCCACTCCCGTCAGAGCGGTCTGCAGGGGCGCGTCGAGGGGCCGGCAGACGGCGTAGACGTACCGCAGTCCGGTCATGACGACTCCTCCGCCTTCTCCGTCCGCCCTCGGCCTACGGCCCCTCGCCGCACGGGCTCCTCCTCGTACTCCACATCGTCCACCCGGCCGTCGTCCCCGGCATCCCGCGCCTCGCCGCCTCGGCCCCTTCCGCCCGGCGCGCACACCGCACCCCACAGCGTCTCACCCCTGCCGTTGCGGGGCCTCGGGGTCGATGTCGTCCGGGCGGGGCGCCGCACCGGGGTGCGGCAGGTCCGCGTCCGGCAGGGGCGGGTACGGCAGGCCCAGGCCTCCGGGCGGCCCGGCCGGCGGCGTACCGCCGATGACGCGCCCAGGCCGGCCCGGGCCGCCGCGCAGCGCGTACACCACCATGCCGAGGGCCGCCGCGACGATCACCGCGGCCGCCCAGCCCGGCAGACCGCCGCCGAGCCCCTGCCCCAGTCCGAGCCCGATCCCCAGTCCCACCACCAGTGCGACAGCCGCGGCGAGACGCTCCGGGTGTTCCCCTTGTTTCCTGTGCTCCATGGCCGCCGGGTACCCGCCGTCGCCGCCGCCTAACTCCATGGTCCGGGCGGGGCCGTGGACCCGTGAAGGGGATTCGTGAAGGGGTCCCCTCTCCCCCGACCGCCCCAACTAGGCTCGACGCCATGGACATTCTGGGAGCCACACTGCGTGTCTGTGTCGACGACCTGGAGGCCTCGGTCTCCTTCTACGAGCGGCTCGCGGGCGCCAGGGCGCTGCGTTTCGAGCGGGGCGGTGTGGAGGTGGCCGCGGTGGGCTGCTTCCTGCTGATGAGCGGGCCCGAGGCCGAGTTGGAGGTGCTGCGCAAGGTCGCGGCGACGATCGCGGTCACGGATGTCGACGAGGCCCACAAGACCCTCGCCGAGCTGGGCGCGGACATCGTCGCGGGTCCGGTGGCGACCCCCGCCGGCCGCAACCTGATCGTCCGGCACCCGGACGGCGCGGTCTACGAGTACGTGGACCGACGCCGGACCTGAACGGAGCCGCTACCGCTCAGGACGGGACCAGCGCGGACACGACGACGTCGGCGAGCAGCGCGCCCGCCGTGCCCTGCGGGTCCAGATCGGGGTCGTAGATGGTGACGTTGAGGCCGACGCAGCGCGGGGAGGCCAGCAACGGGCGGAGCAGGGCGACGAGTTCGTCGGGGAGCAGGCCGTCGGGGTCGGGGCTGTCGACGGCGGGCATGACGGTGGGGTCGAGGACGTCGGCGTCCAAGTGCACCCAGAAACCGTCGAGTCGGGGGATGTCGAAGGCCTCGGCGGCGGCGTCGCCGAGCGCCTCGGGTCCCTGCTCCCGCAGCTCGCCGACGGTGGCGACGGACATCTTCAGGGCGACGAGTTCGGCGCGGTCGTCGGTGAAGAGGTCGCGGATGCCGAAGAAGCGGACGTCCTCGTCGCGCAGATAGGGCCCGAGGCCCTCCAGGTTGGTCAGGTCCTCCTGGCCGCGCCCGGTCGCCAGCGCCACCTCCTCGCCGCCCGCCGCGCCGACCGATTCGGAGTTGCCGAGGTGCCGGAAGTCGGCGGAGGCGTCCACGGCGGCCAGTCCGTACCGTCCGAGCCGGCGCAGGGCGAGGGAGGCGCCGAGCTGGATGGAGCAGTCGCCGCCCAGGACCACGGGGAAGTCGCCGGCGCGCACATGCCGCTCGATGCGGTCCGCGAGCTTGCGGGTGTAGGCGGCGAGGGCGGCGGCGTTGAAGACGCCGTCGCCCTCCTGCCAGTCTCCGCGGTCGTAGCGCGGCGGGACGACGACCCCGCCGTCCGCGGCGCCGAGCCGCCGCACGATCCGCTGTTCCCGCAGCGCGCCGGCCAGCTTGTAGCAGCCGGGCACGGTGCCGGGGGCGGGCGGGCGCAGGCCCAGGTTGGAGGGGGCGTCGAGCACGACGAAATTCCGCATGCCGCGCATCCTCGCCGACGTACAGTCGACCGTCCACCGACTTGCGCGAAGGAGCGGCAGTGAGCGAGCAGCACACCTATCGGGTGATCGTCCGGGGCGTCTGGGACGGCCTCGCCGAGGAGGCCCGTGCCCGGCTGCTCGCCGAGGCCGCCGACCACGGTCTGACGAGCATGCGGTTCAGCGAGGAGGGCACGCTGTCGTACGAGCCGTCGCCGCTGAAGCACTTCTCGATGCGGTACGTGGTGGTGTCGGACGCGGCGGACGGCCCGGAGATGGCGGGCGCGCTCGCCGAGGACCGTGCCGAGACGGCGCTGCGTGCGCTCGGCTACGGCTTCGCCGGGCTGAAGTCGACGGTCACCGACCTGGACACGATGAAGATCAACCGGAAGTCCGCATCTCGGCGGTGATCGCCCACCGCTCGTGGTCCCGCCAGTCCCCGTCGATGTAGATCATCTTCGGGGAGAAGCCCTCCAGGCGGAAGCCGCAGGAGCGGGCGAGTCCGATCGAGGCGGCGTTGCCGGGCTGCATGTTGATCTCCAGCCGGTGCAGCCGCATCGGCCCGAACGCGTGTCCGACCACGAGGTCGAGCCCCTCGCGCATCAGCCCGCGCCCGGCCGCGTGCGCGAAGGCGCCGTAGCCCAGCGCGCCGCACTGGAATCCGCCTTCGACGATGTTGTTGATGTTGATGAACCCGGCGATGGCCCCGTCGCCGCCGTTCTCACCGCCGTTCTCGCCGTCCTTCCCGCCCCCCTTCCCTGCGCCCGCCTCTGCGCCCTTCTCGCAGACCAGGAACCCGGCCTTCGTCGGGTCCTCGATCAGCCGGCCCGCGTACGCGGTGTACGCGTCGGCGGTGGCCGGCGGGAACAGCCACGGACGGTGCAGGTCCTGGCTCTCGCGGGCGCGGGCGGTGAACTCGGCCCCGTCCGCGTAGGTGAAGTGACGTATCCCCACGCGGGGGCCTTCGGCGAGGTAACGGGATCCGGTGTGCGGCATCGGGCCAGCGTACGACGGGTCAGCCGCGCCGTTTGCGCAAGTACGTGACGTACGCACCGCACAGCGCGCCGATGATCGCCGTGGCCAGGAGCGCCACCCACAGGGGCATGGTGACCTCGGGGACCAGCAGTCTGATCTTGGTGGTGCGGGTGTTCTCGAAGATGAAGATCAGGGCGAGGACGGCGAGCACCAGGACGGCGATCCGGGCGGGTGTCATCGCTCCGCCGCGGCCGCCGGTCTTCCCGCCGCTCTCGGAGGTCTTCGGGCTCATGGGACCAGGGTGGGCCCGAAACCGCCCTCACGCACGGTGAGCGCGCCCTCCGGGTGAACCCTGAGCGGCCGCCGAGCCGCCCCTGAGCCGTACGTCACCGCAACGCGGGCTCGTCCAGGGTCAACGTCCCGGCCTCCGCGTCGAGTTCGGCGCGCACGCCGAAGGGCACGGTCAACGCCCCCTCGCAGTGCCCGAATCCGAGCTCCTCGACGACGGGCACCCCGAGTCCGCCGAGCCGGTCGGCGAACACCGCCCGCAGCTCCTCATAGGGCCCGCACCTGTCCCAGGACCCGAGCGCGACGCCCGCGACGCCGTCGAGCCAGCCGGTGCGCAGGAGCTGGGTGAGGGCGCGGTCGACGCTGTACGGCCGCTCCCCCACGTCCTCGATCAGCAGCAGCCCGCCGCGCGCGCCGGAGCGGGTGTGCGGGGTGCCGTAGCCGGTGGCGAGCAGCGCGAGGCAGCCGCCGAGGGTGACGCCCCTGGCCCGGCCCGGGGCGAGTGCCGTACCGGAGGAGGCGAGGGTGCGGACGGTCTGAGGGGCGAACAGGGTGGCCCTCAGGTGTTCCTGCGCGCGGGCGTTCTTGACGAAGTCGACGCCGGCGGCCACCGGGCCGTACAGCGTGGCCAGGCCCAGACGGACGGCGAACGCCTCGTGCAGCGTGGTGGTGTCGCTGAAGCCGACGAACACCTTCGGTCCGGCCGCCCGCATCGCGTCCCAGTCGAGGAGGTCGACGATGCGCTGGGCGCCGTAGCCGCCGCGGGCGCACAGCACCGCGTCGACGGCGGGATCGCACCAGGCGCGCTGGAGGTCGGCGGCCCGGTCGGCGTCGGCGCCCGCGAGGTAGGGCAGGTCGGGGCGCCGGTCGAGCGCATGGGGTGCGGCCACCGGGTCGAGGTCCCAGCCGCGCAGCAGGTCGAGGCCGGCCTGCAGGCGCTCCTCGACCACGGGACCGCTGGGCGCGACGATCGCGACGCGGGCGCCGGGGGCCAGCCGCGCCGGCCGCACGAGTTCCTTCACCGTACGAGCTCCAACCTGGGGACACCGGGCACCCGCAGCCCGAACGCCTGAGCGTACAGGGACAGCTCGGCCTCCAGCGCGCGCACCGTCGTCGCCGCCTGCCGGAACCCGTGCCCCTCCCCCGCGAAGGCGAGATACGCGTGCGGCACCCGCCGTCCGGCCAGCCGGGCCAGGAACCGCTCGCACTGGGCGGGCGGGCAGATCACGTCGTCCAGGCCCTGGAGCAGCAGGAACGGCGCGGTGATCCGGTCGGCGTGCTCGACGGGCGAGCGTTGCGCGTAGCGGGCGGGCACCTCGGCGAGCGGTCCGACGAGATGGTCGAGGTAGCGCGACTCCAGGTCGTGGGTCTCCCCGGTGGCCCAGCCCACCAGGTCGAGCACGGGGTAGCGGATCGTGCCGCAGGCGTAGACGTCCGTGCCGGTCAGCGAGGCGGCGGCGGTCCAGCCGCCCGCGCTGCCGCCGCGGATCGCCAGCCGGTCGCGGTCGGCGGTGCCCTCGCCGGCCAGGGCCAGGGCGACGGTCGCGCAGTCCTCGACGTCGACGACGCCCCACTGCTCGCGCAGCCGCTCCCGGTACTCCCGCCCGTATCCGGTCGACCCCCCGTAGTTCACCTCGGCGACCCCGATGCCCCGGGAGGTGAAGTAGGCGATCTCCAGGTCCAGCACGAGCGGGGCCCGGTCGGTGGGCCCGCCGTGCGCCCAGACGACGTACGGCGGCAGCTCGTGGCCGGGGGCCGCGTGGCCGGGGTTGTGGGGCGGGTAGACGTGGGCGTGGATCTCGCGGCCGTCGGGGCCGGTGACGGTGCGGATCTGCGGCTCCGGGTAGTACGCCGGGTCCACCGCGTCGTCGTGCGCCGCGCCGACCACCCGGGCCCGGCCGGTACGGGCGTCCAGCTCCACCACCTCGTAGGCGCTGCGCGGGCTGGCGGCGACGCCGACGACCCGGTCGCCGAGCACACCGAGGGTGGAGGCGAACTCGGTCCACGGTCCGGCCGCGTCGACGAGCTCGCCGGTCTCCGGGTCGAGGATGCCGAGGGCGGTGGCGCCCCGGCCGTGCACGACGGCGACGAGTCCGCTGTCCAAGGGGGCGAACCAGCGGTGCCCGGGCTTCCACAGGGCCCCGCCGAACTCCTCCTCGCGGGGGCACACCGGTTCGTGGTCGCGGTACAGGTTCCACCAGCCGCTGCGGTCGCTCGCGTACAGCAACCGCCCGTCCGCCGACCAGTCGACCTGTGCGATCGACTCCTGCGGTCCGCCCGCCACGGCCCGGGCGCCGGTCAGGGATCCGTCCGGCGTGACGTCGGCGACGATCGCCTCCGTGCCGTCCCACGGCATCCGCGGATGGTCCCAGGCCAGCCACGCCGCCCGCCGCCCGTCCGGCGAGAGCCGCGCCCCGGTGACGAACCGCCGCCGGTCGTCGGTCAGTTCGCGTACCGCGCCCCGGTCGTCGGCCGCCGAGCCGTCCAGCGGTACGGCGGCCAGCACCCGGCGTACCTCGGTGGGCGCGTCGCCGGTGAACTCCTCCAGCACGCACCACACTTCGCCGCGGTCCAGGAGCAACTGCGGCTCCGCCCAGCGCAGTCCGCCGCCCACCGTCGAGACGGGGGTGAGCGGCCGGGGCTCTCCGCCCAGCTCGCAGACGTAGAGCCGCTGGTCGGCGAAGTGCACGAACACCACCAGCGGGCCGCCCTCGCGCACGGCTCCGGCCCAGGGCTGTCCGCCGTACTCGACGAACCGGCTGCGGACGTTCCAGGGCGCGGGCAGGACGGGCTCCTCGACGCCGTCCGCGCGGCGGCGCACCAGGGTGCGGCGGCCGCCCTCGGCGGGGCGGGGCGTGGTCCACCACACCTCGTCGCCGACGAAGCCGACGTACTCGGGCCGTCCGTCGTGCGCGGCGGCGAGCCGGGCGTCGATGGGCGAGGGCCAGGAGCCGTAGGGCAGGATCCGCATGTTCTCCCCGCCCGTCAGGCCGTGCGCAGGAACCGGTCGAGGACGTGGACGCCGAAGTGCAGCGCCTCGACCGGGACCCGCTCGTCGACGCCGTGGAACATGGCCTGGTAGTCGTAGCCCTCCGGCAGCTTCAGCGGGGTGAAGCCGTAGCCGGTGATCCCCAGGCGCGAGAACTGCTTGGCGTCCGTGCCGCCGGACATGCAGAACGGCACCACATGCCCCTCGGGCGCGAACTCCTCGACGGCCGCGCGCATCCGGGCGTACGTCGGCGAGTCCAGCGGTGCCTGGAGGGCGACTTCGCGGTGGTGGAACTCCCAGTCCACGTCAGGGCCGGTGAGTTCGTCGAGAGTGGTGCGGAACTCGTCCTCGCAGCCTGGGAGATACCGTCCGTCGACGAACGCGACGGCCTCGCCCGGGATGACGTTGACCTTGTAACCGGCTTTGAGCATGGTCGGGTTGGCGCTGTTGCGCACGGTCGCCTCGACCAGCTTGGCCGCGGGCCCGAGCTTCTTCAGCAGCACGTCCACGTCGGCCAGGTCCGCGTCGATCCCGTACAGGGCGGCGAGTTCGGTGAGCGCGGCGCGGACGGTCGGGGTGAGCCGCAGCGGCCACTCGTGCTCGCCGATCCGGGTGACGGCGGCGGCCAGCCGGGTCACCGCGTTCTCCCGGTTGACCTTGGAGCCGTGCCCGGCCCGCCCGCGTGCGGTGAGCTTCACCCAGCCGGTGCCGCGCTCGCCCGCCGCGACGGGGTAGATCTGGCGGCCCGTGCCGTCGTGGAAGGTGTACGCCCCGGACTCGCCGACGCCCTCCGTGCACCCCTCGAACAGCTCCGGGTGCCGGTCGGCGAGGAAGCCCGAGCCGTCCTCGGCGCTGGCCTCCTCGTCGGCGGTGAAGGCGATGACGAGGTCGCGCCGGGGCCGTACGCCCGCCCGCGCCCAGGCCCGCACGACGGACAGGATCATCGCGTCCATGTTCTTCATGTCGACCGCGCCGCGCCCCCACACGACGCCGTCGCGCACCTCTCCGGAGAACGGGTGCACGCTCCAGTCCGCGGCCTCGGCGGGGACGACGTCCAGGTGGCCGTGGACGAGCAGCGCGTCGGCGGACGGGTCGCAGCCCTCGATCCGGGCGACGACGTTGGTCCGGCCCGGGGTGCGTTCGAGCAGCGTCGGCTCGAGCCCGACGTCGGCGAGGAGCGCGGCCGCGTACTCGGCGGCGGGCCGCTCCCGGCAGTCGCCGCCGCCCCGGTTGGCCGTGTCGATGCGGATGAGGTCGGAGGTGAACCGGACGACCTCGTCCCGCGCCTGCGCGTCAGTCATGCTGCTCCTCAGCCGTACGGTTCTTCGGCCGTACTGTTCCGTGCCGCTCTTCAGCCGTACTGTTCTTCGATCGCCGCCGAGACGATCGTGGTGATCGCCTTGAAGGCGCGAATGCCCTCGTACATCGTGTCGCTGGTGCAGGCGACCTTGCGCTCGCCGATGCGCGCCACGCCGGGCACGACGGTGGCGGCCATCGCGAGATGCTCAGCGTCGAACTCCAGCGCGATGGTGAACGGCCCGCCGTACAGCGGTTCCTGACGGACCGCCAGCCGTGCGGCCTCCTTCGCGGCCGACCGGATGTCGGCGGCGGTGCGGGCCGGCGTACGGCAGACGGCCGCGTACCGCGAGACATGGTCCTTGACCGCGACCTTCAGCGCCTCGGGCGCGTACCCGAGGGCGTCCTCGCAGGCCACGTCGTCGCCGGTGACCAGGACGACCGGCACGCCGTACTCGGCGACGACGTGCGCGTTGAGCAGGCCCTCGCTGGCGCGTACGTCGTTCAGCCACACGCCGGTGATCGAGTTGGCGAGGTAGGTGTGGGCGAGGACGCCCTCCATGCCGGCGCCCGCGTGGTAGCCGACGAACGCGACGCCGTCGACGTCGCCGTGTTGCACGCCCTCCACCATCGACAGCTCCTTGTGCCGGCCGGTGAGCATCTCCGCCCGCTCGTCGAGCTGCTCGAGGAGGAGGTTGCGCATGGTCCAGTGGGCCTCGTTGATCAGGACCTCGTCCGCCCCGCCGTCGAAGAAGCCCAGCACGGCGGCGTTGACGTCCGAGGTGAACAGCGACCGGCAGCGCTCCCACTGCGGGGTCCCGGGCAGCACGTCGGCCGGCCAGGTGACACCGGTGGCGCCCTCCATGTCGGCGCTGATGAGGATCTTCATGTCCGGCCCGTTCTCTCCAAGGGGTCTTCGAGCTTAGTGGGCGCGCCCTCGGTCATCCGGGGAGCGACTCCGCAGCCGCGTCCCCACTGAGCAAAACTGAGCACAGCGCAACCGCAGCCGCACGAACGGGGACCCTTCATGATCACGCACAGCCTGTCACCGGAACGCTTCGAGGCCGAGCGGCCGCACCTGCGGGCCGTCGCCTACCGCGTGCTCGGCTCGCTCAGCGAGGCCGACGACGCCGTACAGGAGACCTGGCTGCGGGCGGCCGGGGCCGACCTCGGCGCGGTGGAGAACCTCGGCGGCTGGCTGACCACGGTGGTGGGCCGGGTGTGCCTGAACATGCTGCGCTCCCGCCGGACCCGGCCCGAGGTGCCGCTCGACGCGCAGGTGACCGAACCTGCCGTCGGCCCGTGGGAGGGCGGCGATCCCGAGGAGGAGGCCCTGCTCGCCGACTCGGTCGGGGTGGCGCTGCTGGTCGTCCTGGACACGCTGGCCCCGGCCGAACGGCTGGCGTTCGTGCTGCACGACCTGTTCGCGGTGCCCTTCGACGACATCGCCCCCCTGATCGAGCGCACCCCGGCCACGACCCGGCAGCTGGCGAGCCGGGCCCGCCGCAGGGTCAAGGGAGGCTCCCCCGCTCCCGGCGGCTCCTCGTCCGGCGCCCCCGCCTCCGGGGTCGACCGGGCCCGGCAGCGCGAGGTCGTCGACGCGTTCCTGGCCGCCACGCGCGGCGGGGACTTCGAGGCGCTGCTGGCGCTGCTGCACCCGGACGTGGTCCTCAGCGCCGACCGCTTCGTCGTACCGACCCCGCAGCCCGTCACCGTCGACGGCGCTCGGCCCGTCGCCCAGGGCGCGATGGCGGCGGCCGGGCGGGCCCGGTTCACCGGTCTGGCGCTGCTCGACGGCCGGGTCGGGCTCGTGATGGCGTCGCAGGGCAGGCTGCGGCTGGCCCTCGTCTTCACGATCGCGGAGGGCGGGATCACCGGGATCGACCTGGTGGCGGACCGGGAGCGGCTGGCGGGGATCGAGGTGGCGGTGCTCGACGCGTGAGGAACGGCCGAGGGGCGACCGGAGTTCCCGGTCGCCCCTCGGCCGTGCTCAGAACAACAGCCTTCACCGCGGCTCAGAGCCACAGCCCAGAGCCGCAGCTCAGAACAACAGCTCAGAACCGCAGCTCATAGCTACAACCCAGAACCCTCGGCTCAGAACCACAGCACCAGCGAGGCCGCCGCCGGGGCCGCGTAGATCAGCGGGAACGCCACGTGCGAGAACCAGCGGGCCCGCACCACGGTGGCGACGGCCCCGAGGAAGTACAGGACCAGCCCGGCCGCGGCCAGCATGCCGACCACGGGCACGAGCAGCCCGGCCAGCAGACCGACCGCTCCGGCGGCCTTGGCCGCGCCGAGCCACGGCCACCACGAGCGCGGCACTCCGTAGTCGGCCAGCGGCTTGACCGTCCACTCGGCGCCGAGAAAGACCGAGGCGGCCGAGAAGCCCGCCAGGACGGCTCCGAGGACGGTGACGACGACGTAGGCAGTGGACATGTGCAGCAGCTCCTCGTTCAGGGGATCGGCGACGTGCTTCACCCCCCTGACACGGCGCGCCCCGGGAATGTGACGGGAGCGAAAGCACTTCCCCATGTGATCGCCGTCACATGTCGCGCCCCGCCATCAGCCACCTCGACGGCAGCTCGATCCGAGTGCCGTCAGAGGCCAACTCCGTCGTGGTGAGGGGCAGTTCGCCGGATGCGAGCACCGTGAGGCCGGCCGCGCGCAGATAGCCGGGCACCGCCTCGTCGGCGACCTCGCCGGGGGCGATGCCGTGCCGGAAGATCGGCGCGAGCTTCGGCGGCGGGCCCTCGGGGCGCTGCGCCAGGTCGCCGAGGACGGGCCGGGCGGCCTCGGACAGCTCGACGAGGAAGACCCGGCCCCGCTCCCCCACCAGCGCGGCGATCCCGTCCACCAGCGGCTGCCGGTCGTCGGGCTCGCACTGGTGCAGCACGCCCCGCATATAGACGTTGGCGTCGCCGAGTTCGGCGTGCAGGTTCTGCGCCGCGTCCTTCTCGGCCGCGTCCAGCAGCCGGTACGTCGCCTGCCCCGCGGGGTCGGCGCGCCGGGCGTGGTCGAGGGCCGCGGCGGCCAGGTCGGCGCCGACGACCTGCGGGAAGCGGTCGGCGAGGAAGCGGGTCTGGGTGCCGTTGCCGCAGCCCAGGTCCACCAACGGCAGCCCGGGGTCGACGAGCCGGGGTTCGAAGAGGGCGAGATGGAGGGCCGCGGTCAGCTGGGGCGCCGCGTCCCAGAACACGGCGCCCGGTTCGTCGGGGGCCTCACGCCAGAAGCCCTCCCAGGCCTCCCGGTACCGCATCGTCACGCTCATGCCCAACTCCCCAGGGTATGAAGCCGATCCGCCGCAAGTGACGGGCGAGTACGGTCTATCGCTCCGGGGTGTGCACGACAAGCGCGGGGCGCATTCCTTCACGCCGCGTTCGAGAAGTGCACGCCGTGGCACGCCTGTTCACAGACCCGCCCCGTTCGCTGCCGCGCCCTGTCAGCCGCCCGCCCGGTTCGCGGTCCGCCCTGTTCGCGGTCCGGTTCAGCGACGCGGCAACGTCAGCTCGAACCACACGGACTTGCCCGCGCCGGTACGGTTGGCGCCCCACTCCCGGGCCAGCGTGCTCACCACGCGCAGTCCCCGCCCGGCCTCGTCGCCGGGTCCGGCGCTCAGCAGGGTGGGCAGCTCGTGATCGTCGTCGTCCACCTCGCACAGCAGTGTGTCGCCGCGCACGAGCCGCATGGCGACCGGACGCCGACGGGAGTGCCGTACGGCGTTGGTGACCAGCTCGCTGACCATCAGCTCGGCGTGCGGGACGAGCTTGGCCAGACCCCAGTCGTGGAGCTGTTCGCGGACCGCCGCGCGGGCCCGGCCGACCTCGGCCGGGTCGAGGGCGAAGCGCCATTCGGCGACGTCGTCGGGTTCGATTCCGTTGAGGCGGGCCATCAGCAGGGCCACGTCGTCCTTGCGGCCGCCGCGCGGGTTGAGGGCGCGGATGATGGTGTCGCAGGCGTCGTCCATGGAGGCGGCCGGGTGCGCGGCGGACTCGCAGAGCGTCGCCAGGCCTACGCCGATGTCCTCGCCGCGCATCTCGACCAGCCCGTCGGTGCACATCACCAGCCGGTCGCCGGGCTGCACTCGCACGCGCACCGCCTCGAAGGGCACCCCGCCGACGCCGATCGGCGCGCCCGTGGGCAGATCGAGCAGCTCGCTGCGGGCGTCCTCGGCACGGACGACGACCGGCGGGATATGGCCCGCGTTGGCGAGGTGCAGCTCGCCGGCGATCGGGTCGTAGACGGCGTACAGGCAGGTCGCGAGGTAGGTGTCGCCGAGGCGTTGCGCCAAGTCGTCGAGGTTGCGCAGGAGTTGGGCGGGCGGCAGGTCGAGGGCGGCCATGGTCTGCACGGCTGTCCGCAACTGGCCCATCATGGCGGCCGAGTTGAGGCCGTGGCCCATGACGTCGCCGACGACGAGGGCGGTGCGGGCGCCGGGGAGTTTCACCGAGTCGAACCAGTCGCCGCCGACCCGCCCGAGCAGGGTGCCCGGCAGATAGCGGGTGGCGATGTCGCAGCCCGCCATCCGCGGCGGGATGTGCGGCAGCATGCTGTCCTGGAGGGTCTCGGCGACGCTCTCCTGGTAGGTGTACATGCGCGCGTTGTCCAGCACCAGGCCTGCGCGGGCGGCGAGTTCGGCGCCGGTGACGCGGTCCATGTCGTTGAACTCGACGCGCTCGGGGTGGCGCAGCAGGATCATGAAGCCGAGGACGACGTTGCGGGCCTTGAGCGGGACGACCAGCATGGAGCGGCCGGTGATCAGCGGCCGGATGTCGCGCTTCTCGAACTGCGAGGCGATCATGTGCCCCATCTGCTCGCTGATGCGCGGCACGAGGACGGGCTCGCCGGTGGTCATGCACTGGAAGAACGGGGTGTGCGCCGGGAAGGGCATGGCCTCGCCGACGGGGACGACGTCGTCCCAGCGGCCGGGTTCGTCGGTGTGCTCGATGGCTACCCGGTGCCACATGGTGGTGGTGTCCGGCACGCCGTCGGGGAATCCCTCGCCGCCGACGACCTGTTCGCGCAGATAGGTGCCGGCGACGTCGGTGAAGCGGGGGACGACGGCTCTGCTGACCTCGAGGATGGTGCGGGAGAGGTCGAGGGAGGTGCCGATCCTCCCGCTGACCTCGTTGAGGAACTCCAGGCGCTCGCGGACGGCGGTGTACTCGAGGTCCTCGCCCTCGTCGGGGAGGTCGTCCGGCAGCGGCAGGCCCTCGGCGACGGCGCGGGCGGCGCGCTCCCGGCGGGCTCTGCGCTCGACGCGCCGGGCCACGCCCCAGTCGGGGGTCACGGGCACCCGGTCGCTCTGGCTGAACTCCAGCACGGGATAGCCCAGTTCGAGGATCTGCGCGACGATGCGGGCGCTCTCGCCGACGCTCATGCTGGGCAGGATCTCGGGGAGCCTGCGGGCGAGTTCCTCGGCGCCGGGGAAGTCGGTGTACAGGGCGAAGCCGGGGGCGATGCGCTCGACGGCGGGGCGGTCCTGCGGATCCTCCGGGCGCAGTCCGTCCGCGTCGGCGGCGAGCACGAGCAGCCGCTCGCTGCCGGGGCCGACCAGCGGATAGGCCCACCACAGGACGTCGACGCGGTCCCTCCCCCGCCCTCCGGGCGGGGGGACCCCCCTCTCGCTCCGCTCGGGCAGGGTCAGCCGGGCCCGTCCGGCGGCCGGGTAGCCCAGCCTCTGGTCGAGGGAGGACTCCAGTCCGGGACCGAGGCCGTCGTAGGCGGCGTACTCGCCGTAGCCGCCGGGGCCGCCGTACGGGAGGTCGTCGGGCTCGGGGAGCGCGCCGGCGACGGGGAGCAGGTCGATCGCGGGCTGTCCGATCGCCTCTTCCTTGACGACGCCGAAGAGCCGGCGTGCGCCGCTGCTCCAGTGGGAGACGAGGCCCTCGCGGTCGACCACGACCACGGCCAGCGGGATGCGTCCGGCGGCGGACTCGGCCGCCGCACCGCTCCCGGCTCCGCGGCTGGGAGGCGCGTCCCTCTCGGTGCCACGGTCCATGGCCCAGGCCCTCTCTCCCCAGAGCTGTGCAAGATCTGTCCCGCAGCCACCACCGTACGGCGCACGCCCGGCGGGATGTGCGGCAATACGGGAATTGGTTTCGCCGGGTCGCGCCGGGGTACGCCCACGCCCCGACGCCTGCTCAGCCCTCTGTTCGCTCCCCGGCCGGGTCTTCGTGGCCCAGCCGCAGATCGCGTTCCGTGCGGCCGCCGCCCGCCACCTGGAGAACGGTGGCGACCGGCGGGTAGCCGGAGGCGATGACGGTGTACTCGCGGCTCAACGACCAGGGAACGCCCGACGGTTGACCGACCAGCGGTCGAACGGCCCGACGGCGAGGTCTACTTCTCGACCTCGGTGGCGAGGTTGTCGAGGATCACGTCGTAGATGCGGCCGAGACCCTTGGGCGCGAAGGTCCGCTCGAAGAAGCCGCCGACGCCGCCGGCGCCGGTCCAGGTGGTGGTCACGACGACCCGGGACTTGCCCTCGCCGGCCGGGGTGACGCGCCAGGTGGTGACCATCGAGGAGTTGCGGTCCTTCTCGACGAGCTCGCCGTCGGTCGGCTCGGCGACCTCCAGGAGGCAGTCGCGGACGCGCTTGCTGGTGGCCTGGAGCTTCCAGTGGACGAGGGTGCCCTCGCCGTCGCCGCCCTCGTGGACCTCGTACTCGCTGAAGTGCTCGGGCAGCAGCTTCGCGCGCGTGCCGCTGTAGTCGGCGAGCGTGTCGAACACCTTCTCCGGGTCCGCTGCGACGACCCGCTCGGTGGTGGCCTCGACCTGCGCCATGGGGTTCCTCCAGGTCCGTGTTGCTCAGGGTTCCTCAGGTTCGGGGCAAGCCAACCACCCCGGTCCACGGCCGCCCAAATCGGGGGCCCGGAAGCGATCGCCGGACGGTCGAAAAGGACCACCGACCCAAGGACCGCCGATCGAAGAGGGCCGTCGAAAGAACGGTCGCACGATCATGGGAACACATGTTCTATTGTGGGGGCAGTGCTACCGAGGAGGCGTCATGCGCTGGGAGAACCTCACCGTGGAGACCCGCCACGACCGGCCGGCCGACGCCGCGCTGTTCGGCGCGGACGCGGTCACGACCCGGACGTTCGACACGCCCGAGTTCGCCGGCATCACGTTCCACGAGGTCCGGGCCCGCTCGGTCCTCAACCGGGTGCCGGGCGCCTCGCGCATGCCGTTCGAGTGGACGGTGAACCCCTATCGGGGCTGCACGCACGCGTGCGTGTACTGCTTCGCGCGCAAGACGCACAGCTATCTCGACCTCGACACCGGGATCGGCTTCGACACCCAGATCGTCGTCAAGGTGAACGCGCCGGAGGTGCTGCGCCGCCAGCTGTCCTCGCCCCGCTGGCCCGGCGAGCACGTCGCGATGGGCACCAACGTCGACTGCTACCAGCGCGCCGAGGGCCGCTACCGGCTGATGCCGGGCATCCTGGCCGCCCTGCGCGACCACGCCAACCCCTTCTCGATCCTGACCAAGGGCACCCTGATCCTGCGCGACCTCGACCTGCTGAAACAGTCCGCCGAGGTGGCCGACGTCGGCATCTCCGTGTCGGTCGGCTTCGTCGACGGCGAGCTGTGGCGCACCGTGGAGCCGGGCACACCGGCCCCGGAGCGGCGCCTGGACGTCGTACGGACGCTCACCGACCACGGGATCGACTGCGGGGTCCTGATGGCGCCGGTGATCCCGTTCCTGGGCGACGAGCCGGCCCAACTGCGGGCCACCGTGCGGGCGATCGCGGCCGCCGGGGCCACCTCCGTCACTCCCCTCGCGCTGCATCTGCGCCCCGGCGCCCGCGAGTGGTTCATGAGCTGGCTGGCACAGCACCACCCCTACCTGGTGCGGCGCTACGAGCGGCTGTACACGGACGGCGCCTACGCGCCGAAGTGGTACCAGCGCCGGATCACCCGTCAGGTCCACGAGCTGGCCCAGGAGTACGGCATCGGTCCCGCGCGCGGGGGGATGCCCCGCCGGATCCGGCCGCCCGAGCCGGCGGAGGAACCCACGCCGCCCGAGCCCACCCAACTCACGCTGATCTGAGGGCGTTCTCGGCCCGGCCCGAGCGCGTTCGAGCGCATCCGGCAACCCGAACGGGTCAAGTATCACCAGATCAGGTTCTTTCGGACGATCTTTCCGGGACGATGCGGCGAGGGCCGTGACCTGCGCGGTCCGACCACCTCCGTCCTGGGAGGACTCCCATGAACACACGCGCAGCCGTGCTGTGCGCCGCCGTCGCCGTCGTGGCCGGGACGCTCACCGCGGCGCCCGCCGACGCGAGCCCCTCGTCCACCGCCCGGGCCGCCGGTGCGGCGGGACTCACCTGGAAGAGCTGCCGCACCGCCGACCGGCCGACGCTCCAGTGCGCGTCCCTGAAGGTGCCGCTCGACCACGACGACCCGAGCGGGAAGCAGATCACGCTGGCCCTGTCCCGCGTCCCGCACACCGCGAAGACGTTCCAGGGCCCGCTGCTGGTCAACCCCGGCGGCCCCGGCGGCGGCGGGCTGTCCCTCGCCGGGTTCATCGCCTCGGCGCTGCCGAAGGCGGTGGCGGCCCAGTACGACGTCATCGGCTTCGACCCGCGCGGGGTGGGCAAGAGCTCGCCCGCGCTGAACTGCGAGCCCGGCCACTTCGCCGCCGTACGCCCGGACTCCGTCCCGTCCACCGAGGCGATCGAGCAGGCCAACCTCACCCGCGCGCGGTCCTTCGCCGAGGCCTGCGGCAAGAAGTACGCGAGCGTGCTGCCGTACATCGACACGATCAGCACCGTGCGGGACATGGACGCGATCCGCGCCGCCGTCGGCGCGGGGAAGCTGAACTACTTCGGCTACTCGTACGGCACCTACCTCGGCGCGGTCTACGCCAAGCTCTACCCGCAGCGGGTACGGCGCCTGGTGCTGGACTCGATCGTCGACCCGACGGGCGTCTGGTACGACGACAACCTCACACAGGACCTCGCCTTCAACGACCGGCACCGCGCGCTGATGGCGTGGATCGCCAAGTACGACAAGACGTACAAGCTCGGCGCCGACCCGGAGAAGGTCGAGGCCGAGTGGTACGCGATGCGGGCGGCCCTCGCGAAGAAGCCGGCCGGCGGCAAGGTGGGCGCGTCGGAGCTGGAGGACACCTTCCTGCCCGGCGGCTACTACAACGGCTACTGGCCCCACCTCGCCGAGGCGTTCGCGGCCTACGCCAACGACAAGAAGACCGGCCCGCTGGTCGAGGCGTACGAGAACTTCGCCGCCGTCGACGCCTCGGGGGACAACGGCTACAGCGTCTACACCTCGGTGCAGTGCCGTGACGCCTCCTGGCCGCGGGACTGGGACGAGTGGCGCTCGGACAACTGGTCGGCGTACGCGAAGGCGCCGTTCATGACCTGGAGCAACGCCTGGTACAACGCGCCGTGCGCGTTCTGGCCGACGAAGCCGCTGGGCCCGGTGAACCTGGCCAACGGCGCGCTGCCGCCGGCCCTGCTGTTCCAGGCGACGGACGACGCGGCGACCCCGTACGAGGGCGGCGCGATGATGCACTCCCTGCTGCGCGGCTCCAGCTTCGTGGTGGAGCAGGGCGGCCAGAACCACGGCATCGCGCTGAGCGGGAACAGCTGCCTGGACAAGCACCTGGCGGCGTATCTGACCGACGGCACGGTGCCGCGCGGCGTCGGCGGGGTGGACGCGGTGTGCAAGGCGCAGTCCGACCCGAAGCCGCTGAGCGCGAAGGTCGCGTCGCGCACGGCCCACGGCTCGACGCTGCACGGGCTGCTGGGGTTCCGCGGCTGAGGTCGGCGGCCGGTCGTCGGGGGCGTTGTCAGACCCGTGGTCCATCATGGGCGCATGAGTGAGCTGACCAGGATTCCCGCCCCCGACGGGGTCGCCCCCGCCGCGCAGTACACGCATGTCGTCATGGGCACGGGCCGCTTCGTCGCGGTCTCCGGCCAGCTCGCCCTGGACGAGGACGGCAAGCCGGTGGGCGAGGGCGATCCGGCGGCGCAGGCCCGTCAGGTCTTCGAGAACCTGCGGCGCTGTCTGGCCGCCGCCGGGGCGACCTTCGCCGACGTCGTCAAACTCACCTACTTCGTCACGGACATGGCCCATATGCCCGCGATCCGCGCGGCCCGCGTCGCGCACATACCCGACGACCGTCTCCCCGCCGCCTCGGCCGTCCAGGTCGCCGCGCTGGTCGCCCCGGAGTTCCTGATGGAGATCGAAGCGTTCGCGGTGGTGCCGGGGTGACTCCCCCCGCCCCGAACCCGGCCCCGAACCCTGCCCCGGACCCGGACCCGGACCCGGGCCCGCGGCCCGCGGCCGTCCCGACCGTCTCAACGCCTCACCGCTGGCGCGGAATCCGCCCCAGCGCGTGCACGGCCGCCTCCGCGAGCACCGGGTGGGCGAGGGCCTCGTTCAGCACCGGCCGGGCGCGGTCGTCCCCCAGCGTGCCGAGCCCCTCCACGCACGCGAGGGCCACCCGCCGGTAGGGGTCGTGCGGGCGCAGCCGCCGCCGGAGCGTGGTGATCAGCGCGGGCACGGACTCGGGCGCGCGCAGCTCCACCAGCAGCCGGACGGGATGCAGGGCATAGGCGACGCGCAGCTCGTTGGTGGCCAGGGCGGCCGCGGCGCGGGCGGTGCGCGGGTCGCCGAGCCGGGCCAGGGCGTACGCGGCGGAGGCGCAGCGCGGCGGGTCGCGATGGTTGAGCAGCAGGACGAGCGCCTCGAAGGCGCGCCGGTCCCCGGCCAGCCCCAGCCGGAACGCGGCGAGCTCCCGGGCCCACAGCGGCTGCCCCGACTCGGTGAGCACACCCGCGAGTTCGTCACCGTCCACGGCGTCCGCCAGCCGCTCGTAGACGGCGGCGCCGCCGGACTCCTGCCGTAAGCGCTCCGTGAGCGATCGCAACTCTTCGTCCATGCGCCGAGCCTAGGGCAGGGCACGGCGGTCGCAGGGCACGTCCGCCGAGGCGGTCCGTGCAGCGAAACAGATCACAGCCACGGGGGGCTGGCGCGCTCGTTACCCACCGGTTAAGCTCAGACGAGCGAGTCACCCACTCGCCTCACCTCCTCGCTGCGGCCTGGTGACGCAGTCGCCGCGAGAGAAGTCGGTTCGGTACCTCGTACCGCGTACGACCCGGCCACGGGACAGGGCCGGTCGGATCTCCCGTTCGTCTTCGGGCGTGTGCACGCCCACGACGACGGCACCGGGCGTGTGCGCTCGTAGCCCGGCAACACCCGCACTCCTTCTCCGCACCCGGTGCGCCCGTGGTCCGGCCTTCGCGAAGGCCTCCTCGGCGCACCCGGGCGCGTTCCCAGTCGTCACCCCTCATTCCTGGAGTCCCGCGATGGCCACTCCCCTGTCCCACACCTCCGCCTCCCCTCTCTCTCCGCTGTCCCCGCTGCGCACGATCGCCGTCGTCGGTCTCGGCACCATGGGCGCCGGCATCACCGAGGTCCTGGCCAAGGCCGGCCGCACGGTGATCGGCATCGACGTCAGCGAGGCCCAGGCCGCGCGGGCCCTCGCCGCGCTGGAGTCCTCCACCGCCCGCGCCGTGCAGCGCGGCCGGCTGACCGAGCAGGAGCGCGCCGACCTCGTCGCCCGTGTCCGCGTCTCCACCGACCTGCGCACCGCCGCCGACGCCGATCTCGTCATCGAGGTGGCGCCGGAGTCGTACGAGATCAAGCAGCAGATCTTCCGGGAGCTGGACGGGATCGTGCGTCCCGAGGCGATCCTGGCGACCGGCACCAACGCGCTGTCCGTGACCCGCCTGGCCGCCGACTCGGCGCGTCCGGAGCGCGTGCTCGGCCTGCACTTCTTCAACCCGGCGCCGGCCATGAAGCTGGTCGAGGTCGTCTCCTCGGTGCTCACCGCGCCCACCGCCGTCGCCGCGGTCACCGACCTCGCCCTCGACCTCGGCAAGGAGCCCGTCGCGGTCGGCGACCGGCCCGGATTCGTCGCGGACGGGCTGCTGTTCGGCTACCTCAACCAGGCCGCCGCGATGTACGAGGCCCGCTACGCCTCCCGCGAGGACATCGACGCGGCGATGCGGCTGGGCTGCGGACTGCCGATGGGCCCCCTCGCCCTGCTCGACCTGATCGGCGTGGACACGGCCCGTACGGTCCTGGAGGCCATGTACGCCGAGTCGCGCGACCGGCTGCACGCCCCCGCGCCGATCCTCAAGCAGCTCAGCGAGGCGGGCCTGACCGGCCGTAAGTCGGGCCGGGGCTTCTACGCCTACGACGCCCCCGGGAGCTCGACGGTGGTCCCCGACGCCCTGACCCCGCCGTCCGACACCGCCGCGACAGCCGGCCGCACGGTCCGCTCGGTCGGCGTCGCCGGCTCCGGCACGATGGCCTCCGGGATCGCCGAGGTCTTCGCCAAGGCCGGCTACGACGTCGTCCTCGCCGCCCGCAGCGAGGAGAAGGCGCAGGTCGCCAAGGCCCGTATCGGCAAGTCCCTGTCCCGCTCCGTCGACAAGGGCCGGCTGACTGCGGAGGCCGCCGCGCAGACCCTGGACCGGATCACCCCGGCCGGCTCCTACGACGCCTTCGCCGACGTGGACCTGGCGGTCGAGGCGGTCGCCGAGGACCTGGAGATCAAGCAGCAGCTGTTCGCGACGCTGGACAAGGTCTGCAAGCCGGGCGCTGTCCTGGCCACGACCACGTCCTCGCTGCCGGTCGTGGCCTGCGCCCGCGCGACCTCGCGCCCGCAGGACGTGATCGGCATGCACTTCTTCAACCCGGCGCCGGCCATGAAGCTGGTCGAGGTGGTCCGCACGGTGCTGACGGCCGAGGACGTCCACGCGACGGTCCGCGAGGTCTGCGTCAAGGTCAGGAAGCACGCGGTCGACTGCTCGGACCGCGCGGGCTTCATCGTGAACGCGCTGCTGTTCCCCTACCTCAACAACGCGATCAAGATGGTGCAGGAGCACTACGCGTCGCTCGACGACATCGACGCGGCCATGAAGCTGGGCGGCGGCTACCCGATGGGCCCCTTCGAGCTGCTGGACGTCGTCGGGCTCGACGTCTCGCTGGCGATCGAGAAGGTCCTGCACCGCGAGTTCCGCGACCCCGGTCTCGCTCCGGCCCCGCTCCTGGAGCATCTGGTGGCCGCGGGCTGCCTCGGCCGCAAGACCGGCCGCGGCTTCCGCGAATATGCCCGCCGCTGAGCGGGACGGCGACCGGCTGCGCTCGGACGAGGACTGGGGCGGACTCCTCGAGCCCACCGGCGCACCCCCGCCCGCCCGGGGCGGGGGAAACCCGGGACATGCGCACCGAGCTGCGCACATGCAGTACGTTCGGGTCATGTCCCAGCCCGCCAGGTCCTCACGTACACCAGCCACGCCCGACGCGCCGGAGAGTGCCGCGGGCGGCCGCGCGGCCGCCCAACGGCTCAAGATGCGCCGCGAACTGGCGGCCGCGGCGATGGAGCTGTTCGCGACCAAGGGGTACGAGGCGACCACCGTCGACGAGATCGCGGCCGCGGCCGGGGTCGCCCGCCGCACCTTCTTCCGCCACTTCCGCTCCAAGGAAGAGGCGATCTTCCCGGATCACGACGACACGTTGATCCGCGCGGAGGCCGTGCTCAACGCGGCCCCGGCCCACGAGCACCCGCTCGACACCGTGTGCCGCGGCATCAAGGAAGTCATGAAGATGTACGCGGCCCGGCCGGAGATCTCGGTCGCCCGCTACAAGCTGACGCGCGAGGTGCCCACCCTGCGCGAGGCCGAGATCGCATCGGTGGCCCGCTACGAGCGGCTCTTCACCCGCTATCTCCTCGGCCACTTCGACGAGCACGCGCACGACGACGACGCCAACGACGACCCGCTGCTCGCGGAGGTCGCCGCGTCCGCCGTGGTCACCGCCCACAACCACGTGCTGCGGCGGTGGCTGCGGGCCGGCGGCCAGGGCGACGTCGAGACCCAGCTCGACCACGCCTTCGCGATCGTGCGCAAGACGTTCGGGACGGGCATCGGAGTCGGCCGCAGCGGCGCCGCCGCCCCCCAGCCGGTCCCGGCGGCGGTCTCCGCGCAGGGCGAGGTCCTGGTGACCGTCGCCCGTACCGACGCCCCGCTGGACGAGGTCATGCGCACCATCGAGCAGGCCCTCAAGGAACGCTGACTTTCTCCCTTTTTCCTCTTCGCGCTGTGACGACGGCCACCCCACCGGGTGGCCGTTTTGGCATGCCAGAGGCCCTTTTCACGCAGATTTCCGATCCCGTTCGATCGATCATCGCTCATTTGTTACGTAAAGATTTCATCTGAGGCGAAGTTCTGGCACTCAGTGCCTTGCGGGGTGACACGCGGTGTCATACGTTGAAGAGGTCCGGGCGGCCGGCGTGCAGAGACCTTTCGTACGTCGGCTGTCCCCGCAAGCTCATGGCCTGCGCGCCCGGACGCCTGCGTCACAGGCACCCTCCCGCGCCACAAAGCGCTGCCGAACAGCACCACCGCCGAACCGACGGCACTTCTCCACCCCACCCTCAGCAGCACCGACGTAACCCTCAGCGCCCCGCCCTCAGGGCGCTCACCGCCGGAGGCAACACCGTGACCGTTAAGGACATCCTGGACGCGATCCAGTCGCCGGACTCGACGGCGGCCGACTTCGCCGCACTGCCGCTCCCCGAGTCGTACCGCGCGATCACCGTCCACAAGGACGAGACGGAGATGTTCGCGGGCCTCACCACCCGCGACAAGGACCCGCGCAAGTCGCTCCACCTGGACGAGGTGGCCTTGCCCGAACTCGGCCCGGGCGAGGCCCTGGTGGCCGTCATGGCCTCCTCTGTCAACTACAACTCCGTGTGGACGTCGATCTTCGAGCCGCTGTCGACGTTCGGCTTCCTGGAGCGCTACGGCAAGCTCAGCGAGCTCACCAAGCGGCACGACCTGCCGTACCACGTCATCGGCTCCGACCTCGCGGGCGTCGTCCTGCGCACCGGTCCCGGCGTCAACGCCTGGAAGCCGGGCGACGAGGTCGTCGCGCACTGTCTGTCCGTCGAGCTGGAGTCCTCCGACGGCCACAACGACACGATGCTCGACCCCGAGCAGCGCATCTGGGGCTTCGAGACGAACTTCGGCGGGCTCGCCGAGATCGCGCTGGTCAAGTCCAACCAGCTGATGCCGAAGCCGGACCATCTGAGCTGGGAGGAGGCCGCGGCCCCCGGGCTCGTGAACTCCACCGCCTACCGGCAGCTGGTCTCCCGCAACGGCGCCGGCATGAAGCAGGGCGACAACGTGCTCATCTGGGGCGCGAGCGGCGGACTGGGCAGCTACGCCACGCAGTTCGCGCTGGCCGGCGGCGCCAACCCGATCTGTGTCGTCTCCAGCGAGCAGAAGGCCCAGATCTGCCGGTCCATGGGCGCGGAGGCGATCATCGACCGCACCGCCGAGGACTACAAGTTCTGGCAGGACGAGCACCACCAGGACCCGCGCGAGTGGAAGCGTTTCGGTAAGCGCATCCGCGAGCTGACCGGCGGCGAGGACGTCGACATCGTCTTCGAGCACCCCGGCCGCGAGACCTTCGGCGCGAGCGTCTACGTCACGCGCAAGGGCGGCACGATCGTCACCTGCGCCTCGACCTCCGGGTACAACCACGAGTACGACAACCGTTACCTGTGGATGTCCCTGAAGAAGATCATCGGCTCGCACTTCGCCAACTACCGCGAGGCCTGGGAGGCCAACCGGCTGGTCGCCAAGGGCAAGATCCACCCGACGCTCTCCAAGGTGTACTCCCTGGAGGAGACCGGGCAGGCCGCCTACGACGTGCACCGCAACCTCCACCAGGGCAAGGTCGGCGTCCTGTGCCTGGCGCCCGAGGAAGGCCTCGGCGTCCGCGACGAGGCCAAGCGCGCCCAGCACGTCGACGCCATCAACCGCTTCCGCAACATCTGAGGACACCCGAGGTCATCGATGACTGAGCGTCAGCCCGCCGCAGGCAAGCGGGAGAAGGACCGGCCGTGGCTCATGCGCACGTACGCCGGTCACTCCACGGCCGAGGCGTCCAACGAGCTGTACCGGCGCAACCTCGCCAAGGGTCAGACCGGCCTGTCGGTCGCGTTCGACCTGCCCACGCAGACCGGCTACGACTCCGACCACATCCTCGCCCGCGGCGAGGTCGGCCGGGTCGGCGTGCCGATCGCGCACCTCGGTGACATGCGCCGGCTGTTCCAGGACATCCCCCTGGAGCAGATGAACACCTCGATGACGATCAACGCCACCGCCATGTGGCTGCTGGCGCTCTACCAGGTCGTCGCGGAGGAGCAGGGCGCCGACATCACCCAGCTCCAGGGGACGACCCAGAACGACATCGTCAAGGAGTACCTGTCCCGGGGCACGCACGTGTTCCCGCCGGTGCCGAGCCTGCGCCTGACGACCGACATGATCTGCTACACGGTCAACAACATCCCCAAGTGGAACCCCATCAACATCTGCAGCTACCACCTGCAGGAGGCCGGGGCCACACCGGTGCAGGAGATCGCCTACGCGATGTCCACCGCGATCGCCGTGCTGGACGCGGTCTTCGCGTCCGGTCAGATCCCCGAGGACCGCAAGGGCGATGTCGTCGCCCGCATCTCGTTCTTCGTCAACGCGGGTGTGCGGTTCATCGAGGAGATGTGCAAAATGCGGGCGTTCTCCCGCATCTGGGACCAGATCACCCGCGAGCGCTACGGCATCGACGACCCCAAGCAGCGCCGCTTCCGCTACGGCGTCCAGGTCAACTCCCTGGGCCTGACGGAGGCGCAGCCGGAGAACAACGTCCAGCGGATCGTGCTGGAGATGCTCGCCGTCACCCTCTCCAAGGACGCACGCGCGCGTGCCGTGCAGCTGCCCGCCTGGAACGAGGCCCTGGGGCTGCCCCGCCCCTGGGACCAGCAGTGGTCGCTGCGCATCCAGCAGGTGCTGGCGCACGAGAGCGACCTGCTGGAGTACGAGGACATCTTCGAGGGCTCCAAGGTGATCGAGACCAAGGTCGCGGCGCTGGTCGAGGAGTCCCTCGCGGAGATCGACCGGATCCAGGAGATGGGCGGCGCGATGGCCGCCGTCGAGTCCGGCTACCTCAAGTCGCAGCTGGTCTCCTCGCATGCCGAGCGCAGGGCTCGTATCGAGTCCGGCCAGGAGAAGATCATCGGCGTCAACATCTTCGAGACGACCGAGCCGAACCCCCTGACCGCCGACCTCGACACGGCCATCCAGACCGTCGACCCGGCCGTCGAGGCCCGGGTCGTCGCCTCGCTGCAGAACTGGCGCGACACCCGCTACCAGCCGCCCTTCAACCACCCGCGCCCCTGCAAGGCGCTGGAGAAGCTGAAGGAGGCCGCCAAGGGCACGGCCAACCTCATGGAGGCCACCCTGGAGTGCGCCCGCGCCGGCGTCACGACCGGCGAGTGGGCCGGCGCGCTGCGCGAGGTGTTCGGCGAGTTCCGCGCCCCGACGGGCGTCTCGTCGGCGCCGGTGGCGGTGCCGGCCGAGGAGGGCTCGGCGATGAGCGAGGTGCGCGCCAGGGTCGACCGCACGGCCCGGGACATGGGCGTCGGCAAGCTGCGCTTCCTGGTCGGCAAGCCGGGCCTGGACGGCCACTCCAACGGCGCCGAGCAGATCGCCGTACGCGCGCGTGACGCCGGCTTCGAGGTGGTCTACCAGGGCATCCGGCTCACCCCCGAGGAGATCGTGGACGCGGCTCTGGAGGAGGACGTGCACGCCGTGGGCCTGTCCATCCTCTCCGGCTCGCACGCGCAGCTGGTGCCCGACGTCCTCGAACGGCTGCGTGTGGCCGGTGCCACAGACATCCCGGTGATCGCCGGTGGCATCATCCCGAATGGAGACGCCGAACAGCTCAGGGCTGCCGGCGTGGCCGCGGTCTTCACCCCGAAGGACTTCGACATCACCGGAATCATCGGCCGCATCGTCGACGAGATCCGGAAAGCGAACAAGCTCGACCCCCTGGAGGTCCCCGCATGACCACGCCCGCCAACCGTCTGCGTCCGCGGCGTTCCTGTCTCGCCGTGCCCGGGAGCAACCCGCGCTTCCTGGAGAAGGCGCAGGGCCTCCCCGCCGACCAGGTCTTCCTCGACCTGGAGGACGCGTGCGCGCCGCTCGCCAAGCCCGAGGCGCGGCACACCATCGTCAAGTTCCTCAACGAGGGCGACTGGACGGGCAAGACCAGGGTCGTGCGCGTCAACGACTGGACGACCGAGTGGACGTACCGCGACGTCGTCACGGTCGTCGAGGGCGCGGGGCCCAACCTCGACTGCATCATGCTGCCGAAGGTGCAGAACGCGCAGCAGGTCGTCGCGCTGGACCTGCTGCTGACGCAGATCGAGAAGACCATGGGCTTCGAGGTCGGCCGGATCGGCATCGAGGCGCAGATCGAGAACGCGCAGGGCCTGAACAACGTCAACGAGATCGCGCAGGCCTCCCCGCGCATCGAGACGATCATCTTCGGCCCGGCCGACTTCATGGCGTCGATCAACATGAAGTCGCTGGTCGTGGGCGAGCAGCCGCCCGGCTACCCGGCGGACGCCTACCACTACATCCTGATGAAGATCCTGATGGCCGCCCGCGCCAACGACCTCCAGGCGATCGACGGCCCCTACCTCCAGATCCGCAACGTCGACGGCTACCGCGAGGTCGCCCAGCGCGCCGCCGCGCTCGGCTTCGACGGCAAGTGGGTGCTGCACCCGGGCCAGGTCGAGGCGTCCAACGAGATCTTCTCGCCCTCCCAGGAGGACTACGACCACGCCGAGCTGATCCTGGACGCGTACGACTACTACACGTCCGAGGCGGGCGGCAAGAAGGGCTCCGCGATGCTCGGCGACGAGATGATCGACGAGGCCAGCCGCAAGATGGCCCTGGTCGTCTCCGGCAAGGGGCGCGCCGCCGGCATGAAGCGCACCAGCACGTTCGAGATTCCGGAGGCGTGAGCGCGATGCAGTTCGGGCGCACCTACGAGGAGTTCGAGGTCGGGGCGGTCTACAAGCACTGGCCCGGGAAGACGGTCACCGAGTACGACGACCACCTCTTCTGCCTCCTCACCATGAACCACCACCCGCTCCACATGGACGCCAACTACGCGGAGCAGACGACCGACTTCGGCAAGAACGTCGTGGTCGGCAACTACATCTACTCCCTCCTGCTCGGCATGTCCGTGCCGGACGTCTCCGGCAAGGCGATCGCCAACCTGGAGATCGAGTCGCTGAAGCACGTGGCGCCGACCTTCCACGGCGACACGCTCTACGGCCAGACGACCGTGCTCGACAAGTGGCCGTCGAAGTCGAAGAACGACCGCGGGATCGTGTACGTCGAGACCAAGGGCTACAAGCAGGACGGCACGCTGGTGTGCGTGTTCCGCCGCAAGGTGCTGGTGCCGACCGAGACGTACATCAAGGAGCGCGGCGGCGAGCAGCCGGGCCGCCCCGAGCTCAAGGAACAGGGGAAGTAGTCATGGCGCGACTCGCCCAGACCGCCGGTCTGACGGACATCCAGCAGGAGATCCTGTCCACCGTCCGCGACTTCGTGGACAAGGAGATCATCCCGGTCGCCACCGAGCTGGAGCACCGCGACGAGTATCCGCAGCAGATCGTCGACGGCCTCAAGGAGCTGGGCCTGTTCGGCCTGATGATCCCCGAGGAGTACGGCGGTCTGGGCGAGTCGCTCCTGACGTACGCCCTCTGCGTCGAGGAGATCGCCCGCGGCTGGATGTCGGTGTCCGGCATCATCAACACGCACTTCATCGTCGCGTACATGCTCAAGCAGCACGGCACGCAGGAGCAGAAGGACCACTTCCTGCCGAGGATGGCGCTCGGCGACGTCCGGGGCGCGTTCTCGATGTCGGAGCCGGCGCTGGGATCCGACGTCTCGGCGATCACGTCCAGGGCGGTCAAGGACGGCGAGGAGTACGTCCTCAACGGTCAGAAGATGTGGCTGACGAACGGCGGCACGTCGTCTCTCGTGGCCGTCCTGGTGCGAAGTGACGAAGGACACCCCGAGGGCACGGCCCCGCACAAGTCGATGACGACCTTCCTGATCGAGAAGGAGCCCGGCTTCGGCGAGGTCCGTCCGGGCCTCACGATCCCCGGCAAGATCGACAAGATGGGCTACAAGGGCGTCGACACCACCGAGATGATCATGGACGGTCTGCGGCTTCCCGCCGACCGCGTGCTCGGCGGGGTCACCGGCCGAGGTTTTTACCAAATGATGGACGGCGTCGAGGTGGGTCGCGTCAATGTCGCGGCACGTGGCTGCGGCGTCGCTCAGCGCGCCTTCGAACTCGGCGTCCGGTACGCCCAGCAGCGTCACACTTTCGGCAAGCCGATCGCCCAGCACCAGGCGATCCAGTTCAAGCTGGCCGAGATGGCTACCAAGGTCGAGGCCGCCCATGCGATGATGGTGAACGCGGCACGCAAAAAGGACTCCGGCGAACGAAACGACCTTGAGGCAGGGATGGCGAAGTATCTCGCCTCCGAATACTGCAAGGAGGTCGTGGAGGACGCCTTCCGGATCCACGGCGGCTACGGCTTCTCCAAGGAGTATGAGATCGAGCGCCTCTACCGCGAGGCCCCGATGCTCCTGATCGGTGAAGGCACGGCCGAGATCCAGAAAATGATCATCGGGCGTCGACTGCTCGAAGAGTATCGGTTCCAGGGCTAGATGTCCGGGTTGGGGGTGTTTTCTTCGAGAAGAAGATCACACCCCGTCAACTCTCCTCAGCCGTCGACTCGTCTTCCTGGCTTACCCAGTTGCGGCCCCGAACCGCTACGATCGCGGAAAGCCGCCGTCCCCCTGTCGAAGCGCGGCATCATCCGCTACGAAGGTCATCCATGCCCCACAGCCAAACCTCTGCACATCGCGACAGCCTGGCCGGCGTTCGCCTCGCGCGCGGAGCATCGCCGTGGCTTCTGCCGACTGTCGCCACCGCAGCCGTCAGCCTTCTGCGCGCCCGCCGCTCGGGCGCAGCGAAGGCCGTCGCCGTGCCCGCCACCGCTCTCGCGGCGGGCATGCTGTGGTTCTTCCGCGACCCCGAGCGCGAGATCGCCACGGGCCGGGTCATCTCCCCCGCCGACGGCGTGGTGCAGAGCATCATGCCGTGGAAGGACGGACGCACCCGGGTCGCGATCTTCATGAGCCCGCTGAACGTCCATGTCAACCGCGCCCCGCTGGCCGGCACGGTGACCTCGGTCGAGCACATCCCGGGTGGGTTCGTTCCGGCGTTCAACAAGGAGAGCGAGAACAACGAGCGCGTGGTCTGGCACTTCGACACCGAGCTCGGTGACATCGAGATGATCCAGATCGCCGGCGCCGTCGCCCGCCGTATCGTCCCCTACCTCCCCGAGGGCACGAAGGTCGAGCAGGGCGAGCGGATCGGCCTGATCCGCTTCGGCTCCCGCGTCGACGTCTACCTGCCCGAGGGCGTGGACGTCGCCGTCGAGGTCGGGCAGAAGACCGTGGCGGGGGTGACTCGCATTGACCGTGATTGACCCGGAGACCCAGGCGGGCTGGGTGCCCGAGGCCGACGAGGTGGACGAAGAGGAGGAGATGCCCCTCTCTCTCCGCCTGTCGATAGCGGACACCCTGACCCTCGGCAACGCCACCTGCGGCTTCATGGCGGTGTACTTCACCACCACCGGCATCCTGATCCCGCACCTCACCGGCAGCCAGGAATCCGGCATGGCCCGCCACAGCGCGGCCACCGCCGTCATCCTGATGCTCTGCGCCGCGGTCTTCGACCTCTTCGACGGTCTGGTGGCCCGCAAACTGCGCAGCTCGCCGATGGGCGCGGAGCTCGACAACCTCTCCGACCTGATCAGCTTCGGCCTCGCCCCGGCGTACTTCGTCCTGGTCTACGGCATGGTCGCCGACGACGCGCACCAGCGGGTGGCGGCGGTCGGCGCGATCGTGGTCCTGCTGGCCGTGGTGCTGCGACTGGCGAGATTCTCCTGTGTGACGGTGAAGGACGGCACGTTCCAGGGCATGCCCTCGCCGTTCGGCGCGCTGACCGTGGTCTCGATCGTCCTGCTGGAGCTGCCCTTCGTGGCGACGCTCATGGCGATCCTGGGCACCGCCTGGCTGATGGTGAGCCGGGTGGAGTACCCCAAGCCGCGAGGCCGCCTCGCCGGCGCGATGCTCTCCTGGATCGTGCTGTCGATGGGCCTGCTGGCCGCCTGGGCGTTCGACGCCCCCAGCGGCATGCTCCTGCTCCAGACGGGCTGCGCGCTCCAGCTGGTCATGGGCGCGGTCATCCCCCTGTTCGCCACGGCCCGCCGGGTGAACAACTTCCGCGACAACCGCCGCGAAGCACGAGCGGCGCAGCTGCCGTAGCGGCGACCACGGCTGTCGTACGACAGCGGTTCTACGACGGTGAAGGGCCCCGAACCAGTACGGTTCGGGGCCCTTCCGGTTGTCCGGGGGTCCGCTTGTCCGGGGCTGCGGCAGCGGGCCTCACGTCAGGAAGTCGCGTCCGATGTGCTCCGCGACCCGCTCCAGGATCGGGCCCGCGTCCGAGATGCAGGTCGCCAGGTCCGGCTCGACGTCCGTCAGCGGGTACGCCCGCCGGATCCCCGCCTGGCCCAGCGCCGCCGGCGGCAGCGCGAGCCGGCCGCAGACGGCGACGACCTCCTTGCCGGCCGCCCGGGCGGCGGCGGCGACGCCCGCGGGCGCCTTGCCGTGCAGGGTCTGCTCGTCCAGCGACCCCTCACCGGTGATCACCAGCTCCGCCCGCTCCAGCGCCGGCCCAAAACCCAGCACGTCGAGCATCACCTCGATGCCGGCGCGGAAGCGGGCGCCGAGCAGCAGCGCGCCGTACCCGATGCCGCCGGCCGCGCCCGCGCCCGGCGCGAGCGCGTACTCCGCCGCCTTCGAGCCGACCGCCGTCTCCAGCACCTTCGTGTAGTGCGCGAGGGCCGCGTCCAGCGCCTCGACGTCGTCCGGCGAAGCGCCCTTCTGCGGCCCGTACACGGCCGGGGCGCCCTTCGGTCCGGTCAGCGGGTTGTCGACGTCGCTGGCCAGCACCAGCTCCACGTCCGCGAACCGCGGGTCGAGGCCCGACAGATCCGCGCGCGCCAGGTCCTCGAGGCCGCCGCCGCCCGGCGCGACCGGCTCGCCGTCCTCGTCGAGGAAGCGGGCGCCCAGCGCGGACAGCATGCCCGCGCCCCCGTCCGTGGTCGCGCTGCCGCCGACCCCGAACACGATCCTGCGCACCCCCGCGTCCAGCGCGGCCCGCAGCAGCTCGCCGGAGCCGTACGTGGACGCCGTGAGCGGTGCGAAGACGCCCTTGGGCAGTCGCTGCAGCCCGCTCGCCTCCGCCATCTCCACCACGGCGGTGTCGCCGCGCACCGCGAAGGCGGCGGTGACCTCGTGCCCGAGGGGCCCGGCGACCCGGACCTCCCGGCGTTCGAACCCGGCCGCGACCGCCGCGTCGACCGTGCCGTCGCCGCCGTCGGCGACGGGCAGCGACTCCACCTCGACGTCCGGCACGGCCCGGCGCAGCCCCGCCGTCACCCGCTCGGCGACCTGTACGGCCGTCAGCGAGCCCTTGAACTTGTCCGCGGCCACAAGCACCCGTCGGGTGCCCTGCGCTGCAGCGTCCGCCACTTGCATCCCCTTGCTCTCCAGGCCCCCACGCACGTCAGGGCCAGTCGCGCCGCAGCGACCTTAACCGCCGGACGCCCCCGCCGTCATGCGATGACCGCACCCTGGAACAAGCCTGGGCGCCGCCTGTGCAGACGGATCAAGCAGACGGGCGCTCGCGCGGCCCCCATGGATACGCTGCGAGCGTGACTACTTCGAGTACGACCGACTTCGCCGCCTACGTCGCCTCCCTGCCCCGCGTCCTGGCCGGCGCCGCCGCGATCTTCCGGGACGGCGCGGGGCGGGTGCTGCTCGTGGAGCCCAACTACCGGGAGGGCTGGGCGCTTCCCGGCGGCACGATCGAGTCCGACGACGGCGAGACCCCGCGCCAGGGCGCCCGGCGCGAGACGCTCGAGGAGATCGGCCTCGACCGTGAACTCGGCCGACTGCTCGCGGTGGACTGGGCGCGCGGCCCGGGCCGGCCGCCGCTGGTGGCGTACGTGTACGACGGCGGGGTCCTCGCCGACGACGACCTCAAGGCGATCCGCCTGCAGGAGGAGGAGCTGCTGTCCTGGCGTCTGGTCCCGCGCGAGGAGATCACCGACTACCTGTTGGGCTCCCTGGGCCGCCGCGTCCTGGCCGCCCTGGACGCCCTGGCCGACGGCACGGGTACGGTCGAGCTGGAGAACGGCGAGCGGGCGGTCTGAGGACTCCCCGAGCGGGCGGTCCGAGGACTCCCTCCTGTACCCGCCCCGCTTTTATCCGTTCGCCCCGAGAAGTCGGGCGACCTACGCTCGGCCCATGACCAAGCCCCTCGTCGCCCTGCTCAGCGGCGCCGGCGTCTCGACCGACTCCGGCATCCCCGACTACCGCGGTCCGGGCGGGCTGTGGCGGAAGGATCCGGAGGCGCAGAAGCTCGTCACGTACGAGTACTACATGAACGACCCGGAGATCCGGCGGCGGTCCTGGCAGATGCGGCGCAAGAACCGCACCCTCAAGGCGGAGCCGAACGCGGCGCACCGGGCCGTGGCCGAGCTGGAGCGGTCCGGGGCGCCGGTGCGGGTCATCACGCAGAATGTGGACGGGCTGCACCAGCTCGCCGGGCTGCCCGCCCGCAAGGTGCTCGAACTGCACGGCACCGCACGGAGTTTCGTGTGCACGAAGTGCCATGCGCGCGGCCCGATGGAGGACGCGCTGGCGCGGGTCGAGGCCGGTGAGGACGACCCGCCGTGCCTGCGGTGCGGCGGGATCCTGAAGTCGGCCACGGTGATGTTCGGCGAGCGGCTCGACCCGGTGGTGCTGGGCGAGGCGGTCGCGATCACCAAGGCGTGCCAGGTGTTCTTCGCCGTCGGCACCACCCTCCAGGTCCAGCCCGCCGCGGGGCTGGCCGGCGTCGCCGCCGACCACGGGGCCCGCCTCGTCATCGTCAACGCCGAGCCGACGCCGTACGACGAGATCGCCGACGAGGTCGTGCGGGAGCCGATCGGGACGGCGTTGCCGAGGCTGCTGCGGGAGTTGGGCGACGCAGGCTAGGGACGCAGGCTGGAGACAGGGGCTGGGAACGGGCTAGAACAGGGGCTGGAACAGGGCCGTTCCGCTCTCGAAGTCCAGCAGGCGCTGCTTGCGGTCCAGGCCGCCGCCGTAGCCGGTGAGGCTGCCGTTCGCGCCGACCACGCGGTGGCAGGGGACGACGATGCCGACGGGGTTCCTGCCGTTGGCGAGGCCCACCGCGCGGGAGGCGGCCGGATTGCCGAGGGCTTCGGCGAGTTCGCCGTAGCTGCGGGTCTCGCCGTACGGGATCCTCTTCAGTTCGTTCCAGACGGTCTGCTGGAACGGGGTGCCGTGCAGGCGGAGTTCGAGGGTGAACTCCTTCAACTCCCCGGAGAAATAGGCCTCCAGTTGTTCCTCGGTCGCGGCGAAGAGGGTGTCGTCGCGGGGGCCGAAGCTCTCCTCGGGCGGGCGGTGGCGCTGTTCGGTCATATAGAGGCCGCACAGGACGCCGTCGTCGGCGACGAGGGTGAGGGGTCCGTAGGGGCTGTCGACGACGGTGTGCTGCTTCATGGAGCGTCCTTGAACGTGCTCAGGCGGGAAGGAAGTTGATCGGGTGGCTGTCGGTCGCCCAGAGATACTGCACGGCGTACGCCCGCCAGGGGCGCCAGGCCGCCGCGCGGGCGGTGAGCGCCGCCGGGGTGGAGGGCAGGCCCAGCTCCTGGGCCGCGCGCCGGATTCCGAGGTCGGTGGGCAGGAAGGCGTCGGGGTCGCCGAGGGCGCGCATCGCGATGACGTCGACGGTCCAGGGGCCGAATCCGGGGAGGGCGAGGAGCTGGTCGCGCGCCTGTGACCAGTCGCTGTCCGCACCCAGGTGCAGGGTGCCGTCCGCGAGTCGGGCGACCAGGGTGGTGAAGGTGGTCCGGCGGGTGCGGGGCATGGCCAGGGAGTCGGGATCGACTCCGGCGAGCGCCTGCGGGGTCGGGAAGAGATGGGTGAGGCCGCCCTCCGGGTCGTCGACCGGGTCGCCGTACGCGGTGACCAGACGGGCCGCGTGGGTGCGCGCGGCCGCTGTGGAGACCTGCTGGCCGAGCACGGCCCGTACGGCGAACTCCGCCTCGTCGACCGTGCGGGGCACCCGGCGACCGGGAGCCTTGTCCACCAGGGGCGCGAGCAGCGGGTCCGTGCGCAGCTGGTCGTCGACGGCGACCGGGTCGGCGTCCAGGTCGAGCATCCGGCGGCAGCGGCTGATGGCGACGGTGAGATCGCGCAGGTCGCTGAGGGTGAGCCGGCAGCCGATGTGGTCGGGGTTCGGGGTGAGCGCCACGACGCCGTGCCCGTACGGCAGCCGCAGCGTGCGCCGGAACGCGCCGTCCCGCCACTCCTCCACGCCCGGCACACCGGTCGCGGAGAGGTGGCCGAACAGGTTGTCGGGGTTGAGCGGGGCGCGGAACGGCAGCCTCAGCTGGAGGGCGCCCGGCGTGGCCGGGGCGTTCTTCTGGGGGACGCGGGCGCGCAGTTCGCTCGGGGAGAGCGCGAAGACCTCGCGCACGGTGTCGTTGAAGGTGCGGACGGAGGCGAAGCCGGCGGCGAACGTCACGTCCGCCATGGGCAGTTCGGTCGTCTCGATGAGGAGGCGGGCGGTCTGGGCGCGCTGGGCACGGGCCAACGCGAGGGGTCCTGCGCCGAGTTCGGCGAGGAGTTGGCGTTCGACCTGGCGGGTGCTGTAGCCGAGGCGGGCGGCGAGGCCGGGGACGCCGTCGCGGTCGACGACGCCGTCGGCGATCAGCCGCATGGCGCGGGCGACCAGGTCGGCGCGCTGGTTCCACTCCGGGGAGCCCGGGGTGGTGTCCGGTCGGCAGCGCTTGCACGCGCGGAAGCCGGCCTGCTGGCAGGCGGCGGCGCTCGGGTGGAACACCATGTTCGCCGGCTTGGGCGGCACGACCGGACAGCTGGGCCGGCAGTAGATGCCGGTGGTCAGGACCGCTGTGAAGAACCAGCCGTCGAAGCGCGCGTCCTTGGACTGCACGGCGCGCACACAGCGCTCACGGTCGGTGTACATCCCGTTCTGCATGCGTCCAGCATCGGCCACCGGCCCGACCCGGCGCTGGCGAGAATCCGACATCGACCTCGTGTGTCCAGCGGCCTCACCAGTCCCGGCAGCCCCAGACCGAGCCCCGGCCCACCCCTTGTCCGCCCGCCGCCCCTACTGCCTGCCCGCCATCTCCTGCCGGGTCGCCAGCGACCAGATCACGAACACGTCGATGCCCATCAGCGTGATCGGCCACACCGGTCCGTAGGGCAGGAACAGGAACTGGGCGACCAGGCTGAGCGCGGCGAGGAAGATGCCGACGAAGCGGGCCCAGGTCGCGTCCCTGAGGAGGGCGGCGCCGGTCACGGCCAGCAGGACGCCCAGGACGAGGTGGATCCAGCCCCAGCCGGTGAGGCTCATCTTGTAGACGTAGTCGCCGACGCGTGTGTAGACGTCGTCCCGGGCGATGGCCGCGATGCCCTGCAGGACGCCGAGGACGCCGCTGCACAGCATCAGGACGCCGGCGAAGGCGACGCCGCCGGAGACCCAGCTGTCGCGGGTGGAGTGCTTGCCCGGGCCGCCGGGCGGGGTGGACCAGGCGGCGCCGATCTCGCCGTGCGGGTTGCCGGTGGGGGTGTTGGGGTGGGAGGTCATGAGGGGACGTCCTTTCCGTTTCCGGGCCCTTCGCCGGATTCGACGGATTCGGCCGATGCGAGAGAGTCACGGGAGTCGCGGGAGTCGGCGGATTCGAAGGCCAGGAAGTCGACGACGCTCAGTGCGAAGAGCAGGGCGAGGGCGAGGCCGACGACGACCCAGCCGGTCGGGTACGACCACAGGAGATAGGCCAGGACGGCCGCCGCGGCCAGGATCCAGACGACCCAGGTGCGGTAGCGGCGCAGGAACGGGCCGACGGGGCCGGTGCGCAGCCCGGCGTGGTCGGCGGTCGTGCGGACCGCGCCGAGCCCCTCGTGCCACAGGCGCCGGACGAGGGCGGCATGGCGGCCCGGTCCGGTCAGCCAGGCGGCGAGGGCGATGACGAGCCCGAGGGCGGCCACCACGCGCACGCCGGTGCGCAGGAAGCGGGTCATGGTGTCGTAGACGGAGCCGGCGGCGGGCTGGGAGACGCTCGCCGGGAGGGCGTCGAGGTAGACGACGCGGAAGACGGTCAGGGCGACGCCCAGGAGGAGCGTGGCGAAGGCGAAGCAGAGAGCGGAGACGATCAGGACGCGCCGGCGGTGCGTGGAGAGCAGGATGCCGGCGGCGACCAGCACGACCGCCACGACCGGCACCCACACGCCGGCCAGTTCCAGCAGCCGGAAGTAGGTCTTGACCTTGCCGATGTCGTCGGACCTGACGACCGTGAAGTCGGTGTGGATCTCGGGGATCTTCCCCGCGACCGTCATGCCGGAGTCGACCAGCCGTTGCTTGACCTGGTCGACGACCGGGGCGAGGTCCACGTTCACCGTGTCGTTCTCGATCTTCACCGCGCCGCCGCCGCTGCCCGTGAGGGCCTTGTCGACGGCGCTGTGGATCCTGCGGTTGGCGTCGGTCCAGATCTTCTCGAAGGCGTCGGAGGCCACGACCGCCTGCGCCTTGTCGTGCACGAAACTGCGGACGGCGCCTTCCAGGGAGGGGCCGAGCCGGCCGAGGGCCTTTTCCAGCAGGGGGCGCTGGGCGGGGATCGCGTCCTGGAGGAGCGCGGTGAGGTCGAGGCGCTCCATCAGGGCGTTCGTGACACGGTTCGCGGCCGCGTTCTGGATGTCCTCGTCGGAGGCGAGCGGGCGGACCGTGTCGACGTAGCGGCCGGTGTCGCCCACGATGCTCGAGGTCCAGGCCGCCACCACCCCCAGGGGGGCCAGGACGCAGCCGAGGACGATGAGGACGACCGCGAGGACGGAGCGGATCCGGTGGTGAGAGGGGCGGCCGGGGGCGCGCTGCGCCTCCAGCGCCGCGATGCGAGCTCTCAGTGCTTCCAGCTCAGCGTCGGCGGCGCCACCTCTGTCCGGCATGGAGAGCTCCCTCGTCCGTCGCTCGGGTCCTGTGGCTGCTGCCAGCAGACCCTGTGCGTACGGCGGGGGCGAGTGCGGCGGGGCCGTCCGGGTGAACGGCCCCGCCGGGAGCGTCGGGGCGCCTCACATGTTGATCATGTGGCCCGCGAGGCCGTGCACGGCTTCCTTGACGGCCTCGCCCAGGGTGGGGTGGGCGTGGACGTTGCGGGCGACCTCGTGGACGGTGAGGTCCCACTGCTGGGCCAGGGTCAGCTCGGGGAGCAGCTCGGTGACCTCCGGGCCGATGAGGTGTCCGCCGATGAGCTCGCCGTGCCGGGCGTCGCTGATCAGCTTCACGAAGCCGGTCGGGTCGCCCAGGCCGTGGGCCTTCGCGTTCGCGGTGAACGGGAACTTGGCGACCTTGACGTCGTAGCCGAGTTCGCGGGCCTGGGCCTCGGTGTAGCCGAAGCTGGCGATCTGGGGCTGGCAGTAGGTGGCGCGCGGGATCATCGCATAGTCGAGTTCCATGGTCTCGGCGTCGGCGAGGGTCTCGGCGGCGATCACGCCCATCGCCTCGGCGGTGTGCGCGAGCATCAGCTTCGCGGTGACGTCGCCGATGGCGTAGAGGTGCGGGACGGAGGTGCGGCAGCGGCCGTCGACGTCGATCGCGCCGCGGTCGGTGACCTTCACGCCGGTGTTCTCCAGGCCGTAGCCGGTGACGTTCGGGGCGAAGCCGATGGCCTGGAGAACCTTGTCAGCCTCCAGGACCTGCTGGGCGCCGTCCTTGCCGGTGACGGTGACGCGGACCTGCGGGCCGGACTCGTCGATGGACTCCACGCGGGTGGAGGTGAGCACGTCGATGCCCAGCTTGCGGTACTGCTTGGCGAGTTCGGCGGAGACCTCGGCGTCCTCCAGCGGGGCGACGCGGTCCAGGAACTCGACGATCGTGACCTTCACACCGTAGTTGTGCAGCACGTAGGCGAACTCGATGCCGATCGCGCCGGCGCCCGCGATCACGACGGACTGCGGGAGGTCCTCGGCGAGGATCTGCTCCTCGTAGGTCACCACGCGGGAGGTGCGCTTGGTGCCGGGCAGCAGCTTCGGGGTGGCGCCGGTGGCGATGATGCAGTGGTCGAAGCCTAGGGTGCGGGTCTCGCCGTCGTAGCCGGTCACCTGCAGGGTGTGGTCGTCGACGAACGTGCCGCGGCCGTCGAACTCGGTGATCTTGTTCTTCTTCATCAGGTAGTGGACGCCCTTGACGCGGCCGTCGGCGACCTTGCGGCTACGGCGGTAGGCCTCGCCGTAGTCGAAGGAGACCTGTCCGTCCACCTTGATGCCGAAGGTCTTCGCCTCATGGGTGAAGATGTGCGCGAGTTCGGCGTTGCGCAGCAGGGCCTTGGTGGGAATGCAGCCCACGTTCAGACAGACGCCGCCCCAGTACTTCTCCTCGACGACGGCGACGCGCTTGCCCAGCTGGGCGGCCCGGACCGCGGCGACATAGCCGCCGGGGCCGGCGCCGAGGACCACGACGTCGAAGCGTTCGTCCTGCTCGACCATGGGAGGGTTCCCTCTTCCGTTTGCGTGCGGTGCGTTATGCGGTTACGCGAGGGATTCTTCCGCTCTCCTCCGCTCACCGCCACAGTGATCAACGGGAGGGGCGGGCCCGCGCCTCCGGGCCTGCGTCCGGCGCCGGGCTGAGCAGGCGGGTCGCGCTCACCGTGAATCCGACGGTGGCGCCGCCGCCCGGGCGTGGGCCCGCGAAGGCGACGCCGCCGTGGGTCTCGGCGACGTCACGGACGATGGCGAGGCCGAGCCCCGAGCCGGGCAGGGCGCGGGCCGCGTCGGACCGGTAGAAACGATCGAAAACGCGTTCTGCGTCGACGTCGGCGATGCCGGGGCCCCGGTCGGAGACGGCGACGTCGCCGCGGCGGATCCGCACCTCGACGGGCTCGTCGCCCGGGTCGAACTTGGCAGCGTTCTCCAGCAGGTTGCCGACGGCCCGCTCCAGCGCGTGACGGCGACCGCGTACGACGCTGTCGTCGGCGTCGAGACGCACGAGGCGGCCGGTGCGGCGGTGGACGCGCCGGGCGGCCCGGCGAGCCGTCTCGGCCAGCCCGACCGGCTCCTCCGGCTCGTCGCGCCCCTGCGCGAGGGCCAGTTCGACGAGTTCGTCGACGAGATGGCCGAGCTCGCGCGTCTCGCCCTCGACGTCGGCCAGCAGCCGGTCGCGGGCGTCCGGGGAGAGCTCGCCGAGGTGACGCAGGACGCCTGCGTTGGCGAGGAGGCTGGTCAGCGGGGTGCGCAACTCGTGCGCGGCGTCCTGGACGAGACGTTCCTGCGCCTGCCGGGCTGCGGCCAGCCGGTCGAGCATCCGGCCGAAGGAGGCGGTCAGACGCCTGACTTCGTCCCGGGCGCCGGTGCCGGGGCCGACGCCTGTGCCTGTGCCTGTGCCAGTTCCGACACCGGTGCGGGTGCCGGTGCCGGTGCCGGTGCGGGTGCCGGTGCCGGCGGCAGGCGCCTTGTCGAAGCCGCTTCCCCACCCCTCCGCGTGCCCGTTCTCGCTGACCTCCTCCGCGGCCCGGGCCAGCCGTTCCAGCCGCCGGGTGATACGGCCCGCCAGCAGCCGCCCCGCGCCGGCCGCGGCGAGCATGACGGCCAGGCTCGCGCCCGCGATCTCGCGCGCCAGGCCCCCGAGCACGTGGTGCGTCTGGTCGACCGCCACCGCCACCTGAAGGGCGCCGCGGTCGCCGCCGAGGGCGGTGACAAGGCGGCGGTAGGTGTGGCCGGCCACGTCGATCTCGGCGAGGTCGGAGGCGCCGGGCGCGCCGTCGGTGGCCAGGGCGCGGGCGGTGTCCGTCACGGGGAGGGACACCGCCGGACCGGCGAGCCGGGCGGTCGTGCCGTCGGGGGCGACGGTCTGCACGAGGGTCTGCCGGTCGCCCTCGTCGCCGGGACCGGGCCGGTCGGGGCCCGGGTAGAGGTCCGGGCCCCGGGTCACCGCGTCGGACACCGCCTGCGCCTGGTCCCGGGCCTGGGCGAAGGCCACCGTGGACGAGCGCAGCGAGCGGTCGATCTCGGCGAGGACGCGGTCGGAGGCGGCGCGGTAGCCGAGCACGCCGACCGCGACCGCCACCAGGGCGCCGATCGCGGCGAAGGCCAGGGCGAAACGGGACCGCAGGCTCATGGGCGGCGCACCGCGTAGCCGACGCCGCGGACGGTGTGGATGAGGTCGGGCGCGCCGGCGTCGGCGAGCTTGCGTCGCAGATAACCGACGTATCCCGCGAGGTTCCTGGCGTCCACGCCCGCCTCGGGGCCCCACACCTCGCCGTAGAGCGTGGCGTGGTCCAGGACGAGTCCTTCGTTGCGCACCAACAGCTCCAGCAGGTCGAACTCCGTTTTGGACAGGTGCAGTTCCTCGTCGGCCCACCAGACGCGCCGGGCGGCGGGGGCGATGCGCAGGGATGCGGTGCGCAGGAACGCGGTGCGCAGCATCCGGGCCGGGATCGACTCGCTCTTCTCTGTTGCCGTATCTGTTCCCGTGCCTGTTCCCGGTCCTGTTCCCGTCTCCGGCGACCAGCTGGTTCTGCGCAGCAACGCCCTTAATCGGGCCAGTAGTTCGGGTATCTCGAAGGGCTTGGACAGATAGTCGTCGGCGCCCGCGTCCAGGCCGTTGATCCGGTCCGGGACGCCGGCGCGCGCGGTGAGCATCAGCACCGGGGTGCGGTCGCCGCCGGCGCGCAGGACGCGGCAGACGGCCACACCGTCGATGTGGGGCATCATCACGTCCACCACCAGCGCGCTGAAGGAGTCCCCACGGGTTCTGGTCAGCGCCTCCACCCCGTCGGCGGCGGTGACCACGTCGTACCCGGCCAACTCCAGTGCGCGGCCCAGGGATTCACGGACCGCCCGGTCGTCGTCGACGACGAGGACGCGGTCCGTCGGTTCGTTCGCCATGGTTCCTCCAGCCTCCCGCTCACCACAGGTCTCCTTTCTTACCCGACTCCCGACCGGCTCCCGCCTGGCTCTGAGACGGTCCGACCACCATGGCAGGCCGGTACAACCTCCTCCACACCCCCCACAGGAGACCCATGCGTCCCGCCCGTCCCAAGTCCGCCGCCAGACTGGTCCGGCCCGCCGTCGCCCTCGCCGTGTGCGTGGCGCTCGGCGTCACCGGCTGCACGGCACTCGGCTCGGCCTCCTCGTCCGCCGGGCTCTCGCTCCCGGCGAAGCAGCCGATCCCGGCGTCCGCGCACCGCACCGGCGCCGACGGCGCGAACACCGCGCAGGTCGTGGCCGCCGCGAACGCCTTCCTCGCAACACTGTCCGAGGAACAGAAGGACACCGCTCTCTACGACTTCGACGACCCGGCGAAGAAGACCGGCTGGTCGAACTTCCCGACGCCCGTCGTCGTCCGCAACGGTCTGAAACTGGGCGACCTCACCGACGAGCAGGAGGCCGCGGCCCTGAAGGTCATGGAGGCCGCGCTCAGCAGGAAGGGCTACGAGGAGCTCGTCGAGATCCGCAAGGCCGACGACTACCTCGCCTCGCTCCCGGACACCGGCGGCTCCAACGGGCCGACCGCGAGCCCGACCGCCGACCCGAGCACCACCCCCACAGCCACCCCGACCGGCACCCCGACCGGAGGTCCCGGTGGCGGCCGTCCCCCCGGCGGAGGCGGCGGCGCCAACTTCGGCTCCGAGTGGTACTACATCTCGTTCTTCGGACAGCCCAGCAGGACAGGCGAGTTCACCGTGCAGTACGGCGGCCACCACGCCGCCTACAACCTCACCTACGCCGGCGGCAGCGTGAGCATCTCCCCCACCCTCACCGCCGTGGAACCGATGGAGTTCGACTGGGAAGACCTCTACTACGCCCCGCTGGAGGACAAGCGGACCTCCACGATCGCCGCGATCCAGTCCCTCACCGCCGACGAACTGACCGCCGCCGAGATCGACGGCAGCTTCGACGACCTCTACCTCGGTCCGGGCCACGACGGCCCCTTCCCCACCGAGCCCGAGGGCGTCCTGGTCAGCAGCCTCACCAAGAAGCAGCGGGCCAAGGTCACCGCGATGCTGAAGGCGTGGGTGGACGACCTGGACGAGCGGGCGGCGGCGCGACTGCTGGCCAAGTACGTCTCCGAGTACGACGAGACGTACATCGGCTGGAGCGGCGGGACCACCCTGGACAACAACCAGACCTATGTGCGGCTTGACGGACCGTCGGCGTGGGTGGAGTTCTCCAACCAGCCCGGCGCCTCGACCGACGGGATCCACCAGCACACCATCTTCCGGGACGAGACCGCCGACTACGGCTGGGAATGACGGAGCGGGACAAGAAGCCGTGCGCCGACTCCTTCCCGTCCTGCTGCTCGCGGCGCTGATGCTGGTCGGCGGCCCCGTGCCGTCGGCCGGCGCCCACCCGATGAGCACCTCCGCCGTCCTCCTCGACATCGGCGCGGACCGGGTCGAGGGCGAGGTCCAGCTCCCCCTCGACCGGCTGGCGATCGCCGTGCACCGCGACCTGACCGCGTCCGGCGTCCTGGGCGCCGACCGGGCGTTCCTGACGTCGTACGTGGCCGAGCACATCGGCGCGTCCGGCGACGACGGCACGCCCTGGACCGTGACGCTCGGCGCGCCCGCCGTCCGCACGATCGACGCGAGCGCGCATCTGGTCTACCCGCTGACGATCCGCCCGCCCGCCGACGGGAACGTCACGGACTTCCGGCTGCGCTACGACGTCATCGTCGAGGAGCTCCTCACCCACCAGGTCATCGCCACGGTCCGCTACGACTTCGACCGGGGGATCCTCAAGACCGACGACGCCGAGACGCTCGGGGTGTTCGACTGGGACACCAAGAGCCTGACGGTGCCCGCGGGCGAGGGCTCCTGGCTGCGCGGGTTCGCGGCCACCGCGGCCCTCGGCGCCCGGCATGTCGGCGAGGGCGCCGACCATCTGCTGTTCCTGCTCATGCTGCTCGTTCCGGCGCCCCTGATCGCGGCGGGCGGCCGGTGGCGGACGGCGGCCCCCTCGCCGGGACGCAGCGTCTGGCGGGTGGTGCACGTCGTCACCGCTTTCGCCGTCGGCCACTCCCTCACCCTGGCCCTCGCCGCCTCCGGGGTGATCGACCTGCCGTCCCGCCCGGTGGAAACCCTGATCGCGCTGTCGATCGCGGTGTCCGCGGTGCACGCGCTGCGCCCGCTGGTGGCGCGCGGCGAGGTGCTGATCGCCGCGGGGTTCGGGCTGGTCCACGGGCTGGCGTTCGCCTCCCTGATCGGGGACCTGGGCCTCGACCGGGGTTCGCTGGTGACGACCCTGCTGGGCTTCAACCTGGGCATCGAGCTGACCCAGTTGCTGGTCGTGGCGCTGGTGATGCCCTCGCTGCTGGTGCTGGCCCGGACGGCCGTGTACCCGGTGTTCCGGATCGGGCTTGCGGTGGTGGGCCTGGCGTTCTCGGTGTCCTGGATGCTGGAACGTTCGACGCTGACGTCCTCCGACCCCTTCGAGGGCGTGCAGACCTGGCTGGTGGGCCATCCGCTGCCGGTCGCGGCGACGGTGGCGGCAGCGGCGGTCGCGGCCCGGTTGCTGGCGCCGGTGGGACCACCGGCGGGCGAACCAGTGGGCACGGCCGCCCGAAGGTGACCGCGCCCACCGCGTAACACCGGGTGGCACGGGGTGGCACGGGGTGGCACCGGGCGACACCGGGTGACCGGAATTACCCGTACCTCGCCCCGCCCGCCCTACTCGGAGGCCGCCGTCGGGCGCCGGGAGGCCGCCGTCGCCCCGTCCACGCCGGTCAACGGCCGCAGCCGATAGGTGTACGCGTAGTCGCGGTCGGCGAACAGCTTGTACTCGTCGTGGGTGTGGGCGCCCCAGCTGTTGTCGCCGCCGATGCCCATCTGCCGGTGGCTGAGGCGCAGGACGACCTCGGCGCGTGGGGTGAGCTGGTAGTCGTGGCGGGCGCCGACGGAGAGGTCCTCGGGGGTGAAGTGCGAGGCGTTGACCTCCAGGAGCGGTTCGCCGGAGACCAGCAGTCCGGCGCCGCGGGCGTCGGTGAGGGCGACCCAGCGGACGTCGGTCTTGTTGCCGTTCTCCTGCGGCCGCAGATAGGAGGTCCACTGGCCGGCGACGGTGCCGGAGTACAGGCCCACGTCGGTGGCGTCGTTGCGGTCCCAGTGGTTCTCCTCGGGGCCGCGCCCGTAGTAGTGCAGCCGCTCCAGCCGGGCCGGCAGAGACAGCAGCGTGCCGACCTCCGGGAGGTACGGCAGGTTCGCGGCCCCCGGGTGCAGGGTGTTGTCGACCTTGATCTCACCGCTTCCGAAGACGGTGTAGGTGGTGGTGTACGTCGATTCCGTCGTCGTGGGCAGGGTGCCGGCGACCTTGATCTCCACGGCCCGGTCGCGCAGGGCGCGCACCTCGACCCCGGTCACCCGGCGGTGGGCGCCGGCGTCGCGCCAGGTCTGGTTGCGGGTGTGCTGGCCGTTGCCCCGGTCGTTGTCGGTGGGGGCCCGCCAGAAGTTCGGGGCGGGACCGGAGGAGATCAGCTCGGCGCCGCCGGCCCGGTAGGAGGTGATGACGCCGGTCTTCTTGTCGACGGCGACCGAGAAGCCCCGGCCCGTGACGGTGACGGAGTCGGCCCCGTCCTGGTGGCTCAGCGCCGGCACGCTGTCGAGCGGTACGGGGGTGACGGCGGGGCTGCCGACGTCGAGGGCGAGCTGCTGTCGGGCCACCTCGAAGCCGGCCTTCGCCCACTTCGTGCTCTCGCGGGTGGTGAAGGACAGCTGGAGGAAGTACTCGGCGCCCGGCGCCGGGTCGCGCGGCAGCCTCAACGGCACGGTGACGTCCTTGCCGGACAGCGGCGCCACATCCAGCTGGGCACGGCTCAACTTCCCGCGCTGTACGACCTTTCCGTCCTCCACCAGCTCCCAACGCCCGTCGAACTCAAGGAGGTTGGTGAAGAGGTACTCGTTGGTGAGCGTGACCGCGCCGGGCGTCGAGCCCGAAGTGACCTGCACGGCCTGGTAGATCCGCTTGACCTCGGCGGACTTGCCGGTGAGCCCGCGGTCGGCGGTGACGATGCCGTCGCCGGAGAAGGCGCCGTCGTTGGGGTTGTCGCCCCAGTCGCCGCCGTAGGCGTAGAACGTCTTCGCGCGGGGCCGCTGCTCGGTCAGTCCGACGGTGGCCGCGTCGAACCAGAAGCGCACGCCGTCGTCGCCGGGGCCCCGGTCGGCGGAGGCCAGTTCACCGGCGCTCAGCGCCCGGGCGTAGACACGGGCGACCCGGACGGCGCCGCTGAACTCCCGGGTCGGGTTGTCGACGTCGGTGGCCAGCGACAGGGAGGCGGTGTTGTTGTCGGGGCGTCGGCCGGTGGTCCGGGTGGCCCGCGCCTCGCCGTCCACGTACAGGGTCAGGGAGCCCTCGTCCGCGTCGAAGACGCCCGCGACCTGGTGTTCGCGGCCGGTCCAGTCGTCTGGGACCGCCCAGTTCACGGCGATCCACTGGCCGCCGCCGTAGATGAAGAACTCCAGCGACCGGCCCGACTGCTTCAGTGCGTACTGGGTGTCGCCCTTGACGAGGATCGGCTGGTGGTAGCCGGTCACGTGCGGGGTGATCCAGGCTTCCAGGGTGAGGGAGCCGGTGAGGTCGAGGCTCGCGTCGCGGGCGAAGACGGTTCCGCCGGAGACGCCCTTGTCGCGGCTGAAGGCGCCGGCGGGGGCGATGATCTCGCCGCTCAGCGCGGCGGGCCCGGACTCGGTGAACAGCTTGCGGGTCGGGGTGGGCCAGTCCAGCGCCTGGTCGACGAAGTCCCAGATCCAGCCGCCCTGCAGCACCTCGTGACGGCGGACCAGATCCCAGTACTTGCTGAGGTTTCCGGTGGAGTTGCCCATCGAATGCGCGTACTCGATCATGACGTACGGCCGGGTGTCGGCGGTGTCCTTGGCCCGTGCCTCGACGCGGGACGGGCTGTCGTACATCTCGGAGCGGATGTCGCTGATGCCGGGGCGGTCGTCGCCCTCGTACTGGATGACGCGGGTGGTGTCGTAGGAGCGGATCCACTCGTGCATGGCGGTGAAGGTGCTGCCGCCGCCCGCCTCGTTGCCGAGGGACCAGATGACGGCCGAGGCGTGGTTCTTGTCACGGTGGACCATGTTCTGGGCGCGGGCCACGCACGCCGCGGTCCACTCGGGGTGGTCGCCGGGGTACTGGCCGCGGATGCCGTGGGTCTCGAGGTTCGTCTCGTCGACGAGGTAGAGGCCGTATGCGTCGGCGAGCTCCAGCCACTGCGGGTTGTTGGGGTAGTGCGAGGTGCGCACGGTGTTGATGTTCAGCCGCTTGATGATGCCGATGTCCTCGACCAGGTCGGCGCGGGTGAGGGCCGAGCCGCGCACCGGGTGCATCTCGTGCCGGTTGACGCCCCGCAGGGAGATCGGTTTGCCGTTGATGCGCATCAGCCCGTCCCGGAGCGCGAACTCGCGCAGGCCCACGCGGTGGGAAAGGGTTTCGACCACTCTGCCGGCCGGGTCGCGCAGCCGGAGCACGGCGGTGTAGAGGTACGGATGTTCGGCCGACCACAGGCGCGGCGCGGGCACGGCCCTCGCGGCCTGGACGGTCGTCTCCTCGCCGGCGGCGAGGGCGACGGCCTGGGTCAGCGGTCTGGGCCACACCGGGTGCCCGTCGGCGTCGTACAGCTGGGTCTCGACGGAGTACCGGCCCGCGCCTTCCCCGCCGTAGTCGCGCACGCTCGCGGTGACCGACAGTTCGGCCGCCTCGTAGTCGTCGCTCAGCGGGGTGTCCAGCCGGAAGTCGCGCAGGTGCACGGCAGGGGTGGAGTACAGGTAGACCGAGCGGAAGATGCCGCTCAGCCGGATCATGTCCTGGTCCTCCAGCCAGTCCCCGTCGGAGTAGCGGTAGACCTCCACGGCGATCTGGTTGACGCCGGCCTTCAGGTGCGGGGTGATGTCGTACTCGGCGGGGTCGTAGGAGTCCTCGTGGTAGCCGACCAACTCACCGTTGATCCACACGTAGTGGGCGGACTTGACCCCCTCGAAGTGCAGGAAGGTGCGGCGTCCGGCCCAGTCGCGGGGGACGGTGAAGGTGCGGCGGTACTGGCCCACGGGGTTGTACCGGGTGGGGGCGGCCGGGGGCTGCGCGTCCTCGCCCAGGCCGTTGGCGCCCCACCACGGGTAGGTGATGTTGATGTAGATCGGGCGGTCGTATCCGTGCAACTGCCAGGCCGCGGGGACCGGGATGGTGTCCCAGGCGCCGTCGTCGAGGTCGGTGCGGTGGAAGTCGGTTTCGCGGTCTTCGGGGCGCTCTGCGTAGGCGAACTTCCAGGCTCCGTCCAGGCTCAGCCGGTACGGGGAGCGGGTCCGGTCGGCGGCGAGGGCCTGGTCCAGGGTGGCGTACGGCATGAGGGTGGTGTGCGGGTCCTCGGTGCCGATCCGGAACAGGTCGATACGGCCGTTCCATTCCGGAGTGCCCTCGGCGCCGTCCGCCGCGGCGGCCCGCCCGGCGCCGGCCGGGGCGGACAGGGCGAGGGCGCCGAGGACGGCGGCCGATCCCTCGAGCAGACGGCGACGGCTGACGAACGCCCGCTGGGGGCGGTCCGGCCGGTCCATGGGCGACGGCGACACGTGCGGGTGCGACATGACCACGACCTTCCTCAGGGCGGACCGTGCGGCTCTGCACGGACGGAGGGTTTGTCAGATCTTGTCCACTCCTGTTGAAAAAACGAACATAGACACGCCACGTTGACCGAATATCAACTCTCTTCGGCGCAACGGCACTTGCCACACACGTTTCTCACAGACATCGCGCGTCCCAGCGGCGTCAGTACACGTCCCGTACGTACCGCTTGTCGGCGGCGAGTTGCTTGACGTAGGCCGCCGCCTCCGTCTCGCCCAGTCCGCCGTGGACGACGGCGACGGCGCGCAGGGCGTCGTCGACGTCCTTGGCCATCCGGGAGGCGTCTCCGCAGACGTAGAAGTGGGCGCCGTCCTGGAGCCAGGACCACAGCTGGGAGCCGTGCTCGCGCATCCGGTCCTGGACGTAGACCTTGGCGCGCTGATCGCGGGAGAAGGCGGTGTCGAGACGGGCCAGGACGCCGTCGGCGAGGAGGTCGGTCAGCTCCTGTTCGTAGTAGAAGTCCGTCGCCCGGTGCTGCTCTCCGAAGAACAGCCAGTTCGGCGCCCGGTGCCCGCGCTCCCGGCGCTCTTCCAGGAAGCCGACGAAGGGTGCCACCCCGGTGCCGGGGCCGACCATCACCATCGGCGTGGCGGGGTCGGCGGGCGGCCGGAAGTGCGGGGAGCGCTGCACATGGACCGCGACCTCGGCGCCCGGCTCGGCGTCGGCGAGGAAGGGCGAGCAGACGCCCTGGCGGGGGCGGCCGGCCAGGTTCTCGTAGCGCACGACGGAGACGGTGAGCGAGACCAGGTGGGGGTCGGTCAGCGGGCTGGAGGATATGGAGTACAGGCGTGGCTGGAGCCGGCCCAGCGCCTGCGTCCACTCCTGGGCGTCGGCCCGGATCCCGAACTCGGCGGCCACGTCGACGGCCTGACGGCCCCAGGACCACTTCGCCAGCTCGCCCTTGTTGTCGGGGCGCAGCAGCTTGCGCAGCTCACGCGGGTCGCGGGTGCGGTCGGCGGTGAAGCGCAGCAGGGCCGGGGTGATCCGGGTGATGTCGAGATGGCGCAGCAGGGCCTCGCCGAGGGCGACCTCGCCGACCCCGTTCACCTGCACGGGCGTGTCCGCGGCCGCGCCGGTGACGGTCAGCCACTCCGCCACCAGCTCCGGCGCGTTGAGGGGGCGTACGCCGAGCGCGTCGCCGGCCTCGTAGACGAGCGGGATCTCGCTGTCACGGGTGTCGAAGGTGAAGCGGCGCACCTCCTTGCCGGAGCCCGGAAGGCTCAGCAGCCGGTTGCCGGTGAGGCGGGCGACGACGGGGGCGGGCCGCTTCGGGCGCGGCGGAGCGGCGGGCGCGGATGTGGGCGCGGATGTGGGCGCGGATGTGGGCGCGGATGTGGGCGCGGATGTGGGCGCGGGCGGTGCGAGGGCCGCCGGGGCCGGGCCCGCTGACTCGGCGTGGTCCTCGGGAACCGCTTCCGTGGCCTCTTTCAGCGCGGTGAGCACCTGGTCCAGCCAGGCCTCCGCCTCTGTCTCGTAGTCCGGTTCGCAGTCGATGCGCGGCGCCAGCCGGACCGCGCCCAGCTCGTCCATCCGATCGTCCAGGCGCCGGCCGTGCCCGCAGAAGTCGTCGTAGGAGGAGTCCCCGAAGGCGAGGACGGCGTAGCGGCGGCCGGTCAGGCGGCCGGTGTCCAGCGCGGCGAGGCCGTCCCAGAAGCCGGCGCCGTTGTCGGGGGCGTCGCCGTCGCCGAAGGTGCTGGTGATCAGCAGCAGGTCGGCGTCGGAGGGCAGGGCGGCGGGGTCGGCCTCGTCCATGGCGACGAGGGAGGCCGGGTGGCCGCCCGCGGTGAGCCGCTCGGCGGTGGCGACGGCGAAGTCCTCGGCGGTGCCGGTCTGCGAGGCCCACAGGATCACCACCCGGCGCACCTGACGGGCCTGACCGTCCGGTTCCCGCCGGGGTTCGGCGGCGCCGCGGGAGTACATGCCGGCGAGCGCGCCGTTGACCCACAGGGCGTGCTCGGGACTGAAGGGCGCGTCCGGCGGCAGGACGGGGACGCCGGGTGCGCCGGCCGGGACGCCCGCGAGGAAGCCGACGAGGTACTGGCGTTCGCGTTCGGTCAGCACCGGCGGCGGAGCGGGCTCGAAGCCGAAGACGGCGGCCGCGGAAGGATGCACCGCGGAGGGGTGGACCACGGTGGGGTCGAGCGCGGAGGGCCCACCCCCGGAAGGATGCGCCCCGACGGCGTCGGCCGCGGCCGGGACGAGGGCGGCGGGCGGCTCGGCGACCGGGCTCTGCACGGTCACCGGCGTGGACACCTTCGTCAGCGCCACCGCGCACACCTTCAGCTCGGGCTGGAAGGACAGCGGGTCGACGGCGTCGCTGGTCACCGCGTTGACGCTGAGGTACTCGCCGAACAGGTCGTTCCAGTGGAACGGCGCGAAGCAGGACCCGGGCAGCACCCGGTCGGTGACGACGGCCGGCAGCACGGCCCGGCCGCGCCGCGAGGCGACCTCGACGGAGTCGCCGTCGACGAGACCGAGCGCGGCCGCGTCCTCGGGGTGCACCTCGACGAAGGGCCCGGGGTCGAGCTTGTTGAGCTTGGCGACCTTGGCGGTCTTGGTCAGGGTGTGCCACTGGTGCTGGAGGCGTCCGGTGTTCAGGACGAACGGATAGTCGTCGTCCGGCATCTCGGCGGGCGGGACGTGCGGGCGGGGGTGGAAGACGGCGCGGCCGGAGGCCGTGGGAAAGGTGAGGGAACCGTCTTCGTTCACGTAGCGGATCGGGTTGCGGTCGGGGCCGTCGGCGGTGGCGGCAGGCCACTGCACGGGGGCGGCGCGCAGCCGGTCGTAGGTCACTCCGCGCAGGTCGTAGCCGGTCTGCGGGTTGTGGAAGCGCTTGATCTCCTCGAAGATCTCCTGCGCGCTGTCGTAGGAGAAGCCGTCCTCGTATCCCATCGCGCAGGCGACGGCCGCGATGAGACGCCAGTCGGCGGTGGCCTCGCCGGGCGGGTCGGCGGCGGGCCGGGCGAGGGTGAGGTTGCGCTCGCTGTTGATGAGGACGCCCTCGATCTCGGTCCACAGGGCGCCGGGCAGGACCACGTCGGCGTACGCGTTGGTCTCGGTGTCGGTGAAGACGTCCTGCGCGACGACGAACTCGGCGGCCTCCAGCCCTTCGATGACCGTACGGCGGTTGGCGACCGAGGCGACCGGGTTGGTGCAGATGATCCAGCATGCCTTGATGTCGCCGTCGGCCATCTTCTGGAACATCTCGACGGTGCCCTTGCCGACGCCGTCGGCCCGGATCGTGCCGGGCTTCAGCCCCCACGTCTCCTCGACGAAGGCCCGGTCCGCGTCCACGAGCACGGAGCGCTGACCGGGGAGGCCCGGCCCCATGTACCCCATTTCCCGGCCGCCCATGGCGTTGGGCTGGCCGGTGAGGGAGAAGGGTCCGCTGCCCGGGCGGCAGATCGCGCCGGTGGCCAGGTGGAGGTTGATCAGGGCGTTGGTGTTCCAGGTGCCGTGGGTGGACTGGTTGAGCCCCATGGTCCAGCAGCTGGTCCACTCCTGCGCCTCGCCGATCAGCCGGGCGGCCTCGCGCAGGTCGGCCTCGGGGATGCCGGTGATCTCCGCGACGGAGGCGGGCGGGTAGTCGGCGAGGAACTCCGGCATCGCCTCCCAGCCCTCGGTGAAGGCGGCGACGAAGGCGGGGTCGGTGTGGCCGTTCTCGTGCAGCAGGTGCAGCAGTCCGTTGAGCAGGGCGAGGTCGGCGCCGGGCTTGACCTGGAGGAACAGGTCGGCCTTCGCGGCGGTGGCGGTACGGCGCGGGTCGACGACGATCAGCTTGGCGCCCGCCTTGACGCGGTCCATCATCCGCAGGAAGAGGATGGGGTGGCAGTCGGCCATGTTGGAGCCGATGACGAGGAAGACGTCCGCCTTGTCGAGGTCCTCGTAGGAGCCGGGCGGGCCGTCGGCGCCGAGAGACAGCTTGTAACCGGTTCCCGCGCTCGCCATGCACAGCCGGGAGTTCGACTCGATCTGGTTGCTGCGGAGGTAGCCCTTCACCAGCTTGTTCGCGAGGTACTGCGCCTCGAGGCTCATCTGGCCGGAGACGTAGAGGGCGACCGCGTCGGGGCCGTGCTCGTCGACGATTCCCCGCAGCCGCCGGGCCGTCTCGGCGACCGCCGCGTCCACCGGGGCGGGCTCCGGCTCCGCACCGCGGTCCGAGCGGACGAGGGCGGTGGTCAGCCGGCCCGGGGCGGCCAGCATGTCGGCGGTGGTCGCGCCCTTGGTGCACAGCCTGCCGAAGTTGGCGGGGTGCGCCTTGTCCCCGGACGCCTTCAGGACCGTACGGCGGCCCTCCGGTCCGATGCCGACGTCGAGGAGCATGCCGCAGCCGACACCGCAGTACGAGCAGACCGTGCGCACTTTCGTCGCGCTGTCGGTCCGCGGGTTCGGCAGGGGCACGGGCACTCCCTTCGTTCTGACGATCGGCCTGGTGAGAGCCACTGTGACCGTACGAAGTGTGCATTACGCAGGTGTCTCCCGAACCGGTCGCCGGGGGTTAAGCCCACCGCACACCCGGGGGTGGAGGGGTGTGAGCCGGAGTGGTGAACGGGGGCGGGCGCGGGTGGCGCAGGGGCGGGTGCGGGGGTAGCGGACGGGTGCGAACGCGGGCGTGGAAGGGGCGTGGGCGGGGCGTGGAGAGCTTTGCGGGCGGGGGTGCGGAGGGGGACGAGCGGGGGCGCGAAGGGGTGCGAGCGGGGGCGTTCCGCCCAGTCGCCGTACAGCTCCCGCCCGAGTCCCAGCGCAGCTCCCGTCCGGCTCCCGTTCCGTTCCTGTGCGGCTCCTTTGCTCTTCCCTGATGGCATGGCCGCGTCAAATCTGTCAGGCTTCCGGCAGCCGCCGCTCAACCGCCCCTCGGCACACCCTGGCCGTCGGGGCAGCCACCGAGCAGGCCGGGACCCCGGCCGCCGCAAAAGGAGTCTCATGAGACCCACCCCCCGCAAGGCCCTCGCCGCGAGCGCACTCGCCCTCGCCGCGGTGGCCGCCGTCTCGCTCCCCGCCACGCCCGTGGCGGCCGCGCCCGAGACGGCCGCGTCCACAGCCTCCACCGCCTCCGCGGCGGCCGCCTGCACCCCGGCCCAGGTGGTCGCGAACGGCGGCTTCGAGAGCGGCACCGCCTCCTGGACCCAGTCGTCGACCAGTGTGATCACCAGCCGCACCGGCCAGAGCGCGCACGGCGGCACCGCCTTCGCCTGGCTGGACGGCGTCGGCAGCACGCACACCGACACGCTCTCGCAGAGCGTGACGATCCCGTCCGGGTGCAGCAGCGCCTCCCTCACGTTCTGGCTGCACATCGACACCGCGGAAACGACCTCGTCGACCGCCTACGACAAGCTGACGGCCAAGATCGGCACGACGACCCTGGCGACGTACTCGAACCTCGACAAGAACACCGGGTACGTGCAGAAGTCGTTCGACGTGTCGTCGTTCGCCGGCCAGACCGTGACCCTCGCCTTCACCGGGACCGAGGACTCCAGCCTCCAGTCGAGCTTCGTCCTCGACGACATCGCGCTCGACACCTCGGGCGACACCGCTCCCCCGGCCGACTCGACCCGCACGCCGGCCGCACCGTCGTACACCGTCAGCCTCACCAGCAACACGGCCGGCACCGTCTGGACCGGTCACGAGAGCGCGACCTTCACCAACGCCTCCTCCACCGCGCTCAGCGAGGTGTACCTGAGGCTGTGGGACAACTACCACGGCACCTGCACCTCGATGCCGATCTCGGTCACCAACGTCACCGGCGGCACCGCGGGCGCCCTCTCGGTCGCCTGCACGGCCCTCCAGATCACCCTGCCCACCCCGCTCGCGCAGGGGCAGAGCGCCACCATCGGCTTCGACCTCGGCATCACCGTGCCCAGCGGCGCCGACCGGTTCGGCTACGACGGCGCGTTCAGCATGATCGGCAACGCGCTGCCCGTCCTCGCGATCAAGGACGGATCGGGCTGGCACCTGGACCCGTACACCAACAACGGCGAGTCGTTCTACTCCCTGGCCGCCGACTTCAAGGTGACCCTCGACCACCCGACGACCCTGCTGGTCCCGGCCACCGGCGCCTCGGTCGACACCGCCGGCTCCAGCGGGCGCACCATCACCACGGCCACCGCCGCCAAGGTCCGTGACTTCGCCTGGGCGGCCGGCCCCTTCAGCAAGATCTCCGGCACCTCGACCGCCGGGACCCCGATCAACGTCTACTCGGTCTCCGACATCAGCTCCGCCAACGCCCAGTCGATGCTCACCACCGCCAAGACCGCCGTCGACGCCCACGCGGCACGCTTCGGCGCCTATCCGTACGGCGAACTGGACGCCGTCATCGACAACAACTTCTGGTTCGGCGGCATGGAGTACCCGGGGTTCGTCCTCGACCTGGTCAGCACCACGGCGCTCACCCATGAGATCGGCCACCAGTGGTTCTACGGGATCGTCGGCGACGACGAGTACAACAGCCCCTGGCTGGACGAGTCGTTCACCGACTACGCCACCGACCTGGCGCTGGGCAAGACCGGCACGAGCTGCTGGAGCAGCGTCTCCTGGGCCTCGACGGCGGAGAAGATCACCAACTCGATGGCCTACTGGGACGCCCACTCGTCCCGCTACTCCACCGTCGTCTACGGCTACGGCAAGTGCGCCCTGCACGACCTGCGCCGCGTCCTCGGTGACACCGCGATGGCCAAACTCCTGAAGGACTACGCCACTTCGCACTGGTACGGCGTCTCGACCACGGCCGACTTCAAGGCGGCCGCGCAGGCCGCCACGACCACGGACCTGACCTCGTTCTGGACCACGCACCGCATCGACGGCTGAGGCCGCCCGGTGCGTGCCGTGGGTGACGCCGTCCGGCCTCACCCACGGCGCGCACCGGCTCCCCTCCCGCCCTTGTCCCGCGCCGTCCCGGCCGATGCAATGGCCGTATGCACCTCAATCCCTACGGCGAGGACGTCGTGAACCTGGCCGCGGACCTGGCCAACCGACGCCCGGCGAGCGCCGACGAACTCGCGAGCCGCTGCCGGGCCGCGGGGCTGGTGCTGGAACACCCGGTAGTCCCAGGGGACCTGGACCGCGCCCTCGACGCGCTGGACGGGTGGGAGAAGGTCGTCGACGCCGACGACGAGCGGGAGCGCGCCGAGCTGCTCAACCGGATGCTGGCGACGGCCGCCGCCTACCCACGGCTGACCGATCACGCCGGTTCCGGCTGGCACCTGCACTACCGCGACGACCGACAGCCGCTCGGCGAGCTGCTGTTCTCCCTCATCGCCGTCGGTACCGCGCTCCATCTGGCGGGACGCGGCATGCACCGGCTGCGGCGCTGCGCCGTGACCGAGTGCACCACGATCTTCGCCGACACCTCCCGCACCGGACGGCAGCGCTACTGCTCGCCGCCGTGCGCCAACCGCGACGCGGTGCGCCGCCACCGCGCGCGCACCGCGTCCGCCTGAGCGGGCTTCGCTCTCCGCTCGTCGTTCTCCTTCCGGACTCAGGCCGCTATGACGACGGCGGGCTCGACCGACTCGTCCCTCCCTTGCCTCCCGTCGTTCTCGTCGCTCCCGTCCAGCAGGTCGATCAGGGTCGCCCGGGCCCGTGCGACCCGGGAGCGGACGGTGCCGACCGGGCAGTCGCCGACCTCGGCGGCCTCCGCGTACGGCAGGCCGAGGAGCTGGGTGAGGATGAACGCCTCCCGGCGCTCGTCCGGCAGCGCGGCCAGCAGGTCGAGGAGGGCGACGCCCTCGTCGAAGCCGGGCAGGCCGCACGGCTGGGCCCGCTCGACGGCCAGCTGCCAGTCCGCCGCGTCGGACAGCCGGGGGCGCGCGGCGGCGGTCCGGTAGCTGTCGATCACCGCCCGGCGGGCGATGGACATCAGCCAGGCGCGGGCCGACGAACGGCCCTCGAACCGGTGCAGGCTGCCGAGCGCGCGCAGGAACGTGTCCTGTGCCAGGTCGTCGACCGCCTGGGGATCGGCGCAGAGGTGGGCGACGTACCGCAGGACGTCACGGTGCAGGGCGCGCACGAAGTGCTCGACCGCGACCGTGTCTCCGCCGCGGGCGGCGAGCGCCCAGGCGGTTATCGACTCGTCGCGCGGGTCGGAGAGGTCTTTGCGCGAGGCGGGCAGGGTGGAAGTGATCACCTGGTGTCCTTCTCGGATCGTCCGTGCCGGACGGCCGCGCGGCAGCGCGCGAGCGCTCCGCCGACCGGCGGTCCGGCGGCTGGGGAAACGGCCCTACGACGCTTGCGCGGGCGTACGGCCGTGGCCCGAGGCGCACAGGGGCGGCCTCGGGACACCGACTGTCGTCAGACGACAGCGGTCCCCGAAGGCGGACCCCGAGAGGTGATCGCGTGAACGAGGAGAAGGCGCGGCACGCGCTCCGAGCCATACCGGCGCAGCCGGTTGCGCGGTCGTTCCGCAGGCGCGGGCAGGGCGAGCAGCAGCAGGCGCAGCGGCGCCGCCAGCCATCCGGCCACGGCCCGCAGGATGCGGAACGCGGCCTTCTCGCCGTACGCCAGCCACAGGCCGCAGAGCAGCGCGGCCAGCAGATGGGCGGCGAGCATGCCGTACGACGACGCACCGCCGCCCGTGGCATGCCCCAGGTGGTCCAGGCCGCTCATGTCCATGTGCGGCATGTCCATGGAGTCCATGGACGCCATGTCCATGTGTGCCATTCCCATGGACTGCAGGGCGGCGCCCGGGTCCGTCGCAGCCGTGCCCGCGCCCCCGCCCATGGCCGTCGACTGGACGAGGGCGAAGGCGGAGTGCAGTCCCGTCTGGGCGGCGACCACGACCGTCACGACCAGCGGAAGCCCGCGCTCACGGCCCGTCAGACACCAACCCGCGGCGCCGGTGACGGCCACGCCGGCGGCCAGCGTCCACGCGGGCACCGGGCTGCCGGACATCATGACGTGGCCCAGGGCGGCGAGCAGCACACAGACGGCCGCGAACATCGCGGCCCGTACCGTGCGAGAACACCACCCTGCTGTCATGGCGCCTCATCCTCGCATCCAGCCGCCGGTCGTCATGCGGGGGTACGGAAATCGCCCCCGCCCTCCACTCACACCAGGTCATGTGATCCAGGTCATGATGAGCGACTCCGAACGTCGGCAGGTCGGCAGGTCCCCAGATCGGCAGATCTGGGCATCAGCGGATCAGCTCGGCGAACACGTCGTAAGCCGTGTCGTCGAAGAGCACGAACCGCACTTCCTCCACCGCCGTCTCCGCCGTCCGCACCGTCTCCACGGCGATGCGGGCGGCGTCCTCCATCGGCCAGCCGTACGCCCCCGTGGAGATGGCCGGGAACGCGACGGTCCGTGCACCAAGCTCGTCCGCGACCTTGAGCGACTCCCGGTAACAGGAGGCCAGCAGCGAGGGGTCGTTGCCGTAGGCCTCGTAGACCGGGCCCACGGTGTGGATCACCCAGCGCGCGTCCAGCTCGCCCGCGGTCGTGGCGACCGCCCGGCCGGTGGCCAGCCCCTTGCCGTAGTGGGAGGCGCGCAGCCGGCGGCAGTCGGCGAGGATCGCGGGGCCGCCCCGGCGGTGGATGGCGCCGTCGACGCCACCGCCGCCGAGCAGTGAGGAGTTGGCGGCGTTGACGATGGCGTCGACGGACTCACGGGTGATGTCGCCCTGGACGAGGGTGATGGCGGTCATGCTGTGTCTATACCAGCCGCTCCGCACGGCCGCGACTCCGATTCGCCGATTCGGCGACCGTTTCCGTCTCGGTTCCGATCTCCCTATTCCGTATGCCTTTCCGCCCCTGTCTCCGCCCCTGTCTCCGCCTCTTTCTCCGCCTCTTTCTCCGCCTCTTTCTCCGCCTCTGTTTCGGTCTCTGTTTCCGTCTCCATGCCGCTGCGGCCCAGTGCGGCGAGGGCGCGGGCGGCGGCCTCGCCCCGGGCGGGCGTCAGATCGCGGGCCTGCGCGGCGAGGGTCTTGGCGACGGCGGGGAAGGCGCGGACGACGGGCCAGACGTCCGAGGGCACATCCCGTCCGGCGGCGATGCGCTCATGCGCGAAGTCGGCGAGCATGCCGGCGAGTTCACGGTCGGCTCGGGCGTCGAGTCCGGTCACGCGGTCGAGTGGGATCTCGTGGCGGACACAGGTGAGAACGGCCTGCCGGTACTCGGCGTCGGGCAGCCGTACGGCCGCGTAGGCGCCGAGGGCCGCCTCGATGACGCTGTCGTCGTGGCCGCGCAGGGCTTCACGGACGAGGGAGAGAGCCAGGTCGCCGAAAGGGTCGGCTTCGGAGGGAGCGAACGGGACGTCGCCGGGCGGGGCGTCGCCGGCCACCGCGACCGAGGTGTCCACGGCCACGCCGGTCGGGTCGTCCACGCGTACGGCGACCGGGGCGCCCGCGGCCACGGCGACCGCGTCGTCGAGGAAGGGCAACGCCTTGAGGACGGCGCGCCGTTCGGTCGGGTCGCCGTGGCGGAACAGGCCGGCCACCTGGTCGGCGAGAGCCCGGCCGCGCATGGGCAGGGCGGTCAGCAGAACGGCGCGGGCGGCCTCGTCGGCACTCCAGTGCTCGTCCAGCCGTTCCTCGCCGCAGCGTCTTCGGGCGGCGGGGAAGAGGACCCGGATCGCGGTGGGTCGGACGGCCACGCTTTCGGCGGCCTCCGCCAGCCAGACGCGGGCGGGTTCGAGCAGGGCATCGGCGACGAGGACCGTACGCGGGTCGGTGGGCGCGGGCGGAAGCAGGTGAGCGGTGGGCATGCCGGGGCAATCTCCTGTGGGGTCGGAGGAGTCGGGGAAGAAGGGGCGAGGGAGAAGGGGCGAGGGAGAAGAGGGCGGGCTAGGCGGACACGGCGCGGGGGACGTCCCGTGAGGGGCGCCGGGCCGCGTCGGGAGCGTCCGAAGGGCCGCCCTGGATCGCAACGAACCCCACGCAGGCCCGCCTGATCCGGTGGGCCGCTGCTCCAACTGCCCCCGACCCCATCGCCGTAGCCCCCGCTGCCGTCATTCTTGCCGCCATCGCCCCTGCCACCGCCACCCGTGCCACCGTCACCCCTGTTGCCGCAGTCTCCGCCACACGGCCTTCGCCGCGTTGTGGCCCGACATGCCGTGCACGCCCGGGCCGGGCGGTGTGGCCGAGGAGCAGATGAAGACGGCCGGGTGCGGGGTGGAGTAGGGGAAGAGGGACAGCTTGGGGCGGAGCATGATCTGCAGTCCGGACACCGCGCCGGAGGCGATGTCCCCGCCGACGTAGTTGGCGTTGCGGGCGGCGAGTTCGGCGGGGCCCGCGATCGCCCGGGCGAGGACCCGGTCGCGGAATCCGGGGGCGAACCGCTCCAGTTGACGTTCCATCACGTCCGTGAGGTCGCCGGTCCAGCCGTTGGGCACATGACCGTACGCCCAGAAGACGTGCTTGCCGGCCGGGGCGCGGGTGGGGTCGACGACGCTGGGCTGCACCGTGATCAGGAAGGGGCGCTCGGGTGCGCGGCCCTCTCGGGAGGGCGCGCGCAGGGCGGCGGCGATCTCCGCGCTGTTCGCGCCGATCTGCACGGTGCCGGCGGTGCGCGCCTCCTTCGCGGTCCACGGGACCGGGCCGTCGAGCGCATAGTCGATCTTGAAGACGCCGGGTCCGTACCGATAGCCCGCGTAGTGGCTGCCGAGGTCGGCGATGCGGGCGAGGGCGGTGGGCGAGGTGTCGAAGACGTAGGCGCGGGCCGGGGGCAGGTCGTCGAGGCGCTTGACCTCGTAGTCGGTATGGATGCTGCCGCCGAGGTCCTTGAGGTAGGCGGCGAGGGCGTCCGAGATGGACTGGGAGCCGCCGCGGGCCACCGGCCAGCCGCGGGCGTGCGCGGCGAGGGCGAAGACCAGGCCGACGGCGCCGGTGGCCAGGCCGGTGAGGGGGGCCATGACATGGGCGACGAGACCGGCGAAGAGGGTCTTGGCCGGTTCGTCGTGGAAGCGCCGGGTCAGCCAGGCGGACGGGGGCAGGCCGACGAGGCCGAAGCGGGCCAGGGTGAGCGGGTCCCGGGGCAGCGCGGTCAGCGGCAGGGACATGAAGTCGCGGACCAGGACGTCCCACTTGGGCAGGAAGGGCTCGACGAGCCTGCGGTACGCGCCCGCGTCACGCGGCCCGAACGAGGCGGCCGTCTCCGCGACCGACCGCGACAGCACGGCGGCGCTGCCGTCCGGGAAGGGGTGCGCCATGGGCAGCTCGGCGTGCAGCCACTCCAGGCCGTAGCGCTCCAGGGGCAGGGCGCGGAACGCGGGCGAGTTGATGCCGAGGGGGTGGGCGGCGGCGCACGGGTCGTGGCGGAAGCCCGGCAGGGTGAGCTCCTCGGTGCGGGAGCCTCCGCCCACGGTGTCCCGTGCCTCGAACAGGGCCACGGAGAGGCCGCGCCTGGCCAGCTCCACCGCGGCGGTCAGCCCGTTGGGCCCCGCCCCCACCACGACCGCATCGAGCATCGACGCCACTTCGACCCCTTCGTCAGCGGCTGGCCTCCGTAGACCGGCGGCCTCCGGCATCAGGATATGCCGGGGGTACGACAGAACCTGCGGCCCGGGCCCCTCGAACCGTCGAACGCCTCGAACCGTCAGGTCGGCATCAGGCGGACGTCAGGCCGACGTCAGGCCGGATTCCGATCACCCGTCAGGTGCGGCCGTCAGGCGCGCCCGTCAGCTCAGCGCCTCACAGCCCCTGAGACCGACAGCAGTGCCGCCACCCGCCGTGCCGTCGCCGCGTCCCGGGCCGCCGTGAACGGCAGGCTGTTGCCGCCGGTGATCCGGAACGGCTCGCCGGTGAGGGTCAGGTGGGCGCCGCCCGCCTCCTCGACCAGCAGCAGTCCCGCCGCGTGGTCCCATGCGGCCTCCCAGGAGAAGGCCGTCGCGTCCAGCTCTCCCCGGGCGATCGCCAGATACTCCAGGCCGGCCGATCCGCAGGCGCGCGGTGCGACGCCGTCGGTCCACAGGCCCAGCAGGGCGCGCTTCTGGTCGTCGGTGGTGTAGTCGGGGTGCGAGGTGGCCACCGTCAGGTCGCGGCCGGGGGCGGGCGACCCGGCGAGGAGCCGCTCGCCGTCGAGGAAGGCGCCTCCGCCGCGCACGGCCGTGGCGAGCTGGTCGCGGGCCGGAGCGTAGGTCCAGGAGGCGAGCACGACGCCGTGCCGGGCGAGCGCGACCAGCGTGCAGAAGCCGTCGTCGCCGTGCACGAACTGGCGCGTCCCGTCCACGGGGTCGACGATCCAGACCGGCGCGTCGCCCTGGATCGCCTCGTACGTCGCCGGGTCGGCGTGCACCGCCTCCTCGCCGACGACGACCGAGCCGGGCAGCAGCGCGCCGAGGGCGTCGGTGAGATACCGCTCGGCGCCCCGGTCGGCGTCGGTCACCAGGTCGTGGGGGCCGCTCTTCTGGTCGACCTCGTGCGCGGCGAGCTGCCGGAAGCGGGGCATGATCTCGGCCGCGGCGGCCTTGCGGACCGCTTCCTCCACGTCGGCGCGGTGGCGGGCGAGAAACTCGTCGATGGTTTCCATGTCTTCGATCATGTCTCCATGAGAGCACGCCCCACTGACAATCCCCGGCCCACCGGTGCACTGCGGGTGGAAACGGGATGAAGAACACGTACGCGAGGTCAGCGGCCCACCGCGTACCCCTGCATGCCCCGCGGGTTCGCCGCCGCCGACAGGATGCCGGTGCCCGGGTCACGGGCGACCGCGCACAGCCGGCCCTCGGACCAGGGGTCGCCGACGGTCACGTCGTGTCCGCGCCGGCGCAGTTCCTCGACGACGTCGGCGGGCATCCGGGACTCGACGGTCACGCTGCCCGGCCGCATGCCGCGCGGGTAGAAGGAGCCGGGGAAGCCGTCGTTGTGCCAGTTCGGGGCGTCGATCGCGCCCTGGAGGTCGAGTCTGCCGCGCACGCGTGCGCGCAGGGCGACGGCCAGCAGGAAGTGCAGTTGCCACTGGTCCTGCTGGTCGCCGCCGGGTGTGCCGAAGGCCAGTACCGGCACGCCGTCGCGCAGCGCCAGCGAGGGGGTGAGGGTGGTGCGGGGACGGCGGCCGGGCGTCAGCGAGTTCGGCAGCCCCTCCTCCAGCCAGGTCATCTGCAACCGTGTGCCGAGCGGAAAGCCCAGCTCGGGCACGACCGGGTTGGACTGCAGCCAGCCGCCGCTGGGCGTGGCCGCGACCATGTTGCCCCAGCGGTCGACGACGTCGAGGTGACAGGTGTCGCCCCGGGTGGCCCCGTCGGCACGCACGCGTGCCTCGCCCCCGGCCTCCTTCCACGTCGCCGACGCCGGCGCCGCCGATACGGTCGCGACCGTCGGCTCCCCCGCCCCCATCGGGTCGAAGCCCGGCTCGTCGGCGGCGACCACGTGCGCGTGCGCGCTGAGCCGCGGCTCGCGTCCGCCGGGGCTGCCGGGCCGCAGGTCGTACGACGCCTTGTCGCCGACGAGGGTGCGCCGCCCGGCGTTGTAGGAGTCCGAGAGCAGCTCGTCCAGCGGGACGTCGGCCGCGTCGCCGTACCAGGCCTCCCGGTCGGCCATGGCGAGCTTGCAGCCCTCGATCAGCAGGTGGACGTAGTCGGCGGAGCCGTACGCGGGCAGCTCGGGCGGGAGCAGGGCGAGCTGCTGGAGGAGGGCCGGGCCCTGACTCCAGGGGCCGGCCTTGCACAGGGTCCAGCCGTTCCAGTCGTACGTCGCCGGGGCCTCGTACGTCGCGGACCAGTCGGCGAGGTCGGCGGAGGTGAGCGTGCCGGTGTGGCGCTCGCCGCTGGTGTCCAGGGTCGGGCGGCCGGACTGCCGGACCAGGGCCTCGGCGACGAAGCCGGTCCGCCACACCTCCCGCGCGGCCTCGATCTGAGCCTCCCGGCCTCCTGCCCCGGCGGTCTCGGCGAGCAGCCGCCGCCAGGTGGCGGCGAGTGCGGGGTTGCGGAACAGCTCGCCCGGCCGCGGCGCCCGCCCGCCCGGCAGGTACACCTCCGCCGACGAGGTCCACTCGGTCTCGAACAGCTCCCGTACCGTCTCGACGGTCGCGCCGACGTTCTCCACGGGCGCGTGCCCGTGCTCGGCGTACCCGATGGCGTACTCGAGGACGTCGGCCAGGGGTTTGGTGCCGTGGTCGCGCAGCAGGAGCATCCACGCGTCGAACGCGCCGGGCACGGCGGCGGCCAGGGGTCCCGTGCCGGGGACGAGATCCAGGCCCAGCCCCCGGTAGCGGGCGACCGTCGCGCCCGCCGGAGCCACGCCCTGCCCGCACAGCACCCGCACCTCGCCGCCCGCCGGGGCGAGCAGGATCGGGACCTCGCCGGCGGGTCCGTTGAGGTGCGGTTCGACGATGTGCAGGACGAAGGCGCCGGCGACGGCCGCGTCGTAGGCGTTGCCGCCGTCCTCCAGGACGGCCATCGCCGACTGGGAGGCCAGCCAGTGCGTGGAGGACACCATGCCGAAGGTGCCCTGGAGCGTGGGACGGGTCGTGAACATATGGCCTCTCACCTCGTCGTTTCCGCCCAGCGGTCGAACCGGTCGGCGGACGGGATCGGTCCTGGGGAGAATTTACGGGATCGGTCCTGAAGAGAGTCCGGAGAGTGTGCGTCAGGCGCGTGTGGTGCGCCCGGTCCGTCGGGTCCGTCGGGTCTGCCCCGTCCGTCTGGTCCGTCTGGTACGCCGGAGGCGCTCGGGAAGCGGGGTGCGGTAGTCGGGCAGAAGGCGTTGGATCCGGAACGCGGACTTCAGGAAGACGCGGACGATCCGCTCGCGGCGGGGGCTGATCCAGCCGATCCCGTGGAGCCGGCAGACCCGCTCGCCGGCGAGGTACCGGGTCAGGTCCCGGCCGAACGCCCGGAAGGGCGCGGGAAACCAGCGCTCGGCGAAGAAGTCCATCATCGCGTTCGCCACCCGGCGGCCGGACTCCGTCGGCTCGTAGGGCCGGGAGTCGAACTTCGAGGCGAACTCGGTCATCGCGTTCCAGTCCTCGGGGAACGCCTCGTCGGCCAAGGGGCCGGACTCGCGTTCCAGGAGGCGGAAGAGTCCCTGCGCCCAGCGGTGCCACGCGATCTTCATGGGTTCGCTCGTGCCGGGCAGGCCCAGCGAGGTCTGCAGGCGGTCGCCGAACGTGGCCAGCAGGACCAGGGGGTAGACGAAGTCGTCGATGTCGTCGAAGTTGCCGGGCAAGTGCGGGGTACTGCGGGCGACGGCCAGGTGGATGCGGTTCAGTCGTTCGGCGGCTCTGCGGCCCGCCGCGCTGGATATGCCGTCCACCATCCAGGCCGTCAGGAAGTCGTTGCCGTCCTGGAAACGCCGGTCGGGCCTCGTCTCCAGCTTCCCGGTGTGGGCCAGGGTGGCGGCTCCCGTGCTCGGCTGCATCATGCGCATGGTGCCCGGATAGATCATCATCGCCAGGGCGAACTCCGGGACCCGGTGGCCGACGTAGAGCGAGATCATCCGCTCTCCGTCGGTCTCCGGGTCCATGCGAGCCAGTTCGCGCTCGACCCACCTGTACCCACGGCGCACCGTCTGCTCCCCCTGTCTCGGTTTCAGGACCCCGGCGGCGTCGTCGTCGGTTGCCGACTCCCACCGGGCCGACCGGGGCGCCGCACCGCCCCCTTCCTATCGGAAGGGGCGGTCTGCGCCCCAGCCGCTATGCGGTCGAGCGAACTGCCGCCTCGGTGAGGGTGGTTGCGGTCCGCACGGCGCTGGCGACGGCGTCGTCGGGGTCGAGGCCGCACAGATCGGTGAGGGTGAAGAGCGCCTCGGCGCTCACGACCACGGCCAGGTCCCGTTTGAGTTGGGCGAACGCGTCCGGGTCCGTCGCGCCGAGCGTGTCCTCCAGCGGCAGGAGCGCATGGTCGATGAGTCCGAAGCGAATCCCGGGTCGCCCGGTCACCGTCTCGGGCCGGGTGACGGTGGCGGCGATCATCGCGCGTACCGCGCCCTGGCGGGCGAGGACGCCGCGGAGCAGGAACGCGCAGGCGAAGGCCGTGCGTTCGACGGGGTCGCCGGATTCCGCGACCGGCGCGAGCGCCTCGGCGGGGGGCGGCCAGACGCCGGCCAGGGCCTCGCTGATCAGCGACGGCAGGTCGGGGAAGTACCGGTAGGCGGTGGCCTCGGACACCAGGGCCGCGTGGGCGATCGCCGGCATGGTCACCTCGGCGCCCGTGCCGATGAGCTCTCGGGCGGCCGCCACGATCGCCGTCCGCGTGCGCTGCTTCTGGTTGGTGCGTCCGGTGCCCGTCTGCGCCGTCATCGTACGACTCCTCCTGTTGATCCACCCTCATGCTAGCAGTCACCTCTCTTCATGAGAGTGGACTTGCATAACGACACTCGACTTCTCTAGTCTCCTGAGAGTCGGCTCTCACGAAGGACTTCAGGAGGAGCAATGAGCACGGTTTCCCTGGTCGGCCCGGACGGCGGCGAGACGATCCGGCTGGGCCCCACACAGATGCGCATCCTCGAGGACGGCAGCACCACCGGGCACCGCCTCGGCATCGGGGAGATCACCATCGCCCCGCACACCCAGGGCCCGCCGCAGCACCGCCACGCCCAGCACGACGAGGGCTTCTACGTCGTCTCCGGCACCGTGCACTTCACCATCGGGGAGACGACCCACGCGGCCCCGGCCGGCACGCTCGCCATGATCCCGCCCGGCGCCCCGCACACCTTCGCCAACCTCGGCGACGAGCCGGCGGTGATGCTCAACACCTTCACGCCCGACCTCTACGTCCAGTACTTCCGCGACCTGCGGAACATGATCGCCGGCGGCCGGGAACTCACCCCGGAGTCGACGGTCGAGGCGATGAGCCGCTACGCCACCGTCCCCGCGACCGACTTCGCGTGACGGCGACCCGACTGTCCTGTCGACACAGCCCACTTGAGGAGCACCGCATGACCCGCAGCACCCACCCCCTCACGCTCGACCAGGGCGGCCTCGACGTCACCGTCGACCTCTACGGCCAGGAGGGCCGTCCCTTCCTCCTCCTGCACGGAGGCGGCGGCCCGGGGACCGTCGCCCCCTTCGCCGGCCTCCTGGCCGAGCGGCGTCCGGCCCGGGTGTTCACCCCGGTCCACCCCGGCTTCGACGGCACCGCCCGCCCCGAGTGGCTGACCGACGTCACGACCCTGGCCCAGGTCTACGCACAGCTGCTCGACGCGCTCGACCTGCGTGACGTCGCCGTCGTCGGCAACTCCATCGGCGGCTGGATCGCCGCCGAGCTAGCGGCCCTGGGCAGCGACCGGATCGGCAGTGTCACCCTCGTCAACGCCGTCGGCATCCCCGTCCCCGGCCACCCGATCGCCGACACCTTCTCCCTGACCCCCGTCGAGCTGTCCCGCCTCTCCTTCCACGACCCCTCGAAATTCCGCTTCGACCCCAGCAGGCTGACCGAGGCGCAGCGCGCGGTCATGGCCGCCAACCGGGCCACCCTGCAGGTCTATTCGGGCCCGCACGCGATGGCCGACCCCACCCTGCCGGAGCGCCTCGCCAAGGTCGCCCACCCGACGCTGGTCGCGTGGGGCGCGAGCGACCAGGTCGTGGACGCGGGCTACGGACGCGCGTACGCGCAGGCCGTCCCGGACGCGGAGTTCCGTCTGCTGGAGGGCACCGGCCACATGCCCCAGGCCGAGACGCCCGAGCAGTTCCTGCCGGTGCTCTGGGACTTCGCCGACGCCCACGCCGCCGACCGGCCGCAGCACTGACCGGCCGCGGCGCCGACCGACGGTCGCGACATTCACCGACCGCGGCGCCGACCGACCGCCGCACCGACCGACGAGAAGGGCGCCCGACATGGCTCGACCCGACCGCAGCAGACCCTCGCTGGTCCTGGCCGTCTGCTGTCTGAGCGTGCTGCTGGTCAGCCTCGACACCACCGTCCTCAACGTCGCCCTGCCCTCGATCCAGGAGGACCTGCACAGCTCCCTGTCCGGCCTGCAGTGGACCCTCGACGCGTACACCATCGTGCTGGCCTCGCTGCTCATCCTGGCCGGCTCCACGGCCGACCGCGTCGGGCGACGGCGCGTCCTCCTCCTCGGACTCGTGCTGTTCACCGGCGGATCGGCGCTGTGCAGCCTGGCGCCCTCGCTGGACTGGCTGATCGCCTTCCGCATGGCCCAGGCGGTGGGCGGCTGCATGCTCACCCCGGTCGCCATGGCGATCCTCGCCCACGCCTTCCCCTCACCGCGGCAGCGGGCGCGGGCCATCGGCGTGTGGGGCGGGGTGGTGGGCGTCAGCATGGCGGCCGGGCCGATCCTCGGCGGCGTACTGGTGCAGACGGCCGGATGGCGGTCGGTGTTCTGGCTGAACGTGCCGATCGGGCTGGCCGCGCTGCTGCTGACCGCCCTGTTCGTCCCGGAGTCCCGTGCGCCGCGCCCCCGCAGGGCGGACCCGGTGGGCCAACTTCTGGTGATCACCGCGCTCGGCGCCCTGACGTACGCCGTCATCGAGGCGCCGAGCCAGGGCTGGACCTCCCCGGTCATCGTCACCTGCCTGATCGCGGCGGTCGGCGCGTCGGCCGCCTTCATCCCCTACGAGAGGAGACGCGTCGAACCGCTGATCGAACCGCGCCTCTTCCGCAGCGTGCCCTTCAGCGGGGCGACGGTGATGGCGGTGTGCGCCTTCGCCGCACTCGGCGGCTTCCTGTTCGCCAACACCCTCTATCTGCAACAGGTGCGGGGGCTCAGCGCTCTGGACACCGGGGTGCATCTGCTGCCGATGGCCGTGCTGTCCCTGGTGTGCCCGCCGCTGTCCGGGCGGATCGTGGGCAGCCGCGGCCCCCGTGTCCCGCTGCTGCTCGCCGGGGCCGGCCTCACCGCGGGCGGCCTGCTGGCCCTTCCCGCCACCCGCACCGCGGACCGCTCGGACATCCTGCTGTTCACGGCGTACGCGTTGTTCGGTCTGGGCTTCGGCTTCGTCAACGCGCCCATCACCGACACCGCGGTCTCGGGCCTGCCGCGGGCCCAGGCCGGGGTGGCCGCCGCGATCGCCGCGACCAGCCGCCAGGTCGGCGCCGCGCTCGGCATCGCGGTGACCGGCGCGGCGATCGCCGCCGGGGCGACCTCGGCCCCCTGGTGGATCATCGCCGGCTGCGGGCTGACCGTCCTCGCCCTGGGCGTCCTGACCTCCGGCCCGTGGGCCGCGCGCAAGCAGGACACGGACCGTCAAGTTCCGTTCGCTTCAACGGTGTTGACGGAATAGGACCGCCGGGTGCTCCGCTATGCTCACCCCGGTTCGAACGAACGACGACCGGCGGGCTTTCCAGACCGCCGGAAAAGAGAACGTGAGAGAGCGCGTGATGTCCCGAGATGGCGATCCCCCGGCGGCGACGCGTTCGGCACGCGACTCGGAACGGCTGATCGCCGGCCGGTATCTGCTCCACGACGTCCTCGGCAGAGGCGGCATGGGCACGGTCTGGCGCGCCCACGACCAACTGCTCGACCGGCCGGTCGCCGCCAAGGAACTGCATGTCCTCACCCACGGCGACGAGGAGCACCGCATACGGATGCGCCGGGCCGTCCGTGAGGCCCGTGCGGTCGCCCGGGTGCCGCACCCCCACGTGGTCGGCGTCCACGACCTGATCGAGTCCGAGGACCGGCTGTGGATCGTCATGGAACTCGTCGAGGGGCCCTCGTTGGCCCACCGGATCGCCGAGACCGGACCGCTCACCCCTCAGCACACCGCCGCCCTCGGTCTGCAACTGCTCGACGCGCTGGAGGCCGTGCACACGGCCGGCACCCTGCATCGCGATGTGAAACCCGCCAACGTCCTGCTGCGCCGCGACGGCAACGCCGTCCTCACGGACTTCGGCATCGCCGCCCTGGACGACGGCGAGTTCCTGACGACCACCGGTGAACTGGTCGGCTCCCTCGAGTTCATGGCGCCCGAGCGGGTGACGGGAGCGGAGGCCGGCCCGGCCTCCGACCTGTTCTCGCTCGGCGCGACCCTCGCCACGGTCTGCGGCGGGCTGTCCCCGTTCCGCAGACCGGCGGCGCCCGCCACGCTGCACGCGGTGGCGTACGAGGAACCCGTTCTGCCGGAGCGGCTCGGCCCGTTGCGCCCGGTGGTCGAGGCGCTGCTGCGCAAGTCCCCGGACGAGCGCCCCTCGGCGGCCGGCGCACGAGCCGCGCTGCGGCGCGTCGCGGCGGGGGAGACGGGCGCCGAGCCGCCGCCGGCGACCGTGCGCGTGTTCGCGCCGTCGGCCCCGTCGGCCTACGCGGACACGGTGACCAGTGGCCGGCAGCGGCTCGTCGCGGCCGGGGGAACCGTGCCGACGGCACGGCACACCGCGTTGCCCCCGCCGTCGCAGCCCTCGCGGCATGAGGGGTCCCGCTCGGCGGGGCGCAAGCGGCTGTGGTGGGCCCTGGCCGGTACGGCCGTGCTGGCGGCCGGCGTCGGAGGCGGTCTGTTCGTCACCGGGGTGCTGCCGTTGAAGAAGGACCCGACGACGACGACCGTCAGTCAGGTCGTCCAGTCGGCGACCGGCTGGCAGCCGGTGCCCGGAGCGGCCGTCCAGCGGGGAGACGAGGTCACCGTGCGATTCGTCTCGGGAGAGTGGACGGCCGACCACCAGAACATGCCCATGACCGGGCCGGCCGGCTACGACGCGAAGACCGGCGCCTGGCTGGACTTCGCGGCGGACTGCAAGGTCAAGCCCGCGGCGCCGTTCGGCAGCCTGCTGGCGGTCCTCGCGGGCGACAAGGACTCCCCCGTCCGCACCGTCGGAAAGAAGCTGACCTTCCGGGCCACCGGGAACGGCACCCTGCAACTGGGCATGAACGACACCGCCGGATCCTGCTCCGGGGACAACAGGGGGACGCTGACCGTACGAGTGAGCGTCACGCACCAGCCTTGACGGGCCCCCCTCCTGTCACCGTGCGACCACGGAGCGAGTTCGACCCTTCCACCTCACAGGGAGTCGTGTGAGACTGCAGTCCCTTGTCCGCATCGCGGACTCCCGTCCGCACCGTCCCCCACGAAAGTGCGTCGTGCGCTCTCTCCCACTGCCGCTCGCCCTCACCGCGCGTCTGTCCCCGGTGGTCGTGCTCGCCTGCGCGGGCTGGGCGCTTTCGTCCGGTCCGAACACCGAGACGCAGGACACCGCAAGCAAGGACACCCGCAAGACCGAGTCCACGTCGCCGACCGCGCCGTCGACGTCGGCCGTGTCCAAGACGTACGCCGCCGCGCCCCCGCCCTGCACCAGCGTGGCCACGAAGACGATCACCTCGCTGGTGCCCGCCGCCAAGACGGCCGGCAAGGAGATCGCGTCGACGGACAGCAAGCTGCGCCGCACCTGCTCCTGGAACGCGCTCAAGGGGTACGACTACCGCTGGCTCGACGTCTCCTTCGAGATCACGGACTCCGACGAAGCGGCACAGAGCTCGTACAAGGACCGTCTCAAGGAGAAGAGCGGCGGCGGGGCGGTCCCGGGCCTCGGGAACCAGGCGTACTCCGTGGTGAACCTCACGACCGAGGACAAGCAGCAGACCCGTGAGGGCGTGGTGATCGCCCAGGTGTCCAACGCGCTGGTGGTCATCACCTACAACGGCAGCGACTTCGAGTCGAAGAAGGCCCCCGGCACGGACGAGATCAACAAGGGCGCGATCAAGGCGGCGAAGGAAGCGGTGGCCGCACTGCAGAACGGCCAGAAGAGCTGAGCTGCTCCTCCGGCCGTTCTGTCGAAGCGGGTTGCGCAACGCCTCACGTTGCACAACGGGTCACGTAACACGTCGCACCGCGCGTCGCCCTACGCCTTGGACACCGCCCCCTCGTGCTCCTCGTGCTCCTCGTGCTCCTCCTGGCGTCCGCGCAGCAGCATCAGCGCCAGGTACAGCGCCATCGAGGTGCCGAGCCCGACCGCCCAGCCGTAGTCGGCGAGGGACTCCAGCGCCGGGATGGGCCGTCCGTCGATCAGCGGCTTGAAGCTGGCGCCGCCGACGGCGAGCACACCGCCGGTCACGAAGGCCACCACGGCCCGCCAGTTCCAGCCGCCGTCGTACCAGTAGCGGCCGCCCGTGCGGTACAGGTCGGCGAGGTCCAGCTTGCCGCGGCGCAGGACCCAGTAGTCGGCGATGAGGATGCCGGCGACCGTGCCCAGCAGACCGCCGACCAGGCCGAGCCAGGTGAAGATGTAGCCCTGCGGGTCGGAGTACAGCTTCCAGGGGAAGATCAGCACGCCGAGGACGCAGGTCGCGAGGGCGCCGGTACGGAAACTGATCTTCCGGGGCGCGATGTTGGAGAAGTCGAAGGCCGGCGAGACCAGGTTGGCCGCGATGTTCACGGACAGGGTCGCCACCAGCACGGTCACCAGCGCGAACAGCAGCCCGAAGACGTTGTCCGTCTTGGCGGCGAGCTGTACCGGGTCCCAGATCGTCTCGCCGTACACGGCCTGCGAGCCGGAGGTGACCATCACGGACAGCAGCGCGAACAGCGTCATGGTCGTCGGAAGACCGAGCGCCTGTCCCCACGTCTGCGCCTTCTGGCTCTTGCCGTAGCGGGTGAAGTCGGGGATGTTCAGCGACAGGGTGGACCAGAAGCCGATCATGCCCATGAGGGAGGGCCAGAACAGCTTCCAGAAGTCTGCGCCCCAGCCGAGCTTGGAGGGCTGGTCGAGCAACGGGCCGAAGCCGCCTGCCTTGTTGCTCATCCAGATCAGCATCACCAGCGCGCCGACGAGGACGAAGGGCGCCGCCCAGTTCTCGAAGCGGCGGATCGTCTCCATGCCCCGGTAGATGATCGCGACCTGGATCGCCCAGAAGATCGCGAACGACAGCCACATCGTCCAGGCGTAGCCGCCGATCTTCCCGGCGTCGCTCCAGCCGTTGCCGATCAGTTTCCCGGCGAGGAAGTAGATCGCCTCGCCGCCGATCCAGGTCTGGATGCCGAACCAGCCGCAGGCCACCAACGCCCGTACGACGGCGGGCAGGTTGGCGCCGCGGATGCCGAAGGAGGCGCGGGCGAAGACCGGGAAGGGGATGCCGTACTTCGGTCCCGCGTGGCCGGTGAGCAGCATCGGCACCAGCACGATGACGTTGGCCAGGGCGATGGTGAGCACCGCCTGCTTCCAGTCCATGCCGACGGCGATCAGACCGGAGGCGAGGGTCCACGAGGCCGTGTTGTGGGCCATGCCGACCCACAGCGCGGAGAAGTTGTACGTGGTCCAGGTGCGCTTCTCCACGGGGACCGGGAGCAGGTCCTCGTTGGCGTAGGGGCCGCTGGGCTGCGGCGAACCAGGAGCGATCTCCACCCGGCCGTCGGCGAGGGTGACTTGGGCGGTCGGCGGTATGGCCGGGGAAGCGGTGTCGGTCATGGGCAGGCCAATCAAACGAGGGGCGGATCCGGAAAGGCCGTGCGGGCTCCGGCCCCCTCCCCCCGGGCGGGCGGGGAGGGGAGAACTGGAGTGGGGGGATGGGGAGGTGAGCGGTGGCCAGGGGTTTTCTTCGCCGGCCCGCGCGGGGCGCGGGTCGTGGGTCGTGGGTCGTGGGTCAGCCGTTGAGGGCGGGAATCACCGTCGACCCGTAGGCGTCGATGACGGTCTCCTGGGCGTCGTGCATGTCGTAGACGGCGAACTGGTCGACGCCCAGCTCGCGCAGCGCGTTCAGCTTCTCGATGTGCTTCTCGACCGGTCCGATGATGCAGAACCGGTCGACGATCTCGTCGGGCACGAACGCGGTGTCGGGGTTGTCGGCGCGTCCGTGGTGCGAGTAGTCGTACCCCTCGCGGGCCTTGATGTAGTCGGTGAGCTCCTCGGGTACGGCGGCGGAGTGCTCGCCGTACTTCGAGACCAGGTCGGCGACGTGGTTGCCGACCATCCCGCCGAACCACCGGCACTGCTCGCGTGCGTGGGCGAGCGCCTCGGGCGAGTCGTCCTCGGTGACGTAGGCGGGGGCGGCGACGCAGATCTTGACCTCGGAGGGGTCGCGGCCCGCGGCGACGGCCGCGTCCTTCACGGCCTTCACCATGTACTCGGTGAGGTACAGGTCGGCGAGCTGGAGGATGAACCCGTCGGCCTCCTCGCCGGTCATCTTCAGCGCCTTGGGGCCGTACGCGGCCATCCAGACGGGGAGTTCGGCGCCGGGCTTGACCCACGGGAACTTCACGACCGTACCGCCGAGGTCGGCCTCGTCGCCGCGGCCGAGGGAGCGGATGACCTTCATGGCGCCGCTGATGCGGGCGAGGGTGTTGGGCGCGCGGCCGGCGACGCGCATCGCGGAGTCGCCGCGGCCGATGCCGCAGACGGTGCGGTTGCCGAACATGTCGTTGAGGGTGGCGAAGGTGGAGGCGGTGACCTCCCAGGTGCGGGTGCCCGGGTTGGTGACCATGGGGCCGACCGTCAACTTCGTGGTGCTGGAGAGGATCTGACTGTAGATCACGAACGGTTCCTGCCACAGCACGGCGGAGTCGAAGGTCCAGCCGTAGGTGAAGCCGTTGTTCTCCGCGCGCTGCATCAGGCTGACGACCTTGGAGGCCGGCGGGTCGGTCTGCAGGACGAGTCCGAAGTCCATGTGCGCTGCTCCTAGTTGAGGTACTGACAGGTGGAGCGCGGGGTGTAGACGCCGTGGCCGGCGTGTCCGGTGTACTCCCGCTCGGTGATGACGAGTTCGCCGCGCGAGAGGACCGTCTCGACGCGGCCGGTGAGGCGCTTGCCCTCGTACGCCGAGTAGTCGACGTTCATGTGGTGGGTCTCGGCGGAGACGATCTGATCGGCGTGCGGGTCGTAGATGACGACGTCGGCGTCGGCGCCCGGGGCGATGGTGCCCTTCTTGGGGTACATGCCGAACATGCGGGCCGGGGTGGCGCAGGCGATCTCGATCCAGCGGCGGCGGCTGATGTGCCCGTCGACGACGGCCTGGTGGAGCAGGTCCATGCGGTTCTCGACGCCGGGCAGACCGTTGGGGATCTTGGAGAAGTCGCCCCGGCCGAGCTCCTTCTGGCCCACGAAGCAGAAGGGGCAGTGGTCGGTGGAGACGACCTGGAGGTCGTTGGTGCGCAGGCCCCGCCAGAGTGCGGCCTGGTGCTCCTTGGGCCGCAGGGGCGTCGAGCACACGTACTTCGAGCCCTCGAAGTCGGGTTCGGCGAGGTTGTCCGTCGACAGGAACAGGTACTGCGGGCAGGTCTCGCCGAAGACGTTGAGGCCCTCGTCGCGCGCCTTGGCGAGCTCGGCGACCGCCTCCTGCGCGGAGACGTGCACGACGTACAGGGGCGCGCCGGCGACCTGGGCGAGCTTGATGGCGCGGTGGGTGGCCTCGGCCTCCAGGAGGGCCTTGCGGACCTCGCCGTGGTACCGCGGGTCCGTCTCGCCGCGGGCCAGCGCCTGCTCGACCAGGACGTCGATGGCGATGCCGTTCTCCGCGTGCATCATGATCAGGCCGCCGTTCTCGGCGGAGCGCTGCATGGCGCGCAGGATCTGGCCGTCGTCGCTGTAGAAGACGCCGGGGTAGGCCATGAACTGCTTGAAGGAGGTGACGCCTTCCTCGACGAGGAGGTCCATCTCCTTGAGCGTGTCCTGGTTCACGTCGGAGACGATCATGTGGAAGGCGTAGTCGATCGCGCAGTTGCCCTCGGCCTTGGCGTGCCAGGCGTCGAGTCCTTCGCGCAGCGAGTGGCCGACGCTCTGCACCGCGAAGTCGACGATCGTCGTCGTCCCGCCCCAGGCGGCGGCCCGGGTTCCGGTCTCGAAGGTGTCGGAGGCGAAGGTGCCGCCGAACGGCAGCTCCATGTGGGTGTGGGCGTCGACCCCGCCCGGGATGACGTACTTCCCGGTGGCGTCGATGACCCGCTCGGCGGTCCAGGCCTCGGCGGCCGGGGTGCCGGAGGCGGCGAGGGCGGCGATACGGCCGTCCTCGATCAGGACGTCGGCATGGATCTCGTCGGACGCGGTGATGACGAGTCCGCCACGGATGACGGTTCGGCTGCTCATACTCCCTCTCCTACCGTGTTCAACACTGGTGTGGTGCAGGCCGGTTCGGCCCCGCCGGCCCGATCCCCGTGCACCGGGCCGGCGGGCGTCGCGGTTACGGAGCGGTCAGCGGGCCGTACGCCTCGGGACGGCGGTCCCGGTAGAACTGCCAACGGTCGCGCACCTCGCGCAACTTGGCCATGTCGAGGTCGCGGACGACGAGTTCGCTCTCCTTGTCGCTGGCCACCTCGCCGACGAACTGGGCCTCCGGGTCCACGAAGTACGAGGTCCCGTAGAAGTCGTTGTCGCCGAGCTCCTCGACGCCGACCCGGTTGATCGCGCCGACGAAGTACTCGTTGGCGACGGCCGCCGCCGGCTGCTCCAGCTGCCACAGGTAGGCGGACAGGCCGCGCGAGGTCGCCGACGGGTTGAAGACGATCTCGGCGCCCTCCAGCCCCAGCGCACGCCAGCCCTCCGGGAAGTGGCGGTCGTAGCAGATGTAGACGCCGATCTTGCCGACGGCCGTGTCGAAGATCGGCCAGCCGACGTTCCCCGGGCGGAAGTAGAACTTCTCCCAGAAGCCCTTGACCTGCGGGATGTGGTGCTTGCGGTACTTGCCGAGGTACGAACCGTCCGCGTCGATCACGGCGGCGGTGTTGTAGAGGACGCCGGGCTGCTCCTCCTCGTACATCGGCAGCACCAGGACGATGCCGTGCTCCCTGGCGAGCGCCTGGAAGCGCTGCACGATCGGGCCGTCCGGGATCTGCTCGGCGTACTCGTAGAACTGCGGGTCCTGGACCTGGCAGAAATACGGTCCGTAGAACAGCTCCTGGAAGCACAGGACTTGGGCGCCCTGCGCGGCCGCGTCGCGGACCGCCTGCTCGTGGACCTGGATCATCGACTCCTTGTCGCCGGTCCAGGCCGTCTGGAAGATGGCGGCACGGATCACTCTGCTCATCGGGACCTCCGGTCGCTCGGTGTACGAGGAGCCTAGAAAGTCCGAAAGCAGGCTTTGAGTTGCACGGTGTCACGCCTGCGGGAGTCCGGCGTGCCACCGTGTCACGTCTTCCTCGACCCATGTTTCACCGCCGTTTTCGCAGGTCGTCGCATGTTTCAGGCCTGTTGCGCATCGTGCGCGAGAAGCGCGATGTGGACGGACGCGGCCTGTTCGAAGTCGTCGAGGTCCACGCCGAGGCGGCCCTCTATGGCCTCCAGCCTCCGGTACAGGGCGGGCCGGGAGACATGGTGGAGCTGGGCGGTGCGGGACTTGTTGCGGCCGGTGGCCAGATAGGTGCGCAGTACGGCGAGCAGGTCCTCGCCGGCCGCGCACAGCAGCCCGTCCAGCTCGCGCTCGGCGAAGGACTGCACATGCGGGTCGTCCCGCAGCAGCCGGATCAGGCCGCGCAGATGGACGTCCCGCAGGCGTACGACGGCCGGCAGGTCGAGGGCGGTCGAGGAGTCGGCCACGGCGTCCGCGACATGCTGGGCCTCGCGCAGTCCGGCGGGCACGTCGTCCCAGACGGTGCGCGGGTCGGCTGCGGCGACGACCGTGCGGGCCTCCCCGGACTCCGTCCTGAGCCGGGCCGCGAAGTGTGCGGCGAGCGCCTCGGCGTCCTGGTCGCGGGCGAGGCTGAGCAGCACGGCCGTGGCCCCGTCCGCGAGTTCGGCGACCAGGCCGGGCAGCCCCAACAGCCGCAGCGTCCGGTCGAGTTGCGCGGGGTCGCCGTCGCGTACGACGAGCGGGACGAAGGTGCGCCGGTTGACGGGGAGCCCGGCCGCCCGCGCGCGGGGCAGCAGCTGTCTGGCCGGTACGACGCCGGAGACCAGGTCGGTGAGCAGGCTCTGCGCGGACTGCTCCTCCCAGGTGTGGGCGGAGGCGCCGCCGAGCATGCGGTGCAGGACGAGGGCCTCGGCGGCCCGGTCGGCGAGCAGCCGTCCGCTCGCGGTGTCGCCCCGGTGGCCGCAGAGCATGATCTGCCCCCATCGCTCGCCGCGTCCGCCCAGCTCGGCGCGGATCCAGCCGTCGCCCTCGCTGCCGCCGGCCTGGCGGGCGATGCGCTCCCAGTCCCGCAGCACGTCGTCGACGGCCGACCGCTCCCCCGCCGTGGCCAGCACCCGGTGGGCGAGGTTGGTGACGACGACCGGGCAGGCGGCGTGCTGGGCGATCTCGTCGAGCAGCCGTTGCAGCGGCGCGCCCGCGGTGATCAGTCCGGTGAGCGCGGTCCGCACCGACTCCGACAGACTGACGGCGGCGAACTTCCGCCGCACGAGCCGGGACTGGACCTCCTCGGTCAACTCGGCGAAGGGGAACGGCCGATGGAGGACGATCATCGGCAGCCCGCACCGCTCGGCCGCGCGCCGCATCACGGCCGGCGGGGCCGGGAACGCCCGGCCCAGGCCGAGGACGACGGCGGCGGCCTCCGCGCGGTGCAGGGACCGGATGTACTCGGCCTGCGCGTTCTCGTCGCCGGCCAGCAGGACGCCCGTGGTGAGCACCATCTCGCCGCCGGTGAGCATCACGCCGACGTCGGCGGCCTCGGCGACGTGCACCCAGCGCACGGGCCGGTCGAGCTGGCTCGCGCCGGCCACCACCTCGGGCTCCCCGGCCAGCACCCGTTCCAGGGAGAGGACCTGACGGACCGACAGGGCGGGTTCCAGGGGCTCGACGGGCCCCCAGGGCTCCAAGGTGGCAGTCATGGCGATGTGATTCCCTTGCTCAGGACAGTGCTACTGCGTGCTCCTCAGCGCGCTTTCGAGGATCGCGGCGCCCTCCTCGGCCTCCGCGACGGTCAGCGACAACGGTGGGGCGACGCGCAAAGCACTGGTGTTGTGGCCGCCCCCCTTGCCGATCAGCAGCCCGTCCGTGCGGGCGGCCTCCAGCACGGCCGACGCCCGGTCCGGGTCGGCCTGGTCGGTGCCGGGCCGGGTGAGCTCGACGCCGATCATCAGTCCGCGCCCGCGCACCTCCCGTACGCCGGGATCCTGGGCGGCGACGGCCCGCAGCCGCTCGATGAGCAGTCCGCCGACGCGTCGGGCGTTGCCCTGGAGGTCGTGCTCCAGCAGGTAGGCGAGGTTGGCGAGGCCCGCCGCCATGGTGATCTGGGTGCCGCCGAACGTGGAGATGCTGTTGGAGTCCAGGCAGTTCATGATCTCGGCGCGGGCGATGACGCCTCCGATGGACATGCCGTTGCCGATGCCCTTGGCGAAGGTGACGATGTCCGGCGGACCGTGCTGCCCGTGCGCCTGCCAGCCCCAGAAGTGCTCGCCGGTGCGGCCCCAGCCGGTCTGCACCTCGTCGGCGATCCACAGGACGCCCCGCTCGGCCAGCACCTCGCGGAAGGCCGCGTACAGGCCGTCCGGGGGCGAGGTGAAGCCGCCGACGCCCTGGATCGGCTCGGCGATCAGCGCGGCGGGCGGGCGGGTGTGGCCGAGGAGGTCCTCGAGGTCCTCCACACAGGCCGCGATGAACGCGGCGTCGTCGAGCTCGGCGTACGGGCCGCGTCCGCGCACCCCGCCGTGCACGTACAGCGTCTGCAGCGGGGACAGGGAGGTCGGGGACCAGCCGCGGTTGCCGGTGATGCCGACCGCGCTGAAGGAACGGCCGTGGTAACTGTTGCGCATCGCCAGGATCGTGTTGCTGCGCCGGTAGGTCGTCGCCAGCAGCAGCGCCGTGTCGTTGGCCTCGGTGCCGGAGGTGGTGAAGAAGACGCGGGCGTCGGGGATGCCGCTGAGGTGGGCGATCCGCTCGGCGAGGTCGACCATCGGGCGGTTGAGGTAAAGGGTCGAGGAGTGGACGATCCGCCCGGCCTGCTCGCTCACCGCCTTGGTCACCTCGGGCAGGGCGTGCGCGGTCATGGTGGTGAGGATGCCGCCGAAGAAGTCCAGATACCTGTTTCCGGCGGCGTCCCAGACGTGCCGGCCCTCGCCGTGGGTGATCTCCAGCGGGTCCTCGTAGTAGAGGGCGAGCCAGTCCGGCAGGACGCCGCGGTGGCGGGCGTAGAGGTCGCTCACGGCTGCACCAGCCCTTCGTAGGCGTCGGGGCGTCGGTCGCGGTAGAAGGCCCACTGCTGCCGAACCTCCTCGACGAGATCGAGGTCGAGGTCGCGTACGAGAAGTTCCTCGTCCTTGTCGCTGGCGACCTCCCCGACGAACTTCCCGCGCGGGTCGACGAAGTACGACGTGCCGTAGAAATCGTTGTCGCCGTACTCCTCGACGCCGACGCGGTTGATGGCGGCGACGAAGTACTCGTTGGCGACCGCGGCCGCCGGCTGCTCCAACTGCCAGAGATGGGCGGACAGGCCGCGGTGGGTGGCGGACGGGTTGTAGACCAACTGGGCTCCGTTGAGCCCGAGTTGCCGCCAGCCCTCCGGGAAGTGACGGTCGTAGCAGATGTAGACGCCGACCTTGCCGACGGCCGTGTCGAAGACGGGCCAGCCCGCGTTGCCCGGCTTGAAGTAGTACTTCTCCCAGAAACCCTTGACCTGCGGGATGTGGTGCTTGCGGTATTTGCCGAGGTAGGAGCCGTCGGCGTCGATCACGGCGGCGGTGTTGTAGTAGAAGCCGGACTGCTCGACCTCGAAGACCGGGACGACGATCACCATGCCCGTCTCGCGCGCGAGCTCTTGCATACGACGCACGGTCGGCCCGTCGGGGACCGGCTCGGCCCAGCGGTAGTGCTCCGGCTCCTGGACCTGACAGAAGTAGGGAGCGTTGAAGACCTCCTGGAAACCGATGATCTTCGCGCCCTGGCGGGCCGCCTCGCGGGCGTGCTCCTCGTGTTTCGCCACCATGGACTCGGTGTCGCCGGTCCAGGTGGCCTGGACCAGTGCGGCACGTACGACGTTGGCCATGAGCTGCTCCTTCGACGGGACGTCAGAGCCTCTACGCCCGTAGACAAAGGCCGTAGAGGGATGAACGTAAGCCTCAGGGACGGGCTTGCCAAGACCATCGTCGTTAACCCGCTGAGTCGATCGCGTTTCACACCCCTGTGGGTGAGTCGCGTGGCGTACGGCGTAACGGGAGCCGCCGGTCAGGCCGTGAAGCCGGCCACCCGCAGGGCGTGGACCAGGTCCCAGTGGCGTTCCTCCGAGACGCCCCGGGCCGCCTGCAGCAGGAGGGGGACGAGGGACTGCGGGTCGGGGGCGACGCTGCGGGCCGCCTCCTCGGGGGTGCGGACCCGGACGTAGGCGTCGAGCAGCGCGCCGGCCTCACGGCGGCGGCCGTCCCCGACCAGGGCGAGCACGGCCTGCCCGATCTCGGCGGCGGGTCGGGCGACGCCCTGCCGCAGGATCTGCTCGCCGTCGGCCGTGCGCCCCACCGCGACCAGGGCGTCCGCCGCGGCGACCAGCCGGTCGGCGGGCAGCGAGGCGGCCTCCCAGAGCAGGGTCGTCCAGTCGGCGGTGAGCCCGGCGCGGCGCAGCTCGGCCGCGAGCAGCGGGATCCGGGCGGCGGGCCAGTACGCGAGCTCGACGAGCAGGGCGTGCGCCTCGCCGCTGCGGCCCTCGCCGCGCAGCCGCACCAGGTGCTCCACCGCCTCGACGGTCTCCCGCCGCGCCTGCGCGTCCAGCGGCTCCCGCTGCGGCTCCGACCGCGACGCCGCCTCCTCGGCTGCCCCGGCGAACCGCGCCCCGCGCGGAGTGCGCCGAGCCGCGGGAGCGGGCGCGGGCGCCACCGGCTCCGCGACCGGCGGTACGGCGACGGGGGCGGCCTCCTCCTCGGCCATCCCGGCGAAGCGGGCACTGCCGCGGCGACGCTTGCGCTGCTTGGGGAGGGGGGCGCTCGACGCGGGGTCCGGGGCGGGGGCCTCGGCGGCAGCCACGGCGGGAGTCGGCCCGGGGGCTGCCTCAGCGGCGGAGGGCTCGGTGTCGTATGCGGTTACCGTGGCATCTCCGGGACGGGCCGCGGTCGCGGCCTCTGCGCCGTACCCGGAGTCCGGGTGCGGCTCGGCGGCGCGGACCGGCTGCGCCCCCCGCCTCTGAGCGCTTCCCGGGTTCCGGTCCAACTCGGCCATCCGGTACCGGAGTTCGGCGCACCGTGCGGTGGCCCGTTCATGGTCGTCGTGGGCCCAGGCGAGGTCGAGGCGGATGGCGTCGGCCTCCTCCCGGGACGCCGCGGCGGCGAGCCGACGGCCCAGTTCGGCCTGGCGCTCGACGGCGTAGCGCTGCTCGCGGAGCATGACGTCGAGCCGGTCCCCGAGGGATTCCCGGCCGCCGGGACGGGCGTCGTAGGCGGCGAGGGCGGCGGAGTGCAGAGGCCTCACCTGCTGCGCCTCCTGCCCGGCGAGCGCGGTGCCGTACTCGCTGGAGAGGTCCTGCAACAGGGCTTCCACCACGTCCCAGGGGGGCACCTCGCGCCCTTCGAGACAGGCCTGCATGCCGTCGGGATCCCGTTGCCAGAACACCGCGCACCAGCCGGCGCCCTGGTCGAGGCGCGCCAGCAGTCCGTTCAGGTAGTTCGCGAACTCCCGCACCCTGCCCGGGAGTTGATCCACCGCCATCGCCCAACTCCTGCCAGACCGGAGATCCCCGAGTCGTAGAAAACACCAGCCGTGTTACAGCGCGGCTACGGATGGTTTTCAAAGCGGACGCGACGAGCTCATTGCGCGATCTTGACCATTGCGCGATCGGCCGTCGCGGGCGTCCGTCATGGGCCCCGACGTGGGCGCTCCCTCAGGCCGCCGGGGCCGGCACACACAGCCCGGCCAGCTTGTCCATCGACAGTCCGAGCGCGCGGGCGAGCGCGGCGACGGTGAAGAACGCCGGGGTGGGGGCGCGGCCGGTCTCGATCTTGCGGAGCGTCTCGGCGGAGATGCCCGCGCTCGCCGCGACCTCGGTCATGCTCCGGCCGCCGCGGGCCTCGCGGAGCAGTCGGCCGAGCCGTTCTCCGCGTTCGCGCTCTTCTGGGGTCAACGGGGTGCGCACCATGCCGCCATTCTAATACCGGCACAGAAACCGGTATAGTAATTGGCATGGTGGAACTGAAGACGAACACATCGATCGATGCCATGTACGAGGCGGGACAGGTCGTCGCCCGAGCCCTGACGGCGGTGCGCAAGGCCGCCGACGTGGGCGTGTCCCCGCTGGAGCTGGACGAGGTGGCGCACGACGTGCTGCGGGAGGCGGGCGCGAGCTCGCCCTTCCTCGGCTACCGCCCGTCCTTCGCGCCGACCCCGTTCCCGGCGGTGCTCTGCGTCTCCGTGAACGACGCGATCGTGCACGGCATCCCCACCGGTCAACCGCTGCGCGACGGCGACCTGGTCTCGATCGACTTCGGCGCGCAGCTGGACGGCTGGGTCGGCGACTCCGCCCTCACCTTCACCGTGGGCACGCCCCGCCCGGCGGACCTCCGACTGATCGACGCCGCGGAGCGCGCCCTCGCGGCCGGCATCGAGGCGGCGGTCGTCGGCAACCGCATCGGCGACATCGCCCACGCCGTCGGCGCGGTCTGCCGGGCCGGCGGCTACGGCATCCCGGACGGCTTCGGCGGCCACGGCGTGGGCCGGCACATGCACGAGGACCCGCCGGTCCCCAACGAGGGCCGCCCGGGCCGGGGGATGCGCCTGCGGCACGGCATGGTCCTCGCCATCGAGCCCATGCTGATCGCGGGCGGCGGCGACGGCTACCACGAGGCGCCGGACGGCTGGACCCTGCGGACGAACGACGGCTCCCGGGCGGCCCACGCGGAACACACGGTGGCCATCACGGACGCGGGCCCACGGATCCTCACCGAACGACGGTAGAACGGTTCCCTCCGGGGGCGGAGGCCGCAGGGGGGCGGGGCCCGAAGCTCCAGGAGCGGAGACCGCAGGGGGGCAGGGCCTGAAGCTCCGGGGGCATGGGGGCCATAGAGGCACGGGGGCCGAAGCGGGGCGTGGCGGGGAGCGGCGCAGGGCTGGGCGCGGGGCGGGGCGCAGGACGGGGGACGCGGGACGGGGCGTGGTGGGGAGCGGCGCGCAGGACGGGGCGCGGGACGGGACGCGGCGCGGGACGCGGCGCAGGACGCGGGACGGCGCAGGACGCGGCGCGGGACGCGGGACGGCGCAGGACGCGGGGAGCTCGTATCGGCGGGTGGCCGTGGGGCCGGGTGCCGCCGCGGCCGGCAGGACATGCCGCACCCGATCGATCGTGCCAAGGTGGTGTGACCGGCCGGCCCGGCCGAGGGCACCCGGCACCGCAGCGCAGCGCCCTGCACGTCCATCGAACGGAACGCCATGACCAGCGGCTTCACCAGCCCGGAGGGCAACGGCGACCCCTTCGGCGAATTCCTGGCCCGCTTCTTCGGCGGGCCCCGCCCCGGCCCCCGCCGGCAGATCAACATCGGCCAGCTGCTCAGCCAGCCCGCCAGGGACCTCGTGCGCGGCGCGGCCCAGTACGCCGCCGAGCACGGCAGCCGCGACCTGGACACCGAGCACCTGTTGCGCGCGGCCCTCTCCGCGGAGCCCACCCGCACGCTGCTCAGCCGGGCCGGCGCGGACCCCGACTCCCTCGCGACGGAGATCGACGAGCGTTCGGGCCCGGCCCAGCACCCGCCGGGCGAGGGACCCCCGCCGACCTCGCTCTCCCTCACCCCGGCCGCCAAGCGCGCCCTGCTGGACGCCCATGAGCTGGCGCGCTCGCGCGGCGCCGGGCACATCGGCCCGGAGCATGTGCTCAGCGCCCTCGCCTCGAACCCGGACTCCGCGGCCGGTCACATCCTCAACGCGGCCCGCTTCGCCTCCACCGGCATGCCGCCGGAGCCCCCGGAGGCCGACCGGGCCCACCCCGAGCGGCCGGGGCCCACCGGCACGCCCACCCTGGACAAGTACGGCCGCGATCTCACCGACCTGGCCCGCCAGGGCCGGGTGGACCCGGTGATCGGGCGGGACGACGAGATCGAGCAGACCATCGAGGTGCTCTCCCGGCGCGGCAAGAACAACCCGGTGCTGATCGGCGACGCGGGCGTCGGCAAGACCGCCGTCGTCGAGGGGCTGGCGCAGCGCATCGCGGACGACGACGTGCCGGACGTGCTCGGCGGACGCCGGGTGATCGCCCTGGACCTGACCGGCGTGGTCGCGGGCACCCGCTACCGCGGCGACTTCGAGGAACGCCTCAACAGCATCGTGGGCGAGATCAGCGCCCACTCCGACCAGCTGATCGTCTTCATCGACGAGCTGCACACCGTCGTCGGCGCGGGCGGAGGCGGCGAGGCCGGCTCGATGGACGCCGGCAACATCCTCAAGCCGGCCCTGGCCCGCGGCGAGCTGCACATCGTGGGGGCGACGACGCTGGAGGAGTACCGGCGCATCGAGAAGGACGCGGCGCTGGCCCGCCGCTTCCAGCCGATCCTCGTCCCCGAGCCGTCCGTCGTGGACGCGATCGAGATCCTGCGCGGCCTGCGCGACCGCTACGAGGCCCACCACCAGGTCCGCTACACCGACGAGGCGCTCGTCGCCGCCGTGGAGCTGTCCGACCGCTATCTCACCGACCGCCGCCTGCCCGACAAGGCCATCGACCTGATCGACCAGGCCGGCGCCCGGGTGCGGCTCGGCGCCCGCACGAAGGGCACGGACGTGCGCGCCATGGAGCGCGAGGTCGAGCAGCTCGCCCGTGACAAGGACCAGGCCGTCGCGGACGAGAGTTACGAGGAGGCCACCCGGTTGCGGGACCGCATCGTGCAGCTGAGGAAGCGCATCACGGACGTGACCGGCGAGGAGGCGGCCGACGAGGGACGGCATCTGGAGGTCACCGCCGAGGCCGTCGCCGAGGTGGTGTCACGGCAGACCGGCATCCCGGTCGCCAGCCTCACCCAGGAGGAGAAGGACCGTCTGCTCGGTCTGGAGGAGCGGCTGCACGAGCGGGTCGTCGGCCAGGAGGAGGCGGTGCGGGTCGTCGCGGACGCGGTGCTGCGCTCGCGCGCCGGGCTGGCCAGCCCGGACCGGCCGATCGGCAGCTTCCTCTTCCTGGGGCCGACCGGAGTCGGCAAGACGGAACTAGCCCGGGCGCTCGCCCAGGCGCTGTTCGGCAGCGAGGAGCGCATGGTCCGGCTCGACATGAGCGAGTACCAGGAGCGGCACACCGTCAGCCGTCTGGTGGGCGCCCCGCCCGGCTACGTCGGCCACGAGGAGGCCGGCCAGCTCACCGAGGCGGTCCGCCGGCATCCGTACTCGCTGCTGCTGCTCGACGAGGTGGAGAAGGCGCATCCGGACGTCTTCAACATCCTGCTCCAGGTCCTCGACGACGGCCGGCTCACCGACGCGCAGGGCCGCAGGGTGGACTTCACCAACACGGTCATCGTGATGACCAGCAATCTCGGCTCCGAGGCGATCATCCGGCGCGGCGGCGGCATCGGCTTCGGGTCGGGGAGCGGCGAGGGCGACGAGGAGGCGCGGCGCGAGCAGATCCTGCGGCCGCTGCGCGAGCACTTCCGGCCGGAGTTCCTCAACCGCATCGACGAGATCGTCGTCTTCCGTGAGCTGACGAGCGAGCAACTGCGGCAGATCACCGACCTGTTGCTGCAGAAGACGCGGCGGCTGGTGCACGCGCAGGGCGTCACGGTCGAGTTCGGCGACGCGGCCGTCGACTGGCTGGCCGAGCGCGGCTACCAACCCGAGTACGGCGCCCGGCCGTTGCGCCGCACCATCCAGCGCGAGGTCGACAACCAGCTGTCGCGGCTGCTGCTCGACGGCCGGGTGAAGGACGGCGACCGGGTGCGGGTGGAGGTCGAGGACGGGCGGCTCGCGTTCCGCACGCAGCCGCCCGACCCCGCCCCTGCCGCCGTCGAACTATGAGGCCGGGTACACGACCTGGGCCGAGCCGCCGCCGCGCCGTACGGTCTCGGCGGCGGCCAGCCACTTGCCGTTCGGCAGTCGCTGTACGCCGGTCGCCGCGCCGATCTCCGGGTTCAGCTTGAAGGAGTGCCCGATGGCCTCCAGCTGCTTGGCCACGTCGCTTCCGTACAGGCCGGGTTCGAGTTCGGTCTGGGCCGCGTTGCGCTGGCTGGCGCGGGGTGCGGCGATGGCGTCGACGAGGGGCAGTCCGCGGTCGAGGAACTCGGTGAGGGTCTGCAGCACGGTGGTGATGATGGTCGAGCCGCCGGGCGAACCGAGCGCCACGACGGGCTTGTCGTTCTTGTCCAGCACGATGGTCGGGGAGATCGACGACCGCGGCCGCTTGCCCGGACCGGGCAGGTTCGGGTCGTGCACGGCCGGGTTGGCCGGCGCGAAGGAGAAGTCCGTCAGCTCGTTGTTGAGGAGGAAGCCCCGGCCCGGGACGGTGATGGCGCTGCCGCCGGTCTGCTCGATGGTGAGCGTGTAGGAGACGACGTTGCCCCACTTGTCGGCGACCGTGAGATGCGTGGTGTTCTCGCCCTCGTAGGTCGTCGGCGCGGCGGTGCCGCCGGTGTCGCAGGCGGCCGGGTGGCTCGGGTCGCCGGGCGCGAGGGGGCTGGTGAGCACCGCGTCGTCCTTGATCAGGCAGGCGCGCGAGTCGGCGTACCTCTGTGACAGCAGCTGCTTCGTCGGCACGTCCTCGAAGGCGGGGTCGCCGAGCCAGCGTCCGCGGTCGGCGAAGGCGATCCGGCTGGCTTCGATGTAGCGGTGCAGATACTGCGCCTCGCTCGCCTTGGAAAGGTCCGTCTTCTCCAGGATGTTGAGCGCCTCGCCGACCGTCGTTCCGCCCGACGACGAGGGCGCGATGGAGTAGACGCCCAGGCCTCGGTACGACGTCTTGGTGGGCGCCTGGAGCTTGGCGCGGTAGGCGGCGAGGTCCTCGGCGGACAGCTTCCCGGGGCGGGCCTTCCAGCCGGAACTCGGGTCCACGGGCGGCTTGTTGACCGTGTCGACGATGTCCTCGCCCAGGTCGCCCCGGTAGAGCGCGGCGACGCCCTTGCGGCCCAGCTCCTGGTAGGTCCTGGCGAGCTCGGGGTTCTTGAACGTCGAGCCGACGACGGGGAGTTGTCCGCCGGGCAGGAACAGCTTCGCGGTGTCCGGGAAGTAGCGGAAGCGGGTCTCGTTGGCGGCGGTCTGGGTGCGGAAGGTGTCGTCGACGGTGAAGCCGTCGCGGGCGATGCGCTCGGCGGGTTCGAGCACCGCGGCGAGCTTTCTGCTGCCCCACTTCGACAGCGCGGTCGCCCATGTGGCGGGCGTGCCCGGGGTGCCGACGCCCAGGCCGCTGCTGACGGCGTCCGCGAAGGCGAGCGGCTTGCCGTCCTCCAGGAAGAGGCCGGAGTCCGCGGTCAGCGGAGCGGTCTCCCGGCCGTCGATGGTGTGCACCGCACGGGTCTTGGCGTCGTAGTAGACGAAGTAGCCGCCTCCGCCGATGCCGGAGGAGTAGGGCTCGGTGACGCCGAGGGCGGCGGCGGTGGCGACGGCCGCGTCGACGGCGTTGCCGCCCTTGCGCAGCACCTCGATGCCGGCCGCGGAGGCGTCCACGTCGACGCTGGCGACGGCTCCTCCGTAGCCGACGGCGACGGGGACCTTCTCGACTGCCGTGCTCCCGGCGGCGGGTGGCGCTGCCGCCCCCACCGACACCACGGCGGCGGATACCGCCAGCACCGACAGTTTCCGCGCGAGGGGGCGACGCATCAATACCTCCAGTCCAGGACCGTCCGCGCAGCGTAACCACATTGCCGGGGCCCCGACAGTCTCCTTCCGGGCACTGTCATACGACTGCCACACCTCGAACACGGGTACGTAGCGGTCATGCGGGCCCACTACTATGCGCGCCCATGAACGACGACCTGCGCAACATCGTCCTGGGCGTGGTCGCGGCCGGAATCAGCGCCGCGCTGGGCTGGCTCGCCCGTACGTACCTGTGGCGGCGGAAGCTCCGCCGCAAGCAGGCCTTCTTCGGGCTGCCGGAGAACTCGGAGTGCCTGCTCGTCGTCAACCGCGACGCGGGCAGCGCGGACCTGGCGGTGCACCGGCACGACGTGTTCGCGCTCCTGGAACTCGCCGCGCTCATCAAGGACTGCGGCGCGGGCGCCGAGGTCGTCACCCAGGACACGGCCCGTCAGGGTTTCGGGGAGCGAACGGAGTTCTGCGTCGGCGGGCCGGGATCGAACCGGCGCATGGCGGCCCACATCCAGGCCATGCTGCCCGGGGTGCGGGTCAACACCGACCGCGAACCGAGCCCGGACCGGCTGGCGTTCCAGGTCGGCGCCGAGCACTACCGCATGGACGCGGGCGTCACCGAGTTCGTTCTGCTGGCCCGGCTCACCGCCGGTCAACGGCGGGAGGCGCGGCCGGTGTTCCTGTTCTGCGGCCAGCGCGCGATCACCAACCAGGCCGCCACCCGCTATCTCGTCCGCAACCACGAGCGGCTGGCCCGCAAGCACGGGAACGGCTCGTTCGTCCTGCTCCTGAAGGTGATCAACTCCCAGGCGTACGGCCCCGACGTCGTGGAGCTGGTCGAGGACGTGACGCGGGCGGCCCAGGCGCCCCTGCCGGCCACAACAATCGTTACTGCCACGTAACTTACCGGCGGGTTACCTCCAGTAAGACATCCCGGTTACCGTCGGGTCACTTTGCACTGAGGAACTGTGCGCCGACGCACGTCGAGGAGTGACCCGTGGGACACCGCAAGGCCTTTCGCACGACCGCCGCGGGCGTCGTCTCCGCGTCCCTGATCGCGGGCGGCGTCCTCGGCCTCGCGCCCGCCGCACAGGCCGCGCAGGACGCTGCGAGCAGCGTCCGGTACGTCGACATCGCCGGGGACGGCGGCACGGTCCTCAAGGCCAACGTGGTCACGCCGGCCGGCGCCGACGCCCTCCACCGCCACCCGTTGATCGTGCTCCCCACGAGCTGGGGCTTCCCGCAGGTCCAGTACCTCGCACAGGCACAGAGACTCGCCGAATCCGGTTACGTCGTGCTCAGTTACAACGTGCGGGGCTTCTGGCAGTCGGGCGGGGAGATCGACGTGGCGGGTCCGCACGACGTGGCCGACGCCTCCAAGGTCGTCGACTGGGCCCTCGCCAACACCCCTGCCGACGCACGGCACATCGGCATGGCGGGCGTCTCCTACGGCGCGGGCATCAGCCTGTTGGCCGCCGCCCACGATCCGCGGATCAAGGCCGTCGCCTCGCTCAGCGGCTGGGGCGACCTGATCGACTCGATCTACTCCGGCCGCACCCAGCACGTCCAGGCCGCCGCCCTGCTCGACGGCGTGGGCACGGTCGTCGGCCGCCAGAGCGCCGAGTCCCGGGACGTCTTCTCGGCTTTCTACGCCTCCGACCTGTCCCGGGAGCAGGACATCCTCGCCTGGGGGAAGAAACGTTCACCCGCGACCTATCTGGACCAGCTCAACCACAACGGCGCGGCGGTGCTGCTCGCCGGGGCCTGGGGCGACACGATCTTCCCGCCCAACCAGTCCGTCTCCCTCTACGAGAAGCTGACCGGCCCCAAGCGACTGGAGCTGCGCCCCGGCGACCACGCCACCGCCGAGCTCACCGGTCTGTTCGGTCTGCCCAACGACGTGTGGACCGACACCGGGCGCTGGTTCGACCACTACCTCAAGGGCGTGGACAACGGCGTCGACCGGGAACAGCCCGTCCAGCTCAAGTCCCGTTCCACCGACGGCTACGAGGGTTACCCCGACTGGAAGTCGGTGAACGCCCACCGTACGAAGATCGCCCTCGCGGGCACGACCACGATCCACACGAACGTCGACTCGGGCGCGGACGGCGGGATCGTGTTCCTCTCCAGCATCCTCGACCAGGTCGCGCGGGTGCCCCCGGTGGCCCCGATCCCCCTGCTCCCCCGCCGCTGGGCGGCCGTATGGCAGTCGGAGCGGTACACGACGGCCCAACAGGTGCGCGGCACCGCCGTGTTGCACACCACGGTCACCCCGACCAAGGAGAGCGGCACCCTCGTCGCCTATCTGTACGACGTGGGGCCGCTCGGCCTCGGCAAGCTGGTCGCCGACGCGCCGTACACCTTCCACGGGCTCACGCCCGGCAAGCCGTTCGGCCTCGGCCTGGAGCTGTTCTCCACGGCCTACGACGTCCCGGCAGGGCACCGACTGGCCCTGGTCGTCGACACGGTCGACCCGCTCTACATCGAGCACAACCCGTCCGGCGCGCAGCTGACCTTCTCCTCGCCGGCGAACGACCCGTCGTACGTGTCGATTCCGCTGCGCGAGCAGTGATCTCCGGCCGCTGCCGGGCGGGTACGGCTCCGTGACTGCCGCCCCCGGGAAAACCCAGGGTCCCAGGGTCGCACACCCGTCGCTCAGTGCTTCAGGATCTTCGAAAGGAAGTCCTTGGCCCGGTCGCTGCGCGGGTCGGTGAAGAACTCCTCGGGGGTGCGGTCCTCGACGATGCGGCCGTCGGCCATGAACACCACGCGGTTGGCGGCCGAGCGGGCGAAGCCCATCTCGTGGGTGACCACGACCATGGTCATGCCGTCCCGGGCCAGTTGCTGCATGACCTCGAGGACCTCGTTGATCATCTCGGGGTCGAGGGCGGAGGTGGGCTCGTCGAACAGGAGCGCCTTGGGGTCCATGGCGAGGGCGCGGGCGATGGCCACGCGCTGCTGCTGCCCGCCGGAGAGCTGTGCGGGGAACTTGTCGGCCTGGGAGATCAGGCCGACCCGGTCCAGGAGTTCACGGGAGCGCCGGTCGGCCTCGTCCTTCTTGCGCTTGCGGACCTTCGTCTGACCCAGCGAGATGTTCTGCAGGACCGTCTTGTGGGCGAAGAGGTTGAACGACTGGAAGACCATGCCGACGTCGGAACGCAGCCTGGCGAGGTCCTTGCCCTCCTCGGGCAGCGGCTGTCCGTCGAGCGTGATCGAGCCGGACTGGATCGGCTCCAGCCGGTTGATCGCACGGCACAGCGTCGACTTCCCCGACCCCGAGGGGCCGATGACGACGACCACCTCCCCCCTGCCGACGGTGAGGTTGACGTCCTGCAGGACATGCAGCTCCCCGAAGTACTTGTTGACGTCTCGCAGTTCGATCAACGGATCGACGGCCATTCGCAGCCCTACTCACTTCTCAGCTGTGTCGTGGTTGCCGCAAACTATCCACATAAGGCTGACGTGAAGGCCCGACACGCACTTTCAGGGCATTAGCCGTATTTACGGGGCATTCGCGCCCATGTTCCCAGGCCGGCGCTCAGATCGGCGCTCAGGCCTCGGCGACCTCGCCGTACAGCTGGGACAGCTCGGGAACGCCGTTCGCGGCCCATTCGTGCCCGGCCGTCACGACGTCGAACTCCCGGCCGGACGCCAGCCGGACGACCGGCTGCCCGCCCGGCCAGACCTCCCAGACGGCGCCGGGCACGCTGCGCACGATGACCGTGCCCAGGTAGAGGCCGGCGTCGTTGCCGAGCCAGGGCAGGATCTCCTCGTCGTCGCGCCAGCGCGGCAGCAGCTGGTCCAGCGCCTCCAACGAGGCGGCGGTGTCGTCGAGTCGGATCCCCGTCAGGGCCGCCTGGGAACGCAGCAGCTCGCATTCGGAGAGGAGTGCGGCCACCCCCTCGGGGTCCGCGGTCAGCACCGCTTCACCGTGCTTCTTGCGCTTGTTGCCCAGGAAAGGGATGTTCATAAGCCCAGCGTGACATTCGCACCGACGTGCGCACCACAGGCGCGCGGGCAAGCGCTTCCGGTCGAATGTCCGCGCCCGCCGCGCATGGCGCGTTGACCGGCGCGTTCCGGCTCCCTAGCGTCGCGAGACGCTGCTGATCATCGGCCGGTGCGGGAGGAGTCGGTACGTGCGCCGAGGTGTCCGGGGTCTCCCCGGGGTGGGCCCCTTCCTGATGGTCCCGATCGTCCTGCTCGCGCCGTTCCTCGCGCCCCCGCCCGCGCGGGCCGCCGGACCGCTCCCGCTGGAGGCGCTCTACGACAACACGGCCGTCGGCGACGACGCCCGTCCGGGGACCGCGGACCTGGACGGCACGGGCGCCTCGCTGTCGGCGCGGGACCTCACGGCGGCGGGCTGGACGCCGGGCCGGGCGCCGACCGTGCAGGGCGCCCGGCTGCGCTGGCCGCGCCGCGCGCCGGGCGTCCCCGACAACGTGCGCGCCGCCGGACAGTCCGTCCGCCTCGCCGGCCGGGGCGACGCCCTCGCCTTCCTGGTCACGAGCACCGGCGGCGCCGAAGCCGGCGGCCCGGGAACCGTTCAGTACACCGACGGCTCCCGCTCCCCCTACCGGCTGACCGCCCCGGACTGGCGCACCGGCCCCCTCGCCACCCGGGCGCTCGCCCTGCCGCACATCACCACCCCCGCCGGCCAACTCACCGAGAAGGCCCGCCTGTACGTCGTGACGGTCCCGCTCGCGCGGAGCCGCGAGATCGCCTCGGTACGGCTCCCCGTGGCCCCGGACCTGCACGTGTTCGCGCTCTCCCGGCGCAGCGCGGCGCCGCCGGGGTGGACCGGGAGCTGGGCGACGGCGACGTCCGGGCATCCGGCCGTGGGGCCGTGGACCGACCGGACGCTGCGCCTGGTGGTGCACACGTCGGCGGGCGGTCCGCGGGTGCGCCTGCGGTTCGAGAACGCTTTCGCCTCCGCTCCGCTGCGTATCGGCGGTGCGACGGTGGCGGTGCGGGCGGCCCCGGGCCCGGAGGCAGCCGCGGGGACGCCTGCGGGGGCGCGGGGCGTGCCACGGCGGCGGGCTCACGGCGGCGCGGCGGCGCACGGCACGCCCGTGCCGCTGTCCTTCGGGGGCGCGGCGGGCGTCGAGGTGCCCGCGGGGGCGCAGGCGGTCAGTGATCCGCTGGCCTTCGCGGTGCCCGCGGGCGCCGATCTGCTGGTGAGCTTCCACCTCCCCGGCACGGTGGCCTCGGCGCCCGTGCACGGGCTCGCGGTGCAGCGGTCGTACGTCAGCGAGCCTGGCGACCATACGGCGGACGCGGGCGGGACGGCGTACACCTCGACGGTGACGAGCTGGCCGCTGCTGACCGGAGTGGACGTGGGCGACGGCGTCGGGGCGGTGGCGCTGCTCGGGGACTCGATCACCGACGGGTCCCGGTCGACGACGGACGCGAACCGGCGGTGGCCGGACGCGCTGGCCGCCCGGCTGCGCCGACAGGACGCGGTGCCGCGCTACGGCGTGCTCAACGTGGGGATCTCGGGGAACCGGGTCGTCGCCGACCGCTATCCCGGTGACGGGGTCTCGAAGGATCTGGCCGGGGTGAGCGCGGTGCACCGGCTCGACCGTGACGTGTTCGCGCGGACCGGGGTGCGCACGCTGGTCGTGTTCGAGGGCATCAACGATCTGGGGGACGGGACGCAGGCGGCGCGGGTGATCGAGGGGCTGCGGGAGATCGCCGTGCGGGCCCGGGAGCGCGGGGTGCGGGTGCTCGGGGCGACGCTGCTGCCGTGCGGGGGCGCCACGCGGTGCACGGCGGCGGTGGAGGCCGAGCGGGCCGTGGTGAACGCCTGGATCCGGGAAGCCGACGCCTTCGACGGCGTCCTCGACTTCGACCGCGCCCTGCGCGACCCCGCGGCCCCCGCCCGCCTGCTGCCCGCGTACGACAGCGGGGACCATCTGCATCCCGGGGACGCGGGGTACGCGGCCCTCGCGCAGGCGGTCGACCTGAAGCTGTTGTGAGGACCGTCCGCGGAGCGGTGAGGGCTGCTGAGGGCTATACGTCCAGGTCGACGACGACCGGTGCGTGGTCGGAGGCGCCCTTGCCCTTGCGCTCCTCGCGGTCGACGTAGGAGTCCTCGACCGCCTTGGCGAACGGCTCGTTGCCGTAGACCAGGTCGATGCGCATGCCGCGGTTCTTGGGGAAGGCGAGCTGGCGGTAGTCCCAGTACGTGTACGGGTGGTCGTACTTCAGGGGGCGCGGCACGACGTCGGACAGGCCCGCCTCGCGCAGAGACGTCAGGGCGGCGCGCTCGGCGGGGGTGACATGGGTGAGGCCCTCGAAGGCGGCCGTGTCGAAGACGTCGTCGTCGGTCGGGGCGACGTTGTAGTCGCCCAGGACCGCGAAGGGGCGGCTGCCGGTCGCGTCCCCGGCGACGGCGGCCTTGAGGGCCTCGAACCACTGGAGCTTGTAGGCGTAGTGCGGGTGGTCGACCTCCCGGCCGTTGGGCACGTACACCGACCAGACGCGCACCGGGCCGCAGGTCGCGGAGATCGCGCGGGGCTCCTGGGCGCCCTCGTAGCCGGGGTCGCCTGGCAGGCCCTTGACGACGTCCGCCAGGCCCACGCGGGAGAGCACCGCCACACCGTTCCACCGGCCGGTCGCGTGGACCGCCGACTCGTAGCCCAGCTCGCGCAGCTGGTCGACCGGGAACTGGGCCTCGGCGACCTTGGCCTCCTGCAGGCAGAGCACGTCGGTGCCGCTGCTCTCCAGCCAGGCCAGGAGCCTCGGGAGACGGGCGGTGATCGAGTTCACGTTCCAGGTCGCGATGCGCATGCCTCACAACCTACCGGGCGCCTCTGACAGTCAGACACTCACAGGACCGTGGCCTCCCCCGGCGCCAGCCGCAGGTGCTCCGCGCCGCCGAGGGCGCCGATCTGGTGGTCGTAGATCGGGCGGGCGAGGTCGGTGAGGAGGGCGTCGTGGATGTCGTAGGCGCGCTGGGGCTTGAGTTCGCGGACGTAGTCGATGACCTCGGAGATCTTGCTCCAGGGGGCCATGACCGGGAGCATCAGCGTCTCGACGGCGTGGTCGGGGACGGTGAGGGCGTCGCCGGGGTGGAAGACGCGGCCGTCGTCGACGAGGTAGCCGACGTTGGTGATGCGCGGGATGTCCGGGTGGATGACCGCGTGCAGTTCGCCGTGGACCTGGACGTCGAAGCCCGCGGCGGTGAAGGCGTCGCCGTGGCCGACGGTGTGGACGCGGCCGGGGAAGGCGGCGGAGATCTTCTCCGCGACCGACCTCAGCGTCCAGATCTCGGCCGCGGGGTTCGCCTCGAGACCCGCCCGCAGCCGCTCCTCGCTGAAGTGGTCGAGGTGCTCGTGCGTGACCAGGATCGCGTCCGCGCCGAGCGTGGCGTCCTCCTCGGTGAAGGCGCCCGGGTCGATGACGAGTGTCCGGCCGTCCTTCTCGAGACGGATGCAGGCGTGCGACTTCTTCGTGAGCTTCATGGGTCCATCCTGCCGTCCGCGCCCGGTGCGCGGACGGCTCAGCCGGGTGGTTTCGCTACCAGGCCGGCCCTCACTCCGTGGGAGTCGTCTCCTCCCGGATGATCTGCTGCGCCACCCGGAACGCGCTGTTCGCCGCCGGTACGCCGCAGTAGACGGCCGCCTGCAGCAGCACCTCCTTGATCTCGTCCGGGGTCAGACCGTTGCGCAGGGCGGCGCGGGTGTGGAAGGCGAGCTCGTCGAGGTGACCGCCGGCGACCAGCGCGGTGAGCGTGACACAGGAGCGGGAGCGCCGGTCGAGGCCGGGGCGGTCCCAGATCTCGCCCCAGGCGTAGCGGGTGATGAACTCCTGGAAGTCCCCCGAGAAGTCGTCGGCCTGCGACAGCGCCCGGTCCACGTGCGCGTCGCCGAGCACCTCGCGGCGCACCTTCAGCCCGGTGTCGTAGGGGTCGGGACGACCCATGACCTGCGGGGGCTCCAGGACGGGGGCGGGCGCGATCTCCGCGATGGCCACGGGCTGCGGGGGCGCGGCGAGGACCGCCCGGACGGGGATGCCCGGGACGGCCGTCTGCCCGGTGCCGGAGTCGACGGCGGGCTGCCAGGCGGTGGAGAAGTGCCGGACCAGCAGGTCGGTGACGGCCGCGGGCTGCTCCACCGGCACCAGGTGCGAGGCTCCGGGCACGACGGCGAGGCGGGCGTCCGGGATCCCGGCGACCAGCGTCCGCGCCTCGGCGGGGCCGGTGACCTGGTCGTCCGAGCCGACGAGGACCAGCGTCGGCACGCCGATCAGGCCGAGTTCGGCGCGCACGTCGAACGCGGCGAGCGCCTCGCAGGCCGCGATGTAGCAGCCGGGGTCGGTGGTGCGCACCATCTGCACCGCCCACTCGGTGATCGCGGGCTGCGCGGCCGCGAACCCGCTGGTGAACCAGCGGTCGGGCGAGGTGCGGGCGATGGGGTCGAGGCCGTTCGTCCGCACGATCACGCCCCGCTGGCGGAACTCGTCCGCGGTTCCGAACCGCGGGGAGGCGGCGATCAGCGCCAGCGAGGCGACGCGCTCGGGGCGGCGCAGGGCCAGCTCGACGCCGACCGCCCCGCCGAGGGCGCAGCCCGCGTAGCCGAAGCGCTGCACGCCGAGCCCGTCGAGGGTGGCGAGCAGCCGTTCGGCCAGGTCGGACACGGAGCCCACCGCGTAGGCGTGGGCTCCGCCGTGGCCGGGCAGGTCGAACCGGAAGACCCGCCACTGCTGGGCCAGCTCGGGGACCTGACGGTCCCACATGTGCCATGTGGTACCCAGGGAGGGACCCAGGATCAGGACAGGTGCGTCTTCTGGCCCGTCAAAGCGGTATTGCAGGGTGTTCGGTGGTGTCTCGCTCACCCGTCTGAGCCTCTCATCTGTCACGAGATGTCACATCGCCGGGGTGGACCTAGCGGGCCTTGCCCCGCTCCGGTCCTGCCAACGAGAACCCAGGTATACATTCTCCGGCATGTACTCGTGGCCGTGTCGGCAGTGGGCCCTCCGGGCGAGTGCCCTCCTTCAGTCGCTACGAGCGACGCTTTCCTCTTTGATCACGGCCTCCAGACGGTTCAGGAAGCAGCATCGAGTGTGGTGGCACGAACGAGGCTCGGCGTGATCCACCTGGAAACCTTCCGAAATCCCGCCCAACAGCAGCTTAAACACCACACGGTGAACGCTTGGTAGAAGGCTTGGCCGTAGCCGGATGCTCTCAGCTACAGCCACCGGTCCAAAACCAGCAAACGGTCTCCGAAGCCCCCTCGCCCCATTCCTGCAGGCCATACGGCGCGCAAGTCGCTCGGCTCATAGTCCGCGTGGCTCACTCTTGCCCCTCTGCCGCACCCCCGTGCAGGCCATCCCAAGTGGTGGCGGCTCCGCGAAGATCTTCTACATCCGGCTTGACGTACCACCGCTTGGTCGTCTTTACGTTCGTATGTCCGGCCCATCGCGCGAGGATGTGGTCCGGGACGCCGTTGTTGGCCAGGAAGGTGAAGCACGACGAGCGTGCGTCGTAGAGCCTGACGCGACGGAGCCCGAGAAGCTCCATAAGCCGGTACGCGCGTCGGCGGAGTTGCTTGATCGTGAAGGCGTCGCCCGTCTCATGCGCCAGCACGTAGCCCGACACCGTGTACGCCTCCCCCAGAGCGAGCCTCTCCTCGGCTTGGAGAGCCCGGAATGCCTTGAGGGCTCCCAGCACCAGCGCCGGCAGCGGCAGGTCCCGCTCACCCGCAAGAGACTTGGTGTCCTTCTCCACCACGTACCGGTTGCCCATCATCGTGCGCGTGTTGGCAATGACGATCGTGGCGTTCTCCAAGTCAACGTCTTCCCACCGGAGGCCGCAGACTTCAGCTGGACGAAGCCCCATCAGCGAAAGAAGAAGCGCAGCATAGAGACGCTCACCCCTAATTCCATGGATGAATTTCTGAACCTCCTGGACGTTCCAGGGCGGCACCTCCTCTTTAGTCTTCCGTTCATCCTTGCGCGCTCTCCGGGGAATGGTCACGTGCGCAGCGACATTGACGTACACCAACCGCCGGGTAACGGCTCTCCCCAGCGCTTCCTTCAGCCGAGCGAGGCTCATATCCACACTCGTGACACTGAGTGGCGTCCCGGCCCTTTTACCACGCACGCGGCCATGCGCCAGCGCCCAGTCCCTCCAATCTTCCACGTGCTCTTCAGTAAGGTCCTGGAGACGGATATTGCCGAGCCTCCCCCGAACTCGGTCCAGGGTAATCCCGTAGTTGTAGATGGTGGTTTCTTCGAGATCCTCCGCTTTCATGGCCAGCCATCGGTCGAGCCACTCATTCACGGTGATCTTGTTGGGCGGCACAAGCGACCCATCATGCCGCCGGTTAGTTATGTTCGCGTACTCAGCCCTAGCTTCCTTCAACGAGTCGAAGGTGCGCCTCAACTGCTTACGCTTACCAGTATCGGGGTCGATTCCTGCGTCGACAACAAACCGGTATCGAACCTTCCCCTTCGAGTTCGGTGGAAGTTTCTTGATGGGATCGGACAGAGTACTCACTCTCCTTGAGGTGTGGAAACTGCACGCGGGCGGAGGGGCCGCTGCGCTTCAGCGAAGGGTGCCGCGGGTATCACCGCTGCGGTAGCCGATGCTCCTCCTCTCCCTCCCCGGGGGTTTGGGGAGCGCTGCCTTCTTCTGTGTCCGCTACGGCTCCATTGCCAAGTACAGCCAAATGCGGACCTGCTCAATGGTCGCGACGATCGCCGGTTTGGCTAACCGGCAATCTTGGTCTATGTTGCGCTCGCGCTCCGAAAAGAGGCTCGCCCCGACTGCCAGCCTCGACGCCAATCGATCCGCCCCCGTATGTGGATCCGGCATGAACGGTCCACCGTGTATCGCACAAAGAGTAAGCGGACAGGGGCGGTCGGCCGGACTGATCGGAGGACGCGCATCGGCGGAAATGCTCCTCATCGGATCTCCAGGCGGGTCGCTTACCGGCCTCGCACTTCCGAGGTGTTGTACGTTGACATACACCCGGAGAGGGTTCCAGTCCTTCGAGCCCCTTTCTCGTCTGCCATGGGCGAAATGCCGAGTCAGCCTGAGGACACGGAAAGAATTCGCCCTATCGGCCGACCTCGTCCGGGCCGCCGCTCGCTCTCCGCTAGGCACCCGCCGACGCGCTGTCGCCCTCGGAAGTCAGGGGCTCGCCGGCCTGCCTTGCGGTCAGTACGAAGCCCAACGGACGACACAACACCCCGGTGAGGTCACGCACCTATGCGGTCCACGCGTTCAGGTCGCCAAGCGTTTGAATGGCCTGCTGCCTGTCTCAGTGGTCCAGGTCGCTGGTTGAGTCCCGCCCGCCTTCACCGGTAGCTACCGACTTCGATGCGCGCTGGACGGCTGGGTAGGGTCGCGGTACCCGAGCTGGAGAGGTAGTCGCATGGCCAACGAGATTGTGATCGCGCAGACGACCAGCGACAACGAGGATCAGGCGAAGGCGCTGGCCCGTGGCGCGGTCCAGAGCAAGCTGGCAGCAGGCGTTCACATTGATGCGCCGATCACAGCTTTCTACTGGTGGAAGGGGAAGGTCGAGACGGCGCAGGAGTGGCGGATCTCGTATGTGACTACGACGGACCGTCTCCCGGCACTGGAGGCGTGGCTGCACGAGAAGCACTCGTACGACGTTCCCCAGTGGATCACGCTGCCCGTGACCGGAGGGTCGGAGGCATACCTGTCTTGGGTTGTCGAGGAGACGGCATAGGTTCTGCGGAGCGCCGGGCCGGCCGTACGACGGCGTTCGCGTCCTGGGCTTACCCGCCAACCGCGTGTGGGGACTCAGGAAGCGAACTGCCGTAGATAGCTGCCGAGCTCCTGCTCACGGTCTGGGAGCGACGCTGCGATAGTCGATGCGCGCTCCTTGCCCATCGTGTTGGGTTTGGCCTGTGCTGCTGCGGCGAACTGGCGTGACACGTAGACCCCTTGGTCGACGTCACCTCCACGCAGCAGGGCCGAAGCGAGATCACCGAGGACCACGACGCCTCCGTCCGGGAGTTCGTCTCCGAGGCGGTCGACTGCGGTGTCTGCTGCAGCGGTGAGTTCGGGACGCCCCAACTGCCCGTATACAGAGAGGGCCAGCGAGTCCATGCGGTACGGGGTCACGAACCGGACCCACGCCTGCTCGTTGGTGTGATCCGCGAAGTCGTAGGCGAAGCGCGCTCGCTCCAACGCCCGGAGCGCCCCCATCTCGTCGCCGGCCGCCGCAGCCTCCTCGGCGTGCCTGCCGAGGACCCAAGCGGCAGCAGTAGCGTTGCCGTGGCCTCGCACATCGCTGGCCGCCTGGGAAAGGAACTCCAACTTCGCCTTCGGCGTCGAGGCGCCGTAGCTGCTGTAGGTCAGGGCCAGGGCTCGGAGCGGAGGGTGCCCGGCGGTCGTCGCGCACTGCGACGTGACCTTGTAGTAGGCGTCGGCTTTGTCGTGCTCACCCAGGTCCCAGGCAACCCAACCGGCCAGGGCGGCGGTTTCTCCGGCGGCGATAGTGAGAGCCCGCTCGTGCTCGCCGGCACGAGGCAGAGCCGCGGTGATCGCGTCAAGATGCGACTCGACCGTGCTTTGTAGCCGCCGGGCGCTGAGATCGAGTTCCTGGACGTGTAGTTCAGCGGCCCGATCGATGAGCGCGACGGCGGAGGGCGAATCGATCTTGGACCCATTGCTGAGGGCGAAGGCGAGGCGCCCCCAGGGCTCGGCAGCCGCGCTCACGCCGACAGCGGCGCCACCCAGCAGCGTGCGACGCTTCACGGCGTCCTGGTCCTCCTCTGCATTGGCATGCCCCTTTCTCTTCCGAGCGCGGGCAGCCTTGGCCTCCCGCTGTAGCTCCTCGAAGGGCACACCGCAGGCCGCCGCGATGTGGGCGATTGTGTGATTGGTAGGGACGTTCTCGAAGTTCTCATAGCGGCTGATCTCTCGGCGGGTCATGGTGTCCCGGCCGGAGACAGCGTTGATCGCGTCTGCCTGCTCCTCCTGCGTCCTGCCCGCCTCCTGCCGGAGCCGGAGGAGCAGGTCGGCGAACGGATCTGGCATGAGTGTGACCTCTGTTGGTGGGCGGAATCCAATCATGGCCTCAATTCCCCCTCCGCCTTTCCCCCTTGACAGATATTTCCCCCTCTGGATTCCCCTGGCCGACGGCGTCGCCACGCGGTGCGATAGCCCCCATGACCAGGCTCCAAGAGGAGACCCCGCCGCGCGGGGGCATCCGTAGCTTTGCCGACGTGGCAGGCATGTCATGCGCGAGGTCGGTTCACGAAGACCGGCACAGCACATCGGCGATGGCAGGCATACCGGCGGCATCCCATGGCTGTCAGGCGGCCTTTCTCCCTGATCTCGCGAAAGTTGGGGAGATGCGGCAGACAGCCGGGGCGTTCCTGCGGCGGTGCCGTGTTTCGGAGCCGGTGGCGGGGGTCGTCGTACTGGCCGTCTCGGAGCTGGTCACCAACGCCGTGATTCACGGTGAGGGAGAAGTGGTGCTCCGGATCACGGTGGCCGTCGACGTGGTGCGCGTCTCGGTCACCGATCACCATCCGGCCCCAGCTGTACTCAAGGAAGCCGGACCCGACGGTGAATCCGGTCGAGGGATCCGGCTTGTCGATGCGATCTCAGACGCGTGGGAGAGCAGCGGCGAGGAGACGTGGTGTGAGTTCCGGTATGCGAGGGCTGCGGGTTGAGCCAGACTGCCAAATGGTTCCCGGCCATGCGGTTGACGAGTCGGGCAGCTCAGTCACTTCCCCTACAGGGGACGCTCGGAGGGCCGTTCGCTTGCCTTCGCCCAGTAGTTCGGTTCAAGCATCTCGCCAGGCCATGCGGGCTGACGGATCGGGCCCTGAGGCCCCATCTGTTCGAAGTACGGTGCCAGGTCGATCACGGGCGTCCCGTCGACGGCGTCGAGATCGGTGACCAGGAGGTCCCTGCCTTCGACCTTGAGCAACCGCGGGTAACTGACCGCCAGTTGGTTGGGGCGCCGGTGGTTGCGGTGGACGAACGTACCGGTCGCCGGCCAGTTCTGGTTTCCCCTTGGACTGCGTGCGTGGAGCTGAACGTCTTCGGGTCGGGCCAGATGGAAGCGCCAGGTCACGGTCAGGTGGGAGAACTCCTCGATTCCTTGCAGCGTTTCGAGGGGATACGCGTCGTCGAGCCGGATGATCGATTCGACCCCGCCTTGGTAGTCGTCCTGTACGCGGGTGTGGCCGCCGACGACCGTTGCGATCGACTTGACCTCGTAGGTCGGCATCAGCGCTCGTTCCTCTCCCTGGGCGTAGCGTGCGCGGCGGCCTCCGGTCAGCGCCGCGAAACCGTTCTGTGGTCAGCCTATGGCGCGCAACATGCCTCGCGCGCGACGGTCCAGTTCGGCGACGTAGCGACCACCGCGCTGCCGGACGGGCGAGATGTCGCTCTGCATGCGGACGATGACGTCGCGGGCTCGCCCGGACTGGATACCGGCCATGGCGTCGAGTGCTTCGTTCCAGGTTGCGCATGCCTCGTCGAGGCGTCCCTGCTGGACTTGGACAGCGCCGAGGTAGCCGAGCGTCACGCTGTGGGTACGGGCGAACTGCTGGCGTCGGCGCGTGGCCACGCTGCGCTTGAAGTGGATCTCCGCATCCCGAGGCTGGCCCATGTCACGCAGAGCGCAGGCCGTCTCGTGTGCGAGGGAGGCTTCCTGGAAAAAGCCGACGCGGGCCGGTGCCTCGGTGGCGTCGGCGCGGGCGAGGTCCCGTTCCGCGCGGCTAATGGCCGCGAGGGTGCCGGCCCGGTCGCCATCGGATGCGAGGGCGCGTGCATGGACGATCGCCAGCAGCGCCTTTTCACGAGGGCTGGCCTGGCCGTAGCGGTCGCGGGACATCGAGGCGTCTGCCAGGTCCAGCGCCCGGCGTGGATGCCCGAGGTCCACGGCCTGGTGGGCGAGGGCGCGCAGGACATGACCACCGAGCGGTCCGTCTCCAGCTTCCGCCGCGATGCGGGCGGCAATGGTGAGGTAGCGCTGGGCAGTGCGGTGTTCACTGGCGTCGAAGGCCATCCAACCGGCGAGGTAAGTCATCTCCGCCACGGCGGAGTACGTGTCGCGGCGGAGCTGATCTGTACGGAATCGGCCGCCAAGCAGCGGTACCGCACCGTCGAGCAGGTGGCTGGCGAGGGCCTTGCGGCCGGAAGCGCCGCCTCGCTGCTGGTCGCGCGCGGAGTAGTAAACCGTGAGATCGCGGACGTCGTCGATGTCCGCCTGGGTCACCGAGCGCGAGGATGCCGGTCGGCGGTTCGCCGCTGCAGCGGGGGCGGCTGCCCACCACGAGGTAGTGGGCAGGGCAAGGCCAGCCGCGGAGTAGGCGGCGGTGGCCAGCAGCTTACGTCGGTGCATATCGAGATCGTCGCTTCCCAGCTCGGCCAGTGCGGTCAGAGGGTCGACGCTCCAGTCGGATCCGGTGTCGGTCGTGCCTGTCGGCGCTTCTTCCAGCCCGAGGTCGGCCAGGGAGAGGCGGCGGCCGAGTCTGCGGGACAGCGTCTCGCGCAGGATATGCGGCGCTCTGCCACTGGGCTTTGTGCCCTGGACCCACATGGCGATGTGCGAGCGGGAGATCGCGTCAAGTTCGCGCACTCCGCTCTCCGCGGCCACGCGGGTCACCGCGGCGGCTGCTTGTGGCTGGGACCAGCCTGCTTCGCGCAGAAGTGCGGCGAGGACGACGTTGCGTTCACGGGCCATGGACTGCCCCTCGGTTCCGAAATGATCTTTGACGCCTTTGACGGCCCTGCGGGCGGTGTGGGCATACCGCTCGGCCGTGATTCACGGTTCGCTCAACGTAGCGACCAGATCACTCACTTCGCACGTCAGTCGTCGGTGCCACTTGGTGACTTGGGCTCACTTTGGCTTAATCCGAACAGGAGTTGTGTCATGCGCCTTTCGCTGGACCATCGCCGAGGCGACAGCCAGATCGGAGGCGGGCGCGGGCGGCGAGAGTCCGCCACCGTGGTGCTGGCGCCAGAGCGCGATCACGTGGTTGCCGCGTCGGAGACGGCAACGCTCGTGCTGGGCGAGGATTCGCCGCTGCCCGAGAACGCTGCCGATGTAGAGGACCTCGTTCGACTTCTGCGCGGTCACGTCGCTCAGTTGGGAGCACGGACCGACCTGGGCAGCCCTGTCCTGGTGCGGGCGCAACGGCTCTGCTCCGAAAGCATTCCCGAGGGCTACGTGCCGAGCCGGGTGTACCTGGTCAAGCTTGCCGAAGCCACCCAGGAGCTAATGGCAGACGTGGAACGGGGCGGTCCCGGGCCGATCCGATCGAAGCGCGGGCGACGCGGGCGGCGTTGGCGGAAGCCGCAGATCAACCTGATGCGCGGGGCGGTCTTCGCCGTCGCCCTGGCCTGTCTCGTCTTCGCCGCTTCGGTACCGCGGACATGACGGTGACCGGGGCCGTCGTCATCGGGCTGGTCCTCGGGCCGATGGCCTGGCTGGTTCTTCGCGGCGAGCGCGCGGCCAGCCCTGCAGGGGCCGACGAGGACTTGCCGCCGCCCCGAAACGCCCCTTCCTCACTCCGGTAACCACCGGCCTCTCCTCTTCCCACCGTTCCCGGCCGCTGCGGCGGTCCCGATACCGCCCCGAACCTGCGGGGCTCACGGAGATCCACACGATGAAACGGCTTCCGCGCATCGAGCAGTACGGGTTGATCGGCGACATGCAGACCAGTGCCCACGTCTGCGATGACGGTTCGATCGACTGGCTGTGCCTGCCCCGGTTCGACTCGCCGGCCGTCTTCACCGGCTTGCTCGGCACGCAGAAACACGGCACCTGGCGGATCGCTCCGGCCGCTCCTGCCGACCGTTCCCGCTCCGAAGCAGTCGCCCAGCGCCGGTACCGCGGTGACTCGCTCGTCCTCGAATCGGTATGGCGCACCCAGGCCGGTTCCGTCCGTGTCCTGGACTTCATGCCACAGCGCGACGGGGCACCGCAGGTGATCCGCATCGTCGAGGGCCTGACCGGTGAGGTCTCCATGATCTCGGCCATGCGTCCACGGCCGGGGTACGGCAGCGTCAGCCCGTGGATTCACGAGGTCGGTGGGCGCATGGTCGCGGAGGCCGGCGCAGACGCTCTGTGGCTCGACACCTGCGTCCCGCAGGTGGAGAAGGACGGCGTCATGGTCAGTGCCTTCTCCGTCGCCGCCGGGCAGAGCGTGGCGTTCGTCCTCAGCTGGTGCCCGTCCCACGCAGCGGCGCCCGACGTTCCCGACCCCGAGGCCGCGCTGACCGAGACACTCACGTTCTGGCAGGACTGGACACGAGACTGCACCTACGAGGGGCCATATCGCGAGGCCGTGGTTCGATCCTTGATCGCGCTGAAGGCGATGACGTACGAGCCGAGCGGTGGGATCGTCGCGGCGCCGACCACGTCGCTGCCAGAGGAGATCGGCGGAAACCGGAACTGGGACTATCGCTTCACTTGGTTGCGGGACGCCTCCACGACGCTGGCCGCGCTCCTGGGGACCGGGTACCGGCAGGAGGCGCAGGCATGGCGGCAATGGCTCTTGCGCGCCGTGGCCGGTGATCCGGAAAACCTGCAAATCATGTACGGGATCACCGGAGAGCGTGACCTGCGGGAACGGGAGCTGTCCTGGCTGCCCGGCTACGAGGGCTCGACCCCGGTACGGGTCGGCAATGGGGCGGCGGACCAACTGCAGCTCGACGTGTACGGCGAGGTCATCGAGACCCTGTACCTCGCACACGAGAGCGGTGTCGCCCACTGTGCCGACACCGCCGTGCTGCACCATCGACTCATCGAGCACCTGGCACAGCGCTGGCAGGAGCCCGACGAGGGCATCTGGGAGATCCGCGGAGCACGCCGGCACTTTGTCCACTCCAAGGTGATGGCCTGGGTGGCGGTCGACCGCACCATCCGCCTGACCGAGGCCGGTGCCCTCCACATCGATGTAGCCCCGTTGGTCGAGCTGCGGGCAACCATCTACCACGAGGTCTGCACCAAGGGCTTCGATCCGGTGCGCAACACCTTCACCCAGTCCTACGGTTCCCAAGAGCTGGATGCCGCCACGCTGCTGATCCCCCGCGTCGGCTTCCTGCCGCCCGACGACCCTCGCGTCATCGGCACCGTGGACGCAGTGCGCCGTGAACTCTCCTCGCCGGACGGGTTCGTGCGCCGTTACCCGACCATCGGTGACCGTACCGGGGTGGACGGCCTGAAGGGCGATGAGGGCACCTTCGTCCTCTGCTCCTTCTGGCTCGTCGATGCCCTGGCCCTGATCGGCCGCCTCAACGAGGCCCACGCCCTGTTCGAACGCCTCCTCGCTCTGCGCAACGACCTCGGGCTCCTTGCCGAGGAGTACGACCCCGTCCAACAGCGCCAGCTCGGCAACTTTCCGCAGGCGTTCAGCCACATGGGCCTGATCCAGAGCGCCCGGCTCCTTCAGCTCCTGTCGACGCAGTCCTCACACCACCGCGGCGCGGTCGCGGTTCCGACGCCCCGTTCGGCCCCACGCAGCACACGCCAGATCCGCGCAGACCTGACGCCGCAACACGCTTAGTCACCCCCACCTGACGAGGATTCCCATGCCTGACAGCGCCTTCCCGGCACGGCCGGCCGCTACCGGCCACCGCAGACGGCGGCCTCCGATCGACGCGTTCACGCTGCATCGTGTCCGCCGCGCCGTGGCATTGCCCCTGGTGCTGCTAGCCGCGCTGCTGGGTGCCGCCTTCCCCCTCTGGTCGGTGTCCGCCGTAGGCCCCGGGTGGCTCCTGGCCGGCCTGGTCTGCGGACTGGCCGGGGTCGCCACGGCGGCGGCTCGCGGAGCGCGCATGGCGGCAGGTGCCGTGCAGGCGACCGCGGAGGAGGACTGGGCAGCGGCACTGGCAGCGGTTGCGGGGGCAGCGGCGGCCGTCGAGAAGTCGGTGCAGTGGTCGGCGGATGAGCTGTGCCGCGGGGGACGCCCGCCGCTGCCGGACCTGCAGGCGCCAACGTCGGCCAGTCCGAACGCCGAGATCAACACGGCGTTGAGTGCCCTCCAGGTGCAGGCCATCGCGTCGCTGATACGGGTGCACGACGAGTCCCAGTCCGTCGTCCTCCTGGAAGTGCTGCGCCGTCTGGCCATGCGCGAGCACGCACTGGTCGGCAAGGCGCTTCAGGCACTGAGCGAGCTGGAGATGCTGACCGACGACCCGGAGCTACTGGCCAAGATCTTCGAGATCGATCACCTCGTGACACGGATGCGTCGCCAGGTCGAGAGCACTGCGGTGCTGGGCGGCCAGTCCCTGCGCAGCGTGCGCCGGCCCGTTCCCGTCGCGACGGCACTGCGCGGCGCCGTCTCCGAGGTCGTGCAGTATCCACGTGTGTCCGTCGCCGCCGGGTCCGTGGGCGCCGAGCTAGGTCTTCCCGGCCATGTGGGCCCGGACCTGACGCACCTGCTGGCCGAGCTGATCGAGAACGCCTGCGAGTGCTCCGATCCCGCGACGAAGGTGATGGTGCGTGCGCAGCGCGTGGCGAACGGGCTGGCGGTCGAAGTCGAGGACCGGGCTATTCCCATGCATCCGCAGACGCGGGCGCAGATGAATCACCTGCTCAAAGCCCCCGACGAAGTCGACGTCAGCGGCCAAGTCCGGGCCGGCCAACTCGGATTGCTGGTCGCCGCGAAGATCGCCCAGTCGCACGGGCTGTCCGTTCTCCTGCAGGAGAACGTAACAGGAGGGACCACCGCCCTCGTCGTCATCCCGGCACGGCTCCTGGTAGCGATTCCCTCTGTCGACGATGCGACCGCGCGGCACCAGGAAGCCCGCCCATCCGCTCCGCCGCAGCAGGTCGCCGCGGCTCCAGCCGTCCCGACGGCAGGCCAGGTCACACACCCCGGCAATGTGGGGGCACCAGGAGCCGTAGAGGCAGGTCACTCTGCTGATGCGCCCGCTCTTCCCACGCGTAGACGTCAGGCCGGCTCGTTCCGTCCATCGCGCGAGCGGGAGCAAGCCCCCGTGACCGGGGCGACGCCAGGGCTCGCAGCCGCCTTCCGCAACGGCATCCAGGCCGGCGGGAGAGCCGGTTCTTCCGCCGCTTCGACAGAGCAGCCCGCGCCCTGAGCCCCCGTCCCTCGACGTTCCCGGTGGCCCGTTACATCCACGGGCGCCCTTCCCCCTTCTGGAGCGATCCCTATGAGCACCCACCCCGCGATGGACAACGTGACCGGCGACGCGCTCGTAACCGAGACAACTGCAAGCGGACAGCGGGACAACATGGCCTGGCTGCTGCGTCAGTTCGCCTCCGACGTCCCGGGCGTCACGCACGCCGTCCTGCTGTCGCGCGACGGACTGCGGCTGCTGGACAGCGACGTCGACAAGGACTGGGCGGACGAACTGTCGGCCGCCCTCAGCGGAGTTGCCTCCCTCGCGGCGAACATCACCGGCCCCAGCCACAAGAAGAGGCCGGCCCGGCAGGTCATCATCGAGCGCGACGACTGCCTCTTCTTTGTTCAGAGCGCCGGACGCAGCGCGGCCTTCGACAACCACCCCGGCAACGAACGCGGTGAGGTGGACACGATTCTCGCCGTCATCGCAACCACGGACGCCGATGCGGGCACCGTCGGATTCGAGATGGGGCGCCTCGTCCAGAAGTTCGCCCCCTACATGCTGATCCCGGTCCGCGTCGGCACGGGCGGAGAGGTCCGGTGAGCACACACGGCCGCGCGACCGAGGAGTCGATGTTCGTGCGGACCTACACCCTGACGCGCGGGCGGACCAGGCCGCGGCACCTGCTCGGTCTGGAAACCGTGCTGGAAGCAGGACGGGGAAGGCCCGGCCCGGCCCAGGCCGAGGAATGCGAGGAGATCCTCGCCCTGTGCCGGGAGCGCCGACGATCGGTGGTCGAACTGGCGGGACGACTTGGCCGGCCCGTCACCGCCGTCAAGATCCTCGTCTCGGACCTCCTGGACGCCGACGCCTTGGTCGTCCCCCTCACCCACCCCTATGCCGATACAGGCGCGGAATCCGGTCCGTCTACCCAACTGCTGGCAGCCCTTTCAGCGGGCTTGAAGAGGAAGTGGCCTGATGCCATCGCCTACCCCCAGGCCGGATGACCCGGGCGCGGTGCTGCGTACTTCGCCGCACCCGCGCGCCGGCGCCGCGCCGACCGTGCTGAAGGTCGTGATCGCCGGGGGCTTCGGCGCGGGCAAGACCACCGCCGTAGGCGCCGTCAGCGAGATCGCGCCGCTGAGCACGGAGGAGTACCTGACCGAGGCGAGCGCTGACGTGGACAGCCTGGCGGGCATCGAGGCGAAGCAGACCACCACGGTCGCCTTCGACTTCGGCCGCCTCAGCCTGCCCGACGCGCCCGTACCCCTGGAACTGTTCCTGTTCGGCACGCCCGGCCAGGACCGGTTCGTCGACCTCTGGTACGACCTCTCCCGCGGCGCCGTCGGGGCGGTCGTCCTGGTCGACACCCGCCGTCTGGAGAGCAGCTTCACTCCCATCAGCTTCTTCGAAGACATCAGCCTGCCCTTCGTCGTCGCCATCAACCAGTTCGACGGAGCGCACCGTTACCAGCCCGAGCAGGTCCGCACTGCCCTCGAACTCCCTGCCTCCGTACCGGTGATCACCTGTGACGCCCGCGACCCGAACCACGTCGCCGGCGTCCTGCTGACCCTCGTCGGCCACGCCGTGAAGAACGCCTCCGCGAGCCGCGTTCACCACACGCCCACTACCAACCTCCAGGACGCCTGATGTCACATCACCCCAACCCCTACCTCGCATCGCCGACCGCCCCACCCGCACTGTCCCTGCCGCGACGCGGCACGCGGGACGCCGACCGCGGGCTGATCACCCCGCCCGCCACCGCCGTCACCGGGCCACAGACCCAGCAGGCACCGGAGCTGGCGCAGCGGTACGAGCTACTCAACCGCCTGGGCGTGCCTACCGTGGCGAGCGAGGACTTGGACGACCTGGCCCGCGACATGGCCGCCAAGGCCGGGTTCCTGTACGGGTTCGTCAATCTCTTCCTGGAGGAGCAGACCTTCGTCGGGCTGCACCAGCCGCCGGCGGACAGCGGGTACTTCATCGTCGGCCGCACCATGAGCCGCGACCACGGCTGGTGCCCGGACGTCATGGCCCGCAAGAAGGCTCTCCCGCTGCACGACGTGCACGCCAGTCCGCGCTTCAGCGGCAACCACGTGGTCGACGCCGTCGGGATCCGCTCCTACTTCGGCGCCCCGCTCGTCCATGACAGCGGCACCGTGCTGGGCACGGTGTGCGTCATCGACCCCGAGAAGCGCCCCCTGAGCGAGGCCCAACGGCTCAGGGACATCGTCATCAACGCCGGTGCCCAGGTGATGGACCACATGGTCCGCGCCCCCGTCCGCTAGGCCGTTCCACCACCCCCACCCGGGAGCCGTAGTCGATCCCCGGCCGCTCCACGTTGCGACCTTCGCCCAGGGAGAGGGAGACCATGTCCGCCACACCCACTACACCGCCACCGGCGCTGCGCCCCTACCTCACCGCCCGCCACGAAGTGCTGTGGGACGAGGCGGACGCCTTCGCGGCCGAGCACATCGCGTCGCGCGTCGCGCGTATGGAGGCCGCTCCGGGCAGGGTGGAGCGCAAGGTCGCCGACCTGATGGCCGCACGGGACTGGTTCGCCGTCACCATCCCGGCCTCCTTCGGTGGGCTGGGTGCCGGACATGTGGCCAAGACCATCCTGGTCCACCGCATCGCGCGGATCTCGGCGGCTGCCGCAGCCATCCTGCAGGCCACCCTGATCCCCGTCGGCGCCCTGCTGCACTTCGCCACCTACGAGCAGAAGGGCCGCTGGCTGCCCCGTGTCGCGGACGGTTCCCTGCTGCTATCGATCGCCGTGACCGAACCACAGGCCGGCGGACACATCGGTGGCATCGAAACCACAGCCGAACGCGCCGGCAGCGAGTGGGTGATCACCGGCCGCAAGGTCCATATCGGCAATAGTCACCTCGCCGGTGCCCACCTCGTCGTCGCCCGCACCGCCGAAGCGGGCGTGAGCACCTCCCAGGCGCTGACCGCGTTCATGGTCGAATCAAGCCGCCGCGGGCTCTCGGTCCCCGAGCACCGCCCCGGCCTTGGTCTGCACGGCTTCTCCGCCGGCCGACTCGACCTCGATCACGTCCGTGTTCCCGAGGACAACGTGGTCGGAGAGATCGGCCAGGGGCTGAGCGTGGCCCAGAGCAGCAGCATTCTGTACGGCCGTCCCAACCTGGCCGCCGTGAGCCTCGGCATTCACGAAGCGGTCGTGGCCGCCACTACTGCTCGTCTCAAGACCCGTCCTCGCTATCGGGCCAGCCTGTCCGACCTGCCCGTACTGCGGGACCGCATCGGTGGCATGGAGGCCCGCCTGCGCGCCGGCCGGATACTCGCCTACCAGTCCGTGCACCTTCTCGACCAGGGCCTGCCCTGCGACGCCGACCTGATCAACGCCAAGTACCTCGGCCACCAGTGGGCCGCGCAGTCGGCCCAGGACGCCATGGAACTGCACGGCGCCCACGCCTTCGACCGCGACTACGTCCTCCAGCGCTTGTGGCGCGACATCCAGCACACCTACCCGCCCGCCGGCACCGGCGAGGTCCAGCGCATACGCCTAGCCGACGCCGCTTTCGACGAGGACCACATCCAGTGGTCCGAACGCCTCGCCGCCGAAGCCGCCTGGGCACGCCCCGACCCGACCGCCGCATGAGCCCCCGTACGCGGCACCCCGTGAATCCCGACCGCCGCGCACGGGCCGGTGCCGCCGGTCCCCGTCCCCCGCGGGGACCGGCGGCACCCACCCCGGTGACCGTCCGTTCCAGCCGAGAAAGAGACACCGTGACCCCGCCCGTGACGACCAGCGCACCGATCACCCCTCTGACGCCGACGCTGCAGCGCGTCGCCCAACACCTCGCGAACGGCTGTGCATCCCAAGAGATCGCCGCGAAGACAGGGCTCTCGGCGGTCACCGTCCGCCAGTACATCCGCGACATCCGCGCGAGCCTCCACTGCCCGCCCCGCTGCAAGCCCCCCGTCATCGTGCACCGCCTGTTCACCACCCAGCAGGTGGCCTCTCCCCCGGCGGACAGGCCAGCTCCGAAGCTCAGCCCCGAGCAGCTGCTGCTGTTGCGAGCCGTCGCTGAGCACAGCGATACGCGCGACATCGCCGTCGCCGCCAAGCTCGCCCCGGCCGACCAGCGCGCCGCGCTCGACCAGCTCCTCGCCGACACGGGCGCACAGGACACCACCGAACTGGTGGTCCTGGCGCACGGCTGGCAGCTGCTGCCGGCCGAGCAGGGAGCCCACGCGACGCGAAACGGGGCAAGCCAGTGACCCGGCCTACGACCTCAGCGGCCAGTGAGTACCGCTCCGCCTCCGTCCCCTTCACGCAGACGCCGCCGACCGCCATCTACGAGATGCGCATGCTGCGCACGGCGGCCGAGCGCGAGGAAGCTGCGGCCCTCGTCCAGGACCGCCAGCGCTGGCTCACAATGCACGGCCTGCCCGTACCCGCCCGCGCCGACATCCCGGCACTCTTCCGCGAGGCGCAGACCATGTCCGCCGGACTGTACGAGGACGGAAAGCTGCTGGCCTGCATGATCCCCGTGCGTGACCCCGACCTCGGATGGGGCCAGGGTCCGTGCCTCTTCCTCCAAAGCGTCCACACCCTGCCCGGCCAGTCCGATGACATCACCCGCCTGATCACCCTGTGGGCGTCCGACTTCGCCGCCCGACTCGACCTCCAAGTCGTACGGGCCGAGACGCTGGCCCGCCACACTCTCGAAGCCGAACCCCTCGCTGCCCTCCTGCGTCGGCTCACCGACAACGGCTGGGACGTGTGCGGATCCGGCCCCGGACGCGACGGCGATCGAGTCGCCCGCCTCGAACTCCCCGCCGAGCACCGCGCCGGGCTCCGCGCGCTGATCAGCTGCCAGGTCCACGCGCCTCAGCCGGCTCCGGATGATCGGAGCAACGCGTGACAACTGACGAACCGCAGCGGCCCGACCTCGCCCGCGAGCTGATCGCCCGCGCCACGGAATCGGCCACGCACCGGGCCAAGCGCGTGCGCGACCAGCTCGACGCCGTCCAACTCGGACAGGGCCGGCACACCGACCACGTCAACACCAAGGTGCTGCGCCGCATCCTGGCCGACCACGACTGGCCCGGCCACCGCCTCGTCGGCCCCGACGCGGCCCGTGCCGCGTGGAGCATCGCCCTGCACAGCGACGACGAACCCGACTTCCAGCGCGCCGCCACCACCCTGCTGGGACGTGCGGTCCAGACCGGCGACGCGCTGGTCCAGCACTGGGCGCACCTGCACGACCGCGCCCTCATCACCAGCGGGCGCGACCAGGAGTACGGAACCCAGCTCCTGCTGTGCGCCGACGGCATCGAGTTGTGCCCGCTGCGCGCGCCGGAGTCAGTCGACGCACGCAGGGCCACCGTGGGTCTGCCGCCGATCGCTGTCGCTCTGAAGGCGGTGCGCCGCCGGTACGCCGCGCGTGGCTCTGCCGATGAAGCCTCGACCGTCCTCGCGGGGGCCGCGTGAAGCAGCGGAATCCCAGCTTCTCCACCAGTCGGCCTTCCGGCCGCAACTCCGCTCTGCGAAAGGATCGTTGACAGATGAAGCTCACTACAGCCGTCCTCGCTGCCGGTGCTGCCGTCTCCCTCACCACCGCCGTGGTCGGAGCCGTCCGGCTCAGGCAGGACGCGCGGCACCAGGCCGAGCGCAACGAGGCGGTCGTCGCCCGCAACCAGTTCGACTGGCTGGCGCAGATGTCCACCAATGCCGACCTCGCCAAACTCTGGGCGCCCGAGGACATGGACGTCGAGGAGTACATGCAGCTGCTCCATGCCAACCAGCAGATCTGCACCCTCAGCCTGCGCGACCGCTTGGGCTTCGTCCGCGACGGACAATTGCCCTTCTACGCCTCGGTGCTCATGAACAGCGACGTCTGCCGGCGCTACTGGGCCCGTTTCGGAGACCTCCGCGCCCAGGAGGCCGAGGGCGACGAACGCGCCGAGCACTTCACCAAGGTCCTGAACCAGGCCGCGAAGGCCCACCAGGAAGCGCAGCCCGTAGCAGCCTGACGGCACAGGTCCCATCGACTCCCAGACGTCCTGGACCAGGCGACGCCTTCGCCTGCCACCGTCTGGCACCAAGCTCCGGGCCCCGACCGGGTCCCGGGATCCCGCACCACCCATCGCCACTAGGAGGCAAGCATGACCGCCGTGCAGACGGAGAGGCCGACCGCCCCCGTGCAGTCGGACCTGGCAACCACCGACGAGACCGACCCGTTCGGACTCGACATCACCTTCATCGAGGGCACGCCGGCGACCGAGACGGTCCTGATGTGCAGCACGGGCGACACCTGCGGCAGCTCCTGCCCCAGCGCCTGCACCACCTCGTAAGCCGGGACACCCCGGCAACGCGGGCCGGACGGGGCTCTCCCCGTCCGGCCCGCCCCGCCCACCACGCAGAAGATGAGGAGAGCCCTGATGACACGGCACCGGCCCAGCCTGTACGAGGCCGCGGGGCAGGCCATGCTGCGCGCCGCGGTGCACACGACCGAGCCCGCCATGCCGCCCTGGCCGGTGGCCAAAGCGCCCGTGGACGAGTGGCGCGCGTGGCTGAGCACGGTGTGGTCCGACACCGACTTCCGCCGGGCCGTGTCGCAGGCGAGCCCTCACCTGGCGGACCAAGTCCAGGCCATCATCGATGGCCGCACACCGAAGGTGCGCCGGATGCGCCGGGCGGCGCTGGCCACCGCCCGCTACGCGATCCGCTACGCCCGCCGCTCCACCCCCTACGGCCTGTTCGCCGGCGTCGCCCCGCTCGGCTTCGCCCAGGCCACGTCCGTGCGCTTCGGTGAGAAGCACCAGGCGGTCACCCGCCCCGACCCGGTGGGGCTCGAAGAGATACTCAGTGCCTGGGAGAGCGACGCTGCGCGCATGGCCGACGCCGAGGTCTGCGTCAACACCCTGATCCGACAGCACGACCAGCACATCCATGTACCGTCCGAAGGCGATGCCGAGTTCCGTCTCGCCCTCAGCCCCGCGCTGCGTCTCGTACTCGACCTCGCGCGATCGCCGATCACGTACCGTCAGTTGTCCGACAAACTGGCCGCGGAGTTCCCCGCCGTGAGCGACACGGCGCGCGACCGGCTGCTGGGTGAACTGCTTCGGGTGCGGCTGCTGCGTTCCTCCCTGCGCGCCCCCGCCACCATCGCCAACCCCACCGACGTCTTACCGCCTGCAACGCACACCCAGGCAGCCGGCCTGCGGACAGCGTGCGACCTGCGGCTGGACGCCGACGTGCGGCTGCCCAAGCAGGTGCTGACCGAATCGGAGACCGCGGCCACCGTCCTGGCCCGCCTGGTTACCCATCCGAACGGGACACCGACCTGGCGCCGGTGGATCGAGCAGTTCTCCGAGCGCTACGGCGAGAACACCGCGGTGCCAGTGGAAGCGGTGACTGACCCCGACCGGGGCGTGGGCTTCCCGGCAGGGTTTGTCACAGCGAGCGAACCGCCCCGGCCGATGTCCCGGCGCGACCGCCTGCTGCTGGAGCTGGCCGGCACCGCAGCCGCCGAAGGCAGCCGCACCGTCGCGCTGACCGAGGCGATGATCGAGGAACTGGAAGCAGCGGCCGGCGACAAGCCCCAGGCCCTGGCACCCCACCTCGAACTGGCCGCGCAGGTCCACGCCTCCTCTCTTCCGGCCCTGGACCGAGGCGACTTCCGGCTGCACGTTCTGACCGTCTCCCGCTCAGCCGGATCGATGACCGGTCGGTTCTGGCACCTCCTGCCCGGCACCGAGACGGCGTACGCGAACCTGCCCACCGTCGATCCGGAGGCGGAACTCGCGCAGCTCTCCTTCCACGCCGGGCGGGTGCCGGCCGACCTGCTCACCCGCGCACCACAGGCCCTGCCCCGGATCGTCAGCGTCGGCGAATTCCGCCGTCCCGAACCGCACGTGCTCTTCCCACGCGACCTGGCGGTCACCGTCGCGGACGGCCGCCCCCAGCTGGTGGAGTCCGCGACGGGCAAGCCGCTGGAGCTGCTGGCCCCCACCGCCATCAACTTCCTGTGGAACAACTACACCCCGCCGATGGCCCGCTTCCTCGGCGAGATCAGCCGGGCAGCGTCCCCGCAGGTGACCTGGTTCGACTGGGGCGCCGCCTGGACCCTGCCCTTCACCCCGGCCCTCACCTACCGTCGCACCATCCTCACCACCAGCCGGTGGAAGATCCGCAGCCGTACGCTGCCTGCCCGCACCGCCCCACTCCAGCAGTGGGCAGACCAACTCCATGCCTGGCGTGCCCGGTTCCGCGTGCCGGATCGGGTCCTGCTCGCCGAGGACGACCAGCAACTGCCCCTCGACCTCGCCCGCGACGTCGACCTGGACCTCCTGCGCGCGCACCTGGACGCCAGCCCCCTCGGCATCGCCACCCTGCACGACGCGCCCCTGCCGGACGCCGACGGGTGGATCGGCGGCCGGGCCCACAGCATCGTCGTCCCCCTGGCCAGGCGCTCATGACCATGACGACCGTGCCCCGTACGCAGGACCTGTCCGAGGGCGCCCTGGGGATGGCCCTGCTCGACATCGAGCGCCGTGACCTGGCCACCGCCCGCCGCCACCTCGCCCAGGCCACCGTCCGGGGCGTCAGCACCGGCAGCAACGCCAGCCTCTTCCACGGCGCACCCGCCCTGGAGTTCGTCCTGGACCGCGCCCACGGGGCCGCAAACGACGTCCGCGCGGCCGTCGACCGCGTCGTGGACGCCCGGCTCGCCGCCGCCCACCGCCGGCAGGCGGCCGGCGCGCTGCCCCACCTCGCCGAATGGGACCTCATCCGCGGCATGACCGGGCTCGCCGCACTGCTGCTGTCCCGCCGCCCGATCGCGCCCCGGCTGCCCGACGTGCTCGCTTGCCTCGTCGCGCTCGCACACCCCGCCCGCAGTGACGGCAGGATCCTGCCCGGGTGGTGGTCGCCGGTCGGCCCCGACGGGAAGGACATGGCAGGCGGGCACGGCAACAACGGCATGGCCCACGGCATAGCGGGGCCCCTGGCCGTGCTCTCCCTCGCCCTGCGCGCCGGAGTCAGCGTCCCCGGCCAGGAGGAGGCCGTCGGCACGTTCGCGACCTGGCTCGACCGGCACGGCGACCACTACTGGTCCACCGCAGCCCACATGGACGTCGACCAGCCGCCCGCAGCGGAGCCAGCCCGCCAGTCCTGGTGCTACGGCCAGCCCGGCATCGCCCGCGCCCAGCAGCTCGCCGCGCTTGTCCTCGGCGACCCTGTACGGCGCCAAGCGGCCGAGGACACCGTCGAGGCGATCCTGACCGACCCGCTGCGGCTCGCCCGGATCACCGACTCGACGCTCTGCCACGGCTGGGCCGGGCTGCTGACTCTCACCCGCGCGGTCGCCGCCGACAGCACCAGCCCCGAGCGCTTCACCCCGATCATCCATGAACTGCACCGACGGCTGGCCGCCGACTGGGAGCACCTGCCCAAACCCGGATTCATGGAAGGCCGCGCCGGGGCCCAACTTGCCCTGAAGGCCACCGACGCCACCGGTTGGACCCGCGTCCTCCTGCTCACCTGACCCCACCCCGCCGTCTCGCAAGGAGTTCCCTCCTCATGACCCTCGACGAAGAGAACCTGCCCGTCCCCCCGGACACGTCCTGGTGGCACGCCTCCGTGGCCTTTCCCGACCCGCACGCGGACGCCGCCCGGGCCCTTGCGACCGCGCTGGCCGGGCGCCGCTTCCACTTCCTGCGCAAGGACGCCGGCGTGCGCCTGCGTACCGAACAGCCCGTCGCCGACTTGCTGGACCAGCTCGTCGCCGGCCGCGTGATCACCGGCTGGGTGGGCGGGATCTACGAGCCCGAGACGCACGCCTTCGGCGGCCCCGAGGGCATGGAGGTCGCGCACGACGTGTTCTGCGCCGACAGCCCGGCCGCGCTCGCCGAGACCGGCACCCCCGGCGCCCGCGAGCGCAGCGTGATGCTGCTGTCCGTCATGATCCGCGCGGCGGGACTGGACCCTTTCGAAGCCGGAGACGTATGGGCCCGGTTGGCCGCCCTGCGGCCCCCCGTCACCCCGCCCCAGGGGCCCGCACTGGACAGAGCCGTCTCCGCGATGCGGCGGCTGATGAACGCGGACGCGGCCCTGCGCCCAGACGCGGAAGCGGGCTGGGTCGAGCGCGTCGCCGAGTTCGAGGACGCTGGCCGCCGCCTGCGCCGGCTCGCCGCCGACGGTCGACTGATACGCGGAATCCGGGCCGTCATCGCCCATCACGCGATCTTCGCGTTCAACCGTGCGGGCGTGCCTGCCGAGACACAGGCCGCCACCGCGTGGCTCGGCCGTCACGTCGCTTTCTCCACCGGAGAAGGAGCTGACGTGTCTACCCCCAAGTCCGCCTCAGCGGACCCTAGCCTCCCTCGAATGGAGACCACCGTGACACCCGTAACCGACCCCAACCAACTGCGCGAAGCCCTCGCCCAGCGGCTCGTCGACAGCGGCCACCTGCGCAGCAAGGCGGCCGTCGACGCCTTCCGCACCACCGACCGGCACGCCTTCCTGCCCGGCGTCGACCTGGAGAGCGCGTACAAGGAGGACGCCGTCCCGATCAAGCACGACGAGCACGCGGAGATGATCTCCTGCATCTCCGCGCCGTCCATCGTCGCCACCCAGCTCGAACAGCTCGGCGCCCAGCCCGGTCACAAGGTCCTGGAGGCTGGAGCCGCCACCGGCTACAACGCCGCCCTTCTCGGCAAGATCGTCTCCCCCGGCGGGCAGGTGTGGACCCTCGACGTCGACCAGGACCTCGTCTCCGGCGCGAGCAAGCACCTCGCCGAGGCCGGCGTCGACAACGCCACCGCGGTGATGGCCGACGGCGCGGCCGGGCTGCCCGAGCACGCCCCCTACGACCGGATCATCTTCACCGTCGGCGCCGGCGACGTACCCGTGAAGATCCTCGACCAGCTCGCCCCCGGCGGACGCCTGGTCCTGCCGATGCGCATCCGCGGCAGCATCTCCCGATCCTTCGCCTTCGAACGCGACGGCGACACGTGGAAGACCGTCTCCTGCGAGATGGCGACCTTCATCCCGCTGCGCAAGGGCGTCTGCGACGACGTGTACGCCCTCGTACCGATGGCAGGCGAGGGCAACGTGCGCCTGGAGACGTTCAGCGAGCAGGACGTCGACCGCGACGCGCTGCGCTCCGTCCTCGACCAGCAGCAGACCAAGCTCTACACCGGGGTGAAGTTCCGGCAGGGCTCAGCCTGGGAGTGGCTGTACCTGTACCTGGCCTGCGTGCTGCCCAACGGCCTGTCCCGCCTGCCGGGCCAACGCCCCGGGTTCACCCCGCACTTCGGCTGGGGCTCCATGGCCGCCCTCGACGGCGGATCGCTCGCGTACCTGACCATCCGCGAGGGCGAGGACGAGCAGGGCCGGTACTGGGAAGTCGGCGTGATCGGCCACGGCGAGAGCGGCGCCGACCTCGCCGAGCGCGTCGCGAGCGAGATTCGCGCCTGGGACGCGACCGGCGGCAACGACGCCCCCGAGCCGGGCTTCCGGATGGCCGTCGCGGACTCGCGTGACCGGCTGACGGCGGACGACGCCTGCTTCGTCGTCGACAAGCCCTACAGCCGACTCGTCGTCGACTGGGCGCGCAAGGGCTGAGCCGATGATCCCCGCGATAGCCAGCCGCATCCCCCTGGTCCGCCGCACCAAGGCGCCCGCTCTCTCCTTGGAGGAGCGCATCAACCACCTCACCGGGCTGACCGTCGCGCCCGCAGGTGCGAGCCACCACGACCTGGTGGCCCGCGCCTGCGGGGTCCTCAACTACGCCGCGCTCATCGCCTCCGACGTCGGCCTGCCCGACCTGGCCGCCGACCTGTGCTGGCGCCAGCACCAGGTCTTCGCCAACGCCGGACGCCTGAGCGGACCGATCGCCGTCATGTCGCTGATGCCGCTGGTCAACCTCTCCCGGCTGCTGACCCGCGACGGCCAGGGCGAGGCCGCCTACGACCTGCTGGTCCGCCTCAACCACGCCGCGCGGCAGCGGGAGAAGACCGAGATCGACGGCCGGACCGTCGACCTCTCGACCCTGACCGGCACGGACGAGGATCACCGCACGGTGTGCCAGGAGCTGTACGTCACCCTCCTCGTGGACGGCGCCCGCGCCCTCGCCCGCATCGGCCGGTGGACCGAGGCCGCCGACGCCATGACCCAGCACCGCGGCATCGGCAACCGGCTCCTCGACGGCCGCCAGATCAAGATCATGGCCCTGATGGAGCAGGGCCTGGACCAACAGGCCCGCGACCTGATCGACACCACCCAGCCCACGGAGCCTTGGGAGAGAGCCATCGCCCTCCTCCTGCACGCCCACTGCCGGCCCGTAGACACCCCCGTCCCTGAACCCGACCTCGACCGCACCCTTGATGAGGCCGTCCAGCTCCTTGCCCACCCCGATCCGCCGACCGCCGCCTTCCAGACCCGGACGGGCCTGTCAGCCCTGGAATTGGATCGCACCGGACGACATGCCGCCCCCATACTCGACTCCCTCGTCAGCGTCGCCCGACTCGACGCCTACGCCGCACGAGACGCACTGCACCACCCCGTCGCCGCGTCCGCACTGGACGACGGGGCGACAGACGCGCTCAACGCGGTGATCACCGCGGCCGGACTGGGATCCGGCGTCCTGTCCGCCCACCACCATGAGGCTCTGACGGGCGCGGTCGGCCACGCCGAGACAGAACTGGCAAAGCTGCTGCAGGCCGAACCAGATCCCAGCTAAGAGGGGACGACCCGGGATGCCCCCGTGCTGCCCACGCTGTTTGGCGGTGTCGGCGTTTCGGCCATTTCCTGCCCGCAGCCGCTCCAAGCCAGACCAGGGATCCCGCGCCCGCGGGGTTCCCTGACGCAGGAAATAGCGGGCTCCCCAGCACGACCGAATGACGTGTGTTCGATATGGCAGCCGTGTCGTTAGACCTCACGACTCTGCCGCAGCGACCGTCCTAGGGGGAACGATGACCTCGGCCATTACGCAGGACCAGCCGCCGCAACCGCCCAAGAAGACCGCGCCGGACGACGAACCGCAGGAGGCCGGTGTTCGAGAGGAGGAATACCTCTACCGCGACGAGTCGAGGCTCCAGGCCGGCTCCCTGCTGACCTCCCGCACCATGGCGCGGCGCCTTCCCTCGCTCGTGCGACGCTCGGTGCAGATGGCCTGGCGCGTGGACCGCGGCGCGACCATCGGCCTGCTGGTGTGCCAGATCGGGACCGGCCTCCTCGCTGCCCTCAGCCTCCTGGCCGTCACGGGCACGATCACCGCGCTGATCTCCTCGGGCGACATCACTGAGCGGCTGTGGGACGCCGCCCCGCAGCTGGCCGTGATCGCCGCCGCCACCGGCCTGCGCACCCTGCTGGGCATCACCGTCGTCTGGCTGACCGGCCGTCTGCGCCCGGTGCTCGGCCGGGCAGCGGAGCTGACGATGATCGAGGCCGCGCTCGGCGCGGAACTGGCCGCCAACAACAAGCCCGGCTACAACGACGCCTACGACATCGCTGACCGCGGCGCCCAGGTCACCCCCGATCTCGTCGAAGAAGCGCAGGACGTCCTCGCGGCCACCGCCACGCTCGCGGCAGGCGCCACCGTCCTGACCGTCCTGCACCCCCTGCTCCTTCCCCTGCTCTTCTTCGCCTGCCTGCCGCAGGCCGCCGCCTACGTCCGCTCCGCCCGCGTGATCTACCTCGCCGGGCTGGAGACCTCCGGGCGACGCCGGATGCTGGGCAAGCTGCGCTGGCACATGGCCTATCAGGAGTCCAGTGAGGAGATGCGCGCCTGCCTGGCCGGCCCTTTCCTGATCGGCCGGTACCGGCGGCTGGCCGCCTCGGTCAACGCCGCCGAACGCCAAGCCGCGAACACCGGTGCCTGGATGGGACTGGCCGGAGCAGTGGCCGGCGGGATCGCCTCGACCGCGGTGTGGGCGGCGCTGCTGTGGCTCCTGGCCTCCGGGCGGATGAGCCTGGCGGCCGGCGGCGGCGCCGTATTCGCTCTCCAGACCGCCACCGGCTCAGTGCGCGGCATCATCAACGGCGGGGCCCGCCTGGTGCGCACCGGCTGGTACGTACAGGACTGGCAGAACTTCCTCGACAACGCCCACGGCCAGGCCATGACCGACTCCCGCGGCACCGCGCCCGTGACCACGGCCCCGGAGCGCTTCGAGGTCCGAGACGTCACCTACCGCTACGACGGCGCCCCCAAGGACAGCCTGAGCAACGTCTCCCTGCACGTGCGACGCGGGGAGATCGTGGCGCTCGTCGGGGAGAACGGCTCCGGCAAGACAACCCTCTCGCGCCTGCTGTGCGGACTGCTGCTGCCCACCGAGGGCGACGTGGCCTGGGACCACGCCTCCACCGCGGACCTGCACCCGTGGGGGTCGTGGGAGCACGTCGCGCTAGTCCCGCAGAAGTTCACGTACCTGCCGCTGACGATGCGCGACAACATCACGTTCGGGCAGGGCGACACCAGCGACGCGGCCCTGCTAGCCGCCTGCGAGGCGTCCGGCGCCGCGGAGATGCTGCCGAGCCTCCGCTCCGGCCTGAACACCCTCCTGACCAGCGAGTGGTTCGGCGGACAGCAGCTCTCCGGCGGGCAGTGGCAGCGCCTAGTCCTCACTCGCGCGTTCCACCGGCAGGCGGCGCTGCTGGTGATGGATGAACCCACGGCCGCCCTCGACGCCCGCGCAGAGCACCGGATCTTCGCCGGCCTGCGCGAACTGGCCAAGGACCGCGCCATCCTGCTGATCACGCACCGCCTCACCAACGTGGCCGTCGCCGACCGGATCGTGGTCCTGGACGAAGGGCGGATCGTCCAGGAGGGCACCTACGCCCAGCTCACCCAGGAGCCAGGTCTCTTCCGGACCCTGTGGGAGCTGCAGCGCCGGATGAGCGGCGACACCCCCTGATCACCCGGCCCGCGCGAGGCCACCGTTCTGCCAGGCAGAGACACAGGGCCGCTCCCGATGCTCCCTCCGCTCCACGTCCGAACCCGCCCAACTAGCCCTGGAAGGAATGCCGTGACGACTCCACCGGCTACGGAAGTCAGCGACGTGAGCGAGCTTCGCCACCAGCTCGTCGAGCAGCTCCGCGCCGACAACCACATCCGCACCGCCGCTGTCGAGCGCGCCTTCCGCACCGTGCCCCGGCACGTCTTCGCTCCCGACGTCGCTGTGGAAGCGGCGTACGCCAACGACATCATCCCCACCCGCCACGCGCCCGACGGCCGGGTGATCAGCTCCGTTTCCGCACCGTGGCTACAGGCCGACATGCTCGAAGCCGCTCGCATTCGGCCTGGCCACCGTGTCCTGGAGATTGGCTCCGGGGGCTACAACGCCGCCCTCATGGCCGAACTCGTCGGCCCGGCCGGGCTCGTCACCACCCTCGAGATCGACCCTGCCGTCTCCGAGAGGGCCGCCCGCTTCCTCACCGAGGCCGGGTACTACCGCGTCCGCGTGGTCACTGCGGACGCCGAGCACCTGCCCGCCGGTGTGGTTCCGGACGGCGGATTCGACGCCATCGTGGTCACCGTCGACACCTGGGATCTGCCCTGGATCGGCGCCCTGGCCGAGGGCGGCCGTCTCATCGCACCGCTGCGTCTGCACGGCTACCACTGGGCCATCGGCTTCACCAAAGATGAGGGGACGCTGCACAGCGACGAGCCGCTCATCGTCTGCGGCTTCGTCGCCATGCAGGGCGACGGCGCCTGGCAGACGGACCGTCGCACCGTCCCCGGCACCGGAGTCCACCTGTCTTGGGAAGACGGCACCCCGCTGCCCGTTGATCAACTCGCCTCAGCCCTCACCCGCAAGCCGACCGTGACACGCACCCACGTCACCGTCGGCGGCCAGGAACCCTTCGACGCCCTCACCCTCTACCTCGCCGGCGCCCTGCCCGGCTTCTGCCGCCTGGAGGTCGACCCCGACGGCGACAACGGGGTCCTGAACCCGCCGCCCCGGCATTGGCCCGGCGCCGCCATCGTCCGCGGGGCCTCCCTCGCCCGGCTGGCCACTGAGCGCATCGGCGATGGAGACGATGGCAAGGGCCTGTACAGGTTCGTCGTCCACGGCCATGGCGCCCAAGGACACGTCGCCGCGCAGGAGATGGCCGAGCAGGTCGAGCACTGGCAGCGCAACCACCGCGGCGCCCGCTGCCCCCTCATCACCGCCCGCCCGACAGCCGACTGTGCTCCGGCAGGCACGGACCACGAACCGCACGTGTTCGCCAAGAAGCACACCCGTATCACCGTGGACTGGCCGATCGTTCCCAGCAGCGCTTCCCTGCTCACCAACCCGGGGAGCTGCAGCGCCCGATGAACGGCGGTGCCTCCTGATCACCGCTCACCCGCCCGCGCTGCACTCGCCCGTCCACCGTCTCGGAAGGCAGAGCTTCGTGACCTCTCCCGTCTCCCCTTCGGATCACGTCACACCGCGTGCCGCCCTGTTCACGGGACAGTACGCCGCATCCCGGCACGCAGTATGGGTCGGCGCCGCCGCGATCATCACCGACGAGGTCGGCCGGGTCCTGCTGGTGCACCCCACCTACCGCGAGGACGGCTCGTGGCTGCTGCCCGGAGGCGTCGTCGAACCCGGCGAACATCCGGACGTCACTTGCCGCCGCGAGATCACCGAGGAACTGGGCCTGGCGAACATGCCCCTGGCTGGCGTGCTCGCCGTCCACTCCCTCTCCCCGCACCACCCCGACATTCAGCCCGGCACTCCCTTCCCCGGGGAGATCCGGTTCGTCTTCGACGGGGGAACCCTCTGCCCCGACCAGGTCGAGGCCATCCGCCTGCCGCGCGAGGAGCTGTCCGAGTTCGCCTTCCTGGAGACCCGGGATGCGGTACAGCGGCTGCGCCCTGTGGACGGGCAGATCATGCTCGCCGCCTACCGTGCCCGGCTCGGGAACACGGCCACCGCCCAACTCGCCGACGGCCGACACATCCTCGACGTCCCGGCGCTGGACCGCCACGACGTGCACGTCCGCTACCGGCCTTTGTGGGACAGCCCTCTCAACCGCGGCCCCGTCCCCGAGCGGCTCCCCGTGCAGCAAGCCTGGGCGTGGTGCTTCGTCCCGGACGGCCGGGTCGTCCTCGTGGCCGACCCCGGCCCCCGTGGCGCGCTGCCGATGCTGCCCGGCGGCACCGTGGAGACGACCGACATGACGCCCGAGGACACCCTGCACCGCGAAGCCGCCGAGGAAGCCCAACTCACCCTGGCCGATCCGGTACGACTGGGCTGGGTGCTGGACGAGACCGGCGAGGTCTACGGCGGAGTGGGGCCTAACGCCCGGCTCCGCCTTGCCGCCCGGGTCACCGCCATCGGGCCTGCGACCGTCGACCCCGCCACCGGGCGCCCTTTCGCCCGCCTGCTCGCCACCCCTGCCCAGACAGCCGCTCTCCTGGGATGGGGCCCGCCCGGAGCGCGGCAAGCCCTGCTCGCCGCGGAGACAGCCCGGAAGCGGTGGCGCCTGCCCACGGCTCGCGCCGCCGCCATCGAGGAAGTCCCGCCGGAGGGGGTGCGGCTGAGCTGACACGAACGACCACCCCGCCTCGACTCGTCCCGCTCCACGCACCTCTGAGGTAGCCCCATGCCGTTGTCGCACGACCACATCCGCACCACCGTCGAGACCTACCTCGCTCGCCACCCTCACGAGCGCGAGCAGCTCGGCGGCCTCCTGGACGCCCTAGACCGGCCCACCGACATCGCCAGCCGCTCCACCTTCACCGGGCACGTCACCTGCGGCGCGATCGTCGTCGACCCGCTCGGCCGCGTCCTGCACGTGCTGCACCTGGCGAGCGGGAAGGTCCTCGCCCCCGGCGGACACACCGAGCCCGTCGACGAGTCCCTGGCAGCAGCAGCGCTGCGGGAGCTGCACGAGGAGACCGGGATCCCGCCCCAGGCCGTGGCACCGTGGCCCGGCTACGAGGCCGTGCCGTTCGACATCGACATCCACGACATCGACGCCCACCCGGGCAAAGGCGAACCCGGCCACCAGCACTTCGACCTCCGGTTTCTCTTCCACCTGCACGCCGCGACCGAGGCGCCGGTGGTGCTGCAGGAAGAAGAGGTCGGTGGCATCGAGTGGCGGCCCGTGGACAGGGTGACCTCCCCCTCCCTGCGCGCGAAGCTGCTCAAGCTCACGCCGGAGACCGAACCGCAGACCGCCAATGCCTCCGCCCTGATCTACAACGACCGCGGCGAGTACCTGCTCCACCTGCGCGACTACTTCCCCGGCCGGATCTGGGAGCCGGGCATGTGGTCCCTGCTGGGCGGCGGCCGAGAGCCCCAGGACGCCACCCTGGAACACACCGTGCGGCGCGAACTGGCCGAGGAAGCCGGCCTCGACATCGCCGACCTGACCCCGTTCGAAACCGAGTACGCCTCCGACGACGCCGGCGGGAGCGTGCCCATCGCCATCTACGCCGGCCGCTGGAACGGTGATCCCCGCGAACTTCGCCTGACGGAAGGAGTGATGCTGGCCTGGTTCGCCCCCGACGACCTCCACCGCCTGCGCATCGCAGACACCACCAGCGACCTCGTATGGCGCCACGCGGCCAGCCTCCCGGCCAGCACCGCGCCGCAGAGCGGGCCCTCATCGCACGAGGAGCGCCGCCCAGCTTCGCCGCACGGCACGGTCCTCAACGTCATCGGCGTCCACCTCTACCTGGAGCGGCCCGACGGGACGGTGCTGCTCGGGCTGCGCCACCCCGACTCCGCGTTCGCGCCGTCCACCTGGCACGTCCTGGCCGGCCACTGCGAGCAGGAGAGCGCCATCACCTGCCTGATCAGGGAGGCACAGGAGGAGGCCGGCCTGCACATCGAGCGACAGGACGTCGAACTCGTCCACGTCGTCCACCACATCGACAAGGCCGGGGACCGGCCCCGCATGGGCCTGTTCTTCCGCGCCCGGACCTGGAGCGGCGAACCGGAACTGCGCGAGCCGGACAAGTGCACCCAGTGGAGTTTCTGGGACCCGGCCGCGCTCCCCGACGACCTCGTCCCCTACACCCGGGTGGCCATCGAAGGAATTCGCACCGGCCGCCTCTACTCCGAAACCGGATGGAAATGAGCACGGCCACGTCCACGCACCCGGACCTTCTGCCCGAGGAAGTGCGGCAGCTCGCCGAACAGGTGGTGGGGCGCATCGCCACCTGGACGGACACCTCCTGGGCCCGCGACAGCAGCCGGGTATGGCGGGCCGACGGAGCGCAAACGGGGGTCTGGTACGTCAAGATCCACCAGAACACGCGGTTCCACTACCGTGAGGTCGACGCGTACCGCAGCTGGGTTCCCAGCCTCGGAACAGCCGCTCCCACCCTCGTGACCGCCGACAGCGCGTTGCGCGCCGTCGTCATCACTGCGGTGCCCGGCCATCCTCTGCACGGTCTCGACCACCCGCCCGAGCAGCAACAGCTCCTCTTCCGCCAGATCGGCGCCCTGGCCGCGGCCATCCACCGCAGCGCAGCACCGCTCCCCGCGAATGAAGGAGTGCCCGCTCTCGCGAAGGTCGAGCGGCACCTGGAAGCAGCCCGCCCCTACCTGCGCCCAGGGGACGAGAAGTTCATCGCCAGATCGTGGCGCACGCCGAAGACGTTCCGCCCCTGGACCGCGTGCCGACACACGGGGACTTCCAGTTACTTCATTAGGCAAGCCAGTTGTCGGGATCGAAGTTGTCGGATCGGTCGTCGGCCCCTTCCCCCGCAGCTGTAGGTTCCGCACTTCGGCGTCACATGCCGACGCGGTGAGCTGGTCGTTCTGACGGCAGGGCCTCGGCGAAGTCGCGTGATGCCCGGTTTGTGTTCGTGAGGTCTCGCGAGGTGAGGGGCGCCGAACGTCGCAGGCCCCACGCGAACTCGCGCGCTGATAGCTTCGCGTCCGTGATCGTGTATCCGCTGCGGCATGTCGGCCACCAGAACGAAGCCGGCGACGACGGCTCGACAGTGCACGTCGATGAGAGCGGTGTGTTCTGCGACGAGGCGGACGGCGACAACGTGAAGCTGCTCGGTATCTCCTCAACACTCGAACGGGTTGAAGAGCGTGTGCGTCAGGCTCGACTGCTCCAGGCTTCGGTGATGAACCGGAGTGCTTCTACTTCGACGCCTGCAAGTTCGATGAGGACGATTGGACCGAGGGCTTCGTTCGAGTTCCGCCGGGCGAGTAGGCCGGTTGGCAGAGTCCCGATGGGATGCCGTGCATGGTCACGTAAGCCCCAGGGCTTCAGCGCAATTGTATGACGTTCGGTTCGTGATCATCCAAGGCCGAGGATTGCGAGCGTTGCGGCGGAGGCCGGCCGAGATGGTGCGTTGATCTCGGAAGCCGTGCCTGTCACGTTCCGGTGGCACCGTCGAGCTGACAGATCCTTACGAACCAGGCGTCAGGCGAATACGCCGAAGCCTTGCTCGTCGTACCGCGACATGTGGCGGGAACTCCCAAAGCCTCGGCCCCTGTGGATCTCGTGAGCCCATCCAGCCGCACGGCGCGCGTTCCAAGTTGACGGACACGGAAGGTTGCGTCAACGTGACAGAGGGATGAGTTTCATGTCAACGCTTCAAGGCCGGGGGCTCCATCGTTCCAGGAGGCCACAGAATGCCTGACATCCGCTACGAACAGCCCTATCACTGGTGGGGTCTTCGAACCACAGAACCTGAGCCGCTTTCTGTCCTCGAGCTCGTTGATGCGGGAACTTTCGATACAGAATCAATCGCGCTCCTGTGGTTTCTACTCCAGAAACCGGCCTCGATTCTCGTGTCTGCCTTGCCTCACGAGGCTGGGAAGACCACAACCCTCACTGCACTACTTGACTTCTTGCCCGCCCGAGCGAAGAAATATTATCTTCGCGGGAGCGACGAGGACTTCAGCTTCGCCACCGCAGAGGCAATGGATCCCCATGACACTTACCTACTTGTGAATGAATTTTCGGGGTCCTGGCCGCCATATATGTGGGGCTCGCAGATAACGCGACTCTTCGCACTTCTCCCACAAGGATACCTGCTTGCCGGCAGCATTCACTGTGATTCGGTTGAGGAGGTGATCGAGACGTTGAGCTCGGCGCCGAACCATGCGCAAGGAGCCGGCATTCGCTCAATAGACATCGTCGTCATACTTCATCACGAAAATAATTCAACGAACAAAGTTCATCGGTGTGCGTCCATCAACCTGATGCTTCCGGGAGTGGGCAGCCAAGATATTAGGGTCAGGGAGCTGGTGTCGTGGGACCCGCAGGCGGATCGATTCATCCACCACCACAACGATAACGGCGTCTTCGCCGAGATGTCTCAATGGTGTGGCATCGCCCCCTCGGCAGTCGGTGGAGATCTCGCGGTTCGCCAGGCGTTCCTCGAGAAACTTCAAAGCAGTGGGGTGACGGACTATTTCCAAGTTCGTGAGGCTATCGCGCACTTCACCGACCGTCCTTCAAAAACCCGGCCATAGTCGATATGCGACTGGATAGGTGATCTGATGGACGTACTTCAGAGCCGAATGCAGATTCCTGAGATATTCGCGATCCAGGCGTCCCGCAGACCGCGGAAGACTGCAGTGAGATGCGGGCAGGATCAGATCTCGTATGGTGCGCTGGAATCACGCGCGACTCTTCTGGCAAAACAACTCAGAGACGCGGGTGTGAAAAATGGAGATCGCGTAGCGGTATGCCTCGATCGCTCCATTGATCTGGTTGTAAGCATCTTGGCAGTACTTAGGGCAGGCGCCGCCTATGTGCCGCTTGACCCTTCGTACCCAGCTCGACGGATCAATCGGAATGTTGCCGACGCTCGGGTGAATACTGTTATCACACAGGAGGATCTATACCATGTCTTCGCCAGAATTTCAGTGGCCATCTTTAGTCCATCCGGGCGACCAGTTTCCGGTAACAAGGTCAGGATGCGCGTCTGGCCTTTTGACGGCGATCTAGAGAACCTTGCATACATCATGTATACATCAGGTTCCACGGGGGATCCGAAAGGTGTTCGCATTAGCCATCGCAACGTTGTCTGCCTGTTTGCAGCTGTCGCACAGCAGATGGCCTGGAGCACCGAGGACGTCTGGACGCAGTTTCATTCAGCAGCGTTCGACTTTTCAGTATGGGAGATTTGGGGCGCATTGCTAAATGGGGGCACATTGATCGTGGTCCCTTATGCAATAAGCCGCGACCCGCAGAGCTTCTGCGACCTTCTCCATGCAGAAAGAGTGACAATTCTTAGTCAAACGCCGACAGCGTTTCGAAACCTTCTTAGCAATAGCAATATTTTGAATGATCGCGAGCTGGCACTCCGATACGTCGTATTCGGAGGAGAGATGCTGACTCCGTCGGATCTACGCCCGTGGTTCGCGCACCACAACCGAATAAATCCCGTCATGGTAAACATGTACGGCACTACCGAGGCGACAGTGCATTCAACTTTCAAGAGCATCAGTGGCGCTGATACGTTGAACGGGAATAAAAGCGTCATCGGATTTCCTTTGGCAGGCACATCGATATACCTTCTAGACGACTCACTGAACGAGGTTTCTGATGGCTCCGTCGGCGAGATATACATTGGAGGGGACGGCGTTAGCCTGGGCTATTGTAACGTCGCTCAGACGGCGCGGAGATTTCTGACAGATATCTCCCGCCCTAGCGCGCGAATGTATCGGACGGGCGACTTGGCTCGACGTACCTCAGGTGGAGAATTGGAGTATATTGGAAGAATAGATCAGCAGGTAAAGATTCGCGGGCACCGCGTCGAGCCTGCGGAAGTCGTGCGTGGGCTCTTGGAGCACCCCAACGTGCAGCAGGCCACAGTTCTGGCTGGCGACGATCCATACGGTATGCGTTCCCTTGAGGCATACCTCGTCTGCACGCCGACGAAGCCTTCGCTCCAGGAGATGCGGAAGTACTTGCTCCAACGTCTGCCTGAATACATGGTACCCACCAAGATGAGCTCGGTTACCGAATACCCGATGACTGCCTCCGGGAAGCTGGATGTCGCGCGACTGAAACAATTGGCTAGCCCACTAACGGTGATGCAGCAACGCGAAGCGACTCGAGACCTGGAGAGACTCGTCGGAAGCGTATGGGCCTCGGTCCTAGGAGTATCGGATATAGATCCCGATTCCAGCTTCTTCGATCTGGGGGGCACTTCACTGAACCTCGTTCAGGTGCATGCACGACTCAAGTTGATCGCCGACAAAGTGAGACTTATTGACCTATACAAGTATCCCAGCGTAGCTTCCCTGGCGCAATATTTGTCCACGGTGGCGGGCCATACGGAAGGAAATGGCGATGACAGACCACATGATCATTAACAAGCTCTGTCCTGCCGACATCGCTATCATCGGAATGTCATGTCGATTTCCAGGCGCGCAGAACCCAAAATCGCTCTGGGAGAATCTCTGCGCCGGACGCGAGTCAATCTCTCAGTTCACAGAGGCGCAACTTCTACGATCAGGTGTGGGCCTGGATCTCGTAGGGCATCCAGGATACGTGAGGGCAGCTGGTGTTATATCGGATGCAGAGATGTTCGATGCAGAGTTGTTTCGATTTACGGACAGGGAAGCCAGGCTGCTCGACCCTCAACATCGAGTATTCCTGGAATGCGCATGGAGCGCGCTTGAAGACAGTGCGCACAACCCGGCGACGTTTGACTCCCCCATAGGTGTCTACTGCGGTTGTAGTGAGAACGCCTACCACCTAACAAATCTCCTTCCCGACCAGCCCTTCGTGGACTCGGTCGACCCCTATATATTGAGACTTGCGAGCGGAAAGGACTACATGGCGACAAGGACGTCTTACAAGCTCGGGCTCACTGGGCCAAGCGTTACGGTCCAAACCGCGTGCTCGACCTCACTGGTTGCCCTGCATATTGCGCGGCAAGCGCTACTGGCCGGAGACTGCGAGATCGCAATAGTTGGCGCCTCGTCACTGAGAGTTCCTCAGCACGAGGGCTATATATATCAAGACGGAGGAATCAATTCGCCGGACGGACACTGTAGGCCTTTTGACGCACAAGCTCGAGGCACTGTTCCGTCAAGTGGTACAGGAGTAGTGGTTCTGCGACGCTTGGAAAACGCGATTGAAGACCATGATCATATCTATGCGGTCCTCAAGGGAACTGCGGTAAACAACGATGGAGCATTTAAGGCTGGTTACACGGCTCCCAGTGTCCAAGGTCAGGCAGCTGTGATCGCCGCTGCTCTGGCAACCTCTGGCGTGGATCCGGGGTCCATTTCCTTCATTGAGGCCCACGGTACCGGAACTCTCGTCGGGGATCCGATCGAGGTCGAGGCGTTGATGCAGGTGTTCGGTGCTGCTAAACCGGAGTCACGGACATGCCGCATCGGATCCATCAAAGCGAACATCGGCCACCTCGATGTGGCCTCCGGTATGGCAGGCCTCATCAAAGTCGCGCTTTCATTGCAGCACCGCACACTTCCGCCGGCAATAAATTTCGAGCGTGAGAACCCTCTCCTCAACCTCGCTGCCGGCCCGTTCTTCGTTGACACCTCGGTCGCGCGCTTCGAAGCGTCGGATGCACCCGTCACCGCTGGCCTGAGTTCGTTCGGCATAGGGGGAACGAATGTTCACGCAGTCCTGCAGGAGCATCGTGCTGCATCGACACCTGAGGATGGCTCTGATCTTAATGCGCGAGCGATTTGCATATCGGCGCGAACGGCCGAGTCGCTCAGATATCTGGCGCTTGACCTCGCCAATCACATAAATGAATCCGACGCTGTGTCGTCGCTCTCAGACTTTGCATTCAGCTTGCATGAGGGCCGAAGGGAGCTGGAGTACCGGTATGCCTTCATCGCACCTACCATAGGTGCTGCCGCGCTCGCGCTGTCCCAAATAGATAGCACGTCTGTTGTTCATGCACGACGCGACCCCCGTGCGCTCTTTGCATTCGACGACGATTCAGTAAACATTGAAGCGATAAAAGACGCATACGATTCGAGCGCGATTTTTAGAGGACATTTCGATGAGTGCGCGAATACTTTTCAAGTGATGGAAGGGGTGGACCTGAGGGGGAATCTGATATTCGCAGATCGTTCTGAGTCGACCAGACCGTCTCTTCCCCTGATCTTTGCTTACGAGTACAGCGTCGCGCTGATGTACATCGACGTGGGCATCGACCCTGTCGCGTTGGTGGGGGGTGGAGTTGGGGAGTGGGTCGCTGCGTGTGTGGCTGGTGTCATGTCACCACGGGATGCCCTACGGCTGGTCGCAGCATATGAACACTTCGACGGTGAGGCTTCGGCAGTCCACCGGAATCCAATCGTGGAGGGATTTAACGAATTCCTTCTTGGGGAACCGACCCTTCCCTTCGTCTCGACCGCCACAGGGGAGTGGGTTTCCCGTCACGACGCTCAGAGCCCCACGTATTGGTATATGAGACGGAATGAAACTCTCCGGCTCGACATAGCGCTCGTGACTGCTCTTGAGGTTGGGGCTGATGCCGTCATTTGCGTCGGTGGGATGGATGACACGCTTATCGCGTCACTTGACCCGGTACTCCGCGGCCGAGGAGCCACGCTGCACAGCTGGCACGTCGTGGATTCAAGTCAGGGGTCTGCATATGGTGAATTCTTGCGTGTTGTGACCTCGATGTGGGCAGCTGGCTGGCCTGTTCGCTGGGATACCCTCGATAGCCAAGAGAGCGCGATGCGCATATCGCTACCAACTTACCGATTTGAGCGTAAGCGTCATTGGAGAACTATCGAAGGCACTTCCACGAATCTTCATCCGGAAGGGTCCTTCCATAAAGCAGTCGATGTGGCACCGACGCTCATTGCCGAGTCAGTGATCGTCGAGGAAGGTGGCGTATCTGATGTCGTGCGATCATTGTTCGCGGAAATTCTCGGCTCCGAGGTCGATGATTCCTCCGATTTTATGGACCTTGGTGGCGATTCTTTGAGTGCCATTAATCTCATCGCGCGGCTCGAAGACATGGGTTGGGATGTAACGCTCGAAGATTTCCTCGCGTCGCCTTCAGTGGCCGGCGTCGTGGATCTGATTGCTCGACGCGGCGGCCACGTGAAGAGCTCACTCTCGCAGGTTGGTCCGCCGGGACAACTCAAGACCGGTATGGATCGACGCATAAATGATGGTGCGAAACTTGACGACACGACGTACAAGGGATTGAAGTTCAGTCTGTTTTTCTTCTCGGACGATTCAGAGGAGCTTACCGAGGATCAATACGGATTGGTATTGGGCGGAGCGCGATGGGCAGACGAAAACGGGCTGTGGGCTGTGTGGACACCGGAACGCCATTTTCATCGTTTTGGGGGGCTCTACCCGAATCCCGCTGTCCTGAGCGCTGCTCTGGCGGTGGCCACGAGGTCCGTTCAACTGCGGGCAGGAAGCGTTATTGCGCCCTTGCATTCCCCGTTGCGCTTGGCGGAGGACTGGGCGGTCGTCGATAATTTGTCGAAAGGCCGGGTGGGCGTGTCTTTTGCCTCCGGATTCCACGCCCGTGACTTCACGCAAAGTCCGGAGTCGTATGCCAATAGAAGACATCTCATGTACGACACGCTCGACGAGGTCCGAGGGCTTTGGCGTGGTGACCGAGTTGATTTCATCGATGGCGAGGGGAATCCTTTCAGTGCTGAACTCTTCCCTCGCCCGCTCCAGCCGAACCTTCCAACGTGGATCACAGCCAGTGAGAGTGCTTCCACGTTTGAGGCGGCTGGCGCATGCGGTGCCAATGTGCTGACTGGGCTACTGGGCCTTACATTGGACGAGTTGAGCCAGCGGATTGCGGTATACAAGGAGGCCCGTCGTCGTCAGGGGCTGGATCCTGAGGCAGGGGAGATATCGCTCATGCTTCACACGTTTGTCGTTGAAGAGAGCGAGGTTAATGAACTGGAGAGCATTGTTCGTGATCCTTTCTGTCGTTATCTCGCCTCTCATATTGAACTCATTAGAAATCAGGCGGCGAAGCTGAGTCTTGACTTCGATCGTTTGGGGCAGGCAGGCGAGGCTGCCCTCGTGGAATTTGCCTTTCGGAGGTATTATGAAAGAGCTTCGCTGATAGGCACGCCGGAAAAGTGTGCCGAGTTTGTGAGAACGCTAGCTCGACTCGGCGTGACGGAGATTGCCTGTCTGGTCGATTTTGGTCTTGAGCGGCGCACCATTCTTGAGCATTTGCCGAACTTGTTGCGAGTGCGGGCGGTGCTTCAGGCGATGAAGGGTGCCAGTTGAATACGAGTGAGTCATCAACATTCGGGTTGTCCCTAAATCAACTCGCGGTGTGGTACGTGTACATGCTCGCCCCGGAGAGCCCTGCATATCATCTACAATTCTGTTCACGGATTACATCCGTACTCAGCTTGGATCGACTGGAAAGGGCCTTGGCGACCGTGGTCGCACAGTCACCGATGTTGCGAACCACCATCAATTCCGAGACGGGGGTTCCGCTTCAGACAGTCCATGCGAGCTGGCGTCCGAGCTTGAGGATCTACGATTCAAGTACACTGTCTGACGAGGAACTTCTGGCGCGGATTCGAGACGATTATGAGCGACCATTTAATCTTGCCGCTCATCCCGGGTTTCGGGCCAGTGTTTATTGTCGAGGCTCTGATGACCACATACTTCTGCTCACGGTACATCATGCGTTCATAGACGGCTGGGGACTGAGCCTACTTATTGATCGTATATGCTGCGCCTACGCAGGTGAGGTACCCGATCGACCAATTGCCGAATACCTCGACTTCATCCGCTGGCAAGAACGCTTTATGCGGAGCAGCGAAGCTCGCCGCCAGCTCAGTTACTGGGAGGCCGAGCTTGATGGCGTTCTATCGGTGCTTGACTTGCCCGTCGACAGGCCGCGACCATCTTTGCAGGCACTGCGGGGCGATTCTGTGACGTTCTCAGTTGAGCAAGACACAACTAGCCGACTAGTACACCTTGCACGGGAATCCAATACGAGTCTTTTCCGTGTGCTTCTCTCGGTGTGTCACGCGACGATTGGCTGTCTTGCCGACTCCGATCAGGTCCTGATCGGTGTGCCGGTCGCTGGACGGAGTCAGCCGGGCTTCGCGGATACCATCGGCCATTTTGTCAACCTCCTTGCGTTGCGTGGAGACCTGCGCGGCGAGCCAAGCTTCCGTGATCTCGTTCACCGGACTGATGGTATTGTTCGATCTGCCCTGGCAAATCAAGATTATCCCTTCGCGGCTTTGATTGAGAATCTTACGTTCCCCCGGAGCGCTGGGCGCTCACCGGTGGTGCAGGTCAGCTTTGCATTACAGCGCGCCCCGATACCTGAGATGCCACAGTTCTTCTTGGCCTCGTCGGGTGAGCGGGGGTTTGAACGTAAGGGGCTCACGTTTGAGCCGGTAGGAATGGGACAACAACATGGAGCATTCGATTTGTCTCTATGGCTGGCCAGATCGTCCCGGGGGCTCATTGGAGAGTTGAAATACAACTCGGACCATTACTGTCGGCCGACGGTCGAGCGGTACACGGAGATTCTGCCAACCTTGCTCGCGAGGGTTACGAAGATTCCTGATATGTCAGTTGCCGAGCTCACTCGGATTGGTACTAATTTATTTGCTGCGAATGTTGAGTACAAGGTGTGAACGCCGCGCTTAAGGCATCCGACACTGCTCCGGCTATGGAGCAGGCGTGCGCTCGGCAGCCCGGTTGTACCTGATAGGCCGACACCGTGCGCCTTTGTGCCCCGCCATGCAGTGTTGCTTCTTTGTTAGCTGTGGTGCGACTCAACTCAGCAGGCGGGCCCCGGCCCCTCCCCCGAGGGCGACGACAATAGCGGTCACCGTGGCCTGCAGGGCGGGGGTATCCCATGGCCAGGGCTTCGGCCTAGTCGGCTGACGTCCGCTTCCCGACGTTGATCAGGTTGGCCGGGTCCGATGCAGAACAGGCACGGATGCCCGTGCTCATGGAGTTCTCTACGCTCTGTGATCCTGGGAAGTCCGTGCCTGCCGACGCATCATCTCTGGTCCCTCCTGTCTTTGACCAACTCGGTCCCCATCCGAGAACCGCTCCCCGGGACACCTTCACCGAGGACGCCTCCCAGTTGCGGACCGGGCACGCACCCCGGGCGATGGCGACCTGCAGAAATCTTGCGGTCGGAGCCCTCCGCCTCGCCGGCGTCCGCAATATAGCCGTCGGCCGGCGGCCGGCGCGGCCTCGACGGGCCAGCTCGACGCGCTCGAACCGCTCTGCAAGCGGATCTTCCACGAGAAGATCTCCACGCGGGTGAAGACCCGGCCGAAGCTGGAAGAGGCACTGAAGCTGACGTACGACATCAAGGAGGCCGCCCCCGACCAGGAGGTCATCCTCACCGTCCACGAGCTCAAGCGCCTGGCCCGCAACGCCGCCGAGCTGATGACGCTGTCCGGCCAGCTCCAGGCCGCCGGCGTCCAGCTCGAACTTCTCACCGGCCCGCTCAACGGCATCTACGACCCCAACGGCATGGGCGCGATGTTCTTCGCCGTCCTGGCCGCCGCCGCCCAGATCGAGCGCAACTACATCCGCGAGAAGACGCTGGAAGGCCAGGTCGCGGCCGCCGCGAAGGGGAACCACGGCGGGCGGCCGAAGGTCATCGACGACGACATGCTCCTGTTCGCCCGCGCGCTGAAGGATCGCGGCGTTCCCGTCCCCGAGATCGCCAAGAAGCTGACCATCAAGACCGGCGAGAACGCGGGTCAGCATCCCTCGGTAGCCTCCGTCTACCGCGCGCTCGCCGACGCCGAGGCGTCCGAAGCGCCGGCTGGGCCGGAGATCATCGCCCCGCGCCGTCCGACCCGGGTGGACCTCACCGGCCCTAGCAGTGGCACCGACCCCGAGCTGATGGACCGCCTCACCCGGCAGGCCCTCGGCGGCGCCACCGACGAGGTGACGGCCACGCTCGTCGAACAGACCGAGGACGGGACGAACGACGTCGTTGCGGCGCTGCTGGCGCAGGCCCGACACGAAGGGGACTCGTGAGCCCGCTGCTGCCGCACCGTACGAAGGGCCCCGATGTCGGCGCCGGCCTGCGCGAGTGGCGGGAGGCCCCCGGCATCGCCGGGGGCCTCCCCACCTCAAGATCAACTGTATGGCGTCAGCGCGGGTTGATCTCGACCTTGACGTGAAGGCACGTACCGGCGGTGATGAGCGGGCCGCCGACGAAGGGGAAGCCGGTGAAGCAAAGGGCGACCCCGGAACCAACACAGAGAACGGAGAATCCGAACTGGCACCAGGCAAGTACTCCCTCGCTACGCCTCCTGCTCACGGAGACAAGGGGCTGGTGCTCTGCCGGATCTACTGGGGTACCGTCGGTAGTCAGGGGAAGTACCTCTTTCCTGTGCGTACAGGCACCAGGGCAGTTCTGCTTGCCGGCTGTCTGCCCTGGGCCTGTGGGACCTCCACGGCTGGGGTTCCAGCTCGTGAGATCCATGGTGCGGCGGGCTTGACAGGTCCTGAGGTACACTGGTCGACGGATTGATCCGCATGGCGTCGAGTCTCAGATAATTGACGTTGAAGCTGACATTGGAACTGGATAGCGACGCCATACGGATCAATCGGTAGCGGTGAGACCGCCATACTTTTTTTGGAGAACCTGTGGCGCAGGAGCGTGACGCGAAGGTCGAAGTCCGCATGGGGCAGCTGGAGACCATGCTGGGGAGCGAGCTCCCCGATGCGATCAAGAAAGCGCGCGAGATCTACGAGCGGGGCAGGAAGCCTCAGGTCGTGTGCGTTCGGCGGTCCTTCGTGCGGCTGGAGAAGTTCGGCGGGACCGTTGAGGACGAGAGGAAGCCGCTGCCCCGGTCCGAGCGCCCACTCTCCGCCCAGATGATCACGCCGAAGGGGCTCGCCCTGAAGCTGTACCTCCTGATGCTGTTCGCGGCGCAGTGCGAGGCGCCTGTCGGCAAGGAGTGGCCTCGGCCGTATCCGCTCGAGCCGGACGCCCGGACGACCGACTCCTGGGAGGGACTGGTGGCGACCGTCGCCAAGTACGCCGGACCCGGCGTCCAGGCGTCCTCGGTCCGCACGAACAAGCTCCGGCAGATCACCCAGGCGATGAAGACGCTTGAGGAGATGGGGCTGGTCAAGTCGGCGACCTGGGTGAAGGGGCAGGTCCGCCGCGGTGTCCTGCTCCTGTGCGAGAACGGGAAGAGCAAGGACACGGGTGCCGCGAGCATTCCGTACGCTGTGCCGGCTGATGACGAGAGCTTCCTTGAGATCCCCATCGGGTTCTTCACCAACGGCTGGATCCACGCGCTCACCAACAGCGAGATCGCAGCCCTGCTGATGTGGTTCGACGTCATGAAGTTTGACGCCACGCACGTGACTCCCGAGGGCGGAGCGCCCATCACAGTCGGGTACGTGCTGAGCAACGTGCGCCACGGCTTCTACGGCCTCGGCCGCGACACCTACGAGACGCACAAACCGCTCGAAGCCTTCCAGATCCTGGACGTGCACCGGCCCTCCAAGCGCTACGACAGCGGCAAGTGGAAGGACTTCAAGGAGGACAGCAGCGACCTGGTCTGCCACCGAGTAGTGCTCCGGGACGGCGCATTCGACAAAGAGGCGGGCCCGGTCGTCCTGGACGTGCTCAAGAGGCGCGACGCCACCAATGAGTGGCGTCGGTCCATCGGCGGATTTCAGCAGCCCCGGAGGTGGTGACCAGGGCCCGGACCAGGAACCACTCCTTCCCAAGCCCTAGCTCGATCGCCTACGTCCGCGTCCCGCAGGGATACTCCGCCACCTAAAGATCATCTACTTAGCGCTAACGGCTGTTCCGTTGTTCCCCGACGCCGTACCCCGAGCACGAATATTTCGAGCGCGAGACCCCTGCGGTCGAGACCGTACGGGCGCAGCTTACGGAGCTGCTGCGCTCCGGCCGGTCCATCGTCCTCGACCACGGCCTCTGGCGTCGTTCCGATCGCGACGAGTGGAAGAAGACCGTCCGGGCCGTGGGAGGACGCCCACTGCTCGTCTACCTGCCAGCGTCCAAGGAGGTCCTCCTGCGGCGCCTCGCGGCACGCAACCAGCGTCGAGACGCCAATGCCTTGACCGTCACTCCCGAAGCCTTGGACGACTTCTTCGCTCGGTTCGAACCGCCTACCGCCGATGAAGACGCAGTTACAACGGTGACGTAGAGGTCATCCGCTCCGTGGTGCGATGGCGCCCTCGGCCATCCCTCCGAGCAGGGATGCCAGGTGCTCGGCCATCACGAGCAGGGTCCGGTCCGAATAGGCCGGTCCTACGAGCTGCACAGCGATCGGGAGGCCGTCGGCGCCGTGCGCAATAGGCATGACCAGGCTGGGCAGGCCGACGTGGCTGGTGAGGTTGGCCCAGCCGGTCTGGTCGAAGAAGCTCCGTTCGACGCCGTCGACCGTGAGAGAACGGCTCCCGGCCGGGATCGCCGCGGTGGGAGCGGCGGGCGTAATGAGGACGTCGTACTGGCCGTCGGCGAAGAACCGGTGCCACGTCTGCTGGAGCCGGAGGCGCTCCTCGTTGGCGCGGAGCCAGGTGCGGTGTGTCTGCGTGCGGTGGCGGAGGATGGCGGCCCGTGGGCTCGCGTCGTCGGTGTGCAGGTCACGGGCGGCGGCGAGTTCGGCCGCGCCGGCGGCGTCGTCGGTGGCGGCCGTCGTGGTGGCGTGGAGGAGTTGCTCGAAGAGGCGGAGGGATTCCGCGAAGCCGACCGGCCCCGCAGTGCGGTGGACACTGGCGCCGACGGAGGCGAGTGTCCCTTCGAGGGCGGCGACAGCGTCGGCGGTGTTGCGGTCGACGGGGCAGCTCGCGTCGTCGGCCCACACTGCCACGCGGAGTTGGCCGGTCGGGCGCTGCGCTGTGGGCAGCGTGACGTTCCAGGGGTTGTTCTCGTCGGGTGACGGTGTCGTCAGTGCGGCGAGGAGCAGGTCGAGGTCGCGGGGGTGGCGGGCCAGGGGGCCGGGGGTGACCATGTCGCTGCTGGTGATCCATCCCGGCGGTCGGGGGATGTGGCCGCGGGCTGGGATGAGTCCGTGGGTGGGGCGCAGGCCGTAGACGCCGCAGTAGTGGGCCGGGAGTCGTAGGGAGCCGGCGAGGTCGCTGCCGAGGTCGGCGGGGGTCAGGTGTGCGGCGACTGCTGCGGCGGGGCCTCCGGAGGAGCCACCGGTGGTGTGCTTGGGGTCATGCGGGTTGAGCGTGGGGCCGAACAGGGCGTTGTCGGTGTGCAGGTCCTGGCAGTACGCCGGGGTGTTGGTCTTGCCCATGATGACGGCACCTTGGTGGCGGAGCCGGGCGACCGCGTCGGCGTCGCGGGCGGGCACGTGGTCGGCGAGGTCTTCGGCGCCGCTAGTGGTGCGCAGGCCGGCCGTCTCGAAGCTGTCCTTGATCGTGAGGGGAAGGCCGTCGAGGACGCCGATGCTCTCGCTGCGGGCGCGGCGTTCGTCGGCCGCGTGCGCGGCGGCTCGGGCCGCGCCGTCGTCGCGGGTGACGACGGCGTTGATCTGGCTGGCGTCTATCTGGGCGACGTGCAGGTCCAGCAGTTCGCGGCTGGAGATCTCGCCGCGGTCCAGGGCCTGGAGCTGGACGTGAGCGGGCTGGTGGGTGAGGTCGTTCGTCATGCTGGGACTCGCTCAAGGTGGGGGGCTCGTGCGGGCTGGCGGGGCAGGTGGCGCGCGACGTCGAGGAGAGCGTCGATGTCGTCCATGGGCCTGGCGGTCTGGCGTTCGGAGTCGGCGAACTCGGTGAGCTGGTCGGGCTCCGGGCGGGTGCCCGCGGCCCTGGCCGCGATTCCGGCGAGGATCTGGTCCGCCGTGACGGCCGCGGACAGATCCATTCCGTGAAGCCCTCGGGCCCGGTGACGGGCTTCGCTGGCCTCGCGGACGGCGGCATCGAGGTACTGGCGGATCACGAACCGACCGTCCCGGATCTCGACGGCTCGGCGGTAGAGCCGGATCGAGATGCGGCGGAAACGGCGCCGCTGGGCCGGGTCGACCCTGTCGATCGGCAGCTCGATCTCAGGTGCCTCGCTGTAGAAGGCCAGCCACAGGGGGCGCAGGCCGTAGTAGCTGCGGTACTGCTTGATCCGGTACCGGACGCTCTGGGCCTGGTCGCTGATCGTGGGCACGAGCCAGCCGATCAGCGTGAGCATGGCGCCGACATCGCCGCAGGTCCAGGCAAAGCCTTCCCATTCCGCGAGGGAGGTGTCGAAGGCGCCGGCGATCACGTTGCCGATGCGGACGGCGCTGTATCCGAGGGTGACGGTCGCGCCGAGGGCGACGATGCGCAGGCCGACGCGGACGGACCCGCGAGTGCTGCGGCGGGCCAGGCGCCAGCAGGCGCGGGCGAGGAAGACCTCGCCGATGGTGTAGGCCGTGACGTACAGGGTGAGGTACGCGGCGTACCAGTCGTCGTGCGCGTAGTAGAGCGTGAAGTCGATCGGGTGCGGCGCGTTGGGCGTCAGCAGGGCGAACAGCACCAGCAGCCCGGCGATCACCGCGAAGCCGGCCCAGAGCCAGCGGCGACTGAGCAGGCGGGCTACCTCGGGCGGGGATCCCCAGTAGGTGAGGACCACCTGTTGGCAGGCCAGGAGCGCGACCACGCAGCCCTGCGCGAGGGGCGCGGATATGTTGACGGTGCCGAGCACGCGGTCGAGGTAGTTCCACATCGGCGTGATGGAGAACAGGAACGAGAGCCCTGACAGCAGGAAGACAGCGGCCAGCGCGGCGGAGGCGGGGTCGCGGCGCCGGGTGGGCACGTCCCGCAGGAGGCAGAGGAAGCCGAGCATCGCGACGACGAGGCTGATCGGGTGGAACAGGTCCTTCACGGCCGGGCCTCCCGTCGGCGCAGCAGCGTGTGCGTCACCCGATCCTGCACTTCGTCCCCGGAGGGCTCGTCGCTGCGCAACCACCGGTCGATGATCCGGCGCTGGAGCAGCGATGCTAGGAGTTCGGTGTCTCGCTCCTCGTCCTCGTCGTACTTGGTGCGCCCCAACATCATCTGCACGGTGGCCGGGTCCACGCTGGTGATGAAGGCCGGAGCCAGCGCGGAGACCGGTCGGTTCTCGTGGTGGCCGAGCAGTAGGTGGCTGAACTCGTGGGCGATGATGTGGTCCTGGTGCAGGACACTGGTCCACGGGTCGTAGAAAACGTGGACGGCACTCTCTGTAACGGCACATGCCCCGCACACTGAGGGCGCCTGCTCCCGGGGCTCTAGGACCACCGTCCGTCCCGTGCGGCGAGAGACCTCGTCGCTGAGGTCGCGGATGTTGGTGACGTGCGGGAGCTTCAGCTCGGCCAAGAGGTCAGGCCGGCGCAGCCTACGTGCAGACCACATTGCTTTCCTTGATCATTTACTGAACTGCGGCTGTTTACGCGCCAGTTGAGGGCGGCAACCCCTCGGATTTTCGCACGCTCTCAACGATCCCCAGGACGGCATCCTTTCCGTCTGCGGAGACGTCGGATAGGCGAAGAAGAACGTTCTTGATCTTCGCGTCGCGAAGCAGCGCGAGCAACTCAAGTTCCTGCACGGTCTTTTCGGCGACGGCATCGTCGAACCAATAGGCGGGATCCACGCCGAAGAACCCTGCGAGCGCTTCGAGATGACGCTTCGTCGGGTTATCGCGCTGCCCGGTCCGCAAGAGCCACAGGTACTGCCCCGACAGCTTGCCCAGCCCTCGCTTCTCCATCAGTTCGGCCACTTCAGCGTTGCTGTAAGGGCCGCGATCGGGCGGGTGCACAGTGTCGAACAGGCGGTTTAGACGATCCATGAGCCCCTTGGGGCTCACCTGACCTTCGGCCACTCTTTCATGATCCTTTCGAGGACGGGTTCGTCGTAACTTCAGCCACCCTACCCCGCCATAAACACCAGTTTGACGCGCCGATCACACGTGTGGAAAGTTCTTCTTCACCAGCACGTTTCCGTGTGGCGCGTACCGCCTGTTTCAGGTCGACCTGTCCGTTTCTACCGGCTGGAGTACGCCGGGCGACGTGGCGCAAGCCACATTCGCCCAGCCACATACGTCACGTCTGGCAGGCCGTATTTGATCTTCGATCGGAAAGCACGGAGGCGACCGTGGAAACTCCTCATCCACATCGCTTTTCCGCTGCCGGGAATACCAGACTCCCGCTCCAACTCGGGCACAATGGCAGGCTCTTGGCGCACGAGACAACCGCGGCAACGGTGCACTTCGACGCGAGGACGGACCCCGCCAGGCTCTCTGCGGACGGCTGCGGCAGACGACCGTTCGGTGACTCTCTGCAACCAGTGCAGAGTTTAAGAACCAAGTCTGGATCTTGACACCGGTCCGTGCGTATGTTCGTCGTCCCCGGGCAGCCCGCCTGCGGCGACGAACGTGAGGAGACCGCGAGCACGGACCGGACCGCGAAGGTCCGCAAACAGCGACGGCGCCCGAGAGCGGTAACTCACGGACGCCGAACGCTAAGCGGCATATCCGCCCCGGCAAGGGCGGAGAGTGCCCACCATCACCACGCTGAGTCCTTCCGAGGGGCGCGTCAGCGTGGCAACACTGCAAAGGGGAGTATCGCATGCCTCCTGCCCTGCGTAAAAGGCCCTTCCGCCTGGCCTGCGCGGCAGCCACCACCGCCTCGGCGCCTCAGCGCCCCGAGCCGGACCGCACCACCCTGGCCCCGGCGACCAGCCGGACCCGCCCGCTCGTCTGGAGCGGCCGATGAGCAGCGAAGCCCGCGAGTGGGTGTGGGAGCACAGCTCCAGCCGAGGGGCCGCGCGCCTGGTCCTGCTGTCGATCGCCGACCGGGTGGCCGACGAGCAGTGCATCTCCTGGGCCTCGCTGTCCAGCCTGGCCAAGCGCACCCGCGCCTCGGTCTCCACGGTGCGCGAAGCCGTCGAGCGCCTGCTCCTGGCCGGCGAGCTGGAACAGCTCGATGACCTCGTAGGTCCGCAGCGCAGCACGGTCTACCGCATGCCCCTCGCCGCCGAAGTGGTCGCCCAGGCCCAGCGAGAGCAGCAGGAGCAGGAAGACAGCGACACAGCAGCAGACGAGCCCGCGGGCCCCGCGAAGCTTCGGCTCTCGGCTCTGCGGCGGTACGGAATCCGCCCGCGTGAGGTGCCGGAATCCCCCGCGAGGGTCCGGAATCCGGCAGTACCGGAAACCGGCAGGTCGAGGCGGAAACCGGCACAGCGACGTACCGGCCACCGGCACAGCGATGTACCGGCTACCGGCACACAGAACCGTAGTGAACCTGATTTGAACCGGAGGTACAGCAGTAGTGGTGCTGCCGTCCTCCCGGCTGCCGAGTGGCAGGTCGACTCCGCTACCCACACTTGGGCCCGCCAGCAGGGACACCTCGATCGCCTCGGCGAGCAGGGCCTGCGGGCCGCCGACGCGAAGTGGCGTGTACACCGGGCGGGCCATGCGCCGAGGGCGGCGGAAGCCTGGGCTGCCGACTGGCGCGCCTGGGTCGCCCGGGAGCACGCTCCCAGCCGACCGAACCTCTACGCCGTGCCCGGCAAGAACACCGCCGTACCGGGGGGCATGACGCGGACGGAGGCCCACACCGCCGCCCTGATTGCCGCCCTCGACGAGCCGACCGGAACGGAGGGCTGACCGTGGACCGCCGCGAAATCGCAGCCCTGCTGGCCTACATCGGCCGACTCGACCCCCGCACCATCCGCACCGACCAAGGCGAGGCCCGCGACCAGCTCGCCCAGTGGCACGAGCTGCTCGGCGACGTGCCGATGGCCACCCAGCAAGGCTGGGACGTCCGCGTCGCCGCCCGCCAGCACATCCGCACCTCGCCGTACCAAATCCTGCCCGCGGACCTGGCCCGTCCCTGGGAGAGCTACCGGCGCGACCGCCTGGCGAGGCACTCCGACCCGACACCGTCCGTCGACCCGGACGACCAGGCCGCCTGGACCGCCGAGCTGGTCGGCACCCGCCGCGCCGTCGCCGCCGGTACCGCGCAGCCCGCGCAGGCCCGGGCGATCACCAGCGGTCGCGACGGAGTCGACCCGAAGCTGGAGGCGCGGCTGCGGGAGATCGGCTCCTGCATACCGCCCGCCGCCCGAGCAGCCCTCGCGCCCTACCGGCCCGCCCGCGCAGTCCGTGAGGCCGCTGTCGCGCAGGGACTGCCCGATGCCCTGAGCGTGCGGTGCGAGTGGTGCCTGGCCCAGCCCGGCGAGCCGTGCCGCCGCCGGAGGATCGGCCCCGATGGCGGAGCCCGCGGAACCGCCCCGCGCGCCACTCCGCACCCCGGCCGTCTCGACCTCGCCGCCGCCGAGCAGGCACAGCGCACCGAGCAGGCCCAGCAGCCCGCCTTGGCCTGATCCGGCGCCTCCGGCGCGTGCATCCCGTCCGCTCCACCGCCGCAACATCACCGTCCCGCACCGGCTGCGTCGCACGCCCTGGGCCGCAGCCGGCCCCCGACGCCGCACCCGCCGAGCACCGTCCTAGCCGGCCGGCGCGGCAGCACATCGGAGAGTCGCCTTGCGCCACATCACCACCCACGACGCGCCGGCCACCGGCCTGCGCGGCATCGGAGACACCAGCTGGCACGTCCGCGGAGCGTGCCACGGCATGGACGTCGAGGACGCCGACGCCGTGTTCTTCCCCGGGCCCCGGGATCACGAGGAGATCGCGGAGGCGAAGGAGCTGTGCGGTTGGTGCCCCGTACGCCGCGAGTGCCTGGACTTCGCTCTGGAGAACGTCCTCAAGGAGGGCGTCTGGGGCGGGTTCACCGAAGCCGAGCGGCGCCCGCTGCACGACGGACTGCACCGGCGCCTGGACTACCGGCGCGTGACGGCCTTCTTCCAGGGACGCGACGTGCACCTGACCGAGGCCGAGCGGCAGGTTGTCATCGACCACGCCTACGTCCGGGGCTGGCGGCCCGACCGGCTTGCCACCGCCCTGCAGATCAGCCACAAGCACGCCCGCGACCTGCTCCGGCAAGCGGCCAACAAGGTCCTCGACCGCGACCGTAATTACGGCGTGCCCCACTCCAAGAAGAAGCGGAAGAAGACCTCCAAGGCCAAGGGCACCCCCGGGCCCGCAGCTCCCGGCACTCAGCAGCTGGCAGGCCGCCCGGCAACGTCGACCCCGGCGCAGGCCCCTCTCGGAAAGGCAGCATGACCCATCCCGTCCTCGCCTTCGGTGCTACCGGACCTCCCTCTCCTCCTCGCCGCCGTCGTCCCCGCCGCCCTCGCGCTCGTGCTGACCGCCTGGACTGTCCGGCGCCGGGGAACCCGCGCGCAGAAACGTCTCGGCGGCCCGGCGGTCAAGGTCGCCGCCGTCGCTGCCCTGGGCTGCACCGCCTACAGCGCCGACACCTCGTGGCGGTTCGCGGCCGACTACCTCGACATGGCCGGCACCGCCGAGCGCGCCGGCATGTTCGCCGCCGCCGAACTCGCATTGTTCGCCACCGCGCTGATGGCACGGCAGAACCTCGCCGTCCAGGGCGCCCCCGGCCTGCCGGGCACGCTGGTCTGGGTGATCACGACTGTGCAGGTGATCCCCGCCTACGCAGAGAGCGGCCCCATCGGCGGCACGGTCCGCGCCTTCGTCGGACCGGTCATGGCGGCGATGCTGTGGCACCTGGCCATGGGCATCGAACTGCGCCTGCGCACACCCGGCGCCGCCTCGAACGGACTGATCGCCGTCCTGGGCCGGGAGGCACGCGAGCGGCTGCTGTCCCGCCTGGGCATCGCCGCGCGAGACCGCGACGCCGCGCAGATCACCCGGGACCGAGCCACCGCCCGTGCGGTCACCCTCGCCGCCCGCCTCGCCGAGCGCACACCCGAGCAGCAGCGGAACCGTCGAGGCCGGCGGCTGACGCGACGCCTGTCGAAGGCGGTCGGCAGGGCCTCGGTCGGCACCGACCCCCTCCAGCGGGCACAGCTGCTCGACCAGCTCGCCGCCCGGCGACACGCGCTCGCGCTCGCCACGGTCCCGCTCCCTTCTCCCTGGTCCCCTGCGCACAGCAGCGCATCGGCGGCCACGGTCCCCGCACAGCCGACATCGAATGTGCCGGTCCCCGTCCCCGGTCCCGACGGTTCCGACGAGCCGGTCCCGGACCGAGGACCGAGGACTCCTCGGGGACCGGTCCCCGAGGAGGCGGACCCGGAAGCCAAGGTCGACGCGGGGACCGAGGGCGACGAAACGGGAACGACCGCGGGAACCAAGCCTCCTGAAGACGGCACGGTCCCGAGGACCGAACCCGCCGATCCAGAAGCCGCAGCGCGGGACGCAGCGGCCACGAGGACCGATCGCAACGCGCGAGAAGTAGCAGCTCAGGACTCAGATTCTCATCGGGGACCGAGCCTCGCGAAGTCGGGGACCGAGAGCACCGAGGACCGAGGACCGACCGCCACCGAGTCCGGGACCGAGACCACCCAGGACCGAGGACACAAGGTCCCACTCCGCCGGAAGCCGGCCAGGAAGTCCCGGACGAAGAACAAGGACAACCGTACCCGGTCCCGCTCTCCGCAGACGGAGCGCCCGGCACGCGAGCTGGGCGAGTCCGAGCGCCAGCTTGTCCACGAGGTACGCCCCCACGTTCCCGCCCTGCTCGAACGGGACGGCAACGGAGCGATCACCCGGGTGCAGCTGCGCGAAATCATCCGCCGCCAGGGCCTGACGGGTGTCGGGAACGACCGACTCGGCCTCGTCCTCCAGGAGCTGCGGAACGAGGACATCACGACGACGAGGAGCACCGCCCGATGAAGACCTGCCACCAGTTCGACACCGTCCGCGCGGAGTACGAGCGAGAGATCGGATTCATGCTCGCTCACTCCGAGCGGCACGCGGGCAGGCCGGCAGCGAAGTCCAGCGCGAAGCAAGCTGCCTCCGCGAAACAGCGGATGGCCCGCGCGCTCAACAGCCACGTCGGGCGCTGCCCCGAGTGCGGCTGAACCGGCAAAACCCCAGCTCAAAGCACGTATCCGCAAACGTGGCCCGGCTCCGTGCCGGGCCACCGTCCCGCTTAGGAGGTACGCCGTGATTCCGCGTCCCCCTCGTTCTTCCGAGCCCACCGTCACCGAGGCCGATGCCTGGGCGGACGTCCTGGTCCGCCAGCAACTCCTACACGCCGTCGTCCTCACGCCGACCGGGCAGTGGCTCGTCCAGGACCGCCCCGACGGACCGGTCGGCGTCCTTGCCGGCCCGGCCGATGTCCTCGCGCTGGCCGCAACCATCCAGCAGCGCACCCGCTCCACGAGGCCCGAATCCCGATGACGAACGCACGCAAGAACGGCACCACCCCGGAACCTGATCCCGACTCCAACTCGGTCTCGGGGCGAGCAAGTTGGGGCGGAAGCGTAGCTTCCACCAACCCCGCCCCCAAGTGGGACGGGGAGGACCTGCACCGGGGGGCGCAGGTCCAGGAGGCTTCGACCGAGGGCGGATCGAAGCCGGGACAGGAGAAGAAGCCGACCGAGAGCCGCAGCCACCGCGAGCGCGCTGTGCGCGCTCGTCAGCGTCCGCGTCAGCCTCGCGCCACGAAGCGCCTGCACCAGCCCAACACTCGTTTCAACGAAGAAGAGTTCGCGCTGATCAAGTCCGCCGCCGCCCGATGCAACCTGTCCGTCGCCGGGTTCCTCGCCCGCGCCGCGCTCGCCGCAGCCCGCGACCTCGACCGAACCAGCGCCGAGATAGCCGACGAACGCGAAGTGATCACAGCCCTGTTCGACAGCCGGCGTCGGCTCGGCTGGGCCGGCAGCAACCTCAACCAGGCCGTCAAGGCACTCAACTCCGGCGCGGACGCTCCCCAGCTCGATGCGGCCGTCGCCGCCGTACGGCGGGCCGCCGACACCGCGCATGCAGCCGCCACACGCCTGATCGAACGCCACGGCGCATGATCCCCAGCGTCAACAACGTCGGATCACGGACCTTCGGCCTCCTCAAGTACCTCTACGACACGGGCAAGTACGAGGACCACACCGACCCCCGCCTCGTGGCCTCCTTCGACGGCATGGCCCCCGACCCCGGCCGCGACCCGAACGCCACCCTCGAAGACCTGCAGCAGCTCCTGGACCAGCCCGTGATGGCCCTGCCGAAGCATGCCCGCCCGGCCAAGCACGTCTGGCACACCTCCGTGCGCGCGACGGCGGACGACCGGATCCTGTCCGACGAGGAATGGGGTGAGATCGCCCGGCGGATCGTGGCCGCCACCGGCATCGACCCCGGCGACGGGCAGCCCGGCTGCCGCTGGGCCGCCGTACGCCACGCCGACGACCACATCCACATCGTCGCCACCCTGGTGTGCGAGGACGGCAGCCGCCCCGACGACTTCCGCTCCGGCAAACGCGCCCAGGCCGAGTGCCGCCTCATCGAGAAGGAACTCGGCCTCCACCAGGTCGCCTCCGGCGACGGCACCGCCGCCCAGCGGCCCACCAGCGCCGAACGCCACAAGGCCGAACGCCAGGGTCGCGAGCGCACCGCCCGCGAGGAGCTGCGCGAGACGGTACGGCGCGCGGTGTCCGGTGCGAGGAGTGACGAGGAGTTCTTCGACCGGCTCGCCGCCGCCGGTCTCCTGATCCGTAAGCGCGCCGCGCCCTCCGGAGACCTCCTCGGATACAAGGTCGCTCTGCCCGACGACCTGAACAAGGACGGCGAGCCGGTGTTCTACCCCGGCGCGCGCCTGGCCCCCGACCTGTCGCTGCCCCGGATCCGGGAGCGCTGGTCCGGCGGCACCGGGGCCGAGCCGACTCCACGGAAGGAGGACATGGTCCGTACGGGGCCCGGTGCACCGGCCTCCGCCCGCCGCGGGACGGCATCGGCCGCGTGGCAGGCCGTGCTCATCGTCGAGCACGGCGACGACGCGGTCGCCGCCGCCCACATCGCCGCCGCCGGCGAGGTCTTGGACGCGCTCGCGAAGACCTCCGCCGCACACACCCGCCGCGAACTGCGAGACGCCGCAACAGCATTCGAGCGGGCCTCCCGCTCCCACGTGCGCGCCGTACGCGGGCACGACCGCGCGATGCGGCAGGCCGCCCGCGACCTCGTCCACGGCGGGCCCGCCCTCGGCCGTGGTGAGGACGGTGCCACCACCGCGATGGCGATCGACATGCTGTTCTTCCTCATCACCGCCGCCGCCCACTGGCACGCGAGAAAGGGCCATGCCCAGCAGGCCGAAGCCGCCGCCCAGGCGGCCGGGCATCTGCGCACCGCCTACCGGGCCGCCGCCGCTCAGCCGCTCGGCGTGCTCTACCAGCGGGGCCGACGTCTGAGCCGGCCGGTGCTCCAGCGGCAGACCGTGCTGCTGCGCGAAGCGCTGCCGGGGCTCGCGGAGCGGATCCTCGCCGAGCCCGGCTGGTACGCCCTGGCCGCGACCATCGCGGAAGCCGAAGCCGCCGGCCACGATCCCGCCGCTCTTCTGTCCGCTGCGGTCGGGCGTCGTGAACTCGGCACCGCGGAGTCGGTGAGCGACGTGCTGGTGTGGCGGATGCGGCGGACGGCCGATCTGCCCGCCGACGCCTCGCCCCTGTCCGAGAGCGGCACCGCTGGGGTCCAGTCCGCAACTCGCAGGACGGCCACCCAGACTTCCGCGCCCGGCCGCCGCCGCAGCGGGGAGGAGACATCGGGCAAAGCCCGGTGAGCTCTGCCAGCCGGGGTGCAGCCTCAGCGCACGACCGGGAGCAGGCGTACCGCCACCGCCCCGCTCGCGACCCAGCATGGCCGTACGCCACAGCGGACCCCGGCGGCGTTCAGGCCCGCGTTGTGGGTCACGGGCGCTGTGCACACTCAGGAGGAACGCAAGGGCGCAGGTGCGGCGACTCGAGCCAGTTGGCGACGCGAAGTTGGGCGGTCGAAGCCGACGTGGCGTGTTCGGGCACGCCGAGGGGACAGCACTCATCCGCTCGGAGACACGCGCCGTGCCCACTCGTCATCCGCGCCCCCAGGAGGCGGAAAACGCCTGATGACCTGCTCGAAGGCGACTGTGGACTTTGTGAATTGAAACCGCCGGGGGCGTGGGGCACGATCATGAAGCGCGCATGACGAGGTGACGAGGTAGAGGAGGACGCCAGGGTGTTTCAGCGAATACGCCGCCGGGCCAAGGAGCCCAGCGAGGAACAGCGCCGGTTCTTCGAGCTGTCGGCGCGGCTGCAGAACGAGGTCCCGCCCGGGATCGGGGTGCCGCCGGCCGAGCCGGAACACATCGAGCCGACCGCGGTGGTGGACGACTTCCTTCCGCCGGAGTTGCGGGTACCCAGCCACGACCAGGTCGACGGCACCATGATGCCGTGGAAGCAGCCGCTCGTCCTCGACGGCGAGATGGTCGCCTGCGCCGAGTGCGGCGCGTACCGGGACTGGCTCATCCTCTCCACCCGCGACCAGATCTGGCTGCGGTGCCGGGTCGGTCACCAGCAGCAGGAAACCCGCCTCGACACCGCCTGGTTCAACCGGAACCGCGGACCGGCGGACGCGACGCACGCCACGTTCGAGGACTGCCTGCGCCACCTCGGGCACTGACCTCCACTCCCTACGACCCCACCGGGCCCGCGGGCCCGCACTGACCACCCGTCGTCCAGCACCAAGGGGTCAGTTCCGTCATGCGCGTTCGCGTCGCCACCACCGTCCTCGGCATCACCGCCGCCCTCCTCACCGTGGCCGCCTGCTCCACCGACACCACCGGCGCCAAGCACGCCACCGCCGCCACCGCTCGGACCGGGTCGCCGGCCGACACAACCCAGGCTGCTCCGCTGACGTCGGCCGCGCTGGAGACGCGCCTGCTCGACCAGCGCGACCTCGGCAGCGGCTACCTGCGCAATCCGGAGCGCCCCGCCCACCACGACGACGTCACCGTCATCGGCTGCCCAGCCCTGAGCGAACTGGGCGGCGACGCGGCCACCGGCGCCACGCTCACCTTCCCCCGCAAAGCGAAGACGGCCTTCACCTACGGCGGCAGCTCCTCAGAGTTCTCGGAGGAGTTGTACAGCGACGGCGCGACCAAGCTGTCCGACGGCATCGGCCGGATCTTCGACGCCATGACCGGATGCCCTACCTACCAGGTCGTCGCGGGCGGCACCCCGATCGACATCGCTTCGCAGAAGCTGCCCGCGCCCCACGGCCTCGGTGACGAGCAGTGGAGCCAGCTCCTGACGTTCTCCGCCGGAGGACGGAGCACCGTGGTCAAGCAGACCGCGATCCGCGACGGCAGCCTGCTGCTGATCGTCTCCGGCTCCCCGGCCCTCGTCGACCGCCACCTCGACAAGGCCCTCACCAAGGCCACGGCAGCCAGCTGACCGGCCTCGACATACTGCTGCCCCCGACCAGGACGGTCGGGGGCAGCAGTGCTGTGCTTGTTCCGCTTTGACGGACACCAGTGCGGTGGTCAGGCTGCGGTTCCGTACATCCAGCGGCGAACCACGGTGTAACCGTCAGGAAGCTCGTTCCCCGTCAACTCCCTATACCTCGCCTTGGCCTCTTCGCTGGCGTGCTGACCGGGAGGGAGCCTTCTGAGGAAGGGGTCGCGGTCAGGGGCAGGCGAGGACTGGCGAGGCTGCTCCGTAGCTTCATCGTCGGAGGCCGGTTCATAATCCGCGATGTCCTCGACCTCATGCCTTGTGGAGCCCTGCCTTGCGAGGTAAGCGACCACGGCCAGACTTACGCTCAGAGTCACACCGCCGATGACGCGGATCTTCGGCTTGTGCTTCGCGTACCAGCTCTTCGACTTCTCGTCAGAGGGCGCGGGCTCGCCATCTGCGGGAGTGCGTTCACCAGGCGTGGAGTCGTCCATGTGCACACATCTATCGGACCCAGCCGCTACCTGTCAGGCAATCAACCGACATCACCCGATCCGCTTCAATACACCGAGCAGACCCCCGCTTCACCGCACTTCCCCGCCTTGGGGCCGGAGACGATCACCGGGCAGGCCCGACACCCTGTACTCGTCGCCCCGGTCGCCGTCCTCCGACTCGATGGCTCGCCCGAGCCCCGGAGGGAAATACCAGAAGCCCGGCCCCTGTTCGGGGACCGGGTTTCTTCCGTCTGGTTAGGTGCGCCGTCGATGGCTAGGCCGGCGCCCGCAGCAGTCGCTCCCGGGTGGCCTCGGGCAGCACCTGGCGCAGGACCGGTGCGGTCGAGCTGAGGGAAGTGGCGAAAGCTGCCACGAGGTCGTGCGGGGCGCTGGCTCCGAAGGAGGCCGCCCACAGGCAGGGGGCGCCGAGCGCGGGCTCGGCCCATGCCTGCCATCCGACTGGTCCTGGCTCGTCGGCCTCGGTCGTCAGGGCGCGCGGGTCGGCGTCCTGGATGAGGGGCGGTACCTCGCCGAGGCTGATGTGCGAGGTGAACGTCGGGTCCGTCGCTGCCGCGTCGGGCTGGTCGATGTCGCGGAGCCAGCCGTGTGCGGCTACGGCGTCGAGGACCAGTTCGGGTCCGGCGAACGGCACGGCGGGCTGGTCTCGGGCGTCGAGCGCGACGAGGAAGTCGGCCACAGCCTCGCCTGGGACGTCGGTGGTGAAGTAGCACGACCACGACGCGAGCGGGCTGCTGGTGTCCGCGCGGGCGGAGATCTGCCAGGCGATCGGCAGGTCTCCCAGGTGGAACGGCTCGTCCGCCAGGCTCCACTGCGCCCATCGGAGGGTGTCGGAGCTGATGTGCAGAACGGTGCTGCGCAGGACCTGGCGGTCCTGGGGTTCCTCGTCCGGCTCATGACGTCCGCGGACAATCGTCAGGCTCGTCCAGCCCAGACCGGAGAGCGTGTCGGCAACGCCGTCGTAGAGGCATCCGTCGTCACCGGCCAGATGCCGGGGGCCGACCCAGAACGCGGGCTGGCCGCCGGGCGGAATGGACGGGTCGGGCGGGAAGTCGGGGTACAGGGGCGCCTCCAAGGGGTCGGTGCGGGTCTAGTTGCCGCCGGCACGGCGGCGGGGGCGGCGCGGGGGTGCCTGGACGGGGCCCTGCCAGGTCAGGGCGATGGCGACCTCGGGCGGCAGATGTCCGAGCTGTGCGTCCTCGTCCCGCCCCTCGGCGAGGTAGACGACGGTCCGGCCGGTCTCATCCACGGACTGCACGACCTGCGCCAGGCGGTGCGCCATCGGAAAGAAGGGGTTCATGGCCTGGCGGACCGGAGCATCCCGGTCGCAGGCTGACAGCAGGTCGATGAGATCACCGACGGTCATCTCCGGGGTCGTCACGAACAGCCTCCTGGGGTGAGCGGAAACAGTGAGCGGTGAAAAGGGCGGGGCCCGACATCTGACCGGCCGCCCGGGCGAGAACTACTCGTGGGCGCGCTGTCGTACACGACGTGAGGTCTCCAGCACACGCGCCACGGCGGCGGCGACGATGTCGGCCGGCGTCTCGATGTCGAACGACAGGTGGTAACCACGCACCTTGGCCGTGCCGGACACAGCGATCTTCCATCCCTCACCGTCCGTACCGGGACGGCCGAGCGGGAACCAACCGAGGTAGAACCGGCCGTCCTTCGAGCTGACGTGCACGTCCGCACGGTCGTCCACAATCAGGTGGAAGTCCTCTGCGGAGAACTGGTCCATCACCAGCGTGGGCTGGCCGGGTCCGAGCTGCCACTCACGCAGCCGCAGGGCTTCAACGGTGGTAGCGAAACCGGAGCCCACGGGCGCTACGGTCACGGGCAATCACCTCTCTGACCTGGGGTTTCTTGCAAGGTCGTCTAGGTTGACATGCCCTCACGCACGTTGGCCAGTCTTTCCGCGATCTTTCCTGTCTGCCCCCGGCGAACTGCTGTCCTTGGACAGCGAATCCAGTCGTCCGCCCCGCGCTGACCTGCGGCGACTAACTTGATTGACAAGGGCGTCGGTGAGGCCGTCCCCGCTCACCACCGCTATGACCTGCGACGACTACGTTGGATGGCAAGGAACTCCACGGACTGGGTTCGATGTCGGCGGACAACTGCTGTCCTTAGACAGCTGTGGGATCTCAAGTTCGGCTGCACAATCTCACCGCCCGCTTCATATCGGCTGCACTCTCCGTGCTTCTCGACGAACTCGCCCATCGCGAACGGCACATCGAACTCGCCGGTGAGCCCCACCGCAGCACCTCCCACCTTGTCTGAGATTACGCCTCCCTACCCGTCTCACTCTCGGCGCGCGGATCACGGGTGAGCTAACCTGCGCGCATGGGCGGACAGTTCACCGGCTGGCCGGAGCAGTCCATGGACGTGTTGTGGCAGCTCCAGGGCGAGCCGACCCACGCGACCCGCGAGCGCTACCGCGCGGACCGCGAACGCCTGGTCCGGCAGCCGATGATCGCCTTGCTCAACGAGGTCGCGGACACCGACCCCCGGTACGAGGACTTCTCCGTCTGGCACTACCGCACCAACTCCTGGTGGTGGCAGCACCAGTGCGCGGTGATCCGGCTCGGCCGCAAGATCGAGATCGGTCTCCGGTTCTCTCTGGACGGCCTGCGGATCCAGGGCGCCTGGTGGTACCCCGATCCCGGCCAGGTGGACATGTTCCGCAAAGCCGTGGCCTCCGAGGGGAGCGGCCGCGAACTGTCCGCCATCGTCGCGGACTTGCGGAAGAAGGGCTACGACATCTCCGGGGACGTGATGAAACGCCCCCCGCGCGGCTATCCGACGGACCACTCCCGTACGAACCTGCTGCGCCACCGTTCACTGATCGCCGCCCGTCCCCTCGGCTGCGAGCAGTGGCTGCACACCCCCGAGGCGGTCGACCGGGTCCTCTCGGCCGCCGCCGACCTGGACGCCCTGCTGATGTGGCTGGTCCGCCACGTGAAGCGCGCCGCCTGACATCACGAGGGCACCACGCGGCACGAGAGGAACCACACCCGTGCCGCCGGCCCCCGCACTCTGGCGGTGATGCGCACGTTCAGCGCCGACCGGTCGTCCATCGCCCGATAACCGTCCGGCATCTCGGCCAGGGGGACGGCACCGTCGAAGACGGGCCCCGGAGAGCGCATCCGCCAGGAGTTTGGGAATGCGGGCGCGGACCGGGGCGATGCCCCCGCGCAGCGTGATGTTGCGGTCGAACATCAGAACGACCTCCGCATTTCCCGCCGTACGGCACCCCCACACAGCCGACCGCACAGCCGTCCCGGGTGATAGCGGGCCGTGAGACACCGCAGGTCAGCGATCTGCCCGTCCGGAGCGGCCTCAGCAAACCTGGCGGGGATGCACCGCGAGCCGAGACAACCGCAGATGAAGCAGCGTGAGACACCGCGAGAAGTCGCAGATCACAGCCTCGGCGTATGCAGCGAAGCGCGAGACCTACACAACTGTGGGATCTGCGACACCCCTCTCTATCGCTCACGTGTTGGTGCTCGAAGCAAGGGCCGACACACCCTCGAACCTCTGGTAGAGCCTCCAACAGCCTTGCAGGAGCTCTTCGACGAGATAGGCCATCCGCACCTGCTCCGGAAAGTTACGCGGTGATGGTGTCCAAGAGCTCCAGCGGAACGGGCGCACGTGTGCTCACGGCGTTAATCAGCTCGGTGCCGAACGGGCCCGGGTGGGGTTTTCCGAAACATTCGTACGCCAAGTCCAGCAGCACCTGGTGGCTGACAGGCGGGTCGGGGATCGCTGCTCCCCGGGCACGCGCAGTCGTTCCGTCGAGCGGAGCCCGCCGGTGGACAGCTCTTTCATGTAGGCGGACCCACCGGTCGGCGCGCTCGATGGCGCTGGACATGAGGGTCCGGCCGTCTTCCTGGTCGGGCTCGGACTCAGGGAGGTAAGCGGCCTCTTCCTTGCGGGCCCATTCCAGGAAGTGTCCGGCCCCGGCCGGATCGGACCAATGGGTTCCCCGGCGGAACGAAATGGCGGCCAGGCCCTGGATGAAGGCCCACTGGAAGGAGAGCATGGAGAGCGTCCTCATGGCCTCGTCCATGTCCCTGTCCGACGCGTTCTCGGCGATATGGATCAGGGCCTGCTCGCGTGCGACCGGATCCGAGATTCTGCCCAGCCAGGACATGGCCAGCTTGGTGTCCCCGATACAGATCATCAGCTTGGCCCACGCCTGGTCGGCCTCCTTCCCGGGCGGACGACTCCGGACCGCTGCCATCTCGCGGTTCATGTCGAACCTCGGCAACTCGGAGACCTTGCGCGCGAACCACTGGATGTGACCGAACCGTTCCGTCGCTGCGGCCACCAGGCTCGACACCCTTCGCGGCGCCAAAGTGTTCCAGCACAGGGATACCTCGCGGAGCGCGGCCATGAAGGCTGCCGGATCGGATTCCAGCTCCCACATCCGTGACTCGGCGGCCTCCACCAGCTCCAGAGCGAGCGCGGGACTCACCCGGGTCGCCAGATAGGCCGCTTGGGCGAGAGTGAAGACTTCCGTCGAGGTCCTGACCCGCGCCAGGAGCCCGGCCACGAGTGGGCCCTCGATCGGGTGGCCGCCGAGCGCCTGGGCCACGGGGAGGATCCCGCCGGGCAGGTTCCGGATCCGCGACAGCACCGCCGACACCTCCCGCGCTGAATTCGGGCGCCGTGCCGGGTCCTTCTGCAGCAGCGCGGCTACGAGCCTGTCCAGTTCGAAGGGGGCATCGGCGCGCCGGCTCCGTAGTGGAGGTGCCGTGACCTCCAAGTGCTGGCGCATCAGGAAGTGCTGGTGACCGCTGAAGGGCGGGGACCCGGTGAGCAGCGTGTAGAGCACGCACCCGAAGGCGTACAGATCGCAGCGGGCATCGACCTGGGCGCCGCGCCACTGTTCGGGAGCCATGTATGCCGGGGTACCGAAAGCCTGTCCTGTCACCGTTAGGCCGGTGGTCGAGTCGGCGGTTCGGGCGATGCCGAAGTCGCAGATCCTCACGCGTCCGTCGGTCTCGCGGAAGAGGTTCGCGGGCTTGAGGTCCCGGTGTACGACGCCTTCCTCGTGCGCGGCGGCGAGTATTTCGGAGATCTCCAAGGCCAAGTGCACGGCCTCGTGCAGCGGCAGGCCCCCGGGCGTCCGGTCGAGCAGCGAACTCAGGTCCGAGCCCTCTAGGAGTTCCATGACGATGAACGGCTGCCCCGCGTCCTGACCTGCGTCGTACACGGGGACGACTCCCGGGTGCCGTATCCGCGAACCGATCCGGGCCTCGCGGCGGAACCGGGCCACAGCCTCCTCGTCCCCCACCTCGGCCAGCAACAGCTTCACGGCCACGAACGCACGCGATTCCAGGTCGTGGGCCTTCCACACCTCCCCCATGCCTCCGCGGCCGATCTGTTCCACCAGGGCATATCTCCCCGCCACCTGCTCGCCTGCCCGCACAGCACCCCCAAGTCCCGGCCCACCCGTCCGGAAGCGTACCCATGACCGCCCGCCCACGGCTCCCAGAAGGCGCACCGAACGCCTGGCATAGTTCCCGCGTCAGAACCGACCTAGGAAATGGCCACGCTCCTGAGACAGAAGCATGGCCATCGGTGTGAGACAGAGCAGAGATCGGCAGGTCACAGCATTGGTGCATGCCGAGCGCAATGAGATCCCACAACAGCGAATCCAGTCGTCCGCCCCGCGCTGACTTGCGGCGACTAACTCCAGTCGCTGCTATCGAACCGAGTCGTGCCGCATCCGGCGTGCCCAGAACCACGAAGCGAAGGAGGGCCGACGCCATGCCATCGGCCTTTCAGGCTGTGGGGACGAGGAACTGGTGCGCGCCCCGCAGCGTGGTGCGCAGCTTGCGCTGCGTCGAGCGGCTGTCGAGGCGGATTTCGAGGGGCCCGGGAAGGGTGCTGTCGGCCCGCAAGCCGGTGGCCAGTCGCGATGCGTCGAGTCCGTCGCGTCGGGCGATGAGCACGCCCAGTTCGTGCCGGCTGAGAGCCTGGTTCCCGCCGAGGTGGTGGACGCCGGTCGTGTCGCCCGACGCGAGTTCGAGGAGCGCTGCGGCCAGATCACTCGCGTGGACCGGGCATCGGAAGTCATCTGTGAAGAGGACGCCTTCGCGGGTGCCGGTGACCAGTTCGTGGACAGTGCGTTCGTGCTCGGACTGTCCGTCGCCGATGATCAGCGAGGTGCGGGCCACGGCGGCGTCCGGATGGAGCAGAAGCACCGTTTCCGCGGCGGCCTTCGCCGCTCCGTACGGGGTGATGGGGTCGGGCCTGCAGTGTTCGTCGTAGGGAACGTGACTCTTGCCGGAGAAGACGGCGTCGGTGGAGACCTGGATCATTCTGCTTCCGGCCTTCGCCGCGGCGATCGCGAGGCGGACGGGTCCCTCGGCTGTGACTGCCCAGTCCGCCCCGCCGCTCGATGCATTGACGATGACGCGAGGGTTCACCTCGGCCACGACCGCTTCCACGCTCCCTGGATCCCGCAGGTCGAGGCGGCGCCAAGTAACCCCCGGAGCAATGCCGGGCCTGGTCGTATAGGTCGCGGCCGTCGGGCGCCCCGCCGATAATGCTTGCCGGACCAGCTCGGTGCCCAGGAACCCGGACCCACCCACGATCAGCAGCGTCATGAGGCGGCACCCTAGACCGGGCAGGGCCCGGTGATGGCGAGAATGTGGGCGGAGGCATCGGTGAGGGCAGCGTGCGGGTCCGCGATGCGCGCCGCGGAGAGGGCCGCTTCGTACATGTCCGTGCCCATGAGGTTGGCGCTGGTGTACTTCTCGATGGCCTTGACCGCCACCCAGCCGGGTCCTTCGATTCCGTAGAGGCGGGGATCGGTAAGACCGGCCTCCGTGACCTCCGCGCTCAGCTCGGCGGAGGTCTGGAAGTAGGCGACGGTGAAGCCGCGCTGTCCGGCGTAGCGCCCCTGGGCCAGGGTGTCACGGACCCCGTCCTGGATCGCGGCCTCGGTGATACCGGTGGTCGCGATGTAGTCGAGGAGGGGCGAATACCGGGAGATCGCCGCCGCGGCGATGAGTCCGCCAGGCCGGGCCACGCGTGCCGCCTCCGTCAGCGCGGAGATCCGGTCGGTCTTGTCGTGGAGGTGGTAGAGCGGGCCGAGAAGCAGAACGACGTCGTACGTCCTGTCCGCGGCGGTGAGGCGGCGGGCGTCGCCCAGCTGGGCCGTCACGCCGTCGATGGCGGCTGCCTGGGCGACGTGCTTGGGGACTGGGTCCACGACGTGCACCATGTAGCCGTCGTCGGCCAACCACCGGGCGTGCGTTCCGGGACCACCGCCGACATCGAGCACGCGGGCCGGCGCCGGCGGGAGGTGGCGGCGCAGTAATTCGCGGGTGCGCGCGAACTCCAGGGTGCCTGTGGCAGTGGTCTGCAGCCGTGCGGCTTCGTCGGACCGGGTGTAGAAGTCGATGATCTCCGGGCGCACGGCAGGGTTGCTCGTCATCGGGGCGTCCTCGTCAGGAGGGGCTGTCGGTGTCCGGCAGGGTAGGGGAGACAGAGAAGTGATCACTTTGATTTTCGGAGGCGTGCGACGGTCCGGCCCTCACCGCCGCTGCCACAGTGCCCGGCTCATTCTGACCGTGGCAGGGCCACCCATTCAGTCCTGGATGCGAGGTTGTGGAATCGCGGCTGGTCGTGGCACACCAAGCCGACGAGGGAGCAACTACCGGGTCCGGTGGGTACAGGACGGCAAGAAGCGCACGTTGGCGGTGAGCTACGACCTGCCCAGCGCGTAGGACTGCAGGAGGACGCTGGAGGCCGAGAGCGCCGGCACGGACATCAACATCGTGAAGGTGCAGCCGGGCCAGTGGGTGCTGGCATCCATGCGTGAGCGGTCACGTGGTTGTCCGGCGGGCGCTGCTCCGGATGAAGAACACGGGGACCCGTGACCACCGTCCGGGCCGCTCGTCAATTCGTGGATGGTCTCGGCGGTTCAGATGGACCTACGCGGCCTGCGTGAACCGCTCGATTGGGTCGGTCGGCAACACCCCTGGCCACGGACGTGGACCAGATTGTGTGCCTGGTGATGCCCCTTCGCGAAACCAACCCTTCGAGCGCTCTGCGGGTTTCATCACCAGGCCGGATCGACGCACGAGGGGCGCCCTCGCGCTGGCCGATAAGCGGCGGCGCATGGATCACAGGTTCCGCAGGACCGAGGGACACCGGCCTTCTGTGAACCGACGAGGGTCTATAGCTCAACTGGTAGAGCGCCAGTCTCCAAAGCCTGTGACTGGTGGGGGTTCGAGTCCCTCTCGGCCGACATGGATATCTGGTCGTAGCTCTGGGTTGGCTGGCTCGGGGCGTTCGGTGCGATCGAAGGAGTCACCATTGTCCCCGATGACCGAGGAGACACCCTCTCCGAGCACGTCTGGAAGTGGTTCGGTATCGGCCGACACGACGAGCCCCGACCGGCAGTCACCGGCACCGTGCGTCTGCGTCGCTTCGTGCTCCTCGCCTTCTGCGCCTGGCTGTCGGCTCAATTCCTGACCGGCGGCATCTTCTAGGGGTCGTTGTCGCTCAACTCGCGATGCTCGTCGGGGCCGCCGAAATGAGGACCACGCGGCACACAGGGCATTCGCTAGCTCGGGCAGCTGTCTCGCGAGCGAGGTCAGCATCGTTACGAACAGGCTCAGAATGCCGAATGCCCCGAGGACAAACAGGGTGATGGAGTTCCAGTCCATCTGTTAAGCGCCTCCAGCTCGACGGGCCGAACTGGAAGCAGGCAGCCTCAGTCCGACCACTAACTTCGTGGTTGGTGCTGAGAGACTGCCGACGCGAGCAATCATCCAGGTGGGCGTTGCAGCGCCCGTCTTACTCTCACCCTTCAGATCGTGGCCCAGGTGCCTTCAATAAAAAATGCGCCAGAAACCGGCGGGTGCGCGCGTCTCGCAGCAGCCCGTTAACTGACCCATTTAATAGCCGACCGCGAAGACCGGTCGGACGCACGAAAGGGCAGAATGACCTGCCCTCTGTCCGCAGGAGCAACGCTACACAACAACGGCCAAGATCGCCGGAGTTGAGGTGATCTGATGCCCGACCCCGTGCCCAGCCGTGCAGCTGCCCTGGCTCGCCCCCGCGAGCGCAAGGGCGGCGACGTTCCGTCCGTGACACGCGGACTGGCCCGGCCCGTCAAGGTGTATAAGGCGGACCGGAATTGGTATCCCGTGAGACTCCCTGAAGGAGTCCAGTCAGGCCAGCTTCTACCAGCAGTCCGACTGGGAGCTGGCCTACTCGCTGTGCGAAGACCTCTCCTACTACAAGAAGTAGGGCAAGCGGTCGGGGCAGATGCTCCAGGCGATCTACTCCGCATTCGAGCGACTCCTCCCCGCCGAGGGCGACCGGCGCCGCGTACGCATCGAACTACACGAGCCCGATCCCGAGGTCAAACGCCTCGATTGGGTGACAGAGCGACTGGCTTCGTTGTCCAAGGTCAACTGCCGTTCCGAGTCATTTCGCGTCGACCTCACCAAGTCACACCAAGGAAAGGGGTGGCCGACCGGGGGCCTGTAGGTGCATGCTGGCCCGTTTCCCATCGTGAGGAGAAGTACATGGAGATCCGGTCGCTTGAGGAGTTGCGCGCCGCGGATGATCTGTCGCTGGCGTTCAATCCCTACGGGCTCGGCGGCCGTATGAAGCCCGAGGACGCTGCGGAGTTCCAGCAGCGTCAGATCGCCGACTGCGACCTGACGGCGGGTGTCGCGGCCGGAACACGCGACTCCTTCGAGCGGCTGCGCACCGTCTTCGCCTACGGCGTGCTGTGCTACGACGTGTACACCATCGTCGGCGACCAGGCGCTCCTCATCTACGAGCAGGCGTTGCGAGACCGCTTCTTGGAATGGTGCGCCGGCACCATCACCTTCCGCGTCCCCCAGGCCCCGGACGTCTCCTACACCGTCTCGTCGTACGACGACGTCAAGAAGCGTGCAGACAGGATGACGCGACAACGTGCGAAGCTGGTCGTCGACACCCAGGCCATCGAGTTCAACGGGATGCTGCACGGGCTCCGCCTGTGGGCGCGTACGGCAGGTCTGCTCCGCGGGCGGCGCAGCCGCGCGGTCGAGGAGGCGCTGGCCAGGCTGCGTAACTACGTTGCCCATCCCTCGGGCCACCATGTCGACACCCCCGTCGAGGCGGCCCGAACGGTGCGGGATCTGGCGGAACTGATCAACCAGCTGTGGGGGCAAGCCACTCCGGGTGGGCGCCTGTACCCGGCACCTCTGCGCCGGGAGGTCGCCGTGCTGAGCTGGAACGGTTCCGGGCGGGCTCGGATGGAGCCCGCCCACGCTCTCGCCGCCCCCGGTCCCATGGAAGATCAGGAGGACGACGAGTACCAGCACGTCGTGGTGCGCGCCATCCCCTTCGTACCGGGCAGTCGCTGGGACGATGCTCACTGGGCGGAGTTCGACACCCGCTACGAGACCACGCGGTTCCCGACGGATTATCTGTGGGGGCCGGGCACCCGCGAGGAGGCGCACGCGTGGCTGGAGCAGGAGCGTCCTGAGGGGGACAGCGTCGACTTCACCGACCGGGTGTTTCTTGTCCAGGACCACGGTCGCCTGCTGCCTCCAATGCGCCCTGCCGTAGCGGCCGGGCTACCCGACGACGAGCGCCTCGGAGTCTGGCATGCCGTGCGAGCCGACTTTCCCGACGACGCCTTCGCGCACGTCCGAGGCTCCGGAGATCGCAGCGCCGGTCATGCCCGCCGCCCCGGTAACTGTCCTGCCTGTTCTGCTGAAGTCCTTGGCTCCGGCTCCTACGACCAAGCTCTTCGCGCTGCTGCAGCCGCTCTCGGACCAATCCAGGCGGTTCAGCTGCCCTCCGTCCGGCTCCCCTTGTCGACCTTCTGGCCCGACCGACCGTGAGCAGTGCAACGCGGGCAGGCGTGTGGACAGGCCAACAACGCCGGTCGCCTTCGGCATGGCCGTGAATGCGCCATGCCGACGGGAGTCAAGCCGATCGGCGGCCCGCCGCCCGGCGGCAGGAAGGATCCTGAGCCGTGCCAGAGTGATCCGCATGATCCCCGCACACGTCCCCGACGAGCCGCCGCTGACCTACGCCGACAGCTTCGACATACCGGTCCTGTTTCGCAACGGACCTGCAGACAAGCCCCGGAGGCAGTGGCGGACGGCCAAGCACAAGGCGTGGACCGGATCGGACGGATTCCCGGCGGCCGACGGCTGGTACGCGCCGACCACCACATGGCGGGAAATCATCAAGGCCGCCACCGAAGTCGGCCGCGACGTCACACCGCACCTGCAGAACCAGCCGCGCTACGCACACGGGGAACTCCTCGCCCGGATCTCCCCGCTGTACGCCTACCTCGGCGCGCATCCCGTGAAGCCCCGACATCCCGTGCCAGGCGCTAAGGGCAGGCGCCTCACCTGGAACCCGGTCTACGCCCACGGTACCGAGCGCAGCGCGAAGAATGCCGCCGGCTACCGGCTGGGCATGACGATGACGGAGTGGGCCTGCCGCTCGCTGCTCGGCCTCGGCCAGACCGAACACCTCGAACTCGGCGGCCCCGTCCCGGCTCTGCACAAGACGTTCAAAGATCCGAAGAAGAAGCTGCCCGACCTGTGGGGGCACCACGAGGCAGAGGAGCTGTACTGGCTAATCGAGGCCAAGGGCGGCGATGTCGGTGTCGGCACACTTCGCCAGGGGTGGGCGCAGCTGACGGCCGGCAGCAACGTCCTCGGCGCGTACGCGCACCGCACCGTCCTGGTCGGGGCGTCCGTACGACCCGGTGACGACCTCTTCCTGACCATCGACCACGACCTGCACCCCGGCCAGCCGCCGCTCGCCCCCGACGGGTCCGATACCGCCGACGACGCGGCGGGCCCCGGCAACCTGGAAGACCACCTCGGCGACAGCGACGACGCGCTCATCGGCGCGGCCCGCGCCCAGATGCTCGCCTACCTGGCGCTACGCTCGGCTCCCGCCTCACAGTTGCGTACCGTGCCCGTTCCCGCCGACCGCGCTTCCCGTCACCGGCGCTCCGGGCTGACCACGCCCCTGGAAAGCGATGGCCTCACTTTCGCCATGCGGGCCGACGCCCGCCGAGCAGTGACCGGTGCGGAGGAGCACACCCTGCGCGCCGGTATCCGCTCAATGGGCCTCGACGACTTCCTGAGCTGCCGCATCCCCGGAACTGAGGTCCACCTCGGCATGTCTCGGAAGTTGTTCGCCGCCTGCGAGCGCCTCCACGAGGAGGACCTCGCCATCGCCCGGCGCACCCCAGGACTGCGCGCCGAGGACCAGCCGGCCGCCCACCTGGAACTCAGCGACGAGGCCCAGGAAGAACAGGGGCTCACCCAGCGGCGCATCTTCCGCGAACAGCAGGAGGAAGCCCGCCCACGGCTGCGTTATCTACTCCGCGACGCCTATGAGCAGGGTGCGGCAAGCAACTGGAGTGACCTTCTACGCCGTCCCCGGGAGCCAGAACTCGACCTGGAGGGAAACGTGGGTCTCCTCGAATCGGCGACACCGGAGACATACCTGGCCGTCAGCCGCTACGAACTGCCCCCCGCCCGCGCCTAGCCCGACCCCTGGCGTGCCCGCCTCCCGTGGCGGCGAGGCCAGTCATGATGTGCCCCTTCCGCCAGGAGGCACCGAGTTCTGCGAGCCGCCCTCGAAGGGCGCCGCGCTGTTCCTCCAGGTCCTGCGAGGCGGGCGAGAGGAGATAGACGTTGTCGCGGTAGAGGCGGAATCCGAGGCTCTGCCATCCCTGGGCGATCTTGGTGTTCACGCGGTCCCACTCGGCCTGGTCTGTCAGACGCTGGCTGCTGAGGTCGGTGATGCCAGGTGAGCAGGCGATGGCCCGGCAGCCGGCCATGAGCCGGTGGATCACCTCGCAGCCAAGTACGGCCGCCAGTCCATGCCCATGCCACGGGGGATCCAGCGTCACACGGTCCATGACGAGCAGCGCGGAGCCCACGTACTCCACCAGCTCGCTGACCTCGCTGGTGAAGAAGCCCGTCTCGGGTTCGAGGAGCACCTGGGCGGTTTCGTACAGCTCCTCGGATTCCTCTTCCATCACCCGGAACGCATTCCGGCCGCGGTCGAGGTGGACCCGGTAGAACGTCATCGACCCCACGGTGGCGTCCTCGACCGTGCACGCAGGGCACTCCACGGTGACGCAGTTGCCCGTGGCCGTCGGCCCCTGGCTTCCGTCGTGCACACGCCGGCGGTGGAGGACGGACACACTCCACCGCTCCAGCGTGTCGGCCTGCGGGGTGTCCCAGAGCTCGTCGTCGTAGGAGATGCGCAGGTACAGGTCGGAGGGATCCCCTGGAAGCTGAGGCCGCTTGCTCACCCGGCAATGTCCTGCACGATGGCTTCAAGGACAGCACCCGAACCCTCGATGGGCGTGGGCATCACGACACCGATCACCGTTCGGTGCGCGGCACCGCCCGACAGCAGCGACGGCTCGGGGTTCTTGGTCACGATCCGCAGGAGCCCGTGTCCGGGAGCCTCCTCGATCCGGTAGCCGGGTTGGAGGCGAGAGAGCCATCCGTGGTCCACTGCCACCGCGGCGCCCTGTAGCGCGCCGATACGCAGGCCGCTGGTCACCCAGGCCGACCAGGCGACCTCGCTCCAGTCCGCGCCGTCGGCCTGGTCAGGAATGACGTCTGAGAGGTCGGGGTGCTGCTCAGCCACCCAGCGTGAGGGCTGCGCTTTGCGGAGGACCCACTGCCCGTCCCGGCCGACCTCGCCAGGGTCGAGCCCTGGGGTGAGGCGCATGTCGAGAGCGACGTGGCCGTCGGTGATCCGGTCGCCGTGCACCCAGACCTTGTCCTTATTGACGACCCAGTCGCAGAGCCGCTCCATTGACGCTGTCACTCGTTGTGCTCCCAGGAGAGATCCGTCGGGGGAGGTCAGCGGGTGCGGCCGACGACTGGGGTAGCCGGCTGGGTGGGAGTGCTGCGCGGGGTACGGCCAGCCGAGCGCCTGGGCCTGGACGCGGCCCAGGAGCCGGGGAACCAGACGGCGGTGTACTGCTCGATGGCGTCGCGCAGCCCGGTGGTGACGGCCCCGTCCCACGGCGGGCGGCCGGGGCGGTGATAGGTGTCGAATGTGCCGTACTGCTTGGTGTTCGGCCGGGTAGTGGTGGCTTCATCGCGGCGGTGGAAGGTCCCGTGGTCCACGAAGCTGAGCGCCACCGCGTCGATCTCGCCGCGTTCCGGGTGAACGACGGCGACACGCAGCCCTCCGTAGGTGTCTGCGTGGATGGTGCGGGTGAAGTCGATCCGCATCCGCAGCGGTGCATCGGGGATCGGGACAGCGAAGTAGGTGTTGCCAACAACGGTGTGGTCGTGGAAGGGAAGGCACAGCTCGGCGAAGAACTCGGCGGCTTGCAGGGACAAGAGAGGCTCCGGTCGAGATCTGGCTGGTCCTACAGGCGCGGGCCGGGCAGGGCCGGTCGGCTGGTGGTGCTCCAGCGCGGGACGCTGGCCGCGGGCAGCGCAGCCGGACGGCGGGAGGAGACGGCCCGCTGCACGTCGAGCGGAGTGGGAGCCGGCGGGCCCGGCGGGAGGATCGGGGTGAGCTGGGCCATCCCCTTGATGTAGCTGGAGGTCACCTCGCGCCACCGGGGCAGGGGAGCCGGATCGGCGACGCACTCGGTGACGGCGGTGAGCAGGGCGACCGGGGTGTCGGTGCTGGCCGTGGCGTACCAGACGGGCCGGTCGATGGACTTGCCCGCCCACAGCTGCCAGCGCGCGTCGCGCGTGGTCAGTTCGGTTTCCGGATCGAGGTCGCCGGTGGTGAACTCCATGCCGGCGAGCCCGTCCGGAGCCTGGACCGCGAAGACGCCCCAGCGCGGACGGTCGATCTCCCAGCCCTGCTTCAGAAGCGGCACGACCGCGAAGAAGGGATCGTGCTCGTCGATGCCGGAGATCGGCCGGGCAAGGTAAGCATCCGGCCCCTGCTCGTATGCCGTGGCCAGGATGGTGGTGAACGCCTGGACAAACTCGGTGGGAACGCGGTCGTTAAAGCAGACGCCCCACGCCGGCGGCCCGAAGGAATCCTCGTAGGCGTTGATGCGCCAGAGCCCGTCGTCCTCGCCTTCGGGCAGGTAGCCCAGGCGCACGCGCCGGTCGGGAGCGCTCACGTACACGTTGGAGTCCTCGTCGTACCGCAGGTCCCAGCCGAGGTCGAGCAACGGGGCGAGGGCGGGGTCGCCGGTTCCGGTGGTGGAGGCGAGGTGGCGCGGGGAGACGTAGACGTCGCCGTCGATCTCGTGGTGCGAATCGGGCTGTGGGTTCATCGGTCTGCCCTCGTGGTGACGGTGATCTCGTCGGCGGCGGTGTCGAGGCGTTCGGTGACCTCGGCGGTGGTGCGGCCGGTGACGATGTAGAACCCGGCCCGGGCGGTGAACAGGTCGCCGTCGGGCGACAGGACGAGCTCCTCGCCGATCTCGTGGATCCACTGCACTTGGCGCAGCCAGGGAGTGTGGGCGGCGAAGGGCTGGTTGATGTGCCGGGCGGTCAGGGTGCCGGAGGTATCCGGGTAGAGCATGCGGATGCCCGCGGCCCCGCTGCGGGTCGGGGTGAGGTCCGGCGCTCGGCCGCAGGCGAGATCGGCGGCGGCCCGGGGCAGGTCTATGCCGGTGGCCAGACGGACAAGGTGGCCGATCATGTCGCCGCCGATCCTGGCATTGACCTCGATCAACCGCGGCCGACCGTCCACCAGGCGCATCTCGACGTGCTGCACGCCGTCGGTGATCCCCAGGGCCTTGACCGCAGCAGCGGCGGCCGGGGCGACCTGGGCCAGGAGCGGGTCGGAGGCATCGACGGTGTGGCCGGTTTCGTCGAAGTACGGGGTGGGGCCCAGGTGCTTGCGGGTCACGGCGACCGCCGTGGTCGCGCCGCGGTGGGTGACGCATTCGACGGAGACTTCCGGTCCGTCGAGGTACTCCTCGACCAGGACGCCGGTGTCCTCGCGACTGCGGCTCGCTCCGGCCGAGGCGAACGCGAACGCGGCGGGCAGTTCTTCGGGCCGGTCGACGCGGATCACGCCGATGCTGCCCGCGAAGGCCGCGGGCTTGATGACCGCCGGCAGGCCGAGGGTCATCGTCGCCAGGCCAGCCTCCAGTAGAGTCCGCGCCCCTATCGAGGCGGCCGAGGGCACGCCGTGGCGGGCGAACAGAGCCCGGGCGGTGGCCTTGTTGCGACAGGCCCGCATCACCTCGACGGACGTCGAGGACAGACCGAGCGCGCGGGCGAGACGGGCGGTTGGGACGAGGTGCCACTCGTCCCAGGTGACCACGCCGGCAAGGTCATGGTGCTCGGCCAGCGCCCGGCCGCCGGCGAGCAGCGCTGCAGGGTCGCTCAGATCGACCACGGTGTGGTCGACGATGAACGGCTTCTCCCACGACGGCTCGGTGCCGGTGAGCAGGACGACGTCGTACGCGGCGGCCACCTGCTCCAGGCAGTAGCCGCGGTAGGTCTCGTCGCCAGGAGAAACGACGAGCACGAGAGGACGAGCGGACAAGAAGGGGTTCTCCGTATCGGTGGACGGCGGGACGAGGGAAGAGAGGGGTGTCTCAGGCGGCACGGCGGCGGCGCAGTTCGAACGCCGCAGCCCAGTGAGGGTGTTCGCTGATCAGGCGGCGGGCGTAGAGGGCGGTGTAGTTGTTGTTCAGCCCGGCAACCCCATGAGGGAGCTGGCAGCGCAGGTCCTCGAACAGGTCCTTCAAGCTGACTCGGGTTGCGCCGGCGGCCAGGCGGCGAGCGGCCATGCGTTCCAGGGCCCGGTAGACGTGCGGGTTATGGGCGTCGAAGGCGTGGAACTGCTCGGTGATGGTTCGACCAGTCCTGCGGTGCGATCCAAGGGCGGCAATGGACATGAAGTTCTCCACAGGCTGGGGACGCAGCAAGGTCAGGTGCGCAGGGCGGGATCGGTTCGCAGGCGGGCGAAGGCGCAGAACAGACCGAGGGCCTGCAGCGCGGCACAGACGGTGATGACGTGGCCCAGCGCGTCGGGCGGAGTGAGCGCGGTGAGCACGCCGGCGACGGGGAAGGGCAGCAGGAGGATGAGGATGGTCGCCGACAGGGTGCTGCCGAACTTCTCCGGAGGGATCACGCGGGAGCGCAGGGTGCGCAGGACGACCGTCATGCCGCCTTCGCCCGCCATGAGGACCGCGACCAGGACCAGGTAGGACCGGTAGTCGGGAGCCTGAGCAGCGGCGAGACAGCCGAGCGAGGCGAGGGCGGCGCAGGCGGCGCCGACCGGCCACAGGCCGAGGCGGTCGAGCGCGAACCGGCAGAGCGTGACGCTGAGGAGCGTCGCTGCGGCAGCGGCGGACCAGACGAGGCCGACTGCGGTGGTGGACTGCCCGAAGTGCTTGACGACGATTACGGGACCGGCCGCTTGAAGAAGGCCGGTGGCCAGGTTGGACAGGGTCAGCCCGGTCACGAGCCAGCCGAGCGCGGGAAGCGAGCGAATGGTGCGCCACCCGGTGAGCAGTCCGGCCCTGGACCTCCCCTTCGGCGCACGGGCCGGTGCCACGGGCGAGTGCGGAGTGCGCAGGGCAAACAGCGCGGCAAGCAACGAGAGCACGGTGATCACCGCGAGCATCAACGGCGGACCGGCAAGCAAGAGCACCCCGGCGAGCGCCGGACCGGCCAGGGTCGCCGTCTGGTCGATGCCGAGCAGGACGGCCTGGACACGGTGGGCCCGCCGTCCTGCTCGGCGGCCGACGGCAGCGCCCGCGGTCTCGGCCGCGATATAGCTGAACTCGGTGAGCACGCCGGTCGTCGCCGCCAGCACCATCACGGTCGCGCTCGCCACGGTGCCGGATGGGTGGAGGTGGAGCAGGACCGCGCCGACGGCGAGGGCCAGCGCCCGGCCCAGGGAGGCCAGGTGGAAGACCACCGCAGCACCGCGCCGGTCGACAACCGATCCGGCCCACCCGAACGCAGCCAGCCGCGGGATCCACTCTAGGGCGAAGGCTGCGCCCGTCAGCGCGGCGGAACGCGTCGTGGCCAGGACGAGCAGCGGGATGCCGTAGGTGGACATCGCAAACGCCAACGCATCCGTCGTGCGCGGTAGGTAGATGCTGCGCATCAGCCCGTCGGTGTGGCGTGCGGGCCGGGGTATGACCGCTTCGCTCACGCGACCGGCTCAGGTTCGGACACCCTGGCCACCTGGAGGTTGTCGGCCAGCCACTGGATCAGGAGCGTGCGGAGACGGGCCAGGCCCACCTCCGCTCCGTCAGCGCGCTCGGTGATGAGCGATGGTGCCAACAGGGCAAGGACGTGCCGAATGCGGCTGCTGAACTCGCAGACGGGGGCCGGGACGGCGTGACGCCGGGCCCAGCGGGCCATCGCGTCGTACAGGCCGGCCAACTCCATCCCAGCCTCGGTCAGTTCCAGACCGGTGCCGGGCGCGATCCGGATGAGACCGTGGGCGCGGGCCGTGTCGGATGCGCTGCGCAGTTGGTGCGTGGAGAGGTCGGGCAGGGTACCGGCCAGCCGTCGCGGCGGTATGGCGCCGTTGTCATCGATCTCGGTGACCAGGCGGACCAAGGGCCGCGAGGCAAGCAGTTCGACAGCGCGCTGCGCTTCGGCAGAGGTAAGGGGGGTGCTCATCGGCGCGGGCCTCCCGCCGGGACGGCTGCCTTCGGGCGGGCGGTCGCAGCGTGCGAGAAGAGATCCCCGTTGTGCCAGGCCGGAGGGGTATGGGGTGTCCGAGCGGGTGGGAGCGCCGTGGGGGCCGGCCGTGACTGGCTGCTGATCCACGGCCTCGTCGCGGGTTTCGCCTGCGGGTGCCCCCAGACCGGGTGCCGGGCCGCCTGGTCGAGGGGCTGCCCGGCGGCCCACGCGGACAGGGTGCCGAGAACGGGGCTCAGGCCGTCGCCTGCTGCGGAGAGCCGGTAGGGCCGGCCGGTGCCCTTGGTGTCGACGAGGCCGTCGGCGACCAGCTGCCGCAGCGGCGGGTAGATGTTGGTCCAGTCGCTGCTGGGCATCACGATCCGGGCCAGGGCCCGCCCGCTGACCTCCTGGCGGGACTTGAGCACCCACAGGATGGCGGCGGCATGGCGCCGGGTGAGCAGGGTGAGGCTGTCCTCGATCTGCTCGATCGCGGCCAGCGAGCGGTCCGCCTTCTCCAGGTGTTCCTCGGCCCACGTGACGATCATCGGCAGGACCGGCAGCAGGGCAACACCACGTTCGGTGTGGCCGTAGGTCACGTGCCGTGCGGTGTGTTCGGTGCGTTCGACGAGTCCGGCGTCGCACAGCGCCTTGAGTTTCGGGTGGAGCTGGCCGTTCTGCAGCCAGGACACCTTGGCCGCCAGCTCGCTGTAGCGCAGCGGCGGGCCGGAGAGGGCCAAGAGGATCCTCACGTTCCAGCGCGGGGTGATCATGGCGAGGGCCTCGGTGACCCGGGCGACGTCGGCGTCGGTGTCAGGGGGCAGAGCGGTGATGGCCAAGGGAGGAACTCCTGGGTGAATGAAAGGGGGGATCGCCTGCGGGTCAGCGGCTGTGCACCGGACTCGGCGCCGCAAGAGGCGGAGCCGGAGCAGGCGGCGAGGGAGCTGGCGGGACAGGCGTCGGAGCCGGGACGCGGGCCAGGCTCTGCAGGACGGCGGCGACCGACTTGGCCAGGGCCTCGCGGACGGCGACGGCTTCGGCGAGCCGGCGGGTCCCGTCGAGGAGGTGGGAGACCTCGTGCGGGCCGATCTGCCGTTCAGGGTGGATGAGCCGGGCGAGGTGGTCGCGGTGGAAGTCGATGCTGCGCTCGGCGACGGCAAGGTCGTCGTGCATGCCGAGCAGGGCGCAGAGCATGCCGGGCGGCTGGTCCTGGACGTGGGCTTCGAGGTCGGCGAGCGGTGCACCGTACAGGTCCTCGATCCGTCCAGCTATGTCGGTGGACGTTGGGTGGGGCAATCGGGGGCTTTCACGGTCGGCGGGCCCGGGCCGCCCCGGCACGCTGGGGTGCCGGGGCGGCAGACGGGGGCAGGGTTGCGGTGGCCCCGAGCTGAGCCGTTCGTACGGGCCGGGCCTGCTGGGCGGGCGGAGGCATGGTGCGCAGCAGCTCGCCGAGGGCGGCGCGGTAGGCGCCGCGGGCCTCCAGTGCCGCGTCCAGCCACAGCGCGTCGAAGCGGAGCTTGACCGCCGACAGTTCGTCCGTGTCGCGGTCCGGATCCATGTCGGCGTGGACGCGGTCGCGGACACGGGCGACCTGCTCCTCGGTGAGCGCCAGGAAGGACCGCAGTTCCAGGACCCGGGCGAGCGCGGGCGCGGCATCGTGGTCGGCAGCCGCCTCGTACAGCTCGAGTACCGGCTTCCCGAAGACCTTCTGCAGGTCGCCGTCCATGGTGCTGGCCTTGTCCCGGCTCATCGGGCGGCCCTTGCCGACCGCCACGCCGTCGCCGGTGCGGTTGAACCCGCAGGCCGGTTAGGGGCGCTGGTCTGCACCGCAGGCCCGGTGCGGGGCCGAAGGCGGGCAAGGCGCTCTGCGGCGAGGTCTTTCTTCCCCGGGGCGTTCGGGTCGAGGAGCCATCGCACCACCATGGCCCGGCCGTCGCGGGCAGTGACGGCCGCGTTCACCCGGTGGGCGAGGCCCATCGTCGGGTCGTCGACCTCGCTGGGCTGGGTCTGCAGGGCGGCGAGGAGGTCGTCCTCCGCGCGCTCCAGCACGGACTGAGCCTCGACGAGAAGGTTGTGCCACTTGACGACGTCGGTGGCGTCGGGATTCGCGGTCGGCGCGGCGGCGACCGCGGCCTTCAACTGGTCCATACCCATGCCGAAGCGCGCTTCGATCCGTTCCGTGAGCACGCCCACGACATCCGCAGAATCCTCGGATATGCCGTCGAACAAAAGGGATCTCCTGTTCTGGAAAGGCCGATGCCTGGGGGACTGTGAGAGGCGGCCGTGCTCGGCCGCTCAGCCGCTTACCGGGACGTGCTGAGTTCCGGTCAGTCCAGGCACATACGGACGTCGCGGTACACGTAGGTGCCGGAGACCCAGCCCTTGACGCCGGTCGACTTGTCCGTGAGGTAGAGCCAGTTGCCGCTCTTCTTGGAGACGGTGAACTTGTGGCTCTTGTAGAGCACGCCGAGCGCCGTGGACTTCGAGCTGGCCTTGGACCGGATGGTCACGGCCTTGGCGTGCACTGCGTACGGGAGCGGCGGCAGGTTGTGGCAGCTGACCGCGGGGAGAGCGGAGGCGGCGGTCGGTGCCGCGCTGGCGGTGGTGGCGGACAGCACCGGCAGCGCGAGTGCGCCGAGCATCGCCGCGGATATGGCAATTCGGGTGGAGCGCATGCGGAAGAAGCCTCCGTGAAGGCGTGGGGAATGTGTGGAAGGGCGCCGCGGGGGTTGTCCCGGCGGCTGTATAAGAGTCCGGAGAATCGCCGGTTTGGCTAACCGGCAATCGTCGGCTATGTTGCGCCGCCCGCGTCGGGCTGAGCGCTCAGCGCGAACGGCCGGGCGGGCGCGGGGCAGGGGCCTTCACCACACCGGCCAGGCGGCTGGCGGCGGCTGCCGGGCGGACCGGCGGGAGAGGGCCGGCCTCGCCAGTGAGCCGGTCGTCGCACCACTGAAGGGCCTCGCTCACCGTGTCGAAGCCGCCCTCGCGCAGGGTGTGCGTCCAGGTGTCGGTGTCGACCTCTTCGACCACAACGCGGAACGGCGACGGGGCGCGTTCGTCCAGGGCACGCAGTGCCACGACGACGACCATGTCGTCCGGGTCGTCGCTGGTGTAGGAGTAGCCCATGGCGTAGTGGTCGCCGTCGCCGGCGAGGCGTCGCTCCAGTGCTCGCGTGGCCTCGTCAGCCGGCGGCGGGCCCAGCTCGGGGTCGAGGCCGATGACATCGTGCGGGCAGCCGCGGTGGATGAGCCAGGACTGCGCCATCGCGGGCAGCGGCAGCGGGGCCTTCTCGAAGCTGAACGTCCGCTTCTCGTGGTCCCGTTGCAGATGCACGGCGAGCACCTGGGGCATGCCGGGGTGTCCCCAGGTCGCCGTGCGGTCGAACAGGACGTAGTAGCTGTGCGGACCGTCGTGATGTTCGGCGAGGGGGACGAGCATGTCCTCGTGGACGCCGACCTTGCGGTAGAAGTCGAGGTACCTCTCCTCGTCGGCGTCGAGGTCGTCCAGATCGAAGTCGACTTGGGGGATGGACTTCCGGACCGGCGCCGGTTCGGTGGGAGACAACAAGGGGCCTTTCGGTGGAGTTCAGCGCCGCTGCGCCGGAGTGGACGGCGATGTGCCGGGGCGAGCTGGGACCTTCGGCGTCTGCGTCGTGGGGGCCCGGCGGGCGGCGAACAGCGCGGCTCTTCCGGCGTCGGTGAGCGCGACTGGCTGGCCGGCTTGTACGGGGTGGCCGGTGTCCCGGGCGACCAGGCCGGCGTCCTCCAGCCGCCGCAGCTTGGTGTGGGGGATGCGGGTGCCGGAGGCGGCTGTGACGGACATCCGGCCGGTCAGCAGGTGTTCGTAGAGCTTGGCGCCGCCGGAGATGGCGAGCAGCGCCGCCTGGTCGTCCGTCGAGAGCTGCTGCGCGACGGACGCTGCTGCGGCTTCGATGGGCTCCAGGACGGCGAGCACATCCCGGCAGCGGCGTCCCGCGCGTCGGCAGCCTCTTCCAACTGGTCCACGGTGCGGTCGATACGCGTGAACAGAGCGCCGTCGACGTCGAACTCGCCGCTGGACAGGCGGTTGAGGAGGCGCAGATGGAAGATGACGCCAGTCTGGGTCTTGGCCAGCTTCCGGTGCCGGTCCACCAGTTGGGCGTGCTGCTCGTCGAGGACGCCGCGGTCGCGGTAGGCCCACAGGGTGTCGATGTCGTGCCCGGTGGCGGCTTCGAGGCGATGGTCGAGCGGGGAGACCGCACGCCGGGAGGGTGTCGGCGCGGGTTCAGGGGGCATAGGCGACGCTCCGTGCGTTCAGCGGGTGGGATGGTGCGCGGGGTTCGGTGCGGGACGGGGCAGACCCGGTGGCGCAGTGGGCGGCGGACCGGGCCGGGGCACGGGCGCGCGGGCGGCCAGTTGCGGGGAACGGGAGCGTGCCGCGTGGGTGCGGGCGCTCAGTGGCCGGCGAGTCATGCCCAGACGGCGGCCGACCTCGTCGTAGACGTCGTTGCCCGCGCGCGGCCGGATCGCGACGACGTGAATCTCCTTGTGATGGGCGGACTCCGCGGGCGCCGACCGGACGGCGTAGACGACGCGCCAGTCCTTGCGGGAGTCCACGAACAGCTTTCGACAGCCCTCCAGGTCACCGTCGAGGCGCAGCCCGAAGCGCTGCGCGTTCACGACTTCCTGCAGGTAGGCAAGGGTGAGGTCGCGTATGTCGCTGGGAGCCTGGAGGAGATCGGTCAGCGCGCGCGGATCGAAGCTCAGTCCGAAGGCGGGCTGTCCCTGTCCCGCGGTCATGACGCCGGCTCGTCCTGGTCAGTGGCTTCCGCCGTGGCCGCCGTCTCCGTCCGTACGGACGGCGGCGGGCCGGGCAGGAGACGGTGTGCGGGCCGGTCGGGAGAGGTCATGCAGGCCGACAGCGGGCCGCCCGGTGCGCGGATCGCCGCGACGGCGTGGGTGAGGAAGTCCCGGTGCCACACGAACAGACCGGAGAGCCCGGCTTCGGGGTCCTTGTGCTGCTGGTAGGCGAGCCACAAGGCATGGAGCCAGGCCACGACGTCGTCGTGCTCCTGCCACTGCAGGCACCAGGGCGCCGCGGTGGTGACCTCCGCCCCGTAGACCGGGAGGAAGAAGTCGTCGACCCAGTCGGACAGGGCGTCGAGTTCGTCCTCGCGTTCCTCTCCGTCCAGTTCCAGGATCGGGCGGGGCTCCGGTGGAGCGGCGGCCGGCGGGCCGCCGAGTCCCGGCATGCCGAACGCGGCGAACGGTGATCCACTCGGCGACGGGGCGGACGCTAGGTGGTCGAGCTGCTGAGCCTGTTGCGCCGACTGCTCCATGAGCCGTCGCACGCTCGCCTCGATTCCCTCCAGCTGTGGATCCGGAATACGAATCGGCTCCAACTCTCCATCGTCGGCAGGTTTTGCGGATTCGGGCATTGAGAAGTCGGCCTCCTACGAGACGCGGAATGAGGGAAGTGCGGGGGCGCCCTCGCGCGGCGCCGCCGGCGGATAGCACGTTCCTCCGGCGGTATTTCGCCTACGGCTGCGGTGGGAGCTGGTCGCCTTGGCGACGGGCAAGGACGCGGCTCAGGCGGTGAGAACCACGTCGTCCTGCGTGAGGGTTGCGCGGATCGTCTCGGTGAGCCGGTCGGCCGCAATCGACGCGTAGTGCTCGGTCTTCTCCACGCCGATGAAGTCCCGGCCTTCCAGCAGGGCGGCCACGCCCGTGGAGCCGGAGCCGGCGCAGAAGTCGAGGACCGTGCCGCCCTCGGGGCTGATCTTGACCAGCTCGCGCATCACCTCGACCGGCTTCTGCGTGATGTGCTGGCGCTTCGCGCCAGAGGGCTGCGAAGCCGAGTACATGCCAGGCAGATAGACGGGGTTGCGGGAGCCATCGATCGGCCCCTTGCTGGCCCAGACGATGAACTCGCAGTTCTGGGTGAACCGGCCCTTCTGGGGCCTGGCCTGCGGCTTGTGCCAGGCCAGGACACCGCGCCACAGCCATCCGGCCGCCTGGATCGCGTCCGTCGTCGTCGGGAGCTGGCGCCAGTCGGTGAACAGCAGGGCCGTCCCGCCGGTCTTGGTAAGGCGGTGGGCTTCGGTCATGATCTGCGTCAGCCAGAACGAGTAGGACCTCTGGTCCATGTTCTCGCCAGTGAAGTCGGCGAGGTCGTTCTTGGCGTCGGCGGAGGTGTACTTCTGCTTCGCGGAGCGCGTGGTGCGCTCCTTCGCGGTCCGGCCTCCGCTGTTGTACGGCGGGTCGGTGATGACGGAGTCGACGCAGCCGTCCGGAAGGCCGGAGAGAACGGCCAGAGCGTCGCCCTGGTGAAGGGAAAAAGGCAAAGAGGAACCCCGATTCGGGTTGCGGAAACGCGGAGGGAAATAGCCGCCTCGCGCAGGAGTCCTCGCGGGCCGGAAGTGGGCATGCAGAAGCCCAGGGCCGCAGACCGAGGAGGGCGAGGGGGAGTCCAAAAACTGTAGAGGCGAAACCGCCGACGACCAAGAAGTGCCCTGTCGAGGTATCGGTTTCCGGCACCTCACGCCGACTTTTTGGTCAACCGCCGATCCGCGCCTACTGTTTTTGAACCGCCCGGCGCACACCCCCGCTGGCCACTCCCCTGCCACACCTCACGGAGGTACCCCTTGCCCCGGCACACCTAGCTCACGGCCCGGCCACGCGGAGCGAGCGGCAACTCGCCCCGCACCGGCCCGCCCCGATCGCCTACCCCGGCTGCCGCGCCCTTCCGAGACGCCTCGCGCACGCGGTATGCCGGACACCGCACCCCCAAGGACACGTACATGACGTCTCGCTACCCACCCATGCCCGAAGCCGCTGACCGGCGAGCGGTCCGCTCGGATTGAAGGGGCTCGCCGCCGGCATCGGCGTCGTCTTCCTCTCCCCGATCCTGATCGCCGGCACCGGCATGATGCTGGCCTCCTCGGCCGACGCCGTGCAGAGCAGCGGCTCCTTCAGCAGCTGCCTGAGCGACATCGACAGCGACAAGGTCACCGAACAGGTCACCAAGATCCTCGACGGCGCCTTCGGCAAGGACGTGCACGTCGAGGGCCTGGACCTGCCCGCCGAGCAGGTCCCCAACGCCCAGACGATCGTGGCCGCCGGCCTCTCCCTCGACGTCCCCAAGAAGGGACAGATCATCGCGCTCGCCACGGCGATGCAGGAGAGCCGACTGCGCAACCTCGCCTACGGCGACCGCGACTCCCTCGGCCTCTTCCAGCAGCGCCCTTCCCAGGGCTGGGGCAGCGCCGAGCAGATCCGCGACCCCACCTACGCGAGCGAGCAGTTCTACAAGCACTTGCTCAAAGTGAGCGGGTGGCAGCAGATGACCGTCACCCAGGCCGCCCAAGCCGTGCAGAAGTCCGGCCTGCCAGACGCCTACGCGCAGTGGGAGAAGCTCGCCACCGCGCTGCAGGGCGCCATCGCCAAGAGCTTCCCCGGCGGCGGTGACGCGGACGGCAAGGACACGGACCAGGACAAGCAGTCGACCACGACCGGCTGCGCGCCGGGCCAGGACGGTTCCGGGTTCGGCCGCATCCCCGAGGGGAGCGTCCCGAAGGGTTACTCGATCCCCAAGGACGCCGATCCGAAGGCGCGCAAGGCCATCATCTGGGCGATGCAGCAGCTCGGGACGCTCTACCAGTGGGGCGGCTCCTGCACGAAGTCGCATGGTCCTGACCCCATGGGCCGCTGCGACTGCAGCTCGCTGATGCAGCAGGCGTACGCCCACGCCGGAATCACGCTCACCCGCACGACGTACACGCAGGTCAACGAAGGCAAGGCGATCTCGCCCGCTCATCTCAAGCCCGGTGACCTGGTCTTCAGCCGCGGCACCGCCGCCCGGCCCGAGCACGTCGGCATGTACATGGGCGAGGGCCTCGTGATCGAGGCGCCGCGCACCACCAAGCCGGTCCGGATCACCCCGATCAAGGACTGGACGATTCTCGCCGCCCGCCGCGTCCTCTGACGCCGCCCCCGCCAGGCATCGCCCCGGGCGCCCTGGCCCCACGGCCACTTCCGCGCCCTTCGCGCGCCCCCCTCCGCTTTCGCCTTCCCCGCCGGCCCTCACTGGGCCCGCGTATGCAAGGAGCCCCACCACCCCTATGTCCGTCCCCCTCGCAGACCGCGTCATCCAGCTCGCCTATGACCCAGGAATTTCACCCAAGGGCGGTGGCCTGCCCGGCCTGAGCGTGCTGAAGAACGTCGTCAACTCGATCAACATGTTCGGCATCATCGCCGTCGTTGGCGCCCTCGCCGTCTCGCTCGGCGTCTGGGCCTGGGGCCACCACACCGGTGGCCACCAGGCTGAGGCCAACGGGAAGAAGGGCGCCGTGGTCGCCGCCGGCGCCGCCCTCGGTCTGGGCGCCGCGAACGGCATCGTGGCCTTCTTCTCCGGCCTGGGCTCGCAGGTCCACTAATGCGGAAACGATCCCCGTCCCTCTCACTGTCCTCGTACGGCTCGGGGTGGTCGGCCAACCGGCGCATCGCGATCGTCGCCGCCGCCGCCGTCCTGCTCGCCATCGCCGGGGTCGTCGCCCTGCTGACCGGAGGCGGGAATAGCCACCAGGCTCCGGGCGCCGTGGCTCCTGCCCCAACCGGCAGCCCGTCCTCCTCCGAGGCCGCCCCGAAGCCTTCCTCCGGATCCGGGTCGGTGCCCAAGCCGCCGCAGATCTCCGAGCCGATCGCCTACGCCAAGGCAGCGGCCCAGATGCTGTGGTCCTACGACACCCGTGACACCAGCCGCGACCAGCAGCTCGCCGGCATGCGCGCCTGGATGACCGCCGAGACCAAGTACGCCGACTGGGCCTCGGTCTCCGGCCAGGTTCCTGACCCCGTGCTGTGGTCACGGATGGCCGACCAGGACCAGCACGCCACCGCCCACGTCACCGAGGGCCACTACCCCAGCGCGTTCAAGCAGGCCCTGGCCGAGGACCCGTCCGCGATCACTGAGGCGTACATCTACGTCGTCACCGTCAACGGCAAGCAGACGCTCAGTTGGAAGAAGGGCGGCGGAGGGGCCGAGGAACGGGCCGTGACGCTCGCCGTCCAGTGCCGCCCGAACCACGACTGCACCCTGGCCGCCATCGCTCCGAGCGTCACGCAGTGACCCGCGCCTGAGACACGAAAGGAGGAGTAACTCCCCGTGGGCTTCTGTGATTACCCCCTGGCCGACAAGTTGTGCACGGTCGGCGACGCGGTGGATTTCGCCTCGGACCCCGGCAAGGCCATCGGTGACTGGATGGCGAAGTCCGCCGGTGAACTGGCCGCCGCCGCAGCCGACCTGGCCGCCGAGGCGGTCGACACCACCACGAAGGTGGATCTGAACGCCGGATGGTTCCGTGACAACTACGAGATGCTGCTGCCACTGGGCCTGGTCCTGCTGGTCGCCACGTTCTGCGCACAGCTGGTCCGGGCCGCCATCCGGCGCGACGGGCAAGCGCTGACACAAGCGTTCACCGGCACCATGAGCGGCGTCCTGTTCGCCTTCTGCGCCATCGCCCTGACCACGGTGGCCGTCGAAGTCGTCGACGCCGTCAGCGACGGCCTGTTCAAGACCGCGCACCTGAACATCGAGTCAGCCGTGCGCCGTATCGTGAAGGTCAACCAGATCGGATCGCTGTCCGGACTCGGCTGGCTCGTCCCGGTCGTCGTCGGGCTCGGCGCCGCCATCGGCGCCTTCCTCTACTGGTGCGTGATGATGGTCCGCAAGGTCGGCATCCTCGTCATGGTCACCCTCGCCGTCTTCGCGTCCGCCGGCGGCGGCTGGGAAGTCGCCCGGCGCTGGCGCAAGGGCTGGATCGAAGCCACCGCCACCCTCGTGGTCTCGAAGCTGCTGATGACCGTGATCTTCGTGCTCGGCATCGCTGCCATGGGCAAGACCGAGGCCGAGGACGGCATCGCCGCCCTCGCCGACGTCATGTCCGGCATCGTCATCATGATCCTGGTGCTGCTGTGCCCGTACGCGGTCTTCAAGTTCGTGCACTGGGCGGCCGACGGGACCGACGGGGAGTCCATCCACCGTGCCGGCGGCGCCGGTGCGCAGATCGCGAAGGCTCACGCCGAGAAGGCGGCCCGCAAGGCCGCCGCTGCTGCGGCCACCGCCGGAACCGGTGGCGCTGCCGCCGGCGCGGGTGCCGCACCGCAGGGCCCCGACGGCGGCGGGTTCCCCGGCGACATCGCTGCCAACCCGACCGGCGGAGGCGGCGAGGGCAAGGAGGGATCGCAGAGCGGCGGAACGGGTGCCTCGCCCGGCGGCGACGCGGTCAAGTCCGGCTTGGAGAAGGCCGTCCAGCCCGCGCCGACGAGCGTGTCCGACGACACCAGTGGCCAGGTGGGCGGCAGCCCGGGGCCTGGCGGATCCGGTGCGAGTAGCGCGTCTGGGCAGAGCGGCGGATGGCAGTCCACCCCGCCGACCACAACCCCGCCGCCGCAGGGGGCACCGCCGTCCTCCGGCACGCAGAACGCCCCGTCCAGCGGGGCGAGCGGGCCCCCGCCGCCTCCGACCGGCCTCTGATTCCCTGACCGACTCCCGGGGGCGGGACGTGCACGCGCCCTCCCGCCCCCGGGTTCCACCCGCGCCTCCAGGACCTGCCCCTTGACTGATCTTTCCGTCGCCCCGGTCACGGTGAAGTTCCCGCACCGGAGCCGCCGCGGCATCCTCCTCGGCCTCTCCCTGCCTCAACTCGTCCTCGTCTCCTGCATGCTGGCCCTGCTGCTGATGACGGTGATCTCCACCGGGCTTCTCGGCGCCGTCGCCCTGGCACCGCTGTGGGCGGCATCCGGGGCACTCGTCGCGATCCGCCGGCACGGCCGCTCCCTGATCGACTGGGCGCCGATCGTCATCCGGTATGCGCACCGTCGCCGCACCGGCCAGACCCTCTGGCTTGCTCGGCCCGTCACCCGGCCCCGGCAGGACGGCGTCCTCCATCTGCCCGGCACCGCCGCTTCCCTCAAGGTGGTCACCCCCGGCGACTCCGCCAACGGCGCCGCAGCCGTCCACGACCCGCACCAGCAGACCCTGACCGCCGTCGCCTGCGTCACCAGCCGCGCCTTCGCCCTCCTCGACCCCCTTACCCAGAACCACAACGTGAGCAGCTGGGGACGCGCGCTCGCGGGCATCGCCCGCACCGGGCACATCGCCACCGTGCAGGTGCTGGAACGCACCGTCCCCGACTCGGGCGACACCCTCACCCGCCACTGGACCCACAACGGGCAGCCACAGACCCCCGTCGCCGGACAGATCTACTCCGAGCTGGTCTCCTCTGCCGGCCCTGCCGCCGCCCCGCACGAGACCTACCTCGCCATCTCCCTCGACCTCAAGGCCGCCCGGCGCCTGATCAACCAGGCCGGCGGAGGGCTGCCCGGGGCGTTCACCGTCATGCAGCAGACCACCGCGTCCATCGCGCAGGCCGCCCGCAACGCAGGTCTCCAGGTCACCGGCTGGCTGAGCGCACGGGAAATCGCCGCCGTCATTCGCACCGCCTACGACCCGAAGGCCCTCGCCGCGCTCCAGCAGTGGTCCGAGACCGGCCGCGCCGAAGCCGACCCCGCAGCCGCCGGTCCCGTCGTCCAGTGCGAGGAGTACGACCGCCTCGCCACCGACAGCGCACGGCACGCGACGTACTGGGTGGAGAACTGGCCGAGGACCGAGATGGGGGCCGGGTTCCTGCACGGGCTGATGTTCACGGCCGGCGTGCGCCGCAGCCTCTCCCTCATATACGTGCCGCAGGGGCTCGAGTCCGCACTGCGGGACGTCCAGCGCAAGAAGGCCGCGATCATCGCCGACGCCAACGAGCGCGCACGCCGCGGACAGGTCGATTCCGAAGAGGACTCCATCGAGTACGCCGACGTCAAAACCCGCGAACGCCAGCTCATCGCCGGGCACGCGGACGTCGCACTGACCGGCCTGGTCACCGTCACCGCCGAGACCGACGCCCTCCTGGACGCCGCCTGCGCACAGATCGAGACCCACGCCGTCACCTCCGGCGTCGACCTCCGACGGCTCAACTACCAGCAGCCCGACGCCTTCGCCCTCACCGCGCTCCCGCTGGCCCGCACCGCCCTGTGAACCAGCCGCGCTCGTGCGCGCCCTGACCCACCGCACTCCGGTTCACCCGCGCCGGGTCGCCCCTCACTGCCCTGCCTACCGGCAGGAAGGACCACCACCTTTGACCTCTCCTAAGCGCCCCGACGACGCGCACCCCTACCTCCGCGCCGCGAGCGCCGGCATCCGCCACCACGCACGGGCCTTGGCGCCGTCGGACGCGGATCCGCCCAAGCCCGGAGACCGTCTGCACCTTGACGTGCTGCACGCCCACCTCACCGCTCTGCTCCAGCTTCTGGACCGGCTCGCCGACCACACCCGGCCCCCGCACCCGGTCGCCGGACGTCACCTGGCCACCGCCCACACCAGGCTCTGGCAGGCCACCAGCGAAGTCCACGCCGCCTTCCACCTGCTGCCTGGCACACCCCAGGCCGACGCCGAGACAAGCGCCTGCCATCCAGAGCGGCTCCCCGAGGGCCCGCCCGTGCTGACGATCTGCCAACGCCACCTCGCCGCCGGACACGTAGTCCGCCGCAAAACCACCCCCACCGACCTCCGGCCGCACACCACGGCCTGCGTGCGATGAGCACCACCCGCAGAATCGAGGGCCCCCGATGAGCCACCGGCCCGCCCGTCGCGCCCGCCGCGCGTCCGCCAGCCCGCTGTTCACCCCTCACGGCACCGACCGCGCCAGCCGCAAGGCCGCCCGCCGCCAGCTCGCCGAGGCCACCGCCAAAGTCCGCGCCGAAGCCAGCGCCCACCAGAGCGAAAGCACGCCCGCCGAGCACCAGATGCCCGCCCCGCTCTACCCACCGAGCGGACGCCCCGGGCCCTCCTCCTCTCGCGGGAACCGGCTGAAGCTGCCCGCCCACCGCATGACCACCGCGGTCGCGGCTGGCGCCTATCCCTTCCTCGCCGAAGGCGGACTCGGCGCCGAGGGCATCTACATCGGCCGCGACGTCCACGCCGAAGCATCATTCGTCTTCGACCCGTTCGCTCTGTACGGCAAAGTCGAGGGATTCACCAACCCCAACCTTTTGCTCGCCGGCGTGATCGGCCAGGGCAAGAGCGCCCTCGCCAAGTCCTTCGCGCTGCGATCGGTCGCCTTCGGATACCGCGTCTACGTCCCGTGTGACCCGAAGGGCGAGTGGACTCCGGTGGCAGAAGCCCTCGGCGGCCGGTCCGTCGCCCTCGGTCCCGGACTGTCGGGTCGCCTGAACCCCCTGGACGCGGCCCCGCGCCCGGAGAGCGTGTCCAAGGCCGACTGGGTCGGCGAGATCCGCAAACGACGCCTGCTCCTGCTCGGCTCCCTTGCCCGGACCGTCCTAGGCCGGGACCTGATGCCCATGGAGCACACCGCCTTGGATGTCGCCCTCGACGCCGTCGTCACCCGCGCCGCCGATACGCACCGCACCCCGCTCCTCGGCGACGTCGCCGCCACCCTCAACAACCCAAGCGCGCTCGACGAGGCCGCCGGGATGATGTCGGGCCAACTCGGCGACGCAGCCCGCGACCTGGCCCATGCCATGCGGCGCCTGGTCCACGGCGACCTGGCCGGCATGTTCGACGCCCCCTCCACCGTGAGCTTCGACCCGAACGCGCCGATGCTCACCATCGACCTGTCCCGTCTCGGCGGATCCGGCGACGACACCGCCCTCGTCCTCGCGATGACCTGCGCGAGCGCCTGGATGGAGTCCGCCCTCTCCGACCCGTCCGGCGGCCGGCGCTGGATCGTGTACGACGAGGCGTGGCGGCTGATGCGGCACGTCGGCCTGCTCCAGCGGATGCAGGCCCAGTGGAAGCTCTCACGCGGCCTCGGCATCGCCAACCTCATGGTGATCCACCGGCTGTCCGACCTGCTCACCGCAGGTGACGCCGGATCACAAGGCCGGGCCCTGGCCGAGGGACTCCTCGCCGACTGCAGCACCCGAATCATCTACCGCCAGGAGACCGACCAGCTCCACGCCGCGGCCTCCCTGCTCGGCCTGACCTCCGTCGAGATGGACGCTATCGCGCACCTCAACCGAGGGCGTGGCCTGTGGAAAGTCGCAGGTCGGAGCTTCATTGTTCAGCACCTCCTGCACAGCCACGAACTGGCGCTCTTCGACACCGACGCCCGTATGCACTGAGGACCAAGAGGCCCGTGAGGCCAGACTTCCAACGCGACTTGATACCGAGCGCCGAGGTGCTCCAGCTTATCGGCGCGCTCAATGCGATGAAGGACGAACTGCTCAACACTGCCCAGCAGTGGGAGCTGCTGGACGAGAACGGACACGTACCGGCCACGCCTTCCTACGCCGCGCTGCTCCAGCACGCCACCGACGCACAGGACCTCTCCCGCGATGTCCTCCGGCTCACTGCTGACTTCGCCCGGAGCCCACACCACACCACCCGCGCCGGCAGCACCGTTCTGAAGCATCTCGGCACGGCGGCGACCATGTCGAGCTACGCAGCCCCGCACTTCACCGAGACTGCGGAGTGTGCCCTGGCCCTGCCCCGGTCTGCCAACCCGACCGACCGGCACTACCTCGCGAATCGCATGGTCATCGACCACGCCTCAGCCCGCGCCTTCCTGCGGCGCACCTCGGAATCCCTTCGTGACGCGGCCAAGGAACTCGACGACCACCTCGGCTTCCAACGCTTCCTCGCGACGCTCACCCGTCAGGAAGGCCCGCCGCCGCCCCCGCCACCTAGGCCGGGCGGTCGCCACCGCTGACCGCGCCTGCCCCGAAGCCCGATCCACCCACATCCCAAGGAATGCTCTGAACCGCCCCGCTCATTTCAGCGACGCCGACTGGGCCGAATACCAGCAGTGCCAGGCCGAGCACGACGACCTCATGGCGCAAGTCGCCGATCGTGCAGCCCAGCTGGAAGACGACCTGATCGCCGCCTACGACGAGTACGAACTCGACTCCAGGCCGGTCCCGAAGCCAGAAGCCGACCTCGCTCGCCGAACGCCTCCGTCACACCGACCGGCGTCCCTCAGGAGAATCCGTGGCCGCTGACGAGGCGAACGCTACGGCCGCCCGCGCGACTCCGATCGCGCCACTTCCTGACCACCGCGACGTGAACATGCCGTGGTGGCAGGAGCTGTGGCGTCGCCACGCGCACATCACCACGCCGCTGCGAGCGCGCGGACTGCCATGCGACATCGAGTTCGGCCTCAGCGCCTACATCGTGCGCGTCTCGCTCCCTGACGACAACTACCTGATTATCAGTCCGCCGCAGGAACCGTCCTCCGAGCGTCCGCCCGGCGACCCCGAGGGCTGGATCGCGACCCGCGAGCACCCCGACGACCAGACGCTGTTCGAGGTCCTCTACGACTCGGCCCCCTCCGACGCCCCCGGCGCTCGTCGGCGGCCCGAAGCCCGCCACGGCGGCAGCGCCCAATCCTTGATCGAGGCGATCGATCACCGCCTCGCCCAGCTCGGGCTGCTACCGCACCCCGTTCTGGCCCACGAAAGCCCCCACGTGCACCCGCCCCAACTGACGCCCCCGTCCCAGGACGTCCCCGGCACACCAGACCGTCGCCCCGCCTACGTCTACGGCGACGCGCTGCGCGAGCTGACCGACCGGCTCAACGGAGCCGAGTCGCACGCGGATGCCGCTGCCCTTTTGCATCAGATCCTGGAACCCACCGACGGCCTGCTGGCACAGCTCGGCGAGTTCTTCGAAGCAGCCGGCGAGAAAGCCAAGGAAGCCAAGGAGGACGACGGCTTCGACCTGTCCTACGACCTCGCCGACGCCGCTGCCGAGATCCGCAGCCTCGGAGAGGTCCTGCACGTGGCCGAGGACCGGATGCGGGCCTTCACCTCGCTCGCGCCCGCACCGCGGCTGCCCTCCACCCCGGCTCGTGCACCGTCCCTTCCGCCGCGAGCTCCCCGGTCAGCGCCGCCACGGCACACGCGCTGACGCCGTACCGCCGCCTCCCTCCAGGAACACATAACCTCACCCCGCACCGATCTGTCCGCCTTCGCCACCGGCCTCGCCGGCCGCCTGCCGGGCATCTGGACCAGCGATTATCAGCGCCACGCGCAGTACGCGGACTAGTTCCCCCCGTACCGAGCAGCTCTGGGACACCGGTCTTGTCGACTATGTCGTCAGCCAGTACGTCCTCACCCACGACGCCGTGCTCCACAGGCCGGCCAACCAGCGGCTGTACGTGACCGACCGGCCCCGGTACCCGCACCAGGTCGTCGTCGCACCGCTCGCCCCCGTCGGCATGAACATCAAGCCGCACCACTTCGACGCCGTCGAGGAACCCAACGGCATCGCCGTTCCCAAGGATCCTGCCCGGGCGGCGGCTCGAGTCGTCCGGCGGGTGCTGCCCCGCTACAAGCAGGCCGTGCAGGCAGTGCTCACGAACGTAGCCCGAGCCTCCGCACCGGCCCGGCCCGCCATAGGTCGACCAAGTCCTCACCCTGACCCTGTACGGCGACGGAGCCCTCGGCGCACCGTACGAGAGCGTGCCGGTGGACGCCCGCATCACGCTGTACGCCCACGGCTTCCAGTACCACCCGCACCAAGCGGCGTTCCTACTTCCCGACGCCTACGGGGACAGCGGTCGCGCACTTCGCGTCCACGGCGTGGTCCAGCAGCTCACGGCCAAGGGCATCGATGTGAACGTCCGCCATTCGGCGCCCACACCAGCACGGCCCTTCCGCTGGCATCGCCGAAGACTGCCCCAACGACCGCTCGTACGCGCTGATTCTTCCCGCCCCGCAGATCCCTGGAGCCCTCATCCGCACCGCTCGCCGTACCCTGCCGCTCCTAACCGGCGCCGCCTGCCTCGCCCTGGCCAGAGCCGCGGGAGTCATCGTTCTGATGACTCCCCCGGCTCCCAGGTCGCTACAGCTGCGGCATGCTACTGCCGGGGATGGGCCCATCCCGCAGCGCGGATCTTGTTACCTGGTGGTGTCAAGGCTGCTCGCATCCACTCCTCCGCTCGCGCGACGGGCTGTGCCTCATGGCGAACGGCGACAGCCAGGGCCCATCGCCAAAGGGCAGCTTCGGTCGGGCGCGTCCGGCGGTGTCCCCGAAGACGGGCCCTCAGCGACTGGGTCGTACGGCCGCAGTATCGGGGCCGGTAGGCCGCGTCGAGCATGAGGTACAGGGCGGGGCCAAGTGGCAGCCCCGCCGTGGGGTCCGCAGGACCGACCGCCCAGGCGACGACTGGGTCCGCTGGGGCACTCGGGTCCACGAGTGCCTTCTGAATCGGGGTGGCGGCGAGGATGAGGCGCCAGCGTTGGGCGATTGATTGGTCTGCGGTGAGCGTGTGCGGAGGCATCGTCACACCTCCCGCCGGTCTGCATCGCGAAGCCGTGTGGGCTGGGTCCCGGTCGGCGGACGCACGTCGAGCAGTGCTTCCTCAAGGTCGCGCAGGTTTTGATGGACTTGCTTCCAATCCGCCCGACCACCCATCGGATGCTCCGTCAGCGGGAAGGGAAAGTCCGCGGCTTCTGCCGTGAGGCGGTCGACGACAGCGCGGGCCTCACCGATGGTGTGGAGGAGGTTGATGCGGCTCTTCTCGTTCCGTTCCTCCCGCGTGATCTTCTGCTCTGCCTCCCGCTTCTTCTGTTCCTGGCGGCGCTTCGTCTGCTCGTCGGCAGCACGTTCCGGGTTGGCCTGCGTGAACAGGTGCTTCTCGAGGAGGATCTCGTGGGTGGCACCGTCCGGGATCGGCTCGCCGGCCTCATCGACGTGGGCGTATGTGTAGTGGGCCTGAACCGATTTGCCTTCGCCGGTGCCGCCAGCCTTGTTGGGGTCGAAGCTCTCTACAACGGTCTTGGCCTGCCAGCGGCCCAGGACCGTTGAGGTCCACGGGGCGAGAACGACGGGCGGCGTTGCCCGGTACGGCACACGGCCATCATCGACCTTGCTGCCGGTGTCGCGCGTCAGCACGGCGTCTGCAATCAAGGCGGTGCCAGCGAGCACGGTGAGGGTGTGCTGCGCATTGGTGTCGCCGTCATCGGCGAGCTTGCGCAGCCGCTCGGCGCTGGCCGGCACGGGCTCCCAGTCGCCGAAGACACCCGGGTACAGGACGCCTCCATTGCGCCAGGCACGTCGGGCCACGTCGGTGGTGGCCAGCTTGGCAGCCCGCCAGGGCATGTCGATGAGCACGCCAAGGAACCCGGCGTAACGGTCGTCACGGACCTGCCCGAAGCCCCGGTCGCTGCGAATGAAGCGCTTGGCCTCGTCGAAAATCCTGTACCGCGTCAGGGTGTGGACGATCAGCACGGCCCGCCACAGAGGGTGGATACGGCCGTCGGGGCCGTACATCGGACCGCTGTCCCACCCGGGCACCAGGGAGGTGATCTGCTCCGCCGTCAGTTCCTCGTCGGCGACCAGTGCAGCGAACGCCGGGCTGACCATCTGCCGGTGTAGGAGGTGGTTGACCATCCGGCGGGCAGTCATGGCGTCCTGGGCTGCGTCGCTCCAGCGGTTGATGCTGATATGCCGGGAGCTCTGGGCCGTGGCGACGGCAGCTGCGAGCACGTCGTCGGCGTCGTCCTCGCTGAGGACGGCGCCCACGATCAGGCGGACCGGTACGGCGCGGGTCTGGAGCTGGCGCAGGGTGGCCATGGTCAGGCCGTCGCGTGCCAAAGCGGCGTTGTGGCGCTCGGCATCGCGGTTGTATGCGCGGCGGCGCGCGGTTCGGGATGCGGCGAAGTTGTTGCCGAAGGTGGTGACGATGGTGCGGGTTTGCTCTGTGGGGCTTGTCGCCTCCGGGTTGTAGTGGCGGGCTGCGGCGGCACTGACGTGGCGCGAGGTGCCGTCGATAAGTGCGGCGGTGAGCGTCAGCGGGCTGTTGTCGGCGTAGTGGGACTCGGTGAGTACCGCCTCGACCGGGGTCATCACACCGTTGCTGAGGATGGAGTCGCTGTAGTCAGCCCCCTCCTGGCGCAGCGTCTCGCGTGCCACGTCCTCGACGACTTTGCGTGCATGGGCGGGGCTGTCGTACTCGATCTTGAGCTGTGCCAGCAGCTCACCGGATGCGTTCCGGACACCGGTGGGAGCTGGTGCTGGCGGGGCCTTGACCTGACCGGACAACCGCGGGTTACCGAGGACTGTGGAGAAGCTCTCTGCGTCGAACAGTCCCTCAAGTACGAGGAGCTGCGTGGCTCCCGCATAGAAGGAGTTAAGCCCGTCGACGTTGTCCTTGTGTGTGGCCAAGATGGTCAGGCGCGGGATGTCGAGGAAACCGCCGACCGCGACCTCGATCGCCTCGTCCGAGAGGTTGATGCGCGGATTGTTGCGCATGGCCCGGCGGAGCTGGCCGAGTTCCTTGGCCTCCGCAACCGGAAGTGGGCCGGGGACGCGATCGATCTGGACGAGATCGCCGTTCTCGTCTGTCAGCTGTACAGATGTGGGACTCACTGATGAGACCTCGCTCGTCAGGTGCCCCGCCGCGGTGCGCGCGGGACGTGGAGACCGCACGTGACATTCCGGAGGCAACGAGGTCATTGAGAGACGGGGCCGGTTTTCAATCGGCTGTCTCAGGACCCCCTGCAGATCTGCTGCCAGCACACCAACCTGTCGCGATGTGCCCCGCCCGTTCCTGATCACGCACTCTGCTCAGGACGCAGAGTAGTCGTACCCGGCGGCAGGCGAGCGCCAGTTGACGAAAGTGCCGCCTGGAATTCTGTGGCATCGCACCCCACCGCCGCCCGGCCCTGCCCGTCACCGCGCCAGCCCGTCCCCTCACCGCGGCCCGGCCCGCGCACCGCGGCCCCTGACCCTTCCGGCCCACGCCCCGAGGAGAACCCCGCCCCCTTGCGACCCGGCACCCACTTCGCCTTCGGCGACCACGAAGAACACGGCTTCGTGGTCTCCTTCACCGCCGCCCTGCCCGCACACCTCGCCCACTGGTACCTGGAGCGCGAGCAGTTCGAGCCCGTTCCCGGAAAACCCGGCCTGTACCGGCTCAGCGAGCCCGAACGCGACGGAGTCCGCCGCACCCGCCAAGCCGTCCACGACCTGCGCCGTCACGGCTACACCGTGCAGGCCGACATCCGCCTGGACCCGTCCCTCTCGGCCAGCCCGCCACGCCCCGCCCGGCCACACGGGCTCCAGGAGCGCCGCAGTCGTCTCGCCCAGGCCGCCGCCGGCCGGTCGACGCAGCACTCCGCACCGCCCACCACCTCCCCGCCAGCAGCGCGGCCGATCCCGCCGAAGCCCACGTACGCTCCGACCGTCCATCTGACGGCCGCGACCGGCGGGCGGTCCCGATGACACCCGCGAGCAGCCCGGCCCCTGACGGCCCCTTGCCGACAGCTCGCGAGCTGGCCAACGGGGCACGCGACTTCCGCTTGCGGATGGCGGTCATCGACAGCGAGAGCGAGGCGGCGCTCGACATGACACGCGACCGCTACGGCCGTACCGTCCACGCGGGCGCCGCCGCAGCCGCAGCCGCACGAGCCCACCGCGACAAGTCGCCGGTGAAGGCGTACGCCACTCACCTCGCCCCGCACGCCGAGGCCCTCCTCGATGCCGCCCGCCTCGTGCTCGACGAGCTGCCACCAGCCCGGCACCTGGTCTCGCGGCGGGCCGTCCTGGACGGCCTGGCCGCCTCAGCTGCCGAGATCCGCCGGGCCCACGACCGGCCGGCCGCCCCTGGCTCCCAGGCCGAACCCACTCATCAAGCGGCCTTGTGCCGCACCTCACCGCTTGGGTGGACCACAGCTCTATCGCCAGCCACCTCGCCGACCAGCACCACAAGGCTCCGCTGACCGACAAGGAGCAGCAGATGTGAACCGAGAGGGCCCAGGCCGCGCAGCGGCGCGGCGTGCCGGAGCTGACCAAGCCGTGATATGCCGCCGACGGGCAGTCGATCGCCCTCGCTTACCTGGTCGAGGACAACGACTCGACGGTGGTCGCGCTGCGCGGCCATCCGGGGGTACCAGGAACTCATCCGCGGCGGCGTCGAAGGCCACACCGCCGGTGACGCATCGAACGCTCTCCTCGGAGCCGTCCAGCGCGGCTACGCCGCCGGTCCGGTGGTCCGCCTGCAGGAACTTCTGGAGACGAGCAGCCAGTTCGCCAGCGCCCTGGAGACCGTGCAGGGCCGCCAGATCTCCGCCCGACTCTCAGCGCTGGGACCCGCTCACCAGCGCTGTACTCCCCGCCGCCGGCGCGGCCTTCGCCCTCGCCGTCCTTCTCGCCGCGCGCCGACAGCTCCGCCCCGCCGGACACCGGCCGCGCGGCCGACACCGCCGCCCACTCCGAGGCCGGCACAAGACGCCCTGATCTGGGCGCACCCTCACCTTCCAACCCCTTTTGAGGAGAACGAATTATGGCCGTGCGTACGCACTGGACCGTGGAGCACGCCTGCTCCCACAGCGTGGATCATGACCTGTCCAATCGCCCTGCCGACAAGCGGGCAGGCTTTGCCCGTTGGCTCGCGTCGAAGGACTGCACCAACTGCTGGAAGGCGGCGCGCGACGCCGACTCCGAGTCCAAGGACGAGTGGCTCGCGACCAAGCGTGCCGAGGAGCAGGAGGCAGCCGTCGCGTGGGCCAAGCAGTTCGACATGCCGCAGCTGGAGGGCCCGGAGAAGGCCCTGGACTGGGGCGAGCGCTCCCGCCACCAACTGATGACGGCCGCGCACACCGCGCTCGTCGTCGAGGGCACTTGGGACGAGGCGGACTGGGCGGAGCTGGAAGAGAAGGCCCGCTCCATCACCCGTGCCGGATGGTGGATCGACCAGCGCGACGCCGACGGCACTGACCTGCTCGAACTCCTCGACGCGGCCAGTGAGGCGGACCGCGGGACGGAGAACCCCTTCCGCTGACGGCGGGGCAACATAGCCGGGAAACGCCGGTTAGCCAAACCGGCGTTCCTCCGGACTATTGATGCTCCCACCCCGCCAGCAACCGCGCGGAAGGAACTCATGTCCCAGCCCCCACCCACCTCCTCGGTCTTCGCACCGACGCCCGACCCGCTCACCCCCGACCGGGACATCACCCACGCCCACTTCCAGGCCGGTGACACCGTCGTCGTCCTGAAGGGGGTGGCCGGCGGAGAACTGTGGGGCGACGCGATGCGCGTCGTTGCCCCTTCCTGGCACACCCCGACCGACGAGGACGGGTGGCGTCTGCGGGATGCGACCGGCGGCGCCCAGTCCTACGTCACCGCCCACCCCCGCTACCTCGTGCACCTCTCACGCCGCTGCCCTGACTGCCTGATCTATCTACGGGCCATGGAGAACACCCTCCTCGCACGGTTCGCCGACCGCGACGAGCTGATCGACTGCGGCTGGTACACCACCACCGCCCTGGGCCAGCTCGTGCACATCGCCGACATCCGGAGCGGCCGGTGATCCCCCGCCTGCACGAGCGGACCCACCGGCCCCACGACCCGCTCGAAGAGGCGCTGGGGCGGCCGGTTTCACCGAACGAGGGCCTGACGGAGCACACGATCGTCGCCCGCTGGCCCGGCCTGGATTACTTCACCCTGGACGACGAGCAGAGGATCTGGACGTCCGTCCAGTGGGCCGAGCACCTCGAAGACCCCTACCTGGAGCATCCGTTCGCCGCCAGCCCCGACGACGACCGGCGGGCAATCCTCCACCTAGACATCCGCCTTCACCCGGACGACCGGGAACTGACCGGACCGGAGTGGGCCGAGGTCGCTCAACGGCTCGCACGAGCCGCCGGCATCGAGATCCCCGGCAAGGAACATGGCTGCCGATGGATCGCTGTCCAGGCGCAGCCAGGGCGCCTCGATCTGATCGCCAACCTAATCCACCTCGACGGCGCGTGGCACGCTCCTCCCGCGGACAAACTGCGGCGCCTGGCACAGGAGGCGCGTCGCATCGAACAGGACCTCCACCTGATCCCTGTCCGATCCGACCCCCCTTCGCGGCCTGCCGTCCGCGCGGCGCTCACGGCGTCGGCCCAGCTCGCGACCATCCTCACGCAGCTCGCCGACGAACAGGCCGGCCCTCTGGCCGCGGTACGCGGACTCGTCGAGCACACCTCGCACCGGATCGCCCGCCAGCCGGGAGCAGCCGACACCGATACGGCACACCGCCTGGAGCTGATTGCCCGCCGCCTCTACGCCATCCAGCAGGACCTGGCCACCACCGCAAACCGCCTGGTCCAGTCCCGCGCCGTCCCGGCCCCGGACGCCGTCCGGCACAACGCCCACCGATCGCCGTAGGAGAAACGTCTCTTGCCCCGCACCGACCGCTTCCTGGACATCCGCCGCGACCCGCACTCCGACGAACTCCTTGCCCGCGGCGGCGACTCCGAGGCACACAGCATCCTCCAGCGCGCGGACTTCGTCGCCGTCGTCCGAGTCCATGAGACGTACCACCGCACCCCGACCGGCCTAGCGGAGGACGACGAGTCGCGTCTCGCCACCGGCGCCGTGGCCCGCCTGCGGGCGGCCGGATACCACGTCGACTGCGACGCGGACTTCGACACCGACTCGCGTCCGGCCAGCTACCTGCCGCTGGGATCCTCCGTTGCCCACGTCGCCGAGCGCCTTCGCGAGGCCGCCACTACGGACGAGGCGGCCGATGCGCTGACTGAGCTGACCGCCGCCCACGACGGCGTCCTCGCCGCGCTGGAGGAAGTCCTCACCGCCACCGCCGACTTCCACGACGGGCTCGGCCAGGCAGCCGACCCCTACATCGCGCGACGGCTTCGCCACCTCGCCGACGAGCACCTTCGCGTCATCCGTACCGACCTCTCCGAGACCCGCAACCAGCTCGCCGACCGGCATGCCCCGCACGCCGGCCGCAGCACCTGCACCGGGGAAGTCCCGTCAACCGAGCAAGAGCGCTCTGCCGCGTGCGCCTGCCCGCCACCGCCGCGCACCCTCCCTGCTCCGCCGCCCCCGACGGCCGCCGGACTGCGCCGCTGACTCCCACCTCGCCCAGGGACACCATGCACGACCACCACACCTCCGAGCGCCTCGCCTCGTACGCCGACGTTCTCGCCGGCGAACTCCCCGACAGTTGGACCAGCTCCCACCTGCTGGCCGACGCCAAGGACGACCTCGCCGAACTCGCCGACCGCATCTGGGACCTGGACATGGTCGCCGCCTCTCTCGCCGAGCACCCCCTGCAGCAGGCCGCCATCCTGAGCCGACAGGACGGTGCGCAGCTCGTCCTTCTGGACCGGCACGACGAGCGCGACGGCTTCCTCATCGCCGCCGTCGCCCCGTACGCCCTGCCCGACGAGGCGTTCCGCGGCGTTCCCGAGCCCAACGGCATCGCCCTGGCCGATGACCCGTTCCTGAGCGCCGAGCAGGTCGCCGGCGACCTGCTCGCCCGCTACGACGCCGCCCTCGCCCATGTCCGCCAAAACGCCCTGGGCGGCATCCAGCCCTCCCAGCCGGACCGGGTCGTCCTGACCTGGCAGCCGGACGGCAGCATCGCCACCGCCCCTGCCGACGACCGCGCCAACGCTGTCCTCATGGCTCACGGCTTCGTCCGGGACCCGCGGAGTGGCATCTACCGCCTGAGTGGTGACGACACTCAGGCCCAGGCCCGCGCCCTGCGCGAGATCGGCCCGCGCCTCGACGCACTCGGCATCGGCACCGCTCTGCAGCATCCCGCAGGCCGGACCGCGCCCACCGCCGCCGCTTACGTGCCGCCCGTCCCAGCCGGTTCCCGTACGCCGGCCACCCGGTCTCGGTGAAGCAGACGGAGCCCGACTTCTGGGTTCTGGAGTACGTCACCATCACCAAGCACCCCCGAACCGACCTGTTCGGGGCCATCGGCGGCACCGACAAGGCCGCGGACATCCTCCAGCGAACCGGCGGCTTCCTCTCCGCTCCCGGACCGCGCGGGGACTATCACCGGCTTCCACACGGCCTGCCCGTCGAGCAGCAGAGCCGGAAGGCGACCGCAGCCTCGCACGCCCTGCTCGCCGCGGGGCACAGTGTCCACCTCGACCCCACGCTGAACATGCTGGTCGCACCGGACGGTGAACGTGAGGCCGCCCTGCGCTACCTGGCGAGCCTCGCTGAGCGAGCCACAGCCGCCACAACCAGCAACGAGGTGGCCGAGGTCCTGACCGAGGTCGCTGCCCCCGTCCTCGGGCTGCTGCCCCTCGCCGGAGAGATCGTCGTCCGCGCTTGGATCGCCGCCAGCGACTTCCAAGGGGCCGCGCCCGCCGGGGAACCCGATCCCATCGCACGGCTCGGAAGCACCGCCACCTCCATGAGCGAGGCCGCGCGCGCCATCCTCCACGCCCGCAACCACACCGCGCGCCCTGCGCAGCGGCCGGCCACTACCTCACCACCGCCGAGCCGCGCCCAGTCCGCGGAATCCCGCCGCCGCTGACCCCGGAGAACCACATGGCCAACCTGGCCGACGAATATGGCACGGACGTCGAGATCTACATCAAGGCCCTGACGACCACCATCCGCGCCGACACCCCAACGGGCGCCCCCGCCCAGCTCCACGACCTGCTGGAACACCTCGGCCTGGAACGCCACGCATACCCCACGGACGCGCCGCTCTACAACTGGCACACCGTGCCCGAACACCTCGACGCCGGCGAGTAGAAGCGGCTGGCAATCCGCGCCATCCCCGTCCTGCTCCTGGCCGGGTACGAGGTCAACTGCACGCCCGAAGTCTTCGACGAATCCGCCTACCGGCAGGCCATACACGACCTGCGCTCTCGAGCGGGCCACCCTGCCGCACGGCAGCATGCACCGGCCGGCTCCCCCTCGCCTGCAACCCCGGCCCGCCGCACCCCGTAAGGCCACTGGACGGTCCCGGCACCGCGCCGGGACCGCCCACCTCACTAGCCGAGACCCGGAGAAACCCGTAGCAATCCGCACACCCCCACCGATCAGCAACCGGCTCAAGCCCCGACTCGCCACAGCCCTCTTCCGCCGCTATCTGCGCGCCTGTATTCCGACCTGCCCCGACCGCGCCTCCCCGCTGGCAGGCGCTCGCCCGGAGGCCGCCCTCGCCGAGACACAGCGCGTCGGGCACCGCCACCACCACTGACCGTCCACCGCCCCGGAGGAGCATGTCCCACCCCACCCCCTACCCGGTGAGACTGGCCGACGAGATCACCCGCCAGCTCGGCCAGCTCGCCGACCACCTCTCTCAGCTTCCCCCGCCCCAGGCCGCTCAGGTCATCGCCCGCGTGCTCGACCCGGATACCGGAGTCCTCGGCGGCGTCACCCATCTCGTCGCCACCGGCAGCGTGTTCGCCAAGGACCAGGCAGAGCGAGGCGCGCTCCCCGCGGAGGTGTGGCTCGCCCTGGGCCGTGCCTCGAACGAACTCGGCGACATCACCCTCGACCTGGACGAACACAAAGACGCTCTTCAGCGCGTCGGCGCCCAGCCCGCCACTACGGCGGCGAAGCCCCCGGCACCCGCACCGCTCGTCGTCCGGCGCCGCCGGTGAAGAAGAAGCAGTGGCAGGGCTGGGGACCCGACGAGCAGGCCGAGCAGCACTACCTCATCCAGCCCCGCGCCCTGGCCGGCGGCGGCGACGTCCGGCACGTCTCTGAGTTCCTGCGCGCCTCCGGCTGGCGGGACAAGTCCAAGACGGGCGGCCCCCTGCACATGGAGAGCCCGGACGGCACCGTCCGCATCGCCTACGACCCCTACGTCCTCCCCGGCGGGTGGACCATCCACGGCAAAGCAGACGGAGCGAACGGCGAGTGGTCCGCCCACCTGGGCCAGCAAACGCCGGTGGAGATCGTCGCCGGCCTGACCGATGCCCTCACCCGCCCCCGCTCAGCCCATGCCCCTAACGTCTGGGCCCCTCTGCAGAAGCAGAGATGGCACACGCGCTTCGAGGGCCAGGACTACATGGCGACGAGCCCCGACTGCACCGCGTGGGTGCAGTACCGGCAAAGCCCCGACGGGGCGGCGATGTGGTGGACCGGAGCGCAGGACAAGCAGGGCAACGGCTGGACGGCCAACTTCACGCCGAACACCCCGATGCACCTGGTGCAAGCCTTCTCCACCGAACTCGCCAGCCCGGACCCCGTGATGCGCCCACGCGGACGCGTGCCGATGAGCTCGCAGATCCGTACCTGGTCGGTGTCCGTGAAGCCCTCCCAGCTCAGCGCGTGGCAGCAGGCCCGCATCACGGCCGCCCGCGCCGCCACCTGGGCCCGCAACAGCGCCCGCAGCACCAGACCGCACACCAGCGCCCGTCCCTACACCCCGGCCGGCGGCGCACGCACCCGCCGCTGACCGCAATAGCCCCGCCCCGAGGAGCCCGATGCCCGCACTCACCCCGGACACCATCCGCACCCCTGGCCGAAACGCTCGCGGACCTCACCGACTACCTGCGCAAGAACCCCGACCCCGCAGAAGCCCTCGTCCTCGTCGAGCCCCTCCTCGACGAGTACACGGGCCTGCCCGTCCAGTTCGCCGACACGCTGCGCGCCCTCGCCCGCGCCGTACAGGAACACCCGGACACGCCGCGCAGGGCGACCTGCTGATCACCGAGCTGCGCACGGCCGCATGGGAACTGGCCGACCAGCACACCCTCCACTACGTGCTGGACGATCTCCGTGACCTGTACGGCAGTTCGCCGACGAGCGAGCAGGAGTGCTGCTGGTGCCGCTGAGCGAACGGCAGCTCGCCGCCTTCGCCGATAAGCACGCCGTGCAGATCCCGTACGACACCAGCCCCCGCCACCTCGCCGGCCCCGGAGACGCCCGCCACGTCACCCACGGTCTGGCCACCGCCGGATGGAACGCCGTCTCCGACCCTCTGAGCGCCGAGATCATCCTGGCAAGCCCTGACCTTCGCCACCGGCTCCAGTTCGACCCGCAGTCCCGCACCTCGGCGTGGTGGCGGCTACGGGCGGAGCCCGTCGGCACCGAACCCGGCTGGTACGCCGAGTTCGGCGAACTCGTGCCCGCCGAGGTCCTCGCCGCCTTCACCGACGCCCTCATCGCCCCGCCGCCACAGCAGCCGGCCCCGTGGCAGCAGGTGACCTCGGCAGGATGGCACCACGAGCCAGACGGGGCGCGCTCGCCGGACTCCATGTGTCACATCGAACTGCGGCCGTTGAGCGAATTCCACGACCGGTCGTCCTGGCACATCGAGACCCGCGAGCCCGGCCATGGGGAGTTTCCCGGCCCGCGCATTTGGCACGCCTACCTCGACGAGCACACCCCCGCTCACCTGGTCAGCGCGTTCCTCACCGCGCTGACCGACCGCAGCCCGCTCCAGCGCGGCACGTTCGAACGCACCGGCCACTACAGCGCCGTACAGGAGCCCAGCCCGCTGCGCCCGCAGCAGGTGGTCGACGCCCACGCCACGCGCATCAAGCACCTGCGCGCCCAGGCACGCTCAGCCCGCCGCCAGCAGACGAAACCCGCGACGATCCCGGCGCACGCCAGTACCGCGCAGCCGGCGGCTCGCCGCTGACCTGAAAGGACCCCTCCCCATCTCCCGAGACCACCACGCACACCGCGACTTCCTGCGCCACCTCGACCACTACGTGCGGGACAGCCAGAAGATCCTCGACGCCTGGGACGCCTACTCCGACGAGCACACCGGCCTCGACGGCTGGCCCTACGACGACCACGCCTACGGCATGCGCAAGAGCCAGCGCGATGCCGACACCGCCGAGGCGTTCGAGCCGCTCCGCTACGGCGCCCGGCACCTGCTGGCGACCGCCGAGACACAGCTGGCCCAGCTGCCGGAGAACACGGTGCAGAGCCGCTGGGTCTACCAGCTGGGCGTCCTGCACACGGCCTTCGACCGTCTCGAAGAACTGCACGAGCAATGGCTGCTCACCCGCGACGCCCTGCCCGCCACCGCCAAGCCCGGCACCGCCGAATTCGACGACGCCCTCGCCGAACATCACGCCGAATCCTGGAGCTACCTCGACGACTGGGCCACCCACGGCAAAGCGCTCCGGGAGATCAACACCGCAGCCCGCAAGGCCCCCTCATCCCTGGTTCCCATGCCTGCCCTCGCACCCGTGCGACGAACCGCCGCACGGAAGTGACTAGGGCCCCGACTCCCGAGACCGTCGAGGTCGGCTTCATCAACCCGCGCCACCTCGCCGGCGGCGGTGACCCCGCCTGGATCACCGTTCCCCTCCACCGTGCCTGCGGATGGAGCCACGGCAACGACCCCCTGATGCCACGCGTCCTGCTCTCCAGCCCCGACCAGAAGGCCCACCTGCGCCTGGAGCCCGACCCCGACGACCAGTGGTGGATCCTGCACCACGTCGCCGAGCCGGACCGGCCCGCCTGGTACGCCAGCTTCGGCACCCGCACGGCCGTCGAACTGATCGCCGCCTTCACCGACGCCCTCACCGACCCGGCCCCAGCCGCTGACGCGCCTTGCGACCCGTACGGAGCGCTCCGGGCAGGCCGGCTGGTCACCGTACGGTGACAACGGCCTTGCTTCCCCCGACAAGACGGCGTACGTCGAGCGGCTGGGAACACCGGCTGATCCGGAAGCGAAGCCCGTGCACCGCACCGACAGCGGGCGCAGTCTGCCGACCCTCGACCCGAACGTCGTCATCCGCCGGACGACCGGCGTGCTCGCCGTGTACGTCGCCGGCGCGCTGGAAGACCGCGTTCACTCGCTCCCGCCCGACACACCACCACGCCGACGGCCTCGATCGCCTCACGGCCAGCGCCGCCCAGGCACGGCCGCAGCCGCTAACCCTCCCTCCCCGCCCGGAAGCACATAGCCCTTGCCCCCTTCCTCCTCCAGCAGCAACACCAACGGATACGACCTCTTCCTGCGCCTCCTCCTCGGGGTGCTCGCCGTCGTCGCCCCCCTGTCCCACCTGGCCTGGCTGTCCGGCAACATCACCGCCTACCTCACCGGCACCAGCTGGGCCCCCTACCAGCCGACCAACGCCCTGCTCCACCCCGAGCAGGTCTGGTCCGACGCAGGAGAAACGTCCCTGCTGATCGGTGCCCGCATCGTCCCCGTTCTCCTGCTCCTCGCTCTCGGGGCAGGGGCTGGCGTCCTGTGGGCCCGGCACAACAACCGAAGCGGCAGCCGGAAGAAGATCACCGACATGGCCAAGGCCCGGGACATCGAGCCGCTGATGGCCAAGGCGATCACCGACAAAGCCCGCTCCCTGCGCCCCAGCCTGAAGGACAGCAAGCACATCGACGCGAAGGACACCGGCATCCTTCTCGGCAACCTGCAGGGCAGCCGCCACGAGGTACGGATGGGGTTCGAGGACGTCGCCGTCGCGATCATGGCGCCCCGGTCCGGCAAGACCACCTCGCTCGCCATCCCGTCCATGCTCGGCGCACCCGGCCCGGTCCTGCTGACGTCGAACAAGGCCGCCGGCGACGCCTTCACCACCGCCTACGAGGCAAGGGCCCGGGTGGGGGCGGTGTGGACCATGGATCCACAGCAGATCGCGCATGCCGCCCGCGAGATGTGGTGGAACCCTCTCGCCAGCGCGACCACCTTGGACGGGGCGAACCGTCTGGCCGGACACTTCCTCGCGGCCTCGGTGGACGCCTCCCAGCAGGGCGACTTCTGGTCGAAGGCCGGCAGCAACATCTTGTCCCAGCTGCTCTTGGCCGCGGCGCTCGACGAGCGGCCCATCACCGACATCATGCAGTGGCTCGCCTTCCCCGCCGACCGCACTCCGCTGGACATCCTGCGCGACCACGACTTCGCCGCCGTCGCCGCTCAGCTCAAGGGCACCGTCGAAGGCCCCCCGGAAACGAGGGACGGTATCTACGAGACAGCCCGGCAGTACGCCTCCGCGCTCCTGAACGCGGAAATCGCCGCGTGGGTGACGCCGCAGAGGGACGTTCCGGAATTCCGGCCGGAGCAGTTCGTCACGTCCACCGACACGCTGTTCCTACTCAGCAAGGACGGTGGCGGCGGAGCCTCGGCGCTGATCGCCGCGTGCGCGGACTCGGTGATGCGGGCCGCGACCGCGCAGGCCGAACGTGCCGGCGGGCGCCTGGATCCGCCCATGCTGGCGATCCTCGACGAGGCCGCCAACGTGTGCAAGATCAGCGACTTGCCAGACCTGTACTCCCACCTCGGCAGCCGCGGGATCATCCCGATCACGATCCTCCAGTCCTACCGCCAGGGCCAGAAGGTCTGGGGAGACGCGGGCATGGACGCCATGTGGTCCGCCTCGACTGTCAAGGTGATCGGCAGCGGTATTGACGACCCGGACTTCGCGGACAAGCTCAGCCGCCTGATCGGCGACCACGACGTGGAGACCACGTCCACCTCGCACTCGGAGTCCGGCAAGAGCACGTCAGTGTCGATGCGGCAGGAACGGATCCTGCCCGCCGATGCGATCCGCGCCCTGCCCAAGGGCACCGCGCTCTGCTTCGCCACCGGCATGCGCGCCGCCATGCTCGACCTCCGGCCGTGGTATCGGGAGCCCGGCGCCGAGGAACTGTCCGCGGCGTCCGCCCGCGCATCGCAAGCGATCACCGCCCGCGCCGTCGCGAAGCACGCGCCGACACAGTCCGACTTCGGGCTGGCCAGGTGATACTCGACCTCTTCGCGGGGCCGGGCGGCTGGAGCAGGGCGCTGCACGTCTTCGGCGTGCGCGACATCGGGCTGGAATGGGACGAGTGGGCGTGCAAGACCCGGGCCGCGGCTGGGCAGTTGACCATCCGCACCGACGTGGCAAGGTATCCGACCTGGCCCTTCATCGGCCGCACCCGCGGAATGATCGCTTCCCCTCCGTGCCAGGCGTGGAGCATGGCCGGCAAACGCCTCGGCCTGCTCGACCAGCCGCTGGTGCACGCGGCGGTCGAGGACCTGGCCGCCGGACGGGACTCCCGCGAACGCCTCCTCGCCGCATGCCGTGACGAGCGCTCCCTGCTCGCAGCCGAGCCGATACGCTATCTATACGCCCTGAACACGGTCGGCGAGCCCGACTGGGTCGCCATGGAGGAAGTGCCGCACGTCCTGCCCTTGTGGAAGCAGTACGCGGCCGTCCTGCGCGGGTGGGGGTTCTCCGTCTGGTACGGGATCCTCAACGCGGCCGACTTCGGCGTCCCGCAGACCAGGAAGCGGGCGATACTCCTGGCCTCCCGCGTCCGTACGGCGCAGCCGCCAACGCCCACGCATTCCCAACTCGCGGAGCCCGAATCGCTTTTCGGTCCCGGCCGCGCCCGCTGGGTCAGCATGGCCGAAGCCCTGGGATGGGGCGCGACCGACCGGCCCGTCCCTACCGTCTGCGCAGGCGGTGGGCCCGGCGGCGGGCCCGAACCGTTCCCATCGGGCTCCCGCAAGACGCTGTCCGACGCCCGGGAGCGCGGCACCTGGATGCCCCGGCCGGACGGGGTCGTCCTGCAGTCCCGTCGTGAAGGCACGGGATGGGCGGCCCGGCACGGCACACGCGAGAACCGTGCCGCCGACTCTCCCGCGCCCACGTTCACCGCCGAGGCCCACCGCTGGTCCTGGTCCCTGCGCAGCAACAACCAGGCCAACGCCACCGTCCGGTCCATCCAGGAGCCGGCCGGCACGCTGTTCTTCGGGCACCGCGCGAACGAGTGCACCTGGGTCGCCGAACCCGCCTCACCGCCGGCCGAAGAAGCCGATGCGCCAGCCGTTCCTGAGCCGATCCGGATCACCGCCCGCGAGGCCGGCCTCCTGCAGACCTTCCCCGCCGACTACCCCTGGGCCGGCAACAAGGGCCAACAGTTCTCCCAGATCGGCAACGCCGTTCCCCCGCTGCTCGCCGGCCACCTCCTCGCCCCGCACCTCGGCGTCACCCTCGAGCCCGACGACTTCACCCTCGCCGCCTGATGCCCCACGCCCCCGAACTCGACGAAGACGACCTCGACGCCATCGCACCGGCCCAGCCCGTGTTCCACGTCGAGCAGGCCCTCCTCGGAGCTCTCCTCCTCGACCCGCACCGCCTGGACGACGTGAGCGGCATCGCCGCCGACTCGTTCTCCACCGCCGCACACGCTGCCCTGTACGCCGCGATCAGCACCCTGCCACTGCCCGACCCTGCCGAGCACGCAAAGAACACCAAGTGGCTCGACCGCGTGCTCGCCACGGGACGCGAGCAGGCTCGCGGGCTGACCGCCTCGTACCTGCACACCCTCGTTCAGGTCTGTCCCTGGTCCCGCCACGCGCCTGCCTACGCGCGGATGGTCGAGGCCGAACATGCCCGCCGCCGTCTGCAGACGGCCGCCGAACGCCTCGTCCAGACCGCCCACGATGTCTCCCTCCCGCACCCCGTCCAGGCGGTGCTCGCCGAGGCCGACGCGCTCGCCGCGGTCGTGGACGACATCGCAGCCCGCTTCCCGCCCCGCGCAGGCGTACTGCCCCGAACCGCGGCACCATCGCCGCCCGTCGCGCCCGACTACACGGAGGCGGTCGAGGAGGAGCAGATGCTGCTCGCGACCGCCACCGCCAACCCTGCCGACATCGAGTCCGTCCGGTGGCTACTACCCGACGACCTCACCCTGCCCTTGCACGCCGGCCTGTGGCAGTGCCTGACCGCCCTGGCGCGCCGCCGCGAGCCCGTCGACCCCGTCACCGTCCTGTGGGAGGCCCAACAGCGCGGCCTGCTCGACGACGGAAGCGAACCGGGCGACGTGCTCCACCTGCTGACCGAACCGGCCGGTTCCGTGGAGCACTGGAGCGAGCGCGCACTGCAGCGCTCCATCCTGGCCACCGCCGATCGCACCGGCCGGCGCATCGAGGCGTACGCCGGCGACACGGCGAACACCCCGTTCCAGCTCGTCGTCGGCGCCCGCCGCTCCCTCGCCGACATCGGCGGCGTCCGCACTCGCTGGCAGCACGCCACCGGAACGGTCCCGACGCCGCAACCGCGACCGGCGCCCACCACCCGTGCCGGCCCGCCAACAACGACGGCCGCGTACACCGGCCGCGCCGCGCGAGCAACCCGATAGCACCCCGCACACGCCGGTGGCCGGACCCGAAGGCCCGGCCACCGGCAGAAGAGACGACACCCCAACGTGACTCCCACCATCGACGCCCACGTTCGCCTCGACACCCACCCCACCCATCCAAGCGCCGTGACTGCCGTCCTGACCGGCACCCGGGCCCACGTTGCCCACCTGAGCCTGGAGGCAGCCGACTGGACCGTCGTCGCCGACAACCTCCTGGTCCTGGTCCGCATCGACCACGAGGAGCCCTACTGGGCCAAGGACGCAGCCAAGCACCTGTCCGCCGACGGCATCACCGTGGAGGTCACCCCTCGGCTCCAGGAGGCCATGGACGAGGAATGGACCTGGGCGAACTATCCGATGCCGTGGTGCACCCGCAGCGAAATCCGCGAGGTCTCCAATCAGGCGCAGAAGATCCACGACGACATCCGCCACGGCCAGCTCCTCATCCACGCCCACGCCCACGACGGCCACACCACCGTCGCGGTCGGCACCTACCTCCACCGCAACGGCAAGTCCGTCTACCTCCACGGCGAGGACCACCTGCGCCAGGTCACCGACACCTTCGACTCACCCGCTGGGGCCCTGCTCGCCTTCGAGAAGGTCCACGGCGCCGAGATGCGCCCCGGCCCGGCACCCCTGACCGACACCGAACGCGCCGCTGCCGAGGCCCGCGCCCCGCTCTCCCTCACCGCAGTCAAGGCCGAACCGGCCCGTCCGGAGCCGGAGACCGTCCCGGCCTACCTGGCCGATGCCGGTGACCACGACGCGCTCCTCGACGCGTTCATCGACTCCCACAGCGAATGGGAGAAGTGGCGGACTTGGTCGGACGAGACGACCCACGCCATCCACGAGTCCCAGACCCTGCGCATCGAGCGCGTCCACGAAACGCCCGCTCACGAAACAGCGTGGACCGTGGCCGCCTACGAGACACCCGTATCCGACCGCATGTGGGTCCTCACCGCGACCGGCGCCACCCCCGCCCCGATGTTGGAGGAGCTGCTGAATCACCTCGCCGAAGGCGACGGCTGGGACGCGGCCATCAGCGCCCCGGTGGACGAGAAGATGGTCACCGTGGCCATGCAGCCCCTCTCCGACGCCGGATGGAAGCACACCGTGGACGGGCGATGGATCCGCTGGAAGTCCCCCACCGGGGACGCGGGCGTCCAGTTCGACGCCTTCACCGCCCAGCACCCGAGCCACAACCTGGCCACCTGGACCGTCTGGGCCGGTCCTGGCCCTGACCGGCCCACCTGGGCCGTCACCGCGTCCCCACACACCCCGAGTTCGCTGCTGGCCGATCTCTCCGAGGCCCTCGCCCACAAAACCGGCACTCGCCACCCACAGACCGGAACCCCCGAACGCAGAACGAGCCTCGTCACCAGCCCGCCGGTCCCCCCTGCGGTCGCGGCCACCCCCGCTGCCAGCCGTACACGCTGATCGTCAGCACGCAAGAGCGGGACAACATAGCGCGGGATCGCCGGTTAGCCCAACCGGCGATCCCCTACATCATTGGTAGTCCACCGCCACGCCCTACTCGCACGTCGAAAAGGGCCACCCCACGGCCACAGAGCAGCCATAGGCCGGCAGACGATCACGCCGCCGCGTAGCTGGCCCGGAACAGATCCTGCGCCCGCTCCACGTCTCGCGGCGTACGCAGCTGCACCTCCAGATCACCCGTCCCGTGGTGACCGAGACCGGACACGTCACGGGTGAAACCCGGAACGAGGTCGACGTCCTGCGGATCGACCTTCAGGTAGACCAGCAGCTTGCTGCGCTGCGGCGGGCAGAGGCAGGCGAAGTTCCGCAGCCGCTGATAGGCCCGGTAGGTCTTGCGCTCGACGCGGTTCACACCGTCCCCGAGCCCGAGCAGTACCTCGTCGACAGCGTTCGCCAGCTCCACCATCGACGCGCCCTGGACGTCGGCCGCCGCCCGGGCAACCGCCTGGCGGCGCGGCCGGCGTGCTACCTGCATGCCGCCGCTCACGGACGCCACGGTCTCAAGGCCGAGCAGGTCGCTGCCGAAGAGTCGGTAGCGGACCAGGTCGATCGACCGCCGGTGCTCGCGAACGGCATGCGCGTCGTAGCGCGTGAAGTCGCCGGCGATACAGATCAGGCGCGGTCCGCTCCACAGGACCTGGGACGCGGCCGTCACCCCGAGCCGGTCGCGGACCAGCTGCTCGAATTCGGCGCGATGGTCCATCAGCCATGCCAGGTAAAACAGGCCCTGGTTGATGACGCCGGCATCGACGCCGCGCTTGTACTCGACGATGACCGGCGATCCGTTCTCGTCCAGACCGAGCGAATCGATGCGGCCCCCGTGAACCGGCCCCGTGCGGTATTCGCTCGCCAGGAACCGGACACCCAGCAACGTCTCCATGTGTGCCTCGACGAGACCTTGCACATCTGCCTCGGCCTCAGCAAGACGCGGCGTGACCTCGGTCATTCCGCTATTCGTCGTGTCCGTGCGGAACAGCTTCAGGCCCGACACCTTCCCCTCCTCGACTCGGAGATCACCAACGCCGATGAGGTGCGGAATTGTTTCCGCGAGAGGCTGCGGGGGAGTGAAGAAAATACGAGACCCTGCGTGCCGCCCAGCCGGAGAGCGGTGGCCTCTCTCGGTCACCGGGAACCTACGGCTCCCCCATGCGTCCCCCACCCCCCAGGGGACAGCATTAGGAAGCTCTGGGGCTTGGCGCCACGAGGGCTGGCCGCGGCAACGCTACGGGGCCATTCCGTCGCCGTACCATCCTTGGCGGAACGAGTGTGGAGCGAGCGCAGGCCGGACCTGGAGAGCAGGTCCGGCAGGCTGATGGCGCTGTTCTTCTGCGCAGAGGTCGCAGGGCCACACGTGCACCCAGGGGATCCCCGGCTGGAGGCGGCCGGGAAGGAAGCCGCGCGGCTCATTGCTGAGCTTCACAACTTTGGACGACGGCCCCGCGGCAGCTGCCCGGACTGACCGTCATCAGCCCTCTGCCAGCCGTCCAACGAGAGGATCGGGCCCCCGTCCAAGTACCGCTTGACCGCGACCAGGGTGGTGTGTGTAAAGGGTTGCGGAAGGTCGTCCGGAGGCACCCAGGCGATGGTGTCGTGCTTGTGCGGCTCCGTATTGCGGGGAGTACCACTCCACTGGTCGGTGTGGAAGACCAGGGCCATGAACATCCCTGGGGCTTCCGCTCCCCAGCAGCCATGGACGACGTGGACGAGGCGCAGGTCCGTCTCGGCGACGACGACGCCCGTCTCCTCCTTCAGTTCTCGTACCGCAGTCGCGGTAATCGGTTCCCGGGGTTCGCCCTTCCCGCTGGGGACGTCCCATTCGCCAGGCGCGAAATCCAAGTGGCTGCTCCGCCGCAGGATGAGGAGTCTGCCGTTGTCAGGATCCGTGACGAGAACAGCAGCGATGAGCCGCGTCGTCATCGGTTCACTCTTCCACCGGGCCGCCGACTGATCGGACTCAGACAATCGCCTTCCTCCAAACGATCTCAAAGCGTGGGAGCGATACACCCAGCTCATAAGCTCGGCCAGTCTGCACCAGAAGCCGAACGATGCGCCTCAATATTTCGCGGCGTTAACGCCCGGTGGTCGCTCTTCATGACCAGCCCTCGCCCTGGTCATGGGCCCTTGACTCGAATGCTGCCCCCTTTCGCCGGGATGCCCAGCCTTCCCACGCATAGACCGCCCCGGCCGATCCGCAAGAAACGCCTCACCGGACAGGACCCTGCGCCCACTTCCTCACCATCCAATCGCTACCGAACCTTCGGAGCGATCGGCCCCGGGATGAGGCACGGCCCCGTCACAACACCATCGGACGCCAAGGACCTCCACCTCAGCAGGAGATCAGGGAAACGTCTTTGAGCCATAACTTTCGCGCCAGCCGCTCTAATCTGCGCCCATCCGCCGCCATGGCGGCCACACGAACTGGGAACGGTCACCTGAGAGCGGCACGCCAGCCATCGCAGGCTGCCCCTCACCGCATCCATAAATAGCGCACCAGTTCGGATTCTGAGTGATTGTCAGTGCCGTGTCCTAGCTTGAAATCACAACGCGAGACCGGGAATTGGGGGAAGACCTGGTGATCTTTGAAGAGCCGTCCGCAATCTACGAAAGCATCACGTCGCGGATGCGAGCCCTAGCGGTGGTCTATCCGGTGCTGGCCTTGGATGCCAGCAAGGCCAAGAAGGAGCGCGGGTGGGACCCGTACCGCATGGCTGAACTGGCCTTGGCCGCGATTGACTTCGTAACGCTGCGCACCGACATGCGGACAGCCGTGCGGCAGGAGACGGTCGTGGAACACGTGGCCGAGTTCGCCGCACTGCAGCAGCCAGGCCGGACTGGGGAGGAGTACCGGGCAGTCGCCCGCTGGGTGACCGAGCGGCTGATCAACACCGAAGAACGCGACCGCGCTTTCCGTCACGACGTCGGGTACGTGACAGACAGCAAGTTCGAGACGCGCGAGGCATCTTTCCAGATCCTCAAGGAAGTCCCTGATCACGTGGGGCAGGCAGCTCTCATCGCCACGGACGCGGCGATCACCGTGCTGGTGCATGCGATCGACGTCGATATTGCCTCGGAACAGATCGCCGCCGAAGCCAAGTTGGAAGCTCTGCTCAAGCGTTCACGGATCAGCGAGGCGTGGCAGGCCGCGCACAACGCACGGATCCAGAGCGTCCGGTACGCCAAGGACATCCATGGGCGCATCGAAGCCATGAAGCGCAATGTGCGGGCTGTGGACTGGGACACGGAAGTCAGGGACACGGTCGATGAGGCTTTGGAGCACGTGCGCAGCCGGTCCGCGGCCGAGACGAAGCACAAGGAGCGGGTCAACCAACTACTGGAAGCCACCGCCGATGAACGCAAGCGCAGACAGCTGCAAGACCTGGAGGCGCTCATCCACGAGTGCTGGCAACGTCACGCGGTACTGATTGACATGCTGATGACGGTCGGTCCGGAGTTCCGGCGCCAACAGGACCGTCAGGTGTTCGTGGCTCCGACGATTCACACCCGCGTACATCTACATGAGCAGCTCCTTCAGCCGGTGCTGGAACTCTCACTTAACGCGTGCTTGGGCCCCTTGGAGGCGTTCACTCGTGCCGTCATGGGGCCCGTGCGTCCTCGTGTGATGTACCTGCCCGACTTTCTGGAAGGGCTCACCAGGGTCGCCGAGGAGGCCGGCGGGGAGCTGGTGCCGGTTCAGAACGAGTACGACTGGTCGGAGATCGACGCCCGTCCCGCTTTCAGCGAAGAGCAACACTACGCGGTGGACGCGCTGCTGGCTGCCATCACGGACCAGGGCGTGCGGCTCTCGACCCTGCTGGCGGCCACACGCCAACCAGGCCCGGGCACAGGACCGGAATCAGGCACCGACGAGTTGCTCACGCTTCGCACCCAGCAGCTATTCCGGCTCATTCCGGTGCGCCAACTCGTCGATGGTGAAACTGCCGTGGTGGCCGTCGACGACGGCACAGTCCTGGATGACGTCCTCTTTGGCGGCAGCGACTTCCTCCTGGTCCGCACCGGGGGCATCGGTCCCTCGCAGGAGTCACAGACGAACGCGCCACTGCCCACTTTCCCAGCACCGCGCCGCCCGCAAGGCCCTGACGCCCACCAGCTTGATCAGGAGAGTGCATGAACCGTCACGAGGATGCTGCCGAGGCTGCCCGGATGGTCGCCTTCGCCATGGCCCGCCGCAAAGCGCCCGCTCGCTCTGGCGACTACGCCCGACTCGTCCAACGCTTCGACACTGAGCCGGACTTCGCGCAGGTAGTGCGCAAGGTCGCCCAGGGATTCGACCTGACGGTGCTGGAAGTTCATCCCATGACCGGGTTGGTCCTGGGCACCACGCCCGAGACCGACTTCGGGGTGTCCGTCTCCGACCTCGTCCCGCAGACCGCCGATCGCCCCCTGTACCTGCTGGCCCAGCTGACCATCGCCGCCATGGTCTTCCCCCGTCCCGAAGACCTCGACGATGACGAGCATGTCGGCCGGATCTCAGTCAAGCAGGTCGATGAAGAGGTCCGGGTCCTGGCGTCGACCATCGAACGCCGCCTTGCACAGAGTGACGCAGATGTTGATCCACCCTCCGATCAGCCGGGGCTGGAAGGACTGTGGCGGGCCTACCTGCGCCGGAACGCCACGGGAAAGACGCAGACCGACAGGGCCCCACGAGCCTCGACGAGAGCACTGGTGAAAAAGGCGTTCGCGCATTTGGAGAGCCACGGCTTCGTACGCAAGGTCAGCGACGAAGACGCCGGCACATATGTCACCAACGTCAAGTACCGACTGCAGATCCGCGACCAGGCCGCGCGGGACATGCTGGAGGAACTCGCAGCACTGGGAGTCGCAGCGCTCCCCACGGACGGCACACCCAACCACGACCAGCCATCACCGGACGACCCCCCGTCGCCGACCGAGAACACGCCGGTAACCGACCTGTTCAGCTGACCGCCCTACTGCAAGGACCTCTTTCATGTATGAGCTCAATCGCATCCTGCTGCGAAACTTCGGGCCGCGAGATGCCCGCTACGAAGACGTACCCCTGGACTTCTCCGGCGCCGGCGCCGAAGTGGAGACCGCCTCGCTGATCCCCGACGCCGGACATGTCGCCCAGCGCCCGGCACCCGCCAGCCTGGTGATGCTGCAGAACGGCGGCGGCAAAGGCGTCTTACTGACCGGCATCACCTGCACCACCATCCCCTACCGTCACAGCGATCTGGAGACACTACGCAACTTCACCGTTTCGATGGCCCAGCCGTCGCACGTGGTACTCGAATGGGCCGACGCCCGCACCGGACGCCTGCTGGTCACCGCACAGGTCCTGGCCCCCGAACACGACGGCAAACTGCACCGCTGCTTCTACAGCTTCCACCCTTCCGCAGCCCTGGACGCCGACCGGCTTCCCTTCCACCGTCAAGGGCACTGGACTCCGTACGAGGACTACTGCACCGAACTGCGCGACTGGGAAAAACGAGTGGAAGCGCTCGAACTGCACATCGTCGAAGGCCAGGAGAAGTGGGAGAAACACCAGCGCGGCCTCGGCCTGCAGCCCGAACTCTTTGACGTGCAGCGCAGGATGAACGCCAAGGAGAGCGACGCCGCCGCAGCCTTCACCACCAACACCGCCGACGCCTTCGTCGAATGGCTGCTGCGCAAGGCCACAGACGATGACCGGTACACCGAACTGGGCACGGCCTTCCACGGTTATGCCGCTGCACATGACGAACGCGCCCTCTGGGAAAGGGAGCGGCAGTTCGCGGTGGAGATGCAGCACGCATGCGAGGACGTCGCCGGCCTCCACGACACGCTCAACCGGCATGCCGGTGCAGCCAAGAACGCCGAAAAGGACCTCGTTCACCTCACCTCCGCGATCCGGGCACGTCACACCGCCCTCACCGCCACCGAGGCCGAGAGAAACACCACCCTCAAGGACACGCATCGCGCGCTGGAAGCCGCGAAGCGCACCAGCGAACTCGCCCACTCCCGCGTCCAGCACGTACAGGCGTGTTCCCACACCCTCGAACTGGACGACATCACCGCTCAAGAGCAGGAAACCCAGAAGAACAGGCAACAGGCGCAAGATGAGAGGACGGCGTGGGCGAGCGTCCCGATCGCGCTGCGTCACACACAGGCACTGGACAACAACAACCGTGCCCAGCGGGCCCTCGTCCAGGCCGAACTAACCGCCGCCCCCTTCGTCCAAGCCCTCGACGCCGCAGCGGCAGCTCTGCGCGCGGGCTATACCCGGGCCGAGAAAGAGGCCCGCGACACGATCCGCTCGCACAAAGACACCACAGTCGAGACGCAGAAACAGATCGAACAATGGCGTACCCGCAGCAACAAGCTACTCACCGCGGCAGGCGCTGCCCAGGAGGAAACCCGCACCCTACAGAAGCAGACCGACGCCTTCGCATTACGCCTTAACGCCGCCCGGGAACATGATCTCCTTGCCCCGCAAGAAAGCGCCGCCGATGCCGCCGCCCGCACCCAGGATCACGCACACCACAGCATGCAGCTGCTGCGTGAAGCCGACCAGGTCCGCAAGAGCGTCCGAACCGAACGGGACCGCGCCCACACCGCACTGGCGGAGCAACAAGCACTGGCCTGGTCCGCGCGTGCGGCCGCGACGGCAGCGGACGAGGAGAGCAGCCAACTGCGAGCTCAGGCTGTAGCCATCCGCAGCAACCCGCTGTGTGCCGAGCTATTGGAAGCCAACAGCGACGAGCTTGGCGCCGGCGACGCATTGCGCTGGCTGGGTGACCATGCGGGCGCCCTGCACCAGCTCGCCGAGCGTCGCACCGGCGGCCTCGAGACCGCACTGACACGCAAGCACATCGACCTGCAGAACGATCAGGATCTCCTCTCCCTCCTCGACACCAGCGAGGGCCTGCTGCCTGCCGCCGAAGAGGTACGCGACCTGTGCGGCCAACTGTCGGACCACGGGATCCACGCGGTGCCCGGCTGGCAGTGGATGCGCGACAACGTCCCGACCACGGAGCGCCAGCAGGTCATCAGTACACACCCCGACCTGGTCGGCGGGATCATCGTGGGCGGTCTCGACGGCTTGGACACAGCCCAGAGCATTGTGGAGCGCCTTCGCCCCCTGCCCTCCGCGGCCGTCACCGTCGGCACCGGAGAACGGATGCTGAGCACCCATGCAGCGTCCGACGGCGGACGATTCGTGGTCGAACCTACCCCCGCCCTCCACGACGAAGAAGCCGCCGCACACGAGCGCGCTGCGGTCGACGCCCGCATCACCGAGGTCACCCGCGAGTTGAACTTGCTCGGACAGCGCATCACCGCTGTACGAGACCTTCTGCGCCAGATCGCGAACTGGCGTGATGCCTGCGGTATGCGGACTGTGTCCGACCTGCTTGGCCAGCTGGAACTGCTGGAGACCTCTGCTGAAGAGGCCGAGACCGCACTGGCCGCAGCCACCACCGCAGCAGGTGAGCAGGAGACTGCGCTGGAGGTCGCGGAGGACGAATGCGAACGCCGTACCGAAGGTCTTAAGGCAGCGCAGAGGATCGCCGAGGATCTGGCTCGCCTGGCGGAGGAGGAGACCGCTGCCGACCAAGCACGGGCCCGGATCAAGACCCTTGCCGGCGAGAGGGTCGCCCGCACCAACGAACTCGAGTTACTGGCGGGCCAGATCGACCAGGCGGGTGAGGAGATCCTGTATCTCGCGCGCGCCATCGAATCAGCTGAGCAGGCCGCAGACCGATACGCCCGGGCGCGCGAAGAGATCACCAGCACGTCCCAAGCGCAACAGGCACACGACGCCTCCAACGCAACCCTGTTGCCCCTCCCCTCTCTCCAACATCGCTATCTGCAAGCGCAGGACGAGCTGAGGGGCGTTGAGGTCGGCGAGGACCAGCAAGTGCGCGCCACGGCCGCGCAGAAGGCTCTGCTCGCGAGCCAGGAAGAATGGAACAAAGTCCCCGAACAGGTACGAGGTCTGGCCATGGGCCCACAGTCGCGATGGACGGGCCGGTGACCCCGTTCAACGCGACGCCATTCTGCGCGCCCTCACCGCCAAGATCGACTCCTGCGACGTGGCCCTTCAGCGACTGCGGGATCAGTCGAGCCGTCTTGCGGAACGCTCCAAGCATCTCACCTCGGCAGTCTCGCTGAACGACGAAGACGCCGCAGCCTGGACGCCGACCACCGTTACTGAGGCCCGCGAGCTGGAGGCCCGGGCCACGGGCGAACTCGACACGGCTCAGGACAAGGAACGTCTTGCCGCCGCAGCCTTCAACACCGCCCGCCGCGATCAGGCCAGTTCCACCAAGGAGCTTGCGGCATTCGACCGTATCCTCCCGGTGCTGGAAACCGCTGTCCATGGCCTAACCGTTCCTCCGGACCGGGAGCCCTACGACGGCACTGCGGAAGCAGCCGCATTCGCCGCTCGACAGGTGACAGCCGCACACACCACGTGCCGGGACGCAGCCCGCCAGACAGAGCGAAGCCTGGAAGGAAGCGTCAGCCGGCTCAAAGAAGTACCCGCCGATGTCCGATTCGAAGGACTCGACATCCCGCTGCGTACGCAGATCTCCGCCCTGGACAGCCGCCACATCCCAGCAATGGCTGCCACCTGGACCGATGCACTGGCCTCTCGCATCGCAGCCCTGAACTCAGATCTCGAAGGCATGGCCAAGGCCCGCGAGGCCCTCGCCTCACAACTCAGCGGCCACGTCACCGACCTTTTGCAGCGCCTCGACCAGGCCAGTCGCTTCTCCGCCTTCCCTGAGGGGGACGCTCCCTGGTCCGGACAGAAGTTCCTCAACATCCGCTACAAGAAACCGGATCTCACTGCCCTAGCCGCCCAGATGCACGAATCCGTCGATGCACTGGCCGGCAATCAACGCACTCGCAAGCTCAAGGGCATCGACGTCGTCATGCGCTGCCTCGTAGCAGCCGTCCCCCGCGGATTCACCGCCGAGGTCATGAAGCCCAACGCCTCCCAACGCCTGGACCGCGTCCCCGTCGAGGAAATGAGCCGCGTCTTCTCCGGTGGCCAGGAACTGACCGGGGCCATCCTCCTGTACTGCGCACTCGCCGCACTCCGTACTTCACCCGGACCTCGCAGCCGCACCCGCAACGGCGGACTGCTCCTGCTCGACAACCCCATCGGCCGGGCCAACGCCGGGTACCTCGTCGACATCCAGATGGAGATGGCCGCCGCCCTCGGAATCCAGCTGATCTACACCACCGGACTGAGTGACGAGGACGTCATCTCGCGGTTCCCCATGCGCATCCAGCTCCGCAACGACGCCGAGGCCCGAAGCGGCCTCTCCCTCATCCGGCTCGACGAACAGGTACGCAACGCTCTCATCCCCGCCCCCCGTATCACTCCAGACCAAGACGTCCCCGAACCCGTCGGTGTCCTCACCTCTGCCCGGCTGTACAGGAAGCAGGGCGACGCTAAATGACCTCCCCCACGGGACAACTCCAAGTGCCGCTCTCCCCCGCAGCAGCACAACTCAGCGCCGCGCTCCAGGCCCGCACCGACCGCGTCACGGTCGGCCGAGCCACCCTCATCGAGGCATTCCGCGACGCTCTACCGGGCGCCGCCAGCGGCGAGAACGCACGCAGCACGCTCGCCACACTCCTGTACGAAATCGCCGAACACGGCATCATCGCCCTGCCCACCTCCCCCACCAAATGGGACGCCGGCCGCCCAGCCCTTCCGGAACAGCTCCGGCTCCCCACCGCGCCGCCAGCGAAATCCGCCACCCCACGCCAGCATGCGTCATGGCGGCCAGAGCTCAACTGGGCCTACGATGCCCGGTTGACCGTGTCCCAGACCGAGGACCTCCTCGCCTGCAACCGCTGGTTCCGGGATACCCACGACCAACCAGCCCGCCGCGCTCCCCTCCCCCTACGCGAGCGCTCACACGAGATCTTCCGCCACGAAAAGCGCCTCGACACCCTGATCACCGGAGCACTCTTCGCCCCCGGCAGACTGACCCTCGAACAGCTCTCCACCTACCGCGAACCGCCACCGCTGGCCCACCGCAGGCTCGGCGACGGCGACACCATGCTCGTAGTGGAAAACAGCGACACCTACGCCACCTTGCACAACCTGCTCAAGGCCGCCCCCGGCCCCATCGGATACATCGCCTTCGGCTCCGGAAGAGCCTTCGAAGCATCCGTAGAAAACATCGCTGAGCTCCCTGGCATCCACCGCATCGTCTACTACGGCGACCTCGACGCCGAAGGCATCGCCATCCCAGCCAGAGCCTCAATCAACGGCGTCCAGCACGGACTGCCACCTATCGAACCGGCGACGGGGCTGTACCGCCTGTTGCTCGCCCGCGAACCCAACGCCGGCGACATCATCGCCAACGACCGGGCCCACAGCCTGACGGCATGGCTCCCCGAGGAACTCCGGCAGGCAGCGCACGCCCTGCTGGCCAAAGGGCAACGCATAGCGCAGGAAGCAACCAACCGGAACGAACTCAGCGTCGATCCAGACTGGCGATGGTGAGCCTCTTCTTCGGCAATTGTTCGCGGTGACTCTCGCTGGTGGGGCTTCGCATGGGCCTGCCTCCTTGCGCAGGGGCCGTCCTACGGACTGGGGAGGTAGTTTTTACGTGGTGTGCGCGGTAGCTTCGTCGTCGCTCTGACCAGGTAAAAGTTCAGCGAGCGACCATGGGAGGACGGTGAGGTCGGCGACAGACTGGGGAAGCCGTGGATAGCGGTTCAGCTGGCGCATCTTCTGCATTAGGGCAAAGCCGTCCTCCGCCGCGACGAATCCCGCTTTCACGGCAAGCTGCATCACGTCTAGCGTCTCCGCGGTCATGATGCCCTGCCCAATCGCATAGTCCAGAGCGGATTTATCGTCCGATATCCACCATGCACCGGAGAACTGGGGCCAGCGTTGGATGATGTGGCAGGTCTCGGCCTCGCCGAGGTGCTGCAGGTACCGGTCGGCTTGTCCGCCGAACACGGCTGTGCGAAGGTGCCCGACGTTCTCAACGTCATCCGGAGCCGTTACTCGGATTGCTTCGCCGAGCCAGCCCTGCTGTCTCAGGTCGTGAAGAGCGGGCAGCTGTTCGGCCGATTTGCGGGCCTCCCGCGACACAGCCGCGGTCCACTTGCCGCGGCCGGCCAGGACCGCGCGAAGCAGATCGAGGCGTTCAACGGCGGCGAAGTTGCACAGGACGGTGTTGTCCGGGAACAGGAAGTCGCTCATGCTGTACCGCCGTTGTCCTGTCCGGACGCTAACTGGTCTCTGAGCTCGTCGACATCAACGCCGAGTAGCGACGCGTACGGACGCAAGGTCGCCTTGCCGGCCTCGTAGGCAGCGCGCGTGTCGCGTACAAGAAGTCCGGGGAGCCTTTTCTCCTGCGAGGCCGCGACTTGCCGGTCGAGTTCTTCCACGCGGTCAGCGACGACTGCGGCCTCGCGCACGGTCATGCGCTTGTAGTAGTCGCAGGCGCCGGTGTCGATCACACGAAGCGTGAGCAGTCTGTAGGCCAGGGTCGCAGGGCTGACCATGAAGTCGCAGCAGAGCGCGGCAAAGCTTTCCCGGGTCAATTTCACTGCACCGACTGCTTCGCGCAGCGTTTGCTCGGGCAAGAGGAAGACGGAAGCGAAGGCGTTGGCTCGCTGCTCGCTCGGGTCCATCTTCTGGGCCCGTTCGAAGATATCGCGATCGAGGTGGACGTCCTGGTCGTCGTCGGCGAGAAGGTGCCCGAGTTCGTGCGCGAGAGTGAAGCGCTGACGTGCCGGGTTAGATGTCGTAGTCAGGAGGATGAGCTTGGCACCTTGGCCCGTGGCAGCGAGGCCGTCAAAACCGTCGCCCAGCGGCTCGACAGCCACATCGGCCCCGAAGACCGCCTCGATCAGTTCCGGCAGGCCGCCCGGGACTGCCAATCGTCCCTGCAGCTCCACCGCCCTCCGAGCTGATTTCGCCAGCGCCTCTCCCTGGGCAGCGTAGGTACTGCCAGCAGGCGCTGCCGGGGAGACGGGCCGCCAGGGCTGCGTATAGCCGAGCTTGTCCAGGTCGGTGCGTCGGGCAACGTAGTCCCGAGCGGCTGCCAGTGCCTCGGCCGCCTTTCCAGTTGTCGTTCTCGCTGCCACGGCCAGTGGGGGCTCGGCTCCCGTGAGCAGCCAGTCCATGGAGACGTGGAATTCATCGGCAATGACCGCGAGATCAACAGTTGAGAAGGGGCTTGTGCCGCTGAGGCACTCACGGAACTGCTCGGCGTCGAGGTCAGCCTGGTCGGCGAAGTCGTAGAGGCTCAAGCCCGACTGCTCGATCAGGCTTCTCACGCGATCGGAGATGCTGGACACCCGTGGACAGTAGTCCGCCATCTGACCAGTTCTCAAGGCGCATGGCAGACGATCCCCAGGTGTCGAACCCGTACTGCTCTCCAGCCGGAGACACCAGCTTCAACTGGAGGATCGCATCGCCATTGACCCGAGATCGAGCGGAATCCGGTCTCAGGAGCCCGTGGCTGCCAACGCCTCCCGGGTCAGTCTGTGAGGGCACTCCTGTACCCGGCTGACCAGCGATGTCAGCGGGTTCGCGCGACTTGAAGCAGGCCGCACCCAAGGTCGTAGATACTGGTGCTTTCGTGATCCTCCAGTGCCTCGTGGCGGCGCGAAGCGCAACGGGGATCTTAAGTCCGGCAATGACGGCATCGGTGAAGGAGTCTGCCCAGGTGGCGACCGCTACGGAGCATCCGCAGGGATCAGCGAGCACTACCCCGAGCGCAGCGGCCGTTCCGCCACTCCCAGAGCCGGGTCAGGTCGTCAAGGTCCGAGGCTCCACCTGGGCTGTGTCTGCAATCCGCAAGCAAGGTCTCCCGCGCAGCCCTGCCGACGAGGGCGTGCCGGGCCTAACCCATGTCGTCAGCCTCCAGTCGCTCGACGAGGACCGGCTCGGCCAAGAGCTGACCGTGGTCTGGGAGCTGGAGATCGGGCACACCGTCGCCCCGAACCAGGGCCTTCCCGAGACCGTGCGCGCCGAAGCATTCGACGACCCGAACACGCTCGCCGCGTTCGTGGACGCGGTCCGCTGGGGCGCGGTCACGTCGGCGGACGCGGACTCTTACCAAGCTCCCTTCCGCAGCGGCGCGAATGTAGAGGCGTACCAGCTGGAGCCATTGCGCCGAGCTCTGCAGTCATCGCGTACGAACCTGCTCCTCGCCGACGACGTCGGCCTGGGCAAGACCATCGAGGCCGGTCTGGTCGTGCAGGAGCTACTGCTGCGCCACCGCGCCCGATCCGTGATCATCGTCTGCCCTCCGAGCCTCTCGCTGAAGTGGCAGGACGAGATGCGCGAGAAGTTCGGCCTCGACTTCGTCATCGTCAACAGCGAGCTGATGGCGAAGGTACGCCGCAGCCATGGCCTGAACGCCAACCCCTTCCGACTCTTCCCACGTGTGATCGTGAGCATGGCGTGGCTGCCGTCGCTGAGAGCGCAGCGTCTGCTGCGCGACGTGCTGGCCGACGTGCGTAGCTCAGGAACGGCTCGGCGGTACGCATTCGACGCGTTGGTAGTCGACGAGGCGCACCATGTGGCACCGGCCAGCCCAACGACGGCGCCGGGCCAGCGCGGATACGCAGTGGACAGCCATCGGACGACGGCCACAAAGAAGCTGGCGGAGGCGTGCGAGCACCGGCTGTTTCTGAGCGCCACGCCGCACAACGGCTACTCGGAGTCGTTCACCGCCCTCCTGGAAATGATCGACGGGCGACGGTTCACCCGCGGCGCAAGCATCGACGAGAAGGCGCTGAGGGAGGTGATGGTGCGGTGGCTGAAGAGCGATCTCCCGGAGAAGGGGTTCAAGGCGCGGAAGCTCGGAACCCTTCCGTTCACGCCGTCGGAAGAAGAGCAGCGACAGTTCGAGCGTCTGGAACGACTGCTGACAGAAAGCACCCGGGCAAACGGGAAGGGATCGGGCGGCGACATCGTCGCGATGCTGCTGAAGAAGCGCTTCCTGTCCAGCCCCTGGTCCTTCGCCCGCACGCTTGAGCTGTACGAGGGTGCGGACGGCGGCGACCGCCAGCTGCAGATGGACGACGAGGACGAGTACTACACGGAGGTTCTGGGCAGCGGCCAGTCGGACGAGGAGGAAGGCTCAGCCGAGCACCCCGAGTTCACCGCGCTACGCCACTCGAAAGCGTCAGACCCCCTGGTCGCGGCCACACGCAGCGAGATCGCCTCACTCATCGAGTGGGGGCGCGGCTATGAGCACAAGCCAGACTCCCGGCTGGAGAAACTGCTTTCCTTCCTGAGCGCCGTCTGCCGCCCCGACGGCCGCCACTGGACCAACGAACGCGTCGTGGTATTCACCGAGTACGCGGCCACCCTCGACTGGATCGCCGGCATCCTCCGGCAGCGCGGCTACAACGACGTACTGGAAGTCATCCAGGGCTCAACCCCTACCGAGGAGCGGGAGAAGATCCGCGCCCGGTTCACCGAAAGCCCCGACAAGCACCCGGTACGCGTCCTACTTGCCACCGACTCCGCAGGCGAGGGCATCGACCTGCAGACCCACTGCCACCGCCTGGTGAACTTCGACATCCCCTTCAACCCGTCCCGCCTGGAACAGCGCATCGGCCGAATCGACCGGTACGGGCAGACGCAGAACCCTGAAATCTTCCACTTCGTGCCCGTCTCCAGCTCCACGACGTACGAAGCGGACATGAAGTTCATGGGGATCATCGCCACGAAGGTCGGACAAGCCACCGAGGACCTCGGCAAGGTCAACCAAGTCATCGACGCAGAGGTGCAGGAGCACTTCAGCCCCACCCGTACGACACGTAAGCCACGGCTGACGGCGCCGGACGACGGCAACGAGGTAATCACGCGGGTGCTGGCCGGCGGTATCGAGCTGAACCGCAAGCTGACCCAGCTGTCAGCCACGTACGGCGAGTCCAAAGCCGCCATGCACCTCACACCCGCCAATGCGCGCCGGGTAGTAGATACCGCACTCGCCCTCACCTCCCAGCCCCCGCTCATCGAGATCGGCGACGACCACACCGAGGCGCAGGTCTTCGAAATCCCCAACCTCGGCCGTACCTGGCAGTGGGCACTGCGCGGCCTGGACACCCGACTTGAACCGGGCGTGCTGCGTCCTATCACCTTCGACGACCAAGCAGCACAACAGCGCACCGACCTTGTCCACATTCACCTCGGGCACGCCCTCATGCAGCGGGCCACCCGCACCCTGCGCTCCGCGCTGTTCAGCACGGACTCCCCGGTCCACCGCGTCACCGCCGTCATCACCCCCGACCTCCCCCAGTCGTGTGTCGCGGCCGTCTCGCGGCTCGTCCTGGTCGGGCGCGGCGGGCTACGACTCCATGAAGAGGTCTTCCTCACCGGTGTCCGTCTACGCGGCCAGGCACTCGCGGAGTCCAAGGTCGAGCAGGTACTCGATGAAACGCTCGACTCCGAGAAGCTGCTCCTCGCGGACGAGGAGGTACGGGCCCACCTTGCCGAGCAGTGGAACGACGACGGCGCGCGGTTGCGCAGCCGCCTGCTGACCGCGATGGAACGCAAAAGCGCCAGCCGGCAGGAGAAGGTCACGGAGGCGCTCACCCAGCGACGGGACTCCGACATCGCACGTGCCCGTGAGATCTTCGGCGCGTTCCGGATCAACCTGCGTGAGTCTCGTGACCGTCTGGAGCAGGCCATCCGCGCCGAGGAGGAGCTGCTGTTCACCGACGACCAGCAGAAGCAGCGCCGCCGCGACCTGCACCACATGAACGAACGCCTGGAGAGCCTGGGCGACGAGGAAGAGCGCGAGATCGCGTCCATCCGGGAGCGCTACAGCGACATCAGGCCCTACGTGTCGGCCGCCGCGGTCGTGTTCGCCCTGACCCCCGAAGACGCGAAGAACGGAATGGTTAAGGCATGAGCCGCATGCACGCGCCGACCACCGCCGACCTGCATCGAGCCTGGCTCGAACTCGTCGACGCAGACGGCCCATTTGTCGCCATCCCCGCCCTGGAACGCGTCTGGACTGAGGGCATCCCTCAGCCCGACGGCCGAGCGCTTTACGCCATCAAGGACGCCAAGCCCGCCTTCGAGAAGGCGTGGGCGAACTGGGACGAGCACCGCGACGACGAAGCCGCCCTCAACTTCTACCGCGAAGCCCGCGACACCTGGGTCGACCTCGTCCTGCGCCAGGGACTGCGCTGGGGTACCTCCTATACCGTTCCCGGCCCGACCACGGCCGAGGTCCTCTCGCCCGACTACACCGTCACCGTGCGCGCCAATGGCGCACTCATCCACGGCGACACCACAGGGGCGCTCGTCCTCGTCACCGACCCTGCGGACTCCCTGCGCGACCCCCTCACCGACGGCTGGTTGGCCAGCCCCATCGACCGTATGGAAGAGCTGCTGCGCGCCTCCGAGGTCCCCATCGGCGTCGTCACCGACGGCCGCTGGTGGGCGATCGTCAGTGCCCGCTCGCAGACAATGGTCGCCTCCGGCATCGTCGACGCCCAGACCTGGATCGAAGAGCCCGAGACCCGCAACGCCTTCATTGAACTCCTTCAGCGCCGCCGCCTGATCGGCGGCAAGCCGCAGGATCGGCTGACCGAACTATTCCGGGAATCCGTCACCGCTGCCGAGAAAATCACCGAAGCTCTCGGTACCCAGGTTCGCCGCGCCGTGGAACTCATCGTCCAAGCTCTGTCCGAGGGCGCCTTGGACGCGCAGCGACGCGGCGAGGCCGATCCACTGCCCGCCGAGCGCGGTGAAGTCTATGAAGGCGCCGTCACCGTCATGATGCGCGTCGTTTTCCTTCTCTTCGCCGAAGAGCGCGGACTGCTGCCGCAAAGCCGCCTCTTCGCGATGGGCTACGGCATCAGCGACGAGCTCGATGCCCTCGATGCCCGGGAGAAGGAGGAGGGTGAACAGGCCATCGACGCCACCTTCCTGACCTGGCACCGTCTGTTGGCCACCTCTCAGGCCCTCTACCGAGGTGCGTCCTTCGAAGACCTGCGTCTGCCCGAGTACGGCGGATCCCTCTTCGACCCCGCCCGCTTCCCCTTCCTCACTGTCTGCGACTCCCAGGACACCCTGGCCATCACGGTCAGCGACCGCGTCATGCTCGAAGTCCTGCGCGCTGTCCAGATCGCCCAACTGCCTGGCGGGGCCCGCCGGATCTCCTTCCGCGATATCGACGTCGAACAGATCGGCTACATCTACGAGGGGCTCCTCGGCTACTCCTGCGAACCCGCCGAAGAGATCGTCGTCGGCCTTGCCGGCAGCGCTGGCTCAGAACCCGAGATCCCCCTCGCCACCCTCGAAGAACTCGCCGAAGCCAAGCGCACCGAGGCCGCGCTGGCCGATGCGATCCTCGCCTGGATCAAGCAGAACCAGCCGGCGGCAAAGCCGTCCAGCAAGGCCGCCCTCACCAAGGCGCTGAAGGCGAGCGAGACCCTCGACGACACCGAGATCGCTCTGCGCGACGTCACCGACGACCCCGAACTCCGCGAACGGCTACGCCCATTCATCGGCATCATCCGCCGCGACCTGCGAGGTCGCCCCCTCGTCGTCGAACCCGGCGGCGTCCTGACGGTGGAGACCCCCTCGCGGGCCTCTGCGGGCGCGCACTACACACCGCGCTCGCTAGCCGAGGAAGTCGTCCGGTACGCACTCGAACCCCTCGTTTACGCACCCGGACCGCACCAGACCGCGAACCAGGATGCATGGCGGCCGCTCGACTCCGACCAAATCCTCGACCTGCGCATCGCCGACATCGCCTGCGGATCAGGCGCCTTCCTCGTCGCCGCCGCCCGCTACCTCGCCGACCGCCTCGTCGAAGCCTGGCAGCGCGAAGGCGTAGCGTACGGAAGGACACCACACGACCTACACGTCCACGCCATAAGGAGCGTCGTAGCAACTTGCCTGTACGGCGCCGACATCAACGGCATGGCCGTCGAGATGTGCAAGCTGTCCCTGTGGTTGGTCTCCCTCGATCCGAAACTGCCCTTCTCTTTCGTCGACGACAAGGTGCTGCACGGCAACGCCCTCCTCGGCCTGACCGACGTTCGGCAGCTGCGCGACCTCCACATTCACCCTGACGCGGTCCGCGATCAGATCAGCCTCTTCGACATCGACATCGACGGCACCCTTGGCCGCGCTGCCCGCCTGCGCCGCCAGCTCGCCACCGAGGTCAACGACAGCGACCCGCAGCGCTCCGCAGCCACAAAGCGGCGGCAATGGCGCGAATACCAGAGGATCACTGAACGGCTCGCTGATGTGGCCGACGCCGTGATCGCTGCCGGTCTGCAGTGGGGAGGCAAGCCGGGCAAGCAGATGCGAGAGGCATACGAAAACCTGCGTATCGCCGTCGAACTCGCCTACCCCGTCGGAGGCGGGGAGCCAAATCGGACCATGCTCGACGGCATCTTGGAAGCGGGGCTCACTCCGACAGTCCCTACGGACTACGTGCGGTGGAAGCCCCTGCACTGGATTCTCGCGGTCCCGGACGTTATGGAGCGTGGAGGGTTCGACGCCATCGTTGGTAACCCGCCATTTCTCGGCGAGTACAAGGTACCTAAGGCGATGGGCTCGAACGTCCGATCCTGGCTTGTCGAGGCTCTCGCCTTCGGAAGGAAAGGCAAAGCTGACCTTGTTGCATATTTCTTCCTTCGGGCAATGTCGCTAGCCAAGGATCGAGGTACTCTTGGCCTCATCGCTACAAGTTCCGTCGGGGAAGGTCAAACGCGTGAAGTCGGCCTGGATCAAATGATCGGCAAGGGATTCACGATCGCTCGCGCCATCCAGAGCAAGCCGTGGCCTACAACCAATGCCGACCTTGAATATGCCGCAGTCTGGGGTATTCGCGGCGAGATCCCAGAGGCGGTGCCACGGATTGTTGACTCTGTCGAAGCGAAGCGAATCTCAACAGTCCTCGAACCTATGGGGCGCGTGGACGATTATCGCGTACGATTGGCAGTCAATCGTGGTATCGCATTCAAGGGATGCGAACCGTACGGCGGAGGATTCATCGTTTCCCCGGAGCAGGCTCTGGAATGGATCGATGCTGATGCAATAAATTCGCGCGTTCTGAAGCCGTTTCTAGGCGGAGATGACCTCAATTCCCGACCTGATGGTAAGCCCTCCCGGTGGGCAATTGATTTCTATGGCCTCTCTGAAGAGGAGGCCCAGTCCTACACTCTGCCCTATTCTCACGTGCTTGAGCACGTGAAGCCTGACCGCGCCAAGAAGGCCAAGGCGGTGCGAGAGGCACCCTGGTGGCTGTTTCACCGACCTCGCCCCGCATTGCGTGCGGCCATCACCTCACTGACGGAAATGCTGGCGATTACGCGGCACAGCAAGACCGCACTACCTATGCGCATCCCAACTTCCTGGATGCCTAGCGATGCGACGATCGCTTTTGCCACGGATTCCTTCAGGGACCAAGCTGTACTGTCGTCGAGCCTTCATCAGGTATGGGCTATAAAATTCGGCTCAGGGATGCGCAATGATCCCCGCTATACTCCGTCTTCCGTGTTCGAAACTTTCCCCTTTCCGGAAGGGAATGAGCGACTGGCCGAAGCGGGCAGAGTACTCGAGCATGAGCGACGGGAGATCATGACTCGCCGCAACCTAGGTCTGACGGATCTGTATAGCCTGGTCAACGATCGCAGCACTAGCGATTCGGCTGATTCTGATGTGGCAAGGATGCGGGAGATCCATATTGAACTCGACCGGTCCGTTGTAGATGCGTACGGCTGGGACGACGTCCCGCTTGATCATGGTTTCCACACTTACCGGCAGATGGAGCGTTGGATGGTAAGTCCCGTCGCCCGTGTGGAGATCCTGGACCGGTTGCTGGAGGAGAATCATCGTCGTGCCGCCTCTCAGGGAAGTGTTGCACTACCGGACGGCGACAGTGACGGTGATGAGGAAGAAGGCGACGAGTGACCAGCGAACCCGCAGGACAGCCGCATCAGCCGTCAACCTCGCAGGACCAGGCGTACCTCCTCGCCCTCGACCCCGACGACCGCTCCTGGACGGCCCGCGAGAATTTGGTCGACATCCTGGAGCGTGAACTCCTCGGCCCGGCCAATGGCCCCGACGAGATCCTCGATGGCGTCCCCGACTCGGCGTACCTGATCGGCCGGATCGCGCCCGTTCGGCTCACCGCCGGCCGCGACGACCCCGGCGAGGCGGGCTCCGACGAGGCCGCGAGCGACGTAGGCGATGCAGTGGACGCCGCCGAGAGCCGGGGCGTGCCGCTGACCGCCGTCGACGACAGTAGTGCCAGCTCGGATGAGGACGAGGTCGAGGACCAGCCGCAGAAGCGCGGGCTGATGATCCCAGCGTCGATGGGGCTGCGGTGTCAGATCCCCGACGATCTGGACGAGTTCACGGTGACCGCCTCGTGGGGAACGTACGAGCCGGTGAAGGAGAAGCGCGGGGAGGGCGCGGCAGGGAACGAGGGCGACGCGCCCGCTCCTGCCTTCCGTCGTTTCCAGCGCACCCCGCATGCCATCGCCAAGACGATCAAGATCGCCAATCTGAAGCCGTCCCGTACAACCGAGATCCCGCTCAAGGACAAGGTCGTACTACGGGTGGATCGTTACGACGATGCCGAGCGAGGTTGTCGGCTGATCGAGGTGGCGCTCTGCAACGACCGGGAGACCCCCCGCAAGATCCCCGTCGAGGCGTGGCTGTACCAGACCAAACTGTCGGTGTCGGCCGACGGTGCGCAGGTATTCCTGCCCGTCAATGACGTACTCCTCGATACGCGTGAGGAGTTGGACGATGAGCTGCGTCGGCTGCGGCTTCAGTACCGCAACCGGCTGGAGTTCGCTCACGGTCGGACCTGTTCGGTGGACTGGAAGGCCAACGAGGGTGCGCGCAGGGCGAGCGAGGTCTGGACTACGTGGCTGCCGGTGAGTGAGACGCCGCAGACGGCCGCCGAGGAGATCGGCGCGGCCCTGCTGGACATGCGCAAACTCCAGGAGGCGTCGACCGACGAGCTACGCACGGGCCTTGAGCCGATCGTCACGGGCTACACCGCCTGGTTGGATGGTGAGGAGCAACGAGCCCAGGCCCTCCCGAAGCATCTACGGTCCGAAGGTCTGGAAGCCGTAGGCGATGCTCGCCGGGTGCAGCAGCAGCTTGAATCTGGTCTGAAATATCTTCTCGGGGACGCAGAGGCGTTGCGGTGCTTCCGGTTCATGAACCGGGTGATGGCCGATCAGCGTGTGCAGTCGCAGGTGGCGGAGCGGCGGGCGAGCGCACCCCAGGAGAGCATCGACGAGGCTCGCGAGGCTATCGTCGCGGAGAAGGGGGCCTTGGCGCATTCGTGGCGTACCTTCCAGCTCGCCTTTGTGCTCATGCAATTGCCGTTGCTGTCCGATCCGGCGGCCGAGAAGCGGTCGGGGGATCTGGCCAAGGCGCAGCTGCTGTTCTTCCCGACTGGTGGTGGCAAGACGGAGGCATATCTTGGTCTGGCCGCGTACACATTCGCGATCCGGCGCCGCCAAGGCGTCGTGGATGCCTTTGAAGGGCCATTGGACGGACGGTCCGGGGTGGCCGTTCTCATGCGGTACACGCTGCGGCTGCTCACCGCCCAGCAGTTCCAGCGTGCCACCACTCTGGTGTGCGCGGCTGAGATGGCGCGGCGTGAGGATCCGGCGACATGGGGAGACGAGCCGTTCCGGATCGGGCTGTGGGTCGGTACCGATGTGAGCCCGAAGCGGTACGACGAGGCCGCCGAGCAGTTGCAGAAGGCCCACGGGGGCCGCGGGTATCGGCTGACGGTGCTGCAGATCCAGCGCTGCCCATGGTGCGGGACCCGGGTCGAGGCGCGGGATGTGCGAACGGAGCCCGCTCTGCGTCGGGTGTACGTCTACTGCGGTGACGAACTGGCCGAGTGCCCGTTCTCCGACGGCGGCGAGGTCCCCGACGGGCTGCCGGTCCTCACGGTCGACGAGGAGATCTACCGGCTCGCGCCGGCGTTCGTCATCGCCACCGTGGACAAGTTCGCCCGCCTGGCGCGGGAGGGCGAGGCGGCCTCGCTCTTCGGGCATGTCTCGCGACGTTGCGAGCGGCACGGTTTCGTCCATCCTGACTATCAGCAGTGCGACATCAAGGACGGCAGCAAGCACCCCAAGAAGGACGGCCACCCGGCCGCTCCCGTGCACCCGGCCACCCGGCTGCGGCCCCCGGATCTGGTCATCCAGGACGAGCTCCACCTGATCACGGGAGCCCTTGGCACCACGGTGGGCCTGTTCGAGGTGGCCATCGACGTGATGACCGACTGGCGTACGAAGGACGGGCGCCCGGTTCGTCCACTCCTTGTCGCCTCCACCGCCACCGCACGCAACGCGGCCGACCAGGTACGTGCGCTGTACGGGCGGGACGTCACTATCTTCCCGCCGCAAGTCCTGGATGCCGGGAACACTTTCTTCTCCAAGGAGATCCCGGTCTCCGAGGACAAGCCGGGTCGCCGGTACCTCGGGATCAGTACGACCGGGGTGCGCCTGACCACGGCGGAGATCCGGGTTGCCGAGGTCCTCATGGCCGGCGGGCAACTGCTTCTTGACCGCTCTGGCAGCGTGGCCGATCCGTACATGAGCCTGGTCGGCTACTTCAGTGCCACCCGTGAATTGGCGGGCATGGCACGGTATATGAGCGACGACATCCAGACCGCGCTCGCCAAGGGCCGCCCTTGGTCGAAACTGCCCCGCCGCACCGGCACCAACTACGGGTCGCTGCACGTCGCCGAGCTGACGTCACGTGTGGCCAGCGCCGACATCACCGCGACCCTCGACCAGATGGCTGTGTCGTTCGATCCAGGCTTCGACTCCACCGCGGGCAAGCGAAACCGGCGCGCGTTGCGGGAGGCAAAGAAGCCTGAGCCCACGCGCGAGGTGAACCCGTACGACGTGGTACTGGCCACGTCCATGCTGCAGGTGGGCGTCGACGTGACCCGGCTTGGTCTGATGCTCGTAGTCGGGCAGCCGAAAAACACCGCCGAGTACATCCAGGCGTCCTCCCGCGTCGGCCGGGCCGCAGATCGGCCGGGCCTGGTCCTCGCGCTGGGAAACTGGGCACGGCCCAGGGACCTCGCCCACTTCGAGCAGTTCCGCCACTATCACGAGACGTTCTATGCCCAGGTCGAGGCACTGTCCGTGACCCCGTTCTCGGTGACCTCACTGGAACGCGGCCTGGACGGTGTGCTGGTCAGCGCTGCCAGGGTTTTGCAGGCCGCAAAGGCCGGCCCCGGCCAAGGGCTGTCCCCGGAAGACGGCGCGGCCCGTATCGAGGCCGAGCAGCACTTCGCCGGTGAGCTCATCGACGCCCTCGTGCGCCGGATTGCACGGGCCGGTGACGAGGACGCGGCCAACCGCGCCCGCCTGCGCTTGGAGAACCGGCTCGACCAGTGGGGCAAGCGGCGCAAACACCTCGTAGAGCTGCGTAAGTCACTGGTGTACGAGAAGGTTCTGGACGACAGCCGGCACGATGCCCTGATGATGAGCGCGGAGAACGCGAAGGCGGGCCTTGACACACGGGACGCGCCGCCGTTCATCGTGGCGAACTCGATGCGTGAGGTTCAGCCGGAGATCAACTTGTTGGTGAGCCCCATCAAGGAACGACTGGTGTACCGAGCACCTGACTATGCCCCGAAGTGGCAGATGCCGGAGGACAATTCATGAGTGACGAGACGCGGTTCGTCTACGACGTCACTCACGCCGTCGACCCACTGGGCGATCTGGAGCAGGAGGCGGAGAAGGCCACCAAGCACAACCGCGCCAAGGTCGGCTCAGCCCGTCCCTCCTCCCTGCTTTACACCTACGGTCCCGGCGCGATCATGGACCTGCCACAGTTCACGATCATGCCCACTGGCTTGGACGAGTGGGACCGCATCTGGCAGCGGCGTGACTCCGCGCCTCCTCAGATCCACGCTCCACGGCTGCGTGACGTGGTCCGGATGATGCTGCGCTCCCCCGACGTGCAGCTGCGGCCGTATCCCTGGCAGCCGAAGAAGCACAGCCGGTCCGCCGAGGGCAACGACCTCGGCGTCCCGTCCCGGGTCTTCCCGCAGTGGCTACGGTGCACTGGCTGCGACATGCTCGGGTTGCTCGCCCAGTTCGACTACCGCAATACGCATCCCTTCCGCACCGACCTGGCTGTCTTCGAGCATGCCAAGTGCACGGGGCGCGCGGGTGGCCGCACCCGCAAGCCGATGCGGCGCACCGCCATCCCGGCCCGTTATCTGCTGGCCTGCGTCGACGGGCACCTGGACGAGTTCCCGTACGACCTGTGGGTGCATCGCGGGCAGCCATGCAGCAAGGCAGAACTGCCCGCCCTGAAGATGGTCGACCGGACGGCCGGGAAGGGTGCCTCGGCCGTCATCCAGTGCGCATCCTGCGACTTGCGGCGCCCGATGAACGAGGCACAGGGCGAGGCCGGCAAGGCGAAACTGCCGAAGTGTCGCGGACGTCACCCGCACCTGGACGCCTTCGAGCCCAGGGGGTGCGGCAACGACACCCGGCTGATGCTCGTCGGGGCCTCCAACCTGTGGTTCCCGGCCACCCAGTCGATCATCGTCATGCCGGAGTCCCAGGAAGAAAAAGCCAGTGACCTGGCCGACCGGGTCCGCACCGCGCTCGGCGACAAGCTCGCCAAGTACCGCGCCAGCCTCGACCTGATCAGGGACCTGCTGGGGATGGACGGCGGCGTAGACGTAACCGGCCTGTCTGACCACGACCTGGAACAAGTCCTTCAGGCCGCCTCCGCACCCACCGACACTCCGGAGGAGCAGGAAGAGAAGCTCCGCGACTGGGATCCGGTCGACCTTCTCGTACCTGAATGGCGTTACTTGCTGCGCGACATCGTCGGCACCCGCGTCGAGGACCCCAAGAGCGGCCTCACCCTCGCCACCCGCGAGCGAGGCGAGACCCTGCAGCCGGAGATCACCCGCGTCCTCGCGGTCGAACGTCTCCGCAAGGTGAATGCCTTGGTCGGCTTCACCCGTATTGATGACATGGACCGCGTCGGCGATCTCCCGCGCCGCCTGGCCCCACTGACCCGTACACCACGACCGGCCTGGACCGTAGCAACCGAGGACCGGGGCGAAGGCATCTTCCTCCAGCTCGACGAGAACGCAGTCGCCGCATGGGAAAAACGCGTCCTCGACACCGACATGTGGAAGTTCCACCGCGAGGCACACGTCAGAAACTTCCGACGCCGCTTCTCCGACACCGCCGACCAGGTCGACCCCGACACCCGCCTGAAGCCCCCGCGCTACTGGCTCGTCCACACATTCGCCCACATCTTGATCCGCGAACTTGCCCTCACCTGCGGCTACTCGGCGGCGAGTCTCAGCGAACGCCTCTACGCCTGGCCCGCCGCGGAGGGCCGAGACCCGTCGGCCGGCCTTCTGATCTGCACAACGGCGTCCGACAGCGACGGCACCCTCGGCGGCCTCGTCCAGCTCAGCGAGCCTTCCCGCCTCCAAAGGGTCGTCGACAGCGCGCTACGCAAGGCCGCCCGCTGCTCCTCCGACCCCATCTGCTCGAAGCGCACCCCGCAGGACCCTGAGGACTTCCTCCACGGTGCCGCCTGCCATTGCTGTGTCATGGCCTCGGAGACCTCCTGCGAACGCGCCAACCGTTTCCTCGACCGCCGCTTCCTCCTCGACCTGCCCGGCAGCAACCTCGGGTTCTTCCAGGTCCATGAGTGAGGCGGAGGCGCCACGACGCCTTGGCCAACTCCTCACCGGGACCGAGGCCAAAGGCATAGCGGACCGGCTCGCCGACGGTGACACCCTCACCGCGGCGCTCAAGGTCGTCGCGGTCGGCCAGCGGGCAGAGGTCCGACGCCTTCTGGAGGCGGTTGCCAGCGGCACCGGGCCAAGGCGCCAACAGGTCCTGGCCCTGCGCGCAATCGAGGGGGCACGGGCTCTGCCGACTACTTTGTCACCGCTCTGGACCATGCCCGGACACCTCGTCCAGAGCGGGCCGCTCACCACCTCGGTGACCCGCCTCGTGGACAGCGCACGCCACGCAATCACGTGCTCGACCTTCAACTTCCAACGGAGTTCAGCGCTTTGGAAGTCGTTACGAGAAGCCGCACAGCACGACGACATCGCCGTCCGCGTCTATATGGACGCCCGGGCCGCGGACGGCGTCGGACAGCGACGGTCCCCGACGACTGCAGAAGTCGCTGCGCACCTAGCGCCGGCCGAGGTCTGGCGAACCAAGCAGTTCGACGGCACATACGTCCGCAACCACGCCAAGTTCCTCGCCATCGATCACCATCTTCTCCTGGTGACCAGCGCGAACTTCTCCTGGAGCGCGGAGAACAACAACGTCGAGTTCGGCGTCCTCATCGACAACCCGAACCTCGCCGAAGCCGTCGAGCGCGAGCTGCGCGAGGCGGAGGGCGCCCTGTACGAACGGATTTCCTGACGTCTCGCAGAGCAGCCTTCCGGAGCCTCTCTGTGAGAACCAGGCGTCGCCAATCCGCCCGATCTGCATCGCCAACAAGCTGCTGGCCCATCAGAACAGGCTAACCACACAGACGATGTCTGGTACCCCGACTACTCCTGGCGCACCATGCGCCACGACGGCATGCCCTGCTACGGATCCACCCGGTCCCTCTCAGGCTGGACCCGAGTAATGCAGTTCCCGAGGCCGAGCAGCGCCTCGCCGGCCACCTCGGCCAGCTCCGCCATCGCGCCGTCCTGCCGTCGGGCCGGCACCCGGCCTCACCGCGCGCCGGTGAGGCCGGGTGTCGGTGCCGTTGCCCCGACGGAGTGGCGGAAGGCCGGGGCAGTTACGGCGCCGAGCTCCACCGGTGTTTCCCGGGAGAGGGCAGCAAGAAACGGGCCCGGGCTGCAGCAGTCGGTCCACACGAGTGGACGCATATGGGCCCAGACAGCTTCGAAGCGAAGCAACATAGCCCAGGATCGCCGGTTAGCCAAACCGGCGCTCCTGCGGATCATTGATGGTCCACCGCCACTACCTGCCCCTACGTCGAAAGGGACCGCCAAGACGGCTGTCAATTCCAAGCGTCGCGCGTCTGTCAGCGCTCTGCGCTGCCGCAGAGCTCCTGCGAACAGGTGCCGTGAGCACTCAAGGTCCCGTAAGGCGCGTAGCAGCATCCCGAGTACACCCGGGCATGGAGTCGACCTTGCACCGGGGGGGCTTGCTCATCGGCATCAGCCGCAGCCCCGCAATGCAGGTGACCTCACTTACGTCACTTGTTGTTTAGTCAATTTCCGGGTCGGCACCGTGATCCGCAAGCACCGTCTTAACAATCGGAGAATCCGAATTGCACGGACAGACCAACGAGGTGCAAGGCACCCGCTACAGCCCAACGCACATCCGCGCCACCTGGGACGGAACGGGGAGCGTGCAAGACGCCTCCAGAGCGTTGGGGTTCTCTCGGGCGAAAGGCTACGACCTGGTGCGTCGCGGGGAGTTCCCGTGCCGCGTGCTACGGATCGGCCGTACAACACGTGTCGTCACCGCATCCTTGCTCCGCGTCCTGGAAAGCGGAGAGCCGGAGTACAACGGTGCCCTCGCCGGACACTGCACGCCGTCGTAGCCCGCCGTGCGCAGACGCCCCGCCGGAGTTTTCCGGCGGGCTTCGTCGTCTCAAAGGCGGCAGCAGTGCGCCCGGCCGGCAGATGAGCCGGCCGGGCGCTTCGCTTCTGCCATTGAACGGCGGGGGCCGCCGCGCCGTCTCACTCAGAGGCGAGACACGCAGCCGGTACCCCGCGTTCAACAAGCAGTGTCCTGAGCGACGAGACCGGATCCGGTGCAGCGGCGATGGCAGTGACCTCCGTATCGCTGATCCGGACGGTCGGGAGCCAGCCGTGCACGGGCGGCAGCAGATCCGCCAGTGCGTCCCGGAAGGCGCGTTGCCGATGGCGCCCGCCCTCGCCAGGGAACAACGGCGGCTTTGACTTGCCGAAGCCGCCGCCGGGTTCACGCCCGGTCAAAGCCTGCGAGCGGGCCAACCATCGAGCGGCGTCGAAGCCGAGCTTCACGCCTGCCGGGTAGTACTCCAGAGTCAGAGCGCGGGCAGCGGTGAAGTGCTGCTTCTCGTCAACCTCCAGGATCTGCTGCTGCCCGTTCTCGTAGGTCAGCAGGACGTCCAGGCTCCGCCGCTCGCGAGAAGGGGCCTGCTCCGGCAGGACCAGCCCAGTGAGCGCTCCGTAGATGGCCGCGACCGTCTCCCACATGCCGACGCACTCGGTCCGCCCTGGCCGCCGCAACCAGGTCGGGCAGCTCTCTGGTTCAAGCTCCGCCTTGACTACGTCGGGCAGTAGGCGGGTTATGCCGTTCTGCAACTCCTTCACACTGACACCCTCTCACCTGATAAACCACCCGAGTATCGGCCCCGTCCCTGACACCGACTCGCTCGCGTTGGCCCTGCCTCCGGCCTTCCAGCACGGCAGTGCAGCGCCGCCCACATACGTCCACCAGCTTCCGCGCGCGTGGTCGATTGCCGATCGCGGGTCCAGCCCAGCCAGCGGGCTGGCGAGTTCTGCACGTCATCGAGCAGGGCAGCATCGTCATCTCCACTATCGAAGGGCAGGCGATTTTCGGGATGTTGTCCGTGCTCGCCGGGCCCCAGCGCGAGCTGATCGTGACGAACACCAACGACGGGCTCGCCTCCGCGAGGGCCCGCGGCCGGTCCGGGAGCCCGGGCCCAAGCTCACTCCCGACCAGGCCAAGCTCGCCCAGCAGCTCTACGACGCCCGGGAGAAGACCGTCCAGCAGATCGCATACCTGTTGGGAGCGCCCTGGTCCTCGGCCTACGGACACCTCGACAGGAGACTGTGCCCCGCCAGCCGAAATCGCAGATCCCGCTCGCTGAGTCCCTGACGGCTACCTTGCGTTTGGGAGCAGAGGGGAGTTCGGGGCCTGTTTTTCTGGTCTCCCCTGTTAGTTGGTGCTGGCGTTGTGCAGGTGTTCACCGAAGAATCCCACGACGATCAGGCCGCTTTGATCCGTGTCATCGAGGTAGTGCAAGCGCGGTGCAGGTGGCGCTCCGTCGCCGATGCGGATGTGTTCCAGCATTGCCGCGTATCCCGACGGGTCGATGTCCTCGGGGACCCGGAGTCTCCTGTCAGCCTTGCCGCGAGGGCTGCTGCTGGCGAACTTCCCCTCGTTCAGAATCACCTTGACTGGTGAGAGCAACGGGGATGGGCGGCTGCCGCAGTACGCCCTCAGGTTGGCGAAGTCAGGGCCCGCCCCGCGGCCGCGCGCCCTGGTCAGATTCTTATCCTCGGCGTACGTCTGGATCATCGCGAGGGCGTCTGCAAGGCGATTCCTCCAGAGCGACGCCTTTTGATGGTGCTCCAGCCGTTCGGCCTCGTCAGGGTCAGCGGTGATCACGAGCAGCGTGCAATAATGCTTCGCTTGTTCGAGGACGCCGCAAAGGGTGGGTGCATCCAACCTCAGCTGGAGGGCCTCCGCGTCTCCCACCACAATGCCGTCCTCCTGCCGGGGTCGCAGGCGTGCGATGGCAGTGTCACGGGCGCGCAGGGCTGTGTCTCGCTCCTCCTCTGCAGCTCTGAGCAGCTCGGCGAGGCTGCCCCGCTCCTTCTCCGCCGCCCTGAGCTGAGCTTCCAACTCAGCGACCTCGGGTTCCTTCGGCAGGTGCTGCACTTCCTGCACCAAGTCAGGGATCATCGATTCGAGTTTCGCTTTGAGGTCATCATGCTGGTCGATCACTTTGGCGTAGGACCTTGCCCTAGTCTCGGCCTCGCGGCGCGCGTCCCTTTCCATTTCAGCAAGGTGCTGGTACTTCGCGGTCTCCTTCCTGTATTCCTCCACGAGTGCCTTGGACAGGTTCTTAACGTTCTCGTCGAGCAACGCCAGCTCAGCATGGGCCTTGATGTTGCAGTGCTGCTCTGCTGCGGGGCCAAACGGGCTCCGCGCTATCGGGTTCATGCATCCCCCTCAACGTCCGTGTGGGGTCGATCGTATGGGCGGAGCGTGACGGCCCTGACCAGTACCGGCGAGTTACTTGCCCCCTGGTGTCTGAGTCACTGAACTCTTCGGAGTGTTGTCGGCTGATGCGTGAGCTTGAGTCCAGTGCCGGCAAGACACCCGCCGCTCAGGTCTGGGCGGAGCTGAATATGACGCAGACCCCAGCGGAGGGTGCGTTCGAGATGGTCGTCGTCGGTGAAGGCGGTGTTGGCCAGCGGACCGCGCCTTAACAGCGACCAGACACCTACACCGGTTTCAGATCTGGTGCGTAGGAGGGTAATTGGGCAATAGCGAACCAGTCGAGTTTGTTCGCGTACTCGCGCATCCCGGCGGACCGACGGGTGTTGAGGTCGTCCCAGATCAGGACGATAGGGGCTTTGAGCTAGATGTGGGGCGCAGGACCAGGTCGCGGTAGTCGGCCCAAGCGAGGCTGTTGCGTACTGCACCCCGGTGCTTGCGGTGCTGGCGCAGCCGGTAGATCAACCGGGAGGAGTCGCCCGGCCGGTAGCAGCACATGGCGGCGATCGACCAGCGCGCCAGGACCGGCCGCGCACCCGCACCACGGGCGTGCGACGCGCCGGAACGGATCGGCGTGCGGGCCCGGCCAGCGGAAAGCGAATCGCCCGGTCGGCTGACTACATGTAGTGGGCGTAGCGGGTGGCGACAGCCTGGTCGGGCGGGCAGAAGCGCAGGACGGATTTGACCTGGTTGGCCGTGCGCAGGGTGACGGGGAGGCGCCCGTCGAGGCGGGTCTGGTTCCAGTTCATCTTGGTCAGGGCGAGGACTTCGGCGGCCAGTTCGCGGGGGTTGCGGGTGGGGGTCACGGGCCTGATGCCGATCGGGCGCGGAATGTACATGCCGGGGTAGGTTCGGTAGAACTCGATGCTGCCGGTGGCGTACAGCGCGAGTTCGCGTTCGCCGAGGGTGACGAGGGTGCCGCGCAGGGGCGGTGCGTCTCCGGGACGGAAGGCTGCGGCTCCTTCGCTGCTGGTGATCCAGCTCATCTCCAGCGTGTCGATGAACCGTTCGTCCGCGGCATCTTGGAAGCCGCCTGCCTCGTCGTCGGTGAAGGCCGAGGTCTTGTGCAGCACGATGCGCGCGGGTGCGGTGTGGTGCTCGCGCCGGTAGGCGTCCAGGGCGTGGACCAGGAGGGCGTGCGCGTCGGCGCGGGCCAGGTGGGGCTGGCGGTCGGTGCGGCTGATCCTCGCCGGCCCTCCGCGCACGATCACGCCGTCCCCGCGTTCGTTGAATACCTGCGCGACGGAGGTGCTCAGAGAGCTCCCGTCGTCGCTGCGGTAGAAGGCGACACCGACGTAGCAGGTCGTGAGGTCAGCGGGACTGCGCAGGAGGCGCCACGGGACTCCACCGGCCTTGTAGTAGAGGGCGACGTGCAGGTTCCAGGCCCGGCTGGCCTCGTCCTGGCGACTGTGACCCTCGGGAGGCCGGGTGGCTTCGTCCCAGGTGCTGCGTCGGATGATCTGGATGGGCTGGCGCAGGTGCAGCAGCCGGGCTTTGAGCAGGTCGTGGAAGTTGGCGAACTGGGCCGGGGGCGGCTCGTCGAGCGCGTCCCGGGCTGGAAGCTCGTCGGCCTCCTTCGGGCCGCGGGCTGATCGGCCGGCGGTGTCGATGAGCTGCTCGGGTCTGGCGACCAGGAGGACGTCGACACGGTTCTCGTCAGCCAGGGTCCTGATCTCTTCCGCGTAAATGCTCACGGCCTTGGTCAGGGCTGCCGGCTGGCCGGCGGTCTCGATGGCGCGCAGGTCGCGGCTGCTGATCGCCCGCGTGTTGCGGTCGCTGAAGACAAGGGTGGTGTGCAGACCGCGGTCGGTGTCGCAGCCGGGGAATTCCGGGAAGAGATGCGGGTACTTCTCGTCCTTGGCCGCGATGGGTTCCCGGCAGCGCTCCAGCCATCGGCGCAGCCCGTCGAGTTGGTCCGCAGGACCGACCAGGCCGACGCGGATCGCCCTGGGCGCGTCGGCCGCGCCGAGATCGGCGGGGCCGTAGTTCGTGATCCCGAACCGTGGATCGATGTGCCGGGCCGCTCCGCCGAATTCCAGTTCTGGTTCGTCAAGGATCACCGAGCTGATCACCGGCCTCGCCTCGCACCGCTCGCCCGTCCCTGACGGGGCGTCCGCAGCCCTGCAGACCTGGCTTTGCTTCCAGGGCTTCTTCGCCGAGGAGCGCCCTCGTCGCTCTCGCCGTCCTTGAGCAGGCTGAGGAGATCCTGGGTGTCCGCATCCGCGACAGCCAGTACAGCGTCCAGACTTTCCTGGCCTCCAGCGGACGTGTCCTGGTCGTCCTCCGGTGCGGCCCCGGACGGCGCCGGCCCCCACAACAGGTCGTCGATACCGCGCTCGACCGTCATGGTGGCCAGCTCGCCGAACTGGACGGGCCGTGCTTCCGTAAACAAGTCGGCTTCCTGGCGCAGGTAGTTGGCCCACATGCGGGTCCAGCCTCGGACCGCCGGATGCCGGTCGAGACGTTTGATCCCCGCCAGGAGCCGGTCGGCGAAAGGGTATTCGGTGTACCCGTCGGTGGTGAAGCAGTAGTCCGGTTCCAGCTGGCAATACCAGACACCGTCCAGGCGCCGGAATCTCGTGCGCAGTGCAGCGTGGTGGTAGTAGCCGACGCGCTGTGGGTCGGACTTCGAGGTGTGCGGACCGAACACGGTCCGGCCGCGTGATCCGGGTCCCTTGCCCGCCTTGCGAGGCCCCAGGTGCGAGGTCGCGCGAAAGTGCATGTGCTTGCGGTCCTTGTGCCACCGCAGTTCCGGATAGGAGCCCTGAACGGTCCGGGAGAGCAGGTCAGCGAAGCGGTGCTGGGTGTCGAGGTCGTCGCTGTCCGCCCACTCTCTGGTCTCGTGCCGCTCGGGATCTCCGTCGCAGAGCACCCGCAAAGGCGAGTCCCGCAGGTCGTGGAACGACAGGACCAGGTTGTCCCGCAGGATCCAACCGGACTCACGCCGGCCCTGCGTCTCCAGTGCGCCACCGGCCGCGCGGTAGTCAGTGAAGGCCGTCGGGGCCAGATGCACGGTCGGCGGCATCTCGATGACGGGCAGCAGGTTCGTGGTCAGCACTTCGGTGATCGACGCGGGCCGCAGGTACAGGCCCGTCGTCCGCGGCATCGCCAAGCGCAGCAGTGCCTGGGCGGCGTCCCGGTCGAAGCGCTGGGTGTGCTTGTCGATGTCCACGCGACGGGCAGCACGGCTGACCGCGTCCGGGAACGCCGCCTTGACCTCCACCCACCACGCCTCATGACTCTCGGGGTGGGAAAAGACCAGGATGACCGGCGAGTTGCCGGACAGCCAGTGATCAAGATCGCGCTGGTCGCAGAGGTAGTGGAAGCCGTCGTCCGTCTCGCCAGAGAAGCGTCGGTCCTGCGCTTTGCTCTGGACCAGCAGGGTCAGGTTCAGCACGGCACGGCTGTCGGGGTCGACCAGATCGATGTGTCCGTCGATGCCGTGATCGACGCGCCGGGGATGGAAGAGGTGGCCCATCTCCAGGCAGCGTCGCTCGATCAGGGCGATGCCCTTCTCACCGATGAACGTCTGGCGCGTCACAGTCTTGCGATCAGCCATCGCCCCACCCTCCTTACTGGACACGGCCCGTCGACAAGTAGCCGACTGAGGTGCTCATTCAGGGTATGCGGCACCACTGACAGTCAGGCCCGACCGCATCCAGCGCTCGCTGACGATCAGCCGTGACAATGCCTGTGCCGACACCATTTTCGAGACCGTCACCAACGACGAAAGCGAATGAGCGGCACCTGTCACGCCCTTGCCACGCTGAAGCGGAGCGAAGAACGTGGCCCGGCTCGCGTTACGGGCTCACGAATACGGCTGCTTGCCCTGTGCTTCCCGGCCCGTCAGCGACTTGCTCAATGAGCCGTCGCCGGTCCTTCGGCCCGGAGGCGTAGGCATCCATGCCTGCGGCGGCCAAGGGATGAAGGGGATCTGTCTCGAGATCGCCGTGCAGGCGCAGCAGTACATGGTCGTCACCGACCAGGCAGTCGGTGTACGGAAGGGTGTGCGACGGCAGGCGGGCGAAATCATCGCAAGCCGCCCGGACGTCCACCCTGCCGAGGCCAAGCCAGACGTGCAGCGTGCCGTGCTGAACCGTCAGCTCGACGTCGATGCGGGTATCGGCCGCCTCGGCGGCTTCGCCGCCCCACTTCAGAGTCTCGTCCAGCGCGCCGAGGTGGATGGGGAGCGGGCGGAAGACCTCCTGACGCATGTCGTCGCGGACCGTGACGCCGGTGGCCGGGGCCTGATCGCGCCACCAGTCCTGCACGACGTCGCGAACGGAGGCGGCTTGCGGCCCGCTGCTCAGCGCTCGCCGTACGGCGTCCGCCGCGTTTGCCGAACCACGCTCGCGCCGCAGCGGGCGCCACCGTGCCAGCCACGTGAACCAGTCCTCTGCGGCGTAGGGCCCGCACCATACTCCGCTCCCAGAAGTCGCTCCACGAAGATCCTAGGAGGGCAAGTGGTCATCGGCTCGAACGGCGGTGGCCTGGCCTAAATGTGAACCGCCTCCCAGCTGACCCGGTCACCTTCTACGACTGCATCGGCGACGTCACCTGGGCGGACGTCGGCAACAGCTCCTTCACATCACCGTGAGACCAGGCACGCTGAACCCGCGGTGACCGCAATGCAGTTCATCAGGGCCGGCAGGACGGCCGGACGCTGAGCAGCTCGGTCCGCAGCACGGGCGTGCCGTCGACAAGCGCCGGGTCCTGCGTAGTTGGCTCGATACCACCAGCAGCGATCTTGTCGAGCGTCTTCAGGCCGGCGTCACCGACCGTGCCAAACACCGTGTAGTCCGGTCGCAGCGCGGAATCGCCGTAGACGACGAAGAACTGCGAACCGTTCGTGTTCGGCCCGGCGTTGGCCATCGCCAGCAAACCGCGCCCGTAAAGGCGACGGACGCCGGTCGGATCGCTCGGTGCCGGCGGCAGGTCCACCGGCAGCTCGTCCTTGTACGCGTACCCCGGCCCACCCTCGCCAGTGCCGGTCGGGTCGCCACACTGCAGGACCTTCAGCGTCGGATACGCCGTCAGCCGATGGCACACCGTACGGTCGTAGAACCGGTGCCGCGACAGGTGCACGAAGCTCTGGACCGTGCACGGCGCCTTCGCCCGGTCCAGACTCAGCGGGAGCGGGCCCTGGCTGGTCCGGACAGCCATACCGACCGTGCCGTGACCGGGGGTGTGCCGCGGGTCGGGCGGGAGGGGAACCCGCCGCGCCGCCGGCTCGTCCGGGGTCTGGGTGTACTGGCAAGGACCGTGCGTGGTTCGCGGCGGGGCCGCGTGAGCGGAGGCGGTGGTGCTGCCCCCGGACACGACCAACGCTGCTGCCGCCAATGCGGTCATGAGAGCTCGGTTCATCCTGCACACCCTCCAAAAGATCGCCAGATTTCGGAGCGGTCGCAGCCTAAAGCTCGGCCCGGCGGGCGAAAACCCGCCCGTAAGCCAAATCCACCTCCCAGCCTTCGGCCCGGGCCGCAGGCCACTTCGTTCGGATGCGGCACAGCGTCGGCTGGCCGATCAGGGCGTCCACCCGGTGCACGACGGATGCTCCCGGAACCCGGTCGAGCGGCCTCCCCGGTCCACGCAGAGGCCCTCAACGAACGCTGCCGTGTGCATGAGGTGATCTCACCGGGGTGCCGCTGTCGAGGCGGACGGTGCCGCTGCCGTCATCTCGGGTCACTCCGGGGGAAGGCGTCGCCGGTCGGCCAGCGTTCCGGCAGACCGAGAGCAGTGTGGACGGAGCGATTCGCGGGCTGGCGCTCGACCTGGATCCCAGCCAGTTGCGCGGTTGCCCAGGTAGGGAAGACGGGGACAGGAAGCGAGGCGGGATCCGGGCTTTGCCAGAGAACGGGAGTGTTCTTCGTCCAGGTCCAGGGGGCTGGGTTGTTCACGACGAGCACGCCGCTGACACGGCTGTGGGCATGGTCGTAGGTGGCAGTCCAGTAGCCATCGGGCTTTCGGCTGAAGGTCGATCCGCTGTCGTAGGCGTACTCGACCGTACTCCCGTACAGCGCTCTCTCAATGTCCTCATCTTCGGGGAAGTCGGCTGCATGGCCTACCGCCACGATGAATGGCAGCTCCAGGTCACCATACTTCCCACCCTTGCGTGTGACGGCGTCGAGCACTCGCTCCGACCCGTCCTCGACCGCCCATGCCGAAGGGTAGACGCCGATTGTCCTGCTGGATGGATTGCCACGTTTGCCTGGGCTGCGGGGGATCGCTTGAAACGTGAGGCACCAGCCAGCCTCTTGCCAAGTGTGACTGGGAAGCGGCACCTTGCGCTCATGGTCGGCGATCACCTGGTCGGGGTCCAAGCTTGCAAGCCATCGCGTCAGCCCGGACTTCAGCCGTCTCTGCGGCGGCGTTGCCGTACCGGCGCTATGGAGTTCGCACGATACGAAGAAGTTCGGACTCGGCAAGCGATCGATGGCATCGCTCAACTGCGGTGGGAGCAAGTAAGACCCAGCGTCGCGCTTCTGAGCCTTCCAGATCGCCTCGACGACGAACTGCTCGTTGCCGCGCGTAACCAGGAAGTCGGGTTTATAGCCACCTGTTCCCGTTTGCCGCTCAACCTCCACGCTGCAACCGGAACCGAGCAACATCTCGTGCAGGTACAACTCCCACAGCGCAGAGTAGACGTTCGTGTCGGAATTTCGGTCCCGCAGCCGGCTGAGCAGGCCGGGTTGAGCCTGGTCAGGGAAGCACGACCACCATTCGTTGATCACATCCCGAACCTGGTCCCAGAACGGACCGGCGACCCTCTCGAAGAACTCGGCCTGTGGCTCGGCCGCCCGCTTCGGCGCCGCATCCGTCCGATTCCGGCTCGCGTATACACCCATGACAGACGATCGTAGGTCGCTCCGCGGGCCATTCTCATTCCATTTCCACTGCGTCCCGACGACCGCAGGGCTCAACCAAGTCAGCCGTTCTCACCCCTTCCGGACCCCTGTTGAAGTGGCCGAACCGAGGAAGTGCCCACAGGCCGGACTCCCAAGCCGAGGCCGACACGCGCGGCGCCATCGGCCCCGCGGGCAGAACCCCCACCGAGACAAGCCGACGGGGGCAACATCTGTCACGACAGCCCCTGTGACGGCATCCCAGTTCAGATCGGCAGCTCTCAGTATCGGGTGATGCAAAAGTTGGCGCATCATCAGTGGCTGATCGACACAAGCGGCACGTAACGCTGGAAACCAAGCGCGCAGCGGGCAATTGGTTCGGAAATCCGCCCTGGGTGGCACAGCGTTCCAGAGGGGAACAGCGCAGCGCACCGCTGAGCGATGATGTTGACAGAGTGACGGAGTCGATCGGGGGGCCTGCCATGTATCTGAGTCGCGTCAAGGTGAGCGGTCTGCGCGCGAGCGCAGAGATGCCAATGAGCTGCGACCTTCCGGGCAGGTTCAGTGTGATGATCGGGCCGAACGGCGCGGGCAAGACCACACTCACAGACGCGCTCTACCTCGCGCACCCAGGGAACCGGTTTCCGGTGCTCCCGAGGCCGACTTCAGCCGCGCTGGCATCCCCTGATGCCGGCGTCGAGCGCAGCATCGACATCACGTACAACCTGGCCGACGACCTCCAAGCCGAGGGGCGCCTCGGCCGCGAGATGCACACCACAGGGCACAGGCGGCCCGGTGGAGAAGCTGAATCCTGGAGTGTCTCCCTGCACCGACAACTGGGGACAGTCACCTCGCGCCTGACAAGCAGCCACGGCCTCGCCCGGAGGATCGACCAGTTCAAGCTCATCTATCTTCCCGCCTGGCGTCATCCACTGGACGAACTGGCGCGCCGCGAGGTGCGCATATTGGTGGAGCTGCTACGCGCACGGCAGCAGGAACTCCATGGCAGCCGCAACCTGGTGGCTCTACGGGCCCGTGCCTCCCGACTATTGGAGGATCTAGCCAAGGACAGCCTGATCGAAGCCGTTGAGGCCCGCATCGGCGAGCAGCTGGGCAGACTGTCGGCTGGCGTGAGCCCACAATGGCCCTACGTGCGCGGCCAGGTCATCGACGACACCTATCTCGCCCGCGTGCTGGAGATCATGCTCGCCGTGATCGAAGGCCGTTCCGCAGCCCGTCCTCTGGAAGTTTCTGGCCTTGGGTACGTCAACCTGCTTCATATTGCAGTGACGTTGGCTGCGATACCTGATTCAACAGAGGTCCCCCTCGCCTCCGCGGACCCACCGGAGAGCAGCGATCACGAATCCCAGTCCGAGGAGGAGCAGGCGCGGCAAGCGTTCGAGAACTTGGCTCAAGCGCATGCTGAGGCGGCCTCCGAGGAAGACTCCTTCTTCTCCACGGCTCCGTTTCACGCAACGGTCATCATCGAGGAGCCTGAAGCCCATCTCCACCCTCAGCTGCAGCACTCGTTGGTCCGTTACCTGCGCAGAACCGTCAAGGCGCGCCCCGAGCTACAGGTGATCCTCACCAGTCACGCGACTGACATCATCACAGCGTGCGACCCCACGGAGCTCGTCGTCGTGCGTCGCACCGACCATGGAAGTGTGAGCCGCTGCGTCAAGGACGTGGTCCCGTCCCAGCATCGCGATGCCACGCTCCGCATGGCCAGACTGCACCTCGACGCGAGTCGTTCATCGGCTCTCTTCGCCGAACGCCTGCTCCTAGTTGAAGGAGTTACCGAGGGCGCGGTGGTGCGCGAGTTCGGCCGGGCCTGGGCAGGCGACGACGAAGCGAAGCAAGCCTTCATTGATGCCCTGAGCATCGTCCCGATGGGCACCAAAGTCGGCCAGTGGGCCGCCCATCTCCTGGCGACACCGGGCAAGGAGCTGTGCACGAAGCTGGCCATCCTCCGTGACAGCGACAGCGACTTTCCCTTCGACAGCGGTCGCGACATGCCCAAGTGGGCTGCAGAGCACGATAGGTCCGTAGTCCAGGTTTTCATCAGTCATCCCACCCTCGAGCCGGCGATCACTCCGGGCAACGAGGACCTTGTCGCGGAAGCCCAACAAGCGGTCGACCCAAACCATCCATTGGCTGAAGTCACCGTCGACAGCGTCCGGTCCTACTTCGCCAGCCGAAGAGCAGGAAAGAACGGCGAGGAAGCAGTCAAGGAAGGCCGGGGTGCACGGCGTAAGGCCGAGTTCGCCCTCGCTCTCGCCGCGGTGCTCCGGGAAGCCAACGACACCGACGGCGAGGCGGCCGACGGCCTTTCCCTCGTGACGGTCCCCGAGCACCTCGAGGACCTCTTCGACTTCCTGTATCCGGCCGCTGCCCCAGACACCACCGGCGATCTGCCATCCGAAGATGCCGCCATGGAGCCGCCCGGGTGGCTCGCTCCCGACAACATCTGGGACAAGTTGCCAGACGACATCGAATGGGATGGCGATCTCGACGACCCGGCGTACTGGCCAGAAGACGAGCCCATCGACGCAGAGCACGAGTTCGAGGCCGCGGCAGGCGAAGCGCAGGAAACCCAGAACTGGGACGATCTTCTGCGCTCACGTCCAATCCGGCAGAACCAGACGACAGGTCGCCAGCCAGGAGGCTGGCCCACACACGTGCGGATACCCGGGCCCTGGCCACACGGACAGCACAATGCCTAGATCCAGCACAGGGCTTCACGCACTGACACGACAGCAGCTCACCGCAAGTGGCAGCCCGCACAGCCGCGTCTACGTCGAAGCGGCACCCGGCTCCGGAAAGACCACCGTGTCGGCCCTGCGATTCGGCCTGCACCGCTTTGCCGCCCCCACCGACGCACGCGCGGTCGTAGCGGTCAGCTTCACCAGGTCAGCCACCGAGGAACTACGAACGCGCGTCGCCCGGCAGTGGGGGTCGGCATCACTGCGCTGGCCGCACCGCATCGTGACCCTGGACACCCTTCTGCGCGACCTACTCTTCCACCTGCTCAATGAAGGCGTTCTGCACTGGCCAGGAGGACACACGGAAATTGACGTGTTGGACTCATGGCGGACAGCCCTCCCGACAAAACCCAGCCGCATAAAGCCCGTTCTACGGGTCGACGGCGGCCACGTCGTCATAAAAACCGTCAACGAGCCCCAGACCTCGAGCCACCCATCAGCCATGCACTTCAAGGAAGCGGTCTCCGCTGGCGCATGTACCCATGACAACGTACGGGAGGTTCTTCAAGAGGCCCTCACAGCTGGTCCCGCACGCCGAGCACTGATCTCGTACTTCGAGACCTCGGTGCGCTCGTTGACGGTTGATGAGGTGTTCGACGCCAACGATCTGGACCGGGACATCTTCTCACTCGCTGCGTCAGCGTCCAGCTCTCTCACCTTGGTCGGCGATCCGTGGCAGGCCCTCTACCAGTTCAGAGGCGCCCGTCCCGCTGCTATGGCGGCATACATAAGGGAGAACGGCTTCTCCACGCACTACCTGGACGACTCCTTTCGGTGGGGAACCGACAGACAGGCATGGCTTACGCGGCGCCTGCGACGACGCGTGCCCGTCACGCTGCCGGCCGGTTCTGCCCGCGATGCCGACATGGTCCTCGCACTCAAGTGGAAGGCACTATGGGAGTGCGATCCGCGCGTCCTGCCCCTCGCCATCAAGCCCGGTGTCGGTCAGGTTCAAGAGGCGATCTGCACCCTGCTCCTCAATGAGATCGCACAGAATGCGCTGGGCACACAGGCAGTATTTCTGCACGATGCTCTGGTCACGCTCGGGCTGGACAAGGAGGCGCTAGCGACAACGATCCGCCCCTGCCTGCAGGCCGCGGTGGCTGACCTCAAGGACGGTCACCAACCGGCCTTGGTGTGGCAGAGACTGACTGTCAGTCTCGCGGACCTCATTCCGAGGATCGCTACGACACAGCTCGCGCGCAAGCCGCTCCGCGCACTGGAGCGTCTACAACTTCGGCTCACAGACGACCAGTTGAGACCTGGCCTTACCTGTCACCAGTCCAAAGGGCGAGAGTGGAACACGGTAGCCGTCAAGCTGAGCCCGGCAGACGCCTCGGCCCTGGCGCACGGCCTCGACCCTGCACGGGAGGACCATCGTGCCCTGTACGTGGCGCTCACGCGTGCCCGCCTCAACACCTATGCCATGAGCTGAATGTGGCAGGTCGTGTGCACCAAGGCCGGCCGTCGCGGGCGTGCCCCCACGGGGAAGAAGGAGTTGCTCCTCGACGACCAAGCGGCCACGAAGTTGCGCCAAGGCGCCTCCGGCCAGTCCCACCACGTCCTCTACGCGCGGGGATCCTACCGGGCACTCGGCGACATCGGACATGACAACACGGCCCCGCGCTGACAGTCAGGGCACAGCAGCTCCTCGGGGCGAGCGTGCACGAAGGCCGTGCAAGCGTCAGGGAACTAGGCAACCAACGACGGCGGCATCTGCCCGCCCTCCCCCAGGAAGTAAGCCCTCGAGTCGCCTGGCGGATCGTGCGCGCCACTCGCGGCAAACGGGTTCGGGCCGCGCCGGTCGCGCAGTCGTACGAACGCTTGTCAGTAGCCGCCGCTAGCCTCGTCGTACGCGTTGGATCGCGCGGGGAGCAGGAGGGCCAAGGGTTGTGGGGATGTCATGGCGGGACCTCATCCTGAGGCAGAGTCTCGTTGAGGCACGGGGCTATCTCACAGATGTGGAGAGCGGGCGGTCCACCGCCCGTGAACTCAAGGCGCTCGTCGACGAGATGATCACGCCTGGGTATGAGGGCCGCGTCTTGATCGAGCTACTGCAGAACGCGCACGACGCACATCCGGCGAAGCGGCGCGACGGCCAGATCGAGTTCCTGTTGTGCGAGGACGAGGGCGATCACGGCGTCCTTCATGTGGCCAACAGAGGGCGGTCGTTCAGCGACGAGGACTTCAAGGGGGTCTGCACGGTCGGCCTGTCACCCAAGCGTCCTGACGAAGGCATCGGGCACAAAGGCATCGGCTTCAAGAGCGTCCTCCAGCTCACCGTTGCTCCCGAGGTATACAGCGTGTCCCGGCAAAACGCGCGCACCTTTGACGGTTTTTGCTTCCGCTTCGCCCAACCCGCCGACTTCGACTGGATCGCCGAACAAGTGGCGCCGGACAATCCGTCGGCGGCACAGCAACTGCGCGATGGAGTCAGCTCCTTGAAGCTGCCGGTTCCAGTGGACGACGTTCCGGAGAGCGTCCGGTCGTTCCGGCGCCGGGGCTTCGTGACCGTCATCCGACTGCCGCTGCGCTCGGCGCAGGCGCGCGCCGAGGTCGAGCGTCAGCTCGCCGAACTCACTGCTCCTCAGGCGCCCTTCGAGCTGTTCCTGCACCGCGTAGCCAAGGTGACCATGGCGCGCCGTGGCGGCACCGACAAGAGGCGGACCCGCCCGGAGACGTACGAGAGGAAGGTCCGCACCCTCATCTCGGCGGAGGGGCTGCGTGTGCAGGAGGTGGTGCTGCGGCGTCGTATGCGTCTCGTTGTGGTGCACACCCAGGTGGACGAGGCCACGGCCCGCGAAGCGATCGAGCGAGCCGTCGACGCGCGGGTGATGAGCAAAGTCTGGTCCACATGGCGGGGCCCGGCGGAGGTCAGCGTGGCCGTTCCGGCGGGCGACCCTTTGGACGCCGGGCGGCTGTACGCGTTCTTGCCGATGGCGGACGAGGCGCCCTGTCCGGTGCCCGGGTTTGTTAACGCGCCGTTCTTCACCACCTTCGAGCGCCGGTCGTTCTCCGAAACTGTGCCGTGGAACGCGCTGCTGCTCGACGCGGTGGCCCGCGCCTGCGCGCTGGCGGCGCTGTTGCCCGCAGGCACACGGAGGCGGATTCCGTCGGCTGCGCTCGTCGACCTGTTCTGCTGGAGCCCGGCGCAGGTGCACCGGCTGCAGTCCGCGATACGGATGCTGGGCCAGTCGCTCGAAAAGGTCGCGTTCCTGCCGGTGCTTCATCCGGCCGGAGACCACACCTCGCTCGCTGGCGCCTTCGCATGGCAGAAGCCCGGGAAGGCAAGGGTGTTCACTCCGCAGGCGCTGGCCACGGCGGGCGTCAAGGACCTCATCGATCCGGGGCTCCACTCAACGCGGCTGCGGCGTCTGGAGGATCTCGGCCGACGGTTCGGGCTGCGCTTCGGTCCGCGTCCCGACGGGCTCGCGGACTGGGCGGAGCGGCTCGCTCTGGCGTTGCACGCCGACCGTGTGGGGCTGGACACCTGGGCGGATTTCTATGCCGACCTGTCCCTCTGCCTCACGGACGGCGGCCGTGCGCTGCGCGGCAAGCAGATCATCCTCGGCACCGGCGGGGAGTTGCTGCCAGCCGGGGGCACGGGGGTGTTCGTACCGCGGCCGGTGGAGTCGGCAGCCGCACGTATGACTGCTCCCCCGGCCACGGATACGGCCGGCGCCACCGCGGCGCCGGTGCCCGAGCGGCTCGCGGAGCACCTCCGCTTCGCGCACGGCGGCCTGCTCTGGTCCGGGAAGCGGGCCACGCGTCGCACGCAAGGGTTGCGCTGGCTGGAGCAGCAGGAGCTGGTGCGCCCGTATGCGCCCCAGGCGGTCCTCGACGTGGTGGCCGAGGCCATGGGCAGGGAGCGGGGGGACGACGGTGCGCTGCGCGTGTATCTGAAGTACGCGTGTACCGTGTGGGCGGCAAGCCTCGCGGAGTCGGGAGGGGGCGGCCTGCGTGTGAGCGGACTGCTAGGGCCCGCGCGGGACGGCTGGATCACGCTGGGCACCGCGATGTTCGGCCCAGGCTGGCCAGGCACTCAGCGACACGTTGACGACACTTTGGTGCGCTTCCTCGCCAGGGAATCGGCCGGGTCGGACGAATTGGCGCGACTCGCGGGGCAGGTCATCGAGCCACCGGAGGAGATCCTCGAGCCAGGCGACGAGACCAGCGTCGATGTCGGCACGCTGCAGCGGTTCCTGGAGCGACAGGGCGTCAGCCACGGGCTGCGGCCTCGCCAACATGCGGTGAACATGACGTCCGACTCCCTGAAAGGCAGCATCCTCAACTCTCCCTACAGCTTCTCCGGGTTCCCCAGCGTCCCGCTGACGCGACAGGAGCTGCGTAACTGGCGTCGGACAGCAGTCCGTTGGACGAACCATCAGCGTGGGCTCTACAGCACGGTGTCCTACCGCCCGCAACAGCCGCTGTGCACGCTGCCCGGCCAGAGCGACTACGAGTCGTTCGACGACGACAGCCGCAAGCTGTACGCGGAGCTGATTCTGCACGGGCTCGGCTCCTGGCCCGACACTGTCCTGGAGACGACCTACACCGGCGGTTCCGATCGAAACGGCACGCGCTGGCCGACGCCGCTGGCGGGGTTCCTCGCCCAAGCGCCCTGGATCCCGCAGCAAGATCCTCGTCCCGCGGACGGGCAGACCGCCACGTCCCGGTTCGCGGATGCGAGCAGTGCATGGTGGTGGTCGGGCGAGGGTGCGGCGCCCGAATACCTCGCCACGGCGCCCGCCTCCCTGCGCGCGCGGGCCACGGATCGGGTCCGCGTGCGCCTTGCCCTGCTGGGCGTGCGCAGTTGGGACGATCCGGAATCCGCGCTCGCCCGGCTCGATCACCTGGCCGAGCTGGTGTTGTCAACGCCGAGCCTGCGGCACGGGCGGCTCGGCCATCTGGTCCGCAAGGCGAACGAGAAGGCGTGGGGCGACCTACTGCCTGCGCACGGGCCGGGGCCCACGGGCTTCGGGGAGATGACCGACCTTGTGGTCTCGTGTGAGGACGCGCTCGCAGCGGTCGGAGGGCGGACGGAACGGGAACAGATGGCGGAGCAGAACGAAGCAGCACCGGAGGAGGGTCCTGCCCCAGAAGAGGACCACAAGGCAGAGACCATCTACGTCGCCGACGATCAGGGTGCCATCGAGCGCAGGCTACTCGATGCCGTCGCTGTCCCCGTGCTGCCGATCGGTGCCGGCGCCCTCGCGGACCGCGTCAACTCCTATCTGCGTCGCCGAACTTCCTTCCCCACCCGCCGGACCAGTGCAGCCGTCGTGGAGGTCCTAGCGGACGGACTGCCCTTGAACGATGCCTCCGGTGGCCTACTGACGGAGGTTGCGGGGCCCTGGCTGGCCACGCTGGTGGCGGGGCTCGTCGAGTTCGATGCCGAGCGGGCCCTGCGGCTCACGGATGTCTCACCCGCTCTGATCATGCGGCGGATCGGCGCCTGTCGGCTCGTGCGGGCCACGCGCACAGTGCAGTACGTCGACGGTCACGTCGTGCCCAGCGAGACGGCGGAGCGGTCGCTGTTTCAGGGGACACCAGAACGGGGGCTCGTCGTGACAGTCCACCCCGACGGTGATCAGGCTCCGGAGTGGGAGATCCTGCAGCACGCAGCCCCCGCAGTGGCCGCCCTCGTCGGAGCTCCGGTACTTGGAGAACGTCTTCAACTGGCCCTCTTCAAGCTAGCGCAGCGATGCGCCAAGCCGGGAGACGTCGCCGACGTGGACCTCGCAGACGTCCTGCGCGTCCCCGTGGGCAAGCTGGAGGCCGTGCTCTCCGACCGGTCCTCTGTACGCTCCGGCAGCGCTCGCCTCGTCCCGCTCCTGGCCTGTGTGGATCCCGCACACGCTGAGGATCTACAACGCCAGCAGGAGACATTCCACGATCGCGCGCAGCTCCACGACTGGCTGGCCTCACGAGTGAACCCCAAAACCACCCGGACGCTAATGCGCCTCATAGATGACGACGACTGGCAGCGCAGACTCACCGCACTCGGCGTCAAGTTGGCCGACGCCAATCGTGCGTGGCGGGACCTCGACCTACCGTCCGTGCACAACAGGGCAGGTCACACACGCCAGTTCGCGCACTGGCTGCAGCACAACCGGGCCGACCTCGTCGATCGTGTACGCGATACGTTCGTTCCCGCGTATCGAGCCGGATCGCCGCTTGAGTCATACGTCGGGCTACGCGAGCTACCCGGTCTTGAGGCAGCACCGGAGTGGCTCGACCTCTATTGGGACGTGCCAACCGATGTCTTGCGTACGCACGCGGAAGCATGGGCCCGTGCTCACCTGCCCGCCCCGTCCCCCGCGCAGAGCAAGCGGGCGACCAAGGATGGCGCCTCTACGCGGCCGGTCGCCGAGCTCCGTGACGTGTGCATGGGAGTCCTGCACGACCAGCTTCCGCGGCTGCGCACTCTCATAGACACCTGGGTACGCCTCCATGGAGGCGGCGGACAGGCGCACGGACTCCCCTCCGTCGAGGAGGTCGCGCGGGCTATGGACGCGCAGGGGCTCCTCGATTTCGAGCGGCTGCGCAAGCAGCGGCTGACGCGCTGGTTGAGCGACCACGGCTACTGGCCTGACGGCATGCCCCTCACCCACCGCTCCGCCGACTTGGCCTTGGACCAATCCCGGGCGGCCGGACAAAGCGTGCCGGCGGGTCCCGGAACAGGTGCGTGGCCGCTCGCCGCAGGCCCTCATGTGGTGCTCAGCGGAAAGCGCCTGCCCATCGGCCGGGACGACCTGCGCACGCTGGCCTGCGAGGTGGCAAGCGATGTAACCGAGGACCAACTTGCCGTCTCGCCGACGCCGTTGGCATCGCTGCCGCCTACAATCCCCCGGGCCCGGAGGGAGCGCGGCGAAAGCAGTGAGGGCTACACGGTGGCTCCTGTGGATCCCGCGACGAAACTGGCCATCGGCCTCGCCGGGGAAAAGGTCGTCGGCGCGTGGCTGCACCGCCACTATGAAGTGCCTGAGCAGGAGTCGTGGCGCTCCGGACTGCGTTCGCACGTCTATCCAGATGGCATCGGGGACGACCGGCTCGGCTATGACTTCCGGATCACCACCCCGGAGCGGACCCTGTACTTCGAGGTCAAAGCGTCCACCGGCGCCGACGGCGAAATTCAGTTGGGCGAGTCCGAGGTCGACCGGGCACGCGCCCTCAAGCCTGACGAGACGTACTTCATCGTGTACGTCTCCCATGTGCTGGACGGCGCCCGCCGCCACATCACACCATTGCCCAACCCTTTCGGAGCACCCGGGCTCGCGGGGTACCGCCTGGTGGGCAACGCGCTGCGGCTGCGATTCACCTTGCCCACGATGCACTAAAGGCGGCACTGCACGACATCTTCGTTCAGGCCGCTTCGCGAACGGTGCGGCCTGAACGCGAGAGCAGGGGATCAGACCCCACCGCCGAGGAACGACGAGGCCCCTGCCAGCATCAGGCCGGCAGGGGCCTCAATGACCCTCGCGTGTCACATCGCTGTCACGAACAGCCTCGACGCACCTGAACCACACAGGCCACACCCACGTGAACGGCCTCATCCTGGACCACATGGACGCCAGAAGACGGCTTCTACCACCTGTGCCATGTAGCACCGAGGGAGCATCCCAAGACCAGGACCGGAGCCTGTTCTGGCCCGTCAAAGCGGTATTGCAAGGTTTCGACGTTCTTCTCACTCACCCGCTCACGCTCCCACATCTCACACTCTCTTCGTGAGCGGGGGCCGGGTCGCTCGCGAGACCTCCCCAGGTATCCGCTGCCGGACGAAGATCCTCCACATCCGGCTTCACATACCAGCGCTTCGTGGTCTTGACGTTGGTGTGCCCTGCCCACCGGGCCAGGAGGTGATCCGGCACCCCGTTGTTCGCGAGGTATGTGAAGCAACTCGCGCGAGCGTCGTACAAGCGGACCCGCCGCAGCCCGTGCTCGTCCATGACCTTGTACGCCCGCTCGCGCAGCTGCCGCCCGTTGAGTGCCCTGCCGAGTTCGTCCACGAGCACGTACCCGCTGTCCTCATACCTCTCCCCCGCCGCCAGCTTGTCGGCCACGTGCAGGGCCCTGAAGCACTTCAGGGCCTCCCGGACCAGATCGGGCAGGGGAAGCTGCCGTTCACCGGCGAGAGATTTCGTGTCCTTCTCCACCACGGTCTTGTTCCCCATCACCGTTCGCGTGTTGGCGACAGTCAGGGTTGCCTTGGGCAGGTCGACATCGGCCCAGCGCATGCCGCAGATCTCCGCCGGCCGCAGGCCCATCAGACAGAGAAGGAGAGGGCCGTAGAGGCGGTCGTCCTTCACCGCACGCACGAAGGCATGAACCTCCTCAAGGTTCCAGGGCTGGACCACCGCCTTGGCCCTGCGCTCCGCCTTTCGCACTTTCCGAGGGATCGTGACCTCGTGGGCGACGTTCGCGGCAACCAGGCGCCGGGCCACTGCCCGGTTCAGTGCCTCCTTCAGCCGCGCCAGGGACATCTCCACCGAGGTCACCCCGAGACCCGTGCCCGTCTTGCCACCACGAACGCGGCCATCCTCAAGCGCCCACCTCATCCACGCCTCGACGTGGTCCTCGGTCAGTTCCTGGAGCCGGAGGTGCCCGAGCTTCCCCCGGACACGGCCCAGGGTCATCGTGTAGCTGTAGATGGTCGTCTCTTCCAGGTCTTCGGCCTTCTTGGCGAGCCACTGATCGAGCCATTCGTTCACCGTGATCTTGTTGGGCTCGACGAACGCCCCCTCGTAACGGCGGTTCGTGATGCGGGCGTACTCGGCCTTCGCTTCCCTCAACGTGCCGAAGGTACGGGTCAACTGCTTGCGCTTCCCGGTAACGGGATCGGTCCCGACATCGACCACAAACCGATACCGAACCTGCCCCTTCGCATTCGGAGGAAGCTTCTTGAACGGGACGGACAGGATTACTCACTCTCCTCAAAAGCGTGACACCCTTTCACGAAGGCACAGACGCCGCTGCGCTCAGCGAAAGGCACCACGGTCAGCAGGGCAGCAGGCGACAGGACCGCTCGCTCCCTCAGGAGCCGGCGGCTCGGTCCACCTTGTCCGGTACGGCTCCCTCGCTGAGTCCGGCCGGATGCACACCTTCAATGGTCGCCATCATCGCCGGTTTGGCTAACCGGCGATCATGGTCTATGTTGCGCTCGCCGCCGACGGTCTCGGCCTCACCATCCCCGATGCGGCCTTGATCAGGAGCCCACCCCGAAGGACCGGACTACAGGGCGGCGAAGCACAAGCTGCACCGTCGTCTCGCCGTCCTGCAGGGAGTCCGCCCACTCCCCGCTCCAGGACCGCCAGTCGAATGCGGGTAACCGGCCCGCTTGAGGCGCCGCCTCAGCACCATCGGACCACAGAGCTCGCTCTGCGGGGCGCACCGTCTTTGAGGAACTGGCCGCGTAGTCCACATGGCGCCTCATAGGAACGCCGATCAGCTTCTCCGGTCCCCTGGCTCCAGGACTCACACCACGCGACGGGCAATCGGATCGCCCTATCCAGTTCCGTGGTACCGTGGTGGCAGCAAACCGGTAAGGGCTATCCGAATCAAGAAACGGATAAACCTATCCGGATCTATGCCTTCCCCCGCCATCTCGTCCTGAAAGGACTTTGCCGTGACCAGCATCGCCATCGTCGGAGCCGGCCCGCAGCTGGGTCTGGCCATCGCCCGCACCTTCGGCTCCCAGGGCTTCGATGTCGCTCTGATCTCCCGCAACCGCGAGAAGCTCGACGGGCTCGTCGGCACCCTGACCGGCGAGGACATCACCGCCGCCGCGTTCCCCGCAGACGTGCTCGACCGTGACGCGCTCACCCAGGTACTCAAGGACGCCGCCGAGAAGTTCGGCGGAATCGACGTCCTGGAGTACTCCCCGGTGGGGACCTTCGGATCCACTGCTCTGACCACCCCGGCCGAGACCGAACCGGCCCACATACAGCACGAGATCGAGTTCCAGCTGTATGGGGCGATCGCCGCCACCAAGGCGGTGCTGCCCGCGATGCGGGAGGCCGGGGCAGGCACCCTGCTCTACACCACCGGCGCCGGCTCCATCGATCCCGTGCCGCAGGTCGGCAACGTCAACGCCGCCGCCGCGGCCCTGCGCAACTGGGCGGTCAACCTGCACAAGGAACTGGACGGCACCGGCATCCAGGCCGCCCACGTCGGCATCGACGTGTCGATCGGCACGCCGGCCGTCCCCGGCTTCCCGACGGCCCAGCCCGAGGAGATCTCCCCCGTCTACTGGGACCTGCACACCACCAAGCGCGACCAGGCCGAGCTCGTCTTCAGCCTCTGACACGGACCGACCTTCGTGATCCGCTTTCCGGCGAACCTTGATCGCGCTGCGGTGTTCCGGGCCGCGGCGCGATCAAGGAGAAGGGTTCCGTCCCGACGGACATCGTCGGGCGCCCCGATCGCGCCCTCCGGCGTCATGAAGACCGCCAAGTCCCGTGAGTGGCTCGCTCCCTGACACTCGCGGCCTGCTGATGCCTGCCATCAGCTCATCCCCCACTGCTTCGAGGAGTAGACCGGCATGACCACGACCACCGATCCGTCCTACGTCGACCCGGCACTGATCAACGCCCGCGCGGTCCGTCTCGTCAACGCGTTCAAGGACGCTCTGGCCCGCATGCGCGACGAGGAGGGACTGACCTTCGACGACCTCCACGCGGCAACCGACCTGCTCCAGAAGGTCCAGGCGGCCACCGGCGCCCCGCTGGCGCTGGTCGCCATGCCACTGTTCAGCGAGGTCTTCCAAGGCGGCCGGGACGGATACACCCCCTCCGAGGAGGTCAACAGCCCCACGTACATCGCCGACTCTCCGCGCATCGACAACCCCGGCATCCTGCCGATGCGACCGGACGAACCCGGCACTCCGCTGGTCGTGTCCGGCCGCGTTCTGGACGGCAACCGTCGGCCGATCGAGGGCGCCAAAGTGGACATCTACCATGCGGCCAACAACGGCGACTACTCCGGGCTGTACGACGACGGAGTGCCCAGGTACAACCTGCGCGGCCACTTGTTCACAGACGCCGACGGCCGGTACGCCTTCACCACGATCACCCCGGTCGCCTACGCCGACTCCCACATCATGGAAGTCGACGGGGTCACCGATGCCGTCGCGGCCCTCGGGCGCAGCCTCTACCGTCCGGCCCACATCCACTACGAGGTCCACCACCCCGACCTGGTCACCCCCTGGCGGGGTGAGATCTACTTCAAGGGAGACCCGGTCATCCCCGTCGACTTCGTCGGCGGAACCCTGGCTCCTCCCGCGCTGCAGGCCGACACCGTCCTGCACGAGGACCCCAAGGACATGGCAGCCGCCGGCTTCCAGGGCCCCTACCGGTCGATGGAGTTCGACTTCGTCCTCAAGACCCGCACCAGCCCGGACACCATCACCCCGAACGGAACGACGGCATGACCAACGAGGACGCGACCGCCTGGGCGCTGGCCCGGCTCAACACTGCCTTCTACCACCACTACGACCGCCGCGAGTACGACGCGGTGCTTGAATTCTTCGCCCCCGACGCCCTCTACGAGCGGCTCGGACAGAAGATACGTGGCCATGCCGAGATCCTGGACCTGCTCAACGCCCGTCCAGGGCCCGAGGAGCTGACCGCCCGCCACATAATGGGGGCCACGCACTTCCACACCATCGGCGACACCACCGCTCAGGGAACCATCACCCTGCTCGGATAGGGCGGCCGCCCACCCACCGAATCCGGACCCGCCCCCTACACCCTGGCAACCGGCGGACACATCTTCGAACAGGCCGACCACTACCGCCTCGACGACGGGCGCTGGAAGATCACCCACCGCACACTCCACCAGATCCTCACCCCGATCTCCGACTGACGATCCACGGCACGAAGGCGAGCAGACGGCGATCACGACATGCTCAGCCACGCTCTGCTCACCTTCGTGAACATCGACGCGGTGGACCGTCCACGCCACGACTGCGACGTCCCCGTGGCCTGTCGGCAAGCAGCCACCCGGGCAGACCTGGTACGGCGAATGGTCCCACCCGACACCGATCCGGAACCTCACCCAGCACCGGGCCCTTGACCTGCGCCATGAGCACCCCAGTCCTGCCTTCTTGCGCCCCCTTTCCCCGACATGCCGCCATCGTGCCGCGCCCCGGCACGGGTGCTCCGGTCCTGAAGTCAGCCGCCCTTGCCCGGCGCCGGTGTGGCAGTGCCCTGGCCGGCGCGGAGCATGGCCCTGTAGAGCGCGTCGTGCCCGGGCGAGTCGGGCAGCGGGCCGCGGGCCGGGGCCTCAAGGGACTGGATGAACAGGGCGACAACGCGCCGCCAGGCGTCCGGGGCGGCGTCGCCGGTGGCGTTGACGACACCGGCGTTGGCCATGTGGATCAGCACCAGGTCCGAGGGGTCGAAGTCCTCGCGCAGGCGGCCGGTGGCCTTGGCGCGGTCGATGAGGACCAGCATGCCCTCGTACGCCCGGTTGCGGCGCTCCTCCAGGACCTTGGCGGTGGGGAAGGTCATGGTCAAGACGTCGGCGAAGCCGCTGTCGGCGGCCTGCATCGCGCAGGCGGTCTCGATGTACCCGACGAAGCCGTTCCACGGGTCGGGGTCCTCCAGGGCGACGGTGACCACGTCGACGTAGGCACCCATGCGGTCGGAGAAGACGGCGTCGACCAGTTCCTCCTTCGTGGGGAAGCGGCGGAACATCGTCGCGATCCCCACGCCCGCCTCGCGAGCCACGGAGGCCATGGAGGCGTTCAGGCCGTCGCGCGCGAACACCGTGCGGGCGGCGGCGATGATCCGCTCCCGGTTGCGCTCGGCGTCACTGCGCAGAGGCTGCGCGGCGGGACCGTCGGGGTGCTGGGCGCCAGGGGTCATACCAGCCAGTCTAGCAATCGGATTGACCTATCCATTTTCCGGTGCTGCGCTTGCCACAGCGAGCCGGAGGGCGCTACCTGAACCGCGAGAACCTCGAAGGTCTTCTCGACAAGCTCGCCTCCGAGGGCATCACCGCCGGCGCGCTCCCCGCGGCCGTCATCGACCGCGATGCGCTCTCCCGGGCACCCTGACACGCTTCCACGCAGTTCGGCGGGATCGACGTCCTTGAGTACTCCGGTGGGCGGGCTCGGCGGTGCCGCTCGCACGGCCCCTTCTCGGCACAGCACCAGCGGTAGGTGGAGGAAGCGATGCGCAGTTCCCGGAGTACGGGCTCGACCCCCAGATGCGGGTGCTCGTCGAGGAGAGCCGTCACCTGGACCGGGTCGGGTCGAGCTGTGCGGAGCGCAGTCGTCTTCTCCACGGGGCCTCCTCATGGCGCCTGCTCCGCAGAGCCCGGAGGATGACGCCCGGGCTGGTCGCGCAGCCCGGCCCGGTCCGCGCAGATCTCCCCCGTCTACTGGGACCTGCACGCCACCCACGACTAGGGCCTGTTCTGAGTTGAGGTCACGGGAGGGCTGGAAGGCTACGTAACCAGAGGATGGACCCGCGCAGGTGGAGTCCTGCGGTATAGCTCTCGGGTGTCTTGTCATAGCGAGTGGCCAGCCCTGAGGCGGCCTTCGAGGCGCACGCCGTGTCGCCGGTGCACGCGGAGGTCACCAAACGCCTCCGCGAACTCTGCGTCGCGGGGACGGAGGCGTACCGGCTCGGCCTGGTCGCCGGGAAGGGGCTCCCCGCGGCGTCTTGAGACAACGCGCGTCTCGACGGTCAGGCGCCGCAGGCCCCGTTTCCGCCGAGGCTGATCATGGCGCGGTACAGCTGCTCCTCGGTGAGCGGCGGCGCCGGTAGCGGGTGGGCGCGGTCGGTTCGGAAGCCGTCGAGCAGAAGGTAAAGGTGGCGGCGCCAGGCGTCCGGGGCGATGGCGTGGGTGGCCTCGGTGACGCGGCTGTGCGACCAGATGACGAAGGCAAGGTCCTCGGGGGTGAGGTCGGGGCGCAGGCTGCCCTGCTCCTGCGCACGCTCGACGATGTGTACACCGAGTTCGCGGATGCGGGTCTGGGCGCCCGCCAGGCAGGCGCCCTCCGGCAGCCGTATGGAGGCCAAGTCGTTGAACCCCCGGTCCTGTGACTGAAGTTCGCACATGGTCTCCAGGAAGTGGCACAGCCCCGCCCAGGCGTCATCCATGGTGACGGCCTTCTCGGCGGCCTCCCGCCAGACGGCCAGCTTCCCGGCGAAGGTTGCCTGCACCAGGTCCAGCCGGGTGGGGAAGTGCCGGTACAGCGTGCCGATGGCCACCCCGGCCCGCTTTGCCACCTGCTCCAGGGGTGCCTCCATGCCCTGCTCGGCGAAGCAGGAGCGGGCCGCGGTGAGCAGGGCCTCGCGATTGCGCTGCGCGTCGCGCCGCAGGGGGCGGACGGGGGCCGGGTTCCCGGCGGAGGCGGACGGACGGTCGATGGCCATGTCACTCAGGCTACCAACCGGAGGGATGCCTCATTTTCTCTGCTACGATCCAAGAACATGAGGCTGCCCTCGATTTTCAGTCCTGACCGCTGTCGTGGCGGGAGGTGCGCCTCATCCATTCAGGCCGTCCGACCACAGGAGCACCACCCATGCCCGTCATCGCCGTCATCGGGGCAGGCCCCGGCCTGGGCCTGTCCATCGCCCGCCGCTTCGGAAGGGAGGGTTTCCAGGTCGCCCTGGTCTCCCGGACCCAGGACAAGCTCGACGCGCTCGCCGCGCGGCTCGCCGAGGAGGGCATCGAGGCCGCGGGCTTCGCCGCGGACGTGACGCGTCCCGACTCGCTGCAGTCGGCGCTCGCCGCGGTCGCCGACCGGTTCGGGGCCGTCGACGTACTGGAGTACTCGCCCGCCGACCCCACGTTCGACGGCGCCGCCGCCGTCGACGCCACGGCGCAGGACCTCCACAAGCAGCTCGACTACTACCTGTACGGAGCGGTTGCCGCGGTCCGCCAGGTGCTGCCCGCCATGCTCGAACGCGGCAGTGGCACCCTGCTGTTCTCCACCGGCGCATCCTCGGTCCGGCCGCTCGGCGGCGCGTTCGGCAGCATCGGCGTCGCGGCGGCGGCCCTGCGCAACTACGCCATGGCCCTGGGCATCGACCTCGCCGAGCACGGGGTGCACGCCGCGCACGTGGCGATCGGGGTGTTCATCGGCAGCGGTCCCGGCACCGAGCCCGAGACCATCGCCGAGCACTACTGGGACGCGTACACCAAGCGCGACCAGGCCGAGATCGTCCACACCGTCCCCGGCGGCATCTGGTGAGCACCTCCGGCACGCCCGCGGCGAACACGGCCAGGCCACCCTTGGTGAAGTTCTTCCGAGCCGCCAACAAGGTCGTACGGCCGCTGCTCGCCTCCCGCTTCCACAAGCCGCTGAGCGGGCGCCTGATGCTGCTCACGTACAAGGGGCACAGGACGGGCCGCGAATTCACGGTCCCCATCGGCTACTTCGACTGGGATCCCGGCACGGTGCTCGCCTTGTCCTCCCAGCTCGGCTGGATCCCCAGCATGCGCGAAGGGTCCGCCGTCCGGCTGCGCATCCGGGGCCAGGACCACGGCGCCGTCCCGACGGTCGTCGAGGACCCTGAGAAAGTCGCCGCCCTGCTGGGTGAGTTCGGCCGGCGCAAAGGGCCCAAGGCCGCCAAGGGGCTGATGCTCGGCCTCCCAGGCGACCGGCAGCCCACCGACGACGAGCTGCGCACGGCCGCCGCCAAGACCCGCTTCGTCTGCTTCCGGATGGAGCCCGAGCGGCCGGGCCGGTAGCACTCGACCGGCTGATGCGGTCGACGGAGGCCCTTCCCGCCCGCAAGCACTCCGACTATGAGCGCCAGGAGCGGATCATCACCGAGGCCCTGGCCGAACGCTGGCCGGACCCTGAACGGCAGCAGGCACTCCGGCTGGTCGCCATGGCCGGAGTCGGCACACTGCCCCTGGCCATCGAGATCTGGAGCTGCCTGGAACGCCGTGGGCCGCTGGCCGACCATCTGGACGAGGCTTTCGCGGCAGTGCGATCCGAGTTGATCCGGTGACTCGCCGACTGCGCCGGACCCGCGGCTCGCACTCCCGCTAGGGCCAAGTTCTGAGTGGAGGTCACGGGAGGGCTGGAAGGCTACGTAACCAGAGGATGGACCCGCGCAGGTGGAGTCCTGCGGCGTAGCTCTCGGGTGTCTTGTCATAGCGGGTGGCCAGCCCCCGCCATTCCTTGAACTTGTTGATGGCGCGCTCGACTGTGTTGCGATCTTTGTACAGCGTGGCGTCATGGCTGACAGGGCGGCCGCCGGAGCGTCCCTTCTTCTTGCGGTTGGCGGCCTGGTCGGTCTTTTCCGGGATCACCGCCTTGATGTTGCGTCTGCGCAGGTGGGCGCGGTTGGCACGGGAGGAGTACGCCTTGTCGCCGGCCGCTGCGTCCGGCCGGGTCCTGGGGCGGCCGAGGGGACCGCGCACCTTGATCTTCTTGAGGACCGGGATGAAGCGCGGGCTGTCCGCGGCCTGCCCGGGGGTGAGGATGATGGACAGCGGGCGGCAGCGCCGCTCGACGGCGAGGTGGACCTTGCTGGTGAGCCCGCCCCGGGAGCGGCCCAGCTCGGCGGCCCGTAGTCGGGCCCTGCGGCGTCGGTGCACGGCGCGGCGCTGTTCCCGCTCGGGATCCTCCCTGTTCGCGGACCCCTCGCCTACGGCGTCGTTTTGCCCCTTTGCCGCAGCCCCTTTTCCTCCGCCACGGCCTTCTCCAAGTCCTCAAGGAGCTCCGGGGCGACGACCATGCCCGCCGCGTGGTGATGCGCGCGGGCAACGGTCGAGTCCACGCTGACCAGGCTGAGATCGACGTCGTCGCGGGCCGCTGCCTCGGCGATCACCGCTTCCATGAGGGTCTGGAAGACTTCGTCACGCGCCCACGTCCGGAACCGGTCATAGATCGTCGACCAGGAGCCGTAGCTCTCCGGCACATCCCGCCAGGGGCTGCCGGTACGGAACCGCCACATCACCGCGTTGAAGTAGCTGCGCAGGTCAGGAATCGGTCCGAACGCCCCCAGCGGCAGGTGCGGCTCGATCAACTCCCACTCGGCATCGGTCAGATCACCACGAGTCACGCGACCGGTCTACCGCAGCCAGCACCCTCCTGAAGCGGGAATGACCGATCCCGTGATCTCAACTCAGAACAGGCCCTAGGAGGAGGCCGAGCGCGTCGTCAGTCTCTGACGCGACCTCAACTGCCCTGATCCGTCCGATGCCGTCCTCTCGTTGCGCCGCGGCGCAACGAGAGGACGGTCGCGCGAATGCACTACCGGCGACCGATCGGAGTGATCGACGCCACCGAGGACCGGCCCGCGGCCCGCGCCCTCGGCCGCATCGGCCGGGATGGGGCGTGGCTGGTGTGTCAGAGGGTGAGCAGGACCTTGGTGGCGCGGCGCTCATCCATGGCCTTGTAGCCCTCCGGGGCCTGGTCGAGGGGGAGAGTGAGGTCGAAGACCTTGCCGGGGTCGATCTTGCGGTCCCAGATGAGCTGGATCAGGTCGGGCAGGAACCGACGCACCGGGGCCGGGCCACCGAGGGTGTGGATCCCGGCGAAGAACAGCTCGATCCCGGGGATGGACACGTCGTAGTTGACGCCCACGTACCCCAGGTGTCCGCCGCCGCGGGTGGCGCCGACGGCCTGCATGAACGACTCCTGGGTGCCGACCGCCTCGATGACCGAGTGCGCGCCGTATCCGCCGGTGAGTTCCTTGATCTTCGCGACGCCCTCGTCGCCGCGTTCCTCGACGATGTCGGTGGCCCCGTAGTAGCGGGCCAGCTTCTGCCGCTCGGGGTGGCGGGACATGGCGATGATGCGTTCCGCGCCCAGTTGCTTGGCGGCGAGGACGGCCATGAGACCGACCGCGCCGTCGCCGACGACCGCGACGGTCTTGCCGGGTCCGGCCTCGGCGGCGACGGCGGCGTACCAGCCGGTGCCGAGCACGTCGGAGGCGGCCAACAGCGCGGGGATCAGCTCGGGATCGGGCTGGCCCGGGGTGGCGACCAGCGTGCCGTCGGCGTGCGGGATACGGGCCTTCTCGGCCTGCGTGCCGATCCCCCCGTGGACGAACTCGGCGTGGACGCACTTGGACTGGAACCCGGCCTGGCAGATCTCGCAGGTGTTGTCCGAGATGACGAACGATCCGACGACGAAGTCGCCGACCTTGACGTTCTTCACCTCGGAGCCGACCTCCTCCACGACGCCCACGTACTCGTGCCCCATGAGTGTGTGGTCGGCGGGCTCGATGCCGCGATACGGCCACAGGTCGGAGCCGCAGATGCAGGTCGCGGTCAGCTTCACGATCGCGTCAGTGGGCTCGATGATCTTCGGGTCCTCGCGCTCCTCGACCCGGACGTCACCGGCTGTGTGCATGACTACTCCACGCATGGTGGGTCTCCTCTTTCTGTGCGTCGGCGCCTGTGGCGCCGGTGGGATTCAGGGAGGCGCGGGATTCCCGCACTCTTTTCGGTATGCGCATTTCGCGCCTGCCCCTGCTGGAAGGGCGTAACCGGCCCCGGGCGGGCGTCACGCCGTAGCGGCCTGGGTGCGCGCCGCAGGACGGCGACGCTGGATGAGGGCGATGGTGATCACGGGGATCAGGGTCAGCACGGCGATGCCGGTGCCGACAGCCGCAGGGCCCGTGGCCCCCAAAGGGGATGCAAGGGCGAGACCGGCGATCCAGGAGCCGATGGCGGTGCCGAGATTGAACGCCGACACGGTCAGCGCGGACCCCAGAGTGGGCGCCTGCCCCGCGAAACGCACCCCCAGGGAGATGAGCACCGGGTTCGCGCCCAGCCCGAACAGCCCCAGCAGGGCGATGAGCGCGACCGTGGGCGCAGCGTGGCCGGACAGCAGGCAGAGCGCCAGCAGCAGGACCGTGGTCGCCGCGGGCGCCACGATCGTCGTCATGTGCGGACGCCTGTCCCCGAGGCGGCCTCCCACGAGGAAGCCCGCCAGGGCGCCGACGCCGAAGCCGACCAGCACCAGCGGCACGACGCCTGCGGCCAGATGGGCCCGGTCTGTCAGCAGCGGCGAGACGTAGGTGTACGTCGACAGCACACCGCCGGCGGTGGTCGCGCAGGCCGCCAGGACCAGCCACAGGCGCCCCGAGCGCAGAGCGGACAGCTCGGATCGGACCGAGACCGCCTGATCGCCGTCCGTGTCGGACGGAACCTTGGAGGCGATGAGTGCCATAGCCGCCGCTCCGAGGGCGGCGAGTGCCCAGAACGGTCCCCGCCAGCCCATGAGCTGCCCGGCGAAAGCGCCCAGCGGCACACCGACGACGTTGGCGAGCATCGCGCCGGCGCCCACGACACCCAGGGCGCGGGAGCTTGCGGCGGGACCGGCAGCGCGGGCTGCCACCACGTTGCCCACCGCCCAGAACGCTCCGGTCGCCAGCGCCGTCAGGAACCGCGCGGCCAGCAGCAGCGCGAAGCTGGAGCCGAGCGCCACGATGACATGCCCGACAGCGAAGATGCCCAGCGCGATGATCAGTGTCTGCCGCTTGGGCAGCCGCAGGGTCAGCATCGCCATCAGCGGCGCGCCGACGATCATCCCGACCGCGAAGACGGTGATCATCAGACCGGCCCGGGCGACGCTGACCTGCACGTCGCCGGCGATCTCCGGCAGCAGGCCCGCCACCACGAACTCGGTCGTGCCCATCAAAAAGGTGCCGAGAGCCAGCACGTAGACGACGAGCGGAAGCCGGGTGGGCGGACGCTCGCCGTCGTCGAAGCGTACGTCGGCGGGGGCTTGGAGGGTTCCTCCTCGCGTGGTCATGCGTCATCTCCGCAGGGATTGAAAACGGGGTGCGCATCCCACTGAACCGCTCCTGTCGCCCGCGCGGGAGGCTGCGTTTATCGGGGGCACAAGCTCAACCCCCCTCCCCACGGTTGTGGGCCGTAGCGTTGAGAGCATGGAACGCCGCCTGGACAACCGCGCCGACATCCGTGACTTCCTCGCCCGCCGCCGCGCCCAGCTCACCCCCGAGCAGGTCGGCCTGCCCACCAGCGGCCGGCGCCGGGTACCCGGGTTGCGCCGTGAGGAGGTCGCCGTCCTCGCCGGGGTGAGCACCGAGTGGTACACGCGGCTGGAGAAGGGCCACATCAGCGGCGTGTCCGACGATGTCCTCGACGCGGTGGCCCGCACCCTGCAACTCGACGAGGACGAACGCACCTACCTCTTCGACCTGGCCAAAGCCGCCCAGCCCAGCCCCGCCACCCGGCGCCGCCGCAAGCCCGTCGACGTCCCACCGCGCGTCCAGTGGCTGCTGGACTCCATGACCCTGTCCGCAGCGTTCGTCACCAACGGCCGCCTGGACATCGTGGCCACCAACGCGCTCGCCCGCGCCCTGTCGGGCCGATGTTCGACAGCAGCACCACCGACGAACGAGGTCGCCCCAACTTCGCCCGGTACTACTTCCTCGACGACGCCTCCCACGACTTCGTCGACGACTGGGACCGCGCCGCCGACATCACCGTCGCGCTGCTGCGCGCGGAAGCCGGCCGCTACCCGGGCGACAAGGCCCTGCGCGCGCTCGTCGGCGAACTGTCCACGGTCAGCACCGAATTCCGCACCCAATGGGCCGCCCACAACGTGCGCATCCACCACGGCGGCGTCAAACGCTTCCACCACCCCGACGCCGGCCTCCTCGAACTCACCTACCAGCCGCTGGACCTGCCCATGTCCGCCCGGGAGGCGTACTCCCTGACCATCTACACCGCCGAGCCGGGCACCCCCCACGAAGACCGGCTCAAGCTCCTCGCCAGCTGGACGGCCACCCCTGCTCTGCACCGGGGTGCACCCGCCACCCACGCCGGCCGCCAGGACAGGAACGCCGGCACCCACGGCCGATCTGACGGATGAGCAGGCCGAGGCGTACGGGACGTTCACCAAGGTGCCCACGCGCCCTGAGCTGGAGCGGGCGCGCGCCAGAGGCGAGGCGGTCGGTGAGAGTTCGCGGGGTCTCGGGACCGCGCGGGTTGCCGGCAGCACGTCGATCCCCGCCTTGGCGGCCAGGCGTGCACCGCGCCGCCGATGATGCCGAACCTGTCGTTCATTTCTTTACCTTGTGGTGCTGGGTCGGTGTCTTCGGGTGTACCCGCGCCCGAAGACCGTGGGGAGTTGCGGTCTCCGGGCGCGGGCGGTGTGTGGGCTGCGCGGGGTGGTCAGTGGCCGGATTCGACGTGTTCTTTCAGGGCCCTGCCGTAGCTCGCGTAGCCCTCCTCCATGTGGGACCGGGCGGGCTCCACGGTCTCCACGGCGGCCGTGCCGGTGAACTCCTCGGATTCCGTGAAGCGCGTTCCGCCCTCATGCGGCTCGAGGACGAAGGAGTGCTGCCCCATGAGAACCTCCGGGATGCCGCCCTCCCAGGCAAGCCGTCGCGGTGCCTCGTAGTGGAGCACCGTGAATCCGTATTCCCCGTCGTTCTCGGTTCCCAGCGTCACCTGGGCCCGGAGCCGAGTTCCGGGGAGGATTTCCGGCGGAACGTCCACGAAACGCAGCGCCGGGTGCCACTGTGCGTACCCGGCGAAGTCGGTCAGGACCTTCCACACTTTCTCGGCGGGAGAGACGATGTCGGTGACCGCGGTGACGACCGCAGTGCGCTGCACATTTCTCATGCCGCCTCCCTGCGGTTCTCCAGGACGATCTTGCCCCGCGCGTGGCCGCCGGCCAGCAGCTGCTGGGCCTCAGCCGCCTGGTCGAGGGGGAACGTCCGGTCCACGTGCACCGTGAGCTTCCCCTCCTCGGCGAGCTCCACCAGCCGGATCAGGTCATCGCCGTCGAGGTGGAGGTAGACGTCGATGGTTCCCGCGTACTCAGTGGTGGATCGCGTGATGGAAGCGACCCGCGCTCCAAGGGCGGCGATCTCCTGTGTCGTGGACAGGGAGCCACGCCCCGCGGTGTCGAGGACCGCGTCGACCCCGTCCGGGGCGATCTTGCGCACCTGCTCGACGAGCTCGTCGCCGTAGCGCACGGGCGTCGCTCCGAGGGACTCGATGAACGCGTGGCTGGCCTCGGAGCCCGTCCCGATCACCCGTGCGCCCCGCGCTACGGCGATCTGGACGGCGAGGTGTCCGACGCCGCCCGCCGCCCCGTGCACCAGCACGGTGTCGCCGGCGGTCACTTCAAGGCTGTGCACGATGGCCTGGTAGGCGGTGAGCCCGGCGACCGGCAGCCCGGCGGCCTGGGCCCAGCTCAGGTTCCTCGGCTTGCGCACGAGCTGGCGCGGTTCGGCCGAGATCTTCTCGGCGTAGGTGCCGTAGTGCATGGCCTGGCCACGGACGTATCCGATCACCTCGTCGCCCGGCCGGAAACCGGTCGTCGCGGCTCCGGCCTGCTCGACGACCCCGGCCAGGTCCCACCCGGGCGTCACCGGAAAGAAGGAGTCCACGAGAGGATCCGGGGCTCCGCTCTGGAATGCCAGGTCCGCCGGGTTGAGGGCCGCTGCCTCGATCCTCACCAGAACGAGATCGGCGAACATCTTCGGATCCGGAACATCGACGACCTCAAGGACCTCGGGTCCACCGAAACTCTGGTACTGAACGGCTTTCACAGCTCTGCCTCTCGTGCGGCGTGCGGGTCGGCACGGCGTAAGCACCTCATCCGGCCGAGGGGCCGGGGGCGCACAACCAAGCTGACCAGGGCCTCTACGGCGGAGCAATGACTGTCTGGGCAACGGGTAATACCGTGGAAGCATGAATCAGCTGGAGACCCGGGAACTCGTCTACTTCGTGGCCGTGGCCGAGACGCTGCACTTCGGCCAGGCCGCAGAGCGCCTCGGCATCACCCAGCCGCCTCTGTCCCGGGCCGTCGCCCACCTGGAGAGGCGGGTGGGCGTCCCTCTGCTGGAACGCACCACACGGAAGGTGACACTGACGGACGCGGGCGAGGTCTTCCTGGCCGAGTGCCGAACGATCCTGGCCGCGCTGGACACTGCCGTACGCAAGGCGCGTAAAGCCGCCGAGCGGCAGCGGGTCACCATCGCGGTACGGCCCGCCGCCGGGCCCGGCATCCTGCCCGCCCTGCTTGCCGCCGGCGCACAGAGCCCGGACGGCGTGCTCGCCGAGGTGGTGTTCACCTACGACGAGATCGGCGCCCTTCGGGACGGCACCGCGGACGTCGCCCTCATGTGCCAGACGGCGGCCACCCCCGGTCTCGAACTGATGGAGCTCGGCCCGGAGCAGCCGGTAGTCCTGCTCCCGGCGGGCCACGCCCTGGCGGAGCGCCCGTTCCTGACACTGACCGAGGTGGAGGCGCTGCCCGGATACGAGGCGGAACTGCCCAACGAGGCACTGGACAGCATGGTCGACCGCGTCGCACTCGGACGACTCGTGGTCGTCGTCGGAGACAGTGTCCGCGACCGCCTCGGCGGATCCGTAACTGCCGTGCCCGTCCACGGATACCCGCCCACCCAGTTGGTGCTGGCCTGGCTCCCGGGCGCGCGCCCGGCCGCGTCCCGCCTCACCGCGACCGCCCACGCCGTGCTGGACCGGCGCACGCAGCTGACGCAGGTCCTGGAAGACAGCGATCTCAACGGAACTCGGCCGTACGCGGACCGCGGTCAGCAGGATGCACAGCGGGCGGCAGCAGCCCGCGCCCCGGGGTGAGCCCAGGGTGTGCCGGATGTGCGGTCGGTGAAGTGCTGGTCAGCCGAGCGGGTCGGTGGTGTCGCGCAGGGTGGCCAGGGCCGGGGCGTACATGCGGGCCTTGATGGTGCCGAGCGTTTCGCTGGCCTTGGCCACCTGTGCCTGAGCGATCTGGACGGCAGTGGAGCGCACGGCGTCCTCGGGAACAGCTTGGTCGACGATGCCGGTGGCGGCGGCGTCGGAGCCGCCGTAGCGGCGGGCGGTGACCATGGCCTCGTGAGCGGTCTGCGGCGTCAGGCGCGACTGGATGAGGGCTGCCATGCCGAGGGTGAAGGGGATGTTGATGTCCGCTTCGGGCAGGCACCAGTAGCCGCGGTCGGCGCGCATCACGCGGAAGTCGTGGGCGAGGGAGAACATCGCGCCGGCGGCGAAGGTATGTCCCTGCAGCGCGGCCACCGTGATGACCGGCAGCGACAGCATCCGCGCGAACAGCTCATGGACCGAGACGACGTAGTCGTGGTACTCGTCGGCATGGGCGAACAGCCAGTCCAGGTCGAGCCCGTTGGAATAGAACTTGCCGGTGGCGGCGGTGACCAGGGCGCGGGGGCCTTCCGCCTTCTCCACCTCGTCGAGCGCGGTGCTGACGGCGGTGAGCCAGTCGGGGTGGAAGCGGTTCTCACCGTCTCCGAGGTCGAGGACGAAGACGTTGTCGTGGCGGTCGAGCGAGGGCATGGGGACTCCTTCGAGCTACGTGGGTGATGCGGCTGGGCTGCTGCGGGCTACGACCGGGTCCTGGGTTCGGCAGCGGAGCGGTCGCGCAGGGCGTAGAGGATCAGGTCGTGGATCTCTGCGGCGGCTGCCTCGATCGGGGCAGTGCTCCGCTCGGCCCGGCACATGATCACCGCGCCTTCGACCGCGGCGATGACGAAGGCGCCCAGCCGACGGCTGCGTTCCTCGGTCAGGCCGTGCCGGACGAACAGGGCCGCGAGCGCCTGCTGCCAGCGGGCGAAGACAGCGGCTGCGGAGCGGGCGAGCTGGGGTGCGTCGTCGTTGGTCTCGACGGCCACCGCGACGATCGGGCAGCCGGCCCGGAAGCCGCTCTCCACGAGCCGGTCGCGCCACAGCGCGAAGAACGCGTCGACGGCCTCCACCGGGTCGCCCGCCTGCATCGCGGCGTCGATGAGTCCCGCGATGAAGTCCCCCGCCAGCGCGACCGCCTCGTCGATGAGCTGCGTCCGCCCGCCGGGGAAGTGGTGGTACACCGACCCCCGAGGGGCTCCACTGTGCGCGAGTACCCGGTCGACGCTGGTCGCGCTCGCGCCGTACTCACGCAGCAGAGCGGCAGCACTGAGGATCATCCGGTCACGGCTGTCACTCCTGCGCGGGCTCATCGCGACCACCCTTCCGACGGCGAGGTAGCCCGCTCGAGCGAGCTACCTGTCGGTAACTTATGGGGTATGGCATAGAACATGCAAGAGGGGATCAGGTGGCGGTTCGGTCGGAGCCGACAAGTGCCGCCGGATCGACGCGCAGAACCTTTAGCGCTCCGCTCGGCCACCACGACCTGCGCCTATTGGGCAGCGGCTCCGCCAGGACCCTTTGGCGGGTGCAGGTCCGTCCCGGCCGGGCCGCCGCCCGTGAAGCGCTGCCGCAGTTGTTGCTTCCGCACGTCCCAGGTGTCGGGCCCGCCTGTCGGAGCAGCGGTCCGGCCGTACCGGACGCGAGCGTGCTGCTCTCCGGCATCGTCGAACGCCGCCACCTGGGAATCACCGGCCGGCGCTGAAGTCGCCCGGCCCCCGACTCCGGCCAACGGTGCCACCAGTCGCCCCGCCCGCCCGCCCGCGCGCGGACCGCCGTGGGGCGCTGTCCGCCTCCTCGCGGAGGTCTCACCCCGAAAAGACTTGCACCTGACGTTAGCGTGAGGTTTTAGCGTAGCTGTTGTCGGCCCCATCCATGGTGCTCCGACGCCGCATTCCTACGTGAAGGACTTCCCCCCATGGACATCGCCAACTCCGTCGCTCTCGTCACCGGTGCGAGCCGCGGCCTCGGCCGCCACTTCGCCACCCAGCTGCTGGAGCGGGGAGCGTCCAAGGTGTACGCCACCGCGCGCAACCCTGAGACCGTCGATCTGCCGGGAGCGGAGGTGCTCCGGCTCGACATCACCGACCCGGCCTCCGTCGCCGCCGTGGCGGAAGTCGCCTCGGACGTGACGCTGCTGGTCAACAACGCCGGGATCATCACCATCAACGGCCTGGTCAACGGCGACCTGGAGCAGATCGAACTGGAGATGGACACCGCCTACTACGGCCCGTTGCGCATGATCCGATCCTTCGCCCCGATCCTGAGGGCGGGTGGCGGCGGGGCGATCGTCAACGTCCTGTCGGTCGCGTCCTGGACCCCGTCCGAGTACTGGGGCGCCTACAGTGCGGCCAAGGCCGCCGCCTGGAGCCTGACCAACAGTGTCCGCCTCGAACTCTCCGCACAGAACACCCTGGTCACCGGCCTGTATCTGGGGCCGACCGACACTGACATGGCCAAGGGACAGCCGTTCGAGAAGAACGATCCGGCCGACGTCGTCAGGGCCGCGCTCGACGGGGTCGAGGCGAAGCAGTCCGAGGTGATCGCCGACGCGCGGTCCGCGCAGGCCAAGGCGAACCTGGCCCTCGATCCAGCCACGGTCTACGCACCGGCCGCAGCCACCGCCTGAGATTCAGGATCACTCACCACGGGCGCCGCGATACGCAACCGAGGAGCGCCCCTCATTCCCCCTGCTCAGAACGGAAGAAAACCCGCCATGAACGCCCCCACCTCGTCCAGGCCCAAGGCACTGATCGTCATCCCGTCAGCCGCTCTCCTGCCGCTCACCGAACCGGCAGGCCACCCCGGCGTCTCGACCGGGTTCTACCTGGTCGAGCTGGCACAGATCCTCAAGGAATTCGGCGACGAGTACGACTTCACCTTCGCCACCCCCGGCGGGTTCGTCCCGCAGCTGGAGATCAACGGCCTGGCCCTGTCGATGCACGCCGCTGCCAAGTTCAGCTCCGCGACGGTCTCGGCCACCGCCGCACAGATCTTCCGGTTCGACGTCGACACCTTCCGCGCCAAGCGGCCGGAACTCGTCGCCCGCCGGGACAGCGAACTCGCCCTCGCCCGCCGCCACCTGGGCCGTCTGCCCGTCTCCGAGGCGCTGCCGGGCAGCGACAAGGAGGTCGTGGTGCTGCGTGACGACCTGATCAAGTCGATGCAGGACCTGCCGGAGCACACCTTCCCCTCCGTCGAGCAGCTCGTGCACAGACACCGAGACCCCGAGGACGCCTTCGACCTGGGCGCGTTCGACTTCGTGCACATGCCTGGCGGCCACGCCCCCATGGTCGACTTCGTCGACAACCCCTGGATCGGTGAACTCCTGCACACCGCGCGGGAGAACCAGGTGCTGATCTCGCTGATCTGCCACGCCCCCGTCGCCATGGCCTCGGCCAAGTACCGGGTGAGCCCCGACGGCAGCGTCGTCACCAACCCCCAGCACGCCTTCAACGGCGTGCGGGTGACCACGGTCGCCAAATCCGCCGAACTCTTCGTCCTCAGCAACGGCTACCTCAAGATCCCCGGCAAGAAGGTGCGGATGGGCTACTTCATCGACGAAGCCCTCAGGGACGCCGGCTACCAGGTACAGACGACCACCAACCCGACCGCCATCAAGGTCATCTGGGAGGCAGACGTCCGCCTGCTCACCAGCAACGGCCCCCAGGCCATCGACGAGCACACCGCACGCCTGCGCACGCTTCTGCCCCGCCACTGACCCTGCCTCCCGGCTCAGGGCGCCGACATCATTAGGCTGAAACCTCAAAGCTGACGTCAGATGTAACTCTGGCGGGACACGAAACAGCAAGGAGCAGCCATGCGAATCGGAGAGGTCGCCGAACAGGCGGGAGTGAGCGTTCGCGCGCTGCGTTACTACGAGGAGCAGCGGCTGCTCGGCCCCACGCGTACCGCCGGGGGGCAGCGGGAGTACCAGGACGGCTCGGTCGAGCGGGTCAGGATGATCCAGCAGTTGTACGCCGCCGGCCTGTCGAGCAGGCTCGTTCGCGAGGTTCTGCCGCGGTGCATGAACGAGGGAGATTCGCCCGTCGGGTTCACCGACAGCCTCATCACCGAACGGGCCCGCATCGACCGTCAGATCAACGACCTGACGGAAGTGCGCGCCCGCCTCGACGAGATCATCGCTGTGGCCACGGACCCCAGTCACCCCGACCACTGCCACCCCGTCCGCGCCGGCCTTCCCGATCCCGCTTGATATCGGCCCCCGGTACCGCCCGATAGGGCCTGCCGCACGCCACCCACAAGTGGTGTGCGGCAGGCCGATTCAGAGACGGACCTCTCCGTGACCTCAGGCCGCTCCGGACATCGCGACATCAACGCGGACGCGGCGCAGGCCACCGCCAAGCGCATCGGCGACGTCGGCGGAAGCGCCCTCGCCGCCGAGTTCGACCTCGCCGACGAGCGGTCGGTACGCGCCCTGTTCGACACAAACGCCGTCGACCGGCCCGGCAGAGCCGACGAGCTCTACAACGTCGCCGCCAACGCCTCGGCGGACGTGCTGGGCCGCGACGGCGACCTGCTGGACATGGATCCAGCCGTATGGCGGCGCACCCTTGAGGTGAACCTGATCAGCTTCGCGCTCACCCCCGCGCGGCCGTTCACCTACCGCTCGCACAGGGCGGCGGAACGATCGTCAATACCTCCTCCGCGTCCGCACACGTGGGCGACCACCAGCGCGCCGCGTACCAGTCCGGCAAGGCCGGGATCAACGCGCTCACCCGCCACGTCGCCTCCCGCTGGGGCAAGCAGGGCATCCGGTGCAACTGTGTGTCAACCGGGGGGGTGATGACCGAGTCCGCAGAGAAGATGGCCCTGACTCTCCGCCAGTTGCAGAACGTCACAGATCGGCGGTTGGGACAGACCTTCTCACCTGAGTGGTGGGCGGTCACTCGCCGAGCCGACCGCCGCCTCTGCCCGTTTCCTCGCGGGGTCTCACCCCGAAAGACTTGCACCTGACATTAGCGTCAGGTTTTACCGTTGCGGCTGAAGTTACAGAACAGCGCCGGTAGTTGGCCGCCGACCGGTCTGGATCACTGCCACCTGGCCAGCGCCTGCGGCTCCCCCTCCCTCACCCCACAGAGGAAATCGTGCCCTTCCATCACATCTGCATCATGGTGAGCGATCCAGCGCGATCGCTGCCCTCTTCACTGGTTCGACTCCTCGACGCTCGACGGCATTCTTGGCGCGAAGAAGGCGGCAACCCGGATCGTGAACGTCTCCGATGACTCCGGCGCGAAGTACCTGCGCCACGGGGTGACCGGCATCAAGGAGCCGGGGCTCACAGCGCCTGACATCGATGATCTGTTTCAGCGTGTCAAGGCCGCTGGTATTGAGGTTCAGACCGACCGCATCTGGACCCCGATGCCCGGACTTCGATCTTCCTCTTCTACGAACCCGACGGCGCGCTCATCCAGGCCACGGAGGTCTCGGACGGTCATTCCACGCAAGCGAGGCGATGCTCGACGCGCTCGCCCGTTGAACCGCTCCGGAGCTGATGAAGGCTGTGATGTGCTCCAGGACCGACGGAGTTACCTCGCTGCCTCCAGGCTTCGACGAGCGCATTCGGGGTCCAGGCTTCGGTGTTGCCGCGTGACCCCCGGTTCATGGCGATCTGTCAGTTCAGAGATCGTGCAGTGCGCCACCACCTGGCCATGTTGCTCGCGCTCACCGCGTGTGCCGTGCCGGCCGGGGAGACCTCGCAGTACATGCTCTGGAGCCGGAAGCTCGGCCAGGGCGAACCCGACACCCCCACCACTGCCACTCCCGGCGGTGGCCGCGGACGAGGGCCCCAACTCCAAGTGACCTGGCCTGCTTTGCAGGCCACGCGGTACCTCGGCCTCGTCGAACACGGCGACGGTTCGAGCCCCCCTCGGGTGCACGGTTTCGACAGTCACGCCGTAGCCCCCGCACACCCCCACAGCCGCAGAGGCGGATGGCGGCCGGACACCTGGCGCCCGACGCATCCGCGGCACCCGATCGATATGGATCACAAGTGACACGCACACCCATACGCCCGAGAGCGGCCATCACCACTCTCGCGCCCCTCCTCGCCGGAGCCCTGACCCTCATGGCGGTCATCGCTCCCACCTCCGCCGCTTCCGACCCCAACTCCACTGGGAGCGACAGCAGGTACGGCGACGACACCTACATCGTCAAGCTCGCCGACCCACCCGTCGCCGCGTACGAGGGCGGGCTGCCCCGGCTGCAGCGGACTGCGCCCACGGCAGGGAAGCGGCTCGACGCCGACTCCGCCACGGTCGAGAAGTACGTGGCACACCTGGACGACCGTCGGGAGCGGGTCCTCGACGCCGTGCCCGGTGTCAAGACGCTCTACGACTACTCCTACACGTTCAGCGGATTCGCCGCCGAACTGACCGGCCGGCAGGCCGCCAAGCTGGCCTCCACTCCTGGTGTCGTCTCGGTGACCCGCAACACGGTCGCTCAGCCGGCGTCGACAGGTCCGGACGATGGGCCGAGGACGGACGGCCGGGCGGAAACCTACACCCGGACCGTGACCGATGGCCGGGACGGGGCCGGCGGCAAGGTCCCGGCTCCTGCGGCCCAGCAGCCGACCCCTCCCGACAGGGTGAGCGGCCCCCAGGGCCAAGGTCTTTCAGAGGCGCGGGGCACTGCGCGATCAGCCCTCACCGCACCCGCAGAAGCCCGAACACCGCACACCCCCGGCTCCCAGGCACCCCGTACGGCCCACCACGCCCAGTTCCCCGACACCCCCCGACTCCTCGGCCTCTCCGGCGCCAAGGGTCTGTGGGCGAAGGCGGGCGGCCCCGAGCACGCCGGAGAAGGCGTGATCGTCGGGATCGTGGACACCGGATTCGACCCCTCGAACCCGATGTTCGCCGCACTGCCGAATCCGCGCCCCGACGCCGAGGCCATCGCCAAGAAGTGGCACGGCGACTGTGACCCGGGCGACGACCCCACGCACAAGGTGACCTGCAACAACAAGGTGATCGGCGCACAGTGGTTCGGCGCGGGAGTCCCTGCGGACCGCGAAGACACCCCCTCACCGTTGGACACCAGCAGCCACGGCACCCACACCGGCAGCACGGCCGCCGGCAACCACGGCGTCGCCGCGTCGGTACCCGGCAGCAACGCCGAGGGCCGGCTCAGCGGTGTCGCCCCGGCTGCCCGCCTCGCCTTCTACAAGGCGTGCTGGCCGGGCTTCGGCTGCCCGACCGCGGACCTCACCGCCGCGATCGACAGGGCCGTGGCGGACGGCGTCGACGTCATCAACTTCTCCATCACCGGCACACTCACCGAGCAGCCCGACATGGAGGCCATGTTCAACGCGGCCAAGGCGGGCGTGTTCATCGCCGCTGCCGCCAACAACGGCGGCCCGGACTCCGTGCACCACACCGGCCCGTGGGTCACGACGGTCGCCGCGTCGTCGCACGACACCCAGTACACCACCTCCCTGGTCCTCGGCGACGGCCGCCGCTACACCCGCGTCGGCCTGAACCCGGGTGCCGGCTCTGCCCCGCTGGTCGAGGCAGTCGCCGTACGCAAGGACGGCTCGGACGCGGGCCGGGCCGCGCTGTGCGCGCCGGGCACGCTCGATCCGGCACGGGCGAAGGGCAAGATCATCGTCTGCGACCGAGGCGGTGCCGGCATCTGGGAGGACGACAAGTCGGACGAGGTCCTGGCGGTCGGCGGCAAGGGTCTCGTACTCACCGACACCCCGGCCTACGACGAGTTCCTGCCCCCGTACGTCTTCTCGGTGCCCCTGATCCAACTCGACCTGGAGGACGCGACGGCAGTCCACGCATACGCCTCCCATGCCGGCGCGACCGCCCGGTTCACGCCCACCCAGAGCAGCCACCGGGCCACCCGGGAGATCCTCTCCTTCTCCTCCAGCGGCCCGGACCACTTCAGCGACGGCGACCTGCTCAAGCCCGACATCGCCTCCTTCGGTCAGACCATCCCGGCGGGCGTGGTGCCCGGCAGCACCAGCTATTACCCCGGCCGGTTCAGCTTCTCCGACGGCACCTCGATGGCGTCCCCGCACATCGCCGGCCTCGCCGCCCTGCTGCGGCAACTGCACCCGGGCTGGTCACCGATGGAGATCAAGTCGGCGCTGATGACGACGGCCACGCCCACCGACGAGAACGGCGACCCCATCGGCCGCGAACTGGCCGACTCCGCCTCGCCCCTCGACTACGGCGCGGGCCTGCCCCGAGTCACCCGGGCGGCCGACCCCGGCCTGGTCTACGACTCCACCTCCGCCGACTGGACCGCCTACCTCTGCGCGATCGGCCAGAAGCCGACCACCGAGGACGGCACCGATGCCTGCGCCACGGCCACGAAGACCGACCCCAGCGACCTCAACTACCCGTCGATCGCAGTCGGTGACCTGCTGGCCGGTCAGACAGTGACGCGCACGGTCACCAACGTCTCGGCGCGCACCGCCACGTACAAGGCGAAGCTCCAGACCCCGCCGGGCTTCCGCGCCGAGGTCACCCCGAAGCGGCTGACGGTCACGCCGGGCGCGTCGGCGTCGTACAAGGTGACCTTCGAGCGTACGAGTGCGGCCCACAACGCCTGGTCCTTCGGCTCCCTGACGTGGAGCGACGCGCACAGCCACCACGAGGTCACCAGCCCGGTCGCCCTGCGCTCCGTACCGTTGTCCGCCCCGAAAGAGGCCGTGGTCACCGGTGGTGACTCCGCGACGCTGAGGCCCGCAGTCGACTGGAACGGCGAGCTGACCGCGAAGGCGTCCCTCTACACCGGCGAGAAGACCACCGGCACCCTCACGGGCACCGACCAGGCCGACTTCACACAGAGTCAGCACACCAACGACGCCGTCGTGAAACACCACGTCCACGTCCCCGCAGGCACCCCGTTCACCCGGTTCGCCATCACCTCCGCGGACCACGTCCCCGGCAGCAACCTCGACCTGTACGCCTTCGACACAAACGGCAACCACATCGGCGACTGGCCCGGCCCCGGCTCCGACGAGCACGTCGACCTGCCGCCCGGCGACTACGACGTCTACGTCCTCCAGTACGAACTGCCGGCCGGCACCACCAGCCAGCAGTACACCCTGTGGAGTTGGAAGGTCGGCCAGGGCACCCCGGCCGTGACAGCCACGGTCACCCCGACCGAGCAGAAGGTCTCGGCGGGTGACCGTCCGGAGGTCACGGTGTCGTGGCCTGACGCGAAACGCGGCCAGCGGTACGTCGGCGCCGTCGAGTACGGCGACGGGTCGACCACCTTCGGGCACACGGTGTTGACCGTCACGCCGTAGCCGCGCACCGGTAGCCGTTGGTGTGAACCATCGGTGAGCGATCCGCCCGTGCACTCCCCGAGGGCACGGGCGGATCGCAAACACCTGGCGTTCATCTCTCTGTCAGCCCAACTGCCCCGCTGGCACGTGAGGTTGGAAAGGATTCACTGTCCTTGAGGGCCGCGGTCTCCAGGCCCTCCAGCGGCTCCCCGATGTTCACCCGCTCCGTCTCCGCCATCGCTGCGAAGAAGCCGAAGCAACAGCAGCCTTCCGGGGCCGGTGGGGTCGTAGATGCCGGGCAGCGGCCCGGCGCGCATCTCAAGCACCAGGCCGTGCTCGGTCAGCGGGGCGGGGTGCGTTCCGTGATCACCACGCGGTGTTCACCGATGCTGTTGATCGGCGGTGCCGGGGCTGCTGGTGGGCGACGTCTTCTCGGTGGCCGCCCAGCTGGCGAGGAGTTGCAGGGCGTCGCCCTCGGAGGTACCGGGCGCGGCGGAGTAGGCGGTGAGGGTCAAGCCGGGCTGCGCGGGCAGTTCCATCGCGTCGAAGTCCAGGGTGAGGGCGCCGACGGCGGGGTGGTGGAAGGACTTGCGGCCGGTGTGGTGCAGGCGCACGTTGTGCTTGGCCCAGGCGGTGCGGAACTCCTCGCTGCGGGTGACAAGCTCGCCGACGAGTCCGGTGAGGTCACTGTCGTGCGGGGCGCGTCCGGCCTCGGTGCGCAGCAGGGAGACGGTGGTGTTCAGGGACTCCTCCCAGTCGGGGAAGAAATCCCGGCCCCGCGGGTCGAGGAACTGGAAGCGGGCGATGTTGACCGGGCGCGGGGCATCGTCGGCGTACAGGGGTGCGTACAGGGCCCGACCGAGGGGGTTGACGGCGAGGATGTCCAGGCGGCCGTTGCGGATGAAGGCCGGTGAGTCGGTCATGGACTCCAGGACGCGCAGGACGCTGTCCGGGAGAGGACCACGGGCGGGCCTGCGGCGGGCCGGGCGTTTGGCGGCGGCGCGGGCCAGGTCGTAGAGGTGGGCACGTTCGGCGTCGTCGAGCTGGAGGGCGTTTGCGACGGCGTCGAGGACTTCCTCGGAGGCTCCGGCGATGTGGCCGCGTTCCAGGCGAACGTAGTAGTCGATGCTGACGCCGGCGAGCAGGGCGACTTCCTCGCGGCGCAGCCCCGGCACCCGCCGGTTTCCACCGTAGGCGGGCAGCCCGGCCTGCTGCGGGGTGATCTTGGCGCGGCGGGAGGCCAGGAATGCGCGGATGTCGCTCTCGGTACTCACGCGTTCCAGGCTAAGCCGGACGGAGCACGAGTGGGGGGCCCTGTCAGTACCTGTAAGCCCAGGCCCTCCCCCACCCCTGCGATCCGCGGTTTCCTCGATATCGGCAGCAGCTGAGACCCCGGAAACCGGGCTGTGGCGGCTGCCGGAGGACCGGCCCGCCACACAGTGGTCCTGACCGCCCCGCACCGTTTTGATCAAGGAGTCACCGCATGCCGAAGCAGTCCGCACCCCAGGAACTCGCCGCCATCGCGCCCAAGCTCGTGGAGGTCACCGACGAGGTCCTCTTCGCCGACGTCTGGGAGCGCCCCGAGCTCTCCCCGCGCGACCGCAGCCTGGTCACCGTGAGCGTGCTGGCCGCCCTCTACCGCTCCGAGCAGCTCGGCTACCACCTTGGCGTCGCCCTGGACAACGGCCTGAGCGTCGAGGAGCTGTCCGAGGCCATCACCCACCTCGCCTTTTACGCGGGCTGGCCCAACGCCATGACCGCGATCAACCAGCTCAAGAAGATCGCCGACGAGCACAACGCCGCCTGATCAGCCCTCCCTCGCATTTCCCTCGCACCACTCCCACCACAGTGACGATCAAGGAGTAGAGCCATGGAACACATCACGTCCACGCCCACCATGAAGGCCCCCGCCGAGCGCTTCACCGGCGACGTCTACCTCAACATGATCGAGGCCCCCACCGAGCCCGCCCGCCTTGCGGCCGGCCTGGTGCGCTTCACCCCCGGCGCCCGCACCAACTGGCACTCCCACGTCAACGGCCAGGTGCTGTACGTCACCGACGGTGTCGGCCTGGTCGGCACCCGCGACGGCAGTGTCGTACGCATCAGCGCCGGTGAGACCGTCAAGTGCCCGGCAGGCGAGGAGCACTGGCACGGCGCGACCGACACTACCCTCATGGCGCACATCGCCCTCGTGGTCGGCGACGACAACGGCGACGGCACCGCCTGGCTGGAGCCCGTCACCGACGAGCAGTACGACGCCGCCCTCACCAACAGCTGACCGGCAGCCATCGCTCACTCCTCGCCCGACAGGGCCGTTGACCGGTGCCGCGCGTCGTGGTGATCTGGGCGAGGGCTCCGTCGGACAGCCCGAGTTTCTTTCGCTGGTTCGCCACTCGTCAGACCGAGACTTCAGGGATACGGCGCGGTGCGGGGGCGCTGCGGCCTGACCTCGGACGGCCTGCCCCCCGTGTCCCCCGTCCTCGGCGTGATCGAGAAGTGGCTGATCAGGCGCCGTGGGACGGGGGGCCGATGTGGTGGCCGGCACGGGTGACCGCTTTCCGCGCCAAGCCGACGGCAGCGACCGCCGGCACTCAGGCGAGGTCTGCCGGTATGGCGGCGGACGTGGAGGCGGAGGTGGACCGGTGGGTGGTGCGCCGTGGCCGCCAGGTCGTGGTGGTGGTGCCGGGCGCCAGGGTGGTCACGCCTCCGTCGGGCCAGTCGATCTGTGCTTTCGCGCCGGTGGGCACTGTCGTGTGCACCTTGATGCCCGAGGCGTGCAGCTCCCACCGTATGGCCACGCGCCCGTACGGCGACTCGTGGGCGGCAGCGGCCGAAGTGATGCCTCCGCCCGGGCGTGGGCGGAAAACGATGTCACGGTAGCCGGGTGAGGCAGCGGTGAGGCCGGCGACCGTGGTGTGCAGCCACTGGGCGATCGCGCCCAGGGCGTAGTGGTTGAAGGAGGTCATCTCGCCCGGGTTGACGGTCCCGTCGGGGAGCATGCTGTCCCAGCGTTCCCAGATGGTGGTGGCATCGTGCTTGAGCGCGTACAGCCAGGATGGGCACTCCTGTTGGAGAAGCAGTTTGTAGGCGGTGTCGGTGTGGTCCGTGGAGCTCAGTGCGGGTGTGACGAGCGGTGTGCCGATGAATCCCGTCTGGATGGTGTGCCCGCCTGCGGCGACCAGTTCGGCCAGACGCCGTCCGGCGACGTCCCGCGCTGCCTGACCGGGCAGGAGGTCGAACTGGAGGGCGATGGCATACGCGGTCTGGGTGTCGCTGGTCATCAGGCCGGAGGCAAGCACGTGGGCATTGATGAAAGCCTGGCGTATGCGCTGCGCGAGCTGCTCGTAGTGCTGCCGGTCGTCGTCGTGACCGAGGACTTCGGCCATCCGTGCCAGATGCGCGGTGGACCAGGCGTAATAGGCGGTGGCGATGAGGTGGCGGTCGGTGCGGCCGGCGCCTGGGTCGTCCGGGGGCGCCGAGGGGTCGAGCCAGTCGCCGAGTTGGTAGCCGCGGTTCCACAGGCCCGACGGGCCCGCGAGCTCGGTGATGAGATCGACCCAGCGGCGTGCGCTGTCGTACTGGGCGGCCAGCAGCCCGGTGTCGCCGGAGTCCTGGTACAGGGCCCACGGGGTCAGCGTCACGACGTCGCCCCAGCCGGCGCCGGGTCGGGCCGGCGTCCACTGCGGGCCGCCGGGGATGGTGGGTACGAACCAGGGCACGGTGCCGTCGTCGTGCTGCTCGACGGCGACGTCGCGCAGCCAGGACGCGAGCATGCCGTGGCAGTCGTACAGGAAGGCGGCGGTGGGCGCGAAGACCTGGATGTCCCCGGTCCAGCCGAGCCGCTCGTCTCGCTGCGGACAGTCGGTGGGAACGTCGACGAAGTTGCCGCGCAGGCTCCACACCACGTTCTCGTGCAGCCGGTTCACCTGCTCGTCAGAGCATTCGAACCAGCCCGTGCGGGCCATGTCGGTGTGGTGGACGCGGGCGACGATGTCGCGGTGGGGGTCCCCGCCGCGCCAGCCGGTGATCTCGGCGTAGCGGAAGCCGTGGATCGTGAAGCGCGGTTCCCATGTCTCCCGGTCCCCGCCCCGGAGGATGTACCGGTCGGTGGAGGTGGCGTCGCGCAGGGGGCGGACGCACAGCTCTCCGTCCTGGAGCACCTCGGCGTGGCGGACGACGACCGTGTGCCCGGCCGACCCGGTCACGGTGATACGGACCCGGCCGACGAGGTTCTGTCCGAAGTCCACCAGGAGGCGGTCGCCGTCGAGGGTGGTCACCCGGGCCGCGGCGACCTCCTGGGTGCAGCGCACCGGTGGGCCGGTGGGGGCGACCAGCGTTGCCGGATCCCTGGTGACAACGCCCACCGGTGACCAGTCGCCGTCGTCGAAACCAGGGCTGGACCAGCCGGGCTGTTCGTCCCGGGCGTCATGGGTCTCGCCGTCGAGCAGGCCGGAGGAGACGATCGGCCCCTGAGCGGCTCGCCAGGAGGTGTCCGTGCCGATGATGGTGCGGGTTCCGTCGCGGTGGACGATCTCGAGTTGGGCGAGGAGGGCGAGCCGGTCGCCGTAGAGGTTGGAGTGGCCGCCGTGGAAGCCCAGCCGTCCGCGGTACCAGCCGTCGGCCAGCCACGCGCCGATGGTGTTGTCACCGGCGCGCAGGTGTTCCGTGACGTCGTGGGTCTGGTAGCGCAGCCGGTGGTCGTAGCTGGTCCAGCCGGGCGCGAGGGTGTGGTCGCCGACCCGTCGGCCGTTGATCTCGATCTCGTACAAGCCGTGGGCGGTGACGTACAGCCGCGCCTGCTCCACCTCCGCACCGGCGTGGAAGTCCTTGCGCAGCAGCGGCGGGCGCCGGTCACCGTCGGGCGACTCCAGTGACTGCCACTGCGGTGAGATCGCGTGCGCCGTCCAGTCCGCCGGCTCCAGCAGTCCTGTTTCCAGGTGCAGGGCCGGGCTCCAGTCACTGGCCGGGCCGTCGGTCCCGCGGACCCGCACGCGTATCGCGGCGCGTTCCCGTGATGCCAGTGGCCTGTCGCAGGGCCAGTCGACGAGTACGGAGTCTTTGGAGATCACCCAGTCCGCGCGGTGCGTTCCATCCGTGCGGGTGACCTCGATCTGGTACGCCTGCTGCGTCCAGCCGGCCGGTGCGGTCGTCTTCCAGGAGACGCGGGGGGCGGGCTCACCGATGCCGAGCGGTTCCCGGTGGTGTTCCGCGGTCGGTGTGGCGACCGCCGGTTTCAGCTCGTGGTTCATCCCTTCACCGCCCCGGCGGTCAGGCCCTTGATGATGCGCTGGTTGATGAGCAGGTACAGCACCAGGGCGCCGACCACGTTGATGCTGATCGCGGCGAACAGTGGTCCGTAGGCCGTCTCGCCGTACTGTCCGGTGAAGTTGAGCAGACCCACCTGGATGGTGCGCAGGTCGTCGTTGGTGGTGAAGGTGAGCGAGATGAGCAGGTCGTTCCAGATGAAGAAGAACTGCACCAGCCCCACCGTGAAGACGGCGTTGCGGACCATGGGGAAGGCGATCCGCCAGAAGGCTTTGAGGATGCTCGCCCCGTCGAGGGTGGCGGCTTCGAAGACCTCGCGCGGGATCGACCGGAAGTAGGTGGCCATCATGAAGACGGTCAGCGGGAGGCCGGCCGCGGTGTAGGTGAGGATGAGGGGCCACAGAGTCCCGGACAGGCCGGTCTGGAAGTACACCCGGAACAACGGCAGCAGGATCATCTGGCTCGGCACCATGATGCCGACGAGAAACACGAGCAGGACCTTGTGGCGTCCGCGCCAGACCATCACCTCCAGGGCGAAGCCCGCGGCGACGCCGAGCAGGATGATGAGGGCGAGCGAGGGCACGGTGGCCAGCAGGCTGTTGCGGATGTACAGGGCGACGTGCCCGGTCGTCCACGCCTCGGTGTAGTTGTGCAGGCCCCAGCTCTTCGGCAGCGACCAGGCGGGGTCGTTGACGAACTCGGACTGGGTCTTGAAGGAGCTCAGCAGCAGCCACAGCAGCGGTGCCACCTCGATCACCAGCAGCAGGGCGACGAGTGTGTTGCGCACCAGGGGCCGGGTGTGCCGGCCCTTTTGCCGGGGCGCCGTGGGCGGGCGGGTGAGGAGTTCCCGCGGCGGTGCCGTCAGGGAGTCGGTCATCGGAGTTCAGCCCTTGGTCGGGTCGCGGCGCGAGAAGCGGAAGATGATCAGGGAGACGCCCAGGCAGACAACGGTGAGCAGTGACGCGATGGTGCTGCCGTAGCCGTAGTCGCCGTAGGAGAACGCGGTGCGGAACATGTACAGGGTCAGGGGTGTGGTGTCACTGCCCGGGCCGCCGTTGGTCAGGGCCAGGACCGAGTCGAACACCTTGAGCGTGCCGTTGATGCTGAACACCACGGACGACAGCACCACCGGCCAGGACAGCGGCAGGACGATGTGCCGGATCAGTCGCCATCCGGTGGCGCCGTCCATGCGCGCCGACTCGATCGTCTCCTCGGGGATGTCGAGCAGTCCCGCGTAGATGAGCACGCCGTAGAAGCCCATGGAGCGCCATACGTCCATCACGACCAGGACGAGGAAGGCCCCTCCGCCGCTGGCGAACCAGTCCCCGTGGTGGATGCCCAGCGCCTCGATGGCGGTGTTGGCCAGGCCGTTCTGCGGTGCGACGGCGAAGAGCTTCTGGAACATCAGGGCCACGGCGACGGTCGGCAGGATCACCGGGAAGAACACCAGCGTGCGGATGAGCGCGGACGACTTGCGCAGCACGAACACGTAGAGCAGGGCGAGCAGGTATCCGAAGAGCACCTGCCCGACGCTGACGACGACCCCGTACTTGAAGGTGAACCACAGGGCCGAGTGCGCCTGCGGGTCGTGCCACAGCTTCTCGAAGTTTCCGAACCCGTCGAAGGTGAACCCCTCGATGACGTTCCCCTTGAAGAAGGTGTAGCCCAGGGACCAGCCCATCGGTACCAGCATCACCAGTGTGTACACGAGCAGTGCCGGACCCAGCAGGATGGCGAGGGCGCGGCGGTCTCCCAGAACGGAACGCATGTCGGCTCTTTCAGGTCTTTCACGAAGGGTTCGGAACGGTTCGCGGGTGGCGGCGGACGGGTCAGCCGTTGTCCAGGTCCGTCTGGATCTTCTGCATGAAGTCCTTCGCGGAGAGGGACCCGTTGACCAGCGGCGCGGCGTTCGTCTGGCTGGTCTCGGTCGCCTTCGTGTTGAACAGCGCCTCGAACCACAGGGTGCTGGTCGTGGTCTTCGAGATGGTGTCCTGCACCTGCTGCGTGAGCGGCGGCAGCGTGCCCGTGTCGCCCTTGGGCTTGAACCCGGAGATCGTGCCCTGGTCCTTCAGCGAGCCGGCGCCGTAGTTCTTCGCGGTGCAGGAGAGCCAGTCGCCGACCTTGGCGTTGTACGCCTTCGCGGAGACGGCGACCGGGAGACCGACGTTGGCCGGAATCTGGTCCGCGGACCCCTTGCCGCCGGACACGGTCGGGAACGGCATGAAGCCGACGTTGTCCGCACCGATCTTGTTCTTGGTCTTGTCGTTGAAGTCGCCGAGCTCCCAGCTGCCCATGTAGAACATGGCGGCCTTGCCGGTCAGGAACTGCTGCACCCCGGTGTCGTAGTCGATCGATCCGACGCCCTTGCCGAAGTAGCCCGCCTTGCCGAGGTCGGCGATGGCCTGCGCGGCCTTGACGTACTCGGGGTCGGTCAGCTTCGCCTTGCCGTCCGCGACCGCCTGCAGGGCATCCGGGCCCAGCTCCCGGTAGAGGTAGCCGCTGATGAGACGGGTGAGGGGCCACCCCTCCTTGCCGGCCGCGGAGAAGGGGGTGACGCCGGCGCCCTTCAGCTTCGCCGCGGCCGCGACCAGTTCGTCGTACGTCGTCGGGGCGGCGATGTGGTGGGCGGCGAGAAGCTTCTTGTTGTACCAGATGCCCTCGATGTTGAACTGGTAGGGCATCACGTTGAACTTGCCGTACAGGTTCTGCACCGTCTTGACCGCGGCCGGCTGGACGTCGTCCCACACCCCGAGGTCCTTGAGCGTCTTCTCGAGGTCGAGGACCTGGCCGGCCTTGTCCAGCGTCTTGGTGAGCTGCGGGGTGCCTCCCGCCGCGAACTGCACGGGCAGCGCGTCCTGCCCGGCGAGAAGCTGCACCTTCTGGTCGACGTTGCTGATCGGCAGCGTCTGGATCTTCAGCGGCAGAGCGGCGTCCTGCGTCTTGCACGCGCCGGTGCTCAGGGTCTTGAGCTCCTGCTGGACGATGTGGTTGTCGTCGTTGATGGTGAGGGTGTACGCCTTGGCGCCGCTGCTCGACGCGCTCGTGCCGCCGCCGCAGCCGCTCAGCAGCAGGCCGGCGGTGGTGGCTGTCGCCAGGATGGCGAGGTTTCGGGGCTTGAGGGTGTGGTGCACGGGGTTGCTCCTCGCGGTGCACAGCGCTTTGAAGCGCTTCAATGTTGCCCGGAACCTACGGCCCGCTACACGGCCGTGTCAAGGATGATTCGTCGGTATTTCCGAACCGCAATGTGTGCACGACGACAGGAATCGGGCGCGGCGAGGTGCCTGGCTGAGGGCACGGGCCTGGCCCTGGGGCGGAGGCGGGTGCGGGCTCCGGCTCCGGCTCCGGCTTCGTGTGGTGCGCGCGCTGGGGCGGGACTTCGGGCAGAACTGCGGAAGCCGAGCTCCCTTCGAGGCAGAGCACCGGTGCGGGACTCGGGGGCAGAGCTCGGGGTACGGGACAACTCCGGCGGAAGACTCCGCTGCTCAGCGCGGCGCGCTGGTGCGGATGATCAGCTCCGGCTCCAGCACGACGGTGGCATGACGATGCTGCTCACCCGAGGCCACCTCGTCCATCAGCAGCCGCATCGCTTCCTGCCCCATCGCCCGCCCGGGCAGGTCCACCGCGGTCAGGGGCACCGCCGCAGAACCGGCCGTGCGGTTGTTCTCGCATCCGACGACCGCGATCTGGTCGGGTACGCCGATTCCCGCCACCGTGTGCAGCTCGTGGATGATGCCGTTGGCCAGTTCGTCGGCGACGACGACGAGGCCGTCCGGCAGGTCGCCGGGTTTCCGCCGGGCGAGGTCCTTGCCGACCAGGTGCCCGTGTGCCGTGGTCAGGCCGCCGCTGTCGATCTCCTCCAGCGTCACGCGGGCGCCGGCCTCCTCGACCGCCGCGCGCACTCCCCTGCGCCGGTCACGCACGGGCTGGTAGTCGTCATGTGCGACGACGTAGGCCAGCCTGGTGCGTCCGGTGTCGATGAGGTGGCGTGCCGCGAGATACCCCACGTGCTCGTTGTTGACCAGCACCGAGCAGCACGTGCCCGGTTTGGGCGCGAAGTTGAGCAGCACGATCTGGCGTCCGTGCGAGCGCATCCGGGCGATGCCGTCGGTGGAGTCCTCCATCGGGGCCAGCAGCACTCCGGTGACCCGGGCCTCGTCGAAGAGATCCAGGTACTCGTCCTGGAGCCCCATGTCGCACGTGGTGTTCGCGAGCAGCAGGTTGAGGCCGGCCGCGCGGGCCGCCTCCTGGGCGCCGTGCGCCATGTCGATGAACAGCGAGTTCTCGATGTCGGCCAGCACCAGCCCGACACTGTCGTTCGACCCGGACGCCAGCGACCGGGCCGCGTCGTTGCGCACGAAACCCAACCGGGAGATGGCTTCGCGCACGCGCTGCGCCGTCACCGGGCTGACCTTGGCCGGATGGTTCAGCACGTTGGAAACCGTGCCGAGCGAGACGCCCGCCGCCTTCGCGACGTCCTGCATGCTCGGACCGGCGTGTCCATTTGCTCGTGGACCTGCGGCTGCCACGACGCTCCTCGACTTCCGGTCTCGTTCGACCTGAACACGACATTGACGTGACCAGGCTGGGGTGGACACGCGCAGGATACATGCTTCTGTTAAAGCGCTCCAATGCTCCTTCCTGACCCCGCACTTCGGCACGACGGGTACGGGCACGGACACCGAGGTCACGGCACACCTTCCCGGGTGACGGGCGAGTCGCCGGACGCTCCCGAGCTCAGCCGCCGCCCGACCGGCGTCCGACCGGCGTCCGAGGAAACACCCCTGTGCGCACCGAGCCTCGCCTGCGGAATCACTGCGCAGACTCTTGACGAGCGGCACAGAGGGTGCCAGCCTCGCACCGCTGAAGGGATTGATGCGCTTCAATCCCGACCCCCCACCTCTCGCATCCCCATCCCAAGCGTTGACGGTCCCGGATCCTCGCCGGTAATGGCTCGGCCGATCAGCTGCCGTTCTCCGTCCGGAGCACACAGCGAGCTCCCCGCCCGCGCGCCGTCCTCGCCGTCCTTCTCTCACCGCCGAGGGAGTTACCCACCCATGCACAAGAACAGAAGATCGTGGGCAAAGGCCGCCGCCATCGGCGCCGTGGCCGCTCTGGCGCCCTTCGCGATACCGGCCGTGTCCGCCCACGCCGTCACCTACAGCGGCGGCGTCATGTGGCAGCCGCCGAGCGGGGCCCCCTCCTACGGCTCGCTCTACGCCCACGCCATCCGGCTCGAGCACAGCACCGACTCCAACGGCACACTGCTGGCGTCCTTCGAGCAGTACTCCGGAAACGGCATGCCGGTGTACCGCAGCACCGACTCGGGGCGCACCTGGACACAGATCTCCACGATCCACGACCAGGTCAACTCCTGGAACAACATCCAGCTCGAACCCGTCCTCTACGAGCTTCCGCAGGCGGTCGGCTCGTTCCCCGCGGGCACGATCATCGCGGCGGGTGACTCCATCCCCACCGACAACTCCAAAACCAAGATCGACATGTACGCCAGCACCGATCACGGAGTGACCTGGAGCTTCGTCAGCTCCATCGCCACCGGCGGAGACGCGGTCGCCTCCAACGGGCACACCCCCGTGTGGGAACCGTTCTTCCTCGTGGCGAACAACAAGCTCATCGCCTACATCTCGGACCAGCGGGACCCCGCACACGGCCAGAAGCTCGCCCACTTCACGACGACCGACGGCGTCAACTGGTCGTCCGAGGTCGACGATGTCACGTACGCGGACTACAGCGCCCGGCCGGGAATGGCGATCGTCACGCGCCTCGGCAACGGCAACTACATGCTCACCTACGAGGTCTGCAACGCGTCGAGCAGCAGTTGTCCCGTGAACTACAAGATCGCGTCCAATCCGGAGACCTTCGGATCGGTCACCGGAACGCAGCTCGTGACCACGGACAACATTCGCCCCGGAGGCAATCCGTACGTCACCTGGCTTCCGACGGGCGGCCCGAACGGCACGATCGTCGTACAGGCGTACAGCGACCAGCAGCTGTACAAGAGCACCGACAACGGGGCGACCTGGGTGCGCATGTTCTCCAACACGGTTTCGGGTTACAGCCGCGGGCTGCTCCCCCTCGCCGACGGCAAGAGCCTGCTGGTCACCCGAGGCGGCGTGCTGACCACCAACGGCACGAACAAGGTGACCTACGGCATCGACGACTACGGCGGCGGCATCTCGACAGGCGCCGGCTACAAGGTCCAGAACGTCCTGAGTTCCCAGGTGCTGGGCGTGCCCAACGCCAACTCCGGGTCCTCGGTCGTCCAGGCGCCGGACAACGGAACCCCGGACCACAACTGGCAGTTCCTTCTCCAGAGCAACGGGTACTACCGCATCCTGAACACCTTCAGCGGCAAGTACCTCGCCGTCCCCGGTGGATCGCTGTCGTCGGGCGCCGGTGAGATCCAGTGGACGTCGACGGGCGGTGCGGAGCAGGACTGGTCGGTCGAACCGGCGCCGGCGGGCGGATACACCATCACCAACCGGCGCAGTGACCTGGCGCTGACCATGGCGACCGACGCGAACGGTCAGACCTCGACGAACGAGCAGGTCACCCAGGCGCCGCTCACGTCCTCGGCGAACCAGCGATGGAACCTCGTGCAGACCGCGGCTCCCGACTTCACCAGCGGACAGTTCGTGATGGCCAACGTCAACAGCGGAAAGTACGCGGAGGTGGTCGGAAGCGGCGACGGAACACAGGCCGACCAGTACCGCAACGTTAACCATCCGGACCAGTACTGGACCTTCACCCAGACCGGCTCCTACTACACGATCACGAACGCGGCCTCGGGCGACCTCCTCGACTCGGCCGGGGGCACCAGCAGCGGCAGCGCGGTCGTCCAGAAGCCGGCCTCAGGCGGAACGTCCCAGCAGTGGTCCCTGGTCGACACCGGAGCCGGTAAGTACCAGGTGGTCAACCGTGCCAGCGGACTGGCTCTGTCCGTGACCAACGCATCGACCGGCGACGGAGCCCTGCTGGACCAGGAGTCGACCTCGACGGCGTCCGCACAGCGGTGGGCGATCACGAAGATCAACTAGCCGCGCTTTCCAGCAGGCGGCCGGTCGGCCAAGGCACCCCACGGCAGAACGCCCACCTGCGCCTGCGCCGTTCACGCGAGCCGGTCGGGCGGCCATCAGCCGCCGCCCGGCACTGCTCCTCGCCCGGCCTTCGCCCCCGTGCCCGTGTCCGGCCCGCCTCACGAGCACGGGGGCGTGAGGCGGGCCGTATCGGGCGGCGGACCACCACGGGCCGACCATGGCGAGCCGACCGACGACCACCGAGCGCCGGCTGTGCGGCCGAACCTCGCATCAGCCACACAAAGGAGTTGCGCATGACCAGCCAACGCAGCGGAGGCCCACGCCCCGCAGGCCGCCGGCGACACGTCCATCCCACCCTCGCCGCCCTGCTGGCCGCCGCACTGGCCGTTCTGGGCCTGGTCGCAGCCGGCCAGGCGCACGCTCTCAGCGGGGACACCCGGATGCACGACCCGTCCGTCATCAAGGTGGGCAGCTGCTACTACGGGTTCTCCACCGGGTTCGAGCACGACTCGCTCAACCCGAGCGGCTCCATCACCGAACGCAAAACGTGCGACAGCACGGCGGCAACCGGCTGGACCAAGATCGGCAACGTCTGGGACTCCACCCCGTCCTGGATCACGGCCAAGCTCGGTTCCACGCCGCCCAACATCTGGGCCCCCGACATCAAGTACTTCAACGGCACGTACCACCTGTACTACGCCGGTTCGCTCTGGGGTTCTTCGTATGCGGTCATGGGCCTCGCCACCGCCACGAACATCGAAGGCCCCTGGACCGACCAGGGCATGGTCACCGACGTCAACTACCCGATCGACCCCAACGTCGACTGGGGACCCGACGGCCGGCTGTACATCTCCTGGGGGTCCTGGACCGGCTCCGGCACCTACATGCACGTGCTGGACCAGTCCACGGGCAAGCTGTCCACGACCGACAACAACCTCTGGCACATCGCCGTCGGCATCGAGAACCCGACGATCATCCTCAACGGCGGCTACTACTACCTCTTCGGCTCGAAGGGCACCTGCTGCAGCGGGGTCAACAGCACCTACTACACCGCGGTCGGACGGTCCACCAGCATCACCGGGCCCTACCTCGACCAGAACGGCGTGGACATGGCCGCCGGCGGAGGAACCCCCGTGCTCGCCGGCGCCTACCCGAAGGTGGCGGCCGGGGGCGCGGACGCCTACGACGACGGCACGTCGAAGTACCTCGCCTACCACTACTACGACGGGAACAACAACGGGCAGGAGACCCTCGACATCCGCCAGGTCACCTTCGCGAACGGCTGGCCCGTCCTGGCCGCCCCGCTGGGCTCCGCGAACAACCACCTCCTGAACCGCAACACCGGCAAGTGCGCCGACGTCTGGTACGCGAGCACCGCTGACGGGGCAGCCGTGAACTCCGGGAACTGCAACTCCGGAACCAACCAGCAATGGGTGCCGACCCCCGTCGGGTCCGCCTACCGGCTGGTCAACGTCAACAGCGGGAAGTGTCTGGAAGTCGGCGGCGCCTCCACCGCCGACGGCGCTGTGGTCGACCAGTCGACCTGTAACGGCGGCGCACAGCAGCTCTGGACGAAGAGGCCGGTCATCGGTGGATACGTCACCTTCACGAACGCCAACAGCGGCCGATGCCTCGAAGTCGCCGGGGCGTCGACCGCCAACGGAGCGGCCCTGGACCAGTCGAGCTGCGACTCCGGGACGAACCAACAGTGGCTGGTCGTCTGAGACGAGCGAGCAGTCCTCGACGGCCCCCGGACCGAGCCCGTCGAGGAAGCCCGGCCGACTCCGGCAGTGAATAGCTCCGGGTCTGGTGAAGGCTCCACCGGTCCCGGAGCGGTTCACTCTGCTGGAACCGGCTCTTCGGACGCATGTGCGAATGCAATCGCAAAGTAGGCGCACCCCGAAAACGTCACAGGGACACGGGCAACATGAGGCGCCGACCGCATCGTGCCCGACAGCGCAGCCGCTCTCATGACGAAGCCGCGCCGGAGCTCTCCGGTGCGGCCTCGTCGTCTCACGGCTCCACGCAAAGCCCCCAGGCGGGGCCTCGCCGTATCACAGCCCCTATGAGCGGGGGGCTGACTGTAGCTGTTTTACCAGGTGGAAGACCTCCCGGGCCGCGTAGCGTTTGAGGCAGCGGACGATTTCGCGCCGCGTCTTTCCCTCCTTGATCCGCCGCTCGTAGTAGTCCTGAGTGCGCGGGTCGACCCGCAGGCGGGTGAACACGATGCGGTGAAGCGCGGCGTTGGCCTGCCGGTCGCCGCCGCGATTGAGGCGACGGAAATTGCCTGCGTCCCGAGGAACGCTCGACAGGGCTGACACCGCACAGCGCGGCGAACGACGCCTCGCTGTCCAGCCGTTCCGGGTTGTCCCCCACCGTGATTAGCAACGTGACCGCTGTGTCCGGGCCGATCCCCACCACGTCGAGCAGCTGCGGGGCATGCCGTTCCACAAGCCGGGTCAGACGAGCCTCCACGTCGCGGACCTCCTCGGAGAGCTGGCCGATCCGGTGGGCCAGAAGGCCCAGCGTGATCCGGGTGGCCTCCACCACTGACTCCGCGCCGGCCTCCTCGCGACTACGCGCATCGGTGAACTGCGCGCAGGTACGGAAGAGTTCGGCATTGCCCAGTCCGGCCAGTTCCTCCCGCAAGACGGGGTCCGCAGTGACGAGTACGGCCTTGAGCTGGTTGATGGCCTGGGTGCGGGCTTTGACGGCCGACGCCTTCGTGAGTTTGTACATTCGCGCGATCTGTACCGGCCCGTCGCCCGTTTTGGCCCGAGCGGAGGCCCGCCCGCTAAACACGGCTCGCGCCGCATTCTGGGCATCGAGCGGATCCGACTTGCCACGCCGCCGGCGATCCGCCTGGTCCATCCAGTTCACGTCGAACACGTCCACACCCTGGGCCAGCAGATAGCGGGACAGGGACGCTCCATAGGAGCCGGTCCCCTCCACCCCGGCCCGCCTCACGGCTCCCGACTTCCTGGCCCACTTCAGCAGATCACGGTATGCAGCCGCGGTGGCCGGGAACTCGTCGGTGGCAAGGACTGCCCCTGTCACTGAGAGCACCGAGGCTACGTGGGCATCCCGGTGCGTATCCACTCCCAGAACCACCTCCCCTGCCGGGCGACGACGGCCGGTCTTGGGAGCAGGCGACGTACTGGGCACGGTCGCACCAGACATGCCCGTTCCTCTCCTCCCGTCCGATACCACGTCGCGTTGCCGGTACCGGGCCGCGTCAGACGGTCAGAATCGTGAGGACGCCACAACTATCGACAGGCCCCTATCGGGACACACCCCGCCGGCCCGGCACCGACAACGCACCATCCCCGACCACCGGCCGACACTGTGACACCAGGACACTTCAGTCAGAAATATAATGAGTCAGGCCATGGGCCCGGGACAGCACCCGCCCATCCTCCCGCCCCCGTCTCACCACCGCTCAGGAACCGCAGGACATGCTCAATCCCCTTCACGCAACACCCCGAAACTGATCCCGGCCGAGCGCAACAGGCGCACGGAGACAAACTGTGCGTTCAGGGGGCGGAGTTGCTCGTCGGCGGAGGCACCGCCACCGGCCAGCCCGACTGCGGCAACCAACCCTGTTGTCAGAGACAGTACTTACTCTCAAAATATGCCCCACAACGTGCTGCAACGCGGTCACGGGATCACTATCAACCTGAGTGCACCAGACCTGGGTAACCCCGACCGCCCGTGGCTCCTGCTGGAGATTCACCGCAATTACAAGCCCGACCTTCTCTACTGCCTCGGGGCCCATGAATACGGGACCGTCTGCCGCGGGTTCATGACCATCGTCGAGAAGAACGGCCGCTACCACGCCCGGCATGTGACCAGGGGCGAGGTGTCCGAGACAGCGGGCGAGAGCGAGCTGCACAAGGCGCTCAAGAAGCCGGGACAGCAGCGGCACGTCCGCATCGCGGTCCTGCACGCTCGCCGCCGTCACCAGCACCACCAGCAGCAGCAACCCCAGCGCGTCCACAGCCAGGTGCCGCTTACGGCCGCCCACCTTCTTCCCAGCGTCCCAGCCCGACGTGGTGCACGGCACGCTTGCCGCCGCCCGCAGCGACTGCGAGTCCACGATCGCCGCCGTCGGATCGATCTTGCGGCCCTCCTTGACCCGGACCGCATCGCGCAGCCGGTCGTGCAGTTCGGTCAGCAGCCCGCTGACCTGCCAGCGGCGGGCGAAGGCATGCACCCGCCGAAACGGCGGAAAGTCCGCCGGTAGATTCCGCCTTATGTGGAATCGAGTCGGGCTAGTACTGCGGCCGATTGCAGAGGAAGCAGCCGTCCCAGAGCGGGAGCGCGCTGAGGACGCGGTGGCGCACGCACGAGGCCATCGCGGCCTCTTCCGGGCCGGGGAAGCCGCGTGCGGCGCTGCTGTCGGCGGGCGTGAGGTTCCCCCGAAGAGGTGTGGAAGGTCCTGACCGACTTCGCCGGATACACACAGTGGCACCCCGACCTGAGCTTCGTCGATGTGCCCACCGAAGTCCGGCCCGGAACCGTGCTGCGGGCCCGTCTGTCGACCGGATCCGAGATCGACGGGGAGTACGACTTCACGGTCCTGCACTACGAGGCACCGCGACGCCTCGCACGGGAGGGCGGCATCCCCGGCGTCGTCACGGGGGACCATTCCTTCCTCCTCGACCCCCATGACGGCGGAACGCGCTACACGGAATCCGAGACTTTCACCGGCCCGGCCGCCGTGGAAACCGTGGAGCCCAACCGGGCCCAAATGGAGAAGAACTCCGCGAGCTACGGCAGGGCCCTGAAAGAGCGACTCGAATCCGGCCACTGACCACTCCCCTCGCAGCCCACACACCGGACGTCCGTCCGCGCACCGGAACACTTCCGCGCCCGCAGACCACACGGTCTGCGGGCGCGGGTGTACTCGAGAACGCAGCCCCCGAAGGAACAGCAATGAACCACACGCTCGGCATCACCGGAAGCGGCAACATAGGCGGCGCGGTCGCGCGCCTGGCCGTCAACGCGGGGATCGACGTGGTGCTCAGCAACTCGCGCGGTCCCCAGACCCTGCGAGGCCTCACCGACCGCCTCGGCCCCCGGGCGCGTGCGGCCACTCCGGCAAAGGCCGCCGCGGCAGGCGACTGGACACTCGTCGCCGTTCCCTTCAGCGCCGTGCCCCACCTGCCCATGGACGCCCTGGCGGGGAAGATCGTCATCGACGCGAACAACTATTACCGCCTGCGGGACGGCGTCATCGCCGAACTGGAGACGGGCAGCCTCACCGCGGGAGCTCTGTTCCAGCGGTACGTGCCGGGCGCGCGGACGGTCAAGACGTTCAACACCATCTACTTCGAGCACCTCGTCTCCCTGGCCCGTCCCGCCGGCTCCGCGGACCGCAGCGCGCTCCCCCTCGCCAGCGACGACGACGTGGCCAAGCAGTCCGTCACCGCTCTGCTCGACCGCCTCGGCTACGACACCGCCGACGCCGGCACCATGTCGGAGAGCTGGCGCATCCAGGAGGGCAGCCCCGCCTACGTCCTCCCCTACCTGTCCGACCCCCGACTGCCCTGGCCTCAGGACCCGGGAAAGCCAGCCGCCGCCAAGGAGATCCACACGGCCCTGGAACAGGCAGGCAGCAGTTCCTGAGGAGGACGGATCCGACCAACGAAACGCACCTCAATTCCGGGGCGGCGAGCCCGGACAGGCGACAGCTCAACAGCGCATAACCGAAGTGGGACGGATTTCGGGCTCTCGTCTCCGTCGACGCGGGCCAGGTGGTGCTGCGCTCGAGGCGCGGCACCGACATGGGCCGTCGTTTCCGGAGGTTGTGGGAGGGGCCGTGCAGTAGCCGGACGCGACCGCCTGGACGGCGAGCTGGTCGTATGGGACGCCGCGGGCCGCCTCGCGTTCGAGCGGTTACAGAACCGGCTTGTCCGGCGTGGTGCCGGGGCGGCTCGGGCGGCGGAGGAGTGGTCGGTCCACTTCGTCGCGTTCGATCTGCTGCGGCTGTCCGGGACGACACGACCGAGTGGGCGTATCGGCGACGCCGGGTCGCGCTGGAGTCCGTGTTCGCCGCCCGTCGGCTGTCGGCGCCGTGGGCGCTGTGCCCGTCGACCACCGAGGCCGACGTCGTGCGCGAGTGGCTGACGTGGGCGTCGGTCGAGATGGGGAAGTCGGCGTCGACGTCGCCCGCGACGGCGGCCAGGTCGTGGCATCCCTGCATGCAAGAGACCTGCTGATGGTCAGCCGACCGTGCGACTCAGGTCCAGAATGGCGGTGCGGTTGGCCCCCAGGAGGTCGAAGACGTCGAGTTCCGTGGTGTCGATTTCGGCGATGTGCCAGGCCAGATGCTCGCCGGCAGCAAGTAGCGCAGGAATTTGGACGTCGCCGGTGCCGATGGGGGTCTGCTGCTCCCCGTGGCCCACTGGCCCGTCCTTGAGGTGCACGGCGACGGCGCGTCGGCCGAGCTGCGTCAGTACCGCTACGGGGTCCTGGCCGGCGGCGGTGGCCCAGTAGACATCGAGCTCGGCGAGGAGCCGCTCGCCCGCCAGTTCCCAGAAGACGTCGTAACCAGCACGGCCGTTGGGGAGCTTGGCCCACTCGAATTCATGGTTGTGATAGCCGAGGTTGATGCCGTGACCGGCCAGTTCTTCGGAGGCTGCGGTCAGCCGCGCCGCGAAGGCGGGCAATTGGTCGGCGTCGCCGAACACGTTGCGTTCGAAGCCCTCGACGAGCTCTGGAACCGGGACGAAGACCGTGTCCGTGCCGAGGATGCGGCACTCTTCCACGAGTGGTGCGAGGCCGCCGTCAGAGAGAGCAGCATGTACCGACGAGACCGTGAGCCCGGCCGAGTCCAGGGCGGAGCGCAGCTCGCGGGCCCGCTCGACGCGCTCAGCCGGGGTGGCCTTCCAGTGTCCGAAGCCGAACGGCTCGACGTGGCGGTACCCGAGATCTGCGATGCGTGCGAGCGTACCGGCGAGGTCGGAGAAGAGCGCTTCGCGGACGCTGTAGAGCTGGACGGACAGGCGGGCCTTGCTGCTCATGGAGTCCTCCACGGACCGAAAGGGACTGGACGGCGGGCAGGGATATCCGGGGCGCGGAACCCGCGCTGGATCGTGTGCCAGTGCTGCGGGAGTGAGTGGTGTGTCAGCTGAGGCCCGTTTCAGAAGATCAGGGGACGCAGGGTGCGGTGGGCGATCTCCAGGCCCTGGGTGACCTTCTCGGGCGACCCACCCCACACGGGGTCCTCGTGTTCGACGGAGAGCGTGCCGGTGTAGCCGTGCTCGTAGAGGCGGTCGATGATGCCGGACCAGTCGACCTGGCCGAGACCGGGGACGCGGTAGCGCCACCAGCCCATGTCCCAGGGGTTCGCGGAGCGGTCGACGGCGGGTCCGAAGTGGCCGTAGCGCTGCCGGTCGGCGGGACGCAGTTGGACGTCCTTCGCCTGGGCGTGCACGATGCGATCGATGTACGGGGCGATCGTCTCGACCGGGTCGATGCCGATCCATGTCAGGTGCGAGGGGTCCCAGTTGAGGTAGAGACCGAGGTCGAACATCCACTCCCACAGCTCGGGCGAGTAGGCGAGGTTGCCCGGGGATCCGTCGGGATGCCAGCCCTCCATCACGCAGTTCTCGATGATGATCCGCACGTCGCGCTCGCCCGCGTACTCGACGAGTTCGGGGAAGACGCGCTCTGCCTCGGCGAGGTTCTCGGCGATGGGACGTGTCCAGTCGCGGCCGACGAACGTGCCGACGTACGGGACGCCGAGGAGATGGGCGGTGTCGATGGCGTGCTTGAGATGGGTGCGGATCTCTTCGCGGCGGCCAGGGTCGGGGTGGAGGTTGTTCTCGTAGTAGGCGAGGGCGGACAGCTCCAGAGCGTGCTGTTCGAACAGGCCACGGGTCGCGTCGGCCTCGCGCTCGCCGAAGGTGGCGACGGGGAGGTGAGCGGCCTCGAAGTCGCGGCCGCCGGAGCCGGGCCAGACCGCGACCTCCAGAGCCTGATAGTCGTGACCCGCCGCCCAGGAGGCGATCGTGGGCAGGTCCCACTGCGGGAGGCAGGCTGTCAGGAATCCCAGTTTCATGCGTACTTCACCTTGGTCCAGTCACCGGTACGGGAGGAGGAGAGGAAGGCGTCGACGAGGCGCGCGGCGCGCAGCCCGTCGGCGAAGGTCGGCAGCCCTTCCGGGGCGGCGCCCCCGATGGCCGCGTAGGTGTCGGAGACGAACGCGGCGAAGCAGTCGGCGTATCCCTGGGGGTGGCCAGCCGGCAGGACGGACAGCCGGCGTTGCTCGGCGCTGCCGTGATGCGGGTCACGGTGCACGACGCGGCTTTCGTGTTCGGCGCCGAGCCAGATGGTCTCCGGGTTCTCCTGGTCGAAGACCGCGCTGCCGCGGGATCCGTCGAGCTCGAACCACAGGCGGTTCTTGCGCCCTGCGGAGACCTGCGAGACGGTCAGCGAGGCGAGCAGGCCGCGCCGGGTCCGCAGCAGGAGGGTGGCGCAGTCCTCGGTTTCGACGCGGGTGCGCGGGCCGTCCGCGGAATGGGCCGAGAAGGATGCGGTGTCCGCTGCGGGCCGCTCGCCCACCGCCACCGAAGAAGCGGCGGTCAGCTCGGTGAAGGTCTCGCCGGAAACCCATTGGACCAGGTCGCACCAGTGCGATCCGATGTCGGCGAAGGCCCGGGAAGCGCCGCCGCGCGCCGGGTCCACACGCCACCCGGACGCCTCGGGCGAGAGCATCCAGTCCTGCAGGTAGCTGCCGTGCAGCAGATGCCACCGGCCGAATTCACCGTCCAGGCGTCGACGGCGGATCTCCCGTACGAGCGGGTGGTAGCGGTAGACGAACGGCACGGTGGCGGTCAGTCCGCTCCGCTCCGCCGCCGCTGCCAGCCGTTCCGCCTCCTCGACGGAGACGCCGAGCGGTTTCTCACAGACGACGTGCTTGCCGGCCGTCAGAGCCTGAAGGGTGTAGTCGGCGTGGGTGTGGTTGGGAGTGCAGACGTGCACGACGTCGACACTGCCGTCGGCGAGCAGTGACGGCAGATCGTCGTACGGGGTGGTGCCCCACCGTCGGGCGACCTCCTGGCTGCGTGCGGGTGAGGAAGCGAGCACGCCGACGACGTCGCCGCCCGCGGCGCGGATCGCCCGGCGGTGGACCTCGGCGATCATCCCCGCGCCGATGACCGCGGCGTGGAGCGGGCGACTGGCCTGTGTTGCGGACGGGTTGGTGGGCGGAGCCATGACGGACGCCCTCCCTTCAACTTGTGCGATTTCTTGCGCCCCATGGGGGAACTGACGCTGCGCGGTGATGGGTTCAGCGGCCGGCGAGGGCGCCACCGATGCCGCCCACGCTGAAGTACCGGTGCAGCGCGGCGAAGACGATGCACGGGGGGAGCAGCATGATGACCGCGACGGCCATGACGCCGCCCCAGTCGGTGGCGTTCTGCTGGAAGAAGTTCTGCAGGCCGACGGGCAGGTTGAGGACTGCGTCGGAGTGCAGGAACACCAGGGCGACCAGGTAGTCGTTCCACGCCAGTAGGAAGGCGAACACCGCCGCGGACAGGATGCCGGGGTAGGAGTTGCGCAGCACGATTCGGGAGAAGGAACCGAACACGGAGAGGCCGTCGACCCAGGCGGCCTCCTCCAGGCTGGCCGGGATGGAGTCGAAGTAGGCAGCCATCATCCAGGTGGTCACGGAGATGGTGCTGCCGACGTAGATGATGGTCAGCCCGAGAAGGTTGTCGACCAGGCCCATCCGGGAGAACAGGATGAACAGCGGGATGACTGAGGTGATCACAGGGAGGGACTGGAGGACGAACAGCAGGAGGGAGAAGCCGCCGACGACCTTGCCCCGACCTCTGGAGAGCACATAGCCGGCCGGTGCGGCGACCACTACCGAGACGACAACCGTGGAGCATGCCACCAGCAAGCTGTTGGCGAGCCAGCGCAGCACGTCGGTGCCACGGAGGACTCTCTCGAAATTCTCCAGGGTGAACAGGGACGACTCGGAGCTGCCCGCTGCGGGACGGAAGGCCAGCAGAACTGTGGTCAGTACCGGAGCCATCGCCAGGAGGGTGATGACGAGCAGGACGGCGAACCGCAACCACTTTGAACGGGAGGCCCGGGCACTGATCCCGGTCGTGGGCGGCTGCACTGTCGCGGGTGCGGCGGCTTGAGGGGCGAGGCTCATGCGACATCGGCCTTTCGGATCCGGCTGAAGAGCAAGGCGGAGACGATGACCAGGACGAAGGTCATGGTGAACGCGATGGCGACGCCCGGGCCGGTCTGGAAGTCCTGGAACACCTTGCGGTAGGCGAGGACGATCAGGGAGGACGTGGCGTCGACGGGACCACCGCCGGTGAGGAGGTAGATGGTGGGAAAGTCGTTGACGCAGAAGATCGCCATGAGGACCCAGGAGATGTATGTGCTCTTGGCGGTCATCGGCAGGGTGATGAACCGGAAACGCTGCCACGGCCCGGCGCCGTCCAGGCGGGCTGCCTCATAGACGGAGTCGTCGACGGAGGCCAGCGCTGAGGAGCTCATCAGCATCATGAACGGAAAGCTGAGCCACACTTTCACGACGCACACAGTGATCACGGCGAGGGTGGGGTCCGCGAGGAACAGGACGTCGCCGAAACCCAAGGCGCGCGCGATCGTCGGCAGCGGACTGTCCCGCGTGGCCACCAGCCAGTTCCACGCAGTGGCGGACACGACGATCGGCATGACCCAGGGGAGCAGCAGCAGGACGCGGAACACCTTGGCTCCGGGCACCGGCATGCGCAGCAGGAGGGCGAGGCCGAGGCCGATGGCCCAGCTGCCGAACACGCCGGCCAGCAAGAACACGACGGTGAACAGAGCCGCGTTGCGGAACTCGGGGGTGGGGAGTGTCAAAGTGAAATTCTGGAGTCCGACGTACTGCCCCGTGTTGATCAGCGAGCCGTTGTGGACGGCTTGGATCGCTGCGTAGACAAGGGGATAGGTGCAGATCAACAGCAGCAGAACGACCGATGGTGCGGCCAGGAGGAGCATGGTGCGCTTGCGGGAGGGTCGCATCCTCGTCGTGGTGGGCGCGGTGGTCATGGCGCGTTCTCCGGATCGGTCGTGATCACAGGGCGATGGAGGCGATGCTCTTTTGAAGGGTGGTCAGGGCCTGCCTGGGCCCGGTGTCCCCTCGGAGGATCGTCTGAGTGAAGCGGTACAGGGCGCTTCCGCCGTCGACGGCGGCCAGCCGGGCGGTGCCGCGCTCGGCGTAGGTGCGTGAGATCGGCTGCCACTCCCGGACGATCTTCACCTGGCGCGGATCACGGGCGAGCGCTTCGCTGTCGGCGATGGACTTCAGCACGGGCAGTGCGGTGATGAGGCCCTCGTCCCAGTAGGTTTGCAGGTGTTGCAGGTAGTAGCGGAGAAAGCGCTCGGTTGCCGCGGGCCGAGTGCCCGAACTCTTGTACATCATCAGGTTGTTGACGTAGTAGAGCGCGCCCTTGTCGCCGTGCGGTCCCGTCAGCGGTGACGCCACGTCCAGAAGGTCGCCCGTGTCGCCGACTCGGCTGGGCAGGCCGGAGTCGTGGATCCCCATGGCTACCTCACCGGACTTCCACTGGCCCAGGACGTTGTCCGCGGAGTAACCGAGGCAGGCCGGATCGATGATCTTCTCTTTGACGAGCTCCTGGGCGAAGTCCATGGCCTCGATGTTGCGATTGGTGACGCAATCGGGATTGCCGTCGGGGTCGAAGAGACCGCCTCCGTTGCCGAGCATGAGGCCGATCAGCATCTGCGTCCCGGCGGTGTTTCCGGCGCCGGCGCCCGTGCCGTACGCGTAGTGGCCGGCTTTCTTGAGCCGGCGTCCGGCGTCCAGCAGCGAGTCCCAGTCGGTGGGCACTGAGGTGCCGGTCTCGTCGAGAACGCGCTTGTTGTACCAGAGCACGCGCATATCAAGTTGCCAGGGGATGCCGACATAGCCGTCGGCGGTGCGCATGGTGTCCAGTACGCCGGGCAGGAAGACGTCGTCCGCACCCGCAGCGTGCAGGTGCTCGACGACATTGTCGGCATGGTGGATCGCCCCCTGCTGCTCGAACAGGAACGCCTGGAAACTGGCTCCAGTGCTGATCGCGGGACCCTTGCCAGCGGCGATGCCCGTGGCGAAGGTCATGTAGTAGTTGTTCCACGGCACGGACTGGTACGACGCGCCGCGCGCTCCGTCAGCGGTGCGGTAACCCCGTGTGACCCGTTCGGCGAGGCCGCTGTAGGCGGGCGGGCCCCACGGCATGTCCCAGAACCGGACGACACGTGATGCGGTTGCACTGCCGCAGGCGCTCAGGAGCGGCGCGGTGGCGGCGGCGCCGAGCAAGCCGAGGAAGGCCCGCCGCCGACTGCCGCCGGGGGCGTGGGTGGTCCGTGCGGTCATGGCGATCCCTCGTGGTGTGTAGTGGCGCGACCCATGGTGTGCAGGTCCGCAGCGAGCGCGTGCAGGTCGGCAGTGGCTGCCGCTTCGAACCCCGGCGACTCGGAGACGCTGAGCAGTCGGTGTAGTCGGCGCCAGGCGGCTCGGTGCGGCGATTCGTAGTGGGTCGGCCAGGTATGAGAGCCGTCGGGCGAGGTGACGGTGAGGAGTGCCGGGCGCGCCGTGCGCCAACTGGGAATCTGCAGGTGGACAGCACGACCTGCGCCTATGAGCCGCACGGACGCGGTCGACGCGAGAGCATCGGTCAGTACGGTGCCCAGCAGCCCGGTACGCCCTCCGACGGTGGCGGTCGCGAGGAGACCGCGCTCGGTGCGCAGGTGAGTACGGATCTCATCCGCCGGGTTGCCGAGAACACGCAGCAGTGCCAGCTGGTCCAACAGCGCCTGACCGAGGTCATGGTCGGTCGGGAGGGTGAGGCGGCATTCGATCGCGCTTGCCGGATCTGAGGCAGCGGTGTCTCGCAGGGCTTCGGCGGCCCGAGCCGACGTCGGGGTGCCCGCCCAGGGGCTGTCGAGGACCACGGCGGTACCGTGCTTCCCGGCCAGCTCGGCCAGGGCCACGACGTCGGCGGGGTCGGCCGGAGCCGGGTGGCGGACGACGAGGCCCACTGCGCCGTCCTGGACGGCGGCGGCGGCCGTATCGACCCAGCCTCGACTACCCGACAGCGCACGCACGGGCACGCGATCGACGGTGACCGGACGGAAAGAGAGTGGAAGCGTGGCAAGGACGGCCGCGGTGTCGGCGTCCGCGTAGACATCGAAGGTCCGCCGGACGTCGGTTCGGGCGGTGCCGTTGGTGCCGGTCATGCGGCTTCCCTTGAATCCGGTGCGATCAGTTCGGAGGCTGCGTCGGCGAGGCGCAGGGCCAAGCGCAGGTCGGCCAGGTCATGTTCGTGGCGGACGCCGTCGACGACCTCGCCGCGGGCAAGCGCGGCAACCTGTTGCCACTCGCCTGCGTAGCCGTTGCTGTCGGCGGGCTCCGCCATCGTCGTCGAGTCGCGGGTGCGCAGCGCTGCTCGGGCCGACCCCGCCTGCACATAGCTGGGGGTGAAGTCGAGACGGAGGGCCTCGGTGTCCGAGACCACCTCCAGCGTCCAGTCCGGTTGCCATGTGGCATTGACGACGGCGTGCAGTTCCACGGTCCGCCCGGCAGCGGTGAAGACGATGTGGTAGCCCCAGGGCAGCAGCGGTCGAGCCTCATGGACTACGAGGTCGTCGATCTGCGGAAGGAAACTCCTGATCAGTGGGAGGTCGTGGACGGCGAGGCCGAGGACGCCGCCTACCACGACCTCGGCCTGAGCGGCTGGGTCCGCCATGTCCAGGGCGGTACTGGCTGTGTGGCGTCCGTATACCTCGGTGGCCAGTTCCTCGTAGCGCGAGTTCGGTGGCAGGACGATGGAGGAGCGGATGGTGTGGGCTGTGCACCTCAACTCGGCTGACCGGCGGTCGGCCCACAGCCAGCCCGGATCGAACAGGTGCATGGCGCCGACGACTACAGGTACCCCGGTGCGCCGGGAGGCTTCGCCGATCAGTTCGGCTTCGGCTATGGAAACCGCGAGAGGCTTTTCGCACAGGACTGCGCGTTTGCCCGCCTCGCAGGCTGCGATGACCTGCTCGGCGTGGAACCGGTGCGGACTGCACACGGCCACCACCTCTACGGCGGGATCGGCGATCAGGGCATCGGCGTGAGCGGAATGCCGGGCACCGACCGCCGCACCTACACGAGCGGCAAGACTTTCGTCAGGGTCACTGAGGTGGCGGACAGCGAAGGTGTCCGCCAGGGAGGCAAGGGCGGGCAAATGAACGGTCTGTGTCACAAGCCCGGCGCCAATGAGGCCGACGCCAAGCCGTTCGGGGGGAGCCATCCCACTCCTTCACGCCAAAAGTAATCAGTCGTTCATGTTTCAACGCGGTGAACAGTAAGCAGGTGATAGCTTTTGGGGCAAGGGGTTGTACGAGGATTTCCGAAGGGCATGGCATGGCGAGTGGGACCAGGGGGCCGCGCGGGCCGTACCGCACCGGCATCAAAACGCGCGAGCAGATCGTGCTCGCGGCGGCCAAAACCTTCGGAGAAAAGGGATACCGGGCCGCCTCGCTCCGACAGATCGCCGCAGACGTCGGTCTGTCGCCTGCAGCCCTGCTACGTCACTTCGAACGCAAGGAGGACCTGCTCGCCGCGGTCCTCAAGTGGTGGGAAGACGAGACCGCCCACCGCGAGAACCCCGACCTCCAAGGTCTGCGCGCCATCGACCAACTGCGCACGTCGATGGCCTACCACCTCGAGCACCGCGGACTGCTGGAGCTCTTCATCACGTTGACCGCGGAGGCGGCGGCCAACCCTGAGCACCCGGCCCGGGACTTCGTCCGACGCCGCTACGCCCAGGTCGTCCGCACCAAGACCGACCAGCTCCTCCAGGCCGTGCAGACCGGTGAGATCCCGCCACTCACAGAGGCCGACGCCGAGTCGGACATCCGTGCGCTGCTCGCCGTCATGGACGGCCTCGAACTCCAGTGGCTGCTCGACCCGAACATGGATCTGGTGGGTACCTTCAACCGGTACCTCGACCACGCTTTGGCCTGTTGGAGGGCCGGCACGCGACCGATGCCCTGAGACTGAGCTTGGCGTTTAACGTTGCAGGTCACCCGACCTGCTGATCTGCGGTTCTTTCCGGGACAGCGGAGGCGGCCGTTCTCCACGCTTCGAGATGTCGAGTCACGAAGTACAAGAGAACGGCCGCTGTGTATGAGTCTGTCTGCTGATGCGCCCGCGGGTGAGGCGTTGGACGTGTTGTCCCGCTTTCGGGTCGAGTTCTACGAATGCCTCTACGCTCGCGCGGATGCGCTCTTCGAGCTCACTGACGCGGTGCTGTGCGCGGACGGGCCGGTGAAGACGCTGGTCGAGCTGTCGCTGGCGGTCGAGCACCGGCGCGGGCACGGTGCGCTGTACGCGGCTTTGGACCGCGGTTGGCTGGAGCCGACGCGCCTACGTCGCACGCTGGCCGGCCTGCCGCTGCCGAAGGCGGCCGACGGGCGGATCGTGTTGGCCGTGGACGTGAGCAACTGGCTCCGTCCTGATGCCCCGACCAGCGACGATCGGCTGTTCTGCCACGTCTACGGACGTGGTGACCGCAAGACGGACCAGTTCGTGCCGGGCTGGCCGTACTCCTTCGTTGCCGCGCTGGAGTCCGGCCGCACCTCCTGGGTCGCGCTGCTGGACGCCGTGCGCCTGGGACCCGCCGACGACGCGACGCTCGTCACTGCCGCCCAACTGCGCGATGTCGTTCAGCGGTTGACGCAGGCCGGGCACTGGCGGCCGGGCGACCCGGAGATCCTCATCGTGATGGATGCCGGCTACGACGTCGCCTACCTCACCCACGCCTTGGCCGACCTGCCGGTGATGCTGCTCGGGCGCCTGCGCTCGGACCGGGTCATGCTCCGCGACCCGGGCCCGACCCGTTCCGGCCCGAAGGGCGGGCGACCCCGTCGGCACGGCGGTGTCCTTACTTTCGCCAAGCCTGACAGCTGGCACGAGCCCGACGTCACCACAGTCACGGACACCACCCGCTACGGCAAGGCCGAGACGATCGCCTGGGACCGCATGCACCCCAGGCTCACCCACCGCGGCCCGTGGCTGAACCACGCCAAAGAGGAACTGCCCATCCTGCACGGCATGTTGATCCGCCTCCAGGTCGAGCGCCTGCCGGGCGACCGCGACCCGAAACCGGTCTGGCTGTGGTGCTCCGCCAACGCCGCAACACCGGCGGACGTGGACCGCTGGTGGCAGTCCTTTCTCCGCAGATTCGACCTGGAGCACACCTTCAGACTCCTGAAGCAGACCCTCGGCTGGACGGCACCGAAGGTCCGCCACGCCGACAGCGCCGATCTGTGGACCTGGCTCATCATCGCCGCCCACACCCAGCTCCGCCTCGCCCGCCCACTCACCGAGGACCTGCGCCGCCCCTGGGAGCGACCCGCCGCACCCCGCCGCCTCACCCCCGCCCGCGTCCGCCGGGGGTTTCGCAACGTCCGCGCGACGGCGGCCCGTCCGTCGGCCGCACCGAAACCGTCCAAGCCGGGACCGGGACGGCCTCCCGGCTCGAAGAACAGGCAGCGGGCCACACGTCACGACGTCGGCAAGACGGTCAAACGTGCTGAATCGATCAAGGAACACCAAGCCCGCCGAGGATAAACGCCAAGCTGAGTGGGTGTTCTGCAAGCCATCGTGTCAGGTTGTCCGGTTGAGGAGTGCGGTTGACCGCTTCAGGAAGTAGCCGCCCCTGCTCACGTCGAAACCGATGCGGTCCTCCTGACCGCATGCGGTCAGGGGTCTGCGCCACGTACTCGTTCTGCGAGACTGGGGTGACGCTCTGGAGGCACAGCCCTTGAGGAGTGGATCTCCCGGTGCTCCGCGCGTTCGGTACCCGCTTAAAGCGCAGCAGATCCTCTGCCACACCGCCGCCTGGCCGCGCCCTCCGGCCACGAGGATGACCTGCGCCAGCTCCTCAGGTGTACGTCTACGCAGGACCGCCGTCGGAGCGAGCTGACGCGGGTCCCCCCTGTCACGAGCGATCACAAGCGGGTCACCAACCCCGCGGACTCACTCATGTCACAAGACTCTGACCTGGACTTACGCGCTCGCCCTGGATCAACTGGACGCCCATGGACGGTTTCTACGACATGTGCCAGGTCGTGCCGAGCGAGGGGCCCAGGATGAGGACTGGTGCCTCTTCCGGCCCGTCAAAGCGGTATTGCAGGGTGTTGGACGTACTCTCACTCACCCGACTCACGCTCCCACATCTCACGAATTCTCACGTACTTGGGTCGGAACCCCGTGCAAGGCGTCCCACGTTGTGGCAGCCTCGCGAAGATCCTCCGCATCGGGCTTCACATGTCGCCTGTCGCCGGCCGGTGGCGGCCGGGTGCGTGAGACACGATGCGCGTGCATCGTACAGACGGAACCTCAGCGGGTCAGCTTCACTTGGCGACCGGGCCCGGGGTGTGACGGTGTGGCCGGTGCGGTGGCGGCCTCGGTGCCGAGGGCGGCCAGCCCCAGGGAGGCGCCGATCTGGCGCGAGCTGTTGGTTGTAGCCGTTCGCACCGGCGACCCAGCGGTTGGCGAACAGGCCGAGCCGGACCGGCGGTTCGCGGGAGGTGGTCCGCTCGACCTGGAGGAACGCGGCCAGCAGCGCGACGGCGACCGCCAGGGTCGTCGGGGTGACCGGCGAGGTCCACGCGTACCGATCGGTGCGGACGACGCCGAAGACCAGCAGGATCAGACCGGCCGTGCCTGGCCGCCATCGGCGACCAGTGGGCCGCGTCGGCCGCACGGGACACACCTCCCGGGCCTGCGCGCGTTCGTCGACGGGCTGCTGCCCGAAACCGCGTCCGCGCACCCGGCGAGCCACTCGGCCGACTCCCGCTGAGGCGGCATGAGCGGCGGCCCGGACGGACGTGGTCGACGTGGTCGACGTGGTCGACGTCGGCCGCGGGTCGTCGCTCAGAAGTCGTCGGAGCCGCCCAGGCCGGTCAGGGCGCCGACCGGGTCCGGGTCGCAGGTGCCGCGCGGCCACCAGTCGTCACGGCCCGGCTCCGACTCGTACGCGTACCACAACCCGTCGCGGCCGAAGCGGAGTTGGACGTGACCTCGGGGGTGGGTGAGGTGGTTGCGCCAGGGGCGGAAGGCCGGGAGGTCGGCGGCGAGGAGGAGCGAGCGGGCCCGGTCGAAGCGTCCGGCGGGCGGGTCCCAGGGCTCCTCCAAGGCCGTGAGCCCGTCCGCTCCGCCCTGCCGCCAGGCGGCGACCGCGCGCGCCAGCTCGGCCGGGGTGCGTCCGGCGGCTGCGGAGAGCGAGGCGTACAGCGAGCGTGTGGCGACGGTGAGGCCCGCGCCGGGGCGGGCCGCGGCGAGCCGTACGGCGTCCTGCCAGAGGGTCAGTTCGCCGATGTCGTCGTGTCCGGTGAGGAGCAGGGCGTGGGCGCGGGCCGCCGCGTCGGTGGCGAGGTGGTCCAGCGCGAAGGAGTCGGGTCCGTTCGGGGCGGACGGGTAGGCGGGAGGCTGCTCGGGGTGGGGCGGCACCGTCAACGGGGCGGGGAGGGACGGGAGTCGGCGCCTGCGCCCGTCCGCGCGGTCCGTGACGTCCGTGAGCGCCTCGGTGGCCCGTACGCCGGGCAGGGACTGCGGCTCCTGCTCCTGGGCGGCGCGGGCCGCGCGGGCGGCGTTGCGCCGGGACAGCGCGTCGAGCAGCTCGCGTTCGCCCCGGCCGCGCAGCAGGAGCAGCACGAACGGGTCGGCGTCCAGGAGACGCGCGGTCTGGTAGCAGAGGGCGGCGGCGTGCTTGCAGGGGTGGCCGCGGTCGGGGCAGCTGCACTGCGGATCGAGGTCGCCGGGGCCGGGCAGCAAGGGCACCCCGCACTCGGCGAGGGACTCCGGCATCTCCTTGTCGAGCAGCGCGGCGATGTGCCCGGGGCGCTCCACGGCCGCCTCCAGGAAGCGCTCCCAGTCGTCGTCGGCGAGGGTGCGCAGCCGTACCTGTACGCGGTACGGGCGCGGGCGGCTGCCGTGCACGTAGGCGAGGACGAGCCCTGGGGTGACCGTGATCGCGTCCACGTTCCCCTGCTCGGCGTAACCCCGCCCGCGCACCAGCCGCTTGACGTCCAGCGCGCCCTCCTCCAGCGCACCGACCCAGGCATTGCCCCACCAGGTCCCGGCGAAGCGGGCGCCTGCGGCGCCGCCCGCACCGTCGGCACCGGCGGTCCGGGGGGAGAACGCCGGGAAGGTACGCCGGTGATCGCCGTCGCGGGAGGGTGCGGCCATGGAGCGGGGGGCGCGGTCGGGGGCCGGAGCGGGAGCAGGAGTGGGAGTGGGAGTGGGGTGGTCGGCGGGGGCGGGTTCGTCGGCTGGGGCGAGCCGGTCGCCAGGGGCGGGTCGGTCAGCAGGGGCGGGTCGGTCAGCAGGGGCGGGTCGGTCAGCAGGGGCGAGCTCGGCGTCCGGGGCGGGCGAAGTCGTCTCGCGGGTGACGTCATCGCCCTCGCCCTCGTCCTCGCTCTCGCCCCCGTCCCACGGCATCCGAAAGGCCCCCGCGAGCAACTCCCGCACGTCACGCGGGCGCTCACCGGGGGGACGGTCCTGGGCACGGCTCTGGGGGCGGGCGGGGGTCCGGGACGGCCGGCGTGAGGCTTCGCCTCCCGGCGCGGCCGCGTCGGCCGAGGCCTGCCGTGCCTCGGCGCGGGCCGCCCGCAGGGCCTCACGAGCGATGTCGCCGGGGCGCGCGCCGTTCGCGGCCTGCGGCGCGCCCGGGTCTGCCGGGGGCGGGGGATCATCCGTCTCCGGCGCGACCGACGCAGCGGGGTCCGTTCCGGCCGCGCCGGGCTCCGGGGCCCGCCCGGCGGATGGGTCCGCCGCCTGCCGTAGTGCTGCGCGCACGGCGTCACCGGGCCTGGACGTACGGCTTGCGGTGTCTTGTGCCGGCTCGCCGTGCGGCCGCCCCTGTTCGGGCGACGGCTCGCCCCCGCTCCCCCGTTCCCGCGCGGCCCGCAGCGCACGACGGGCCGCGTCGGCGGGCCGCTCGGCCGCTGCGGAGCCCTCGTCGTGCTGCGCCCCCTCCTCCACGTCGCTCACCCCCGCCTCCGCCTCCTCGTCCCCCGGCTCCCGTGTCATGTCTCCCTCCGCAGTCTGACCAGGTCGGTCAGTTCGCGGTGGGTGAGTTCGGTGAGGGCCGACTCGCCGGAGCCGAGGATCGCGTCGGCCAGGGCTCGCTTGGCCTGGAGCATCTCGGCGATGCGGTCCTCGACCGTGCCCTCGGTGATGAGGCGGTGGACCTGCACGGGCTGGGTCTGGCCGATGCGGTAGGCGCGGTCGGTGGCCTGCTCCTCGACGGCCGGGTTCCACCAGCGGTCGAAGTGGACGACATGGCCCGCGCGGGTGAGGTTCAGTCCGGTGCCGGCGGCCTTCAGGGAGAGGACGAGGACCGGGGTCGCGCCGTCCTGGAAGCGGTCCACCATCCGCTCGCGCTCGGGCACCGGAGTGCCGCCGTGCAGCAGCTCGACGGGGACCGCGCGGGCGGTGAGGTGGGCGGTGATCAGACGGGCCATGCCGACGTACTGCGTGAAGACGAGCGCCGAGCCGTCCTCTGCGAGCAGGGTGTCCAACAGCTCGTCCAGGAGGGCGAGTTTGCCGGAGCGGGCGGCCAGGGCGTCGCCCACGGAGCCGGTCTCCTCCTTGAGATACAGCGCGGGGTGGTCGCAGATCTGCTTGAGCGCGCCCAGCAGCTTCAGCACCAGGCCGCGTCGCGCGATGCCGTCGGACGTCTCGATGGCCAGCAGCGACTCCCGCACCACCGCCTCGTACAGCGCGGCCTGTTCGCGGGTGAGCGGGACCGGGTGGTCCGTCTCCGTCTTGGGCGGCAGCTCGGGGACGATGCCGGGGTCGGACTTCTTGCGGCGCAGCAGGAAGGGCCGCACCAGGCGGGCGAGGCGCTGCACGGCCTCCTCGTCCTCGCCGTTCTCCACCGCGCGCGCGTGCCGGGCGCGGAAGGACTTCAGGGGGCCGAGGAGTCCGGGTGTCGTCCAGTCGAGCAACGCCCAGAGTTCGGAGAGGTTGTTCTCGACGGGGGTGCCGGTCAGCGCCACGCGTGCGGGGGTCTGGATGGTGCGCAGGGCCTTCGCCGTCGCCGAGTACGGGTTCTTCACGTGCTGCGCCTCGTCCGCGACGACCATGCCCCACGGCTGGCGGGCCAGCGTCGGGGCGGCCGAGCGCATCGTGCCGTACGTGGTGAGGACGAAGCCGTCGGTCAGGTCGTCCAGGCTGCGCTCGGCGCCGTGGAAGCGGCGGACGGGGACGCCGGGCGCGAAGCGGGTGATCTCGCGCTGCCAGTTGCCCAGGAGGGAGGCCGGGCAGACCACCAGGGTCGGTTCGGTGCGGGCCCGCTTCAGGTGCAGGGCGATGACGGTGACCGTCTTGCCCAGGCCCATGTCGTCGGCGAGGCAGCCGCCGAGGCCGAGGGAGGTCATCAGGTCCAGCCAGGCCAGGCCGCGCAGCTGGTAGTCGCGCAGGGTGGCGTGCAGACCGGGCGGCGGCTCGGCCGGCCGTACGCCTGCCGTCAGTCGGTCGCGCAGGGCGGCCAGGGCCCCCACGGGGACCGCCTCGACGCTTTCGCCGTCCACCTCGGCGGCGCCGGTGAGGGCGACGGACAGGGCGTCGACCGGGTCCAGCAGGCCCAGTTCGCGTTTGCGGGCCTTGCGGACGAGGGCCGGGTCGACGAGGACCCACTGGTCCCGCAGCCGTACGACCGGGCGGTGGGCCTCGGCGAGCGTGTCCATCTCGGCCTCGCTGAGCGGGTCGCCGCCGAGCGCGAGCTGCCAGCGGAACTGCAGCAGGTCCTCGCTCTCGAAGAACCCGGTTCCGTCGGTGGCCGAGCCGGGCGCGGGCCGGACCACCGCGGCCGCGCTCAGGTCGTGGGCCAGGTCCCGCGGCCAGTGCACGGCGACCCCGGCCGCCGCGAGCCGGGTCGCGGCCACGCCGAGCAGGTCGCTCAGCTCGTCCTCGGACAGAGCCAGCACGTCGGGGGCGTCCTGCTCGGCGAGCCGGGCGAGCGGCGGCCAGACGCGGGCCGCGCGCCGCACGGCGAGGGCCGCGTCCACGCGCGCACGTGCCCCGAAGGCGGCGTCGGCCTCCCCCGCCCACAGGGTCGCCGCGTCGGTCACGAGGGTGGGGTCGGCGAGGCTGTGCACCTGGACGATCGCCGCGCCCGCGCTGCGCACGACCGCGTCGCCGTCGAAGAGGTCGTACGCGGACAGGTCCAGGCGGAGCGAGATCCGCACGCCCGCGTCCATGCCGGCCGCGACCTCCGCGGCCCAGTCGTGGGCGCCGGGCAGCCGCTGGGGCCGGCGGTCCGCGAAGGGCTTCCCGCACGCGTGCGGTGCGGCGGGCGTACGGGGCAGGGTGTCCGCGACGGCGTCCAGGAAGGACCGCATCAGCGCTTCGGGCTGCGGCAGCCGGAGCGGGCCCGGGCCGGACAACGGCACCGCGTGCCCCTCGTACGGCAGGGCCGCGGCGATCGCGCGCAGGTGCGCGATGTCCTCCGGGTCCAGGGGGCCCGCCCGCCAGGCGTCGTGACCGGCGGGGGTCAGGCCGGGCAGCAGACGGCCGCGGGCGGTGAGCCGTAGCGCGTGCAGCGCGGCCGCGCCCCAGCAGGCGGTGGCCGGGTGTGCGGCGGGGTCGCGCCGGGCGCGCACGAGCAGCGGGAGCGCCTTGTCGACCGGAAGGGTCAGGGCGGGGGCCTGCCTGCGGCGGACGGAGGCTCCATGGGGGCGTACGACGGTGAGGTCCTGGCGCTCGGCGGCCGTGGTGACGGGCAGGGGCCCTTCGTCGGGGTCCCAGAAGGCGACGCGTCCCTCGCGCGGGAGCGGCGCGGGCAGGAAGACCGCGGCGAGGCGCACGCCGATCGCGTCCACCGAGTCCCCGCTCTCGTCCCCGGCCGTGTCCCTGGCCGCATACCTGGCCCCCGGGTACCTGGCCCCGGGGTACCCGGTCGGAGCGGCCGTGTCCCTCGTCCGCACTGTTCACCTCCCGCCCGCGTGTCGGATCAATCGTCTTCGACTCTACGGGCGGGGTCTGACATTGATGCTGATACTCAGGTCCCGGTGGCCGTGGCTCGGGGTCTGACTGACGCCCTGCTGGGTTGTCTTCCGGTTGTTCTGTCCGGCCGCCGGGACCTGTTCTCATGGCTCCGGCCGGGCGGAACATGACCTGATAGGAGCTTGGTCCAGAAGCCCCTTCAATGTCCTGTCTGCGCCACCCGGCCGGTGCCCACCTCCGGTTGGGAAGGCATCATCAGCATGACATCAGAGGTTGTGGAGGACACCGCGGACCAGGACGTGTTCGGCGGGGTCGACTCCCATGCCGACACCATCCACGTCGCGGTGATCAGCGACAACGGCGGCCACCTCGCGGACGCCGAGTTCGCCACCGCCGCCGCCGGATACGCCGCGGCCCTGGCCTTCCTGAACGCCCACGGTCACGTGAGAGCGATCGGCGTGGAAGGCACCTCCTCCTACGGCGCCGGCTTCACCCGCGCCGCCCGCTCACACGGGCACCCGGTCATCGAGGTCAACCGGCCCGACCGGGCCGAACGCCGCCGCATCGGCAAGTCCGACCCCATCGACGCCTACGCCGCCGCCCGCGCCGCCCTGTCCGGCCGGGCCTCCAGCGCCCCCAAGGACGACACCGTCGCCGGCACACGCGCCCTGCACAACGCCGCCCGCTCCGCCGTCAAGGCCCGCACCGCCGCCCTGAACCAGACCACCCACCTTCTCTTCACCGCACCTGAAGCCATCCGCACCCAATACGGGCAGCTCAAAGGGACAGACCGCACTGATGCCCTGGCCCGGCTGCGGCCGGCCGGAGACGCGGTGCACACAGCGGTCCTCACCGCGCTGAAGAGCCTCGCCCGACGCGTCAAGGAGCTGACCGCCGAGCACGGAGCCCTGACCCAGGCCCTGGACAGCGAGGCCAGCGCGCACAACCCGGCCTGCGAGCCGCCTACGGCGTCGGCCCCGACACCGCGGCCCAGCTGCTGGTCACCGCCGGAGGCAATCCCGAACGCATGCGCAGCGAGGCATCCTTCGCCGCCCTGTGCGGCGTCGCCCCGGTCCCCGCCTCCAGCGGCAGAACGAACCGGCACCGCCTGTCCCGGGGCGGAGACCGGGATGCCAACGCAGCTCTCTACCGCATCGCCCTCGTCCGCATGTCCAGCGACTCCAGAACCCGCGCATACGCGGCACGGCAGACCGCCGCCGGCCGGACGAAGAGGGAGATCATCCGGCTCCTGAAACGAGCCATCGCCCGGGAGATGTTCCGCTGTCTCACCACCACCGTCACCGTCCCCGGCATCGCCGACCTGCGACCCCTACGGCAAGCCAAGAACATCACCCTCACCGCCGTCGCCCAGCACTTCGGTGTCTGGCCCACCACCATCTCCAGACTTGAACGAGGCCTCAGCCGGGACGACGACCTCGCCCACGCCTACCGCGAATGGGTCCAGACCGCTTGACAGCAATAGGAGCATCAATCGGTCCCGGCGACCGGCCGGAGCGGCCCCCGGCGGCTCTACGACGCCGGGCCGGCGCCGGCGCGTCAGGGAACCGTGCGCGAGACGACGTACACCATGGGATACGTCGGGTTGCCGGTGTTCACCACCACGTCCAGCGTCGGCTTGGGGTTCTTCTGCTCGCGGACGAGGCCGAAGTAGTCGCCGGTGCGGGAGCCGGGGCCGGCGAACTTCCAGCCGGTGACGCTCTGGTCGCGGGCGCTGATGACGATGTGGTCCTTCTTCAGGTCGGCCCGGGCGACGCCGATGTCGGCGAGGAACTGGTCCAGGCCCGCGTGCGTGGTCTGGAACTGCACATAGAGACGGCTGGTCTTCCAGTTGTTCGTCTCGTAGTAGGCGACCTGGTTGGACGGGTGCGGGACAGGCACCTGGTAGAGGCGGCGCTGGACCTTCGACGGCCAGCCCTGGGTCAGGCCGGTCGCCGAGTACTTGGCCTCCTTGTCCTTGCCGCTGTCGCGGCTCTGGTTGGCGGAGATCACCAGGTAGCCGGCCGGAACGCCGATGAGCAGCACGATGATCAGCAGGGTGAGCGCCCTGCGGCGGATCACGTGCCGACGGTCCTCCGGCGGGCGGGACGGCTCGTCGGGGGGTGCGGCCTGGCGGGGCAGCGAGGCGGTCATGCGGTGTCCCGGGTCGTGCGGGGCGGTGCGGGGGTCATGCCGTGTCCCGGGTGCGGCGGGCCGCCTCCGTGAACCGTTCGAAGCGCTCGTAGCGCTCCACCCGGCGGCGCTTGGCGCGCCGGAAACGGCGGGCCACCAGCCGGGCCAGATCCGCGGCGCCGACCATGCCGGCCTCGGGACCGAGCTGGGCGCGGACGATCCGGGCCTCGGGACGGTAGCCGCGGCCGGTGAGCTGGCGCTTGAACGCGTCCCGCGCGGGGCCGATCAGCAGGTCGTCGGCGGCCGAGACCCCGCCGCCGATCACGAAGCAGGACGGGTCGAGGGCGGCGGCCAGGTTGGCGATGCCGACTCCGAGCCACTGCCCGATGTCCTGGAGCAGCTCGATGCACATCGCGTCGCCGTCACGGGCCAGCTCGGTGATCATCGGGCCGGTGATGTCGCCGATGTTGCCCTTGACGTGCTCGATGATGCCGTAGGCCACCGGGGAGTCGGCCGCGGCCAGCTCGCGCGCCTCCCTGACCAGCGCGTTGCCGGAGCTGTACTGCTCCCAGCAGCCGCGGTTGCCGCACGGGCAGCGGTGGCCGCCGGGCACGACCTGCATATGGCCGAACTCGCCCGCGACGCCGTACTTGCCGCGCTTGACCTGGCCGTCCTCGAGGATCGCGCCGCCGATGCCGGTGCCGAGCGTGATCATGACCAGATGGTCCTCGCCGCGGCCGGCGCCGAAGCGCCACTCCGCCCAGGCCGCCGTGTTCGCGTCGTTGTCGACCAGGACCGGTACGGAGAGCCGGCTCGAGATGCGGTCCCGCAGGGGCTCGTTGCGCCAGGACAGGTGGGGCGCGAACAGGACGCGGTTGCGGTCGGCGTCGACCCAGCCGGCGGCGCCGATGCCCACCGCGTGCACGTCGTGCCGGTCGGACAGGTCCAGGACCAGCTCGACGATGGTGTCCTCGACGACCTTCGGGCTCTTGGACTTGTCCGGGGTCTCCGTGCGGAGTTTCTCCAGGATGTTGCCGTCGGCGTCGACGACGCCCGCCATCACTTTGGTGCCGCCGATGTCGATGCCGACCGTGGGCACGCGGGGTGCGGTGAGGTGCGAGCGGCGCTCCCTCGTGCCTACCGTGCGGAGCGCTGGCGCGCGGCGGGAGCCGATGGGGGCGGTGAAGTTGCCGTAGGTGCTCATCGTGGCCGATTCTGCCGCACGCCCACGGTGCGTGCCGAGCGGGGGAGGTCAGGGGGTGCGTGAGACGTGCCGCGCGCGGGCGCGTCGCGGTGGGGCAGGGTGGGGCGCGTCCACGGCATCAAGTCGCCTTGTTCGGACAATACGACCGTTGTCGGCCTCTGGGTGGACGCGCCGCGCTCAGGACCGTACGCGCTCAGGACCGTACGAGCAGCTGGAACTCGAAGGAGTAGCGGGTCGGCCGGTAGATGTGGTCGCCGAACTCCACCGCACGGCCGGTGTCGTCGAAGGTCGTGCGCTGCATGGTGAGGAGGGGGGTGCCCTCGGCCTCGGCGAGTCGCTCGGCCTCGGCGCCGGTGGCGGCGCGGGCGCCGATGGACTGGCGGGCGCTGTGCAGGGTGATGCCGGCGGCCCGCATCAGGCGGTACAGACCCGTGGCCTGCAGCTGTGCGGTGTCCAGGTCGAGCAGAGCGGTGGGGATGTGGTTGCACAGGTACGCCATCGGCTCGCCGTGCGCCAGGCGCAGCCGCTCGACCCGGTGCACCTCGCTGCCCTCGGCCACCGCGAGCGCGGCGGCGATCTCGGCGGACGCCGCGACCATGGTGTTGACCACGACGGTCGTCGCCGGACGCTGCCCGGCCGCCTCCAGATCGTCGAAGAGGCTGCTGAGCTCCAGCGGACGCTTGACCTGGCTGTGCACGACCTGGGTGCCGACGCCCCGGCGGCGCACCAGCAGTCCCTTGTCGACGAGCGACTGGATGGCCTGGCGCACGGTCGGACGGGACAGCCCGAGCCGGGCGGCGAGCTCGATCTCGTTGCCCAGCAGGCTGCCGGGAGTGAGGGATCCGTGCTCGATCGCGGCCTCCAGCTGCTGCGACAGCTGGAAGTACAACGGCACCGGAGAGCTTCGGTCCACACGGAGTTCGAGCTGCACGGTCGGGTCCATCTCTGGTTTCGGCACGGGCCGAGCGTAGCTCTGCGCGCTGTTGACGGGAAGTAATGCAGTTAGATTGTCCGGACATACGCATTGACAGGGTGCGGGCCAGCACCGCACCTTGATGACATGCGCATCGGGGTCATCGGGACGGGCCGCATAGGCACCATTCATGCGAACACACTCAGCCGTCACCGCGAGGTCGGATCCCTGATCCTGACGGACGCGGACCACACGCGGGCCCAGGAACTCGCACTACGACTGGGCGAGACGGCCGCCCCCGGAGTGGAAGAGATCTTCCGCTGGGGCGTGGACGCCGTGGTGATCACCACGGCGACCTCGGCCCACGCCGAACTGATCGGTCGGGCAGCACGCTCCGGGCTTCCGGTCTTCTGCGAGAAGCCGATCGCCCTGGATCTGGCGGGGACCTTACAGGCGATCGCGGAGGTCGAGAGTGCGGGAACGATCCTTCAGATGGGCTTCCAGCGCCGGTTCGACACGGGCTACATCGGAGCCCGGGAGGCGGTGCGCTCGGGGCGGCTCGGGCGACTGCACACCGTACGAGCGCTGACGTCCGACCAGTCGCCGCCGCCGGCCGCGTGGCTGCCGGTGTCCGGCGGGATCTACCGGGACGCCCTCATCCACGACTTCGACTGTCTGCGCTGGGTGACCGGGCGCGAGGTGGCCGACGTGTACGCCGCCGGGTCCGACGCCGGGCCCGCGATGTTCCGGGCGGCGGGCGACCTGGACACGGCGGCCGCGGTCCTCACCCTGGACGACGGAACCCTGGCCACGGCCACCGCGACCCGGCTGAACGGCGCGGGCTACGACGTCCGCATGGAGCTGGCCGGGGAGCTGGACCAGATCGTCGTCGGTCTGGACGACCGGACGCCGATCGCCTCCACCGAGCCCACCGGTCCGCCGGCCGCGGACAAGCCGTGGACCGGGTTCCTGGAGCGCTTCGGTCCCGCGTACGAGGCGGAGCTGATCGCGTTCGTGGACGTCGTCCGGGGCGGGCGGCCCAACCCCTGCGACGGACGCGAGGCCCTCCAGGCCCTGCGCATCGCCGAGGCCTGCGAGGTGTCCCGACGGGAGCGCAGGGCTGTGCCGCTGGCGGAGATCCCGGGGGCGACGGGAGTGGGGGCGGGCGCGGGCGCGTGGCCCGGGTGAACCGCGCCTGCGGACGCCCTGACCGGCGGGGCTCGGCGGCACTTTGACCGGCGGGATTCGGCGGCACTTTGACCGGCGGGTCCTGCCTGCACCCTGACCGGCCGTGTCCGCCTGCACCCTGACCGGCCGTGTCTGTCGGCACTCCGACAGCTCGCGTCCGCCGGTGCTCCGGCAGGCCGCGCCCATCGCCACTCCGGCAACCCGCGTCCGCCAGTGTTGCGGCCCGCCACGGCCATGTCTGCCGGCACCCCGACCGGCCGCATCGCCGGGACCCCGACAGGCCGCGGCCGCCAGTGCTGCGGCCCGCCGCGTCCGCCCGTGCCGGAGTCAGGGTCGTGCACACCCCGCCCTGTGCCGTGTGTCTACCAGCGGACCGGAAGGCTGCGCATTCCGCGCATCAGCAGGCCCGGGAGCCAGTCGCCGGGTGGGCCGTCGAGGGTGAGGGCGGGGGCGCGCTCCAGTAGGGACCGTAGCGCTGTGCGGGCCTCCAGGCGGGCCAGCGGGGCACCCAGGCAGTAGTGGATGCCGTGGCCGAAGGCGAGATGGCCCCGGGGCTCGCGGTGGATGTCGAAGCGGTCGGGGTCCGGATAGCGGCCCGCGTCCCGGTCGGCCGCGGTGAGGCCGATCATCACCGCCTCGCCCTGTGCGACGGGCGTGCCGCCGATCTCCAGGGGCTCGGCGGCGAAGCGGAACGTGGCGTTCTCCACCGGCCCCTCGTAGCGCAGGGCCTCCTCGATCGCGCCGTCGAGGAGGGTCGGGTCGGAGCGCAGGGCGTCGAGCTGCTCGGGGTGTGTGAGCAGGGCGTGGACGGCGTTGCCGATGAGGTTGACGGTGGTCTCGTGGCCCGCGATGAGCAGGATGAACGCCATGCCGCGCAGCTCGCCGGCCGAGAGTCGGTCGCCGTCCTCGGCGGTGGTGCGGATCAGGTCGCTCAGCAGGTCGCCGCCCGGACCCGCGCAGCGCTTGTCCTCGATCAGCTCGGTGAGGTACTCGGCGAGCCGCACGATCGCCTCGTACGAGGTCTCCGCGCTGGTGGGCGCCACGACCTCCGTGGACAGCTTGCGGAACTCCGTGCGGTCCAGCTCGGGGACGCCGAGCAGCTCGCAGATGACCGTGAGGGGCAAGGGGTAGGCGAGCGAGGCCACGAGGTCGGCGCGGCCGTGCGGCAGCATGACGTCGAGCAGGTCGTCGGTGACGGCCTGGATCCTCGGCCGCAGTTCCTCCACGCGGCGCATGGTGAAGGCGCGGGAGACCAGCGCGCGCAGGCGTGTGTGCTGCGGCGGGTCGACGCTCAGCAGATGCGGGCCGATCACCTGCTCGTCGAGGAAGGTGACCCCGATCCGGTCGGCGCTCTTGGACAGCCTCGGGTCGGCGAGGGCCGCGCGCGCCTCGTCGTACCCCACGACGAGCCAGGTCTCGTGGCCCGCGTCGGCGCCGGGCGCACGCACCCTGTGCACCGGGCCCCGCTCGCGCAGCCGCGCGTACACGGCGTGCGGGTCCCGCCGGAACCCCTCGCCGAACTCCCCCAGGTCGATCACCTCGGCCATGACGCTCCCCCTCCCGTCACACCCCCAACGAGCGGGAGGACCGCCTAGTGCCCGCCGCCGCCCGGCCGTTCGTCGGTATCCGGCCGTTCGTCGACGGCCGGGCCCTGCCCCTCCTCCAGGAGCGCCGCGTCGTAGGCGAGCAGGGCGATCTGCACCCGGTGGTCGAGGCCGAGCCTGGCCAGGACGCGGGAGACATGGGCCTTGACGGTGGCGACGCTCATGAAGAGTTCGGCGGCGACCTCGGCGTTGGACAGGCCCCGGCCGACCGCGACCTCGCGTTCACGCTCGCCCATGAGCGGCGAGGCGCTCACGCGCGCGTGCCGGGCGGGATCGGGGCGCAGCCAGTAGAACGCGGGAACCAGCGCGAGGTCGACGCCGCCCACCCAGGCCACGTACCGCAGGGGCCGGTGCACGGTGAGGGTGAACAGGGCGACCATGCAGGCGCCGCCCGAGGTCGCCGAGAGGAAGCCGACGGGGATCATCGCGACGGCGAAGCCCAGCGGCCATGGGCGGCGCAGCCAGAGCGCGGCGCAGGCGAGCACGCCCAGGGCCTGGTCGAGGACGGCGAGGGCGTGCGGGGGGGGCGGAGGCGTCGTCCAGGGCGTCGGCGGCCAGCAGACCGACGGCGACGGCCAGCAGGAAGCAGCAGAAGTCGACGACCCAGTCGCGCGCGGTGCGCCGGGGCCGCCGTCCGGCCCGTTCGGCGTCCGGGTCGAGCTCCGCGACCACGGCGGACGGGAGCAGCCATCGGCGCCCCGTGAACCCCGACGGCGCCGTCCGTGCCGCGCTGTCCTCAGCCTTCATCAGCCTTCACGGTCGACGAATCCACGCAGCGGACGGCCCCGCCACCTCTTCGCGGACCGGATCGGCTACCGAAGCCGACCCGATCCCCTACCAAAGCCGCGGGGCCGCTGCGAAAGTCGCCCAGCCGCCTTCTTTCGCCACGGTCGGCCCGGGTGGGGCCGGGCCTTCCGTCGCAGGCGCCTCGCCCCGCGGGCGATGCGTGTGGGGGATCCGCGGGGTGAAGCGCTTCTTCATGAAGGAGTTGCCGGGCGCACTCGGTCTGCTCACCCGGACGCCGACCGCGCACGGGCCCGGCCGGCGGCCGGTCGCACCGTTCCTGTGGGGTCAACCGTGACCGGACGCCGGCTCAGCAGCCGTAGTTGATCAGGTTGAACGTGACGTAGTGGTCGGACGTGTAGTAGTCCTCCTGCGTCTTCTTCCCGGTCACGATGCGGCGCGCTCCGCGCGTCGACGACCCGGGGGTCTTCACCGTGTACTCGTGGTAGTACCCGCTGGTCTGGCTGGGCAGGACGCCTTCCCGGTTCTGGAAGACGGCCCCGTCCTGCGAGTACGGGAACGGTCCGCCCTCCTCGATCAGCTCGAGCGTGTCGTACGCCTGGGACGGCAGCTTGGTGTAGCAGATGCTGCCGACCGCGGCGTGCGCCGTCGTGGCGGAGACGGTGCCGCCGACGAGGAGGGCGGACAGGACGGCTGCCGAAGCGCCTATGCGGGTGATTCGTGGGGGGAATCTCATGCCCTCCATGATGACGCGCGTAGACCATGGCATGTCAATGACAACTTCAAGGATTTTCCCGGCAAGTCCGTTGAGTTTTCGGGAAGTTAACCTGCGGTCGGCCGTTGCCCCGGAGTCAGAACGAGCCGTACTCCGGACGTCCTGCCAGGTCGTACGACTGGAGGGAGACACCGGCGGCGGTGATGCGGCCGCCCGCGTGCCGGAAGGCGGTCGGCACGGCGCCCTCCGTGAAGAGACGGCGGCCGGCGCCGAGCACCACCGGGAAGGTCAGCAGGTGGAGGGTGTCGACGAGGCCGAGGTCCAGCAGGGAGCGGACGAGGGCGCCGCTGCCGTGGACCTGGAGCTCGCCGTCGGTGCGCTCCTTGAGGGCCGTGACCTCCTTGGCGAGGTCGCCGCCCACGACGGTGGTGCCGGCCCAGGCGGGGTCGGTGAGGGTCGACGAGGCGACGTACTTCGGCAGCGCGTTCAGCTTCGCTGCGACCGGGTCGGCGGGGTCGGTCTTCTTCGGCCAGTACGAGGCGAAGATGTCGTACGTCCGGCGGCCGAGGAGGAACGCCCCGGCGCGACCGAAGGACTCGGTGACGAACCGGCCGAAGTCCTCGTCGCCGTACGGGAAGCTCCAGCCGCCCTGTTCGAAGCCGCCGCGGGAGTCCTCGTGGGGGCCGCCGGGCGCCTGGTAGACGCCGTCGAGGGTGACGAAGACGGTGGAGACGAGCTTGCTCATGGCGATCGCCTGCTTTCCTGTGCGGGGTCCTTGTCATCGACTCAGACCCCGCCCGCCCCCGCAACTCATCGGTCCGCCGGCGCCTCATCGGTCCGCCGGCGCCTCATCGGTTCGTCCTGCGCCTCATCGGTTCGTCCTGCGCCTCATCGGTTCGTCCGGCATTCCTTCGAGTCGGCCGGCGTTCGTCGAGTCAGCCGGCGTTCGTCGAGAACAGTCCGCCCGTCGGGCCCTGCTTGTCTCCGCCCTGGGCCTTCTTGAGGGCGTTGGCGAGGCTCTCGATGGTGAGCGACTGGAGGATGACCCGGCCGTTGCCCTCCAGGGTGGCCAGGGACAGGCCCTCGCCGCCGAACACGGCGTTCATCAGGCCCTGGCGGTTGAGGCCGCCGACGCGCTGGACGCCGTACTGGATGCCCTCCTCGAAGGCGACGACGCAGCCGGTGTCGACCTCGATGCGGCCGCCGAAGTCGGCGGGGTTGAGATCGATGAAGTTGCCGGCGCCCGCGATGATCACCGTGCCGTGGCCGGTGAACTTCTCCAGGACGAAGCCCTCGCCGCCCTTCGTGCCGGTGCGGCCGCCCTGGAAGGCGATGCCGAAGTCGACGGTGGACTCGGCGGCCACGAAGGCGTCCTTCTCGGCGAACCACGCGCGCGTGCCGGTCAGCTCCAGGGCGCGCATCTCGCCCGGGAGGACGCCCGCGAAGCCGACCGTGCCCTCGCCGCCTTGGGCGGTGAAGTACTGGAACGCCAGCGACTCGCCCGCGAGGGCGCGCTGACCGACCTGCATGGCGGTGCCCATGGCCTGGCGCAGCATGCCGCCCATGCCGCCGCTGCCGCCGCCCGGGGGCTGCTGGCCGCCGGCGGTGGACGGGCCGCCGAGCCGGGTCTCCATGGTCACGTTCGTCGTCTTGAAGAGGAACTTGCCGGCTTCGCAGTACACGGTCTGGCCGGGGTGCAGGGTGACGACCGCCATCTGCATGGCGTTGCCGACGATTTCTTGCTGAAGGGTCACGACAGGAGAACGCGGGAGACGGACGGAAGAGTTCCGGCCCCGACCTCGGTGTCCGTTCGCCGCCAGCGCACCGGGACGCCGACCGCTGGGATGGAGCCATGACGACGACACACACGACGGTGACGGCCTCCGGCAGCACCCTGAACGGCAAGACGGCCCTGGTGACCGGCGGCAGCCGGGGCATCGGCGCGGCCACGGCGCTGCGACTGGCCCGGGAGGGCGCGGACGTGGCCCTGACGTACGTGAACGGCGAGGAGGCGGCCGCGGAGGTCGTACGGGCCGTGGAGCGCCTCGGGAGGCGGGCGGTGGCCCTGCGGGCGGACTCCGCGGACGCGACGGAGGCGGCGGGTGCCGTGGCGCGTACGGCGGAGGCGCTCGGCGGGCTCGACGTGCTGGTGAACAACGTGGGCGTCGGGGTGCTCGGGCCGCTGGAGAGCCTGTCCCTCGCCGAGGTGGACCGGGTGCTCGCGGTGAACGTGCGGGGCGTGTTCCTGGCCTCCCGGGCCGCCGCCGGGCGGATGGGACCCGGCGGCCGGATCGTCACCGTCGGGACCTGCATGACCCAACGGGTGCCCGGTCCGGGCGGGACGCTCTACGCCATGAGCAAGTCGGCGCTGATCGGGCTGACGAAGGCGCTGGCCAGGGAGCTGGGGCCGCGCGGGATCACGGCGAACATCGTCCACCCCGGGCCGATCGACACGGACATGAACCCGGCCGACGGACCCTACGCGGCGGGCCAGGCCGAGCTGACCGCCCTGGGCCGCTTCGGCGCGGCCGACGAGGTCGCCTCCATGGTGGCCTACCTGGCGGGGGCGTCCTACGTCACGGGAGCGGAGTTCGCGGTGGACGGCGGGCACGCGGCGTAGGCCTCCGGCGGCCGGGCCGATCCACCGCACGGGTGCGGTGGGCTCCCGCCCCTGAAGGCTCCCCACCCGACGGCCCGCCCCCGACGGCCCGCCCCTGGGGGCCCGCCCCGGGGGCCCGCGAAGGGGGCCTGCGAAGGGGGCCTGCGAAGGGGGCCTGCGAAGGGGGCCTGCGATGGGCCCGTCCCGGAGGAGACATCCCCGACGGGCCGCCCCTCGGGCTCGTCCCCTGAGGCCTCCGACCCTGGAAGGGTCCCGCACCGGAAGGGCCCGACCTGGGGGTCCCGTCGCCGGGGGCTTCCCACCGTGGAGGAGCTTCCGCCCCTGAGGCTTCCCGCCCCTGGGGGCCGACCCTGGGGGCCTGTCCCGGAGGAGACGTCCCCGCCGGGCCGGTCCTGAGGCTTGTCGGCGAAGCCCCCGACCCTGGAAGGGTCCCGCCCCGGAAGGGCCCGATCTGAGGGTCCCGTCGCCGGGGGCTTCCCACCGTGGAGGAGCTTCCGCCCCTGAGGCTTCCCGCCCCTGGGGGCCGACCCTGGGAGGGGCCGACCCGGGGCGGGCCAGGGTCGGCCCCCAGGGTCGGCAGGGGGGCCGCTCACAGCCCTTCCACCCCGCCCCGGACCGGACGCCCCGCCCTCAGCCTCCCCGGGGGAGCACCCCAGACCGGCTCGAGGTGCGACCGGTGTTCGAGAAGCGAGGCGGGCCTCAGCCGCCCAGCTCCTGGTGGCGCGCCGCCAGGCGGTTCGCGCCCTCCTGGGTCAGTGAGCCGAAGAGCCGCAGGCGCGAGATGCCGCCGTCGGGGTAGATGTCCACGCGCGCGTGGGTGCCCACGGCCGGGGTCGGCAGGACGAAGCGGTGGTTGGTGTCGGGCTGGAGGCGGGTGCGCGGGAGGATCTCCGTCCACGTGCCGCCCTCGCCGCCGCCCTCGTCGTCCTCGCCGTCCCTGACGGACACCGACGCCCAGCCGGCGCTGTTGCCCTTCAGATACGCCGTGTCGATCTCCAGGGCGCGGATCTGCGCCTGCGCGGCCAGCCGGTAGCGGATCCAGTCGTTGCCCTGGTCGCGGCGGCGGCGCGTCTCCCAGCCGTCGTCCATCTTGCGGGAGCGGCCCGGCTGGATGGTGTTGGACGCCGGGGAGTAGAAGAGGTTGGAGGCGTCCTCGGCCCGGCCGCCGTTCTCCAGGGCGACCACGTCGAAGGTGCCGAGGATCTCCAGCCACCGCGGATCCGGTACGACCTCGCCGTAGACGCGCAGCCGGGCGATGCCGCCGTCGGGGTGCTGGTTGACCCGCAGGTGGGTGAAGCGCTGTTCCACCGATATGGAGAAACCATTCGCCGCATGGCCGCCGACCGGTGTGCGCGGGACGAGGGTCGTCCACTTCACGTCGTCGCCGAGCAGGTCCTGCGGGGACGGGGAGCCCGGCACGGAGACGCCCTCGACCGACACCGCCTGCGGGTAGTTGCCCCGGAAGTGGGCCGTGTCGACGACGATGCCCCGGATCACGCCGGGTGCGCCGAGGCGGACCAGCGCCCAGTCGTGGTCCTCGGCCGTGGGCCAGGGGTGCTCGGCGGAGGCGCCGCGCCGGCGGCGGGTCTCCCAGCCGTCCATGATCTTGCCCTTGTGCCCGAAGTGCTCGGGGTCGAACTCGGCTGGCCCCGGCGCCAGCAGGTTCTCGCGCTGGGCGAAGAACTCGTCGTTGGCGGCGATGACGCCGGCGCCGAGCTGACGGCCGGCGAGGTCGGTGTACTGGGTGAACGGGAAGTCGGCGGTGCGGTAGTCCGCGTACGGGTCGCCGCCGCCGTAGGGGTTCGCGTCGCCGGTGAAGCCAGGAATCGCCGTCACGAGGTGTGCCTTTCGGTAGTCGGCCGCTGCGGGTGCGGAGGGGGTTCAGGGGGTGCGGGTGAGAAGGCTGCCCTTCGGCTCGGTGAACTCGCCGTCCTCGACGATGCGTTCGCCGCGCAGCCAGGTGGACTTCACGACGCCGTACAGGGTGCGGCCCGAGTACGCCGTGACGCGGTTGCGGTGCTGCAGGGCCGCCGGGTCGACGGTGAAGGTCTCGTCGGGGGCGAGGACGGCGAAGTCGGCGTCGCGGCCGGCCTCGATGGCCCCCTTCTGTCCGAGGCCCACGAGCTCGGCCGTGCGGGCGGACATCCAGCGGACCACGTCCTCGAGCGTGTGGCCGCGCCGCCGAGCCTCCGTCCAGACCGCCGAGAGGCTCAGCTGGAGGCCGGAGATGCCTCCCCAGGCGGTGGCGAAGTCGTCGGTCTTGAGGTCGGCCGTCGACGGGGAGTGGTCGGTGACCACGCAGTCGATGACGCCGTCGGCCAGCGCCTGCCACAGCAGGTCCTGGTTGGCGGCCTCGCGGATGGGCGGGCAGCACTTGAACTCGCTGGCGCCGTCCGGGACCTCCTCGGCGGTGAGGGTGAGGTAGTGGGGGCAGGTCTCGACGGTGATGCGCACGCCGTCCGCCTTGGCCGCGGCGATCAGCGGCAGCGCGTCGCTGGAGGACAGGTGCAGGACGTGCACGCGCGCGTGGAGGCGCTTCGCCTGCGCTATGAGGCTCGCGATGGCGGTGTCCTCGGCGTCGCGCGGGCGGCTGGCGAGGAAGTCGGCGTACCTGGGGCCGCTCTGCTGCGGGGCCGCGTCGAGGTGGTGCGGGTCCTCGGCGTGCACGATCAGCAGCCCGTCGAACCCGGCGATCTCGGCCAGCGACCGGGCGAGCCGCTCCTGGTCGAGGTGCGGGAACTCGTCCACGCCGGACGGCGAGAGGAACGCCTTGAAGCCGAAGACGCCGGCCTCGTGCAGCGGGCGCAGGTCCTTGACGTTGTCGGGCAGGGCTCCGCCCCAGAAGCCGACGTCGATGTGGGCCTTGTCGGCGGCCACGTCCCGCTTCGTACGGAGGTGGTCGACCGTGGTGGTCGGCGGGAGGGAGTTGAGCGGCATGTCGACGAGGGTGGTGATGCCGCCGGCCGCCGCCGCGCGCGTGGCGGTCCAGAAGCCCTCCCAGTGGGTACGACCCGGGTCGTTGACGTGCACATGAGTGTCGACCAGGCCGGGCAGCAGGACGTCGTCGCCGAAGTCCTCCAGGCGGGCGCCCTCGGGCACGGGGGCGTCGTACGGCAGGACGGCCGTGATCTTCCCGGCGGACACGGCGACCGAGGCGGCGCGCGTCCCTTCCGGGGTGATGACGCGCGTCGAGCGCAGCACCAGTTCAGCGTCGGACACCCGGACCCCTCTTTCTGCCGCCGTTCGCTTCCGCCACTCCGGTTCACTTCCGCTTAACGGAATTTACTTCTACGTAACGGAATTCAACGTTCTGTTGAAGGAGTCTTCACTCCCGCCCTCCCGCCGTCAAGGGCGCACTCCCCCGCGCCCTCGCCGCATCACTCCGCACCTCTCCACAGTGCACCCGCCGTCGACACTCTGGATGTTTCCACAAAGCGGAATTATTATTCCAACACGCAGAACGTAGCTACGCACAAGCCGGGAGTCAACCGACCGCCGGGTAGGCTTCAGCCCTTCCGCCAGTTTCGAAAGGAACGCGCCGTGCCGACGTCCGACGCCAGCACCACCGACTCCGCCAAGTCCGCCAGCGGCGGGGTCCAGTCCCTCGAGCGCGCCTTCGATCTGCTCGAGCGGATGGCGGACGCGGGCGGCGAGGTCGGCCTCAGCGAGCTGTCCGCGAGCAGCGGGCTGCCGCTGCCCACCATCCACCGCCTGATGCGCACCCTGGTCGCCTGCGGCTACGTCCGTCAGCAGTCCAACCGCCGCTACGCGCTCGGCCCGCGCCTGATCCGGCTCGGCGAGTCCGCGTCCCGGCTGCTGGGCACCTGGGCCCGCCCCTTCCTGGCCCGGCTGGTCGAGGAGACCGGCGAGACGGCGAACATGGCGCTGCTCGACGGCGACGAGATCGTGTACGTGGCGCAGGTGCCGTCCAAGCACTCGATGCGCATGTTCACCGAGGTCGGCCGGCGCGTCCTGCCGCACTCCACGGGCGTCGGCAAGGCCCTGCTCGCGGGCTTCCCGGACGCCGAGGTGCGCGCCCTGCTCCAGCGCACCGGCATGCCGGCCGCCACGGAGAAGACGATCACCACGCCCGCCGGTTTCCTGGCGGCGCTGGCCGAGGTGCGCGACGCGGGGTACGCGGTCGACGACAACGAGCAGGAGATCGGCGTGCGCTGCCTGGCGGTGTCCGTGCCGAACTCCCCCACCGCGGCGGCCATCTCCATCTCCGGCCCGGCGGGCCGGGTCACGGAAGCGGCGACGGAGCGGATCGTGCCGGTGCTCCAGCAGGTCGCCCAGGACCTGTCCGAGGCGCTGGCCACCCAGAACCAGGCGTGACGGCGGCGGGGATCCGCCGGAGGCGATGTTCTCCTTCTTCGACGGGAGCCTCCGCTCCCGCCTCCTGGAGTGGGACACGCCCTTGCCCGTCGAGATCGGCCGGCGGACGCGCGGACGGCGGGCGGAAGCCGGCCGGCCCGGACATCGGCCCCTGCCCGACCGGGCGGCAGTCGGACCAGGCGCAGGCGATGCACGCCTTGAGCCGCGTCCCGGAGACCTGGCTCTGCGGACGGTTCGAGCACCGCCCCGCGAGCCGGGGCCACCGCGGCTCGTTCCCCGAACGCACCGCGTGGCGTCGTCCTAACCCCGCCCGTCCCCACCCCGCCCGTCCTCACCCCGCCCGCGCGGCGGCTCCCCGAACAGGTTCACCGCGTCGCGGACGTCCGACAGGCCCCGGGACAGCGCGCTGACGGAGCCGATGGCTCCGGCGATCAGCAGCAGGGAGCGGCGCAGCCGGGGGACTTCCGGGACGCCGTGGGTCGCCATCGCGGCGAGCGCGGCGAGTTCGTCCTCGGCGACGACCCGGTCCGGGAACTCGGCCGGATGCGCGGCGAGTTCGCGGCGCAGCCGGGACACCGCCGTCCGCAGCCGCGTCACCCTCGCATCCTCGTCGCCGCCGATCACTGCCCTCTGCCCCACACTTCGCAACACGGCTCTCCCCCTCGCGCTCCGTCGTGCGCCCGTACGCGTCTTCCCCGCCCCGCATCCCCTGGCGCTGGTCGGACGCCGCGGGACGCGCGGGTCAGTAAACGCCACCCGACGGCGGGTACGCCACTGCCCGGACGGAAATTCAGCCCCCGGAAACCGTGCGGTCGACGCTGCGTCAGGTATGCAGGACGCATGACGCAAAAGGAAGGCCAGGTCGTCGGTCTGCTGCTCGCCGCGGGCGGGGGCCGACGGCTCGGCGGCCGGCCCAAGGCACTGCTCGAACACCGGGGCCGGCCGCTCGTGGAACACGCGGTGGCGGTGCTGCGTACGGCGGGCTGCGCGCGCGTGCACGTGGTGCTGGGGGCCGCCGCCGACTCCGTACGGGAGCGGGCGCGGCTCGACGGGTGTGTGCTCGTGCCGAATCCGGACTGGGAGCAGGGCATGGGGAGCTCGCTGCGGGCCGGGCTCGGCTCGCTCGCCGGGTCGGGGGCGCGGGCCGCGCTGGTCTCGCTCGTCGACCAGCCGGGCATCGGGCCCGAGGCGGCGGCCCGGGTGCTGGCCGCGTACGAGGACGAGGAGTCGCTGGCGGCGGCGGCCTACGACGGGGAGCGCGGCCATCCGGTCCTGTTCGGCTCGGCCCACTGGGCGGGCGTCGCGGCGACCGCGACCGGCGACCGGGGGGCGCGGGCCTACCTGAAGGAGCACGGCGCGGCGCTCACGCTCGTCGAGTGCGGGGACGTGGCCCACCCCTACGACATCGACACGCCTGAGGATCTCGCCCACCTCGAGTGAGACCCACCTTGAGTGAAGCCCACCTTGAGTGAGATGCCCGGCGCTCAGAGTCACCTTTCCTCGACACGGAGAATCTTGACGTCAACAAACCATTGAACTTCCACGATGAGGAAACTAGTATCCACTCACAGAAGTGCCGCATGCGAAGGAAGTGACAGCTCATGTCCGCACCAGCGCCGTCCCCGCTGGCCATCGTCGACGCCGAGCCCCTGCCCCGGCAGGAGGAGGTCCTCACCGAGGCGGCCCTCGCCTTCGTGGGCGAGCTGCACCGGCGGTTCACCCCGCGCCGCGACGAGCTCCTGGCCCGGCGCGCGCAGCGCCGCGCCGAGATCGCCCGTACCTCCACGCTCGACTTCCTCCCCGAGACCGCCGCGATCCGCGCGGACGACTCCTGGCGGGTCGCCCCGGCTCCGGACGCGCTGAACGACCGGCGGGTGGAGATCACCGGCCCCACCGACCGCAAGATGACGGTCAACGCCCTCAACTCGGGCGCGAGGATCTGGCTGGCGGACTTCGAGGACGCCTCGGCCCCGACCTGGGAGAACGTCGTCCTCGGTCAGGTCAATCTGGCCGACGCCTACACCAGGAACATCGACTTCACCGACCCGAGGTCCGGCAAGTCGTACGCCCTGCGCCCCGACGCGGAGCTGGCCACCGTCGTCATGCGGCCGCGCGGCTGGCACCTGAACGAGCGCCACCTCGTGGACGAGCACGGCGCCCCGGTCCCCGGCGCCCTCGTCGACTTCGGCCTGTACTTCTTCCACAACGCCCAGCGCCTTCTCGACCTGGGCAAGGGCCCGTACTTCTACCTCCCGAAGACGGAGTCGCACCTCGAAGCCCGGCTGTGGAACGACGTGTTCGTCTTCGCGCAGGACCACCTCGGCATCCCGCAGGGCACCGTCCGCGCGACCGTCCTCATCGAGACGATCACGGCCGCGTACGAGATGGAGGAGATCCTCTACGAACTCCGCGACCACGCCTCCGGGTTGAACGCCGGCCGCTGGGACTATCTGTTCTCCATCGTCAAGAACTTCCGTGACGGCGGGGCCAGGTTCGTCCTGCCGGACCGCAACGCCGTGACGATGACCGCCCCGTTCATGCGGGCGTACACCGAACTCCTCGTCCGCACCTGCCACAAGCGCGGTGCGCACGCCATCGGCGGGATGGCGGCGTTCATCCCGTCCCGGCGCGACGAGGAGGTCAACAAGGTCGCCTTCGAGAAGGTCAAGGCGGACAAGGACCGCGAGGCGAGCGACGGTTTCGACGGTTCGTGGGTGGCCCACCCGGACCTGGTCCCGATCGCCATGGCCTCCTTCGACGCGGTCCTCGGCGAGAAGCCGAACCAGAAGGACCGCCTCCGCGAGGACGTCGACGTCAAGGCGGCCGACCTGATCGCCGTCGACTCCCTGAAGGCCAGTCCGACGTACGACGGTCTCGTCAACGCCGTTCAGGTGGGCATCCGTTACATCGAGGCGTGGCTGCGCGGTCTCGGCGCCGTCGCCATCTTCAACCTCATGGAGGACGCGGCCACCGCCGAGATCTCGCGTTCGCAGATCTGGCAGTGGATCAACGCGGGCGTCGAGTTCGAGCACGACGGGAAGACGGTGAAGGCCACGCCGGAGCTGGCCCGCGAGGTCGCCGCCGGGGAACTGGCCGCCGTCCGCGCGGAGATCGGCGAGGAGGCCTTCGCGGCCGGCCACTGGCAGCAGGCGCACGACCTGCTGCTGACGGTCTCCCTCGACGAGGACTACGCGGACTTCCTCACGCTGCCCGCGTACGAGCAGCTCAAGGGCTGAGCGCGCTCACGCCGGCCGGTCCGAGTGGCCCAGGGACTTTCCCGGGGCCACTCGGTCGCGTACGAGCTTCTTCACCGCCGTGGGCTCCGGGAAGCCCTGGTCGCGGCGGTTCCAGACGACCTCGTCGTTCACCCGGACCACGAAGACACCACCCTTGCCGGGCTTGAGGGAGAGTTCCGTCAGCTCGGTCTCGAAGGTGGTCAGGAGCTCCTGGGCCAGCCAGGCGGCGCGCGGCAGCCAGCGGCACTGGGTGCAGTACTCGATCTCCACACGGTGCACGCCCGTGTCCGCGCGCCGGTCGTCCGTCTCGTCGTCCGTCATCCCAGGTGTACCGACCAATCCTGTTGCGCCGCCGGTTTGCCGTGCAGGTCGGGGACCTGCTTGAGCCAGTCCGGACGGCCTTGGCGTGTCCTCGCCGCGCGGCGGGCCTCCTCGGCGGCGAGCTCCTCCCGGCCGGGGAAGTCGGTGGGCAGCCAGGCCTCGGACGCCCGCACGCGCGCGTACAGGTACGCGACGTAGGCGTCCCGCACCTCGTCGGGCGCGGTGAAGCCCGCCTCGCCGGCCAGCCAGGCGTCCGGCACCTCCGCGGCGATCGCGCGCAGCAGTTCCTCGGTCACCCGGGGAGCGAGCTCGGCGTCGGCGGCCCGGGTGTCCGGCGTGTAGCGGCCGAGGGCGTGGTGGCGGAAGTCGTAGGCCTTCGTGGGGTCGGAGGCGGCCCAGCGGTGGTGGAAGACGAGGGCGGCGCCGTGGTCGATGAGCCACAGGCGCGGGGGCGCGACGCCGAGGGTCGGCCAGACCATCAGGTTGGAGCTGTGGACCGTGCGGTCGACGTTCACGGTGAGGGCGTCCAGCCAGACGACCTTGCCCGCCTCCAGCGGGTCGACCGTGCAGCGCTCGGCGATCTCCGGGGTGAAGTCCCGCGCGCCCGGCAGATAGTCCATGCCGAGGTTGAGTCCCGCGCTCGCGCCGTGCAGCTCCCGCACCTCCTGGTGGGGCTCCGCGTCGGCGATCGCCGGGTCGAAGCGCACCAGCACCAGCTCGGGGAAGCGCAGCCCGAGGGCGCGCGCCAGCTCGCCGACGATCACCTCGGCGACCAGCGCCTTGCGGCCCTGCGCGGAACCGGTGAACTTCACGACGTACGTGCCCAGGTCGTCGGCCTCGACGACGGCGGGGACGGAACCGCCGGACCGCAGAGGCGAGAGGTAACGGGTTGCGGCGACTTCTCTCAGCATTTCCCGAGCATAGTAACCAAGGGTGACCGCCGACGTCATGGGCGACCGGAGGGGCGGGAACACCCGGATGCGTCACTGACGTGCGATTGATCCCGATGCGCCCGAAAATGATGCACCATGGACTTCCTCACCGCGTACGACGCGGTTCCCGAGGCGGACGCGGCGCAGCGGGTCGCCCTGCTCCGCCGGAAGACGGCCATGGACCGGGCCGGACTGCTGCGGGAACTTCGTGCGGTACGGCCCGTGTTCGCCACGCCCCTCGGTGTGTTCGTCACCCGGCATCCGGACGTCCTGGAGGTGCTGTCCACCCCGGAGGTCTTCACGGTCGGCGTCTTCGGGCCCGCCCTCGAAGAGGTGCTGGGCGCCCCGTTCGTCCTCTCCCGCGACGGCGCGGACGTGCACTGGCGTGAGCGCGGATACGGGCAGCTGGTCCTGGCGCCCGAGGACGCGCCCCGGGTGCGGGCCCTGACCGTCTCGCTCGCCGACGGCGTCCTGGACGCCGCCCTGGCGGGCGCCGCGGAGCGGGGGAGCGCCACGTTCGACCTGATCCAGGACTACGCCTGGCCGGCGGCCGCCCGGGTCGCCGTCGAGTACCTGGGCTTCACCGGCATCCCGGAGGAGACGCTGCACAGCTGCACGCGCCGGATGCAGTGGGCGTTCGCGGTCAACCCGGGCGGGGATCCGGACGTCCACACGGCGGGAACGGCCGCGGGCAAGGAACTGCACGACCGGGTGGCCGCCCTCATCGCCGACCGCCGTGCCTCCTCCGAGAGCCCCGACGACGTGCTCGGCCGGATGCTGCGCACCCGCCTGCCCGCCGAGTTCGGTTTCGACGACGAGCGGATCAACGCCAACCTGGTCGGCTATCTCACCGGGTACCAGCAGAACGCCACCCAGTGCGTGGCCACCGCGATCAAGGAGCTGGCGGTCCGTCCCGAGGTGCTCGCCGAGGCCGAGCGGGCGGCGGCCGAACCCGACCCCGCGCGCTTCGACGCGTACGTCTGGGAGGCCCTGCGCTTCCACCCCTTCGTGCCGGCCACGCCCCGGCTGTGCGTACGCGACCACGTCCTCGCGGCCGGAACGCCCCGGCGGACGGCGATTCCCTCCGGGACCCCCGTCGTGGCCTGGCTGTCCTCGGCGATGTTCGACGAGGACGTGGTCGAGTCCCCCACCGAGTTCCGCACGGGCCGCCCGCCGTCCCACAACCTCGTCCTCGGGTACGGCGCCCACGACTGTCTGGGCAGGTACGCGGCGTCCGTCATCGTGCCGGAGCTGGTACGGCGGGTGCTGCTGCGCCCCGGCGTCCGGCCGCCGCCCGGCGCCGAACAGTCGATGGACCACGCCGGCACCCCGTACCCCCAGCACTACACGGTGACGGCCGGACCGGAGGGCCCATGACCACCATCTCCTCGCGACCCTCGCAGGCCTCGCGATCCGAAGCGCGTCCCGAGGCCCGGACCACCGGTCGGGACGCGTCCAGAGACGGCTTGCGCAACCGTTTCGAGACGCATCTGCTGACCCACTACGGTCCGATGTGGCGCGCGGTGCACAGTCGGCGCTCGCTGCACCGCAGGGTGAACTCCGCCCTCACCGACCTGGCCGTCCTCAAGGCCCCGCCCCGCCCCAACCCGCTGAGCACCAAGAGCCCGTACACCTCCTGGTCGTCGCTGACCGACCGCTCGTACGTCGGACGGCACCTGCCCCCGCACGCCGGCCCACAGCCTGGACGGCCGCCCGTGGAAACGGTTGCCGAGCTGTTCCGGCGCAGCGGCCCCACCCGTCCCTGCGAGCGCTCCAGCGCGCTGCTGCCCGCGTTCGCGCAGTGGTTCACCGACGGTTTCCTGCGCGGTCACGGGGCCACCGGAGACCCGCGCAGGACCGACTCCCCGCACACCCTCGACCTGTCCCAGCTGTACGGCGACAGCGAGGCGGCCACCGCGTGTCTGCGCACCTTCGAAGGCGGCCGGCTGAAGAGCCGTACGGTCGACGGGGGCGAGTTCCCGCCCGCGCTGTGCGAAGGCGGGCAGATCAAGCGGGAGTTCGGCGCGCTGAAGCCGGTCCGGTTCGACGAAGTGCCCGCTCACCTCCGCGACACTCTCTTCGCCTGCGGCGGCGACCGGGTGCACGCGCACATCGGGCCGATGGTGATGAACGTCCTCTTCCTGCGCGAGCACAACCGGGTGGCAGGCGTCCTCGCCGCCGCGCACCCGGACTGGGACGACGAGCGGGTCTTCCAGACCACCCGCAACACCCTGGTGGTGATGATGATCCGGGTGATGCTGGAGGAGTACATCAACCACATCACGCCGTACCACTTCCGCTTCGTCCTCGATCCGGTCCGTACCGACAAAGGGGTCTGGCACCGGGAGAACTGGGCGACCATCGAGTTCAGCCTGGTCTACCGGTGGCACAGTCTGATTCCGTCCACGTACGCGATCGGCGGACACGACGTGCCGCTGGCCGGGACCGTCGCCAACGGGCAGCTCCTGCCGGACCGGGGGCTGGGCCCGCTCGTGCAGGACCTGTCGCTCCAACCCGCGGGCAGATCAGGCCTGTTCAACACCGATCCGCTGCTGCTGCCCATCGAGGCCAGGAGCATCGCCGTGGGCCGGGAGCTCGACCTGGCCTCGTACAACGACTACCGCGCGTACTACGGCTTCCCCCGGGTCACCGACTGGCGGCAGATCTCCGGCGACCCGCAGGTCGTCGAGGGGCTGCGGGACGTCTATCGACACGTCGACGGCGTCGAGCTGTTCGTCGGCCTGTTCGCCGAGGAACCCGGTCCGGGCGCCATCTTCGGCCGGCTCCTCGAACGGGTCATCTCGGTCGACGCCTTCTCCGAGGCGCTCAACAACCCGTTGCTGGCCCCCCGGCTGTTCACCCCGGCCACCTTCTCGCCCGAGGGGATGCGGATCGTCCGGGAGACCCGCGGCTTCTCAGAGCTGCTGCACCGCAACCTGCCGGAGGACGACGGACGTTACGTCGTCTCGCTCACCGCCCCTGCCGGCCGGACGGACTAGCCCGACGAACCAGCCGGACGAACCAGCCGGACGTCGTGCGGGATCGTGCGGCGCGGGCGTGGGCTTCCAACGCCAGGGCCGCGGTGCGCAGTTGCTCCGCGGCGACGAGACAGGCCGCCGCCTGCTGCTGCAGGACGGGGCCGCTCCAGCCCGGCGCCTCGTCCAGGTCGCCGAGGGTCGCGGCGGTGGCGCGCAGGGTCTGCGCGTACTCCTCCATCCTGGCGGCGTCGCCGCGCAACGTGTCGACGAGTGCGGGGAGTCCGCAGGGGACGGTCTCGGTCGCCATGTGTCTCACCTCAGTTCCGCGCCGGCGCTTCGGTGGGACATGAAGGCGTGGCTGGTCAGCACGGACCGCGGCCTGGCGGAGTCCAGGCCGAGCCGGCGCAGCTGCTCCGCCAACGGGTGGGCACGCGTGCCCACCTCCAACCGGACGCGCGGCGCCGGGTGGATCCGCGGTCGGCCGTGACTGCGGACCTGGATCCGCAGCGTCCGTTCGCCCCTGCGGCCGTAGAGCGCCCAGTCCGCGTCGGGGCAGCGGGTGCCGGGGCCGAGCTCGCCCGTCAGACGGATACCGGGCTCCTGGGCGCCGACGCCGATGTCACGGCCCAGCAGATCGACGTCGACGGGCGACACGGACGCCCGCTGGCCCCAGATCTCCTCGGCCGCCGCACGGGCCTCCTCGGTGGAGACCGTCAGCCCGACGACGTAACGCCCGGTGCGCCGCAGGTCCGTGCGCCGCATCAGGTCGAGGGCGAGGTCGTACGGCTTGGGCCGCCACAGGTCGTTGACGATCAGCGACAGGCTGATCTCGCTGTACGGGCCGATGGTGGTGCACCGGTGCTCGTAGCCGGACAGCACCGCGAGCGCCCGGCGTCCGAGGCGGGCCGGGACCATCCAGGTGACGTCGGGGAGCAGGCTTCTCGCCGCGTCCGCGTCGACGGTGAAGAAGGCGTGCGCGGCGGTGGAGTCGTAGTAGCGCACCGGGGTGTCGACCGGACCGGCGGACGTCGTCACGGGGGCGGTGGGCACGGTCAGGAAGGGGTAGCCCTGCGGTGGGTTGGCCCGGTCCCTGAGCTGGTAGCACTGGGTGCGCAGCACCTCGCCCCGGTAGGGCGCGAGCGCCTCGTCGACGTGCCGGGCCGCGTCGGGGATCACCTTCTCGAGGTCCTCGATGTACGTGCCCAGCATGTGGCTGAGGGGGAATTCGTGGGTGGGGCCGGTGTAGTCGACCTCGTACCAGTCCGGGTGGGGGTCGAAGGCCGTGCCGGCCCCTCTGCCGTCGAGGACGGGCACGATGTCGTGCTGGTTGGTGATGGTGGCGGCCCAGGTGCGGGGGTCGGCGGGCTTCTTGTTGTCCACCGGAGAGCCGACCGCGACGGCGTGGGTGACCCGGTAGGCGCGGGAGAACTCCTCGCTCTGGGCGAGGTTCATGACGGCGATGCCGCCTTCGCTGTGCCCGATCAGGGCGACGTCCGCGCCGCGCGGGATGCCGTAGTGCGCGACGGCCAGCAGGATCGCCCGGGTGTACGGGGAGTCGGTCATGAACAGGTTGCGCCATGCGCCCACGAAGTCCTGTGGGGAGTCGTTGCGGGGGCGGCCCGGCGCCATGCCGGGGGCGTGCAGGACGTGGCGGACGACGCCGTCGGGGCCGCGGACGTCCTGGAGGAGGACCCGGCCGTCGGTGGACAACAGGTCGATGTTGCGTAGGAACCCCAGGAACGAGCCCTGGCCGGACAGGCGTTGCAGCTCGTGCTCGGTCAGTTCGACGGGGTCGGCCGCGCCCTCGCCCCGGTCGAGTTCGCACACGTACGACGTGTTGATGCCCTTGATCGGATCGGCGCTGAGCATCCGGCCCGTCGCCAGGGCCCAGCCGGTCTCGTCGTTCATCGGGTCCTCGTCCAACAGAGCCCGGATCGCGAGGAGTTCGGCCATGACCGGTGCGAGCGCGGAGAGCGCCTGCTGAGCGCCCTGGTCCTTGAACAGGGCCCGCAGCGCGCGCAGCGACGCCAGGTCGCGGTCGGCCGTCACCGCGTCCATGAGCCGGCGCATGCCCGGGTGCCGGGCGAGTTCGGGATGGTCGAGCACAACCGCGCCGATCCGCAGGCGCAGCGAGGTCACGGCGACCAGTGCGGCCAGGCTCTCCCGGCCCAGGATCTCGCCGCCCTGTCCCAGCCGGCGCCCCACTCCGCGGTCCGCGGTGATGGCGCAGCCGAGGCCCTGCCGGCCCGTGAGGACGCGCAGGGTGGCCCACTGGGCCGGCAGTCCGGTGCGCGGACGTCTGCGGGCGGCGGCGCGGAACTCCCCGTCGAGCAGTACGGCGGTGGTGCGCGCGGACACCTCGCGGATGCCTTCGGCGACCGCGACCACGTCGCGTGCGCACTGCCGCAGCAGGTCCTTGGCCGGAACGGCCGAAGGGCCGACGGTCGGCCTGTGCGCGTGCCTGTGTGCAGGCCTGTCTGCAGGCCCGTGTGCAGCCCCGTGTGTAGGCCTGTCTTCAGCCCCGTGTGTAGGTCCGTCTGTAGGCGGCGACCCGTCCGTGTCGGTGTGCTCGGCCATGCAGATGGTCCCTTCCCCGGCCGGGCGTCGCTTCGACCTGGCCCGTAACTCGGAATTCCCATCCTCGGCCGCTCGACGGGCCCGCGCACGCCGGGGTCACCCAGGCGGGTACCACCGCACTGCCGAAAGGCTCCCGCTCCTGCACAGTGATCGTCATGGCCTCTTCTCCCTCCGTACCGGACCTCCGCCGGCCGCTCCCCGACACCGTTCCCGTCAGCCTTCCGCTGCGCACGGGCTATCTCGCGATGCTCGTCGTGCTGCCCCTCGTCGTCCTCGCGGCGGCGGTCCCCTTCGCGTGGGGCTGGGGCGTCCACGGCCGCGACATGGTGCTCGCCATCGGCATGTACGCGATCTCCATCATGGGAATCTCCGCCGGATACCACCGCCACTTCACCCATCTGTCCTTCAAGGCCAGGCGCCCGCTGCGGATCGCCCTCGGCATCGCCGGCGGGCTGGCGATGGAGGGCCCCGTCACGATGTGGGTGGCCGAACACCGGCGGCACCACCAGTACTCCGACCGCGACGGCGACCCGCACTCCCCGTGGAAGTACGGCACGAGCCGGCGCGCGCTGGCCAAGGGGCTGTGGCACGCGCAGGTCGGCTGGTTCTCCTCCTCCCCGGTGCGCTCCAACTACCCGCGGTACGTCCCCGACCTGCTGGCCGACCCCGACGTACGCCGTCTGGACCGCTGGTACCCGGCCGTCGCGGCCTTCTCCCTGCTGCTGCCGCCGGCGCTCTCCCTGGCCTGGACGCAGGACTGGCGGGCGGCGGCCACGGCCTTCTTCTGGGCGAGCCTCGTGCGGTACGCGGTGGTCCATCACGTCACCTGGTCGGTCAACTCCGTGGCGCACGCCTTCGGTCCCCGGCACTACACGTCGCGGGACCAGTCGCGGGACGTGCGGTGGGTGGCGGCGCTGACCTTCGGCGAGGGCTGGCACAACCTGCACCACGCCGACCCCAACAGCGCACGCCACGGCGCGCTCAAGGGCCAGCCCGACCCCACGGCACGGTTGATCGCGCTGTTCGAGAGGCTCGGCTGGGTCCACGACGTGCGCTGGCCCGACGAGCGCCGCCTCGCCGCCAAGCGACTGCCCACGGGCCTGCCGGGTTAGGGCCGGACAGCAGGTGCTCTCCGCGCTCGCCGCCTCCGTCCTGCCGGTCCCGGTGTGCGCCGAACGAGTTGCTGAGGCCGGGCTCGGCCGCGTACTGACCGGATAGTCATTGTCTGATATGAATAATCACTCTTCATGCATCCAGCAAAGGCGTCAAAGGCGTACCGATGAGGCGGGGACCCGTGGCCGTCACCGGCCTGGGGCTGATCACACCGGCGGGGATCGGAGTGAAGGCCACCTGGGAGGGCCTGTGCGCGGGGTGTTCCACCGCAGCCGCCGATCCCGATCTCGACGGGCTGCCCGTCGCGTTCTCCTGCCGCGTCCCCGACTTCGACGCCCGACAGCACCTGGGACACCGACGCGGCCGTCGGCTCGACCGGTTCGCCGCGCTCGCGCTGCTCGCCGCCCGGGAGGCCGTGGCGGACGCCGGGCTCGCGGCCGACGCGTCGGCGGGCCCGCGCGTGGGCGTGGTGATGGGGGTCGGCACCGGTTCGATGCAGAGCTGGCAGGCCGAGTTCGACCGGCTCGCGGACCGCGAGCCCACCCGGATCTCGCCCCTGGCGCTGTCCCGCAGCGTGCCCAACATGGCCGCGGCCGAGATCGCCATCGACCTCGGCGCGACGGGCCCCAACATGGTGGTCTCCACGGCCTGCGCCTCCGGGACCAGCGCCATCGGTCTGGCCCGGGACTGGCTGCTCTCCGGGGCCTGCGACGTCGTACTCGCGGGCGGCAGCGAGTCGGCCCGGCTGCGGATGACGGCCGCCTGCTTCGCCCAGATGCGGGCGCTCTCCTGCCGCGGCGACGCGCCGCAAATCGCCTCCCGCCCCTTCGACCGCGACCGCGACGGCTTCGTCCTCGGCGAGGGCGCCGCCGTCCTCGTCCTGGAACGCCCCGAGGACGCCCGGGCCCGGGCCGCACGACCACGGGCGTACGTCGCGGGCTTCGGGGCGAGCTGCGACGCCTACCACTTCACGGCGCCCCACCCGCACGGCGACGGCGCCGCCCTGGCGATCCGCAGCGCTCTCGCCGACGCCGGCCTCTCCCCCGAGGACGTGGACCACGTCAACGCCCACGGCACGGCCACGCCACGCGGGGACGCCGCCGAGTGCCACGCGCTGCGCCAGGTGTTCCGCCGTCCACCGCCGGTCACCGCGCTCAAGGGCACGATCGGACACGCCATCGGCGGCGCCGGGGCCATCGAGGCCGCCTGCACGGTGCTGTCCCTGGAGCATCAGCTCATCCCGCCCACCGCCAACCTGGACACGCCCGACCCGCAACTGGACCTCGACGTCGTCGCCAAGGTCCCGCGGCCGCATCCCCTGCGGGCGGCGATCAGCAACTCCTTCGGCTTCGGCGGCCAGAACGCGGTGCTCGCCCTCACCGCCGCCGAGTGACGCACCGGCCCGCCGAGCCCCCGCCACGAGCCTTGCGAGAAGGAACCATGACCGCGTCCTCCGAGTCCTCCGCACCCGAGCATCCCGCCGCCGCCTCCGCCTCCGTCTCCTCCGCCTCCTCCGTCTCCTCCGCCTCCTCCGTCTCCTCCGTCTCCTCTCTCTCCTGGCCGTCCGGCGAGCAGTTCACCATCGGCGTCTTCATCGCCGTGCCGTTCCTCGCTCTGCTGGTGGCGGTTCCGGTGGCCTGGGGACGTGGTCTGAGCATGGTCGACCTCGTCCTCGCCGTCGTGTTCTACCTGGTGAGCGGGCTCGGCATCACGGCCGGCTTCCACCGTCACTTCACCCACGGCTCGTTCAAGGCGAAACGCCCGCTGCGGATCGCGCTCGCCCTGGCGGGCAGCCTCGCCGTGCAGGGGCCGCTGATCACCTGGGTCGCCGACCACCGTAAACACCACCGCTACTCCGACCAGGACGGCGACCCGCACTCGCCCTGGCGTTACGGACACTCCGTACGAGCGCTGGCCAAGGGCATGGTCCACGCCCATGTCGGGTGGCTCTTCGAGACCGAGCACGCCTCTCCACGCCGGTACGCCCCCGACCTGGTCCAGGACCGTGCCCTGATGCTGATCTCCCGTCGCTTCGGCGTCCTCGCCCTGGCCTCGCTCGTCCTCCCGGCCCTGTCGGGCGCGCTGCTCACCTGGTCCTGGCAGGGGGCGCTCACGGCGTTCTTCTGGGCGTCCCTGGTCCGGATCAGCCTGGTCCACCACGTCACCTGGTCCATCAACTCGATCTGCCACGCGGCCGGTTCGCGCCCGTTCCGGTCCCGGGACAGGTCCGGGAACGTGTGGTGGCTCGCCCCGCTCTCCCTCGGCGAGTCCTGGCACAACCTCCACCACGCCGACCCCACCAGCGCCCGGCACGGAGTCCTGCGCGGCCAACTCGACGCCAGCGCCCGCCTCATCCGCTGGTGCGAACAACTCGGCTGGGCCTACGACGTGCGCTGGCCGGACCGACGCCGGATCGACGCCAAGCAGGCTGTACGGCGGCCGAGTTGACCGGCGGCCCCGGTCAGATCCGCGGGCGCAGCCTCGCGGCGGAACCCGGGCGCCTGGAGTCGGGGCGCGGTCCGGCGGCGGGCAGCGCACTGCCCTGGCGCCACTGCTCCCACGACAGGTTCCAGTCCCCGAATCCGTTGCCGAAGGCGGGCATCGGCTTCCCGCGGCTTCCGGCGACCCTGACGACGTCTCCCGCGCGCACGGCCCGGTAGAACCAGGCCGCGTCGGCGGTGCTCATGCCGACGCAGCCGTGGCTGACGTCGGAGCGGCCGAGCGAGCCCTGCGACCAGGGCGCGGCGTGGGCGTACTCGCCGCTGAGGGTCAGACGGACGGCGTAGTGCACCGGATGGTCGTAGGACTCGCCGCTGCTCGCGGGGATGCCGATGCTGGCGCTGCGCATGCGGACGACGCGTTCGCGGCCCAGGACGACCTTGAAGCCGTTGCGGGTGGCGAAGCCGGGCTTGCCCGTGGTGACGGGGATGGTGCGCACGGTCGTATCGCCCCGCCTGACCGTCATCGTTCGCGCCGCCGCGTCGACGACGGCCTCGACCCGGTCGCCGGTCGTGAGGGTCAACGGCTCGGCCGCGCCGCCGTACAGCCGGCCGACGAGTCTGATGCCCCGCAGTTCGCTGTGGACGTGGATCGTGGCGCGGGCGGGCCAGTACGTCCTGGGTCGGTAGTGCAGGGTCGTGGCGTCCACCCAGTGCCAGGCGCCCTCCGCCGCCGGGGACGAGTCGACCCGCAGAGCGGACTCGACGAGCGCACGGGCCTTGCGGCCCTTCACCGGCGCGTCGAGTCTCGCGGTGATCGGCTGGCCGACGCCGTACGGGCCCGCGCCGGGGCCGAAGGCGATCCTCAACTCCCGTTCGGCGGGGGCCGTTTCGTAGTGGAGTGTGGTGCGGCCGGGCGATCCGCCGTGGTGCTCGGTCGCGACCTCCACGGTGTAGCGCGTCCCCGCGGCCAGCGGGGTGACGCTGCGCCAGCGAGAGCCGTCGGCGCTGAGTTCGCCCGCGAGCCGGCGTCCCGCGCTGTCGACGGCGCTCACATCGGCGAGGGTGACGTCCCGTCCTCGGGCGGCGACCTCCAGCGGCCGCTCGGGGTCGGCCCCGGCCACCGCGCCTCCTGCCCCGCTCCGCACTCCGCTTCCGGCCGGCACGGCGAGGACGGCCCGGGGGCCGACGCCGGGCGGCTCCGCGTGCGGCGCGCGCCCACCGTCGCCGCAGGCCGAGACGGTGACGCCCAGCAGCGCCGCTGCCAGCGCCCGCCGGAACGCCGCTCTTCCCCTCCTCGAGGATGACATTGCATACGATCATCACATAGCGATGTTTCCGTACGAAGCATCCCTGTATGTGCATTCGGATGAATCCGGGTCGATGATGAGCGGGGCGCGGCGTGGCCGGTCCGGCGGTCGAGCGCCGTTGATCACGATACGAGTATGACAATCGGACCGTTAAGGGCTGTCGGGCGCTGCCGTTGGACCGTGCCGCCGGTGCTCGCGGTGTCCCTCCTCGTCACGTTCGGGTGGCTCGCTCCCCCGCCGGCCGCCCACGCCGACGGCGCCGGGACGCACGGGCTGACTCTGCGAGTGACCGTGAACACCCGCGCCGGGCTCGGCGCCCTGCGGCCCGGCATCCGGGTGGGCGATCCCGTGGTCAAGACGTACTGGCTGGTCAACCGGGGCGGAGCAGACCTGTACGACGTACGCGTGACCGATCCGGGCCTCCCCGGCGTGGCGATCCGCTGCCCCGGCGGTCCCGCGGTGCCCCTGCTGCCCGGACTCCGCTCCGCGCGCTGCACCGCCGAGACGACGGCGCGTCCCGGCGCCTGGACCGGCGAGGTCCGGGCCTCCGGCCGCATCCCCTATCTGCACGCCGACTCGAAGGCCTCGGCGCGATCCGGGTACCAGGGCATCGGTGGCGCCCTGGCGCTCTCGGAGACGGTGTCGGTCACCGGCCGAGAGGCGACCGTCCGATACCGCGTGACGAACCGCGGCAACCGGCTCCTGTACGACGTCCGGCTCCGCGACCCGCTCATCAGCGCGGGGGTCATCGACTGCGGCGGCGGACTCCCCGTCATTCCCCGGCTGGGTCCCGGGCGCTCCCGCCCCTGCCGTGCGGTGGTGCGTCGTGGTCCGGGCGTGTACGTGAGCGAGGGGTCCGCCCAGGGCGGCGACCGGACAAGCACGCTCGGCCGCGCGGGCGGCACGGTTTCGCCGCCCCGGCTCGACGCGCGTTCCTCCGTACGCTTCCGACTGGTCGCGCCGCCGCCCCCGAAGCCGTCCGTGCGTCCGCGACCGCCCTCCCGTCCGCCGACCCCACCTCGCACCCCACCCCGCACTCCGCCGTCCAGGCCGCAGGCCTCCGCTCCTCCGCCGACGGCGGGACCGCCCCCCGCGCCACGGACGTCCGCTGCTCCGCTGCCGGGACCGCCGCCCGCCGCCGACCGGTCACCTCGTGCTCAGCCACCCGTGCCGCCGGCCGCAGCGGCGGCGCCGCCGTTGCCGCCACCGGCCATCGCGGCTCCCGGACTCCTGAGCAAGGCCGCGGCCGAAGCCGCCGCCGCCCCGGCCGAGCAGCCACCGGGCGTCGCGGCTCCCGCCCTTCCGCCCGGGGTCCCGGCCGAACCCCCCGCCGCCCCCGCCGGGCAGCCGCCGAGGGTCGCCGTACCTGGCACGGGCCTGGGCACGGGCCTGGGCACGGGCCTGGGCGTGAACTCGGGCGGAGTCGGCGTCCGGCCCGTGACACCGTCGCAGCGGGCGCAACCCCCGTCGACGCCGATGCAGGGGCAGCTACGACACCCGTCGATCCTGAGCCGCTTCTACCGCCCGGCCCAAGGCCCCACAGGCCTGGGGCTGCTCACCGCGTTCTTCCTCCTGCTGCTCCCCGCCGCCCTCGCGGCCGTCGTCCTCGGATCCCGCCGGGGATGACGGTCGCCTCCCGACAGGAACCCGGAAGCTGATGATCGAAGTCATCGCCATCGTCCTCGGCGTCTCCCTGCTCGCCGCCGGCTGCGTGCTCCTGCGGCACCGCTACTGGCCTCTCGGAGCGGACGACGAGCCGCGCGAGGACGTCGCGGAGTACATCTCGATGATGGTCGGCGTGCTCTACGCCCTGGTCCTGGGCCTGGCACTGGTGTCGGTCTGGGACTCCCGCTCCAGCGCCGAAGGCCATGTGCAGACCGAGGCGAGCGCGGCCCACCAGGTCTATCTGCTGGCCGACGGACTGCCCGCCGACAGCGCCGACCGGGTGCGGACGACGGTGACCGCGTACGTCCACCACGTCGTGCGCGCCGAGTTCCCGGCGATGGGCGCGCAGCAGCCGCTCGGCGCACAGGGCTGGGCCCTGCTCCACCGGGTGCGCGACGCCCCGCGCATCCCCGACAGCGCGACGCCCGGTCAGGCCGCCACCGTGCAGGAAGTGCTCGCGCAGCTCAGCACGCTGGACGACGCGCGGCGCGGGCGGGAGGCCGACGCCGTCAACACCCTGTCTCCGGCTCTGTGGTTCGGCCTGATCGTCGGCGGTGCGCTCACCGTGGCGTTCATGTTCATGTTCGGCGTCAGACGCAGCTTCACCCACGTAGTCATGGTCATGGGCCTCACCGCGCTCATCACCTTCACCGTGCTGCTCGTCTACCAGCTCAACCTGCCGTTCAAGGGCCTGCTCTCGGTCGACCCGTCGTCCTTCACCCGCTACTTCCCGGGCGCATAGCGCTCGGGATCAGGCACGGGCCAGCGGGTTGGGCAGCGGCAGATAGCGCGCGTCGGCGCCGTCCGCGCCCGTCCAGCGCAGCAGCAGGTTCGTCTTGCCGGGCAGGGTGGGCGCGGTGAGCAGGGCGTGCGCCTCGGGCAGGTCATGCCGGGCGAACTCGCCGCGTACGGCAGGCCAGGGGTCGAACCCGGGGTGCCGCTCGGCCAGGGCCGCGGCGGCCTCGGTGAGATGGTTGACGACCAGGCAGTACACCAGCCGCTCCCACCCCGCGGCCCGCTCCACGTCCGCCAGCAGCTTGACGCCCTCCGCGTCCCGGAACAGCGCCTGCACGGGCATGCCGTCCGCGTCGACGGCGAGCAGCGTGTTCTGCGCATGCGCTTCGAGTACGACGCCGTGGTCGGCGAAGGCCGCCAGCGCCGGAGGGACGACCGCCCCGAGGTACGCCCGCCACCAGGCCGCGGGGTCCGAGGCGCCGGCGAGCGGGCTGCCGTCGAAGCCCTCCGCCAGGCCGGCGGCGAGCAGCGGGGTCGCGCCGGGCAGGACGTGGTCGTGCAGCCCGTCGCGGACCAGGACGGCCAGTTCCTCGAAGGCGAAGGAGGCGGTGCGGTAGCCGCGGTCGCTCAGCCAGGCCGCGGGGCCGCCGATCGCCTCGAAGGCCTTGGCGACGGCCGCGTCGGTCCGGCGGAGCCTGAGCAGGTCGTGCCGCCACAGCCGGCGGACGTCGTTGGTGATGCGGACGTCGAGGCTGACCTTGACGCACAGGTCCCGCTCGGGCGCGTACAGCGTGCGCACGGCGGCCGTGGGCCAGACCTCGAACGCCGTCGTGCCGAGCCGCAGCAGCCGGCCGTCGGCGAAGGCGGGCGCGAGGGCGCGGGCGGTGAGGTCGAGCTGCCAGGGGTGGGCGGGCAGCAGCCGGTAGCCGGGCGGGGCCTCGCCGAGGGCGTCCAGCGCGGAGGTGTCGCCCTCCTCGACGACCGCGTCCTCGCGCACGCCGAGCAGGGCGAGCGGGAAACGGGCGTACGCCTCGGGGGCGTACGGCAGCCAGGAGGCGGCCGGGCCGCCGCCGCGCGCCTTGGGGGCGGGGTGGTGGGGGTGGCCGGTGATCAGGGACTGCTCGGAGCGCAGGTGGAGACCGGCGGGCGGGGTCGCACGCGCGCGTGCGGCGAGCAGGGCGGCCACCACGTCCCTGCTGTCGATCATCTCGGCGGGCAGTTCACGGTTGTCCAGGCCGGTGTGCCGGCGCAGTTCCTCGGCGACCAGCTCGACGAGCTCGCCGTGCCCGAGGCGACGCCAGGCTCCGCCGACGTACACCTCGGGCGCGACGGGACGACGGGCGCCGCGCACCCGCAGCAGCCGGCCGCTGGCGGACAGGCGGTAGCGGAGACGGGCGTCGCGCGGCGGGAGCGGGCCGTCGTCCTCGGGGAGCGGTTCGGCCAGCTCCCGCAGCAGGCAGTTGAGCAGCGGCGCGGCCGCGTAGGCCTCGGCGGAGGCCGGGCCCTCGGCGGGCGGAAGGATGGGGTCCACGCGATCCACTCGTTCCCTACGGTTCTTCTGGGCGGAGACGATCAGTATCCCGGTCGTCGCGGCCCCTCCGTGACGCCGTACCCGTACCAAGAGGAGCCCTCCCGTGCACCGTCCCCCCACCGCCGAGGCCGAGGTGGCCGCCGAACTCGCCGCCCTGCGCCCGGCTCTCGTGCCGCGCTGGACGGCCGAGCTGCCCGGCGCCCGGGCCGCCGTGCTGACCCGGCTGTGGCGGGCCCTCGCCCATGAGCCGCTGCCGTGGATCGAGCGCAGCGAGCGGAGCCGGGCCGGAGGCCAGGACGGAGACCGGGCGGGGAATCGGGAGGGAAGCCGGGAGGGGCTCCTGCTGCGGCTCGCCGACGGTCGCCGGCTGCACGGCCCGCACGCCGACCCGTACGCGACCTCCGACTATGTGACGGAGGTACGGCTGGACGGCGTGGCGTACACCGAGCCCGCGCGGCTGATGACGGAGCTGGCGGTGCCGCACGGCGCGGACTTCGCGGTCGAGCTGGACCACAGCACGGCCTCGTTGGCCCTGTCGCGGGCCGGGCAGGAGGCGCAGTCCGCTCTCCCGGATCCGGGCCCGCCGACGGGAGCGTGGCCCCGGACCGACTGGGAGTGGGAGCAGCGGGTCGTCGACGGGCATCCCTATCACCCCAACTGCCGTTCCCGGCCCGGCTTCTCGGTGGCCGAGCAGCTGGCGTACGGGCCGGAGCACCGGCCGTCGGTGCGGCTGGCGCTGCTGGCCGTGCCGGCCGAGGAGTGCCTGGTGTCGGGCGAGTGGCCGGACGCCCTGCGGGACGGGGGGCGGTTGGCGATCCCGGTGCATCCCTGGCAGGCGGCGCATGTGCTCAAGCGGTCGGGCGAGCTCGACCACTCGGGCGAGGAGGTGCTCACGGCGCATCCGCTGATGTCGTTGCGCACGCTGGCGCTGCCCGACGGCCCGCACGTCAAGACCGCGTTGAGCACCCGGCTGACGTCCTCGGTGCGGGACATCTCGGTCGCGTCCATCGTCGCCTCCGCGGCCCTGTCCTCGTTCGCGGAGTCGCTGGCGACGCGCACGGACGGTCTGCTGCACATGACCCGCACTCTGGGCGCGGCCACCGCCGACTCCCCCGATCTGGCCGCCGTACTGCGCGAGTCGCCGCGGGTGTACGGGGCGCCGGGCGAGCACGTGGTCCCGGTGGCCGCCCTCGCCGGCACCGAACTCGCCCGCTCCCCGGCCTGGTTGGCGGAGTTCGCACGGCTCACGTTGACGGTCGGGCTGCGGCTGCTGGAGCTGGGTGTGGCGTTGGAGGCGCACGGCCAGAACCTGTTGGTCGTGCTGTCGGCGTCGGGCGCGCCGCTGCGGCTGGTCTACCGCGACCTGGCCGACATCCGGGTCAGCCCGGCGCGACTGGCCCGGCACGGCGTCCCGCTCCCCCCGGACCTGCCCGACCGCATCCTCACCGACGACGTGACGGCGCTGCGGCGCAAGCTGTTCGGCTCGCTGGTGGCGGGCGCGCTGGCGGGCACGGCGGGCAGCCGTGAGGCGCTGCGGGCGGCGCTGGAGGCGGCCGTACGGGAGCTGCCGCGCACGCCGGACCTGGTGGCGCTGTGCGAAAGCCCGTTGCCCGTCAAGGCGTTGACGCTGATGCGGCTGTCGCCGGGGGTGGCCGGGGACCAGTGGGCGGGGCTGCCGAACCCGCTGACGGAGGGGTGAAGCACCGGCTGACGGAGGGTGAGGCGCTGCTTCGGGGGCGTGCGTCGCGTGCCGCCGTTTTGTGGCGGGACGCCTCTGATCAATAGGATCCGCCGATGATCAGAACACAACGGCTGGCGGCGGGCGTCTGCGCCCTGCTCGCCGCGCTCACGGCCGGGTTCGCGTTCCCGGCCGGGGCGGTAGCCGACGAGACCACCGCCCTCGCGCCCAAGGTCGACCTGGTCCTCGACGTCAGCGGTTCCATGCGGACGAAGGACATCGACGGCGGGACGCGGATGGCCGCGGCCAAGCAGGCGTTCAACGAGGTGCTGGACGCGACCCCGGAGGAGGTCCAGCTCGGCATTCGCACCCTGGGCGCCAACTACCCGGGCGACGACCAGAAGACGGGCTGCAAGGACACCGCGCAGCTCTACCCGGTCGGCCCGCTGGACCGGACCGAGGCCAAGACGGCGGTGGCGACCCTGTCCCCGACCGGCTGGACGCCGATCGGTCCCGCCCTGCTGAAGGCGGCCGACGACCTCGACGGCGGCACCGGCTCCAAGCGGATCGTGCTGATCAGCGACGGCGAGGACACCTGCGCTCCGCTCGACCCGTGCGAGGTGGCCCGGGAGATCGCGGCCAAGGGCATCGGTCTGACCATCGACACCCTCGGCCTGGTGCCCAACACCAAGATGCGTCAGCAGCTCAGCTGCATCGCCGAGGCGACCGGCGGAACGTACACCTCGGTGGAGCACACCGACGAACTCACCGACAAGGTCAACCAGTTGGTGGACCGCGCCGCCGACCCGGTGGTCACCCCGGTCGCCACCGAGGGCGCGGCCTCCTGCGCGAAGGCGCCCACTCTCAAGTCGGGTCTGTACACCGACCGCGAGGAGTTCGGCCAGGAGCGCTGGTACCGCGTGGACCTCGACCCGGGCAAGGAGCTGCGCGCCTCGGTGAGCGTGTCGGCGGACCGGGCCATGAACCCCGACTACGGGGTGCTGCTGCGGGCGGTCACGGTGCACGGCCGGGAGATCGTGCGCGGCGAGGCCGCGGGCAACGGCCGCACCGACGTGGTCTCCACCGGGCTGCGCTACCCGAAGGCGGAGAGCGACGAGGACGAGGCGCCCGCCGAGACGGTGTGCCTCCAGGTGACGAACTCCTTCTCAGCGGCCTCCGGGGTGAAGACCACTCCGGGCATGCCGCTGGAGCTGACCGTGGACGTGGTGGACAGTCCGTCGCAGGCGAGCGACGTGGCGTCGTTCGGCCTCGGCCGCGGGTGGTGGCTGCTCGGCGTGCTGGTGCTGGTCGGCTTCCTCGCGGGTCTGATCTGGGGCTGGGTGTCCCGCTGGCGTGTCGCGGTCTGGAGGACCAACTGATGCGGATCACACGCGTGTTGAACGTCATGGGCGGAGCCCTGCTGGGGCTCGGGCTGGCGCTCGGCCTCGCGGTCGCGCCGGCCGCGGCCGACTCCACCCCCTCCGCCAGTCCGTCGGACGACGGTTCCGCGCCCACCGAGGCGGGCACGTCGTTCCGTACGGCGACGGAGGTCGAGCAGGGACAGACGGCCACCGCGAGCGGCTCCACGGGCGACTATCTGTACTGGTCGTTCCCGGCCGACACCGGCCAACGCCCCACCGTCAAGGCGACGGTGAAGCTCCCGGACGAGCATGTCACGCAGACCTGGCAGCTCGACGTGTACGACGGTCTGCGCCGCCGTCAGGCCTGCCAGTACGGCGCCCAGACGCGCACCGCCGCCCAGGGCACGGCCTCGGTCGAGCTGGCCTGTGTGCTGCGCACGGTCCGCGCCTGGTCGGAGCCGTGGGCGAACGACCCGCTGCCGGGCACGTACTACGTCCGGCTGACGGCCGTCGACCTGAAGGCGTCCGACCTGGGCCTCCCGGTCGAGGCCGAACTGCGGGCGGACTCCAAGGACATCGGCGGGGCCGCGGCCGTGGACGGCTCGCTGGCGAAGCCGCTGGTCCCCGGGATCGCGGTCAAGTCCGAGGCGGAGGAGGACGATTCGTCGGCCTCGGCCGTGCTGTCGAGCATCGAGCCGGACGACGGCTGGGCGTCCGGCTGGTGGTCCGACCGCTGGGTGTGGACCGGGCTGGGCGCGGCGCTGGCCGCGCTCGCCGGCATCGGCGGTTACACGCTGACCCGAGGGTCGGGCCGTCCCCGTCAGGTCCCCCCGGGCGCCTGACGACCCAAGGCCGCCGTCCCGCATTGATGCTCCGTCAGAAGGCCCACCACGACACCGCGGTGGGCCTTCGCCTTGCCCTCACGCCTCCCGCAGCGCCTTCGCGAGCGTCCCGTCGCCGCTGACGTCGATCCGCCCGGCGCGCACCGCGTCCGGCACGCTCAACTTCCCCTGCGCCACGGCCGTGCCGGTCCCGGCGTCCAGGACGAGCCGCGCGTCGGGCTCCCGGGGAGCGGGCCCGTCGCCGTACAGGGGGCCGTCCGCCGCACCGACGTACACATGGAAGTCGCCTTCCTCCAGCCGGACTTCGACCAGCCCCTCGCCGTCCAGCGCGCGCAGCACGGGCAGGGCGAACCAGTGTGCGCGCAGGGCGTCGGTGGGCCGCCGCTCGCCGAGCTCGGCTTGCCCCCACTCCCCCAGCGCCTGGATCACCGGCAGCAACTCCCGTCCGCGTCCGGTGAGTTCGTAGACGTAGGCCGCGCCCGGCGGGGGCAGTCGGCGGCGGGTGGTGAGCCCGTCGCGTTCCATGTCCTTCAGCCGCCCGGCGAGCACGTCCGTGCTCACGCCCGGCAGGTCGGCGTGCAGGTCCGTGTAACGGCGCGGGCCGGCGAGCAGCTCCCGGACGATCAGCAGGGTCCAGCGGTCGCCGACGACGTCGAGCGCGCGGGCGGCGGAACAGTACTGGTCGTAGCTTCGGCGAGGTGACATGTGACGCAGTCTAGACATGTCGTTGGACTTTCCAAGCTCGAACTTGGTAAAACCAAGCAACACAACGAACCGGAGGGCGAGCGCGCATGGAGTTCCGGCAGTCCAACAAGCTCAGCGAGGTCTGTTACGAGATCCGCGGCCCGGTGATCGAGCACGCCGACGCACTGGAGGCGGCGGGCCACAGCGTCCTGCGGCTGAACACCGGCAACCCCGCGCTCTTCGGTTTCGAGGCGCCGGAGGAGATCCTCCAGGACATGATCCGGATGCTCCCGCAGGCGCACGGCTACACGGACTCGCGCGGTGTCCTCTCCGCCCGCCGGGCCGTCGCGGGGCGCTACCAGACGCTGGGCCTGGAGGTCGGCGTCGACGACGTATTCCTCGGCAACGGCATCTCCGAGCTGATCTCGATGGCCGTACAGGCCCTGGTCGAGGACGGCGACGAGGTCCTGATCCCGGCCCCCGACTTCCCGCTCTGGACGGCCGTCACGACCCTCGCGGGCGGCAAGGCGGTCCACTATCTCTGCGACGAGCAGGCCGACTGGTACCCGGACCTGGACGACATGGCGTCGAAGATCACGGACCGCACGAAAGCGGTGGTGATCATCAATCCGAACAACCCCACCGGCGCGGTCTACCCCAAGGAGATCCTCGAGGGCATCCTCGACCTCGCCCGCCGGCACGGCCTGATGGTCTTCGCCGACGAGATCTACGACCAGATCCTGTACGACGACGCCGTGCACCACTCGGTCGCCGCGCTCGCCCCCGACCTGGTGGTCCTGACCTTCTGCGGCCTGTCGAAGACATACCGGGTGGCTGGCTTCCGCTCGGGCTGGCTGGTGGTCACCGGCCCGAAGCAGCACGCGAAGAACTACCTGGAGGGCCTGACCATGCTGGCCTCCATGCGGCTGTGCGCCAACGCGCCCGCCCAGTACGCCATCCAGGCCGCGCTCGGCGGCCGCCAGTCCATCTACGACCTCACCGCCCCGGGCGGACGCCTGCACGAGCAGCGCACCGTGGCCTGGGAGAAGCTCAACGAGATCCCCGGCGTGTCGTGCGTGAAGCCGAAGGGCTCGCTGTACGCGTTCCCGCGTCTGGACCCCAAGGTGCACAAGATCCACGACGACGAGAAGTTCGTCCTGGACCTGCTGCTGAGGGAGAAGATCCAGGTCGTCCAGGGCACCGGCTTCAACTGGCCCACCCCCGACCACTTCCGCATCCTCACCCTCCCGCACGCGGACGACCTGGAGGCGGCGATCGGGCGGATCGGGCGGTTCTTGAGCGGCTATCGGCAGTAGCTGCTCCTAGCCTGTGCCCATGGGTGATCTCTTCCTCGTCCGGCACGGTGAGACCGAATGGTCCCGTTCCGGGCGGCACACCGGATCGACGGACGTCCCGCTCACCGAGCACGGCCGGGACGAGGCGCGGCGGCTGGCGCCGTTGATCCGCCCGCTCCGGATCGCGGCCGCGTTCGTCAGCCCGCTGAGGCGGGCGCGCGAGACGGCCGAGCTGATCGGGCTGCACGACGTCCGCATCGACCCCGACCTGCGGGAGTGGGACTACGGCGGGTACGAGGGCGTGACCACGGTCGACATCCAGCGCACCCGGCCCGGCTGGTTCCTGTTCACGGACGGGGTCGCGCCCGGACCGCCGGACCACCCCGGGGAGACGCCGGAGCAGGTCGGGGAGCGCGCCGACCGGGTGCTGGCCGAGGCGGACGCGGCGCTCGCCGACACCGAGGACGCGGTCGTGCTGGTGGCGCACGGACACTTCCTGCGGGTGCTCACCGCACGGCGGCTCGGACTGCCCCCGTCGGCGGGGGCGCTGTTCCAGCTGGCGACGGGGACGCTGGGCCGGCTGGGCACCGAGCACGGGCGGCCGGTGATCGCCGGCTGGAATGTCAGTCCCCCGTCGTAGCCTTCGTCGTAGCCTTCGAGAACTGCGAGGAGACGGCACGGCCACGGGAGGGGGTACGTCGTGACAGCACCGCCGAGCGCCGCGCAGCTGCGGGTGATCGACGCCGCCGATCCCGTCACCGGGCGGCTGCGGGGTACGGAGACGCAGCTCGCGGCCCTGGTGAAGCGGGGGCTCGCCTTCCGCCACCCACGCCCGCCGCACGACTGCTTTCTGACCCCGGCCGGGCATCGAGTACGGGATCGGATACCGGATCAAGTGCCGGATCGGGTACGGGAAGCTGATCCCGTCGCGTCCGAGGCGGCCCCTGGGTCCCCGAAGGCGAGCGCGGACACCGGTGTGTTCGCCGCGCGGGTCGGGGGCGAGGAGAAGGCCGACGACGGCCCCTCCCGGGTGCGTGAGGTGCACAGCGCCTGGCAGGGGCTGCTGGAGCTGCGCCGGATGACCAACCCGGACGGCAGTACGGACCGGCCCTGCGGCTGGGAGCGCGCGCATCTGGTGCGGGCCGCCGCCCTCGCCCTGGAGGCGGCCGGCCACCGCCCCGCCGGTCCGGACGGCGCCGACGGCTACCGGGTGCGCGCGACCCCGCAGCCCGAGGCGGTCGCCGTGCACGGACCGGACGACGCGACGCTGCGGGCCTGCGCGGCGACCCTGGAGAAGGCGGGCTGGCAGGCCGGCGAGCACACCGAGCCCCGGACGAGGGCGCGCTATCTGCTGGCGTCCCCCCGCCGGGTCTGACGGACGTGCCAAGATGCCCGTCGATGAACAGGCGGGAAGACCAGCGGGCATGAAGACGAGCAGGCGAGAAGAAGAGGAAGCAGTGGGGGAAGCAGTGAGCGAGCCGTTCTCCGTCCGGATCACCGTCCGCGGGTACGAGACCGACGTACAGGGTCACGTCAACCAGAGCGTGTACATCAACTACGCGGAGCACGCCCGCTGGTCGTGGTTGCAGGCGGCGGGCATCACCCAGTCCGGACTGCGGGACAGGGGTGTGGGCCCGGTCGGTCTGGAGACGACCATCCGCTACCGGCGCGAACTGCTCGCCGGGGACGAGATCGACGTGACGTGCTCCTTCGAGTGGGGCGACGGCAAGACGTTCCGGATCCAGCAGACCATCAGCAAGGCGGACGGCACGGTCGCCGCCGAACTCACGTCGGTCGGCGGTCTGCTGGACCTGGAGAAGCGGCGGTTGGTGGCGAATCCGCGGGACTGCTTCAGGGAACTGGCGTCGGATCCGGCCCTGTTCGACCTGTAGATCCCCATCAACCCGTAGGTCCCCATCGGCCCGTAGGTCCCCATCGGCCCGTAGATCCCCATCGGCCCGTAGATCCCCATAGGTCCCGGGGGCGGGCGGTGACCGTTCCGGGGCGCGCGTCCCCGCGCGCCCCGGTCACAGCCGCCGTGAGCCCACCGGGTCCACGGCTCCCGGCCGAGGGCCGTCCCCCTCGGCCGGAGTCTTCAACGGGTCGGCCCTGCACGGGTCGGCCCTGCGCCGCACTCCGCTCAGCCCTGCGCGGCGATCCGCGCCAGTCGCCGCGCCTCCTCGCGCGTGGAGCGGGCGATCGCGTCCTCGTCGGCGTGCAACAGGCGGCCGTTCTCCACGATCTGACGGCCGTTCACGAAGGAGGCGGTGACCGGGGCCGCCGCGCCGAAGACCAGCGCGGTGACCGGGTCGGCGATGGAGGCGTGGGCGAGGGTGTCCAGCTTCCACAGCACCAGGTCGGCGAGCTTGCCGGGCTCCAGGGAGCCGATCTCGCGGGCGCGGCCGAGGACCTGGGCGCCGCCGTAGGTGCCCAGGCGCAGCGCCTGACGGGCGTTCAGGGCGGCCTCGCGGTGCGCCCCGAGGCGGTTGACCAGAAGCGCGTTGCGCAGCTCGGTGTGCAGTTCGCCGGACTCGTTGGAGGCGGTGCCGTCGACGCCGAGGCCGACGGGGACGCCGGCGGCGAGCATGTCGGGGACGCGGGCGATGCCGGCGGCCAGCCGGGCGTTGGACGACGGACAGTGGGCGACCCCCGTCCTCGTCCGCGCGAAGGCGGCGATGTCGGAGTCGTTCATGTGGACGCAGTGCGCCATCCACACGTCCTCGCCGAGCCAGCCGGTGGACTCGAAGTAGTCGGTCGGGCCCATGCCGAACAGTTCCTTGCAGAACTGCTCCTCCTCGACCGTCTCCGAGCCGTGGGTGTGCAGGCGCACACCGAGCCGACGGGCCAACTCGGCCCCCTGGCGCAGCAGTTCGGTGGAGACGGAGAAGGGCGAACACGGGGCGACGGCGATCTGGGTCATCGCGTCGAAGGAGGCGTCGTGGTGCTGCCTGACGGTCTCCTCGGTGGCGGCGAGCGCGCCGTCCAGGGTCTCGACGGCGAAGTCCGGAGGCAGGCCGCCGTCCTTCTCGCTGCGGTCCATGGAACCGCGGGCGAGGGTGAAGCGGACGCCCATGTCACGGGCGGCGCCGATGATCGCGCCGGACAGGTCGCCGGAGCCCTTGGGGAAGACGTAGTGGTGGTCCATGGCGGTGGTGACGCCGCCGCGGGCCATCATCGCGAGGGAGCCCTGGGCGGCCGCGCGGACCATCGGCTCGTCGATGCGCGCCCAGGTCGGGTAGAGCGCGACGAGCCAGTCGAAGAGGTTGTGGTCGGTGGCCAGGCCCCGGGTGATCCACTGGTAGAAGTGGTGGTGGGTGTTGACCAGGCCGGGGGTGACCAGGTGTCCGCTCGCGTCGATGCGCCGGACCACGTCCTGCAGGCCCTCGGGGGCCTGGCCCGGGCCGAGCGACTCGATGCGGTTGTCCGCGACGACCACATACCCGTCGGGGTGTTCGGTGTCGGCTGCGTCCACGGTCGCGATCGCGCAGTTCTCGATGACGATGCGCTGAACCATCGTTCGTCCGTCCTCTATTTCCGTCTCTGCGTCTGTCTCGACTGCCCTGGCCTCGTCAGAGGTTGGTGAGGTCGACCGGGATCCTCGCCTCGCAGCCGTCGCGCAGGACGGTCGCCTCGATCAGGCCGTACGGCCGGTCGGCGGCGAAGTACACCTCATTGTCGTTCTTCAGCCCGAAGGGCTTCAGATCCACCAGGAAGTGGTGCTTGTTGGGGAGCGAGAAGCGGATCTCGTCGATCTCGTCGCGGTGTTCGATGATCCGCGAGCCCATCTGGTAGAGGGTCTGCTGCAGCGAGAGGGAGTACGTCTCGGCGAAGGCCAGCAGCAGCTGCTGCTTGACCTGCGCGTACGACTCCTCCCAGTCCGGCGTCTCCTGCGCGTCGTCGGACCAGTTGAAGCGCCAGCGGCTGGACACCTCGGTCGCCAGGATGCGGTCGTACGCCTCGGGGAGGGTCGTGTACTCGTCCTTGACGTAGCCCCAGAACTCGGAGTTCGTCGAGTTCATGACGGTCAGGTCCTTGAGGCCGGAGACGACCTCCCAGGACGAGCCGTCGTAGGTGATCTGGGCGACGCGGGTCTCCTGGCCGCGGCGGACGAAGGAGTGCTCGCCCTCGCCCGGAGTCTCGATCCGCTCCCAGCCGTACTCCTCGATGCGTATGCGGGCCGACTTGATCGGCTCCTGCGAGGTGACGAAGTGGCGGGCGAGGTGGATGCCGAACTGTTCGGCGGACTCTATGCCGTGCTCCTTGGCGAAGGCGTACACGGTGTTCTTGGTGGTGTCCGTCGGCAGGACGTTGGCGTTGGAGCCGGAGAGGTGGACCTCGTCCATGTCGCCGCTCAGCGACACGGAGACGTTGAGGTCCTTGATGTGGTGGACGGCGCCGTCCCGCGTGATCCGCACGACGCGGTTCTCCGCTTTGCCGTACTGGTTCTGGCCGAGATACGTGGGCATGTGTCTGCTAGCTCCCTCGGTATACGGAGTAGCCGAACGGGTTGAGCAGCAGCGGTACGTGGTAGTGCTCGCCCGGCACGACGGCGAACGTGATCGCCACCTCCGGGAAGAACACCGGGGCGCCGCTGTCCCGATTCGCGGGGGCGTCCTGCTGCGTATCGGCTTGCTTCTTCGCGGAATCCTCGAAGTACCGCTCGACCTCGAAGTCGAGCCGTACGTGGGTGGTCCCCGCCGGCAGGGCCGGGAGGTCCTTGCACCGGCCGTCCGAGTCGGTCGCGGAGCCGCCGAGCGCCCGCCAGTCGCCGTCGCGCCCATCGCGGGCGGCGAGGCGGACGGCGACGCCCGCGGCGGGACGGCCGACGCTGGTGTCCAGGATGTGGGTGGACACGGAGGCGGTGGTGTCGGTGCTCATGCCTGATCGTCCTCCACGAGGTTGCCGAGACGGATGCGGTTGATCTTGCCCAGCTCCGTGCGGACGATCTCCCGTTCCTTCTCCGGCGGGTTGCCGATGCGCTCCTCGACCGCGTCGCGCATCTGCTCGCCGGTGCGGCCGGTGGCGCAGATCAGGAAGACGTGGCCGAACTTCTCCTGGTAGGCCAGGTTCAGTTCGAGCATCCGCGCCTTCAGCTCCTCGGAGGCGTCGGCCATGCCGCGCTGTTCGCGGGCCGAGGTCGGGTCGCCGGGCTTGGGGCGGCCGATCGGCGGGTGTCCGGCCATCGCCTCCGCGAGGTCCGCGGCGGTCAGCTCGGTCATGGCCGCGTCACTGGCGGTGTACAGCTCGTCGGCGGTGGCGTAGGGGCGAGCCTTGAGCAGCCTGTTCGCCCAGGCCGTGGAGGCGCACGCCTCGTGGAGCGCGGCGCGGGCCACGGACTCCTCGAGGTCGTTGAACCGGGCGAGGCCCGGGGGCGTGGATGTCGAAGTCACGGGAGCCTCCGTGGCCGCGAACGGCCTTCGTACGAGACGGGCTGCAGCCAGCTAACGCCTCCCCACGACACCGCGTCAACACTTTGTTGAAAATTCCGGGTAAACGAAACCCTGCCCCTAAGGGATCACCAAGGAACCCGTCAGGGGCCCAGGAGGACCCGTCAGGCCCCCTTCTCGCGGTTGAGGTAGTTGTAGACCGTGAAGCGGCTCACCCCGAGCGCGCTCGCCACGGTCTCCACGCCGTGCCGTACGGAGAAGGCGCCGCGCGCCTCGAGTATCCGCACGACCTCCTGCTTGGCCTTGCGGTCCAGGTCGGCCAGAGGCCTGCCCTTCTTGCGCTCCATGGCGGCGAGGATGTGGTCGAGGGAGTCGGCGAGCTGCGGCAGGCGTACGGCGACGGCGTCGACGCCCTCCCAGGCGAGCACCACATCATCCGGGCCGGCCTCGTCGGGCGGGACCATCTCGCCGCCCATCGCGTCGACCAGCGGCTTCACGGCCGCGATGAAGGGCTCGTCGCCGGCGCCGCTCACTCACCCTCCCCGAGGACGTTGACCTGGAGCGAGATCCGGGTGGCGCCCGCGCCGAGGGACTTGCGCAGCAGGGCGTCCACGGCGGCGAGCACCGCGTCGACGCCGCCCTCCGCGGTGTTGCCGAACGGTCCGACGTCCACCGCGTCCAGGTCGGCCGCCTCGATGACCTCACGGGCGACCAGCGCATGCGCGGGCGCCTCGTCGAGGTCGAAGGGCTCGGTCGTGAACTCCACTTTCAATCGCACGCGCTCAACCTAACGCGCGCCGCCGCTTTCCGCCGGGCCCTCTTGACAAGCTTCTACACACAGCGACAATCTTCCAGTAGGCAGAAAGCAACTTCCACATTACGGAATTCATCGCGAAGGGAGCGCAGGTCCCATGGGATTCGCAGAGCAGCGCTTCAACGTCAACCTGTCGATCCTCTTCACGGAACTCCCGCTCCTGGAGCGCCCCGCGGCCGCCGCCGCGGCCGGCTTCACCGCGGTCGAGCTGTGGTGGCCCTGGGTCGACTCCCCCACCCCCGTGCGGTCCGAGCTCGACGCCCTGAAGCGGGCGATCGAGGACGCGGGCGTACAGCTCACGGGCCTGAACTTCTACGCCGGACAGCTCCCCGGCCCGGACCGCGGCGCCCTGTCGCTGCCCGGCGTGGAGTCGGAGCGGTTCCGCGCCAACATCGACGTGGCCGCCGACTTCGCCCAGTCCCTGGGCTGCCGGGCGCTCAACGCCCTCTACGGCAACCGCGTGGACGGCGTCGACCCGGCCGCGCAGGACGCGCTGGCGCTGGAGAACCTGGTGCTCGCCGCCCGCGCCGCGGACCGGATCGGCGCGATCCTGCTGATCGAGGCCCTGAACCGGCCCGAGTCGCCGCGCTACCCGCTGGTGTCGGCGCCGGCCGCCGTCGACGTCGTGGACAGGATCAACGACGCGACCGGGCTCGGCAACGCGAAGTTCCTGATGGACCTGTACCACCTGTCCATGAACGGCGAGGACCTGCCGTCGACGATCGAGCGGTACGCGTCGAAGACCGGTCATGTGCAGATCGCCGACAACCCCGGCCGCGGCGCACCCGGCACCGGCGCGCTCCCCTTGGCCGAGCTCCTCGGCCAGCTGAGGAAGGCGGGCTACGAGGGCTGGGTGGGCCTGGAGTACAAGCCCGGCGCCGAGTCCTTCGGCTGGCTCCCGCGCGAGGCCCGAGCCGCCCGCTGAGCGGTCCCCGCAGACGTAGCACAGCAGCAGAGCAGAGAGGCACCCCATGACAACCACCCTCCCCAAGGTCGCCTGGATCGGCCTCGGCATCATGGGCTCCCCCATGTCCGAGAACCTGATCAAGGCGGGGTACGACGTCACCGGCCACACCCTGGAGCAGGACAAGCTCGACCGGCTGACCGCCGCCGGCGGCACCGCGGCCGGCTCCCTCGCCGAGGCCGTCCGGGACGCCGACGTCGTGATCACGATGGTCCCCGCGTCCCCGCAGGTCGAGGCCATCGCCTACGGTCCCGAGGGCGTCCTGGAGAACGCGCGGTCCGGCGCCCTGCTGATCGACATGTCCTCGATCACCCCGCAGACCTCGATCGACCTGGGGAAGGCCGCCGCGGCCAAGGGCATCCGGGTGCTGGACGCCCCGGTGTCCGGCGGCGAGGCCGGGGCCGTCGAGGCCGTGCTGTCGATCATGGTCGGCGGCGAGCAGACGGACTTCGACGAGGCGATGCCCCTCTTCGAGGCGCTCGGCAGGACCATCGTGCTGTGCGGTCCGCACGGCTCGGGCCAGACGGTGAAGGCCGCCAACCAGCTGATCGTCGCCGTGAACATCCAGGCGTGCGCCGAGGCCGTGGTCTTCCTGGAGAAGTCGGGCGTGGACCTGAAGGCCGCGCTCGACGTGCTGGGCGGCGGGCTGGCCGGATCGACGGTCCTGGCGCGGAAGAAGGACAACTTCCTGCGGCGCGACTTCAAGCCGGGCTTCCGGATCGATCTGCACCACAAGGACATGGGCATCGTCACGGACGCCGCCCGCACCGTCGGCGCGGCGCTGCCCGTCGGCGCGGTGGTCGCCCAACTGGTCGCCAGCCTACGGGCGCAGGGCGACGGCGGGCTGGACCACTCGGCGCTGCTGCGGGCCGTGGAGCGACTCTCCGGCGCCCAGGTCTGACACGCCCCCCAGACTCCGGGCGGCTCCGGCGTTGACATCTGTCCTGTCGCGCCCAGGCGCCGGCGCCGCCCGGACACCGACCCCGCGGCGGTGTGCGAGCCAGTGCGGTGGTGAAGGACCGGAGCCCGTTCCCGACCCGAGGGAAGAGGCTCCGACTCCGTCGCACCCGCCGCGGTCCCTGCCCTGTACTCCCGGGCGTTCCCCAACACTCCCGGGCGCTCCCGGGCACTCCCGGCGTGCGGATCCGCGCCGCCCGCCGGAGGCTGAGGGCATGGGCAATCCGACGCACTATCCGCACATCGTGGTCCACGCCCCGGCGCTCGACGGGTCACGGCGGGTCACCTCGGGAGACGCCGTGCTCGGGGTCGCCTCGCATCTCGACGACGTCGTCGAGATCCTGCGCCTGGCCGACCTGGACCGGATCGAGGTGGAGGTGAGCGACCTCATCGAGTGGCAGGGCGGCGGCCCGGAGGACTGGCCGGGCCTGTCGGAGCAGCACGAAGGACACTAACCTCAAATCAAGCTCTGAACATGGCTCGGCGCGCTTCAACTCCCCTTCCAGCGGGGCACATTGAGGTCACAGGAGCCCGTCGGCACGGGGGCCGCGGGCCTCGCCCACCGGGGGGGTTGCCATGCGTGACGACAAGGTGTTCCGGCTCCAGCCGCACGAGGTCGCACTGCTGCGCGCCGGGGCGCGCGCCGCCGTCACGGTGGCCGTCGCGGACCTGCATCTGCGCGGACACGTCGAAGCGGGCCGGCCCGGCACGTTGCGGACCTCGGAGGCGTCCACCGAGGGTGCCGGGCAGGCCTCACCACCGGTGACGCCTCCTGAGTCCGCTGCGTCTCCGGTACCCCCTGCGTCTCCCGTTCCCCCTGCGTCCCCTGCATCCCTGTCGCCTCTTCCGCAGCTCGCGGAGGCCGTGCGCACGGCCCTGCGCCGACCTGCCGGTCTGGAGCAGGTCCTCAAGGATCCCGACGTACGGAAGGCGCTCGCCGAGGTGCGGGCCGGGCTTTCGGCCGCCGGGCTGCTGCGCGCGCTTCCGCCGCACCGGACGCGCACCGCCCGGAACGGGCTTGTGGCGCTGTCCGCCGAGCATCCCCTCCCCGCCGGCCGCAAGGGACTGTCCGCGGCCGACACGCTGATGGCCGTGGCGCTCCACGACGACCGGGCCCTGAACGTCCTCCTGCCGCGCTTCGCCCTGCGAGCCGGGCTGACCGCCCGGGCCGAGGTGGCGGACAAGGGATTCCACCGACGCGCTCCCCGCGGCGGCGGCACGGGCGGACGCGACTACGTCTCCTGCGGCGGGAGCAGCAGCACGGACTGAGCGCACGCGGGCGGCACGCACAGCGGCGGCCCATCTTCCGGATGGGCCGCCCTTGTTCGGTGCGGAGGGCGTCAGACCCTCCGCGGTCCGTCAGACCCTCCGCGGTCCGTCAGACCCTCCGCGGTCCGTCAGACCCTCCGCGGTCCGTCAGACCTTCAGCGGTCTGATCGACGTCGGAGCGTGCTCCGGCTCGGTGGCGATCTCCTCGAACTCGACGACGTTGCCGATGTCGTTGGTGCCGCTCATCGAGATGTCGGTGACGCGTTCCAGGATCGCCTCGACGACGACCGGCACCTGGAACTCGGCGGCGAGCTTCTTGGCCTGCTCGAAGGCGGCGCCCAGCTCACCCGGGTCGGTGACCCGGATCGCCTTGCAGCCGAGGCCCTCGACGACCTTGACGTGGTCGACGCCGTAGACGCCCAGCTCGGGCGAGTTGATGTTCTCGAACTCCAGATTCACCTGGAAGTCGATGTCGAACGCCCGCTGCGCCTGCCGGATCAGGCCCAGATAGGAGTTGTTGACGAGGACGTGGACGTACGGGATCTTGTGCTGCGCGCCGACCGCCAGCTCCTCGATCATGAACTGGAAGTCGTAGTCCCCGGAGAGGGCCACGACCTGCGCCTCGGGGTCGGCCTTCGCGACGCCGAGCGCCGCCGGGACGGTCCAGCCCAGGGGGCCCGCCTGGCCGCAGTTGATCCAGTGGCGCGGGCGGTAGACGTGCAGCATCTGGGCGCCGGCGATCTGCGAGAGGCCGATCGTGGTGACGTACCGGGTGTGAGGGCCGAAGGCCTTGTTCATCTCCTCGTAGACGCGCTGCGGCTTGATCGGGATGTCGTCGAAGTGCGTACGGCGCTGAAGGGTGGCCTTCTTCTCCTGCGCGGCGGCGGCCCAGTCGGAGCGGTCGGGCAGCCGGCCGGCCGCCTTCGCCTCCCGTGCCGCCTCCACGAAGAGCTCCAGGGCGGCCTTCGCGTCGGAGGCGATGCCGTAGTCCGGGGCGAAGATCCTGCCGATCTGGGTGGGCTCGACGTCGACGTGGACGAAGGTGCGGCCCTTCGTGTAGACGTCGACGCGGCCGGTGTGGCGGTTGGCCCAGCGGTTGCCGATGCCGAGGACGCAGTCGGACTCCAGGAAGGTCGCGTTGCCGTAGCGGTGCGAGGTCTGCAGGCCGACCATGCCGGCGTTCAGTTCGTGGTCGTCGGGGATCGCGCCCCAGCCCATCAGGGTCGGGATGACCGGGATGCCGGTCACCTCGGCGAACTCCACGAGGAGTTCGCAGGCGTCGGCGCCGATGACCCCGCCGCCCGCGACGATCAACGGCCGCTCGGACGCGTTCAGCAGCCCGAGCGCCTTGTCGATCTGGGCCCGGCTCGCGGTCGGCTTGTAGACCGGCAGCGGCTCGTAGGCGTCCGGGTCGAACTCGATCTCCGTCTGCTGGACGTCGACCGGCAGGTCGATCAGCACCGGGCCCGGCCGCCCGGAGCGCATCAGGTGGAAGGCCTGCTGGAAGACGCCGGGGACCTGGGCCGCCTCCAGGACGGTGACCGCCATCTTGGTCACCGGCGCGGCGATCGAGGCGATGTCGACGGCCTGGAAGTCCTCCTTGTGGATCACGGCGGTCGGTGCCTGGCCCGTGATGCACAGGATCGGGATCGAGTCGCCGAGGGCGGAGTACAGCCCGGTGATCATGTCGGTGCCGGCCGGGCCGGACGTGCCGATGCAGACGCCGATGTTGCCGGGACGGGTGCGGGTGTAGCCCTCGGCCATGTGCGAGGCGCCCTCGACATGCCGGGCGAGGGTGTGAGCGATGCCGCCGGAGGCCTTGAGCGCCGCGTAGAAGGGATTGATCGCCGCGCCGGGGACACCGAACGCGGCGGTGACGCCCTCACGCCTGAGGATCTCAACTGCCGCACGGGCAGCGGTCATTCGAGCCATCGAGTACTCCTGCTTCGACTGCTTGAGCTGCTTCAGCTGTCGGATGCGTACTCCCGTCGCGCCCCGCGGCGAGCACTTCCGTATTGTGGAAATTGTTTTCTGCTATCTGGAAGCAATGTAGGTGGGCGCGCGAAGGTCGTCAAGAGTCGTCAAGAGAAGGACAAGCAGGGGTCGAAGGAGGACGATGGGGCCATGTCCGAGAGCGTGCCGGTGCGCTGCCCGGCCTGCCGGCGCGAGCGCCTCTACACCGTGCCCTCGTATCCGTGCGTCTGCGGCGCCCCCGTCACCCCGGCGGTCGACCGACGGACGGCGCCCACGGCCGTGGCCCACCGCGCCTGGGACGAGGAGTGGATCGCCCTGCGCTGCACGGCCTGCGGCCGCCGCGACCAGTGGCCCCACCCGGAACTGGGCTGCCCCTGCGGGACGGTCCTGCGCGTACCGGTGGCCGAGGGGCCCGCGGACTCGTCCGCCCGCTCCCCTGCCGACCCACCCGCGGAGCGGGAACAGGCCCCGGAGACGACCGCGCCACCGACCCCCACGCCCCGATCCGCACCCGCACCCGCACCCGCACCCGCACCCGCACCCGCACCCGAGCGTCGCGTCTTCCGGTCCGTCGCGATCCATACCGCTCGCGACGCGGTCACGGCCACCGCGCTCTATCTGGGCTGGCTGGGTTACCGGGGCATCCGGCGGGCCGACCGGCGGCCCACCTCCGGCATCGGTCTCGCCGCCCGCGGACTGCTGGCGCAGGTGGACCCGAGCGTGCGTCCGGCCTCGCTGCGGGACGTGGAGTGTCTGTGGCTGACCGCCATGACGGAGTCCTCGGACTGCGTGTACTTCTCCCTCGCCGGGTACGCCGACGACGCCCGTGCCGGCGCCGACCGACTGCGCGTCCCGCTGTTCGTCCTGGACCTCACGGGCGCGCCCCAGCCGGTCAACGCGGTGGCGGACCGCCTCGCCGCCCGGGGCGGCTGAGCCGACGGGCTCTACAAGGCGTACTTCTCCCGCAGCTCGATCTTCCGCACCTTCCCGGACACGGTCATCGGGAAGGCGTCCAGCACCTGGAGCCGACTCGGGATCTTGTAGTGCGCCAGACGCCCCGCACAGTAGGCGCGCAGCTCCTCCAGCGTCGGCGGGTCCGTCGCCTCGCGCGGGATCACACAGGCGAGGACCTCCTCGCCGTACCTCTCGTGCGGGACGCCGACGACCTGGACGTCCTGGATCTTGGGGTGGCCGTAGAGGAACTCCTCGATCTCGCGCGGGTAGACGTTCTCCCCGCCCCGGATGATCATGTCCTTGATGCGGCCGACGATCTCTACGTAGCCGTCCTCGCGCATCACCGCCAGGTCGCCGGTGTGCATCCAGCGTCCGGCGTCGACGGCCTCGGCGGTCTTCTCGGGCTCGTTCCAGTAGCCGAGCATCACGCTGTAGCCGCGGGTGCACAACTCGCCCGCCACGCCCCGTGGCTGGGTCACACCGTGCGCCGGGTCGACGACCTTGACCTCGATGTGCGGCAGGACGCGGCCCACCGTGCCGGTGCGGTGTTCCAGGTCGTCGTCGCGGCGGGTCTGGGTGGAGACGGGCGAGGTCTCCGTCATGCCGTAACAGATCGACACCTCGGCCATGTTCATCTCGGCGACCACCCGTTTCATCACCTCCACCGGGCAGGGCGAGCCCGCCATGATGCCGGTGCGCAGGGAGGAGAGGTCGTAGGTCGCGAAGTCGGGCAGGTTCAACTCCGCGATGAACATGGTCGGGACGCCGTACAGGGACGTGCAGCGCTCCTGCTGGACCGCCTCCAGCGTGGCCTTCGGATCGAAGGAGGAGGCCGGGATCACGATGCAGGCGCCGTGGGAGGTGGCCGCCAGGTTGCCCATCACCATGCCGAAGCAGTGGTAGAAGGGCACCGGGACGCAGATCCGGTCCTGCTCGCCGTAGGCGATCGCCTCGCCCACGAAGTAGCCGTTGTTGAGGATGTTGTGGTGGGAGAGGGTGGCCCCCTTGGGGAAGCCCGTCGTGCCCGAGGTGTACTGGATGTTGATCGGGTCGTCGCAGGACAACTCGCCCGCACGGACCGACAGTTCCTCCCGCAGGTCGGGGGTCCCGGATTCGGGGGTCCCGGATTCAGGAGTCCCGCGCTCGATCAGCGCGTCCCAGCTCGGATCGGCGATGTACACGGTCTCGCGCAGGTGCGGACACCTGCCGCGCACCTGGTCGACCATCGCCCGGTAGTCGCTCGTCTTGTGGGCGAGGGACGCGAACAGGACCGAGACCCCGGCCTGGTTGAGGACGTACTCGACCTCGTGGGTGCGGTACGCCGGGTTGATGTTCACCATGATCGCGCCGATCCGGGCGGTGGCGTACTGCACGAGCACCCACTCGGCGCAGTTGACCGCCCAGATGCCCACCCGGTCGCCCTTGGCGACCCCGCTCACGAGCAGGGCGCACGCCAACCGGTCGACGTCCGCCACGAATTGGGCGTACGTCCAACGCCGCCCGGACGGCACGTCGACGAGTGCCTCGCGGTCCGGCCAGGCGGCCACGGCCCGGTCGAGGTTCGCGCCGATGGTGTCCCCGAGCAGAGCGGTCCCGCTCGTCCCGTGCGCATACGACAGTCCGCTCGTCGGCCGACCCGCCGGCCCGCTCCCCGCCTCGCTCACCGTCCCGCTCACCGGAAGTCCTCCTCGCGGTACTCCTGCGCCGAGCCCGCCGCCGTCGCCTCGCGCAGTTCGATGCGCCGGATCTTGCCGCTTACGGTCTTGGGCAGCGGGGCGAACTCCAGGCGGCGAACGCGCTTGTAGGGGGCGAGGACCTGGCGGGAGTGCTCGAACAGCACCTTCGCGGTGTCGGGACCGGGCTCCCAGCCCTCGGCCAGGACGACGTACGCCTTGGGCACGGCCAGGCGCAGCTCGTCCGGGGCCGGCACGACGGCCGCCTCGGCCACCGCCTCGTGCTCCAGCAGCGCGCTCTCCAGCTCGAAGGGGCTGATCTTGTAGTCGGAGGCCTTGAAGACGTCGTCACTGCGCCCGATATAGGTGATATAGCCGCTTTCGTCCCGTGCGCCGATGTCGCCGGTCCGGTAGTAGCCGCCGGCCATCGCCTCCGCCGTGCGGTCGGGATCGCCGTGGTAACCGGTCATCAGGCCGACCGGGCCCGCCGACAGGTCGAGCGCGATCTCGCCCTCGTCCGCGCCGGGCGCGCCCGACACCGGGTCCAGGAGCTCCACCCGGTAGCCGGGGCTCGGCCTGCCCATGGAGCCGGTCTTCAGCTCCTGTCCGGGGCTGTTGGCGATCTGCACGGCGGTCTCCGTCTGGCCGAAGCCGTCCCGGATGGTGACGCCCCAGGCGCGCCGGACCTGCTCGATGACCTCGGGGTTGAGCGGCTCGCCGGCGGCCACGGCCTCGCGGGGCGGGGTGCGCAGCTGGGTGAGGTCGGCCTGGATGAGCATGCGCCAGACGGTGGGCGGGGCGCAGAACGTGGTCACGCCCGCGCGGTCCATCTCCGCCATCAGCCGGGCCGGGTCGAAGCGCGTGTAGTTGTGGATGAAGACGGTCGCCTCGGCGTTCCACGGCGCGAAGAGGTTGGACCAGGCGTGCTTGGCCCAGCCCGGCGAGGAGATGTTGAGGTGCACGTCGCCGGGTTGGAGGCCGATCCAGTACAGGGTCGCCAGATGGCCGATGGGGTACGAGGTGTGGGTGTGCTCGACCAGCTTGGGGCGGGCTGTGGTGCCCGAGGTGAAGTAGAGCATCAGCGGGTCGTCGGCCAGGGTGGGGCCGTCGGGCAGGAACTCGGCGGGGGCGACGTAGGCGTCCTCGTACCGCTGCCAGCCCTCCGGGAGGCCGCCGACGGCGGTGCGCGTGTAGTCGCCGGGCACGTCGTCGAACTTGGCCGCGTCCTCGGCCCGCACGATCACATGCCGGACCCGGCCGCGCTCGACGCGGTCGCGCAGGTCGGCGGGGCCGAGCAGCGGGGTGGCCGGGATGACGACGGCGCGCAGCTTCATCGCGGCCAGCGCGGTCTCCCACAGCTCGGTCTGGTTGCCGAGCATGACGAGGATGCGGTCTTCCGCGCCGACCCCGCGCTCGCGCAGCAGGTTGGCGACCCGGTCCGACCGCTCGGACAGCTCCGCGAAGGACAGCCGGACCTCGGAGCCGTCCTCCTCGACGATGTGCAGGGCGATGCGGTCGTTGCCCTCCGCGATGACGTCGAACCAGTCGAGGGCCCAGTTGAAGGCGGGCGGGCGGGGCCAGGCGAAGCCCTCGTAGGCGCCCGCGTAGTCCTCGCGATGGGCCAGCAGGAAGTCGCGCGCGCTGCGGAAGAGCTCCGTCGCCGTCGTCGCCGTCGTCATCTGTACTCCTTCATGCTCATCGGTCGTTCGCCTCCGGGGCGTCCCGACCCCTGTGACTCACTCCCGTGATGCCGGACCATTGCCGGGCGGCTCTCTGACATCGTGTAATCCGTGATGCAGGTCTCACTACCCCCGAACGGGGGTGTGCGGCACCCAAGCCACCCGGAAGGGGCGAGGACGTGGCGGCAGACCCGGCCGGAACGGTGGAGATTCGCGGCGCGCTGGCGCGGCTGCGACGGACGACGCAGCTGCCGGTCGCGTTCGGCGGTCTGGTGGAGCCGGGCCGTCGGCGGATGCGGATCAGCGAGTTCAGCGGCGCGACCACGCTCGCGCTCAGCGGACTCGCGGTGACCTCGGGCAACGGGCTCGGCGGCAAGGCGGTCGCGCTGGGCCGCCCGTGCGCCGTGACCGACTACTCCCTTTCCCGGCAGATCAGCCACGAGTACGACGCGGCCGTCGCCCAGGAGGGCCTGCGCTCGGTCCTGGCGATCCCGGTGGTGGTCCGCCGCCGGGTGCGCGGGGTGCTGTACGGCGCGCTGCGCACGGCCCAGCCGCTGGGCGACCGCACGCTGGACGCGGCCGTGGCGGCGGCGCGGGACGTGGAGCAGGCGCTGGTGATCCTGGACGAGGCGTGCGACCTGCTGACGGCGGTCCGGCCCGCTTCCGTCCCGCCGCAGGCCGCGGACGACGCGCGGTGGGAGCAGGTGCGGGAGGCCCACACGGCCCTGCGCGCCCTGGCCCCGCGGATCGCCGACCCGGCCGTGCGCGCCGAGCTCCTCGACGCCTGCGGGCTGCTGACCCCGGGGAGCGGGCAGGAACCGGCGCAGGGGCCCGCGCCGCGGCCGGTCGGGCTCGCCCCGCGGGAGCTGGACGTGCTGGCGTGTGTGGCGGCGGGGGCGACGAACGCGGCGGCGGCCGAGCGGCTGGGGCTGCGGCCGGAGACGGTCAAGGGGTATCTGCGGTCGGCGATGCGCCGGCTGGGGGCGCGCACCCGGGGGGAGGCGGTGGTCGCGGCCCGGCGAGCGGGACTGCTTCCGTGACACGGGACTGCTTCCGTAACAGGGGCGTGGAAGAGTGCTCGCACACTCGCGGGCATCGATCGGATCAAGCCAGGGAGGGTCCCCCACGACAACCACTCATTCACCCGCCGCCGCAGTGAATTTCCCTATGCTTCACGTTGTTATGCGCCTCACCTCGCCGTCCCTCCGAATTTCAAAGGGACGTTGCCTAGAATTTGGCCCGGACACGACACTAGGAGGGGAGCGGTGACCGTGCGACGGGACTTCAAGGAGCCTGCCAGATGCCGCCCCGACCTGGTCATCGGCAGGGAGGAGCTGTTCACGTCGGCCCGCGACCAGCTGGCGCGCGGCGGCAGTGTGCTGCTCCACGGCCCCGCCGGAATAGGAAAGTCGACCGTGCTGCGGGCATTGGCCGCGGATTACGGCGACCCGGCGCGCACCGTCTTGCGCTGCTCGGCGACCGAGTCCGAATCCCACCTCCCGTTCCTGGCCCTGGCCGATCTGTTCGGTCTGGTCCTTGACGAGATCTCGGACAAGCTGCCCGCCGCCCAGCGCACGGCCCTGGAGTCGGCGCTCACCGGCCGCGGCGAATCGACTCTGCAACGCGACGGCCTCGCCCTGCGTCTGGCCGTGCTGTCGGCGCTGCGCGCCCTGGCCGCCGAGCGCCCCGTGCTGCTCGTCGCCGACGACCTGCAGTGGCTCGACTCCGCCAGCGCCGAACTCCTCGGCTTCGCCGCCCGCCGCCTCGGCGACACCCCCGTCCAACTGCTGTGCGCGGTGCGCACGGAGGGCCAGGAGTACGACCGTCATCTACGCGCGTCCCCGCCCGACACCCTCGCCGTCCGGCTGAACCCGCTCTCCCGCGCCCAGGTCTCTGCCCTGCTCGACCACCGCGGCTACACCGACCTGCCCCGCTCGACGATGCGGGAGATCCACCGCACCAGCGGCGGCAACCCCCTGTTCGCCCTGGAGCTGGGCCGCGCCCTGGGCGAGAACCCGACCCCGCCCCGCCCCGGCGAGCCGCTGCCCGTGCCGACCTCCCTGCGCGCCCTGGTGCTCAGCCGGCTCGACCTGCTCTCCGACGACGCCCGCCGCACCCTGCTGGTGGCCAGCGCGGGCGCCCGGCCCACGCTGGCCCTGCTGCACGCGGCCGGCCGGGAGAACGCCGAGGCCGAGACCGCCCAGGCCGCCGAGCTCGGGCTGCTGGCGACCGAGCCCGAGGGCCCCGCCGTACGGTTCGCGCATCCGCTGATCTCGGCGGCCCTGTACGCGGAGGCGCCCGTGCAGGAGCGTCGGGCCGCGCACGCGGCGCTGTCCACGGCCGCCTCCGATCCGATCGAGCGGGCCCGCAACCTCGCCCTGGCGACCACCGGCACCGATCCGGAGGTGGCCGCCCGACTCGCCGAGGCCGCCGCGCTGGCCCGGGACCGGGGAGCCCCCTCGGTCGCCGCCTCGCTCGGGCTGCTCGCCGCCCGGCACACCCCGCCGGACGGCACGCCCGCCCCCGACGAGCGCCGGCTCCAGGCGGCCGAGGACGCGATCACGGCCGGCGAGGTGGACCTCGCCCGGGACGTCGCGCGCGAGGTGCTGACCCGGGCCACCGTGCCCGCCGACCGGATCCGCGCCTGGGAGGTGGTGATCGAGGCCGCCGGGCAGTCCCTCGGCGAGGTCGACGCCGTCTTCCCGCAGGCCCTCGCCGACGCCGGCGACGACCCGCGACTGCTCGCCCTGGTCCACTACCGGCTGGCCTGGCGCAAGCTGATCGTCGACGGCGACTTCTCCGAGGCCCGTCAGGAGGCCGCGCACACGGCGGAGCTGGCCGCGCGCGGCGGCGACCGGCGCACCGAACTGATGGCGCTGTCCTTCCAGGCCTCGACCGAGACCCTGATGGGCCATCCGAACGCCCCCGCCACCATCAAGCGGGCCCTGAAGGAACCTCAGGACCCGTATGTGGCGTGCCATCACAACGGCGTCGGCGCGGCCCGGTTCCGCTGGCTGCTGATGAGCGATCAGCTGCCCGAGGCCCGCTCCACCATCACGGCGCTGCTGCGCGAGGCGCGCCGGCGCGGCATGGTCGAGAGCGAGGTGCACTTCCAACGCTTCCTCGCCGACACCGAACTGCGCTCCGGGCACTGCGGGCGCGCCCTGGACCTGTCCCGCGAGAGCCTGCGGCTGGCCCGCGACTCCGGTATCGGTCTCGGCGCCTCCGCGATGCTCGCCTCCCTCGCGGAGGCCTCCGGCGGCGACGTGGACCGGGCTCTGGCACTGGCCCGGGAGGCCGCGGACCACGCCGGGGAGGACGGCGACCAGATGTATCTCTCGCGGGCCCTGGCCGCACTGGGGCACGCCCAGTTGGTGGCCGGGGACGCGGCGGGCTCGGTCGCCTCGCTGCGCCGGGTGCGGGAACTGGAGCTGGGCCTGGGCATCACCGACCCGGCCCGCGGCCGCTGGCAGGGCGACCTCGCCGAGGCGCTGGTGCGGGTCGGCGAGCCGGGCGAGGCGCAGGACGTCATCGACGTCACCCGCGAGCACGCGCTCAGGCTGGGCCGGGAGAGCGTGCTGGCGGTGCTGGACCGGGCGGAGGCCCTGGTGCGGGCGGCGCACGGCGACCACGAGGCGGCGCTGGCCCGGCTGACGTCCGTTCAGGACCGGCTCGCCAAGCTGGGATACGGCCTGGAGGAGGCCCGGGCGGCCTTCGCGCTGGCCCGGCTGCGCACCCGCCGGCCGGGACCGACCTCGTACGACGAGGCGGCGCGGCTGTTCCGGCGGTGCCGCGCGCTGCCGTGGCTGCGTCAGGTGGACGCGGCGGCGGCCGAGGATCCGGCGGGTCCGGCGCCCGTCGCCGCGCAGCCGCCCGCGGCCGACGCGCTGGAGGGGCTGGCCGCGATGGAGCGTCAGGTCGCCGCGCTGGTGATGGAGGGCGCGACCAACCGGGAGATCGCCGCGCGTCTGTTCATCAGCGTCAAGACGGTCGAGGCGACCCTGACCCGGGTCTACCGCAAGCTGGGGATCCGTTCGCGGGTGGACATCGTCCGACTGGCCGCAGGACGTCACGCGAAGTGAGGAATCCGCGGGGCGCGCGCCCCGCGCGGGCCCGCTGAGCGGGGTCTGAGAGGCGACTGTGGGTTCCCTGGGGCGACCGAGGGTTTTCCCTGCCCCAACTCCCCTAGGGGGTTCCCTCATTGGGAGGAGGGCCCGCGGGTCCTAGCGTAAGGGGCGTGCCGCTCGCCCGGGCACACGGGGGTCGGTCCCGCGACCCCCGTGCACACCCCCACACCCGCGCGACCCCCCACCGGCAACACCCAGCGAGGAGACCCATGTTCGGCCTCACCGTCAAGAAGACCGCCGCCGTCCTCGCGGCGACCGCCGCCGCGGCGGCGACCGCTCTGCTCAGCGCCCCCACCGCTGTCGCAGCGCCCCAGCCGATCGTCGGCGGCACGACGACCACGACGACCACGTACCCGTTCATGATGCAGATCACGGACGCCTCGCAGAACCAGTTCTGCGGCGGCACCCTCGTCTCGGCGACCAAGGTGGTCACGGCCGCCCACTGTATGGTCGGCGAGACCACGTCCAGCGTCAGAGTGGTCGGCGGCCGCACCTACCTGAACGGCACCAACGGCACGGTCAGCAAGGTCAGCAAGATCTGGATCAACCCTGACTACACCGACGCCACCAACGGCGACGACGTGGCCGTCCTGACTCTGGCGACCTCGATGCCGTACACCACGGCGTCGTACGTCTCCTCCTCCCAGACCAGCGTGTACGCGGCCGGCACCACCGCCCGCATCATCGGCTGGGGCACCACCTCGGAGAACGGCAGCTCCTCCAACCAGCTGCGGACCGCGACCGTCCCGATCGTGTCCGACACCAGCTGCAAGAGCTCCTACGGTTCCGACTTCGTCGCGACCGACATGGTTTGCGCCGGATACACATCCGGCGGCGTAGACACCTGCCAGGGCGACAGCGGCGGTCCCCTGCTCATCGGGGGCGTCCTGGCAGGTATCACTTCTTGGGGCGAGGGCTGCGCGGAGGCCGGTTACCCGGGTGTCTACACCCGGCTGACCACCTTCTCCAGCCTGGTGACGACGCAGGTGAACTCATAGTCGCCGCGCCGCCCCAGAAGCACTCCTGAGCACCCCTCAGGTGAATGACCAGGGGGCGCTGCGAGCCTCCACGAGCGGCCCGCAGCGCCCTCTATCCAAACGTCCGGGCCCTCACCGATCACCGGTGAGGGCCCCTCGCCACGCCCCGCGACGAGGCGTCACGTGCGCACGACGGTCCCGAACCGGATGTCGTACGGCTGCCCCGGGTGCATCGTGCGCAGCAGCCGCGCCGCCTCCTCGGCCACGTCCTCCCGCCGGGCCCTGGTGAGGCGGCCGAAGGGCTCGACGACGAGCGCGTCCGGCTCCAGCCTCCACACGCCCGCGAGGAAGCCGTCGACCAGGAGGGTGCAGTAGGCCTGGTTGCCCTGCCAGCTGCGGCCCCGGTGCTCCTCGGGCACCACGCGGGTGCGGTCGGCGTGGGAGAGGAGCAGGTTGTCGAACTCGGGCAGGAACCGGGGCGGGGCCGGGGTGTCCGGGTCCGGGCGCGGAGCGTCGGGGAGGTCGAAGAGCTCGACGCCGTGCTCGTCCCGGTAGGTGCGAAGCCGCGGCCGGAGCCGCTCGAAGACCGGGCGCAGCCGGGTCAGTCCGGCCCAGGTCTGCATGTCCTTGACGGAGGCCGGTCCGAAGGCGGCGAGATAGCGCAGGACGACCGCGTCGGGCGTCGGGGCCGGCTCGGCGGGCCTGCCCAGCCAGTGCTCGGCGGTGGTCAGCGCCACCTGCCCGCTCCTGCCCCACAGTCCGCGCGGGGTGACCTGGACCAGCGGCAGCCGGCAGCGGGCGGCGACGGCCAGGGACTGCGGGTCGGCGTCCGGCCACTCCTCGGCGAGGGCCTCGCGCAGCTGCTTCATCGTGCGCGGCCCGGCCTCGACGAGGTCGCGGGCGAGAGCGGCCAGCCGGTCGAGGTCGACGCCGGCCAGGCCCTTGCGGAAGTACGTCAGCTCACGGTCGCGGGCGGGCTGGACCAGCGGCCGCAGCGTGAGGCAGTCGTCCGCGGTGTGGGTGTGGATGGTCGAGCGCATCGTGACGATCCGGACGACCTCACGGTCGGCCATCAGCGCCGACAGCTCCTCGGGGACGAAACCGTCGAGACGGGCGGCGAGCGCGTAGTACGGCGGCTTGACGTTCTGCGCCTGAAGCCCCAGAAGGTGCTCCACCGCCGCCTTCGGCGACAGCCCGGAGGGCCGCAGCAGCAGCTGCCGGTCGAGGGTCGCGCGATTGAGCGCGCGGGTGCCGAGCACAGGAGCGGCGGCCGTCGTCTTCGTCATGTACGGCAAGCTAGCCGGGCTTGCGGACACCTGGTGGCCGCTGCCGTCCGCGACGCCCGCCGAATCCGCCGCCCGGCGCCTCACGTCGATGCCGTTCGCCCCGTATATCCTGCTCCGTGATCACGCCGTTCCCTCCGCGGGACGCAGATCACGCAGCCGTAGGCTCGACCGACTCGACCGTCTCCGTCTCCGTCTCGACCGAGAGGCAGCCGCGATGCCCGAGCGCCGTACTCCCCGGAAGTCCGCCTGGCGTCGCGCCCTGCCGGGCGCCGCGCCCTCGTCGCAGCCACCCGCCTCCCGCCCGGCGCGGCCGCCCGCCGATCCGCCGCCGCCCCCCGAGCCGTCCGAGCCCGGCAGCGTCGTCCAGGCGGTGCTGTACCGCGACGGCGTCCGCGTCCTGGCCACCGCCACCCTCGCCGAGACCTTCCGGGCCCTGCGCGAGCAGCCGGCCGGCATGGCGTGGATCGGCCTGGCCCGCCCCACCGAGGACGAACTGCACTCCCTGGCCGCGGAGTTCGACCTGCACCCCCTCGCCGTCGAGGACGCGAAGGAGGCACACCAGCGGCCCAAGCTGGAACGCTACGGCGAGACCCTCTTCGTCGTCCTGCGGGCCGCCCGCTACCTCGACGCCACCGAGGAGATCGACTTCGGCGAGCTGCACGTGTTCGTCGGACCCGACTTCGTCATCACGGTCCGGCACGGCGCGGCCCCCGACCTCTCGGCGGTCCGCCGCCGCATGGAGGAGACGCCGGAGCTGCTGCGACTCGGCCCGGAGGCGGTCCTGTACGCCATCCTCGACGCGGTCGTCGACGGCTACCTCCCCGTCGTCTCCGGCGTCCAGAACGACGTCGACGAGATCGAGACCGAGGTCTTCCGCGGCGACCCCGAGGTATCCCGCCGTATCTACGAACTCTCCCGCGAGATGGTCGAGTTCCAGCGCGCCACCCGCCCCCTCGTCGGCATGCTGCACGCCCTGATGGCCGGCTTCTCCAAGTACGGCACCGACGACGAACTCCAGCGCTACCTCCGCGACGTAGCCGACCACGTCACCCACACCAGCGAACGCGTCGACGGCTTCCGCCAGGCCCTCACCGAGATCCTCACCGTCAACGCGACCCTCGTCACCCAGCAACAGAACGCGGAGATGCGGGCGTTGGCGGAGGCGGGGTTCGAGCAGAACGAGGAGATCAAGAAGATCTCGTCGTGGGCGGCGATCCTGTTCGCGCCCACGCTGGTGGGGACGATCTACGGGATGAACTTCACCCACATGCCGGAGCTGCGCTGGGGGTTCGGATACCCCTTCGCGATCGCACTGATGGCGGTTGTCTGCACCAGTTTGTACGTCATCTTCAAGCGGCGGGACTGGCTCTGAGCAATCGCCTCACGAGCGCCCGCACATCCGGCTCAGCGGTGCGGGCAGCCCGGGTTCGGACAGCCCGGTGGCGGGTCCTACGTCCGCTCCTCCTCCTCTTCGTCGCGGGGCACCAGGGCGCCGTCCAGCCAGGCTGTCGTCAGTTCGACGCGGGAGCGGCGGCCGGTGCGCTGGAAGAGCCGGGTGAGGCGTTGTTCCACGGTCTTCTCGCTGCAGGCCAGGCGGGCGGCGATCTGACGGTTGGTCGCGCCTTCACCGACCATCGTGATCAGTTGTACGTCCTGCTCGCTCAGGCCCGGCCGGGCCGGGCGGCGGGGCCCTGGCAGGCCGTTGCGTTGAGCCGTACCGGACAGCGGGGTGCGGCCAGGGCCCGCTATGCCCAGCCGGGCCGTCTCCCGTGCGATGTCGGCCAGCCAGGGCTTGGGGTCGGTGTCGAGTTCCGCCAGGACGCGGGAGCACTCCAGGGCCAGTGGGAAGTCGCCGCGCCCGCTCGCGGACGTGTGGGCCGCTCGCGCGCTCTCCGCGTCCCGGTGCACCACGCCTCGCGCCAGAAGCAGCGCCTCGTACGCCAGGGGAGAGCCCGTCTCGTCGTGCAGAGCCGCCAGTTCCCGTACGACGCGTCGGGCCTCCGGCCGGTCGACGTCGAGACCGCCGCCGGGACCGCCGTCCGGACCGTTGTGCGGACGGCCGTTCGGACCGTTGTGCGGACGGCCGTTCGGACCGTTGTGCGGTCCGTTGTCCAGGGTGAAGCGCAGGATGCGCAGCAGGAGCCGTTCCGTGCCTGCTGCCAGGCCGGCCTCCTCCCGCGCCCGTGCCACATCCCGCCAGGCGCCCTCCAGGGCCTCGTCCGGGCGTCCCGACCAGGAGCGGACCGTCAGGCGGACCCGGGCGGCCAAGGGGTGGGCGAGCGTGTCGGGGATCAGTTCCAGCCAGCTGCGGGCCCGTGCCAGGTCGCCCCGGAAGCAGTGGATTTCGGCTGCCAGGGCGCGCACAGCCGGGTGACCGGCAGTGGAGGCGGGGTGCGTGGCGCGGGTTCGGGCCTCGATGCGTCGGGCTGTGGACAGGGCGGCGTCCCAGTCGCCCGTGTGGTAGGCGAGGACCATGGCGTGGTGGCGGGCGGCGGCGCTGTTCCCCGTGGCGCGGTAGCGGTCGCCGAGCACCGCTCGGAGGCCGCCTGCCAGGTCGCCGTACGATGCGGCTGCCCGCAGCCGGAGTTCGCCCGCCCCGTCCAGCGCCTCCGGGGGCAGGGCACGGCGGGCGCGGTTCCACAGGGTGCGGTTGCCTGTGGCTGCGGACAGCAGGCGCAGTTCGGCCGGGGTGGGCAGCGACGCTTCGGAGGTGCGGGCCGGTGTCGCGGTCGGAGAGGGGGCAGGTGGAGCCTCCGGGCCGATTCCGTACCGGCTTGCCGCCGCGAGCAGTTCGGCGGTCAGCGCGCGGTGGCCGGGGGGATCGGCCGGGAGGGTGTGCTCGTGCAGGGCGGACAGGGTCCAGGCCTGCGCGGTGAAGTGCAGAGATGCGGTGGCCTCGGCGCTGTGCCGGTCGGGCCGGGCGGCGTCCGGAGCGGTTTCCAGGGCCGCGCGCAGGGGTTCCTCCAGTTCCAGGACCTCGGCGTGGGCCGCGCGGGCCAGACCCAGCGCGGCGGCCCGGCACAGTACGGCAGGGGTGCGGGGGTCGTCCGGGGGCAGGCGGCGGAGCGCCGATGTGTAGGCGCGCAAGGCGCGGGGCTGGTCCGCGCGGGTGTCCTTGCGGGCGGCGGCGAGGAGCAGCGGGATGGCTGTGGCGTCCTCCAGGGCCTGGCCCGCGGCTGTCACGTGGTCGGCGAGCCGGGGGTGGCCGGTTCCTGCGGCGGCCGGGCCGAGGCGGTCGACCAGTGGTCGTATCACGGCCGCGTGGAGTGCGGGGACCGTGCGCGAGGGGTGGCCGGGGTTGGGCAGGGTCAGCAGTGCGGTGGCCAGCGCGGGCACCGCGAAGGCGATACGTTCGCCCCGGTCGCGGTCCAGGGTGAGTACGCCGCTTCGGAACAGGGCGTCCGTGGCCTGGGCCGGCGTCCCGGTGTGCGAGGCGCCGGTGTCTGTGCCGGTGGCTGTCAGGCGGTGCAGGTCGGGCAGGAACAGGTCGGCGCGGTGGGTGAGGTGGGCCAGGGTGGCTGCCGCTTCCGTCACCGTGGCGCCGGGGTGAAGGCGTCCCTGCCGGCTGAGTCGAATCAGGCTGAGACGGATCAGGTCGGCGGCGTGTGCGGTGACCGGTAAGGGGAGGGTGACAGCACCACGGGCCTGCGGGGGACCCAGTCGGCCGTCCACCTCCGGCAGTGCGGCGCTGTCCGCCAGGTCGGCGAGGAGGGCCAGGAGGGCTTGGGGGTTGCCCGCCAGTGTGCCGAGGTCATGGGTCACCGCTTCGACCAGTTCCCGTTCCACAGGGCGGCCCAGGCGACGCTCGACGAGTGCGGCCACGGCTCGGGGATGCAGGGGCTGCAGGTCGAGGACTTGGTCGACCGCGGCAAGCAGGGGCGTGCCGCTGTCCTCGCGGTGAGTCGGCGGGTGACCAGGTGCGTGCGGTGGCCCGGCGGCCAGTACCACCGGCAGGCCCGCCGGGCGGAACACCCGCAGCAGCAGTGCGAGGGCGGCGACCGTCGCGGGCGGCAGCCGTTCCATGCCGTCGCCGATCAGAGCGAGCGGGGATCGGTGGGCGGCGGTCGTCAGTGCTTCGCCCAGCGCGGCCAGGACGGCGAGCGCGGCGGGTGAGGCCTGGGGATCCGCGTGGGGCGCGGGGCGGTCTTCGGCCAGTCGTGACCGGGCGCGGCGTACGGCGTTCAACCGGGCCGAAAGGCGGGTGTCACGGATCTTCGCGAGGAGCCCGCACACCGCGTCGGCGAGCGGTCCGGCGGCGACCGCCGCCCCTTGCTCGTCCCGCTCACCGGGGTTCGGCGGCCCGTCGGTGCTCCAGCCCTCGAAGGCGTCCGGTACGGGCAGTCGCAGCACGCGCACACCGTCACCCACCGCCGCCGACCGGGCCGCCTCCAGCACCGTGGTCCTCCCGGAACCGGGTCCGCCGGTGACGAGCAGGGTGCTGGGTTCGGTGGTGGCGCGCAGGACACGGGCGATCGCGGCGATCTCGGTGTCCCGGCCGATCGGACCGGAGTGCGCCACGGGCAAGGGGTTCGGCGGCACGGCGACTCCTCGCTTCGTTCGTCGCTTCCTTCGCCCGGACAGCCGGGCCTCGCCGTTCGATCTCCGACGGCGTCCCACGACCAGCGGGGATCGCGTGGCGGTCCCTGCCGTTTACGCACCGGGCGCAGCAATAATTGCAGTCGCCCTTAAGGTCCGGTCGACCGGGTTTGCCCTGACGGGGAATCGGCCTGCCAGGCAACCTACGCGGCACTAGGAGAGCACGGACTGTGGCAGGTCGGAGAAACACCGAGTTGGTCCCTGGCGGCACTGCCGCCCGGCTGGACCATTCGTACGAGCAAGTGGTCGGCCGGGATGAGGAGTTGAGGGATGTCCAGGCGCGGCTGAGGGATCCTGACGGGCCGCGTCTGGTCGTCGTCCGGGGTGAACGGGGCGTGGGGCGGAGCGCGTTCGTGCGCACGCTCTGCGAGCGGCTCCGGGCGGAGGGGGTCGCGGTGCTGCCGCTGGCCTGTGCGGCCGGGGACACGGAACACCCTCTGTTGCTGGCGTTGCGTCTGGTCCGGGCGCTGCCCATGGCGCGGTCGGCCGGGCCCGGCCCCGGCCCCGGGCCTGGGGTGCCGGGGGCCGGGGCGCCGGGGGCCGGGCGTGGCCGAGGCAGGGTGCGGTCCGACACGGATGCGCTGGCCGCTGTCGAGGCGGGGGATCCGGTGGCGATGGGCCTGGTGCTCGGTGCGGCAGCCGCATCGGGGCGGGCAGGGGGTGCACGGCCGGCGGTCGTGGTGATCGAGGACGCCGAACATGCCGACGCCGACTCCCTCGGCCTGCTGGGCGGAAACGGCGGCGACGGTCTCCTTCCGCCGGACGTCCGACTGTTGGTCACCGTCGTCGAGCGTGGAGCGGCGTGCGAGGGCGGGACAGGCGTCGGGGGCGACGGCGGGGTCGAGGGCGAGGTCGAGGTCGAGGTCGAGGTCGAGGGCGGGGTCGAGGGCGGGGTCGAGGCCGAGGTCGGCAACGCGTCGGCCCGGTCGGGGAGTCGGCGGCCCGTGGAGCGGCTGGCGGGCGAGTTGTCCTCGTACTCCCTCGTGCTCCGGCGGCTCGGTGAGCCGGAGGTCGCCGCCATGGTGGCCGGGCGGTTGCAGGCGACTCCGCAGCCGGATCTGGTGCGGCGGGTGCACCAGTTCGGCCGTGGTGTGCCGGCGGCGGTCGACGCCCTGCTGACCGGGTGGGTACGGGAGGGCGCGATCCGGGTGGCCGACGGCCACGCCTTCCTGAGCGTCCGCGTTCCGGTGCCGCTGCTGCCCGACGACCACCCGCTCGTCGCGGAACTGCGGGCGCTCGGTGAGCCGTACGGGACGGTGGCCGGGGCGCTGAGCATCCTGTGGCCGCTGGGCCGGGCGGCGCTGACCCGCACGGCGGCGGTGACCGGGCTGTCCGCCGAGGAGACACGGGCCGCGCTGCGTGCACTCGGCCGCGCGGGGATCGTGGCGGAACTGAAGGAACCGGCGCGGCCGGAGGAGGGCGCGGACGGCTCGGAGGGGCCGTGCGACGGTGGTCGGGGCGTCCGGGGCTGGATGTTCTGCCTGCCTCTGGTGGAACACACCGTCCGGGAAGGGCTCGGGCCGCTGGAGCGGGCGCGGCTGTCGGCTGCGGCGGTGTCCGAGCTGTGGGGTGAAGGGGCCGGGGGCGAGCGCCTGCCCGCGGAGGCGGGCGGCGGCAGCCTGCTGGCGGAGGCCGATGCGGTGACCTATCCGGCCGACCGGATCGCGGACGCGGGTGTGCTGGTCGACCGGGGGCGGGCCGTCGACGAGCTGGTACGGACCGCGGATCGGCTGCTTCCCGATGTCCAGGGGCCGGTCCTGCTGCGGTACCTGCGGGCGGCCCTCGACCTGATCGAGGATCCTGGGGCGCGCGAGCACATGCTGCTGCGGTACGCGAAGGCCGCCTACGTGGTCGGCGACTACTCGCGCGCGCGGGCCACGGGTGAGGAGATCCTGCGCGACCCCGCCGACAGCCTCACCGATGACCTGCTCCAGGACGTCGCCCTGCTGCTGGTCGCGTCGACGGCCGCCTCGGAGGACTGGGCGCAGGTGTCCCGGATGGCTTCCGCGCACTGGTGGCGGGACCTGCCGCTGCCCCCGATAGCGGCCCTGACGGGCCAGGCGCTGGCGCTCGGCAACACGGAGCGGTGGCTCGAGGCGCGTGATCTGCTGGCGCGGACCGAGCCGATGTGGCGGACCGGCACCCGTGAGCAGTGGAACCCCGAGTGGTTCCGGGTCTGTGCCGAGTGGGTGCTCGGACGACCGGAGCGGTTCCGGCAACTGATGAGCGCTCCGTACGGGCCTGACATGACGCTCGACTCCAAGCACGCTCTCAGCATGGCCGCGGCCGATCAGCTTCTCGGCGCCCGGGATCTGCACGGTGCGACGCGACTGCTGGCCTTCCGCGGTCTGTCGCCGGAGTGGATGCCTCCGTACACCCGCTTCCTGTGGCTGCACCTTCAAGGGCGTTGGGACGAGGCGCTGGCGGTCGCGCGCTGGATGCTGGCGAACCGGCAGGCGTTCAACCCGGCGCCGAGCCACCATCTGCTCCCCGCCCGGACGGCCGCCATGCTCCTGGCCAAGGGGCGCGCCACCAGTGCGCGACGGCTGCTGGACAGCGCGCGCAACCTCCAGGAAGGGCCGCTGGAACTCTTCCTGGACCAGGCCGAGGCCGAGGTGCTGCGTGCCCTCGGCGAGACGGGCGAGGCCGAGCGGATCCTGCGCCGCGCACTGGCGGTGGCGGGCGAGCGCGGACATGCCTACGGCACCGACGAGTTGTGGGCCCTCCTGGCCGAACTCCTTGCGGAGGCCGGGCGGGTCCCCGAGGCGGCCGACGCGCTGGCGAACCTGGAGTCGCTCGCGGAGCGCACCGGGGGCGAACGGACCCGGTTGTTGTGGTGGTTGACGTCGGCGCGGGTCGCGGCTGCGGGCGGCCCCGGTGGTCCTGGCGGTGGACGGGAGTGGTTGCCGGCCGCCGTGGAGCTGGCCCGCGCGCGTGAGCAGCCGTTCGAGACGGCGGTCGTCCTGATGTCCGCCGCCCGTTCGGGGACCGGCTACGAGGAACTGCTGTACGAGGCGTACGACCTGTTCGGCGAGGTCGGTGCCGCACTGTGGCGATTCCATGCGCGTACGGCGATGCGCGAGGCCGGGCTGGCCGTGCCGGGCCGTCGGCAGGTGACCGTCGAGAACGAGCAGTTGCTCGCCACTCTGATCACGGAGGGCCTCAGCAACCGCCGGATCGCCTCGGTGCTGCGCGTGAGCGAGGACGCGGTCGCCAACCGGCTGACGCGGCTGCTGAGCCGTACCGGACTGCGGTCCCGTACGGAGGTGGCCACTGCGGTGCTGACCAGCAGTGCTCCGGCCTGGCCGGCGCGGTGAGCCTGTCGGGTGGCAGAACTCGCGCCAGGTTTCCCTATTCCTTGGTGCACGGGGGGTATTTGCCTACCGATCATGGGGCGGGAACATGACAGCATCGGCCTCCCGTTGCTCAGACTCCCCAACCATGACATCTGTGACATGTGCGATATCCGTGCCCTTCACTAAGCCTGATGTCGTGCCGTCACTCTGGTACCCAGTGGAGGGCGAATGCCCCGGTCGGCGCCCACACTCACCGTTCGGGTGGCGATCCACGCCCCCGATGCCGTCATACGTGCCGGACTGGCCAACCATCTCCAGTTCGACCGGCGGATCACCGAGGTTCCGCCCAGCAGAACCGGCGAGGCCGACGTGACGGTCGTGGCGGTGGACTCCGCCGACGCCGGCACCCTGGACGTGCTCGCCGCGCTGTCCGACCGCCGTGAGTCACGCTTCGTGCTCGTCGTCGGCCGGCAGTGGCAGACCAACATCTTCACCGCCGTGGACCGGGGGGTACGTGCCGTGGTGTGGCGGGACTCCTTCACCCCCGCCGCGTTCGTGCGGGCGCTGATCACCGTCGCGGAGGGCGGGGGCAGCTTTCCGCCGGCCCTGCAGGGCGCACTCATGGAGCAGGTCCAGTGGACCCACCGCGAAGTCCTCACCCCGCACGGCCTGACGGCGTCGGGTGTCACACCGCGTGAGGCGGATGTGCTGCGGCTGATCGCGGACGGCAAGGAGCTGTCGGAGATCGCGGAACTGCTCTCGTACTCCGAGCGCACCATCAAGTACATCCTGTCCGGTCTGATGAAGCGTCTGGAACTGCGCAACCGCGCGCACGCCGTGGCCCACGCCATACGCTCCGGCCTGATCTGACCCGGCACACCGGCATGTCCTGCCCGGTGTGCCGACTCGGACCGGTTGGGCTCAGGTGAGGTCACGCCAGGTCAGTTGACGATCCACTCGTGGTCGTCGGTGGGGCTGCACGGGTAGACGCCCAGCCGGGTGTCGGGGCCGCCGGAGCCGTCGGCGCCCCACACCTCCAGGCACATGCCGTTGCTGGCCTTGTTGTGGATCCAGTACTGGCCGTTGGCCCGGCTCTCCAGCCACCACAGCTGGTTGTCGGCGGTGGTTCCGGTGCAGGTGCCCTCCCTGACGTGGGTGCGCATGGCGACCGCGCCGGTTCCCGGGAGGTCCATGCACAGGCCGTCCTTGACGTTGCGGATCTGGAAGACGTCCGCCCCGTCCGCGCCCGCACCCTTGTAGCGCACCTCGAAGTCCCACATCTGGTTGTCGACGGTGCCCCGGTAGCAGTACTCCTGGAACACCCCGGCGCCGAGCTTCCCCTTGGCCGAGCCGCCCAGGTCGGCGCACATGCCCGTGCTCGCGTTCTTCAGCATGACGTTCTTGCTGTTGGCGATGTCGACGGCGGGCTGCGCCACCACCTTGGGGGACGAGGCCGCCCTCGGGGTCCGTGACGCCGTGGTCGTCGTGCCGGAGGCGGAGGTGGACTTCTCCGTCCCGGTGGCGGCGGGGCTCTCGCTCTGGCTTCCCGGCTTGTTCCGGCCCGTGTCCGTGGAGCCCGCACCGCCGGCGCTCGTGGTCGGAGTGGGGCTCACGGTCGGTGACGCGGTGCCGTAGGCCGGTGTGGGCGCACCCGGTCGGAGCTCCTTCGGCAGCACCACACCGGAGGCCGGTTCGGTCTGCTCGGCAGACCGGTCGTCGTCATCCCCGCCGATGAAGAGCAGCGGTACGGCGAGCAGCAGCGCGCCCAGGATGCCCGCGCCCGCCAGCAGGGCCTTGGCCGGGCGGCCGGAGGGCGGCTCACCGTCGTCGCCGTCGGCCCCGACGCTTGCGGTGACCTGCGTGTCGTCGTCGGAGGCCGATGCCGCGGCTGCGGTCGATGCGGTCGCTGCGGTCGGGGCAACTGATCCGACCGGGGCGGCCGACGCGGCTGCCGCCGCCCCGGACGTCTCGGACCGCCCGCGCTCCCGGCCGACCGAGGCCCCGGGGGACGACTCGGACGACTCCCCCGCCGGGCCGCCGGACCGGGCCCCCGACGGAGCCGGAGTACTGCCGGACGTCCCTTCCGGAACGGACGCCCGGGACGCCTCCTCCGAGGAGGCGGAAGGGGAACCGGAGGCCTCCGGCGGCATGAGGGACGCATCCGGCTCCCCCGGTGCGGCGGGCACCGCGATGGCACGGCGTACCGCGGGGACACCGGGTCCCGTGCGCTCCTGACGAGGCATGTCGTCTCCGTTCTCGGATCTTCAGTCGGCGTGCGGCGCCGTACGGGGCGCCTGCGGGGTGGTGTGCGCCGGGCCGATCGGCCCGTGGCACAGGCCCGGCCAGGCGAAGGCACCGGGCGCGGGGGATCGGCCGCGCAGCGTGTCGTCCAGCCGGGCGAGCACGGCGCGGTCGGCGTCGTCGAGTTCGGGACGCTGCGGGAGGGGGTCGCCCGGGGCGCCCTGGGCGTCGGGCGGCAACTCGCGGAGCATGATCAGCGGGGCCGGGCCGGACCGCCGTAGGTCGAGCACGCGCAGCCGGGTGCCCGGCGCGAACAGCACCTGTTCGACGGCCGCTGCGTTGCTCGGGCGGTCGGTCAGCTGGCGGACCCGCCGCCCGGTGGCGGACCAGATGACGTACTGCGGCCCACCGGGAAGCGGTCCGCCGAACCCTACGGGTACGGCGCCCAGCGGGGCCGGGTCGCGCAGGAGGGCGCCGGCGACCAGGCCGTCGAGGGGCACGTCTCCGGCACCGTGCACGGCGACACCCCGGTAGGAGGGCAGACGGCGGAGCGCCGAGGCGAGGCAGGCGACGTAGGGCAGGAGGCGTTCGTCACCGGATCGCAGCCCCCGGACGACCGCTTCGGGGGAGAGCGGGCCGTCCGGGGAGTTCAGGTAGATGTGCAACGCGATCACATCGGCGCGGGCGGCCTCCTGCTCCTGGGCGCGCAGAGCGGGCATCCGGATGAGGGCCCGGGCCACGGCAGCCCCGTGCCGCTCCCACACGTCCTCGGCCAGCTCCCGGAACGCCCGCCGCTCGTCCTCGGTGCTGATGTGCCCGGGGTGGAACGGGACGGTGGGCCCTTCGGGCGCGGGCAGCCGGGACCGCTCCGGCAACTCACCGGCCGTGGGCGGACGTTGGCGCTCGGGCAGCTCGGTGGGCTGCGACATGTGCGGCCCACGGGAGGAGGCCGGATGAGCCTCCCCGGCCCCTGCCGAGGGCGACGGCGTGGTCGCGGTGCTCGGGGCGGGCGCGCGCCGGGCTTCCGCCGGGTCGCTCCCCTCCGGCCGCACCGGGGACGATCCCGGTACGACCGGCGGCGCAGGCGCCTCGGCGCGCTCCGGCGCCGGCGCGGCGGCGCGGTTGCGGGTGTCCGTCGCCGCTACGGGGGCGGCGGCGGGTTGAGCCGCCTGTCCGATGCCGGCCAACGGCCCATCGGCTGCGGTTGGTTCGGAGGGTTCGGAGGGTTGCGGCGTGGTTGTGGTGACCCGGACGGGCGGGAGTTGAGGTTCCGCTGCCTCCGGGTGCTCCGGAGCGCCCGGCGCCGGCGCGGCGGCGCGGTTGCGGGTGTCCGTCGCCGCTACGGGGGCGGCGGCGGGTTGAGCCGCCTGTCCGATGCCGGCCAACGGCCCATCTGCTGCGGTTGGTTCGGAGGGTTCGGAGGGTTGCGGCGTGGTTGTGGTGACCCGGACGGGCGGGAGTTGAGGTTCCGCTGCCTCCGGGTGCTCCGGAGCGCCCGGCGCCGGCGCGGCGGCGCGGTTGCGGGTGTCCGTCGCCGCTACGGGGGCGGCGGGTCGTGCCGACTGGTCGATGCCGGCCAACAGCCCGTCAGGCGCGGTGGGTTCGCCGAGCGGAGCGGGCGTCGGGAGCTGAGACTCCGACGGCTTCGGCGGCTCGGTGCGTTCCGGGCGTTCCGGGCGTTCCGGGCGTTCCGGCGTGCCCGGCGTCGGGCGGGAGGGGTTTCGCTCCGCGCGGAGCGGCCCGTCGGGTGCTGGGTGCTCCTGTTGTGGGATACGCCTCTGCGGTACGGGGGCAGCCGGCCGCACGGGAGGTTCAGGCTCGGCCAACGGCCCGTCCGCTGCGCTGAGTTCGGCAAGGACCTGGCGCGCGGCACCGGCGAACGGCGGCCGGGCGGGGGTGGGCGCGGCGGGTGCCGTTGCCCTTGGGGCGGCCGGAGCCATGCCGGACGGCATGCCCTCGGCCGATGCGGCAGCCCGTACCGCCTGCTGGGCCGGATTCCCCCCGGCCTGGGGCAGCCGGGCCGGCTCCTCGGTCGGTGCCGCCGCCTGGGCAGGCGAACTCCCGGCCGCCGCCGTTGTCCGGCCGTGCGGGTCCCCCGCCGGTGCCGGCGTCCCGTGCGGATCCCCCGCCGATGCCGTTGTCCGGCCGTACGGATCCCCCACCGGTGCCGGCGTCCCGTGCGGATCCCCCGCCGATGCCGTTGTCCGGCCGTACGGATCCCCCGCCGGTGCCGGCGCGGCGTGCTGAGCACCCGCCGGTGCTGCCGCCCGGGCAGACGTGCCCTCTGCCTGTGCCGCTGCCTGGGCGGGCGGAACTCCGGTCGGTGTCACTGTCCCCTGCGGATCCCCCGGTGGTGCGGCCTGGCCGCTGTGCTGGGCACCCACCGAGGCGGACGGGCCGCCCTGCCGGGCCGCCGCCGGTGCCGCCGGGCCGCCTTGTCGGGCCCCCGCCATCCGGCCCTGCTGGGCACCTGCCGGTGCCGTCAGGCCGCCCGGCTGAGCCGCCCCCGCCGCCCGGCGCGGGGCCGGGAGAGGCGGGGCGGTGAAGCGGACGGCGCGGATGCCGTGTTCGGCCGCCATACGTCGGAGTTCGACGCCCCCGTCGAGGCAGGTGCCCCGTATGTACAGCCGTACCCGGCGGCGGACGTCGGGCCACAGCGAGGTCAGCACCCGGGACAGCACGGGCCAGAGCGAGGCGTCGAGTTCCTCCCCGGGGCGGCCGATCTCGATGGTCGGGCTCTCGGCGTCCACCGGCTGGTGCACCGGTGAGGGTTCCCCCTCCGTCCCGGAGATGTACAGCCCCGCCCGCGTCACCGTCGCCTGCCAGTGCTCCGACAGCCGCACGACGCCCGTCCCCGTCTGCTCGCCGGTCACCGGCGACTCCCAGCGCAGCAGCCGCGGCGTGGGGACGGTGCCGTCCTCCGCCGGGGGCAGGCACATCACCGAGTCCACGAAAGGCCGCCACTTCGGCTCCCCGTCGGCGCCCACCAGCACCGACCGCACCGGCGCGGCCCCGCCGCCGGCCCCGGGGCCGAGGAACGGCAGCCCGGTGTACACCACCACTCCCGCGCCGAGCCGCTCGGCCACCGCCTGCCCGGTACGCAGCACGTCCCGTGGGCCGCCCGGAGCCAGCCGCACGGTGGACCGTACTGCCGTGGGCAGTTCGCCCAGCAGATCGCTCACTTCCCCGCCGAGGATGTCCTCGTCCTCCGGCATGCCCAGCAGCACCAACGGCCCCCGGGGATCCACCGGGACGGCGTAGCACAGGTCTCCCGGACGCGGGGCGGCCGCCTGCCCGGAGCGCGCCAGCACACCGGCCGGGATCGGATCGATCAGGTAGCCGCCGTCGGTACGTGCGGGCAGTGCCTCCACGGCGGGCTGCCAGTCGGGTGCCGGCTGGCGGGCGCCGAGTCGGTCCGGCTCGGCGCCCGGCGCGAACCGCCACCAGCTGCCGTGCGCGAAGAGCGTGCCACCGGGCACCACGAACACGGGGCCGTCCGGCGCGATCACCGTCAGCTTCCAGCCGTCCGCGAGACGGCGGGCCAGCGCCGGACGGTCCGGACGGCCGCCCCCGGTCCCGGACATGACGAGCCGGACCGTATCCACGCGGTCGTCGCGCAGCACCGAGAGGAGCGTGCTCAGCCGGGCCCACAGCCCGGCGGCCCGCGTCGCGCCCGCCCCGGCGACGACGGTCACGGTGTGCTCGGCCTCGCCGGCCAGCGCCCGCACCAGGTCGGCCAGGTCGGTGGGATCCAGCGTGTCGTCGTCGGGGGTGCGCAGCAGCCGCAGGCCGTCGTACTCCTCCACCAGCAGCCCGTCCCCGGCCCCCGGCCCGGCCGCTCGCGGCGACTCCGCCCCGGGTACGGCGGGCACCTCGCGGCGGCGCTCCCTGCCCTGGCCGAACCAGCGCGACCGGCGGCCGCTCCGGGTCACCGGCGCACTGCCCGGAACCGGGACAAGGCTGCGGTCTCACTCATGATGGCTCGTCACCTTGGGTGGTTGCGGGAGGTGTTGTGAGGTACGGGAGCCTCGGTGTCGTCGCCGGCGGATGGGGCAGGCGGGCATGAACACCGGCAGCCTAGGGAGCCAGGGCGGCGGCGCACCGGCGCACCGGCGTGTGATTGCACCTGGGGCCACCCAACTCTGCCCGCCTCGGCGGTGGCCGCCGGTTGATCACGGATCAGGCGCCAGGAAGGTTTTCCCGAGCCGCGCGTGCCCGCGCTGCACGAGGGCGGTGGTCGCCGTCTGTCCTGCGGGGCAGTCCGGTGGATCAGTTACCCCATGCACTCGGTGCGGAGGCGGGCTCGGCGGGGGGCTCGGAGGCGGGCTCGGCAGGGGGCCGGACGTCGTCCTCTGCTATGCCGAAGTCGAAGTCGCTGAGGTCGAGGTCGAAGTCGGTGGCGGCGTCGTCGGCCGAGGTGGGCGGGTCGTTCGCGAGGGCGCCGCTCTCCGTCGGCACCCTCGACGTGGCTGCGGTCGCGGCTTCCGCTTCGGCTTCCGTTTCGGCTGCCGCCACCGCTGCCCGGAGGGCGTCCGTGTCGACGACCATGCTCACCGTCGCCGACGGGTTGACGCACAGGCTGTGGTCGGCGGGCAGGCGGTCCAGCAGGTCGGGGGTCTTGATCAGCTCGAAGGACAGCTCGCCGTAGCGGTGCAGGAAGGCGGGGGAGCTGAACGCCAGGATGACGGCGGTGCCATCGGGCTTCGCGGCGGAGACCGGGGTGCCGTCGAGGGCGACGAGGACGGCCAGTTCGGCGGTGGCCAGTTCGCGGGTGACGGTCTCGGCGGGGGCGTAGCCGGTCGTGGCCAGTTGGATGGCCGCGTCGATCACGTCCAGGGGTTCGGGCCAGCCGTGTGCGTCCGGGGACGGCTTGTACGCCTCGTTGTCCTGCCACTCGATGATCTCGCCGTCCAGGTCGGTGCGCCACTGCCCGACCACCGCCCACTCCGGCGGCTGACCCTCGCCCCGCCAGGTCGGGTCGACGTAGTAGAGCCAGTGGTCGGGGAGGAGCTTGGCCGCCTTGACGAACTCCTCGGGCGGGGCCGGGTCGATGGCGGTGGTGGCGTCGGGATCAGTGGCGGTGGCGGTGGCGGTGGCGGTGGCGGCGGTCGCGTCGGCGTCGGTGGTCGGCGTGTCGGTGGTGGGCGTGTCGGTGGTCGGCGTGTCGGTGGTGGGCTCGCTCATGGGTCCTCGGGTTCTCGGGCTGTCGGTCGTCGGGTCGTCGCTGGTCCAACCGGGCATCGGGGTCAGGGCGTCGTGGCCGGCTCGCTCCCGTCCGTCCGCTTCGCCAGTGCCGCCGCCAGCCCTTCCATGGCCAGCACCATGCTCACCGCGGCCGAGCTGTTGAGGCACAGGCTGTGCCCCTCGGGAATCCGGTCGAGGACGTCGGCGATCCGCACCAGCTCGAAGCCCAGCGGCCCGGTCCGGTGGAGGTGGCCCGGCGAGGTGTAGACCGGGACCACCGCCGTGCCGTCGGGGGCCGACGCGCGTACCGGCTCGCCCTCCGCCGTGACCAGCATCGACACCTCGGCCCCGGCCAGGGCGGCGGTGACGTCCGAGGCCGGGCCGTAGCCGGTGGTGGCGAGCTGGATGGCGCGGTCCACGTCGTCGGTGGGCTCGGGCCAGCCCCGGGCGCCCGGCGACGGCCGGTAGTCGTCGTTGTCCACCCACTCGACGATCTCGCCGTCGGCGTCGGCGCGCCACTGGCCGACCACCGCCCACTCGGGCGGCGGGGCCTCACCGCGCCAGGTGGGGTCGGTCAGGTAGAGCCAGTGGTTCGGCGCGGCCTTGGCGGCCCGGACGAAGTCCTCCGGCGGTACGGGGTCGATCGCGGGTCCGGCTGCGTGGTCGACCGGGGCGACCGGGGCGGCGGGGGCTTCGCCGTTGGACTCACTCATCTTGTCCTCGTTCGCTGTGCTCGATGTGCCTGCTGTGCCTGCTGTGCTTCCGTCGGGAACGCCACGGCACGTCATCCTCCGGCCACGGCAGGCCCGGGCCACGGCCGCGGGACGTGGGGCGGGGCGTCCTCGGCGAAGTGTGGTGCGCCGGGCAGCGCCACCTGCCAGCCTCCGTCAGCAGCGGATCCGGGCTGCGCGGTGAGCACCGTACGTCCGTCCCCGCTCTGCTCGGACAGGTGCGTCGGGACATCGGTCCACCACACGGGACGGCCCAGGTACAGCGCCAGCCACTCCGCCAGCTCGTCCATGCCGGGCCCCCGACCGTAGAGGGCGAGGGGAACGTCCGGGTGAAGGCGCATCAGGGCGCGGTCGTTCCCCATCACCTCCCGGTACTCGGTGCCCGGGATGCGCAGCGTCCAGCCTTCGAAGGTCACTACGACATGGTCCGGCTTGTCCTCGTCCACCACGACGCCCACCGGATACGGGACCCGAGGCCACGGCGCCTCCACCAGGCCGGCGGACGTGTGGATCTGCGCCAGGTTCACCGGCTTCCGCTCCGCACCCGTGAAGTCACGGCCGTACCCTTTTTTCACCTCGGTCTCAGCCTCAGCCTCGGTCTCAGCCTCGGTGTCGGTGTCGGCGTCGGCGTCGGCGTCGGCGTCGGTCATGTCGGTATCGGCGTCGGCGTCGGCGTCGGTCATGTCGGTATCGGTATCGGTCATGACCGAGGTGACCGTGGTGATGGCGGTGGACCCGAGGATCCCGTTCCGCTCCAGGTGGAACGCGGCCGCCACGTCCGGGTCGGTGGCGTCCCGCCCCGCCGCGAACGCGTGGGTGAGCAGCAGCCGCAGGTTGTCGAGTTCCCATTCGTCGACGTGGAGGGTCGAGCCCAGATGGAGCACCCGTACGGCGAGTTCGTTCAGGTTCGCACCGGGCTCGTCCAGCACCTCCCCGGCCTTGACCCGCGCCCAGAACATCCGTGACCGCTCCGGCTTCCGCACCGCACGGGGACCGGAGAGCCCCAGGGCGTGGACGGTCTCGCCCACCATGGCGTCCGTATTCACCCACTTGGCAGCCTCCAGCACCGCCTTGGGCAGCGTCACGAACTCGGACTCGCTCATCCGGGCCGGGGGCAGTTGGGCCGCGCGCCGGGTGGCCCGCTCCGCCGCCGCGGCGGCCAGCACCTGTACGGCGACCTCCTGGTCCAGCCCGAACCCGCCGGCCTCCGGACGTTCCGCCACCACCCGTTCCAGCAGATCCAGTGTCAGCGGACCCGCCTGCGCGAACGCCGGGTCGGCCCGCCACATCTCCTCCACCGCCGCCACCCCGGACAGCAGCTCCCCGAAGTCGGAACGGTCCTGCACCCGGACGCCGAACACCGACTTCAGCGCCCGCACCAGACGCAGAGTCCGCGCCCGGAGCCGCGCCCGCTCCTTCTCGGTCAGTGGGCCGTCCCCGACGTGCAGCCCGGCCGACCGCGCCAGCGTGTCCAGTTCGGTGTCCAGCGGCTCCGGCCGGAACAGCAGCCACACCCGGTACCGCCCACTGGCGTCGGTGTCCAGGTACCGCACGTACTTGCCGTCCTGCGCGGCCATCCGCTGCGGGCCCTCGGGAGCACGCACCCAGCGCCGCGCCTGGTTCGCGATCTCCTGCCCCACCGCGACCTCCGCCAGCGGATCGGGCACGAACACACCGGTCAGGGCCGGGCTTGCGGTGTCGGGGGCCGGCAGGGCACGGTTCCTGGGGGTCCCGGACCAGCAGATGCCGAGGTCGATCCAGTGCTTCTCAGACAGATGGGACGTCTTCCACGCCGCCCACCGGGCCACCGTCCTCTTGGGGACTTTGCGTACGCGGAGGCGGCCGGTGGCCCTGTCCCGTACCACCAGGTCGACGTAGTCCGGTCCGCCGTGCGCGGTCACGCGGTGCGCCGTCTCCTCGGAGAGCGGTTCGTCCTCAGGGCCCGGAGTCGGCAGCGGGCGCTCCGGGCTCACCTTGTCCAGGGCGCTGTTGTAGTGGACGAACGTCGTCGCCCGGCCGCCATAGTCCTCCTCGAAGCCGTTCGCGTACTCCTTCGGTGGGAACGAGGCGTCGCCGATCAGCACGTCCGTCGACTCGTCGACGATGGGGAAGGACACCACATCGGCCCACCAGCCGGGCATGCGGTCGTCGAGAACGGGCCCCTCGCCCGGCCGGATCGAGACCCAGGCGCCCTTGGGGACTCCCGGCCGTCCGGTGACCGTGTCGATGCCGGCCGTCGTGTTCAGCCCACCGGTCCCACCGGTCCTACCGGTCCTACCGTTCCCGTCGGCCCGCCGGGTGACCCGCACCTCGCCGCTGTGCACCCGCAACTCCAGGCCGGAACGCTCCGCGAGCCGCTGGAGCCGCTCGCGGTGGCGGCCCAGGAAGGGGACTGCCAGCACGACCAGGGTGCCCGGCTTCAGACGCGCCCGCGCCAGGTCCGCCGCCACCAGCTCGACGAACTCCTCCAGTTCCACGTCCTCCGTCGTGCCGTCCACCAGCTGCACCACCACCCTGCCGTTCCGCTCCTCGCCCCCGACGACGTACAGATCCTTGTCCTTCGGCCACGGCGTCGCCCGCCGGGGACCGGCGAGGACGGTCAGCGAGCCGTCCGAAGCCGGTACGAGGACATCGCTTCCGGCGGTGTCCAGTTCCAGGCCCCCGATGGCCTCCATGACGTCCGGACCCAGCCAGTTGAGACCGTCGATCCGGTGTCCCCCCACCGTGAACCAGGTGCGCCGGGCCCGCCCCGTCGCGCCCAGCCCTTCGAGGCGGTACGCCCCCAGCTCCGCCACGCTTCCCGCCCGTCCGGCCTGCTCGGCCGCCCGGACCAGCTCGAACAGCCGCGTACGTGCGGCTTCGTCCACCCGCGCGCCGGCCGGCAGACCCAGGACATGGCGGGCCACCACGTCCACCCGGAGCGGACCGCTCCGGAACCGCCGGTCGCGACCGCGCAGCACGTCCAGCGTCTGGAACGCCGCCGCGTCCCCGGGCAGGGCGACCGCGACCGTCGCCCACCGCGCCAGGTCCGCCTGCTCCACGCCGACGAGTCGGGCCGCCTCCTCGGACGGCCACTCGGAGTGCTGCCGGGTGATCGTGAAGTCCGCTACGTCCAGGGGCTGTTCACCTGTGGGCAGGTCCTGCTGAAGCTTCTCCAGCGCCTCGCCCAGGAGGCCGGTGAACTCCTGGTGCGCGTTCCGCGCCCGCTTGGTGCCCTCGGCGTCGGTGCCGTACCCGGTGATGTGGGCGGGCGGGAGCGCGACATCCGCCCGCCGGTTCCGCAGACCGGCCAGCGCCATTTCGTACGCCAGTTCCCGGACGGTCTGCCGCGGCTCCCCGAGCAGATGCTCCGTGCCCTGGGCCCAGAACACCACGGGGGTCAGCTCCCGGAGTGGCCGCAGCGGCCTGTCCTCGGGCCGAACGGCCGGTGGCGGCTCGAACGGCGCGACCGGCGCGACCGGCTCGACCGGCGCGATGAAGATCCGTGGAGCAGCCCCCTCCAGGCCGGGCATCCTCGGACCGGGCATCGCCTGCCCCGACGACGACGCCCGGGGCGCCGGCCGCCCGGACGGCTCCCACTCCATCGCCCCGGATCGGGCTCCGGATTCAGCGCCGGGCGCAGGCGCCTCGGACGCAGCTCCGGCGTCGGACGCATCGCCCGGCGTGGAGCCCTCCGGAGGTCCCCCCGGAGGTCCCTCCGGGGTGTCGAAGAAGGGGGCGAAGCCCTGGTCGTCGTGAACCCCCAACCTGTTGCGCGCGGTCGCGAGGTGGTTGGCAACCGTCTTGGCCTTGATCTTGAGCATGCGGGCGATATCCGGGATCGCATACCCCTGGTGGGCGAGCTTGACGACGCGCTTCTGTGCCTCGGTGAGTTTGGACAGGTCTCCGGGCGAGGGTGCCTTGCTGGGTCCCGACGACGCCTTGCTCGGGAACCCGAACCGCGCGGCGAGTTCCTGGCGCTTGTGCGCCCCCTTCGCCGCGGTGATGCCCAATTTTTGGTAGACGTTGGTGAGGTGCCATTTCACGGTACTGAGCTCAAAGCCCGTGGTTGTGGAGATCGCCTTGCCGCTGTGCCCCCGGGCGGCGAGTCTGGCGATCCTGTACTCCGTGTCATTGAGTTCGCGCAGTTCTCCGGGCAAGGGCGCCCTACCGGTTCCCGACGACGTCTCCGCCACCGCCCCCTCTGCCGCGGGCACGCCGTCCCCGAGCCCCCTTCCGCCCGGTGCCGGTGGTGGCACCGGGAGCGGGGCATGCCGGACGGACCGCGGCTCGACCGGAACCGCCTTCTGCCAGATCTCCGCGCCGACGGGCGCTCCGGTGAGCACGGTGAGCACGGTGAGCACGGGGAGACCTCCGTCGGCGGGGTCGGACCATACCGTGGGGAAAGGGGTCCACCACACAGGATGGCCGGTCAGCCGCGTCGCCAGCCGCGTGGCCAGCTCCGCCGTGCCGAGCCCCGGTCCCGAGAACAACAGGAGTACGGGAGTGTTCGGGTCCTGGCCCGTCAGAGCGGGGTCGTTCGCCGTCAGCGCCAGGAACTCGTCGACCGACAGGTCCTCCGTCAGATCCCCGAAGGTCAGCCGGAGACGGTCCGGATCCCGCTCGTCCAGCGTGATGGTCACCGGGTAGGGAGCCGGCGTGTCCACCTGGCCCGGGCCCGGGTCCTGGTCCTGGTCCTGGTCCTGGTCCTGGTCCGGGTTCCGCCACGGCGCGAACTCCATACCATCGGGGGTAAGGAACCGTGCCAGATCCACCAGCGGGGGCTGGTCGCCCACGAAGTCACGTCCGCGCCCCGGGACTCCGTCCTGGACCGTGTGCACGGCAGTGGTCCCGTAGGCTCCGCGCGCCTCCAGGTCGTACACGACCGCCGCACCCGGGCCGGACACCTCCCGCCCCACCAGGATCGCCCGGGTCAGCAGCTTCAGTGCCTGTTCGCGGCTCATCCAGTCGGGCTCGATCCCCGGATCCATACGGAGCAGTCGGCTGACGAACGCGTCCTCGTCCGCCCCGGCCGCCTCCAGGACCTCCTCGGCCCTGGCCCGCGCCCCGAACATCCGCGACCGCTCCGCCGCACCCACCTGATCGGGACCGGACAGTGACAAGGCGGCCACGGCATCGTCTTCCGCCGCGCCCCCGTGCAGCCATTCGACAGCTGCCTCCCAGGCCGTGGGACTTCCCGCCCACCCGGCCGCTCCGGCATCCCGCACCAGCCCGAAGAGCATCCCCCGCGCGGCGTCGTCCATCGGTGTGCCGTCCGTCAGACGCAGAACACGACGGGCCACCGCGGCCAGGTCGAACGGACCACCACGCAGCTCGACGTCGCGCGCGCGCAGCACATCCAGCCTCGCCACCGCCGCCGCTTCCGGGGTGAGGGTGAAGCCGACCGTAGCCCCCCGCATCAGCTCCTCGTACGGCACACCGGCGAGCGCGACCGCGGCATCGGACGGGCGGTCACCACCCGGCTCCGCATGGACGGTGAAGTTCTCCGCGCGCAGCCGCGGCGCATCCTCGGGGAGACCCTGCTGAAGAGTATTCAGCGCGTCGTCCAGACGGCGGATGAAAGCCCCGGTGGCACGCTCCGTACGCAGCAGACTCATGTCATGGCCGTGCTTTGTGCCGCCGTACCCGGTGATGTGGATCGTCGGGAGTGCGACCCTCGCGTTCCAGTTCCGCAGACCGGTCAACGCCGTCTCGAACGCCTTTGCCTCAAGGCTGTTCTGTCCCTCCCCGGACACGCGGTCCGTGACGGGGTCGAACTCCACACCGGTCAGCCCCGACAGCGCCCGAAGCGGCCCGGCCCTTCGCGGATCAACCGGATCCGCCGCCGCTTCCGGGGGGAAGGCGACCTCGACCGTCACCTGCCGTGCCGACACCGCGGGTGGCACATCGGTGAGTTCGGTGGAGGGCCGGAGACCACTCCACCCCGGGGGGATCATGAAGTCCGCCGCGTGCAGCCTCGGCACGTCCTCGGGCAGCCACTGCTGAAAAGTGGTCAGCACATCGTCCAGATAGCCGGCGAACACGTCGGACGTGGACTGCGCACGCCGCATACCACTGCTGCTGTAGCCGTAAGAGGTGATACGGACCTCCGGCCGCGCACCTCGAAGACCGGCCGCCGCCACCTCGAACGCCAACTCCTTGAGGTCCCTCTGCGCCTTCGGGAACATCGTCTTGTAGTCCCGCCTGAACTGCGCCGCGACCAGCCGCCGACGCGCCGGGAGCGGGGCGGCCGTCGGCGGATCGACCGGCGCGGTGAACGCCGGACTCGCGGCAGCGTCCTCCGGGCCGGACTCCTCCGGGTCGGACTCCTCCGACCCGGACTCCTCCGGGTCGGACTCCTCCGGACCGGGCATCGACGGCCCCGGCGTCACCGGCCGCTCCGACGACGGCCCCGCCACCGGTGTCTCCACGGGCTCCCACTCCATCGCCCCAGCCCCGGACGCACCCTCCGGTGCGGAACTCTCCGGACGTCCCTCCGGGGTGTCGAAGAAGAAGGCGAGTTCCTCGCGGGAGTTGATGTCCAACTTGACGTACGCGCTCCAGAGGTGGTTCGAGATGGTCTTGATCTCTATGCCGAGTTCATCTTTTATTTGCTTGTTCGACAGTCCCGCGGCGGCGAGTTCGGCGACCCGCAATTCAGCATCGCTGAGTTTGGACAGGTCTGCGGGCGAGTATGTCCTCCCGGAGTTCGCCGCCGCTTTCCCCGAACGGGGGCGTCCATCCAGGCTCTCCAGCAGGAGGGCGACTTCCTGGCTCCTGGCCGTCCGACTTCCATGGATGTCCCATTTCTCGTACACCTTCGAGATATGAGTGTTGGCGGTACTGACCTTGATGCCCATTGCCTTGGCGATCGCCTTGTTGTCGAGCCCCTTGGCGAGGAGTTCGGCGGCCTGGCCTTGTGCCTTGCTGAGCTTGGGCAGGATCCTGGGCAAGGGTGCCCCACCGGTTCCCGGCGACGTCTCCGCCACCGTTTCCTCCGCCCCCGCCTCCTCTGCCGCGGATGCCTCCAAGGCCGCCAGACTTTCCACGGGCCCGGCCGCTTCGGCAGTCCGTACCAGCCTGAACAGCTTGTCCCGTACGTCCGCGTCGACCAGCGCGTCCTCCGGCAGACCCAGAACACGACGGGCCACCGCGTCCAGATCGAACGGGCCGCCACGCAGTACCTCGTCATCCCGGCGCAGCACATCCAGCGTCGCCACCGCCGCCGCGTCCCTGGCGAGGGTGATCCCGACCGTCGCGTGCATCGAGAGCTGCTTGGGCGACATACGGAGCGATCCGGCCACGGCAGTGGACGGGTGTCTGCCACCCGCCTTCTGGAAGATCCCGAAGTCGGCCACGTTCAGCCGTGGCGCGTCCTCGGGCAGAGCCCGCTGGAGAGTCCTCAGCGCAGTGGTCAGACGGGCGGTGAATTCCTCGAACACACTCGCCGCACGCGCCGGACCACCCACAGCAGCCGTGCCGTAACCGGTGATGTCGATCGTCGGCAGCGAGACCTTCGCCTTCTGGTTCCGCAGACCGGCCAACGCCACCGCGAAAGCCGGACTCGCAAGGTCACTTCTCGCTTCATCCGTCAGGCGCAGACGGGAGATCCTCGCCAGCATCAGCGCCGGCAGCGCCCGAAGCGACCCGGGCAGGCGCGCATCGACCGGTGCCGGATCCGGGGAGAGGGTGACCTCGACCGTCGCCGACTGCGCCAGCGTCTTACGCGCCATGCGGAGCAGTTCGACATCGGCGCGGGGCGGGTTGTTCTCCCCCGCATTCCGGGAGATCGCGAAGTCCGCCACGGTCAGCCGTGGCGCGTTCCCGGCCAGAGCCTGCTGAAGCGTGTCCAGCGCCTCGGCCAGATGGCCGGTGAATTCCTCGAACACACTCGTCGTGCGCTCCGTGTCAGCACGGTTCTTGCCATAGCCGGTGATACGGACCGCCGGCTGCTGCCCCCGCAGACCGGCCGCCGCCACCTCGAACGCCAACTCCTTGAGGTCGCTCTTCGACCGGTCCAGCAGCAACCCGCGGACTTCCCGCACTCTCTGGAACTTCACGGCGATCAGCCGCCGCGCCGGAAGCGGGGCGGCGGGCGAGCCGCCGGGAGAGCCGGACGCGTCCGGGCCCGGGGGGGCCGGGGCCAGGTCCGAGTCCGAGTCCGAGTCCGAGTCCGAGTCCGAGTCCGGGTCCGAGTCCGAGTCCGGGTCCGAGTCCGGGTCCGAGTCCGGGTCCGGGTCCGGGTCCGAGTCCGGATCCGCCGGGTCCGGGTCCAGGTCCAGGTCCGCCAGGTCCAGGTCCAGGTCCATGTCCATGCCCGGGTCCGAGTCCGGGTCCGGGTCCGGGTCCGAGTCCAGGCCCGAGTCCAGGTCCGAGTCCGAATCCGGGTCTTCCGGGTCCATGTCCGGCAGGTCCATGCCCGCGCCCACCTCATCGGGACCGGACAGCGGCAGGGTGCCGACGGCCTGGGCCTCCGTACCGCCCCCGGGAAGCCTTTCGGCAGCCGCTGCCGAGGCCGCCTCCAAGGCCGCCAGACTTTCCACAGGCCCGGCCGCCTCGGCATCCCCCACCAGTTCCAGCAGCTTCCTCCGCGCGGCCTCGTCCACCGGCGTGCCCTCCGGCAGCCGCAGAACACGACGGGCCACCGCGTCCAGGTCGAACGGACCGTCACGCAGCTCCCGGACACTCCCGCGCAGTACATCCAGCGTCGCCACCGCCGCCGCGTCCGGGGCGAGGGTGATCCCGACCGTCGCCTGGTCTATCAACGTCGCGAGCGGTACGCCGGCACGCGCGGCGGCCTCCATGGAGGGCCACTCTCCCCCCGGCCGCTCGGAGATCGTGAAGTGCTCCGGGCGCAGCGGTGGCACATCGTCGGCGAAACCCTGCTGAAGAGTGTCCAGCGCATCGCCCAGAAGGCGCTTGAACTCCTTGGACACGCGCTCCGCACGCGTCCTGCCACCATCACCGTGAACCTTTGCGGTGCCGTACCCGGTGATGTCGGCCGGCGGCAGCGAGACCTTCGCCTTCCGGTTCCGCAGACCGGCCAACGCCAGCCCGAACGCCAGCTCTTTGAGGGTGCTGTCCCTCTTCCGGGGCAGTCCCCGGTTGCCGACCAACGACACAGGGGTCAGCGCCGGCAGAGCCCGAAGCGGCACAGCCCTTCGCGGAACCGGATGCGGCTCCGCATCCGCGGAGAAGATGACCTCGACCGCCCCCTGCGGCTCCGACTCCTCCGGCGGCACGAGTCCGGCCACCTCGGGGGAGGGGCTCGGGCCACCCGGAGACGCGTCGATCGTGAAGTCCGCCGCGCGCAGCCGTGACACATCGTCGGCGAAACCCTGCTGAAGAGTGGTCAGCGCACCGCCCAGAAAGCCGGTGAACAGATCGGTTACGCGCCTCGCACGCTCCTCGTCGAATCCGTTGGCGCCGTACCCGATGGCAAGAGTCCTCGGCAGCGCACCCCGCAGACCGGCCGACGCCACCTCGAACGCCAAGGCATCGAGGTCGTTCTTCGCCGTCAGGAGCGGCTCCCTTCTGTCTCCGTGCATGAACTGCACCGCGATCAGCCGCCGCACCGGAAGTGGGTCGGCCGGTGGCGGGTCGACCGGCGTGCCGCCGGGGGACCCGAACGCGTCCGGGCTCAGGTCCGAGGCCGGGGGGGCCATGTCCGGCTCCGGGTCCGGGGCCAGGTCCGCCGGATCCGGGTCCAGGTTCAGGTCCGCCATGTCCAGGTCCGGGTCCAGGTTCAGGTCCGCCATGTCCAGGTCCGGATCCGGGTCCAGGTCCAGGTCCGCCAGCTCCGGGTACAGCTCCAGAGGCACCCTCAGGTCCAGGCCCGGGTCCTCCTCCGCGTCCCGACGCAGGGCGGCGTCCAGCTCCAGGTCCAGACCCAGGGCCCGACCCAGGGCCGCGTAGTCGCCGACGAGCCCGGTCGCCTCCGGGGTCGGCGCAACGGGCGCGTCGGCCCCGGTGGCGGGCACGTTCCAGCGCTCCCGGAGGCCCAGCCCGAGCCGGAGGTCGTCGGCGAGACCCGCTGCCGACCGCAGCGAGGTCTCCGGGTCCGGTCCGCCCGCCAAAAGGTGATCGGCGACCCGGCGCACTGCGTGGTGGAAGTCGCTCCCGGCGTACCGGGAGTCGGCCAGCACCGCGTGCGGCTCCCGGGGAAGCACCAGGAAAACGGCGGTGGTCCAGGCCCGGGTGAGGTCGGTCTCCACGGCACGGGCGGGCGCCGCGCCCCGGAAGGCGTCGTACGCCGATTCCCACAGCCGCCGCGCCGCGTTCGCCGCCGCCGCGTTCAGCGCGTCCGTCCAGGCGCCGGACCGTGTCATCAGCACGCGGGTCAGGTCCAGCGGCGACAACCCCTGCTCCGACAGCTGCTCGTCGTCGCGCATCACCGGCTCGGGGGCCGGCAGCGGCTGACCGGGCGGCAGGTCCGCCTCGGTCAGCTCCCGCGCGATCCACAGACGCTGGTCGGCGTCCCTCGGTACGGTCGGCACCTCGGCCGCCCCGTCGGCCTCGTCGACACCCCGCGCCGCCGCCAGGGTGTCCAGCGGAACGCCCAGGGCCCACAGTCGTGCCTCGGTGTTCTCCAGCTCCGTACGCGCCCACTTGACCCCGCCCCAGGAGTCGTCCAACAGCATGGTGTCGCCTTCGGCCTGCTCCACGGCCGCAGCCTCGGCGAGCGTGGACCAGGCCTGCGTGTGCTCGTCCCAGGCGTCGGCGAGGTCGATGGCGAGGTCGTCGGGGAGGTCGTCGGCGGGAGCGGCTCCGGTGGGGTCGACGGCGTCCTCGCCGCCGGGCGCGGGCAGCTCGGGATACGCGGGTACGGGCGGCACCTGGAACGCCGGCGCGGCGTCGTCGTCCGCCGCCAGGACCATCGGCGAACCCCCCGGTTCGTCGGCGGCAGGCGCCTGACCCGCCACCACGGGCGCCGGAGCCGAATCCCATGCCCGCACGGCGACATACCGGGGCGTCAGATCGAAGGGGCCCGGCAGGTCCAGGGGCGTACCGACCTCATCCGCGGCCGCCACCAGCACTTCCGGCAGCGCTTCCCACAACGGTGGCGTGTCCTGCCCGAGCCGACCGAAGTGCGCGTCGACCAGGGCCCGCAGACGATCCCAGGTCAGCAGGGGCAGCGGCGCATCGGGCTGGAGGGCCTTCCGCCGCTGGTCCAGCGCCTGGAAGCCCCGCAACAGGGCCTCGAACGCCGGCTTGTCGTCCTCCAGCATCGGCCCGTACACCAGCCGGACCGCCCACCACCACCGCTTGACGGCGTCCGCCTGTTGCCGGTCACCGGTCAGCCGCTCGGCCCACTCGGCCAACTGTGCCGACGTCGGCAGCGGACGGGCGCCGGCCAGCGAGTCGAAGTCCGTCAGCCGAAGGGAGGTCGTCGGCACCGGCCGCCGCTCACCGTGCTCGTCCACCTCCTCGTCCGTCAGCTCCTCGACACGCGAGCCGAACGTGATCTCCATGCCCGTGGCGGACGCCCACGACCACCGGTCCCACCTCTCGGCCAGCACCCAGGCGGCGATCGGCCACTCCAGCGGATCGCGGCCGTACGCGTGCGGGCCCGCCACGTCCGCGCCCAGCACCACCACGTGCGTGTCACGCGGCGCCGCCGTCAGCGCCGGAACCTGCGCGAAGAGGTACTCCACCACCCCCTCGTAGCGGAACGCCACGCTCGGATCGTCCTGGTTCCGGGGCCGCAGCTCCGCCGAGGTCCCGTCCCCGTCCAGACCCACCAGGAACACCTGGTCGAACGGCGCCTTCCGGTAGGTCTCCACCGCGGACATCTCCGAGCCGTCGGGCGACGGCTCCCACTGCTTCTCCCTGAGGTGCGTCACCTCCGGCAGCAGGCCGTAGGTCCCCGACGACCCGACCCACTCCCCGTCGCGCCGCGACGACACCCCCACCGGCTCGTCCGCCGCATTCCGGTGGGTGACGTGCCACAACCGGTCCACCGGGACCATGGACTCGTCCAGAGCCGCGATCTCGGGCTTCCACTCGATCACGTCCGGCGCCGGCGTCGGTGCCGTATGCAGGAGCCGCAGCCCCCGCCGCGCGTTCTCGACGGCCTGCTGGAAGCTCGTGCGGTCGGCACCGAGCGGCACGGACCCGTTCACCAGCAGCTCGTCCGCCCGCTGCACCAGGGCCTCCAGCCGCCGGTACGCCGGATCGGGGTCGGTCGACCACCGGGTGTGCCCCAGGGCGTGACGGCCCAGCGTCGTGGCCAGTTTCAGCTGGTCCGCCAGGTTCAGCAGCCGCAGGGGTGGAGCATCACCCACCTGCGGCACGCCGGTGACGGCCATCGCCAGGAGACCGGCGAACCGCTGGACCAGCGGATCGGCCAGAATCCGCTCCACCGACCGGCGCAGCACCTCGGGCGACAGCGGCACCCTGGTCGCCACCGCCCGCGCGTACAGCCCCTCGCCGAGATCCGCCAACTCCTGGCCGGACTGCTTGATCCGGTCCTCGGTGATTCTCGTGCCGTCGAGCGTGTTCGCCGGCAGCACGTCCACGATCAGTGGGACCGCCAGCCGCCCGCCGCCGGTGTCCAGGCCCGGGAGTTCCGGGACGCCGATCGACTCGTACGGGCCGATCCGATTCCCCTCGGAAGTGTGCCCCGTCAGCGCGGCGGTCAGCTGCGCACGCGGGGTCGGATCGTCGCCGACCGTGTCGTCGACGAACGGGTACGAGACGGCCCCGCCCGGCCGGTGGAGCTGGGCCAGACGCGCCAGTACATCTGTCAGCACCTCCTCGGCGATGGCGCTGAGCCTGTCGTGGTTGGCGCCGAGGAAGGCCCGCGAGCCGTGCTCGCCGGGCCTCAGCGCCCGCCTGACGGCGTCGAGCGCGGACCGGGGTGCCGTCGGCTGCATGCTGCTGATCGGCACCCAGTTCTCGGGCGCCAGCGCGAGCGCGGCGTTGACCGGCTTGGCGCCGATCCGGTTGAACACCGTCCAGGTGTATCCCCAGAGCTCGTCCACATCGGGGACGGCGGACAGGAACGGGACGAGTTCCGACGGAACCGCGCCGCGCCCGAGGTTCATGGCGCCCACGAACTCGCCGACGGCCCGCTCCCCGAACTCCCTCCCCGCCATGAACAGGGGAAGCAGGTCCGTGTGCGGCGACCCGTCGACGGCCTGGCTCAGGACCAGCGCGCGGCCCACCGCGGGGGTCCCCGACGAGAAACGCGTGGCGGAGAGGTTGTCGTAGTCCAGGGCGGGGGGATGGACGGTGGCCGCCTTGCCGGCCTCGGTGACCTCCCAGTCCGGGAGACCGCTCAGCAGGTCCTCCAGCGAGGTCGCGCCCTCCCCGACCGTGCGCGCCAGCCGGTCACGGACCTGCCCCCGCCGGACCTCCGCCTCCACCAGGGACTGCCGCGGCTCGCCCGGGACCGAGGCCGCCGGATCGACGACGACCTCCGGGACGTACGAACTGACCTCCGTGAACCCCGACCCCGCGAGCGACGGCGAGGCGATGTCGACGAGCCCGCCGGTGGCGGGGTCGAAGTGGAACGTCGCCTCGCCCAGGACGACCTTGACCCCGGGCCCTCGCGCCAGCACCGCCCTCCGCAGATCGGGCTGCTCCCCCGGCGGGGTGCCGAGGCTCCGCAACAGCCCCTCGGAGACCTCGATCTGCGTCGGATGGCGGTACTTGACCCCGGTGCCGACGCCCGCGTACGCGTCGCGCACCGCCCCGTCCAGCAGCGCGTGCGCCGTCGACGACGACTCCGCGAACGGCGGCAGCAGGTCCGTCACCACCTGCCCGGACGGGTCGATCACCATCGCCCGCGCGTCGAACAGGGTCATCTCCGGCGGCTCCGACAGCACCCGGTGGTCCTTGTCCCGCGACACGTCCACCCACACCACGCCGTCCGGCAGGTGGTACGCCGCGAACGCGTGCCCCAGCCCGTCCTCCGGCCGCCGCCCCGGCTCCGCCGACACCGACCCGGGCCGCCGCGCCAGCACCAGCGCCACCGACCCCGGCCCCGCACGCTCCACGTCCCGCAGCGCGTCCGCCACCGCGTCCCACGAGCCCACCCGGTCCCATCCGGGGCCCGCCACCAGGCCGGACGCCGCGCCGGCCATGTGCAGCGCCGAGTCGTCCACCGAGCGGCGGCCCGCCGTGAAGGCGTGCCGCACGGCCATCCGGCCCCACTGGCCCTGGAGCAGCGCGTCCCGGAACTTGCCCAGCAGCGTCAGGCACCGGCTCACCGGCGCACCTTCCGGCGGCACCACCAGCGCCAGGTCGTCCACCAGCGCCTTCAGCCCGACACGGTCCAGCACCTCGGGAGCGGACTCCGGGTCGGACAGGGCGCGCGGGCGGGGCAGGCCGTCGAACTCGGCGAAGGCGGGGGTGTACGGGTCGCTGTCGTGCAGCGCTCCGTAGGACGGGGCGGCGTCGCGCCGGTCGTAGGTGCGCCGGTCGTCGTCGTACAGGTCGGTGTCGTCCGAGTCGCCGTCGTACGGGTTCTCGGCTGGTGCCGGGGCCGGGGTCGGGGCTGGTGCCGGGGCCGGGGCCGGGGTCGGGGTGTCGTCCGGGGGCGGCGTCGGCAGGACCGCCGGGGTCGAGGTCGGGGTCGGGGCCGGGGTGGTGCGGTGGTTGTACGGGCCCTTGGGGTTGCGGGTGCCCTCGGGCAGCGCCGCGAGGAACTCGTCGCCGCGCTCGTACACCGTCACGGCGTTCTCCGTGTCGGCGCCCGTACCGCGCGCCGTACCGAACGTGTCGATCGTGCCGTTCTCGTGCACCAGGGTCAGATGGAGCTCCGCATCCTGGGCGAGGCGTTCCGCCGCGAGCAGGGCGGTGGGAGCGTCCCACCGCCGGGCCGCGACCAACTGGGCCCGGACGAGGGCCTCCTGGTGCTCCCGGGTCAGGGTCAGGGGCAGGGGCAGCCGGCCGCCGCTGCGCTCGAACCTCCGCCGCTCGGCAGCGGTGAGCACGATCCCGGCCTCCGTCAGCTCCTCGGCGCTGAAGGTGGCCCGGGGGTCGAGCAGCGCCGTGTCGGGCAGCGGCCGGTCGGACGGCCGGGACAGGTCCTCGGGCGCGTACTCGCTGTTGTCGGGCCTCCGCAGCCCGGCCCCGTTCATGGCCATGGCCACGGCGGCGTAGAAGCGGTTTCCGTCCACGGGTGGCGCGTCGAGCCGGTAGGTGTGGCCGTCGGGGTCGGTGAGCCGGGCCGGGTCGGAGGCGGAGTCGAAGACGGGTGCGGGTGCGGGCGCGGTGCTGTCGGAAGCAGTGTCCTCTGCAGTGCTCTCTGCCGTGTCCTGTGCGGTGTCGGTCGACTCCGGCCGCAGCCACGGCCGTCGGGTGTGGGCCGGCAGCGGCCCCCGCTCGGCCGGTTCCGCGGGCGGGGTCGCCGGGGCCGGTGTGACGGGCGTGCCCTCGGGCTCCGGGACGGGGTGCACCGCCTGGTAATGGCTGTCGGCCAGGTGCAGGACGACCTGGGGGACGGCGGTGAGGTGCTGGTCCGGGTCGGGGCCGTGGTCGTGGTGGAGTCCGTCCTCCGTCACGATCCGGATGCCCGGGTTGCCGGGTACGGGGAGCCGGGCCGCCAGCGTGGGCCACAGGTCCGCCGCACCGTGGTCCCAGCCCAGGTCGCGTTCGGCGTCGGCCGGGCGGAGGAGCTGGGCGACGGCCAGCGCCTTGCGCAGCGCGGGGCTCAGCGGCTGGTGCGTGCGTTCGGGGGCGTCGCCGGCCGAGTCGGGGATGACGCCCAGGGCGTCGAACTCGCGGCGCTGCGGGGTGTCGGTGCCCAGGTCGAGCCCTGCGGCGGCGAGTTCCTCGGCGGTGAAGGTGTCGGGCCGGTCCGGGGTGACGCGTTTGAGGAGCGGCGAGTCGTCGGGGACCCCGTCGAGTTCGGTGGCGACGGCCTCGCGCAGCTCCTTGGCGGTCTCCCCGTAGCCACGGGCCTCGGCCAGGGCGTGGAAGAAGCCGTTGCCGTCCCGGTGGACGTCGATGAGGCGGTGGGTCCGGCCGTCGGGGCCGGTCAGGCCGAGGGGGCGGGTGGTGTCGCCGACGTCGATGGTGACACGGCTGTAGACCGGTTCCCGGGGGGCCTCGGCCTCGGTGTCGGGGTCGGGGGTCGGCGCGACATGCGGGGTGACCGTGGGTTCGGGCAGCCCGGCCCGGGTCACGGCGGGGGCGGTGGTGACGGTGTCCGTGCCGGTCGTGGCCGGGGTGGTGTCCGTACCGGTCACGGCGGGGGCGGGGGCGGTGGTGTCCGTGCCGGTGCCCGGCGTGGTGCCCGTGCCCGTGCCCGTGCCGGTCGTGGTGCCCGTACCCGTATCCGCATCCGTGCCCGTGCCCGTGTCCGCCGGGAGCTGGTGCCAGCGCGTCAGCCGGTCCGTCTCCCCCCGCACCCGGTGGAACTCGTCGGCCGCCGTCTCGGCCCGCTCCCGCTGCGCCGCCGTCTTCTGGAGCCGGGTCGCCAGGGCCGACGCGGCCGTGGCCATCGCCCGGGCCGCCGTGTCGGCCGACTCCTTGGCCTCGCGCATCCGTTGGTCGGCGGCTGCCCGCCGATCCGCGCGCGCCCGGTCGGCCGGGACGAGCAGCCGGGCGAGCTCGTTCCGCCGTACGGTGGTGATCGCCTCGGTCGCCAGGACCAGCTGCTTCCGGGCCCGGTCGACCCGGGCCTCGGCGGCGGTGACGGCGTCGGCGAAGCCCTTGGCGAGCGGGCCGTCCTCGCCCTCCGGGGCGGGGGAGGTGACGAGGAGTTCGAGGAGCAGCGCCTCCCCGAGCTCCGTACGGGCCCGGGTGACCAGGTCGGCGGCGGCCCGGAGCCGGTCGGCGAACCCGCCGGGAGGGTCCGTGACGGTGCCGGCGGCGGGCACCTCCACGGGCGTCGCCGCTTCGGCGGCCCGCACCGCCAGGTCGTACGCGCGTTCCGCCGCGGTGTACTCCGTGCCCAGCGCCCGCTGCGCGTCCCTGCGCCTCCTGCGGGCCACCGCCATGGTGGCGACCGCCCGTTCGGCGGTCTCCCGCAGCTCGGGGATCTCGCGGCGCAGCGCCAGGTACTCCGCGTCCGCCTCCGTCCACGTGGTGGCCGCCTTCGTGACCTCGTCCCAGGCCTCGCCGACCCGGGTGGGGAAGTTGGTGTCGGTGATCAGACCGAGGTTCCGGGCCATGTCCTCGCGGATCCACGCGACGACCAGGGTCTCGGCCTCGACGGCGCCCGCCTCGGGCTTGCGGCCGAGGGTGCCGCCCAGGTTGTTCCGGAGCCAGGTCGGGGCCTTGCCGTCCTTGAACTGCCGGTCCACCTCGGCGACGGCCAGCCAGGTGGTCGGGACGGCGAAGAGGAAGGCCCGGCTCCGCGCCGGCTTGATGTTCTCCTGGTACGCGGTCTCCTGGCCCACCGCCTGGCCGTCGTCGTCGGCGGTGTCGGCTCCGGTGCCGTTGACGACCGGGTTGGCCGCGCCGATGGCGTCCGACCGCAGGATGGGCGTGCCGCCGATGAGGGTGTTCTGGGTGGTGCCCTGCGAGCCGTCGGAGGCCGTGCTGTACACGAACTGCTCGGGCGCCTCGAGGCCCGTGTCGTCGGCGACCGCGAGCAGGGTGGCCGCGGTGAGGTCGGGGCGGGTGTAGAGGGCGACGGCGGAGGAGGCGTGGTCGGTGAAGGTGTTCTCGGTGAGGCCGTCGATACGGTAGCCGCCCCACGCGGGGGAGGTCTCGTGGAAGAACGCGCTGAGCGGGCCCGGCCCCGACGCGTCCTCCAGCGCCTGGGCGGAGGCGGTGCCCTCGGCGGTGAGCGGGGTGCGCATGGCCTGGACGAGCGCCTGGCCCAGCTCGTCGCCGGTCAGCTCGCCGTCCGCGCCGGCCAGCCGGTTGTCGTACGCCTTGCCGAGCGCGACGGTGGAGGCGGCGCGGACGCGGTCGTCGCCGACGACGTCGCGGACGAGGATGCCGTTCGCCGGTATCTGGAAGGGGCGGGTGGTGCCGTCCGGGTGGGGGACGGCGGCCCAGGCGGTGAGGGCGGCGGCGGGGTCCTGGGCTCGCAGGGGGTTGGCTTCACCGGTGAGGACGGTGAGGCGGGGGGCGGGGAGGGTGGGTTCCGGGGGGCGCAGGGGGTCGGGGGCCGGGTCCGTGTCCGTGCCGGGGCCGGTGTTCGTGCCGGTGTCGCCCGTGCCGGTCTCCGTGCCCGTGCCGGGGGTCGTGTCCGTGCCGGTGTCGCCCGTGCCGGGGGCAGTGTCCGTGCTCGGCAGGGTGCCGGGGCGGATCAGGCTCACCGGGACGAGGTCGGTGATCGAGCCGATCTCCTCGTCGACGAGGAGGCGGTGGCGGGGGTTCGGCGTTTCAGCCTGCCCGGCGTTTGAGGGCACGCCCGTAGGGCGTACTGGGGGGTCCGGGGGACGAAGTCCCCCGGTTTCGGGAAGGGGCGGGGTGGGGTGAAGGCCCGCCGCAGGCGCCCCCGCCCGCACCGGCCCCGCAGGCGCCTCCCCCCGCTTCGTCCCCACCTCCAGCGTCACCCGCAACCGGTACCGCGTCCGGAACTCCGCGTGCGGCCCCTTCGAGACGGCCCGCCAGTTCTTCGCGTGCGTCGCGGACTGCTCCGCGGACACCTGCTGCCGCGTCGAGCCGGTCTCCTGGAACGACGGCCCGGCCGCCGGCGCGATCGCGTTCCCGGTGTGGACGTTCTCGGTGATGAGGGTGCCGATGTCGCTGCCCCGGTTCTGGCTGACGCCGGTGGTGAGGACGGTGGTGGCGACCCGGCCGTCCTCGGTCTCGGTGCCCGGCCACAGGCCGACGAACTCCTGGCCGCCCTCGTCCGGTACGAGCTCCGCGCGGACCCGCACCGAGCGGCCCCCGATCCGGATGGTGCGCCAGCCGGGGCCGCCGACGCGGACCGGCACGGAGGCGCCGGAGCCCCCGAGTTCGCGGCGCAGCGCCCGGGTGATCCGGCCCGACAGCAGGTGCTGGACGCTCTCCCGGCCCGGGTCGTCGATGCCCAGGTTCCGGAGTTGCTTGTCGATGTTCGCCAACACCTTCGACGCGTCGAGGGTGTTGACCGGATACGCGGCGAACGGCCGTGCCCGGAACCAGTCGTGCTGGCGCCACGGGCGGCGGTCGTACTCGGGTCCGGGGCCCAGCTGGTCGTTGAGCAGGCCCAGCCGGTGCGCGACGCGCTCGGGCAGGTAGCCCAGCCAGCCGCCCGGCACCGACTGCCTTCGGCCGGCGGTGCCGTAGGGCACGCCCGGCATATAGCGGCCGAGCGACCGCAGCAGGCCCGTGGTCCGTACCGACGCGGCGACTTCGTGCGCGGCGTCGCCGGACGTCAGGACGTGCATGCCGCCGATCACCAGGCCCAGGCCCGAGGTGACCGAGCGGGTGGTGGTGACGGCCCGGCCCCGGGCGCGCTTCCAGGGCCGCAGCACGAAGCCGTAGGTACCCACGCTCGCCTCGGGGTGCGAGTGGCCGTACAGGAAGGTTCCGCCGACCTGCTTGAAGTGCGTTCTGATCGACGAACCCCCGGCCTGCGTCGACGACTTGACCACGGTGGTGGTCGCCACCGGCACCGGTCGGCCCAGTGCGCGCAGCCGGGTGACCCGCACCTGGTGGACGACGGTCGCCAGCCAGTCGACGTACGGGCCCTTGCCCCACAGGCCGGTCACCCGGGAGCCCATCGGGCCCGAGGCCTGGTCGAACTCGGCGGCCAGGTACTGCGGCCGGTGGGGCCGTACGGAGGCTTCGTGGGCGGGCGCCCCCGGCTGGGTCAACTGCCAGGCGCCCTTGGGGTTCTCGCGGCGCAGCAGCCGGTCGCCGAAGCCCTTGGAGGCGTCCCGCAGCACCAGGTCCGGGAGGCCGGGGGTGCCCCCGGTGGGCAGCACGGCGAGGGTCTCGTGGGGCTGGCCGTGCAGCCGGCCCGGGGACCGGTCCGGGTCGGTGGGCCCCGGCCCCGCCTCCCGGTCCTCGTCGGTGAGCAGGCCGGTGGTGAGCCGCCGGGCCCTGGCCGGGTCCAGCACGGTGGTCTCGGCCGGTCCGGTGGGCCGGTACGGGTTGACTGCTCCCTCGGCGTGCGGGTCCTTGTCCGGGATCTCGGCGTCGGCGACGCTGAGCAGCACCCGTCCGGTGATCGGGTCGCCGGCCGTGCCGCCGATCAGGTCCACGGGGGGCTGCGGCCAGAACCCGAAGAGTTCGGTGCCCAGCACGCCGAACGTGATGCCCCGGAGGAGCCCCCGGAACCGCCAGTAGCCGTTGGAGCTGACGGTCAGCCGCAGGTCGTAGGAGAAGAGGTGCGAGGGCGCCGGGCGCGCGTGCTCGGTCTCGTACGAGGCGGTCATCCCGTACGCGGTGTTGTCCTGGCGCGTCCTCCCCGCCTGGAAACCGGCCTGCGTGGTGACCGCGTTGGCCGGGCGGCCCTCGCTGTCGGTGGCCGTGTTGCGGGAGGAGAGGGTGAACTCGAAGCCGGCCTCGGCGGTCTGGGTCGCCTGCCGGGAGCCGTCCGCCCTGCTGGTGCCGATGACGGTGTGGGTGAGGCCGAGGTCGTTCTGGGTGCCCTCGTAGCGGCGGCCGGTCAGTTCCACGTCCAGCCGGATGCGGCGGTACGTGTGGGTGATCCGGCCCGGCTCCAGCAGGGCCAGGTCGAGGCCCAGCGGGACGGCCTCCTTGAGGTTGCCGGCCAGGGTGTGGTGTGTGAGGGCGTTGATGACGGTGGTGGTGTTCTGGAGGACGGCGTTGTAGACGGAGATGCTGCGGAATTTCTTCGGGTCGCCGAGGTCGGTGAACCGGGCCACCATGGTCGGGTACTTGGCGGCCAGCGTGGTGAGGACCTGGTCGGTGGCGGCGTCCAGGAAGGTGACTTCCCGGGCGGGGGCAGGGGCAGGGGCGGGCGGGTCGGTGGGGAACAGGACGTCGAGGTTGGCCGGGTTGGCCGGGTTGGGCGCGTCGGGGTCGGCGGGGTCGGTGACGGGCGGGTCGATGGCAGGCGGGTCGGTGACGGGCACGTCGGTCGCAGGCACGTCGGTGACGGGCCCCGTCTCCGCCACCGCCACCGCCACCGGCACCGGCACCGGCACCGGCACCGGCACCGGGTTGGTGTACCGCCCGTCCGCGTGAAGGAACTGCTCCACCCGGCTCCCCCCGAGCGTCTGCGGGTTGTCCTGGGTCAGGAAGGCCGGGGCGTACGGCTCCGCGCCGCTCGCCCCGCGCAGGGCGGTCCCGTCGTCCCAACCGGCCAGCCGCCGCGCCTCGGTGACCGTCATCCGGTCCAGGCTCCACGTCACGAACCGTGTCGGCTCGGGGTCACCCGTCTTCTGCACGTAGACGATCTTCTCGACCTTGTACTCGACGGTGGGCACCTCCTTCGCGGCGCCCATCGACTTGTCGGCGGCCGAGCCGCCGGTCATCGTGGTGCGCCCCGAGGTGTGCCCGTAACGGGCGGTGGGGCCGAACTGGGCCCGCAGCCGGGCCGACTCCCAGCCGAAGATGTCGCCGAGCCAGGCCAGCGGGTTGGCGGTGATCGAGGGGCCGCCGGCAAAGGCCACCTCCTTGAACCACGCCTTGGTCTGCTTGCGCTCGTTCTTGATCGTCGTCTGGCCGATGTTCCAGATGGCGGCCCGGTCGCTCTCCTTGGCGGGTACGGCCCTGCCGGGCTCGACCCGGATGGTGAAGGCGCCCAGCGGGGTGCGGTGCCTGTCGTCGGTGTGCAGCGGCTCGCTCACCACCATCGACCTGCTCAGCCGCTCCGACATCCGCTTCATGGACTCCGGGGTGAAGAGCTTGTCGAGCGCGGTGTGCGCGGTGGATTCCGGCACGACGCCGAGCCGGCCCACCGCCCAGGCGTGGACGTGCTCGACGGAGGCGAAGCCCTCGGTGCGGACGAGGCGGTAGTCCGAGCCGGGCCCCAGCCGCATCTCGGCGGGGGCCCGCAGCGGGGGCTTGGTCCACTCGCTGGTCAGGCTGTCCGGCAGGCGCAGCCCGAGACCCTTGCGCACCCCGAACCCGGAGGTGTACTCGGCGAGTCGCTCCAGCGCGGGCCGGGCCCACCAACGGGTGCCGAGGACACCCGGGCGGGCCGGGATCTCGTGCTCGTTGTCGGCGACCCGGATGTCGAAGTACACGTCGTCCAGGTGCAGATGGGAGCCGTCGGCGTGCCGCGTCTCGGCCTGGCTCGTCACCTGGTCGTGGGCCACGAAGACGACACCCCGGTGCCGGCCGACCCGCCCGGTGCCCCGGCCGAACGGGGCGACCGGCCAGGACGGCGGGCCGAGCGGGATGCCGGGGCCGATCTGCCGCGTCTCGGCGACCACCTCGGCGGTGCCGGTGGTGGAGACGAGGCGGTGCGCGCTGTCGACCTTGACCGCGTTGGTCGCGCCCGCCGCGTTCTCGCCGTCCGAGAACCGCTCCCAGTCCGCGTATGTGCGGGCCTTGACGTACAGGACGCGGACCCGGCCCGACTCGGTGGTGTACGTGAAGCGGTGGCCCTCGGGCTGGAAGAAGGGCCGGGGGTCGGACCTCAGCGCCTGGCGCAGCCGCTCGTCCAGCGTGCCGACCGGCGCCCCGGGGCGGCGCCTGCGCTTCCGTACGGGCTGCTGGTTGGGCCGGGTGTCCGGGGACCCGTCCAGCCGGGCGAGGATGGTGTCCGCCGTCTGCTCGGTGCCGCGCAGGACGGCGTTCTCCGAGCCGATGACGAACTGTTCGGGTTCGGGGTCTGGGTCGGGGTCGGGGCCGAGCTCGGCGAGGGTCTCGGTGACGGCCTCGGTGACGGCCTCCGCGTCGGTGCCGGTTCCGGTCAGGGCGGTCAGCGGCAGCACGTCCACCGGGTCGACGGGCAGCGGCAGCAGCCCGTCCAGGTAGCCGGGCAGCCGGCTCCCGTCGCTGAAGACACTGGGCCCGTGCCCGGCCCCCGGCGGCAGCATCCCGAGGTCCACCCGGGCCGGGCGGCGGGCCTCCAACTCCTCGTCGATCCGGTTGCCGGGGGCTTCGGGCACGGTACGGGCCGGGGGCGTGGCGGGGGTGCCGTCCTCGGCCGGGGGGGTGACGGTGATGGCGGGTACGGGTGGGGGCGGAGGCGGGGGCGCCTGCGGCGGGACTGACAGTTCAGCCTGCCCGGCGTTTGAGGGCACGCCCGAAGGGCGTACCAGGGGGTCCGGGGGACGAAGTTCCCCGGTTTCGGGAAGGGGCGGGGTGGGGTGAAGGCCCGCCGCAGGCGCCCCCGCCGACACCGCACCCGTACTGACCCCCACCGCGCCCGACGACCCGTGGGGAACGCCGGTCGCGCCCGGACCCGCCCCGCCCCGGGGGGACAGCCGGTTCCAGACCGGGGCGACGTCGCGCCGCGTGGTGTCGATCCTGGACGGGACGTCCGGGTCGTCCGGGTCGTCGCTGTGCAGGTCGAGCAGGTCGTCCGTGGAGATGATCTCGCGGCCCAGCCTGACCATCAGCTTGGGCGCCAGGTCCGGGTTGAACCAGCCGAGTTCAGGTATCCCCAGCACCAGCGGCACGCGCAGCGGCGTGCCGAAGATCCGGGGGTCGCGGGCCAGCAGTTCGACGTACTCGTCCTCCAGCACGTAGTACCAGGGCCCGCCCGGCTTCCGGATCCGCAGCCACCCGTTGCCCAGGGCCTCCGCGGTGGCCAGCAGCGCCGACCCCCACGGCGTGTCCGCGAGGGCGGGGTCCGTGGCCTCGGGGGTGGCGGACGGCGCCAGCCACTTGTCCAGGTTCACCCGGCGGGCGAGGTCCGACCCGGTGAGGTTCCGGCCGCCCACCGTGCCGGTGCCGGTGATCAGGGTGTCCGCCCCGAGCAGGCCCTCGAACTCCAGGTGGGCGGCGGCGAGCGCGTAGACGTTGTACGGGTCGCGGCCGGTGGCCAGGGCCTTGGCCACCGTCAGGCGTGCGGCTGCGGACTGCTGGGGGTCGGGCTGTTCGAGGTGCAGGAGCCGGGTCTCGAAGGTGGGCACGTCCGGCTGGCGTTCGTACACCTCTTCGGTTCGGACCTGGGTCCAGAAGTACTGCGAGCGGTGGAGGCTCGTGACCTCGGGCACGGTGCTCCGGTCCAGGCCCAACACCGCCCGGATGTCGTCCTCGTCGGGGTTGCCGTACTGCTCCGCGACCCGGAGCACCAGGGGCGGGGAGACGAAACCGGCGGCGAGCGCGGGATCCGATGCCGCCGTCGCCGCTCGCCAGACGGTGAGGGCCCGGCTCAGGGTGTCCCCGAAGTCCCCCTGATCCAGCGCGGACGGCACGTTTCTGCCTTGGCGTTCCTGGTCGGCGCGTACGACCCGTTCCAGCAGCTCCATGGTGAAGTGCGGGGCGGCGGCGGACAGGTCGAGGTCCGCGCGCCGCATCAGCTCCACGGCGCCGATGGCCTCCAGCAGGTACGGATAGTGGCTGAGGGTGTCGACGTTCTGCCCGAAGACCTCGCGCAGCGCCCGGACCAGGCGCAGCGCTGCGTCCAGATCCTCGTCGGAGACCGGGCCGGTGCCGGTGTGCAGCCCGGCGGTGCGGGCCCGGTCGGCGAGTTCGTCGGGCAGCGGCTCGGGCCAGCGCTTCTGCCTCCGTCCAGGCCGGCCCTCCACATCGGTCTCCAGCGCGTGAAGGTGGCGGCCGTTCCCGATCATGGTCCAGCCGGTCCGGTCGCCGTAGTTGTCCATGCCCAGGCGGGTCTTGTTCGCCGCGTGCTGGCTCCCGGTGACGGTCGCCAGCCGGTCGAGGACGAACGGGGCGGGCGCGGCGGAGTGGCTCCAGTCGGGGCTGTAGGGCAGGTCGGAGGCGGCGTCGTTGAAGCAGAGGCCGTTGAAGATCTCCTCGATGGGCTCGCCCCGGGCGGCGGCTGCTTCGCTCTGCTCGATGAGCCTGCGCACGCTGGGCCGCCGGCGCATGGCTCCGGCGTACTCCTCCATGGGGACGCTGATGACGCTGCCGTTCTTCAGCGGCACCCTGGCGTAGCCGGGTGCGCCGTGGGCGAACCAGGAGAACTTCGCGTTCGGCGGGAGGCCCACCGGGCCGCTCACCTCGCCCGTCACGGGGTTGTAGTCGTACCTGCCTATGAAGGACCCCAGGTGGCGGTAGTGGTCGTATCTCTCCTCCAGTTTGGGTTCGTCCGGCTTGAAGGAGGCCCGGCCGGTCTGCTGGTGGGTGGTGGAGACGATGGTGCGGGTCAACCACTGGTCCTCCCACCACTCGGGTACGTCGTCCGGGTCGGGGTCGCGCAGATCGTCGGGGTGGACGGGGAACCAGTCGCCGATCAGGTTTCCGGGTTCGCTGTAGGAGGTCAGGACGAGGCGGCCGGTCTGCCCGGCGGTGGTGCCTGTGCCTGTGTCGGCCGGTGCGGGGCGTGGTGCCAGGGGGCCGCTGTTGACCCAGAGGGTCTTGCCGAGTCGGTGTGCTGCCTGGCGTACGGGGAGGAGTCCGCCGTCGCCGGAGTTGGGCCAGGCGAGCAGGATGTCCGTGATGTCGGGCCGGTTTTCGAGTTCGACGAGGAGGTATTCGGCGACTTCGGCCATGGTCATGGGGCGGTGTCCGCCGCCGGGCCAGGGCACGTCGACGTGGTCCTGGCCGCCGGTGGAGGCGGCCAGGGTCAGGGGGGTGCCGTTCCAGGGGGCCTTGGTCGGTGGGGTGGTGGGTCCGCCGGGCGGGTCCACGATCCGGGTGGTGTCGAGGTCGAGGTCGGGCAGGTCGGTCCAGTTGCGGCCGGGTCCCTCGGCGCCGTCGAGCGTGATCGGGCGGCCGGTGGTCTCATCTCCGGTGGTACGGAAGTGGTGGGCGCCCAGCGCGGCGAGGTTGCGGGCGCGGCCCTGCTCCTCGGCGTCCCTTACGAGGGCGGTCAGTTCGGCCCGTACGGCGTCGTCCACCACGGTGTCGGCGGGCAGATGCAGCACCTGCCGAGCCACCACGGCGACATCCAGGGGGCGTTGGCCGTGCTCCGGGTCCTGGGACCAGAGCCGGTCCAGGACCGTGCGGACGTCGGTGTCGAGGGCGCTGCCCGAGTCCGCGGTGGCCGGCACCCGCGCGTCGGCCGTCCCCCCGGCGAGGGTCGCCCGGGCCATGATCTCGCTCAGGGCGTTCGGGTCGGACGGACCCGACGAGCTGTGGGAGAACGCGCTGTCCGGCACGATCGGCGCGTCCGTCATATCGGTGTCGTGCGCGCCGCCGTCGGGCAGGTCGCTGTCCTGCTCCACCTCGGACACGAAGCCGCCGGCCTGCCCGAGCAGCGGCAGCGCCTTCGCCGCGTCCCTGGCCAGGTTCAGCACCCGCTCCCGCGTCGCCTCGTCGAGTGCCTGCGGGTGCTTGTCGGCGCTCACCCGGGCGGAGCTGACGACGACCCGTATCAGCCGGGTCAGCCGGGCCCGGGTCTCCGGTGCCGGCGGGGAGCCGAGTGCGGCCAGGGCCAGGGCCTCCGCGACCGACTGGGCCTGGACCGGCGTCAAGGGGGGCCGGGCGTCCCCGCCGGTGGTGGGCAGCAACCAGGTGGTGGCCATGGCCAGGAACGGTGCGAAGGCCCGCACCACGGGGTGACCGGTGATCCGGCCGACCGCGTCGCGCAGGGCGTCGTCGGTCAGCGGCTCCCGGAACCGCACCGCCCGCTCGTACAGGGCGCGCGCCAGCGCCGTCAGTTCCGTGACGGAGTGCTGGAGACTCTCCTGGGTTGCCAGGTTCGCCCCGGTGAGGGCCTGCCGGATCTCCATCAGCATCAGTTCCACGGCCAGGTGCCCCTGGTCGGTGTCCACCTGGCCGTGGCCCTCCATGCCGGTGGCCTTCAGATGGACCTCGGCCGCCAGCTCCGCCTCCCGGGGCAGCCGCGCGCGTATCTCCGGCAGTCCGGGCAGTGCGTCCAGCCCGCGCAGCGCCGCCGTGAGGTACTCGCCGACGGTCAGCAGGGGGCCGGGCACGTCGAGGAAGCCCCGCAGATCCATGGCCTCCCCGTGCAGGATGCGTTGGTGTTCGTTGACGAGGTTCCGCAGGGACTGCTCGAAGTTGCCGCGGATCCGGTCGTGTTCCCGGTCGAGGAACGCGCGGGTGCGCGGACGGAGGGACTCCAGTACCCCGGGGCGGTCGGGCCGGTCGGGATCCCCCGTCAGGAACGTCCGGGACGCGCCGAGGAGCGTGTTCTTCAGCAGATCGTGGTCGTGGACCGTCGCCAGCGGCCTCGCACCCGCATGTCCGAACAGCAGCCAGCCGTATCCCCAGACCTCGTCGACGTCCGCCAACACGGAGAGGAACGGGACATGGGCCGGGACCACCTCCGCGTTGCCCGTCACGTCCCGTACGAAGGCGGCGGCCATCCGCGCGCCGAAGAGCCGGCCGGCTCCCATGATCTGGACGAGCCGGGGATTGACGAGCCGCTTCATCGCGAAGTCCTGGAGTGCTCGCATACCGACCGTCGGCACGCCGAGCGTGGCCTGCGGGAACAACAGGTGCTCGGCTCCGGTGACGTGCGGCGGCAGCAGGAGCCCTTCGGCGGCGGGCTCCGTCCGCCAGCCGATGGAGGCGAAGATCTCGGCGACCGACCAGGGACGGTCCTCCTGGTGGGCTCTGGCGAGTGCCGCGTGACCGAGCGCCAGTTGGGCCAGCAGGACCTCGGGGGAGGGCCGCCGCTCACCGGGCAGCACTTTCGCCGGGTCGAGCACGAACTCCACGACCGGGCTCAAGGTCATCGGGGGGTTCGGCCAGTTCTCGGACACCGCCCGGTGGCGCTCCGCGTACCAGCGGTTGTCGGCCCCCAGGTGGAAGAGGGCGTTGTCCGTGACCGCCTGGATCCCGGGGGCGGAGGCCAGCAGCCGCTTCGGCTCGGAGTGGGTCTTGATCAGGTACTCGGGCGCTGCCCCGGGGACGGGTCCGGTGCTGCCCGTGAGGATGACGAAGCCCTCGGCGGCCGGTGTGGTCTGCCAGCCGGCGGAGGCGAGAATATCCGTCAACGTCCAGTCCTGGGGCTGCCGGTCGGCTTCGGCGAGCGCCGCGTACGCCCGCGCCAGCAGGGCCTGCTGCTGCCCGGGGGGAAGCTCCTCCGCCGGATCGGGTACGAAGGTCACGACGGGGTATTCGGCCTGCGGCGGGTCCGGCTGCTCCGGGGACTGGGCCAGGTTCCGGTCCTGGTACCAGTGGCCGTCCGGCCCCTGGAAGAACAGCCGGGTGGCGGTGACCGCCTGGAGGCCGGGGGTGGTGGCCAGCAGTGTGCCGGGGGTATGCGGGATCATCAGGAAGTAGCGGGACTCCGCCTCCAGGCCGAGGGCGCCGTAGTCCCGGCGGGCGGACGGGTTGAGGTCGATGACGCTGTGGGCGGTGGAGGAGGACTGGGTGAACGGCGGCAGTGGTTCCTCGACGACCCGGCCGGTGGCGTCGAGGACCACGAACCGGGCGTCCGCCGCCGAGATGCCGGGCGGGGTGTAGGGCCGCTGTCGGTCGGGTGCCTGGAGTTCGACCCAGACGGGCGTGTCGCTGCCCCGGCCGTCGGCGGTCAGCGGCTGGTAGGCGGCCCAGCCGTGTCCTTCCTGGCCGCCGGGGCGGCGGGCGAGGATCAGGGCGACGGAGCCGGGGCCCTGTGCGCGTACGGCGTCCAGCACGCGGGTCCAGGAACCGGCCGGCTGCCAGCCCGGGCCGGGGGCGAGGCCGGCTTCGGACGGGTCCTGGAGCAGGACGGACTCGTCCAGGCTCCGGGCGGGGCGGACGCCTTGCGGGAACAGGGCGTCGCGGAATGCGCGGAGCAGGGGGAGGCAGCGGAGGGGTGGGGCGGGGGTGGGGGTGGTGCGGGTGGGTGCGCCTGCGGCGGGCTGTTCCCCTACCCGCCCCTTCCCGAAACCGGGGGCTCCGCCCCCGGACCCCCGCGCCTCAAACGCCGGCGAGGCTGACAGAGTCAGCCTGCCCGGCGTTTGAGGGCTTTCGGGAAGGGGCGGGGTGGGGTGAAGGCCCGCCGCAGGCGCCCCGCCAGCCACCCCCGCCCGCCCAGCCGCCACCACCCCCTCGACCAGCGCCGTCAGCCCAACCGTGTCCAGCACCCGCCCACCGCCGGACGGCAGCACCGTCGGCCGCGAGGTCACGGCGGACAACGTGACCGGAGCCGTCGGGACGCCGGCCGGGGTGCCGGGCCGCGTGCCCGGCCGCGTGCCCGGCGTGGGGCTCGGCGGCGGGCTCGGCGTGGCGCTCGCCGGGACCAGGGCGTTCGGGTGGCTGAGGTGGTGCCAGGGCCCGGCCCCCGGTGCCGTCAGGTCGATGACCGCCGGGTCCGGGCCGCCGAGGCCGTCCCAGGTGACGTCGCCGTCGGTGTAGTCCACCGGCCGGCCCAACCCGTTGAGCAGCTTGCCGGGCAGGTCCGGGTTGAGGAGGCCGACCCCGGAGATCGCCAGCAGCAGCGGCACGCTCAGATCCTGGGAGAACACCACGGGGTCGCGGGCGAGCAGGCGGACGAGCTCGTTCTCGGACACGGTGTACGACGGGCCGCCCGGGTCGCCCGGATCGCGCAGCCGCAGCAGCCCGTTGCCCAGGGCCTCCCCGGTGACGACCAGCGGCACGGGGCCCGAGCGTCTCTTCCACGGGGCCGGGGTCCTGGCGGTGGCCGAGGTCCTGACCATGGTCGTGTCGACCCCGTGGGAGAACTCCGTACCGGTGAAGTTCCGTCCGCCCGACGCCTGATCCGTTTCGGGGATGAAACTGCCGTCGCCCAGGAACCCGCTGTCCTGGAAGTAGAAGGCGGCCAGCGTGTCGAGGTCGCCCGCGTCGTGCCCGGTGGCGATGGCCATGGCCACCAGCGTCCGGGCCTCGGCGGACCCCGCCGGGTCCGGTTGCGCGGGGGCCGGGCGGTGCAGGATCCGGGCCTCGAAGGCGTCCCTGTCCGGCTGGCGTTCGTACACCTCCTCGGTCTGGACCTGCGCCCAGAAGTACTTGGACCGGTGGACGCTGGTCACCCGGGTCGACGCGTCGAGGCCCAGCACCGTACGGACGTCGTCGTCCGCCGGACCGGCCGGGTCCATCCGCCCTGCGACCGCCAGCACCTCGGGCAGGACCACGAACGCCGAGAGGGTCGAGCCCCGGGTGTGCCAGGCACGCGACGCGTCGCTCAGCGCCGTCTCGATGTCCTGGGCCGTCAGCGGGCCGGGGGCGGCGCCCGATGCGGCCTTGTGCACCTCGGCGACCCGGTACAGCAGGTCCATGGTGAAGTGCGGGGCGGCCAGGGACAGGACGGGGTCCGCCCGCCGCATCAGTTCCAGCGGGCCGGCCAGCGCGAGCAGCGCCGGATAGCCGGGGTGGAGGTCGATGTCGTCCCCGAAGACCTCGCGCAGGGCGCGCACCAGCCGCAGCGTCTCGTACCGGTCGGTGTCGGAGACCGGCCCGGGGTCCTGGTGCAGCCCCGCCGTCCGGGCCCGGGCGTCCAGCTCCGCCCCTTCCGGCTCCGGGTGGCGATCCCGTGCCCAGCCCTGTGCGTCCTGCACGTCGGTGAAGGCCAGGGCTATGTCCTCCTGCGTACCTGTCGTGGCGATGGCGTTCGTCCGGTTGCCGCCGTTGGCAACGACCAGGCCGGACCTGTTCGCCAGGACCTGTGTGTCGGGGATGTCCTCCAGCGGGTCGAGGGTGAACGGCGGGGGCGCGGCGGCGTCGGTCCATCCGGTGGGCAGGCTGGAGCCGGCGTCGCTGAAGCAGGGCCCGTAGTACAGCCTGCGGCGCGGGAGGCCCCTGGCGGTCTCGGCCTGGCTGAGCGCCATGAGGTCCCGCACGCTGCGCCGCCGGAGGAGCACGGGGATGAACCTTTTTCCGGGGACCAGGATGCCCCTGCCGTCGGACAGCGGCACCCTGACCCCGTGCGGCCTGCCGTGGGTGAAGAAGTAGTAGTCGGCGTGCGGGGCCCACTCGGGTGCGCCCACGAACTCCCAGGTCGCCGGGTTCCAGTGCATCTTGGTCGTGATGCTCTTGTAGTTGCGGAAGTGCCTGAGGCTTATGGCGACCTTGTCCTCGGTGGGCTGGAACGCGGTCCGGCCGTGCCGCTGGTAGGCGGGGTCGACGAGGGTGCGGGTGCGCCACAGCGGCTCCCACCATTCCGGCCGGTCGGCGGGGTTCGGGGGGCGGTAGTCGGTCGGCAGGCTGCGCACCCAGTCGCCCAGCGGCTCGCCGGGCCGCTCCAGCCCGGTCAGGTACTGTTCGCCGGTCACCGGATCGGTCGTCTGATCGAGCAGACCGCTGTACGACCAGACGGTCCGCTGCGTGCGCCAGGCCAGCAGTTCGACGAATTCCAGGCCCAGGTCGCCGGAGTGGGGCCAGGCCACCGCGAGCGACACGCCGGGGGCCAGCTTCTTCGCCTCGACGACGAGGTACTCGATGACGTCCTCGATCGGCACGGTCCGCCGGCCGCCGCCGGGCCAGGGCACCTGGACGCTCCTGTGGTCACCGCGATCGCCCAGCGCCATCAACGGCGTGACCGTCCACGGGGCCCGGGCGTACGTGACCGTGCCGTCGAGCTGCTCACTCCCCACCAGGTAGGTGGAGACGTCCTTGGTGGTGGAGCCCCAGTTCAGGCCGGTGCCGGTGCCGCCGTTGAGCGACAGGACGGGGAGCTTGGCGGTACGGAGGTGGTGGGCGCCCAGCGCGGCGAGGCTGGTGGCGCTGCCCTGGGCGATGGCGTCCCGTACGAGCGCGATCAGCTCGGCCCGGTCCGCGTCGGTCACCTCGGCGTCCGGGGGCAGATGCAGGACCCGGCTGGTCAGGGCGTCCGGATCCAGGGGGCCCTGGCCGTGGAGCGGGTCTTGGGACCAGAGGTTCTGAAGGACGGCGGGCAGGGGGTCGGGGGTGGGGTGGGGTGGGGCGGACGTGACGGGGGCGGACGTGACGGGGCCGGGGCGGGGGGGACGTTTTTCAGCCTGCCCGGCGTTTGAGGGCACGCCCGAAGGGCGTACCGGGGTCTGGGGCGGAGCCCCGGTTTCGGGAAGGGGCGGGGTGGGGTGAAGGCCCGCCGCAGGCGCCACCCGCACCGCCCCGATCCCCGCCCCGGCCCCCGCCGGCCCGTGGGTGATGACGGTCGTGACCGGGTTCGCCCCGGTCCCGGGGCGCAGCTCCCGCCAGCCCCCGGCGGTCGCCGAGGTGGTGTCGATCCGGAACGGGGAGTACGGGTCGTCCGGCTCGTCGCGGGTGAGGTCGAGCGGCCCGTCCGTGAACACGACCGGGCGGCCCAGCCCGGCCAGCACCTTCCCCGGCAGCGCCGGATTGCGCAGGCCGAGCTCCGGGATGCCCAGCACCAGGGGAACGTCCAGCTCCTCGCCGTAGATCTCGGGGTCGCGGGCCAGCAGTTCGACGTACTCCTCCTCTGACACCTCGTACCAGGGCCCGCCCGGCTGCCGGACCCGCAGCCGTCCGTTGCCCAGCGCCTCCGCGGTGGCCAGCAGCGCCGACCCCCACGGCGTGTCCACGAGGGTGGGGGCCGGGGATCCGGGGGTGGTGGACGGCACCAGCCACTTGTCCAGATTCACCTCGCGGGCCTGGTCCGGCCCGGCGTGGTCCCGGCCGCCCGCCGTGCCCTCGCCGGTGATCAGGGTGCTGTCCCGGAGCAGGCCTTCGAACTCCAGGTGGGCGGCGGCGATCGCGTCGATGTTGTACGGGTCGCGGCCAGCTGCCAGGGCCTTGGCCACCGCCCAGCGTGCGCGGCCGGATGCGGAGGGGTCGGGTTGGGCGAGGTGCAGGATGCGGGCCTCGAAGGCGGGCACGTCCGGCTGACGTTCGTACACCTCCTGGGTCCGGACCTGGGTCCAGAAGTACTTCGAGCGCTGGGTGCTCGACAGCGCGGGGGCACCGCTCGGATCCATGCTCAGTACCGACAGGACATGGCGGTTGCTGGGGCTGCCGAGCTGCCGCGCGACCTGCATGACCAGGGGCATGGGCGCGAAGTGGGAGAGCTTCGGAGCCGGTGGGGGTGCGAGTCCCGCCGCCACTGCCGCCGCCGCGTCCGCTGCCGCCTGCCGCTGGGTGGCGAGGGCGCGCGTCAGGGCGTGCCGGTAGTCCGCTGTTGTCAGGGCGGTCGGTGCGGTGTTCGTCCGGACCTGGTGGTCGGCGCGCACGACCCGTTCCAGCAGCTCCATGGTGAAGTGCGGGGCGGCCCGGGACAGGTCGAGGTCCGCACGCCGCATCAGCTCCAGGGCACCGATCTCGGCCAGCAGCGTCCTGTATCCGGTCTTGCTGTCGATGTCCTGCCCGAAGACGTCGCGCAGTGCCCGGGTCAGGCGCAGCGCGGCGTCCCGGTTCGCAGGGGAGACCGGACCGGGGTCGGTGTGCAGCCTGGCGATCCGGGCCCGGTGTGCGAGTTCGGCCGGCTTCGGCTCGGGCCAGCGCTTCTGCCGCCGCCCCGGCCGGCCCCGCACATCGGTCAGCAGGCCGTGCAGGTAGTCGTTGCCGATCTGCATGGTCGTGGTGGGCCGGTCGCCGATGGAGTCCATGATCAGACGGGTCCGGTTCGCCGCGTGCTGGGTCGGGGAGACGGTCTCCAACCGGTCGAGGACGAACGGATCGGGAGCGGCGTCCCCGTCCACCTCATGGGGCAGGTCAGAGGCGGCGTCGGCGCGGCAGGGTCCGATGGACATCTCCAGCGGCGTTTCGCCCCGGGCGACGCGTGCTTCGCTCTCCTTGGTGAGTGAGCGCACGCTGGGCCGCCGTGACAGGGCCCCGGCAAAGCTCTTCGCGGGCACGGTGATGACGCTGCCGTCGTCCAGCGCCACGTCGATGCCCTCGGCGCTGCCGTGACCGTCGTAGAAGTACTTGGCCTTCGACGGGGGGCTCAGTCGGCCGACCACGTGGCCGGTCACGGGGTTGACGTGGAACGTCCCCTTGAAGTCCCGCAGATGGCGGTAGTGGTGGTACCTGTTCTCCAGGCCGGGCTCGTCCGGCGGGAAGGACGTCCGGCCGCCGCTCCGGTGGTCGGTGGAGACGATGGTGCGGGTCGCCCACCTGGCCTCCCACGGCTCGGGTACGTCGTCCGGGTCGGATTCGGAGCCGGAGTCGGATTCGGAGTCGAGGAGTTCGTCGGGGTGGACGGGGAACCAGTCGCCGATCAGGTTTCCGGGTTCGCTGTAGGAGGTCAGGACGAGGCGGCCGGCGGCCTGCCCGGCGGTGGTGTCTGTGCCTGTGTCGGCCGGTGCGGGGCGTGGTGCCACGGGGCCGCTGTTGACCCAGAGGGTCTTGCCGAGTCGGTGTGCTGCCTGGCGTACGGGGAGGAGTCCGCCGTCGCCGGAGTTGGGCCAGGCGAGCAGGATGTCCGTGACGTCGGGCCGGTTTTCCAGTTCGACGAGGAGGTATTCGGCGACCTCGGCCATGGTCATGGGGCGGTGTCCGCCGCCGGGCCAGGGCACGTCCACGTGGTCCGGGCCGCCCGAGGAGGCGGCCAGGGTCAGGAGGACTCCGTCCCAGGGGGCCTTGGTCGGCGGGGTGGTGGGTCCGCCGGGCGGGTCCACGATCCGGGTGGTGTCGAGGTCGAGGTCGGGCAGGTCGGTCCAGTTGCGGCCGGGTCCCTCGGTCCCGTTGAGCGTGATCGGGCGGCCGGTGGTCTCATCTCCGGTGGTACGGAAGTGGTGGGCGCCCAGCGCGGCCAGGTTGTGGGCGCGGCCCTGGGTTTCGGCGTCCCGTACGAGCGTGGTCAGTTCGGCCCGTACGGCGTCGTCCACCTCGGCGTCGGCGGGCAGATGGAGCACCTGGCGGGCCACCACGGCGACGTCCAGGGGGGGTTGGCCGTGCTCCGGGTCCTGAGACCAGAGCCGGTCCAGGACCGTGCGGACGTCGGCGTCGAGGCCGGGGGCCGAATCGTCGGCGGCCGAGTCCGAGTCCGAGTCCGAGTTCGACTCCGAGCCCGACTCCAGGTCCGAGTCCGACTCCAGGTCCGAGCCTGCGGCGAGGGTCGCCCCGGCCAGGATCCCGCTCAGGCTGTTCGGGTCGGACGCGTCGGACGGGTCCGGCGGGCTGCCGATGGCCCCGTAGTCGCGGCGGGCGGAGGGGTTGAGGTCGAGGATGCTGTGGGCGGTGGAGGTGGACGGGGTGAACGCCGGTTGCGGGTTCTCGACGACCTGGCCGGTGGCGTCGAGGACGACGATCCGGGCATCCGCCGCCGACAGGCCGGGCGCGGTGGTGAGCCACTGCCCGTCGGGCGCCTGGAGTTCGATCCAGACGGGCTCGGCCTTCCCCCGGCCGTCGGCGGTCAGCGGCTGGTAGGCGGCCCAGGCCTGTCCTTGCTGGTCGCCGGGGCGGCGGGCGAGGATCAGCACGACGGAGCCGGGGTCCTGCGCGCGGAGAACGTCGAGCACGCGGTCCCAGTGGCCGGCCTGCTGCCATGCCTGGCCGGGGGCCAGGGAGGATTCGGCCGGGTCCTGGAGCAGGACGGACTTGTCCAGGCTCCGGGCGGGGCGTACGCCCTTCGGGAACAGGGCGTTGCGCAGCGACCGCAGCAGCGGCAGGCAGTCCAGCGCGTCCGGGCCCGCCCAACGCGCGATGGTGGCCAGCTGGTTGATCAGGTTCAGCAGCCCGACGGTGTCCAACGGGCCGGGGGCGGTCGGGGGCGTCATCGGCTGCGGGTGTACGGCGGTCGCGTCGGCCGGCACGAGGGCGTCGGGGCCGGTGGGGTCGGCGGGACCGCTGTCCGTGACAGCCGTGGCATCGCTGGCCGGCCCGGTGGCGGACGGGTGGACCGTCGACCGCGGCGGTGCGGTGGACACCGTGCCCGGAGCCGACGGTGCGGGCGACACCGTGTCCGGAGAGGCCGGTGCGGCGGCCACCGTGCCCGAAGCCGGCGGTGCGGCGGCCACCGTGTCCGAAGCCGGCGGTGCGGCGGACACCGTGCCCGGAGCCGCCGGCGCGGCGGACACCGTGTCCGAAGCCGCCGAGGCGTTCGTCGGCAGGCTCTCCGGGGTGTCCGGATGCGCGAGCTTGCGCCAGGCATCGGCGCCGGGTGCCGTCACGTCGATGACCGCCGGGCCCTTGCCGCCGCGGCCGTCCCAGACGACCTCGTGGTCGGTGAACAGCACCGGCCGGCCCAGCCTGTCGAACGCCTTCGCCGGCAGGTCCGGGTTGAGGACGCCGACCCAGGAGATCGCCAGCACCAGCGGCGCCTTCAGCGATTTACCGAAGATGACCTTGTCGCGGGCGAGCAGCTCGACGAGTTCGTCCTCGGGCACCGTGAGCGCCGGGCGGCCCGGGAGGCGTATCCGCACCAGCTCGTTGCCCAGGGCCTCTCCGGTGACGACCAGCGCGGGTTCGGTGCTGCCGGCGATGTGCCACGGGGCCCAGGCCATGGTGCCGGGCGCGACCTTGACCACGGTGGCGTCGACCCCGTGGGGGAGGGACGTGCCGGCGAAGTTCCGCCCGCCCCCCACCGTCGGTGTGGCGAGGATTCCGCTGCGGGCGCTCATGAACCCGATGGAGTGGAGGAAGTGACTGGCCAGCGCGTGGACGCCGTACAGGTGGTGCCCCGTGGCCACGGCCCTGGCCGTCAGCGTCCAGGCCCGGGCGGACCAGGTCGGATCCGGCCGGTCGGGGGTGGGCTGCGGCCGGTGCAGCATCCGGGACTCGAAGGCGCCCCGGTCGGGCTGGCCGGCGTACACCTCCTCGGTCCTGACCTGGACCCAGAAGTACTGGGACCGGTGGAGGGTCTCCACCCTGTCCGCCGGGTCGAGGCTCAGCACCGTGCGCAGGTCGTCGTCGGTCGAGCCGGGCGGGTGCAGCCGCGTGGCGAGCGCCATCACGTCCGTGATGTCCACGAACCCGGAGACGGGCAGGCCCGGCTGCTGCCAGAGCCGCCACGCCGCGTGGTTCAGCATCGCCTGCACGTCCTGCGCCGTGAGGGGGCCGGGCGCGGCGCCCGACGCGGCCTTGTGCGCCCTGGTGACGTGTTCCAGCAGGTCCATGGTGAAGTGCGGGGCGACCGGGGCCAGAACGAGGTCCGCGCGCCGCATCCGTTCCAGGGAGCCGATCGCCGCCAGCATGGCCGGGTACTGGGGGTTCAGGTAGGTGTCCTGCCCGAAGATCTCGCGCAGCGCCCGCTCCAGCCGGAGCGTCTCCGCCCGGTCGGCGGCGGAGGCCGGCCCCGGGTCCCGGTGCAGCCCCGCTGTCCGGGCATGGGCGTCCAACTCCTCCCAGGTCGGCCATGGATGGAGGTCCGGGGCACTGTTGTGCCGATCCTGCACGTCGGTGAACCCCGCGAGCAGGGTCTGGCCCGGCCTGTTGAGGACGGCGGACATCCGGTCGCCCCCGTTGGCAATGATCAGGTCAGACTTGTTCGCCAGGTACTGCGCGTTGGAGATGCCCGACAGCGGGTCGAGGGTGAACGGCGGAGGAGCCGCGCTCTGGGTCCAATGGTGGGGCAGGTCGGAGACGGCGCTGCCGAAGCAGGCGCCGAAGTACATCCTGAGCCGTGGGAGGCCCATGGCGACGGCGGCCGCGTTCCGCTCGATGAGGGCGATCACGCTGTTCCGCCGGACGAGTCCGTCGATGAACTGCGGTCCGGGGAGCTGGACGGTCCTGCCGTCGGTCAGGGGGACGCTGATGAGCCCCGGGGCACCGTGTGCGAAGAAGGCGTAGTCCACCCATGTGAGCGGCTGGGACCCGCCCACCAGTTGCGAGGTCGCCGGGTTGTAGTGGACCTGGGTCGGGTTCTCCCGGAAGAGGCGGTAGTTCTTCATACGATGGTGGAGACCGAGCTCGGTGAGATGGAACGCCGACCGGCCGTGCCGCTCGTGGTCGGTGTCAACGAGGGTGCGGGTGCGCCACAGCCGCTCCCACCACTGCGGCGGGTTCGCCGGGTCCGGGGCGCGGTAGTCGGTCGGCAGGCTGCGGACCCAGTCGCCTATCGGGTTGTCGGTCAGCGCCATCGCGGTCAGGAACCGGCGGCGGGTCGTCCGGTCGGCCAGCACACCGAGCGGACCGCTGTGCGACCACACCGTCCGGTTGCTGAGCCAGGACAGCAGCTCGGCCGCCGCCAGGCCCAGGTCCCCGGAGTTGGGCCAGGCCAGCACGATCTCCACGTCGGCGGGCAGCGCTCGCGCCTCGACGACGAGGTACTCGATGGCCTCCTCGATCGGCATGTTCCGCCGGGCGTTGCGGGGCCAGGGCACCTTGACGTGGGTGGAGTCACCCTCGTCGCTCAGCGCCACCAAGGGCGTGCCCGTCCACGGGGCGGGGCCGACCGTCAGCAGGCCGTCGGCCTGCCGTCGGGCCACCATGCGGGTGTCGAGGTCGCCGGTGGTGATGCTGCTCCAGTTCACGCCGGCCCCGGTGCCGTTGTTGAGCGACAGGACGGTGCCGGCCCCGGCGGTACGGACATGGTGGGCGCCCAGCGCGGCGAGGTTGTTGTCCCGGCCCTGTGCCACGGCGTTCTGTACGAGGGCGGACAGCCGCGCCCGCACGGCGGCGTTCACGGGGGCGTCGGCGGGCAGGTGCAGCACCCGGCGGGCCACGGCGGCCAGGGCGGCCGGGTTCCAGGGGCCCCGGCCGCGCACCGCCTCCTGGGCCCAGAGCACGGCGAGGAGTTCCAGTACGGGGTCGGCGGCCGGGGCGGGTGCCGGTGCCGGGGGGCGGGATGACCGGCGCCGGGAGCCCCGGGGCGGGGCGAAGGTCACGGGTCTGGACGTCACGGGTCCGGACGGTGCGGGGGGTGCGGGGGTTGCGGCGTCGGCCCGGGTCGCCCGGGCCAGGATCAGGGGCAGGGTGTTCGGGCGGGCGGTGCCCACGGCCGGGTCTACGGCCGGGGTTTCGGCCGCGCTCGTGGCCGGGCCCTTCGCCGGGCCCTTCGCCGGGCCTTCGGCCGGCGCCGACAAGGTGTAGGGATGGACGGTGCTGGAGGGATTCTGCCCGACCTTCGGGTCCAGTCGGGTCCAGGTCGAGGCGGTCATGGGCGTCGTGTCGATCCGGGACGGGCCGTTCGGCCGGTCACGGAGCAGGTCGAACGAGTCGTGCGTGAACCAGATCTCGCGGCCCAGCACGGCCATCAGCTTGGGTGCCAGGTCCGGGTTGCGCAGGCCGGCGCCCGAGATCCCCAGCACCAGCGGCACGTCCAGGGGCCGGCGGAAGATCTCGATGTCGCGGGCCAGCATCTCGGCGTACTCGTCCTCGGACACGTCGTACAGGGGTCCGCCGGGCTGCCGGATCCCCACCCGCCCGTTGCCCAGGGCCTCCGCGGTGGCCAGCAGCGCCGTCGGACCCCACGGGGTGTCCACGGCCTTGCGGTCGGCGGACCCGGGGGCCGACGGCACCAGCCACGTGTCCAGGTCCACCCGGTGGGCGAGGTCCTGTCCGTCCGGGCCCGGCCCGGTGTGGTTCCGGCCGCCCGCCGTGCCACTGCCGGTGATCAGGGTGTCCGCCCCGAGCAGGCCCAGGGACTCCAGGTGGGCGGCGGCGAGCGCGTCGACGTTGTACGCGTCGCGGCCGGTGGCCAGCGCCCTGGCCACCACCCAGCGTGCGGCTTCGGAGTGCTGGGGGTCGGGCTGCGCGAGGTGCAGGATCCGGGCCTCGAAGGCGGGCCGGTCCGGCTGGCGTTCGTACACCTCCTCGGTCCGGACCTGGGTCCAGAAGTACTGCGAGAGGTGGACGCTCGTGAGCTCGGGCACGGTGTTCGGGTCCAGGCCCAGCACCGACCGGACCTGGATCTCGTCGGGGTTGCCGCGCTGCCGCACGACGTCCATCACCAGGGGCAGGGGCACGAAGGCGGAGAGCTTGATATCCGGCGGCGGTGCGACCCCCGCCGCCGCTGCCGCCGCTGCCGCCCGCTGCCGGGTGCCGAGGGCCCGGCCCAGGGCGTGCCGGAAGTCGCCCGTCGTCAGGGCGGAAGGCACGGTCCCCGTCCGGAGCCCGACATTGGCGCGTACCACCCGTTCCAGCAGCTCCATGGTGAAGTGCGGCGCGGCGGCGGCCAGTTCGAGATCGGCCCGCCGCATCAGCTCCACGGCACCGATCGCCGCCAGCGCTCTCGGATAGACGGCGTTGGTGTCGACGTCGTCGCCGTAGATCTCGCGCAGCGCCCGGACCAGGCGCAGCGTGGCGTTCAGGTCGGTGTCCTGGACCGGGTCGGGGCCGGTGTGCAGCCCGGCGATCCGGGCCCGGTCGGCGAGTTCGGCGTCCGTCGGCTCCGGCCAGCTCGTCCGCCGCTCCCCCGGCCGGCCCCGCACGTCGGTCGCGTCGGCGGTGACGTAGTCGCCGTTGTCGAGGCGCGACAGCATGCTGGCCCGGTTGCCGTTGGAGTCGATCCTGAGGTCCAGGATGTTCGCCACGACCTGGCTCCCGGAGACGGTCTCCAACCGGTCGAGGACGAACGGAACGGGGGCGCCGTACTGAGACCACTCCCACGTTGTGGGCAGGTCCGTGCCGGCGCCGGTGTAGCAGAGGCCGACGAACATCTTCCGGGGCGGCTTGCCCTGGGCGACCTCCGCCGCGCTGATCTCCCTGAGCCTGCGCACGCTGGGCCGCCGGCGCAGGCCACGGGCGTAGTTCGCGATGGGTACGACGACATCGCTGCCGTCGGTCTGCGCCGCCGTGGCTGTGCCGGGACCGCCGTGACCCCACACGGAGTAGTCCACGTCCGTCGGCAAAGGTCCCGCAGGGCCCGTCAGCGCGCGGGTCGCGGGGTTCCACCGGTACCTCGCCACGAAGTCCGGCAGATGGCGCAGAAAGTCGTATCTGCTCTCCAGGTCGTTGTGGGCCGTTGAGAGGGAGGCCATGCCATGGCGCTGGTGGTCCTCCGAGACGATGGTGCGGGTCGCCCAGTTGGCCTCCCACGGCTCGGGCACGTCGTCCGGGTCGGGGTCGAGCAGTTCGTCGGGGTGGACGGGGAACCAGTCGCCGATCGGATGCCCGGGCGCGCTGAGAGCGGTCAGGACGGGGCGGCCGGGCTGCCCGGCGGTGGCGTCGGGCAGCGGCTCCACCGAGAGGGGGCCGCTGTTCACCCAGACGGTCCTCTTGGTAAGGCGTGCCACCAGACGCGGCAGGAGGAGACCGAGGTCCCCGGCACCTGGCCAGGCCAGCAGGATGTCCACGTCGGGGGGCAGCCCCTCCGCCAGCACGGCGAGGTACTCGGCGACCTCCGAGAGCCCCATCCATCGATGTCCCCCGCCGGGCCACGGCACCCTGACCCCGGTCGGCCCGCCCACGGTTCCCAGCAGGGTCAGGGGGGTCTTCTTCCACGGGGCTTTCTTCTCCACGGGGGGCTGCCCCGTCGGCCGGTTCACCACCTGGGTGATGTCGAGGTCGACGTCGGGCAGGTCCGTCCAGTTGCGGCCCGGCTGCTCGGCGCCGTCGAGGGAGATCGGCCGGTCGGTGGTGGCGCTTCCGGTAGTACGGAAGTGGTGGACGGCCAGCGCGACGAGGCTGGTCGCCCGGCCCTGCTCCACGGCGTCCCGTACCAGCGCGAACAGCTCCGCCCGGATGGCATCGTTCACGGGGGTGGTCGTGGTCAGGTGCAGGAGGGAACGGGCCAAGGTGTCCAGGTCCATCCCGGGCCCGGGGTACGGGGCCTGGAGGTCGGACAGCACCTTCAGCTCGGCGGCGGAAGCGGCGGCGAGGGCGGGGGAGAGGGGGCCGGCGGGGGCCGGGGCCGGGGTGACGGGGGTGGCTCCGGCCAGGATCCGGTTCATCGCGCGCGAGCCGGAGGGGCCCGGGGCGCCGTCGCTGTAGGTGTGCGGCTCCGTCACGGTGCGGGTGGGTGCGCCTGCGGCGGGCTTGTCCCCCACCCCGCCCCTTCCCGAAGTGACACGTGCGGCTCCGCCGCGTGGCGGGGCCAGCCCCGGACCCCGCTCCTCAAACGCCGGAGGGGCTGGTTTTTCAGCCTGCCCGGCGTTTGAGGGCACGCCCGAAGGGCGTACCGGGGGCCGGGGGGCGGAGCCCACCGTTTCGGGAAGGGGCGGGGTGGGGTGAAGGCCCGCCGCAGGCGCCCCACCCGCACCCGCAGGCGCCCCGGTCGCGGGCAGGGCCCCCGACGCGGTGGGCATGGGCCGCGCGGGGCCCGGCTCCGGCGCCGGCGCGGGGGCGAGCGCCGGGAGGGCCCCGATCGCCCCGGCGATCGACGCCGGGCTGCGCGGGTCCAGCCCGGCCCGCTGGGCGAGTTGGCGGGCCAGCTCGGCGGGCGTCGCGGCGAGATCCACCGTGAGGTACGGGGCGACGACGGCCGGTACGAGCGTGACGTGCAGCAGGTCGCCGTCGGGCAACTGGATCGCGGGGGTGTGGAACAGCGCGTCCACGCCGTCGACCAGGTTCGACCACGCGGTGTCCCGCTCGGCGTCGGTCATGGTGCCGTCGGTGGCCCCGGTGCCGCCGGAGACGAACGCCACCTCGATGGTCAGGTCCGTGACCGGCTGCCCCTCGAAGACGAAGCGCCGCACCTCGAAGGAGGCGGAGCCGTGCTGCTCGGGCGCCACTGCCGAGGGGACGTCCGCCGGGGTGTCGGCGGTGGCGCCTTCTGCGTCGGGCTGCTGCCAGGCGTGGTCGCGTCGCACCGCGTCGGCCTGGGCGCGGGCGCTGTCCCAACCGGGCGGGTTGTGGCCGGCGGCGGAGCTGCTCGGGAGAGTGGCAGGGGTGACGGCGGGTGCGACGGCCGGGGCGTCGGCAAAGGTGTTCTCGACGTCGGACTCGGACTCGGACTCGGACTCGGCCCCGGGCTCGCCGTCGGTCCGGTCCTGCCCGTTGTCGCGCTGCGCCGGGTCGGTCTGGCTGCGGTTGGTGTCCACTCCGGTGGCTGGCTGGCCGGTGGCGGGGCTGTGCGGGGTGGTGGCGGGCGTGGTGGCAGGGGTGACGGCGGGAACGTCCGCCGGGGTCTTCTCGGCGTCGAACTCGTCCTGCCAGGCGTCGCGTTGCGCCGGGTCGGTCTGGGCGCGGTTGCTGTCCCATCCGGTGGGGGTCTGGCCGCTGGTGGGGATGGCGCCCGGGGTGGTGGCGGGCGTGACGGCCGACGTGTGGGCCAGGGGCGTGCCGGACGCGTTGGGCACGCCGCTCGACCCGTCCTCGTACGCCTCGACGAACGCACTCTCCGGGCGGAACGGCGAGACCCCGGTGGACAGGACGGACCGCGAGGCGCCGGCGGTGTTCAGGGCCGAGGAGGGCAGCCCGCCGGTGGTCTGGAGCGGGAGGGAGCTGTTGAGGCCGACGGGGGTGGTGGTCCGGTTCGGGAGCCCGTCGGTGGCGGAGGTGCGGTCCGGGCGGACGGACGACGACGAGCCGTCGGATCCGTTCGAGCCGTTCGAGCCGTCGGTGCGGTCGGTCCGCTCCGTGAAGCCGTTGTTCGCCGAGCCGCCGCCGCTCGTCGGCACGGCGACCGGCGGGGTCTGAACGGGCGGCGCCTGCGTCGGCGGGACCGGTGTCGGCAGCGGCGTGAGCACCGGCGGAGTGGTGCGCGAGCCGCCCGTGGCCCCGTCGGGAAGCTGTCCCGCGTTCGCCGGCGGCACCGAGCCGGCGCCGGAACCGAAGCCCGATCCGGCCCCGTTGACACCGTTGACCTGGTCTACGCCGCCGTCGGAGCCGTTCCGGGTCCGGTCGCCGCTCCAGCCGTTGTCCATGTTGTTGCGGAACGTGTTCTCGTCGTTCACCCCGCCCGGCGGGATGTTCGGCGGGAAGAACTTGGCCCGCAGCGCCAGCGCCCCGCCGGCGAGCCCCCCGGCGACCACGTCGCCGATGGCCCCGCTGGTCGTCCCGTACAGCACCGTCCCCCAGTCGAAGGCCCACTGGCCCTCGAAGCCGTTGAAGAGCGTCTCCGCGACCCCCTCGCCGAGGCCCTCGGCCGCGCCGCTGATGCCCACGTCCACCGCCCAGCCGGGCGCGTTCCTGATGTCGAACCTGCTGTTCGGGCCGCCGCCGGGGGTGGGCAGGTTCACGTCGAACTTGCCGAGGTCGCGGGGGAGGTCGGTCTTGAAGAACCTGGCGCCGACGTTCTTGAAGAAGTTCCCCAGCGTCGAGAACACACTGATGACGCCGCCCGCGATGGCGCCGAACGCGAACGACTTGACGACGGCGAGCCAGTCGACGTTCTTGAGCCGGCGGTCGTCCGGGTTGAGCCCCATCTGGAAGAGGTTGACCCCGAGGGTGATCATGGCTTCTTGGATGCCCTCGACCAGGCTGGGCCCGATATGGGTGAGCCGGGTCAGCCGGTCGATGATCATCAGGATCGTCAGGGTGGTCCGGGCCCGCAGCAGCCACGCCTGGGTCAGGGACGTCCCGCCGGTGAAGAACGCCATCGCCGTCAGGAACGCCATCTCCGCGAGGAACATGATGCATTCGGCGAGGATCTCCCACTTGGCCTGCTGGACGTTCTGGGAGATGCCGACCTGGCCGTCGGCCGCGTCGTCGAGGCTCTTGGCGAACATCTCCAGGTAGTCGACGCCGCTCCCGTTGTTGCCGGTGAGGAGGGAGAGGGCCTCCACGTACGGATCGGCGACGCCCGGCGGGAGGGCCCGCGAGGCCTCCTGCACATGGGTGTTGAGCATGTCCCGGAAGCGGCGGAGCCGGCTCGCGAGATCGGTGTAGACGACACGGCTGTCGAACGCGAGGTTCTCCCTGGTGGTGAGGGGAGTGACGCCCAGCGTGTACTTCAGGAGTTCCGCAGCCCAGGGCGGAAAGTTGATCTCCTCCATGTCCGACAGCCGTGCCCTCTGTTCAGTGCCGCGTGTCGGAGTCGGAGTCGGAGCCGTAGCCCGAATCGGAGTCGAGGTCGTCCATCGCGGAGTCCGCCCGGGACCGCTGGCCGCGGATCTCGTCCTGGGCGTACTCGCTGGTGCCCCTGATGCTGTGCATGTTGCTCAGGGTCGAGTCGATCACGCCGACGACCGCCTGCTTGGTCGGGTCGCCGACCGCGCGGATGCCCTTGTTGCGCTCGTCCCAGCCCATCTGGAACTGCTGGGACGGCCGGTCCGTGCCGTCACCGGTCCACGGCGAGAAGAGCCGTACGCCCGCCTCGAAGTCGTCGAACATGCTGACCACCTCCTCGCTCATGCCCCGCATCTCGTCGGTGCACCGCCCCAGCCTGGGGAGGTCCGCCCTGAACGGTTCTCCGACGCTCATGCCCTGCTCCTGCCCGTCCGGTCGTCCTGGTCGTCGTCCTCGTGGATCTCGTCACGCAGCCGGTCACCGGCCGAGCGGGCGCCGCCCCGGGCGGGCCCGTCCACCGCGTCCGCCCCGAAGATCCCCTCCCAGTCGACCGTGATGCCCCGGCCCCCGGGGATCGCCGGATTGGCCCCCATCAGCGGGCCGAAGGTGTCCATCACCTGACGGGTGACCTTGGTACGGGCCTGCTCGGCGGCCTCCAGGACCGAGGCGGACAGCTGGGTGGCCGTCATGCCCTGGTACTTGTTGTCCAGGAACTTCAGGCCGGTCAGCTGCCCCTGCGCCCCGACCGTGGCCTCCACGGCGCGGTCCCGGGAGCGGGCCGTCGCGGTGGCGTTGCGCAGCCCGGCCTCTGCCTTGGCCACGGCGGCCTGGGTGGCCTCCAGGTGGGCCATGGCCTCAGCTATCTGCTGGTTGATTCCCTCGGTCACCGGTCGTCGCTCCTCTGGTTCACCTGCACGCCTCTCGGGTTCGCCGACACGCTCACCGGCCGATCACGGCGGGCGCGCCGCCCTCGTCCGTGCCCCACACGTCCTCGTCCTCCTGCACCCAGGTGTCGCGCACGCGGTCGCCGCTCTCCGTCTGCTGCTGCCCGGGACCGCCAGATCCGCCGCCGCCCATCGGGGGCATGAAGGGGGTGCCGCCGGACGTGGCCACCGTCGCCTCGCGCTCGTCGAAGCCGCCGTTGCTGCTCCGGGACGCGGACCGGGCGCGGTTGCTGATCGCCCCGTCGCTGTCGATGACGTTGCGGACCCGCTCGCCACTGCCCTCGCCGCTGCCCCCGCCGCCCCGGGGGCTCTGCATGCCGTTCAACGGCATGCCGCCCATGGGCATCTGGGACTGCTGCTGCTGTTGGGCGGCGGCTGCGGTGTTGCCGGCCAGGTAGTCGGAGGCCGAGTCGCCGTAGGCGGCGTTGTCGTACAACTCCTCCTCGTACGACGGAAGTTGAGCGGTGGTGTCCTGGTACTGGTAACCGGAGCCGCCGTTGTTGAGATACCCGGTGGTCGAGTTGCCGTTCGGCTCGGTGACGGTCGTGACGCCGGAGTCCGGGTCGACCGTCGCCTTGCTGCCGTCCGGGTAGTCCGTCACCACCTGGCCCTGCGAGTCGACGTAAGTGCGGCTGCCGTCCGGGTTGTTCAGTACCTCGTCCGCGTTGAGGGGGCCGGTGACGGACTGGCCGTCGGGGCGGATGACGGTGGAAGTCTGCAGGTCCGGGTCGACGATGGTCTTCGTACCGTCGGCGAAGTCGGTGATCACCCGGCCCTGGCTGTCGATGTACGAGGTGCTGCCGTCCGGGTTGGTCAGCGAACCGCTGCCGTTGACCGGGCCGTTGACCAGGTTGTCGGCCGGGTCGTTGAGCGAGCTCTCGTAGCGGCTCTGGTAGTCCTCCTGCGCCTGGAGCTGCTGCTGCCGGTACTCGTCCTCCCGGGCCTGCGCCTCGGTGCGGATCGTGTCCTGCTTGGCTTCCTGCCGGGCCTGTTCGGCCTTCTGCTCGGCCTGCTCCTGGTCGTACCTGGCCTGGGCTTCGGCCTCCTTGGCGTCCTGCCTGGCCTCCTGCCGTGCCTGTTCGGCTTTCTGCTCGGCCTTCTCCTGCTCGTACCTGGCGTCGGCCGCCGTCTGCTGGGCCTCCTGCTTCGCCTCCTCCTCGGCCTGCTGGGCGTCCTGCTTGGCCTCCAGTCGGACCTGCTCGGCCTTCTGCTCGGCTTCCTGCCGGACCTGCTCGGCCTTCTCCTCCTGGTACCGGGCCTCCTGCGCGGCCTCCTGCTCGGCCTGCTGGGCGTCCTGCTTGGCCTCCAGCCGGGCCTGCTCGGCCTTCTGCTCGGCCTCCTGGCGGGCCTGCTCCGCCTTCTGCTCGGCCTGCTCCCGCTCGTACTTCTCCTCGGCCGCCTGCTGCTCGGCCTTCTGCTCTGCCTCGGCCTGCTGCTGCTCGGCCTTCTGCTCCGCCTCGGCGGCCTCCTGCTTGGCCTCCTGCTCCGCCTGCTGGGCCGCCGCCTCCTTGCGGGCCCGCTCCTCGTCCTCCCGCTGCTGCCTCGCCTGCTGCTGCTGGAAGGCGAACTGCTGCTGCTGGTACGCCGCCTGCTGGGCGGCGGCCTCCTCCTGCTCGGCCTTCTGCTCGGCCTTCTCCTGGTCGTACCGTTCCTGGGCCTCGGCCTCGGCGGCCTTCTGCTCGGCCTTCTCCTGCTCCTGCTGGGCGGCCTGCTCGGCCTCGGCGGCGTCCTGCTTCGCCTGCTCCTGCTGGTAGCGGGCTTCGGCGGCGGCCTCCTGCTCGGCCTGCTCGGCGTCCTGCTCGGCCTGTTCCCGCTCGTTCCGCTCCTCGGCCTCGGCCTCGGCGGCCTCCTGGTCGGCCTTCTCCTGTTGGTAGCGGGCCTCGGCCTCGGCCTCCTGCCGGGCCTGCTCCGCCTCCTGCTCGGCCTTCTCCCGCTCGTACTTGGCCTCGGCCTCGGCCTCCTTGGCGGCTGCCTCCGCCTCCGCTTCGGCCTTCTCCCGCTCGTACTTCTCCGCCGCCGCCTTCGCCGCCGCCTCGGCCTCTTCCTTGTCCCGCTTGTACCGCTCCTCCGCCGCGGCCGCCGCCGCCGCGGCGGCTTCCTTGTCCTTCTTATACTGTTCCGCCGCCGCGGCCGCCGCCGCCTCGGCCTCTTCCTTGTCCTTTTTATACTGTTCCGCCACCGCGGCCGCCGCCGCCTTGGCGTCCGCCTCGGCCTTGGCCGCCTTCGCGTCCGCCTCCGCCTGGTCCTTCTTGGCCTGGTCCTCCTGCCAGTCGGCCTTCAGCGTGTCGCCGGTGGTACGCGTGCGGATCTCACCGATGTCGAAGGTCTGCGGACTCCACGCGTTGTGCACCGACGTCAGGATGTCCTTGGCGGGGACGCTGAGATGCTCGGTGACGCCCGCCTGCCAGAGCTGCACGGCGAGATCGCCGATCTTCTTCCAGGTGTCGAGACTGTCCAGCCGGCCGAAGTCCTGCGTGCCGAAGTCCAGCTTGGCGTTCTGGGAGAAGCCGCCCTTGGTGTAGTAGTCCTTCGTCGTCGTCCAGTTGCCGTCGCCGTCGCTCGTCGTGCTCGACGTGTAGCCGATCTTCATGATGTTGTGGTCCCACACCCAGTCCGCGAGCTCCAGCAGCCGGTCCATCAGCCAGCGCAGCGGATTGCTGTAGTTGCGCTGCCAGTAGTCCCAGGCCCAGTAGAGGTCGTCCATCCCCTGGTGCAGCGCCTTGCGCGCCTCGCGGATCTTCTGGCCCTGGATCGAGCCGCCGGCATGGCGCACGGTGTCCTCGGCGTACCCCTCGTACACCCTGGCGATCTTGTGGATGAGGTCCTGGAAGACGCCGGCGGCCGTGCCCTGCCAGGCGTTGTTGTCCTCCGTGCCGATCCACTGCTTCCATCGCTCGGTCTCGTCGGCGGACCGTTTGAAGAAGCGGGCCAGCCGGTCGAAGGAGTCGGCCACCCCGTCGAAGGTACGCAGCACGACCGACGCGTCGGCCGGCACGTCGATGCCGTCCCAGTAGAAGCCGTACGTGCCGTTGTCGGTGGCCTCGTCGTCGTCGTAGTTGAGCGCGGTCTTCAGCGCCAGCCCGCCGGCGTAGGAGTACTTCACGAAGTTCTTGTTGTCCCAGATCAGGTCGTCGTCCTTCAGACCCAGGCGTTCCTTGTACTTGCTCTTGACCTCGACGCCGGTCCGGACACCGCCGTCCGCCGGGTCCGAGGAGCTGCTGATCAGCAGGGTGATCCGGGCCTTGTAGTACGCGACCTCCGAGCCCTCCCCGTCGTCCCCGCCCCGGGTGTAGAAGGGGATGACGAAGTCGGTCTTCGAGATGTCGGCGCCCACGTTCTCGCTGCGCCAGTCGAGGTCGTCGAAGTCGACGTAGGTGACGCTCTTCTGCTTGGTCAGCTCGACGAGCATCAGCGGAATGCCGTGGTTGCCGATCCACTGCTCGAAGACGCTGGTGCGCTTCGGGAGCGGGGAGAGGCCGGTGAGCAGCTCCACCGCCCGGTGCCACCAGTCGTCGGTGTCGGTGAGGTCACGGATGTACTCGTCGTGGAGGATGTTGAACGTCATAGTTCGTCACCCCCACCGGTCATGGTGGACAGGTCGTCGTCGACGTCGATGAAGACGTCCACCATCTTCTCGCCGTTGATGGAACCGAGGTTGCCGTCCTGCGTCTTGAGCAGCGAGTGGACGGTGTCCTCCAGGCCGTCCTCGATGTCGCCGAAGAGCCGGATCTGGAGCTTGAGGATCTCGTCGACCTGGTCGATCATCCCGGTCACCGAGCTGATCAGGTGACTGGAGCTGAGCAGCACGCTGGCGTCCCCGGCCATGCCGCCGATGGCGAAGGGCATCTTGGCGCCGGCGATCGGGGAGGTCGAGTCGTGCTTCGCCTCGGCCGAGTGCCAGGGCAGGGGCAGGACGCCGTCCTCGTTCGGCTCCTTGAGGACCTTCTTCACCGACTCCTTGAAGGGGCGGACCTCCTCGGTGAGGAACTGCTTGACCGCCGTCTTGTCGAGCTTCACCGGAGTCTTGCCGGAATCCGCCATGTCCTACGCCCTCGTCTCCGTCATCCGCCCGGCCATCGACCGTCGATCACCCGCCGGCGGCCCGCCCGGCCGCCGCGCACAGCACACGGGCGATGGCCCGTACGGTCGCGGGTCACCTGGCCAGCGGTCACCCGGTCACCTGGTCACCTGGTCGCCGTACGGACAGCCGCCCCCTTCGCACGCACCCTTACGGGTGTCAGCGCCCGATACGGACGCCCTCCCAGCTCTGGGTCAGCGCCCGCTCGGTCCGCTGGTAGTTGTCCGAAACGTCGGTCAGCAGGCCGGAGTGACTCTGCAGCAGCTGCCGCATCTTCTCGACAGCCGCGTGCCAGGAGGCCTGCTTCTGGTCGTACACCGACCGGTCGTCGCCCTCCCAGCTGTTCTTGAGCTCTGTCAGCTCGGAGTCCAGGTCGGTGAGGATCTGGGAGATGGCCCTCGTCTGCTGGATCATGTCCTCAGCGGCGTTGCTCATGCTGGCGTAGTCGACGTAGATGAATCCGTCGTTGTAGTCGGCCATCTTCTTCCTCGTCTCGCGCGGTGGGGGAGGCTGTGGGCTGTGGTCGGTGGCTGCCGCTGCCCGGTCAGCCGCTGAGTGCGTCGAAGACCGACTGCGACTGGTTGTACGCCTGGTTGACGGAGTCGTTCGCCGAGCCCTGGGCGATGCCCTGCTGCTTGAGCGTCTCGTTCAGGGTGTCGATCATGTCGCGCAGGTTCCGGGAGATCACCTCGGCCTGCTCGTCCCAGAGCGCGAGCAGCTCCTGGTACGCCTTGCCGTCCGATCCCTGGTGGCCCTTGGCGAGGTTGAGCTTGGTGTTCTCGAGGTCCTGCCGGCGGGTCTGCACACTGGTGAACGCCATCTCCAGGGCGTTGATGCCGTTCTGGGTGGCGCGGACCTCGGACTGCTGCAAAGTTCCCACAGGCTGTTCCTCCGGATGTCGTCGGCGCCGGACGCGGGGGCCCGGTGTGCGGTGGTCTCCGGGCGCGGACGCTGAGGCCCGGCCGGTCCAGACGTACGTCCGACGCTAGAAGGCGGCGGGCGACCGCTGAAAGCCCGGGGCCACGCGCTTGCACCTGCGGCCGCGCAGCCTTGCACCTGCGTGCACTTGCGGGCTCCGCCCCCGACAGCGCCCCGGTTTCAGGACGGGCGGGGTGGGGTGAGGCCCTCCGCAGGCGCCCCCTACGCACCCGGCCCGCACCCGCGCCCGCCACGGAGCTCAGGCCCCGGGGCCGGCCCCGCACGGCGGGGTCGTCGTGCTGCTTCGGCCGAGCGTCGCGGCCTCGGGGCTGAGGTCCGGCCCGGTGGGCACCATCGCCAGCAGGGACGAGGGAAGGTCCTGGGCCTGTGAGGAGGTGTAGCCGAGCGCGGTGAGCGCATCGGCCGACGGGACGCGGTACTTCATGCCCGTGTCGGTCACCAGGTACAGCGTGGCACCGATGTCGGAGCCGTCCGCGCCCAGCGCGTGCACCAGGGCCCCGCCGCCCGGCGGCACCGTGATCCGGCCGACCGCGACACAGGCCGGCGTGAACCACTCGGCCGGGCCCTGGGCGGTGGGGCCGAGCCCGTCCGCTTCGACCAGGGCGACGCTCACCCGGGTGCCGGACCGCCCGGACTCCACGGCGGCGCAGGCCGTCAGGTCCGCCGTCAGCGCCACCGGCTCCGGCGGCGTGGCGGGCAGCGCACCCCCGGATGCCGCCCCCGCCCCCGCCGCCCCCGCCCCCGCCCCCGCTCCTGCCGTCGCATCGGACTCCGGAGCCAAGTGCCCCGCCAGCGTGGTGGATTCAAGGGACACCGCGGTTGCCGTACGGCCCCCGTAGACCTTCGCCACGGTCTCCGGGTCGCTCAGCACCAGCGCGGCGGCGGTCGCGGTGAGCGGAGTCAGGCCTGTCGCACCCAGCAGGTAGTACCGCTCGGTGGCGCCGGGCGCGGAGACGGTGAAGACCTCGCCGACCCGCGTCGGACGGCCGCCCAGTTCGGGCCCCGGGCCGCCACGCCCCGGCACCGCGGGCGGGGTCAGGTCCGGTCCCGCCGACAGGGCGTTGAGGAACGCGGCCGACACGGCGACCGGCTGGTGCGAGCCGTAGCCGAGGGCCTCACGGACATTGCCCTTCCGGTCCAGCCGGAACCGGCTGCCCTGCCACACCAGATAGGTCTCCCGATCGGGCCCGGTCACCAGCAGTCCCTGCCGCTCGCCGAGCCCGGTGCCGGTGATCCGCCGCGCCACCCCGAGCGTGGCGGCGGTGTCTCCCGCCAGGGAGCCCGAGCACACCTGCCAGGGGGCGCCGTCCAGGGCGGCGGCCCCGGGCAGTACGTCCGGAGCGCCGGGGATGCCGACCGGCATCCCGCGCGGCGTGTCGGCCAGCGACGCCTCACCGACGTTCACGGTCTTCAGCTCGGCGCCCACCAGCAGCCGCGCCGAGGCGTAGTTGCGCACCGGCCGCAGCCGACCGTCGAGGTACAGGTAGCGCGACCCGGTGCCCTTGCCGACCACCAGGGTGCCGGCGGCACGCCAGGAGTCGCTGGTGCCGGGCTTCAGCAGCCCGAACACGAACGAGCCGGCGGAGATCAGCACGGCGACCACGATGCCGATCGCCACCCCCCGGTTGGTCCGGCCCTGCGGGCTCTCCGGGGCGTCCGGATCGGCTCGCAGCATGGCCGAGGTGAGCCGGCCCATGACGAACATGTGCGCCATGACCTGGTCGCGTTTGGTCTGCACGAGGGGACTCCGTCCGGGTCAGGTGTGGGGGGTGGGGCATTTCGGCCTCGTCGGCGTTTGAGGCGCAGGGGTGCGGGGCTGCGGGGACGGACCCCCGCGAACCGGGGTCTGGGGCGGAGCCCCGCACGCGGCGGAGCCGCACAGTGCCTCGCCGGGAAGGGGGTGCGGTGAGGTGAGGTGCAGCCCGCGCAGGCGCCCCCTCCCCCACCTCACGCGTTCAGCCCCCGCAGGGCCCCGTACACACCCAGCACCCACAGCGCCAGCGGCAACAGACTGATGGCCGCGGCGGAGTGCAGGATCTCCCCGGCGCGGCCCCAGTAGGGCACCAGCCGCCGCCCCGGCACCGTCCACGACGTGATCGCGGCAGCGGCGGTCGCGGCGAGCAGCGCGCCGGCCGTCAGCAGCCGGCCGCCCGGCGAGGCGCCGCCCGCCTGCTCGACGACCAGCAGCAGCGCCCCGGCGATGCCGGGGACGACCAGGAACAGCCGCTGCCACACATTGCCCAGCCCGCGCCCGTGCAGCACCAGCAGCAGGGACAGCGCCACCACCATGGTGATCTCCGGCAGGCCGTCGTGCCCGGCGAGCAGCACCAGGCAGACGGCGCAGGTCACGCCGGTGGCGCCGTACAGGGCGCTCATCCAGCCGTCGGCGAGCACCGCGCGCGCCGAGACCACCGCCGTCGGATGGGGTTCGATGCCTTCCTGGAGTTGCTGGGCGTTGGTCGGCAGCGGCGGCATCCGCAGTCCCGACATCCGGAAGGCCAGTGAAGGCACGAACGCCCCGAGCACCACCGCGACCAGGGCGACGATGCCGGCCACATGGTGCGCCGGGAGGTCCGCCGCCGACATCAGGACCCCGGCGAGCACGCCGAGTACGGCGATCACGGCGAGGGCGAGGAAGAGCGCCGCGAAGCTCGCCACCGCCGCCAGCGCCAGGATGGCGCCGCCCGCGCCCGCCGCGCAGGCGGCGAGCAGCCGGAAGCCCAGCGTCTCGGGCCCGTGCGGGCCGGTCAGTGAGCCGCCGGGCAGCAGCCAGCCGGCCACCGCGAAATACGGGCTGACCATGCAGCCCAGGGCCGCGGCCGCGCCCGCGTCGCCGACCGCGCGGCTCGCCGAGGCCGCTCCGGCGAGCAGCAGCAGCCCGCCGCCCGCCGCGCACAGCGCCCGCAGCCACCCGGGTCCGCCGGGCAGGGCGATCACCAGCAGGCCCACCGCGAGCAGTGCGACGGCCACACCGCGCAGCACATACCGGCTCACCTCCGGGGTCCAGCTGTACGGGCGGCCCCGCATGGTGGTGGAGATCCCGTCGACCAGGTCGTCCAGGTGCGCCTCGGGCAGCGCGTCGACGCGGGGCCGCAGGTAGACGGTCTCGCCGTCGCGCAGGTCGTACGAGTCGAGGGTGCGTTCCTCGTCCAGCGGTGCGCCGCCGAGCCGCTGGAGTATCCAGCCGCCGTGGTCGATGCCGGTCTCGCCGAGGTCGGCGCCGCCGAAGCCGAGCACGGCCGGCAGCAGGTCGGCCACCGGGACGTCGGCGGGCACCGCGAGGTCGATGCTCTTGCTGGGGGCGCGCACGGTCAGACGGCAGAGTCCGGCTGTCTGGTTGTCCGGCATCGGGCAGGCTCCATCAGGGCAGGCTCACGCTTCTCCCGGGTCTTCCCGGCTTCCACGGATGATTCGTCGGCTTTGGGTGACTTCAGTGTTTTTGGCGGTTTGGTGGTTCGATGAGAATCGCCCACAGTCCCGCGTGTCAACCAGCCTTGTACGAAAGGGCAATTCGGGGCCTGGGTGGCACAGGCACCTTTCGGGATGACGCACATTAGCTGGAGTGGCGCCCGCCCCGTGCACCGGGCTCCCCGCTGCCTCTCTGCCTTCCCGAGGAGACTGTTCGTTGAGTGTGGTCCTGTTCCGCAGACCGGCCCGTCGGCGTGGCCCGGAGATGCCCGAGGGCGAACTGAGCCTCCAGGAGCCGCCGACCCTGCCCGAGGTGGTGCCGGACAGCTCGGCCATCTGGACCTATCTGCCGATGGCGCTGATGTCGGTGTCGATGATGCTGATGTTCATGCGGCCCGGCAGCACGGGCTCCAACAGCAGCTTCATGTATCTGGCAATGGGCCTGATGGTGCTGTCGTCGGCGGTGATGATCATCGGCCAGACCATGCGGAAGAACAGCGAACGCAAGCAGCGTCTGAAGGGCGAGCGCCGCGACTACCTGCGCTATCTCACCCAGACCCGGCGCAAGGTACGGGCCACCGTCGCCGAGCAGCAGCACGCCCTCGCCTGGCGGCACCCGCCGCCCTCGGCGCTCTGGTCGATGGCGGGCACCACCCGGCTGTGGGAACGGCGGCCCCAGGACGAGGACTTCGGCGAGGTCCGGGTGGCGGTCGGCGACCAGAAGCTGGGTCTGCGGCTGACACCGCTGTCGACCAGCCCGGTGGAGGACATGGAGCCGCTCACCGCGCACGCGCTGCGCAGTTTCATCCGCGCCTACGGAACCGTCCCCGACCAGCCCATCGCGATCTTCCTGCGGGCCTGGGCGCGGGTGCTGTTCCGGGGCGACGCGGAAGCCGTACGGTCCCTGGCCCGCGCCATGGTGGCGCAACTGGCGGCCTTCCACGCACCGGACGACGTGTGGTTGGCGCTGTGCGTGTCGGACGAGCGGCGGGCGGACTGGGAGTGGGTGAAGTGGCTGCCGCACAGCCTGCATCCGCAGGAGCACGACGGCGCCGGCCCGGCCCGGATGATCGTCTCCTCGTTCAACGAGCTGGAGGACCTGCTCGGCGCGGAGTTCCTGGAACGGCCGTCGTTCGACCCGGACGCGACGTCCGGCCGGGAGGAGCCGTTCACGGTGATCGTGGTGGACGGCGGCGCGGTGCCCACCGGACATCGCGTGGACGGCACCGGCTTCCGCAACACGGTGGTGCTCGACCTGGGCGGCGCGCTGTCCTGGCGGCCGGGCCGGGTCACACTGCGCTTCGAGGTGACCGAGGACGCCTTCGACCTGGTCCGCACCGACCGGGAACGCAAGGAGCAGATGGCCCGGCTGGGCCGCCCCGACCGTTTCGGGCCGCGCGGCGCCACCACGCTGGCCAAGCTGATCTCCCCGTACCGCCTCGGCCTGGGCGGCGACGTCTCCGAACCCCTCTCGGGCGACACCGAACTGACCACGCTGCTGGGCATCCCCGACCTGCACCGCCACGACCCGGCCGAGCTGTGGGCCCGCCACACCGGGCCGATGCGGCTGCGGGTGCCGATCGCGGTCGGGGTCGACGGCACGCCGGTGGAACTGGACATCAAGGAGTCCGCGCAGGGCGGCACCGGCCCGCACGGCATGCTCATCGGGGCCACCGGCTCCGGCAAGAGCGAACTGCTGCGGACGCTGGTCCTGGCGCTGGCGCTGACCAACTCCTCGGAGACGCTGAACTTCGTCCTGGTCGACTTCAAGGGCGGCGCGACCTTCCTCGGCCTGGACGAACTCCCGCACACCTCGGCGGTCATCACCAACCTGGCCGGTGAGGCCGCGCTGGTGGGCCGGATGAAGGACGCGCTGCACGGCGAGCTGATCCGCCGTCAGGAACTGTTGCGGGCCGCCGGGAACTACACCTCCGCGCTGGACTACGAGAAGGCCCGCGCCGCCGGAACACCGCTGGCCGCGCTGCCCAGCCTCTTCGTCGTGGTCGACGAGTTCAGCGAACTCCTGGCCTCGCACCGGGAGTTCATGGAGCTCTTCGTGATGATCGGCCGCCTCGGCCGGTCCCTGGGGGTCCATCTGCTGCTGGCCTCGCAGCGCCTCGACGAGGGCCGCATGCACCAGCTGGAGAGTCACCTCTCGTACCGCATCGGCCTGCGCACCTTCTCCGCGATGGAGAGCCGGGGCGTGCTCGGGGTGCCGGACGCCTACGAGCTGCCGCCGCAGCCGGGCAGCGGCTTCCTGAAGTCCGGCGTGGAGGCACTGGCCCGGTTCCGCGCCGCGTATGTCTCCGGGCCGTACGAGGAGCGTGGGGGCAGCGCCAACCAGGCCCGGGTGGCGAGCCAGTTGGCGCCCTGGACCGCCGGCTGGGTGGTGCCCCGGCAGGCTCCCGAGCTCGAGCCGGAGCCGGAGCCTCAGCCGGACGAGGGCGGCGAGACCCTGCTGTCGGTGGCCGTGGGCCGGCTGCTCGGCTCGGGCCCGCCCGCCCACCAGGTTTGGCTTCCGCCGCTGGACCTGCCGTCCACCCTCGACCAGGTGCTGCCCCCGCTCACCCCGCACCACGACCTCGGCCTGACCACCGTCGGCTGGCCCCTGCGCGGCAAGCTGAACGTGCCCATCGGCATCATCGACCGGCCCTTCGAGCAACTGCGCGACCTGCTCACCGTGGACCTGTCCGGAGTGGGCGGGAACGTGGCCATCGCGGGCGGCCCGCAGAGCGGCAAGTCGACCCTGGTCCGCACCCTGCTCACCGCGCTCGCCCTCACCCACACCCCGCTCGAAGTGCAGTTCTACTGCCTGGACTTCGGCGGCGGCACACTGTCCGGGCTGGCTGAACTCCCGCACATGGCGGGGGTGGCGAGCCGGCTGGACACCGAGCGGGTGGGCCGTACCATCGCCGAGGTCACCACGTTGCTGGCGGCGCGCGAGCAGTTCTTCCTCGACCACGGCATCGACTCGATGGCGACCTACCGCAGACGGCGGGCGGCCGGCGAGTTCCCCGACCAGACGCACGGCGACGTCTTCCTCGTCATCGACGGCTGGTCCACCGTGCGGCAGGACTTCGACCGGAACATCCAGACGTTCAGCGCGATCGCGGCGCGCGGGCTCAACTACGGCATCCACCTGATCGTCACGGTCGCCCGCTGGGTGGAGCTGACCGCGGCGGTACGCGACCAGGCCGGCACCCACCTGGAACTGCGGATGGGCGACGCCATGGACTCCGAGGTGGACGCCCGGCGGGCGGCCACCGTGCCGCGCATCCCCGGACGCGGCCTGACCCGGGAAGGCAAGCTGCACTTCCTCACGGCCCTGCCCCGCATCGACGGCGTGGAGGAATCGGAGGACCTCACGGACGGCGTCGCGGCGCTGGTCTCGGCGGTCAAGGAGTGCTGGCCGGGCGAGGCCGCCCCCCGGGTCCGCATGCTGCCCGCCCTGCTGCCCGCCACAGAGCTTCCGTCCCCCGAGGGCGACTTCCGGATGCCTCTCGGCATCGAGCAGGAGCAACTCTCCACCGTGTGGCACGACTTCAGCGAGAACCCGCACATGATCGTGGTCGGCGACATCGAGAGCGGCAAGACCAACACGCTGCGACTGGTGGCGCAGGCGATCACGGACCGGTACTCACCGGCCGAGGCCCGGATCATGCTCGTGGACTACCGGCGCGATCTGGTGGAGGCGATCCCCGACGCGTACCGGCTGGGGCACGCGGTCTCGATCGACGCGCTGAAAGACCTCACGGACGGGGCCGCCAGGGCGGTGGCCGCCCGCGTGCCGGGCCCGGACATCGCGCCCGGCCGGATGCGGCTGGCCGACTGGTGGAACGGGCCGAGGCTGTTCATCCTCGTCGACGACTACGACATGGTCGGCGCCGGCCCGATGAACCAGCCCTTCGACCCGCTCCTCAACCACCTCGCCCTGGGCTGGGAGGTCGGCCTCCACCTGGTGGTCGCCCGCTCCGCCGCAGGCGCCGGCCGCGGCCTCGGCGAGACCCTCCTGCGCCGCCTCCAGGAGGTCAACACGCCTGTCCTGCTGCTGTCCTGCCCCCCGTCCGAGGGCTACGTCCTCGGCAACGTGAAGGGCCAGAACCTTCCGCCGGGGCGGGCGACGCGGATCGCTCGGCGCAAGACGGTCCGGATGCAGACGGGGCTGGTGGACAGCGCACCGGGGTCTTGACCGGGTGGGGGTCGGTACGGGGTGCGCCTGCAGGGGGGTGGTACGGGGTGCGCCTGCGGGGGGGGGCGGTACGGGGTGCGCCTGCGGGCGGGCGGTACGGGGTGCGCCTGCGGGCGGGCGGTACGGGGTGCGCCTGCGGGGGGGGGCGGTACGGGGTGCGCCTGCGGCAGCCGTACCCCCACTCCCCCGCGCCCCACCTACCCGCACACCCGTACCCGCACCCGCACCCGCACCCGCACCCGCACACCTACACCCCACACCTCCACACACCCGCACCCCACCTACCCACCCGCTGCCCGCCACCCCCTGGCCCGCCCTCTCGGCAGAACAACGGCTCCGGCCGCCACCAGCACCACCACCCCCACCGCCGCCCCCGCGACCAGCAGCGCCCGGCTCCGGGGCCCGGCCGGAGCGGAGGCCACCAGTACGGCCGGCCCGGGGCTGGGAACAGCGCCCCGGGAACCGGCACCGGCAAGCACGGCCGACAGCGAGGCGTACGCATCCAGCCGGGCCGGCATGGCCGGATACGCCACCGACGTCAGCCGGTGGGCCGCCTCCGCCGCCGACAGCCCGGGGTACCGGGCCCGCACCAGGGCCGCCGCCCCGGCCACCTGCGCGGCGGCGAAGGACGAGCCCGAGCCGATGAAGTGCCCGGTCCCCGCAGGCCCGACCCCCACCACCGAGTCGCCCGGCGCCGCCAGATCCGCGCCCGCCACCTGCGGCGCGTCCTCGGGGCGGCCCCCGTCCGGGCCGAAGTCCAGCACCGACACGACCCCCGGGGCAGCGGCCGGCCAGTACGCCGACGCGGCGGGCGCCGTACGACCCGTGCCGGGGTCCACGGGCAGCGTGTCGGGCGCGACCGGCGCGACCACCAGCGCGTCCTGCCGCGCCGCGTGGGCGACGGCGGCCTTCAGTTCGTCCTCGCCGGCCGCCAGGGCCTGGCCGACATAGATCACCCCGGCGCCCTGGTCGGCGGCCGTACGGATCGCCGTCGCCAGCCGGGTCGGCGTGGTGGCGCCCCGTCCGTCCGTGCCGCGCACCGCGAGGATCCGGGCCTCCGGAGCGAGCCCCGCCACCTCCGTGCCGTCCTGGGGGGCGGCGGCGATCAGCCCCGCCGCGAACGTCCCGTGCCCCACACAGTCCGTACCCGCCTCCCCGACCGCCGTGACCCGGCCGGAGAGCGCGGGGGCGGACGTGCCGACACCGGTGTCCACGACCGCGACGGTCACCCCGGCGCCCCGCGAGAACTGCCACACCCGGGTCAGGCCCAGTGCCTGCCGGGTCCACGGGGCGTCGGCGGCCCGCTCCGTGGACGGCTCCACACACGCCCCGCCCGCCGGGAGCGCGGAACCCACCGCGGGCAGCCCCACCTCGTCGGCCGCCAGGGCCGGTCCCCCGGCCGCGACCGGCAGGGCGGCGGTCAGCACGGTCAGCAGGGCGGCGGCCATCAACCGAGCCACCGGGGGGTGTCGATCACCAGCACGTCGCATGGCGCGCATGCTACGCGAGGCCCCGCCGTCCGCCGTTCCGGTTGTCCGCAGGGGCAGAATCCGCTGCTGAAAGGGGCAGTCCGGGCCAACGGGCAGCCCCTGCGGGGGGATCCTGGCAGCTGGTGCCCGGGGTCATGTGACCTGCGCTGCGGACATCTCCCCGGCCGCCCGCAGCATGTCCGCGTGCCCGCGCACCCGGCCGTACCCTTCCTTCCGTGTCCCCGGCCACGGGCGAGCCCGGCGACTGCGCCACCCACCAGGAGGTCCTTGCGTGTCACGGCAGTTGCTCACGGTCTCGGCGGACCGGCCGGACGACTTCCGGACGATCGGCGAGGCCCTGGCCAAGGCACGCGCGGGCGCCGTGATCCGGGTCGGCCCCGGCCGCTACCGCGAGAACCTCACCATCCGCACCCGGGTCACCATCAGCGCCGACGGCGACCCGGGCAGCGTGGAGATCTGCCCCCGCAAGGGCACCGCCGTACTCCTCGTCGCGGACGCGGTGATGCTCACCGACCTGACGCTGCGCGGCGGCAGCGAGGACCTGCCGGTGGTCGACGCGCCCCGGGGCCAGGTCGCCATGGACGGCTGCACGGTCGTCGGCTCCGGCTGGACGGCCGTCATCGCCCGTCAGGAGGGCTCGGTGGCGATGCGCCACTGCCGGGTCTCCAACCCGGAGGGCGCCGGCTTCGTCGACACCGCGCCCACCGGCAGCGTCATCGACGACTGCCGGTTCGAGAACCTGGGCACCAGCGCCGTCGTGCTGGGCGAGGAAGCCCGTACGACGGTCCGCGACTGCACGATCCGGGACGCCCAGGCCAACGGCGTACTCGCCAACGGCGAAGCGCAGGGCCTGGTCGAAGCCTGCGTCATCTCCGGCACCGGGAAGCCCGCCGTCGCCCTCGAAGGCCGCTCCGCCACCCGGGTCGTCCGCACCACCGTCCAGGACACCTCGGCCGGCGTCTACGTCACCAGCGCCAACCGCCCCGCCCTGGAGGACGTCACCGTCACCGACACCACCGGCCCCGGCATCTTCCTGGCCGCCGGCGCCGACCCGGAGCTGCTGCGCTGCCGTACCAGCAGGACCAAGGACAGCGGTCTCGCCGTCACCGAGCGCTCCCGGGGCACCTTCCAGGACTGCGCGTTCGACTCCGCCGCCGCATCCGCGATCCGGGTCACCGGGTCGAGCGCGCCCCTGCTCAGGGGCACCGTCGTACGGGACTGCGCCGACAGCGACGGAGCGGTGCTGCTCACCGGCAGCTCCCATGCGGAGTTCGAGGACCTGACCGTGGTGGACCCCGCCGGCACCGCCGTCGCCGTGCGCTCCGGCGCAGACCCCCTCCTGCTGCGGGTCAGGATCACCGGCGCGGGCGGGCACGGTGTGGAGATCACCGAGGACGGCCGGGGCCGCCTGGAGCAGTGCATGGTCATCGAAGCGGGTGCGGCGGGGCTGCGCACCGCCGACGGCGGCCGGCCCGTGGTCCGGGATCTGACCGTACGTGACGCCACCGGGCCCGGTGTCTCCGTCGGTGACGGCGGCCTCGGCGCCCTCACCGACTGCGAGGTGCACGGCGGCCACGCGTCCGGCATCGCCGTGGAACGCGGCGGCCGGCTCACCCTGACCCGGGTCCACGCCGACGGCGCCGGAGCGCACGGGCTGCTGGTCGGCGACGGCGGCCGGGCCGAGCTGGACGGCTGCCGGATCAGCCGCAGCACCGGCGACGGCATCCGGGTGGACAGCGCGGAGCCCGTCTCGGTGGTCGGCTGCGTCGTCCAGGACAACCGGGGCGCGGGTCTGCGCCAGACCCGGCCGGGTGAGCGGCTCACCGTGGAGCGGCTGAGCAGCAGCGGCAACGCCCTCGCCGACGAGTGGGGCGCCGCCGTCACCGGAAGTGGGCCGAGCACCGTCGGCGACCACAGGCCGGCCGCGCCCGTCGGCCCGCTGGACGAACTGGAGGTCCTGGTCGGGCTGGCCGACGTCAAGCGCCAGGTGCGCACCCTGGTCAACCTCAACGAACTCGCCCAGCGTCGCGCCAGACTCGGCATGCCCACCCCGCCGATGAGCAGGCACCTGGTCTTCTCCGGCCCGCCCGGCACCGGCAAGACCACCGTCGCCCGGCTCTACGGCGGCATCCTCGCCGAACTCGGCGTGCTGCGCTCCGGGCACCTGGTCGAGGTGTCCCGGGCCGACCTGGTCGCGCAGATCATCGGCGGTACGGCCATCAAGACCACCGAGGCCTTCGAACGGGCCCTTGGCGGTGTGCTGTTCGTCGACGAGGCGTACACGCTGCTGTCCGACAGCGGCAACTCCGGCGCGGACTTCGGCCGGGAGGCCATCGACACCCTGTTGAAGCTGATGGAGGACCACCGCGACGACGTGGTGGTGATCGCCGCCGGCTACACCCAGGAGATGGGCCGCTTCCTGTCCTCCAACCCCGGCCTCGCCTCCCGCTTCACCCGCACCATCGACTTCGCCAACTACTCGGTGGACGAACTGGTCACCATCACCCGCACCATGTGCGAGACCCACCGCTACGAACTCGACCCGCACACCTCGGACGCGCTCGCCCGGCTCTACGAACGGATGCCGCGCGACGCGACGTTCGGCAACGGCCGCGCCGCCCGCAAGGTGTTCGAGGAGATGGTGGACCGGCAGGCGTTCCGGCTGGGCTCCATGGACTCCCCCGCCGAGAGCGACCTGTCGCTGCTGCTGCCCGAGGACGTCGGAGAGGACAGCGCCGCCGACGCGGACGCGGGCCCCGACTCCGCGCAGCTGCTGGCCGAACTGGGCGCCATGATCGGCCTGTCCGCCGTCAAGCGTGAGGTGACCGCCCTGGTGAACGTGCTCACCGCCGCCCGGCACCGGCGGGCAGCCGGCCTGCCCACCCCCACCGTCGGCCGGCACCTGGTCTTCTCCGGCCCGCCCGGCACCGGCAAGACCACCGTCGCCCGGATCTACGCCGACCTGCTGCGCTCCCTGGACGTCCTGCCCAAGGGCCAGCTGGTGGAGGTGGCCCGCGCCGACCTGGTCGGCCGGTACGTCGGACACACCGCGCAGCTCACCAAGGAGGCCTTCGAACGGGCCCTGGGCGGTGTGCTGTTCATCGACGAGGCGTACACCCTGACCCCCGAGTCCGCTGCATCGGACTTCGGCCGGGAGGCCGTCGACACCCTGTTGAAGCTGATGGAGGACCACCGCGACGAGGTGGTGGTGATCGCCGCCGGCTACACCGAGGAGATGGGCCGCTTCCTGTCCTCCAACCCCGGCCTGGCCTCCCGCTTCAGCCGGACCGTCGAGTTCGAGCACTACACCACGGACGAACTCGTCGCCATCATCGGCAGGATCGCCGCCGGCTCCGGCTACGACGTCGGCTCGGACACCCTGCGCGCCCTGCACGCGTACGTCGACGCCATTCCCCGCGACCGTTCCTTCGGCAACGCGCGCACGGCCCGCCAACTGATGGACGCGATGACGACCCGGCAGGCCGGTCGGCTCGGCGCCATGGCCGTCCCGGGCCTGGAGGACCTGCGCACCCTGCTCCCCGAGGACCTGCCCGGCCAGGACCTGGCAACCGCCTGAGGGGTGGCGCCGGCATTTTCGGCCTGGCCGACCACTCGACCCCACGGCGGCCCTCCCCCCCCTCTCCCCTCTCCCCACGTAAGTCGGCCGACAGTGCAGAGAACTGTCAGTTTCCGCGCCGCGAGGGGCAGGACCGGCCGGAAAGCACCCCAGACAACTGGGATGTCCGAGGGCCGGAACCTCGTACAGAATCGGTCCGCGGGTGCCGCTCAGCTGTTCGACAGCGGGACGGTCCGGTAGTCCGACGGTTCGGTATCGCGCCGTCCGAGAGAGCCACCAGTGACCGGAAGGCTCCATTGACCACTACAGCGTTTCGTCGAGCAACGATCCGATTCGCCCACATGAACGCCGGGGAACTCGTCGACCGGTCGTTCGTCGCGGCCTCCACGGCAGTGGACCGGGAATGGGCCTGGGGTGGGTCGCGCGGTGCGGAGATCCGGGTCTGCGTCATCGACAGCGGAGTCACGCCGGATCATCCCGAGATCGGCCCCCTGGAGGGGTCGTACGCGGTGGAACGCGTCGGGCAGGACGCCGCGGACGACGGCGGGCCGAGCTACCGGATCGTCCCGGACGACGAGGGGGACGCCGCCGGTCACGGCACCGCGTGCGCGGCGATCATCCGGCGGATCGCGCCGGACGTGAGCCTGACCAGCGTACGGATCCTGGGGCCGCGGCTCGCGGGCGACGGCAACGCGCTGCTGGCGGCCCTGCGCTGGGCGGTGGCGGAGCGCTTCCATGTCGTCAACCTCAGCCTCTCCTCACGCAAGGGCGACTTCAAGGCCTCGCTGCACGACATCGCGGACGAGGCGTACTTCAACCGGGTGGCGATCGTGGCCTCGGCGCACAACAGCCCGGTCCGCAGCTATCCCTGGATCTTTCCCTCGGTGATTTCCGTCGGGTCGCACGAGATCGCCGACGCGGAGCGCATCGAGGTCAGTCCGCAGCCCCCGGTCGAATTCTTCGCGGCCGGTGTCGGAATCGAGGTCCCCTGGGTGGGCGGCGGCCGTTCGTTCCTCTCCGGGAACAGTTTCGCGACCCCGCATGTCACCGGATTCGTGGCCCGCATCCTCGGAAAGCATCCGCATCTTCCGGTGAGCGAGGTGAAGCACGTTCTCGCCTCCCTCTCGGACAACTTCACCGACGCGTCCGACCCGCCCCGCGCCCCCACCCCGGTCACCGCTTCCGCCGTACCGGACCCGCCCGACGAACCCGCCCGGTCCGACGCATCCGACGCATCCGATGTATCCGATGTGCCCGTCTCATCCGCCCCATCCGTCTTATCCGCCCCATCCATCCCATCCGCCGAAGGAGCCGGCCATGACGAATCCGGCGCATGACGCCCCCCTCAGCGGCCCTCCGTTGTCCCGGCGCGACGAGGTGTTGCGCTCGACCGTACGGCTGGCCCGACTGATCTTCAGCGCTCCCGCCTCGTCGGTCTTCCTGCACGACGCGGCGGGCGAGGCACTCGTCCTGGAGGCGATCTCCGACCCCCGGGAGGACAGCCTGGTGGGCTGGACCATCCCCGACTACAGCGGCATAGCCGGGTGGGTCTTCCAGAGCGGGGAGGCGGTGATCGCCGACGACCTCGACAACCACGCGCAGTTCAACCGGGACTTCGCGGCCTCCACCGGCCGGATACCGAAGGCCATCATCGCCGCGCCGCTGGACACCGGCGGGTCCGTCTTCGGCGTTCTGGAGGTGCTCGACCCGGTGCTGGGCCCGCGCGGCACGACCGCCGGCCTGGAGCTGGTCTCGGAGCTGGCGCGCCAGTGCGCGGCGGCCCTGGCGCTGGCGGGCCCGCTGCCCGGCCCCGCCGGACGGCACGCGGCGGCCGCCGAACGGCTGACCACCCTGGTCGCCGACCTGGCCCGCACCGACGACCCGAACGCCGCGCGGACGCTCGCCTCGCTCGAGGAGATCGCCAGCGCCCTGTCATCGAGAAGGGGGTGATCCCATGCACCTGCTGGAAATCGGCGCCATCCGCAACAAGCCCGCCGCCGGCCTCTATCTGGCCCTGACCCGCCGCTGCCCGCTGTCGTGCGCCCACTGCTCCACCGACTCCTCCAGCACCAGCGAACAGCATCCCGAGACGCCGTTCCGCCGGCTCGTGGAGTCCTTCGACCACGAGACCCGCCCGGACCTGCTGCTGATGTCCGGCGGTGAGGCGCTCCTGCGGGCCGCGCTCGTCGCCGACCTGGCGCGCACCGCCCGGTCCGTGGGCTCCCGTTCGTACGTGCTGTCGGGCATGTGGTTCGCCCGGGAGAACCGGCGGCTGCCGGCCCCGGTGTCCGCGGCGATCCGCGAGGTGGACCACTTCGCGGCCAGCCTCGACGAGTTCCACGAGCGCGAGGTGGGCCGGGCCGACGTCTTCCGGACGATGCACCGCATACGCCAGCTGGTGCCGCAGGTCAGCTTCCAGCTCACCGGGCGCGGGGACGACGATCCCTACCTCCAGGGCCTGATCGACGATGTGCGCCGTGAGTTCGACGACCAAGTGCCCATCCTGGTAGGCACCTTGAGTCCGATCGGCCGCGGGCGACAGCTCGGCGGGCTGACTGCCACGCCCTCCTCCGGCGTCCCGGTCGCGCCCGTCGACCCGTGCGACCGGATCACCTGGCCGCTGGTCACCTACGACGGCACCGTCTACGCCTGCTGCAACCAGGACCTGGTGGAGCGGCGCGTGCCGGAGCACCTGATCCTCGGCCACGCGTCCCGCCAGTCGTGGCCCGAGCTGCGCGAGGAGTTCCTGCGCCGGGAGCTGTACCGGGCGCTGCGCGTGCTCGGACCCAGCTTTGTGGCGAGCCGGTTCTCGGACGGGCCGTGCGACAAGGGCATGTGCGGCAACTGCGTCGCGCTGTCCGGCGACGCCGCGGCCGAGCGGAGGGTGACGGAGTACCTGCGCACCGACTCCGGGCGGCAGGTGGAGGCCGCCGCCCGCCAGTTGGTGGAGCAGGTGGACGGGACCGCCTTCTCGGACCGCCGCTCCGGCCGCTACGGGGGCCTGGTGTCCCTGGGATGGGAGGCGGGCCGTGAACAGCCGTCCTACGCCCGCTGACACCGAGGCGGCGCGCAACCGCCCCACGCTGGCCGACACCGAGGCGATGCGCCGCCGTCGCGGTGAGTCGGTCCTGCTGTACATCACCGACCAGTGCCCGGTCGGCTGCGCCCACTGCTCGGTGGACGCCCGCGCGGACGGCGGCCGGGTCGCCGACTGGGAGGCGTTCCACGACGTCGTCGCCGGCATCGTCGCGCTGCCCGGCCTGCGGTCGGTGGCGGTCTCCGGCGGCGAGCCCTTCGCCGAGCAGCGGGCGCTGCCGTACGCGATCGGGGCGTTCGCCGACGCCGGGCTGGACACCGTCGTCTTCACCAGCGGGTACTGGGCGCGCGAGAACGGCTCCGCGCCCGGCTGGGTGCGGCGGCTGCTGCCGCGGATCTCCACGCTCTTCCTGAGCACCGACGGCTTCCACCAGGGCGGCGTGTCGAACCACCGGTTCGTCGGCGCGCTGCGCGCGGCCCACCGGGCGGGCTGCCGCATCGTCGTCCAGGAACTGGACACGGGCGACGGCGCGCGGGCGGCCGAGGGGCTGCTGCTGGAGGCGCTCGGCCCGCGGTGGGCCGACGAGGCGGAGACCAAGCTGATCACCCCCCTGCGGTACGGGCGGGGCTCGGGGGTCTTCGCCCTCCAGAGCCGGCACGAGGTGGGGGCACTGGCGGCGTGCACCCTGCTCGGCTCGCCCACGGTCCGCTACGACGGGGTGGTGATCCCCTGCTGCAACGAGGGGCTGATCACCGGTCACGGGCCGTCCGCCCTGCGTGCCCCGACCCGGCGGCCCGAGGGCGTGGCGCGGGCGCTGACCGGGTTCCGCAACGACCCGCTGCTGAGGGTGGTGGGGCGCCTCGGCCCGGGGGCGGCGGCCGACCTGCCCGGCTTCGAGGCCCTGCGCGAGGAGCGTTTCGAGAACGTCTGCGGCGGCTGCTGGAAGGCGTACGACATCGCGGGCCGCCCGGGGCGGGCCGCAGACTCCGTGACGGCACTGGGCGTGGCCCTGAGGGAAGGCGGATGACCGTGGAGGAGCAGACGAGATCCCGGGCGCTGCGCCACAAGATCGGGCTGCTGATGCCGGCGGTGGACGCCGCGTCCCGGCGGATGTGGACCCATCCGCACAGCGACCAGGTGTACCTGGAGTGGCTCAAGGCGCTGCACGGGACGATCCGGGCCACGGTGCCGCTGATGCTGGCGGCCGTCGAGCAGTGCACGGCCCGTCAGGGCGACCCGGTGGCCGATCTGGTGGGCCGCTACCTGGCCAAGCACGTCCGTGAGGAGTACGGGCACGACCAGTGGGTGGCCGACGACTACGTGGTGGCCGGGGGTGATCCCGAGGCGCTGCGCACGACGCTGCCGGGGGCGGCCATCGCCTCACTGGTCGGCTCGCAGTACTACTGGCTGCGCCATGTGCATCCGGTGGCGCTCGTGGGGCACATCGCGGTGCTGGAGGGCAACCCGCCCAGTCCCGGGCTGGCCGCTGACCTGGCGGTGCGGACCGGGCTGCCGGACGAGTCGTTCCGCACCATCGCCCGGCACGCCCAGCTGGACGTGCAGCACCGCGACGACGTGCACCGGCTGATCGACCGGCTGCCGCTCGACCCGGCGCAGGAGGAACTGCTCGGTGTGAGCGCGCTGCACTCCCTGAGGGGGCTGATCGAGGTGATGGAGGACGTCCTCGGCCGGGTCCACCGGCGCTCCCCGGTGGCCCTGGCCGGATGAGCCGCGCGCGGGTTCCGGGCCCGCTGGCGGGCCGCGACTTCCGGCTGTTGTACAGCAGCACGGTGGTCTCCGGTCTGGGCGACTGGCTGGACCAGGTGGCGCTGCTGGTGCTGGTCACCACGGTCTGGCACGGCGGCGCGGGCGACCTGGCGCTGGTGGTGGCCGCGAGCATGCTGCCGCTGCTGGCGACCCCGTTCCTGGCGGTGCTGGTGGACCGTCGGCAGTCGCGCCGGGTGCTGATCTTCACCGACCTCGTGCAGGCGGGGCTCACCCTGGGCCTGGTGGTCGTCCCCGGGGTGTACTGGGCGGCCGGGCTGGTGCTGGTCCGTTCGGCGCTGGGCTCGGTCGGCGGGCTCGCGGGCCAGATCCAGCTACGGGTCTCGGTGCCGCCCGACGGCGTCCAGGCCGCCACCGTGCTGCTCCAGACCGCGATGCAGTCGGTCAAGATCCTCGGGCCCGCGCTCGGCGGTCTGCTGGTCGCCCTCATGTCGCCCCGGGCCGTGTTCGCGGCCAATGCATGCACGTTTCTCGTCGGGGTGATCACCGCCCGCGCCCTGCGCACCACGTCGTCGCCTTCCCGGAATACAGATCTGCACTATTTCAAAGAGCTGAGAGAAGGATTCCAGCACGTTTTCGGATCACGCCTTCTGCGTTCCCTGCTGTTCGTCATGTGCAGCCTGATGTTCGTCGTCTTCCTTTACGATTCGATGGCCGCCCTGATCGTGCCGGCACTCGGAATGGGCACGTCCTACATCGGCTACATGGTGTCCGCCGTCGGCTTGGGCGGGGTCGTGGGTTCGCTGCTCATGGGCCGTTTCGCGGCGCGGCTGCGGCCTTTCCTCACCATGGCGGGGTCGGTCCTGGTGATCGGCTGCATCATCGTCGTCATCGGATTCGCCATTGTCCGAGAAATACGTATTGACTCCGCCGTATGGCTGTGTGTTATTTTCCTTCTGGGAATCGCAAGTGCCGGAATCCTTGTCACTTTCCCCAGCGTCGTACATTCCGAGACGCCGGTCGAACTGACCGGCCGGGTATGGGCGCTCATGAATTCCGTGCCGGCCGTGCTGAACGTACTGGCCCCCGCGCTGGCGGCGGCCCTGGTCGTGTGGACCGGGCTCGGAAGCCTGCTGCTGATGGCGGGCGCCGCCCTGCTGCTCACCGCTGTCGTGGTCGCCGTCCGGCTCGGCGACGTACCGCACACGGCGCCGCCGTCCGGCGCGGACGACGGCGCCGGCCGGGCCGAGGAGCCGACGCCCGGCCCTGCCCCCCTGAACTCCGGTGCGCCGCACCGGGAAACCAGAGCCCCGTGCGCGAGACGCGCAGGCTCGTCAACCGAGGAGATCACCATGGCAGACAAGATCGACAAGCTGGCCGAGGCCGGTTTCTCCGTGACCGACGCCACCGACGCCCAGCAGGCGGTGCTCAAGTCCCTCACCGAGGACGAGGTCAACGTCCTGCTGAGCGTCAAGTCCCGGGTCGAGGCCGCGGGTTCGGACGTCGAGGGCCACTCGGTCTCCGACCCCAGCGGCGGCTACCTCTGGTAGTGCCGACCCTCGTACGGGGATCGGCCGCGGGCCGGGTCACCCACCCGGACCGGTGACGTCTGGGCCGTAGCACAGACCGGGTGGTTCACGACGGGGCAAGCGTCGTGAACCACCCGGCTGCCGCTCAGTGAACGGGGAGGACAGCATGAGCAAGCCCACCGGTCCCATCGTAACCACCGTGAGCCTGTGCACCGGCTGCGGTGTCGACAACCCGTCCGCGGCCCGCTTCTGCATGGCCTGCGGGGCCGAGATCGGCCCACCCGCCACTCCCGCCAGCGGTCTGCGCTTCGTCTCCGTCATCTTCTGCGACGTGGTCGGCTCCACCGGACTGGCCACCTCGCTCGAACCCGACCGGTGGGCGGCCGTCCTGGACGGCTACTTCTCCCTGGTCGGCTCGCTGGTGGAGCAGTACGGCGGCAAGGTGGAGAAGTTCATCGGCGACGCGGTCGTCGCCGTGTTCGGCGTCGAGGGGCACGGCGAGTCGGCCGCCGCCGCCGCCGTCTCCGCCGCCACCGCCATCGGGCACCGCACCGGCGAGTACGCGCGGGGCCTGGGCGAGCTGCTGCTGGGCGACTTCCCGGTGCGGTCCGCGGTCGCCTCCGGCCATGTCGCGGTCAGCGGCCGGACGTCGAGCTTCGTCATCGGCTCGGTGCTCAACCGGGCCGCCCGGCTCCAGCAGTACGCCCCCGACGACGGGGTGATCGTGGACCTGGCCACCCGGCTCCAACTGCAGGACCACTTCCCGCTGCGGGCGATCGAGCCGGTCGCCGCCAAGGGCTTCGCCCAGTCCGTCCCGGCCTGGATCGTCGGTCCGGCCGACGCCCCGGCCCCCGGGACGGGCACCGTCGGACGGACCGACCTGGTCGGCGAGCTGGCCGCCCGTATCGGCGCGGCCGCCACTGCCGCCGGCCCGACCCTGATCCTGATCGGGGGTCCCTCCGGGGTGGGCAAGTCCCGGCTGGTCGCCGAGGCGCTCGACCACTGCACCGGCCTGGCCACAGCCGTCCTGCGCTGCCCGCCCGCCGGGACCGGACTGGGCCTGCTGGCCTGCTGTCTGTTCCTGGAGGAGATCGAGAACGCCGCACGGCAGGGCCGCGACAAGGTGGACGTGACGGTGCAGCTGACCGGCGCCTCCACCCGCGCCGAGCAGGCCCCGGCCCAGGACCGCGGCGAGCTGGGCCGCGCGCTCACCGCGGCACTGGACCGCCTGCGGGGCCCGCGGCCCCTGCTTCTGGTGGTCGAGCACAGCGAGTGGACCCCCGGGGCGCTGGCCGACCTGCTCGACGAGCTGACCGCCGCACCGGGGCGGCCGGTCGTGGTGCTACTGGTCGGGGTCTCCGCCCCCGAGGCGCTGGCCGACCGCGGGGACCACCGGCTCACCGTGCCGCCGCTCAGACGGCCCGACGCTCGGCGGCTGGCCCACCGGCTGCTCACAGCGCAGCACGACCCGTCCGCCGCCGACCACTCCCGGTCCCAGCCCACCGGCACCGGGGCCCCCGGGCACGACCCGGCCTCTCCCGCCCTCCTCGCCCCCGACTCCGCCGCCGAGGAGATCGCCTTGCGGGCCGGCGGCATCCCCCGCTACATCGAACAGATGGTCGTCCTGCGGCGCTTCGCCCAGCCCGGCGACGACTGGGCGCCACCCAGCGCGCACGCCGCGCTCGGCGCCCGGCTGGACCGACTGGACACCGACTCACGGGAACTCCTGGTGCTGCTCGCCGCCGCCGGCCGGGACCTGTCCCTGGAGGACCTGGGCGCCCTGATGGCCCCCGACAGGGTCGCCGTGGCCGTGGCCGACCTCCTCGAAGCCGGGCTGGTGGAATCCGCCGACGCCCACAAGGGCCGCCTGGCCCCCGCCTTCCCGGTGGTGGCCGAGGTGGCACTGCGGCGGCTGACGCTCTCCGAGACCGCCGACGTGCACGCCAGGCTCGCGCGCTCCCTGGAACCGGTGGCCGAACGGCGCCCCGCCGTCGCCGAGTTGCTGGCCGGGCACTGGGAGGCGGCGCACACCGCGTTGCGCGGGGTGGAGCCCGGCTCCGACCGGACGGCCCGGGCCGCCGAGTCCGCCGTGACCGCGTTCGGCGTCGCCGCCCGCTTCGCCCTCTCCCGTGGGCGACCCGAACTGGTGCTGACGCACACCGGACGCGCCCGCGCGCTGGCGGAGGCGGACCGCGCGCAGGGCCACGACCTGGACGTCCTGGAGGCGTACGCCCTCGGCAGCCAGGGAATGCCGCAGGCCGCCCTGGAACGCGTCGAGCGCGTGCTGTCGGACCCGGGCCGGGCCGCCCCGGCCGCCCGGATCCACGCCCGTCTCAACTCGCTGTATTCCCGCACCTATCTGACCGGCGACGCGCCCGCCGTACCGGACGATCCGCACTACCTCGCCGCGGTCGCCTCCCCGGAGCCCGAGGCCCGGGTCGGGGCGCACCTGTACGCCGGGCTCCAGTCCCTGCGGGCGGGCGACCACCCCGCCGCCGAGCGGGCGCTGCGCTCCGCGCTGCGGTCGGCCGACGGCGCCGGGACCTGCCTGGGCCTGACCGAGGTCTACGCCAACCTGGCGATGGCCCTGGTCAACGGCGACACCCCGGTCCCCGCCGCACTCGCCGACTGCGAGCGGCTGCACCAGGAGGTCGCCGGTTCCCGGCTGCTGGGCTCGGCCACCGGCGTCGCGCTGGCGCTGGTGCGCCACATGTCCGGCGACCGGGCGGCGGCCGACTCCGCGATGGACGAGGCCGAGGAGGTGCTGCGCGATCTGGGGCAGGGCACCGGGGCCGCGACCATCGCGGGCTGGCGTGCCGTCCTGGCGGCCCGGTCCGGCGACTGGGGTGCCGCGGCCGACTGGTGGACCGCCCAGGACGACCGCTGCGCCGCCCTCGGCATGGTCCGCCAGGCGTCGCTGTCCGGCCTCCAGGCCGAGCTGGCCCGGGAGGCGTCCGGCGAAGGGCGGTCCGGCGGCGCGCGGGGCGGGTCGGCGCTCGACGAGGTGGCCGTTCCGCCCTCCGAGGCCTGGGCGGAGTACACCGTCGCCCTGCAGGCCCGCGCCGTACGGGCGTTGCGGGCCGACGACCCGGAGCTGGCCGCGACGCACCTGGACGCCGTGGTCCGGCATCTGGACACGGTGCGCGGCAGCGGCGCGGTGATCACACCGCTGCTCTGCAGCGCCGTCCTCGCCCGCCGTACCGGCCTCCCGGTGGCCGGGCGGGCGCTGACCGCGCTGCGGCGGGCGATCGAAGCCAAACAGGACCTGGGCGTGCGCGCCCCGCAGCCATAGCGGTACGCGTGCGCGCCCCGCAGGCACAGCGGTACGCACCGCCCCACCGCACGACCCGTTCCCCGCGAGCGAACTCCGAGAAAGCAGCCGCCCGTGCGCGTCCTCCTGCTCTACGCCAACCCCCACCAGGTCCTGCCGGTCGGCCCGTACGGCTTGGAGATCCTGCGGGCCGCGGTCGCCGAAAGCGGACTGCCGGTCGAGGTGTTCGTGTGCAACCCGTTCCTCGAATCGCTCGACCACACCGGCCTGTTGACCGAGGTGCTCGACCGGACCCGGCCCGACCTCGTCGCCCTGTCGATCCGCAACATCGACAACGCCGTGGTCGCCTGCGACACGGCGCCCGGCGCGGACGGGCGGTGGATCGACGTGGTGGACTACCTGGCGCCGATCGCCGAGCTGACCGGGACGCTGCGCGCCTGGGACCCCGGACTGCCGGTGGTGGCGGGCGGCGCGGCGTTCACCTCCTGCCCGGTGGAGGTGATGGACCGGCTCGGCCTGGACCTCGGCCTCGCCGGTCCCGGTGAGGCCGCGTTCACCGCCCTGCTGGCGCGCGTGGTCGCCGACGGCGGCGCCCGGGGCGTGCGGCAGGCGGTCGCCGAGACGCTGTCCACGCTCCCCGGCGGGCTGGTGCGCACCGCCGACGGAGTCCTGGGTCCCGGCCTGCGGCCGCGGCCCGACGTGGTGTCCCGGCCCACTGCCGCGCTGCCGCAGATCGCACCGGAGTACGTGCTGTTCGCCAAGGCCCGGGGCATCCCCACCGCGCTGCGCAGCCACGCGGGCTGCCCGCTGCGCTGCTCGTACTGCGTCGATCCGCTGAACGTCGGCAGGGTGGACGCGCGCCCCGCCCAGGCCGTCGCCGCCGAGGCGGAGCACTACGTCGAGCGGTACGGGCTGACCCACTTCCACCTGGCCGCCCCGGAGGTCAACCTGCCTTACGAAGGGGCGCTGACCGAGGTGTGCGAGGCGCTGGCCGGAAGCCGCCACGGCGAAACGATCAGCTGGCACGGCTACTTCAACGTCAGGCCGTTCTCCGAGCGGCTGATGGACGCCCTGATCCGGTCCCGCTGTGTGCGTCCGAGTTTCTCGGTGGACGCCTTCGACGACCGGATGCTGCGCGGGCATCGCAAGAACTACCGGATGTCCGACGTCGAGGACACCTTCGGTCTGCTGCTGCGCCGTCGGCCGGAGTGGATGGACGTGCAGATCGGGGTCCTGTTCGGCCAGCCCGGTGAGACGGCCGGCACCCTGGAGAACGCGATCCGCCACATCCGCCGGCTGGCCGACCGGGGCGTGTCGGTGGGCTACTCCTGCGGGCTGCGGGTCTACCCGCACACTCCGCTGGCCCGCACCCCCCTCGACCCCCGGCACCTGTACCGGGCGGACGGGCCGCTCTCGACGACCGGCGCCGCCGAACCCCGCACCGTCCCCGCGGCCGACCTGCTGACACCGCTGGTGTACTGCGAGCCGATGCCGCCCCGGGAGCTGGCGGCCCACCTCGCCGACCGGCTGTCCGACTGCCCCGGAGTCACCTTCATCGACGAGGGGCCGGTGAAGGAGGCCCGGCAGCCGGACTGGCTGCGCCCCCTCAACGTGGCCACCGTGCACCTCGCGCACGGGCGTTCGGGGCCCGCGGCCGAGATGCTGCGGCTGGTGCTGGGCTCGGGCGACAGACGGGCGGCGGGCATGACGCGGCGGCTGCTCCAGGAGGCGGCCGCGCGACCATCCGTCCCGGTGGGCGCCGGGGGCGTCCGGACCGCCGCCGTCTGACCTGGCCCGCCCCGCCTTCGCGCCCCGCCCCCTCCCCTGCCGTACCGCCTTCCCCCATCCACGGAGGACACCATGGAACTCACCTGGAGGACGGATGACTTCGCCGTCTTCGACGACTTCCTCGCCCCCGAGGCCGCGGCCTCGCTGTGGGAGCAACTGCGCACCGAGGACTACCACTTCGTGCACGGCCGCCGGGACGGGTCGTGGAACAAGGTCTACGGGCTGCTGGACGGCAGTCCCCTCAGCGGGCCCGGCACGCTGAACGACCCGGAAGGCCACTTCGCGGGACGCTTCGCCGACCACGCTCTGCACCCCTCCGGCGGGGCGACCGACGCCGTGGTGAAGCAACTGGCCGAGGAGGCAACCCGCATCGAGCCGTGGACCGGGCGGTTCGGAACGGACTGGCACGCCTTCACCTGCCGCCCCTTCCTCTACCCGCAGGGCTCCGGACTGGCCTGGCACGACGACTCCGGCGACCGGGCCGCCTCCTTCGTGCTGTACGCGCACCCCGAGTGGCAGGCGTCCTGGGGTGCCGAACTGCTCGTCTCCGGCGGAACGCCCGGGGCGCGGCCGGCCGACCAGAACGCCCACCTCACCTCGCGGGTCGGACACTTCGTCGCCCCGCGCCCCAACCGGCTGGTCGTCCTGCGGTCGGGCGTACCGCACATGATCAAGAAGGTGGAGCCGCACGCCGGGGACCGGGTCCGGGGCTCCGTCGCGGGTTTCTTCCTGCGCCGCCCCGCCGAGCGGCCGCACTGACCGGGGCCGTCCCGGCACCCGTCCGCCGCCGGGACGGGCCGTCCCGCCAAGTACGGTCGTCCCTCAGACCCGGCCGTCGCCGGGCTCCGCCGCGGGCAGGTCCTCCCCCGCGCCCCGGGCGCGCCGGGCGGCCGCCTCACGGACGGCGATCACGTCGATGAGGTCGCTGACGGTGCCGAGCGCCTCGGAGGAGAGCCCCACCGCGCGCAGTGCCACACTGCGCACCCCGGCGTCCCGCAGGGCGCCGAGGAGTTCGATCTCCGCGGCGATCTTCGCACCGTGCTCGTCGTCGAAGAAGTAGGCGACCGGGACCTCGAAGTAGTCGGCCAGTGCCTCCAGATGGCGCTTGGTCGGGTTGTTCCTGCGCCCGGTGCGCAACTGCCACAGGTACGTGGTCGAGAAGGACACCCCGGTGGCCTCCCGGCACGCGGCGGCGACCTCCTCATTGCTCAACGGCAGGCCGTCGGGCCTGCGGGCGAGCCGGAGAAGTCCGTCGATCTTCCGGCTCAGTGACGACGGCGTGGGTTCCGTTTCGGCCACCGCCTACCCCCTTCTGTCGCCGCCCTCCAGTACGCCTACCCGCACAGGTGAAAGCAAGTCCGTTGATTTTCACTGTAGTTGACACCCCCGGAGTCGGCAGCCATGCTGAGGTGGTCAACGGATATGAAAACTGCGAAACGGCTATTCATCTCAGCTGAACCGCCTGGCTGTCCCCGCCCGCCTGGGTCCACCTCCCGGAGCTGTCCTTGACGATCCCCGTGCCCTCACCTGTGAAGAACGCCCGACCGTCCGCTCCGCGCCCGCCCACCGCATTCCCCGCCGACATGGTCGGGCGGGACGGCGAGATCGCCGCCCTGTCGGCGCTGCTGACGGATCCGTCGACCCCCGGAGTGCTGCTGACCGGTGTCCCCGGTGCGGGCAAGACGCGGCTCGCGGCCGAGACGGCCGCCGCGTACAGCGCGTCGACCGGCGCCACCATCGTGCGCGTGGAGGCCGCGGCCGAGCCATCCGCAGACGGCACGGACAGCGCGCTCGGCCTCCTCGCCGCCCTCACCGCCGACCGGGACGCGGGAGGGGGCCGGCCGCTCCTGCTCGTCGACGACCTCGACCGCTCGGACCACCACCGGCTGCTGCGGGCCTGCGCGGTCGCGTCCGTCGTGGTCCTCGGCACGGCCCGCCAGCCCCCCGCGGCCCACGGCCTCGTTCCCTTCCCGGTGGACCCGCTGCCCGTGCCGCTCGACTGCTCGGCGCTGGATCTCGGCGCACTGGCGCGCGTGCCCTCGGTGCAGGTGTACCTCGCCTGCCTGCGCACGATCAACCCTGCGTTCTCCCTCCAACTGCACAACCAGCAGGTCATCGCCCGGACCTGCGTCGAGGTGGGCGGCAACCCCGGCGCGCTCTGCCGCACCGCGCGGGTCGCCGCGCTGGAGAGCCCCGAGGTGGCGTGGGCCTCGCTGGGCGGCCGGACCGTCCCGCACCCGGTCCACGCCGAGGACGGCGACACCTCCGCGGCACCGGGCGGCGATCCGCGCAGCGCCCCTCCCTGGGCCGCCGACGGGCCGTCGATCCGGCTGCTGGCGCACTGCCAGGTGTTCAGCGGCGGCTTCGGCCCCGAGGCGCTGCGCCACATCACGGCCGTCGCGCCGGAGGAGTTCTCCTCGGCGCTGGAGACCCTGCTGCGCGGCCATCTGCTCACCGCCTCCACCCTGCCGTCCGGCCGCCTGGACGGCACGGCCCGGTTCCGGCTGCGGCTGCCGCCGGACGGACCCGCGCGCCGCCTCCCGCCGCCCGAGGACACCGCGGCCCGGCTGGCGCACGCCCGCTACTACGCGGACCTGGCCCGCGCCGCCGCCGACCGGATCGTCTCGGGACACCAGCGCTCGGGCCTGATCGCCTTCTGGAGCGAGGAACGCAACCTCCGCACGGCACTGGAGACGCTGCTCCGCCACGGGCGAACCGGCGAGGCGCTCGACCTCATCGACGGCATCCGCGTCTACTGGCGGGCCACCGGCGGCTGGAGCACCTGGGCCGAGGGGCGCCCCCTCCTCCCCGACCCGTCGTGGACTGCGGCCGGCCGCCGCGACCGGATCCGCACCGACCTGCTGCTCGCCGAGGCGGGCATCCTGGCGGGCCAGCCCGAGGCTGCCACGGACCTGTTGGACCGGATCACGGCGGATGCCGCCCGGGCCGCGGGGCTGTCCGCGCGGGTGACACGGCTGCGGGCCCTGTGCGTCCTGGCCGCCGACCCCGGCCGCGGCACTGCCCTGCTCGTCGGGGCGGCCGACCGACACCGGTCCGACGGCGACCTCCACGAGGCCCGCTATGTGTCGCTGGAGGCCGCACTCGCGGGATTCCGTCTCGGCGACACGGTGGCCGCGGCGACCACCGCGATGGAGGTGCTGGCCGCGGCCCAGCAGGGGCGCGACACGCTCGTCGTCGGCGCCGCCCTGCTCCACCTGGCCGTCTTCGCGGCCGCGGAGGGACGCGCGCAGGCCACGGCCCACTACTGCGAGCGGGCCCTGTCGGCCCTGCGCGCCCTGGGCCCGACGGCCGTCCTGGGCGCCATCGCCACCACACTGGGCAGCCCCGCCCTGCCCGACGTCGTCGAACGCGCCACCGGCACCGCCCACGGTCTGGGGGCCTTCCACACCTGGCGCGGCGCGTTCCCGGAGGACGCGGGCACGCCCGACTTCGCCATGGCCCGGCTGGAGGAGCCGGTGCGGGAACTGCTGGGCGAGGCCGCCTTCGCCCGCGCCCTGGTCGAGGGCTCGAGGGCGTCGCTCCCGGACCTCCTGGCCTCCCTCGTCCCGGCGCCCGCCCCTCCCGCCGCCACGCCCGCGGACCTCTTACCCCCGGACACCCGAACCCGGATCGGGCCGCTGACGCCGCGCCAGACCGAGGTCTCGCGCCTGGTGGCGGCCGGTCTGAGCAACCGGCAGATCGCCCACCGGCTGGCGATCTCGGAGTGGACCGTGGTCAACCACATCCGGGACACGATGAAGAAGCTGGGCTGTTCCTCCCGAGTGGAGATAGCGGGCTGGATGCACCACTCCGGCCTGCGCCCGTCACCGGAACCGCCCCTGTTCCTCCGCACGGCCCTTCCTCCGTCCGCCCCCGCCCGGTCCGGGCCGACGCTCATCCCGTCCTAGCGCGCCACCCGGTGGCGCATGTGCTCCACCAGCCCGGCCACGGTGAACGCCTCCGCCACCTGGACCAGCCACGCCGCCTCCTCCTCGACCGAGCAGTCGGCCGGGTAGGCGAGCGCGACGTCCTGGTCGCCGGGGTCACCGGGGTCACCGGGGTCACCGGGGCCGATCCTGGCGGATTCCAGTGCGGCGGCGATGACGGCGGCCTCGGCCATCGCCGCGCGGCCCGCGGGCGGCACGGGGAACCGGTCCAGCGCCGCGGCCGACAGCGCGCGGGCGTCGGGGGGAACGAAGGAGCGGAGTTCCAGGTAGCCGTCCCGGATCTCGATCACCCGGCGATAGAGAGCGAACTCGGAGCGGTGCAGGGAGAACAGACGCACCGACGGCCAGCCCAGGTCCAGGGCCGTCCCGGGAGAGACGGCCCGCAACGCCGACCACAGCGGCTCCAGGGCACGGTAGGTCCGGTAGGCCCGCAGCCGCCGCCCGACCGCGGTGGTGACGGAGACCCAGCTCGCGGCGGTGCCGCCCAGGACGCCCAGCACCAGACAGCACAGACCGAGCACCCGGCCCACCGGGTCCAGCCCGGCGCCCTGCCGGTGGTCCACGGCCATGGTGACGATCGACGACACGCCCCACAGGGCCCAGACGAGGCCCACCGTGGCACTGGCCGTGATCAGCCGCAGGCCCGTGCGCAGCGCGCCCGGACCCAGCCCCCGGGCGTACCGGTGCACCGGGACCAGGAACACGGCCAGGCACCACAGGCTGTAGCCGGTGAAGAGCGTGTCACAGGAGGCGAGGAGCACCGCTCCGGTCCCCTCCGCGAGAAGCGAGCCGTGCCGGGTGCGTACGCAGGAGGAGAGGAACAGCACCGCGTACAGCGCGGTGGCCGAGAGGGTGACGCCGATGTGCAGCCGTCCGGTCAGCAGGCGGGGCCGGGGCAGGCCGATTTCGATGACGGCCAGCGGGAGGAAGGCGAGGGCGGCCATCTCCGTCTCGCGGCCCAGGAGGTGGGTCAGCCTCGGGAGCCACGGCCACAGCCACTCCAGGTACGTCGTCGGAGCGGCCAGCAGGGCCATCGCCGCGGCCATGCAGAGTCCGAAGCGGCACAGGCAGCGCACCGCCAAGGGCGAGTCGCTTCCGGTGCGCAGCAGACGCAGTTCGTAGCAGCCCAGCCACAGCGCGGCGACGGCCGGGAGGTACGCGAGCAGGTCAGACACGTGGCCGCTCGGGGCGGCGGGAGGGTGCCCCGACGAGGGTTCCGGCCCGTCCGTGGTCCCGTCCCGGCGCGGACCCCTCCCTCAGCACGCGGTGCAGGATGAGAGAAGCGAGCAGTTCTGCCTCCTGCTCGGCGGGCTCGGCGTACACGGCGCGGCCCAGGACCCGGCGCACCAGGTCGGGGGAGAGTCCGGGCAGCAGCGCGCGTACGCCCGGCGCCTCGGGGGCGGGCGACCGGTCGTGCCCGCAGAGCAGGTGGGCCGCCTCGTGCAGGAGGATGTGCTGCCTGTGCAGTGCGCTGGTCCCTGGGGTGCACAGGATGTAGTCGGCGTGGTCGGTCGTCACCAGCAGACCGCACGGGATCCCCGCGTCCACCGCGACCGGCAGGACCTCGATCGGGCGGCCACGCCGTTCGGCCAGGAGGGCCAGGAAGGTCTCGGCGTCGAAGGGGTCCGGCAGTTCGAGCCCCTCCGAGAGGCTGCGAACCCTCCGCCACAGGCGTCTGTGCGACCGATCGGTGAGCATCAGGGACCCCTCCCACCGGACCGGCGCCGCCGCTCCGCGTCTGCTGCTGCCGTCGAGCGGCCCGGCGACCCTCCCCCGGACCGCTCCGACATCCGCTCTAAAGGATCACCTCAACGACTAAAGCATATTTTTTGATAGTACAGGCATCCAGTCGTGCGCCGACAGAGCGCATATCGCGCTCCCGTTGCGCGCCTCCCGCCCGCCCGAACGACACCGCGTGCGACCCACGAGATGCAGCCGACGGACACGCTCCGCGCGGCAAGGGGAAGACGGTCAGCCACGTTCATGCCGCGATCAACTCCCGCAATGCGGCGCCCGCTTGGTACGTGGAGAGGCTGCGCGTGGTTCGCGGAGAAGCTGCGCGATCGCCCCGATGGCGATCGTATGCGCCATTTGTATGCCGTCTTCAAGCGGAAGGACCGGCTCTGAGCAGCGCCGGCCTCAGGGGGCGATCTTGTCCAGGCGAGCAGACAATGGGGCGTGAGGGACCCTGTCGCGGCTGTAGCGGGATGTGCGGTTCTGCGGTCTGGAGGTCGTGGGACATGGGACCAGTGCGGCCATGACGATCGAAGAGCAGACTCCCCCGGTCCCCGCGTGCCTTCCCGTCGAGGACCTGAGTCGCCGACCCGGGCCGGCGGAGCGCACCGATCCCGCAGGGCCGCCGAACCTCTCGTCACCCGACTCAGGTGACGAACTGGCGTCCATCCGGAACATGGTGGCGCGGCTGAGGGCCGCCTACCCCTCGGTCGACGCGGTCACCGTCGAGGTGACGGTCAGGACCGCGTACGACTTGTTCCGCCAGGCCAGGGTCCGAGCCTACGTCCCGATCCTGGTCGAACGCCGATCCCGGAGGGTGCTCACTGCCGCCTGCCGCACCGCTCCGGGTCAGGCCGTGGACGGCAGGGCCGCCCCCGAGACGCGCCGTGCTCACCCCCGACCGGAGAAGGACCGATCGTGATGTCGGACGAGAGAGCCGAACGCATCGCGGACTTCATCGGGCCGCTACGGGTGAACCCGGGGGCGACAGTGCGCCTGGAGCGGGACTTCGATCCTCGCCACAAGGCCGGTCTGAGGAAGCGGGACGGGATCGAGCTGCTGCGGACCGGGGTGTCGTTGCCGGCCGAGTACCAGGAGCGGCTGACCGCCCAGGACACGTACGGCGTACTGCTCTGTCTCCAGGCAGCCCGTCGCCCCGCCGCAGGTTGCTGTGGATCCGCTTCCTCAGCCGGAGACGTCCGTCAGCATCCGCCACCCCGGCGCGTAGTTGCCGTGCAGGACCAGTGACGCCGCCCCGACCGCGCCCACCGTCTCGCCGATCACACTCTGCTCGACCGTGACCGCCCGGATCGCTCGGGCGACGGACGTGCGGTTGACGGCGGCCTCGACCTCCTCGCGGATGATCGGCTCGATGCCGCGCAGTGCCTCGCCGCCGAGGACGACCCGGCTGACGTCGAGCAGGCTGGCCGCGCTCCGGGCGGCCTCGCCGATGCGGCGCGCGGCACGGCGTACGACGTCACAGGCGTCCGGGTCGCCCGCGCGGGCCGCTCGGCGCAGCGCCTTCCAGTCGTAGTGCACGGAGTCGGGCGTGCCGGTGAGACCGATGCGTTCGGCGGCGGCCCGGCCGTGCAGCCGCAGCAGGTCGTCGATGATCGCGGGCGGGCTGACGTACGGGCCGAGGCAGTCGGTGGCGCCGCAGTGGCAGACGCGGTCGCCCGGTTCCACGGCCATGTGGCCGAACTCGCCGGCGTTGCCCGAATCGCCGTGCAGGACCGTGTTGTTGAGGACGATGCCGGCGCCGACGCCGGTGCCGAGGTAGATGAAGAGGAAGCTGCCCGCCCGGTCCGCACCGCCGATCCAGTGCTCGCCGATGGCGGCGGCGGTGGCGTCGTTGTCGAGGGCTACGGGCAGACCGGTGGCCTCGGCGAACATGTCCGCCAGGGGGACGCGGCCCCAGCCCGGGAAGTTCGGCGGGGAGACCACGGCGCCGGAGGCGCCGTCGAGGGGTCCGGGGGCGGCGATGCCGAGGCCGAGCAGGCGGGTGCGGTCCACGGCGCTGCGGTCGAGGAGCCGCGCGGTGGCGCGCGCGATCCGGTCCACGACGTCCGCGGGGTCGCCGGGGTCGGCGAGGCGGAGTCGGCGGCTGCCGATCACGTCGCCGGCCAGATCGACCACCACGATCACCGCGGCTTCGGGGTCGAGGTGGACGCCGACCGCGCAGGCCCCGTCGGCTCGGATGGTCAGCAGGGTGCGGCGCTTGCCGCCGCTGGAGGGGGCCTGGCCGGATTCCGCCACCAGGCCGGCGTCGAGCAGCTTGCGGACGACGTTGGAGACGGTCTGGTTGGTCAGGCCGGTGAGGACGGCGAGCTCGACCCGGCTCACCTGCCCCGTGGTGCGGATGGCGTCCAGGACGACGGCCTGGTTGTAACCGCCGACCCGCGGCAGGTTCGTACCACTGAGCGTCGTCACCTGTCGGTCACCCGCACCCCTCACGTCAGCCCCGCTCTCCCTGTGGCCCTCGTGGTCGGAGCACCGTCGGAGGGCCCGCCCATGGCCAAAGTTAACATGTTGGAAGCATTGACTTCATCCATCAAATGGATTTAGCTGACGCCCATCAGATCCGGCCATCTGGCCAGTCAGCGCAGGGCGGCGCCGAACCCGGGGCGGCACCCGGCCTGGCCTCACCGTCGAAATACTCGCGGCTTTCCCTCAGGTTTCGTGTCCCGGAGGAACCACTGTGCGCTCGAGAATCGTCACCGCCGCGGCCCTCACCGCCGCCACCGCCCTGGCCGTCACCGGCTGCGGGTCGGGCTCGTCAGGAAGCTCGGCCAAGTCCATCAGGGTCGTCTACTGGCAGAACCTGGACAGCACCAACAAGCTCCAGGCCAACTTCCTCGCCTCGATGGTGAAGGAGTTCACCAAGGCCAACCCGGGCACCAAGGTGACCCTCGTGCCGGTGACCGCCTCCGAGAACGACTACTACACCAAGATCCAGCTCATGATGCGCTCCCCCTCGACGGCGCCCGACCTGGTCTACGAGGACACCGCGCTCATCAACTCCGACATCGCGGGCGGCTACCTCAAGCCCCTCGACGCCTACACCGCCAAGTGGAGCGACTGGTCGCAGTACGCCAAGGCCGCCAAGGGCGCGGTGACCGGCGCCTCCGACGGCAAGGTCTACGGCGTACCGGACAACACCGACACCCGGGGGATCTGGTACAACAAGCAGCTCCTCCAGAAGGCCGGGATCTCCGTGCCCTGGCAGCCGAAGACCTGGGCCGACGTGATCAGCGCCGCGAAGAAGATCAAGGCGAAGCTGCCCGATGTGACACCGCTGAACCTCTACACCGGCACAGCCGGCGGCGAGGCGTCCTCCATGCAGGGCTTCGAGATGCTCCTGTACGGCACCGCGGCCGGCGACAAGTCGCTCTACGACGCCTCGCAGAAGAAGTGGGTCGTGGGCAGCCAGGGCTTCAAGGACGCGCTGGACTTCGTGCACACCGTGTACAGCGGCGGCCTCGGCCCGTCCAAGGAGCAGGCGCTGGGCGCCAACTTCGGCACCACCGTGGGCACCGAGCTCATCCCCGAGGGCAAGCTGGCGATCGACATCGACGGCTCCTGGATGCCCAACAACTGGAGCTCCTCCGCCGCCAAGCCGTGGACCGAGTGGCAGTCGGTGATCGGCACCGCGGCGATGCCCACCCAGAACGGACAGGCGCCCGGTCGTACGAGCATGTCCGGCGGCTGGGCCTGGTCCGTCCCGGCCAAGGCCAAGAACCCCGACCTGGCCTGGAAGTTCCTGTCGGGCACACTCCAGACGAAGACCAACTCCGCGCAGTGGAACGCGGCCAACGCCACGATCGCGGTCCGCACCGACGTCGCGTCCGACACGACGTACCTGAACGCGGTGCCGACCAACAAGTTCTTCACCGAACTGGTCGCCGACACCCACTACCGTCCCGGACTGCCCGCGTACAACCAGGTCTCGACCGCGATCCAGAAGGCGATGGAGTCCGTGACGACCGGCCAGGCCTCGGTCGACAAGGCCGCCTCGACCTTCGATAACGATGTCAAGGCGGCGGTGGGCGACGACAAGACGGTCGAGGGCACTTCGTGACGGCCCTCGCCCCGGCGCCCCGCGGGACCGGCGGTCACCGCCGGTCCCGCGGGGCCCCCGCCCCCGCCGTCCGCGCGCTGCTGCGCGGCCTGCCGACGCTCCCGGCCGTGCTTCTGCTGGCCGTGTTCCTGGCCGGCCCGATCGCGTACTGCGTGTACTACGCGTTCACGGACATGCAGCTCACCGGGGCCTCCGGCACCAGCTTCGTCGGCCTGGACAACTTCACCAGGGCCCTGAAGGACGCCGACTTCCTCAACGCGGTCTGGCTGACCCTGGTGTTCGTGGTCGGCTCCGCCGTGATCGGCCAGAACACGCTCGGGCTCGCCCTGGCCGTCCTGATGCAGAAGGCCACCCAGCCGGTACGGGCGCTCGTCAACGGCGTCGTCATCGCCGCGTGGGTGCTGCCCGAGGTGGTCGCCGGCTATCTGATGTACGCCTTCTTCTACGACCAGGGCTCGCTCAACTCGCTCCTGGGCGCACTGCATCTGCCGGAGCAGAACTGGCTGTACACGATGCCGATCCTCGCCGTGTGCCTGGCGAACGTCTGGCGCGGCACCGCGTTCTCCCTGATGGTCTTCACCGCCGCCATCAACGACGTGCCCCAGGAGCTGGTGGAGGCCGCGGAGATGGACGGCGCGGGCCCCTGGCAGCGGCTGTGGCGGGTCGTCCTGCCGGTCATCCGGCCCTCGATCCTCACCAACCTGATGCTGATCACGCTGCAGACGCTCTCCGTCTTCGGCCTGATCTACACCATGACCCGCGGCGGACCCGGCAACAAGAGCGAGACCCTGCCGATCTTCATGTACCAGCAGGCCTTCCAGAACAGCCTGATCGGCTACGGCACCGCCATCGCCCTGGTGCTGCTCGTGGTCGGCGCCCTGTTCTCCGTCGTGTACATCCGGCTGCTGAAACTGGAGGACGACTGATGGCCGCCGTCGCCACCCCGCCCGCCGCGACCGCCCGCCCGGTCCCCGTCGTGTCCCCCTCCCCGCGCCGGCGCCGCGTCCGGCTCGGGCGCGTGGCGATCAACCTGGTCCTGCTCGCCGTATCGGTGCTGTACGTCCTGCCGTTGCTGTGGATGGTGCTCGCCTCGGTGACCGACGCCAACAGCTTCCGGCTGAAGTGGCCCTCGTCGCTGACGCTCGACAACTTCGACGCGGTCCTCGACGTCGACACCACCTACCGGCCGATGCTCAACAGCCTGCTGCTGTGCGGCTTCGGGACGGCGGTGACCGTGGTGGTGTCGGTGCTCGCGGCCTATCCGCTGTCGCGCTATCGGTCCCGGGTACGGCGGCCGTTCCTGTACACGATCCTGTTCTCCACCGGGCTGCCCATCACCGCCGTGATGATCCCGGTCTACAGCATGTTCGTGCAGGTGAACCTGATCGACTCGATGCCCGGCACGACCCTGTTCCTGGCCGCGTCCGCGCTGCCGTTCGGGATCTGGCTGATGAAGAACTTCATGGACGGCGTCCCGGTCGTCCTCGAGGAGGCCGCCCGGATCGACGGCGCGAACACCATGCAGGTGCTGTGGCGGGTGGTGCTGCCGCTGATGCGGCCCGGTGTCGTCGTGGTCACCGTCTTCACGTTCATCGGCATGTGGGGGAACTTCTTCGTCCCCTTCATCCTGCTGCTGTCCCCGGAGAAACTCCCCGCGTCGGTCAGCGTGTTCACCTTCCTCAGCGCCCATGACCAGACGCAGTACGGGCAGTTGTCGGCGTTCTCGCTCCTCTACTCGCTGCCCGTCGTCCTGCTCTACCTGCTGCTGGCCCGCAAGCTGGGCGGCGGCTTCGCGCTCGGCGGCGCCCTCAAGGGCTGACTCCCCCCACCTGTACGGAGAAAAGGCACCTCATGCACAACGACCGTGACGTCACCGAACAACGGCTCGCCCGTGTGCTCAACGAGCGCATCCGGCCCGTCGTCCATGCCCGGTCCGTCCCCCTCGACGTGGAGGTCTGGAGCGTCCCCGGCGAGCCGGTCCCGGTCCAGGAGGGCCTGACCGCGCCCTATCGGCCGGCCAGGGTCGGCGAGTGGTGGGGGCCCGCCTGGTCGACGAGCTGGTTCAAGGTCAGCGGCACGATTCCCGCGGACTGGGCCGGCGAGAGAGTCGAGGCCGTACTGGATCTCGGATTCGCCACCCACTCCGCCGGCTTCTCCGCCGAGGGGCTGGTCTATCGGGCCGACGGCACCGCGGCGAAGGCGCTGAATCCGCGCAACACATGGCTGCCGGTGACCGAACAGGCAGTGGGGGGCGAGGAGTTCGTCGCCTTCGTCGAGGCCGCGGCCAATCCCGTCGTCATGCACACCGCTCCCGGCGAACTCACCTTCGGCCCCACGTCGGTGGGCGGACGGGCGCCGTGGCTGGGCGACCCGGCCGCGGACCCCGGCGAGCCCCTGTACCGGCTGCGGCGTCTGGACCTCGCCGTCTTCGACCGGGACGTCCATGAGCTCGTCCAGGACCTCGACGTGCTGAGCCAGTTGATGCCCGAGCTGTCGCCCGACTCCCCGCGCCGCTGGCAGATCCTGCGCGCGGTCGAGCGGGCCCTGGACGCCGTCGACCTGCAGGACGTCAGCGGCAGCGCGGCCGCCGCGCGGGCCGCCCTCGCTCCCGTCCTGGCGTCGCCCGCGCACGCGAGCGCGCACCGGATCTCGGCGGTCGGGCATGCGCACATCGACACCGCCTGGTTGTGGCCGCTGCGCGAGACCGTGCGCAAAGTGGCCCGCACGGTCTCCAATGTCACTCAACTCATGGACGACTACCCGGAGTTCAGGTTCGTCATGTCCCAGGCGCAGCAGCTCGCCTGGCTGAAGGAGCACCGGCCCGAGGTGTACGCGCGAGCGCAGGAGAAGGCGAAGTCGGGGCAGTTCCTGCCGACCGGCAGCCTGTGGGTGGAGCCGGACACCAACATCAGTGGCGGCGAGGCCCTGGTGCGCCAGTTCGTCCACGGCAAGCGGTTCTTCCTGGAGGAGTTCGGCGTCGAGACCGAGGAGATGTGGCTGCCGGACACCTTCGGCTACAACGCGGCCCTGCCGCAGCTGATGAAGCTGGCCGGGGTGCGGTGGTTCCTGACCCAGAAGATCTCCTGGAACACCACCAACAAGTTCCCGCACCACACCTTCTGGTGGGAGGGCATCGACGGCACCCGGATCTTCAGCCACTTCCCGCCCGTCGACAGCTACAACGGTGAGCTGTCCGGCGCCGAAGTCGCGCACAGCGTACGGAACTTCCAGGACAAGGGCGGCGCCAACCACTCCCTGATCCCCTTCGGCTACGGCGACGGCGGCGGCGGCCCCACCCGTGAGATGCTCGCGCGCGCCGCCCGGCTCGGGAACCTGGAGGGCTCGGCCCGGATCGAGATCGAGGGCCCTGCGGACTTCTTCCGGCGCGCGCACGACGAGTACGAGGCGAACGGCGGCGCGCCCGTGTGGTCCGGGGAGTTGTACCTGGAGTTCCACCGCGGCACCCTCACCAGCCAGCTCGCCACCAAGCAGGGCAACCGGCGCAGCGAACACCTGCTGCGGGAGGCGGAGTTGTGGGCCGCGACCGCGGCCGTTCGCAACGGGCAGCCCTACCCGTACGACGCGCTGGACCGGCTGTGGAAGACGGTGCTGCTGCACCAGTTCCACGACATCCTGCCCGGGACGTCGATCGCCTGGGTGCACCGGGAGGCGGAGGAGACCTACGCGGCCGTGGCCCGGGAACTGGAGGAGCTGATCGGCACGGCCCAGGGGGCGCTGGCCGGGGAGCCCGACGGCACGGTCGTCTTCAACGCCGCACCGCACGCCCGTGGCGGTGTCGCGGCGCTCGGCGCGAGCCCGCGCTCCGAGGCCGTCGACGCGCCGGTCGCGCCGGCGCCGGACGGGGACGGGTTCGTCCTCGACAACGGTCTGGTCCGGGTCGTGGTGGACGCCCGCGGCCTGATCACCTCCGCCTACGACCACACGGCCGGCCGCGAGGCCCTGGCGCCGGGAGCGGTCGGCAACCTGCTCCAGTTGCACCAGGACTTCCCGAACCAGTGGGACGCCTGGGACGTCGACGTCTTCTACCGCAACACCGTTCACGATCTCACGGACGCGGAGTCCGTCACCGCGACCGCGGACGGCGTCCGCGTCGTGCGTGTCTTCGGCACGTCGCGGATCGAGCAGACCCTGACGCTGCCGGCCGGTTCACGCGGACCCGTGATCGACACGGTCGTCGACTGGCACGAACGGGAGAAGTTCCTGAAGGCGGCCTTCCCGCTGGACGTACGGGCCGCCCATTCGACCGCCGAGATCCCCTTCGGGCACGTCGAGCGGCCCACGCACACCAACACCAGCTGGGACGCGGCCAAGTTCGAGACCTGCGCCCACCGCTTCCTGCACGTCGGCGAACCCGACTGGGGCGCCGCCCTGGTCAACGACTCCTCCTACGGCCACGACGTCACCCGTGACATCCGCCCCGACGGCGGTACGACGACCACGGTCCGCCTCTCCCTGCTGCGCGCCGCCCGGTTCCCCGACCCCGACCAGGACCAGGGCGCCCACCGGCTCGGCTACGCCCTGGTGATCGGCGCCGACGTCGCCGACGCGACCCGTGAGGGCTACCGGTTCAACCTGCCCGAGCGCGCGGTGCCGGGAAGTGCGACCGTCTCCCCGCTGGTGTCGGTCGACCACGCGGGGGTGATCGTCGAGGCGGTCAAGCTCGCCGACGACCGCAGCGGCGACATCGTCGTCCGCCTCTACGAGTCCCGCGGCACCCGCGCCCGCGCCCGCCTCACGACCGGCTTCCCGCTGGTCTCCGCCACCGCGACCGACCTCCTCGAACGCCCCCTCGACGACCCGACGAGCCACCGTCACACCGAGGAGGGGATCCAGTTGACACTCCGCCCCTTCCAGATCCTCACCCTCCGGATGCGTCCCGCGGCGGGAAGCCGACAGCACGGGTGACGCCAGGCCTCGACACCGGAACTGAACAGGAACAGGAACCTCGCCCAGGCAAGCACCTCCAGGAACGCCGTCCTCTCCGGATCGCCAGGCTCTCCGCGGCTTTCCCCGAGGTAGGGACCGTGCGCCTCCGCGTCACGGGCGGTGCCCGAAGTCCGGGTCCGGCATCGCCCGTTGAGCACCACAGAACGACGACTGCCGCACGTACCGGCGCAATCGGAACAGACGGTCCCCGCCGGCAGCACGGTGCTGGTGGACTTCGCGCCGTCCGGCGACGCACGGCCGCGGCCGGCGCGGACGGTCGCCGGCGGCTGGTTCCCGGTCCGGCCCGCATCCGGCGACACCGCGGTCCTGGAGCTGGAACCGGGAGGGCCGCCCTGGGCCGCCCGCCGGGCACGTCCGGCGGCCCTGTTCGCGGGCGACGGTTCGCGGCCGACCGAGGTGAGCGTCTACGGCCATCCGCGCCCGGGGCTCGGCGACGGGGTGTGGGTCGAGGTGACCGCGACCGGGCCCGGCGGGCTGCTGGCGCTGCCCTTCCTGGCCCCCGAGAAGGTGGGCTCCTCCGTCCACGCCTACGCGCTCGCCGAGCGGGGCAACGCGCAGCGCGTCGAGACCGCCGCCGCGGCCCGGGGCAGGCGCGGGGCCCGCGTCACCATCGGCCCCGGCGTCATCGTCGCTCCGCCGGCCCTGGACGAGCTGTCCGGCCCGCGCAAGGAGTGGTTCGAGCACGTGCGCGAGGTGTGCGACGCCGAGCGGTTCGCCGCGTCCGACGAGCTGACGACGTAGCGGCGGCAGGTCTCCGGACACGGCGATGAGCGTGCCCAGGTGCTCATGGGGTGGGCCCCGGACTTCCCCGGGGCACCCCATTTCGTGCTTGTCGGGCCCGGCGCACCGGCGTTCCCCGTGGCGAGCGTCTGCGCAGGAGAGCCGCGTTCCGGGGTGTGGCAGGGCCCCCCACGCGGCTGTCCCACCCGTCACAGGGTTGCCAGACTGGAACGCATGGCACGTGAGCAGCGCAGTGGCAGCAATGGCGGCAGTGGCGGCAGTGGCGGCAGTGGGGAACTGGGCCGTTTCCTGAAGGCCCGCCGGGCCAGGGTGACCCCCGCCGACGTCGGGCTCCCGCAGGGACCCGGCCTGCGCCGGACGCCCGGCCTGCGCCGCGAGGAGCTGGCGACTCTGGCCGGGGTCAGCATCGACTACTACACGCGCCTGGAACGGGGCAGGGAGACCAACCCCAGCCCGTCCGTCGTCGACGCCCTCGCCGCCGCGCTGCTGCTCGACGAACCCGAGCGCCGGCACCTGCGCGACCTCGCCGCGTGCGCCGCCCGGGGCTCCGCCCCGGAGCGGGCGTCCGGCGCACTCGGCCGGGCCGTGGATCCCGGTATGGAACTGCTCCTGGAGAGCATGCGCCCCAACCCCGCCCACATCGTCAGCCGCGCCATGGACCTGCTGGCGTCCAACCCCGGCGGGCTGCGGCTGATGGCCGGGCTGGAGGCCTGGCCGCAGGGGCAGCGCAACATCGTGCGCTACGTCTTCCTGCACCCGACCGCCCGTGTCCTCTTCGAGGACTGGGAGAACCAGATCCGCGGCTGCGTCGCCCGCCTGCGCACCCTGGCCGGCGTCGAACCGGACGCCCCCGACCTCACCGGCCTCGTCGACGAACTGCTCGCGAAGAGCCCGGACTTCGCCCGCCTCTGGGAACGCTACGACGTCAAGGGCCACAGCCGCGGCCGCAAGACCTTCCACCACCCCGACGCCGGCACCTTCACCCTGGGCTACCACTCCTTCCAGGTGGACGGAGGCTCCGGTCAGCGCATGGTCGCCTACCACGCGGCTCCCGGCACTCCGGAGTACGACGTGATGGTCCGACTCGACCGCGCCCCCGACCGGGACCGGGACCGGGAGCCGGCCGTGGCCGAGGTCGAGACCGCCGCGCGGGCGTCCGAGCATCACTGACGCATCACTGACGCATCACTGACGCGCCCGCGTCGACCGTCGCTCACGGCCGTCCGCTCACGGCTTGACGATGACCTTCAGTGCCTCGCGGTCGGCGATCGCGCGGGGGTGACGTTGTTCGGTCGTACGGGGATCGACCCGGTCTGTTGGGTCAGCGGGTGCTGCTGCGCGGTGCGCCGTACACGGCGTCGTCGACCTTCTCCAGCCAGGTGGTCTCGGGGCCGCCGTCCGGGCCGGGGCCCTCCCACATCGCGAGGTGGGTCATGAAGTGGTCGGCGGTGGCGCCGTGCCAGTGCTCCTCGCCCGGCGGGGTGTGCACGGTGTCGCCGGGGTGGGCCTCGACGACGGTGCCGTCACGGGTGCCGATCAGGGCGACGCCGGACACGATGTGCAGGGTCTGGCCCATGGCGTGGGAGTGCCAGTCGGTCCGGGCGCACGGCGAGAAACGCACCATGTTCGCGCGCATCCGGGACGGCTCCTGGCCTGCGTAGACCACGTCGAACCAGACGTCACCGGTGAACCAGTCGGCGGGCGCCTTGACGGTGGGCTGCTTCTTGAGGATTTCCACGGGGTACTGCTCCTTGCTCTCGGCCCTGCTCTCGACCACGCGCCGCGGCGACGAGGAGGGCGGGCTGCCGTGACTCCCAGACTGCCCCCGGACGCGCCCGCATGGCAGGCCGCACCGTGCCGGGGAATGACGTTCCGGGGTCTGACAGGGCCCCCACCTCCCTGCCGTGCGTGGTCGGGACGCGGTGACACCGAAGAGTGTATGGAGGATTTGCCTGCCGAGGTCGGAAATCACGGAGGAAGTACCTAGGACATGGCGACCGAGATGGAGGTTCGTATCCGTTTCGGGCCTACTGGTTGGTGACCATGAGAGGCATCGCCGATGCTGGATGCGGGTTCAGCGCCGTCACACGATCAGAAAGGCCACGTCCGAGTGGACCGCTCCGTCGACTTCTTCCGCACCGCGTCCCCCGTCGACATCACAGCCATGCTGTTCGGTCAGCCCGAGTACACCGACTGGCTGGACGAGAGCATGTCGTGGAAGAGGACCTGCCGCATCGGCGACCGGTCGTAGCAGCGACGACGACGTCCACGTACACCAGTCCCTCTTCCATGACGGACCCCACTGCACCTTCATGGACATGCCCCGGGACGTGCGCGGCTTCGTCTGGACGGACCGGGTCGAGCGCGAGCTCGCCCCGGTCGGCGTGTCCACGTCCCGCGGCTACAGCCATTGCTTCCGCAAGATGCGCTCTCTCGCCGTGCTGAACGTCGCCGACGACGGCGTCCCGCGGTCAGCGCTGCTCGCAACCGAAACCACAGCAGTCGGCAGTCGGCACTCAGCACTCAGCACCACTCAGAAGTCAGCACCTCACCACTCAGCACCACAGCAGTAACCGATCGCGGCCCACCCCGCCGCAAGGGAGATCCCCCCGTGAACGTCATCACCACGCCCGTCAGACCGGCCGTGGCGGACCGGCGCGCCGTCACGCTCGTCATGGCCTGTCTCGGCGTGTTCGTCGCCTATCTGCCGATCACCACCGTCGCGGTGAGCCTGCCCGCCGTCCAGCAGGCGCTCGACGCGACGACCGCCCAACTCTCCTGGGTCCAGGACGCGTTCGTCCTGCCCATGGCCGCGCTCATCCTGACCGCCGGCGTGTTCGGCGACGTCCACGGCCGCAAGAAGGTGTTCCAGGCGGGCCTGGCCTGCTGCGCCCTCGGCGCGGGGATAGCGCTGAGCGCTCAGTCGGTCGAGGTCCTCTGGATCGGACAGGCCGTCTCCGGGCTCGGCGCCGCCGCCCTGCTGCCGACCACCCTCGCGCTGATCAGCCACGCGGTCCCCGACCACCGCGAGCGCGGCAAGTTCATCGGCCTGTGGGCCACCTCCCTGATGGCCGCGCTGGCCGTCGGCCCCCTGATGGCCGGCGTGATCCTCGACCACGCCGACTGGCGCTGGATCTATCTGCCGACCATCCCCGTCTCGCTGATCGCGGCCGCCTTCGCCGCCCGGCTGCTCGGCGACTCGCGCGCGCCATGGGGGTCCCCCCGCTCGAGCGAAGCCGAGCGTGGGGGAGGCCGCCGCCTCGACTGGCCCGGACAGATCACCGCCGCCCTGGCCGTCACCGCCGCGGTGTACGGCGTCATCGAGGGCGGCGCGGGCTCCTTCACCGACGTCAAGGTCATGGTCGCCCTGTTCACGGCCGCCGCGAGCGCCGTCGCGTTCGTCCTGGCGGAACGGCGCAGCGACAGCCCCATGTTGGACCTGACGCTCTTCCGCAGCCCGGCCTTCACCGCCACCGCCCTCGTCGCCATGATCAGCTTCCTCGGGCTGATCGGCTTCTTCTTCGTGCTCAGCCTGTACTTCGGCATGGTCCAGCAACTCGACACGCTCCAGGCCGGGTTCCGGCTGCTGACGGTCACCGCCGCGGCCATCCTGGCCGGAGCGCCGGTCGGGCGACTCATGCACAAGGTCTCCGCCCGCGTCCTGATCACCGGCGGCCTGCTCGTCGTAGCCGCGTCGCTGCTGTCCCTCACCACCCTCGACGCCGACACCTCCTTCGCCTCCGTGGCCTGGCGGCTGGCCCTGCTGGGCCTGGGCATGGGCGCCGTCATGACGCCGATGACGGCCACCGCCGTCGCCTCCGTGCCCTACCAGCTCGCGGGCATGGCGGCGGCCGGCAACAACGCCTTCCGCCAGGTCGGCGGCGCGCTCGGCCCCGCCGTCCTGGGCGCCCTGCTCACCACCCGGGCCCTGCACACCCTCCCCGGCCACCTCGCCGACGCCGGCCTGACCGAGGCGGCCCGGCAGCCCATCGTCGCGGCGGCGAAGGAGGACGGCCTGGGCGCGGTCGCCCAGCTGAGCCTCGGCCCGGACACCGGCCGCGCACTCGCCGCCCTGGGCGAGTCCTTCCTCGACGGCATGCGCCTGTGCCTGCTCACGGCCGCGGCCCTGACCCTTCTCGCCGCCGCCTGCTCCGCCGTCCTGCTGCGCCGCCCCCGGGGAGCCACGACAGCTCCCTGAAGACGGCCACCCCCGGAGTACGACCGCTCCCTCACCGGTCTCGGAACGAGCCACCGAGTTGGAGTTCAGGAAATTCGAGTTCAGGAAGGAGGAGGACCGACGTGACGCTCACCCCACCCCAGGAGCAGCCCGTGCGGACCACGTCGCGCAAGCCCGCCCCCACCACGCCTCACTGATCGTCAAGGACGAGGACCGGACCGGCATCGTCGCGGTCGTGGCGGGCCGGTCCGAACTCGTCGGCTGCCTCATGGCCCAGCGCCTCCGGCGGGGCAGGGCGGGGTGGGGCGCGGCGACGCGACGCGACGCGACGGTCATGATCGCCCACCGTCACACGGCCGGTCGGGCGGCGGTGCCCCGGACCGCCGACCTGCTCGTCGTCGCCGCCGGGGTGCCGGGGTGCCGGGGTGCCGGGGCTCATCGGCCCCCGCGCAGCCTTCTGTGTCAGCCCGCGCTCGTCCAGGCGTCCGGGAGGGGCGCCAGCACCGCGGCGACCACCGTGTGGGACGAGGTCATGACGTCGACCACGAATCGCAGGCGTCCGACGCCGAGTCGGCGCAGTGCCGGACCGTGGTCGGCGGCGACGACGAGCGAGACCGCGAGCAGCAGAAGTCGCCACAAGGCCATCACCGGGCGGCGTAGGACGCGGGGCAGCTCCACCAGGGAGGCGTGCAGTCGCTCGCAGTGGAACGGTACGTGGCGCTGCTCGTCGGACAGGATGCGCCCCGCCACCTCCGCGGTGAGCGAGTCGTCGGCGCCGTCGCGCAGGGCCCGGTAGTAACGCAGCGCCACCACTTCCGCGATCATCAGCACCAGCAGTTCCATGCGTAGACCCATGAGCCGCCGCAGCCGTACGAAGACCGTGTCGCTCCAGTGCCCGGTCAGCGTCGGTACGCCCCCCGCGGCCAGCAGCCGAGCCAGTAGCCGGGCGTGGTTCTGTTCCTCGGCGATGAAGAGCCGGACCGCCTGCGCGTAGTCGGCGTCGCCGGCCTGGTCCGCCTTGCCGACGAGGTTGGCGCCGTCTCCGTCCTCGCCGACCTGGAAGCGCTGGATGCCGGCCCACACCGCCGGATGCAGCGTCGCGCTCCGCCCCCAGTCCGGGTCCCCCTGGACGCGCCTGCGCTCTCGCTCGTCCTCGAACCGTCTTGTCCACTTGGCGAAGCCGTCCGTATGCACCCGGTCCCCCCTCTTCGGGACACGGCCGCCGTGTCCCGAAGAGGGACGACGCGGGCGGACACCGAACCGTTCCACCGCCGCCAGGCGCCCACGGCCACCCCTTCACCTGTCTGTACGGGATTGAGTCGACGGCGCAGGAGGTGGCGGCCGTCGGGGCGACGATCGCCTCCTGGTCGGACCGGAGCTTCGGGTCGGGCGCCTCGCGCCACTCGACGGTGCGCCGGGCGACATAGGTCAGCTCACGCATCGGCCTTCTCCCCCTTCCCTCTTGCCCTGCCGAGCGAGGGCGACCAGATCGGCGTAGCGGACGACCGAGCCGCCCGCGCCCCAGGTGCCGTCCGGCTGCTCGTGCACCAGCACCCACACCCGCAGGGCGTCGTCCGGGGAGAGCCCGGCGGCTTCGAGTACGACCGTGGTGGCGTCCCCGACCAGTCCGGCCTTGCGACGCTCGGACAACGCGCCCTCGGGCAGCGTGACGTCCACCAGGAGCTATAACGATCGTTATAGCGGTGTCGACCGCACCTCGACCGCGCCCCGTTCGGTCGGCCGGGCCAGGCCCGCCGTCCACTTCTCCTCGATGCGGCCGACCTTCCACACCAGCAGGGCCACGGCCCAGGTCGCGAAGAACAGTCCGACGACGACGTAGCCGATGATGTTGAGGTCGAGGCCGGAGACCCAGTCCCAGAACGCGCCGTGCAGGTCGGCCTGTTCGGCGATGAGGCCGAGGAGTTCGACGGTGCCGATGAGAAGCGCGACGGCGACCGACAGGCCGGTGATGGTGAGGTTGTAGTAGACCTTGCGGACGGGCTTGGAGAAGGCCCAGCCGTAGGCGAAGTTCATGAACGAGCCGTCGATCGTGTCGAGCAGCGACATGCCGGCCGCGAACAGGATCGGCAGGCAGAGGATCGCGTACCAGGGCAGGCCGGAGGCCGCGCCCGAACCGGCCAGGACCAGCAGCGCGATCTCCGTCGCCGTGTCGAAGCCCAGGCCGAAGAGCAGGCCCAGCGGGTACATCTGCCACGGCTTGGTGATCGACTTCGTCAGGCGGCCCAACAGGCGGTTCATGAAGCCGCGCTTGTCGAGCTGCTTCTCCAGGGCCTCCTCGTCGAAGTGCCCCGAGCGCATCTGGCGGAACACCTTCCAGATGCCGGCCATGATCACCAGGTTGATGATCGCGATGACGTAGAGGAACGTCCCGGAGACCGTCGTACCGATCCAGCCCGTGACGCTGTGCAGCTGGGAGTCGCCGTTCTCGACCGGGCCGGCCAGCGCCTTGACGCCGAGGGAGAGCAGGAAGGCGAGCGCGAAGACGATGCTGGAGTGGCCGAGGGAGAACCAGAAGCCGACCGAGAGCGGGCGCTGCCCCTCGCTCATCAGCTTCCGGGTGGTGTTGTCGATGGCGGCGATGTGGTCGGCGTCGAAGGCGTGCCGCATGCCCAGGGTGTAGGCGGTGACGCCGATGCCGATGCCGAAGGTTCTGGCGCCCAGGTCGTAGTGCTCGGGCGCGACGATCGCGATGAGCGTGAACCAGCCGATGACGTGCAGCGCCAGGATGAAACCGACCATCCCGCCGACGTTGACCCACTCCTTGCGCGTCATCGAGGTGCGGAGACGGCGCCAGGCGGAGGAGGCGGAGACGTCAGGGGCGGTGGGCATCGGGGAGGGCACGGGGAGGGCGACTCTCTTTCGCGGGGAGACTGCGCCCTCCACCCTGGTGCGGGGCTCCCGTACTTGCAACCGATGTGCAGCAAAGCTCCGGGCAGGAGTGGGTCAGCATCGAGAAAAGCCTCACCCCTCCGACTCGAACCGATAGCCCATCCCCGGCTCGGTGATGAGGTGGCGCGGATGCGAGGGGTCCGCCTCGAGCTTGCGGCGGAGCTGGGCCATGTACACGCGCAGGTAGTTGGTCTTGTTGCCCTGCGCGGCTCCCCAGACCTCGTGCAGCAGCTGCTTCTGGGTGACCAGGCGGCCGGGGTTGGTGACCAGGATCTCCAGCAGATGCCATTCGGTCGGGGTGAGGCGCAGGTCGCGGCCCGCGCGGGTGGCCTTCTTGGCGAGCAGGTCGATGGTGAACCCGTCGGTGGCGACCAGCGTCGTCTCGGGAGCCAGCGGCACGTCCTCGGTGCGGCGGACGGCGGCCCGCAGCCGGGCCAGCAGCTCGTCCATGCTGAACGGCTTGGTGATGTAGTCGTCGGCCCCCGCGTCGAGCGCGGCGACCTTCTCGTCGGAGGCCCGGCGCGCGGACAGGACGAGGATCGGCGCCCGCGTCCACCCGCGCAGCGCCCGGATGACGTCGACGCCGTCCATGTCGGGCAGCCCGAGGTCGAGCATCACCACGTCCGGCCTGCGGGCGGCCGCCAGCCGGAGCGCCGTGGCCCCGTCGGCGGCCGCGTCCACTCCGTACCGGCGGGCCTGCAGGTTGATCACGAGTGCCCGTACGAGCTGGGGGTCGTCTTCCACGACCAGCACCCTGGTCATCAGTCGCCCTTGGTCAGTTCCTCGAGCGCGATGTTGAGTTCGAGGACGTTCACCCGGGGCTCGCCGATGAAGCCGAGGGTGCGCCCCTCGGTGTGGTTCTTCACCAGCTTCTCCACCTGCGCGACCGAGAGGCCGTTCCGCTCGGCGACCCGGTGGACCTGGAGGTCCGCGTAGGCCGGGGAGACGTCGGGGTCGAGGCCGGAGCCGGAGGAGGTGACGGCGTCGGCGGGCACGTCGGCGGGCTTGACGGTGTAGCCCGGAACCGAGTTGTCCTTGATCACGGCCGCCTTGGCGGCCGTCACCCAGGCGATGAGGTCCTTGTTGTCGGCCGAACGGTTCGTCGCGCCGGACAGGATCAGCTTGTACCGGGTGTTGACGCTGTTGGCTCCGAGGCCGTTCTGCGGACGGCCCTGGAACCACTTCAGGTCGGGCTCCGGGGTCTCCTGCCCCTTCTTCAGCGGCAGGTTGTACGCCTGCCCGATCAGGGACGAGCCGACGACCCGGCCGTCCGCCTTGATCTCGGAGCCGTTCGCCTTGCCGTTGAACAGGGCCTGGGCGACGCCGGTGACGGCCAGTGGGTAGATCACGCCCGTCACCAGCGTCAGCACGAGCAGCGCGCGCAGGCCGGCCCAGAGCAACCGGGCTGTGTTCGATACCGAGTTGTTCATAGTGGATCAGCACGCTTTCAGGGAGTTACAGCCCGGGGAGGAGGGAGAGGAGCAGGTCGATCAGCTTGATGCCGATGAAGGGGGCGATCAGGCCGCCGAGGCCGTAGATCCCCAGGTTGCGCCGCAGCATCCGGTCCGCGCTGACCGGCCGGTACCGCACGCCCTTCAGCGACAGCGGCACCAGCGCGATGATGATCAGCGCGTTGAAGATCACGGCCGACAGGATCGCGGAGTCGGGGCTGGCCAGGTGCATGATGTTCAGCTTGTCCAGGCCCGGATAGACGGCCGCGAACAGCGCCGGGATGATCGCGAAGTACTTCGCGACGTCGTTGGCGATGGAGAACGTCGTCAACGCGCCCCGGGTGATCAGGAGTTGCTTGCCGATCTCGACGATCTCGATGAGCTTGGTGGGGTTGGAGTCCAGGTCCACCATGTTCCCGGCCTCCTTGGCGGCCGAGGTGCCGGTGTTCATGGCCACGCCCACGTCGGCCTGGGCGAGCGCCGGCGCGTCGTTCGTGCCGTCGCCCGTCATCGCGACCAGCTTGCCGCCCGCCTGCTCCCGCTTGATGAGGGCCATCTTGTCCTCGGGGGTGGCCTCGGCGAGGAAGTCGTCGACGCCGGCCTCCTGCGCGATCGCCTTCGCCGTCAGCGGGTTGTCGCCCGTGATCATGACCGTCCTGATGCCCATGCGCCGCAGCTCGTCGAACCGCTCCCGCATGCCCTCCTTGACCACGTCCTTGAGGTGGATGACCCCCAACACCCGTGCGCCCTCGGCGTCTTCGACGGCCACCAGCAACGGGGTGCCGCCGGCCGCCGAAATACGGTCGGTCAACTCCGTCGCGTCCTGCGCGACTTCACCGCCCCGCTCCCGCACCCAGGCGAGCACCGAACCGGCCGCGCCCTTGCGGATCCTGCGTCCGTCGACGTCCACGCCCGACATCCGGGTCTGCGCGGTGAACGCGATCCACTCGGCTCCGGCCAGTTCGCCCTGGTGCCGCTCGCGCAGCCCGTACCTCTCCTTCGCCAGTACGACGACGGAGCGGCCCTCGGGGGTCTCGTCGGCCAGCGACGACAGCTGGGCGGCGTCGGCCAGTTCGGGCTCGGTGGTCCCGCGCACGGGCAGGAACTCGGAGGCCTGCCGGTTGCCGAGGGTGATGGTGCCGGTCTTGTCGAGCAGCAGGGTCGACACGTCGCCGGCGGCCTCGACCGCCCGGCCGGACATCGCGAGGACGTTGCGCTGCACGAGCCGGTCCATGCCCGCGATGCCGATCGCCGACAGCAGCGCGCCGATCGTGGTCGGGATCAGACACACCAGCAGCGCCACCAGCACGACCATCGTCAGATGGGTGCCCGCGTAGTCCGCGAACGGCGGCAGGGTCGCCACCGCCAGCAGGAACACGATCGTCAGCGAGGCCAGCAGGATGTTCAGCGCGATCTCGTTCGGCGTCTTCTGCCGGGCCGCGCCCTCCACCAGGGCGATCATCCGGTCGATGAAGGTCTCGCCGGGCTTCGTCGTGATCTTGACGACGATCCGGTCGGAGAGGACCTTCGTGCCGCCGGTCACCGCGGACCGGTCGCCGCCGGACTCCCGGATGACGGGAGCCGACTCGCCGGTGATCGCCGACTCGTCGACCGAGGCGACGCCCTCGACGACGTCACCGTCGCCGGGAATGACGTCGCCCGCCTCACAGACGACCAGGTCGCCGATACGCAGCTCGGTGCCGGGCGCCTGCTCCTCGCGGCCCCCCACGAGACGGCGGGCCACGGTGTCGGTCTTGGCCTTGCGCAGGGTGTCGGCCTGCGCCTTGCCCCGGCCCTCGGCGACCGCCTCCGCCAGGTTGGCGAAGACGACCGTCAGCCACAGCCAGACGCTGATGGTCCAGCCGAACCAGTCGCCCGGGTCCTTGAACGAGAACACGGTGGTCAGCACCGAACCGATCCACACCACGAACATCACCGGCGACTTGATCATCACCCGCGGGTCGAGCTTGCGGAAGGCGTCCGGCAGCGACCTGACCAGCTGCTTGGGATCGAACAGGCCCGCGCCGACCCGGCCCTCGGCGGGCTTGTGCCCGGAGGACAGGTCGCTGTGCGGGGCCCGGGTGGGCGTGGCAGTGGACATCGAGTCCTCGTGCTTCTTCGTGTCGGTGATCATGACGCCAGCCCCTCGGCCAGCGGGCCCAGGGCCAGCGCCGGGAAGTAGGTCAGACCGGTGATGATCAGGATCGCGCCCACCAGCAGACCTATGAACAGCGGTTTCTCGGTGCGCAGGGTGCCCGCGGTCTCCGGCACCGGCTTCTGCTCGGCCAGCGAACCGGCCAGCGCCAGCACGAACACCATCGGCAGGAACCGGCCCAGCACCATGGCCAGACCCAAGGTGCTGTTGAACCACTGCGTGTCCGCGTTCAGACCGGCGAACGCCGAGCCGTTGTTGTTCGCGGCCGAGCTGTAGGCGTACAGGATCTCGGAGAAGCCGTGCGCGCCGCTGTTGGTCATCGAGTTGCCCGGGGTGGGCAGGGCCATCGCCGCGGCGGTGAAGACGAGCACCAGCGCCGGGGTGATGAGGATGTACAGGGCCGCGAACTTGATCTCACGGGTGCCGATCTTCTTGCCCAGGTACTCGGGCGTACGGCCCACCATCAGGCCGGCGATGAACACCGCGATGATCGCCATGACCAGCATGCCGTAGAGGCCGGAGCCGGTACCACCCGGCGCGATCTCGCCGAGTTGCATGCCCAGCATGGTGATACCGCCGCCCAGACCGGTGAAGGACGAGTGGAAGGAGTCCACCGCGCCGGTCGAGGTGAGCGTGGTCGACACCGCGAAGATCGACGAGGCGCCGACCCCGATGCGCTGCTCCTTGCCCTCCATCGCACCGCCCGCGATCTGGAGCGCCGGGCCGTGGTGGGCGAACTCGGTCCACATCATCAGCGCGATGAAGCCGACCCAGATCGTGCCCATGGTCGCGAGGATCGCGTATCCCTGCTTGAGGGAGCCGACCATGATGCCGAAGGTGCGGGTCAACGCGAACGGGATGACCAGCAGCAGGAAGATCTCGAAGAGGTTCGTGAACGGGGTCGGATTCTCGAACGGGTGGGCGGAGTTGGCGTTGAAGTAGCCGCCGCCGTTGGTGCCGATCTCCTTGATGGCCTCCTGCGAGGCGACCGCACCTCCGTTCCACTGCTGCTGCCCGCCCATGAACTGACCGACCTCGTGGATGCCGGAGAAGTTCTGGATGGCGCCGCAGGCGACCAGGACGATCGCGGCGACGACGGAGAGCGGCAGCAGGATGCGTACGACGCCGCGCACCAGGTCGGACCAGAAGTTCCCGAGCTCACCGGTGCGGGAGCGCGCGAACCCTCGTACGAGGGCCACCGCCACCGCGATGCCGACGGCCGCGGAGACGAAGTTCTGCACCGCCAGACCGGCCGTCTGCACGACATGGCCCATGGCCTGCTCGCCGTAGTACGACTGCCAGTTGGTGTTGGTGACGAAGGACGCGGCGGTGTTGAAAGCCTGGTCCGGGTCGATCGCGGAGAAGCCGAGCGAGCCGGGCAGGCGGCCCTGGAGCCGCTGGAGCAGGTAGAGGAGGAGGACGCTCACGGCCGAGAAGGCCAGGACGCCGCGCAGGTACGCGGGCCAGCGCATCTCGGTGTTCGGGTTGGCGCCGATGCCCTTGTAGATCCACTTCTCGACGCGCCAGTGCTTGTCGGAGGAGTAGACCCTGGCCATGTAGGCGCCGAGGGGGACGTAGGCGAGCGCCAGCGCGGCTATGAGCGCGAGCAGCTGGAGCACGCCGGCGAGTACGGGACCCATGTCACCCGCTGCGGTAGCAGCTGATGTCATCGTCAGAACCTCTCCGGGAAGATCAGGGCGAGGACGAGATAGCCCAGCAGGGCGACGGCCACGACCAGACCGACGACGTTCTCGGCGGTCACAGCTTCGTCACCCCCTTGGCGACGAGGGCCACCAGCGCGAACACCGCGATCGTGGTGACGACGAAGGCCAGATCGGCCATCGCGAACTCCTAGAAGAGGCTCGGAACAGATGCGGACGGTTCGAGGAAACCCCCGTTCCGGCCGGATTCCGCCGCCGTTGACGCCTCCCTGACGCCGACGCCCCCGCCTTTGACACCCCTCTGACGCCACCGACTCCCGCTGCCTCTACATCCCTCCTCTACGCCCTCCTCTACACCCGTCCTCCAGCCCCTCCTCTACGTCGTCCTCCGCCTACGTCCTCTACACGCGCACCGCCAGTCGCGGCAGCCGTGGGGCCGTGCCCGGGATGATCGTGCGGCGCAGGCTCTCCGGGCCCTCGGCGAGGTGCAGGCCGGGGTGCCGGCGCAGCAGGGCGTCCAGGGCGATCTCGCACTGGAGGCGCGAGAGGGCGGCGCCGACGCAGTAGTGGATGCCGTGGCCGAAGCCGATGTGACCCTCGGTGCCGTCGTGCGGGCGGCGGGTGATGTCGAGGCGGTCGGGGTCGGCGTAGACGCGCGGGTCACGGTTGGCGGAGACCAGGACGAACTGGACGCAGTCGCCCTTGCGGATGGACGTGCCGCGGAAGTCGACGTCCTCGGCGGCGATGCGCATCCGCACCATGATGTCGGGCCCGCACCAGCGGATGAACTCGTTGACGGCGGAGAGCGTCAGGTCCGGGTCGGCCTGGAGGAGCTTGAGCTGGTCGGGGTGTGTGAGGAGAGCGGCGAGGCTGTTGACGACGAGCTGGGCGGTGTTGTCGTAGCCCGCCATGACCACGTTGAGGACCATGGCCACGGCCTCCTCCTCCGTCAGCCGGTACCGCTCGTCGTCGCGGGCGGCGGCGAGCGCGCTCAGCACGTCGCCGGCCGGCTCCCTGCGCCGCTGGTCGAGCAGGCGCAGCACGGTGTCGACCACGGCCAGGGAGGACTCCCGCAGCCGTTCGGGTTCCATGACCAGGATGTCGTCGCCCCAGCGCCGGAAGACCGCGCGGTCCTCCTCGGGCACGCCGGCCAGTTCGCACACGACGGTGACGGCCAGCGGGTAGGCGTAGCCGTCGACCAGTTCCAGGACGCCGTCGGCCGAGCGGCGGCCGAGGTCGTCCAGGAGGTCGGCGGTGAGCTGCTCGACCCGGGGGCGCAGCGCCTGCATACGGCGGGCGTTGAAGGCCCGGCCGACGGCTCCGCGCACCCGGGTGTGGTCCGGCGGGTCGGTGTCCAGGGCCGAGACGAGGAAGTACTTCTGGACCTCCTCCGGCAGGTTCAACATGTCCACCAGGGCGCGGCGCGGGTCCTCGCCGGTGTGGCCCTCGATCGCGTCGGGGCTGCTGGCGAAGCGGCTGTCGCGCAGCCCTTCGCGGACGTCGTCGTAACGGGTCACCACCCACACCGGCTGTGTGTCGGTCAGCCAGGCGCGCGCCACGGGCCCCTGTTCCCGGACTTTGCCGTACCCGCCGGCCGGGTCGGCGAGGAGAGCGGGGTCTAGGAGGTACAGCTCGTCGGGCGGGCGGGCGCCGAGGGGGACGTCGAGGCGGACGGTCGCGTTCTGCAATGTTCAACTCCTTTGCTGTGCAAGTCTGTTCAGGTACTCCGGACACCTGTTCAGGTGATCCGGGTGACGATGTCGGCGACGAGCCTCGCCTCGTGCGGGACGAGGTAGAAGTGGTCGCCCGGGAAGAGACGCAGCTGGAAACGTCCGGGCCCGGTCAGGTCCCCCCAGGCGCGGACGGCGTCCATGGGACAACTGGTGTCGTCGCTGCCCGAGTAGGCGGTGACGGGGGTGCGCAGCGGCACGGGACGCTCGGGGCGGTAGGTCTCGATGAGCCGGTAGTCGGCGCGCAGGGCGGGGAGCAGAAGCTCCCTCAGCTCGGGGATGTCGTACACCTCCGCCTGGTAGTCGCCCAGGCTCCGGACGGTGGCGAGAAGGGCCTCGTCGTCGCCCTCCGCGACACCGGCCGGGCGGGCGCGGTGCGGGGCGGCGCGGCCGGAGACCAGCAGGTGGGCGGGGCGCACACCCCGGGCCTCCAGCCTCAGCGCCACCTCGTAGGCCACGGCCGAGCCCATGCTGTGACCGAACAGGGTGAGCGGCAGACCGGTGTACGGGGCGAGGGACTCGGCGACGGCGTCGGCCAGCTCGGCCATGTCCTCGACGCACGGCTCCGCCAGCCGGTCCTGGCGGCCGGGGTAGCGCACGGCGAGGAGCTCGACGTCGTCGGGCAGCTGGGCGGGCCAACCGTGGAAGAGGTGGGCGGTGCCGCCTGCGTGCGGGAAGCACACCAGCCGACGGGCGGGCCGGGGCGCACGGCACCGGTGCACCCGCAGCCAACGGTCCGCCGTGCGCCGCCGAGGCGCGGGGAGCGCGGCGGCGGTCGTGGGGTGGGGCGGTGCCATGCGGCCTCCTGGCGTCTAACGAAACGCGCTGAACTGGCGGGAGTTGAGCAGGGACAGGAAGTAAGGGAGCTTGTCCACGGCCCGTTTGGGGACGTGCGCGGTCTGGACGGTGTCCCGGCGCAGATCGGTGACGACGAGCGTGAACACGCCGTCCTCCTCGACCAGTTCGGCGGAATACAGAGGCGTCTCCATCAGGGGGCCACCTCCGTCAGCCACTCGTCCCACGCACGCGTCGCGTCCTCGGGATCGACGTCGGGGGCGTACAGGTGATGGCCGAGCCACAGCGGCCAGTCCCAGGGACTGCCGTCGAAGAACCGGTACAGGGCGTCGCCGGTGCGCAACCCCAGGAAACCGGCGTCGAAACGATCGACGACCGCTTCGACGACCGCCTCCGCAGGCGCTCCGGCAGGCGGTCCGACAGCCGATCCGACAGGCGATCCGACGGCCGCTCCGGCCTGGTGCGGCAGGACGATCTTCACGGTGTCCCCCGCGCGGACCGGCCCGGTCATCCCGAGCCGTTCGCATACGGCGGTGAGGGCGCCGGGGGCGGCCGGGTCGGGGCGGACGGCCTTGACGTAGCGGGCTGGGCGGCCTGCGAAGTGGCGCAGGTACTCGGCGAGGCTGTGGCGGTAGAAGTCGAAGTGCCGCTCGGCGGCGTCGGCGCGGGTGTCCCAGCCGTCGTCGGGGCTGCCCGGGTGGACCCAGTGGATGCCCATGGACAGCCGGGTCCCGGTGTCGCCTTGCGCCTCCACGGTGTAGTCGAGGGTGTTGGAGAAACCGTTCTCGCCGTCGGACCGGCAGGCCAGCCGACGGGACGGCGCCCACTCCACGACCGTGGCCTGGCCGCGCGAGACGGTCCCGCCGACGCGGGGCTCGATCTCCATCGGGTACAGCCAGCCGAGGTTGCCCTCGCCGGTGGCGACCGCGTTCCACACCTGCTCGGGGGTCGCGGGCAGCACCTGCTCGCGACGCACCCGGAACTCGCGGGGCATGCGGGTCACTTCCTTTTCTGATCGGTGTACAGGACGGGCAGCGCCGTCAGTCGGCGTTGCAGCGGGTTGGGCCGCCACTGGAGTTCCGCGGCGGGCACGGCCAGGCGCAGGGAGGGCAGTCGGCGCACGAGCGTGCCGATGGCCAGCTCGGCCTCCAGTCGGGCCAGGGGCGCGCCGAGACAGAAGTGCGGCCCGTGACCGAAGCCGAGGTGACGGTGGGCGGGGCGGGTCAGGTCGAGCCGGTCCGGCTCCTGGTGCCGGTCGGGGTCACGGCCCGCCGAGGCCAGCAGGAGATAGACGAGGTCGCCGGCGGGCACGGTGCGCCCGCCCAGGGGCACGTCCTCGGCGGCCACCCGGACGATGGCCTGGCTGGGGCTGTCGTAGCGGACGATCTCGTCGACGGCCGTCCGGATCAGGGTCGGTTCGGCGCGCAGCCGGGCCAGTTGGTCCGGGTGGCGCAGCAGCGCGAGGACACCGTTTCCGATGAGGTTCGTCGTGGTCTCGTCGCCGGCGGTGATGAGCATGAAACAGGTCGAGAGCAGCTCGTGGTCGGTGAGCCGGTCGCCGCGCGCCTGTGCGGTGACGAGGGCGCTGATCAGGTCGTCGCCGGGGGCGGCGCGCCGCTGCCGGGCGAGTCCGGTCAGGTACGCCTCGAACTCGTCGACGACCCGCTCGGCGCGTTCGATGTCCTCGTGGATGCGGCCGAGCCCGCGGAACCACTCCTTCACCCGTTCCCGGTCGGCTTCGGGGATCCCGAACAGTTCGCAGACCACTGTGTGCGGGAGCGGCGACGCGACGGCGCTCAGCAGGTCGACGGGCTCAGCACCCTTGCCCTTGCCCTCGCCGTTGCCGTTGCCCTCGCCGGCGACGGCGTCGTCGACGAGCCGGTCGACCACCGTCTGGATCCGACCGCGCAGCTCCTCGACACGACGGGCCGTGAACGCCTTGTTGACCAGGCCCCGCAGCCGCGCGTGGTCCGGCGGGTCGGTGTTGCTCATGACCCGTCCGAGCCGCGCGGTCAGCCGGCTGAGGTCGCGCATCCGGCCGTCGCGGGCGACGAGCGCCCCGGTCATCCGCTCACGGTCGTTGGACAACCGCAGGTCGCCCAGGGCCTGTTCGACGTCCGCGTGCCGGGTGACGTACCAGACGCCCTGCGGTGCCCGGTACATCGGGCACTCGGCGCGCATCCGGGCGTAGGTCGGGTAGGGGTCGCGGCGGAACGCGTCGGACTGCATGACCGCCGCGAAGTCCACCGCCTCGCTGATCCCGGCCTCGCCGTCCCCCGCCTCGGTCTCCGCCACCCCGCCGATGACGGTGCTCACGAGGTGGCGTCCATCGCCTCGACGAGGCTCTTGGGGCGCATGTCGGTCCAGGTGCGTTCGACGTACGCCAGGCAGGCCTCGCGGGTGTCCTCGGGGTGGGCGACGGTCCAGCCGGCGGGGACGTCGGCGAAGGCGGGCCACAGCGAGTACTGGGCCTCGTCGTTGACGAGCACGAGGTAGGGGGCGTCCTGGTCCTCGAAGGGGTTGTTCACGACGGGTTCTCCTCAGTCGGGTGAGTCGGGTGAGTGGGGTGGGGACGGGCGGACAGTCGCCGCTGGATCTCGGTGATCCGGGCGGCGAGGACCGGGCCGATCTGGGCGAGCGAGCCCGGTCGGGTCATGCGGTCGTGGCGGGCGGTGATGTCGTGGGAGTCGATGCGACCGGCTACGTAAGGGCGCCAGACGTCCGCGCCCGGGGAGTCCTGTTCGCGGTCGATGGTGGAGTTGAACAGGAGCATGTCGCCGTGGAACACGTCGGGCCGGAAGACGAGGGCCAGGCTCGCGTTGTTGATCATGATGGCGACGACGGCCTCGATGTGCCGTTCCGTCAGTCCGGCCAGGGCGCTGCCCCGGCGGCGCAGGACCTCGACGACCTCCTGGTGGGTCAGCGGGTCCTCGCCCACCTCGTCCGGGTCGCAGTCCAACATGCCGACCAGGACGTCCCGTTCGCTGGGCACGGGCGGTTCGTCGAAGGCGAGGTCGGCGACCGGGTAGGCGTCGAGGATCGCGAGCAGGGCGGTGCGCTGCCGCTGGCGCTGGAGTTCCGTGGCGACGGCGTGCGCGATGAGCCCGCCGGCCGACCAGCCGAGGAGGAGGTAGGGGCCCTCCGGCTGGACCTTGCGGATCTGTTCGGCGTAGTCGGCGGCCATCTCCTCGTAGGAGGCGGGGCGTGGTTCGTCGCGGCCGAGGCTGCGGGCCTGGATCGCGTACACGGGGTGGTCGGGGGCCAGGTGGTTGAGCAGTCCGCTGTAGCACCAGCTGACGCCGCCGCCGGGGTGGATGCAGAAGAGGGGGGTCGCCGAGCCCTCCGGCCGGAGCGGCAGCAGGACGTCCAGGGAGTCGTCGGTGTCGCGCAGGGCGAGGCGCTCGGCGAGACCGGCGACCGTCGGGGTCTGGAAGAGGGTGCGCAGTCCGAGGTCGGCGCCGAGCGTGTCGCGGACGCGGGCGACCAGGCGGGCGGCGAGCAGCGAGTGGCCGCCGAGGTCGAAGAACCCGTCGTCGATGCCGACCCGGTCCCGGCCGAGCACCTCGGCGAACAGGTCGCACAGCACCTGCTCGTGCGGGGTGCGCGGACCGCGTCCGACGCCGTCCTCGCCGAGGCCGTACTCGGGTGCGGGCAGCGCGGCCCGGTCGAGCTTGCCGTTGGCGGTCAGGGGGAGGGCGTCCAGGGTGACGAAGGCGGCGGGGACGAGGTAGGCGGGCAGCTCACGGCGCAGCCGGTCGGCGACGGCGTGCGGGTCGAACTCCGGGTCGGAGGCGGCACCGGAAACGGAGGTGACTGTGTCTTCCCTCCGCTTCGCCCTCCCCTTCGCCGTCCCCATTTCCGTGCCCTTGTCCGTACCGCTTTCGGTGCCGCTTTCCGTCCCGTTGCCTACCGGCACCAGGTACGCGACCAGCCGTCGGTCACCGGCCCGGTCCTCGCGGGCGAGCACCGCGGCCTGGGCGACCCCGGGGCAGCGGGTGAGGGCGGCCTCGATCTCGGCGGGCTCGACGCGGAAGCCCCTCAGCTTGATCTGGTCGTCGGCGCGCCCGGCGAACTCCAGGGCGCCGTCGTCGAGCCAGCGGGCCAGGTCGCCGCTGCGGTACATACGCGCGCCGGGCGGGCCGTACGGGTCGGCGGCGAAGCGTTCGGCGGTGGCGGCGGGGCGGCCGGTGTAGCCGCGGGCCACGCCGGCGCCCGCGATGTACAGCTCGCCCACCGTTCCGGTCGGGGCGGGCCGCAGCCGGTCGTCGAGGACGTACAGCCGCATGCCGGGCATGGGCCGGCCGAGGGGCACGGAGCGGGCGGGGTCGGGCGGGGTGTCCATCCGGTGGAAGGCGGCGAAGGTGGTGGTCTCGGTCGGCCCGTAGCCGTTGACGACCCGCAGGCCCGGGCAGGCGTCCATCACCCGGGCGACCGCGGCCGCGGAGACCACGTCGCCGCCGGTCCACACCTCGCGCGCCCCGGCGAGCCCGGCGGGCTCCTCCTCGGCCACGAGCCGGAACAGCCCGGCCGTCAGCCACAGCCCGGTCACCCCGTGCGCGACGACGGTCGCACACAGTTCCCGTACGTCGAGACGGCCCGGCGGGGCGACGACGACCTGTCCGCCGCCCAGCAGCGGCGCCCACAACTCGTAGGTGGACGCGTCGAAAGCGACCGGCGCGTGCAGCAGCACCCGCTCATGCGCGCCGCCCGCCCAGCAGGACGCCAGAGCCAGCCCGGCCACGTCCGCATGGGTGACGGCGATGCCCTTGGGCCGGCCGGTCGAGCCGGACGTGTACATCACGTAGGCCAACTGCGAGGGCAGGCAGTCGACTTCGGGCGCGGTGGTACGGGACTCGGCCGCCAGGAGGGCGGTGAGCACGTCCTCGGTGAGGACGAGGGCGGCGCCGGTCTCGCGGACGACGAGGTCGATACGGGCGGGCGGAAAGCCGGGGTCCAGCGGAACGTACCCGCCGCCTGCCTTGACGACGCCCAGGATCGCCACGACCAGGTCGGTCGAGCGTTCCATGAGCACGGCCACCGGGGTCTCCGCGCCGACGCCCTGCCCGGCGAGGGCGTGGGCCAGGCGGTTGGCGCGGGCGTCGAGTTCGGCGTACGTGAGGGTGGTCCCGTCGGACGCCACGGCCACCGCGTCGGGGGTGGCCCGCACCCGCTCGGCGAACAGGCCGGGCAGGGAGCGGGCGGGCGAGCGGCCGGGCGAGCCGTCGGTCGAGCGGCCGGCCAAGACGCCGCTTCCCGTGTCGTTGTTGCGCACCAGCAGGCGGTGCCGTTCCTCGTCGGGGACGAGGTCGATCCCGACGACGGGGTCTGAGGGCCGGGCGGAGACCGCTTCCAGCAACCGGATCCAGCGGGCGAGAAGGGTGGCTACCGTGGGGGCGTCGAACAGGTCGGTGGCGTACTCGACCGCGCCGGTGATCCCCTCGGGCGCGCCGTCGTCGGCGTACCGCTCGGCGAGGCTGAAGGTGAGGTCGCAGCGCGCGGTGTCGGTCGGCACGCCCACGGGTTCGACGGTCAGGCCGGGCAGGGCGAAGGTCCCGCCGGGGGCGTTCTGCAACGCCAGCATCACCTGGAAGAGCGGGTGGTGGGCGAGGGAGCGGGCCGGGTTGAGGACTTCGACGAGGTGTTCGAAGGGCACGTCCTGGTGGGCGTAGGCCGCGAGTGCGGATTCCCTTACACGGCCGAGGAGTTCGGTGAAGCTCGGGTCGCCCGAGGTGTCCGTGCGCAGCACGAGCGTGTTGACGAAGAACCCGACGAGGTCGTCCAGCGCCTGGTCGGTGCGGCCCGCGACGGGACTGCCGACCGCGATGTCCGAGCCCGCGCCCAGACGGCTCAACAGGGCGGCGAGACCGGCCTGGAGGGCCATGAACATGCTGGCGCCGTGCTCGGCGGCGAGGTCGCGCAGCGCGCGGTGGAGCCGGGCGTCGATGTGCAGCGGCAGTCGCCCGCCCCGCTGCGAGGCGACAGCCGGCCGCGGCCGGTCGGCGGGTAGCGGGATCTGGTCCGGCAGACCGGCCAACGCCTGTGTCCAGTAGGCGAGTTGTGCGGCCAGCCGACTGTCCGCGTCGGACGCCTCGCCGAGCAGCTGCCGCTGCCAGAGGGCGTAGTCGGCGTACTGCACGGGCAGCGGCGCCCAGTGGGGCTCCTCGCCCGCGCTCCGGGCCGCGTAGGCGGCCGCCAGGTCCCGGGACAGCGGTCCCATGGACCAGCCGTCCCCGGCGATGTGGTGGACCGCGACCAGCAGGACGTGGTCGTCGGGAGCGAGCGCGAACAGCTCGGCGCGCAGGGGCGGTTCGACGGCGAGGTCGAAGCCACGACGCGCCGCGCCGGCGAGCAGCTCCGCCAGCCGCACCTCGTCCGCCGCGGTCACCGGCAGCTCCGGCCGGACCTCCAGCACCTGCTGGTACGGCACGCCGTCGGCCTCGGGGAACACGGTCCGCAAGCTCTCGTGCCGGGCGACCACGTCCCCGAGGGCCGTCCCGAGCGCCGCCCGGTCCAGTGGCCCGGTCAGCCGCAGCGCCAGCGGCATGACGTATGTGGCGGCGCTCGGCCCCTCCATCCGGTGCAGGAACCACAGCCGCTGCTGAGCGTACGACAGCGGCACGCGCTCCGGACGCTCCGCGTGGGCCGTCAGCGGGGGCCGGGCCTCCCCGGCCTCGTCGAGCCGTGCGGCGAGCAGGGCCGCCGTGGGGGCCTCGAAGAGGGCGCGGACGTCGAGTTCGGCGCCGAGGGCGGCGCGGACGCGGGAGACCAGCCGGGTGGCGAGCAGCGAGTGGCCGCCCAGGTCGAAGAAGCTGTCGTCGACGCCGACCCGGCCCACGCCGAGGACCTCGGCGAACAACTGGGTCAGCAGCTCCTCCTGCGGGGTGCGCGGCGCCCGCCCGCCGCCGACCGGAAGGTGTCCCTCGCCCGGTGCGGGCAGGGCGGCCCGGTCGAGCTTTCCGCTGCCGGTGAGCGGCAGCGCGTCCAGGACGACGAAGACGGACGGGACGAGATGGTCGGGGAGCCGTGTCCGCACGAAGTCCCGCAGGTCACGGGCGAGGGCAGCGGAGGTGCGGCCCCCGGCCTGCGTGTGGGCGGGCGTGTTGGCGAGCACGTCGGCGCGCCCGGTCCGGTAGGCCACGACGGGGGCGTCCGGGTCGTCCGGGGCGTGCGTCCGGGCGGGGTCGACGAGGACGACGTCGAGCGTGTCGGCGGCGTCGGACGACCAGGTGACGTGCACCCGCCGCCCCAGCGAGACGCCGAGCGCGTGCCAGACCTCGGGGTCGACTCCGGGAGCCGTGCCGACCCGGTCCCCGTGCGGCGCCGGATCCCTGTGCGGCGCCCGGTCTCCGTACCGCGCCTGGTCCGCGTGCAGCGCCCGGTCGGCCTCCGCTTCCCCCGTCAGCCGGGCGTTGGGCACGCCCGTGATGCGCAGGGCCGCCGGGTCGGTCGCCGTCACGAGGTCGCGTACGGCGTCGGGGGTGGACACGGCATGTCCCCATGCGACCTCCGCGACGGTGCCGTACTGCCGGGCGGGCCGGGTGTGCAGGGTGACGTCGTAGCGGTGGCGGGTGAGTTCGTTGTGGCTGCGGCCGCGTTTGATCTCCACGGCGACCGCGCCCACCGCGTCCACCCGGTCCGGCAGTCCGGCGAAGAAGTCGGGGTCGACGAGGAGTTCTTCCTCGCCGCGCACCGCCCGCTCGACGGCCCGGCGCAGCTCGGCGGGATCGGCGACGCCCCTGCGCTGCGACTGGACGGCCGTGGCCAGCGTCCGCAGCAGCCGCAGATTGCGCACGTCGCCGATGAACAGCGCGCCGCCGGGCGCGAGCAGCGAGGTCAACTTCCGTACCACGTCGAGCAGATAGTCGGCGCTCGGGAAGTACTGGACGACCGAGTTGAGCACGATGGTGTCGAAGCCGCCCGGCAGTCCGGCGACGTCGTGCGCGGGCCGGGTGTGCAGGACGACCCGCTCCGCGAGCGCCGGATCCTGTCGTACGTGCTCGGCGAGCGCGTCGACGGCCGTGGCGGAGAAGTCGGTGGCCCAGTACGCCTCGCAGTCCGGGGCGATGCGGGCCAGCAGCAGCCCGGTGCCGACGCCGACCTCAAGGACGCGCCGGGGCCTCAGCGCCCGGATCCGGTCCACGGTGGCGTCCCGCCACTCCCGCATCTCCGCCTCGGGAAGCGGACGGCCGTCGTAACTGCTGTTCCAGCCGGTGAAGTTCTCCCCGAGAGCGGTGTGCGCGGCCGCGACCGGCAGCGCGTCGTAGATCTCCCGCCAGCCGGCGATGTGGTCCTGCTCGCGACGGTGGTCACGCTCGAAGCGGGACGCGGTCGCGTCGGCATCGGCGGCGGCGGTGACAGGGGCGGTGGCGGTGGCGGTGGCGGTGGCGGTGGCAGGGACGACATACCCGACCAGCCGCTCCTCGCGTACGGCGACCACGGCCCTCCCGACGCCCGGGTGCTCGGCGAGCACGGTCTCGATCTCGCGGGGTTCGATGCGGAACCCGCGCACCTTGACCTGCTCGTCCGCCCGACCGACGAACTCCAACTCCCCGTCGGCACGCCACCGCACCACATCTCCGGTCCGGTACATACGAGCGCCCGGTCCGCCGAAGGGATCGGCGACGAAACGGCAAGCCGTCAGCCCCGGTTGGCGCAGATACCCACGGGCCAGACCCGCACCGGCGACATACAACTCACCCGGCACACCCGGCGGAACGGGTTGCAGCGCCGAATCCAGCACGTACACCCGCGCGTTGGCGATCGGCCGCCCGATCGAAGGCACCCCGCCCGACCCCGGCAGGGACGCGGTCAACGGCGCGCTCATCGTCGCGCACACCGTCGTCTCCGTCGGACCGTACGCATTGACCATCCGCCGCCCGGGCGCCCACCGCTCCACCAGCTCGGGCGCACACGCCTCACCCGCGACGACCAACGTCGACACCGAAGCCGACAGCGACTCCACCGCCGCCAACACCGAAGGCGGCAACGTCACATGCGTGATCCCCGAAGTCAGGCCCGCCATAGGGTCGTTCGCCGGGGGCAGCACAAGGGTCGCACCGGTGAGCAGGGCCGTGTACAGCTCGGAGACGGACGCGTCGAAGCTGGGCGAGGCGAACTGAAGCACCCGGCTGCTCGCGTCGATCGCGAACCGCTCGACCTGCGCGGCCACCAGGTGCGCGATGCCGGCGTGGCTGACGACGACGCCCTTGGGGCGACCGGTCGAACCCGAGGTGTAGATGACGTAGGCGGGATGCCGTACATCCACCGCCACCTCGGGATCGGTCGCCGGATGACCGTCGGCGAAGCCCACGTCGTCCACCACCAGCGCAGGTTGGGCGTCCACCAGCATGTGCGCGATGCGCGCCTCGGGATACTCAGGGTCTACGGGCAGATAAGCCGCACCCGCCTTCATCGTCCCCAGAATCCCGACCACCAGGTCGACGGAACGCGGCAGGACGAGCGCCACGACGTCCTCGACCCCGACGCCCCGCGCGAGAAGCGCGTGCGCGAACTGGTCGGCGCGGGCGTCTAGTTCGGCGTACGTCACCTCGGTCCCGCCCGACTCGACGGCGACCGCGTCCGGGGTGACTCGCGCCTGGCGGGCGAATGCGGTGGGCAGCGGGATCGGGGCGACGGGGACGGCGGTGTCGTTGGCGTCGTGCAGGAGGCGGCGGCGTTCGTCGGCGGAGAGGAGGTCGATGCCCCCGACGGGGCGGGCGGGGTCGGCGACGACGGCGTGCAGCAGTCGTGTCCAGCGGTCGACGAGGGCGGCGACGGTGGCGTGGTCGTAGAGGTCGGTGGCGTACTCGACCGCTCCGGCGATGCCCGCGGGGACGCCGTGGCCGTCGTACCGCTCGTACAGGTTGAAGCCCAGGTCGAACTTGGCGGTGCCGGTCGGCACGGCCATCGGCGCGACCCGCAGGCCGGGCAGGCCGAACTCGCCCATCGGCGCGTTCTGGAGGGCGAACATCACCTGGAACAGGGGGTGATGGGAGAGGGAGCGGGCCGGGTTGAGCTCCTCGACGAGGTTCTCGAACGGCAGGTCCTGGTGGGCGTAGGCGCCCAGGGCGTTCTCCCGGACCCGCTGGACCAGCTCCTCGAACGTCGGGTTCCCGGAGGTGTCGGTGCGCAGCACGAGCGTGTTGACGAAGAACCCGACGAGGTCGTCCAGCGCCTGGTCGGTGCGGCCCGCGATCGGGCTGCCGACGGGGATGTCCGAGCCTGCGCCGAGGCGGCTGAACAGCGCGGCGAGCGCGGCCCGCAGCACCATGAACAGACTCGCTCCCGAGCGGCGCGCGAGCCGGGCGAGTCCGGCGTGCAGCTCGGCGTCCAGCTCGAGAAGCAGGTGTGCGCCCCGGTAGGAGGCGACGGCGGGGTGCGGCCGGTCGGCGGGGAGTCGGAGCTGCTCGGGCAGCTCGGCCAACCTCTCTTTCCAGTAGCCGAGTTGGGCAGCGAAGACGCTGCCGGGGTCGCCCGGCTCGCCGAGCAGCGCGCGCTGCCAGAGGGTGTAGTCGGCGTACTGCGCGGGCAACGGCGTCCACTCGGGCTTGCGTCCGGCGCTGCGGGCCGCGTACGCCTCGGCGAGGTCGCGGGCGAGCGGTCCGGTGGACCATCCGTCGCCGGCGATGTGGTGCACGACGAGCAGCAGCACGTGCTCCTCGGCGTCCAGGGTGAACAGGTGTCCGCGCAAAGGGACTTCGGCGGCCAGGTCGAAGGGCCGGCGGGCCGCCTCGGCCAGCTCCCGCACCAGCCGGGACTCGTCGGTGCGCAGGGCACGCAGCCTCGGGCGCGCGGCGTCGGGGTCGAGCACCTTCTGGTACGGGGTTCCGTGCGCCTCGGGGAACACCGTGCGCAGCGTCTCGTGCCGGGCCACGACGTCCGCGAGCGCCTCGGTCAGCGCCCCTTCGTCGAGCCTGCCGGACAGCCGCAGGGCGAGCGGGATGTGGTAGCCGGCGCCGGAGCCCTCCATCTGCTGGAGGAACCACAGCCGGCGCTGGGCGAACGACAGCGGCGTCCGCTCGGGCCGGTCGACGGACGTCAGCGCGGGCCGGGCGCGACCGGCGCGGTCGAGGGCCGCGGCGAGTGCGGCCACGGTCGGCGTCTCGAACAGGGTGCGCAGGGCGATCTCCGCGCCGAGCACCGCCCGTACGCGCGAGACGAGCCGGGTGGCGAGCAGCGAGTGGCCGCCCAGGTCGAAGAAGCTGTCGTCGAGGCCGACCTGCGCGACGCCCAGCACTTCGGCGAACAGCTCGGCCAGCAGGTGCTCGCGCGGGCTGCGCGGCGGCCGCCCGGCGGATTCGGAGGCGAACTCCGGGGTGGGCAGGGCCGCCTTGTCCAGCTTGCCGTTGGGGGTCAGCGGCAGCGTGCCCAGGACGACGAACGCGCTCGGCACGAGGTGGTCCGGCAGCCGCTCCCGCAGAAACGTCTGGAGTGCGGCCGGCTGCGGGTCGGCGGCGGCGTCCCGTTCCGCGACGACGTACCCGACCAGCCGTCCCTCGCGCACGGCCGCCACGGCGTGCGCAACGGCGGGGTGCTCGGCGAGTGCGGTCTCGATCTCGCCGGGCTCGATGCGGAACCCGCGCACCTTGACCTGCTCGTCCGCCCGACCGACGAACTCCAACTCCCCGTCGGCACGCCACCGCACCACATCTCCGGTCCGGTACATACGAGCGCCCGGTCCGCCGAAGGGATCGGCGACGAAACGGCAAGCCGTCAGCCCCGGTTGGCGCAGATACCCCCGGGCCAGACCCGCACCGGCGACATACAACTCACCCGGCACACACGGCGGAACGGGTTGCAGCGCCGAATCCAGCACGTACACCCGCGCGTTGGCGATCGGCCGCCCGATCGAAGGCACCCCGCCCGACCCCGGCAGGGACGCGGTCAACGGCGCGCTCATCGTCGCGCACACCGTCGTCTCCGTCGGACCGTACGCATTGACCATCCGCCGCCCGGGCGCCCACCGCTCCACCAGCTCGGGCGCACACGCCTCACCCGCGACGACCAACGTCGACACCGAAGCCGACAGCGACTCCACCGCCGCCAACACCGAAGGCGGCAACGTCACATGCGTGACTCCGTTCGCGTGCGTGAGGCCCTCCAGCGGGGCCTCGGTCGGTGCGAGGACCAGGCGGGCTCCGGTGAGGAGGGCGCTGCACAGGTCCCAGAAGGAGGCGTCGAAGCTGGGCGAGCTGAGCTGGAGCACGCGGCTGGCGTCGTCGACGCCGAGCCGTTCGGTCTGGGCCGCGACCAGGCTGGGCACTCCGCCGTGGGTGACGACGACGCCCTTGGGGCGACCGGTCGAACCCGAGGTGTAGATGACGTAGGCGGGATGCCGTACATCCACCGCCACCTCGGGATCGGTGGCCGGATGACCGTGGGCGAAGCCCAAGTCGTCCACCACCAGCGCAGGTTGGGCGTCCACCAGCATGTGCGCGATGCGCGCCTCGGGATACTCAGGGTCTACGGGCAGATAAGCCGCACCCGCCTTCATCGTCCCCAGAATCCCGACCACCAGGTCGACGGAACGCGGCAGGACGAGCGCCACGACGTCCTCGGCCCCGATGCCCCGCGCGAGAAGCGCGTGCGCGAACTGGTTGGCGCGGGCGTCTAGTTCGGCGTACGTCACCTCGGTCCCGCCCGACTCGACGGCGACCGCGTCGGGTCGCCGGGTCGCCTGTCGGCGGAAGAGTGCGGGGAGCGCGGCTTGCTCGACGTCGGTGGGGCGGTGGGTGTGCAGCAGGGTGTGGCGCTCGTCGGGGTGGAGTACGTCGAGGGCGCCGATCGGGCGGTCGGGGGCGGCGACGGCGGCGGTGAGCAGGCGTACCCAGCGGGCGAAGAGGGTGCGGACGGTGTCCTCGTCGAAGAGGTCGGCGCTGTACTCGACGATCGCGTCGAGGCCTTCGGGCGTGCCGTCCGGGCGGCGGCGTTCGGTGAGGGCGAAGGCCAGGTCGAGGCGGGCGGTGCCGGTGCGCACAGGCTCCGCGGAGGTCTCCAGACCGTCGAGGGCGAAGTCGCCGTCGGGGACGTTCTGGACCGCGAGCAGGGTCTGGAAGAGGGGGTGGTGGGAGAGGGAGCGGGGCGGGTTCAGGGCCTCGACGAGGTGCTCGAAGGGCACGTCCTGGTGAGCGTAGGCGGCGAGGGCGGATTCCCTTACCCGGCCGAGGAGTTCGGTGAAGGTCGGGTCGCCCGAGGTGTCCGTGCGCAGCACGAGGGTGTTGACGAAGAACCCGACGAGGTCGTCCAGCGCCTGGTCGGTGCGGCCCGCGAAGGGGCTGCCGACGGGAATGTCGGCGCCCGCGCCGAGGCGGGTGTAGAGCGCGGCGAGGCCGGCCTGGAGAACCATGTAGAGGCTGGCGCCGTTTCGGCGGGCCAGGGCGGCGAGCGCGCCGTGCAGGTCGGCGTCCACACGGGTCGTGAGCAGACCGCCGCGGTGCGAGGCGCCGACGGGGCGGGGCCGGTCGACGGGCAGCTGGATGCGCTCGGGGAGTCCGGTGAGGGTGTCGGTCCAGTAGGCGAGTTGGCGGGCGTAGGTGCCGGCGGTGTCGGACTCGTCGCCGAGCAGGTCGCGCTGCCAGCGGGTGTAGTCGGCGTACTGCACCGGCAGCGGAGCCCACTTGGGCTCCTCCCCCGCACGCCGGGCCGCGTACGCGCTCGCCAGATCCCTCGACAGGGGGCGCAAGGACCAGCCGTCGGCGGCGATGTGGTGCAGGGCGAGGAGGAGGACGTGTTCGCCGGATCCCTCGCCCTCTCCTTCGCCGTCGCGGGATCCGTCGCCCTCGCCTGCGCCTTCGGCGGATTGCTGGCCGAGCGCGAACAGGTGGGCGCGCAAAGGAGGTTCGGTGGCGAGGTCGAAGTCGTGGCGGGCGGCCGCGGTGAGCAGCGCGGGCAGGTCGGTCTCGTTCGTGTCGGCGACCGTCAGGGGGATCCGGGCCTCGGCGGCGGACAGGATCCGCTGGCTCGGTACGCCGTCGGCGTGCGGGAAGACCGTGCGCAGGGTCTCGTGCCGGGCCACGACGTCCCCGAGGGCGGCGGTCAGCGCGGCCCGGTCCAGGGGGCCGCGCAGTCGCAGCGCGAGTGGCATGTGGTAGCCGGCGTCCGCGCCGTCCAGCCGGTGCAGGAACCACAGGCGGCGCTGGGCGAACGACAGCGGCAGCGGCTCGGTCCGCGCGCCCGGGGTCAGGGCCGGGCGGGCCGCGTCGGCGTCGGTCAGCCGGTCGGCGAGTCCGGCCGGGGTCGGGGCCTCGAAGAGGTGCCGCAGGGGCAGTTCGACGCCGAGGGCGGCCCGGACGCGGGACGCCAGCCGGGTGGCGAGGAGGGAGTGCCCGCCCAGGTCGAAGAAGTCGCCGTCGGCGTCGGCGTGGGGCAGGCCCAGCACCTCGGCGAACAGGTCGCACAGGATCTGCTCGCGCGGGCTGCCCGGGGCTCGTCCCGCCCGGGCGTCCGGAGGGGGCGCGGGCAGGGCGGCACGGTCCAGTTTGCCGTTGGGCGTGAGCGGGAGGGCGTCCAGGGCGACGATCGCGCTCGGCACCATGTAGTCGGGGAGGCGCTCGCGCAGGCCGTCCACAAGGGCGGCGGGCACGACGCTCGCCCCGGCGGCCGGGACGACGTAGGCGACGAGCCGGTCCTCGCGGAGCACCACGGCGGCCCGGGCGACCGTCGGCCGGCCGGTGAGGGCCGCCTCGACCTCGCCGGGTTCGATACGGAAACCGCGTACCTTCACCTGCTGGTCGGCGCGGCCGAGGAACTCCAGCTCGCCGTCCGCGCGCCGGCGGGCGAGGTCTCCGGTGCGGTACATACGGGTTCCGGGCGGCCCGTAGGGGTCGGCGACGAAGCGCTCGGCGGTCAGGGCGGGCCGGCCGAGGTAGCCGCGCGCCAGACAGGCCCCGGCCAGGTACAGCTCGCCGGGCGCCCCGGGCGGTACGGCGTTCAGCGCGGCGTCGAGGACGTAGGCGCGGGTGTGGTCGACCGGTCGGCCGACGGGCACCGGCAGCGGGCAGTCGTCGAGGTCGGCGGGCAGCGCGTACGCCGTGACGACATGGGTCTCGGCGGGCCCGTAGTGGTTGTGCAGCCGTCGGTCCGGGCGGCGGGCCTGGAAGCGACGCAAGGCGTCGCCCAGCCGCATCGCCTCGCCGGCCTGGGCGATCGTGCGCAGGTGGGGCAGGTCGCGGCCGTGCTCCTCGGCGGCCTCCGCCACGGCCTCCAGGACCAGCGTCGGCGCGTACAGCTCCTCGACGCGGTGCTTCTCCAGCCAGGCGGTGAGGAGTTCGGCGCTGCGCCGCTGCTCGTCGGTGGGGACCACCAGGGTCTTGCCGAACAGCAGCGCGGACAGCGTCTCCTGCACGGACACGTCGAAACCGGTCGCGGTGAACTGGGCGACGCGGGTGCCGGGGCCGCCGCCGATGCTGCGGTGGTGCCAGTGCAGCAGGTTGGCGAGCGCGGCCGACGGCATGACGATCGCCTTGGGGCGGCCGGTCGAGCCCGAGGTGTAGACGACGTACGCGGGATGGCGGCCGTCGAGCACGGTTTCCGGGTCGGTTGCAGAGTCCGTGTCGGGGTGCCCGGGGCCCGGGTCCACGGCCGCCGGGTCGTCCAGGACGAGGGCCGGGCGGGCATCGGCCAGCATGAACGCGCGACGTGCTGCCGGGTAGTCGGGGTCCACCGGCAGATAGGCGGCCCCGGCCTTGAGGACGGCCAGGATCGCGACGACGAGTTCGGGCGACCGGGGCAGCGTGAGCGCGACGACGTCCTCGGGGCCGATGCCCCGGCCGATCAGCGCGTGCGCGAGCCGGTTGGCGCGGGCGTCGAGCTCGGCGTACGTCAGGACGGCGTCCTCGAAGGCAGTGCCCTCGAAGACGGTGTTCTCGAAGACGAGGGCGGGGGCGTCCGGGGCGGCGCGCACCTGACGCCGGAACAGCTCGGGGAGGCTTGCGGTGACCGCCGTCGGGTGGTCCGCCGTCGGATCGCCCGCCGTCGGGGCGTCCGCCATGGCCGTCCCGAGGAGCTGGTCGCGTTCGTCGTCGAGGAGGACGTCGAGGCGGCTCAGCGGCCGGGCGGGGTCGGCGGCCGCCTGGCGCAGCAGCCGTGTCCAGCGGGCGAGGAGGCGTTCGACGGTGGTGTCGTCGAACAGGTCGGTGGCGTACTCGACGTAGCCGTGGACGCCCGCCGCCTCCCCCGCGCCGCGCTCCAGGAGGTGGAAGGACAGGTCGAACATGGCGGTGGCGGGCTGGACCGGCAGGATCTCGGTGTGCAGGCCCGGGAGTTGGAAGTCGCCGCGCGGCACGTTCTGCAGGGCGAGCAGCACCTGGAACAGCGGCTGGCGGGACAGCGACCGGGCGGGGTTCAGCGCCTCCACCAGATGGTCGAAGGGCAGCTCCTGGTGTGCGTACGCGCCGAGCGCCGACTCCCTTGTCCGGCCCAGGAGTTCGGTGAAGTCGGGGTCGCCGGAGGCGTCGGTGCGCAGGACGAGGGTGTTGACGAAGAACCCGACGAGGTCGTCAAGGGCCTGGTCGGTCCGGCCTGCGATGAGGCTGCCGACGGGGATGTCGTCCCCTGCGCCCAGTTTCTTCAGCAGGGCGGCGAGACCGGCCTGGAGCACCATGTAGAGGCTGGCGCCGTGCCGGCGGGCCAGGCCGAGGAGGTCGGCGTGCAGGTCGGCGTCGAGGGCGACGGGCAGCCGACGGCCGTGGAAGGACGGCGTCGCCGTGCGGGACCGGTCGGCAGGCAGCCGGATCTGCTCGGGCAGGCCGTCCAGCGCGGCCGTCCAGTGGGCCGCCTGCCGCGCGAACAGGCTGTCGGCGTCGCCGGGTTCGCCGAGCAGCTCGCGCTGCCACAGGGTGTAGTCGGCGTACTGCACCGGCAGCGGCGCCCACTGGGGCTCCTCCCCCGCACGCCGGGCCGCGTACGCGGCCGCGAGATCCCTCGACAGCGGACCCAGCGACCAGCCGTCGCCGGCGATGTGGTGCACGACGACGAGCAGCACATGCCGGTCGTCGGCGGTGTCGAACAGATGGGCCCTGACCGGCAGTTCGCTCGCCAGGTCGAAGGTCTGCCGGACGGCGCGGTCGAGCAGCGCGGGCAGCTCCGTCTCGTCGGTCCCGGTCGGAGGCAGGCTCAGGACCGGGTCGGTACGGGCCCGCTCGGCGCCGAGCACGAGCTGGTACGGCACTCCGTCGGCGAGCGGAAACAGGGTGCGCAGGCTCTCGTGACGGGCCACGACGTCGCCCAGGGCCCGGCCGAGAGCGGCGCGGTCGAGCGGGCCGGTCAGCCGCCAGGCGAGCGGGATGTGATAGGCGGCGCCGGTCCCGTCCAACTGGTGCAGGAACCACAGTCGGCGCTGCGCGGACGACAGCGGCATCCGCTCGGGCCGTACGGCAGGAACCAGCGCGGGCCGCGCTTCCCCCGCCGCGGTCAGTCCCGCGGCCAGCCCGGCCACGGTCGGCGTCTCGAACAGGGCGCGCAGTTCGAGCTCGGCGCCGAGGGACGCGCGGACCCGGGCGACGAGCCGCGTGGCGAGCAGGGAGTGACCGCCCAGGCCGAAGAAGTCGTCGTCGACGCCGACCCGTTCGACGCCCAGCACCTCGGCGAACAACTCCGCGAGCACCCGCTCCTGCGCGGTGCGCGGCGGCCGCCCGGCCTCGGTCGGCGTGAACTCCGGCGCGGGCAGGGCCCGTCGGTCCAGCTTGCCGTTGACGGTGAGCGGCAGCGCGTCCACCTCCACGAAGGCGGCCGGGACCATGTACTCCGGAAGGCGCGCCCGCAGGTGCTCCCCGAGGCGCTCCCGGAGGGCAGCGGCTGCGCTGCCCGGTGCGGGGACGACGTACGCGACCAGCCTGGTGTCGTCCGCACGATCCTGCCGCGCCACGACCGCGACATCGCGGACCTCGGGGCGGGCGGCCAACGCAGCCTCGATCTCGCCCAGTTCGATGCGGAAGCCACGCACCTTGACCTGGTCGTCGGCGCGTCCGGAGTACTCCAGGTCGCCGTCGGCGCGCATCCGGACCACGTCGCCCGTGCGGTACATGCGGCTGCCGGCCGGTCCATGGGGGTCGGCGACGAAACGGGCGGCGGTCAGGCCGGGGCGGCCCAGATAGCCGCGGGCCAGTCCGGGTCCGCCGACGTACAGTTCGCCCGCCACGCCCGTCGGGACGGGCCGCAGCCACCCGTCGAGCACATAGGTGCGCAGGTCCGGGATCGCCGTGCCGATCACGCTGGCGGGGTCGTCGACGGATCGTGCGTCGAGGGGGGTGTGGGTGACGTGGACGGTGGTCTCGGTGATGCCGTACATGTTCACGAGGACGGGAGCGTCGTCCGCGTGGCGGGCGTACCAGTCGGCGAGACGGGCGGGCTCCAGCGCCTCACCTCCGAACACCACCGTCCGCAGGGCGAGTTCAGTGCCCGGGTTCTCCCGGTCGGCCTGCATCAACTGATAGAACGCGGACGGCGTCTGGTTCAACACCGTCACCCGTTCCTCCGCCAGCAGCCGCAGGAACGCCTCCGGCGAACGCGACGTCTCGAACGGGACCACCACCAGCCGACCGCCGTGCAGCAGCGGACCCCACAGCTCCCACACCGAGAAGTCGAACGCGTAGGAGTGGAAGAGCGTCCACACGTCCTCCGGGCAGAACGCGAACCACTCCCGCGTCGCCGCGAACAACCGCACCACGTTCCCGTGCGGAACGACCACACCCTTCGGACGACCCGTCGACCCCGACGTGTAGATGACGTAGGCCGGGTGCTGCGCGGACAAGCGCACTCCGGGGTCGTGGTCCGCGAGGCCGTCCGCCTCCAGCGCCGCCAGGTCGTCGACGACCAGCACAGGGCGGGCGTCCTCGACCATGGACTCCCGTCGCGCCGCCGGATAGTCCGGGTCGAGCGGCAGATAGGCGGCCCCCGCCTTCAGGACGCCGACGACCGCGACCACGAGGTCGGCCGAGCGGGGCAGGGCCAGGGCGACGAGGCCCTCGGGGCCGACGCCCCGGCCGATCAACGCATGGGCGACACGGTTGGCGCGGCGGTTCAACTCGCCGTAGGTGAGTGACACCTGACCGGATGTCACGGCCACCGCATCGGGCGTCTGGCGCACCCGTGCCTCGAACAACCCCACAAGGCTGTCCTCGACGACGGACTCCACGGCTGCGGGCAGCGCCAACCGCCGCTCCGCCTCCGTCAGGACGTCGAAGCGGCTCAACGGCGTCCCCGGCTCGTCGACCGCCGCCCTCAGCAGCCGCACCCACCGCTCGCACATGATCCGGACCGTCTCCGGGTCGTACAGGTCGCCGGCGTACTCGACGAAGCCGTCCACGCCCTGCGGGGAGCCGTCGTCGCCGTGCCGCTCCGACATGGAGAAGATCAGGTCGAGCTTGGCCGTGGTGGTGGTGAGCTGGACGGTCTCGGTGCGCAGGCCGGGCGGGGCGAACTCGGCGCGGGGGGCGTTCTGCAGGACGAGCATGACCTGGAACAGCGGGTGGTGGGCGAGGGAGCGCACCGGGTTGAGGGCCTCGACGAGGTACTCGAAGGGCAGGTCCTGATGGGCGTAGGCGGCGAGGGCCACGTCCCGGACGCGGTCGAGGAGTTCGGTGAAGGTCGGGTCGCCGCCGGTGTCGGTGCGGAAGACGAGGGTGTTGACGAAGTAGCCGATCAGGTCGTCGAGGGCCTGGTCGGTGCGGCCGGCGATGAGGCTTCCGACGGGGATGTCGTCGCCGGCGCCGAGCTTGTTCAGCAGGGCGGCGAGACCGGCCTGGAGCACCATGAAGAGGCTGGTCCCCTGGGTGCGCGACAAGTCCTTCAGTTCCCGGTGCAGTTCGGCGTCCAGCCGCACGCGGACGAAGCCGCCCTGGTGGGAGGCGACGGCGGGGCGGGGCCGGTCGGTGGGCAGCTGGATCTGCTCGGGCAGGCCGTCCAGCGCGGCCGTCCAGTGGGCGGCCTGCCGGGCGAACAGACTGTCGGGATCGGCGGCGTCGCCCAGCAGCCGGTGCTGCCAGAGGGTGTAGTCGGCGTAACTCACGGGCAGGTCCGCCCACACCGGCTCCTCGCCCCGGCTGCGGGCCGCGTAGGCGTCGGCGAGGTTCTGCGCCAGCGGGCCGAGGGACCAGCCGTCGCCGGCGATGTGGTGGATGACCAGGAGGAGGACGTGGCTCTCGGGGGCGAGTGTGAACAGCTCGGCGTACAGGGGCAGATCGACGGCGAGGTCGAAGGGGCAGCGCAGCGCCTGCGCGAGGACGGCGTCCAGTTCGGCCTCGGTCGTGTGGTGCACGCGCAGCGGCAGCCGGGCCTCGTCGAGGGTGAGGATCCGCTGGTAGGGGGTGCCGTCGACCTGGGGGTAGAGGGTGCGCAGGCTCTCGTGGCGGGCCAGGACGTCGGCGAGGGCCCGGTCGAGGGCGGGGCGGTCGAGCGGGCCGGTCAGCCGCCAGGCGAGCGGGATGTTGTAGTTGGCGCTCGCGCCCTCCAGCTGGTGCAGGAACCACAGGCGGCGCTGGGCGAACGACAGCGGGACCAGTTCGGGCCGGTCGTCGTACGGGGTGAGGGCGAGGCGGGCCTGTCCGGCGCCCGCCAGACTCGCGGCCAGTCCGGCCGGCGTCGGGACCTCGAAGAGGGTGCGCAGCTCCAACTCCACGCCCAGGGTGGCCCGGACACGGGCGACCAGACGGGTCGCGAGCAGGGAGTGGCCGCCCAGGTCGAAGAAGCCGTCGTCCACGCCGGCCTCGGCGACCCCGAGGATCTCCGCGAACAGCTCGCACAGGATCTGCTCCTGCGGGGTGCGCGGTGCGCGTCCGGCGCCCAGCATGCCGGCCTGCGGCTCGGGCAGCGCCCGTCGGTCCAGCTTGCCGTTGACGGTCAGCGGCAGCGCGTCCAGCGCGACGAACGCGGCCGGGACCATGTACTCCGGGAGCTGGGCGCGCAGATGCTCGCGGAGAGTGGCGGAGTGCGCGATGCGGCCGGGTGCGGGGACGACGTACGCGACGAGCCGGGTGTCGTCGGCACGGTCCTGACGGGCCACGACCGCGACGTCGCCGACCTCGCCGTGGGCCGCCAACGCGGCCTCGATCTCGCCGAGTTCGATGCGGAACCCGCGCACCTTGACCTGGTCGTCGGCGCGCCCGACGAACTCCAGCGTGCCGCGCGCGGTGCGTCGTACGACGTCTCCGGAACGGTACATCCGGGTGCCGGGCATGCCGTAGGGGTCGGCGACGAAGCGTGCGGCGGACAGGTCGGGGCGGTTGAGATAGCCCCGGGCGAGACCGGCCCCGGCGATGTACAGCTCCCCGGCGACGCCCGGCGGCAGGGGGTTCAGGTGGTCGTCGAGGACGTAGAGCCGCAGATCGGGGATCGCGGCGCCGATCACGCTGGCGGCGCCCGTGACGGCGCTGTCGCGGGTGAGGGGGGTGTGGGTGACGTGGACGGTGGTCTCGGTGATGCCGTACATGTTCACGAGGACGGGAGCGTCGTCCGCGTGGCGGGCGTACCAGTCGGCGAGACGGGCGGGCTCCAGCGCCTCACCTCCGAACACCACCGTCCGCAGGGCGAGTTCAGCGCCCGGATGCTCCCGGTCGGCCTGCATCAACTGGTAGAAGGCCGACGGCGTCTGGCTCAACACCGTCACCCGCTCCTCCGCCAGCAGCCGCAGGAACGCCTCCGGCGAACGCGACGTCTCGAACGGGACCACCACCAGCCGACCGCCGTGCAGCAGCGGACCCCACAACTCCCACACCGAGAAGTCGAACGCGTAGGAGTGGAAGAGCGTCCACACGTCCTCCGGGCCGAACGCGAACCACTCCCGCGTCGCCGCGAACAACCGCACCACGTTCCCGTGCGGAACGACCACACCCTTCGGACGACCCGTCGACCCCGACGTGTAGATGACGTACGCCGGATGACGGGACGTCAGTGAGGTGACGACCGGGTCCGTCTCCGGGCAGCCCTCCGCCGCCACCGTCGCCAGGTCGTCGACGACCAGCACCGGACGGGCGTCGCCCAGCATGAACTCCCGTCGGGCCGCGGGGTAGTCGGGGTCCAACGGCAGATACGCGGCCCCCGCCTTCAACACGGCCAGCACCGCCACCACCAGCTCCGCCGAGCGGCGCAGGGCCAGGGCGACGAGGTCCTCGGGGCCGACGCCCCGGCCGATCAACGCATGGGCGAGGCGGTTGGCGCGGGCGTTCAACTCGCCGTACGACAGGGTCGTGTCCGCCGACACCACCGCCACCGCGTCCGGCGACTCGCGCACCCGTGCCTCGAACAGGTCCGCCAGAGTGGCCTCGGGCAGGGGCGTGGCGTCGGGTGCGGGCAGCAGGGTCTCGCGTTCGGCGTCGGTCAGGACGTCGAACCGGCTGAGGGGACGGTCCGGTTCGGCGACGGCCGCGTCGAGGAGTCGCAGCCAGCGTTCGGCCATCGCCTCGACCGTGTCCGCGTCGAAGAGGTCGGTGCTGTACTCCACTGCCCCGACCAGGCCGGCGGGTGCGCCGGTGGGGTCGGTGCGTTCGGCGAGGTTGAAGGTGAGGTCGCACTTGGCGGTGCCGGTGGGGACCAGGCTCGTCGCCACCTGCAGACCGGGCAGGTCGAACGCGCCCAGGGGGGCGTTCTGGAGGGCCAGCATCGTCTGGAAGAGGGGGTGGTGGGCGAGGGAGCGGGTCGGGTTCAGCTCCTCCACCAGATGCTCGAAGGGCAGGTCCTGGTGGGCGTAGGCGGCCAGCGCGTTGCGGCGGACCCGGTCGAGGAGTTCGCCGAAGGTGGGATCGCCGGAGAGGTCGGCGCGCAGGACGAGGGTGTTGACGAAGAAGCCGACCAGGCCGTCGGCGGCCTCGTCGGTACGGCCGGCGACGGGAGCGCCGAGCGGGATGTCGGTACCGGCGCCGAGCTTGTTCAGGAGGGCGGCGAGGCCCGCCTGGAGGACCATGAACAGGGTCGCTCCGTGGGCCTGGGCGAGGTCGCGCAGGCGCCGGTGCAGGTCGGCGTCGAGGTGCAGCTTCAGCTGGTCGCCGCGGTAGGTCGTGGCCGGCGGACGGGGCCGGTCGAAGGGGAGCTCGAGGCTCTCGGTCAGGTCGGCCAAATTCGTGGCCCAGAAGGCCAGTTGGCGGGCCGACAGGCTGTCGGGGTCGGTGGCGTCGCCCAGCAACTCGCGTTGCCAGAGCGTGTAGTCGGCGTACTGCACGGGCAGCGGCGCCCAGTCGGGCCGCTCGCCGCGGCACCGGAAGGCGTAGGCGCGGGTGACGTCGTCGGCCAGGGCGCCCAGGGACCAGCCGTCGCCGACGATGTGGTGGACGACCAGCAGGAGGACGTGGCTCTCGGGGGCGAGCGCGAACAGCTCGGTGTGGACGGGCGGCTGGGCGGCGAGGTCGAAGGGGCGGCGGGCCGCGGCGGTGAGCCGGTCCGGGAGGTCGGCCTCCGTGGTGTCGGTGACGGACAGTCGGGGCACGGCAGCGTCGGCGTCGGCGCCCAGGATGCGCTGGGAGGGCACCCCGCGTTCGTCGGGGAACACGGTGCGCAGGCTCTCGTGCCGGGCGACGACGTCCCGCAGGGCCGCTTCCAGGGCCGTACGGTCGAGCGTGCCGGACAGCCGCAGGGCCAGGGGGATGTGATAGGTCGCGCCGGTTCCCTCGATGCGCTGCAGGAACCACAGCCGGCGTTGCGCGGAGGACATCGGCACCGCGTCTGGACGTGCACGGCGGCGCAGCGCGGGGCGGGCGGGGCCGGTGTCCGTGGCGTCCAGGGCGGCGGCGACGCCAGCGGGGGTGGGCGCGTCGAAGAGGGCGCCGAGGCGCAGGTCGGCGTCGAGTGCCGTACGGATGCGGGCCAGCAGGCGCAGGGCGAGCAGCGAGTGGCCGCCGAGCGCGAAGAAGTCGTCGTCGACGCCGACCTGCGGCACGCCGAGCACGGCGGCGAACAGACCGCACAGCAGTTCCTCGCGGCCGGTGCGCGGGGCACGGCCCGGACCCTGGGAGCCCTGGAAGCCGGCCTGCGGCTCGGGCAGGGCCTTGCGGTCCAGTTTCCCGGTGGGGGTCAGGGGCAGCGCGGCGAGCCGGACGAAGGCGGACGGAACCATGTGGTCGGGCAGGCGGTCGCGCAGGTGGGCGCGCAGGCGGTCCGGGTGCGGTGCCGTGTCGGGCGCCTGTCGAGAACCCTTTCCGGACGCGGGGACGACGTAGGCGACCAGGCGCGGGCCGTCGGCGGCCCCGTCGGCGTCGCCGCGGGCCACGACGGCGACCTCGCCGACCTCGGGGTGGGCTGCCAACTGCGCCTCGATCTCGGCGGGTTCGATGCGGAACCCGCGGATCTTGACCTGGTCGTCGGCGCGGCCGACGTACTCCAGGACGCCCTGGGAGGTGCGCCGGACCACGTCTCCGGTGCGGTACATGCGGGTGCCGGGCGGCCCGTAGGGGTCGGCGACGAAACGGGCGGCGGTGAGGCCGGGGCGGTTCAGGTAACCCCGGGCCAGGCCCGCGCCGGAGAGGTACAGCTCGCCGGGCGCTCCGTCGGGCACCGGTTGCAGGGCGTTGTCGAGGATCTGGGCGCGGGCGCCGGTGACGGGGTGGCCGATCACGGGGCGGGGAGCGGCGGCGAGGGAAGCGGTCACCGCGTCGACCGTGCACTCGGTGGGACCGTAGAAGTTGAGGACGCGAACCCCGTCGGCGGCGCGCAGCTCCTGCCACAGCCGCTCGGGCACGGCCTCGCCGCCGACCACGACGACGGACGGCCGCCATCGGCCGGTGAGGAGGCCGTGGTCGAGGAGGACGCGGAGGTACGACGGGGTGGCGTTGACGAAGTCGAGGCGGTGGCGGTCGAGATGGTCGAGGAAGGCGTCCGGGTCGGCCCAGGCGTCGCGGTCCAGGACGTGCAGCTCGTGCCCGGCGAACAGACAGGCGAGCTGGTCCCAGGAGGCGTCGAAGGACACCGAGGTGGTCAGCGCCACCCGCATCCGGTCGGCGGCGTACAGGTCGCCGAGCTGGTGCCGGACCAGGTTCGCCACGGCCGCGTGGACGGCGACGACGCCCTTGGGCCGGCCGGTCGAGCCCGAGGTGTGGATGACGTACGCCGGGTGGCGGGGGTCGCGTGTCGCCTGCGGGGCGGTCGGCGGGTATGCGGCGAGGCGGGCGGCGGTGTCGTCGGCGTCGAGGACGACCAGGTCGGGGCCGTCGGGGCCGTCGGCGCCCGTGTCGTGGGGCAGCCGAGGCCGGATGGCGTCGTCGGTCAGCAGGACGGCGGGGCGGGTGTCGTCGAGGAGGGCGGAGAGGCGGGCGGCGGGATGGTCCGGGTCTAGGGGGACGTAGGCCGCGCCCGTCTTCAGGACCGCGAGGATCGCCGCGACCAGGTCGGCGCAGCGGGGCAGCGCGAGGGCGACCAGGCGCTCGGGGGCGACGCCGTGGGCGGTGAGGAGGTGGGCTACGCGGTTGGCGCGGGCGTCGAGTTCGGCGTAGGTGAGGGTGACGTCCGGGGCGACGACGGCCACGGCGTCGGGCGTGCGCAGCGCCTGCTGCTCGAACAGGTCGGCCAGGTGGCCCGGGTGAGCCGGGTGAGCGTCGGACCTGGGCGGAACTGCCCTACGGGCAGGGGGCATCGGCAGTGCGATGCGGCCGACGGGACGGTGGTCGTCGTCGGCTCGGGCGAGGCCTTCCAGGAGGGTGGTCAGGCCCTGCTGGTGGGCCTGGCGTTCGTCGTCGTCCCAGGCGTCGGCCGCGGCCTGGAGCTGGAGGTGCGGGCCGGTGCCGTCATGGCGGTCCAGCGCCCAGACGGCGAGTTCGGTGGCGGGGCCCTCGGCGAGACTGTGCGCGGTGGCCCGCAGGCCGGCGAAGCTCAGGTCGCTGTCGAAGGACATGATGTTGACGACCGCGGAGTAGGCCGACCCGGGGGCGCCGGGCAGGCCCAGGTCGCGGTGCATGTCCTCGCCGCGGTAGCGCTGGTGCCGCAGAGCGGCCCGCACCTCGGCGTCGACCTGGCCGAGCAGCTCGGACCAGGGCATGGCAGGCCGTACGGTCAGCCGCAGGGGCACCATGTTGGACACCACGGCCGGGGTGGCCGCCAGGACCGGGTCGGCGGGGGCGCGGCCGGTGACGGGGAGGCCGAGGAGGAGGTCGTGGGCCCCGGTGCGGCGGTGCACATAGAGGGCGGTGGCCGCGATCAGCACCCGTGACCAGCGGGTTCCGGCACGCTCGGCCAGCGTCCGCAGGGCCCGGCGTACGGGCTCGGCGGGCAGCGGGGTGTGCCGCGGGCCCGCGGTGAGCTGGCCGGCGGAGCGGCCGATGCGGGCGGGCTCGGGGAGGTCGGCGAGGCGCTGCGTCCAGTACGCGCGGTCGACCGCGCAGTGCGCGGAGGAGCGGTAGGCGGCGTCGCTGTCGACGACGTCCCGCAGCGGCGGGAACGGCGGGGGCTCCGGGGTGCGCCCTTGCGCCAGCGCCGTGTGGACGGCGGCCACCCGGCGGGCGATGAGGGCGTAGCCGAGGCCGTCCGAGAGGAGGTGGTGGTAGCTGTGGTACCAGAGGTGGCGGTCGTCGGACAGCTTGATCAGCGCCTGGCTGAAGAGGCGGTCCCGGGCGAGGTCCAGGGGGCGGAGCCGGTCGGCGGCCATCCACTCCACGGCTTCGTCGTACGGGGTGTCGTGCTCGCTCAGGTCGAGGTACCGGGGACGCCACTCCCCTACGTCCCCCGCGTCCCGCATGATCTGCCGCGGTCCGTCGATGCCGTCGTCGCCGTCTGCGCCGTCGGTGAACCCGACGTGCAGGGCCTCGTTCTCGGCGACGACCCGGCGCAGCGCCGTGCGCAACAGGTCGGTGTCGAGGGGCCCGGCGATGTCCACGTACTCGCCGATGCGGTACGTCGGGATCACCCCGTCGGTCCGCTGTTCGGCGAGCCAGAGTTCGCGCTGAGCCGCCGTCAGGGGCAGGGCGACGTCATCGCGAGCAGACATGGGGGTACCTCCAGAGGTGCTGTGGGGAGCGGGGACCGCCGGGCGCGGGGGCGGAAGACGGGGCGGCGAGAAGGGGTGGCGTCCGTCTCGCTCGGTGGGGGACGTACGACGGAGGGCAGGGCCCGCCCGCCCGGGGACTGGGCAGGGACGGGTCGGGGCGGGGCCGGGGCGGGGCGCGGGTCGGGGCCGGGTCAGGCCGCCTGTTCGCCCGCCTGCAGGCGCCACAGGGTGGCGTAGAGGCCGTCGCGGGCCAGGAGTTCGGTGTGGGTGCCCTGTTCGGCGACGAGGCCGCCCTTGTCGAGGACGTGGATCCAGTCGACGTTGCGGATCGTCGACAGCCGGTGGGCGATGATGATCAGGGTGCGGTTCTCGGCGAAGGTGCGCAGGGTGCGCTGGATGGCCGCCTCGGTCTCGTTGTCCACGGCGGAGGTGGCCTCGTCGAGGACGACGACGGGCGGGTCCTTGAGAATGGCCCGGGCGAGTGCGAGGCGCTGTTTCTGGCCGCCCGACAGGGCCGCGCCGCGTTCCCCGATCATCGTGTCGTAGCCGTCGGGCAGGGCCTCGATGAAGGGGTGGGCCTCGGCCATGCGGGCGGCGCGCACCAGGTGGGCGTCGGTGGCGTCGAAACTGCCGTAGCGGATGTTGTCGGCGATGGTGCCGTCGAAGAGGAAGGGATCCTGGGCGACGAATCCGACGGCGCGGCGCAGGCCCTGGCGGGAGAGGTCGCGGACGTCCCGGCCGTCGAGCAGGACGCGGCCGGAGTCGGTGTCCTGGAAGCGCATGAGGAGTTTGGCGATGGTGGTCTTGCCGGAGCCGGTGGGGCCGACGATGCCGGTGACGCGGCCCGGTGCGATGGACAGCGAGAGGTCCTCGAGGACGGGCGGGCGGCCGGGGTAGGCGAAGGTGACCCGGTCCAGGGTGACCGCGCCCTTGACGTCCTCGGCGTCCACCGGGTGGTCGGGGCCCACGGGTTCGGTGGGCAGGGCGTGCAGGTGCTGGACGCGGTCGTAGGCGGCGAGGGTGCGCTGGTACTGGTCGACGATGGAGCCGAGCCGGGTGAGGCGCAGCAGGACCTGTTGGGGCAGGCCGATGAGCGGGCTGAACACCTCGAAGGGGAGCGTGCCGTTGAGGACGGAGCGGCCGCCGAGGAGGAGCGTGCCGGTCATGGAGGCGGTGGTGCAGGCGCGGATGGTCTCGGCGTGGCGGACGGTGGAGCGGTCGGTACGGTGGTCGCTCTCGCGGCACACCTCGCTGAGCCGCTCGACGCGCTGAGCCTCGTACTCCTCGGTGCAGAAGCTCTTGACGGTGGCGCCGGCCTCCAGGCTGTTGACCAACTGGCTGTGCAGGGTGGCCTTGTGCTCGCTGGACACGGCGTAGTCGGCGGCGACGCGGTCGTGGTAGTGGAAGGACAGCCAGGCGACGATCGGCATCGGAAGGAAGGCGATCCAGGCGATCTGGGGCGCGAGGAGGAGGAAGGCGGGCACCAACACCAGGAAGCTGGAGGCGAGTTGGACCACGTCACCGGCTGAGTGGGCGAAGAAGGCGCCGAGTTGGGCGACCTCATCGGTGAGGGCGCCGGCGACCCGGGTGGTGCGTTCGCCTTCCAGGTGGCGGAGTTCGAGTCTCTGCACCTGCACGTAGGTGGCGTTGCGCCAGTCGTGCTGAACGGCCTGGCCGAGCTTGCGCCACTCCACGCCCGCCGCGTAGGAGAGGCCGGCGACGGCGGCGCAGGCCACGGCGGCGGCGCCCGCGAGGAACCACAACTGGGCGGAGGCGCTGGTCAGTCCGAGCGCGAGGAGCGGCGCGGCCTGGCCCTTGATGAGGACGAGGGCGATCCAGCCCAGGAAGAGTCCCAGCGCCACCTCGGTCAGCTGGCACAGGGCGGAGAGCCCGGAGGCGAGGCCGAGCCGGGGGGTGTGCGGGCCGACGATGTCGAGCAGGGACCGCAGGGAGGACGTAGGCCGACGCCGTGCCGTCTCACCGGAGGCGAAGACGGACCCGGAGGCCGAGTCGGCGTCGGAGGGGGAAGCGGTTGCGCCGGTGGCCGCGGCGCGCACGGCACGGCGTACGACGACGACCGTGGCGGTGACGACGGCGCCGAGGACGGCGAGCGGTCGGCGCAGGAGCTTCCCGGGCCCGAGGGCGAGGGCGGCCACCGCGGCGCCGCCGGCCAGGGTGAGGGCGGGGCCCGGGGCGCCTGTGCCGCGGGGCGGGGCGGGCGGCCGCCCCGCGGTCGCCGCTGCGGGCTCGGGATTCACCGCGGAGCGCGGTCGCGGGCAGTGGAATACGGCCGAGAGGGATTTCCGGATGGCGCCGCCGATCTCGACGGTTCCCAGGCCGGGGTCGTGGAGGACGAGAACACCTCCGGTGACCTCACTGACCCTGACCGCCCTAATTCCCGGAGTTTTCCCGAGTACCGTATCGAATACGGCCGCAAGATGCTTCTTTCCCGCCATCTCGGGAATCTTCCAGCGTTGCCGTCCGGGAATGGCGGAGCACATTCTCAGCGAATACGTGCGCACGTCGTCCCGAGCGGTCCCCGTTGCGGCCGCGGCCCCCACCAGCAATGTCATGTTCAGTAGATCCCGAGCTGTTTCTCTGAGGAGCGTGGGTGTTCAGTGCGCCTTGGCGGTGGCCACGGCGGGCGGACGTCCCTTGCTGGACGGCTTCGGGTGGGCGTCGGTCACCGGGGACTTCTCCGGGGCGGCGGCGGGCTCGGGCTCGGCGCCCGCGCCGGACATCTGCGCGGCCACGACCTCTGCGGTGACCTCGGCGGCGAGATCCTGCAGGCCCTCACTGGCCTCGTGCGCGGCGCGCCTCACTTCCAGCACCAGCCCCACCGAGGTCTTCACCAGTCCGCGCATCAGCGGCTTGACGACCCGCTTGGCCAGGGGTGCGGCGATGAGGCCGATCAGGAACGGAGGAACTACGGGCGGCATGAATCGACCCCTTCATTCTTTGACATTCTCAGCAGGAGTGGCAGGAGTGGTCTTCGAGAGTGGTCTTCGAGAGTGCTCTTCAAGCATTCTTCATTGCTCACGAACCCGACTCAGCGTATCCGAGGCGCGCGGGCGGAAACCAAGCCGATTCCGGCACCGTCACCCGGAAGAGTAATACGACGTCTGCGAGCGGGGCGGATTCAGGCCACGGGCCCGATGTGCCCGGGCGGGACCGGACGCCGCAGGGTCTGTGCAATCAGGCGTCCGAGGCCGACCTGAAGGCGCATCTTTACCCAGGCATTTCACAGAGCGTGCATCATACAAGTGGCCAGTAAATGCGGTGCGAACCACCGATGGATAATCGTTCTTATGAACGCCGGAGCCCCACGACCCCGGCCGCCCGGCCGCGATCGGGGCCGCCCAGCGGGCGAGGCCGCCGCCGCCAGGGTCGCCATGGGGGCGAAGTCGGCCGCACGCAAGGAGAGCGCGTCCGTCCGTGACGCCGACGATGTCGGCGAGGCTGTCGAAACCATTGACGGGGACATGCAGGCCGCTTATCTTCTGGCCGAAGTTACGAACTACGTTCGAAATTACGGACAAGGGACGGTCCTGTATGCCTCGGATGTACCGTCGGCGCCCCGCTGCGCCCGCGACGCACCGCAGCCCCCTGCTCGTCTGCATCCTGGCGCTCCTTCTCGCCCTGGTCGCGGCGACCCAGCCGGTGTCCGCGGCCGACGGCCGCCCGTACACCAACCCGGTGAAGTCGGCCAAGGGCGCCGACCCCTGGCTGGAGTACTACGACGGGAACTACTACCTGATCACCACGACGTTCACGGGCGTCCTCGGCATGCGCAAGTCGCCGACCCTGGCGGGTCTCGCCACCGCGCCCACCGTGCAGGTGTGGTCGGACACCACCTCGACCCGCAACACCAACATCTGGGCGCCGGAGATCCACCAGTTCAACGGCCACTGGTACCTGTACTACTCGGCCGGACAGGGCGGGGTCGCCTGCTGCGACTCCCAGCGCACCCATGTCCTGGAGAGCGCCGGCACGGATCCGCTGGGCCCCTACACCTACAAGGGCTCTCTCACCGGCTCCAACCTGACACCGGGCGGCTGGCTGATCGACGCGAGCGTGCTGCAGAACAACGGCAAGCTGTATCTCGTCGGAAGCGGTTTCGTGAACGGCAGCGCGCAGAGCCTGGTCATCGCGCCGATGAGCAACCCGTACACCCTTTCCAGCAGCGCCTTCACGGTGATCTCCAGCCCCACGCTGAGCTGGGAGACGTCGGGCGCGCCCGTCAACGAGGGGCCCGAGCCGCTCTACCACGACGGCCGTACGTTCCTCACCTTCTCCGCGAGTTACTGCCAGACCGCCGACTACAAACTCGGCCTCCTCGAACTGACCGGATCCGACCCGCTCAGCCCGGCGTCGTGGACGAAGACCCAGACGCCCGTCTTCCAGCGCAGTGACGCGAACGGCGTCTACGGCCCCGGCCACAACGGTTTCTTCACCTCGCCGGACGGCACCGAGAACTGGATCGTCTACCACGCCAACTCCTCCGCGAGCGGCGGCTGCGGCAACGGCCGGACGACCCGGGCGCAGAAGTTCACCTGGAACGCCGACGGCACCCCGAACTTCGGCGCCCCGGTCGCACTCGGCACGACGCTGCCGGGCCCCTCCGGGGAGACGGCGGCCACCCCGACCTCGTACACCCTGGTCAACCGCAACAGCGGCAAGTGCCTGGACGTCGAGGGCGGTTCCACGGCCAACGGCACGAACGTCTTCCAGTGGACCTGCAACGGCGGGACCAACCAGAAGTGGCGGATCGAGGACCAGGCCGACGACACGAGCCGGCTGGTGAACGTGGCCACCGGCGGGGTGCTGGACACCGCCGACTGCTCCACCGCCGACGGCGCGGATCTGCGCCAGTGGTCGTGGCTGAACAACAAGTGCCAGCGGTTCCGGCCGGTGTTCACCGCGAGCGGCGACTACGTCCGGCTCGTCGGCGAGAACAGCGGCAAGGTCGCCGACGTCGCGAACTGCGGAACCGCCGACGGCACGGACGTACGGCAGTGGACCTGGCTGAACAACACCTGCCAGCAGTGGCGTCTCGTGCCCGCCGCCTGACCGCCCACCGCTCGACCGACCCCCACCGGATCTGGAGAACTCCCTTGAGACGCAACGCCGTACGGCTGCTCCTGGCCGTCCTCGTCTCCCTCGCGGCCGTCCTCACCGGCCTGGGCGCCCCCGCCCAGGCCGCGGTGCCCGACTCCCCCGCGGTGACGTACACGAACCCGATCGCCGAGCAGCGCGCCGACCCGCACATCTTCAAACACACCGACGGCTACTACTACTTCACCGCCACGGTCCCCGAGTACGACCGCATCGTGCTGCGCCGGGCGACGACCATCCAGGGCCTGTCGACCGCCCAGGAGGTCACCATCTGGACCAAGCACACGAGCGGGATCATGGGCGCGCACATCTGGGCCCCGGAGATCCACTTCATCGACGGCAAGTGGTACGTGTACTTCGCGGCCGGGTCCACGAGTGACGTGTGGGCGATCCGGATGTACGTCCTGGAGGGCGCCGGCGCCAACCCGCTCACCGCGACCTGGACCGAGAAGGGCCAGATCAAGACCACGTGGGAGAGCTTCTCCCTCGACGCGACGACGTTCGTCGTCAACGGGGTCCGCTACCTCGCCTGGGCGCAGCGCAACCCGGCCGAGGACAACAACACCAGCCTGTTCATCGCGAAGCTCGCCAACCCCTGGACGATCCAGGGGACTCCGGCGGAGATCTCGCAGCCGACGCTGTCCTGGGAGACCATCGGCTACAAGGTCAACGAGGGGCCGGCGCTGATCCAGCACGGCGGCAAGGTCTTCCTGACGTACTCGGCCAGCGCCACCGACGCCAACTACTGCCTGGGCATGCTGACCGCCTCCGCGACGGCCGACCTGACCGACCCGGCGTCCTGGACCAAGGGGACGCAGCCCGTCTTCACGTCGAACGCCTCGACCTCGCAGTACGGGCCGGGCCACAACTCGTTCACGGTCTCCGAGGACGGCAAGTCCGACATCCTCGTCTACCACGACCGCAGCTACAAGGACATCACCGGCGACCCGCTGAACGACCCCAACCGCCGCACCCGCGTGCAGAAGCTGTACTGGAAGGCCGACGGCACGCCCGACTTCGGCATCCCGGTGGCCGACGGGGTCACCCCGCAGCGCTTCTCCTCGTACAACTACGCGGACCGGTTCATCCGGCACTGGGAGTACCGCGCCCGCATCGAGGCGGGCGTCAGCCCGCTGGCGGACTCGCAGTTCCGCGTGGTGACCGGTCTGGCCGGCAGCGGCACGGTCTCCCTGGAGTCGGCGAACTTCCCCGGCTACTACCTGCGGCACAAGAACTTCGAGGTGTGGCTGGAGAAGAGCGACGGCACCTCGGCGTTCGCCTCCGACGCGAGTTTCTACCAGCGGGCCGGGCTCGCCGACTCGGCGGGGGTCTCGTACGAGTCGTACAACTACGCGGGCCGCTACATCCGGCACTACAACTACCTGCTGTACGTGCAGACTCCGAGCACGGCGACGGACAAGGGGGACGCGACGTTCTACGCCCAGTGAGGGCGTGAGGGGGCGCGACGCCGAGACTATACATAAGGTGTATACAGCCTATGTATAGTCTCGGCATGCCTTCTCTGACCCAGAAGATGAAGAACACGGGGGCCAGGTTGCGTGCCGTCGCCGTCCCGGCGGCGGCCGTCTGCCTGGCGGTCGCACTCACCGGCTGCGGCCGGGCCGACATCACCGCTCCGAGCTCCGCCCGCGCGCACCCCGCGACCACGTCCACCGCCCAGGCCGCCCGCTTCGGCTCCGTCGACTGCCGTGAGGTGAAGTGCATCGCGCTCACCTTCGACGCGGGCCCGAGCGAGAACTCCGCACGGCTGCTGGACATCCTGAAGGAGAAACAGGTTCCGGCGACTTTCTTCCTGCTCGGCAAGCGGCACATCGAGAAGTACCCGGAGCTCGTCAGACGCATGGCCGACGAGGGCCACGAGGTGGCCAGCCACACCTGGGACCACAAGATACTGACGCGGATCGAGCCGGACGAGATACGCGAGGAACTCCAGCGCCCCAACGACGAGATAGAGCGCCTCACCGGCCGCCGGCCCACCCTGATGCGCCCGCCGCAGGGCCGCACCAACGACACCGTGCACGAGATCTCCCGTGAGCTGGGCCTCGCCGAGGTGCTGTGGACGGTGACCGCCAAGGACTACACGACGACCGACTCCGCGCTGATCCGCAAACGCGTCCTCGCCCAGGCGGACCGGGACGGGATCATCCTGCTGCACGACATCTACGACGGGACCGTGCCCGCCGTGCCCGGGATCATCGACGCGCTGAAGGAGCGGGGGTTCGTGTTCGTGACGGTGCCGCAGCTGCTGGCGCCGGGCACGGCGGAGCCGGGGAAGGTCTACCGCTGACCCACCCCGTCAGGTACGGCGGGCTCACCCTGTCAGGTGCGGCGGGCTCACCCTGTCAGGTGCGGCGGGCTCACCACGTCAGGTCCAGCCGGTGCGGGGAGCGGTGGATCATCGTGGGCCGCATGACGACCGGCCGATCCTCGGCGAGCCGCAGCCCCGGCAGCCGACGCGTCAACTCCGCCAGCGTCAGCCGGAGTTGTTCGCGCGCCAGCTGGGCTCCCGGGCAGGCGTGCGGGCCGTGGCCGAAGGCGAGATGGCGGCCGGGCGGGCGGGTGATGTCGAAGACGTCCGCGCGCGGATGCTGCTCCGCGTCCCGCCCGGCCGCGCCGAACGCGACGAACAGCGGGGAGCCGGCGGGGAGTTCGGTGCCGGCGAGGGTGAGCGGCCGGGTGGTGACCCGGCGGAAGCCCTGTAACACGCCGTCGTAGCGGGCGGCTTCCTCGACGGCCGCCGGGATCCGGTCCGGCTCCGCGCACAGCAGCTGCCACTGGCGGGGGTGCCGCAGCAGATGCAGCACGGTCGTGGCGATCAGCGCGGTGGTGGTGAGATGGCCGGCGATCAACAGGTTCTGGAGATGGGAGACGGTCTCGTGCCGTTGCTCCAGGGTGAGTTCGCCGGGTCCCGCGGCCACCGACGCGACGATCTCGGAGCACAGGTCCTCGCGCGGCCGTGCATGGCGTTCACGCGCGTACCGGTCGAGGACGCGCTGCATCGCCACCACGTCCTCGGCGGCGGCGATCTGCTCGTCCTGCGCCAGCGGCCGGAACAGCAGTTCCTCGGCGCGGCGCCCGCCGTGCACGACGGTCGGCAGGTCCTCGGGGTCGAGCCCGACGATCCGGCCGACGACCTCGCCGGGCAGCCGCTCCGCATAGGCGGCCCTCAACTCCACCCGCCCGTCCCCGGCGAACTCCTCGACGAGGGCGACGACGCGCTCGGCGGCGTACGGCAGGACGGCGGTCACGCGGGCCGGGGACAGGCCGCGCACGATCGGCGCGCGCAGTCGCCGGTGCCGCTCGCCGTCGACGCCGACGACCACCGGCCGACCGCCGAAGCCCCCGCCGAGCACGGCGAACGCGGCGGGGGCCGGCTGTACGTCGGGCCGCAGCGACCCTTCCGACGAGAAGTCCTCCGGCCTGCGCAGCACTTCGCGTACGTCGGCGTCGCGGGCGACCAGCCAGGCGTCCAGCTCGGGCACGTGCAGCAGCCCGTCCGCGCGATGGGCCCGGCCGTAGAGCGGGTACGGGTCGCGCTGCACGTCGTCCAGTCTGCCCAGCCCTGTGCGGTCCACGGGAGCCTCCCGGCCGGTGGTGGTACGGGGTCGCGCCCATGGTGCCGTACGGACGGGCGAGCCGGTAGGTGACCTACGGACGTCGTGCACACGGGAGGGAAGTCGACTGCGCCAACGGTGTGAGCCGCCGGGGAACGTATCGCCGGACGGCGTGGACTCCCTACGATCACTACGTGGTCACCTTCCAGCTCGAACGCACGCCTCCGCTCTCCCTCGACGAGGCGTGGCGTCGGCTCACTCACTGGCGTCGGCACGGCGACGTGGTCCCGCTGACCCGGGTCCGCGTGCTCACTCCCCCGCCGACCGGTGAGGGCACGGTGTTCGTGGCGCGTTCGGGGCTCGGCCCGCTCGCCTTCGACGACCGGATGGAGGTCACCGTGTGGCGACCGCCGGCCGACGACGAGCCGGGCCTGTGCCGGCTGGAGAAACGCGGCCGGGTCGTCCTCGGCTGGGCCGAGATCGAGGTGTGGCCGGGCCCCGGCGGGCGGGCCCACGTCATCTGGCGCGAGGAGCTGAGGGTGCGCTTCCTGCCGTCCTTCGTCGACCCGCTCCTTGCCGCCTCGGCCCGTACGGTGTTCGGCCGGGCGATGAACCGTCTGCTGCGCCGCCCATGACCGCCTGAGACCGCCCGTGACCGCTTGCGACTGTTCCCGGGTCCAGATCGTGGCTCAGGACGCCGAGGTGCGTCGTACGACCTTCCCCTCGCCGTCCGCGTCGAGCGAGGCCGCTCCGCCCGGGCCGGTCACGGTGATGCGCAGGGCCAGGGAGCCGGTGAGGTGGTCCGCGGTGAGCTGCCAGGTCTGCGGGGAGCTCACGCCGAGGGTGGTCCTGGCCTCCCGGACCAGGGCGGGGATGCGGTCGTAGGGCAGGGAGTCCAGGTCGAAGCGGGGGGCGGCGGAGCCGTCGGGGGCGAACACCACGGACAGGAGCCGGTCCTGGACGACGAGGGTGATCGCCTGAGGCTCGGCCTCGCCCTTCTCGCCCTTCTCGCCCTTCTCGCCCTTGGTCAACGAGTCGACGGCGCGGCGCAGTTCGCCCTTGTCGAGCAGGGACCGGCCCGGGCCGAGGGCGACCGTGCCGGACATCGACGACGTGGTGACCGTGGTGGACGACGAGGAGGTGGAGGAGGACGTGGAGGAGGAGACCGACGGCTTGTCGGAGGCGTCCGTCCCCGAGCGGTCCTGGTCGAACAGCTCCGCGCGCAGCGGCAGGACGACCGCGGCCGCGCCGAGCAGCAGGCCGACCAGGACCATGAGGCCGAACCCGTCGGGCTCGGGCGGCCGTCGCACCAGGGCGGACTCGGGCGCGGAGTCGAGCTGTGCGTCGGCCGCCCGGCGCTTCCACTCCGGCGTAGGCCGCTTGACGATCCGGGCCCGCCACGGCCGGTCCGGCGGGTACTCGACGACCAGGACGTCGCGCCGCCGGTAGTCGGGGAGGTCGACCAGGTTGACGTCCTGGGTGAGCTCGACGCGGTGGGCGGGCGCGTCGTCCGGCGCGACCGTGAGGACGAACGTGATCGGTATGTCCCCGGTCTCGCTGGAGCCCGCGCGCAGTTCCTCGATCATCGCGAGCGCCGTGCGCGGCACGACGGCCGACTCGCGAACGCGTCTGGGCATGCCGATCACCAGGCGGAGCAGGAGATAGGCCGACGGCAGTGCCACACCGGTGATCAGCAGGGGGACGTTCTCGATGACGCCGCCGACGACCAGAGCGGCCGGCGTCCCCCCGATGACACCGCCGTTCAGGAACCCGCGCGCGAGGGCGGCCGGACGGGCGGGGGCCGGCGCCGCACCGCTGGTGATCGTCATGCGGGCGATTGTGCCGCGCCCGGGTGACCGCGGGAAGGCCTTCCGGTGACCACCGGTGATCCAGTCGGCCCCACCGGCCCGAAACCCTCTGGGCGGACGCCGTATCCGCATGTCAGGGTGGGTCCATGACGGTGGCGGAGACGACGACGGACGAGGTCGAGGCGCTCGCGGTGGACGCCCTGCGCTGGGTTCGGGGCGTCGCCCGGGACACCGGGGGCGGTGAGCTCGGCTGGCCTGTCAGGCCCTCGGACGACGACGTGGAGCCGATGCTCTACAACGGCACGGCCGGGGTGATCCCCGTACTCCTGGAGGCCTGGCGACACTTCGGCGACGACGCCTACGGCGACAGCGCCCTGCGGGCGGCGCGGTCGCTCGCGGCCGTCGTCGACGACCATCCGGACGACTCGCTCTACTTCGGCCTCACCGGCATCGCTCTCGTGCTGCGCGCCGTCCATCGTGAACTGGGCGACTCCGCAGCCGACTTGGCGGCCGACCGGGCGTTGGCGCGGGTGCGGTCGCGCTTCGACGGAACGCGCTGGGGCGAGTTGTTCGAGCTGATGGGCGGCAACGCGGGCATCGGTCTGGGTGCGCTCCAGGCCGGCGACCCGGACCTGGCCATGCTCGCGCTGGAGCCGTACGCGCGCACCGCCGACGTGACGGAGGCGGGCGTCAACTGGGAGTTCCGGCTCGGCAAGGAGTCGCGGCTGCACCATGTCTCGCACGGCACGCTCGGGATGGTGTACGCCCTGGCCGCCGTCGGGGCCGCCGTGGGGCGTACGGATCTCGTCGACCTCGCGCGGGCCGGGGCCGCGGACGTCGTGGCCCGCGACGAGGCCGGGCCGGAGGGCTTCCTGGTCCCCCACTCCGACCCCCAGTACCTTCCCGACCGGATCGACCGCCACAGCTACGGCTGGTGTCACGGCCCGGCCGGAGACGCACAGGCCTTCCGGCTGCTGCGGGACGTCCTCGCCGAGCCCGCCGACTGGTCCGCCCTCGCCGACCGCTGCTGGCACACCGTGACCCGCTCCGGCCTGCCGCGCCGGCTGCGGCCCGGCTTCTGGGACAACAACGGCCGCTGCTGCGGCACTTCGGGAGTACTGGCGCTGGCCTGCGACCGGATGGCCGAACAGACCGACTCCGCCCACTCGTATGACTCCTCCAGTTCCTCCAGTTCCTCCAGTTCCTCCGGCTCCTCCGGCTCCTCCGGCTCCTCCGGGCCAGCCGACTTCGCCGGGGTCCTGGTCGCCGACATCGCCGCGCACGCGACCCGGGACGCCGACGGCGCCCGCTGGTCCAACGTCGAGCACCGCAACACCCCGAGCGACCTCGAACCGGAGACCGGGTGGGCGATGGGCAACGCGGGCATCGCCCGAGAACTGCTGCGCTACGTCCGGCTGGACCGGGGCGGCGACCCGCGCTACGCGTTCACCTGGCCGGACCAGCCTCCGGTGCGCAGAACGAAGGACCGGGCAACCCCCTTGCAGGAGAGCACAGTTCGGGCAACCACCGCTCAGGCCACGGAACCGATACGGCCGGCCGGCGTCGACGTCACGTCGTGATGGATCGGCGTGTGCGCGCCGGTCAGCGGGACCCCGCTGCCGCCCCGCCGGTTCGCCACGATCTCCGCGGCGATCGACAGCGCGGTCTCCTCGGGCGTACGAGCGCCCAGGTCGAGGCCGATGGGTGAGCGCAGCCGCGCCAACTCCAGCTCGGTGACGCCGACTTCGCGCAGGCGGTCGTTGCGGTCGAGGTGGGTGCGGCGGGAGCCCATCGCGCCGACGTAGGCGACCGGCAGGCGCAACGCCAGCCGGAGCAGGGGTACGTCGAACTTGGCGTCGTGGGTCAGCACGCACAGGACGGTTCTCGCGTCCACCTCCGTGCGCTCCAGATACCGGTGCGGCCAGTCGACGACGATCTCGTCGGCCTCCGGGAAGCGGGCCCTCGTCGCGAAGACGGGACGCGCGTCGCACACCGTCACGTGGTAGCCGAGGAACCTGCCGACCTTCACCAGCGCCGACGCGAAGTCGATCGCGCCGAAGACGATCATCCGGGGCGGAGGCACGGAGGACTCGACGAGGACGGTGAGCGGGGCCCCGCAGCGGGAGCCCTGCTCGCCGATCTCCAGGGTGCCGGTGCGGCCCGCGTCGAGGAAGGCGCCGGCCTCTGCGGCGACCGTGCGGTCCAGTTCGGGATGGGCGCCGAAACCGCCGTCGTAAGCGTTGCCGTCGTAAGCGTTGCCGTCGTAGGACCCGTTGCCGTACCCCCCGTCGGAGCGGACGAGCAGGGCGCGGCCCACGAGGTCGGTCGGGCCGGTCACGATCCGGGCCAGTGCGGCCGCCTCGCCGCGTGCGGCGGCCCGCAGGCCCGTGGCGATCACCGGGCGGACCGGGTCCCCGACCCGCACCGGGGTGACGAGGATGTCGATGATCCCGCCGCAGGTGAGGCCGACGGCGAAGGCGTCGTCGTCGCTGTAGCCGAAGCGTTCGAGGACCGACTCCCCGTCGTCCAGGGCCTGTTGGCACAGTGCGTAGACCGCGCCCTCCACACAGCCGCCGGAGACCGAGCCGATCGCCGTGCCGTCGGCGTCCACCGCGAGGGCGGCGCCCGGCTGGCGGGGCGCGCTGCCGCCGACGGCCACTACGGTGGCGACGGCGAAGTCACGGCCCTGCTCGACCCACCGGTTCAACTCCTCGGCGATGTCCAGCATGTCTCGGTCTCCTTAACGGCGGTGGTGTGGTGGGGCTTTCACGGGGTCTTCCGCGGAGTCTTCCGCGAGGTCTTCCGTGGAGCGGCTAGTGCACGCCCAGCCAGCTCTCAAGAGGATGGAGGGCGAAATAGACCAGGAAGATGCCTGTCAGGCCCCACATGAACCCGCCGATCTCGCGGGCCCTGCCCTGAGCTGCCTTGATGGCCACGTAGGAGATGACGCCCGCGGCGACGCCGGCGGTGATGCTGTAGGTGAACGGCATCAGGACGACGGTCAGGAACACCGGGACAGCGGTTGCGCGGTCGGACCAGTCGACGTGCCGGGCGTTCATCAGCATCATCGCGCCGATGACGACCAGGGCGGCGGACGCGACCTCCTGCGGGACGATCGCGGTCAGCGGGGTGAAGAACAGACAGGCCGCGAAGAACAGGCCGGTGACGACCGAGGCGAGACCCGTGCGGGCTCCCTCGCCCACGCCCGTCGCCGACTCGATGAAGACCGTCTGCCCGGAGCCGCCCGCCACCCCGCCGATCGCGCCGCCCGCGCCGTCGATGAACAGCGCCTTGGAGAGGCCCGGCATCCGGCCCTTGTCGTCGGCGAGCTTCGCCTCGGTGCCGACGCCGATGATGGTGGCCATGGCGTCGAAGAACCCGGCGAGGACGAGGGTGAAGACGATCAGCCCGACCGTCATCGCGCCGACCTCGCCCCAGCCGCCGAACTCGACGTGCCCGAAGAGCGAGAAGTCGGGCATCGAGACGGCGCTGCCGTGCAGTTCGGGGGCGCCGGCCGCCCACTGCCTCGGGTCGACGGCCCCGGTGGCGTTCAGGACGGCGGCGACGACCGTGCCGGCGACGATGCCGACGAGGATGGCGCCGGGGGTGTTGCGGGCCTGGAGCATGAAGATGAGAAGCAGGGTGGCGGCGAACAACAGGACGGGCCAGCCCGCGAGTTCGCCCGCCGGGCCGAGGGTGAGCGGGGTCGCCTCGCCCTGGTGCACGAAGCCGGACTTGTAGAAGCCGATGAGGGCGATGAACAGGCCGATGCCCATCGTGATGCCGTGCTTGAGCGCGAGCGGGATCGCGTTCATGATCATCTCGCGTAGGCCGGTGACGACCAGCAGCATGATGACCACGCCGTACAGCACGCACATGCCCATCGCCTGCGGCCAGGTCATCTGCGGGGCGACCTGGGAGGACAGGACGCCGGAGACGGACAGGCCGGCGGCGAGCGCGAGCGGCGCCTTGCCGACGAAGCCCATCAGCAGGGTGGTGAACGCGGCGGCGAACGCCGTCGCGGTGATCAGGGCCTTCTGGCCGAGCGTGTCGCCGGCCGCGTCCTTGCCGGACAGGATCAGGGGGTTGAGCAGCAGGATGTACGCCATCGCCATGAAGGTGGTGACGCCGCCGCGCACTTCGCGCGCGAGGGTGGATCCCCGCAGGGAGATGTGGAAGTACCGGTCGAGCCAGGCCCGTCCGGCCGGGACGCGGGCGCCTGCGCCCGCGTCCTCGGCCGTGGTCCTGGGCTGCACTGACTGCTGGGTCATGGTGCCGTCTCCCAAGGTTCAAAGGGGTTTGGGAAGGTGCACGACCCGGGGGACGGCCCGAGACGAACTTGCCGTACTGCGCCGGGAGTTACGCGGTTCCCGTCAGGTGCTCGGGGCGTACCGGCGTCCGGTTGAGCTCCAGCCCGGTCGCGTTCCGGATCGCCGCGAGGACGGCGGGAGTCGACGACAGGGTCGGCGCCTCGCCGACGCCGCGCAGCCCGTACGGCGCGTGGTCGTCGGCGAGTTCGAGCACGTCGACCGGGATGGTCGGCGTGTCGAGGATGGTGGGGATCAGATAGTCCGTGAAGGAGGGGTTCCTGACCTTCGCCGTCTTGGGGTCGACGATGATCTCCTCCATGACCGCCACGCCCAGCCCCTGGGTCGTGCCGCCCTGGATCTGACCGATCACGGACAGCGGGTTCAGCGCCTTTCCGACGTCCTGCGCGCAGGCCAGCTCGACGACCTTCACCAGGCCGAGCTCGGTGTCGACCTCGACGACGGCGCGGTGCGCGGCGAAGGAGTACTGGACGTGTCCGAAGCCCTGCCCGGTGCGCAGGTCGAAGGGCTCGGTCGGCCGGTGCCGCCACTCGGCCTCGACCTCGACGGCCTCGTCCTCGAGCACGTCGACCAGGTCGGCGAGGACCTCGCCGGCGTCGGTGACGACCTTTCCGCCCTCCAGCAGCAGCTCGGCGGTGGCCCAGGCCGGGTGGTAGGAGCCGAACTTGCGGCGGCCGATCTCCAGGACCTTCTCCCGGACCAGCTCGCAGGAGTTCTTGACCGCGCCGCCGGTGACGTACGTCTGCCGGGAGGCCGAGGTCGAGCCCGCCGAGCCCACCTGGGTGTCCGCCGGGTGGATGGTCACCTGGGCGACGCCGAGCTCGGTGCGGGCGATCTGCGCGTGGACGGTGACGCCGCCCTGGCCGACCTCCGCCATCGCCGTGTGCACGGTGGCGACGGGCTCGTCCGCGATGACCTCCATACGGACCTTCGCCGTGGAGTAGTCGTCGAAGCCCTCGGAGAAGCCGACGTTCTTGATGCCGACCGCGTAACCGATTCCGCGGACGACGCCCTCGCCGTGCGTGGTGTTGGACAGACCGCCGGGCAGCTGCCGTACGTCGGCGCCCTCGCTGCTCTCCCACTGGCGCTCCGGGGGCAGGGGCATCGCCTTGACGCGGCGCAGGAGTTCGGCGACCGGCGCCGGGGAGTCGACCGCCTGTCCGGTCGGCAGGAGGGTGCCCTGCTCCATCGCGTTGCGCTGCCGGAACTCCACCGGGTCCAGGCCCAGTTCCTTCGCCACCTTGTCCATCTGCGCCTCGTAGGCGAAGCACGCCTGGACCGCGCCGAAGCCGCGCATCGCGCCGCAGGGCGGGTTGTTGGTGTAGAGGGCGACGGCCTCGATCTCGACGTCGTCGACGACGTACGGGCCGATGCCGAGCGAGGCGGCGTTTCCGACGACGGCCGGGCTGGCGGAGGCGTACGCGCCGCCGTCGAGCACGATGCGGCACTTGACGTGGGTGAGCTTGCCGTCGCGGGTGGCCCCGTGCTCGTAGGACAGCTTGGCCGGGTGGCGGTGGACGTGCCCGAAGAAGGACTCGAAGCGGTTGTAAACGATTTTGACGGGTTTTCCGGTGCGCAGCGCCAGCAGACAGGCGTGGATCTGCATCGACAGGTCCTCGCGGCCGCCGAACGCGCCGCCGACGCCGGCCAGCGTCATCCGCACCTTGTCCTCGGGCAGGCCGAGCACGGGCGCGATCTGGCGCAGGTCGGAGTGGAGCCACTGGGTGGCGATGTAGAGGTGGACGCCGCCGTCCTCCTCGGGCACGGCGAGGCCGGACTCGGGGCCGAGGAAGGCCTGGTCCTGCATGCCGAAGGTGTATTCGCCCCGGACGACGACGTCGGCCCGCTCGGCGGCCGCGGTCGCGTCGCCGCGGACGATCGGCTGGCGGTGGAGGATGTTTGGGTGCGGGACATGCCCGCTGTGGTGGTCGGCGCGGCCCTCGTGGACGAGGATCGCGTCGGGCGCGGTCGCGGACGCCTCGTCGGTGATGACCGGCAGTTCCCGGTACTCCACCTTGATCTTGGCGGCGGCGCGGCGGGCGGTCTCCGGATGGTCGGCGGCGACGATCGCGACCGGCTCGCCGTGGTGGCGGACCTTGCCGTGGGCCAGGACGGGGGTGTCCTGGATCTCCAGGCCGTAGTTCCTCACGTCGGTCGGCAGGTCGTCGTACGTCATGACGGCGTAGACGCCCGGCGTGGCGAGGGCCTCGGACGTGTCGAGGGAGACGATCTCCGCGTGGGCGACCGGGGAGCGCAGGATCTGGCCCCAGAGCATGTCCTCGTGCCACAGGTCGGAGGAGTAGGCGAACTCGCCGGTGACCTTGAGGGTGCCGTCCGGGCGGAGCGTCGACTCGCCGATGCCGCCCTTGGTCCGGGTGCCTTGTGTGATCTTGGTGGGAGTGCCGAGGGGAGCGCTCTTGACGAGCACGTCGGCAGGCACGGCGGCAGGCATGGCGGTAGGCACGTCGGCAGGCATGGCGGCAGGCATGTCGATGGGCATGTCGGTAGGCATGGTCAGACCGCCTCTCCCTGCCGGGCGGCCGCGAGGCGGACCGCGTCCATGATCTTCTCGTAGCCGGTGCAGCGACACAGGTTGCCCGAGAGCGCCTCGCGGATGTCCGCGTCGCTCGGGTTGGGGTTGCGCTCCAGCATCTCGTCGGCGGCGACCAGCAGACCCGGCGTGCAGAAGCCGCACTGGACGGCGCCGGCGTCGATGAACGCCTGCTGGACGGGCGAGAGTTCGCCGCCCTCGCCGGTCTGGGAGTCGGCGCCCTTGGCCTGCCACCCCTTGGCCTCGTCGAGGGACGTGCCGCAGGCGCCGGCGGCGCAACCGGCGTGCTCCGTGCGCTGCTTGGCGAACTCCGCGAGCCCTTCGACCGTGACGACGTCCCGGCCCTCGACCTGCCCGGCGGCGACCAGGCACGAGCACACCGGCACCCCGTCCAGACGGACCGTGCACGATCCGCACTCGCCCTGTTCGCAGGCGTTCTTCGAGCCGGGCAGTCCGAGCCGCTCCCGCAGCACGTACAGCAGGGACTCGCCCTCCCAGACGTCGTCGGCTTCCTGCGGACGTCCGTTGACAGTGAAGTTGACGCGCATTACGCGGCGCCTCCCTTCCGGTACGAGGCGCGGCCGGCGCCGCGGTAGGACTCCCAGGTCCAGGTCAGCGTGCGGCGGGCCATGACGCCGACGGCGTGGCGGCGGTAGCTCGCGGTGCCCCGGACGTCGTCGATCGGGTTGCAGGCGGCGGCGCACAGGTCGGCGAACTGCTTGGCGACGGACGGGGCGATGATCTTTCCGTTGTCCCAGAACCCGCCTTCTTCGAGTGCCGCGTTCAGAAAGTCCTCGGCGGTCCTCGCCCGGACGGGGGTCGGCGCGGCCGAGCCGATGCCGGTGCGGACGGTCCGGGTCTCGGGGTGCAGGGCGAGACCGAAGGCGCACACGGCGATGACCATGGCGTTGCGGGTGCCGACCTTGGAGTACTGCTGCGGGCCGTCGGCCTTCTTGACGTGGACGGCGCGGATCAGCTCGTCGGGGGCGAGCGCGTTGCGCTTCACGCCGGTGTAGAAGTCGTCGATCGGGATCCGCCGCGTCCCGCGCACCGACTCGGCCTCGACCTCGGCGCCGGCCGCCAGCAGGGCGGGGTGGGCGTCGCCGGCCGGGGAGGCGGTGCCGAGGTTGCCGCCGACTCCGCCGCGGTTGCGGATCTGCGGGGAGGCCACGGTGTGCGAGGCCAGGGCCAGCCCCGGAAGTTCGCCGCGCAGCGCCTCCATGATCCTGGTGTACGGCACGGAGGCGCCGAGCCGTACGCTCTCCTCGCCGACCTCCCACTCGTAGAGGTCGCCGACGCGGTTGAGGTCGAGCAGGTACTCGGGCCGACGGTGGTCGAAGTTGATCTCGACCATCACATCGGTGCCGCCCGCGATCGGCACAGCGGTGGGGTGCTCGGCCTTCGCGGCGAGCGCCTCCTCCCAGCTGGCGGGGCGAAGGAAGTCCATGACCGGCTCTCTTCTTCGTCTCGTGAGTCTAGTGAGTCACGTGTGCGTCGTTCGGATCGAGCCAGAATCGGGTGCGGCGGGCCCGGCTCGTTCATGTCCTGTTCACGCTCAGTGGGGCCAGTACACAGGGCTGTACTCCAACGGGGTCAGTCACCGAAACCATGAAGGAGTTGGCTGGTCGACCCAGGCATCTTGTAGATTCGTATGAACAGAGGCCTTCGGCAACCTCCTCGTTTTCCTGTGGAAACGTAGGAAACAAGCCTGGCGATCGAAGAACGCGGCGGCGACTGCGCGAGCAGGATCCATCGTAGATTTCTAGACAAGGAAACGGCGGCGACGAGATGCGGCTGCGCGCACTGCTGGACACCGATGCGCTGGGCCTCAGGCTCCTCGGCGGCGAGGACGAGCTGGACCGCTCGGTACGCGGTGTCATGACCACCGACCTGCGGGACCCGAGCCGCTACCTCTCCGGCGGCGAGCTGGTGCTGACCGGCCTGGCGTGGCGCCGGGACGCGGCGGACTCCGACCCCTTCGTCCAGATCCTGGTGCAGGCCGGGGTGACCGCGCTGGCGGCCGGCGAGGCCGAGCTGGGGGCCGTCCCCGAAGACCTGGTCGCGGCCTGCGCCCGGCACCGGCTGCCGCTGTTCGCGGTGCACGAGTCGGTGGCGTTCGCGACGATCACCGAGCACGTCGTACGGCAGGTGTCCGGCGAGCGCGCGGGGGACCTCGCGGCCGTGGTCGACCGGCACCGCCGGATGATGACCTCGGGCCCGGCGGGCGGCGGCCCGGACGTGGTCCTGGACCTGCTCGGCTCCGACCTGGACCTGCGCGCCTGGGTCCTCTCCCCCGCCGGACGGCTCATCGCGGGCCCCAAGACGGCGGGCCGGGGGCTCCCGGTCGAGGTGTGCGCGAAGCTCGCGTCGGAGCATCTGGCGGCCGTCCGCGGCGGCCGGCGCGGCCCGCACCGCACGGCCCTCGGCGGCACGACGTACTCCCTGTTCCCGATCCACAGCACCGGCCGCTCCCCACAGCTCCCGCAGGCCGCACCTCCCCAGCAGTCCCCGCAGTCTCCGCGAGACGCACGGGATACACGGGTCGCACGAGATGTACGCGACCTGCGGGACGTACGCGAGAGTGTGCTGTCGGACTGGCTGCTGGCCGTCGAGGCGGACGCCGGGGAGTGGGCGGCGGAGCGGCTCGACCTGCTCCAGGGCGTCACCCAGCTCATCGCGGTGGAGCGCGAGCGCCGGGACGCGGCGCGCACGGTGCGCCGACGGCTCGCCCAGGAGGTCCTGGAGCTGGTCCAGACGGGCGCGGCCCCGTCGGAGATCGCGGCGCGGCTGCGGGTGGCCGCGCCGGTGCTGCTGCCCGGTCTGGGGGCCGCCCCGCACTGGCAGATCGTGGTGGCGCGCGTCGAGTGGGAGGGCGCCGGGATCGAGGCCGGGCCGGCCGCCCAGTCGCTGCTGGAGGAGATCCTGGTCGACCCGCTGGCCACCGGCCCCGAGCCCTCCGACCGCATCGCCGTCGCCCACACCGGCGACGAGGCGATCGCCCTGGTGCCGCTGCCGTCGGTGTCGAGCGAGCACGACGGCTCCGAGACCGGCGTCCTGGCCGACGCGCTGCTGGCAACCGTCCGGGAGCCGCTTTCCTCAGGTCTCGACGGCGACGGCCGGCTCACGCTGGGCGTCAGCGCGGCCGTGCACTCGGCGGAGGGGCTGCGCGGGGCGCTGGAGGAGGCCCGCCACGCCCGGCGGGTGGCCGCCGCCCGCCCCGGCCGGGTGTGCGCCGCCGGGCACCAGGAGCTGGCCTCGCACGTGCTGCTGCTCCCCTTCGTCCCCGACGACGTCCGGCGGGCCTTCACCGCCCGGCTGCTGGACCCTCTGCGCGACTACGACCGCCGCCACCGCGCCGAGCTGATCCCGACGCTGGAGGCGTTCCTGGACTGCGACGGCTCCTGGACCCGGTGCGCCTCCCGGCTGCACCTGCACGTCAACACGCTGCGCTACCGGGTCGGACGGATCGAGCAGTTGACGAGTCGTGACCTGTCGCGCCTCGAGGATAAGCTGGACTTCTTCCTGGCGCTGCGGATGAGCTGAGGACGAAGCCGAAACCTCCCGGGGCCAGAGTCCCACGACTTTGTGAAATCCTTCACCCGCCCCCTTGGCCCGGTGCCGCGGTTCGTGCTGAGATGCGCGCACCACTCACTCATGGCTCGACGGCGCGCTCGGGGAGGGCAACGTGGCGTATTCCGCCATGTCCGGTACTGGAACGACCTCAGGTGACGACCCCCTCCAGACCGCGGTATGGCGGCTGCGCTCGCGGGCCTGCTGGGCCGACGCCGCCGCTCTGCTCCCACCCGACACCGCGCAGGGCTCGATCCAGCGGGCCGGACTGCTCGTCGAGCGCTGTATGTACACCGAGCAGGGCTGGCAGGACGCCGAGGACGCGCTGCGCACGGCGGAGGCGCTCGCCCACGACGACGAGGAGCGCGGCGCGGCCGCCTGCGAACGCGGCCAACTCGCCTACGCGGCCACGCTGCACGGGGTCCGCGACCGGGTCGACGAGGCGCGCGCCGCGCTCGGCCGGGCGGCCGCGCTGATCCCTCCGGACGCGCCGGGCCGAGCGCTGCTGGACTTCCGCCGCGGACTGCTCGCGGAGAACATCACCCGCTCCCCGCAGGCGGCCCGGGCCGCGTACCGACGGGCGCACACGGCGGCCGCGGCCCACTCCGACTCGCTGCTGCTGTCGTTCACCTGGCGCCACCTCGCCGGACTCGCCCTGCGGGACGGCGAGGTCGCCGAGGCCCGGCACGGCTTCGCCGAATCCCTGCGGATCCGGGAGGAGTTGGGCTACCTCGTGGGCACCGCCCCGGCGCTCGCCTCCCTGGCGGACGCCGAGGTCGAGCCCGAGGCGTCACGGCTACGGGAGGAGGCGGGGCGGCTGTTCCGGCTGCTGGGGGGCGTACCGACGTGGCTGGCACGGCAGTTGGCGCCCACGCCTCCGGCTGCGACGGCGTAAGGGGCTACGCGCCGGGGGGCGCCTGTCGACGCCGGTCCCACGGCGAGCGTCCCAACGCCGACGAACGACCGGGCTCAGCCGGCGCCGGCGAAATGCCTGCGCACAAGCGACTGCACCAGTTCCAACTCCCCCGAGCCCAAGGCGTCCAGCAACGCGCCATGCTCCGCCGCGTCGGCGACGAGATCCGCCCGCCCCCGCGACGCCGCCCCTCCGACCAGCGGCCACTGAGCCCGCCGGTGCAGATCCTCCGCGACCCCGACCAACTGCTCGTTGCCGGACAGCGCGAGCACCCCGCGATGGAAGACGCGGTCGGCCTCGGCATAGGCGGCCCGGCACCCGGAGGCGGCCGCGCGCACGGTCGCGTCGGCGAGGGGCCGCAGTTCGGCCCACCGCTCGGCCGGCACCGTACGGGCGAGCCGCAGCATCACCGGCACCTCGATCAGCGCCCGCACCTCGGCCAGCTCGGCGATCTCGCGGGCGCCCCGCACGATCACCCGGAACCCCCGGTTGGGGACGACCTCGACGGCGCCCTCCAGCGCGAGCTGCTGCATCGCCTCGCGGACCGGCGTCGCGGAGACCCCGAAGCGCTCGCCGAGGGCGGGCGCCGAGTAGACCTCGCCCGGCTTCAGCTCTCCGGAGACGAGCGCGGTGCGCAGCGCGTCGACGATCTGGCCGCGCACGGAGGCGCGCTGGACGACCGGCCGAGGGCGCGGGATCGGCGTCTCGCTGTGGGTGTGCTCACCGCGCGCGGACCCCGTCGGACCGCACCGGTCGACGTCCGCGTCGACCGTCCGCGGCACCTGCGCGGGCACCCGTGCCGCCTGGCCGGCGCCGCCCAGTGGAGTCCCGGGAGTCCCCATGGCGCCGGCGGAGCCCTGCGCACGCTGCTCCACGGGTCCTCCTCGGGACGTGTCGGCACTTGGGGTCATTACTGCGGGTTGTTACTCGTCCGTCAAGCACCTTAGGCGTACTGGCCGCCAGTTCAAATCCCGACCATACTGACTAAGGTAAGGCTTACCTTTAGTCACTTGCCTTCCGTCACTCGTCGAACGGTGGTCCCGGCATGCCCACAGCCCCGTCCGCCACGGCGGCGGCCTACGCCCGCCTCGCGGAGGTCTTCCCCGACCTGACCGTCACGGAGCTGGGACCCGCCGAGCCCGCACCCCGGGGCGGCGGCTGGGTCTCGGCGGCCGAGCTCGCCCAGGGCGGGGCCGCGCTCGAGGCGTTCCTGGCCTGGGACGCGGCACAGACCCTGCGCGACTACGGACACCGGGCGCGCCCGGACGTCGTCGCGAGCTTCGGACTGCACCGGTACGCCTGGCCGGCCTGCCTGCTGATCACCGTCCCCTGGTTCCTGCACCGCCGGGTGCCGCGCCACCCCGTGACGCAGGTCTCGTACGACCGTACGGGCGACGGGATGCGGATGGCCGTACGCCCGCCCGCGTCGTTCGCCTGTCTGCCGGGCGACCCGGCGGCGGCGCTGCCGGGGGCGCGGACGGTCCCGGACGAGGAGGCGCTGCGGGCGGAGGTGCGGGCCGCGCTCGCCGAGCACCACGAGCCGGTGCTCGCCGGGTTCGGGCCGCTGGCGCGGCGGCGCGGCCGGGCGCTGTGGGGCATGGTGACGGACGAGATCGTGGAGAGCCTCTGGTACGTCGCCTCGCTGTTCGGCGACGGCGAGCAGGAGCGGGCGCAACGCGAGCTGGAGCTGCTGCTGCCGGGCGCGACCCGCCCGTACGTCGGTTCGGCGGCCTTCCGTGAGCTGACCGGTCCGGACGGCGAGCCGCTGCCCACCCGGGACCGGGCGAGCTGCTGCATGTTCTACACGGTGCGCGCCGACGACGCCTGCGAGACGTGTCCGCGCACCAGCGACGCGGAGCGGATAGCCAAGCTCACGGCCGCCGTCGCGAGTTGAGGGGCGCTCAGGCACCCCCGGAGCAGGGCCCGCCGGACCGTCCCGTAGGATCACCCGCGACGAGACTCCCTGCGGTTGCTCCCCTACGGTCAGTCCCTTTGGTTACGGGCACTTCACAATTTCCTCACCTGCCACGGGAACTTTCCGTGGAACCACCCGTACGGGTAGTCTTATTCGAACTCAACTCCCGCCCCTCAAGCGGCAGTTCGAGCAGAACGTCGCCCTGGGCATCCCCTTGCACCTCCTTGGCGGCCTCTTGCCCCGAAACCCCCTGAGGGACGGCGGGATTGGGCCACTATGGCGGGCGTTACGCCCTATCCCAATGCAAGGGACCCCAGATGAGACTGACCGACATATCGCTGAACTGGCTGCTTCCGGGCGCCGTACTGCTCCTGGGCATGCTGGCGGCGGTGGCGGTGCTCGCGCGCGGCAAGCGCTCCTCCGGGGCGAACGCGAACGCGGACGACTCGTGGGAGCGCACCGAAGAGCGCCGCAGGCGCAAGGAAGCCATATACGGAACCGCTTCCTACGTCCTTCTGTTCTGCTGCGCGGCCGTGGCCGCAGCCCTCTCCTTCCACGGACTGGTCGGCTTCGGCCAGCAGAACCTCGGGCTGACCAACGGCTGGGAGTACCTGGTGCCGTTCGGCCTGGACGGCGCGGCGATGTTCTGCTCCGTCCTCGCGGTGCGCGAGGCCAGCCACGGTGACGCCGCGCTCGGCTCCCGGATACTCGTGTGGACGTTCGCGGGCGCGGCGGCCTGGTTCAACTGGGTGCACGCGCCCAGGGGCCTGGGACACGACGGCGCCCCGCAGTTCTTCTCCGGCATGTCCCTCTCCGCGGCCGTGCTGTTCGACCGGGCCCTGAAGCAGACCCGCCGGGCCGCCCTGCGCGAGCAGGGTCTGGTGCCGCGTCCGCTGCCGCAGATCCGCGTCGTGCGCTGGGTGCGGGCCCCTCGCGAGACCTACAAGGCCTGGTCGCTGATGCTGCTGGAGAACGTGCGCAGCCTGGACGAGGCCGTCGACGAGGTCCGCGACGACAAGGTGCGCAAGGAGGAGACCAAGCTGCGTCGTCGCGAGCAGCAGCGGGTCGAGCGGGCGCAGCTGAAGGCGATCAGCCGGGGCCATCGGGGCTTCCCGGGCCGTGGCGGCCGGCAGGCCGAGCCCCCGGCGGCCCTGGAGCGGGCGACCACCGCGGAGCCCGCCATAGCCAACTCGACGGAGCAGCTGCCCACTCGCTCCCGTCACTCCCTGCAGCCCGTGCGCCACGGCTCGGACTCGATGAGCGTCGACCTCACCGCGGAGGACGACACAATGGCCCTGCCGCGTCTCGACTCCCTCGAGCGCAAGCTCAAGGACCTGGAGCAGCAGTTCGGCTGACGGACCGGCTGACGGACTGACGGTCCGGCAGGGAAGCTTCAGACGGTCCGGCAGGGAAGCTTCATGGGAAGGGGGCGCGACCACGACGGTCGCGCCCCCTTCCCGTGGTTCTGTCGCCGGTCGTCCCGGCGGTCACGCCGCTCGGGCGTCCAGCTCGAACCAGACGACCTTCCCGACCCCGTGCGTCCGCACCCCCCAGGCGTCCGCGAGGGACTGCACCAGGACCAGGCCCCGGCCGTGCGTGCCGTCGTCGGTGCGCGGCATCCGCGGGCTCGGTCGGCGGGCCACGAAGTCCCGCACCTCCACCCGCAGGCCGTCGGGACCGACCGTGGCCGTCAGGACCGCGTCGTCGTCGGTGTGGACGAGCGCGTTGGTGACGAGCTCGCTGGTGAGCAGTTCCGCCGTCTCCGACCGCTCGGGCTTCCCCCAGCCCTGCAGCAGTTCGCGCACGGCCCGGCGCGCCTCGGGCACCGCCCGTAGATCCGCCCGCCCGAGTCGGCGACTGAGCTGCGGCTCCCCCGTCCGCTCCGCCGTGTCGTCGGCCGTCTCCTCCGCTGTCGGCCTTGCCGCCGAGGCGCTCGCGATCGCCGTCGGACCGCTTCCTCGTGCCTGCCTCTCCATGACCCCCGCCCGCGTGTCGATGTCGGTTCCCCTCCTGCTCGAACACGTTCACGGGGATCCTTGCCCGGTCGACACCGCGCCAGTCATGTCCAATCGTCGACGACCGGGTGTTCGGCCATGTCCTGACACGGCCGAGACAGCCCCGTACCGGGCCGCCGCAGGGCCGACACGGCCCCGCCCCGACCGCCGGGAAACGCGCCGAGGCCGACGCCCGGGCCCTGGTGCAGGGGCGCTCGGAGCGAACGGCGCGACAGCGCACGCCTCCCGCGCGGTTACGGTGCGGGGGGTGCCGCCGACCCGCTCCGTACGGCACGCTCCGGGCGCCCTGCCACCGCCGGACCAGGCGTCCCAAACTCCCCACGAGCCCTTCGCGCCCGACCCGCCGGACACAGAGACGGCCCTACGGCGGCTCAAGCGTCCCCTGAAGGGCGCGCACCCGTGCGATCGGCGCGCCGACGGCCTCCTCCCCCGAGGCGGAGGTGCGCCGGTGCGTCCACGCCTCGCGGCGACCCCCGAACCGACCGCCCGCGCGGCCTCGCGCCTACCCACCGCGGGACATTCAGACCACAGGAGATGGCCCCGCACGCCGACGCGCGTCTGCCGATCCTGCCGTATGTGCCGCAGGCGTACGGCAGTCGGCGACAGGCCCCGGGACGCGGAGGGGGGCCGGCGCCCGAGGTGGACGCCGGCCCCACAGGGTCCGACAAGTTGGCCGGAATCCGCCGCCCCTGGATCAGCTTCCCGCGGCGCCCGTCTCGCCGATGTGGAAGATCTTGTGGCCGCGGGTCATGTCGACGATCAGCTTGGTGGTGTCCCCGCCGCCCCAGCTGAGGGTGACGACCGCCTCGGTGTGGTCGGCGGTGCCGTTGTCGGTGACCTTCCAGGCGATGGGGACGTTCTGGGCGCGCAGGACGCCGTTGGCGTGGTTCCTGTTCTCCCAGGCCTTCAGCTCCTTCTGGAAGGCCGCGGTGAGGTAGTGCCGCCGCAGCTCGTCCGGGAGCTTGCCGGCGTTCTCGTCGCTCACGGCGTCGATGTAGGCGCCGTAGAAGTCGGCGATGCGGGTGATGTTGTCGGACGGCTTGCCGCTGACGCTGCGCGGGCTGCCCGCGGACGCCTGGGCGGTCACGCCGAGGCCGAGGGCCAACGCGAGGCCGGTGGCCAGGGCGGTACGGCGGCGGGTGATGTTCTTGCTGGTCATGTACGTTTTCCCCGTATTTCCTGGGTGTGGTCTGGCTGTGGTGGTCGTGGGGTCGGGGGTCGGGCGGTCAGGTGTCGTGCGGTCGAAGGTCGTGCGGTCAGTGGAGCTTGTTGACGGCCGTGACGGTCGTCTTCTTGAAGGCCTTCACCGGGGCGTCGCCGAAGTCGCCCAGCTGACCCCAGTCCACGACCGTCACCGTCGTGCCGTCCCGGCCGACGGAGAGGAGGCGGATGTCGGTCGCGCCCCAGGAGGTCTCGGTGTGCAGGCCGTAGACGTGGGCGCCCTCCTCGACGGTGAGCTTCCCGTAGTCCTTGAGCGTGGCCTCGGTCTCCGGGTCGGCCTGCTCGATCCACGTGGGGCAGGACTTGATGTCCCGGTTCAGCCGCGAGAACCGTCCCTTCGCCGCGCTGACGCTCGACAACTCGACGCTGACCTGACGGGCGCTCGTGTCGAGGTCGGTCCGGAAGTCCCGGTACCAGGAGTCCCGGCCGTCGCCCAGCGCCATGCCGAGGCAACGGTCCGTCTCCACCTCCTCCGGCACGCCGGGGGTGACCTTGCCGGCCGTCCAGGACGAGGAGGAGTGCGGGGGAAGGTCCGAGGCCGAGAGGAAGCCGGGCGGCTTCGGGGCGGCGGCGCGGGCCGGAGCGGCGCCCGCCGGGGCGGAGAGCACGGCGCCGAGGGCGAGGCCTGCGGCCGTGAGGGCGGTGAGCGCGGCGAGCCTGCCTGCTCGGGTGCGCTTGGGCATGGGTGTCCCCCGTGAGTCGGTGCATGGGTGGGAAGGGGTCGCCCCCGGCGCCGGCTGGTCGGTCCGGTCCCGGTCGGTGCGACACCAAGAGCATCGGCCGTCCCGGCCGCCCGATGCAACGGCCCTCGCCCGATCGGCGGCGGTGGAACCATCCCAGGTCATCTGACGTGCAGGTATACGGGTGCCTGGGATGACCGCCCGGGCCGGGACAGGGCCGTACGGGACCGTACGAGTCCGGACGAGCACGGGGGAACGGTGTCGACCTCGACGGATGGCGATGCGCACGACGGGTATGGCGGGAAAGACGGGAAAGACGGGACCGACGGAAACGGTGCGAAGGATCCGAGCGGTGCGCACGAGGTGGCGGAGTTCGCGGCGCTGCTGACGGAGCTCAAGGAGCGCACGGATCGCAGCTACGGCTCCCTCGCGCGCCGGCTGGGCATGAACACCTCGACGCTGCACCGCTACTGCGCCGGGGAAGCGGTTCCACAGGATTTCGCTCCCCTCGAACGGCTGGCGGAGTTCTGCGGGGCGTCGCCGGAGGAACGCCTCGAGCTGCACCGGCGATGGCTGCACGCGGTGGCGGCACGGCAGCGGCCTCGGGCGGCGGGGGCGCCGGAATCACCACAGACACCGGAGACCGCACCGCAGCCCTCACAAGCGCAGGCGACGCAAGAATCGCCGGACGAGAAGACGGATGCCCGGGCGCCTCACGAGAACCAGGCCCCGCCCCGCCCCTGGTACCGCCGCCGGCGCAGCACGGTCCTGATCGCTGTCGCCTGCGCGCTCCTCGCCACCCTGGGCACCCTGTCCGCGCTGCCGGGCGGCACCCGTTCGCCCGCCGCCGACACGGACCGCTCCTCCGCCACCGGCCACCCCTCCGGAACAACGGTTTCCACGACCCCTCTGTCCTCGTCCACGCCCACCGCCGGCGTCACCGCCTCCCCCACGCCCGGCACCGCCTCGCCCGCCCCACGCTCCGGCGGGACCTCTCCCTCCCCGGACGCCGCCCCGGCCGGCGGCGCGGCCTCGGCCCCCGCCTCGGGCGTACCGCTCGTCTGGACCGCCGATTCCCAGGTCTGGGCGCTCAACTGCAGCCATGACTACGTCATCGACAAGCCGCCGGCACAGGTTCCGCCGCCCCCGGCGGAGCAGGACGCCGGGCCCTGGGCGTCGGCTCAGGGGGCCGTGCACGGGCGGGAGACGAACGTGGAGATCTCGGTGCAGGGCCGCAGCTCCACCGCCGTCGTCCTGACGGCGCTGCGGGTGCGGGTCGTCGGCCGGACCACGCCCGCGCCGGGCACCGTGTACGCCATGGACCAGGGCTGCGGCGGCGCACTCGGCAAGCGTTACTTCGCGGTCGACCTGGACAAGGACCGCCCCGTGGCGCACTCGATCGCCGGCAACGACTCGGGCACCCCGATCCCGGCGGTGAGCATGCCCTACCGCGTGTCCTCCACGGACCCGGAGGTGCTGCTCGTCACCGCGCGGACGGACGCCTGCGACTGCGACTGGTACCTCGAGCTCGACTGGTCGTCCCAGGGCCGCACCGGCACGGTCCGCGTCGACGACCACGGCCGCCCGTTCCGCACGAGTGCGATCAAGGGGCTGCCACGTTACTGGTACGGCTCGGACAACGGCGAGCGCAAGTGGGTCCCCGCCACCGACTGAGCCGCTGTGTCCCGGCCTGCCGCGACCTGTCCCTGCCGGGACAGGCCCTACGGGCGCGGCACGTTGCGGAGGTTGGAGCGGGCCAACTGGAGCATCCGGCCCACTCCGCCGTCCAGCACGATCTTCGAGGCGGACAGGGCGAACCCGGTCACCATCTCGGCGCTGATCTTCGGCGGGATGGAGAGGGCGTTGGGGTCGGTGACGACGTCGACGAGGGCCGGGCCCTTGTGCCGGAAGGCGTCCTTCAGCGCGCCGGCGAGCTGCCGTGGCTTCTCGACGCGCACGCCGTGGGCGCCGCAGGCGCGGGCGACGGCGGCGAAGTCGGGGTTCTTGTTGGTCGTGCCGTACGAAGGCAGGCCCGCGACCAGCATCTCCAACTCCACCATGCCCAGCGAGGAGTTGTTGAACAGCACGACCTTCACGGGGAGGTCGTACTGCACCAGGGTCAGGAAGTCGCCCATCAGCATGGAGAAGCCGCCGTCGCCGGACATCGACACGACCTGGCGGCGGCGGTCGGTGAACTGGGCGCCGATCGCCATGGGCAGCGCGTTCGCCATCGAGCCGTGGGAGAAGGAACCGATGACGCGGCGGCGGCCGTTGGGGGTGAGGTAACGGGCGGCCCAGACGTTGCACATCCCGGTGTCGACGGTGAACACGGCGTCGTCGGCGGCGAGTTCGTCGAGTACGGAGGCGACGTACTCGGGGTGGAGGGGGACGTGTTTCTCCACCTTGCGGGTGTACGCCTTCACCACCCCCTCCAGGGCGTCGGCGTGCTTCTTCAGCATCCGGTCGAGGAAGCGCCGGCTGTCCTTGACCCGCACCCGCGGGATGAGACAGCGCAGCGTCTCGCGCACGTCACCCCAGACCGCGAGGTCCAACTTCGAGCGCCGGCCGAGGTGTTCGGGCCGCACGTCGACCTGGGCGATCTTCACGTCGTCGGGCAGGAAGGCGTTGTACGGGAAGTCGGTGCCCAGCAGGATCAGCAGATCGCACTCGTGGGTGGCCTCGTAGGCGGCGCCGTAGCCGAGCAGACCGCTCATCCCGACGTCGTAGGGGTTGTCGTACTGGATGTGCTCCTTGCCGCGCAGCGCGTGTCCCACCGGGGACTTGATCCGCCCGGCGAACTCCATGACCTCGGCGTGCGCTCCGGCGGTGCCGCTGCCGCAGAACAGGGTGACCTTGTCGGCGTCGTCGATCAGCCGGACGAGCGCGTCGAGCTCGGCGTCGCCGGGGCGGACGGTGGGCCGGGCCGTTACGAGAGCGGTTTCGACAGGTTTGTCGGGGGCGGGCGCGGAGGCGACGTCACCGGGGAGGGAGACGACGCTGACCCCGCTGCGGCCGACCGCGTTCTGGATCGCGGTGTGCAACAGCCGAGGCATCTGTTTCGGGCTGGAGATCAGCTCGCTGTAGTGGCTGCACTCGCGGAACAGCTGATCGGGGTGGGTCTCCTGGAAGTAGCCGAGACCGATTTCGCTGGAGGGGATCTGGGAGGCGAGGGCGAGGACGGGGGCCGCGGAGCGGTGGGCGTCGTAGAGGCCGTTGATGAGGTGGAGGTTGCCGGGTCCGCAGGAGCCCGCGCAGGCGGCCAGCTTCCCGGTGACCTGGGCCTCCGCCCCGGCCGCGAAGGCGGCGGTCTCCTCGTGGCGGACCTGGATCCACTCGACCCCGGAGTGCCGGCGCACCGCGTCCACCACGGGGTTGAGGCTGTCCCCGACGACACCGTAGAGGCGTTCCACCCCCGCGCGGGCGAGGATGTCCACGAACTGTTCGGCGACGTTCTGCTTGGCCATGGATCGACGCACCCCTTCGGTTTCCGCTGCGGTCTCCTCAGGTTTTCTCGGGTTCCCCCAGGTCTCCCCGGGATTCCTCGAGTCCCTCCCTCCACAGTGGCCGCGGCGGCGCGGTTACGCCTCCCAGACGGCTGCCGCCGTGCGGTCGTCGGCGTAGCCCTTGACCCTGACCTGGGCGTCGGCGAGGAAGTCCGCCAGACCGGGCGGGGCCGGGTCCGACCAGCGTGCCGTCAGGTGCGCGGCCAGTTCGGGCTCGCCGCGCAGGGGTTCGGCGAGGCCGCTCGTGCACATCAGGAGCGTGTCACCCGGGCGGGCGACGGAGGCACGGAAGCGGAAGGGTTCGCGGGGCGGCTCGGGGGGCGGGTCGTAGGGGCTCGGCGGAGTCGTGATGCCGAGGTCCATGGTGAGCCGGTCGCCCGCGGGCGTCTCCGCGGGCAGCGAGCCGAACCCGACGACCGGTTCGCCGGCGATCTCGCCGGCCCGCGGTTCGATGTCCTGCCACTCGCCGCCGCGCAGCCGGAACAGTCCCCCGGCGCCGACGCCGAAGAACACGCGCGTACGGCACTCGGGGTCGGCGGGCAGCAGGAGACAGCGCAGGGTGGCCGTGTACTCGTCGGGCTCCAGGCCGCGTTCGGCGGCGCCGGCGCGGAGCCGGCCGAGGCTGCGGTCGGTGAGACGGTGCAGGCCCGACTTCAGGTCGCCGCGCCGGCCGGCCCTTATGTCCTCGGCGAGCCGGACATGGCTGCGGCCCACGGCCCGCCCGATCCACTGGCACGCCTCGGCCGCCGCGAGGTGCGCTCGCGGGGTCGCGCGGGCGCCGGTCGCCATCGCGACCAGGATCAACGCCTGCTCGCCGGTCCCGAAGCGGGCGGTGAGCAGGGCGTCCCGGCGCGGCTCGCCCCGGTACCGCGCGGAGTCCCCGCGCACCGACACGGCCCGCAGCGCGCAGACCCCGTACCGGGCCCCGTCGAGGACGGTGTCGGCGACCAGGTCGTCGAGGTCGTCCGGGTCGGCGGGCGGCAGGGCGGTGGGCTCGGCGTCGTAGGTGGGCGGCCCGGAGCCCACATAGGGCTTGGAGGCGTCCTTGAGGCGGGGGAGGGAGACGGGGAGGTCGAGGGCGGTGGGGGTGGGGGTGGGAACGGCAGTGGGTGGGAGGGGGGTCGCCGTGCCGCTGCCTGAGGTGGTGGGGGCGAGCGGGGGCGACAGGGGGTGGGCGGCGGAGGGTGCGTCCGGTGAGGCGGGCGCGGTGAGCGCCGGGCCGGTGGGGGCCTGTTCGGCGAACCCTGCGGGCAGGGGGCCGGGCGGGAGGGTCGTGGGGCGGGGAGGGAAGGTGGTGGGGCCGGGAGGGGTGTCCGGGGGCGGCTCCCAGGGGGCGCGCTGGGGCATCGGCGGACGAGGCGCAGAGGCGGGCGCGGGGGCGACGCGTAGGCCGGGAGGGTTCCGGGGCGGCGGGACCGCGGCGGCCTGCGGGGGCGGGAGAGAAGGCTGGGGCCCGGGGGAAGGCGGGGGCCCGGGAGAAGGCTGGGGCCCGGGAGAAGGCGGGGACGCGACCCCGGTCGGCGTCGAGCCGTCCGGCGTCCACCAGTCGGTCCGCGCGCCGGGGCCGAGCCGATCTGCCCGGTGCTCCGACACGACGGCCTCCGCCGCAGGCGCCGTATCCGCCGTAACCGCCGGGTCGGTCTCCGCGGTGCTCCCGGAACCCGTGGCGCTCCCGGTGCCGTCTGCGCCCCCCGTCCCCGTCGGGCGGACCGCTCCCGTCGCCGAGGCGAAGCGGTCGTCGAGGGAGTCGGCGGTGGCCGTGGGGCCCGCGTCCTCGGTGGAGTCGTCGTACAGCTGCCCCCACCAGTCGTCGTCGTGACCGGTGGGCCTTCCCCCCTGCTGGCTCATGCCCCTAATTGTCCACCGCACGGGCCGTATGAAAACGGGGCATCCGGAAAATGCGCCAAGACGAACAGGCGTACGACGGGCGGGCGATGAAGATCGCCGGGCGGCTCCACCCCCCACGGGAGAACCGCCCGGCGACCTTGGGGTGACCCGGGCCCAGATCCCCTGTGCGCCCCTGCGCGACATGAGCCCGGATCACGTTCTGGGTGATTTCTGAGCGACTTCTGGGCGACTGGGGCGGTGGCCCCGAGCGTCCGGAGCTGATCGCAGCAGATGGCCGCTGGTCACAACTGGTCGCAACTGATCCCAGCCGTTCGAGGCAGGCCGATGGGCGATCGCCGCATATCCCTACGCGATCGCCGTCGATTGCGGATGATCACGTATTCCCGCCGTGGCCACACCTTGGCAGAGTGACCGGTGGTACGGCGATGATGTGCGACGGCGGGTTTGCGCCGTGGCTTTTTTCCGCCACCCGCGGGAAGTTCGAGGAGGGACGGCCCCCGATGCTGGGAGCGATAGGGCTCGACGAGACGCACGAGTCGGCGTACCGGGCGCTGGTGTCCGTGGGCGCCGCCGACGTGCCCGATCTCGCGCGCCGGCTGACGCTCGGCGAGCACGACACCGAGCGTGCGCTGCGCCGGCTGGAGCGGCACGGTCTGGCGGCCCAGTCCTCGGGCCGGCCCGGTCGCTGGGTCGCCGCGCCGCCGGGCGTCGCGCTGGGCGCGCTGCTCACCCAGCAACGGCACGAGCTGGAGCGGGCGGAGCTGGCGGCGGCGCTGCTCGCCGAGGAGTACCGGGCGGGGGCGGCCGAACCGGCGGTGCACGACCTGGTCGAGGTGGTGACCGGCGCCGCTGCGGTCTCCCAGCGGTTTCTGCAGCTCCAGCTCGGGGCGAGCGACGAGGTGTGCGCGCTGGTCACCGGCACCCCGGTGGCCGTGACCGGCCGGGAGAACGACGCCGAGGAGCGGGCGGCCGCCCGCGGGGTGCGCTACCGCGTCGTCCTGGAACGGGAGGTGCTCGACCAGCCGCACGGCATCACGGAGCTGACCGCCGCCCTGGAGCGCGAGGAACAGGTGCGGGTCGTGGACCGGGTCCCGACGAAGCTCGTCGTGGCCGACCGCTCGCTCGCCCTGGTACCGCTCACCGGCCGTTCCGCGGAGCCCGCCGCGCTGGTGGTGCACGCCAGCGGGCTGCTGGAGCTGCTGTCGGGACTGTTCGAGTCGGTGTGGCGGGAGGCCCTGCCGCTGCGGCTCGGCGCGAACGGCGTCACCGAGCAGGGCCCGGACGGCCCCGACGCCGCCGACCTGGAGATCCTCTCCCTGCTGCTGGCCGGACTGACCGACGCGAGCGTGGCCAAGCAGCTGGACCTGGGCCTGCGGACCGTACAGCGCCGGGTGAAGGGGCTGATGGAGCTGACGGGGGCGTCGACCCGACTGCAGCTGGGCTGGCACGCCTACGAACGGGGCTGGGTGACCCGGGAGCGGTGACCGCGTCGTAGCGCTTGACCTGCGCGTTCTCCCGGACTCGGGCAGGCTGGGCAGATGGGAGCGTGGGAACTCCTGCTGGTCGGGCTGGTCATCCTGCTCGGCCTGTGCGGAGTGCTGGTGCCCGGGGTGCCGGGATCGTGGCTGGTGTGGGCCGCGGTCCTGTGGTGGGCCCTGAAGGATCCGCGGCCGGTCGCCTGGGCGGTGCTCGTGGGCGCGACGGTGGCCCTCTTCCTGTGCCAGGTGGTGCGCTGGGCCCTGCCGCCCCGACGGCTGCGGGAGAGCGGGGCGACCCCTCGGATGGCGGCGTACGCGGGAGGCGGGGCGCTCCTCGGCTTCTTCCTGGTCCCCGTGCTCGGCGCGATCCCCGGCTTCCTCGGCGGCGTCTACCTCTCCGAACGCCTGCGCCTCGGCCGTGACGGCGAGGCCCGGGCGGCGCTGCGCACGGCGATGCGCGCGGGAGGCTGGAGCGTCCTGGCGGAGCTGTTCACCTGTCTGCTGATCGCGGGGGCGTGGCTGGGGGCGGAGCTGTGGGGGTGACCTACGGCCGTCCGGCCACCCCCGCAGCCTCCTCGTCCTCGTCCTCGTCCTCGGTGGGGTCAGGGTGGGGTCAGGGTGGGGTCACAGGCAGATGCAGGGATCGGTTCCGTGGCCGAGGCCGCTGATGTCCCTGGCCCTCAGCGCTCCCTGGTAGGCCTGGACCTCGTCGACGTCGCCGTGCAGATACTCGCCCCATCCGTCGCCGGACCGGGCGCGGCCGATCTGGAGCGCCCCGGAGCCGCGCCAGCCGTCGGGAAGGGCCGCTGTGGCGTCGGCGCCCGCGTTGCCGTCGACGTACAGCGTGATGCGGTCGCTCGCGTCGTCGTACACCACGGCGATCTGGTGCCCCTGGCCCTCGCCGCCGTCCGCGGGCACGACCTGGGACACCACGCTCTGCGTGGCTCCGGCCGCGTCCTCGTGCGGCACGATCAGCTGCCAGGCGTGTGCGGCGGGGTCGTAGCGCACCTTGAACGCGTCCGTGTGCTCGCCGGCCTGCGAGAGCACGGTCATCGGCCCTGCCGGGTCGGCGTCGGCGAGCCGGACGACGACGCCGACGGTGAAGCTGTCGGAGGTGTCCACGACGGGACCCGCCGCGGCGGCGTACCCGTTCTCGCCGTCCAGTTGGAGGTGGCCGTCGCCGACGAGGGCGTAGGGCACGTCCGGGCAGTCCGGGTCGAGGTCGGGGATGCAGGAGCCGTCCGGCCCGCGGTGGATCGACGCGCCGGCGCCGAGCCGCAGCGGGTCGCCGCCGTTCTGCTCGGGGCTCGCCCCGTCCGAGGCGTTCTCCAGGGACCAGTGGCCGAGCAGGGCGGGTTTGCGGTACGCCAGCTGGGTGACCTCGTCCGGGACCACGACCCGGTCGTAGGCCCGGACGTCGCCCAGCGTGCCCTGCCATTGCTGCCGGTGGTCGCCGTCCTGCCGGATCCGGCCGATCTGGAGATCTCCGGCGGAGTCTGCGGTCCCGGCGGAGTCGGCGGGCTCGACCGGGACCGCCGTGCCGACCGGCTCTCCGTTGACGTAGAGCTGTGCCTTGCCGGTCTCGACGTCGTACAGGGCCAGCAGATGGGCCCACTCGCCGGTCTCGGGCGCTCCGCCGGACACCCGGGCCCCGGCGAAGTCGAAGGACCAGACGGGCCGGTCGTCCTCGACACGCAGGCCGAGCGCGAACCCGGACCCGGAGCCGGTGCTGTCGCCCGCGTCTTGGGCGGCCACGGTCATCGTGCGGTCCGTGCGGGACGGGCGCACCCAGGCGCCCACCGCGAAGGTGTCGCGGACGTCGACCGCCGGGGCGTCGGGGGTGAGGAAGGCCTGGTCCCCGCCGTCCAGTTCGGCCGTCGAGGTCAGCGCCGTGCCCCGCGGCGCGGTCGCCCCGAAGGTCACGCCGGATCCCGCCCGGGCCGCCGGTCCGCTCTCGGCGGCGGCCGTCGTCGAGCCCGGCGCGTCGGCCAGCGTCCAGCGGGCCACCGGGGTCCGGCCCGACTGGACGCGGAAGAAGTGGGTGACGGTGCCGCTGCTGCGGCCGGCGCGGTCGAGGGCGCGCACGGTCAGATAGTCCGGGGCCGCCTTGAGCGGCAGGTGGCGGATGGTGAGGGGGCCGCCGAGCTCGTCGGGCCGGGCGGTCACCTGGGGGCCGCCGATGAAGCTGTAGACGTAGGACGCCACGTCGGGGGACGGCGAGTCCACGGTGAAGGCGCCGTACACGCCGACGCCGTCGTGCCAGGCGCCGTCGTCGGGGTAGTCGGCGGAGGTGACGACCGGGGCGGCCGGGTTCTCGGTGTCCTGGACGAAGTCACAGGCGAAACCGGTTCCTTCGGAACTCCACGCGGACGTCGCCGTGCCGTCGTCGGCGCGCACACGCCAGGACACCGTGGTGTCGGCGGGTACGTCGGCGAGCAGGTCCGCGGGCATCCGCCACTGCTGCCGGTACCCCGACAACGTGGCGGGCGTGGTGTGGGTACGGCGCTGCTCCACCCCGTCCGGACCGGTCCACCAGGCCTCGAACTCGCCCTTGACGAGATTGGCTTCGGCCGGCTGGTTGTCCTCCTCAGGGTCGTACAGTACGGCGCTGACCGTGGGCGGCGTCGGTACGTACGCCTTGTCCGCCCCCGACGCGCACGGCCGGCTGCCGGTCTGCAGGTCCTGCACCAGCGGCTGAAGCGGCGGAAGGTTCTCGGCCGCGAAGGCCGCGCCCGGTGCGGCCAGGGCGCCCAGCGCTCCGGCCACGAAGAGCCCCACCCCGCAAAGCCGACGGGATCTTCGCCAACTGCCGTTCTGCTTCGGACTGTTCAAGTCCGCCCTCCCCTGTCGAACGTGCTGTGGATCGCCTGTGTCGTACGGGCCGCTGGAGGCTAACAGGGGCCACCGACACAGTCGTAACCGTTTTCGCGTGGGTCTTAGGACGAACAGCCGATGTGCCCGCCCCCGCCGCGTGCTTGGCTGCCGCCATGACCGAATTCAGCGAGGCCGAGCGCGAGTATCTGAGGACGCAGCGGCTGGGGCGGCTGGCCACCGTCGATCCGCAGGGCCAGCCCCAGGCGAACCCGGTGGGCTTCTTTCCGCAGGACGACGGGACCATCCTGGTCGGCGGTTACGCGATGGGGACCACCAAGAAGTGGCGGAACCTCCAGAAGAACCCGAAGGTCGCGCTGGTCGTCGACGACATCGCCAGTCTCCGCCCCTGGAAGGTGCGGGGCGTCGACATCCGCGGCGAGGCGGAGCTGCTGACGGGCCCGCACGATCTGGGCGCGCACTTCAGCGAGGAGCTGATCCGGATCCATCCGCGGCGCATCCACAGCTGGGGGCTGGAGGAGACCGACGCCTAGACCCCTAGTGGGCGGTGCCGTCGAGCGAGCCCTCCAGCGTCAGCAGCCGGACCTTGCGCTCCAGCCCGCCCGCGTACCCCGTCAGCGAGCCGTCCGCGCCGATGACGCGGTGACAGGGCCGCACGATCAGCAGCGGGTTGGCCCCGATCGCCCCTCCGACGGCCCGCACGGCCATCCGGGAGGCTCCGACACGGGCGGCGATCTCGCCGTACGTCGTGGTCGCCCCGTAGGGGACGGAGTCGAGGGCGGCCCACACCCGCTCGCGGAAAGCGGTTCCCTCGCTGCGCAGCTCGAGCCGGAACTCCTTCAGGTCGGCGGCGAAATAGGCGGCGAGCTGCTCCTCGGCGGCGCGGAAGGGGCCCGGGTCGTGCCGCCGGCCTTCCGGGACGGCGCCGTCCCGGACCACGCCGTCCTGGACGGTGCGTCCGCCCTTCTGCCCGGGCACGGAGAGGGAGGTCAGCGCACCGTCCGGGTCGGCGGTGAGGAGCAGAGGGCCGAGGGGGCTGTCGACGCTAGTCCAGTACATGGGGTTCCTCCGCTGCACGCAGGTGGTGAAGGGCGTACGTCCGCCAGGGACGCCAGCTGTCGGGGACGTCCGCGCCGGGCGGCGCGACGTCCGGGTCGCCGAGGGCGCGGGCCCGGATCGCCGCGACGGTACGGCCGTCCAGACCGGGCAGCGCGAGCAGCGCGGCCTGCGCGTCGTCCCGGTCGGCGCCCGGGTCGAGGCGTACGGCGCCGTCGGCCAGGGCGGTGGCGAGCACGCCCAGGGGGCCGGGGGCCTCGCTGAGGGCGGCCGGTTCGGGGAAGAGGTGGGTGAGGGCGCCGCAGGGGGAGTCGAGGGCCTTGCCGTGGGCACGGACCAGCCTCTCCCACACGCGGCGCCCCTCACCCGGGGCAACCGCGGTGCCCGCCGCCGGACCGACCGGGTCCCGCCCGACCAGAGCCCGTACGGCGTACTCCTCGGGGTCGGCGGCTCCCGGCGCGCGCAGGCCGGGCCGGGCGGCGACCAGCGGGGCCAGCCGCGGATCGGCGGCGAGCCGCTCGTCGACGGCGTACGGATCGGCGTCGAGGTCGAACAGCCGCCGCAGCCGCTGCACGGCGGTGGTGAGGTCGCGCGGGTCGGTGAGGTGCAGCCGGGCGTCGAGCCAGCCGCCGGGATGGACCGCCAGGGCCGCCCGGCCCGGATCGCCCGGCCGCTCGTCGACGGCGACGATCCCGGTGCCGTACGGCAGCCGCAGCGTCCGTCGGTAGGTGCGCCCGCCGGCCGGACCGCTCACCTCCTCCACCCCGGGCACGGCCTCCGCCGCCAGCAGGTCGAACACGGCGCCCGCGTGGTACGGGCCCCGGTGGGCGAGCCGCAGCGGGATCCCGGCTGCCGGAGTGGCCGTACGGCGGGAGGTGCGCACGGCGGCCCGCAGCTCGGTGGGGGTCGACGCGTACACGGCCCGGATCGTGTCGTTGAACTGGCGCACGCTGGAGAAACCGGCCGCGAAGGCGATTTCGGTGACCGGCAGGCCGGTGGTCTGCAGCAGGACCCGCGCGGTGTGCGCGCGCTGCGCCCGGGCGAGGGCGACGGGCCCCGCGCCGACCTCGGCGGTGAGCTGCCGCTGCACCTGCCGGGCGCTGTAGCCGAGCCGTACGGCGAGCCCGGCGACGCCCTCCCGGTCGACGACGCCGTCTCCGATCAGGCGCATCGCCCGGCCTACGACGTCGGCGCGCACGTTCCAGTCGGCCGAGCCCGGGGTGGCGTCCGGGCGGCACCGCCGGCAGGCCCGGAAACCCGAGCCCTGCGCGGCGGCGGCCGTCGCGAAGAAACGGACGTTGCGTCGTTTCGGCGTCACGGCGGGGCAGCTGGGCCGGCAGTAGATGCCGGTCGTCTCGACGGCGAAGAAGAACGCGCCGTCGAACCGGGCGTCCCGGCTGCACACCGCCTCATACCTCGTGTCCTGGTCCGTCATGGGTCCCAGTCTTCGCCCGCGACGAAGACCGCGCTAGCGGAAATCGGACGTGACGCTGGGACCGGTTGCGCTCGGACCGGTTGCGCTCGGACCGGTTGCGCCGAGGCCGGTCACGCCGGTTGCGCTGAGACCGGTGACAGCGACCGGCTCACTGCAAGGGCATGGGACGCCAGGGCCCGTGCCCCCGCTTGGCGTCCGCCGCCGCCCGGCCCGCGGCCTGCTTCCGCTTCCAGTCCTGGCGGACGTCGGCGCGCACGCGCGCGTCGGACTTGGCGACGATCCACTGGTTCTCCCGGACGAGTTTGCGGTAGCTCTCCAGCCGGCGCACGGGCAGCTCCCCGTCCTCGACGGCGGCCAGCACCGCACACCCCGGCTCGAACTCGTGTGCGCAGTCATGGAACCGGCACTGCTGGGCGAACCCCTCGATCTCCGAGAAGACCTGCCCGACGCCGCCGCCGGCGTTCCACAGGCCGACGCCGCGCAGGCCGGGCGTGTCGATGAGGACGCCTCCGCCGGGCAGCGTCAGCAGATTGCGGGTGGTCGTCGTGTGCCGCCCCTTGCCGTCCAGGTCGCGGGTGGCCTGGACCTCCATGACGTCCTCGCCCGTCAGCGCGTTCGCAAGCGTCGACTTGCCCGCGCCGGACGCCCCGAGCAGCACGGAGGTGCCCCGCCCGACGAGTTCGGCGAGCTCCTCGACGCCCTCGCCGTCCCGCGCGCAGACGGTGAGCACCGGCACGCCGGGCGCGCTGGTCTGGACGTCCTGGACGAGGTACGACAGCCCGACCGGGTCGGGCACGAGGTCGGCCTTGGTGAGCACGACGACGGGCTGCGCGCCGGACTCCCAGGCCAGCGCCAGGAACCGTTCGACGCGGCCGAGGTCGAGTTCCACGGCCAGGGACATCGCGATGACGGCGTGGTCGACGTTGGCGGCGAGGATCTGCCCCTCGGACCGCTTGGAGGAGGTGGAACGCACGAAGGCGGTACGACGCGGCAGCAGCGTCCGTACGTACCGCGGGTCCTCGCCCTCGGGGTCGACGGCGACCCAGTCCCCCGTGCACACGACCTTCAGCGGGTCGCGGGGCACGACGAACTCGGTGTCGGCGCGGACGATCCCGGCCGGGGTCACGACGTCGCACAGGCCTCGGTCGACCCGTACGACACGGCCGGGCACGAGACCCCGCTCGGCGTGAGGAGCGAACTCGGCCTCCCAGTCCTCGTCCCAGCCGTAGACGGCGAGCAGATGCGACGGAGATTCGGAAGAAACAGAAGAAAGGGAGGAAGAGGCAGAGGAGGAAACAGAAGAAGGAACAGAAGAGGGAACGGAAGACGAGGAACTCAAGGGGGACCCTTCACAGGGGCGGCCCCGGCGGCGCGCTCACGGGCGCGCGGAAGAGGACGTGGTCAGCCGGAGACCGCGGAGGTGGAGTGGACGAACGTCTCGTTGCTGCGGACAGCAGCCGTCTCGGCGACAGTCATCGGTCACACCTCCCGTTTCTCACACGGCTCATGGCGGGGCCTACGGCCACCGCACGTCTCACGCCCACCATAAAGGCGTACGCCCGCTGCACGCCACGGAATAACAACCGCCCCGCGTCCGCCGCGCGTTCAGCCCGTCGGGGCGGCAGGCGGAGTGAGTCCGGCGGCGGCCAGCGCGGTCGCGGCGAGGTGCTGCACCTCGTCGTCCAGCGCCATGCCCCGCCAGCCGCCGCCGTCGACGACCCGCTCGTCCCGGTCGAGACAGGCGCGCAGCAGCGGTGCGAACTCCCGTGCCTCGGGCCTCAGTTCCGCGACCGCCCGCAACGCGGCCAGCTCGATCTGGCTGTAGGCCGTGCCGGGCCCCGAGTCCAGGACGCGTCGGAACACCTGGCGGGCCAGGTCGCTGTCGCCGGTCACGCGTGCGTGCGCCCGGGCGACGGCGACGGCCTCGTGGCTTCGCCACCGCCGCTCCTGTGCGCGCAGCCAGCGCTCGGGCCAGGTGGTCCGGCTCGCCCCGGCTCCCGGTCCGAGCGGGGCGAGACAGCGGGCCAGGGCGTTCGCGAGCCCCGCCGCGTCACGCGCCCTCGCGGCCGCCTCCGCCGACTTCGGACGGCCGTCCTCCCACCCCGTCTCCGCGTCCCGGCGCAGGGGCGCCGTCAAGGCGAGCACGGCGTCCACGGTGTCCAGCAGCGCCCTCTCGTCGCCGTCGACGGCGAAGCGGGTCCGGGCGACGGTGAGCGCGGTGATCCACGGCGCCCCGAGTCCGGCCGCGCGCCGTTCGCCGACCGGCGGTCGGGTCGCCGACTGCGTCCCCGACTCGAGCGGCCGCGGATCGCCGAGCGCTGCCGATGCCGCCTGCACGGCAGCACGCACCGACCGTGCGAGATGCGGGACGCAGTGCGCCGCCGCGGGTCCCGCGGCCTCGATCACCGTGCAGGCCGACTGCGGATGCGTGGACGCCAGCAGCGCCTCCAGCTCGGGCCCCGCCACGACAGCCGCGGACCCACAGGCCGCGAGTGCGTCGCAGAGCAGATGAAGACGCGGCAGAATCTCCGCTCGTACGTCGAGGCAGACGCCGTCCGTGATGCCGTCTCCGGCACCGCTTTCGGCGCCGTTGCCGGGGTCGGCGGCCTCGACCCCCGACGGCGCCAGGCACCGTGCCAAGGCGGCGCGCAAGGCCGGCGCGAGCGAGGACGCGTGCCGTGCGGCGCACGCCACCAGGGCCTCGCGCAGCGGGGGTGGGGAGAACCAGTAGAAACTCCCGCTGTAGTGGGCCGACGGGCCGAACCCGTCCGTGTCCTCGGCGTTGTCCTCGGCGTTCTCGTCCTGGTCCAGGGCGTGCACGAGCGCGGGAACGGCACGCGCGTCCCCGTGCCGGGCCAGCGCCCACACGGCCCGGATCGCGGCCGGACGGTGCGGGTCGTCGAGCACGGCGGCGAGGGCGTCGTCGAACGCGGCCCCCGCCTCACCCGCCGCCGCCAGCAGATCGGCGGACATCGCTCGGACCTCCGGTTCGGAGTCCTCCAGCAGGGCCCCGATCAGCGGGACCAGCGCCACGGTGGCGGACCGCCGGCGCAGCATCGCGTCACCGGCCGCCCGCAGCGCGCCGATGCGGATCTGCGGCCGCTCATGGCCGATCAGCGCGCGGACGACGTCGATTCGGCCGTCCCGGTCGTCGCCGCACAGGCCGCACAGCGCGCCGGCCAGGCGTGCCCCGTTCTCGGCCCAGGCCGGGTAGGCGTCGTGCGGGGTGGTCGGTGCGAGGGCCGCGTCCAGCAGATCCCGCCAGGACGCCGCCGCCGGGTCGAGCCGCCTGGCCGCCGCCAGACGGGCGAACCTGAGCGCGTCGCCATCGCCCTGCGTCGCCTCGACGAGACGCCGTACGGCCGCTTCGAGTGCGCCTGCCGAGGGGGCGTTCGACGCCCGGGCCTCGGCCGTCGCCCGTGCGCCGTCCAGTCTCAGCGACACGCGCAGGGCGAGGTCCGGCTCGGTCGCGTCCCGCCCGGCCAGCGCCTGCGCTGCCTCGTCGGCGCGCGGCGACCACAGGGCGTACCTCCACAGCAGTGCGGCCACCGCCGTCCGTACGCCGTGGTCGGCGTCGTCCAGCAGCCCGACCAGGGCGTCGTGTCCGGCGACCAGCGCCGCCCGGCAGGACAGTGCGGGCCCGGCCGAGCGCCAGGGCTCGCGCATCTCGTTCTGCAGGACGGCGAACCGGCCGATCAGCTCCACGATCGCGGCGCGCGTCGACAGGCCGGGCGTGGCCGCCAGTTCGATGAGGAACGGCACGGCCGCCGCGCCTGCCGTGTACACCGCGCCGCCCTGGTGGTAGATCGAGGCGTCGAGGTCGTCCAGCAGGTCCTCGCGCAGCGGGTCGTCCCCGGGGCGTGCCAGCGCGCGGAGCGCCACGGGAACGTCGGCAGCGGGGCCGTAGGCGTGTTCGAGATCCGGCCACGGGATGTCGTCGAGGCCGTCGAGCCGCGCGAGGGCCTCGTCCGGCGCCGGTGGGCGTCGACTGGTCATCGCAGGCGCTTCCTTCCGGAGACAGGGCCGCAAGACCCGGAATCGGCGACGCCTCCACCGGCGGAGGACCCGGCGAGCCGCCCCGGAGGACGGTCGCGCGTCACGTGCGGGTGCAGCCGAGCCCGTTGAGCGTGAAGTCGTACGGCGTTGTGTTGGTGTCGTCCCAGGAACCGAGGAAACCGAAGGTGAGGGTGGCGTTGGCGGCGACGGACCTGTTGTAGTCGGCGGCGGTCGCGGTGACCCGGGCGCCGTGCTGGGCGACGCTCGCGTCCCACATCTGGTCGACCTTCTGGCCGTCGCGGAAGGACCAGGCGACGCGCCAGGAGTCGAGGGCGTCGGGCGTGGTCACCGTGACGGTGGCCTGGAAGCCGTCGGGCCACTGGTTGACGAGGTCGTACTGGACCTTGCAGGCCGCCGTCGCGTCGGAGGGCTCGCCGGTGCCCGCGGTGGAGGAGGAGGTGCCCTGGGGTTCGGGGTCGGGGTTCTCGACGCCGGTCGCGCTCGGCGAGCCGTCGGCGGACGGCGCGCGCGAGGTGGCGGACGGCGAGACGGAGGTCTCCTGGGCGGCGGACGGCAGCGAAGGGCCTGGTCCGGCCACCGGGGTGGTGTCGGTGGGCCCGCCTTGCGCGGTGGTGTCGCCCGCGCTGTCGCCGAACGGCATCAGCGACGCGGCGAGCGCCAGTCCGGAGACGAGGACGGCGGCGACGAGGAGTCCGCCCCGCAGCGCGCGCGCCCTGGACGCGGCGGCCCGCGCCGCCTCGCCCTCGGGGTCCGGCGCGTCGGGGCGGCCGCCGCCCAGGCGCACCTCGGCGGCCCGGCGGCGGCGCTCCAGGTAGGCGAGACCGCCCCAGCCGATGACCCCGCCGGCGAGGGCGGCGGGCAGTCCGCCGCCGTGCAGCCGCAGACAGGCGGCGGCCTCCGCGCACTCCACGCAGGTGGCGAGGTGCCGGGAGAGGTCCACGGGGGTCTCGGCGCCGGGCGAGCGGGTGACGGCGTCGAGCAGCCGGACGTAGCTGCGGCACTCGGCGTCCATCGGCGTGTCGAGGTGATTGCGGTGACAGCGGTCCCGGAACAGGCCGCGGACCTGGTTCAGCTCCTCGACCGCGGCGTCCGGGTCCAGGCCCTGCCGGCGGACGACGGAGCGCAGCGGCAGCGCCTCCACCTCCGCCAGCCACAGCAGGGTGGCGTCCTGCTCCTGCATGTCGCGCAGTCCGCGCAGGGCGATGGGTCGGCTCAGCGGCGGCCCGGTATAGCGTGCGGCCTTCTCGGAGTTGAGCCACAGGCGTAGATCGGGGTCGAGTTTGTGGCCCTGTCCCGCGGCCTCCCAGGCGGCCGCCGTGGTGCGTACGGCGGTCAGCAGCAGGGGGATCCGGGGCAGCCGGGAGGAGCGACGGCCGGCGTAGCGTGCCGTGCCGTCCTCTGCGGCGCGGGCCTCGCGTATGCCGAGCGCAAACGCCTCGCGGGCCAGCTGGTTCGCCGCGGTCGAGCCGGAGGTGCACAGGTCCGCGTACGACAGGACGGCGTCCCAGCACTCGGAGAACAGCGCTGCCTCGGCGGCGTCCTTCGGGGTCGGCAGGTCGGGCATTGGTCTCCTGCATCCACAAGCGAGGTCAACTCACCATGACGGCAATGGGGTTGGGGGGAACCTCGCGGCAGGGGCAGAGCTTTTCACGTTTCCAACACAACTGACAAGCGCCCTGTTCAGATGTCATGTCAAGACAGCAGGACAGGCGGCCGCGCCCCGTACTCCGCCCCTGTGTACGTACGCGGACGCCCTGTGACTCAACGCCGACGTCACTTGCCTCACATCGGTTTCAGGAGAAGTTCCGGGAACGGTTGCGGGAACTGCCCACGGACTAACCGACCAACGGACTATACGGTCGGCTCGTCCCGCGCCGGAAGGCTGTCCATGAAGGAACTCACGGAGAAGACGGCGCGGCCAGGGCCGGGCGGGCCGTAGCCGGGGGGCGAGGAGAGTCCGAACTCGTCCATCGTGGCCCGGTACGCCTCCAGCAGACGGATGTGGTATTCCAGCGGCGCGCCCTGCGGGTTGGCCTTGCCGAGCGGGGTCGTCGGCTCGGGGCACCAGGTGGTGAAACGGGGCGTGATGCCGTGCGACATGAAGAAGCGCAGGCCCTCGGTGGTCGACGCGATCGCCTCGTCGACGGATCCGAAGCCGAACGGCTCCGCCATCTCCACGCCCGCCACGAAGTTGGGGATCACGTTGCGCGCACCGAAGATCTCCGCCGAGTCCAGGATCCGCCGGTGCCACTCGTCGCGGCCGACGTAGCGCTCCTTGCCCGGGCAGTACAGCTCGAACAGCCGGCGGTCCCACACCTCGTAGTTGGGGTGGTAGATCTGCACGCCGTAGTCCTTGAACCGCTGCACGTCGTCGCGGGGCAGCGCCTGTGCCACGACCTTGCCGATCCAGCGGCCCGGGAAGCGCTCCTCGATGGCCTTGGCGTAGTGGCCGTAGAAGTCGGCCTCGTCGCGTCCGGCGACCGTCTTCGTGATCGCGCCGCCGGTGAGGGTGTAGGCGGTGGACGCCTTGGCCGTGTCGTACTTGTCGATGATCTCCAGCGCCTCCAGGACCTCCTCCACGTCCTTGACGCCCGTGTACGGCCGGCCGGCCGCCTTGTGCTGGCGCCAGTTGTGGTTGATGTCGCAGTACTGGCACTCCTCCTTGGCGCCGAAGTACTGGCAGACCCGGAAGACGGTCAGATAGATCAGATAGCCCCACTGGATGGTGGGGGCCACCTCCATGACGGACTTCCCGTTGGACAGCTTGTGCCGGTAGTACTCGGGCATGGGCGGCACGCCGACGTCGGAGATCCGCTTCCCGTCCAGGTAGAGCCCGAGCACGCCGTCCTCGTCCGCGGCCACCCGGTACGGCGAGGACGGGTTCACCCGGACCGAGACGACGGTCCGCCGCAGGTCGTAGGGGCCGCCGGTGAGGATGATCTCCTCCGGCGGGCGGCGCAGGGCGGCCTCGCCCAGCTCGGGGAGGGTGCCGTGGTCGAAGGAGAAGATGAAGTACGACTTCGGTTTCACCTCGCCCGACTCGTTGTCGCTGAGGGCGGAGGGGTCGAAGGCCACTCCGCCGCGCAGCAGGTCCTCCTTGAAGACGGCCTCCCGCGGAACGTGCGGAAACCGCTTCATCAGATCCTCGACCAGCGCGGTACGGCTGCCCATCCGTCTCTCCTCCCGGCTCAGGCGTACGACTCCTCACGGTATGCCCCCGGCGGGGCGGGGGTGGGGGCGGGGGGCCTCGTGTTGCGGGCAGGGTAGGTTCCACCTGGGAAGTCCGGGCTCCCGATCGCGGTGTTCCGGGCTCTCGATCTCCTCGGGAGGGACGAGCAGGCGTATGGCTGAGACCGTGACGAACTGGACGGGCAGGAACTGGGCGGGGAACATCGCCTTCGCCGCCCGGGAACTGCACCGCCCGCACTCGCTCGACGCGCTGCGCTCGCTCGTGGCGGGCAGCGCGCGGGTACGGGTGCTGGGCAGCGGCCACTCCTTCAACGAGATCGCCGAGCCCGGAGCGGACGGGGTGCTGCTGTCGCTGGACGGCCTGCCCGCCACGGTCGACGTCGACACCGCCGCCCGCACGGTGCGGGTCGGCGGCGGGGTGCGGTACGCCGAACTGGCCCGCCGTGTCCACGCGGCGGGGCTCGCGCTGCCCAACATGGCCTCCCTGCCGCACATCTCGGTGGCCGGCTCGGTGGCGACCGGCACCCACGGGTCGGGCGTCGGCAACGGCCCGCTCGCCTCCGCCGTACGGCAGGTGGAGATCGTCACCGCCGACGGCTCCACGGTCGTCGTCGGACGGGACGACCCTCGGTTCGGCGGAGCCGTCACCTCCCTCGGCGCGCTCGGCGTGGTCACCGCGCTCACCCTCGACCTGGAGCCGGCCTACGAGGTCGAGCAGCACCTGTTCACCGAACTCCCCCTGGACGGGCTGGAGTTCGAGGCGGTGGCAGGGGCCGCGTACAGCGTGAGCCTGTTCACCGACTGGGCTGCGCCGGGCTTTCGGCAGGTGTGGCTGAAACGGCGTACCGACCAGCCGCTCGCCGACTTCCCGTGGGCCGCGCCCGCCGTCGAGCCGCTGCATCCGGTGCCGGGGATGCCCGCGGTCAACTGCACCCGGCAGCTGGGCGTGCCGGGGCCGTGGCACGAGCGGCTGCCGCACTTCCGGGCGGAGTTCACGCCCAGCAACGGAAACGAGTTGCAGAGCGAGTATCTGCTGCCGCGGCCGACCGCCCTCGAGGCGCTGCACGCCCTCGACGCGATCCGGGAGACCTTCGCCTCCGTGTTGCAGATCTGCGAAGTGCGGACCGTGGCCGCCGACGAGCAGTGGCTCAGCCCCTCCTACGGGCGGGACACCGTGGCGCTGCACTTCACCTGGGTCGAGGACACGGCGGCGGTGCTGCCGGCGGTGCGGAAGGTGGAGGCCGTCCTGGAGCCCTTCGAACCGCGCCCGCACTGGGGCAAGGTGTTTCGGACGCCGATGGACCGGCTGCGTGGACGCTACCCGCGGCTCGACGACTTCGCGGCCCTGGCGAGGGAGCTGGACCCGGCCGGGACGTTCGCCAACGCCTTCGTACGGGATGTCCTGGGAGACTGATTCCGCCAACCCGGTCCGACTTCATAAAGCCCCTTTCCTAACCCCTTGTCGAACCTTTCGGCACCCCATAGCCTGGCGCGGCGCCGGTGCCCCCGGCCGGAACCCGCGCACTCGCGCACCGGCGCCGGGCGGGGAAGGGAAGGGAGCTCGATGAAGCGCGGCACATCACGTGACATCCGCACCGCGAACCGCTACGAGGTGCTGCGCCAGATCATCGCCGCCTCGCCCACCTCCCGGCAGGAGCTGGCGGCCGCCACCGGTCTGTCACTGGCCACCGTCGCCACCCTGGTCGGCGAGCTGCTCGACCTCCGCATGATCACGGAGGTGGGGTTCGAGGACTCGGCGGGTGGCCGCCCCCGGGGCCTCGTGGCCGTCAACGCGTCGGGGGGCGCGTTGATCGGCGTGGACATCGCGGAGACGTACGTCCATGTCGAGCTGTTCGACCTCGCGCTGAACGTGCTGGCCCGCGCCGAGGAGCACATGCGCCCCGGCGAGAGCCGGCCGGAGCAGGTGGTCGGCCATGTCACCGCGGCCGTCGGCTCGGTGGTCGCGCAGGCCGGGGTCGAGGCGGCCCGGGTGCTGGGCGTCGGCGTCAGCGTGCCGGGGCAGGTGGACCGGGACACCGGCATCGCCGAGTACGCGCCCAACTGGGACTGGCACGACGTGCCGTTGCTCGACCTGCTGTCCGAACACATCGCGTATCCCCTGTACTTGGACAATCCGCTGCGTGCCAGCGCGGTCGCGGAACTGTGGTTCGGGGCGGCGCGCGGCCACGGGGACGCGGTCGTGGTCAACCTCGGGACGGGCGTGGGCGCCGGACTCGTCCTGGGGGGCGGCCTGCACCGGGGGGTCAGCAACAGCGCCGGCGAGTGGGGGCACACCACGCTGGTCCTCGACGGACGGCTGTGCCGCTGCGGCAACCACGGCTGCGTGGAGACGTACGTCGGTGCGCTGGGGATCATGCAGAACCTGCGTGAACTCAGCCCGCAGAGCCCGCTGTTGCACCCGGGGGACCAGACCGCCACCATCGACGCGCTGGCCGCCGGGGTCGCCGCGAACGACCCGGTGGCCGTCAAGGTCGTCCGGGACACGGCCCGTTACCTCGGCGCCGGCATCGCCGTCCTGGTCAACGTGCTCAACCCCGAGGTGGTCGTGCTGAGCAGCTGGGTCGCCGCCCGGCTCGGCGAGCCCCTCCTCGACGAGGTGCGCGAGGCCGTCGCCCGGCACGCCCTGAAACGGCCGCTGGCGGCCAACCGGATCGTCCTGTCCCGGATCCCCACCGACCCGGTCTGTCTCGGTGCGGCGACGTTCGCGCTCGAAGGGGCGTTGCAGTCCGTCGGGCAGCGCAACGCCAAGCTCACCCCTTCCGCACCCGCACGGAGCCGTACCGCACCGCCCGCGTGAGACAGCGCACCGCACCGCCTTCGCGACGGCGGAAGGCGCGCGACGAAGCGCGCCCCTCTGAGCCGAGGGCCGTCGGCCCCTGACACCGGCGGCCCTCACCCCTTTTCGGCGCCTTTTTCGGCGCCCTCTTCGGCGCCCTCCTCAACACCCTTTTCCCGCGCCCGCGTTCCCCTGTTTCCCGCTGTTCACACCAGCCTGCCCCGCCCCTTGCGTTCGCTATGCCGAACCGATCACAACGCTTCGAACAGGCTTCGTCCAACCCCTTGCCGAAGCCTTAGCCGAAGGTTAACGTCCCGCTCCGCACCCCGATTTGAGCCACCTGGCCGCTGAGCCGTGGAGCCGTAGCCGCACTTCGAGACAAGGACGTCATCATGTCGGCACAGAGCAACAGCACCTGGTCCCGCCGTTCACTCTTCCGGGCCGCCGCGGGCATGGCCGCCGCCGGCACGCTGGCCGCCTGCGGCAGCAACAACGGCAGAAGCGGCGGCGGTTCGGGCGACAGCCTCACCCAGTTCTTCCACGCCTACGGCGAGGCCGGCACCGAGCAGGCGATCAAGAAGTACGCGAAGGCCTACAAGGGCGCGAACGTGACCACGCAGTGGATCACGGGCTCGGACTTCGAGAGCAAGCTCTTCGCGACCCTGCTCACCGACAACGCCCCCGACCTGTTCGAGTTCCACCCGCAGATCCAGCTCGTCAAGAGCGGCCAGGTGGCGGACCTGACGGACATCGTCGCGCCGGTCAAGGACGACTTCAACCCGGCCGACATCGCCTCGCACACCGTGGACGGCAAGATCTACGGCGTCCGCATGATCGACGACCCGCAGTTCTTCTTCTACCGCAAGTCGATGCTCGCGGACGCGAACGTCGAGGTGCCGCAGACCCTCGACGAACTGATCGAGGCCGCGGCCAAGCTCACCACCGGCAAGGTGAAGGGCGCCTTCCTCGGCAACGACCTGCACGCCGTCATCAACCCCATGATCTGGTCGGCCGGCGCCGACACCCTCGACGCCCAGAACCAGGCCGCCTTCAACACGGACGGCGTCGCCGAGGGCCTGAAGAAGATGCGCAAGCTGTTCACCAGCGGCGACCTGCTGCTGGGCGCCCCGGCCGACTACTGGGACCCCGCCGCGCTCAACCAGGGCCTGTGCGCCATCCAGTTCTGCGGCATGTGGGCCATGCCGGCGATGCAGCAGGCCCTCGGCGACGACCTCGGCGTCTTCCCCTTCCCGAAGGTCACGGACGCCGGCAAGCCCTCGGTCTACAACGGCGGTTGGTCGATGTTCGTCAACGCCAAGGGCAAGAACGTCGACGCGGCCAAGGAGTACGTGAAGTGGCTGTGGATCGAGCAGAAGAAGTACCAGGAGGACTGGGCGACCTCCTACGGCTTCCACATCCCGCCGCGCACCTCGATCGCCGCGTCCGCCACCAAGCTCAAGTCCGGTCTGCCGGCCGAGGGCGTCAAGCTCTTCACCGACTACGGCCACTTCGACAACATCGGCTGGACCCAGGCCATGATCACCGCGACCGAGAACGTCTTCGCCGACACCGTGCGCAAGGGCGGTGACCCGAAGGCCTCGCTCGACAAGGCCGAGAAGACGGTCAACGCCGAACTCAAGAAGCTGTTCGGATAGGCCGACGGACGGACTGCGCCATGTCGACGACCACCACGCGCGACCTCGCGCGCCCCACCCCGGCCAAGCCCGACAAGGGCCGGCCGCGGCGGGGCCTGCGGGGCAACAGCACCTTCAACTTCTGGCTCTTCACCGGCCCGTTCCTCATCGGCCTGGTGATCTTCGTCTACGTTCCCATCGGCTGGAGCATCTGGCTCAGCTTCTTCGAGGCGCGCTTCACCGTCACGCCGAGCAAGTTCATCGGCTTCGACAACTACCGCTTCATGCTGGACAACGGCAACTTCACCGGTGCGCTCCTCACCTTCACCGTCTTCGCCGCGATCATCGTGCCGACCACCTGGGCGCTCTCGCTGGGCCTGGCGATGCTGGTGAACCGGTTGCGGTTCATGCGGGCGTTCTTCCGCTCGGTGTTCTTCCTGCCGACCGCGTGCAGCTATGTGGCCGCCTCGCTGATCTGGAAGATGTCCCTCTTCAACGGCGTGCGCTTCGGTCTGGCCAACACCGTCATCGGCTGGTTCGGCGTGGACAACATCGCCTGGCTCGCCAACCCCGACCCGCCGTGGTACTGGCTGGTCATCGTCTCCGCCCGGCTGTGGCTGCAGTCCGGCTTCTACATGATCCTGTTCCTGGCCGCGCTGCAGAACATCCCGCAGGAGCTCTACGAGGCCGCCGCCATCGACGGCGCCAAGCCGGGCTGGCAGACGTTCCGGTACATCACGCTGCCCCAGCTGCGGGCGACCTCCACGGCCGTGATCCTGCTGCTGCTCGTGGCCGCGTACCAGGCCTTCGACGAGTTCTTCAACCTGCTGGCGAAGACGACCTGGGGCCGGCCCCCGCTCGTCGAGCTGTACTACATGGCCCTGGGCCAGAACCAGGACTACGGCGCGGGCAGCGCCGGCGCGGTCATGCTGACCCTGCTGATCTGCATCGTGACCCTGTTCCAGGGCAAGATCCTGGGCTTCGGAAAGGGGGACGAGTCGAAGTGACCACGACCGTACCCGAGGTGAGGAAGACCGAGCGGCCGCCGACGCAGGGGCCGCTGCGCGCCAGGCGCGGCGGGATCATGAGCTCCACCGGCCTGTACCTGGCCACCGGCATCGCCACCCTGCTCTTCCTGATCCCGTTCTACCTGCTGATCCGCAACTCCCTCTCCACCGATCCCGAGATCACCGGCGAGAACTGGAAGTTCTTCCCCACCGACATCCAGTGGAAGAACATCACCGAGCCGTTCCGCGACACGACGGTCGACTTCGGCCAGTCGTTGGTGAACTCGCTGATCGTCGGCGTCCTGCACACCGTCGGCACCCTGCTGGTGTGCTCGTTGGCCGGTTACGGCCTGGCCCGCATCCCCTACCGGCACGCCAACAAGATCTTCTACGCCATCCTGTTCACCCTGATGGTGCCCACCGCCGTCACCTTCGTCCCCAGTTTCGTGCTGGTCTCCTCGCTCGGCTGGGTGGACAGTTACCGCGGTCTGATCATCCCGGGCCTGTTCAGTGGTTTCACCTGCTTCCTGTTCCGGCAGTACTTCCTGGGGTTCCCCAAGGAGTTGGAGGAGGCGGCACGCGTGGACGGTCTCGGTTACTGGGGCGCCTACTGGCGCGTCGTCGTGCCGAACTCGCTGAACTTCTTCGCGGCGATCGCGACGATCACCTTCATCAACGGCTGGAACGCCTTCCTGTGGCCCCTGGTCATCGGCCAGGACCCCAGCGCCTGGACGGTGCAGGTCGCGCTGTCCTCGTACATGACCAATCAGACCGTCAACTACCACCTGATCTTCATGGCCACGGCCATCTCCATCCTGCCCCTGTTGTTCGTGTTCCTCTTCCTCCAGCGCTGGCTGGTGCAGGGGATCGCACAGACGGGCATCAAGGGCTGACGCCTTCCTCTCAAGACCTGGAGACAGATGTCTTTCCGCACCACGTCATCCGTCGACTACGTCGAGGACGTCGCACCGGGCCGCGGGGCTCTTGCGCCCCGCGCCTGGTACGCGTCCTCGGACGCCGTGTCGCTGTCGCTCAACGGCAGTTGGCGGCTGCGGGTGTCGGCGACAGCCGACGCCGAGGACGACTCGTTCGCCGAGAGCGGCTACGACGCCGGGGACTGGGCCGAGGTCACGGTCCCCGGCCACTGGGTCCTGCAGGGCGACGGGGCCTTCGGGGCGCCGATCTACACCAACCACCTCTACCCCTTCCCGGTCGACCCGCCCCGAGTGCCCACCGAGAACCCGACCGGCGACCATCTGCGGGCCTTCGACCTGCCGGCCGACTGGCCCGACCTGGCTCAGGGCGGCGCCGTCCTGCGCTTCGACGGCGTCGAGTCGTGCGCCCGGGTCTGGCTGAACGGCACGGACATCGGGGAGTTCAAGGGCTCGCGGCTGGCGCACGAGTTCGCGGTGGGGCATCTGCTGAAGCCGAGCGGAAACGTTCTGGCGGTCCGGGTCCACCAGTGGTCGGCGGGCTCGTACCTGGAGGACCAGGACCAGTGGTGGCTGCCGGGCATCTTCCGTGACGTGACGCTGCTGCACCGCCCGGCGGGCAGCGCCCTCGACTTCTTCGTGCACGCCTCCTACGACCACGTCACGGGCGAGGGCACCCTGCGCGTCGAATCCGACGTCGACGGGCGGGTGTCCGTGCCCGCCCTCGACATCGATGTCGCGACCGGGGAAGCGGTGACGACGCCTGTCGCGCCGTGGACCGCGGAGACCCCGACGCTGTACGACGGCGTCCTCGTCACCGAGGGCGAGCGGGTGCCGTTGCGGATCGGTTTCCGCACGGTGGAGCTGGCGGACGGCCTGATCAAGGTCAACGGTCAGGCGATCCTGTTCAAGGGCGTCAACCGGCACGAGTGGCACCCGGAGCGGGGCCGCGCCCTGGACCTGGAGACGATGCGCGAGGACGTGCTGCTGATGAAGCGGCACAACGTCAACGCCGTCCGCACCTCGCACTACCCGCCCCACCCGGCCTTCCTCGACCTGTGCGACGAGTACGGCCTGTGGGTCATCGACGAGTGCGACCTGGAGACCCACGGCTTCGTCGAGCAGGACTGGCGAGACAACCCCGTCGACGACGACCGCTGGACCCCGGCCCTGCTCGACCGCGCCGCCCGCATGGTGGAACGGGACAAGAACCATCCGTCGGTCGTCATCTGGTCCCTGGGCAACGAGGCCGGCACCGGACGCGGCCTCACCGCGATGGCCGAGTGGATCCACGGCCGGGACGCCTCCCGTCTCGTCCACTACGAGGGCGACTGGGACTGCCGCGACACGGACATGTACTCGCGGATGTACGCCGACCACGCGGAGACCGAGCGCATCGGCCGAGGCCTGGACGGCGGCGCCCACAAGCGGCGCGGGCTCCCCTTCATCCTCTGCGAGTACGCCCACGCCATGGGCAACGGCCCCGGCGGACTCGCCGACTACCAGCGGATCTTCGAGGAGCACGACCGGCTGCAGGGCGCGTTCGTCTGGGAGTGGATCGACCACGGCATCAGGCATCCGGAGCTGGGGTACGCCTACGGCGGCGACTTCGGCGAGGAGCTGCACGACGGCAACTTCGTCTGCGACGGGCTGGTGTTCCCGGACCGGACGCCGTCGCCGGGGCTGGTCGAGTACAAGAAGGTGATCGAGCCGGTCCGCATCGAGGGCGACAGCGCGAACGGCACCGTACGGATCACCAACGCGTACGACTTCTCGGATCTCTCGCACCTGGCGTTCGAGTTCTTCCACCAGGTCGACGGCTGGCCCGTGGGAGCCGTGGCGCTCCCCGTGCCGTCTCTCGCCCCCGGCGAGTCGGCCGACGTGAAGCTGCCGACTCCGCCGCCGGACGGCCAGGGCGAGGAGACCCAGTGGACCGTACGCGCTCTGCTGGCCTCGGACACCCCGTGGGGGCCGGCCGGGCACCAGGTCGCGTGGGGACAGCAGACGGTCGCCGCGCGGACGCCGCCCGCGGTGGCGACGGGCGAGGCCCCGGTGCGCGGCGAGCGACTGATCACCCTCGGCCCGGCCGCCTTCGACGCTCGTACCGGTGTGCTGCGGACGATCGGCGCGGTGGAGGTACGCGATCTGCGCCTCGACGTGTGGCGCGCCCCGACGGACAACGACGACGGCGCGGCCTGGCAGTCCGATCTGCGCTACGGCCAGCTCTGGCGCAAGCTCGGTCTGCACCGGATGCACCACCGCCTGGACGCCGTCGAGTCGAGCGAGGACGGACTGACGGTACGCACCCGGGTGGCGCCCGCGGCGGCGGAGGTGGGCCTGCGCACGGTGTACCGGTGGACGTCCGACGGGACGCGGCTGCGGCTGACCGTGTCGGTGACGCCCGAGGGCGACTGGACGCTGCCGCTGCCGCGGCTGGGCGTCCGGTTCGGGCTGCCGGAGTCCGTTCACCGGGCCCGGTGGTTCGGGGGCGGTCCGGGCGAGGCGTATCCGGACACGAAGGCCGCCTCGATGCTCGGCGAGTGGGAGTCCTCGATCGAGGACCTGCAGACCCCGTACGTCCGCCCGCAGGAGAACGGCGCCCGCGCCGACGTCCGTTGGGCGGAGCTCGACGGGCTGCGGATCGACGGCGACCCCGAGTTCTGGTTCACCGCCCGGCGCTGGACGAGCGAGCAACTCGACGCCGCCGCACACCTCACCGACCTGACGCCCGGCGACACCGTGTGGGTCCACCTCGACCACGGCCAGCACGGCATCGGCTCGCAGTCCTGCGGCCCGGGTCCGCTGCCGCGGTACTTCCTGAACGTCGCGCCCGCCGAGTTCTCGTTCGTGTTCACGCCGATCGGTTGACCAGCCGCTCGGTTAATCGATTGACCTGTTGATCGACATTCCGACACGGTGATGAGGTCTCCCGCGGTCGGCCGGCTCCCCCAGCCGGCCGACCGCGCTTCACTGGAGGTTGAACGAGTGATCGGCAGCATCGAGGTGCGCGGCCTGTCCCGCACCTTCCACACCACCGTCCGCCGCCCCGGCTTCGCCGGCGGCCTGCGCTCCCTGGTCAACCCGGAGCGGGTCGCCAAGCACGCCGTGACCGATGTGACCTTCGACGTGGGCGCGGGCGAACTCCTCGCCCTGCTCGGCCCGAACGGCGCCGGCAAGTCCACCACCATCAAGATGCTCACCGGCATCCTCACCCCCACCTCCGGCCAGGCGCGGGTCGCGGGCGTGGTGCCGTACCGGGAACGGGAGCGCAACGCCCGTAACATCGGCGCGGTGTTCGGGCAGCGCACCCAGCTGTGGTGGGACCTGCCGGTGCGCGAGTCGTTCGCGATCCTGCGGGACATCTACGAGGTGCCGAAGGCCGAACACGCCGCTCGGCTGCGGGAGTTCGACGACATCCTGGAGCTCTCCTCCTTCTGGGACACCCGGGTGCGCCATCTCTCCCTCGGTCAGCGCGTCCGCTGCGACCTGGCCGCCGCGCTGCTGCACGACCCGACCGTGGTCTTCCTCGACGAGCCGACGATCGGCATGGACGTGGTGGTAAAGGAGCAGGTCCGCGAGTTCCTTCGGCACCAGGTCGAACAGCGCGGCCGTACCGTCCTGTTGACCACGCACGACATGACGGAGGTCGAGCGGCTCGCCGAACGCGTGGTGCTGATCAACCACGGTCGGCTGGTCCTGGACGGCACCCTCGACGAGATCCGCCGCAAGTTCGGCTCGACCTGGCAGGTGCGGGCCACGCTCGCCGATCCGCGCACCGAGGTCGTGGGGCTGCCGGGGATCGCGGTGCTGCGGCACGAGGGCCCGCTGGCGGTCTTCGGCCCGGAGGGCCCCGAGGCTCCCACGGTCCACCGGGCGCTGAAGGCGGTCATCGAACGGTACGAGGTCACGGACATCGCCCTCGACGAGGCCGACCTGGAGGACGTCATGCGGGCCGCGTACGTGCAGGCCGGGGACGCCGGATGAGCGCGCTGCACGCCTGGCGCGCCGCCCGGGTCACCCCGCTCGGCGAGCTGTACACCCCGCCCCGGATGACGGCCGCCCTGCTGCGGCTGACCGTGCAGATCGTGCTGGTGACCTCGCTGTGGCGGGGCCTGTACGCGCACACCGGCACCACCGCCGGGCTCACCCGCGAGCAGGCGGTCACCTATGCGGTGATGGCCGTACTGAGCACTCGTGTACGGGAGTTGGACCAGTACTCGGGCCGGGACACCGTGCTGCAGCATGTGCACTTCGGCACGATCGTCTACTGGTATCTGCGCCCGCTGCCGCCGCAGCGCTACTACGCGTTGCGGGCGCTGGGCGAGCAACTGTACGGCTTCGCCTGGGCGTTGGCGGCCTACGCCGTCTGTCTGGCCGCCGGGGCGGTGCAGCCGCCCGCTTCGGCCGCCGTGGCCGCGGTGTCCGGCCTGAGTCTGGTGCTCGGTCAGTGGATCTTCTACTACCTCATCCTCGTCATCGACCAGGTGTGCTTCTGGACGATGCGCAACGATGCCGCCGTCCAGATCCTGCTCTTCGCGCAGAACCTGCTCTCCGGGGTGTACGCGCCCCTGTGGTTCTTCCCCGACTGGTTCGTGACGGCAAGCGGCTTCCTGCCGTTCCAGGCCACGCTGAGCGTGCCGCTGTCGCTGTACGTGGGCCGTGTCCCGCTGTCGGACGCGGGCTTCCATCTCGCCGTACAAGCGGGCTGGATCGTGTTTCTCGCCCTGTTCACCCGCCTGCTGTGGCGCAAGGCCGCGCTGCGGGTCGTCTCGCAAGGAGGCTGATGCCCTTGAATGCCGTCCGGATCGTATGGCGTGTCACGCGCCTGAACTTCCGCGCCCAGCTGGAGTACCGCGCCGAGTTCCTGACCATGATCGCGATCGGCGCCGTCTGGCAGGTGTCGGTCATCGTCTTCGCCACCGTGCTGCTGACCCGGTTCACCGGCATGGGCGGCTGGGACAGCCGGGACGTGCTGCTGATCCCGGCGACGCGCATGCTCGCGCACGGCCTCTTCGTCCTGTTCCTGGGCCGGATGCACGGCCTGGGCCGACAGATCCAGGAGGGCCGCGTCGACGCCTACCTCCTGCGCCCGATGCCCGTGCACCGGCAGGCCCAGCTGGAGTACTTCCCCACCAACGCGATCGGCGACCTGACGGTGGCGGCGGCCCTGATGGCGGGGGCGCTCAGCCGCAGCGACCTCGACTGGACGGCCGGCCGGATCTCGTACCTGATCGCCGCCGTCCTCGGCGGAATGCTGCTGGAGGCGGCGCTGTTCACGGCGGTGGCCTGCGCGTCGCTGCGCTTCCCGGCCGCCGACTACTGGGGCCGATGGCTGGAGCAGCTCCTGGGCACCTTCGGCAGCTATCCCCTCAACGTCCTGCCCCGCGCGGTCGGCGGCTTCCTCACCTACGGCCTTCCCCTCGCGTTCGTCGCCTACTTCCCCGCCGCCTTCCTCACCGGGCACGGCCACGACACCGGCGTCCCGTACTGGCTGGCGGCGCTCTCCCCGCTGCTGGGCCTGCTGGCCTACCTCGGCTCGCGGCTGCTGTGGCGGTGGAGCCTCGGCCACTACACGGGGGTGAACGGGTGACGGCGACCCAGGTGTCGGCGGGCGACTTACGGGCCCGCCTCGCGGTGTCCCTGGTGTTCGTCGTCCTCGCGGCCACCCAGGGCGGCTGGATGGCGCGCATCCCGGCGATCCAGGACTCGGCCGGGCTGGACACCGCCGGGTGGGGGCTGGTGAGCAGTGCGTCGGCGGGCGGTGACGTGGTCGCGCTGGTGCTGATCACCGCCTTGATCGGGCGGGTGAGCACCCGGCTGCTGAGCCTCGCCGCGGCCGGGCTGGTGCTGCTCAACGCGCCTTTCCTGGCGGGTGCTTCGACGGTTCCGGCGCTGGTGGCGGGGCTCGCGCTGTGGGGTCTGTCGGCCACGTTCCTGGCCACGCCGGTCAACGCGCTGGCGGTGACCGTGGAACGCGGTTACGGCAGGCCCATCCTGTCCGGTTTTCACGCCTGTTACAGCGTGGGGGTGCTGGCGGGCGGGCTGCTGGGCATCCTCGCCGCGGCGACCGGGGTCTCCCCCGGCCTCCAGATGGCGGTGAGCAGCGGCGTGCTGGGTGCGCTGCTGCTCGTGTCCGGCCGCCGGCTGCCGACGGAGGCGGCGCACGAGAGGGAGGCGCGCCGACCGTTGAAGGAGCGGTTCACTCCCCAGCTCGGCCTCCTGGCGGCCGTCGCGTTCCTCGGGTCCTTCGCCGAGGGGGCGGCGTCCCAGTGGAGTTCGGTGTACACGACCGACTATCTGGGCGAGAGCGCGGCGCTGGGGGCGGCGACGTACACGTCCTTCTGCGTCGCCATCCTGCTGGCTCGGCTGTTCGGCGACCGGCTCGCGGCCCGGCTGGGGCGGCGCGGGCTCCTGCGGCTGTCGCTGCTGACGGTGGCGGCGGGCACGACCCTGGTCGTGTCGCGTCCTCAACTGCCGTATGCCGTAGGCGGTTTCGTCGTCATCGGGCTGGGCATCGCGTGTGTGCTGCCCTCGGTGATCGGGCTGGCGGGACAGCAGCCCGGGGTGCCGGCCGGCGAGGGCGTGTCGGTCATCACGATCGGGCAGTGGCCGGGGTTCCTGCTGGCCGGGCCGGCGGTGGGGCTGCTGGCGGGGGCGACGAGTCTGCGGTTCGCTCTGGCGACGCTGATCGTGGCGGGCGCGACCGCCGTCCTGCTCGTGCGGTGGGTGCGGGTCGGGGCGAATGACGGGACCTGACCGACCGGCGGTCCGGTCCGGTCCTTCGTCGACCCGTGCCGCAGGAGATCAGCCGGCCCGGTAGGCCCTGACGAAGGCGGCCACGCCCCCGGCGATCAGGCGTTCGGTCTCCTCCTTCGGCAGGGGCAGCACACCGTAGTGGGACTGCTGGGTGATCGTGTTCGAGATCAGGGCCATGAAGTGCGTGGCCGCGAGGGCCGCGTCGCCGTGCAGGTCGAGCAGACCGGCGGCGGCGAGGCCCTCCAGCGCCTCGGCGAGGGCGTGGCCGACCGGACCCGGGCCCGCCTCTCGCCAGGCGTCGAGCACCTCCGGCGGAACGTGGTCGGCCTCGGCATGGATGTGCCGGACCAGCGCGAAGTGGTTGGGATAGTCCTCCATGAGACCGACGAACCCGCGGGCGAGGACGCCGAGGTCCCGCTCCAGGTCCTCGGGGCGGGGCGGGCGCGCGGGGTCCAACACGGCCTGCAAGCAGAAGAGTTGGGCGTCCTTCACCTCGCCGGAGGTCCAGGTGACGACGGTGCGGAAGAGGTCGGCCTTGCCGCCGGGGAAGTGGTTGTAGAGGGTGCGCGTCGACACGCCGGCCTCGGCGGCGAGGGCGTCGACGGAGGCGCGTGCGTAGCCCTCGCGACCGAAGACGGTGCAGGCCGCGCCGGCCATGGCAACCCATTTCTCCACTTTGCGGGGCGAGTACCGCTGCTGCGCCGCCGCCATCCACGCGTCGTTGGTGCCGCCCATGCCGTCTCCCCACACCCTGCCGATTACAACGAGCGTTGTACTTTTTACAACGCCCGTTGTAGTTTACCGAACACGAGGCCGCGCCGCGCGGCCGCCGTGCCCCGCACCGGGGCCACGGGGGAGAAGTAGGGGGACAGCCATGCCTGCCAACGAATCCACCACCGTCGAGAACGACGCCCCGTTGCAGGTCGCCGTCGTCGTCGGCAGCGTCCGCGAGGGCCGCCAGGGCCGTGCCGTGGCCGACTGGTTCCTCGGCGCCGCCGTCGGCCACGACGGCCTGGACCTGGACGTCATCGACCTCGCGGACGTCGACCTGCCGCTGGTCATGCCCGGCTGGGGCGGCACGCCGAGCCCCGAGGCCGTGGCCGCGCTGACAAACGTGTCCCCGAGGCTGGCCGCGGCCGACGCGTTCGTCGTCGTCACACCCGAGTACAACCACAGCTTCCCGGCCGCACTGAAGAACTTCATCGACTGGCACCACACCCAGTGGCAGGCCAAGCCGGTCGGCTTCGTCTCCTACGGCGGGCTCGCCGGCGGTGTTCGCGCGGTGGAGCAACTCCGGCTGGTGTTCGCCGAGTTGCACGCCACGACCGTACGCGACGCCGTGAGCCTGCACGGCCCGTGGTCCGGGCTCGGCGAGGACGGCGCACCGCGGGACGCCACCGTCTGTGAGGGTGCGGCCAAGGGCATGCTCGGCCAACTCGCCTGGTGGGGAAGGGCGTTGCGGACGGCCCGGTCGAGCCGCCCCTACCAGGGCTGAGGGATGGAGGGGGACATGGCCTCGGCCCCGGCGGCCGACGGCGACGTCCGGACGACGTCCGACGCACCCAGGACCGACTCGACCGCGCTGCACCGCATCCTCGCCGTCGTGATCACCGGCTCGGTGATGTCGGTGCTCGACATGACGATCGTGAACGTCGCGCTGCGCAGCCTCTCCGAGGCGTTCCACGCCCCACTGGAGACGATCCAGTGGACGACCACCGCGTACACGCTGGCGCTGGCCGCCGTCATCCCCACCGCCGCGTGGGCGATGGCCCGTTTCGGGGCGAAACGCGCGTACCTCACCGCGCTCGTCCTGTTCACCCTCGGCTCGCTGCTCGCCGCATGCGCCTGGGACATCGGCAGCCTGATCGCGTTCCGCGCGGTGCAGGGGCTCGGCGGCGGGCTGCTCATGCCGGTGGGCATGGCGATGGGCATGGCCGCCGCGGACCGCGAACGGCTGGGCCGCTCGATGGCCCTGCTCGGACTGCCCGTCCTGGTCGGCCCGGTGGCGGGCCCGGTCCTCGGCGGCTGGCTGCTCGACGCCGTGTCCTGGCACTGGATCTTCCTCGTCAACCTGCCGGTGGGAGCGGTGGCCTTGACGCTCGCCGCGAGACTGCTGCGCCCAGACGCACCCCGTACGACGGCAACGGCGCCGAAGTTGGACGTCCCGGGTCTGCTGATGCTCTCGCCCGGCCTCGCGCTGCTGCTGTTCGGACTGGCCCGAGGCGGTGAGCGGGGCGACTTCGCAGAACCGGGCGCGCTGACGCCGACGCTCGCCGGGGCGGCCCTGATCGCCTGCTTCGTATGGCGTTCGCTGACGATCCGTCAACCTCTGCTCGACCTGGGTCTGTTGACCGACCGGACGTTCGCCGTGGGCATCGGCGCCCTCGCGCTGTTCACATGCGGGTACTTCGGGTCGATGCTCCTCGGGCCGGTGTACTGGCAACAGGTGCGGGGCTGGAGTGCGACGTCGACCGGACTGCTGGGCGTGCCGGTCGGACTCGCCGTCGGCATGACCATGCAGTTCGCCGCGCGGAGCGTGGACAAGGTGTCGCCGCGGCGGCTGATCCCGGCCGGGATCGCGGTGGGCGCGCTCGGCATGGCGTCGACGGGGCTGCTGATCGCGCAGCAGGACGTGCCGGCCTGGCGTCTGGTCTGCTCGACGGTGGTGATGGGCATCGGCTCCGGGATGGTGCTGATGCCGACGATGACCACGGCGAGCCGCGATCTGCCGAGGGAACGGATGGCCGCGGCCGGCACCGCGCTGAGCATCAACGCCCAGGTGTGCGCGTCGGTGGGCACCGCGCTCATCTCGGTGGTGCTGGGCTCGGCGGGCCTGACTGCGTCGGGTTTCCGAACCGCCTACCTGGTTGCTGCGGGGCTGTTGGCGCTGGCGGTGATACCGGCGGCGGGGTTGCCGGGGCGGCGAACACCATGAGGCGATGAGTCGCCTCGTCCGCGATGGACGTAGCGCGATGGACGTAGAAAGAGCAAAGAAAGCCGCTCCGGCCGGGCGCGGCGGTCCGTCGTCCGCCCCGCCCGGCGCACTCTCACCCCCGCCCCGCCCTCCGCACCGGTGTCATCAGCGCGACCCCCGCCACCAGCACGCAGCAGCCGCCTGCCGCCAGCGCCGCCGCCGCGGTGCCGTACCCCTCGGCCGCCCAGGTCAGGACGGCCGCGCCCACCGGGGCCGCCGCGTACTGAAGAGTCCAGAACGCGGACGTGACCCGACCCAGCAGCGCCTCCGGGGTCACCTCCTGCCGCAGGGACATCGAGCAGGTCCCCGCGACGGCGACGCAGGCCAGGAAGACGGCGGCGAGGGCCGCCACCACGGGCACGTCGCGGGCCCAGCCCAGTCCGGCGACGGCCGCGCCGCTGACCGCGACGGCCGCGGTCCAGGTCGGACCGAAGCCCAGCCGTCGACGTACCCGGGCCACCAGCAGCGAGCCGACCACGGTGCCGAGCGCCCCGACCGCCAGCACCGTCCCGACCGTGCCGTCGTCGTGGCCGAGATCGTGCTTGACGTGGTAGATGAGCAGATCGGTCAGGCCGAGGGTGAGAAAGCTGAAGACGAACAGCAGCGCGGTGAGCGCGCGCAGCACGGGATGCGCATACAGAAACGCCACCCCGGCGCGCAGGTCGCGCCACAACCCGCCCCGGTCCGCCGTCGATTCCCCGGTCCGCTCGTCCGGCGGCCTCCTCCGGATCCGTACGACGGACAGGCAGGCCGCCGACACGCCGAAGCTGGCGGCGTCCACGCCGACCGCGGCGGCCGGGCCGGTTCCGGCGGCGAGCAGGCCGGCGCACAGGGGGCCGAGGACGCCGGCCGCCGCGGCCGTCGCGTTGAGCCGACCGTTGGCCTCGGTGAGCTGCCCGGGGCCGACCAGGCCGCGCACGACGGTGACATAGCCGACCGCGAACAGCATGCCGACGGCCTCGCACACCGGCAGCACGGCGTACAGCAGCCAGATCTGCGGCCCGAACAGCCACACCAGCGGGACCAGCCCGTACAACGCCATGCGGACGAGGTCGCAGCCGATGAGGAGTCTGCGCCGGTCGACCCGGTCCACCACCGCCCCGGCGAACACGGCCGCCACCACCGAGGCCGCCCCGCCGACCGCCGTCAGCAGACCCATCCGGGCAAGGGAGCCGGTGGCCTGCAGAACCAGCAGCGGCAGCGCGATCAGGGCGAAGGAGTCACCGAGGAAGGAGAGGGTCTGCGCGGCCCAGAAGATCCCGAAGTCCCGCTGCCGCCACAGGGGTTGCTTCGCCTCCGACCTCGTCTCCCGTCTCCGGCCGCTCCGCTCCCTGTACGCCACCAGGCCCCCGTTCCCTCAAGTCCCGGCAACCTTAATCCCATCGGCGGCGACACACAGGAGCAAGCACCCGCATCCCCCTCTCCCCTCCCCCTTCGCAGAGGAGCAGCCGTGCCCCACTCACCGGGAACCCACCGCCGCCGACGCCTCTTCCGTCCCGTCCCGCTCGCCGTCGCGGGCGCGCTCGTCGCGACGGCGGCCGTGGCGCTGCCGCATCTCACACCGGAGGCCTCGGCCGCCACCACCCTGCGCGGGTACGCCGACGGACGGGGCGTGAAGATCGGCGCGGCGGTCGGCGACACCCCGCTGACCTCCGACACCTCGTACACCTCCGTCCTGGACCGGGAGTTCAACTCGGTGACGGCGGAGAACGCGATGAAGTGGGACGCCGTGGAACCGAGCCGGGGCTCCTTCAACTGGGCCGCCGCCGACCGGCTCGTGGCCCACGCCACCGCCCACGGCCAGGGCGTACGGGGCCACACCCTGGCCTGGTACGCCCAGCTGCCGTCCTGGCTGAAGAACGGCGGCTTCTCGGCGACCGAGCTCAACACCGTCCTGAAGAGTCACATCGACACCGAAGTGGGCCGCTACAAGGGCAGGGTGTACGCCTGGGACGTGGTCAACGAGGCGTTCAACGAGGACGGCTCGATGCGGAGTTCCCTGTGGCAGGACAAGCTCGGAACCGGCTACATCGCCAACGCCCTGCGCTGGGCGCACGCCGCCGACCCGGCCGCGAAGCTGTACATCAACGACTACAACATCGAGGCGGACAACGCCAAGAGCGACGCCCTGTACGCACTGGCCCGGCAACTCCTCTCCCAGGGCGTGCCGTTGAACGGCATCGGCTTCCAGTCGCACTTCGAGGTCGGCAAGGTCCCGGCGTCGATGAAGGCGAACCTGAAGCGGTTCTCCGACCTCGGCCTGGAGGTGTCGATCACCGAGCTGGACATCCGCATCCCGCTGCCCGCCTCCTCCGCCGAACTCTCCCAGCAGTCCACCGACTACAAGACGGCGAGCGAGAACTGCCTGGGCGTGGCCCGCTGCGCCGGCGTCACCCTGTGGGGCGTCTCCGACAGGTACTCCTGGATTCCGGGCACGTTCAGCGGATACGGCGCGGCCCTGCCGTACAACGAGAGCTACGCGGCGAAGCCCGCGTACACCGGGCTGTCGAACGGGCTCAACCCGAACGCCTGACGTCGGATTCGGTACGGCCGGTGGAAGGGTCGGGATGCGCATGGTGCACGATCAGCCCATGTACGACCCCTTCGGCATGCCCGACCCCCGCCCGGTCGAGCCGGGCGAGTTCCCGGCGTGGGACGAGGCGCTGGCCCTCGTCAACCGCGACCTGGCCACCCTTCTGCCCGAGCAGGGCCCGCTGCGCCTGATGGCCCTGCCGTCCTGGGAGGACGAGGAGTCGCAGGACGAGCACGTGTACGTCGCCCTGTCGGACGGCCGTTGGCACGGCAACGACCTGCCCCCGGGCTCCGACGCCACCCCCGCCGCCGCACTCGCCGCCGTCGCCGAGGCGGCACAGGACACGGTGCTGGAGTGCCTGTGGCAGGTCTGGCCGGAATGCACGGAACACCGGCTCGGCATGCATCCGAGCCGGGGTGCGGAGGGCGGGGACGAGAGCGGGGGCGAGGGCGGGCTGCCGGTGTGGCGGTGCGCGGGCGGGCGGGACGCGAGGAACCCGGAGCACGTGCGGGCGATCGGCGAGCTGGACCCGCCGTACCGACCGCGACGGGTGCGCCGCAAGGAGCGGAAACGGCGGAAGGCGCTTTGACCGTGGACTCCGGGGTCAGGCGAGCACCTCACGTCCGTCAAGCTGACGCAAGGTCAGAAGGACGGGACGGTCGTACAAGGATCTCCTCGGCGGCCTGCACGACCGACAAGCCGGGCGTGCTGTATGCGCCGATCAGCTGATCCACCCTGTCCGGGGCGACGGCCGTATGACGTCTAGACGAGTCATTCCGATGTGATCAGTGGTCATAGGCGATCAAGGATCGGATGACGGGCTGGCGGGTCTTGTGGCTGTGCCAGATCGCGGCGGCCATCGCGAGGATGCGTTGGGCGACGCGGACGGCGACACCTTCGAAGGTCCGGCCACCGTGCTGTTCCAGGTCGAGCTGGCCCTTGAGGGTGTCGTTGACCGACTCGATCAGCTGTCGCACCGACTTCGCAGCCTGGCCGGCCAGGCCCACCCCCACCTGAGCTTCACCGTGGGCTCGATGACCGCCCTCGCGCTACTGGACAACGAACTGGGCGGCATCCTCGCCTACTACTCCACCCACCACACCCACCGGAACAACTCCCCTTCCTATACGCCGAGTTCCACCGCGCCCTCGCTCCCGGCGGCCTCCTGATGCTGGCCGGGCACGTGGGAGACGACGAGTATCTGCGTCTACGTCCGACCCAGGCGTACGGCGGCCATCCGGTGTCCTACGAGTCCCACCTGCTCCCGGCCGAGCGGATCGCCGAACTGCTGAGCCGGGCCGGACTCGTGATCACGGCGCGACTTGTGCAGGAGCCCGACGAAGGCGCGCGAAGGACAGTCACCACCTTCCTGGCCCGGAAACCCGAACGCCCCCTCGCGCCATAGTGGTTGTCACGTTCCCGAGCCCGGCGGTGTCTTCATGTCCAACAGGCCGACAGGCCGACGGACATGGAGAAGAAGGAGCACACCGTGACACTGCGCATCCCGAAGGCAGAACTCCCCGCCGAGCTCACCGAGAACATGATCAAACAGTTCGGTGCCGTGCCCGAGCCCTTCGAAGTGACGGCGCACAACCCCAAGGTCGCCCAGGACTCCACGGAGCTCGGGCGCCAGGTGAGCGAGTGGGACATGGCCGACGAGGGGCTCAAGACGTTCGCACACATGGCGGTTGCCGCGCTGGTCGGCTGCAGTTGGTGCCTCGACATCAACTACTTCCTGGCGCTGCACAAGGACCTGGACTTGGCCAAGGCGAGCCAGGTGCCGCGCTGGCGGGAGTCGGAGGTGTTCACGCCGCTGGAGCGGGACGTGCTGGAGTACGCCGAGGCCATGACGAACACGCCGCCGACCGTCACCGACGAGCTGTACGCGGGCCTGCTCGACCGGCTCGGCCCGGCTGCGATGGTCGAGCTCACCGCGTCGATCGCCTTCGCCAACCTGTCGACCAGGAACAACACGGCCCACGGAATCACCTCGCAGGGCTTCTCCGACGCGTGCGGGACTCCGCTGGCCGCGCGTTCGGGGAACTCCGGCATGGCGTCGTCGTCGGCGATATGACCGAGGACCCCTTCGTCACCCACCGCAGCCTGCTCTTCACGGTCGCCTACGAGATGCTCGGCTCGGCGGCCGACGCGGAGGACGTACTGCAGGAGTCCTGGCTGCGGTGGGCCGACGTCGACAGGTCGCAGGTGCGTGAACCGCGGGCGTACCTCGTCCGCACCGTCACACGGCAGGCGCTCAACCGGCTGCGTACGTTGTCCCGCAGCCGTGAGGAGTACGTGGGCGAGTGGCTGCCGGAACCCCTGCTGACCAGCCCTGATGTCGCCGAGGACGTCGAACTCGCGGAGAGCGTCTCGATCGCGATGCTGACCGTCCTCGAAACGCTGGGGCCGACAGAGCGGGCGGTGTTCGTACTGCGGGAGGTCTTCGAGATGCCGTACGGCGAGATCGGCGAGGCCATCGGGAAGTCCGCGGCGACGGTACGGCAGGTCGCGCGGCGGGCACGCGAGCACGTGTCCGCCCGGCAGCCGCGCATGCGGGTGAGCCGGGCCGAGCAACGGACCGTCGTCGACCGCTTCCTTCTCGCCCTGCGCACCGGGCAGTTGCAGGACCTGCTGGAGGTCATGGCGCCGGACGTCGTCCTGATCGCCGATGGTGGAGGGGTCGTGGCCGCCGTGCTGGCGCCGATCCACGGGGCCGAACCGGTGGCGAGGCTGCTCACGCGCGCGAACCAGGTCGCGGTCCCGTTCGAGATGACGCCCGTGTGGCTCAACGGCGCTCCCGCGGGCCGGATCGAGATGAACGGCGAGCCGACCGCGGTGAGCCTCGTGGTGGAGAACGGGCAGGTCACCCGGATCTACATCGTGCGGAACCCGCAGAAGCTGACACGGCTCGACGAGCCGGCCGAACTCGCCAGGTGAACCCGCCGCCCCGCACAAGGGACAGCCCGCTCCGGCCGGAATTCGTTTCGTTGCCCGCAGCGGGCGCCCTAGACGAGTCATTTCGAATGCTGACGGTGTGTCCGGGAACGCGGACAGGGCGTCCAAGATCGTCGTGTGACGAACAACCTAGACGCCCTGCTGACCGCACTGTACGTGAAGATCGACGACGAGATCGGGGGCACCCGATGGCTTGGCCGACCGCCGCAGCTGACGGATTCCGAGCTGGTCACCCTTGCCGTCGCGCAGGCTCTGCTGGGCTTCGCCTCGGAGTCGCGCTGGCTGCGGTTCGTGGACTCCCGGCTGGGAGCGATGTTCCCGTACGTGCCCAGGCAGCTGGGCTGGAACAAGCTGCTGCGGGCGGCGTTGCCGCTGGTCAAGAAGGCAATACGGTTACTGGCCGTCGATACGGACTTCTGGTTCGACAACCACTGGATCGTCGACTCCACGCCGGTGGAGTGCGGCCGCTCGCGTCCGACGGTGAAGCGGTCGGACATGGCCGGCTGGGCCGGATACGGGTACTGCGCCTCGCACTCCCGGTTCTTCTGGGGCCTGCGCCTGCTCCTGGTCTGCACCCCGACCGGGATGCCCGTCCTGTGGGCGCTGGCGAACCCGAAGACGGACGAGCGGGAGGTGCTGTCCGCGATGCTGGACCGCGAACCGCACCTGGCCGCAGACCAGCCGGGCCTGCTGGTGATCGCGGACAAGGGCTTCGTCTCCAAGGAGTTCGAGGCCGATCTGGCCTTCCGGGGCGCGGAGTTGCTGCGGCCGTCGTTCAAGCGCGAGAAGAAGCGCAAGGGCGAGAGCCTCCTGAAGTCGGTGCGGCAACTGATCGAGTCGGTCAACGACACCCTCAAGGGCCAGCTCGACCTGGAACAGCACGGTGGCCGGACCTTCGAAGGTGTCGCCGTCCGCGTCGCCCAACGCATCCTCGCGATGGCCGCCGCGATCTGGCACAACCACAAGACCCGCCAGCCCGTCATCCGATCCTTGATCGCCTATGACCACTGATCACATCGGAATGACTCGTCTAGGATTCTTCCTGATCTGCATCCGGCATCCTGCATCCTGCAGCTGCGAAGGTCCGAGCCCACAGAAGGCGGTCCCCATGCCACGAGCCGGTCTCAGCACCGACCGTCTCGTGGAGGCCGCCGCCGAGCTGGCCGACGAGGCGGGGTTCGACGGCGTCACGCTGTCGGCCCTGGCCCGTCGCTTCGGAGTCAAGGACGCGAGTCTGTACTCGCACGTCAGAAACCTCCAGGACCTGCGCACCCGGCTCGCGCTGCTGGTCGGCGGCGAGATGATCGACCGCATCGCGGCGGCCGTCGCCGGACTCGCCGGCCGGGACGCGCTGGTCGCCTTCGCGGGGGCCTATCGGCAGTACGCACTCCAGTACCCGGGGCGGTACGCGGCCACCCAGATCCGTGTCGACCGGGACCTCGCCGCCGACTCCCCCGCCCTGCGCCGCACCGCCGAGGTCACCTACGGCATGCTCCGCGCCTACGGCCTCGACGAGCCCGACCTCACCGACGCGGTGCGCCTGCTGCGCAGCACGTTCCACGGGTACTGCGCCCTGGAGGCAGGCGGCGGCTTCGGCGCGCCCCGGGACGTGCAGCGGTCGTGGGACAAGGCGGTCGACGCCCTGCACATGGCCCTGACGCACTGGCCCCGGGAGAACGAGAAGGCGGTCGTGGACGCGGGCGGGCCGGAAGGCGACTGACCTCGCCTCAGGCCGAGGGCGGCCGGTCGCCGAGCCCCTGCACATCGTCGTACGTCGGCGTACGGCCCCCAGGTGTCCGCCCCTCCCGGATCTCGGCCATCGCCTGCAAGGCCGCTCCCAGGGCTCGCCGGTACAGGAACGAGCCGAGACTGATGCGGCCCACACCGAGGTCGGCGAGGTGCGCGACCGTCGGGCCGGTCGGCGCATAGAGGACGTTGAGGGGGACGTCGAGACGGGCCACGAGCTCGGCGATCCTCCGGGGTTCCGTCAGTCCCGGGACGAACACCGCGTCCGCGCCCGCCTGTTGGTAGGCGTCGAGACGGGACATGGTGTCGTCTCCCTCACCTACGCCTCCGCCTACGCCTCCACCACCGCCTCCGCCACTGCTCCTGCCTCTGCCCCTGCCGAGCCAGTACGTGTCCGTGCGGGCGTTCACGAAGAGGCCGGGGGCGGCGGACTTGACGGCGGCGATCTTCTCGGCGTGCCGGGCGGCGGACCCCAGGCCGTCCTCCAGGTTGATGCCGACCGCGCCGACGGCCGCAAGCTGACGCGCGAACTCCCCCACCTCGTCCGGGTCTTCGCTGAAACCGTCCTCCGCGTCGACCGAGAGGAGAAAGGGCCGCGATCCGAGGAGGAGGGCGAGCCGGAGAGTGTCGTCGCGGGTCGCCGACGAACCGTCGGACAGACCGACGGCCGCGGCGACGCCCAGACTCGTCGTACCGACCGCCCGGAAGCCCTCCCTGGCCAGGGCCAGCGCGGACGCGTGGTCCCAGGCGTTGGGCAGCAGGAGGGGCGCTTCGGCGTGATGGAGAGCGGCGAAAGCGGTCACGAGCGCCGCACCTCCTTCCGGCGCCCCGGCCTCCTGGCGCCCCGGCCTCCTGGCGCCCCGGCCTCCTGCCGACCGCGGCCGACGTCCGCTCGACTCCGTCACCTGTACACGCATACGTGCAGGCTAGAGGCCCGATGCTTCGGTCCCGGCCGAAGCGTCGACGCCGTACGGCCGCTCCCGTCGAGCCGTCGCCGACAAGCCGCCCCCGTCAAGCCGTCGCCGTCTCATCCGGCGACAGCCGCCCGCTCCGCCGCGCTGCGCTCGACGCAGAACTCGTTGCCCTCGGGGTCTGCGAGGACCGCCCAGCCGGTGCCGTCGGGCCTGCGCTGATCGTCGAAGAGGGTGGCGCCGAGGGCCAGCAGACGCTCGACCTCCTGCTCACGGGTGCGGTCCTGTGGCTGCAGGTCGAGGTGGACGCGGTTCTTGACGGTCTTGCCGTCCGGGACCGTGACGAAGAGCAGACCCGCGCCCTCGATCAGCGCCTCCGGGTCGCCCGGCTTGTCGTCCTCGTGGAGGGGCTGGCCGAGAACCTCGGACCAGAAGGAGCCGAGGGCATACGCGTCGGAACTGTCGATCGTCACATGGCGGATGGCAGAAGTCATGCCGGGATTCTTCTGCACACCGCTCACACGCCGCAACGGAGATTCCCTCCGCCGCGACAGCGGCGAACAGTTTCCGTCCCCCGGCAACCTTTCCCGTCGCGGCGGCGACCACGGACCATGACATCTGCACGACGCACGACGCGCCACCGCCGCATCCGCGCGGCCCGCAAGCCCGCGATCGGCGCCCTCGCCGCCGCCGGGGTGCTGGCCGGGGCGTGGTACGCCACCGCCGGGGCGGCGACGACCTCCCCGAGCCTCGCCCCCACCACCACCGCTGTCGCCCTCGCCGCCAAGTTCCCCTACTTGTCGGCCGGTTACAACAACACGCGGGAGTGGACCCGGACGACGACCGCGGCTGCCCCGAACGGCACGCTGCGGGTGGCCTGGCCGGCCTCCGACGGCGTCCACGTCACTCCGCTCACCGCCGCCGGGAAGCGCTCGGGTGCGGACACGGTCGTCAAGGGCGCCAAGGAGGTCGGCGGACTGGTCGCGCACAACGACGGCTTCGCGCTGTTGACCCGGGTCGCCGACACGAACAAGTGGAAGGAGACGGCGGCCGCGATCGTCCGCTACACGAACGGCAAGCAGACCTTCCGCACCAAGCTCACCAGCACCGCCTCCCACGACACCGCTCCGCTGCTGGACGGCCAACTCACCTGGAACGGCGCCAAGTACGGGGCGTACTTCGTCGTGCACGGCGCGGGCGGCTTCGCCGACGGGCACTACGGCGACAAGTTGTCGTACATCAGCGCCAAGGGGGCCAAGCTCAGCGGAGGTTGGAGCTGGGGGTGCAGCCACAACGAGGGCATCGCCCTGCACGCGGAGACCTCCGGCGCGTTCACCTCGCTCTGCTTCGACGACTGGCGTTCGGGGCTGTTCGTCTCCACCGGAATCGGCGCTCCGGACGTCGCTCCCGTCGTACAGCGCGAGCAGTGCTGGGCGGGCTACTGCGGCGGCACCTTCCCCGGCCGCACGGGCGACCTCGTGAAGTCCTCCACCGGCCGTTACGCCACCGCCTTCGCGTCCCGCGGCGCCGCCTCCGCCAAGAAGAACCCGGACGACTCCAGCGGCCGCGGCTGGACGGTGAAGCCGAAGACGAGCACCCACCAGGTCGCCGTCGCCTTCATGAAGAACCGCAACTCCGGCCCCGGCAAGGCGGTCTACCTCACCAGCGCCGCCGGCACGGAGAACGTCAACGTCCACGTCGCGCCGTACGGCAAGGACCGTCTGCTGGTCTCCTGGGAGTCCCTGAAGAACGCCAAGTGCGCCGAAGGCACCTGCACCGGCGCCTTCACGGGCACCCACCTTCGTCTCGTCGACTGGAACGGCAAGTTCCAGAGCGCGGACAACGTGGTGAGCACCCGTATCAGCGGCGATGTGGCGGTCCTGAAGGACGGCACGCTGACCTGGGCGTACGCCCCCGTGACCCCGACCTACGCGAAGGCGCTCACCGGGGCCTCGCCGACCACGACGACCCTGCGCATCGCCCGACTCAAGCCCTGAGAGTCCCCGCATCCCGCATCCCGGATCTCGGATCTCGGATCTCGGATCTCATGCCCCGTCGGCCGGCCTTCGCGGCCGCGCCGACGGGTACCGGACTGCCGGCCGGACCGCCGGCCGGACCGCCGGTCGGACCGCCGGTCGGGGCGGCCCCGGTGACGATCGCGGCGGTCAGCCGTCCGCCCCGGGGACGAACCTCCTGACCCGTACGCCCTCCTCCGAGAGGCCCACTCCGACCTCGGGCCCGCCGCTCCACCGCACACGGATCCCGTCCGTCATGTCCGCCATGTCCGTCCCATCTGCCCCGTACACCTCGCCCACCTCGCCCACCTGCACCGAGACCGTTTCCGCGAGGGGTTCCGGCTCCGGGTCGGCGGTCAGCCGGGCGAGCGCGACGAAGAGGGTGGCGTCCCCGTCCGTGACACCCGCGAGGGAGCCGTCCAGGCCCAGGAGGGGAACGAGTTCCGCCCGTACGCCGTCCTTCGCGGCCCACCCCGTCACCCGCACCGGCGTCCCCGGCTCCACCCCCGCCACCCGATGCACCCGCACCTCGGCCGCCCCGTGCGCCAGCACGACGCTGGTCACCCGCGCTCCCCCGCCCGTCGTGTGCCGCGACGCCGCCCAGCCGTCCCCCACGCCCAACGGCTCGATGCCGGTACGGCCCGGATCGCCGCCCACGATCACACTGTTGTCGTACGACGCCGAAGGCGCCGTCACCGTCGAGTACGCGAGCCGCGTGTAGTGCGGGTCGTACCGGACGTCCTCGCTGCCGTGGTTGTGCAGACGGACCACTCCGTCGGAACTCGTGGACTGCAGAAGCCAGTTGGGAGCGGCGATCGAGGTCACCGCATCCTCTCGCTCCGCCGGGCCCGGCTGTTCCCGGGCCGTCCACACCTCGTGGTCCGGGGGAAGCAGCAGTCCGAGGAAACCCTTGCTCGCCCAGTAGGGGGAGGCGGGGCCCGAGTAACCCTGGAGGACGGAGGCGTCGGGGCCGTGCCAGCCGAGGGTGAGCAGACCGTTCTCGTCGACGGCGTCGCGCTCCAGGAAGTACTTCAGCGCACCCGAGGCCAGTCGTCGGGTCTCGCCCGGCGGCAGGGGGGTCCGGCCGGTCAGGGCGCCCAGCCACAGGGGGACGGTGGTGGCGAAGCGGTAGGTGAGGGAGCGGCCCTGGTGCAGCGGGGCGCCCTCGCCGCCGAACAGGCGGGCGTAGTCGGCGAGATGGGTCCGCAGACGGCCACCGTAGCGGGCGAGGAGCTCCGGGTCCTCGGACAGCCAGGCGTGCAGGACCGGGTAGAGGTGCATGGCCCAGCCGTTGTAGTAGTCGAAGGCGCGGCCGGTCCCGTCCGTGTACCAGCCGTCGCCGACGTACCACTGCTCGATGCGCTCCAGGCCGCGGTCGATCGCCTTGCGGGAGGCCTCCGGTTCATGGCCGACCGACTCCAGGAAACCGCCCACCGTGACGGGGAACAGCTCCCAGTTGCAGGGCCAGGGTTCGGCGGTCAGCGCGTCGCCGAGCCAGTGCGCCGCGCGTTGCCGTACGCCGTCGTCGAGGCGGTCCCAGAGCAGGGGGCGCGTCAGCCGCAGGGCGAGGGCGATCGACGCCGCCTCGACCAGGGGCTGACCGCGGTCCTCGATGCGTGGCCAGACACCGCAGACACCGGCCGCGAGGCCGTCGGCGTAGCGTTCCAGGGCCGTCTCGTCGCGGCGGAAGGCGGCCAGCAGCAGGGTGCGGGCGTAGCCTTCCAGGCCGTCGGAGAGGCGGCCCGCCGAGCTCACGCGGTCGCCGGGGAAGTGGTAGAGCGCGCGATCCTCGGTGGCGTACGGCTCCACCGCGGCGAGCAGCGCGTCGGCGGCCGATTCCCAGTGGGCGCGGGTGTATCCGGTGCGGGGGCTGCGGGCGAGGTCGGGCGGGGGCAGGTGCATCAGCGTTTCTTTCGGTCGGCGCCAGGACCTGGAGCGCCAGGATCGCGATCCGGGCCAGGCCCTGGAGCACCCCGGTTCCGGTCGAGACGTACGTCTGAGGGCATCCTGGCTCATGCCGAAGCCGGGCCTGAAGCGTCCCGGCTCCGGTCGGCGCCAGAGCCTGGGGGCGTCCCGGTTCCGGTCGGGGCGCCCCCAGGGGTTCATCCCACCCGCACCGCGCCCTTGGGCAGCAGATGCAGGGCGGCGAGCGCGTCGCGGACGAGGCCCGCGTAGACCGTGGCGCCGTGCACGGAGGTGTGGGTGTTGTCGCGTTTCTCGTTGTAGAGGTAGAGCGCCTTGGAGCCCTCGACGCCCAGTGACTCCACCAGCGCCTTCGTCTGGGCGGTCAGGTCGATCAGCGGGACGTCCTGCGCCGCGGCGACCGAGCGGATCACGGCGGGGTGGTCGACGCCGAGTCCGTTGACCAGCAGGGCTGTTCCGTTGTTCAGGGTGCCGTCGGCGTTGAACCAGCGGCGCACGATGGGGGTCACCAGGACCGGCTTGCCGCCCTGGTCCCGCACTCCCGCCACCAGTGTCTCCAGATTCGCCCGGTAGGTGGCCTCGTCGGTCGTCTTGTCGTTGTGGGCGAGCTGGATCAGGACCAGGTCGCCGTGCCGGATCAGCGGCTGAACGGTGGCCCACAGCTGCGGGTTCCCCAGATAGGTGACCGTACTCTCGCCCGAGTCCGCGTAGTTGGCGACCGAGACGCCCTTGCGGAGGTACTGCGGCAGCTCCTGGCCCCAGCCGGTGTAGGGGTCGCCGGGCTGGTCGCAGACCGTGGAGTCGCCGACCAGGAAGATCTGGCGGGCATGCCGGGCGGGGGTGACCCTGATGTCGGCGAGGGCGGGGGCGGAGCCGCCGAGTACCAGGTCCAGGCCGGGAGTTCCCTCGGCGCCGGTCGGTTCGCCCTCCGGGGTGCGGACGTTGACGGTGAAGCTGCGGGCGACGCGCTCGCCGGCCGGGGCGGCGGTCTCGGGGAGCAGGGCGCGCCGCGTCTCTCCGCTGATGCTCGTGCTCGACTCGGCGTCGCCGCCGAGGAGGACCTTCACGTCGTATGTGCCGGGCGGGACGTCGAAGTGGCAGGCGGCAGCGGTGCAGTCGGCCATGCCGAGCGGCCCTCGGCCTTCGTGGGCCTGGGCGGTGGGCATGGCCGTCAGCGCGGCGGTCAGGGTCAGCGCCGCCGACACGGCGATGGTGAAACGTCTCACGTGCGACTCCTCCGTCACGGCAACAGGGCCTGGCGGCTGGACCGTACCGCCTCTGGCAAGCGCTTTCTAGCCCTTGGACTCATTTCACAAGATTGCCAACCTCCCGCACGTGAAAGCCCTTTCGCGAAATCGATTCAACTGCCACTCTCTCCCTCACCCGCACCCCCACACCTCCCGAAGGAGGCACCCCCATGTCCGGATCCGACAGCCACACGGTCCGACGCCGCACCTTCGTCCTCGGCACCGCTGCCGCCGCCGGCTCGGCCGCCCTCGCCGGGCCGCTCGCGCCGAGCGCGTCCGCCGCGGCCTTCGGCTACACCGACGACGGCTCGAACTACGTCGTCGACACCGGCGCCGACCTGGTCTTCAAGGTCAGCAAGACCAACGGCGACCTGACCTCGCTGGCCTACAAGGGAACCGAGTACCAGGGCTACGACGGCAAGAACTCGCACATCGAATCCGGCCTCGGCGCCTCGACGGTGACGATCAGTCAGTCCGGCTCGACGATTCTCGTCTCCGTCGCCTACGGCACGCTCAAGCACTACTACGCGGCCCGCAGCGGCGAGAACAACGTCTATCTGTGGACCAACAAGGCCGACGCCTCCGTCTCGGCCACCCGCTACATCGTGCGCGTGAAGAAGGGCCTGTTCCTCAACGACGAGCCCGACTCCTACACGTACACGACCAGCACCATCGAAGCCTCGGACGTGTTCGCGAAGTCCGACGGCCAGACCCGCTCCAAGCACTACTCCAAGGTGCGCGTCGTCGACTACGACTACATCGGCTGGACGGCCGGCGGCGTCGGCCTGTGGATCGTGCGCAGCAACCACGAGAAGGCCTCCGGCGGCCCGTTCTACCGCTCCCTCCTGCGCCACCAGAGCGCCGACGGCGGCGGTCTGTACGAGATCCTCTACTACGGCGAGAACCAGACCGAGGCCCAGCGCTTCGGCCTCCAGGGCCCCTACGTCATCGCCTTCACGGGCGGCGGGGCGCCCTCCTCGTCCCTCTTCCCGGGCACGCTGACCACCTCGTGGGCGGACTCGCTGGGCATCTCGGGCTACGTCGGCGCGAGCGGCCGGGGCAGGGTCGCGGGCGTCGGCATCACCGGGCGGAACACGGCCTACCCGTACACGGTCGGACTGGCCAACTCGGCGGCACAGTACTGGGGTTCGGCGCGGGCCTCGGACGGCTACTTCTCCGTCGGCGGGGTGCTGCCGGGGACGTACACGCTGACGGTCTTCAAGGGCGAGCTGGCTGTCTACAGCACCCAGACGACCGTGTCCGCCGGCGGCACGACCACCCTCAACACGATCGCGATCCCGTCCTCCAACGATCCGAGCAACGCGAGCGCGATCTGGCGGATCGGCGACTGGAACGGCACGCCGAGCGGTTTCAAGAACGCCGACCTGATGACGTACGCCCATCCGTCCGACCCCCGGGCCGCCGCCTGGACCGGAAACGTCGTCATCGGCAGCGGCAGCGAGACGTCCGCCTTCCCCTGCTACCTCTGGAAGGACGTCAACAGCGGTCTCATCGTCTACTTCAAGCTGACCGCGGCGCAGGCCGCCGCCGCGCACACCCTGCGCATCGGCGTGACGACGGCCTACGCCAACGGCCGTCCGCAGATCGTCGTCAACGACACCTGGACGTCGGCCGTCCCCTCGCCGCCCACCCAGCCGAGCACCCGGTCGCTGACCGTGGGCTCCTACCGGGGCAACAACTACACGTTCACCTACAGCGTCCCGGCGTCCGCCTGGCTGACCGATGCCAGTGCCTACAACCAGCTGAAGATCTACGTGGCGAGCGGCTCGGGGACGACGTCCTTCCTCAGCGCGGGCACATCGATCGACGCGATCGACCTGCTGCCCTGACGATCCGTCAACTACCGCGCGTCCACTGCTGGTTCGTTCCGCCGTTGCACGTGTACGTGATGATCGCGGCGGAGTTGGCGGTGGACGCGCCGTTCACGTCCAGGCACTCGCCGCTCGCGCGGGACTTCACGTTCACGTAGCTCCCGCTGGTGGTGAGGGACCACTGCTGGGCGGTGGCCGACGTGTCGCAGTTCTCCTGGGTGACCGTGTTGGCGTTCTCCTGCAGGCACAGGGAGCTGTTGCGGACGACCAGCTGGTAGTAACCGGTCGCGACCGACTTGAACCAGTACTTCTGGTTGTTGCCGCCGTTGCAGTCGTACTGCTTGACCTGCGCGCCCGCCCACAGCGACTGGCTGGTCACATCGGCGCACTTGGCGGAGTGCCGGGCGATCAGCGTGTTGTACGTGGCGCTGGTGCCGCCGACCGTCCCGGCGGCCGTGTCGACGGTGACCTCCGGGGACCAGGACAACGAGAGGGAGGTGGAGGACGGGAACGTCAGCGGCAGCCAGACGTAGCGGGAGTCGTTGACGGTGCCGCCGAAGGAGTTGCCCCAGCGGTCGCCCATGTAGAGGTACGACGTGCCGGAGGTCCCGTCGACGGGCAGGACGTACGCGGTCTGCGAGCCGTAGGCCGTGGAGTCGCCCACGTTCGTCATCGACGTCCAGGGGCCGGCCGGGCTGGTCGCGGTGGCGTACTGCTGCTGGTTGGGGCTCCAGCCGGTCGCCCCCGACGTCAGCATGAAGTAGACGCCGTCGCGCTTGAACAGGGCCGGCGCCTCGCGGTGGCCGCCCGCCCAGGGGTTGGCGACCAGGCTCGCGATGCCGGTGTAGTCGGCGGTGAGCCGGTAGATGTGCAGGTCGTAGTTCTCGTTGGCGGCCGACACCATGTAACCGGTTCCGTCGGTGTCGACGAACGTCGTGATGTCACGGGACATGTACTGGCCGAGCGGGCGGAAGCTGCTCTGGTAGGTGTAGCTGCCGTCGATCGTGTCGGACACGGCGACGGCCGCGCGGGCCTCGCTGTAGTCGACGCCGTTCTCCTTGTGCATCCACATCACGAACTTGCCGGTGGACGCGTTGTACACGACCTTGGGCCGCTCGATGTAGGCGGTGCTCAGCTCGGAGGCGCTGGACTGGGTCAGCACGCGGTTTCTGAACTCCCAGGTCTTCAGGTCGGTGGAGCGGTAGGCGTCCACGGACCGGAAGGTGTTGTCCGCGTTGCGGTCCTCGCCGAACCAGTAGTAGTAGCTGCCGACCTTGATGACACCCCCGCCGTGCGCATGCACGACGTTGCCCGAGGTGTCGGTGAACTGGACGCCGTTGGGCACGGTCTGCGCCGCCGCCCCGGCGGGGCCCGCGGTGACGAAGGCGCCGATCAGCGCCAGACAGAGGGCGAGCAGGGTCGCGTACGCACGTCTCATCTCACGCACTCTCCTTCACGGTGTCGGCGACGGGGCGCCGAAGTCCTGGATACCGAGCGAGGGACGTTCGGTACTGCGAACGGGATGTGGAATGACGAACGCCGAAAAGGTAAGGGTGTGTTACGAGCAGGTCAACGGGTCGGACGAGACTTGATAGAAAGCCTTTTCCGGAGGATCCCTTCGGGGTCCGGTGTTTTCCGGCGGGGCGGCGATTTTCTGTTATCGGTCGGGGCCCCGGACCGTCTCCCGTCCGTGCGCACCCCCCTCCACACCACAGCAGCGGCCGCCGGGGCCCTCGCGGCCGTCGCCGCCCTCCTGGCCACCGCTCCCCCGGCCGCGGCCGCCGACGCCCGGGACGTCACCGCCGACGTCCTCGCCGACCGGGACGTGGCCCTCACCGGCGACACGGTGGTCACCGTGCCCTCCGGGACCACCACGTACGACGGCGTCTTCCGAGGTCAGGGGAGTCTCACCGTGCGCGGCAGCGGGACGCTGATCCTCACCAGGGACAGCGACTTCACGCTGCCGAAGGCCCGGCAACGGCAGGTGGTGCGCACGCAGGGCGGCAACCATCCGTACACGACGGTCACCCGCCCCGACCCGCCCGCGATCACCATCGAGCGCGGGGCCACGCTCCAGTACGGCGCCGGCGGAGGTACGGGTCTCATCGGGCACTTCCCCTACGACACGCCCGGCTACCGGCTGAACCAGCTCAACGTCCGCGTCGACGGCACCCTCCGCCTCTCCCTGACCCGCACCTTCAACATCGGCACGATCAGCGGCTCGGGTCTGGTCACCCAGCCCCGCAACATGTGGGGCACCCTCGACCTGGCGGGCACCCACCCGTTCTCCGGTGTCATCGACAACGGCACCGGCATGGCCGTCGGCCGCCCCGAGTACCCGGTGTCGCTGCCCGACGCCCGCGCGATCCTCAACCAGGGCTCCTGGATCATCGACACCCCGCTCGACCAGACGATCACCCTGCGCCAGGACTTCTACCAGCGGGCGTACGGCAGCGACGTCAACGTCCACACCCGGCCCGGCAGCAAGGTCGTGCTCACCGGGCAGTACAGCTACAGCGACCGGGGCGGCGAAACCGACCCGTCGTTGAGCGACCCGGGCATCAACTGGCGGGCGATACCTCATCAGTTGAACAAGCGCGGCACCAACATCGAGGGTGCGAACGTGCAGTGGGGCGACGGCACCACGCACCGGATCTTCATGCCGGGAACGAAGGAGACCGTCTACATCAATCTTCACCAGGCGAGCGGCCGCCGGTCGCTGCTGACGTTCGACTACAACGGCCCCGTGACCCTGGGCGCGCCGATCGGCGGGGGCAGGTACCACGACACGCTGGCGGCGCCCGGCGCCGGGGACGTCGTCATCGCCGGGACGAAGGGCAACGACGTCACCTTCGCGGCCGATCAGCACTACGACGGCACGACGACCGTGGGGCCGGGGGCGGTGCTGCGGCTGGGGTCGGGCGCGGCGGGCGGCGACGGTTCGCTGCTCACCGGCACCACGCTGCGACGGGTCGTGAACGACGGGACGCTCGTCGTGCGGAACACCGAGAAGGCGGTCTCCCTGTCGCGGATCGGCGGGAGCGGCTCGCTCGTCCAGTCCGGGGCCGCGACGACGACCCTTACGGGGTCCGCGGTGACGTACACCGGAACGACGACGGTCCGGAAGGGGACCCTGGCGCTCAAGGACGGGGCGACCCTCGCGAACAGCAGGGCCGTCCGGCTGACGGCGGCGGGGGCGCGGCTGGACACCGGCGGCTCGGCGCTGCGGGTGACAAGCACGCTCAGCGGCAAGGGCACGGTGAAGGGGGCCGTGACGAACGACGGCGTCGTCGCGGGCGGGTTGACGGTGACCGGCGACTACACCCAGAGCGACCAGGGCCAACTCGTGCTGAAGAGCTCCCCGTTGAAGGTCGGCGGGAAGGTGCGGCTGAGCGGCGGGCTCGACCTGTCGGCGGCCGGGGCGGCGGATCCGGTGCAAGAGAGCACCGGCACGGCGCAGGAGACCGGCGCGAGCCCGGCGGCGAGCCTGAGCACGGGCGAGGAGAAGGAGGGGTCCGGGCAGGACAGGTCCGGGAAGGAGGGGTCCGGGCAGGAGGGGTCCGGGAAGGAGATCACCGTCCTCGAACACACCGGGGGCACCGTGGTCTCCGGCGCCTTCGACGGGCTGCGCGAGGGCACCGAGGTGAAGCTCGCCGACACCGTCTACCGGATCAGCTACCGGGGCGGCGACGGCAACGACGTCGTCCTCACGGCGACGGCCGCGAGCCCCTCGGCGCGCGCGACCGGGCAGGCCTCGTCGGGGGCGGTGACGGCTCGGACCCGGAGCGCGAGCGCGGCCGAGAGCGGCGCGTTCGGCTGGTGGCCGTACGTCCTGGCGGCCGGGCTGCTCGGCGGGCTGCTGATGCCGACGACCAGACGGACGCGCGGCGAAGGCCGCCGCCGGGGTGGGCGGCACTCCGCCCGCGGCCGCTGAACCACAACGCGGAAGCGCCACCGGGGTGGCCTGCCCACGGCGCGCGAACGAAAGGGTGACCGCGCCCCCGGTCCCACATCGTGGTCGATCCGTTCATGGACCGGACTCGTCCGGCCGCCCGCCGCGCCTTCGACTAGCGTCGTCGCATGACCAGCGACACTCCTGCTCCCCTCGCGGAGACCTCCCTCGCAGCGGCCCTCGCCGCCGGCGCCGTCGTCCTCGACGGCGGCATGTCCAACCAGCTCGCGTCCGCCGGGCACGACCTGAGCGACGAGCTGTGGTCGGCGCGGCTGCTCGCCGAGCGGCCCGAGGCGATCACCGAGGCGCACCTCGCCTACTTCGAGGCGGGCGCGAACGTGGCGATCACCGCCAGTTACCAGGCCACCTTCGAGGGCTTCGCGAAGCGCGGAATCACCCGCGAGGAAGCCGCCCGGCTGCTCACGCTGAGTGTGGAACTGGCCCGAGAGGCGGCCCGGCAGGCCCGGGACAACGGGGTCGCACACCCCCTGTGGGTGGCCGCGTCGGTGGGCCCGTACGGGGCGATGCTCGCGGACGGTTCCGAGTACCGGGGCCGCTACGGCCTGAGCGTCGAGGAGCTGGAGCGTTTCCACCGTCCGCGTCTCGAGGTGCTGGCCGCCGCGGCGCCCGACGTGCTGGCCCTGGAAACGGTTCCCGACGCCGACGAGGCCGAGGCGCTGCTGCGGGCGGTGCGCGGCCTCGGCGTGCCGGCCTGGCTGTCGTACTCGATCTCCGGTGACCGTACGCGTGCCGGGCAGCCGTTGGAGGAGGCGTTCGCACTGGCCGCGGACGCGGACGAGGTGATCGCGGTCGGCGTCAACTGCTGCGCCCCCGAGGACGTCGAGGCCGCCGTGGCGACCGCGGCGCGGGTGACGGGCAAGCCGGTCGTCGTCTACCCCAACAGCGGCGAGGTCTGGGACGCCCGGGCGCGGGCGTGGCAGGGCCGTTCCACCTTCGCTCCCGAACAGGTCCTGGTCTGGCGCGAGTCGGGGGCCCGGCTGATCGGCGGCTGCTGTCGGGTGGGTCCGGAGGCGGTGGCGTCGATCGCCCGGACGCTGACCACGTCGTAAGCCCTCCGCCGACGTGACCACCGCTGCTGGCCTCCGCTCGGGGAAACCGGTTGTCGCCGGGCTTTCCGGGGGGAGGGGCGGGGATGACGAGGAAGAGCGCGGTCGGGGTGCGCAGCACCGTCAGAGATGTGGCGGCCCAGGCGGGGGTCGGCAAGGGTTCCCTGGCGGTGCGGTGACGTGGGGAGACCGGTGGTGCGGTGATGTGGGGGGCCTGCGGTCCGGTGACGTGGGGCGTGACGGTGCGGTGACGTGGGCGCGGTGGCCTGGGGGCGTGGCGTGGGGGCGTGGCGTGGGAGTGCCCTGGCCTGGCGGTCAGGTCCGCCGTGCTCCCCCGGCCCGCCGCAGTCGGCGTACCGCCGACCTGAGCTCGGTACCGCGTACGACGCCTTTTCCGGTGAGCGGATCCGGCGGCGGCGCGGGGATCGCGCTCTCCCCGGTGGGGGTCTGCGCCGTCCACAGGGCCAGCTCCCGGTCACGCGGACCGTAGGACGTGTAGGGCATGCGGTGACCGCTGGAGGTGACATCGCCCGGATACGGTGCGCCCTCGCCCTCGACCTCGCCGAAGATCCGCACCGGGTGCGCCGCGTCCCAGGCCTCCCAGCCGGGGTCGCCCGTCGCCGCGAACCGCACCCACGCGCCGTGCATCGCGTCGGCGAGCTCCCGCGGGGCGCCGTCCCCGGCGAGCCTGGCGGACTCGGGCGCGTCACCGGTGTCGAAGACGAAGCCGAGCTCGAGGGCGTGGCAGGCGCCGAGCCCCGGCCGCAGCGAGGGCCAGGCGAACTCGTACACATACGACGATCCGGGGCGGGCGTCGGCCAGCCGGTGCAGGGGCGTGCGCAGCAGGTGGTCGGTGACCATCTGGCCGACGGTCTCGGCGGTGCCGGCCTCCGGGTGCAGGGCACGGTAGCCGCGCGGCACCTCGTGGCCGCAGTGGCAGCGGGCCATGGCGCCGGCGAGGGCGACGGCGCCGAGGCGGTCGACGCGTTCCAGCAGACCGCCCGGGACCAGCCAGAGCCGGTACTCGTCGCGGGTCCAGCCGAGCAGGAGGTCGACGCCGGGGGCCGCGTCGCCGTCGATCAGGGCTTCGAGCGGGTCGCGCGGGACGAGGTCGCCGTCGACGACGACGCCGAAGCCGGGCCCGCCCAGGACGGGGCTGCTGAGTCTGCCGACGTCGGCCTGGGTGCGCAGCAGCAGGTCGCGGTCGACGGCGGCGAAGGCCTCGGCGGTGGCGGGAATCTTCAACCGGGTCGCCATACGGCGCACCATGCGCCGCACCTTGTCCCGCTCGAAGGCCTCCGGCGGCCCGCTCTGCAGGACGGCCCGCCGGAAGAGTCCCTGGGCCTGCGGGGCGGCGATCAGGGCGCCGACGCTGATCGCGCCGGCGGACTGACCGGCCAGGGTGACCCTGTCGGGGTCGCCGCCGAAGTCCCTGATCGACCGGTGGACCCATTCCAGGGCGGCGAGCTGGTCGCGCAGACCGGGGTTGGCGGGGGCGTCCGGGAACAGTCCGTAGCCCTCCACCCCCAGTCGGTAGTTGATCGACACGAAGACGGTTCCATCGCGTGCGAAGTTCCGCCCGTCGTACACGGGCACGGCCGAGGATCCCCTGGTCAGCGCGCCGCCGTGCAGCCACACCAGGACGGGGAGCCGGGCGCCGGGACCGGGCTCGGGCGTCCAGACGTTGAGGTTGAGACAGTCGTCGCCCGGCACGACGGGATCGGCCAGATACTGGGCGAAGGCGTCGGAGTACGGCGGTTTCGGCGGCGTCGACCCGAAGGCGCCCGCGTCGCGCACCCCGTCCCAGGGCTCGGGCGGCTCGGGCGGCCGGAACCGGCGGGGCCCGAAGGGGGGCGCCGCGTAGGGGATGCCCCGGAAGACCGCGATGCCGTCCTCATACCTCCCGCGTACGGCCCCGTAGGGCGTCCTCGCGACGGGATCGGGGTTCACCCGGGAATCGTCCACGGGGTTCGTCTGGTCTTGTGCCATCTGCTCACCAGCCCTTCGCCGCGCTCGTGCACCGGTAACACCAGAGCACCACAGCGGCACGCGGTATTCCGGTGCACGAGCTGTAGCAGGGCTATTTGGCGTACGTGAGGGTGCCGAAACCCAACTGGTCGTAACCGCCGCTGGTGACATCCTCCCCCTCTGTCATTTGCGCATGAACTCGCCTGAAAGGCTTCCCCTTTCGGGCGATCTGGCGATCCCTCCGACCGATTGACCATGTCTGCACGCCAGACCTACCGTAGAAGGCGCTTTCAGAAAACGTTTCCTACGCACCTCGGGAGAGTCATGCCCAGCGCCCAGCTGCCCAGGGCCGTGTTCGCCATGGATCCGGTGCACCTCCCTCTGCTGTTTCCCGCACCGCTCGTGGCCCGGCTGCGGCGGACCGCCGAGATCGACCCGACGCTCGTCGTACAGGACTTCGCCGACCCCGCCGCCTCGCCCGCCCTGGCCGACGCCGAGGTCCTGATCACCGGCTGGGGCTGTCCCCGCCTCGACGCGGACACGCTCGCCGCAACACCCCGGCTGCGCACGGTCCTGCACGCCGCGGGCTCGGTCCGCTCGCTGATCGGCGAGGCGCTGTGGAACGGCGGGGTGAGCGTCTCCAGCGCGGTCACCGGCAACGCCGTCCCGGTCGCCGAGTACACGCTCGGGATGATCCTGCTCGCCGGGAAGGACGCCTTCGCCCATCGCGAGCGCTACCGCCGCACCCACGCCCAGCCCACCCCCGCCGAGACCGCCGCCACCGGCAACCTCGGCCGCCGGATCGGCGTCATCGGCGCCTCCCGCGTGGGCCGCCGCCTCCTGGAACTGCTGCGCCCGTACGACTTCGAGGTCCTGCTCCACGACCCCTACGTCGAGCCCGCCGAGGCCGCCGAACTGGGCGTCCGTCTGCTCTCTCTGGAAGACCTGCTGCTCCACAGCGACATCGTCAGCCTGCACGCGCCCGACATCCCCGAGACCCACCACCTGCTCGACCGTGCGCGGCTCGCCCTGATCCGCGACGGCGGCGTGCTCGTCAACACCTCCCGGGGTGCGCTCGTCGACCATGCGGCCCTCGTCGACGAGTTGGTCTCCGGCCGGCTGCACGCCGTCCTGGACGTCACCGAGCCCGAGCCGCTGCCCGCCGACTCTCCGCTGTACCGGTTGCCGAACGTGTTTCTCACCCCGCACATCGCGGGCTCCCTCGGCAACGAACTGGAGCGGCTCGGCCGCATCGTCGTGGAGGAGCTGGAGCGCGTGGCCGACGGCCTGCCCCTCGCCCACGAGGTACGGCACGCGGACCTGGCCCGAGTCGCCTGACGCGGACGAGGCGGTGGAGCAGCCCTCGAGGGCGCTCGGCGGGCGGCGGGCGGCGGGCGGCGGGCGGCGGGCGGCGGGCGTGGACGTCGACTCGAGCGCGCCGGTCACGCGCTCCAGCCCGCCAAGATCCCGCGTTTCCCGGTGTCTTCACGCCGCGCTGAGGCGCACCTAGGATAGCAAGCGCTTTCTGTGAGTCGTCTGTCTCCAGTCGGCTCGGAAACAGCGCTGGTCGAGCTTTCGCTGGCCCTCGGGCGGGCTGGAGAGGTGGTTCCCGATGGTGCGCACGGGGAGTGCGAGCGCGAGTGCGAATGCGAGCGCGAGCGTAACGGCCGGACCGACGCTGGCGGTCGTGGCCCGCGAGGCGGGGGTGTCCGTGCCGACCGCCTCCAAGGTGGTCAACGGCCGCGAGGACGTCGCCCCCGAGACCCGGCGGCGGGTCACGGAGGCGCTGGACCGGCTCGGCTATGTGCGCAGACCGCGCTTCGACGCGACGAAGCCGCCCCGCCTGATCGACCTCGTCGTGCACTCGCTGGACAGTTCCTGGTCGGGCGCGGTGCTGCACGGCGTGGAGGAGGCCGCGCACGACGCGGGCCTGGACGTGGTGGTCTCGGCCGCCCTGTCCCGCACCCGCGTCGGCCGCCCGCAGCGCGGCTGGCTGGACAAGATCACCGTGCGCGGCTCGGCCGGAGTGCTGTTCAACCTGGCGGAGTTGACGGAGTCCCAGTACGCCTGGCTGGAGCAGCACCGCACCCCGTTCGTGATGATCGACCCGGTGGTCGATCCGCCGCCCGGGGTGGTGTCGGTGGGCGCGGCGAACTGGCAGGGCGGGGTGACGGCGACCGAGCATCTGCTGGCGCTCGGCCATGAACGCATCGCCGTGATCGCCGGTCCGCGCCGCAAGATGTGCAGCAGCGCCCGGGTCGCCGGCTATCGCTCGGCGCTGGCGTCGGCCGGGCTCGGGCACCGCCCGGAGTACGTCCGCAACGGCGGCTTCGACGAGTCGATCGCCCATCGCCGGATGCGCGAACTGCTCGACCTGCCCGAGCCGCCGACGGCCGTCTTCGTCTGCTCCGACCGTATGGCCCTCGGCGTCTACCAGGCCCTGTCGGAACGGGGGTTGAGGATCCCGTACGACGTCAGTGTGGTCGGGTTCGACGATCTGCCCGAGTCCCGCTGGACCACCCCCGCCCTGACCACCGTCCGTCAGCCGCTGGCCGAGATGGCGGCGACGGGTCTGCGGCTGCTGGTGCGGATGATGGACGGGGACCACCCGGAGGGGATCCGGACGGAGCTGTCGACGCGGCTGGTGGAACGGGCCAGCACGGCTGCGCCACGGAGGTGACGCGGAGCAGGACCTGTAGTGTCTTGCTGCCCGAATCCCCTGGTTCGTTCGCCTGTTGACGGCCTGGCCGGTCAGACGCTCGCGTTCTCGGGCGCCGATCGCAGACGGGCGATGTTGCGCTCCAGCAACTGCGTGGCGGTCTGTACTCCGACGCCGCTCGCGGCGTCCGGCCGGGGCAACCGGCCGTCCGTGCCGCGTAGTTCGGTGAGGGCCGAGTGCATCGCCTCGTGGGCGGCGAAGAGGCAGGGGGTGCTGTAGACGGCGACGTCGACGCCCAGGTCGGAGAGTTCGCCGAGGGAGAGTCGGGGGGACTTGCCGCCGGCGATCTGGTTGAAGAGCAGCGGTTTGTCGCCGACCACGGCGCGGATGCGGCGAATCCAGTCCACGCTGCGCACGCCGTCGACCAGGACGACGTCCGCGTCGGTGGCCGCGAGGGTCTCGGCGCGGTGCAGGATGTCGCTCTCGTCGACGGCGTCCGTGCGGGCCACCACGACCAGGTCGCGGCGGGCGGCCAGCACCATCTCCAGCTTGGCGAGGTACTCGCGCAGCGGCAGCACCTGCTTGCCGTCGGCGTGCCCGCAGCGGCGCGGCCGTTTCTGGTCCTCCAGGATCACGCCGGACGCGCCGGCCCGTTCCAGGCCCTCCACCACATGGCAGGCGACCTCCGGATCGACGTAGCCGTCGTCGATGTCGACCAGCAGATGGTGGCCCGGAAACGCACCCCGCAACCGTTGTACGAAGGCCATCATGTCCGGCCAGGCGATGAAACCGATGTCCGGCAGCCCGTAGTACGAGGCCGCGAAGCCGAAGCCGGAGACGAACATCGCGTCGTAGTGCTGCGCCGCGATCGACGCCGAGTACATGTCGTACACGCCGATCAGCGGGGTCGTGCCCGGGTCCGCGATCCGTTCCCGCAGCTTGGTTCCGTAAGTCAACGTCCGGCTCCTCCTGACCGTTTCTTCATCGGTCAAGAGGATCGCCGGGCGGAGCGCGGGCGTCGGCCTCCGCGCGGGTCCCACTCACCCCGTTGGCGCAAGCGGTTCACCGCAGAAACGTCACTGGACCGCCGGGACGTCACCTCCCCGACCCGTCGCCCAGGCGATCCCACCCCGCAGACGGGCCAGGAAAGTCCGGGTCCCGATCGGGCCGAAAATTTCGGCAGCAGGCAGCCGGTGGCGGTGGCCGTCGCCCCGCGTCAGCCCCCGGCGCCGACGTTGTTGTCCGGTGCGCCGTCTCCCGTCGACGGCAGGTCGCCGCGTTCCACCGGCTCGCCGGCCGCCGGGGCGGACGGCAGGAGGGCGTCGAGTTCGTCGGCGGACGGGCGGTGGGCGTTGCGGGCGGCCTGGCGCAGGACGTCGCGCGGCACGCCCTCGCCGGAGATCCGGATGACGAACCCGTTCTTCGGGACCGCGTACTCGGACCGCTCGCCGGCGCTGCGGTAGTAGGCGTCGCCGTCGCGGGTGCAGACGACGGCCGTCTCGGAGGAACCGGCGACCGGCTCTTGCGGGCAGGTGTCGGCGGTCATCGAGCCTCGGTCGACGGCGAGTTGGAGTTGGGCTCCGTTCTTCTGCGAGAAGTAGACGGCGGAGAAGCCGTCGTCTCCGTACACGCCGACGGACTGCTGGGCGAGGCTGTATCCGGGTGCCTCGGTCGTGTACACCAGCTCGGGCGCGATGCCCAACGCCTCGGCCCTGGAGCTCAGTTCGGCCGGGTCCGCGCCGCTCTTCTCGGTGCCGCAGCCCGCGAGCAGCGCGGGGATCAGCAGCAGAACCGGCAGCGCGCGTACGGTACGGATCATGGGCTCATCGTGCCGCACAGGTGTCCCACAGGCACCGTCTTTTCGGCGACGGGACGCGTAGTCTCGGGCGGGATGAACACCATTCCCGCACGCCTCGACCACATCGTCCTCGCGACCCCCGATCTGGCGGCGACGGTCGCCGAGTTCACCCGGCGCACGGGAGTGGCCCCCGCGCCGGGCGGTGTGCACATCGGGCTCGGCACCCGCAACCACCTGGTCGGGCTGGGCGACGGCGCCTATCTGGAGATCCTCGGCCCCGACCCGGAGCAGCCCGCTCCGAGGGGCCCGCGCCCGTTCGGCGTGGACGGGCTCGACTCCGCGCGGACGATCACCTGGGCGATCAGCCCGCCCGACATCGACAGGGCGGTCGCGGCCGCCCGTGCCCGGGGTTACGACACCGGTGACGTAAGGGAGATGAGCCGGCGTCGCCCCGACGGCGCCCTGCTGCGGTGGCGGCTCACCGACGGCGGCGTCCCGCACCCCTCGGGCCTGGTGCCCTTCCTCATCGACTGGGGCGTCACGCCGCACCCCTCCTCGTCGGACCTGCCCGTCACCCGTTTGCTGGAGCTGACCGCCACCGCGCCCGAGCCCGACGAGATCCGCCCTCTGCTGACCGTCCTCGGCACCGACCTGACCCTCACCGCGGGATCGGCGGCCTTCTCCTTCACGGTGGACACGCCGAACGGGCCGGTCGGCTTCAGCTGACGGACGCCGTCCGCGGCAGACCCGACAGCCACCGCGGCGAGCCACGTCCGTTTCCTTCAAGACCGGTCGTCCCCGCGCCGCCTACCGTGGGCCCCATGAGTCCACGATTCGATGCCATCGGGCTGGTCGTCTCCGACATGGCCGCCGCTGTCGCCTTCTACCGCCGGCTCGGGTTCGCGTTCCCCGAGGGCGCCGAGCGGGAGCCGCACGTCGAGGCCGAACTGCCCGGTGGGCTGCGGCTGTTGCTGGACACCGAGGACACCGTCCGCTCGTTCCACGCCGGGTGGCGGCCGCCGTCCGGAAACGGCAGGGCCTCGCTGGCGCTGCGCTGCGAGGGGCCGGCCGAGGTCGACTCGGTGTACGAGGAACTGGTGAGCGCCGGCCACCGGGGCGAGTTGAAGCCGTGGGACGCCTTCTGGGGGCAGCGGTACGCCGTCCTGCTCGACCCGGACGGCAACGGCGTCGACCTGTTCGCACCGCTAGGACAGGTCCCGATGCAGTAGGTCGCCCAGTGTCGTGCCCGTGAACTCCCTTACCTCACGGGCGAGATGGGCCTGGTCGGAGTAGCCGACGCGAGCCGCCGTGTCCGCGTACGGCACGCCCTTCCCGGCCAGCGCGAGGGCGCGTTGCAGGCGCAGGATCCGGGCCAGGGTCTTGGGGCCGTAGCCGAAGGCGGTGCGGGATCGGCGGTGCAACTGGCGGGCGCTCAGGGCGATTTCGTCGGCGGTGACGGCGATCGAGCGGCCGGCTGCGAGGGCGGCGACCAGTCGACGCAGCTGGGGGTCGGGCGGGGCCGCCCGCTCCAGCGCCAGGTCCTCCAGCGCCGTCGCCGGGTGAGGTGCGGCGGCGATCCTGGCGCTCAGCCGCCGTACCTCTGTCGCGGGCCACAGGTCGGCCAACTCCACGCGTCGGTCACGCAGTTCGTGTGCGGGTACGCCGAGGAGAGCGGGCGCCGTGCCGGGGAAGAGACGGATGCCCGCCCAGGACGCGGGCGGGCCGTCGGGGACGTACGCCCGGGTGTCCGGTCCCGCGACGAGCAGTCTGCCCTCGCTCCACAGCAGGTCCATGCAGCCGTCGGGCAGCACGGGACGCGCGCCGGGCCCCGGCGACGGGATGTTCGTCCAGACCACCGCGCCGGGCAGCCGGGAGGGCCGCTCCTCGTACACATACGCCAGGCTACGCGGCCGGAGGCCGGGGCACCCGTCGGAGCGGCGCCGCTCCCCCACCCCGCCCAGGGCTTCGGCTGGCGGACCGTTCGACGTGGTCGGACGTCCTGCGCGGCGCGGACGCCGCCTACCCGGTGTATCCCACGGACGCCGGCTCCCCGGACGCAGACCGCGCCGTGGGGCTGCCGGCGGACGAGGCGGTCGCGCTCGGCGTACGGCGGCTGGTGCTGCTGTCCGCCCGGGGCGAGAAGCGGGCGCGTCCACCGAGGAGGCGCCGGCGGCGTCGGACGCGGACCGGACGGTCGTACGGGCCGCGTGGTTCACGCCGAGCTTCAGCGAGGGGCCGCTGGTGGAGGGGCTGCGGCTGAGCGGGGAGCTGGTGCTCCCGGCCGGGGAGGTCGGGTTCCTGGTGGAGCTGTTCGAGTCTGGAGGGTGTGAGCGTTTCCTGGCCTGTTCCCGTCGGCGCAAGGGACCGACGTTCAGCCTTCGCGCACGCCGACCGACCGCCCGCGCTCACTTCTCCGCGGGCGGCTGGTCCTCCCCGTTGTTCCCCTTGGGGGAACTCTTCGCATGGGTGCGGAAGCGTCCTGTCACGTCCTCCGGGGGCAGGAACCGCGACCAGCGTTCGGGGAACTCGGAGGGCATGTCGGGGTCGTCGGGGTCGTCGTCCTCGTGGGAGCGGGCGGCGGTCATGCGGGCGACGTACTCCGCGGCCTCCTCCTGACGCAGCCGCTCGTTGGCGGCGCGGGCCGCGGCGGTCGCGGCGGCCGGCCAGACCCGGTCGATCGCGGCGTTGACGGCGGCGCCGACCAGCACGGCGAAGGCGGACACGCCGATCCACAGGAGGACGGCGACGGCCGCCGCGAGGGAGCCGTAGATCGTGGCGCCCTCGATGGTGTGGGTGAGGTAGATGCGCAGCAGGAAACTGCCGAGCACCCACATGGCGAGGGCGACCAGCGCGCCCGGCACGTCCTCGATCCACGGGGAGCGCACCGGCACGGAGACGTGGTAGAGCGTGGTCAGAAACGCGATCGACAGGATGATCACGACCGGCCAGTACAGGACCTGCACCACGGTTGTCGACCACGGCACGACCCGCACCACCGCGTCCGGCCCGGCGACCATCAGCGGCAACGCGATCGAACCGATCAGCAGGGCCGCGATGAACAGCAGGAACGCCACCAGCCGGGTCTTGACGATGCCGCGCGCCCCGTCGAGGCCGTACATGACGGTGATGGTGTCGATGAAGACGTTCACCGCGCGCGAGCCGGACCACAGGGCGAACAGGAAACCGATGGAGATGACGTCGGGGCGGCCGCCCTTCATCACGTCGTCCAGGATCGGTTGGGCGATCTGCGCGACGCCCTTGTCGGACAGGACCGTGCGCGAGGCCTCCAGGATGTTGCTCTCCAGGCTGCTGATGGAGTCGGTGCCGGTCCAGTCGTCGACGTAGCCGAGCAGGCCGATGAGGCTGAGCAGCAGCGGCGGCACGGACAGCAGCGTGAAGAACGCGGCCTCGGCGGCGAGGCCGAGGATGCGGTACTCGATACAGGAGTTGACGGTGTCCTTCAACAGCAGCCAGGCGGTCCGGCGCTTGGAGACGTTCCGGTAAAGGGCACGTGCCCGGTGGAGACGCCCTGAGGGGTTCCCGGGTTGCTCGGGTGACTGACTTGCTGGCTGCACGCCCTAAAGGTATCCGCCGTTCGGGGCTGTACTCACCTCAGGCAAGGCGACGTCACCGGTGCGGGTAGCGGCGCGCGGTCTCCGGGCGCCCGCGGCGGCCGTACCCGAGGGTAGGTTCGCGGTATGGCGCGCAGCACACACACCGTGACCAACCAGCCCCCTCCGCTGACCGGGTACGACGTCTTCGGCGCGGACCGGGCCCTGGTGTCCGCCGTGCGGCGGCATCTCGGCCCCGGGCTGCTCGACGAGGCGTGCGAGGAACTGTCGGGACTGGGGCGGGCCGCCGGGTCGGCGCAGGTGCAGGAGTGGGCGACGCAGGCCGACGAGAACCCGCCGAGGCTGCGCACGCACGACCGCTACGGAAACCGCGTCGACGAGGTCGACTTCCATCCGGCCTGGCACCGGCTGCTCGGCAAGGGCGTCGGCGCCGGTCTGACGGGGGCCTGGACGCGGCCCGGCGGGCATGTGCGGCGGGCCGCGGGTTTCCTGGTGTGGACGCAGGCCGAGGCGGGCAACGGCTGCCCGCTGTCGATGACCCACGCGGCCGTGCCCGCGCTGCGCGCCGATCCGCAGCTGGCGGCCGAGTGGGAGCCCCGGCTGACCTCCGCGGTCTACGACCGTGGGCTGCGGCCCGCCCGGCTGAAGGCGGGGGCGCTCTTCGGCATGGCGATGACGGAGAAACAGGGCGGCAGCGACCTACGGGCCAACACGACGCTCGCCGTCCCGCTCGCCGAGGCCGGCACGTACGCGCTGACCGGGCACAAATGGTTCTGCTCGGCGCCGATGTCGGACGGGTTCCTGGTGCTGGCGCAGGCCGACCCGTCGGGCTCGTCGGGCTCGTCGGGGGAGGAAACGGGGGAGGAAGAGGGCGGTCTCACCTGTTTCCTCGTTCCCCGGGCGCTGGAGGACGGCACGCGTAACGTCTTCCGGCTGCAGCGGCTCAAGGAGAAGCTGGGAAACCGGTCCAACGCCTCCGCCGAGGTCGAGTTCGACGGGACGTGGGCGCGGCGGATCGGCGCGCCGGGGCGCGGGGTGCGCACCGTCATCGACATGGTGGCGGCGACCCGGCTGGACTGTGTGCTGGGGTCGGCGGGGCTGATGCGGCAGGCCGTGGCGCAGGCGGTCCATCACTGCGCCTACCGCGAGGCGTTCGGCGGGAGACTCGTCGACAAGCCGTTGATGCGCAATGTCCTGGCCGATCTCGCGCTGGAGTCGGAGGCGGCGACGACGCTCGCGCTGCGGCTCGCGGCGGCCTACGACGACGGCGGCGAGCAGGAGCGGGCGCTGCTGCGGATCGCGGTGCCGGCCGCCAAGTACTGGGTGACCAAGCGGTGTACGCCGGTGGTGGTGGAGGCCGCCGAGTGTCTGGGCGGGAACGGCTACGTCGAGGAGTCGGGGATGCCCCGGCTGGTGCGCGAGTCGCCGTTGAACTCGATCTGGGAGGGCGCGGGCAACGTCCAGGCGCTGGACGTGGTGCGGGCGTTGCGGCGGGAGCCGTCGGCGCTGCACGCCTATCTGCAGGAGGTGGGGCAGGCGCGCGGGGCCGACCATCGGCTGGACGGGGCGATCAAGGGCCTGTTGACGGAACTGGCCGACCTGGACGGGATCGAGGGGCGGGCCCGGCGGCTGACGGAGCGGTTCGCGCTGGTGCTCCAGGGCTCGCTGCTCGTACGGTTCGCGCCGCCGGAGGTCGCCGACGCGTTCTGCGCCTCGCGGCTGGGCGGGGACTCGGGAGCAGCGTTCGGAACGTTGCCGCACAGTCTGGATCTGGCGGCCGTCGTGGAACGGGCGCGCCCCCGACTCTGACCCGCGAGGAAGAAGAGGGACAGGACACGGGGGTGGTGCTGCGCCGACACGGCACCACCCCCGCGGCTATGGCCCTGCGAGGCCAGAATCGCCCCTCGGGCGACGTGGCTCAAGTTTCAGACAGCGTGTGGATGTTCACCAGGGTTGCAGGGGGTTGCAACGTGCCGGGGGTTACGACCGGAGTGGGTCCCTCCGTCCCGAATGGGCGGCAGTATGGGACCCCCGTAAGACCCCCGGTAAGACCGGAAACAGTCGGCGGAGAACCTTGACATCCGGTTCGTCCGCCTGAGCACGCCCCGGGAGGCCCTCGTGCCGAAGCAGCCGATGAACGTGCCGCAGCTCGTGGCCGCCGACGCCGCGCGTGCGGCCCGGGTCCTCAACGAGGTGCGGGACGCCCGGCTGGCCGGCCAGCGCACGCGCGTCGCCCTGCGCCCGGTGATCGAGCAGTCCTGGGAGCGGATGCTGCGGGGCGGCGTCGACCCCGAGCACGGCTTCCGGGCGGGGCCGCTCAGTCCCGACGAGGTGATGCGCCGGCGGGAGGAGTCGCCGTTGCGGGAGGTCCTGCCCGTGCTGCGGGAGGGGCTGTTGTCGGTCGCGGACGTCGCCCACCACATCATGGTCGTCGCCGACGAGGAGGGCCGGGTGCTGTGGCGGGAGGGCTGCGGTCCGGTGCTGCGCAAGGCCGACATGCTCGGGTTCGAGCCGGGCGCGGACTGGGGCGAGGCCGTCGTCGGCACCAACGGCGTGGGCACGCCGGCCGTGGTGCGTCGACCCGTACAGGTGTTCGCCGCCGAGCACTTCGTGCGCTCGCATGCCGCCTGGACCTGTGCGGGCGCCCCGATCACGGATCCGCGCAACGGCCGGCTGCTGGGCGTGGTGGACGTCAGCGGGCCGCTGGAGACGATGCATCCGGCCACCCTCGCCTGGGTCGACTCGGTGGCGAAGCTCGCCGAGGCCAGACTGCGGGAGACGCACGTGAGTTCGCTGGAGCGGTTGCGTGCGGTGGCGGCGCCGGTGCTGGCCCGGCTCGGCGGACGGGCGGCCGCGGTGGACGGGGACGGCTGGACGGCCGCGGTCACCGGGATGCCGTACGCGCAGCGGATCGCGCTGCCCAAGTCGCCCTCCGCGGGCATCCGGTGGCTGCCGGGGCTCGGGCTGTGCTCGGTGGAGCCGCTGGCCGGGGGCTGGCTGCTGCGGTCCGTGGACGACGGCGCCGAGTCGCCGCAGCGGGCCGGCGCCCGGATCGTGCTGGACCTGACCCGGCCGCGCCGCTGGTCGGTGACGGTGTCGGGCGGCGTCGGCTCGTGGTCCCAGGAACTCAGTCCGCGGCACGCCGAGTTGCTCTATCTCCTCGCGGTGCACCGCGGCGGCCGCAGCGCGGCGGGCCTGGCCGAGGACATGTTCGGCGACCCGGGCCGTACGGTGACGGTGCGCGCGGAGATGTCCCGGGTACGGCGGTATCTCGGGGCGTTTCTGGAGCACCGTCCGTATCGGTTCTGCGAGGACGCGGAGATCGAGGCGCTCCTCCCGGCCGACCGCGAGGACCTGTTGCCGTACTCGACGGCGCCGGCGGTGGTACGGGCACGGACGCCGGAAACCGTGCCGTAAGCGCACTTCGGCGTCCGTGCCGTCACGGCACGCCGGAATCCGTGCCGCGACAAGGGGTCGACGGGCCTGTTCCGTACCGGGAATGGGGCACCCGGTGGCATCTTCCACATATTTGCGGGGTCTTCGTCCGTGGCGGCGACCGACTGCCGTAGCATCCCCCTACGGGTCACCCCACCTGCTCCTCGTTCAACGTACGGATCAACAGGCGCAGTTGGCCCGCCTCGGGAGGACGAATGAGACATCGCGGCCGACATCGTCGACGTAGGCGGGGCAGAGCGCTGCGGGCGTTCCTCTCCGGAACCGCTCTCGCACTCACCGCAGCCGCCACCATGATCAGCGTCTCCCAGGCGACGGTCCCCGACGCTCCCGGCGGCCTGAAACCGCTGACCGCGGCCGCCGAGACCGGGAAGCTGCGGCTGACGGAGAACCTGGTGCCGCAGGCCTCCCTGGACCGGCTCTCCGCCGAGATGGGCCGGCCGGTCGGCGTCGGCGCGGTGCTGGAGGGCGCCGACCGCACCCTGCGGGACGCGATCGACTGCTCGTCCGCCGAACGCCGAGCCCTGCCGGTCGCCCCGACGGCCACCCGCGCGTACTGCTGGAACACCGACGACACCCAGGGCTGGCAGCCGGGCGCGGTCACCACCTCCGGGGACGCGGACGACGACGGCGTCTGGGGCGCCAACCGGGTGATCCTCTCCGGCTGGTCGCGCAGCGACGGCCCGACGGCCGACCGGGGCCTGGCCCGGGTCGCCTTCGTGGACGCCAACGACCTGAACCACCCCGCCTACGCCTGGGCGCTGCTCGCCGTCCCGGTCGACGGCGGACGCGACTACCGGGGGCTGGTCTCCCATGTCTCCGGAATGGTCTGGTACCAGGACAAACTGCTGGTGACCGCCGACGACGGGGACGAGACGGCGCTGTACGTGTACGACATGAACCGCGTCCAGCGCGCCACCGTCGACGCCGACGCGGTCGGCCGGGTGCCCGGCGGCTGGTCGGCGAGCGGCTACCGGTACGTTCTGCCGGCCGTCGGCTCCTACCGGCTGAGCGACGCCTCGGGGGCCCCGCACCCGGCCGCCGTCTCCCTGGACCGCAGCACGGCCCCGGACAGCCTGGTCGCCGGGGAGTGGACGCTGGACGGCGGCGACCGGTCCTCCCGGCTGTGGCGCTACCCCTTCAGTACGGTCCCGGGCCACGAGGGCCTGCTCGCCGCGGACGCCGCCGGACGCGTGGGCGCGTCCGAGGCGTACGAGACGAAGGTCACCGGCGTGCGCGCCGTGCTGTCGTACGGGAACGCGTGGTACGTGACCCGGGCGGCGGGGACGAAGAAACAGCATGGCGCGCTGTGGCGGCAGACCGCCGACCCGGCGGGCGGGGCGGCGAAGGCCCCGGAGTGCGGCGCCGCCGACACGCACACCTGCTGGAGCGGACTGACCGACTCCCTCTCCTACTGGGAGGAGACCGGCGAAGTCTGGACCCAGTCGGGGCGGGTGCTCTTCGCGACGCCGCTGGCCTCGATCGACAGATCAGCGGAGTAGATGATTCCCTGACGGGCATGACGAACATCCCCGTGACCACCTGGTCCCTGGAGCAAACCGCCCCGAGCGACCTTCTGCCGGCCGCCGCGCCCGAGGGAGACGTCCGGATCGTCCGCTCCGAGGCGCCCTCGCCCGAGTTCAGCCGTTTCCTGTACGCGTCGGTGGGCGGGGACATCCGCTGGATCGACCGGCTCGGCTGGACGTACGCGCGCTGGCAGGAACACCTGGCGCGGCCGGGGGTCGAGACCTGGGTCGCCCACGACCGGGGCACGCCCGCCGGTTACGCGGAGCTGGAGCCGCAGGACGACGGGGTCGTGGAAATCGTCTACTTCGGTCTGCTCCCCGCCTTCCGCGGGCGGCGGATCGGCGGCCACCTGCTGTCGTACGGCGCCGCCCGCGCCTGGGATCTCGCGGACCGCTGGCCGGGGCTGCCGGGGACCAAGCGGGTGTGGCTGCACACCTGCAGCCTGGACGGCGAGCACGCGATGGACAACTACCAGCGGCGCGGTTTCAAACTGTTCGACACCAAGGTCGAGGAGCAGCCCGAGGTCTCGTCGCCGGGCCCCTGGCCAGGCGCGCTCACCGGCTGACCCGGCGCACGCACCGGCTTCGTCGACCCCGCCCACATACCGGCATTGACCTGCGTGGACAAGAGCCCGCGCGGGCCATGTGATCGACGACACCCTCGTCTCGCATGTCGAGACCAGGGTGTCCACATGACGGACGAAGCTGGACTGTGTCCAGATCGCCGTGACACGCTTCCGTCATGTCTGGAACTGGAATTGCCTTGGTGAGTCGGCGGCACGTCGACCTCGGCCGCATGTCCAGCGCCATCTGTCCGGCGAGCTGATCCCGCCCGCAGAGGCCCAGCACCGCCGCGCCCACTCTTCCGCCTGCTTCTCGCGCAGTTTTGCGCACGTATACCCCCATGCGCCCGTACGCGCAGGTCAGAGCCGCTTTCCGCCTGTCCCGAAGGACGTATCCACCATGGCCGCCACCCCGCAGAACCCTGCCGCCTCCGCGCCCCGCCGCAAGGTGAGTCGTCACCGTGGCGAGGGTCAGTGGGCCGCGGGGCACTTCACCCCGCTCAACGGCAACGAGCAGTTCAAGAAGGACGACGACGGTCTCAATGTGCGGACACGCATTGAGACGATCTACTCCAAGCGGGGCTTCGACTCGATCGACCCCAACGATCTGCGCGGACGGATGCGCTGGTGGGGTCTGTACACCCAGCGCAAGCCCGGGATCGACGGCGGCAAGACCGCGATCCTGGAGCCGGAGGAGCTGGACGACGAGTACTTCATGCTGCGCGTCCGCATCGACGGCGGCCGGCTCAGCACCCGGCAGCTGCGCGTCATCGGCGAGATCTCGCAGGAGTTCGCCCGCGGCACCGCGGACCTCACCGACCGGCAGAACGTCCAGTACCACTGGATCCGCATCGAGGACGTCCCGGAGATCTGGAACCGCCTGGAGGCGGTCGGCCTGTCCACCACCGAGGCCTGCGGCGACACGCCCCGCGTGATCATCGGCTCGCCCGTGGCCGGCATCGCCGAGGACGAGATCATCGACGGCACCCCGGCCATCGAGGAGATCCACCGCCGGATCATCGGCAACAAGGACTTCTCGAACCTGCCCCGCAAGTTCAAGTCCGCGGTCTCCGGCTCGCCCCTGCTGGACGTGGCGCACGAGATCAACGACATCGCGTTCGTCGGCGTGGACCACCCCGAGCACGGCCCCGGCTTCGACGTCTGGGTCGGCGGCGGCCTCTCCACCAACCCCAAGATCGGCGTCCGGCTCGGTGCCTGGGTCCCGCTGGAGGAGGTCCCGGACGTCTACGAGGGCGTCATCTCGATCTTCCGCGACCACGGCTACCGCCGGCTGCGCACCCGCGCCCGGCTGAAGTTCCTGGTCGCCGACTGGGGCGTGGAGAAGTTCCGCCAGATCCTCGAGGACGACTACCTGAGCCGCAAGCTGATCGACGGGCCCGCCCCGGCCCAGCCGGTCGCCCGCTGGCGCGACCACGTCGGCGTGCACCGGCAGAAGGACGGCCGTTTCTACGTCGGTTTCGCACCGCGTGTCGGCCGCGTCGACGGAGCGACCCTGACGAAGATCGCGGAGCTGGCCGAGGCGCACGGCTCGGGCCGGGTGCGGACCACCGTCGAGCAGAAGATGATCGTCCTCGACGTCGAGGAGGCGCAGGTCGAGTCGCTGGTCGAGTCGCTCGAGGCGCTGGACCTGACGGCCAAGCCGTCCCCGTTCCGGCGCGGCACCATGGCCTGCACCGGCATCGAGTACTGCAAGCTCGCCATCGTCGAGACCAAGGCGCGCGGCGCCTCGCTGATCGACGAACTGGAACGCCGCATCCCGGAGTTCGACGAGCCGATCACCATCAACATCAACGGCTGCCCGAACGCCTGCGCCCGGATCCAGGTCGCGGACATCGGTCTCAAGGGCCAGCTCGTCCTCGACGACCAGGGCGAGCAGGTCGAGGGCTTCCAGGTGCACCTGGGCGGCGCGCTCGGTCTGGAAGCCGGTTTCGGCCGCAAGGTCCGGGGTCTGAAGGTCACCTCGGAGGAGCTGCCGGACTACGTGGAACGCGTGCTGAAGCGGTTCCAGGACGAGCGCGAGGACGGCGAGCGGTTCGCCGTCTGGGCCGCGCGTGCCAGCGAGGAGGCCCTCTCATGAGCGAGCGGGCCGCCCCTTTCTACTGCCCGTACTGCGGCGACGAGGACCTGCGTCCGAACGAGCAGGGCCACGGCGCCTGGGAATGCGCGGCATGCAACCGCGCATTCCAGCTGAAGTTCCTCGGGCTGCTCGCCCGGGGCGTTCAGCGCACCGACACGGGAGGGGACCGGATATGACGACGGTTCAGGAAGGCCGTACGACCGAGGAGTTGAAGGCGCTCGCCGAACAGGCGGGCCGTGACCTGGAGGACGCCTCCGCACTGGAGATCCTCCAGTGGGCGGTGGACACCTTCGGCAAGCAGTTCTGTGTCACGTCCTCCATGGAGGACGCGGTGGTCTCGCACCTGGCGTCCCGGGTCCAGAAGGGCGTGGACGTGGTGTTCCTCGACACCGGCTACCACTTCCCCGAGACCATCGGCACCCGGGACGCGGTCGAGGCCGTGATGGACGTCAACGTCATCACGCTCACCCCGCGCCAGACGGTGGCCGAGCAGGACGCCGAGTACGGTCCCAAGCTGCACGACCGCGACCCCGACCTGTGCTGCAAGCTCCGCAAGGTGCAGCCCCTGGAGGAGGGCCTCACGGCCTACGCGGCCTGGGCGACCGGGCTGCGCCGCGACGAGTCCCCGACCCGGGCGAACACCCCGGTCGTCGGCTGGGACGACAAGCGGCAGAAGGTCAAGGTCTCGCCCATCGCACGCTGGACCCAGGACGACGTGGACGCGTACGTCACCGAACACGGCATCCTCACCAACCCGCTGCTGATGGACGGTTACGCCTCCGTCGGCTGCGCGCCCTGCACGCGTCGGGTCCTCGAGGGCGAGGACGCCCGCGCCGGTCGCTGGGCCGGCCGGGCGAAGACCGAGTGCGGACTGCACGGCTGACCATGACACAGATACAGGAGACACACGTGACGACCGGAGCCACCGTATGGCTCACGGGTCTGCCGAGTGCCGGCAAGACCACCATCGCGTACGAGCTGGCCGCCCGGCTGCGCGAGGAGGGCCACCTCGTCGAGGTGCTCGACGGCGACGAGATCCGCGAGTTCATCTCGGCGGGCCTCGGCTTCAGCCGCGAGGACCGGCACATCAACGTGCAGCGCATCGGTTTCCTCGCCGAGCTGCTCGCCCGCAACGGCGTCAAGACGCTGGTGCCGGTGATCGCCCCCTACGCCGACAGTCGCGAGGCGGTGCGCAAGCGCCACCAGGAGGGCGGAACCGCCTACCTGGAGGTGCATGTCGCCACTCCGGTCGAGGTGTGCAGCGAGCGGGACGTGAAGGGCCTGTACGCCAAGCAGGCGGCGGGCGAGCTGACCGGGCTCACCGGGGTCGACGACCCCTACGAGTCGCCCGAGTCGCCCGATCTGCGGATCGAGTCCCAGGACCAGACCGTGCAGGAGTCCGCTGCGTCGGTGTACGCACTGCTCAGCGAGAGGGGACTGGCATGACGACGACCGTCGCCACGGCCGAGGAGGGCACGACCAGCCCGTACACGCTCAGCCACCTGGACGCGCTGGAGTCCGAGGCGGTGCACATCTTCCGCGAGGTGGCGGGCGAGTTCGAGAACCCGGTGATCCTGTTCTCCGGCGGCAAGGACTCCATCGTCATGCTCCACCTGGCGCTCAAGGCCTTCGCCCCGGCGGCCGTCCCCTTCTCCCTGCTCCACGTGGACACCGGACACAACTTCCCCGAGGTCCTCGAATACCGCGACCGAGCCGTCGCCGCACACGGGCTGCGCCTCCACGTGGCCTCCGTCCAGGACTACATCGACCGCGGAGTCCTGCGCGAACGCCCCGACGGCACCCGCAACCCCCTCCAGACCCTCCCCCTCACCGAGAAGATCCAGGCCGAGAAGTTCGACGCCGTCTTCGGCGGCGGACGCCGCGACGAGGAGAAGGCCCGCGCCAAGGAACGCGTCTTCTCCCTGCGCGACGAGTTCTCCCAGTGGGACCCCCGCCGCCAGCGCCCCGAACTGTGGAACCTCTACAACGGCCGCCACGCACCCGGCGAACACGTCCGCGTCTTCCCCCTCTCCAACTGGACCGAGCTCGACGTCTGGCAGTACATCGCCCGCGAAGGCATCGAACTGCCCGAGATCTACTTCGCACACGACCGCGAGGTGTTCCAGCGCGCCGGGATGTGGCTGACGGCCGGCGAGTGGGGCGGGCCCAAGGACGGCGAGACCGTCGAGAAGCGCCTCGTCCGCTACCGGACCGTCGGCGACATGTCCTGCACGGGGGCGGTCGACTCCGACGCCGTGACGCTGGACGACGTCATCGCCGAGATCGCCGCCTCCCGGCTCACCGAGCGCGGCGCGACCCGCGCCGACGACAAGATGTCCGAGGCCGCGATGGAAGACCGCAAGCGCGAGGGGTACTTCTAACCATGAGCACGACCATCTCCGAGGAACTCTCGGCCACGACCCTGCTGCGGTTCGCCACCGCCGGCTCCGTCGACGACGGCAAGTCCACCCTCGTCGGACGCCTGCTGCACGACTCCAAGTCGATCCTCACCGACCAGCTGGAGGCCGTGGAGCGCGTCTCGGCGAGCCGTGGCCAGGATGCTCCGGACCTCGCGCTCCTCACCGACGGTCTGCGGGCCGAGCGCGAGCAGGGCATCACCATCGACGTGGCGTACCGCTACTTCGCCACCCCCAAGCGCCGGTTCATCCTCGCCGACACCCCCGGCCATGTGCAGTACACCCGCAACATGGTCACCGGCGCCTCCACCGCCGAGCTGACGGTGATCCTGATCGACGCCCGCAACGGCGTCGTCGAGCAGACCCGCCGGCACGCCGCCCTCGCGGCGCTGCTGCGCGTCCCGCACGTGGTGCTCGCGGTCAACAAGATGGACCTGGTCGAGTACAAGGAGTCCGTGTTCGCTGCGATCGCCGAGGAGTTCACGGCGTACGCGCTGGAGCTGGGCGTCCCGGAGATCACCGCCATCCCGATCTCGGCGCTGGCCGGCGACAACGTGGTGGACCCGTCCGCGAACATGGACTGGTACGGCGGGCCGACCTTCCTGGAGCACCTGGAGACGGTCCCGGTCACCCACGACCTGAGCCACTGCCACGCCCGCCTCCCCGTGCAGTACGTGATCCGGCCGCAGACCGCCGAGCACCCCGACTACCGGGGCTACGCGGGCCAGATCGCCGCCGGTTCCTTCCGCGTCGGCGAGTCCGTGACGGTCCTGCCGTCCGGTCACGCGTCGAAGATCGCCGGCATCGACCTGCTCGGCGAGCCGGTCGACATCGCCTGGACCACGCAGTCGGTGACCCTCCTCCTGGAGGACGACATCGACATCTCACGCGGTGACCTGATCGTGCCCAGCCAGGACGCCCCGCCGACCACGCAGGACGTCGAGGCGACCGTGTGCCATGTCGCCGACGCGCCGCTGACGGTCGGCCACCGGGTGCTCCTCAAGCACGGCACCCGCACGGTCAAGGCGATCGTCAAGGACATCCCGTCCCGTCTCACGCTCGACGACCTGTCCCTGCACCCGCATCCGGGACAGCTCGTCGCCAACGACATCGGCCGCGTGAAGATCCGCACCGCGGAGCCGCTGCCCGTCGATTCGTACGCCGACTCGCGGCGCACCGGCTCGTTCATCCTGATCGACCCGAACGACGGCACCACGCTCACCGCGGGCATGGTCGGCGAGTCGTTCGCGTCCCCGGAGCCCGTCAAGGACGGGGCCGAGGACGACGGGTGGGACTTCTGACATGAACTCCAGGGACTACTACTCCACGTTCGCCAAGGAAGGCGGCCGCGTCGGCAGCGGCTACCTCGGCAGCGGGCAGGGCGGGGTGGCGCGATGTGCGTGCTGACGTACGCGCACTGCCTGCGCGCCCCGTCCCCCCACCGGACGTCCCGACATCGACGAAGACCTGCCGACCTCCCGGCCACGACCTGAGGGCGTGACCGCCGGGCCAACGAGAGGAACCCCTCCCGTGCCTGCCAACCGCTCAGCACTCCTCCGCCGCGGCATCGCCGTGGTGACAGCACTGCCCCTCCTGACGCTCGCCGCCTGCGGTTACGGGTCGGACTCGAAGGACGACAGCTCCAAGGCGAAGGTCGCCGCCGGCGCCCAGAAGATCGACGGCCTCGACTCCGTCAAGATCGGCTACTTCGGCAACCTGACCCACGGGACCGCGCTCGTCGGCGTCAACAAGGGGTACTTCCAGAAGGCGCTGGGCGCCACCGAGGCCAAGTACCAGATCTTCAACGCCGGCCCGTCCGAGATCGAGGCCCTCAACTCCGGCTCCATCGACATCGGCTGGATCGGCCCCTCCCCGTCGATCAACGGTTACACCAAGTCCAAGGGCACCAACCTCCGCATCATCGGCGGTTCGGCGTCCGGCGGTGTGAAGCTCGTCGTCAACCCCAAGAAGATCAAGTCCGTCAAGGACGTCAAGGGCAAGAAGATCGCCACCCCGCAGCTGGGCAACACCCAGGACGTGGCGTTCCTCAACTGGATCGCCGACCAGGGCTGGAAGGTCGACGCGGAGAGCGGCAAGGGCGATGTGTCGGTCGTCCGCACCGACAACAAGGTCACCCCGGACGCCTACAAGTCGGGTTCCATCGACGGCGCCTGGGTGCCGGAGCCGACCGCGTCCAAGCTGGTCGCCGAGGGCGCGAAGGTCCTGCTCGACGAGGCTGACCTGTGGCCGGACAAGAAGTTCGTGATCACGAACATCATCGTGTCGCAGAAGTTCCTCAAGGAGCACCCCAAGGCCGTCGAGGCGGTCCTGAAGGCCTCGGTCGACACCAACAAGTGGATCAACGCCAACCCCGACGCGGCGAAGGCGGCTGCCAACGCGCAGCTGGGCATCGACTCCGGCAAGGAGCTGCCGGCCGCCGTCCTGGACCCGGCGTGGAAGTCCATCCAGTTCACCAACGACCCGCTGGCCGCCACCCTCAACACCGAGGCGGAGCACGCGGTCAAGGCCGGTCTGCTGGAGGACCCGCTGCTGACGGGCATCTACGACCTCACGCCCCTCAACAACGTCCTCAAGGCCGAGGGCGAGAGCGCGGTCGACGACGCCGGTCTCGGCGTCAAGTAGTCCCGATCCCGAGAATCCCCAGGAGGTGACGACCATGGCCACCGCGATCGCCAAGGCCGAACCGGCCGAGTCAGTCGAGTACGCCGCCCGCATCGAGCACGTATCGAAGTCCTTCGCCGGGCCCGCCGGGCAGCAGCTCGTCCTGGACGACATCACCCTCGATGTCGCACCGGGCGAGTTCGTCACCCTCCTGGGGGCCTCGGGCTGTGGCAAGTCCACGCTGCTCAACCTTGTCGCGGGTCTCGACGACCCGAGCGCCGGCAGCATCAAGACCGACGGGCGTCCTGCCCTGATGTTCCAGGAGCACGCCCTCTTCCCGTGGCTGACCGCGGGCAAGAACATCGAACTCGCCCTGAAACTGGGGGGAGTCGCGAAGAACGACCGGCGCGGACGCGCCGAGGAACTGCTCGGACTCGTCCGGCTGCAGGGCTCGTACGACAAGCGGGTGCACGAGCTGTCGGGCGGTATGCGCCAGCGGGTCGCGCTGGCGCGGGCGCTGGCCCAGGAGAGCCGACTGCTGCTGATGGACGAGCCGTTCGCGGCGCTCGACGCGATCACGCGTGACGTGCTGCACGACGAGCTGACCCGGATCTGGGCGGAGACGGGCGTCTCCGTCCTGTTCGTCACGCACAACGTGCGGGAGGCGGTGCGGCTCGCGCAGCGCGTCGTCCTGCTGTCGTCCCGGCCGGGCCGGGTGGCGCGCGAGTGGACGGTGGAGATCCCGCAGCCGCGCCGCATCGAGGACGCCCCCGTGGCCGAACTGTCCATCGAGATCACCGAACAACTGCGTGGGGAGATCCGCCGTCATGGCCAGCAGTGACACGAAGTCGGGCCTGACGGACACGCGCGAGGCGCGGGCCGACGGCAACCACCAGATCGCCGGCCTGGAGGCCGGTCTGGACGCCCTGGAGATCGTGGCCACCGGGCGTACGCCCTTCTCGGTGACCGCCCGCACCAAGATCCTCCCGCCGCTCGTCGCGACCGCCGTGGTACTGGTGATCTGGCAGGCTCTGATCACGTTCGACATCGTCACCGACCCGACGAAGCTGCCCTCGCCCGGCGATGTGGCGACCGAGTTCAAGGACGCCTGGCTGGAGGGCAAGCTTCTCGGCTACATCTGGACCAGCGTCGAGCGCGGTCTGCTCGGCTTCCTGCTGGCGCTGGCGATCGGTACCCCGCTGGGTCTGGTGGTGGCCCGCGTGAAGTTCATCCGCGCGGCGATCGGACCGGTCCTGTCGGGCCTCCAGTCGCTGCCCTCGGTGGCGTGGGTGCCGCCCGCCGTGCTGTGGCTGGGCCTGAACAACTCGATGATGTACGCGGTGATCCTGCTCGGCGCGGTCCCGTCCATCGCCAACGGCCTGGTCTCCGGCATCGACCAGGTGCCGCCGCTGTTCCTGCGGGCGGGCCGCACGATGGGCGCGACCGGGTGGAAGGGCGCCTGGCACATCGTCCTGCCGGCCTCGCTGCCGGGCTATCTGGCCGGTCTGAAGCAGGGCTGGGCGTTCTCCTGGCGCTCGCTGATGGCGGCGGAGATCATCGCCTCCTCGCCCGACCTGGGCATCGGTCTGGGCGCGCTGCTGGAGAACGGCCGCAACGCCAGCTCCATGCCGATGATCTTCGAGGCCATCTTCCTGATCCTCTTCGTCGGTATCGCCGTCGACCTGCTGGTCTTCAGCCCGCTGGAGCGGCGGGTGCTCCGCAGCCGGGGCCTCCTGGTGAAGAGCTGAGCCCCATGCACGACAAGCCCGTCCGCCCCGTCCTCGTGGTCATCGCCCACGGCAGCCGCGACCCGCGGCACGCGGCGACCGTGCACGCCCTCGTGCGGCGCGTACGGTCGCTGCGGCCGGGGCTGCGTGTGGAGACCGGCTTCCTGGACTTCACCATCCCGTCCGTACAAGGGGTGCTGGAGTCCCTGGCGGCGGAGGGCGTACGGGACGTCGTCGCCCTCCCCCTGCTGCTGACCCGCGCGTTCCACGCGAAGGCGGACATCCCGGCGGTCCTGCGGGACGCGCCGCGGCGGCTGCGGATCAGCCAGGCCGAGGTGCTGGGCCCCTCGCCGCTGCTGCTCACCGCCCTCGAACGGCGGTTGTACGAGGCGGGGTTGAGCCCCGCCGACAAGTCCTCGACCGGGGTCGTGCTGGCCTCGGCGGGGTCCACGGACCCGGAGGCGATCGCAGTGATCGCAGAAATCGCGCGGGAGTGGCGGCACACCGGTTGGTGCGCCGTGCGGCCTGCGTTCGCCTCCGCATCCCTTCCGCGCACCCAGGACGCGGTGCGCGAGCTGCGGGAGCTGGGCTGCGCCCGGATCGCCGTCGCCCCGTACGTCCTGGCCCCCGGCTTCCTGCCGGACCGCATCGCCCGGGGCGCGGCCGAGGCGGACGTCCTGGCCGAGGTGCTGGGCCCCGCGCCGGAGGTGGCCCGCGTCCTGCTGGAGCGGTACGACACGGCCCGTGCAGCCCGGACAGCAAAGTCGGCCCGGGTGCCGACGCTGGCGGCCGTGGGGGCGTGAAGGCGGTTCCGCGACAGGGGTGACTGCGCAGGTCACCCGGCCGACGCCGGTCCCGGATCCCGTCCGCTGGCCCCCAGCGCCCGCGCGAACGTCCCCGCGTCCTGCGGCACCGGCACCGGTGCGGCGAAGCCGTCGTACTGGCGGTAGAGGTCGCCGTGGCGTTCGACCACGTCGAGGACGAGTCGGGCCGCGGGCTCCGAGATGCGGTACTCCTGGCCCGTGGCGACCGCCACGTCCCACCCGTGCACCGCCGTCTCCTTGATGATCATCGCGGCGAGTTCGGCGGCGGGCATCGCGGCCGTCCCCAGGTCGACCTCGCCCTCCCACACCGCGGGGTCCGCCCAGGCCGCGACCGCGCGGTCCAGCTGGTCGGCGTAGGCCTGCGCCCACCGCGGGTCGGCGGTGAAGTCGCGGGCGGTCAGGTCGTCGGGGAGCTGCCTGCGCAGGGCGCGGTGCTCCAGGCCGTGGGATGTGTAGAGGACCCAGTGGTTGACCAGGGCGCGGACGTCCCAGTCGGGGCAGTGGGTGGGGTCGCTCAGCCGGGCCGCCGGGACGCCGCGCGCGACGCGCGACGCCTCGGCGGCGCATTCGGACATGTACTGGTGCGTCTGGTCGTACTTCATGCGCCTCACGCTAGGAGGCGCGGGCTCAGCCCTCTTGAAGAAACGCGACAGCGTCGTCGGCCAGGCGGGCCAGCTCCTCGACCGGCAGCGAGCCGGGGGCCCGGTGCTCGCGCGCGAACGTGTTCGCAAGCCGTTGCAGCAACTCGTTCAGCGGGGTCGGCACTCCGTGGAGGCGGCCGAGGAGGGCGATCTCGCCGTTGAGGTAGTCGGCCTCGATGCTGCCGGCGCCCCGGCTGAGGGACTGCCAGGAGGAGCCGCCGCGCGGGGCGTCGTCGAGCGGTACGAGGGTGACCTTGTCGCCGCGGACCGCCCGCTGCTCCTCGGTGCTCGCGTACGGGATCCCGGCGGCGCGCAGCACGGTCTCGCCCTCCGCCCGCACCCTCGCGTAGATCGCCTCGGCCTCGGGATCGCCGCCCAGGCCGCTCACCGCCTCCAGCGCGTTTCCGAGGTTGGACAGCAGTTTCGCGTACTGCCAGCGGGACACGTCCGCCACGACCGGCGCCTCGAAGTGCGCCTTCTCCAGGTCGGCGGCGATCCGGCGGGCGGTGTCGTCGACGCCGTGCGGATGGCGGCCGAGGTGGAGGATGCCGGTGAGCGGGGCGCCGTCGGCGGAGACCACGCCGGGTTCGACCAGGGTCGAGGGCAGCCACACGCAGACGCCGTACACGTGCCGGAAGCGGCGCAGGGCCAGGCGCTGGCTCTCCACGCCGTTCTGGGCGCAGACCAGCGGGAGCCGCTCGGCGGCCGTGCCGCCGCCCTCGACCGGGGCTGCGGCCCAGGCCTGGAGCGCCGTCTCGCTGTCCTGCGTCTTGACGGCGAGGACGAGGACGTCGTCGGCGCGCAGCGTGCCGAGCGCCGTGGGCCCGTCGACGACGGGCAGCCGGTACGTCTGCTCGCCCTGCGGCACCCTGAGCCGCAGCCCGCCTTCCGTCAACGCCGTCCGGTGCGCACCGCGCGCGACCAGCACGACCTCCGCTCCGGACCCCGCCAGCCGCCCGCCGACGGTGCCGCCGACGGCCCCTGCCCCGATGATGATGTAGCGCATGGAACGAGCCTCGCACAGTCGTGTGCAGGCACGGCCGTGAGGGCGCACTACCGTGGGTACCCTCCGCTCCATGATCGAGGAATCGTTTGTGCTCGGCGGCGAGCTGCCCGTCCGTCGGCTCGGCTACGGCACCGCGCAGCTCACCGGCCCCGGCTACTGGGGTCCGCGGGGCGCGGCCCGGGACGCGGTCGCGGTGCTGCGGCGGGCGGTGGAGCGAGGGGTCACGCTGATCGACACCGCCGACAACTACGGTCCGTCGGTCGCCGAGGAGTTGGTGGCGCAGGCCCTGTATCCGTTTCCGCCAGGGCTGGTGATCGCCACGAAGGGCGGAGTGGTCCGCACCGGCGACAGCGCCTGGCATGTCGACGGGCGGCCGGAGAGCCTGCGGGCGATGTGCGAGGCCAGTCTGCGCCGGCTGCGGCTGGACGCGATCGACCTGTATCAACTGCACCGGCTCGATCCGGCGGTGCCGATGGCCGAACAGCTGGGCGCGCTGGACGAGTTGCGGACCGAGGGCAAGATCCGGCTCATCGGCCTCGACACGGTCACGGCCGAACAGCTGGCGGCGGCAGTGGAGTCGACGTCGATCGCGTCCGTGCAGAACCGCTTCAACCTCCTCGACCGCGACTCCCTGCCGTTGCTGGAGCTGTGCGAGGCGCGCGGTATCGCGTTTCTGCCCTGGTTTCCGTTGGGCAACGGCTCGCTCACCGCCGACCCGGTGTGCACGGCGGTCGCCGCCGCGCACGGCGCCACCCCGGGGCAGGTCGCGCTGGCCTGGCTGCTGCACCGCTCCCCCGTGCTCTGCCCCACGCCCGGCACCGGGACCCTGGCGCACCTGGAGGAGAACCTGGACGCCGGCGCCGTACGGCTGTCGGAGGCGGAGCTGGCCCTGCTGGAGGCCGGGCAGGAAACCGTGCCGGAAGCCGGGCAGGAAGGCGCGGCCGAAGCCGGGCAGGAAAGCGGGCAGGACGCCAGGTGAGGCACCCTGCGGAACGCTCCCGGTGGAGATCGTCCCTGATCGTCGTCCCCGAGACCGCCGCATAGATGTAAGGGGCCGATGTCCTACCCAGCGGTGAGGCCGCGCGGTCCGAGCGGAGGACTCGGGGGCCGGACACCTCACCGGGCAGCACGACGAGATGGCTTTATCCGGCCCATACCTTCGAATCGGAAGGTGATGGCAGGGGGCCGTCGCCGCTCACGAAGGGCAAGCCCGTCATGGTGAACCGAGAAACACGGGTGCGGGGTCTGGCCGCCCGGGCCGGCGGCTGGAGCGCACGCCATCGATGGGCTGCCGTCGGCGTCTGGGTGCTGTTCGTCGTCCTGGCCATGGGCATCGGCTCGGCCGTGGGCACGGCCAAGGTCAAGGAGAGCGACCAGCTGGGGGGCGAGACCCACACGGCCGCCCGGATCATCGAGGACGCCGGCATCGAGGAGCCGGCCGGCGAGACCGTCCTGGTCCAGGCGAAGGACGGCTCGCTCAAGGCCACCGACGCGGAGTTCAAGGACGCCGTCGCCGCGGTCGTCGAGGCCGTGGGCGGAACGGGCAAGGTCACCGACGTGACCTCGCCGTACGACGCCGACACGATATCGAAGGACGGGCGCAGCGCGCTCGTGCAGTTCGACATGCGGGGCGACTCCGACACCGCGGGCGAGCGGGTCGAGCCCGTGCTCAAGGCCGTCGCGGGCGTCCAGAAGGACCACTCCTCGCTGCGGATCGAGGAGATCGGCGGCGCCAGCATGATGAAGACGTTCGACGACGCGTTCGGCGACGACTTCCAGAAGGCCGAGTACTCCGCCGTGCCGGTGGCCCTGGGCATTCTGCTGATCGCCTTCGGCGCGCTGGTCGCCGCGCTGCTGCCGGTGGCGCTCGCGATCACCGCGATCATGGCGACGATGGGTCTGATGGGCATCGTCAGCCATCTCCAGCCGATGGACGACACCGCCAGCTCCGTGATGCTGCTGGTCGGTCTGGCCGTGGGCGTCGACTACTGCCTGTTCTATCTGCGCCGTGAGCGCGAGGAGCGGGCGGCGGGCCGGGACGCGGCGACCGCGCTGCAGATCGCCGCGGCGACCAGCGGCCGGGCCGTGATCGTCTCCGGCGTCACGGTGTGCGTGGCGATGGGGGGCATGCTGTTCACCGGGCTCGCGACGTTCGAGGCGATGGGCCTGGCCTCCCTGATGGTGGTGGCGGTCGCCATGGTCGGCTCGGTGACCGTGCTGCCCGCGCTGCTGTCACTGCTCGGCGAGCGGGTGGAGAAGGGGCGCATCCCGTTCCTGCACCCCGACAAGCGCCGTAAGAACGGAAACGGCGGCAACGGCGGCAACGGACGGAACGCCGAGGAGGGCAGCCGGTTCTGGAGCGCGGTCCTGAAGGTCGTGCTCGCCAAGCCCGCGATCTCGCTGGTCGTCGCGGCCGGCGCGCTGCTCGCCATCGCCGCTCCGGCGCTCGGCATGAAGACCCAGAACCTCACCCTGGACCAGGAGTTCGGCGACTCGCTGCCCATCGTGCAGACCTACAACCGGGTCAACGACGCCTTCCCGGGCGGCTCGGAGCCGGCCGAGGTCGTCGTCAAGGCGGACGACATCAACGCCGCCGACGTGCAGACGGCGCTCGCGCGGTTCAAGGAGCAGGCGGTCAGCTCGGGCGCCTCCCGCGGCCCGGTCGAGATCAAGCTGCACGACGCGCAGAACGTCGCGTTCGTCTATGTCCCGCTGGTCGGCGGCTCCGACCAGGACAAGGCGGGAGCGAGCCTGGACAAGCTGCGCGACGAGGTCCGCCCGGCGACGCTCGGCAAGGTCGACGGCGTGCAGGCGCCGATCACCGGACAGGTCGCGGGCAACCAGGACTTCAACGACCAGCTGATCGGCTCCGTCGTCCCGGTCTTCGCGTTCGTCGTGGTCTTCGCCTTCCTGCTGATGCTGCTGTCGTTCCGCTCGCTGACGGTCGCGATCACCTCGATCGTGCTCAACCTGCTGTCGGTGGGAGCCGCTTACGGCATCCTCGTGGCCGTCTTCCAGCACGGCTGGGGCGCGTCGCTGGTGGGCGCGGAGGGCGTGGGCGCGATCATCACCTGGCTGCCGCTGTTCCTCTTCGTGATCCTGTTCGGCCTGTCGATGGACTACCACGTGTTCGTGGTCTCCCGGATCCGTGAGGCGCGGCTGCGGGGCCGGACGACGAACGAGGCCATCCAGCACGGCGTGGTCACCACGGCCGGCGTGGTCACCAGCGCCGCCGTCATCATGGTCGCCGTGTTCGCGATCTTCGGAACGCTGTCCATGCAGTCGATGAAGCAGATGGGCGTGGGCCTCGCGGCCGCGGTGCTGATCGACGCGACGATCATCCGGGGCGTGCTGCTCCCCGCGGTGATGGCGCTGCTGGGCGAGCGCAACTGGTACCTGCCGAAGTGGCTGCACCGACTGCCCGACTTCACCCACGACGAGTCTCCGGCCGCGGTCGCACCGGCGGCGCGGGACGACGAGGGCGAGCGACTGACGGTCTGACGTCCCCTTCGACTCCCTTGATCTGAGGGCCCGTTGGCATCCCGGGGGAGCCAACGGGCCCTCACTCATGCGCGCCGCGCGCGGAGTTCGGCCTCGATGAGGTCGGCGGCCCGATGAGTGCCGCCCTCCTCGGCCATCTCCGCCTGGACGTCCTTGAGCCGACGGGCGACCTCCGGGTCGTCGACCAGTGCGAGGGCGGCCTCCCGCAGTGCCTCGGCGCTCGTCTCCTGCGTGTCCAGCCGCCGGGCCACGCCGAGCGCCTGCAGTACGTCCGCGTTGCCGAACTGGTCCGCGGCCTGCGGTACGGCGATCATCGGCGTCGCCGTCGCCAGCCCCTCCTGGCTGCCGCCCGCGCCGGCGTGGGTGACGAACAGGTCGGCCTGCTTCAGGACCGCCAACTGGGGTACCCAGGAGCGCACTTCGACGGTGTCCGGTACGACGCCCAGCGCACCGGGGTCGACATGCCTGCCGATCTGGAGCACCAGGCGCCAGCCGGGCAGCTCGCCGAAGGCCCGCACGCACTCCCGGTAGAAGTCGGGCCGGTCGGTGAAGGCCGATCCCAGCGAGACGAGCACGACCCTCTCCGCGTCCGCCGGCCGCGTCCAGTCGCCCTCGGCCGCGCGGTCGCCCAGGCAGGCGCCGACGAACGTGTGCACGCGCGCGTCGACCCGGTCGGCCTGGGGCTGCAACGCCCGCGGGATCAGCACGAGGGAGCGGGCGGGGCGGCCGACGAAGGAGTCGGGGTGCTCGGTGATCCCGTTCTCCTCCAGCCAGGCGTGGAAACGGGCGTAGTAGGCCTGTCCGCGTTCGGTCTTCCTGGGCTGCGCCCACATCGGCTCGGCGACCTCCTCCTCGTAGCCCTCCCAGGCGACGAGGTTCGGTGAGAGGGAGATCGCGGGGACGCCCCAGCGGTGGGCGAGGACCCGGGCCGGGTAGGACGTGATGTCGTGCAGGACGAGGTCGGGCACGTCCCCGGCGTAGGCCTCGGTCAGCTGGGGCAGCGCCTGGATCGCGTCGGCCAGGAAGGGTTCCACGTGGTCGAGGAGGGTGGTCCCCCAGGCCGAGGGGTCGTCGTCGGGCGAGGGCAGCGTCGAGCGCCACGGCCTCACCTCGGCGCCGGTGGAGGCCGCCTTCTCGGCGAGGACGGGCGGGACGGCGTACGTGACCCGGTGTCCGCGCGCGACGAGTTCGCGGATCACTTCCAGGCTGGGGTTCACATGGCCGTGGGCGGCGATGGAGAACATGGCGACATGCGCGGGGCGACTGGTCATGACAGTCACGCTAGGCGAGACGATACGTCTCGTGCAACGTGAATATCCGGCAGCCCCGCGTCCGCGGCATGGCCCGGACTACAGGTCCTAGCCGTCGGGGCAGTCCGCGCCGGTTCCCTCCACTCGTCGGCCGGCCGGGACCGTGACGGTCACCGGCGCGGGCGGGGACCCGGGGTCGGCGACGCGCTGTGCCGCGACGGCCGTGCAGATGACCTGGGCCGCCGCGAGATCGCTCAACTTCCCCACCGGGGCGGACAGTTCGATGGTGACGCGGTCCTCCCTCGCCGTCACCTTCACGGAGTCCGGCGTACCGGCCTCCTGCGCCGCCTGGGTGGGGCCGTTCGGGTCCGGGGCGGCGGGGACCGCGGTCGACAGGGGCGTGGGCAGCAGGGTGGCGAGGCCCCCGGTCATCTCCTTACGGGTCGGCCCCTGAAGCAGCAGCCGTACGGCGGTCTCGACGTCGCCCGGCGTCGCCGTCTCGCGGGAGACGTCGATCAGGGCGCCGTCCCACACGAAGTACACCCGCGTCCTCGGCACGACCCCGCCGGCCGGACCGCCCGCCTCGACCACGCCGGTCGTGGGGATGCCGCAGGAGGTGAGCGCGCCCAGGGCGGCGACGAGAAGAAGCGGCGGCGCGGACCGGCGTACGGCTTTCAGCATGGGCCCTCCTGGGGCGGCTCGTCGCCGCGCAGCGGGATCTCGACGGTGAAGACCGCGCCGCCCTCGGGCCGGTTCGCGGCGCGGACGGCGCCGCCGTGCACCCGGACGTTCTCCGCGGCGATCGCGAGGCCCAGGCCGCTGCCCTCGGTGCGGGTGCGGGCGACGTCCGACTTGTAGAAACGCTCGAAGACATGCGGCAACACGTGGTCGGGGATGCCGGGGCCGCTGTCCGACACCTCGATGACCGCCCTCCGTTCGACGCCGGGCCCGGCGCCCTCGTACAGGCGCAGAAGGACCGGGCGGGCGCCGTGCCGGAGGGCGTTGCCGGTCAGGTTGGCGACGACGACGTCGAGGCGGCGCGGGTCGACGCGGGCGCGCAGGGCGTCGGGCGGCGGCAGGTCGGTGTCGACCAGGTCGGTCCAGCCGCGGGCGGCGAGCGTGCGGCGCAGGGACTCGGCGAGGTCGATCTCGTCCAGGTGCAGCACCGCCGCGCCCGCGTCGAACCGGGAGATCTCCATCAGGTCGTCCACCAGCCGGGCCAGTTTCACGGTCTCCTCGCTGATCAGCCGGACCGCGGTGGCGGTGTCCGGGTCCAGGCCGGCGGCGTCCTCGTCGAGGACGTCGGTGACCGCCGACATGGCGGCCAGCGGGGTGCGCAGCTCGTGCGAGACGTCCGCGGCGAACCGGCGGGCCCGGGCCTCCAGGCCGCGCAGTTCGGCCACCGACTCCTCCAGCGCGGCGGCCGTCTCGTTGAACGTGTGGGACAGATCGGCGAGTTCGTCCGATCCGTCGACCGCGAGCCGGGTGTCCAGGCGTCCCTCGGCGATGCTGCGGGTGGCGCTGCGCAGCGCCCGCACCGGCCGCAGCACCCCGCGCGCGGCGAGCAGCGCGAGCAGCACGGCCAGGGCGAGCGCGGGCACCGTGGCCCGCTCGGCGGCGACGACCAGGGCATCGACGTAGGCCCGTTCCGTGGTCTGCGGCACCGTCAGGAACACCTGGACGCCGGTGCGGGTCGCGCCCTCGGCGTCGGCCGCGGCGTCGGAGACGGCGAAGAGGACCGACATGCCGACGACGAGCGAGGTGTGGTCGCCGCTGTCCACCCGCTGGAAGACGGTTGCCGAGCTGGCGTCGACGGCCTTGCGCAGCGCGGGCGTCAGCTCTCCGAACGGGTCGTCGGGGACGGAGGTGGCGCTCAGATCGCCGTAGGCGACGAGGACGCGCCAGGCCCCGGCCGGTTCGGTGTCGGCCACGGCGACCGCGAACCGCTCCAGTTCGGGCTCGACCGGCGGGAAGAACAGGGTGGGGGCGAGCCGGTCGACCTGGGTGCGCAGCAGCCTGATCACCGTGTCCTGGCTCTGCTGGAGCACGCCGGTGCGCGCCTCGCGGAAGGTCAGGGCGCCGGTGGAGGCGGCGGTGACCGCGGCGACCAGCGCGAACGCCACCACCAACCGCACGCGCAGACCGCGCAGTTGGGGCACCCGGACCCGACCACGCAGCGAGCCCTTCGCCGCAGTCGTCCTCGAGCCCTTCGCCGGCGCCTGCCGCGTCGAGCCCTTCGCCGCGTTCCTCACCGCGCCGCGAACCGGTAGCCGAAGCCGCGCACGGTCTGGATGTAGCGGGGCTCGCGCGGCGGCTCGCCCATCTTGGAGCGCAGCCGTTTGACGCAGGCGTCCACCAGGCGCGCGTCCCCGTGGTAACTGTGTTCCCAGACCGCTTCCAGAAGTTGCTGCCGGCTGAAGACCTGGCCGGGCGAGGCGGACAGGGTCAGCAGCAGCCGCAGTTCGGAGGGTGCGAGCGCGACCGGCGCGCCCTGCCGGGCGACCGAGAGGCCGGCCCGGTCGATGGCCAGGTCCCCGTAGGTGTCGATCTTCGGTATGCCGCCCTCGGCGGGCGCGCCGGCCGCCCGGCGCAGCACCGCGCGGATCCGCGCCTGAAGCACCCTGGCCTGCACGGGTTTGACGACGTAGTCGTCGGCTCCGGCCTCCAGTCCTACGACGATGTCCTCGTCGTCGCCCCGCGCGGTGGCCATGATGATCGGCAGGGTCGGGTCGAGGGCGCGCATCCCCCGGCACACGTCCAGGCCGGGCAGGCCGGGCAGCATCAGGTCCAGCACCACGACGTCCGGCCGGAAGGACCGCAGCCGCTCCAGCCCGTCCTCGCCGGTCTCGACGGCGGCGACCTCGTGGCCCTGGCGGCGCAGGGCGAGAGCGACGCCTTCCCGCACGGCACGGTCGTCTTCGATCAGCAGAACGCGTGGCATGCGCTCAGTATCCGTAGGCCCTCCGCCCGACCGGGGCACTGTTACCAGATGATCATATGAACCCACACCGGCCGGGTCGTTATCCTTCCGTTATCGTTCGAGCCAGATCCGATCACATCGCGATCACAACCTGAACGACCATGACCGCGCACAAAGCAACTCCTTCCCGCACCCGTCGCCGTCGGAGGGGTGCTTCGCACGCCTCCGTCCGGCACGGCCGGAGGGGGCCGCTGTGGGGCGGGCTCGCCGCGCTGACCGTCCTGGGCGCCGCCGGTTTCGCGGCCGTGGGCTGGACGTCACCGGGCGCAGGCGGCGCCGCCGGGGCCGAGCCCACCGGGCGCACGGGATCCAGCTCCGCCGCCACCGGCGGGACGCGCACCGCCGAGCCCCCGTCGAGCCCCTCGGCGAGTCCCTCCGCGAGCCCGTCCTCGAGCCCGTCCTCGAGGTCCTCCCCCGACGCTCCCTCCGAGCCCGACATCCCGGCCACCGGACCGGGCACGTTCACCACCGCGTCCGGCGGCAGCGCCGCAGTGGGCAAGGGGACCGCCCTGCGCTACCGGGTCGACGTCGAGGACGGCCTGAAGCTGTCCGCCGCGACCGTCGCCCGGCAGGTGGAGATCATCCTGGCCGATCCGCGGGGCTGGACGGCGGACGGCCACTCGGCGTTCCAGCGGGTGTCGAGCGGTACGGTCGACTTCTCCGTACGGGTGGCGACGCCCGGCACCGTGGACGAGATCTGCGGGGAGTACGGGCTGGACACCGGCGGCGAGGTCAACTGCAGCGTGGGCAAGAACGTCATGGTCAACCTCCGACGCTGGCTGCTGGCCACCCCCGTCTACGCCAAGGACGTCACGGCCTACCGCGCGCTGATCGTCAACCACGAGGTCGGCCACTTCCTCGGCCACGGCCACGTCGGCTGCCCCGGCCCGGGCAAACCGGCCCCCGCGATGATGCAGCAGATCAAGGGCATGTTCGGCTGCGTCCCCAATGTCTGGCCGTACGACGGAAAGGGCCAGTACCTCACCGGTCCCTCCGTCCCTTGAACGCGTCGGGCCCGCCCTCAGCGCTGGTAGCGGGCCAGCACCAGGTTTCCGTCCGTTTCCAGCCGTTTCCGCAGCTCACCGAGGTCGATCGCCCCGCTGTAGTACTCCTGGAAGGCCGGGGTCGCCACCTTGTCCTTCCACTCCGGGTAGCCGCGGACCGACTGCGCGGGCGCGGGGCGCAGATACGCGGCGAGGGCGGTGCCGGTCGCCCAGCCGTCCTTCGTCGTGTGCAGGGCCGGGTCCGCGAGCGCCTTGGTCCCGGTCGGCAGCATCCAGTCGCCCAGGGCGAGGCGCACCATGTTCTTCGGCCGGAGCAGGAAGTCGACGAACCGGGCGGCCTCCTTCTTGTGCGGGCTGTCCTCGGCGATGGACAGGGTCTGCGGGCTGACGCCCTGGGCGAGGCCGTCGGCGCCGGCCGGGGCGGGCAGCACCTGCCAGTCGAAGCCCTTCGGGGCCTGCTGGGCGATCTGCTGACGGTAGGAGAACCCGAGCGGGACCATGGCGTACTTGCCGCCGAAGAGGCCGGGCAGCGTGTCCGAGCCGCCGCTGCCCAGGGTGGTGGGCGAGGCGCTGTGGTCGGTGTCGACCTGGTCGTGGACCGTGCGCGGCACGACCTCGTCGCCGGCCTCGAAGCGGACGGTGACCTTGCCGTCGGCGCCCCGGTGGAAGAGCCGGCCGCCCGCCGACAGGGAGAGGTTGAGCGTGGCGGACACGGGCTCCTTCAGCGGCCAGGCCACCCCGTACTTCCCGTCGCCGCTGAGCTGCTTGGCGATCTTCCTGAACTCCGTCCAGGTCCACGGGTGTTCGGGGGTCGGGATGCGGACGCCGGAGCTTCTGAGCCAGGTCGCGTCGGCGACGAGGACCCGCGGCTCCTGGAGGAAGGGCACGCCGTAGACGCCGTCGCCGAAGGTCGTCGTCTCCCAACTGCGCTGCGGGATGTCGGACTTCAGACGGGCGGGCAGCAGGTCGGTCAGATCGGCGAGGTAGCCGCCGTAGGCGAAGTCCGCGAGGTCGTCGGAGGCGTCGTGGATGACGTCCGGGGCCTCGCCGCCCTCGAAGGAGGTCAGGAGCTGGTCGTGGACGCTGTCCCAACTCCCCTGGAGGTACTCGACCTTGACGTCCGGGTGGGCGGCGTTCCACTCCGCGACCAGTTCCTTGTTGGCCCGGACCGACTCCTCCTGCCAGGCCAGGGACTGGAAGCGGAGGGTGATCCGGCCGTCGCCCTGCGCACCGCCGCCCGACGAGCAGCCCGCCAGGAGCAGCAGAAACGCCAGTGACGCCAGGAGGATCGGTCTGGTCCGCATCAGCTCTTCACCGCCCCGGCGAGCATTCCGCCCGTGATCCGCCGCTGGATGACCGCGAAGACCACCAGCGAGGGGAGGGTGGCGAGGAAGGCGGCCGCGGCCAGCGGTCCGAGGTCGGCCACGCCCTCCGCTCCGATGAAGTGGGTCAGGATCACCGGCAGCGTCTGTTTCTCAGGCGTCTTCAGGAGCACCAGCGCGAAGAAGAACTCGTTCCACGCGGTGATGAACGCGAACAGCGCCGTCGCCACGATCCCCGGCGCGAGCAGCGGCGCCGTCACCGACACCAGCGTCCGCAGCCGCCCGGCCCCGTCGATCGCCGCCGCCTCCTCCAGCTCGACGGGGACGGCCCGGACGTAGCCGACGAGCATCCACAGCGCGAACGGCAGCGCCCACACGACGTACACCATGACCAGGCCCGGCAGGGAGTCGATCAGTCGGAGGTTCTTCAGGACCAGGAACAGCGGGATGATCACCAGCACGAAGGGGAAGGCCTGGCTGACCACGACCCATCCGGTGGCGGCCCGGGCGAGGCGGGTGCGGTGGCGGGCCATGACGTACGCCATCGGCGTGGCGAGCGCCACGGCGATCACGGCGGCGCCGAGCGCGGCGAGCAGGGAGTTGAACGCGGCGTGCAGCAGGGGCTGTTCGTCGAAGGCCTGGCGGAAGTTGGCGAGGGTGGGGTGGATCGGGATCCACGTGGGGTGCAGGCTCGCCAGTTCGCGCGGCGGCTTGAACGCGGTGGACAGCAGCCACAGGAGGGGGAAGGCGAGGAAGACCAGATACGCCAGCAGGGCCGCGTACTGGCCGACGCGGGCCGCGGGACTCGTCCTCACGCGTCGTCGCCTCCTCTGATCCGGCCTGCCAGGAACAGGGCCAGGAACACCGAGATCACCGCGACCATCACACAGCCCATCGCCGCCGCGTATCCGAACTGCCCGTAGCGGAAGGCCTCTTCGTAGGCGAAGAGCATGGGCAGCCGGGTGCGGCCGCCGGGACCGCCGTTGGTCAGCACGTAGACCAGGGCGAAACTGTTGAAGTTCCAGATGAAGTTGAGGGCCGTGACCGCGAGGGCGATGGGCTTGAGGGCGGGCCAGGTGACCGTCCGGAAGCGGCGCCAGGCGCCCGCGCCGTCGACCGCGGCGGCCTCGTGCAGTTCCCGCGGGGTGTTCTGCAGCCCGGCGAGCAGGGTGACCGTGGTCTGCGGCAGGCCCGCCCACACGCCGACGACGATCACCGCGGGCAGGGCGGTCGCCAGGCCGCTGAGCCAGTCGCGGCCCTCGCCCAGGCCCAGGTCGCGCAGGGTCTCGTTGAGGATGCCCGCGTCCGGGTTGTAGACCAGCCGCCACATCAGGCCGACCACGACCTCGGGCATGGCCCAGGGGACGAGGGCGAGGGCGCGGGCCAGCCAGCGCAGCCGCAGGTCCTGGTTCAGGAGCAGGGCGAGGCCGAGACCGAGCAGGAACTGCGGGAGCGTCACTCCGACCGCCCACACCAGCCCGATGCGGAACGACTCCCAGAACAGCGTGTCGTGCAGCAGGTCGGAGAAGTTGAGACCGCCGATCCACCGGGTGGCCGCGGTCCGGCCGGACTGGGCGTCGGTGAACGCCAGCAGGATCCCGTACAGCAGCGGGCCGACGCTCAGCACCAGGATGGGGATCAGGGCGGGCAGGACGAGGAACCACGCGCCGGGTGCGGCGACGCCCCGCGGTGGCCCCGCACCGGACACGCGGCGCGTCGTCCGTCTCCTCTGGGTCGCCGACGACACGGACACCGGGCCCCCTCCCCTCGGCTGCGACGGGCCCCGCCATGGTCGTGAAGGCGCTGTACTCCGTCAAGACACCGCGCACACCGTCCGACCTGTACGAATGCGAGACTGGCCCGCGGATGGCCGGATCCCGACGCCGTCCTGGACAGGCGCGCGGACGACGACACGGAGGCGGACGATGGACGAGGCACGGGCCCGGGACGTACTGGCCGCGGCAGGGGTGCTGCCGGGTCCGGCGGCGGAGGCGCAGCTCCTCGCCCTGGGCGAGAACGCGGTGTTCGCCGCCGGTGACCTGGTGGTGAAGGTGGGCCGGGACGCCGAGCTCCTCGACCGGGCGCGGCGCGAGCTGGACGTCTCGGCCTGGTTGGCCGAGGCGGGCGTCCCCGCGGTGCGGGCGGCCGAGCCGAGGCCGCTGCTCGTCGAGGGAAGTCCGGTGACGGTGTGGCACCGGCTGCCCGATCCGCTGCGGCCCGCGCAGCCGCGGGATCTGGCCGAACTGCTACGGCTCGTGCACGCCCTGCCCACCCCCTCCTTCGGCCTTCCCCCGCGCGATCTGCTGTCCGGGGTGGAGCGCTGGCTGCGGCTCGCGGGCGACGCGATCGACCCGGCGGACGCGGCGTATCTGCGCGAGCGCCGGGACGGCTTCGCGGCGGCCGCCGCCGGGCTCGCCCCGCAGCTGCCGCCCGGCCCGATCCACGGGGACGCGCTGCCCCGCAATGTGCACATCGGCCCCGAAGGACCGGTCCTGGTGGACCTGGAGACCGTCTCCGCCGATCTGCGCGAGCACGACCTGGTGGTCATGGCCCTCTCCCACGACCGCTACGGCCTGCCCGCCGACGCCTACGCCTCCTTCACCGAGGCGTACGGCTGGGATGTGCGGGAGTGGGCGGGGTGCGGGGTGCTGCGCGGGGCCCGGGAGACGGCCAGCTGTGCCTGGGTGGCCCAGCACGCGCCGAGCAACCCGAAGGCGCTGGCCGAGTTCGAGCGGCGGGTGGCGTCCCTGCGGGACGGGGACGAGGCGGTGCGCTGGTACCCGTTCTGAGCGTGGCGCACGCCGTCGCTCGCGCCGTAGGTCACGGCCGGACTCCCGCCGCGGCTCACGCCGTGCGGCTCACGGCCTGACTCGCGGCCCGGCTCAGGCGGACCGGCTCAGGCGGCCCGGCTCAGGCCGCCCGGCTCAGGCGGACCGGCTGTCCACCGGCTCCCGCAGCGGCCACACCCCGTCCACCACCGCGTTCGCGTCGCCCTTGCGGCGCAGGAAGCTCTGGAAGTCCGCCGCCCACTCGGCGTACCACTCGATCTGACGGCGGTGCAGCTCCGCCGGGCCGAGGGCCGCGATCTTCGGGTGGCGGTCGCCTATCGCGCAGGCCAGCCGGGCCGCGGCCAGGGCGTCGGCGGAGGCGTCGTGGGCGGCGTCGAGCGGGACGCCGTACTCGGAGCAGACCGCTTCGAGGTTGCGCTTGCCGCGGCGGTAGCGGTCGGCCCAGCGGTCGATGGTGTACGGATCGATGACCGGGGCCGGCTCCAGGCCGCCCAGGCGCTCGCGCAGCGAGGGCAGTCCGTGCCGCCGCAGCTCGGCGGAGAGCAGGCTCAGGTCGAAGGCGGCGTTGTAGGCGACGACCGGGACCCCGGTGCGCCAGTACGACGTGAGGACGTCGGCGATCGCGTCCGCGACCCCGTCGGCCGGGCTGCCCTCGGCGCTCGCCCGCTCGTTGCTGATCCCGTGCACGGCCACCGCATCCGCCGGGATCTCCACGCCCGGATCCGCCAGCCACTCGCGGCGGCCCAGGACCTGTCCGCCCTTGACCTCGATCACGGCTCCCGTGACGATGCGCGCCTCGCGCGGGTCCGTCCCGGTCGTCTCCAGGTCGAAGCCGATCAGCAGTTCCCGGTGCCAGGCCATGGTGGCCCCCCTTCTCGGTGGTGCTTTCCCCCAGTGGCCTCCACCATCGCATGCGCCACTGACAATCAGAGGACCGTGTTCCGCTTACCCCGGGAAGGGACCGGACAGCTCAGGACACCGGTCGCGAATCCACCCAGGCCTGCTCGAACTCCTCGCGGTACGCCCCGAAGAGTCCGCCTTCATCCGCTTCGCCCGACTTGACCACCCGGCTGCCGTTGCGCAGCACCAGCACCGGCGCCTCCATGCCGCGCATCCGCCGCAGATAGGACTGGACGACCGCGACGCCGTCGGTGCCGTCGCCGTCGACGAGGTAGGCGGTGAAGCGGGGCGTCTCGTCGTAGACCTGGATCTGGAAGGCGTCCGGATCGCGCAGCCGGGAGCGGACCCGGCGCATGTGCAGGATGTTCATCTCCACTGCGCGGCTCAGCTCGCCCCGCTTCATCCCGAGTTCGCGTTCGCGGCGCTTGACCGCGCTGGAGGCCGGGTTGATGAAGAGCAGCCGGATGCGGGCGCCGGCCTCGGCGAGGCGGATCAGCCGCCGTCCGGAGAAGTTCTGCACCAGCAGGTTGAGGCCGATGCCGATGGCGTCGAGGCGGCGGGCGCCGTCGAAGATGTCCTCGGCGGGGAACTGCCGCATCAGCCGCACCCGGTCGGAGTGGACGGCGACCACGTCCGCGTACCGGTCGCCCACGAGGTCCTCGACCGCGTCGACGGGCAGCCGGCGCGCGGACGGCACGTCGCCGCCCGTGCCGAGCATCTCCAGCAGCCGCGAGGAGGCGCGCTCCGCCTGGTTGAGGACCGCCTCGGACAGGGCCCGGTTGCGGGAGACGACGTTACGGGTGACCTCCAGCTCGTCCAGGGCGAGTTCGACGTCCCTGCGGTCGTCGAAGTACGGCTCGAAGCACGGCCAGTGCTGCACCATCAGCTCGCGCAGCTGCGGCAGCGTGAGGAAGGAGACCACGTTGTCGTCGGCCGGGTCGAGCAAGTAGCCCTTGCGGCGGCTGACTTCGCGTACGGCGACCGCCCGCTGCACCCACTCCTGTCCGGCGGGTCCGGCCGCGGCGACCGCCCACTCGTCGCCGTGGACGGGTTCGTAGATGGGCCGCAGCACGGCCGACACGACGGCGCGCAACCGCTGTTCGACGAGGTTCAGCCAGATGTAGGCCCGGCCGGCCCGCTGGGCGCGGGTGCGCACCTCGCGCCAGGCGTCGGCGTCCCAGTCCAGCTCCGGTCCGATGGCGTTCGTCTCCATCGGCCGGGCCAGGGACACCGTGCCGGGCGGGACCTCTGTGGAGCTCCCCTCGTGACCCTCGTCACCAGGGGGCAGCTCCAGCCCTCCCGAGCCCACCCGCGCACCGCCTTCCGCTCCCCCGAGCACTCCCCGTCCCAACGATCAAGGAAGGGTACTCCGGGAGCGGTCGACGGTGCAGCCGGATGGACAGGTCGTTTCTCAACTGCCGGTGCTCGGCCGCCCGTTCTGACCCGCGAGTGCGGGCGGAGTGAGCGGATTCATAGCGGTGACGTCCCGGGGGACGATCGAGAAGCCCTGCCAGTGGACCGGCATGGGCTGTTGGTCCTCGTCGCGCGCGATGTGGTGGAAGCCCACGTTCACCCAGGCCACGGGGTGTGTGAGGGTCTGCCCGTCGACCCACTTGTCCACGGACTTGGGGTGCCCCGTACCGCAGTTGAGGGGGTTGTTGCTGGCGTACATCTCGCACTTGTTGTACTCGGTGAAGTAGACGTCGTGCTTGGTGAAGCTGCGTCCGGAGTACTTGGTGGTGACGCCGGGGACGAGCTCGTACGAGCGCGGGTGGCCGTCCTTGTTCTTGCCGATGTTGCTGACCACACGCCACCAGCGCATGTTCTTGGCGTCCCCGGCGAGTTCCTTGGTGACGGGGGTGCGGGTGGTCTTGTTGGTCGGGCCCTGCTGGCCGCTCGCGGGCGGGCTGACCACCGAGTCGTACTGCTCGATCTTGTTGGCGGAGGAGCCGTCGAGACCGAAGTCCAGCCGCCAGAAGACGTTGTGGCTGTGGCTGGTGGCCTTGGCCTGCGCGCCCTTGCCTATCGGCCAGCCGCGGCCGTCGCCGGCGTCGTAGTCGAAGGGCGAGAGGCTGCCGGTGGCGCCGACGTTCATGTTGACGGTGCCGTCGTCGGAGAAGCGCCACTCGGTCATGTACTCGTACCAGCCGACCTTGTTGACCGTGTAGATCAACAGGTCCTTGCCCTGGGCCTGGTAGACCTTGTTGCCCGTGTCGGCCTGCATGCGGTAGGCGTGGCCGCGCGAGCGGGTGGTGGTGCACAGGCCCTTGACGTTGGGGTGCTCGGGGTCGAAGGCCTCGGGGACCTTGACCGTCTTGATGGTGCCGCCGGGGCATTCTGCGGGGGCCAGGTTCACCAGGCCGGAGCCGAAGTTGTAGTCGGTGACGTCGTTGTACTCGTTCGTGCCGTCGTCGTAGGGCACGTGGATCTGGGCGATCTTGGCGCTGGTGAGGACCCTGATCGGCTTGGGCTCGCCGGGCGGCTGGTAGGTGACCTTCTCCAGGATGAGCCCGGACTTGGCCTCGTAGCGCCAGCACATGCGCCAGGTGGTGCCGGTGGAGAGCTTCTGTTCGATGCGGTAGGCCGCGCTGCAGTCGGCGGCCGCAGCGGGGGCCGCCTTCGGCTGGGCGGCGGCGGGTCCGGCCCCGGCCGTCGCGCCGACGGCCAGTGCGGCCAGGGACAGGCCGACGGCCGCTCCCTTGCGGGCACGGCGGTTTCTGATCACGGGCATGAAGACATGACTCCTAGACAGCATGAATTCTGGACAGGAGGTGCGGGTTGGAAAAGTGGACGGTGGCCGACGCGGTCACCGCGACCACGGCGCCCCGAAGGGCGGTCGGCTCAGCCGGTGAGCTTCGCGACCTTGCGGGTGCTGAGGTCGATCACCAGGGACCGGGTGTCGATCCACGGGCCGTTCTTCACCTTCGGCAGCAGCCGCACACAGCGGTGCTCACCGCACTGGTCGAGGGCCGCGGACTGGGCGCCCGGCGTCGCCCGGTACACCATGCTGGCGAGCAGCAGCTGGTCCGGGGAGGTGAGCTCCGTGCCGGTGGCGTCCTTGAAGTCCGCCTTCAGACCCGCGCCGAGCGGGTCGGCGATCAGCAGCCGGGCCGCCTCGGTCTGCTCGTCGGTGCTCAGCGGAGGCTGGACGCCGTGCTGGGTGCCGGTCTGTTCGACCTTGCCCGTGTCGAGATTGACCGTCTTGGTGACGAGCGTGTCGTCCTTGTAGTCGTAGAACGTCACGTCGGCGCGCCGGGGCGCGTTCGGGTCGTCGAGTTCGTCCGCGTCGGGCTCGGCGAGATCCACGCCGAGTCGCTGCGGGCCGCGGTCGCCGTCCACGTTCTCGCTGCTGTTGAAGAGCGACTGGCTCAGCGCGAGGCGCTCGACCCGCTTCGTCTCGTCGTCCGTCAGCGGGTCGCGGCCCGTGCCCTTCTCGCCCTCGGCCGGCGCCTGCTCGACGACGCCGGGCTGGACCGTGCCCCCCTGCTGCCCGGCCGCCTGCTGTCCGCTCTGGCCGGTCTTCCCGCCCGTGCTCCCTCCTGTCTCGTCCGCCCCTGCCGTGCCCGGAAGGGTGATTCCGATCATCACGGCCGTCCCCGCGACCGCCATGGCCGCGCCTGCCACCACCTTGCCCAGGTGGCGGCGCACTAGCATGCGCACATCTTCCCCCTACTCCCCGTTCGCCCCGGGAGTACGTGTCTGCCCCACTGGTTCGGCATCCGTCCCTAACGCGACGTCTGCACCGGTCGTCGGGTAAGAGGGACGTAAGTCGAAGGTGGTTCCCTCACTTTCGGGGAGACTCGTCGTGAAGGCGCCCCCGGCGCGACGGCACACCTGAAAGAGTCGTGTCCATGCAGGTCTGGCCTGGAGAGGCGTATCCCCTCGGCGCCACGTACGACGGCGCCGGCACGAACTTCGCGGTCTTCACCGAGGCCGCGGACCGAGTAGAGCTGTGTCTGCTGCACGACGACGGCTCGGAGACGGCGGTGGAACTGCGCGAGAGCGACGCGTTCGTCCGGCACGCGTACGTGCCGGGCATCATGCCGGGGCAGCGCTACGGCTTCCGGGTGCACGGCCCCTACGACCCCGCGCGCGGGCAGCGCTGCAACTCCGCGAAGCTGCTCCTGGACCCGTATGCGAAGGCGGTCAGCGGCGCGATCCGGTGGGGCGAGGAGGTGTACGGCTACCACTTCGGCGCGCCCGAGCGGCGCAACGACCTCGACTCCGCGCCCCACACCATGACGTCGGTCGTGGTCAACCCCTACTTCGACTGGGGCGACGACCGGCTGCCGCGCACCGAGTACCACCACACGGTGATCTACGAGGCCCATGTGAAGGGCCTGACCATGCGCCATCCGGCGCTGCCCGAGGAGCTGCGCGGCACCTACGCGGCCCTCGCGCACCCGGCGGTGATCGAGCATCTGACGGGCCTGGGGGTGACGGCCCTGGAGCTGATGCCGGTGCACCAGTTCGTCAACGACCACCGGCTGGTCGACATGGGCCTGAACAACTACTGGGGCTACAACACGATCGGCTTCTTCGCCCCGCACAACGCGTACGCCTCCTGGGGCGACCGCGGCCAGCAGGTGCTGGAGTTCAAGTCGGCGGTGCGGGCGCTGCACGCGGCCGGCATCGAGGTCATCCTCGACGTGGTCTACAACCACACCGCCGAGGGCAACCACCTGGGGCCGACGCTGTCCTTCCGGGGCATCGACAACGAGAAGTACTACCGGCTGGCGGACGACGCCCGCTACTACACGGACACCACGGGGACCGGGAACTCGCTGCTCATGCGGTCCCCGCACGTCCTACAGATGATCATGGACTCGTTGCGCTACTGGGTCACCGAGATGCACGTCGACGGGTTCCGCTTCGACCTCGCGGCGACCCTGGCCCGCCAGTTCCACGAGGTGGACCGGCTGTCGTCGTTCTTCGACCTGGTCCAGCAGGATCCGATCGTCTCCCAGGTGAAGCTGATCGCCGAGCCGTGGGACGTGGGCGAGGGCGGCTACCAGGTGGGCAACTTCCCGCCGCTGTGGACCGAGTGGAACGGCAAGTACCGCGACACCGTGCGGGACGTGTGGCGGGGCGAGCCGCGCGCGGTCGGCGAGTTCGCCTCCCGGCTGACGGGCTCCTCCGACCTTTACCAGGACGACGGCCGGCGCCCGCTGGCCTCCATCAACTTCGTGACCTGCCACGACGGGTTCACCCTGCATGACCTCGTCTCCTACGACCGCAAGCACAACCAGGCCAACGGGGAGGACGACCGGGACGGCGAGAGCCACAACCGGTCGTGGAACTGCGGGGCGGAGGGCGAGACCGAGGACCCCGGGGTGCTGCGGCTGCGGGCCCGCCAGATGCGCAACTTCATCGCCACCCTGATGCTGTCCCAGGGCGTGCCCATGATCAGCCACGGCGACGAGTTCGGGCGCACCCAGAAGGGCAACAACAACGCCTACTGCCAGGACAGCGAGCTGGCCTGGGTCGCGTGGCCGGACGTCCGGGGTTCGGGGGGCGGCGAGGAGGTCGACGGCGACGAGGCCGGCGGCGAGGGGGCGGACGGCGAAGGGGCGGACGGCGGGCTGTTGGCCTTCACGCGCGCGTTGGTGTGGCTGCGCAAGGAGCACCCCGTCTTCCGGCGGCGGCGCTTCTTCCACGGGCGGCCCGTGGAGGGCACCCACGACGACCTGTCGGACATCGCCTGGTTCACGCCCGAGGGCACGGAGATGACCCAGCGGGACTGGGACCGGGCGCAGGCGTCCGCGCTGTCGGTGTTCCTCAACGGCAACGCGATCTCCGAGCCCGGCTCGCGCGGGCAGCGGATCACCGACGACTCCTTCCTGTTGATGTTCAACGCCTCGGCCCGGTCCCTGGAGTTCGTGGTGCCGCTCGACCACGGACGGCAGTGGCAGGTGGTCGTCGACACGGCGAGCCCGCGGACGGTGGCGCCGGGCACGGGCCCCAAGGTGCGGGCCGGGGACCGGCTGACCCTGGTGGACCGCAGCATGACAGTGCTGCAACGGCCCGCCTGACGACCCGCCCGGCGTCCCCCCGGCGAGGTCGCAGCGTCCACCTGGCGGGGGCGATGACACGAAAGGCGGCGGGGCGGGTACGTAGGTCTCCATGACCTCTGCGCGCCCCGCCGCCGACCTGTCTGTCCGGCCCGTCCTGCCTGTCCTGCCCACGGCCACCTACCGGCTGCAGCTGCAGCCCGCGTTCCCGTTCGCGGCCGCGGCGGCGGCCGTGCCGTACCTGGCCTCGCTCGGCGTCTCGCATCTGCATCTGTCGCCGGTCCTGGAGGCCGTGCCGGGCTCCCCGCACGGCTACGACGTGGTGGACCACGCGCGCGTGCGGGAGGAACTGGGCGGGGAGGAGGGGCTGCGGGCGCTGGCGCGCGTCGCGCGCGAGCACGGGCTCGGGCTGGTCGTGGACATCGTGCCGAACCACATGGCGATGGCCCCGCGCCACAACCACGCCCTGTGGGAGGTGCTGCGGGAGGGCCCGAAGTCGCCGTACGCGCGCTGGTTCGACGTCGACTGGGAGGCGCAGGGCGGTCAGCTGCTGGTCCCGGTGCTCGCCCACCCCGTCGGGACCGAGCTGGACCGGCTGCGGGTCGACGGGGACGTCCTGCGCTACTACGACCACGTCCTGCCGCTGCGCGAAGGCACCGAGGAGCTGCCGCTGCCGCAGCTGCTGGACGCCCAGTGGTACCGGCCGGTGTGGTGGCGGCTGGCCCGCACCGAGCTGAACTACCGACGCTTCTTCAGCATCTCGGAGCTGATCGGGGTGCGGGTGGAGGACCCGGAGGTGTTCGAGGCCACCCACGCCAAGATCCTCCAGCTGCTGCACGAGGGCGTGGTCGACGGGCTGCGCGTCGACCACCCCGACGGCCTCGCCGACCCCGACGGCTACCTGGACCGGCTGCACCAGGCCAGCGGCGGCCGCTGGACGGTCGTGGAGAAGATCCTGGCGGACGGGGAGCGCCTGCCGGACTCCTGGCCCGTCGCCGGCACCACCGGCTACGACGCCCTGCGCCGCGTGGACGGCCTGTTCACGGACTCCGAGGGGGCCCGGGAGCTCCTGGACCATTACAGGAGCTTCGCGGCCCCGCAGACGGACCGTGGCGGCGACTGGGCGGCGACCGCGCGGCGGGCGGCGTACGGGGTGCTCGCGCACGAGCTGGCGGCCGAACTGGACCGGCTGACCCGGACCGCGTCCCGGGCGTGCGCCGCCGCGCCGGACCCCGCACTGCGCGACCGGGCCCCCTGGGCGCTGCGCACGGCGCTGGAGGAGCTGCTGGTGCGCCTGGAGGTCTACCGGCCGTACGCCTCGGGCGACGCGGCCCTCGTCGTCACCGAGAAGGCGGCCGAAGAGGCGCGGCGGGCGTTCGTCGTGCCCGAGGAGGCCGGCGCGGTGGACGCGGTGCGCGCTCTGGTGCTGGGCGGGGCGGGACGCGCGCGGGAGGAGTTCCGGGCCCGGTTCGCGCAGACCGGGTCCGCGCTGCGCGCCAAGTCGATGGAGGACACGGCGTTCTACCGGTACGTGCCGCTGCTGTCGGCGAACGAGGTGGGCGGCGATCCGGGCGGCCCGGGCGTGTCCCCGGCGGGCTTCCACGCGTACTGCGCGCGCGTGCAGCGCGACTGGCCGGCCACCGGGACGGTCGTGTCGACGCACGACACCAAGCGCAGCGCCGACGTGCGCGCCGCGCTGGCCGTGCTCACCGAGTGCCCGCAGCGCTGGGCGGACGTGCTGGCGCAGGTCACCCGCGCGCGGAAGGACGACAGGGACGACGCGGCGACGGACGGGCAGCTCGCGTGGGCGGCCTGGCAGACCGTCTTCGGGCTGGGGCCGTCGTCCGTGGAGCGGGTGCGGGAGGCCCTGCTGAAGCACGCGCGCGAGGCGGGCCTGTACACGAGCTGGACGGAGCAGGAGCCGCCGTACGAGGAGGCGGTGGCCGCGTTCGTCGCCGCGGGGCCCTGCGGGCCGCCGGGCGAGCGGGTGGCCGCGCTGCGCGCCGCCCTGGAGCCGTACATCGAGGCCAATGTGCTGGGCACGGCGCTGGTGCATCTGACGATGCCGGGCGTGCCGGACCTCTACCAGGGCACCGAGAGCGAGTACCGCGCCTTGGTGGACCCCGACAACCGGCGTCCCGTGCGGTTCCCGCCGGAGAGTCCCGGCGTCAAGGACGCGGTGACGTCGGCCGCGCTGCGGCTGCGTCGGCGGCGGCCCGCCGTCTTCGGGGACCGGGCGACGTACGAGCCGCTGACGGCCGAGGGGCCGGCCGCGGAGCACTGCCTGGCGTTCGCGCGCTCCGGCGCGGTGGTCACGGCCGTGACGCGGCTGTCACTCCGGCTGGAGCGGGCGGGCGGCTGGCGGGAGACCCGGCTGGCGTTGCCGCCGGGGCGGTGGCGCGATCTGCTGGATCCGGAACGGGAGTTCACGGGGCACGCGCGCGTGGCGGAGCTGTTGGCACACCGTCCGGTGGCACTGCTGGAGCGGGCGGGCTGAGCGGGCACGGAAACGAAGAGGAGAAGAGAAGAGGTGGGGAGAGGGAGAGGAGAGGGAGAGGAGCTGCCTCGGATCAAGCACCGGCGGGCGTACGTCGCGCGGCTCGGCGCGGGTAACGGCGGGGGCGCGGGAGAAGGGGCCGAGGGCGCGGGACTGCCCGACTGGCGGATCACGTGCTGCCTCGTCGACCGCGAGCACCGGCGGCGCGGGGGCGCGGCACGCACCCGTTGTGACGGCCGTCGGCGCGTGCTTCCGGACGCCCCCTGGAGCCGCCCTCGGGCGTTCTTGACAGTTCCCCGCGTCCGTGGGGTACTGCGGAGGCGAAGGCCTGGCGGACGCGTACGGGGGTGAGTCTCCTGCCGGAGCTGCGCTACCCCACGGTGACCGAACTGACCTGCTCAGCCCGGGCGTTGGCCGCGCTTCGACCCGGCTTGTGCGCCCTGCGACAGGTGGGAGTCTCCCGGGCGGGCCGGCCCCTGCATCTGCTGTCCGTGGGACAGGCCCGGCGTGCCGTGCTCGTCGTCGCGGGGGCCCACGCGAACGAGCCGACGGGCGGCTCGACGCTGCTGGCCCTGGCCGAACGGGTGCTGTACGAGCGGGAGTTGCGCAGCGATACCTCCTGGCACTTCCTGCTGTGCGCGGACCCCGACGGGGCGAGTCTGCATGTGACCCCGGCGCCGCGCAGCCTGCTCGACTACCACCTGGGGTTCTTCCGGCCGGCGGGCCCGGAGCAGCCGGAGTGGTCGCCCGCCGTGCTGCCGCCCCACCGGCTGCCGCCCGAGACGCGCGCGCTGACCCGGGTCATCGACGAGCTGCGGCCCTACCTCCAGGTGACCCTGCACGGCACCGATCTCGGCGGCAGCTGGGTGCAGTTGACGAAGGACATCCCGGGGCTGGCCGAGCCGTTCGTCAAGTCCGCGGCGCGGTTGCACATCCCGGTGGAGACCGGGGCCTCCGACGCGGCGGGCTGGCCCGCGTCCGGGCCCGGCGTGCATGTGATGCCGGCTCCCGGGGCGGACGCGGCCTACCCGAGCATGCCGGACGACGCACGGCACAGCACCTGGTACCACGCCCATCGCTACGGCGGCCTGACCGCGGTCGTGGAGGTGCCGATGTGGGCGAGCGACCTGGTGGACGACCCGGCCCCGCATCCGGCCCCGGCCCGTGCGATCCGGCGCCTGGCGGTGCGGCTGCTGCGGGACGCGCACGAGGTGGAGCGGGTGCTCGACGAGGCGCTGCCGCGCCTGGACGGCGTCGACGGGCCGCTGCTGCGGGCGGCCCGGTGGGCGCTGGAGCTGGTGCCGGGGCTGGCCGCGGACTGGACCCACACGCCGCCGGCCGACACGACGATGGCGTACGTCGGCAGCGTGGACGCCTTCGCCCGCCGGCTGCCGCTGCGGGCGGCCGCGATGCTGTGGCGGGTCCTGCAGGCGAGCGACGACCATGCGGCCCCGCGCCTCGAACAGCTCGTGGGGACCTGGAGCGACGCCTTCGCCGAGCGCTTCCACGCCCGCTGGGTGCCCCTGGAGCACCAGGTGGAGCACCAGTCAGGCACGGTCGTCGCGGCGGCCCTGCACGCGCGCGCGGGCGCGGCCTGGAGCGACGGGGCAGCGTAGGCGCCGGGGGCGGGGGCGCGGACGGCGTAGGGGGAGGCACGCGGGGACGGCGTAGGGCGACGGGGAGACAGGACGACGTAGGGCGTGGCGGGTTCGGGCCCGCGCGTGTGTGCCCGAACCCGTCGGCACACACACGCGCGGGCGACCGGATCCGACGCCACGCGTGCGTGTGTGCCCGAACCCGACGCCACGCGTGCGTGTGAGCCCGAACCCGACGCCACACGCGCGTGTGAGCCCGAACCCGACGCCACACGCGCGTGTGAGCCGGGACCCGTTCGGCCGGTCGGCTCAGACCTCGGGGACCTGCTCGTCGTCCAGGGCGAAGACCGCGCCCGTCAGCGCCTCCATCTCGCAGTCGTTGCCGAAGGTCCGCGCGTACTCGACCGGACGGCCGTTCCACTGGCCGTGCGCGCGGGCGGTCACCGGGGCGTACATGAGCGGGCAGACGCGGTCGCCGGGCCCCGCCACGGCGTCGACGTCGCCGTTCGCCGTCGTCAGGGCCGCGCAGGCCTCGGCGGCGCGGGAGTGGCCCTGGGGCGGGTCGCACAGCAGCAGGACGCCGCGGGTGTCGCGGGACTGGGAGGTGCCGTGGGTGAGCGTGAGCTGGAGCCAGTTGCCGGGGAGGGCGTCCGGGGAGGCCGCCTGGGCCTGGGCCGGGGCGACGCCGACGGCGAGCAGGAGGGCGGCCGTGGCCACGGCCGGCAGGGCGCGCCGCAGCGCGGTGGCCGAGAGGAGGGGCGAGGGGACGGCCGGGGGGAAGGCCGGGGGAAAGGCCGAGGAGACGGCTGAGAGGAGCTTCATTCCCCGTGCATCGGCACGGCGGGCCGCGTACCCCAGCCCGACTCACCCGAACGTGCGGGGGCGGCGCCGGCCCGGCCGGCCAGTTCGAACGCGGCGAGCACCACCCTCGCCTGGTACTCGACCTGGCGCGCGACGGGGATCCAGCGCGCCCCGCAGTCGTCGAGGTAGGCGGCGCACCACCCGTCGATCAGCCCGTCCAGCTCCGGCAGCGCGTCGCAGGGGTCGTGCCCCGAGCCGGCGACCAGCTGGCGCAGCAGGCCCGCCGTCCGTACGGAGATCCGCCGGCCGGCGATGTGCAGGGCCGTCAGATGGGCGGTGCTGAGGGGCGGCAGCGGACGGGCGGGGTCGGCGGTGTCGGGATCCCAGGCGTCGGCGAGCCCGGGGCAGACCAGGAGGTAGTCGTCGACCGGGGCGAGCAACCGCGCCGCGTCGGGGACGCCGGTGAAATGGGGCCGCACGCGCGTGAGGATGCGCTCCAGGAGACGTGTGTCGTGGCGCAGGGCCCGGCTCACGGCGCGCAGCACCGCGTCCCGGTCGGCGGGCGGGGAGTCGTCCTCGACGGCGCTCACGCCCCACATGGGCGCTTCGACGATCGCGGTGACCGTGCCGTGCCGGTGCGGGTGGTACCAGGTCGACTCGACGGCGGCCTCGGTGATGGCGGCGGCCAGGTCGCGCGGGCGCGGCGGCGGGATCCGGTAGACGGCGGGTCCCAGCGCGGGCCAGTACAGGGTGTCGTAGGCGCCGAGTTCGCGGGGGATGCCGAGGCGGGCGGCGGTGTGGGCGACGCGCGCGGAGAGGCCGGGCAGGTCGCGGGTCAGTTCGACGAAGGCGCCGCCGACGTCGACGCCGTGCAGCGAGCACTGGAAGAAAGGTTTCAGTTCGTCCTGGAGGCCGAGCAGCGCCCGGGTCTCGGGCAGCGCGGCGGCGGCCGCGCCGTCGGGCAGCCATTCGGGCTGTTCGTGGAAGCCGGGCCGGAAGAAGTTCCGGAAGTAGCGGCCGAGGCTGTAGGGGCCGGCCAGCCAGCCCTCGTTGCGGCGCAGCCCGTCGGGGTCGAGGCACAGCAGCAGGTTCCAGGTGGCGTCGGCGCCCTCGGTGAGCCGGGGGTCGGCCAGGACACGTTCGGCCAGCCGCAGGACGGTGGCGCCGCCGACGGGCTCGTTGGCGTGCGGTCCGGCGACGACGAGGGCCTGACGGGCGCCCCGGCCGAGGGAGAGCAGCCACAGGGGCGTGCCCGCGCGGGAGACCCCGACGCGCCGCAGCCGGGCGTCCCGGGGGCGGCGAGCGGCGAGCGCGGCCGCCTGGGCCGCGAGGTCGTCCACGGTCGGATAGCGGAGGAGTGGCGGCAGGGCACACCTCCACAGGCGGGCCGTCGGTTCACCGGGCGTGTCTGGTGTACGCACAGTGAGTCATGGGATCGGGGTACGTCAACACCGCGACGGGTGAGGAGACTTGGGCCGGAACAGTTCCGAAGGCGGTTTCGGATCGGTTCCCAGGTGGGTTTCGGATCGGTTCCCAGGTGGGTTTCGGATCGGTTCCCAGGTGGGTTTCGGATCGGTTCCCAGGTGGGTTTCGGATCAGTTCGCCGAGAGCCGGAACGCCGTCCGGCCGAAGGCGACTTGGTCGCCCTCGCGGACGACGGCCGCGCCGATGACGCGGCGGCCGTTGACGGTGGTGCCGTTGGTCGAGCCGAGGTCGCGCAGGATCCACATCCCGCCCTGGCGCCTGAGTTCGGCGTGCACGCGCGAGACGCTCTCGTGGGTCAGTCTGAGGCCGCTCGCGGGATCCCGCCCGATGCGCAGCGCCTGGTCGGTGCCGGGGTGCGGGAGCAGCAGCTTGGGCAGCCGCTCGGCCTGCCAGGCCCGGCGCAGCCGGACGGTGAAGCCGGAGACCGCCTCGACGCTGCCGAAGACGACGCGCGAGAGGCGGCTCTCCTTGGGCAGGTCGGCGGTGAGGACGGCGAGTTCGTCGGTGCGACGTGCGGAAAGCGCCAGCTCCATGCGCCGGATGAACGTGTCGTGCGACAGCCGGCCCATGGCGACGCCGTCACGGAGCACCTTCAGCGCCCTGTCGCGCTCCGCATCCGACAGGCGCGCGGGGTACGTGTTGAACTCGAAAGACGACGTCACGCTGGTGATTGTCGGTCAGTGAACCGCGGGTGTCCAGAAGACGTGAAATCGCCCCCACGCGCGCGTGCCCCGCGGCCCCGCCGCAGAGGACATCGCGACACCCGCCGTGAAGAGGGCTGTTCCCACAGCGGATTGATCCCGCGTGCAGCACGATGGACGGGCTACATGACGGTGGGAAGACGAAGCCGAGCTGACGAAGGGGACCGTCCGTGCAGTTCGAGGTGTGGGCGCCGCAGGCCGAACGGGTGACACTCCGGTGCGAGGGCGTCACGCGCGCGTTGGAGCGCGATCCGCAGCGGGCGGGGTGGTGGACCGGCGAGGCGGAGGCCGGGGACGGCGCCCGGTACGGCTTCGCGGTGGACGACGGCCCCGTGCGGCCCGATCCGCGCTCGCGCCGGCAGCCGGACGGACCGGACGGCCTGAGCGCGGTCGTCGACCACGGCCGCCACGCCTGGCGGGCGCCGTGGTCCGGCCGCCCGCTGCCCGGCGCGGTCCTCTACGAGCTGCACGTGGGCACGTACACCCCCGAGGGCACGCTGGACGCGGCCGCCGGGCGGCTGGAGCACCTCGTGGCCCTCGGCGTCACCCACGTCGAGCTGATGCCCCTGTGCCCGTTCCCCGGCCGGCACGGCTGGGGGTACGACGGGGTGGCGCTGTGGGCGGTGCACGAGCCGTACGGGGGCCCCGAGGCGCTGAAGCGGTTCGTCGACCGGGCCCATGAGCTGGGTCTGGGCGTGGTCCTGGACGTCGTGCACAACCATCTGGGCCCGGCCGGCAACTATCTGCCGGTGTTCGGCCCGTACTTCACGGACCGGCACCACACGCCCTGGGGCTCCGCGGTCAACCTGGACGCGCCCGGCTCGGACGAGGTGCGCGCGTATCTGCTGGGCAGCGCGCTGGCGTGGCTGCGCGACTACCGGCTGGACGGGCTGCGGCTGGACGCGGTGCACGAGCTGGCGGACACACGCGCGTGCCACTTCCTGGAGGAGCTGTCGACGGCGGTGGACGCCTTGGCCGCCGAGGCGGGTCGGCCGCTGTTCCTGATCGCCGAGGCCGACCTGAACGACCCGCGGTTCGTCACCGCCCGCAAGCAGGGCGGCCTGGGCCTGCACGCCCAGTGGAACGACGACTTCCACCACGCCCTGCACACGGCGCTCACCGGCGAGTCCCAGGCGTACTACGCCGACTTCGCGCGCGACCCCTTCGCCGCGCTCGCCAAGACCCTCACCGGCGGCTTCTTCCACGACGGCACGTACTCGAGCTTCCGGGGCCGCCGCCACGGACGCCCGCTGGACCGTTCCCGGGTGCCCGCGCACCGGCTGCTGGGCTACTCCCAGACCCACGACCAGGTCGGCAACCGCGCCCAGGGCGACCGGCTCGCGGCGTCCCTCTCCCCCGGTCTGCTGGCGTGCGCGGCGACCCTGACCCTGACCTCCCCGTTCACGCCGATGCTGTTCATGGGCGAGGAGTGGGCGGCGGGCACGCCCTGGCAGTACTTCACCGACCACACCGACCCGGAGCTCGCCGAGGCGGTACGGCGGGGCAGGCGGCGGGAGTTCGCCGCGCACGGCTGGGCCGAGGAGGACGTGCCGGACCCGCAGGACCCGGCGACGCGCGAGCGCTCCTGTCTGGACTGGTCCGAGCCGCAGCGCGAGCCCCACGCGCGCGTGCTGGCCTGGTACCGCGAGCTGATCGCGCTGCGCCGCCGACTGGCGGACCTCACCGACCCCGACCTCGCCGACACCAAGGTCGCCTACGACGCACAGGCCCGCTGGCTGGCCTTCCGGCGCGGGGACGTCCGGGTGGCCGTGAACCTCGGCAAGGAGCCGGCCGCCCTCCCCCTGGGCCCGCACCCCGCGCGCGTACTGGCCGCCTGGGAGCCGGTCCAGGCCCCCGGACCGGACGGTCTGCTGCATGTGCCCGCGGAGGCGTGCGTGATCCTGGAACAGGACTGAGAGCCTTCCAGGGCCGCCACACCGCCCACAGCCCTCACCCGCCGCCCTCGCCCCCCGCCTTACCGCGCCTCCGCCGCCCCGCACTCGCCGCCCTTGTCCCCGCCCGCCGCCCTACAGCTCCTCGTCCGCCCCCTGCTCGCCGTCCTCGCGCAGCTCTGTCACCCGTTCCAGCAGGATCGCCTCCCAGGCTCGCCGCAACTGCGTCCGCAGCAGCGTCGGCGACTCGGCCCCTTGACCGTCGAGACGTTCGGCGAGGCGTACGACGGTGTCGCAGCGGGCGAGCCACAGGCCGCGCAGGCAGGGGCGGGCGCCGTAGCCGGCCAGGGTGGCGGCGCGTACGGCGGCGCCGGAGCCGACGGCGAGGCCGAGGCCCGCGATGTCCTCGGCGGGGTCGCCGAGCACCGCCTGGGTCCAGTCGAGGACACCGCGCACCCGGCCGTCGGCGCTGACCACCAGATGCTCGCCCCGCAGCCGGTGATGCACGAGGACGGCGGCCGCGGGCTGCGCGGCGAGCTGGGCCGCGCCGGGCGGGGTGAGCTGGTGCAGACGTGCGGGATCGAACTCGTCGGCGGCGGCGAGGCGTTGGGCGGCGGCCACGGCCATCCGGCGCAGCGCCTCCAGGGAGCGCGGAGCGACGCGCGGCACGCCGAGCGCCTCGGCCTGCCGGGGCGGCACCTCGCGCAGACCGCCGAGCAGCCCCGCCAGATCGGCCTCGCCGATCGCCGACACGTCATGCTCCTCGGCCGTCCCGCCGGGCACCTTGACGTCGAGGGTGTACGTCAGTCCGGGCGACCACTCGCCGTGCGCCACGCTGGTCGGCACGGCGAGGGGGAGGTGCGGGCGCACGAGGTCGCGCAGGCGCAGTTCGCGGCGCCGGCGCACGGCCGCGTCGCGGTCGGGGGCGAGCCGCAGCACATGGCGGGCGCCGACCCACCAGGTCGAGGGCCGGCCCTCGGCGACGGGCGCCACCTCGAGGCCGGCGCCGCCCGTGCCGCCTTCCTTGACGAGGGCGCGGACCAGTCGGCGGACGGTGTCCGCGGTGGGTGTCGGTGCCTGGGTCATGGTCGCGCCGTCGCCGATCGGGTGGGTGGCAGGGGGCTCCTGGAGGGGTGGCTCAGTCCACTATCACCAGCTCGCGAGTGGTGTCGTTGAGCCGTCGGCCGCCGTCCTCGGTGACGGTGACGATGTCCTCGATGCGCACCCCGAACCGTCCCGGCAGGTACACGCCGGGCTCTACGGAGAAGCACATGCCGGGCACGAGGGGCCGCTCCTCGCCCTCGATCATGTACGGCGGCTCGTGGGTGGTGACGCCGATGCCGTGGCCGGTGCGGTGGATGAAGTACTCGCCGTATCCGGCGTCGGCGATGACCGCGCGGGCGGCCCGGTCGACCTCCTGGCAGGCGACGCCGGGCCGCACCGCCTGGAAACCGGCCTCCTGGGCGGCGCGGACCAGGTCGTGGACGCGGCGTTCCTCGTCGGTGGGCTCGCCGACGTGGACCGTGCGGGAGGTGTCGGAGCCGTAGCCGTCCTTGAGGCCGCCGAAGTCGAGGACGACCATGTCGCCGCGTTCGATGACCCGGTCGCCGACCTCGTGGTGCGGGTTGGCGCCGTTGGGTCCCGAGGCGACGATCGTGAAGTCGACCTGGGAGTGTCCGAACCGCCGCAGCAGGTCGGCGAGGTCGGCGCCGACCTCGGACTCCCGGCGGCCGGCGAAGGGAACCTTCCGGATCTCCTCGAACGTTGCGTCAGCGGCCGCTCCCGCGGCCGCCATGAGCTCCAGCTCCGCCGCGTCCTTCACGGCGCGCAGCATGGGCAGGGCTTCGGTGAGGGAGGCGTAGGACGTGGCGGGCAGCGCGTTCTGCAGGCCGAGCAGGTGCATCGCCCAGGCGTTGTCGCTGATCCCGAACCGGCCGCCCACGCCGTCCGAGCCGCCCGTGCCGAGGAGGCTTGCGGAGATCGCGTAGGGGTCCTTGCCGTCGGTCCAGTCCCGCAGGGTCAGGGCCGGGGCTCCGGCCGCCTTGGCGGCGTCGGGGGCCTCCAGGGTCGGCACGACGAGGACGGGGGCGCGGCCGGGGGCGAGGACGAGCAGGGTGAGCCGTTCGGTGACCGCGGGGGGCGCGTAGCCGGTGAGCCAGACGAGGTCGGGTCCCGGCGCCACGAGGAGTCCGGCCAGCCCCGCGTCGGCGGCCTCGCGCGCCGCCCGCTCCATGCGGGCCCGGTAGTCGTCGGCGGTGAAGGGCGCGGATGCGGTGCCGGTCATTCCGGGCCTCCCTGAAGGACGTGGCGACTGACCTGCCGGCCGATACATGGTGACTATGGGCAGCATCCTGCCCGGACAGCGGGGGCGGCGCGAGCCGATTGCACGGGTTTCCGCAGAGAGGCGCCGGGGAGGCGCTCATGGGTGCGGCAGGAGAGGAGCGTCGGTGTCGCCCGGCCTCCGTCCCGTCCCTCAGGTGACGACTCCGGGTGCGACGGTCAACTGCTGGTATCCGCCGCTCTGGTGACGGAGCGTCAGTCTCACCTCTTTCCCGGGTCGCGACTCGGCGACCGCCCGGGCGAGATCCGTCGCCGAGTCGATCCTCGTCCTGCCGAACGCCAGCAGGACGTCGCCGCGCACGAGGCCGGCCGTGTAGCCGGGGCCGGGGACGTGGACGGCGATGATCCGGGCGCCCGCCTGCTCCGCGTCCACCGCCTCCAGGCCCAGGGTGGCGCGGGCCGCTCCGGGCGACGGGGCGGCCGACGTGGTGGGCGCGGTCGAACCCGGGCGAGCGGGTGCGGGGCCCTGCCCGGTCTGCCGTTGCAGTTCGGCCAGTCTGCTCATGCCGATCACGGTCGCCCCGACGGTGCCGAGCCCCACGCCGGACAGGACGAGGACCGTGCCGACGGACAGGCCGAACAGCAGGGTCGTCAGCCGACGGCCGCGTCGGCGTGCGGCGTGCGGGCGCCGGGCCTGACCGCCTCGCCCGGCGCCGCCGCCGGGCTCCTGGCCGGGCATGGGCTTGGGACGCAACGCTGTCTGTTCCATGGATCGCCTCCGGCTGGTGCTCTACCCGGCACGCCGGCGCACCACGAGCCACGAACGAGTGAGACTGACCGGTCGTCAGGAGAGGTAGCCCGGGCGGGAGGACTAGCGGAGGGAGCGGGCGGAAGGAGCGGGCGGAAGGAGCAAGCGGGGGCAGGCGCGAGGCCCGCGGGAGGACGGCTCACGCGTGCGCGGACAGCGCCTCCACCAGGGCCCGCGCGGCGCCTGACGGCGTACCGGCGTGCACCAGCTCGGTCCGGTGGACGACCCGGGGCTCGACGACTGGGACGGCGGCCGCGCCCGGGACGCCGGTGGCCGCCGAGCGGGGCAGCACCGCCAGTCCGTGGCCCGCGGCGGCCAGCGCGGTCAGGACGCGGACGTCGACGCCGTCGTAGCGCAGGGCGGGGCGAAAGCCGTGGCCGCCGCCCGCGGCGCGCAGCTGGGCGAGCGGCAGGCCGGTGTCGGGGGCGTCCAGCCAGCGCGCGTCGGCGAGGTCGCCCAGGCGCAGGCCGGTGCGCCGGGCCAGGGGGTGCGCGTCCGGCAGGAGGACGCAGACCGGCTCCTCCCCCACGCCGTGCGTGGTCAGCGGCGCGACGTCGGGCAGCCGGAGCGGGTCGCTGGGCGCGGCCAGGCCGTCGACGAGGCCCACGTCGGCGGCGCCGGCGGCGACCGCGGCGGGCACGTCGTCGCGGGCGAGCACGCGCAGGGTCACGCCGGCGGGCGGGAGCGCGGCGAGGGCAGCGGGGCCGAGGGCGGTCGGCGAGGTCGCGAGCGTCAGTCCGTGCGGGGGCGCCGAGGCGATCCGCACGACGTCCGCTCGGGCCGCGTCCAGGCGCAGCAGCAGCGCGCCCGCGTGTTCGAGGAGCCGTTCGCCGGCCGCCGTGGGGGCGACGGGGCGGCGGGTCAGCAGCGGCGCGCCGAGGTCCTGCTCGAGGGCCGCGATGTGCTGGGACACGGCCGACTGGGTGTAGCCGAGCGCGCGGGCGGCCTCGGAGAAGGAGGCGAGGCGCGCGACGGTGACGTAGGTGCGCAGGAGGTGCGGGTCCATGGCACCAGAATCGCAGGCCGCGAGCGTTCCGTATCAGTTCTGCTTATCGAGAGTGCAGCAATCATCGTTGGACGTGAAGTGCGGGTCGCTCGCAGGATGAGGGACATGACCGACAGCGCAGCTCAGATCGCCAAGGTCGCCCTGGTCGGCGACCGCTCTCCCAACGTCGTCTCGCACACCCGCATCCCGCTTCTGCTGGAGGCCCTCGCCGCCCGGGACCGGCTGGTCCTGGACGCCTACTGGATCCCGTCCGAGGAAGCGGCGGCCGAGGGCGCGGTGCGCGGCTTCGACGCCGTGTGGGTGGTGCCGGGCAGCCCGTACCGCAGCGAGGCGGGCGTCCTGTCCGCCGTGCGCACCGCGCGCGAGGAGGGCATCCCCTTCCTCGGCACCTGCGGCGGCTTCCAGCACGCCCTCTTGGAGTACGCCCGGAACGTGTGCGGGCTGACGCGCGTGGCGCACGCCGAGAACGACCCCGACGCGGAGGACCCGCTCATCGAACCGCTGGCGTGCTCCCTCGTGGGCCACGAGGGCGTCGTCACGATCGAGCCGGGCTCGCTCGCCCAGTCCGTCATCGGCTCGCAGCGCACGGTCGAGCGCTACTTCTGCGCCTACGGCCCCTCACGCCACCTGGACACCCTGCGGGCGCACGGTCTGCGCTTCTCGGGGCACGACGAGGACGGACACGTCCGCATCGCCGAACTCCCGGGCCATCCCTTCTTCCTGGCCTCCCTGTTCCAGCCCGAGCTGTCCGGCGACGGCTCGCGCCCGCACCCGATCGTCCGGGCGCTGGCGCGCGCCGCCGTGGAGCACGCCGCACTACGGGCGGGATCCCAGCCCGCAGTTCCCTGAGCGCCCCGTTTCATTCAGGGGTGCCCTATTCCCCAGAGGAGAATCCGGACAGCGAGAAGTGTGGCGTAGGCGCCGTCGGCAGGGTGTCGGGGAGGAAGCCGTGGGTGCGGCGGGCCAGGTAGGCGGACTTGTAGCGGTCCACCTCGCGGTGCCAGTGCAGGATGCCCGCCAGCCAGTTCTGCAGGTCGGCGACGTAGTGCCCCATGGCCTCGCGCGCCTCGGCCGACAGGTCGAAGTCGTCGTACAGGACGGGCAGTTCGTGCGCGACGACATGCTCGAACTGCTCCATGCGCTGGGTCATCAGATCGTGGACGATGCCGAGCCCGGTCGGATAGTCGCAGCCGAAGAAGTTCTGCACGACGAGGATCGCGTTGTGCATCTCGCCCTCGTACTCGATCTCCTTCTGGTACGAGAAGACGTCGTTGGTGAGGCACGCGTAGTCCACGGCCGCGTTCTCCATCGCGCGGACGACGCCGCTGCGGTAGACCTCCGGCGGGACGGCCGGGCCCTGGCCCATGCGGCACAGGCTCAGGGTGAGGTCGGAGCCGAAGGTGGCGCGGCGCATCTCCAGGTAGTCGACCGGGTCGGGGACGCGGCGCTGGAGCTCGTTGGACAGCTCCCACACCCAGCTCTCGGTCATCTTGTCCACCGATTCGCGCAGGGTGCGCCGCTGGTCGGGGGTCATGTCGGCGGTGGTGCGCGCCCACAGGTCGAGCAGGCCGCGCTCCATCGCGTTCACGGGGACGACGGGCGCCGCCTCGCCGTCGCCGACGGGCATGCAGGCCGACAGCCGGGCCGTGGTCAGCCGGGCTGCGGCCAGATCGCGGCGGGCCCCGAAGACCAGCGGGTAGTAGTCGTCGCCGTAGGTGCCCCACGCGAGCCAGTGGGCGCTGAGGTCGAGGGCCTCCGGGGTCGCGTCCGGGTCCAGGCCTGCCGAGCAGAGCGGGAGGTCGTAGGCGGCGAGCTTGTCCTCGTCCCAGACGCCCTCCTCCAGCATGCCCATGCGGTGCATCCAGGCCGTCAGACGCGGACGGCACGCCTCCAGGTGCGGGCTGAGCTCGACCTGGAACGGCATGTGGAAGTCGGGCAGCAGCGACGGGCCGACCTTCTGGAAGGGCACGTGCGCGTACGCGCGCAGCCTCTCGGCGGCGGCCGAGGCGAGCAGGGCGCCGACGTCGGCGGCGGAGGCGCCGGGACCGGTCAGCCGCTGCCAGGGGGCGACGGAGACGGCGCCCTCGTTCATGTAGCGGCTGGAGCGCATGTGCCATTCGTGGCCGCCGGACTGCCAGTCCTGCAGGCCCTTGGCGTATGCGGCCACGGCGGCCGCCTCGTCGGGCCTGAGGCCCTTCTCCAGGGCCAGCGCGGGCACTTCGGTGAACGCGGTGTGCTCGAACTGGTGGAGGCGCGAGGTGAGGATGTCGTTGACGGTGTCGGCGGCCTCCTGGGTGGTGCAGCCGAAGAAGGTCTCCAGGACGAGCACGCCGTTGCTGTTCTCGCCCTCGTCCTCCACCTCGCGCTGGTAGGAGAACAGGTCGTTGCGCAGGTGCACGGCGTCCGAGAAGGTCTCCATCAGCACGCGCAGCGGCCGTGTGCCGGCGACGGCGGCCGGGACCTCGGCGGTCGCGTACTCCACGAGCCCCGCCGACCAGGGGGCGCCGCCCACCTTTCGGCGCATCTCGATGTACTCGACGGGGTTGGCGATCCGCCCCTCGTCGATGTTGGACAGCTCCCACATCGACTCGTTCAGCAGGTGCTCCGTCGCCACCGCGAAACGGCGGCGCCAGTCCTGCGACATGTCCGGCACCGTACGCGTCCACAGGTCCTTCAGGCCCGCCTCGACCGGGTTCTGCGGCTCGGGCACGGGCGTCGCCAGGTCCAGCGGCATGAACAGCGGGAGCCGGTCCAGGTGGGCCTTGCCGGCGGCGCGGTCGGGGGTGCGCTTGAACATGTCGAGGAAGTGGTCGTCGAAGAAGAACACCCACACGTACCAGTCGGTGATCAGCGACAGCGCGGGGCCGTCGCAGTCGGGGTGGGTGCAGGCGCAGAGCAGGCCGTAGTCGTGCGCCTCCAGATCGGCCTGCTCCCAGATCCCGGACCCCTCCAGCATGCCCATGTCGCGCGCCCACTGCGTGGAGTGGGCCCGCGCCTGATCGACATGCGGGTTCTGCCGCGCGGGGTGCGGCAGATAGAAGTGCGGGAGTTCGAACGGTTGCGTCATGGCCGGGCCCTACCCGGGGGTCCGAACGGCCATCCACCCGGCGGCACATGATCACACCATCGCGTGAATCGGCCCGCTCGCGTTCGTGCGGGAGTTCGACCGGGAGGTCGCGCCCCTAGCGGCGGACCTGGATCAGGGCATGCGTCCCACCGGTCCGCCAGCGCTGTCCCTCGGCGGCGACCAACGCGGCCTCGGTGTCCGCGGACAGGCCGGTGATCACGTCGGACTTGAGCGTGCGCAGGGCGGCGACCGGGCCCGGGAAGTGGGCGGTGACCTCGGCGAAGGGGGTGGTCGGGGGCCAGGGCCGGTCGCCCACCAGACGGCGGTAGTTGAGGTCCCCCTTGACGATCGTCAGGTCGGCCGCGGCGAACTCGGCACGGAGGTCCTGCGGCATCTCCGCGTACGGCAGCGGGGATGCGGAGAAGGGATGCGCGCGGACGGTGAGCGTGCCGTCCGCCATGGCCGCCCACAGCCGCCTGCCGTACTCGGCGGCCGCTCCCCGCGCCCCCGTCAGCTTCCTGAGCGCATCGACCACGTCGGCGGTCGTGGCGTCGGAGACGTAGTACGGGTACGGCTTGACCTGCAGGACCACCCGCCCGGCGCGCCCTTGGGCGAGGAGGTGCGCGGCGAGGAGGAGATCGGGGATCAGCTCACGGCCGGCGTTGTCGGCGATCAGACAGACGGTGGACACGGCGGGGGCGGACGCCGCGTCCGTTTCCGTGACGGCTTCCGCAGGAGATCCCGGCGTCGGCAGCAGCGACCACAGCGTCTCGCCGTCGTCGGCGACCAGTCCGGCCACGGCGTCCCGCTCCTCGGCGTCGGCGTCCGAGAGGCGGAAGCCGAGGTCGGCGCGGTTGCCCCAGAGGGAGCCGTGCAGCAGGGCGCGGGCCCGTTCGTCGGCCGGGCGGGCTTCGAGGGTGTCGAGTACGGCCAGTTCCTCGTCGGTCTCGGGGGCGTCGAGTTCGGCGAGCTTGAAGGGGCGGAACGGGTCGACGCCCTGCCAGACGCCGGGGCCGAAGTATCCGACGGCTTCGAGGAGTCGGCGGTAGAAGTAGCTCTCCGACCACAGCCACGGCACCTCGAACCAGGACCGGCCCTCATACGCGTCGAGACCCCAGACACGCCAGCGGTCCCGGTCGTGCGCATCGGCGGGAAGCGGTTCGATGACGCCCTTGGTGCAGCTCACCAGCAGCGCGTCCAGGGCGCGGTGGACGTCGGGGTCGTAGGGGAAGGCGTCCCGCACCTGTCGGATGATCGCCGGGTGCCGTTCGGCCAGGACGCCGTGCGGGAAGGAGCCGGGCTCGTCGCCGAGGAGGACGGGCGGCGGGGCGGAGGTGTCGGGCATACGGCTCACCGTACCTCCGCGCGCCTGCGCTCACCCGGCCATGATCTCCCTCTCCAGCCGTGCCGCCAGGCTCAGATAGCGCGGGCGGCGCGGCACCGGGACGAGGCCCCGGATGAGGACGTGCCACATCTCTGCCATGCGGCGGGGCAGTCGGGCCGCGGGTTCGCGGGAGCGGCCCACCACGCGGGTGCCGACGAAGAAACAGACCAGGGAGTGGGCTACCGCGTCGACGTCGACGTCCGAGTGGATGTCGGACTCCCTGACCGCGCCGACGAGCCGTCGGGTCATCAGCTCCAGCCACTCCGCGAACGGGTGCCGCAGGGGCGGCTTGACCGCGACCCCGCCGGTGGCGAGCCGTAGGCCCGCCCGGGCGACCGGGCCCTCGACCGACAGCCGGGCGAGACCGAAGGTGAGGCGCATCAGGGCTTCGAGGGCGGGGTACCCCCGGTCGTCGATCTCGCCGGCGACCCGACGCGAGGCCTGGGACTGCAACTCCATGATGGCGTGGGCCAGATCCTCCTTGGCCGCGAAGTGGAAGTACAGGGCTCCCTTGGTGACACGGGCGTGCTCGACGATGTCGCTGAGGCTCGTCGATTCGTAGCCGTGCCGGTCGAACAGGTCGGCTGCGGCCGTGATGATCGTCGCGCGGGTCTGTTCAGCGCGTAACTGCCTCGCCATCGACTGGTCTCTCCTGGCCGGTAAAGAACGGGTCATGCCGTTTGTTTCTTACCCCCAGTACACAATAGCTCACCGTGCGGCGGTACTGACCAGACATTGAAAGACCGCCGACTCCCCTTGTGTCCCCAGGACTTGTACGTCGGTGCCGTGCACGGCCTTCGCCTCGATCCAGATGGGTTCGTCCAGCTCGGCGTACCGAAGAAAGACGGCGTAGTAAGCCGCCGGCGGCCGTTCGCCGGTTCTTCGCAGCCAGGCGGCCTGGCGGGCGGCCTCCAGCAGCAGCATGCCGGGAACGTGATCGAGGGGATGGTCGAAGAAAACGGGGTGCGCGGTATCCACTCGCAACTGCCAGCGATCGGGACGGTCGTCGGGAGCGAGGACGACGTCGGAGGGCAGCGCACGCTCCACGACGGCCGGCGCGAGACCGGGCGGAAGGGGTACGACGGCCACCGACTCGGCGGTGCGTCCGTCGCGCAGCCGACGGTAGACGGGCGGGCTGACGCAGGTGAAGGCGACGTCCGCGGTCGCGACGAGGTCGCCGTCGCGTAGGACGCGCGCGGTGTAGCGGGCTCCCCCGAGGCGTCGGCCGCGGTACTGCACGTCGGCGAAGACCAGGTCGACGTCCGACTCGGCCGGCAGCGGACCGACGCTCAACCTCCCTTCCACCGTGACGACTTGGAACTCCTGCAACACGAACTGGTGATCCAGGGGCACGCCGTACTCGGTGTGGGCGATCAGCGTGCCGGCCTGACGGATCGTCTCGACGACGAGCAGCGGGTCGTATGCGGACCAATCGGGCGACACGTGTAACCCGTGTCCTCGCGGCCACTGTGCCTGGATCGAGAATCGGTCGTTCCCCGTGCGTTTCCAGCCGGTGAGGAGGGTCTCCGCCACGGATGCGCGGTGGACGAACTGGCGGGGCACCGTCGCCGTCAGGGACGAGGTGTCGGCATGCTGCCGCGGTCGAGCCATTGTCTCTCCCTACGGTCCCCCGAAGGCCCACGGCAGACGGCGAACCGCCGCTCCGGTAAGCGTTAGAGTACGAGGCGACCGGTTTGTTTTCAATGAGATCAGTCGACGGCATTCTATGATCGGGGCGAACCCACGGAAGATCGTGGGAACCGGCCAACTCGGTGCCGTTAAGGGGCTCTTATGGCAAAACAGGAGCGCGCCATCAGGACGCGCAGGGCGATCCTGGAAGCAGCCGGCGCGGTCTTCGACGAACACGGCTACACGTCCACCACCATCGCCATGGTCCTGGAACGTGCCGAAGTCACCAAGGGCGCACTGTACTTCCACTTCTCGTCGAAGGAGTCACTCGCGCAGGCGGTGCTGAACGAGCAGGTGCCGTTCGGCGCGGTTCCGCCGCAGCCGTGCAAGCTCCAGGAGATCGTCGACATGACGTTCGTGGTGGGCCAACGGCTGCTCGACAACGCTCTGCTGCGGGGCAGTGTGCGGCTGGCGGTGGACCAGGAGACGCCGGCCGGCATCGATCACGGCGAGCCGTTCAGGCAGTGGGCGCTGCGGCTGACCGAGCTGCTGGAACTGGCGTACGAGCGGGGCGAGTTGCTGCCGACGGTGAAGCCGCGGGAGACGGTGGAGCTGCTCGTGGGCTCCTTCACGGGCATCCAGTTGATGGCGCGGGCGCTGACGAACCGCGCGGACCTCGCCGACCGGCTGGCGGTGATGTGGGCGCACATGCTGCCGAGCATCGCCGTGCCCGGTCTGCTGCCGGGCCTGGACGCCCGGGCCGACCGGGGCGTCCAGGTGCTGGCCTCGCTGGAGGAGCGCGTGGCCTCGTAGAGAGACCTGCGGCGCCTCGTAGGGACGCCTGCGGACGTAAGGCGGGCCGGCCGGTGTCCATCCACACCGGCCGGCCCGCCCGTTCATCGGACCCCGAGGTTTCTCAGAAGGTCAGCTTCCAGCTGTTGAGCGTGCCGGTGTCCTGCGCGGCCGTGTCCTGGACGCGCAGCTTCCAGGTGCCGTTGGCGGTCTCGGCCGAGGCGTCCACCGTGTAGGTGGCGACGACGTTGTCGGCCGAGTCCGAGGAGCTGGCCGCCTTCAGCCGGTAGGCGGTTCCGTCGGGCGCGACCAGGTCGATCACCAGGTCGCCGCGGTAGGTGTGGGTGATGTCGACGCCGACCTGCAGGGCGCTCGGCGCGTTGCCCGTGCGGCCGCTGACGGCGATGGAGGACTCGATCGCGGAGCCGTTGTCCGGGACGGAGACCGCGGTCGTGCTGGAGAAGACGGTTGTGCCGGTCGATCCGCCGGAGCCGCTCACGGCCGCCACCGTCTTGGCCGCGTCCGCCAGACCCGCGCCGCAGCCGCCGGAGCAGGCGCCGGGCAGGGCACGGGCGTTGTTCTTGATCGCCGTCTCGATCTGCGCCGGGGTCAGCGAGGAGTTCGCCGACTTCAGCAGCGCGACCAGACCCGCGATGTGCGGGGTGGCCATGCTGGTGCCCTGGTAGTAGGCGTACGACTCGGTGGACGCCGTCTTGGTTCCGGAGTTCAGCGTGGACAGGATGCCGTTGGCGGTGCCGGTGCTGGTCTGGCCGCCGGGGGCCGAGATGTCCACCAGGGAGCCGTAGTTGGAGTAGGACGCCTTGGCGCCCGTACGGCTGGTCGCGGCGACCGAGATGACGTTGTTGCAGTTGCCCGGCGAGTGGTTCGCGACGTTGTCGTTCTCGTTGCCCGCGGCCACGACGACCGTGGTGCCGCGGTTCACGGCGGCGGTGATCGCGCTCTGGGTCGCCGAGGTGCAGGCGCCGTCGCCGCCGAGGCTCATGTTGATGACCTTGGCGACATTGCTGTTGGCGGGGACGCCGGAGACGGTGCCGCCGGACGCCCAGGTGATGGCGTCGATGATGTCGGAGTCGTAGCCGCCGCACTTGCCGAGCACCCGGACCGGGGAGATCTTCGCGCCGTACGCGATGCCCGCCACGCCCTTGTTGTTGTTCGTGACGGCGGCGATGGTGCCGGCCACGTGGGTGCCGTGCCAGGAGGAGTTGCTGGCCGGGATGCCGTCGCCGCACTCGTTGGCCGCGTAGTAGTCGCCCGGGTCGGCGGGGTTGCTGTCGCGGCCGTCGCCGTCGACGGAGACGGCGGTGTCGGCGATGAAGTCGTAGCCGCCGACGATGTTCGCGGCGAGGTCGGTGTGCGCGACGTAGCCGGTGTCGATGACGGCGACCGTGACGCCGGTGCCGGTCGAGGTGGTCCAGGCGCCCGGGACGTTCATGCCGGCGGTGGACTCGTAGAGGTCCCACTGCTTGGCGTACTCGGTGTCGTTCGGGTCGGCCTTCGGCGTGTTCAGGCGGTCCGGGACGACATAGGCGACCTGCGGGTCGGCCTGGTACTGCGCGACGACGTCGGCGACGTCCGCGCGGCTGACGTCCGCGCCCAGGTCGACCAGGGCGGCGCCGGTGCCGAGGCGGCGCTGGAAGTCGACGTCCTCGCCGGCCTCCTGGCCCTTGGCGGCGGCGTCGGCCTCGGCGGCCGCGTTCGACTTCGCCTCGGCGGCGCCGGACTTGTAGCCGACGATGAGGCGTTCGGCCGGGGTGCCGGGCGCGGCCTCGGTCTGGGCGGCCGGGACGGCGGATCCCTGGGAGACGGTTTCCTGGGCGGCGACGGCCGAGGCGGTCGACGCGGCGGTCAGCAGGGCCGCGGAGACCGCGGCGACGGATATCAGCTTCCGTCGCAGGGCGGGTGACGTGCGCAAGGGCGTGGCCTTTCATGGCCGGCTCCGGGCAGGGCGGAGCGGCGGTCGATTCGCTTCGGCATCGAAGCGGCGGGGGGTGAATCGAGAAGCAGCGCGATGGCTGGCCAGGCGCGGGAGCCGCCCCGGCAGGGGTTACCTGTGGGCTGGCTGTGCTGGAACGATAGGCAAAGGAATGGTCATCCGGATACAGGGGAAACCCTCGATCCGGCCGGAAACACACCCTTGACGCTCACAATTGGTCAGTGAATGCCCTGATTTGATCGCGACGCTCTCCAAGACGTTCGGGACGGTGGCGGGTGAACGCGCGGAACCGGATTCCCGTACTTACGACAGACCCTTCCCGTGCCGGCTGAGGAGACGTCCCCGATGTCCCGGATGACCGCCCACCGCACCGCCCGTCTGGCGGCCGCCGCCGCGAGTCCGCTCCTGCTGGGCCTGTGGGCCGCGGGGCCTGCCCAGGCGCACGGCGCGCCCACGGATCCGGTCAGCCGGGTGTACGCCTGCTCTCCCGACGGAGGCGCCGACGCCCGGACCGCCGCCTGCCGGGCGGCCGTCGCCGCGAACGGCACGTCGTTCGCCGCCTGGGACAACCTGCGCGTCGCGGACGTGAACGGTCGCGACCGCCAGACCATCCCCGACGGAAAGCTGTGCAGCGGGGGTCTGCCCGCCTACAAGGGCCTCGACCTCGCCCGCGCCGACTGGCCGTCGACCCGGCTGACCCCGGGCGCGACGCTGCGGATGACGTACGCCTCGACGATCGCGCACACCGGTACGTTCAAGCTGTATCTGACGAAGCCGGGGTACGACCCCGCGCAACCGCTCACCTGGTCGGATCTGCCGGCGCAGCCCTTCGCCGAGGTCAAGGACCCGCCGCTGACGAACGGCGCCTACCGCTTCGCCGCGAAGCTGCCCGCCGACCGGACGGGACGTCAGATGCTGTACACGATCTGGCAGAACAGCAGCACGTCCGACACCTACTACTCGTGCTCGGACGTGGTGTTCCCGGAAGCGGTCTCGCAGTCTCGGCCGGAGACGAAGGCGCCCGCGTCGGCCAGGACCGGGCCCACGGCGTCGGCGAGCCCGTCGCCGACGCCGGCGTCCGCCGAGCCGTCGGCGACGGCGACGGTCACGGCCGACGACGCCTCCGCTCAGGCCGCCGCGGCAACGCCCGAGTCCACCCCGGTGGCTTCTGCCACCGCGGCGGACTCCGGGCCGTCCACGCCGATGCTGGCGGCCGGCGCCGCGACGGTGTTGGTGCTCACCGGCGGCGCCGCCCTGGTCCTGCATCTGCGCAGGCGCTGAACTCGCTTGCTACGGTGATCAGTTGACGACGACCGCCGCGCTGCCGTCACTCACCGGGGCGTACTTGGCGGTGAAGTAGCCGTTGGCGAAGCAGAGCGTCGAGCCGGACACCTTGGCGAACGCCTGGCTGGTGAAGTTGATGCTGTTGTCGGTGTTGCTCGCCGTGCCGGCCAGGCTCGCGCCCTGGTAGACGCAGTTGATGCTGCCCAGCAGGGTGCGCAGCACGACCGTCGTCTGGATGGTCGAGCCGGACGGCGGGGTCACGGTGACGGTGCCGTCGGAGGACACGGTGGTGGCGTACGGCAGGTTGGCGACCGTGACGCTGGTGACGCCCAGGACGCCGATGACGTTCGAGGTGCAGGTGCCGAAGGTCTGCGCGGTGAGCGACTCGGTGGCCGTGCCGGGCGCGGTCGGGTTGTCGGTGACCGTGGCGTTGAACGTCGAGGCGGCACAGGAGACGCCGCTGGTGCCGGTGGCGCTGGAGTAGAACGTGGCGGCCGTGCCGCTGGCCAGGGACGCGGTGAGGGCGTCGCCGACCGCGACGTCCCCGTTGGCGGTGGTCAGGACCGCCGGGTCGGCCGCGGAGGCCGGGGTGACGGCCGTGAGGCCGAGGGCGGCGACGGCTCCGGCGACGGCGAGGAGAGAGCGAGTGCGCATGCGGGTGCCTCTTTCTGAACTGGGGGTGTTTCAGGGGGTGTTGGCTGAACCGGGGGGCTGCATGGGGGCGGCACAAGGGGTTGCGTGAACCGGCGCGTTGCCTTTCGCAACATGGAGGGACGCGGCTCGGCGTCCGCCGCTGCCGGCCCGTGACGCCTTCTCCGTACGTGACGGACCGGCAACGGCAGCCGGCCGGTGACCGGTCGGAGGCACCTGGAGAGTGACCTCCGGCCGGGCCGGGCGGGAGGGGCGACGGACGCGACCCGCAGGGGGGAAGCGGCGGCGTTCGGCGCCATGAAGGGATCGGACCGGGGACCGGAGTCCCGTGCTGAAGGAGATCCGCGCCGGACGGAATCCCGTACGGGGACCCCATGGCGGCCGTGGATCCGTGCTGACTGGCAGAAGAAGTCCGGGAGCGCGGAGACGGTGTCGCCGCGCGGCGGATCCGGCGCCACGGATCCGGGCTGGGCCAGGGAGAGTTGTAGACCTGAGAGTCTGTCAACGTCAAGGCTGACAAAGGAAGTTGATGATCCAAAAGATATATGCGGGGGTTTGCGGAACGCGTGGATCATAGGTGGCACATAATGAACACTCTTTTTCCACATCTCCCTTGACCCCTTGCTGTAACCATCGGTAACTTCCTCGGCGGCTACTGCTGCGTAACCAGAAAGCCCTTACGGCTTCCGGGAGTTGCAAGGAGGGGTGCGCTGCAGCCGCTGTCCGCGCCAGGGCAACGCGCCACTGAAGCAACCCGCACGACTCAGCGCATGGGAGCAGACATGGCCTCGTCCTCGGACGTCACGTCGTCCGCCGACAACACCCCCGGGAACCCGGAGAGCGGTTCCGCACAAAGACGCGGCCGGGTCCGGCTGCGCCGGGCCGCCGTGATGGCGGTGCCGGCCGCCGCAGTGGCCGCCGGCCTCGCGATCCTCACGGCCGAGGGAGCCCTCGGCGTGCAGTTCGCCATCTCCGGCATGCCGTTCGTGGTCACCGCCGACAGGCTCGACGGAACTGGCTTCGAGCAGTTCGGCTCGCTGGACAACATGATCGAGAACAGCCCCAACCAGGGCGACACCGGCGGCCAGGTCCTGGTCGTCACCTCGATCGTGAAAAAGGGCACGATCACCAACATGTGCCAGAGCGTCGACCTCGGCGGCATCCAGCTCGTCCTCACCGCCGGCGGCGGGTCCACGCCGGTGAGCGTGTCGAACCTCGCCATCGACTCCGACGAGATCAAGGGCGACGCGGAGTTCAACAACATCGAGATCGGCGGCGACTCCAGCACCTTCACCAAGGGCGGCGTCAAGGGCCCCGAGGGCGTCTACGGCCAGCAGGCCGACACGGTCGTCATCAAGAACCTGTACCAGCACAACTACGCGGCCACCGCCGCCGTCTTCAAGCTCCCCGGACTGCACATGAGCTTCGGGAGCGAGGGCTGCCCGCAGTGAGTCGGCTTCAGCAGTGGCGAGGCGACTTCCGGCAGTGGAGGGGCCATCGCCCCTTCGCGGGCGGGTTGCTGCTCGTGCTGGGCGGCGGCGAGATCCTGCTGACCATGAAGGCTCCGCTGCCGGTCATCCTGCACGTCGGCATGCAGGGTCTGGCAGGCTACCTCCTGCCCGCCGTGATGCTGCTCTGCGGCCTGCTGATCCTGTTCAACCCGGCACAGCGGCTGTTCTACTCCGTAGTCGGCATCCTGCTGTCCCTGGGCACCTGGGTCACGTCCAACATCGGCGGCTTCATGGTCGGCCTTCTGCTGGGCGCCGTGGGCAGTTGCATGGCCTTCGGATGGCTGCCCGACCAGGAGCCGCGCCAGAGCCGCCGACAGCGTCGCAAGGCGGCGCGGGCGGAGAAGACGGCCACGGAGACGACGGTCCGCCAGGGCCCGCTGTCCGGGGCGGGAGAGCCCGCCTGAGGCGGCGACGCACCGACGTACGACATCTCACCGGCGGGGCCGGGACGACCTGCGCACAGCGGGCCGCTCCCGGCCCCGCCGGTTCTGCCGTCCTGGCCCCGCACCCGGTCCGGCGAGGAGGCCGCCCTCGCCGTTCAGTGGGCCGGGGCGGGCGGCTCCACCGGGGCGGTCACGGTCTCCGCCGCGTACGCGGGCGCGTCGTCGTCCTTCATCGCCTTGGTCTCGCTCTTGAGGATCCGCATCGACTTGCCGAGGGCCCGTGCCGTGTCCGGCAGCTTCTTCGAGCCGAACATCACGATGACGACGATGGCGACGATCAGCAGGTGCCAGGGTTCCAGTCCGTTGCGGAGCATGCTCTCGACCTCTCCATCTCTGCGGCAGCAATGGTTGCTGCATTGCGCAACTGTACAACCCGGGGAGAGGTGTAAGAGGGGCCGCCGCCGACGACCACTCGCGAACCTGACGACCTACGGATGACGGCGAACCAGCAGCCGCAGGGCCAGGGCGTACAGGGCCAGGACGGCGGCGAGCAGCAGGTAGTACGGCACGGGAAGCGGTGTCATGCCCAGGCGGGCGCCCAGCGGGCTCGGCGGCAGCAGCAGACCGACGGCGCCGAGGACGGCGGCGGCCCGGCCGACGGGTCCGGGCCGGCCGGCGGCCCGGCCGGTGCGCAGCAGCACCATCACCACGGCCTGGGTCAGAAGGTTCTCGGTGAACCAGGCGGAGTGGAAGACGGCCCGGTCGTCGACGGCGTCCGGCCCGTTCAGGGCGAGCCCGAGGACGGCGAAGGTGGCGAGGTCGGCGACGGCGTTGAGCGCGCCGAACCCGGTGAGGAAACGCAGGAAGGCACGGGGCCGCAGCACGGTCGGTCGGCGCAGCGCGGCCGCGCCGGGACGGTCGTGGGCGAAGGCGAGCTGGGCGACGTCGAAACAGAGGTTCTGCACGAGCACCTGGGCGGGGAGCATCGGCAGGAAAGGCAGCAGCAGTCCGGCGGCGAGCATGGCGAGGACGTTGCCGAGGTTGGAGGAGAGGGTGACGCGCAGGTACGAGGCGATGTTGCCGCTGCTGTACCGGCCCGCGGTGACGGCGTGGCCGACGGCGCCGAGGTCCTTCTCGCCGAGCACGACGTCGGCGCTCTCCCGGGCCACGGCGCAGGCGGCGCCCGGTGCGATGCCGACGTCCGCCGCGCGCAGGGCGGGGGCGTCGTTGACGCCGTCGCCGAGGAAGCCGACGGTGTGCCCGGCCGCGCGCAGGGCGGCGACGACGCGCGCCTTGTCGGCGGGGGTGCAGCGGGCGTAGGCGACGGTCCGGCCGACGGTGTCCGCCAGGTCGTCGTCGACGGCGCCGACCTCTCCGGGGTCGAGGCCGAGTTCGCGGCAGACGCGGGCCGCCGTGCCGGGGTGGTCGCCGGTGAGGACGCGCACCGCGACCCCGCGGGCGGCCAGGGCGCGCAGGGCCTCGGCGGCGCCCGGGACGAGGGTGTCGCGGAAGGAGACCAGGCCGCGGAAGGAGAGGCCGTGCTCGTCGGCCGGAGTGCAGGGGGAGGGGACGGGGGCGCGGGCGGAGAGGTCGCGCTGGCGGGTGGCGGCGGGGCGTTCCGCGGTGGCGACGGCCAGCAGTCGCAGCCCGGTCGCCGCCTCGCGCTCGGCGAGGGCGCTCAGCCGCGCCCGCTCGTCCGGTTCCAGGAGGCAGCGGTCAAGTACGTCCTCGACGGCGCCTTTGACGACCAGGACGTGCGTGCCGAGGCGCGGGCCGCGCACCACCGCGGTGGACAGACGCCGGACGGGGTCGTAGGGGACGGCGTCCACCCCGTCGTACTCCTCGTACGACCCGTACGACCCGTACGACCCGTACGACCCGCACGAGAGGCACGACCCGCACGACCCGCCCTCCTCGCGCCTCTCGCGCCAATCGCAGTCCTCGCGTTTCGTCATCGCTTCCAGCAACGCCTCGTCGAGGGCGTCCGGAGTGGGGTGCTCGGCGAGTTGGAGGGTCCACCAGGCGTTGACGGCGGCCCAGCGCAGGGGCTCGGGGTCGTCGCGGCCGTCCGGGCCGAGGGAGCGGGCGAGGACCGGCCGGTCCTGGGTGAGGGTGCCCGTCTTGTCGACGCACAGGACGTCGATCGCGCCCAGGTCGTGCAGGGCGGGAAGCCGTTTCACGATCACGCCGTGCGTCCGGGCGAGCAGGGCGGCGCCCCGGGCCAGACAGCTGGTGACGATCACCGGAAGCATCTCGGGCGTCAGTCCGACGGCGACCGCGACGGCGAACGGCAGCGTCTCCAGGCCACGGCCGCGCAGGGCCGCGTTGGCCATGAGGACGAGGGGCGGGGTGAGCAGCATGAAGCGGATCAGCACCCAGGAGATCCCGTGCACGGACCGGTCAAAAGCGCTTGCCCCACGCGGCGGCGGCCCGTCCACGCCCAGAGCGGCGGCGAACCGGGTCCGCGCCCCGGTGGCGAGGACGACGGCGGTGGCGCTGCCCGAGGCGACGTCGGTGCCCTGGAAACAGAGGTGGGCCTCGTCGGCGTGGTCGGGATCCGCCGGGTCCGCGGCGGACTTCGCGACCGGCGCCGACTCGCCGGTCAGGGCGGCCTGGTGCACGGTCAGCCCGCGGGCGCGCAGCAGTCGTACGTCCGCGGGGACCAGGTCGCCGGGGCCGAGCCGGACGACGTCGCCGGGCACCAGGTCGGCTACCGGGACCTCGCGGGGGCGGGCCGTCTCCCCGTCGGCCGGGCGGCGCAGCACCGTGGCCGTGTCGGCGACCAGCTCGCGCAGCCCGGCCAGGGAGCGGTCGGCCCGGTGTTCCCCGCTCGCGCGCAGCACGCAGCTGACCCCGACGAGGGCGAGGATCACGGCAGCGGCGCCCCAGGAGGCGACGAGGGCGGAGACCAGGCCGAGGCAGAGGAGAACGACGGTGAAGGGGTCGCGCAGTCCGCGCAGGAGGAGGTGGGGCCAGGACGTCGCAGGTGTTCCGGGAACCGTGTTCTCACCGGTTTCCGCGAGCCGGGCGGCGGCCTCGGCGTCGGTCAGCCCGCGTGGGCCGGTGTCCAGCCAGCGGAGCGCCTGCAGGACCGTTCCGTCGGCGGGCGGCGGCTGTGGGGCGGTCGGCTCAGAGGCCACGGAGACGGGCGGCGGCCGGGCGGGCGGAGCCGTCGGCGCGGTCGGCGAGGCGGCCCACGGCGAGGCGTACCACGTCGACGACGTCGGGGTCGTCCACGAAGTACACCTGCCGGCGGCCCTCGCGGCGGGAGCGGACGAGGCCGGCCAGTTTCAGCTTGGTGAGGTGCTGGCTGACGGCGGGCAGCGCGCCGCCGACCCGCTCGGCGAGCCCGGTCACATCGCTCTCGCCCTGCGCCAGCGCCCACACGATGTGCAGCCGGGCGGACGAGGCCAGCAGCCCGAAGGTCTCGGCGGCCTGTGCGAGCACGGCGGCGGAGGGGTCCTCGATGCGGACGCCGTCGGTGGAGCGGTCCTCGAACGCCACGGTGGTCGACCTCCTCGGCGCTGTTGGGGTGCGGACGGACCGGGTCAGTCTAGGACGCCGGACCCGCTCGGCCGGTGCGGCGGTTGTGCGCTACCGCCGTGGAAACGGTCTCCGCCGGATCGGCCGCCGGATCGCCCGCCGGATCGGCCGTGCTGTGTCGCTGTGAAGAAATCGCGCTTCGCGCTTCAATCCCCGTTCGGCGGTGGCACGTTGAGGCTCATGGACATCGACGCCGAGACGGCTCACTCCGTGCGGATCTACGACTACATCATCGGCGGCAGAGGTCGACACGACCCGCTCGTCCTGACGACGCGGTCGGCATCGTGCGCCGGCTACTCGACCCGCTGCCCTCCCGCAGCTGTCTGGCGATGTCGATCGGCACCGCCGACTTCGCGCCCGACGAGGTCGACCGGGTCGCCCCGGAGTACGCGGCGGGGCGGCGGCGCGCAAGCCCTGACAAGAATTGACGATCATTCAAGTCACCTGCGGATATACCCCTTCCGTCCCTCCGGTCCCGTCCCACATCACAATGCGGCAGCAGCACCTCACCCCAAGTGGTTGTTTACTTGACTACCAGCGGTCACACACGGTTGGCTCCGAGCCAGCGAAAGCCTTCCGCCGGCGCACACCCCGTCGCTCCGGCGGTGCTCGCCCGTCCTCCTGCTCTGCCGCACAGCGAGGTGCAGCCCCCCATGAACACTCCCCTCCCCGCTCCTTCCGCTCCGCCCGCCCTCAGATCCGCCCGCCTCACCGCACTGGCCACAGTCTGCTGCCTGCTCCTCGTCGGCTGCTCCGGCTCCACGTCGTCCGGCTCGGACAAGGACGCGGCGGGCCGCTCGGGCGGCCCCATCAAGATCGCCCTGGTCACCCACGGGGCGAAGGGCGACACCTTCTGGGAGCGGGTGCGCAAGGGCGCCGAGGCGGCCGCCGCCAAGGACGGCGTCGAGCTGACCTACGCGAGCGACGCCGACGCCGCCGGACAGGCAGAGCTGGTGCGGGACGCGATCCGCGACCGGGTCGACGGCATCGCCGTGACGCTGGCCAAGCCACAGGCCATGAAGAGCCCGGTGGCCACGGCCAAGGCCGCCGGCATACCCGTGGTCGGCCTCAACTCCGGTATCGACGCCTGGCAGTCCACAGGGCTCCTGGAGTACTTCGGCCAGGACGAGAGCGTCGCGGGCCGCGCCGTCGGCGGCAAGCTCGACGACCTGCGCGCCCAGCACGCCCTGTGCGTCATCCACGAGCGGGGCAACGTCGCCCTGGAGGCGCGCTGCGCGGGCGTGAAGAAGACGTTCACCGGCGAGACCGAGATGCTCTACGTCGACGGGACGGACATGGACGCGATGACCGCCGCACTGACCGAACGCCTGAAACAGGAGCCCGACATCGACGAAGTCATCGCCAACGGCGCGCAGTTCGCGCTCGCCGCGGCGCAGGCGGCCCAGAAGGCCGACAGCAAGGCCAAGATCGCCACCTTCGACCTCAACAAGGACCTGGTCGAGGCGGTCCGCGACGGCCGCGTGCAGTTCGCGGTGGACCAACAGCCTTACCTCCAGGGCTATCTCGCCGTGGACGCGCTCTGGCTCTACAAGACCAACGGCAACCTCAGCGGCGGCGGGGTGGCGCCCGTGCTGACGGGCCCGGCCTTCGTCACCAAGACCAACGTCGCCGACGTCGCACGCTTCGCCGCCGACGGAACCCGCTGACCGCGCGGTCCGTCCCGGTGTCCCCCACTTCCGCTCTCCCGTCCCTCACCCCTCCCCCGCTCCCCACGCCTCCCCCCACACACTCCTCACACCTCCGCTGCTGCCCACTCCCCCGCTGATCGCCCTAGGACGAGTATGTCTCCACGGACAGGTGCCCGGCGCCGCCGTCTCGGCTCCATACGTCTCTCCCTGATCCTCCTGGCGCTGGTGCCCGGCGTCACCCTCGCCGCCATGTGGGGCGTGACGACGATCCAGATGTTCTCCGAGGGGCTGCGGCTGCGCGCGCAGACCGAACTGAGCCGGTCGACCGGCGCCATGGGCACCGAGGCGACGCTCGCGCTCCAGCAGGAGCGCAGTCTGTCGGCCGTGTGGCTGGCCTCGATGCCCGCCGGTTCCCGGGCCGCGCTGGACGCGCAGCGGCAGAGGACGGACGCGGCCGTCGCCAAGCTGGTCTCGCGTTCGGACGACATCCAGCAGGCGCCCTCCCGCGTGAGGGACCGCCTGTACTCGGTGGTCGCCTCGGTGGGCAGCCTGGAGTACTACCGGGGTCAGGTGGACAACCCCAGCGACATCACCGCCGCGCAGGCCCTGGACCAGTACACCTCGATCATCGACGACCAGATCCACGCCTTCCAGGAGCTGTCCCAGGTCGACGACGGCGACCTCACCTCCCAGGCCGGACCGCTGGTGGCCCTGGAGCACGCGGCCGAACTGGTCTCGGAGGAGGATCTGCAGCTCACCCTGGCCGGGCCCGAGCGGCGGATGGACGAGAAGGCGTGGGCGGAGTTCGCCCAGCTGGTGAACACGCGCCGCTGGCTGGTGCAGGACCAGATCGTGCCCTCGCTCACCGGGACCGCGAAGGCGGAGACCGAGAACATCCTGACGAGCTATCAGTGGCAGAACCTCCAGGCCATCGAGGACAAGGTGCTCGCGGCCCGCGTGAAGCCGAGCGAGAACGGCGACGTCGTCCTGCCGGACGTGCAGAAGCAGTGGCGGGCCGCGCTCATCGAGGTCTCCGACCAGTACTCGGGGCTGATCCGGCAGCAGACCACGGCGCTGTTGCAGCGCAGCGCGGACAACGCGCGCGGCCTGTTGATCAAGGCGGCCGCGCTGAGCGCGGGCGGTCTCGTCGCCCTGCTGCTGTGCGTCGGCATGTCCTGGCGGATCACCCGCTCGCTGTCGCGGCGGCTGCGCGGGCTGCGGGAGGCCACGCTGAGCCTGGCGCACGAACGGCTCCCGGAGGTGGTGGCGCGGCTGGACCGGGGAGAGACTGTCGACGTGGAATCGGCGACCCCGCCGCTGGACTACGGCGGCGACGAACTCGGGCAGGTGGCCACGGCGTTCAACACGGCGCAGCGCACCGCCGTGCACACCGCGGTCGAACTCGCCGACACCCGGCGCGGTTTCCAGAAGGTCATCCTGGGCATCGCCCGGCAGAGCCAGAACCTGGTCAACCTCCAGCTCAGCAAGCTCGACGCGCTGGAGCGCCGGCACCAGGACCCCGACGTCCTCAAGGGCCTGTACGAACTGGACTCCACGGCCAGCCAGTTGCGCCGGTACGAGGAGAACCTCGTCATCATCAGCGGCGGCCGGCCCGGACGCAGCTGGTCGGAGCCGGTGGCGCTGGTCGACATCCTGCGCAGCGCCGTCGGGGAGGTCGCCGAGTACCAGCGGGCGGAGGTGCACACCGAGGAGGATGTGTGGATCGCCCCGCACGCCGTGGCGGACCTGATCCATCTGCTCGCCGAGCTCATCGACAACGCGACCTCCTACTCGCCGGCGCCCAGCCCGGTCGGGGTACGGGCCGCGGTGGTGGCCAAGGGTCTGGCGATCGAGGTCGAGGACCGCGGCCTCGGCCTGTCGGAGGAGGACTACGCCTCGTTCAACGCGCAGTTGGCGGTGGCCCCGCAGTTCGACCTGGTGGCGCTCGCCGACGACCTGCGGCTGGGCATGTTCGTGATCGCCCGGCTCGCCACCCGGCACGGCATCGCCGTGAACCTGCGCTCCTCGCCGTACGGCGGCACCACCGCGATCGTGCTGGTCCCGCACGACATCGTGGTCCGCGAGGCCTCCGACGCCGAGACCCCGGCGGCCTGGGACCCCGACGGGGCGCACGACCCCTCGGCCCTCGCGGGCAGTACGTCGACCCCGACGCGTCCCTCGTCGGCCGGTACGGGCGTCCGGACATCCCGGGTGGCGACGGCCCCGGACCGCACCGCAGCCCCAGCCCCAGCCACAGCCCCAGCCACAGCCACCGCCGCGCCCGCCGCCACTGCTCAGCCGGCGGCGACGGCGGCCCGTACCGCCGCACCGCTCCCCGCCCGCTCCCACGGCCTCTCCCCGCTCCCCCGCAGGGTGCCGCAGACCAGTCTCGCGAGCGAGTTGCGCGAGGACGCCGTCGCCGTCGAGGAAGACGGCTTCCCGGACGACTTCACCGCCGAGCGCGCGGCCTCTTCCCTCGCCGGTTTCCAGCGCGGCACGCTGCAGGCACGCGACGACGACGTGCCGCCGTCCGGCGCGGCGGAGTCCGCCGCCGAGGCGCCCGGCCCGCCGGTCATCGCCGCGGGCTCGTCCCAGACCCCGACCACGCCCGCCGACCGCTCATGAAGGACACCCGATGACACACTCCATCCCCGCCACGAACACCCAGCTCGACCAGTTGCTCACCGGTCTCGTGGACCGGGTCGCCGACGTGAACCAGGCCGTCGTGCTCTCCGAGGACGGGCTGGTGGTGAGCAAGTCCACCGGGTTCCTGCGCGAGGACGCCGAACGGCTGGCGGCGACCGCGTCCGGCCTGATGAGCCTCAGCAAGGGCGTCAGCATGGACTTCCGCGGCGGCCCGGTGCGTCAGGCGCTCATCGAGATGGCCAACAGCTACCTGATCCTCACCGCGGCCGGCCCGGGGGCCCATCTCGTCGTGCTGGCGGGCAAGAACGCGGACGTCGGCGTCGTGGCGTACCAGATGAACATGCTGGTGAAGAAGATAGGCGAGCACCTCAGCGCGGCGCCGCGGGCCCATGTCGGTCCCGCCGTCGGCACCAACGGCGGGTGAGGTGAGCGGAGGCGACGAAGCGGGCCGGCTCGTCCGGCCGTTCACCCTCACCGGTGGGCGGACCCGGCCCAGCCGCGCCGACTTCACCCTCATCACGACGGTGACCGCGGTGGACCCTCCGCCCGAGCGGGCCGCTCGGCCGCAGCCGGAGCACGCCCGGATCCTGCGGCTGTGCGCCCGGCCGCTCGCCGTGGCGGAGGTCGCGGCCCATCTCGACCTGCCGGTGAGCGTGGTCGTCATCATGCTCTGCGATCTGCTGGAGGCGGGCCTGATCACGGCCCGGCCGCCCCGTCACGTCTCGGGCGCACCGGACCTAGACCTGCTGCAGAAAGTGAGGGACGGCCTTGGCCGGATCTGATTCCACCGCCGATACGGCCGCAGCATCCGCCCCGGCCGCCGCACCCGACGCCGTGAAGATCCTCATCGCTGGCGGCTTCGGCGTCGGCAAGACCACCATGGTCGGGTCGGTCAGCGAGATCGCGCCGCTGCGCACGGAGGAGCCGCTGACCGTAGCCGGGCTGGGCATCGACGATCTGAAGGGCATCGAGGAGAAGCGGTCGACCACCGTGGCCCTCGACTTCGGACGGATCACCATCGGCGACGACCTGGTGCTGTATCTCTTCGGCACGCCCGGGCAGCAGCGGTTCTGGTTCATGTGGAACGACCTGGCCATCGGCGCCCTGGGGGCGGTGGTCCTGGTCGACGTGCGCAGACCGGAGTCCAGTTTCGCCGCGATCGACTTCTTCGAGCGCCGGGGCATCCCCTTCGTCGTCGGGGTCAACGGCTTCCACGGGCAACACCCTTATCCGGCGCAGGAGATCAGGGAGTCGCTGGCGCTGCCGGCGCACGTTCCGGTGCTGCTGTGCGACGCACGGGACCGGGAGTCCTGCCGGGACGTGCTGATCGCGCTCATCGACGACCTGATCGCCGACGTCGACGTCCGGCCGAGCCCCGCCCGCTGACCGAGCACCGCCCGCCGACCGGCCCGACCCGCCGATCCCCGCTAGCGGGCTCCCGCGGCGCGCAGCACGGCGGCCGTCTCCGGGTGCGGGCCCGCGGTCGCCCACTCCAGCGGGGTCCAGCCGTCGCCGTGGTCCTCCCGGAGGTTGGGGTCGGCGCCGTGCGCGAGGAGGGTGCGGACCGTCTCGGTGTGGCCCCAACAGGCCGCCGCGCACAGGGGAGTTCCCTCCGCGCCGAGGCCGGCGCTCTCGGCGTCGGGCGGGGCGCCGGCCTCCAGGAGCCTGCGGGCGATGTCGGCGGCGCCCTGCACCGAGGCCGCGTACAAGGGAGTCGTGCCGTCGCCGTCGGCCGTCGCCGGGGCGGCTCCGGCGCGCAGCAGCAGCGCGACCCGGCGGCCCTCGTCGAACGTCGCCGCTGAGACCAGACTTCTCGTCAGCTTCTTCTGCCGTCTTCTGTTCACGGCCGCCGAGACTAGTCCGGCCCGGACCGGAGATCGCCGGATTTCCCATGGGCCGCTCACAGGCGGAAGGCGGGAAACCGCCAAGCGTGTCCCAGTGATTGACCTGTTTCCCGCACACCCCTACTTTCTGACCGACTCGCCGAACTCTGTTCGATATATCGACTTCAGCGTCTCGATATCAAGGGCACTCGCACCCCTGGAGAGCACATGAGCCCCAACCCGTCCCGCCGCCTCTTCCTCGGCGCGGCCGCATCCGTCCCGCTGGCCCTCACCCTCGGCACGCAGGCCGCGCACGCGGCCGACTCGGCCTATGTGATGGGCTACTTCACCGAGTCGACCTCCCTCGGCGAAGGCACCGACTACGGCCTGCACCTCGCCGTCAGCACGGACGGGCTGCGCTGGATGCCCCTCAACCAGAACAACCCGGTGGTCACGCCGACCGAAGGCGCTCTCGGACTGCGCGACCCGTTCATCCTGCGCAAGCAGGACGGCACGTTCGTCGTCCTCGCCACGGACCTCAAGGGCACGGACTGGACCTACGTCAGCCAGTACGTGCACGTCTGGAACTCCACCGACCTGCGCACCTTCACCGGCTACCACCGTCTGAAGCTGCACGACATGAACACCCACAGCTGGGCGCCCGAGGCGTTCTGGGACGCGGGCCGGGGTCAGTACGCGCTCATCTACTCGGCCGTCAACGACAGCGGCCACAACGTCATCATGGTGAACTACACCAGCGACTTCGTCACGGCCTCGACGCCCCAGGTGTTCTTCGACCCCGGCTACGACATCATCGACGGCGACATGGCCGTCGGCGTGAACGGCGTCAACTACCTCTACTTCAAGAAGGACCAGACGCTGGTGGGCGCGCGGTCCACCTCCCTCGACCCGGGCAGCTTCACGGTCTTCAACACCGGCGTCGCGCACGGCGGCACCGAGGCCCCGACCCTCGTCAAGTCCCTGACGTCCAACACCTGGTGGCTCTGGGGCGACACCTACACCCCCAACGGCGTGTTCTACGCCTGGCAGTCCAGCGACCTGTCGGCCGGCACCTGGACCGCGCTCGACCAGAAGACGTACACCCAGCCGGTCAACTCCAAGCACTGCGGCATCACGACGATCACCTCCACCCAGTACGACAACCTCGTCGCCAAGTGGGGCGCCCCCACATGGAACCGCCTCAAGTCCTACAACTACCCGGCCCGTTACGTCCGGCACGCCAACTACCTCGGCCGTATCGACGAGTACCCATTCGACCTGTACACCGACTCGGAGTGGAAGCTGGTCCCCGGCCTCGCCGACAGCGCCGGGGTCTCCTTCCAGTCGGTCAACTACCCGACCCGCTATCTGCGGCACTACAACTACGCTCTCCGGCTCGACGTCAACGACAGCACGTCCACGTTCGCCGCGGACGCGACCTTCTACCGCACCGCGGGGCTGGCGGACTCGGGCTGGTCGTCGTTCCGCTCGTACAACAACCCGACCCGGTACATCCGGCACTCGAACTACGTCCTGCGCATCGACCCGATCTCGACGGCCACCGAGCAGCAGGACGCGACGTTCTACGTGGGTTACTGAGCGGGGACCCGGACCGCGATGACCTCGTGACCCGGTGAGGTCACAACTCGGCGAGCGTGGACAGCAGTTCGGTCGCCGCCGTCACATCGCCCGTCAGGGGGCGGTCGTCCGTGCCGGTCGGCAGGGCGGCCGTCGCCGCGGCGAAGGCGGCGACCGGCGGCGGCACCGGATGCATCCTCAACGCCCTTACAGCGGCCACCAGTTCGCAGGCGAGGACAGTGGCGTAGGCGTCCGTGGCGCGCTGGGTCTGGCGGGCGGCCTGTCCGGCGAAGCTGGCGGCCTCCTCCAGCCCCCGCGAGAGGACCGCGTGTCCCGCCGAGGCGGGCGCGGTGCACGAACGCAGCTCCGCGAGCGCGGAGTTGGCCGTGTACTCCAGGATCATCGTGCCCGAGCTGCTCGCGGGTCCGGCGGCCAGGAAGGCGGACAGGCCGGTAAGCCCGGGGTCGCCGAGCGCGGTCAGACGGGCGGCGGAGAGCTGGGCGGTCTGCAGCAGGGCGAGGTTCGCCGCGTCCAGGGCGAGGCCGAGCGGTGCGGCGAAGAAGCCCCCGTGGTGGTAGGCGGTCGTGCCGTCCAGGGCGACGAGGGGGTTCTCGGAGGGGCAGTTGACCTCCACCTCGACGACCTCGCGCAGCCGCTCGGCCGCGTCGAGGGCGCAGCCGTGGGCCTGCGGGAAGGCGCGGAAGCCGAAGGGGTCCTGGATCCGGCGGCCGGGGCCCGGCGGCCGCTGCGCCCACCCGAGCAGTCGCCGCACCTCGGCGGCCGCGCGGGCCGCGCCGGGGTAGCTGCGCAGGGCGTGCACGGGGGCCGCGTACGCCTCCGGCGAGCCGGAGACCGCGGCGAGGGAGAGCGCGGCGACGGCGTGCGTGGCCCGCAGCAGCACATCGAGGTCGTGGTACGCGAGCGCGGCCTGCGCGAGCGCCAGGGCGTTGCTGCTGAGCAGCGCGAGCGCGTCGCCGGGGTGGAGGGTGACGGGAGCGGGGAGGACACCGGAAGCACTGCCCGGAACCCCCGGCTGTCCACCCTGCCGGGAGAGTTCCGCCGCAGTGTCACCCGACTGCTGACCCTGCCGGTGGAGTTCTTCCGCAGCCCCGCCCGACTGCGCACCCCGCCAAGGAAGTTCCGTCGTAGCGCCGCCCGACCGGCTGTCCGTCCAGGAGGGTTGCGTCGGCCCCTCTCCCACCCACGGGCGTTCGCCGATCAGCGTCAGGCCCGTCTGGGCCAGGGCCGTCAGATCGCCGGTGCCGACGCCGCCGTACTCGTTGACGGCCGGGTGGACGCCGAGGCGCAGGGCCTCGGCGAGGGCGTCGACGAGGGCGGGCTGGATGCCGGAGCCGCCGGCCAGGAGCTGGTTGGCGCGGACCGCGAGCATGGCGCGGACCTGGCGGGCGGGGAGGAGCGCGCCCGCGCCGCCCGCGTGGCTGCGCAGCACCCGCAGGCCGTGCGAGGTCTCGTCTCCCTCGTCGACCGTCACCGAGCGCTGGGCGCCGACGCCGGTGCCCCGGCCGTAGAGCCGGCCGGCGGCGGCGAGACGGGCGGCGGCGCGCCAGGAGCGCACGGCTCGTTCGCGGGCCTCGGGGGCCACCGCGGGCACGGCGACGCCGTCGGCGAGCGCGATCAGCTCGCCGACGGTGAAAGCGGTTCCGTTCAGGACGACCCGGGAGCCCTCGTGCCGAGGGGGTACCCGGATCGGTCCGTCCGCTGCCGTGTCCAACGGTTCACTACGTCCCGGGGGAGCGTCAGCCCAGGCCGGCCGACTTCAGCCACGCCTTGGCGACGTCCAGCGGGTCCTTGCTCTCCAGCTGCACCTGGGAGTCCAGGTCGAGCAGCGCCTTCGTGTCGAGCTTGGCGGAGACGGCGTTGAGCGCGTCGACGCCTTCCTGGGAGAGCCCGCTCTTGTAGGCCAGGGGCGTCACGTTCGCGAATCCGAAGAGGTTCTCAGGGTCCTGGAGGACGACGAACTTCTCCTTGGTGATGGTGGGGTCCGTGGTGAAGATGTCCGCGGCCTGCACGGTGTTCTTCTTCAGCGCGGCCTGGGTCAGCGGACCGCCCGCGTCCAGCGCCTTGAACGACTTGAACTTCAGGCCGTACACCGACTCCAGGCCGAGGATGCCCTGCTGCCTGGTCTGGAACTCCGGCGAACCGCCGAGGACGAGGTTCGGCGCGATGCTCTTGAGGTCGGCGAGCGTGGACTCCGCGGTGAGGTTGTACTGCTTGGCGGTCGCCGCGTTGACCGTGACGGAGTCCTTGTCCTCGGCGGGCGACGACTCCAGCAGCGTCAGCTTGGAGTCGAGCTTGGCCTTCACCGCGGCGTTCACGGTCGCGAGGGACTTCTGCTCGGCCTTCGCGTCGAGGTAGGCGAGCAGCGAGCCGTTGTACTCCGGCAGAACGGTGATGGAACCGTTCTTGAGCAGGCCGTACGTGGTCTCGCGGCTGCCGATGTTGGGCTTGTAGGACACCTTGATGCCCTTGGCCTTGAGGGCCTCGCCGTAGATGTCGGCGATCAGGATGCTCTCGGCGAAGTTGTTGGAGCCGACGACGACGGTTCCGCTCGCCGCCTTGTCCCCGCCGAGCGGGTTGTCGGAGGTGTCGTCGGAGGAGGAACATCCCGCCAGCAGGGCCGTCATCGCGGCGAGCGCGACGGCGGCCGCGCCGGGGGGGTTCCTGAGGGACCTGCTGCTGTGGGCGTTGGAAGTCACGGTTCCCGTTCCGGGCTATGAGGGGGGCGAATGAGGAGCTGTCGAGGATCGACGATGCGTCGTGAAAGAGTCCGAGAGGCACTGAAGCACTCTGGCCTGATCCAATCCACCCCCTTCTTGATCAGTCAAGAGCAGCCTGGTCACCGATTGGCTTCGAATCATGGTCATTTATGCGCTGATCGCGACCTCATCAGCAAACTCTCGGCAGGCGCTTCGTAATCGATTCTTGACGTAGGGCGACGTGCTCGAGCGTTCGAAGAGGAGATAGTCTCGCCGAAGTTGACGTCGGTCACAGTGGTGCGCGGGGGGCCGCTGGGGTGCTGTTTCGTTCACATTCGGCCACGCGCGTGCACCTGCCACGCCTGCAACATCCCCCTGAAGGAGGCCCGGTGTCCACGAAAGAGGTGGACGCGACCGCCCGTACTGCATCCTCGACGCCGTCCGTGCGCCGGGGTCTACGGGGATTCGCCGACCGGTGGCCCTTCCAGCGCAAGCTGAACGTACTCGTCGGTATCCCGCTGACGGTGATCGCGCTGCTGCTGACGTACCTCATCGTCGACCTGGTGCAGGAGTCCAACCGGGCGGAGTCGGCGGCCCAACTGGTCCGCGACAGCTCCCAGGTGGCCCAGCTCGTCGCCGAACTGCAGGACGAGCACCAGCAGGCGATCCTGCTCTCCGTGCGGCACGAGGCGTCCTTCGACGGCGGCACGCCCTCCACCGATCCCTATCGGAAGGCGCAACTCGCCGTGGACGCACGGGTCCAGAAGGTGATCGAGGCCTTCGGCGACCGGCTGCCGGACACGGAGGCTCAGGCGCTCAGGGAGATCGAGGGCCTGGCCGGCCTGCGGTCCACCATCGAGCAGGGCTATCTGCCCGCCGACAACATCGACCCGGCGTACTCCGGCGCCGCCGACGGGCTCATCGACGGGCTCGGCCTGGACCGGAACTCCGCCCTGGCCACCACCTTCACCGGCAACATGCTCGACTCGCTGCTGCGCGCCGACGCCGCGCACGGCGCGTACGAGACCGGCGTCTTCTCCGCGCGCACCGGCGACAGCAACGCCCTCATCGAGTTCACCGGCGCGGTCGGCTCCTACCAGCTGTTCACCTACCAGGCCGAGCGCTTCGACCGGTTCGCCGGCGACGCGGACTCCGACGCGCTCGGCGGGATCGAGCACAACGCCTCGCAGGCCGTCATCGGCCAGCACTACGCCGAACTCGCCGTCGACCCCAGCGCGTTGCAGGCGGGGTCCAAGGTCGAGATCCGTTCGGCGTTCCGGCAGGCGCTCGCGTCGTACCCCGTCTACAGCAAGCAGGCCGCGACCCGCCTGAAGGTCACCGCCTCGCTCATCGACCAGATCGCCGACCGGGCCGACGACGCCTCCTCCAGCGCCCAGTGGCGCGCGGGCCTGCTGCTGAACCTGGCGCTGCTCTGCTTCGCCTTCTGGATCGCCTTCGCCGTCCTGGTCCGCCGCTCCGTGGTCCGCCCGGTGCTGGCCCTGACCGGCGCCGCCCAGGAGGTCGCCGACGTGGCCGGGCGCGAGCTGGCCCGGGTGGCCGACGACGACGCCGAAGAGACCGGTTCCCCCCGGTTGCGCGAGCTGCCGGTCACGGCGGACGACGAGATCGGCGAGCTCGCCGAGGCCTTCAACAACGTGCAGACCACCGCGGCCGCGCTGCTGGAGCGCCAGGTGCTCAGCCGCCGCAACGTCGCCGAGATGTTCGGCAACGTCGGCCGCCGCGTCAGCAACCTGACGACCCGTCAGCTCGCGCTGATCGACGCGGTGGAGCGCGGCGAGACCGACCCGGCCCTGCTCGAACGCCTCTACTCCATCGACCACATCGCGGTCCGACTGCGCCGCAACGCCGACAGCCTGATGCTGCTGGCCGGCATCCGCGAGACCGTTCTGGACTCCGGCCCGACCGAGCTCACCAACGTCGTCCGCGCGGCCCTCGGCCAGATCGAGGGCTTCCAGCGGGTACGGCTGTACGCCGGCACCGAGGCCATGGTGGAGCCCGACATCATCGGCGACCTCACGCTGATGATCGCCGAACTCCTCGAGAACGCCGTGTCGTTCTCGCCCGAGGGCAGCCCCGTCGAGGTGACGGTCGGCACCGAGCACGACGGCGCGTCGATCACCGTCGCCGACCACGGCCTGGGCATGAGCGCCGAGCGCCTCGCCGAGGAGAACGCCCGTCTGGTGCGCCGCGAGCGGCTGGACCTCGTCCCGACGAAGGTGCTCGGCCTGTTCGTGGTCGGTGCGCTGGCCCGCCGCTGGGACATCGACGTCGCGCTCTCGCGCACCCCGGGCGGCGGTGTGACGGCCGAGGTGCTCATCCCCTCGACGCTGCTGCTGACGCTGAGCGGGGCCGGGCTCGAGGCGGCGGTCACGGCCGGCTCCTCCGGCGCACAGCCCCCCGCCGCGCTTCCCGCCCCGTCGGCCCCCGCGGCCGGCCCGTCGGCCTCCGCCCCGGCCGAGTCCGCCTACGCGGACGACCCCGAGGCGCTCCCCCGCCGGGTCCCCCGCCGCGAGCAGCCTTCCTGGGCCGAGCCCGAACCCGAGCCGGCGCCCGCCCCGCAGACCCGCGGTGCGCAGCCGACGTACGGCCGCACCGCCGAGCCCGTGCTCCACGACCGCACGCCCGAGCCCGCGGCCCAGGGCCCCGCGGTGGGAGCCGCCCACCACGAGAGCCCGGCCGTCTCGCGCGACCGCGCCGTCGAGCCCGGCGCCCACGGCGACCCGGCCGAGCCGGGGTTCCCGGCCCGTAGGCCCGAGCCCACGCTTCGCCGGGACACGGCCACGCCCACTCCGTACGACCGCACCGCCGAGCCTCTGGCACGCGGCAACGGCTCGAGCGTGCCGGGCGGTTCGACCGTGCCCGCGCCCCGCTCGGGCGCCGGGGAGCCCCCGCTGTACGGCCGTACGCCCGAGCCCACGCTGCCGACTCGTCGTGCCGAGGCACCGCGGCCCCCCGCGGACGACGCCGCCCCCGGTGGCGACGGGGCGCGTCCCCTGCGCCGTCGGGTGCGCGGCGCCACGCTGCGTACGACCGTCGACGCGGCGGCGCAGCTGGCCGCGCGCCAGCCGGCCCGTCCCGCCGACGCGGACGCGGTCCGCAGCGCGCTGGAGGAGTTCGAGGCCGCCGTGGAACGCGCCCACCGGGACACGGGAGAGCACCCGGTCCCCGCCGAGGCCCGCCCCACCCCACCCACGACCGATCCGAACGGCCAGAGCCGCCCGTTCGAAGGGGACGACCGGAACGATCGCCGGACGCCCGAGCACCACCAGAACCACCAGAACCACCTTCCGGAAGGAGCCGAGCAGTGAGCACGTCGACAGGTGAGACTCCCGCCGGAGATGCCACGCCGACCGATCTGCGGGCCGCCGCAGCCGACTTCGCCTGGCTGCTCAGTCGTTTCGCCACCGAGACCGCGGGGGTCGTGGACGCCATCGCGGTGTCCACCGACGGGCTGCTGATCGCCGTGTCGGAGCTGCGCGAGCACGCCGACTCCGAGCGGCTGGCCGCGATCGTCTCGGGCATCACCAGCCTGGCCGCGGGCGCTTCCGGGAACTACGGTCTGGGCGGCCTGAACAAGGTCATCATCGATCTGGAGGGCGGCCATGTGCTGGTCTCCGCGATCGGCAGCGGCGCCGTCCTCGGCGTGGTCACCGACAAGGAGGCCAAGCTGGGCAACATCGCCTACGAGATGACGGTGTTCGCCAACCGGGTCGGCTCCGCGCTCAGCCCGCAGCTCGTCCTGGAGCTGAAGAACAGCGTCGGCGCCACGCGTACGCGCTGAGCGCACGCCACCGTAGCGAGACCGTAGAGAGAGCGAACCACGACGATGGCGGACGGCCCCCAGCGCGGCGCCGGCGAGGACGGCGGCGCACCCGTCGGTCCCGCGCCCGCCGTCCGGCCCTTCCTGGTCACCGCCGGCCGGGTGGCGGGGGCGGGCGAGGCGTCGTCCGGCCGGACGATGCCCGTCGAGACCCAGCTGGTGGCCACCGCCGGCGGACTCGACCAACTGGACCGGCTCTCCTTCGAACAGCACGACATCGTCGCCGCCTGCCGCAGGCCGCAGTCCATCGCGGAGATCGCGGCGCTGCTGCGGCTGCACCTGAACGTGGTGCGGGTCCTCGCCGAGGACCTGCGCTCGGCGGGGCAGCTGTCGGTGCACGTGCCCGACTCCGGCGTCACCCATGACGCGTCCGTTCTGCGCAGGGTTATCGATGGCCTGCGGGCCATCCCCGACTCCCGGGGGGTACTCCGTGACACCGACTGAACCGCTGGTCCGCACCGGGTCGGCCGGCCAGGCCGCCGTACGGCCGCCGCTGCCGGTGAAACTGGTGATCGCGGGCGGCTTCGGCGTGGGCAAGACCACCGCCGTGGGCTCGATCTCCGAGATCGAGCCGCTGACCACCGAGGCGGCCATCACCGAGGTCGCAGCGGGTGTGGACGACCTCAGCCACACCCCGCGCAAGACCACGACCACGGTCGCGATGGACTTCGGCTGCATCACCATCGACCCGACCCTGAAGCTGTACCTGTTCGGCACGCCCGGGCAGGAACGGTTCGGCTTCATGTGGGACGACATCGTGGAGGGGGCGATCGGCGGGCTCGTGATCGTCGACACCCGTCGGCTCGACGACTGCTACGCGGCCGTCGACTACTTCGAGCACAAGCAGATCCCGTTCGCCGTCGCCGTCAACGCCTTCGACGGCCAGGTCGCGCACACGCTGGACGAGGTCCGCTGGGCCCTCGACGTGTCCGACGGCATCCCGCTGCTGGTCTTCGACGCCCGCGAGCGCGGCTCGGTGCGCGACGCGCTGCTCGTCGTGCTGGAACAGGCGCTGGCCCGCACGGAGCGCTGACCGACCGGTCGACCAGGGGGAACGCGAGTGCGGGGGAATGATCTTCCCCCGCGCCGGAGTTGTCCCTCACATGAGCCATGAGGACGACCGCACGATCGTCAACCCGCCCGCCCTGCACGACCCCACGCCCTTCGGGTACAGCCACGCCGTCTCGGCGCCCGGGGAACTCGTCTTCGTCGCCGGGCAGTACGCCTCCGACGCGGCCGGCGCCCCCGTGCCCGGCGACTTCGCCGCCCAGGTCGGGCTGGCCTTCGACCGGTTGGAGTCGGCGCTGGCCGGGGTCGGCCTCGAGCTGCGGCACATCGTCCGGCTGGGGACGTTCGTCGTCGACCACGACCCCGGCAAGCTGGAGACCCTCGGCGAGGCGTTGCACACGCGTTTCGGCGAGCGGCTCCCCGCCCAGACCCTGAGCGGGGTCGCCGCACTCGCCCTGCCGGGCATGCTCTTCGAGGTCGACGCGATCGCCGTACGACCTGCGGGGCAAAGCTAGTTGCTCCGGCGTACCCCCGGCGAGACCGCTGCCTTGGTCGCGGCCCAGAACAGGGCGAGCGTGGCGAGGGCCATGCCGGCGACCAGGGTGGCGCCGCCCACGACCTTCTCGTAGTCGTGCTGGTAGAGGCCGTCGACGATGTAGCGGCCGAGGCCGCCGAGACCGACGTACGCGGCGATGGTGGCCGTGGAGACGATCTGGATGGCCGCCGAGCGCAGACCGCCGAGGATCAGCGGGAGCGCGACCGGGAGTTCCACCTGGAGGAGGATCCGCGACTCCCCCAGGCCGATGCCCCGCGCCGCGTCGACCGGGGAGGGGTCGACGGAACGCATCGCCTCGTAGGTGGTGACCAGGATCGGCGGGACGGCGAGGACGACCAGCGGGATCATCACGGGCAGCATGCCGAAGCCCACGATGATCGTGGTCAGGACGAGCAGGCCGAAGGTGGGCAGTGCCCGGCCCGCGGTGGCGATCATGGAGAGCGCGTTGCCGCCCCGCCCGTAGTGGCCGGTGACGAGACCGATCGGCAGACCGATGGCGGCGGCGATGGCGAGCGCCTCCAGCGAGTACTGGACGTGCTCCACCAGGCGGGTGGGGATGCCGTCGTAGCCGTGCCAGTGGGCGGTGTCGCTGAAGAAGGCGTTGACGAAGTTGAGTACGTTCACCGGGCTGCGTCCTCCAGTGCGGCCACCGCCGGATCGGGCCGGACCGTGGCGGGCCCGGGCTTGCGGCGGGAGGTGGCGCTCGGCATCCACGGGGTCAGCAGGACGCGGACGAGGACCAGCAGGGCGTCCACGAGGACCGCCAGGACGGCCGTGGTGATCACGGAGTTCCAGGCGAGTTCCGGCCGGTTGTAGATCTGCGCGTCGTGCAGCAGGTTGCCGAGCGCGCCCTGGTTGCCGATCAGCATGCCGACGCTGACCAGGCTGATGCTGGAGACGGTCGCCACCCGCAGGCCCGCGATGATGGCGGGCACGGCGATCGGCAACTGGACCTGGACGTAACGCCGTACGGGCCCGAAGCCCATGGCGGTCGCGGCGGCCAGCGTCTCCTGCGGCACCGAGCGGACGCCGTCGACGATCGCCGGGACCAGCACGACCAGGCTGTAGACGGTGAGCGGGATCATCACCGTCAGTTCGGTCTGGCCCGTGTAGTCGATGAGGACCACGAAGAAGGCCAGCGACGGGATGGCGTAGAGCACGGTCGTCACCCACAGCACGGGCGGGTACAACCAGCGCAGCCGCACGCACAGTTGCGCCAGCGGAAGCGCGAGCAGCAGACCGCCCAGGACCGGCAGCAGCGCCTCGCGCAGATGGAGCACGATCAGGCCGAACCAACTGTGCTGGAGGTCGCTCGGGATGTCGAAGAAGCGGTTCACCGGATGACCTTCTGGGCGGTCCCGACGACGTTGGCCGTGTTCTCCCGGGCGGCCGAGCGCTGCGCCGGAGCGGCGGCGTGGGCTCCGCGGATCGCCTCGCCGATGGCCGTCTGGGAGACGACGCCGCTGGCCCGGCCCTCGGCGTCGACGGCGACCGCCCAGCCGGTGGGCGAGAGCACGGCGCAGTCGAGGGCGGCCCGCAGCGAGTCCCGCCCGGCCGTGAACGGCCGTCCGTACGGCAGCAGTCGGTCCGCGTCGATCCGCCCCGCGGTCAGCTCGCCCGGCTCGCTCCAGCCCAGCGGCCGGCCGTCGAGCCCGGTGACGAGGAGGTAGGGGGCGTCCGCCGTGCCGCGGGCGGCGAGCTGCTCGGCGGTGGAGTCGATCGCGACGATCGGCGTGGTGAGCAGGTCGAGCCCGGCGGAGGAGAAGAACGACAGGCGGCGGATGCCCCGGTCGGCGCCGAGGAAGTCCTCGACGAAGGCGTCGGCGGGGTCGGACAGCAGTTCCGCGGGCGGCGCGAACTGGGCGAGATGGCCGCCGGTGCGCAGTACGGCGACCATCGTGCCGAGCTTGACGGCCTCGTCGATGTCATGCGTGACGAAGACGATCGTCTTGCCCAACTCGTCCTGGATGCGCAGGAGTTCGTCCTGAAGTCCCTTGCGGACGACCGGGTCGACGGCCGAGAAGGGCTCGTCCATCAGCAGCACCGGCGGATCGGAGGCGAGCGCCCGTGCCACGCCGACGCGCTGCTGCTGGCCGCCGGAGAGCTGGTAGGGGTAGCGCTTGGCGAGCGAGGCGTCGAGCCCGACCCGCTCCATCAGCTCCCGGGCCCGCGCCCGGGCCTTGTCCTTGCTCCAGCCGAGCAGCCGGGGCACGGTGGCGATGTTGTCGACGATCGTGCGGTGCTGGAAGAGTCCGGCGTTCTGGATGACGTAACCCATGGACCGGCGCAGGGTGTTGACCGGCTGCTGCCGGCTGTCGACGCCGTCGATGAGGATCGTGCCCTCGCTGGGCTCCACCATCCGGTTGATCATCCGCAGGGTCGTCGTCTTGCCGCACCCCGAGGGGCCGACCAGGACGGTGATCGCGCGGTCCGGTATCTCGAGGGAGAGCCGGTCGACCGCCACCGTGCCGTCCGGGTACCGCTTGGTGACTGAATCTATCCGTATCAAAGCGCCGAATACCCTTCGGGTCTGGCCATTTCCGCCCGCTATCGACCATGTGATTTCGGGCCGTTACGGAGAGAGTCTAGACCGCTTGTGTTGCGGGCGTTTTGACGGCCCGCGCCGGCTTCCGCGGCGTCTTCACTGTGCACGACCTGTGAGTCCTCTGATTCTCACTCTCCCCTCAGGGACGGCTCAGAGATCCCCCAGACACGGCCCCGATCGTCGCTGACATGAACGAAACGAACGCGGGAGGCGTCCGGCAGCGGTCGGTGGAGATCGTGGTGCCGGTGTACAACGAGGCACACGTCCTCGCCGACAGCATCGGCCGTCTCCACGCACATCTCGAAGAGTCCTTCCCGTTCCCGTTCCGCATCACGATCGCGGACAACGCCAGCACGGACGCCACCTGGTACGCGGCGACCGACCTGACCCTGCGCCTCCCGCACGTGCACGCCGTGCGGCTGGAGCAGAAGGGCCGGGGCCGCGCGCTGAAGCACGTGTGGATCCGGTCCACCGCCGACGTCGTCGCGTACATGGACGTCGACCTGTCCACCGGTCTGGAGGCGTTCCTGCCGCTGGTCGCCCCGCTTCTGTCCGGCCACAGCGACCTGGCGATCGGCAGCCGGCTGCACCGCCAGGCGGCCGTGGTCCGGGGCGCGAAGCGGGAGTTCGTCTCCCGCTCCTACAACCTGCTGCTGAAGGCCGGGCTCGGCGCCCGCTTCTCGGACGCGCAGTGCGGCTTCAAGGCCGTGCGCACCGACGTCTTCCGCACGCTCGCCCCGCACATCGAGGACACCGCCTGGTTCTTCGACACCGAACTGCTGGTCCTGGCCCAGCGCAACAAGCTCCGCGTCCACGAGGTCCCGGTCGACTGGACCGACGACCCCGACAGCCGGGTCGACATCGTCCGCACGGCCGTCGACGACCTCAAGGGCATGGGCCGCATGCTCCGCTCCACCCTCACCGGCCGCACCCGCGTCCCCGCCGTACCCCGCCGCACGAGCACCCCGCACGTGCCCGCGGCGCGCACCTCCCCCGCCGTCCGGCCCGCCGCGACGAACACCCACCTGGAGTACGCGTCATGACGACTCTCGCCCCGCCGCCCGCCCCCGTCCAGGAGGACGGCCCCCGGCACCGGTCCGCCCCGCCCGCGGCCGGCGGATTCGCCGCCCGCTCCAAGAGGCTGTTCACCGGCGCCCCCGACGACCCGCGCTGGGCCCGCCCGGCCCTGTGGGCGGTCCTGGTCCTCGCCACGGCCCTGTACGCCTGGAACCTCTCCTCCGTCACCGGAAACAGCTTCTACAACGCCGCCGTCTACAGCGGCACCAAGAGCTGGAAGGCGTTCTTCTTCGGCGCGCTGGACGCCGGCAGCTTCATCACGGTCGACAAACCGCCGTTCGCCCTGTGGGTGATGGGCCTGTCGGCCCGCGTCTTCGGGTACGGCACCTGGCAGTTGACGCTTCCGATGGTCGGCCTGGGCGTCGGTTCGGTGGCCCTGCTGTACCGGATGGTCAAGCGGGACTTCGGCCCCGTCGCGGCGACGATCTCCGCGCTGGCCCTGACCCTCACCCCCATCACGGTCGCCATCACCCGCGACACCAACCCCGACCCGGTCCTCGTCTTCCTGATGCTGCTGGGCGCGGCCGCCCTGCTGAAGGCCGTGCGCACCGGCCGGCTGCTGCCCCTGGTGTGGTCGGGCGTCGCCATCGGTTTCGCGTTCAACACCAAGATGATGCAGGCGTACGTCGTCCTGCCCGCGTTCTTCCTCGTCTACCTCTGGGCCGCGAACGCCTCTCTCGGCAGGCGTCTTCGCAACCTCGCCGTCGGCACCGTCGCGCTGGTCGTCTCCAGCGCCTGGTGGATGGTGGTCGTCGACCTGATCCCCGCCTCCTCCCGGCCCTACATCGGCGGCTCGACCGACAACACGGTCTGGGACCTGGTCATCGGCTACAACGGTTTCGGCCGTATCTTCGGGGCCAGCTCGTCGGTGGGCTCGCAGGGCAACGGCGCCAGCTTCGGCGGCGAAGCGGGCCTGTACCGGTTGTTCAACGAGATCATGGGCGGTCAGATCTCCTGGCTGATCCCGTTCGCTCTCATCGCGCTGATCGGCGGTCTGGTGCTGCGCGGCCGTGCCCCGCGCATCGACGCCCAGCGGGCCGCGCTGCTGCTGTGGGGCGGCTGGTTCGTCTTCCACTACCTGACCTTCGCCCTCGCCGAGGGCACCTTCCACCCGTACTACGTCACCGCCATGGCCCCCGGCATCGCGGCCCTGGCCGGCGCGGGCGGCGTCATGCTGTACAAGGCCTTCCGCGAGGGCTCGGCCGCCAAGTGGGGCTGGGTGCTGCCGGCCGCGGTCGCGGCGAGCTCGGTGTGGGCGGTCGTCCTGCTCCAGCGGGTCTCCGGCTCCGGTGCCCTGTACACGGTCGCCGAGGTGGTGGCCGGCGTCGCGGGAGCGGCCTCGGTGATCGGACTGCTGGTCGCCCGGTTCAGCAAGCGGCAGCGGTTGATGGGCGTCGCCGCACTGGCGGCCGTCGTGGCCCTGCTCGCCGGTCCGGCCGCGTACTCGGCCGCGGCGGCGAGCTCCAGCCCCAACGGCACCAACCCGACGGCGGGTCCGAGCACCGGCGGCGGCATGGGCGGTGGCGGCGGCATGGGCGGCGGCCAGCGGCCCAGCGGCGACGGCGGCCCGGGGAACGGCACGAGCGAATCGGGCAGCTCCAGCGGCCAGTCGATGGGCCAGCCCCCGTCGGGCAACGGCTCCTCGTCCACCGACGGATCCAGCACCGAGTCGGGTACGGCCGAATCCGGTACGGCCGAGTCGGGCAGCACCGACGGCCAGGCCGGCGGCGGTGGCATGGGCGGCGGCACGCAGGTGTCCTCCGCGATGATCACGTACCTGAAGAAGAACCAGGACGGCGCGACCTGGCTGGTGGCCGTGGCCACCGACCAGACGGCCTCCTCGATCATCCTGGAGTCCGGCGAGCCGGTCATCTCGATGGGCGGCTGGTCCGGCTCCGACGACGCGATGACCCTCGCCAAGCTCAAGAGCCTGGTGAAGGCGGGCAAGCTGCACTACATCGTCGTCAGCGACAGCGGTCAGGGCTCCTCGAACTCCGAGATCTCGACCTGGGTCGAGAAGAACGGCACGGCCGTCTCGGACTACAGCGGCCTGTACCGCCTGGACGCGTCCGACGTCGGCTGAGAAGACTCCGCAGACAGCGAAGGGCGGGCCGCCGGTTTCCACCGGCGGCCCGCCCTTCTTCACGTTCACGCGACAGCGTTCACGCCGCAGCCGTCGCCCCCGCCGTGGGAAACCCGCCGGTCCGCAGCACACGTCCGCCGGGCAGCACGGCGTACACCTCGCAGCCCTCCCGCGCCGCCGCCCACTCCACGCCCTGCGCGCCCATCGCGAAGGCGGCCGTCGCGACCGTGTCCGCCAGGGTGAGGGTCGGGGCGACGACGGTGAGGCTGTCGAGGCCGGTCGCCGGGCGGCCGGTGCGGCCGTCGAGGATGTGGTCGCCGCGTTCATAGCGGGCGGAGGTCGCGACCGCCCCGTCGGTGAGGTCGAGGACGGCGCACAGCTTGTCGGCGATCTCCGGGTGCCGTACGCCGACCCGCCAGGGCCCGCCGGAGACGACCACGTCGCCCCCGGCGTTGAGGCAGAACCGGGTGAGTCCGGCCCCGGTCAGCAGCTCCGCCGCCCGCTGCACCGACCAGCCCTTGACCACCGCGCAGGGATCCAGGCCCCGGCCGGGCAGCCGGACGTCGAACGCGCCGCCGGTGGCGACCCGGTACTCCTCGCACAGGTCGAGCACCTCCACGAGGTCGGCGCTCAGCTCGTCGGCCGTCAGCTCGCCCCGGTCGTACCGGGACACCTCGCTGCCGGCCTTGAACGGGCTGAACCGCTCGTCGACCTCGCGGAGCCACGCGAACACGGCGTCCGCGGCGGCCTCGGCGTGAGCCGCCTCGCCGGGCGCGTCGACGTCGTCGACGCGCAGCGAGACGGGGAAGCCCATGACGTGCTCGACCCGGTTCATGTCAGGCGCCCTTCGCGTCGATGGCGGCCTGGAGGGACTCCCGGTAGCCGTCGCTGGTGATGGTCGCACCGGACACCGTGTCGATGTCCGCGCTCTGCGCCTCCAACGTCTCCGCGATCAACTTCGGCACAGCCGCCGTCGTCTGCGGATGATTCGGCTGCTTCAACATCTTCACAGCCGTGATCTCGTCGCCCTCGAAGGTCACCTGGACCTGGACGTCGCCCTTCTCCGTGTTCACCGTCGAACCGGCCACGGTCTGCGAGGCGGACTCCGCGGCCGAGGCCGACGGGGACGCCGAGGCGGCCGACGCCTGCGCGTCGATCGCGGCCTGGAGGGACTCCCGGTAGCCGTCGCTGGTGATGGTCGCACCGGACACCGTGTCGATGTCCGCGCTCTGCGCCTCCAACGTCTCCGCGATCAACTTCGGCACAGCCGCCGTCGTCTGCGGATGATTCGGCTGCTTCAACATCTTCACAGCCGTGATCTTGCCGTCCTGGAAGGTCACCTGGACCTGGACGTCGCCCTTCTCCGTGTTCACGGTCGAACCCGCGAAGGTGGACCCCGCGGACCCCGAGGAGGTGGAGGACGACGCCGAGGGGGTCGAGGCGACCTCGGTCGTGGACGTCGTACCGGTGGACGCCTCGTAGCGCCAGACCGGCACGAGGCCCACGACGGACAGGACCAGGACAGGTATTGCTCGCTTCATGTCTCTCTCATCCCGCCAGGCTGAAGCGCTCGAAGTGGATCTGCTGCTTGGGCACGTCCAGCCGGCGCAGGCTGCCGAGCACCGCGTTCATCATCGGGGGCGGTCCGCACAGGAAGACGTCCCGGTCGGCGATGTCCGGCACGAGCAGCGCGAGCCGGTCCGGGGCGAGCTGGTCCGGCACCGGCGGGCCGGTCACCAGGTGCAGCTCCGCGCCCTTGGCGTGGGCGAGGTCGCGCAGCTCGTCGTAGAGGACCGCGTCCCGGTCGGCGGCGACCCGGTAGATGACGACGGCGTGGCCGTGCAGCTCCTCCAGCAGGGCCCGGATGGGCGTGACGCCGACGCCGCCGGCGATGAGCACGGCCTCGGGGCGGGTGCGGTGCATCGCGGTGAAGGCGCCGTAGGGGCCCTCGGCGAAGACGCGGGTGCCGGGCTCGAGGTGGCGCAGGGAGGCGGAGCCGTCGCCGGCCGCCTTCGCGGTCAGGCGCAGCCGGGCGCCGTCGGGCGCGGCCGACAGGGAGAAGGGGTTGGCCTGCCACCAGCGGTCCTTGGTCAGGAACCGCCACAGGAAGAACTGGCCGGCGCGGGCGGGGAGCTTGTCCAGGTCCCGGCCGGTGATGTAGACGCTGACGACGTTGTCGGCCTCGGGGACGACCGACTCGACGCGCAGCTGGTGACGCCAGTTGCGCCAGAGCGGCAGCGCCAGCCGGCCCAGGAACACGGAGCCGAGGGCGACGCCCCACACGGCGTACCAGTACGCGGTGGCGGCGGACGACGCCGTGAACGTGGTGCCGACGGCGACCTGGTGGGTGAAGGCCAGCACGACGGCGACGTAGGTGTACAGGTGGATGAAGTGCCAGGTCTCGTAGGCCAGCCGACGGCGGGCCCAGCGGGCGGAGACGCCGCCGATGACGAGGATCAGCACCAGCGCGACGACCGCGCGCAGCACTCCCTCGACGGTCTCGGCGAGGTCGACGAGCTGGCTCACCGGGTCCATCGACGACGACTGGGCGTAGCCGAAGGTGATGAACACCACGTGTCCGACCAGCGTCCACAGCAGGCCGAAGCCGGTCCAGCGGTGCCAGTTGGTCAGCCGGTCCATGCCGATGCGGCGGTCGAGCCAGGGCAGCCGGGCCACCAGGAGCAGCTGGAACGCCATGAGCAGGGCGCCGTACAGACCGGCGAAGCGGCCGAGCACGACCAGCGCGTTGGAGGCGAAGCCCGCCTGGACGGCGAAGAGGGTCACGACGGCCGCGTTCGCGGCGAGCACGGCGTACAGGCCGGTGCGGGCCACTACTTTGGGCCGGATCGCCGTGGGGGGAACGGGAGGCGATTGGACGGTCGTCACGGACGGAAACTCCTAGATCGGGTCCTTAGAACACAGAGCTTGTCCGTGCGGTGCTGTCGATTTCCTGTCGTACAACTTTCAAGAGTTTATCGATGTGCGCGCGCGGGAGACGCGGGTCTGGCGTCCGGGGGCGGGTGACGCACTATGAGCAGGTGGAAAAAGTACGCCTCCTCGTCGTTGACGACGACCCGCCGATCGCCGACCTCGTGGCGACGGTCGCCCGCTACGAGGGCTGGGAAGCGGTCACCGCGAACTCCGGCGAGCAGGCGCTGCGCCTCGCCGTCGAGTTCCATCCCGACATCGTGGTGCTCGACCTGATGCTGCCGGACATCGACGGCTTCGGCGTGCTGGACCGGCTGCGGCGCTCGGGGACCATGGTGCCCGTGGTGTTCCTCACCGCGCGGGACGGGGTCGCCGACCGGGTGGCGGGGCTGACCCGGGGCGGGGACGACTACCTGGTGAAGCCGTTCGCCGTGGAGGAGCTGATGGCCCGGCTGCGGACCGTGCTGCGGCGCAGCTCGGGCCCCGCCTTCCAGCGCTCGGTCCTGCGGGTGGCGGATCTGACGATGGACGAGGACACCCGGGAGGTCCGGCGCGACGGCAAGCTGCTGACGCTCACCCCGACCGAGTACGAGGTGCTGCGCTATCTGATGCGCAAGTCGCCGACCGTGCTGACCAAGGCGCAGATCCTCGACCATGTGTGGGAATACGGTTTCGGCGGCCGTTCCAACGTCGTGGAGCTGGTCGTCAGCCGGCTGCGCCGCAAGCTCGACGCGACCGGCGACGACCCGCTGATCCAGACGGTACGCGGTTTCGGATACGTGATCCGGCAGGCGGCCGAGTGATCCGCCGGTGCTGGCGGTCGTACCGCCGGCTGCGGCTGGGCACCCGGCTGGCGCTGGGCCTCGGGGCGCTGGCCCTGGTGGTCTTCGCCGTCGTCGGCACCGCCCTGACGACCTATATGCGGGACTATCTGTCGGCCCAGCTCAACGACCAGCTGAAGCTGGCCCAGGTCGCCCAGTCCAAGAGCATCGCGACCTCCGGCTCGCTGGAGGGGAAGAAGTACTACCGCTGGTACTACGCCGTGTACGACGTGACGGACGGCGCCCCGGTGCTGCGCAAGCCCGAGGACGCGGCCGACGTGCCCGAGGACATCGAGGACCTCACCGCCCTGGCCAAGGCGCAGACCGCCGCGGGCACCGAGGTCCTGCGCACCGAGGACCTCAAGGGCGAGGGCCTGTACCGGCTGCGCGCCTGCGAGGTCGAACCCGGCGTGGTCCTGGTCAGCGGCGCGCCCCTGGACGACATCGAGGACACCGTACGGCACCTGATCACCATCCAGGTCGTCACCTTCGGCCTGGCGCTGCTGGCCCTCGTGGTGTTCGGCCGGTCGATGCTGCGGCGCGGTCTGAAGCCGCTGAGCGACATGGCGCACACCGCGCACGGAATCGCCTCCCACGACCTCTCCGAGTCCGCGTCCCGGCTCCCGCTGCGCGCGGACGCACCCGGCGGCGGCCCGGAGGTGGAGGAGCTGCGCACGGCCTTCAACACGATGCTGGAGCACATCGACGCCTCGCTCGCGGTGCGCGCCCGGGCGGAACAGCGTCTGCGCCGCTTCGTCGCGGACGCCTCGCACGAACTGCGCACCCCGCTGATGTCGGTACGCGGTTACGCGGACCTCTTCCAGTACGCGGCCGCCAACGCGCCCGAGGAACGCGACCGGCATCTGGCCCGGCTGCGCGCCGAGGCCGCCCGCATGGGCGTCCTCCTGGACGACCTCCTGCTGCTCGCCCGGCTGGACGCGGCCGAGGTGGAGACGCCGCTGCGGATGGAGGACGCCGACCTGGTGGAGCTGGTCGAACAGGCGGCCGACGCCTTCCGCGCGAGCCACCCCGGCCACCCCCTGACGGTGTCCCCGGGCCCGTCCGCCGTACGGCTGCGCCTCGATCCGCACCGCATCCGGCAGGTCCTGGACAACCTCCTCACCAACGCGGCCGTGCACACCCCGGCCGGCACCCCGGTGTCCGTCACGGTGTCGTTGGCCCCGGGCGCGGCGCGGGTGCGGGTGGCCGACGAGGGCCCCGGCATCCCGCCCGGCGACCGCGACCGGGTCTTCGACCGTTTCTACCGCGTCGACAAGGCCCGCAGCCGCGACCGCGGCGGCAGCGGCCTCGGCCTGTCCGTGGCCCGGTCCCTGGTACGGGCGCACGGCGGCACGCTGGAGCTGGGCGAGGAGGCGAGGCCGACGGTGTTCACGGTCGCCCTGCCCCTGGGACCGGCCGCGAGCGGTACGGGAGCGCCGCGTAAGGTGCTGCGCGACTGAGAGCGCTGTCGCGACGGGGGTACGGGACGATGACGGGTCGTTCTTCGCAACGGCCGCAATGGACGCGGCGGGTGCGGCGGGTGGGACGGTCGCGGCAGGTGCGGGCGGGTCTGTGTCTGGCCGTGGCCGGGCTGCTCGCCGGCGGTGCCGTGCTCGTGGTGCGCGCGGGGGAGCCGGCCGGGCCGGCGGTGACGGCCGCCCCGCGCGGCGACGCCCCGGAGTGCGCCCGGATCGCCCGAGGGTACCCGTCCAGCCTCGGCGGACAGGAGCGGTCCGGGCCGAGGCTCGCGGGGGTCGCCGCCTGGGGCGAGGGCGCGGTGGTCCTGCGCTGCGGCCTGGAGCCGCCCGCGCCGACCGTCGACAGGTGCCTGAACGTGAACGGCGTGGACTGGGTCCTCGAGGACGCGAAGTTCCGGGACGGCCGCAAGGTCCTCATCACCTACGGCCGCGACCCGGCCGTCGAGCTCGCGATCACCGACCGGGCGGCGCAGACCGACACGGCGCTGGTGGAGCTGAGCCGGGCGGTGCAGCCGATCCGGCAGATCGCGAAGTGCGTGGGCGACACGGACGTCTGACCCCGGGTCGGACACGGCGGTGCTGCGGGCGGGGGGAGCGGCGCGCTCCCGGGATGAAGGGCCCCGCCCGGGGTAGACGGCTCGGCGTGAGCTGCTCGGCGTGGCCTGCGACTGCCCGTCGGCCGGCGCCGGGATGAGCCGCGGCGGGCACGGGCAGAACTCTCCCACGCGGGCAGAACTCCCCAGCCCCTCCGCACCCGCACGGGCAGAACCCTCACAGCCCTGCGCACCCACATCCGCACCCCCACCCCACCCCGCCCCGCCCACCTCACCGCGGTCGCCCCTCAGCCCGCCCGCCGTAGGCTTCCGGACACCGTGCCGTCACACCGGAGGGGAAGCTCTCCCCCGTCCCCTCCCCCGCTCAGGGCCCCCGATCCGTCACCCCGCCGTGCGCGGACGTGACGCGGAAGGACGACGTGCGCCGTGTCCCTGCTCCCGCTCGACGGTCCCGCCTCCCCGCTCCCCCGGGCCGGCGACCGCCGTCCGCCTCTCCCCGCTCTCCCCGCTCTCCCCGCCCGCCGTACCCGCCGCACCCTGGCCCTGCTGCCGCTCCTGCTGCTCGGGGTGTGGGCGGCGGTCGACTGGCACGCCGTACGGGACGGCGCGGCCCGCCTCGCCGCCGCCGACCCCTGGTGGCTGCTGGCCGGGCTCCTCTTCACCGCCCTTGGCTGGGTCGCCGCCGCCTGTGTGCGTCAGGGCGCGATCCCGGACCGGCTGCCGCCGGGTCTGCTGCTCGCCTCCCAGATCGCCGCGGGCGCCGCGAACCACGTCCTGCCCGCCAGCATCGGCGCGCACGCGGTCACCGTCCGCTTTCTGCGCCGCCAGGGCGTGACGCTCCCCAGGGCAACCGCTTCCATCGCCCTGTACTCCCTGGTCAGGGCCCTGGCGAAGACTCCCCTGCTGCTGTTCTTCCTGCTGGCGGCCCCCACCGCCGTACGCCCCGCCGCCCTGCTCCCGGACCGACAGACGCTGCTGCTGGCCGCCGCGGGCCTGCTGCTGGCCCCCGCGGCGGCCGCGGTCGCCCTGACCGTGGTACGGCCCCTGCGCCGACCCGCGCTGGACTTCGTGCGCACCGCGCTCACCGACGCCCGGCAGCTGCACACCCGCCCCGCCCGTTTCGTACCCCTGTGGGGCGGAGCGATCGCCGCGCCGCTGCTCCAGGCGAGCGTGGTCGCATCGGTCGGAAAGGCGCTCGAACTGCCCGTCTCCTGGCCGCAGTTGGTGTTCGCGTTCCTCGCTGCGAGCACCGCGGCCGGGGCCGTGCCCGCGCCGGGCGGCATCGGCCCGGTGGACGCGGCCCTGGTCTTCGCCCTGGCCGGGTACGGCGCGCCCCTGCCCCTGGCCACGGCGACCGTCATCGGCTACCGCGTCCTGACGGTCTGGCTCCCGCTGCTGCCCGGCATGCTGGTGCTGTCGGCGCTGGTGCAGCGGGAGGCCCTGTGAACCGGCCTCGCCCTTCCGCGACGGGCAGTCAGGGCTCGGCGGGCGTCAGTCCTCGGCGGGCGCCAGTCGCAGCGAGATGCTGTTGATGCAGTACCGCTGGTCCGTGGGGGTGGCATAGCCCTCGCCCGCGAACACATGCCCGAGGTGCGATCCGCAGCGCGCGCACCGCACCTCGGTCCGCACCATGCCGTGCGAGCGGTCCTCGATGAGCTCGACGGCGTCGGTGTCCTTCGGGTCGAAGAAGGACGGCCAGCCGCAGTGCGACTCGAACTTCGTGTCCGAGGTGAACAGTTCGGCGCCGCAGGCACGACAGGAGTAGACGCCCTGCGTCTTGGTGTCGGTGTACTCCCCGACGAAGGCGGGCTCCGTCCCGGCCTGGCGCAGCACGGCGTACTCGGCCGGGGTCAGCTCCGCCCGCCACTGCTCCTCGGGCTTTTCGACGTCGTACGACATGGCGGACAACCCCTTACTTCCGTTGCTTCCCGTTTACTTCTGGGCGAGTCGGTCGAGGATCTGCGGACCGAGGTCGGTCACGTCGCCCGCGCCCATGGTGAGAACGAGATCACCGGCCTTCGCCATTCCCGCCACCACGTCCGGCGCCTCGGCCTTGTCGTGCACGGGGGTCACGTCCGCGCCCGCCGCCCGGGCCGCGTCGATGATCAGCTCGCTCGTCACGCCCGGGATCGGGTCCTCGCGCGCCGGGTAGACGTCGAGCACGACCGAGGCGTCCGCGAGCGCCAGCGACCGGCCCATCTCCGTGCCCAGCTCCTGCGTCCGGGAGAAGAGGTGGGGCTGGAAGAGGACCAGGATGCGGGCGTCGCCGGCCGCCGCGCGCATCGCCTCCAGGTCCGCCGTCATCTCCGTGGGGTGGTGCGCGTAGGAGTCGATGACCTGGACCCCCGCCTCCTCGCCCTTGAGCTGCAGCCGCCGCTTGACGCCCGTGTACGCGGCCAGCGCGGACGCCAGCTCCGCCGCCGGGACGCCCAGCGCCACGCCCGCGGTCAGCGCGGCGACCGCGTTGTGCGCGTAGTGCCGACCGGGCACGGACACCGCGAAGGTGAGCTCCTGCCCGTCGAGCAGGACGGTGACCTCGCTCTTCAGCCCCTGGGGAACGACGGACAGCACCCGTACGTCGGCGTCCGCGGCCTCCCCGTACGTCACCACGCGCACGCCCTCGATCCGCCGCGTCAGCTCCCGCGCGCCCTCGTGGTCGGCGGTGATCACCAGCGTGCCACCGGGCACGATCTTCCCGGCGAACGTCTCGAAGGACTCGTAGATCTCCTCCATCGACGCGTAGTTGGCGTGGTGGTCGAGCTCGACGTTGAGGACGATCGCGACCTCGGGCGCGTACTTGTGGAAGCTGCGGTCCGATTCGTCCGCCTCGGCGACGAAGATCTCGCCCTCGCCGTGCAGCGCGTTGGAGCCGGGGACGTCCAGGTCGCCGCCGATCGCGTAGGAGGGGCTCAGGCCCAGCTCGGACAGGGAGACGGCCAGCATCGAGGTGGTGGTCGTCTTGCCGTGCGTGCCGGCCACGGCGATCGGCCGCAGCCCGTCCATCAGCGCGGCGAGGGCGTCGGACCGGTGCACCACCGGAATGCCGAGCTCCGCGGCGCGGGCCAGCTCCGGGTTGTCCTTGCGGATCGCCGACGACACGACCACACAGCTCGCGTCGTCGGCGAGGTGCCCGGCCGCGTGCCCGATGTGCACGGTGGCGCCCAGCGCCCGCAGCGCCGCCGCGGTCTCGGACTCCTTGGCGTCGCTGCCCGCCACCGCGGCCCCGCGCTGGGCGAGGATCTTCGCGATCCCCGACATCCCGGCGCCGCCGATGCCGATGAAGTGCGGTCGGTCCATGGCGGAAGGAAGGCCGGGTGCCATGCGTTGTCTCCCAGGGTGCGGTACGACGGTGAGTGCGCCCCCAACCTTATTCCGCGCAGCCCGCCGCATCCGCCGCAGGGGCGCGGGGCCGTGACCGACGCACCCCGGCGGCCCGTTGGTGCTACGCCTTGCTGTGCGAGAACAGCTTCAGCACCGGCACCCCCACCTTGTGCCGGGCCCGGGAGGCCCAGTCCCGGTGGAAGAACTCCTCCACGTAGTGGGGATCGGTGAGGACGATCACCTCGTCCGCCCCGGTCTCCTCGACCAGCGCCTTCAGCGCGTCCAGCGGATGGTCCTCGACCAGCCGCCCCACCGCCTCGCTGCCCGCCCCGTGCAGCGCCTCCAGCGACACCTCCAGGGCCTGCACCCCGAGCGCCGCAGCGTCCTGCCCCTCGGGCGTCTCCCGCTCGCGGGTCGCCTCGTCCAGCTCGCCGAGGGCGATGTCGTCGATGGCTCTCAACAGCCGGTCGGCCTGATCGCCGCGCGGCTGGAGCAGCACATGGAAGGACACCGCCTCGTCCCCGTGCAAGGTGGTGACGAACTCCACGTCGGCGGACGTCAGGGCCTTCTCGATCATCAACACGCTTGTGAACACCAGCGCCCCATTCTCATGCGAGGACCCCCGTGGCCCTCAAACTTCCGTGAGCCGCTTTCCCGGCCCTGCGGAAACCATCCTTCCCCGTGTTCGCACGGGGTCTGCGAGTCCTAGTCTGCCCACCCGAAGCTAACCGGAACGGAAGATTCCGCCGTTTCGGGAGCCCGTTTCCGGGACTCCGTCTCCGGGGCTCCGTTTCCGGGGGTCCGTTCCGGGAGTCCGTTCCGGGAGTCCCGGACGGCGCACGGATCAGACCCTGCCGTACCTCCCGAACAGAAACCCGTCCTCCTCCAGCAGGGACACCAGGGCGAACCGCCGCGGGACCGGGACCGAGGGCCCGCCCGCGATCCGCTGGGCGTCGCCCGCGACGAGCATCGGCGAGAGGGTCAGACAGAGCTCGTCGAGCACCTCGGCGGCGACGAACTGCCCCAGCAGCCGGGGCCCGCCCTCGGTCAGCAGCCGGGTGTGCCCGAGCTCGCCGAGCGCCCGTACGACGCGTGCGGGCTCCACGCCCACGCCGTCGCCGGCGACCACCACCCGGGCGCCGGCCTTCTCCGCGGCGGCCACCCTGTCAGGCGCGGCGGACGCGCCGGTGAGGATCAGGGTGGGCGCCTGCGGCGAGGCGAAGAGGGGGAGCGAGAAGTCCAGGTCGAGGCTGGCGGTGACCACGGCGATCGTCGGAGCGGGCGCCTGCCCGGCCGCCGCGCGCCGCTCGGCGAACTCCGCACGCGCGCGTGCCGGACGGTAGCCCTCCAGGCGTACCGTTTCCGCGCCGACGACCACCACGTCCGCGAGCCCTCGCAGCGTGCCGAAGATCCGCATGTCGGTCGCGGTGGAGATGCCCTGGGAGCGCCCGTCGTGATGGGCGGCGCCGTCGAGCGTGGACACCATGTTGGCCCGCAGCCAGGGCCGCGGCGCTCCGGCCCCGGGCTGCGGGCCAACGGGCGCGGGCTCGGGCGCGGGCTCGGGGTAGGCGTAGGCGTCGGCGAGCTCGTCGAGGCTCCACTCCCGATTCCCGGGCGCATCGCGGTCCCCCCGCACATCAGGGGCCCCGGGCGTACCGCCTCCGCCGCCGGAGCCGCCGAGCGGCCTCCCGCCGAGGTCCGTCGCCACTGTCTGGTCGGTCACAGGGAACAGCCGTCGCATGCGAGGCAGTCTGGCACGAGGCTTAGCATGGGGAACCGTGTCGTCCTCCTCCACCGCCCCGCGCACCGGCCCGATAGCCGACGCGGCCCCCGCGTCCCTCTGCGCCCGTGAGCCGTTCGTCCCCGCGGACCGGCTGGTCGCCGAGATGGTGCCGCCGCCGCGCTTCGACTCGGTCCGCTTCAGCACGTACCTCCCGGACCCGAACCAGCCCAGCCAGACCGAGGCGGTCGGGGTCCTGGAGAGCTTCGCGGGCGGGCTCGGCGGAGCGCACGCCGTCGGTACCGCCAAACGGGGGTTCCTCGGCTTCGGCAGGGCGAAGACGCCCAGGGCGGCGGCCGGCCCGCGCGGGGTCTATCTCGACGGCGGCTACGGCGTCGGCAAGACCCACCTCCTCGCCTCCCTCTGGCACGCCACCCCGGCCGAGCCCGCGCTCAAGGCGTTCGGCACGTTCGTCGAGCTGACCAACCTCGTCGGCGCCCTCGGCTTCCAGCAGACGGTCCGTACGCTCTCCGGGCACCGCCTGCTGTGCATCGACGAGTTCGAGCTGGACGACCCGGGCGACACCGTCCTCGTCTCCACGCTGCTCGGCAAGCTGGTCGACGCCGGGGTCGCGCTGGCCGCCACCTCCAACACGCTCCCCGGAAAACTCGGCGAAGGCCGCTTCGCGGCGGCCGACTTCCTGCGCGAGATCCAGGGCCTGTCGGCGCACTTCCGCCCGCTGCGCATCGACGGCGAGGACTACCGCCACCGCGGGCTGCCGCAGGCCCCGGCGCCGTTCTCCGAGGAACAGGTGACGAAGACGGCGTACGCCGTCCAGGGCGCCTCGCTCGACGACTTCCCGCACCTGCTGGAGCACCTCGCCAAGGTCCACCCCAGCCGCTACGGCGCCCTGGCCGACGGCTTGAACGCGGTGTGCCTGACCGACGTGGGGCCGATTCCCGACCAGTCGACGGCCCTCAGGCTCGTCGTCCTGGCCGACCGGCTCTACGACCGCGAGGTCCCGGTGCTGGCCGCCGGGCTCCCCTTCGACCGGCTGTTCAGCGAGGAGATGCTCAACGGCGGGTACCGCAAGAAGTACTTCCGGGCGATCTCCCGCCTCACGGCGCTGGCCCGCGACGCGGGTCGGCTCGTCGAGACGCGCTAGTGCTGTGACCGCATAGGTTCGCCGGGTCGGCGGTCGTGGCGGTTGCATGTGCGGTGACATCCGATCCGACCGCTGGAGGCGCGGTGGCCGAGCCCGTCCGTGTGCGCGGACTGACCGACCACGAGGGGCAGAAGCTGCAGCAGATCGTGCGCCGGGGCAGCACGAGTTCGGTGCGCTACCGGCGGGCGATGATGCTGCCGGCCTCCGCTGGAGGGGGCACCGGCAGCGGATGATCAGGCGGATCCCGGCCGGCCCGCGGAGCGGGTATGTGCGGCGCTGATGTGTCCTCAGACGCCCGCTTCCACCAGGTCGTCGGTATGGAAGGTGCGGCGGTAGGAGGCGGGTGAGACACCGAAGGCGGTGCGCATGTGGGCGCGCAGGGAGTTGGCGGAGCCGAAGCCACAGCGGTGGGCGACCAGGTCGATGGACAGGTCGGTGGTCTCCAGCAACTGCTTGGCCAGTTCCAGGCGTTGCGCGGTGAGCCACTGCACGGGGGTCATGCCGACCTCGTCGCGGAAGCGGCGGGTGAAGGAGCGCAGGCTCATCCGGGCGTGTTCGGCCAGGCGGTTCAGGGTGAGGGGTTCGCCGAGGTGTTCCAGGGCCCAGGCGCGGGTGGCGGTGGTGGTGGCGACGGTGGGTTCGGGCACCGGGCGGTCGATGTACTGGGCCTGGCCGCCGTCCCGCCAGGGCGGGACGACGCACATGCGGGCGGCGCGGTTGGCGGCGGCGGCGCCGTGGTCGCGGCGGATCATGTGCAGGCACAGGTCGACGCCGGCGGCGACGCCCGCGGAGGTCAGGACGTCGCCGTCGTCGACGAAGAGGACCTCCTCGTCGACCTTGACGCGGGGGTAGGCGCGGCGGAACTCGGGGGCGAGGTGCCAGTGGGTGGTGGCGGGCCGGCCGTCGAGGAGGCCCGCGGCGGCCAGGACGTAGGAGCCGGTGCAGATGGACACCAGGCGGGTGCCGGGCCGGATGCCGGCGATGGCCGCGGTGACCTCGGGCGGCAGCGGGCCGCCGCTGGCCAGCTCGGGCATGGCGTGCGTGGGCGGGACGATCACGGTGTCCGCGGCGGCCAGGGCCTCGGGACCGGCCGCGGGCTGCACGGTGAACCCGGCGTCGCTGAGGACCGGGGCGCCGTCGGCGGTGCAGACGGTGACCTCGTACAGCGGGCGTGAGTCGGCGTCCAGGACGCTGCCGAAGACGCGGGAGGGGATGCCGAGTTCGAAGGGCGGGACGCCGGGCAGGGCGAGGACGGCGATGCGGTGCCGCCCGGCCGCGCCGGCGCTCGGGTCGGGGAGGGGGTCGGTGCACGGCCACGGCATCTCACTCATGGCCAGATCCTGTCACACAGTGGCCAAACGGCCAACACCATGGTGGGGGCGGGTGCCGGATCGTGGACTGCGTCGCGCCGGGAAGGACCCGGGCGGCCGGTATCCGATCAAGACGGAAAAGTGAGGCGGACAGCATGCGTGCGGTGGTCGTGGAGCAGTGGGGCGGACCGGAGGTGCTAGTGGAGCGTGAGGTCGCCCGGCCCGAGCCGGGACTGAACGAGGTCCTGGTGCGGGTCCACGCGGCCGGTGTGAACCCGGTGGACTTCAAGACCCGGGCCAGCGGGGCCCTGATCGAGTGGGGCGAGGTCCCGGCGGTCGGCTGGGACGTCTCGGGCACCGTGGAGGCCGTCGGACCGGGCGTGGGGATGTTCCGCCCCGGGGACGAGGTGTACGGCATGCCGCTGTTCCCGCGGCAGGCCGGCGCCTACGCCGAGTACGTCGTCGCCCCGGCCCGCCACCTCGCGCCCAAGCCGGCGAACCTCACCCACGTGCAGGCGGCGGCGCTGCCGCTGGCCGCGCTGACCGCCTGGCAGGCCCTGGTGGACACCGCCGGGGTGCGCGCCGGTGAGCGGGTGCTGGTGCACGCGGCGGCCGGCGGGGTCGGCCACCTGGCCGTGCAGATCGCGAAGGCCCGCGGCGCGTACGTCATCGGCACGGCCAGCGCCGGCAAGCACGACCTGCTGCGGCAGCTGGGCGCGGACGAGGTGATCGACTACCGCACGGTCCGCTTCGAGGACGCCGTCGTGGACGTGGACGTGGTGCTGGACGGGCTCGGCGGCCAGAACGCCGAGCGGTCCCTGACGGTGCTGCGCCCGGGCGGCCGGCTGATCACCCTGCCCGGCCCCGACGACGTCCCCGCCGACGTCCCCGGCCACGTGCGGGCGGTGTGGATGCTGGTCGAGCCCGACCACCTGGGTCTGCGCGAGATCGCCGCCCTGGCCGAGCGGGGCGCGCTCACGCCCGTGGTCGAGACCGTCGTCCCGCTGGCCGAGGCCGCGAAGGCGCACGAGATCGGCGAGCAGGGCCGCACCACCGGGAAGATCGTCCTGAGCGTCGCCTGACGCCGGCCGCCCCGGCCGGGTCGGCTGCGGGCAGGTGGAGCGGGACCGGAGCCCCGGGACCGACCGGTCCCGGGGCTCCGGGCGCGGCCGAACGGGACGGGGCGGACCTGCGGGCACGGCCGGCTGCTGTGCCGTGACCCCGCTGACGCCATGTGCGGCGAACAGTTCGCGGGCTGCGGTCATGATGCGCTCACGCTTGGCCTGTCTGGCCCGCTCGCGGCGCGCCCTTGTGGGCGGACAGGTTGTCCAGGATCACGTAGATCGGTGCGCCGTCGGGCCGGGCGGCGCGGATCGATTTCAGCGCGGCCAGCGTGTTCCCGGCACCCGTTTTCCTCCAGCGGAGGCCAGCAGCATCATCGCCCGCCGGTAGCGCACCGAACTCGTGCTGCCCCGGCGCACGATCTGCTGCAGCTTCTGCCCCTCGTGGTCGGTCAGTCTGCGCACACGGACGGGCTCGGCCACCGCGCCTCCAGCGGTCGGATCGGATGTCACCGCACATGCAACCGCCACGACCGCCGACCCGGCGAACCTATGCGGTCACAGCACTAGCACCCGCCGGCACAGCCTCTAGTCGATCTCCCCCTTCCAGGTCAAGGACCGGTTCGCGCCAGACAACGCACTCTTTTGAGGCGCACTCCTTCTCGAAACGCCGAGTTAACCCTGCAAACAACTTCGCAGGGTTAACGTGTTTCTTGACCAGTCGTTGACCAGTCGTTGGTATGGACTAGAAGCGCGAACCATCCGGAGGGGGGCACATGTTCCGAGGTACGACGGCCCGGACCGTGGTTTCGCTCCTCGCCGCCGTTCTGCTCGCCCTCCCGTTCTTCGCTGCCACGTCTTCCTTCGCACACGCATACACAACGCGTCAGGTCGAGGCCAAGGCTCAGCCCGGAATCAAACCCTCCGTCAAAGCCCTGCGCGACGAGATCGTCACGATGCGCGGCTGCGACCACCCCCACTCTCGAACGGCCTCGAGCGGGGGGACCCCCATCGGCGGTCCCGCCGACCCGGCGCGCCCCCGCGACCGGCACCGCGCCACCGTCGCCGCCGCGCCGGCCTCCCAGGAGCCCGAGCGCGCGCTGCTGGCGCTGGATCCCGCGGCCGCCCACCAGCCAGCCCGGCCGGCCGAGCCCCACCATCGCTCGTCGAGATCCTCGACGGCCCACTCTCCCGCGGCACTTCAGATCTTCCGCTGCTGAGAGAGCAGAGCAGAACAGCGCTTCCCCCACCTGTCCTGTGTCCTGCACGTCCGACGCGCCCCCACGCGCGCCAGGAGGAGTCACCACGTCATGCAGCCCCTCATCGACAACGCCCGTACGTTCGGACAGCGCCCTGAGGAGTTCGCCAAGCTGGCCGAAGGCCAGTCCCCGCAGGTCCTGTTCATCACCTGCTCCGACTCGCGGGTCGTTCCCGCGCTGATCACGGGCGCCCGCCCCGGCGAGCTCTTCGAGCTGCGCACCGCGGGCAACATCGTGCCCCCCTACCTCTCCGAACGTCCCACCGGCGAGGCCGCCACCATCGAGTACGCCGTGGAGGTGCTCGGCGTCCAGGACATCGTCGTCTGCGGCCACTCCCACTGCGGGGCCGTCGGCGCGCTGGTGCGCGGCGACGACCTCGACGGCGTCCCAGCCGTCCGCGACTGGCTCGCCCACGCCGCGGACGAGCCGTCGGCCGCCGACCCGGACGACCCGACGGTCGCCCTGGCGGTGCAGAACCACGTGCTCGCCCAACTGCTGCGGCTGCGCTCCTACCCGTGCGTGGAGAAGCGGGTGGCCGACGGCCGGCTGCGGGTGCGCGGCTGGTACTACGAGGTGCACACCGGCGCCGTGCTGGAGCACCGCGTGGACACCGACGGCTTCCAGGCCCTGTGAGCGCCGCGATGACCGAGAACACCCGTCGAATAGCCAGGTTCCCTCATCTGAAGCAGGACTTCGCTGCTTCACTCGTCGTCTTCCTGGTCGCGCTCCCGCTGTGCGTGGGCGTGGCCGTGGCCTCCGGCGTGCCGGCCGAGCTCGGGCTCGTCACCGGCATCGTCGGCGGTCTCGTCACCGGTCTGATGCGCGGCAGCAGTCTGCAGGTGTCCGGTCCCGCGGCCGGTCTGACCGTGCTGGTCTTCGAGGCGGTGCGGGAGTTCGGCCTGCCCGCCCTCGGAGTGATCGTCCTCGCCACGGGCGCCCTGCAGATCGCCATGGGCGCCCTCAAGCTGGGGCGCTACTTCCGGGCCATCTCGGTCTCCGTCGTCGAGGGCATGCTGGCCGGAATCGGCCTGGTGCTGATCGCCGGTCAGCTGTATTCGGTGGTCGGCGCCAAGGCCCCGGAGTCCGGCCCGGGGAAGATCGCCGGGCTGCCCGAGGCGCTCGTGGACGCGGGTGGCAGCGCCGCCGCGTCGGCCTCGCTCGCGCTCGGAGCCGGCACCATCGCCGTGCTCGTGTTGTGGAAGCGGTTGCCGGCGAAGGTCCGCACGGTGCCCGGCCCGCTCGCCGCAGTGGGCCTGGCGACGCTCGCCGCCCTGCTGCTGGACCTGCCGGTGGCCACCGTCGAGGTGCAGGGTCTGCTCGGCTCGATCCAGCCGCCGTCCCTGGCCGCCTTCGGCGAACTGGCGCACGTCGGACTGCTCGGCACGATCGTCGCGTTCACCCTGATCGCGTCCGCCGAGTCGCTGTTCAGCGCGGCGGCGGTGGACCGGCTGCACGACGGCCCGCGCACCGAGTACGACAAGGAGCTGATCGCGCAGGGCGCGGGCAACGCGCTCTGCGGTGCGCTCGGCGCCCTGCCGATGACCGCGGTGATCGTGCGCAGCGCGGCCAACGTCCAGGCGGGCGCCCGGACCAAGGCGTCCCGGGTGCTGCACGGGGTGTGGCTGCTGCTGTTCGCGGCGCTGCTGCCGGGCGTGCTGGCGTACATCCCGATCCCGGCGCTGGCGGGCATCCTCGTCCACGCCGGCGCCAAGCTCGTCCCCGTCCGGGCGATCGCGGGACTGTGGCGCGAGCATCGCGGCGAGGCGCTGATCCTGGTGGTCACGGCCGTGTCGATCGTCGCGGTCAGCATGTTCGAGGGCGTCCTCATCGGTCTCGCGCTCGCCGTCGCCAAGACCGCCTGGGAGGCCTCGCACCTCAAGATGGAGGTCGTGGACAAGGGCGCGGGTCCCGTCCAGGCGTATCTGTCGGGCAACGCGACCTTCCTGCGGCTGCCGAAGATCCTCGACAGCCTGGAGGCCCTCCCGCAGGACCGCCCGGTCGAGCTGGACCTCTCCGGTCTGCACCACCTCGACCACGCCTGCCGTACGGCCCTGGAAACCTGGGCCGAACGCCACAGCGCGGTCGGTACGGAGCCGGTGAAGGTGACGGAACCGGTGACGGCCGGGTAGCCCCCGGCGCTCGCCGTCCGGCCCGGGGCTCGGGGCGTGGCCCCGGGCCTGGCGGCGGGCATATCGTTGCAGGAGCAGACGGAACGGCCCTCTTCCCGAGGAGGTCGTCATGCTCCAGGAGCTGCTGGGCGTGGCCGCGGTGGTCGGTGTCGCGGGGGCCGCCTATCTCGGTGCGGCCGCACGGGTGGTCAAGCAGTACGAGCGCGGGGTGGTCCTGCGGCTCGGCCGGCTGCGCGGCGAGGTACGCCCGCCGGGGTTCACGCTGGTCATCCCGGCCGTGGACCGGCTGCGCAAGGTCAACATGCAGATCGTGACGATGCCCATTCCGGCCCAGGAGGGCATCACCCGCGACAACGTGACCGTGCGGGTCGACGCGGTCGTGTACTTCCGGGTCGTGGACGCGACGGCCGCGCTCATCAACGTCGAGGACTACCGTTTCGCCGTCTCGCAGATGGCGCAGACCTCCCTGCGGTCGATCATCGGCAAGAGCGACCTGGACGACCTGCTGTCGAACCGGGAGAAGCTCAACCAGGGCCTGGAGCTGATGATCGACAGCCCTGCCATCGGCTGGGGCGTGCAGATCGACCGCGTCGAGATCAAGGACGTGTCGCTGCCGGACACGATGAAACGCTCCATGGCCCGCCAGGCCGAGGCCGACCGTGAGCGGCGCGCCCGGATCATCAACGCCGACGCCGAACTCCAGGCGTCGAAGAAGCTCGCCGAGGCGGCCAAGGAGATGTCCGAGCAGCCCGCCGCGCTCCAGCTGAGGCTGCTGCAGACGGTGGTGGCCGTGGCCGCCGAGAAGAACTCCACCCTCGTCCTGCCCTTCCCGGTGGAGCTCCTGCGCTTCCTGGAGAAGGCCCAGCAACAGCCCTCGCAACAGTCCCCACAGCAACCCCAGCAGCAGCCCCAGCAACCGCCTCAGCAACCGCTTCCACCGCAGTTTCCGTCGCAGCCCCCGCAACCGCTTCCCCCGCAGCCTCCACAGCGGTCCGTAGACCCGTGACACGTGGTACACGCGTGGTTCCCGAGGCGCGTGTCGGGTGATAGACACAGCGGGATCACAGTTCCGCAGTTCCTGTCCGCCAGCAGGAAGGTTCCCGCATGTCTGCGACACGACGTCAGATCCTCGCCCGCTCCGGTGCCCTGGGAGCGGGCATCGCGTTCACCGGCGCCCTCTCCGACCTCTTCGCCGGCACCGCCGCCGCGCAGCCCGTCGGCCACAGCGGCTACGGCCCGCTCGTGCCCGACCCGGACGGCCTGCTCGACCTCCCCGAGGGCTTCCGCTACCGGGTCCTCTCCCGCGAGGGCGACCCGCTGCGCTCCGGTGAGGGCCCGGTCCCCTCCAACCACGACGGCATGACCGCCCTCCCCGGCCGAGGCGGCCGCGTCCACCTGGTCCGCAACCACGAGAACCGCCCCACCGCCGCACATCCCGTCCCCACCGTCGAGGGCCTGACCTACGACCCGGCCGGCAAGGGCGGCTGTACGGCCCTGACGCTGGACTCCCGCAACACGGTGCTGTCGGAGCGCGTGGCCGTCGCCGGTACGGCCGTCAACTGCGCGGGCGGACCCACCCCTTGGCACACCTGGCTGACCTGCGAGGAGACCGAGGACAAGGCGGGCACGAACGGTTACACGAAGGACCACGGCTTCATCTTCGAGGTCGACCCGTCCGACCCCCGGCGTACCGGCGCCGTCCCGCTGACCGCGATGGGCCGATTCCAGCACGAGGCGATCGCCGTCGACCCGCACCGCGGGATCGTCTACGAGACGGAGGACGCGTTCCTCAAGCCGTTCGGCCTCTTCTACCGCTTTCTGCCTCAGAAGCCGCTGGGCGGAGTGGGCTCTCTGCGCGCCGGCGGCCGGCTCCAGGCGATGCGCGTCCCCGGCGTCGCGGACCTGTCCTCGATCCAGGACGCCGGCGCCGTCTTCGACGGCATCGAGTGGGTCGACGTACCGGACCCGCTGGCGGCCGAAACCCCCGTACGGCTCCAGGACTTCGGCCCGAGGGGCATCACGCACGCACAGAAGCTCGAGGGCTGCTACTGGGGCGGGCGGTGCGTGTACTTCGTGTCGTCGTTCGCACGGGGCGCGGACGGCTCGGCAGCCGACCACTACGGCCAGATCTGGCGCTACGACCCCTCCCGCCGCCGGCTGACCCTGGTGATCGTCTTCGGCCCCGACACGGACGTCCAGCTCCCCGGCGAGTCCCCGGACAACATCTGCCTCGCCCCCAGCGGCGGTCTCATGGTCTGCGAGGACGGCAACGGCGCCCAGCACGTCTTCGGCGTGACACGCGGCGGCGAGGTCTACCCGATGGCCCGCGGCCGCCAGACCATCGGGACGCCCGAGGCCCCGGAGTGGGGCGAGTTCGCCGGCGTCACCTTCTCCCCCGACGGCCGGACGATGTACGTCAACTGCTACACGCCCGGCACGACGTTCGCGGTGACGGGGCCCTGGCACGGCTGACGTGCGCGGCTGACGTGCGCGGCTGACGTGCGCCGCTGACCGGACCGGCGGGCGTGGCCCGGGCGGGTGACTCCGTCCGGGCGCGCACGTCCCGGGCCCGGAAAAGCCATCCATTGCTCATATCTTCATACCGTGATCGTTCCCGTACGCCGTCTCGCCGCCGTCTGCGCCCTCGGCGCCGCCCTGGCCGCCTGCGGCGCCTCCCGGGCCCCGCAGCCGCACGCCCCACGGCCGGCCCCTGCTCACCCTTCCTCTTCCGCCGCCTCCGCCGCCCCGTCACGGCCCCCCACCCTGGCCCCGGGCCCGGCCGGCCTCACCCCCGTCTTCCGGCACGGGCCCCGCACCGGCGACAAGACCGTCGCACTGACCTTCGATGCCGACATGACCGCCGATCAGGGGCCCCGGGCGGCGGCCGGCGAGCACTTCGACAACCCGGGGCTGATCACGGCACTGCGGACGCTGAAGGTGCCGGCCACCGTGTTCATGACCGGGCGATGGGCCGAGGAGTACCCGGACCAGGCCCGCTCCCTCGGCCGCGACCCGCGCTTCGAGATCGCCAACCACTCCTACAGCCACTACGCCTTCACCGACGACTGCTACGGCCTGCCGACCGTGCCGCAGGACCGGATGCGGGCGGACGTGGAACGCGCGTACACCGCTTTCCGCAAGGCGGGCGTGCCGGACGCGCTGCCCTACTTCCGCTTCCCCGGCGGCTGCTACGACAAGCGGGCGCTGCGCGCGGTGAGCGGCGCCGGCGTGACCGCGGTGCAGTGGGACGTGGTGAGCGGGGACGCGTTCGCGACGGACGCGGACGCCGTGGCCCGGCAGGTGCTGGAGGGCGTGCAGCCGGGGTCGGTCGTGGTCATGCACTGCACGCGCAGCGCCGCCCCGACGACCGAGCGGGCGGTGCGCGCGATCGTGCCGGAGCTGCGCCGGCAGGGGTACCGGTTCGTGAAGGTGTCCGAGCTGATCGGCGCGGCCGACGGGCGACGGTGAGCCTCGTACGCTGGAGGCATGAGCGACGCCGGTGACCGGGACTACTGCCTGATCGACGCGACCGGGCCGACCGTGGCCCCAGACGAGGCCGAGGGGCCGCCGTACGCGGAGTGCGTGCTGTGCCGGAAGCCGACGGAGTACCCGGAGTCGTACAAGGGGATCACGCTGTGCCCCGTCTGCGAGTGGCAGGAGGCGCAGCGGACCGCCTGCTCAGGGTGACCGCCTGCTCGGGGTGACCGCCTGCTCAGGGTGACCGCCTGCTCAGGGTGACCGCCTGCTCGGGGTGACCGTGCCTGCTCAGGGTGACCGGCGGGAGGTGAGCGCGCAGGCCGTGGCCGTCGCGGCGGCGGCCAGCAGGGCTGCGGCGACCAGGGGCAGGACGGGCAGGTGGACCGTCGCCGACTGCGAGCCCCCGACCAGGCCGCTGACGGCCGCCTGCGCCGGGGAACCGGTGACCACCAGCGCCAGCAGGGCCGCCAGCAGCAGCGCCGGGACCGCCCGGCCGGGCGAGCGCAGCACCGGCCACGCGGTGAGCGCGCCGACGGCCGCGCCGAGCAGGGCGCAGGTCAGCACGGCGAGCAGACCGGCGCCCGCGGCCTCGAGGACGGGGATGCGCTTCTGGTGGTCGGCGCTGACCGGGTCGCTGATCAGCGTGACGATCACGGTCGCGGCCGTACCGAGCACGGCGGACGTGGTCAGGGCGACCAGGACGCAGGCCAGGTGCGCCCGCACGGGTCCGACCGCCGCCGCTACGACGGTACGGGCGGCCGGGGGCTCGTTGGTCACGCAGATCCGCACCAGCCAGGCGGCCACCGGCAGCAGGAACGCGGCCGTGTACCCGAGGGAGTCCAGCAGCGGCTGGCCGCCCTGCACACCGACGCCCAGGAAGACGGCGTAGAGGAGGAACGGGGGCAGCCAGCGCTGCGAGCGCACGAGCAGGGCGGTCTGGTAGCGCAGGAGGGCGGTCATGGGCGGCTCTCGTCTGGACGGACGCTCACCACGTGCCACGGCGGGCGCGCGGTCAGCAGGGAGCGGAGCAGGACGTCGGAGTGGGAGGCGGGGACGGCGAGCCGGTACGCGCCGGGGCCCACCTCCTCGACGGCGGCGGTCCGGTCCCCCTCGGCGGGCGGTCGGCCGCCCGGCGGGCCCTGGACCTCGATGACGACATGCGGACCGGAGGGCGCGGCGGCCTGCCCCGTACGGAGCTCGAGGGAGCCCTCGACGACGGCGTACGTCGTGTCCGGCGCCCCCGCGAGGCGGTGCGGATCGTGGTCGACGAACACCACCGCGCCCCCGGCGGCGGTCCGCTCGGCGACGGCCCGCTCCAGCTCGGCACGGGCATCGGTGTCCAGCCCCGTCCACGCCTCGTCGAGGACGAGCAGCTCCGGTTCGGCGAGCAGGGCCTGCGCGACCGCGACCTTTTGGCTGCTGCCCTTCGACAGCCGCGTCATCGGCGTACGCGCGTACGCGGCGGCGCCGAAGCGCTCCAGCCACTCCTCGGCGGCGCGGGCGGCCGCCGGACGGGACAGTCCGTGCACGGCGCCGAGGTGGGCGAGGTAGCCGGACGCGGTGAAGGGGAGCGCCGACGGGAAGCGCTCGGGGACGTAGGCCGTGCGCGGGCGCCCGGCGACGCGGCCCTCGGTGGGGGCGTCGATCCCGGCCAGCAGGCGCAACAGCGTGGACTTGCCGGTGCCGTTGGCGCCCTCGACCCGGACGAGGGCGCCGGGGGCGACGGCCAGATCGACGCCGCGCAGCACCCAGGGGCCGCGCAGCCCGTAGCGGCGGCCGACTGCCTCCAGCCGCATCTCACCTCGCATACGGACCGTCCCTTTCGCACATGCGGAAGACACCGGAATAGCGCCGGGAAAGCGCCGGGAAGACGCCGGGAGGAACCGATCTTCCACCTGGCAGACTGGAGGACGTGACCAGTGATCCAGCCGTTCCATCCGTTCCGTCCGTTCCCGGCGACAGCCCTTTCCGTTCCGGGCGTTCGACGCGCGACGAGGCTCCGCAGTTCGTCCTGCCCCTGGTGGTCCGGGTCGAGCGGGCCGCTCCCCCGGCGCGCACGGACGCGCTGGAGACGGCCGCGCGCGCCGTCCTGACCCTCCTGGCCGACGAGCGCTCGCTGGGCGACGGCGCATGGGCCCAGGTCATGCGGGACTGGCAGGACGCGCGGATCCGCAAGGTCGTACGGCGGGCTCGGGGGGCGGAGTGGCGGCGGGCCGGGGAGTTGCCGGGGATCACCGTGACCGGGAAGGCGGCCGAGGTGCGGGTGTTTCCGCCCGTGCCGTTGGACGGGTGGCCGAAGGAGCTGGCGAAGCTTCAGGTGTCCGGAACCGATCTCGACGATCCCGAGGCGCCGCCGGGGGCCGAGGCGGGGACGATCGTGCTGTGGATGAGCCCGGACGTCGGGATGTCGGCGGGCAAGGCGATGGCGCAGGCCGGGCACGGCGCGCAGCTCGCCTGGTGGGAGCTGTCGGACGAGGAGCGCACCGCCTGGCGCGAGGCGGGCTTCCCGCTCGCCGTGCGCACCGCGACGCCTGAAGCGTGGCGTGAGCTGACGGCGAGCGGGCTGCCGTTGGTGCGGGACGCGGGGTTCACGGAGGTCGCTCCGGGCAGCTGCACCGTGGTCGCGGACCATCCGGCGCTGCGCGGGCGCTGACCCCGCCCGGCTCCAAGGTCTCCTCTGTTCCCTTGTTCCCTCGCGAGTTCCCTCGCGTTTCCCTGTCCCCTGTCCCCTGTCCCCTGTCCCCTGTCCCCTGGAGCGAACCTCAAATGTTGCTCTGAAGGTGAGCGGCGGGCGGTTCGGCGGGCGGTGGCGGGGCCATACCCCCGTCACCACAAAGGGGGAACGCACGAGGAACGAGGAGGCGGGGGCCATGGTGCGACTGGGGACGGGGATCGGCTGGCGGCCGGAGATCGCGGACGCCGTGGAGCGGATGCCGGGCATCGACTGGGTCGAGGCCGTCGCCGAGAACGTCTGCCCCGGGCATCTGCCCGAGTCGCTGCTGCGGCTGCGCGAACGCGGGGTCACCGTGATCCCGCACGGCGTCTCGCTCGGGCTCGGCGACGCGGAGCGGCCCGACGCGGGGCGACTGGCCGCGCTCGCCGAGCGGGCCGAGGCACTGGGCTCGCCGCTGGTCACCGAGCACATCGCGTTCGTCCGCGCGGGCGGCCCGCTCACCGCGTCTCCGCGGCTGGAGGCCGGGCACCTGCTGCCCGTGCCGCGCACCCGCGACGCCCTCGACGTGCTGTGCGAGAACGTGCGCATCGCGCAGGAAGCGCTTCCCGTGCCGCTCGCCGTGGAGAACATCGCCGCGCTGATCGCCTGGCCGGGCGAGGAGATGACCGAGGGCCAGTTCCTCTACGAACTGGCCGACCGCACGGGCGTACGACTGCTCATCGACGTGGCCAACCTGCACACCAACCACGTCAACCGCGGCGAGGACCCCGCCAAGGCGCTCGCCGAGCTGCCCCTGGAAGCCATCGCCTACGTCCATGTCGCGGGCGGCTTCGAACGGGACGGCGTCTGGCACGACAGCCACGCCCACCCGGTGCCACGCCCGGTCCTCGACATCCTGACCGACCTCGCCGCCCGGGTGTCGCCGCCGGGAGTGCTGCTGGAGCGGGACGAGAACTTCCCCGAACCAGCCGAGCTGGAGCAGGAGTTGGCGGCGATCCGGGAGGCCGTGGAGATCGGCTCGCGCACCCGGGTCGCGTCGGACGAAGGCTCCCCGACCGCGTCCTCCCGGGACACGGAACCGCCCGCCGTCGGCGAGGCCACCCGGCAGCGGCTCGGCCTCGCCCAGGCCGCGTTGCTGTCCGCGCTGGTCGCGGGGACGCCGGTGCCGGAGGGATTCGACCGGGTGCGGCTGGCCGTACAGGCGCGGGCGCTGGCGGCGAAGCGGGCGGACGTGGTGGCCAAGGTCGCGCCGGAGCTGCCGGTGATTCTCGGAAGCGGATACCGGGCCGCGTTTCTCGGTTACGCCCAGCTGCGACCGATGCACGGGGGTTACCGACAGGACGCGCTGGACTTCGCGGAGCAGGTGCTGGTGGACGGCCGGCTGGAGGAGGGGCGGACGCGTCGGGAGCTGCGGGAGTGGTGGCTGGACCGGGCGGGGGCCGCGCCGAGGCAGCGGTCGCGGTGGGCGCGGGTGGGGCGGTCACTGGTCCGGCGGTGACGCCTCGTAACCGGTTGCTCCCGTTACCCCTGTTACTCCTGTTACGGCGTCCACGTCGTCCACGGCGTCCACGTCGTCCACGTCGTCCACGTCGTCCACGTCGTCCACGTCGTCCACGTCGTCCACGTCGTCCACGTCGTCCACGTCGTCCACGGCCGAATGTGCCGGGATTAACACCCGCGCCGCATCAAGTCACCGCATCACCCGTTTCCTCAGCTTTCCTACCTGTTTGCCACCCCTTCCCGCCACCCCATTCGCCACGGATGCCCGTGATGCAACGCTTCTCCCCCGTACGGAAGTTGGGCTGGACGTCGCAGTAACATGCCAATCCCGCACCCGCCGCGCACCGGCGTGCGGTGCCGTGAGCAGGAGGCACCCATGCGACCGCGACCCCCGATCAAGGGCAGAGGCATCTTCAGTGGCACCGGAGTCATCATCACGGGCCTGGCGGCGACCCTGGCCGCGCTGGTCTTCCCGATCTGGTCGTACTCCGACCGGGCGGGGACCGGAGTGGACGTACTGAACGCGCAGAGCGTGTCGACGCAGTACGGTCCGCTGTCCGCGCTCGACCGGGAGTTCGTCACCAAGGTCCGGCTGGCCGGACTGTGGGAGCTGCCCGCCGGCCGGCAGGCGCAGCAGAAGGGCACGACCGAGGCCGTACGGACGGCCGGGCAGCACCTCGTCGAGGGGCACACGTTCCTGGACGAGCGGGTGCGCACGGTCGCCTCCCGGCTGGGGCTCGCGCTGCCGAACGAGCCCAACGACCAGCAGAAGGGCTGGCTGGCGGAGCTGAACGCGACGCAGGGCGTGGAGTACGACCGCAAGTTCGCCAACATCCTGCGCCTCGCGCACGGCCGGGTGTTCTCCGTCGTCGCGCAGGTACGGGCCAGCACCCGCAACTCGCTGGTGCGCGAACTCGCCGACGACGCCAACACGACCGTGCTGGACCACATCAAGATCCTGGAGGCCACCGGGTACGTCGACTTCGACGCCCTGGCCCGGGACATGGCGGCGGCGAGCACGCCTCCGATCACCTTCTCCCCCGGCCCGCCCGGCCCGACGACCGACCCCTCGCCGGCCGTGCCCGTCACACCGGTCGCTCCGTCGCCGTATCCCAGCTACACGCTGCCGCCGGCCGCGGCCAGTCCGCCGCCCGGGTCCTGAAACGGAACGTCACATACCCACAACACTCGTTCCGGATGATGAGCAGGGCATGGCGTTTCCCGTGTATGTGGCATAGAAACGTGGCATGTTCTGGGTCCTTCTCCTGCTGCTGGCGTGGAGTGTCGCGGGCGCGGCGTGCACCCGGCTGTGTCTGGCCGCCGTACGCGCGGCGGCCGTCGAAGAGAGCGGCGCGCAGCACGGGAACCGCGAGAACGCTGCCCACGAACATGATCTGACGCTCTACGAGGCGGCCTTCCTGTCCGGCGGTCCCCGGCGGGTCGCCGACCTGACCATGGTGTCCATGGCGCGGCAGCGGCGGCTCCTGCTCGCCCGCACCGGCTGGGCGACCGTCGTGGACCCGAGCGGACGCGACGAGATGGAACGGTCGGTCATCGGGGCCATCGGGCCCGAAGGACAGTCCCGTATCGCGCCGGTGCGGGCCGCGGCGGCGGCCGCGGACGCGGTGCGCTCTCTCGCCGACCGGCTGGTCAGCGCGGGACTCGCGGTGCCCGACGGGACGCGTACCACGGTCGCCGCCGGGGTCCGGCAGGTGCGGGTCGCCGCCGTGGTCGTCCTCGCGCTGGGCGCCGCCGCGCTGCTGGTCCCGGCCACTTCGGACATGCCCCGCGACCTCGTCGCGCTCTGGTTCGCGCTGCCTCTCGCCCTCACCCTGAGTTGTCTGGCCGTGGCGCGGGTCGAGGTGCATCCGTACGCGCGCTGGGCCTCCCCGGCCGGGCAGCGGCTGCTGGGCGCGCTGGCCCGGCGCGCCGGGGACGGCAGCGGGGCCGGCGACGACCGGACGTACCTGACCTCCGTCGCCGTACGCGGGATCCGCGCGGTCGGCGAGCCGGACCTGCGGGCGGCCTTCGCGCATCGCGAGCAGCACGGGCACGAGTGAGGCCGACTGAGGCAGTCTGAGGCCGACTGCGGCAGGCTGGGCCAGGGCGGCAGGCGCTCGGCTCTCGGAGGGGGCGCACAGGGGGCATTGGCGCCGACACCCGTCAGCGGTGCTTGCCTTCCCGCACAGCCGAACCAAACATCCCTTTTGTCGCCGCCGCGCACCGAAGGGACACGTGATGAGAGCCGCCGCCCTCTACTCGGCCACAGGAGCCCTGCTTCTGACCGCCCTCTCCGCCGTCCCGGCGGGCGGCGCCCCTGCCACCGCATCGGGCGCCGCGTCCGCCGCTGCCCGGGCCGGCGCCGGGGCGCCCGCCGCCGCGGGCGTCGCGCTCGCCGCCGCGCGGGCCGCGGCGAAGGGCGTCGACTTCGGGAACTGCTCCGACGCGCAGGACCTGCCCGGCAGCATGCAGTGCGGCACGGTCAGCGTCCCGCTCGACTACGCGCGGCCGGGCGGCAGGCAGATCGAGCTGACCGTCAGCCGGGTGCGCGCCACCCACCGCGACCCGCACAACAGCAAGCGCCGGGTGCCCCGGCAGGGCGCGCTGGTCTTCAACCCGGGCGGGCCGGGCGGCTCGGGCCTGTACTTCCCGCTGATCGGGCTGCTGCCGGAGTGGAAGCGCATCGGCGCGGCCTACGACCTCGTCGGCTACGACCCGCGCGGGGTCGGCCGCTCGGCTCCCCTGTCCTGCCAGGACCCCAAGCACTTCTTCAAGGGCCCCACGCCCGCGCCGACGCACCCCTCGGAGTCGTACAAGAAGGAGCGCATCGCGCAGGCGAAGGCGTACGCGCGCGGCTGCGGGAAGCGGGCGGGCAGCGCCCTGCGGCACTACACCTCCCTCAACAACGCCCGCGACCTGGACGTCCTGCGGGCCGCGCTCGACGAGGAGCGGCTGACGTTCATGGGGGCCTCGTACGGCACCTACTTCGGGGCGCTGTACGCGACGCTGTTCCCCTCGCATGTACGGCGGATGGTGTTCGACGCGGCGGTGAACCCGGACCCGGCGAAGATCTGGTACCGCAACAACCTCGACCAGTCGGCGGCCTTCGAGAGCCGGTGGACGGACTTCCGGGAGTGGGTCGCCCGGCACGACGCCGTCTACGGCCTCGGCGGCACGCCGGAGGCGGTGCTGCGCAGCTACGAGCGGGCGCGGGCGCGGCTGGCCGCGGAGCCGGCGGGCGGAAAGGTCGGGCCCGGCCAGTTGCAGGGCGCGTTCCTACAAGCCGGGTACTACGACGACTACTGGCCGTCGCGGGCGCAGGCGCTGTCGGAGTATCTGAAGGGCGATCCGCGGCAGCTGATCGCGCAGGCCGGGCCGGTGACCGAGGCCGCGGCGGAGGCGGAGAACTCCAGCGCCGTCTACACGGCCGTGGAGTGCAACGACGCGTCCTGGCCGACGGACTGGACGGACTGGGACCGGGACAACACGCGGCTCGCGCGCGTGGCGCCGTTCGAGACGTGGGACAACGTGTGGGCGAACCTGCCGTGCGCGTACTGGCCCGCGCCCCGTCAGCAGCCTCTCGATGTGCGGACCGGTCCCGGGGAGCTGGCGCCGACGCTGATCCTGGCCGCCGAGCGGGACGCTGCCGCGCCGTATGACGGGGCCCTCGAAATGCACCGCCGCCTGTCCGGCTCGGTGCTGGTGACCGAGCGGGACTCCGGCACGCACGGCATCGGGGGCGGCCCGAACCCGTGCGTCAACGGCCACCTCGACGCGTATCTGTTGGAAGGGCGGCTGCCGGTGCGGCGCGCGGCCTGCGCGGCACATGCGGAGCCGCAGCCGACGACTGATCAGTGACATCGGCTGCGGGTCCGTTGTGGCTGGTCGCGCCCACGCGGCGGAGCCGCATGTCGACACAGCCCCGCGCCCCTTCAGGGCGCTGCTTCTTGGCAGCGTCAGGCCAGACCGGCGACCAGGTCGGCCACCGACTTGCGGCGGCCCGTGTAGAACGGGACCTCTTCGCGGACGTGCATCCGGGCCTCGGAGGCGCGCAGGTGGCGCATGAGGTCGACGATGCGGTACAGCTCGTCGGCCTCGAAGGCCAGGATCCACTCGTAGTCGCCCAGCGAGAACGAGGCGACCGTGTTGGCGCGGACGTCGGGGTAGCCGCGGGCCATCTTGCCGTGGTCGGCGAGCATGCGGCGACGGTCCTCGTCGGGCAGCAGGTACCAGTCGTAGGAGCGCACGAACGGGTACACGCTGATGTAGTTGCGGGGCGTCTCGTCGGCGAGGAACGCCGGGATGTGCGAGCGGTTGAACTCGGCGGGGCGGTGCAGCGCCATGTTCGACCACACCGGCTCCAGCGCGCGGCCGAGCCGGGTGCGACGGAAGAGGTTGTACGCCTCCTGGAGCTGGTCTGCGGTCTCGGCGTGCCACCAGATCATCAGATCGGCGTCGGCGCGCAGACCGGACACGTCGTACGTGCCGCGGATCGTCACGTCCTTGGCGGCGAGCTGGTCGAACAGCTCCTGGACCTCGTCGGCGTAGCCCGCGCGGTCCTCGGGCAGGGTGTCCTTCAGCTTGAAGACGGACCAGAGCGTGTAGCGGATGACCTCGTTGAGGTCCTTGGCCAGCTTGCCCTTGTTCGGGATCCTGCCGGACTCGGTGGTGGGGGCGTCGTCACTCATGGTTCTCATTCTCCCGCTCCGCCGTGCAGACTTTGCACCGGGTTGGCGGTGAGCTCCCGTACGGCGCTCAGGTCGCCGCCGATCTGGTCCACCGCCGCGTAGGCGCTCGCGACGCAGGCAGGGATGCCGACGCCGTCGTACTGCGCGCCGCACACGGCGAGGCCGGGCAGCTTGGCGATGTGCTCGCGGACGCGGGCCACACGCGCGTGGTGGCCGACGGGGTACTGGGGCAGGCCGTCGGTCCAGCGGGTGACGCGGGTCTCGAGGGGGGCGGCGCTGAGGCCGGTGGCCTCGCGCAGGTCGTGGCGGGAGACGTCGACCAGCTCGGCGTCGGAGCGCTGGAGGATCTCCGTCTCGCCGTGCCGTCCGACGGAGGTGCGCAGCACGATCACGTCGGGGTCCTGGTCGGCGATCCAGCCCCACTTCTGGGAGGCGAAGGTCGAGGCCTTGACGGTGCGGCCGTCGACGGGCGGGACGAGGAAGCCGCTGCCGTCGGGCAGGGCGGCGGCGGAGCGGCGGTAGGCGAGGGTGACCAGGGCCATCGAGGCGTACTCGACGGCGCGCAGCTCGGCGGCGGCCGCCGGAGACTCGGCGGCCAGCAGCCCGGCGGCGACGGGGGCGGGGACGGCGACGACCACGGCGTCGGCGTGCAGAACGCGGTCCCCTGCGGTCACCCGCCAGCTTCCCGTGGGCTCCCGGCGCAGCTCGCTCACCGGCATGCGCGTGTGGATCTCGCCGCCCCGCGCGCGGACGGAGTCCGCGACCGCGAGGGGCAGGGAGCCGACCCCGCCCGTGATGCCCATGAACACCGGGCCGGTCTGCTGGTGGGCAGCCGCCTTCGCCTGGATCTCGCGGACGGCCTCCGTCAACGACGTGTGCGTACGGGCCGCCTGGTAGAGCTGCGGGACGGCCGAGCGCATCGAGATGCGGTAGGCGTCACCGGCGTACACACCGCCGAGCAGCGGCTCGACCAGCCGGTCGACGACCTCGCGGCCCAGGCGGGCCGCCACGTACTCCCCGACCGCCACGTCCTCGCCGACCTCGGTGCGCGGCAGGTCGGCGTCGCGCTCGATGCGGGCGAGGCCCTCCTCGGACAGGACTCCGGTCAGCGCGGCGGCGGTGCCGGGGACGCCCATGACGTGTCCCTTGGGCATGGGGCGCAGGGCGCCGCGGGTCCAGATCGAGGCGGTCGCGGTGGCCGGAGGCTGCAGGCGGTCGGCGAGGCCCACCTCGCGCGCGAGGGCGACCGCCTCGGGGCGGCGGGCCAGCATCGACTCGGCGCCGAGGTCCACGCGCACACCCGCGAGCTCGCCGGGCAGCAGCTTGCCGCCGACCCGCTCGGACGCCTCCAGGACCGTCACACGCGCGCCGCGCGCCAGCAGCCGGTGGGCGGCGGCCAGCCCCGCGATCCCGGCCCCGATGACGACGACATGCCCTGTGCCCGCACCCGTTGCGCTCATGACCCCACTCTCTCAGACCTCACTGACACTCCCGCTGCGGCGCTGTCCTCGCGGCCGGTGTCCTCGCCGCGTCCCGACCGTGACCTCTTCGGAACGTCCCCCGTCAAACGTCCCGCCCCGTTCCGGCGTCGAAGGAGCGTCAGTCGTCACAAGCCTCGGGGGTACACCCACATGCGCACACCACGATTCTCCGGCCGCCGTCCCGGCCACGGTCCCGGCCACGCCCTGGCCGTGCTCCTGCTCGCGGCCGGCCTCGCGCTCACCGGATGCAGCGGCGCCGCCGACGGCGCGAGCAGTTCGTCCGACAAGGCCGCCGTCGGCGAGGCGGGCGCCGACTCGGACGCGGGCTCGGTCCAGCAGGACGCCAAGGAGGGCGCGGGGGCGAACGGTTCGAAGGCCGACTCCGCGCCCAAGCTGACCGTGAGCAGCATCATCCGCACCGCCTCCCTGACCGTGCAGGTCAAGGACGTGCCGAAGGCCCTCGACGAGGCCCGCACGACCACCGAGAACGCGGGCGGCTACGTCGGCGACGAGACCACCACACGCGACGAGGACGGCGCCGAGCGGACCCGGGTCGTCCTGCGGGTGCCCGTCGAGCGGTACGACGCCGTCCTCGCCGATCTCCAGGGTGCGGGCAAACTTCTGGAGCGCACGGCGAAGGCCCAGGACGTCACAGCCCAGGTCGTCGACGTCGAGAGCCGCATCAAGTCCCAGCGCGCCAGCGTCATCCGGGTCCGCGAGCTGATGGACCGGGCCGTCAAGCTGAGCGACGTGGTCACCCTGGAGGGGGAGCTGAGCAGCCGGGAGGCCGATCTGGAGGCGCTGCTCGCCCAGCAGGCGTCCCTGAAGGACCGCACCAGCCTGGCGACGATCACGCTGACGCTGTCGGAGAAGCCGGTCGTGAAGGTCGCCGAGGACGACGACCCGGGGTTCGTGGACGCGCTGGCGGGCGGCTGGGACGCGTTCGTGACGATGCTGCGCTGGATCGCCGTGGCGTTCGGCGCGGTGCTGCCGTTCCTCGCGGCGGCCGTCGTGCTGGCGGCGGTGTGGCTGCGGCTGGTGCGGCCGCGTCGGCGGGCGGCGACCCGGGCGAGCGCGGCGGCCCAGGCGGCCCCGGTGAGCGCGGTGTCCCCGGGGGTTCGGGTGGGCGCGGCGGAGAGCGAGTCCGAGAGCCCGGCGGAGAGCGAGTCCGAGCGGGACTGAAATGCCGGGCCCCCGTAGCGTGTTCGCATGAGCATGGAGCGACTGGTCGTCATCGGAGGCGACGCCGCGGGCATGTCCGCGGCGTCCCAGGCCCGCCGGCTGAAGGGGCCCGGGGAGCTGGAGATCGTGGCCTTCGAGCGAGGCCACTTCACGTCCTACTCGGCGTGCGGGATCCCGTACTGGGTGGGCGGTGACGTGGCCGGGCGGGACGAGCTGATCGCCCGTACCCCCGAGGAGCACCGCGCGCGCGGGATCGACCTGCGGCTGCGCACGGAGGTCACGGAGATCGACGTGGCGGGGCGGCGGGTACGCGCGCGTGACGTCGATTCCGGGGCGGAGTCCTGGACGTCGTACGACAAGCTCGTCATCGCGACCGGGGCCCGCCCGATCCGGCCCCGGATCGCGGGCGCGGACGCCGAGGGCGTGCACGGGGTGCAGATCCTGGACGACGGGCAGGCGCTGCTCGACACGCTGGCACGCGCGCGGGGGAAGCGCGCGGTGGTCGTGGGGGCGGGGTACATCGGCGTGGAGATGGCCGAGGCGCTCATCAACCGCGGCTACGAGGTGACCGTCGTCAACCGCGGCAGCGAGCCGATGTCGACCCTCGACCCGGACATGGGCCGCCTGGTGCACAGGGCCATGGAGGGCCTGGGCATCACCATGGTGAACGACGCCGAGGTCACCGGGCTGCTCACCGACGAGGACGGCCGGGTACGGGCGGTGGTCGCCGGGGACGTCGAGTATCCGGCGGACGTGGTGGTCCTCGGGATCGGCGTACGTCCGGAGACCGCGCTGGCCGCGGCCGCCGGGCTGCCGCTGGGCGCCCACGGCGGGCTGCTCACCGATCTGGCGATGCGGGTGCGCGGCCATGAGGACATCTGGGCCGGCGGCGACTGCGTCGAGGTCCTGGATCTGGTCTCCGGGCAGGAACGCCACATCGCCCTCGGCACCCACGCCAACAAGCACGGCCAGGTCATCGGCACCAACGTCGGCGGCGGCTACGCCACCTTCCCGGGTGTGGTCGGCACGGCCGTCAGCAAGGTCTGCGACCTGGAGATCGCCCGCACGGGTCTGCGGGAGAAGGACGCGCGCAGGGTCGGTCTCCGGTTCGAGACGGTCACCGTCGAGTCGACCAGCCGCGCCGGCTACTACCCCGGCGCCTCCCTCATGACGGTGAAGATGATCGCCGAGCGCCGGACGGGCCGGCTGCTGGGCGTCCAGATCGTCGGGCGGGAGGGCGCGGGCAAGCGCGTCGACATCGCGGCGGTGGCCCTGACGGCCGGGATGACGGTGGAGCAGATGACGGCCCTGGACCTGGGCTACGCCCCGCCGTTCAGTCCGGTGTGGGACCCGGTGCTGGTGGCGGCGAGGAAAGCGGCGACAAAGATCCGGAACGGGTGAGTGGGCGGCAGGGTGACGGGCTTGAGGGGCGCGGTGCTGTGTCGATCCGACGCTCCGCCACGGGGGCGCCACCGGCTTTCCGCGCCCCCGCGCCCGGAAACGTCGCTCAGGCGGTTCCGCTCAGCCTCGGCAGAGCGGAGACCGCGGCCGGGGCCGCCGGCTGCTCCGCGGGCCTCGCATGAGCCGCCGCCGCGGGCCGGGACCGCAACCGGTTGCTGACGGCTTCGTCCAGCGTCACCGGCCGCTGCATCTGTGAAGCCATCCGCCCGGCCTCCTGGCCGAGCCGTGCGACGTCCTCCCAGGGCAGCTTGATCACAAGAGCGATCTCCGCCTCGCCGTCGGGTGTGGCGTGCATCGGGGGAGTGACTCGGTCGTTCATCGCCTGTTCCTCACGTCGTCCCCGCGACTCGCCTTCCCCGTGCCGCGGGCAGTTGCCGACTCATACGCACGGTCCAGGAGGCGTGTTCACCGATTCGTCGAACGGATCGGGGGCAGTACTTCCTTGTGGTCATCCCCGTCCATGACGTGAACCCGGTGCGCCGCACCCCGGTGGTGACGTACGCCCTGATCGCGGCGAACGTCCTCGTGTTCTGGTTCATGCCGGGCCTGTCCGGCTCGGTCGCCGGCGACAGCACCCTCGCCCAGACATGCCATCTGCACGCCTTCCTGGAGCACTACGCGGCCGTACCGCGCGAGTTGATCCACCATCAGCTGCCCCAGCTCGTCCCCACCGGAGGCGTACGGGGAGCGGGCTGTCTGCTGGCCCCTCCGGGCTACGAGAAGTCGCCGCCGCTGAGCGTCCTCACCGCGATGTTCCTGCACGGCGGCTGGCTGCACCTGCTGGGCAACATGCTCTTCCTGCTGATCTTCGGCAACAACGTCGAGGACCGCATGGGTCACATCCGCTTCGCGCTGTTCTACGTCGTCTGCGGCTACGCGGCCTCGTACGGCTTCGCGGTCCTCAACGCCGACTCGACCGACCCGCTGATCGGCGCGTCGGGGGCGATCGCGGGGGTGCTCGGGGCCTATCTGGTGCTGTATCCGAAGGCCAGGGTGTGGGTGCTCGTCCCGTTCCTGGTCTTCCTGCCGCTGAGGCTGCCGGCCTGGCTGGTACTGGGCTTCTGGTTCGTGCTCCAGGCGGTGTACTCCTCCGGCGAGGGCGTCTCCGACGTGGGCACCGTGGCGTACGCGGCGCACATCGTCGGCTTCCTCGCGGGCATGCTGCTCGCCTGGCCGCTCAAGCGGGGCACACCCCCGCCGCCGGAGCCCCGCGGCCTGCTGTTCGGCAGACGCGCCCGGCCCCGGCACAGCTGGTGAAACCGGTTAACCGAAAGTCCTTGGTCGAACCGGTTACCGAGTGGTCTGCGTGTGGACGTAGTCGACCAGGCGGGTCAGCGCGTCCGGGTCGGTGGACGGCATGACGCCGTGGCCGAGGTTGAAGACGTGGCCCTCCAGACCGGCCGCCGCGTCGAGGACCTCGCGGGCCTTGGTCTCCACGGCCTCGGGGCCGGCGAACAGCACGGTCGGGTCGAGGTTGCCCTGGAGCGCCTTGCCGGGGCCGACCCGGCGCACGGCCTCGTCGAGCGGGACGCGCCAGTCGACGCCGACGACGTCCGCGCCGGCCTCGCCCATGAGCGCCAGCAGCTCGCCGGTGCCGACTCCGAAGTGGATGCGCGGAACGCCGTAGCCCTCGACCGCGCGGAAGACCTTCTCGGAGGCGGGCAGCACCGAGCGGCGGTAGTCGGCGGGGGCCAGCGCGCCGGCCCAGGAGTCGAACAGCTGGACGGCGCTCGCGCCCGCCTCGATCTGGACCTTCAGGAACGCGGCCGTGATCTCCGCGAGGCGGTCGAGCAGATCGGCCCAGAGCTCCGGGTCGCCGTACATCATCGCCTTGGCGTTCTCGTACGTGCGCGACGGGCCGCCCTCGACGAGGTAGCTCGCGAGGGTGAAAGGCGCGCCCGCGAAACCGATCAGGGGGGTGGCGCCGAGCTCGGCCGTCAGCAGGCCGATGGCCTCGGTGACGTAGGAGACGTCCTCGGGGGTGAGGTCGCGCAGCTGGGCGAGGTCGGCGCGGGTGCGGATCGGGCGCTCGACGACCGGGCCGACGCCGGGCTTGATGTCGAGGTCGATGCCGATGGCCTTGAGCGGGACGACGATGTCGCTGAAGTAGATCGCCGCGTCCACGTTGTGCCGGCGCACCGGCTGGAGGGTGATCTCGGTGACCAGCTCGGGCCGCATGCAGGACTCGAGCATCGGGATGCCCTCGCGGACCTTGCGGTACTCCGGCAGGGAGCGCCCGGCCTGCCGCATGAACCACACGGGCGTGTGCGGCACGGGCTCACGCCTGCACGCCTTCAGGAAGGCACTGTCGTACGTCGCTGTCGGCTGCTGGCCCGCGGGGCTTCCGTTCGCACTCACGACGGCAAGTCTCCCACGGCGCCGGAGGCGCTGAGGCCGCCCCCTGCCATGCCGCCCGCCGCCCCCTGCCGTGGCGTCAGGCGTGCCGTCCGGCGTGCCCCCGCGCAGCCCTGCCGTGCCGTCTGCCGTGCCGTCCGGCGTGCCCCCGCCGCGTCCTCCGCGTTGCCGCCGCCGCGTCCTCCGCGTTGCCCCCGCCGCGTCCTCCGCGTTGCCGCCGCCGTGTCCTCGCGGGGGTCGGCCGCGCCTCCCGCGGGTGCCCCGCGGCCCCCGGTCCGTGCGCGTGTTCGCCCAACGCGCAGCCGCCCGCGGCCCCCGCACGGGTGTCTTGCCCTGCGCGAAGGCCCCGTTCCCCTTAATCTTCCCCGCATGGCTGCGGCTCAGGGACGACTGTCGGACGGCGCTGGCGGGATGGACGACGCGAACGAGGGGGACCGGGATGAGAGCAGGTCGGCTCCACTGCCCTTCCGGGCCGCCGTCGACGCGCTGAGGACGGCGCGGCTGCGGCCGCAGATCGAGATCGAGCCGACACCCGCCCCGAAACGGCTCGCCCCGTTCGCGTACGCGCTGGAGGCGACCGTCGTGGACGGCGACCAGGACCTGGCCGACGGCCGGCTGGTGCTGCTGCACGACCCGGCCGGGCACGACGCCTGGCACGGAACGTTCCGCCTGGTCACCCTCATCCGGGCCGAACTGGAGTCGGAGATGGCCGTGGACCCGCTGCTGCCGGACGTGTGCTGGTCCTGGCTGACCGGCGCGCTCCAGGCGCGCGGACTGACGTACGGCGAGCCGAGCGGCACCGTCACGCGCGCGAGCTCGCACTACTTCGGCGGACTGGCTGAGCGTCCCGCGACCTCGCAGATCGAGATCCGGGCCTCCTGGACGCCCCGCGAGGGGCTGGGCGGGGCGCCGGACAGCGGGGCGCATCTGGCGGCCTGGTGCGATCTGCTGGCGCAGGTGGCAGGGCTGCCGCCGGCCGGCCCGGGGGACGCGTCGGTGGTCACGCTGCCGCAGCGCCGCGGACCCCAGTCCCGCTGACCGCTCCCCTTCCTCCCCTTCCTCCCCTTTCTCCCTTTCCCCCTTTCCTCCCCCTCTCCCTCCTCCCCCTTCTTTGACCCTCCCGGCGTCGAACGACTTCGTTCGACGCCGGTCGGCGTCGAGCCGCGTCAATCCACATCGCGCCGCGTCAATCATCTGGCCGTCACCATTGACCATCTCTTTGTCGATACGGCCACTTTCGATCTCGTACGAGACCGACATAAACCGATTCGATCTTCGGATGATCGATCGCGTGTCCGAATTGCACGTATTGTTACTCACTAGATCGTGATCATTTTCTAAAGAACCCCGGGTTCGGTGCCGAAGACGACTGTGACCTTGAAAGCACGGTTCGTCCCGGCTTCATCCCCACGAGCCCCGCGAACCGGCCTCGTCCCACACCCCAGGAGGCCTGGTGTCCGTTCTCCTCGAGCAGCCCGCAAGCCTGGTCGCCTACCGCCCGAACAAGCCCACCGCCATGGTGGTCGTGGCCGACCCGCGCGTCCGCTCCACCGTCACCCGCCATCTGTGGGCGCTCGGTGTGCGCGATGTCATCGAGGCCTCGTCCATCGCGGAGGCTCGTCCCCGCATCGGCAACCCCCGCGACATCTGCGTCGCCGACGTCCACCTGCCCGACGGCTCCGGCCTCACCCTGCTGTCGGAGACCCGCGCCGCCGGCTGGCCCAACGGGCTCGCCCTCTCCGCCGCCGACGACATCGGCGCCGTGCGCAACGCCCTCGCGGGCGGCGTCAAGGGCTACGTCGTCACCGGCACCCGTACCAACGTCGGGCTCCCCACCCGGCCCGGCGCCGCCCCCATCGGCTCGGCCGCCGCCCGCCTCCACCGCCGCCCCCCGGGTGCCCCGAGCCACCCGGGCGGCTACCGCGAGCTGTCCGGCCGCGAGGTGGAGGTGCTGCGGCTGGTCGCCGAAGGCCAGTCGAACAAGGCGATCGGCGTCTCGATGGGCCTGTCCGCGCTGACCGTCAAGAGCCACCTCGCCCGCATCGCCCGCAAGCTCGGCACGGGCGACCGCGCCGGCATGGTCGCGGTGGCCCTGCGCACCGGCATCATCCACTGACGACCGCCCCCTCAGGCCCGCCCCTCAGGCCCTCCCTCAGGCCCCCTTCAAGCCCCCTTCGGCCCCTCTCGGTCCCCCCTCGGCCCCCCGCCTCAGTCCCCCCGCCCTCCCCCTCCTTCACCCCGCCTGCACCGAGCTGACTGGTTTACGACCCCCCGGTGCCCGTCGACGGAACGTTCCGTCGGCGGGCGCCGTCCATACACGGATACCCTTGACAGGTGACCGACGCCCAAGAAACCGCAGCAGCCAGTTCACTGCGAACCACCGGAGGCGCCCCTCCGGACGACGGCGGATCGACTGCTTCCGGGGCGCCGACACCTCTGCTCGAACCGCGCGAGGGCATCCCTCCCGTGATCGCCGACGAGGCCTCCCTCGCCGAGGTCATCGCCGCGTTCGCGGCCGGCTCCGGCCCGGTCGCCGTCGACGCCGAGCGGGCCTCCGGCTACCGCTACGGACAGCGCGCCTATCTGGTGCAGCTGCGTCGCGAGGGCGCCGGCAGCGCGCTGATCGACCCCGTGGCCTGCCCCGACCTGTCCGCCCTGGGCGAGGCGCTGTCCGGCGTCGAGTGGGTGCTGCACGCCGCCACCCAGGACCTGCCGTGTCTGCGCGAGATAGGCATGGTGCCGACGCGGCTGTTCGACACCGAGCTGGCCGGTCGGCTCGCCGGGTTCCCGCGGGTCGGCCTCGGCGCGATGGTCGAGGGCGTGCTGGGCTTCGTCCTCGAGAAGGGGCACTCGGCCGTCGACTGGTCGACCCGGCCGCTGCCCGAGCCGTGGCTGCGGTACGCGGCGCTCGACGTCGAGCTGCTCGTCGACCTGCGCGACGCGCTGGAGAAGGAGCTGGACCGGCAGGGCAAGCTGGACTGGGCCCACCAGGAGTTCGACGCGATCGCCTCCGCTCCCCCGCCGGAGCCCCGCAAGGACCCGTGGCGGCGTACGTCCGGCATGCACAAGGTCCGCAGGCGGCGCCAGCTCGGGGTCGTACGGGAGCTGTGGGAGACCCGGGACCGGATCGCGCAGCGGCGGGACGTGTCGCCGGGCAAGGTGCTGTCGGACGCGGCCATCGTGGAGGCCGCGCTCGCCCTCCCGGTGAACGCGCACGCGCTCGCGGCGTTGAACGGGTTCGGCCATCGGATGGGGCGGCGGCAGCTGGAGCAGTGGCAGGCTGCCGTGGACCGGGCGAAGGCGATCGGCGAGTCGCAGCTGCCGCAGCCGGGGCAGCCGGTGGCGGGGCCCCCGCCGCCGCGGGCCTGGGCCGACAAGGACCCGGCGGCCGCGGCACGACTGTCCGCGGCCCGGACCGCCGTCTCCGCGCTCGCCGAGGAGCTGAACATGCCGCAGGAGAACCTCGTCGCCCCGGACACGGTGCGGCGGGTCTGCTGGGAGCCGCCGCAGCCGCTGGACGAGACCTCGGTAGCAACCGCTCTCACGGGTTACGGGGCCCGGCCCTGGCAGGTCGAACAGGTGACCCCGGTACTGGTGGCCGCCCTGTCCGCGAAGGACGCCTAGCCGCCGCGCCCTGGACGCGGGGGGCTCCGGAGAGGGGCTCCGGAGAGGGGCTCCGGCAAGTGGTTCCAGCGGGGCTCACCTCGTCGCTCCCCGCATGAAACCGTTGTAGATGTACTTCTGCAGCGCCAGGAAGACGATCAGTGTCGGCAGGATGACCAGGACCGCTCCTGCCGAAATCGTTTGCCACTGGGCGCCGAAGGGGCCCTTGAAGCGGAACAGGGACGTCGAGATCACGCCAAGATCCTGGGAGGGCAGGTAGAGGAAGGGGATGTAGAAGTCGTTGTAGACGGTGATCCCCTTCACGATCACGACGGTCGCGACGGCCGGTTTCAGCAGCGGGAAGATGACCTTGCGGTAGATGGTGAAGGAGTTGGCGCCGTCCAGCCGGGCCGCTTCGTCCAGGGAGATCGGGATCGAGCGGACGAACTGCAGGAAGATGTAGATCGAGACGATGTCCGTGCCCATGTAGAGCGCGATCGGCGCCCAGAGGGTGTCGAACATGCCGAAGCCGTTGACGATCTGGAAGGTCGCCACCTGGGTGGTCACCCCGGGGACCAGGGCCGCCAGCAGGAACAGGGCCACGACCAGTTTCCTGAAGCGGAACGTGAAGCGGTCGATGGCGTACGCCGTCATCGAGCCGATGAGGACCGTGCCGGCGATGGCGAAGACCAGGATGATCGCCGTGTTGCCGAAGGCCGAGAGCATCCGGCCGTCCTGGAACGCCGTGACGTAGTTGTGGAAGTTCAGCGGGTCGTCGGGGAACGTCAGGGCTCCGCTGTCGTCCGCCATCTCCTTCTCGGTCTTGAGGGAGGTGAGGACCACGACCCCCAGCGGCAGCAGGACGACCACCGTGGCCAGGATCAGGGACAGGTAGACGAGGGCGCGCAGTACGGCGCGACGGGCCGTGCCCGCCTGGTCCGGCTTGCTCATACGAGGTCCACCCTGTCGTCGGGGACGAGCCGCCGTTGCAGCCAGGTCACCGCCAGGATGATCAGCAGCAGGACCACGGCGGCGGCCGAGGCGAGGCCCGTCTTGTTGAACTGGAACGCCAGCTTCACGGTCTGGATCACGAAGGTCTCGGTGCCGGTCGCCCCGCCGGTCATGATGTACGGGATCTCGAAGGCCGACAGCGAGCCCGAGACGGAGAGGATGACCGTCAGGGTCAGGACCGGTTTGATGCCGGGCGCGATGATGTGCCGGAACTGGTGCCAGCGGTTCGCCCCGTCCAGCTCGGCCGCCTCGTAGAGCTCTCCCGGAATCGACTGGATCGCGCCGAGGAAGAGGACGAAGTTCAGGCCCAGGTAGCGCCAGACCGAGACGCCCGCGAGGGAGACGTTCGCGGAGACCGGGGTGCCGAGCCAGGCGCGGTCGGAGTGGTAGCCGACCAGAGCCAGGATCGAGTCGAGGGTGCCGCCGTCCTGGAAGAAGTAGAGGAAGACGAAGGCGATGGCGACCCCGTTGATCAGGTAGGGGAAGAACAGCACGCCCTTGAAGAGACTTCGGAAACGGACGTTGAAGCTCAGCACCGTCGCGAAGTAGAGCGCGGCGACGATCTGCACGGCCGAGGCGGCGAGGTAGTAACCGCTGACGAAGAACACCTCGAACAGCTCGGGCCGGGTGAAGAGTTCGGTGTAGTTGCCGGCGCCCGTGTAGTGCAGCTCGGGGCTCACCCCGTCCCAGTCGGTGAAGCTGTACGCGACCATGTTGACCATCGGCACATAGGTGAAGGTGATCAGCAGGGCGAGGGGCGCGATCAGGAACAGCCAGGGGGTGAGGCTGCGCCAGGTCCACCTCCGGCGGGGCGCGGAGGCGGCGGGCGGATCGCTGGTGGGCCGGCCGAGGGCCGCTTTCTCGGCGGTGTCCGTCATCAGGACCCCGCGTCGTTCTGTGCCTCGGTCCATTTCTTGCCGAGGTCGGCCAGGAAGTCGTCCAGGGTGCCCTTCTTCGCGCCGCGGGCGAGGTCGACCAGGTCCTGGCGGTAGTCCGGGGTGTTGATGCCGACCTCGGACCGACTGTCGATCAGCTTGACCTCGGCGCCCTTGGAGTCGTCCAGCTCGATGAGCTTCACGCCCGCGTCCTCGTAGGGCTTCAGCACGGTGGGCAGCGGGGCGTCCTTCAGCGGGGAGATCGCCAGGTTGTCCTTGTCGTAGCCGGACTTGTCGGTGAACCAGTCGATCCAGGCGCGGGCGGCTTCCTTGTGCTTCGAGTGGACGTTGACCGCCTGGTTGTAGTCGGGGCCGACCACCGCGCAGAACGTGCCGTCCACCTGGGCGGGGAACGGCATGAAACCGATGTCGTCGGGGTTCACCCCGGCCTTCTTCGCGGCGTCCTGGAACTGGACGACCGCCCAGGTGCCGAGCCACTGCGTGGCGATGTCGCCCTTGGCCAACTGGGCTTTGGAAGCCTCCCAGTTGGTGGTCGTCGGATCCTTCTCGGCGAGGCCCTCGTGGACGATGTCGTACAGCAGCGTGTCGCCGACGCGCAGATCGGCGCCCTGGGCCCAGGGGTCGCTGTCGGTGAGCTTCGTGGTGGCCTGGGGGTCGCAGTGCACCGAGCCGTTGACGAAGGTCCAGGAGGTCAGCGGCCACTGCGCGGCGAAGTTGGTGTAGTACGGCACCGCGTCCGTCTTCGACTTGATCGCCTTGAGGCCGGCGAGGAACTCCGCCGGGGTGGTGGGCCATTGACCGACGCCGGCCTCGCGCCAGATCCGCTTGTTGTAGACGAAGCCGGGCGTCACGCCGACCGGGCTCTGCCCGTAGACCTTGCCGTCGACGGCGGTGAAATCGGTGAACCGGTACTTCTTCGCGCGTTCGGTCTCGGTGCCCAGCGAGGCGAAGTACTTCGGGTAGTCGCTCTTCTTGATGACCCCGGGGATGAGCAGGACGTCGCCGTAGTTCTCCGTGTTCATCCGGATCTTGACTTCGGACTCGTAGTTGGTGAGGGCCTGGAACTCGACCTTCACCTTCGGATAGGTCCTGTTGAACGCGGCGGCGTACTTCTTCATCGTGCCGTCCTGCACGAGATCGGTGCGCACGGTGAGGACGGTGATGGTGCCGGTCACCTTCGCGGGGTCGTCCGGCGCGTCGGCGTCCGCACCCTTGGAGGTGCCTCCGGTGGCGGTGCACCCCGGCACGAGCAGGGCGGCTCCCACGGCGAGGGCGAGGACCGTACGGCGGTTCATACGGCGGTTCGTACTGCGGTTCATGTGCATCACTTCCGTTCTTGGGACGGACGAGCACGAGCGGGTTGGCTGATTCGGCACTCTGACAGCGCTTTCTCAACCGGTAAAGTCCCATTCCCGCCAACGATGGAGAAGTGGCGCTCAGTTGTGGGCTTGACCGGTTTAGGGAGTGCACATGCTGGAGGCCTCACCGCTCGACGACGGATGGATCCTGCGCCACCCGGAGAGCCCGGCGGGGACGCTCCCGGCCGCGGTGCCGGGCTGTGTGCACACCGATCTGCTCGCGGCGGGGGTGATCCCCGACCCCTTCCTCGGCCTGAACGAGCGCGAGGTCGAGTGGGTCGGGCGGCGCGAGTGGGTGTACGAGAGCGAGCTGCCGGCCGGGCCGTCCGGGCACGAGCAGACCGACCTGGTCTTCGACGGCCTCGACACGGCCGCCGAGATCACGCTGGACGGCCGGCTCCTCGGCCGGGTGCGGAACATGCACCGCTCGTACCGTTTCGACGTGACGGGCCTGAGCGGGCCGCTGACCGTCCGGTTCGCCTCCGCCTACGCCGAGGCCGAAGCGGTGCGCGGAAAGCTGGGCGACCGCCCGGCCGCCTACGACGAGCCCTACCAGTACCTCCGCAAGATGGCCTGCTCCTTCGGCTGGGACTGGGGGCCCACCCTGGTGACGGCCGGCATCTGGCGGCCGGTGCGCCTCGAGCGCTGGTCGACGGCCCGGATCGCCCGGGTGCGACCGCTCGTCACCGTCCACCAGGGCGTCGGCGTCGTCGAGCTGCACGTCGAGGTGGAGCGGACCCGCGTGGAGGCCGCCCTCACCCTGGAGGCCCGGGTGGGCGACGTGCGGGTGCGGGGCGCGGTGGAGGGAACCGGGGGCGTCGTACGGGTGGAGGTGCCTCAGGCGGAGCTGTGGTGGCCGCGCGGGTACGGTGAACAGCCTTTGTACGACGTCGAGTTGACGCTGCACCACGGGAGCGCGCCGCTTGACGTCTGGCGGCGGCGGATCGGTTTCCGGAGCGTCGAGCTGGACTCCTCGGCCGATGCCCACGGCACCGGGTTCACCCTCGTCGTCAACGGGGAGCGGCTCTTCGCGCGGGGCGTCAACTGGATCCCGGACGACGTGTTCCCGTCCCGGGTGACCCGGGAGCGCTACCGGAAACGGTTGCGGCAGGCCGCCGACGCGGGCGTGGACCTGGTCCGGGTGTGGGGCGGCGGGATCTACGAGAGCGAGGACTTCTACGACGCCTGCGACGAGTCGGGCCTGCTGGTGTGGCAGGACTTCCCGTTCGCCTGTGCGGCCTACCCCGAGGAGCAGCCGCTGCGGGGCGAGGTGGAGGCGGAGGCCCGCGAGAACGTCGTACGGCTGATGCCGCATCCGTCGCTCGTGCTGTGGAACGGGAACAACGAGAATCTGTGGGGTTTCCGGGACTGGGGGTGGGAGGAGCGGCTCGGCGGGGACTCGTGGGGCGAGGGGTACTACCTGGGCGTACTGCCGCGGGTGGTGGCCGAGTTGGATCCGACGCGGCCGTACACGGCGGGGAGTCCCTGGTCGGGGTCGTGGCGGCGGCATCCGAACGAGGCGGCGCACGGGACGCACCACTCGTGGGAGGTGTGGAACCGGGTGGACTACGCCGAGTACCGGAGTGAAGTGCCGCGGTTCGTCGCCGAGTTCGGCTGGCAGGCGCCGCCCGCGTACGCCACGCTGCGGCGGGCGCTGCCCGGGGAGGAGCTCGCGCCGGACTCCCCCGGCATGCTGCACCACCAGAAGGCGGAGGACGGCAACGGCAAGCTGGAGCGGGGGCTGGCCCGGCATTTCGCCGTGCCGGAGGGGGACTTCGACCGGTGGCACTACCTCATGCAGGTCAATCAGGCGCGGGCGGTGGCGACCGGGGTCGAGCACTGGCGTGCGCACTGGCCGGTGTGCGCGGGCACGGTCGTCTGGCAGCTCAACGACTGCTGGCCGGTGACGTCCTGGGCGGCGATCGACGGCGACGGGCGGGAGAAACCGCTGTATCACGAGTTGCGGCGGCTGTACGCGGACCGGCTGCTCACGCTTCAAGAGCGGGACGGAAGGCTGGTGTTGGCGGCGGTGAACCAGGCCGCCGAGCGCTGGTCGGGCACGCTGTCGCTGCGGCGGATGTCCGTCGAGGGGGAGCTGCTCGGCGCGCAGGGCGTGGAACTGGGCGTCGGGGCGCGGGCGGTGGGCGAGGTGCCGGTGCCGGCGGAGCTGGAGCCGGTGGGCGCGAAGGAGTTCCTGGTGGCGGACGCGGCGGGGCTGCGGGCCCTGCACTTCCCGGTGCCCGACCGTGAAATCCCCTATCCGCAGCCCGAGTTCGAGGTGACGGCAGCGCCGGGGAGCGTCACGGTCACGGCCCGCACCCTCGTACGGGATCTGCTGTTGCAGGCCGATCGGATGGAGGCGGGGGCGTGGGCCGATCGGGGGCTGGTGACGCTGCTTCCCGGGGAGCGGGTGACCATCGGGGTGGCGGGCTGGCAGACTCCGGACGCCGAGGCCGCCCGTGCCGCGCTGTACTGCCAGGAGCCCGCTCGATGACAGCCTCCCCGTCGCCCCGCGTGACCATCAAGGACGTCGCCGCGCGCGCCGGCGTGTCCAAGGGGGCCGTGTCGCTCGCCTTCAACCGCAAGCCGGGGTTGTCCGAGGCGACCCGGGACCGGATCTTCGCGGCGGCGCGGGAGCTCGGGTGGGAACCGAACCTGACGGCGCGGTCGCTGTCGAGCTCGCGGGTGGACGTGGTGGGGCTGGCGATCTGCCGGCCGGCGCGGATGCTGGGCCTGGAGCCGTTCTACATGGAGTTCGTCTCCGGGGTGGAGAGCGTGCTGACCGAGCACTCCTGCTCGCTGCTGCTGCGGCTGGTGAAGAACCTGGACGACGAGGTCGGGATCCAGGAGTCGTGGTGGCGGGGGCGGCAGGTGGGCGGGTCGATCCTGGTGGACTTCCGGGAGGACGACCCCCGGGTGGCGGCGACCGAGCGGCTCGGGATGCCGGTGGTGGCCGTGGGGCATCCGTCGCTGACCGGGAGTCTGACGTCCGTGTGGACCGACGACGCGACCGCGGTGACGGAGGCGGTGCGGTATCTCGCGGCGCTCGGGCACCGTCGTATCGCCCGGGTCGGGGGCGCGGCGGCGCTCGGGCACACCGCGATCCGCACGGCCGCTTTCGACCAGGCGGCGCGGAGTCTGGGGCTGGCGGGGGCGTGGCAGGTGGCCACGGACTACTCCGGGGAGGCGGGGGCGCGGGCGACCCGGTCGATGCTGACCGCGTCGCCGCCCGACCGGCCGACGGCGATCGTCTACGACAACGACATCATGGCGGTGGCGGGGCTCGCGGTGGCGGCCGAGATGGGGCTGCACGTGCCGCAGGACGTCTCCCTGCTGGCCTGGGACGACTCCCAGCTGTGCCGGCTGACCCATCCGACGCTGTCCGCGATGAGCCATGACGTGCACGGATTCGGCGCGGAGGCGGCGCGCACGCTGTTCGGGGTGATCATGGGATCGGGGCCGGGCTCGCATCCGGTGCCGACGCCCTCGCTCACCCCCAGGGGCTCCACCGCGCCACCCGTCCGGGTGTGACATTCGCCGCTCCCCCCGGCAGGGCTGTGCAGCTACGTTACCCATAAGTAGCATGGGTCCTGAGCGCGCGCTCAGCGCTTGCGCCACGCAGCAGTGCCATCCCGCACCTGGAGGAGAGCCATCGTGCCTCGTACCGTCAGGGACGTCGTCTTCGTCGACGGCGTCCGTACCCCGTTCGGCAAGGCGGGCCCGAAGGGCATCTACCACGAGACCCGGGCCGACGACCTCGTCGTGAAGGCGATCCGGGAGCTGCTGCGCCGCAACCCCGGTCTCGACCCGAAGAAGATCGACGAGGTCGCCATCGCCGCGACCACGCAGATCGGCGACCAGGGCCTGACCCTCGGCCGCACCGCCGGCATCCTCGCGGGTCTGCCCACCTCGGTGCCCGGTTACTCGATCGACCGCATGTGTGCGGGCGCCCTGACCGCGGTCACCTCGGTCGCCGGCTCCGTCGCCTTCGGCGCGTACGACGTCGCCGTCGCCGGCGGCGTCGAGCACATGGGCCGTCACCCGATGGGCGAGGGCGTGGACCCCAACCCGCGCTTCGTCAGCGAGAAGCTGGTCGACGAGTCCGCCCTGTTCATGGGCATGACCGCCGAGAACCTGCACGACCGCTACCCCACCATCACCAAGCAGCGCGCCGACGAGTACGCGGTGCGCTCGCAGGAGAAGGCCGCCAAGGCGTACGCCGACGGCAAGATCCAGGCCGACCTGGTGCCGATCTCCGTGCGTCGCACGAACGCCGAGGCCGGTGAGACGGGCTGGGGCCTGGTCACCGCCGACGAGCCGATGCGTCCGGGAACGACCCTGGAGAACCTCTCCGGTCTCAAGACCCCGTTCCGCGTGCACGGCCGGGTCACCGCGGGCAACGCGGCCGGTCTGAACGACGGCGCGACCGCCTCCCTCATCGCGTCCGAGGACTTCGCCCGCGAGAACGGCCTGCCGGTCAAGATGCGCCTGGTGGCGTACTCCTTCGCGGGCGTCGAGCCGGAGGTCATGGGCTACGGCCCGATCCCGGCCACCGAGAAGGCGCTCGCCCAGGCGGGTCTGTCCATCTCCGACATCGGTCTGTTCGAGATCAACGAGGCCTTCGCGGTCCAGGTGCTGGCCTTCCTGGAGCACTACGGCATCGCGGACGACGACGCGCGCGTCAACCAGTACGGCGGCGCGATCGCCTTCGGCCACCCGCTGGCCTCCTCCGGCGTCCGCCTGATGACGCAGCTGGCCCGCCAGTTCGAGGAGCAGCCGCACGTCCGCTACGGCCTGACCACCATGTGCGTCGGCTTCGGCATGGGCGCGACGGTCATCTGGGAGAACCCGCACTTCGAGGGGGACAAGTGAGCACCACCACTGAGCTGCTGAAGGGTGCGGCCGAGCTGTTCCCGGACGAGGTCGTCACCAGCGCGCACGTACGCCACCTGGACCTGCCGTCCGGTGCGGGGCGGTTCGCCCTGATCACCCTCGACAACGGCTTCGACCACACCAAGCCGACCACCTTCGGCCCCGCTTCGCTCGCGAACCTCGACGCCGCGATCGACCAGGTGGAGAAGGAGGCCGCCGCCGGCGAGATCGTCGGTGTCGGCGTCACCGGCAAGCCGTTCATCTTCGCGGTCGGCGCCGACCTCAAGGGCGTCGAGCTGCTGAAGGAGTACGAGCACGCGCTCGCCATCGGCAAGGGCGGCCACGAGGTCTTCAAGCGCCTGTCCGGTCTCGCCGTGCCGACCTTCGCCTACTACAACGGCGCGGCCATGGGCGGCGGCGTCGAGGTCGGTCTGCACTGCGCCTACCGGACCGTTTCCAAGGCCCTGCCGGCGTTCTCGCTCCCCGAGGTCTTCCTCGGTCTGGTCCCCGGCTGGGGCGGCTGCGCGCTGCTGCCGAACCTGATCGGCGCCGACAAGGCCGTCTCGGTGATCATCGAGAACAGCCTCAACCAGAACAAGCAGCTCAAGGGCGAGCAGGTCTTCGAGCTGGGGATCGCCGACGCGATCTTCGAGGGCGCCGACTTCCTGGAGCAGTCGCTGATCTGGACCGCGCAGGTCCTCAAGGGCGACGTCGAGGTCGAGCGTCCCGTCGTCGACCGCGGCGAGGCCTGGGACCAGGCCGTCGCCCGCGGCCGGTCCGTCGCCGACAGCAAGGTGCACGGGGCCGCTCCGGCCGCCTACCGCGCCCTGGACATCATCGCCGCCGCCAAGAACGGCGACCTCCAGCAGGGCTTCGACGCCGAGGACGTCGCCCTCGCCGACCTGATCATGGGCGGCGAACTGCGCGCGGGCATCTACGCCTTCAACCTCGTCCAGAAGCGCGGCAAGCGTCCCGCCGGCGCCCCGGACAAGAACCTGGCCCGTCCGGTCACCAAGGTCGGCGTGGTCGGCGCGGGCCTGATGGCCTCGCAGCTGGCGCTGCTGTTCCTGCGCCGCCTGGAGGTCCCGGTCGTCCTCACGGACATCGACCAGGAGCGCGTCGACAAGGGTGTGGGCTACGTCCACGCCGAGATCGAGAAGCTGCTCGGCAAGGGCCGGATCAACCAGGACAAGGCCAACCGCCTCAAGGCCCTGGTGACCGGTGTCCTGGACAAGGCCGAGGGCTTCGCCGACGCGGACTTCATCATCGAGGCCGTGTTCGAGGAGATCGGCGTCAAGCAGCAGGTGTTCGCGGAGGTCGAGGCGGTCGCCCCGGCGCACGCCATCCTCGCCACCAACACCTCGTCGCTGTCGGTGACCGAGATGGCGTCGAAGCTGAAGAACCCCGAGCGGGTCGTCGGCTTCCACTTCTTCAACCCGGTCGCGATCCTGCCGCTGCTGGAGATCGTGCGGGGCGAGGCCACCGACGACGCGTCGCTGGCGACCGCCTTCGCCGTCGCGAAGAAGCTGAAGAAGACCGCCGTTCTGGTGAAGGACGCCCCGGCGTTCGTCGTGAACCGCATCCTGACCCGTTTCATGGGCGAGATCCAGAACGTCATCGACGAGGGCACCCCGGTCGAGGTCGCGGAGAAGGCGGTGGAACCGCTCGGCCTGCCGATGTCCCCGCTGGTGCTCCTGGAGCTGGTCGGTCCGGCGATCGGCCTGCACGTCTCGGAAACGCTCAACAAGGCGTTCCCGGAGCGTTTCACCGTCTCCCCGAACCTCGCCGCCGTCGTCAAGGCGGGCAAGCGCGGCTTCTACGTCTACACCGCGGAGAACGGGTTCAAGCCCGAGCTGGACCCCGAGGTCGCCGCGCTCCTGAAGCAGGGCGACAGCGTCCTGACCGAGGAGCAGGTGCGCGACCGGGTGCTGGACGCGGTGGCGCAGGAGATCGGGCTGATGCTCGACGAGGGCGTCGTCGCCGAGGCCCAGGACATCGACCTCTGCCTGATCACGGGCGCGGGCTGGCCCTTCCACCTGGGCGGCGTCACGCCGTACCTGGACCGCGAGGGCGTGTCGGAGCGCGTGAACGGCAAGCGGTTCCTGGCGCAGGGTCTGGCGTCGGTTCCGGCGTAACGGCCGTACGGCGTACGTGAGGAGGGCCTCCGCTTGTCGCGGAGGCCCTCCTTCGGTGTGAGGTCACCAGGCCGGCATCGCCGGGTAGTGCTCGCAGGCGCCGGAGCAGGGCTCGCGGGACGCCAGCGAGGTGTGCAGCCAGTTGTCCTCGGGGATGCCGTGCACGCGCAGCGTCAGCGGGGCGGGCGTCGAGCGGATGGCGCTGAACACGGCCACGAACTCGACCGTGTAGGTCCCCGGCCGCCAGTCGTGGGCGTGGGTGACCCGCCAGGTCCCGTCCTCCTGGACGGGCGCCTCGGCGATGAGCCTGCCCTGCTCGAGGACCATGACCTTCGCCGCGCCACGGGGCGCCTTGCCGGAGAAGCGCGGGCGCGGACCGCACCAGGCGTTCGGCCTCGGGCCCACGACCTGCGGCGGGTCCAGCCGGTCCAGGACCTCGAAGTCCACCGCGGACGTGCGCGAGACGTCGTTGCCAGCGGCGGGTCCTCCTCTTCCTGAGCTGTCATCCGGCTTCCTGAACTGTCATCCGACCTCCCGACCCGTCATCTGGTGTTCCATCACCTGGTGTTCCATCACCTGGTGTTCCATCATCCGATGTCCCGCCATCTGACGTCCCGTCACCATGACTGCCGGCGGCGAGGTTCGGCCGCCCACCCTCACCACGCCCCCTCACCCCTCACCTCACCTCACCTCACCTCACCTGCTCACCCAACCCGCTTGTCTCCTCCCCGTCACACCGTCCGCCACGCCGTCAGCGCCAGTCCCGGCTCGGCCTTGCGGCGGGTGAGCAGAAGGCTGCCGGTGGACGGGGAGAGGGTCGCCGCGACGACCCGGTCCTCGTGGTCCAGCGCGAGCGCCACCTCTGCGTCGGCCGGGAGTTGGGGGCCCGAGTCGGACCACCAGGCGCCGGCCGACTCCTGCTCGGTCGGATAGGCGGCGAAGGCGACCCGGCCGCTCGTGGAGCGCTGGGCGAGCAACGTGCAGTCGTGGCCGTCGAGTTCGGTCCGGATCGCGGCGACCGGGCCGGGGCCGGCAGCGGGCAGGACGGGGGCGGGCTTGGCGCCGGGACGCCAGGCGCAGACATCGCCGGAGTCGTCGGTGAAGAAGAGGGTGGTGCGCTCCGGGGAGGTGGCCAGGGCGCGCAGGGTGCCGGGCCGGACCCGTGCTTCCAGGGCCTGCGCCAACACCGGCTGGGCGCCCGGCTCCGGCTGCCGCCAGTGCAGGACTCCCTCGGGCACGGCGGCGTACGCCTCGACGCGCCCCGACTCCCCCGTCACCGCGACGGGCGGTCCCTCGACGCCCCTGCCCTTGAGGTCGCGCCACGGGTCCCAGCCGCCCTTCTCCTTCTGGGCGACCATGCTGAGCCCGGTGGCGGTGTTGCGGACGAAGACGTGCGCACGCCCCTCGGCGTCCACGGCGACCGCGGGGACGCCGGTGCGGTCGCCCTTGCGCGCGGGGTGGCCCAGCGGCGCCCAGTCCAGGGCGGCGAGGAGAGGCCGGAAGTGGGTGGAGTGGACCAGGCCCGCCTCCCCCTTGGCGGTGGGCCGCCAGGACGTCAGATGGGCGTAGCCGTCGACGCCGTGGCCGACGGCGAGGACCGGGTGGACCCGCTGGTCGCCGCCCACCCGGCGCGGGGCGTCCCAGGACCCGCCCGGTGCGCGCTCGGCCCGGCACAGGACGGCGTCGTCCGACGTGAGATAGACACTCAGCCGCCCGTCGCGGCCGCGTATGAGCCAGTCGCCGTTCACCCGATCACTGTATGACGGCGGCTCCCGGAGCACTCCGGGCGGGCTGCCGGTACGGCGCCCGTGGGACCCTGGCCGCATGGACGGCCCTCTGGACGACGACACCGACAGCACCGACAGCGCCCCTCTCCTCGTGATCGTCGACGGCGCGAACGTCGTCGGGTCGGTGCCCGACGGCTGGTGGCGGGACCGGCGCGGGGCCGCCGAGCGGCTGCGCGACCGGCTGGCCGCGGACGGACTCCCGGGGCACTCCGGGCCCGTGGAGCTCGTCCTGGTCGTCGAGGGCGCGGCCCGCGGGGTGGAGCCGGTGCCGGGCGTACGGGTCGAGGCGGCGCCCGGCAGCGGGGACGACCGGATCGTCGAGCTGGTCGCCGCGGCCGGCGGCCGCCCCCGTCTGGTCGTCACCGCCGACCGCGAGCTGCGTCGCCGGGTGACGGACCTGGGCGCGGACGTCACGGGACCACGGTCGGTACGGGGCTGAGCGCTGCCCTTGGTCCAGCGGCGCCCTGGGACCCGGCACCGCCTCCGGACCCGACCCCGCCCTGGACCCGTGCCCTCTAGTCTCCCGGCGCCGGAGGGGTCTCCCCCGCCGTCGCCTGCCGCTCCCTTCCGAGACGGCTGTGGGAGCGGCCGTAGAGGAAGTAGACGACGAAGCCGATGACCATCCAGATGCCGAACCGGAGCCAGGTCTCGGTGGGCAGGTTCAGCATCAGCCACAGGGAGGCCAGCACCGAGACGATCGGCAGGGCCGGCACCCAGGGGGTGCGGAAGGAACGGGGCAGGTCGGGGCGGGTGTTGCGGAGGATGACGACGCCGATCGCGACGACGATGAAGGCGAACAGCGTGCCGATGTTCACCAGCTCGGCGAGTTCGCTGAGGCTGGTGAAGCCGGCCAGGATCGCGATGATCACGCCGAGCAGGATGGTCGGCCGGTGCGGGGTCTTGAACCGCGGGTGGACGTGGGAGAAGAAGCGCGGCAGGAGTCCGTCGCGGCTCATCGCGAAGAAGACCCGGGTCTGGCCGAGCAGCAGGATCATGCAGACGGTCGTCAGGCCGACGGCGGCGCCGAAGCTGATGAAGCCGGCGAACCAGGGGTGCCCGGTGGCCTTGAAGGCGTCGGCGAGCGGGGCGTCCACGGACAGCTCACGATAGTTCTGCATACCGGTCACGACGATCGACACGGCGACGTACAGGGTCGTGCAGATGATCAGCGAGCCGATGATGCCGCGCGGCATGTCCCGCTGCGGGTTGCGGGTCTCCTCGGCGGCGGTGGCGACGACGTCGAAGCCGATGAAGGCGAAGAAGACGACGGAGGCGGCGGTGAAGATGCCCATCACGCCGAAGTTGGCGGGCGCCCAGCCGAACATCAGCTGGATCAGCGGGGACTGGAGGCTGTCGCCCGCCGGCACGGGCTGCGCCTTCGGGATGAACGGGTCGTAGTTGTCGCCCTCGATGAAGAAGGCGCCCGCGATGATCACGGTCAGGACGACGGTCACCTTGATGGCGACCACGACGGAGGTGACCCGCGCGGAGAGCTTCGTGCCCACCACGAGGATGGCGGTGAGGACCAGGACCAGGGCGGCGGCGAGGATGTCGAAGCCGAAGCCGTCGGCGCCCTCTCTCCCGCTGAGCGCCGCCGGGAGGTGCCAGCCCGCGTTGTCCAGCAGCGAGGCGATGTAGCCGGACCACCCGACGGCGACCACCGCGGTGCCCAGCGCGAACTCCAGAACCAGGTCCCAGCCGATGATCCAGGCGGGCAGTTCGCCCAGGGAGGCGTACGCGAAGGTGTACGCGGAGCCCGCCACCGGGACGGTGGAGGCGAACTCGGCATAGCAGAGCGCGGCGAGCGCGCAGACGACGCCGGCCACCACGAAGGCCAGGGCGACGGCGGGCCCGGCGTTGTTCTTGGCCACCGTGCCGGTCAGGACGAAGATGCCGGTGCCGATGATGACGCCGACGCCGAAGACGGTCAGATCCAGCGCGGACAACGACTTCTTGAGCGCGTGCTCTGGTTCCTCGGTGTCGAGGATGGACTGCTCGACCTTCTTCGTCCGGAAGAGGGTACTGCTCACGGGTTTACCTCCCACGCTGTGTCGTCCTCGACATGATCGAGAGGGGGCGTACTTCGTATGCCCCGGCGCGGGCGGATTAACGCGAATGGGCCGCTTCCACCACTCTTGGCAGTGAGGAAAGCAGCCCATCCGGGCGTGTCGGGTGGCGTCAGTCGCGGGCGGGCTCCACCGAGTCGACCTCGGCCGCATCGCTGCCGTACTTGCCGTCGAGCCGGGAGACCAGCCCGGTGACCTGACGGGCGATGTCGGGGGCGGTCAGCCCGATCTCCGCCATGACCTCGGCGCGGGAGGCGTGGTCGAGGAAGCGGGGCGGGATGCCGAAGTCTCGCAGCGGGACGTCGACGCCGGCGTCGCGCAGGGCCTGGGCGATCGTCGAGCCGACGCCGCCGACGCGGCTGTTGTCCTCGACGGTGACGACGACCCGGTGGCGCTCGGCGAGCGGGGCCATCGCCTCGTCGACCGGTTTGACCCAGCGCGGGTCGACGACGGTCGTGGTGATGCCCTGCCGGTCGAGCAGGCCGGCGATCTCCAGGCACATCGGGGCGAGGGCGCCCACGGAGACGAGCAGCACGTCGGGCATGTCCGTGCCCGCCTCGCGCAGCACGTCCATGCCGCCGACGCGCCCCACGGCGGGTACGGCGGGGCCGACGGCGCCCTTGGAGAAGCGGACCACGGTCGGCGCGTCGTCGACGGCGACGGCCTCGCGCAGCTGGGCGCGGACCTGGTCGGCGTCGCGCGGGGCGGCGAGCCGGAGGCCGGGGACGACCTGGAGGATCGACATGTCCCACATGCCGTTGTGGGACGCGCCGTCGGTGCCGGTGACACCCGCCCGGTCAAGTACGAACGTCACACCGCACTTGTGGAGGGCGACGTCCATGAGGACCTGGTCGAAGGCACGATTGAGGAAGGTGGCGTACACGGCGAACACCGGATGCACTCCGCCCGCGGCGAGGCCCGCGGCGGAGACGGCGGCGTGCTGCTCCGCGATGCCGACGTCGTAGATCCGCTCCGGGAAGGCGTCCGCGAACTTCTTCAGGCCGACCGGCTGCAGCATCGCCGCCGTGATCGCGACGATGTCCTCGCGCTCCTTGCCGAGCGCGACCATCTCGTCGCCGAAGACGGAGGTCCAGTCGGCGCCCGAGGCCTTGACCGGCAGGCCGGTGTCGGGGTGGATGGGGCCGATGCCGTGGAAGCGGTCGGCCTCGTCCTGGAGGGCGGGCTGGTAGCCGCGGCCCTTCTCGGTGAGGCAGTGCACGATGACGGGGCCGCCGAAGCGCTTGGCGCGGGCGAGCGCCGACTCCAGGGCCTCGATGTCGTGGCCGTCGATCGGGCCGACGTACTTCAGGCCGAGGTCCTCGAACATGCCCTGTGGGGCGATGAAGTCCTTCAGGCCCTTCTTCGCGCCGTGCAGCGTCTCGTAGAGGGGCTTGCCGACGACCGGGGTGCGTCCCAGGAGGTCCTTGCCGCGAGCCAGGAAGCGCTCGTAGCCGTCGGTGGTGCGCAGGGTCGCGAGGTGGTTGGCGAGGCCGCCGATGGTCGGCGCGTAGGAGCGCTCGTTGTCGTTGACGACGATGACCAGTGGGCGGTCCTTGGCGTCGGCGATGTTGTTCAACGCCTCCCAGGCCATGCCGCCGGTCAGCGCGCCGTCGCCGATGACGGCCACGACATGGCTGTCGCGGTCGAGGATCTCGTTGGCCTTGGCGATGCCGTCGGCCCAGCCGAGCACCGTGGAGGCGTGGCTGTTCTCGATGACGTCGTGCTCGGACTCTCCTTGCGAGGGGTAGCCGGACAGGCCGCCCTTCATCTTCAGCCGGGAGAAGTCCTGGCGGCCCGTGAGCAGCTTGTGCACGTAGGACTGGTGGCCCGTGTCCCACAGCACCTTGTCCTTGGGGGACTCGAAGACCCGGTGCAGGGCGATGGTGAGCTCGACCACGCCGAGGTTGGGGCCGAGGTGGCCGCCGGTCTTGGAGACGGCGTCGACCAGGAAGGTCCGGATCTCCTCTGCCAGCTGGTCCAGCTCTTCCAGGCTGAGCCGGTCCAGATCGCGCGGTCCCCTGATGCGGGTCAGCAGCGGCACCCGTGCCTCCTTGCAGTAAAAGCTGATCGAGCTGTTGCCGGGCTTGTCGAGTCTAATGTTCCGTCCCGGCGGACGGCGTTCGGCCCATGCGTCATAGGTCACGCGATCGGCTGTACCCATGATGGACCTTTCCTATGACCGGACTGTGCCCGGCCCCTGGAAACACGGCCGTGCCCGGCGCCATCGCGGCGCCGGGCACGGTCGTGACGTTGCTGCCGGGGCGTCAGCCGCGGCCCGCCGCCTTCTGGCTCTTGCGGGAGACGGAGTCGATGACGACCGCGCCGAGCAGAACACCACCGGTGATCATGTACTGGATCGAGGTGTTCATGTTCAGCAGGTCCAGACCCGTCTGGATGGACTGGATGACCAGCATGCCCAGGAGGGCGGACCAGACGGTGCCGCGGCCGCCGAAGAGGCTGGTGCCGCCGATGACGGCCGCCGCGATGGCGAGCATCAGGGTGTTGCCGCCGCCGGCGCTCAGCGAGGCGCCCGCGGTCTGACCGGCGAAGAACATGCCGCCGACCGCGGCGAAGGCGCCGGAGATGGCGAACACGGTGATCCGGATCATCGGCACGTTGATACCGGCGCGGCGGGCGGCCTCGATGCCGCCGCCGACCGCGAACACCTTGCGGCCGTACGTCGTACGACGCAGCACGAAGTCCACGATGACCAGCGCCGCCAGGAAGATCACCAGCGCGTTGGAGACGCCGGAGGCGTTGTTCAGCACGGCGGCGGACACGAACGCCGCGAGGGCGAGCAGGCCTACGCGCAGCAGGATCTCGCTGGTCGGACGGAACGGAACGCCCGCCACCCGGCGACGGCGCTGCTCGCCGAAGTTGCCGACCGCGGACAGCACGACGGCGAGACCGGCCAGCAGGTAGGCGCCGATGATGGCCTGGTCCATGAAGAAGGAGCTCTGGCCGAGCAGGTGGATCGGGCCGGAGTCCGACGGGAGGTTGATCGTGCCGCTGGAGCCGAGCAGCCACAGCATCAGACCGTTCCAGCCGAGGAAGCCGGCCAGGGTCACCACGAACGCGGGTACGCCGATCCTCGCGAAGAACCAGCCTTGCAGCGCGCCGATGCCCGCGCCGACGACGATCGTCAGGATCAGCGACAGCCAGGGATTCATGCTGTGGTCCACCACGAACACGGCGAACACCGTGGCCGCCAGGCCGCTGACGGAGCCGACCGACAGGTCGATCTCGCCGAGCAGCAGGACGAACACCAGGCCGATGGCCAGCATGCCGGTGGCCGACATGAAGTAGCTGATGTTCGAGAGGTTGTCGGCGCTCAGGAAGCGGTCGTTCTTCAGCTGGAAGATCGTCCAGATGATGATCAGGCCGATCACCACCGGCAGCGAGCCCAGCTCGCCGCCCTTCACCTTGCGCTTGAACTCGGTGACGTAGCCCTTGAGGCCCTCTTCGCGGACCAGCAGGCGCGGGTCGACGACGGAGACCGGCGCGGCCGTCGGGTCGTCGGCGGGGGCGACGGTGGACTGGTCCGCCACCACGCCCTCGGCCTTCTCGACCTTCTCCGGCTCCGAGGAGTCGCTCTTCACGGTCTTGGACGTGTCGCTCACTTTGCCGCCTCCGCGGTGCGACGCCCCGCACGACGGGTCACGGCGTTGTCCGTGGCACCGGTGATCGCGGCGATGATCTCTTCGTGGCTGGTGTCCTTCACGGGGAAGGAGCCGTTGTTCTTGCCCAGGCGCAGGACGGCCACGGTGTCCGCGACCGCCTTGACGTCGGCCATGTTGTGGCTGATGAGGATGACGCCCAGGTTGCGCTCGCGCAGCCGCTCGACCAGGTCGAGGACCTGCGCGGTCTGCTCGACGCCGAGGGCGGCGGTGGGCTCGTCGAGGATGACGACCTTCGGGTCGCCGATCAGCGCGCGGGCGATGGCGACGACCTGGCGCTGACCGCCGGAGAGGCTCGCGATCGGGATGCGCACGCTCGGGATCCGGATGGAGAGCGTGCTCAGCAGCTCCCGGGCGTTCTTCTCCATCGACACCTCGTCGATGACGCCGCGGTGCAGCAGCTCGCGTCCGAGGTAGAGGTTGCCGACCACGTCGAGGTTGTCGCACAGGGCGAGGTCCTGGTAGACGGTCGCGACGCCGAGGCCCTGGGCGTCGTGCGGCTTGTTGATGCTGACCGGCTTGCCCTCCCACTCGATGACGCCCTCATCGATGGGGTGGACACCTGCGATCGTCTTGACCAGGGTCGACTTTCCTGCGCCGTTGTCGCCCACCAGGGCGACCACTTCTCCGGCGTGGACCTCCAGCTCGACGTCGGTGAGTGCCTGCACTGCACCGAATCGCTTGGAGACTCCGCGCAACGCCAGCACGGGCGTAGCGGACACGTGAACCATCTCCTTCGCCGCCTGACCGGCGGGGATGCCGCGCTTGGGAACAGGCGCGGAGGGACGTGCTCGGTGCGGCGGATCAGCCACGGCGAGCACGAGGTTTACAAGATGAACATGCGCGAATCCGCTGCGCTTGGCAACGGTTCCGTCCGACGCCCGCCCCACAGCGGGGTATGAAGGCGGGGCGGGCGTCGGAGGGGTTTCGCGGGGCCGCTGAGCGGCCTGGGTCCGAGTCGCCGGCCGGGGCCGGGACTCGGACCGGGTGCGCGATGCGCGCGGGGGTTACTGCAGACCGGCGGTCTTGCAGGCGGCGGCGAACTCGGCGGTGCAGATGTCCGCGACGGTGTAGAGCTTGTCCGCGATCACCGTGTCCTTGATGTTGGCCTTGGTGACCGACACCGGGGTCAGCAGCTGCGAGGGCACCTTGTCACCGGAGCCGCTGGTCAGCGTGGTCGTGGCCAGGGACTTGATGTCCTTGCCCTCGAGCAGGTCGACCGCGAGCGTGGCGGCGGCTTCCGCCTCCGGCTTGAAGGCCTTGTAGACGGTGGAGGACTGCGTGCCGGCGACGATCCGCTGGATGGCCGCGAGCTCGGCGTCCTGGCCGGTCAGCGGGATGCCGCTGATCTTCGCACCCTTGAGGGTGTTGGCGATGCCGCCGGCCATGCCGTCGTTGGCGGAGTAGACGCCCGCGATGTTCTTCGCGCCCAGCTGGGTGATGGCCGCGGACATCTTCTGCGCGGCGACGGTGTCCTTCCACAGGCCGGACTGCTCGTAGGCGATGGTCACCTTGCCGTCGAGGGCGTTGTGCGCGCCTTCCTTGAACTGGGCGGCGTTCGGGTCGGCGTCGTCGCCGTTGATCATGACGATCTTCGACTTGGTGGTCGCCTTGGAGCCGAGGGAGGCGAGCAGGGCCTCGCCCTGGAGCTGGCCGACCTTGACGTTGTCGAAGGAGACGTACGCGGAGACCGGGCCCTGGGCCAGACGGTCGTACGCGACGACCTTGACGCCCTTGTCCACCGCGGACTGGATGGAGGACTTGATCGCGGCGGAGTCCTGGGCGGAGATCACGATGACCTTGACGCCCTTGGTCACCATGTTGCTGACCTGCTGGGCCTGCTTGGCCGGGTCGGCGGCGGCGTTCGCGTACTCGAGCTTGCAGTCCGAGCAGAGCGCCTTCACCTTGGCGTCGAAGTACGGCTTGTCGAACTTCTCGTAGCGCGCGGTGACGCTGTCGGGGAGCAGCAGGCCGATGGACTTGTCGCCCGAGCTGCTGCTGCTGCTGCCGGAGTCGCTCTTGTCGTCGCCCGCCTTGCCGCACGCGGCAATCGACAGCGCCATGGAAACGGCGGTGGCGCCGATCACGACTCTACGCATCGTTGCGTTCATTGGGGTGTGCCTCCCTGACAGGGCCGCAACGCTGCGGCCGAGGTGGCTGGAAGTCAACTCGGCCGCACGTGCGACGTCAAGAAGTAAATACTTAACGAGATGGCAACGGCGTCATTCGTTCTCTAAGTGAAGGCAGGTGTCGCAGCGGACAGGGTGCCGTCCAAAAGGGTCGAATCGCCCATCTCGCTGAGTGCGAGTGCAAGCGCTCCGAGCACCTCCGCACGGCCGCCAAGTGCCCCGGGGAGAATGGTGAGTTGACGCGCCGCACTGGGGATCGCATAGCGGCCGACGGACTCTCTGATCGGCCCGAGCACCAGCTCACCGGCCTCGGCGAGATCACCGCCCAGGACCACTCGGCTCGGGTTCAGCAGGTTGCAGAGATTGGCGACTCCACTGCCGATATGGCGGCCGACGTCGGCGATCACGCGACGGCAGCCCGGGTCTCCGTCCCTGGCCAGCCGCACGACGCCTTCCATCGTCAGGTCCGTGCCGTGGCTGGACTGGAGCAGCGGCAGCACATAGCGCGCGGCCGCGAACGTCTCCAGGCAGCCCCGGTTTCCGCAGCGGCAGACAGGGCCGGATTCATCGAGTGTAATATGCCCGATTTCTCCCGCAGTCCCGCCGGGGCCGCGATAGATCTTCCCGTCGATCACCAGACCGGCGCCGACACCGCTCGCGACCTTGATGTAAGCAAGATCACGTACGCCCCTGCCGCTGCCCCAGACCATCTCGCCGAGGGCGCCGAGGTTGGCGTCGTTGTCCACGTGCACGGGTACGCCGAGCCGATCTCTCAGCTCCTGGGCGGGTCTGGTGCCGATCCAGCCGGGCAGGATGGCCGACGAGCCGAGCGTGCCGGACTCCAGATCGATCGGCCCCGGTACGCCGAGACCGACCCCGGCGACCTTCGTACGATCGACCCCGGTAGCCTCGATCAGCCGGTTGACCAGCTGTTCCGCCCGGTCAAAGCCCTGGTTCGAGGAGGCGTCCACGTCCAGCGGCTCGGCCTCCTCGGCGAGCACCTGATGGGCCAGGTTGCCGACGGCGACGCGGAGATGGGTATGGCCGAAATCGACCCCGATGACGATGCCTGCGTCGCCGCTCAGGGAGACGCTGCGGGCCCTGCGGCCGCCGGCCGAGGTGGGGGTGACCTCGACGGTTCCGCCGTCCTTGAGCTCCCGCACGATGTTGGAGACGGTCGCGGCGGACAGTCCCGTCGTCCGGGCGATCTCCGCCTGGGTGAGAGACCCGGCCAGACGCACGGCCCGTACGACCCGCTCGAGGTTTGCTCGATGCAGCGACGACTGCGACCCCGGAGTCTCCACGACGACCTCCTGCGCGCGGGGCCGCTTCAATGAGGCCCCGTCTATGTCCAACTAGTGAACTCTAAGCTGAGCCGTTCGGGTCGCCTCCCGTCAAGAGGTTGAACAGTATCCGCCCGTGTGCACACCATCACGCGACGTACGGAGCCGGAGAAGCGGACGGAGAGTGACGAAAAGCGGCGTACACGGACACCCCGGGCCAGGAATCCGTGTACGCCACATGAAGGCGTCCGGTTTACTTGATCGCTCCCGCCGTCAACCCCTGCACCACCTGCCGCTGGAAGACGATGTACGCCGCGAGCACCGGCAACATGGCCATGACCAGGCCCGCGAAGAGTCCGGACCAGTCGCCCTTGTACCCCTGACTGACCGCCAGCTGCACCAGGCCCTGGGTGAGGACGCGCTTGTCGGGATCGGTGTTGAGGACTGTGGGCAGCATGTACTGGTTCCACTGGCCCAGGAAGTTGAAGATGCCGACGCTGATCAGGCCGGGCTTGGCCATGGGCAACATGATCTGGAAGAACGTACGGCTGTGTGAGGCGCCGTCGACGAAGGCCGCCTCCGCCACCGAGCTCGGCAGCGTGCGGAAGAAAGCGGTCAGGAAGAACACCGTGAACGGCAGCGAGTAGGCGATGTAGACCAGGATCAGCCCGTGGATGGTGTTCAGCAGGCCCATGTTGTTGACGACGTAGAACAGCGGGACCAGCGCCAGCATGATCGGGAAGCTCATGCCGCCGATGAAGAGGAAGTAGATGAAGCGGTTCCCCGGGAAGTCGAAGCGGGCCAGGACGTAGGCCGCCATCGAGCCGAGCACCAGTGTGCCGATCAGCGAACCGCCCACCACCAGAACGGTGTTGAGGAAGTAGTCGCTCATGTTGGCCTCGGTCCAGGCCCGCGACCAGTTGTCGAAGTGCAGCCTGTCGGGCAGCGACCAGGGCGAGGTGAAGATGGCGCCGTCGTCCTTGAAGGAGGTCATCACCGCCCAGAGCAGCGGCAGCACCACCATGATCGCCCAGAGGACGAGCATGCCGTGCGAGAAGGCGTTCAGGACTCTGCCTTCGGCTTTCGGCTGCGCGGGCGGCTTCCCCCCGGTCGTCAGGTCGACCTTCGTGACGGGGAGGCCGGAGCCGGACTCGGCCGGCACGGGCGCGGGGGTTTCGGTCGTCTTCATCCTCAGTACTCCAGCCGCTCGCGCCGCCCCAGCCGCATCACGACCGCGGCGAAGGCCAGCGTCACGACGAGCAGCGCGACGCCGATGGTGGTGGCGTAGGCGGCCTGACCGTCCCGGAACGCCTTCTGGTACACGTACAGGACCATCACGGTGGTCGAGTAGTCGGGACCGCCGGGGCCGGTCGTCATGATCTGCACGACCGCGAACGACTCGGCGCCGAGCGCGAGGATGCCCATGTAGACCCAGCCGGACTGCACGGTGTCCCACAGCAGCGGCAGGGTGATGCGGAAGAAGGTGGCGGCACGGCCGGCGCCGTCCAGGAGCGCGGCCTCGTAGAGGTCCGCCGGGATGGAGGCCATGCCGGCCGAGAAGAGGACGACGAAGAAGCCGACCGTGGACCAGACGAGCACCGCCATCACGCACCACAGCGCGAGATCCGGGTCGCCCAGCCACAGCGGCTGAACGCTGTCGAACCCGATTCCCCGCAGAAACGAGTTGATCGCTCCGCTGTCGGGGTTGTACGCGAAGGCGAACAACAGCGCGACGATGGCGATCGACAGCACCTGCGGAAAGAAGTAGACGATCTTGTAGAAGGAAGATCCCCGGACGCCGGAGATCACCGGTCCGCCCTTCCTTCTCCGCCCGCCGACATTGATCATGAAAGCGAAGAACAGCGCCAGGCTGATCGTCACCACCGGCAGCACGATCGCGAACATCAAGCTGTGCTGCAGGGACTTCCAGAAGATGTCGTCGTTCAGCATCCTCTGGTAATTGTCCAGGCCGACCATCTTGAATTCGGGACTCAGGCCGGTCCAGTCCGTGAACGAGTAGTAGATGGACTGGACGAACGGCCAGATGACGAAGAGCGCGTACAGTCCCAGGGGCAGCGCCAGGAACCCCACGATGAAACGGTACTTGCCGTGCTGCATCGCTTCCCCGGTCCTTTTACTGGTGCTTGTAGTGCTTGATCGAGGTGTCCTTCGCGGTCTCGTCGGCGTATCCCTGGATCTTCTTGACGGCCTCGGCGGGGGTGAGCCGGCCGGCCATCATCTCGCCGAGGCCGGACACCCCGATCTTCTCTTTCTGCAGCTGGACGTACCAGTCCTGGAGCCGCGGATTCACCACGTTGTCGCCGGCCTTCTCCAGTGCGGCGACGCCGGACTTGAGGCCCGGGGTGAGCGTGATGCCGTCGGTCCCGCCGTTGTACGCGGTGAGCGACTTGACCTTGGCGGTGAAGTTCCTGGAGGACGCCTCGCTGAGCATGATGCGCAGCTGCTCCATGCCGCCCGGCGTGTTCTTGGCCTTGGCGGGGACGACGAAGGGCTCGCCGCCGGACGCCCAGATGGTGCCGAAGGGCATCTTGTCGGAGGAGTCGATGCCGGTGGGCGCGGAGACGGCGAGATCGAAGTCGGCCGGGATGACGTTCGCCGACTCGTTCTCCACCCAGGAGCCGTTGGGGATGAACAGGGCCTTGCCCTTGGCCCACGCGGTCTGCGACTGGATGTGGTCCAGGCCCGGGGTGCCCTGGAGGACGTACCCCTTCTTGTACAGCTCGTAGTAGGCCTCGAAACACGCCTTGACCGCCGGGTGCTTCCAGGCGTTCGGCTCCAGGTTGTCGATGGCGTCCAGGACCTCGCGGCCGCCGACCTTGCCGATCATCGGGTAGAGCGAGAAGGGGAGGTAGTACGGGTACTTGCCCGCGTACGTCCAGCCCGCGACGCCCTTCTTCTTGGCCTTCGCGCAGACCGCGAGCATCTCGTCCCAGGTCTCGGGATACGTGACGTCGAGCGAGTCCAGGGCCTTCTGCGAGTACCAGACGCCGTAGACCGTGTAGGCGTAGTACATGATCCAGACCGGGTCGCCGTCGAACTGGCCCATCTCCACGATGCCCGGGCGCAGGGTGTCGCGGACCTTCTTGCTCGGGTCGTCGTAGGAGGGTGCGTCGAGCAGCGGGGTGAGGTCGGCGAGCTGGTTCTTGCCGACCAGGACGCCCATGTCCATCTGCTCGGCGCCGGAGTTGTCGATCAGGTCGGGCGGGGTGCCCTGGTTGAAGCGGGGCTGGAGCGTGGACTGGATCTTCTGGGTGGCCGAGAACTTCACCTTGGCCTTGGGGAAGTCCTTCTCGTAGATCTCCACCGCGTCCTCGGCGTACTCCTTGCCGAAACCGCCGTCGAACAGGACGAATTCCATCTGGGCGGTGTCATTGACCGCAAGTGGGTTCTTCGCGGTCTTCGTGCCGGTCTTGGCCTTGTCCTCGCCGCCGCCGCCGCTGCTGGCGCAGGCGGACAGAAAGCTCATCGTGGGGACGCCGATCAGGCCGAGGGCCGCGGAACGCTTGATCAGTTCTCGGCGGCCGACACCGGCGGAGCCGTTGTTCTCGGAGGTGGATCCCATGCTCAAGTCCTCGCCTTCTCCAGGACTCAGGCGGTGAACCGGAACCTCCCGGCACCGCGGTCAGGTCAAGCAGGGTCGTGCGGATCAGGTGAATTGCCGACAGGTATAGTCCACTTCCGGTCGACGGAGCAAGATCGAATGCAAAGTTGGCCGACGGTGTTATCCAAGTTGAGACCTCCCGGAAATACGAGCGGCCCGCGGGTTCCGAACCGGAAAATCGCACGGTATGAGCCCTGGTTGGCGCAATCAACATCCTTGACATCACTTGCCACTTGGCCCCCTACTGAATCCTGCGCAACCTGGTAGACAACGTTGTCCGGATCGGGGAGGGTGCTCACGCATGCAGCGGTTCGGACGGTTTCGGGGAGTCTTGATCGCGGCCGCGGCGGCTCTCGCCCTGGCGGTCGGCGCACCGGGAGCGGCGGTGGCCCTGCCGTCCTCCTTACCGCTCCCGATGCGGGAGTTCGCCTCCTCCTTCGAGGCGGGTCAGCCCGCCCCCGCCTGGGAGAGCGCGGTCGACACCGGACCGGGCGGCGGCAAGCGCGCCTCGGGGGTCGACGGCGGCTACGGCGGCGGGCTCCCCGGGGACGTGACCGACCGGGTCACACAGGTGCGGGCGAGCGCCGAGAACACGGCCGGCGGCGAGGTGAAGGAGAACCTCGTCGACGGCGAGGCGAGCACCAAGTGGCTGACCTTCGCGTCGACCGGGTGGGTCGAGTTCGACCTGGACGAACCGGTGAGTATCAGTACATATGCGCTTACTTCGGCCAATGACGTCGCCGAGCGCGACCCGGCCGACTGGACCCTCCAGGGGTCGGCGGACGGCGCGCACTGGACGACGCTCGACACCCGCGCCGGGGAGACGTTCGGCAGCCGGTTCCAGATGAAGACGTACGCTCTCGCGGCGGCCTCGGACCCGGCTTCGGACCCGGCTTCGCCATCGGCTTCGGCTTCGGCTTCGGCTTCGGCTTCGGCTTCGGCTTCGGACGGGTACCGGCACTTCCGGCTGGACGTCACCAGGAATCACGGCGCCGGGATCCTTCAGCTCGCCGACGTGCGGTTCGGCACGGGCGGGAGCAGTGGGCCGGTGCCGCCGGACATGCTCAGCGTCGTCGACCGCGGCCCGAGCGGCTCGCCCACCGCGAAGGCGGGCGCCGGCTTCACCGGGAAGCGGGCCCTGCGCTACGCCGGACGGCACACCGCCGCCGGGCGGGCGTACTCGTACAACAAGGTCTTCGACGTGAACGTCCGGGTCGGCTCGCGGACGCAGCTGGCGTACCGGATCTTCCCGGCCATGGCCGACGGCGACCTCGACTACGCGGCCACGAACGTCTCCGTGGACCTGGCCTTCACCGACGGGACGTATCTGAGCGGGCTGGGGGCGACCGACCAGTACGGCTTCCCGCTGTCGCCGCGCGGACAGGGCTCGGCGAAGAGGCTGTACGTCAACCAGTGGAACGACGTGGTGTCGGGCATCGGGGCGGTGGCGGCCGGCAGGACGGTCGACCGGATCCTGGTGGCGTACGACTCCCCCGGCGGGCCGGCGCGGTTCCGCGGCTGGGTGGACGACATCGCGCTGCGCACGGCCGCCCCCGAGGAGGAGAAGGCGCACCTGTCGGACTACGCGGTGACCACTCGCGGCACCAACTCCAGCGGGAGCTTCTCGCGGGGAAACACCTTCCCGGCGACGGCCGTGCCGCACGGCTTCAACTTCTGGACGCCGGTGACCAACGCGTCCTCGCTGGGCTGGCTGTACGACTACGCGCGGGGAAACAACGCGGACAACCTGCCCACGATCCAGGCGTTCAGCGCGAGCCATGAGCCGAGTCCGTGGATGGGCGACCGGCAGACGTTCCAGGTGATGCCGTCGGCCGCGACCGGGGTCCCGGACACCGGGCGGGCGGCACGGGCGCTGGCGTTCCGGCACACCGACGAGACGGCCCGGCCGTACTACTACGGGGTGCGGTTCGAGAACGGGCTGAAGGCGGAGATGGCGCCGACCGACCACGCGGCCGCCCTGCGGTTCACCTATCCGGGCTCGGACGCGAGCCTCCTCTTCGACAACGTCACCGACCAGGCGGGCCTCACCCTGGACCGGGAGGCGGGTGTCGTGACCGGTTACTCGGACGTCAAGTCCGGACTGTCGGCCGGCGCGACCCGGCTCTTCGTGTACGGCGAGTTCGACGCGCCGGTGACGGACGGGGCGTCGAGCGGGGTGAAGGGCTATCTGCGCTTCGACGCGGGCGCCGACCGGACGGTCACCCTGCGCCTGGCGACCTCGCTGATCAGCGTGGACCAGGCGAAGGACAACCTCCGCCAGGAGATCCCGGAGGGCACCGGCTTCGACACGGTGAAGCAGCGGGCCCAGCGGCAGTGGGACAGGCTGCTCGACACGGTGGAGGTCGAGGGCGCGACCGGGGACCAGCTGACCACGCTGTACTCCAGCCTTTACCGGCTGTACCTGTACCCCAACTCCGGTTTCGAAAAGGTTGGTTCCACGTACCAGTACGCGTCCCCCTTCTCGCCGATGCCCGGCCCGGACACTCCGACGCACACCGGCGCGAAGATCGTGGACGGCAAGGTGTACGTCAACAACGGCTTCTGGGACACCTATCGGACGACCTGGCCGGCGTACGCACTCCTGACGCCCACTCAGGCGGGCGTGCTGACCGACGGTTTCGTGCAGCAGTACAAGGACGGCGGCTGGACCTCGCGCTGGTCCTCGCCCGGATACGCCGACCTGATGACCGGCACCTCGTCGGACGTCGCCTTCGCGGACGCGTACGTCAAGGGCGTCGACTTCGACGCCGAGGCGGCCTACGAGGCGGCTCTGAAGAACGCCACCGTCGTGCCCCCGTCCCCGGGCGTGGGTCGCAAGGGCATGGCGACCTCCCCCTTCCTCGGCTACACGAGCACGGCCACCCACGAGGGTCTGTCGTGGGCGCTGGAGGGCTACCTCAACGACTACGGCATCGCCCGCATGGGCCAGGCGCTGTACCGAAAGACCGGCGAGAAGCGCTACAAGGAGGAGTCGGACTACTTCCTCAACCGCGCCCAGGGGTACGTCCACCTCTTCGACGCGAGGGCGGGCTTCTTCCAGGGCCGGGACGAGGAGGGCGGCTGGCGGGTGGAGTCCGGGAGTTACGACCCTCGCGTATGGGGCTACGACTACACCGAGACCAACGGCTGGGGCTACGCCTTCACCGCCCCGCAGGACAGCCGCGGCCTGGCCAACCTGTACGGCGGCCGGGGCGGGCTGGCGAAGAAGCTCGACACGTACTTCGCCACCCCGGAGACCGCTTCCCCCGAGTTCGCCGGCTCCTACGGCGGGGTCATCCACGAGATGACGGAGGCGCGGGACGTGCGGATGGGCATGTACGGGCACTCCAACCAGGTCGCCCACCACGCGATCTACATGTACGACGCGGCCGGGCAGCCCTGGAAGACGCAGGCGAAGGCGCGCGAGGTGCTGTCGCGCCTCTACACCGGCAGCGCGATCGGACAGGGCTATCACGGCGACGAGGACAACGGCGAGCAGTCGGCCTGGTACCTGTTCTCCGCGCTCGGCTTCTACCCGCTGGTGATGGGCAGCGGCGAGTACGCCGTCGGCTCCCCGCTGTTCAAGAAGGCGACCGTGCACCTGGAGAACGGCGAGGACCTGGTGGTCAAGGCCCCCAGGAACAGCGCACGGAACGTCTACGTACAGGGCCTCAAGGTCAACGGCCGTGCCTGGACGTCGACTTCACTCCCCCACGCACTGCTCGCGAAGGGCGGCGTCCTGGAGTTCGACATGGGGCCGAAGCCGTCGGCATGGGGCAGCGGGAAGAACGCCGGGCCGGTCTCGATCACCGAGGACGACAGGACGCCGACGCCCCGCACCGACGTACTGACCGGCCCCGGCTCCCTGTTCGACGACACCTCGGCGACGGACGCGACGGTGACGGGGGCGGTCGACCTGCCGGTCGGCAGCTCCGGGAAAGCGGTGCAGTACACGCTCACCTCGGCCGACCGCTCCTCGGCGCCGACCGGTTGGACCCTGCAGGGCTCGTCCGACGGGACGACATGGAAGTCCTTGGACCGCCGCTCCGGGCAGACGTTCGCCTGGGACCGGCAGACGCGCGCGTTCACCGTGCGGTCGCCGGGTACGTACGAGAGGTACCGCCTGGTGTTCGACGGCCAAGTCCAGTTGTCCGAAGTGGAGTTGCTCTCTTGAACCGACCGGACCCGCCGGACCTGCCGGACCCGCCGGATCTGCCGGACCCCGCCTGGTTGCCCCCGGAGGCCTTCCGGCCCCTGGGAACCCGGCGGACCCTGATCCAGGGGACCGGTCCCCTGGTCGAGACCGTGCGCGGTGAAGTGACCGGCGCCTGCGAGCGGTTCGGCGGGGAGGCCGTGCGGGACGGTCGTCACGACCTGCTGCTCGAGCTGACGGCCGGCGACGATCTCGGCCTCGGCGCGGAGGGGTTCGCGTTCGCCCGGGAGGACGGCACGACGACCGTCACCGCGTCCGGTCAACACGGCCTGCTGTACGGACTGTTCCACGTCGTGCGGCTCGGCGGAGAGGCGTTCACGGGCAGCCGCCCGCGCGAGGTCCACCGTCCGGCGACGAAGTCGCGCATGCTCGACCACTGGGACAACGTGGCCGTGCACCCGGTCATGGGCCAGGTGGAGCGGGGGTACGCGGGCGGTTCGCTGTTCTGGCGGGACGGGCGGGCCCGCGGCGAGACGGAGCGCGTCCGGGCGTACGGCAGGCTGCTCGCGGCCTGCGGGATCAACGCCGTCTGCGTCAACAACGTCAACGTGCACGCGACCGAGGCGCGTCTGCTGACCGAACGGATCGGCGAAGTGGCCGCCATCGCGGACGCGTTGCGGCCGTACGGCATCCGGACCCATCTGTCGGTGACCTTCGCCGCGCCGGTCGTGCTCGGCGGGCTGCCGACCGCCGATCCGCTGGACGAGGCGGTGCGCGACTGGTGGGCTCGGGCGGTGCGCGGGGTGTACGCGGCGATCCCGGACTTCGGCGGTCTCGTGGTGAAGGCGGACTCGGAGGGGCAGCCGGGCCCGTTCACCTACGGCCGCTCGCACGCGGACGGCGCGAACCTGCTGGCCGCCGCGCTCGCCCCGCACGGCGGCACGGTCCACTGGCGCGCCTTCGTCTACGACCACCGCCAGGACTGGCGGGACCGCACGACGGACCGGGCGCGGGCCGCGTACGACCATTTCGCCCCGCTGGACGGCGAGTTCGCGCCGAACGCCGTGCTCCAGGTGAAGCACGGCCCGATGGACTTCCAGGTGCGGGAACCGGTCTCTCCGGTGCTCGGGGCGCTGCCGCGCACCCGGCTCGCGGTGGAGGTGCAGGCGACGCAGGAGTACACCGGGCAGCAGCGGCATGTGTGCTGGCTCGGCCCGATGTGGAGCGAGGTGCTGCGCTTCCGTGCCGAGGGCGAAGGGGGCGCGACCGTAGGCGAGTCGGCCGACGATCTGGTCGCCGTGTCCAACGTCGGCGACGACCCGTTCTGGACCGGGCATCCGCTCGCCCAGGCGAACCTCTACACCTTCGGGCGGCTGGCCTGGCGGCCGGACGCCGACCCGCACGCCGTCCTGGACGAGTGGATCGGCCTCACCTTCCCGTCCGCCCCCGAGCGGCTGACGGCCGGCCTGCGCGCGGTGCTGCGCGGCTCGTGGCGGACGTACGAGAAGTACACGGCCCCGCTCGGCGTGGGTTTCATGGTGCAGCCGGGGCACCACTACGGGCCCGGCGTCGACGGCTACGAGTACAGCCCCTGGGGGACGTACCACTTCGCGGACCGGGACGGGGTCGGCGTGGACCGCAGCGCGGCGACCGGCACGGGGTACGCGGCGCAGTACGCCAAGGCGTGGGCCGAGGTGTACGAGTCGGCCGGGACCTGCCCGGACGAGCTGTTGCTGTTCTTCCACCATGTGCCGTACGGGCATGTGCTGAGCAGCGGGAAGACCGTGATCCAGCACATCTACGACACGCACTTCGAGGGCGTCGAGGAGGCGGAGGAGGCCCGCCGGGTGTGGGCGGGCCTCGCGGACCTGGTGGACCCGGCTCGTCATGCGCGCGTGGCGGAGCGGTACGAGGAGCAGGTGCGCGGCGCGCGGGAGTGGCGCGACCAGGTGAACGCCTACTTCCTGCGGAAGTCGGGGATTCCTGACGAGCGGGGGCGGACCGTCTACTGAGGACCGTCTACCGAGGACTCTCGACTGAGGACCCTCTACTGAGCGTCTTCCTCCAGGCGCAGGACCGCGACGCCCAGGGGGTCCAGGGGCAGCGGCTCGCCCTGGTCGGCGCGCTTGCCGGTGAGGAGGTCGGCGGCGGTGGCGTGGGCGGTCAAGTGGACTGGTTCGGCGGCATGGTTGAGGAGGAACAGCAGACGGGTGCCGTCGGGGGCGACGCGAGTGGCGGTCTCGACCCGGGGGTGGTCGGCGTAGGGGCCGATGAGGTCGTGGCGGGCGAGGACACGGCGGACGACGTGGTCGACGCCGGGCTGGTCGAGGGCGGTGGCCACGTACCAGGCCTCGCCGCCCTTGCCGACGCGGTTGCGGGTGACGGCGGGGGTCCCCGCGTAGAAGTCGGATCCGTAAGTGGCGATCGGCTCGGCTCCGCGCGGCTGCACGATCTCGAAGACCAGGCGCGCCTCGGCCGTGAACTCCCCCATGTGTACGGGTTGTACGACGCCCTCGGGGCGGGCGTCCCATTCGTCGACGCGGATGCCCAGGAGGGGGGCCAGCGGGCCGGGGACGTCGGTGAGGAAGGCGCGGTCGTGCTCGTCGGAGCGGGCGGTGAGGAAGGTGGCGAGGACGGTGCCGCCGCGTCGGGCGAACTCCTCCAGGCGGGCGGCCAGGTCGCCCTTGACCAGGTGGAGGACGGGGGCGAGGACGACGTCGTAGGGGGTGAGGTCGGCGGTGACCGGGATGACGTCCACGTCGGCGCCGGCCTCGCGGGCGGCCCGGTAGTAGGCGTGTACGACATCCGGGTAGCGGACGAGTCGGGAGGGGCCGTCGGAGATCTCCAGCGCCCACCAGCTGTCCCAGTCGAAGAGCAGGGCGGTGCGGGCGGGGGTGCGGGCGCCGAGCGTCGCGTCGCCGAGCAGCTCCAACTCCGCTCCCAGGGCGGCCACTTCACGGAACACCCGGGTGTCGTCGCGGCCCGCGTGGCCGATCACCGCTCCGTGGTACTTCTCGCAGGCGCCGCGCGAGGCGCGCAGCTGGAAGTAGAGGGCGGCGTCGGCGCCGTGGGCGACGGCCTGCCAGGTGGCGAGGCGCAGCTCGCCGGGGCGGCGCAGGGGGTTGACGTCACGGCACGCGGTGGTGGACGGGGTCTGCTCCATGAGCCAGAAGGGGGCGCCGTCCTTCAGCCCGCGCATCAGGTCGTGGGCGAGGGCCGGGCGGGTCGGCGGGGCGTCCAGGGGAGGGTAGTTGTCCCAGGAGGCGAAGTCGAGGTGGGGCGCCCAGCGGTGGTAGTCGAGGGGGCGGTAGGCGCCCATGAGGTTGGTGGTGACCGGGGTGTCCTGGTCGTGGACGCGGATCGCCTCCTTCTCGGCGGTGAAGCAGCCGAGCAGGGCGTCGGTCATGAAGCGCTGGTAGTCGAGCGTGATGCCCTGGAAGGCGGTGCGGTCGGGGCCGCGCCAGTGCTCGGTGAGGGCGCTCGGGGGCTCGATCTGGTCCCAGTCGGTGTAGCGGTGCGACCAGAAGGTCGTCCACCAGGCGTCGTTGAGGGCGTCCAGGGCGCCGTGCCGCTCGCGCAGCCAGCCGCGAAAGGCCTCGGCGCACAGCTCGCAGTAACAGGCTCCGCCGTACTCGTTGTTGACGTGCCAGGCCAGCAACGTCGGGTGCTGGGCGTACCGTTCGGCGAGTCGGCCGGCCAGGGCCGTGGCGGCGCTGCGGTACGCCGGTGAGCTGGGGCAGAAGTTGTGCCGCTGACCGTAGCGGTGCCGACGGCCCTCGAAGTCGGTGCGGTTGACCTCGGGGCGCCGCTTCGCGAGCCAGGGCGGGAGGGCGGCGGTGCCGGTGGCCAGACAGACCTGGCGGCCCTCGGCGGCGGCTCGGTCGAGGATGCGGTCGAGGACCGTGAAGTCGTAGGCGTCCTCGGCGGGTTGGGTGAGGGACCAGGAGAAGACGCCGACGGTGAGGGTGTCGATGCCGGCCCGTGTGAACAGGCGGTGGTCGTCGTCCCAGACCTCCTGCGGCCACTGCTCGGGGTTGTAGTCGCCGCCGTAGGGGATCTTGGGGCTCGTCGGGCTCATACGGTGAAGTCCTCCTGGGTCTCGGCGATCACCGGGCGGCTCGAGTGCAGCAGGGAGAGCAGCAGCGGCGCGGCAAGCAGGGCGGGCAGGGCCTCGGTCAGCAGGGCGGTCAGACCGCCGGCCAGGACGAGCAGGGAGGCGGCGGCGAGGGTGGCGCGGCCGTGCCGGAGCAGGAAGTACGCGGCGAGGCGGGCGGTGTCACGGGCGCGGAACGTGAACAGCGAGGCGAGGACGAGGGCATGGGCGCCCCACAGGAGGGAGGTCACTCCGACGAACCCGAGCAGGACCGCCCACCAGCCGGGCAGGCCGGTGGCGGCGAAGTGGGTGAGGGTGAACGCGATCACGGTCAGCCAGGCCAGCAGGGGCGTCCAGAGCTTCAGTGCGGGAACCGTGTTCAGCCGCCAGCCGTGCAGGTACCCGCGGGCCGGACGCAGGTCGGTGAGGTCGCTGCTGCGGTGGTGCAGGGCGAACAGCGCGGCGGAGGCGGCCGGGCCGAGCGGGAGCAGGCAGAGGGCGGCCAGGGGCAGGTTGGCGGGGTCGGGGCCGAGGAAGAGCAGGCCGGCGAGTCCGGGGGCGGCGGCCGCGAGGAACAGGGCCTCGACCGTGAGGAGGGTGTGCAGGAGGGCGGCGGCACGGGAGAGGACGCCTGTCCCGAAGTCGGCCGTGGCGCCGGCGCTCATGGCGTCTCCCTGCCGAGCAGTCGTCGTTCGTCCCACCACGGCGGGGTCTCGTCCGTGACCGGGGTGAGCTCGACGAGGGTGATCTCGTGGCGGGCCAGGGTCAGGTCCAGCTCGGCGCGGCCCTCCCGGACGGGGAGCCGGCGGTGGCTGCGGGCGGGCTCGGCGGCCTGGTGCAGGACGTCCAGCTGCCCGGGCTTCGGCGAGCGCGGGCTGCCCATGTGCCGCCAGGCGGTGTAAGCGTTTCCGTGCTCCTCGTCGACGGTCGACCGGCGGACGAAGACCTCCCCGCCGCCCACCGGAACGGACAACCGCAGACCGTGCCGGTCCGGGCCGGGCGTCTCGCCGCTCGGGTCGACGGGCGCCCAGGCCAGGACGGTGGTCCGGCCGTCGGGGTGCCGGGTGACGAGGTGATCTTCCCCGCGAGCCAGCAGGTCCGCGCCCATCCGCGCCATGAAGACGTACAGGTGGTACGTCGGTTTTCTGACCTGCCGATGGGTGAGCAGCCCGAAGCCGCCGTGGAAGAGGGCGGTGGGAACGCCGATCTCCTCGAACATGTCGCTGAACGTCCAGTAGGAGAAGGAGTCCGCGAAGTCACCGCCCGCCGCCAGGACCGGCGCCAGGTAGGCGGCGTGGAAAGCGGTGTCGTGTATCGGGTTGTCGGGGCGGTAGGAGGAGTTGAACTCCGTGACATGGACGGGGAGTTCGGCCAGCCGGGTGCCCTTGAGGAGCTCGCGGGGCGTGGCGAACTGGTCGAGCAGGCCTCTCGCCGGGGCGAGCGTCTGGTGGACCCCGAACGGCATGTGCTGTGCGGGGCCGGACGTGTAGGCGTGCTTCGACACGAAGTCGACGGGCACGTCCCGGAGTTCGACGAACTCGGCGAACCGCTCCAGCCAGTCGTCGGCGCCCGGTGAGATCGCCGGACCGCCGACCTGGAGTTCGGCGTCCACCCCTTTCACGGCGTGCGCGGTGACCTCGTACAGCCGGTGGTAGGCCTGTTCGTCGGCGTCCTGCCAGAAGTCGGGCAGGTTGGGCTCGTTCCAGACCTCGATCGGCCAGGTGCGGACCTCGTCGAGTCCGTAGCGGTCGACGAGGTGGGCGACGGTCGCCTCGACCAGCGCGGCCCACTCGCCCAGGTCGCGCGGTGGGGTGATGTTGCCGCGCCACCAGAAGACCGTGCGGTCGCCGGACGCCAGCCCGGCGGGCATGAAGCCGAGTTCGAGAAACGGGCGGATGCCGTTCTCCAGATAGGCGTCGACGACCTGGTCGACGTAGGTGAAGGAGTGGTGGACCCGGCGGGCGCCCTCGTGGTCGTAGGGGCGGTGGACGCCCATGCCGTCGCTGAGCAGACCGTGGCCGCGGATGTGCCGGAACCCGATGTCGCGCTGGAGGAGGGCGAGGGAGTCCTGGTAGTCGCGGCGCAGCGCGAGTTCGGTGCGGCCGGTGCCGACGCAGAAACGCCAGGCCTCGGAGAGCCGGCCGATCGGCTCGGCGGGGACGCGGATCACCCGTTCTCCTTCTTGAAGCGTTCGCGCGCCTTGTTGTGGAGGTCCACGAGCCGGCCCATGTTCTTCGCCTTCAACTCCGCGACGTAGTCGTCCCATTCGGACAGCGGACGCTTGCCGAGGACGAACTTGAGCGTGTTCTGGGTGACGTGGTCCCGGAGCGGGGTGTCCCAGAGCGAGGCCTGTTCCTGTTCCACGGACTGCAGCGGGTGGGCCGGGTCGATGGGCAGTTGTTCACGCTGGGCCATGGCGTCCTGGAACGTCTTCTCGTCCGGGCCGAACGAGGAGGAGACCAGGTCCCAGCTGCCGCCGTAGGTGAAGACTCCGTTGAAGAAGCCGTAGTCCTTCTGCAGGTCCTTCGGGGCGTCCGGGTCGGAGCCCATGAGGCTGATGCCGTCCGCCAGTTCGTACTTCCCGCCGGTGTAGGTGTAGGTGACGCCCTGGACACCCCACTTGGAGAAGCGCTGGCCCTCGTCCGAGTACCACAGCCAGTCCACGAACTGCATCAGCGCGACGAAGGTGTCGCTCTTGAGCGCCTTGCTGGAGACCATGACGCCGTTCTCCAGGCGGGCCCCGCCCAGCACCACCGGTCCGGCCGGGCCGAGCGGCACGGGCACCATCTCGATCTTCGACCCCTTGACCTGCTTCTCCAGGTTGTAGCGGTAGTTCTGGACCAGCTCCTGCGGGTTGGCGCTGATCGCGAAGGACTTCTCGCCCAGCAGCTTCTGCACCGCGTCGTCGTCGGTCTGGGTGAAGCTCTCGGGGTCCATCAGCTTCTCGGCGACCAGTTTCCTCAGGTACTCCACCAGTTGCCGGTAGCCGTCCGTGGCGCCGGTGAAGACGAACTTCCCCGCCGTGGAGTCGTAGCTGACGTTGTCGTACGTCCAGCCGGCTCTGACGCCGTACGCCTGGCCGAGGTAGCTCATCAACGCGCCCACGGGATAGGGGGTGTTGGTGCTCCAGCGGTCGGAGAAGGGGTAGCGGTCGGGGTACTCGGCCCGGAGCGCCTTGAGGACGTCGTACACCTCGTCCCAGCTCGTGGGCAGGCTCAGGCCGTGCTTGTCCAGGACGTCGGTGCGCAGGGCCAGCGAGTAGCCGGACTTGACCTTCTCGTGCAGACCGGGGAGGAGGTAGTACTTCCCGTCGGACTGGCGGATGGAGTCGAGCTCCGGCTCCAGCTTCCACTTCCTCACCTTGGCCTGGAAGTTGGGCATCAGGTGCACATAGTCGCTGACCGGGAGGATCGCGCCCGAGGACACGAAGGCGACCTCCGACGGGTGGTACGTCTTGGGGATCAGGAGCGGGGCGTCGCCCGCGCCGATCAGGACGCTGCGCTTCTTCTCGTAGTCGCTCAGGGGGACGGCGATCGGTTTCAGGGTGACGCCGGTGCGCTTGGTCAGCTCCTTCCAGAACAGCCAGCTGTTCTTCATCGGGTAGACGGGGTTGTTGTTGTGCAGGACCGAGAAGGAGAGCGGTGGGGCGGCCTTGAACTGCTGGCCCGACCGGTACTCCTTCATCGCGCCGTTCTGCTTCTTGGAGAGGTCCTTGGAGTCCCCTCCGTCGTCGCCGCTGCCGCAGCCGGTGAGGCCGGCCAGGCCGATGAAGCCTGCGGCGGCGAGTATCTGACGTCGTGACAGCTGGCCTGCGTTCTTCACGGACACTCTCCCTTGTGGGGGTACGGTTCTCAGCCCTTGACCGCGCCGAGCATCACGCCCGAGACGAAGTAGCGCTGGACGAACGGGTACACGCAGAGGATCGGCAGCGCGGTCAGCACGATCGTGACCGCCTGGATGTTCGCCCCGACCTGGCTGAGCTGCTCGGCGCCGGCGCCCGCGTTGCCGCCCGTGGTGGCGCCCGAGATGAGGTTGCGCAGGTAGACGGTCACCGGCATCAGCTCGGTGCGGTCCATGTACAGGTACGCCGAGAACCAGGAGTTCCAGAAGGACACGGAGTAGAAGAGCACCATCGTGGCGATGACCGCCTTGGACAGCGGCAGCACGATCCGCAGCAGGATGCCGTACGTGCTCAGCCCGTCGATCTCCGCGGCCTCCTCCAGCTCGGTCGGCAGGCTCTCGAAGAATGCCTTCATCACCAGCAGGTTGAAGACGCTGATCGCGTTGGGCAGGGCGATCGCCCAGACGGAGTTCTTCAGACCGAGGCTGGTCACCAGGACGTAGTTCGGGATCAGCCCGCCGGTGAAGAACATGGTGAACACGGCGGCCCCGACGAGGACGCCCCGCCCCTTGAGGTTCCGCTTCGACAGCACGTAGGCGTAACAGGTCGTCAGCACCATGGCGACGACGGTGGAGACGACCGTGTAGAAGACGGTGTTGCCGTAGTTGCGCCAGAACATCGAGTCCTGGAAGACGATCTTGTAGGTGGTGAGGTTGAACCCCTTGGGCAGCAGGGTCACCTCACCGGCGCGGATCTGGCGTTCCCCGCTGAAGGACCGGGCGATGATGTTGAGGAAGGGATAGAGGGTCACCGCCACGACCAGGGTGAGGATCACGCCGTTGACGCCCTGGAAGACGCGGTAGCCGCGCGTGGGCTGGTCGACGGAGGTACGCGGACGGCCGGAGCGCGCGGTCGAGAGGCTCACCACAGGCTCGTCCCCACCGTGCGGCGCGACAACTGGTTCGCGCCGGTGATCAGCACCAGGCCGATGACCGCTTCGAACAGCCCGATCGCGGCGGCGTAGCTGAAACTGTTGGACTCGACGCCTGCGCGGTAGAGGTAGGTGGAGACCACGTCGGCGGTCGGGTAGGTCAGCGGGTTGTACAGCAGCAGGACCTTCTCGAAGCCGACCGCCATGAACGTGCCGATGTTCAGGATCAGCAACGTGATCATGGTGGGGCGGATGCCGGGCAGGGTGACGTGCCAGATCTGCCGCCAGCGGTTGGCGCCGTCGATCCGGGCGGCCTCGTAGAGGTCCTCGTCGATCGTGGTGAGCGCGGCGAGGTAGAGGATCGTGCCCCAGCCGGCGGTCTGCCAGATCTCCGAGCCGACGTAGATCGTGCGGAACCACTCGGGCTCCTGGATGAACCGGATCGGGTCGTGGCCGAACCGGTCCAGCATGCGGTTGACCGGGCCGTCGGTGGCGAGCATCTGCATCGTGATGCCGGCGACGATCACGATCGACAGGAAGTGCGGCAGATACGAAACCGATTGCACGAACCGTTTCAGCGCCGTGCGGCGCACCTCGTTGAGCAGCAACGCCAGCACGATCGGGATCGGGAAACAGAAGACCAGCGTCAGCCCGCCGAGCCACAGGGTGTTGCGGAAGACCTGCCAGAAGGTGGGATCGGTCAGGAACATCCGCACATAGCGGAGCCCCACCCACTGCTCGCCCAGGATCGACCCGCCCGGCTCGAACCGGCGGAAGGCGATCACGTTGCCGATCATCGGCAGATAGCGGAAGACCAGGAAGAACAGCAGCGGCAGCACGGCCAGCGAGTACAGCTGCCAGTCCCGGCGCAGCGCCCGCCGCCAGCCGCGGCGCGGGCTCGGGCGCACCGGACCGTGCCGGGTCTTGGGCGGCGGGTCCTGGGTTCCTGGAGGTGGGGCCGACGTGGTGGAGGTGCTCATGCTCGGGCCTCCCGGGGCGTCACTCGAAACGCTCGAATCGCAGCGCGTGCTCGAAACTTTCGTGCCCTTACCGGTAACTCTGCGGCAACGTAAGGGCACACGGAAAGCGCTGTCAATGGTGTTGCACGGCGGACCGGCGGGACGCGCCACGGCGTTGAAGTCGGCCACGGGTGGGGTAGAACCGAAGAGTTGAGGGTTATCGCCCTCCGCAAATTTCTGGATGACGTACGCAACGATCGATCGCCCACGATTCCTGCGAGGTGTCGCCGTGCCCGCGTTCGACCTGCCCCTGCCGGAGCTGGAACGTCACCGTCCCGACCTCGACGAGCCCACCGACTTCGACGCGTTCTGGAGCGACACCCTGAAGGAGGCCGAGCAGCGGGACCCGCTGGCGTCGGTACGCCCGGTCGACACCGGTCTCCGCCTGACGGAGACCTGGGACGTGACCTTCCGGGGCTTCGCCGGCGATCCGGTGCGGGCCTGGTTCAGCCTCCCCCACTCCCGGCTCCGGTCGAGCCACGGCGACTCCACGGCACACGGGCGGAAGCCGCTTCCGGCCATCGTCGAGTACGCGGGCTACGGACGCGGTCGCGGTCTCCCCCACGAACGGCTGACCTGGGTGAACGCCGGTTACGCGCATCTGCTGATGGACAACCGCGGCCAGGGCGACCAGTACGGCAACGGCGGCGCCACCCCCGACCCGCACGCCACCGCCCCCGGCGGTCCCGGTCCGGCCGTCCGCGGTCTCCTCGCCCCCCACGACCATCACCACCGCCGTCTGATCACGGACGCGGTGCGCGCGGTGTCGGCGGTGCGCGCGCTGCCCGGTGTGGACGCCGCCCGCACGGCAGCCGTCGGCAACAGCCAGGGCGGCGGTCTGGCCCTGGCCGTGGCGGGCCTGGTCCCCGACCTGGCCGCCGTCCTGGTCACCGCCCCGCTGCTGTGCGGCATCCGCCGCGCCCTGGACCTCACCGACGCGGGCCCGTACGGCGAGATCGCCGCCTATCTCTCCGTGCACCGCGGCGCCGAGGCGGCTGCCTACCGCACCCTCTCCTACCTGGAGGGCGTCTCCTTCGCCCGCCGCGCCCACGCCCCGGCCCACTTCGGCACCGGACTGCGCGACACGATCTGCCCGCCGAGCGGCGCCTACGCGGCCTTCAACCGGTACGGGGAGCTGAGCGGGGCGGATCCGCGCAAGGAGATCCACGCCTACCCGTTCAACGGGCACGAGGGGGGCGAGGCCGAGCAGGTGCGGCGGCAACTGGCCTGGCTGGGCGAGGTGTTGGGGGACGGCGCATTCCGGCCTTGATCCCCGTCAGGAGTCAGTTTCCTCCCAACTCGTTTGGCGCCATGGTCCGTTGAGGCGGTACAGTCGTGACGCGGGCTAGCAGACAACGTTGTCTCCGTACTGTCTTCCGTACGACGACGACGGCCTCGGCATCGCCCTCAGTCGCGCTCCCCGCGCCCGTGCACCGTCCGGGCCGGGGTCGCCGGACCGCCCCACTCCCCCGTTGGGGCGGTCCGGCTCGCGGACCCGGTGGGCGCACGGCTCGCTGCCCACCGGGTCCGCCCAGAGCGGGAGTGCGCTCACCCCACTCTGCAGGGAAGGCTCGTGGCGCTGTCACCGCCCGAGCCGGAGACGACGTATCCGAAGGTCGCACTCTGGCCCGGACTCAACGAGCCGTTCCAGTCGGCGTTGTGGACCATCACCGCCTGACCGTTGTAGGTGGCGTTGCCGTTCCACAGGCTGACCACCGACTGGCCGCTGGGCAGCGTCCAGTCGACCATCCAGCCGAGCATGGGGACGTCACCGGAGTTGGTGACGGTCACCTCGGACTGGTAGCCGCCGCTCCAGCTGTTGGTGGTCCGGCGCGTGGCGGTGCAGGCGCCCGGCACGGGCTCGTTCGGGTTGCCCGGTTCGTGGATGCCGGTCACCTCGCCGTTTCCGCCGTCGAAGACGACGTCGGAGCAGGAGTAGAAGGTCTCCGCGCTGTCCGAGCGCTGCCAGACCATGTAGATGATGTGGCGGCCCGACTTGTTCGCCGGGAGCTGTCCGGTCCAGGAGTAGTTGGCCTCGACCGTGCCCGGGGAGCCGTTGAGCGGCGGGTGGTCGACGCTGAGGAAGGGCTGGTCCTCCATGTCCGCCCAGGTGAGCGTCTTGGTGGGGTCGAAGCCGTCCTTGGTGACGTAGACGTAGAACCAACCCGGGTGCGCGGCCCAGGCGTTGTAGGAGAAGTCGACGGTCGCGCCCGAGGTGAGGTGGGTCACCGGCCAGTCGCTCCGGGCGGCGTTGAAGCCGGTGAAGTTGGTGTTGCCGCCGCTGCACAGCTGGCCGTCCGGGACGAAGCCGCGGGTGCGACCGGCGCCGTCGGAGCGCAGCACCGAGAACCAGTTGTAGAACGGCGTGGTTCCGCTGACCTGTTGCGCGTTCTTGCAGGCCGGGTTGACCGGCTTGATCTCACCGGTGTCGGTCAGCGCGTCCTGCCAGCACAGGAACGTGCGGCTGCCGGGTTTCATGGGGGTGCCGTGGGCCTCGGCCTTGCCGCCGGTCGTGACGATCAGACCGAGGGCCGGGACGAGGGCCAGGAGGGAGACGAGGACGAGGAGAAGGGCTCTGGGGCGTAACTTCGACCTCGACTTCGACGCCGAGGATGACATGATCACGTCAGATTGCATGGCGGATGAGTCCGTCCTTCCGTGTACGGACCGGGCGGGTTCGGGGGGTGCGGGTGCGTAGATGTGAAGCGGGAGCGGTCCCGGTCGCCGGCGGGTTCCGGTCCGTCGGTGTGGGAGCGCTCCCACCTCACCTGTGGCGGAAGGTAGCGCCGTACGGCGCACTTGTAAACGACTGACGCACGCCCGACCCGCGCGGGCCGCACCCGACGTGCGAGGGCCGCACCCGGCGGGGTGCGGCCCTGGTGATCGGCGACCTTGGTGATCTGCGGCCTTGGGCGCAGGAGTTCCTTGCCGTAGTCGTTGCCGTTGGGCGTGCGGACCACACAGTGCGCTGTCAGTGCCCGCCCGTACGCTGCGGGCATGGCAGAGGTGAGGGCAGAGGTGAAGACGGCGGAGTTCGACCTCGACGGCGGTCTGACCAGGGCGTTGCGCGGACGCGCGGAGGCCTGGGAGTTCGTCCGGGGCTTCGCCGCTTACTGGGGGTGGCCGTTGGAGCCGGGGGACGGGTGGGACGACGTACGCCTTGGGGAGGTCGAGGGGCGGTTGGGGGTGCGGTTGCCGGCTGCGTTGCGGGAGGCGTACGGGCTGTTCGGGCGGCGGGGGGATCTGACGTGCAACCAGGACGAGTTGCTCGCCCCCGAGGCGCTGTACGTGGAGGACGGCGTCCTCGTGTACCAGGTCGAGAACCAGTCGTGTGCCTACTGGGGCGTCCCCTTGGCCGACCTGGGCCAGGACGATCCCGGGACCGTGGCGCGGCCGGACGCCCCGGGCGCGCGGTGGGAGGCCTGGGAGCCGAGTCTGTCCGTCGCCTGCGTGGCGATGATCATGGCGGAGACGCTGTTCCGGCAGGACGGTTTCACGGACTACGTGGAGCTGGACGAGGACGTCGACCTGGAGGTCCTCGGACTGCGGCGGCTGCCGGACGTGGGGCGCGGGTCGCGCTGGTTCGCCGGTCCCGATGTGCTGATACGGGAGCTGGACGGCGGGTTCGTCTTCGTCCGGGCGCGTACGGAGGCCGCCCTCGACGCCGTGCGGGAGGCCGTGCCCGGGGACTGGCTGGAGGGTTGACGGCCGCGGGGCTCCCCTGTTCGCCCGTCCCGCGGCTCACCCGTCCCGCCCATCCGCCCATCCGCCGGCTCACCTGACGGACGCGCTCGGGCTCCAGGTCAGCGAGTCCGCCTCCGCGCTGTCGGCCACCGCCGGCAGTTCGATGGTGAACTCGGTACGGCCCGGTTCGCTCTGTACGTCGATGCGGCCGCCGTGCGCCGTCGTGATCGCCGAGGCGATGGCCAGGCCCAGGCCGGCGCCGCTGCCCGTGGTGGCGCGGGCGCGGGAGGCGTCGGCCCGGGTGAAGCGTTCGAAGACCGTCGGGAGGAGGGCGGGCGGGATGCCGGGGCCGTCGTCGCGGACCCGGATGACGCAGGTTCCGTCCGCCATGCCGTTCGCACCGCCCCTGGTCTCCACCACGGCCACGACCCGCGTGCCCACCGGGGTGTGCACCCGTGCGTTGGCCAGCAGGTTGGCCACCACCTGGTGCAGACGGGCCTGGTCGCCGAGCACCAGCGGCGGGGAGTCCAGGCACAGCTCCAGCTGCCAGTCGTGGCCGCTGCCCGCGGCCCGCGCGTCCCACACCGCCTCGGCGACCAGCGAGGCCAGGTCCACCTCGGCGGAGTGCAACGGCCTGCCCTCGTCGAGCCGCGCGAGCAGCAGCAGATCCTCGACCAGGCCCGTCATCCGCGCCGACTCCGCCGTGACCCGACGCCAGGCCAGGCCCGGTTCGATGCGGTCGGTGCCGCGGTTCATCAGTTCCGCGTATCCGGCGATGGAGGCGAGGGGCGTACGCAGTTCATGGCTGGCGTCGGCCAGGAAGCGGCGCATCCGCTCCTCGCTCCTGCGCACCCGTTCCTCGCTGCGCTGGCGTTCGGCGAGCGAGGACTCGACGTGGTCGATCATCCGGTTGAGGGCCGCGCCGACCTGCCCGGCCTCGCTGCCGGGGTCGGTGTCGCGTTCGGGGACGCGGGTGAGACCGGCGACCTCGCCGTGGCCGAGCGGGGCGTGCGAGACCTCGACGGCGGTGGCGGCGACCCGGCCGAGAGGGCGCAGCTGACGTCGTATGACCACCGCGCAGACGCAGCCTGCGGCCGTCAGGCCCGCGGCCGCGACGGCCGCCTCGACCATGACCAGGCCGCTGATCATGTCCTGGACGTCGTCCATGGGGAGGCCGGTCAGGACGCGGACGCCGTTGTCGTCGAGCGCGGTGACGCGGTAGACGCCCAGGCCGGGGACCGTCCTGGTGTGGAGGGAACCGTCGGCTGCGATGCCGGACAGCGAGGCGGTCTGGGCTGCCGTCAGGTTCTGCTGCGGGGCGTCCTGGCCGACCGTCGCGGCGGCGAGGACCGTGCCGTCGGCGTCGAGGCGGGCGGCGAGCATCCCGGCGGGGTGGCCGCTCTCGTGGAGGAAGGTCAGGTCCGCTGTCAGGTCCGGGTGGAGCGAGGCTCCGCCCAGGCTGCGCTCGGCGGCGTTGGTGACGCGGTCGTCGAGGTTGCCCAGCAGATAGGCGCGCTGGGCGAAGACGGTGGTGAGGGCCATCGCGGCGCATACGGCGACGAGGACGGCGGTGATGAACAGGAGGAGTCGGGTGCGCAGGGAGCCGCCGCGCAGGCGGGCCCTCATCTCCCGTGCTCCGCGGGCCGGATGGCGTACCCGAGACCGCGTACCGTGTGGATCATCGGCGAGCGGCCCCGGTCGATCTTCCGGCGCAGGCCGGAGATGTACACCTCGACGAGGTTTCCGCCGCCGTCGAAGGCGCTGCTCCAGACGCGGTCGAGGATCTGCGCCTTGCTCAGCACCTGGCGCGGATGCTCCATGAGCAGGCCGAGCAGCTCGAACTCCTTGGCGGTGAGGGCGATCCGGTCGCCGTCGCGGTGCACCTCCCGCGACTCTCCGGCCAGCACGAGGTCGCCCAGGACGCGTACGGAGTCGTCGGCGGGGGTGCGTTCGGCGCCGGCGCGGCGCAGCAGTCCGCGCAGCCGCAGGACGACCTCCTCCAGGGAGAACGGCTTCGTGACGTAGTCGTCGGCGCCGTTCTCCAGCCCGTCGATGCGGTACTCCAGGGCGTCTCGGGCGGTGAGCATCAGGACGGGCAGTTTCGGGTTCTCGTAGCGCAGTCGGCGCAGTACCTGGATGCCGTCGAGGTCGGGCAGCATGCCGTCGAGGACGACGGCGTGCGGGGCGCAGCCGCGGGCCATCTTCAGCGCGCTCTGTCCGTCGGCGGCCGGGTAGGGCCGCCAGCCCGCCTCGGTGACGGCCACGGACAGCACTTCGGTGAGCGCGGGCTCGTCGTCGACGATGAGGACGCGAACCCGTGCGCTTCGGGTCCCGGAGATGCCTGCCATGTCCTGATCCTGTCCCGGTTGGCTGAGAGGACCCTGTGTCCCGGCCGAGCCGCAGCCGTGCGAATCGGCGGGTTTCCGCCTGCGGATTCCTCTCCCGGGTTCGCAGGGTGCGCCAACTGCCCTGACCGAAGGGGGCGTTGGCACGCACCGGCCACGGGAATCCCTTGAGCCGCTGTCGGCCCGGCGTTCACCCTGGTCACGGCTTCCACTCGCCGGGTGGAAGCGTTTCCACGTTCAGGGGAGGACGTCCACCCATGCGAAGACTCCACGCCCTCTGGGCCGTGGCCGGAGCGGCCGGACTGCTCGCGGGAGCGGTCGCGCCCGCCAGCGCCGGTTCCCCGGTCACCACACCCACGCCCGCGCCCGGTTCACCGGTCACCACTGCCCTCACGGGCCCGAGCACCGCCTCCACGCCGCAGACCGTCACCCTCATCACCGGCGACACCGTGTCGCTCACCGCCGGACCGGACGGCAGGTCCGCCGTCGACGTCCGGCGCGGCAAGGGCCGTGAGGCCGCCACCTTCCTGTCCAGTGAGAAGGACGGCGAGGTCAGCGTCCTGCCGTCGGACGCCATCCCGCTGATCCAGGCCGGCCGCCTCGACCCGGCCCTGTTCAACGTCACCCAGCTGGTCAAGCAGGGGTACACGGACGCGAAGACCGGCGCCACCCCGGTCATCGCGACCTACCGCAAGGGCGGCGAGATTCCCCAGGGGGCGCGCAGGACGCTGGCGCTGCCCGGGATCGACGGGGCCGCGCTGAGCGCGAAGAAGTCCACCGCCTTCTGGGCGGACATCGCCCCGGCGCTCGGCACCGAGCCCACCGCGAAGGCCGCGAAGCGACTCGGCGACGGCATCGACAAGCTCTGGCTGGACGCCGAGGTGAAGGCGTCCCTCGAGGTGAGCGTGCCGCAGATCGGCGCGCCCGAGGTGTGGCAGGCGGGCTACGACGGCAGCGGCGTGAAGGTCGCGGTCCTGGACACCGGCGTGGACGCCGGGCACCCGGACCTGGCCGGGAAGATCGCCGGGTCGCAGAGCTTCGTACCGGACGAGACCGTGCAGGACGGCTTCGGCCACGGCACCCATGTGGCGTCCACGATCGTCGGCTCGGGCGCGGCCTCGGACGGCCGACGCAAGGGTGTGGCGCCGGGCGCGGAGCTGCTGGTCGGCAAGGTGCTGGGCGACGACGGTCGTGGCCAGACCTCCTGGATCCTCGACGGCATGGAGTGGGCGGCGCACTCCGGCGCGAAGATCGTCTCCATGTCGCTGGGCGGTACGGCGTCCGGCCCGTCCGACGTGCTCAGTGAGACCGTCGACGAGCTGTCCGCGTCCACCGGCGTCCTCTTCGTGATCGCGTCGGGCAACGCGGGCCCGGGCGAGCAGACCGTGGGCACCCCGGGCATCGCCGACTCGGCGCTGACCGTGGGCGCGGTCGACAAGTCGGACCAGCTGGCGTCGTTCTCCAGCCGCGGCCCGCGCCTCGGCGACTTCGCGGTCAAGCCGGAGATCACCGCGCCGGGCGTGAACATCACGGCGGCCCGCGCCGCCGGCACCGCCATGGGTACGCCGGTCGACGACGACTACACGACGGCGAGCGGCACGTCGATGGCGACCCCGCATGTCGCGGGCGCGGCGGCGCTGGTCGTGCAGGCGCATCCGGACTGGACGGGCGAGCAGATCAAGGAAGCCCTGGCCAGTACGGCGAAGACGCATGCCGACGACTCCGTGTTCGAGCAGGGCGACGGCCGGGTCGACGCGGTGCGGGCCGTCGGGCAGAACGTCTTCGCGACCCCGACGCTGAGCTTCGGCAAGTTCGAGAACGGCGACACCGGCGTCGCCACCAAGGACATCACGTACACCAACACCACCGACAAGGCGGTGGAGTTGAAGATCTCGTCCTCCCTCGCCGATGTCACCTTGGGCGACAGCACGCTGACCGTGCCCGCAGGAGGCACCGCGTCGGTCCCGGTCGGCGTCGACCCCGCGCAGGAGGCGGAGGGCCGATACACGGGCCACATCACGGCGATCGCCGACGGCATCCGGATCACCACGGCCGTCGGCTTCGAGAAGGCCCCGAAGACCTACGACCTCAAGGTCTCGCTCCTCGGCCGCGACGGCAAGGCGCCCACCGGGGGGTCGATCTACACCCTCATGGAGCTGAACGGCGCGATCCCCGACGAGTACGGCTTCCTCGGCACCGGCTGGACCTGGCAGGTTCCGGCCGGCACCTACCACATAGCGACCTGGATCCCGGACCGGGACGGGGGCGGCGTGACCGTCGGGACCTCGGTCGTCGCCAACCCCGAGATCAAGGTGAACGCGGACACCGAGGTCGTCCTCGACGCCCGCAAGGCGGTGGAGATCAAGCCGAAGACGAAGCAGGACTCCGAGTTCAAGGGCTTCAGCACCAATGTGCACCGCGAGGGACCGGCCAACGCCTGGGGGCTCACCTACAGCCAGGGCTTCTGGACCGACCACGTCTATGTGGCGCCGACCCCGCAGGTCACCGAGGGATCCCTGGAGTTCTCCGCCAAGTTCCGGCTGTACGAGAAGGAGTTGACGGCGAGCGTCACCAGCCCGGAGAAGACCGAGCTGTCCTCGCTCTACTACTCGCAGACCTACAACGACTTCCCTCTGAAGATCAGCGGTGACCACAAGGTCCAGGCGGTGGACGCGGGCGGCGGTACCGAGGCCGACTTCGCGGGGCTCGACGTCAAGGGCAAGGTGGCGGTGGTCTCGCTCGGCGCCACGGAGCGGGCCCAGAGCGCTCTGGACAACGCGACCAAGGCCGGCGCGGGTTACCTGATCGCCTACCGCCAGAAGCCCGGTTTCTGGATCGAGGCCGTGGACCGCGCGACCACGGTCCCGTTGATGATCGCCACCGGCGAGGAGGGCGCCAAGCTCACCGACCTGCTGAAGACCGGCAAGAAGGTCAAGCTGAAGCTGAGCGGCACACCGGTCAGCCCCTATGTCTACAACGTGCTCGTCGCGCAGAGCGGCGCCATCTCCGCGAACCAGACCTACAGCATGGACAAGTCCAACACGGTGAAGCGGAAGGCCAGTTACTACGGCGCCACGGCCGGCGAGATCGGCGCGGACACCCTGTACACCTTCCGCCCGTGGCAGCTCTTCGGCGTCGAGAGCAGCGTGTACATGCAGCTGGGCACGGAACGCGACGAGTACTACTACGTCGACCCCGACACCCGTACCTGGCACGTCGTCTATCCGAACTGGAACACGTTCAGGGGCCAGTGGAGCCCGCTGCAGACCTTCAGCAAGGCGGGCACGGCGCCCAGTGAGAACTGGCTGCGTCAGGTCATCCGCCCGGGAACCAGTGAGGAGTACGGTCTCTCCGAACGCACCGGCGACAAACTCACCATGTCGGTGGCGGAGTTGACCGACTCCACGCCGGGCCACTACGGGTACATCGACGGCACGGACAGCACAGCGAAGGGCAAGCTCTACGCGGACGGACAGCTGCTCGGCGACTCGACGTTCGGCGGGTACGGCGTCTTCGACGTCCCGGCGACGAAGGCCTCGTACCGCTTCGACCTGGACGTACAGCGCCGGGCGGCCTGGGCCGAGTACTCCACGAGCACGCACACCGAGTGGACCTTCGCCTCGGCGCACACCGACGCCGAGACGGCGTTGCCGCTGCTCACCGTCGGCATCGCCCCGAAGGGCCTCGACCTCCTCAACCGGGCCAGGAGCGGCCGGGAGCTGGAGATCGGGCTGCCGGTCGCGAACCAGCTGGGAAGCGTGCGGGCGAGCAGCCTGAAGGCCTGGGTCTCCTATGACGACGGCACGTCCTGGAAGGAAGTGAAGGTCAAGAACGGGAAGGCGAAGTTCAAGCCCGCGAAGGGCGCCGAGTCGGTGTCGCTGCGCGTGCGGGCCGCCGACCGCGACGGCAACGGGATCGACCAGACCGTGCTGCGGGCGTTCGGCCTGAAGTAGACGGCCCGACGCAGACGGCCCGACGTACGGCCTGACGCAGACGGCCTGACGCAGACGGCCTGACGCAGACGGCCTGAAGAGGCGGTGCCCGCTCCTTGTCCCGCGCACTAGATCCACAGCCTTAACAAAGATCCTCTACCGTGCCGGGACATGGTGAACACGGCATACGACACAGCAAGTCAGACCCCTGCCGCGAGCCCTTGGTCCGCGGTGGGGGTCTCCGCCTTCGACGAGCTGGTGTACCAGTCGATCCTCCATCAGCCCGACGCGGACGCGGCCGGCTGGGCGCTGTTGACCGGCGCCACCGCGACCCAGGTCCGCGATTCCTGCAACCGGCTGCTCGCGCTCGGTCTGCTGCAACCGCCGGACTCCATGGGCGGGTTACGCGCGGTCGACCCGCGGGTGGCGATCCGCGCGCTGATCCGGCAGCGTGAGACGGAGTCCGAGCTGCTCGCCGCCACCGCCGAGGAGATGGCGACCGCGTACGAGGCGGGGCTGCTGCGGGAGGAGCCGTCCCGGCTGGTCGAGGTGGTCTCCGGGGAGGGCGCCAACGCCGCACGACTGGAAGAGCTGTACGCACGCGCCGAGCACGAGGTGTGCGTCTTCGACACTCCCCCGTATCTGGCCCCGCGCACACCGCAGTTGGACCTCCAGTCCGATCTGCTCAGCCGCGGGATCGTCTATCGCACGGTCTACGCGGCGACCGCCCTGGAGGATCCGGACGTCCTGTTCCACGCCTGGAAAATGGTCGAACTGGGCGAACAGGCCCGGGTGTTGCCCTCGGTGCCGGTCAAGATGCTGGTGGTCGACGGACGTCGGGCGATGCTTCCGCTGACCTCGTCCGAGGCGGGCGGCTACTGCGCGGCGGTCGTACGGCACTCTGCGGTGACCGAGGCGCTGCAGAAGCTCTTCGACCTGGCCTGGCAGCAGGCCACGCCGCTCGGCCGGCCGACCGATGACGGTGAACTCTCCGAGGGCGACCGGACGTTGACCCGACTGCTGGCGGCCGGGATGAAGGACGAGGCCGTGGCCCGCCATCTGGGCGTGAGCCTGAGGACTCTGCGGCGGCGGGTGAGCGACCTGCAGGAGCGGCTGGGGGCGGCGAGCCGGTTCCAGCTGGGGATGCGGGCGGCGCAGCGCGGCTGGGTGTAGGGCGTCAGGGGGTCCGGCACGGCGAAGGGCCGCACCCCCGTCACCGGGGATGCGGCCCTCGACTGCCTGCCTCGCCGAACCGCTTACTTGCGGATCAGGCTGCGCAGCACGTACTGCAGGATGCCGCCGTTGCGGTAGTAGTCCGCCTCACCGGGGGTGTCGATGCGGACGACCGCGTCGAACTCCACACCGGTGTCGGTGGTGACCTTGACCGTGGCGGGGGTGGTGCCGTCGTTCAGCTCGGTGATGCCGGCGATGGAGAAGGCCTCCTCGCCGGTGAGGCCGAGGGTCTCGGCGGACTGGCCCGCCGGGTACTGCAGCGGGATGACGCCCATGCCGATGAGGTTGGAGCGGTGGATGCGCTCGTAGGACTCGGCGATGACGGCCTTGACGCCGAGCAGCGCGGTGCCCTTGGCGGCCCAGTCACGGGACGAGCCGGAGCCGTACTCCTTGCCGGCCAGGATGACCAGCGGGACGCCCTGCTCGATGTAGTTGCGCGAGGCGTCGTAGATGAACGACACCGGCGCGTCGGCCTGGGTGAAGTCGCGGGTGTAACCGCCCTCGGTCCCCGGCGCGACCTGGTTGCGCAGGCGGATGTTGGCGAAGGTGCCGCGGATCATGACCTCGTGGTTGCCTCGGCGCGAGCCGTAGGAGTTGAAGTCACGTCGCTCGATGCCGTGCTCGGTGAGGTACTTGCCCGCCGGGGTGTCGGCCTTGATCGCACCGGCCGGGGAGATGTGGTCGGTGGTGACCGAGTCGCCCAGCTTGGCCAGGACGCGCGCGCCGGCGATGTCGGAGACCGGGGTGGTCTCCATCGTCATGCCCTCGAAGTACGGGGGCTTGCGCACGTAGGTGGACTGCGGGTCCCACTCGAAGGTGTTGCCGGTCGGGATCGGCAGCGCCTGCCACTGGGCGTCGCCCGCGAAGACGTCCTGGTAGGACTTGTTGAACATGTCCTCGCCGATGGCGTTCGCCACGACGTCGTTGACCTCGGCCTCGGAGGGCCAGATGTCGGTCAGGAAGACCGGCTTGCCCTCCTGGTCGACGCCGAGGGCGTCGCGCGTGATGTCCACCTTCATGGAGCCCGCGAGGGCGTACGCGACGACCAGCGGCGGGGAGGCCAGGTAGTTCATCTTGACGTCGGGGTTGATCCGGCCCTCGAAGTTGCGGTTGCCGGAGAGCACCGAGGTGACGGCGAGGTCGTGGTCGTTGACCGCCTTGGAGACCTCGTCCGGCAGCGGGCCGGAGTTGCCGATGCAGGTGGTGCAGCCGTAGCCGACCAGGTTGAAGCCGACCTTGTCGAGGTACGGGGTGAGACCCGCCTTGTCGAAGTAGTCGGTGACGACCTTCGAGCCCGGGGCGAGGGTGGTCTTGACCCACGGCTTGCGGGTCAGGCCCTTCTCCACGGCCTTCTTCGCGACGAGCGCGGCGGCGACCATGACGTACGGGTTGGAGGTGTTGGTGCAGGAGGTGATGGCCGCGACCGTCACCGCGCCGTGGTCGATCTCGTACGTCGAGCCGTCGGGGGCGGTCACGGTGACCGGGTTCGACGGGACGCCGTTGGAGGCGGCCGGGGAGTCGGAGGCCGGGAAGGACTCCTTGCCCGCCTCGTCGTCGTCGGCGACGTAGTTGCGGACGTCGCTCTTGAACTGCTCCGCGGCGTTCGCGAGGACGATGCGGTCCTGCGGGCGCTTGGGGCCGGCGATGGAGGGGACGACCGTCGACAGGTCCAGCTCGAGCTTCTCGGAGAAGTCCGGCTCGGCCTTCGGGTCCAGCCAGAGGCCCTGCTGCTTGGCGTACGCCTCGACGAGCGCGACCTGCTGCTCGGAGCGGCCGGTGAGCTTGAGGTACTTCAGCGTCTCGTCGTCGATCGGGAAGATCGCGGCGGTGGAGCCGAACTCCGGCGACATGTTGCCGATGGTGGCGCGGTTCGCCAGGGAGGTGGCGGCGACGCCCTCGCCGTAGAACTCGACGAACTTGCCGACCACGCCGTGCTTGCGGAGCATCTCGGTGATGGTGAGCACGAGGTCCGTGGCGGTGGTGCCGGGCGTGAGCTCGCCGGTGAGCTTGAAGCCGACGACGCGCGGGATCAGCATCGAGACCGGCTGCCCGAGCATCGCGGCCTCGGCCTCGATGCCGCCGACGCCCCAGCCCAGCACACCGAGGCCGTTGACCATCGTGGTGTGCGAGTCGGTGCCGACGAGCGTGTCGGGGTAGGCCTGGCCGTTGCGGACCATGACGGTCCGGGCCAGGTGCTCGATGTTCACCTGGTGGACGATGCCGGTGCCCGGCGGGACGACCTTGAACTCGTCGAACGCGGTCTGGCCCCAGCGCAGGAACTGGTAGCGCTCGCGGTTACGGCCGTACTCCAGCTCGACGTTCTGCGCGAACGCCTCGTTGGTGCCGAACTTGTCGGCGATGACGGAGTGGTCGATGACCAGCTCGGCGGGGGCGAGGGGGTTGATCTTCGCCGCGTCGCCGCCGAGCTCCTTGACGGCCTCGCGCATGGTGGCGAGGTCGACGACACAGGGCACGCCGGTGAAGTCCTGCATGATCACGCGGGCCGGCGTGAACTGGATCTCCTGGCTGGGCTGGGCCTGCGAGTCCCAGCCGCCGAGGGCACGGATGTGGTCGGCGGTGATGTTCGCGCCGTCCTCGGTACGGAGCAGGTTCTCCAGCAGCACCTTCAGGCTGTACGGAAGGCGAGCCGAGCCTTCCACCTTGTCCAGCCGGAAGATCTCGTACGACTCGTCGCCCACCTGCAGCGTGCTGCGGGCGTCGAAGCTGTTCGCCGACACGACAGTCTCCTTCATTGATGTGCGCGTACCACCGCATCCTGCCGTCACGCGGGCTTTGCCGATCCGCTGAGGTCAGGCTAAGTTAGGTAACCCTTACCAGGGTGGGCGGCTGCGGTGCGCCTCGGCAGATATCTCGATGTCGAGATAACTCTAGTACATGGGGGCTGAATGGTCATGCCCAGGCTCGCCCCCGCCTTCGGAAACCACCCCGCCCACCACCGCCCGCACGACCTTCGCCCCCCCTTCCCGCGGCGGCTCGCCCATCCCTCCGCCCGCGAACAGCAGATGGGCCGCGCCGATCAGGGCGGGGGCGAGGGTGTCGGCGTCGGCGTCGGCGTCCGGGGCGATGCGGCCACGGGCGCGCTCGGCGGCCGGATACTCGGCGAGGAGGGCCGCCGCCTCCGCCAGGAGGGGTACGCCCGTCGAGCCGGCGGCGCGCAGACGGGCGCGCAGCCCGTCGCGGGAGACGACCAGGGCGACGATCGCCACGGCGACCGAGCCGAACAGCTCCGTCAGGGCGGCGGTGAGATCGCCTACGACGGCGCCGGTCCCGGCGGACACGTCCGGGTCCGCCGCCCGGAGCCGGAGCCGGCCGATGCGGTTCAGGACCAGCTCCGCGAGGAAGGCGTCGAAGTCGGCGAAGCGCCGGCGCAGCACGCCTTTGGCGCAGCCCGCTTCAGCGGTGACCGCCCTGCTGGTCAGCGCGGTCGCCCCGGCCCGCAGAAGCACGCGTTCGGCGGCGTCGACGGCGAGCCGCCGGGACCCGAACTGAGTAGATTTGATCCGACTTGTAGGTGACGTCGCAGGCGTACCCCCGGACCACATTGACGGGCCATCACCCGAATGGCCCCCTCGAGAGGCACCATCTCATATCTGAGATAACCTCAGCCTCATGGCAGACGACTACCTCGTACGCATCGGCAAGCTCATCCGTGACGCTCGGCAGCACCGGGGCTGGACACAGGCGCAGCTGGCCGAGGCGCTCGGCACCAGCCAGAGCGCTGTCAACCGTATCGAGCGCGGGAACCAGAACATCAGCCTTGAGATGATCGCTCGTATCGGTGAAGCCCTGGAGAGCGAGATCGTCTCGCTGGGCTACGCGGGACCGATGCATCTGCGCGTCGTGGGCGGCCGCCGGCTGTCCGGCGCGATCGACGTGAAGACGAGCAAGAACGCCTGCGTGGCCCTGCTGTGCGCCTCGCTGCTCAACCGGGGGCGCACGGTGCTGCGCCGGGTGGCCCGCATCGAGGAGGTCTACCGCCTGCTCGAGGTGCTCAACTCCATCGGCGTACGCACCCGTTGGATCAACGACGGCCGTGACCTGGAGCTCGTGCCGCCGGCCTCGCTGGACATGGCGGCGATCGACGCGGAGGCGGCCGTACGCACCCGCTCCATCATCATGTTCCTCGGCCCGCTGCTGCACCGGATGGACCACTTCAAGCTGCCGTACGCCGGCGGCTGCGACCTCGGCACGCGGACCATCGAGCCGCACATGATCGCGCTGCGTCGGTTCGGGCTCGAGGTCGCCGCGACGGAGGGGCAGTACCACGCCGTCGTCGACCGCGCGGTCCGCCCGGACCGGCCGATCGTGCTGACGGAACGCGGGGACACGGTCACCGAGAACGCGCTGCTCGCGGCCGCCCGGCACAACGGCGTCACCGTCATCCGCAACGCCTCCTCCAACTACATGGTCCAGGACCTGTGTTTCTTCCTGGAGGCGCTCGGCGTCGCGGTCGAGGGCATCGGCACCACCACGCTCACCGTGCACGGCGTGCCGGAGATCGACGTCGACGTCGACTACTCCCCCTCCGAGGACCCGGTCGAGGCGATGAGCCTGCTGGCCGCCGCCGTCGTCACCGAGTCCGAGCTGACGGTACGCCGGGTGCCGATCGAGTTCCTGGAGATCGAGCTGGCGGTCCTGGAGGAGATGGGGCTCGACCACGACCGTACGCCGGAGTACTTCGCGGACAACGGACGGACCCGTCTGGTCGACCTCACCGTCCGGCCCTCCAAGCTGGAGGCGCCGATCGACAAGATCCACCCGATGCCGTTCCCGGGCCTGAACATCGACAACGTGCCCTTCTTCGCGGCCATCGCCGCCGTCGCCCAGGGCAAGACCCTCATCCACGACTGGGTCTACGACAACCGCGCGATCTATCTGACCGACCTCAACCGCCTCGGCGGCCGCCTCCAACTCCTCGACCCGCACCGCGTGTTGGTCGAGGGCCCGACGCGCTGGCGCGCCGCCGAGATGATGTGCCCGCCCGCCCTGCGCCCCGCCGTGGTCGTCCTGCTGGCGATGATGGCCGCGGAGGGCACGTCCGTGCTGCGCAACGTGTACGTCATCAACCGCGGCTACGAGGACCTCGCCGAGCGGCTGAACTCGATCGGGGCGCAGATCGAGATCTTCCGGGACATCTGAGGGGCGGCGGCGCCGCGGTGAGGAGCCCGGGGGACGGATGTCCGGGGAGCAGGCTTGCGCACCGCGGATGAGGCCGGGTCAGAACGGTCCGCTGTCACTCGGACGAGGCGACAGGCCCCCAGCCCAGGGGGCCTGTCGGCGGTGGTTCAGCGGGCGGTGAGCTTCCACAGGTGGTCGGCGGTGCCGTTGTCGGACCACTGCAGGACCTGGGCGCCCGACGACGTGCTCATGCTGTCGACGCCCAGCAGCAGACCGCTGTTGTAGTTGGCGATCTTGTAGTAGCCGTCACGGGCCGGTATGGCCTGCCAGAGGTGGTCGGCGGTGCCGTTGTCACCCCAGATCAGGGCCGTTCCGCCGTTGCTGGTGCTCATGGTGTTGATGCCCAGCAGCAGTCCGCTCTTCTGGTTGACGATCTTGTAGAGGCCCGAGCCGGCGGCCACCAGGGTCCAGTTCTGGTCGGTGCCGGTGGTGGAGGTCGCCTGGACGACCGAGGTGCCCTGGGCGGTGCCCGCGTTCACGGTGTCGAGGGCGAGGCCGCTGTTCTTGTTGGTGATCTGGTAGCGCCCGGCCAGCGACGTCGAGGTCCCGCTGGGGGTGACGACCAGGTGGTAGCCGTCGGCGGCGTTCATCGTGACCGGCACGGTGATGGATCCGCCGGAGACCGTGTAGTCGGTGTCGGAGATGGTGATCGGGCCCGGAGAGGCGGTGGTGCGGCCGGTGTCGGGCGAGTACTCCAGCTTGACGTGGACCGTGCCGCCGAAGGCCGACAGGGAGTTCAGGCCGTTGACCGTGACGGCGCAGGAGCCGGTGCAGCCGCCGGCGACGACGCTGATCTGGTTGCCCGCGCCGTTGAGCGAGGCGAGGCCGTCGATGCCGGTCTGGGCGGGAGGCGTGGTGGTGAGCATGTTCCCGGACATGTCGCCGTACCACTTGTACGTCCAGTAGGAGCCGTTGGGCGAACCGCCGGTGTCGGTCAGGGTGTCGCCGAGGGTGCCGTAGTGGTTCCAGAAGGCGAGCTCGGCGTCGCGCACGCCGGTCCGTTCGAACTTGGCGGCATAGCCGATGAGGGCACCGGAGTCGCCCATCTCGTCAGGGGTGCCGTACTCCTCGATGTCGATCGGGCGCGGGCTGATGCCGAGGCTCGACTCCAGCGCGCGGTAGGCCGAGACATGGGCGGCGATGTCCTGGCTGCCCTGGAGTTCGTGCCAGGCGATGACGTCGGGGACCGTGCCGCTCGCCTTGGCGTCGGTGAGGAACGAGCTCATCCAGGACTGGTTCCACACCGAGTAACTCGGCCCCTGGATCGGCGTCGTGGTGTCCTTGGTCCGCACCTCCTTGAACGTGCGCGCCCAACCCGCGTTGAACGCCCCGGCGTTGGTGGTGTCCCAGGTCCAGTCGGGCTCGTTCCACAACGCGTAGGCGCTGATGTTCGTGGCGCTGGAGGACTTCACCGAGGCCACCTGCTTGTCGACCGCAGACAGCCAGTCGCTCCAGCTCACCCACTTGTAGGGGAAGTTCGGATACCAGTCCGGCATCCGTACGACGACCTTGGCGCCCGCGCTCGCGGCCTTGGCGGCGACGACCAGGGAGTCGCCCGCGGGAGCGGGCTCGCCGTTGGGGAGCTGGCTGCCGCCCGGGGCCATCTGGACGAACGTGTTGGGCTTCAGAGGCTGCACGAGGCTGTCGGCGGGGGTGCTCGCGCTCGCCAGACCGTAGAGGCTGCCCGTGCCGACGTGGGTGACGGACCGCAGGGTCTGTGCGGCGTTGACGACCAGGGTGGTGGACGAGGTGGGGGTGGCCTGGGCGGATGCGCCCGTCAGGGCGACTGCGGTGGCGGCCAGGGCCGTGGCCACCGCGGCGGCGCCGGCGCGGCCGAGGGGTGCTCTGAGACGGCGGCGGGGGCTCAGGTATGACATCAGCGGCTCTCCTGAGAAGCGGGTGGAGAAGGGGGTGGAGAAGGGGATGGGATGGGTTGGGAAGGGTTGGAGAAGGGTTGAGGAAGCGACGACAGGGACTCGCCGAATGCGGTGCGGGGGCGGAGGGCGTCGGTGCGGCGGCTCGGGAGCGGCCGACCGGTTGGGGACTTGGACCCTGCGACAGGTGACAGTCCCGCGTGGAGTGCACACGGGCATGGCGGAGCTCGGCCCCGCCTGGCCGGTGGGCCCGGGGCGGCTGGCATCGTGGATCAGTCCTTGACCGCGCCCGCGGTGACGCCGGCGGCCACATAGCGCTGGGCCAGCACGAGCAGGACCGCCGCGGGCAGGGACGCGACGACGGCGGTGGCCATGATCGCGTTCCATTCCTGGTTGTTGTTGCCGATGTAGTGGTAGATGCCGAGGGTGATGGGGCGCCAGTCGCCGCCGCCGTCCAGGGTGTTGGCGAAGACGAAGTCGGACCAGGCCCACAGGAAGCTGAAGAGGGAGACGGTGACCAGCGCGTTGCGGCTGACCGGCAGGACGATCGACCAGAAGGTGCGGAAGGTGCCGGCGCCGTCGATGCGCGCGGCCGCGATCAGCTCGCCGGGGATGCCCGACATGAACGCCGTGAAGATCATGACGCCGAACGGCACGGCGATGGTGGAGTCGGCGATGATCAGCCCCCACCAGGAGTTGAGCAGGCCGAGGTCGAGGAAGATGCCGTAGAAGCCCATCGCCATGACGATGCCGGGGATCATCTGGGCGACCAGCAGGACGAGGCCGAGGAGGCCGCCGCCGCGGGGCCGCAGGGTGGCCAGCGCGAAGCCGGCCGGGGCGGCGAGGAGGAGGGTGAGGACGACCGTGCCCAGGCCGATGAGCAAGCTGGTGCCGAGGTAGGGCAGCTGGTCGTGCAGAACGGCGCGGTAGCCCTCGAAGGTGGGGTGCAGGGGCAGCAGGTCGGGCGGGCTCTTGCGCATGTCCTGCTGCGGAGTGAGGGACACGTTGAGCATCCAGTACACCGGGAACAGCATGACGGCGGTGAGCAGGACGCCGATGAGGGTGTTCAGGCGCGAGCGCCGGGCGGAGCTGTGGACGGCGGTCATGCTTGCTGCCTCCTCTGGACGCGGATGTACAGCAGCCCGAAGGCGAGGGCGATGAGGATGAGGATGTTGCCGACGGCGGCCCCGGGACCGAACTTCGGCAGCAGCGTGCCGAACCCGAGTTGGTAGGACCAGGTCGCCAGCGTGGACGAGGCGTCGCCGGGACCGCCCTTGGTCATGATCCAGATCAGGTCGAACACCTTGAGGGTGTAGACGAGGCCGAGGAGAAGGGTGATCGCCGAGACCGGGCGCAGCAGCGGGAAGGTGATCCGGCGGAACTGCTGCCAGGCGCTCGCCCCGTCCAGCGACGCGGCCTCGTACAGCTCGCCGGGGATGTTCTGCAGCCCGCTGTAGAGGATGACCAGGTTGAACGGGATGCCGATCCAGATGTTGGCGATGATGACCGAGGTCAGCGCCCAGTCGGGCGAGTTGAGCCAGTCGACCGGGGCCACGCCGACCAGGTGGAGGGCGTAGTTGAGGACGCCGGACTCGCTGTTGAACATCCACGACCAGGTCGACGCCGACACGATCAGCGGCAGCAGCCAGGGGATCAGGAACAGCGCCCTGAGGGTGCCGGCCAGCCGGAAGTGGCGGTTGAAGAAGACGGCGAGGGCGAGCCCGGCGGCGTACTGGAACGCGATCGACCCGAAGGTGAAGATCATGGTGTGGCGGATCGCCGGGCCGAACGTGGGGTCGTCGAGGACGGTCCGGAAGTTGTCCAGCCCGGAGAACGGCGCGTCGCCCGCCACGAACGACCGGACGGTGTAGTCGCGCAGGCTCAGGTCGAGGTTGCGGTAGAGGGGATAGACGTAGAACGCGGCGAGGTAGACGGCCAGGGGCGCGAGGAACGCCAGTGCGGTCGCTCGGCTCCTGCGACGCCGACGGCGGAGCGCCGGGGCGTCCGTCCGGTCGTCGGCGCCGGTCGCCCCGGACCTGACCGGGGACCGCAGGGAGCGGCGGTCGACGCGGGCGGTGGTCATGCGAACTCCTGGATGCGGGTGGCCTGGAAGCGGGGGCCTGGACGCGGGGGCCTGGACGCGGATGCCTAGATGCAGGCGGCCTGCCTGGGGTGGTGGCGGTGTCCGGGGCTGTCACGGCGTCCGGGGCTGTGGCGGTGTCCGGGCGGTCGCGGGCGCCGTGCGGTCGCCGGAGGCAGGGCCCCGGAGCGTGGCGCCGCGCGCACGTCAGGGGTCAGTTGGTCGCCTTGCCGGCGGCCGTCTGCGCGGCGTCGAGGGCGGCCTGCGGGCTCTGGCCGCCGGACAGAGCGGACTGGACGGCGGTCCACAGGGGCTGGGAGATGGTCGGGTACTTGGTGCCCAGCCCGCCGCTGGTCCGGCCGCGCGCCGCGGCGACCGCGTCGACCCACGGCTTGAGCTCGGGGTTCGCCTTGACCTGCTCGGCCTGGACCGCCGCGGTGGGGGCTACGTAGGCCAGCGTGGTGTCCGTGGCCAGCAGGTTGGCGGAGCTGGTCAGGCAGGTGACGATCTTCTTGCTGACGTCGTAGCGCGCGGTGTCCTTCTGCACGGGGACCGTGACGAACTCGCCGCCGGTCGGCACCGGCGCCGACCCGCCGCTCTGCCCCGGGATGCTGAGGACGCCGTACTCGAATCCGGCCTTCGCCGCGTTGCCGAGCTGCCAGGTGCCGTTCTCGCTGAACGCGTAGTCGCCGGTGGCGAACTCCTGCCAGCTGGTGGTCTGGGTGTTCTGCAGGACGTCCTTGGGCGCGTACCCGGCGTCGACCCACTGCTTCCACAGGGACAGCGCGGCGACGCCCTTCGCCGAGTTCAGCTTGGTGAGGTCGCCGCCTGCGCCCCAGAACCAGGGCAGGAACTGGAAGCTGCCCTCCTCCGTGTTGATCGCGGAGAACGTGATGCCCTTCTTGCCGGCGTCCTTGACCTTCTTCAGGGCCGCCGTGAGCGAGTTCCAGTCCTTGATGGAGGCCGGGTCGACGCCCGCGGCGGACAGGACCTTCTTGTTGTAGTAGAGGGCGAGCGTGTTGGCGCCGATCGGCACACCGTAGGCGGAGCCGTCGATGGTGCCCGCGCCGAGGACGTTCTGCTGGATCGACTTCGTGTCCAGGCCGAGGTCGCTCGTCTTGGTGATGATCCCCGCCTCCACCAGCGTGGAGACGACCGGGTTGTCCACGAGCATCACGTCGGGCGCGTTGCCCTGCTGGGCGGCGAGCAGCGCCTTGTTGCCCAGGTCCGTGGTGTCGTACCCGGTGCGCTTGATCTTGACGCCGGCGTCGGTGCCGCATTTGCTCACGAGCTTGCCCCACGCCGAGGACGCGTCGAACTGGGGGTACGGGTCCCAGAAGGCGTACGTCCCACCGGCGCCGCCGGATCCGGAGGCGGCGGAGTCGGACCCGCCGCCGCACGCGGCGACGGAGGTGAGCGCGCCGACGGCGGCGAGGGCGGTGATCAGGGCGCGGCGGGTGTTTCTCACGGGTGACCTCATTGTCTTGGGCCGGCTCATGGGGAGCGGTAGGAGAGAAGAGAGAGGAAGGAGGAGGGGGAAGGGGAGGGATGCGGGGGCTCAGGAGGTGGGCAGCCAGACGCGCATGCTGCCGTCCTGGCGGTTGGCCCACGCGTAGTAGGGGATCGCGGTCAGTTCGAGGGGCTCGTCGACCGGTGGGGCGTCTGCGGTGGCGGAGTCTGCGATGGCGGAGTCTGCGGTGGCGGAGTCTGCGATGGCGGGGTCGGCGGTCCGGTACGGCCACCAGCCCGCGTCGGCGAGGTGCCGGCGGCGTCCTGCGGCCACCACGGTGGTGACGCCGCCGAGCAGGTCGGGGCGGTGCTTCACGGCGAGCGGGCGGGTGGTGTCGAGCACCATGTCGTCCAGGCCGCCGCCGGGGTGGTCGACCCCTTCCAGGCAGTACACGAGCGGTCCGCGCTCGATCGCCACACAGCCGCGTACGGCGTCCACCCGCGGGTCCGCGGCGGTCAGGCGGGGCTCGACGGCGAGTTCCAGGACGACCCGGTCGCCGGGGGCCCAGGTGCGCTCGAGCCGCAGCCAGCCGTCGGTGACGGGCGTGCCGTTGCTGTCGTACGTCGTGTCCCCGACCCGGAGCCGGTACTCGCGGCACCACTGCGGGATCCGCAGGGAGAGCGTCCAGGGCCGTTCCTGCGCGCTCTCCTCGACGGTCAGGGCGATCGTGCCGTCCCAGGGGTAGTCGGTCTCGGCGCTCACCACGACCGGGGTCCCGTCGACGTCGCCGGTGTAGCGCCCGGTGACGTACTGGTGGATCTGCAGGCCGTCGGCGTCGCTCGAGGCGAGGTAGTGCTCCAGGGAGGCCAGCAGCCGCATGACGTTCGGCGGGCAGCAGGCGCAGCGGAACCATCGGGTGCGGCGGGCCGACTGGTCGCCGCCGGTGTCGGTGTGGCCGTCGCGGACCTGGAGCGGATTGACGTACAGCCAGTGTTCGCCGTCGAGGGAGACGCCGGCGAGGAAGCCGTTGTACAGGGTGCGTTCGATCAGGTCGGAGTAGCGGGCCTCGCCGGTGAGCAGGGCCATGCGCCAGCTCCACTGGATCGAGGCGATGGCCGCGCAGGTCTCGCAGTAGGCGCGCTCGTTCGGCAGCTCGTACGGGTCGCCGAAGTCCTCCTCGTCGTGATGGGCGCCGAGGCCGCCGGTGAGGTGCGTCTTGGTGGCGGTCATCGCCTCCCACAGCCGCTCGGCGGCGGTGCGCAGCGCGGCCTCCCCCGTCTCGGTGGCCAGGTCGGCCACGGCGGCCAGCAGATACAGCTGGCGCACCGCATGACCCTCGACGTTGACCGCCTCGCGCAGCGGGACGCGGTCCTGGCAGTACGCCTCGCCGCCCAGCAGGCCGTGGCCGAAGCGGTCCACGAAGTAGCCGGCGAGGTCCAGGTATCGGCGTTCACCCGTTTCCCGGTACAGCTCGACGAGGGCGGTCTCGACCTCGGGGTGGCCGTCGACGCCGTCGATGGGCTTGCCGCTGCCGGGCAGGCCGAAGACCGAGTCGATGTGGTCGGCGAACCGCACGGCCACGTCGAGGAGCTCGCTGCGCCCGGTGGCCCGGTGGTGGGCCACCGCCGCCTGGATCAGATGGCCGGCGCAGTACAGCTCGTGGCCCCAGCGCAGGTCCCGGTAGCGCTCGCCGCCCTTGAGCAGCTGGAACCAGGTGTTGAGGTAGCCGTCGGGCTGCTGCGCGCCGACGACGAGGGAGACGATGCGCTCCACGTCGGCCGCGAGCGGGCCGTCGTCCTCGGGCGTCCGCTGGGCGAGCTGCCAGGAGGCGGCCTCCAGCCACTTGTAGACGTCCGAGTCCACGAACGGGTACGCGCCCTGGAACTCGCCCTCGTCCGCACCCGCCGCGAGCCGCAGGTTCCGCAGGTTCCCCGCCGACTCCAGCAGTGCGGGGCCCTGCGGGATGGAGGTACGCGCGTTCACCTCGCGTCGGGTGTCCCAGAAGCCGCCGCGCACCTCGACGGCGGCAGGGGCGAGCGCCGCCTGGGCGCCCGGGCCCTGGCGGACCGGGCCCAGGAGGGCGCCTCCCTGCTCGGACGGGGCCGAGGACGTGGAGGAGGGCACGGCGGAACGTGGGCGGGGCATGGCTCTCCGGAGAGTGAGATGGGAAGCGGGTCGGGGATTCAGCGCACGTGGGGTGGTACGGCGTCCCGGGCACGGCAGGCGGTGCTCCGCCTCTCGAACCCGCTTGAGCAAACGTTTTTCTGCCCGAAACGTAGAAAGACGGCGGGCATGCGTCAAGGGGTACGCGCAAGTATCTTCTGGCTTCCCACCAGAGGCTGGCCAGCGGGCGCGAACGATGCCAGGATGTACGTCGCCGACGTCATCTAGGAAAAGGGTTGCGCGTGACCGCCGTTCCAGGTTCTCCCCCGACAGGGCGGGCGAAGCTCGCCGACGTTGCCAAGCTGGCCGGCGTCAGTGTCGGGACGGCCTCGAAAGCGCTGAACGGCAGCGGCAGGATGCGGCCCGAGACCCGGCAGCGGGTCATGGCCGCCGTGGAGGCGCTCGACTTCCGCCCCAACCAGCATGCGCAGAGCCTGCACACCGGCCGCAGCTGGACCGTCGGGCTGATGACGACCGACGGCATCGGCCGCTTCAGCACCCCCGTCCTGCTCGGCGCCGAGGACGCGCTCGGCGCCGGCAAGATCTCCGTGCTGCTCTGCGACACCCGCGGCGACGCCATCCGCGAGCAGCACCATCTGCGCAACCTCACCGACCGCCGGGTGGACGGCATCATCGTGACCGGCCGGCGCACCGACCCACGGCCGCCGTTGAAGGGGATAGACCCGATTCCGACGGTCTACGCGCTCTCGCCGTCCACGGACCCGGAGGACATCTCCGTGGTCTCCGACGACCGGAGCGGAGCGCAGCTGGCCGTCGAGCATCTGCTGGCGACCGGCCGCACACGGATCGCGCACATCACCGGCCCCGCCCACCACGCGGCAGCCCGCGACCGCGCCCGCCACACCGTCGAGTTGCTCGAACGCTCCTCGCTGGAGCTCGCCACCGGCCGGGTCCACTTCGGCGAGTGGAGCGAGGCATGGGGGCGCCGGGCCGCCGAAGCGGTCCTGCGCACCGCACCGGACACGGACGCCTTCTTCTGCGGCAACGACCAGATCGCCAGAGGCGTCGCCGACACCCTGCGCGAGAACGGCCTGGACGTCCCCGGCCGGATCGCGATCGTGGGCTACGACAACTGGGACATCATGGCGCTGGCCTGCCGCCCACCCCTCACCACGATCGACACGGACCTCGCGGAGATCGGCCGCCAGGCCGCCCTGCGACTGTTGGACGCCATCGGCTCCGAGCCGGAGCCGGGTCTGCACACCGTTCCCTGCCGGCTCGTGGTCCGCGAATCGAGCTGAGCGGGCGGCGGTGCGTGGGGGCGGCGGGTCGGCCGACGCTTGTCCCTGGAGCTGCGGACAGGCCGGTCACACGGGGGTCGTCCTGCCCGGGTCGGGGTTGCCGTAGTAGGCGTCGGGGCCGTGTTTGCGGGTGTAGTGGCGGTCGAGGAGGTGTTGGGGTGGTGGGGGGCTTGTGGGGGCGAGGGCGAAGGTGTGCAGAGCGATGTCGGCGACGGCTTCGCAGATGACGGCGTGTTCGAGGGACTTGCGGGCGGTGGGGCCCCAGGTGAAGGGGCCGTGGCCGGCGACGAGTGCGCCGGGGACTTCGGCCGCTCGTGTGTCGTCGCTGTTCAGCAGGTCCACGATGGCCTGGCCGGTGTTGTACTCGTAGTCGGTCGCGCACTGCTGGGGGGTGAGGTCGGGGGTGCAGGGGACGGGTCCGTTGAAGGTGTCGGCGTGGGTGGTGCCGAGGACGGGTATCTCGCGGCGGGCCTGGGCGAAGGCGACGGCGTGGGTGGAGTGGGTGTGGGTGACGCCGCCGACGGAGGGGAAGGCGCGGTAGAGGCTGCGGTGGGTCTCGGTGTCGGTGGAGGGGCGCAGACGGCCGTGGACGATCTCGCCGTCGGACAGGCGGACGGTCACCAGGTCCTCGAGGGTGAGGCTGTCGTAGGGGACGCCGGAGGGCTTGATGACGAAGAGTCCGGCCTCGCGGTCGATTCCGCTGACGTTTCCCCAGGTGAGGGCGGCGAGGCCGGCCCGGGGGATGGCCAGGTTCGCCTCCAGGACCTCTTGGCGCAGGCCGTCGCGGAGGGCGGGGACGGGGGCGGTCATCCGGTGATCTCCTCGGGTGCGGGACGCGGTGTTCATGGGGGTCACAGGGCTTGGGCGAGGCGGTGGTAGGCGGCGTTCCACCGGATTTCCTTGGCGAACTGCCCGGAGGTGGTGTTCTCGTCGATGGTGAGGAGTTCGACGCCGGTCATGGCGGCGAAGTCAGCGAGCGTCTCGATGTCGACGGCGGAGCTGAGGACGGTGTGGTGAGGGGCGCCGGCCAGCAGCCAGCTCTCGGCGGACTCGGCGAGGGAGGGGCGCGGCTCCCATACGGCTGTGGCGACGGGGAGGCGGCGCAGGGGTTCGCTGGGGGGCACGACGTCGACGGTGTTGGCGGTGAGGCGGAAGCGGTCGCCGAGGTCGCAGAGGCCGACGACCAGGGCGGGGCCGGGGGCGGCGTTGAAGACGAGGCGGACGGGGTCCTCGCGGCCGCCGATGGACAGGGGATGGATCTCGCAGGCGGGGCGGTCCGCGGCGACGGTGGGGCAGACCTCCAGCATGTGGGCGCCCAGGACGCGGGGAGCGCCGGGGCCGAGGTGGTAGGTGTAGTCCTCCATGAAGGTGGCGCCGCCGGGCTGTCCGGCGCCCATGACCTTCATCGTGCGCAGGAGGGCGGAGGTCTTCCAGTCGCCCTCGCCGCCGAAGCCGTAGCCGTCGGCCATCAGGCGCTGGACGGCGAGGCCGGGGAGCTGGCGCAGGCCGCCGAGGTCCTCGAAGTTGGTGGTGAAGGCGGTGAAGCCGCCCTCGGTGAGGAAGGTCCGCAGGCCGATCTCCTGGCGGGCCGCGTACAGGAGGGAGTCGTGGCGGATGCCGCCTGGCCGCAGCGCGGGGACCACGTTGTACGACTCGACGTATTCGGCGGCGAGTTCCGCGGCTTCTTTGTCCTGCACGGCGTCGACGACGGCCACCAGATCGTTGACGGCGTAGGTGTTCACCGAGTAGCCGAAGCGGAGCTGAGCCTCGACCTTGTCGCCTTCGGTGACGGCGACGTCGCGCATGTTGTCGCCGAAGCGGGCCAGGCGCAGGGTGCGGGCGGCCTGGCGGCCGGCGGCGGCCCGCGTCCAGGCGGCGACGCGCGCGATGACGCGGGGGTCGGTGGCGTGACCGGCAACGATCTTGCGGGGGACGCCTAGGCGGGCCTCGACGTGGGCGAACTCGCGGTCGCCGTGGGCGGCCTGGTTGAGGTTCATGAAGTCCATGTCGATGCTCGACCAGGGCAGCGACAGGTTGTACTGGGTGTGCAGGTGCAGCAGCGGCCGGTCCAGCGCGCTGAGCCCGGCGATCCACATCTTGGCCGGGGAGAAGGTGTGCATCCACACGACCACGCCCGCGCAGGCGTCGGAGGCGTTGGCCTCCAGGCACAGCCGACGGATCGACTCCGCGTCCGTGAGCACCGGCTTCCACACCACCTTCAGCGGGATCCGGCCGGCGGCGTCGAGGCGCTCGGCGATCTGCCGGGACTGCTGCGCCACCTGACGCAGCGTGTCCTCGCCGTACATGCCCTGGCTGCCGGTGAGAAACCAGACCTCCTGGGCGGCGAGAGTCTGAGCGGGCGAGTGGGCGGGCGACGGGGCGTATGAAGTCATGACGGGGTTCCTTTCAGGATGGGATTCACGTCGTCGTCTCAGGCGGAGGCTTCCGTGCGCAGGGCGCGCAGCCGGTGCATGACCTCGTTGGCCCCGCGGCCGAAGTAGTCGTGCAGCAGCCGGTATTCGGCGTAGAGGCGGTCGTAGGCGGCGGCCCGCCCGGGGTCCGGCTGATAGACGGCCGGGCGGGCCTTGCCCATCGCCTGCGCTGCGGCCCGGATGTCCGCATACGCCCCGGCCGCGACCGCCGCGTGCATCGCCGCGCCCAGCGCGGGACCCTGCGCCGAGTCGATGACGCCGAGGGGACGACGGATGACGTCGGCGTAGATCTGCATCAGCAGCGCGTTCTTCGTCAGCCCGCCCGCGACGATCAGCTCGCCCACCGGCACGCCCGACGCCTCGAACGCCTCGATGATCGTCCGCGTGCCGAAGGCGGTCGCCTCCAGCAGAGCGCGGTAGACGTCCTCCGGCCGGGTCGACAGCGTCAGCCCCACCACCACACCGCTGAGGTCGTGGTCGACGAGCACGGAACGGTTGCCGCTCTGCCAGTCCAGCGCCACCAGCCCGTGCTCCCCCACCCGCTGTTCGGCCGCGAGGGCGGTGAGGTGCTCGTGCGGGTCGCGGCCGAGCGCGGCGGCCTGCTCGGCGTACGCGGCGGGGAACCCGGTGCGCACGAACCAGCCGAAGACGTCCCCGACGCCGCTCTGCCCGGCCTCGTAACCCCACAGCCCCGGCAGGATCCCGCCGTCGACGACCCCGCACATCCCCGGCACCTCGGCCCACCGGTCGCTGCTCATCACATGACAGGTCGAGGTGCCCATGATGGCGACCATCCGCCCCGGCTCCACCGCGGTGGCCGCGGGCGCCGTCACATGCGCGTCCACGTTGCCGACGCAGACGGCGATGCCCTCCGGCAGCCCCGTCCACGCCGCCGCCTCCGCCGTCAACCCGCCCGCCAGATCCCCGAGCTGACCGATCGGCTGCTCCAGCTTGTCGGCCACGAAGCCGGCGAAGCCGGGGTCGAGCGCGGCGAGATAGTCGGAGGAGGGATAGACGCCGTCCTGGAGCTGGCCCTTGTAACCGGCGGTGCAGGCGTTGCGGACGTAGGTCCCGCACAGCCGCCACACGATCCAGTCCGCCGCCTCCACCCAGCGGTCGGTCAGCCCGTAGAGCTCGGGATCTTCTTCGAGCAGCTGCAACGCCTTGGCGAACTCCCACTCCGAGGAGATCTTCCCCCCGTACCGCCGCAGCCACGGCTCCTTGCGCGCCTCGGCCAGGGCGGTGATGCGGTCGGCCTGGGCCTGCGCGGCGTGGTGACGCCAGAGCTTGACGTAAGCATGCGGACGGGACGCGAGATCGGGGAGTTCACACAGGGGCGTGCCGTCGGCGAGGACCGGCAGGACGGTGCACGCGGTGAAGTCCGTGCCGACGCCCACCACCTGCTCCGGCCGCACACCGGAGCGGGCCAGCGCCTCGGGTACGGCGATGCGCAGGACGTCGATGTAGTCCGCGGGCACCTGCAACGCCCAGTCGGGCGGCAGCGGCGTACCGTCGGGCAGCTGCCGGTCGAGGACCGCGTGCGTGTACGGGTGCTCGGCGGCGGCCAGTTCGGCGCCGTCGGCGACACGGACCACCACGGCCCGCCCGGACAGGGTGCCGAAGTCGACCCCGACTACACAGGGGGCGAGGCTCATGGATTCATCGTGCTCTGCATGCACAACCGGCCGTCCTTACTGCTCTGGAAAGGGTCTGGGGCGGTGAGCCGATCATCACCCGTTCGACACATCGATCGATGTTCGCAACACCGAACAAAACTGAACGGCCCCCGAACGGCACCGACGGCAACGAGCAAGCACCGGAAAGCTCATCTGCGACACCACTGAGAAAATGATTGCTCACTTCGCTGCGCCATCTTGACCCGTCTAAGCCCTTGCGTAAACCCCCAACGAGAGAAACCCTTTGCGCATGATAGGTCGAGGGAGGCGCGACGGTGGCGTGAAAAAGATGCCGAGGGCACCGGGGGCTTGGGAACTTCTTTACCGAGTGGGGTAGTTCTGGTGGCATCGGCCGGCGGTAGGCGCATGCGGCCGTGGAGCGAACTGTGAAGGAGCGACACCGGCATGGTGTTCAAACGGCTGCTCGGGGCCCTCGGTGTGGGCGGTCCCTCGGTGGACACGGTCCTGGACGGCGGTGCGGTACCGCCGGGCGGGGTGCTGTCCGGGCAGGTGCATCTGCGGGGCGGCGGTACGGCCGTGGACATCGAGCACATCACCCTGGAGCTCGTCGCACGGGTCGAGGCCGAGCACGAGGACGGCGAGAGCGAGGGCTTCGTCGCCTTCGAGCGGTTCACGGTCGGCGGCGGCTTCCGGCTCGACGAGGAGGAACACCGCAGCGTCCCCTTCAGCGTGACGTTGCCGTGGGAGACGCCGATCACCGAGTTGTACGGCCAGCCGTTGGGCGTCGTCCTCGGCGTGCGCACCGAGTTGGCGGTGGCCGGGACGAAGGACAAGGGCGACCTCGACGCGCTCACCGTCGGCCCGCTGCCGGCGCAGGAGGCGATCCTCGAGGCGCTCGGCCAGCTCGGTTTCGGCTTCAGGTCGGCGGATCTGGAGTACGGGCGCATCGGCGGCACCGGCCAACAGCTGCCCTTCTACCAGGAGATCGAGCTCGCTCCGTCGCCCGAGTACGCGCACCAGGTCAATGAGATCGAGGTGACCTTCCTCGCCGGTCCGGCGGTTCTGGAAGTCGTTCTGGAGGCCGACAAGCGCGGCGGGTTCCTCTCCTCCGGGCACGACGCGCTGACCCGCTTCAGCGTGGGCCACCAGGACGTGCCCGGCCGGGACTGGAACACGGAGGTCGACGGCTGGGTCCGGCAACTGGTCGAGCACCGGTCCGCGTACGACTCGCCCGCGTCGTACGGGCACGGGGACGCGTACGGCGGCGGGCACCACGGGTACGACGAGCACCGCCCGCACGACGAGCACCGTTCCGGGTCGGGCGTCGGCACCGCGGTCGCCGCCGGTGCGGCGGGTCTGGCGGTCGGCGTGGTCGGCGGGATGGTCGCCGCCGAAGTCGTCGACGAGATCGGCGACTTCTTCGAGGGGGACGAGGAAGAGGAAGACGGGGGCGACGGGGAGGACTAGAGCGACTGGGCCGGGGCTGCTGCGCCGCCTGGCGGCCTGTTCTCAGGCGCTGGCCGTCGGTCGGCGCCTGACGCGGCGGCCGACGCTTCCCCTCGGAACGGCAGGGCTTTGGGCGTCCACACGTCCGCCCCGCTCCGGTGCGCTCCGGTCCCGACCGGTCTAGTCCGCCTAGTCCGCCCCGGTCTGGTCCGCCCCGGTCCCCTCCGCCCCGGTGCCGTCGAGCAGGTCCCGCAGGAGACGCTCGTCGTCCGGTTCGAGGGAGGTGAGGAAGCTGGCCAGCACCGCCTCCCGGTCCTTCTCGCCGTCGAGCAGTCTGCGCATCCGGTGTGCGGCGAGACCCGCCTGGTCCGACACCGGCGTCCATGCGAAGGAGCGGCCCGACCGCTCCCGGGCCACCACACCCTTGGCCAGCAGCCGGGTCAGGATCGTGATCACGGTCGTATAGGCGAGGTCGCCTCCCATGCGCTCCTGCACCCAGCCCGCGTTCGCGGGACCGTCCGCCTCCCGCAGGGCGGCCAGGACCAGCGCCTCCAGCTCGCCCTGCCCCCGCCGCCGGGGACGCTGTCGCCGGTCCTGCCGTTGGTCATGCAGTCGGTCATGCGGTCGGTCATGCGGTCGGTCCTGTCGCCGGTCCGTCATGCCCTGGCTCCTTTCCGCCGACTCGCTTTTCACCAGCGGTACATCGTAGAGACGCCCCGTACGGCCGCCCCCGCCCTCACCCCGCCCCGATCTTCTACAGTGTTGTAGTTTTATCGTCCGGGGTCGCGCGACGGCCCGCAACGGATGTTTCCCAAGGAGGAGAGCAGCGTGGGAGTTTCCCTGTCCAAGGGCGGCAATGTCTCGCTCAGCAAGGAGGCGCCGGGTCTGACCGCCGTCCTGGTCGGTCTGGGCTGGGACGTACGCACCACCACGGGCACCGACTACGACCTCGACGCCTCCGCACTGCTGCTGGACGCCTCGGGCAAGGTCCTGTCCGACCGGCACTTCGTGTTCTACAACAACCTCACCAGCCCCGACGGTTCGGTCGAGCACACCGGCGACAACCTCACCGGCGAGGGCGAGGGGGACGACGAGAGCGTCAAGGTGAACCTGGCCGCCGTGCCCGCCGAGGTCGACCGCATCGTCTTCCCGGTCTCGATCCACGACGCCGAGAACCGTGGCCAGAGCTTCGGTCAGGTCCGCAACGCCTTCATCCGCGTCGTCAACCAGGCGGGCGGCCAGGAGATCGCCCGCTACGACCTGTCCGAGGACGCCTCGACGGAGACGGCGATGGTGTTCGGAGAGCTCTACCGGAGCGGCGCCGAGTGGAAGTTCCGCGCCGTCGGACAGGGCTACGCCTCCGGCCTCGCCGGGATCGCCGCCGACTTCGGCGTCAACGTCTGAGGACCCGGTGGCTGGGCCCCGCCGACCCGACCGCCGCACCGCCATACCGCCATACCGCCATACCGCCATACCGCGACCGTCGTATCGCGGCTGGCGGTGCGGCGGTCCGCGGCGGGCAGTGAGCTGGGAACCGCGATCCGGCCGCATTCGCTGCGCAGGCGAACCACCGCAGCAAGGAGTTCCTCGTCGTCCGCCAGACCCACGACGAAGCACGCCGTGGGCGCCGACCCGACCATGACCGTCGCCTCACGCGAGACGGAACTGCGCATCGGGGTCACCGGCACCGGCGGGACCGCGGGTCCGAGCCCTCGCCCTCACCCACGCCCTCGCCTCACGACCGGGCCGACGGCTCATCCCGGTCGACCACGGCGCCCGACACCGTCCGCCCCGAACCGGGCGGCTGCTCCGGAGAGTCCTGCTCCTTGAGCGCTTTGGCCTCGCTCTTGAAGATGCGGGCCGCCTTGCCCGCCGACCGGGACAGCTCGGGCAGCTTCCTGATCCCGAGGACCACGATCAGGACGAGCAGGATCAGGGCCAGTTCACTCAAGCCGAACATCAGGTCTGCTCTCTTCCGTGGCGAACGGCGAACAGCGGCCGTGACCGCTTGCCGGCCGATACGGCGTACCGGCGACACACTGCAATCTACAGCGCTGTAGAAGTCTCTCCCGGAGCGTGATCGCTCAACAAGCCCGCCTTCCGGCCCGGTTGGCCGGAACGACCCCGTCGCGCGAAGGAACAGAGACAAAGGAACAGAGACAGCAGTATGCCGGATCGTCCCGCCCCCGTGTCCGCCACGGCGACGCCGCCCGCCCGTGGTGAACTGGCCCGCCGCTGCCGCGCCGTCACCGAGGACGGCGCAGCACGGCACGAGGCTCTCCTTAGGGCGCGCCCGTAGGCCGCCGCCGACGGAGGGGCGGCCCGGCAGCGGGCGTTCGGCTCGCCGTCAGTGGAAGGCCGTCAGCGTGATGTCCTGCTCCGTCGTCGCGTGGAAGCTCGGCAGGGGCAGGCCGCCCTGGGGCTTGAGCTCCATCAGGGTCGCCTCGACACGGGCCGGGCCGGCCTTGAGCGCGTCGGGGGCGGGCTTGCCCGTGTTCTGCCAGGCGTGCTCGGCGCCGTCGCACAGAGCGCGGGTGCCTCCGATGCCCTGCCGAACGTCCCCGGAGCCCTGGCGGACGGAGGAGCCGACGAAGACGGGACCCGTGCTGCCGAGACAGCGGTAGGTGCCGGAGAGGGTGACGGTGCCGTCGGAGGCGATCCGGCCGGCCGGGTCGACGGTGACGCTCTCCGCGGGGGCGGCGGCGGCCGTGACGGTGAGGGCCGGGGCGGCCAGCAGAAGCAGGGCGGCGCCGACGGCAGCGGTCAGGGCGAGGCGGAACGACATGGAAGGACCTCCTGTTGTGGGGGCTCCCACTGGTACCGGTCGCGCGCGCCCGAGGCCGTGATCGTCACTCCTTCGGTGGCGAGTCCGTACGGCCCGTCGACGAACCGTCCCGGAGTTGTCCTGGTGCTGTCACGCTTCCCGGCGCCCCCTGGCGATGACTCCGCGGCGGGCGCATGGTCTACCCATGCGGGCCGACCGGACGGCCGACCCCACCGACGTGGAGGTGCGCCATGTGTTCCCACCCGTTTCCCAGCGCTTCTGCCGCCCACCCCGTGCACGTCGTCGCCGCCCACCCCGAGCAGGGCTGGAGTCTGCTGTGCGACGGCACGATCGTCTTCGACGACTGCGGCGAACTGCTCCCCGACGGCCGCGTCGTGAGCCCGCACCGGGCGCCCGCACAGCGACTGACCATCGCGGCCTGACCCGGCCGGACCGGATGCCGCTAGCCGGGCCGTTTCATCGGCGGGCACAGGATCCGGGCCGAGCCGCACGGTATGCGTCGGTCGCCCCTCTCACCTCGGGCAGGTTGGGCGCGATCGCCAGGAAAACGGTGGTGATGACCCGGCCCCGGGGGGCACGCTCGGGATACGAGTACGTGTGCACATGTCCGCCGACGCCGATCGTGGCCATCCGACACCAACTCAGACATCGTCCGAGGTGGGAAGGCGAACTCCGGGCAGCGCCGGGAAAGCGTCAGAATGAGCCGAACGGGCGTTACGGCAGCACCGCGAAGCCGTCGAGCTCGACGAGCGCCTGTTCGTCCCAGAGCCGCACGACCTCCACGACCGCCATCGCGGGATAGTCGCGGCCCGCCAAGTCCCGCCAGATGCGGCCGAGTTCGGGCGCGCGGACGCGGTAGTCGGCGACGTCGACGGCGTAGACGGTGACGCGGGCGAGGTCGGCCGGGGCGCCTCCGCAACTCCGCAGGGCGGTGAGGAGGTTGGCGAGGGCCCGCTCGAACTGCGCGGGGAGGTCCGCCCCGACGACCCTGCCCTCGGCGTCGAGCGCGGTCTGACCCGCGAGGAAGACGAGCCGGCCTCCGGTGGCGACGACGGCATGGGAGAAGCCGGTGGGCGGGGAGAGCCCGGGCGGGTTGACGCGCTCGGCGGTCACGGGGCGGCCTCCGGGTCGGCGACGAGGGTGCGTTCGGCGTGGCCCGTCTGACCGACTTGGTCGGCCCGGTCGGATCGGTCGGCCCGGTCGGCGGCCCGGTCGACCCGGTCGGCGTAGGACTCCTGCTCGCCGGGCGACTCGCGTTCCTCCCCCAGCTCCCGTTCCGCGTACAACTCCCTTGCGATGATGCCGCGTTGGACCTCGCTCGCCCCCTCGTAGATCCGTGGGGCGCGTACCTCGCGGTAGAGGTGTTCGAGCAGGTGCCCCCGGTGCAGCGCCCGTGCGCCGTGGAGTTGGACGGCGGCGTCGACGACGTACTGCGCGGTCTCGGTGGCGAACAGCTTCGCCATCGCGGCGCGCTTGCGGACGTCCGGGGCGCCGGTGTCGTACGCCGTGGCCGCCGCGTGGACCATCAGGCGGGCGGCCTCCGTGCGCAGGGCCATCTCGGCGACCTGGTGGGCCACCGTCTGCAGGTCCTTCAGTTTGCCGCCGAAGGCGTCCCGGGCCGCCGTGTGGGCGAGGGTCGCGTCCAGGGCGGCCTGGGACATGCCGACGGCGAAGGCGCCGACGCTGGGGCGGAACAGGTCGAGGGTGCTCATGGCGACGCGGAAGCCGCGGCCGGGCTCGCCGACGACGTCGTCCGCCGTCACCGGGACCGCGTCGAAGCGGAGGGCGCCGATGGGGTGCGGGGAGAGCATGTCGAGGGCGGCGCCGGTGAGGCCCGGGCGGTCGGCGGGGACCAGGAACGCGGTGACGCCGCGAGCGCCGGCGGCTTCGCCGGTGCGGGCGAAAACGGTGTAGAAATCGGCTTCGGGAGCGTTGGAGATCCAGCGTTTCTCACCGGTCAGGCGCCAGCCGGTCGGGCCGTCGGGCTCGGCGGCCAGGGACAGCGCCGCCGCGTCCGAGCCCGCCCCCGGCTCGCTCAGCGCGAACGCGGCCACCGCGCTGCCGTCGGCGACGCGGGGCAGCCAGCGTTCCCGCTGGGCCGGGGTGCCGTGGGCGTGGACCGGGTGCGCGCCGAGGCCCTGGAGGGCGAGTGCGGTCTCCGCCTCCGTGCAGGCGTGGGCGAGGGACTCGCGCATCAGACAGAGGTCGACGGCGCCCGAGGAGAACAGCCGGGACAGCAGTCCGAGTCGGCCGAGTTCGGCGAGGAGCGGGCGGTTGACGCGGCCCGGTTCGGCCTTCTCGGCGAGCGGGCGCAGCCGGTCGGCGGCCAGGGTGCGCAGCTCGGCACACCAGGCGGTCTGTGCCGGTTCGAGCGAGAATGCGGGCATCGACGTTCCTCTCTGGCGCGCGCGGCTCTTCGCTTCCTCCGCCCTTCCCTTCCGACGGTATCGCGCAACATTGACTGCCGTCACCAACGCGATACGCTCGTTGTGCTCGTCCACCCAGTCAAGGGGGCGAACCGCCATGAACGTCTCGGCCCATGTCGACACCTTCGCGCGCGACCACCTCCCGCCGCCCGGCCAGCGGCCCGATCTCAGCTTCGACCTGCCGGAGCTGGACTACCCCGATCGGGTGAACTGCGCCGCCGAGTTGCTCGACCGCGCCGACCCCGCCCGGCCGGTCTTCCACACCCCCTCCGGGCCCGCCTGGACGTACGGCGAGTTGCGCGCCCGCGTCGACCGGATCGCGCACGTCCTCACCGGCGACCTCGGGGTCGTCCCCGGCAACCGGGTGCTGTTGCGCGGGCCCACCACACCGTGGCTGGCGGCCTGCTGGCTGGCGGTGCTGAAAGCGGGCGCGATAGCGGTCACCGTGCTGGCCCAGCAGCGACCGCACGAGTTGCGCACGATGTGCGAGATCGCGCGGGTGGGACACGCCCTGTGCGACATCCGGTCCGTCGACGACCTCGCCAAGGCCGAGACACCCGGGCTGCGGATCACGACGTACGGCGGCGACGCCCCCGACGACCTCCTGCGCAGGCCCGCGCCGAGCACGCCGTACGCCGCCGTCGACACCGCGGCCGACGACGTGGCGCTGATCGCCTTCACCTCCGGCACCACCGGCCGGCCGAAGGGGTGTCTGCACTTCCACCGGGACGTGCTGGCGATCGCCGACACCTTCTCGCGAAACATCCTGAAGCCGCTTCCGGACGATGTCTTCGCCGGCAGTCCCCCGCTCGGTTTCACCTTCGGCCTCGGCGGTCTCGTGGTCTTCCCGATGCGGGCCGGGGCCAGTGCCCTGCTGCTCGAACAGGCGGGCCCCAAGCAGCTGTTGCCGGCGATCGCCGCGCACCGGGTGTCCGTGCTGTTCACCGCCCCCACCGCCTACCGCGCGATGCTCGACGACCTCGACGACCTCGCCCGGCACGGCGGGCACGACGTCTCCTCCCTGCGCCGCTGTGTGTCCGCCGGCGAGAACCTGCCCGCGGCCACCTGGCGGGCCTGGCACGAGCGGACCGGGCTGCGGCTGATCAACGGCATCGGGGCCACCGAGCTGCTGCACATCTTCATCTCCGCCGCCGACGAGCGCATCCGCCCCGGCACGACCGGCGTCCCCGTCCCCGGCTGGCACGCGCGCGTGCAGGATCCGGACGGCAGGCCGGTGCCCGACGGCGAGCCCGGACTGCTCGCCGTGCGCGGCCCGGTCGGCTGCCGCTACCTCGCCGACCCGCGTCAGCGGCAGTACGTGCGCGACGGCTGGAACGTCACCGGCGACACCTACGTCCGCGAGAGCGACGGCTACTTCCGGTACGTCGCCCGCGCCGACGACATGATCATCTCGGCCGGGTACAACATCGCGGGCCCCGAGGTCGAGGAGGCGCTGCTGCGTCACCCGGACGTGCTGGAGGCCGCGGTCGTCGGACGGCCCGACGACCGCCGGGGGCAGGTGGCCGTGGCCTTCGCCGTCCTGCGGGAGGGCGCGCGGCGGGACGCGGAGGCGCTGCGGGCCTTCGTCAAAGGGGAGTTGGCGCCGTACAAGTGCCCGCGCGAGATCGTCTTCCTGGACGCGCTGCCGCGCACCGCGACCGGCAAGCTCCAGCGGTTCAGACTGCGCACCGAGACAGCGGTCCGACCGGCCCCCGAGACAGCCACGGACGCGGTTGCCGAAACGGCCGCCGACTCGGTCACCGACACAGTCACCGGTCCTCACCCCGAAGCTCACATCGAAGCTGACACCAATGGTGACCAGCAGTGATGCCGACGACCTAAGATGATCAACGTGTCCGACCAGCCCGCACCTCGGTCTCTCATCGTCACGCTCTACGGCGCGTACGGCCGCTTCGCGCCCGGCCCGGTGCCCGTCGCCGAGCTGATCCGGCTGCTCGCCGCGGTCGGCGTCGACGCACCCTCCGTACGCTCCTCGGTGTCCCGGCTGAAGCGGCGCGGACTGCTGCTGCCGGCCCGCACCGTGCAGGGTGCGGCCGGGTACGAGCTGTCCGACGAGGCACGGCAGTTGCTCGACGACGGTGACCAGCGCATCTATGTCACGGCGTCGCCCGGGGACGAGGGCTGGGTGCTCGCGGTGTTCTCCGTGCCGGAGTCGGAGCGCCAGAAGCGGCATGTGCTGCGGTCGCGGCTGGCGGGGCTGGGCTTCGGCACGGCCGCGCCCGGCGTGTGGATCGCCCCGGCCCGACTGTACGAGGAGGCCCGGCACACGCTCCGGCGGCTGCGGCTCGACCCCTACGTCGACTTCTTCCGCGGTGAGCACCTCGGTTTCGCGCCGACCGTCGAGGCCGCGTCCCGCTGGTGGGATCTGGCGGCCATCGCCAAGGAGCACGAGACGTTCCTCGACCGCCACGCACCCGTGCTCCACGCCTGGCAGAAGCGCCTGGAGACCCCGCCGGAAGAGGCTTACCGCGACTACCTCCTCGCGCTCGACTCCTGGCGTCACCTCCCCTACGTCGACCCCGGTCTGCCCGCCCGGCTGCTCCCCGAGGGCTGGCCGGGGGCGCGGTCCGCGGCCGTGTTCCGTGGACTGCACGAACGGCTGCGGGACGCGGGTGCGGAGTTCGCGGGGGTGTGACGCCATAAGCACCAGGCGTCACTCAGCTAAACCTCAGGTTCCTTAACCAGTCCTCTCAGACTCCTTACCTACCGTTCGACGGGTTGCACGCCGGGTAGGAAAGAGGACTGTTGCGCATGACCACCACGCCAAGGGCCGTGGCCCCCAGGGCCCAGGGGGCCACGGTCTGGCTCACGGGACTGCCGAGTGCGGGAAAGACGACGATCGCCCGTTTCCTGGGCGACCGGCTGAGGGCCGAGGGACATCGCGTGGAGGTCCTCGACGGCGACGAGATCCGCCGCTTCCTCTCCGCCGGACTCGGTTTCTCCCGGGCGGACCGCAACACCAACGTGCAGCGCATCGGCCTCGTCTCCGAGGTGCTGGCCCGCAACGGCGTCCTGTCCGTCGTCCCCGTCATCGCGCCCTACGCCGACAGCCGCGAGGCGGTGCGGCTGCGGCACGAGAAGAGCGGCACGCCGTACATCGAGGTGCATGTCGCCACTCCGGTCGAGGTGTGCAGCGAGCGGGACGTGAAGGGCCTGTACGCCCGGCAGGCGGCGGGCGAGCTGAGCGGGCTGACCGGCGTGGACGACCCGTACGAGACGCCGGTGGACCCGGCGCTGGTGCTGCGGACGCAGGAGCAGACCCCGCTGGAGTCGGCGGACGCGGTGTACGCGGTGCTGGCGGAACGGGGGCTGGTGTGAGCGCCTTCACGCTGTCCCATCTCGACGCCCTCGAATCGGAGGCGGTGCACATCTTCCGCGAGGTGGCGGGCGAGTTCGAGAACCCGGTGATCCTGTTCTCCGGCGGCAAGGACTCCATCGTCATGCTCCACCTGGCGCTCAAGGCCTTCGCCCCGGCGGCCGTCCCCTTCTCCCTGCTCCACGTGGACACCGGACACAACTTCCCCGAGGTCCTCGAATACCGCGACCGAGCCGTCGCCGCACACGGGCTGCGCCTCCACGTGGCCTCCGTCCAGGACTACATCGACCGCGGAGTCCTGCGCGAACGCCCCGACGGCACCCGCAACCCCCTCCAGACCCTCCCCCTCACCGAGAAGATCCAGGCCGAGAAGTTCGACGCCGTCTTCGGCGGCGGACGCCGCGACGAGGAGAAGGCCCGCGCCAAGGAACGCGTCTTCTCCCTGCGCGACGAGTTCTCCCAGTGGGACCCCCGCCGCCAGCGCCCCGAACTGTGGAACCTCTACAACGGCCGCCACGCACCCGGCGAACACGTCCGCGTCTTCCCCCTCTCCAACTGGACCGAGCTCGACGTCTGGCAGTACATCGCCCGCGAGGGCATCGAACTGCCCGAGATCTACTTCGCACACGACCGCGAGGTGTTCCGGCGCGCCGGGATGTGGCTGACCGCAGGCGAGTGGGGCGGGCCGAAAGACGGGGAGACCGTCGAGAAACGCCAGGTCCGCTACCGGACCGTCGGCGACATGTCCTGCACGGGGGCGGTCGACTCCGACGCCGTGACGCTGGACGACGTCATCGCCGAGATCGCCGCCTCCCGGCTCACCGAGCGCGGCGCGACCCGCGCCGACGACAAGATGTCCGAGGCCGCGATGGAAGACCGCAAGCGCGAAGGGTACTTCTGACCATGAGCACGATGACCGGCACCACCGTCGACGCCACCGTCGGCCTGCGGCTCGCCACCGCCGACACCTCGCGCTTCGCGACCGCCGACACCCCGCGCCTCGCCACCGCCGACACCCTGCGCTTCGCCACCGCCGGCTCCGTCGACGACGGCAAGTCCACCCTCGTCGGACGCCTGCTGCACGACTCCAAGTCGGTGCTCGCCGACCAGTTGGAAGCCGTGGAAACCGCTTCCCGCAACCGCGGCAAGGACACTCCCGACCTGGCCCTGCTCACCGACGGTCTGCGGGCCGAGCGCGAGCAGGGCATCACGATCGACGTGGCGTACCGCTACTTCGCCACCCCCAAGCGCCGGTTCATCCTCGCCGACACCCCCGGCCATGTGCAGTACACCCGCAACATGGTCACCGGCGCCTCCACCGCCGAACTGGCGATCATCCTGGTCGACTCCCGCAGCGGCATCGTGGAGCAGACCCGCCGCCATGCCGCCGTGGCCGCCCTGCTGCGCGTCCCGCAGGTCGTCCTGGCCGTCAACAAGATGGACCTCGTCGGCTACGCGCAGGGCGTCTTCGAGCGGCTCGTCGAGGAATTCGCGGGCTACGCGGCCGAGTTGGGGCTGCCCGGCTTCACCCCGATCCCGGTCTCCGCGCTCGCCGGCGACAACGTCGTGGAGCGCTCGACGCGCATGGACTGGTACGCCGGTCCCGCGCTCCTCGAGTTCCTGGAGAACGTGCCCGTCGCCGCCGACCCGGCCGACGCGCCCGCCCGTTTCCCCGTCCAGTACGTCATCCGCCACGGCGACGTCCGACACTACGCGGGCCAGTTGGTGTCGGGCTCGCTGCGGGTCGGCGACCGGGTGACGGTCCACCCGTCCGGGGAGACCTCCGAGATCACCGCCATCGACGCCCTGGGAACGGCCGTGGAGACCGCGTACGCGCCGCAGTCGGTCGGGGTACGGCTGGCCGACCAGCGGGACGTCTCGCGAGGCGACATGATCACGGCGGGCGGGGAGGCTCCAGTGCTCACACAGGACGTGCGGGCGGCCGTGTGCCATCTGGCCGACCGTCCGCTGCGGGTCGGCGACCGGGTGCTGCTGAAGCACACGACCAGGACCGTCAAGGCGATCGTCAAGGACCTCGCCGGGGCGCAGGCCCTGTCGGTGAACGACCTGGGCCGGATCACCCTGCGCACCGCCGAGCCGCTCGCGCTGGACGACTACGGGGTGTCGCGTCGTACCGGAGCGTTCCTCCTGATCGACCCGGCGGACGGCGCGACGCTCACCGCCGGCATGGTGGACCTGGCCGGACTCGGCTGACTGGACCGACTCGGCCGAGTGGGCTGACTGGGCCGGCCCTGATGGTGCGCCCTCAACTCGTGAGTGTCAGACGGGGTTTGGGGTCGTCGGTGCGGCCGGTGCGCGGCGGGCGGCTGCCGGCCCGGTAGGGGGCGGGCCAGTCGGCCCCCGGTCCGGCGTAGCCCTGCTCGGCCGCCGCGTGCAGGGTCCAGTTCGGGTCGTGGAGATGCGGCCTGGCGAGGGCGCAGAGGTCCGTACGGCCCGCCAGGATCAGGGAGTTGACGTCGTCCCAGGAGGAGATCGCGCCGACCGCGATCACCGGGACGCCCGCCTCGTGCCGGATGCGGTCCGCGAACGGCGTCTGGTACGACCGCCCGAACTCCGGTGTCTCGTCGGCGACGACCTGCCCGGTGGACACGTCGATCGCGTCCGCGCCGTGGGCGGCGAAGGCCCGGGCGATCTCGACGGCGTCATCGGCCGAAGTCCCGCCCTCCGCCCAGTCGGTGGCGGATATCCGCACGGTCATCGGCCGCTCCTGCGGCCACACGCTCCGTACGGCGTCGAAGACCTCCAGCGGGAAGCGCAGCCGCGCCTCGAGCGAGCCGCCGTAGGAGTCCGTGCGCAGGTTGGTCAGCGGGGAGAGGAAGCCGGAGAGCAAGTAGCCGTGCGCGCAGTGCAGTTCGAGCAGATCGAAGCCCGCCCGAGCGGCCCGCCAGGTGGCGGACGCGAACTGCTCGCGCAGATCGGTGAGTTGGGCTCGCGAGAGCTGCCGGGGCGTCTGGCTGCCCGGCTTGTACGGCAGTGCGGACGCGGCGACGAGCGGCCAGTTGCCCTCGGGCAGCGGTTCGTCCATGCCCTCCCACATCAGCTTCGTCGAGCCTTTGCGCCCGGAGTGGCCGAGTTGCACGCCGATCGCGGCGCCCGGCGCCCGCTCGTGCACGAAGTCGGTGATCCGCCGCCAGGCGTCGCCCTGTCGGCCGGTGTAGAGGCCGGTGCAGCCGGGCGTGATGCGCCCCTCGGGGGAGACGCACACCATCTCGGTCATCACCAGTCCGGCCCCGCCGAGGGCGCGGGCGCCGAGGTGGACGAGATGGAAGTCGCCGGGGACGCCGTCGGTGGCCGAGTACACGTCCATGGGCGAGACGACGACCCGGTTGCGCAGGGTCAGGCCGCGCAGCCGGAACGGGGTGAACATCGGGGGCGTGCCGGGCGGGCAGCCGAACTCGCGCTCCACGGCCTCGGTGAACCGGGGGTCGCGCAGGCGCAGGTTGCCGTGGGTGACGCGGCGGCTGCGGGTGAGCAGGTTGAAGGCGAACGTGCGGGACGGCTGACGGAGGTGGCGGGCGAGGTCCTCGAACCATTCCAGGCTGGCGCGGGCGGCACGCTGGGTGGAGGCCACGACGGGCTTGCGCTCCGCTTCGTAGGCCGCCAACGCCTGTGACAGGTCGCCGTGTTCGGTAAGGCAGGCGGCCAACGCGAGTGCGTCCTCGACGGCGAGCTTGGTGCCGGAGCCGATGGAGAAGTGGGCGGTGTGGGCGGCGTCGCCGAGCAGGACGACGTTGCCGTGCGACCAGTGCTCGTTGACGACCGTGCGGAAGGTGGTCCACGCCGACCTGTTGGACTTCAGCGGGCGTCCGCCGAGCGTGTCCGCGAAGATCTTCGCGCAGCGCGCGACGGACTCCGGCTCGTCGAGTTCCTCGAAACCGGCGGCACGCCAGACCTCCTCGCGCATCTCGACGATCACCGTCGAGGAGCCGAGTTGATTCTGCGGCCCGGAGGGCCTCGTTGAGGGGTGGTGGTCGGGCGACGGGCGGGCGTACGGGTAGCCGTGCAGCTGCATCACGCCGTGCTCGGTCTCGGCGATCTCGAAGCGGAAGGCGTCGAAGGCGAAGTCGGCGGCGAGCCAGATGTACCGGCAGCGGTGGCCGGTGATCCGGGGCCGGAAGGCGTCGGCGTACGCCTCGCGGGTGGTGCTGTGCACACCGTCGGCGGCGACGACGAGGTCGTACGTCTGGGCGAGCCAGGCCGGATAGGGCGCCTCGGAGCCGAAGCGCAGCTCCACGCCGAGCGCACGGCAGCGCTTCTGCAGGATCGCCAGCAGGTCGCGCCGGCCGAGCGCGGCGAAACCGTGGCCGCCGGAGGTGTGCCGTACGCCCCGGTGCACGATGTCGATGTCGTCCCAGCGCACGAAGCGTTGCTGGAGAGCCTCGTACACGACCGGGTCGGCGTGTTCTATGCCGCCCAGGGTTTCGTCGGAGAGGACTACTCCGAAGCCGAAGGTGTCGTCGGGGGCGTTGCGCTCCCAGACGGTGATCTCGCGGGCGGGGTCGAGGCGTTTGAGGAGGGCGGCGGTGTACAGGCCGCCGGGGCCGCCGCCGATGATCGCGACACGCATCCCTCCCTCACCTCCCCCGCCACTTCGGCGGGCGTCTCTCGGTGAAGGCGGCGTGGAACTCGGCGTAGTCCTCGCCGTTCATGAGGAGGGCCTGGGTGGCGGCGTCCAGCTCGACGGCGGCGGCCAGGGGCATGTCGAGTTCCGCGGTGAGCAGCGCCTTCGTCTGGGCGTGTGCGAGGGCCGGGCCGTCGGCGAGGCGGCGGGCCAGCGCCTGTGCGGCCGCGTCCGCCCGCCCTTCCTCCGCCAGCTCGCTGATCAGGCCGATCCGCTCGGCCTCGGGGGCGCGCACGGGCTCGCCGAGCATGAGCAGCCGGGTGGCGTGGCCGAGGCCGACGACTCGGGGCAGGAGGTAGGCCGCGCCCATGTCGCCGCCGGAGAGGCCGACGCGGGTGAAGAGGAACACGAAGCGGGCGCTGGGGTCGGCGACCCGGAAGTCCGCGGCGAGGGCGAGGACCGCGCCGGCGCCCGCGGCCACTCCGTGCACCGCCGCGATCACCGGGAACGGACACTCCCGTACGGCTCGCACGACCTGGCCGGTCATCCGGTTGAAGTCCAGGAGCTCGGCGGTGTCCATGTCGAGCGTGGCGCCGATGATCTCGTCGACGTCGCCGCCGGAGCAGAAGCCGCGCCCCTCGCCGGCCAGCACCAGGGCGCGGACCGACCGTTCCCGGGACAGCTCGGCGAGAAGGTCGCGCAGGTCGGCGTAGGCGCCGAAGGTGAGGGCGTTGAGTTTCTCGGGGCGGGTCAGGGTGACGGTGGCGACGCCGTCGGCGCGCTCGACGCGCAGATGCCGCCAGTCGGAGGTGCGGGCGGCGGAGCCGGTGAAGGGACTCATGAGGCGGCCTCCTCAACGAGCGGTCTTCCTCGAAGTTATCACCCATACGTGACTGTCGTCATGAGTCCGCGATAAAGCTGGCTCGGAACGGACCGGCCCAGCCGGCCTCCCCCGTCACACACGTCACCGGACGTCAATAACGCGGTAACAACGGGATCGGAAATGCAAGGCAAGCCGTTGTCCGGGGTATGCGCCCGGTAGCGGGGCCGAGGGTCCCGTCGGGTGCCCGGCGAGCGCCACTGCCGGGGGTCGCCGTACCATTCGTTAAGTTGAAAGCGGGACCGCCTGATGTCGATCATGGGCACCCGCGCCATGAACGGACCAGCCTTGCACGAGCTCCCTTCCGCCTCAGCCGCCTCTTGGCGCATCGCACTGCCGCACTCCGCCGCGGCCGTGCCGGTGGCGCGCGCACTGGTCCGTACGGCGCTGGCCGAACTGGAGCACGGGGCGGACACCGACACCGCGGAGCTGCTCACCGCCGAGCTGGTGGCGAACGCCGTGGAGCACACCGCCGCCGGGGACGCCCCGATAGAGCTGGTGGTGGAGCTGCGGCCGACCGGCTGCCAGGTCGAGGTGCACGACCACGACCCGGTGCCGCCCGGCGACCTCACCCGCCCCTCCGGCCAGGAGCCCGACCCCTGGCAGGAGCACGGGCGCGGTCTGCTGCTGATCCGCGCCCTGAGCTCGTCCTGCGGTCACCGCCCCACGGACAAGGGCAAGGCCGTGTGGTTCAGACTGGCCGCGGTCCCGCAGCAGTGGCGGCCCCGGCCGGCAACCGGCTGACCGGTCACCCCAACGTCGCGACGAGCACGGCCTTGATCGTGTGCAGCCGGTTCTCCGCCTCGTCGAAGACGACCGAGTGGTCCGACTCGAAGACCTCGTCCGTCACTTCCAGCGAGTCGAGACCGTGCCGCTCGTGGATCTCGCGGCCGACCTTGGTGCCGAGGTCGTGGAAGGCCGGCAGGCAGTGCAGGAACCTGACGTCCGGGTTGCCGGTGGCGCGCAGGACGTCCATGGTCACGGCGTACGGGGAGAGCGCCTCGATCCGCTCGTCCCAGACCTCCTTGGGCTCGCCCATGGAGACCCATACGTCGGTGGCCACGAAGTCGGCGCCGCGCACGCCCTCGTCCAGGGACTCGGTGACGGTGACGCGGGCCCCGCTGCTCTTCGCGAGCTCGCGAGCGCGGTCGACGATCTCCGGGGCCGGCCAGTAGGCCTTGGGCGCGACGATCCGCACGTCCATGCCGAGCAGCGCGCCGGTGACCAGGTAGGAGTTGCCCATGTTGAAACGGGCGTCGCCGAGGTAGGCGAAGGCGATCTCGGGCAGGGGCTTGGCGCTGTGCTCGGTCATCGTGAGCACCTCGGCGAGCATCTGGGTGGGGTGCCAGTCGTCGGTGAGGCCGTTGTAGACGGGGACGCCGGCGTGTGCGGCCAGCTCCTCGACCTTCTCCTGGCTGTCCCCGCGGTACTCGATCCCGTCGTACATCCGGCCCAGCACCCGGGCGGTGTCCTTGACGGACTCCTTGTGCCCGATCTGCGAGCCCGACGGGTCGAGGTACGTCGTGGAGGCGCCCTGGTCCGCCGCCGCCACCTCGAACGCGCAGCGGGTGCGCGTCGAGGTCTTCTCGAAGATCAGGGCGATGTTCTTCCCGCGCAGGTGCTGGACCTCGGCCCCGGCCTTCTTGGCGGCCTTCAGCTCGGCGGCCAGCTCGATCAGGCCGCGGAACTCCCCCTCGGTGAAGTCCAGCTCCTTGAGGAAGTGGCGGCCGGCGAGGGCGGTCGGGACTGTCGCCATGGGGGCGCTCCAGAGATACGAGGGTAGGTACCTTTGGAATTCTATACGATCCTCGGCATTTCTATACGGCAGCCCGTTCGACCGGACAGCTCATGCAGCGCGGTCCGCCCCTCCCCCGGCCCAGCTCGCTGCCGGGGATCTCGATCACCTCGACGCCCTGCTTGCGCAGATGGGTGTTGGTGGTGGCGTTGCGTTCATAGGCGATGACGACGCCCGGCTCGACGGCGAGGACGTTGCAGCCGTCGTCCCACTGCTCGCGCTCGGCCGCGTGCACGTCCTGGGTGGCGGTCAGCACCCGGATCTCGCTGAGGCCGAGGGCCGCGGCGATCGCGCGGTGCATGTGCTCCGGAGGATGGTCGGTGACCTTCAGCTCCTTCTCGCCGACGCCCGGCTCGATGGTGTACGACCGCAGCATGCCGAGGCCCGCGTACTGGGTGAAGGTGTCGCCGTCGACCATCGTCATCACGGTGTCGAGGTGCATGAACGCGCGCCGCTTCGGCATGTCGAGGGCCACGATCGTCTCCGCCGAGCCCGCGGCGAACAGCTTGTGGGCGAGCATCTCGACGGCCTGCGGGGTCGTCCGCTCGCTCATGCCGATCAGTACGGCGCCGTTGCCGATGACGAGGACGTCGCCGCCCTCGATGGTGGACGGGTAGTCGGCCTGCCCCTCGGACCAGACGCGGAACGTCTCGCCGCGGAAGAGCGGGTGATGCCGGTAGATCGCCTCGAAGTGCACGGTCTCGCGCTGCCGGGCCGGCCAGCGCATGGCGTTGATGGCGACGCCGTCGTAGATCCAGGCGGAGGTGTCACGGGTGAAGAGGTGGTTGGGGAGGGGGTCGAGGAGGAAGTCGTCGAGGTCCATGACATGGAAGCGGACGGAGGTCGGCTCGGCGTGGGCCTCGAGGAACTCCCGTTTGGTCATGCCGCCGACCAGGCTCTCGGCGAGCGCGGCCGCGGACAGGTTCTCGAAGGCGGCCCGGAGATGGTCGGTGGCGAGGACCCCGTACTCCTTCTCGTCGAAGACGCGGTCCAGGACGAGCGCCCGGGCCGCCGGGACCTCCAGGGCCTCGACGAGCAGGTCGCCGAAGAGGTGGACCTCGACGTCGCGGTCGCGCAGCACGTCGGCGAACCCGTCGTGCTCGGCGCGCGCCCGGCGCACCCACAGCACGTCGTCGAAGAGGAGTGCGTCCTTGTTGCTGGGCGTGAGCCTTTTGAGCTCGAGATCCGGCCGGTGCAGGATGACGCGGCGCAGCCGCCCGGCTTCGGAGTCGACATGGAATCCCATGCCTCCATCCTGACCATCGAGGACCGCCTTCACCCGCTGTCGGACCGATTCCGCACGAGCTTGTTCTCGTCCCCTTGACGACAACTGACCCTCTCGATTATCGTCGACATGACGAGAAAAGATGACGAGGGGGACCCCATGGCCGACATCACCCGGCGTCTGGGCTGGCGCCATCTGCGCGGCGCGCCGACGGCGCATGTACGCCACCACCGCTCCGGCAAGCTGGTGCACGACGGCCCCGGGCTCAGCTTCTGGTTCCGGTCCCTGTCCGCCGCGCTCTCCGAAGTGCCGGTCGACGACCGCGAGTTGGCGATGACCTTCCACGCCCGTACGGTCGACTTCCAGGACGTGACCGTGCAGGCGACGGTGACCTACCGGATCGGCGACCCGGCCCTGGCCGCCGCCCGCCTCGACTTCTCGATCGACCCGGACACCGGGATATGGCGCAGCGCGCCCCTGGAGCAGCTCGGCACCCTTCTGACGGAGACGGCCCAGCAGCACGCACTGGACGTCCTGGCGCGTACGTCGCTGTCGTCGGCGCTGGTCGACGGCGTGACGTCGGTGCGCGAGCGGGTCGCGGCGGGTCTCGCGGCGGAGCCCCGACTGCCCGCCACCGGCCTGGAGATCGTCGCCGTCCGGGTCGTCGCCCTGCGACCGGAGCCCGAGGTGGAGCGGGCGCTGCGCACCCCGGCCCGCGAGCAGATCCAGCAGGAGGCCGACCGGGCCACCTACGAGCGGCGGGCGGTGGCCGTCGAGCGGGAGCGGACCATCGCCGAGAACGAACTGGCCAGCCAGATCGAACTCGCCCGGCGCGAGGAGCAGTTGGTCGAGCAACGCGGTACGAACACCCGGCGCGAGGCGGAGGAGAGCGCGGCCGCGGACAAGGTACGGGCCGAGGCGGAGGCGACGCGCACGGTCCGGCTCGCCGAGGCGGAGGCCGCGCGGTCGGTGAAGCTGACGGAGGCGGAAGCGGCGCGCGCCGTGAAGCTGGCCGAGGCCGAGGCGGCGAAGCAGGTCGGGTTGGCCGACGCCGAGGCGCAGCGCTCGGAGCGGCTGACCCAGGCGGAGGCCGCCCGCACGGTGCGGATGGCGGAGGCGGAGGCCGCCCGCTCGGTCCTGCTCGCCCGGGCGGAGGCCGAGGCGGCGCGCGAGGTCGGCGAGGCGCGGGCCCAGGCGCAGGCGACCTGGCTGCGGGTGCACGGCGACGTCGACGTGGCGACCCTCAATGCGCTCACCGGGACGCGGCTGGCGGAGAACCTGCCGCACATCGACAGCGTGACGATCTCGCCGGACGTCCTGACCGGGCTGCTGTCCAGGCTCGGCGCCGGGGACCGGGAGTGAGTCTCGCCCCGCGGGCCGTGCTGGTCCATCGCACCACGGAGTACGAGGAGTTGGTGGCCCGGCACGGCACGCACGGCCAGGCCGCCTTCTTCCTCTCCTCGCGGGGCCGGGACATCGAGGAGGTCGCCGAACGCCACCGCCGGACGCGACGGGCGCTGGCCGAGGTCTCTTCGGCGGTGCCGTTGACCTGGCGTCAGACCCGGGTCGAGCGGGTCGACTTGGACCGTTTCCTGTTCGCTCCGGAGGACGTCGTGGTCGTCGTCGGTCAGGACGGGCTGGTCGCGAACGTCGCCAAGTACCTGTCCGGGCAGCCGGTGTTGGGATTCGACACGGACCCCGGGCGCAACCCGGGCGTCCTGGTGCGGCACCGCCCGTCGGACGCCGGAGCCCTGCTGCCCTCGGCACGGGCGGCCGGCACCGGCGTGGACGAACTCACGATGGTCGAGGCCGTCGCCGACGACACCCAGCGGCTGGTCGCGCTCAACGAGATCTATATGGGAGCCGTCGGACATCAGACGGCCAGATACCGCCTGGGCCTGGAGGGCGACGGGGGTGTCGTCGAGGCCCAGGCTTCTTCGGGGGTGCTCGTGGGCACGGGGACCGGGGCGACGGGATGGCTCCGGTCGGTGTGGCAGGAGCGGGGCAGCGCCCTGCCTCTGCCCCACCCCTCGCAGGACCGGCTGGTGTGGTTCGTCCGCGAGGCCTGGCCCTCGCCCACCACCGGTACGTCGCTGGTGGCGGGCGAGCTCGCGGCCTCGGCGTCCCTTCGACTCACCGTCGAATCCGAGCAGTTGATCGTGTTCGGGGACGGTATGGAGACGGACGCCCTGGAGCTGACCTGGGGGCAGACGGTGCGGGTCGGGATGTGCGAGCGGCGACTGCGGCTGGTCGGCTGAGCGGTCGGGGCACCCCGCACGCCCCGATCACCCCGCACGCCCCGATCACCCTGCGCACCCTGAACGCCCCGACCGTCACAGCCTCGGGTCCACCGGCTCCGACTCCAGGGCCAGCACCCCGAACACCGCCTCGTGGACCCGCCACAGCGGCTCGCCCTCGGCCAGCCGGTCCAGCGCCTCCAGGCCGAGCGCGTACTCGCGGATCGCCAGCGAGCGCTTGTGGTTCAGGAAGCGTCCGCGCAGCCGGGCGAGGTGGTCGGGGCGCGTGTACTCCGGACCGTAGATGATCCGCAGGTACTCGCGGCCCCGGCACTTGATGCCGGGCTGGACCAACCGCCCCTTCTCGTCGCGCAGCAGCGCGCCGAGCGGCTTGACGACCATGCCCTCGCCGCCGCGGCCGGTCATCTCCAGCCACCAGTCGACGCCGGCCTTGACCGACTCGGGGTCGGCGGTGTCGACGTACAGGCGGCGGGTCGCCTGGAGCAGTCCGCTGCCGTCGTGCTCCACCAGCCGGTCGAGCAGGGCCAGTTGTTCGTCGTGGGGCAGTCCGGCGAGGTTGCGGCCCTGGACGGCCAGTATCTGGAACGGCGCCAGGCGTACGCCGTCCAGGCCCTCCGTCGGCCAGCAGTAGCGGCGGTAGGCGTCCGTGAACGCGGCCGCGTCGGAGGCCCGTTCGCGCTGCCGGGACAGCAGCTCCGAGACGTCGACGCCCCGTGCGGCGGCCCCCTCCAGTGCGGCCAGCGCACCCGGGAAGGCGGCTCCGGACGCGGCGCCGACGGCCGCGTACTGCGACCGCAGCAGCCCGGAGGCCTTCAGCGACCACGGCATCAGCTCGGCGTCCAACAGAAGCCAGTCGGTGTCGAGTTCACTCCACAGACCGGCCTCGTCGACGGCCGTACGCACCCGGCCCAGGATCTCCTCGGTGACGGCCTCGTCGTCGAAGAACGGCCGGCCGGTGCGCGTGTACAGCGAGCCCGTGGGGCCTTCCACGCCGAAACGCCTACGAGCCGTTTCCGCGTCCCGGCACACCAGGGCCACCGCCCGCGAGCCCATGTGCTTCTCCTCGCACACGACCCGCGCGACCCCGTCCTGCGCATACTGCGCGAACGCCTCCACCGGGTGCTCCAGGTAGCCCTCGACGTGGCTGGTCGCCGTCGGAGCCATCGTCGGCGGGAGGTAGGGCAGCAGCCGCGGGTCGACGGCGAACCGGCTCATGACCTCCAGGGCCGCGGCCGCGTTCTCCTCGCGCACGGCGACATGCCCCTGGTGCCGGGTCTCCACGGCCCGCCGCCCCTGCACGTCCGCCAGCGCCAACGGCCGCCCGTCGTGCCCGCCCGGCGCCTCCGCCCGCAACGGCCTCGTCGGCTCGTACCAGACCTGCTCCGCCGGTACGTCGACCAGCTCCCGCTCCGGCCAGCGCAGCGCGGTCAGCTTGCCGCCGAAGACGGCGCCGGTGTCCAGGCAGATGGTGTTGTTGAGCCAGGTGGCCTCCGGGACGGGGGTGTGGCCGTAGACCACGGCCGCCCGGCCCCGGTAGTCCTCCGCCCACGGGTAGCGCACCGGCAGGCCGAACTCGTCGGTCTCGCCGGTGGTGTCGCCGTACAGCGCGTGCGAGCGGACGCGGCCGGAGGTGCGGCCGTGGTACTTCTCGGGCAGACCGGCGTGGCAGACCACGAGCCGGCCGCCGTCCAGGACGTAGTGGCTGACGAGTCCGTCGATGAACTCCCGTACCCGCTTCGTGAACTCCTCGCTCTCGCCCTCCATCTGCTCGATGGTCTCGGCCAGGCCGTGGGTGTGCTGGACCTTGCGGCCGCGCAGGAATCGGCCGTACTTGTTCTCGTGGTTGCCGGGCACGCACAGGGCGTTGCCGGACTCGACCATCGTCATCACCCGGCGCAGCACGGCGGGGCTGTCCGGGCCCCGGTCGACGAGGTCGCCGACGAAGACGGCCTGGCGTCCGGCCGGGTGCACGCCGTCGGCGTAGCCCAACTTGGCCAGCAGCGACTCCAGTTCGGAGGCGCAGCCGTGGATGTCGCCGATGATGTCGAAGGGGCCGGTGAGGTGGGTCAGGTCGTTGAAGCGCTTCTCGGTGACGACGGTGGCGTGCTCGATGTCCTCCACGCCCCGCAGGACGTGCACCTTGCGGAAGCCCTCGCGCTCCAGGTGGCGCAGGGAGCGCCGCAGTTCGCGGACGTGGCGCTGGATGACCCGGCGGGGCATGTCGGCGCGGTCGGTGCGGGCCGCGTTGCGCTCGGCGCACACCTCCTCCGGCACGTCCAGCACGACGGCGATGGGCAGCACGTCGTACTGCTTGGCCAGGTCGATCAGCTGCCTGCGGGCGTCCTGCTGCACGCTGGTGGCGTCGACGACCGTACGGCGGCCGGCCGCGAGCCGCTTGCCCGCGATGTAGTGCAGGACGTCGAAGGCGTCCCGGGTGGCGCTCTGGTCGTTCTCGTCGTCGGAGACCAGACCGCGGCAGAAGTCGGAGGAGATGACCTCGGTGGGCTTGAAGTGCCGTCGGGCGAAGGTGGACTTGCCCGAGCCGGACGCGCCGATCAGCACGACGAGGGAGAGGTCGGTGACGGGCAGCACGCGCCCCTGCTTCTCGGGAACCTGATTGTCCGTCATGCCGCCTTCGCCTCCTTCTCGTTCGCGTTCTTCATGCTGAAACATGCCATCTGGGTGGGCGGTCCCACCTCCGGGTCGTCGGGTCCCACGGGCACGAACTCCACGTCGTACCCATGCCGTTCGGCCACCGTCCCCGCCCAGCCGCGGAACTCCTCGCGTGTCCACTCGAAGCGGTGGTCGCCGTGGCGGACATGGCCGGCCGGGAGGCTCTCCCAGCGGACGTTGTACTCGACGTTCGGGGTGGTGACCAGCACCGTGCGCGGCCGGGCCGAGCCGAACACCGCGTACTCCAGGGCGGGCAGCCGCGGCAGGTCGAGGTGCTCGATCACCTCGCTGAGCACGGCCGCGTCATAGCCCTTGAGACGGGTGTCGGTGTAGGCGAGCGAGCCCTGGAAGAGCTGGACGCGGGAGGCCTGCCGCTCGCCCATGCGGTCCAGCTTCAGCCGCCGGGAGGCGATGGTGAGCGCGCGCATCGACACGTCGACGCCGACGATCTCCGTGAAGCGGGGGTCCTTGAGCAGCGCCTGCACCAACTGGCCCTGGCCGCAGCCGAGGTCGAGGACGCGGGCGGCCCCGGACGCCGTCAGCGCGGTGACGATCGCATCGCGGCGCTGTACGGCCAGCGGGGTCGGGCGCTCCTCGGTCTCGGACTCCGCCGCGACCGCGTTGTCGATGTCCTCGACCTCGCTGTCGTCGGTCTCGGCGAGCCGGACCAGCTCCAGGCGCTCCATCGCCTGCCGGGTGAGCGACCAGCGGCGGGACAGATAGCGGCTGGTGATCAGTTTCTGCTCGGGGTGCTCGGGCAGCCAGCCCTCGCCAGCCCGCAGCAGCTTGTCGACCTCGTCGGGGGCGACCCAGTAGTGCTTGGCGTCGTCGAGGACGGGCAGCAGGACGTACAGATGGCGCAGGGCCTCGGCCAGGGTCAGGCTTTCGGATTCCAGGGTCAGGCTCACGTACCGCGAGTCGCCCCACTCCGGGAACTCGGCGTCGAGGGCCACCGGGTCGGCGGTCACCGTCCAGCCGAGCGGCTCGAAGAGGCGTCGTACGAGCTCGGGGCCGCCCCGGGCGGGCAGTGCGGGCACCTCGACGCGCAACGGGCGCGGCTGTTCGGGCAGTTCGGGCCTGGCGCTGCACACGCCGCGCATCGCGCTGGAGAACACGGCGCTCAGCGCGACGGCGAGGAGCGAGGAGGCCGCGTACGGGCGGTCGTTGACGTACTGGGCGAGCGCCGCGTCGGGAGCGCCGCCGCGTCCCTTGCCCTTGCCGCGCCGGACCAGCGCCACGGCGTCCACCTCCAGCAGCAGCGCCGCCGTGCAGCGCTGGACGTCCGCCTCGGGGTAGAGGACGTGCGCCGTGCCGTAGGAGGTGGAGAACGCCTGCGATTTGTCCGGGTGCTTGTGCAGCAGGAAGCCCAGGTCGGTGGCGGGGCGTTCGGGGGTGCCGGTGGTGCTGATCGTCAGGAACACGGTGGGTGCCTCGGAAGGGTTCGGAAGGAAGCGGGAGGGCTTGTCGTGCGCGCCCGCGTCCCCACAACGTACCGAGAACGCCTCCAGGACACCCGGGATTTTCGTCCCGGGCGACCCGACACGGCGCAGGTCAGACAGGTCGGAGCCGCCAGGTGCGGCAGTCGGAGCCGTCAGGCTGGAGCCGTCGGCGCCTACGGCGCCGCCCGCTTCCACGCGCTGACGCCCAGCTTCCCGGTGGTCCCGAGGTCGAGGTGGGGGGTCACCATGACCGGTGCGGCGCCGGCCTTGGCCCGCACCCGGACGTAGGGGACGTTCACGGCGGTGCCGGACTCGGTGGTGTTGCGCCACATCAGGCCGGCGGTCGCGCTCTCGCCGGGCTTCAGGGTCACCGGCCGGGGCGGGTCGTCGAAGCCGGTGACGGTGGAGATTCCGCCGCTGCCCTGGAAGATCTTCACGCCGTCGACCGGCTCACGGTCCTCGTCCAGCAGGCCGACCGCGGGGTAGCCGTCGAGGGCGTAGTCCTGTTTCCCGCAGTTCTCGAGGCGCAGGCCCACCACCCGCAGCCCCATCGCCGCGTCGCCGTCGTCGGCGGTGACCCTGATCCCGGAGGACGGGCAGACGCCCGCCTCGGGCGGCGCCTCGGCCGCGGGGACCTTGGTGACCTCGGCGACCTTCACTCTCGTCACCGTGGACATGCCCGGCTCCAGGACTCCCAGGCGAACGGTCCCGCGCACCGTCCTGCCGGGGCCGACGTCGCGCACGGTCTCGCGCCGGTTGCTCATCACCTCGCCGCCGGCCGTCGTGAAGTCGAACAGGACCGTGTACGTGAGCGCCGTGTCGCCCTCGTTGGTGACCTCGTAGGCGGCGAAGACACCGGAGTCGGCGGGGAGGGTGAGGTCGTCGGCCGTGACGGGGCCGCCGGGCCCGGTGGACCCGGTGGGGCTCGCGGAGGCGGAGGGGCTCGCGGAGGCGGAGGGGAGGGTCAGCGAGGTGATCCGGACGCCGTCCACCGCCGGATCCGAGACCTGGGTCGGCGATGCCGTGCCGCCCGCGCCGGCCTCGCCGTTCTGGGCGCCGGAACGTTCCGAGCCGCACGCCGAGAGCAGGAGTACGGCGGCCAGGACCGGAAGAAGGGGGGTGGGTCTGCGCATCCGGTCAGCTCATCAGGGCGCCACGCCGCCGACTGTGGCGGAAGCCATACCTCCGGTCACAGGCGTGTCACAGATGCCGGGCGGCGGCCGGAACGGCCCCCGGACCCCGTCCGGCCGCCGGGGCGTCGTCGTCCTACGACAGCTGCGACTGCACCTGGGCGGAGATGAGCTCCAGGTGGTCCAGGTCGTGCAGGTCGAGGATCTGGAGGTAGACGCGCCGGGAGCCGGCCTCGGCGTAGCGGCCGATCTTCTCGACGACCTCGGCCGGGGATCCGGCCAGGCCGTTGGCCTTGAGCTCGTCGACCTCGCGGCCGATCGCGGCGGCACGGCGGGCGACTTCCTGGTCGTCCTTGCCTACGCAGACGACGAGGGCGTTGGAGAGGGTGATGTCGTCGGCCGCGCGGCCGCTCTCCTCGGCGGCGGCCCGGACCCGGCCGAACTGACGCTCGCTGTCCTCGACCGAGCCGAACGGCATGTTGAACTCGTCCGCGAAGCGGGCGGCCAGCCGCGGGGTACGGGTCGCGCCGTTGCCGCCGATCAGCACGGGGATCTTCGGCTGCGCGGGCTTGGGCAGCGCGGGCGAGTCGGCGAGGTCGTAGTACTTGCCGTGGAAGTCGTAGGTGTCGCCGGTCTTGGTGGCCCACAGCCCGGTGACGATCTCCAGCTGCTCCTCGAGCCGGCCGATCTTCTCCTTCGGGAAGGGGATGCCGTACGCCGTGTGCTCCTCCTCGAACCAGCCCGCGCCCAGGCCCAGCTCGACGCGGCCGCCGGACATCTGGTCCACCTGTGCGACCTGGATGGCGAGGACGCCCGGCAGCCGGAAGGTGCCGGCGGTCATCAGCGTGCCGAGGCGGATGCGCCGGGTCTCGCGGGCGAGTCCGGCGAGGGTTATCCAGGCGTCCGTGGGACCGGGGAGGCCGTCGACGGAGCCCATCTTGAGGTAGTGGTCGGAGCGGAAGAAGGCGTCGAAGCCGAGGTCTTCGGTGGCCTTCGCCACGGTGAGGAGGGTGTCGTAGGACGCGCCCTGCTGGGGTTCGGTGAAGATGCGAAGATCCATGCCTCCATCCTGCACTCCGGGGTTCCCGTCAACCCCACCGGTCCCCTCGGGCCCGCCTGTCCCCGGTCGGGTGAAATACGTCCGTGCCGTGCGTGGGGGGTTGCCCTCGCCAGTGACCCGCCCCGGCGGTGATCGTTGGCCGGGGCGGAGCCGGACCGCCCGGCCCCGCGCCCGGCTGGTCAGCGCCGGGACGTCACCCGCATCGGCCTCTTTTTCGGGGGGCCAGGGCCGAGGAGGCCGTCATGTCCGAAGAGACCGTGCCGCAGCAGGGCGGGGGCGCGGGCGCAGCCCCGCCCAAGGGGTTGCTGCAGCAGATGGAAGAGCTGATGGCGGCGCTGAACGCGGATCTCTCGGCGCTGGACGCGGATCTACAGTCGACGGGGAGCTCCCCGCGGGCGTCCGCGGAACAGGGTGACGTGGGCTGAGTCCCGCCGTACTGCCGTGATCCGCCGTTCTGGGGGCTGACGCCCCCAGAGGGGCCGGTTCGACTCACCCGCCGGCATGGGACTCCCCTCCCCGGCCTGCGACTCACCTCTCCGGCAAGGCCCCCTCCCGCTCTTCCCGCTCCTCCCTCGCCGTCAGCTTCCGCAGCATCTCCAGGACCCGGTCCCTGGACTCGTCCGCCGCGTCGATGGCCTCCATGCACTGCCAGTACGTCGTCTCGTCGCCCGCCGCGCTCGCCAGGCCGACGAGGGCGATGCCGACTTCGCCCAGCAGCCCGCTCAAGGCGAGCAGAGCTTGGCGGGCGTCGTGCAGTTCGGTGAGCTGGGCGGCGAGCAGGGTGCCCGGGTCGAGGTCCGGTGGGTCCAGCACACCGCAGCCTCTGCCCGCCAGCTCGGTCAACCCCAGTGCCTCACCGCGTAGTTCGGGCGGGCCCGAGACGGCGAGGCGACTTCCTATCGCCTGCGCCAGGGCCTGCGCCTGCCACACCTCCGTCAGGATCCTCGGTCCCTCTCCGCTGCCCGCGAGCGCAAGCCTGCTCGTCAGGATGAGCCGCACCGCGTCCATGCGCCGCCCCCGTCTGTCCCGACGTGCTTCTCGCACGTCCGCCCGAACTCCCTTACTCACTACCCAGAGTGAGGGTCTGTGGGGCGAAAAGCCAGAGGAAGACGGAAATCTGTGGACAACAAATCGATTTCGAACCGCTTGTTGACTGCGGAGAGTGAAAACGGATCGTGGGACTCCCCTGGAGCGGTCCGCGGGAGGGGTCGGCACGGTCCGCGAGAGAGATCGGCATGGTCCGCGAGAGGGGTCGGCACGGACCCGCCGGACAGGTCCTACGGCGCCGGGAACCTCCGCTCGTTCCGGTCGATCTTGGCGTCCAGCGCCGTCAGCGGGTCGATGCCGAGCACCTCGCACAGCTGCAGCAGATACGCGAGCACGTCGGCGACCTCGTCGGTCACCCGGTGGGCGGTCTCCGGGTCGTCCATGACCCGCGCCGACTCCTCCGGGGTCAGCCACTGGAAGATCTCGACCAGCTCGGACGCCTCCACGCTGAGCGCGGCGACCAGGTTCTTGGGGGTGTGGAAGGGCTGCCAGTTCCGGGCGGCCGCGAACTCGGCCAGCCTGCGCTGCAGCTTCGCCACGTCGAGGTGTTGTTCTGTCACGGACCCAGGTGTACCACCGTCACTCCGGCCGTCCGCACGGCCCAGGACGGGTCGCTCACCGCGCCGACGCAGCGGATGTGCCCGCGCTCGGCCATCCGCACCGCCAGCCGCAGCAGTTCGGCGCGCTGCGTCACGTCGAGGCCCCGGTCGAGGCCGTCGGCGAGCAGGGTGAGCGTCTGCATCGCGGAGGGCACCTCTGCGGCCGGGTCCACGTCGAGGACGCCCGGACCGGTGAGCAGCACCAGCGCGAGAGCTACGTAGCGCAGCTCGCCGTATCCCAGCCGGGCGAGTTCCGTACGGGTGCCGTCGCCGCGGTCGAGCACCGCGCGGACCGTGCCGTCGCCGAGCGGCTCGGCGAGCAGGTCCGTGACCGGGCCGGCGCAGCCGACGCCCAGGGTCGCGACGAGTTGCGCGTGCCGCCGTACGCACTCCTCGCGGGTGCGCCACAGGACGTCGGCGAGGTTGTCGCAGCCGCCGAGCAACCGGCCGGAGCCCGTGGGGACGGGGACGCCCATCCAGTCGGGCTGCGGGTCGCAGGCGAAGACGGAGCGCAGGGCCACCACCATCTGCTCGGCGGCGGCGAGGACTTGGCGCTGCCCGTCGGTCTTGCCCGCCACGCGCAACGGCAGCAGGGCGGTGCCGAGCCGGTCGTCGGGCAGCGGGGCGCGGGTGACGGGCGAGGACCCGGCGGTGTGCCAGGCGGCCTGCACGGTGCGCCGCCCCGGGTCGCGCAGCGCCGTCTCCAGCAGTACGACCCCGTCCGCGCTCAACCGCTCCCCCACGATGCGCAGTTCGGGCTCGGCCTGCACGGCGACGTCGAGCCGGACCGGCCCCTCGGGCCCGTCCGCCGTGCAGCCGATCCGGAACCCGCGCCGCCGCTGGGCGTCGGGCCGCGCCCGCTCCGGTACACAGGAGACCGGATCCGGAAACACATCCCTCAGGGCGGCCCCGCACCCCAGCCGGGCCAGCGCCTCGTACGCCCGCAGGGCACTGCTCTTCCCACTCCCGCTGCGCCCGGCGAAAAGCGTGACCGCCCCGAGCGGGATCCCGACGCCCCGATGCCCGGCAAAGGCGGACAACCGCAACTCGGTGATCCCGGGCCGAACAGGCCCCGACCGGACAGGCCCGCCTCGCCCGCCCCCGGACTCCGCCCGAACGCCCTGACGCGACCGATCGCCCTGAGCGGGCACAGTGAGGGCCTCCTCGCGACGGGCCGCCCGGGCAGGCCTCACGCGGGAATCCGCACCTTGCGCCCCCGGGGCCGGGGCAGGGGCAGGGGCAGGGGCGACAGAGGTATCCCCTTCCCGCGCTCTCGGGGAAGGCGTCGCGGGCGAGGCCCCGCCGCACGGAGCCTGGGAAGGCGTCGCGGGCGAGGCCCCGCCGCACGGAGCCTGGGAAGGCGTCGCGGGCAAGGCCCCGCCGCACGGAGCCTGGGCAGGCACCACAGAGGAGTCCTCGCCCTGCGACACCCCGGCAGTCGCTGCGGAGGAAGTCCCGCCCTGCGGCACTGGAGCGGGAGCAGCGTGCGAAGCCTCGCCCAGGGCAGCCCGGACAGGTGTCGCGGACGAAGTCCCGGCCTGCGACGTCCCGGCAGGAGCCCCGGAGGGGGCCTCGCCGTGGGGCGGTCGGGCAGGCGCGCCCTGACGGTCGGGCTCGGGGAGTGTCCCGTCGGGCCGCCCTGAGCGGGGCGAGGGCGCTGCGGAGCGGGGTGAGGGCGCTGCGGAGCGGGGTGAGGGAGCTGCGGAGCGGGGTGAGGGAGCTGCGGAGCGGGGTGAGGGCGCTGGAGAAGCGGAGGGCACGGCCATATGCGGACCGTAGGACTCCGCTGCCAGGCGAACCGTTTTACCCCCGGAACCTTCCTACGAACGGGCGACGAGGGGACGGTACTGCGGCCCGTCCCGGTCCTTTCAGGGCCGGTCACACCACGGGACCGACCCTGAAAGGACCGGCCCGTCGCCGCCGGACCGGTCCCCCGGACGATCGCCGCCGGACCGGTCCCGGCGGAGCCAGTCGCCCTCAAGCCCCGGTCAAACGCCCGCCCCCTCCATGATTCCGCTCACCTCGGTGCCCGGTGGGGTGAGGAGGAAGACGTTGCGGTCGACGCGATGCATGCCGCTGGCCAGGCCGAAGACGACTCCGGTGGAGAAGTCCAGGACCCGCTTGGCGGTCTCGGTCTCCGCGCCCGTCAGGTCGAGCAGCACCGGGATGCCCGCCATCAGCGTCTCCGCCACCTCGCGGGCGTCCGCGAACACGTTGACCCGCAGGACGACGAAGCGGCGGCGCGTCTCCGTCTCCGAGTCGGGCAGCGAGCGATGGTCCACCGCCGACGGCCAGGCGTCCCGGCCGCGCAGCGGAACGACCTGGGCGAGCCCTTCCCACTGTTCATCGGTGACGTCGTACCGGTTCACCGGATCCCCCCGAACTGACTCGCACTCAATGCCTGCACCAGCCAATTCTTACGCCATGTCACCCGTTCGGCCCAACAGCGACACGGACCGCCACCTCCACAGATACCCCACAGCCGCTTCTTACCTCCACCACACCGGAATCTTCACATCCAAGTGGCCCTCGTTCACCGGGCCCGATTACGTTGCGGAAGCGTGTACTTGGCAGAAACACCGCTGACGACACCCGGCCGGCGGACGCAGTCGACGGTGTCCGCCTTCCCGGAGAGTCCGGAGACTCCGGCCCGAGAAACTCCGGAGACCCGAGAAGCCGCCGCATCGCCCGAACAGTGGCATCGCGTGCTGACCCTGCTCGCCGCGGTCAGCCTGTTCATCGGCACCCGCTCGGTCTGGTCGCAGGCGGCCAGCCACCGGATCGCCGTCGCCGCGGTCATCTCGCTCTGCTATGCGTCGATCCTGGTGTGCGGGGCGCTCGCGCTCGTCGTCCGCCGCGTCCGGTCGCTGGCCCGCGTCGACCTGTTCGTGCTGGTCACCGCCGTGACGCTCGCCCTGTGCACCTGGGCGATGAACCACAAAGGCGGCGACGAGGCGGTCCTCACCACCCAGGCCGCCCGGGAACTCGTCGCCGGCCACCCGGTCTACGGCCAGTCGTGGCCCTGGCTCTTCGGCCACGGCATCGCCCTCACCCCGACGATCCACGGCGGCTACGACTACACGTACGGCTATCCCCCGCTGGGCCCGCTGCTGACCGCGCCGCTGCTGTGGCTGGGGCACGGCGGCGCGCCGGCGACCGCGATGGCGACCGGCGCGCTCCTCGTCGGCTCGGTCGCACTGTGGCGGATGCTGCCGACGCCGTGGCGGCCGGCGGCGACCATGGTGTGCCTGGGCTTCTCCTTCCTGCCGATGTACGGCCGGCAGGGCTACCCGGCGATCCTGGCGCTGGCGCTGCTGATCCCGGTGGTGGTGCGCTGGCCCCGGATCGGAAGGGGCGGCCGGCTCGGCGCGGCGGACATCGCGCGGGCCGCGTGCCTGGGGGCCGCCTGTGCCGCGCAGCAACTGCCCTGGTTCGTCACGCCGTTCCTGCTCGCCGGGATCTACGCCGTGCGCCGAGGCGAGTTGGGTGCGCGGGCCGCGGCGGGCGTGCTGCTGCGTGTCGCCGGGATCGCCGCCGTCGTATGGCTGCTGATCAACGCGTACTTCGTCGCGCAGGAGCCCGGGACCTGGCTCGGCGGGATCGCGCTGCCGTTGACGCAGGGCGCGGTGCTGCACGGGCAGGGCCTGATCGGCGTCTCGCTGTATCTGACGGACGGCAGCGACCGGCTCGACTGGTACGGACACGCGAGCATGCTGCTGGCGGCCGCGCTGCTGGCCCTGTTCGTGCTGTTCGTACGGCGGTTGGGCCCGGCGGCGACCGTGCTGCCGTGGTGCGCGTTCTTCCTGGCGACGCGTTCCCAGGACGGTTACTACCTGATGATGACGCCGCTGTGGCTGGCGGCCGCGGTCACCGCGCCCGCCGCGGAGTTCGCCCGCGCCTGGCAGCCGCGCCCGCGTCCGCTGGCCGGAGCGCACCGGCGTCCGGCGCGGATCGCCGCGGCCGTACTGGTCCTCGTTCCGGCCCTGGCGAGCGCGACCGCCGCGGTGACGGGAACGCCTCCCCTGCACATGCGGGTCACGGAGGTACGGCATCCCTCGCCGAGGTCCGTGACCTACGTGTCCCTGCTGGCAGTCGAGGTCACCAACACCGGAGACGGCCCCCTCGCTCCCCACTTCACGCTCACCACGGGGCAGGGCATGGACCCGTACTGGCCGATCGTGAAGGGGCCGCGCACGCTCCCGGCCCACTCCACCGCGCGCTACGAACTCCGGCCGCCTGCCGGGGGGTTCCACATGCCACGCCCCGGCGTCCGGATCCGGCTGCGGGCTTTCACCGCGGGGCCGCAGACCTTGTCGAGCACGGACGTGGGCCCCTCACTGCGAGCCGCCGCGTCGAAGTGACGATGTGACGGACGGACATGACGCATCGTCACCACACGCTTCACACCGACGTGTTGGCCTGCTGACGTACGCGGGGCTTACCGACGCACCGTCAGGCCTGGGTGCGGGTGAAGCGCAGGGTCGCGGTGACCGTGGTCAGACCGCGGATCATGCCCATCTGGTTCCAGCCCAGGCCGAACTCGCCCCGGTCCACGGTGAATTCGGCGTCGAGCGTGAGCGCGTCGGCGTCCGCCCCGGTCAGCTTCGCGGTGAAGGAGTGCGGCCTGCTGATGCCGCGCACGGTGAGCTGGCCGGACACCTGCACGGCGCCGCCGTCACGGAGTTCGGCGCCGCGGACCGCGTAGGTGATCTTCGGGTGCTGATCGGCGTCGAAGAAGTCGGCGCCGCGCAGATGGACGTCCCGCTTGGCGTTCTTCGTGTCGAGGGAGGCCGCATCCAGGGTCAGGGCGCCGGTGGCGGAGCCGTCGGCGCCCACCTCGCCCCCGCCGCCGATGGTGGCGAAGACGCCCTTGACGGTGACCAGGCCCCACATCGTCTTGTGCTTCAGGGCGACGGTGGAGGCGCCCGCGTCGAGCTGCCACAGTCCGGTTTCCACGGCGACGGTCATGGTCGTTCCCTCGGTTTGGTGATTCAAATTTGGATGACCTCACGCTAGCCGGTTATCCAAATATGAACAACCCTTTCGTCAATCCCTTCGTTCAAAATTGGACAACAGGTACACTCGGAGTATGGCCGACCCTGACGAGCACGCCTCCGACCTGCCCCAATGCCCGTCCATGCAGGACACCGGTCTGCTGCCGCCCGAGCTGCGCGCCTGGATGGTGCTGCTGGCCGCGACGGGGGCGGTGGAACAGCGGCTGCGGTCGGTGGTGAAGGAACGGCTCGACGTCTCGCACGACGAGTTCCTGGTTCTGTGTCTGTTGGCGGAGCAGCCCCGGGAGGGCCTGCGCATGACCCGTATCGCGGAGCTCCTCGGCCGCCCCAAGACCCGGCTCACCTACCAGATCGCCTGTCTCCAGCACGCCGGCCTCGTCACCCGCCAATCGGTGTGCGGCGACAAGCGCGGCGTCGAGGTCGCACTCACCGACAAGGCCCACCGCCTGCTGCGGGAGGCGTCCGGCGCCCTCGCGGAAACGGTCACCGGGGCACTGGCCCACGTCATCGGGCCGGATCAACGAGCCGCGATGTCGGGACTGTTGCCGGATCTGCCGAGGGTGGCGGACACGGAGGCAGACACGGGAGCCGACACGGAAGCGGGGACGCGGACCGAGTCCGGGACCGGGACCGGGGCCGGGACCGGGGCCGGGACCAAGACCGAGACGGTTGCGGAAGCGGTTGCGGAAGCGGAAGCGGTTACTGCGGCCGACTGAGGCCTGAAGGACTGCCGGGCAGGGCCGGAGCAGCCCACACGGACCGCCCCGGCCCTGCCCGGCCGAAGGTCACGACGCCTCACCGAGCGTCGGAGTACACCTCCTCCGCGGCAGCCGCAGCCCCGTCTACCGCAGCCCTGTCTACCGCAGCCCCATCCGCCGCGGCCCCGTCCACGGCCGACTCCTCCGCCCCGCGCTCCGCCGCGGCCCTGCGGCCGGGGAGCACCGCCAGGACGACCAGGGTGCCGGCCGCCATGATGGCGCCGCCGATCAGGCTGGTCTGGGCGACGCCGTGGGCGAAGGACTCGTGGACGGCGTCGATCAGGGCCTGGGCCTGCTGCGCCCCTCCCGCCGGGCTCTTCGCGATCTGCTCGGCGACCGCGAGCCCGCCGCCGACGGAGTCCTTCGCGGTGTCCAGCGCGGCGGCCGGGAGCCGTTCGCCGACCAGGTCGGTCAGTTCGTCGCGGTAGGCGGTTCCCAGCAGCGAGCCGAGGACGGCTATGCCGAGGGAGCCGCCCAGTTCCAGCGCGGTGTCGTTGGCGCCGCCGCCGACGCCCAGCTCGGACTCGGGGAAGGATCCCATGATGGTGTCCGTCGCCGGGGACACGCTCAGGCCGATCGCGAAGCCCAGCATCATCATCGGCGCCAGGAAGTCGGCGTACGTCGAGCCCGTCTCGATCCGCGTGAGCAGGAAGACGGCCGCGGTGCCGACGGCCATGCCGGTGACGATCATCGCCTTCATGCCCAGCTTCGGGGTCATACGGCCGGTCACCGCGGCGCCGACGAACACGGCGCCGGCCAGCGGCAGCAGTCGTACGCCCGTCTCCAGCGCGTCGTAGCCGAGGACGAACTGGAGGAACTGGGTCGAGTAGTAGATCGCGCCGAAGGTGCCGAAGAAGAAGAACAGCACCGCGAGCATCGAGCCGCTGAAGGGCCGCAGCCGGAACCTGCGCACGTCCAGCATGGGGTGCGGGTGGCGCAGCTCCCAGGCCACGAAGGCGACCAGGCTCACCCCGGCGACCACGGCCGCGGCGATCGGTCCCGCGCCCCAGCCGAAGTGCGGGCCCTCGATGGTCGCGTAGACGAGCGAGCCGACGGAGACGATCGAGAGCAGACCGCCGACGTAGTCGATACGGCCCATGCCGGCCGCCTTGGACGGCGGGACCAGGACGAGCGCGCCTATGACGGCGACGACGGCGATGGGAACGTTGATCAGGAACGTCGAGCCCCAGGCATGGTCCTGGAGCAGCCACCCGGCGACCAGCGGGCCGACGGCGATGGCCAGCCCCGAGGTGGCCGTCCAGGCCGTGATGGCCCGGGCCCGCTCGCGCTTCGGGAAGATCGCCACCAGCAGGGACAGCGTGGCCGGCATGACCACGGCCGCCCCGATCCCCATGATCGCGCGGGCCGTGATGACCAGCTCCGTCCGGTCGACCAGGCTGCCCATCACCGAACCGCCCGCGAAGACCACCAGACCGGCGATCAGCGCGCCCCTGCGGCTGTACTTGTCGCCGATGGAGCCCAGGACGAGCATCAGCGCCGCGTACGGGACGGTGTAGCCGTCGATGACCCACTGGAGGTCGCTGCTGCTGAGGCCGAGGTCCGTGGTCATGTCCGGCGCGGCCACGATCAGCGACGTGTTCGCCATGACGACGATCAGCAGACTCAGGCACAGGACGATCAGCGCCCACCAGCGCCGGGCGTACGGCCCGGTCGCCTTGTCGACGGGTGTGCTGACGAGGAGAGGCATGGGGGATCTCCAGAAGACGAGTTAATTGCTCACCGATGTGCAGCTTAATTTATTGCTCACCAGTGTGCAAATAACTCGCCCTACGCAGGGGCGACCGTCGTAGCGCGGAAGGTGGAGCGCATGGGAGGCGCATGCGCGGCGGGAGAAGCCCTCAGCGGGTGGAGTCCGCAGCAGGCGAACCAGGAGCGCGCGAAACCGGAGCACCGGAGCACCGGAGCACCGGAGCACCGGAGCATGCGAAACCCTCCGTCGGCCTGGTCGCCACACGGAGGGGATTGGGGGCGGTACGCCGGTTGAGTCAGTCGTCGCCGGGCTCGGGGTGGGCGGCCGTCTGGGCCGCGACCTCGTCCACGACGAGACGCGCCCGCGCCTGCGGCACCCCGGCCGCGATGAGCGCGGCGACGGTCGTCCGGGTGCCGTCGTCCTCCAGCGCCCCGGCGTTGACCTCCTCCAGCAGCGCCACCGTCATCGCCTCCAGCCCGGCGCTCAGCACGGCGGGCGGCAGATACGCATGGAAGACGCCGTCCCGCTGCCCCCGCTCCAGGAGGGCCGCGACCACGGCGCGGGCCGGCGCCAGGACCTCGGCGACCCGCTCCATCCCCAGATCGCGCCGGGCCAGCGCCAGGAGCAGCCGGTAACGGTCGCCCACCGGCCAGGTCGAGAACATATAGCGCGCGAAGGCCCGTTCGGCCGACTCCTCCGGCTCCGCCGACTCCTCGGCGGCGGCCAGCGCGCCGCGCAGCGCTTCGGAGGCCTCATCGGCCAGCGCCTCCAGCAGCGCGGGCCGCCCGGGAAAGTGCCCGAAAAGAGTGCGCCGTACGACGCCGGAGGCGCGCGCCAGCTCCTCCAGGGTGACGTCCGGGTTCCGGCCGAGCTCACGGCGGGCCGTGGCCAGAATGCGCGCCCGGTTGGACCGCGAATTGCGTCGCTGCGGCTCGCGGGCCAGGGGCTTCGTCACGGAAGAACCTCGGGGAGTCGTGCGGACGGGCGGCGCGCCCATTCTGGCACGGAGGCGCGGGCCCCTCCGGGCCGAAGATCCCTCGCCGCTTCTTTGAGCCAGGTCCGGTGAGCCGGGCCCGCCGGGACGCCTCCCGGGCCCACCATGGGCATCACGCGCATCTCCCGGCCGAGCCCCCCGTTCTCCACACGCCTCCACGCGCCTCTGCACGCCCATGCACGCGTCTGCACGCCCCTCCACAGCAGGGCCATAGCGGGATGACGACGGCGCGAAACCTACCGTAACGCGACACACGCGACACACAGAACTTGGCTGACTCGTTTTCTTGAACTCTTCGTGTTTATGCCGGTAGGTTTGCCGCATGACTTCACCGCAGCCCCCGACCACCGCCGAAGAGCTGCGCGGTGCCGGCCTGCGGGTGACGGCCGCACGCGTCGCGCTGCTCCAGACCGTCCGGGAAGGCGACCACCTCGGCGTCGAGGCGATCGCCGCCGGGGTGCGTGACCGCGTGGGCCACATTTCCCTCCAGGCCGTGTACGAGGCCCTCCACGCGCTCGCGTCGGCGGGACTCGTCCGCCGGCTCGAGCCGCCGGGCAGCCCGGCCCTGTACGAGGGACGGGTCGGCGACAACCACCACCACCTCGTCTGCCGGTCCTGCGGCGCCGTCGTCGACGTCGACTGCGCGGTCGGCCATGCCCCGTGCCTGACCGCCTCCGACGACCGCGGCTTCTCGATCGACGAGGCCGAGGTCATCTACTGGGGCCTGTGCCCCGACTGTTCTTCCACCGCCCCCAGTTCAGCCAGTTCAGCACTCTGATCCACCCCGTTCGGAAGGATTCCCATGTCCGAGAACCATGACGCGATCGTCACCGACGCCAAGTCGGAGGAGACCGGCGGCTGCCCCGTCGCGCACGGCCGCGCCGCGCACCCCACGCAGGGCGGCGGCAACCGCCAGTGGTGGCCCGAGCGCCTCAACCTGAAGATCCTCGCGCAGAACCCCGCCGTGTCGAACCCGCTCGGTGAGGAGTTCGACTACGCCGAGGCGTTCCAGGCCCTCGACCTGGCGGCCGTCAAACAGGACATCGCCGAGATCCTGACCACCTCGCAGGACTGGTGGCCGGCCGACTTCGGCAACTACGGCCCGCTGATGATCCGCATGGCCTGGCACAGCGCCGGCACCTACCGCATCAGCGACGGCCGCGGCGGCGCCGGCGCCGGTCAGCAGCGCTTCGCCCCCCTGAACAGCTGGCCGGACAACGGCAACCTCGACAAGGCCCGCCGACTGCTGTGGCCGGTCAAGAAGAAGTACGGCCAGAGCATCTCCTGGGCCGACCTCATGATCCTCACGGGCAACGTCGCGCTCGAGCAGATGGGCTTCGAGACCTTCGGCTTCGGCGGCGGCCGCGCCGACGTATGGGAGGCCGAGGAGGACGTCTACTGGGGTCCCGAGACCACCTGGCTCGACGACCAGCGCTACACCGGCGACCGCGAGCTGGAGAGCCCGCTCGGCGCGGTCCAGATGGGCCTCATCTACGTCAACCCCGAGGGCCCCAACGGCAACCCGGACCCGATCGCCGCGGCCCGCGACATCCGTGAGACGTTCCGCCGGATGGCGATGAACGACGAGGAGACCGTCGCGCTCATCGCCGGTGGCCACACCTTCGGCAAGACCCACGGCGCGGGCCCGGCGGACAACGTCGGCGCCGACCCCGAGGCCGCCCCGATCGAGGCGCAGGGCCTCGGCTGGGCCAGCACCTACGGCACCGGCAAGGGCGGCGACGCGATCACCTCCGGCCTGGAGGTCACCTGGACCAGCACGCCCACCCAGTGGGGCAACGGCTTCTTCGACATCCTCTTCGGCTACGAGTGGGAGCTGACCCAGAGCCCGGCCGGCGCCAACCAGTGGGTGGCGAAGGACGCCGAAGCGATCATCCCCGACGCGCACGACGCGTCGAAGAAGAAGCTTCCGACGATGCTCACCACCGACCTCTCGCTGCGCCTCGACCCGGTCTACGGTCCGATCTCGCGTCGCTTCCACGAGAACCCGGCCGAGTTCGCCGACGCGTTCGCCCGCGCCTGGTACAAGCTGACCCACCGTGACATGGGCCCGAAGTCGCTGTACCTCGGCCCGGAGGTCCCGGCCGAGACCCTGCTGTGGCAGGACCCGCTGCCGGAGGCCGAGGGCGAGGTCATCGACGCCGCCGACATCACGGCGCTCAAGGCCAAGCTCCTCGCCTCGGGCCTGACCGTCTCGCAGCTCGTCTCGACCGCGTGGGCGTCGGCCTCGACCTTCCGCGGCAGCGACAAGCGCGGCGGCGCCAACGGCGCCCGCATCCGCCTGGAGCCCCAGCGCGGCTGGGAGGCCAACGACCCCGACCAGCTGGCGCAGGTGCTGCGCACGCTGGAGGGCGTCCAGCAGGAGTTCAACTCCGGCGCCAAGAAGGTCTCCCTGGCCGACCTGATCGTCCTCGGCGGCGCCGCCGCGGTCGAGAAGGCCGCCAAGGACGCCGGCGTCGACGTGGAGGTCCCCTTCACGCCGGGCCGCGTGGACGCCTCGCAGGAGCAGACGGACGTCGAGTCGTTCGCCGCGCTCGAGCCGACCGCCGACGGTTTCCGCAACTACCAGGGCAAGGGCAACCGCCTGCCGGCCGAGTACCTGCTGCTCGACAAGGCGAACCTGCTGGGCCTCAGCGCCCCCGAGCTGACCGTCCTCGTCGGCGGCCTGCGCGTCCTGGGCGCGAACCACGCCCAGTCCTCGCACGGCGTCCTCACCGACGCCCCGGGCACGCTGACCAACGACTTCTTCGTCAACCTGCTCGACCTGGGCACGACGTGGAAGTCGACGTCGGAGGACCAGAACACCTTCGAGAGCCGCGACGCCAACGGCACGGTCAAGTGGACCGGCACCCGCGCCGACCTCGTCTTCGGCTCCAACTCCGAGCTGCGCGCCCTCGCGGAGGTCTACGCCAGCGACGACGCGAAGACGAAGTTCGTGAACGACTTCGTCGCCGCCTGGGTCAAGGTCTCGGAGCTGGACCGGTTCGACCTGGTCTGATCCGGCGAACGTCTGATCCGGCGAACGCCTGACAGACCAACACCTGACAGACCGACGTCTGACGGACCACCGTCCGACATAGGAACGACGTGCAGGCCGGCCTTCGGGTCGGCCTGCACGTCGTTGTCCGCTCGCCTGCACGCCTCTCGGTGACCGCACGACTCCCGCACGACTTCCGCACGACTGCCGTCTCGCCGCCGTACGGCGGACAGACCGCAGCAGATCGGTCACTTGGGAGGCGTGAGCGCGCATTCGGCCCACACCGTCTTGCCCGGACCGTCGGACCGGAGGTGCCAGTCCCAGCGGGCGGCGAGCCCGGCGACGAGGAGGAGTCCCCGGCCGCCCGAGTCCTCGGCGTCCGGGAGGCGGAGGGCGTCCGGGCGGGGCGGCAATCGTTCGGCACGGGTGTCCGCGACCTCGATCCGGACGGTCCGCGAGTGTGCCATCACTTGCAGACGCAGATGGAAGTCCCGGCCGGGGACATGGCCGTGTCGTACGGCGTTGGATGCCAACTCGGCGAGGACCAGCACGATCCCGTCGTGCGCATACGTGTCGTACGGGATCCCCCAGGCGTCCAGCCGGTGCGCGGCCAGTCGCCGAGCGAGGCGGGCACCGCGCGGTGTCGAGGTGAAGCGCATCTCGAAGGTGTGATCGAGCAGAGCGCAGGGGGTGATCAAGTAGCCGGTGGGGCGGGCGGGTTGGGCGACGCGGCTGGCGTCGCCGGGCTTGCTCGTCATGCCTCCAACGGTGACGTCGGTCGCGTAGCGTGACCAGTGGTGACGCACCGACGCGGACCGGTTGTACGCGAGGTGTCGGTACGAGTACGAGACACACGGCGTGACGACGCTCCCTCGTGGGCGTTGGGCCAGGGAGGCGGTAGCGGTGACCAACGGCGCGGACGCGAACGCGGTGGAGTTGAGTTTCGGCGACAGCTGGGAGAACGACGACGACACCGGAGGGCAAGGAGCGGCGGACAAGGCCGGGCAGGGCGTGGTCACGGCGTTCGGGCAGAGCATGAAGACGCTGCGCGTACGGGCGGGGATGGAACGCGACGAGTTCGGCCGACAGTTGGGGTATTCGGCCTCCACTGTCGCGTCGTTCGAGCAGGGCCGGAGGATCCCGTCGGCGAGGACCATCGAGCAGGCGGACAAGGTGCTGGAGGCCGGCGGGCTGCTGACCCTGTGGACGGAGCAGGTGGAGCGGGCTCAGTATCCGGTGTTCTTCCAAGGGATGGCGGCCCTGGAGAAGAAGGCCATCGAGCTGCTCATGTACGACACGCTTGTGGTCAATGGCCTCCTCCAGACCGAGGAGTACATGAGGGCGTTGCTCGGCATGCGGCGCCCGCCCCTCAACTCCGAGACCATCGAACAGCGCGTGACCGCACGACTGACCCGGCAACAGATCTTCGAACGGCGGCCCGCGCCCCTGCTGAGTTTCGTGTTGGACGAGTCGGTGCTGCGACGCAAGTACGGCGGAAAGGACGTGCATCGGGGGCAGTTGGAGCACATCCTCCTGGTCGGCCAGAAGCGTAACGTCGAGATTCAGGTGATGCCGCTCGACTGCGAGGAAAGCGCGGGCGTGGACGGGCCGTTCACAGTCGTCACCCGCAAGGACGGCAAGAAGTTCGTGTACGCCGAAGCACAGGGCACCAGCGCCCTTGAGACCGACCCGGAACAGACAGTGCTGGCCGCCGCCCGCTATGGAATCATCCGAGGCGAGGCTCTCAACGCGCGAGAGTCAACAGACTTCCTCGAAGGGTTGCTGGGAGAGCTATGAACAACGCTGAGTCCTCGACCGTTGCATCCGGCCTCACCTGGTTCAAGAGCAGCTACAGCGGAGCCGAGGGCGGTCAGTGCATAGAGATCGCGACCGATACGGGAGTTGTGCACGTCCGGGACTCCAAAGCCGCGGCCGGGCCGGTCGTCCGTGTGTCGCGTGAGGCGTGGGCAGGGTTCCTCGGAGGCGTCTGACGGCCGTACGCAGCGAGAGCCCTGCCCTCGCCGACGACTCGCTCGGCGACAACTGGCGCATCAGCGGCCTGCAGGCATGCGTGATCCGCGGCGGTTCGGCGCTGGCAGCGGCATCGTTCGTGGTGCAGGCCGAAGGCCCTTGGCATGACACCTGCAACGCATCGCCCGGGAATCCAAGGTCGACTACGAGCGGCCCGCCTTCACCTACACGGAGTACACCGTCGGGCTCTGCTACATCGCGGGCACCAAGGGCCTCCCCGCCGAACTGCGTCACCGGGCGCCGGACACCCTCGTACACCGCGCGGACGAGGCCGGCTACGCGGAAGCGCGAAGCCTCCTGCCCAAGAACAGCTGGGGCTGACTCGCGGACGCGGTGCGGAGTACCAGGCGATGAGCAGGGCCAAGACGATTCATTCGCACGCGGATCAGGATGGCCGGAGCGTCGAACGAGCGTCACCCGACCATTGCTCCAGGTCCTCCTGGAGCTGACCCGCGCCTGACGGAGGACTCGGCTCTTGAGGGGAGAACAGCCGGTCAGGCACCCTTCGCCGCAGGCTCCAGCACCGCCACGCACTCCACATGATGCGTCATCGGAAACAGATCGAACGCCCGCAAAGTCCGCACCCGATACCCCCCGTCCCGGAAGTACCCCAGATCCCGGGCCAACGCGGCCGGGTCGCAGGCCACGTACGCGATCCTCCGCGCCCCCAGCGACGACAGATGCTCGACGGTCTTCTTGCCGGCGCCCGCGCGGGGCGGGTCGAGGACGATCAGGTCGACCTCGGTGATGCCGGTGCGCGGGAGGATCGACTCGACCTTGCCCTGCTCGATGCGGACGCGGTCGAAGGCCGCGAGGTTGTGCCGGGCGTCCTCGACCGCGCGCTTGCCGGACTCGATGCCGAGCACCGCGCCCTTCTCGCCGAGGCGGTCCGCGAGGGCGCCCGCGAAAAGGCCGACGCCGCAGTACAGGTCGAGCGCCATCTCGCCCTTGCGCGGCATCAGGCCCTGCATGACGGCCTTGACCAGGGTGTCGGCGGCCTGCGGGTGGACCTGCCAGAAGCCGCCGCTGCCGACGCGGTAGGTGCGGCCGTCGGCGCGCTCGCGCACGAACGCACGGCCGTGGACGCGGTGGATGCCGCCGTCGTGCTCCTCGACGCGCATGACGGAGACGGGCCTGTCGAGCTCGACGAGCGGGAGGCGGGCGCCGGGCCTCGGCTCCAGGATCACCATACGGTCCTGGGAACCGGTCGCCGCGATCGCGTCCACCGAGGCCATGCCGGACCAGTCGCGGTCCTCGATGCCGAGTTCGCTGACGCCGGGCGCGGCGATCATGCAGTGCTCGATCGGCTCGACCTCGTGGGAGCGGTGGCGGCGCAGTCCGGCGTTGCCGTCGGCGTCCACCGCGTACTGCACGCGGGTGCGCCACTGCGGTACCTGGCCCGCGGGCAGCTTGTCGCCCTCGGCCGGCATCACGGTGCCGTCCCAGCCGGCCTCCTCGGGCGTGAGGCCCGCGAGCCGCTGGAGCTGCTCGGCGATCACCTCGCCCTTGAGCCGGCGCTGGGCGCCCGGCTTGGCGTGCTGCCAGTCGCAGCCGCCGCAGCGGCCGGGGCCGGCGTACGGGCAGGGCGCCTCCACCCGGTCCTTGGACGCCTCCAGCACCCGCACCGCGTCCGCGCGCAGGAACCGGGCCCCTTCCTCGCCGTCGGTCACCCGGGCCACGACCCGCTCGCCGGGCAGCGTGTGCCGGACGAACAGGACCTGGCCCGCGTCGGTACGGGCGATGCAGTGGCCGCCGTGGGCGACGGGCCCGATCTCGACCTCGTACTCCTCGCCGACGAGCGACACCGCCTGCGGCGCAGACGACTCCGACGCCTTCGACGCCTCCGACACCGCTGACGCCCCTGACGCCTCCGATGCCTCTGTCACCGCTGACGCCTCTGACTCCGCCTGCGATTTCTTCGGTTCTGCCTGCATGGCGGGGTGACTCCACAACGTCGAACGAGGAACGGCCGGACAACAGCCCACCAGTCTACGTGGCTGTCGTCCGGCCGGTCACCACGAGCGGGTGCGCGCGGCGGTGGGCGGCGGTGGGTCAGTCCTTCGGCTCCGAGCCCGACGGCTCCTTCGACTGCCCCGCCTGCGCCTGTCCCTGCGACGGTCCCTGTCCCTGTCCCTGCGCCGGACCGCGCCGCACCGACCCCGGAGCGTTCCACTCCTGCCGCTTGCGAGCCCGGTTCTTCGCCGCCTCCGAGGACTGGAGCTGGTAGGGGATGGACGTGACCATGACGCCCGGCGTGAACAGCAGCCGGCCCTTCAGCCGCAGCGCGCTCTGGTTGTGCAGCAGGTGCTCGTACCAGTGGCCGACCACGTACTCGGGGATGATCACCGACACCGCGTCGCGCGGCGACTCCCGGCGCAGGCTCTTGACGTACTCGATGACCGGCCGCGTGACCTCGCGGTACGGCGAGTCCAGCACCTTCAGCGGTACGTCGATGCCGCGCCGTTCCCACTCGTCGCGCAGTGCCTTCGTCTCGGTCGGGTCGACGTTGACGGTGAGCGCCTCCAGGGTGTCGGAGCGCATCAGCTTGGCGTAGGCGAGGGCGCGCAGGGTGGGGCGGTGGATCTTGGAGATGAGCAGCACGGAGTGGACCCGGGACGGGCGCACGCTGTCGTCGCTCGGCCCCTCGGGAGCGACCAGTTCGGCCGCCACGCCGTCGTAGTGGCGGCGGATCGCGGTCATCGTCGCGTAGAAGATCACCATGCCGAGCAGGGCGACCCAGGCGCCGTGGGTGAACTTGGTGACCAGGACGACGACCAGGACCAGGCCGGTGAAGAAGGCGCCGAAGGTGTTGATCGCCCGGGAGCGGACCATGTGCCGTCGCTTGGCCTGGTCGGTCTCGGTGGCCAGGTGGCGGTTCCAGTGGCGGACCATGCCGGTCTGGCTGAGGGTGAAGGACACGAACACGCCGACGATGTAGAGCTGGATCAGGCGGGTGGAGTCGGCGCCGTAGATCACGACCAGCAGCATGGCCGCGCCGGCCAGCAGCACGATGCCGTTGGAGAACGCGAGGCGGTCGCCGCGGGTGTGCAGCTGGCGGGGCAGATAGCGGTCCTGGGCGAGGATCGAGCCGAGCACCGGGAAGCCGTTGTAGGCGGTGTTGGCCGCCAGGAAGAGGACCAGGGCGGTGGCCGTGGCCAGGACGACGAAGAGGAAGCTGCCCTTGCCGAAGACGGCCTCGGCGACCTGGGTGATCACCGGGTTCTGGACGTAGTCGGCGCCGACCCCGGTGCCGTTCTTGAGCAGGTCGACGGCCGGGTTCTCGGCCATCCTGACGTCGGTCACCAGGGCCAGGACGATGATGCCGCAGAACATGGTGACGGCCAGCAGGCCCATCGCCGCGAGGGTGGTCGCCGCGTTCTTCGACTTGGGCTTGCGGAAGGCGGGGACGCCGTTGGAGATCGCCTCGACGCCGGTGAGCGCCGCGCAGCCGGAGGAGAAGGCGCGCAGCATCAGGAAGACCAGCGCGAAACCGGCCAGGCCCTGGTGCTCGGCCTTGATCGTGTACTCGGCCGTCGGCGCCCGCATCTGGTCGTCGAGGACCAGTCCGCGGAAGGCGCCCCACGCGATCATGATGAAGACGCCCGCGACGAACACGTACGTCGGGATCGCGAAGAGCTTGCCGGACTCCTTGACGCCGCGCAGGTTCATCAGCGTCAGCAGCACGATGACGGCGACCGCGCAGGCCACCTTGTGCTCGACGACGAACGGGATCGCGGAGCCGAGGTTCTCGATGCCGGAGGCGATGGAGACGGCGACGGTGAGGACGTAGTCGACGAGCAGGGCGCTCGCGACGGTGAGGCCGGCCTTGGGTCCGAGGTTGGTGGTGGCCACCTCGTAGTCGCCGCCGCCACTGGGGTAGGCGTGGACGTTCTGCCGGTAGGAGGCGACCACCGTGAACATCAGCACGACGACCGCGAGGGCGATCCACGGGCTGAGGTGGTAGGCCGACACACCCGCGATGGACAGGACCAGCAGCACCTCCCCTGGCGCGTAGGCCACGGAGGACAGCGGGTCGGAAGCGAAGACGGGCAGGGCGATGCGCTTCGGCAGGAGCGTTTCTCCGAGCCGATCACTGCGCAAAGCGCGCCCGATCAGAATCCGTTTGGGCACGTCGGTCAGTTTGGACACAACAGAGGATCGTAAGCCTTCGAACACGGGGCCGCCCACCCTCCCCCGGGCTCGGCCGGGCGATGCCTTGCCGCGTCTGCCTCCCGGGTGAAATCAGCCACGCGTCCGCTGCGGATTCCACAGCCGCGCCGATCGCCATGTCTATATGACAAACCCCGCCCCACTGCCGCCCCTCGGACGCCTCCCGGAGGTTCCATGCCCGCGACCGCGGAGATCATCGGCGCCGCCTGCACCCTCGTAGGCCTCGGAATCCTCACCTTCCTCAGCGTCTGGAGCATCAGCCGTCGCTGATCGCGCGAAGGGCGCACAGGCAGTGCACGGGGGTGCCGTGCGCCGACCGCGCGTGTGAAGCTTGGTCGACGGTCTGAGACCCTGTTTACAGCCAAGCCAGACAACTCTTGACTTCTTGACTTCTTGACTTATTGACCTCGGAAGGACGGTTGTGCACATCGTCATCATGGGCTGCGGCAGAGTGGGTTCCGCTCTCGCCCAGACCCTGGAGCAACAGGGGCACACGGTCGCCGTGATCGACCAGGACCCCACCGCCTTCCGACGCCTTGGCTCCTCGTTCGGCGGCCGCCGGGTCACCGGAGTCGGCTTCGACCAGGACACCCTGCGCGAGGCGGGCATCGAGGAGGCCGGCGCCTTCGCCGCCGTCTCCAGCGGCGACAACTCCAACATCATCGCCGCCCGCGTGGCGCGCGAGATGTTCGGCATCGAGAACGTCGCCGCCCGCATCTACGACCCCCGGCGCGCCGAGGTCTACCAGCGCCTCGGCATCCCCACCGTCGCCACCGTCCGCTGGACGGCCGACCAGATGCTGCGCCGGCTCCTGCCCTCGGGCGCGGAGCCGCTGTGGCGCGACCCCACCGGGGGCGTCCAGCTCGCCGAGGTGCACGCCGCCCCGTCCTGGGTCGGGCACAAGATCAGCAAGCTGCAGGAGGAGACGGGCGTGCGCGTGGCGTTCCTGACCCGCCTCGGCGAGGCGATGCTGCCCACCTCGCAGACCGTGCTGCAGGAGGGTGACCTGGTACATGTCATGATGCGCACCGACGAGGTCGAGAAGGTCGAGGCCTCGTTCGCCGAAGGCCCGCAGGAAGGCGGTCACTGATGAGGGTCGCCATTGCCGGAGCCGGCGCCGTCGGTCGCTCGATCGCGGCCGAACTGCTGGAGAACGGTCACGAGGTCCTGCTCATCGACAAGGCGCCGACCGCCATCTCGGTCGAGCGCGTCCCGCAGGCGGAGTGGCTGCTCGCCGACGCCTGCGAGATCACCTCCCTAGACGAGGCGGCGCTCCAGCGCTGCAACGTCGCCATCGCCGCGACGGGCGACGACAAGGTCAACCTGGTCGTCTCTCTGCTGGCCAAGACGGAGTACGGCGTCCCGCGCGTCGTGGCCCGCGTCAACAACCCCAAGAACGAGTGGCTCTTCAACGAGTCCTGGGGCGTCGACGTCGCCGTCTCCACCCCGCGTCTGATGTCGGCCCTGGTCGAGGAGGCGGTGAGCGTCGGCGACCTGGTCCGGCTGCTCCGCTTCAGCCACGGCGACGCCAACCTCGTCGAGCTGACCCTCCCCGAGGAGTCGGCGCTGGCCGGCACCCAGGTCGGCGACGTCGAGTGGCCGGAGGACACCTCCCTGGTCACGATCATCCGCGGCACCCGAGTCCTCACCCCCACCCGCGAGGACTCCCTCGAACCGGGCGACGAACTGCTCTTCGTGGCAGCTCAGGCCCGGGAGGAGCAGCTGGAGGATCTGTTGTCGGTACGACGCGACGACGCAACCGGGTGAGTCAACTCAGCACGTCTGAGGGTCCCCCCTCGGGGGGAGTCTGAGGACGAGGCCCGTTCAGGGCCGAAGCGGGGGTCTGGGGGCGGCAGCCCCCAGCACCTCGGCCGTCCCGACGGTTCAGCAGGCACCCCGACGGTTCAGCAGCCGCCGCGACGGGGTTCAGCCGTCCCGACGGTGCCGCCCGGCCACCTCACCGGCGGCAGCCTTACGCTCGGCCTCGGCCTTCTCCTCGGCCTCCATCTCCGCGAACACGTCGATCGGCGCGGGCGCCTTCGCCAGGAACACCCACGTCAGATACACGGCCAGCAGGAACGGCGGGATCTTCAGCGCGACCAGGACCCAGCCCAGCTGCGCGGTGTTCGCCCACCAGTACAGCGGGAAGAGGATCGCGCACTTGGCGAGGAGGATCAGCCCCCACGCCCAACTCGCCTTCGCGTAGGCCTTCTTGCGGCCCGGATTGCGGGTGCGCCAGGAGAGGTTCTCCTTGAAGACCGGCCCGAGGATCAGCCCGATCAGCGGGACCCCGCACAGGGTCGTGATGATGTACGCCAGCGCCAGGCCCAGCGTGTAGAGCATGCCCGGCAGATAGAAGTCCTTCGCGTTGCCGGTCATCATCGCGAAGACGACACCGAAGGCGACGCCGAAGACACCGCTGAACGCGTGCTTGACCGTGTCCTTCATCACCAGGCGCACCACGACCAGGACCAGCGACACCGCGAGCGCGGCGATCGCGGACATGTGCAGGTCCTTGTTGATCGTGAAGATGGTGACGAAGAGCAGTCCGGGCACCACGGTCTCGACCATGCCCCGCACGCCGCCGAACGCCTCGAACAGCGCGGCCTCGGTCACCGCCCGGGCGTCGGCCGCGGCGGTGTCCTCTGCGGTCGAGTCCTCCGCGGTCGTGTCTTCGGTCGGCTTGTCGAGCGACGTCACCGGCTACTCCCTACCAAGGGGTCTCAGTTCGTACTTCGGGTTGAACAGCACGCGGCGGCCCCGGCTCATGGAGACCCGGCCCGACGCTATGAGCCTGCGCCCCGGTTCTATCCCCACGATGGAGCGCCTGCCCAGCCACACCACGTCCAGCGCGGCGCTGCCGTCGAACAGCTCGGCCTCCAGGGCCGGAACTCCGGCGCGCGGCCGCAGGGTGACCGTGCGCAACGTACCAGTAACCGTGACGATCTGTCGGTCCTGGCAGTCTCCGATCCGGGTGCAGCCGGCCGTCTCGGCGTCCTCGCGCAGCTCCTCGGACTCCAGGTCCTCCTGCGACGAGGAGAGCCGGTCGAGCATGCGCCGGAACCGGCCCACCGGCTTTTCGGAACGAGGAACAGCACTCATATCTGAAGCGTACCGGGACGCGCCGACACCGCCGTACCTGCTCTCACTTCTCGAACCGATACCCCATCCCCGGCTCGGTGATGAAGTGCTCGGGATGCGAGGGATCGGTCTCCAGCTTCCGTCTCAGCTGTGCCATGTACACGCGCAGATAGTTCGTCTCCGTCCCGTACGACGGCCCCCACACCTCCTGCAACAGCTGCTTCTGGCTGACCAGACGGCCGGTGTTGCGCACCAGCACCTCCAGCAGATGCCACTCCGTGGGCGTCAGCCGTACGTCCTTCCCGGCCCGGTTGACCTTCTTCGCGGCCAGGTCGACGGTGAATCCGTCGGTCTCCACCAGGACCTCGTCCTCGCCGCCCCCGGCGGGCTCGGCCCGGCGTACGGCGGCCCGCAGCCGGGCCAGCAGCTCGTCCATGCCGAAGGGCTTGGTGACGTAGTCGTCGGCGCCCGCGTCGAGCGCCTCGACCTTCTCGTCGGAGGAGTGCCGGGCGGACAGCACCAGGATCGGCACCCGGGTCCAGCCGCGCAGCCCTTTGATCACCTCGACGCCGTCCATGTCGGGCAGCCCCAGGTCGAGGACGATCACGTCCGGGTGGCGGGCGGCGGCGAGCTGAAGGGCGGTGGCGCCGTCGTGGGCGGCGTCGACCTCGTACTTGCGTGCCCTGAGGTTGATCACGAGGGCGCGTACGATCTGCGGCTCGTCGTCGATCACGAGCACCCTCGTGGGGATCTGGGGAGTCCCCCCGGCCGGGCTCAGCATGAGGTCTGCCTTTCGGGTCGTGCCACAGGTTGCGGTGCGGGGCGGAGTCCCGCCGCGCGCACGGTGAGGACCATGGTGAGGCCGCCGCCGGGAGTGTCCTCGGCGGTGAGCGTGCCGCCCATGGCCTCGGCGAAGCCGCGCGCGACGGCGAGGCCGAGGCCCACCCCGGCCCCGCGCGGGGCGTCGCCGTAGCGCTGGAACGGCGCGAAGATCCGCTCCTTGGCCTCGTCGGGGACGCCCGGACCGCGGTCCACGACCCGTACCTCGACCCGGTCGGCGAGGGCGCTCGCCGAGACCAGCACGGGCTCGCCGGCCGGGCTGTACTTGACCGCGTTCTCGACGAGGTTGGCCACCGACCGCTCCAGCAGCCCGGCGTCGACGGCCACCATGGGCAACGTCTCGGGGATGTCCAGTTCCACGCTCTCCTCCGGGTCCGGGACCCCGCCGAGCGCCATCGGCACCACCTCGTCGAGGTCGATCTCCCGGATGATCGGCGTGACCGTGCCGGTCTGGAGGCGGGACATGTCGAGCAGGTTGCCCACCAGGTGGTCGAGGCGGTCGGCGCCGTCCTCGATGCCCTCCAGCAGCTCCGCCTGGTCCTCCTCGGACCAGGCCACGTCATCGGATCGGAGCGAGGAGACCGCCGCCTTGATCCCGGCCAGCGGCGTCCGCAGATCATGGCTCACGGCGGCCAGCAGCGCCGTACGGATCCGGTTGCCCTCGGCGAGCGCGCGGGCCTGGTCGGCCTCCTCCTGGAGCCGTCTGCGGTCCAGGACGACGACGGCCTGCGCGGCGAAGGCGGCCAGCACCCGCCGGTCCTCCGCGGGCAGCACCCGGCCGGTCAGGGCCAGCGCCATGTGGTCGCCGACCGGCACGTCCACGTCGGCGTCCTCCGGCCGCTCGACCGGCTGCCCGACCCCGACGTGGCCGGCCCGGGTCCAGGGCGCTCGGTCGCCCTCCCGCTCCAGGAGCGCCGCCGACTCCATGCCGAAGATCTCCCGCACCCGCTCCAACAACGCCTCCAGACTGGTCTCGCCGCGCAGCACGTTGCCCGCCAGGTAGGACAGGATCTCCGACTCGGCGCGCAGCCGGGCGGCCTGGTGCGTACGCCGGGCCGCGAGGTCCACGACCGAGGCCACCGACACCCCCACGCCGACGAAGATCACGATGGCGACGATGTTCTTCGGGTCGGCGATCGTCCAGCGGTGCAGGGGCGGCGTGTAGAAGTAGTTCAGCAGGAGCGAGCCGACGGCCGCCGAGGCCAGTGCGGGCAGCAGCCCGCCGAGCAGGGCCGCCGCCACGGTCACGGCCAGGAAGAGCAGCATGTCGTTGGCGAGGCCGAGGTGGACGGTGTTCAGCAGCAGTGCCAGCACCGCCGGGCCGGCCACGCCGACCAGCCAGCCCCAGATGATCCTGGCCCGCCCGAGCCGCGCGCCCCGGGCCACCGGCAGTCCCCGCCCCTTGGCGACCTCGTCGTGGGTGACGATGTGCACGTCGAGGTCGGATCCCGACTCCCGGGCCACGGTCGCGCCGACGCCGGGCCCGAAGACGTACTGCCAGGCCTTGCGGCGGGAGGAGCCGAGCACGATCTGGGTGGCGTTCACGCCCCGCGCGAAGGCGAGGAGCGCGGCGGGTATGTCGTCGCCGACGACATGGTGGAAGGTGCCGCCGAGGTCCTCCGCGAGGGTGCGCTGGACCGCCAGTTCCTTGGGCGAGGCCGAGGTCAGGCCGTCGCTGCGCGCTATGTACACGGCCAGGACCTCGCCGCCGGCGCCCTTCTCCGCCAGCCGCGCCGCCCGCCGGATCAGCGTGCGCCCCTCCGGACCGCCGGTCAGCCCTACGACGATCCGCTCCCGGGAGCCCCAGATCGCCGACACCCGGTGCTCGCTGCGGTACTGCTGGAGGTATTCGTCGACCCGGTCGGCGACCCACAGCAGGGCCAGCTCCCGCAGGGCGGTGAGGTTGCCCGGGCGGAAGTAGTTCGACAGGGCCGCGTCGACCTTGTCCGGCCGGTAGACGTTGCCGTGCGCCATCCGGCGCCGCAGCGCCTGCGGGGACATGTCGACCAGCTCGACCTGGTCGGCGCGGCGGACGAACTCGTCGGGCACGGTCTCCTGCTGCCGCACCCCCGTGATCGACTCGACGACGTCCCCGAGGGACTCCAGGTGCTGGATGTTCACCGTGGAGACCACGTCGACGCCGGCGGCGAGCAGTTCCTCCACGTCCTGCCAGCGCTTGGCGTTGCGCGAGCCCGGGACGTTGGTGTGGGCCAGCTCGTCCACCAGGGCGACCTGCGGGCGGCGGGCGAGGACGGCGTCCACGTCCATCTCGGTGAACGCGGCGCCCCGGTACTCCAGTTCCCGGCGCGGGACCTGTTCCAGCCCGTGCAGCATCACCTCGGTGCGCTGCCGGCCGTGGTGCTCGACGAACCCCACCACGCAGTCCGTGCCGCGCTCCAGCCGGCGGTGCGCCTCGGACAGCATCGCGTACGTCTTGCCCACGCCCGGTGCCGCACCGAGGTAGATCCGAAGCTTGCCGCGTGCCATGGCCTCATTGTCTTCTCGTCCTCGGGTGGCTGCTGCGTCCGCAGCGTCGACCCTACGACCAACAGTTCCGACAAAAGGGACGGGGCGGGGCGCGGGGAACGCCTTTGACGCAACCCTGACGCGACGGATCCGCAGGCCGAGCGCACGACGAAGGGCCGCACCCTGGTGCCGGGTGCGGCCCTTTGCGCCGTACGGTATGACGTTTGCCGTCTGCGTCTGGCTAGCGGACCTCGGTGATCTCCGGTCCGCGCTGCAGCTGGCCCATGCCGCCGGAGAAGCGGGAGCCTTCCTGCTCCTGCTGCTGGACGCCCTCGGGCACCATCTGCGCGTCGTTCGGCAGCTTGAGGACGATCGGGTCGCGGGGCGCCATCGGGCCCTCGCCGCGGACCACGACCGTGTCCCGGAAGATCTGCTCGAGCAGGCCCGCGGCCTGCGGCTGCACCGCGCCCTGGCCCGAGATCACTCCGCGCAGGAACCAGCGGGGACCGTCCACGCCGACGAACCGCACGACATGGAAGCCGCCCGTGCCGTCCGGCAGCTGCACCGGCACCTGGGCCCGCAGCTCCCAGCCCAGCGGGCCCTCGACCTCGTCGATGATGCCGCCCTGCTGGGTGATGCCGGAGCCGATCTCCTCGCGCACCTCGCCCCAGATGCCCTCGCGCTTGGGCGCGGCGAAGGCCTGCAGCTGGATGGCGCTGTCGCGCAGCACGACGGTCGCCGCGACGATCGCGTCGCCCGCGACCTCGACCCGCAGCTCCATGCCGTCGACGCCCGGCACGAACAGACCGCCCAGGTCGACCCGGCCCTCGGCCGGGTCGCGGACCTCGGAGTCGTCCCAGGGCCCGTCGGGCCGCGGCTCCGGCTCGAGCCGTACGCGCTCGCGCTCGCCCGTTCCCTCTTCGTCCGCCTCAGTGTCGACACTGTCGACGACCTGCTCGGCCTCGCCGGCCGCGTCCTCGGCGGCACCCTTCTTCTTGCGACGTCCGAACACGTCACTGTCCTTCCCGGTCGGATACGACCGAAGCGTATCGATTCCCACCCGTCGCGCCGCCCGCGGCGGCCTGAACGCTTGTGCCGCTGTCGCCGCCCACCGCGGCATGCCCGCCGGAGGAACCGAAGCCCCCTGCGGCCCGTGCCGAGTCGGGAAGCTCCGCGACCTCCTGGAAGCGGACCCTCTCGACCTGCTGGACGACCAGTTGGGCAATCCGGTCGAAGCGCTCGAACCGCACGGACTCGCGCGGGTCGAGATTCACCACGATCACCTTGATCTCCCCACGGTACCCGGCATCAACCGTCCCCGGGGCATTCACGAGGGCCACACCGCACCGCGCGGCCAGCCCCGACCGGGGGTGCACGAAGGCCGCGTACCCCTCGGGCAGCGCGACGGACACCCCCGTGGGCAGCACGGCCCGCTCCCCCGGCGCCAGCTCACAGCTCTCCGTGGTCCGCAGATCGGCCCCCGCGTCACCGGGGTGCGCATACGTCGGAAGCGGTACGTCGGGATCGACGCGCCGGATCAGGACGTCGAGTTCTCGACGGGACGCAGGGCTCACGGGTTCACCTCGAAGGCGCGAGCGCGCCGGATCTGGTCCGGGTCGCTCATCGCGGCCCGGATCTCCCGCTCGCGCCCGTTGTTCACGAAGTGCTCGACGTCCACCTCGACGAAGAGCGCGTCGGCACGGACGGCGACGGGCCCCTCGGGGCCGCCGATCCGTCCGGTCCCGGTGGAGTAGATCTTCCGGCGGGCCACCGCCGTCACCTCGGCCTCCAGGTACAGCGTGGTGCCGACGGGCACGGGCCGCACGAAGTCGGTCTCGAGCCGTCCGGTCACGGCGATCGTCCGCAGCAGCCAGTTCAGCGAGCCGAGCGTCTCGTCGAGGGCGGTGGCCAGGACACCGCCGTGGGCGAGTCCGGGCGCGCCCTGGTGGGCGGGCTGCACGGTGAACTCGGCGGTGACGGTGACTCCCGCGCCGGCCCGCGCCTCCAGGTGCAGTCCGTGCGACTGCCCGCCGCCGCACCCGAAACACTGTTCGTAGTGGGCGCCGAGAAGCTCGCCGGGCGCGGGAGCATCGGGGTGCCGCACGGGTTTCACCGCGTCGGCCGGGGGCTGAAGAGCCGGGGAAGTACCACTCACAGCCGCAGACCTTACCCGCGCGTCGATGGGTTCCGGACACCGTGCCAAGCTTGGCTTCATGCAGCTTTCCGCCACCCCTTACGAAGAACGCCTGACCGCCCCTCGCTCGTGGTGGTTCGTCTCGTTCCTCGTGGGCGTCTCCTTCGCCCTGATCCTGCTGCCCTTCGGCACCCTGCCGCTGCTCGGCGGTCTGGTCGGCGGCACCGCGGCCGCGGCGGTCGTGGCCAGCTCCTACGGGTCCCTGCGCATCCGTGTGGTGGGCGACTCGCTGATCGCGGGCGAGGCGAAGATCCCGGTCGCGGCACTGGGCGAGGCGGAGATCCTGGACGCGGAGGAGGCGCGCGCCTGGCGCACGTACAAGGCCGACACCCGGGCCTTCCTGCTGCTGCGCTCCTACATCCCCACGGCGCTGCGCGTGGAGGTCACCGACCCGGCCGACCCGACGCCGTACCTGTACCTGTCGACGCGGGAGCCGGAGCGCCTGGCGCAGGCCCTGAAGACGGCCCGGGAGGCGACGGCCTAGGCAGGCGGCCCTCCCGCGCCCGCACCAGTCCGCTCAGCGCCCGAGTTCCCAGGGGTTTCCGGGGATCTCCCCCACGTCGATCGGCTCCGCCGGCTTCTCCAGCGGAGGCAGCTCGGGCAGTGCGTCCCACGGCACCTGCATCTTCCGCAGGTCGGTCCGGATCTTCGCGGCGACTCTCCTGGTGTCCCGCCGGTTCATGACCGCGCCGACCGCGGCGCCCACCATGAAGGGCATCAGGTTCGGCAGGTCGCGGACCATCCGTTTCATGATCTGCTGACGCAGCTCGCGCTTCATCTGGCCGCCGAGCGCGGAGTTGATCGAGGACGGCTTCAGGACCTGCACGCCGCGTTCACCGGACCACGAGCGCAGGTAGGCGCTGCTGCGGTCCTTGAGGTTTCCCTGCGGCCGTACGCCGTACACCTCGTGCAGTTCGGCGATCAGCTTGAGCTCGATCGCCGCGACGCCGGTGATCTCCGCGGCCAGTTCGGTCGGCATCGCGGGCGGCACGGGCAGCATCGCGGCCGCGCCGATGCCCGCTCCGACGGTGGACGTGGCGTTCGCCGCGCCCGCCACGAGCTTGTCGGCGAGCTCCTCGGGCCCGAGGCCCGGGAACTGCCTGCGGAGCGTCTGGAGGTCCCGTACGGGGATCCTCGGGGCGATCTCGATGATCCGGTCGGCGAGGTACGCCAGTCCTCTCCTGGCGCGGTCACCGCCCTTGCGGACGCCTTCCCGGGCCAAGTGCCTGGCCTTGTCCCGGATCACCGCCGCCCGTCGACTGGCGACGGGGGCGGCGTCTTGCTTCGGAGCCGGGAGGTCAGCCCGGTCGTCCGCCGGTTCGAGCGAGGCCGATCCCGCAGGGACCAGTCCCGTGCCGGATGAGCCTCGCTCGTCGTCACGCACGCCGTGAGGGCCGTCGGACGACCCTTTGTCCGCTCCCCCGAAGGGGAAACGGCGCTTCCGAGAGGGGGTCGAGCCAGTCACGGCCGACCCCTCCTCAGTCGCAGTCGCGGCAGATCGGCTGACCGTTCTTCTCGCGGGCCAGCTGGCTGCGGTGGTGCACCAGGAAGCAGCTCATGCAAGTGAACTCGTCCTGCTGCTTGGGCAGCACCCGGACAGCCAACTCCTCGTTCGAGAGGTCTGCTCCGGGCAGTTCGAGGCCCTCCGCGGCCTCGAACTCGTCTACGTCTACAGCGGAGGCGGACTTGTCGTTCCTCCGGGCCTTGAGCTCTTCAAGGCTGTCGGAGTCGACGTCGTCATCGGTCTTGCGTGGGGTGTCGTAATCGGTTGCCATTTCGCCTCTCCCCCTCTGGGTGTCTGCGGTGTCTCCAGCGCACGTAACGCGTGAGAGGCCGGACTTGTGCCCGCCTCGAGGCGGAGATTTTGCCTCACATCAAGGTCTGTTACTCAATCGACACCCAACCGGACTCCTCATGAGTGATCGGCTTGGATGGCGATCGGGACCGTACACGGTCCGAATGCCGCACTTCAAAGGCGTCTCACCGTGTACTTCCCGTGATCAGGACCCCCGAAAACCCGGATTTTCCGGGCTTTACAAGGGTCTTCATGATCACAGAGAGTAGATGGCCGGAAATTCGCCTTTGTGATCGATCACACACGGGAGGGCCTGGCCGGAGTTCTGAAAATTCCGCGCAAAGCGAACATCCCCGCGTGTGTCGGCGACATGATCTCAGACGGGAAGGGCGACCCGCATCACGAGCCCTCCTCCCTCGCGCGGTCGGGCCACGATATGGCCGCCGTGAGCCCGGGCCACGGACCGGACGATGGACAGGCCGAGCCCGACGCCCTTGTCGCTGCCCGTGCGCTCCGTACGCAGCCGCCGGAAGGGCTCGAAGAGGTTGTCGACCTCGTACGCCGGCACGACCGGCCCGGTGTTCGACACCACCAGGACCGCCTGGCCGTGCTCGACCTGGGTGGTCACCTCGACCCAGCCGTCCTGCGGGACGTTGTACCGCACCGCGTTCTGCAGGAGGTTCAGGGCGATGCGCTCCAGCAGCACGCCGTTTCCCTGGACGACGGCCGAGGCCCGCTTGCCGCGGATCTCCACGCCCTTGGCCTCCGCCTCGCCGTTCACCTGGTCGATGGCCTGCCCGGCGACCTCGGAGAGGTCGACCGGCTTGCGCTCGACGATCTGGTTGTCGCTGCGGGCCAGGAGCAGCAGGCCCTCGACGAGCTGCTCGCTGCGCTCGTTGGTGGCCAGCAGCGTCTTGCCGAGCTGCTGGAGCTCCATCGGCGCGTTCGGGTCGGAGAGGTGCACTTCGAGGAGGGTGCGGTTGATCGCCAGCGGGGTCCGCAGCTCGTGCGAGGCGTTGCCCACGAAGCGCTGCTGGGCGGTGAAGGCCCGCTGCAGGCGCTCCAGCATGTCGTCGAAGGTGTCGGCCAGCTCCTTCAGCTCGTCGTCGGGCCCGTCCAGTTCGATACGGCGGGACAGGTCCGAGCCCGCCACCGCGCGCGCGGTACGGGTGATCCGGCCGAGCGGGGACAGCACCCGGCCGGCCATGGCGTAGCCGAAGGCGAAGGCGATCACGGCAAGGCCGAGCAGGGCCAGCAGGGAGCGGCTGAGCAGGTTGTCCAGGGCGACCTGGCGCTGGTGGTCGATGCACGCGCTGACCGCCGCGTCGAACTGGCTGAGCGTGAGGTTGCTGGCGTTGTTGATCGCGGGGCAGTTGTCGCTGGTGACCTTGATGATGTCGCTGCCGCCCGTGATCTTGAAGAGCGGCTGGTTGCCCGTCTTCAGGGCCTGCGCGGCCAGCAGGTAGATGATCGACAGCAGCAGGATGCCGGCGATCAGGAACATGCCGCCGTACAGCAGCGTGAGCCGTATGCGGATGGTCGGGCGCAGCCACGGGAAGGGGGCGGCCTGCGGCCTCCTGGGGTCCCAGGTGGGCTTCGGGGGCGCCTGGGGAGGCGCGGGCGTCGCGGCCACGGCGGATCAGATCCGGTAGCCGGAGCCGGGGACGGTGACGATCACCGGGGGTTCGCCGAGCTTACGGCGCAGGGTCATGACGGTCACCCGCACGACGTTGGTGAAGGGGTCGGTGTTCTCGTCCCAGGCCTTCTCCAGAAGCTGCTCGGCGGAGACCACCGCGCCCTCGCTGCGCATCAGCACCTCCAGGACGGCGAACTCCTTGGGCGCGAGCTGGACCTCCTTGCCGTCGCGGAAGACCTCGCGGCGGTTGGGGTCGAGCTTGATGCCGGCGCGCTCCAGGACGGGCGGCAGCGGCACGCTGGTGCGCCGGCCGAGGGCACGCACGCGTGCGATGAGCTCGCTGAAGGCGAAGGGCTTGGGGAGGTAGTCGTCGGCGCCGATCTCCAGGCCCTCGACACGGTCGCTGACGTCGCCGGACGCCGTGAGCATCAGCACGCGGGTGGGCATGCCGAGCTCGACGATCTTGCGGCAGACGTCGTCGCCGTGCACGAGCGGGAGGTCACGGTCGAGGACGACCACGTCGTAGTCGTTGACGCCGATGCGCTCCAGGGCGGCCGCACCGTCGTACACGACGTCGACGGCCATGGCCTCCCGGCGCAGTCCGGTGGCCACCGCATCGGCGAGCAGCTGCTCGTCCTCGACGACGAGTACGCGCACGTCGCTTGTCCTTCCTGTGTCCACCCGCGTAGCGCTCGGTGAGCGTGCGTGGGCAGGGGGCTGGGTGAGTGTGGCCTCCATCCTGCCCTTTTCGGCCATAAGTCGGCTGTAAGACGGGGACGAGCGGGATGAAGGACGGGTGTGAAGCCCGGGAATGCCAGATTTTCTCGCCGGGTTGAGGTTTCCGTGGAAGAGAGCAGGGGGAGGACGGCTTTACACCCCGCGATCACGCTCTGCATGTGCCACAGCACCATGTGGTACTTCGCGCTCCGCTTGCCGCAGAGCGGGCGTGGGTGTCCGGCACCGTCGCCGCCCGGCAGGGCAGCGCTGGGCACCTACAGGAGACGTGATCGCCCCTTCCCAACCCGGCACACCCCCGTGCCAACGACCCACGACCCAGGACGAGGGGGCGCAGCATGGACGCATTCACCGCAGGACTTCTGCAGCGCATAAGGGCGACCGAGACCGACCTGACGCGGGCTCGCGACGAGGGCGACGACTTCCTCGTCGAGGTGGAACAGGCTGAGCTCGACGACCTGCGCCGCCTCGCCGCCGACCACGGTGTGGAGGTCGGCGCGACGAGCGTCTGAGCAGTTCGCACGTCTGAGCAGTTCGCGTGCACGACGGAGGGGCCCCGGCGAATCCAGCGCCGGGGCCCCTTCGCGTGCCCGCCTCGTGAAGGCGTCCGCCTCGTGACGGCTCAGTCGTGCCAGGCGCCGAAGTCCTCCAGGAGCCGCTGGAGGGGCTCGAAGACTCCCGGGGTACCGGCGACCGTCAGATCGCGTGCGGGACGCTCTCCGGGGCGTCCACCGGTCAGCGCGCCCGCTTCCCGGGCGATGAGGTCCCCCGCGGCCAGGTCCCAGGGGTGCAGACCGCGCTCGTAGTAGCCGTCGAGGCGGCCGGCGGCCACGTCGCAGAGGTCGACCGCGGCCGAGCCGCCGCGCCGGATGTCCCGCAGGAGCGGGATCAGCCGCTGGGCGACGTCGGCCTGGTGGGCGCGGACCTCGGTGACGTAGTTGAAGCCGGTGGAGACCAGGGCCTGCTCGAGGGGCGCCGTGGGGCGGCAGGCCAGGGCGCGCTCGCCCTCCCAGGCGCCGGTGCCCCAGGCGCCGCCGCCGCGGACCGCGTGGTACGACTCGCCGCGCATCGGGATCTCGACGGCCCCGACGACGGTCTCGCCGTCCTGTTCCGCCGCGATGGAGACGGACCAGGTGGGCAGCCCGTAGAGGTAGTTGACCGTGCCGTCGAGCGGGTCGATCACCCAGCGGATGCCGCTGCTGCCCTCGCTGGAGGCGCCCTCCTCTCCGAGGAAGCCGTCGTCGGGGCGGTGGTCGGAGATCAGGTCCGTGATCAGCTTCTCGGCCGCGATGTCCATCTCGGTGACGACGTCGATGGGGCTCGACTTGGTGGCGGCGACCGCGAGGTCGGCCGGGCGGCCGTCCCGCAGCAGTTCGCCGGCCCGGCGGGCGGCCTCCCTGGCGAGCTCGAGCAGGTCCGTGTGCAGGGGGTCGGTCACGGGAGTCCTCACGCGTAGGGGCTGTCGGCGCCCGCGGCGGCGGGCTTGGGCGCGCGCGCCGGGCAGCAGCCGACGGGGCAGAGGTCGTGGCCGGGGCCGAGGGTCCCGAGGGCGCAGGGGGCGACCGGCTGTCCGCTCTCGGTCGCGGCGCGCTCCAGGACGAGCTCGCGGATCGCGGCCGCGAAGCGGGGGTCGGCGCCGACGGTGGCCGAGCGGCGCAGCGGCAGGCCCAGCTCCTCGCCCTTGGCCTTCGCCTCCGTGTCGAGGTCGTAGAGGACCTCCATGTGGTCGGAGACGAAGCCGATGGGGGCCATCACGACGGCCGGGACCCCGGCGGCGTGCCGCTCCTCAAGGTGGTCGCAGATGTCCGGCTCCAGCCACGGGATGTGCGGGGCGCCGGAGCGGGACTGGTAGACGAGCTGCCAGGGGTGGTCGACGCCGGTGCGCTCGCGGACGGCGTCGACGATCAGCCGCGCCACGTCCAGGTGCTGCTCGACGTACGCCCCGCCGTCGCCGTGGGCCCCGACCGGGCCGGAGGAGTCGGCCGCGGCGGTGGGGATGGAATGGGTCGAGAAGGCGATGTGCGCGCCGTCCCGGACGTCCTCGGGGAGGTCGGCGAGGGACTCGATCACGCCGTCGATCATGGGCTCCAGGAAGCCCGGGTGGTTGAAGTAGTGCCGCAGCTTGTCGACCTTCGGCAGGTCGAGGCCCTCGGCCTCCAGGGCGGCCAGCGAGTCGGCGAGGTTCTCGCGGTACTGGCGGCAGCCCGAGTACGAGGCGTAGGCGCTGGTGGCGAGGACGAGGACGCGGCGGCGGCCGTCGGCGACCATCTCGCGCAGGACGTCCGTCAGGTACGGGGCCCAGTTGCGGTTGCCCCAGTAGATCGGCAGGTCCAGGCCGTGGTCGGCGAAGTCCTTGCGCAGGGCGTCCAGCAGGGCGCGGTTCTGGTCGTTGATGGGGCTGACCCCGCCGAACAGGAAGTAGTGCTGCCCCACTTCCTTGAGGCGTTCCTTGGGGATGCCTCGCCCGCGCGTCACGTTCTCCAGGAACGGGACCACGTCGTCCGGGCCTTCCGGGCCGCCGAAGGAGAGCAGGAGCAGGGCGTCGTAGGGGGTGGCATCGAGCGCGTCTCGCATGAGTCGATCCTGCCACCCGCCTCTGACAGCCGGGAAACGGCGGGGTGACGGGCGAGAGCCGGGGCGAAGGGTCAGAGGGTGCGGGGCGAAGGCGGGGGGGCGGGGGTGCCACCTGCGCGGAAAGGTGCACACCTGGTGCGTTAGGGTTGCCTAACTCGTAAGCTGTATGGGCTGCCTTCACGCCTTACCGAGCGTGACCGGACAGTGTCGAGCCGCCTTCTCCCCTCTCGCGCCGAGCCGTCACGCGCGCGTGACCGGACCGGACCCATCGGAGACCTCCGTGCCCAGCCCGTACCGCGCCCTGTTCGCCGCCCCCGGCTCCAAGGGCTTCTCCGCCGCGGGGTTCGTCGGCCGGATGCCCTTGTCGATGATGGGCATCGGCGTGGTCACGATGGTCTCCCAGCTCACCGGCCGTTACGGGCTGGCGGGCGTCCTGTCGGCGACCATCGCGCTGGCGGCCGCGGTCTTCGGGCCGCAGATCTCACGCCTGGTGGACCGGCACGGGCAGCGAAGGGTGCTGCGTCCCGCGACGCTGGTCGCGCTCGCGGCGGCGGCCGGACTGCTGCTGGCCGCGCACTTCGAGTGGCCGGACTGGGTGCTGTTCGTGTGCGCCGCCGGCATCGGCGCCGTGCCCAGCCTCGGCGCGATGATCCGGGCCCGCTGGGCGGCCCTGTACCGGGGCACCCCGCAGTTGCACACCGCGTACTCCTTCGAGTCCGTGGTGGACGAGATGTGCTTCATCTTCGGGCCGATCATCTCCATCGGTCTGTCGACGGCCTGGTTCCCGGAGGCGGGGCCGCTGCTGGCCGCCTGCTTCCTCGCGGTCGGCGTCTTCTGGCTGACCGCCCAGCGGGCCACCGAGCCCGAGCCGCACCCGCGCGAGGAGCGCGGCGGCGGCACGGCGCTGCGCTCGCCCGGCCTGCAGGTCCTGGTGTTCACCTTCGTGGCGACGGGGGCGATCTTCGGGGCGGTCGACGTGGTCACCGTGGCCTTCGCCGACGAGCGCGGCCACCAGGGCGCCGCGAGCGTCGTCCTGGCGCTGTACGCGGCCGGCTCGTGCGTCGCCGGACTCGTGTTCGGACTGCTGCGCCCGAAGGGGGCGCCGGAACGACGCTGGCTGCTGGGCGTCACCCTGATGGCCGTGAGTATGATCCCCCTCCTACTGGTCGGAAACTTGCCGTTCCTGGCCGTGGCGCTGTTCGTTGCGGGCCTGGCCATCGCTCCCACGATGATCACCACGATGTCCCTCATCGAAGAGCACGTACCTCGCGCGCAACTGACCGAAGGCATGACCTGGATCAGCACCGGGCTCGCCGTCGGGGTGGCGCTCGGCTCCTCCATCGCCGGCTGGGTCATCGACTCGGCCGGTGCGCGGGCCGGGTACGGGGTTCCGGCGGTGTCCGGGGCCGTCGCGGCCGCGGTCGGTTTCCTGGGGTACCGCCGGCTCAGCAGGCCGGCTCCGGGTCGGGGAGGCTCCGTTGGGCAGCACAGCGAGCGGGAAGAACGGCACGTGGCGTAACTGGGGCGGGAACGTCTCCGCACGTCCCGCGCGGGCGGTCATGCCCGCCTCCGTCGACGAACTGGCCGCGGCCGTGCGCCGGGCCGCCGAGGACGGGCTGAAGGTGAAGGCGGTCGGCACCGGGCACTCCTTCACGTCGATCGCCGCCACGGACGGTGTGCTGATCCGCCCTCAGCTGTTGACCGGGATACGCGCGATCGACCGAGACGACATGACCGTCACGGTCGAGGCCGGCACCCCGCTCAAGAGACTCAACCTGGCTCTCGCGCGCGAGGGCCTGTCGCTCACGAACATGGGCGACATCATGGAGCAGACGGTCTCCGGGGCCACCAGCACCGGCACGCACGGCACGGGACGCGAGTCCGCCTCGATCGCCGCCCAGATCAAGGGCCTGGAGCTGGTCACCGCCGACGGATCGGTGCTCACCTGCTCCGAGAAGGAGAACCCGGAGGTGTTCGCGGCCGCTCGGATCGGCCTCGGGGCCCTGGGCATCGTCACCGCGATCACCTTCGCCGTCGAGCCGATCTTCCTGCTCAGCGCGCGCGAGGAGCCGATGCCGTTCGACCGGGTGCTCGCCGAGTTCGACGAACACTGGGCCGAGAACGAGCACTTCGAGTTCTACTGGTTCCCGCACACCGGCAGCACCAACACCAAGCGCAACAACCGCAGCGCGGGCCCGCGCGAGCCGGTGGGGCAGGTCGCGGGCTGGATCGAGGACGAGTTCCTCTCCAACGGCGTCTTCCAGGCGGCCCAGTGGGTCGGCCGCGCGGCGCCCGCCACGATCCCGACGATCGCCCGGATCTCCAGCAAGGCCCTGTCCGCGCGGACGTACACCGACATTCCCTACAAGGTCTTCACCTCTCCGCGCCGGGTGCGGTTCGTGGAGATGGAGTTCGCCGTCCCGCGCGAGGCCGTGACCGGGGTGCTGCGCGAGCTGAGGACGACCGTCGAGCGCTCGGGCCTGCGGATCAGCTTCCCCGTGGAGGTGCGCACCGCGCCGGCCGACGACATCACGCTGTCCACCGCCTCCGGCCGCGACAGCGCGTACATCGCCGTCCACATGGTCAAGGGCACGCCCTATCAGGCGTACTTCACCGCCGCCGAGCGCATCTTCACCGCGCACGAGGGCCGGCCGCACTGGGGCAAGGTGCACACCCGGGACGCGGAGTACTTCGCCGGGGTCTACCCGCGCTTCGGCGAGTTCACCGCGCTGCGGGATCGGCTGGATCCCGACCGCCTGTTCCAGAACGACTACTTGCGGAGGGTTCTGGGGTCGTAGCGAACAGCTGCGCCGGGACCGGTTCCATTTCTACCGATTGCGTGAAGTACACCACTTTCAAGATCGCCAAAAGGGCGTCCAGCACGGCCAAGTCCCACCTCTTGCCAGAAGTTGGGTGGCGCGCCAATCCACGCACGTGGCCCAAATGGAGTACTGTTGCGAGCCCTGGGGCCCGGTCTCCCACCAGGATGTCCGGGGCCTTGCTGGACCGCCAGGAGGGGACCCAGTTGCACAGGGTGACGACATTGGTCACTTAGCGTGGCGAATCAGTAACCGTGTCATAACGGCGATCAAGGGCCCCTGCCCGACACGCCGGGCAACTCGGCAAGGTTGTGGCAGGCTGCACCCGGGCAGGCCACACTCGACTAGCGGAAGCAGCGACGCACGTGACGTCGGCAGGCACCACCCGGGAGGTCCCCATGCCCGAACTGCGTGTCGTGGCCGTCTCGAATGACGGCACACGGCTGGTGCTGAAGGCTGCGGACAGCACGGAGTACACGCTTCCGATCGATGAGCGTCTGCGCGCCGCCGTACGCGGCGACCGTCCCCGCCTCGGCCAGATCGAGATCGAGGTGGAGAGCCATCTCCGCCCCCGCGACATCCAGGCGCGTATACGTGCCGGCGCGACCGCGGAAGAAGTCGCGCAGATGGCAGGCATCCCCGTCGATCGCGTACGGCGTTTCGAGGGCCCCGTGCTGGCCGAGCGCGCCTTCATGGCCGAGCGGGCCCGCAAGACGCCCGTCCGCCGGCCCGGAGAGAACGCGGCCGGGCCACAGCTCGGCGAAGCCGTCCAGGAGCGGCTGCTGCTGCGCGGCGCCGACAAGGACACCGTCCAGTGGGACTCGTGGCGCCGCGACGACGGCACCTGGGAAGTCCTGCTGGTCTATCTGGTCGCGGGCGAACCGCACTCGGCGAGCTGGACGTACGACCCGCCCCGGCGGCTCGTCCAGGCCGTCGACGACGAGGCGCGCTCGCTGATCGGTGAGTCCGACGACCTCACCGCGCCGGAGCCCAGCTTTCCGTTCGTCCCGCGGATCGCACGGCTGCCGCGCGACCGCACGATGGACCGCGCCCTGGAACGGCCGACTCCGCCCGCGCCGCCGTCCGAACCGGCCGAGGAGGCCGTCGGCGAGCGGGAGCGGGACTCGCTGACCAGCCTGCTGGAGGCGGTGCCGAGCTTCCGGGGCGACCTGGTCGTCCCGGAGCGTCCGTCGGAGCCCCCGACAGAGGAGCCGGACGAGCAGGATCCGGACGCCGAGGAGCCCCCGGCCCCCGCCGCGTCCGCCGGTTCCGCCTACGCGGACGTGCTCATGCCGCGCTCCGTCGGCAGCCACCGTGACCGGCTCATCGGCGCGACCGACCGGCAGGCCGAGGCGGACGGCGTCCGTCCGGGCCGCCGGGCCGCGGTGCCGAGCTGGGACGAGATCGTGTTCGGGACCCGGCGCAAGAAGCAGGAGTAGTAGAAGTAGCAGGGGTAGCAGAAGAAGGAGCGGGAGTGGGCCGCCGCAGGGGCGCACACCGGTTGATACGTACGGGAGGGCCGCACCTGTTCGGTGCGGCCCTCCCGCATGTCCGCGTCGCACCCGCGTGACGCGGGCCCGCGTCACGCCTTCGCGCGAGGAGGGGTCATCGGGGGTCGGGGCCGACGGCGACCGGTCGGGCCGGGTCCGAGGACCACTCCGACCAGGAGCCCACGTACAGCGCGGCCGGGATGCCCGCCGCGGCCAGGGCCAGCACCTCGTGGGCGCCGGAGACGCCCGAGCCGCAGTACACGCCCACCTCGGCCCCGTCGTGGGCCCCCAGCGTCTTGAAGCGGCTGCGCAGCTCCTCGGCGGGCAGGAAGCGGCCGTCCGGGCCCACGTTGGCGGTCGTGGGCGCGGACACGGCGCCCGGAATGTGCCCGCCGACCCGGTCGATCGGCTCGACCTCGCCCCGGTACCGCTCCCCCGCGCGGGCGTCGAACAGCACCCCGGAGCCGGCGAGCGCGGCGGCCGCGTCCGCGTCGAGGAGGCCCACGGCCCCCGGCGTCGGCGCGAAGTCGCCCTCCAGGGGCGCGGGGACGTCGACCGAGAGCTCCCCCTCCCAGGTCGGCAACCCGCCGTCGAGGACCCGCACGTCCGGGTGACCCGTCCAGCACAGCAGCCACCATGCGCGGGCCGCCGCCCAGCCCTGTCCGCCGTCGTAGACGACCACCGGCCGGCCGGCCGAGACGCCCGCCCGGCGCATCGCGGCGCCGAACTCCGTGACGTCGGGCAGCGGATGCCGGCCGCCGGTCCCGGGCGTGCCGGCGAGCTCCCGGTCCAGGTCGACGTAGACCGCGCCGGGCACGTGTCCGGCGGCGTACGCGGCCCGGCCGTCGAACGGCGGCTCCCCTGCCGCCTTCGCCAGGGTGAGCTGCCAGCGGACGTCGAGCACGACCGGCGGGTTGGCCCCCGTCAGGTCGCTCGCGAGTTCGGATGCGGAGATGATGGCGTTCATGGCCACCATCCTTGCGCACGGGGTGGCCCCATCGCCCATGTCCGGCTACTGTGCTCGGCCGGACAGGCCCGATCACGAGGCGTACGGGATCGGGCACGTGCCGTACAGGCGATCGACATAGGGCGACAACCGTACGGACACCGAGGGAAGACGGCACATCGGGCATCCTCCGTCCCGGGGCACGGAGCGGCGGTCCGCCCGAGGGCGTGACGCCAGGGGTGGTGCGTACACCACCGGCTCGGTTCCGGAGAGCGGAAGCGACGCGGCCACCGCGAGGGGCCGAGGAGAGAGTGACGATGACCGAGGGACGCGGGTCGGCCGGCCTGAACGGCGCGGCGCACGCTCGGTACGCGACCGGCACACCCTGTTGGGTGAGTCTGATGGTGCACGGGTTGACGACGACCCAGGCGTTCTACGGCGAGCTGTTCGGTTGGGAATTCCAACCCGGTCCACAGCAGCTGGGCCCCTATGTGCGGGCTCTGCTCGACGGCCGTGAGGTGGCCGGCATCGGCCAACTGCCCCCGGACCGGCATCTGCCCGTCGCGTGGACGCCCTACCTGGCCTCGGACGACGTGGACGCGACCGCCGAAACGGTACGGCTGTGCGGCGGCACGATCGGCGTCGGCCCGCTGGACGCCGCCGACGCCGGCCGGCTGGCGATCGGCTCCGATCCGGCGGGCGCCGTCTTCGGCATCTGGCAGGCGGTGGCCCACCCCGGCACGGACCTCACCGGCGTCCCCGGCACGCCCGCCTGGAACGAACTGGTGACCTTCGAGACCGAGAGCGTCGCCAAGTTCTACGAGACGGTATTCGGCTACGAGGAGGAGGCCGTGGTCTCCGCCGACTTCGACTACGTCACCCTGCACGTCGCCGGCCGTCCCGTCGCCGGCCTGCACGGCGTCGGCAACAGCCTGCCCCGGGACCAGGGTCCGCACTGGATGACGTACTTCGAGGCGGCGGACACGGATGCCTCCCTCGCCCTCGTCACCGACCTCGGCGGGCGCGTCCTCGCCCCGGCCCGGGACAGCGCCCACGGGCGCGTGGCGACGGTGGCCGACCCCGAGGGGGCCCGCTTCGCCCTCATCGAGGGACCTCGCTAGGGAGGGCTCGCTCAGGCGGTCGGGCGCGCTCTAGAGCTGGTGCACCGGCAGCACGTCCGGGGACAGGGCCGCCGCCCGGGCCGACGCCGACGTCATACGGCGGCGGTGATGGCGGCGGCACAGGACCTCGTAGCCGACGGTGTCCGCCTGGTCGACATCGCCTACGACGACCTGCGCGCCCTCGACGACCATGACGCCGCCCACCGTGCGGGCGTTGTGCGTGGCGCGGGCGCCGCACCAGCACAGGGCCTCGACCTGGAGGACCTCGACGCGGTCGGCGAGTTCGACGAGGCGCTGGGAGCCGGGGAACAGCTTGGAGCGGAAGTCGGTGGTGATGCCGAAGGCGTAGACGTCGATGCCGAGGTCGTCGACCACGCGCGCGAGCTGGTCGATCTGCTCCTCGGCCAGGAACTGTGCCTCGTCCGCGATCACGTAGTCCGCGCGGCCGCCCTGCGAGAGGTGGTCGACGAGGGACGCGTACAGGTCCTGTCCGTCCTCGACCTCGACCGCGTCGGTGACCAGGCCGAGTCGTGAGGAGAGCTTGCCCTCGCCGGCACGGTCGTCACGGGTGAAGATCATGCCCTGGAGGCCGCGCGCGGACCGGTTGTGCTCGATCTGCAGCGCCAGCGTCGACTTCCCGCAGTCCATGGTTCCGGAGAAGAACACCAGCTCGGGCATGGGGAGTTGAGCACCTTTCGGCAAAGAGGGAAGAGAGCGATGCGCTTCAGGAGCGTACTTCGAGCAGGGGGACCAGTTGCTCGGCAGGGGTCATGGAGCCGTGGTTGCCGACCATCGCGGACTCCTTGGGCTCCCGCTCGGAGGCGATGATCAGGACGTCGTCCCGGGCGGCCGCGATCACGTCGCCGAGGCGGGCGTACACCCGCTCGTCGATCCCGTCGGGGCGGCCGAACCAGCCGGCCGCGATCGCCTCGTCCCGCGAGGCCACCCAGAACTGCTCGCCGATCACCTCGCGCCAGCAGGTCAGAACATCGTTCTCGGCGCCCGGCAGCGCGTAGACGTGCCGGGCGCGGCCCTCGCCGCCCAGCAGGGCCACCCCGGCGCGCAGTTCCCAGTCCGCGTCGAAGTCGATGCGGTGCTCGTCGTCGAAGGGCACGTCGACCATGCCGTGGTCGGCGGTGACGTAGAGCGCGCTGCGCGGGGGGAGCTGCTCGGCGAGGCGCTGGACGAGCCGGTCGACGTACATGAGCTGGCCGCGCCAGGTGTCGGAGGCGACGCCGTAGCGGTGCCCGGCGCCGTCCAGCTCGGCGTAGTACGTGTACACCAGGGAGCGGTCGCCGGCGGCGAGCTGCTCGGCGGCGAGGTCCATGCGCTCCTCGCCGGTCAGCCGTCCGTGGAACGTGCCGCCGCTGAGGGCCACCTTGGTCAGCGGGGTGCTCTGGAAGGCGGGCGAGGACACCTGGGCCGTGTGCACGCCCGCCGCGTGGGCGAGCTGGAAGACGGTGGGGTAGGGCTGCCAGGCGTGCGGGTCCGTCCAGGGCTGCCAGCGGAGCTGGTTCATCAGCGCGCCGGTGGCGGGGTTGCGCACGGTGTAGCCGGGCAGGCCGTGGGCGCCCGGCGGGAGGCCGGTGCCGACGGAGGCGAGGGAGGTCGCGGTGGTCGCCGGGTAGCCGGCGGTGAGCGGGCGTCCGGTGCCGCCGCGCGAGCTGCCGAGGAGGGCGTGCAGATAGGGCGCCTCGTCGGCGTGGTCCTTGATCTGCTCCCAGCCGAGGCCGTCGATCAGGAAGACGCAGTTGCGGTCGGCCGGGGTCAGCTCCTCGATCGCCGCGGTCATGCCGGGCACGCCCATACCGGCGGCCAGCGTGGGCAGCAGGTCGGCGAGGGAGCCGGAGCCGTACGCGGGGACGGGGGCGGAGGCGACCGCGAGGGGTTCGGGGTGGTCCCAGGGGGCGGGCAGAGCCATCAGCGGGTGACGTCCGCGGTCGCCTCGGAGAGCGACTGCGCGAAGGCGAGCGCTTGGCGCACCGTCTCCGGGCCGTCGCCCGCCTCGCTGACGCGCAGGCTGAGGTCGTCGGCCGTCGAGTTGCCCGTGTAGCCGTGGTCGGCGTCGCAGTTGGGGTCGCCGCAGGCGGCCGGCTCCAGGTCGATGCGGGAGACGGCGCCCCACCCGATGGTCAGCACGACCTCGCGCGGCAGGGTGCCCGGCGTGTACGACTCCGGGTTGGCGACCACCCGGCTCAGCACGACCGACGAGATCCGGCCGAGCTTCACGGACTCCGTGGACGTCGTGGCGTACGGCGTCGGGGACGTGGTGTCGGCGGCCTGCTCGTCGGTGTGGCTGACGATGAAGCGGTTGCCGGTGAGGACCAGCACGGTCACATGCCGACGCACCTCGTTCTGGTCGAACGTGGTCTCCTGGTGGACCAGGAACGACCGGATCGGCTCGCCGCCCACGGCGGCCTCCACCGCCTCGGCCACGAGGGCCGGGTAGTAGCCGCTGCGCTCGATCGCCGAGCGCAGCCCCTGGGTCGTCGTACTGGTCTTGGCCATGTCCTCCATCCTACGGGGACCCACTGACTGCGAGGCACCGCTCAGGACGCCTTCAGTACGCGGGTTCGGTGCGCGGTTCGGTACGCCGATCAGTACGCCGTTCGGTCCTCGGCTCAGCGCGCGGTCCGGTCCTCGGCTCAGTACGCGGGCAGTGTGCGGGGACCGAGGTCGTCGCGAGCGGGCGGGGGCGCGAGGCGGACCGAGGCGCCGAGGACGCTCAGGCCGTGCGGGGCGACGACGACCGGCTCCAGGGTGACCGCCACGACCTCGGGGTGGTCGTCGACCAGCCGGGAGACCCGCAGCAGCAGCTCCTCCAGGGCGGGGGTGTCGACGGGGGTCGAGCCCCGCCAGCCGAAGAGGAGCGGGGCCGTCCGGATCGAGCGGATCAGTGCGGTCGCGTCGCGGTCGGTGACCGGAACCAGTCGGTGGGCCATGTCCCCGAGCAGCTGGGAGGCCGCCCCGGCGAGCCCGAAGGACAGCACGGCTCCGGCGGCCGGATCGATGACCGAGCGGACGACTGTGTCGACCCCGCGCGGGGCCATCGCCTGGACGACCGGACGCAGCTGCTCCGGCGCCCCGAACAGCCCGGTCAACTCGGCGTACGCCCGCCGCAGTTGTTCCTCGTCCGCGAGATCCAGACGTACGCCGCCCAGGTCGGCGCGGTGGCGCAGGTGCGGGGCGGTGGCCTTGAGGGCGACGGGGTAGCCGAGGGCGTGGGCGGCGCGGGCGGCCTCGTCGGGGGTGGGCGCGGGGATCGCACGGCGGGGGTGGACGCCGTAGCGGCCGAGCAGCTCGCAGGTCTCCTCCGTGCCGAGGGTGAGGCCCTGCCCGCGCGCGAGGAGCCTCTCGATCAGGGCGGCGGCGCCCTTCTCGTCGATGTCCTCGTACTCGGGCACCTTGCCGGGGTCGGCGGCCTCGCGCCGCCACTGCGCGTACTTCACGGCTTCGGCGAGGGCGCGGACCGCGCGTTCGGCGGCGGGGTAGGCGGGGATGAGGTGCGTTCCCTCGGGGGCTTCGGCGGCGGTGGGCGGGCGGGTGTCGGTGGGCGGCTGTGCACCGGCGGGCGGCCGTGCGGCGGCGGGCGGCCGAGTATCGGCGGGCAGCCGTGTTCCGGTGTCCGGAGTTCCCGCGTCCGGTGTCGCGGCCCGCGCGCGGGGGGCCGTCTCCGCGGCGCGCGGTGCGGTGCTCGTCGCGGCCGACAGCGCCTCCGCCAGGCCGCCGAGTTCCACGTGCACGACCAGCACCGGCTTGGCGGGGGCCACGACCGCGGCCGAGCGCAGCGCCTGAGCCAGCTCCGCGTCCCCGGGCGAGGTCTCGCCGATCGCCGGGATCGCCGTGACGACCACCGCGTCGCACGTCTCGTCGGCCAGCGCCCGCGCGAGCGCCGCATGGAAGTCCTCCGCCGAGGCCCCCGTGGTCAGGTCCAGCGGCGGCAGCGGCCGCAGCCCCTCGGAGAGGCAGGCGTCGTACGTCAGCAGCCCCAGCGACTCGGAGTTGCCGAGGATGGCCACCCGCGGTCCCGTCGGCAGCGGCTGGCGGGCCAGCAGCAGGCCCGCGTCGACCAGTTCGGTGATCGTGTCCACGCGGATCACGCCGGCCTGCCGCAGCAGCGCGGACACCGTCGCGTGCGGCAGCCGCGTCGCCCGTACGGCGTGCCCCTGCGGGGCGGTGCCGGTGCCCTGGACGACGACCAGCGGCTTCGCCGCCGCCGTACGCCGGGCGAGGCGGGTGAACTTGCGCGGGTTGCCGATGGACTCCAGGTACATGAGGGCGACGTCGGTGTCGGGGTCGTCGTACCAGTACTGCAGGACGTCGTTGCCGGAGACGTCCGCGCGGTTGCCGGAGGAGACGAAGGTGGACACGCCGGTGACGCCGGTGACGCCTCCGCCGCGCCGGTGCAGCCGGGACAGCAGGGCGACGCCGATGGCGCCGGACTGGGCGAAGAGGCCGATCCGGCCGGGCCGCGGCATCTCCGGGGCCAGGGAGGCGTTCAGCCGCACCTGCGGGGAGGTGTTGATGACGCCGAAGGCGTTGGGGCCGATGATCCGCATCCCGTACGCGCGCGCGTGCCGCACGAGTTGGCGCTGGCGTTCGCGTCCGTCGGGGCCGCTCTCGGCGTAGCCGGCGGAGAGGACGACGAGTCCCTGTACGCCGTGCTCGCCGCACTCTGCGACGACCTCGGGCACGTGCTCGGCCGGGACGGCGACGACCGCGAGGTCGACATGCCCCTCTATGTCGCGCACCGAGCGGTGGGCGGGGACCCCGTCGAACTCCTTCAGGTCCTCGGGGAACGCCTTGTTCACGGCGTACAGGCGTCCGGCGAACCCGGCCTCCCTGAGATTGCCCAGGACGCTTCGGCCCACGCCGCCGGGGGTGCGGCCGGCGCCGACGACGGCGACGGAGCCGGGCGCGAGCAGCCGCCCTACGGAGTGCGCCTCGGCGCGCTGCTCCCGCGCGCGCTGCACGGCGAGGGAGCGCTCGGTGGGTTCGAGGTCGAACTCCAGGCGGACCACGCCGTCCTCGAAGTGGCGCTGCTGGGTGTATCCGGCGTCCGTGAACACCTTGATCATCTTGTTGTTGGCGGGGAGCACCTCGGCGGCGAACCGGCGGATGTCCCGCTCGCGCGCGACGGCCGCGATGTGCTCGAGGAGGGCGGAGGCGACACCGCGCCCCTGGTGGGCGTCCTGCACGAGAAAGGCGACCTCGGCCTCGTCGGCGGGCGCGGAGGCGGCCATGCCGTCGGCACCAATCCGGTCATAGCGTACGGTGGCGATGAACTCGCCGCCGACCGTGGCCGCGAGTCCCACCCTGTCCACAAAGTCGTGGTGCGTGAAGCGGTGGACGTCCTTTGCGGACAGGCGCGGGTAGGGCGCGAAGAAGCGGTAGTACTTCGACTCGTCCGAGACCTGCTCATAGAAGCTGACCAGGCGCTCGGCGTCATCGACGGTGATGGGGCGGATGCGTGCGGTGCCGCCGTCGCGCAGCACCACGTCGGCCTCCCAGTGGGCGGGGTACTCGTGCCGGTCCGACGCGCTCTGCATGGGGCCCAGAGTACGGCTCGCGTACGACAACGGCGCGAGGCAGTCTGTGGAGGACGGACGTCGGATCGAGGCCGCGATCCGACGACCACACCGGGACGGTTCACACGGACCCTCCCTCACACGCTTCACGTGTGGAACACTGGTCTAGACAACCTGAACACCGAAGGGCAGCATCACATGGCTGAGCGCCGCGTCAACGTCGGCTGGGCCGAGGGCCTTCACGCCCGCCCCGCTTCCATCTTCGTCCGGGCCGCCACGGCCGCAGGCATCCCGGTGACGATCGCCAAGGCCGACGGCAACCCCGTCAACGCGGCCTCCATGCTGGCCGTTCTCGGCCTGGGCGCCCAGGGCGGCGAGGAGATCGTCCTCGCCTCCGAGGCCGAGGGCGCGGACGCGTCGCTCGACCGACTGGCGAAGCTGGTCGCCGAGGGTCTCGAGGAACTCCCCGAGACCGTCTGAGCGGGAAATCGACGGTTGCGGCGGCCTTGACCTCAAAGACATCGCGCCGCAACTCCGAAGGGCTCGTCCGAATTATCGGGCGGGCCCTTTGCATTTCCCTTCAACGGGCAGCATAAATAGCGCCCCGCGAATTATCTTCTCTTTGTATACGGCCCTCGTGTTAATGACGCAGGCCCGTCATGTTTACGGGATGTTGCGAAGTCCTCACACGGTCCTGGCGGTCGGCTCCGGCGGAAAAGCGCAGCCGGTGCGCGGCCGTCGCGCGCTCGGTGTGCAGCGCCGTGATCGCCCGCGCACGCTCCCCGTCGCCGCGCGCCACCGCGTCCACGATCGCGCCGTGCTCCGCCCAGGACTCCACGGGGTTGGCCGGCGCCTCGATCGCGTACATCCAGGCGATCTTGTGGCGCAGCTGGGTCAGCGTCGACGTCAGGGCGTGGCTGCCGGAGGCCTGGGCGAGCGTCTCGTGGAACCAGCTGCCCAGCGAGCGCAGATCCTCGCTGTTGCCCCTCCGGGCGCGTTCCTGGCCCAGCCGGACGAGCCCGCGCAGCACCTTGAGATGGGCCTCGGTGCGGCGCTGGGCGGCCCGGGAGGCGCCGAGCGGCTCCAGCAGCATGCGCATCTCCAGCAGGTCGGCGGCCTCCTGCTCGGTCGGCTCGGCGACGCACGCGCCCGCGTGCCGCCGCGTCACGACGAAGCCCTCCGCCTCCAGCGTGCGCAGCGCCTCTCTGACCGGAACGCGGGAAACGCCGTAGCGGCGGGCGAGGAGTTCCTCGGTGAGGCGGCTGCCGCGCTCGTAGACACCCGCGACGATGTCGTCCCGGATGGCCGTGCACACCGAGTGCGCCGGAATACGCATGACGGACCTCCGCCTTAATCCCCGTGAAACGTCGACGATTGACGTGTTCAGTGACTCTATTGCAATGAGCGGGAATTTCCGATGGCGGGCCGGAATCCAGGGATATTTTTTGGACAGCAGGGCCTCGGAAACGACGAAAGCCCCGGCCACGGGGGCCGGGGCTCGACGATCTGTCGCCGAACGTCGTCAGAGGTTCACGCCGTGCGTGCGGAGGTAGGCGACGGGGTCGATGTCCGAGCCGTACTCCGCCGTCGTGCGGGCCTCGAAGTGCAGATGCGGGCCGGTGACGTTGCCGGTCGCGCCGGACAGGCCGATCTGCTGGCCGGGGGTGACCTGCTGGCCCACCGAGACGCCGATGGACGACAGATGGCCGTACTGGGTGTACGTGCCGTCGTTCATCTTGACGACCACCTGATTGCCGTACGACCCTCCCCAGCCGGCCTCGACGACGGTGCCCAGGCCGACCGCGTGCACCGAAGTGCCGCTCGCGGCGTGGAAGTCGATGCCGGTGTGGCTGCCGGAGGACCACAGCGAACTGCTGGCGTGGTAGCCGGTGGAGACGTAGGAGCCGGTGATCGGCAGCACGAAGGCGTTGAGCCGCTTGCGCTCGGCCTCACGGGCCGCACGCACGCGTGCCTCGCGCTCCTCCACGGCCTTCTTGGCGGCCGCCTCGCGCGCGGCCTCCTCGTAGGCGGCCTTCATCTGCACGGCGACCTGGTCGTCGATCTGCTCGGCGACGGCTTCGCCGGCGGTGACGACGGGGATCAGCCCGGTCTGCTCGGGGGTGGGCTCGGCCGCGAGGGCCGGGGAGGCGACGGTGGCGACGACGCCGGTGGTGGTGAGCGCCGCGACGCCCGCCGCGCGGGCGGTGGTGCGCTTCATCCGGCTGGGCCGACGGTGCTTCCCGGGGGCGCAGGTGAACGCCATGAAGTCGGGGGTGTCCTTTCCTTCCCTCTCGCCTACCGGGTTAGCTGACGGGTTCGGAGCAGGAAGGTCTCCTACGGGCGCCCTCGCGACCTGCGCGGGCGTCCGATTCACCCCAGGGACTTCTGGGCCCCTCCAGCCGCGAACGCGGCGACAGGAGGGAGGGTCCCCGGCTCCCCTGGCTCGCGCCATGCGGGGACTCGGCGATGACTGTCCGCTGCCGCGGATGCGGCGCACTGCCTGACGAACAGCCCGGACGAAGCTAAGCGGGGCGGCTCCCCATCCCCAAGCCGATGACGGGTTTTGTAGCGCATCCCACAGGGCAGACGGGCAACCTCCGCCCCAATTCGGACATCTGAGGGCCCTGGTGACGCTTCCGTCGACCAGGGCCCCACACGCGCGTGCCGCCGCTTCGGCCTACTCCGCGGCGACGACCTTCACTTCGCCGAGACCGAGCGCCTCGACCGGCTCCTTGATCTGCGCGGCGTCGCCGACGAGGACGGTCACCAGACGGTCCACGGGGAAGGCGCTCACGGCCGCCGCGGTGGCCTCCACCGTGCCGGTCGCGGCGAGTTGCCGGTACAGCGTCGCCTGGAAGTCGTCGGGCAGGTACTGCTCGACCTGGTCGGCCAGCGTGCCGGCGACGGCTGCGGCGGTCTCGTACTTCAGCGGCGCCACACCGACCAGGTTCTGCACGGCCACGTCGCGTTCGGCGTCGGTCAGTCCCTCGGCGGCGAGGGTGCGCAGCACCTTCCAGAGGTCGTCCAGGGCGGGACCGGTGTTCGGGGTGTCGACGGAGCCGCTGATGGCGAGCATCGCGGCGCCCGTGCCGTCCGGCGCGGACCGCAGGACCTGCCCGAACGCCCGCACGCCGTAGGTGTAGCCCTTCTCCTCGCGCAGGACGCGGTCCAGGCGGGAGGTGAGGGTGCCGCCGAGGCAGTACGTGCCGAGGACCTGGGCGGGCCACACGCGGTCGTGCCGGTCGGCGCCGATCCGGCCGATCAGCACCTGCGTCTGGACGGCGCCGGGGCGGTCCACGATGACGACCCGTCCGGTGTCGTCGGCGGTCACCGGCGGCACCGGCCGCGGCTGGGCCGAGGAGCCCGTCCAGGCGCCCAGCGTGTCGCCGAGGAGCGCCTCCAGCTCGATGCCGGTGAGGTCGCCGACGACCACGGCGGTGGCCGTGGACGGGCGAACGTGCCTCTCGTAGAAGGCGCGTACGGCCGCGGCGTCGATCTTCTCGACGGTCTCCGCGGTGCCCTGGCGGGGGCGCGACATGCGCGCGGTGGCCGGGAACAGCTCCTTGGAGAGCTCCTTGGCGGCGCGCCGGGAGGGGTTGGCCAGCTCGTGCGGGATCTCGTCCAGGCGGTTGCGGACGAGGCGCTCGATCTCGCTGTCGGCGAACGCGGGCGCCCTGAGGGCGTCGGCGAGCAGGCCGAGCGCCTTGGCCAGGCGCGAGGCCGGGACTTCGAGGCTGAGGCGGACGCCGGGGTGGTCGGCGTGCATGTCGAGGGTGGCGCCGCAGCGCTCCAGCTCGGCGGCGAACTCCTCGGCGGAGTGCTTGTCGGTGCCCTCGGAGAAGGCCCGCGCCATGATCGTGGCGACGCCGTCGAGGCCGGCCGGCTCGGCGTCCAAGGGCGCGTCGAGGAGGACCTCGACGGCGACGACCTGCTGGCCGGGGCGGTGGCAGTGCAGGACCGTCAGGCCGTTGTCCAGCGCGGCGCGCTCGGGCGCCGGGAACGCCCACGGCCTGGCCTCGCCCGCCTGGGGCTGGGGGTGGAAGTCCATCGTGGCGAGCTCGGTCACTGCGCCGCCTCCTCGTTCTCGTCCTGGTCGGCGGGGGCTTCGGCGGCGGTCGGCTCGTAGACGAGCACCGCGCGGTTGTCGGGGCGCAGTCGGGCCTTGGCGACCTCCCGCACCTCCTCGGGCGTGATGTCCAGGACCCGCTGGACGGCGGTCAGGGCGAGCTGCGGGTCGCCGAACAGGACGGCGAACCGGCACAGTTCGTCCGCGCGGCCGGCGACCGTGCCGAGCCGGTCCAGCCACTCGCGCTCCAACTGGGCCTGGGCGCGCTCCATCTCCTCGGCCGTGGGGCCCTCCTCGGCGAACCGGGCGAGCTCCTCGTCGATGGCGGCCTCGATCACGGGCACCTCGACGTCGCCGGAGGTCTTCACGTCCAGCCAGCCCAGGGAGGGCGCGCCGGCCAGCCGCAGCAGGCCGAACCCGGCCGCGACGGCCGTACGGTCGCGGCGCACGAGCCGGTTGTACAGGCGGGAGGACTCGCCGCCGCCGAGGACGGTGAGCGCCAGGTCGGCCGCGTCCGACGCGCGCGTGCCGTCCTGCGGCAGGCGGTAGGCGGCCATCAGGGCGCGGGCCGGGACCTCCTCCTCGACGACCTCGCGCAGCTGCTCGCCGATGACGTCGGGCAGCGAGCCGTCCCGGGGCTCGGGCTTGCCGTCGTGGCCGGGGATGGAGCCGAAGTACTTCTCGATCCAGGCGAGCGTCTGCGCGGAGTCGATGTCGCCGACGACCGACAGGACCGCGTTGTTGGGCGCGTAGTACGTGCGGAAGAACGCGCGCGCGTCCTCCAGGGTCGCCGCGTCCAGGTCGGTCATGGAGCCGATCGGCGTGTGGTGGTAGGGGTGGCCGTCCGGGTAGGCGAGGGCGGTCAGCTTCTCGAACGCCGTGCCGTAGGGGACGTTGTCGTAGCGCTGGCGGCGCTCGTTCTTCACGACGTCGCGCTGGTTCTCCATGGACTCGTCGTCCAGGGCCGCCAGCAGAGAGCCCATGCGGTCGGCCTCCAGCCAGAGGGCGAGCTCCAACTGGTGAGCGGGCATGGTCTCGAAGTAGTTGGTGCGCTCGAAGCTGGTGGTGCCGTTGAGGGAGCCGCCGGCGCCCTGGACCAGCTCGAAGTGACCGTTGCCCTTGACCTGGCCGGAGCCCTGGAACATCAGGTGCTCGAAGAGGTGAGCCAGGCCGGTGCGGCCCTTGACTTCGTGGCGCGAGCCGACGTCGTACCAGAGGCACACCGCCGCTACGGGGGTCAGGCGGTCCTCCGAGAGCACCACGCGCAGGCCGTTGGCCAGGCGGTGCTCGGTCGCTGTCAGGCCCCCGGAGCCTGCCTGGGCTGTGGCCGTGTGACCCATGGGCATGTACGTCCCTTCCGATCGCGGACGCGGTCGTGGAAACCGCGTTTTTCCTGCCGGTCCTGCCACTGTATGCAAGCGTGCGGACGGTCGGCGAAGTTCCCGGACGGCGTACGCCGAGAGCGAGATCGCGTAGCCTGCGGGCAGCCGTGAAGGAGATGCCTCCCGGCGCAGGGCCGGACGGCCGACGCCGGGTCCTCGCCCGCACTGTCAGTGCCACGGTCCACAATGGTCCGCGTCAGATCCCGTCACACGCCCCAGCAAGGAGCCGGCAGCGATGGCCCGCCGCAGCACGAAGACCCCGCCGCCCGACGAGTCGTACGAGGAGCGGATCCTCGACATCGACGTCGTCGACGAGATGCAGGGCTCCTTCCTCGAGTACGCGTACTCGGTCATCTACTCCCGCGCCCTGCCGGACGCCCGCGACGGCCTCAAGCCGGTGCACCGCCGCATCGTCTACCAGATGAACGAGATGGGCCTGCGCCCCGACCGCGGGTACGTCAAGTGCGCCCGCGTCGTCGGCGAGGTCATGGGCAAGCTGCACCCGCACGGCGACGCCTCGATCTACGACGCCCTGGTGCGCATGGCCCAGCCGTTCTCCATGCGCGTGCCGCTGGTCGACGGCCACGGCAACTTCGGCTCCCTGGGCAACGACGACCCGCCGGCCGCGATGCGGTACACGGAGTGCCGTCAGGCCGAGGCGACAAGCCTGATGACGGAGTCGATCGACGAAGACACGGTCGACTTCGCGCCGAACTACGACGGCCAGGAGCAGGAGCCGGTGGCGCTGCCCGCCGCCTTCCCGAACCTCCTGGTCAACGGCTCGTCGGGCATCGCGGTCGGCATGGCCACGAACATGCCGCCGCACAACCTGGGCGAGGTCATCGCCGCCGCCCGCCATCTGATCCGCTTCCCGGCCGCCGATCTGGACGCCCTGATGCGGCACGTCCCGGGCCCCGACCTGCCCACCGGCGGCCGGATCGTCGGCCTCTCGGGCATCCGGGACGCCTACGAGACGGGCCGCGGCACCTTCAAGATCCGCGCCACGGTGTCGGTGGAGACGGTGACGGCCCGCCGCAAGGGCCTGGTCGTCACCGAGCTGCCCTTCACGGTCGGCCCCGAGAAGGTCATCGCCAAGATCAAGGACCTGGTCGGCTCGAAGAAGATCCAGGGCATCGCCGACGTCAAGGACCTCACCGACCGCGCGCACGGCCTGCGCCTGGTCATCGAGATCAAGAACGGCTTCGTGCCGGAGGCGGTCCTGGAGCAGCTGTACAAGCTGACGCCGATGGAGGAGTCCTTCGGCATCAACAACGTGGCGCTGGTGGACGGCCAGCCGCTCACGCTGGGCCTCAAGGAGCTCCTGGAGGTCTACCTCGACCACCGTTTCACGGTGGTGCGCCGCCGCAGCGAGTTCCGCCGGACCAAGCGCCGCGACCGGCTGCATCTGGTGGAGGGCCTGCTGACGGCGCTCGTCGACATCGACGAGGTCATCCGGCTGATCCGCTCCAGCGACAACAGCGCGCAGGCCAAGCAGCGTCTGATGGAGCGCTTCTCGCTGTCGGACATCCAGACCCAGTACATCCTGGACACCCCGCTGCGCCGGCTGACCAGGTTCGACCGCATCGAGCTGGAGGCCGAGCAGGAGCGGCTCAACGCGGAGATCGCCGAGCTGACCCGGATCCTGGACTCCGACGCCGAGCTGCGCAAGATGGTCTCGGCCGAACTGGCCGCGGTGGCCAAGAAGTTCGGCACCGAGCGGCGTACGGTCCTGCTGGAGTCGTCGGGCGTCACGACCTCCGCGGTGCCGCTCCAGGTCGCGGACGACCCGTGCCGCGTCCTGCTGTCCTCCACGGGACTGCTGGCCCGTACGGCGAACGGCGAGCCCTCCACGGAGAGCGCCGAGGACACCGAGGAGGAGGCCGGCCCGCGCACCAGGCACGACGTGATCGTCTCGGCCGTGCCGGCCACCGCGCGCGGCGAGATCGGCGCGGTCGTCTCGTCCGGCCGACTGCTGCGGATCAACGTGGTCGACCTGCCGCAGCTGCCGGACACGGCGTCGGCGCCGAACCTCTCGGGCGGCGCCCCGCTGACGGAGTTCGTCTCCCTGGAGGGCGACGAGACGGTGATCTGTCTGATCACGCTCGACGAGTCGTCCCCGGGCCTTGCGCTCGGCACGGAACAGGGCGTCGTCAAGCGGGTCGTGCCCGACTACCCGACCAACAAGGACGAGTTGGAGGTCATCACCCTCAAGGAGGGCGACCGCATCGTCGGCGCGGTCGAACTGCGCACCGGCGAGGAGGACCTGGTCTTCATCACGGACGACGCCCAGCTGCTGCGCTATCAGGCCGCGCAGGTGCGCCCGCAGGGCCGTCCGGCGGGCGGCATGGCCGGCATCAAGCTCGTCGAGGGCGCGAAGGTGATCTCGTTCACGGCGGTGGACCCGGCGGCGGACGCGGTGGTCTTCACGGTCGCGGGCTCACGCGGCACCCTGGACGACTCCGTCCAGACGACCGCCAAGCTGACCCCGTTCGACCAGTATCCGCGCAAGGGCCGGGCCACAGGCGGGGTGCGCTGCCAGCGGTTCCTGAAGGGCGAGGACTGCCTGTCCCTGGCCTGGGCGGGGCCCGTCCCGGCGAAGGCCGCGCAGAAGAACGGCACCCCGGTCGAGCTTCCGGAGATCGACCCGCGCCGTGACGGTTCGGGCGTGTCGCTGGCGAAGACGGTGTCGGTGGTGGCCGGCCCGATCTAACCCTCCGGGAAGGCCTCTTCCTCGGGTTCCGGTAGATACTCCTCGGGATCCTGTACGCGTTCCTCGGACCCGTGTACGTACTCCTCGGGATCCTGTACGTAGCGCAGGACGCCCCACATGGCGCGCTCGTCGGCATGTGGGGCGTCGTCGCGCCGGCATGCGTCGAGTTCCTTGCCCAGGGCCGCGGTGTCGATGCCGGAGCCGATGAGGACGAGCTGGGTGAGGCGGGGCTCGGCGGGCGGCCAGGGTTCCGGGTAGAAGCGCAGGAAGCGGCCGACGGCGTGCACGACGTACCGGTTGGCGGGGTCGTGGGCGCCGAAGCCGACGTACCCCTTGATCCGGTACAGCCCCTCGGGCCGGCTGTCGAGGAACTCCATCGACCGGCGCGGGTCGAGGGCGGTCTCGGAGACGAAGGACAGGCTGTCGTAGCCGGTGTGCAGGTGCTCGGCGTGGGGATCGTCGTCGTGCTCGTGCAGGTCGTCGAAGGAGAGCTGCCCGATGCGCTCCCGGCTCGGCCGGCAGTCGAAGAGGAGTTCGGGGTCGATGCGGCCGTAGGCGGCCGGGACGACGGCGGCCCGGTCGGTCAGGGACCGGACGAGCCCGAGGACGCGGTCGGCGTCGGGCGCCCGGTCGAGCTTGTTGACCACGACGAGGTCGGCGAGCGCGAGGTGCCGGTCGATCTCGGGGTGCTTCGCGCGGGTCTCCTCGAACTCGGCGGCGTCGACGACCTCGACGAGCCCGCCGTACACGATCCCCGGGTGCTCGCTGGCCAGCACCATCCGCACGAGCTCCTGGGGTTCGGCCAGGCCGCTGGCCTCGATGACGACGACGTCGAGGCCGGCGGAGGGACGGGCCAGCCGCTCGAGGTAGACGTCGAGCTCACTGGCGTCGACGGCGCAGCACAGGCAGCCGTTGCCGAGGGAGACGGTGGAGTCGCCGAGCGCGCCCGCCACGGCGAGGGCGTCGATCTCGATGGCGCCGAAGTCGTTGACGATCGCGCCGATCCGGCTGCCTCCGCTGCGGTGCAGGAGATGGTTGAGCAGGGTCGTCTTCCCGGAGCCGAGGAACCCGGCGAGAACGACGACCGGGATCTGCCGCGGACTGGGGCTCTGCGTCACGTGCGACCTCTCTGGCGCCTCCGCGTGCACCGGCTCACGGCCGGGCGCGCGTCCGGGGATGGAATGCCGACCCAGGATACGAGCCGTGGGAATCACCCCGGAGTGAACGCTTGTCAACCGCCCGCGCGGGGCAGACGTTGGGCAAGGCGCCCTGGCGTGCGACCCTCGCTTCCCTCCGTGCGCCTCCCCTCCGCCTCCCCCGCCGATCAGAGCCGCTCGGCACTCTGGGAGACGGCACGCGCCGCCCGCCGCTCGCCGGTCCCCGTCAGCCCGCCCGCACCCCGACGACCGGCGCACGGCCGCCCGATCGGGGGTTTTTGACATGGCCACACAGAAATCCGGGGTCCGCGGACTCGGCGCGGTCGCCGCGGCGGCCGCCGGCATGGCCGCGGGCGCTCTCGTCACCATGGCGGCCCAGCGCCATGCGCTGGAGGCACTGCGCGTACGGCTGGAACACCTGGAACGCACCGCCCACTCCCAGCAGCACACCAACCTGGCCAACCAGCAGCGCCTGCACTGGGAACTGCTGAGCAAGGCCATCGACGACCCCGAACTGGCGGAGGTGCTGGATCTCTTCGAGGCGCCCGTGTCCACCAAGCAGCGACGTCAGTACCTCTACGCCAACGCGCTCTACACGAACGCGCTCTTTTATTACCGGATCGGCAATATCTCCCGCGAAGAGTTCTTCGGTTACATCCGGGGCATTCTGCAGAATCCTGTCGTACGGGAGTACTGGTACGCGACCAGACACCAGCGGGCCACCATTGCCGACGGCTCGGACGAGGCGGAACTCGGCCGCATGGTGGACGAACTCCTGACACAACTCGAGGAGTCCGACACGGACGAATGGTGGGTGGTCGGCGAACCTCCGAGCACCTGACTTACCCCGGTCCTCGGCGCACTCCGGCAGCCGAGGGCTCGCACTTCCGGCCTCGCGACCCCGTCGGCGAATTCACACCCACGGCCCATAACGAACAGGTGAAGTACGCGGTTAAGCGGGACGTCAGGGAGTTGACTCACGCTTGATCGCGTAGGGGACCCCACCAGACCGCCGCCTACGCCGCCGGATGACGAGCGCACCCCACAGGGACCGCCTTGCGCCGCGCAGTCGTCGTGCGCAAGCCATCGGACCCAAGGGAAGCAACAGTGAGTCAGATCATCCGTCGGATCGGTGCATCTCCGCACGCTCGGGGAAGTGTGAGCGGAGCGAATTGCCCCGATATTTTCGAGCTTGCCGACGGGAATTTCGCCGTTATCGGTACGGATGCCACGGATTCACTGGACCCCGGCCTTCCGTCCGACGCCTCCCGCGCCGACTACGAACGCATCGTCGTCATCTCCCGCGAGACCCTCATTCGCGCGAAGGCCGATATTCCGGACGCCTGAGACCGGCCCGGGACAAACGCCCGGGCTCTTTTCGAGAAAGGCCCCGGACCGCCGAGCGCGACGCCGGGGCCTTCTTCTGTCACGTCGACGGGCGCCGCGCTGCCACTACGGTGACCCCCATGCGCGATCAAGACCCCGGCCCCGGCCGCCCCGACCGACGGCTGAGCACCAAGGAGGCCGCCGAACTGCTCGGTGTGAAACCCGAGACCGTGTACGCGTACGTCAGCCGCGGCCGGCTCAGCAGCCGGCGGGTGTCCGGCGGCCGGGGCAGCACCTTCGACGCCGAGGAGGTCGGGGCGCTCGCCCGGCGCAACAGGCGGGAGAGCGCCGGGAGTCCAGGATCGGGCGCCGACCTGTCCGTACGCACCCGCCTCACGTTCATCGACACGGACCGGTACTACTTCCGGGGCGTCGACGCGACCGAGTTGGCCGCCCGGCACTCCTACGAAGAGGTCGCCGAGTGGCTGTGGACCGGCCGGATGCACCCCGGAGCCGCCTTCACCGCGCCGGAGCCCTCGGTCGAGGCCGCCCGCCACGCGGTCGCCGCGCTGCCCGAGCACACCGGCCCCGTCGACCGGTTGCGGGTCGCCGCCATCGCCGCCTCGGTCGCGGACCCCCTGCGCTACGACCTGTCCGAGGAGGCCGTGCTCGGCACCGCGCGCATCCTGATCCCCACCCTAGTCGCCGCCCTCCCGCCGAAGCCGCTCACCTACCAAGACGAGGACCGGGAACAGCACCCGGACGAGGGCTCCCTGGCCCGCCGCCTGTGGAGGCGGCTCAGCGGGCGGCCTGCCGAGCAGGCGCGGCTGCGCGTGCTGGACACGGCGCTGGGCCTGCTCGCCGACCACGACCTGGCCGCCTCGACGCTCGCGGTGCGCGTCGCCGCGTCGGCCCGGGCACACGCCTACGCGGCCGTCTCCGCCGGGCTCGGCGTCATCGAGGGACCGCTGCACGGCGCGGCGAGCGGCCTCGCCCACCGCCTGCTGCTCGAGGTGCTGGACCTCGGCACGGCCGCCCCCGTGATCGCGGAGGAGCTGCGCGCGGGCCGCCGGATCCCGGGCCTCGGCCACCGGCTCTACCCCGGCGAGGACCCACGCGCGCGTGCCCTCTTCGCCCTCCTGGAGGACATCCCCGACGCCGCGCCCGCGCTCGCCGCGGCCCGCGACATCGCGGCGACGACCGCCCGGCACGCCCCGCTGCACGCCAACGTGGACCTGGCGCTGGCGGTGTTCACCGCGTCCTGCGGGATGGAGGCCTCGGCGGGCGAGACGATCTTCGCCGTCGCCCGTACGGCGGGCTGGATCGCCCACACCCTGGAGGAGTACGGCGAGCGCCCGCTCCGTATGCGCCCCAGCGGCCACTACGTGGGCCCTCAGCCGCCCCGACCGCTGCCGACGTAGGCAGGCTGGACGGGCCACGTGGGCGGGCAGGGGACGCTGTCCCGGTTTCACGTGCACCCACGCGCGCGTGGACGCGGGGCGGGAGCCGGGGGGGCAGAGCGGGAGCGGGGGGCGGGAGCCGGGGACGGGGGCGGGGGCGGGAGCCGGGGACGCGGGCGGGGGCGGGAGCCGGGGACGCGGGCGGGAGCCGGGGACGCGGGCGGGAGCCGGGGACGCGGGCGGGAGCCGGGGACGCGGGCGGGCGGGGGCGGGAAACATGCCCCGCCGGAAGTCACGTCGCGTCAAGTCAGGTTAGGCTCACCTCTGTGAGTACGTGCGCGACCGTCTCGCGGGACCTCGACGAGCCCCTGTCCGGAACCGCGGCCACGGCAACGACCTGGCTCCTGCTGGAACAGCCCGGCCCTTGGGGCGCCGACGCGCTGGTCTCGAGCCACCTGGACCGAGCGCTGGGCCGCGCCCTGGAGGCGGCCGTGCGGGACACGGGCGTACGGATCGCGCTCATCCGGCGTCCCGGACGTCACGCGGACTTCGGCGCGCCGCCGCTGCGCCAGGTGTACGCGGCCCACACGGCCCCCGGGAAGACGTGGCTGCGCAGCGCCGCGACCCACGATCCGGGGCAGCTGCTGGACATCGACTTCGCCGCGCTCGGCCGGGGCGACCACCACACCTTCGACACCGCGGTCCGGGGCCGTGCCCACACCGGGGATCCGCTCGCCCTCGTCTGCACCAACGGCAAGCGCGACCGCTGCTGCGCCCTGCTCGGCCGCCCGCTCGCCGCCGAACTCGCCGCGTCGGGGGTGGCGGGCGCCTGGGAGGTCACTCATCTGGGCGGACATCGCTTCTCCCCCACACTGCTCGTCCTGCCGTACGGCTACGCGTACGGGCGCGCCGAGGCCCACACCGTCAAGGAGGTCCTGCACGGCGTCCAGGAGGGCCGGATCGTCCTGGAGGGGTGCCGAGGACGTTCGGCCTGGGAGCGGCCCGGCCAGGCGGCGGAGCTGGCCGTGCGCGGGGTGACCGGCGAGGACGCGGCAGAGGCGCTCGGCGTCGTCCTCACCGCCGGGGAGGCGCCGCGCTGGGAGGTGACCGTCGCGCACACCGACGGACGCCGCTGGCGGGTCGTCGTGGCCCAGGTCGCGTCGCAGCCGCCGCGCGCGGAGAGCTGCGGGGCGTCGGTCCTCGGTTCACCCGGGCGGATGGACGTGGTGGCGGTGGAGGAGTTGCCGGCGACGCAGAAGCCGGCAGCGACGCACGCGCGGACAGCAGCGCACGAGCCGACAGCGGCGCACGCGCGGACGGCGACGCACCGGCTGACGGCGACGGCGCGCTGAAGCCCCGTATCCCCGTCCCGCACCACCCGTACCGCCCATCCCGACCGCCCATCCCGTAACCCCGTCCGGACCTCGTCCCAGGCGCGGCCGAACCGTTTCCTCTTGAGCCGGTCAAGAGATCCACACCACACACCCCTACGGCTGCGCGGGTCCACCCACGTACCGTCTTGGGTATGAGCCCCTCTCCCCCCGCCCGTCGCCTGCGCCTCGGCATGCCGCGGCGCATGTTCTCGCAGCTCCTGCTCATGCAGCTGGCGATCACCGCGGGGGTCGTGGTGCTCGCGACCGGGCTGTTCCTGGCCCCGCTCGGCGACCAGCTGGACGACCAGGCGATGAGCCGCGCGCTGGCCATCGCGCAGACCACCGCGGCGGTGCCGCAGATCGCCGAGGATCTGCGCACCACAGCCCCGACGGTCGACGGCCCGGTGCAGCAGGAGGCCGAACGGATCCGCAAGGCCAGCGGCGCGGAGTACGTCGTGGTGATGGACCTCAACGGCACGCGTTGGTCGCACACCGACCCCAAGCAGGTCGGCGGCCATGTCTCCACGGACCCGAGCCAGGCCCTGGCCGGCAAGGACGTGATGGAGATCGACAACGGCACCCTGGGGCGCTCCGCCCGCGGCAAGGTCCCCCTGCGCGACAGCGACGGCACGATCGTCGGAGCGGTCTCGGTCGGCATCGAGTACAACAGCGTGCGGGCCCGCCTGATCCACGCCATCCCGGGGCTGTTCGCGTACGCGGGCGGCGCACTCGCCGTGGGCGCGCTGGCCGCCTGGCTGATCTCCCGCCGCGTCCAGCGGCAGACCCGTGACCTGGCCTTCTCCGATATCTCGGCGCTGCTCGCCGAGCGCGAGGCGATGCTGCACGGCATCCGGGAAGGCGTCGTCGCCCTGGACCGGGCCGGCCGCGTCCGGCTGCTCAACGACGAGGCCCAGCGCCTCCTGGGCATCGGGGAGGAGGCGGTCGGCCGCTCCCCCGACGAGGCGCTCGGGGAGGGCCGTACGGCCGACGTGCTGGCCGGCCGGGTGACCGGCACGGATCTGATCGCCGTCCGCGGGCACCGCGTCCTGGTCGTCAACCGGATGCCCACCGACGACGACGGCGCCGTGGCCACCCTGCGCGACCGCACCGAGCTGGAGCAGCTCGGCCGCGAGCTGGACTCCACGCACGGCCTGATCGACGCGCTGCGCGCCCAGGACCATGAACACGCCAATCGCATGCACACGTTGCTCGGCCTGCTCGAACTGGAGATGTACGACGACGCCGTGGACTTCGTCGGAGAGGTGGTCGGCGACCACCGGGTCACCGCGGAGCAGGTGACCGAGAAGATCGGGGACCCGCTGCTCGCCGCCCTGCTGGTCGGCAAGGCCACCGTCGCGGCGGAGCGCGGGGTCGCCCTGTGGGTCTCGGACCGCACCCGGCTGCCCGACCGGCTGGTCGATCCGCGCGGGCTGGTCACCGTCGTGGGCAACCTCGTGGACAACGCGCTCGACGCCGTCGCGGGCACCCCCCACGCGCGCGTGGAGATCGAACTGCGCGCCGAGGGCCGCACCGCCGTCCTCAGGGTGTGCGACACCGGGCCCGGGATCCCGGCCGAGCAGCGGGAGCTGGTCTTCACCGAGGGCTGGTCCACGAAGAAGCCGCCGGCGCACGGCAAGCGGGGCATCGGGCTCTCCCTGGTCCGCAGGCTCGCCGAGCGGCAGGGCGGCAGCGCCGCGGTCGGCGAGGCGACCGGCGGGGGCGCGGAGTTCACCGTCGTCCTGCCGGAGGCGCTGGCCGAGCCCGCACCGGAATCCGCACCGGAATCCGCTCTGACAGGCCCCCTGGAGCCCGCTCTGGCCGCACCGGCGCGGAGCACGGCCGAGGAGGACACGCGATGATCGAGGTCCTGGTGGTGGACGACGACACCAGAGTCGCCCGGGTCAACGCCGCCTACGTCGAGAAGGTGCCGGGCTTCCATGTCGCCGGCGAGGCGCACAACGCGGCCGACGCCCTGCGCCAGCTCGAACTGCTGCCCCATCTGGATCTGGTCCTGCTGGACCACTATCTGCCCGACGAGACGGGTCTCGAGGTCGTCCAGGAGATGCGCCGGCGCGGCCACCAGACCGACGTGATCATGGTGACCGCGGCGCGGGACGTCACCACGGTGCAGGCCGCGATGCGCCACGGCGCCCTGCAGTACCTGGTGAAACCGTTCGCCTTCGCGGGCCTGCGCGCCAAGCTGGAGGCGTACGCCGATCTGCGCCGCACCCTGGACGGCGGCGGCGAGGCCGAGCAGGCCGACGTCGACCGCATCTTCGGCGCCCTGTCCGCGCCCTCGGAGCCCGGGCTGCCCAAAGGGCACTCCCCCACCACCGCCGAGCTCGTACGCCAGTCCCTGATGAACGCCGAAGGGCCCCTGTCGGCCCAGGAGATCGCGGATCGGACGGGAGTGAGCCGACAGACCGCCCAGCGCTATCTGAAGCTCCTGGAGCGCACGGGGAGGGCCCGGCTGACCCTGAAGTACGGCGACGCGGGCCGCCCGGAACACCGCTACGTGTGGGCGACCCGCGCCTGAGGGCACGGCCCATGGGGGCGGGGGAAGGAACCGTGCCCTCCTGGGATACGGATTCCGGCCCACCGCCCACTCGACCGTCAGACGGTCATTCCGTCAGACGGTCATTCCGTCATCCCACACCTCGTCACCCTGTCGCCTTGTCCACGAACTCGGTCGTGTAGGTCTTGCTCAGGTCCACCGTGGCGTTCTGGATGGTGGGGTTGAACGCCTTGAGGACCTTCTCCACGGTCTCGGGGCCGTCCTTGGGCATCACGCCGTCGTCGGTGAACATCGGCAGCGTGTTCTTGATGGCCACCGCGTACAGCAGCTTGCTGCCCTGGGAGTAGTCCGCCGGCATCTTGTCAGCTATGTCGGTCGCGCCGTGGGTGGACATCCACTTGAGCGTCTTGACGAATGCATTGGCCAACTTCTGGACCGTGTCCTTGTGACTGTTGACCCAGTCCGTCTGCATGTACAGGCTTGACGACGGATACGGCCCGCCGAGCGCGTCCTCGGAGCCCTGCGGAGTGCGCATGTCGAGGAGGACCTTCCCCGCCTTCTTGTCGAGGATGGTCGCCACGGTCGGGTCGGTCGTCATGCCGCCGTCGATCGCGCCCTGCTGGAGCGCCGCGATGAAGGTCGGCCCCGCGCCCACGGCGACCGGCGTGAACTCGCTGACCTTCACGCCGTTCTTGACGGCGAGGTACTTGGTGAGGAAGTCGGTCGAGGACCCGAGGCCGGTGACGCCGAGCTTCTTGCCCTTGAAGTCCTTGGGCGAGGTGATGTCGTCCTCCGCCTTGGTGGAGACGATCTCCACCTCGCCGGGAGCGTGCGAGAACTGCACGACGGACTCGACCGCCTTGCCCTTCACCTGAAGGTCGAGGGTGTGGTCGTAGAAGCCGACGGCGCCCTGGACCTGGCCGGAGACGAGCGCGGTCTCGGCCTGCACGCCGGCCGGCTCGCTCAGCAGCTCGACGTCGAGTCCCTCGGCGTCGAAGTAGCCCAGGCGCTGGGTGAGCATCGCGGGCAGGTAGATGACCTTGTCCAGGCCGCCGACCATGATCTTGACCTTCGTCCCCTTGCCGTCCCCCTTGCTGCCGGAGCCGGTGGAGGCGGTGGAGGCCGCGTCGTTGGCGCAGGCGGTGAGCGAGGAGAGGGCCAGCAGGCCGGCGGCGGCCAGGGCGGTGTATCTGGCGGTGATGCGCATGGCGGGTTCACGTCCTTGTGAGAGGGCGATGCGGGGGTGAGGCATGTGGGGGTGAGGCATGTGAGGGTGCGGATCGTTCAACGAAGGGGGAGCCGGCGGCGCCCTGAAGGGTCAGCTCTGGGAACTGGGCGGGAACCGGAGGAATCAGTGGTCCGAGCCCGCCGGCTTCCACCGGAAGATGCGGCTCTCGGCGAAGGTCAGCAGTCCCTCGGCGACGAGTGCGACGACGGCGAGGATGACCATCGCGGCGTACACGCCGGCCGCGTTGAAGGTGCCCTGGGACTGCGCGACGAGCAGACCGATGCCCTTGGTCGCGCCGATGTACTCGCCGACGATGGCGCCGATGAGGGCGAAGCCGAAGCTGACGTGGAGGCTGGTGAAGATCCATGACGTGGCGGACGGGACGACCACCTGAAGGGTCACCCTGCGGTCGCTCGCGCCGAGGATGCGGGCGTTGGCCACGAGGTTGCGGTCGACCTCGCGGGCTCCCTGGAAGGCGTTGAAGAAGACCGGGAAGAACACCAGCACGACCGCCGAGGCGACCTTGGAGGCGGGGCCGAGTCCGAACCAGATCACGAAGATCGGCGCCAGGACGATCCTGGGTATGGAGTTGAGCACCTTGATGTATGGACCAAGGACGTCGGCTAGGAAGGCGATGCGCCCGAGCGCGATCCCGCACACGACCCCGGCGGCCACCCCGATGACCCAGCCGAGCAGCGCCTCGTGGAGCGTGTACCAGATCTGTTCGCCCAGGGAGCCGAGGGCGGTCCCGTGCGTCACCCAGGTGTGGATCTGGTCCCAGATCTTCGAGGGCATCGAGAAGTTGAACGGGTCGATGACCTTGGCCCGGGAGAGCCCCTCCCAGAGGCCGAGCACCGCCACCAGGAGCAGCAGGCGGCACACGCTGACGAGGATCTTGCGTCTGCGTGCGGCACGCGCGCGTGAGTGCGCGCGATCCGGCGTCTTGACCGTGTCGACGACCGGTGTGCTGAGGACGTCAGGCGACATGGGAGGCACTCCTCTCGCGGGTGATGCGGACCTCTTCGCCGAGGGACTCCCAGATCTCGCGGTAGATCTCGATGAACCGCGGCTCCAGACGCACCGCCTCGACCTTGCGGGGCCGCGGCAGGTCGATGTCGAAGACGTGCTTCACGGTGGCGGGCCCCGCGGTCATGACGACGACCTTGTCGGCCAGCGCGATGGACTCCTCCAGGTCGTGGGTGACGAAGACGACGGACGCGCCGGTGCCCTCCCACAGCTCGAGGAGCTCGTCCGACATCAGGGCCCGGGTCTGCACGTCGAGCGCCGAGAACGGCTCGTCCATGAGCAGGATCTCCGGGTCGTTGACAAAGGTCGCGGCGAGGGCGACGCGCTTGCGCTGACCGCCGGAGAGCTGGTGCGGGTAGCGGTCCTCGAAGGCGGCGAGCCCGACCCGGGCCAGCCACTCGCGTGCCTGCCGCTTCGCCTCCGCCTTGGGCACGCCCCGGAAACGCGGGCCCGCCATCACGTTGGACAGGACCGTGCGCCAGGGGAACGTCGCATCCTGCTGGAAGACGAAGCCGACCTTGTCGCCGACGCCCCGCACGGGCTGCCCGGCGACCAGAACCTCGCCCTGGGTGGGCTCTTCCAGGCCGCTGACCAGGGTCAGCGTGGTCGACTTGCCGCAGCCGGTCGGTCCGACGACGGCCACGAACTCGCCGCGGCCGACCGTGAGGTCGAGGTCCCGCACGGCCGTGTGCGGGGCCCCCGACGGGGTCCTGAAGACCTTGCTCGCACCCCGCAGCTCGATGGCGGGGCTGGTGTGTGCGCTCATGGCCGGGGACGGTAGAGGTGACCAGGGAGACGGCATCAGCCTTCTGAGCGCATGCGCTTCTTTTGCTTGCAAGAGCCTGTTGTGCTCGTTTTGCGCGCGCTACAACAGCGGAGCCGAAACATGGGCTTAACGCCCTCCTGGCCTTGACGGAGAGAGGCCCGATGATTGACGTCCTGGTGGTGGACGACGACTTCCGTGTCGCCGAGATCAACGCCAAGTACGTGGGAAAGGTTCCCGGATTCCGGGTGGCCGCCCGCGCGCACAGTGCCGCCCAAGCGCTCGCCAGCGTGCAGCGCGGGACCATCGACCTGGTCCTGCTCGACCACTACCTGCCCGACGGGACGGGCCTCGAACTCGTCCACCGCATGCGGGAACAGGGGCACGGCACCGACGTCATCATGATCACGGCGGCCGGCGACGTCACGACGGTGCAGACCGCGATGCGCCTCGGCGCCCTCCACTACCTGGTCAAGCCGTTCACCTTCGCCGCGCTGCGCACCCGCCTCGACTCCTACGCCGCCCTGCGCCGCACGGTGGACCGGGTCGGCGGCCACGGCATCGCCGGCCAGGAACAGGTCGACCGGATCTTCGGCGCCCTGCGCACGGCGCCCGCGCCGTCGATCCCCGGGCTGCCGAGCGGCCACTCGGAGCCGACCACGGACCTGATCTGCGCCGTCCTGCACCGCGCCGACCACCCCCTCTCGGCCCACGAGGTCGCCGCCGAGACCGGCCTGAGCCGCTCCACCGCCCAGCGCTACCTCCGCCATCTGGAACAGGCCGGCCGCCTGCACCTCTCCCTCAAGTACGGAGACACAGGCCGCCCGGAACACCGCTACGCCTGGGTGGCCCCATAGAACAACTCCCTGACGCCCTACGAAGGCGAGGGAGCCCTACGAAGACGAGGGGTCCCTACGAGCATGAGGGTCCCTACGAGGATGAAGGGTCCCTACGAGGGTGAAGGGTCCCTACGACGATGAGGGAGCCGCCCGCTAAACGGCGCCCGCCCCCGTCAGCGACCGCACCTCGGTCTCCGCGTGCTTGGCCTCGTCCGCGACCTCGGCCGAGGTGACCGTCCCGAGCCAGCCGGCGAGGAAACCCAGCGGGATCGAGACCAGGCCGGGGTTCTGCAGCGGGAAGTACTGGAAGTCCACGCCGGGGAAGAGCGACTCGGGGCTGCCCGACACCACCGGCGACAGCACGACGAGCGCCAGGGCCGGCACCAGCCCGCCGTACACCGCCCACACGGCGCCCCGTGTGGTGAAGCCCCGCCAGAACAGGGAGTACATCAGCACCGGCAGATTTGCGGACGCTGCGACCGCGAAGGCCAGCCCGACCAGGAAGGCGACGTTCAGATCGCGGGCCAGCAGACCGAGGGCGATCGCGACCACTCCGATACCCACGGCGGCGATGCGCGCCACCGCCACCTCACTACGCGGCTTGGCGTGCTTGCGACGTAGGGACGCGTACAGGTCGTGCGCCACCGACGCCGAGGAAGCCAGCGTGATCCCGGCGACGACCGCGAGAATCGTTGCGAAGGCAATGGCCGCCACGACCGCGAACAGGACCGTGCCTCCCGTGGAGTCGGCGCCGCCGCCCAGGTCCAGCGCCAGGAGCGGCACCGCCGTGTTCCCGGCCGCGTTCGAGCCGCGTACGGCCTGGGGGCCGACGATCGCCGCCGCGCCGAAGCCGAGCACGATCGTCATCAGGTAGAAGCCGCCGATGAGCCCGATCGACCAGACCACGGACCGCCGGGCCGCCCGCGCGGTCGGAACGGTGTAGAAGCGCGACAGGATGTGCGGCAGCCCCGCCGTGCCCAGCACCAGTGCCAGCCCCAGGCTCATGAAGTCGAAGCGCGACGTCCAGTCCCCGCCGTACTTGAGCCCGGGCGCCAGGAACGCCGTGCCGTGCCCGCTGCGCTCGGCCGCCGTGCGCAGCAACAGGTCGAAGTCGCCGTGGAAGCGCACCAGAACGAGCGCCGTGAGCGCGATGGTGCCGCCCAGCAGCAGAACCGCCTTCACGATCTGAATCCACGTGGTGGCCCGCATCCCTCCCAACGACACATAGATCACCATCAGCGCGCCGACCCCGATGACCGCCCAGGACTGCGCCGCCTCGCCGGTGTTCCCCAGGAGCAGCGCGACCAGGCTGCCCGCACCCACCATCTGCGCCACCAGATAGAGAACGGACACCGTGACCGAAGAAGTTCCCGCCGCGATCCGCACCGGCCGCTCGCTCATCCGCGCGGCGACCACGTCGGCGAGCGTGAACCGCCCGCAGTTGCGCACCAGTTCGGCGACGAGGAACAGCACCACCAGCCAGGCGACCAGGAAGCCCACCGAGTACAGCAGCCCGTCGTAGCCGAAGAGCGCGATCAGCCCGGAGATGCCGAGGAAGGAGGCCGCCGACATGTAGTCGCCCGCGATGGCAAAACCATTCTCCATCGGCGAGAACAGCCGCCCGCCGACATAGAACTCCTCCTCCGAACCATGCCGGTTGCGACTCACCCACGTCGTGATCCCCAGCGTGACCGCGACGAAGGCGCTGAACAGCAGCAACGCCAGCGTCTGATGATGGCCGGTCACGACACACCGCCCGTCGCGCCACGCGTCAGTTCCTGTGTGTCCCAGCGCAGTTCGAGCGCCGCACGGTCCCGGCGCAGCCGTGCGTGCCGGGCGTAGGCCCAGGTGAGCAGGAACGTGCTGAGGAACTGTCCGAGCCCGGCGAGCAACGCCACGTTCACCGCGCCGACCACCGGCCGCGCCATGAACCCGGGCGCGGTCGTCGCCGTCACGACGTACGCCACGTACCAGAGGAAGAAGCCGGCGACCGCCGGCGTCACGAACTTCCGGTACCGGCTGCGCACCTCCTGGAAGGCCTCGCTGCGCTGGACCTCCAGATAGACCTGGGCGGCTGCCAGACGTCCGTCCTCCCGGCTTCGGCGCCCCGCCGGGACCTCGGCCGGGGGCACGTTCACGGTGCCCGACTCGCCCCAGCCCGACGCCAGGGCGTCGTACCACGGGTCCTCGTAGCACACCTCTCCCGGCGCCTCGACGAACGGCGGGCCCTGGGCTTGGCGGTACTCGCCGGATCTCTCGGGACCGTCCCCGTTGCTACGGGCACGACCGTTGCTTGACTGCATGCCCAAGGATGGACAGAACGGATAGATCCCCGACTTCTCTTCCCTGCGTACTTCACCCCATCAGGTGACCAACAAGCCATTCACCCTGCAGGCGGTCGCACCAACCCCTTGCCGAACGCGTAACGCACCGCCTGGGCACGACCCTTGAGTCCCGTCTTGGCGAACATGTTGTTGATGTGGGTCTTCACCGTCGCCGTGGACACATGGAGCCTGCGGGCGATCTCCTGGTTGTCGAGCCCTTCGGCGATCAGCATCAGCACCTCCGTCTCCCGCACCGTGAGCCCGTCCGGCGGGACGGCGGCCTCCACCGGCTCCGGCTCCGGCGCCGACAGACGCTCCAGAAGCCGACGCTGAACGCTCGGCGACAGCCCCGCGTCCCCGGACAGGACACTGTGCACGGCCCGTACGATCTCGTCCCCGCCCGCGTCCTTGGTGAGATATCCCCGCGCCCCCGCTCTCAGCGCCGGGAACAGGGACTCGTCGTCCGCATAGGTCGTGAGCACCACGACCTGCGTTCCGGGATGCTCGGCCCGGATGCGTCGTGTGGCCTCCACCCCGTCGCAGCGGGGCATACGCAGGTCCATCAGCACCACGTCCGGAGCGAGCTCAGCGACGAGCCTCACCGCCTCGTTCCCGTCCCCGGCGGCGCCCACGACCTCGACCCCCGGCAGCAGCCCGAGCAGCATCACGATGCCTTCCCGGACGACGGTCTGGTCGTCCGCGACCACGACCCGGGCGGTCTTCATCTCCGCCTCCTCCGTCATACCGGCACCTTCAGCGTCACCACGAATCCTTCCTCGTCCGGTCCGGCGTCGAGCGACCCGCCCAGCAGCTCGGCACGCTCCCGCATCCCCAACAGACCGTACCCGCCGCCCGCCTGGGCGAGTTCCCCCGGCGAACCCCCCGAGTCCCGCACGTCCAGAGTCACTTCATGGGCGCCGTACTCCAGCCGCACCCGCACTTTCGCCCCCGGGGCGTGCTTGCGGGCGTTCGTCAGGGCTTCCTGGGCGACCCTGCGCACCGCCTGGGACGCCTCGGCCGGCAGCGCTCTGCGTTCACCCCCGACAGTGACCTCGGCGCCCTCGGCCGTCCGCACGAGGTCGGTCAGGAAGTCCTCCAGCGGCGTCAGCTCGCCTCGCAGCGCGGACAGCGCCTGCCGGGTCTCGTCGAGACCGTCGCGTGCCATCCCGCGAGCCGCCACCACACGCTCGAGGATCCGATCGCGGTCCGCACCCCGCTCGATCAGCAGCCGGGCGGCTTCCAGATGCACGAGCTGCGCCGACAGGCTGTGCGCCAGCACGTCGTGGATCTCCCGGGCGATACGGGACCGCTCCGCGAGCGCGGCCGACTCCGCCTCGGCCGCCCTCGCCGCACGCTCCTGGGCGAGCAGCCGCTGGGCGCTGCCCCGAGCTTCGGCGTCCAGACGCAGTGCGTATCCCGCCAGGGCCATGCCCCCGATGGCGGCGGCCGTGGTCAGCCATACGTCGTCGTCCACCGCGGCGAAGGCGGCGAGGCCGACCGAGGCCACGGGCAGCGCGGCCCCCAGCGGCAGCCGCTCCAACGCAGCGATGGCGCACCCGCACCACAGAACGACGGCCGGAGACCGGAAGCCGGCGGCCTGGGCCCCGACCGCGAGCCCCAGCAACAGGAGGATGAGCGCCATGGACGACCACAGTCGGTGGTCAAGTGTCGTCTGGAAGAAGGCCCAGGCCAACGCACCTGCCGCAAGGACTCCGCCGACGCCGGCGACCGCGCCCCATCCATGGACGCGGCTGTCGTGGAAGGCGCTCCACAGCAGCGCCCCGAGCACCAGCAGCCGGACGGACCAGGCCAGCAGCCGCCTGGGCCGGGTGACCTGCTTGCGGTCCAGCGCCTCCCGAGAGGGCCAGCGGGTCCAGGCGTTCTCCGTCACACGCGCTCCTTCCACGCGGACCGGACCTCGTGGTCACCGTACGCCGTGCCGTGTACGGAGGGCTGGTGCGCGGACGCGGACGACCGGTGCAGGGACTGTGCGCGCCACCTCAGGATCCCGGAGCGGACCAGCAGGGTGCCCGCGAGCGCCAGCAGCAGGGCCGAGCTGTTCTGGTGGACGCCCAGCAGCGCGCCGAACGCGAAGAGACCCAGGCGCAGACCGATGCCGACGCCCCAGACGCCCGCACTCGCCTTGGTGCTCTTGCTCCACACCGCGCCGTCCGGCTCCACCCAGACCCGGGTGGTCCACGCCCAGCCGGCTCCGGTCGCCAGGCCCACCGTCAGCTCGGCGGCGATCAGCAGCACCGAAGCGGTGTGGTGATGAGCATCCAGCAGACCATGGTCACGCAGCGCTATGACGGCCAGGACGCCGGGCAGGATCCACCATCGGCGGTCCGTGTCGACGCGGTTTGCGCGGAACTGCCGCACGATCACCAGTGCGACCACGGCCACGATCACCAGTGTGTTGACTAGCCCGGACATCGCTGCCTCCGTGAGCGGGAAGACGATGCCGACAGCCAGCGCTGCCGACGCCTTCGACGCTACGGAATCGTGCAGGTCCGCAGATCGGAGCCAGGGTGGATCATGGGTGGATTCGGGGAGGTCAGGAGCTCCACCCCTGGGTGGAGAACCCTGCTGAACACCGCTGGTCGCGGACTGGCCGGCAGCCTCGTCCTCTCGCCCGGCGGGCGGACCGAACAGGCTGGGCACCGGGCAGAGAACCCGGGTCGGCGGGCCGACCGGACGGACGGCGTGAGCCAGACGGACCAGACGGACCAGATGAGCCAGACGGGCCGGATGAGCCGGATGAGCCGGATGAGCCGACCGGGCCGGACAGACTGGGTGAGGTGGTCGGACCGGATGGCAGCGCCGAGCGGGCCTCACCGACACAAGCGCGCTCGCACCAGATCAGCCCGGCCACGAGGCCCGGCTGTCCGGCTCGGTCAGCCCGTCCGGCCCGGTCGGCCCGACCGCCGGAACGCGCTCCGCAGCCGGTCACCCCGAGCAGGCCGCCGGTCGCGTCCCGGCACCCGGCACCCGGGCTGGTTGCCCAACCCGAAGTCCCCGCCCGGAGCCGATCACCGAATCCGGCCGCGCTCAGGCAGCCCCAGCCGACGGCACGCAGCCCCAGCCAGCTCAGCGCCATCCAACCCAGTCGTCCACCCCCGACCACCCGACCAACGGCCCGGCCCCTGAACGGAGCCGAGCCGCAGCCAAGGGCAGCCGAGCGGAGCGCCTACGCGTCGATGCGTGACCGGTCCAGCGTCGCCGCCGAGCTGGAGATGAACTCCTTGCGCGGGGCCACATCGTTGCCCATGAGCAGGTCGAACACCTGTTCCGCCGACTCCAGGTCGGAGAGGTTGATGCGACGCAGGGTGCGATGGCGCGGATCCATCGTCGTCTCGGCCAGCTGGTCGGCGTCCATCTCGCCCAGACCCTTGTAGCGCTGGATCGAGTCCTTGTAGCGGACGTTCTTGCTCTGGAACTCCATCAGCTTGTCGCGCAGCTCACGGTCCGAGTACGTGTACACGTACTTGTCCTGGCCCTTCTTGGGCTGGACGAGCTCGATGCGATGCAGCGGGGGCACCGCGGCGAACACCCGGCCCGACTCGACCATGGGCCGCATGTAGCGGTGGAAGAGCGTCAGGAGCAGGGTCCGGATGTGGGAGCCGTCGACGTCGGCGTCGGTCATCATGATGATCTTGCCGTAGCGGGCGGCGTCGATGTCGAAGGTGCGCCCGGAGCCCGCCCCTATGACCTGGATGATCGCGCCGCACTCGGCGTTCTTGAGCATGTCGGTCACGGACGACTTCTGGACGTTGAGGATCTTGCCCCGGATCGGCAGCAGCGCCTGGAACTCGGAGTTCCGGGCGAGCTTCGCCGTACCGAGCGCGGAGTCTCCCTCGACGATGAACAGCTCACTGCGCTCGACGTCGTCGCTACGGCAGTCGGCGAGCTTGGCGGGCAGGGACGAGGACTCCAGGGCCGTCTTACGGCGCTGCGCGTCCTTGTGCTGCCGGGCCGCGATACGCGTTCGCGCGGCGGCGACCGCCTTCTCCATGACGACGCGCGCCTGAGCTGCGGCATCACGCTTGGTGGAGGTCAGGAACGCCTTGAGCTCCTTGGAGATCACGGTGTTCACGATGCGGCGGGCCGCCGAGGTGCCCAGGATCTCCTTGGTCTGACCTTCGAACTGGGGTTCGGCGAGACGGACCGTGACGACGGCGGTCAGGCCCTCCAGGGCATCGTCCTTGACGATGTCGTCCTCGGCGACGCGCAGCAGCTTCTTGGCGCGCAGCACCTCGTTCATCGTCTTGGCGACCGCCTGCTCGAAGCCCGCGACATGGGTGCCGCCCTTGGGCGTGGCGATGATGTTGACGAACGACCGGAGGGTCGTGTCGTAACCGGTGCCCCACCGCATCGCCACGTCGACGCCGAGCTCGCGGGTGACCTCCGTGGGGGTCATCTGGCCGTGCTCGTCCAGGACCGGGACGGTCTCCTTGAAGGTGCCCTGCCCGGTGAAGCGGAGGACGTCGCAGACGGCCTTGTCGGTGGCCAGGTACTCGCAGAACTCGCTGATGCCGCCGTCGAAGCGGAAGGACTCCTCCCCCTTGCTGCCGCCTTCTCCGAGGCCGTACTCGTCACGGACGACGAGGGTCAGGCCCGGCACCAGGAACGCGGTCTGGCGAGCGCGCTGGTGGAGGTGCTCCAGGGAGAGCTTGGCGTCCTTGAGGAAGATCTGCCGGTCGGCCCAGTACCGCACGCGCGTGCCGGTGCGGGTCCTGGCGATCCGCTTGGTCTTGCGCAGGCCGCCCGTCTCGAACTTGGCGTCGGGACCGTCCGCGGCGAAGGCGCCGGGAACGCCGCGCCGGAAACTGATCGCATGGGTGTTGCCACTGCGGTCGACCTCGACGTCGAGGCGGGCCGACAGGGCGTTGACCACGGAGGCGCCGACGCCGTGCAGACCGCCGGAGGCGGCATAGGAGCCGCCGCCGAACTTTCCGCCGGCGTGCAGCTTGGTCATGACGACCTCGACCCCGGAGAGGCCGGTCTTGGGCTCGACGTCGACGGGGATGCCACGACCGTTGTCGCGCACCTCGACCGAGGCGTCGTCGTGGAGGATCACCTCGATGTGGTCGCAGTAGCCACCGAGGGCTTCGTCGACGGAGTTGTCGATGATCTCCCACAGGCAGTGCATCAGACCACGGCTGTCGGTCGAGCCGATGTACATACCCGGGCGCTTCCGCACGGCCTCGAGACCTTCGAGGACGAGCAGGTGCCGCGCGGTGTAGTTGGAACCGTCCCGGTCTGCTCCTGTCAGCAGCGCTGTGGACGGCACGGACGTCTCGGCGGTCACGCGGTTCGCTCCTCGCTGAATTTCAGGTGGGGCCCTTCTGGGTAAGGGCGCGGCTTCATTCGCCGCCAAGAGGGTACCGAGGCCTGGTAGAGCCGTTGTAACGCCACCCTCGTCTCAACTCAGACTAGTCCAGCGTCGCATGAGTGTTCGATCCCTCGATGGAGTGAAGTACATATCACGTTCCCTTCGACGCATGAACCATTTAGGCTCCGGGCACGTCCTCATGAACAAACCGGCAACCCAGCCGGGAGGACCGAACCATGACCGACAGCGCGAACCCGTAAGCACCACAGACACGCAATACGGCACATTCGCCGCCAAACCGGCAGCAGACGGCCACCTGGAAAGATTTTTTCGAGGAGAAGCCACGAGCGGGAACGTTTTGGGGCTGGTTGGATGTTGACCCTGGTACGACAGCTCGTCGAGCTAGAGAAGAGGCGACGTGACTACTGTTCTGACCCCCGCGAGCCCGATGACGGCCGCTGACCGCTGCGACCGCTGCGGCGCCCAGGCGTACGTGCGCGTCGTCCTGCTCAGCGGCGGAGAACTGCTCTTCTGCGCCCACCACGGCCGCAAGTTCGAGCCGGAACTCAAGAAGATCGCCGCTGAGATACAGGACGAGACGGAGCGGCTGACGACCGCTCCCGCATCCGCCTCTGAGGAAGAGCGCTGATCCTGCACGTCGACGACGAGCCAGAACCGGCATAGGCCGGCGCACGGGCGGCCGCCCCTGGAAACAAGGGCGGCCGCCCGTTCTCATGGGCGTTGCAGGCCTCCCCGTGGTGAAGAACTCCACGGGGACGGCACAGCCCCTTCGGGCACCCTCAGCGGGCCGTTTCGAGCGCCCTCAGCGGGCCGTGTGCGGCCTCCGGGCACCACCGCCGGGAGTCAGCGCTCGCACGACGTCCGAGACGCGCGTGTAGACGCCTGGGCTCCCCGGCCTCCCGCAGCCGCTGCCCCAGGACACCAGTCCGATCAGCCGCCCCTGTGCGACCAGCGGCCCGCCGCTGTCCCCCTGACAGCCGTCGCGACCGCCCCGCGCCTCTCCCGCGCACACCATGGTCTGCGCGAGGTAGGTGCCGTCCGTCGAGCCGGGATACGCCCGTTGGCAGAGCGCGTCGGCCAGCACATGGACGCGGGCGGCTCGCAGGCTGTGGGCGTAGGCGCCGAACCCCGTGGTGTCGCCCCAGCCGTAGACCGTGGCTTCCGTTCCGGGCGTGTACGCCGCGTCGCCCGCGGCGGCCAAACCGATGACCTCTGCTGCCGGGATGGGCTCGGCAAGCGTCAGCACGGCGAAGTCCCCGGCGTTACTGGAACTGTCGTAGGCCGGATTGACCCAGACGGCGCGGACGGGGATCTCCCGGCCCGCGGCCGTGTACAGGTCTGTACGGCCCGTGATGACCTTCAGGTCGCGCGCCCGGCCCGGCGGCGCTCCCAGGACGTCCTCGCCCATGCAGTGGGCCGCTGTGAGCACCAGGGTCGTACTGACCGCCACGCCGCCGCAGAACTGTCCCGACCGCATGCCTCCGAACCGGTCACGGCTGGACAGCGCGACCGTCCACGGGCTTTGGGAGACATCGACGGGAAGGCCGCCCACGACGACGTCGTCGGAGGCCGCCGGGGCGGCTGAGAGCAGTGGTATGGCGATCGCCGCGGCCGCCAGGGCCAACGGCCGGGCCAGCGCCCGGACCAAGGGACGACGCATGCAGGACTCCTCACTCTGGAGTGATCGGTGGACACCCAGAGTGATCCAGTGCGCGGCGCCCCGCACCCGCGCACCTCAGCCGGAAGGCCCGGTTCCCTGATCGGGAACCGGGCCTTCCGCGTCGTAGCGCCACGACGTGTCGCGCGAGAGCGACCTAGTCGAGGTAGTCGCGCAGGACCTGCGAACGCGACGGGTGGCGCAGCTTCGACATGGTCTTGGACTCGATCTGGCGGATGCGCTCGCGCGTGACGCCGTACACCTTGCCGATCTCGTCGAGGGTCTTCGGCTGACCGTCGGTGAGACCGAACCGCATGGAGACGACGCCGGCCTCGCGCTCCGACAGCGTGTCGAGGACCGAGTGCAGCTGCTCCTGCAGCAGCGTGAAGCTGACCGCGTCCGCGGGGACGACGGCCTCGGAGTCCTCGATGAGGTCACCGAACTCGCTGTCGCCGTCCTCGCCCAGCGGCGTGTGCAGGGAGATGGGCTCGCGGCCGTACTTCTGGACCTCGATGACCTTCTCGGGGGTCATGTCGAGTTCCTTGGCCAGCTCCTCCGGGGTGGGCTCGCGGCCCAGGTCCTGGAGCATCTGGCGCTGCACGCGCGCGAGCTTGTTGATGACCTCGACCATGTGCACCGGGATACGGATGGTGCGGGCCTGGTCGGCCATCGCGCGGGTGATCGCCTGACGGATCCACCAGGTGGCGTACGTGGAGAACTTGTAGCCCTTGGTGTAGTCGAACTTCTCGACCGCACGGATCAGACCGAGGTTGCCCTCTTGGATGAGGTCCAGGAAGAGCATGCCGCGGCCGGTGTAACGCTTGGCCAGGGAGACCACCAGACGGAGGTTCGCCTCCAGGAGGTGGTTCTTGGCGCGGCGACCGTCCTCGGCGATGATCTCCAGCTCGCGCTTGAGCTTCGGCGCGAGCTTGTCGGCGTTGGCCAGCTTGTCCTCGGCGAACAGGCCCGCCTCGATGCGCTTGGCGAGCTCGACCTCCTGCTCGGCGTTGAGCAGCGGGACCTTGCCGATCTGCTTGAGGTAGTCCTTGACGGGGTCGGCGGTGGCGCCGGCCACGGCGACCTGCTGCGCCGGCGCGTCGTCCTCGTCGTCGTCGGAGAGGACGAAGCCCTTGTTCTCGGCCCCTTCCTCCTCCTCTTCACCAGGCTTGGGAGCGTCCTCGAGGACCTCTTCCTCGACCAGCTCGGCGTCGTCGCCCTTGGCGGTGGTCTTCTTGGCCACCGTCTTCTTGGCGACGGTCTTCTTCGCGACCGTCTTCTTGGCGGTCGTCTTCTTGGCAGCCGCCTTCTTGGCGGGGGCGGCTTCCTCTGCGGGATCGTCGACAGCGGGCGCGACCGGGGCGGCCGTGGTGGCGGTGGCCTTCCTGGTGGTCACCGTCTTCGCCGCGACCGTCTTGGTGGCGGTGCGCTTGGCCGGACTCTTCGCTGCGACGCTCTTTCGGGTGCGCTTGGGCTCCGCGGCACTGACCATCAGCGTCACACCCTCTTCCTCGAGGATCTGGTTGAGGCTGCGCAGTACGTTCTTCCACTGAGTGGCCGGAATCTGGTCAGCTTCGAAGGCCCGACGCACATCGTCGCCGGCGATCTGCCCCTCAGCCTTTCCCCGCTCAATGAGCGCCATGACAGAGACGGACTCGGCGATCTCCGGCGGGAGCGTACGGGATGTGCTGGCCGACACGAACAACCTCTCGGAACGTTGGAAAACGGCTTCCGGCCCCGTCCACAGTGGACAGGAGCCGACCACCGGCCTGGGGGTGGGCCGACGGCGCGGGCGGGGGCCGGGAAGATGCACAGCGCCTTGAACGGCGTCCGTATTCCCTCCGCGGCTGTCACCTCTTAGGTCATCGCGTTGTTCCCACAAGCGTTACGCCCAATCTTCGTGGCCCGAGTCACACCCCGTAACCGCTCAAAAGCGGTCAGAGAAGGGCAGAAGAGGTCACCCCTGGCGTCCGGCGGGCTGCCACGACCGAACCGACCCCGTTGCGCGGTCGGACCCCGCAGGTCCCGTGACGGGCTCTGCGGGGTCCGACGGGAGGGCGGGGAAGCGACCGAGGACGACACAGGAGGGGGGGCGTCCCCGGGCCGTACCACCCACGGTGTGCGGTCAGTGTTCGCGCGGCGCCGGTACGACGCGCTCCACCTCGGGATGAACGGTGAGCAGCTGACGCATGGCCGTCTCGGCCCCGCTGCCGTCGCCCGCCGCCAGGGCGTCGACGATCCTGCCGTGATGCCCCAGCGATGCCTCGTTCGGCCGGTCACAGCCCGTGACCGGGCCGCCGGAGACCTGGAGGGCGGCCGACACGATCCCGGAGAGGTGCTCCAGCATGCGGTTGCCTGCGACCTGGATGAGCAGGTTGTGGAACTCGGCGTCGGCCCGGGAGTAGGTGAGCGCGTCGCCCTGCCCCATGGCATGCCCCATGATCTCGACCATGTCGGCCAGTCGCTGCTGGACGTCCTCGCGCCCGTGTCCGGCGGCGAGGCGGGCGGCGAGCGGCTCGATCGTCCAGCGCAGCTCGCTCAGCTCGCGCCGCTGGTCGTCGCGCTGCGGACCGTAGGCGCGCCACTCGATGATGTCCGGGTCGAGGAGGTTCCAGTCGCTGACGGGACGCACGCGCGTGCCGACGTTCGGCCGGGCGCTGACCAGGCCCTTGGCCTCCAGGACGCGAAGCGACTCACGGACGACGGTGCGGGAGACCTCGAAGCGCTGGCCGATCTCCTCGGGCACGAGCGGACGGTCGGCGCCCAGGTCACCCGAGACGATCATCTGGCCCAGTTGCTGAACGAGTTGGCCGTGCAGTCCGCGGCCGCGGCTGCCCGCACTGCGCCGGCCCACGCGGCCCAGCTCGGGCTCCGCGCTCTCCCAGACGGAAGCTCCGATGCGGTCGACGGCAGGGGTCTCGGCGTAGGGGTAGCGGTCGAGTTCGCCCGGGCCGGCCAGACCGGAGTCGGTGGAGCGGGCGGCGGTCATCATGGTGTGCGCAAGGGTACTCACGGATCCTTTGTCGGCTCTGTCTCCAACTCCCTTGAGGTCTTTGGTGAAAAGCACACGAAAGGGTGATCGCTCACCCCGTCGCAATTGACGCCTTATCGGAAAGAAATGGGCTTTCTCCGGGGAGTTGTGCACACGCCAGGATCGGATGGGCTCGGACGGTCGTCATCGCACCCTGCTCCGCAGGGTCGTGAGCAGATACGCACACAGCAAAGTGGCCAGCGACAACGTCAGTGCTCCGCCGACGGGTTGGGCGATCACCCCTGCCACGGCGGACAGATAGCGCTCTCCCCCGAAGGGCCACTGCACCAGAAGCGTCTCGCGCAGCCGCATCGAGAACCCGGCCGCCGTCCGCACGGACGCGCCCTCCACGGACTTCTGCACGACCGGGACGACGGCGACCGGTACGGCGACCACCGCGGCGAGTCCTGCCGTGGCGGACCGGAAGACTCCGGCGGCCAGGACGCCGGCCCAGGCGCAGCCGATCACGAGGCCGAGCCAACTCGCGCTCAGCGGAAGCCAGTCCGCGGGAACTTGCGCGAGCTCCCGTCCGTACACGAGATAGAGCATTTCGGCGTTGCAGCCCACGGTGAGGAAGGCCAGCATCAGCGCGGTGAGCGCGGCGACGAGGAGCTTGGCGGTGAGCACACCCAGTCTCCTGGGCACGGTGCCGCGGTCCGCGGCCAGGGCGGGATGGCGGAACTCGTCTCCGAAGGCGAGCGCGCCGAGCAGCCCCGCACCGAGCGCCGCCGGCGGCAGCGGCAGCTCCACGGGCCACGCGGCCAGCAGCCGCGCCTGCGGAGTGTGCCCCATGCGGGCCAGGAGCACGGCGGTGAGGGCCGAGACGAGCAGCACGACGGCGCCGGTGACGAAGCTGGTGCTGATCCCGGTGGCGCGCCGGAGTTCGTAGCGAAGGGGGCGAAGGGGACTGGGAGCCGAGCGTACGGCGATGGGGGGCGGGAGAGTGGAAAGGGCGTCGAGGGCGCGGGGCGTCGGCGGGCGGAGTGCGGGCGAGGTCGAGAAGGTGACAGGTGACGTCGGGGAGGCTGAGACGGGGTGATGGACGGCTGGGGCGGCGGCAGTGGTAGTGCCGGCTTCGTCGGGCTGGTGGAGCTCGTTCGCTGACGCGTCCGCGGGGGTGGCTGCCTCGGGCGTGGGTCGCGGTTCATCGTCGGCGGGGGCGAGGGGCGGCGCACCCGGGGCGTCCGTCTCCGTCGGACTGTCGGCGGTATCGGGTTCGGGCCGGGACTCGTCCTGGCCCTCGGACTCGTCCTCACCCTCGACTTCGTCGTCCCCCTCGGACACGCCCTCGCCCTCCATCTCGACCTCACCCTCGGAGGCCGGTGTGCCGTCGGAAGGGGACGGGTCGGTCGGCCGGTCAGGCTCGGGGGAAGGCAGCGGTTCGCCGTCGGATGTGAGTGCGGTGCGAGCGGCGGTGTCCTCCCGCGCGCCGCTCGGTGCCCGTGAACCGTCGGCGTCTTCCACGTCCTCGGCGCTCGGCGCAGGGGGGTCGACCTGAGTCTGTTCAGCGGTCTGTTCACCGATCTGTTCACCGCTCGGAGGGACCGGGCCGCTCTCGACGGACGTCCGTGCCAGGTCCTCAGGTCCTGTTCCCGGCCCCGATCCCATGTCTCCCGTCTCGTCGGCGAGTTGGTGGACGAGGATGCCGTGCCGGAACGCGGTCTCGCCGACGTGCGCGCAGGTACTGCCGTACACGGAGAGCCGGTTGCCGTCCTCCTGCACGACCTCGACGGAGCGGTGGGCGGTACGGGCCTCCTTGGCGAGGAGGGCGGCCAGGCGGGCGGCGTGGGGGCTGCGGACGGCCACCCGGGGACGCAGCCGGGTGCGAGCGAAGTCAGCGACCTCCTGATCGGCCGCGAGCTTGCCCTGCTCCAGGGTGACGACCCGGTCCGCGGTACGGGCGGCCTCCTTGGGATCGGCCGTGGTCATGAGGACCGTGCCGCCCTGGGCCGCATGCGCGCGCAGCATTCCGTGCAGCCAACGGTCTTCGCGGCCGGAGAGACCGCGGACCGGCTCGTCGAGCACGAGGGTGTGCGGGTCGCCGAGGAGGGTGCAGGCCAGGCCGAGCCGTCGGTCCATGCCGCGGGAGAGGGTGCCGAGACGTTCGTCGCGCAGGCTGACCAGCCCGACGACCTCGAGCACTTCGTCGGCCCGCCGGGCGGGAACGCCGGCGGCCGCGCACAGCATGCGCAGATGGCCCCGGACGGTGCGGGACGGGTGCCCCGGTACGTCGCCCAGCAGGACGCCCACCTCGCGCGAGGGGTGGGCGATGCGGTGCAGGGGGCGGCCTCTGAAGTAGGTGAGGCCACGACCCTGTTGGAGTTCGAGCATGAGTCTCAGCACCGTGGTCTTACCCGCGCCCGGCGCTCCGAGCAGCACGGTGACGCGCCCCGCGCGCGCTTCGAAGGAGACGTCGTCGACGGCGGGCGGAAGCGCCTTGCGGGGGTTGCTGGTCAGTCCGAAGGCCTGGATCACCCGTAGCAAGATAGCGCCCTATATCCGATTTTTCCGGTCACCGCACGGTCGACTGCGCAGGCTTGATCAAGACGCCCGGTCCTGTTCACCCTGCCGACGGCCATGACGCCGACCGCCCCAGCCGCCAACGGATTCACCGAGCCGCGGGCGAACGAGGCCGGCCGGCCCGATCTCGGCGGCCGCGACAGGCCGTCCTCACCGACGCGTCACCGGCGTCGTCAGACCTCGGGCCGCAGCATCGGCGGGTTGAGCAGGGTCGCGCCGCCGGCCCGGAAGAGCTGGGCGGGGCGGCCGCCCTGGCGTGTGGTGGTGCCGCCGGTGGGGACCAGGAATCCGGGCGTGCCCGTCACCTTGCGGTGGAAGTTGCGGGGGTCGAGCGCCACACCCCACACCGCTTCATAGACGCGGCGCAGCTCCCCCACGGTGAACTCGGTGGGGCAGAACGCGGTGGCCAGCGACGAGTACTCGATCTTCGAACGGGCGCGTTCCACCCCGTCGGAGAGGATCTGGGCATGGTCGAAGGCGAGAGGTGCCAGGGGTTCGCCGTCACGGCCGTATCCACCTTGCTGCAGCAGCTCCTCGACGGGGGCCCAGCGCGCGTTGCTGGCGTCGCCGCCGGCGCGCGGAGCGGGGAGGTCCGGGGCGAGCGCCAGGTGCGCGACGCTGACGACGCGCATCCGGGGGTCGCGCTTCGGGTCGCCGTACGTGGCGAGCTGTTCCAGATGGGCGCCGTTGTCCTGAGCCGGAGTGGAGGGGTCGTGGGCGCGCAGTCCGGTCTCCTCGGCCAGTTCGCGCGCCGCGGCCTGGGAGAGGTCCTCGTCGTCCCGTACGAAGCCGCCCGGCAGCGCCCACCGTCCCTGGAACGGCGACTCGCCCCTGCGCACCGCCAGCGCGCACAGGGCATGGCGGCGCACGGTCAGCACGACCAGGTCCACGGTGACGGCGAAGGGCGGAAAGGCTGACGGGTCGTAGGGCATGCGGCGATCATAGTCGTCTTCCTGACGATAAACACTCCCTTCTCCGGCCGCTTCGCCGGCTGGTCCGCTCCGGTCGGGCACGGCTGTCACAGCCGTCCCGGCTCCCCTCCTGTGCCACGTCCTACGAGGTCACACTCCCAATTGCAGCCCGTCGACACCTTCCTCGACCATGGCGAGTCCGAGCCGACTGACCCGTACGGAGAAGGGGGCGCCCGCGACCCGTAATCCGGTCAGACCGATCTCGCCAAGGGGTGCGCTGTGCAGGGGGCGCAGGGTGACCGTCCCGGCCGGGGCGTCGGGCCGGATGCCGGCCAGGGTGGTCAGCAGCAGGACTCCGGCGGCCGCCGCGGTGGCGGCGGGGCGGCAGGCGGCCGGGTGGGGAAGAGGGGCGCTCCCGTCGGTGCGCCGCTCCCCCGCGTACATCTCCGGGAGGCGATGGCCGAAGGCCTCGGATGCCGCCAGGACGCCTCGCAGCAGCGCACCGGACTCCTTCTCGTATCCTGCGGCGGCCAGACCCGCGACGGCGATCGCCGTCTCATGGACCCGTACGGCGCCGCTGCGATGGCCGAAGGGGTTGTAGCCCGCTTCCTTTGCGCCCAGGCCCCGCAGTCCCCAGCCCGAGTCCATGACGGGGCTCCCGAGCAGCCGGGCCAGTTGTTCGGTCTGCACCTTGTCGAGCAGCCCGGGGGCCTGCCGGCCGCCGCCCAGCAGACCGGTGTCGAGGAGGTGGACCGTGGTCGCGCAGAGGAGGGGCACCGGCCGCCCGTCCGGGGTACGAGCGGCCGCGGGCCGGCCGCCGCCGGGGTCGTCGATCCAGAAGTCTTGCCGGAACGCGGCCCGCAGTGTCTGCGCCCACTGCCTCAGCGCTCCGCCGCCCGGTCTGCCGCAGGAGTCGAGCAGATCGGCTCCGAGCAGCGCCGCCCGGTGGGCATGCGCCTGTGTCTCGCAGCGGACGGGCCCGCTGGGCTGGGGGTCGGACAGATAGGGCCCCTCTCCGGCGGCGGTCCGCAGCCAGGTCAGGCAGCGCTCGGCCGCCGGCAGCAGTTCCTCCGTCTCCTGGTCGGGCAGCCCCCATCGACGGGCCTCCGCGAGGAGTGCCGGGAAGAGCAGCGTGGCCTCCGTCCCGGTGCACCCCGGCGGCAGGTGTGCCCCCGCGTCCCGACGCGGGCCGGGGATCACGCCGACGCGCGGGCCCTGGCCGGTGATCTGGGTCCGGGCGAGGGTGCGCAGCGTGCCCGCGGCGAGCCGGGTGCCTAGGGGCAGCGTCATTCGGGCCGCGGCGAGCGCCTCGGCCGGGGCCAGCCCGCAACGCCACGGCACCCCCGCCGCGAGGTACGTGTCCACGGGGTGTGCGGGGTCGCGCACCAGCAGGGCCTGCAGGTCCTCGACGCTGGTGGCCAGCAGCCCCTGGACACGCGGATCGTCGCCCGTGGCGCGTGCGGGAGCCAAGGGGCTGGTCGCCGCGCGGCCCACGGCACGAACGGGGCCGGCACCCTCCAGCCGAACCGTCAGGTGCACGGACACGCTCCCTCCAGGAGGCACGTCCACCTCCCAGCGCAACAGCCCGGCGGAGGCGAGCGCGTCCGCGGGTGGCGGATCGGCGGTGACGTACGACGTCCCGGTCGCGCAGGACCAGCGCAGGCCGGAGTCATGGACGCTGGCGGGCAGTTCGGGGCCCTGGGCACCGGACGCGATCGCCCCGAGGTCGGCCAGGTCCGTGCCGAGAGCCACCTCGACCGGGAGGCGCAACGGCCGGGCGGCGGCGCTGTGCAGGGTGATCCGCTCGGTGCCGTCCGCGCAGCGGGTCCGCTCGACGACGACGTCCGGATCCGGGCCGCCGTGGGGCGTGACGCGCAGAGCCCCGATGAAACGGGCCCGGTCGGACGACGTCATCCGGGCCTGGACCACCAGGGGTTCACGTCCGGCGACCCGGACTTGGCAACGGGCCAGGATGCGCCGACCCGCACGGTAGAACCCCTCCAGTCCCCGGCCGGTCAGCTGCCCTTGCTCCGTGGAGATGGCGAGGCCCGGCAGAGCGACGCAGATCATCGCCGTGTGGGTGGGCGGCAGGTCGGCAGAGCGGCGCGGCGCGGTGGGTGCGGTCGACACGGTCGACGATCCGGCGCTTCTGGGGGTGGGAGGAGACAGGCGGCGCGCTGTTCCGGTGGACGGGAAGGAGGACGCGCCACGCATGCCGGGGCCCTGGCCCTGGCCCTGTTCTTGGACCTGGCCCTGGACCTGGCCCTGACGCGGGGACGGACCAGGACCGCCCGCCGGTCCGACAGGGGGAGCAGAGCGTCGGCTGTTTCCGGGAAACCTGGTCCCCTGCGACCCCGACCCGTCCCCCGGCGGCTGGTCAGCGCCTGCTGCGGGGGGCGGTGCCGACGTGCTGCGGCCAGGGTGTTCGTCGGCGGTGGAGGGCTGAGTCTGCTGATGCATGCGGTGACTTCTTCTGCTCTCTGTGCGCCTCGGACAGGGACGGTGCCGGCGGAGGGCTCCGGCAGGGCAGGTGCGCTGCGGCGGCACGCCAAGTGCAGGCGTTCCGCCACTCAGGTGAACGGGACGGGACTCACCCAGGTCACGCCTGTGATCCAAGGGCCCCACCGAATGGCGGTGGGGCGAGGCAGGCGGGCGGTGGCTCTGGGCAGGGCGGGACGGTCCGTTCTCCCCGCTGCATCCGCTGCGATCCTCGAAGGCTCCCTGGCCGGGGGAGTCGAAGGCTGCCCGCCTGGGCCTGGGGGCGCTGTCCTCGTCGCGCCGGTGGGGGCGCTCACCCCTGCCCGCCGAGGTCGTCGCCATCGGACCGCACACCCTCCGTGCAGGTGTCACGGCGTCGTGCGGAGCCCTTCCCCTCGGTGCGCGGGCGTGATCCGCCCCGGCTGGTGGCATCAGGCCGCGTGGTGCGTGTCGTCGGTGCATGAGGACGGGCACGACGACGTGCGCGGCCGACAGCCGGGACGAGGGGCGCTGCCGCAGGTTCTGACACATCGTTCACTTCATCCGAGCGGTCCGAGTAGTCCGAGCGGTCCGAGCGGTCCGAGCGGTCCGAGCGGTCCGAGCGGTCCGAGCGGTCCGAGCGGTCCAGTCCGCTCACCTGGTCGGGAGAGTCGGCGCACATCGCTTCGAGGTCCTCCTGTCCCGCCCTTCCCCCACGCTCGGAGCGCAGGCACCGTCGTACCGACTCGGGATCGAGGCCCTCGTTGCAGGCCTGGTGCAGGAGGCGGGCGAAGAGATAGTCGGGGTCCGCGCCCAGGGCCATGGCAAGGGCCTCCCTGGCTTCGAGTTCGTCGCCGCTGGACCAGGCGACCCAGCCGGCGAGGGTGAGAGGCGCCGCCGCGTGCTCGCCGTAGGGGCCGACGCAGCGGCGTGCCAGGGCCCGCCACAGGCGCAGTGCGGGAGCGGCCTCGTCGCCCTCCATCCACTCCGCGGCGCGATCGCGCGTCACACGGTCCTGAAGGCCGAGGATCAGCGCCGCGGCTTCGTCGATACCGAGCAGTTCGTCGTCTCGGCGGTCCGCGATGAGGGCACCGGACACGAGGGGCGCCTCGGCGAAGCGCCGCATGACCCGTGCGGCGAGCTCGACCGTCTCATCGGCCACCGCGCGGCGACTCGTCTCGTCGAGGATCCTCGGAACCAGGGCCATGCCGGCGGCGTCCAGGGAGGCCTCTTGGTCCAGCGCGGCGCCGGTCTCCAGGGGCAGCAGCCGGGCGCGCAGCTCGCGCAGGGTGCCGCGGACCTGGATTCCGGCGTAGGTCGCGGCCGCGGCCAGTACGGAGGTGCCGGGCAGGCCCATCGGGACTCCGTCCACCGGGCAGCAGCCCTCACGCCCGCAGCAGTACGACCAGAAGCGGCCGTCGGCGATGCACAGAGCCTCGATCACCGGGACGTCGAGCTGACCGCAGGCGAGACGCAGGTGCTGGGCCAGCGGCTTGAGTCGTTCCATGACCTGACGCCCCGTCTCACCCTTCACCGGCTCCTGGCAGAGGTAGGCGACCATCTGCGCGGGGCGGGTGCCTCGGCGTTCGCTTCCCTTCACGAGGCCCTGCGCGAGCTGCTGGGCGACGGCCGCCCAGTCGTCCGGGCTCGAGGGAATGCCGAGTCGAGCCCGGCCGCCGAACCGGCCCCGGCCGCCCCGGTCGTGCAGGGCGACCAGGACGATGCTGTCCTCCGGCCGGTACCCCAGCAGGTAGGGCAGGGCGTCGGCCAGCTCGCCCGGAGAACGGAGGGTGACCTGGTGGGCGGCGGGGACTCCGTCGTACGCGACGTCACCGTCGTACGGCGTGTGGCTGACGTACGCCGTGGACCCGTCGTCGTACGACGCTCCTTCGCCATGTCCGTGACGGCCGGTGATGTCGCCGTTTTCGGAGGATCCAGTGGTTTCGCTGTGATTCGTCATGCGCCGACGATCTCGCGGATTGCGAAGTTCCGCTTTACCCTGTGGATAACTCCGGTCAGGGACACGCCAGCGAGACGGCCCGCCGCAGGTCAAGCGGGCCGCGGGGGCACGCCACAGCGTTTCCCTGCTCCTGCCCCCGCCTCCACCATGACCGGATTGTCAGCGGCGTCCTGTTGTATGGGAGGCATGGAGCACACGAGCAACACGGATCTCCGGGTAGACGCCGACACCGTCCTAGCCCGCCTCGTCGGCGACGCCACCAGCGCGGCCCGGCTGCGGGAGGACCAGTGGCGGGCCATCGAGGCGCTGGTCGCCGACCGGCGCCGGGCCCTAGTGGTCCAGCGCACGGGGTGGGGCAAGTCCGCGGTCTATTTCGTGGCGACCTCGCTGCTCCGGGCCCGCGGCTCGGGCCCCACGGTGATCGTCTCCCCCCTGCTCGCCCTGATGCGCAACCAGGTCGAGGCCGCGGCCCGGGCCGGCATCCACGCACGGACGATCAACTCCTCGAACACCGAGGAGTGGGAGACCGTCCAGGCCGAGATCGCCGCGGGCGAGGTCGACGTCCTGCTGGTCAGCCCAGAGCGGCTCAACAACCCGGACTTCCGGGACCAGGTGCTGCCCGCCCTGGCCGCCGCGACCGGGCTGCTCGTGGTCGACGAAGCGCACTGCATCTCGGACTGGGGCCACGACTTCCGGCCTGACTACCGTCGGCTGCGGACCATGCTCAACGATCTCCCACCGGGCGTTCCGGTGCTCGCGACCACCGCGACCGCCAACGCGCGCGTGACCGCCGACGTCGCCGAACAGCTCGGCACCGGAGGCACCTCGGACGCCCTGGTGCTCCGCGGCCCACTGGACCGGGAGAGCCTGAGCCTGAACGTGCTGCGGCTGCCCGACGCAGCCCACCGGATGGCCTGGCTCGCCGACCACATCGACGCACTGCCCGGCTCCGGGATCATCTACACGCTCACCGTGGCGGCCGCCGAGGAGGTCACCGCGTTCCTCCGGCAGCGCGGGCACATCGTCGCCTCGTACACGGGCCGGACGGAGAACGCCGACCGGCAGCAGGCAGAAGAGGATCTGCTCGCCAACAAGGTCAAGGCCCTGGTCGCCACCTCCGCCCTCGGGATGGGCTTCGACAAGCCCGACCTGGGCTTCGTCGTGCACCTTGGCTCGCCCTCCTCCCCCATCGCCTACTACCAGCAGGTGGGCCGCGCCGGACGCGGCGTCGAGCACGCCGAGGTGCTCCTGCTGCCGGGGAAGGAGGACGAGGCGATCTGGGAGTACTTCGCGTCGCTGGCCTTCCCGTCGGAGGACCTGGTGCGCCGCACGCTGGACGTCCTCGCACGCGCGGAGCGGCCCATGTCCCTGCCCGCCCTCGAGCCTTTGGTCGAACTGCGCCGCTCCCGACTGGAGACGATGCTGAAGGTCCTCGACGTGGACGGGGCGGTCAAGCGGGTCAAGGGCGGCTGGCTCGCGACCGGTCTGCCATGGACGTACGAGACCGAGCGATACGACTGGGTCGCGCGCCAGCGCAGGGCCGAGCAGGAGGCGATGCGGCGCTACGCGTCGACGACGGACTGTCGGATGGAGTTCCTGCAGCGCCAACTCGACGACGACGGCGCCAAGCCCTGCGGGCGGTGCGACAACTGCGCGGGAGCCCGCTACACGGCCGACACGTCCACGGCCGCGCTGGACGCCGCACGCGTCGATCTGGGCCGCGCGGGCGTCGAGGTGGAAGCCCGACGGATGTGGCCGACCGGCCTCCCGGCGATCGGCATGGAGCTCAAGGGGCGCATTCCGGCCGGTGAACAGGCGGCGACCGGGCGGGCCTTGGGGCGTCTGTCGGACATCGGCTGGGGCAATCGGCTGCGGCCGATGTTCGCCGCCCAGGCCCCCGACGGACCCGTGCCGGACGATGTGGCGAGGGCCGTGGTGACCGTGCTCACCGACTGGGCGAAGGGGCCCGGCGGTTGGGCCTCGGGAGCGGTCGACGCCCAGCCGCGCCCGATCGGCGTGGTCACCGTCGCCTCACGCACGCGTCCCCGGCTGATCCACTCCCTGGGCGCGCGCATCGCGGAGGTGGGCCGCCTGCCGCTGCTGGGCACGGTGGAGTACGCCGATGACGCCCCGCCCGTCTCCCGGAGCAACAGCGCCCAACGGCTGAAAGCGCTCGACGGCCTGCTGGAGGTGCCGCCCGCGCTCGCCGCCGTGCTCGTCGAAGCCCGGGGGCCCGTCCTGCTCGTGGACGACTACACCGAGACCGGTTGGACTCTCGCGGTCGCGGCCCGGATGCTCCAGCGCGCCGGCGCACAGGGGGTGCTGCCCCTCGTCCTGGCTGTACAGGGCTGACCCGGCGCGCGGTGCCGTCTGAGGCTCCAACTCCCGAACACGGGGCCCGCCCTGGCTGCGGTCGCAGCCGCAGTGCCCTGCAACCCACACACCAAGGGCGCTCACAAGGCGTGCACGGCTGGCTCAGGCGTCGTTCCGCGAATCACTGGGTAGGGATATAAGACCTGTACGGCCACATAACGGTCGGTGGCCCCAATTGCTCGTTGCCGCATCCAAGTTCGACAGGAAGAATTGAGGTCCGCTCCCCGCACGGCCGGCCCGTACTCCGGTAGGGCTCTGCTGCGGCGTGCGCTCCCCCGAATCCGACCCGCCCGCAGTGTGGGCCGTAGCCGAAGGGAGGATCGTGACCTTCGGATTCGCTCCGTCCTCGGCGGCATCGTTGTCGACGTCCACGTCCACCGCGTCCGCCAACCGCTTGCTCGAGCCTGCGGAGTGGGCCGCGGCCGGCATCCCGCTGCTGCGCAACCCGCGGGAAGTCGTCAGTGGTCTGCACTCGCGGCACCGGCCCAGACCGGCCACCGCGATCGTGGCCGTACTCGACCCGGACGAACGGGTGTGCGCAAGCGCCTCGTTCACCCGCCGCCAGGCGCCGGCCGACGGCTGGATGTTCCGCAACGCGCTGCTCGCCCAGCTCCGCAGGGTCATCCCGCACGACCTGCGCCGCCGCACTCCGGTGCGCACCGCCGTGCTGCTCTACTGCCGCGACGGCGACGCGCGCTGGACCGAGGAGGACGGGGCCTGGATGTGGGGCCTGCGTGATGCCTGCACGCTCCATGGACTGCGTTGCGGGGCGTACATCACGCTGACCCGGGACGGCTGGCAGGTTCTCGGCGAGGGACGCGGAGGGCGTCGCCCCAACATGGACTCCGCGCCGGAGCCGTTCGCCCTGTCCGAGGCGCCACCCCCGTTCCCACGGACCGGTGGCGCCGCCTCGGAGGTTCTGCGTCGCGCGGCCGCCCGCTGAAGGCGAACGGCCTGACGCGGACCCCGGCGGACCCAGCGGATCCCAGCAGGCGGCCCGGGGGCATCCGCGCTCGGGCGTGGGCCGATCGCGCCATGCGGCTGTACGGCGGGGAAGCCTTCGAGCCCTTCTGACGCAGGCCCTTGCTCGACACGGGGAAGCGCCCGCGATGACGCGTACGCGACGCCACGGCTCGGATCGGATCGGATCGGATCGGATCGGCACACCCCGCCACCGCAACGACGCGTGCGCCACCCCCGCAGACAAGGCAGACAAGACGGACTGCCGGCCAGCGTCACCACGGTCGCGTCTCCGTACCTCCGCGAAGGAAGACACGGAGAGGGACACGGGGCCTCGTCGGCACCGCGTCCGCGATCCGGGATCCTCGCGCGTCGCCCCTGCCCAGGGCGATGCCGGAGAGTCGGGCCTCGGGCACGCCGACGTGCGCGCGCCCAGACTCCCTTCATCTGCGCGCGCGAAAGCACACCGTGGAGGTGTCGCAACTGCGACGCCTCCGGGCGCCCCGAGGCCTCCCGGCCTACCGGAGCGGGCTCAGACGCCCGTGCCCAGCACCGCGTTGATCCGCTGCGGGTCTCCGCAGACGATCAGCAGGGCGCCGGCCCGAGCGAGGGCCAAGGGCAGGGCGGTCGCAGCAGTGGCGTCGGAACCGCCGTTGACGGCGACCACGACGACAGGGCGCACAGCCGCCCGGCCCACGTTGCCGGCATCGGCGTAGAAGACGTCGTCTCCCGCGTCGTGCTGCGCCCAGTAGGAGGTCTCGCCGAAGGACAGCTCGTGGGCGGCCCAGGCGTGTTGCTCGCCGGTGGTGATCACCAGCAGGTCGCCTGGGGCGCGCCCCGAGTCCAGCAGCAGGTCCACGGCCTCCTCGGCGGCGTCCAGCGCCCCCTCGGCCGAGGCCGGGATCAGCTGGACCTGAGGAGTCGCCGCGGCGGGCGTGGCAGGGACAGGGGCGGCCGGGGCCGAGGGCCCCGGCTTGGCGGCTACGTCACGCGGCGCGCGTTGCACCGGCGGCGTGGGCCGGAGAGGTCCGGGCCGACCGGGACGCGGCGGCGCCACGGGACGGGGGCCGGGTACGGGGCGAGGGGTCGGCGCGGTGCGGCCGCTGGCCGGAGTGGCGCGGGGACCCTGGGCACTCTCGTGAATCTGAGGCTCCTCGGGAATGAGAGGCATGAGCTGTTATTTATCAAACGTTGGTGCGGCTCGCGCCAGTGGGTGGCACATCAGTGCGAGCGGAATCGTCAGAAGTCGAAGCCGAGCTGGCCCTCGATCTCCGGAGCGTTTCCATCCGCCCAGCTGCGGGCCTTCTTCAAGTGCCGCCACTGGGGCAGCGCATCAAGATACGCCCACGACAACCGGTGGTACGGGGTGGGGCCCCGCTCCTCCAGTGCGGCCTTGTGCACGGGCGACGGATACCCGGCATTGGCCGCAAAACCGAAGTCTGCATGGTCGATACCCAGTTCGGCCATCATTTTGTCGCGCTGAACCTTGGCGATCACCGAGGCCGCCGCGACCGCCACGCACGACTGATCGCCCTTGATCACCGTACGGACCTTCCAGGGGGCGCCGAGATAGTCGTGCTTCCCGTCGAGGATCACCGCGTCGGGACGGACCGGCAGCGCTTCCAGTGCGCGTCCGGCCGCGAGTCTCAGCGCGGCCGTCATCCCCATGCCGTCGATCTCCTCCGGCGAAGCATGCCCCAAGGCGTACGACGTCACCCACTTGCGCAGTTCGTCGGCAAGCTCGGTGCGCCGCTTGACGGTGAGCAGCTTGGAGTCGGTGAGGCCTTGGGGCGGTCGACGCAGTCCGGTGACCGCCGCGCAGACGGTGACGGGTCCCGCCCACGCACCGCGGCCCACCTCGTCGACGCCGGCAATGACCTTCGCTCCGGTCGTGGCGCGGAGGGAGCGCTCGACGGTGTGAGTAGGTGGTTCGTACGGCATGGCGACCTTAGGGTACGCCGCCGGGATCCCCTCGCGACACCCCGGTTTCCCGCAGCCCCTCGCCGACCGACGGCGGGTGCGCCCAGACCCTGCTCAGGGGGCGTGGATCCGGAGCAGCGGCAGCATGAGCCGGTCCACCATCTCCTCGAGTTCGTGATCACTCCATTCGCTTGTGTACATCTTTGATCGGTACATCATCATGGCTGGAATGGCATCGAAGACGTAGCTGTTCGCCGCGTCCGGCCGCACCTCACCCCGCTCGATTCCGCGGTTGATGACCTCGTGCAGCAGCTCGACCGTCGGCTCCACCACCCCCTCCCTGATCAGCGCATGGAAGCGCTCAGCCCGAGCGGGATCGCATTCGTGAATTACCGAACGCAACGCGAAACCGGGACGGGAGAACATCGCTTCGCGGGCTTGGCGGCAGAGCGCCACCAGGTCCTCGCGCACGTCTCCCAGGTCGGGCGCCGCGTCCAGCCGGGGCAGCCCGGCACGCAAGGCGTCCGCGACGAGGTCCTCCTTGGACGGCCAGCGGCGATAGACCGCCGCCTTGCCGGTCTGAGCCCCGGAGGCGACACCCTCCATCGTGAGGCCGTTCCAGCCGACGGTGCCCAGCTGCTCGAGCGCGGCATCGAGAATCGCGCGTTCGAGCACGGCGCCGCGCCGGCGGGGAGAGGCCGTCCGAACGGGGGCGGCCGTCCAGCGCACAGTAACCATCTGAATGTCTCCAGCGAGCAGAAGGAGCGGGGATTTCGGGGAGGAGTGCGTTGCCACGCGGCAGCGACGAGGGGGACGCCGACAGGCGCTCGCCGCAAGTGAACGCTTGCGTTCACTAGTGGGGACTCACTACCGTTGACGCGCCAGTGAACGCGAGCGTTCACTAACGCACTTTTGGGGGACCCATAGTGACAACCTCTCAGTTGATGCAGAACCAGAAACCAGGTGCGGCCCGCCGGGAGGGACACCCGGGCATCGCACTCACCGTCATCGCGGCCTGCCAACTCATGGTGGTACTCGACGCGACGATTGTGAACATCGCACTCCCACACATTCAAGACGCGCTCAAGTTCAGCACCACCGACCTCACCTGGGTGGTCAGCGCCTACACGCTCACCTTCGGCGGTCTGCTGCTGCTCGGCGCCCGGGCCGGCGACATCCTCGGCCGACGCCGAGTCTTCATGACCGGCATCCTGCTCTTCACCTTCGCCTCGCTGCTCGGCGGACTGGCCCAGGAACCCTGGCAACTGCTGGCCGCGCGCGCTCTGCAGGGCATGGGAGGCGCCATCGCGTCGCCTACCTCTCTGGCGCTCATCACCACGACCTTCCCGGAGGGCCCCGAGCGGAACCGGGCCTTCGGCGTCTTCGCCGCTGTCTCGGCGGGCGGTGGCGCCATCGGTCTGCTCGCGGGCGGCATGCTCACCGAGTGGCTCGACTGGCGCTGGGTGCTGTTCGTCAACGTGCCCATCGGCCTGCTCATCGCCGCGCTCGCGCCGCTCTACATCAACGAGTCCGAGCGCCATCCCGGGCGGTTCGACATCGCGGGCGCGCTGACCTCGACACTGGGCATGGCATCCCTGGTCTACGCCTTCATCCGCGCGGCGGAGAGCGGCTGGCGGGACAGTCTGACACTCGGGGCCTTCGCAGCCGCTCTGGTCCTGCTGATCGGCTTCGTGTTCACGGAGATGCGGGCCAAGGAACCGATCACTCCGCTGAAGATGTTCGCCGACCGCAACCGCTCGGGAACGTACGTGATCATGCTGAGCCTCGCCGCGGCCATGTTCGGCATGTTCTTCTACGTCGTCCTCTTCGTGCAGAACGTGTTGGGCTACAGCCCTATCAAGGCCGGTCTCGCGTTCCTCCCCGTCACGGTGGCGATCGCGATCGGCGCGGGCCTGTCCCAGCGTTTCCTGCCGGTGCTGGGACCCAAGCCGTTCATGCTCACCGGCTCCGCGCTGGTGGTGGTCGGCCTCACCTGGCAGACGTTCATCAACCCCCACAGCTCCTACGTCGGCGGTGTACTCGGGCCGATGGTGGTGTTCGGCTTCGGCATGGGCCTGAACTTCGTGACGGTGACGGTCACCGCGGTTTCCGGTGTCGCCCCGCACGAGGCGGGGGCCGCGTCCGGCCTGCTCAACGCCACACAACAAGTGGGAGGTTCGCTCGGGCTGTCCATCCTGACGACCGTCTTCGGCTCGGCCAGCAAGAACGAGGCGGAGAAACAGCTGCCGAAGTTCCTCGCCGACGGAACCTCGGAGCAGAAAGCCGAGTTCGCCCGGACCCACCAACTGCCCGCCCCCTGGGGACACGACGTACTCGCCCACGGCATCTCGACGGCCTTCGTCCCGGCCGCCGCGATGGCTGCGCTCGCCCTGGTGACGGCCTGGTTCGTGATCCGGGTCCGCAAGAGCGACCTGGAGGCCCTGGCCGGCACGACGGGCCCCATGGCCGGTTGAGGGCAAGACCCCGCCGGGGCGTGCAGGGACAGCCTGCGGACGGCCGGGCCTCGTCCGGCGGAGGGAGGGCAAGGACGGCCGGACGGCCATCCGCGCGCCGCCGAGCCTAGGCCCGCCCTCTCCTCCGGCCAGCCCAGCCAGCCCAGCCAGCCCAGCCAGCCCAGCCAGCAGCATGATCACGAACAGGCCGAACCGCATGGCCACCCCCTACGCCGCTCCGAAGCCACCCACCCGCAGGTGCACTCACACACCACACAGCGGATGCCCGAAGAACGTCCGAATGGTCACGCAGAGTTCCCGCCGAACACCGAGAGTTTCCTCGGCGGGGCCGGCCACGACCGGTCGACATCGTGAAGCGGCGTCACACAGACGCAGGCATCCAGCCCGGCAGCGACTCCACCTGCGCCGACCACGAGCCGGGAGGCCTCCCGGCCTTCCCCGTGGCAAGGACTCCGCCCACGATGGCGCAGGTCGTGTCCACGTCCCCACCGACCTGTGCGGTCGTCCAGAACGCCTCCTCGTAGTCACCGAGGGAGCGCGCGGCCGACCAGATCGCGAAGGGCACGGTGTCATGGGCCGACGTACGCCGTCCGCAGCCCAGTACGGCTGCGACGGTGGCCGCGTCGCCGTAGTCGAGCATGTCGCGGGCTCGGCGCAGGCCGGCGCCGACGGCGCTCTTCGGGACGAGGGCGATGACGCCGTCCAGCAGCGCCTCGGCGCGGGGAGGGCCCCCGGGAGCTCCGGCCAGCGCGGCCGCTGCGGCGACGGCCATGGCTCCGACCACGGCCTCCCGGTGCTGATGGGTGGGGTAGGCGGAGATCTCCGCCTGGTGGATCGCCTGCTCGGGGTCGTCCGCGTACCAGGCGCCCAGGGGCGCGATCCGCATCGCCGCGCCGTTGCCCCAGGACCCCTGCCCGTTGAACAGCGCGGCCGACAGTTCGCGCCAGTCGGCGCCTTCCCTGACCAGCCTGAGCAGTCGGTTGACCGCGGGGCCGTACCCGCGGTCGAAGTCGTGGTGCTCCGCGAAGGAGCGGGCCAGGGCGTCCTGGTCGATGCGGTGATGGGCGGCCAGGACGGCCACGACGGAGCAGGCCATCTCCGTGTCGTCCGTCCACTGCCAGGGGCCGGGGGGCAGCTCGCGGCGCTTCAGCAGCGGATAGTTCACCGGCACGAAGAACTGTGAGCCCAGAGCGTCGCCCACCGCCAGTCCGCGCAGGCTGGCCAGGGCACGCTCCAGGCGCCTGCCGGGAGAGGAGTCAACAGTCATCGCTCTGCAACTCTAGCCGGTGATCCCGTACGACTCCGGATCTCGCCAGCGATCGAACGGTCGGTCGAGCGCGTACCGGTCGTCGTCGCCCAGAACGAGCATGCGCATCTCGGCGTTCCCCGGATTCGACAGCGACTCGAACTCGGCGACCGTCCAGTGGAACCAGCGCATGCAGAACAGCCGCATCGCGAGGCCATGGGTCACGAGCAGTACGTTCGGCGGGTGGTCCGGGGCCTCGAAGCTGCGGAACAGGCTCTCCAGGAAGCCGCCGACCCGGTCGTACACGTCGGCTCCGCTCTCCCCCTGGGCGAAACGGTAGAAGAAGTGTCCGTAAGCGTCCCGGTAGGACTTCTGCAGCCGTACGTCGTCGCGGTCCTGCCAGTTCCCCCAGTCCTGCTCGCGCAGCCGGGGCTCCTCACGCACGCGTATCAGCTCGGGATCGAGGTGGAAGGCGCGGAGGGTCTCGTGCGTGCGCCGGTATGGGGAGACGTACACGCTGACCCGCTCGCGGCCGAACACCTCCCGCACTCTCTTGCCTGTCTCCTCGGCCTGCTGCCAGCCCTGCTCGGTCAGGGCCAGCGCGTGGTCGGGTTCACGCTCGTAGACGGTGTCATCAACATTGCCCGTTGACTCCCCGTGCCGGACAAGGACGATGCGCCGTGGTCGTGCCATGCCAAAACCCTAGATCGGTTGACGGCAGATCGAGCACTCGTACGGCCTCCATACAGCGTAGGTCACACGAATCCGGCACCAGAAGGCACACAAGAGCAGACGATTCACGGATCCAACGGTGAGTTGGGTTTTCAAACTATCCAGCTCGGTTCGAGCTCCACGATGTCACCGGTGAGGGACGCGATGTCCGCTTCCGTCTGGGCGCGCAGGGCGAGCCGCTCCACGCGCTCGGTGCGGTATTTGCCGTGCTCGGCCTCGGAGCGCCACATCGACAGGACCATGAACTCATGCCCGGGCGCCTCGGCGAAGAGTCCGCGGATCATGCCGGGCGAGCCGGCCATGGCGGGGTTCCAGACCTTCTCCTGCATCAGGGTGAAATGCTCCGCGCGCTCCTCGTGGACCCGGCACAGGGCCACCCGTACCAGGTCTGCGTCGGTGAAGCGGGGTTCGAAGCCCGTCTTCACGTCGAAGCGGTAGTCGAACAGCCGCACCTGGGCGTCCTTGAAGGTGCCCGCCTGAGTCGTGGCCAGCCGGTCGTGGGAGCGCGCCATGAAGGAGTCGTAGAAGGCGCGGCTCTCCCAGAAGGCGAAGACATGCGCGACCGAGGGCCGGCTCCTGCTCCAGCCCCCGCCCTGTCCTCGAAATCCCGGCTCCCCCAGAAGCCCCGCCCACTTTCGCTGTCCCCGTTCGAAACCGCGGCGGTCCACCACGGTGCAGCGAATCCACTTGACCAGCACCGCGCCATGGTAAGGCCACGGGGCGTGGCGTCGGTCACTCTCTGGCGCAGAGCAGCCATGCGGGCGGCCACGTACGCGTGGCAGGATGGACAACCGGCCCTGATGATCGGGCAGTTCAAGCCGACCGCAGACGGGGATACGGGGAGGGGAAGTCTGGTGAACGGCCTCAACAAGGGGATCCGCAAGGTCGAGATGGCGCTGAAGTGGGACCCGAGTCCAGCGGGGCAGCCGCCCACGGATCTGGACATAGTGGCCGCGACCTATGTGGAGGGCGATCCGAATGGCGCCCCCGCCTATGTGGTGCATTTCGACAGCCGTTCGCCCGACGGCACCATCTATCTCAACCGGGACAGCAAGGACGGCAAGGGCTTCGGCTGGGACGAGGTCATGACGCTGGAGCTGGACCGGCTCGACGCGCGGTACACCCGCGTGGTGGTCGGCGTCGTCCTCCAGCAACACCCGGCCCACCGGACCTTCGTCAGCGTGATCAACCCGGCCTTCCGCATAAGGGAGGGCTACAACGTCCTGGACGAGGACGACTTCGGCAGCGTTCTGGGCGCGACGGCGGCGACCGTGGCGGAGTTCGTGCGCGAGACGAGCGACGGATGGTCGCTCCACACCGGTGTCCAGGGGTTCGAGGACGACCCCGCGACGTTCAGCCGGGTCATGGGCCGACTGCGCTCTTCCTGAGCGCCGCGTGCCGCGGACGGCGCGCTGACCACGGAGGATCAGCGCGCCGACAGCACCGAGGGCGGTGGAGCCGAAGTCCGGCTCCACCGCCCTCTGCCAGGTCGTTCAGCCACCCTGGCCGGCGCGGCTGGGATCAGCTGCAGCCGCTGGTCGAGCCGCAGCCCTCGCAGATGTAGCAGGAACCGGCCCGCTGCATCTTCGTACCGCAGGAGAAGCACAGCGGGGCGTCGGCCTGGATGCCCAGCTGCATCTCGACCAGCTCGGCGCTGGTGTGGGCCTGCTTCAGGGCGGGCTTGGCCACCTCGATCTCGGCCTTCGGCGGGGCGACGGCCTTCAGGTCCGTCGGGCGCGGGGCCGACTGGGCCAGACCTTCGACGTCCACGTCGTCGTCGAGATTCGGCTCGTACGAACCGGTCTCCAGGTGACGCTGACGCTCCTCGGCGGAGTGGATGCCGAGCGCGGAGCGCGTCTCGAAGGGCAGGAAGTCCAGCGCCAGGCGGCGGAAGATGTAGTCGACGATCGACTGCGCCATCCGCACGTCCGGGTCGTCCGTCATGCCGGCCGGCTCGAAGCGCATGTTGGTGAACTTCGAGACGTACGTCTCCAGGGGCACGCCGTACTGGAGGCCGACGGAGACCGCGATGGAGAACGCGTCCATCATGCCCGCGAGGGTCGAACCCTGCTTCGACATCTTCAGGAAGACCTCGCCGAGACCGTCGTCCGGGTAGGAGTTGGCGGTCATGTAGCCCTCGGCGCCGCCGACCGTGAAGGAGGTCGTGATGCCGGGGCGGCCCTTGGGGAGGCGCTTGCGGACCGGGCGGTACTCGACGACCTTCTCCACCGTCTCACGGATGGTCGCCTCGGCCTTCGCCGTGACGGCGTCGGTCGCGGCCTTGTCCTTCTCCTTGGTCTTGGCGGAGAGGGGCTGGCCGACCTTGCAGTTGTCGCGGTAGATCGCGAGCGCCTTGACGCCCATCTTCCACGCCTCGAAGTAGACCTCCTCGACGTCCTCGACGGTCGCCGTCTCCGGCAGGTTGACCGTCTTGGACAGCGCGCCGGAGATCCAGGGCTGGATGGCGGCCATCATGCGGACGTGGCCCATCGCGGAGATGGAGCGCTCGCCCATGGCGCAGTCGAACACCTCGTAGTGCTCGGGCTTGAGGCTCGGGGCGTCGACGACATTGCCGTTCTCGGCGATGTGGGCGACGATCGCCTCGATCTGCTCCTCCTGGTAGCCCAGGCGGCGCAGGGCCTGCGGGACGGTGCCGTTGACGATCTGCATCGAGCCGCCGCCGACGAGCTTCTTGAACTTGACCAGGGCGAGGTCGGGCTCGAGACCGGTGGTGTCGCAGGACATCGCGAGACCGATGGTGCCGGTCGGGGCGATGACGGACGCCTGGGAGTTGCGGAAGCCGTTCTTCTCACCGAGACGCAGCACGTCCTGCCAGGCCTCCGTGGCGGCGGCCCAGATCGGCGTGTCCAGGTCGTCCACGCGGACGGCCTTGGTGTTCTCGTCGGAGTGCTGCTTCATGACGCGCAGGTGCGGCTGCGCGTTGCGGGCGTAGCCGTCGTACGGGCCCACGACCGCGGCGAGCTCGGCGGAGCGCCGGTACGACGTGCCCGTCATCAGGGAGGTGATGGCGCCGGCGAGGGCGCGGCCGCCGTCGGAGTCGTAGGCGTGGCCGGTCGCCATCAGCAGGGCGCCGAGGTTGGCGTAGCCGATGCCGAGCTGGCGGAACGCGCGCGTGTTCTCGCCGATCTTCTGGGTCGGGAAGTCCGCGAAGCAGATCGAGATGTCCATCGCGGTGATGACCAGCTCGACGACCTTGGCGAAGCGCTCGATCTCGAAGGACTGGTGGCCCTTGCCGTCGTCCTTGAGGAACTTCATCAGGTTCAGCGAGGCGAGGTTGCAGGACGTGTTGTCCAGGTGCATGTACTCGCTGCACGGGTTCGAGCCGTTGATGCGGCCGGACTCCGGGCACGTGTGCCAGCGGTTGATGGTGTCGTCGTACTGGATGCCCGGGTCGGCGCAGGCCCAGGCGGCCTCGGCCATCTTGCGGAAGAGGGACTTGGCGTCGACCTCCTCGATGACCTCGCCGGTCATACGGGACGTCAGGCCGAACTTGCCGCCCGTCTCGACGGCCTTCATGAACGCTTCGTTCACCCGGACCGAGTTGTTGGCGTTCTGGTACTGGACGGACGTGATGTCGTCGCCGCCCAGGTCCATGTCGAAGCCCGCGTCACGCAGGGCGCGGATCTTCTCCTCTTCCTTCACCTTGGTCTGGATGAAGTCCTCGATGTCGGGGTGGTCGACGTCGAGGATGACCATCTTGGCGGCGCGGCGGGTGGCGCCACCGGACTTGATGGTGCCGGCGGAGGCGTCGGCGCCGCGCATGAAGGAGACCGGGCCCGAGGCGTTGCCGCCGGAGGACAGCAGTTCCTTGGAGGAGCGGATGCGGGAGAGGTTCAGGCCGGCGCCGGAGCCGCCCTTGAAGATCATGCCCTCTTCCTTGTACCAGTCGAGGATGGACTCCATGGAGTCGTCGACGGCCAGGATGAAGCAGGCGGAGACCTGCTGGGGCTGGGGCGTCCCGACGTTGAACCAGACGGGGCTGTTGAAGCTGAAGATCTGGTGCAGGAGGGCGTACGCCAGCTCGTGCTCGAAGATCTCGGCGTCGGCGGGCGAGGCGAAGTAGCTGTAGTCCTCGCCGGCCTTCCGGTACGTCTTCACGATGCGGTCGATCAGCTGCTTGAGGCCGGTCTCGCGCTGGGGGGTGCCGACGGCACCGCGGAAGTACTTGCTGGTGACGATGTTGACCGCGTTCACCGACCAGAAGCCGGGGAACTCGACGCCACGCTGCTCGAAGTTGATCGAGCCGTCGCGCCAGTTGGTCATGACGACGTCACGGCGCTCCCAGACCACCTCGTCGTACGGGTGCACGCCGGGGGTCGTGTGGATGCGCTCGATACGCAGGCCCTTGGTCGCCTTGGCGCCCTTCGCTCGGGAACCTCGTGCCGGACCGCTCGCCGTCTCTGTCATGCCGCCTCCCTGTACAGGCAAAAACGCCCTGAAATGCCACGATGTTCCCGTGACATGGGTGTTGTCTCTGGTGTTGCGGGCATCCACGAACCATCGCCCGCAACAAGTCTTCGTCCGCCGTCGGCGGCCGGCCCCGGGGTCTGAGCCCGGTCCCGGCGCGCCGTCAGTCGGCGGCGTGGGCGGGCTCGGGGACCTGAGTGGTCCCTCCGGGCCCGCCGTCGTCTTCTCGGCTCCCCGCGACAGCGCCTGAGGCGCCTTCTGCGTACACGCGGTCGTCGTCGTCCGCGGCGGGGTGCCCCGTCTGTTCCCGGAGCTCCACGATCGCGGCCTCGAAGTCCTCGAGCGAGTCGAACGCCCGGTAGACGGAGGCGAATCGCAGATAGGCGACGAGGTCGAGCTCCTGCAACGGACCGAGTATGGCCAGTCCCACGTCATGGGTGGTCAACTCGGCGCTTCCGGTGGCCCGCACCGCCTCCTCGACCCGCTGGCCGAGCTGAGCGAGGGCGTCCTCGGTGACAGGCCGTCCCTGGCATGCCTTGCGCACGCCGTTGATGACCTTGGTGCGGCTGAACGGCTCGGTGACCCCGGACCGCTTCACCACCATCAGCGAGCACGTCTCCACGGTCGTGAAACGACGGGAGCAGTCAGGGCACTGGCGGCGCCTGCGGATCGACGTGCCGTCATCGGTCGTACGGCTGTCGACCACACGACTGTCGGGGTGCCTGCAGAAGGGGCAGTGCATGAACTCCAACCCTCCTCACAGCAGACTCAATGGCTTCGCCGGGCCTCATGGGCCCCTCGAAGCAGCCCCAAGCATAGGCGATCCGCGAGCGTCCGAAGACACGGGGGACCACAACTTCTGGGCCACTGATGCAATCCAACCACTACATGTGGGGATTGGCTCATACATCCACACCCCCCGCGCGTGTCGCATTCGCACGGTCACACCCCGTGAACCCCGACCGGCACGCCGAACCCACGGCACGCACCCGGACACGCGCGCGTGCGGCCGTATCGCGCCGGCATGTACGGCGATACCGTGGGCGCCGTACGGAGGATGAGTGGGACTCTCGCACAGAGCGGGCCCGGTTCCCGGGCGACGGGAGCACCGGATGGCAGACTGGGTCGGCGCCTCACAAGGTCCTCGGCCCCGGCGGTGAAGAGTACAACGATGGGCTCTTTTGCCTGCCAGGCACCGCGTTAGCCATACACCCAGACACGTGATCAAGTCAGGCTATTCACGCTTTTTCACTCGAACGTGTGTTTGGCGCAACCTTTCGAAAGCAACTACCGTTGTCCAGCAGGGAGACAACCGAGAGGGGCCGACGTGACCACCACCGCAGACAGTGCCACCATCACTGCCCAGGACCGCTCCCAGGGCCGACTCGAGCCGGTGCATGCGATGAACGAAGCCACGAATCCCGAGGGACACAAGCGCTCGCTGCCGGGCCGACCTCCAGGCATCCGCGCAGACAGCTCGGGGCTCACCGACCGGCAGCGGCGGGTGATCGAAGTGATCAGGGACTCCGTGCAGCGGCGCGGCTACCCGCCGTCCATGCGGGAGATCGGCCAGGCCGTCGGCCTGTCCAGCACCTCTTCGGTCGCGCACCAGCTGATGGCACTGGAACGGAAGGGCTTCCTGCGCCGCGACCCGCACCGCCCGCGCGCGTACGAGGTGCGCGGTTCCGACCAGGCCGCCTCCGTGCAGCCCACGGACACGGCCGGCAAGCCCGCCGCGTCGTACGTCCCGCTGGTCGGCCGTATCGCCGCCGGCGGCCCGATCCTCGCCGAGGAATCGGTGGAGGACGTCTTCCCTCTCCCCAGGCAGTTGGTGGGCGACGGTGAGCTGTTCGTGCTGAAGGTCGTCGGCGACTCGATGATCGAGGCCGCCATCTGCGACGGCGACTGGGTCACCGTCCGCCGCCAGCCCGTCGCCGAGAACGGTGACATCGTGGCGGCGATGCTCGACGGCGAGGCCACGGTGAAGCGCTTCAAGCGCGAGGAGGGCCATGTCTGGCTCCTCCCCCACAACGCTGCGTACGAGCCGATCCCGGGCGACGACGCGACCATTCTCGGCAAGGTGGTGGCCGTGCTGCGCCGCGTCTGAGAACGGCGGCGTGCGGGCCTGCCCGCACCGCCCCCTGACTGGGCCCCGGGATCCCTGCGCCGGTTCCGGGGCCCTGTGCTGTCCCGGGCTGTCTACTGCGCCTCTGTCTGCTTGGCCACGGCGTCGATCGCCGCGAGCGACTTGCGCACCTGATTGCGGTCCGTGGTGTACCAGAAGTCCGGCAGGGACGCCTTCAGATAGCTCCCGTAACGGGCTGTCGCCAGTCGCTGGTCCAGGACGGCCACCACGCCACGATCCCCGGACGCCCGGACCAGACGGCCCGCGCCCTGCGCCATGAGGAGCGCCGCGTGCGTGGCGGCGACAGCCATGAAGCCGTTGCCTCCGGCCTCCTCCACCGCCTTCTGGCGGGCGCTCATCAGCGGGTCGTCCGGGCGCGGGAACGGGATCTTGTCCATCACGACCAGCTGGCAGCTGGGGCCGGGCACATCCACGCCCTGCCAGAGCGACAGCGTGCCGAAGAGACATGTCTTCGGGTCCGCCGCGAAGTTCTTGATCAGCTCGCCCAGGGTCTCCTCGCCCTGCAGAAGGATCGGGAACTCGGGGATGCGGCCGCGCAGTTCCTCAGCGGCGAGCTGCGCCGCCCGCATGGAGGAGAAGAGACCGAGCGTGCGGCCACCGGCCGCCTGGACCAGTTCGGTCAGTTCGTCCAGCATGTCCGCGCGGTCGCCGTCGCGCGCGGGGCGCGACAGGTGCTTGGCGACGTACAGGATCCCCTGCCGGGGGTAGTCGAAGGGCGAGCCGACGTCGAGGCCCTTCCACTTCGGAAAGTCCTCGCTCTCCGTGCCCTCCGGGGCGAGGCCGAGGGAGGCGCCGACACCGTTGAAGTCCCCGCCGAGCTTCAGGGTGGCCGAGGCCAGGGTCACGGAGCGGTCCGCGAAGAGCTTCTCTCGCAGCAGGCCCGATACGGACATGGGGGCGACGCGCAGGGAGGCGCCGAAGCGGTCGTGCCGCTCGTACCAGACGACGTCGTACTCGGAGCCGTTGACGATCCGCTCCGCCACGTCGTGCACGGATTCCACGGACGCGAGCGCCTGCTTACGGACCGCGTCCTCGTCCTGGACGGACTTGTCGCGGGTCGCGCCGATCCCGGAGATGACGGTGCGCGCGGCGTCGCGCAGCGCCATCAGGGCATAACCGAGGTCCTCCGGGATCTCCTCCAGGCGGCCCGGCAGCGCCAGCTCCATCAGCCGCTCGAAGCCCTCCGCTGCGGTCTGGAGCTGATCGGCGGCCTTCTCGTTGACCAGCTTCGCCGCACGCCGTACCGCCCGGTTGACCTGGCCCGGGGTGAGCTCGCCGGTGGCGACGCCGGTGACCCGTCCGACCAGTTCGTGCGCCTCGTCGACGATCAGCACCTCGTGCTGCGGGAGGACCGGGGCGCCCTCGATGGCGTCGATGGCGAGCAGCGCGTGGTTGGTGACGACGACCTCGGACAGTTTGGCGCGCTCACGGGCCATCTCGGCGAAGCACTCGGCTCCATACGCGCACTTGGTCGCGCCCAGGCACTCTCGGGAGGAGACCGACACCTGGGCCCAGGCCCGGTCGGACACGCCGGGCGTGAGGTCGTCGCGGTCGCCGGACTCGGTCTCGTCCGCCCAGTCGCGCATGCGCAGCAGGTCCTGGCCCAGCTTGCTGGTGGGCGCGGCAGCCTCGAACTGGTCGAAGAGGCCCTCCTCCTCGTCCTGCGGAACGCCTTCGTGCAGGCGGTGCAGGCACAGGTAGTTCGATCTGCCCTTGAGCATCGCGAACTCGGGGCGTCGGCGCAGCAGCGGATGCAGGGCGTCCACCGTGCGCGGCAGGTCCCGCTCCACGAGCTGACGCTGCAGGGCGAGGGTGGCGGTCGCCACCACGACCCGCTCACCGTGCGCGAGCGCGGGCACGAGGTACCCCAGCGACTTACCGGTGCCGGTGCCGGCCTGGACCAGCAGATGGGATCCGTCGTCGATCGCCTCCGCGACGGCTTCGGCCATGGTCACCTGGCCGGGGCGCTCCGTACCGCCCACGGCGGAGACGGCAGCATGCAGGAGTTCGGGGAGTGAGGGCTTCGTCATAGCGCGACCACCCTACGGCTCGGGACTGACAAACGGGTCATGAACCAGGTGGTCAGGGGGGAGGACAGCGACAGGATCAAGGTGCGGGTTTCTTGGGTTCGGGGGACGGCGGGGGCGGATCCGAGGGACGGCGAGAAGCGGCGAGAAGCGGGGCGGGGACTGGTCGAAGGCTGATCGGGGGCTGGCGGGGCGGTGTCCGAGGGGCGACGGGCACGGGTGGGAGAAATTGGCGGGAACTGCCGAGGCGTCCGCGGCGTTCCATGTGTGACGGCGCGACTTCGGAGCGTCACATCAGATCACGCAGGTTCCGGTCTCGGATCATGAGGGCGGCCCGCTTGGTGGGCAGGGCGACCTCGGCGGAGAACCGGAAGCCTGCGGTCAGGAAGGCGGCGATGGAGGGGGTGTTGCGAAGATCGGGTTCAGCCACGACGCGTGCGCATGTGGGTCTCCTGTCGAGTACGAGGTCGGCGACGGCCCGGAGCAGCAGGCTGCCGAGCCCTCGGCCGCGGTCGGCGACACCGCCGATGAGGAGGTGGATTCCGGTGTCGTGCGGTCGGGCCGGGTAATGGCGGGCCAGCGGGTCGAGGTCGGCTCGGTAGATCTCCCAATAACTCATCGGCATGCCCTCCAGTACGCCGAGACACGGAACGCTCCGTTCCTCGTCGGCGAGTTGGCTCCGCAGGTGTCGCTCGGTCACCGACCGAGGGCCCGCGAGTTCCCAGAAGGCCGCGACAGCAGGGTCGTTCATCCACCGGCCGACTCGGAGAAGGTCTCTCTCGACCTGAACGGGGGCGAGGTGGAACACGCCCGCGGGCGTGAGAGTGGTGCCCCAGTCGCCGACGCGGTCGAGCAGGTCGGCGGTGGCGACGACGGTGGCGGTGGCAGGGATGACGGTCGCCGTGTTGACGGGGGGCACAGCGATGCTCCTCTCAGCCGGTGGGGCGGACATGTTCCTTGAGGACGGAAGGGTTTGAGGATGGAGAGGTCGGAGGTGGGAGACGTTGGAGGTGGGAGACGTTGGAGGTTGTGGAATACGGACGGCTCAGGAATGCAGGGGGTTGGCGATGGTGACGTAGACGGACTGGGTGTCCACCGGGCCCACGAGTTCGTCGAGGCCGTGCAGTCGGGTCAGCAGGTTGGCCTTACAGCGCAGAACGGGTGAGTCGAGCAGGCGGGCGGGCAGTGAACTGCGCAGCCGGTCGGGGCCGGAGGCGGCGTCGGTGAGAAAGCGTCGGAAGGCGGCGAGCAGCAGGCGTTCGTCGGCGAGCCGTTGGGAACCGAATGCGCCGACGAGTCCGAGCACGTTGTTGATCCCCAGGTAGTAGGCGAAGCGCTCGTCGGTCACCTCGTCGGAGACGAAGGTGTCGCTGTGTTCACCGATACCGGGCAGTTGGGCTTCGAGTTCCGCACGGCGGGAGTCGCGGAAGTAGTAGCCCTGGTTGTCCCGGTAGCGGCCGCCCTGGGGCCAGCCGTCGGGGTCCAGCAGGAGGAGCGTGTTCTGCTGGTGCGCCTCCAACGCGATCCCGGCCTCTCCGTCGAGCCACAGGACGGGGCGGACGACCTGCTCCAGGTAGCGCAGGAACCACTCGACGGCGACCGCCCCCAGCGGGCGCCCTGTCCGCCCGGCGAGACGCGTGACGATGGCGGCCAGCCGGGAACTGTGGGCGGGAACCGTGTCCGGGGAGGACGAGTGCGGTGGGGGTGATCCGGCGTACGGCCGGGGTGAGACGAGGCCGGCGATGCAGGAGACGTCGTCGGCCGCAGTGAACGGGTTGTGCCGGATCACCACGTCGAGTCCCGGCACCGGAAGCCCGTCCGTGCCGTCGATCGCGAGCCAGGCCGGGTCGCGAACGATGTCGAAGCCCGCGTGGACCGCCTGCCACCGCTTGGAGAGGCCCGCGCGCAGCAGCCGGTGCACCTCGACACCGCGGTGGAGTTCCTTGCGGAGGTTCTCACGACGGGAGTTGGTGATGCGCAGCCCCAGCGACAGTTTGAGCATGGCGGGGGCGCCGGACCGGTGGACCGTTCGTACGGAGGAGGTGGGGTGCCACGGGGGGCCGAGCGGGCCGAGATCCCGGAGCAACCCGGCGTCGAGCAGGGCCGCGACGTCAGGACGGTTCCGGGCCTCGCCCAGCTGCCACGGGTGCACGGGCAGGGCCGCGTACCCATCGGGCAGCGGCAGCCCGGGGCCGGCGAGTGGGGCTGTCAGCCGGTCGGCGGGGACGGTGCGACCGCGTTCCGTCCAGGCGGAGTCGGTGGCGAGCGCGGAAGGAGCGACAGCCAGCCAGTGAAGGGGGAACGAACCATGCAGTTCAGGTGAGTACAGGCGCGCTTCGGCATCCGAGAGGCCTTCTCGGCTCTTCGGGGTCGGGTGCAGGGGGTGTCCGAGCAACAGCGCCTGTTCGGCGGCCAGAAACAGGTCGGGCGCGTCGGCGGGGCACTTCCGGCGCTCGCGGATGAAGACCGCGGTGCGACGCAGGGAGTCGGCGACGCGGGCGACCAGGTCGACGCCTTCGCCGGTTGCGGGGGCGAGGGCGTGGTCCAGGGCGAGGGCCGGCTGAGCCGCCGTGCCGTGTGCGCCGAGCGCCTCGCGGGACAGCAGGGCTGCGGCGGTGACGGCGTCGGCCGGTGGGGACTGCTCGGGAGCGTCGGCCAGGCGCGGGAGTCCGAAACGGTGCCAGCCCGTGGCGGACCAGTAGAGGACGGGGACCAGCAGCGCGGTGCCGCTGGCGGGCAGCGGTACGTCGAGGGCGCCGTCGCTGGGGGCGGGCAGGCCGGTCTCTCGTACCCAGCAGCGCAGCAGGTTCTCCACGGCCGCTGCCTGGGCCGCCGTGTGCGGGTCGGGATGGTCCAGGAGGTCGGCTGTGGCGTGGGGCGACGGTTCGGCGTGGGAGACGTCTGCCGACTGGTGCGGGACCGAGACGGTGGCAGTGACAAGAACGGACGGGACGGAGGAGGTGGACGCTTGTGTGGGAGCGACGGCTGAGGCGGGAGCGGGAGAGTCGGCGGGCTGTGGGGAGCTGGTCAAGGTCGTTCCTGGTGTGGTGGGGCCGGTTCGGTCGGCGGTGCGGTGGGACAGGGCGGCGGTGGGTGCCGGGCTGCGTGAGGGCCGCCGCGTCGGTGGGCGTCCGGCTTCGCGGAAGGACAGCCGGCCTCGGCGGGGGTGACCGGGTTCGGTCCCGCGGTGGCGGCGGTGTACGCACAGGTTCGGGGGACGTGCGGATGGGGTGCCTGCCTGGGCTAACCCGGTCCGTCGGTGCCGTCGCCGCGCCAACTGCGTTGCCGGGGCGTCCGGTTCGTCCGGTCACCCTGGCGATCCCCGGCGCTGTGGCCTGCGCGGTCGCCGTGATCGGCGTGATCGCGAGCCACCGCTTCCATCGCGTCCGCGAGTCGGTCGAGTACCGCGGCCACTTGTTCGTCGGTGATCGTCAGCGGCGGAAGCAGGCGTACGACGCTCGCGTGGCGGCCGCCGAGTTCGACGATCAGGCCGCGCCGCAGGCACTCCCGCTGGACGGCGACGGCCAGTTCCGGGGCGGCAGGGTACGGGCCATGGGCAGAGTGAGCGGTGTGAGCGGCGAACGCCGGGGAGCCGTTGCTTCCGTGATCCGTACGAGGAGGGCTCAGGGGGGTGGTTCCGCCCACCCCGGCATGCCTTGCCGAAGCTCCCGCCGGGCCCTCATCGCCGTATCTGATGCCTCCGTGTCCGATCGGCTCGCCGAAGCCGTTTCCGCGCTTCCCCGTCGGGTCCACCATCTCGATGCCGATCATCAGCCCGCGTCCCCGGACGTCTCCGATGCACGGGAAGCCCTCCGCGAGGTGGCGGAGGCGGCGCAGCAGATGGGCTCCGAGGGTGGCCGCACGGTCGGCGAGGCCGTTCTCGCGGACGTAGGCGAGGGTGGCCGTGCCGGCGGCCATGGCGAGTTGGTTGCCGCGGAAGGTGCCCGCGTGGGCGCCGGGTTCCCAGACGTCGAGGTCGTCGCGGTAGACGACGACGGCCAGGGGCAGGCTGCCGCCGATGGCCTTGGACAGGACCATCACATCGGGGGTGATCCCGCTGTGTTCCACGGCCCAGAAGGCACCGGTCCGGCCGACGCCCGTCTGGACCTCGTCGGCGATCAGCGGGATGGAGCGGTCGGCCGTGATCTGCCGCATGCGGCGCGTCCAGGCGTCCGGTGCGGGGATCACCCCGCCCTCCCCCTGCACGGGTTCGAGGATCATCCCGGCAGGCTCCCGTACGCCCGACTTGGGGTCGTCGAGGAGGGATTCGGTCCAGCGGGCGGCGAGTTCGGCGCCGCGCTCGCCTCCGATGCCGAACGGACAGCGGTAGTCCTGCGGGTACGGCAGACGCGCCACTCGTACGTCGAAGGCGCCGCCGGAGGCTTCGAGGGAGCCGGCGGTCATGCCGTGGTAGGCGCCGGTGAACGCCAGGACGCCCGTACGACCGGTGGCGGCTCGGACCAGTTTGAGCGCCGCCTCCACGGCGTCCGTGCCGGCCGGTCCGCAGAACTGCACGCGCGCGTGGTCGGCGAGGCCGGACGGCAGGGTGCGGAACAGTTCGGTGATGAAGGCGTCCTTGACGGGGGTCGCGAGGTCGAGGACGTGAAGGGGCGCGCCCGAGTCGAGAACCTTGCGGATGGCCTCCAGTACCACGGGGTGGTTGTGGCCGAGCGCGAGCGTGCCGGCGCCGGAGAGACAGTCGAGGTAACGACGGCCGTCCGCGCCCTCGATGGTCAGTCCGCGGGCCCGTACCGGCACGATGGGCAGGGCCCGCGCATAGGTACGGGCGGCGGACTCGCGGGACGACTGGCGTCGCAGGATGCCCTCGTGCGCGGGACGTCGGCCCGTCGGGACTCCGACGACTGCGGCGGCGGTCCCGGCAACGGGCACACCGGTGGAACGGCCCTCGGAGGCCTCCTTGGGCACAGGCTCGGTCACGGCACGACTCCTGTTCTCCCGCTGGGGAGGGCCGGACGCAGACAGCAGACCCCCCACCGCTACCAACCGCCGAGCGCCGACCGGGTTACGGGTTGTCCCAAACCTGGTCACGGGTTGTCTCGAGATCGCGCACCAGGAGTCCGCGCCTTGGCTTCGAGTGCGGTTCGATTCGCAGCGTCGCCGCATGACCACAGCTCGGCAGAAGACGGAATCGGGCTTCGGAGCCCGGAGTACGGCGTCGGGGGTCACATCCCCCCGGCAGGAGCAGATCGACGCCGGATGCATCGTGGAGCCCTGGAGCGGGGGCGACCTCACGGGCGGGGCTCGCGACCATGCGACGGATCCCGAGCAGGCGGCGCGGCTGTGGCGGCTTTCAGTCGGACTCACCGGCATGGACGCCTTCGCCGCGACGTCCTGAGCAGGGTCCGACGCTGCGAGGATGACTCGATGAGAGCCGAGACCGCCTACCACGGTGAGATGGGCGAGCAGTTCGCCGCCAACGCCACGGACAGCGCCTACAACGCGCACACCGATCGCCCGGCCATGCTGAGGCTGGCCGGTGACGTGAACGGATCACGGGTGCTGGACCTTGGATGCGGAGCGGGCCACTACGCCGCCGAACTGCTGGATCGAGGCGCCTCACAGGTCGTCGGCGTCGAGGCCGGCGAAAGCCTGCTGCGCGTCGCGCGGGAGCGGCTCGGAGACGGCGCGGTCCTGCACCACCACGATCTGGAGGAGCCGCTGGTCTTTCTGGAGGACCGGTCGTTCGATCTGGCGGTGATGGCCCTCGTCTATCACCACATCGACGCACGCGGGGAGTTGCTCGCCGAGATTCGGCGCGTTCTGCGGCCCGGCGGCACCCTGCTCGTCTCCACGACCCACCCCACCAGTGACTGGAACTACGTGGGTGGTTCCTACTTCGCCGATGGTCGCGTCGAGCTTCCGTTCGGTGAGGGATTCGCCGTCAGGTACTGGCGGATGACGCTGGAGGGGTTCCTCGGTGAACTGCTCGGCGCCGGGTTCGTGTTGGAGGAGCTGGTGGAGCCGCGGGCCACGGAGGAGGCTCGGCTGATCGATCCGCGTCGATACGACAAGACCCACAACTCCCCGGTGTTCCTGGCCGTCAGGCTCCGTCGGCCATGAAGCCGTCAAGTCCGTCGGCCGTGAGGGAGCGGTCCTCGCGCTCCCCGCTCTTCCCGCGTCTCCCGCCCTCCGCGCGCTCCCCCCTCTTCCCGCACTCCCCATCCTCCTTGCCCACCCCATCCTCCTTGCCCACCCCATCCTCCCCGCGCCTCCCGCCCGTCCTCCGCACGAACCGAATCACCGGATGGCCGGGTTCGTGGGTCACCTCGGCGTGGACGCCGTAGACCTTCTTGATGAGGGCCGGGGTGAGGATGTCGGCGGGGGCGCCCTCGGCGACGGTGTGGCCGGTGTCGAGGACGAGGAGGCGGTCGCAGTACATCGCGGCGAGGTTGAGGTCGTGCAGGGCGATCACGGTGGTGACGGGGAGGTCGGCGATCAGGTCGAGCAGGTCCAACTGGTGCTGGATGTCCAGGTGGTTGGTCGGCTCGTCGAGCAGGAGTTCGCGGGGTTCCTGGGCGAGGGCGCGGGCGATCTGGGCGCGTTGGCGTTCGCCGCCGGAGAGGGTGTGCCAGGACTGGGCGGCCCGTTCGGTCAGCCCGGTGCGTTCCAGGGCCTCGGCGACGGCGCGGGCGTCGGCGGCCGACGCCGGTGACCAGGCGCGTCGGTGGGGGATGCGGCCGAGGGCGACGACGTCGCGGACGGTCAGTTCGGTCTGGGTGTGGGTGTGCTGCTCGACGGTGGCGATACGGCGGGCGGTGGCACGGCGGCCGACCTCGGGCAGGGGCCGGCCGTCCAGGGTGACGACTCCGGCCGAGGTGGCCAGGACGCCGGCGAGCAGGCGCAGCAACGTCGACTTGCCGGAGCCGTTGGGGCCGAGCAGGCCGACGGTCTCGCCGGGGCGCAGGACGAGGGTGGCACCGTCGACGATGAGCCGGCCGTCGGTGCGGCGACCGACCCGGTCCGCGCGCAGGCCGCTGTCCGGGCAGGGGGCGCTCATGTCTTCCACCGGCCTCGATGGAGCACGACCACGAACGCCGGTACGCCGATCAGGGACGTCACCACGCCCACCGGCACCTCCTGCGGATCGACGACGGTGCGGGCGAGGGTGTCCACCCAGACCAGGAAGACGGCTCCGGTCAGTGCCGTGACGGGCAGCAACCGGGCGTGCCCGGAGCCGGTGAGCGCGCGGGTGACGTGCGGCAGGACCAGGCCGACGAAGCCGATCGCCCCGGCGCAGCTGACGAGGACGGCGGTGAGCAGCGCCGTGGCGCAGAGCAGGATCAGGCGGGCGCGGGAGACGTTCACGCCGAGGCCGGCGGCCGCCTCCTCGCCGAAGGCGAACGCGTCCAGGGTGGTGGCGTATCCGAGGCAGACGACGAGGACGACGGCCAGGGCCGGTGCGCACAGCAGCACCTGGCCCCAGTCGGCCCCCGAAAGCGAGCCGAGCAGCCAGAACAGCACGCCCTTGGTGGTCTCGGCGTCCGCCGAGGTCAGCACTATGAAGGAGGTCAGCGCGGAGAAGAGCTGCATGGCCGCCACCCCGGACAGCACCACCCGGTCCATGCTCGCGCCGAGGCTGTGGCTGAGCAGCATGACCAGGCCGAAGGAGAGCAGCGCGCCGACGAACGCGCCCGCCGACAGCGACAGGGCCCCACCGCCGACGCCGAGCACCACGACGGCGACCGCGCCCGTGGAGGCCCCGGAGGAGACGCCGAGCACGAACGGGTCGGCGAGCGGGTTGCGCAGCAGGGACTGCATGACCGCGCCGCACAGCGCGAGCCCGGCGCCGCAGACTGCGGCCAGCAGCGTCCGGGGCATCCGCAGGTTCCAGACGATGCCGTCCCGCAGCGGGGCGAGTGTGCTCTCGCCGCCGCCGAGGTGGGAGGCGACCGACGCCCACACGTCGGCGGTGGAGATGTCGGCGGGGCCGATGGTCACGGCGGCGGCCACGGAGAGGGCCAGTGCCGCGAGCCCGCCGCCCGTCAGCAGCAGGCTGCGCGGGCTCACTTGGCGAGTCCGAGGTCGCGCAGGCCGGCGGCGACCTGCTCGATCCCTTCGACGGTGCGGATGGAGGGGTTCAGCGCCTGGCCGCTGAGCAGGATGTACCGCTTCTTCCTGACGGCGGTGAGGTTGCGGGTGGCGGGGTTGGACTCCAGGAAGCCGATCTTGGCCTTGGCGGTCTCCGCGGTCTGGGACTTGCGGGTCAGGTCGCCGAGGACGATGACGTCGGGGTCGCGGTCGGCGACGGTCTCCCAGTTGATCTGGGGCCACTCGTCGTGAGTGTCGGAGAAGGCGTTCCGTGCGCCGACGGCCCGGGTGATCGCGCCGGGCGCGCCGCAGCAGCCGGCCAGGTAGGGCGACTGGGAGTTGGCGAACCAGTACATGAGGGAGGCATCGGAGGCGTCCAGGCCGTCGGTGGCCTTGCGCACCCGCTCCTTCAGCCGGGCGACGAGTGCGTCGCCGCGCGTCTCGACGCCCAGGGCGCGAGCCAGGTCGCGTATCTCGTCGTATACGGCGTCGAGGGTGAGCGGTGTGCTGCGCGAGCCGTCGCCGCCGCTGTCGTTGTCCTTGCCGGCGGCGCAGTCGGACGGGGAGACGTACGTGGGCACGCCCAGCTTCTCGAACTGCTCGCGGGTGGCGACGCCGCCCTTGCCGAGGGTGGAGACGAACGAGGAGGTGACGAAGTCGGGTTCGGCGTCGAGGACCTTCTCGAAGGAGGGGGCGTTGTCGGCGAGGCGCGGCACGGACGCGTTCGCCTTCTCCAGTCCCTTGAGCACCGGGTCGGTCCAGGTGGCGGTGCCGGCCATACGGTCGCCGAGGCCGAGGGAGAGCAGGATCTCCGTGGTGCCCTGGTTGAGGGAGACGACCCGCTGAGGGGCCGACTTCACAGTGACCTGGTGCCCGCAGTTGTCGAGGGTGAGCGGGAAGCCGGCGGCGGACGCCGCCGCCTCGCCGCCGGAACGGTCCCCGTCGGAACGGTCTCCGTCGGAGCCGCCGCACGCTGTCAGCAGCAGGACGGGCGCGAGGACGAGGACGGCGGTACGGCGGAGGGGGACGGGGACGGTACGCAGCACGGGCATGCCTTGCCTGTCGGGGCTCGATACGCGGAGCCTGGCCTACGGAGGTCCTCCTCGCTCGAAGCCGACTCGAAGCATGGTTCGCAGCAGGCCCGCAGCGGGAAGGCGCCAGCAGGTCTTCGGACTCGGGTTCGTCCGGACGGAGCGCCTTCCCGGCGCGTTGCACACCGGCTCCTTCGGCCGGCCCGCGTCGCTCCAGTGGCGTCGAGTGCCCCGCCCGTCCCCCTCACCGCTGCGCGTCAGTTCCGGATTCCCACCGGATTCCCTGGCCTCGGATGTGGCACGACTGGCCCCAACAAAGTATCAAGATCAACCATCGGCTCCCGTCATGGGGTTCACCGGTACACGGGTTCACAGGTACACGGGTTCACGGGTTCACGGGCAGGAAGGTCGTTGCCGGGGCATCTCCCGCCCTGCGGATGTTCCACACGTGCCCCTCCCGTGTCCCTCGTCACCATCCGAATGCCGGACGTGACCCGTCGTATCGCCGGACGGCCCCCTAGGCTGGCCGGTGCAGCTGGTTCGCCCCGTCCGCCAGGCGGGATGCGTCGCAAGAGGGAACCCGGTGGGAATCCGGGACTGCCCCGCAGCGGTGAGCGGGAACGACCGCCGTCTTACGCACTGGACCCGACGAACGGGGTCTGGGAAGCGACGGCCAGTAGGTGTCCTCCTCGGTGAACGACGAGGACGTGCCCGCGAGTCCGAAGACCTGCCAACTGCCCGTACGCGTACGACTCGCGCACGGACATCCCGGTGACCTCGTGGGCGGGTCGGCGTACATGTCAGGCGGACGACCGCGGCTTGCCGTGCGATGTCGTCTCCGCCCGATCCGTCACCCCGTCGCGCTCGCGTCCCGTCGCCGGGATCTCAGGGATTCATCTCGCGAAGGAGATCTCCGTGACCACCAAGCCCGCAGCCACGGCAGCACGGGCCACCGTGTACGGCTACCCCCGCCAGGGACGGAGCCGGGAACTGAAGAAGGCGATCGAGGGCTACTGGAAGGGCCGCGGCACCGCCGACGCCCTCCGGGCCACCGCCGCCGAACTGCGCCGCACGAACTGGCGGCAGCTGGCCGAGGCCGGCGTCGACGAGGTCCCGACCGGCGACTTCTCGTACTACGACCATGTCCTGGACACCACCGTCATGGTCGGCGCGATCCCCGCCCGCCACCGCGACGCCGTCGCCGCCGACCCGCTCGACGGGTACTTCGCGATGGCACGCGGCACGCAGGACGTCGCGCCGCTGGAGATGACCAAGTGGTTCGACACCAACTACCACTACCTGGTGCCCGAGTTGGGCCCGGACACGATCTTCACGGCCGACTCCGCCAAGCAGGTCGCCGAGTTGAAGGAGGCCCTCGCCCTCGGGCTGAGCGCCCGCCCGGTGCTGGTCGGCCCGGTCACCTACCTGCTGCTCGCCAAGCCCGCGCCCGGCGTGGCCGCTGACTTCGAGCCCCTGACCCTGCTCGACCGGCTGCTGCCCGTGTACGCCGAGGTCCTCGCCGATCTGCGCGCGGCCGGCGCCGAGTGGGTGCAGCTCGACGAGCCCGCCCTCGTCCAGGACCGTACCCCCGCCGAGCTGAACGCCACCGCCCGCGTCTACCGCGCCCTCGGCGCGCTCACCGACCGGCCGCGACTGCTGGTCGCCTCCTACTTCGACCGGCTCGGCGACGCGCTGCCCGTGCTCGCCAAAGCCCCCGTCGAGGGACTGGCGCTGGACTTCACGGAGTCGGCCGCCGCGAACCTGGACGCGCTCGCCGCCGTCGGCGGACTGCCCGGCAAACGCCTGGTCGCCGGTGTCGTCAACGGCCGCAACATCTGGGTGAACGACCTGGAGAAGTCCCTGGCCGTCCTCGGCACCCTGCTGGGTCTCGCCGCCCGGGTCGACGTGTCGGCGTCCTGCTCCCTGCTGCACGTGCCCCTCGACAGCGCGGCCGAACGGGACGTCGAGCCGCAGATCCTGCGCTGGCTGGCCTTCGCCCGGCAGAAGACCGCCGAGATCGTCACCCTCGCCAAGGGTTTGACCCTCGGCACCGGCGCGATCGCCGCCGAACTCGCCGCGAACCGGGCCGACCTCGCCTCCCGCGCGCACTCCCTCATCACCCGCGACCCGGCCGTCCGCGCCCGCACCGGCGCGGTCACCGAGACCGACGCCCGCCGTTCCCAGCCCTACGGCGAGCGGACCGCGGCCCAGCGCGCCCACCTGGGCCTGCCCCTGCTGCCGACCACCACCATCGGCTCCTTCCCGCAGACCGGCGAACTGCGCACCGCCCGTGCCGACCTGCGCGCGGGCCGGATCGACACGGCCGGCTACGAGGACCGCGTCAGGGCGGAGATCCAGGAGGTCGTCTCCTTCCAGGAGAAGGCCGGCCTGGACGTCCTGGTGCACGGCGAGCCCGAACGCAACGACATGGTCCAGTACTTCGCCGAGCAGCTCGTCGGCTACCTCGCCACGCAGCACGGCTGGGTCCAGTCCTACGGCACCCGTTACGTCCGCCCGCCGATCCTGGCCGGCGACATCTCCCGCCCCGAGCCGATGACGGTGCGCTGGACGACGTATGCCCAGTCGCTCACCGAGAAGCCGGTCAAGGGCATGCTCACCGGGCCCGTCACCATGCTCGCCTGGTCCTTCGTCCGCGACGACCAGCCCCTCGGCGACACCGCCCGCCAGGTCGCGCTCGCCCTGCGCGAGGAGGTGAACGACCTGGAGGCGGCCGGGACTTCGGTCATCCAGGTGGACGAACCCGCGCTGCGCGAGACGCTGCCGCTGCGCGCCGCCGACCACGCCGGCTATCTGGCCTGGGCCACGGAGGCGTTCCGGCTCAGCACCAGCGGGGTGCGGCCGGACACGCAGATCCACACGCACATGTGCTACGCCGAGTTCGGTGACATCGTGCAGGCGATCGACGACCTCGACGCGGACGTCATCAGCCTGGAGGCCGCCCGCTCGCACATGCAGGTCGCCCGCGAACTCGCCGCGCACGGCTACCCGCGGGAGGCCGGACCCGGCGTGTACGACATCCACTCCCCGCGTGTGCCGAGCGCCGGGGAGGCCGCCGCACTGCTCCGCACCGGTCTGGAGGCGATCCCCGCCGAGCGTCTGTGGGTCAACCCCGACTGCGGGCTGAAGACCCGCGGCTGGCCGGAGACCCGCGCGTCCCTGGAGAACCTGGTCGCCGCGGCCCGCACGGTCCGCGGCGAGCTGCCCGCCTCCTGACCCGGACGCCTCCGACGGGCCGGGGCGGCGGACGCCGTCCGCCCCGGCCCGCATCGCCGTGGTGGTTCAGGAGGCCAGGTCGCGGTGGCGGCGCAGCAGTTCCGCGAGCGCGCGGCGCAGGCAGTCGGCGTCGTTGCCCGCATCGGAATCCGACTGCGGCTCCGACTGCGACTGCGACTGCGAGTCCTGTGCACGGCAGTCCGTCGGGCTCCCGACCAGTCTCTCCAGGTCCTGGAGGAGCTGTTCGGTCCGTTTCGCCTGGTGGGCGAGGACGCGTACGCGGGCGCTCTGGCCGCCTATCTGGCGTCGGCTGGCGATCAGCCGCTCGTACTCCGCGACGGTGAGGGCGACCGCCTCACGGCCTCCGAGGGTGATGCGGCGCGGCTGGGGTCGTCCGGCCATCCCGTTCCTCCGCTCCTCGCCCGATGGTCCTCGTCTCATCGCTCGTTGTCGGGAGAACGCGAGAGGGCCCCCGGATGGTTCCGCGGGCCCTCTTTCGTGTGTCGGGTCATGTCAGTTGGGGGCTGCGACCGGCCGAGGTGCGGGGGCGGTCGCGGGCTTGGGGTTGAGCAGCCGTTCGGCCAACTCGCCGAAGACCAGCCCGAACCCGCCCCACAGGGTGACCTGCATGGCCAGCGCGGAGAGCCGGAACCGCCACAGCAGGGTCGCCGGGAAGTCCGCCGGCACCTCGTTGATCACCGGCAGGAACGCGTACGCCAGACCGATCGCCACCGCGAAGGCGGCCACCGCCGTGACGGTCGCGTACCAGGTGCCCAGCCTCGGCGCGAGCCTCCTGCCCAGCAGCGTCGCGGCGACCGCCAGGAGGATGCTGAGCAGCATCATCAGGAAGTAGAGCGTGGTGCGCTTGCCGATGGTGTCGGGGTCGCCGACCGAGGGCGGGTTGGCCGGGTACTTCAGGAACGGCACCACGTACACGGCCAGCAGCGCGCAGCCCGAGAGCAGCAGCGCGGTCGCCCGTGCGCTGAAGCGGCCGACGCGGCCGAGCGCGAAGCAGTAGGCGAGCGCGGCGATGCCGCCGAAGGCGACGCCGTAGAGCAGCACACCGGTGGCGAGGCCGGCGGTGGACTGCAGGGAGCGCGAGACGATCTCCATCTCGTGCTCGTGGGAGTGGGCTTCCTCGAAGCCGATCGCGCTGTCGACGTTCGGCTCGCCGAGGAAGTAGGCCACGAACAGGGCGAGCACGCCGGCGGCCAGGCCGGCGAGCATGCCCCGCACGAGAAGGTTTCTCACCGTTGCGGAGTTCATGAGACGGACCGGGTTCCCCTTCGGATCAGTGGCAGGGGAAGCCGAGGAGATGGCGGGCGTCGTGCACCCACTCGTGGACGTCCTCGCCGGAGACCACGGCGGTCGCGCCCTGCTCGGCGCCGACGAAGTACAGCAGGACCAGCATCAGAACCCCGACGAACACCGCCCACGGGACGATCGCCCCGATCGGCAGCTTCGCGGGAACGACAGGGGTGGTGGCGGTCGGCGGAGCGACGGTCTGCGCCATGGCAGGACCTCCTCGGGAGTTCGCGTCCCATCTCGGTGGTGCACACGACGACGGCCACGGGTCTGACTCACACGACAGCCCGGGCAAGCCCCGGGCTCTGTGCTCACAGTGGCGCGACCGTGCCGGATTTCCACCGGCTTCCGTCGTACCGTCGTCAATATCGCACTGACCGTACCGCGCGCCGGGAACGCCGCCAAGACCACCCCACCTGGCGTGATCTAGCTCTCCCGGCAAGAACCCGGCCTCACCTGGCCTGAATCCGGCCTGAATCCGGCCTGAGCGCGGCGAGAACCCGGCCTGAGCCCGGCGAGAAAAGGCTCCCGCGAGTCACTCCCCAGAGGGGGACCCCGTCGCGGGAGCCCTTCTCCTTGCCGCCTGCCGCGTGAAGGGTGAGAAGACGATCACGAGCAGGACGTCTCATGCGCTCACGGCGTGAGCAGCAGGCTGTTTCCGCGCTCCTTGGCGGCGGCGTAGCGCTTCGCCACGTCCTGCCAGTTGACGACGGCCCACATGGCGTCGATGAAGTCGACCTTCTGGTTCTTGTACTGGAGGTAGAAGGCGTGCTCCCAGGCGTCGAAGACCAGGATCGGGGTCGAGCCCTGGCCGACGTTGCCCTGGTGGTCGTAGACCTGCTCGACGATCAGGCGACCGCTCAGCGGCTCGTACGCGAGGACGCCCCAGCCCGAACCCTGGGTGGTCGCGGCGGCCTTGGTGAGCTGGGCCTTGAAACCGGCGAAGGAGCCGAAGGACTCGGCGATGGCGTCCGCGAGCTCGCCCACGCCGTCGGCCTCCAACGGCTCGCCGCCGCCGTCGCCGGTCATGTTGTGCCAGTAGATGGAGTGCAGGATGTGGCCGGAGAGGTGGAAGGCCAGGTTCTTCTCCAGACCGTTGATCGCCCCCCACGCCTCCTTGTCCCGCGCCTCGGCGAGCTGCTCCAGCGTGTCGTTCGCGCCCTTGACGTACGCCGCGTGGTGCTTGTCGTGGTGCAGCTCGACGATCTGCGGGTTGATGACCGGTTCGAGCGCCGCGTAGTCGTACGGAAGCTCCGGGAGCGTGTACACCGCCGTGTCCAACATCCTTCGGCCGTCTTGTCGCCACGTGCCACGTCGCGTGGCCACCTGGCCACTTCTTATTGCAATTAATGTGCAGTTGCAGGCTAGCAGCAAGAGCAGGGTTCCATGCGAACTCCCGCGCGGCGAGCGCCTATCGTGTTGCCGTTGCACAGGGCCGTAAGACCCGTCTGAACTCGGCGTGAGATCACGGTGAGTTCTGCCGGCGGGTACGGCCGCAGCTCCACGTTCGTTGACAGCAGGGGGAGTTCAGACCATGCGATCCATACGGCCGTCGTTCACCGCTCGCCGAGGGAGGAACGCGCGCCGCAGAACCTCCCCCGTCCTGGGCGCGGTCGCCCTCGCCTCGGTGCTCGCGCTCACCGCGACCGCCTGCGACTCCGGCGACACCAACGCCGACAGTCAGGCCAGCGCGTCGGCGTCGGCCGCCGGCGACGGCAAGATAACGATCCCGGACGACATCAAGGACAAGCTCAAAGAGCACGGGATCGACCTCGACAACTGGAAGAACGGCGCCTGGAAGAACTGGGACAAGGACGACTGGCTGCGCGAGGCGCAGGACTACATCAACCCGATCATCAAGGGCCTGTGGGACCCGGACCGGATGCGGGAGGCCGAGGACCCGGACCGGGGCGTCGACGACAACGACCTCTCGGGCGACCAGGGCGTGACCGACCCGACGCCGGCGGCGGTGGACGCGAAGAGCGTGGCGACCACGTATCACGCCAACGTTCCCGAGGCGGGCAAGGTCTTCTTCGACGCCCCCGAGGGCACGATGGTCTGCTCGGCGACGGTCGTGGAGGACCCCGCCCACCCCGGCAAGTCCAACCTGGTGTGGACCGCGGGCCACTGTGTGCACGCAGGCAAGGACGGCGGCTGGTACCGCAACATCGCGTTCGTGCCGTCGTACAACGACTCGGGCAAGACCTCCGCGCAGCTGGAGACGGCCACCAAGGAAGAGGCCGCTCCGTACGGCGTGTGGTGGGGCGACTGGACGCGGACCTCGGACCAGTGGATCGCGCAGGGCGGTGAGACGGGCGGCAAGGGCTCCGCGTACGACTTCGCCGTCATCCATGTGACGCCGGAGGAGGGCGGTTCCGGCAAGTCCCTGGAGGAGACGGTCGGTTCGGCGCTGCCGGTGGACTTCAACGCGCCGGCGGTGACGAAGGTGGACAGCATCACCGCGACGGGCTACCCGGCGGCGGAGCCGTTCGACGGGCAGAAGCTCTACCAGTGCACGGACAAGCCGGGACGGCTGTCGATCAAGGCGTCGGACCCGACGATGTACCGCATCGGCTGCACCATGACCGGCGGTTCGTCCGGCGGCGGCTGGGTGGCGACGGGCTCGGACGGCAAGCCGGCCCTGGTGTCCAACACCTCGATCGGCCCGGTGACTTCGGGCTGGCTCGCGGGCCCGCGGCTGGGCGAGGTGGCCAAGGGCGTGTACGACTCGGTGAGCGACAAGTTCGCCGGTCAGTAACAGGGTTCCCGGCATGGACGGCGGTGGGGCTCTCACACGAACCTTCACCGGCTCACCGCCGTTCATCCCGATTTCCACGGGCATAGTGGGGGGGGTGGCTTCGGGCGTCCGCGCACGAGCCGCCTCTAAGCCTGACAAGCACATGACATTCACGCGTCACGCCATTCCATTCCATGCCACGCGTCGCATCGCACGTCACGCACGCGCGTCCTGGCGTGACACGCACACGCATCACACGGACCACGGGGGTCATCGCACCATGCGTTCCACACGTACGCCCATCCCACGCCGACGCGGTCGGCGGCGCACCCTTCTCGCCATCACCTCTCTCGTCGCCGCCCTGGCGCTCACCGCGACCGCCTGCGAGGACTCCGACGACGCCCAGGCCGACGCCGCCGCCTCCCAGTCCGCAGCCGGCACCGGCGACGGCAAGGTCAAGGTCCCGGCCGACATCGCCGACAAGCTCAAGAAGCACGGCATCGACATCGACCAGTGGGCCGACGGCGGCTGGCAGGACTGGGACAAGGACCAGTGGCTCAGCGCGGCCAAGGACTTCGTCAACCCGGTGATCGAGGGCCTGTGGAAGCCGGAGCGGATGCGGTCCGCGAAGGAGGCCGACAAGACGCTCACGACCAAGGACGCCACCGCCGACCAGGGCGTCAGCGACCCGGAGCCGGCGCCCGTCGAGGCGACGGCCGAGAAGACTCCGTACCACGAGACCGCGGCCCCGGTCGGCAAGGTCTTCTTCGACTCGCCCGAGGGCACGATGGTCTGCTCCGGGACGGTCGTCACGGATGTGAACCACCCGGGCAAGTCCAACCTCGTCTGGACGGCCGGCCACTGCGTGCACGCCGGCGGCGCCGGCGGCTGGTACCGCAACCTGGTCTTCGTCCCGGCCTACAACGACCTCGGCAAGAGCGAGGCACAGCTCGGCGACGCCACCTCCACCGAGATAGCCCCCTACGGCAACTGGTGGGCCGACTGGGCGTCGACGTCCAACGAGTGGATCAAGGACGGTTCGGGCACGGGCGGCGCGGGCGCCCCGTACGACTACGCCGTGCTGCACGTGACGCCGGAGCAGGGCTCCAAGTCGCTGGAGGAGACGCTCGGCGGAGCGCTGGACGTCGACTTCTCCGCACCGTCCGCGACCGAGGTCGACGCGATGGGCGCCTGGGGCTATCCGGCGGCGCCGCCCTACAACGGGCTGAAGATGTTCAAGTGCGTCGACCAGCCCGGGCGGCTCTCGCTGAGCCCGTCGCTGCCGACGATGTACCGCATCGGCTGCACCATGACCGGCGGTTCGTCCGGCGGCGGCTGGTTCCGCGTGCTGGACGGCGAGACCAAGCTGGTCTCCAACACCTCCATCGGCCCAGCCGACGACACCTGGCTCGCGGGCCCGCAACTGGGCCCGGAGGCCGAGGCGCTCTACCAGAACATGAGCAAGACGTACGGCGGTCAGTGACCGGGGACGACCCGGATCCGACCGGGCCTGACCGGTTCCGACCGAGCCTGACCGGGCCCTGAGCCGGACACCCTGAAGGCCCGCCCCCTGGACATCACCAGTAGGGGGCGGGCCTTCAAGGTCGAGCGTCAGACGAGCGGTGCCGGTACGTACGGCGCGAGGTCCGCCGCCAGTTCCTCGTGCACCCGCGCCTTGAGCAGCGTGCCCTCCGGGGTGTGCTCCTCGGAGATCACCTCGCCGTCGGAGTGGGCGCGCGCGACCAGCTTGCCGTGCGTGTACGGCACCAGCGCCTCGATCTCGACCGAGGGCCGGGGCAGTTCGGCGTCGATGAGCGCGAGCAGCTCGGCGATGCCGAGCCCGGTGCGGGCCGAGACCGCGAGGGCGCGCTTCTCGATCCGCAGCAGCCGCTGGAGCGTCAGCGGGTCGGCCGCGTCCGCCTTGTTGATGATGACGATCTCGGGCACCCCGGTGGCGCCGACGTCCCGGATCACCTCGCGTACGGCGGCCAGCTGCTCCTCCGGGTTCGGATGCGAGCCGTCGACCACGTGCAGGATCAGGTCGGACTCGCCGACCTCCTCCATGGTGGAGCGGAACGCCTCGACCAGGTGGTGCGGCAGATGCCGGACGAAGCCGACCGTGTCCACCAGCGTGTACAGGCGGCCGCTGGGCGTCTCGGCCCGGCGGACGGTGGGGTCCAGGGTCGCGAACAGGGCGTTCTCGACCAGGACGCCCGCGCCCGTGAGGCGGTTGAGCAGGGAGGACTTGCCGGCGTTGGTGTAGCCCGCGATGGCGACGGACGGCACCTTGTGACGCCTGCGCTCCTGGCGCTGGATGTCGCGGCCGGTCTTCATCTCCGCGATCTCCCGGCGCATCTTCGCCATCTTCTCGCGGATCCGACGCCGGTCGGTCTCGATCTTGGTCTCACCGGGACCACGGGTGGCGAGGCCGCCGCCCTTGCCGCCGCCCATCTGACGGGACAGCGACTGACCCCAGCCGCGCAGTCGCGGCAGCATGTACTGCATCTGCGCGAGCGCGACCTGCGCCTTGCCCTCTCGGGACTTGGCGTGCTGGGCGAAGATGTCGAGGATCAGGGCCGTACGGTCGATGACCTTGACCTTGACGACGTCCTCGAGGTGGATCAGCTGGCCCGGGCTCAGCTCACCGTCGCAGATGACGGTGTCCGCGCCCGTCTCGAGGACGATGTCGCGCAGCTCGTCGGCCTTGCCGGAGCCGATGTAGGTGGCCGCGTCGGGCTTGTCGCGGCGCTGGATGACGCCGTCGAGCACCAGCGCGCCCGCGGTCTCGGCGAGGGCGGCGAGCTCCGCGAGGGAGTTGTCGGCGTCTTGCGCGGTCCCGGTGGTCCAGACGCCGACGAGCACGACCCGCTCCAGCCGGAGCTGGCGGTACTCGACCTCGGTGACGTCCTCGAGCTCGGTGGAGAGGCCCGCTACGCGGCGCAGGGCCGCGCGCTCGGAGCGTTCGAACTGGTCGCCGTCCCGCTCTCCGTCGATCTCGTGGCTCCAGGCGACGTCCTCTTCCATCAGGGCATCGGCCCGAAGACCTTCGGGGTAGGCGTGCGCCATGCGCGGAGTGTCCTGGGAAGGGGAAGAAGAGGAGGTCATTGGGTCCTTACGTCGTCGGGAATGCCGTCGGTGGTGCCGAGTCGGCGGTCGGCTGCCGTCAATGACTCCAACGCACGAGCGCCCCGGGAGATTCCCGTGTCCCGTGCCGCGCCGTGCCGCGCCGACCTCACGATGGTCGCACGGTACGGCCCGTCTCGTCACGGTCTTATTTGACGGGCCGCTCGGCCTTCGCGACCGGCGCCGCGGCCTTCCAGTCCGGGTGGCCGGGCATCGGCGGGGTCTTCTCGCCGTACAGCCAGGCCTTGAAGAACGCGTCGAGGTCGCGGCCGGAGAACTGCTCGGCGAGGCGCTCGAAGTCGGCCGTGGAGGCCGTGGAGTCCCGGTGGTCCTGCACCCAGGCCCGTTCCAGGCGCTCGAACACGGGCGTCCCGATCTCCTGGCGCAGGGCGTAGAGGACGAGGGCCGCGCCGTCGTAGACGTTCGGGCGGAAGATGCCGATCTTCTGGCCGGGCCGGGGCGGCTTGGGAAGCGCCGGCGGGCCGCCTGCGGACCGCCAGGCGTCGGAGGCGCCGTAGGCCGCCTTCATGCGTGCCTCCAGCGTGCGGCTCGGCTCCTTCTCCTGCGCGTACAGGGCCTCGTACCAGGTGGCGTGTCCTTCGTTGAGCCACAGGTCGGACCAGGAGCGGGGGCTGACGCTGTCGCCGAACCACTGGTGGGACAGCTCGTGCACCATGACCGACTCGATGTACCAGGCGGGGTAGCCGGGCTCGGTGAAGATGTCCTTCTCGAAGAGGGAGAGGGTCTGGGTCTCGAGTTCGAAGCCCGTGGACGCCTCGGCCATCAGCAGACCGTAGGTCTCGAAGGGGTAGGGGCCGACCTTGCTCTCCATCCAGGAGATCTGGTCGGGCGTCTTCTTGAGCCACGGTTCGAGGAGGTCGCGGTCCTTGGTGGGGACGACGTCCCGCACGGGCAGCCCGTGCGGCCCCTCACGGTGCAGGACCGTGGAGCGGCCGATCGACACCTGGGCCAGCTCCGTGGCCATGGGGTGCTGGGTGCGGTACGTCCAGGTGGTCGCCGGGCCGACCCGGTCGACGCCGGTGGGCAGACCGTTGGCGACGGCCGTGTAGTCGTTGGGGGCGGTGATCCGGATGGTGAACATCGCCTTGTCGGAGGGATGGTCGTTGCACGGGAACACCAGGTGGGCGACGTCTGCCTGGTTGGCCATGGCGAGGCCGTCCGTCGTGCGCACCCAGCCGCCGTCGCGGTCGCCGGTGCTCACCGGGTCGCTGGTGTGCCGCACGGTGACGCGCATCCAGCTGCCCTCGGGGAGCGCGTCCTGCGGGGTGACCACCAGGTCGTCGCCCGCACTCGCGAAGGCGGCCGGCTCGCCGTCGACCTCGACCGAGTCGACCGTGCCGTGGGCGAAGTCGAGGTTGATCCGCTCCAGGTCCGTGGTGGTCCAGGCGTCGATGGTGGTGACCGCCTGAAGGGGCTTGCTGTTGGTGCCGGGATAGGTGAAGGACAGGTCGTACGACGCGACGTCGTAGCCGGGGTTGCCCAGGTACGGGAAGAGGCGGTCGCCGACGCCCAGCGGGACCGCCGGGGCGCTCGCGGCGACGAGACAGACGGAGACGGCCGAGGCGAGCAGCGCGGACTTCAGCCGGGCACGAGGGGTGAGCAGCATGCACCACCGCTACCAGCGCGCCCACGTGCTACGGCGAAGACGCGCACCCGGCCCACCCGAACGGATGACTCACGCGTGCGCGTGCTGACGACGAGAGCGCCCTCCCCACTTCCTCAGACCTTCAGGCCCTCATCCAGATCCTCGAGTCGTCAGACCGTCGTCAGACCCGTCAGACCCGTCAGACCGCCATCAGGCCGTCACGTGGTGCTGCGCCCGGCTCACGTCGTACACCCCGGGCACGTTGCGCATCGCGCGGATGAGGGTGGGCAGGTGGCCGGCGTCGGGGAGCTGGACGGTGTACGTGTGGCGTACGCGCTGCTGGCTCGGGGGCTCGACGGTCGCGGAGACGATCTCGGCGCCTTCCACGGCCATGGCCTCGGTGAGGTCGGCGAGCAGATGGGGGCGGCCGAACGATTCGGCGACCAGGGTGACCCGGCACCCGCTCGTGTCGCCCCAGCGCACGTCGACCTCCGCGCGCCCCGCGTCCGCCATGCGCGCCACCGCGGAGCACTCCGCGCGGTGCACGGTGACCACTCCTCCCCGGACGGAGAAGCCGGTGACGTCGTCGGCCGGGACGGGCGTGCAGCACCCGGCGAGCCGGACGGTGGCGTCGGGCCGGTCGACGACGGTGATCGCGGCGCCGGGGCGTGGGGCGGGCGAGTCGGGGGCGGGCTCGGGCGCCTCTGCCGTGGGCCTGGCGGTGGCCGCCTCGACCGTCTCCGCGGACTCCTCGCGCTCGGCCGACGCCGGATGCGCCGCGAGCCACCGCTGGATGGCGATCCGGGCGGCCGGGGTGTGGGCATGCTCCAGCCACTCCCTGGAGGGCTCCGAGGCCGGGTCCTGGCCCATGAGGAGCTGCACGGTGTCGCCGTCCCGCAGAACGGTGCTCAGGGTCGCCAGGCGGCCGTTGACGCGGGCGCCGATGCAGGCGTGCGCGTCCTCGCCGTACTGCGCGTACGCGGCGTCCACACAGGTGGCCCCGTCGGGCAGTCCGAGGGCGCCGCCGTCGGGGCGGAAGACGGTGATCTCTCGGTCCTGGGCGAGGTCCTCGCGCAGGGTGGACCAGAAGGTGTCGGGGTCGGGCGCGGCCTCCTGCCAGTCGAGGAGGCGGGAGAGCCAGCCGGGCCGGGTGGGGTCGACGCGCTCCTCGTCGGCCGGGGCGGCCTCCCGGGCCTGGTCCTCCGCGGGGCCGACGTAGGGGTTGCCGAGGGCGATGACGCCGGCCTCGGCGGCCTTGTGCATCTGGTGGGTGCGGATGAGGACTTCGACGACCTGGCCGTCGTCGCGGGCTACGGCCGTGTGCAGCGACTGGTACAGGTTGAACTTGGGGACGGCGATGAAGTCCTTGAACTCCGAGACGACCGGCGTCATACAGGTGTGCAGTTCACCGAGGACGGCGTAACAGTCCGCGTCCTCGTTGACGAGCACGAGCAGTCGGCCGAAGTCGGAGCCGCGCAGTCGGCCGCGCTTGCGGCCCACCCGGTGCACGGAGACGAAGTGCCGTGGCCGGATGAGGACTTCGGCCTGGATGTCGGCGTCCCGCAGGATCACGCGCATCGCCTCGGAGAACTCGGCGAGCGGATCGTCCGCGCGGGAGGCGTTGTCGACGATCAACTCGCGCGTGTGCTCGTACTCCTCGGGGTGCAGGATCGCGAAGACGAGGTCTTCCAGCTCGGTCTTCAGTGCCTGGACGCCGAGGCGTTCGGCGAGCGGGATGAGGACGTCCCGGGTCACCTTGGCGATGCGCTCCTGCTTCTCGGGGCGCATCACGCCGAGGGTGCGCATGTTGTGCAGCCGGTCGGCGAGTTTGATCGACATCACGCGGACGTCGTTGCCGGTGGCGACGAGCATCTTGCGGAAGGTCTCGGGCTCGGCGGCCGCTCCGTAGTCGACCTTCTCCAACTTCGTGACGCCGTCGACGATGTAGCGCACCTCGGCGCCGAACTGCTCGCCGACCTGATCGAGCGTCACCTCGGTGTCCTCGACGGTGTCGTGGAGCAGAGAGGCCGTCAAAGTCGTGGTCTCCGCGCCGAGTTCGGCGAGGATCAGGGTCACGGCGAGCGGGTGCGTGATGTAGGGCTCGCCGCTCTTGCGCATCTGGCCGCGGTGCGAGGACTCGGCGAGCACATAGGCGCGGTGCAGCGGTTCCAGGTCGGCGTCGGGATGGTGGGCGCGGTGCGCCTCGACGACATGGCCGATCGCGTCGGGCAACCGGCCGCGCGAGGCGGGGCCGAGCAGCGCGGCCCGGCCCAGGCGACGCAGATCGATCCGGGGGCGGCTGCGCCTGCGCGGCGCGGCCGGCACTACCGGGCCTGGGGTCGCGGGATTCGTGGCCTCCGCACTCATGGGCACCTCCGGCTGCGTGGACCGGCGGACGGGGTGTCCCAGGGCGGACACGGCTCAGGGGACTGACGAACAATCCCCCGTCCGGGCCGGTGCTTGATGCTACCGAGCCCACCACGCCCGACTGACCGCCTCTCGCCGAGCGTGAAACGGATCACCCATTCGAGCGAAGGTCTCGGGGTTTACGGTTTTGCGCCGCCCGACCTGAGGCCGATCACGATTTCGAACCCGTGAACGGCTCCCCGAGCGCACTCCTGCGCAGCGCCGAGCCGCTCCGGCCTCCGATGCCAAGCCTTCACACCCGTCAACGAACGGAGGTTTCCAGCCATTCCGATTCGATCACACCTTCGGCGACGATCACCGCGGGGCCGGTCATCTCGATCTCGCCGTCCGGCCGCTCGGTGATCACCAGGCGTCCGCCGGGAACGTCCACCGTGTAGGTGACCGGTGTGCCGGTGACCGCGGGGTCGGCGCCGTCCCTGCGGGCGGCCGCCACGGCGACGGCGCACGCGCCCGTGCCGCACGAGCGGGTCTCGCCGGAGCCGCGCTCGTGTACGCGCAGCGCGACGTGTCCGGGGCCGCGGTCGACGACGAACTCGACGTTGACCCCGTCCGGGTAGGCGGAGGCGGGGCTGAAGGGCGGCGGGGAGTACAGGTCGCCCGCGTCCGCCAGGTCGTCGACGAAGGCGACGGCGTGCGGGTTGCCCATGTTCACGTTCCGCGCGGGCCAGCTGCGCGCGCCGACGCTCACGGTCACGTCGCCCTGGGGGAGCTGCGCCCTGCCCATGCCGACGGTGACGTCACCGTCCTTGGCGAGGTGCGCGCGCTTCACGCCCCCGCGCGTGGCGATCGCGAGGTCGCCCTCGGTGACGAGCCCGGCGCGCTGGAGGTAGCGCGCGAAGACCCGCACCCCGTTGCCGCACATCTCCGCGACGGAGCCGTCGCCGTTGCGGTAGTCCATGAACCACTCGGCCTCGGCCGCCATGTCCTTCGCCTCGGGATGCGCGGCGGACCGCACGACGTGCAGCAGTCCGTCGCCGCCGATGCCCGCGCGTCGGTCGCACAGGGCGGCGACGGCGGCAGCAGGGAGGTCGATGACGTTCTCGGGGTCCGGGACGATCACGAAGTCGTTCTCGGTGCCGTGCCCCTTGAGGAAGGCGATCCGCGTGCTCATCCCTCGATCGTACGGCGTGGCTACGACATCCCGACGATCACGGCGGCCGAGCCCCGACAGGGGCGCGGGACGGTGACATGTGCGGCTCCGCCGCGGGGCGCGACCGGCCCCCACCGGCCGCGGCACACGAACCGCGTGTCCAGCGGAGCGCTAGCGCAGGCGGGCGACCCGCCAGACGGCCAGCACGACCACCGCGGCGACCATCACGACGTACCCCAGGACGACCCGCCAGTCAGGGCGGCGGCCGGAGCCGCGTGCGGGGAGTCCAGGCCACGTGTAACCGACGCGGCGCGCGGCCGTCATGCCCCAGCCGGCCGCGCAGGAGCAGATCAGCAGTCCGAGCATGGCGATCACGGCCCCGCTGTCGCCGAAGTCGAAGGCGAGGGGGAAGGCGAACATCAGGGAGCCGATCGCGGACAGCGTCACGATGGGCGCGAGCTGCCAGAGCCGCAGTCGACGCTGCGGGCGCAGCTCGACCTCGACCTCGGGGCCGCCCGCGAACATCTCCTCGGGCTCGGGACCGTCGTCGGTCACTCCGCCCTGGGTGTCGTCGTCCGGCCCGTCGGGGCTCAGAAGGACTTCGCCTGTCTCCGGGGCCTCCGGTTCACCAGGCTCGGTGGTGAGGTCCTCGGTGCCTTGTGCGGTGTCACGAGGGCCGGCCTCCATCGCCACGCGCCCTCCCAACTCGGACTCCACTTGGTCGATCGAAGCTCGATGATGGCACGGTGTCGGAGGCCCGGATGACGGCCGGAGCGTCCCGATGCCATGACGTGATCAGGCTGTGACCGGTCGTTCGACCAACGCCAGTGCGAGTCGCGGAAGTTCTGCGCGATCCGCCACGGCCCCACTCAACCAGTGCACCCGCGGGTCGCGCCTGAACCATGAATCCTGACGGCGCGCGAAGCGCTTGGTGGCACGGACGGTCTCCGCGCGCGCCTCCTCCTGCGTGCTCTCACCGGTCAGGGCCGCGAGGACCTGCTGATAGCCGAGCGCGCGCGAGGCCGTACGCCCCTCGCGCAGGCCCTGCGCCTCCAGCGCGCGGACCTCGTCCACGAGCCCCGCGTCCCACATGCGGTCGACGCGACGGGCGATGCGCTCGTCGAGTTCGGGGCGCGCGACGTCGACGCCGATCTGGACGGTGTCGTAGACGGAGTCATGACCGGGCAGATTGGCCGTGAACGGCTTGCCGGTGATCTCGATCACCTCGAGGGCCCGGACGATACGGCGGCCGTTGCTGGGCAGGATCGCGTGCGCGGCCTCGGGATCGGCGGCGGCCAGCCGGGCGTGCAGCGCACCGGAGCCGCGCAGGGTGAGCTCCTCCTCGAGCCGGGCCCTGACCTCGGGGTCGGTGCCGGGGAACTCCAGGTTGTCGACGGCCCCGCGGACGTAGAGCCCGGAGCCGCCGACCAGGATCGGCCAGCGGCCTTCGGCAAGCAGGGCGTCGATCCTGGCGCGGGCCAGCCTCTGGTACTCGGCGACGGAGGCGGTGACGGTGACGTCCCAGATGTCCATGAGGTGGTGCGGGACGCCTTCGCGTTCCTCGGGCGTCAGCTTGGCGGTGCCGATGTCCATCCCTCGGTAGAGCTGCATGGAGTCGGCGTTGACGACCTCGCCGCCGAGTCGCTGGGCCAGGAAGACGCCCAGATCGGACTTTCCGGCCGCGGTCGGTCCGACGACGGCGATGACGCGGGGGGCGGGGGGTGTGCTGCTCACTGCACCAGTCTCGCAAACCTCGCCCCCCGCCCTCGAACGGGTTACGTGACGACACGAGTCCGGTGTCGTTGCCGTTGCGAGATTCCCGTCGCCGGAGCGCAGGACGGCGACCCCCGGTGGCGCACATGGGCGTACCGGGCAACGCGGGATTTCGCCCGCACGAGTACCGTATGGAGTGGATATGGGCGTTATGGCGCGACTTTTCCGGAGGTCGAAGGTCACGGAGAACGCGGCCTCGGAGAACGTGGCCTCGGAGGACGCGGTTGCGGAAATGACGGCTACGGGGGCGACGACGGGGAAGGCGACCTTCGGGGAGGCTGCGACGACGGCCGCCGAGGCGCCGGCCGATACGCCGGCCGATACGCCGGAGCACGGCGACGAGGCGGAGCAGCCGGCGGAGGGCGCGCAGGAGGCGGCCGAAGCCTCGTCGGAGCCGGTCGCCGCCGCCGACGGCGTCGAGATCCCCAGGCAACAGTCCGCCGTAGAGGCGGTCGACAGCGAAGCCGGCGAGGGCGCCCGCACCTAGCGGGCCCGCAAGGAAAGGTGACCCATGGGTCTTTTGGACAATCTGAAGGCCAGGCTGACCCCGGCCAAGGGCAAGGTCTCGGGCCTCGCCCAGCAGCACGGCGACAAGATCCAGAACGGCATCGACAAGGCCGCGAAGGTCGTCGACGAGAAGACCAAGGGCAAGTACAGCGGGACGATCCACACGGGCACCGACAAGGCCAAGGGCGCCATGGACCGGCTCGCGCACAAGGACGCACCGGGAGCCGACAAGGGCGGGGACACCTTCACCCCGCCGAGCACACCCCCGCCGGCCTCCTGAGCACCCCCCTCACCCCGGGCGCATCGATCGGCGGACGGCCGCGGAGCGGAAACGCTCGCGGCCGTCCGCCGTTTCACCAGACCAGCGAGGACCAGACCGGTGAGGACCAGATCAGCTGGGACCAGTCCGGTGAGGACCAAGTCGGCTAGGACCAGGTCGCGACCACGTATCCCACGCCGTACGGCGCGTCCTCGTACAGCAGCTCGCCGGCCAGCCCGGCACCCTCGGCGGCGCCCGCGAGCACCTGCCAGGGCGCCCGGCCCGAGGCCTTCAGTTCCTGTGCCGGCTCGGTGTCCAGCGCCTTGAGGGCGGCCACGTCCGCCGCGCCCAGCGCCCGGGCGACCGCCGCGTCGAAGGGCGCGGCGCGCTCGTCGAGATATCCGGGGGCCTTCAGCGTCCGGCAGGCGCTGCCGTCGCCCATCACCAGCAGCGCGATCCGCCCCGGCCGCGCGCCGATGTCCCGTCCGGCCTCGACGCACCGCTCGGGAGCGAGCGGCTCCCCCACCCCGAGTCCCTCGATCGGGGCGGCCGACCACCCGGTCCGCTCCAGCAGCCAGGCGGCGACGGCGAGGGAGGGCGGCAGCGCGCCCTCGGCCGACGGGTCCGGTTCGCCCCGGCCCAGCCGTACGGCGAGGTCCACGCCGAAGCCGCGGAACGAGCCCGGCGTCCCCTCCGGGTGCGGGCCGCGCCCCGACCGCTCGGCGGGTCCGACCACCACGAGCCGGTCCGGCCGGGCGGCCGCCAGCACCGCCAGCGCGTCGGAACAGGCGGCACGCGCGGTGTCCAGCTCGGGTGCGGCGCCCGCGGCGACCTCGGGCACGAGAAGGGGCGGGCAGGGGCAGACTGCGGCGGCGACAAGCATGATCGGCAGCGTAACCCCGTACCCAGCCCTATAAGGCACTCCGGGAACCAAGTCCCTTCCAGGCGCGCCCCGGGAACCCGGCCCCTTTAATGCGCGCCCCGGAAACCCAGTCCTTGAGGCACCCCTTTGAGGCACCGCTAAGGGCACCCCTTTAAGGCACCGCGTTAAGGCGTCCCGAGGTCAGTCGCAGCCGCAGCCGCTGCCCGTGGCGACCGGGAGCGGCGCGGGGACGCCGATCTTGGGCAGGCCCAGCAGCACGCCGGCCGGCTTCGCCGCCTTCTCGGCGGTGCGCTTCTCCCAGGCGTCCCCCGCGCGCGTGCGGCGCACGTCCAGGGTGGCGCCCTCGGCGAGGAGGTGGTGCGGGGCGGCGTACGTGATCTCCACGGTGACGACGTCGCCGGGGCGCACCTCCTGCTCCGGCTTGGTGAAGTGGACCAGGCGGTTGTCGGGGGCGCGGCCGGAGAGGCGGTGGGTGGCGCCGTCCTTGCGGCCCTCGCCCTCGGCCACCATCAGCTCCAGGGTGCGGCCGACCTGCTTCTTGTTCTCCGCCCAGGAGATCTCCTCCTGAAGGGCGACGAGACGCTCGTAGCGCGCCTGGACGACCTCCTTGGGAATCTGGTTCTCCATGGTCGCGGCCGGGGTGCCGGGGCGCTTGGAGTACTGGAAGGTGAAGGCCTGGGCGAAGCGGGCCTCGCGCACGACGTGCAGGGTCTGCTCGAAGTCCTCCTCGGTCTCGCCGGGGAAGCCCACGATGATGTCGGTGGTGATCGCCGCGTGCGGGATCGCGGCGCGGACCTTCTCGATGATCCCGAGGTAACGGTCCTGCCGGTAGGAGCGGCGCATCGCCTTCAGCACCGGGTCCGAGCCGGACTGCAGGGGCATGTGCAGCTGCGGCATCACGTTGGGCGTCTCGGCCATGGCGGCGATGACGTCGTCGGTGAAGTCTCGCGGGTGTGGGGAGGTGAAGCGGACGCGCTCCAGGCCCTCGATCGCGCCGCACGCGCGCAGCAGCTTGCTGAAGGCCTCGCGGTCGCCGATGTCGGAGCCGTAGGCGTTGACGTTCTGGCCGAGCAGGGTGATCTCGGAGACGCCCTCGCCGACCAGCGCGTCGATCTCGGCGAGGATGTCGCCGGTGCGGCGGTCCTTCTCCTTGCCGCGCAGCGCCGGGACGATGCAGAAGGTGCACGTGTTGTTGCAGCCGACGGAGATCGACACCCAGGCCGCGTAGGCGCTCTCGCGGCGGGTGGGCAGCGTGGAGGGGAAGGCCTCCAGGGACTCCGCGATCTCGACCTGCGCCTCTTCCTGCACGCGCGCGCGTTCCAGCAGGACCGGCAGCTTGCCGATGTTGTGCGTGCCGAAGACGACGTCCACCCAGGGCGCCCTCTTCACGATGGTGTCGCGGTCCTTCTGGGCGAGGCAGCCGCCGACCGCGATCTGCATGCCCGGGCGCGAGGCCTTCCGGGGCGCGAGCCGACCGAGGTTGCCGTACAGCCGGTTGTCGGCGTTCTCGCGCACCGCGCAGGTGTTGAAGACGACGACGTCCGCGTCGCCGTCCGACCCCTCGGGGGCGCGCACATACCCGGCGTCTTCGAGCAGCCCGGACAATCGCTCGGAGTCGTGGACGTTCATCTGGCACCCGTAGGTGCGGATTTCGTAGCTCTTGGGTGCGTGAACGTCCACTGCGAGGCTCCGGTCGCTGCTGCTGGTCATTCCTCAAGGGTAGGCGGTCCACGGAGAGCCCCACCCCGGTGCCTCGGGGAGGCCCGGGGCCTCAGGGGTCGATGAGGCCGACCCGGATGGCGTACCGGGTCAGTTCCAGACGGTCGCGCATGCCGAGCTTGGCCAGGAGGTTGGCGCGGTGGCGTTCGACCGTCTTGGCGCTGATGTACAGCAGCGCGCCGATCTCCCGGGAGGTGAAGCCCTCGGCGACGAGCTTCAGGATCTCCTCCTCGCGCTCGGTGATGGGCCGCTCGGGCAGCCCGTCCACACCGCCGCCTCCGCTACCGCCCACGCCCTCACCGCGGTGCAGCCGCTCCAGATACGAGCGCACGAGGGCCCGCTCCGCGCCCGGGTAGATGAACGGCTCGTCGCGCACCACCGCCCGGCACGCCTCGACGAGGTCGCGGTCCGCGACGGACTTCAGGACGTAACCGCCGGCCCCGGCCTTGAGGGCCTCGAAGAAGTACTGCTCGTTGTCGTACATGGTGAGGATGAGGATGCGCAGGTCGGGCAGTCTGCGGGAGAGCTCGCGGGCCGCCTGGAGACCGGTCATCCGGGGCATCGCCACGTCGAGGACCGCCAGATCGACGTCCCCGGCCCGGGCCCGCTCGACCGCCTCGGCCCCGTCCCCGGCCTCGGCCACCACCGTCAGATCCGGCTCCCCGTCCAGAATCAGCCGCACCCCCCGCCGTACGAGCGTGTGGTCGTCGGCGAGCAGCACGCGGGTCGGCGAGCCCGATCGCACCGCCGAGCCGGGTCGCGTCTCGTCGGACATCAGCGTCCTCCGAGGGCGACCGGATCCACAGCCGTCCCCGGCTTCGCCGCGCTCCTCAGCCGTACGACGGTCCCCCGGCCGCTCCCGACGACCCCTCCGTCCCTGACGACCCCTCCGTCCCTGACGACCCCGCCGTTCCCGCCGTTCCCGCCGACCCCGTCACCGCCGGTCGCCACCGAGGCGAGGGTGAGGGTCGCGCCGATCAGCAGGGCCCGTTCGCGCATCCCCGCGATGCCGGCGCCCTCCTCCGTCGCCGTACCGATGCCCCTGCCGTTGTCCCGTACGACGAGTTCGACGCCGTCGGCGACCGGGTGGAGGCGGAGTTCGGCGCGGTCGGCGCCGGCGTGCCGGGCGGTGTTGGTGAGGGCTTCCTGGGCGACGCGGTAGAGCACGAGTTCCGTCTCCTCGGTCAGCGGGGGCAGATCGGTGTGCAGGTCGTGGCGCACCGACAGGCCATGCGTGGTGAACTCGGCCGCGAGCGAACGCAGCGCGCTGAGCAGCCCGAGCTCGTCCAGGACGCCGGGGCGCAGCCGGCGGGCGATACGGCGGATCTCGTCGAGGCCGGCCCGGGTGGCTTCCTGGGCCTGCCCCACCTCCTCACGCAGGTCCCGTGGAGCCCGCTCGGCGACGTGCTTGAGCTGGAGGAGCACGGCGGTCAGGGTCTGCCCGACCTCGTCGTGGAGCTCGCGGGCGATGCGATGGCGCTCGCGTTCCTGAGCGGACAGCGCCCTGGCCACGCTGGCGGCGCGCTCGGCCTCCAGCCGGTCGAGCATCGCGTTGTACGTCGTGATCAGCTGGGCCGTCTCCACCGGCCCGGAGACCACGGCACGGGCCCCTGGGCGCAGCAGGTCCGCGTCGGCCATGGCCCGGCCCAGCCGTCCCAGCGGAGCCAGTCCGACCCGCAGCACGACGGCGTTGACGGCCAGCAGTGCGACCAGCCCCGCCGCTACGACGAGCGCCTCGCCCGGCCGGACCGGAGTGGACACGGTGACCGGGCCCAGCAGCAGCGCGGCGGCCGCGGCCAGACCGACGGCGTTCAGGGCGAAGATCCGCCAGAACAGCGACACGTGTGCGGCTCCTCCTCTCCGGCTCCTCCATGGCACCGCCGTGACCAGCCTCTCTGTCGTTCGTCGACCCTGTCCATCCGTCACGGCACCCATGTCGCCACCGTACGGGTGGATGGCAGCATGGCGGCTCCGCCCACCGAACGCATGAACGACCAGACGCGGGAACGACCGAACCGCCGACACCGCACACGAACGACCGACAAGGGGAAGAAACGTGTCTGCACCACGCCTCCGGACGACGCCGCTGCCAGGGATCGGGGTCCAGTACGACCTCGTGACGCGGGAGCAGCGCCACCTGTCGGTGGTGGCGCATCGCGACGGCGCCCGTACCGTCAGCTTCTACGGGGCCGACGACCCGGACTCCTGCGCCCAGTCCCTGCGGCTGAGCGGCGCCGAGGCGGGCTCGCTGATCGACGCGCTGAAGCCGTCCCACCACAGCGCGAGCCTGTTGTACACGACGGACCTGGGGCTGGTCGCCGAGCGGATCGAGGTGGCCGCGACCTCGCGCTGGAACGGGCGGGTGCTGGGCGACACCCGGATGCGCACGGAGACGGGCGCGTCGATCGTGGCGGTGCTGCGGCGGGCCGAGGCGATACCGTCCCCGACGCCGGACTTCCGGCTGGCGGGCGGCGACACCCTCATCGTCATCGGCACCCGCGAGGGTGTGGACGCGGCCGCGGCGATAATCGGGCGGGAGTGATCGCGTGCACTCCGCAGTCCTGCTGATCGAGTTCGGTTCCATCATCCTGGCGCTCGGTCTGCTCGGCCGGTTCGCCGCCCGTTTCCGGCTCTCGCCGATACCGCTGTACCTGCTGGCCGGGCTGGCCTTCGGCGAGGGCGGGCTGCTGCCGCTCGGCGCGAGCGAGGAGTTCGTCGCCACCGGCGCGGAGATCGGCGTCATCCTGCTGCTGCTGATGCTCGGCCTGGAGTACTCGGCGAGCGATCTGGTCTCCAACCTCAAGGCCCACTATCCGTCCGGTCTCGTCGACTGTGCGCTCAACGCCCTGCCGGGCGCGGCCGCGGCGCTGCTGCTGGGCTGGGGGCCGGTGGCGGCCGTGGTGCTGGCGGGCGTCACCTGGATCTCGTCGTCCGGAGTGATCGCCAAGGTGCTCGGCGACCTGGGCCGGGTCGGCAACCGGGAGACTCCCGTCATCCTGAGCGTGCTCGTCCTGGAGGACCTGGCGATGGCGGTCTATCTGCCCATCGTCACGGCGCTGGTGGCCGGGGCGGGGCTGGCTGCGGGCAGCCTCACCCTGGCCATCGCGCTGGGCGCCGCCGGGCTCGTGCTGTTCGCAGCGGTGCGCTACGGCCGGGTCATCTCCCGGTTCGTGTCGAGCGACGACCCCGAGAAGCTGCTGCTCGTCGTGCTGGGTCTGACGATCCTGGTGGCCGGCGTGGCACAGCAGCTCCAGGTGTCGGCTGCCGTGGGCGCGTTCCTGGTGGGCATCGCACTGTCCGGGGAGGCGGCCGAGGGCGCGCACACGCTGCTGAGTCCCCTGCGGGACCTGTTCGCGGCGGTCTTCTTCGTCTTCTTCGGGCTGCACACCGACCCGGCGAGCATCCCTCCCGTCCTCCTTCCCGCCCTCGCGCTGGCCGTCGTCACCGCCGCGACGAAGATCGCGACCGGCTACTGGGCGGCCAAGCGGGCCGGCATCCCCGTCAAGGGACGCTGGCGCACGGGCGGTGCGCTGGTGGCGCGCGGGGAGTTCTCGATCGTCATCGCCGGTCTCGCGGTCACCGCCGGCATCGAACCGTCCCTGGGCCCGCTGGCGACGGCATACGTCCTGCTCCTGGTCGTCCTGGGCCCGCTCACCGCCCGTTACACGGAGCCCTTGGCGGCCTGGTGGGCGCGACACCGGGCGACCCGCGGCGAAACGCCGGAACCAGTCGCCGAGACCCGCGCACAGACGCCCGTCGGCGACTGAGAAGGGGCAGCCGCCCGAGAAGCGAGGCGGGCGCCGGCGAGGCGGGCGCTGCGGAGGCCCTTTGGCGGCACAGCGAGGACATGGCGGCTCCGGGCGCCCCGCCGGCTCTCGCAGAGCCGGCGGCCTCCGGGCGGGGGGCCGGGCGGGGGCCGGGCGGGACGCCGGACAGCCCACGTCGAGACGGCGGGGCCGGTCCCCGAGAGCCGCGCGCAGACGCCCGTCGGCGGCTGAGAAGGGGCGGACGCCGGGAGGCGAGGGCGCTGCGGAAGCCCGTGAGGCAACAGCGTGGACACAGCTTGGGCACGGTGGCTCCGGGCGTCCCGCCGGCCTCGGCGCGGCCGTGGCATACCTCACACCGGGGCGTGGCGGAATCGTGGAACTCCGGTGCGGCACCCGTGGCATGCTCATGGCCTGTTACCGGCCAGTAGGCACTCCTGCCCGGGCCGGTCCCCCTTTCTCATCCCCCACCCCCAGGACTGACCTTGCGCCGACGCACGAGGCACTCCCGTGCCCTCATGCCCGCCTTAGCCGCATCCGCCCTACTCCTCGTCGCGGGCTGCTCCTCCGCCCCGTCGCAGGCCGAACCCTCCTCCGCGACAGCGGCCGGCCGACAGGCCGACTCCGACGCCTCGCCCGACTCCGCCGACAGTTCGCTCGCGGTGGCGGCAGCGCCCGCCGACGCCGCGACCGCCGCGGCCCGCCCGGGCAGCTCCGGCGGCGAGGCCCAGAAGACGAAGCTCAGCGTCGCCTCGTACGACAGCAAGACCCGACGGGCCGTCATCGCCTCCAACGACGGGACGGGCGACGGGAGTTCCTCGCCCTCGCCGAGTTCGCCCCCTGGGTCCTCCGAGCCCTCGGAAAGTACGTCCTCCTCGCCCGACCCGTCGGCTTCGCCGAGCTCCTCGCAGGCGTCGCGCCGCACGGCGGTGGGCGATGTGATCGCCAGCGCCCCCGCCCCCGGCGCCCCACAGGGACTCCTCGCCGAGGTCACGAAGGTGATCGGCGAGACCGACGAGGGCACGGAGGTGCAGACCGAGCCCGCCGAGCTCAACGCCCTGCTCGGGGACGACACCGCGAAGGGCAGCGTGCCGGTCGACCCGGCCGCCTTCGACGTCGACAAGCTGCTGCCCGACGTCGACGTCTCCTGGTCGAAGACCAGTGACGTGCACGTCGGCCCGGAGGGGGCGACGGTCCCGCTCGGCAGCCTGCGGCTCGACGTGAGCGCCGAACTGCCGACCGTCGGGAACGCGTCCACCTCGGCGTCCGCCTCCGTCTCGGGCTTCGTGCAGGTCGCCCCGCAGGTCGACTTCCGCTACGGCGGCGAGGGCGCCGACGCCTCGCCCGCCTCGGCGTACCTGGGCGTGTCCGGCGACTGGACCTCGGCCTGGTCTCTCAAGGGCCGCGCCGACGCCTCCGCCACCGCCGTGCGGATCCCCTTCGCGGTCCTGCACGCCGACCCGGTGCTCCAGGTCGGCCCCGTCCCCGTCGTGGTCAACCTGGACCTGACCTGCTACGTCCAGATCAGCGGCGACGGCAAGATCACCGTCGATGTGGAGCAGAGCCTCAAGGGCGACTTCAAGGCCGGCGGCACCTTCGGCCTCGCCCAGGGCTGGACCCCCGTCAGCTCCTCCGACATGACCAGCACCCCGGTCCGGACCTCCGTGACCACCGCCGGAAGCGTGAAGGCGGCCCTGGGCGCCCAGGCCACCGTCGGCCTGTACGGCAGCGTCGGCGTCATCGCCGACCTGGCCCCGTACGTCCGCGGCGAGGGCACCGGCACGGTCACCGGAACCGACGACGTGTTCGACACGGACGGCTCCTGGGCCTTGTTCGGCGGCGTCGATCTGAGCGGCACGCTGCGGCTGCAGCTGTCGATCTTCGGCACCCCGGTGTTCCAACGGGACATCCCGCTGGGCGCGTTGCACCGGGAGTGGAAGCTGGCCGGCGGCCAGGCCCCGTAACCGGACGTCAGGCTGCGCCGCCGGGCACCCAGCCCTGGCGGCGCAGCACCGCCGACACGTCCGGCGCCTCGTAGTGCTCCCCCTTGAGGACCTTGCCGTCGGCGCGGCGGGCGACCTGGCCGTCGGGGCCCAGCTTGGTCATGTTGGAGCGGTGGATCTCCGCGAGCACCGCGTCGAGGTCGATCCCGTGCACCAGGGCCGTGCCGTAGGCGACGTAGACGACGTCGGCCAGTTCGTGCGCCAGCCGGTCCAGCGGGCCGCCCACCGACACCTCGGCGACCTCCGCGGCCTCCTCGGCGAGCAGTTCCCCTCGGTGCGCGGCGAGCGGGGGCGACACCTCGGTCGGCGTACTGCGGGCGTCGAGTCCGAAGGCGCGGTGGAACTCACGGACCAGGTCGGCGGGCGAGGAACTCATGCACCGACTGTAACCAAGGCCACTGACATCCCCGCCCCAAGGCCTCGCTGTGCGCCCTGCCCTGGCCAGCACCGCGGACCGGCTGGCAGGATCGCGCTCATGTCCAGGACGTTCCCCCGTATCGCCAGGCGCCGGGCCCTGCAGGCCGCGGCCGCCGGCGTGGTCGCCCTCGGGCTGCTGCTGTGGTGGCTGCTGCCGCTGGGCGAGGAGCCGCCGAGCGGGTCGATCACCTTCAGCACGGGCTCGACGAGCGGTGTCTACCAGGAGTACGGCAGTCGGCTGCGCGAGGCGCTCGCCAAGGACATGCCCGATCTGAAGGTGACGCTGAAGACCAGCAACGGATCCCAGGCGAACGTCGAGCGGGTGGCGACGGGCCAGGCCGACTTCACCATCGCCGCGGCCGACGCGGTGGAGACGTACGAGACGCAGCACCCCGGCTCGGCCGACCGGCTGCGCGGGGTGGCCCGCCTGTACGACGACTACCTCCAGCTCGTGGTGCCGCGCGACTCGGACATCCGGTCCGTCGCGGACCTGCGGGGCAAGACGGTGGCGACGGGGCTGTCCCGCTCCGGTGTGCGGCTGATCGCCGAGCGCGTGCTCAAGGCGGCCGGGCTGGACCCGGAGAAGGACATCAAGGCCGTCCCGGAGGGCATCGACACCGGCCCCGAGGAGCTGAAGCAGGGGAAGATCGACGCGTTCTTCTGGTCCGGCGGGGTGCCGACGGCCGGGTTGGAGAAGCTGGCCGACAGCTTCACCTTCCGGTTCGTGCCGATCACCGCCGAGTTCGTCGCCAAGATGCACGACCAGGACGACACCACCGGCTACTACCGGGCCACGAACATGCCCGAGTCGGCCTACCCCACCGTCCAGAACGGCTTGACCGTCGCGACGATCGCGGTGTCCAACCTCCTGATGACCCGTACGGACATGGACCCCCGCCTCACCGAGTGGCTGACCCGGACCGTGATCAAGAGCCGGGACCGCATCGGCTCGGACGTGCACTCCGCACAGCTGGTCGACCTGCGCACGGCCATCTACACCGACCCGCTGCCCCTGCACAAGGGCGCCCGCCGCTACTACCGGTCCGTCAAGCCCTAAGCCGTACGTCGGCTCCTCAAGCCGTACGTCGCCAGGTCAAGCCGTGCGTCGGCTCCTCAAGCCGTACGTCGGCTCGTCACGACGCGGGTGACCTCGGCACCGATACCGTCACCTCGAGGCCGTTCGGCTCGTGGCGGCCGTAGGAGAGGGAACCGCCGCCCGCCGCGAGCAGGGTGCGCGAGATGGACAGGCCCAGGCCCGAGCCCTTGATGTTCTGGTGGCGGCCGCTGCGCCAGAAGCGGTCGCCCACGCGCGCGAGTTCCTCGTCGGTCAGTCCGGGGCCGTTGTCGGTGACGACGACGGTGGAGGTCTCGCCGTCGGCGGCCACCGTCACCTCGACGCTCTCGCCCTCCGGGGTGAACTTCACCGCGTTGTCGATCACCGCGTCCAGGGCGCTGGACAGCGTGACGGGGTCGGCCCACGCCGTGGTGGGCGGGCAGTCGCCCACCAGCCGGACGCCCTTGGCCTCGGCCGTGGGCGCCCAGGCGGCGACGCGCTCGGCGGTCAGCGCGCCGATGTCGGTGACCCGCAGATCGGCCTCGGTGTGCTCGGCCAGGGCCAGGTCGAGCAGGTCGTCCAGGACCTGGGCCAGGCGTTTGCCCTCGCCCTGGACGGAGGCGATCTCCTCGTTGCCCTCCGGAAGTTCGTAGGCCAGCAGTTCGATGCGCAGCAGCAGCGCCGCGAGCGGGTTGCGCAGCTGGTGCGAGGCGTCGGCCACGAAGGCGCGCTGCTGTTCCAGCACGTCCTCGACGTTGTCCGCCATCTCGTTGAACGACCGGGCCAGCCGTCTGAGTTCCGGCGGCCCGCCGGCCGGCGCGACCCGGGACTTCAGCCGCCCGGTGGCGATGTCGTGGGTGGTGGCGTCGAGGACGCGCACGGGCTTGAGCACCCAGCCCGTCAGCTGGAGGGCGGCGCCGATGGCCAGCAGCATCGCGGCGGCCTCGCCCGCCCCGATGACCAGCCAGCCGCGCAGAATCCGCAATCGCATCGCGTCGGTGGGCGAGTCGGTGACGACGACCGCGACGACGTCGCCGTCCCTGATGACCGGCGACGCCACGACGAGGCGGTCGTTCTGCCACGGCCACACCTGCTGGGGGTCGTGGCTGCGACGGCTGAGCAACGCTTCCTCGAACGCGTCCCGCACCTCACCCGAATGAGGGAGGAACCAGGTCGCCGGATAAGGAGCCATGGGGGCATCGGTGTTGTAGAAGACCGCGGCACGGATGCCGTAGACGTCGTAGTAGCTGGTCAGCTCACGGCTGAGAGTCTCGCGCCGCTCCTTCGTGGACGCGGACGCCGAGTCGCCCGTGCTCGACGAGGCGGTCACGAACTGGGCGAGCGCAGCGAAGCGCGCGGTGTCGTCGATGCGGTCGACGACCACCTTCTGCTGCTGGGCGCCCGCCACGCTGACGGCGAGCGGCACGCCGAGGGCCAGCAGCACGGCCGCCAGCAGGACGATGAGCAGCGGCAGGAGACGGGTGCGCAACGGACCCCGCTACGCGGCCGGGGCGACGAGCCGGTAGCCCACGCCGCGCACGGTCTCGATCAGCGCGGGCATCCGCAGCTTGGCGCGCAGGGAGGCGACGTGCACCTCCAGGGTGCGCCCGGTGCCCTCCCAACTCGTGCGCCACACCTCGCTGATGATCTGCTCGCGCCGGAAGACCACGCCCGGGCGCTGGGCCAGCAGAGCGAGGAGGTCGAACTCCTTGCGAGTCAGTTGGATTACCGAACCGTCCACGGTGACGCGCCGGGTGGGCAGCTCGATCTGCACGGGCCCGAGGCGCAGCGCGTCCTCGCCTCCCGCCGCCGGGTCCTCGTGGACGGTGCGCCGGCTGACGGCGTGGATACGGGCGAGCAGCTCGCCGGTGTCGTACGGCTTCACCACGTAGTCGTCGGCCCCCAGGTTGAGGCCGTGAATGCGGGAGCGCACGTCGGAGCGGGCCGTCACCATGATCACCGGGGTGGCGGTGCGCTTGCGGATCTTGCCGCAGACCTCGTATCCGTCCTGGTCGGGCAGGCCCAGGTCGAGCAGCACGACGCCGAAGCCGGGGCCCTCGGGGACCAGCGCCTGGAGCGCCTCCTCGCCGTTGCGGGCGTGCGTGACGTCGAAGCCGTGCCGCTTGAGGACCGCGGACAGTGCGGCTGCGACATGGTTGTCGTCCTCGACGAGGAGCAGTCTCATCCCGGCCCCCTCCGGTTCATCGGCCGTCCGTTCTCGGTAGGTAAAAGCGTGGGCACACGCACGCGTGCATCCACGCAGTCACGCTGATGGACGAGGACGCAGTCAAGTGGGTTCCGGTTGCGCGCGGCTTTAGTTATCCCCCCGATACGCGCCCAGCTCACAAGTGCTACGACACGTGTCCGATTGCTATCGGATCGTGATGCTCAGATTCCCCTCAGATGTAATGACGCTGATCGCGGCCGGTCACTACTGTCCTCCGAAACCGAGGAGGACGGAGCCCCAGAGCGATGACCGAAGTATCGGTGGCCAAGGAAGACAAGGTCGCAAGCGATGAACTGGTCGTCCTGAAGAGCGTCAACAAGCACTTCGGCGCGTTGCACGTTCTCCAGGACATCGATCTCACGATCGCCCGCGGCGAGGTCGTCGTGGTGATCGGGCCCTCCGGGTCCGGGAAGTCGACCCTGTGTCGCACCATCAACCGCCTGGAGACCATCGACGCGGGCGCGATCACGATCGACGGGAAGTCCCTCCCTCAGGAGGGCAAGGCACTGGCCCGGCTGCGCGCCGACGTCGGCATGGTCTTCCAGTCGTTCAACCTGTTCGCGCACAAGACCGTGCTCGAGAACGTGATGCTGGGCCAGATCAAGGTCCGCAAGAGCGACAAGAAGAAGGCCGAGGAGACGGCCCGAGCCCTCCTCGACCGGGTCGGCGTGGGCACCCAGGCCGACAAGTACCCCGCGCAGCTCTCGGGCGGACAGCAGCAGCGCGTGGCCATCGCCCGGGCGCTGGCGATGGACCCGAAGGTCATGCTCTTCGACGAGCCGACCTCGGCACTGGACCCCGAGATGATCAACGAGGTCCTCGAGGTCATGCAGCAGCTCGCCCGGGACGGGATGACCATGATCGTCGTCACCCATGAGATGGGTTTCGCACGATCGGCTGCAAACCGCGTGGTGTTCATGGCGGACGGGCGCATCGTCGAAGAGGCTGCGCCCGACCAGTTCTTCAGCAATCCGCGCAGCGACCGTGCAAAGGACTTCCTGTCGAAGATCCTTCACCACTGACGGACGCCCACCGCCGGACACCACCGCCGGGCACCACTGGCAGACACCGCCGGCAGACGCCGCTGACGGACGCAACTGACGGAAACCCGCACCGCCCGCAGTCCTTCATCACTCCAAGGAAGGTCCTCATGAAGCTTCGCAAGGTCACCGCAGCCTCGGCCGCCGTACTCGCCCTCGCCCTGGCCGCCACCGCGTGCGGCGGCGACAACAAGGACGACGCCGACAGCAGCGCCAGCGGCGGCAGCGGCGGCGGAAAGATCAAGGTCGGCATCAAGTTCGACCAGCCCGGCCTCGGTCTGAAGAAGCCCGACGGCTCCTTCGCCGGCTTCGACGTGGACGTCGCCACGTACGTCGCCAAGCAGCTCGGCTACGAGCCGGACCAGATCGAGTTCGTCGAGACCAAGAGCGCCGACCGCGAGAACGCCCTCGCGCGCGGTGACGTGAAGTTCATCGCGGCCACCTACTCGATCAACGACGAGCGCAAGCAGAAGGTCGACTTCGCCGGCCCGTACCTGCTGGCCCACCAGGACCTGCTGGTCAAGTCGGACTCGAAGATCAGCAAGGCCGCGGACCTCAACGGCAAGAAGCTGTGTTCCGTGGTCGGCTCGACCTCGGCGCAGAACGTCCAGAAGACGATCGCCCCCAAGGCGAACCTCAAGGAGCTGAGCAGCTACTCGGAGTGCATCGCCGGCCTGCAGAGCGGCGCCGTCGACGCGGTCACCACCGACGACTCGATCCTCGCCGGCTTCGCCTCGCAGGAGCAGTACAAGGGCAAGTTCAAGCTCGCCGGCCTGAAGCTGAGCAACGAGAACTACGGCGTCGGCGTCAAGAAGGGCGACACCGCGACCGTGGACAAGATCAACACGGCGCTGGAGAAGATGGTCAGCGACGGCTCGTGGCAGAAGGCCGTCGACGCCAACTTCGGCCCGGCGGGGTACAAGAACGAGCCCGCCCCGAAGATCGGCGTCATCGTCCCGAACGCTTCGTAACCAAGGCTCAGCCAAGCGGGTTCCTGCGGTGCGCCGCCGTCCGTCGCGATCACGGCGGCGGCGCGCCCCGCCCTCCTCATACGCCACTCACCCGGAAGCGCGGGAGATCGTGTTCGACTTTCTTGAAGGTTACGACGTCCTAGGGGCGTTCTGGATGACGGTGAAACTCACCGCCCTCTCCGCCGTCGGTTCCCTGATCTGGGGCACCCTGCTGGCCGGGATGCGGGTCAGCCCGGTCCCGCTGATGCGCGGGTTCGCCACCGTCTACGTCAACATCGTCCGGAACATCCCCCTGACGGTCATCATCCTCTTCAGCTCGCTCGGCCTCGCCGACGTCTTCGGCATGACCCTGGGCGCCGAGGACTTCAAGGTCCAGGGCTTCCGGCTCGCCGTGCTCGGCCTGATCGCCTACACCGCGGCCTTCGTGTGCGAGGCGATCCGCTCCGGCATCAACACGGTGCCCCTGGGGCAGGCGGAGGCGGCCCGGGCCATCGGGCTGAGCTTCAGCCAGACCCTCACGCTGATCGTCCTTCCGCAGGCCTTCCGCTCTGTGATCGGCCCGCTGGCCAACGTCCTGATCGCGCTGACCAAGAACACCACCGTGGCGGCCGCCATCGGCGTCGCCGAGGCCGCCTACCTGATGAAGTCGATGATCGAGAACGAGGCGCAGACGCTGCTCATCGGCGCGGTCTTCGCGTTCGGATTCGTGGTACTGACCCTGCCGACCGGCCTCATCCTGGGCTGGTTCAGCAAGCGACTGGCGGTGAAGCGATGAGTTCGGTCCTGTACGACACTCCCGGCCCCCGCGCCAAGCGGCGCAACGTCATCTTCTCGGTGGTCTTCTTCGTCCTCCTCGCCCTGCTCGTGTGGTGGATGTGGCAGAAGATGGACGAGAAGGACCAGCTCACCTCCGCCCTGTGGAAGCCGTTCATCGAGTCCCAGGCCTGGACGACATACCTGCTCCCCGGCCTCGCCAACACGCTGAAGGCCGCGGCCCTCGCCATGGTGATCGCCCTTCCGCTGGGCGCCGTCTTCGGTATCGCCCGCCTGTCCGACCACCGGTGGGTGCGGGGCGCGGCCGGCACGGTGGTGGAGTTCTTCCGGTCCATCCCCGTGCTGCTGCTGATGCTGTTCGCCAACGAGCTCTACGCAAACTCCACGGGCGTCAGCAGCGAGGACCGGCCCCTCTACGCGGTCGTCACCGGCCTGGTGCTCTACAACGCCTCGGTCCTCGCCGAGGTCGTCCGGGCCGGCATCCTCTCCCTGCCCAGGGGGCAGACGGAGGCCGCGTACGCCATCGGTCTGCGCAAGGGCCAGACGATGAGCAGCATCCTGCTCCCGCAGGCCGTCACCGCGATGCTCCCGGCGATCGTCAGCCAGCTCGTGGTCATCGTGAAGGACACCGCGCTGGGCGGTGTGATGATCGGCTTCACCGAGCTGCTCAACTCGCGCGGCACCCTCGCGGCCAACTACGCCAACGTCGTCCCGAGCTTCATCGTGGTCGCGGCCATGTTCATCCTGCTGAACTTCATCCTCACCAGCTTCGCGAGCTGGCTGGAGCGCCGACTGCGGCGCAGCAAGCGCAGCACGGGCGCGGTGCTGGCCGCGGAGGAGATCGAGGAGATCAACCCCGGGGCGGTCTTCGGCGGCTTCGGCACCGGTGCCGAAGGCGGCGGCAGGATCTGACGCGCACTCAAGCGGCATGACCTTGGACGGAGGCAGTGGCGTGCGCGCCACTGCCTCCGTCACTTGACGCAAGCTGCGGCAATGGGTTGCATACGTTCTGTGATCGTGCACCCTGCTCCTACCTCTTGTTCACTTACGTCCCTGAGGGCACCGTCGCGGGCAGGGGGCGGCACACCGTGGACCCGGTGATCATCGTCGGAGCGGGGCCCGTGGGGCTCACGCTCGCCCTGGCGCTGGCGCGCCAGCAGGTGCCGTCGGTCGTCCTCGACGAGGGCCCCGGCAAGGACGAGCCGCGGCTCGCACGCACCGTCGTGCTGCGCGAGGACACCGCCGCCCTCATGGCGCGGCTGACCGGAGCGCCTCTCGACGAGGCCGGGGTCCGCTGGGCCGGATGGCGGTCGATGCGGCGCAAGCAGGTGACACGCGAGATCGCGTTCGACGACGACGCCGACCCCGCTCCGCTGCACATCGCCCAGCACGTCCTCACAGCCGCCCTGCGCGCCGCCCTCGCGGGCGAGCGGCTGGTGAAGATCGCCGTGGACAGCCGGCTGGACAGCATCGAGCAGGAACCTTCCGGCGTCACGGCGCACACCCGCGGCCCCAAGGGCACCTGGTGGCGCGGCAGCCATCTGGTCGGCTGCGACGGCCCCCGCTCCACGGTCCGCAAACTCCTCGACATCCGCTTCCCCGGCCGTACGGCGGTGGAGCGACACGCCGTGGCCGCCCTGCGCACGGAACTTCCGTGGGCCGACGAGGCGTTGCTCCATCGGACGCCTCCGTGGCGAACGTCCGGCCCCTCCGCCGGCGAGGTCACCGGACGTCCGCTGCCGGACGGCGTCTGGCGCCTGGACTGGCTGCTGCCGCCCGGCAAGGACCTCGTGACGCCCGAGCTGCTGGTGGCCCGTGTCCGCGAGACCCTGGCGGGCTGGAGCAACGGTTCTCCTCCGGCGTACGAACTGCTCGACACCGGCGTCCACACCGTGCACCACCGGCTGGCCCGCCGCTGGCGCGTCGGGCGGGTGTTCCTCGCCGGGGACTCGGCGCACCTGCTCGGCGCGCTCGGCACCCAGGGTCTCGACGAGGGGCTGCGGGACGCCGACAACCTCGCCTGGAAGCTGGCCCTGGCCTGGCACCACGGGCCGCACGAGGCCCTGCTCGACAGCTACCAGGCGGAGCGGCGCGCGGTCGTCGCGGCCCGGCTGCGCGCGGCCGACCAGGCCCTGCCGCTGCTGCGCGGCGGCGCCGGCGCCATAAGGGCGTACGTCCCCGGCGCGGCCCGCGGCCACGACGTGCTGCTCACCGACGGCCACCTCGGCCGCGGCCAGCTCGGCGCGCCGGGCGCCTACGCCGACTCCCCGCTCGCGCCCCGGCACCTGGAGGCCGAGGTCCCGGTGGAGACGCCCCCGGGCACGCCGGTCGAGGACGTCCGGGTGACCGCGGAGGACGGCTCCTTCGTACGGCTGCGGGAGCGGCTCGGCCGGGGCGCCCTGCTCGTCGTGTTGATCGCGCCGGGCACGGGCGTGTGGGAGCGCAGGCACTGGGTGGGCGCCGGGATCATGCCCCGGCTCGCCGCCGCGGTGACGGCCCTGCCGAGCCCGGCCGAGCTGCTGGTCGCCGAGAGCTACCCGGGCGCGGCCGCCCACACCGTCCTGCTGATCCGGCCCGACGGCCACCTGGTCACCGCGCTGAGCGGGGTGCGCCCGGCCGATCTGTACGCGGCAGCCGAGGCGGCTGTGGGCGGCCCGGGGCCGTCGGGAGCGGGGCCGACCGGTGTGGAGGCGGGAGCGGGGGCCGGCTCGGCGGCGAAGTGAACCCGTACAGCCGGGACCCGTACGGCGTGAACCCGTAGGGCATCGGGCTGGACGGCGTGGGGCTGGACGGCGTGGGGCTGGACGGCGTGGGACTGGACGGCGTGGGACTGGACGGCGTGGCGAGATGTACGGCGTGGCGAGATGTAGGGCGTGGGGCGACTGCCCGGTCGGCGGCCGTATGACAACCGTATGACCACACTCACCGTCACCGTGAGGTCCACATGGTGACGGCGAGTTGACCGGCCCGCAGCGGCATGCTCTACTCCGAATCGTGACCGACACCGATGTGCGCCTGTGGCGGAGGGTCCATATGGACCTCGTCCGCTATGCGGGCTGCGTGTGTCGTCCCTCCTGCTGAACTCGCACCCCCTTCCACCGGCGCCCGCCGCCGATGCGCGAGCGCGCCTCTGCGCCGCCACGCGCTCCCTGCGAACGTTCCCAGGACGGTATCCGTGTCTGTCTCTCCCTCTGTGCCCGCCGCCGTCGCCGCGCCCACGCAGGCGGACCTCCTCGACTTCGTCCGGCGCACGGCCGCCGACGCCGAGCTGATCGCCTCGCTCCCCCTCGACCCCGAAGGCCGCACCTGGGTGCGGCTGGAGGGGCCCGGCGGCAGCGAGGCCTGGCTGATCGGCTGGCCGCCCGGCACCGGCACCGGCTGGCACGACCACGCCGACTCGGTGGGCGCCTTCCTCACCGCGCGGGGCGAGCTCAAGGAGCACTCGCTCGCCGCGCGGCTGCCCACCGACGGCTGGAAGACCCTGGAGCTGGCGGAGGACGTGGACCGGGAGCGCCGACTGCCGGCCGGCCGTGGCCGCTCCTTCGGACGCCATCACGTCCACGAGGTCCTCAACGAGTCCGCCGACGCCCACGCGATCTCCGTCCACGCCTACTACCCCCCGCTGCCCCAGATCCGCCGCTACAGCCGTACCGGCCAGGTGCTGCGCCTGGAGCAGGTCGAGCGCCCGGAGGACTGGCAGTGAGCGGCGAGCAGCCCCTGGGCATAGACGAGCTGTTGGAGCGGGTGCGCGCGGGGTACGCGCGCGTGGAGGCGCAGGAGGCGTACAAGGCCGCACACGCGGGAGAGGCGTTGCTCGTCGACATCCGGTACGCGGCCCTGCGCGAGCGGGACGGTCTGATCCCGGGCGCCCTGGTCGTCGAGCGCAACGAGCTGGAGTGGCGCCTGGACCCCCGGGGCAGCCATCGCCTGCCCGAGGCCACGAGCCACGAGCTGCGGGTCGTCGTGATCTGCAACGAGGGCTACGCGTCGAGCCTGGCGGCCGCCTCCCTGCACCAGCTGGGGCTGCACCGGGCCACCGACCTCGTCGGCGGATTCCAGGCGTGGCGCGCGGCGGGACTGCCGGTGACCGCGTAGTCAGTGGGGCGTACGCCCCGGACGGGGCCGTACGCCTGTCACGGGGCCGTACGCCTGCGACGGAGGGCGTCACTCCTTGGCCGTCGCCACCGTCACCGCCCGGACCCTCAGCGCGACGCGTCCGGGCAGGGAGGTGGCGACGAGCGCGAGGAGCCCGGCTCCGGCGACGACGACGGCGTACACGAGGGGGACGACCGCCGGCACTGCCCGGCCCGTCATGCCGACGCTGAACGCGGTCAGGACAGCCAGGGCGACGGCGGTGCCGAGGGCCGTGGCGAGGAGCAGGACCGACAGCGCCTCGGTGCGCAGCATGCGCAGCACCTGACGGCGGGTCGCCCCCGCGAGCCGCAGCAGCGCGAACTCCCGGACGCGCTCGGACACCGACATGGCGAGCGTGTTGACCACGGCGATGGCGGTGAAGGCCAGCACGAGCCCCATCGCCAGGAGGTTGACCTCGGCGTTCGCCTGCTGCCGCTCGGCCTGGAGCGAGTCGGCGACGGCCGGGGAGATTACCGCGAGTCCCGGGAACTCACTCAGCGTGTTCGAGAGTTGTGTCTGTGTACGGGTCGTGCTGACGAGGAGGGAGGAGGAGAGCGGGTTGTCGACGTGGGGGGCGACCAGGTCGTGCGCGAAGGTGAGGTCTCCGAAGCCTAGACCCCTGGCGTAGACGGCGGCGACGGTGAGCGTGGCGGGCGTGCCGTCGCCCAGCGTGAGCTTCAGGGTGCTGCCGGGCTTCAGGTGCTGCTGGTCCGCGGCCAGTTCGCTTACGGCGACGGTGTGCTCGGTGAGCCGGTCGAGGGAGCCGGCGGTGACGTCCGGGTCCCAGGTGCGGGTGAGCCCGGCCGGGGTGACGCCCTGGGCCGTGTACTTGTCGAGGCCGACCCGGACAGTGGTGCGGACGACTTCGGTGACGACGTCCTGGCGCGTACGCAGTCGTCGTGCCGCCTCGGCCGGAACGCCGGGTCCCCGGGAGGCGACGACCCAGTCGGCGCGGACGCCCTCGCGGGTCTGGGCGCGGGCTGCGCCGCCAAGGGTGGGCTGGACGAACAGGACGGTGCAGGTCATGCCGATGAGCAGGGTGAGGGGGGTGACGACGGAGGCCATGCGGACGGCGTTGCCGCGGAGGTTGGCGACGGCGAGTCTGCCGCCGGGGCCGGTCAGCCGCAGCGGGCCGGTGAGGAGAAGGGCGGCCGCCTTGACCAGGAGCGGACCGAGCAGGGCGACGGAGGTGGACAGCACGATGACGGCGAGGAAGGTCACGGGCGTCGAGGCGGACTCGGTCCGCAGGATGCTGAGCAGGGCGACGAGCACGGCGCCTCCGGCGAGCAGCAGCAGACCGGCGACGATGCGCCCCCACGCGGGCCGGGCGCGCTCGGCCCGGGCCTCGGCGAGCGCCTCGGCCGGGCGGATCCGGGCGACCCTGCGGGAGGCGACCCGTGCGGCGGCCCAGGCGCCGAACAGGGTCGCGGCGAGGGCCGCGAGCGGAGGGAAGGCGCTGACGGTGTGCTGGAGCGTGGCGGGCACGGCGCCCACGGCGACGAACCTGCCGTAGAGCCAACTTCCCAGGGGAAGCCCGGCCAGGGCCCCGGCCGTGCCGGCGGCCGCTGCGACGATCAGGGCCTCCCGCCCGAGGAGCCTGCGGATCTGCCCGGAGGTGGCGGCCACGGCGCGCAGCAGGGCGAGTTCGCGGTGGCGCTGCTGGACGGAGAGCGCGAAGGTGCCGACGACCACGAGCACCGCCACGAGCAGCGAGGTGCCGCCCATCGCGCCGCCCATGCTGACGAGCTTGGTGCGGGCCGCGGCGGCGTCCAGGAATTCGACTTGGCCACGGGCGTCACCGGCGCTGACCTGGGCCCGGGTGCCGTGCAACGCCGTGGCCACGGCCTGCCGCAGCCGTCCGGGGTCGATGCCCGCGTCCGGGACCACGCCGAATGCGGTGACCTGCCCGGGGCGGGCGGCCAGACGGCGGGCCTCGGCGGCGGAGAAGAAGAGCGAGGTCTGGTGGCGTACTGCGGTGGCGGGAGCGGCGATTCCGGAGACCCGGTAGGTGCGCGGGGCCTGGGTCGACTGGACGGTGAGGCGGTCACCGGGGGCGAGGTGGGCGCGTGCGGCGAGGTCACGGTCTATGACGACGTCGGCGGCGGTCGTGGGGGCGGCGCCCGCGGTGAGCCGGTACGGCGTCAGGGCGGCGGACTCCCAGGCGTGCCCGTAGGCGGGCCCGCCGTCTTCACCCTGGGCGCCGTCAGGGGTCAACGGCTCGGCCAGGAAGGTGAGTTCGGGGACGACGCGGGCCACACCGGGGGTGCCGGCGAGCGTGTCCTCGAGGTCGGCCGGGAGCCAGGCGCGCTCGGCGACGGGTTTGGCCTTGTGCTTGACCTTGGTCTTGCCCTTCTTGTGCGTGACCTTGGTCTGGTGGACGTTCTGGTCGGCGGACACCACCACCGGGGCCGCGGCATAGCGCTCGGTGCGGATCGTGCCGCGCAGCCCCGTCTCCAACAGGGTGCCGCACGCGGTGATCAGGGCGGCCGCGCACATCAGCGCGAGGAAGGCGCCGAGAAAGCCGGCTGTGCGGGCGCGGACGGTCTTCAGGGCATAGCGCAGCATCATGGGTGATCGGGCTCTCTTGTGGTGTCCGGAAAGCGGGTCCTGAGGGGGCCTCGGGGCGGAGTCGAGATCCCGACCGCGTCAGGGGTCGCTGTCGGCCGTGGGCGCGGGGAAGGCGAGGAACCGGGTGAGGAGGGTGCGCGCGCCGGGCGGGGTCTCGGGCTCGGGCCGCTTGTAGCGGTTGAGGAGGGCGATGTACTCCTCGAAGAACTCCCGGACTTCGGGCAGCGTGAGCCGGACGGTGCTGCGCGAGTAGAGGAAGGCGTCCGCCCACGGATCGTCTGCGGCCGCGTCCCGCTGGAGTCGCTCGAAGAGGTCCAGGTCGGCGGCGTACGCGTGATGGTTCAGCTCGTCCATGACGTGCCGCGTCTCGGGGCTCTGGCGGCTGCGCGGCGGGAAGCGGCGGTCGCCGGGGACCGCCCGCCACCAGCGTTCCCGGTGCGCGGACGGCTCAGCGCGGTGCTCCCCCTCCGCCTGTCGACCCGTCCCCCTGCCCGGCTTCTCGTCCGTCTCCTCCACGAAGCCGTATCTGGCCAGCTCACGCAGGTGATAGCTGGTCGATCCCGTGTTCAGGCCGAGGGCCCGGGCGAGCGTCGCCGAGGTGGCCGGACCGTGCAGGGTGAGGTGTTCGAGCATGCGCTGGCGGCGGGGCTGGGCGAGCGCCTTGAGCGCGGCGAGGTCGCCGAGTTCGACGGGATCCTGGGGCATGCGTACACAGTCGTCTGTGCACAGGGGTCTGTGCACTGCGGTGGCCCGGCGTCCTCAGCGGGGGGATATCCCTACCCCGGAACGGGGAAACAGTCGGGGAAGCAGCCAGGACTCCCGGTGGCCGAAGAGCTCAGAATCGGTGCTCGAAGAGCTCAGAGCTCCTCGCCCTCCAGGAACTCCGTGTCCTCGCCCTCTTCCTCCAGTGCCCGCCGGACCACTCTGAGGGCCATGCCCTCGGGGTACCCCTTGCGCGCGAGCATGCCCGCGAGGCGGCGGAGCCGTTTGTCGCGGTCCAGACCGCGGGTCGAGCGCAGCTTGCGGTCGACCAGTTCGCGCGCGGTCTCCTCCTCCTGCTCGGAGTCGAGCCGGCCCACGGCCTCTTCGATCAGCGCCGAGTCGACGCCCTTGGTCCGCAGTTCCTGCGCGAGCGCACGGCGGGCCAGTCCCCGGCCGTGGTGCCGGGACTCGACCCAGGCGTCCGCGAAGGCGCTGTCGTTGATCAGCCCGACCTCCTCGAACCGTGAGAGCACCTCCTCGGCCACGTCGTCCGGGATCTCCCGCTTGTGCAGGGCGTCGGCGAGTTGCTTCCGCGTGCGCGGGGTCCCGGTGAGCAGGCGCAGGCAGATCGCCCGTGCCCGCTCAGCCGGGTCCCCTGAAGGCTCCCCCTGATCGGCCCTCGACGAGGAGGAGGAGCCTCCGTCCTCGGTGGACGGGTCTCCGAAACCGGGCCGACGGCGCCCACGCCCGCCGCGTGGACCGCCCTCGCCGCCGCGGCCCGTCCGGCCGCCACGGCTCCGGCCGCCGCCGTCCGCACCATCACTCCGGTGCGAGCCGCCGGCCGACCGGTCGTCACCCTGGCCGAGACCGTCGTCGCCCCCGCTCCCCGGCTCCCGAGGGGTGCCGGGGTGGGCGTACTCGGCCCAGTCCGTTCGTCGTGTCACGGGTCAGCTCTTGGCAGCCGCGGCCTTCTTGGCGGTCTTGGCGGCGGGAGCCGGAACCGCCTTCGTGTCGTCCGCGGGTGTGCCCGGGACGGCTGCGGCGTCCGCACCCGGCTGGGCGGCGGGCTCCTCCGGGCGCACGCCGACGCCCAGCTTCTCCAGGATCTTCTTCTCGATCTCGTTGGCCAGGTCGGGGTTGTCCTTCAGGAAGTTACGGGCGTTCTCCTTGCCCTGGCCGAGCTGGTCGCCCTCGTACGTGTACCAGGCGCCGGCCTTGCGGACGAAGCCGTTCTCCACGCCCATGTCGATCAGGCCGCCCTCGCGGCTGATGCCGTGGCCGTAGAGGATGTCGAACTCGGCCTGCTTGAAGGGCGGCGCGACCTTGTTCTTGACGACCTTGACACGGGTGCGGTTGCCGACCGCGTCGGTGCCGTCCTTGAGCGTCTCGATACGACGGATGTCGAGTCGCACCGAGGCGTAGAACTTCAGCGCGCGGCCGCCGGTCGTGGTCTCCGGGGAGCCGAACATCACGCCGATCTTCTCGCGGAGCTGGTTGATGAAGATCGCGGTGGTCTTGGACTGGTTGAGCGCACTGGTGATCTTCCGCAGTGCCTGGCTCATCAGACGGGCCTGCAGACCGACGTGGCTGTCGCCCATCTCGCCCTCGATCTCCGCGCGCGGGACGAGCGCGGCGACCGAGTCGATGACGATGAGGTCGAGGGCGCCGGAGCGGACCAGCATGTCCACGATCTCCAGAGCCTGCTCGCCATTGTCGGGCTGGGAGAGGATCAGGTTGTCGATGTCGACGCCGAGCTTCTTCGCATACTCGGGGTCAAGGGCGTGCTCCGCGTCCACGAAGGCCACCTGGCCGCCGGCTCGCTGCGCGTTCGCCACCGCGTGCAGCGTCAGCGTCGTCTTGCCGGAGGACTCCGGTCCGTACACCTCCACGACGCGGCCACGCGGCAGGCCGCCGACGCCGAGCGCGACGTCGAGCGCGGTCGACCCGGTGGGGATGACCTCGATGGGCTCGTTCGGCCGCTCGCCGAGGCGCATCACCGCGCCCTTGCCGAACTGCCGTTCAATCTGTGCGAGAGCGGCGTCCAGGGCCTTCTCGCGGTCGGTTCCTGCCATGGGTTCCACCCGGTTTGCTTGAGTCGATCGCTTCACGTCAAAGACGCTAACGCCTGCCACTGACAATGCGCCTCGACGCCGGTCCAGCCTGTGGATAACTGGGGCACTTACCGCCCCTAAACGGGACGAAATTCCCGCCGAGAACCTTGCCGGAGCCTTGCTGGAGCTCCCATAAGAATAGATGTTCGATTTTCGTGTCAAGCGCACCACGCCCAACGCGCGTCCCGGTTCTCTCCCGCCGCCCGGTGCCGGCGAAGGTCCGGCGTCGTCACCGAAGGTCGGCGCACACCCGCCTACTTCCCCGGGGGTACAGCGGGTGTCTTCCGCCGGACGACGACGGCCTGCGGCGCACCGGGGACCCTCGGTGCATGAACGCCGAGAGGACCACGCCGAGCCGGGGCGCGCCCCGGTCCCCGTCCCTGTACCGCCTCTACGGCGCGACCGCTCTCCTGCTGATCCTCTCCGGGCTCCTCCACCTCGTGGTGTTCGCCGTCGACGGCGGTCCGTGGAACGGACCCGTGTCCTGGCGCAAGCCGGTGACCTTCGGGCTCTCCTTCGGCGTGACGCTCCTCGCGGTCCTGTGGGTCACGTCGTGCCTGCGCGTCGGGCCGCGGCTGCGGGCCGGACTGCTCGGGGTGTTCGCCGCCGACTGTGTGGTGGAGGTCGGGGGCATCACGCTTCAGGCGTGGCGGGGCGTGCCCTCGCACCTGGACATGGAGACGCCCTTCGACACGGCCGTGTCCATGACGCTCGCGGTCGGCGGCGGTGTCCTCGTGGTGGTGCTCACCGTGTTCGCGGTGGCGTCCTTCCGGCGCCGGCCGACGGGTCCGGCCGGGATGGCGCTCGCGGTGCGCTCCGGTTTCGCGGTCCTGCTGGTCGCGCTCGCCTCGGGCGCGGCGATGATCGCGCGCGGTGTCGTGCTCACCCGGACCGGCCACCAGGACGCGGCCTACCACTCCACGGCCCCGCTCAAGCCCCTGCACGGGGTCAGCCTGCACGCCGTCCTGGTCCTGCCCGCGCTGGCCTGGATGCTGTCGCGCACGTCCTGGAGCGAGACCGTACGGCGGCGGATCGTGGCCGCGGCGGTGGGCTGCTATGCGACCGCGGTCGCCGCGACCGGCGTGTGGGCCGTCCTCACGTACTGACCCACGCCCTCCTCGACCCCCGGCTCTCCTGCTCGCTCGAGGCACAGGCCTCCTTGAGGCACAGGCCCTCCCGAGGCACGCCGGCCGACCGCCTCGTCAGCCTCCGCCGGACCCGTCCCGTGATCTCGCCGCCCGCTGCCGCGCCTTCGTCCACAGGCGTCGCGCGCGCGTGAGCGGGCTCGGTCCGTCGCCGCGGCCGCGGTGCCCATGGACGCGGGGGTCGTCGGTGACGTCGTAGCGCTTCACGTACGCGCCCAGGAACGCCTGGAGTGTGGCGACCGCCGGGATGGAGATCAGCGCGCCTACGGCGCCGAGGAGGGCGGTGCCGGCGATGACCGATCCGAAGGCGACGGCGGGATGGATGTCGACGGTCTTCGAGGTCAGCTTGGGCTGCAGCATGTAGTTCTCGAACTGCTGGTAGACCACGACGAAGACCAGCACCCACAGCGCGTACCAGGGGTTGACCGTGAAGGCGATCAACATGGGCAGGGCGCCCGCGAGATAGGTGCCGATGGTCGGGATGAACTGCGAGACCACGCCCACCCACACACCGAGGACGGGCGCGTACGGGATGCCGAGCGCCTGCAGCAGTATGAAGTGGGCCACGCCCGAGATCAGGGCCATCAACCCGCGCGAGTACAGGTATCCGCCGGTCTTGTCGACGGCGATCTCCCACGCGCGCAGCACCTCGGTCTGCTTCGCGGGCGGCAGGACGGAGCACAGCGCTCGGCGCAGGCGCGGTCCGTCGGCGGCGAAGTAGAACGAGAACAGCGAGATCGTCAGCAGTTGGAAGAGGCCGCCGAGGACCTGTGTGGAGACGTCCAGGACGCCGGCGGCGCTGTTCTGCGCGTACTTCCTCAGCCAGTCGGAGTGGAGCAGGCCCTCCTGGATGTCCACACGTCTGAGGTCGGTGCGAAACGTCGTGTTGACCCAGTTGATCACGGAGTCGAGGTAGTCGGGGAAGCCCTCGATCATCTTGATGATCTGCCCCGCCAGCATCGAGCCCAGCAGCGTGAAGAAACCGGCGATCACGATCAGCAGGCCGAAGAAGACCAGGAAGGTGGCGAACCCCCTGCGCATCCCACGGGCGGCCATCCGACTCACCGCGGGCTCCACGGCGAGGGCCAGGAAGAACGCGATGAGGATGTTGATCAGCAGGCCGATGAGCTGGTGGAACGCCCAGGTGCCCAGCTGGAACACACCGACGAGGGCGAGCGCGAGCACCATCGCGCGCGGAAGCCAGCGCGGCATGCGCGCGTCCCGCCCGTCGGCGCCGTCGGCCGGGGGCGGCACGGTGGGCGGCGTCGTGCCGAGCGGGGATGCGTGTCGGGCGGCCTGCCCGGTCTCGTCAGTGGGTACCACGGGCCAAGTGTCGCCTACGCCACTGACAGCCGGGGAGCCGCCTGCGATCTTCGTGACGCTTCAGCGCATCTCCTGCGGAACGTTCATCACCGCGCACACCACACGCCACACGTCCTTGGCCTCCCAGCCGTCGGCCAACGCCTCGATCACCGTGCGTCCGCCGAGCTCCGTCATCACGTGATCGCGCGCGAAGCTCTCGGCGTACCCCGTGCCGAAGTGCTCGTCCATTCGCTGCCAGAAGACCGTCAACCGCATGACACCAGTATCCCGCGCCCGGGGGTGGCCCCCGCCGGGACCGCCTGCCGGGACCGCTTCGCGCCCTACGGTCTGAACCATGGCCGAAACCGGAGCATCCCCACTCCCCCCGACGCCCCCGGCGCGCTCCCCGCTCTTCCGCGCCGAGCACTTCGTCTGGCTCACCGCGCGCGTGCTGGAACAGCGCCTGTTCGCGCACCACTTCCTGCACGGCGGCGCCGAACCCGTCGAGACCGCCCTCGACGCCTACCGCAACGAGGACGGCGGATACGGCCACGCGCTGGAGCCCGACCTACGCGGGCCCGTCAGCCAGCCCCTGCACACCGCGCACGCGCTGCGCGTCCTGGACTCCGTCGGACGCCTGGGCGGACAGCGCGTGGAGCGGGTGTGCCGCTACCTCACCTCCGTCTCGACCTCCGACGGCGCACTGCCGGCGATCCATCCCAGCCAACGCGGGTACCCGACGGCGCCCTTCATCCCCATCGTCGACGATCCGCCCAGTGAACTGCTGGCCACCGGACCGGTGGTGGGCCTGCTGCACCGCAACGAGGTATGGCACGCCTGGCTGTTCCGCGCCACGGACTTCTGCTGGCAGGCGGTCGACTCCCTGGAGCGGTCCCACCCGTACGAGATCGAGGCCGCCGTCGCCTTCCTGGACTCCGCTCCCGACCGCCCGCGCGCGGAGGCCGCCGCCGACCGTCTGGGCCGGCTGGTACGCGCACACCGGCTCGCCGTGCTGGACCCGGACCGCCCGGACGCATACCCGGTCGCACCCGGCTACGCCCCGGGCGAGCAGCACTTCCCGTACGACTTCGCCCGCACTCCGCACTCCCTCGCGCGCGGGTGGTTCACGGACACCGAGATGACCCGCTCCCTGGACCACCTCGCCGGCGCGCAGCAGGAGGACGGCGGCTGGCCCGTCCGGTGGCGCCAGTGGGCGCCGGGCACCGCTCTGGAGGCACGCCCCATGGTGACGATCGAGGCACTGCGCACCCTCAGGGCCTACGGCCGCGCCATCGTCTGAGTCCAGAGCCTCCTTCTCCGCGCCCGGCGCCGTCCGTCGCGGAGAAGGAGGGCGAAGGAGAATGGGTGCATGACGGATTCGAGCGAGCTGGCGCGGCACTGGCGGTACGCCGAGCTGCCCGGGGTCGATCTGTTGCGCGCCCGGTACGTCCGGAAGACCTTCGTGCGGCACACCCACGAGAACTTCGTCATCGCCGCCATCGCCGACGGGGCGGAGGTCTTCCACCACGGCGGGTCCGACCAGTACGCGGGCGCCGGTGCGCTCGCGCTGGTCAACCCGGACACCCCGCACACCGGGCGGGCCGGCGTGCCCGAGGGATGGCGGTACGGGGCGGTCTACCCGGCCCCCGGCCTCGTGGCCGCCATAGCGGCCGAGACGACGACGCTGCGCGGCACACCGGGGTTCGTCAGCCCCGTGCTCGACGACCCGTACGCGGTGGGTCTGGTGCACCAGGTGCTTCGCGCCGCCGACGAGGGCAACGCACTGGCCGCCGACACGCTGCTGAGAGTGGCCGTGACACGGCTGCTGCGGCTCAACGGCGGGCCGTTGCCCCAGCGGGAGGTGCGCACCGCCGGGGCGCGGATCGCGGCACGCGCGCGTGCGGTGCTGGAGGAGCGGATGGCCGGGCCGCCGACGCTCGAACGGCTCGCCGAGGACCTGGGGACCAGTCCGTTCGCGCTGTTGCGCGCCTTCAGGGACGCCTACGGGATGCCTCCCCACGCCTGGCTGACCGACGCGCGCGTGCGGCGGGCGCGACGGCTACTGGACGCGGGGACGACGCCCGCCGAGGCGGCCGTCGAGGTGGGCTTCACCGACCAGCCGCACCTCAACCGTCACTTCGCCCGGATCGTGGGCGTGCCGCCGGGCGCATACCAGCGCGAGCGCAAGAACGTACAAGACGCGCGCGGGGGACTCCTCGTACCGTCCGAGTCGTGGCAGAACAGACAGCTCGCACAGACATACGCGCGTACGGCGCAGGAAAGCCGGACGACGTGGGAAAGCCCGACGCCGCCGTCGTACGGGACGCCCTCAGCGTCGGGGTCGCCGTAGGACTCTCCGGGTTCGCCTTCGGGGTGACCTCTGCGGGCAGTGGACTCACGGTGTGGCAGACCTGCGCGCTCAGCCTCATGGTGTTCACCGGCGCGTCCCAGTTCGCGCTCGTCGGGGCGCTGGCGGCGGGCGGCAACCCGCTCACGGCGGCCGCGGGCGCCTTCTTCCTGGGCGTGCGCAACGCCTTCTACGGCCTGCGCCTGTCGCAGCTGCTGGCCCTCCCGCGCGCGGTGCGCCCGTTCGCCGCGCAGTGGGTGATCGACGAGACGACGGCCGTCTCGCTGGCGCAGCCCGGACGACGCAGCGCCCGGATCGGCTTCGCGGTCACCGGTGTGACCCTGTACGTCCTGTGGAACCTCACCACACTGCTGGGCGCCCTGGGCGCCGAGGCCATCGGGGACACGGACGCGTGGGGGCTCGACGCGGCCGGACCCGCCGTCTTCCTTGCGCTGCTCGCGCCCATGCTGAAGACCGCCACCGAGCGAGCCGTCGCCGGCCTCGCCGTCCTGCTGGGGCTCGCCCTGCTGCCCGTCCTGCCCGCCGGAGTGCCCGTTCTGGTGGCCGCGCTCGCCGCGCCCGGCGTCCTGTACCTCGAGGGCCGGCGCAAGGGCGCCCGGGACGACGTGCAAGGAGGAGAACGGTGAACATCTGGATCGCGATCGTCGCGACCGCCGTCGGCTGCTACGCCGTCAAGCTCGCCGGACTGCTCGTCCCCGCGGGCGTTCTCGAGCGACCGCTCGTCAGACGGCTCGCGGCCCTGCTCCCCGTCGCCCTGCTCGCCGCCCTCACGGCCCAGCAGACCTTCGCCGACGGACACACGCTGGTACTGGACGCGAGAGCCGCGGGCCTCGCCGCGGCCGCCGTGGCGCTGCTCCTGCGAGCCCCCTTCCTGCTCGTCGTGGCGGCGGCCGTGATCGTGACGGCGGGGGCGCGAGCCATCGGCGGGTGACGGGTGGGACGAGGCGGGTGACGGGTGGGACGAAGCCGCCCCGCGGCCCTTCCCGGACCGCCGTCCCAGGTCAGCCGTCCTCCCGCCGTCAGCCGCCTTCGTCAGCTGGCCGCCGGCCGCCGGCCCGACCGCCGCACCGCACCGCGCCCTCGCGCCCTCGCCTCATCGCGCCCTCGCCTCATCGCAGGTCAGAGCCATTGTCAGTGGGCGGGTGCAGGATGGACGCATGGTCAGCTCCGCACATCGAGCCCTCGACGGCTTCTCGCCCGCGACCCGCGGCTGGTTCACGGGGGCGTTCTCCGCGCCCACCGCGGCCCAGGCGGGCGCGTGGCAGGCCATCGGCGCAGGCTCGGACGTGCTGGTGGTCGCTCCGACCGGCTCCGGCAAGACCCTGGCCGCGTTCCTGGCCGCCCTGGACCAGCTCGCCTCGACGCCCCCGCCGGCCGACCCGAGGAAGCGCTGCCGGGTGCTGTACGTCTCACCGCTCAAGGCCCTCGCGGTCGACGTCGAGCGCAATCTGCGCAGCCCGCTGACCGGCATCCGCCAGGAGTCCGTGCGCCTGGGCCTGCCCGAGCCCGAGGTGAAGGTCGGCATCCGTTCCGGCGACACCCCGCCCGCCGAGCGCCGCGCGCTGTCCACCCGCCCGCCGGACATCCTGATCACCACCCCGGAGTCCCTGTTCTTGATGCTGACGTCGGCCACGCGCGACGCGCTGACCGGCATCGAGACGGTGATCCTGGACGAGGTGCACGCGGTCGCGGGCACCAAGCGCGGCGCGCACCTGGCGCTCTCCCTGGAACGGCTGGACGAGCTGCTGCCGAAGCCGGCCCGCCGCATCGGTCTGTCCGCGACGGTCCGCCCGGTCGACGAGGTCGCCCGCTATCTCTCGCCCCGCCGCAGGGCGGAGATCGTCCAGCCGAAGTCCGGCAAGGAGTTCGACCTCTCGGTCGTCGTCCCCGTGGAGGACCTGGGCGAACTGGGCGGCTCCCCGGTGGCCGAAGGCTCCGAAGGAGCCGAGCGCCCCTCGATCTGGCCACACGTCGAGGAGCGGATCGCCGACCTCGTCCAGTCCCACCGCTCCACGATCGTCTTCGCCAACTCCCGTCGTCTCGCCGAGCGCCTGTGCAACCGGCTCAACGAGATCGCCTACGAGCGGGCCACCGGCGAGCCCCTCGACGAGCACCACTCCCCCGCCCAGCTCATGGGCGGCTCGGGCGCGGCCCAGGGCGCACCGCCCGTCATCGCGCGCGCCCACCACGGCTCGGTCTCCAAGGAGCAGCGCGCCCTGGTCGAGGAGGATCTGAAGGCTGGCCGGCTGCCGGCCGTGGTCGCCACCTCCAGCCTCGAACTGGGCATCGACATGGGCGCCGTCGACCTGGTGGTCCAGGTCGAGTCCCCGCCCTCCGTCGCCTCCGGCCTCCAGCGCGTCGGCCGCGCCGGACACCAGGTGGGCGCGGTCTCCACCGGCGTCGTCTTCCCCAAGTACCGCGGCGACCTCGTCCAGGCGGCCGTGGTGACCGAGCGGATGCGCACGGGCTCGATCGAGTCCCTGAAGGTTCCGGCCAACCCGCTGGACGTCCTGGCCCAGCAGCTGGTGGCCATGACGGCGCTGGACACCTGGCAGGTCGACGACCTGCTGGCCATGGTCCGCCGCGCCGCCCCGTTCGCCTCGCTCCCGGAGTCGGCGTTCACTGCCGTCCTGGACATGCTCGCCGGCCGCTATCCGTCCGACGCGTTCGCGGAACTGCGCCCGCGCGTGGTGTGGGACCGCGTCGCCGGCACGATCACCGGCCGCCCCGGCGCCCAGCGCCTCGCCGTCACCTCCGGGGGCACGATCCCCGACCGCGGCCTGTTCGGCGTCTTCCTGGCGGGCGCCGACCCCAAGAAGGGCGGCGGCCGGGTCGGCGAGCTCGACGAGGAGATGGTCTACGAGTCCCGCGTCGGCGACGTCTTCACGCTCGGCACCAGTTCCTGGCGCATCGAGGACATCACACGCGACCGCGTCCTGGTCTCGCCGGCCCCGGGCGTGCCGGGCCGCCTCCCCTTCTGGAAGGGCGACCAGCTGGGCCGCCCGCTGGAGCTGGGCCGCGCGGTGGGCGCGTTCCTGCGCGAGGTCGGCTCCCTGCCCAAGGACGACGCCCGGCTCCGCCTGCTCACCGCGGGCCTGGACGCCTGGGCGGCCGACAACGTGCTCTCCTACCTGGACGAGCAGCGCCAGGCCTGCGGCCACGTCCCGGACGACCGCACGATCGTCGTGGAGCGCTTCCGCGACGAGCTCGGCGACTGGCGGGTCGTCGTGCACTCCCCCTTCGGCGCCCAGGTCCACGCCCCCTGGGCCCTCGCGCTCGGCGCCAGGCTCTCCGAGCGGTACGGCATGGACGCCCAGGTCATGCACGCCGACGACGGCATCGTCCTGCGCCTGCCCGACGCCGACCTGATGGGCCTGGACCTCCTCGACCAGGAGCCCATGAGGGCCGGCGTGGCCTTCGGCGCGGCGGCCGACACCGACCAGGCCCCCGTCGGCGCGGCGGACGTCGTCTTCGACAAGGGCGAGGTCGACCGGATCGTCACCGACCAGGTCGGCGGCTCGGCCCTGTTCGCGGCCCGCTTCCGCGAGTGCGCCGCCCGCGCGCTGCTGCTGCCCCGCCGCAGCCCCGGCAAGCGCACCCCGCTGTGGCAGCAACGCCAGCGCGCCGCCCAACTCCTCCAGGTGGCGAGCGAGTTCGGTTCGTTCCCGATCGTCCTGGAGGCAGTCCGCGAGTGTCTCCAGGACGTCTTCGACGTCCCCGGGCTCGTGGAGCTGATGGGCGACCTGGAGACCCGCAAGGTGCGCCTGGTCGAGGTCACCACCCCGGAGCCGTCCCCCTTCGCCCGCTCCCTCCTCTTCGGCTACGTCGCCCAGTTCCTCTACGAGGGGGACTCCCCGCTCGCCGAGCGCCGCGCCGCCGCCCTGTCCCTGGACTCGCGGCTGCTGGCCGAACTGCTCGGCCAGGCCGAGCTGCGCGAGCTGCTCGACGCCGAGGTCCTCACCAAGCTGGAGCGGGAGCTGCAGTGGCTCACCGAGGACCGGCGTGTGAAGGACGCCGAAGGCGTCGCGGACCTCCTGCGCCTGCTCGGCCCGCTCACCGAAGCCGAACTGGCCGAGCGCGGCGCCGAACCGCCCTGGGCCCGGGAGCTGGCCGCCGCCCGCCGGGCGATCCGGGTCCGCATCGCCGGCGCCGACCACTGGGCGGCGATCGAGGACGCGGGCCGCCTGCGCGACGCGCTGGGCACGGCGTTGCCGGTCGGCGTACCGGAAGCCTTCATGGAGCCCGTCAAGGATCCCCTGGGCGATCTCCTCGCGCGCCACGCCCGCACCCATGGCCCCTTCACCTCCACCACGGCAGCCGCCCGCTTCGGCCTCGGCGTGGCCGTCACCGAGGGCGCCCTGCAACGGCTCGCGGCGAGCGGACGCGTCGTCCAGGGCGAGTTCCATCCGGCCGGCATCGGCCAGGAGTGGTGCGACGCGACCGTGCTGCGCCGACTGCGCCGCCGCTCCCTGGCCGCTCTGCGACACGAGCTCGAGCCGGTGCCGCCGCCCGCGCTGGCCCAGTTCCTGCCGCAGTGGCAGCACATCGGCCAAGGCCACTCGCTGCGCGGCGTCGACGGGCTGGTGCGCGCCGTGGAGCAGCTCCAGGGCGCGTCGGTGCCCGCATCGGCCCTGGAGAAGCTCGTCCTGCCGTCCCGCGTCCGGGACTACGCCCCGGCGATGCTCGACGAGCTCACCGCCGCCGGAGAGGTCGTCTGGGCGGGCGCGGGAGCTCTCCCCGGCAAGGACGGCTGGGTCTCCCTGTACCTGGCGGACGCGACCCCCCTGCTCCTGTCCCCGCCCCACCCCCTGGAGCTGACGGCGGTCCACCAGTCCGTCCTGGACGCCCTCTCCGGGGGGTACGGCCTGTTCTTCCGTCAGATCGCCGACCAGATCCGCGCGACCACTCACCCCGATGCCACCGACCCCCAACTCGCCGACGCGATCTGGGACCTGGCCTGGTCCGGCCGTCTCACCAACGACACGCTGACGCCGATGCGCTCCCTGCTGGGCTCGGGCCGCACGGCCGGCTCCACGGCCCACCGCGCCAGGCGCACGGTCCCGCGCGGCCGCTACGGCTCGCTGACCGCCGCCGCCCGCCCCGCCTCCCGCGGCGGCCCCCCGACCGTCGCCGGCCGCTGGTCCCTCCTCCCGGCCCACGAGCCCGACCTCACCGTCCGCGCCCACGCGCTCGCCCGTACCCTGCTCGACCGGCACGGCGTGGTGACCCGGGGCGCGGTCGCCGCCGAAGGAGTCGAGGGCGGCTTCTCGGCGACGTACCGCGTCCTGTCCGTCTTCGAGGAGAGCGGCCAGGCCCGGCGCGGGTACGTCGTCGAAGGCCTGGGCGCGGCGCAGTTCGCGATGGACGGCGCCGTGGACCGCCTTCGCGCGGTGGCCAACGCCCGAGACCGCGGCGAGCCCCTGCCCGGTCCGACCGCAGGACAGGCCGATGCCGTCACCGGGACCTTCCCGCCGTACGACCCGGGCGACATCGCCTGGGACACCGGCGGCCTCGACGCCCCCTTCGCCGCTCCGGGATCGCCCACCGCGCGGGACGAGTACGTCTCCCCCCAGGACTTCGCCTCCCCGGCCGCCGGCGGCCCCCGCGGCGGAAACGGCTTCCCGCGCGCCTCCGCACACGCCTCCGCATACACCTCCGGCTCCGGCTTCGCCGACCGTCACAGCCGTACCCGTGGCGCCGCCCCCTCGTCCCGGGCCGTCGTGCTGGCCGCCGCCGATCCGGCGAACGCGTACGGGGCCGCCCTGGCCTGGCCCGATCCGCCGACCGACGCCGGGCACAAGCCGGGCCGCAAGGCGGGGTCCCTGGTGGTGCTCGTCGACGGTGAGCTGACGCTCTACATGGAGCGCGGCGGCAAGACCCTGCTGGCCTGGCCCTCCGCCCCGGACACGGAGGACGCCCCGACCGACGACCCACGCCTCCACACCGCGGCGCAGGCCCTGGCCGCAGCCGCCCGCGCGGGTTCCCTCGGCACCGTCACGGTGGAGCGGATCAACGGCGCCGCGGCCCTGACGTCCCCCATCGGCGCCCTCCTGGAAGGAGCAGGCTTCATCGCCACCCCCCGAGGCCTGAGACTGCGCGCATGACAACCCCGACCTCCACCACGCCCCGACGCCCCACGCCATCGCCGGTCCGCGCCCACCCCCACCCCCCACCCTCACCCACCCACACCCACACCCACGCCCTCCGCACCCCAACCACCAGGCCCGCTCATGCCACCCTTGACCCATGCCCGAAGGTGACACGGTCTGGCAGGCCGCGAGGCGACTGCACGACGCCCTCGCCGGCAAGGTCCTGACCCGATCCGACCTCCGGGTGCCGAAGTACGCGACCGCCGACCTCACCGGCCGTACCGTCCTGGACGTGACCGCGCGCGGCAAGCACCTCCTCACCCGCGTCGAGGGCGGCCTGACGCTCCACTCGCATCTGCGGATGGACGGCTCCTGGAAGGTGTACGCCCAGGGCGAGCGCTGGACCGGCGGCCCGGCGCACCAGATCCGCGCGATCCTCGGCACCGACGACCGCACAGCCGTCGGCTACCGCCTCCCCGTCCTCGACCTCCTGCGCACCGCCGACGAACAACGCGCCGTCGGCCACCTCGGCCCCGACCTGCTCGGCCCCGACTGGGACCCCGACCAGGCCCTGGCCAACCTCCTCTCCGACCCCGCCCGCCCCCTCGGCGAGGCTCTCCTGGACCAGCGCAACCTCGCCGGTATCGGCAACGTCTACAAGAGCGAGCTCTGCTTCCTCCTCGGCGCCACCCCCTGGCTCCCCGTCGGCGCGCTCCCCGCCGACCGAGCCGCCAAGCTGCCCGCGCTCGCCCGAAGGCTTTTGGAAGCCAACCGCGACCGCCCCGTCCGCAGCACCACGGGCCGCCGCGGCCAGGACCTCTTCGTCTACGGCCGTGCACCCCGCCCCTGTCTGCGCTGCGGCACGTCCGTCCGCGCCGCAGACCAGGGCGACGGCTCCCGCGAACGCCCCACCTACTGGTGCCCCACCTGCCAGACGGGCCCCACCCCGCCCCCGGGCTCCCCGCCGACGCACCGCATCCGCCCCCACCCCACCAATTGACGGTGCGTCAGAAACCCTCGTACCGTCCCCTCATGGCCGTGAAGGCGTACGACCTCACCGGACGCACCGCATTCGTCACCGGCGCGGCGAGCGGAATCGGGCGCGCCTGCGCCGTACTGCTCGCCCAGGCCGGCGCCACCGTGCACGGCGCGGACCGCGACGAGCAGGGTCTGCACGGGACGGCGGCGCTGATCGAGAAGCAGGGCGGCACCGTCCGCACCCACCGTCTCGACGTCACCGACCGCGCCCAGATCCGACAGGCCGTCGACTCCTGTGAACGGCTGGACGTGATGGCCGCCGTCGCCGGGATCATGCACAGCAGCCCGGTTCTGGAGACACGGGACGAGGACCTCGACCGGGTCCTGGCCGTCAACTTCAAGGGCGTGCTGTACGCCTGCCAGGAGGCCGCCCGCGTGATGCTCGCGCGCGACGCCGGCGGCAGCATCGTCACCATGGCCTCGGGCGCCGTCGACACCGGCGGCCCCGGCCTGCTCTGCTACGGAGTCGCCAAGGCTGCCGTGGTCCAGCTGACGAAGACCCTGGCGACCGAGGTCGGCCGCCACGGCATCCGCGTCAACGCCGTCGCCCCGGGCTGGATCCGCACCCCCATGACCGATCGCCGCGACCCCGGCGCACAGGCGCACACCGAGGCGCTCATGGCCCGTATGTCACCCCTGGGCCGGGTCGGCGAACCGGAGGACATCGCCCACGCGGTGCTCCACCTGGCCTCGGACGCGTCGGCCTTCACGACGGGCCAGATCCTCCGCCCGAACGGCGGGGTCGCGATGCCTTGGTAGTCACCCCCCTTGCCATGCCCCCCGGACTCACCCTCACCATGCCCCCGGTCTCACCCTGAAATATCCCCGGGCCCACCCCAACGACTCACCCCCGAACTCCCCCTCGACGCATCCCCCGGCCCCACGCCGACGCATCCCCCACCCCACCCCCGACGCACCCTCCGCCCTGCCCCGCAAAACGGGGTGCCGGTAAGAACGCTGTCACCAGCCGCAAACGGCGGTGATCAGTCCTCTGACCTGGTGGGTTGGGGCAGTTCGGGCATGCTCGTCGCCTCAGCGAGTGCGAGGCGACCCCCTTGAGTTCGGGCACGTAGTTGTAGATGGTGTTGCGGGAGACGCCGAGGAGCTTGGCGATCGAGGTGACGGTGTTCTCCGGGCGGGCGAGTAGGTCGCGGGCGTGACGTACCTGCTCCTCGGTCATCGCCGGCGGGCGGCCGAGTCGGGCGCCGCGGGCGCGGGCGGCGTCCAGGCCCTCGTTGGTGCCCTGCACGATAAGTTCGCGGATGAACTCCGCCAGGGCCGCGAACACGTGGAAGACCAGGCGCCCGCCGGGCGTGGTCGTGTCGAGCGCCTCGTGTAGCGAGGTGAACCCGATGCCGCGCTTGCGCAGGCCGGACACGATCGCGATGAGGTCCTGGATGGAGCGGCCGAGCCGGTCCAGCGACGGGACGACGAGGGTGTCGCCCTCGCGCAGGTAGTCGAGGGCCTTCCACAGCTCCTCGCGTTCGGCGTTCTTGCCGGACTTCTTGTCGGACTTCTTGTCGGAGAAGATCCGGATGCACCTTGCTTCGGTGAGTGCGTGGATCTGCCGGTCGAGCAACTGGCCTTTGGTGGACACGCGTGCGTATCCCACGAGGCTGCCGGTCCGTACGGCCGGAACGGGGGCGAGGAGATCGGCGGTCTCGTTGTCCTGGGGGGGGGCTGCACCTGCCAGATCGTACAGAAAAGGGTGCTCCTCAAGTTCTTGAGCACATCGACTTTCTGACACCGTTTTATGGGCATGATCCGGTGCCGATCCGGTCGCGCGCCGCCACTTCTCGATCTTGCTCATCAATCGGTCGGTTGATGAGCACCAGTGGCTGTGGGGGCGGTCCACGCAAGCAGCATGTGAAGGGCGTCGTGGGACGAGGTGTCCGGCTGGGCCGCATACGTGATCAGTGCCTGGTCGGGGTCGTCGGCAGCGCGCAGGGTCTCGTAGGTCAGTTCCAGGTCGCCGACCAACGGGTGGTGGAACCGCTTGATGCCCGAGGTCTTGTCCTGGACCGGGTGTTCTGCCCACCAGCGGCGGAAGTCCTCGCTCTTCAACGACAGCTCCCCGATCAGGTGTGCCAGTCGCGGGTCGCTGGGGTGGTTCCGTCCAGCCTCCAGGTGGAGGTAGGCCACGTTCTCGCGGGCGCAGGAAGACCAGTCCGCGTACAGGTCTCGGGACGCCGGGTCGAGGAAGGTGATCCGGGCGATGTTGCGCTCGGCCGGGTCCACGGCGGCGTAGTCGCCGAAGAGGGCGGCCGCTGCCGGGTTCCAGGCCAGGATGTCCGTGTGCCGGCCCATCACCATGGCCGGCATGTCCTTCAGCTCGTCCAGCAGCCGCTGGAGCATCGGCCGTACGTGCTGCCGGCTGACCTGGTGCCTGCGCGCCGGACGGGCGGTCTGCCGCGGTTGGGCCAGCTGGTGCAGGTGCCGGCTCTCGTCGTCGTTCAGCCGCAGTGCGCGGGCGAGGGCGTCGAGCACGGTGTCCGAGGGGTTGGCCACGCGGCCCTGTTCCATCCGGGTGTAGTAGTCGACGCTGACCCCTGCGAGCTGGGCGACCTCCTCGCGGCGCAGGCCGGTGACCCGGCGCGTGCCGCCGAAGTCCGGCAGGGCCACATCCTGCGGGTGAAGGCGGGCGCGGCGGGTCCGGAGGAAGTCGCTCAGGCTGGTTGCGGTGCTCATACGACGATTGTGGCCGATCACGGCGGTGTGCCGCCTGGCCCTGCTGGAGCCAGGCAGCACACCCACTGATCAGGAGGCAGGGACGGCGGCCCCGGCGGGTGACCGGGAAATGTCAGGCCTGGCGGGTCGGCAGGACGATCGACTGGCGCAGGTTGACGTGCCGGCGACGGCTGACGATGTACGCGACGAGGTCGGCGATGTCCTCGGCGGTGAGGGCGGGGATCGCGGTGAACATCCCGCCGAGCTGCTCGCGCAGTTCCGGGTTGTCGATGTGCCCACCGAGTTCGGTGTCGGTCAGGCCCGGCTCGATGGTGCTGACCCGGACGTCGCGTGGGCCCAGCTCGGTGCGCAGTGCGGCGGACAGCTGGGTGAGGGCGGCCTTGGTGGCCCCGTACACGGCGTAGTCGGGGAAGAGGACGTGGGAGGCGATGGAGGAGACGTTGACCAGGTCGGCGGTGCTGCCGTCGGCCGCGGCCTCGGTGAGGTCGGGAGTGAACGCGCGGATGACGCGCAGGGCGCCGGTGAGGTTGGTGTCGATCATGCGGGTCCACTCGTCGAGCCGACCCTCGGTGAGGGGATTGGGCAGCATCACGCCCGCGTTGTTGACCACCAGGTCGACCCGGCCGTAGGCATCGTGGACGGCCTTGGCGGCGGCGTCGACGGATGCCTGGTCGGTGACGTCGGCGGTGACAGCGAGGGCCTGGCCTCCGGCGGCGGTGAGTTCGGCGGCCAGCGCGTCCAGCCGGTCGGTACGCCGGGCGAACAGGGCGACACGGGCGCCACCCGCCGCGAGCAGGCGGGCGGTGGCCGCGCCCATGCCGCTGGCCGCTCCGGTGACGACAGCGGTACGGGCGGCGAGGGCGGGGTAGCTCATGGGGTGCTCCTGGGTCTGCTGCGCGGGCCGGTCCTGGTGGACCGGCCCGGCCGGTGCGGTGGGCGGATGCGGACCACTTTGCGCCCGCTCGGGACGGCTAACCAGAGCTTGCCGTTCCCTGGGAAGGCCAGGACCACCCTGGGCCGGGCGGCCCGGTCTACGCTGCGGGCATGGAGAACGCGGGCTTGGAGAACGCGGGCAGCCGCTCGGCGACCGTATCGACCAGCTCGCCATGGCGGCCGGATACGACGCGGCGGATTGGTCGCACATCGCAGACCGGCACGAGCAGACCAGCGCGCGGGAATGGCAACGCTCACGCCTCCGTACGTTCCTCGGCCAACTCCCCATCGCCCGCAGTGCGGGGGCCGGGCACCGCGGCCACTGTGAGATCGAGACGAGCGTCCATGTCGAGGTTCACCTCGCCGTACGGACGCACGTGGGACCAGAACAGCGGGGTCAGGCCGCGTCGGTCGGCCGATGTGAGCAGGTCCGCCCACTCCGGCTCGTCCAGGACGTCCTGGAGCATGAGGGTGTTCACGTAGACCAGGGCGGACTGGAGGATGCGCAGGCACAGCACGAACATCTCTTGCTCGTCGCGCCGGTTGGAGGCGATCTCCCCGCCCTTGCCGTAGGCGATCACGGAGTTGGCGCCGTTGGAGGACTCCATGACGTTCAGGCCCTCCTCGATCTCCCGCTGGAGATCCCGAAGCCGCAGGTAGCGGGCCACGAAGATGGTCTTCTGTGCGCGGCCGACCTCCAGCATCGCCGCGTAGGTGGGGTGGGAGGCGTTGCGGGTGAAGCGGCGCAGGATCGCCTCGGTGGAGGCGGTACGGGTACGGATCGCGGTGGCGTACTTGATCATCTGGTCGTACTGCCGGGCGATGAGTTCCCAGCGGATCGGGCGGGTCAGCGCCGGGGTCAACTGCGGGTAGGCGTCCGGGTCGCCCACCACCGGCCGGTACAGCTTCACCTTGTTGATCCGCTTGATACGCGGCAGCAAGCCCACATCAGCAGTCTCGTGATGCCAAACCCGATTTCCGACTGGCCATGCGAGTCCGTGTAGTTGGCCTCGACATCCATGGTGGTTCCGTGCCGCATCGCGCCCTCGATCATCGCGGCGACCTCGGAGGCCGTGCAGTTGATCAGCTGGGAGTGGATGGCCAGGGACTTCTTCTCCACGTGCCAGTAGATGAGGACCCCGCGGCCGCCGTAGCGCGAGTGCCACTCGGTGAAGAGGTTCTGGTCGTAGGCGCGGACGTGGGTGGAGTCGGAGGCGACTGCGGTCGAGCCCTGGCCCCACAGCTCCGTGCTGCGGGCGGCGAAGGTGGCGTTCGCGATCTGGACGCCGATGGCGCGAGCGGCCTCCGCCGACAGATAGCGGCGGCGTACGTAGCGCAGCTCGTCCTCGGTATGGCCGTGGCCGCCGGACGCCACGGCCTTGATCCCGGTGTTCGTGCCGTACGCGTAGATGACCAGCAGCAGGCGTTCGGCCAGCACCTCCGGCGAGAGCCTGCCGCCGCCGGCGACGGAGGTGACCGCGTCCAGGCAGCCGGTCCGCAGCACCGCTTCCTTCAGCATGTCGACGAGCGGCACGATGCCCCAACGCCGCTGTACCTCGGCCTTGATCCTGCGCAGGTTGCGCGGCTCGGGCTGGGCCTCGGCTGCCGTCAGCCGGATCGCTCCGGACTTGCGCTCGGCGATGTCCAGCCAGGACAGCTTGGGCATCTTGTCGTTGAGCAGGGTCAGTTCGGTCGTCACCTGCTCGCGCAGCTCGTCGACGAACACCGCGGCGTCCAGCGGCTTGCGCAGCTCCCGGTAGTTCTCCTCCCGCCGGGCCTCGAAGTCCTGGGGCAGGTCCTCGTCCGGGTTGCGCCACTTGTCGGCGCCGACCACCCAGATCTCCTTGCACTTGAGCTGATCGCGCAGGGCCTGGAAGGCGGCGACCTCGTAGACCATGCGCACCACCTGGCGCCGGCCCCGCTTGTCGGCGCGGTGGACGACCTCCGCCCGGTCCCCGCCCATCGCCTTGTGGACCGGAACCGTCTCGCCCAGCGGGTAGTACGTCGTGTTCCCCGCGTTCGCGTACCGCGCCACCAGCGCCAGGGCCTCGATCACCGGCCGGTGGGCGCGGTTGCTGGAGCGGAACTCCAGCACGTCCAACAGCTTGATCAGCCCGCGCCGGTAGTGATTGGTGTAGGACGCCTTCAGCGTGGTCTGCACCGTGCGTGGTCTGCACCGTGCGCCGGTAGACCGGCCCGCGGGTCTTGAACTCGTTACCAGCTCCCGCAGCGTCGCCTCGCCCCCGGATACCGCCGGGAACACCACCTGGCGGATCGTCCCCTCCGGGGTGCCGAGCGACGCCTCGGCGAGCAGCAGCGCGGCCAGCAAGGTCACCCGCAGCGCCACCGGATGCGTCCGCAGGTGGGAAGGCGACTCCACTGCGGCCCGCGCCCGCCAGCCCGCCACGACCTTCGGCGCGACGTCGATGAACAGATCCCGTGGCAGGCCGATCGCCCGCACCGCCAGGAGCTTGTCGATCTCGGTGAGCATCGTCTCCAGGCTCACGTTGCCCGGCGCTTCCTTGACCTTCGCCAGAACCGGCGGCGCGTCCTCGCCCTCCGTACCGCCACCTGCGGGTCCGGCGTCGTCCTGGTCGGCGCCGGCCACCAGAGCCGCGATCCGCTCGATGCTCTCCACGGTCAGCCGGGAGGAGATCAGGGCCGTCAGCAACTCCTCGGCCGCCCGCAGGGCAGCCGCCACGATCCGATCGCACCGGCCCGGCGTGGGCGGCTCGATGCTCTCCGTGCGGCAGCGCGCCAGCAGTTCCACCCGGACCTGCTCGGGCCTGCGTTCCTTGTTTGCGACGTGCTCGGCCAGATACGCCGTCAGGTTCTCCGCGTCCGCGACGCTGCACTCACGGAAGCCGAGGTGCTCCCGGATCTGCGCACGGTGGTACTCGACCGTGCGGCCCGTCCAGTCGTAGGACTCCAGCTCCGAGGCAGGAACCTGCGCCTGACGGGCGACGAACTCCACGGCCTCACCGGGCAGCTCTGTCCGGTTCCGGGGAAACCGGGCCGTACTGCGTAGAGAACTTCAGCAGCACGGCGAAGCCCAGTCGCGTCGCACCACGCTTGCCGGACACGAGCACCTGCTCATCCTTCAACAGCGTCCAGTGCTCGACGAGTTCATCCACGTCCAACGGAGTACGGGCCACGATCAAAATCGTCCTCGCAGAGCTTCACCCACCGCAGCCGTACAGCCCCGGACTCACCCACACGGGTGACGCCCCGCAAGATCACTGCCGTTTGCGGCTGGTGACAGCGTTCTTACCGGCACCCCAAAACCCCCACCCCCATCCCCATCCCCTCAGTCTCACCCTCAACGCCCCCCTAGCCAGCCCTCAACCACCCGCCTCAGACACGCCCTCAGACACCCCCTCCAGCCACCGCTCAACGACCGCTCAACGACCGCCCTCAGTCACCCGCACCCCCAGTCGCCCCCCTCACCCGCCCCCCTCACCCGCCCTCCAAGCCCCCTTCCACCGCCCCGCCGCAACCGCCCCCACAGCCCGCGCCTTGGACACACAGTGCACGGGCAGCAGGCTCAGGCCCCACCCCCCGGCGGCGACCGCTCCTTCCAGCGCCCCGGCGCCTGGTGCCACGGCAAGCCGTACGGCAGCCCACCACCACAGGGCGCCGAGCCCCAGAACAGCCCCCCGGCGAACTATTCGCCCCGCCACAGCCTCACCTCCAACCCCACGCCAACCTCACGCCGACTCGACGCCACTCCGCCACTCCGCCACTCCGCCACAGGTGTCAGACGCGTCACACGTTCTCCGCCTGGAACATCCAGTGATGCTTCTCCAGATCCGCGGTGATGCCGATGAAGATGTCCTGGCTGACCGGATCCGCCTCCCCCGTGGCCGACACGCGTTCCCGCATCCGGGTGATCACCGCGCCCAGCGCCGCCACCAGCGTCCCCACCGCGTCGGAGTCCTTGACCCACCCGTCGCTCACCGCGGCGATCCCGCTGCCGGCCGCCACCGTGGCCGCCCGCCCGTCCGGTGAGACGCCCAGCGCCGAGGCGCGCTCCGCCACGGTGTCGGAGTGGGTGCGGGCGACGTCCACGACCTCGTCGAGCTGGAGGTGGACGGACCGGAATCGGGGCCCTACGACGTTCCAGTGGACCTGTTTGGAGACGAGCGACAGGTCGACCAGGTCGACGAGCGCGCCCTGCAACGCCTCGGAGACGGTCTTCAGGTCGGAGTCCGAGAGCGGACTCTTCACGACGGGCATCCGTACCTCCGGTGTTCGGCTCTCGTGCTGCCCCTCCACGATGACCTCAGCACCCGACACCGGCAAACGCACACGGAAAGACCGAACGGACGCGAAAAACCCCGACCGCCGCCTCCCCGGGTCTCCCCGGAGAAGCCCCAGCCGGGGCCTCACACAATGACGCGTCGACTCACGCGCCCAGGCACATGCCCTATGCGGCGACCACGTCCACCGCCTCGGCGGGCGCCTTGATGGTCACCCGCTCCGGTGGCACACCGGTCACCGACACGGAACCCAGCATCGGACGCACCGATGTGGGCACAGGCTGGCTGGGGGTGGCCGCAGCAGACTGGGCCAGCTCGGCGAGAGCGAGCTCGTCGCTCACTTCCCGCATGAGCTCGGACATCCGTACGTCCAGCGCGTCGCAGATGGCGGAGAGCAGCTCGGAGGATGCCTCCTTCTGCCCCCGCTCCACCTCGGAGAGATAGCCGAGTGAGACTCGGGCGGACGAGGAGACTTCGCGCAGAGTACGGCCCTGGCGCTGGCGCTGCCGACGCAGCACGTCACCCAGCAGGCGACGGAGCAGAATCATCGGTGGCTCCCTCCTCGGACCGCGTAGCCGCATCCTTCACGCCCCACCGTACCGCCTTGCGCTGCGGCCGTGCGGGGAGCGATGTCGTGTTCACTCAGGGCTGCAAACATCAAAACCCCCCGTTCTGTTCCGTATCCTGTGCCCGCTCATTCCCGGTCTGTTCGCCCGCAAGCTCCTTCAGGAGCAGTGCGAGTACGCTCCGTACACTCTCTCTACGAATTTCCGCACGGTCGCCGTTCAACCGCAGGGCCTCCACTTTTCCGCCGCCGGCGGAACCGGAATCCGGCCCGAACGGCCCGTCGACGGCCACGAAGACCGTCCCGACGGGGTGCCCGTCCTGGGTGTCGGGGCCGGCGACGCCGGTGGTCGCGACGCCCCAGTCGGCGCCCAGCGTCTTGCGTACTCCCGCCGCCATCTGGGCCGCGACCTGCGCGTCCACGGCCCCGCGCGCGGCCAGCAGGCCGGCGTCGACGCCGAGCAGCTCGTGCTTGAGCCCGGTGGCGTAGGCGGTGACCGAGCCCCGGAAGACCTTGGACGCCCCGGGGACCGATGTGATCTCCGCCGCGGCCAGGCCGCCGGTCAGCGACTCGGCCACAGCGAGCGTCTCGCCCTTCACCGTGAGTAGTCGCACCACGTCGGCGGCCGGGGAATTCACGCCCGTGTCTCCTGCGAAGCGGCCTCGCGCTCGGCGATCCCCTGCCGACGCAGCACAATGGCCTGTCTCACATAGTCGAGCCCGGTCACCACGGTCAGGACGACCGCCGCGGCCATCACCCAGAACCTCAGGGTGGCCAGCCACCCCGTGAGCGCCAGGACGTACATCCCGACGGCCACACCCTGGGTGAGCGTCTTGAGCTTGCCGCCGCGCGACGCGGGAATGACGCCGTACCGGATGACCAGGAAACGCATCAGGGTGATCCCGAGCTCCCGGCCGAGGATCACGATCGTCACCCACCACGGCAGGTCGCCGAGCGCGGAGAGGCAGATCAGCGCCGCTCCCATGATCGCCTTGTCGGCGATGGGGTCGGCGATCTTCCCGAAGTCGGTGACGAGGTCGTACGTCCGGGCCAGATGCCCGTCGAACAGATCGGTGATCATGGCGACGGCGAAGGCGGCCCAGGCGAGCGAGCGCCACGCCGGGTCGTAGCCGCCGTCGGCCAGCATCAGCGCGACGAAGCCGGGCACCAGGATCAGCCGGAGCATCGTCAGCAGATTGGCGATGTTCCAGACGCTGGCCTGGTTGACGGCGGCGGCCGCCAGCTTCCCGCCACGCGGGGACCTGCCGGCGTCGTCGAGGTCGGCGGCCGACATGCTCGCCGCCGCTTCCTTCGCCTGCGGGGAGCCGCCCGCGGCCGATGCCGGAACACCCGTCATCTGCCCGCCTCCTCACTACACCCGAACGAGCCCGGCAGAGGCTCGGCGACGAGGTCGACGCCCTCGGTGCCGACCACCTTCGCCTCGACCATACGACCGACGCTCAGGGATGCGCCCGACGTGAGCAGCACCTGGCCGTCGGTCTCCGGCGCCTGGTGCGCCCCGCGGCCGTACACGCCCTCGTCGTCCACGGACTCCACCAGCACGTGCACGGTCTCGCCCAGCCGCTCCTCGGCCCGCTGGGAGACGAGCTCCTCGGCGAGCCGGGAGACCCGCGCGAGCCGCTCGGCGACGACGTCCTCGTCGAGCTTGTTCTCGTACGTCGCGGCCTCGGTGCCCTCCTCGTCGGAGTACCCGAAGACGCCGATGGCGTCGAGCCGCGCGCCCTCGAGGAAGCGCTCCAGCTCAGCCAGGTCGGACTCGGACTCGCCGGGGAAGCCGACGATGAAGTTGGAGCGGACGCCGGCTTGGGGCGCCTTGCTCCGGATGGTGTCGAGCAGCTCCAGGAAGCGGTCGGTGTCGCCGAAGCGGCGCATCGCGCGCAGCACGCCGGGCGCGGAGTGCTGGAAGGACAGGTCGAAGTAGGGGGCGATCTTCGGCGTCGAGGTCAGCACGTCGATGAGCCCGGGCCGCATCTCGGCCGGCTGGAGGTAGCTGACGCGCACCCGTTCGAGCCCGTCGACGTCGGCCAGTTCCGGGAGCAGGGACTCCAGGAGGCGGATGTCGCCCAGGTCCTTGCCGTAGGAGGTGTTGTTCTCGGAGACCAGCATGATCTCCTTGACGCCCTGCTCGGCCAGCCACCGCGTCTCGTTCAGCACATCGCTCGGTCGGCGCGAGATGAAGGAGCCTCGGAAGGACGGGATGGCGCAGAAGGTGCAGCGCCGGTCGCAGCCCGAGGCGAGCTTGACGGAGGCGACCGGGGCGCCGTCGAGGCGGCGACGCAGGGGCGCACGGGGGCCCGAGGCGGGCGCGAGGCCGTCCGGAAGGTCCACCGGGCCGTGTCCGGGCAGCGCGACCTCGGCGGCCGACTCCTGCCGCTGCGCCGGGCTGATCGGCAGCAGCTTGCGGCGGTCGCGCGGGGTGTGGGAGGCGTGGATCCCGCCGTTCAGGATGGTCTGGAGGCGGTCGGAGATGTCGGCGTAGTCGTCGAAGCCGAGGACGCCGTCGGCTTCGGGAAGGGCTTCGGCGAGTTCCTTGCCGTACCGCTCGGCCATGCAGCCCACCGCCACGACGGCCTGGGTTCTGCCGTGCCCCTTGAGGTCGTTGGCCTCCAGGAGGGCGTCGACGGAGTCCTTCTTGGCGGCCTCGACGAAGCCACAGGTGTTGACGACGGCGACGTCGGCTTCCTCGGCGTCCTCCACGAGCTGCCAGCCGTCCGCCTCCAAACGGCCTGCGAGCTCCTCCGAGTCCACCTCGTTACGGGCGCAGCCAAGAGTGACGAGTGCGACGGTACGGCGTTCAGGCATGGGCTCAAGACTACTTTGTCTCACCGACAGCCCACGTCGACGGGGGCTGGCGATCTTCGCCAACCCCCGTCCGCGCCTGACGACGCCCGCTCGGACGCCCGCTCGGACGCCCGCTCGGACGTCCACTCAGCCGACCTGCGGGTCGCCCTTCGTGTACGTCAGGCGCTCCACCGCGCCCGGCTGGAAGTCGTCCTCGATCTTCTTGCCGTTGACGAACAGATCGATCGCGCCGGCGTCGCCGAGGACGAGGTTGATCTTCTCGCTGTCCTGGAAGGTCTGGGAGTCGCCCTGCTTGAGCAGGCCGTCGAACAGCAGTCGGCCGTTGTGGTCCTTGGCGGAGATCCAACTGCGGCCGTCGGTGGCGCTGACCTGGACGGTCACCTTGTCCTGGGGAGCCGCCGCGATGGCGCTGTCGGAGGGTTCGGGCTTCTCGTCGACGGTCTTGTCGGTCTTCGGCGTGGGCGAGGCGGTCGGGCTGGTCGCCGGCGTGGAGCCCTCGGCGACCTGCTCCTTCGACCCGCCGCCGTCGCCCTTGAAGGCGGTGAAGCCGACGAAGCCGACCACGGCGACGATCGCCGCGACCATGGCCGCGGTCCAGTTCGGCCCGCGCCGCTCGGGGCGGATGCGTTCCGCCTCGAAAAGGGGCGCGGCGGGGGTGGGCGCCGGACGGCCGCCGTGGGCGGCGTCGTACTGCTCCATCAGCGGGGCGGGATCGAGGTGCACGGCTCGGGCCAGGGTCCGGATGTGCCCGCGCGCGTAGACGTCTCCGCCGCAGGGGGCGAAGTCGTCCGACTCGATGGCGTGGACGATGGCGATGCGGACCCGGGTGGCGGTACTGACGTCGTCGACGGTCAGCCCTGCGGCGATGCGCGCCTGCTGCAGGGCACGACCGATGGAGATGTTGGCTTCCTCGGACGGGTCTTCGAAGGGACGCTCGTCTTCAGGGGAGTTGCCGATGGACACGGGGGCGCCTTTCGAGCGTGTAGCCACCTGTGCTGGAAGTTCAGTCTAGGGGGGGTGCCAAAGGGAGGGGCAACCGGGCGGTGGGACTTTGTACGCCATCGGAATGGCCGGACACGCCGATGACGGGCCACGTACGGCTTCCCTGTTGAAAGCCGTACCTGTCCTCTCGCTCAACTGGACGTACGCCAAAGGGAAACGGTTGCCCTGCGTTTTCTAACGGGTGAGTCACGCTCGTCCGTCTCCTCACCAGCGCGCCTACTCCGCCGACTCCCCACGAATCACCGCGAGCACGCCGTCCAGCTCGTCGGGTTTGACGAGGACGTCGCGCGCCTTGGAGCCCTCGCTCGGTCCGACGACACCCCGGGACTCCATGAGGTCCATCAGCCGCCCGGCCTTGGCGAAGCCGACCCGCAGCTTGCGCTGGAGCATCGAGGTCGATCCGAACTGCGTGGAGACGACCAGCTCGGCCGCCTGGCACAACAGGTCGAGGTCGTCGCCGATGTCCTCGTCGATCTCCTTCTTCTGCTTGGTCCCCACGGTGACGTCGTCCCGGAAGACCGGCGCCATCTGGTCCTTGCAGTGCTGGACGACGATCGCGACCTCGTCCTCGGTCACGAAGGCGCCCTGCATACGGGTGGGCTTGTTCTGGCCCATCGGCAGGAACAGTCCGTCGCCCTTGCCGATCAGCTTCTCGGCGCCCGGCTGGTCGAGGATGACCCGCGAGTCGGCGAGCGAGGAGGTGGCGAACGCGAGCCGCGAGGGCACGTTCGCCTTGATCAGACCGGTGACGACGTCGACCGACGGCCGTTGCGTGGCGAGCACCAGATGGATGCCGGCCGCGCGCGCGAGCTGCGTGATGCGCACGATGGCGTCCTCGACGTCCCTCGGCGCGACCATCATCAGGTCGGCGAGCTCGTCGACGATCACCAGCAGATACGGGTACGGCTGAAGCTCGCGCTCACTGCCCGCGGGCGCCTTGACCTTGCCGTTCCTTATGGCCTCGTTGAAGTCGTCGATGTGCCGGAACCCGTACGCCGCCAGGTCGTCGTACCGAAGATCCATCTCGCGCACGACCCACTGGAGCGCCTCGGCGGCCCGCTTCGGGTTGGTGATGATCGGCGTGATCAGGTGGGGAATGCCCTCGTACGCGGTGAGCTCGACGCGCTTGGGGTCGACGAGGACCATCCGCACGTCCTCGGGGGTCGCGCGGACCATGATCGACGTGATGAGGCAGTTGATGCACGACGACTTTCCGGAACCGGTGGCTCCGGCGACGAGGATGTGCGGCATCTTCGCCAGGTTGGCCATCACATAGCCGCCCTCGACGTCCTTGCCGAGAGCCACCAGCATCGGGTGGTCGTCCTCGGCCGCGTCCGCGAGCCGCAGCACGTCGCCGAGGTTGACCATCTCCCGGTCGGTGTTCGGGATCTCGATGCCGACCGCGGACTTGCCGGGGATCGGCGAGATGATCCGCACGTCCGGGCTGGCGACGGCGTACGCGATGTTCTTCGTCAGCGCGGTGATCCGCTCGACCTTCACGGCCGGGCCCAGCTCGACCTCGTAGCGGGTGACCGTCGGCCCGCGCGTGAAGCCGGTGACGGCGGCGTCGACCTTGAACTCCGTGAAGACGTTCGTCAGCGAGGCGACGACGGCGTCGTTGGCCGCGCTGCGCGCCTTGCCCGGGCCCCCGCGCGTGAGCAGGTCGAGCGACGGCAGGGAGTACGTGATGTCGCCGGACAGCTGGAGCTGCTCGGCGCGCGGCGGCAGATCGCGCGGCGCGTCGGGGGCCGCCTTGGTCAGGTCGGGGACCATCCCGCTCTTGAGCTTCTCCTGCCTGGGCCGCCCGGCGGGGGCCGGGACGGGCGTCGGCGTGGTCGGCTCACGGTCGCCCACGCGCACGCCCTGCGTGAGGTCGGCGACGATCGGCGAGGGCGGCATGCCGTGCAGGACGGCGCCGTCGAGGTCGGCCGCGGCGGCCGCCGCGATGTCCACGGCGTCCAGCTGCCGGTCCATGGCGGGCTGCGGCACCGCCGAGCGCCTCGGACGGCCCCGACGCTTGGAGAGGGCCTCCTGCTCGGCCTCGTCGGGGTCGTACGCCCGATCGCCGCCCGAACGGCGACGCGGGCGGCCGGGCAGCGCCTCGCGCCACTGGTCGTCGTAGCGCGAGTCGTCGTCCGCGAACTCGTCGTACTCGCCGGCCTCGGGGTCGTCCAGCACCCCCAGCCGCACCCCGAGCTGCCGCAGCCGCTGCGGAATGGCGTTGACCGGAGTCGCCGTGACCACCAGCAACCCGAACACGGTCAGCAACACGAGCAGCGGTACGGCGAGGACCTCGCCCATGGTGTACGTCAGCGGGGTCGCCGCCGCCCAGCCGATGAGGCCGCCGGCGTCCCTTATCGCCTGCATGCCGTCACTGCGGGCGGGCGCGCCGCAGGCGATGTGGACCTGCCCGAGCACGCCGATGACGAGCGCGGACAGACCGATCACGATGCGGCCGTTGGCCTCGGGCTTCTCCGGGTGCCGGATGAAGCGCACGGCGATCACCGCGAGGAGGATCGGCACGAGCAGGTCGAGCCGGCCGAAGGCGCCGGTCACCAGGATCTCGACGAGGTCGCCGACGGGGCCGCGCAGATCGGCCCAGGTGCCCGCGGCGACGATCAGCGCGACGCCGAACAGCAGCAACGCCACGCCGTCCTTGCGGTGCGCCGGGTCGAGGTTCTTGGCGCCGTTCCCTATCCCGCGGAACACGGCGCCGACGGCGTGCGCCAGGCCGAGCCAGAGGGCGCGCACGAGCCGGTAGATGCCTCCGGTCGGGTTCGGCGCCGGCTTGGGCGCCGGCGCCGCCTTCTTCGCCGCGGCTTTCCGGGCGGGCGCTTTCTTCGCCGGAGCCTTTTTCGCGGCGGCGGCCTTCTTCGCCGGAGCCTTCGAGGGAGCGGCCGCCTTCTTGGCGGGCTGCTTCTTGGCTGCGGAGGGACGTGAGGCCATGGGTGTGAGGTTACCGGTGGAGACGACAGCGGACACGTGTGCCCACTGCTTCACCCGTTCGTGTCGCCTCCACAGAGGCCTGGATTTGACGCGCCCTGCGTAGGACGGCGGGGAACTGACATACGCTCACGCGCAACTCCTGCCGCCCCTCGCGTCAGTTCTGCGACGGCAACGAGGGCGCGCCGCTGCCGGCGCCCGGCTCCAGCGCGTCCAGAGCCCTGCGCAGGCCGGTGAGTTTGCGCTCCAGATGGGCCGCCGTGGCCACCGCCGCCGCGTCCGCCGACTCGTCGTCGAGCTGCTTGGACAGGGCCTCCGCCTGCTCCTCGACGGCCGCGAGCCGCGCGGACAGCTCGGCCAGCAGCCCGGGCGACTCCTTGGCCCCGCCGCCCGCCGACGCCTTGCCGCCGCCCTCCAACTGCAGCCGCAGCAGCGCCGCCTGCTCACGCAGCTGACAGTTCTTCATGTACAGCTCGACGAACACCGAGACCTTGGCCCGCAGCACCCACGGGTCGAACGGCTTCGAGATGTAGTCCACCGCGCCGGCCGCATACCCGCGGAAGGTGTGATGCGGGCCGTGGTTGATCGCGGTGAGGAAGATGATCGGGATGTCCCGCGTCCGCTCCCGCCTCTTGATGTGCGCGGCCGTTTCGAAACCGTCCATCCCTGGCATCTGGACGTCCAGCAGAATGACCGCGAAATCGTCCGTCAGCAGTGCTTTGAGCGCCTCTTCCCCGGACGATGCCCGCACCAGCGTCTGATCGAGCGCAGAGAGGATCGCCTCCAGCGCCAGCAGATTCTCCGGCCGGTCATCGACCAGGAGGATCTTGGCCTTCTGCACCATGGCCCGCCCTCCTCGCCCCGGCAGTGCACCGGGCGCCGCCCCTGGGGACGACTCCTTTGCGCCGCCCTTACCTGTGCCGGTCATGGTAGCCGCACCCCGACCGTCGCCACACCCTGTCACCGTGATGTCACTGTGCACGTAGCAGGAACGCGGCAGGAGACCAGAAGGTTCCCCGAATCCCGCCCCGCTACACGGCCATGGCCACCCTCGGTCAGCAACTCCGCACTCCCTCCGAAGGTTCCCCTCAGCCCTCCCGCATCCACTGCTCCATCACCGACAGCAGGTGATCGGGATCGACGGGCTTGGTGACGTAGTCGGACGCACCGGACTCGATGGCCTTCTCCCGGTCGCCCTTCATCGCCTTCGCGGTCAGCGCGATGATGGGCAGCCCGGAGAACTGCGGCATCCTGCGGATCGCCGTCGTCGTCGCGTAGCCGTCCATCTCCGGCATCATGATGTCCATCAGCACGACCGCCACGTCGTCGTGCTGCTCCAGGACCTCGATGCCCTCCCGGCCGTTCTCGGCGTACAGCACCGACAGACCGTGCTGCTCCAGGACGCTGGTCAGCGCGAACACATTGCGGATGTCGTCGTCGACGATCAGCACCTTCTCGCCGCCGAACCGAATGCCCACGCGCGCGTGCGCCGCCGCCTCCGGGCCGCCCGCCGTCCACGACTCGGGCTGCCCCAACTGCTCGCCGCCGTTCACGGAGCGGCGCCGACGCCGGAAGAGGGCGGCCGGCCCGTTCTGCGCGTCCTGATACGACTTCACCTCGGCCGGCGTCCGGATCTCCGCCTCGGACAGCTCCGACAGCTCCGCCGCCCCGTTCTCCGAGGCCACCAGGTCACCGGCCTCCAAGGCGGGCACGACCTGCTGGTAGCCCTGCGGCGGCAGCTCGCTCGGGTGCAGCGGCAGATACAGCGTGAACGTCGAGCCCCGGCCCGGCTCGCTCTGCGCATAGATCTCGCCGCCGAGCAGCTGGGCGATCTCCCGCGAGATCGACAGCCCCAAACCCGTACCGCCGTACTTGCGGCTGGTGGTGCCGTCCGCCTGCTTGAACGCCTCGAAGATCACCCGCATCTTGCTCGCGGCGATCCCGATGCCGGTGTCGGTCACCGAGAAAGCGATCAGCGGAGCGTCCGGATCGGTCAGCGAACCGGTCTCCAGGAGCTGCTCCCGGATGATCACCGGAACATCCGTCCCCGCCGGCCTGATGACCAGCTCGACCGACCCGGAGTCGGTGAACTTCACCGCGTTGGACAGCAGGTTGCGCAGCACCTGAAGAAGTCGCTGCTCGTCGGTGTGCAGCGTGGCGGGAAGCTCCGGCGACACCCGTACGGACAGGTCGAGGCCCTTCTCCGCGGTCAGCGGCCGGAAGGTGGCCTCCACGTAGTCCACGAGCTGGACGAGCGCGATCCGCGTCGGCGAGACGTCCATCTTGCCCGCCTCGACCTTCGACAGGTCGAGGATGTCGTTGATCAGCTGGAGCAGGTCGGAGCCCGCCCCGTGGATGGTCTCGGCGAACTCGACCTGCTTCGGCGAGAGGTTGCCCTCCGCGTTGTCGGCGAGCAACTTGGCCAGGATCAGCAGCGAGTTGAGCGGCGTACGCAGCTCGTGCGACATGTTCGCCAGGAACTCGCTCTTGTAGCGCATCGACACGGCGAGCTGCTCGGCGCGCTCCTCCAGGACCTGCCGCGCCTCCTCGATCTCGGTGTTCTTCACCTCGATGTCGCGGTTCTGCTGGGCCAGCAGTTCGGCCTTCTCCTCCAGTTCGGCGTTGGACGCCTGAAGGGCCTTCTGCCGCTGCTCCAACTCGGCCGACCGCTCCCGGAGCTGCTCGGTCAGCTCCTGCGACTGCTTCAGCAGCAGCTCCGTCTTGGTGTTGACGGAGATCGTGTTGACGCTGGTCGCGATCATCTCGGCGAGCTGGTTGAGGAAGTCCTTCTGGATCTGGGTGAACTTCGTGAACGACGCCAGCTCGATGACCCCGAGCACCTTGCCCTCGAACAGCACCGGCAACACGATCACCTGCGCGGGCGGCGCCTCACCGAGCCCGGAGGAGATCTTCAGATAGCCGCTCGGCGCGTTCTCCACCAGGATCGTGCGCTTCTCCTCGGCCGCCGTCCCCACAAGCGCCTCACCCGGCCGGAACGACGTCGGCATGGACCCCATGGAGTAGCCGTACGACCCCAGCATCCGCAGCTCGTACGGGTCGTCCGCGGACGCCATCGCCAGGAAGAACGCGCCGTGCTGCGCGGCCACCAGGGGAGGCAGCTCGCTCATGATCAGCGAGGCCACGTCCTCCAGGTCGCGCCGGCCCTGCATCAGAGCGGACACACGCGCGAGGTTGCCCTTGAGCCAGTCCTGCTCCTTGTTGGCGATCGTGGTGTCGCGCAGGTTGGCGATCATCTTGTTGATGTAGTCCTGGAGCTCCTGGATCTCCCCGGACGCGTCCACGTCGATCTTCAGGTTCAGGTCGCCCCGGGTCACCGCGGTCGCCACGCGCGCGATGGCACGCACCTGCCGGGTCAGGTTCCCGGCCATCTCGTTCACCGACTCGGTGAGGTCGCGCCAGGTTCCGTCGACGTCACGCACGCGTGCCTGCCCGCCGAGCTGTCCCTCCGTGCCCACCTCGCGGGCCACACGGGTGACCTCCTCGGCGAACGACGACAGCTGGTCGACCATCGTGTTGATGGTCGTCTTCAGCTCGAGGATCTCCCCGCGCGCATCGATGTCGATCTTCTTCGTCAGGTCGCCCTTGGCGATCGCCGTCGTGACCATGGCGATGTTGCGCACCTGGCCGGTCAGGTTGGACGCCATGCCGTTCACCGAATCGGTGAGGTCCTTCCAGGTGCCCGCCACCCCCGGCACATGCGCCTGACCGCCCAGGATGCCGTCCGTGCCCACCTCGCGGGCCACCTTGGTGACCTGGTCGGCGAACGAACTCAGCGTCTTCACCATGGTGTTGAAGGTGTCGGCGAGCTGCTGGACCTCGCCGCGCGCCTCGATCGTCACCGTGCGGGTCAGGTCGCCGTTGGCGACGGCCGCCGCGACCTGGGAGATGTTGCGCACCTGCATGGTCAGGTTCTTGGCCATCAGGTTGACGTTGTCGGTGAGGTCCTTCCAGATGCCAGTGACGCCCGACGCATGCGCCTGGCCGCCCAGGATGCCCTCGGTGCCCACCTCGCGGGCCACCCGGGTCACCTGCTCGGCGAAGGACGAGAGCTGGTCCACCATCGTGTTCACGGTGGTGACGAGCTCGAGGATCTCGCCCTTGGCGTCGACGGTGATCTTCTTGGACAGGTCGCCCTTGGCGACGGCGGTCGTGACATCGGCGATCTGACGCACCTGGATCGTCAGGTTGTTCGCCATGAAGTTCACCGACTGCGTGAGGTCCTTCCAGGTGCCGGAGACCCCCTGCACCTCGGCCTGCCCGCCGAGCTGCCCCTCCGTACCGACCTCGCGGGCCACCCGGGTGACCTCCTGGGCGAACGACGACAGCTGGTCCACCATCGTGTTCAGGGTGTTCTTCAGCTCGAGGATCTCCCCGCGCGCGTCCACGGTGATCTTCTGGGAGAGGTCACCGCGGGCCACGGCGGTGGCCACCTGCGCGATGTTGCGCACCTGGGCGGTGAGGTTGCCGGCCATGCCGTTCACCGAGTCGGTCAGGTCCCGCCACACACCGGCCACACCAGGCACCTGCGCCTGACCGCCGAGACGGCCCTCCGTGCCCACGTCCCGGGCCACCCGGGTCACCTGGTCGGCGAAGGCGGAGAGCTGGTCGACCATCGTGTTGATGGTGTTCTTCAGCTCGAGGATCTCCCCGCGCGCGTCGACGTCGATCTTCTGCGAGAGGTCGCCCCGGGCCACGGCCGTCGTCACCTGCGCGATGTTGCGCACCTGCGAGGTCAGGTTCCCGGCCATCGAGTTGACGGAGTCGGTGAGTTCCTTCCAGGTCCCCGACACGCCGTCGACCCGCGCCTGACCGCCCAGCCGGCCCTCCGTGCCCACGTCCCGGGCCATCCGCGTCACCTGGTCGGCGAACGACGACAGTTGGTCCACCATCGTGTTCACGGTGTTCTTCAGCTGCGCCATCTCGCCGGAGACGTCGACGGTGACCTTCTGCGAGAGGTCGCCGTTGGCCACGGCCGTCGTGACCTGCGCGATGTTCCTCACCTGTCCGGTGAGGTTGCGGAACGCCGTGTTGACGGAGTCCGTCAGGTCCTTCCACGTGCCGGCCGCGCCCGACACCTGGGCCTGCCCGCCCAGCTCGCCCTCGACCCCGATCTCGCGCGCCACGCGCGTGACCTCCGCGCCGAAGGCCGACAGCTGGTCGACCATCCCGTTGACGGTGTTCTTCAGCTCCAGCATCTCGCCGGCCACGTCCACCGTGACCTTCTGCGACAGATCGCCGCTGGCCACGGCCGTCGTCACGGCGGCGATGTCCCTCACCTGAGTGGTGAGGTTGCGGAACACCGTGTTGACGGAGTCCGTCAGGTCCTTCCAGGTACCGGCCGCACCCGGCACATTGGCCTGCCCGCCGAGCCGCCCCTCGGCCCCCACCTCGTTGGCCACACGCGTGACCTCGTCCGCGAACGTCCGCAGCGTCTCGGTCATCTGGTTGATCGTGTCGGCGAGCTGCGCGACCTCGCCGCGCGCCGACACCGTCACCTTCTGCGACAGATCGCCGTTGGCGACCGCCGTCGTCACCTCCGCGATCCCGCGCACCTGGGCCGTCAGGTTCCCAGCCATGGTGTTCACCGAATCGGTGAGCTCTTTCCACACCCCGTCCACGTCGGACACCTGCGCCTGGCCGCCCAGGATGCCTTCGGTGCCCACCTCGCGGGCCACCCGGGTCACCTCGGAGGAGAACGCGGAGAGCTGGTCCACCATCGTGTTGACGGTGTTCTTCAGCTCGAGCATCTCGCCCTCGACGTGAACCGTCACCTTCCGGGACAGATCACCCTTGGCCACCGCAGTCGTCACCAGCGCGATGTCCCGCACCTGCGCCGTCAACCGGTACGCCATCGTGTTGACGGACTCCGTGAGGTCCTTCCACGAACCCGACATACCGCGCACCTGAGCCTGTCCGCCCAGCTTGCCCTCGGTGCCCACCTCGCTGGCCACGCGCGTGACCTCGTCGGTGAACGTCGACAGCTGGTCGACCAGGTTGTTGACCGTCCGCCCGACCTTGAGGAACTCCCCGCGCAGCGGATGCCCGACGCCCTCTGGCGTGTGCGTCCTGAGCTCCATCCGTGGCGACAGGTCGCCCTCGGCCACCGCCGACAGCACCCGCCCGACCTCGGAGACCGGCCGTACCAGGTCGTCGACCAGCGCGTTCGAGTTCTCGACGGCCGTCGCCCACGAGCCCTCGCAGGCGCCCGTCTCCAGTCGTTCGGTGAGCTTTCCCTCCCGCCCGACCATGCGCCGTACGCGCGAGAGCTCTCCCGTCAGATGCAGGTTGCGGTCCGCGACCTCGTTGAAGACGGCCGAGATCTCCGACATCACGCCGTCGCCGGACACCGTGAGCCGCTTGCGGAAGTTCCCCTCCCGCATGGACACCAACGCGGCCAGCAGCCGGTTCAGGGACACCGTGTCCACCACGGTGGTCCCGCCCCGAGGCGTACGCTGCCGGCTCAGGGACTGTCCGCCTTTCGCGCGCGCCTTAGTGCTCCGCGTCGCTGCGCCAGACTCCACTTGTCCCTCCCGCAGGGATCGACCGTTACTGTTGCGCTTCCGGTGCTGCCACTCGCCGTACTGCTTACCGCGCAGAGATTTCCGCCCGATGTAATCAGGCGGACCCGACGGGCTGCTGCCCTCCGTACTCAGAAGACACCCAGTCTGCCCGGACCTTCACAACAAGCTTGCCCAGTGTTTCACCCCCGCCGAACCCGGCCATAACAGTTCGGCACCTTCACACATCGTCCGCACACCCTTGGGGCGGAAACACCGGCGACCGGCATCCGCGTGGACGGGGAAGGTAAGTAACCTTGCATGCGGCTGTCCAGCCGCGCCGGTCCGACCGGCCTGGACGGTGGCACGAGTACGAGCGGGCATCGGAGGGGCGGCCGCACACATGACCACCGGACTGATCCCGGGGGGACAGACCCCGGAACCCCGGCCTTCAGGCACCCTGCCGCCTCAACAGCGGCGCGACCAGGCCGACCAGGGGTCCCCGCACGTCGACAACCGGCCGAGGAGTTCCGTGATCACCGCGCGCGCGGCTGCCAGCTTCGAGCCCGTCGGGCGCTCCGTCGCGACCGCCCGCGCCTTCGTCCGCGACACACTCCAGGGCTGGGGCTTCGCCGACATCGTCGACGACGCCGTGGTCCTCACCAGCGAACTGGTGACCAACGCGGTCGTCCACGCGGGCACCCACGCCGACGTCCTGTGCCTGCGCAGCGACGACGGCGTACGCATCGAGGTGGCCGACCGGTACCCGGAGCGCGAGATCCCCCTCCAGGGCTCCCTCGCCACCATGGGCAGCCCCGACCGCGAGGGCGGCCGAGGCCTCCAGCTCTGCGCGGCCATCGCCGCCCGCTGGGGCGTCGACTACACGCCCACCCACAAACAGGTCTGGTTCCAACTCGACCTCCCCGACCGCCCGGTGGGCACCCGCGCCGCCGGCCCGTCCCTCCCCGCCGACCTCCTCCCGCTCGCCGACAGCCGCGTCCGCGTAGCAGTCGTCCAGATCGACCGTACGGCCGCCGTCTCGGCCTGGAACGAGGACGCCGAGGAGCTCTTCGGCTACCCCGCCGACCAGGTCACCGGCAAGCCCCTCACCGACCTCGCCGCCTGGCCGCACACCCCCGGCACCGGCACGGGCATCGCGGAGGCCCTCCAACTCTCCCGCTGGGAGGGCAGCTACGGCATCCGCGGCGCCGACGGCCGGGTCACTCCCGTCTACGCCTCCCACCTCCGGGTCCGCGACACCGACGGTGAACCGTCCACGGTCTGTCTCCTGGTCCGCGACCACGAACGCGCGGTGCTCCAGACCCCGTTGCGCGTCCCGGCCTCCGACTCGGGCCCCGCCGACGGCCAGAGCACGGACCCCTTCGAGGTGTTCATCGGCTCCCCGGCCCCGGACGACCTCGACGGCCTCCTCCAGCGCACGGTGGAACGCGCCCGGGACATGCTCGACGGCGACTCCGCGTTCCTGCTGCTGGCGACCGACGACGAAACGGAGTTGGAGGTCCGCGCCTCCACCGGCCTGCCCTCGGCCCGCCAGCGCTTCGCGCGCGTGCCCGTCGAGGCGGGCCCCGGACGCTACGGCTCGGCCCGGATGCCGGCCGTCCACGAGGACCTCCTGGCCGTCCCCGGCGCCGTGCCCCTGCTGAGCGGCACGGGCATGCGCTCGGTCGTCACGGTCCCGCTCAAGGTGGAGGGCCGCCTCACGGGCTCCCTCGGCGTCGCGGCCGAGGCCCCCGGCAGATACTCCAACGAGGAGGCGCTGCGCCTGCAGTTCGCCGCCGACCGCATCGCACTGGCGGTCGAGTCGGCCCGCCTGGGCGAGCTGGAACGCCTGCGCCGCGGCTCCCTGAGCTTCCTCGTCGAGGCCTCCGACCTCCTCGCCGGCACCCTGGACCGCGACCAGACCCTGGCCCTGATGGCCCAGATGACCGTTCCCACCCTGGCCACCTGGTGCGCGGTCTACACCATCGCCGACCAGGCCTCCGACCCGTATCTGTCGTATGTCCTGCACGAGGACGAGGAACTCATCGACGGCATCAAGTCGTTGCTCTCGAAGATCGCCCCGCCGGACCCGGTGCCCACCCCCGGCGCACGGGTCTGGGCGGCCCCCGCCGAGGCGGCGCACCGGGCGGCCCTGCGCAGCTCCATGCGCAGCCTCGGTCTGACCGGCGGCCCCATCCACCAGGTGGCGTCGGGCATCGGCCCCACGCTCGCCACGGCCTCCGCGGTCGGCGGCGAGACCGTCGTCCTGCCCCTCGTCGCCCGCAACCGCGTCATCGGCATGCTGACCCTCGGCAAGCCCACCGACGAACACTTCCGCCAGGAGATCCTGGAACTGGCCGAGGACCTGAGCCGCAGGGCCGCTCTCGCCCTCGACAACGCCCGCCTGTACTCGGAGCGCACGGCCATCAGCCAGGCCCTCCAGCGCAGCCTCCTGCCCCCGGAGACCCCCAAGATCGACGGCGTCGAGGTCGAGGTCATCTACCGCGCGGCCGGCGAGGGCAACGAGGTCGGCGGCGACTTCTACGACGTCTTCCCCATCCGCGACGGCGTCTACGGCTTCGCCATCGGCGACGTCTGCGGCACGGGCCCGAACGCGGCCGCGGTGACGGGCCTGGCCAGGCACGCCCTGCGGCTCCTGGCACGGGAGGGCCTCAGCGGCCCGGCCGTCCTGGAGCGCCTCAACTCCGCCATCCTCGACGAGGGTGCCCGCAGCCGCTTCCTGACCCTCCTGTACGGCGAGATGCGCCCCCAGGAGGACGGCAGCGCCGAGCTGAAGGTGGTCTGCGCCGGTCATCCGCTCCCCCTGCGCCTGCGCCAGGACGGCACGGTCGAACCGGCCGCCGAACCCCAGCCCCTCCTCGGCGTCATGGAGGATCTGGAGCTCTACGAGCAGACGGTCACCCTGGACCCGGGCGATGTCCTGCTCTGCGTCACGGACGGCGTCACCGAACGCCGTGAGGGCACCCGCATGCTGGGCGACGACGGCCTCGCCGACGTCCTCACGACCTGCACGGGTCTCACAGCCGGCGCGGTCGCGGCCCGCATCATGCGCGCGGTCGAGCGCTTCGCGTCCGACGCCCCGTCCGACGACATGGCGATCCTGGCGATGCGAGTGGCGTGAGACGGAAGGGCATGAGAAAAGCCCCCACCCTAAAGGGTGGAGGCTTTTTACCTGGTGGAGCCCCCTAACGGAATCGAACCGTTGACCTTCTCCTTACCATGGAGACGCTCTGCCGACTGAGCTAAGGGGGCCTGTTGCTTTTCCGGGGTTTCCCCCGTGGCAACGGAATAGATCATACCCCGAACGAGCCGGTGTTCCCAAACTCGTTCAGAAGGCGGGCTGAAGCAGTCCCCCGAGCGCGTTGCACGCCGTCACGATGCGCTGCATGTCCCGCTTCGTCAGCGAGGCGTCCACCGGCAGCGCGAGGGTCTCGTCCGCCGCCAGCTCGGTCTCCGGCAAGGACACGCAACGTCGGTACTCGGGCAGCCGGTGCAGCGGTGTCTTCACCGGCACCCGGCACTCGACTCCCCTCCCCCGCAAGGCCCGTGCGAAGGCGTCCCGATCGGGCCGCCCGTTCCCCGGCACCCGCACGACGTACTGCTGGTAGGTGTGCCCGTCCCCGCCATCGGGCGTCCGCACCCCACGCAACCGCCCATCGAGATACCCGGCCCGCTCCCGACGCTGCGCAATCTCGTCGTACGGCGCCTCGGACTCCCCGTGCTCCAACACCAGCAGCCCATGCCGCTGCCCCACCCCGTGCAGCCGCCCGACATCCGCCGGCCGCCCGAAGCGATGTACGGCAACGACGGCCGCCGTCCGCTGAGTTACGACCGCTTCGACGGCGGCCGCGTCGAGGCAGTAGCTCACCGGATCGATGTCGGCGAACACCGGCAGCGCACCGGCCAGAGCAACCGCTCCGGCGACTTCGACGTTCCCGAAGGCCGGCACGATGACCTCGTCACCGACTCCGACGCCTGCGGCCCTGAGCATTGCAGCAGTACCCATGCCGTGGATGCTGGAGGCGGAACGTGAACGACAAGTGACAGGAAACAAAAAAGGGTTGGACTCTGAACCGAAGTTCAGGGCCCAACCCTTTTTGAAAGATTGTTCGGCGGTGTCCTACTCTCCCACAGGGTCCCCCCTGCAGTACCATCGGCGCTGTGAGGCTTAGCTTCCGGGTTCGGAATGTAACCGGGCGTTTCCCTCACGCTATGACCACCGAAACACTATGAAACTGTTTCAGCCGCACCACGCCGTGACCGGACGTGGGGCTGTTCGTGGTTTCAGAACCAACACAGTGGACGCGAGCAACTGAGGACAAGCCCTCGGCCTATTAGTACCGGTCAGCTCCACCCATTACTGGGCTTCCACATCCGGCCTATCAACCCAGTCGTCTACTGGGAGCCTTACCCCATCTAGTGGGTGGGAACACTCATCTCGAAGCAGGCTTCCCGCTTAGATGCTTTCAGCGGTTATCCCTCCCGAACGTAGCCAACCAGCCATGCCCTTGGCAGAACAACTGGCACACCAGAGGTTCGTCCGTCCCGGTCCTCTCGTACTAGGGACAGCCCTTCTCAATGTTCCTGCGCGCGCAGCGGATAGGGACCGAACTGTCTCACGACGTTCTAAACCCAGCTCGCGTACCGCTTTAATGGGCGAACAGCCCAACCCTTGGGACCGACTCCAGCCCCAGGATGCGACGAGCCGACATCGAGGTGCCAAACCATCCCGTCGATATGGACTCTTGGGGAAGATCAGCCTGTTATCCCCGGGGTACCTTTTATCCGTTGAGCGACGGCGCTTCCACAAGCCACCGCCGGATCACTAGTCCCGACTTTCGTCCCTGCTCGACCCGTCGGTCTCACAGTCAAGCTCCCTTGTGCACTTACACTCAACACCTGATTGCCAACCAGGCTGAGGGAACCTTTGGGCGCCTCCGTTACTCTTTAGGAGGCAACCGCCCCAGTTAAACTACCCATCAGACACTGTCCCTGATCCGGATCACGGACCCAGGTTAGACATCCAGCACGACCAGAGTGGTATTTCAACGACGACTCACCGTGAACTGGCGTCCACGTTTCAAAGTCTCCCACCTATCCTACACAAGCCGAACCGAACACCAATATCAAACTGTAGTAAAGGTCCCGGGGTCTTTCCGTCCTGCTGCGCGAAACGAGCATCTTTACTCGTAGTGCAATTTCACCGGGCCTATGGTTGAGACAGTCGAGAAGTCGTTACGCCATTCGTGCAGGTCGGAACTTACCCGACAAGGAATTTCGCTACCTTAGGATGGTTATAGTTACCACCGCCGTTTACTGGCGCTTAAGTTCTCAGCTTCGCCACCCCGAAGAGTGACTAACCGGTCCCCTTAACGTTCCAGCACCGGGCAGGCGTCAGTCCGTATACATCGCCTTACGGCTTCGCACGGACCTGTGTTTTTAGTAAACAGTCGCTTCTCGCTGGTCTCTGCGGCCACACCCAGCTCGGGAAGCAAGTCCCCTCACCAGACGTGGCCCCCCTTCTCCCGAAGTTACGGGGGCATTTTGCCGAGTTCCTTAACCATAGTTCACCCGAACGCCTCGGTATTCTCTACCTGACCACCTGAGTCGGTTTAGGGTACGGGCCGCCATGAAACTCGCTAGAGGCTTTTCTCGACAGCATAGGATCATCCACTTCACCACAATCGGCTCGGCATCAGGTCTCAGCCTACATGTGCGACGGATTTGCCTATCGCACGGCCTACACCCTTACCCCGGGACAACCACCGCCCGGGATGGACTACCTTCCTGCGTCACCCCATCACTCACCTACTACAAGTCTGGTCCGTCGGCTCCACCACTTTCCATTCCCCGAAGGGTCCGGAACGGCTTCACGGACTTAGCATCGCCTGGTTCGATGTTTGACGCTTCACAGCGGGTACCGGAATATCAACCGGTTATCCATCGACTACGCCTGTCGGCCTCGCCTTAGGTCCCGACTTACCCTGGGCAGATCAGCTTGACCCAGGAACCCTTAGTCAATCGGCGCAAACGTTTCTCACGTTTGTATCGCTACTCATGCCTGCATTCTCACTCGTGAACCGTCCACCACTGCCTTCCGGCGCGGCTTCACCCGGCACACGACGCTCCCCTACCCATCCCAGCACCCGTTGGGGCTATATGCTGGAATGACACGACTTCGGCGGTACGCTTGAGCCCCGCTACATTGTCGGCGCGGAATCACTAGACCAGTGAGCTATTACGCACTCTTTCAAGGGTGGCTGCTTCTAAGCCAACCTCCTGGTTGTCTGTGCGACTCCACATCCTTTCCCACTTAGCGTACGCTTAGGGGCCTTAGTCGATGCTCTGGGCTGTTTCCCTCTCGACCATGGAGCTTATCCCCCACAGTCTCACTGCCGCGCTCTCACTTACCGGCATTCGGAGTTTGGCTAAGGTCAGTAACCCGGTAGGGCCCATCGCCTATCCAGTGCTCTACCTCCGGCAAGAAACACACGACGCTGCACCTAAATGCATTTCGGGGAGAACCAGCTATCACGGAGTTTGATTGGCCTTTCACCCCTAACCACAGGTCATCCCCCAGGTTTTCAACCCTGGTGGGTTCGGTCCTCCACGAAGTCTTACCTCCGCTTCAACCTGCCCATGGCTAGATCACTCCGCTTCGGGTCTTGAGCGTGCTACTGAAACGCCCTATTCGGACTCGCTTTCGCTACGGCTACCCCACCCGGGTTAACCTCGCAACACACCGCAAACTCGCAGGCTCATTCTTCAAAAGGCACGCAGTCACGAGAGTGCATGCAAGCATGCACTCCGACGCTCCCACGGCTTGTAGGCACACGGTTTCAGGTACTATTTCACTCCGCTCCCGCGGTACTTTTCACCATTCCCTCACGGTACTATCCGCTATCGGTCACCAGGGAATATTTAGGCTTAGCGGGTGGTCCCGCCAGATTCACACGGGATTTCTCGGGCCCCGTGCTACTTGGGTGTCTCTCAAACGAGCCGCTGATGTTTCGGCTACGGGGGTCTTACCCTCTACGCCGGACCTTTCGCATGTCCTTCGCCTACATCAACGGTTTCTGACTCGTCTCACGGCCGGCAGACCGTAAAAGAGAGATCCCACAACCCCGTATGCGCAACCCCTGCCGGGTCTCACACGCATACGGTTTGGCCTCATCCGGTTTCGCTCGCCACTACTCCCGGAATCACGGTTGTTTTCTCTTCCTGCGGGTACTGAGATGTTTCACTTCCCCGCGTTCCCTCCACATACCCTATGTGTTCAGGTATGGGTGACAGCCCATGACGACTGCCGGGTTTCCCCATTCGGAAACCCCCGGATCAAAGCCTGGTTGACGACTCCCCGGGGACTATCGTGGCCTCCCACGTCCTTCATCGGTTCCTGGTGCCAAGGCATCCACCGTGCGCCCTTAAAAACTTGGCCACAGATGCTCGCGTCCACTGTGCAGTTCTCAAACAACGACCAGCCACCCATCACCCCGAACCAACCGGTTCGAGTTCACTGGGGCCGGCATCAGAAGGCTTCCCGACCTCACGGCCGTGCCCTCAGACACCCAACAGCGTGCCCGATGCTCCCCGCCGCTTCCCTCATCCGTTCCACGCTCCGAAGAGCAGTACTAGGAAGGACAAGACGACCGAGTGCACCGAATAATCAACGTTCCACCCTTGAGCAACCATCGTCGAACATTCGCCGACGTAATGGCCCTGGACCACCGGGCAAGCCCGGCGGCCTAGATGCTCCTTAGAAAGGAGGTGATCCAGCCGCACCTTCCGGTACGGCTACCTTGTTACGACTTCGTCCCAATCGCCAGTCCCACCTTCGACAGCTCCCTCCCACAAGGGGTTGGGCCACCGGCTTCGGGTGTTACCGACTTTCGTGACGTGACGGGCGGTGTGTACAAGGCCCGGGAACGTATTCACCGCAGCAATGCTGATCTGCGATTACTAGCAACTCCGACTTCATGGGGTCGAGTTGCAGACCCCAATCCGAACTGAGACCGGCTTTTTGAGATTCGCTCCACCTCACGGTTTCGCAGCTCTTTGTACCGGCCATTGTAGCACGTGTGCAGCCCAAGACATAAGGGGCATGATGACTTGACGTCGTCCCCACCTTCCTCCGAGTTGACCCCGGCAGTCTCCTGTGAGTCCCCATCACCCCGAAGGGCATGCTGGCAACACAGAACAAGGGTTGCGCTCGTTGCGGGACTTAACCCAACATCTCACGACACGAGCTGACGACAGCCATGCACCACCTGTACACCGACCACAAGGGGGCGCCTGTCTCCAGACGTTTCCGGTGTATGTCAAGCCTTGGTAAGGTTCTTCGCGTTGCGTCGAATTAAGCCACATGCTCCGCTGCTTGTGCGGGCCCCCGTCAATTCCTTTGAGTTTTAGCCTTGCGGCCGTACTCCCCAGGCGGGGAACTTAATGCGTTAGCTGCGGCACCGACGACGTGGAATGTCGCCAACACCTAGTTCCCACCGTTTACGGCGTGGACTACCAGGGTATCTAATCCTGTTCGCTCCCCACGCTTTCGCTCCTCAGCGTCAGTAATGGCCCAGAGATCCGCCTTCGCCACCGGTGTTCCTCCTGATATCTGCGCATTTCACCGCTACACCAGGAATTCCGATCTCCCCTACCACACTCTAGTCTGCCCGTATCGAATGCAGACCCGGGGTTAAGCCCCGGGCTTTCACATCCGACGTGACAGACCGCCTACGAGCTCTTTACGCCCAATAATTCCGGACAACGCTTGCGCCCTACGTATTACCGCGGCTGCTGGCACGTAGTTAGCCGGCGCTTCTTCTGCAGGTACCGTCACTCTCGCTTCTTCCCTGCTGAAAGAGGTTTACAACCCGAAGGCCGTCATCCCTCACGCGGCGTCGCTGCATCAGGCTTTCGCCCATTGTGCAATATTCCCCACTGCTGCCTCCCGTAGGAGTCTGGGCCGTGTCTCAGTCCCAGTGTGGCCGGTCGCCCTCTCAGGCCGGCTACCCGTCGTCGCCTTGGTGAGCCGTTACCTCACCAACAAGCTGATAGGCCGCGGGCTCATCCTTCACCGCCGGAGCTTTTAACCCCCACCCATGAGAATGGAAGTGTTATCCGGTATTAGACCCCGTTTCCAGGGCTTGTCCCAGAGTGAAGGGCAGATTGCCCACGTGTTACTCACCCGTTCGCCACTAATCCACCCCGAAGGGCTTCATCGTTCGACTTGCATGTGTTAAGCACGCCGCCAGCGTTCGTCCTGAGCCAGGATCAAACTCTCCGTGAATGTTTTCCCGTAATCGGGACTACACACACGAGAGCGGAACGGTCAGGCGGAATAAGCCCGGCCGTTCACAGCGTCCTCGCTGTGTTTTTTTCAAAGGAACCTCATCCTCGGCTATCACTGCCGGGGACGGGGTATCAACATATCTGGCGTTGATTTTTGGCACGCTGTTGAGTTCTCAAGGAACGGACGCTTCCTTTGTACTCACCCGAGAGACTCTCTCAGGCTTTCCTCCGGGCGCTTCCCTTCGGTCTTGCGTTTCCGACTCTATCAGATCCTTTTCCGATCCGATTTCCTCGGTGCTTTCCAGGTTCCCGCTTTTGTTTCGCGGTTTCCCTTTCCGGCGGTTCCGACTTTATCAGAAGTTCTGAGTCGGTTTTCCCGGCCCCTCCCGGGGACTGGTTCCGGTGCACGAAGCAACCGGGTTCCCGTTCAGGCGGAGCCGTAAACGTACTGGAGCGGGGCTCCTCGATGCAAATCGAGGAGCCCCGCTCCAGGTTCACGCGTACGACTGGGTCGTACCGTCCGTCAGACCTCCACCACGACCGGGAGGATCATCGGCCTGCGGCGGTAGTTGTCGGAGACCCACTTGCCCAGGGTGCGGCGGATAAGTTGCTGCAGCTGGTGGGGCTCGACCACGCCGTCCTGGGCCGAGCGCTCCAGGACCTCGGCGATCCTCGGGATGACGTCCGAGAAGACCGAGTCGTCGATGCCGGAGCCACGGGCCTGGATATGCGGCCCGCCGGTGATCTTGCCTGTGGAGGAGTCCACGACGACGAAGACCGAGATGATGCCCTCGTCGCCGAGGATCTTCCGGTCCTTCAGCGCCGGCTCGCCGACGTCGCCGACCGAGAGGCCGTCGACGTAGACATAGCCCGCCTGGACCTTGCCGGAGATCTTCGCCTTGCCCTCGACGAGGTCGACGACGACGCCGTCCTCGGCGATGACGATGCGGTCGTGCGGGACGCCCGTCAGGGCTCCCAGCTCGGCGTTGGCGCGCAGGTGACGCCACTCGCCGTGGACCGGCATCAGGTTCCTCGGGCGGCAGATGTTGTAGAAGTACAGCAGCTCGCCCGCGGAGGCGTGGCCCGAGACGTGGACCTTGGCGTTGCCCTTGTGGACGACGTTCGCGCCCCAGCGGGTCAGGCCGTTGATCACGCGGTAGACCGCGTTCTCGTTGCCGGGGATGAGCGACGACGCCAGGATCACCGTGTCGCCGGGGACGATGCGGATCTGGTGGTCGCGGTTGGCCATGCGGGACAGGGCCGCCATCGGCTCGCCCTGGGAGCCCGTACAGACCAGGACCACCTCGTGGTCCGGGAGGTCGTCGAGGGTCTTGACGTCCACGACCAGGCCCGGCGGGACCTTCAGATAGCCGAGGTCGCGTGCGATGCCCATGTTGCGGACCATCGAGCGGCCCACGAAGGCGACCCGGCGGCCGTACTCGTGCGCGGTGTCCAGGATCTGCTGGATGCGGTGGACGTGGCTGGCGAAGCTGGCCACGATGATCCGCTTGCGGGCGTTGCCGAAGACCGTGCGCAGGACGTTGGAGATGTCCCGCTCGGGCGGCACGAAACCGGGGACTTCGGCGTTCGTCGAGTCGGAGAGAAGGAGGTCGATGCCTTCCTCGCTCAGCCGTGCGAACGCGTGGAGATCCGTCAGACGGTTGTCCAGCGGGAGCTGGTCCATCTTGAAGTCACCCGTGTGGACCACCATGCCGGCGGGGGTGCGGATCGCCACGGCGAGGGCGTCGGGGATCGAGTGGTTGACCGCGACGAACTCGCAGTCGAAGGGGCCGATGCGCTCACGGTTCCCCTCGGACACCTCGAGGGTGTACGGGCGGATCCGGTGCTCCTGGAGCTTCGCCTCGATCAGTGCGAGGGTCAGCTTGGAGCCGATCAGCGGAATGTCCGGCTTCTCGCGGAGGAGGTAGGGGACGCCGCCGATGTGGTCCTCGTGACCGTGCGTGAGGACGATGCCCTCGATGTCGTCGAGGCGGTCTCGGATGGACGTGAAGTCCGGCAGGATCAGGTCGATTCCGGGCTGCTCCTCCTCGGGGAAGAGCACTCCGCAGTCGACGATCAGCAGACGGCCGCCGTACTCGAAGACCGTCATGTTGCGGCCGATCTCGCCGAGCCCGCCGAGCGGGGTGACCCGGAGGCCGCCCTTGGGGAGCGGCGGGGGCGGGGCCAGTTCGGGATGCGGATGACTCAAAAGACTCTCCTCAAACACGCACGCCACGTACCGGTAGGGCACGTGGCGCGCGTGACGTTCGTGCGAATGCAGTTGTCGTGTGGATCGCAGGCACCGGTGGCCTGCTCATTCGGTGCTATTCAGTTGTGAAGTCTGTTGTCAGAGCTGTACCCCGCCTGCGGCAAGATCGATCTTGAGCTGTGCGACCTCTTCGGGCGAGCACTCGACCATGGGGGCGCGCAGCGGGCCGGCGGGCAGGCCCTGGAGGGCGAGTGCGGCCTTCGTCGTCATGACGCCCTGGGTGCGGAACATGCCCGTGTAGACCGGGAGCAGCTTCTGGTGGATCTCCGTGGCCTTCTGGACCTCGCCCGCGACGAATGCCTCGACGAGGGCGCGCAGGTCGGGGGTGACCACATGGCCGACGACCGAGACGAAGCCGACCGCGCCCACGGAGAGCAGCGGCAGGTTCAGCATGTCGTCGCCGGAGTACCAGGCCAGGCCGGTGCGCGCGATGGCCCAGCTGGCTCGGCCGAGGTCGCCCTTGGCGTCCTTGTTGGCGACGATCCTCGGGTGCTCGGCCAGCCGGACGAGTGTTTCGGTGCTGATCGGGACGCCGCTGCGGCCGGGGATGTCGTAGAGCATGACCGGCAGCTCGGTGGCGTCGGCGATGGCCGTGAAGTGGCGGTACAGGCCCTCCTGCGGGGGCTTGTTGTAGTACGGGGTGACGACCAGGAGGCCGTGCGCGCCCGCCTGCTCCGCGGCGCGGGCGAGCTCGATGCTGTGGTGGGTGTCGTTGGTGCCGACGCCGGCCACGACATGGGCCCGGTCGCCGACGGCCTCCAGGACGGCTCGTACCAGGTCCGATTTCTCCGCGTCGCTGGTGGTCGGGGACTCACCGGTGGTGCCGTTGACGATCAGGCCGTCGTTGCCTGCGTCCACCAGGTGGGTGGCGAGCCGCTGTGCGCCGTCGAGGTCGAGTGCGCCGTCCGCCGTGAACGGCGTGACCATGGCGGTGAGGACCCGCCCGAAGGGGGTCTGCGGAGTGGAGGTCGGAGCCATGGGTGACACGCTACTCGTTGCTCACCCCGGGGTCTGCCCTCGGGGGGTTGCGAAAAGTCAGGACAAAGATGGAACCCGGCACTGCCTGCTCGGGGGTTCAAGCAGTGCCGGGTCCGTTTGATCAGGCTAGATGAACTTCTCCAAATGCCGCAATACGGACACTTCACACGGATGAACCGCACATGTGTGCCGCGAGGGAGAACAGGCCTTCGTCACGGGGCGACGCGACCGTTGCCGTTGAAGGCCGCGTAGGTGAGCGGCATGAGCTTGGCCCACTCCGCCTCCATCAGCTCGCCGACCATCTCGATCTCGCGCTGCGGGAAGGACGGGACCTTGGCCAGCTCGTGCTGGGTGCGCAGGCCGAGGAAGTGCATCAGCGAGCGGGCGTTGCAGGTGGCGTACATCGAGGAGAAGAGGCCGACCGGGAGGACCGCGCGGGCGACCTCGCGGGCGACGCCCTCGGCGAGCAGCTTCTGATAGGCGGCGTACGCCTGCTGGTACGACTCGTCGAGGACGTTGCGGACCGTCTCGTGCTGGGACGGGGTCCCCTCGACGAAGACGTACTTTCCGGGACGTCCCTCCTGGACGAGCTTGCGCGACTCGCCGGGCACGTAGAACACCGGATCCAGCTCCCGGTAGCGGCCCGACTCCTCGTTGTAGGACCACCCCACGCGGTGGCGCATGAACTCGCGGAACACGAAGATCGGGGCGCTGATGAAGAAGGTCATCGAGTTGTGCTCGAAGGGGCTTCCGTGGCGGTCCCGCATCAGGTAGTTGATCAAGCCCTTGGAGCGCTCCGGGTCCTTGCCCAGCTCGTCCAGGGACTGCTCGCCGACCGTCGAGACACGAGCAGCGAAGAGGACATCGGAGTCCGATGCGCTGGATTTCACCAGCTGAACAGTGACATCACTGCGGAGAGACGGCTTGGCATCGTCGGCGGGCGTCACGAGGGGTCCTTCCCATCACATCTGCGGTTCGCGCCCACTCTACGGGGGACCCGGCACGGCTCGGGCGGTGCCCGGCCCCAGCGATTTCTGCGCGATGGGCACCTTTTGCGACGGCCGCTCGTCTGTGTCGGTGAAGCCGTTTTGTTCTCCCCCGAAAGGTGCGGTCCCCCTGATGTTCCGTCGGCGTGAACCCGTCCCGTTCGCCTTCCTCGCGGAAGCCGACAGGTTCCGGAGCAACGTCACTCCCCCACCCCGTGAGCGGTCCTCCGTCGGCCAGATGGCCGGGCGCTGGCTGCTGGGGCTCACCATCGTGGCCGCGCTGGTGGGCTCGCTGGTCATCGGCATGCCGGCGCTGAGCCTGGACCACTCCTCGCAGACGCAGCAGTCGCAGGCGTCCCGGACGTCCGAGGGGCGCTGACTCTTCCGGACCCCCGAAGGTGGTGGGCGCGGACCCTGCCGGATAGCCTCACCGGGCACAGCCCATGCATGGATTGAGTGAGGACCAGCCGTGCCCCTGCCCTTCCTGACGGCCGACCGCGCGTTCGAGGCAGCCGACGACGTCGCCCTGCCCTTCGACGACCGTGAGCGCTGGCGGCGCCCCTACCGGCCCGGGCCCTGGCGGGTCGCGGTGGCCGCGCTGGCGCTGCTGCTCGCCTCGTACGTGCTGTTCGCGGCGGTCATCATCGCGTTGACCGGCTCGCTGTCGGAGGGCGGGGTGGTCTTCGGCGTCTCGGTGCTGGTGATCGTCGCCGCCCTGCGGCTGCTGCGGATGGGCGTGTGGGTGAGCACGCGCGGGCTGCGGCACGTCGGCTTCCTCAGGACGCGGACGACGCCGTGGGATCGGGTCACCGCGGTCCGTACGGTGCAGCAGCCGGTGCGCTGGCTGGGCCTGCCGCGGACCGTGCAGGGACAGGCCCTGACGCTCGTACGGCAGGATCGGGCCGCGCAGGGCGGTGCGGCGCTGCTGACGACGCACGGGGCCGACTTCCTGGGGCGGGCCGAGGCGTTCGACCGGGCCGCGGACTCGATCGAGGCGTGGGCCGCGGAGAACCGGCGCGGCTGAGGCGAAAACGAAGTGATGGGGCCCGGTCCGTGGGTGCGGACCGGGCCCCACTGCTTTGTGAGCGGAACGTGGTGAGCGGGCGTGGTGAGCGCGACGTGGTGAGCGGATTCAGGCAGCGGACCGGTGCAGTGCGATCGCCTGTTGCATCGCCTTGCGGGCCCGGGGGGTGTCGCGGGCGTCGTGGTAGGCGACGGCGAGGCGGAACCAGGTGCGCCAGTCGTCGGGGGCCGCTTCGGTCTCGGCCTTGCGCTTGGCGAAGACCTCGTCGGCCGAGTCGCGGTCGATACGGCCGCCGGCGGTGCGCTTCAGCTCGTCGACGGGCAGACCGCCCTCGGCGTCGAGTTGGGCGGCGAGGGCGTTGGCCCGGTGGACGAACTGGGTGTTCTTCCACAGGAACCACACACCGATGACCGGCAGGATCAGCACCGCCACACCGAAGGTGACGGTCAGGAGGGTGCCGGTCTGTATGAGCATGACGCCGCGGCTGCCGACCAGGACGAAGTAGAAGACCAGGGCGACGGCCGTGACGGCGTAGGAGAGCTTGGCTCGCATGTCGTGTGCGGTTTCCCGGTCAGCCCAGGTCCAGGAAGTTCTCCAGGCCGAAGGTGAGGCCCGGAGTCGTCACCACCCGGCGGGCTCCGAGCAGGATGCCCGGCATGAAGCTGCTGTGGTGCAGCGAGTCATGGCGGACCGTAAGGGTCTCGCCCTCCCCGCCGAGCAGGACCTCCTGGTGGGCCAGGAGGCCGCGCAGCCGGACCGCGTGGACGGGGACGCCGTCCACGTTCGCGCCCCGCGCGCCGTCCAGAGCGGTCGCCGTGGCGTCCGGTGCGGGGGCCGTGCCGGCCGCGCGTCGCGCCTCGGCGATGAGCTGAGCGGTGCGCGTGGCGGTGCCGGAGGGGGCGTCCACCTTGTTCGGGTGGTGCAGCTCGACGACCTCGACGGACTCGAAGTAGGGCGCGGCGATCTGCGCGAACTTCATGGTCAGGACGGCCCCGATGGAGAAGTTGGGCGCGATGAGCACGCCCGTCTCCGGGGACCGCTCCAGCCAGCCCGTCAGCTGCGCGAGGCGCTCGTCGGTCCAGCCCGTGGTGCCGACGACGGCATGGATGCCGTGCCCTACGCAGTAGTCGAGGTTGGCCATGACCGAGTCCGGGGTGGTCAGTTCGACCGCGACCTGGGCGCCGCTCTCCGCCAGCGTCTCAAGCTTGTCGCCCCGGCTCAGGGCGGCCACCAGTTCCATGTCCTCGGCGGCCTCGACCGCCCGTACCGCCTCGGCGCCGATCCGGCCCTTGGCGCCGAGGACCGCCACGCGCAGCTTGCTCATGTTCCTGCTTCCTTACGGGTGAGTTAGGCGACCGCGTCGTGCAGCCGGGCGGCCTGCTTGTCCTTGAGCGGGCCGATGACCGACAGCGACGGGCGCTGTCCCAGGATGTCGCGGGCCACGGAGCGGACCTCGTCCGGGGTCACCGCGGCTATCCGGGTGAGCATGTCGTCGACGGACATCTGCTCGCCCCAGCACAGCTCGCTCTTGCCGATGCGGTTCATGAGCGCGCCCGTGTCCTCCAGGCCGAGGACCGTGGAGCCTCTGAGCTGGCCGATGGCGCGGCCGATCTCGTCGTCGGTGAGACCGTCGGCGGCGACCTGGTCGAGTTCGTCGCGGCAGATCTTCAGCACGTCGTGGACCTGGCTGGGGCGGCAGCCCGCGTACACGCCGAAGAGACCGCAGTCGGCGAAGCCCGAGGTGTACGAGTACACGCTGTAGGCCAGGCCGCGCTTCTCCCGGACCTCCTGGAAGAGGCGGGAGGACATGCCTCCGCCGAGGGCCGTGTTGAGGACTCCCAGCGCCCAGCGGCGCTCGTCCGTGCGGGCCAGGCCCGGCATGCCCAGGACGATGTGCGCCTGCTCGGTCTTGCGGCCGATCAGCTCGACGCGCCCGGCGGTGCGCAGGGTGCGCCGTCCGTCGCGCGGGGCGATCGGCGCGGCGTCCGGGTTCTTGAGGGCGCCCGCCTTCTCGAAGGCCGCGCGGACCTGGCGTACGACCGTGTTGTGGTCGATGTTGCCGGCGGCCGCGACCACGAGGTGGGTCGGGTCGTAGTGCTTCTTGTAGAAGCGGCGGATGCGGTCGGCGGTGAGGGCGTTGACCGTGTCGACGGTGCCGAGGACCGGGCGGCCGAGGGGGTTGTCGCCGAACATCGTCTGCGCGAACAGGTCGTGCACGCAGTCGCCGGGGTCGTCCTCGGTCATCGCGATCTCTTCGAGGATCGCGCCGCGCTCGACGTTGACGTCGTCTTCGAGGATGAGGGAGCCCGTGAGCATGTCGCAGACCACGTCGATGGCGAGCGGCAGGTCGGCGTCGAGCACGCGTGCGTAGTAGCACGTGTACTCCTTGGCGGTGAACGCGTTCATCTCGCCGCCGACCGCGTCGATCGCGGAGGAGATGTCCAGCGCGGACCTGCGCCCGGTGCCCTTGAAGAGAAGGTGTTCCAGGTAGTGCGTGGCGCCGTTCAGGGACGGGGTCTCGTCGCGGGAGCCGACGTGCGCCCAGATGCCGAAGGTCGCGGAGCGGACGGACGGCAGGGTCTCGGTGACGATGCGCAGGCCGCCCGGGAGGGTGGTCTTGCGGACCGTTCCGATGCCGGCGGCCCCCTTGATCAGGGTTTGCGTACGGGCGACGGCCCGCGCCTCCGAAGAGGTGCGGGCCGTCGTCGTGGAGCTACGGGACGTCACTTGTCGCCGTCGTCCTTCTTGTCGTCCTCAGAGCCTTCCTCGCCCTCGATCACGGGGATCAGGGAGAGCTTGCCGCGGGAGTCGATCTCGGCGATCTCGACCTGGACCTTGGCGCCCACGCCGAGCACGTCCTCGACGTTCTCCACGCGCTTGCCGCCGGCGAGCTTGCGGATCTGCGAGATGTGCAGCAGACCGTCCTTGCCCGGGAGCAGCGACACGAACGCACCGAAGGTGGTCGTCTTCACGACCGTGCCCAGGTAGCGCTCGCCGACCTCCGGCATGGTCGGGTTGGCGATGCCGTTGATCGTGGCGCGGGCGGCCTCGGCCTGCGAGCCGACCTGGGCACCGATGTAGATGGTGCCGTCGTCCTCGATCGTGATCTCGGCGCCGGTGTCCTCCTGGATCTGGTTGATCATCTTGCCCTTCGGGCCGATGACCTCGCCGATCTTGTCCACGGGGATCTTGACGGTGATGATCCGCGGGGCGTTGGGGGACATCTCGTCCGGCGTGTCGATCGCTTCCATCATCACGTCGAGGATGTGGAGGCGGGCGTCACGGGCCTGCTTGAGAGCGGCGGCCAGGACGGAGGCCGGGATGCCGTCCAGCTTGGTGTCCAGCTGGAGGGCGGTGACGAACTCCTTGGTGCCGGCGACCTTGAAGTCCATGTCGCCGAAGGCGTCCTCGGCACCGAGGATGTCGGTGAGGGCGACGTAGTGCGTCTCGCCGTTGATCTCCTGGGAGATCAGGCCCATGGCGATGCCGGCGACGGGGGCCTTGAGGGGCACACCGGCGTTCAGCAGGGACATGGTGGAGGCGCAGACCGAGCCCATGGACGTCGAGCCGTTGGAGCCGAGGGCCTCGGACACCTGACGGATCGCGTAGGGGAACTCCTCGCGCGTCGGCAGGACCGGCACGATGGCGCGCTCGGCGAGCGCGCCGTGGCCGATCTCGCGGCGCTTGGGGGAGCCGACGCGACCGGTCTCGCCGACGGAGTACGGCGGGAAGTTGTAGTTGTGCATGTAGCGCTTGCGGGTCACCGGGGAGAGGGTGTCCAGCTGCTGCTCCATCCGGAGCATGTTGAGGGTGGTGACGCCCAGGATCTGGGTCTCGCCACGCTCGAACAGCGCCGAGCCGTGCACGCGCGGGATGGCCTCGACCTCGGCGGCGAGCGTACGGATGTCCGTGACGCCACGGCCGTCGATGCGCTTCTTCTCCTTGATCACGCGCTCGCGGACCAGCTGCTTGGTGAGCGAGCGGTACGCGGCGGAGACCTCCTTCTCGCGGCCTTCGAACTCCGGCAGGAGCTTCTCGGCGGCGAGCGCCTTGACGCGGTCCAGCTCGGCCTCGCGGTCCTGCTTGCCCGCGATCGTCAGCGCGGAGGCGAGCTCCGGGCGGACGGCGGCGGACAGCGCCTCCAGGACGTCGTCCTGGTAGTCGAGGAAGACCGGGAACTCGCCGGTGGGCTTGGCGGCCTTGGCGGCGAGGTCGGCCTGGGCCTTGCAGAGCACCTTGATGAAGGGCTTCGCGGCGTCCAGACCGGAGGCGACGACCTCTTCGGTCGGCGCCTCGGCGCCGCCCGCGACCAGCTGGATGGTCTTCTCGGTGGCCTCGGCCTCGACCATCATGATCGCGACGTCGCCGTCCTCCAGGACGCGACCGGCGACGACCATGTCGAAGACGGCGTCCTCGAGCTCGGTGTGCGTCGGGAAGGCGACCCACTGGCCGTTGATCAGCGCGACGCGGACGCCGCCGATCGGGCCGGAGAAGGGCAGACCGGCCAGCTGCGTGGACGCGGAGGCCGCGTTGATCGCGACGACGTCGTACAGGTGGTCGGGGTTGAGCGCCATGATCGTGGCGACGACCTGGATCTCGTTGCGCAGGCCCTTCTTGAAGGACGGGCGCAGCGGGCGGTCGATCAGGCGGCAGGTGAGGATCGCGTCCTCGGAGGGGCGGCCCTCACGGCGGAAGAAGCTGCCGGGGATCTTGCCGGCGGCGTACATCCGCTCCTCGACGTCCACCGTGAGGGGGAAGAAGTCGAGCTGGTCCTTGGGGTTCTTGGAGGCGGTGGTGGCCGACAGCACCATGGTGTCGTCGTCCAGGTACGCCACGGCGGAGCCGGCGGCCTGCTTGGCCAGGCGGCCCGTCTCGAAGCGGATGGTGCGGGTGCCGAAGGCGCCGTTGTCGATGACGGCCTCGGCGTAGTGGGTCTCGTTCTCCACTAGCGTTTTCTCCGTTACTTGTCGTCTTTCGTCCCGTGGCTGCCCGTGTGGCAGGGGGACGGTGGCGGAGAAGCGCTCCGTGCGGTGCGGGCCGGTCTTCGATCGAAGCACCCGGGGCTCTTCCCCCGGGGGCCACTACCGAGGACCGGCGGCGGCTTGGTGCGCTTCGCGCCTCTCCTCGTGCTCTGTTCTGCGTGCTTTGTTCTGCGTCGTTCGTACTGCGTTGTGCTACCACACTACAAAGAGTGAGTGACACTCCGCATGTTTCCCCACATACGGCAAAGGGAGCGGTCCCCGATGATCAGGGGAACCGCTCCCTTCATGGCGTCTTACTTGGCGCCGGCCGCACCGCGGCGGATGCCGAGGCGGTCGACCAGCGCACGGAAGCGCTGGATGTCCTTCTTGGCCAGGTACTGCAGCAGCCGACGGCGCTGACCGACCAGGATGAGCAGACCACGACGGGAGTGGTGGTCGTGCTTGTGGGTCTTGAGGTGCTCGGTCAGGTCGGAGATCCGACGGGAGAGCATGGCGACCTGGACCTCGGGGGAGCCGGTGTCGCCCTCCTTCTGGCCGAACTCGCCGATGATCTGCTTCTTCGTAGCGGCGTCGAGCGACACGCGTACTCCTCGTAGTCTGTGGGTGGCCGCCGAGTGCCCCCGGTCTTTGTCTCGGGGGAGCTTCGGTAACTCGGGAGGCGGGGATCCGCTGGGCGCGGCCTCCGGGACCGGTCAGGGTTTCCTGAGGGGTTCCGGGGGTGCGTACACAAACGGCCGTCAGCCAGGGTACCAGGAGGTGGCGGGCAACTTCGCCCCGGTATCGGATCCGCCCGGTGGAGCGGAGGGGGCGACTAGGGTGACTGCCCGGATCGATCGTGGGTCGATCGCGGTCGAAAGTGGACCGCACCGTGGACCGTACATGGGGAAGGGGTCGCTGCGGGATGGCGGAGACGGAGACGCAAGCGGAGATCAAGGCACGCAAGGAGCGGGAGCGGGACGAGCTGTACGCGCTCGACATCTCCGGCGTCGTGTGGACGTGCGCGCCCGGCGCGGAGGAGCACGAGGAGCGCGTCGAGATCGCCGAGCTGCCCGACGGGGCGGTGGCGATGCGGTCGTCGCTCGACCCGGACACCGTGCTGCGCTACACGGAGGCGGAGTGGCGGGCCTTCGTGCTGGGCGCCCGGGACGGCGAGTTCGATCTGGAGCCCGCGCCGCACAACGGCGGGCAGGCGGCGGAGGCCCCGTAGCCGCGCGGTAGTCGCACCCTGGCCGCGGCGGCGGCCGGCTCTCGGGACACCCCGGGGCCGGCCGCCGCCGTGCAGCGGTCACGGCGTGCGCGACGCGCCGCTCTCGCCGTTCCCCGCGTTCTCCGTGCTCTTGCCGTTCCCCGTGCTCTCCGTGTTCTCGCCGTTCCGCGCGTTCTCCGTGCTCCCGGCGCTCCCCGTGCTCCCGGTGCTCTCGATGCCGAGGACCAGGTAGATCCACTTCGGCTCGTCGGCGGTGGGGCCGTCGACCTTCTTCCTGCCGAAGAAGACGCGCCCGTCCTGGACGAGGATGTCGTTGTACTCCGTCATGGTCATCGTCTCGGCCTCGGCCGGCAGGTTGAAGTAGAAGTACGGGGTCTCCTTCCCCGTCTTCGGGTCCAGGCCGACGAGCGCCGTGGGCGCGATGTGGTCGTCGCTCTCGCGCAGGGCGAGGAGCCGGCCGCCGCTCATCCGCACCGGGTACAGCAGCGAGCCCGGGCCGGAGTCGAACTTCTTGGTGGTGTTGCCGGTGGCCAGCTCGAAGCCGACGATCCAGTTGGCGTCGGCCTTGTCACCCGTCTCCTTGCTGCGAAGGAAGACCTGGTCGGCGCCGACGGCGATGGTCGGGCAGTCGTCTACGACGAGGTAGTCGTCGTACGTCGAGCACTCCCCCACGTAGGTGCCGTTCTGGAGGCGGATCGTCGCCCGGTCGGCGCCCTCGGCGTCGAGGGAGAGCAGTTCGGAGATGCCGATCTCGCCGGCCTGGACGGCGAGGACGGCCGGTTCGGCGGAGGGGATGTCGAGGTCCCGGATGCCCTTCGCGGCGGAGTAGGTCCACAGGACGTCGCCGGTGTTCGGGTCGATCTTGCGGGCCTTGTAGGCGACGCGCTCCAGCGAGTCGACGGGGAGGCTCTCGTCGTCGTTCCAGCACTGCTGGCGGACGATGAGCGCGCCTCCGCCGGCCGCGCCCATGTCCTGGCAGGCGCCGGTCGACGTCGTACGCCAGCGGCGCTTGCCCGTGTCCATGCTGTACGCGTCGGTGCCGCCGCCCCAGGTCACGACGACCGTGCCGTGGGTCAGGGTCACGCTCGGGGCGTCCTGGTCGTCGCCGCCGGTGGCCATGCCCGGGTCGTCGCCGTACTGGGAGTAGGGGAAGTCGCCCTCCCAGACCTCGCGGCCGTCGTCGAGGTCGAAGAAGGCCACGTGGTTGCAGTAGGCGCCGCCGCGGTCGTTCGCCCGGAAGAGGACGGCCGTGCGGTTGTCGCCGGTGACATGGCGGGTGTAGCCGCAGATCGGGCCGTCGAGGGGGAGCTTCCACTTCTCGTCGCCGGGGGAGGCGTCGGTGCCGACGGTGAGGCCGACGACGGTCTTGTTGATGCCCTTGGCGAGGATCTTGTCCGTGGCCCACATGCCCGGCAGCTCGAAGTGCTCGCCGGGGCCCATGTCGTCCACGGAGAAACGGAAGGCCATCTTGCCCACGGTGCTCGCGGGCGGCTCCTCGACCGACTCCCGGACGTCGAGGCGTCCCTGGCCGGCGGCGACCGGCTGGTCCGAGGTCTTCGTGCCGTCGTCGGCGCCGGAACGGAGCAGCCAGCCGCCGACGCCGAGCGCCGCGACGAGGACGAGCGCGAGCAGGCCGACCGCCCACTTGCGGCGGCGCGTGCGCTGGAGGGCCTCCGCGGTCACGGTCGACTGGGTGTAGAGGGAGGGGGGTGGGCCGAAGCTCACGCTCGACGTTCCTTTCCGTTGGCTGTCGGCGTCGCAGTGGGCGGGCGGGTCAGCCGGTCATCGACCGGGCGGCCGTGTACACGTCGAAGACGGCCAGGGCCGACGGCACCAGGGTCGGCAGGGTCACCGGGACGAAGCTCTCGGCGATCTCCGTGAACCGTCCCAGGAGGTCGCCGCACCACAGGGTGTGCCCGCGGGTCACGGCCGCGGCGACCGCCTCGGACACGTCGTCCTGGACGGCGGGCGGCGGCGACTCGGGGAGGGGCGCAGGGTGCGGAGGTCGCCGTCGAGGACGGCTCCGTCCCGGTGTACGAGGTGGTAGCCGACCGGGTCGCCCTCGGCAGGGGTCTGCCGGGCGGGCCGGAGGATCTCCGGGGAGAGGTCGACGACCGGGATGTCGTCGGACAGAGCCACGTCGATCCGGCTGTCGGGCGCGACGATCGTGACCCGGCAGAAGCCGAGGCCCGTCCCCGCTGCGGCGACGCCCGTCGCGCGCCCTCCTCCGGTGGCTGCCGCGGAGGCCGTGATGCTCACCTGCTGCTCCCCCTCAGTGATGCTTCAGTGCTGCTTCCGCCCATCACGCATCCGCTCGCGATGCTTCCGCTCGCGATGCTTCCGCTCGCGATGCTTCCGCGTCGGCGGTGTGAAGGTCCCGTGTCCGCTCCGGAATCGCCCGGAACATCCCGGCTGCTTCTGCCCTGTTAGCGTGTGCTCACGCGAACATCCGGCACCCTACCGCCCGTTCGTCGCACGAGCAGTCAGTAGGATCGCGCGGCGGCCCGCGGCCCCGTGACACGGGGTGGCGGACGGTACTTACCCTCTCGTGCCGGTCCCGTGGAACAGCGGGAACCGCTGACGGCGGGCGCGCTCCAACGCCGGCTTCCTCACGATCAGCGGCGTCTCGCTCCCCCGGACTCCTCCTCGAGATGCCCCCGGCGAGCCCACCGGGACCGACGGCGACCTCTCCCCCGTCGTACAGCCTGGTGCGTTGCGGCTGGAATCGGAACATCGGGCGGAATACGAGGAGACGGCCGACGTGCTGTCCTACGAGTCGGCCGAGGTGGTCGCCGGCAGTTGGCGCCGCTGCCCGCCCGGCACACGACGTCCTGGGCGCGGCCCGGCACATCGGCGCGGCACGTCGGCGCGGCACGTCAGCGCGGCACGTCGGCGCGGCACGTCAGCGCGGCACGTCAGCGCGGCACGTCAGCGCGGCACTCGCCCGCCTCGACGTCGCCTCCGGGTCCTGGCAGTCCGTGCCGGCGCTGCTGCCGTGTCGCAGTCCGACCGCCCCGCGGTTGCTGCGACAGGCCCGGCTCGTCGGCGTGCAGCGGATCACGCCGGACGAAGCCGGGGAATTGAGCCGGATGTTGACGCTCCCCCAGGGGGATGTGGAGGCACTGCCCACGCTCGTCGACGGCCTCACCCTGTGGTGCGCCGACCGCGACCGGCAGCATGTGAGGACGCAGCCCACGGATGCGGAGATCGGGTTGCTGGGCACGCCTCGGCGGATGGACCGAGTGGACTGGGCGGACTGAGGCGGACTGAGGCGGACTGAGGCGGACTGAGGCGGACTGAGGCGGACTGAGGCGGACGCCGAACAGCTGTCAGGCGGTTTGGTGACGGCTTGGTGACAGCTTCTTCGCCGTCCCTGCGCGGCACTTCGGACGTTTTGGCCGGTTTGTTGGGTGACGTGATGAACTCGGGCTCCCCCATCGGGGAGTTGGTGACGTGGTGGACTGGTTCTGAGGGGTGGGCGGGCCTGCCGAGGCGGGGCGTCCGATGATTAGGCTGGTGCGGGACGCGACGCCGAAAAAAGCCTTGGGGTGGGCGTCGACGTCTCCGGGGGAGGGCCGACGCATCGGACGACCTCAGACCGCCTCGAACCACTTCGGACGACAAGAAAACGGTCGCCCCGGCACGGCATGAGGGTGCTCGACCACATCAGGAGGAACTGTGAGCAGCGATCGGGACGGGAACCGCGGGGGCTGGGCCACACCCGGCGATGACCAGCCCGACGCGGAGTCCGCCATCGAGACGACGGGCGAGTTCACCATCGACTACGCACCGCCCGCCTGGTACACGCAGAACGCGGGCGGGGGTACGGCGGGAGGCCCGACGGGGGCTGCGGACGCGAACCCTGCGGTGCCTGGCGCGCCGGGCACGCCGGAGGCTCCGTTCGCCCCGCCCGCGCCGCCGGCTCCACCGGTCCCGGGGGTCCAGGGACTGCCGTTCGCGCCGCCCGTGCCCGCCGCCGGGCCTGGGGCGCCGTTCGCACCGCCTGTGCCTCCTGCCCCGGGTCCGGCTCCGGCTCCGGGTGTGCCGTTCACGCCGCCGGGCCAGGGGCTCGGGCTGCCGTTCGCGCCCCCCGTACCGCCCTCCGTACCGCCCTCCGCGCCTGCCGCTCCCCCCGTCGGGGAGCCGGTCGCCGTGCCCGGACTTCCGACGGACGGCGGGTTCGAGCCCCAGGGGCCGCAGGCCGCCGAGGAGGACGGTTCGGGCAACGGGGACCTGGAGAGCGGCGCCACGATGCGTTTCTCGGCGGTCGCCCTCAAGCGGGAGATCGCGGAGCACGCCGCTTCGGTGGAGGCCGAGGACGGCGACGGCTCTGCCGACGGGCCCGCTGAGGCCTCGGAGGTCGCAGCGGACGGTTCGCAGGCCGTGCCTGAGGCGGACTCGGGTGCGAGCGAGGCCGCCGCGGACTCGGCGGCGGATGTCGATGTGGAGGCCGAGCCCGCGATCGACGGTACGGCCGACGAGGTCGACGCCGCTGGGCCCGCCGAGGTCGTGTCCGAGGCCGCCGCGCCTCAGGACGCCGAGGCCGTGACGGACGCGGAGCCCGGGGGTGCTGCCGTCGTCCAGGACGCCGTCGCCGTCGAGGACGCCGTGCCGCAGGACGACTCCGTCACCGACGAACCGTCGGACGCCGTCCCCACAGACACATCCAGCCCCTCGGACGCCGCTCCCTCGGATGCCGTTCCCTCCGACGCCGTCCCCGTCGCCGTCCCCGAGCCTCAGGACGCCGTCCCCGCGGACGCGGAGGCCCCCGAGCCTCAGGACAGCGCGCCCCAGGACGTCGTCCCCGCCGCGCCGCCCGCCTGGACTCCCCCGCCCGCCTCGCCGGGCGAACTGCCCCCGCTGCCGCCGTCGTATCAGCCCGCCGCGCCCGCTCCTGCCGCCCAGTGGCCGGCCCAGCCGCAGGCGGCCCCGCCTGCGCCACCGGCCTGGAACCAGCAGAACCAGCAGGCCCCGGAGCCCGCCCCGCCGGCGCCGCAGCCCGGCTACGGCTTCCCCCAGCCACCCGCCCCGGAACCGGCGGCAGCGCAGCAACCCCCCGCCCAGCAGCCGGGCTACGGCTTCCCGCAGCCCCAACCCCAGCCCCAGCCGCCGCAGTCCCAGCCCCCTGCCCCCCACGGCCAGCCCGGCTACGGTTTCCCGCAGCCGTCCGCGCCCACGCCTCCGGCCGCCCCCGGCGGCTACGGCTTCCCCCAGCCCCCGGCGCCGCAAGTGCCCCACGCACCGCACGCCCCCCAGCCGTACCCCGCCCACCCCGGCATCCCGCCGCAAGCGGACGCGCAGCCCCCGACGGCCGGCCCGCAGGGCGGTCCCCAGGGCGCCCCTCAGGGATTCCCCCAGGGCCCCCCGCAGAACGCACCCCTGAACGCGCCCCAGGGCTTCCCCCTCCAACCCCCGCAGGGAACCGCTCCGGCCGCTCCGCAAGCCCCCCAACCCCCCGCCCCTGACGCTTACCAGCTCCCTCAGGCCCCGCAGCCTCCCCAGCAGCCCCTCGACCCCCGGGCCGGAGCCGCTTGGCCGCAGCCGATCCAGCACGACCATCGGCAGCCGGTCAACCCCGGTGCCGCGCCGCTGGGTTACACCGCTGCCGTGGAGCTGTCCTCCGACCGGCTGCTGAACAACAAGAAGCAGAAGGCGAAGAGCGGCCGACCGGGCGCAGGCTCCTCCCGCTTCAAGATCGGCGGAAAGAAGGAGGAGGCCGAGCGGCAGCGCAAGCTCGAGCTGATCCGGACGCCGGTGCTGTCCTGCTACCGCATCGCCGTCATCAGCCTCAAGGGCGGTGTGGGCAAGACCACGACCACCACCGCGCTCGGCTCCACCCTCGCCAGCGAGCGGCAGGACAAGATCCTCGCGATCGACGCCAACCCGGACGCCGGCACGCTCGGCCGCCGGGTGCGGCGCGAGACCGGGGCCACCATCCGCGACCTCGTCGGGGCGATCCCGTACCTCAACTCGTACATGGACATCCGGCGGTTCACCTCGCAGGCGCCCTCGGGTCTGGAGATCATCGCCAACGACGTCGACCCGGCCGTGTCCACGACCTTCAACGACGAGGACTACCGGCGCGCGATCGACGTCCTCGGCAAGCAGTACCCGATCATCCTCACCGACTCGGGCACCGGCCTGCTGTACAGCGCGATGCGCGGGGTGCTCGACCTCGCCGACCAGCTCATCATCATCTCCACGCCGTCGGTGGACGGTGCGAGCAGTGCCAGCACGACGTTGGACTGGCTGTCGGCGCACGGGTACGCCGAACTCGTCTCTCGGTCCATCACCGTCATCTCCGGGGTCCGCGAGACCGGCAAGATGATCAAGGTCGAGGACATCGTGTCGCACTTCGAGACCCGCTGCAGGGGCGTCGTCGTCGTACCGTTCGACGAGCATCTGGCGGCCGGCGCCGAGGTCGACCTCGACATGATGCGGCCGAAGGTGCGGGAGTCCTACTTCAACCTCGCGGCGATGGTCGCGGAGGACTTCGTCCGGCACCAGCAGATGCACGGCCTGTGGACCAACGACGGCAACCCGCCGCCGGTGGCCTCCCCGCCCATGCCGGGCCACTCCATGCCCGGACAGCCCACGCCGGGACAGCCCTACCCCGGTCAGCAGATCCCGGGCCAGCCGTACCCGCCGCAGCCCCAACCGGGCCAGCCGTACCCGCAACAGCATCCCCAGCCTCCGCAGCCCGGCCAGCCGTACCCCCCGCAGCCCCCCGCGGGCTACGGCTACCCCCACCAGCCGCAGCCCCCGCAGCAGTGAGGCAGTAGCGGCAGTAGACGAACGAAGGGCGGCCGGTGTCCGAGGACACCGGCCGCCCTTCGTTCGTCGTGGGAACAGACGCAGAAACAGCCGTGGAACAGGTCGGCTACTCCGCCGCCACCAGCTCCCGGCAGCGCTGCACGTCCACCGCCATCTGCTCCAGCAGACCCTCCAGCGAGTCGAACTTCGCCTGGCCGCGCACGAAGGCGAGGAAGTCGACGGCGACGTGCAGGCCGTACAGGTCGAGGCCGACGCGGTCGATGGCGTACGCCTCCACCGTGCGCTCGGTGCCGTCGAACTGCGGGTTCGTGCCGACGGAGATCGCGGCCGGCATGGCCTCGCCGTCCGCGTGCAGCCAGCCGGCGTAGACGCCGTCGGCCGGGATCGCGGTGTGCGGCAGCGTCTCCACGTTCGCCGTGGGGAAGCCGAGTTCCCGCCCCCGCTGCGCCCCGCGCACCACGACGCCCTCGACACGGTGCGGCCGGCCGAGGATCTCCGCGGCGCCCGCCACGTCGCCCTCGCCGACGAGGCGTCGGGTCAGGGTCGAGGAGAACGGCTGGCCGCCGCCCGCCTCGCCGCACAGCACCAGGTCGACGACCTCGACCTCGAAGTCGTAGACCTTGCCCTGCTCGGTGAGGAAGTCGACGTTGCCCGCGGCCTTGTGGCCGAAGCGGAAGTTGGGGCCCTCGACGACCGCCTTGGCGTGCAGCTTGTCGACCAGGACCTTGACCACGAAGTCCGCCGGGGACAGCTTGGAGAACTCCTGCGTGAAGGGGAGGATCAGCTGCGCGTCGACGCCGAGCTCCGCCATCAGTTCGGCGCGGCGGTGGTGCGGGGCGAGCAGCGGCGGGTGGCTGCCGGGGCGGACGACCTCGCTGGGGTGGGGGTCGAAGGTGACGACGACGGCGGGGACGCCCAGCTCGCGGGCGCGGTCCACGGCGTGCCGGATGATCAGCTGGTGCCCGCGGTGGACCCCGTCGTAGGAGCCGATGGTGACGACGCTGCGTCCCCAGTCCTCGGGGATGTCCTCCAAGCCACGCCAGCGCTGCACTGTGACCGCTCTCCTCGAACCCGTGTCCGTATGTTTCCTTGCCTCTTACGCAGCTCTAAGAGTGCCATGCCGGGTGCTCCCGGCCCGCATCGGCATGGGGGTGTGACCCGATGCACGGTCAGGCGGGCACCCGCACCCCCGCCAGGTTCTCGATCATGCGGCGCGCGCTGGGGCCGACCACGGCCGCCCACTCCCCCGGCGCGTCCGTGAGCCAGTCCACCACCTGCGCGGCGAACCCGGGGACGTGCCGGGCCAGGTCGACCAGTCCGCGGTCGAAGCGGGCCGCGCCGTCCGGCGTGCGGACGAGGAGCAGGCCGGTGCGGTGGACGAGGGCCCGCAGGTCCTCCCCTGTCCGTTCCCCGGCCGCGTGCAGGACGGCGTCCAGGACCTCCGGGGCGTGCTCGTGCGCCAGCAGGAACTCCAGCAGTTCACGGCGCAGCGGCCGGGAGTCGGGCGTGCCGGGCGCGGCCAGCACGACGGCCAGGGCGGCCCGTACGGGCTCCGGGCCGCCGCCGTCCAGCAGGCCCGTGACCAGCGGAAGGAGGACGGCGCGGGCGGCGGGGCCGTGGTCGAGGCGCCGGTCGACGTACCCGGCCACGGCGCCTGCGGTCTCCGGACGGTCCGCCGACACCTCCCCGACGAGGGCGGCGACCCGGCGGGCGAGCGGGGACGTGGTGACGTCGGCGAGCGTGCGCAGGATGCGGCCGGCGTCCGCGTCGGGGCGGCGCAGCCGGGTCCGGAAGGCCTCCAGGACCGGCTCGGGGTGCGTGGTCAGGGCGGCGAACAGCGCGCTCGGCGGCAGCTGGGGATCGCCGTCCCCGAACCGCTCCAACGCCCGCGGGAGATGCCGGTCCCGGCTTCGCGGATCCCGTACGAGCAGGGCGAGCGCGCCGCCGTGCAGGGCGTCGTCGGCGGGGCGGGCGAGCAGGGCGAGGGCCGCGTACCGCAGCAGCCGGCGGTCGGCGTCCGTCGTCACGTGCGGGGCGGCGCGCAGCCCGTAGTCCATCGCCGCGACCCGCCGGTACGGCCGCTCGTCGCGCGCCCATCGGTCCACGGCCCGGCACAGCGCGGACGGCTCCTCCTCCGCCAGCACGGCCAGCAGCTCGTCGGCCCGCCGGTGCGTTCGGTCGACGAGCACCTCCGCGAGATCGTCCAGGGCGCGGTGCCGATGCGTGTGCAGCAACGCCTGCGCGGCCGTCGCCACGGTGGCGTGCGGGGTCGCGGGCAACGCCCGCTCGTCGTCGAACCACCGGACGAGCTGCGGCTGTACGGCGGTGGGGTCGGCGGCGAGAAGCCGGGCGACGGCGTCGAGATAGCGGGGCGGCGCGGCGCCCGCATGGCCCGCATCGCCCGCATGGCCTGCATCGCCCGCATCGCCCGGGGCCGCGTCGGCGAGGACCAGGCGGCGCAGGAGGTCGAGACGGGCGGCGGGCGCGAGGACGAGCCGCGTCCAGAAGGCATGGCCGAACTCAGCCCGCCCACCGGCTTCCGCACGGCCGCCGGTCTCCTCCGCCCCCGCCCCTCCCCCGACGATCCGGTCGGCGAGGATCCGCAGGACGTCGGTGTACGGGGTGGCGTCCGGGACGCGCAGCAGGGTCTCGGCGAGCAGCCGGGCGGCCCACCACGAGCCCGGGTCGGCGTCCAGGGCGTGGGCCAACTCGCGCAGACGCTCGGCCAGTTGCGGTGTGCCGTGCTGGCGGGCGAGGAGCAGCAGGGCCTGGACGACGGGGCCGATGCGGTGGTGCGGGACGGGGAGGGAAGGGCGGTCGTCGGGGGTGCGTCGGCGGTGGACCAGGGCACGCAAAGCCTCGTCCAGGTCGAGGTGGACGCCCTGGATCCAGTCGGCGAGTTCCTCGTGGGCGAACCGGTAGCCGTCGCCCGCGGGCACCAGCAGCCCCTCGGTGAGGACGGCGGACGCCCAGCCGGTGCCGCCGCCGAGCCGGGCGGGCGCCGGACCCCAGGGGAACACCGCCTCGAACGACTCCCGGTCCAGCTCTCCCTGCCCCGGCCCGAGACTGCGGCGGGCGGCCTCGTGCACCTGCCCGGAGACCTTCGCCGCGAGCCGTCGTACGGCGGCGCCGCGCAGACCGTTCTCGGCGGCGAGGCGCACGGCCACACGCAGGCACATCAGGTCGAGGTAGGCGGAGAGGACGTCGTCGCGGTCCACGGGGGCGGCGGCGGGCGGGGCGTCGGGGAGGGCGGCGCGGATCTCGGAGAGCAGACGGAGGGTGAGGGGGTGTCGGGCGTCGGCGGCGGCGAGCGCGGTGTCGGGCACGGCGTGACGGGCGCGGACCTCCCGGGCCTCGTCGGGGGTGAGGTCGCCGAGCGGGACGCAGGGCGGCAGCGCGTCCCGCGCCTCTTCGCCTCCCTGCGCCGTCCCGTACAGCGTCCCGGGCGGGAACTCCGCGCCCGCCCGTTCCCAGTACTCCGCCCGACACGCCACCACCAGCCGCGCCCCGCTCTCCCGCAGCCACTCGACCGTCCCGTCGGTCCACTCGGAAAGCCGGTGCGCGAGCACGGGAGGCATCTCCTCGGGCCCGTCGAGCAGCAGCAGCAACGGCCGCCCTTCGGCACGGGCGAGCCGGGCGAGCCGCTCGACGCCGATGTCCCCGAGGACGCCGGAGCCGCCGGAGGCGCCGGTGGAACCAGGGGCGCCGGCGGCCACGATGCGTCCCGCCCGGACCAACGCCCTGCGGGCCGCGTCCGCGACCGAGGCGTCCTCGTCCCTCAGGTCGGCGCCGCGCAGCCACAGCGTGGGCTGCGGTCGGGGGCCCCGGTTGCGGCGGGCGGCGAGGGCCGCGAGTTCCGTCGTACGACCGCTGCCGGGGGCGCCGACGAGGGCGAGGACGGCCGCCGGGCTCGTCGCGAACGCGGCGAACTCCCGGGCCGGGACGGCGCGTTCGACGGGTGCGACCGTCGCGCCGAAGGAACCGAAGGAACCGACGGAACCGACGGAACCGACGGAACCGACGGAGCCGACGGAGCCGAAAGATCCGCCGTCGGTCCGGCCGAGGCAGCCCGACAGCGCTCCCGGCAGGCCGTCCGAGCCCACCGAGGTGGCCGTGAGCTCCAGGACGCCCGCCAGGTTGAGGTCGGCGCCGTAGGCGGGGACGGTCGCCGCGTTACGGGCGAGGAGCTCGGCCAGTGGGCCCGCGGCGGGGCGCAGCGGGACGGCGAAGCCGACGTCCCGGTGGTCGGACTGCAGGGCGGTGCCCAGGACGGCGACGACCGTGCCGGTCGCGGCGTCCAGCACCGGTCCGCCGGCCGCGCCCCCGCCCAGCCGCAGCGCGTCCCGGCCCGCCGTGCCGATCGCCAGCTCCAGCGCGCCGTCGAGCAGGTGGAAGCGGTCCGTGGCCGTGTACGTGACCGTCGCCTCGGCCAGCACCCGCGCCTCGCGCCAGCAGCCCGCGAGCAGTCTGACGTACGTGCCGGTCTCGACGTGGTCGCGCACGGTCACCGGGAGCGGGTCCGCGCCGAGTCCCTCGGTGCGGACGAGGGCCAGGTCGAGCTCCGGGAGGGGTGTGACGGCGTCGGCGGTCACGACGCAGCTGCGGTCGCCTGCGCCGTACAGGACGAGTCGGGGCAGGCCGTCGACGGCCTCGTGGCTGGTGAGGACCGTGCCGTGGTGGTCGGCGGCGAAGCCGGTGCCGCGGGGGCGGCCGGCGAGGTCGCGGATGCGGACGAGGGAGGCGTCCAGCTGTGCGTGGAAGGCGTCCGGATGGTCCGGATGGGCGGGGAAGACGCCCGTGGGTTCGGTGGGTGCGCGGTGGCCGCCGCCGGTCCGCGGGTCCCGTCCCGCCATCGTGGTACCTCCCCGCCGCGCCCGCGTGCCCTCCGTTCGACGGTAGGGGCCGGATGATCAGCGGGACAGATCGCGGAATGAACGCGCCCCCCTGCGCTCCCTCGGTTCACTCCGAGCGCCTGCCCGGACGGGTGAATGAACGGGGGCGGTTGGATACACCCTAGGGGTGGGGGAACCGAGGGGGGACCGTGGAGCGGCGGCGCAGCACAACCCCGTGTTCGCCGCTCCACGGGCAAGAAGAGAAGCGCCTCAGCCGAACACGGCCAGGCTCTTCGCCTTCCCCTTCTGCGCCTCGACCAGGGCCAGGAAGCCGCCCTCGGGGTCGAAGACGGCGACGGGACCGGCCTCGGCGTACTCGTCGGGCAGCTCCAGGCGGACGCCGTTGAGGAGCAGCCGGGCGCGCTTGGCGTCGACGTCCCAGCGGGGGAACGCGGCGGCGGCCGCCTCCGCGATCGGCATCACGGTCAGCTCCTGCTGGAGCTGGTCGAGCGTCTTCGCCGAGTCCAGCTTGTAGGGGCCGACGCGGGTGCGGCGCAGGGCGGTGAGATGGCCGCCGACGCCGAGGTCGGCGCCCAGGTCGCGGGCGAGGGCGCGGATGTAGGTGCCGGAGGAGCAGACCACCGAGACGACCAGGTCGAGGACGGGGGTGCCGTCCTCGGCGACGGCGTCACGGACGTCGTACACCGAGAAGGAGGAGATGGTCACCGGGCGGGCCGGGATCTCGAAGTCCTCGCCGTCGCGGGCCCGCTTGTACGAGCGCACGCCGTTGATCTTGATGGCGCTGACCTTGGACGGCACCTGCATGATGTCGCCGCTCAGTTTGGCGATGCCGGCGTCGATGGCGTCCCGGGCGACCTTGGAGGCGTCGGCCGAGGAGGTGAGGTCCCCCTCCGCGTCGTCCGTGAGGGTGTTCTGGCCCAGGCGGATGGTGCCCAGGTACTCCTTCTCGGTGAGGGCGAGGTGCCCGAGGAGCTTGGTCGCCTTCTCGATGCCGAGGACGAGGACGCCGGTGGCCATCGGGTCGAGCGTGCCGGCGTGGCCGACGCGGCGGGTCCTGGCGATGCCGCGCATCTTGGCCACGACGTCGTGCGAGGTGAAGCCCGACGGCTTGTCGACGATGACGAGGCCGTCGGGCGGGGTCTGCTTGCTCATTCGGCGGCGTCGTCCTCGTCGTCGCCGGGCTTGCGGTACGGGTCGGCCTCGCCCGCGTACCCGGCGCCCGCGGACGCCTCGCGCACCTTCTCGTCGGACATGCGCGCCTTGTCGAGGAGGTCCTCGATGGTGCGGGCGTTGTCCGGCAGGGCGTCGGCGACGAAGGCCAGGGTCGGCGTGAACTTCACGCCCGCCGCGCGGCCCACCTCGGAGCGCAGGATGCCCTTGGCACTCTCCAGGCCGGCGGCCGCGGCGGCCCGCTCCTCGTCGTCCCCGTACACGGTGTAGAAGATGGTCGCTTCCCTGAGGTCACCCGTGACCCGGGTGTCCGTGATGGTGACGTGGGAGCCGAGCCGCGGGTCCTTGATCCCGCGCTGCAGCTTCTGGGCCACCACCTCTCGGATGAGGTCCGCAAGCCTCTTGGCGCGCGCGTTGTCGGCCACTGGTCCGTCTCCCGTTCTTTCTTCTCTTACGTTCTCTGGTCGGTCAGTCGTCTTCGCCGTGGAAGCGGCGTCTGACCGACAGCAGCTCCACTTCGGGGCGGCCGGCGACCAGCCGTTCGCACCGGTCCAGTACGTCGGTCAGGTGTTCCGCGTCCCCGGAGACCACGGCGAGGCCGATGACGGCCCTGCGGTGGAGGTCCTGATCGTCCACCTCGGCCGCGCTCACCGCGAACCTGCGCTGGAGCTCGGCGACGATGGGCCGGACGACGGAACGCTTCTCCTTCAGCGACCGTACGTCGCCGAGAAGGAGATCGAAGGACAGAGTCCCCACGTACATGTATGTGCCGGTTCACCCGCCGGTACGGGATCGATGGCCCTGTCGTCCGTGTGGGACAGGGGCATCAAGAACGGTACAACGATCCCGGCGACGGCTCGACGGGGTTTTCCCCGTCTCCCCGTCGCCGGACGGCGGACCGGCCGGCGGGGACTGCTCCCCGCCGGCCGGTCCGCACCGTGGGCACTACGCCCGCGGCTTCTCCCGCATCTCGTACGTCGCGATGACGTCGTCGATCTTGATGTCGTTGAAGTTTCCGAGGTTGATACCGCCCTCGTAGCCTTCGCGGATCTCGGTGACGTCGTCCTTGAAGCGACGCAGGCCCTCGATGTTGAGGTTCTCCGCGATGACCTTGCCGTCGCGGATGAGTCGGGCCTTGGTGTTGCGCTTGACCTCGCCCGAGCGGACCAGGACACCGGCGATGTTGCCCAGCTTGGACGACTTGAAGATCTCGCGGATCTCCGCCGTGCCGAGCTCGACCTCCTCGTACTCCGGCTTCAGCATGCCCTTCAGGGCCGCCTCGATCTCCTCGATCGCCTGGTAGATGACCGAGTAGTACCGGACGTCCACGCCTTCGCGCTCGGCCATCTGCGCCGCGCGGCCGGCCGCACGGACGTTGAAGCCGATGACGATGGCGTCCGAGCCCATGGCCAGGTCGATGTCCGACTCCGTGACCGCACCGACGCCGCGGTGCAGGACGCGGATGTCGACCTCTTCGCCGACGTCCAGCTGGAGCAGGGAGGACTCGAGGGCCTCCACCGAACCGGAAGCGTCACCCTTGATGATCAGGTTCAGCTGCTGGACCTCGCCGGCCTTCAGGGCGGCGTCCAGGTTCTCCAGGGAGAACCTGCGCGTGCGCTTGGCGAAGGCGGCGTTGCGCTCGCGGGCCGCACGCTTCTCGGCGATCTGGCGGGCCGTACGGTCCTCGTCGACGACGAGGAAGTTGTCGCCCGCACCCGGGACGTTGGTCAGGCCCAGGACCTGGACCGGCGTCGACGGGCCCGCTTCGGCGACGTTGTTGCCGTTGTCGTCGAGCATGGCGCGCACCCGGCCGTAGGCGTCGCCCACGACCATCGTGTCGCCGACCCGCAGGGTGCCTCGCTGGACGAGGACCGTCGCCACGGCGCCACGGCCGCGGTCGAGACGGGACTCGATCGAGATGCCCTGCGCGTCCTGGTGCGGGTTGGCCCGCAGGTCGAGCGAGGCGTCGGCGGTGAGGACCACGGCCTCCAGCAGGGAGTCGATGTTCAGACCCTGCTTGGCGGAGATGTCGACGAACATGGTGTCGCCGCCGTACTCCTCGGCCACCAGCCCGAACTCGGTGAGCTGACCGCGCACCTTGGTCGGGTCGGCGCCCTCGACGTCGATCTTGTTGACCGCGACGACGATCGGGACGTCGGCCGCCTTGGCGTGGTTGAGCGCCTCGACCGTCTGCGGCATGACGCCGTCGTTGGCCGCGACGACCAGGATCGCGATGTCCGTCGACCGGGCACCACGGGCACGCATGGCGGTGAACGCCTCGTGACCCGGGGTGTCGATGAACGTGATGGCACGGTCTTCGCCGTTGACGTCGGTCGAGACCTGGTAGGCACCGATGTGCTGGGTGATGCCGCCGGCCTCGCCCGCGATGACGTTCGTCTTGCGGATGGCGTCGAGCAGTCGGGTCTTACCGTGGTCGACGTGACCCATGACGGTGACGACCGGGGGACGGACCACCAGGTCGTCCTCGTCGCCCTCGTCCTCGCCGAACTCGATGTCGAAGGACTCGAGCAGCTCGCGGTCCTCCTCCTCGGGGCTGACGATCTGAACCTGGTAGTTCATCTCGCCGGCGAGGAGATGCAGCGTCTCGTCGGAGACGGACTGCGTGGCCGTGACCATCTCGCCGAGGTTCATCATGACCGCGACGAGCGACGCCGGGTTGGCGTTGATCTTCTCCGCGAAGTCGGTGAGCGACGCACCGCGCGACAGGCGAATGGTCTCGCCGGCGCCGCGAGGCAGCATCACGCCGCCGACCGACGGGGCCTGCATGGCCTCGTACTCCTGGCGCCTCTGCCGCTTCGACTTGCGACCGCGACGCGCGGGACCGCCGGGACGACCGAAGGCGCCCTGCGTGCCACCACGGCCACCGGGACCGCCGGGACGACCGCCGAAGCCGGGACGGCCACCGCCGCCGCCGAAGCCGCCGCCACCGCCGCCGGGACCGCCGCCGCCGGGACGACCGGCGAAGCCGCCGCCGCCACCGGGACGAGCGCCGCCGCCGGGACCGGCCGGACGGCCGGCGAAGCCGCCGCCGCCACCGGGACGACCGCCGCCGGCGCCGCCGGGACGACCCGCACCGCCGGGACCGCGGCCGCCGGGGCCGCCGCCGGGACGCGGGCCGGCAGCGGGACGCTGCGGCATCATGCCGGGGTTGGGACGGGGGCCGCCGCCGGGACGCGGACCGCCGGGGCCTGCGCCCTGCGGGCGAGGCATGCCGCCCGGGGACGGACGGGCGCCGCCCGCGGACTGCGGACGAGGACCACGGTCCTGGCCACCGGGGGCCTGCGGACGGGGGCCTGCGCCCGGAGCGCCGCCGGGGCCGCCGGGACGCGGAGCGCCCTGCGGACGGGGCGCCTGCGGGCGCGCCATGCCGGCGTTGCCGCCGGACGTGAAGGGGTTGTTGCCCGGACGCGGACCGGCCGGACGGGCGCCGCCCGGACGCGGGGCGCCGCCACCGGGGCGCTGGCCCTGCGCGGCGGCCGGGCGCTGGCCCTGACCACGGTCCTGGCCACGCTCGTGGCCGCGGTCCTGCTGACCCTGACCGGGCGCGGGACGGCCGCCGGGGCGGGGGGCGCCGGGGCGCGGACCCTGTCCCTGGGAGGCCGGACGCTGGCCGGACTGGGCCGGGGCGGCCGGAGCCGACGGCGGAGCGGTGAACTCCGGGACGGCCGGGGCGGGACGCGGCGCGGGCCGGGGGCCCGGCGTCGGACGCTGGCCGGAGGACGCCGGCGCGGGGGCCGACGGAGCCGGGGCCGACGAGGCGGCCGGGGCGACCGGCGCGGCCGGGGCCGCGGGCGCCTGTGCCACGGGGGGCTTGGGGGCAGCCGGCCGCGGAGCGGCCGGACCCGGACGGGCCGCCTGCGCCGGTGAGGGCGCGCCGGGCCTGGGGGCAGCCTTGCGCGGGGCGGGCTTGCCGCCGCCCTGGAAGGCGTCTGTCAACTTGCGTACAACGGGCGCCTCGATCGTCGAGGACGCCGAACGGACGAATTCACCGAGTTCTTGGAGCTTGGCCATGACGACCTTGCTCTCGACCCCGAACTCCTTGGCGAGTTCGTATACCCGGACCTTAGCCACTTCGCTCCTTTTAGGTCCGGGTGTGTCCGGACCGTCGCTACTTCATGGGCGTACTCATCGCGTGCTCATCGAGTGCTCATCGCAATCTCGACCTACTTCCAACTCGCGGGGTACCAGAGCCGCACGGAGGTTCCGTGCGACGCCGTTCTTACGGTGTTGCCTGCTCGGCAACGGTCGTCTGCTCGACGTACTGGCGCAACGCCTTTGTGTCGAGCGCTCCCGGGGCTCGCAACGCCCTCGTGAACGCCCGGCGGCGTACCGCCTGATCGAGACAGACCAGGGTGGGGTGTACATAGGCACCCCGGCCGGGCAGCGTACCGCGTGGATCGGGGACGCATGCGCCCTTGATCGCCACGATGCGCAGCAGCTCCGTCTTGGCCGCCCGCTCCCGGCACCCCACACAGGTGCGTTCAGGGCATGCTCCGGCGTGCGTCCGGCCAGACACAGTTAAGTCTACCTCCCCGCGGCGGTCTCACCCCTTTGGGGCAGAACTCGAACACTTGCCGCGTTACATCTGACGTGATCTAAGCGGAGGGCGGCTTGGATCTATTCCCCGGCCGCTCTCGACTGGTGAGCCCGGCGGCTCTCGCCCGGCGGTCCCGGCCGCACCGCCCGGTGGCTCCGGCCGCCCTAGGCGGCTAGTCCTCGGGCTGCTCGGTGTCGGGGCGGATGTCGATCCGCCAGCCGGTCAGACGGGCGGCGAGGCGGGCGTTCTGCCCTTCCTTGCCGATCGCCAGCGACAGCTGGTAGTCCGGCACCGTCACACGCGCGGAGCGGGCCTGGAGGTCCACGACCTCGACCTTGGAGACGCGGGCCGGGGACAGCGCGTTCGCCACCATCTCGGCCGGGTCGTCCGACCAGTCGACGATGTCGATCTTCTCGCCGTTCAGCTCGCCCATCACGTTGCGGACCCGGCCGCCCATGGGGCCGATGCAGGCGCCCTTGGCGTTCAGACCCGAACGGGTGGACCGTACCGCGATCTTCGTGCGGTGGCCGGCCTCGCGGGCGATGGCGGAGATCTCCACCGACCCGTCGGCGATCTCCGGCACCTCCAGGGCGAAGAGCTTCTTCACCAGATTGGGGTGGGTACGCGAAAGCGTGACCGAGGGACCGCGGACGCCCTTCGCCACCCGAACGACGTACGACCGAAGACGCATGCCGTGCTGGTAGCTCTCGCCGGGGACCTGCTCCTGCACCGGCAGGATGGCCTCCAGCTTGCCGATGTCCACGAGCACGTTCTTCGGGTCGCGGCCCTGCTGGACCACGCCGGTGACGATGTCGCCCTCGCGGCCCGCGTACTCGCCGAGCGTGGCGTCGTCCTCGGCGTCGCGCAGGCGCTGCAGGATGACCTGCTTGGCGGTGGTGGCGGCGATGCGGCCGAAGTCCGACGGGGTGTCGTCGAAGTCGCGCGCCTCCTGCCCCTCCTCCAGGTCCTCGGGGTCCTCCTTCGCCCACACCGTCACATGGCCGGTCTCCCGGTTGAGCTCCACGCGCGCGTGGTGGCGGCTTCCCTCGGTACGGCGGTAGGCGATGAGGAGGGCCGACTCGATCGCCTCGACCAGCAGGGGGAAGGAGATCTCCTTCTCCCGTACCAAGCCCCGCAGGGCACTCATGTCGATGTCCACGGCTACGCCTCCTCCTCTTCCTTCATGTCCTTCTCGTCCTTCTTGTCCTTGCGGTTGAACTCGACCTGCACGCGCGCCTTGTCGATGTCGCCGAAGGCGAGTCGGCGGGCGGTGGCCTTGCGGCCCTTCACGCCGGGCACCTCCACGTCGACGCCCTCGTCGTCGACCTCGAGGATCCGCGCGACCAGGTCGTCGCCGCCCTCGGTGAGCTGGAACCTGACCAGCCGGTCGACGGCGCGCGTGTAGTGCCGGTGTTCGGTGAGGGCGCGCTCCGCGCCCGGGGTGCCGACCTCGAGGGTGTACTCGCCCTCGCCCATCGCTTCGGTCTCGTCGAGCTTCGCCGAGAGCGCACGGCTCACATCGGCGATCTGGTCCAGGTCTGCTCCGGTGTCGGAGTCGACGACGACACGCAGTACACGCTTGCGCCCGACGGAGTCCACGGCGATCTCTTCGAGATCCAGGCCCTGGGAGGTGACGAGCGGTTCCAGGAGCTCTCGCAGCCTCTCGCTCTGGGTGGTGCTCATCCGGGTGACTCCTCGGCCGCGTGTGCTGTTGTGGGTTGGATCGCGTGTCTGGTCAAAGGGTATCCGGTCGCGAGGAGTGTTGCCGTCCACCTGTGCACGGAGGGTGGCGAAGGGGTGCCCTCGGGTGGCGCCCGACGGTGCCGCTGAGCGCCGCGGGACGGGTGCGCGGGTACGGTGATCGCGGGCCCGCCGCCCACTGGTCCGCCCCCTGGTTCCGTACGAGTTCTCCGAGGACGTCTGCCGTGCCGTTCCCCCTGCCCTCGCGCACCCCGTCGGGGCCGCGCAGAAGATCCCTGCTCGCGTCGGCCGCCGGGGCCGCGCTGCTGGTGGGCTGCTCGTCCGCCGGCGAGAACGGCGCGGACACAGCGGGCGCCGCGAGCGGCAGCCCGTCGGTCACCGAGCGGGCACGCACGCGTGCGGCCCAGGACAGCGACGCTCTGTTGCGGCGCTACGACGCCGTCCTCGCCGTCCATCCGGCGCTGGCGCGGCGGCTGGGACCGCTGCGGGCGGAGGTCGCGGCGCACGTGGAGGCGTTCGGCGGCGTCGGGAACGGAAGCGGGAAGACGTCCGCGCCCCCGTCGGCCTCGAACTCCCCGTCCGCTTCTGCTTCTCTTTCCGCTTCTCCTTCTGGCGCCCCTTCTGGTGCTCCTTCCGCTTCTCCTTCTAGTGCTCCTTCTACGAGTCCTGTGGGCACGCCTGCTGCCACGACGGCCCCCGGGACCGAGAAGGAGGCCCTCGTGGGTCTCGCCGCCGCCGAGCGGACGCTCGCCGACCGCCGGGCCACGACCCTGCTGGAGGTGCCCGGCGAGCTGGCCCGGCTGCTGGCGTCGGTGGCGGCCGCCGGGGCGGCGCACGCGTATCTGTTGACGGAGGGGACCCGATGAGCAAAGCGACGAGCACGCCGACCAGCGCGGAGACGAGCGCCCAGTCGACCGCGCTGCAAGCGGCGCTGGCCGCAGAGCACGCCGCGGTGTACGGGTACGGGGTCGTCGGCGGCCGGATCGGCGAAGAGCGGCGCACCGAGGCGCGGGCCGCCTACGACGCGCACCGGGCGCGCCGGGACGCGCTGGTGCGCGAAGTGCGTGACCTGGGCGCCGAGCCGGTCGCCGCGAGCGCCGCGTACGCGCTGCCGTTCGCGGTGGCGGACTCCGCCGCGGCCGTACGGCTCGCCGCCGAGCTGGAGGACCGGGTGGCCGGGGTCTACTCCGACCTGGTGCGGGCGGCCGGGGAGAAGCGGCGCGCGGAGGCCGCCGGGGCGTTGCGGGAGGCGGCGGTCCGGGCGGTGCGCTGGCGCGGGGGGAGCGTACCCTTCCCAGGTCTCGCCGAACGGAACGGTAAGAATTCGGCCACGTCCGGGATCCCGGCCTCCCCGGGGGCGGCTTCGGCGACACCGACCGCGTAACCGGGAGCAGGACCGGGAACTGGACCGGGAGCAGGAAGGGAACGACTCGCGCATGGCTTTCGAACCGCCGCACCGTCTGGTCAGGGCGCTCGGCGAATCGGCACCGGACGGTGACGGCTGGTTGGAGAAGCTGCCGGAGGCGGCTCGACAGGCCGTCGCTCTACGCGAGTTGACCGTCGAGCGGGTGCAGGTGCCGGGCGGCCGGACGAGCCTGGTCGTGCTGGTCCGGCGCGCGGACGGGACGCCTGCCGTGCTGAAGCTGGCCCCTCCGCGGTTCCGGCCGGCGGCGGAGCGGGCCGCGCTCGCCCACTGGGCCGGGCTGGGCGCCGTACAGCTGGTGGAGGGGCCGGGGGGTGACGGGGGGATGTTGTTGGAACGGCTGCATCCGGATGTGTCGGTGCGGTCGCTGGCCGAGGCGAAGGCGTTGCTGGAGGCTGCGGGGACGCTGCGGCGGCTGTGGGTGGAGCCCCCGGCCGGCGGCGGTTTCGAGACAGTGGCCGAGCGGACCGGGCGGCAGGCCGAGGCCATGCGGGCGACTGCCGTCGGCTCCGAGGTGGGTGTGCTGGTGGACGCGGCTCTCTCCGCCCGGGAGGAGTTGGTGGGGGCGGCGACTGAGGTGCGGTTGCTGCATGGGACGTTTCGGCAGAGCAAGGTTCTCGCCGGTGAGCGGGCGCCATGGCTGGCCGTGGGGCCGGATCCGGTGGTCGGCGAGTGTGCGTTCGATCTGGCTCGGTTGGTGCGGGATCGGGTGGAGGATCTGATCGCTTCGCCGTCGGGCGCGGCGCATTGCCGCCGGCGGGTCAAGCGGCTGGCCGAGTCGTTGGAGCTCGATCAGGAGAGGGTGCGGGGGTGGACGCTGTTTCGGGCTGTGGAGTCTGGTGTGCGGGCACTGCGCGTGGGGCGGGTCAGGGATGCCGAGTTGTTGCTGGAGTTTGCCGGGTGGCTCTAGCGCGCCGCCAACTTCAAAGCCAGGACCGGGCAGTCCGCTGCTGCTCTGCGGGCCCGTTTTGTCGTGCGGGGCGGGACGGGAGTGCCGTTGACGATGGGGTAGCCCCACTCGTCCAGGGTGATGTGGTCGGGGAGGAGTTCCGCGCACAGGCCGTGGGCCTGGCAGGACGTCCAGTCGACGTCGATGGTCATGGGCTGGTCCATTCAGGCCTCCTGAGGGATCGGCAGCAGAGGCGTGCGGTCGGTGGCCGTGCAACGGCCGTGGGCGTGGGCGTCCGCCTCGGCGGCGAAGGTGGTCAGGGCGCTGCGGACCAGGCGGACCGTGCCGTCGGGGTGGTGGCAGGCGCCGCGGCCCTCGACGAGGCCCGACCAGCGGGCGAGGTCGGCGCGGACGGTGCCCTGGGGGCCCGGGGCGGCGAGGGTGCGGAAGGCGGTGGCGATGCGGGGCAGGCCGTTGAGGCAGGGGCCGCACTGGCCGGCCGACTGCAGGGCGAGGTAGCGCAGGACGCGGGCGGTCTCGGCGAGGCCGCACCGGCCGACGGGCAGCGCGGCGAGGACACCGGCGCCCAGGTAGCTTGAGTCGACGGTGAGTTGGGCCGCCTCCGGGGCGGGGATCCAGGTGCCGTGGTAGCCGCCGACGAGGACCGCCTGGGCGCCCTCCAGCGGCAGCAGCCGCCCGATCGGCAGACCGTACGGAGCCTCGATGACCCGGGGTTCGCGGCCGGCCGCATGGACCGTGCACAGGGCGCTGCCCGGCTGGGTCGGGGTGCCTGCAGTGCGGTACCAGTCGGCGCCGTAGCGGGCGACGAGGGCGAGGTGGGCGAGGGTCTCGACGTTCTGCACCAGGGTCGGGGCCCGGTGCACCCCGCGTTCGCGGACGGGCGGGCGCTGGTGCGTGGGCAGGGCCGCGCCGCCGGAGACGTACTGCGCGAGGGCGGAGGCCTGGCCCGAGAGGAACGACTTGGGCAGCCGGACGACCTTGACGGGCAGCGGGTCGGCGGTGCGCTGGGCGAGGACGGATTCCAGCCAGGTCGCGCCGTCCTCCACGGCGAGGTGCGCCTCCCCCGCGCCGACCGCGTGGGCCGCGACCTGCAACCCGTCGAGCACGAGGTGGGGCGAGAGCCGCAGCAGCGTCTTGTCCTTGCGGCTGGCCGGCTCCCCCTCCGCGCCGTTGGCCACGACCACCGGGGTCCGTCCGGTGCGGCGGCCCGCCTCGGCCACGGCGACGAGCTTGCGGTACGTCGGGAAGGCGGCTCCGCCGTGCCCGGTGAGCCCGGACTCGGCGACCGTGCGCAGAACAGCGTCGGGATCGCCGTACGCCAGCGGGCCGTAGCGCTGCTGGTGGGTGGGGAGGTCGGCCGGGGCCGCGCCGGGGGCGAGGAGCCGGGGGGACATGTACAGGTCGGGGAAGGTCGCGGTCACGGTCGGGCTCCTTCGGCGGTGCGCAGGAGGGCCGCGGGGGTGCGGCGGGCGGCGCGGGCGGCTTGGGCGAGGCGGGCGGCGACGGCGGCGACGGCGGTCGCCACGCAGGCGACGGTCAGCCAGGTCATCCAGTCGGCTTCGGTGTCCGTGCCGATGCCGATGCCGTGCACGAGGGCGACCGGCCAGGAGGCGTACGCCAGCCAGTGGACGGCCCGCCAGGCGCGGTGGCCGAGGCGTTCGCGCAGCAGGCTGGTGACCAGGACGGCGAGCATCAGGTCGAGGGCGACCGTGCCGAGGCCCAGCCAGAGGGGCTGGTAGTCGGAGACGAAGGGGATCAGGACGTCGACGACCGTGATGTTCACATAGCTGTCCACGATCGCCGTGGTGATGTGCAGGGCCAGGAACGCGGTCGCGGAGAGGGAGAGGGTGCGGTGCAGGCTCATCGTGCCGAACCGGGGGAGCCCCGGGAGCCGGGTTCTCAGTCGGACCGCTATGCCCAGCAGGACGACGATCGTGAAGAGGACGAGGCACACGGCGCCGGTGGCGCGGTTGGCGTACCAGAGGGTCTCGGAGGTCATGCCGCGGCCTCCAGGGTGGTGGTGGGCCAGCCCGGTGTGGTGACGACCGTGCCGTTCTGCGCCACCAGGCGGGCCGGGAGGCCGCGGCGGGTCAGCCAGCGTTCCGCGCCCGCCCCCTTGACCAGGGCCGCCGTGCTCGCCGCGTTGGCGTCGGCGCAGGTCGCGGCGGCGACGGAGACGGTTCGCCAGGGGGAACGGACGGGCAGGCCGGTGCGCGGGTCGACGATGTGGTGCAGGTCGTGGCCGCCGCGCCGCCAGCGCCGGGCGGTGGTGCCGGAGGTGGCCAGGCCGCCGCTGCGCAGCCCGACGGTGGCGTACGGGCCCTGCGCGGGCGTCTCGTCGACCGCGCCGGTGACGTCCTGGACGCGGATCTGCCAGCCGCCCGCCGGGGGCTCCCCGGCGACGGCCGTGTCGCCGCCCAGGCTGACCAGGACCCCGCAGCCGGCCGCCTCGGCCAGCATCGTCGCGGCCCGGTCGGCGGCCCAGGCCTTGGCGGTGGCGCCCAGGTCGAGCCGGACGCCCTCGGGGACGGTGACCGTGCCGGTGGCGCGGTCGAGGTGCACGGCGCGCCAGCCCGGGGTGCGGCGCACGGTGAGCCGGACCGGGCGGTCGTCCTCGCTCACCAGCGTGAAGTCGCGGTCGTAGCCGATCGCGGCCATCGCGGAGCCCACGGTCGGGTCCACGGTCCCGTCGGTCGTCTCGGCGGCGCGCAGCGCGACCGTGAGGGCCTCGGCGAGCAGGGGGCTGACCCGGACCGGGCGGCCGGCGGTGGCGTCCAGGGCGGCCAGTTCGGAGTCGGCGCGGAAGCGGCTGCAGGCCGCGTCGACCTCGGCGAGGTGCCGGGCGAGGAGCAGGTTGCAGGACTCCAGCAGGGCCGGGTCGGTGACGACCAGGCGGACGGTGGTGCCGAGGGCACGCCACTCGACGGCGGCCGTGGTGCGGGCGGCGAGAGGCGTGCTCATCACGACGCCCCCGAGGTGGAGTCGGCGGAGCCGCCGGAGGAGGAGGTCAGACCGCTGCCGGAGCTGGTGGAGTCAGTGGAGCCGGTCGAGCTGCCCGAGCTGTCCGAGCTGTCTGAGCTGGTCGAGCCGTCCGAGCCGCTCGAGCTGTCCGTGGACGAGCTGCTCGACGAGGAGTCCGTGCTGCTGCTGTCGTCCGTGGTGCTGGAGTCGGCGCTACCGGAGTCCGTGCCGCTGCTGGTGCTCGTGGTGCTGTTGGTCGTCGACGAGGCTGCCGCGTCGGCGTCCGCCTGCATCGTGCCGACCAGGGCGAACACCCCGGCCGCGGCGGCGAGCGTGACGGCCGCCGCGAGGGACGCCGTCCGACGGGCTCCTCTTCTGACCGCTGCCGCGGCACCTCGTTCCCTGGTGGTCATGGCCGTTCCCCTCCCTAGTGACGTTCTGTCACGTCCTAAGGTCGGGGAACAGCCTGAGAGAAGTCTGTGAGGCGGCCATACGCCTCGACAGAAGTCTCTGAGAGGTTTCTTTAAGCGGTGCGGCCGCGGTGAGGTTTCCTCAGGCGGTCGTGAGGCGGGCGATCGCCTCGTCGACCGTGAGCTCCTCGCGCTCGCCGGTGCGACGGTCCTTCAGCTCCAGGACGCCCTCGGCGCTGCGTCGGCCCGCGACCAGGATCTTCGGCACGCCGATCAGCTCGGAGTCGGTGAACTTCACGCCCGGGGAGACCCCGGCCCGGTCGTCGACCAGGACGCGCAGGCCGGCGGCGCGCAGCTTCTCGGAGACCTCCAGCGCCAGCTCGGTCTGCAGGGCCTTGCCTGCGGCGACGACGTGGACGTCGGCCGGGGCGACCTCGGCGGGCCAGCACAGGCCCTTGTCGTCGGCGCTCTGCTCGGCGAGGGCCGCGACCGCGCGGGAGACGCCGATGCCGTAGGAGCCCATGGTGACGCGGACCGGCTTGCCGTGCTGGCCGAGGACGTCGAGCTTGAGGGCGTCGGCGTACTTGCGGCCCAGCTGGAAGATGTGGCCGATCTCGATGGCGCGGTCCAGCTTGAGGCCGGTGCCGCAGTGGGGGCAGGGGTCACCCTCCTGGACGACCACGGCGTCGACGTACTCGCCGACCTCGAAGTCACGGCCCGCGACGACGTTCTTCGCGTGCGTGTTCTCCTTGTTGGCGCCGGTGATCCAGGAGGTGCCGGGGGCCACCCGCGGGTCGGCGATGTACCTGACCTTCTCGCCCAGGCCCTGCGGGCCGACGTAGCCGCGGACCAGGTCCGGGCGGCCCACGAAGTCCTCGGCGGTGACCAGCTCGACGGCGGCGGGCGCGAAGTGCGCCTCGACCTTGCCCAGGTCGACCTCGCGGTCGCCGGGGACGCCCACGGCCACGATCTCGCCGTCGACCTTCACCAGCAGGTTCTTCAGGGTCGCGGAGGCCGGGACGCCGAGGGAGGCGGCGAGGGTCTCGATGGTGGGGGTGTCGGGGGTCGGGATCTCCTCGAGAGCGGCCACGCCGTCGGCGTCCACCGGCTTCAACTCGTACGTGATCGCCTCGGTGTTGGCCGCGAAGTCGCAGTTCGGGCAGTCGGCGAAGGTGTCCTCGCCGGCCTCGGCCGGGGCGAGGAACTCCTCCGACTTCGAGCCGCCCATCGCGCCCGCGGTCGCCGCGCAGATGCGGTAGTCCAGGCCCAGACGCTCGAACACCTTCTGGTACGCCTGGCGGTGCAGGGCGTAGGAGTGGGCGAGGCCCTCGTCCTCGGTGTCGAAGGAGTAGGAGTCCTTCATGAGGAACTCACGGCCGCGCAGGATGCCCGCGCGGGGGCGGGCCTCGTCGCGGAACTTGGTCTGGATCTGGTAGAGGATGACCGGGAGGTCCTTGTAGGAGGACGCCTGGTCCTTCACGATCAGCGTGAAGATCTCCTCGTGGGTGGGGCCGAGGAGGTAGTCGCCGCCCTTGCGGTCCTTCAGACGGAACAGCTCCGGGCCGTACTCGTCCCAGCGGCCGGTCGCCTCGTACGGCTCACGCGGCAGCAGGGCGGGGAGGCTGACCTCCTGGGCGCCGATCGCGTCCATCTCCTCGCGGACGATTCGCTCCACGTTGGCCAGGACCTTCTTGCCCAGGGGCAGCCAGGACCAGATGCCGGCGGCGGTGCGGCGGACGTAGCCGGCGCGGACGAGGAGCTTGTGGCTGAGCACCTCGGCGTCCGCGGGGTCGTCGCGCAGCGTCTTCGCCATCAACTGGGACATGCGCTGGACCGGTGCGTTCGCCATGGTTCTCGTACTCCTGCCGATGGGGGTCCCCCCGCTCGGGCGAAGCCGAGAGCGGGGGAGGGTGTTGGCAGGAGGTTAACCGGGAGCGCGGCGTGGCCGGTAATCCGTCAGGGACGGCGCAGGGGCAGCGGGGCGCCCATCACCGCGTAGGGGCGGGGGGCGCTCGGGAAGAGGACGCGGCGGGCGAGGTCCTGGTACCCGAGGGAGCGGTAGAGGGCCCGGGCGGGGCTCTCGGTGTCGATCGCCGAGAGGATCGAGCGGGGTTCGCTCGCCGTGTCGGTGATCGTGGTGATCAGGGCCCGGCCCACGCCGCGGTTCTGGTGGGCGGGGTGGACGTGGAGTTCCGTGATGACGAAGGAGTCGTCGAGCCACTCCTCGTTGCCCTGGGCGCGGAGGTAGGGCTGGACGACGGTGGACCACCAGTGGACGCGGTCGTTGGGCATGCCGTAGACGAAGCCCACGAGGGCGTCTCCGACGGTTGCTCCGAAGGATCTCGCGCCCGGGTTCGTCATATGGCGCAGGACGATCTGTCGGCGTACGGCCACCTCGTCGGGGCCGAGGCCGAAGGCGACCGCTTGGACGGCCAGGGCCTCGTCCACGCGGGCAGGAAGGTCCAAGGCGCCGATGACGAGGTCCATGGCGGGGAGCCTACAGGGGGGTTGCTCCGGTCTGCCGAGTGCGGCCCGTCGTGGCCGGTCGTGCAGTCTTCAGAACAGGATGCTCATGAACTCGCCCACCTCTTGGAAGCCCACCCTTCTGTACGTGCGCCTCGCCGACGTGTTGAAGTCGTTCACGTACAGACTCACCAGCGGGGCCACGTCCGCGAGCGCGTAGCGGAGTACGGCCGCCATTCCTGGGGCGGCCAGGCCCCTCCCCCGGTACTCGGGGGCCACCCACACGCCCTGGATCTGGCAGGCCTGGGTCGTCGCCGCGCCGATCTCGGCCTTGAAGACGACCCTGCCGTGGTCGTCGAGGCGGGCGAAGGAGCGGCCGGAGCCGACCAGTTCGGCGACCCGGGCCTGGTACAGGAGTCCGCCGTCGCCGACCATCGGGGAGACGCCGACCTCCTCGGTGAACATCGCCACGCACGCCGGCATGATCGTTTCCATCTCGTCCTTGCGGATGCGGCGGACGTAGGGATCCGGGGCGACGTCGGTCGGCATCCGGTCGGTGACCATCAGCGGCTGGTGCGCGCGGACCTCGCGGGCGGAGCCCCAGTGAGGTTCGAGGAGGCGCCAGAGCAGGGCGGTCGGCTCGGCGGGGCCGACGATGGAGGAGCAGCGGCGGCCCGCCCGGCGGGCGCGGTCGGCGAAGGCGCGTACGGCGCGCGGGGTGGCGCAGATCGGGACGAGGTTCGCGCCCGCATAGCAGAGGGACGTCAGCATGCCGTCCTCGTACCAGCCCCACATCTCGCCGCCGAGCCGCCAGGGGTCCAGGCCCGCGACCTGGACGCGGGAGGTCACGAAGGCGTTGGCGACCGGCTCACGGTCGAGGACGACTAGCGCGGCGTCCAGGTCGCTCGGTTCGAGGACCCGGGAGGTGGTCTGGGTCAACACGTGCGGGGCCTCACACTCAGGTCTGCTTGATCTCCGCACTGTACCTGCGGAAGCTTGGGTGCGCCGCCCTGTGTGTGGGCCCCTGTTCACAGGTGGGCGTCTGCTGGTGTCGCCGTCCTCTGGGGGCTGCCGCCCCCAGACCCCCGCTTCGGCCCTGAACGGGCCTCGTCCTCAAACGCCGGACGGGCTGGATGATGCCGACCGGCGCTGAAAAGCTCGGCGCCCTCGTCCTCGAACGCCCGACAGACTCGATGACGCCTACCAGCACTGGAAAGCTCGGCGCCCTCGTCCTCGAACGCCCGACGGGCTGGATGATGCCGACCGGCGCTGAAAAGCTCGGCGCCCTCGTCCTCGAACGCCCGACAGACTCGATGACGCCTACCAGCACTGGAAAGCTCGGCGCCCTCGTCCTCGAACGCCCGACGGGCTGGATGATGCCGACCGGCGCTGGAAAAATCGGCGCCCTCGTCCTCGAACGCCCGACAGACTCGATGACGCCGACAGGCCGGATGATGGCGGCCTGTCGGATGATGCCGGCCTGTCGCTGAGGGGACGTCTTCTCAGCCTGCCACTGCCACGGACGGCTCGCCGGAGGGGACTCCGGCCGCCTCCATCTGTTCGGCCAGCTTCATGGCCTCCTCGATGAGGGTCTCGACGATCTTGGACTCAGGGACGGTCTTGATGACCTCGCCCTTGACGAAGATCTGGCCCTTGCCGTTGCCGGAGGCGACGCCGAGGTCGGCCTCGCGGGCCTCGCCGGGGCCGTTGACGACGCAGCCCATGACGGCGACGCGCAGCGGGACCTCCATGCCGGTCAGGCCGGCGGTGACCTCTTCGGCGAGCTTGTAGACGTCGACCTGGGCGCGGCCGCAGGACGGGCAGGAGACGATCTCCAGGCCGCGCTGCTTGAGGTTGAGGGACTCCAGGATCTGGTTGCCGACCTTGACCTCCTCGACCGGCGGGGCCGAGAGGGAGACCCGGATCGTGTCGCCGATGCCCTGGGAGAGCAGGGCTCCGAAGGCGACCGCCGACTTGATCGTGCCCTGGAAGGCCGGGCCGGCCTCCGTGACGCCGAGGTGGAGGGGGTAGTCGCTCTGGGCGGCGAGCTGCCGGTACGCCTCGATCATGATGACCGGGTCGTTGTGCTTGACGGAGATCTTGATGTCCCGGAAGCCGTGCTCCTCGAAGAGGGACGCCTCCCAGAGGGCGGACTCGACGAGCGCCTCGGGGGTCGCCTTGCCGTACTTCTGCAGGAGCCGACGGTCCAGGGAGCCCGCGTTCACGCCGATGCGGATCGGGGTGGCGTGGTCGTTCGCCGCCTGGGCGATCTCCTTGACCTTGTCGTCGAACTGCTTGATGTTGCCGGGGTTGACGCGGACCGCGGCGCAGCCGGCCTCGATCGCGGCGAAAACGTACTTCGGCTGGAAGTGGATGTCCGCGATCACCGGGATCTGCGACTTGCGGGCGATCGTGGCGAGGGCGTCGGCGTCGTCCTGGGTGGGGCAGGCGACGCGGACGATCTGGCAGCCGGACGCGGTGAGCTCGGCGATCTGCTGGAGGGTGGCGCCGATGTCGGACGTGCGGGTCGTGGTCATCGACTGCACGGACACAGGGGCGTCGCCGCCCACCGCCACGGAGCCGACCTGGATCTTCCGGCTCTTGCGCCGCTCGGCGAGCTTGGTCGGAACGGACGGCATGCCGAGAGAAATCGCAGTCATCTGCTGTGCAACCCCAAGTCGTGGATCAAGGTCCAGGTCCCGTAGTCGGCGGGCTCCAGGCTTCGAGATTACGGCACCGGCCGGGGCGCGAGCACTCCCCCCGTCTCGAACCACTCGGCGGGGGGACCCTCGCCCGCCGTAAACCCACTCAAGGCAAGACGGCCTGGAACGTGTCGTTCCAGGCCGTCTTCGAACGCGGTGCGGCTACGAGATTCTCACGGGGTTAACGACGTCCGCGATCAGGACGAGGATCGTGAAGCAGACGAAGATCCCCGCCACCACGTAGGCCACCGGCATCAGCTTCGCCACGTCGAACGGGCCCGGGTCCGGACGGCGCAGGACCTTGGCCGTGTTGCGGCGCAGCGCCTCCCACAGGGCGCCCGCGATGTGCCCGCCGTCGAGCGGGAGCAGCGGGAGCATGTTGAAGAGGAACAGGGACAGGTTGAAGCCCGCGACCAGCATCAACGCCATCGCCAACTGCTGGGTCGCCGGGATGTCGAGGGTGAAGATCTCACCGCCGACGCGGGCCGCGCCGACGACGCCCATCGGGGAGTCGGGCTCGCGGGGGGCGCCGTCGAAGGCCGCGTTCCACAGGGCCGGGATCTTGCCGGGCAGGGCGGCGAGGGAGTCGACGGCGTCGCCCACCCGGTCGGTCATCCAGGTCACGGAGTCGCCGAAGTCCTGCTTGACGACGCCGGTGGCCGCGCTGAAGCCGAGGAAGCCGGCCTTGACGTACTCGCCCTGGACGTAGGCCCCGCTGGAGTCCTTCTTCGCGACCTGGTTGGTGGCGATCTTCGCGTGCAGGGTCACTTCCTGGCCCTTGCGGTCGACGATGATCGCGACGTCCTTGCCGGCGCTGACGCGGATGAGGTCGGAGAGCGTGCTCCAGTCGTCGGTCCGCTGTCCGTCGAAGGAGACGATCTCGTCGCCCTTCTGCATGCCCGCGGCCGCCGCCGGGGAGGCGGCGTCGGTCTTCTTGCAGGCGTCGCGGTTCTCGCTCTGGGCGATGACGCACGGCGAGACGGAGCTGACGACGTTGGTCTGCTGCTGGATGCCGAAGCCCATCAGGACGGTGAGGAACAGGGCCACCGCCAGGATCAGGTTCATGAAGGGGCCCGCGAACATGACGATGACGCGCTTCCACGGCTTGCGCGTGTAGAACATGCGGGTCTCGTCGCCCGGCTGGAGCTCCTCGTACGCGGCCGAGCGGGCGTCCTCGATCATCCCGCGCCACGGTGAGGTGGAGCGGGCCGTGACCCGGCCGTCCTCGCCGGGCGGGAACATGCCGATCATGCGGATGTAGCCGCCGAAGGGGATGGCCTTGACGCCGTACTCCGTGTCGCCCTTCTTGCGCGAGAAGATCGTCGGGCCGAAGCCGACCATGTACTGCGGCACGCGGATGCCGAAGAGCTTGGCCGTGGACAGGTGCCCCAGTTCGTGCCAGGCGATCGAGACCAGGAGGCCTACCGCGAAGACGACTATGCCGAGGATCATCATCAGGGCTGTCATGCACGCGCCTCCGCGGTAGCCGTCTCTGCCGTCTGTTGTGCCAGGTGTGCTGTCAGTTCGCGGGTCCGGGTCCGGGCCCAGGTCTCCGCTTCGAGGACGTCCGACACGGTCAGTGAAGTTCCCGTACGCGGGGCGCCGTGCTCCTCGACCACCCGTGTGACGGTCTCCATGATCCCGTTGAACGGCAGCGCGCCCGTGCGGAACGCCTCCACGCACTCCTCGTTGGCGGCATTGAACACCGCCGGGGCCGTCCCCGCGAGCTCGCCCACGTGCCGGGCGAGGCCGACCGAGGGGAACGCCTCCTCGTCGAGCGGGAAGAACTCCCACGTCGACGCCGTGCTCCAGTCGAAGGCGGGCGCCGCGTCGGGGACGCGCTGGGGCCAGCCGAGGCCGATGGCGATGGGCCCGCGCATGTCGGGGGGCGTCGCCTGGGCCAGTGTCGATCCGTCCGTGAACTCAACCATCGAGTGGACATACGACTGAGGGTGTACGACGACCTCAATGCGGTCGAAGGGAATGTCGTACAGCAGGTGCGCCTCGATGACCTCCAGACCCTTGTTGACCAGGGTCGCGGAGTTGATCGTGATCACCGGGCCCATGGACCAGGTGGGGTGGGCGAGGGCCTCCTCCACCGTGACGTTCGCCAGCTGCTCCTTCGTACGGCCGCGGAAGGGGCCGCCGGAGGCGGTGACGACCAGCTTGCGGACGTCGGCGCGGGTGCCGGCGGCCAGGGACTGGAAGAGCGCCGCGTGCTCGGAGTCCACCGGGATGATCTGCCCGGGTTCGGCGAGCGCCTTGACCAGCGGGCCGCCGACGATGAGCGACTCCTTGTTGGCGAGCGCGAGGGTGCGGCCCGCCTCCAGGGCGGCGAGGGTGGGCGCGAGGCCGATGGAGCCCGTGATGCCGTTGAGGACGGTGTGGCAGTCGGAGGCGGCGAGGTGGGTGGCGGCCTCCGGGCCCGCGAGGATCTCGGGAAGCGGCTCCCCCGCGCCGTACTCGGCGGCCAGCGCCTCGCGCAGGGCCGGTACGACGTCCTCGCGGGCGACCGCGACGGTCCGCACCCGCAGCCGGTGCGCCTGCTCGGCCAGGAGGGCGACCCGGCCGCCGTTGGCGGAGAGGCCGGTGACGCGGAAGCGGTCCGGGTTGCGCAGCACGAGGTCGATGGCCTGGGTGCCGATCGATCCCGTGCAGCCGAGGACCACCACGTCCTTCGGGCCGTCGCCCGCGACGGGATCGTAGACGAGGTGCGGGTCGGCGAGGGGGGCTGGGCTGTCGCTCATCCCCCCATTGTTGCCGCAACGGATGCGCGGGCGGACAGGGTGTCCCCTCCGAACATGGGGACACCCTGTCGACCGACGCGGACGCCCTGCCGATCCGGGTCGATCCGAGCAGAACCGCGTCGGTCTCCGGCTCGGTCTCCGCGTCGGTCTCCGGCTCGGTCTCCGGGGCGATCCGGTGGGCTACGTCTCACCCGATCGGACGGCGGACGTTCTCCCGTTCGCTCGGGCCGGGGGTCGTGTCGGCGATCCACGGGCCCTCGCCCGACGGGTCGACGACGCCTTCCTCCAGCCACTCGTAGGCGCCCGCCATGACGCCCTTGACGACCTTGCGGTCCAGGTCGTCGGTGTTGTTCCACAGGCGGGTGAAGAGCTCGTCGACACGGATGCGGGACTGGCGGCAGAAGGCGTCGGCCAGCTGGTAGGCCTCGCGGCCGTGCTCGCCCCGGGAGCGCAGCAGCTCGGCGCGCACACAGGCCGCGCTCATCGCGAACAGTTCGGCGCCGATGTCGACGATCCGGCCGAGGAAGCCCTGCTTGGTCTCCATCCGGCCCTGCCAGCGGGACATGGCGTAGAAGGTGGAGCGGGCGAGTTTGCGGGAGTGGCGTTCCACGAAGCGCAGGTGCGGGGAGAGGTCGACCCCGCCCTGCTTGAACTCCCCGTACGACGACGGCAGCTGGCCCGGTCCGGCGACCAGCTTCGGGAGCCACTTGGCGTAGAAGACGCCCGCGTTCGCGCCGGCCTTCGCCTTGTCCTGGAGAGACTTGTCGGGGTCGATGAGGTCGCCGGCGACGGTGAGGTGGGCGTCGACGGCCTCGCGGGCGATGAGGAGATGCATGATCTCCGTCGAGCCCTCGAAGATGCGGTTGATGCGCAGGTCGCGCAGGACCTGTTCGGCGGGGACCGCCCGTTCGCCGCGGGCGGCGAGCGACTCGGCGGTCTCGAAGCCGCGGCCGCCGCGGATCTGGACGAGTTCGTCGGCCATGCGCCAGCCCAGCTCGGAGGCGATGAGCTTGGCCAGCGCACCCTCGATGCGGATGTCGTTGCGGTCCTCGTCGGCCATCTGCGAGGACAGGTCGAGCACGGCCTCCAGGGCGAACGTCGTCGCCGCGATGAAGGAGATCTTCGCGCCGACCGCCTCGTGGTGGGCGATCGGCTTGCCCCACTGCTCGCGGGCCGCCGACCACTCGCGGGCGATCTTCAGGCTCCACTTGCCGGCGGCCACGCAGGATGCGGGGAGGGAGAGCCGGCCGGTGTTGAGGGTGGTGAGGGCGATCTTCAGACCCGTGCCCTCGGGGCCGATGCGGTTTGCGGCCGGCACCCGGACCTGATGGAAACGGGTGACACCGTTCTCGATGCCGCGCAGGCCCATGAAGGCGTTGCGGTGCTCGACGGTGATGCCGGGCGAGTCCGCCTCCACGACGAAGGCGGTGATGCCGCCCTTGTGTCCTTCGCTCCTGGGCACCCGGGCCATCACGACCAGCAGGTCGGCGACCACGCCGTTGGTGGTCCACAGCTTCACCCCGTCGAGGACGTAGTCGTCCCCGTCCGGCACGGCGCTGGTGGCGAGGCGCGCCGGGTCGGAGCCGACGTCCGGCTCGGTGAGGAGGAAGGCGCTGATGGCGGTGGTGGCGCAGCGCGGCAGGAACTCCTGTTTCTGCTCGGGGGTGCCGAACAGCTTCAGCGGCTGCGGTACGCCGATCGACTGGTGCGCCGAGAGCAGCACGCCGATCGCGGGGCTGGCCGAGCCCGCCAGGGCCAGCGCCTTGTTGTAGTACACCTGGGTGAGGCCGAGGCCGCCGTACTTGGGGTCGATCTTCATGCCGAGGGCGCCGAGCTCCTTGAGCCCGTTGATCACCTCGTCGGGGATCCGCGCCTCGCGCTCGATGCGGGCCGCGTCCACCTTCGTCTCGCAGAAGTCGCGGAGCTTGGCCAGGAACTGCTCACCGCGCCGTACGGCCTCGTCGGTGGGGAGCGGGTGGGGGTGGATGAGGTCGAGCCGGAAACGGCCCAGGAACAGTTCCTTGGCGAAGCTGGGCTTGCGCCAAGCCTGCTCCCGGGCGGCCTCCGCCACCTGGCGGGCCTCACGCTCGGTGACGGTGGGTTTCTTGAGGGGTGGTGCGGACATGAGGCTCACCTCGCCGCGAATCGGGATCATGGACCTGATGGGTTACCGACCGATGCCTGATCGTTTCGATGTCGGTTACCGACTGGTGCTACTCGATCGTTGGTACCCGATCCGGGACGAACCCACCACCCCTCGCGCGTCCGGTCAGCCCACGGTGACCGAGTAGGACTTCGTGTCCAGACGCCCTGTTCCCTTGAAGACCTCGGTGCCGGACTCGATGCCGGAGACGTACTTGTCGTTGCTCAGCAGCTTGCGCCGAACGAGGGCCTGGGTGAAGTCGTCGAGGTTGAGCGTGGCCTTGGTGGTGTTGGTGCGGCGGACGAAGGAGTACACCTTCCAGCCGATGTCACCCTGGTAGACGTCCCACATCGAACCGCCCAGGCTGACGCTGCCGTACTTGGCGCCCAGCGGGCCCGCGCCGCCCTGGCGGTTGAGCCAGATCATGATCTCGTCGGTGGGCTGGTCCTGCCAGTCCGCGGTGTTCTTGGTGTGCAGCCACAGGTCGTAGGCGACGTTCATGGTGCCCGGGTTCGCCGGCAGGGAGAACTCCCAGCTCGCGGTCACCTTCTTGCGGTCGCCGACCTTGATCGGCAGTCCGGTGGACGCCTTGTCGACCTTCCAGCCCCAGTGCCAGCCGAGGACCGTGCTCGCGTACGACTTCACGTCCGAGTCGGCGCCCTTGGCGCTGTTGGCCCAGGTGTAGCTGGTGCCCCAGGAGATCGTCGAGCCGGACTGGGCGTTGTCCCAGACGCACTGGCTGCCGACGCCCTTGTCCTGACCCCAGAGGTTGTTGTTCACGTAGTACTTGCCGAGCGTGACCGTGTCGAAGGCCGTGCACTTCTTGCTCGACTCGCCCGCCTGGGCGAGGGTGACGCCGGCGGCTGCCGCGAGGGCCACGACGGCGGCGGTGAAGGCCTTCGCCTTCTTCGACAGACGGGGACGGCGGTGCTGCATGGAGGTCCTTCCGGGGGCTGATCGTGCTGACGTGACTCCAGTGGCCGCCGGGCCGGAAAAGGTTGCCGTAGCGTTCTCCACCATTCCCCACACCTCTTTGCCTCCAACTCGTTGTCGAAGCGCTTCGACGACCTATGGACACCCACCCCCGCTGGAGCTACTGTCGAACCACCCTCACCCGCCCCTGTTCGAAATGCGCACGGAAATGCGCACTGTCGAAGCGCTTCACAAAACTTGGAGAGCTGGATGGTCACCCTCGCCGAGGTCGCCCAGCACGCCGGAGTCTCGGCGAGCACGGTGAGCTATGTCCTCAGTGGCAAGCGGTCCATCTCCACGTCCACCCGACAGCGGGTCGAGCAGAGCATCCGGGAGCTCGGCTACCACCCGAACGCCGGGGCCCGCGCGCTCGCGAGCAGCAAGTCGAACATCGTCGCGCTGATGATCCCGCTGCGCACCGACATGTACGTGCCGGTGATGATGGAGATCGCCATCGCCGTGGCCACCACGGCCCGCCTCCACGGCTACGACGTCCTGCTGCTCACCGGCGAGGAGGGTCCCGACGCCGTCCGCCGCGTCACCGGCAGCGGGCTCGCCGACGCGATGATCCTGATGGACGTCCAACTCGACGACGAGCGGCTGCCGTTGCTGCGGGCCACCGACCAGCCGTCCGTGCTGATCGGGCTGCCCGCGGACACCGAGGGGCTCACCTGTGTGGACCTCGACTTCACGGCGACCGGCGCGCTGTGCGTGGAGCACCTGGCGATGCTGGGGCACCGCGACATCGCTGTCATAGGCGAGGCGCCGGCGGTCTACGAACGGCACACCGGTTTCGCCGAGCGCACCCTCGACGGACTCCGGTCCCGGGCGAGGGAGTTGGGCCTCAGACTGCTGCACCGGCCGTGCGAGGGCGGATACGACGCGATGGCCCTGACCTTGGCCCGGATCCTGGACGAACGCCCGGGGACCACGGGGTTCGTGGTGCAGAACGAGTCGGCGGTCGAGCCGTTGCTCGCGCTGCTGCGCCAACAGGGCCGAGCCGTGCCCGAGGACGTGTCGGTGGTCGCGATCTGCCCGGACCAGGTCGCCGCCCAGGCCTCGGTGCGGCTGACGTCGGTCGCCATCCCCGCGCAGGAGATGGGCCGGTACGCCGTGGAACACCTGGTCGCCAAGCTGGAGGGGCGCGGCCGGGACGAAGTCGTGCTGATCGCACCCGAGTTGACGGTCCGGTCGAGCACGGGACCGGCGCCCACCGCCTCCTGACCCACCCTGCTTGCTCGCTCCGCCTCTGCTCTGCCTCTGCTCTGCCTCTCGCTCTGCTTTCTCGCTGTCGTGCCCTTCGCCGGGGCACCGCCATGTCTGCACTCCTTACTCCTTCAAGGAGCACTCCACATGAACCAGCCCGCCCCTGCCGAAAGCCCGTCTGCCGTCAACCCGCCCCAGGTCAGCCTCGCGCAGTCCTCGCCCACGGTCGGCACCTTCCGTGAGCGGGGCGGCGCGCTGGAGTGGAGCGGCCGCCAGGAGACCCTGCGCATCGAGCCGTGGGGTCCGGACGCCGTCCGGGTGCGCGCCCGGCTCGGCGGGCCGGTTCTCGAAGGGCTGCCGGGCGCGCTGCTCGACGAGCCGCCGGTCACCGAGAGCAGCGTCGAGATCGGTGACGGCGAGGGGCAGTTGACGGTCGGCGCGCTGACCGTCGAGGTGAGCGCCGAGGGTCTGGTCCGCTTTCTGCGCACGGACGACGGCGGTGAGCTGCTCGCCGAGGAGCGCGCCCACTTCTGGTGGCCGGGCCCGCGTCTCTACACGCCGGTCGGCAACGGCCACCACCGGCTGGAGCAGCGCTTCGCCGCCTACGACGACGAGAAGCTGTACGGCCTGGGCCAGCACCAGCACGGCCGCCTCGACCAGAAGGGCCTGGTCGTCGACCTGGTGCAGCGCAACGCCGAGGTCGGCATCCCGGTGCTCACCTCCAGCCGCGGCTACACCCTGCTGTGGAACAACCCGGCGATCGGGCGGGTGGAGCTGGCCGGCAACGGCACCCGCTGGGTGGCGGACTCGGCGCGGCAGATCGACTACTGGATCACCGCCGGCGCCCCGGCCGACGCCCAGCGCCGTTACAGCGCGGCCACCGGCCGTACCCCGATGCTCCCGGAGTGGGCGGCGGGCTTCTGGCAGTGCAAGCTGCGCTATCGCACCCAGGACGAACTCCTCGCCGTGGCCCGGGAGTACAAGCGCCGGAACCTGCCCCTCGACGTCATCGTGTGCGACTTCTTCCACTGGACGCATCTGGGCGAGTGGAAGTTCGACCTGGCGGAGTGGCCTGACCCGGCGGCGATGGTCCGTGAACTGGACGAGCTGGGCGTGAAGTTGGTCGTGAGCGTCTGGCCGTCGGTGTCCCCGCTGAGCGAGAACCACCCGGTGATGGAGCAGCGCGGCTACTTCATCGGCACCCAGTACGGCCCGATGGCGCACGCCGACTGGCCGGACAAGGGGGTCGCCTCCACGGTCCAGGTGGCCTTCTACGACGCGACGAACCCCGAGGCCCGTGACTTCGTGTGGTCGAAGGTGCGGGAGAACTACCTGGAGCCGTACGGCATCACGGCCTTCTGGCTGGACGCCTGCGAGCCTGAGCTGAAGCCGGGCTTCCAGGAGAACCTGCGCTACTGGGCGGGCCCGGGGCTGGAGGTCGGCAACCTCTATCCGGCCGACAACGCCCGCACCTTCTACGAGGGGCTGCGCGCGGCGGGCGAGGAGGAGATCGTCAGCCTCAACCGCTCGGCGTGGGCGGGCAGTCAGCGCTACGGGGCGGCCCTGTGGTCGGGTGACATCGGCACCGACTTCCCGACCCTGCGCCGCCAGATCGCGGCCGGTCTCAACACCGCGCTGTCGGGCATCCCCTGGTGGAACACCGACATCGGCGGCTTCCACGGCGGCGATCCGACCGACCCGGCGTACCAGGAGGTCATGGTCCGCTGGTTCCAGTTCGGCGCGCTGTCCCCGCTGATGCGCCTGCACGGCTTCCGCGACCCGGGCATGCCGCTGGGCCCGGACATGACCGGCGGCCCCAACGAGGTGTGGTCGTACGGCGAGGAGGCCGGCGCGGTCCTGGAGAAGTACCTGCGGCTGCGGGAGCGGCTGAAGCCGTACGTCCTTCAGGTCATGCGGGAGGCTCACGAGGAGGGGCTGCCGCCCATGCGGCCGCTGTTCCTGGAGTTCCCGGACGACCGGGCGGCCTGGTCGGTGGACGACTCCTACCTCTTCGGCCGGGATCTGCTGGTCGCCCCGGTGCTGACGGCGGGCGCGACCGCCCGCACCGCCTATCTCCCGGCGGGGGCGACCTGGACGGACGCGTGGACGGGTGAGACGTACGAGGGCGGGGCGGCCGTGACGGTCGACGCGCCGCTGGACCGGATCCCGCTGTTCCTGCGGGACGGGGCGCGGCTGCCGGTGGCGGGTTAACGGCGCGGAGTAAAGGCTGGGTTACTTGTCGATCCGGTTGCGGGGGACGGCAGTCGGCCGGGTAGGAAGCACCCGTCCAACTGCCCGCCCCTTCGAAGGGTGTTCCCCTCATGTCCGCACCTCCGCTCGCCCTCTCCCTGGCCAACCTGCTGCTCCGGCCGGCCCATGGCTCCCGGCACACCCCCGACCGGGTCTTCGACCGGCTGCTCGCCGACGTCGAACAGCCGGACGGGGACCGGGAGTTCGTCGACGACTTCCGGTTCCTGCTACGCGACTGGTCCCGGGACGAGAAGCTCACCCCGGTCGGCTGGTGGTCCGCGCAGGGCCATGTCCGCAGGCATCTCGCCAACCGCGCGCGGGTGCGGCGACTGATCGCCGAGCGACCCGAGATCGCGCAGGAGCCCATCGAGCGGCCGGTGTTCGTGGTGGGTCTGCCGCGCACCGCCACCACCCTCACCCACAGTGTGCTGTCCCTCTCGGAGCAGCACCGATGTCCGCTGTTGTGGGAGTTACTGACACCGGATCTGGAGGGGTCGCCCGAGCGGCGCCGCAAGGCCGTCACCGTGGCGCGCAGGATGGTCGGCGGCATCAACCTGTTCGCGCCGCGTTACCGCGACATCCACCCCATGACCGCCGAGGGCCCCGAGGAGTGCACCTTCGCCCTCCCGCACACCGTCATGCCGCTGTCCCAGGCCCGTGTCGCGCAGTACCGGGTCGCCCTCGACGAGCGGGACTTCGTTCCCGACTACGCGTACCTCAAGCAGATCTACCAGGTGCTCCAGCACGGCCGGCCCCGCCGCCGGTGGGTGCTGAAGTCCCCGCTGCACACCGACAACCTCGACGCGCTGCTCGCCGTCTTCCCCGACGCCACGCTCGTGTGGACCCACCGTGACCCGGCCGCCGTCGTGGCGTCGTTCTGCAGCCTGATCGAGCACGGGATGGCCATCACCCTGCGCCCCCTCGACCTGCACGGCCTCGGCGCGACCTGGCTCGGTCTGCTGAGCCGCTCCATGAGCCGCGGCCTCGCGGCCCGGGCCGCGGTCCCCCGCGAGGCGCTCGTGGACGTCCCGTACTCCTGGCTCGGCGCCGATCCGGCCACCGGCGCCCCGAAGCTCTACGCCGCCGTCGGCGCCCGCTGGACCGACGCCGACGCCGCCCGGCTCCCGGAGGTCGTCGCCCGCCCCAAGGGTTCCCGGCCGCACCGCTACGACCTGGCCCGTTACGGCCTGACCCGCGCCGACGTCGACACGGCGTTCGCCGGCTACAACGCGCTGCGCGCCGAGGTCGACCGGGCGTAGGGCGCAGGCCGACCTCGGCGCCGGTGTCAGCTGCTGCTGACGGTCAGGCTGTTGGCCTGGAAGTCCAGCCCGCCGGAGGACGAGGTGATCTCGAACCCGAACTGCACGTCACCGATGGTCTCGTTCCCGAACCAGCCCTTCGTGTCCTTGATCCACTTCAGGATCGGAAGGATGTTGACGGTGCCGGACGACGAGTCGGACGTGCGCAGGAACGAGAACACCTCGTTCGCGCCGTTGTTGCCCTTGTAGACGGTCCAGGTGTGACCGCCGAGGGTGACATTGCCCTGGGAGGTGCCGAGCGGCCCGACGGCGCCGTTGTAGTTGACCCAGAGCATGATCTCGTAGTCGTAGTCCGTGTCCCAGATGTCGTACGAGGTGTTGTACGCGCCGGACGACGGGACCGTGACGTTGTAGCTGCTGGAGAGCGAACCGAGCGAGGTGATCGTCTTGTTGACCACCTTCTTGGAGTTGGGGTACGACTTGATGCCGCCGGTGTTGGGGTGGTTGGCCCAGACACCCCAGTTGGTGCCGGAGTTGGCCCAGATGCACTGGCTGCCGGCGCCGGAGCCCCAGATGTTGTTGTAGAGGGTGTAGCCGTTGAGGCTGGTGTTGCCCCACTGGTCGCAGGAGTTCCAGACGGCGGCCGAGGCGGGCGCGGAGGCGAGGCCGACGGTGGCCCCGAGGGCCAGCGCGGGGGCGAGCAGGGCTTTGGCGACCCTGCCGAGCGTGCGTGTTGCCATGGTGTCCCTTCCATGGGTGGGGGGAGGAGCGGTTTCTGCGGGTTACCACGCCCCCAGGGTGAGGACGTGGTCTTCTCCGGCGACGAGTTGAAGCGGCTGCGCGCCGTCGGAGGAAGTCCGGACTTCGATGCGGTGCGTGCGCCGCGGCCTCAGGACGGCGCGTGCGCCGTCGGGGCCCCAGGTCAGATCGAGCTCGGCGCCGAACCGGGTGCGCACGCCCCGGAGTTCGCCCGTGGGGAGGGCGGAGGGGAGCGCGGGCAGCAGGACCAGCCGGTCGGGGGTCGACTGGACGAGCGCCTCGATCAGCAGGGCGGGCAGGGTGTGCGCGGCGTCGGCGTTGTAGACGTCGCGGTGGGGGTAGTGGGCGCTCATCAGGGAGGCGTGGAAGAAGTCGCCGTCCAGGACGTCGGCGAGAGCGTCGGCGACCCGGCGGCCGTCGCGCAGCCGTGCCGCGATCAGCGCGTGGTGCAGACGTCCGTGCGCGGAGTCGTTCTCGGCGCCGCGCAGGGCGAGGGCCCGGTGGGCGGCGGCGGCCAGGCGCGGGGTGTCGTAGGGGTTGATCTCGTCGAGGGGCCAGACGCCGTAGAGGTGGCTGAGGTGGCGGTGGTCGTAGGCGTCGTCGAGGCCGGGCCAGGCCCATTCGGCGAGGGCGCCGTCGGCGTTGATCCGGTGCGGCGGGAGCCGGTCGGCGAGGGCGCGCCAGCGGTCGGCCCGTTCGGGGTCGTGCGGGTGGTGGTCGGCGGCCGTGAGCAGGGCGTGCCGCGCGGCGGAGAGGTCCATGGCCGCGTTCAGCGCGCCCCAACTCGCGTTCGCCGGCCGGTTCTCGGGCGAGTAGGAGGGGACGACGACCAGCTGCCCGTCGGCGTCGGTCCGACCGAGGAAGTCCTCGTAGAACAGGGCGACTTCGGCGAGCGCGGCGACGGTGCGCGGGTCGCGTTCCCCACGGGTCTCGTCATGGTCGACCAGCGGCTTGAGCAGCCAGTCGGCGCCGGCGGTCCACAGCTGGTGGGGGTACTCGCGACCGAAGTGGTACGACAGCCCGGACTCGCCGTCGGTGTGCGCGGGCGCGACCGCGCCCCGGGCGCCGAAGACCGTGCGGGCGTTCTCCCGCCAGTCGCCGAGCTGACGGTGGATCAGGGCGGCAAGGGCGTCGGTGACTTCGGGGAGGGCGGCGGCCGCGGCGGAGGCGGTCTGGAGGTTGAGGTTGGCGTTGTTCGTGAACGCCCCGGACCAGGCGGTGTCCCAGTCGCCGGTCCACAGTCCGGTCAGCCGGGGCGGGTTGAGGCCGGCGGAGGAGAGCAGGTGGTAGCGCCCGGCGGCGAACAGGCGCTCCAGGAGGGCCGTGCTGCGAGGGCGCTTCAGCAGCTCGGAGCCGGGCAGGGCGCGCTCGTCGGGGTCGGCGTGGAGGTCGAGGGCGACCCGGGCGTAGGCGGTGCGGTGGAGGGCGAGATGGCGGTCGAGCAGGTCGTCGTAGGAGTGCGGCAGGTCGCTCAGGGCGCGCTGCTCCTCGGTGACGTCCGGTTCTCCGGTGTGCCGACGGACCCGGGTGAGCAGCAGGACGGACTCCGCGCCGGTGATCCGCACACCGGGGCGGGTGAGCGCGGTGCGGCCGCCGGTGACGACGACGAGGGTCACGCCCGTGTACGCGCGGTCGCCGTCCGGGTAGCGGGCGCGCAGGGTGAGCAGGGCGCCGTCCGGGGTGAGGAGGGCGCTCCGGCCCACGGCGAGGTCGGCGGGTGCGCCCGGGAGCCGGTGGTCCAGGGATATGTCCAGGTCGAGGCCGGTGACCTGCTGGACGATCACGTCGTCCGCACGGGAGACGAAGACCCGGCCCGCGACGCCTGCGCAGGCGACGGCCGTCTCGCCGCTGGTGAAGTCGACCGAGCGGCGGTAGCGACGGTGGCGGGGCGGCTCGTCCGAGGGCGCACTGTCCGGTCGTGCTCTGCGCAGTCGTATCTGGAAGGCCGGGTGGAAGGGCTGGACCCACTGCAGGGGGCGGCCGTCGGTGAAGGTCTCGGCCGCCGTCAGCTCCCCGGCGAGCAACTGGTCCTGAAGGTCCGGGAGTTCGGCGGCGAGTCGGGGCGGGCGGGCGTGTTCGGCGCCGTTGGGGCGGACCAGGGTGTGGTGGGTGACGATGACGCGGTCGTCGTACGGATCGCCGAACGAGAGGACGCCGTGCCGGCCGTTGCCGCTGAGGAAGGCGTCCTCCCAGCGGTCGGCGGGCCGGGGCTCCCAGGTTCCGTGGACGAGGTTCACGGGCGCAGCACCGCCACGCCGTAACGGCCGAGGGTGACCCGCTCGGCGGCCTTGTCGCCGGTGAGCAGGTCGGTGTGGGCGCCCGGCACGTCGACGGTCACCGGTTCGCGCCCGTGGTTCAGGAGGAACAGCAGGTCACCGCGCCGGACCGCCTCAACCCGGTCGGGCAGCCCGTCGAGGACCGGGTGGACCCCGGCCCCGGCGGCGATCCGGGTGAGGAGGCCGCGCAGCGCGTCGGGCTCGGGGAGCGTGGAGACGTACCAGGCGCGGTCGCGGCGCAGGACGGCGGGCAGTCCGTCGAGTTCGCCGCCCTGGTAGGCGCTCTGCGCCACGCCCTCCTCGGCCTCGATCTCCTCCGACCACAGCGTGCCCCGGAAGCCGTCGCAGTCGACGGTCTCCCCCTCGTCCAGCGGCCACCACTCGTGCAGGACGTGGATGCCGAACAGTTCGCGCAGCCGGGGGTCCATGCCGCCGGGGCGGACCCGGTCGTCCTGGTCGGCGACGCCGGTGAGGAAGCCGGAGACCAGGACGCCGCCGGTGCGGACGTAGGCGAGGAGGTTGTCGATCGCGGCGTCCGTCATCGTGTACAGCTGCGGGACGACGACCAGCCGGTAGCCGGCGAGGTCGTGTTCGGGGTGGGCGAAGTCGGCGGTGAGGTGGGCTTCCCACAGGGCACGGTGCCAGGCGTGCAGGACGGCCGAATGGTCGACCTGGGCGGAGGGGCGGCCGTCCTGGGCGGCGGCCCACCAGGCGTGCCAGTCGTGCAGGATCGCGATGTCCGCACCGATATGACGTCCCGTCACCTCGCCGCCGATGGCGGCGAGTTCCGCACCCAGCTGCTTGACCTCCTGGAAGGTGCGGCCCCGCTCCCCCGCGTGAGGGACCATCCCGGAGTGGAACTTCTCCGCGCCCTGCCGGGACTGGCGCCACTGGAAGTAGCAGACGGCGTCCGCGCCGCGGGCCACCGCCTGGAGGGACCAGAGCCGGTTGAGGCCCCGGGGCTTGGGGTGGTTCACGCCCCGCCAGTTGACCGGGCCGGCCGCCTGTTCCATCAGCATCCAGGGGCCGCGGGCCTGGGAGCGGGTCAAGTCCTGGATGAGCGCGCCGTGTTGGGGGCCGAGGGGGTCGCGCGGGTCGGGGTAGAGGTCGACGGAGACGACGTCCTCCTCCTCGGCCCAGCGCCAGGCGTCCTGGCCGAAGAACAGCGGCATGAAGTTGGTGGTGACCGGGACGTGCGGGGTGTGCCGGGCGACGATGTCCCGCTCGGCGACGTAGCACTCCAGGAGCGCGTCGGAGGTGAAGCGCCGGAAGTCCAGCACCTGGGCGGGGTTCTTCATGTAGTGGGGCGTGCGCGGGGGCAGGATGCCGTCCCAGCTGTCGTAGCCCTGGCTCCAGAAGGCGGTGCCCCAGGCGGTGTTGAGGGCGTCGAGCGTGCCGTACCTGGTGCGCAGCCAGCGGCGGAAGGCGGCGGCCGCCTCGTCGCCGTGGTCGGCCGTGCAGTACTCGTTGTTGATGTGCCACATCGTGAGGGCGGGGTGGCCGCCGTAGCGGGCGGCGAGGTCCTCGGCGATGGCGGCTGCGTACCTGCGGTAGGTCGCGCTGGAGTGCGAGAAGTGCTGGCGGCCGCCCCACCACTCGACGCGGCCGTTCTCGTCACGGGGCAGGGTGTCCGGGTGGAGACGGCCGAGCCACGGGGGCGGGGAGGAGGTCGGGGTGGCGAGGACGACTCCGACGCCGTTCGTGTGCATCAGGTCCATCAGCCGGTCCAGCCAGCCGAACTCCCGTGCGCCCGGCTCGGGTTCGAGCTTCGCCCAGGAGAAGACGCCGAGCGTGACGGAGTTGACGCCGGCCTCCCGCATGAGGCGGACGTCCTCGTGCCAGGTCTCCTCGGGCCACTGCTCGGGGTTGTAGTCGCCGCCGAAGAGGATGCGGCCGCGGGTGGCGTCCGCCAGCCCCGGATCGCCGGACCGATCCTTGCGGTACGTCATCGGACGGGCTCCCCGTACTGCACGCCCCGCCCGTTGGTGGCGAGGTAGACGCGGCCGTACACGCGCGGGTCGCCGACGATGGTCTCGCCGGTCCAGCCCCACTGGTGGGCGTCGTCGTTGATCCGCGTCCAGGTCCTCGCGCCGTCGTCGGAGCGGTAGACGGCGGTGATCGCCTCCGTCGAGCCGACCTGGTAGATCGCCGGATAGTCCGCGCCGTCGGCCGCCCTGCCGAAGCCGAGGGTGTACGAGGCCCAGCAGCTGTCGACCTTCGAGAAGCCCGCGCCGCCGTCGGTGGAGCGGTAGAGCCCGTTCCACTTGGTGCTCAGCCAGAGGTCGCCGGACCGTCCCGGGGCCGCGACCAGCTTGAACTGGCTGTCTCCGGCCGGCAGCCCGGTCGCACGCGCGGTGAATGAACGGCCACTGTCAGTGCTGGCCAGCAGCGTTCCCGTGGCGGTGTCGTAGGCGTAGAAGAGCGTCGGGTCGGCCGGGTCGGCGACCGGCGTGGCGCCCTTCGGGAAGGAGGGGATCTCGGTCCAGGAAGCGCCGCCGTCCGCCGAGCGGTGGGCCGGGTATGCGGTGCCGTCCCAGTGCACGAAGGACCACAGCAGCACGCTGCCGTCGGCGCCCGCGGCGATCGGCCCCGGGGCGTCCTTGGCCAGGGCGGGCTGCGCGGCGAAGGGCTGCCAGGTGCGTCCGCCGTCGTGGGAGGACGCGCCGTTGCCGTGGTCGCCCCAGCCGGTGCGCACGACGTACGACGGCCTGGCCGCGGCCTGGGCGAGTCCCGTCGCCGACCCGGACACGGGGTTCGTCGCCATGCCGCGCGAGGGCGACGCCGTGAGGTGGTCGTGGTACAGCACGCCGATGTCCCGGGAGCCGCTGAGCAGGTGCGCCTCCCCGACCGGGGGCGACACCAGCTGGACCACGGACGCCTCCTCCAGCCCGCGGATGCGCGGGGCCCAGTGTCTGAGGTCGCGAGTGCCGTAGAGGGTGGCGCCGGTGCCGTAGACGACGTGCCGGGAGTCGTACGGGTCTACGGCGACGGCCTGGATCCACCAGCCGAACTTGGGCGCGTCCGCGCCCCATCTGAGATACGGGGTCTCGGAGACGTCGAAGACCGCGGAGTCCTTGAGGGAGGTCCAGGTGCGGCCGCCGTCGGTGGTGCGGTAGAGCGTGTCGACGGCCGCCCAGCGGTTGTTGGTGGAGACGACGACCGTGCCGGGGCGACGGGCGTCCACGGCGACCCCGCCGTAGCCGAAGCCGTCGACGCCCCCGTCGCTCGTGGTCCCGCCGGGCCGCACCGGCGTGACCTCGGTCCACCTGCCGGTGGCGGTGGCCAGCTTGTGCACGCTGCCGTCGGACTGGCCGTTGGGGCCGGGTGCGTCGGCGTACGTGACGTACAGCTCACGGCTGTGGCGGTCGTGGGCGGCGCGGACCGGGACCTTCGCGGCGGGGCCGGCGGGCTGACCGGGGACGGCCTCCCAGACGGCGCCGTCGGCGGTGCGGTACAGGTTGGCGGTCGTACCGCCGGAGTCGCCCCAGCCGGCGTAGACGGCACGGCCGACGGCGACGAGGAGCGTGACGCCCTGGCCGGAGCCGCTGGGGACGCCCGGGAAGCCGGTCACCGCTGCCCACGTCGCGCCCCGGTCGGTGGACTTGAGGAGTCCGTCGTGCCTCGTCCCCAGCCACAGGGTGTCGCTGTCGCGCGGGTCGACGAGGAGGCGCTCCCCCATGCCCCGGCCGTCCTCGTTGGCCCCGAGCTTCACGGTCAGGTCGGTGCGGGCCCAGGTCGCGCCCCGGTCCTCGGAGCGCAGCACGGCTCCGTTGCCCGCCCACGACTGGGCGTACGCGCCGAGGGCGAGGTAGAGCCGGTCGGGGTGCGCCGGATCGACGGCGAGGGCCTCGACGCCGAGCAGGTTCCAGTCGTCCCAGCCGAGGTGATCGGTGAGCGGGGTCCACCGGGCGGCCCGCTCGTCCCAGCGGTAGGCGCCGCCGATGTCGGTGCGGGCGTAGGCGAGGCCGCGGACGGAGGGGTGGAAGAGGACGCCGGTGACGAACCCGGTGCCGCCGATCACCGCGTTGCGCCACCGGTAGCCTCCCGCGGTCGGACCGGATCGGGTGGGTGCGGCTTGGGCACGGTCGTGGGTGAGCGGGAGTGCGGTGAGCGTGGCGGCGGCTGCGGTGCTGGTGAGGAGGGTGCGGCGGGTGGGGCGCATGTGGGGTACCTCGGTGGGTGAAGGTTTGCGGGTTGGGGGGGGTGTGTCGTTCGTCTGCGGGTAGGGGGTTGGTCGCGCCCACTACCGGCGGAGCCGCATGTCGGCACAGTCCCGCGCCCCTGAGCAGGGCCGGTCGCGCCCGACCTGAGGGGCGCGGCCGACCACGCCGAACCCGCAGCCGCCGTACATCCCAAGTCCCCGGGGACGGGGCGCCGGGACACCGGGCGCCCGCTACCCCTTCACGGCCCCCGTCAACATCCCCTTCTTGAAGTGCTTCTGGACGAACGGCGACAGCACCGCCACCGGCAGCAGTGCCATCACCATCACCGCCATCTGCACGGCCAGGCCGGACAGCTGGCCGGTCTTGATGGCCTGCCCCAGCCCGACCGGCGCCTCCTGCTTCTGCACCAGCTGGATCATGACGTTCTGCAGCGGCATCATGTTCTGGTCGTTCAGATAGAGCGACGCGTTGAACCAGGCGCTCCAGTAGCCGACGGCGTAGAACAGCGTGATCACGGCCAGCACCGCGCGGGACAGCGGCATCACTATCTGCCACAGGATCCGGAAGTCGCCGGCCCCGTCGATCCGCGCGCTGTCGATCAGTTCCTGCGAGATCCCCATGAAGAAACCGCGCAGGACGAGGATGTTGAAGACGCTGAGCGCGCTCGGCAGGATCAGCGCCAGATAGGTGTCCGTGAGGCCCAGGGACTGCACCAGCAGATAGGTCGGGATCAGGCCCGCGCTGAAGAACATCGTGGCCAGCAGGACCAGCAGGATCCAGCGGTGGGCGAGCGAGCCGGTGCGGGACAGGCCGTACGCGCACAGCACCGACACCGTCATCGAGAACAGCGTGCCGACGACCGTGATGAGGATGCTGATGACGGCGGCGCGCGTCACCTGGCCGCCGCTGAGCAGCTCCCGGTAGGCGACGAAGGTGATGCTCTTGGGCACCATGACCAGCCCGCCGGCCTCGTCGATCGCCTTGCGCGAGGAGAGGCTGGTGACGACCACGATCCACAGGGGGAACAGGATCGCGAGGCAGGCCAGCGTCAGGACGAGCCCCTTGCTCGCCATGCCGACCTTGCCGGGCTCCTCCTCCCACGCCGGCCGGGGCGGAGCCGACCACGGACGAGGGGACCGACGGGACTTCTCGAGCACTGCGCTCACTTCTTGTACACCCCCTGCTCGCCCATGAGATGGGCCACCTTGTTCGCGGCGAGGACCAGCCCGAGGCTGACCACGCCCTTGATCAGACCGGCGGCGGCCGCGTAGCCGAAGTCCTGGTTGCGTACGCCGTTCCACCACACGAAGGTGTCGAGCACCTCTCCCGCGCCCGGTCCGACGGCGTCGCGTTGGAGGAGGATCTGTTCGAAGCCGACCGTCAGGGCGTCGCCCACGCGCAGCACCAGCAGCAGGGCGATCACCGGGCGCAGGGCCGGCAGTGTGACGTGCCACATGCGGCGCCAGCGGCCCGCGCCGTCCATCGCGGCGGCCTCGTAGAGGTCCGGGCTGACCGAGGCCAGCGCGGCGAGGAAGACGATGATCCCCCAGCCCGCGTCCTTCCACACGCTCTGCGCGGTGATCAGGTACTTGAAGGTCTCGGGGTCGGTCATGATGTCGAGGCCGTCGTAGCCGTGCTGGCGCAGCAGCTGGGACAGGATGCCCGCGCCGCCGAACAGCTGCTGGAAGACCGCGATGACCAGGACCCACGAGAAGAAGTGCGGCAGGTAGAGGATCGCCTGCGAGATCGCCCGTACCCGGGGCCTGACGACGCTGTTGATGAGCAGCGCGAGCAGGATCGGGATCGGGAAGTACAGCACCAGTTGGAGGGAGAACAGCACCAGCGTGTTCTGGAACGCGCTCCAGAAGGCCGAGTCGTCGAAGATCCGCTGGAAGTTCTCCAGCCCCACCCAGGGGCTGTGCAGCATGGAGACGATGCCGTTGTCGCTGATGTAGGGGTCGTACTCCTGGAACGCGACGATGTTGCCCAGGATCGGCACGTAGTTGAAGAGCAGGACCAGGGCCACGGCGGGCACGGTCATCAGGAGCAGGGCGCGGTCGCGCCGGAACCTGAGCCGCAGACTCAGCTTCCCGGAGGGTCGTTTCTCCTCAGGGCCGGTGGCGCCGCCGGACGCCACGGGGGTCTTCTGCGTTTCGTCCGCCTCGGCGCCGCTCCGAGGCACCGTGCTGTGGGACACGGCCGTTCTCCTCGCCTCGCCGCCGGGTCAGCTCGCCGCCGTGCCGTTGTCGTCGAGCAGTTTCTGGTACCAGTCGCGGAGCTTGTCGCCGCCCTTGCTCTTCCAGTCGGACACGGCCTGCTGCATGTCGCCGACCTTCTTGCGGCCGCGGATGATGTCGTCCTCGAGCTGCTCGAAGTCGTTGTAGAGGTTGGTGTAGCGGGCGGGCTCGGTGATCTGCATGCCGTAGAAGGAGGACTTCTTGGTGAAGGCGCCCATCCGCTGCTGCCACTCGACCTGGCCCTTGGCGACCTCGGGGAGGTCGGGGTGGGCGAGGGTCGCGGCCGGGCTGGCCATCATCACGTAGGCGTTGAGCACGTCGATGTTGCCCTGGTCGGTCTTGACCGGGACGCCGTCCTTGAGGGTGTAGTGGGTGCCCTCGACGCCGTAGTTGGTGAGCATGTACTCCTTGGTGCCGTACGGCGCGGCGGTGGTGTTGGCGACGGCCAGCACGTCGTGGATGACCGAGGCGGAGGCCTTCTTGTTGACGAAGGCGAAGATGCCGGCCGGGTTCTTGGCCCAGAGGGTGGGGTCGCCGCCGTCGTGGCCGGGGATGTCCATGCCCCAGATCTGGAAGTCCGGGTTCTGGGTGGCCTGGGCGGAGGCCTGGCCGTACCACTGCGAGATGTCCTGGTTGTAGATGAGGAACTCGCCGGCCACGAACTTGGGGGCCGGATCGGTGGCCTGGCTCTTGCCCAACTTGGCGTCGGGGTGCACGAGTTCGTCGGCGAACAGCTTGCGCGTCCACTCGATCGCCTCGAGGTACTCCTGGGTCTCGATGCGGTTGATCAGCTTGCCGTCGACGACGTTCCAGCCAAGGGACTTCTCGTCGCCGGACAGGACGCCGAACATGTTCCAGGCGGTCCACTTCATGTCGAGGCAGGCCCACCGCTTGGCCTTGGCGTCGGTGATCTCCTTGGCCAGGGCGTAGAACTCGTCGGCGGAGGTGGGGACCTGGTACCCCTCCTTGTCGAAGACGTCCTTGCGGTAGAAGGGCACGATGCTGGTGACGTACGAGGACGGCATGGGCAGGCCGAGGAGTTTGCCGCCGAAGATGGAGCGCTGCCAGGCGTCGGTGGGGACGGCCGCGAGGTTGGGGTAGTCCTTGACGGCGTCGCCCGAGAGGTAGGGGCCCAGGTCGGCGAACTTGCTGATGATCGCGGTGGGTATCTTGCCGGTCATGTTCCAGCCGGGGACGACCACGACGTCCGGTACGTCGCTGGAGGCGAGGACCGCGCCGAGCTTCTGCTCGTAGGTGTTGCCGTCCTGGTTCTGCCAGACGACGTCGACGCCGATCAGGTCGTTCATCGCCTTGTAGTAGGCGTTGTCCGACTTCGGCGGGGAGCCCCAGAACGGGGACATGACGGTGACCTTGCCGCCCTTGCCGAGCTTCTTCGGCACCGACGTCTTCAGCGTGGCGAGGTCGAGCTTGCTGGTGAAGCCGACCGCGGAGCCGTTCTTGGCCGCGATGTCGGGCGTCACCACGTTGCTGACCACATAGGCCGGCAGGAGCTTCTTGGCGTCCTTGCCCGACGTGGTGCCGTCGCGCGAGCCGCTCTCCGTGCCGCCGCAGGCGGCCAGCAGCGGCATCCCTCCCGCCACCGCTGCGGTGGCGACCGCCGTGGAGGCGAGGAAGCTTCTCCGGCTGGGGCCGGAGGAACCAGAGGAGGGGGAAGCGGCGTTCGGCGTCATTGCGTCAACCCTTCATGGCGCACCAGGACACCCGGCGGTGGCCGTCGGCTGCGGTGTCTCGAGTGGGACTACGAGTGGAACCGGCTGAGCTGAAGCGGTCCTCCGACCATTGGTGCTGGGCTCGCAGTCGAAGCGCTTCGATGTTGCTGCGAGGTTAAGTGAACACCGGGGGGTGCACAAGGGTCGCTTCCAGATTCCTCCGAGGTATCGAGTGAGAGTGCTTCTTATGTACGGCTTGAAATAACGGTGAGGTCTCTTGACACTCCCCCCTGCGTCGAATGAGCATCGAAGCGCTTCGAAAGCATCTCCTCGCTCCACCGCAAAGGGATCCCCACGTGACCGCATCCACGCCGCCCACGCCGCCTTTCCGCGATCCGCATCTGCCGTTCGCGAAGCGCATCGACGATCTGCTGTCGCGACTCACCCTGGACGAGAAGGTCTCCTTCCTGCACCAGTTCGCACCCGCCGTCGAGCGCCTGGGCGTCGCCGCGTTCCGCACCGGCCAGGAGGCGCTGCACGGCGTCGCCTGGATGGGTCCGGCGACGGTGTTCCCGCAGGCCGTGGGTCTGGGCGCGACCTGGAACCCGGACCTGGTGCGCCGGGTCGGCGAGGCGGTGTCCAAGGAGGTCCGGGCGATGCGCGCCAGGGACGAGCGGGTGGGCCTGAACGTCTGGTCCCCCACCGTCAACCTGCTGCGCCATCCCCTGTGGGGCCGTAACGAGGAGGGCTACTCCGAGGACCCGAAGCTCACCTCGGCCATCGCCACCGCCTACACCCACGGTCTGCGCGGCGACCATCCGACGTACTGGCGCACGGCCCCGGTCCTCAAGCACTGGCTGGCCCACAACAACGAGACCGGCCGGGACGTCACCTCGTCCTCGGTCCGCCCGCGGGTGCTGCACGAGTACGATCTGCGCGCCTTCCGCGAGGCGGTCGAGGCGGGCGCGGTGGCCGGGGTGATGCCGGCCTACAACCTGGTCAACGGCCGCCCCAACCACGTCTCCCCGTATCTGCGCGAGCAGTTGCGGGCCTGGACGCAGGAGGAGCTGCTGGTCTGCTCGGACGCGGGCGCGCCCTCCAACCTGGTCGACTCCGAGCACTACTTCGACACCCACGAGGAGGCGACGGCGGCCGCGCTGGTCGCGGGCGTGGACAGCTTCACCGACCACGGCACGGACGGCTCGAAGATCACCGCCCGCGTCCAAGGGGCCCTGGAACAGGGTCTGTTGACAGAGGCGGACGTCGACACGGCGGTCCGCCGCCAGCTCTCGGTCCGCTTCCGCCTGGGCGAGTTCGACCCGCACTACGACCCGCACGCAGGCACCGGCGAGTTCGACACCCCCGGCCATCGCGCCCTCGCCGGGGAGGCCGCCGAGCAGGCGGTCGTGCTGCTGCGCAACGACGGCGTGCTGCCACTGGCCCCCGACAGCAGGATCGCGGTGGTCGGCCTGCTCGCCGACGAGTGCAAGCTCGACTGGTACAGCGGCACGCTGATCCACCGCTCCACCCCGCTGGAGGGCCTGTACGAGCGGTTCGGCGCGGAGCGCGTGCAGTTCGCGGAGGGCGTGGACCGCGTTCTGCTGAAGACCTCCGCAGGAACGTTCCTGAAGGTGCCGCCCGCCCCCGAGGCCGCCGAGGCGGCACGCGGCGCCGAGGGCGCCCTGGACCCGGCGCTGCTCGCGGGCCGCACGGACCTCCCGCCGCTCACCGCGGACGCCGTCGGCACCGAACTCGCGCTCGCCGACTGGGGCGAGGGCGTGCTGACGCTGCGCGCTCCCGACGGCCGCTACCTCTCCGTAGCGGAGGACGGCTGCCTGCGCGCTTCCGCCGACCAGCCCGGCGGCTGGGTGGTCCAGGAGACGTTCCGCCTGGAGCCGTACGGACACGGCGACAGCCGGGCGAGCGGTCACGGAAACGGTCACCTCTTGCTGCACCTGGGAACGGGTCGCCCCGTCTGTGTCGCCGCGGACGGCGTCAGGGTTGCCGGGAAGAGCGAGGGGAACGGGAAGCCCGGAGAGAGTCCCGAGGTCTTCGAGGTCGTCGTCGTCGAGCGCGGCGAGGACGCGGTGGCCCGGGTCGCCGCCGCGGCCGACGTGGTCGTGGTGGTGGCGGGCAACGACCCGCACATCAACGGCCGCGAGACCGAGGACCGTACGACCCTGCGGCTGCCCGCCCACCAGGAGCGACTGCTGGAAGCGGCCCGGGCCGCGCGGGCGCGCACGGTGCTGGCGCTGGTGTCGGCCTACCCGTACGCGATCGAGCCGGGCCCGCTGTCGGCCGTCCTGTGGACCGCGCACGGCGGCCAGGCCGCGGGCACGGCGCTGGCGCGCGTCCTGGCCGGCGACGTCTCCCCCGCCGGCCGGCTGCCGCAGACCTGGTACGCCGACGACGCGGACCTGCCCGACCTGCTCGACTACGACGTGATCGGCGCCCGCCAGACGTACCTGTACTTCGAGGGCTCCCCGCTGTTCCCCTTCGGCCACGGCCTGTCGTACGCGTCGTTCGCCTACGCCGATCTGGCGGTGCGCGTCGAGCACGGCACGGCGCAGGTCTCCTTCACCGTCGCCAACACCGGGGACCTGGCCGCCGACGAGGTCGCGCAGCTGTACACGCGGGCCGTGGACCCGTCGGTCACCCGGCCGCGCCGCGAGCTGCTCGACCACCGCCGCATCACGCTCGCCCCGGGCGCGAAGACCGAGGTGTCCTTCCAAGTCCCCCTGTCCGCCTTCGCCTTCTGGGACGTGGCTCAGGGCCGGTGGCGGGTGGAGCCGGGCCTGTACGACCTGTTGGTCGGCGCGTCCAGCGCGGACGTCCGGCTGCGCACGACGCTCACACTCGACGGCGAGCCGTCGCTCCCCCGCCGCGTCCGCCGACTCGGCCTGTCCGCCGCCGACTTCGACGAGCAGAGCGGCACCGAGATCGTCGACCGCACGAAGACGTCGGGCGACGCGGTGACGGCCGTGGCGGACGGCTCCGGCGAACTGGTCTACCGGGCCTGCGACTTCACGGCCGGCGTCACGGGCGTGACGGTGACGGCGGCCGGCTCGGGCACGGTCGAGCTGTCCCTGGACGGCGGCCCGACCCTGGCCTCGCTGACCATCGGCACGCCCACGCCGGGTCCGTACGACCACAGAAGCGTCGACGCGCCCTTCACCGCCGACGGCGTGCGCGACCTGCACCTCAGACTGCGTGGCCCGCTGCGGCTCGCGCACGTCGGCTTCTCCGGTTGAGGGTCCGGACGAAGTCGGCACAGAGAAGGGGTCCGGCACCGGAAGGCATCGGTGCCGGACCCCTTCGGGGACGGCGATCGAGCGCCGACCAGAGACTAGCTGAAAATGGTTCCCATTAGCTAGAGGTGGCCGGAGCGCGTCTCCCCACGTGTGCTCAGAGCGCGAGCCCGGTCAGCACCAGCACGCGCTCGTACGTGTAGTCGTCCATCGCGAACTTCACTCCCTCGCGGCCCACACCGGACTGCTTGGCGCCGCCGTACGGCATCTGGTCGGCGCGGTAGGACGGCACGTCGCCGATGATCACGCCGCCGACCTCCAGCGCACGGTGGGCGCGGAAGGCGACCTGGAGGTCGTGGGTGAACACGCCCGCCTGGAGGCCGTACTTGGAGGAGTTGACGGCCGCGAAGGCCTCGGCCTCGCCGTCGACCTTCTGCACGGTGAGGACCGGCCCGAAGACCTCCTCGCAGGCGAGGGTCGTGTCGGCCGGCACGTCGGTGAGGACGGTCGGCGCGTAGGAGGCGCCGTCGCGCTTTCCGCCGGTGAGCAGGGACGCGCCCGCGGCGACGGCCTCGTCCACCCACGTCTCGACGCGCTTGGCCGCGTCCTCGCTGACCAGCGGCCCGACGTCGGTCTTGTCGTCGGCGGGGTCGCCGGTGACCTGGGCCTCCACGGCGGCGACGATGCGCGGCACCAGCCGGTCGTAGACGGAGGCGTCCGCGACGACCCGCTGCACGGAGATGCAGGACTGGCCGCCCTGGTAGTTGGAGAAGGTCGCGATGCGGGCGGCGGCCCAGTCGAGGTCGGCGTCGCTCGCGAAGTCGCCGAGGACGACGGCCGCGCCGTTGCCGCCCAGCTCCAGGGTGCAGTGCTTGCGCGGCACCGAGTCCATGATCGCGTAGCCGACCTTCTCGGAGCCGGTGAAGGAGATGACCGGCAGCCGCTCGTCCTGGACGAGGGCGGGCATGCGGTCGTTGGCGACCGGGAGAATCGACCACGAGCCGACCGGAAGCTCGGTCTCGGCGAGCAGGTCGCCGATGACCAGGCCGGAGAGCGGGGTGGCCGGGGCGGGCTTGAGGATGATCGGCACGCCGGCCGCGATCGCCGGGGCGATCTTGTGGGCGCACAGGTTCAGCGGGAAGTTGAACGGCGCGATGCCGAGCACGACGCCCTTGGGGAAGCGCCGGGTGAGGGCGAGCCGGCCCTGGCCGCCCAGGTCGGTGTCGAGGCGCTGGGCCTCGCCGCCGTTGAACCGCCGGGCCTCCTCGGCCGCGAACCGGAACACGGACACCGCCCGTCCGACCTCGCCCCGCGCCCACTTGACCGGCTTGCCGTTCTCGGCGGAGATCAGCTGGGCGATCTCCTCGGTGCGCTCGACGAGCCGCTTGCTGACGTGGTCGAGGGCGGCGGCGCGCACATGGGCCGGGGTGGCGGCGAACTCGTCGCGGACGGCGTACGCGGCGGCCACGGCCTCCTCGACCTGGGCGTCCGTCGGCACGCTGACCTTGCCGACGAGCCGCCCGTCCCACGGGGAGGTGACGTCGAAGCCGTCCTCGCCGGTGACCTGGCGGCCGGCGAGCCAGAAGGCGTAAGTGGAAGACATGTGTCGAATCCCGGCCCTTCCGCGATAGAGGGTGTGCTGTACGTGGTTCTCGTGGTCCACGGTAGGCGCGGGACGGCACGCGGTCGCTTGTCCGAGTCGTACGGGTGGGCGGCGGGGGCACTACGGTTTGGCACGGTCGAGCCGACCCCTGCCGCAGGGCCTGCTCAGAGCCGGGCCCGCAGCCGCCGGAGGAAGAGCCACAGCGCCCCCAGCAGCGCCGCGCACAGGCACCAGCTGGCCACCACGTCCAGCGGCCAGTGATACCCGTGCCGGACCAGCCCGTAGGACACGGCCAGCACGAGGAGCGCGCCGACGCCGACGGCCAGCCGCCGGACGAACGCCGTCAGCAGCCACGGCAGCAGGATCAGCACCGAGGCCCCGTAGGCGACGACGGCCGTCGCCGTGTGCCCGGAGGGGTAGTACCCGGTGGCGGGCGGCACGACGGGCGTCCCCGGCCGGCCGGTCCACTCCTTCAGGGGTACGACGATCAGCGGCACCAGCGCCATCAGGAGCTGCGCGGCGACGGACGGCGCCCACCACAGCGCCCTGCCCGCCGCCCACGCCAGCCGGGCCACGTACACCGCGACCAGGATCAGCACGGGCACCGCGATCTGCACATTGCCCAGGTCGGACAGCAGCTCGGCGGCCCGGTCCGGGTGGATCAGGGCCCGGCTGAGCCGCCCGTCGAGCCGCAGCAGCGGCCCGTCGACGACGACCTGCCAGGTGATCAGCGCGAAGAGGAGCAGGGGCAGACCGAGGAGAAGGGCGGTAGCGCGCGGAGCCTGGACGCCCTGCATCGGGGGCGCTTCCTCGGTCTGCTGATCGGAGCGGGTCGACATGCCCTCCAGCTTGTCAGGAACGGCCGCCTCTCAGCAGCGGACCTTGGGCCGGAGGGCGGAGTGCGGGGTGCGGATGGCGGGGTGCGGAGGACGGGATGCGGAGGACGGGATGCGGAGGACGGGATGCGGGATGCGGATGCCCCGCCGGCCTCCGGTCGCCCGGCTAGGGCCTGGGGGATCGGCCGGGTCCGCCGAGGGCGGACAGGCGTCTGCGCCGTACGATCCCGCGCAGCCGTCGGCCGCCGATGCGCCGACCGAGGCCGCTGAGCCGCCCGCGGACCCGCCGTTCGAGTCGCGTCGGCCGCCACTTCCCCGGCTCCTTCTTCGGGGCGACGGTGATGTGCAGGCTGAGGTTGGCGTAGCCCTGCGTGTAGTACGGCTTGACGTGGAGGCTCCCGCTGCGGCCGCCGGTGGCCGCGGCGAGGTCGTCGGCCTTGCGGGCGCCGAATCTGCGCTGGGTGCTCAGGCCCTGGGTGCGGACGTTCAGGTACACGTCCCAGATGCCCGTCGGCAGCGGGGCGCCGTCCAGGGCCCTGGTGAGGTCGACGTCCGCGGTGAAGCCCGCGAGCGCATCGTCGAAGGCCTGGTCCGGGGTCGCGGCGGGCAGCGGTGCGGGGCGGACGGGGACGCGTGCCTCGCGGCCGTCGTTGCGCAGCCGCAGGACCAGTTCGGTGGCCGGCTGACGGGTGGGCACGTTCTCGATGCGGCCGTAGCCGCGCAGCCGCAGGACGCCGCCGCGCCGGATCCGGCGCCATTCCACGGCGTCCAGCCGGTCGTCCTGGCGCAGGTCGTCGGTGATGTCGTAGCAGGAGTCGGGGATGCCGGCCGTCTCGTCGCGGAAGTACGGGTAGGTCGCGTAGGCGCGCCCGCCGTCCACGACCACCTCGTGCGCGGGACCGCGTCCGCTGCGCTCCTCCTTCAGGAAGTCGATGACCTCGATCAGCTCCTGGTGCAGTCCGTGCCGGGAGCAGTGGGCGGCGAGGCGGTGCGGCGCGGTCATCTGCGCGTCGAGTTCCGGGGTGTAGAACGCGTCCAGCTGTTCCTTGGCGATGCCCATGGCCTTGCGGCGGTCGCCTTCGTCCAGAAGGGGGAATCGCCAGGAGAAGGAGTCCAGCAGGCCGCCCCTGAAGGTCCGCAGCAGCGCGGCGTCGCGTACGGGTCCGGGTTCACTGTGGGCGGCGATCGCGGCCATCAGGCGCCGGGCGACCTCGAAACGTTTCATCAGGTCGCTGTAGCTGCTGGTGATGTTGCCCTGGTCGTCGCGCTTCACCTTGTAGTAGCAGTCCTCGGTGGCGACCACGGAGATCACGGAGGCCTGGAGATACGCCTTGGTGACGAAGAGGCGGTCCTCGCCGATGCGGACGTCCTCGTCGAAGCGCAGCCCGCGCTCGTCGAGGAACGAGCGCCGGAAGAGCTTGTGCGGCGTCAGGGCGTACCAGACGCGGGAGGCGGCCAGGTCGACGACCTCCTGGTCGGCCTCGAACATGGAGGCGGGCACCGTGCAGTTCACGCCCACGTACTTGCCCAGCACCACGTCGGAGCGGTTGCGCTCGGCCATGTCGATCATCCGGCGCAGGGCGTGCGGGCCGAGATGGTCGTCGGCGTCCAGGAAGAACACGTAGCGGCCCCGGGCCAGCCCGAGAGCGACGTTGCGCGGGCCGCTCGGCCCCCCGGAGTTCTGTTGGTGGACGACGCGCACGAGGCCGGGATGCTCGGCGGCGAACCGGTCCAGCTCCTTGCCGGTGCCGTCCGTGGAGCCGTCGTCGACGGCCAGACATTCGAGTGTGTACGCGCCCGGCGACTGCTCGACCACCGACTCCAGACAGCGGGTCAGGTAGGGCATCGCGTTGTAGGCGCCGATGACGACTGTGACGGTTGGTTCCGACACCAATTCCCCCCCAGGAACTGTTCACGACAACTTGGCCACAGTTTTACCGGCTGTTTAAAGCTGACGCAAAGAGTTCAACTCCCCTCCGCTTGTAAACAGTTGATGTCCCATCGGTGTCCCATGGAAAGCAAAAAGAGACCCCGGACGGGGTCCGGGGTCGCGTCGCGCGGTCTGTGCCAGAGTTTGCACGCTCTGGGGCGGAGAAGTTGCGCTGTCTGGGTCAGAGAAGGAGGTCGGCCACCCCGGAACAGGGGGGGTGGTTCCGGGGTGGCCGTCCGGATCGGAGTGCCGGCCGCCCCGGGGGGTTTGGGGCGGGCGACCGTCCGATCGGTGAGGAGATCCGAAGCCGGAAGCTCCGTTTGTGTGCGCGAGGGCACGACCAGGTCGAAGCTGGGGAGGCCTCGGCCTGGAGTCCGCCCACAGTCCCCTGTGGGCGGGGTGTATCTCTCATCTCGGTAGAACGTACGGCAGGGACAGGCGGTGCGACAGGCGCTCTCCCGTCCCGCCATCCACCCCGCACACGTTCTTCACACGCTCAGATGCGCGCGAAGGCCTGCTCGATGATGTCGAGGCCCTCGTCGAGCAGGTCCTCGCTGATGACCAGCGGGGGCAGGAAGCGCAGCACGTTGCCGTAGGTGCCGCAGGTCAGGACCAGCAGGCCCTCCTGGTGGCAGGCCTTGGCGAGCGCGGCGGTCGCCTCCGGGTTCGGCTCCTTCGTCGCACGGTCCTTGACCAGCTCGATGGCGATCATCGCGCCCCGGCCGCGGACGTCGCCGATGACGTCGAACTTCTCGGCCATCGCGGACAGCCGGGCCTTCATCGTCGCCTCGATCGCCTTCGCCCTGGCGTTGAGGTCGAGCTCCTTCATCGTCTCGATCGAGCCGAGGGCGCCCGCGCAGGCGACCGGGTTGCCGCCGTAGGTGCCGCCGAGGCCGCCCGCGTGCGCCGCGTCCATGATCTCGGCGCGGCCGGTCACGGCGGCCAGCGGCAGACCGCCCGCGATGCCCTTGGCCGTGGTGATCAGGTCCGGGACGATGCCCTCGTCCTCGCAGGCGAACCACTGGCCGGTGCGGCAGAAGCCGGACTGGATCTCGTCGGCGACGAAGACGATGCCGTTGTCGGACGCGAACTTGCTGATGGCCGGCAGGAAGCCCTTCGCCGGCTCGATGAAGCCGCCCTCGCCGAGCACCGGCTCGATGATGATCGCGGCCACGTTGTCCGCGCCGATCTGCTTGTTGATCATGTCGATCGCCTGGGCGGAGGCCTCGGCGCCGGCGTTCTCCGGGCCGGTCAGCCAGCGGTAGCCGTACGCCACCGGCACCCGGTAGACCTCGGGCGCGAACGGGCCGAAGCCGTGCTTGTACGGCATGTTCTTCGCCGTCAGCGCCATGGTCAGGTTCGTCCGGCCGTGGTAGCCGTGGTCGAAGACGACGACGGCCTGCCGCTTGGTGTACGCCCGCGCGATCTTGACGGCGTTCTCGACGGCCTCGGCGCCGCTGTTGAACAGCGCGGACTTCTTGGCGTGGTCACCCGGGGTGAGCTCGGCGAGGGCCTCGGCGACCTCGACGTAGCCCTCGTACGGCGTGACCATGAAACAGGTGTGGGTGAAGTCGGCGAGCTGCGCGGAGGCGCGGCGTACGACGGCCTCGGCGGACGCGCCGACCGAGGTCACCGCGATGCCGGAGCCGAAGTCGATCAGGCGGTTGCCGTCGACGTCCTCGATGATGCCGCCGCCCGCGCGCGCGGTGAAGACCGGAAGCACGGAGCCCACACCGGCCGCGACCGCGGCGAGACGGCGGGCCTGCAGCTCCTGCGACTTCGGGCCGGGGATGGCGGTGACGACGCGGCGCTCCTGCGGAAGGGCGGTCATGGCGGGCTCCTGGGGTGTCACGGACGCGGGGTGGTGCGGACGCTCTGTTCCTTTCTCGCAGGCTAGGACGGGTTGCGACAGGTGGGCATGCTCCATGTGGGCGGTGTCGGAAAGGCCGCTTGTCCGCCGTGGACATAGCGGCGCTCGGGGCCGTCACCGCAGGCCCGGCCGTGTATACGGTGAACTCCCCTTACGGGCACGTTAGATTGCTCGCTGACGGTGGACGGAACGGCTGCTCAGGGGGCAAGGGCGATGGACGGCGACGGCACGCGGGACGTACGCGGGACGCATGCGAATCCTGTGCCGCGCCCTGCGGGACCGCCGCAGCTGCCGCCGCGGCCCGGACACGCCCCGTCCGCAACGCCCGCCGACGCCGTCGCCGAGTGGCTGAACGAGGAACGGCCGGCCGCCCGGCCCGGCATCTGGCGTTTCGGATACCGCCTGCCGAAGGCCGCCCGGGCGACAGAACGGCTCGCTCCGGTCACCGTGATCGGCATGCTGGTGCCGCTGGCCGTGGCACTGGTGCTGTGGTCCGTGTGGCGACGGGGCGGGATGCCGTACCAGTTCACCCTGCTGCGCCTGTTCACCCCGGACGACTGGTGGTGGGGCGGCACGATCGCCTCCCCGAAGAACATGGAGGGCGCCGAGGCCCGGGTGGTCTACGACGGCGTCTTCTTCACGGTCCTCGTCTACGCCATGGGCCGGCTGGGCAGCTGGCCCGACGCCCTGCGGCACTTCATCGGCCGTCGCCCCCAGCCCGCCCGGGCCGCCCTCGCCCTGCTCGGCGCGCTCGTCGCCCTCAGCTTCGTCTTCCCCAGCGCCTTCGGGGTCGGCTGGGACGCCCTGCCGGTCGTCGACCCGCTCTTCTCGCTCATCGTCCTGATCTCCGGCAGCTACGAGCTGTTCGCCTCCCCCCTGTTCACCAACGCGCTGTACACGGTCATCACGCTGCTCGTGGTGTGGCCGTTCGCCCGGCTCGGCGGCTGGCTGCCGTACGGGAAGGAACGACTCGCCGCCCGCCGCGCCGGGCCCGAGACCAAGGCGCCCACCATCGAGCGGCCCCGCGCCCAGTGGCCCGAGCTGCGGGGCGCCGGGCAGCACGAGGCGGCCGAGCTGCTGACCGCCGAGGTGGCCGCCGGGCGGATGAACGACGTCGACTGCGCGCGGGTGCAGTGGGCGTGGACGGCGCGCCTCGGGGAGTTCCGGGAGACCGTGCTGCGCCAGGGCGGATCCGCCTGGACCCATCCGTCCGGGGCTCGCGACCTGCCCCGCCGCACCGCACGCCACGACCTGCTCGCCGGTCAGGTGCGCATCGGCCGCTGGCCCGCCGCCGAGCGCACTCCGGTCGCCTACCACGACGCGGGCGCCGCGCTCGGCCCGGACGTGCTGGGCACCTCGCTGCTCGCGGTGGGGCCGTCGGGCTCGGGCAAGACCCGCACGCTGATCGAACCGCTCACCGAGGCGCTGGCGCTGCAGGCGCTCACCGGCGGCTGCGCCGTCGTCGCGGTGTCCTCGGCCGGGAGCCCGCTCGGCGCCGACTCCGCGTTCGACGTGATCGTACGGATAGGGGACCCGTCGTCCGTGCACGACCTGGACCCGTACGCGGAGTCCGACGACCCGGACGAGGTGGCCGCGATCCTCGCCGAGGCGCTGGTCGGCGATCTGGACGTAGGGGGCGGCGCGGCCACCGCGCTCGCCCAGGTCCTGGGCCCCTACCGGACCGTGCACGGACGCTTCCCCGCCCTGCCGGAACTGCGCGAGCTGCTGGAGGGCGAGTCGGCCGCGGTGTTCGCGCTGCGCGAGGCGGTCGCCGGGCACGAGGTCATGCGCCGCGAGCTGGAGGCCCGCATCCGCCAGACGGGCGCGCCCGGCGACGTGGGCCGGGCCCTCGCCGACCGCCTCGCGCTGCTGAACCGGCCGGTGTTCGCCGAGTTCTTCGGGGGCGACCGGCGTGAGGCGCGGGAAGCGCACCGGGCGTTCTCGCTGCGCGCCGTCGCCCATCACCCCCTGCGGGTCCGCATCGACCTGCCCGAGCGGGGTCACGAGGAGGCCGCCCGGCTGATCACCCGGCTCGTCCTCGCCCAGTTCCACGCCGTCGCCCGGGAGCGGCGCGGCCACTTCGCCTGTCTGGTCCTGGACGACGCGACGGGCACGGTCACCGCCGAGTCGGTGCGCCGCATCCAGCGGCTGCGCTCGCAGAACGCGGGCGTGGTACTGGCCCTGCGCACCGTCGGCGACGTCCCGGAGGCGCTGCACGGGCCGCTGTACGGGGCCGTCGGCTGCCGGATGGCGTTCTCCGGCGTGACCACCTGGGACGGCAGCCGGTTCGCGCAGACCTGGGGCACCGAGTGGGTGGAGACCACGGAGGTCGCCAAGCACACCGTCTTCGCCGACCAGCCCATGACCCGCGCCATCCACGCCCTGCGCAAACTGGTGACCGGCAAGGCCGTGACCACGGACGCGGTGACCGTGCGCCAGGTCGAGCGGGAGCGCTGGTCCGCCTCCCAGCTGGCCCACGAGATCCCGCCCGGCCACGCGGTGCTGTCCCTGACGAGCGTGGGCGGCGAGCACGCGCCCCCGCTGCTGGTGGACCTGCGGGGCTGAGGGGACGTTCGGGGTTGAGGGGACGTTCGGGGCCGGACGGGGACCGTACAGTGAGGCCATGCCCCCCACGCTCGCCTCGCTCGTCCATCACTCCGCGCTGAAGCTGACCGTGCGCGCGGGCGAGGACCGGCTGGACGTGCCGGTGCGCTGGGCGCATGTCAGCGAGCTCGCGGACCCCGTGCCGTACATGGAGGGCGGGGAGCTGCTGCTGATCACCGCGCTCAAACTGGACACGGAGGACCCGCAGGCCATGCGGCGCTATGTGAAGCGCCTGGTGGGAGCCGGAGTGGTCGGGCTCGGCTTCGCCGTCGGCGTCAACTACGAGGAGATCCCCGGGGCGCTCGTCGAGGCGGCCGAGCAGGAGGGCCTGCCCCTGCTGGAGGTGCCGCGCCGCACCCCGTTCCTGGCGATCAGCAAGGCGGTGTCGGCGGCGATCGCGGCCGACCAGTACCGGGCGGTGACGGACGGCTTCGCCGCCCAGCGGGAGCTGACCAGACAGGCGCTGACGGACGGTCCGGAGGGGCTGCTGGCCGCGCTCGCCTCGCAGGTCGACGGCTGGGCGGCGCTCTACGACGCCTCGGGCGCCGTCGTCGCGGCCGCGCCGGAGTGGGCGGGCCGCCGGGCCGCGCGGCTGACGGCGGAGGTGGAACGGCTGCGGGAGCGGTCGTCGCCGACCGTGGTCGGCGGGTCGGAGAACGCCGAGTCGGGCGAGAGCGCCGACCGGGTCGAGCTGCACTCCCTGGGCACCGGCCGCCGCCCGCGCGCCGCGCTCGCCGTCGGCACGGCGGCGGCCCTGGGCACCGCCGAGCGGTACGCCGTCCACTCGGCCATCGCCCTGCTCACCCTCACCACGGAACGCTCCCGAGCCCTCCAGGCCGCGGAGCAGCGGATCGGCGCGGCGGTGCTGCGGATGCTGCTCGCGGGCGAGCCGGACCATGCACGGGCCGTCGCCGGGGAGCTGTACGGCGAGCTGCTCGACGCGCCTTTCCGGGTGATCGTCGCCGAGTCGAGGCGCCCGAGCGTGCCGGGCGCCGCCGAAACCGGCACGGGCAGCGGTGCCGACCCCTTGGGCGCCGTGGCCGAGATCGTGGAGTCGGCGGCCGCCCGGTCCGGGGAGGCCGTGCTGGTGGTGCCCGAGGGCGAGCGGCTGGTGGTGCTGGGCGCGGACGAGGGGGCGACCGTGGCGGCGTGCGCGCACCACGTGGCGGCGCTGGACCTGGCGCGGACCGCCGGAGGCGGACGCGAGGCGGGCGAGGAGACCGATCTCGTCGTGGGTCTGTCGGCGCCGGCCGGCCCGAACGGGGCCGCGTCGGCGTACCGGCAGGCCGAGCAGGCGCTGTCCGTGGCGCGGCGACGGGGCCGGGTGTACGTGGAGCACGCGGAGCTGTCGGACGGATCCGTGCTGCCGCTGCTCGCGGACGACGCGGTGAAGGCGTTCGCGGACGGCCTGCTGCGCCCGCTGTACGACCATGACGCGACCGGCCGGGGCGATCTGGTGGCCTCGCTGCGCGCCTGGCTGTCCCGGCACGGTCAGTGGGACGCGGCGGCGGCCGACCTCGGCGTCCACCGCCACACGCTCCGCTACCGGATGCGCAGGGTGGAGGAGATCCTCGGCCGATCCCTGGACGACCCGGACGTGCGGATGGAGCTGTGGCTGGCGTTGAAGGCGACGTCGGCGGAGTAGCCGGGCGAGGCAGGTGTCCGCGTCGGCCGCACGGGCGGCCGACGTGCGGAGCCGGTTCAGTGCGCCTCCCGGTCGGGGGGACGTGGTGGCGTGCTGGCCCCGGCCAGGTCGGTGGTCGGGGAGGGCTGGGTCTGTCGGTCAGCCGGTCAGCCGTCCTCTCCCCGGGCCAGGCCCGCCGCCGCCTCGTGCATCGCGAGTTCGAGGAGCGCCGGGTCGGTCAGGGTGCCGGAGCCGTCCGGCGGGACCAGCCAGCGGACCCCGCCGGTGGAGCGCCCCGGGTACGGCACGACGATCCAGGTGCCGGGCCCGGCCGTGCGGATGCCGGTGCCGATCCAGCGGGCGGCCGTGCCCGCCGGCACGAAGAAGCCCATGCGGTCGTCGCCGAAGTCGACGAGCACGGGCCCCGACCGGTCGAGGATGCGGGTGAGCACGTCGAGCGTGGGATAGCCGAGCTCGCCCGGCAGGATGAGTACGTCCCAGGCCCTGCCCGCGGGAAGGAGGGCGACCCCCAAGGGGTTGCGCTCCCATTCCCAGCGGCAGGCCTCGGGATCCGGTGCGACGGATGCCAGCCATTCGACCGCCGTCTTCGCCCCAGTCATGAGATGACCTCCCTTTCTCTCGGGAGCGCGGTCGCGCCCCGAGGGGAGAGGGAGGTGTCCGGCGAGCATTACGCGACTTCAGGACCCTCGTTGGAGTGAACCGGATCACACCATGACGACAGTCGTACGGTCAGCTGTCGAAGCCGAGCCCCAGCCGGTCCATCGTCTTCAGCCACAGATTGCGCCGCCCGCCGTGCGCGTCCGCCCGGGCCAGCGACCACTTGGTGAGGGCGATGCCGGTCCAGGCGAAGGGCTCGGGCGGGAAGGGCAGCGGCTTCTTGCGGACCATCTCCAGCTCCGTGCGCTCGGTCCGCTCCCCCGACAGCAGGTCCAGCATCACCTCGGCGCCGAAGCGGGTCGCTCCGACGCCGAGACCGGTGTAGCCGGCCGCGTAGGAGACCTTCCCGTGGTGCGCCGTGCCGAAGAACGCCGAGAAGCGCGAGCAGGTGTCGATCGCGCCGCCCCACGCGTGCGTGAAGCGGACGCCCTCCAGCTGCGGGAAGCAGCCGAAGAAGTGCCCGGCGAGCTTGGCGTAGGTCTCCGGCCGGTCGTCGTACTCGGCGCGCACCCGGCCGCCGTAGGGGTAGATCGCGTCGTAGCCGCCCCACAGGATCCGGTTGTCGGCCGACAGCCGGAAGTAGTGGAACTGGTTGGCGCTGTCCCCCAGCCCCTGCCGGTTCTTCCAGCCGATCGAGTCCAGCTGCTCGGGACTGAGCGGTTCGGTCATCAGCGCGTAGTCGTAGACCGGGACGGTGTAGGCGCGCACCCGCTTCACCAGGTTCGGGAAGATGTTCGTCCCGAGCGCGACATGCCGGGCGCGCACGGATCCGTAGGGGGTGCGTACGGCCATCCCCGCGCCGTACGGTTTCAGCGTCAGCGCGGGGGTGTGCTCGTAGACGCGGACGCCGAGGCGGACGCACGCCTGCTTCAGGCCCCAGGCCAGCTTGGCGGGGTGGAGCATGGCCACGCCCCGGCGGTCGTACAGGCCCGCCTCGAAGGTGGGCGAGGCGACCTGCTCGCGGACCGCGTCGGCGTCGAGGAACTCGACGCCCTCGGCGAGGCCCTTGCGGGCCAGCTCCTCGTACCAGTCGCGCAGTTCCCACGCCTGGTACGTCTCCGTGGCGACGTCGATCTCGCCGGTGCGCTCGAAGTCGCAGTCGATGCCGTGCCGGGCGATGGCCGCCTCGATCTCGTCGAGGTTGCGGGCGCCCAGCTCCTCCAGCCGGTGGATCTCGTCCGGCCAGCGGGCGAGCCCGTTGGCCAGCCCGTGGGTGAGGGAGGCCGCGCAGAACCCTCCGTTGCGGCCCGAGGCGGCCCAGCCCACCTCGCGGCCCTCCAGCAGCACCACGTCCCGCTGCGGCTCGCGCTCCTTGGCGACGAGCGCGGTCCACAGTCCCGTGTAGCCGCCCCCGACGACCAGCAGGTCGCAGCTTTCGGGGCCGGTGAGCGCGGGCTCGGGGTGGGGCTTGCCGGGGTCTTCCAGCCAGTACGGGACCGGCTGCGCTTCGGAAAGCGACTTCGTCCAGTTGCTGTTGTCCTCTGTGCCACGGCTCATGGCGCTTGGGGCCATGATTTCAACTCCCTACAGGGCTTTTCCGGCTACGCCGGCTTATCCGGCTACGCCTTTTGCTTGTTGCGGCGTTTCCCGATGACCATCGAGGTCAGGACGAGCAGTACGGCGATCATGAACATGGCCGTACCGATGACATTGATCTGAACGGGCGTGCCGCGCTGTGCCGAACCCCAGACGAACATGGGGAAGGTGACGGTCGAGCCCGCGTTGAAATTGGTGATGATGAAATCGTCGAAGGAGAGCGCGAAGGCGAGCAGCGCGCCCGCGGCGATTCCGGGGGCCGCGATGGGCAGGGTGACGCGCAGGAACGTCTGCGCCGGTCCGGCGTAGAGGTCCTGGGCGGCCTGCTCCAGGCGCGGGTCCATCGACATGACACGCGCCTTGACGGCCGTCACGACGAAGCTGAGGCAGAACATGATGTGCGCGATGAGGATCGTCCAGAATCCCAGCTGAGCGCCCATGTTGAGGAACAGGGTGAGCAGCGAGGCCGCCATGACGACCTCGGGCATCGCCATGGGCAGGAAGATCAGCGAGTTGACGGCGCCCCGCGCGCGGAAGCGGTAGCGGACGAGCGCGAAGGCGATCATCGTGCCGAGGGCGGTCGCGCCGATCGTCGCCCAGACGGCGATCTGGAGGCTGATCGACAGCGATCCGCACAGTCCGGCGACCCCGCAGGGGTCCTTCCAGGCGTCCGTGGAGAACTGCTGCCACTGGTAGTTGAAGCGCCCCTTCGGTTTGTTGAAGGAGAACACCGTCACGACGACGTTGGGCAGGAGGAGATAGGCGAGCGTCAGAAGTCCCGCGATGACCACGAAATAACGCTTGAGCCAGTTGACAATCCAGTTGACGAAGGCCATTTAAACCAGATCCTCCGTCCCGGACCTGCGGATGTAGAGGGTGACCATGAGCAGAATGGCGGCCATGAGAATGAAGGAGAGGGCCGCTGCCGTCGGATAGTCCAGAACTCGCAGGAACTGGGTCTGGATGACGTTTCCGATCATGCGGGTGTCGGTGGAGCCGAGGAGTTCGGCGTTGACGTAGTCGCCGGCCGCCGGGATGAAGGTCAGCAGCGTCCCGGAGACCACGCCGGGCATCGACAGCGGGAAGGTGACCTTGCGGAAGGTGGTGATGGGCCGGGCGTACAGGTCGCCCGCCGCCTCGTGCAGCCGCCCGTCGATGCGCTCCAGCGAGGTGTACAGCGGCAGGATCATGAACGGCAGGAAGTTGTACGTCAGACCGCAGACGACGGCGAGCGGCGTGGCCAGGACGCGGTCGCCGGCGGTCCAGCCGAGCCAGCTGGTGACGTCCAGGATGTGCAGCGTGTTGAGGGCGCCGACGACCGGGCCGCTGTCCGCGAGGATCGTCTTCCAGGCGAGCGTGCGGATCAGGAAGCTGGTGAAGAACGGCGCGATCACCAGGATCATGATCAGGTTGCGCCAGCGTCCCGCGCGGAAGGCGATCAGATAGGCCAGCGGGTAGCCCAGCACCAGACACAGGACGGTCGCGGCGAACGCGTACAGGCCCGAGCGCAGGAACTGCGGCCAGTACTCGCTCAGCGCGTCCCAGTAGGTCGCCAGGTGCCAGGTGACCTTGTAGCCCTCCTCCAGGGAGCCCGTCTGCACGGACGTGGAGCCCTGGTAGATCATCGGCAGCGCGAAGAACACGACCAGCCAGAGCAGACCGGGCAGCAGCAGCCAGTACGGCGTGAGGCGCCCGCGCTTGCGCGGCGGCTTCTTCTCGGGGGCGGCCGGGGAGAGCGGCGGGGGCGCCTCGGTGAGCGTCGCCATCAGACCGCCGCCTCTTCCTGGATGCCCGCGTCGATGTCCTGGGCCGCGTCCAGTCCGAAGGTGTGCGCGGGGTTCCAGTGCAGGACGACGTCGGCGCCGGGGGTGAGCCGGGAGTCGCGGTCGATGTTCTGGGCGTAGACCTCGAACTCGGGGCAGACCGCGCTGTCGATGACGTACTGGGTGGAGACGCCGATGAACGACGAGTTGGCGATCTTCCCGGTGATGCGGTTGCGGCCCTCGGGGATCTCGCCGGCGTCGTCGGCGTGGGTGAGGGAGATCTTCTCGGGGCGGACGCCGACCAGCACCTTGCCGCCGGTGGTCGTCGGCGCGGAGCAGCGCGCCTCGGGCAGTACCAGCTTGCCGCCGCCCGCCTTCAGCACGATGTCGTCGCCGCTCCTGGCGTCGACCTCGGCCTCGATCAGGTTGGAGGTGCCGAGGAAGTTCGCGACGAACGTCGTCTGCGGGTTCTCGTACAGGTCGCTCGGCGAGCCGAGCTGCTCGACGCGGCCCGCGCTCATCACGGCGACCGTGTCGGCCATGGTCATGGCCTCCTCCTGGTCGTGCGTGACGTGCACGAAGGTGATGCCGACCTCGGTCTGGATGCGCTTGAGCTCCAGCTGCATCTGGCGGCGCAGCTTGAGGTCGAGGGCGCCGAGGGGCTCGTCGAGGAGGAGCACCTTGGGCGTGTTGATCAGCGCACGGGCCACGGCCACGCGCTGCTGCTGGCCGCCGGAGAGCTGGTGCGGCTTCTTACGGGCCTGCTCGCCGAGCTGTACGAGGTCCAGCATGTCCTCGACCTGCTTCTTCACGCTCTTGATGCCGCGCCGGCGCAGTCCGAAGGCCACGTTCTCGAAGATGTCGAGGTGCGGGAAGAGGGCATAGGACTGGAAGACCGTGTTCACCGGGCGCTTGTAAGGCGGCAGGCGGGTGACGTCCTGGTCGCCGAGGTGGACGGTGCCACCGGTGGGCTCCTCCAGACCGGCGATCATGCGCAGGGTGGTGGTCTTGCCGCAGCCGGACGCGCCGAGCAGGGCGAAGAAGGAGCCCTGCGGGACGGTCAGGTCGAGCGGATGGACGGCGGTGAAGGAGCCGTAGGTCTTGCTGATGCCGGAGAGGCGGACGTCGCCGCTGTGGTCTGTCGTCATGATCGTCACGCCCCAGTGAGCTTCGCGAACTGTGCTTCGTAGGCCGTCTCTTCCTTCGCGCTCAGGGAGCGGAAGGAGTGGGACTTGGCCTGCATGGCCTTGTCGGGGATGATCAGCGGGTTGTTCGCCGCATCCTCGTCGATCTTCGCAAGCTCGTCCTTCACGCCGTCCACGGGACAGACGTAGTTGATGTACGCGGCGAGCTCGGCCGCCGGCTCCGGCTCGTAGTAGTAGTCCATGAGCCGCTCGGCGTTGGTCTTGTGACGCGCCTTGTTGGGGATCAGCATGTTGTCGCTCGACGTCATGTATCCGCTGTCGGGGATGACGAAGTCGACGTCCGGGCTGTCCGCCTTCAGCTGGACCACGTCACCGGCCCAGGCGATACAGGCCGCGAAGTCGCCGCTGGTGATGTCGGACGTGTAGTCGTTGCCGGTGAAGCGGCGGATCTGGCCGCTGTCGACGCCCTTCTGGAGGCGGGCGATGGCCGCCGCGTAGTCGTCGTCGGTGAACTTCGCCGGGTCCTTGCCCATGTCCAGCAGGGTCATGCCCATGCTGTCGCGCATCTCGGTGAGGAAGCCGACCCGGCCCTTGAGCTTGGGGTTGTCCAGGAGGTCGGAGACCGACTTCACCTCTACGCCGTCGAGCGCCTTCTTGTTGTAGGCGATGACCGTGGAGATGCCCTGCCAGGGGTAGGAGTAGGCCCGGCCCGGGTCCCAGTCCGGGCTGCGGAACTGGGCGGACAGGTTGGCGTAGGCGTGCGGCAGGTTGGACGCGTCCAGTTTCTGGACCCACCCCAGCCGGATGAGCCGGGCGGCCAGCCAGTCGGTGAGGACGATGAGGTCGCGGCCGGTGTCCTGGCCCGCGGCGAGCTGCGGCTTGATCTTGCCGAAGAACTCGCTGTTGTCGTTGATGTCCTCGGTGTACTTGACCTTGATGCCGGTCCGTTTAGTGAAGGCGTCGAGCGTCGGATGGTGCTTGCCGCTGTCGTCGACGTCCATGTACTCGGTCCAGTTGGAGAAGTTCACGGTCTTCTCCGTCGCCGAGTGGTCCTCGGCGGACGTGCCGCCCTGGGTCTTGCCGGCCGCGGGGATCCCGCAGGCGCTCAGCGCCCCGAGACCGCCCAGCGTCAGGGCGCCTCCCGCGGAGGCGCGCAGCAGCGACCGGCGGGTCATCGCCGCCCTGCCGCTGCGCAGGCTGCGCCGCATGGCGGCCACTTGGGCCGGGCTCAGGCGGTCGGGCTCGTAGTGCTCCATGCGCGTGGTGCCCTTTCGGGAGGTTCGGCCGTGGTCGGCGGCCGGGCGTCGTCGCCGGTCGGTCGCTGGTCAGTCCCCGAAGACGGTGCGGTGCCAGGGCTTCCTGGCGACCGCGGTGTTGTCGAACATGACGTGTTTGAGCTGGGTGTACTCCTCGAACGAGTAGGCGGACATGTCCTTGCCGAAGCCGGACGCCTTGTATCCGCCGTGGGGCATCTCGCTGATGATCGGGATGTGGTCGTTGATCCACACGCATCCGGCCTTGATCTCGCGTGTCGCGCGGTTCGCCCGGTAGACGTCCCGGCTCCACGCGGAGGCCGCGAGTCCGTACGGGGTGTCGTTGGCGAGCGCGATGCCCTCGTCGTCGCCGTCGAAGGGCAGGACCACCAGGACCGGGCCGAAGATCTCGGACTGGACGACCTCGCTGTCCTGTGCCGCGTCCGCGATCAGGGTGGGGCGATAGTACGCGCCGTTCTTGAGATCTCCCTGAGGAGCCTCACCGCCGGTCACCACGCGCGCGTAGGCATGCGCCCGGTCGACGAAGGCGGCGACCCGGTCGCGCTGGACATGCGAGATCAGCGGGCCGAGGTCGGTGCCCGGAGCGAAGGGATCCCCGAGCCGTACGGTCTCCATGAGGGCGGCCGTCCGCTCGACGAACGCCTCGTAGAGGGGCCGTTGCACGTACGCGCGCGTGGCGGCCGTGCAGTCCTGGCCGGTGTTGATGAGCGCGCCGGCGACGGCGCCGTTGGCCGCGGCCTCCAGGTCGGCGTCGTCGAAGACGACGAAGGGGGCCTTGCCGCCGAGCTCCAGGTGCAGGCGCTTGACGGTGGCGGTGGCGATCTCGGCGACGCGTTTGCCGACGGCGGTGGAGCCGGTGAAGGAGGTCATGGCGACGTCGGGGTGTCCGACGAGCCGCTCTCCGGCCTCCTGGCCGGCGCCGGTGACGATGTTGATCACACCGTCCGGGATGCCCGCCTCGGTCGCCGCCTGAGCGAACAGCAGCGAGGTGAGCGGGGTCAGCTCGGCGGGCTTGAGCACGATGGTGTTGCCCGCGGCGATCGCCGGGAGGATCTTCCAGGCGGCCATCTGGAGGGGGTAGTTCCAGGGGGCGATGGAGCCGACGACGCCGATGGGCTCGCGGCGGACGTAGGAGGTGTGGTCCCCGGAGTACTCGCCGGCGGACTGCCCGGCGAGGTGACGGGCGGCGCCGGCGAAGAAGGCGGTGTTGTCGATCGTCCCCGGGACGTCGAACTCACGCGTCAGCTTCAGCGGCTTGCCGCACTGGAGGGACTCGGCGCGGGCGAAGTCCTCCGCCCGGTCGGCCAGGACGGCGGCGAAGCGGTGCAGGGCGTCGGAACGCTCGCCGGGGGTGGCGCCGGCCCAGCCGGGAAAGGCCGCGCGGGCGGCGGCGACGGCCGCGTCCACGTCGGCCGCGCCGGCCAGCTCGAAGGTGAAGACCTCCTCGCCGGTGGCCGGGTCGACCACCGCGTGGGTGCGGCCCGACGTGCCCTTGACGAGACGGCCCGCGATGAATTGAGCGCCCTCCGCGAACCGCTCCTGGGCGGGAAACCGGTCGGATCGGTCCGGGGTGGCGGTGCCCGGGTTCTGCATGTCGCTCTCCTCCGCCTTCGCCCCACTCTATGCCGGGGCGGGTGGCGTAGCTCCAGCCTGATTTGAGTGCCGATCCTGACAGAGCAAAGGGACTCCAACAAGTGATTCCGTTGTTGCCTTTTGGTTACGCGACGGAATCTGTCGACCAGGTGTCTAGTCGCCACGGAAAAGGCAGGACGCAGTGTCAGTGGTGCGTGCCATCCTCGGATGCATGGAGAAGATCGATGGCCAGGCGGCCCTGGTCAGAGCGGTCCAGGCGGGGGCGAGGATCAAGTACCTGCACTTCTGGGGGCACCGCCCGAGGCCGGACGGCACGGTGGGCGCGAGCTGTCTGAGCCAGTGGTGGCCGTCACCCTTCGAGGTCGACGGGGTCGCCTACGCGACGGCCGAGCACTGGATGATGGCGCACAAGGCCCGTCTCTTCGGGGACGCGGAGGCGGAGAAGCGGGCGCTGGCCGCCGGGCACCCCTCCCAGGCGAAGAAGGCGGGGCGACTGGTCCGCGGCTTCGACGAGGAGACCTGGGAGCGTGAGCGGTTCCGGATCGTCGTCGAGGGCAGCGTCCACAAGTTCGCCTCGGACCCCGCGCTGCGGGACTTCCTGCTCGGCACCGGCGAGCGGGTTCTGGTGGAGGCGAGCCCCGTCGACCGCGTCTGGGGCATAGGCCTCGCGGCCGACGACGAGGCCGCATCCCACCCGGACCGCTGGCGCGGCCCGAACCTCCTGGGCTTCGCCCTGATGGAGGCACGGGGACGGCTGCGGGCGGGGGCCTGACGGGAAGCCGAGGCCGGTGGCGCCTCGCCTGCCGGTAGGGCCCGGGCGATGGGCCCGCCTCACCGACGGGGCGGGGCTCAGGGGTAGGCGATCACCAGCACGCCCAGGCCGATGCCGAGGGCGATGCCCACGGAGCCGCAGATGATGCCGGCCAGGGCCTGGCCCGGGTTCGAGGCCTCGCCCCGGCGGGCCTTACGGCGGCCGATCGCGCCGAAGACGATCCCCAGGATGCCCAGGACGACGGCCAGCGGCCACAGACAGAACAGCACGTCCGAGATGATCCCGAGCACGAGTCCGGCGATGCCCATGCCGTTGCTGGCCTCCGCCCCCGACCCGGACCAGCCGTAGTAGCCGCCGCCGTACTGGGGCTGGGAGGGGTAGCCGTAGCCGCCGGGGTAGCCGTACGGGACCTGTCCGGGGCCGTCGGGCGACACCGGCGGCGGGGGGACCGCGCCGTCCTGGGGGGCGGGAGGCGCGAAGGGGTTGGGCGGCGGACCGCCGACCGCCGCGGCGGGGTTCGGCGGCGGGTAGGAGCCGAGGGCGCCGTTCGCCGGCGCGGCGAAGGGGCTGGCCCAGGGCTGCGAGCTGTCCGCCGGCGGCGGGCTCACGCTCGGCAGGGCGGTCACCGTCCGCTGGTCGTGGACCGACGGAGGCGTCTGGTCCACGGGCGAGGGAGCGGGGCTGGACGCGGGGCCGGGGGCGGGGGTCGAGGCGGGGGCCAGCGGCTCGTTCGCGGCGACGGTGGCGCCGGGGCCGCTCTGCGAGGCGTCACCCGGGGCGGCCCACGGGTTGACCTCGGGCACGGCCCCCTTGTCCAACGGCACGCTCGCGGCCGCGTCCTGCGGACCGCCGGTCTCGTCGGAAGCGGGCTCGGGCCACGGGCCACGGGCGGCGTCACCGGCCGGAGTCGGTGCGTCGTCGGACATGCGCGGGGTCCCCTCTTTAGCCCTCTGCCGTACGTCACGCCATGCTACGGCCCACGGTTGGGCCGACGAGCGGCGGGCCGCAAGGCCGAACGGCCCCCGCAAAGCGCGGCGCGGGGGGCGGGGCAGGGGGGCCGGAAGGGAGCGTGTCCCCCGGCGACCCGAGGCGCACCCCACGGTGCGGGCCGGGACGCGGGGCAGGGCGCGGGTCCCGGCACGGGGCGGGGCACGGTTCCGGAGCGGGGTTGGGCGGCGAGCCGAGCGCAGGTCGGGGCGGAGAACAGGGCGGGGCTCGGGGCGGGGTGCGGAGCGCGCGTCGCGGCGGGGTGCGACCCGAAGTGCGCGGTGCAGCGGGGTGCGACCCGAAGTGCGCCTCGCGGCGCGGGGTTGAGGGTGCCTCGGGGCGGGGTCGATGTGGGGCCAGGTGGGGCGTTTACGATGATCCCGAGTCATCGATCAGCCGATCACCCGCGTCCCGTGCGGCCCCAGCGGCCCCGGACGCCGTCCCGGGGAGGACCCCTTGACCGATCACCTCGACCCAGCCAGCACGCCCGCCGCAGGCGACCTGCACGCCTTCATCGCCGGGCTGCCGAAGGCCGAACTGCACGTCCATCACGTCGGCTCCGCCTCCCCCCGCATCGTCTCCGAGCTGGCCGCCCGGCACCCCGACTCCAGGGTGCCCTCCGACCCCGAGGCCCTGGCCGACTACTTCACCTTCACGGACTTCGCGCACTTCATCGACGTGTATCTGTCCGTCGTGGACCTCATCCGCACCCCGGAGGACGTACGGCTGCTGACGTACGAGGTGGCCCGGGATCTGGCCCGGCAGCAGGTGCGGTACGCGGAGCTGACGATCACCCCCTTCTCCTCCACCCGGCGCGGCATCGACGAACGCGCCTTCATGGACGCGATCGAGGACGCCCGCAAGGCGGCGGAGTCGGAGTTCGGGACCGTGCTGCGCTGGTGCTTCGACATTCCCGGCGAGGCCGGTCTCGAGGCCGCCGAGGAGACCGCGCGGCTCGCCGTCGACGACCGTCTGCGCCCCGAGGGCCTGGTCTCCTTCGGGCTCGGCGGGCCCGAGGTCGGCGTACCCCGGCCGCAGTTCAAGCCGTACTTCGACCGGGCGATCGCCGCCGGGCTGCGGTCCGTTCCGCACGCCGGCGAGACGACCGGGCCCCAGACGGTGTGGGACGCGCTGACCCACCTGCGCGCCGAGCGCATCGGCCACGGCACCAGTTCCGCGCAGGACGAGAAGCTGCTCGCGCATCTCGCGGAGCACCGCATCGCGCTGGAGGTGTGCCCGACCTCCAACATCGCCACCCGCGCGGTCCGCACCCTCGACGAGCACCCGATCAAGGAGTTCGTGCGGGCGGGCGTCCTGGTCACGATCAACTCCGACGACCCGCCGATGTTCGGCACCGACCTGAACAACGAGTACGCGGTCGCCGCCCGTCTCCTCGACCTCGACGAGCACGGCGTGGCCGACCTCGCCCGGAACGCGGTCGAGGCGTCCTTCCTGGACGAGACCGGCAAGGCCCGGATCCGGGCCGAGATCGACACGTACACCGCCGGGTGGCTCGCCCCCTGACCCCACCGCCCCGCCGACCGGTACAAGGGGCCCCTGCGGAGACAGCGGACACAATGGGCCCATGCAGACCCTGACGGCCGTGGCCCATCGCGGCGACCCCTACCGCTTCCGTGAGAACACGATCGACTCGCTGCGTTCCGCGCTCGACCAGGGCGCGGACGCCGTCGAGATCGACGTACGGCTGACCAGGGACGGGGAGCCCGTGCTGTTGCACGACGAGACGTTGAAGCGGCTGTGGGAGCACGACCGGCCCCTGCGGTCGCTGTCGGCCGACGAGGTCCGGGGGCTGACGGAGGGCGGGGTGCCGACGCTGGTGGAGGCGCTCGCGGCGACCGAGGGCAGCCGGGTGATGATCGATCTGCCGGGGACTCGGGAGGCGCGTCAGGCGCGCCGCGTCGTGGACGCCGTGCGCGAGGCCGGGGCGGCGGACCGCGTCTACTACTGCGCCGACGCCGTCGCGATGCTCGCCGTCCGCGCCGCCGACCCGGCCGCCGAGATCGCCCTGACCTGCACCAGCGTGGCGCCCCCGCGGCCCGCCCTGCTCGCGGCGGTGAAGCCCCGCTGGCTCAACTACCGCTTCTCCCTGGTGAACCGGGACCTCGCCGCCCAGGTCCACCACGGCGGCCACCTGCTGTCCGTCTGGACCCCGGACACCCGCCGCTCCATGCGCCGTCTGATCGACACGGGCGTCGACTCGATCACCACCAACCGCATCGACGCCCTCTGCTCGCTGCGCTACACGTCCGAGCGCTGAGCCACCGTCGCCGGGTCGGTCGGGACGGCGCGGGTGAGGTACTGCGGGACCGGGGTCGCGTCGTCGCCGGTGTCGCGGACCAGGCCGTAGCGGGTCGCGCCCTGGTCGGGGCCGGTGGTGACGTCCTGCTCCACGGCGTCCCAGGTCGTCGGGAAGACGTTGAGGCCGTAGTCGGCGCCGCGCTCGTTCACGGTGAGGGTGACGTCGCCGTCGACGTAGAAGTACTCGTTCTGCCACATCTGCTGGGTACCGGCGGGCAGGACGGCGTAGCCGGTGGTGGAGTTGCCCATTCCGGTGGCGGAGGCGTCGGTGGAGCTGACGGGGTCGTCCATCCGGCGGCCGCCGCCCGAGGCCACGTGGAAAAGCTTGCCCTTCAGGCCGGTCCAGGCCGGCATGACCAGGCTGCCGGCCCGGTACTGCGGCGAGATCTGCCAGCGCACGAGGACATAGCCCTGGCCGGTGAGCGTCACGGCGTCCCCACGGTGGTTCATGGTGGCGTGCGCGCCGCCCGTGCTGGCGATCCCGGACGCGGGCCGGCGCGGCAGGGCCGCGGGCGCGGTGCCGGGGGCGGGCGCGCTGTCGACGGCGTCCACGACACTGCCGTACAGAGCCGTCTTCTTCTCCGTCACGGAGGGCGACGGAGACGGGGACGAGGAGGGTGACGAGGAGGGAGAGGGCGCGGCCGGGGTCTGCCGGACGGGCGTGCTCGCCGCCGTGGGGGCGACGGCCGCCTGGGCGGGCGGGCCGTCGGGGGGCTGTACGACGATGTAGGCCCCGCCTGCCGCGAGGGTCGCGCCCGCCGTCACCGCGACGGCCGGCTTGGTGAGCGCGCCCAGCACCTTCGCGGACCAGCCCACGGAGCCTGCCGCCGCGGCCGCCGCCGTCTTGCCGCCGAGGGCCAGGGAGAGGGTGAAGCCGACGGGGACGGGCACGAGCGCGATGCCGACGAGGAGCCGTTCCGCCGGTACGACGGTCTCGCGGGCGTCGCCGCAGTAGCCGCAGCCCCGGATGTGCCGGGCCAGCCGCTTGCGCCAGACGGAGTCGGGGCGGCCGGGCCAGCGGGCGGTCAGGTCGCGCAGGTCGGGGCAGGCGCTGTCGAGGGCGCGGACGATGCCCCGGGAGACCTCCAGGCGTTCCTTCATGCGCTGGACGCGCACGGCGGCGTGCTGGCGGCTGATGCCGACGGCGGCGGCCAGCTCGCGGCGGGTGAGCTCGCCCGCGACCTCCAGCCACCACAGGGACAGCAGTTGCCGGTCCTCGTCGTCCAGCCAGGGCACCGCCTCCGCGACCTCGCGCCGCTGGCCCTCCAGCTGGAGCCTGAGGACGGTGAGTTCGGCGAAGTCGGCGGCGTCGCCGTGGGGTGCGCTCTCGTCGAGGCGCGGTGCGGTCCTGCGGCGCGCGCGGTCGCGGATCTGGCGCATGGCGATGGCGACGAGCCAGGAACGGAAGCTGTCGGGCTCGCGCAGCGAGCCGAGGTTGTCGACGGCGCGCAGCATGGTCTCCTGGACGACGTCGTCGACGTCGGCGTGGCCGTTCAGGGCGCGGCCGACGATGTTGTAGACCAGCGGCAGCCAGCCCGCGACCAGCGCGTCCAGCGCGTGCCGGTCCCCGGCCTGCGCCGCGGCGATGGTGGCGCGCCAGTGCTGCCCGGCCTCGCCGTCCGCGTACGTCGTCATGCCCGCACCCTCTCAGCCGGGACCGCGCTGTTGGCAATGTCGGAGATCACACTGTGGAGACGGATCGAGGGGTTCCGGGATAACACTTTTCGGCCCCTAGGGATCACCCCTCAGTAACTTCGTTACCAGACAAGGGACTTGGTCAGGGATCCACCAGGGACGGACGCCCTCCTCAGTGAGGATCCGGTGACGCTCGGTTCACCGGAAGATCGTCGTGAAGCCATTCGACGATCTCCCCTGGAGCCCCCTTCCGATGCGTGCTCGCCGTCGCACCACCCTGGTCACCGCCTCTCTCGTCCTCGCCCTGACGGCGGCCGGCCCCCTGGCCGCCCCCGCGTTCGCAGCACCGGCCGCACCGGCCGCACCCGCTGCCCTTGCCTCCCAGCAGACGGGCGCCCTCGACACGGCGGCCCTCGCCGCCGCGCTCACCGGCCTCCCGGACGCCGACGCGACCGCCGCGCTCGTCCGGGTCGGCGGCACGGACGGCGCCTGGCGCGGCAGCGCGGGCGTGCACGACCTGGCGAGCGGTGCGGCGGCGGACCCCGGTGCCCGCTTCCGGGCCGGCTCGACGACGAAGGTGGTGACGGCGGCGGCCGTGCTCCGGCTCGCGGCCGAGGGCCGGATCGACCTCGACACGCCGATCCAGCACTATCTGCCCGGCCTCCTCGGCAGACAGTTCCGGCCGATCACCGTGCGGCAGCTGCTCAACCACACCAGCGGCATACCGGCGGGCGACGGCCTCGGGAACACCTTCGAGGAGGTGTACGCGCACCGCTTCGACACGCTCGCCCCGCAGCAGGTCGCCGCGTCGGCGGGCGCGAAGAAGCCGGAGTTCTGTCCGGGCGAGCAGCAGCACTACCTGAACATCAACTACACGTTCCTCGGCCTGCTGATCGAGAAGGCGACCGGGCGGTCGTACGCCTCCGAGGCCACCCGGCTGGTGCTGGCGCCCGCCGGGATGCGGGACACGTACTTCCCGGGGACCGACCCGCGCATCCTCGGCCCGCACAACCTCGGCTACCAGAAGGTGAAGAAGGCGGACGGGACGACGGAGTTCGTGGACGTCACCGAGTGGAACCAGGCGGACCGGTTCGCGGCCGGGGACATGATCTCCACGACCGCGGACCTGGAGCGGCTGCTGACCTCGCTCTTCCGGGGCCGAATCGTGCCGGAGCCGCAGCTCCAGGAGATGTTCACGGTGCCGGCGGACATCACCGGCGCCTCCTACAGCGCGGGGCTCCAGCGCTTCGAGTCCGAGGGGAAGGTCTACTGGGTCAAGTCCGGCGGCCGGTACGGCTACAACTCGGCGATGGCCGCCACCCGGGACCTCAGTCGCACGCTCGTCTACTCCGTCAACTCCACGGACGCGAAGAGCGAGGACGCGAACCCGGTCGTCGGCCGGATCATCATGGCCGCGCTCAAGTAGGGGCCGACCGCTCCCCCTGCTCCTGCTCCTGCTCCTGCTCCTGCTCCTGCTCCTGGAAGGGACACCTCACTGCAACGGCTCCTCCAACGCCACGTTCCGCACGCCCGGCAGATGTCCGTCCAGCTCCCCCGGCTCGAAGCGGCACATGCCGACCGCGTGCCAGAACTCGCCGGTCACGTCCCCCTCGTACTTGTAGCCGCCGGACGGCGCGAGCGCGGCCCAGCCGCCCGGCAGGCCTACCAGGGTGGCGCGGAGCGCGGCGGGGCCGTCGGAGGGTCCGGCGGCGGGGACCTCGGCGGGGACGCTCCACAGCCGTACCGTGCCGTCCTCGCCGCCGCTCGCGAGGAGGGAGCCGTCGGGGCTGAAGGCGACCGTCAGGACACGGCCGGTGTGGCCGGTGAGGGCGGCGGTCTCCCGGCCGGTGCGGGTGTCCCACAGGCGGACCGTGCGGTCGTCGCCGGCGGTCGCCAGCAGCGGGCGCCGCGGGTGCGCGGCGGCCGTCCACAGCTTGCCGGTGTGCCCGGTGAGCCGGTGGGCGACCGCGCCGTCCCGCCAGATCAGCGCCCGTCCGTCCCAGGAGGCGCTGGCCAGCCAGTCGCCGTCGGGCGCGAACGCCACGGCGTACACCCGGTCGGTGTGTCCGTCGAGGACGGCGGTGATCCGGCGCTCGGCCACGTCCCAGATCCGCACCTTGCGGTCGTCGCAGCCGGTCGCCAGGAGCACCCCGTCGGGCCGGAAGGAGATGGAGCGGACCCGGCCGAAGTGCTCGCCGACGGTGACGACGTGCGCGCCGGTGGCGCGGTACCAGAGGCGGACGGTGTCGTCGTCGTTGGCGGTGGCGAGCAGGTCGCCGTCGGGGCTGAACGCCTCGGCCCAGACGTGGTCCGTCTCGACGTCCATCTCGCGCTGGTACTCGCCGGTCTCCGCGTTCCACAGGTACATGTCGCCGTCGCTGCTCGCCGTGGCGAGCAGCGGGCCGACGGGGCTGAAGACGGCCGAGACCAGGCGGTCGCTCTGCCCGGCGAGTTCCCGCAGCCGCCGCCCGGTCGCGCAGTGCCACAGCCGGACGACGCCGTCGTTGCCGCCGGCCGCGAGCAGCGAGCCGTCGGCGCTGAAGGAGAGGGTGCCGATCCGGCGGCCGTGGCCGCGCAGGATGCGCCGCCCCTGTCCGGTGGCCGGGTCCCAGAGCCGTACGACGCCGTCGTTGCCGCCGGTCACCAGGAGCGGGCCGGTCTCCGGGGCGGGCCCGGCAGCGCTCTCCCCGCGCGGGCGGAACTTGCACACCCAGACCGAGCCGCGGTGCTCCGGGGGCTGGCGGGTCAGCGGCACGGCGACCGGCCCGGACCGCGCACCGGAGTCCGGGCCGGCGCCCCGGTCGGCGTCTCGTTGGACGTCCCGCCGGGCGTCCCGCCGGGCGTCTCCTCGGGCGTCCCGGTCGGCGTCCGAGAGGAAGCGCCACAGCCGGACCACGCCCTGGCTGTCCCCGGCGGCGAGGAGCGTCCCGTCGGGATCGAACAGCACCTGGTACACGGCCCCGCGGCAGCCGCCCAGCAGCCCGCCCTCGGCCGCGGCCCCGGCGGCCAGGTCCCACAGCCGCACCTCTCCCTCGGTGTCCGCGCTCACCAGGAACCGGCCCCCGGGATGGAAGTCCAGCGTGTAGACGCGTCCCGCGTGCCCGGTGAAGGTGTGCAGCACGCGCCGCCCGGCCACGTCCCACACCCGCACGGTCCCGGCCCGCCCGTCGCCCATGTCCCCGGTGGCCAGCAGCGTGCCGTCCGGGCTGAACCGCGCCCGGAACACCGCCCCCCGGTGCCCCGGCAGCGCCCCCAGCAGCCGCCCGCTCCCGACGTCCCACAGCCGTACGGCAGCGGAGGCGTCCCCGGTGACGAGGGTGGCGCCGTCCGCCGCGAGGGCGACGGTGTAGACGGGCGCGGAGTGACCGGCCAGCCGGTGCAGCGGTGTCCCGGAAGCCGTGTCCCAGAGGGTGACCACGCCGTCGGCGTCGCCGGTGGCCAGCAGCGAGCCGTCCGCGTCGAGGACGACGGGCCAGACGCCCCGCGCATGGATCTCCAGCCGATGCCGGCACGCGCCGGACACCGGATCCCACAGCCGTACGGTCCCGTCCGCGCTGCCGGTCGCCAGCACCCGCTCGCGGAACTTGACGGCGTAGACCCGGTCGGTGTGACCCTGCAGGGTGCGCAGGGCGGTGCCGGTGGCGGCGTCGCAGACCAGGACTCCGCCGTCCTCGCTGCCGACGGCGAGGAGTTCGCCGTCCGGGCTGTAGGAGATCGGCTCGGGCAGCCGGCTGGTGCGCATGTCGAAGCCGTACGGCACACCGACCGCGGAGGGCCGGAAGCCGGAGTCGACGGCCATGCCGGGGGCGAGCGCGGCGGCGGCCAGTTCGGGGGCGTCCGGCAGACCGGGGCCGGTGGTCGCCCCGATCAGCGCGGCGCGCCGCCAGCGGCCGCCCTCGATCCGGGCGTCGGTGAGGTCGGTGCGGATCAGCCGGGCCCGTCGCAGGTCGGCCCCGCGCAGGTCGGCGCCGGTCAGATCGGCGCCGTCGAGCCGGGCGCCGGTCAGCCGGGCGTCGCGCAGCACCGCGCCGGAGAGGTTGGCGCCGACCAGCCGGGCGTCGGTGAGGTCGGCGCGGGTGAGGTCGACGCCGGAGAAGTCGCGGTAGGAGAGGTCCTCCCCGGCGAGGGCCGCGCCGCGCAGGTCGGTGTGGGCGGGCACGCGCAGCCGGGAGAGGATCTTCACGGCGTTGGCGCGGGCGACCTCCGCGCCCCCGGAGTCCCGGTCGGCGAGCGCCCGTTCGGCCCACTCCTGGCAGGCGCGGTGGTCGGCGAGGTCGCACAGGAACTCCACGGCGAGCCGGCTGAGCTGCCGTCGGCCCAGCAGCGCGCTGTCCCCGGCGGCCAGCCGCACCGCGCACTCCCGGGCGATGAGCCACTCGACCACCGAGCCGTGGATGAAGCGGAACACGCCGTCCTCGCTGCGCACCAGCAGGCTGCCGGAGCCGACGGCGTGCGCGGCCTGCGGAACGGACAGCCGGCTGTCGGCGAGACCGGTGAGGGTCTCCGCCACGTCGGTCAGCTCGTCCAGCCGCAGCGAGTCCTGGCCGCTCTCCCACAGTCGCAGGGCGAGCGCGGTGACCGCGTGCCAGAGCTGGTCCTCGCTGAGTCCGGGGGCCCGGCCGGGGCCGCCGGCGGCGCGCTGCCGCTCGTGGCGCAGCCAGGCGGAGAGCACCTCCTGGTAGAGGCCGGCGGGGCTGAGCGCGCGTCCGGCGCCGGCGACGGCGCGCAGCTGGTCGTCGTCGAGGTCGGCGACGAAGCCCAGAAGTCGGGGGTTGCGGCACAGGACCATCAGGTCGGGGATGGCGTCGAGGAGGCGCACCCTGCGGTCGGCGGCGCGGTCGTCGCCGTCGTAGCGGTTGACCAGGTAGGCGCGGATCTGCTGCGGGGTGAACTCCTGGACCGCGAGGACGCGTCGGTGCGGGAGCAGGCCGACGCGCTCGCCGAGCGCGGTGAGCACTTGGCCCCGGGAGCGGAAGTGCTGGGTGCGGCTGCTGACGACGATCTTGGCGTGGTCGACGGCGGAGTCCAGCAGCACCTGGAGGCGTTCGGCGGCGCGGTCGTAGGTGACCCGGGTGACGAGTTCGTCGAAGCCGTCGAAGAGGAGCACGATCCGGCCCTGTTGGAGCATGTAGCGGAAGGCGCGCAGGTCGATGTCGTCGACGCCGTGGACGGCGAGGTGGGCGGCGACCAGTCCCTCGAAGGAGTAGGCCCGGTCCAGCGCGTTCAGTTCCACCAGCAGCGGCACCAGGTGGGGCAGTTCGGTGGGGATACGGCGGGCCAGCTCGCGCAGCGCGAAGGTCTTGCCGTGGCCGAAGTCGCCGAGCAGCAGCAGAAAGCGGCCCTGGTCGGAGTCGAGGAGGCGGAGCATGTCGTCGACCAGGCCGTCGCGGTCCTCGGCGTCGATGCGCTCCACCTCCCGGTACCGCTGGGGCAGATACATGCCCGGCGGATAGCGGGGGTCGGTGCGCAGCCGCTCGCTCTGGGCGCCGACGTAGGCGCGCAGGTCGAGCAGGCCCTGGAACTCGGTGAAGCTGCGCACCCGGACGCCTCTGCGGCGGGCCAGGTCGCGCAGGTCGCGGGCGGGCGGCGGGCCGTCGTGGACGAGTTCGGCCTCGGTCTGGGAGTCGGCCGCGTGCACGAGGGCGACGATCCGGTCGACGTCCTGGGCGGTCGGAGTGCCGGTGTGCACGGCGACGCGCTGCTGTCGCACGAAGCCCGACTGGGTCCAGGTGACCAGGAGTTGGGGCACCGGTCCGGCGACCGGGCGGATCTGGGCGCCCTCGTGCCGGGTCCGGCAGACCTCGGCGACGCGGGCCAGCAGGATCTCGGCCGGGGACTGCACGGCGCGCGGCTCGGCGTCGGGGGCGGCGACCGCGTCCGGGACGTCGGTGGAGGCCGCCTCGTCCGGGGCGAACGCGCGGTGCGCCCGCCGCCACTGGACCCGGCTGCGCCGCGGCTCGCCGGGGCCCGGCCAGGCGGCGAGCCCCTCGCGGCCGAGGCGCAGCAGCTGGTGGCGGGCGGGCCCGGCGGCCCCGAGCAGCGGCAGTTCGCCGGCGGCGGTGGCCAGGGCGGGATGCGCGCCGCCGCCCGCCGGGCCGTGCAGCAGCAGATGGAGGCGGGGTGCGGTGAGGCGGGCGAACACGTCGGTGTCGCGCAGCGGCCCGGAGCCGTCCGGGGCGGCGCCGCGCGGCGCGGCGGTCCGGGCGGCGCCGGGGGCGTGGCGCAGCGCGCCGATCCGCAGCCACCCCTCCTCCTCGTACGGTCGCAGCGCCTGGGCGAACCAGGCGGCCTGTTCGGGTCCGACCAGGCCGTACTGGTCGTCGAGCCGGTGGCTGTAGGCCATGGAGGAGTTGAGTCCCGCGACGACGGTGTGCAGTTCGGGCACGGGGAAGAGGGTCCATGGCTGGTCGCTGTCGAAGACCGCGTCGAGTCCCTGGTACAGCTCCTGGAAGAGCCGGGCGAAGTGCCGCCACTTGGGCCAGTAGGGCGGCCGGGGCGGCATCTCGTCGGCCTCGCAGGTGCTGAAGTAGGCGCGGCAGGCGGCCTGGTTGACGTCGTGGCCGCCGGGGACGAGGGCGACCCGGTGGGGTTCGAGGCCGAGCAGCGCGCGCAGTCCGGTGAGGAAGGCCAGCGCCTGGTCGAACTCGCGGGGGCTGCCGGAGGCGGTGAGGTCGCCGGTGACCACCAGCAGATCGGGGGACGGGGCGCCGGCGTCGGCGAGCTCGACCAGATCCCCCCAGATCGCCGCCTGCAGTTCGGCCGGATCCTGGCCGCGCCCGAAGGCGGGCCCGGCCAGCTGGAGCACGGTGACGGTGTCCCTGGTCGCGGCGTCCCCCGGGACGCGCGGGTACACGGGCGGCGCCGCGGGCCTGCGCCGCCCGGCCCATCCGGGACGGCCCAGCGGCCGGTCCGGCGGCCGGTCCGGCGGGGGCGCGACCGGCGGCGCGGGGGCGGGCGGCACGGGCCGGCCGCTGCCCGGGTAGTCGGGCCGCAGGCTGGGCCGGGCCCGGCCGTCGAGGGCCTGGCGGACCCGGGTCAGGAGCAGGTCGCGGGCGGCGGCCGGGTCGGCGACGGGCACCAGGTCGACGTAGGTGATGGTGGCGAGCAGGCCCTCCACCGGGATGTCCTCGACCCGCACGGTGAGCAGCCGGCGCTCGGGGGCGTCCGGGTCGGCGCGCAGGGCGGCCTGCCACTCCATCCGGCCGTACCGGGACCGTTCGTAGTTCCGCGAGAGCACGGCGACGACGGCCGCGGACTCGCTGACGCCCCGGTCCATGAAGTCCACGAAGTTGGTGCCGGGCACGAAGTCCCAGGCCTGGAGGACCGTGCGGTATCCGGCCTCCTCCAGCGTCCAGGCGATCCAGGACGCCCAGCGTTCGTCGGCGGGCGAATAACTGACGAAGAAGTCCAACGGCCCGGTCTCACCGGTCATCTGACGGTCCCCCATGTATTCATCATGCAATGAACGAGCGTGGATATGAACCGGTTTCGCAGCCCCTGGTCACACCGGGGCACAGGTGTGCGACCCTTCCGACCGTGTCTGTTCTATGGCGACTACATCGACTGCATGTACTGGACAAGGTGGCCATCGGTCTCCTGACGGTCGGGCTGGCGTGCGTGGCCTCGGGCCTGCTGCCCACCGCCCGGGCGGGCGACGCGATGACCCGGATCGCCCCGCTGCTGGCGTTCCTGGGCACGGTGATCGTGCTGGCCGAACTGACCAGCAGGGCCGAGGTGTTCGACGTGGTGGCGGCGCGGGTCGCCAGGGCGGGCCGGGGCAGCTACCCGCTCCTCTTCCTCCTCTGCGTGGCCTTCGCCTCGGTGACGACGATCGCCCTGAACCTGGACACCACCGCCGTCCTGCTGACCCCGGTGATGCTGGCGCTGGCCGCCCGGGTCGGCATCGCGGCGGTCCCGCTGGCGATGACCACGGTGTGGCTGGCCAACACCGCGAGCCTGCTCCTGCCCGTCTCCAACCTGACGAACCTGCTGGCCGCGGACCGGGTGGCACTGTCCCCCCTGGGCCTCGCGGGACGGATGTGGGCCCCCCAACTGGCGGCGATCGCGGTGACCATGGCCTGTCTGTGGGGCTTCTTCTGGCGCCGGGCGCGTCGCACGGCCCAGCGCCCGGCAGCCCGGGGCGACGGCCCGGGGGCGACGCGGGCACAGGACGTACAGGCGGAGGACGTACAGGCGGAGGGAGTACAGACGGAAGGCGTACAGACGGAAGGCGTACGCACGGACGGCGTACCGGCCGAAGGCGTACGAGGGAAGGGCGCCGATCGTTATGCGCCGCCCGAGGTGCACCGGCCCGCCGACCCGGTGCTGTTCCGGGCCTGCGCGCTGGGCTGCGGGGGCTTTCTGCTGGCGATCCTGGTCGCCGACGTGGAGCTGTGGGCGGCGTCCGCGACGGCGGCGGCGGCGGCCGTGGCGGTGTTCGCGCTGCGCGACCGCTCGGCGCTGCGCTGGTCCCTCGTCCCCTGGCGGCTGCTGGTGATGGTGCCGGGGATGTTCCTGGTGGTGGAGACGGTCAACGCGCACGGTCTGCATGAGCTGCTGGCCGCCGCGGTCGGTGACGAAGGCGGCGTCCTGGGACAGTTCCGGGCGGCGGCGGTCGGCGGCGGGCTGTCGAACGTCCTCAACAACCTGCCCGTCTACCTGGCCGGCGAGGACGCGGTCCCCGTCGCCAACCACGACCAGCTCCTCGCCCTTCTGATCGGCACCAACGCGGGCCCGGTGATCACCCCGTGGGCCTCCCTGGCGACCCTGCTCTGGTACGAACGCTGCCTCGCCTACGGGGTACGGGTCCCGTTGACCCGCCTGCTGGGGACGGGCGCGGTGCTGGCGGTCAGCGCGGTGGCCGCGTCGGTGGGGGCGTTGGCGCTGACCCGGTAGTCCAGGCGGCGCGCGTCCGGCCGGTTCGCCCCGCCGGCGTGGACGTCGCCACCAGGTCCAGCAGGGTCGGCAGCATCTCCGGGCGGCCCGCGACGAAGGACCGCTCGGTGTCCGGGCCGGTGAAGCCGCCGGCGAAGTCCCGGCCGTCCAGATGCCGGAGGGCCACTCCGGCCTCGCGGGCGAGCAGGGCGCCGGCCGGCAGGTCGATCGCCTCGGCCCGGTAGCCGACGAAGCCGTCGATGTCACCGCGGGCCAGCATGGCCCAGGCGACCAGCGGGGCCCAGAGCTGGAGCAGTCGGCGGGAGCGGAGTTCCAGGGTGTGCCGCAGCGCACGGACCGTGGGGTCGTCGCGGCGGACCGCGTGTCCCTGGGTCCAGGCCAGCAGGGGGCCGGCCGGGGAGAGGGGGCGGCTCCCGGGAGCGAGCGGTCCGGCGGGCCCGTGCGCGCCGCGGCCGTGCCGGGCCGACCAGGTCCGTCCGGTGACCGGGTCGTGGACCACGCCGACCACGGGCGCCGCGTCGACGCAGAGGGCGATGCCGACGACGTAGACGGGCAGTCCGATCACCACGTTGTTGCTGCCGTCGAGGGGGTCCACCAGCCAGGTGCGGCCGCGGCCGTCCTCGGCGCCGCCCTCGCCGCCGAGGTCGCCGGCCTCCTCGGCGAGGATGCGGTCGTGCGGGAAGTCCGCGCGGATCCGGTCGACCACCAGGTGTTCGGCGAGCAGGTCCAGGTCCGTGACGACGTCGCCGAGTGCGCCTTTGGGGCGGGCGGCGAAGCCGTCGGGGAACCGGGACCGCAGCAGCGCCCCGGCCGCCTCGGCGGCCGTCACCGCCGTACGGCACTCCGCGGTGAAGTCGGGGGTGAAGCCGGAGGCGGGGTCAGACGGGGGGTTCGCGGGGTGGTTCGGGCTCATGGATCCTCCAGAGGGCGGCCCGGGCGATCCGGGCGGTCTGGGCCGTGTCGCACTGTCTGCGCATCACCCGGTGGCCCGGGGCCCGCACCGGGCCCAGGGAGAGGTCCGCCCGGCCGGGCAGGGTCCGCCCCAGCACCAGCGTGGCGGTCGGACGGCCGTCCGGGACCACGGTGGTGTGGAACTCGCCCGCCGGCAGGGCGTAGGTCTGGCCTCGTGAACTCGTCTGTTCGGCGCCCGGCAGACAGCGCACCAGCCGTCTGGTGGGCCGCAGTTCGTCCAGGCCGGTCGGGTCGCTGTGCACCTCGAACACCCGGTGGGTGGGTTTCTCGGTGTCCTCGTCCACGCCCATGCGCCGGTTGCCCAGCCGTCCGTACAGCACGGTGCTGATCAACTCCCAGCTGTGGGAGTGGATCTGATGGTCGGTCAGGATGGGGTCCGTGGGACCGAAGACGTGCACGCAGACGCCCCGCGGCCCGTCGCGCAGCACGGGCAGGCAGACGAACCCCAGTGGATGGCGCACCGCGTGCAGCGCGCGGCGGCCCGTGACGACCTGGTGCAGTTCCGATGCGGCGTGCCGCACCAGCTCGGCGGAGTCCTCCCGCCGGGCGGCCCGTTCCAGGGCCGGGTAGTCCATCGCGTCCCCCCAGAAGGCGAACCAGAAGGCGAAAACACGGCGCTCACCTGCGGTAGGGGTCCTCCGCGCGCAGCGCCTTGTCGATGATGTCGCCGACGTCACGGTCGGTGAAACTCGTGGGCAGGGGCAGTCCGAGCCGCTCCAGCAGGCGTCTGACCTCGTCGACGGTCGGCTCCTCGCTCAGCGGGGTGGCCTCGCGCAGATCGAGCTTGACCGCCTGCTCGCGGCCCTGGTGCAACTCGGTGACGTAGTAGTCGTACAGCGGCCGCCCTCGCTCCACGTACAGGCTGACGCGGCGCGGGTCGTCCTGGGTGATGATCAGGCAGGTGTCGGAGAGGTCGAAGCGCAGGGTCGGGGCCACCGAGGACAGATGGACGTCGATCTCCAGGGTGTCCAGCCGCTGCCGGTGCCAACTGGCGGCGAGGACGGTGGCGTACGACTCCTTGCGGGTGCGTTCGAGGGTCCACTCCGTGAACGCGCCGCCCTCCTGGCGGTGGCCGAAGGTGCGTCTGAACCGGGCGTAGGCGGCGCACACCCGGTCGTCGGCCGGGTTGACGATGTCGATCTTCATGCTGAGGGAGCGGCGCTGCCGCTGTGCCTCCAGGACGCACTGCGGGAGCGTGACGGCGCGCAGATAGGTGCCGGTGCCGCCCTTGAACACCCAGCGGGCGGTGTTGCGACGGGCCTGCTCGTGCGCGAAGCCCACCTCGGCGCCGGACAGCGTGCGCACCATGGACAGGTCCTCGATGGCCCGGCTCGTGCCCTCGGTCGCGTCCCGGATGTCGGCCAGCCGTCTCCGGCGCTCGGTCAGCGATCCGTAGACCAGCGCGGCCAGGACCAGCAGGATCGAGCCGGTGACGATGTTGTCGTTGAACTTCCGGTCCGTGATGTCCAGCAGGCCGACGGTGAGGGCGACCCCGATGGCGACGACCCCGTCCGCGTTGCGGACCGCCCACGCGATCGAGTCCTCCAGCCGGCGCCCCGGCGACTGCGGTGTGCTGCGCGACACGTCCACCCTCCCCCGACGGCAGACCTCCATGGTAGGAGCAGTCACCTGCCGACGGCTACGGTGCGTGAATCGGCCTCAACGGCCCGTACTCGACGCGGACGGCGCATCCGAGGGCGCACTCGACTGGTCGGGGGCTACGGTCGGCTGCGACTGCTGCTGTTCCGTGCCCGCCGTGGTGCCGGGGGCATCGGTGCCTACGGAGGCAGCCGGGGTCGGGTCTTCGGGGACCGGGGCCACGGTCCCCTGCGTAGGGCTCGGTTCGGCCGACGAGGGCGCCGTCGACGGGGTGGGCATGATCGACGGGTCGGGCACGGTCGACGGGCTGCTCGCGGGCGGCGGGGCCAGCGGCACCGCCGGGGAGGCGGGCGCCTCCCGGGCCGTCAGGCGCAGCGGCAGCAGCACGGCGAGCGCGGCGACGGCGCAGGTCGCGCCGACCCCGGCCGCGGCACGCCAGCGCCGGCGGCGGGCGGCGCCCCGCCGGATCTCGTCGTAGCGGCCGGCGGGCGGGGCGAGATGGCCGGCCGCGGGACGCAGGACGACGGTGAGCGGGTCGTCGTGACCCAGGTGGTCGTCGTGACCGGGGCGGTCCAGGTGACCGAGGTGGTCCAGGCGATCGAGGCGATCACGGTGGTCCAGGCGATCGAGGTGGTCGTGGTCCGGGCCGTCGTCGAAGTCGTCATCGGGTGTGATCAAGGCTTCTCCTCAGGTGGGCGCGGAGCAGTTCGCGGGCCGCGTGGAGATCGGCCTTGATGGTTCCTTCCTTGCGCCCGGTCAGCACGGACACCTCCCGGATCGGCATGTCAGCGTAGTAGTGCAGCAGGATCGGGACGCGCAGCCGGTCGGGCAGGGACTGCACGAGCAGCCGGACCGAGGGGTCGTCCTGCTCGGCCGGCGGGCGCACCGCGGCCTCCACCGTCGCCCGGCGCACGGCCCGGCGTTCGCGCTCCAGCTTGCGCCAGTGGTCGCGGACCAGGTTGGCGGCGGTGACGTAGAGGAAGCCCTGGGGTTCCGTCACGGCCGTCCAGCGGGCCCACAGCCGGGTGAACGCCTCCGAGGCGATCTCGTGGGCCGTCTCGTCGTCGTCGACGAGCCGGCGACACCACCCGGCCAGGCGCGGGTAGAGGGCGGCGAACAGCTCGGACGCCGCCCTCTCGCGGGATCGGGACCGTTTCAACGTTCTCCTGCACTGCTCGGCGCGGTACCCAGCGCGGCGAAGACGATCACGTTGTCGCGGTATCCGTCGCCGGTACGGGGGCCGCCGCACGTGATGAGACGCAACTCCGGCCGGTCCACGTTCCCGTAGACGGCCTTCGTCGGGAACGCGTCCTTGGCCACCGTCCGCACCTCGGTGACGGTGAACTCGGCCGTCGTGCCGTTCTCCAGGCGCGCCGCGATCCGGTCGCCCCGGCGCAGCCGGTCGAGGTGGCGGAACACCCCGTCCCCGTAGGCGCCGACCGTGACGTGGGCGAGGATCACCGACGGCCCGGTCTGTCCCGGCGTCGGCGAGTGCTCGTACCAGCCCGCCTGGTCGTGCGCCGTGATCGGAGGCACCTGCACGCTGCCGTCCCCGGCCAGCCCGAGCCGCATGACCGGGGTGTCGACCCCGATCGCCGGGATCCGCAGGCCGACCGGGACCGAGCGCGCGAGGGGATGCGCAGCCCGGCCGGAGCTCTGGCCGGAAGCGCCCGAGGAGGCGGAGTGGTCCGGGGCCGAGGGCGTGCTCGTGGCGCCGGCGGTCGTGGCCTGACCGGTCGGGTGGCCGCCGCAGCCCGCCAGCAGGGCCCCCGCCGCCGCGACGAGGGCGGCGCGCCTGGAGAGGGGACTCATGCCCCGGTCGTCCGGCGGCGCCGCACGAAGTAGACCCCCGCGCCGCCCGCGGCGAACACCGCGACGGCGCCGCCGCCGATCAGCGCGCCGTGCCCCTCGGACGGCTGCGAGACCGGCAGTGAGCCCGTATCGGCCGCACCGCTCGGCACGACGTCGACCTGGCTCGGGACGGCGGACGGGGCGGACGACGGGGCGGTGGTGGCCGCGGGCGCCGGGGTCGGGTCGGTGCTCGCCTCGGCCGGAGCCGGGGTGGCCACGCTGGGGGCCACGGTCGGGTCGGCGCCGTCCGCGAACGCGGGCAGCGCGCCCGCCAGTACGGCGGTGGCCGCGAGGGCCAGGGAGCCAAGAACAGTTCGGCGCATGAGTCGCTCTCCTTCGTCGGTCCGCACGCCCACGTGGTCTGCGCGGGCCGTGCTGCGGATCGGGGGGAGAGACGAGACGACCGGGGGGCGGGTTGTAAAGAGATGGCAAAGCCGAGGAAGGGATGCCCTGTACTGCGGCCGGCGGGGGCCGGCTCACTTCCGGCCGGGGTGCGGCCTACAGAGGGTACAGAGGGTTGTCGCCGTCCATGTTGAGCGCGTGACCAGGTCTGAAGAATCGCTTGGCGAAGAAGTGACCGCGCTCGGCGGCCATACGGAACCACGGTTCCGACGCCTCCAGGCCGTCACGCTGCTCGACCAGGCGACCCATTTCCCACATCGACTCCACATCGCCGGCGGCGACGCCGGTGCGCAACAGACGCTCCGCTTCCCCGAAGTCGTCCTGGATCTTCGCGATCATCGCCAGGCCGCGCAGGGCTCGCATGTCCCCCGCCTCCGCGGCGGCCTTCATGCGCTCCGGAGTGCCGTACCTCCTGCGCAGGACGCTCCCGCGTATGAGCAGCAGGATGCCGATCGCCCAGAACGCCCAGCTCAGTTGGGTGAGCGAACTTCCGCCGGACGCAAAGCCGACGATGCTCAGCACTGCGGCGACGATCAACAAGAACCCGGCCACACCGATCCCCCTCCGCTTCCGCAGGACCCGGCCACGCGCAGAAAAGACCCCGCCGCGCACAGGCCTGCGCTTGCACGCATCGAGTGGCGTAGTCCCCGGCCCCATGCGACCCCAAACGTGCCCATGGCAACCCGAGCCACCACTCGACAGCAACACCGCGGGCTCCAACACACCTCCTGCACACCGGAGTTGATCGACATGCCCAGCGCGGCGGATCCGGGGGTAGGGCGGGTACGGCGGATGCCGCCCACGGCCGGGATGTGAAGCGGCGACATGGAGACGCCGAAGACCCGGTCGCGTCGCCTCACGCCTTCAGAACACCTTCAGAGCCCCACGATCACATTCCACCGCTTCGCGAACTCCACCCGTTCCGAGGACGTGATGTCCCGGGCGATCACGAGCCGCTCGCGCATGCTCGCGTCGGGGAAGATCAGGGGGTTGTCGGCGAGGGCGGCGGTGTCCGCGTCGTCGGAGTCGGCGAGGACCGCCTGGGCCGCGGGGACGGGGCAGACGTAGTTCACCCAGGACGCGAGTTCGGCGGCGACCTCGGGCCGGTAGTAGTAGTCGATCAGCCGCTCGGCGTTCGTCTTGTGCTGCGCGAGGTTGGGGATCATCAGCGAGTCCGACCACAGCTCGGCGCCCTCCTCGGGGACGACGAAGCGGATGTCGGGGTTGTCCGCCTGGAGTTGGATGACGTCGCCGGAGTACGCCTGACAGGCCAGGACGTCGCCGCTGACCAGGTCCTTGGTGTAGTCGTTGCCGGTGAACCGGCGGATCTGGCCGTTGCGCACCTGTTTCTGCACCTCGTCGCAGATCCGGTGGAAGTCGTCGGCCGTCCACTTGGTGACGTCGACGCCGTTGCCCTGCATCAGCAGCGCGAACGCCTCGTCCAGACCGGAGAGCAGGGTGACCCGTCCCTTGAGGTCGCTCGCCCACAGGTCGGAGACGCTGCGTATCTCGCGGCCCAGCCTGCGGCGGTCGTAGGCGATGCCGGTGATGCCGGACTGCCAGGGCACGGTGCACCTGCGGCCCGGGTCGAAGGCGGGCGAACGCAGCAGCGGGTCAAGGTACTCGGCGACGTTCGGCTGTCGGGCCCGGTCCATCTCCTGCACCCAGCCGAGCCGTACGAACCGGGCGCACATCCAGTCGCTCATGACGATCAGGTCGCGGCCGGTCCGCTGGTGGTTCATCAGCGCGGGGCTGATCTTGCCGAAGAACTCGTCGTTGTCGTTGATCTCCTCGACGTAGTCGACGGAGATGCCCGTGCTCTTCCCGAAGGCGTCCAGCGTGGGCCGCTTCGTGGCGTCGTCGTCCGCGGTGTCGATGTAGAGCGGCCAGTTCGCCCAGGTCAGCCGCTTGTCCGTGACGGACAGATCGGCGCCGGCCCGGTCACCGGGCCGTACGTACGCGGCGGGCACCCCGCAGCCGGCGAGGGCGCCGAGAGCGGCGGCGCCGCCGAGGGCGCTCAGCAGGGAGCGGCGGGACGGGGCGAAGGGCTTCGCGGACGTCTTCGGGGGGAGGGGCATGCGCGAAGCCTGCCCCTCCCGGCCGCGCCCGGGCAATCGACGCGGCGTCGAGCGGAACCGGCCGCACCCGACACCTTGTCGATCCCGGCCCCACAGAGGGGACCTCTCCCCTCGGAGGGGACCTCTCCGCTCGGAGGGGACCTCTTGACCAGGCGGAGCCGGGATCTCGTGGGCGTCTACGCGTCCAGCGACGTCATCACATGCTTGATCCGCGTGTAGTCGTCGAAGCCGTAGCCCGACAGGTCCTTGCCGTAGCCGGACTTCTTGAAGCCGCCGTGGGGCATCTCGGCGACCAGCGGGATGTGGGTGTTGATCCACACGCAGCCGAAGTCGAGCTTCTTGGACATGCGCATCGCGCGGCCGTGGTCCTTGGTCCAGACGGAGGAGGCGAGGGCGTACTCGACGCCGTTGGCCCACTCCACCGCCTGCTCCTCGTCCGTGAAGGACTGGACGGTGATGACGGGACCGAAGACCTCGTTCTGGATGATCTCGTCGTCCTGCTTCAGCCCGGAGACGACGGTCGCGGCGTAGAAGTAGCCCTTCTCGCCGACGCGCTGACCGCCCGCCTCGACCTTGGCGTGGGCGGGCAGCCGCTCGATGAAGCCGGTCACCTGCTTGAGCTGGTTGGGGTTGTTCAGCGGGCCGTAGAGCACGTCCTCGTCGTCCGGCTGCCCGGTCTTGGTCTCGGCCGCGGCCTTCGCGAGCGCGGCGACGAACTCGTCGTGGATGGACTCCTGGACGAGCACGCGGGTGGCCGCCGTACAGTCCTGGCCGGCGTTGAAGTAGCCCGCCACCGCGATGTCCTCGACGGCCTTGGCGATGTCGGTGTCCTCGAAGACGACGACCGGCGCCTTGCCGCCCAGCTCCAGGTGGACGCGCTTGAGGTCCTTCGACGCGGACTCGGCGACGGACATGCCGGCGCGCACCGAGCCGGTGATGGAGGCCATCGCCGGGGTCGGGTGCTCGACCATCAGCCGGCCGGTGTCACGGTCGCCGGTGACGACGTTGAAGACGCCCTTGGGCAGGATCGCGCCGATGATGTCGGCGATCAGGACGGTGGAGGCGGGGGTGGTGTCCGAGGGCTTCAGCACGACCGTGTTGCCGGCCGCGATCGCCGGGGCGAACTTCCATACGGCCATCATCATCGGGTAGTTCCACGGCGCGACCTGCGCGCAGACGCCGACCGGCTCCCGGCGGACGATCGAGGTCATCCCCTCCATGTACTCGCCGGCCGAGCGCCCCTCCAGCATCCGGGCCGCGCCCGCGAAGAAGCGGATCTGGTCGACCATCGGCGGGATCTCCTCGGAGCGGGTCAGCCCGATCGGCTTGCCCGTGTTCTCCACCTCGGCCGCGATGAGGTCCTCGGCGCGCTCCTCGAACGCGTCCGCGATCTTGAGCAGAGCCTTCTGCCGCTCGGCGGGCGTCGTGTCCCGCCAGCCGGGGAAGGCCGCGGCGGCGGCCGCCATCGCGGCGTCCACGTCCGCCTGACCGGACAGCGGCGCGGTCGCGTACGCCTCGCCCGTCACGGGGTTGACCACCTCGGTGGTCCGTCCGTCGACGGCGTCCCGGAACTCGCCGTCAATGTAGTTGCGTAGCTTGCGCAGCCGTCCCAGCTCGGTGCTCACTGACCGGCCCTCCACTTCGGGTGTCCATTGACTGAGACACCCACCCTAATCCGCACGCCCACGTTTTCAACACCCCCGCCCGCGCCATACCTGCGGAATCCGCAGATCTCACTCACGTAAACAACGAATTTCATCGCCCCGACCTTGCGGAGCTGTCGAGACGTCGTGCACAGTGAGGTCGTGGCCAGTCGAAGCGCAGAGCACAGGGACTCCCGCGAGTCCAGGAACGGCAGCACCCCTCATCTGGATGCCGTCAGTCTCGCCATCATCGAACAGCTCCAGGAGGACGGCCGCCGGCCCTACGCCGCGATCGGCAAGGCCGTCGGCCTCTCCGAGGCGGCCGTGCGCCAGCGCGTCCAGAAGCTGCTCGACCAGGGCGTGATGCAGATCGTCGCCGTCACGGACCCGCTCACCGTGGGCTTCCGCCGGCAGGCGATGGTCGGGATCAACGTCGAGGGCGACGTGGAGTCCATAGCGGAAGCGCTGACCGCCATGGCGGAGGTCGAGTACGTGGTGATGACCGCGGGCTCGTTCGACGTCCTCGCCGAGATCGTCTGCGAGGACGACGACCACCTGCTGGACGTCATCAACCGACGCATCCGGGCCCTGCCCGGCGTGCGCTCCACCGAGAGCTTCGTCTACCTGAAGCTCAAGAAGCAGACCTACATGTGGGGAACCCGATAACCGTGGGCAACCTGACGACCGTGAGGACCCGATAACCGTGAGCACCAAGGACCTCAGCCGCACCGCGTACGACCACCTGTGGATGCACTTCACCCGCATGTCCTCGTACGAGAACGCGCCCGTTCCCACCATCGTCCGTGGTGAGGGCACCTACATCTACGACGACAAGGGCAAGCGCTACCTCGACGGTCTCGCGGGTCTGTTCGTGGTCCAGGCCGGTCACGGCCGCACCGAGCTGGCCGAGAGCGCCTTCAAGCAGGCGCAGGAGCTCGCGTTCTTCCCGGTGTGGTCCTACGCCCACCCGAAGGCGGTGGAGCTGGCCGAGCGGCTCGCGCACCACGCGCCGGGCGACCTGAACAAGGTCTTCTTCACCACCGGCGGCGGCGAGGCCGTCGAGACCGCCTGGAAGCTCGCCAAGCAGTACTTCAAGCTGGTCGGCAAGCCCACCAAGTACAAGGTCATCTCGCGTGCGGTCGCCTATCACGGCACCCCGCAGGGCGCCCTGTCCATCACCGGCCTGCCGGCCCTCAAGGCCCCCTTCGAGCCGCTCGTCCCGGGCGCGCACAAGGTCCCGAACACCAATATCTACCGCGCCCCGATCCACGGCGACGACCCCGAGGCGTACGGCCGATGGGCCGCCGACCAGATCGAGCAGCAGATCCTCTTCGAGGGCCCGGACACGGTCGCCGCGGTCTTCCTGGAGCCGGTGCAGAACGCCGGCGGCTGTTTCCCGCCCCCGCCCGGCTACTTCCGACGCGTGCGCGAGATCTGCGACCAGTACGACGTGCTGCTCGTCTCGGACGAGGTCATCTGCGCCTTCGGCCGCCTGGGCACGATGTTCGGCTGCGACAAGTTCGGCTACGTCCCGGACATGATCACCTGCGCCAAGGGCATGACGTCCGGCTACTCCCCCATCGGCGCGTGCATCATCAGCGACCGGCTGGCCGAGCCGTTCTACAAGGGCGACAACACGTTCCTGCACGGCTACACCTTCGGCGGTCACCCGGTCTCCGCGGCGGTCGGCCTCACCAACCTCGACCTGTTCGAGCGCGAGGGCCTCAACCAGCACGTCCTGGACAACGAGGGCGCGTTCCTGTCGACCCTGCAGAAGCTGCACGACCTGCCGATCGTCGGCGACGTCCGCGGAAACGGCTTCTTCTACGGCATCGAGCTGGTGAAGGACAAGCACACCAAGGAGTCCTTCAACGACGAGGAGACCGAGCGCGTCCTGTACGGCTTCCTGTCCAAGGCCCTCTTCGACAACGGCCTGTACTGCCGTGCCGACGACCGCGGCGACCCGGTCGTCCAGCTCGCCCCGCCGCTGATCTCCAACCAGGAGACGTTCGACGAGATCGAGCAGATCCTGCGCGCGACGCTGACGGAGGCGTGGACGAAGCTGTGATCGTCAGCCTGATCAGCTGATCAACACCGGCCCCGGTGTCGACCGTTCGAGTGAGAAACGGCGACCCGGGGCCGTGTGCTGTCCGGCCTTCCCGTCCTGGCTGCCTAGCGTGCGAGTGACCGATCGACCCTGCCTTCGTTCCCCCGCACGGGGGATTGGCACGGGAACCACAGATCTGAACCGAGGTGTACGCCCATGGAGGCCCCGCCGGACAACGACGTGCTGTGGGCACGCTCCCTCTACTTCACGCACCGCGACGGCTCACCGGCGCTCGGCGGTGTCTCGCTGGGCGTGCGGGAGGGCGAGATCCTCGCCGTCAGCGGCCCGCGCGGCAGCGGCAAGACGACCCTGCTGCACTGTCTGTCCGGCCTGGTGCCCGCCCAGCGCGGCGAGGTCTGGTTCAACAGCGTGCCCGTCCACACGATGGGCCAGACGGCCCGCGAACGGCTGCGCCGCAACCGCTTCGGCTGGATCGACCCGGCCCCGGTGCTCGTCCCCGAACTGAACGTCTGGGAGAACGCGGCCCTCCCCCTGATGCTGCGCGGCACCAGCCGCCGCCGGGCCAAGGCCGCCGCGCTGGAGTGGCTGGACCGCCTGGACATCGGCGACAGATCCCGAAGCCGCCCGCACGAACTCACCCAGGCCGAGCGCCAGCGGGTCTGCATCACCCGCGCCCTGGCTCCGGCCCCCTCGGTCCTCTTCGCGGACGAGCCGACGGCCCCCCTCCACCGCGCGGACCGGGCCCATGTCCTGCGCACCCTGACGACGGCGGCCCGCTCCCACGGCATCACCGTGGTGCTGGCCACCCACGACCCGGAGACCGCCGCCCTCGCCGACCGCACGGTGCCCCTGATGGACGGCCGCCGGGTGAAGACGGTCCATCTGCCGCCGGTCACGGAGCCGGAAGGCCGGGGGGCCGCGTGCTCGCTCTCCGTCTGACCCGCAGCGCCCACCCGGCCGTACAGCTGCGCCGCCTGCTGGTGGCGACCGCGTCGGCGGGCACCGGCTTCCTCCTCCTGTGCACCCTCGGGCACGCCCTGACCCACCCCGACACCCCGGCCGGCTCCGCCCTCCGGCTGGCCTGGTGCGCGGTCCCGCTGGCCGCCACGGTCCACTTCGCCCTGGCCGTGGCCCGCGCCGACCCCGGCACCCGCCCCCGCCCCGGTCTGGCGGCCGTCGGCCTGGGCCCGGCCCGTCTGATGGCCGTCTCCGCGACCACCACGGCCCTGTCCACCCTCCTCGGCTCGGCGCTCGCCCTCCTGCTCTTCCTGCACCTGCGCGGCGACCTCACGGGCATGCCCTTCGACGGAGCGGCCACCGGGTTCCTCGCGGCGGACCGCCCGCTCCCCCTCCCCGCGGCCCTGACCCTGCTGGCACTGGTCCCGGTGACCGCGTCGGCGTCGGTCGCCCTGATGCTGCGCCCGAGGGAAGCCCGCCTGGCCGTACAGGCCGCCCCCAGGGTGTTCGGCCGGCTCGGAGCGAACAGGCGCCCGGGGGCCCGCGAGCCGTTCGGGGCGTACGGCCGATTCGGCGCACGCCCTGCCCTGAGCGGCCGCACCGCAGCGGCGGCGGCCCCCGCCGCCACCCCCACCCCGGCTTCCGTCCCCGCGCACGACGGCGCCCCGTCGGAGCAGAGCAGCCCGACCGAGCCCACGGCGCCGACTCCGACGCCGAGTCCGGCCGAGGGCACGTCTCCGTCGCCCCGCCGCCTCCCCGACCCCACCGCCCTCCCCTGGGGGACGGCCCTCCTCGCCGCCGGCCTGGCCGTGGAGGCCTACGCCAACCGCATCGCGGACCCCGCCACCCTCGCCCTGCCCGGAGACCTCCCCTCCGGTCCGGCGACCGCCCTGATCGGCTGGACCCTCACCGCCGTAGGCCTGGCGCTCGCCGGTCCCGGCCTCACCCACCTCTGCGGCCGACTGCTGCAGGCGGTCCGCCCCGGCGCGCTGCGGCTCCTCGCGGGCCGCGGGCTGATGGAGGAGGCGTCCCGCATCGGCCGGCCCCTGGGCGTGGTCTGCGCGGTGGCGTCGGGCGCGTTCACCATGGCCGCCCTGTACGACCCGGCCGACCCGTCCTTCGGGCCCCTCACCGGCCTCGGCGCCGCCGTCGTCGCCGGCAGCACGGTGGCCACGCTCCTCACCGCGGCCGTGGAGGCCCGTCAGGACCGCGCCGACACCACCGCCGCGCTGCTCCGCCTCGGCGCCCCGGCCCGCACCCTGCGCACCGCCGCCGCCCTGCGCACCGGCGCCCTGCTGACCCTCTTCGTCCCCCTGACCCTGGTCGTGGCCGAACTGGCGGCCCTTCCGCTGACCCGCTGAGCAGCGTTTCCGAGACCGCGTACGAAAAAGTTCCCGCCCGCCGATGAGTTCCGCAGGGCCCCCCGGTCTACCCAACGAACAGCACGCACCGGGCAGCACGGCCCGAACCCGATGGGAGACACCCCCGATGACCACCTCCGCCTACCAGCAGATGATCTTCGTGAACCTGCCCGTGAACGACCTCGCCGCCTCGAAGAAGTTCTTCACGGACCTCGGCTACACGCTCAACCCGCAGTTCAGCGACGACAACGCGGCCTCCGTGGTGATCAGCGACACGATCGTCGCGATGCTGCTCACCAGGCCGTTCTACGCGACCTTCACCAAGAAGGAGATCGCGGACGCCACGACGACCAGCGAGGTCCTGATCGCGCTGAGCGCCCAGAGCCGCGAGAAGGTCGACGAGCTGGTCGACCGTGCGCTGGCGCTGGGCGGCTCGCCGAGCGGCGACACCCAGGACATGGGCTTCATGTACGGCCGCTCCTTCGACGACCTGGACGGCCACACCTGGGAGGTCATCTGGATGGACCCGGCGACCGTCGAAGGCTGACCGAAGCCGGCCACTCCACCGCACGGCAGTGCCTAGCATGGGCGGGTGCATCCGACGACACCCGCCCAGCCGTTCGACGGTTCCCACGACCGTGAGATCGAGTCTCTCGCCGAGTTCGACGACATCGTCGCCGCGCACGGCACGCTCTCCCACTACCGCGTCCAGGCAGTGGACCTGACGGACCGTACGACGGTCCTGCTCTCCCTGGACACCGCGGGCGCCGTCTTCCTCGGCTGCCCGATGGCCCCGGAGGCGGCCGCGCGGGCCCGTGCCGCCGGCGCCCTGGTCTTCCCGCCGATACCCGGTCTCTCCTTCGACCCGTACCGCGGATTCGTCTACTCCCCCGACGAGTTGTTCGCCTCGCTGAACGAGGGCGACGCGGGCTACGAGGGCACGCCCGACGCCCTGACCTACGCCTGGTTCCAGCGGACGAAGTCCGACGGCGACATATTCGCCTCCATGCTCCGCTCCCTCCACGACGACGCCGTCTCCGACGCGCTCGACGAAGTCCTCCTCGACGCCCGGGTGGTCGGCGTCATGGGCGGGCACGCCATGGCGCGCGGGACGCAGGAGTACGCCGGGGCGGCGCGCCTCGGCCGTGAACTCGCCCGCGCGGGGCTCACCGTGGCGACCGGCGGCGGTCCCGGCGCGATGGAGGCGGCGAACCTCGGCGCGTACGCGGCCCCCTTCGGCGACGAGATGCTGACCGAGGCCCTCCAGCTCCTCGCCAAGGCCCCCGAGTTCACGCCGTCGATCACCGAGTGGGCGCGGGCCGCCTTCGAGGTGCGCGCCGGCTGGCCCGGCGGCGGTCCTTCCGTCGGCATCCCCACCTGGTTCTACGGCCACGAGCCGCCCAACGCCTTCGCCGGGCACATCGCCAAGTACTTCTCCAACGCCACGCGCGAGGACGGCCTGTTGGCCCGCTGCACCGCCGGCGTGGTGTTCCTGCCGGGCGCCGCCGGGACCGTACAGGAGATCTTCGACAACGCGACGCCCAACTACTACGAGTCGCGGGGCGAGCCGACGCCGATGGTTCTGGTGGACCGTGCGCACTGGACCGAACGGCTGCCGACCTGGCCGCTCTTGCGGGCACTCGCCCGGGAGCGGTCGATGGAGTCCCGTATCGCCCTCGTTGACCGGATCGAGGAGGCTCCGGAGGCGTTGAAACGTCTCACAAGTTAATAAGCGGGCAAAGGCGGCCGCTCAGAGGGGTCCTCGCATTGACACTGCTTATGGAACGCTTATAGACCTGTGAGTCTGCTGGGGATGGTGTCACCCTCCGTCCCGACGGGGGCATCTCCCCTTCGACCCCCCGCAGTTGCGCATCCCGTAAAGGACAAACGTGTCCCTATCTCGACGTACCGCCGCCCGTTCGGTGCGCATCCTCGGTGTCACCGCCGCCTCGGCCGCCCTCGCGATCGGCGCCGCCGGCAGCGCGCTGGCCTGCACCATCGGCGACTTCTCCGCCGCCGCCACCTGTGACGGCGCCAAGGGCGTCATCACCGTCACCGACAAGGACGCCTCGGGCGTCCCCGCCGTGGTCACCGTCTTCCTCGAGAACAACGGCGCCGACGCCCGCAAGGTCGGCGAGCTCACGGTCGAGGGCAAGGGCGCCACCATCTCCTTCGCGGAGGACTGGGCCCCCAACGCCGAATACCGCGTCCACGTCGTCGCCACCAAGGGCAAGAAGGTCCTGGTCGACGAGGACATCACGCCGAACCTGACCACCCCGTCCAAGGCCTGCCAGACCGAGGACACCACCAGCCCGTCCCCCTCGTCCAGCCCCTCCGACACTCCCCCGTCGGACGACGAGTCGACCCCGGCCGACACCGGGAGCCCGACGCCGTCCGACACGGCGAGCGACAGCGCCGCGCCCGCGCCCTCCGCGAGCAACGCCCCGTCCGCCGCGGCCCAGGAGTCCAACCTGGCCGAGACCGGCGCCAACTCCAACACCGGTCTGATCGCCGGCATCGCGGCCGCCCTGGTCGTCGTGGGCGGTGGCGCGGTCTTCTTCGGCATGCGCCGCCGCGGGTCCAGCAACCGCTGACCCCCGCCGACCGACCGTAGTCGAACGTCACGTGCGTGGCCCGCCCCTCCGGGGGCGGGCCATCCGCATGTCGGCCGCGTACGACGGCGTCGGTCCCGTACGACGACGACGGCCGCGTACGACGATGTCAGTCGAGCACGACGATGTCGGCCGGGTCGAAGGCGACCCCGACCACGTCCCCGACCTCCGGCGCGTCCCGCAGCGTGCACGCTGCCTCGAGCCTCGGTGCGCCCTCCGGCTGGAGGCGGACGGCGACATGGGTGCCCTTGAAGGTGCGGGCGGCGACCGTGCAGCGCAGGCCCTCGTCCGCGTCCACCAGGCGCACTCCGGCGGGCCGGACGAGCAGCGTGCGCGCCCCCTCGGGGGACCCGGGCGGCACGGGCGCCTTGCCCCAGGGAGTGACGGCGACCTCCCCGGCCACGGTCGCCTCCACCACGTTGTCGAAGCCCAGGAAGCGGGCCACGAAGGCGTCCGCCGGCCGCTGCCACACCTCAAGAGGCGTACCGGACTGGGCGATCCGCCCCTCCCGCATCACCACGACCCGGTCGGCGAGCGCGAACGCCTCGCCCTGGTCATGGGTGACCGCGAGCACCGTGGTGCCCAACCGGCCGAAGAGCTCCCGCAGCTCGACGACCAGCCGCTCCCGCAGCGAGCGGTCGAGCTGGCCCAGCGGCTCGTCCAGCATCAGCAGCCGGGGGCGGGGCGCGAGGGCGCGGGCCAGCGCGACGCGCTGCTGCTCACCGCCGGAGAGCGCGGCCACGGCCCGTCCTGCGGCGCCCGGCAGCCCGACGAGGTCCAGCAACTCCCCTACCCGTTCCCGCTGTTCACGCTTGGGCGTGCCGTGCATCCGCAGGCCGAAGGCGACGTTGCCGCCCACGTCCCGCTGCGGGAACAGCTGATGGTCCTGGAACATCAGTCCGAGCTCCCGCCGATGCGCGGGCACCCCCGCCTGGTCGCGCCCGTCGAGCACCACCCGCCCGGAGTCCAGAAGTTGCAGCCCGGCCACGGCCCGCAACAGCGTCGACTTGCCGCTGCCGCTGGGCCCGAGCACGCACACCACCTCATGCTCGGCGACCTCCAGATCCACCGCGTCGAGCACGGCCCGCCCGCCGAACCGCACGGTGGCTCGCTCCAGTTCGAGCAGTGGCATCAGAACTCCCCCGTCCGGTCGGTCCGCAGCCGCTCCAGCACCAGCAGGGCCACCGCGCACACCACCATCAGAATCGTCGAAAGGGCCATCGCCTGGCCGTAGTTGAGCTCGCCGGCCCGTCCGAGCAGCCGCGCCACCGCGACCGGCAGGGTCGGGTTGTCGGGCCGCGCGATGAACACCGTCGCCCCGAACTCCCCCAGCGACACCGCGAAGGCGAACCCGGCCGCGACCAGCAGCGCCCGCCGCACCATCGGCAGGTCCACCTCCCGCCACACCCGCCACGGCGACGCCCCCAGCACGGCCGCCGCCTCCCGGAGCCGCCCGTCCACCGCCCGCAGCACGGGCAGCATGGTCCGTACGACGAAGGGCACGCCGACCAGCGCCTGGGCGAGCGGCACCAGGATCCAGGTGCTGCGCAGGTCCAGCGGAGGCTCGTCGAGCGCGATCAGGAACCCGAAGCCGACGGTCACCGCGGAGACGCCCAGCGGCAGCATCAGCAGCGCGTCGAAGCCGCGGACCAGGCGTCCGGCGTCGCGACGGGCGAGCGCGGCCGCGGCCAGTCCGCCGATGGCCACGGCGATGGCGGTCGCCGCGAGCGCGTACTGCAGGGAGTTGCCGATCGCGTCGATCGGCGGGACCAGGAAGGTCCCGCCGTCCTCGCTGGTCAGCGCCCGGTAATAGGCGAAGTCGGGCGCGTCCAGCGAGCGCTGCACCAGCACCGCCAGCGGCAGCACCAGCAGCACGGCGATCGTGGCGAGCACCCCGGCCAGCAGCGCCCACTGCCCGGCCCCGCGCGGCCGCCGCGCCGTCACGGACGCGTCCACCAGCCGCAACGCGGTCTCCCGCCGCCGTACGGCCTGGGCGTACACGGCGAGGATCGCGCCCACGGCGGCGAACTGCACGAGGGTCAGGACGGCGGCCGTGGACAGGTCGAAGATCTCGGAGGTCTGCCGGTAGATCTCCACCTCCAGGGTGGAGAAGGTCGGCCCGCCCAGGATCTGCACGACCCCGAAGGAGGTGAAGGTGAAGAGGAAGACCATGAGCGCGGCGGCGGCGACCGCGGGCGCGAGCGCCGGGAGCGTCACCGTGCGCCAGGCCCGCAGCCGGGACGCGCCCAGCATCCGCGCCGCCTCCTCCTGCCGCGGGTCGAGCTGCGCCCACAGCCCGCCGACCGTGCGCACGACGACGGCGTAGTTGAAGAAGACATGCGCGAGCAGGATCGCCCACACGGTGGAGTCCAGTCGTACGCCCCACAGCTCGTCGAGCAGTCCGCCGCGCCCGAGAAGCGCGAGGAACGCCGTGCCGACGACGACCGTCGGCAGCACGAACGGCACGGTGACGACGGCCCGCAGCACCTGTTTGCCGGGGAAGGCGAAGCGCGCGAAGGCATAGGCGGCGGGCAGCGCGAGCAGCAGGGTGAGCACGGTGGAGGCGAGCGCCTGCCAGGTCGTGAACCACAGGACGTGCCGGATGTCGGACTGACCGAGCACGTCCGCGATCCGCCCCAGCCGCCAGACGCCGTCGACCTTCAGCCCACGGGCGACGATCGCGGCGACGGGGTAGGCGAAGAACACCCCGAAGAACGCGACGGGCAGGGCCAGGAGCCCGAGCCTCGCCGCGTTCCCGGCACGCCTTCTGCCAGGCGCTACTTCAGTACGAGCGAGGTCCATGACTTGACCCACTGGTCTCGGTCGGCGGCGATCTTCGCCGGGTCCATGGTCTCGGGATCCTTGGCGGCGGGACCGTACTGCGTGAACTCGGCGGGCACGGCCGCGCCCTTCAGCACCGGGTAGACGAACATGTTGAGCGGCATGTCCTCCTGGAACTTCTTCGTGACCAGGAAGTCGATCAGCGCCTTGCCGCCCGCGGTGTCGCCCGCGTTGCTCAGCAGCCCCGCGAACTCGATCTGCCGGAAGCAGGTGCCGGTCGCCACGCCGGTCGGGGCGGTGGTCGGCTTCGGGTCGCCGTAGATCACCTCGGCGGGCGGCGAGGAGGCGTACGAGACGACGAGCGGCCGGTCGGCCTTCGCCTTCTTGCCGCCGGCGGACCCGGAGAACTCCTCGTTGTAGGCCTGCTCCCAGCCGTCGACGACCTTCACGCCGTTGGCCTTGAGCTTCTTCCAGTAGGCCTCCCACCCTTCGTCGCCGTACTGCGCGGCGGTGCCGAGCAGGAAGCCGAGGCCGGGCGAGGAGGTGGCGGCGTTCTCGGTGACCAGGAGGTCCTTGTAGGCGGGCTTCACCAGGTCGTCGAAGGAGGTCGGCGGGGCCAGCTTGTGGTCGGCGAAGTACTTCTTGTCGTAGTTGACGCAGATGTCGCCGTAGTCGATCGGCGTGACCCGGTGCTTGCCGGCGTCCAGCTGGTACTGCGCGTCGACCTGGTCGAGCCCCTTGGCCTCGTACGGCTGGAAGAGCCCGTTGTCGAGGGCGCGGGAGAGAAGGGTGTTGTCGACGCCGAAGAAGACGTCGCCCTGGGGGTTGTCCTTGGTGAGGATGGCCTTGTTGACGGCCTGGCCGGCGTCGCCGTCCTTGAGGACCTTGACCTGGTAGCCGGACTCCTTCTCGAAGGCGGCGAGCACGCTCTTGGAGACGGCCCACGAGTCATGGCTGACGAGGGTGACGGTCTTGGAGCTCTTCGCGCTCGAGCCGGTGGTGGAATCGTTCGACGATCCGCACGCGGACAGTGTGACCAGCCCGAGGCCGACGGCCACGGCCACGAACGTTTTGGTGTGCACTTGATTTCCTCCTGGGGGTGGCCAGGAAGAGACGCGGCCCCGCCCGGAGTGTCCGGGCAGGGCGCAACAGCTTGAGTAGTCACCGAACTCCCTACCCAGAATGACCTGGGCGAGGTTCAGAGGGTCTGCGGCCTGGTTGCCGCACTCTCAGCGCTGTGGCGCTCCCCTGTCGGATGCTGAAGTTGTGATAAGACGATGTGACCTGGCCAGATTACCTCTCGGTGGCCGCCAGCTGTCCACAGGCCCCGTCGATCTCCTGGCCTCGGGTGTCCCGGACGGTGACCGGCACCCCGTGCGCCGCGATGGCCTGGACGAACGCCTTCTCGTCCTCGGGCCGGGAGGCCGTCCACTTCGAGCCCGGGGTCGGGTTGAGCGGGATCAGGTTGACGTGCACCGGCTTGCCCTTGAGCAGCCGGCCGAGCCGGTCGCCACGCCACGCCTGGTCGTTGATGTCCCGGATCAGCGCGTACTCGATGGAGAGCCGGCGCCCGGACCTCGCCGCGTACTCGAGGCCGGCGTCGAGCACCTCGCGCACCTTCCACCGCGTGTTCACGGGGACGAGGGTGTCGCGCAGCTCGTCGTCAGGGGCGTGCAGGGAGATCGCGAGCCGGCACTTGAAGCCCTCGTCGGCGAACCGGTGGATGGCGGGCACCAGCCCGACCGTCGACACGGTGATGCCCCGCTGCGACAGCCCGAGCCCGTCCGGTGCCGGGTCGGTGAGCGCCCGGACGGCGCCGACGACCCGCTTGTAGTTGGCGAGGGGCTCGCCCATGCCCATGAAGACGATGTTGGACAGCCGCGCGGGACCGCCCGGGACCTCGCCGTCGCGCAGCGCCCGCATCCCGTCCACGATCTGGTGCACGATCTCGGCGGTCGACAGGTTCCGGTCCAGACCGGCCTGCCCGGTCGCGCAGAACGGGCAGTTCATCCCGCAGCCGGCCTGCGAGCTGATGCACATCGTCACCCGGTCCGGGTAACGCATGAGCACCGACTCCACGAGCGTGCCGTCGAACAGCCGCCACAGCGTCTTGCGGGTGGTGCCCTCGTCGGTCGACAGATGCCGGACGACGGACATCAGGTCCGGCAGCAGCGCCTCGCGCAGCTTCTCGCGCGATCCGGCGGGGATGTCGGTCCACTCCGCCGGGTCGTGGGCGTAGCGCGCGAAGTAGTGCTGCGACAACTGCTTGGCACGAAACGGCTTCTCACCGATCTCCGCCACGACCTCCTTCCGCTCGGCGGGCGAGAGGTCGGCGAGGTGCCGCGGCGGCTTCTTGGCTCCGCGGGGGGCGACGAAAGTGAGTTCTCCGGGCTTAGGCATGGCCACACCAGTGTCGCAGATCGAATCTCGTGGCCTGGGCCGGAAGTCCTGCGGGGTAGTCGTTGTTGGTCATCCCTGGTCGTCCTGGGCCCCCCTCGGACGGCCCACAGACGGCCCGGCCCACGGGGGCCAGCGGGGTGTCTGCGCAGGTGAAGCTGCCTCACCGTGACACCTGGGCCCGGAGCGAGACTTTGCTGGGGCCGGTGGTGCTCACCCTCACACCCGAAACTAGAATCGAACGCGTGAACGCACGTAACGCATGCGCCAGCAGGGGGAGACGTCGAGGCGCAGGGCAGGGAAGGTGCGGAGACGCCGAGGTTTGAGCAGCTCTGCGCCTCGATGCCTTCGATCACATACTGGGATCCCCGACAAAATACTCGTCAGGATGCGCTCGCAAGATCTCCGGCACGTCCGTCGTCAGGTCATCGCAAATAGCGTCGGGGGTGCCATCCGGGAAGAGAACCACCATGTGGTCTGGCCACCCCTCCACTGGCGGCACAGCACCCTCGGCACCGAATACCGTCTGCAATTGCGGGACTACTCTCCGCCAGTCCGACTTAGAATCCAGTTCCACGATCACGCGAACTGCCATGGACTCCTACTCCTTCTATCCGACGCCCTCGCCGTACACCTCTGCGACCAGACAACGAACCAGTCCAGTCACGAGTGCCCGCCAGATACGCTTCCGTGCTCCATCACTCGGGACAGGGCCGCTTCAGCATTGATCAGCCCCCAGCCGAAATTTTGATTCGGATGGGGGTCTGCCTGGTCTTGACGCAATGGCGTAGCCGTCTCTCGGATGATTGTCGAGACTTCCTCCGCCGTCAAGTCGGGCGCAATGGAGATCATCAGGGCAGCAAGACCGCTCACGTGAGGGGCCGCAAAACTAGTTCCACTGTGCGTGTCATGCCCATTACTGAGATGCGTGGAACTAATTCCCACACCTGGAGCACACACAACGATGTGGTCTCCACTGTTCGAGAAGTAGGCACGCTGATTATCAAGGTCAGTCGCACCGACGGCAATAACTCCAGAGTATCCCGCTGGATACATCTTCCTATTCTTCGCGTGACCTTCGTTTCCAGCAGCAGCGACCAGAATCTTTCCGCGGTCTTGAGCGTGATGGATGGCCCGGAGTACGAATTCGTTGTTCTTCGCCCTACCCAAGCTCATATTCAAAATGCTGGCCCCGCCGCAGTCCACTGACCATCGAATTCCTGCTGCCAGGTTAGCCATGTTGCCGACGGTTTCATATTCACGCCTGACTGGCTCGTATGCCGTGGCGAGGACGCGTACCGGCAGTATCCGACAGCGTCGCGTCATCCCCGTCACCCCACCAAGATGGCTACATTCGCAAGAGATCGTGCCAGCGACATGCGTACCGTGCCCGACTTCGTCATCTGGACGATCACTGGCCCGCAGGTAGTTGCCTATAAGCTCTCTACCTGCTGGATACTGCTTCCCCGTGAAGTCCACACAGTTCTTACCCTGCAGCAGGTTGGATTGCAGGTCTGCATGGTTGAAGTCGACACCTGAGTCGATAACAGCAACCACGACGTGAGGTTCACCGTAAGTGCGCCTCCACGCTCTCGGGCAGTCAATTGCCTCTAGGTTCCACTGGGTTGGGAAAGTTTCATGTGCTGACCGGTCCACAGCCAGGCTCACATACCAGTCATTCGACGTAGCCAACTCAATGCGCTTGCCTTTCGTATCTAGCAAGCGCGCTACCGCCTCGTCGACAGGCACTTCCGGATCGAACCGCAGTCTATAGCTAACGTGATCCTCATCAGGGTCGGATTTAAACCTGGCCCCATCCCACTTAGGCGGCCCCCTGAAGAACAAGCGCGTGATCGACCACACGCCTATCTCACCCAGAACGCTGTCTATCTCTGGGTCGCCTAGGGTTGTCACGGGAGACGCAGAGCCGGAAGGATCCGGAATGAAGGGATTAACCATGCCCGCCAGCCAGGGAGCCAGCTCGATGAGTACTTCCCCAGGTATTTGCCCGGAGCTCTCTTCCGGAAGCGCGCGTTCTGTGTTCATAGCAGGATGCCTCAAGTCATTTGCCTGCCAACTACTGCTTGGCGGTACCTCGAGAATGTCTCTTCGATCGCGCGGTCGCTTATCCCTCCACGTTAATGGAGGTTTCCCGAGCTCGCACGCCGAGTTGGCTGCCACTCCTTGAAAAGGAAAACAGTGAACACGTGGATTCGCCCTACTCGATGGGCTCACGCGGCCGATGCCTACCTCTGACCTGGTACGCCTTCGACACAAGGTGTGACGCTGCGCGCCCTTACGTCCTCCGCGGATACGGGCAGGAGGTCTGAGGCATGGCCAACTCTCAAGCAGATCGTTGGGCGAGCCAGCCTGAGCGCTGATCATCCGAAGCCTCAGTGCGAACGCGCTGGAACCCCATCCGCTCGCCGCTCGTAGTAGGCGTGCAGGTTCGTTTTCGTGCGCCATATGTCGATGCGCACCCACGTGCGTCCCTCAAGTGCTGCAAGACGGGACAACCAGTCAATGACCCGACGCCGAGTTGCCAGCTGGAGGGTGCGTGCCCCCATGGCCGCTACGCTGGTACGCACCACGGCAGAACGGAGAGTGTTCCGCGCATGGGCCCGAAGACGACCAAGGTCTACGAGACGCTCCACGAACGGCTCGCGTCAGGCGAGTACGCCCCCGGCACCAAGCTCCCGTCCGAACGCACCCTGACCGAGGAACTCGGCATCGGCCGGACGGCGCTGCGACAGGTGCTTGCCCGTCTCGTGTCCGAGGGTGCACTGGAAGTTCGGGGCCGGAGCGCCTACCGCGTTCCGGGACTGGTGAGCGTGAGGACCCCGGAGGGTCTGGAGCCGTGGCGCATCCATGGCGAGCGCGACGTCTACGACAACCGTTGGGTCAAGCTTCAGGTCTGGGATGTGGAGCCCCCCGGCGTCGAGCGGTTCGAGCACCACGTCGTGAAGCTGCACCACGTCGCCGTCACGGCCGTGGTCGACGACCAGGACCGCGTCCTCATGCTGTGGCGGTACCGCTTCGTCCCGCAGCAATTCGGCTGGGAGCTCCCCGGCGGGATCGTGGACGAAGGGGAGGATGCGGCGGAGACTGCGCTCCGGGAAGTCGTCGAGGAGACCGGTTGGCGACCGAAGTCACTCGAGCATGTGGTCACCTATCAGCCGATGATTGGCATGGTGGACTCGCCACACGAGATCTTCGTGGGCCACGGGGCTGAACAGGTCGGCTCTCCGACGGATCTCGAAGAGGCGGGCCACATCGAGTGGGTTCCGCTCGCCGACATTCCAGGACTCATGGCTCGTGGTGAGCTGATGGGCTCCGGAACGCTGGTCGCCCTGCTTCACATCTTGGCCAGCCGTGGCAAGCAGGGGCTTACAGCCGCGCACTGAGCATGTCCACCCGTCGGCGCTGTCGCACCGAGCTGGTGCGGTTCGCCAGTAGTCGAGCCTCCCTCAGGTGGGTGCGCGCGTCGTCGTACTCGGCTCGTGCCAGATGGGCTTGCGCGAGATCGGTGTGCAGTCCCGCGCGCGCCCGCACGAAGGTCGGGTCTGCCACCTCAAGGGCGCTGTAGAGGCTACTCACGGCGTCACCGTCACCGAGCAGGGCAAGCACGCTGCCACGCCAACGGGCCAGATGCGCACCGTTCAAGAAGATGCTCAGCATGTCCGGGTCACGGTCCCCCGACCCCGCCGGGATGCACTCCGTAGCGGCATCGAGGGCGCGCCGGCAGTCGTCGTCCATCCCCGCGCGGGCGCACAGCTCAGCTTCTGCGCCGAACAGCCACGCCCGAAGACGTGGCGAACCGTCCCCGCCGAGAACGCGTTGAGCATCGCGGACCAGGTCGACCCCCAGTGCTGGCCGGCCCGCCTCGCACAGTACGTACGCCTGCTCCGCCATGGCGTGAGCCAGATACATCGGAGCCTCAGCGTCGCGCGCCGCGCGCTTCGCCAACTCGTAGTTTCTCCAGGCTCGTTCGACCGCACCCGAGTCGATCGCCTGCCACGCGGCCATGGTCGACGCGCCCGCGAGCGCGAGCGCGATCGGGCGGCGCGCGCCCGGCAGCACCGCGAAGTTGAGCGCGTCCTCAAGAGCGGAGAGATGCCCCGTCACCTGGTCCACAAGGCTGGCAGCGCCGCGCTCACGGTCCATGGTGCGGAGCAACTCCGTCTGCGCCTCGAAGGCTTGCACCATGGACCCGCTGATGCTGCTGGCTGAATCGATCCTGCTCAGCAACTCGTCATAGCCGTCCACCACGGGCACAGCGACCTGCGATGCGTCACCCCTCAGCTCTGCGTCCGTGGTTCCCAGAAGGCTGCGCAGGATGGCCGCATAGCGGTCCGAGATGGTGCGCTTGCCGTTCTCCCACTCGGACACGTACACCCGCAGACTCGCCGTCGAAGCAACGTCAGTGACGTGTCGTCGGGCGTACTGCTCGATCTCTCGGACCAGTCGCTCCTGGGACCAGCCCCGCGCCGTTCGCGCGCTTCGAAGTCCTGTGCTCACGGACCACCGTCCGGCGATAGCTCCATACACCCACCATCCCAGCATGGCTCGCGTTGTTGCAGGTCAACAGGGGTTAACAGGACGGGGGTTAAGTCCTGTGAGGTACCGAGACCCCCGTCTCGACCTGTCTTCTTGAGGTGCACCGCAAGGCGGATCGCCACCTGAATCAGTGAACCACCTTGACTCTGGTGCGCACCAGATGCAAACCTTCTGGTGCGCACCAGCTCACGGAGCTGACTCCGGTTAGCGGTGCGAAGGAACGTCCCTTTGCAGGCCGTTCCGCGAGCAGAGGGCGGGGACGCTGCAATCCCGCTAAAGGCCAGGCAGAACAGGGTTTCGGCCCGTACTGGCGAGGTGGCCCGGCGACCGCGAGCAACGGCCGGAGAGTGGGGACTCGGTCCCCCTTGCAGTGTTTTCCCTTCCTCCCTTCGACCGAGGAGTTCCGATGCTTCGACGACATCGTTCGGCGCTGCCGTGTGGGACCGACACGGACAGCATCGCCCGCTGAGTCCTTCTACAGCCCCTCCTGAGCACGACGGACCCCAGCTTCGGCTGGCGGGCGTCGCGCACGGGGATACCGCAGCGCGTTCGGATGCGCGCTGTGGGCCGGTTGCCTCCGCTGCTCGTCGCGTACGAGCAGCGCTGAGGGGAGCCGCGCACGCGAGCTTCATCCGTCGGCCGAAGGACTGTTCATGAGCCGCTTGAAGAATGCCGCCGCCTCGAACCGTGCCGCTGCTCAGGTGCAGCGTGACGCCGGCCGCGAGCAGGCTGCGGACCGCCTTGAGGCCCGCGCCGGAGAGCTGGAGTCCGGCAAGGTCGTCGACCGCACCGACGCCGCGAGCGCCCTGGTGCGCTTCGCGTTCCGTCACTGACCAACCCGCATGTCCGCCCCGCCGCTTCGGCCGGGGCGCTTCGGCCGCTGCTGCGGCCGTGCCGCACGTCGCGTGCGGCTGAACCCCATAAACGGCGCGGGCCCCGGAGGTGCAACTCCGGGGCCCGCTGTTCGGGCCGTTCACCCCTGAGAGAGGAAGCACGACCCAATGGATCACATCGTGACTGTTCAGGAAGCTGTTACGGCGTTCGCCGACTGGATGGAGCCGACGGACGCCGAGCTGGACGCGATCGAGGCTGAGATGCCGCTGATCGTCGCGGACATCGAGGCTCTGGACGTTCAGATCGCCCTGCTCGAGCGGACGCCGAGCGAGCTGGACGAGCGGCGGGTGCGCCGCGGCCGGCACCGGGTGCTGGCGGAGCGGGCGGCCCTCGCCAACCGCGTCGTGGCGGGGGAGGCGGCATGAGCGCCGAGGACCTCGCCGGGCAGGGGGCCGTCATCACGTCTCTGGCCGGTCTCCTGGCCCGTCACCCGGATCTGCCCGCCGCCTACTTCACCGTCAGCCGGCACACGGCGGGTGAGTTGGGCGTGCAGCTCGACAGTCCCGTCAAGGTGGAGGCGTGGCGTGAGGCGCTGGGCGTCGACGTGGACCTGATGCGCGTCGAGGCATTCGGTCACCGGTCGTCGCTGGAGTTCGACGCGACCGTGCACGGCGTCGACTTCCACGTCTTCGCCGCCTACGAGCAGGCGACGGCGCAAGCGGGTGCGGCATGAGCGCGCCCGCCTACGTCGACGCGTCGTCGACGCCCGTCGACGTGGAAAAGGCCATCACCGCGATCGCGGCCGTGCTCACGGTGCTGCTGACCGCGGTCGCCTTCTGGCTGTCGTATGAGCACTTGCAGGAGGTGGCCGCCGCCCACGGCATGGCCGAAGCGGTCGCGCGGTCGTGGGCGTGGCCGGCCACGGTGGATCTGTTCATCGTGATCGGCGAGCTGCTGATTCTGCGCGCCTCCCTCGCCCACAAGGTCGACGGGTGGGCGATCGGCCTGGTCGCCGCGGGCGACGGCGCTTCCATCGCGCTGAACGTCGCCGGGGTCGGCAAGGACGCCAACGCTCTGGACTACGTGGTGGCCGCGGTGCCTCCGGTGGCCGCGCTGCTGGCGTTCGGGGCGTTGATGCGTCAGGTGCACGCCTACCTCGCACGCCGCGCGTCGACGCCCGTCACCCTCCCGCCCCCGGGCGTCGACGTGGCTTCGACGCCCGTCGACGTGAGCGTCGACCGCCTGCCCGCCGCACCGCCCGCACCCCCGGCGATCGAGCCGGACCCGGTGCCGGAGCTCGCCGCGCTGCCGGTCGGCGTCGAGGCGGGTTCGACGCCCGTCACCGCCGGACCGGCCGCTGTCGACGCCCGGTCGACGGCCGTCGATCTGTGCACGCCGGTCGTCTACGCCAACCGGGTCGATCAGTTGGTGCGGGCGCTGTACGGGTCGGATTTCACGCAGCCGAGCTCGGCGCGGATGACGCAGGCCATGACCGCCGTCGGGCTGGGCGGGTCGGAGTCGACGGCGCGCACGGCGCGGGGCCGGGTCAAGGCGCGTGAGCCGTACCTGGCCGACTTCCCCGCCGCGATCGCCGGTTGAGGAGACGCCATGACCTCTCGCAACAAGCGCCGGCAACCGGTCGGGGACATGTTCCCGGGCATGGCCGACCGGATCGCCGGCCGCCCTCCGAAAGCGGAGACGGAGCCGGAAGCGATGACGCTGGATGAGGCGATCGCCCGCTCGGTCGCGATCCTCGACCGCGTCCTGGCCGCCTTCCCCGTCGTCGCCACGGTCGGGCTGTTCTCCGGCGGCAACGACTCCGTGGTGGTCAACCACCTCTTCCGCCGCCGGGTGGACGCGGTCGCGCACGTCAACACCGGGACCGGCATCCCGGAGACCACCCAGCACGTTCGCGACGTGGTCGCCTCCTGGGGCCTGCCCCTGCACGAGCTGCACCCCAAGCACTCCTATCGGGATCTCGTGCTCGGCAACGTGCTCGCCACCCGCGGCAAGAGCATCGGCCGCCCGGTGTGGAAGGGCTTCCCCGGCCCGGCCGGGCACTCCGTCATGTACCGCCGACTCAAGGACGAACCCCTTCAGCGATTGCGCGGGCAGATCATCGGCTCGCGCGGGCGTTCCCGCAACGTCGTCTACCTGGGCGGCATGCGGTGGGCGGAGACCCACCGGCGATTCCGCAACGCCGAAGAGGTCGACCGTGAGGGCGCGCTGATCTGGGTGTCCCCGATCGTGCACTGGACCGACGCCCACATGCGCGAATACCGGGCCCGGCACCGCTGCACCCTCCCGCACGAGCACGCCGAACACCAGATGTGCACCCCGGACGCACTGCCCCTGAACGAGGTCACCGCTCACCTGCACATGTCCGGGGAGTGCCTGTGCGGAGCGTTCGCCAAGCCCGGCGAACTCGACGAGATCGAGTACTTCTACCCCCACGCCACCAAGCCCTTGCGGGAGCTGGAGCGCGAGACGGAAGCCGCGGGCCTGCCCGCGTGCAAGTGGGGGCAGCGCCCGCCGGGCCCGCGCTCCCGCCGCCCGGCCGGACGGCTGTGCTCCAAGTGCGACGACGTCGAGGGGCAAGCCGATCTGCTCGCCGAATGGCGAGAGTCCGGGCTGATCACTCCCGCCCAGTTCGACGCCTTCACCCGCACCGACGAACAGCGCGCCGCCTGAACCCCGTCAACACAGAGACCCGGACGCCGCGCCCTGGAAAGCAGTGCGTCCGGGTCCTGCTCTCCTCCATGAAGGAGTGACCCTCAGCATGACCGAGACCACCACCGACCCGGTAGTGCCCCCGCCAGCCACCGCACCCCCTCCCACCCCCACCCCGCCCCGCGTGACGCCCCCGGTGCCTGCCGTGCAGTCCGCCCCGGTCCATACACCGGGTGGCATCCCGGTGCTGCCGCTGGCCCTGTCCGGCACCAACGCCGGCGTCGGCGCGGTGAGCGCCCTCACTCTGGTGGGCGGCGGGCCGGTCGCGCTGGCGGCGGCCGTGGGCGGTGCCGCGGTCCTGGGCACGGCCGCCGCCGTCCGCGCCCGCCGCGACAACCGTGAGCGTCGCAGCAAGACCAACACCGGCAAGTCCGCCCGCCGCAGCCCCTCCCCGTCCCGCAGCGCTGGTTCGCCGAAGGGCGGCGCGCTGGCGGGCGGCAGGGGACGCGGTTCCGGTTCCAAGCCGCGCAGCGGGGCGGGTAAGTCCGGCTCGCTGCGCAGCCTGGCTGCCACCGCCGGGCGTCACGCCGCCCGTCCCACGTCACCCCTCACCAAGGCACGCGCCGCGGGCGCGGCGAGCACCGGCCGTACGGCTGGTGGTGGGGGGCGTGTCGGTCAGGTGCGGGCGCTGCGCCGGGAGCGCAAGGAGCAGGCACCGACCCGCGCGGCGGCCCGCAAGCAGGCCACCGCCGCCCGCCGCGCCGTCGGGGACGCGCGCCGCGACGCCCGCGCCGCAGCCCGCGCCGGCAAGACCGCCCCCGGCGGGAAGGGGTGGGCGGGCCGCGCGGCCGGATGGGCCGGCGGCAAGACGGCGTCCGGCACCCGGGCCCTGGTCGGCAAGGCCCGCCAGGCGCGGGACCGGAGCACGGACGCGCAGGTCGACGCGAAGCGGTCGCAGGTGCGCAAGGCACCCGCCCGCCGCAAGGCCCGTTGGGGCCTTGCGAAGTCCGCGGCCCGCTTCCAGGGCCGCCGTCTGCTGGCCGCGCTCGTCTCCGGGACGGCCGGGGCGCTGGGGTGCCTGACCACTCCGCTGGGGCGCAAGCTCGGCTGGCGGTGGCTGATGCACCCCGGCCAGCGGCTGTACCGGCGGCTCATGACCGCCGCCCACGCCCAGCGCGCCGCCCGCGACGCGGCAATCCGGGCGCGGCGGGCCGCGGAAGAAGCCGCCGTCGAGGAGAGCCCGGACGAGATCGGGGACCGCGTCGCGCGTCCCGCCCGCCTCATCCCCACGGCCCCCGGGGCCGGTCAGGAGATTCACGTGTCTGGTTTCAAGTTCGACGAGGCCGCGGCCGAGATGGAGAACGCGGCGCGCACCTACGAGCCCGACGGGAACATGGAAGTTCTCGCGATGGTCGACGACCTGCCCACGGCGCTGCTGTCGGTCGCGAACACCTTCCGCGTCCTGGCCGAGCGCTCCGACCAGGAGTTCGCCTTCGAGAAGGACGTGGCCACCGGCTTCGACGACATCCACCAGACCCTCCTCAACGCCGTCGACGCGGCCGAGACCCTCGTGCCGCTGTTCCGCCGCGTCCACGAGCAGGACATCGCCCGCCACGAGGACCCCCGCAACGGCACCGAGGCCGAGAAGGGCTGGAACGTCTAGCCATGACCACCACCACCGAGACGGCCGTGACCAGCAGCAAGAACAGCAGCAAGCCGAAGCAGGAGGCCGGGAGCGGCGGTGGTCCGGTGTGGGACTGGGCGGCCGGTCACGGACCCGTGACCGGTGCCCTGTCCGCCACCACCGGCGCGTTCGCCGTCGCCACCACCGGCGCGGCGACCGGCATGCCCCCGGGCTGGGCGCTCGCCGTCGGCGCGGCCGGCGCGATCGGCCACACCGCCGCCGGCATCCGGCTGAGCAACGCCGGCCGTACCGTCGCCGCCCGCGCCGCGTCCTGGCTCGTCGGCGCGGGCTGGACCACCTGGGCCATGACCAACGGCCCGCTCACCTGGCAGGCGCTCGGCTCCCTCGCCGTCATCGGCGTCGCAACGGCCACCGTCACCCGCTCGACCGACCTCTATGAAGAGGCCCGTGAGGAAGAGGCGCTGGCCGCGGAGGAGCGGGCGGTGGCGCTGGAGCTGTCGCAGGAGCGGCGGGCGATCGCCGAGGAATGGATCGACCGGATCCGGCGGGTGTGCGGGGTGAGCGTGCGAGTGTTGGCGGTGGAGCGCTGGCCGACGGGGACCGGGTTCACGATCGACGCGGAACTCCCCGGTGCCACCACGTATGACCAGATCGCCGTGCGGGCGGCCGCTCTGTCGGCGGACGCTCACCTCCCGCACGGCTGCACGGCCACCGCGGGACCGGGCGTCCACCAGGGCCGCACCCTCATCGACGTAGCCACCGTCAACGCCCTGGAGACCGAAACCCCCTACCCCTCCGATTACGCCCCGCTCTCCCTGCACACCGGGATCCCGTGGGGCTACCGCTCCAACGCCGAACAGATCCTCACGTACTTGCGGGAACAGTGCGCGCTGGTCGTCGGGCCGACCGGGTCGGGCAAGACGAACATGGTCCACGTGATCCTGGCCGGGTTCGCCCGCGCGGTCGACGTGCTCACGTTCGTGATCGACCTGAACGCCGGATCGGCCGGCCTGTCCTGGGTGCTTCCCGCTCTCGGGCATCAGCCCGCGCCCGGTGAGCGTCCGATGCGGCCGGGGATCGACTGGCTGGCGGGCACGGTCGAGGAAGCCCACCTGATGCTGGACGCGGTGCTGCGGATCGGGAAGCAGCGCAAGATCTCCTACCAGGCCCTCATGGCGCGGGAGGACACCGACCTGTTGCCGGTCGGGCCGTCGATCCCGCAGATCATGCTGGTCGTCGACGAGGGAGCCGAGATCCTCACCAGCACCGACAAGACCCTGAAGGAACTCGCGAAGAAGATCCTCGAAGTCATCCGGATGCTGCGCGCCATGGGCGTGCGCACCGTCCTGACCGCCCTCGGCTCCACCGGCTCCGTCCTCGGCAACCTCATGATCCGCCGCGAGGCGAAGGTCAGGGTCGCCCTGACCGGCGGGGAGAAGGAGGGCATGGACCTGTCCAAGCTGTTCCCCGGCACCCGCGGCCTCAAGGTCGACCAGGCCCCCTACAAGGGAGCCGGGTTCATGGGCACCCCGGAGTCGCCGGCCGCGCTGTTCAAGTGCTGGCGGATCCTGCCCAGCCAGATCCGCGAGATCGTCGCCGCCACCAGCGAACGCCACCCCGCCCTCGACGACGTCTCCGCCAAAGCGGCCGGGGAGACGTACGCGCGGAGGTGGGACGCCGACCGGATCGACTGGATGCACAGCCCCCAGCCCACACCCCTCACCCCCGCCGACGGCGGGGCGGGCGGGGAGCCGCGGCGCGGACTGAACCTCTCGGCCCTGCGCGACCAGCCCGCCCCGCCGCCGACACCGGAGCAGGAGGCGGGGTCGGACGTCGACCGGCTCGCGGACGCGTTCATGCGCGAGATCGACGAACACTTCGGCACCACCACCGAACCCGACCACGCCCAACCCCAGCCGGAACGGGAGCGGGAGCGGCCGCAGCGTCCGGGACTGAACCTGTCCGCCCTGCGCGACGACCACGGCACCACCCCGGAGCCGGGAACGACGGCGGGGCGGGACGGCGGGCCGGACTGGCTGGCGGGCGCGATCGCCGCGATCGCCGAAGCAGGACCGGCGGGCATGAAGCCGTCCGCCGTCGCCGACCGCGTCAACCGCAGCCGGCAGGGCGTGCGCGACGCGCTCAAGGCCGCCGCCGAGCGGGGCGAGCTGGTCTACCGGGACAACGGACCGCACTCGGTCTACGTCCACCCCGACCACGCCTGAACCGCTCACAGACGGCTACCGGCTAGTGGCTACCGGAAACTTGCCACTAGCCACTAGAACACCCCTCTACTGACCAACAGGGGCCCCTGGCAGGCATTTTCCGCTTGCCAGTAGCCACTAGCCAGTGACCACTAAAACCACACACCGTGACCAGCAGGAGCCCGCCCGGAACCGTTCCGGGCGGGCTCCCGCACGTCCTCGGCTCGCCGGAAGGAGCACCACATGCACCACCGCGAACCGCACGGAAACATCGCCCCGCACATCCCCGCCGACGCCTACAACCGCGCACAAGCCACCGGACAGCCGGTCGTCATCGTCGTCAACGACACCCGCCCGGCCCACACCGAGTGGCGGCGGTTGCTGATGCCGTTCGCCATCGCCGGCGCGACCGTCGCCGGCGGCTGGGGACTGGTCGCCGCCATCTGCTACCTGCTCGACGCCGCCGCCCACACCTTCACCGTCATCGCCGGCGCAGCCGGCCCCATCGGCGTCGGCGGGCTCACCCTCAAGCTCGCCCACTCCAAGAAGTGATCTCGCCGAAGGAGCACCGCATGGAACTCGACCCCGACGAGATCGTCACGGTCGAACTCGGCTGGGACAACGACGGGTTCCCGACAGCCTGGAGCCGCGATATCACCCGCCGCCAGCTCGCCGACCTGCTCTTGCAGATCGACGACATGGCCAACGCCGACCACTAGCTATGCCAAGGGCGGCCCCCGTTCTCGCCAAAGTCCGGGGCCGCCCTTGCCAGCCAGTCACCCATCAAGGAACTGGAGACATTCAGCATGCCCGACCACAGCATCCATCCGCGACTGCCCGAGGGCACCGAACGTGTCGTCAGCACCGGCATTGAGCCGAGCTCCGACGGGAGCGTGATCCTCACCCTGGTCACCGTCGGCCCGACGCTCACCCTGATCGAGTACCGCATGTTCCTCGACCGGTACGTGACCTGGTCCCTGCTGCGCACCCTGGCCCGCGAACTAGACGGCATCGAGGACCCCGGCCCCACCCCGGAGGCCGCCGCCCTGCTCGACGCCGTCCGCACCGACGACCAAACCGCCATCGCCTCCGCCGGAGACGGCCTCAACGACCGCGTCCTCAGCCTGTGGGCAGACGGGAACGCGGCCGCATGACCATCTCCCTGAACACGGACCTCTCCCGGCTGGGGCTGCTCGCCTGGGCTCTCGAAGCCTCACGGCGGGACTGGCCGGTCATTCCCCTGCGGCCCATGGACAAGCGCCCGGCCGGCCACGCCGAAAAGTACTGCCCCCACACGGGCCGTTGCGCCGACGGGCACAAGACCCCAGAGGAGCGCGCCACCACCGACAAGGGCCTGTTGACCGCGGCGTGGACGCAGCAGCCCTACAACGTCGGCATCGCCACCGGCCCCTCCGGGCTCCTGGTAGTCGACCTCGACACCCTCAAGCCCCAGGAGCCGAAAGGAACGCCTGACGGCGTCGCCAACTTCGCAGCGCTCTGCGAGCGCGCCGGACAGACCGTCCCCGACACCTACCGGGTGCGGACCGCGCGCGGCGGGGAACACCTGTACTTCACCCAGCCCCCCGGTGCCCGCCTGCACAGCACCGCCGGACGCCTCGCCAAGAAGATCGACACCCGCGGCTGGGGCGGATACGTCGTCGCCCCCGGCAGCACCACCCCGGACGGCACGTACACCGTCCTCGACGACCGCCCGCCCGCCCCGCTGCCCGGCTGGCTGCACGACGCCCTCAAACGCCCTCAACGCCCCACGTACGCCATCCCGAACTCCATGAAGAGCGCGAGGGGGTACGCCGCGGCAGCGCTGCGCGGCGAGGTCGACAACGTCGCGTGCGCCGCGGACGGAACCCGCAACGCCACGCTGCTCAAGGCCGCACGGGCGCTCGGTCGGCTGATCGCGTCCGGCGACCTCGACCGCGGGGAGGTCGAGGAGGCTCTTAGCAAGGCGGCGGCGGGCAACGCCACCCGGTCGCAGCGCTACTACGACGACGTCATCACCCGCGGGCTGGACTGGTCCATCGCCCACAACCCGGCCGGCAGGCGAACGGCATGACCAACCCCCCGCCTACTAAGAGCCTTCCCGCCACAACCCGCCATCTGCAGGCCGCTCCACAGCCTGTGGACCCGGCGGGCGCATGCGAGCCGAAGGTCGCCGCCCGCAAGGGCGTCCCTTCTGCACGTCGCTCGGAGCTGTGCCCGGACGACGGGCGTCGCCCCGTGGTGTGGCTGCACATCACGGCACCACCGGACTGGAGCGTGACGCCGTCCGGACGTTCCTGGTGCTCGTGCGGCTACGACCGCCACGCCGTAGGGCGCGCCGCGGTCGCCCGGCTCGTGGAAGACCACACCCGGCACCGCACCGCCTGCCCCCGCATCCCCCGCACCCTGGAAGGAGGTACGGCCGCATGACCGCGAACGACGTGAGCCCTGATCTGTGGGAAGGGTTCGACCTGACCGCCGAGGACATCGCCGGACCCGTATGGGACGAGCCGGTACCCCTCAAGTCCCGGCCCCCGCTCCCGGCTTTCCCCGTCGACGCCCTGCCCGGCTGGCTCGCCGGCATGGTGCGCGGGGTGGCCGAGGAGACGCAGACCCCGGCGGACCTCGCCGGGTGCCTCGCCCTCGCCGTCCTTGCCACCGCGGCCGGCGGCCGGGTGAAGGTGTGCGTGCGCGGGCACTGGCGCGAGCCGGTCAACATCTACACCGCCGTCGCCCTGGACCCCGGCAACCGCAAGAGCGCCGTGTTCGACCTCATGGTCCGCCCCCTGCTCGCCGCGGAGAAAGCCCTGATCGAGCTGTCCGGGCCCGTGCGGGCGGAGGCGGAGACGACGCTCCGTCTGGCCAAGACGGCCGCCGACAAGGCCGCCGGCAAAGCCTCGGACGCAGAGCCGGACCAGCGCGCCGGACTGACCGCCGAAGCCGTCGAACTGGCCCAGGCCGTGGACGAGATGAGCGTTCCGGCCGTGCCGCAGCTCGTCGCGGACGACGTGACCCCGGAGAACATCGGGACCCTGCTGGACCAGCAGGGCGGGCGGATCGCCTGCCTGAGCGCCGAGGGCGAGCTGTTCGACATCATCGCCGGCCGCTACAGCGGCAAGCCCAACATGGGCATGTTCCTCAAAGGCCACGCCGGCGACATGATCCGCGTCAACCGCCAGGGCCGCGAAGCCCAGCACATCGACGCCCCCGCCGTCACCGTCGGCCTCGCCGTCCAGCCGGAAGTCCTCGACGCGCTCTCCCGCATCGACGGAGCCGACGGCCGCGGTCTGCTCGCCCGCTTCCTCTACTCCAAGCCCCTCTCCCTGGTCGGGCGTCGCAACCTCACACCCGACCTGCTCGACGAGCAGGTGACCGCCGCCTACAGCAGGAGCCTGAGCGGCCTCACCCTCGCCCTGGCCGACTGGACCGACCCCGCCCTGCTCCAGCTCACCCCCGAGGCCGACGCGGTCCTGCTCGCCTTCCAGAAAGTCACCGAGTCGCGTCTCGGCCCGGACGGAAGCTACGCCCCGATCGTGAAATGGGCCTCCAAGCGCGACGGAGCCGTCGCCCGCATCGCCGGCCTGCTGCACCTGGCCGCCCACCCCGAGGACGGCTGGCACAAGCCGATCGAGGCCGCCACCATGGCCGCCGCGACCGAGCTGGGCGACTACTTCACCGCGCATGCCCTGGACGTGTTCGACACCATGAGCGCCGACCCCGCCCACGACGCCGCCCTCACCGTCCTCGCCCAGCTCGTCACCGGCGCTCTCACGCAGTTCACCAAACGGGAGCTCTTCCGGGCCCTGCGGCGGGCGGACTTCCCCGCCATCGGCGACCTCGACCCCGCCCTGGCCCTGCTCGAAGAGCACGGCTGGATCCGGCAGATCCCCCCGCCGCCGCGCACCGGCCGCGGCGGCCGGCCGCCCTCGCCCCGCTACGAAACCCACCCCCGCATCACCCGCAGCCCCTGACACAACCCCCAACCCGCCGACACAACTGACAGAACCCCCACCGTGACTCGCTGACCTGCATAAACACGCATCATCGCGCTTGTGACAGAACCTGGTTAAAACTCGACAGAACTCCCCGCCCCGCGCCGGGAGCCTCCGTGACAGAACCCCGCCCGCCGAGGTTCTGTCAGGTTTTAACTCAGTTCTGTCAAAGATCGCGAACCCCGTAAAGCAGCAGGTCAGCGGCCTAGCAGCGAGGTTCTGTCAGTTCTGTCAGCGGATCCCGACTCAAGCACCCTCCAACCCGCGCTGAGTGACGGCTCAGCGCAAGGTCACCCACGTTCGGAGGACGCAGTGAAGCCGCACCGCCTGCCCGAAGAGATCGACCCCCGCGTTGTCCTGTGGCGCGGCATCCCGGATCGATACCTCACGCCCGACGACATCGCCGAGATCTTCGACGTGCCGAAAGAGACCGTCTACCAGTGGCGCAAGAAGCGGATCGGCCCGCCCGGCTTCCGCATCGGCAAACACCTCCGCTACGACCCCGCCGACGTACGCGCCTACGTCGACCAGCGCAAGCACGCCGACACCGCCGCCGCCTAACCAAACGCACACCACACAGCAGGGAGAGCCGCCCCCGCGGCTCTCCCTGCTGCATGTCCAGAGAGGACCACTGCCCGATGGCAGGCCACATCCAAGACCGCTGGTTCAAGAGCGAGACCGACGCCGACGGCAAGACCCTCCGCATCAAGACCGACCGCCACGGCACGGGCATGCGCTACCGGGCCCGGTACGTCGGGCCCGACGGTACCGAGAAGTCCAAGAGCTTCCCCGACGGACAGAAGCGCCTCGCGGAGAAGTGGCTGACCAACATCGCTTCCGACATGTCGCGCGGCCAGTACATAGACCCTCGCGCGGCCAGGGTCACCTTCAAGGGCTACGCCGAGAAGTGGCTCAAGGCTCACAGCGCGGACCTGTCCAGCCAGATCGTCACCGAACAGCGCCTGCGCCTGCACGCGTTCCCCGTCCTCGGCACACGCCCGCTCGACTCCTTCCGTCCCGAGCACATCCGCGAACTCACGAGCGCGTTGGAGGCCAACCCCGCCGTCAGCGGCGCGTACGCGCGCAACATATACGGCGACGTTCGAGCCGTACTCAGCGCGGCCGTGGACGACGGCCTGTTGCCTCGCAACCCGTGCTCCGCGAAGTCCGTCCGCCCGCCGGCCGCTGAACGACGGCGCGTCGTCCCCTGGTTGCCCGCCCAGGTGCTTGAGGTCCGTGGCGCACTCCCCGAGCGGTACCGGACCATGGTGGACGTCGGCGCGGGATGCGGACTCCGTCAGGGCGAGATCGTGGGACTCGCTGAGGACGCGCTCGACTTCGAGGGCGGCATCCTGCGGGTAGTCCGACAGGTAAAGCTCATCCGGGGAAAGGCCGTGTTCGCCCCGCCGAAGTGCGGCAAGGAACGGGACGTGCCTTTGCCGTCGTCAGTGGCTGAGGCCCTGCGTGCCCACATGGACGCCTGCAAGTCGGTCGACGTCACCCTGCCGTGGCGGAAGCCCGACGGGCCGAAAGTCTCGGTCCGACTCCTGTTCACGAACACCTCGAGCGGGATCGTGTGGCGCAGCAACTTCAACATCCAGGAGTGGAAGCCCGCGCTCTCCGTGGCCGGCCTCATCCCGGACGCCGGGGACGACGGCAAGTACGAGTCCGCCCGCGAGCACGGCATGCACGCGCTGAGGCACTTCTACGCGTCCGTGTTGCTGGACGCCGGAGAGAGCATCAAGGCCGTGAGCCAGTACCTGGGACACACGGACCCGGGGCTGACGCTGCGGGTGTACGCCCACCTCATGCCATCCAGCCAAGAGCGGACGGGAAAGGCAATCGACGCAATGTTTACAGCGAGGGATCACCGATAACCGATGTCTCCACTCGGGGCAGAGGCGCAACGATGCTGGCAGTCATTCATCTGGCTCTCGTCTAGAGGCGAGTCCCCATACGAGTACCTAGGGTGAGTTGCGAAGCCAGGCGAAAGAGCGGAGCACTCAATGGATGGCGCGCTGCGGGACCAGATCAAGTCGTTGCACCTGTTCGAACAGTGCAATCGCGTGCTCGCGACTGACGAGGTGTGGTCCCGGCGCTTGGCAGAGAAGCCTGCCCTTAGCGACTGGGACAGGCTTTACCTAGCCGGACTCGCGCGCGACATGGCCGATGGCATCGCTGCCATTCACGATCACTCCGACCTCGTGCTTCGGCTGCTGGACACCTACAAACAAGCATCGGAAAAAGAGCGGTATGCCCTGGAAAAAGTGTCCAAATACGCATCGGTCATCATGGATGATACGGAAGGCGTAGCTCATCTGGTGAACCAGGCACTGGACCACCTGGCCACGCATGGGCCTGCAGAGATCGTGGAGCTACAAAACAAGGCACACGAACTCACGTCTATCGAAGGTGGCGTCCCTGTGGGGGACCTCAAACGGAAGACTTGGGGACACATCGCTGTGATCGCGGGGTTTGCGATGCTGGCTGGTTCTGTCGCCATGGCCGTGTGTGGCGGCCCCGTTGGGGTGGCTGCTGGTGGAGCCGTACTGGTTCTGGCTGGCGCACTCTTGCAAAAGGGCATCGACATCGTTATGGAAGAGCCCTGACGGCCCGTAGACGGCCCAGGAACGCCAAATGGCCCCTGCCCAGCACCAAAGGCGCTGGTCAGGGGCCGTTCTTGCCGGATCACTGCCAGTTCTCCGGGCTTAGGCATAGCCATACCAGTGTCGCAGATCGACTCCGGTGCCCCGGTCGCCTCAGAAGAGGGAGGCGATACCGAGGAAGACCCGGCTGACATACGTCTTCGTGCGGTGCCAGGGTCGGCAGTACGGCCGCGGCCTGGGCGGACCCTGTCGACCCGCCCACCAGCGGGTCTACGCCGTCTCGTGCTCCAGCCGCTGCTTCAGCAGCCGCTCGTTCAGCGGCAGCTCCTTGCGGACCTGGGGCCGGACGACGAGGGGCAGCAGGACCTTGCCGATGCCGTGGCCCTCGAAGGCGAGGTCCATGGTCACTCGGGCTCGGCGGCCGCCGTCGAGCGGGGTGATCTCGCCGTGGAAGTGACCGCGGACGGGACCGTCGACGCCCTGCAGGCCCCAGGCGCGCGGTGGGTCGTACTGGGTGTACTCCATCGTCATCGGCATGTCCCGACGCCCCACGTGCCGGGTGATCCGCAGCCGGGAGCCGACGCCGACGGGGCCTTCGTCGAGCGGTTCGGCCGCCACCGCGCTGGCCTGCCATTCCGACAGGTGGGAGGGGTCGATGACGTAGGCCCAGACGTCCTCGGGGCTGCGGTCGACGTCGATCGATTCATGAAAGTCGGACATGGCGCCCGCCCCCTTCCAGGGGTCCCCCTGAATGGATTGTCCGCTCTTTCACCATACGGCGACGGGCCCCCGCCCTGGAAGGACGAAGGCCCGTCGCACCGCATGTGCGGGCCGGTCAGCCGGATCCCACGAACAGCACCAGCAGCAGCCACACGACGGGCGCCGTGGGCAGCAGCGAGTCCAGCCGGTCCATGATGCCGCCGTGGCCGGGGAGCAGCGTGCCCATGTCCTTGATGCCGAGGTCCCGCTTGATCATGGACTCGCCCAGGTCGCCGAGTGTGGCGCTGGCCGCGACCGCGAGGCCGAGCAGCAGACCCTGCCACCAGGTGCCGTCGTCGATCAGGAACTGCATCAACAGCGCACCCGCGACCATCGCGAACGACACCGCGCCCAACAGTCCCTCGCGGGTCTTGCCGGGGCTGATGCGCGGAGCGAGCTTGGTCTTGCCGAAGCGCCAGCCGACGGCGTACGCGCCCGTGTCGCTGACGACCGTCAGGACCAGGAACGTCATGACGCGGAACGCGCCGTCCTCCGCCGTGAGCATCAGGGCGACGAAGGTGGCCAGGAAGGGTACGTAGAACGCGGCGAAGACACCGGCCGTGACGTCCTTGAGGTAGCCCTCGGGCGGCTCGGTCATCCGCCAGACCAGGACCGCCAGCGCGGTCAGGGCCATGGCGACCCAGGCGCCCTCGGGACCCCGGACGTACCCGGCGACGACCATCGCGGCCCCGCCGAGCGCCAGCGGCACCAGGGGCGCCTTGATCCCCTTGCGCTCCTGCAGCCGACTGGTCAGCTCCCACAGGCCGACCACGACGGCGACTGCTATCACTCCGATGAACACGGCCTTGACGACGAACAGCGACGCGACGATCACCACGCCGAGCCCGACCCCGACTCCTATGGCCGCGCCCAGGTCTCGGCCCGCACTCTTCTTCTGCGGTGCGGGCGCGGGCTGAGGGACGTCGGGCATGGGCTCCGGATTCTGCGGCACCGCCGCAAGGGGCTGTGCCGACGGGGTCTCGTGGCGGAACGTCCCGTCACCGGACGCGCCACGGTGCGTGGGGTGCACGTCTTGGTGCGTCTCGTCGCGGAACGCCTCGTCTCGGAACAAGGGGCCGCCCAGCCGAGCGGCCCCCCGGTCGTCATCCTGGTTTCCGCCGTGAGCGGGTACGTCGGGGACGATGGGCATGGGGCGAGTCTGCTGCGCCTCAGGCGCATCGTACGCGGGACCCGCCGGAGCGGCCCCTTGGACAGGCCCCTGGTCGACGGGCCCCCAGTACCCGGCCCGTGACCCGGATTGCGGCGGTGAGCCCCAGGAAGAGTCGTTCATCAGACCTCGAGCAGCTCCGATTCCTTGTGCTTCAGGAGCTCGTCCACCTGGGCGACGTACTTCGCGGTGGTGTCGTCGAGCTCCTTCTCCGCACGGCGGCCCTCGTCCTCGCCGACCTCGCCGTCCTTGACGAGCTTGTCGATCGCGTCCTTGGCCTTGCGACGGACCGCGCGGATGGACACCTTGGCGTCCTCGCCCTTGCCCTTGGCGACCTTGATGTAGTCGCGTCGGCGCTCCTCGGTGAGCTCGGGGAACACCACCCGGATGATGTTGCCGTCGTTGCTCGGGTTGACTCCCAGGTCGGAGTCGCGGATCGCCTGCTCGATGTTGCGCAGCGCGGTCTTGTCGAACGGGGTCACGACGGCCATGCGCGGTTCCGGCACCGAGAACGAAGCCAGCTGGTTGATCGGCGTCGGCGCACCGTAGTAGTCGGCCACGATCTTGTTGAACATCGCCGGGTGCGCACGGCCGGTGCGGATCGCGGCGAAGTCCTCCTTGGCGACCACGACGGCCTTCTCCATCTTCTCCTCGGCCTCGAGGAGGGTCTCTTCGATCACCACTTGCTCCTGCGTGTCTTGAGTAGGCCCGGCTGCGGTTCCTTGCGGGGGCGGCGGCCGGCTGCGTCGCGTCTTCTTCCTGCACGGTTCCCGACCGGCAGAACATTGTCCATCCCCCGACCAGGGTCCGTCCGCCGGTCAGGTGTTGTCGTACGAACCCGGAGGTTCATGTCGTACGAACGCGGGAGTTCATGTCGTACGAATCCGGAGGTTCAGCGGTCAGGACCGGCTGCCCTGCTCACCCACAAGCGTGCCGATCTTCTCACCCTTGACGGCGCGAGCGATATTGCCCTCGGCCAGAAGCTCGAAGACGAGGATCGGGAGCTTGTTGTCGCGGCACAGCGTGACGGCGGTGGCGTCGGCGACCTTCAGCTCGCGCGTGATGACCTCGCCGTAGCCGAGGGCGTCGAACTTGACGGCCTCCGGGTTGGTCTTGGGGTCGGAGTCGTAGACGCCGTCCACGCCGTTCTTGCCCATCAGCAGCGCCTCGGCGTCGATCTCCAGGGCGCGCTGCGCGGCGGTGGTGTCGGTCGAGAAGTACGGCATGCCCATGCCGGCGCCGAAGATGACCACACGGCCCTTCTCCAGGTGCCGCACGGCGCGCAGCGGGATGTACGGCTCGGCGACCTGGCCCATGGTGATGGCGGTCTGCACCCGGCTGTCGATGCCTTCCTTCTCCAGGAAGTCCTGGAGGGCGAGGCAGTTCATGACCGTGCCGAGCATGCCCATGTAGTCCGAGCGGGCGCGGTCCATGCCGCGCTGCTGGAGTTCCGCGCCGCGGAAGAAGTTGCCGCCGCCGATGACGACCGCGATCTGGGCGCCGTCGCGGACGACGGCCGCGATCTCACGGGCGATCTTGTGCACCACGTCGGGATCGACGCCCAGGCCCCCGCCACCGGCGAAGGCCTCTCCGGACAGCTTCAGCATGAACCGGCCGCTCACTTTGCCGTCTTCGCTCTTCTGGGCCTTGGTGGTCATGGCGTTCTCGCTTCTTTCACATGTCGCACATACGAAAGAGGCCACTGCCGATGGGGTGTCGTTGGCATCCCATGCTCGGCAATGGCCTCCTCGTCAGATCTGCTGTCGTCCGTCACACGTCCATGTGACGGCGTACGCGAACGACTGCTGCCGACCCTACCGGGGCCGGGCGTCCGTCGCGGTACGGACTCAGATGCCGACCTTGATGCGCGAGAAGCGCTTCAGGGTGACACCGGCCTCGTCCAGGACCTTCTGGACGGACTTCTTGTTGTCCAGCGCGTACGGCTGGCCGAGGACCGTGGCGTCCTTGAAGAAGCCGTTGAGACGACCCTCGACGATCTTGGCGATCGCGGCCTCGGGCTTGCCCTCGGCGCGGGTGGTCTCCTCGGCGATACGGCGCTCGGACTCGACGACCTCGGCCGGCACGTCCTCCTTGGAGAGGTACTTCGGCGCGAAGGCGGCGATGTGCTGGGCGATGCCCTTGGCGACCTCGGCGTTGGGCTTGTCCAGCTCGACGAGGACACCGATCTGCGGGGGCAGGTCGGGCATCGTGCGGTGCATGTACGCGCTCACGTAGCCGTCGGCGAACTGCGCGAAGCGGTCCAGCACGATCTTCTCGCCGAGGGTGGCGTTGGCCTCGTCGACGTAGGCCTGGACCGTCTTGCCGGCCTCGATCTCGGAGGCGAGCAGCGCCTCGAGGTCGGCCGGGGAGGTCTTCGCGACGTGCGTGGCGATCGTGGTGGCGACGGCCTGGAACTTGTCGCCCTTGGCGACGAAGTCCGTCTCGCACTTCAGCTCGACGAGGACGCCGGAGGAGTTGTCGTCGGCGATGATCGAGACCACCGCGCCGTTCTCGGCGGAGCGGCCCTCGCGCTTGGCGACGCCCTTCTGGCCCTTGATCCGGAGCTCTTCGACAGCCTTGTCGACGTCGCCCTCGGCCTCGTCCAGCGCCTTCTTGCAGTCCATCATGCCGGCGCCGGTGAGCTCGCGGAGCTTCTTGACGTCGGCGGCGGTGTAGTTCGCCATGAGTCTGTGAGTCTTTCTCGAAGTCTGGAAGATCGGAGATCTGCTGAGTCCGCGATCTCCATGACTCCATGATCTCCATGGAGATGTGGATCGCAGACTCTGCGCTGACCTACGGGTGAACGGCGGGAGCGGACTTCATGTCCCCACTCCCGCCGTCACGCTGACCGAAGGGTCAGGCCTGCTCGCCCTCGGCGGCCGGAGCCTCGACGGCGGGCGCCTCGTCGGCGACCGGGGCCTCGGCGGCGGCCGGAGCCTCGGCGACGACCTCGGCCTCGGCAGCGGGGGCCTCGGCAGCGGGGGCCTCGGCGACGGCCGGAGCGTCGGCGGCCGGAGCCTCGTCAGCCTTCTTCTCGCCCTCGAGCAGGTCGCGCTCCCACTCGGCGAGCGGCTCGGCCGCGGCCTTCTCGCCCTTGTCGCCGGTGGCGACGCGGGAACGGGAGATGAGACCCTCGGCGACCGCGTCGGCGATCACACGGGTGAGCAGGGTGACGGAGCGGATCGCGTCGTCGTTGCCCGGGATCTTGTAGTCGACCTCGTCGGGGTCGCAGTTGGTGTCGAGGATGGCGACGACCGGGATGTTGAGCTTCCGGGCCTCGCCGACCGCGATGTGCTCCTTCTTGGTGTCCACGATCCAGACGGCGCTGGGAACCTTGGACATCTCGCGGATACCGCCGAGCGTCTTCTCCAGCTTGGCCTTCTCGCGGGAGAGGACCAGGAGCTCCTTCTTCGTCAGACCCGAGGCGGCGACGTCCTCGAAGTCGATGAGCTCGAGCTCCTTGAGGCGCTGCAGACGCTTGTAGACGGTGGAGAAGTTGGTGAGCATGCCGCCCAGCCAGCGCTGGTTGACGTAGGGCATGCCGACGCGGGTGGCCTGCTCGGCAATGGCCTCCTGCGCCTGCTTCTTCGTGCCGACGAACATGACCGTGCCGCCGTGGGCGACGGTCTCCTTGACGAACTCGTAGGCGCGGTCGATGTACGACAGCGACTGGAGCAGGTCGATGATGTAGATGCCGTTGCGCTCGGTGAAGATGAAGCGCTTCATCTTCGGGTTCCAGCGACGGGTCTGGTGACCGAAGTGGACGCCGCTTTCCAGCAGCTCCCGCATCGTGACGACGGCCATGGCCGTTCTCCTTGGTGTTCTCGGTTGTGCCGCGGATGCCGGACGGCTCCCGCGCCTGACGCCCGCGGTGCGCCGAGCCACGAAGGACCGAGGGGCGCGGATACCGGGAGACCGACCGTGGCCGGCCCCCGATACCGGGGCGTGCGAAGTCGACCCGGTGACCCGGATCGCCAGAAGAAGTGTACGGGACCGGCGAGGTACCGGGTGACGCCGATGTCCACAGGCGGGAGGTCGTCCACAGGTGCCGGCGGTGACCGTCGGCCCACGGCACGCTCACCCCATGCACCTCTATCCGAAGCGCTGCCTGGGCCTGCTGCTGTTCCTGTCGGTCATGACGGCGGCGGCGACCCTGGCCTGGGCGGACCCGACGCCACCGCCCGTCCCACCCCTGCCCCCGCCGGTCCCCGCCATCGCCCGGACCTGGCCGGTGGGCGTCCACCCTCCGGTGCTCCGCACCTGGGAGCCCCCGGCGACCGCGTACGCCCGCGGCCACCGCGGAGTGGACCTGGCGGCCGCGCCCGGCGCTGCGGTGCGCACGGTGGCGGCGGGCCGGGTGTCCTACGCCGGCCGGGTGGCGGGCCGCGGAGTCGTCGCGGTGGAGCTGTCGGGCACCGGCGAACCACCTCTGCGAACGACGTACGAGCCGGTACGGGCGTCGGTGGAGAAGGGGCAGCGGGTCACCCCGGGCGAGGTGATCGGCGCGGTGGAGCCGACGGGCTCCCACTGCACGGCGACGTGCGTCCACTGGGGCCTGCTGCACGCCGACGCCTACCTGAACCCACTCGCCCTGCTGCCCCCGGTCCTCTTGCACAGGGCCCCGTCACGACTGCTGCCGGTACTGGGCGTACCCCTGCCGTAGCCCGGGATCAAGGCTCAGGGCTCAGGGCTCAGCCCAGAACACCCCGTAGGACCATCGACACCGTGGCGTCGGTGATCGCGGCGGGGTCCTCCGCCGCACCCAGTTCGATTCTGCGGACGGCCGCGTCGACCACGCCCTGCACCAGCATCGCCGCCAGCCGGGGCTCCGCGTGGCCCATGTCGCGCAGTGCGTCGACGATCATCGCGACGAGTCCGCCGTGCGCCGCGCGGATCTTCTCCCGGGCCCCCGCGTCCAGCTCGCTCGCCGAGATCGCCACGACCGCCCGGTGCCGGCGGTCGCCCACCAGCGCCAGCTGTCGCCGCACATAGGCCTCGACCTTGGCCTCGGCCCCCTCGGCCGAGGCCATCCCCGCCTCGACCTCCGCCGCCCACACGGGGAAGTCGACCTCGCACAGCTCCTCGACCACGGCCGCTCGCGACCGGAAGTACTCGTAGACGGACGAACGCGCGAGGCCCGTCCGCTCGGCGAGGGCCGGGAAGGTCAGCGCCTCCGTCCCGCCCTCGGACAGCAGGGAGCGTGCCGCGTCCAGCAGGGCGGCACGCTGCATCGACCGGTGCTCGGCCACGGAGGCCGCTCGAATCCTTGGCACATCGGCCACTTTACGGATGCTCCACCCCGAGCGGGAGGGTCATCGACCGAAGCTCGCCAGCTTCGCGCGCAGCTGGAGCACGGACTTGGTGTGGATCTGGCTGACCCGGCTCTCGGTCACGCCCAGCACGTTCCCGATCTCGGCCAGGGTCAGTCCCTCGTAGTAGTACAGCGTGACGACGGTCTTCTCCCGTTCGGGCAGCGTGTTGATCGCCCGCGCCAAGAACCGTCGCAGCTCCCGGTCCTCGGCCACCTCCACGGGGTTGTCCGCGGCGGTGTCCTCCAGCGTGTCCATGACGCTCAGCCCGTCGCCGCCCTCGCCCCCGACGTGCAGCAGCTCCTCCAGCGCCACCACGTTCGCCAGGGACAACTGGCTGAACACCGCGTGCAGTTCGTCCACCGCGATGCCCAGCTCGGCGGCCACCTCCGCCTCCGACGGGGTACGTCTGAGCCGCGCCTCCAGCGTCGCGTACGCCCGCTCCACGTTGCGCGCCTTCTGCCGCACCGACCTCGGAATCCAGTCCAGCGCCCGCAGCTCGTCGATCATCGCGCCCCGGATCCGGGTGATCGCGTACGTCTCGAACTTGATCTCCCGGTCGATGTCGAACTTCTCGATCGCGTCGATCAGCCCGAACACCCCCGACGACACGAAGTCCGCCTGCTCCACGTTGGGCGGCAGCCCCACGCTGACCCGGCCCGCCACGTACTTCACCAGCGGCGAGTAGTGCAGGATCAGCTGCTCCCGGAGGCGCTCGTCCCCCGTCGCCTTGTACGACCGCCACAGCTCGTCGAGCGTCGAGGGAGCGGGCGGTCGCACGCTGCCACCGTCACGGGCGGCTGGGGGGAGCGCCGCCCGGTCGGACCCGGAGGTGTGCTGGGGCATTCGTCGCCTTGTGCCGTTCTGCCGTGAAGTGCGGGGAGTCGGTGCCAAGTGGTGCCAAGTAATGCGAAGTGGTGCCGAGTGATGCTGATCGGTGCAGAGGTGCCGTTCTGTGTCGGAATCCCGTGAGCGTAGCGTGACTGGGGTGTCGCGGTGCGCGAAGAGCGGCCCCCGACCTGTGCGCAGATACGTTCCGCTGGACGCCGCGCGAGGCGACGGCGGTCGCTCCGGGTGACCGCCGCAATGGTCAACTGCGGGAATTCCCAAGGGGTTCGGCGTTCCCCCGGACGGCCGAACAGGCTCGGTCAACACGGGCGTCGACCTCCTCCAACGGAGACCACCGCCTGGCGTGTCAACTTCCAGCCGTCGCCGTGTCGTTCGACGTAACCGAGCGCCCTGAGCTCGTACAGCCTCGCGATCGCGTCGTCCGGCGTGGTCCGGGCCTCCCGGGCGATCTCGTCGGCGGCCGCGGGCCGACGGGACGGCAGTGCCGCCAGAACACGCCGGGCGCCCGGTTCCAGCAGGTCGCGCGGGAGCACCGGGCCGCGCCGCTCCGGGGCCAGCTCGCCCATGTCGCCGACCAGCTCCACGACTTCCGCCGCGTCGGTGACCAGCACCGCCTCGCCGCGCAGGAGTTCGTGCACCCCGGCGGAGAGACCGCTGGTGGCCGGGCCGGGCACGCCCATCGTGTGTCGGCCCAGCCGCTGCGCCGACAGTGCGGTGACCAGCGAGCCGCTGCGGTGGGCGGCCTCGACGACCACCGTGCCCCGGGTGAGCGCGGCGATCACCCGGTTGCGCAGGACGAACCGGCTCTGCGTCGGATGGTCCCCCGGCGGCAACTCCCCGACGACCAGCCCCTGTTCCGCGATCCTGTTGATCAACTCCGTGTGGCCGGGCGGGTAGGGCCGGTCGACCCCGCAGGCGAGGACGGCGACCGTGGCGCCGCCCGCGCCGAGGGCGCCCCGGTGGGCGGCGCCGTCCACGCCGTAGGCGCCGCCGGACACCACCACCCACCCCCGTTCGGCGAGGCCGGCCGCGAGGGTGACGGCCATGTGGGCGCCGTACTCGGTGCAGGCTCGGGCGCCGACGACCGCCACCGAGCGCAGCGCCCACATCCGCAGGCTGGGCCGCCCCCGGATCCACAGACCCAGGGGCCGGCCGTCCCCGAGGTCGTCCAGCGGCCCCGGCCACTCGGCGTCCCCCGGGCACACGAACCGCACCCCGGCCTCCCGCGCGACCCGGAGGTCCCGCTCCGGCTCGGCCCGCCCGGCCCGCGCCCTGAGCCCGGCCCAGCGCCGCGCGCTCACCCCGGGGAGCATCTCCCCGTCGCCCCGCAGCCGCCGCACCACCTCCAGGACCCCGCGCTCGCGCACCCACTGCCCGCCGACCTCGTCGCCGGGCTCGATGACCCGGGCGAGGAAGACCCGGGCGAGCCGGTCGCGGTCCGGCTCGCCGGCGCTGTTCACGTCAGGGCCCCGAGGGCCATCGGCACCCCGCGCGGCACCCCCGTGCGCAGTTGCAGCGCCAGGGCGACGTCGCTCGCGCCGGGCCGGTCGTGTCCGACGAGGTCGGCGACGGTCCAGGCGACCCGCAGGACGCGATCGAGCCCGCGGGCGGTCAGCACCCCCCGCTCCAGGTTCCGCTCGGCCTCGTCCATCGCGCCGGTCGCGGCATGCCAGCGGCTGCGCAGCTCCCGGCCCGGCACCTCGCTGTTGGTCCGCCACGGGGTGCCGGCCAGCCTGGCCGCCGCGCGTTCCCGGGCCGCCCGGACCCGGTCGGCGACCGTCTGGGTGGACTCGCCTCCGGGACCGCGGTGGGCGAGCTCGGCCCTGCTCACCGGGTCCACCTCGACCCGCAGGTCGACCCGGTCGAGCAGGGGACCGGAGAGCCGCCCCTGGTAGCGGCGGATCACCGCGGGCGAGCAGTCGCACAGGGCGTCCCGCTGCGAGAAGCGGCCGCAGGGGCACGGGTTGGCCGCGAGCACCATCAGGAACCGTGCCGGGAAGCGCACGACGCCCGAGCTGCGTGCGATCACGACGTGTCCGGCCTCCAGCGGCTGCCGCAGGGCGTCGAGGGCGTGGCTGCTGAACTCCGGGGTCTCGTCGAGGAAGAGCACGCCCCGGTGGGCCAGGGAGACGGCGCCGGGGCGCGCGATACCCGGGCCGCCCCCGACCAGCGACTGCATGGTGGCCGAGTGGTGCGGGGCGCAGTAGGGGGCGACGTCGATCAGCGGCTTGCCCGGCGGCAGCAGCCCGGACACCGAGTGCACGGCGGTGACCTCCAGCGACTCCTCCCTGCTCAGGCGGGGCAGGACGGCCGGCAGTCGCTCCGCGAGCATGGTCTTGCCCGCGCCCGGCGGCCCCTCCAGGAACAGATGGTGTCCGCCCGCGGCGGAGACCTCCACCGCGGTCCGCGCCGAGCGCTGCCCCACCACGTCCGCGAGGTCGTGTCCGAGGTCGTGCTGGGCTGCGCCCATGCTGTGCATGCCGGTGGCCGCGCCCGTGCCGGGCATCCGCAGCCCGGCGAGGAGCGGATCCGGCCGGCCCAGGTCGTCGGGCTCCTCCTCGGGCACGGGCTCGTCGGCGAGGACGGCGATCAGCTGGCGCAGGCTGCGCACCCCGAGCACGGAGACGCCGGGCACCAGCGAAGCCTCGGCGGCGGCGCACTCCGGCACGACCACCTGTTCGTAGCCGGCGTCCGCCGCGGCGAGCACCGCCGGCAGGATCCCCCGTACCGGGCGCACCCGTCCGTCCAGGCCGAGCTCCCCGATCATCACGATGTCGGCGAGCACCCGTGGGTCGATGCGTTCCGCCGCGCCGAGCACCGCGCAGGCGACGGCCAGGTCGAAGCCGCTGCCGGCCTTCGGCACCGACGCCGGGCTGAGTCCGACGGTGAGCTTCTTCTGCGGCCACTCCCCGCCGGAGTTCACCACCGCCGCCCGTACCCGGTCCCGGCTCTCGGTCAGGCTTTTGTCCGGCAGCCCCACCAGGGTGAACGCCGCCACCCCGGGCTCCAGGTCGGCCTGGACCTCGACGACGACCCCCTCCACGCCCACCAGGGCCACCGAGCACGTCCGCGCGAACCCCATCTCAGGCCACCCCCCGCACGTGCTCGACCACGGCGGCCCCGCGGCGAGGCAGGACGACGCCGATCAGGTCGATGCGGACGCCGCCCGGCGGAGCTCCTCCGTGGGCGTGGATCCACCGCCCGGCGAGCCCGCGCAGCCGTTCGGCCTTCTCCGGCGTCACCGCCGCCATCGGGTGCTGGAAACCACCGCCCCTGCGGGTCTTGACCTCGCAGACGACCAGGACGTCGCCGTCCCTCGCGACGATGTCGATCTCACCGGTCCTGCCGCAGCGCCAGTTGCGCTCCAGGACCGTCATCCCGGCGTCGGCCAGCCGCCGCGCGGCCAGTTCCTCGCCGTACTTGCCGAGTGCACCTCGTGCCAGATCCGTGGTCATGTCGGCACCACCTCCGGCACCCACGCTCACGCACCCGGCCCCAAGAAGTGGATCTTGGTGGACAAGTCAACGCTTGTGGATAACTCCGTCAGCCTCGAGCCGACCCACAGGCCGACCCACAGGCCGACCCGCAAGCCGCACAAGCCACCCCACTGGCCACACAAGCCGCACAGGCCGACCCATCAGCTCCCCGGAAGCTCCAGATCGCTCTTGTTCAGCTCCTCGATGTTCACGTCCTTGAACGTGAGCACCCGCACCTGCTTCACGAACCGGGCCGGCCGGTACATGTCCCACACCCAGGCGTCCGCCATCGACACCTCGAAGAACACCTCGCCCTGGACCGAGTGCACCTGCATCTCGTAGTCGTTGGTGAGGTAGAAGCGCCGCTCGGTCTCGATCACGTATTTGAACAGACCGACGACATCGCGGTACTCCCGGTAGAGCTTCAGCTCCATCTCGGTCTCGTACTTCTCGAGGTCCTCGGCGCTCATGGCATGTTCCCCTTCAGCCGTGCGGTCACCCCATTGTGCGCCAGTCCCGCGCGCCCCTAGACGATTTCCGTGTCCAGGGTTACGGGCCCGGCCGGGGGACCTTCGTCGAGCAGCCTGGCCAGCAGCTCGGCGAGTCTGGTCGGATACACCGTCTCATGGGCCCGCGTCAGTTCCTGACAGGTCCACCAACGCGCTCCGGCGACGCTGCGCCGCTCCAGCTCCGTCAGGGCCGTGGCCCGGGTCGCCGTCACCGTCGTACGGGCCAGGTAGTACCACTCGTCCTGGTCCCAGCGGCGGCCGGCGAAGGGGAAGGAGCACATCCGCGTCCACAGCACCGGGCCGAGTTCGACCTCGGTGATGCCCGTCTCCTCGGCGAGTTCCCGCAGCGCGGCCTGTTCCCGGGTCTCGTCGCCCTCCAGACCGCCGCCGGGGGTGAACCACCAGTCGTCGGCCGGGTCGTCCGGTTCGTGGCCGTGCAGGAGCAGGATGCGGTCGTCGGGGTCGAGCAGGACGACCCGGGCCACCTTGCGCAGTCCGCCCTCGTAGGAGTCGACGCTCGCGTCCGTCGTCTCAGCGGGCACCGGCGGGCTCCGGCTGCGGACGGGTGCGGCTGCGGGACGTCCGCTTGGCGATCGGGCCGTACGCCCCGCCGCCCAGGACCAGCACCGCGCCGCCGACGATCAGCCAGACGATCGTACGGAGCGGTCCCGGCTGGGAGAGGGCGCCGAGCTCCTCGAAGCCCGTGGGGCGCGTGAGCAGGCCGTTCGCGGGCCATACGACGGCGTCCACGCGGGCCGTGACGGCGCTGCGCGCGACCGTGCCCTGGGCCGCGTCCGTGAGGTGGGCGGTGGAGTCCAGGGAGCCCTGGCGTTCGTCGCCGAGGAGGAACAGCCGCCCCGCGGGGACCTTCACGCTCGGGAAGTCCGTGATCTCGGCCAGGCTCCCCTGGGGCAGATACGGTTCGTCGATCTGCTTGCCGTTGACGGTCAGCTTGCCGTTCGTGCAGCAGGAGACCGTGTCGCCGCCGACCGCGACCACGCGCTTGACGACGAGCGCGTTGGTCACCCAGGTCTTGTCGCTGAAGACGACGACGTCCCCGCGGCGCACCTCGCCGCCGTCGATCCGCTGGGCCAGGACCCGGTCGCCGGCGTCGATGGTCGGGGTCATGGAGCTGGTGGGCACGGTGTACGGCCGGTAGATCAGCGCTCCCCAGACGAAGCCGCCCAGGAACAGCACAAGGCCCAGCGCGACGGCCAGTCCGGACAGGCGCTGTCCGGTCCGGCTGCCCACCGGGCCACTGCTGCTGCCACCGCCACTGCGCGGGGCCGTACGCGTCGTGCTCTCGCCACCCATGGATCCGCACCCTACCCGGCGGTACCGAACCAGGTCAGCCCTTCTCCCCGGGCCTCGGTCACAAGCTTGGGAAAGGGTTTGCCGAGTCGGCGGACCGACCCGGCGGGTGCGACGGGCTCAGCGGGTCGCGGAATCCCCCACGGACCCCGCCACGGACTCTCCCGCGCTCTCCCCCACGCGCCGACGGCGCCACAGGGCGATCGGCACGACCCCGGCGAGGGCGAGGCCCTCGGGAGCGACCGTGAGGGCCGCGGACGCCGAGGACTGGGTGTTCAGGCCGGTCTGGTCGAAGGTGTCCGGCACCGGCAGCGTGCCCCAGCGGGTGATCGGCCAGGCCTTGACGATGGCGCGGCCGACGACCTGGTCGACGGGCACCATGCCGTGGTTCTTGTCCGACTGGTTGTAGCGGGAGTCGCGCGAGTTCTGGCGGTGGTCGCCCATCACCCAGAGGTAGCCCTTGGGGATCTTCACCGAGAACTGGCCGCCCTGGTCGTCCTGGCTGCACGGGGTGTTGCCCGGGTACACGTACGGCTCGTTGAGCGCCTTGCCGTTGACCGTGAGCGGGCCCGTGCCCTTGCAGGCGACGGTGTCGCCGCCGACGCCGATGACCCGCTTGATGAGGTCCTTCTCCTCCGCGGACGGCATCAGGCCGATCCAGCTGAGGAAGGTCTGCAGGGCGTTCGGGTCAGTCGTCGCCTCGCCGGCCAGCCAGTTGTCCGGGTCGTGGAAGACGACGACCTCGCCGCGCTCGGGCTCGGAGCCGAACCACGGGGTCAGCTTGTCGACGAGGACCCGGTCGCCCTCCTTGAGGGTGTTCTCCATCGAGGCGGACGGGATCGAGAAGGCCTGCACCAGGAACGTCTTGATCAGCAGCGCGAGGATGAGCGCGATGAAGATCAGGATCGGCAGCTCCTTCCAGAAGGAGCGCGGCTTCTTCGGTTTGGGGGCCGGGCCGCCCGGCCCCTCCCCGTCGCGTTCGGCCCGGGGCGGCTCGTCCGCGGGCGGGCCGTCGCCGCCCGCCGCGGGGTCACTCCCGGAGGTCACGGCGCCGTCCGTAGCCGGGTCGGCGGCTTCCACGGGGCGTCCGCCGTGCTCCTCGCCCTCGTGCCCGGACCGTGCGCCAACCGCCACATCCCCCACGCCAACTCCTCACTCTGTGCCGCTGCCTGCCCCATGTACGACGCAGGCCCACCACTCCCATAACGAGCGGGAGTTCCGCAGGGCTCGGGAGTTGTCGGACGCTTCCGTTCGGATCGTCAGGAGCAACCCTATGCGACTGCTGGGCGGCTCCGGTCGCCGTGGAGGCCGCGCCGGAGGTCACGGAGGAAAAGGTTTGCGGTTCCTTGAGGGACGTCCAGTGACCGAAGGGCCAGGCGATGACCTTGGCCCGCCCGACCACGGAACTCAGGGCCACCGTGCCGCCGTAGTCGGTGTTCTGGTGTGCGCGGGAGTCCGCGGAGTTGCCCCGGTGGTCGCCCATCACCCACAGCCGGCCCTCGGGGACGGTGATGTCGAACGCCGCGTCGGACGGGGCGTTCCCGGGGTACAGATAGCTTCCCTCGTTCAGGGGAACGCCGTTGACCGTGACTCGCCCTTCCGTGTCACAGCACACGACGTGGTCGCCGCCCACGCCGACGACCCGCTTGATGAGGTCCTTCTCGTCGTCGGACGGCAGCAGACCGATGAAGGTGAGCCCTTCCTTGATCTGCTTGACGACGATGGGGTCGTCCTTCTTCGTGGTGGTCTGCTCGTCCTTGAGCCAGCCGCCGGGGTCCTTGAACACGACGACGTCACCGCGCTCGGGCTCGGAGCCGAACCACGGGGTGAACTTGTCGACCAGGACGCGGTCGCCGATCCGGATCGTCTGCTCCATGGAGCCGGACGGGATCACGAAGGCCTGCACCAGGAAGGTCTTCAGGACCAGGGCTATCAGCACCGCGACCCCGACCAGGAGCGGTATCTCCCGGACGGCCGAGCGCCTGCGCTTGCGCTTGACCTTGCGCTGGAGCTTGCGCCGCTCCGCGCGCGAGCGTCCGCCGGCCGAGCCGGACGTGCGCCGTGCGCCGGTGGGCAGAAGGCCTTCCGCCGCGCTGACCGGAACGCCGCGCGGCCTGCCGCGGTTACCCATGGGCGCCCTCCGCGGCGGGCACGCGCGCGTAGACGCTCGGGCGGTCGAGGCGGGTGAGATGCGCGAAGGGCCAGACGATCCAGTCCGCCCGCCCGATCACGTCGTCGACCGGGATCATGCCGCCGCCCGGCGAGCCCAGATGGTCACGGGAGTCGCTGGAGTGGCTGCGGTGGTCGCCGAGGACGAACAGCATGCCGTCGGGCACGACGACGTCGAAGTCCACCGTGGACGGACTGTCTCCGGGATACAGGAACGTCGACTCGTCGACCGACCGGCCGTTCACCTCGATCCTTCCCTCCTTGTCGCAGCAGACCACGTGATCTCCCCCTACACCCACAACGCGCTTGATGTAGTCGGCGTCCCCGAAATACCCGGTGCCGTCGAACACAACCACGTCACCGCGCTGGGGCCGGGCTCCGAAACGGTACGCCAACTTATTTACGAGAACCCGGTCACCGATCCTCAATCCGTTCTCCATGGATCCGCTGGGAATCTGGAACGGTTGCGCCATGAAAGCGTTGAGGAGCAGCAAAAACAGCAGGCAGATCAGCAGGGTCAGGCTGAACCGGCCGCCCGGGATCCGGTCCGTGATCCACGCCACCAACGCGAAACGCGACCGTCCCTCCGGTCCGTCCGTGTCCGGGGCCTCTGGTGAGGGGTCCGCGGAGACGGCAGGGCGGGAGGAGCGGTCGCGCTCGGTCGACTGTGCTTCGGTGTCCATCGGGGCCAGATGCTATCCGGCCCCTCTATGAACCCCGCAGAGCACTCAGTTGTCGCGCTTCTCCTTGATCTTCGCGGCCTTGCCGCGCAGCTCACGGAGGTAGTACAGCTTGGCGCGACGCACGTCACCGCGGGTGACGAGCTCGATCTTCTCGACGATCGGGGTGTGCACCGGGAAGGTGCGCTCCACGCCCACGGAGAAGGAGACCTTGCGGACCGTGAAGGTCTCGCGGACACCGGCGCCCTGGCGGCGGATGACTACGCCCTTGAACTGCTGCACACGGGAGCGGTTGCCCTCGATGACGCGGACGTGGACGTTGACGGTGTCGCCCGGGCGGAAGGCCGGGACGTCGGTGCGCAGCGACGCAACGTCGACGGAGTCGAGCAGGTGAGCCATTTCGTCTGCTTTCTTCGCTGATGCCACAGGTCATCAACGGAACTAGATGTTCGAGGATTGAGTGCCGTGTGCCCGTCGGGGCGGGCGTCGTGTCCCCCTGCGGCAGGGGCGCACACCGGACGGCGCACAACAGCGGCCTATTCTTCCACGCTCTCGGTCCTGCGCCAAAATCGACCGTACGGCGCACCCTCCGGGTCGGGCGCCCAGCCCAGGATGGAGAGCATCTCGCGGTCCTTCTTGTCGAAGGCCTTGGGGTCGCAGCGCTCGATCAGGTCGGGCCGGTGGGCCGTCGTGCGGCGCAGGGCCTCGTCGCGGCGCCACCGGGCGATCTTCCCGTGGTGGCCGCTGAGCAGCACGTCGGGGATCTCCCGGCCGCGCCAGGCCGGCGGCTTGGTGTAGACGGGGCCTTCCAGGAGGTTGGCCATGGCGCCGGGCGCGAAGGAGTCGTCGCGGTGGGACTCGGCGTTGCCGAGCACGCCGGGCAGCAGTCGCGCCACGGCCTCCGTGACGACGAGTACGGCCGCCTCGCCGCCGGCCAGGACGTAGTCGCCGATGGAGACCTCGTAGACCGGGATCCGGGTGGCGTACTCGTCGATGACGCGTCGGTCGATGCCCTCGTAGCGGGCTGGGGTGAAGATCAGCCAGGGGCGCTCGGAGAGCTCTACGGCGAGTTCCTGGGTGAAGGGGCGGCCGCTGGGGGTCGGCACGATGAGCGCGGGCGCGTGCGAGCCGGTCTCGTAGCCGTCGGCGAGGGCGGAGTCCAGGGCGTCGCCCCAGGGGCCGGTCTTCATGACCATGCCGGGGCCGCCGCCGTAGGGCGTGTCGTCGACGGTGTTGTGGCGGTCGTACGTCCACTGGCGCAGGTCGTGGACGTGCACGTTCAGCTGTCCACGCGCGCGTGCCTTGCCGACGAGGGAGACGTTCAGCGGGTCGAGGTACTCGGGGAAGATCGTGACGACGTCGAGGCGCATCACGACGCGCCCTGCTCGTCCTGGGCCGTGCCCTGCTCGCCCTCGGCCGTCTCCCGGGCAGAGGCGATCTCGGCGCGGTCGTCGATCAGGCCGGGCGGGGGGTCGATGACGGCCCGCTGCGCCTCCAGGTCGATCTCGGTGACGATCGCCTCGACGAAGGGGATCATCACCTCGCTGCCGTCGGGCCGCTCGACGATGAAGAGGTCCTGGGAGGGCAGGTGCGAGATCTCGGTGATCCGGCCGACCTCGACGCCGTCCTCGGTGACCACGTCCAGGTCCATCAGCTGATGGTCGTAGTACTCGTCCTCGTCCTCCGGCAGTTCCTCCGGATCGACGTCGGCGATCAGGAGGGTGTTGCGCAGGGCCTCGGCGGCGGTGCGGTCGCGTACGCCCTCGAAGCGCAGCAGGAGGCGGCCGCTGTGGACGCGGCCGGCCTCGATGGTGAGCGGACCGGTGGCGGCCGGGTCGGTGGCCAGCACGGCGCCGGGGGCGAGCCGGAGTTCCGGCTCGTCGGTGCGGACCTCGACGGTGACCTCACCCTTGATGCCGTGGGCGCGGCCGATGCGAGCGACTACCAACTGCACGGTGCTTGATCTCCTGTCATGCATACGAAGGCCCTGAATGTGAAGGCCATACGACTACGGGCCGGGGACGGCCCAGTGGCCCTCCCCGGCCCGAGCCGGTGCTGCGAAAGCGTCAGCGAACGTGGTCCACGTCGACGAGGTCGACCCGGACACCGCGGCCGCCGATGGCGCCCACGACGGTGCGCAGAGCGCGCGCGGTGCGGCCGTTGCGGCCGATCACCTTGCCGAGGTCGTCGGGGTGGACCCGGACCTCGAGCACGCGCCCGCGACGCAGGTTGCGCGAGGCGACCTGCACATCGTCGGGGTTGTCGACGATGCCCTTCACGAGGTGCTCAAGCGCCTCTTCGAGCATGCTGCTCAGGCCTCGGTCGACTCAGAGGACTCGGCGGCGGCCTCGTCCTTCTTCTCGGCCTTCTTCTTCTGGGTGATGGCCTCACCCTTGCCCGAGTCGTCGCCACCGAGGGCCTCGAACGACGGACGCGCCTTCTTCGGCTCGGCGACGAGCAGCGGAGCCGGGGCGGGCTCGCCCTTGAACTTCTGCCAGTCGCCGGTCTTCTTCAGGATGGCGAGCACGGGCTCGGTCGGCTGCGCGCCGACACCCAGCCAGTACGCCACGCGGTCGGCGTCCACCTCGATGATCGACGGGTGGTAGGTCGGCTGGTACTTGCCGATCTCCTCGATCGCACGGCCGTCACGACGGGTGCGGGAGTCGGCGATGACGATGCGGTAGTGAGGCGAACGGATCTTGCCCAGACGCTTCAGCTTGATCTTGACTGCCACGGGAGTGGACTCTCCTGTTTTTGACGTGGTTGGGCACGGCGAGATGGCCGCGTGGGGTTGCGGTACCCGAGTGCCCGATGGACGCGTCAGCCGGAGGAGAGAGGGGTCCTATGCGACTGTCGAGTACAGCTAGTCATTGTGCCACAGCCTGCGGGTCGCTTCCGACCGAGGGGGAATCGCGGGCATGCGTAAGAAGCGCCCGGCGCCGGCGGGGGGCCGCCGCGAAGGCGGCGCCCCCCACCACGCTGAACCGGCAGCCACGAGATGCCGGTGCATGAATACCGTCACACCCTTGCTAGGCCGCGCCCGCGATCTCGGGGATCCGGAACGGCTTGCCGCAGCCCCCGCACACGATCGGCGCCTGGGCCAGGACCGACGGCACCACGCGCACATTGCGACCGCAGTCGCAGACCGCCTTCACTCGGACGCCGCCGCCGGAGGAGCCGTGGCGGGCGGCCGGGCCGCGGAAGGTGCGGGCGGTGTCGGCGGAGGTGGCCGCCGTGTGGGCCTTCAGGGCCCGCTGGAGACGCTCGATCGTCGGACGGTAGCGGCGCTTGGCCTCGGGGTTGAGCGTGACGAGCGAGAAGCCGCTGCTGGGGTGCGGCTCCTCTGGGTGGTCCAGGCCCAGTTCCTCGGCGATCGCGAGGAATCTGCGGTTGTGGTAGCGGCCGGCCCGGGACGTGTCGCGGACGCCGCGGGCGGCGGCGATGCCATGGACTGCCTCATGAAGCAGTCGCTCGAAGGAGAGCTCGTGACCGCAGGCGGACGACGACTCCCCGATCAGGGACTCTGGCGCGGCAAGATCCGGCAGTTCGGGGTGGTACCGCTGAATGTCGGCCCACGCCTCTGCCAGCTCTGCGGCGAGAACAGGTGGTGTCTGTGTCGTGCTCACGTAATGACAACGAGCGGGGGTGCCCCTGTGTTCCTATTCCGGGGCATCCCAAATAATTTGCACGTACCCGTCAGTTGCCGCTGATGCGTCCTGACGAGGGCGGGTGCGCTGATCTGCGGAGAAGCCTCACAGCTCATACCAAGCTGGTGCGTAGTCCTCCGTACGACCCGGCGCGTAGACGGTGTCCACACGCCGGGGTGGGTGACTGCGGCGGATGCGCAAGAGGCCTTTCGGTCGCTCTCGCGGCGGAGGGCGCCGTCTCAGTAAGCGCGCGCGACGATCGCGACGTTACCGGGAGCGTCCCCGTCGTCCGGCACCGACCCGTCCTCGGCGACCAGACACCGTACGGTCAGCGACTGCTCGGACAGCCTGGCCTCGCCCTCCTCGCCGAGGGTCGCCCACGGGACGCGCGCCCAGCCGCCGGCTGCAGCCGCCTCGGCCGCCTCCTCCAGGGTGGACACGTCCGTCGTACGGGACTCGCGGCGCTCGCGGGACTGCCTCAGCAGCAGCGCCTGGTCCTCCTCGAAGATCCCGGGGAGCAGCTCGACGAGCGTGTCGATCGCCACCGGCTCCTTGCCTCCCGGGATGCGACGGGCCAGCATCGCCGTGCCGTTCTCCAGGTCGCGGGGCCCGACCTCGACGCGGACCGGCACGCCCTTGAGCTCCCAGTCGACCGCGCGCCGCCCGAAGGGGACGTCGGTGCGGTCGTCGACCCGGACGCGGACGCCGGCCGCCTTCAGCCGGTCGCCGATCTCGCGGACCTTGGCCAGAACCGCCGCGTCGCCCTTGATCGCCAGCACGACGACCTGGATGTGCGCCAGCCGCGGCGGCACCCGCAGACCGTCGTCGTCGCCGTGGGTCATCACCAGGGCGCCGATCATGCGGGTCGTCGAGCCCCAGGAGGTCTGCCACACCAGCTCCTGAGCGCCCTCCTTCGACAGGTACCGGGTGTTGAAGGCCTTGGCGAAGTTCTGGCCCAGCTCATGGCTGGTGACCATCTGCAGGGCCTTGCCGTCGCCCATCATGCTCTCGAGCGTGAGCGTGTTGATCGCGCCCGCGAAGCGCTCCCTGACGGTCTTGCGGCCGGAGACGAAGTCGATCGCGAGGACGTTGCGCAGGAAGTCGCCGTAGACCTCGCGCTGGATGTGCGCGGCGAAGTCGCGGGCCTCCTCGTAGGTGGCGTGCGCGGTGTGGCCCTCCTGCCACAGGAACTCCGACGTCCGCAGGAAGAGGCGGGGCCGCAGTTCCCAGCGGACCACGTTGGCCCACTGGTTGATCAGCAGGGGCAGGTCGCGGTAGCTCTGCACCCACTTGGAGAAGTACTCGTTGACGATCGTCTCGGAGGTGGGCCGCACGACCGCCGGCTCCTCCAGCTCCTTGCCGCCGCCGTGCGTGACCACGGCCAGCTCGGGCGCGAAGCCCTCGACGTGGTCCGCCTCGCGCGTGAGGTACGACTGCGGGATCAGCAGCGGGAAGTACGCGTTCTCGGCGCCCGTCTCCTTGATGCGGGCGTCCATCTCCGCCTGCATCCGCTCCCACAGCCCGTACCCGTACGGTCGGATCACCATCGTGCCGCGCACCGGGCCGTTGTCGGCCAGTTCCGCCTTGTTGATCAGATCCTGGTACCAGCGGGGGAAGTCGTCCGCCCGCGGGGTGAGAACGGGAGCCTTTGCCATGGCGCGATGGTACGGGCCCACGTTGCCGGGGTGTGAATTCTTTTCACCCGCACAGCCAGACCACAAACCGGCCGCCACAACCCCTGGACGCGGTCGCGGAGGCGGAGTTACCTGACATACGGGGGAAGTGCGAGCGCACTGCACGGGGGCCACCTGATCGGTTACTGCGGCAACTCTCGGCGGATTGGGGCGCTTATCCATGACACCTGTGCTCGTGCGGCAGCACCTGCCTCACGCGGGGCCGACGCTCCACGTGGACCGGGGTGCACGCGCGCGTGACTGGTCGGAGATCCAGGAGCGGATGCTGGTACCGCTCTACGAGGCCGTCTACGAGCGACTGGAAGTGGGCCCGGGCACCCGGCTGCTGGGCCTCGGCTGCGGCGCGGGGCTGGCCCTGCTGATGGCGGCCACCAGAGGCGCCGCCCTCACCGGCGTCGAGCCCTCCTGCCCCGAACGGCTGGCCCTCGCGCGCGAGCGCCTGCTGCCGGAGACACACGAGCGACTGCTCCCGGAGACGGGAAGCGCACGCACGCGTGACGGCGCAAAGGGCGGAGGAGGGAACAGCGGAGGGAACAGCGGAGCGAACAGCAGCAAGAGTATCCGGCTCATCGACGGCTCACCCGAGGACGCGGCCGACGCGGAGACGCCCGCGTACACCCTGGTGACCGCCTTCGAGCCCGTCGGGTGCCGTGCGGGAGACGCGGACCGGCTGCTCGGTCTGCTCGCCGAGGCGACACCGCTCGCCGAGCGCGGGGCGCCGGTGGTGCTCGCCGGCTGGGGTCCCCCGGAGCGCTGCGCCACGGCGTCCGTGCTGCGGGTCGCGACCAGGCCGCCCCTGCGCGACGACCTGGAGGAGATCGCCCGACGGGCGGGGCTGAAGCCGGACGGATCGGGCCGGGTGGCCTGCCCGTTCGGGTACGCCGGGGTCGACAGCGCCGTCAAGGGCCTGCTGTCCACCGGCCTGTTCGACACGGCGATCGCGGCGACGGACCAGGAACAGGTCGACAAGGAGCTGACGGAGGCGCTGCACCCGTACCAGCGGCGGGACGGGGCGGTCTGGATGCCGAACGTGTTCCGGTATCTGATCGCGCGCACCCCCTGACCTGCCTGCTACGCCTCCTCCTTCGTCAGCCGGGCGACGCCCGCGATGCGGTACGCGTCCGCCTCCTCCAGCGTCTCGTTCGCCAGCAGCGCCTCGGCCAGGGCGTCCAGCTGCCCACGGTGATCGACCAGTTTGCGGCACGCCTCCTCGTAGCACTCGTCGACGATGCGCCGCATCTCGTGGTCGATGGCGTCGAGGGTGGCCGGGGCGGCGGCGAGTCCGTAGGCCTGCTGGAAGTCCTCCGGCAGCGCCGAGAGCCGGCCGACGCGGTCGCTCATGCCCCAGCGGGCGACCATCCCGCGCACGATCGACGTGACCTGTTCGAGGTCGTTCTCCGCGCCGGTCGTGACGACCCCGTAGACCACCTGCTCGGCCGCCATCCCGCCGAGCGCCCCGATGATCCGGCCGCGCAGGTACTCCTCCGTGTACGCGTAGCGGTCCGCGTCCGGCGTCGACAGCGTCACCCCGAGCGCCCGCCCGCGCGGCACGATGGTGATCTTGCGAACGGGGTCGGCGCCCGGCTGGAGCATCCCCAGCAGGGCGTGACCGCTCTCGTGGTACGCGGTCCTGCGCCGCTCCTCCTCGGGCATCACCAGCGGGCGTTCCGCGCCGAGCTGGACCTTCTCCAGGGCTTCCGAGAGGTCGGCCTGGGTCACCTGCTCCTGTTGGCGCTTGACGGCGAGGAGGGCGGCCTCGTTGGCGAGGTTGGCCAGGTCGGCGCCGGTCATGCCGGGGGTGCTGCGGGCGACCCGGGCGAGGTCGACGCCCTCGGCGAGCGGGATCTCGCGGGTGTGGATCTCCAGGATCGCCGCACGGCCGCCGCGGTCCGGGGGCGAGACCATGACCACCCGGTCGAAGCGTCCGGGGCGGGTCAGGGCCGGGTCCAGGACGTCGGCGCGGTTGGTCGCGGCGATCACGATGACGCCCTCCGAGCCCGAGAAGCCGTCCATCTCCGTGAGGATCTGGTTGAGGGTCTGCTCGCGCTCGTCATGGCCGCCCACGCTCCCGCCCCCGCCGCGGGCCCGCCCGATGGTGTCGATCTCGTCGATGAAGATGATCGACGGCGCCACCTTGCGGGCCTCGGCGAACAGCTCGCGCACCCGGGACGCGCCGACGCCGACGATCATCTCGATGAACTCGGACGCCGAGGCGGAGAAGAAGGGCACCCCCGCCTCCCCCGCGACGGCCCGTGCGAGCAGCGTCTTGCCGGTGCCGGGCGGCCCGGCGAGCAGTACGCCCCGGGGCATCTTGGCGCCCATCCTGCGATAGGCGTCGGGGTTCTTCAGGAAGTCGACGACGTCGTTCAGCTCGCCCTCGACCTCGTCGATGCCGGCCACGTCCTCGAACGTCGTCCGCTGCTGTCCCGGCTCCAGCTCGACCGGCTTGGGCGGGGCCTTGCGGCCGAGCATGCCGCCCGCGCCGCCCAGTCCGCCCGCGCGCATCCGCCGGGCGATGAACACCCACACCGCGATGAGCACCAGCATCGGCGCCAACGAGATCAGCAGATTGGCCAGAAAGCTGCGGTGCTGGACGACCGGCTCCGCGGTGACCGTGACGTTGTTCTTGGTCAGGTCCTCCCAGAGCTGGTCGTCCGCGAAGGACGGCCGCTGGGTGTTGAACTTGGTGTACGACCCGCCGCCGTCGGGGTTCTTCTCGGACTTCTTCAGCTGCCCCTGGATCGCGTCGCCCTTGGCGTAGATCTTGCTGACGTTGCCCGCGTCGACCTGCTTGCTGAACTCCGTGTACGAGATCGTCGGCTCGTCGCCTTCGTTGAAGAACGACAGCACCAGGTTCGCGATCAGGTACACGACCAGCGCGGCGAGGATCAGGCTCCACCAGCCGCCGCGCATCCTCCGCCCGCCGGACGGCGGCTTCGGCGGCTCCTCGGGGGCGCCCTCGGTACGCCAGGGCTGGTCGGGCGACTTCCGTGGCGGCGCAGGGTTGGTCATATCGGGACGTTACGACACCCTTCGGGCACCGGCACGCGCAGAAGACCGGCAGAGACACCGAGGGCGCCCTTCCGGAGAAGGGCGCCCTCGGCGATGCACTCGGCGACGTAGTCGGCGAGCCGACAGGGCACTCAGCCCATGAACTTCTTGAACTCGTCCGGCAGCTCGAAGTCCTGGGCGCCCTGCTGGGGCAGCCCGAACGCGTTGCCGCCCTGGGCCTGGGCCTCGCGGCGCTGGGCCTCCTCCAGCTCCTGCTGCCTGCGCTTCATCGGGTTGCCGGAGCGCTGCTTGCCCTTGGCCTGCTTCGGCTGCTTCTTCTGCCGGCCGGGGCCGCCGCCCATGCCCGGCATCCCGGGCATCCCGGGCATGCCGCCGCCCTGGGCCATGCGGGACATCATCTTGCGCGCCTCGAAGAACCGCTCGACCAGGCCCTTCACCGCGCTGACCTCGACACCGGAGCCCTTGGCGATACGGGCGCGGCGGGAGCCGTTGATGATCGTCGGCTCCTGGCGCTCGGCCGGGGTCATCGACTTGATGATGGCGGCCGTGCGGTCGACGTCCCGCTCGTCGAGGTTGTTGATCTGGTCCTTGATCTGGCCCATGCCGGGCAGCATGCCGAGCAGCTTGCTGATGCTGCCCATCTTCCTGACCTGCTCCATCTGGGACAGGAAGTCGTCGAGCGTGAAGTCCTGGCCCTTCTTGGACGCCAGCTTGGAGGCCATCTTCTCGGCCTCTTCCTGACTGAACGTCTTCTCCGCCTGCTCGATCAGGGTGAGCAGGTCACCCATGTCGAGGATGCGGGAGGCCATCCGGTCAGGGTGGAACGCGTCGAAGTCGTCGAGCTTCTCGCCGTTCGACGCGAACATGATCGGCTTGCCGGTGACCGAGGCGATCGACAGGGCGGCGCCACCACGGGCGTCGCCGTCGAGCTTGGAAAGGACCACGCCGTCGAAGCCGACGCCGTCCCGGAAGGACTCGGCCGTGTTGACCGCGTCCTGGCCGATCATCGCGTCGACGACGAAGAGGATCTCGTCGGGGCTGACCGCGTCGCGGATGTCCGCGGCCTGCTGCATCAGCTCCTGGTCGATGCCGAGACGGCCGGCGGTGTCCACGATCACGATGTCGTGGACCTTGGTCTTCGCGTACTCGATGGAGTCCCTGGCGACCTGCACCGGGTCGCCCACGCCGTTGCCCGGCTGCGGCGCGTAGACGGACACCCCGGCCCGCTCGGCCACGACGCTGAGCTGGTTGACGGCGTTGGGGCGCTGGAGGTCGGCGGCCACCAGCAGCGGCGAGTGGCCCTGGTCCTTCAGCCACTTGCCCAGCTTGCCCGCGAGGGTGGTCTTACCGGCGCCCTGGAGACCGGCGAGCATGATCACGGTCGGCGGCTGCTTGGCGAAGCGCAGGCGTCGGGTCTCCCCGCCCAGGATCGTGACCAGCTCTTCGTTGACGATCTTGAGGACCTGCTGGGCGGGGTTCAGCGCCTTGGAGACGTCGGAGCCGAGCGCCCTGTCCTTGACGTTCTTGATGAAGGTCCGGACGACCGGCAGGGCCACGTCCGCTTCGAGGAGCGCGATGCGGATTTCACGGGCCGTGGCGTCGATGTCCGCCTCGGACAGCCGACCCTTGCCCCGCAGGGACTTGAAAGTGGCTGACAGGCGGTCGGAAAGAGTATCGAACACGGCGGCGTCGGTCCTTGGAGTCGGCGACAGTTTGGGCTGCCCTCCAGGGTATCCGGCCCCACAAGTAATTCGTCCCCGCCCGCCGTACTCGGCGGGCGGGGACGGAAGCCCCGCGTCGGCGGGGAGCACTCGGCCTCGGGGAGCCGGCCATTGCCGCGCAGCGGACCACCCCCGCAGCGGCGGGGAGCACATCCGCTTGACGCATGACGCGACCGCGAGGTCACCCCCGCAGGATCTCCTCCAGCTTGCGGGCCACGGCCGTCGCCTCCTCGCCCGGCAGGGGCAGGCCCTTGCCGCCTGTGACGTAGAAGGCGTCCACGGCGTTCGCGCCGAGGGTGGAGACGTGCATGCTGCGCACCCGCAGCCCCTCGTCCTCCAGGGAGCGGCCGAGCCGGAACAGCAGTCCCGGGGCGTCCTGGGCGCGCACCTCGATCACCGTGGCGTGCCGGGAGGCGGCGGAGGCGACCGTGACGCGCGGCGGCGGCGCGACCACGCCACGGCGACGGGGGTAGGCCGCGTCGCGTTCCGCGAGCCGGCCCGCGATGTCCAGCGAGCCGTCCAGCGCCCGTACGAGGTCGGCGCGCAGCCGGGCCGCCTGGGGCAGGGAGCCGTACTCCGCGGCGACCCGCCAGTTCAGCAGCAGGACGGAGCCCTCGACGCCGTCCGGCAGGTCCAGGGCGCGCAGTTCGGCGGTGCGGACGGTCAGGCGGTGCATGGCGAGGACGCCGGCCACGGCGGGCAGCACGCCCTCCTGGTCGGGCACGGCGATGAGCAGCTCCACGCCGAGCGGTTCGGGGTCGCCGGGCGGCTGGTCTCCCGCGGAGTCGGCGGGCGGCTCGGTCTGGGCGCGCAGGGCGAGCACCGGGCTGCCGGTGGCGATCGCCTCGATGGCGAGCCGTTCCTGCTCGGCGGTGGGCGCGGCGGCGTCGGGTTCGTCGAGTTCGTTCCCGGCGAGGACCGCCGCGACCCGCCTGACCAGGTCCGCCACGAGCGAACCTCGCCAGGAGGACCAGGCGGCGGGCCCGGTGGCCAGCGCGTCCGCCTCGGTGAGCGCGTGCAGCAGCTCCAGGGTGCTCTGTGTCCCGACGGCCTCGGCGACCGCGCGCACGGTGGCCGGGTCCTCCAGGTCGCGCCGGGTGGCGGTCTCGATGAGCAGCAGGTGCTGGCGTACGAGGGCGGCGAGGACGGCGACGTCCGCGCGGTCGAAGCCGATGCGGGCGGCGACGTCCTTGGCGATGATCTCGCCGGCCACCGAGTGGTCGCCGGGCCAGCCCTTGCCGATGTCGTGCAGCAGCGCGGCGACGAGGAGGAGGTCGGGGCGGCTGACGCGACGGGTGAACTCGGAGGCGCGGACGGCGGTCTCGATGAGGTGCCGGTCCACGGTCCAGATGTGCACGGCGTTGCGCTGCGGGCGGCAGCGCACCCGCTCCCAGTCGGGCAGCAGCCGGGTGATCAGGCCTTCGGCCTCCAGCGCCTCCCAGACCTCGATGGTCGGCTGGCCCGAGCCGAGGAGGGTCACGAGCTGTTCGCGGGCCTCGGCGGGCCAGGGGGTGGGCAGCGGGCGCACGGTGGCCGCCAGCCGCCGTACCGCGTGCAGGGAGAGCGGGAGGCCGGCCTGGGCGGCGGCGGCCGCGGCGCGCAGCGGGAGCACGGGGTCGCGTTCGGGGCGGGCGGCGCGGGCGAGCACCACCTCGCCGTCCTGCTCGACCACGCCTTCGGCCAGCGGGGACCGCTCGCCGGCGGGCTTGGCGCCGCCGCCCAGCATGGCGCGCAGCCGGGGCCTGACGGCGCGCGACCGCAGCACACGCCCCACTTCACGCCAGGTGACGTCACTGGCGTACGAGATGACGCGCGCCGCCTCGTACACCTGCCGCAGGAGTGTGTCCGCGTCGAGGAGGCCGAGCTCGGCGGCGACCTGGTCCTGCTCCTGGAGGGCGAGTCGGTCGGTGGCGCGGCCGGTGGCCAGGTGGAGGGCGTCGCGGACGTCGAGGAGGCGGCGGCGGGCGTCGTCGAGGCCCTCGCGCGGGGCGTCGGCGAGCCAGGAGGCGGCGACGGCGCGCAGGGCGGTGGCGTCTCTCAGTCCGCCCCGCGCCTCCTTCAGGTCCGGTTCCAGCAGGTACTGCAGCTCGCCCTGGCGTTCGGCGCGCTCGGTGCACAGTTCCTGGAGTTCGGGGAGGCGCTTGGGCGCCTGGTTGCGCCAGTCGGCGAGGACGGACGTACGCAGTCCCGCCGTCAGCGCGAGGTCCCCGGCGAGATGGCGGGCGTCCAGGAGGCCGAGTTGGACCTTCAGGTCCTCACCGGCGGTCTTGCGGGCCTCGGCCGGGGTGCGGACCGAGTGGTCGAGGGCGAGGCCGAGGTCCCAGACGGGGTACCAGAGGCGGTCGGCGAGGGCGGCCACGGCCTTGGAGTCGCCGCCGTCGTGCAGCAGCAGGAGGTCGAGGTCGCTGCGCGGGGAGAGCTCGCCGCGCCCGTAGCCGCCGACGGCGACCAGGGAGACGCCCTTGAGGTCCTCGGCGCCCGCCGTGAACAGGCCCGCCAGCCATTCGTCCGTCAGTTCGGCGAGGGCCGCACGGCGCGGCGGCCCGGACCGCACCCCCTCGGTGAGGAGGCGCAGCCGGGCCGCCGCGTAGCCGCTGGGTCCCGAGTCCTCTGCATCCTTGCGCACGTCCGTACTCGTCACCCAGCGACTCCTGTTCTGTTCTGCCGTCAGAGCGCGTCCGGGCCGCGCTCGCCGGTGCGGACCCGTACGGCCGTCTCGACCGGGAGGGACCAGACCTTGCCGTCACCGATCTTGCCGGTGCGGGCCGCCTTGACGATGACGTCGATCAGCTGCTCGGCGTCGTCGTCCTCGGCCAGCACCTCGATGCGGATCTTGGGAACGAGGTCCACGGTGTACTCGGCGCCGCGGTAGACCTCGGTGTGTCCCCGCTGACGACCGTAGCCGCTCGCCTCGGTGACCGTCAGTCCGTGGACCCCGAAGGCCTGCAGGGCTTCCTTGATCTCGTCGAGCCGGTGGGGCTTCACGACGGCGGTGATGAGCTTCATGCGTCCACCTTCTTGCTCTCCGCAGCGGCGAGGCCGGAAACCGAGCCGCCGACGATGCCGCCGCCCGCTCCGCTGAAGTCGTATGCGGTCTCGGCGTGCTCGGCCTGGTCGATACCGGCCACCTCGTCGTCCTCGGAGACCCGCATGCCGATGGTCTTGTCGAGGATGAAGGCGAGGACCGCGGAGGCCACCAGGGAGTAGGCGAGGACCGCGAAGACGCCGGCGCACTGCTTCCACAGCTGGTCGAAGGAGTGGTCGCCGTAGAAGACGCCGGTCGCGGTGGACTGGCCCTTGCCGGTGGCGAAGAAGCCGATCAGCAGGGAGCCGATGACACCGCCGACCAGGTGGACGCCGACGACGTCGAGCGAGTCGTCGTAGCCGAACTTGTACTTCAGGCCGACGGCCATGGCGCACAGCAGACCGGCGATGGCGCCGACCGCGATCGCGCCGAGCGGGGAGATCGCACCGCCCGACGGGGTGATGGCGACCAGACCGGCGACCGCGCCGGAGGCGGCGCCCAGCGTGGTGAACGCGCCGTGGCGGATCTTCTCGTAGACGAGCCAGGCGAGCATGGCGGCGGCGGTGGCGACCTGCGTGTTGACGAACATCAGCGCGCCGACGCCGTCGTCGTTGCCGAGCCACGAGCCGGCGTTGAAGCCGAACCAGCCGAACCACAGCAGACCGGCGCCGAGCATGACCAGCGGGAGGCTGTGCGGGCGCATCGGGTCCTTCTTGAACCCGACCCGCTTGCCGATGACCAGGATCACGCCGAGCGCCGCGGCGCCGGCGTTGATGTGGACCGCCGTACCGCCGGCGAAGTCGATGACGCCCAGCTCGAAGGCCCAGCCGCCGGCGCCCCAGACCCAGTGCGCGACCGGGAAGTAGACGACCGTGGCCCACAGGGCGACGAACAGCGCCCAGGCGGAGAACTTGACGCGGTCCGCGAGAGCGCCGCTTATCAGGGCGGGCGTGATGATCGCGAACATCATCTGGAAGACCATGAAGACGAAGATCGGGATGGTGTAGCCGTCCCAGAGGTCCGTCAGGCCGATGTTGCTGAGGCCGACCCAGTCGGAGTTCCAGCCGATGAGGCTGCCGGAGTCGGTACCGAAGGCGAGGGAGAAGCCGTACAGCACCCACAGGATGGTGACGATCCCGATGCTGATGAAGCTCATCATCAGCATGTTCAGCGTGCTCTTGACGCGGACCATGCCGCCGTAGAAGAAGGCGAGGCCCGGGGTCATGATCAGCACCAGGGCGGAACAGATGAGCATGAAGCCTGTGTTCGCGGAGGACAGCTTGGGTGCCTCCGCGGCAAGCGTGATGGCTGGTGCCATCGGCGTCTCCTCGTCGTAGGTACGGCCCCGTGCGGGCAGAGCCAGAGCGGGTTGTGAGGGGTGGGCCGGTTATGCGCCATGAGATTGACGCAGCGCGGTTTCGGTCGAAGCCCCTCGTTGTTTCGCCGCCGTGACGAAGGCGCCGTGCGTGTTACGCCTCGATGAACTGCCGGATGCGCGCCGGATCGATCGTTATCGTGGCGCAACCTTCACTGGAGGAAGTGAAACCAGGGAAGAGAAACCGGCCGCGGCGGCCTTCCGATGACCTGGCATGGGGGAGCCGAGTCGGGCAGTTCGGGAGGGCCGCCGCGGCCGGGGTTCAAGGGATCAGACGGCCTCGGCCACCGTCTCCGGCAGCTCCATCGCGAGCCGCTCGGTCAGGTCCACGACCTCGGAGAGATCCCCGAAATCGCGTACGGCGCTGTCGACCGTCTTTCGAATACGAGTGTTCACACGCTCGGAGCGCACTTTCTTGGCCTCCTTCATGGCCTGCGCGGCGAGTACGGCGCTCTGCTCGGGCTCGCTCTGCAGCAGATGCACCGTGGCCATCCCGATGAGATTCAGCACGTACGACCGCTGGTGGTCGGCGTCGTCCGCGAACAGCTGGACGGCCTTGCTCATCAGGGGTTCGGCGAGGGAGGCGTAGGTGGGGCTGCGGCCCGCGACATAGGCGAGGTCGCGGAAGGAGTGGGAGTTCTCGCCGTAGAGCTCGGCGGCGGAGAAGAAGCGGATCCAGTCGGGGTCCGGCTCGTCCCACTCGTCGGCCTCGGCGAAGGTGTCCTCGGCCATCCGCACCGCCCGCTTGCACCGCCCGGGCTGCCCCATGTTGGCGTAGGCGCGGGCCTCCATCGCATACAGCATGGACTGGGTGCGCGGGCTCGCGCAGTCCCGGCTGCCGTACTGCGCGAGGTGGATCAGCTCCAGCGCGTCCTCCGGCCGCCCGAGGTGGATCATCTGGCGGCTCATGCTGGACAGCACATAGGAGCCCAGGGGCCGGTCGCCGGCCTCCTTGGCCGCGTGCAGGGCGAGCACGAAGTACTTCTGCGCGGTCGGCTGGAGCCCGACGTCGTACGACATCCAGCCGGCCAGCTCGGCCAGCTCGGCGGCGACCTTGAAGAGCTTCTTCGCGGTGGAGTCGGGCTGGGGCTCCTGGAGGAGGTCCGTCACCTCGTGCAGCTGGCCGACGACCGCCTTGCGGCGCAGCCCTCCGCCGCACTGGGCGTCCCACTGCCGGAACATCGTGGTGGTGGACTCCAGCAGGTCCAGCTCGGGCCGGGAGAGCCGGCCGCGGGCCCGGCTGGTCGGGACGGAGCCGGGGTCCTCCTGCGGGGCGGGCGGGGACGGGACGAGCCAGCGCTGCATGGGCTCGATGAGGGTCGGCCCCGCGGACAGGGCCAGCGAGGTTCCGAGGAAGCCGCGCCGCGCCAGCATCAGGTCGCTGCGCGAGAACTCGCTGAGCAGGGCCACTGTCTGCGGGGCCGTCCAGGGCAGGTCGACGCCGGTCGCGGAGGGCGCCTGGCGCGCGGCCCGCAGCCCGAGGTCCTCGACGGAGACGACACAGCCGAAGCGCTCGGAGAACAGCTCCGAGAGGATCCTGGGGATGGGCTCACGGGGGTTCTCGCCGTCCAGCCAGCGACGCACGCGCGAGGTGTCCGTGGAGATGTGGTTGGCGCCCAACTGACGGGCGCGACGGTTGACTTGACGAGCCAGTTCGCCCTTCGACCAGCCGCTCCGCACGAACCACGAGGTGAGCAGCTCGTTCGGGCGCTTGTCCGCGCTCGCAGCGTTGTGTCCACTTCCGCCGTTGCCGCTCACTGGAACGCCCCCATCCCTGAGACCACTTGTCACTGAGTGCGCCAAGCCTTATCAGAATGCCGGTAAATACGGCCCTCCGTCCGGTAGTTGTCACCCTTCGAACGGAAAGCCGACTTGCCTCCGGCATACCCACAAAGGCATGTGCCTCCAGGACCCGCACACTCAAAGTAATCCTACGATCACGCCCTCAGCCACGGCGATCCCGGAAACGCCACCATTCGCCACCCCTTCGAATGAACTCCCGATGGCCCGCACGCGATTCACTTGACACCGGACGGCCGGGAGTGAGTGGAGGGATGCACTCAGGGGCGCACGCCGCCGAGCACACCACCCGGAGCGCTTCCGGACGCCGCCTGACGCAGGGGGGCACGGGGAAGCGTGAGCACGCACAGTTACGACATGCGTCCGTTACGTAACCAGGGGCGCGTCGGACCCGTTGGAGGGGGCATGGGCTTCACGATCGGCGGCATTCGCGAGATCCGCTCCGGCGCGCGCAGGCGCGGTCGCTCGTCCGAGTGCACCGCCGTCGCCGAGTTCACGGGGCTGTGGGGCTGGGACGTGGCGCCGGGCGCGCGGGCCGCGGCGGGCGTCTGCTCGTGCGGCCGCTCCGACTGTCGCGTACCCGGCGCGCATCCCCTGGAGTTCGCGCCGCAGGTCCCGGCCGGCGCCACGCTCGACGACGCGAGCAGGACCTGGGCGGAGTTCCCGGGCGCCGCGGTGATGCTGCCGGTCGGGCGCGCGTTCGACGTGATCGAGGTGGCCGAGGCCGCCGGGCGTCGCGCGCTGGTCCGACTGGAGCGCATGGGCCTGCCCCTCGGCCCGGTCACCGTCACCCCCGAGGGCCGCGCCCAGTTCTTCGTCGCCCCCGGCGCCGCCGCCGAGCTGGCCGACCTGCTCTACCGCATGGGCTGGGACGACCCGACCTCCCTCGACCTGCACGGACTCGGCCCGGGTACGCACGTCACGGCCCCGCCCTCCGACCGGGGCGGCCTCGGCCCGGTGCACTGGCTGCGCCCGCCCGCGCTGGACTCCGCGACCCGCCCGCCGCAGGCCCGGCTGCTGCTGGGGACGCTGGCGTATGTGGCGCACCGGTCGCGGGCGTAGGACCGCGGCGGACCGTACGACGAGAAGCGCCCGCTCCCACTGGACCTGGGGGCGGGCGCTTCTCACGGCTGCTGCCGAATTCGGTAGCAGGTCTCTCCCCGATAAGTCAGTCCCCGATGAGGGCGTCAACGAACGCCTCCGGTACGAACGGCGCCAGGTCGTCCGCGCCCTCGCCCAGTCCGACCAGCTTGACCGGGACGCCCAGCTCGCGCTGGACCGCGACGACGATGCCGCCCTTGGCCGTGCCGTCCAGCTTGGTCAGGACGATGCCGGTGATGTCGACGACCTCGGCGAAGACCCGGGCCTGGACCAGGCCGTTCTGGCCGGTCGTGGCATCGAGGACGAGCAGCACCTCGTCCAGCGGGGCGTGCTTCTCGACGACGCGCTTGACCTTGCCGAGCTCGTCCATGAGCCCGGTCTTGGTGTGCAGCCGGCCGGCGGTGTCGATGAGGACGACGTCGACCCCCATCTCCTTGCCCTCCTTCACCGCGTCGAAGGCGACGGAGGCGGGGTCGCCGGCCTCGGGCCCGCGCACGGTGTGGGCGCCGACCCGCTCGCCCCAGGTCTGCAGCTGGTCGGCGGCGGCGGCGCGGAAGGTGTCGGCGGCGCCGAGGACGACGGTGCGTCCGTCGGCCACGAGCACCCGGGCGAGCTTGCCGGTGGTGGTGGTCTTGCCGGTGCCGTTGACCCCGACGACCATCACGATGCCCGGCTTGCGGTCCTCGGGCTCGGTCTTCACCCTGCGGTCGACGTCGGTGCCGACCAGCTTGAGCAGCTCCTCGCGCAGCAGGGCGCGCAGCTCGTCGGGGGTGCGGGTGCCGAGCACCCGCACGCGCTCGCGCAGTCGTTCCACCAGCTCCTGGGTGGGGGCCACGCCGACGTCGGCGGTGATCAGGGTGTCCTCGATCTCCTCCCAGGTGTCGTCGTCGAGGTGCTCGCGCGAGAGCAGCGTGAGCAGGCCCTTGCCGAGGGCGTTCTGGGAGCGGGAGAGCCGGGCGCGCAGGCGCACCAGACGTCCCTCGGTGGGCTCCGGGATCTCGATCTGCGGAGCCTCGACGGCCTGGTCGGCGGGCGGCTCCTCGACGGCGACACCGGTCGGGCCGCCGTCGGGAAGGTCCACCTCTTCTATCGTGCGGCGCGGTTCGTCGCGCGGCGTCTCGGCCTCGTCGCCGACGTGCGGCTCGGCCGGGGGCGCGGTGATGTCGGGCGCGGCGGGGGGCGGCGGGGGCAGCGACTTCTTCCGTCGGCTGCCGACGACGAGCCCGCCGAGCACAGCGAGCACGACCACGGCGATGACTACAGCAAGGATGACGGTTTCCATAACGCGTCCAGTATGCGTGACCCCTTCCGGCCGGGGCCGTCGCCCACGCGTCCGAACGGCGGCATGCCGTACCCCTGGTTACCTGATGAGCCGTCAGCTACCGTCCCCCCTCCACACCCGCAGGGGGCTTCCCGGCTTGTCCCCTTCCGCGCCCCAAGGGGGCCCGCATGCCCGTCACCGTCGTCCGTTTCAACCTCGTCGCCCCCGGCGCCTCCCCCGCCGCGCTCGGCGCCCGCTACCGGGCCGCCCTGGAGATGGCCGCGTACGCCGACGAGCACGGGGTCACGACCGTGCAGACCGAGGAGCACCACGGGGCCGAGAACAACTGGCTGCCGTCGCCGTTCGCCTTCGCGGGCGCGGTGCTGGGCGCGACCCGGCAGCTGGCGGTCACCGTCTCGGCGATCATCGGCCCGTTGCACGACCCGCTGCGGCTGGCCGAGGACATCGCCGTACTGGATCTGCTGAGCGGCGGGCGGCTGGTCACGGTCGCCGGGATCGGATACCGGCCCGAGGAGTACGCCCAGTTCGGCGTGGACTGGAAGGAGCGCGGCCGTCTCCAGGACGAGACCCTGGAGACCCTGCTCAAGGCCTGGACCGGCGAGGAGTTCGAGTACCGGGGCCGTACGGTACGGGTCACCCCGCGCCCCGCGTCCGAGCCGCACCCCCTGCTGCTGGTCGGGGGTTCCTCGAAGGCCGCCGCCCGCCGGGCCGCCCGGCTCGGGCTGCCGTTCTTCCCCAGCGCGCATCTGCCGGAGCTGGAGGCGTACTACAAGGAGCGGCTGGTGGAGTACGGGACGGAGGGCTGGACGCTGATGCCGGCCGCCGAGACCCCGTTGCTGCACGTCGCCGAGGACCCGGACCGGGTGTGGGAGACCTACGGCGAGCACTTTCTGCACGAGGCGCGGACGTACGCCTCCTGGCAGTCCGGCGAGATCCGCTCGGCGGTGAAGTCGGGGGCGAGCACGGTCGAGGAGCTCCGGGACGAGGGCGTGTACCGGATTCTCACGCCGGACGCGTGCGTGGCGCAGGGGCTCGACAACCTCGTACTGCATCCGCTCGTGGGCGGGATGCCGGTGGAGGAGGGGTGGCGGAGTCTGCGGCTGTTCTGCGAAGACGTGCTGCCCCGGCTCAGCGAGTGAGCCGGGGCAGCAACGTCTTACGGGTATCGAGGAGCGGGCAGCGGGGACTTGGCCCGGCTCCTCGAGCTCAGGGGGCCCAGGGATCTCAGGGGTCCCAGGGGCCTCAAAGCCTCTTCAGGAGGCTCAGCCCATCTCCTCCAGCGCCTTGCCCTTCGTCTCCTTGACGAACTTCAGGACGAACGGGATGGAGAGCGCGGCGAAGACGGTGTAGATCGCGTAGGTCGCGGAGAGGTTCCAGTCGGCCAGCGACGGGAAGCTCGCGGTGATGGCCCAGTTGGCGAGCCACTGTGCGGAGGCGGCGACGCCCAGGGCGGCGGCGCGGATCCGGTTGGGGAACATCTCGCCGAGGAAGACCCAGACGACCACGCCCCACGACAGGGCGAAGAAGAGGACGAAGACATGGGCGGCGATCAGGGCGACCCAGCCCTGGGTGGCCGGGAGCTTGCCGTCGACCAGGTCGTAGGAGAACGCCCAGGCCTCGAGGCCGAGGCCGATCACCATGCCGACGGAGCCGATCAGGGCCAGCGGCTTGCGGCCGATCCGGTCCACGAAGATCATCGCGATCACGGTGCCGACGATGTTGATGATCGACGTGGTGAAGGAGTAGAAGAACGACTCCGTCGGGTCGACGCCGACCGACTGCCACAGCGTCGAGGAGTAGTAGAACGCGACGTTGATGCCGACGAACTGCTGGAAGACCGACAGTCCGATGCCGACCCAGACGATCGGCCGGAAGAAGAAGGAGCCGCCGAGCAGGTCCTTGAAGGTGGACTTGTGCTCGCTCTTCATGGCGTGCTCGATCTCGGCGACGCGAGCGTCCAGATCGATCTTGTCGCCCTCGACCTCTTCGAGGATCTCGCGGGCCCGCTCGTGCTTGCCGACGGAGATCAGGAAGCGCGGGGACTCGGGGATGGCGAAGGAGAGCAGGCCGTAGAGGACGGCCGGGATCACCATGACGCCCAGCATGACCTGCCAGGCCTCCAGGCCCATGAGCTCGCCGCGCTGGTCGCCGTCGGCGGCGTTCAGCAGACCCCAGTTGACCAGCTGCGAGATGGCGATGCCGATGACGATCGCGGCCTGCTGGAAGGAGCCGAGGCGACCGCGGTAGGCCGGAGGGGCGACCTCCGCGATGTAGGCGGGGCCGATGACGGAGGCCATGCCGATGGCGAAGCCGCCGACGATCCGCCAGAAGGCGAAGTCCCACAGCGAGAAGGGCAGCGCCGAGCCGATGGCACTGATCGTGAACAGCGCGGCGGAGATCTGCATGACCCGGATGCGGCCGATGCGGTCGGCTATGCGGCCGGCGGTCGCGGCGCCGATGGCGCAGCCGATCAGGGCGATGGCGATGACCTGCGCCAGAGCGACGGAGCCGATGTCGTAGCGGCTTCGGATGGCCTCGACGGCGCCGTTGATCACGGAGCTGTCGTAGCCGAAGAGGAAGCCGCCCATCGCGGCGGCGGCCGCGATGAAGATGACATGCCCGAGATGATCGGGGTGAGCCGTCCCGGCTCCTGACTGAGGTGCCTGCGCTGTGCTGGTCACGTGTTCTCCTCGGGCCACCGGCAGCGCTGCCGGGGTGGGGGCGAGCCCTGTCAGATGTGGTTCCAGTGGCGCACAAGTCCACGTCACTCACACCTGAAGGTAAAAGCAACGTTGCAGAGACTATGCCTTCAAGTATCGAAGTCAATAGTCGCCGTCGTGTGAATTTCGGGCCACGACAGCCCCACAGCGCCCCCGCCTCGCGTTCAAGAGTTGAAGACTCCAAAGAGAGCCCAGGTCGGGATAGGTGTAGACACCATGCGTCCGGTGCGGACGTCTAGCGCAGACGCTGCGAGATGACCTTCGACACACCGTCGCCCTGCATGGACACGCCGTAGAGCGCGTCGGCGACCTCCATGGTGCGCTTCTGGTGTGTGATCACGATCAGCTGCGAGGACTCCTGCAGCTCCTGCATGATCCGGATCAGCCGCTGCAGGTTGGTGTCGTCGAGGGCGGCCTCGACCTCGTCCATGACATAGAACGGGCTGGGCCGCGCCTTGAAGATCGACACCAGCATGGCGACCGCGGTCAGCGACCGTTCGCCGCCGGAGAGCAGGCTGAGCCGCTTGACCTTCTTGCCCGGCGGCCGCGCCTCGACGTCCACGCCCGAGGTGAGCATGTTGTCGGGGTCGGTCAGGATCAGCCGCCCCTCCCCGCCCGGGAACAGCCGGCCGAACACGCCCTCGAACTGCCGGGCGGTGTCCCGGAACGCCTCCGCGAAGACCTGCTCGACGCGCTCGTCGACCTCCTTCACCACCTGAAGCAGGTCGGCACGGGTCTTCTTCAGGTCCTCCAGCTGCTCGCTGAGGAACTTGTGGCGCTCCTCCAGCGCGGCGAACTCCTCCAGGGCGAGCGGGTTCACCTTGCCGAGCTGCTGATACGCCCGCTCGGCCGCCTTCAGCCGCTTCTCCTGCTCGGACCGCAGATACGGCCTCGGCTGGTTGCGGGGGTCCTCGGGGTCCTCCGGCAGCACCTCGCCCTCGGCGGCGAGCGAGGGCGGCACGAGCTGATGCGGCCCGTACTCGGACATCAGCCCCGCCGGCTCGACGCCCAGCTCCTCCAGCGCCTTCGTCTCCAACTGCTCGATCCGCAGCCGCTTCTCCGCGCCGAGCACCTCGCCCCGGTGCACCGAGTCCGTCAGCTTGTCCAGCTCGGCCTTGAGATCCCGCCCGGCGGTGCGGGCCGCGGCCAGCTCCTGCTCCCGCCGCGCCTTGGCCGCGTCGGCGGCGACCCGCTCCCGCTCGGCCCGCCCGAGCGACACCTCGACGTGCGCGAGCAGCTGCCGCGCCCCGGAGGCGACGGCCTCCGCGACGGCGGCCTCGTGCCGCAGCCGCGCCCGCCGCTCCTCGGCACGCGCGCGTGCCTCGCGTTCCGCCCGCGCTGCGCGGTCCAGCGAGTCGGCCCGCCCGGCCAGCCCCTTGACCCGCTCCTCGTGCGTACGGACCTGGAGCCGCGCCTCCATCTCGGTCTGCCGGGCATTGGCCCCGTCGGCGGCCAGCCGGTCCCGCACGGACGTGTCGGGCTCGTCCTCGACCGGCATCTCCTCAGCGACGGCCAGCCGTTCGGCCAGCTCCTCCGCCTCCGAGACGGCCCGCTCGAGCGCGTCCTGCGCCCGGGCCGCGGCCGCCGCGGACCGCTCGGCCTCGCCCGCCGCGCCCCGGGCCTGACCCGCGAGCCGCCCCAGCTGCTGGGCCACCGACGACTTCTCCCGGTCGGCGGCCCGCCGCCGCTCCCCCAGCTCCTCGACTAGCGCGACGCACTCCTTGCGCAGCTCCCCCGCCGCGGCCTGCGCCTCGGCCAGCTCCGCGCACCGCACGGCCAGCTCCTCCAGCTCGGCGGCGGCCTCGTCGACGGACGCCTGCACCTCCAGCAGACTGGGCGCACCCGCAGACCCGCCGTGCGCGAAGTACGCGCCGAGGAGATCACCCTCGGCGGTGACAGCGGTCGACTCCGGCCGCGCGTAGACAAGCGCCTCGGCGTCCTCCAGCCCCTCCACGACGACGATCCCGCGCAACAGCCGTCGTACGGCGGGCATCAGCTCGGACGGTCCACGGACGAGATCGGCGGCGAAGGGCGGCGCCACGGAGCCGCTGTCACTGTCGCCGTCGCGGTCGCGGTCCTGGTCAGCCGCCCCGCCCCCGCCCTCCACCGCGGATTCCGTACGGTCCACCCCGGACCCGGCGTCGAGGGCCGCCGTCCGCTGATCGCCTCCCGCCGCGCCCGTCACCGAGGGCGTCGCCTCCTCCGGCGCGCCGGCCAGCAGCAGGGCCGCCCGGCCGCCGTCCTGCTTGCGCAGCAGGCGGATCGCGTCGGCGGCGGCGGACGGCGTGGTCACGGCGAGGGCGTCGGCCGCCGCACCGAAGGCCGCCGCCAGCGCGACCTCGTACCCCGGCGTCACCGTCAGCAGTTCCGCCGCCGGGCCCAGCAGTCCGCCGAGCCGGTCCTTGGCGTCGAGGAGCGCGCCCGTGCCGTCCTTGCGGCGCAGGCCCAGGGCCAGCGCCTCGTGGCGGGCCCGGGTCGCGGCACGGCTGCGCTCCGCGGCCGTGGCCGCCTCGCGGGCCGTGGTGAGGGCGGTCTCCGCCTCGGCGAGCCGACGCCTGGCCGCCTCATGCCGTTCGCCCAGCTCCTGGTCCCCCGCGTCGAGGCCGTCGACCTCCGTCTGCAGCGCCTCGTACTCCTCCTGGGCGGCGACGGCCCGCTCCTGGGCCTCGTCTCGGGCGGCGGCCAGCCGGTCGATCTCGGCCTGGGCGGAGGCGGCGCGTGAACGGGCCGCGTTGACCTGGCCGTTCAGCCGGGCGAGACCCTCCCGACGGTCGGCGATGGCGCGGGCGACGTCCTTCAGCCGCCGTTCCTCGACGGCCAGTTCCCGTTCCAGGTCGGCGCGGTGGGAGACGGTGTCGTCCAGCGCGTGCCGGGCCGCTTCCAGGGCGGCCTCCAGCTCGGCCTCCTGCTCCCGGACCCGGGCGGCCTCGCGCTCCATGTCCTCGGGGTCGCGGCCGCGCCGCTCCTCGGGGGGCGCGGAGGTGGCGCTCTTCACGCGGGCGTCGGCGAGGGAGATCGTGCCGCGGACGCGTTCGGCGAGCTGGGAGAGCTCGTACCAGGTCTGCTGGGCGCGCTGGAGGCGCGGGGAGAGCCGACGGACCTCTTCCTCCAGGAGCGCCTCCCGCTGGAGGGCCTTGCGCAGTTCCTGCTCGGCGGCCTCCTTGCGTTCCTTGAGGGCGGCCTCGTCGGCGACCTCGGTCTGGAGCGCCTCGCGCAGCCGCAGAAGGTCGTCGGCGAGCAGGCGCAGCCGGGCGTCGCGCAGGTCGGCCTGGATGACGGCGGCCCTGCGGGCGACGGCGGCCTGCCGGCCGAGCGGCTTGAGCTGACGCCGGAGCTCGTCCGTCAGGTCCTGCACGCGCGCGAGGTTGGCCTGCATCGCGTCCAGTTTCCTGAGCGCCTTCTCCTTGCGCTTGCGGTGCTTGAGGACGCCCGCGGCCTCCTCGATGAAGGCGCGGCGGCCCATCGGATCGGCGTGCAGGACGGAGTCGAGCTGGCCCTGGCCGACGATGACGTGCATCTCGCGGCCGATGCCGGAGTCGGAGAGGAGGTCCTGGATGTCGAGCAGCCGGCAGGTGTCGCCGTTGATCTGGTACTCGCTGCCGCCGTTGCGGAACATGATCCGCGTGATGGTGACCTCGGCGTACTCGATGGGCAGCGCCCCGTCGGAGTTGTCGATGGTCAGGGACACCTCGGCGCGGCCCAGCGGGGGACGCCCGGTGGTGCCGGCGAAGATGACGTCCTCCATCTTGCCGCCGCGCAGCGACTTGGCGCCCTGCTCGCCCATGACCCAGCTGAGCGCGTCCACGACGTTGGACTTGCCCGAGCCGTTGGGTCCGACGACACACGTGATCCCCGGCTCGAACCGGAGTGTGGTCGCCGACGCGAACGACTTGAACCCTCGGAGGGTCAGGGCCTTGAGGTGCACGCCGCCGGACTCTACCTTCCGCAGTTGTCTCACACGGTGAACGCCTGGCGACCCCGCGGTTTCACCCATGAACGCGCAGGGCACACCACACGTTAAGAAGACTGAGAGGGCGGGCGGGGCGAGTCGGCGGGGGAAAGAGGCGGAAAGAAAGAAGGGACGCCGAGGCGTCCCTTGCAAACCTTTGACAACTAAGCGGTCCGACGCGGATGGAATGTGCCTCCCAATCGCTGCGTGCGCTGTTGTGGAGCGGTGCAGTGATCAGGTGAGCGCAGGCTCCGCCTGGTGTGCGTCGATGCTCTCCATGAACCTGTCGTGAGAAGCGGCAGCCGAGAGAGCGTCGTTCTCGGCCTGGATCCGTCCGAGCTCGGATTCCAGGTCCTGGACGCGCTGCTGGAGCCGTCGCATCTCGGCGAGGAGTCGCGGGTCGGAGCCGCCGACGTAACCGAGAAGCGCCTTTGCCATGATGGATGGTCCTCCACACTGAGTGACCGACCGAAGCGGTGTGGGTCGTGAGGGATTCGCACCCGCGGTGCCTGGCAGGATCTTGTTCGTACTGCCGTTCATCCATGCCAAACAGCTAAGGTGCGCGGGGTGCTATCAGCGTCTCACCAAAAAGTTTGACGGTCAACACGATCACGCCCCGTATTGGCGGGCAACCCTGCTGCGCGCGGCCGAAACGGCGACGCTGCGACTCCTGCGGGACCCTCGGGACGTGGCGATCATCTTTACGTGCGGAGCCTCCCACTGCAAGCGATTCTTGGCAACCACCTGCTCATTTCCGCTGCGGGCAGGTGCCGGTGGCATGTCCCTCCGCTTGTGCGGGGACTCCTCGGGGAGGGTCCTCAGCGAATCGCGAAACCGTCGTAACCGCCGCGCGGTGTGTCCCAGATCTCGGTGACTCCATCCACGCGCCCGGGCGTGTCGTCACCCGTCAGCCAGTCGAGCAGTCCCTCACAGCCCGCGCGGGCCCCTTCCGCGACCACCTGGACCCGGCCGTCGGCCAAATTGAGAGCAAAACCACTCAGGCCGCCGATCTCCAGCGCCTTGGCCCGCGTGAACCAGCGGAATCCCACGCCCTGGACGTGTCCGCGCACCCAGGCGACCAGCCGTACATCCTCGCTCATGGGTGCAACCTAACCGGGCAATGTCTCTCGGGACACTTCCTCCTCGGACGGCATGCGGTACCGTCCCCACCCAATGATTCTCATATGAAACTCACTCGATCGAGTGAGTTAGGTCGCCCAGACGCAGCACGAGGGGACCGTCGCCCCAGAAGCCCGGGGCGGCCGCTGGGACACCGCATGGACGAGGAAGGCAAGGACATGGGACGCCACCGACGCTCCGCCGCCGGCCGCGCCGCCACAAGCCGCGCCACGGGGGTCACACAGACGCACGGCTCGTACGCGGAACGCCACACCCCGCAGGACTCGCACCCGGACGGCCCGGAGACGATGGGCATCGCGCCCTACCTCCACCAGGAGGCGTACGCCGACTCCGTGGCCAGAAGCCAGGATTACCTCTACGCGACGGAGTTCGCCACGTCGTCGTCCACCGCGGGGTTCGCCGCGGACGAGGACTACGCCCGCGCCGACACCGTGATGTTCGCGTCCGACGGCTTCGCACCCGACGGCGGCACCCGGCGCGACGGCCCGGACGGGCCCGGCGCGGGCCGTCGCCGTCGTAAGAAGAAGGGCGTGACGCCGGTCAAGACCGGGCTGCTCGGGGTCTCCGCGGCGGTCGCCCTCGGCACGGTCGCGGTGGCCACCGGTGTGGTGCCCGGCCTCGACAGCTACAAGCTCGGCGGCGGAAACGCCGGCGACAATGTGCAGGCCGCCGGCTCGCCGACCAACTCGGCCTCCGAGCAGGGCGGCACGTCCGGCTCCGCCGACGCCGAGCGCGGCGGTACGTCGACCAGCCGCGACGCCGGCCGGTCGACCTCGCCGTCCGCCTCGCCGTCGCCCTCGGCCTCCACCGCGTCGGCGTCGCCGACCGAGACGGAGACCGAGACCGAGAAGCCCGAGGCCACGCCGTCGAAGGAGCCGGAGACCACGCCGGCCGCGTCGAAGACGGCCGCCAAGGCGCCGGCCGCGGAGTCGGAGTCCCCGGTGACGGTCTCGGCCGAGGCGCAGGCCGCGGCGGAGGTGCTGAAGCTCGTCAACGAGGAGCGGGCCAAGGTGGGCTGCAGCGCGGTGTCCGCGAACAGCTCGCTCGCCGACCTCGCCGAGAAGTTCAGCGACGACATGGCCGCGCGGGGCTTCTTCGACCACACCGACCCCGATGGGGCGACCCCGTGGGACCGGGCGGCGAAGGCCGGCATATCCGACCTCGGCGGCGAGAACATAGCCCGCGGTCAGGCCGACGCGGCCGCCGTCATGGAGGCCTGGATGAACAGCCCCGGCCACAAGGCGAACATACTGAACTGCGACTTCAAGACGCTGGGCGTCGGCGTGCACCTGGGGTCCGGCGGACCCTGGTGGACGCAGGACTTCGGCTACTAGACCGCAACGACGAAGATTGCGCTAACCCCTGGTTAGCGCAATCTTTTGGTTGGCGCTGCCTTCACGTACCCTGAGCGCATGACCGGCACCCAGGAACACGCGACGGAGCAGGACCTCCCGTACAGCGTGTTCGCCAGGGCCTGCCCCTCGCGCGGCACGCTGGAGCATGTCACCGGCCGCTGGGGCGGGCTCACGCTCGGAGCGCTGCACGAGGGTTCCCTGCGCTTCAACGAGCTGCGCCGCCGGGTCGACGGCGTGAGCGAGAAGATGCTGTCCCAGACCCTGCACGCGCTGGAGCGTGACGGACTGGTGCGCCGCGAGGCACAGCCCACCAACCCGCCGCGGGTGGACTACGAACTGACGCCGCTCGGCCATGAGGTCGCCGAGCGCCTGCTGTCCCTCATCCAGTGCGTCGAGGGACGCATGGACGACGTCCTGGCCGCCCGCGAGCGCTACGACGCCACGCGCGGCGCCCGCTGACAGGTCGGGCAGAAGTAGCTGGACCGGTTCATCCAGGGCCGTCGGCGCATCGGCGTCGCACACCGCTTGCAGGGCAGGCCCTCGCGGCCGTACGCGTCCAGGGAGCGGTCGAAGTAGCCCGACTCGCCGTTGACGTTGACATACAGGCTGTCGAAGCTGGTGCCGCCGACGGCGAGGGCCGCGTTCATCACGTCCCGGACATGGCCCAGGAGTTCCAGGGTCCGGGGGCGGGTGAAGGCGGCGGTCGGACGCTCGTAGTGGAGGCGGGAGCGCCACAGGGCCTCGTCCGCATAGATGTTGCCGACCCCGCTGATCAGCGACTGGTCGAGCAGGGCCCGCTTGATGGTGGTGCGCTTGCGGCGCAGCGCCTGGTGGAAGGCCTCGTCGTCGAAGAGCGGGTCCAGGGGGTCTCGGGCGATGTGCGCGATGACGTCGGGCAGACCGTCGGGGGTCGTCTCGTGCAGCGACAGACCGCCGAAGGTGCGCTGGTCGACGAAGCGCAGCTCGGTGTCGACCTCGTCGGCGAAGCGCACGCGGATGCGCAGGTGCTTCTCGTCCGGGGACTCGTGCGGCTGGACCAGGAGCTGGCCGCTCATGCCGAGGTGGGCCAGAACCGCCTGGTCGGTGTCCTCCAGCGGCAGCCACAGGTACTTGCCCCGGCGGCTGGGGGCGCCGATGCGGTGACCCTTGAGGCGGTGCGCGAAGTCGTCGGCGCCGGCCAGATGACGGCGTACGGCACGCGGGTGCAGCACTTCGGCGTCGGCGACCGTGCGATGGGCGACCCACCGCTGAAGACCACGCCGGACGACCTCGACCTCGGGCAGTTCGGGCACGGAGCTCGCTCCTTGGGCAGTTGTGCGGGCGATCGCAGCGTAACGCGCCGTGGACGGGCCGAGCGCCCGCCCCCGGACTGGGGGCGGGCGCTCGGTTCGCGCTGTTCATCGGTGCAGCTCAGGGGCGCTGAAGGCGGCCTGGCTGCTAGGCGGAGGCGGATTCGGACTCCGACTCGGACGCGTGGTCCGAGCTGGAGTCGTCGGCGGGCTCGGCGTGCTCGACGGACTCGACGGCCTGGGCCGTCTTCGCCGCCTCGGCGCGCTCGTCCGCCGCGGCCCGGATGGACCGCCATGCGGACTCTGCGGCCTGCTGCTCCGCCTCCTTCTTGCTGCGGCCGGTGCCGGTGCCGTACGAGACGCCTCCGACGCGGGCGGCAGCAGTGAAGGTCTTCTCGTGATCGGGGCCGGTCTCCGTGACCAGGTACTCGGGGACGCCGAGCCCTTCGGTCGCGGTGAGCTCCTGGAGACTGGTCTTCCAGTCCAGGCCGGCACCGAGGTTCGAGGACTTCTCGATCAGCGGGTCGAACAGGCGGTGCACCAGTTCGGAGGCCGCGCCGAGGCCCTGGTCGAGATAGACCGCGCCGATCACCGCTTCAAGGGTGTCGGCGAGGATGGACGCCTTGTCCCGGCCGCCCGTGCCCTCTTCACCACGGCCGAGCCGGATGAAGGAGCCCAGGTCGAGGCCACGACCGACCTCCGCCAGCGCACGCGAGTTGACCACCGCGGCCCGCAACTTGGCCAGCTGGCCTTCGGGCAGGTCGGGATGGGTGCGGTACAGCGTGTCCGTGACGACGAGGCCGAGCACGGAGTCCCCGAGGAACTCCAGCCGCTCGTTCGTCGGCAGACCGCCGTTCTCGTATGCGAAGGAACGGTGGGTCAGCGCACGCACCAGAAGGGCGGACTCGAGCTGGTAGCCGAGCCGCCCTTCCAGAAGCGTGTGGGACGAGGCCGTGTTGTCCGCCTGTTTCTTGGCGACCGAGTTCGCCTTGGCGTCAGACATGGAGCCTCTCACCAGCCGCTCAGACCTCGAGGACCTGGCGCTTGTTGTAGGTGCCGCAAGACGGGCACGCGATGTGCTGCAGCTTGGGCTCGTGGCAGCGCTCGCACGCAACCAGGGTGGGGACCGCAGCCTTCCACTGCGACCGGCGGTGGCGCGTGTTGCTGCGCGACATCTTCCGCTTCGGAACAGCCACGGCTACTTCTCCTGCTTCTCGGCGGCGCGTGCTGATCGATGCGCTTCGCCGCTCATCTCGTCCTTCTCGCCGTCTTCAGGTGAACCGGCGAGTCCCTGCAGTGCCGCCCAACGAATGTCGACGGCGTCGTGGTGGTGGTCCGGGTCGTCCGTGAGCCGCGCTCCGCATTCGGAGCACAGGCCCAGACAGTCGTCCTGGCACACCGGCTGCATCGGCAGTGCGAGCACCACCGCATCGCGCAGCACGGGTTCGAGGTCGAACAGGCCGTCCTCGATGAAGAGCCTGTCCTCGTCTTCCTCGGCGTCGTCGACCGGTTCCGCTTTCACACGGCCACGGTCGTCGGCGTCAGGGTACGAGAACATCTCCTGGAAGTCCGCTTCGAGCTCCAGCTCAAGCGGCTCCAGACACCTTACGCACTCCCCCTCGGCCGATGCACGGGCGGTGCCTGTGACGAGCACCCCTTCCATGACCGACTCGAGCCGGAGCTCGAGCTCCACCGGGGCGCCTTCCGGCACTCCGATGACCCCTGCGATGCCGAGATCCACCGGGGCGTCGATCGTGCGGGTCAGGCGCTGCAGCGCGCCAGGACGCCGCCCCAGCTCGTGTGTGTCGAACACAAGAGGGTTGCGGTGGTCGAGGCGGGCGTTCAGGGCCATTCCTGCTTTCGATCTTCTGAGCTCTGGGGACGCCGCCCCTACGGTGTTCCGGGGCAGCGTCGATCGCGGGCGTATACGAAGTCTGTGAAGTCAGCGAAGCGCACACGCGACCGATGAGTCAGGATACTGGAGCTTTCGCCCACAGCCCAATCCGGCCCCTGACTGCCGGCTGCCGGACGGGCACTAGAGGCCGCGGCCCTGCTCGTAGGCGCGCAGCTGCTCGGCGCTGATCATGCCCGTGTCGAAGAGGCTGGTCTCGTCGAGGGCGTAGCCCTGGTGGTCGTGCGCGGGCTGCTGGGACTGCTGCGGGACCTGGTTCGGGTCGTAGCCGCCCTGCTGGGTGTCGTAGCCCTGGTACGCGTACGGGTCGGCCTGCTGCTGGTAGCCGTACGGGTCAGCCTGCTGCTGGCCGCCGTAGCCCTGCTGCTGCGCGTACGCGCCCGCGTAGGGGTCCGGCTGCTGCTGGTAGGCGTAGGCCTCCTGCGGCTGCTGCTCGTACGGGCTGTGGGCGGGCTGCTCGGCCGGGGCGTCGCGCTCGGCGTGGGCGACCAGGTCGGCGAGGTAGTCGGCGTCCGAGGAGTGCTGGAAGGTCGTGGTGTCGTCGGCGAGCGAGCCGAGGTCGTCGCTGGCGATCCGGCCGTGCAGCTTCTGGCGGCCGCGGCCGACCGCGTCCAGGGTCTTGGCCAGCACCGCCTCGAACGCGCCCAGCTTGGTGTCGACGTAGGCGTCGGCGTCGCGGCGCAGGGTCTCGGGGTCGTGGCTGCGCTCGGGGGCGTCGTCGTCCTCGGGGTCGGCGAAGCCCTGCTCGTCGAGGCCCGGGCCGGTGCCGAGGAGCTTCTCGCGGCCGCGGCCGACGGAGCCGAGGGTCTTGGTGAGGACGACCTCGAAGTTGGCGAGCTTGGAGTCGACGTAGTCGTCGGCCTCGGCGCGGACGTCCTCGGCCTCCTTGCGGGCCTCGGCCAGGATGCGGTCGGCCTCGGCCTGGGAGCGGCGGGCGATCTCGGTGTCGGAGATCAGGGAGCCCCGTTCGGCGTGCGCGGTGGTGATGATCCGCTCGGCCTCCTGGCGGGCCTGCTCGACCATGTGCTCGCGTCCGCCGATCAGCTCCTGGGCCTGGGCGAGGGAGTCGGGCAGGGCCGCGCGCACCTCTTCGAGCAGGGCGAGCAGATCCGCGCGGTTGACCACACACGAGGCCGACATCGGCATCGACCGGGCACTGGAGACCGCCGTGACGATCTCGTCGAGCTTCTTCTGCACGTCCACCGGTTGCTCGCCACTCTCTACAGCTGTGTTGGAGACGGACGGGACGACTGTACGGCCATGAGGCTGCGGCCGGACACCGAGTGACGGGACGTCACTTCTTCAGGCGTTCGCCCAGGGCCTGGAGCACCAGCGGGGGCACCAGGTGGGAGACGTCGCCGCCCCAGGTCGCGACCTCCTTGACCAGGGAGGAGGAGAGGAAGCTGTAGGTGGGGTTGGTGGGCACGAACAGGGTCTCGACGCCCGAGAGGCCGTTGTTCATCTGGGCCATCTGCAGCTCGTAGTCGAAGTCGCTGACCGCGCGCAGGCCCTTCACGATGGCCGGGATGTCGCGCTGCTTGCAGAAGTCGACCAGGAGGCCGTGGAAGGCCTCGACCCGGACGTTTCCGTACTCGGCGGTGACCTGGCGGATCAGGTCGATCCGCTCGTCGATCTCGAACAGGCCCTTCTTGGACTTGTTGATCATGACCGCGACATAGACCTCGTCATACAGACGGGAGGCGCGGGAAATGATGTCGAGGTGTCCGTTGGTGATCGGGTCGAACGACCCGGGACAGACGGCGCGGCGCACTAGTGATCCCTCGCTCTCCGGTCCGGTCATCGTGCGTCTTCGCACGTAGAGGCGGCGCGACCGTACCAAAACGTTCCCTCGCCGTAGCGACGGGCCCGGAGCGCTTCGAAGCCGTCCGGCCACGGGAACTCTCCGCCTCTGGTGCTGCGCTCCACGGTGACGAGGGCTTCGCCCGCGAGCCACCCTTCCGTGCGGAGTGTGAGCAGAATCTCCCGAAGATCGTCGTCCGAGACGGCGTACGGGGGGTCGAGGAAGACGAGATCGTACGGTGCGGTCGGCGGCGTCTGGATCACCTGCCGGGCCTTGCCGACGCGGACCTCGGCGCCGGGCAGGCCGAGGTTCTTCACGTTCTCCCGGACGGTGCGGGCCGCTCGCGCGTCGGCCTCCACGAGGAGGGTGTGGCTCGCGCCCCGCGAGAGTGCCTCCAGGCCGACCGCCCCTGATCCGGCGTAGAGGTCCAGGACGCGTTCGCCGTCGAGGGGGCCGCCGAGGAGGGCCTGCCAGGTGGAGAAGAGGCCCTCGCGGGCGCGGTCCGATGTCGGACGGGTGCCTGTCCCTGGCGGGACGGCCAGGCGGCGTCCGCCGGCTGCGCCGGCGATCACGCGGGTCATCTTGGGTCCTTGGTCGTGGGGTGACTACCGGTCCAGTCTGGCAGGCGGAGGTGAGGGGGTGGTTCGTGTCGTACGCGACTGCGGGTCCGTTCGGGCTGGTCGCGCCCGCGCGGCGGCAGCCGCATATCCGATGGCGGCAGCCGCATATCCGATACAGCCCCGCGCTCCTGGGGCAGCTGTCCTCAGCCCTTTTCCAGGTACTGCTCCCTTTCCTCGTCCAAGAGGGCGTCGAGAGCTGTTCGCAGGCCCGGGTAGGCGGCCAGCTCCGGGTCGGAGGCGACCACCTGCGCGGCCTCCTCCCGCGCCTCCGCGATGACCTCCTCGTCCTCGATCACCGCCAGGACGCGGAGCGAGGTGCGGGCGCCGGACTGGGCCTGGCCCAGGACGTCGCCCTCACGGCGCTGTTCGAGGTCGATGCGGGAGAGCTCGAAGCCGTCGAGGGTGGAGGCGACCGCGCCGAGGCGCTGGCGGGCCGGGCTGGCCTCGGGCATCTCGGTGACGAGGAGACAGAGCCCGGGCGCCGAGCCGCGCCCGACCCGGCCGCGCAGCTGGTGCAGCTGGGAGACGCCGAAGCGGTCGGCGTCCATGATCACCATCGCGGTGGCGTTCGGGACGTTGACGCCGACCTCGATGACGGTCGTGGCGACCAGGACGTCGGTGTCCCCGGCGGTGAAGCGGCGCATGACGGCGTCCTTGTCGTCGGGGTGCATACGGCCGTGCAGGACCTCGACGGCCAGGCCCTGGAGGGGGCCTTTGGACAGGTGGTCGGCCACCTCGAGGACCGCCAGCGGCGGACGCTTGTCGGCCTCGCCCTCCGCCGGCTTCCTGGCCTTCCTGGCGTCCTCGTCCTTGACGTCCTCGTCGCCGATGCGTGGGCAGACCACGTACGCCTGGTGGCCGTTCGCCACCTCCTCGCGGACCCGCTCCCAGGCGCGGGCCAGGAAGTGGGGTTTGTCGGCGGCCGGGACGACATGGCTGGCGATGGGCGAACGGCCGGCCGGGAGCTGGTCGAGGACGGAGGTCTCCAGGTCGCCGAAGACGGTCATCGCGACCGTGCGCGGGATCGGGGTGGCGGTCATGACCAGGAGGTGAGGAGGCTGCTTGCCTTTGCCGCGCAGGGCGTCGCGCTGTTCGACGCCGAAGCGGTGCTGTTCGTCGACCACGACCAGTCCGAGGTCGTGGAACTGGATCTTGTCCTCGATCAACGCGTGCGTGCCGATCACGATGCCGGCCTCTCCGGTGACGAGGTCGAGCAGCGCCTGTCGCCGCCCGGCCATGCCCATGGAGCCGGTGAGCAGCGTGACCTTGGTGCCCTGCTCGGCCCCGCCCAGCATGCCGCCCTCGGCGAGCTCGCCCATCATCTCGACGACGGAGCGGTGGTGCTGCTGGGCGAGGACCTCGGTGGGCGCGAGCATGGCGGCCTGCCCGCCGGCGTCGACGACGGCGAGCATGGCGCGCAGCGCGACCAGGGTCTTGCCCGAGCCGACCTCGCCCTGGAGGAGGCGGTGCATGGGGTGGTCCGTCGCCAGGTCGTCGAAGATCTCCTTGGAGACCTTCTGCTGGCCGTCGGTGAGGGTGAAGGGCAGGCGGTCGTCGAAGGCGGACAGCAGGCCGTCGGGGGCCGGTCTGCGCGGGACCGCGGGGAGTTGGGCGTCGGCGTGGCGGCGGCGGGCGAGGGCGACCTGGAGGACGAAGGCCTCGTCCCACTTGAGGCGGGCGCGGGCGTCGGCGATGTCGGCCTTGGTGTGCGGGCGGTGGATCTTCAGGAGGGCCTCGGGGAGGGTGACCAGGCCGCGGCCCGCGCGGAGCGAGTCGGGGAGGGGGTCGATCGCCTCCTGGGCGCTGGGCAGGACGGTCTGGATCGCCTTGCCGATCTTCCAGGACTCCAGCTTGGCCGTGGCGGGGTAGAGCGGGATGAGGGCGCCGGCCCAGCTGTCGACGGTCTCGGCCGCGTCGTCGGCGTCGGCGCGCAGCAGTTCGTAGGCGGGGTGGGCCAGTTGGAGACGGCGGTTGAAGACGGAGACCTTGCCCGAGAACATCGCGCGGGTGCCCGGCAGCAGATCCTTGTGGGGCTTGTGGACTCCGCTGCCGAAGAAGACCAGCTGGAGGCGGCCGCTGCCGTCGGTGATGGTGACCTCCAGGCGCTGGCCCTTGCCGCGGGGCGCCTTGGCGGAGGCGAAGGAGTGCAGCCGGGCGTCGGCGACCATCGCGACCACCGTGACGTGCTCGTCCATGGGGAGGTCGGCGAGGTGGGTGAGCTGGCCGCGCTCCTCGTATCTGCGGGGGTAGTGGTGCAGGAGGTCGCCGACGGTGTGCAGGCCGAGATGCTCGGCCATCACCTTCGCGGTGGCGGGGCCGAGCAGTTCCTTCAGCGGCTCTTGCAGCGGTTCTTGCGGTACGGGCACGAGATCCATTGCACACCACCCCACTGACATTGCCGTATACGTGTCCTGAAACCCCTGGTCAGACGGCTCGTTCGGGCTCTAGGATGGCGCGCTCCGGCCATCACGCGGTCACCGCCCCACCGGGACCGCCCGACCCCGCGCCGTCGACAGTCCCCCAACCCGCGGCGCTGCAGCGATGGACTCCCAGACCTCACAGTCATCCCAGGCATCTCCGTCACCTCATACGTTCCAGGTCGACCTGCGTGGTCTGGTGGACCTGCTGTCCCATCACCTCTACTCCAGTCCCAGGGTCTACCTGCGCGAGCTGCTGCAGAACGCCGTGGACGCCGTCACCGCCCGGCGGGCGGAGGAGCCCGGCGCCCCGGCGCGGGTGCGGCTGTTCGCGGCGGGCGGGGAGCTGCGGGTGGAGGACTCCGGCGTCGGGCTCACCGAGGCCGACCTGCACACACTGCTGGCGACCATCGGGCGCAGCTCCAAGCGTGCGGACGGGTTGCAGGAGGTCCGCTCCGACTTCCTCGGGCAGTTCGGCATCGGGCTGCTGGCCTGTTTCGTGGTCGCCGAACGGATCCGGGTGGTCAGCCGCAGCGCCCGTACGCCCGGCGCGCCGCCCGTGGAGTGGACGGCGCGCGACGACGGCTCGTACACCGTGCGGACGCTCCCCCACGACGCGCGCCCCGAGCCGGGCACCACCGTGCACCTGGTGGCGCGGGCCGGGGCCGGGGAGTGGCTCACCGAGGAGCGGGTGCTCAAGCTGGCACGCGACTTCGGCTCGCTGCTGCCGTACGACGTCCGGGTGGGCGAGGAGGCGGTCACCGATCTGCCGGCGCCCTGGGACCGGGCGTACCCCTCCCCCGCCAACCGGCGGGTGGCGCTGGCCCGGCACTGTCACGGGCTGTTCGGTTTCACGCCGTTGGACACGATCGAGCTGAACGTGCCGCTGGCGGGGATCCGCGGGGTGGCGTACGTGCTGCCGGCGGCGGTCAGCCCGGCCCAGCGGGCGGGTCACCGGGTGCATCTCAAGGGCATGCTGCTGACCGAGCGGGCCGAACAGCTGCTGCCCGACTGGGCGTTCTTCGTGCGCTGTGTGCTGGACACCGACAGTCTGCGGCCCACGGCGTCGCGCGAGTCGCTGTACGAGGACGAGACGCTGGCCGCCGTACGGGAGGCGCTGGGCGAGCGGATCCGGTCGTGGCTGACGGGTCTGGCCGCCGGTGATCCGGAGCGGCTGGCGGCCTTCCTGGCCGTGCACCACCTGGGCGTGAAGTCCCTCGCGCGGCACGACCCGGAGATGCTGCGCACGATGCTGCCGTGGCTGCCCTTCGAGACGACCGACGGACGGCTGTCGCTGGAGGAGTTCGCACAGCGGCACCCGGTGGTGCACTTCACGCGGACCGTGGAGGAGTACCGGCAGGTCGCGCCGATCGCGTCCGCGCAGGGCGTCGGGGTGATCAACGGCGGTTACACGTACGACAGCGAGCTGGTGGAGGCGCTGCCGTCGGTGCGGCCGGGGACGGTGGTCGCCGAGCTGGACGCGGACACCGTGACCGCGCATCTGGACTCGGTCGATCCGGCCGAGGAGCTGGCGCTGTCGGGGTTCCTGGCGGCCGCGCGGGCGAAGCTCGACCCGCTGGGCTGCGATGTCGCGCTCCGCGCCTTCCATCCGCTGTCCGTGCCCGCGCTGCACCTGGACGACCGCTCCGCGCGGCACGAGCAGGCGCGGGCCCAGGCCGAGGCGCAGGCCGACGACCTGTGGGCGGGCATCCTCGGCTCGCTGCGCGGCAGCGCCCCGCGCGCGCGTCTGGTGCTCAACCATCTCAACCCGCTGATCCGCAGGATCAGTTCGCTGAAAGATCCCGAGCTGATCGGCACCGCCACGGAGTCGCTGTACGGGCAGGCGCTGCTGATGGCCCAGCGGCCCCTGCGGCCGGCGGACTCGGCGCTGCTGAACCGGGCGTTCATCGGGCTCCTGGAATGGGCCACCCATGGGGAGTCCCCGCATGAAGAGGACGGCCGCTGATGAGTGAGATCACGGACTTCGACGCGCTCCGCCGGGCGATGGCGGAGAACGGCGAGCAGCCGGAGGGCCCGGCGCGCAACGCGCGCGCGGAGCAGCTGTTGACCCAGGCCGAGCAGCTGAACGAGCCGCTCGCGGTGATCGAGGCGCTCGGACACCAGCTGAAGGTCTACAACTACAGCTCCGAGAAGGCCAAGATGTTCGTCCCGTTCGCGCGGCTGCTGCGCATGTGGGACGAACGGCCGGAGGACTTCGACGCGCACGAGACGCACTCGCTGCACTGGGTCTTCAAGTGGGTGTCGGCGGGCATGCTCGACCAGCCGCACGTGCCGCTGGCGTCGGTGGAGAAGTGGCTCGGCGAGATGGAGCACCGCTACCGGCTCGCCGGGCACTCCGAGCGGGCGGTGCGCAGCGCCGAGTTCAGCGTCGCGGCGCATGTGGGGGACGTGGAGCGGGCCGAGCGGGCGTTCGCCGCGTGGCTGGCCGCGGACCGGGACGCCATGGCCGACTGTCACGCGTGCGAGCTGCACGGGCAGGGCTGGTGGCAGGCGGAGCGCGGCCGGGACGCGGCGGCGCTGGAGCTGTGGGAGCCCGTCCTCGAGGGCGCGTACACCTGCGCGCACGAGCCGCACACCGTGCTCGCGTCGTCCCTGCTGCCGCTGTTGCGGCTGGGCCGCGTGGACGAGGCGCGCGCCAACCACCTGCGGGGCTTCCGGCTCGTACGGCCCATGGAGAGCATGCGGGGCGCGTACGCCGACCACGTCGAGTTCTGCGCGCTGACCGGCAACGAGGCGCGGGGTCTCGAGCTGCTCGCGGAGCGGCCGGCGTACTTCACGGACGAGGGGCATCCGCGCAGCAGGCTGGAGTTCCTGAGCGTGGTCGTGCTGATCATGGACCGGCTGTCCGAGCTCGGGCTGGCCGGGCAGCGGGTGCCCGGGCCGGCCGGCCGGGGCTGGGACGCGGCCGAACTCGCCGCACACGCGCGTGCGCAGGCCCTCGCACTGGCCGCGCGGTTCGACGAGCGCAACGGCACGTCGTACGTCACCGAGCGGGCACGCGCGCGTATGGCGCAGCGTCCGCTGGTGGAGCGACTGCCGTTGGGGGTGCGGGCGGTGCTGGCGGCGGCGTACGCGCCCGTCCCGGCGCCGGCTCCGGCGGTCGCTGCGCCCGACCTGTCCGCCCTGCTCGCCGAGGCCCGACGGCTGTCGGACACGCTTCAGCCGCGCGCAGTGGAGGCGTGGGCGGAGGTGGCGCGCGCCGCGGAGGGCGTCGAGCTGGCGGCGCGGGACCGCGCGGAGATCGCCGACCACGAGGCGATGGACCTCGGCCCCGAGGGCGTCGAGCTCTTCGAGCGCGCCGCCGAGCTGTACACGGAGGCGGGCGACCCAGGGGAGGCCCTGGCGGCACGCGCGCGTGCCGCGTACGTGCACGCTCTCGCGGGTGACGTGGACGAGGCGCTCACGGCTGTCGCCGAGCCCTACGACGCGGTCCTCGCGCTCTACGCCGAGGACGGCACGGGCGTACGGCAGACGGCGTCCGTGGTGATGGCGCGGGCGCGGATCCTGATGCGGCGGGTGCACGAGGCCGAGGAGCAGGCCGGCGACACGCTCCTGTCCGACGCGGAGGCGGCCGTGCGGGAGGTGCTCGCGCTCGTCGAGGGACGCACCGAGGACGACGTCCGGCTCGCCGCGCGGGTCTCCGAGGCGCAGGCGATGCTCGCGGAGCTGGCGACCCGTACCGGGGACCTGGAAGGGGCCGTGGAGCTGTTCTCGTGGGCCGCGACGGGGTTCGTCGCAGCAGGGCTGCCGTGGTTCGCGGTGGAGTACGAGGCACGGCTCGCCGCTCTCGCCCATCAGCTGGGCGACATGGTGGAGGCCGAGCGGGCGCTGCGGGCGGCCCTGGACCACGGGGGGCCGCACCTGGAGGCGACGGGACGCGCACAGCTGTATCTGCAGCTCGCCGAGGTCGTCGGCGGCCGGGGGCTGTCCGAGGAGGCCGCCGAGTACGCCCTGGAGGCGGCGCACTGGGCCGACGAGGCGGACGAAGGTCCGACGTTCGGGGCGTGGGCGCGGCACCAGCTGGGCGGGTTCCTGGTGCGGCAGGGCCGCTGGGCGGAGGCCGCGGAGGTGCTGGAGTCGGCGCTGGCGGACCTGTCCGCCCAGACGCACGGCGACGGGGCGGTCGTCCAGACGCAGTGGTGGCTGGGCGACTGTCTGAGCGAGCTCGGGGAGCACCGGGACGCCGCCGAACGCCGACTGCAGGCCGCCGAGATCGCCCGGCACTGGCCCGAGCAGCACGACCACGCGACCCTCGCCCATCTGGCCGCCGAGTCCCTCGGCCGGGCGGGGCTGCACGCCGAGGCGGACCGGGCGTACGCGCGCGCGGGCGAGCTGTGGCGGGGCCTCGGCAACGTGCACGGTCTCGTCCGCTCCGTGCGCGCCCGTGCGTGGCTGGCGCTGCGCACGGAGGACGGGCCGGGCGCGGCACACGCGCTCATGACAAGCGCGGTCGAGGAGTGCGCGGACGCGTTCGACGCGGCGCGGGACGAGGCGGCGCGGCTGCGGCTCGTCGCCGAACTCGGCCACACCCACCGCCAGTTCGGGGACCTGCTGGCCCGCTCGGCGGCCGAGGACGCCGACGACGACTCGATCCGGGCCACCCTGGAGGAGGCGCTGTCCCAGATGGCGGAGGCGGTCGCCGTGTTCGTCGCCCTGGGCGACAGCGCCCTGCACGCCCGCACCGGCGCCGAACTGGCCGCGGGCTGGCTGGAGACCGACCTGGGCCGCCCGTCGGCCGCGGCGGCACGCGCACGTGCGGTGCTACGGGCGTACCCGGAGTCGGCGAGCGCCGCCGACGTCGGCGACATGGACCGCTACGGCGACGCGGACTCCGACGGCGACGACACAGCACCGGCACGGCGGGCGGAGGCCGAACAACTGCTCCAGGTGGTGGCGGAACAGACGACGGACTGAGCCGGGGCCGGGCCGGGGGCCGGAGTCCGGGGCTACTCCACGCCGATCAGCAGGAGCGCGCCTTGGCGGCCGCCCCGGTAGACGACCGTGTCGACGGCGAGGTATGCCTCGCGCACCCTCGCCTCCAGGCGCTCGGCGACGCCTTCGGGGGCGTCGTCGCCGAGGACCAGGGTGACCAGTTCGCCGCCCGCCGCGAGCATGCGGTCCAGGACGGCCTCGGCGGTGACGGTGACGTCCGTGCCGATCACGGCGACGTCGCCGTCGACGAGCCCGAGGACGTCGCCGGCCTGGCAGATGCCGGCCATGGTCCAGGACTGGCGTTCGGCGACGGCCACCTCGGCGTAGCGGGTGGCGCCGGCCGCCGAGGTCATCGAGACGACGTCCTCGTCGAAGCGCCGGTCCGGCTCGTGCACGGCCAGCGCGGCGATCCCCTGCACCGCGGAGCGGGTCGGGATCAGCGCCACCCGGATGCCCTCCGTGCGGGCCTGCTCGGCGGCCGCGGCCGCGGTGTGACGTAGATCGGCGTCGTTGGGCAGCAGGACGACCTCGCGCGCGTGGGCCCGTCGTACGGCCTCGACGAGCTCACCGCTGGCGGGCGGCTCACCGGGGCGTGCGAGGACCGTGGTCGCGCCGGCCTCGGTGTACAGCCCGGCCAGGCCCTCGCCGGGCACGACCGCGACGACCGCCCGCTGGGCCCGTTCGCGCGGCGGACGCTCGCCCCCGCGCGCGTGCGCGTCGTCGACGCCGAAGTGCGTGATGCGGATCCGGTACGGCCGCCCGGCCTCGACGCCCGCCTCCACGGCGGCGCCCGCGTCGTCCACGTGCACATGGATGTTCCACAGGCCGTCGCCGCCGACCACGACGAGCGAGTCCCCCAGAGCGTCCAGCCGCTGCCGCAGCCGTGCGACGGCCGCGTCCTCGGCCTCCAGGAGGTAGATCACCTCGAAGGCGGGCCCGCCGCCGTCCCCCGGCCCGTCGGCGCAGGCGTCCGGCGGGGCGGACTCCACGCGCGCGTGGACGGGGTGAGCCGGGTGGATCCCGGAAGCGGCCCCGGAGTACCCGGGCGTCTCCCCCGTGAAGGTCTCCACCAGCGCCGCGAGCACCGCCACCAGCCCCCGCCCGCCCGCGTCCACGACTCCGGCGTGCTCCAGGACGGCCAGCTGCCCCGGGGTCGCGGCGAGGGCCGCGCAGGCCCCCTGGTAGGCCGCCCGGGAGACGGTCCCGCAGTCCCCCTCCGCTTCCCCGGCCGCGTCGGCGGCGGCCGAGGCGACGGACAGGACGGTGCCCTCGACGGGGTGGGCGACGGCCTGGCGAGCGGAGTCGGCCGCGTGCCGCAGGGCCAGCCGCAGGCCGTCCCCGTCGGTGTGGGGAGCCCCACGCTCGGCGGCGAGCACCTGGGCCATGCCGCGCAGCAGCTGCGCGAGGATCGTGCCGGAGTTCCCGCGCGCGCCTATGAGCGCGCCGTGCGCCATCGCGTGCGCGGCGTCGGCGAGCGTGGGACCCGTGTCACCGAGGTGCTCACCGACGGACCCGCTGACGGACTCCCCGACGGACTCGCTGAGAGGCGTCGAACCGGCCTCGTACCCCGCGAACACCGCCTCGACGGCGGTCGCCGCCGACTCGACGGTCAGATACAGGTTGGTGCCGGTGTCCCCGTCCGCGACCGGGTAGACGTTGATCGCGTCGATCTCCTCGCGCGCGCGGCCCAGCGCGGCGAGCGCGAGACCGCACCAGGTGCGCACCGCGAGAGCATCGAAGAATGTCTGCGGCACCTGCGCCACCTGCGCCTCCTTGAGCGGCTGGACTGGACGCAGCGTAGACCGAGTCGGCGCCGAGGTCGGTGCCGGGGACGAGGCCCTGAGCAGCCATGGTAGTTTCGTTGTACTGGCGCAGTCGTTGTATGCTGCTCCGGTTGCCCGATCACATCGGGCTCTCCCCCTGGCAGCGCCACTCAGATCCTATGATCCTGATCCCGGCATGCCGGGATCAACCGTAAGTGCATCTGAAGTCTTTGGAGTGACCCGTGGCTGCCAACTGCGACGTCTGTGGCAAGGGGCCGAGCTTCGGCAACAACATCTCGCACTCGCACCGCCGTACGTCCCGTCGCTGGAACCCGAACATCCAGCGCGTCCGTACCGTGGTCGGCGGGACGCCGAAGCGCGTGAACGCTTGCACCTCGTGCATCAAGGCCGGCAAGGTCTCGCGCTGACGTACAGCTAAGCGCGCGGCCACTGCTGGTTCGCTGCATTGAGCCGGTCCACCTGGGTGGACCGGCTCAATGCTGTGCCCAAGAGCAGGCTCAGGACGTACCCCGTGTGAGGTCCCAGCCGTGGTCCACCGGGCCGATTCCCGTGCCGAGGGCGAAGCCGGCCGTGATCGCTCCGGTGACGTACCGCTTGGCCGCCGTCACCGCCTCCGGCACGGGGCGGCCCTGCGCGAGCTGTGCGGCGATCGCGGACGCGAGGGTGCAGCCCGTGCCGTGCGTGTGGCGGTTGTCGAGGCGCGGTGCGCGCAGCCAGTGCTCCTCGACGCCGTCCGTCAGCAGGTCCACGGCGTCGCCGGGGAGATGGCCGCCCTTGATCAGCGCCCACCGCGGGCCGTAGGCCAGCACGGCGGCCGCGGCCTCCCGCAGCCCGGACTCCGACTCGACGTGTACGCCGGTGAGTTGGGCCACCTCGTCGAGGTTCGGGGTGGCGACGGTCGCGACCGGCAGGAGTTTCGTGCGGACGCAGTCCAGCGCGGAGGCGGCCAGCAGCGGGTCGCCGTGCTTGGAGACGCCGACCGGGTCGACGACCACGGGAACACCCGTGTCGGCGATCGAATCGGCGATCAACTCGGCGACCGTCTCCACGAGTTCGGCGGAAGCTAGCATGCCCGTCTTCACGGCCTGGACGCCGATGTCGTCGACGACGCTGCGGTACTGGGCCCGCACCGCCTCCACCGGCAGCTGCCAAGCGCCCTGCACGCCGAGGGAGTTCTGCGCGGTGACCGCCGTGATCACGCTCATGCCGTGCACGCCGAGCGCGAGCATCGTCTTCAGGTCGGCCTGGATCCCGGCCCCGCCGCCGGAGTCGGAGCCCGCGACCGTCAGCACGCGCGGGAGTGCGCTCACGACTCGATGTCCCCGAAGTGGTCCCAGCCGCCCTTGCTGGTCCAGGGCGCCCCGTCGACCGTCACCTGGGGCAGGGCGGACGGGTTGAGGACCTCGCCGATCACCTTCCAGCGGGCGGGCAGCTTCACGTCCGGCGGGAAGGTCGCCACGATCGCGTGGTCCTCGCCCCCGGTGAGCACCCACTGGATGGGGTCGACGCCGACGGCCTGTCCGATGTCGTTCATCTGCGTCGGGATGTCGATCGCGCCGGAGCGGATGTCGATGCGGACCTTGCTGGCCTCGGCGATGTGTCCGAGGTCGGCGATGAGCCCGTCGCTGACGTCGCACATCGCGGTCGCGCCGAGCGCGGCGGCGGCCGGCCCCGCGTGGTACGGCGGCTCGGGGCGGCGGTGGGCCTCGACGAAGGCGCGGGGCGAGCGGAATCCGCGGGAGAGGACCGCGTACCCGGCCGCGGACCAGCCCAGCCAGCCGGTCACCGCGACGAGGTCGCCGGGCTGGGCGCCGCCCCGGGTGATGGGCTCCTGGTTGCGCAGATCGCCGAGCGCGGTGATCGACACCATGATCGTGTCGCCGCGCACGACGTCGCCGCCGACCACGGAGGCCCCGGCGACCTGGCACTCGTCGCGCAGGCCGTCCATCAGCTCCGAGGGCCAGGTGACCGGCAGCTCGGCGGGCACGACGAGGCCGAGCAGCAGGGCGGTCGGCACCGCGCCCATGGCGGCGATGTCGGCGAGGTTCTGTGCGGCGGCCTTGCGGCCGACGTCATAGGCGGTGGACCAGTCGCGGCGGAAATGCCGGCCCTCCAGCAGGATGTCGGTGCTGGCCACGACCCGCCGGTCGGGGGCGGCGACCACGGCGGCGTCGTCGCCGGGGCCTACCCGGACCGCCGGGGTGGTGGTGAGACGGGAGGTGAGCTCCCTGATGAGCCCGAACTCGCCGAGCTCACCAACAGTGCCCTTCATTGTCCTTTCGACCCTTCTGTCCCTGTTCGTGCCCAGTCGCGCGTGACCAGTGTCCTCGATACGGTCGTGATGACCGTCGGCTTCTGTCATGCCTGCACCCCGGCGCGCGAGTCGCGGCCCCCGCAGGTCTCCCCGCGGCGCGCGGCGACGCGATACCGTGGCGTTCCTTTTCCCCACATGATCCTCGTGGCCGCCCTGGAGGTTCCGTGGTACAGGCGTACATCCTGATCCAGACGGAGGTCGGCAAAGCGTCGACCGTCGCCGAGGAGATCAGCAAGATCCCTGGGGTCGTCCAGGCCGAGGACGTGACGGGTCCGTACGACGTGATCGTGCGGGCCCAGGCCGACTCGGTGGACGACCTCGGCCGTATGGTGGTCGCCAAGGTCCAGCAGGTGGACGGGATCACCCGTACCCTGACCTGCCCGGTCGTGCATCTGTAGCCCCCGTCTACGCTTGGCCGGTGAACCTTTTCCGGCACCGGCCAGTTGTTCTGCCCTCGCTGGCCCTCCTGCTCGCCGCAGGGGGCTGCTCCTCAGCAGACGGTGACACGTCGGCGGCGGTTCCCAGCCCCTCGGCGACCGTCACCAAGCTGTGCCGGAACCTGGACCAGGCGCTGCCGTCCACGGTGGACGACCTCGACCGCCGGGACCCCTCACCCGCCTCCGCGCTGACCGCGGGCTGGGGGAACCCGGCGATCATACTGCGCTGCGGTGTCGAACGACCCGAGAAGATGAGCGATCCGGAGGCCGACGGGGTGGAGGTCAACGGGGTCGGGTGGCTGCTGGAGAAGCAGGAGAACGAGTCGTTCCACTTCACCACGACCCTGCGCAGGGCGTACGTGGAGGTCACGATCCCCAAGGACCGCACGGCGGACGGCATGGCGCCGCTGGTGGACCTGGCCTCGGCCGTGAAGAAGGCGATCCCCGAAGGGATCGCCGACTGAGCCTCTGCCCCTTGGGCCCCCTGGCCCCTGGCCTCTTGGCCTCTTGGCCCCTTGGCCCCTTGGTTGGCTAGCGCAGGCCCGTCGACCTGCGAAGCGCCGCCTGTACCAGCCTGTCCACCAGCTCCGGGTAGCCGATCCCGCTCGCCTGCCACATCTGCGGGTACATCGAGATCGGGGTGAAGCCCGGCATCGTGTTGATCTCGTTGATGACGAACTCGCCGTCCTCCGTGAGGAAGAAGTCGGCGCGGACCAGACCCTCGCAGGACGCGGCCTCGAAGGCGTCGACCGCCAGCCGCTGCACCTCGGCCGTCTCCTCGGGCGTGAGCGGCGCCGGCACGAGCCCCGGGGTCGAGTCGATGTACTTCGCCTCGAAGTCGTAGTAGGCGTGGGCGTCCGGCGGCGGGATCTCGGCCGGGACGGAGGCGCGCGGGCCGTCCTCGAACTCCAGGACCCCGCACTCGATCTCGCGGCCCCGCAGCGCCGCCTCGACCAGGATCTTCGGGTCGTGGCGCTGGGCCTCGGCGATCGCCTCGTCGAGGCCGGCGAGGTCGTCGACCTTGGTGATGCCGATCGAGGAGCCCGCGCGCGCGGGCTTCACGAACAGCGGCCAGCCGTGCTCGCCCGCGAAGTCGACGATCTTCTTGCGGGCCGCCGACTCGTCCCGCGCCCACTCGCGCGGCCGGATCACCACGTACGGGCCGACCTTGAGCCCGAAGGAGGTGAACACCCGCTTCATGTACTCCTTGTCCTGCCCGACGGCCGAGGCCAGGACGCCCGCGCCCACGTACGGGACGCCGGAGAGCTCCAGCAGACCCTGGAGGGTGCCGTCCTCGCCGTAGGGGCCGTGCAGGACGGGGAAGACGACGTCGACCTCGCCGAGCGCCTTGGGCACCGATCCCGGCTCGCTGTAGACGACTTCGCGGTTCGCGGGGTCGACGGGGAGCACCACGCCGCCCTCCCGCGACTCGGCGAGCTCCTCGACGTCGGGCGTACGGCGGTCGGTGATCGCCATGCGCTCCGGCGCGTCGGCGGTCAGGAACCAACGCCCTTCCCGGTTGATGCCGATCGGCAGGACCTCGTACTTGGTCCGGTCGATGGCCTTGAGGACGGCGCCGGCTGTGACCACGGAGATCCCGTGTTCGGAGCTGCGACCGCCGAACACGACGGCCACGCGCGGCTTGCGGGACGGCTGCTCAGGGCTCGGCTCAGGGCTCTGGGGAAGGTTCTCGGTGCTCATATCGGCATGAGAGTACCCGGTGGTACGGCCGCCAGTCAGCGTCTGTCCCCCCGGGTTCCCTCGGGTTCGCCCGGGATCGCTCAGCGTCGCTCGGGCTTCGCGCTGCGCGACATCAGCTCCTTCAGGGCGACCACCGGAGGCTTGCCCTCGTGCACGATGCCGACGACCGTCTCGGTGATGGGCATGTCGACGCCGTGCCGCCGGGCCAGATCCAGCACCGACTCACAGGACTTGACGCCCTCGGCGGTCTGCCGGGTGACCGCGATGGTCTCCTGCAGGGTCATGCCCTTGCCGAGGTTGGTGCCGAAGGTGTGGTTGCGCGAGAGCGGCGAGGAGCAGGTCGCCACCAGGTCGCCCAGGCCCGCGAGTCCGGAGAAGGTGAGCGGGTCCGCGCCCATCGCCAGGCCGAGGCGGGTGGTCTCGGCGAGACCGCGGGTGATCAGCGATCCCTTGGCGTTGTCGCCCAGGCCCATGCCGTCCACGATGCCGACCGCCAGTCCGATGACGTTCTTCACGGCGCCGCCCAGTTCGCAGCCCACCACGTCCGTGTTGGTGTAGGGGCGGAAGTACGGCGTGTGGGAGGCGGCCTGGAGCTTTCGGGCGACGGCCTCGTCGGTGCAGGCGACCACGGCGGCGGCCGGCATGCGGGAGGCGATCTCCTTGGCGAGGTTGGGCCCGGTGACCACGGCGATCCGGTCGCGGCCCACCTTGGCGACGTCCTCGATCACCTCGCTCATCCGCATGGTCGTACCGAGTTCGACGCCCTTCATCAGCGACACCAGGACGGTGTCCGGGGCGAGCAGCGGCGTCCAGTCGGCGAGGTTGGCGCGCAGGGTCTGCGAGGGGATCGCGAGGACGGTGAAGTCGGCGTCCCGGGCCGCCTCGGCGGGGTCGGCGGTGGCCCGCAGGTTCTCGGGGAGTTCGACCCCGGGGAGGTAGTCGGGGTTGGTGCGGGTGGAGTTGACCACGTCGGCGAGCTCGGCGCGGCGCGCCCAGAGCGTCACCTCGCAGCCCGCGTCGGCGAGGACCATGCCGAAGGCGGTCCCCCACGATCCGGTGCCGAAGACGGCCGCCTTGACGGACTCGCTCACTTGCTGTTCTCCCCCTCGTGCTCGTGACTGATTTCCACGCCGGTCTCCACGCTCGTCTCCGCGCCGCTCTCCACGCTCGTCTCCGCCTGGGTGCGGCGCCGCTGTTCGATCCGCTCCCGGCGCGGGTCGTAGGGCGTGTCGGGCGCCTTCTCGCCGCGGATCTCCTCCAGCTGGCGGGTGACGGCGGCCATGATGGCCTCGGTCGCCTCCTTGAGGAGTTCCGGGCTCATCTCCCGGTCGTAGAAGCGCGCGAGGTCCACAGGCGGCCCCGCGAGCACGTGGTGGGTCTTGCGCGGAAGGAGGTTGGGCTTCTTGGCGTACGGCGGCAGGAGTTCGTTGGCGCCCCACTGGGCGACCGGGATCACCGGGCACTTGGTCTGCAGGGCGACGCGCGCGGCGCCGGTCTTGGCGGTCATCGGCCAGCCGTCGGGGTCGCGGGTCAGGGTGCCCTCGGGGTAGAACGCGACGCACTCGCCGCGCTCCACGGCGTCGATCGCGGCGCGGAAGGCGCTCAGCGCGTCCGTGGACTCGCGGTAGACGGGGATCTGTCCGGTGCCGCGCATCGCGGCGCCGACGAATCCCTCCTTGAAAAGCCCGCTCTTCGCGAGGAATCGCGGGACCCGTCCGCTGTTGTACTGGAAGTGCGCGTACGCGAAGGGATCGATGTGCGAATTGTGGTTCACCGCGGTGATAAATCCGCCGTCGGCCGGAATGTACTCCATTCCATGCCAGTCCCGCTTGATCAGAACCACCAGCCAGGGTTTGCAGAGGACCGCTGCGAAGCGGTACCAGAAGCCGATTCTGCGGCGGGGCACGCGGACACCTTCCTCTAGGACTTCCTGCCGGACTTCTTCCGGAGCCTGGGGCCGCACAAGTGTCGCGCCGGGCCGCCGGTCTGTCGAGAACACCGTACGCCCGCCCACCGGACCGACGGATGGGCCGGGTGACAATGGCCGCGACAAGAGAGGAACGGTACGCCGGTGCAGTGGACCCTGGTCATACCTCTGAAGCCCTTGGCGCTGGCCAAGAGCAGGCTCGCGGACACCGCCGCCGACGCGCTGCGCCCCGGCCTCGCCCTGGCCTTCGCCGAGGACACGGTGACGGCCGCCCTGAGCTGCCCCGCCGTACGGGATGTGGCGGTCGTCACGGACGACGTGCTGGCCAAAGCCGCCCTGGCGGCCCTGGGCGCGCGCATCGTCCCCGACGAGCCGCGCACCGGACTGAACGCCGCCCTCGCCCACGGAGCGACCGCGGTGCGTTCGCTGCGCCCCGATTCCCCGCTCGCCGCCCTGAACGCCGATCTCCCTGCTCTTCGCCCACTCGAATTGGCCCGGGTCCTCGACGCGGCGGCGGAATTCCCCCGCGCTTTTCTTCCGGATGCCGCCGCAATCGGCACGACGCTTCTCGCCGTGACCCCCGGCCGCGAATTGCTCCCCGCATTCGGCACGGATTCCCGCGCCCGCCACCGCGCCTCCGGAGCCGTGGAACTCCGTCTAGACGCGGTCGATTCCGTACGGCAGGACGTGGACACCGGAGAGGATCTGCGGGCGGCGCTCGCCCTGGGGGTGGGTCCCCGAACGGCCGCGGCGGCCGCGCGTCTGCTGATCCCCGGGCAGTAGGCTGCGCCCATGCAGGCGACCGCATACACGTACGACCCCGACAGCCGCAGCGGACAGGTGCTGCTGGACGACGGCACTCCGGTGCCCTTCGACGCGCCGGCGTTCGACGCGGGCGGGCTGCGGCTGCTGCGGCCCGGACAGCGGGTGCGGATCGAGACCGAGGGCGACGGGGACGCACGGCGCGTCACCCTCGTGACGCTGCAGACCTTCTGAGCAGGCCCGCTGAGCACCCAGTCCGGCAAGGGGCCGGACACGCCGCGGGCCGGACTCCGTGAGGGAGTCCGGCCCGGCGCGTGAGTGCCCCTGCTGCCTTGTGTCTAGCGGGCGGTGGTGGCCTTCTTGGCGGTGGTCTTGCGCGCGGTCGACTTCTTGGCCGGGGCCTTCGTGGCCGTCGCCTTCTTCGCCGGGGCCTTCTTGGCCGTCGTCTTCTTGGCCGCGGCCGTCTTCGCGGTGGTGGTCTTCTTGGCGGCCGCCGTCGTCTTGGTGGCCGTCTTCTTCGCGGTCGCCTTCTTGGCGGTGGCCGTGGTCTTCTTCGCGGCCGCGGTGGTCTTCTTCGCCGCCGCAGTCGTCTTCCTCGCCGCAGCGGCCTTGGTGGTGGTCTTCTTCGCGGCGGCCTTCTTGACCGTCGCGGAAGCGCCGCCGGTCAGGCTGCCCTTGGGGGCCTTCTTGACCGCGACCTCGCCGCCCCGCGGGAGCTTCTTCGAGCCGCTCACCAGGTCCTTGAAGCCCTGGCCTGCGCGGAAACGCGGCACGGAGGTCTTCTTGACCCGAACCCGCTCGCCCGTCTGGGGGTTGCGAGCGTAGCGGGCCGGCCGGTCGACCTTCTCGAACGAACCGAAGCCGGTGACCGAGACCCGGTCTCCCGCGACGGTCGCGCGGACGATGGCGTCCAGGACCGCGTCGACGGCGTCGGCGGCCTGCTGGCGGCCGCCCACCTTGTCGGCAATCGCTTCTACGAGCTGCGCCTTGTTCACGTCTTCCCCTTCGGAGACATTAGCCAGAACGAAACTGTTCAAGCTTTTTCGCACGTTAGGCAGATATATACCGCAAATCAAACACGAAACGGGCTAATCACCCTTGTGCCGCAACGAACTCGGCTGCTCCGGAGGCGATCAGTGGTCCCCTTCGGGCATTCGCCCCTCGTCGAGGTCCGCCATGAACCGCTCCAGACGCCTTGTCGCATCGGCGAGATCGTGCTTGGCCGCGGCCGTAATGACCAACAGCTTCCGGGTCAGCGCCATCCGTACGCCCTCCGGGACTTGCAGTGCGCGCACTCTTGTGTGCGCTTCCTTGAGTTGGTTCGCGACCGCCGTATAGAGCTCGAGTTGGCCGTCGTGTTCCATGCACAGATTGTGCCATCTGGGGCGAGTTGTCGCCCGCCCAGGGGGCAACTGCCGCCTCAAACGGCCGTCCGGGCACTTCCGGCGATCGTTTCCACACCAGGCGCGTACCCCGGCAACAACCGTCCTAACGTGGGAAGTTGGGAGGAACGGTGGAGAACTGCGGGGCCGAACGGGTGCAGACACAGCCGTACCCCCGATCGGACCGATCGGGGGTACGGCGGGGGTGTCGCGGTGGCCGAAACTCGACCCGCTGCGAAGCCTGAAGGACCAGAGCCGGCGGATCGAGCCTGCCGGATCGGACCCGAAGACCGGGCCCGAAGACCGGGCCCGGCATCAGACCTGGCGGCTCAGACCTGGACGGTGCGCGGCTTGTGCGAGGGGCGCTTGGCCTCGTACGCGGAGATGTCGCCCTCGTTCTGGAGGGTGATGGAGATGTCGTCCAGCCCGTTCAGCAGCCGCCAGCGGGAGTTCTCGTCCAGCTCGAAGGAGGCGGTGATGCCCTCGGCACGCACTTCGCGGGCCCGGAGGTCGACCGTGATCTCGGCCTGCGGGTCCTGCTCCGTGAGCTCCCACAGCGCGTCCACGATCTTCTGCTCGATCACCACCGTGAGCAGGCCGTTCTTCAGCGAGTTACCACGGAAGATGTCGGCGAAACGGGACGAGATGACCGTCTTGAAGCCGTAGTTCTGCAGTGCCCAGACGGCGTGCTCGCGCGAGGAGCCGGTGCCGAAGTCGGGGCCGGCGACCAGAACGGTCGCGCCCTGCCGCTCGGGGCGGTTGAGGATGAAGGACCCGTCCTTGCGCCAGGCCTCGAACAGCCCGTCCTCGAACCCGTCCCGCGTGACCTTCTTGAGCCAGTGAGCAGGGATGATCTGGTCGGTGTCGACGTTGGAGCGGCGCAGCGGGACGGCCCGGCCGGTGTGCGTGGTGAATGCTTCCATGGCTTCTCAGACTCCAGCGGGCGTACGGGTCTCGGCGTCGGACAGGTCGGCCGGGGAGGCCAGGTGGCCCAGGACGGCCGTCGCGGCCGCGACCTGCGGCGACACCAGGTGCGTACGACCGCCCTTGCCCTGCCGGCCTTCGAAGTTGCGGTTGGAGGTGGAGGCGGAGCGCTCGCCCGGGGCCAGCTGGTCGGGGTTCATGCCCAGACACATCGAGCAGCCCGCGTGCCGCCACTCTGCGCCGGCCTCCTTGAAGACGAGGTCCAGGCCCTCGGAGACGGCCTGCAGACCGACCCGCGCGGAGCCCGGGACGACCAGCATCCGTACGCCGTCGGCGACTTTGCGGCCCTCGACGATCGCGGCGGCGGCCCGCAGGTCCTCGATGCGGCCGTTGGTGCACGAGCCTACGAAGACGGTGTCCACCTTGATGGAGCGCAGCGCCTGCCCGGCCTCCAACCCCATGTATTCCAGGGCCTTTTCGGCGGCGAGGCGCTCCGAAGCGTCTTCGTACGAAGCAGGGTCGGGGACGTCCGCCGAGAGCGGCGAGCCCTGACCGGGGTTGGTGCCCCAGGTGACGAACGGCGACAGCGCGGCGGCGTCGATGACGACCTCGGCGTCGAACTCGGCGTCGTCGTCCGTCTTCAGCGTCTTCCAGTACGCGACCGCGGCGTCCCAGTCCTCGCCCTCGGGCGCGTGGGCGCGGCCCTCGAGGTAGGCGAAGGTGGTCTCGTCGGGGGCGATCATGCCCGCGCGGGCGCCGGCCTCGATCGACATGTTGCAGATGGTCATCCGGGCCTCCATCGAGAGCTTCTCGATGGCGGAGCCGCGGTACTCCAGGATGTAGCCCTGGCCGCCGCCGGTGCCGATCTTCGCGATGATCGCCAGGATCAGGTCCTTGGCGGTGACGCCGTCGGGCAGCTCGCCGTCGACCGTGATGGCCATGGTCTTGGGGCGGGCCAGCGGCAGCGTCTGGGTGGCCAGCACATGCTCGACCTGCGAGGTGCCGATGCCGAACGCCAGCGCGCCGAAGGCGCCGTGCGTGGAGGTGTGCGAGTCACCGCAGACGACCGTCGTGCCGGGCTGGGTCAGGCCCAGCTGCGGGCCGACGACGTGCACGACACCCTGCTCGACGTCGCCGAGCGAGTGCAGACGCACCCCGAACTCGGCGCAGTTCTTGCGCAGCGTCTCCAGCTGGGCGCGGGAGACGGGATCGGCGATCGGCTTGTCGATGTCGAGGGTCGGGGTGTTGTGGTCCTCGGTGGCGATGGTGAGGTCGAGACGGCGCACCGGGCGGCCGTTCTGACGCAGACCGTCGAAGGCCTGGGGGCTGGTCACCTCGTGCAGCAGGTGCAGATCGATGAAGAGGAGGTCGGGCTCGCCCTCGGCGCGCCGGACGACATGGTCGTCCCAGACCTTCTCCGCGAGTGTCCTACCCATCGCTTTCCCTCCGGCCGGCCATGACGCGCCGGCCCAACTAGAGATCTTGTGGAGGCGACGCCCACGCCCCTGTACCCGGGCACCCGCCGCCAGGCCCGTCGGTCTTCGGGCCGCCATGTGTCCAAGGGTTGCGCGTCTCACGGAAAAATGAACTTGCGTTTCACAGAGTGAGACGGGAGTATCGTTGCATGGACAACAGTAGCGGCGTCGGCGTCCTGGACAAGGCAGCCCTTGTCCTGAGCGCCCTGGAGTCCGGTCCGGCCACCCTCGCAGGCTTGGTCGCTGCCACCGGACTCGCACGACCCACGGCCCACCGGCTGGCCGTGGCTTTGGAACACCACCGTATGGTGGCGCGCGACATGCAGGGCCGTTTCATCCTCGGTCCCCGACTGGCCGAGCTGGCCGCGGCCGCCGGCGAGGACCGTCTCCTCGCCACCGCGGGCCCGGTGCTCACGCATCTGCGCGACATCACCGGCGAGAGCGCACAGCTCTACCGCCGCCAGGGCGACATGCGCATCTGCGTCGCCGCGGCGGAACGCCTGTCCGGCCTTCGGGACACCGTCCCGGTCGGCTCGACGCTCACCATGAAGGCCGGCTCCTCGGCCCAGATCCTGATGGCCTGGGAGGAGCCGGAGCGCCTGCACCGGGGCCTGCAGGGCGCCCGCTTCACCGCGACGGCCCTCTCGGGCGTACGACGCCGTGGCTGGGCCCAGTCCATCGGCGAACGCGAGCCGGGCGTCGCGTCCGTCTCCGCGCCCGTCCGCGGCCCCTCCAACCGCGTGGTGGCCGCCGTCTCGGTCTCCGGCCCCATCGAGCGCCTGACCCGCCACCCGGGCCGCATGCACGCCCAGGCGGTCATCGACGCGGCGGGCCGCCTGTCGGAGGCTTTGCGCAGGACGGGCTGACACGGGACACCGGACACGCTGACGCCTGACGGGAAAAGGGCCGGCCTCAACGCCGCGGCAGGCCCTTCCGCACTCGGCTCAGACCTTGCCCGCCTCGCCTCCCGCCCGGTCCCCGCTCGTGTCCCCCGCCTGGTTCCCCGACCGGTACGCGTACCGGTCCTTCGCGTAACGCCCCCGCCGCTCCAAAGGCACCTGCCCGTGCGCGGCCGCAAGTCCGAACGGCGGCATATCGCCGTAGACCGCCTCGTACCGCCCCTCCGGCACGATGTACGCCTCGTGCCAGATCCCCACGTGCCCGCGCACCTTCCCGCCCTTCTCCAGGCGGTTGATCTTCGCCCAGGCCCGGTGGTGGAACGCGTCGGGCGCGCTCGCGTACGCGTAGAGCTTCTCCTTGGACTCCCAGTACTGGACGACGTAGTACGTCCGTGGGGAGGCCGTCAGCAGGACGCGGGAGAGCAGACCGCGGCTCGGGTCCTTCTTCAGCTCGGCCAGCATGCGGAACATCGCGAGCATGACCGGCAGCCATTGGTGCACGGCCCAGAAGTGGTTGACGCGCATCCCGATCAGCAGGACGGTCACGTCCCCCTGGGCGTCCGCGGTGGTACGGGTGGCGGCGTTAGACATGCTTGGATAGTGCCGCTAACCAAGGAGGGGCGCAAGAGATGCGGCTGGCCGAACTGAGCGAGCGCAGTGGGGTGTCCACCGCGACGATCAAGTACTACCTGCGTGAAGGCCTGTTGCCCTCCGGCCGCCAGATCAACGCGACGACCGCCGAGTACGACGAGGAGCATCTGCGCCGGCTGCGGCTGGTGCGCGCGATGATCCAGGTGGGCCGGGTCCCGGTGGCCACGGTCCGGAAGGTGCTCGGGCACGTCGACGACGACTCGCTGGGCCGCACGATCCGGCTGGGCGCGGCCCTGTGGGCGCTGCCCCAGGTCCCCGAGCCGGACGCGGAGGACGAGCACGTGGGCGCGGCCCATGTCGAGGCGGACGAACTGCTGCGGTCCCTGGGCTGGTCGAACGCCCGACTGCTGACGACCATCTCCCCCGCCTACCGCTCCCTGGTGGTGGCGGTGGCCGCGCTGCGCCGCCTCGGCTACGACTGGGACCCCGAACTGCTCGCCTCCTACGCGCGGTTGATGCACCGGGCGGCCGTCCTCGACCTGGACTTCGTGGAGGCGCAGGCGTCGGAGGCGGAGCGGATCGAGACGGCGGTGCTGGCCGCGATCCTGGTGGAGCCGATGCTCCAGGCGCTGCACCGGCTGGCCCAGGAGGAGGAGTCGGCGCGCCGCTACGGCTTCGAGTGAGGCGTCTCCGGGTACGACGAAGGCCCCCCACCGAAGTGGAGGGCCTTCGTTCCGCGTACCCCCGACCGGATTCGAACCGGCGCTACCGCCTTGAGAGGGCGGCGTGCTAGGCCGCTACACAACGGGGGCGTGGATCCTGCGTTTCCGCAGGTCCGAGCTGGTCTACCTGGACTCGAACCAAGAATGACGGTACCAGAAACCGTAGTGTTGCCAATTACACCATAGACCAAAGTGGTTTAAACCATTTCGTACCCCCGACCGGATTCGAACCGGCGCTACCGCCTTGAGAGGGCGGCGTGCTAGGCCGCTACACAACGGGGGCCCTAGCGATCTCGAGTTGATCGAGATCAGTACCCCCGACCGGATTCGAACCGGCGCTACTGCCTTGAGAGGGCAGCGTGCTAGGCCGCTACACAACGGGGGCTTCGTGGAGCTGATCTCCACATGCACAGATGAGCTCTGCGAGCTGGCCTACCTGGACTCGAACCAAGACTAACTGAACCAGAATCAGTCGTGCTGCCAATTACACCATAGGCCACTGGAACGCAAATCCCGGAGGGGATCTTGTTCTAGTTTCGCTCCTCCGGTTTCGGCCTTTCGGCCCGCTCTCCGGCGGCGCAGGAAGAACATTACCCGAAGGTGGACTGCGCTCCAAAACGGGTATCCGCGCCGAGGATCGCGGGGAGTTCGGCGAGGCTGGCGATCCGGTGCCGCCCGGAGGGGAGCTCGACGGTCGCCGCGCCGCCGTAGCGGTCGATCCACACCGAGAGCAGTCCGGCGTCCGCCGCGCCCCGTCCGTCGATCTCCGGGTGGTCGCCGACGTACGCCACTTGGTGCGGGTCCAGCTCCAGGGCGTCGCAGGCCGCGAGGAAGGCGCCGGCCTCCGGCTTGGCGACGCCGAGTTCCGCCGCGCACAGGATGGTCTCGAAGCGGTCGTGGACGCCGAGGACGCGCAGCTTGCGGTCCTGGACGTGGATGCTGGAGTTGGAGAGCACCGCGTGCCGGTGGCTGGCGGCGAGGGCGTCCAGGACGGGCAGGACGTCGGGGAAGAGGGACCAGGCGGCCTCGTAGTGACCGAGGTAGCGCCGGAACCAGTCGTCGGCCTCCGCGTCGGTCAGCTCCGGGCGGCCCAGGAACACCCGTACGCGGTCCCGGCGCTGGTCCTCGAAGGTGATCCCGCCCGCCGAGAACCGCGCCCACTGCTGGTCGGTGACCTCCCGCCACAACGCGAGCGCCTGCTCCGCGGTCCCGTACCCCTCCAGCAGCCCCTCGGCCGCCAGATACGACCGCATGCCTTCGCGATCGGCGGTCGTGTAGTCGAAGAGGGTGTCGTCCACGTCCCAGACCACGGCGAGGATGCTCATGTCTGCGACGGTATCGCGGGCTGGCATCCTGCGGGGCATGATCGAGTACCGCGCCCGGTTCACCGTAGAGGCCCGTGCCACGCTCGACGCTCTGCCCGCGGAACGCCGAGCCCAACTGGACCGCGCCGTTCGCATACTGGCCCGCGACCCCTTCCGCAGGACGTCGACCGCGCAACTCGGCCCCGACGAGCACCTGCGGAGGGCGTACGTGGCCCCGGGCGTGATGCTGAAGTACCTGGTGGCGGCGGCGACCATGGTCGTCGTCGCGGTGGAGACCTTCGACGAGACCGCGTACCTGATCGACGAGATCGACGCCGTCTGAGGCGCGTACGTGAGGGGCGGCGCCCGGGGACTCCGGATGCCGCCCCTCACGTATGCAGAGCGTTACGCCGCCAGCCGTGCCAGCGCCGCGTCGATCCGGGCCAGCGTCTTCTCCTTGCCCAGGATCTCCAGGGACTCGAAGAGGGGCAGGCCGACCGTGCGGCCGGTGACGGCCACGCGGACGGGGGCCTGGGCCTTGCCGAGCTTGAGGCCATGGGTCTCGCCGGCGGCCAGGACGGCCTCCTTCAGGGACTCCGCGGAGGTCCAGTCGGCCGCGTCCAGCTTCTCGCGGGCCGTGGTCAGCAGGGCGTCGCTGCCCTCCTTCATGGCCTTCGTCCAGCTCGCCTCGTCGAAGACCGGCTCCGCGAGGAAGAGGAAGTCGACGTTGTCGGTGATCTCCGAGAGGACCTTGAGGCGGGTCTGGGCGTGCGGGGCGACCGCCTGCCACTTGGCGTCGTCGAAGTCCTCCGGGTCCCAGGGCGCGAAGGGGGCCTTCAGCCAGGGCGCGCAGCGCTCCGTGAAGTCCTTCACGTCCAGCAGCCGGATGTGGTCGGCGTTGATCGCCTCGCACTTCTTCAGGTCGAAGCGCGCCGGGTTGGGGTTGACGTCCGCGACGTCGAAGGCCGCGACCATCTCGTCCATGGCGAAGATGTCCCGGTCGGCCGAGAGCGACCAGCCGAGCAGGGAGAGGTAGTTGAGCAGGCCCTCGGGCAGGAAGCCGCGCTCCCGGTAGAGGTTGAGGGAGGACTCGGGGTCCCGCTTGGAGAGCTTCTTGTTGCCCTCGCCCATCACGTACGGCAGATGACCGAACTGCGGGGTGTGCTTGGCGATGCCCAGCTCGGCCAGCGCCTTGTACAGGGCGACCTGGCGCGGGGTGGAGGACAGCAGGTCCTCGCCGCGCAGCACGTGCGTGATCTCCATCAGCGCGTCGTCGACCGGGTTGACGAGCGTGTACAGCGGAGCGCCGTTCGCTCGTACGATCCCGTAGTCCGGCACGTTCTCCGGGGTGAACGTCAGCTCGCCGCGGACCAGGTCCGTGAAGGTGATCGTCTCGTCGGGCATGCGGAAGCGGACGATCGGGGCGCGGCCCTGGGCCCGGTACTCCTCGACCTGCGCGGCGCTCAGGTCGCGGCAGTGGCCGTCGTAGCCGGAGGGCTTGCCGGCGGCGCGGGCGGCCTCGCGACGGCTGTCCAGCTCCTCCTGGGAGCAGTAGCAGCGGTAGGCGTGGCCGGCGTCGAGGAGCTTCTCGGCGACGTCCTTGTAGAGGTCCATGCGCTGCGACTGGCGGTACGGCGCGTGCGGGCCGCCGACCTCGGGGCCCTCGTCCCAGTCGAAGCCCAGCCAGCGCATCGCGTCCAGCAGCTGGTCGTAGGACTCCTCGGAGTCGCGGGCCGCGTCGGTGTCCTCGATGCGGAAGACCAGCGTGCCCTGGTGGTGCTTGGCGAACGCCCAGTTGAACAGGGCGGTGCGGACCAGGCCCACGTGGGGGTTACCGGTGGGCGAGGGACAGAATCGGACGCGTACGGGGGAGCCGGGTGCGCTAGCCACGCTTGACAACCTTGTTGGTGAGAGTGCCGATGCCTTCGATGGTGACGGCGACCTCGTCGCCGACAGCCAGGGGGCCGACCCCTGCCGGGGTGCCCGTGAGGATCACGTCGCCGGGGAGCAGCGTCATGGCCTCGGTGATGTTGACGATCAGATCCTCGATGGAGTGGATCATCTCGCTGGTCCGGCCCAGCTGGCGTTGTTCGCCGTTGACCGTGAGCTGGATCGTCAGGTCGGACGCGGTGGCGAGGTCCAGGTCCGTCTCCACCCAGGGGCCGAGCGGGCAGGACGTGTCGAAGCCCTTGGCCCGCGCCCACTGCTTCTCGCGCCGCTGCACGTCCCGCGCGGTGACGTCGTTGGCGCAGGTGTAGCCGAAGATGACGTCCGCCACGCGTTCGCGCGGGACCTCACGGCACATGCGGCCGATGACCACGGCGAGCTCGGCCTCGTGGTGGAGCTCCTCGGAGAAGGGCGGGTACTGGATGGCGTCGCCGGAGCCGATCACGGAGGTGGAGGGCTTGAAGAAGGCGAACGGCGCGTCCGGCACCTCGTTGCCCAGTTCACGCGCGTGCTCGGCGTAGTTGCGGCCGAAGGCCACGACCTTGTTGGGCAGCACGGGCGGGAGCAGTCGGACCTTGCTCAGCGGCACCTTCGTACCGGAGAGCTGGTGGTCCGCGAACGGGATGCCCTTGATGATGTCGAGGACGAGCTCGTCCGGCTTGTCGCCCTCGACCGCGCCGAAGGCGACGTTCCCGTCGATGGAGAACCTGGCGATGCGCACGGGTTGGTTGGCCCCTTGACTGAGCTGGCTGGAGTGTGACGCTCCAGGCTAACGCGGAAGGGCGCCCCCGGCCGGGGACGCCCTTGACATCCGTGGGCGGCCGCCTTGAGCGTTCGGCGGCGTGCGCCCGTATCCCTGTGTGAAGATCCGTTCCGCGACTCGTGAAGATCTGATCCGCGGGGCTTGAGGATCTACTCCGCCACGGAGACGGTGGCGGGGATCTCCATGAGGATGGTGCGCTTGGGATTGGCGGTCTGGGCCGGGAGGTCGACGGAGTGCTCCGGCTGCTCCGGGAGCTGCAGTTCGTCGGCGTCCTTGAGGTGCGCCAGCGTCGTGCGCCGCGGGTTGGCGATCTTGTGGAACATCGTCGTCGTCTTCACTGTTGTAGTCGACCCTGTCGTGTCCGGGCGCCGGGCGGGCCCGTGAGGGCCTCGCGCAGGCGCGGCTTGTCGGATGTGCCAATTCCGTAAAGCGTCAGGCTAAACACGCGATTCCCCGGGAACGCGTGCGGGTCTCATGATCACCGTGTGAGTTTGCTCACGACTCCACGGGCAAAACGGTCATTCCTGACCCCTGAGTGCCTGCCATGAAACGGACATTCGGCCCCTGAAGCGCCCATTCCGCTCCTGATCATGGCGACTGGGACACCCCCCGGGGGCCAGTACTTCACCCCTTTATGCCTCCCTTACGCACGTTTCGCGTCCACATCGTGTGACGTGCTCCTCACGTGTTGTCACAGATGTCACAGCACGGCCAACACACCTTGTTGGAGATCCGCCTCTGTGCTGGAATCTCACGGACCGCCGCAGGATCGAGCCGGCGCACAGGGGGCGCACACGCGCCGACGTGGCGGCTAGACAGGGGGAGCGAGCGCCGGTCACTCACGACCACCCGAGGGGCGTAATTCAGGACGCCTCTCAACACGCCGACACCGTCCTTCCGGTCACACGGAAGGGCGCCTGGTCCAGAGGTTGCGACGCTAGTGCAGGGACGTTTCAAGAGGGATGGCAGCGCTTCGGCCGAGCCGGAGCCGCACGGCGGGACCGGCCCGATGGCAGTCGGCTCCTCGCCCCAGCACGCCCAGAACCCGGGCCCGGCACCGTCCGGCGACGGCGGTGAGCGCTCCGGGCGCCCCGGCGCGTCCGCGTCGCCGAGCTCCACTCCCCCGACTCCGGCCGGCAAGCCGCAGACCGGTCCCACCGGGCCCGGCTCGCGCGTGGCCCTGCGCAACTGGCGTATCTCCACGCGCCTGGTGGCGCTGCTGACGCTGCCGGTGGTCGCGGCCACCACGCTGGGCGGGCTGCGCATCAACCAGTCCATGGACGACATCCAGCAGCTCGACAACATGAAGCTGCTGACGGACATGACCACGCAGGCCACCGAGCTGGCCGTCGCGCTCCAGGAGGAGCGCGACCGCTCGGCCGGCCCGCTGGCGCACGGCGCGAAGGCCAGCGACTACGCCGTCAAGGGCCTCCGGGACAAGACGGACCGTGCGCTGACCGCTTTCCAGGACGCCTCGGAAGAGATCGACGGCGCCTCCCAGGACGGCAACCTCCAGGGTGTCCGCGAGACCCTCGTCGGTCTCCTCGGCGACCTCGCCAAGCTCCAGGACGCCCGCTCGACCGCCTACGCGGAGAAGGGCAACTCCTCCCAGACGGTCGACGCCTACCACCGCCTCATCACCGGCCTGGTCGACCTCTCGCAGGACATGGCGCAGGCCACCAGCAACCCGGAGATGATCCAGCGCACCCGTTCGCTGGCGGCCTTCTCCTCCGCCAAGGAGTGGGCCTCCATCCAGCGCGCCGTGCTCGCGGCGGCGCTGCCCGCGAACAACACCACCTACGGCGACCTCTCCGAGAACGACCGGCAGTACGCCGCGGCCGCGTACCAGAACGAGGACTCCGAGCTCAACACCTTCCGCGGCATCTACGGCGACGACAACTCCGAAGAACTGCTGAGCCCCATCGAAAAGGGCAACCCGGTCATCGAGGAGTCCGACACCTACGCCTCCCGCGCGCTCAGTTCCAAGAGCGGTCTCACCTCGCTGGACAAGCGGTCGTACAAGGACTGGGTCGACGACTCCACGACCAAGATCCGGCAGATGAACAACATCGAGCACACGCTGCTCGAGGACATGGAGCAGAAGGCGCGTGAGCTGCGCGCCGAGTCGGAGCGCGAGGCGATCATCTCGGGTGCGCTCATCCTGCTCGTGCTGGGCGTGTCGCTGGTCGGCGCGTTCGTCGTCGCCCGGTCCATGATCCGCTCGCTGCGCCGGCTCCAGGAGACGGCCACCAAGGTCGCCCAGGACCGACTGCCCGAGCTGGTCAAGCAGCTGTCCGAGTCCGACCCGCAGGACGTCGACACCTCCGTCGAGTCGGTCGGTGTGCACTCCCGGGACGAGATCGGCCAGGTGGCCGCGGCCTTCGACGACGTGCACCGCGAGGCCGTCCGCCTCGCCGCCGAGCAGGCCCTCCTGCGAGGCAACGTCAACGCGATGTTCACCAACCTCTCGCGCCGCTCCCAGGGTCTGATCCAGCGCCAGCTGTCGCTGATCTCCGAGCTGGAGTCCCGCGAGGCCGACCCGGACCAGCTGTCCTCGCTGTTCAAGCTCGACCACCTCGCGACCCGCATGCGCCGTAACGGCGAGAACCTCCTCGTCCTCGCGGGCGAGGAGCCCGGCCGTCGCTGGACCCGTCCGGTCCCGCTGGTCGACGTGCTGCGCGCCGCCGCGTCCGAGGTGGAGCAGTACGAGCGCATCGAGCTGTCCTCCGTGCCGACCACCGAAGTGGCCGGCCGGGTCGTCAACGACCTCGTGCACCTCCTCGCCGAGCTGCTGGAGAACGCCACCTCGTTCTCCTCGCCGCAGACCAAGGTCAAGGTCACCGGTCACGCGCTGCCCGACGGCCGCGTGCTGATCGAGATCCACGACACCGGCATCGGCCTCTCCCCCGAGGACCTCGCCGCGATCAACGAGCGGCTCGCCTCGCCGCCCACCGTGGACGTCTCCGTCTCCCGACGCATGGGTCTGTTCGTGGTCGGCCGGCTGTCGCAGCGTCACGGCATCCGCATCCAGCTGCGCCCGTCCGACTCCGGTGGCACGACCGCGCTGGTCATGCTGCCTGTGGACGTCGCCCAGGGCGGCAAGAAGCCCCAGCCCAAGCCCGGTCAGGCCAGTGTCGGCGGCGGTCCCGCCGCCGCGCAGGCCGCCGCCGGCGCCGCCGCGGCACGTCGCCAGGGCGGACAGCAGGGCGGCGCCCTCGGCGCCGGCGCCCCGGTCGGCGGCGCCCTCGGGTCCGCTCCGGGCTCGGGCGGCCGGCTCGCCGCCGGTCAGGGTCCCCGGGCCGCGCTGCCCGGCCGTGACGGCGGTGGCCGTCCCGGCGGCACCCCGCCGCGCGGACCGCAGGGTCCCGCCTCCCCGCAGGGCCGCCCGGCTCCGGCCGGCGCCGGCTTCGGCGGTCAGGCGCAGGGCGCCCCGCAGGGTCTGCAGTCGGCCGGCACGGGTACACAGGGCCAGGACATGTTCGGCGGCGGTCGTCCGCCGCAGCGCCAGAACAACAAGGCCGACCAGGGCGGCCGCGGCCGTCAGCCGCAGCTTCCGCCGCGCGGCGGTCCGCGCGCCGAGCTGCCCGGCGGCAACCCGCCGCGGGTGACCAGCTGGGGCGACGAGAACGCCCAGCCGCCGGTGCCGCGCACCCCGCTGGACGCCCCGCGCGGCCACGAGGAGCCGGACGTCGCGCGGACCTCGCAGCTGCCGCGCATCGACGACCTGCACGGTCCCGGCGCGACCGCCGAGATACCGGTGTTCCCGCGGGTCGACGAGCGCCAGGGCCCGGCCGGTCCGGCCGACTTCGGCCGTCCCGGCGCGAACGGAAACCAGGGCACGGGCCAGTTCCCGGCCGTCGGCGCCCCGCAGTCGGGCCCGGGCGGCCGCCAGGACACGAACAACCAGTTCCAGCGCCCGGGCACCAGCGCCCCGCAGGACACCGGCCAGTTCGAGCGTCCCGGCAGCGGCCAGCAGGACGCCAACGGGTACGTCCGCTCGGACGTCTTCGGCACACCCGGCGGCCAGAACACCCCGGCGAACCCGGGCCAGTTCGCCGCCCCGCAGGCCTACGACAACGGCTCCACCGGCCAGTTCTCGATCAACGGCTACGACAGCTCGGCCACCGGACAGCACGCGCTGCCCGGCCGCCAGGACCCCTCGTCCACCGGCCAGTTCCAGCGTCCCCAGCTCAACGGCAACAGCAACGGCAACAGCAACAACGGCACGGGCGGCTACGGCACTGCGCAGCCGCCGGTCCCGCCGCGTCCCGCCGGACGTCCCGAGCCGGAGGCGCTGCCGCCGGCCCAGGGCCCGGGCGACGGACGTACGCCGTTGTACGACACGCTGGAGACCAACTGGTTCCGCGGTCAGCAGGCCGGCCAGCAAGCGGGCCAGCCGACGGGACAGCAGGCGGGCGGTTCGGCTCCGGCCGCCCAGGTTCCGCAAGCGCCGCCGCAGCCCGCACAGGCTCCGGCAGCCCCTCAGCGTCCCGCCGCCAACGCCTCCTGGCGGACCTCGCCGAACGACGAACTCGTCCGGCAGGCCGAGCGGGTCAGGCAGCCGGCCGCGGGCGGCGTCACCACTTCCGGCCTGCCGCGCCGGGTGCCCCGGGCCAACCTGGTCCCGGGCACGGCTCAGCAGCAACAGCACCAAACCGGTCCGCAGGTCTCACGTGCGCCTGATGACGTACGTGGCCGGCTGACCAATCTCCGTCGGGGTATCGCGCAGGGTCGTCAGGTCGGCAACGGCCAGACCGGCAGCTTCCCGAACCCCACTCACCAGCAGGAGCGTTAGTTGAGCCAGATGAGCCAGGCGGCACAGAACCTGAACTGGTTGATCACCAACTTCGTGGACAACACCCCCGGGGTGTCCCACACCGTCGTGGTGTCCGCCGACGGGCTCCTGCTCGCGATGTCCGAAGGTTTCCCGCGTGACCGGGCCGACCAGCTGGCAGCCGTCGCGTCGGGGCTCACCTCGCTGACCGCCGGCGCCTCGCGCATCTTCGAGGGCGGCAGCGTGGCACAGACGGTCGTCGAGATGGAACGAGGATTCCTCTTCCTCATGTCCGTCTCCGACGGCTCGTCCCTCGCCGTGCTCGCGCACCCCGAGTGCGACATCGGCCTTGTCGGCTACGAGATGGCACTGCTCGTCGACCGTGCGGGCGCGGTGCTCACGCCCGACCTGCGCGCCGAGCTCCAGGGCAGTCTGCTCCACTGACCCGCCCCAGTACCACCCACCTCACGAAACCCCCGTCCGGCCGACACAATCCCCCCACCGGCCTCGACGGACGGCACGACTGACCGAGACTTGCTGTCCCGCCCGGAGGATCCATGACCCCGCCCACCGCCCATCATGATCCGTACGCGGAGCCGTACGGTGACGAGGGCGACCAGCCGCTGGTGCGTCCGTATGCGATGACCGGTGGCCGGACCAGGCCGCGCTATCAGCTCGCCATCGAGGCGCTGATCAGCACCACGGCCGATCCGGCAGCGCTCATGGGACTGCTCCCCGAGCACCAGCGCATCTGCCACCTGTGCCGCGAGGTGAAGTCGGTCGCGGAGGTGTCGGCTCTCCTTGCCATGCCGCTGGGCGTGGCGCGGATCCTCGTCGCGGACCTCGCCGAGGCCGGACTGGTGGCCATCCACCAGCCGGGCGGCGACGAGAACAACGGCGGCGCACCGGACGTGACGCTGCTCGAAAGGGTGCTCAGTGGACTTCGCAAGCTCTGACGGTGGCCGGGCCACCACCTCGGCGAAGATCGTGGTGGCGGGCGGCTTCGGCGTGGGCAAGACCACGTTCGTGGGAGCGGTCTCCGAGATCAACCCGCTGCGTACGGAGGCCGTGATGACGTCCGCGAGCGCGGGCATCGACGACCTCACCCACACCGGGGACAAGACCACCACGACGGTGGCCATGGACTTCGGCCGCATCACGCTGGACCAGGACCTGATCCTCTACCTGTTCGGCACGCCCGGCCAGGACCGGTTCTGGTTCATGTGGGACGACCTGGTGCGCGGCGCCATCGGCGCCGTGGTGCTCGTGGACACCCGGCGGCTCGCCGACTGCTTCCCTGCGGTCGACTACTTCGAGAACAGCGGTCTGCCGTTCGTCGTCGCCCTCAACGGCTTCGACGGTCAGCAGCCCTACCAGCCCGAAGAAGTGCGTGAGGCGCTGCAGATCGGCCCGGACACGCCGATCATCACGACCGACGCGCGGCATCGCTCGGATGCCAAGAGCGCGTTGATCACGCTGGTGGAGCACGCGCTCATGGCCCGCCTGCGGTAACTTGCACATCGCCCGTGCCGTACGGCGGTTGTCGTAGACGCTCTGGAGCCGACTGTGGCCTTTGACACGGTCGGCTCCGGTGTTCATAACGTTTCGGCAGAGGTATCGGGCGAAACCACCACGCGTCGCGGTCGTTCGGTGTCACTGCGCGCACGTCGGCCCCGTCATTTGGCGGGGCTCGTTCTATTTGACCGTTTTATCTGGGGCTTACATCACTTCGAACCGACCCTTTCCACTGTTTGGAAGAGCACTGGTCGTCGTGCTGGAATGCCTGAACTGCCCAATAGTCAATGACGTACTCATGGTCGATGGCTGACCGGGCTCTGAGACACTGCGGCACGACGAAGGTGCCGACCGCCGAGAGGTTGTTGGTCGAGTGAGGCGAAGCAAGAAAAGTCCCGAGCCGGCGGCCCGGGGCAACTTCACGCCGCCGCCGCGCGGAGCGGCGCCCGCCCCTGTGCCCGGCTCGGAGCCGACGGCCGCGCCCGCCAAGAGCGGCGGCCGTCTCTCCCCGCGCAACTGGCGCGTGCCGACCCGGCTGAACGCGATCCTGCTCATACCCGTGCTGGTCGGCCTCGTCATGGGCGGCTTCCAGGTGAAGGGCTCGATCGACACCTGGCAGGAGGCCCGCGACGCCGAGAAGGTGGCGAAGATCGTGGCCGCCGCCGGCCAGTACGCCGAGGCGCTCCTCGACGAGCGGGACGTCACCGCCGAACCGCTGCTGGAGAACAAGAAGAACAGCACGGTCGTCAAGGAGGCCCGCGCCACCACCGACGAGAAGGCCGCCGCCTTCCACGACGAGGTCGTCGGGATGCCGGACAAGGAGGGCCTCAAGCGCCGTCTGAAGCTGGTGGAGGAGGCCGAGCCGGCGCTCACGAAGATCCGGGCGTCTGCCTACACCAAGGCCATGGACCCGGTGACGACCGAAGAGGGCTACGTCACGGTCGAGCACCTGCTGGTGGAGTTCTCCAACGAACTCGGCCTCGGCACCGGCAACATCACGGCCTACGGCCGCACCGTGTACGCGATCACCCTCGGCAAGGGCGCCGAATCCCTGCAGCGCGCGATCGGCATGCACCTGCTCGTCCGGCCCAGCCCCGACCCGAAGGTCTACGCGCGGCAGGTCACCGCCTTCACCTCGTACGCCTACCTCGAGGGCATCGCCCAGCAGGAGTACGTCTCCGGTGGCACCGTCCAGGACGCCGCGCGGCTCCAGGAGGTCATGAAGGAGAAGACCGCGGAGGGCGCGAAGCAGGTCGCCGACGCGAAGGCCAAGGCCGACGCCGCGGGCCAGGACTTCACCGCTCCGCCCTCGATGGACAAGATGATCCAGGCGATCGGCAGCGGACAGACCCCTGCCCAGCTCGCCGAGCAGGGCATCACCGCCCAGGCGTGGATGTCGGCCGCGACGCTGAAGTTCCAGGGCTACAGCCAGGTCGAGAACGAGCTCATCAACCGCGCGGTCGACGAGGCCGGACAGATCGCCTCCGACGCCCAGCGCGACGCCATCGTCAACGGCGCCATCGTCATCATCGCCCTGCTCGCCGCGTTCATCATCGCGTCCCTCATGGCCCGCCAGATGAGCCAGTCCATGCGCCAGCTGCGCAACGCCGCCTTCGGCATCGCCGAGCAGCGCCTGCCGATGCTGGTCGACCAGCTCTCGCGCACCGACCCCGGCCGCGTGGACACCCGGGTCCAACCCATCCCCATCAACACCAGGGACGAGATCGGCGAAGTCGCCCGCGCCTTCGACCAGGTCCACCGCGAGGCGGTCCGACTGGCCGCCGAACAGGCCCTGCTGCGGGGCAACATCAACGCGATCTTCACCAACCTCTCGCGCCGCAACCAGTCCCTGATCGAGGGCCAGCTGACCCTGATCACCGACCTGGAGAACAACGAGGCCGACCCGGACCAGCTGGAGAACCTCTTCCGCCTGGACCACCTCGCGACCCGTATGCGCCGCAACGGCGAGAACCTCCTGGTCCTCGCCGGCGAGGAGCCGGGCCGCCGCTGGGACCAGCCGGTCCCGCTGGTCGACGTGCTGCGCGCCGCCTCCTCCGAGGTGGAGCAGTACGAGCGCATCGAGCTGTCGGGCGTCCCGGAGGCCGAGATCCACGGCCGCGCGGTGACCGACCTCGTGCACCTGCTCGCCGAGCTGCTGGAGAACGCGACGACGTTCTCCTCCCCGCAGACCAAGGTCCGGGTCACGGCCACCCGTCTCCCCGACGGCCGGGTCATGATCGAGATCCACGACAAGGGCATCGGCCTCACCGCCGAGGACTTCGCGGACATCAACCACAAGCTGGCCAACCCGCCGACCGTGGACGCCGCGATCTCGCAGCGCATGGGCCTGTTCGTGGTCGGCCGGCTGTCCGACCGGCACGGCATCCGCGTCCAGCTGCGCCCCTCGGGCGAGCAGGCGGGCACCACCTCGCTGGTCATGCTCCCGGACGCCATCACCCACGGCGGCGGCGGCGAGACGCAGCAGCCGGAGCGCGACGAGTTCACCGTCTCGCAGATCATCCCGGAGCAGCAGAACTACTCGGGCGAGGACTTCAACAGCGGTCTGCCGATGCGGACGGCCGCCGAGCTCGGCTTCGACGACACCGCCTACACCGAGGTCCCCGACGACATCCGCGAGCTGGACCCGGTGGGCCGCTCCCTGATGCGCGAGGAGCGCCGGGCCGCGCTGGAGTCCCAGCCGGACCCGCAGGCGGGCCCGGAGACGCCCGTGTACGGCGAGGGCTTCGACTCGACCCAGCAGCAGCAGGCGTACGACGCGGGACAGGCCGCTCAGAACGGCTACAACGGGCCGCAGAGCGGCTACGCCGAGCAGCCCGCGGCGTTCGACGGCGCGAACGGCCGTCCGGCGTACGACGAGCAGCAGCCGACTCCGTACGAGGAGCAGCAGCGTCCGGCGTACGACGAGCAGTACTACGCGCCGAACGGCACTCTGCCGCAGACCGACGCCTTCTCGTCCAACGGCGGCTACCCCGACCCCGCGTACGCGGAGCCGGGCCAGGAGGAGCGGACGCCGGCGCACGCCCCCGCGTCCGAGAACTTCGCTCCGTACGAGGAGCAGCCCTACCAGGACGACTGGCCCCAGCAGAGCGGTTACCAGAACGGCTACCCGGACCAGTACGCTCCGGAAGCGGAAGCGACGCAGGTCGCTGACGCGGGTGAGCGGGACCGCGTAGGCTTCGAGCGTCCGGGACCGGCTCCCTCCGCGTCCCACGCGCTGACCGACGCCGGGCTTCCCCGCCGTGGATCCACCGCGAGCGCTTCGAACGGCGCGCGGCCCGCGACCCAGGAGGCGCCGGCCTCCGCTTCGGAGAGCAACGGCGGCGGCGACGTCTGGCGCTCGTCGAACGACGAGCGCTGGCAGCAGGCCTCCGCTCTGAAGAAGCCCAAGGCGGGCGGGGTCACCTCCTCCGGTCTGCCGCGGCGGGTGCCCAAGGCCAACCTGGTCGAGGGCGCCGCGGAGAACACCCCCCAGGGAGGCCCCCAGGTCTCCCGCGCCCCGGAGGACGTCCGAGGCAGGTTGAGCAACCTGCGTCGGGGCGTCCAGCGAGGTCGCAACGCAGGCAGTGAAACGAACGGCCAGGCCACTAGGAACCACAGTGGTCCTGACAGCACCTACAACCAGGAGCGTTAGTGTGAGCCCGATGAGCCAGGCGGCACAGAACCTGAACTGGGTGATCACCAACTTCGTGGACAACACCCCGGGGGTGTCCCACACGGTAGTGGTCTCCGCCGACGGACTCCTTCTGGCGATGTCCGAAGGCTTCCCCCGCGACCGTGCCGACCAGCTCGCTGCCGTCGCCTCCGGTCTGACGTCCCTGACGGCAGGCGCCTCCCGGATCTTCGAGGGAGGCAGCGTGAACCAGACGGTTGTGGAGATGGAGCGGGGATTCCTCTTCCTGATGTCCATCTCCGACGGTTCCTCGCTCGCGGTTCTCGCTCACCCCGAGGCGGACATCGGCCTCATCGGGTACGAGATGGCCCTCCTGGTGGACCGAGCGGGCTCGGTCCTGACGCCCGATCTTCGTGCGGAGCTCCAAGGGAGCCTTCTCAACTAACAAACGGACGGTGCGTTTTGGCGTCCCGTGGCCGTAAGGTTTCGGGACGCGGCTCCACGTTGGGTGCCAGGCACAGTCGGAGGAGGAGAGAAAGTGGCAACACCCCCAGGCGGTTCGAATTCGGGCAACTGGTCGTACGGCCCTGCCCAGGGCCAAGGCGACGGTTCCCAGAACCCGAACCGTTACAACTTCCCCTCCGCGCCCAGCCAGCGGCGTCAGCAGCCGTACGCGCCGCAGGGCCCCGGCCCGTCGCCGTACGACCAGCCGCCGGCCCCGCGCATCCAGCCCGTGCAGCCGCAGCGCCGCACCCCCGAGCCGGCGCCCGCCGGGGCGTCGAACAACCCGTTGGTGCGTCCGTACGCCATGACCGGTGGCCGGACCCGCCCGCGTTACCAGCTCGCCATCGAGGCGCTGGTGCACACCACTGCGCAGCCGCACCAGATGCAGGGCCAGTTGCCCGAGCATCAGCGGATCTGCAACCTCTGCCGAGAGATCAAGTCGGTCGCCGAGATCTCGGCGCTGCTGACCATCCCTCTCGGCGTGGCCAGGATCCTCGTCGCCGACTTGGCGGAGGCGGGACTGGTCGCCATCCATCAGCCCGGCGGCGACGAGAGCGCCGGCGGCCAGCCAGACGTGACACTGCTCGAAAGGGTGCTCAGTGGACTTCGCAAGCTCTAGCGGCGGTCCTTCCCGCTCCACCACCTCAGCGAAGATCGTGGTGGCGGGTGGCTTCGGCGTGGGCAAGACCACGTTCGTCGGGGCCGTCTCGGAGATCAACCCGCTGCGTACCGAGGCTGTGATGACGTCCGCATCGGCGGGCATCGACGACCTCACCCACACCGGAGACAAGACGACCACCACGGTCGCCATGGACTTCGGCCGCATCACGCTGGACCAGGACCTGATCCTGTACCTCTTCGGTACGCCCGGCCAGGACCGCTTCTGGTTCATGTGGGACGACCTGGTGCGCGGCGCCATCGGCGCGATCGTGCTCGTGGACACCCGACGGCTCGCCGACTGCTTCCCCGCGGTCGACTACTTCGAGAACTCGGGTCTCCCCTTCGTCATCGCCCTCAACGGCTTCGACGGGAACCAGCCGTACAACCCGGACGAGGTGCGCGAGGCGCTCCAGATCGGGCCGGACACGCCGATCATCACGACCGACGCGCGGCATCGCGCTGACGCCAAGTCGGCGCTCATCACTCTCGTGGAGCATGCGTTGATGGCTCGCTTGCGGTAGCGGGCGTGCGGCCACCGGGCTGCCTCGGATGGTCGTTGGCCGTCTGCAGGCAGTCTGTGGCCGGGTCGCGCTCACGCGGCGGAGTCGCATGTTGATATACAGCCCCGCGCCCCTTAGAGGCACTAGAGGCACGCAGAAGGGCCCCTCTCGAGGAGAGGGGCCCTTCTTTGTGCTCGCTCGTGCGGCTCAGTGCCAGCTGTGCGGGGCTCGGAAGCCGCCCTCGCGCTCCAGGCGGCGCCAGCCGGCCTTGGGGCGGCCTCGGTGGTGGTCCGGGGTCGTGGAGGACTGGGCGGCGGCGCGGGCCAGGAGGACCGCCGTGATGGCGGCGACTTCCTCGGGCTCGGCGTGGCCCTTCTCGACGCGGATGTCGGGAGTGTTCATGGGTGTCAGTCTCCGTGAGAGAGGTTTCCGCAGGGGTGTCGCGGAAGGTCCGCCGGGTTACTGCGGGGGGTTGCCGTGCTTGCGGGAGGGCAGGTCGGCGTGCTTGGTCTGCAGCATGGCCAGGGACTTGATGAGGATCTCGCGGGTCTCCGCGGGGTCGATGACGTCGTCGACCAGGCCGCGCTCGGCCGCGTAGTACGGGTGCATCAGCTCGGACTTGTACTCCTTGACCATGCGGGCCCGCATGGCCTCGGGGTCCTCGGCCCCGGCGATCTGGCGCCGGAAGATGACGTTGGCGGCGCCTTCGGCGCCCATCACGGCGATCTCGTTCGTCGGCCAGGCGTAGGTGAGGTCGGCGCCGATGGACTGGCTGTCCATCACGATGTAGGCGCCTCCGTACGCCTTGCGCAGGATCAGGGAGATCCGGGGGACGGTCGCGTTGCAGTAGGCGTACAGGAGCTTCGCGCCGTGGCGGATGATTCCGCCGTGCTCCTGGTCGACGCCCGGGAGGAACCCGGGGACGTCCAGGAACGTGACGATCGGGATATTGAAAGCGTCACACATCTGGACAAAGCGCGCAGCTTTTTCCGACGCCTCGATGTCCAGGACGCCCGCGAGGGACTGGGGCTGGTTGGCGACGATGCCGACGACCTGGCCGCCGAGGCGACCCAGCGCGCAGATGATGTTGCGCGCCCAGCGCTCGTGGACCTCGAGGTAGTCGCCGTCGTCGACGATCTCCTCGATGACCTTGGTCATGTCGTAGGGCCGGTTGCCGTCCGCCGGGACCAGGTCCAGCAGGACGTCGCCGCGGCGGTCGGCGGGGTCGCCGGACTCGGCGCGCGGGGGGTTCTCGCGGTTGTTCTGCGGCAGCATCGACAGGAGGTAGCGCACCTCCGCGATGCAGGTCTCCTCGTCGTCGTACGCGAAGTGACACACGCCGGAGGTCTCGGCGTGCACGTCCGCGCCGCCGAGGCCGTTCTGGGTGATCTCCTCGCCGGTGACCGCCTTGACGACGTCCGGTCCGGTGATGAACATCTGCGAGGTCTCGCGGACCATGAACACGAAGTCGGTGAGGGCGGGGCTGTAGGCCGCGCCGCCCGCGCACGGGCCGAGCATCACGCTGATCTGGGGGATGACGCCCGAGGCCTTGGTGTTGCGCTGGAAGATGCCGCCGTAGCCGGCGAGGGCGGAGACGCCCTCCTGGATCCGGGCGCCCGCGCCGTCGTTCAGCGACACCAGCGGCGCGCCGGCCGCGATGGCCATGTCCATGATCTTGTGAATCTTGGTGGCGTGGGCCTCGCCCAGCGCGCCGCCGAAGATCCGGAAGTCATGCGCGTAGACGAAGACCGTACGGCCCTCCACCGTGCCCCAGCCGGTGATCACACCGTCCGTGTACGGCTTCTTGGTCTCCAGTCCGAACCCGGTCGCCCGGTGCCGGCGCAGCTGCTCGACCTCCTGGAAGGAGCCCGCGTCCAGGAGCAGCTCGATCCGCTCCCGGGCGGTCAGCTTGCCCTTGGCGTGCTGCGCCTGGGTCGCCTTCTCGCTCGGGCCCGCCAGCACCTGCGCACGGATCTCGTGCAGCTCGGCCACGCGGCCACGCGCGTCCGTGGGCTCCGCGGTCGGCTCACCCGTCGACTCTTCCAAAACGGTCATGTAGCGACCTTACGAAGCCCACCCAGGAAAGCGAGACGTCGACTCCGTACAGTCTCCGGAGCGTTTTCCTGGTAGCACTGAACAGAACTAGGGGGGTGTGCAGGCGTTCCGACTGCTCAGAGGGCGTAGGGGTTGTAGGGGTCACACAAAGGTGAGGGATGAGATCCGCTTCACATCGGGGCCCACGGCGCGCCGATCGGCATGCTCCGGTGGAGTGACGCGGCGAGCCTAACCGGCCCCGCGCCGGAATAGGTCTAGCCTCCCCCCTGTTAACCTCGTTGAAAGTTAAACATCAACGATCTTCCGTCCCCTCAAGGAGAACGTCATGGGCATCTTCGGCCGCAAGGACCCCGCCGAGACCACCGCTGCCGCCGGCGCCACGAACCCCGACCTGGCCGCCCTCACCGGCGACTACTCGATCGACCCGGCGCACTCGACGATAGGCTTCGTCGCCCGCCACGCGATGGTCACGAACGTCAAGGGCAAGTTCAACGACTTCACCGGCTCGCTGCACCTCGACGGCTCCGACCCGGCGAAGTCCACCGCCTCGATCGACGCCAAGATGGACAGCATCGACACCGGGTCCGCCGACCGTGACGGCCACCTGAAGAGCGCGGACTTCTTCAAGACCGAGGAGTTCCCGACGATGTCCTTCCGCTCCACCTCGGCGGAGGCGCTCGGCGGCGACGACTACCGGATCACCGGCGACCTGACCATCCTCGGCGTGACCGGGACGCTCACCATCGACCTGGAGTTCAACGGCTCCGCCAAGGACCCGTTCGGCAACGAGCGCGTCGGCTTCGAGGGCAAGGCGGAGATCCTGCGCTCCGAGTGGGGCCTGACCTGGAACGCGGCGCTGGAGACGGGCGGCGTGCTGGTCTCCGACAAGATCAAGCTGAACTTCGACATCTCAGCGATCAAGAACGCGTGACGATGCGACCGGATCACGCATGATCGCGTGACCGGATGCGGCAGAAAGATGCAGAAAACAGCAGGTGGAGGCCGGAAGCGATCAGCTCCCGGCCTCCTTTTGTGATATGTGCCACAGTCGCCGTCATGAGCACCAGGACAGGACCTCAGCGCTACCCCGGCGCGAACCGCGACCACTGGTACCAGGACGACTTCGGCGGCGACCGCATGGAGGTCAACGTCGTCGTCCTGCACACCACGGAGGGCCCTTCACTGCCCGACTACCAGGGCGGCGCCAGCGCGCCGAACCTGACGGCGGTCCCGGACTTCGCCGCCAAGCGGCTGAGGTGGTACCAGCACTTCGAGATCGACGTCTCCTCCCGCGCGCTGGTCAACGCGCGCGGCGGCGTGGAGACGAACACCCTGAACGTGTGCCAGGCGGAACTCGTCGGCACCTGCGACCCCGAGCGCCACGCCAAGTGGAAGGGGAACGACACCCCCCACATCTACTGGCCGAAGGCCCCGGAGTGGGCGCTGCGCGGGGTCGCCCAGTACCTGGCGTGGATGCACATCCACCATGGCGTGCCGCTGCGCGGCCCGGCGCTGTGGCCCGCGTACCCGAGGTCCGCGGGCAACGGGGGCGGGCAGCGGATGAGCGGGGAGCGGTGGAACGCGTTCAAGGGGGTGTGCGGTCATATGCACGTGCCGGAGAACGCCCACGGGGATCCCGGGGCGATCGACTTCGAGGAACTGATCGGGTTCGCCAAGTCGGCGGCACAGGACTGAGCCGGACGGTGCCGGTCCGAGCCGCACCGGCCCGGATCGACCCGCACCGGCCCGGATCGACCCGGATCGACCTGGCGGCTCACGGGGTGGTGCCGGCCGCCTCCAACCTGGCGAGCGCGGCCGCCAGGCAGGCCGACCGGCGTTCCGGGGTCCGCGCCCGGAGCAGGTCGAGCATGACGAGATAGCGGTCCGTCCGCCCCAGTCCGTCGAACACCTCCCTGGCGCGCGGGTTGGCCTCCAGCGCGGTCGCGAGGTCCTCGGGGACGGTGGCGTCCTGCTGCGAGGCGTACGCCGCCGCCCACCGGCCGTCGGCCCGCGCGGCCGCCACCTCGGCGAGACCGGCGGGCCGCATCCGTCCGGCCGCGGTGAGCTCCTCCACCCGCCGCACGTTCACCGCCGACCAGAGGCTGCCCGGCCGCCGCGGGGTGATCCTCTGCAGAAAGCGGCTCCCGTCGAGCCCCTTGCGCTGCCCGGTGATCCAACCGTGGCACAGGGCCACGTCGTTGACCTCGGCGGCGGTCACGGAGGGCAGCCCTGAGCCCTTCTTGGCGACCTGCACCCAGAGGCCGGGGCGGGGGACGGCGTGGGGAGCGGCGTGGACGGTGAGCCAGTCGTCGAGGGCGTCGGCCGAAGGGAACGACAGCGACTGCTGCGGCTGCGGCTCGGCAGGGGGCTGCGGCGAGGTGGGCATGGGGGCAGGGTAGGCGGGGAGTAGGACGGTTTCCGTCCTGATCGGCGTCCCTTCCGCGATCGCGACCCGCCCGTGCGGCGACCTGCGCCAAGATGGGCGACGAGGCGGGCGACGGCGGGGGCGGCTGGTGGGCGACGGGGACTACTTCGACTTCCGGAACGGTGTCTTCAACGGTCCTGTCACCGGCGTGGACAGAGCGCCCCGGACCGCGCCCCCGTCCGGCGGGGTGTCCAGCCTGCTGGGTGCGCCGGCCGTCTTCACCGGGCGGGACGAGGAGGCCGGGCGGCTGCTGGACGTACTGGACCCGGGCGGCGCGGAGGGCGCGGAGGGCGCGGGCGGCCGAGTCGCCGCCGTCGCCGGGCTGGGCGGTGTCGGCAAGACCGCGCTCGCCCTGCACGTCGCCCACGCGGCACGGCAGCGGGGGTGGTTCCCCGGCGGGGCGCTCTTCGTCGACATGCGCGGCTACGACGAGGCTCCCACGACGGCCGACCACGCGGTGCTGTCGCTGCTGCGGACGCTCGTCGGCGTGGGCGGCGACGAGGGGCGGTTCGGCGCGGGCGACGACTTGTACGCCTGCTACCGGGTCGAACTGGCCTCCCGTGAGCCGGTGTTGATCGTCCTGGACAACGTCTCCGACCCGGCCAGGATCACGCCCCTGCTCCCCGGCGAGGGAATCGGCCACCGCGTCCTGATCACCTCTCGGGAGGCCCAGGACTCCCTCCCCGTACGGCAGTTCACCATCGGCGCCCTACGGACCGAGGACGCCTGTCTGCTCGTCGGCCGCAAGCTGCGCGAGGGCGATCCCGGGGACCGGCGAGCCGCCGAGGAACCCGATGCGGTGCGTGAACTGGCGGGTCTGTGCGGGAACCTGCCCCTCGCCCTGCTGATCGCCGCCGCGCTGCTACGACGCCGTAGGCACAGCCCGGTCGCTTCACTGGCCGATGAGCTGCGCGCCGCCGCCGACCGGGTGCGGGCGTTGCGGTTCAAAGGCGGGGTGGACCAGTACCGGCGGGAGCTCGCGCTGGGGCCGGTCTTCGAGGTGATGTACGGGCGGCTGGAGCCGGAGACGGCGCGTGTGCTGCGGGCGTTGGGGCAGGCGCCGACGCCGGACGCCTCGCTGGACACGGCGCTCGCGCTGACGGGCTCGGCGCCCGACGAGCTGAGGCCTCACCTGGATGATCTGGTCGCCTGCTCTCTGCTGACGGCGGACCCTGGGGGTGGCCGTTGGCGGATGCATGATCTGGTGCAGGTGTACGTCCGTACGGTGTCGTCGGGGGACGCGGACGGTGTGCGGGAGGCCGAAGGCGCCCGGGAGAGGCTTCTGCGCTGGGCCTTGCACGCCGTGCTGGCCGCCACCGCATGTCTCCGGCCCGGCGCACGGGAAGGTGCGCCGGACGACATGTTCTCGGGCAGTTACTGGGGCGCGCTGAACTGGCTCGACCAGGAACGCCAGACGCTGCTCGGCCTCGCGCAGTGGACGGACCCGGCACCGCCCGAGCAGGCGCGGCTCGCCATGGTGTTGGCCATGCGGTTCTCGCCCTATCTCCAGTTGAGCCGCTCCCACCAGGACTGGTTGGACGTCGCGCAAGCCGCGCACCGCACGGCGCAACGCCTCGGCGACCGTGAGACCCTGGCCGCGACCTCCATCTTGTTGGGCTCGAGCCTGTACCACCTGGGCCGCCACGAGAGGGCCGTCGACCATCTGCGCCGCGCGCAGCAGTTGTGCGCCGAGCTGCACCACCGATCGGGCGAGGCTGCCGCGTGGACCATCCTGGGGCTCGCGCTGCACGGTCTGCGACGGTTCCCCGAGTCCACGGAGGCGCACGCCCGGAGCCTGCAGCTGCATGCCCCGAACGGCAACCGGAACGTCACGGCGTTCTCGCTGATCAACTACGGCCTCACCCTCAACGCTCTGGGCCGCGTCGACGACGCCCACCAGGCCGTGACCCGAGCGCTGGACCTGCACATCGGCGCGGCCAACAGAGCCGGGGAGGCTGGTGCGCGAGCCGTCCGGGGAAGTCTCCTGCGACAAACCGGCCGCACCGACGACGCAGCCGACGAACTCCTGCGCTCCGCGCAGCTCTACGACGAACTCGGCCACTGGCACAGCGCGGCGGAGCGGTGGCTCGAACTGGGCCGTCTCCTGCGCGATCTGGGCCGGGACGACCATGCCTGGCAGGCCTTCACCGCCGCCGCCGAGGCCTACGACCGCGCCGGCGCGGACGCCGAAGCAGCCGAGGCCCGACGTCTCGCCGGGCAGCCGTGAAACCCGCGTTGGCTGAATCCGCCCCCTTGTGCGGGGTCGCACAGGATCCACATAATCCAGCAACAGATTTGACCTGACCATGCCACCGCATGGGCATCTCTTTGCGATGTGCGTTGACATGTTCACGTCAGCGACTACCCCCCACGGAAGGCATCGCCTTGAAGAAGCTCCTCACGACCCTCAAGAGACTCGCGGCGGTCGGCGCAGCCGCCCTCGCGATCGCCAGCCTTCAGCCCCTCTCGTCCGCGCAGGCCGCCCCCTCGCCCGTCGTCGGCGGAACCCGTGCCGCGCAGGGCGAGTTCCCGTTCATGGTCCGGCTCTCCATGGGCTGCGGCGGGGCGCTCTACACCCAGCAGATCGTCCTCACCGCCGCGCACTGCGTGAGCGGGACCGGCGCCAACACCAGCATCACCGCCACCGCCGGCGTCGTGGACCTCCAGTCCACCACCGGCCGGGTCCAGGTCAAGTCCACCTACGTGTACCGGGCCCCCGGCTACAACGGCAACGGCAAGGACTGGGCGCTCATCAAGCTCGCCTCGCCCATCACCACCCAGTCCACCCTGAAGATCGCCACCACCACGGCCTACAACACCGGCACCTTCACCATCGCCGGCTGGGGCTCGGCCACCGAGGGCGGCGCCCAGCAGCGCTACCTGCTGAAGGCCACCGTGCCGTTCGTGAGCGACGCGACCTGTCGCGCGTACAGCGGCTACAGCGGCCTCGTCGCCAGCGACGAGATCTGCGCCGGGTACGCGGCCGGGGGCACCGACACCTGCCAGGGCGACTCCGGCGGCCCGATGTTCCGCCGGGACTCCGCCAACGAGTGGATCCAGGTCGGCATCGTCAGCTGGGGCATCGGCTGCGCCCGAGCCAACGCCCCCGGCGTCTACTCCGAGGTGTCCACCTTCGCCTCGGCCATAGCCGCCGCGGCGGCCACGCTCTGACGTCCTCCTGATCTCCGCCCGGACCACGGGCTCCGTGCCCCGGGAACAGGGAACACCCTCCTGTTCCCGGGGCACGTCGGGTCAGAAGCCGCCGCCGAAGTCTCCCCCGCCGCCTCCGCCGAAGTCCCCGCCCCCGCCGAAGCCGCCGAAGTCGCCCGGGTCGAAGTCGGAGCCGGAGACGTCACCGCCGTCGTAGCCGCTTGCGCCGAAGTCGCCGTAACCGCTTCCGTAGTCGGCGGCGTAGGCCGGCGCGGACATCAGGCCGCCGAGCATCGTGCCGACGAGCAGACCCGGGAGCAGACCGCCGCCGAAGTAGCCGCCGGCCCAGGGGCCGTAGGCGGGGCCCGCCTCCCAGTAGGGGCGGCGGCCGTAGTCGCTGTCGACCTCACGGATGACCGGATCGCGGCCGTCGGCCAGCCGGGTGGCGTCCGCCGCGCAGACCGGCACCTCGCGCGGGGCCCCGCCGGTCGGGGTCCAGGTCGCGTCAGTGACGGAGGGGCCGTGGCGGGGGTCGAAGAAGCACGGCGGACGGCGTTCCGGCAACGGGCTCCTCTCGCGGCGGGCGGCCAGCTGGGCCAGGGAGAAACGGCCGTCCTCCAGAGCCTGGGCGACGGGGGTGACGTCCTCGGGTCGGGTCGCGGCGGCCATGGCCGTCTTGGCCTGGTCGTAGGCGTCGAGGGCGCGTTCGTAGTCGGCGCGCATCAGGTCGTCGGCGCCGCGCTCGGCCGGGTGGAAGTCCAGGCGGTCGAGCTCCTCGCCGAAGGCGGTGATGTCCTCGTCGACCACCACCCTCAGCCGCTCCAGCGCGGCCCGCCGCTCCTCCTCGTGGCGGCGGCGGCCTCGGCGGACCAGCGCGTACGCGCCCGCGCCGCCCGCCACGACGACGACTCCGGCGGTGACCAGTGCGCTGGTCGAGACCCCGCCCCCTCCTCCCGACGAGCCGCCCCAGCTCGCGGGGGCCGAGCCGCCCATGTCGGCCAGGGCCCGGTCGGTGAAGTCGTCCAGCTGGGTCTTGGCGTCGCTCTCCCCCTGGACGCTGGTGACCAGGTTGCGGACAGCCGTGCGCGGCAGGACGGACGCGTCGGCGCGGGCGTCGAAGCGGTCGCCCAGGCGGATCGCGTACAGGCCGGTGATCCCGGTGGCGGTACGCAGGTTCGTGAAGAGGTCGGCGGTGGGGTAACCGGCCGGGAGGACCGCGACGAACAGCGGCTTGTCGGCCTTCTCGATGGTTTCCCGCAGGGCGTGCGCGTCCGCCTGGGAGAGCTGGGAGGCGGCGGCCGGATCGACGTAGACGGGACTTTCGCGCAGGGCCCGGGCGATCGTCGACACGCCGGTCTCGGCCGTCGCCCGGGGCGCGAACACGGTCAGCGCCGCGAGGGCCAGAACAGCCAGGGCGACCACCAGGGCGGAGAGGCTTCTTCGGGGCCGTACGACACCCTTCATGCTTCGACGCTACCCGAAGCCTCCCAAACCGGTCACCCGGCGCGAAACGCCTCCGTCGGCTTCCCGCCCCGCGGGGCGCCGCGTGCATGCGGCGCCCCCGTGCCCGATGCCGGCCTACTCGGCCGGTGCCACGCCCGCCCGCAGCAGGCCGAAGGTGTACGCGTCCTCCAGGGCCTGCCAGGAGGCGGCGATGACGTTCTCGGCGACGCCCACCGTGGACCACTCGCCCGTGCCGTCCGTCGTGGAGATGAGGACGCGGGTGGTGGACTGGGTGCCGTGGACGCCTTCGAGGATGCGGACCTTGTAGTCGACCAGGTCGAGCTTGGCGAGCTGGGGGTAGATCTTCTCCAGGGCTACGCGCAGGGCGCGGTCGAGGGCGTTGACCGGGCCGTTGCCCTCCGCCGTGGCGACGATGCGCTCGCCCTTGGCCCAGAGTTTGACCGTGGCCTCGTTGGCGTGGGTGCCGTCGGGGCGGTCCTCGATGATCGCGCGCCAGGACTCGACCTCGAAGTAGCGCAGGGGCTTGCCGCCCTGGATCTCGGTGCGCAGGAGGAGTTCGAAGGACGCGTCGGCCGCCTCGTACGTGTAGCCCTTGAGCTCGCGCTCCTTGACCCGCTCGACGACCCGGCCGACCAGCTCGCGGTCGCCGCCGAGGTCGACGCCGAGTTCCTTGCCCTTCAGCTCCACCGACGCACGGCCCGCCATGTCGGACACCAGCATGCGCATGGTGTTGCCGACCTCCTCGGGCTCGATGTGCTGGTACAGCGCCGGATCGACCTTGATCGCGGAGGCGTGCAGCCCGCCCTTGTGGGCGAAGGCCGAGACTCCCACGTACGGCTGGTGGGTGGCGGGGGTCAGGTTCACCACCTCGGCGATCGCGTGCGAGATCCGGGTCATCTCGCGCAGCGCGCCCTCGGGGAGGACCTTCTTGCCGTACTTCAGCTCCAGGGCGGCGACCACCGGGAAGAGGTTGGAGTTGCCGACGCGCTCGCCGTAGCCGTTCGCCGTGCACTGGACGTGGGTCGCGCCGGCGTCGACGGCGGCGAGCGTGTTGGCGACCGCGCAGCCCGTGTCGTCCTGGGCGTGGATGCCGAGCCGGGCTCCGGTGTCGGCGAGGACGGTGGCGACGATCGCCTGGACCTGGGCCGGGAGCATGCCGCCGTTGGTGTCGCACAGGACCACGACGTCGGCGCCCGCCTCCGCGGCGGCGCGGACGACCGCCTTGGCGTACTCGGGGTTGGCGCGGTAGCCGTCGAAGAAGTGCTCGCAGTCGACGAAGACCCGGCGGCCCTGGCCGGTCAGGAAGGAGACGGTGTCGCGCACCATCTCCAGGTTCTCCTCCAGCGTGGTGCGCAGGGCGAGTTCGACGTGCCGGTCGTGGGCCTTCGCCACCAGCGTGATCACCGGCGCACCCGACTCCAGCAGCGCCTTGACCTGCGGGTCCTCCGCCGCCTTCGCGCCCGCTCGGCGGGTCGCGCCGAACGCGACGAGCTGGGCGTGCCTGAAGTCGATCTCCTGCTGGGCGCGGGCGAAGAACTCGGTGTCGCGCGGGTTGGCCCCGGGCCAGCCGCCCTCGATGAAGCCGACGCCGAAGTCGTCCAGGTGCCGTGCGATCGCGAGCTTGTCGGCGACGGTGAGGTTGATGCCCTCCCGCTGGGCGCCGTCGCGCAGGGTGGTGTCGAAGACGTGGAACGAGTCGTCGAGTTCGCCGGTCTCGCTGGTCTCGTTGGTTTCCGTCTCGGTCATGTCTCAAGGCTCCTGTTGTGAATCTTCGGTCTTACCGGAATGACCGGCTCCACCGTCCCCTCATGGTCTCTCGCACGCTCGCTCCCGGCTGTGGTGGGGCCAGAAAAGCGAAAAACCTCTCGCGGGTGCGAGAGGTCTGCGCGCGGGTCGAGGACGACGATGGCCGCCCGTACCTGGTCGTACGTGGCGGTCACTGCGGACCGGCGCGCCTGCTGCCAATAATCGTGGCGAACGAGAACACGGGGGCAGTCTGGCACAGACCGCCCCCGCGTCCACCGCCCGTCTCAGAATGCGAGCGGCGCGGCGCTCACCACGGCACTCAGCCCAGTTCGTGCATCCAGCCGTGCTTGTCCTCGGCCGTGCCGCGCTGGATGTCCAGCAGGGCGCTGCGCAGGCGCAGGGTGACCTCGCCGGGCTCGGCGCCCGACTGCTGCCACTCGACGCCGGCCCGCTTGACCGTGCCGACCGGGGTGATCACGGCCGCCGTACCGCAGGCGAAGACCTCGGTCAGGGCGCCGCTCTCGGAGTCCCGCTGCCACTGCTCGATGGAGATGCGGCCCTCCTCGGCCGTGTAGCCGAGGTCGCGGGCGACGCTGAGGAGCGAGTCGCGGGTGACGCCCTCCAGGATGGAGCCGGTGAGCGTGGGCGTGACGATCCGGTCGCCGTAGACGAAGTACAGGTTCATCCCGCCGAGCTCCTCGACCCACCGGTGCTCGACCGCGTCGAGGTAGCAGACCTGGTCGCAGCCCTTGGAGATGGCCTCGGCCTGGGCGAGCAGGGAGGCGGCGTAGTTGCCGCCGGTCTTGGCGTCGCCCATGCCGCCGGGGACGGCGCGGACACGGTCCTCGGAGACCCAGATCGACACCGGCTTCACACCGCCGGCGAAGTACGCGCCGGCCGGGGAGGCGATGACCAGGAAGAGGTACTCGTTGGCCGGCTTGACGCCCAGGCCGACCTCGGTCGCGATCATGAAGGGGCGTAGGTAGAGGGACTCCTCGCCGCCGTGCGCCGGCACCCAGCCCTTGTCCTGGGCCACCAGTGCGTCGCAGGCCTCGACGAACGTCTCGACCGGCAGCTCGGGCATGGCCAGGCGGCGGGCGGAGCGCTGGAAGCGCTTGGCGTTCTGGTCCGGCCGGAAGGTGGCGACCGAACCGTCGGGACGGCGGTACGCCTTCAGGCCCTCGAAGATCTCCTGGGCGTAGTGCAGGACGTTGGTCGCCGGGTCGAGCGGGATCGGCGCGTACGGGACGAGCTGGCCGTCGTGCCAGCCACGGCCCTCGGTCCACTTGATCGTCACCATGTGGTCGGTGAAGTGGCGGCCGAACCCGGGGTTCGCCAGGATCGCCTCCCGCTCCGCGTCGGACAGCGGGCTGGATGAGGGCTTGAGCTCGATCGTGGGCGTCGTCATGAGTGGTTGTCCTTCACCGGTGTTGTAGTGACGGGCCGCGCTCACGCCCGTACGGCCAGTGGCCGGTGCTAGGACGTCCGAGCAGTGCCTCATACCGCGGCTCCGCGTTCGATTATCGCAAGCGGGGCACGAGGAAGAAAACGGCGTTAATACGGCGTGATGCGACCCGGGGTTGATGGTGTCACCCGGCGGCGGACATGCGGAAGCCGCCGGGCGCGAATGCGACCCGACGGCTTCGTTCAGCTGGGTACGTTCAGCTGGGTGCAGCTCGGCGGGTCAGCCGGCTACTCGTACGGAGAGCGCGTCGCCGATCTCGGAGGTGGAGCGGGCGGGCTTGCCCGTGCGCTCGGCGAGGTCGGCGGAGACCGCCTCCTCGATGCGGGCCGCCTCGGACTCGTAGCCGAGGTGGCGCAGCAGGAGGGCGACGGACAGGACCGTGGCGGAGGGGTCGGCCTTGCCCTGGCCGGCGATGTCCGGGGCCGAGCCGTGGACCGGCTCGAACATGGACGGGAACGCGCCGGTCGGGTTGATGTTCCCGCTCGCGGCGACGCCGATGCCGCCGGAGACGGCCGCGGCGAGGTCGGTGATGATGTCGCCGAAGAGGTTGTCGGTGACGATCACGTCGAAGCGCGCGGGGTCCGTGACCAGGTAGATCGTCGCGGCGTCCACGTGGATGTAGTCCGTGGTGACCTCGGGGAACTCCTCGGCCACCTTGTTGAAGACGTTCGTCCAGAGGTGACCGGCGAAGGTCAGCACGTTGTTCTTGTGGACCAGCGTCAGCTTCTTGCGCGGACGGGCCTGGGCGCGGGCGAAGGCGTCCCGGACGACGCGCTCGACGCCGAACGCCGTGTTGACGGAGACCTCGGTGGCGACCTCGTGCTCGGTGCCCTTGCGGATCGTGCCGCCGTTGCCGGTGTACGGACCCTCGGTGCCCTCGCGGACCACGACGAAGTCGATCTCCGGCTGGCCGGCCAGCGGGGTGGCGACACCCGGGAGGAGCTTCGACGGACGCAGGTTGACGTGGTGGTCGAAGGCGAAGCGGAGCTTGAGCAGGAAGCCGCGCTCCAGCACTCCGGACGGGACCGACGGGTCGCCGATGGCGCCGAGCAGGATCGCGTCGTGCTGCTGGAGGGACTCGAGGTCGGCGTCGGTGAGGGTCTCACCGGTGGCGTGGTAGCGCTTGGCCCCGAAGTCGTACTCCTTGGTCTCCAGCTTCACATCCTGCGGGAGGACGGCGGAGAGGACCTTGAGACCTTCGGCCACGACCTCCTGGCCGATGCCGTCACCGGGGATCACTGCGAGATTGATGCTGCGAGACATGTCGGCACCGTACTCCTTGTCCCATGGGATGACATGGCCTGTCCGGCATACGGACACATCCGGACACCGGGCGGCGGACCGGCGTCCTTCGGTCGACTGGCGTTCACCCGTACGCAGGACGCCCGTTGTGACGTGCGGGAAGCTTCGGATCCATGGAGACACCCGATGTCGGCATTCCGCCCGAGCTGGCCCGCGGAATGAGCATGGCGGATCAGTACGAGTACCTGCGCACCAAGCTGACCAGGCGCCGCGCGCTGGTGACGGCGGGGGCGGTGGCGGCGGGCGGGCTGCTGACGGGGTGCGGGGGCGACTCCCCCGGGCCGAAGGCGTCGGCGGCTTCGAGCGCGAGTCCGACCATCGCCGCCGCCGGCCCCGGTTCCTCGGTCGCCCCCTTCGGCCGCCATCTCGCCTTCGGCTCGGACCCTCGCACACAGATGCGGATCTCCTGGCAGGTCCCGGCCGCCGTCCGCACGCCGTACGTCCGGATCGGCGCCCGCCCGGACGACCTGGGCGGGAAGGTGAAGGCCGAGGTGCGGGCCCTGCACACCCCGGGGGTCGACGGGGTGCGCAGGGCGCTGGACCAGTACTACGTGCACGCGGCGGTGGCCGACCTGCTGCCCGGCTCGACGTACTACTACGGCGTCGGCCACGAGGGCTTCGACCCGGCCGACGCGGCCCACCGCGCCACGGTCGCGTCCTTCCGTACGGCGCCCTCCGGCGCCGAGCGGTTCGTGTTCACCGCGTTCGGCGACCAGGGCGTGGGCCGCTCGGCGGCGGCGATCGACCGACTGCTGCTGAAAGCCGCCCCCGCCTTCCATCTCCACGCGGGCGACATCTGCTACGCCGACGGCACCGGCCGGGGCGAGAAGTCGGACGGCTACGACCCGACCGCCTGGGACGCGTTCCTGAAGCAGAGCGAGCCGGTGGCGCGGTCGGTGCCGTGGATGGTGACGACCGGCAACCACGACATGGAGGCCTGGTACTCCCCCGACGGCTACGGCGGCCAGCTGGCCCGCTTCTCCCTCCCGGACAACGGCTTCGACCCGCGCACGGCCCCGGGCGTGTACGCGTTCCGGTACGGCAACGTGGGCGTGGTGGCGCTGGACGCGAACGACGTGTCGTACGAGATCCCCGCGAACCGGGGCTACACGGAGGGTCGGCAGACGGCCTGGCTGAAGCGGACGCTGAGCACCCTGCGCGCCGCGGCGGACGTCGATTTCGTCGTCGTCTTCTTCCACCACTGCGCCTACTCGACCTCGGCGCACGCCTCGGACGGCGGGGTGCGGGCCGAGTGGCAGCCGCTGTTCGACCGGTACCAGGTGGACCTGGTGGTCAACGGCCACAACCACGTGTACGAGCGGACGGACGCCCTGAAGGGCGGACGGGTGGGCCGTACGGTTCCGGTCGGCGGGTCCACGGACCCGACGCGGGACGGGACCGTGTACGTCACGGCGGGCGGCGGCGGCCGTGATCTGTACGGCTTTCCGGCGGACGCGCCGGAGAGCTACGAGGGACACGTCCGCGACCGCGACTCCGTCGACACCTTCCACTGGACGCGCTCGCGCGAGAACGCGGCGGAGACGGTGGAGTGGTCGCGGGTGCGCTACCGGGGCTTCTCGTACCTCTCGGTGGAGGCGGTCGGCGGGCCGTCGGCGCGGCTGACGGTGTCGGCGCTCGCGGAGGACGGACGGCGCATCGACCGGTTCGAGGTGCGACGCGGGGCCTGAAGTCCCGTTCAGGACCCGCGCCGCACCCCGTGCGGGTGCGGCTCCCGGACTGCGTTCTCCTGCGGGGCGCGGCTCAGTGGCCGGTCTCGCCGCCGTTGTCCCGGCGGTCGAGGGCGCGCTGGAGCGCGGCGGCGGCGTTCTTGCGGTCGGACTCGCTCGTGCGGGAGAGGTGACGGACTCGGCGGCGGACGGTCGTCTCGGCCATGGGAAATCGACTCCTTCAAGGAACCAGGGAGCTCGGAAAGGTTTACGAGACGCCGGAGGGGCGGGGAGCACCGGCCACAGGGGTTGCCTGCACGGGCCCGGCTCACGACCGCCATTCGCTGGATCGAGCGAGACGTTCGGCTCCTACAAAGCTAAGGGAGGAGCACGCGCCTGTCTCCACAATTACTCGGACTTCCTACTATCTGAGACGGACGGCCCCGCACGGCCGGTCCGCCGCCTCGCACACGGGAAGGGGCCAGGTCCCGGAGGACCTGGCCCGTTCGGGGCGCGCGCGGGCGTCAGCCCATGTGCGGGTACGTGTAATCGGTCGGGGCGACCAGGGTCTCCTTGATGGCGCGGGTCAGCGTCCAGCGCATCAGGTTCTGCGGGGCGCCGGCCTTGTCGTTGGTGCCGGAGGCGCGGCCGCCGCCGAAGGGCTGCTGGCCGACGACGGCGCCGGTCGACTTGTCGTTGATGTAGAAGTTGCCGGCCGCGTAGCGCAGCTTCTCCATCGTGTACGCGGCCGCCGCGCGGTCGCCCGAGACGACCGCGCCCGTCAGCGCGTAGTCCGACGCCGACTCCATCTGGGTCAGCATCTCGTCGTACTTCTCGTCCTCGTAGACGTGGACCGCCAGGATCGGGCCGAAGTACTCGGTGGTGAAGACCTCGTTCTCGGGGTCGCTGCACTCGATGACGGTCGGGCGGACGAAGTAGCCGACCGAGTCGTCGTAGGAGCCGCCCGCGACGATCGTGCAGGTCGGGTCCGACTTGGCGCGGTCGATGGCGGTCTTGTTCTTGGCGAAGGCGCGCTCGTCGATGACGGCGCCGATGAAGTTGGCCAGGTCGGTGACGTCGCCCATGGTCAGGTAGTCGACCTCGGCCGCGAACTCCTCCTTGAAGCCGGAGTTCCAGATCGACGCCGGGACGTACGCCCGGGAGGTAGCGGAGCACTTCTGGCCCTGGTACTCGAAGGCGCCGCGGGTGAGGGCGGTCTTCAGGACGGCCTTGTCGGCGCTGGGGTGGGCGACGACGAAGTCCTTGCCGCCGGTCTCGCCGACCAGGCGCGGGTAGGCGCGGTACTTCTCGATGTTGGCGCCGACCGTCTTCCACAGGTGCTGGAAGGTCCTGGTGGAGCCGGTGAAGTGGATGCCCGCGAGGTCGCGGTGCTCGAGAGCCACCTTGGAGACCTCGACGCCGTCGCCGGTGACGAGGTTGATGACGCCCTTGGGCAGCCCGGCCTCCTCCAGCAGCTGCATCAGCAGGACGGCCGCGTGGGTCTGCGTCGGGGACGGCTTCCAGACCACGACGTTGCCCATGAGCGCGGGCGCGGTCGGCAGGTTGCCCGCGATCGCCGTGAAGTTGAACGGCGTGATCGCGTAGACGAACCCCTCCAGCGGACGGTGGTCGAGGCGGTTCCAGACGCCCGGGGAGTTGGCCGGGGGCTGCTCGGCGAGCAGGTCGCGGGCGTACTTGACGTTGAAGCGCCAGAAGTCGACCAGTTCGCACGGGCTGTCGATCTCGGCCTGCTGGGCGGTCTTCGACTGGCCGAGCATGGTGGAGGCGGCGATGGTCTCGCGCCACGGGCCGGCCAGCAGTTCGGCGGCGCGCAGGATGATCGCGGCGCGGTCGTCGAAGGCCATCGAGCGCCAGGCGGGCGCGGCGGCGAGGGCCGCGTCGATCGCGTCCTGGGCGTCGGCCTGGGTCGCGTTGCGGAGGGTGCCGAGGACCGCCCGGTGGTTGTGCGGCTGGACGACCTGGAAGGCCTCGCCGCCGCCCATGCGCTTCTCGCCGCCGATGGTCATCGGCAGGTCGATCGGGTTCTCGGCCAGCTCCTTGAGCCTGACCTCCAGACGGGCGCGCTCGGGCGAGCCGGGCGCATAGCCGTGCACCGGCTCGTTGACGGGGGTGGGGACCTGGGTCACAGCGTCCATGGGATCCGTAACTCCTTGTACGTGAGCGGGTGTTCGGGTCAGCCCTCGGTGAGGGTCGAGCGGACGCTGTGCCTGCCCGGGGGACAGCCTCCGGACCCCCGGCAGAAGCCGCGGCACAGCCAGGTTGAATCAGCCACGCGTGATCACGCCTCGCAGGAAGAACACCAGGTTGGCGGGCCTTTCGGCCAAACGTCGCATGAAATAGCCGTACCAGTCGGTGCCGTAGGCGGTGTAGACGCGCATGCGGTGGCCCTCGGCGGCCAGGCGGAGGTGCTCGTCGCTGCGGATGCCGTACAGCATCTGGAACTCGTACTCGTCGAGCTTGCGGCCGGCGCGCCGGGCGAGTTCCTGGGCGATGGAGATGAGCCGGGGGTCGTGGGAGCCGATCATCGGGTATCCCTCGCCCTCCATCAGGGTGCGCAGGATCCGGACGTACGCCTTGTCGATCTCGTGCTTGAGCTGGTACGCGACTTCTGCGGGCTCCTTGTACGCGCCCTTGACGAGCCGTACGCGGCTGCCGTTCGCGGCGAGGCGGCGGGCGTCGGCCTCGGTGCGGAAGAGGTAGGCCTGGATGACGCAGCCGGTCTGCGGGAAGTCCCGCCGCAGCTCCTCGTGGATGGCGAACATCGAGTCGAGGGTGGTGTGGTCCTCGGCGTCGAGGGTGACGGTGGTGCCGATGGCGGCGGCGGCCTCGACGACCGGGCGGACGTTGGCGAGGGCCAGCTCGTGGCCGCCGTCCAGCGCTTGGCCGAACAGGGACAGCTTCACCGACATCTCGGCGCGCTCGCCCAGCTCCAGCTCCTTGAGCCGGTCGATCAGCTCCAGGTAGGCGTCCCGGGCGGCGGCGGCCTGCTCGGGGCGGGTGATGTCCTCGCCGACGACGTCCATCGTCAGCTCCAGGCCGCGATCGGTGAGCTCCCGGACGATCGGCACGATCTCGTCGACCGTCTCCCCCGGGATGAAGCGGTCGACGACCTGCCTGGTCACCGGGGCCGCCGAGATCAGACGTCGCATCCGGTCGCTGCGCGACGCGGCAAGAATCACGGGACCCAGCACGGGGCACCTCCACAAACCAGCAGATAGAACCACCGTGAAACCTAAGGATCCCTCCGATCGTCGGCCATCGACAGCTGTCACGCATCCGTGCCCGGGATCTCAGACATATGTATGAAGGCGGCCGGGGGATGCGGGAGAATGCCGGGGTGACGGCCGACAACAAGGGCGACCACCAGGGCGACTACCAGGAGCTCGTCGACGAGATCTCCGAGCTCCTGGACGCCCCCGCGACCCTGGAGAACCGGGACTTCGAACTGATCGCCTTCGGGGCGTACGACGGTGAGGGCGACCTGGATCCGACGGCGCTGGACCCCGTCCGCACCCGCTCGATCCTGACCCGCCGCTCGACGGCGGCGATCCGCACCTGGTTCGAGGGCTTCGGCATCACCCGCGCGAGCGGCCCCGTCCGGATCCCGCCGACCCCGGAGGCGGGGGTCTACCGGGGGCGCGTCTGCCTCCCCGTACGCCATCGGGGGGTCGTCCTCGGCTACGTCTGGCTGCTCGACGACGATCCGGGGCCGTCGGAGGCCCAGTTGGCGGCGGCGATGGAGGTGGCCGGCCGGATCGGCGCGCTGCTCGCGGACGAGGCCCAGCACGGCGCCGACCTCACCCGGGAACTGCGGGCGGTGCTGACCGCCGAACACGGCTGGCCGCGCGACATGGCGGTGGCGGAGCTGCGCAGCGCGCTCGGCGCCCGCGCGGACGGCCCGCACACGGTGGTCTGCGTGGCCCCCTGGCCCTCCGCCGACCCGGACGACGCCCCCTCGCTGCGCACCCTGCCGGGAGCGACGGCGCTGTGCACGGCCCCGTGGGGAGCGGCGGGCCAGTGTCTGGCGGTGCTGGTCCGGCTGCGCTCGACGGACGTCCTGACCCCGGCGACCTCGGCGGCGGCCCGGCTGCTGGAGCGGGCGGGCGGGGGCGGCGCGGCGGGGGCCGGGGTGGCCGCCGGGCGCGCGGGACTCGCGGAACTGGGCGCCGCCTGGCAGGAGGCCTCGGCGGCGGCGCGGGCCGCGCGGGCCGAGCCGCGCCTGGGGCCGGTGGCCCGGTGGGCGTCGATCGGCCCGTTCCGCCTGCTCACGGCGCTGCCCCCGGACAGCGCCCCCGACCCGGCCGTACGCACCCTGCTCTCCCCCGCCCACCGGGAACTGTCCCGCACCGCCGAGGTCTACCTCGACCGCGCGGGCCAGGCCGGCGTGACGGCGGCGGAGTTGGGGATCCACCGGCAGACCCTGTACTACCGGCTGTCGCGGGTGGAGCAGCTGACGGGCCTGGACCTGGCCGACGGGGAGGACCGGCTGCTGCTGCACATGGCCCTGAAGCGGGCCCGGCTGTAGTGCCTGCTCACGAGTGCCTGCTCACGAGTGCCTGCTCACGCCAGGACGGCCGGCTTGAGCACGTTCTCGCACCACTGGCGGAAGGTGGTGGGCGTACGGGCGGCGGCGGTGCGCGGCACGGCGTTGTCGAGTCCGGCGTCCTTGGCGACCGCCATGTCCCACAGCCCCTGGACGATGGCCTCGGACATGCCGAACCCCAGCATCTGGGCCCTGTACTCCGGGCCCGGAACCTGCCGGAAGCGGATCGGACGCTCCAGCACCTCGGACATGATCCGGGCCATGTCGTCGAAGGACAGGTCCTCCGGCCCCAGCACGGGCACCTCTTCCACCCCGCTCCACGCGCCGTCGAGCAGCAGGTCCGCGGCGACCGCGGCGATGTCGTCGACGGCACAGGCGGGCCTCGCGAGGCTTCCCGAGCAGGGCGAGGTGAACAGGGACCGCTCCCTGATCAGTTCGGTCTGGCGCAGCAGGTTGTCCATGAACGAGGGCAGGGCCAGGGCCCGGTAGCTCACACCGGCGCCGGCCAGCAGGTCGTCCATGGCGAGGCAGGCGGTGACATGACCGGCGCGGTCGGCCAGGGGCGTGCCGCGGCCGAGGGCCGAGACGGCGACGACCCGCTTGACGCCCTGGGTCTCCAGGGCCACGCTCGCCGGCCGGCTGAACTCCGCGTACACGGCGTCGAGGCTGTCGGCGCGCGGGTTCGGCGGCGCCAGCCAGAAGACGGAGTCCGCCCCGGCGAACGCCTCGGCGACCACGTCCGGGTCGCCGTGCGAGCCCTGGACGACCTCGGCCCGCTCGCGCACCGCGCCGGGGAGGCGGGCGGCGTCGCGCACGATCACCCGGACCGGCGCTCCGGCGGCCAGCAGCCGGTCGAGCGTCCGCCGGCCGATCTGACCGGTGGGAGCAGTGACGACGATCATGAGAACCCCTGACAGAAGTGACAGAACCGCGGGTGGGAGGACGTTCTTCAGTCAACTCGCGGCGGCAGCAGACCTGAAGGACCGATCTCGACGCCACTGATACCGTGGAGGTATGAGTGATCTGGAGGTCAGACAACTCCGGTACTTCGTGGCCGTCGCCGAGGAACTGCACTTCGGACGGGCGGCGCAGCGGCTGGGCATGGCGCAGCCTCCGCTGTCGCGGGCGATCCGCGAGCTGGAACGGCAGCTGGGCGTGACGCTGCTGGAGCGGACCACGCGCCGGGTCGCCCTCACGTCCGCCGGCGAGATCCTGTTGCGCGACGCCCGCACGGCGCTCGACGCGGTCACCGCCGCCGCCCGGCGGGCCCGGCACGCCGGGCAGTCCCGGCCCGCGCTGCGCCTGGCGCTCAAGGCCGACTACGACGGCGGACTGCTGCCGCGGATCCTCGCCGCCTACCGGGACGAGGCGGCTGCCCTCCCCGTGGAACTCCTGCTCGGCGGACGCGAGGAGCAGGTGCCGGCGCTGCGCGACGGCCGCGCGGACCTCGCCCTGCTGCCCCGGCCGTTCGACGTCCGCGGCCTCGACGTCGAACCGCTGCTGACCGAACCGCGTCTCCTCGCCGTCGCGGCGACCGATCCGCTGGCCGCGCACAGCCGCCTGCGGCTGGCCGACCTCGCGGGAAGGGTCCTGCCCGACGGGCGTCCCGCGGACCGGGAGTGCCTCCCTCCGCTCGCCCCGACCGACTCCCGCGACGACGACCGGCCGCCGTCGGCCCACCTCTCGGCCACGGCGAGCCCGCACCGCTTCCGGGACCAGACCCAGATCTTCAGCCTCGTCGAACTGGGCAGCATCCTGTGGTTTCCGCCGGCGTCGATCGCCCGACGCCACCCCCGGCCGGGCGTCGCCTACCGGACCGTGAGCGACCTCCCGCCCCTCGAACTCGCCCTGGCCTGGCCGCAGGAGTCCCGCTCCCCCGCCGTGGCCGCCTTCGTCCGCACGGCGCTGGCGATCGCCGGCAGCGTGTATCCCATGGACCGCAGGGACCGCGCCGACCGCACGGCCGAGGCCTCTGCCTGACGCTGTACTCGCTACTCCCTACTCGCCCTCGCCCTCCTCCTCTTCGTCCTCATCGAGCTGGTACACGTCCTCCAGGCTCTCGATGCACTCCTGGGCGACCGTCGCGGCGAACCGCGGGCACGTCCAGGACTCCAGGCTGCGGGAGTGCTCGGTGGGCGGGAACTCGTCGGGGGCGTAGAGGTGTGCCAGACCGTGCCGGAACTCCGCTCGCTGCAGCGCCGGGTGTTCGTCGGGGTGGGCGCAGTCGGCGGGCTGGGGCGCGGCGGCGACGGTGCGCATCAGGTCGAGGACACCGCGGGTCACGGCGTACAGCGGGCTCGGGTAGGCGATCTGCGTCGCCTGGTGGGCGGTGAGCAGCAGGACGGCGCGTTCACGGGCGTCGGCGGACTCGTGTCGGCGGGCGGCCCACAGGCCCAGACCGTCGGCGTACTGCTCGTTCCGGCCCTGGAGTTCGAGGCGTTCGGCTATCTTCTCGATCTCCAGGCGGCCGTCCGCGCGCAGGTACTCGGCGTCGAGGTGGGCGGTGGGGAGGTCGCCGAAGATTCGGTCGCGGCCCTCCACCAGGGTCGACAGCGTCTCCTCGGCGACCTCCTCCAGGCGGGCCGGGCACAGCAGCTCGTCCAGGGGAGGGTTGTCCCAGTCCTCGCGATCGCGCTCGTAGATCGCCCGTCCGGCGGGGCAGCTCAGCCGTAGGCCGGTCTCGGCGGCCTCCGGGCTGCTGTTCTCCAGGTCCGGGTGCCCGGCGTGCTCGCAGGTCGCCCCGGCGTAGTGCGGCAACGTCTCCTCCAAGGCCTCGATGAGGTCGTCGAAGATCGACTTCCGGTGTACCAGGCCGGACGCGATGTGCCAGCTGATCGCCCTGGCGACCAGCAGCCGTCCGGGGCGGTCTCCGTCGCCGGCGACGGAGAGGCTCCAGGCCTGGGGAGCCAGGTCGTCGTCGGGGTCGCCGTAGGGATAGAGGTTCAGCACCGACGACAGCGACTTGATGTCGCTCTGGATCTCCGCCGGAAGCCGGGGCGGAACGTCCGACACCGAGCCCGGGTCGAGGATGTCGAGGGCGATGCGGGCGTAGCCGGCGACGTTGCGCGGGCAGAGCCATTCGTCGCGCGGCTGTTCCTCCTCCCACTCGGCCGTCTCGTCCGCCTCGGCGGCCGCGAGCCGTCGCACCGTGCCGGCGAGGTGCCAGTCGTCCTCTTCGGCGTCATGGATCCGGTACGGGTGCGAGGCGTGGTCGCAGGGGCGGTCGCGCAGCTCGCGGTCCGTGGCCTCCAGCGCCTCCCAGGCCGCTCGCTCGACTCCCTCGCCGGGTATCCAGGCCGCGTACGGGGCCATCAGCGCGAGCCCGAGGGTCCAGATGAGGGCGCTCTCCCCGTCGGGGGCGGCGGCGAGACGGGCGGCGCAGTCGAGGACCGCGCGGTCGGAGTCGGCGTCGCGGGCCGAGGTCTTCAGCTGGCGGAGGGCGTCCCAGGTACGGGAGAGGTCGGCGAGGTCGGCGGGGGCGGAAGGGTCGGCGGGGCCGGAGCGGTGGGAGGGGCCGTCGAGGAAGGGGTCGTCGATGTTCGTCACGATCTTCTCGACGCGCGGTCCGCCGGGGCAGTTCCCCTCGGAGACCGCTGTGGAGACCGCCGTGGAAGCCGCCGTGGAGACCGCCGCCGAGAAGCGAACTCGATATTGAAAACGATTATCATCATGCTACTGTCGGCGCACTCGCCTTGACCACCCCTTTACCCGCCCCTTTACCCGGAGGGTTCCATGCGCCTGCCCGCTCGCCGTCTGCTCCCCGTCACCGCCCTCACGGCCGCCTCGGCGCTGCTCACCGGGTGTTTCACCGGCGACGGATCCGCCGCGGACGGCTCCACGGACACGGAGGGCAGGCGTGTGCGCATCGCGATGATGCAGCCGCCGCGCTCGGGCCTGTCCCCGCTCTCCGACGACGCCTTCAAGCTCTCCCGTTGGTCGACCGCCGAGACCCTGGTGAAGCTGGACGCGGACGGCGACCCCGAGGCCGCGCTCGCCACCGAGTGGCAGCAGTCGGGCCGCACCTGGACCTTCGAGATACGCGACGGCGTCACCTTCCACGACGGCACGGCACTCGACGCCGACGCCGTCGTGCGGTCGCTGACCAAGGCCGCCACCGCCGCCCCCAAGCCCCGCATCCTGGACGGCGTCGAACTGACCGCGAAGGCCGCCGACTCCGACACGGTCACCGTCACCACGGCCGACGAGGACCCTCTGGTCCCGCAGCGGCTCAGCTCGCCGCAGCTGTCGGTCCTCGCGGCGAAGGCGTACACGGGGAAGACGGTGAACCCCGTCGGCGCGGGCACCGGCCCCTTCGAGCTGACCCGGGTCGACGGCACCGCCTCGGCCGCCCTCGACCGCTACGACGCCTACTGGGGCGACAGGGCCAAGGCCCCCGGCATCGACGTACGGTTCGTGCCCGACGGCACCGCCCGCGCCGCCGCGCTGCGCAGCGGGGAGGCCGACATCGTCGAGGCGGTCCCGGTGTCCCAGGCCGCGCTGCTGGACGAGGACCTGATCACCGAGGTGCCGATGCCGCGCACCAACACCCTCTACCTCAACACCGGGAAGGGCGTCTTCAAGGACGCCTCGCTGCGGGCCGCCGCCCGGGAGGCGATCGACGCCGAGTCGATCGTGAAGGGCGTGTACGAGGGACGCGCCGACGTCGCCGAGGGGCTGCTGGGACCCGCGCTGCCGTGGGCGGCCGGACTGCGCACGCCGGTGCGACGCGCCGACGCCGGCGATCCGGCCGGAAAGACCGTCACCATCGGCACCTTCACCGACCGCGCCGAGCTGCCCGAGGTGGCCGCCGCCCTCCAACAGCAGCTGCAGAAAGCCGGGTTCAAGGTGAAGCTGGAGGTGCGCGAGTACGCGAACATCGAATCCGACGCACTGGCGGGCGCGTTCGACGCGTTCATCCTCTCCCGGGCCACCGTCCTGGACTCCGGCGACCCGGCCGCCTACCTCTACAGCGACTTCGCCTCCGACGGCTCCTTCAACATCGCCCAGCTCCAGGACCCTTCCGTGGACGCCGAGTTGAAGAAGGCCGCCGAGACGCCCACCGGTGACGCGCGCCGTAAGGCCGTCGTCGCCGCCGAGGCCGCCGTCCTCGCGACCGACGCGGCCGTGCCGATGCTGCACGAGCGGGTGATCCAGGGCGACGCCGCCGGGGTCGTCGCGGTCGCGCACGACCCGCGCGAGCGGGAGCTGGTCACGGCCGCCACCTACGTCAAGTGAGGCCCACCGCCGCCGGGTTCACCCGCGCCGTCGCCCTCCTCGGGGTCGTCGCCGCCGTGGGGCTGCTGCCCTGGCTCTCCGGCCGCGACCCCGCGCTGACCGTCCTGCGCGCCCGCTCCGCCGAGCAGGAGCCCACCCGGGAGGCCCTGGACGCGATCCGCCGCGACCTCGGCCTGGACGCGGGTCCCCTCTCCCTGCTGGGGAGTTGGGCGGCCCGCCTGGCCCACGGCGACCTCGGCACGTCCTGGGTCTCCGGGACCGACGTCCTGCCGTCGGTCGCGGCCGGCCTCCAGGTGTCGCTGGCGCTCATGGGCGCGGCCCTCGGCGTGGCGGTACTGCTCGCCGTCGTGCTCGTCGCACCGGTCCTGCGCCGGGGACACGCCTCGGCCGGGGCGGGGGCGGCGATGCTGGCCGCCGTACCGGAGTTCCTGCTGGCCACGGTGGGGCTGCTGGTGTGCGGGGTGTGGCTGGGGTGGCTGCCGACCTCCGGATGGCAGGGGCCGCAGCACCTGGTCCTGCCCGCCGTCGCCCTCGGGGTCCCGGCGGGCGGGCTCCTCGGACGCCTGGTCGCGGACGCGCTGCCCGCGGTGCTGGAGGAGCGGTGGGTCGAGCTGTGGCGGGGCGCGGGCGTCGGCCGGGCCCGGATCTCGGCGGCCGCCCTGCGCCGCGTACTCCCGCCGCTGGTCCCGCAGTTCGGGATGGCCGCCGTGGGTCTGACGGGCGGCGCGGTCGCGGTGGAGACGGTGTTCGCGATCCCCGGCATCGGGCGTACGGCGCTGGGCGCGGCCAAGTCGCAGGACCTGCCGCTGCTCCAGGGGTCGGTGCTGGCCCTGCTGCTGCTCGGCCTCGTCACGGGCGCGACGGCGGCGTCGGCCCGGCGACGACTGCTGGGCCCGGCGCTGCGGGACGCGTCGCTGCAACCGCCCCCGGCCCACCCGGTCCGCGTCCGCCCGGCGATCCCGCTGACCCTGGCCGCCGTACTGCTGACGGCGATCGGGTGGGGGCTGCTGCGCGATCCGTACGCGGTGCACACGGCCGCGCGACTGGCGCGGCCGTCGTGGGCGCATCCGCTCGGCACGGACGGGCTCGGACGGGATGTGCTGGCCCGGCTCGGCCATGGGGCCGCGACCACGGTCGGCACGGCGGCCGCCGTCTGTCTGCTCAGCCTGGTCGTGTCCCTGGCCCTGGGGTTCCTGCCGGGCGTCGCGGCGGGCGCGGCGGACATCGCCAACGCCCTGCCGCCCGTGATCGTCGGCATCCTGGTCGCCGCGGCGGCCGGACCCGGAACCGGCGGGGCCGCCCTGGCGGTCGCCCTGATCTCCTGGCCCCCGCCGGCCGCGCACGCGGCGGCCCTGGTGCAGGAGGTGCGGGCGTCGGCGTATCTCACCGCCCAGCGGGCGATCGGCGCGTCCCCGTCCTGGATCCTCACCCGGCACGTGCTCCCGTCGGTGGCGGCCCCGGTCGCCCGCCACGCCCTCCTCCGCCTGCCCGGCATCGCCCTCGCGCTCGCCTCCCTGGGCTTCCTGGGCCTGGGCGCCCAGCCGCCCGCCCCCGAGTGGGGACTCCTCCTGGACGAGTCCCGCGCCTATGTGGAACGGGCCCCCTGGGCGGCTCTGTCCCCGGCCGTCGCCCTGGCGTTGCTCGCGGGACTGGCGGTGACGGGAGCGGCGTACACCCAGGGGCGCGGGGCCGCCCGGACCGCGAAGGACCGGACGACGACGAACCGGAAGAACCAGATGCCGAAGACGACGAAGACGACGAAGACGATGAACAAGGAGACCCTCGTTGGCGTCTGAGCCCCTGCTCTCCGTGCGTGACCTGCGTATCTCCTTCGGCGGCGACGAAGCCGTGCGCGGGGTGTCGTTCGACGTCCGGGCCCGCGAGGTGTTCGCCCTGGTGGGCGAGTCGGGCGCGGGCAAGAGCCTGACCGCGTCGGCGCTGCTGGGCATGCTGCCGAGACAGGCGGCGACCGCAGGGACGGTCCGCCCGGACCTGTCCGGCGCGCGGGGCCGCCGTATCGCCCTGGTCCCCCAGGACGCCCTCTCGGCGCTGTCCCCCGTCCATCGGGTCGGCGACCAACTCGCCGCGGCCGTACGGTCGGTGCGGCGCGCAGGACGCCGGGAGGCGCACGCACGGGCGGTGGCCGCGCTGGAGCGGGTGGGCATCCCCGACGCGGCCCGGGCGGCACGCGCGTACCCGCACGAGTTCTCCGGAGGCATGCGCCAGCGGGCGGTCATCGCGATGGCCACCGTGAACGAACCGGAGATCCTGGTGGCCGACGAACCGACCACCGCACTGGACGCCGACCGCCGGGAGCTGGTGCTGAAGCTGCTCGCGGAGCAGCGCGAGGCGGTCGGCGCCGCGCTCGTCCTGGTCACCCACGACCTGGACGTCGTCCGCGACCACGCGGACCGCATGCTGGTCATGTACGCGGGCCGGGCCGTCGAACTCGGCCCGGTGCGGGCGGTGTCGGACCGCCCCCGGGCCCCCTACACCGCAGGCCTGCTGGCCTCCCTCCCGCGACCGGACGGCCCCCGGCGCCGCCGCCTGCCCACCCTCCCCGGCGTCCCGCCCGCCCCGGGCGCGCTCCCGCCGGGCTGTGCCTTCGCACCGCGCTGCCCGCTGGCGACGGACCGCTGCACGGTCGAGGAGCCGGAACTCCGGGAGATCGACGGACGGTTGACGGCCTGTCATCGGGCGCACGAAGTCCCCCACGCACCGGACGAGTTGTTCCCCGAGCAGAACAGGCGACAGCACGCATGAACCCCCTGCTCGACGTCCGCGACCTCGTCGTGCGCTACGGCTCGTTCACCGCCGTCGACCGCGTCTCCTTCGCCCTGGAACCGGGCGAGACCCTCGCCCTCGACGGCCCGTCCGGCTGCGGCAAGTCCTCCACCGCGCTCGCGGTACTCCAGTTGCGCCGCCCGAACGCGGGCCAAGTCATGTTCGAGGGACGGGAGTTGACGACCCTCACCGAACGCGAGCTGCGCCCGCTGCGTCCCCGTATGCAACCGGTCTTCCAGGACCCCTACGGCTCCCTCAGCCCCCGCCACCGCATCCGCGACGCGGTGGCGGAGCCGCTGAAGGCGCAGGGACGCTGGAGCGCGGCCGACGGCCCGGCCCGGGTGGCCGAGCTGCTCGACCGGGTCGGCCTGGACCCGTCGTACGGCGACCGGCGGCCCGACGAGCTGTCCGGCGGTCAGTGCCAGCGCGCCGGCATCGCCCGCGCGCTCGCCTCCGAGCCGCGCCTGCTGGTCCTCGACGAACCGGTGTCGGCCCTGGACCCGTCCGTACGGGCCGGAGTGCTGAACCTGCTGGCCGATCTCCAGGACGAGCTGGGCCTCGGCTATCTGTTCATCTGCCACGACCGGGCCGTCGTACGGCACTTCGCGGACCGGGTTCTGGAGATGCGGGACGGGCGGATCAGCTCCCCTCAGCCCCGTCAGCCCCGTCAGCCCCCTCGACGCCCTTGACCCCCTCGGCCCCCGCGATCACCCGCCGAAGGCCCTCGGTGAGCTGCTCGGCGCTGGTCGCGGAGCCCTGGTCGAAGAGCCACTGGACCATGAGCCCGTTGAGCAGGGTCTGGTAGAAGCGCCCCTCGGTGTCGACGGTCTCCTGGTCGAGCTCCGCCTCCGGGACGCCGTTGAACAGGGGCACGATCCCCGAGCGGCCCTGCTCCTGCGCCTCGGCGAGAAGTTTGCGCACCTCGGGGAGCCGGTCGCCCTGGAGGATGATCTCGAAGCTCAGCAGCCAGATCGCCCGCGACTCGGGCAGCGAGCCGATGACGCTGGCCCACACCTCCTGGAAGCGCGCCAGCGATCCGGCGGGCGCCGTCGCCTCGCCGCCCGCGTCCCGGCCGGGGTCGAAGTCGTCGCCGGCGGCCTCGATCAGCGAGACGTAGGCCTGCACCAGCAGGGCGTCCTTCGAGCCGTAGTGGTAGCCGATGGACGCCAGGTTCGTCCCCGACTCCTTGACGACGTCCCGCGCGGTCGTGCGCAGGAACCCCTTCTCCAGCAGGCAGCGCTTCGCGCCCTCGAGCAGATCCTCACGGTGTCCCATGACCCTCACCCTACCGCCGATCCATACAACCGTCCCATACAGATGACTTATACAGATGACTTACACGGGCGACTTATACATTCGTTCTAGACAACCGTTTAATACGCTCGTACAGTCACTGCCATGACGAACCCGACAAGCACCGCCACCACCCCGGCCGCCCGCGCCGGCCGCCGCGAATGGACCGCCCTCGGCGTCCTGATGCTTCCGCTGCTGCTGGTCTCGATGGACGTCTCCGTCCTCTACTTCGCCATCCCGGCGATCAGCGCGGACCTGGATCCCAGCGGCACCCAGCAGCTGTGGATCTTCGACGTCTACGCGTTCGTGCTGGCGGGCCTGCTGATGACGATGGGCTCGCTCGGCGACCGCATCGGCCGCCGCAGGCTGCTGCTCATCGGCGCCGCGGCCTTCGGCGCCGCATCGCTGATCGCCGCCTACGCCGACAGCGCCGAGACCCTCATCGCGGCCCGCGCGGTCCTCGGCATCGGCGGCGCGACCCTGATGCCCTCGACGATGGCCCTGATCCGCACCATGTTCACCGACCCCGGCCAGCGCGCGAAGGCGATCGGCCTGTGGTCCGGCGTGATGACGGCCGGCATCGCACTCGGCTCGGTGATGAGCGGGGTGCTCGTCCAGTACTTCTGGTGGGGCTCGATCTTCCTGGTCAACCTGCCCGCGATGGCGCTGCTCCTCGTCCTCGGCCCGATCCTGCTCCCCGAGTCCAGGGACCCGAAGCCCGGCCGCTTCGACTGGCCGAGCGTCCCCCTGTCGATGGCCGCCGTCCTCCCCGTCGTCTACGGCCTCAAGGAGATCCCCTCCGACGGCTGGCACACGGAGTACGTCGTCTCGATCGTCGTCGGTCTGTTCTTCGGGGCCCTCTTCGTCCACCGTCAGCGCACGGCGGCCTCGCCGATGATCTCCCCGGACCTGTTCCGCGGCCGCGGCTTCGCCCCCGCGGTCGTCCTGAACCTCGTCTCGTCGTTCGCGATGCTGGGCTCGGCGTTCTTCACCACGCAGTACCTGCAGTCGGTGCTCGGCAAGAGCGCGCTGGAAGCGGCCCTGTGGGCGCTGCTGCCCTCGGTGCCGATCGGCGCGGCGGCCCCGCTGGCCACCGTCCTGGTCCAGAAGGGCGTCGACCGGGCCCACGTCGTCGCGGCGGGCTTCGCGACCGCCTCGGCCGGCTATGCCCTGCTGGCCCTCGTCGGCGCCGACTCGCTGTGGCTCGCGCTGACCGCCGCCGGGGTCCTCGCCTCCGGGATCGTCATGGTGATCTCCCAGATGACCGACCTCGCGATGAGCACGGCCCCGGTCGAACGCGCCGGCTCGGCGTCCTCCCTGCTGGAGACCGGCGCGGAGTTCGGCGGCGCGCTGGGCATGGCGACCCTCGGCTCCATCGGCACGGCGATCTACCGCCACGACATCCCGGCCTCGGCCCCGGCGCCGGCCCGGGAGACCCTCGGCGGCGCACTGGCCGCCGCCGGCCGACTCCCCGGGCGCACGGGAGACGCCCTGGCGACGGCGGCACGGGAGGCCTTCACCCACGGGATGCACGGCGCGGCGATCGCGGGGGCGGTGCTGCTGGCGGGGGCGGCCGTGGCGGCGACGGCGACGCTGCGCAACGCAGAACGCCGGACGAACTGAGAAACCTCAGCACGTCCGGCGCCTTTGTGGCCCAGGTCGGCACAACAGCCCGTCCTGCGTTTGAGGACGAGGCCCTTGGGGGCCGACAGCGGGGGCCTGGGGGCGGCAGCCCCCAGGGACGGCGACCTCGACCGACGGTCACCGGAAACGAGCGGTCAGACCAAGTTCACCGCACGGGCGGACGTCGCGCCGATCTCCGCCGCGACCTCCCCCAGCACCGCAGCCGGAACCGAGTCGTCCACGGTCAGCACGGCCAACGCCTCCCCGCCCGCCGCCGCACGAGCGACCTGCATGCCGGCGATGTTGATGCCCGCCTCGCCGAAGATACGACCGACCGTGCCGACGACACCGGGACGGTCCTCGTACTTGAGGACGACCATGTGGTCGGCGAGGGCGAGGTCGACGTCGTACTCGCCGACCGCGACGATCTTCTGGAGGTGCTTCGGGCCGGCCAGCGTGCCGGAGACCGACACCTCCTCGCCGTCCGAGAGCGTGCCGCGCACGGTGACCACGTTGCGGTGGTCGGCGGACTCGGAGCTGGTGGTCAGGCGGACCTCGACCCCGCGCTCCTGCGCGAACAGCGGCGCGTTGACGTAGGACACGGTCTCGTCGACGACGTCCTCGAACACACCCTTGAGCGCGCTGAGCTCCAGCACCTTCACATCGTGCTGGGTGATCTCGCCGTACACCTCGACGTCGAGGCGGACCGCGACCTCGCCCGCGAGGGCGGTGAAGATGCGGCCGAGGCGCTCGGCGAGGGGCAGTCCGGGCTTGACGTCCTGGGCGATGACGCCGCCCTGGACGTTCACCGCGTCGGGCACGAGCTCGCCGGCGAGGGCGAGGCGCACCGAGCGGGCGACGGCGATGCCGGCCTTCTCCTGCGCCTCGTCGGTGGACGCGCCGAGGTGCGGGGTGGCCACGACCTGGTCGAACTCGAACAGCGGGGAGTCCGTGCAGGGCTCCTTCGCGTACACGTCGAGGCCGGCGCCGGCGACCCGGCCCTCCTTCAGCGCCGAGTACAGCGCCTCCTCGTCGACGATCCCGCCGCGCGCGGCGTTGACGATGCGCACGCTGGGCTTGACCTTGCGCAGCGCCTCGTCGCCGATCAGACCGACCGTCTCGGGGGTCTTGGGCAGGTGGACGGTGATGAAGTCGGAGACCTCGAGCAGCTCGTCCAGCGTCAGCACCTTGACGCCCATCTGCGCGGCGCGCGCGGGCTGCACGTAGGGGTCGTAGGCGACGACCTTCATGCCGAAGCCGGACATGCGCTGGGCGACGAGCGCGCCGATGCGCCCGAGGCCCACGACGCCGAGGGTCTTCTCGGCCAGCTCCACGCCCGTGTACTTGCTGCGCTTCCACTCGCCGTTCTTCAGCGCGGCGTTGGCCTGCGGAATGTGACGGGCGGTGGCCAGCAGCAGACCGCAGGCCAGCTCGGCCGCGGTCACGATGTTGGAGGTGGGGGCGTTGACGACCATCACGCCCGCCTTGGTGGCGGAGGAGACGTCGACGTTGTCCAGGCCGACGCCGGCTCGTGCGACGACCTTCAGCTTCTTCGCGGCGGCGATCGCCTCGGCGTCGACCTTGGTCGCCGAGCGGATCAGGATCGCGTCGACGTCGGCGATGGCCGGGAGCAGTTCGGCTCGATCCGCTCCGTTGCAGTGCCGGATCTCGAAGTCCGGGCCAAGCGCGTCCACAGTCGCGGGCGACAGCTCTTCAGCGATGAGTACGACAGGTTTCGAGCTCACGTGAGTCCTCACAAGTCCAATGCGTGCGGACGGCCGTCCCGACGGCCGCAGGCGGAGGAGGGGCTAGCCGCGTGGAAGACGCACGACGCTGTGGGCCTGAACGCGTATGTAGTGCAGCAGTGTAGTGCTGCGCCGGAGGTCGCCTTACGCCTCCGCGGAAGGATCACCCGTCCGTGATCGGCCGGGATGGACAAGAGGGCCGGAGCGATCCGCTCCGGCCCCCTGGCCTCGAGACTTACGCCTCGTCGTTCACCCAGCTCATCAGCTTGCGGAGCTGCTTGCCGGTGGTCTCCAGCAGGTGCTCGGAGTCCGCGGTCTTGTACTCGTTGTACTTCTTCAGGCCGCCGTGGTACTCGTCCATCCAGTTCTGGGCGAAGGTGCCGTCCTGGATCTCGGCGAGGACCTGCTTCATCTCGGCCTTGGTGGCATCGGTGATGATGCGCGGGCCGGTGATGTAGTCGCCCCACTCGGCGGTCTCGGAGACGCTCCAGCGCATCTTCTCCAGGCCGCCCTCGTACATGAGGTCGACGATCAGCTTCAGCTCGTGCAGGCACTCGAAGTAGGCGATCTCGGGCTGGTAGCCGGCCTCGACCAGGGTCTCGAAGCCCGCCTTGACCAGCGCGGAGGTGCCACCGCAGAGGACGGCCTGCTCACCGAACAGGTCGGTCTCGGTCTCCTCGGTGAAGGTCGTCTTGATGACGCCGGCGCGGGTGCCGCCGATGCCCTTGGCGTACGACAGGGCCAGCGCGAAGGCGTTGCCGGTGGCGTCCTGCTCGACGGCGGCGATCGCGGGGACGCCGCGGCCCTCCTCGTACTGGCGGCGCACGAGGTGACCCGGGCCCTTCGGGGCGACCAGGGCGACGTCGACGCCGGCCGGGGCCTTGATGAAGCCGAAGCGGACGTTGAAGCCGTGGGCGAAGAAGAGCGCGTCGCCGTCGTTCAGGTTCGGGGCGATGGACTCCTCGTAGACCTGGGCCTGGATCGGGTCCGGGATGAGGATCATGATGACGTCGGCCTCGGCGGCGGCCTCGGCGGGCGTCACCACGCGCAGGCCCTGCTCCTCGGCCTTGGCCTTGGACTTGGAGCCCTCGTGCAGACCGACCCGCACGTCGACACCGGAGTCACGGAGCGACAGGGCGTGGGCGTGGCCCTGGCTGCCGTATCCGATGACCGCGACCTTGCGGCCCTGGATGATGGACAGGTCGGCGTCGGCGTCGTAGAACAGCTCGGCCACTTTGGGTTCTCTCCTTGGTGTGCAGGTGTTGCGTCCCACCGTATGACGGCGGGCGGAAGGGAAGTCTCGGGGTCTCGGTATACGGGCGGTTCTCGGTGTGCGGGCGGTCGGTGACGCCGACCGCCCGTACCCATCCTTACGCCGACCGGTCGAGGGCGCGCAGCGAACGGTCCGTGATCGAGCGGGCGCCCCGGCCGATCGCGATCGTGCCGGACTGGACCAGTTCCTTGATGCCGTACGGTTCCAGCATCTTGAGCATGGCGGACAGCTTGTCGTGGCCGCCGGTGGCCTCGATGGTCACGGCCTCCGGGGAGACGTCGACGGTCTTGGCGCGGAACAGCTGGACGATCTCGACGATCTGGGAGCGCGTCTCGTTGTCGGCGCGCACCTTCACCAGAACGAGTTCACGGTGAACGGCCTGCGACGGCTCCAGCTCGACGATCTTCAGCACCTCGACGAGCTTGTTGAGCTGCTTGGTGACCTGCTCCAGCGGCAGGGCGTCGACGCTCACCACGATCGTGATGCGGGAGATGTCGGGGTGCTCGGTGACGCCGACGGCGAGCGAGTCGATGTTGAAGCCGCGCCGGGAGAACAGGGCTGCGATCCGGGCCAGGATGCCCGGCTTGTTCTCCACCAGGACGGAGAGCGTGTGCTTGGACATGTCTTCTTTACGTCTCTCTCGCTCAGTCGTCTTCGTTGTCGCCGAAGTCGGGGCGGACGTCCCGGGCGGCCATGATCTCGTCGTTGGAGGTGCCTGCGGCGACCATCGGCCACACCATCGCGTCCTCGTGGACGATGAAGTCGATGACGACCGGGCGGTCGTTGATCGAGTTCGCCTCTTCGATGACCTTGTCGAGGTCGTCCGGGGACTCGCAGCGGATCGCGTAGCAGCCCATGGCCTCCGACAGCTTCACGAAGTCGGGGACGCGGGTGCCGGCGCTCGGCTGCTTGCCGTCGGCCTCGGGGCCGGAGTGCAGCACGGTGTTGGAGTAGCGCTGGTTGTAGAACAGGGTCTGCCACTGGCGGACCATTCCGAGGGCGCCGTTGTTGATGATGGCGACCTTGATCGGGATGTTGTTCAGGGCGCAGGTGGTCAGTTCCTGGTTGGTCATCTGGAAGCAGCCGTCGCCGTCGATCGCCCAGACCGTCTGGCCGGGCCGACCGGCCTTGGCGCCCATCGCGGCCGGGACCGCGTAGCCCATGGTGCCCGCGCCGCCGGAGTTCAGCCAGGTGGCGGGCTTCTCGTACCGGACGAAGTGGGCGGCCCACATCTGGTGCTGGCCGACGCCCGCGGCGAAGATCGTGTCCTCGGGGGCGAGCTGTCCGATGCGCTCGATGACCTGCTGCGGGGAGAGCGAGCCGTCGGCGGGCTGGTCGTAGCCGAGCGGGTAGGTGTCCCGCCAGCGGCTCAGGTCCTTCCACCAGGCGGTGTAGTCGCCCTGATGGCCCTCGCTGTGCTCCTTCTGGACCGCCTGGACCAGGTCGGCGATGACCTCGCGGGCGTCCCCGACGATCGGCACGTCCGCGGCGCGGTTCTTGCCGATCTCGGCCGGGTCGATGTCCGCGTGGACGATCTTGGCGTACGGCGCGAAGCTGTCCAGCCTGCCGGTGACGCGGTCGTCGAAGCGGGCGCCGAGGGCGACGATCAGGTCGGCCTTCTGCAGACCGGTGACGGCGGCGACCGAGCCGTGCATGCCCGGCATGCCCAGGTGCTGCGGGTGGCTGTCGGGGAACGCGCCCAGCGCCATCAGCGTGGTGGTGACCGGCGCCCCGGTCAGCTCGGCGAGGACCTTCAGCTCGGCGGTGGCGCCGGCCTTGAGGACGCCGCCGCCGACGTACAGGATCGGCCGCTTGGCGGCGGTGATCAGCTTGGCGGCCTCGCGGATCTGCTTGGCGTGCGGCTTGGTCACCGGGCGGTAGCCGGGCAGGTCCATGGTGGGCGGCCAGGAGAAGGTGGTCTTCGCCTGGAGGGCGTCCTTGGCGATGTCGACCAGGACCGGGCCCGGCCGGCCGGTGGAGGCGATGTGGAAGGCCTGCGCGATGATCCGCGGGATGTCCTCGGCCTTGGTGACCAGGAAGTTGTGCTTGGTGATCGGCATGGTGATGCCGACGATGTCCGCCTCCTGGAAGGCGTCCGTGCCGATCGCCTTCGACGCCACCTGCCCGGTGATCGCCACGAGCGGCACCGAGTCCATGTGGGCGTCGGCGATCGGGGTCACCAGGTTGGTGGCGCCGGGGCCGGAGGTGGCCATGCAGACGCCGACCCTGCCGGTGGCCTGCGCGTACCCGGTGGCCGCGTGGCCCGCGCCCTGCTCGTGCCGGACCAGGACGTGCCGGACCCGGGTCGAGTCCATCAGCGGGTCGTAGGCAGGAAGGATCGCACCGCCGGGAATGCCGAATACCGTGTCGGCGCCGACCTCCTCGAGAGAACGGATGAGGGACTGCGCACCCGTCACGTGCTCGACGGACGCGGAGTGCGTTCCTCCGGATCGGGGCCGCGGCTGCGGATGGGCCCCGGTGGCCTGCTCGGTCATCGTCATTCTCTTCTCGATGCTGAGGGTTTTACTGCTGAGGGTTTCACTGAGCGGTCTTACGGCAGTGGTGCCGCTGGTTTTGTGCAACAAAAAACCCCTCGTGCCAAAAGGCAAGCGAGGGGAGCGCGCCGGGTGTGGGTCGCTGTGCGTTCCGGGTCCGTCCGGACGTCACCAGCTTCAGCCGACGCGCTTTCCAAGTACGAGAATTCGGGTGCGCATGGCAATGACCCTCCCCCCGGCGCGCACCGACTGTCAAGTGGGTGGGACGGGAGTCTCATTATGTGAACGAAGGGCACTTCCGCTCCCCAGGACGGCGGTCACACCACTGGTGTACACCCCAGCGCCCCCGCCCGCGAACGCGGGTTCCGCGGGACCGTGCGGCACCGGATAGCGGCCGGACGCGAGCGCCCGTCGCAGCCGGTACTCGTCGAGCGGCCCGGAGAACGCCATGCCCTGTCCATGGGTGCAGCCCATCGCGCGCAGGGCGACGACCTGCTCGGGCAGATCCACGCCCTCGGCCACGGACTGCAGCCCGAGATCGCCGGCGATCCGCAGCAGCCCACTGGTGATCTTGTGCAGCCGCGCGGACTCCACGACGCCCTCGACCAGCGAACGGTCGAGCTTCACCACGTCGACCGGGAGCCTGCGCAGCGCTGTGAGCGCCGCGAAGCCGCTGCCGAAGCCGTCGAGGGCGATCCGGACGCCGAGTCGGCGCAGCGCGCCCAGCCGCCGCTCCAGCTCGTCCAGCGGGGCCCTCGGATCGGTGTCGGACAGCTCGACCACGAGCGACCCGGACGGCAGCCCGTGCCGCGTCAGCAGCGCCTCCACGGACCCCAGGGGCATCGACCGGTCCAGCAGGCGGCGGGCGCCGACGCGGACCACCACCGGCACGTTCAACCCGCTCGCGCAGCGGTCGGCGGCCTGCTCGACGGCCTCCTCCAGGAGCCAGCGGTCCAGCTCGGCGGTCTTGTCGCCGTCCTCCGCGACCCGCAGGAACTCCGCGGGCGTGAACAGCACGCCCTGCGAAGAGCGCCAGCGGGCCTGTGCGGCGACCGACGCGATCCGGCCGTCCTCCAGCCGCACCACGGGCTGGTGCAGCAGCGTGAACTCGCCGTCGTGCAGCGCGGCCCGCAGCCGCGTGGCCACCTCCGCCTTGCGTACGACGTCCTGCTGCATCTGTGGCTTGTACAGCTCGACCCGGCCCTTGCCGCCCGCCTTGGCGCGGTACATGGCGAGGTCGGCGTTGCGCAGCAGTTCGCCGGCTCCGAGGCCCGGTTCGGCGAAGGCGACGCCGATGGACGCGGCGACCCGGACCTCGTTGCCGTCGATGAGGTACGGCTGCGAGAGCGTGAGCCTGAGGCGGTCGGCGAGCTCCAGGATGTGGCCTTCGCGGGCCCCCCGGTCCCGGGTGCCGTCGCCGACGATCAGGGCCGCGAACTCGTCGCCGCCCAGCCGGGACGCCGTGTCGCCCTTGCGGACGGCGTCCTCGAGTCTGCGGGCGGCCTGGACGAGCAGCTCGTCCCCGGCCTGGTGCCCGATGGTGTCGTTGACGGCCTTGAAGCCGTCCAGGTCGATGAAGAGGACGGCCGTGTTCCGCAGGGCGGGGCCCCGGTCGGAGCTGCGGCGGCCGGACAGGGCCTGCTGGACGCGCCGGGTGAACAGCGCGCGGTTGGGCAGGTCGGTCAGCGGGTCGTGCTCGGCGTTGTGCTGGAGCTGCGCCTGCAGGCGCACCCGTTCGGTGACGTCCCGGCTGTTGAAGATCAGGCCGCCGTGGTGACGGTTGACGGTGGACTCGACGTTGAGCCAGCCTCCCCCACTCCCGGCTTCTCCCCCAGCCTCCGGCCGGGAGGTGCCCCCAGAGCGGGAGGCGCCCCCATCGCCGGAACGGAAGCGGCACTCGATGCGGGTGGTGGGCTCGTCCTGGGGGCTGGCGGCGAGGAAGCGGCGCACCTCGTGCACCACGCAGCCCAGGTCCTCCGGGTGGATGAGATCGGCCAGCTCGCTGCCCACCAGGTCCTCGGCGGGCCGTCCGTAGACCCCGGCGGCGGCCGGGGAGACATAGCGCAGGACGCCGGTGGGGGCGGCGATCATGATGACGTCGCTGGAGCCCTGCACCAGGGAGCGGAAGTGGTTCTCCTTCTGCGCCAGCTCCTGGGTAAGGGCGATGTTGTCGAGCAGCATGATCCCCTGGCGCACCACGAGCGCGAGCACGACCGTGCCGCCGGTGAGCAGCACCACGCGGTCGACGCTGCGGCCGTTGAGGACGTTGTAGAGGATCCCCAGCGTGCAGACGGCGGCGGCGAGATACGGCGTGAGGGCCGCGAGGGAGCCGGTGATGGGCCGGGTGACCGGATAGCGACCGTGATCGCCGCCTTGGGGCGGTGCCTGCGGGTGCGGGTGCCCCGAGGCCGGATGTCCGGCTGGCTGATTTCCGGACGGCTGATGTCCCGGCGCCTGCTGCCCCGGCGTCTGGTGTCCTGACGTCTGGTGTCCTGACGTCTGGGCGGACGCCTGCGGCGGCACGGCGGCGGGGTGGCCGCCGGGGCGCTGTCCGGGCACATGCTCGTGCACCACGCGTGTGTGCCCCTCTTCCCACCCCGGCCCGCGCTGCCGGGAAGCGGCCCAGGGCGCGTAGGCGAGGAGCAGGGAGCCCGCGAACCAGCCCGCGTCCAGGAGTTGGCCCGAGCGGTAGTTGTTGTGCAGCAGCGGCGAGGTGAACAGGGCGTCGCACATCACGGTCAACGCGAGTGCGCCGACGGCCATGTTGACCGCCGTGCGGTTCACGGGCGAGCGCCGGAAGTGCAGCACGAGCACCATGCTCACCAGGGCGATGTCGAGCAGCGGGTACGCCAGGGACAGCGCCGTGTGCGCCACGCTCGGCCCGTCGAACTTCGCCGCCTGGGCGAGGGCGAGGCTCCAGGACAGGGTGAGCAGGGAGCCCGCGATGAGCCAGGCGTCGAGGCCCAGGCACACCCAGCCCGCCTTCGACATGGGCCGGGCGGCGAGCACCAGCAGGCCCACGATCGCGGGCGGGGCGAAGCACAGGAAGAACAGGTCGGCGTAGCTGGGGCTGGGCACGGGCCGGTGCAGGACGACCTCGTACCACCCCCAGACGAGATTGCCCAGGGCCGCCATCGCCGAGGAGAGCGAGAACAGCAGCCAGGCGGGTCGAAAGCGGACGCGGCGGGTGCGCGCGTAGAGGAAGCAGGACACCGCTGCGGTGCCCGCGGCCGCGGTGAGCCCGAAGTCGCCCATGATCAGGGCGAGTTGGGTCGAGCCCCAGTTGAGCGCGGAACCGACGGCGTATCCCGCGCACACCAGGGACAGCAGCAGCCGGTGGACCAGGCCCGTCCGGGCGCACGAGGTCGGCGGTCCGCTCGGCGACGTCTTCGCCGGAGGCCGCTCCCGCACGCTTCCGTCGAGGAGGGTCGTGGAGGTCGGCGATGTCACCGGGTCCTCCCGGTCCGCGCCGCTCCCGAGTCCCTCGGGTCCGGGTGCGCTGGGTGCGCATGCCTCCTGCGGCCGCCGCCCTTGCGGTGATGATGACTGCCGTGCATGCCGTGAGTGCCGTGACCGCGTCCGCGCGTCGCCGTGCGCCAGGGTCGCCGGCGGCGGCTCCGCCGCGTCGGATCGTTCGTCCATAGGCCGTGCATCGCCCGTCGCCCCCCTCACAAGTCTGAAATGTCCAACCCCGGCGCCGAACGTGCGCGGCGCGCCCCTGTCGGGACGATACACCAGTCTCGTCACTCAGGGACATAGTTCCTCTACGCTCCGTGACGATCATCGGCATATGCGTACGGACCGCGTCCGGGGGACTGCGGAGGGTGCCTGAACCGGACTACAGGTCTGCCGTCGTCGTCACGGTCCGTCGGCCGTGCCCGTCGTAAGGATCACGTGGCGCAGCGGCTCCCGGTTCACGAAACGGCTCAACTGATCCGCCAACAGGCGCTTGGCGCGCGGCAGGAAGGCGGAGGTGGGTCCGCCGACGTGGGGGCTGATCAGCACGCCGGGCGCGTGCCACAACGGGTGGCCCGGGGGCAGGGGTTCGGGGTCGGTGACGTCCAGGGCGGCCGTGAGGCGGCCGCTCTCCAGCTCGGCCAGCAGCGCCTTGGTGTCGACGACCGGGCCGCGTGCGACGTTGACCAGCAGGGCGCCGTCCTTCATGCGGGCCAGGAACTCGGCGTCCACCAGGCCGCGGGTGGTGTCGTTGAGGGGCGTCGACAGGATGACGACGTCCGCTTCGGGGAGCAGGGCGGCCAGTTCGGTGAACGGATGCACGGGCCCGCGCTCCGTCGTGCGCTGGGAGCGCGCGACGCGCGCCACCCGCGCGACCTCGAACGGCACGAGCCGGTCCTCGATGGCCGCGCCGATCGCCCCGTAGCCGACGACGAGGACGCTCTTGTCGGCCAGCGCCGGGTGGAACTCGGTCTGCCACCGCTCCTGTTGCTGCCCCCGCACGAACTCGGGGATCCCGCGCAGGGCGGCCAGGGTCAGGGTGAGCGCGAGCTCGGCGGTGCTCGCCTCGTGCACCCCGCGCGCGTTGCACAGCCGGACGCCGTCAGGGAGGTCCGCCAGCCGCCCGGTGATGTCGTCGACGCCGGCGGTGAGCGTCTGCACGAGCCGGAGGCCGCGCATCTCCCGCAGCGGCCGCACCTTCACGTCCTGCCGCTTCATGTACGGCACCACGTACACGGCGCAGCGCGCGGGGTCGCCGGGGAACGGCTGGTCCCCGGCCTCTCCCCCGTCCCAGAACAGGTAGTCGAGGCCCGGCGGAAGGCCGTCGATCTCGTCGGGCGGGATGGGCAGCCATACGTCTCGGGGCGTGTCGAAGGTCATGGTCAGGAGGCTATGTGCTGCACGCGCGTGTGCAGAGGTTAGGTTGGGGGGTCGGGAGAGAGAGGGTCACGAGCAGGTGGAGCGCAGGACGATCGGCGCGGGGGCGCTCGCGGTGGGGGCCGTCGGACTCGGGTGCATGCCGATGAGCTGGGGCTACAGCGGGTCCCGGCGACGGGGCGACGAATCCCTCAGGGCGGTGCACCGGGCGCTGGATCTGGGCTCGTCCCTGCTGGACACCGCCGACATGTACGGCCCGTTCACCAACGAGCTGCTGGTGGGGCGGGCGTTGAAGGAGCGGCGCGAGGACGCGTTCGTGTCGACGAAGGTCGGCCTCCTCGTGGGCGAGCAGCACATCGTGGCCAACGGCCGTCCCGGGTATGTGAAACGGGCCTGCGACGCGTCGCTGCGGCGACTGCAGACGGAGGTCATCGACCTCTACCAGCTGCACCGCGCCGACCCCGAGGTCCCGGTCGAGGAGACCTGGGGCGCGATGGCCGAGCTCGTACAGGCGGGCAAGGTGCGGGCGTTGGGGCTGTGCGCGGTGGGCGCGCGGGGCGGCCGACGCACGAGCGGGCGGCTGTACGACCCGACGATCAGGCAGCTGCAACGCGTCCAGCAGGTCTTCCCGGTGAGCGCGGTGGAGGCGGAGCTGTCCGTGTGGTCGCCGGAGGCGCTGGACGCCCTGCTGCCGTGGTGCGCCGCGCGCGGGGTCGGCTTCCTGGCGGCGATGCCGCTCGGCAACGGCTTCCTCACCGGCACGCTGACCCCGGGCGAGGGCTTCGAACCGGACGACATGCGCGCCCGGCACCCCCGTTTCACCGCCGAGATGATGGCCGCGAACCAGCCGATCGTGGCCGGGCTGCGCCGGGTGGCGGCCCGGCACGGGGAAGGGGCGACGGCCGCGCAGGTGGCGCTGGCGTGGGTGCTGGCGCAGGGCCGGCACGTGGTGGCGGTGCCGGGGTCCAAGCAGGAGCGGTGGGCGACGGAGAACGCGGGGGCGGCCGGACTGCGGCTGAGCGCGCGGGACCTGGCCGAGGTGGCGGAGCTGCCCGGGGCACAGGGATCGTGGGAGTGAGCGCCGGTCGAGTGGCGGGTGAGCGGCGGGTGCCTGCCGGGTGAGTGCCGCTTTCGGGTCGGATCGGCGGTGATCGGGAACCCCTGGGGCGCGTGCCGCGTAGGACAGGGGGAAGCCGCCGCTGGAACCGCCGCGTCGAAGGGTCGTCGAAGGGACGAGGGGTTGTCGAGGGGACGAGGGAAGGGACCATGATCGTGCACCGTCGAACCGTGTCCGCCGTGTTGGCCGTGCTGGCCGCGAACGCCCTCCTGCTGACGGCCGGCTGCTCCTCCGACGGCGGAGGGTCGGCGGACGGCGGCGCCGACGCGTCCCCGAGCGGAGCGACGTCGGCGGCGTCCTCCCCGTCCGCCGAGGAGACCCCGCCGGCCAAGGGCGCGGTGACGGTGGTGCGCACGGTCGCCGAGGGCCTGAACACCCCGTGGGGCCTCGCCCCGCTCCCCGAGGGCGGCCTGCTGGTCGCCTCCCGCGACCAGGGGACGATCACGCTCGTCGACGAGAAGACGGGCGAGAAGACCGAGCTGGGCGAAGTGGCGGGCGTCTCGGCGGCCGGCGAGGGCGGCCTCCTGGGCCTCGCCCTCTCCCCCGACTACGCCTCGGACCACATGATCTACGCGTACTTCACGTCGGCCTCCGACAACCGGATCGTCCGCGTGATCTACGACCCGAAGCGGCCCGCGGGCGATCAGCTGGGTGCGCCGGACACCGTGTTCAAGGGCATCCCCAAGGGCATGATCCACAACGGCGGCCGGATCGCCTTCGGCCCGGACGGGATGCTCTACGCGGGCACGGGCGAGAGCGGCGATCGGGGGCTGGCCCAGGACAAGAAGTCCCTCGGAGGCAAGATCCTGCGGCTGACCCCCGAGGGCGAACCGGCCCCGGGCAACCCGTTCCCGGACTCCCCGGTGTACTCGTACGGCCATCGCAATGTGCAGGGGCTGGCCTGGGACTCCAAGCAGCGGCTGTTCGCCTCGGAGTTCGGCCAGGACACCTGGGACGAGCTGAACGCGATCGTGCCAGGCGCGGACTACGGCTGGCCGAATGCAGAGGGCGCGTCCGACGACGCGAAGTACCGCGATCCGATAGCCCAGTGGCACACCGACGACGCCTCCCCCAGCGGCATCGCCTACGCCGAGGGCTCGATCTGGATGGCGGGCCTCAAGGGCCAGCGCCTGTGGCGCATCCCCCTGAAGGGCACGACCGCCTCCGCGGACCCGCAGTCCTTCCTCCAGGGCGAGTACGGCCGACTGCGCACGGTCGTCTCGGCGGGCGGCGACAGACTCTGGGTCACCACCAGCAACACGGACGGCCGGGGAGCCCCGAAGAAGGACGACGACCGGATCCTGGAACTGAAGGTGAGCTGAGCGGCCTACTCGTCGAGGAGGGACTGGTCGAGGATCGCCACGGACACCAGGATCAGAAAGGCCCGGTGGACCATGTAGTCGACGGTCAGCCCCGGGGAGACGGACACGACGCGGATGTCCTCGCCGCTCACTGCCTGCGACACCGGCGTGTACGGGTCCTCGGCGAGCTTCAGCAGACCGCGTTCCAAGAGCTTGCGCCGATCCTCGGGCAGCGTGTCGCGCTGTGCTGCCGCACGTTCGGTGAATTCGATCTGGTACAACACGGCTCCTCCCTTGTGGTCTGTGCCCATTATCGCGCGATCAGCCGGTCCTCGGCCCCCGCCGGGAACAATCCCAGCCGGTGGGCCATGGCCGCCGCCTCTCCGCGGCCGGAGACGTTCAGTTTGGCGAGGATGTTGGAGACGTGGACGCTCGCTGTCTTGGGGGAGATGAAGAGTTCCTCGGCTATCTGGCGGTTGGTGCGGCCGGCGGAGACCAGACGGAGGACGTCGTGTTCGCGGCTGGTCAGGCCGAGGGACTCCAGGGGGGCGACGGGGGCGGGGGCCAGGGAGAGGCGGGCGCGGCGGGCGAGGAGGGCGACCTCGTCGGCGAGCGGGCGGGCGCCCAGGTGGTCGGCGACGGCGTGGGCGAGGCGCAGCAGTTCGGCGGCGCGGTCGCGGTCGTCGCCGCCGTCGGCCGAGAGGAGCGCCTCGGCCAGGCGGCGCCGGACGCGGGCGAGGTCGTAGGGGCGTTCCAGGCGTTCGAAGGCGGCGACGACCTCGGACCAGTCCTCCGGGTCGGTACGGCCCTGCGCGCGCAGGAGTTCGGCGCGCACCCAGCGTTCGTGGGCCTGCCAGACGGGGACGATCGTGGCGAGCTGTCCGGCGGCCCCGCGGATGCGTTCCAGCAGCTCGGCGGGGGATCGCGTACCGGAGTCGGCCTCGGCGGCGGCCCCGGCGAGCAGCAGGGGCCAGGCGTAGCGCTGGGCGCCGGGCGGGAAGCCGTGGTCGAGGACGCGTTCGAGGTCGGCCCGGGCGTCCAGGGGACGGCCCTGGACCGCGGCGAGTCCGATGGCGAGGCGGACTAGGGGGAAATGGTGCTGGGGGGCGCGTTCGTGGGAGCCGAAGAAGCCCTGGGCCGCGGCCAGTCGGCCGGCGGCCTCGGAGAGGTCGCCACGGGCCAGCGCGAGTTCGGCGCACAGGGTGGCGTGGACGCCGCGGACCACCATGCCCTGGCCGACCCGCCCGGCGGTGCAGGCGCGGTCGGCCTCGTCCCAACGGCCCAGGGAGAGGAGGGACTCGGCGAGGTTGCCCCACACCCAGGCCTTGGTGTCGGGCACGCCGTCGCGCTGCGCGAAGGCCAGGCCCTCCTCCAGGATCGGCACGGCCTCCCGGGAGCGGCCGACCGCCTCCAGCTGGGAGGGCAGGTTGACGTAGGCGTCGAGCGCCACGGCGGGGAAGCGCTCGGCGAGCGCGCGGTCCTTGACGTCGTGCAGCTCCCTGAGGCCGGCCTCGATGTGGCCGGCGTCGACCATGAGGTTGCCCAGGACCTGGCGGGCGTTGAGCTCGGTCTCGCGGGCGCCGACCAGTCGGGCGTACTCCACGGCGCGCTCGGCGGCGGCGTAGGCGTCGGGGCCGGCGGCGTGGACCATGGACCAGTTGGCGGCGTGGGCGAGCACGTCGGCGTGCACCTCGCTGGGCGGCAGGCCGCGCACCAGGTCCTGCGCGGCGGCCAGTTCCTCGCGGCCGCTGCCCCGGCCCAGGGCGTGGACCAGCTGGCCGCGCTGCACCCAGAACCAGGCGGAGCGCAGAGGGTCGGACTCGTCCTGGAGCAGTCGCAGCGCCCGCTTGGTGATCTTCAACGCGCGTTCGCGCTCCCCGCACAGGCGGCCGGCGACGGCGGCCTCGGCCATGAGGTCGAGGTAGTGCAGCGGGGTGGTGGCGGGGTCGCAGCCGCACGGAGGGTAGACCTCGGTGTAGTCGACCGGGCGCAGCCGGGACCGTACGTCCTCGGGGGCGGTGTCCCATAGCTCCATCGCCCGTTCCAGGAGCCGTAGTTGCTCGCTGTGGGCGCGTCGGGAGCGGGCCGCGACGGAGGCGTCGAGGACGGCCGGGAGCGCCTTGGCCGGGTCGTGGGCGTGGTACCAGTAGCTGGCCAGCCGCATGACGCGCTCGTCGGCGGGGACCAGCGTCGGGTCGCTCTGGAGGGCCTCGGCGTAGCGGCGGTTGAGGCGGGAGCGTTCGCCGGGCAGCAGGTCGTCGCTCACGGCCTCGCGGACCAGGGAGTGCCGGAAGCGGTAGCCGTCGCCGTCGGGGGTGGCGAGCAGGAGGTTGGCGTTCACGGCGGCCCGCAGCGCCTCGATGAGGTCGTCCTCGGTGAGCCGGGCCACGGCGGCCAGCAGCCGGTACTCGACGGTGGAGCCGCCCTCGGCGACGATCCGGGCGACGCTCTGGGCGCGTTCGGGCAGCGCCTCGACGCGGACGAGCAGCAGGTCCCGCAGCGAGTCGGTGAGGCCGGTGCAGCAGCCCTCGTGGGCGGCGACGGCGAGTTCCTCGACGAAGAAGGCGTTGCCGTCGGAGCGTTCGAAGATGTCGTCGACCTGGTCGGGGGCGGGTTCGGCGGCGAGGATGCCGGCGATCTGACGGCAGACCTCGTCGCGGGTGAGGCGGTCCAGTTCGAGGCGCCGCACGGTGCGCAGCCGGTCGAGTTCGGCGAGCAGGGGGCGCAGCGGGTGGCGGCGGTGGATGTCGTCGGCGCGGTAGGTGGCGAGGACGACGAGACGGCCGGTGCGCAGGGTGCGCAGCAGGTAGGACAGGAGGTGGCGGGTGGAGGCGTCGGCCCAGTGCAGGTCCTCCAGGGCGACGACGACCGTGCGGTCGGCGGCGACGTGCTCCAGGAGCCGGGCGGTGAGCTCGAAGAGGCGGGCCATGCCCTCTTCCTCGGGGCGGCCGGGGCCGCGGGCGGTCAGGGCGGTCAGGGTCTCGCCGAGTTCGGGCAGGAGCCGGGCGAGTTCCTCCTCCTGGCCGGCCGCGGCGGCGGCCAGTTCGTCCGGCAGGGCGCGGCGCAGGGCGCGCAGGGCGGTGGAGAACGCGGCGAACGGCAGCCCGTCGGCGCCGATCTCGACACATCCGCCGAGCGCGACGACGGCGCCCCGGCGGCAGGCGGCCGCGGCGAACTCCTCGACGAGCCTGGTCTTGCCGACCCCTGCCTCGCCGCCGATCAGAATCGCCTGGGGCTCTCCCGCGGCGGCGCGGGTGAGGGCGTCGTTCAGGTTGTCCAACTCGTCGGCACGACCGACGAAGACGGGACTGACGGACCTGGTCTCCACGGGGGCGAGCATCGCACAGCGGCCCGACCCCGCCCCAGCGGATATAGCCGAGGGCAGAGCCGGGACCGGGATCCCCGGGTGCGGGCGGCCGTCCCCCGTGCGGCCGCCCGCCTGCCCTCCCGCTCGCCCTCCCCCGGTCATGCCGGTCGGGCGAACCGGGCGAACCTCGACCGGGGGGAGCGGCGACTGTGCGGGTCGCTCTCGGCGGCGTCGCCGTCCGAGCGTCCGGCGGTGCGGCCCGCGGCGCTTTCGGCGGCCTCGCGGCGGGCGGCGCGGCGGGTGCGGACGGCCTCGCGGGCCAGCCGCTCGTGCTCGGCCCGGCGGATCAGCTCGGCGGAACGGGCCTGCTGGAGCTCGTACTCGTACATGGTGGGTCCCCTGAAGTCTGGAGTTCCGTGGTTCTGGCTTCGCTCGGTGCGATGCCTCAACCTTCGTCTCGCAGGGGGGTGCGCCACATCGGGAGCATGCCGCATCTTCGGCGGCGGGCGGGGCCTTAGACGCGCGTGAGGGGCCTCAGGCCGGCCGTAAGGTGCTTACGGTCGACCTAAGGCCCCTCGTGACCTGCGGGTCTCAGCTTGCCGAGGGCAGGCCGAGCAGGGCGTCGGTGTACTTGAGCACGGCCAGGAGCAGGCCGATGACGCCGAGCGCCACGCCGGCCCAGGCGACGGACTTGATCCAGGGGGCCTGGGGCCTGGCCGGGGCGCCGAAGGCGGGGCGGGCCAGGACGACGACGCCGATGATCAGCGCGGTCAGCGCGAACAGGCCGGCCCACAGCGCGGTGGTCTGCCAGGCGTCGCCGTAGACCTCCTTGATCTGGGTCGCGACGCTCGCCGTGGACGACGTCTGCAACTGGCCGACGAGCGTCTCGCGCGCGGCGGCGACGGTGCCGATCCAGCCGCCGGTCAGCGACACGACGCCGAGCGCGGCGGAGACGACGGCTCCCGCGCCCTGGCCGACCCCGGTGGGACCGTCCGTCGTGCCGTCGCTCTCCGCCGCGAGGAGCTCGTCGTCGTCCTCGATGTCGTCGTCGGCAGCGGCAGCGGCAGCGTCCGACTCGTTCTCCGCGTCGCTCCCGGCCTCGGTGACCTCGGTGGCCTCGTCCGACGCGTCGGTCTTCGTGACGTCCACCGTCTCCTCGTCGCGCTTCGCCTCGGCGCCGGTCTCTGCGCCGGCCTCGTCAACAGTCTTGGTTCCCATAACCCCGCACCGTACGGACGCTCTCTGAGAGGTCCCTTAATGATCGTTGTGAGCGGCACGCGCGCGTGCGTCGCGCCACTCCTGGGCCAGCACGGACCAGATCTCGAGGTCGTGCCGGACCCCACCATAGGGGTGCGCCTCGCGCTGCACACCGTCGCGGGTCATCCCCAGTCGCCGGGCGACGTTCAGGCTGGGCTGGTTCCCCGAGGCGGCTATCCACTCGATCCGGTGCATTCCACGCTGCTCGACGGCGAAGTCGATGAGCACGCGCATGGCCCTCGTGACCAGGCCGCGGCCGGTGCCGGCGGGCTCCAGCCAGCAGCCGACCTCGCAGTTCCCGCGCTCCGCGTCGAAGTTGAGGAAGAGCACACCGCCCACGAGCGTCCCGTCCAGCCACAGGCCGTGCAGGGAGCCGGTGTCGGCGGCGCGCAGATCGGCGTACCGCTGGAGCAGGGCGCGGGCGGAGGCCATGTCCGTCTCCTTCGACCCGAAGGAGATGTACTGCTGGATGAAGCCCCGGCCCCGGTCGAGATGCGCGAGGAACTCCTCCGCGTGCCAGGGCTCCAGGGGACGCAGTTCGGCTCCGTCGTCACCCAGCGATATCGCGTACATCCGGCTGTCGCTCCTTCTCCAGTTCCGCCACGACCTCGGTGAGCCTCTCATGGGCGGCGCGGCACTCGGGAGGCTCGATGCTGATGCGCGGCAGGCACCGGTCCAGCCGGCGCGGCAGCCACCAGTTGGCGGCGCCCAGCAGATGCATCAGCGCGGGCACCAGCAGCGTACGCAGGACGAAGGCGTCGAGGGTGACGGCGGCGGCCAGCGCGATGCCGAACATGGCGATCACCCGGTCGCCGCTGAGGACGAAGGCGAGGAAGACCGAGATCATGATGACCGCGGCGGAGTTGATCACCCGGCTGGTCTCGGCGAGGCCGACCCGGACGGCGCGCCGGTTGTCGCCGGTCTCCAGCCACTCCTCGTACATCCGGCTGACGAGGAAGACCTGGTAGTCCATGGAGAGCCCGAAGAGGACGGACACCATGATCACGGGGAGGAAGGGCTCGATCGGCCCGGCGCGGCCCAGGCCCAGCAGTTCGCTGCCCCAGCCCCATTGGAAGATCGCCACGACGACTCCGAAGGCGGCGGCGACGGCGGCGACGTTCATCACGGCGGCCTTCAGCGGTATGCCGACGGACCGGAAGGCGAGCAGGAGCAGCAGACAGCCCAGGCCGATGACGACGCCGACGAACAGCGGCAGCTTGCCGACGATGACGTCCGCGAAGTCGTCGTAGCCCGCCGTCACCCCGCCGACCTGCACGTCCAGGGAGGTGCCGGCCTCGGCGCGGGGCAGCACCTCGGTGCGCAGCCGTTCGACGAGGTCGCTGGTGCGCTGTGACTGCGGGGCGGAGTCCGGCACGACGGTGAGGTACGCGGTGTGTCCGCCGGAGTCGAAGGTCACCGGGGTCACCGACGCCACGCCCTCGGTGGTGCGCAGCGCTGCGTCGAGGTTGTCCAGGGCGAGCCGGTCCTCGGCGCCGTCGACGCGGGTGACCAGCGTCAGCGGGCCGTTCACGCCCGCGCCGAAGCTGCTCGCGAGGAGGTCGTAGGCCTGTCGGGTGGTCGTGGACTGCGGGTCGTTGCCCTGGTCGGAGGTGCCCAGGCGGAGGGAGAAGGTGGGCAGGGCGAGGACGGCGATGACGACGAGGGCCAGCGCGCCCAGCAGTTTGGGGTGGCGCTCCACGAACGCCGACCAGCGGGCGGCGAACCCGGTCGGCAGCTCCGGTCCGGGCCCGTGCTCGGCGAGCCGGCGCCGTTCGCGGCGGCTGAGGGCGCGTGGGCCGATGAAGGACAGCAGGGCGGGCAGCAGGGTCACGGAGGCGGCGACCGTGAGCACGACGGTCAGCGAGGCGGCGATCGCGACGCCGTTGAGGAAGCCGAGGCGCAGGATCAGCATGCCGAGCAGGGCGATGCACACCGTCGCGCCCGCGAAGACGACCGCGCGTCCGGTGGTGGCGACGGCGTTCGCGGCGGCCTCGGCGACCGACCGTCCCCGTTTCAGCCCGCGGCGGTGTCTGGTCACGATGAACAGGGCGTAGTCGATGCCGACGCCGAGGCCGATGAGCATGCCGAGCATGGGCGCGAAGTCGGCGACGGTCATGGCGTGCCCGAGGAGGACGATCCCGGCGTAGGCGGTGCCGACGCCGACCAGCGCGGTGGCGATGGGCAGCAGCGAGGCGAGAAGCGAGCCGAAGGCCAGGAACAGCACGACCGCGGCGACGACCACGCCGACGACCTCGGCGAGATGGCCGCCGGAGGACTCGGTGAGCCCGATCGCGGCGCCGCCCAGCTCGACCTGGAGCCCGTCGGATCCGACGGAGGCGTCGGAGGCGTCGGAGGCGTCGGCCCTGGCGGCGTCGACGACGGCCTGCGCCTGCGCCTTGTCGATGTCCTCGGCGCGGTCCTCGAAGGTGATCGTGGCGTACGCCGTGTGCCCGTCCTTGCTGATCCGCGCGGCGCCCTGGTCGTCGTAGGGCCCGGAGACCGAGGCGATGCCGGGCAGGTCGGCGATCTTCTCCAGGGCGCGGGTCATGGTCTGTTCGACGTCGGCGGCGCGGACGGTGCCCGACGCGGTGTGCCAGACGACGGTGTCGCTGTCGCCGCCGAGGTCCGGGAAGCCCTCCGCGAGCAGTTGGGCGGCGCGGCCGGACTCGGTGCCGGGGACCTCGTAGTCGTTGGAGTACGCCGAGCCGGTGACGACGGCGGCCGTGGCCGTGCCGCCGAGGGCGAGGAGCCAGAGCAGGACCGCGAGAAGGCGGTTGCGCACACACCATCGTGCAAGGGCTGCCACTGACGTGCTCCCGGGGTGAATTGTGGATCTTTGACCGGGAACAGCCGTACAAGAGCCGAACAGCCCGCAAAGAACGTATGAGCAATGTGGGCTCACTCTTACAGGCGTGAAAGATCGTTTGACGCGTTCGTGCGTCTTTTCACATGAGTGGGAGGCAGATCACAGGACAATAACGACGATGGTGTCAGGCCACGTCAGTCCAGCTGGTCGCCGAACGCCATCACCATCACTCCGGCGATGAGCAGCCACAGGGCGCGCCGGGTACGGCCGCGGGAGCCCAGCAGCGCGGCGAGGGCGCAGACGGCGGCGCCGAGGGCGTAGGCCGCCGGGACGAGAACCGGGGCGGTGCCGGTGAGGCGCATCAGGGACGCGGCGAGACCGGCGAGGGTGAGCAGGGCGCCGGCGCCGGTCGCCGTCCAGCGGGCCCGGCGGGCGTCCTGCGTGCCGTACTCCTCGTCCGGGTCCTCTATGTCGCTGTGGGGGTCGGAGTCGGTTCGTGCACTCATGGCGGGCGAGCGTAGCGCCTCCGGCTGAGAGACGGCGAAGGGGTGCACCGGCGAGCGGCGCACCCCTTGCGCGGACATTCCGGATATCAGCCCTCGCTGACGCCCAGTTTCTCCAGGATGAGCTCCTTGACACGGGCCGCGTCGGCCTGCCCGCGGGTGGCCTTCATCACGGCGCCGACCAGAGCGCCGGCCGCGGCGACCTTGCCGCCACGGATCTTGTCGGCGATGCCCGGGTTGCCGGCGATGGCCTCCTCGACGGCCGTGCCGAGCGCCGAGTCGTCCGATACGACCTTCAGCCCGCGCTTGACGACGACCTCGTCCGGGGTGCCCTCGCCCGCGAGGACGCCCTCGATGACCTGGCGGGCCAGCTTGTCGTTCAGGTCGCCGGAGCTCACCAGCTCGGTGACCCGGGCGACCTGCTCCGGCGTGATCGCCAGCTCGTCCAGCGCCTTGGCCGACTCGTTGGCGCTGCGCGCCAGTTCGCCCATCCACCACTTGCGGGCGGACGCGGCGTCCGCGCCGGCGTCGATCGTGGCGACGATCGGGTCCAGCGCGCCGGCGTTGAGGATCGACTGCATGTCGAGGGCCGAGATGCCCCACTCGGCGACCAGCCGGTTGCGGCGGGCCAGCGGAAGCTCCGGCAGACCGCCGCGGATCTCCTCGACCCACGCGCGGGAGGGGGCCACCGGCACCAGGTCCGGCTCGGGGAAGTACCGGTAGTCCTCGGCCTCCTCCTTCACGCGGCCCGAGGTCGTCGACCCGGTGTCCTCGTGGAAGTGGCGGGTCTCCTGGATGATCGTGCCGCCCGCGTTCAGCACGGCCGCGTGCCGCTGGATCTCGAAGCGGGCCGCGCGCTCCACGGACCGCAGCGAGTTCACGTTCTTCGTCTCGGACCGCGTGCCGAACTTCTCCCGGCCGTGCGGACGCAGCGACAGGTTCACGTCGCAGCGCATCTGGCCCATCTCCATCCGGGCCTCCGAGACGCCGAGCGCCTTGATGAGCTCGCGCAGCTCGGCGACGTACGCCTTGGCGACCTCGGGAGCGCGCTCGCCCGCGCCCTCGATCGGCTTGGTGACGATCTCGATCAGCGGGATGCCGGCGCGGTTGTAGTCCAGGAGCGAGTGCGAGGCGCCGTGGATACGGCCCGTCGCGCCGCCCACGTGGGTGGACTTGCCGGTGTCCTCCTCCATGTGGGCGCGCTCGATCTGCACCCGGAAGGTCTCGCCGTCCTCCAGCTGTACGTCGAGGTAGCCGTCGAAGGCGATCGGCTCGTCGTACTGGGAGGTCTGGAAGTTCTTCGGCATGTCCGGATAGAAGTAGTTCTTCCGGGCGAAGCGGCACCACTCGGCGATCTCGCAGTTCAGCGCGAGGCCGATCTTGATCGCCGACTCGATTCCGATCGCGTTGACGACCGGGAGCGCGCCGGGCAGGCCGAGGCAGGTCGGGCAGGTCTGCGTGTTGGCGTCCTGACCGAGTTCGGTCGAACAGCCGCAGAACATCTTGGTCTTGGTGCCGAGTTCGACATGGACCTCGAGGCCCATGACGGGGTCGTAGGTCGCCAGCGCGTCCTCGTACGACACCAGGTCGGTCGTGGTGGTCACGGTGAAACTTCCCTCTCAGCCCAGCAGGACGTCGTCGTCGCCCAGCCGCTTCAGCTCGCGGTACAGGATGGCGAGGCCGGTGACGATCGCGACCGCGGAGACGGTGGCGTCGACCAGCCGCAGCGTGTCCTGCTCGGCCCGGGCCTTCTTGATCTGCTTGGCGACGCCCAGCGCGCCGAAGGCGGTGGTGGCCATGGACAGGTACGTGCCGGACTTGGACTTCTTGAAGCCCTTGGCCTTGTTCAGTGCACTCACAGCGACGGTGCCTCCTCGAGGAGCGGGTGACCCCACCTTTCCACGAAGGCGGCCTCGACGGCGGCCCCGACCTTGTACAGCCTGTCGTCCTTCAGCGCCGGAGCGATGATCTGCAGGCCGACCGGGAGGTTGTCCTCCGGAGCGAGACCGCAGGGCAGCGACATGGCCGCGTTGCCCGCCAGGTTGGTCGGGATGGTGCACAGGTCGGCCAGGTACATCGCCATCGGGTCGTCGGCGCGCTCGCCGATCGCGAAGGCGGTGGTCGGCGTCGTCGGCGAGACGATCACGTCGACCTGCTCGAAGGCCTTCTCGAAGTCGCGCGTGATGAGCGTGCGGACCTTCTGCGCGGAGCCGTAGTACGCGTCGTAGTACCCGCTGGACAGGGCGTACGTGCCGAGGATGATGCGGCGCTTGACCTCGGGGCCGAAGCCCGCCTCACGGGTGAGGGAGGTGACCTCCTCGGCCGAGTGGGTTCCGTCGTCGCCCACGCGCGCGCCGTAACGGAGTCCGTCGAAGCGCGCCAGGTTGCTGGAGCACTCGGACGGCGCGATCAGGTAGTACGCCGACAGGGCGAGGTCGAAGGACGGACAGTCCAGCTCGACGATCTCCGCGCCCAGCTCCTTCAGCAGCGCGACGGACTCGTCGAACCGCTGGATGACGCCGGCCTGGTAGCCCTCGCCGCGGAACTGCTTGACGACGCCGACGCGCATCCCGTCGACGCTGCCGTTGCGGGCGGCCTCGACGACCGGCGGGACCGGGGCGTCGATGGAGGTGGAGTCCAGCGGGTCGTGCCCGGCGATGACCTCGTGCAGCAGCGCCGCGTCCAGGACCGTACGGGCGCAGGGCCCGCCCTGGTCCAGGGAGGAGGAGAAGGCGACCATGCCGTACCGGGAGACCGCGCCGTACGTCGGCTTCACGCCGACCGTGCCGGTGACGGCGGCCGGCTGACGGATGGAGCCGCCGGTGTCGGTGCCGATGGCGAGCGGGGCCTGGAAGGAGGCGAGCGCGGCGGAGGAGCCGCCGCCGGAGCCGCCGGGGATCTTGGTGAGGTCCCAGGGGTTGCCGGTCGGCCCGTAGGCGCTGTTCTCCGTGCTCGACCCCATGGCGAACTCGTCCATGTTGGTCTTGCCGAGGATGACGACGTCGGCGGCCTTGAGCCGCTTGGTGAGCGTCGCGTCGTACGGCGGGATCCAGCCCTCGAGGATCTTCGAGCCGACGGTCGTCGGGATGCCCTCGGTGGTGAAGATGTCCTTGAGCGCGAGCGGAACGCCGGCCAGGGGGCCGAGCTTCTCGCCCCGCGCCCGCTTCTCGTCGACGGCACGGGCCTGGGCGAGGGCGCCCTCGCGGTCGACGTGCAGGAAGGCGTGCACCTTCTCGTCGACGGCCTCGATCCGGGCCAGGTGGGCCTCGGTGACCTCGACGGCCGTGAGCTCGCCGGAGGCGATCTTCGCGGCGGTCTCGGCGGCGGTGAGCTTGATGATGGTGACGTTGTCCGTCATGACTTTCTAGTCCTCCCCCAGGATCTGCGGCACCTTGAAACGCTGCTGCTCCTGGGCCGGGGCGCCGGAGAGCGCCTGCTCGGGGGTGAGCGAGGGACGGACCTCGTCCGCCCGCATGACGTTCGTCAGCGGGAGCGGGTGCGAGGTCGGCGGTACGTCTTGGTCGGCGACCTCGCTGACGCGGGCGACCGCGCCGATGATGTCGTCCAGCTGTCCCGCGAAGTGGTCGAGCTCTTCGGGCTTCAGCTCCAGACGCGCCAGCCGGGCGAGGTGGGCGACCTCCTCGCGCGTGATGCCAGGCATGCAGCGTTCCTCTGGGGTGAGTGAAATGTGGTTTGGGGCCAATCCTAGGGGGCCTGGCCCTGTGACCGTGAAACGGTTTGCCCGGGGGTTGCCCAGGGGTTTGCCTACGGGAGCGCCTGGGAGTGCCTGGGAGTGCCCGGGGGTGCCGTTGCTCAGCGGCGCGCGTCCCAGGCCGCGCTCTGCAGGAAATGGTTGTCGTACAGCTCCCGAGGAGGTCGGCGTCCGAGCCGGGTACGACGGCGAAGGCGTGCGGCTTGCCCCGCGGGACGATGACCAGGTCGCCGGTGCGGCGTGTCAGACGGCGAACAGAAGTCCCGCGCTGATCAGCACAACGACCGCCGTGGCGAAGTGGATCCCGAAAGCGACGGCCTTCGTGCCGCCGTGGCGCAGGACTATCAGGGTGTCGAAGAGCGGGACCAGCGCGACGGCGAGCATGAACCAGGCCTCGGCGCGGGCGCCGACGAAGGCCAGCAGGGCCAGGCCCACCACTCCGAAGGTGCCGTCCCGCAGGCCCTTGACCGTGAGGTAGGCGCCGGCGTCGCCGTCCGGCCGGGCGGGGACGCCGTAGCCCGCGGCGGCGGGGGCCGGCTGGAACAGGAACCGATAGCCGAGGAACACGCAGAACAGGTCGAGCACGACGGCCAGGGTGTACGCGGTGACGGTCACGTCTCTACTCCTCTTGGTATTTTCCAGCGCTGATTTCTAGCAACGCTAGGGACAAGAGCGAAGCTAGCAGAGCATCGACAGGATGGCTAGCGATGCTAGAATCCGGAGCATGTCGATCCAGACGCGCCGGGAGCGCGAACGAGCGGAACGCGAACAGCTGATCGTCACGGCCGCACTGGAACTGGCGGAGACCGAGGGCTGGGACGCGGTGACGACCCGACGCCTCGCGGCCGAGATCGAGTACAGCCAGCCCGTCCTCTACAGCCACTTCAAGGGCAAGGACGCGATCATGGCGGCGGTCGCGGTGCAGGGCTGCGCCGAGCTGGCCGTGGAGCTGCGTGCGGCGCGCACCGCGGCGCAGGACGCGCGCGGGGCGTTGAAGGCGGTGGGCGAGGCGTACGCCGCCTTCGCCCGCCGTCGGCCGGCGTTGTACGACGCGATGTTCACCCACGCCGTGGACCTGCCGTTCGCCACGCCGGAGGCTCCGGCGGCGCTGTGGGCGGCCTTCAACGAGCTGCTGACGGCCGTGGAGCCGGCGGCGGCCGAGGGCGACGATCCGGGCCTGCTGACCGAGACGTACTGGGCCGGCCTGCACGGCCTGGTGACCCTGATGCGCAGCGGCCGACTACCTGAGCGAGCCCACGAACAACGACTGGAGCTGCTGATCGGCCACTTCACGGCGGGCGCCGGCTGAGGACGGCAGGCGTGAGTCGACGACGACGGCGGGCGCCGGCCGGGGCCGGGGCGCAAGCCGGAGGAACGGCAGGCGCCGGCTGAGCAACGGCGGGCGCAAGCCGGAGGCGCCGCTGACGTCGGCCGGAGGCGCGACGGCCGTCAGCCGGAGGAGGGGCAGGTGTCAGCCGAGGCCGCCAGGCATCAGCCGACAGACAGTCGGGGGCAACCGAGGCCAGCGGGCATGTGCCGAGGACGCGGGCGCACGCTGAGGGAAGGCGCGCGTCAGGCGAGGACCACAGGGTCAGCCGAGGGCGTCGGGCGTCAGCGCAACGAGCAGCAGACCCCAGCCGAAGACAGTGGACGTCAGCCCGACGAGCAGCAGACCCCAGCCGAAGGCGGCAGGCAGGGCCCAGCCGAAGGGCAGTCGGCGTGAGTCGGCGGGCAGCGGGCGTCAGCCGCGACCACGGGGTGGCTGAGGGCGGTCCGGCCGGTGTTCAGGCGCCGGAGGCTCGTTCGTCGACGGTTGCCGCGGGGAGCGCCGCGGCGGGCCGCTGCCAGCCGCGCGAACCGCGTGCCCGCAGCCAGGCCGTCATGTCCTCCGGCGGCATCGCCGCCGCGACCAGCCAGCCCTGTACGGCGTCGCAGCCGAGGTCGCGCAACCGCTCCCACGTCTCGTCGTCCTCGACGCCCTCCGCGACGACGAGCAGCCCGAGGGAATGGGCGAGATCGACGGTGCAGCGCACGATCTCCGCGTCCTCGGTGTCCACGGCCAGCCGGGCCACGAAGGAGCGGTCGATCTTCAGCTCGCTCACCGGGAGCCGCCGCAGATGCACCAGCGACGAGTAGCCCGTGCCGAAGTCGTCGAGGGACATCTTCACGCCGTGTCCGGTCAGCCCGTTGAGGGTGGCGGCGGCGCGCTGCGGGTCCTCCAGGAGGACGTGCTCGGTTATCTCCAGCTGGAGCGCCGACGCGGGCACCCCGTGCCGGGCCAGGCGCGCGGCGACGGACCCCGCGAAGCCGGGGGTGTGCACATCACGCGGGGAGACGTTGACCGCGACCGGCACGTACAGGCCCTGGGCCCGCCACCGGGCGACCTGGCCGAGCGCCGTCTCCAGCACGTACTCCGTGAGATGCGGCATCAGCCCGGACGACTCGGCGATCGCTATGAACTCGTCCGGCGGCACCTTCCCCCGCTCGGGGTGCACCCAGCGGACCAGGGCCTCCAGGCCGGCCACCTGTCCGTCGAAGCGGACCTTGGGCTGGTAGTGCAGCTGCACCTCGTGCGCGTCGAGCGCGCGGCGCAGATCGCCCAGCAGACCGAGCCGGTCGGGGGTGTTGGAGTCCCGCTTGGACTCGTACACCTCCACGCCCGTACGGTCCCGCTTGGCCTGGTACATCGCCACGTCCGCCCGGCGCAGCAGACCCTCCGCGTCGAGCGCGTGGTCGGGGAAGACGGCGACCCCGGCGCTGGCCTCCAGGACGAGGGTGAGGCCGTCGAGGTCGAGCGGCGAGCTGAGGGCGGCGACCAGGTTGCGGGCGACGCGGCTCGCCGAGGTGGTGGAGTCGGCGACGGGCAGTAAGACGGCGAACTCGTCGCCGCCGAGCCGCGCGGCCTCCGCCCCGCGCGGCAGGGCCACCCGCAGCCGGTCGGCTATCTTCAGCAGCAGCCGGTCGCCGGCGAGATGGCCCAGGGTGTCGTTGACCGAACGGAAGCGGTCGAGGTCGATCAGCATCAGGGCGGCCCGGGCGCCGATGCGTTCGGCGTCGTCCAGCGCGGTCCAGATGCGCTCCAGGAGCCACTGGCGGTTGGGCAGCCCGGTCAGCGGGTCGCGCAGCTGCTCCTCGGCCCGGGCCCGGGCTATCCACAGGGTGGAGTCGAGGGCGATGAGCGGGATGGCGAACAGGGGCAGCAGGATCGGCTTGGCCACGGCGACCACGCAGACCAGCGGGGCGATGCCGAGCAGGGCGACCGCGACCAGGCCCTGTCTGACCAGGGCCGTCCGGGCGACGGTGGGCAGTCCGCCGGAGCGCGGGGCGTGCAGATACCAGAGCAGGACGCGGGTGACGGCGAGGTAGGCGACGGCGACCAGGATCACCTGGGGGCCGGTGTAGACCGTCCAGCTGTCGGGGTACCAGGGGTGCTCGACGGACGGTATCCGTCCGCAGGCGGCCAGCAGGACGGCGCCCGCGCCGATGCCGAGGATGTCCACCGCGCCGTGCAGGACGCCCTGTCGCCAGCGGTGGCGGCGGGCTATGCCGACCAGGACGACGACGGTGAGGCTGACCAGACCGGCGGACACCCAGCCGTACAGCAGCAGGACGGCGAGGGTGAGGGCGGCGCCGGAGCCGGTGCCGCCCCACCAGCGGGCGCGGCCGAGCATGACCAGGTGGCCGACGATGACGCCGGTCAGCACGGCCAGCGACCAGCCGGCCGTGCCGGACGGGAAGAGCGCGTGGTGGTCGCTGAACGCGCGGAAGAAGCCCGCGCCGAGGGCGAAGGCGGCCGCTGCGACGACCGCCGCGGGCAGCGTGGGCCAGGACAGGCGCCGTTCGGCCTCGGCGTCGGGCAGCCCGCCGGACAGCGGGTCGGCACGGGAGTCCGGGGGCGCGTACGGAGCGGAGTGCGGGGTGGTGTACGGAGCGGCGTGCGGGGTGTACGACGGTACGCCCGGCGGTTGCTCGGAGTGCGCCGCCCGCCAGCGCTCCCGCCGGACGCCGGAGGCCCGACGTCGGGGCAGCCCTGAGTCCGGGGCGGCGCTCTCGGTCGGTTCCATTCCCGTCCCTCTCACAGCCGGCGGTGCCCACGCCATGCGGTCCGCCGCCCGACGACCGTCGACGGCACCGCAGTGGAAAGCCCTTCCCCCCGCCCGTCACGAGCAGGAGGATGCCCCGACCGCAGCTGGGCACGGCAGGTGCACACCTCAACAGTAGGCCGCAGAAGGCTTCCACGGGCAGCGGTCGTCGACGGTTGCCCGAATGCGCCCCGCCCGCCCGTATGCATCTGATATGCGCCGATCGGGTGACCTTCAACCGCCACCGCGCGCTACTTCTCGGTCGGTTCGGCGGTCGGGTCCGCGGTTGCCTCGGCGGTCGGGGCCGGGGTCGGGTCCGAGGCCGCCCCCTCGGCAGGCGTCTCGTTCGACTCCTGCGTCGACTCCTCCGCCGGAAGGGCGACTTCGGCCGCCGCGTCCGGGCCCTGTTCGAGGAGGACGGTGAAACCGTCCTCGTCCAGCACGGGCACCTTCAGCTGCATCGCCTTGTCGTACTTCGAACCAGGACTGTCGCCCACGACGACGAACGAGGTCTTCTTCGACACCGACCCGGTCACCTTCGCCCCACGGCTCTGCAGCGCGTCCTTCGCACCGTCGCGGGTGAAGTGTTCGAGCGTGCCGGTGACGACGACCGTCAACCCTTCGAGGGGGCGGGGGCCTTCGTCCTCGCCGGAGCCCTCCTCTTCGAGGACGACGTCGGCCTCCTTCCACTTCCGGATGATCTCCCGGTGCCACTCCTCTGCGAACCACTGCTTGACCGCCGCGGCCACGATGGGGCCGACGCCGTCGGTGTTCTTCAGCTCTTCCTCGGTGGCCTCGTCGATCCGGTCGATCGAGCGGAAGTTGCGGGCGAGCGCCTCGGCCGCGACCGGCCCGACATGCCGGATGGAGAGCCCGTTGATGAAGCGGGCGAGCGGACGGGCCTTGGCCGCCTCGATGTTCTCGAGCAGGGCCAGCGTGTTCTTCTTCGGCTCGCCCTTCTGGTTGGCGAAGACCGTGGCGACCTTCTTCTCGCCCGTCTTGGGGTCGCGCTTGGGCAGACCGCTGTCCTTGTCGAGGACGTACGCCGTGATGGGCAGCAGCTTCTCGACGGTGAGGTCGAACAGGTCGCCCTCGTCGACGAGCGGCGGGGCGGCCGGCTCCAGCGGACGGGTGAGGGCGGCCGCGACCACGTCACCGAAGTGCTCGATGTCCAGGCACTCCCGGCCCGCGAGGTAGGAGACCCGCTCTCTCAACTGCGCGGGACAGGTCTGCGCGTTGGGGCAGCGCAGGTCGATGTCGCCTTCCTTCATGGCCTTCAGCGCCGTACCGCACTCGGGGCACTCGGCCGGCATCACGAACGGGCGCTCGCTGCCGTCGCGCAGGTCCGCCACGGGCCCGAGGATCTCCGGGATCACGTCACCGGCCTTGCGCAGCACCACGGTGTCGCCGATGAGGACGCCCTTGGCCTTGACCACGTCCTGGTTGTGCAGGGTCGCGAACTCGACCTCGGAGCCGGCCACCGTCACCGGTTCCACCTGGGCGTACGGCGTCACGCGGCCGGTGCGGCCCACGCCCACCTTGATGTCGATGAGCTTGGTGTTGACCTCTTCGGGCGCGTACTTGTAGGCGATCGCCCAGCGGGGCGCACGGGCCGTGGAGCCGAGCCGGCCCTGGAGGCGGATCTCGTCGAGCTTGACCACCACCCCGTCGATCTCGTGCTCCACCGAGTGCCGGTTCTCGCCGTAGTTCGCGATGAACCGCCGTACGCCGTCGAGGTCGTCGACGACCCTGTTGTGCCGGGAGGTGGGCAGGCCCCAGGTCTTGAGGAGGGCGTAGGCCTCGGAGAGGCGGACGAGGCCCTCGTAGCCCTCCAGGGCGCCGATGCCGTGCACGACCATGTGCAGGGGACGGGTGGCGGTGACGCGCGGGTCCTTCTGGCGCAGTGAACCGGCCGCCGCGTTGCGCGGGTTGGCGAAGGGCTTGTCGCCGGCCTCGACCAGACGGGCGTTGAGCTCCTCGAACTTCTCCATCGGGAAGTAGACCTCGCCGCGGATCTCCACGAGGGAGGGCACCCCGTCGCCCGTCAGCCGGTCCGGGATCTCCGCGATGGTGCGCACGTTGGGCGTGATGTCCTCGCCGGTGCGGCCGTCGCCTCGGGTCGCCGCGCGCGTGAGACGGCCGTTCTCGTAGGTGAGGTTGACGGCGAGGCCGTCGACCTTCAGCTCGCACAGGAAGTGGTAGGCGGAGGCGCCGACGTCCTTGTGGACGCGCTCGGCCCAGGCCGCCAACTCCAGGTCGTCGAAGGCGTTGTCGAGGGAGAGCATGCGCTCACGGTGCTGGACGGCCGTGAACTCCGTCGCGTAGGCGCCCGCGACCTTCTGGGTCGGCGAGTCGGGCGTGCGCAGCTCGGAGTACTCCGCCTCCAGCGCCTCCACGGCGCGCAGGAGACGGTCGAACTCCGCGTCGCTGACGACGGGAGCGTCCTTCACGTAGTACCGGAAGCGGTGCTCCTCGATCTGCTCGGCGAGCTGCGCGTGCTGCTCCCGTGCCTCGACGGGCACCGTCGTCTCCGCTTGCTTGTCGCCGGCCACCGTGTTGTCCTCCCGTTACTCTGGGTTGTCCGCGAGGGATCTCGCCGCCTGGACGCAGTGGGCGAGGGCCTGGCGGGCGTACGCCGGGGAAGACCCCGCGAGACCGCACGTCGGCGTGATGGTGACCGCCTCCGCGAGAAGCCCCGGTTGCAGCCCCAGCCTGCGCCACAGCGTCCTGACACCCATGACGCTACCGGCAGGGTCTGACAATGCCGCGTCCGTGCCCGGCACGACACCGGCGAAGAGCCTCGTCCCCGCTTCCACCGCCTCGCCGATCGCGTCCTCGTCACGCTCGGTGAGAAGCGAGAAGTCGAAGGAGACCGCGGCCGCGCCGGCCCGGCGCAGCAGGGCGAAGGGGACGTCGGGGGCGCACGAATGGACCACGACGGGGCCGTCGCCGTGCACCGCGACGACGTCCCGGAGCGTGGCCTCCACGATCTGCCGGTCGACGGCGCGGTGGGTGCGGTAGCCGCTGGCGGAGCGCACATGGCCGCGGAGCACGGCGGTGAGGGAGGGTTCGTCGAGTTGCAGGACGAGCTGCGCGCCGGGCATCCGGCGTCGTACCTCGGCCAGGTGCAGGCGCAGGCCCTCGGCGAGGGAGGCGGCGAGGTCGCGGCAGGCGCCGAGGTCGGAGAGCGCGGCCTCGCCGTTCCTCAGCTCCAGTGCGGCGGCGAGGGTCCAGGGGCCGACCGCCTGCACCTTCAGCTGTCCTTCGTAGCCCTGGGTGAACTCCTCCAGCGCGTCGAGGTCCTCCCCCAGCCACGAGCGGGCCCGCTTGCTGTCCCGTCCCGGTCGGTCGCCGAGCCGCCAGCCGCTGGGCTCCACGCGCGCGTACAGCTCGACGAGCATCCCCGCGGTGCGGCCGATCATGTCGGCGCCGGGGCCTCGGGCGGGCAGCTCGGGGAGGAACGGGAAGTCCTCGAAGGACCCGGTGGCGGCCTTGGCGGCCTCCCGGGCGTCGCCGCCGGGGAGGGAGCCGACGCCGGTGGCTGCGCCGAAGCGGAACGTGGTTGTGTTGCTCACCCGAGCAGCCTACGGGGGCCGGAACGATCGGCCGGCGACACCGTCACCTTCCCGGGCGCACCGTCACGTCGTTGATCTCCGCGTCCCTCGGCAGGTCGACGGCCATCAGGATCGTCGTCGCCACCGACTCCGGGTCGATCCACTCCGCGGGGTCGTACTCCTTGCCCTCCTGCTGGTGGACCTTGGCCTGCATGGGGCTGGCGGTGCGGCCGGGGTAGACGGAGGTGACGCGGACGCCGTTGCCGTGCTCCTCGTGCCGCAGGGCGTCCGCGAGGGCCTTGAGGCCGTGCTTGGAGGCGGCGTACGCGGACCAGTCCGCGCTCGCCCGCAGGCCCGCGCCCGAGTTCACGAACAGCACATGACCGCGCGCGACGCGGAGCTGGGGCAGGAAGTGCCGGGTCAGCTCGGCGGGGGCGATCAGGTTGACGTCGAGCTGGTGACGCCAGGACCTGGGGGTGAGGTCGCCGACCGGGCCGAGGTCGACGACGCCGGCGATGTGCAGCAGGGAGTCCACCCGGTCCGGGAGCGACTGGTGGGAGAAGGCCCAGCTCAGCTTGGCGGGGTCGGCCAGGTCGCCGACGAGCGTCCGCGCGCCCGGGAACCGTGCCGCCAACTCCTTCGCGCGGCCCGCGTCGCGCGCGTGGAGGACGAGTTCGTCCCCGCGCGCGTGCAGGCGGCGGGCGACGGCCGCGCCGATGCCGGAGCCCGCTCCGGTGATCACATGAGTAGCCATGCCCGCCATGCTCGCATCACGGGCAGCTACCCGACGCCCTGGCCCACGGCGGCGGCCGTCGACGTCGCGGCCTCCAGGCAGGCGAGCGCGCCCGCCGGCTCCTCCGCGAAGAACACCAGGTCGGCCAGGGGGCGCGGCAGGAAGCCCTCGTCCTCCATGCGTCGGAGCTGCGCCTTGAGGCCGTCGTAGAAGCCCGCGGTGTTCAGCAGGACCACCGGCTTGTCGGTGTGGCCGTGCTTCTTCAGTTCCAGGACCTCGGTCGCCTCGTCGAGCGTCCCGGTCCCGCCGACCATGACCACGACCGCGTCGGCCTTCTCCACCAGCAGCCGCTTGCGCTCGGCCAGGTTCTCGGCGATGACCATCTCGTCGGCCCCGGGCCGCGCCGAGGCCGCGAGGAAGGTCACCGACACCCCGCACAGCCGGCCGCCGGTCTCCTGCACGCCGTCGGCGACCACCTTCATCAGCCCGCTGTCGGAACCGCCCCACACGAGCGTGTGACCGCCCTTGCCGAGCAGTTCGGCGAACTCCCGCGCGGGGCGCGTGTAACGGTCGTCGAGGTCGGCGGCAGAGAGAAAGACACAGATACGCATGCCGTCACCGTAACCGGGAAGAACCGGGGGCCCGCGAGTGCTTTTCCGGCATGACCCAAGGACACACGATCACGATCGAGCGGGGCGACCGGCACGTCAAGGTCGTCCACGACGGCCATGTGCTGGCGGAGAGCGACCGGGCCCTCGTGCTGCGCGAGACCGGCTGTCCGGTGCGGTACTACCTCCCCGCCGAGGACGTACGCCTGGATCTCCTGACCCCCTCCGACACCCACACCTACTGCCCCTTCAAGGGCACGGCGTCCTACTGGTCGCTGCCGGACGCGGCGGATCTCGTCTGGGCGTATCCCGACCCCAAGCCCGACGTCGCCGAGATCAAGAACCACCTCTGCTTCTACGAAGCAGAAGTCTCGGAAGCGGAAGTGTCGTAGGCCGATGAGCGCCGTGCCGTGCGGCAGTCTGCACTGGCATGGACAAGAAGACCATTTCGCGCGACGGCACCGCACTGGCGTACGCGCGCGCCGGACAGGGCCCCGCGGTCATCCTGGTCAGCGGGGCGATGTCGACGGGCGGCACCGTCGCTCCCCTGGCGGGACTCCTCGCGGACCGCTTCACCGTCCTCTGGTACGACCGCCGGGGCCGCGGCGAGAGCGGCGACACGGCCCCGTACGCGGTGGAGCGTGAGGTCGAGGACCTGGCGGCGCTCGTCGACGCGGCCGGCGGCGAGGCGGCGCTGTACGGCATCTCCTCGGGCGGCGCGCTGGTGCTGGAGGCGGTGGCGAGCGGGCTGCCCGTGCGCCGGGCCGCCGTGTACGAGCCGCCGTTCGCCCTCGACGAGGAGGCGGCGCGGGGACGCGCCGAGTACACCGCGCACCTCACGGAGGCGTTGGCGCAGGGGCGGCGCGGGGACGCCGTGGAGCTGTTCCTGCGGCTGACGGGCCTGGCCGGGGAGATGATCCGGCGGGCCCGCCAGTCGCCCATGTGGGACGGCATGGAGGCGATCGCGCCGAGCCTGGCCTACGACGACGCCGTCATGGGCGGCGGACGGGTCCCCCGGGAGCGGCTGGCCTCGGTCGGCGTACCGGTGCTCGCCGTGGCGGGCGGGGCCAGTCCCCCGTGGCTGCGCGAGGCCGCGCGCGCGGTGGCGGAGGCGACGCCGCAGGGGACGTACCGGACGCTCGAGGAGCAGACCCACATGGTGGATCCGAACGTCCTGGCGCCGGTGCTGGCCGAGTTCTTCGGACAGCGCGGCTGACGGCGACGGTCAGGACACCCCGGCCGTCGCCCGTACCGTCGACGCGATCGTCGCCGAGCCCACCACGCGTGTGCCGTCGTACAGGACGATCGCCTGGCCGGGGGCCACGCCCCGTACCGGCTCGCTGAAGGAGACCTCCAGCGTGCCGTCGATCAGCTCGGCGGTGACCTCGGTCTCGCCGCCGTGGGCGCGCAGCTGGGCGGTGTACGTGCCGGGGCCGGTGGGGACCGTGCCGCACCAGCGGGGTTTGACGGCGGTCAGGCCGGTCACGTCCAGGGAGGCGGCCGGGCCCACGGTCACGGTGTTGTCGACCGGCGAGATGTCGAGGACGTAGCGCGGCTTGCCGTCGGCGGCCGGGGTGCCGATGCGCAGTCCCTTGCGCTGGCCGATGGTGAAGCCGTACGCGCCCTCGTGCGAGCCGACGACCGCGCCGGACTCGTCGACGATGGCGCCCTCCGCCTTGCCGAGGCGCTGGGCGAGGAAGCCCTGGGTGTCGCCGTCGGCGATGAAGCAGATGTCGTGGGAGTCGGGCTTCTTGGCGACCGCGAGGCCCCGGCGCTCGGCCTCCGCGCGGATCTCGTCCTTCGTGGTGAGGGTGTCGCCGAGCGGGAACAGGGCGTGCGCGAGCTGCTTCTCGTCCAGGACGCCGAGGACGTAGGACTGGTCCTTGGCCATGTCGGAGGCGCGGTGCAGTTCGCGGCCGCCGTCCTCGCCCACGAGGACCTTCGCGTAGTGGCCCGTGCACACCGCGTCGAAGCCGAGCGCGAGCGCCTTGTCGAGCAGGGCGGCGAACTTGATCTTCTCGTTGCAGCGCAGGCAGGGGTTCGGGGTGCGGCCGGCCTCGTACTCGGCGACGAAGTCGTCGACGACGTCCTCGCGGAAGCGGTCGGCGAGGTCCCAGACGTAGAACGGGATGCCGATGACGTCGGCGGCGCGGCGGGCGTCGCGGGAGTCCTCGATGGTGCAACAGCCTCGCGCGCCCGTGCGGAAGGATTGCGGGTTCGCGGAGAGGGCGAGGTGGACGCCGGTCACGTCGTGGCCGGCTTCGGCGGCGCGGGCCGCGGCGACGGCGGAGTCGACCCCGCCGGACATGGCGGCGAGTACGCGGAGGGGGCGGGGCTGCGAGGTCTCAGTCATAACCCTTCCAGGGTAAGGGTCGCCGGGAACCGGGGCCCGCGAGTATCCGTTGAGGATCACGAGGGGCGAGAAAGGGCGGGCCATGGGGGAGAGAAGGAGCGGCGGCGACTCCGATCGGCGGATCGGGCGGCGCGCTCTGTTGGTCGGCGGGGCGGCGGCCGCCGTGGGCGCGGGGGTGCTGGCCCGTGACGAGCTGGCGGAGCTGTACTGGCGGCTGCCCGGGGTGCGCAAGGCGCGGGTGGAGGGCGCGGTGGACTTCCGGGGGGCGCGCTGGGTGGCGGCCTCGGAGGCGAACTTCCGCTGGGCGGACCGGCCGGACGACTACGGCGTCGACATGGTCGTCGTCCATGTCACCCAGGGCGACCTCGACAGCGCGGTGAAGGCGTTCGAGGACCCGGGGCACCGGGCGGCCGCGCACTACATCGTCGGCAAGGACGGGCACGTCACGCAGATGATCCGCGAGCTGGACGTGGCGTACCACGCGGGCAACCGCGCGTACAACGAGCGGAGCGTCGGCATCGAGCACGAGGGCTTCGTGGACCGGCCGCAGGACTTCACCGACGCGATGTACACGGCCTCGGCCCGGCTGACGGCCGCGATCTGCCGGCGGTACGACATACCCGTCGACCGCGAGCATGTCATCGGGCATGTGGAGGTCCCGGGGACGGATCACACCGACCCGGGCGAGCACTGGGACTGGGACCGGTACATGCGGCTGGTGCGGGAGGCGCACCTCGCCTCCGCTTGAGGGTCCGCCCGACCTGCCCGACGCTTCCGCAGGAGGGTCCGACGGTCGTCAAGTCACCTTTCTGGATGTGGAGTCGGCGTGCGCTGTGGTCGCGCTGTGCACTCCGTTTCCCCGGGGAAGGATCGGTGCGACCCCGCCCGAAAGGCGCACACCGCCCCGCCGTTCGACCTGACAGGAAAGGCACGTGATGCAGGTCACATGTTCTCGATGTTGTGAACAATCCTCCATGATCCCGCGTCCGATGTGTCCCGCACCCCGAGCGTGACCTGCGGCCAGGCAACTTGGCTTATTTTCAAGGAAGTTGACGGACCCCGACAACGCACGGCGGCTTCACAGAATCCCCGGCTCGCTCCTAACTTCGCCTCAGTCTTTACATAGCCCTTAGCCGGAGCCTCCACGCCATGACACACACCACGGATCCCACCTCCGGCACGGGACGACAGAGCAAGGGCGCCCACGCGAAGAACGGTCGCGACGGCAAGGGCGAGCACAGCAACCCCGCCAAGGGCCGCGGCAAGGGCGTGCACCGGCGCAGCTTCCTCGGCGGAATGGCCGGGGTCGGCCTGGGCGCCGTCGGCGCGGCGGGCGCGACCTTCGGCCTGCTGAGCGGCGGCAACGACAAGGCCTCCGCCGCGGACGCCACCGCCACCCTGACCATCCCCGACCTCGCCACGGCCACCACCACCGACGGCGTCACCACCTACACCCTCGAGGCGGCGGCCGGCACCAACGAGGTGCTCAGCGGGGTCACCAGCACCACCGCCGGCTACAACGGGTCCTACCTCGGCCCGACCATGAAGTGGACCAACGGCGAGACGGTCCTGATGAACATCACCAACTCCCTCGGCGCGGACACCACCGTGCACTTCCACGGCGCCCACATCCCGGCCAAGATGGACGGCGGCCCGCAGAACGCCTTCGCCGACGGCGAGACCTGGTCCCCCACCTTCGAGGTCAAGGACGAGGCCAAGACCCTCTGGTACCACCCGCACGCCCTGGGCACCACGGCCGAGCAGGTCGTGCACGGCCTGGCCGGGATGATCATCGTCGAGGACGACTCGGACGTCTCGGCCGCGCTGCCGAGCGAGTACGGCGTCGACGACATCCCGATCATCCTGCAGTGTCTGGCGGTCGACACCGCCGGTGACATCAAGTACAACGTCACGGGCTACCTCACCTCCGGCCTCAGCTACCCGGTGCTGTGCAACGGCGTCAACGTCGACTCGACGACCCTCGGCTTCACCGCCACCAAGACGCGCACCCGCTTCCGCGTCCTGAACGCCTCGCCGGCCGACATCATGACCATCCAGCGCAGCGACGGCGGCACGCTCACCCAGATCGCCACCGACCAGGGCTACCTGGCCGAGGCGGCCGAGGTCACCACCATCCGGCTGGTGGCCGGCGCCCGCGCCGAGTTCGTCCTCGACCTCGCGGACGCGGTCACGCTCCAGACCGTCGTCACCACCGGCTGGATCCGCGGCGGCAGCGGCACGTTCGACTTCCTGACGGTGACCCCGTCGGCCTCCGACACGCCCGCCGACCTGCCGAGCACGCTCAACACCATCACCCGGTACGACACGACCGACTTCACCGCGCGGACGATCACCCTCGGCCAGAGCGGGGCCACCATGCTGATCAACGGCTCCGCCGGCACCAGCATGTCCTCGATGGCGATGATCAGTACGACGCTGGACGCCGAGGAGGTCTGGACGATCAAGAACAGCACGCAGCTGGAGCACTCCTTCCATCTGCACGACGTGCCGTACCAGTTGATCGAGATCAACGGCGAGGAGCCGACCGGCGTCGACCTCGGCTGGTTCGACACCTACGAAGTGGTCGGCGGCGGCTCCATCAAGATCGCGATGAAGTTCACCGACTTCACCGACGACACGTACATGTACATGCTCCATTGCCATCTGCTCCAGCACGAGGACGAGGGAATGATGGCCTCCCTCATGGTGACGGAGAGCTAGAACCTGCCCGCCGCCCTTCAGGACGGCTGCCGCCGGCAGTGGAAGTGCCGGCGGCAGCCTGCTCGGGGGGCTAGCAGGAGCCCTTGAACACATCGACCTGTCCCTCGCTGCTGTTCGCCACGGCGAGGTCGGACACGCCGTCGCCGTCCAGGTCGGCCGCCGTGGCGTCGTAGGCGCCGGTGGCGGACAGCTCGGCGAGGGCGGTGAGTTCGCCGTCGGCGGCGCCCTGGAAGAGGGTGACCGAGTTGCCGCGCAGCGAGGAGACCATGAGGTCCGTGAGGCCGTCTCCGTCCAGGTCGGCGGCGCCCACGGCGACGGGCAGCGCGCCGACGGCGTAGGCGGTGGCCGCGGCGAAGGTCCCGTCGCCGTCGCCGAGCAGCACGTCCAGGACATCGGACCCGTTGCTCACCGTGGCCAGGTCGAGGTCGCCGTCGCCGTCGAAGTCGCCCTCGGCGAGGGAGTACAGACGGGAGGCGGCGGCGTACTCGGTCGAGTCGCCGAGGCCGCCCGTCCCGTCGCCCGGCAGGACGCTGACCCCGGCGCCGCCCACGCTGGCCGTGGCCACGTCCGCCGTGCCGTCCCCGTCGAAGTCGCCGACGACGACGCCGTGCGGCTGGCTGCCGGTGGCGGTCTGGCCCTGGTCGGCGAAGGCGCCGTCGCCGTTGCCGAGCAGCACGCGCACCGTGCTCGGCCCCTGTTCGGCGACGACCAGGTCCGGCGTGCCGTCGCCGTCGAGGTCACCGGTGGCCAGGGCCCGCGGCGAGGCCCCGACGTCGATCGCGGAGGCGACGCCGAAGCTTCCGTCCCCCTGGTTCAGCAGGACGCTGACCTGGGCGCCGCCGAAGTCGGCGGTCGCGAGGTCGGGGCGGCCGTCGCCGTCGAAGTCCGCGACCACGGTCTGGTAGGGACGCGTGCCCACCGGGTAGGTGACGCCCTCGGCGAAGCCGCCGTCGCCGTCGCCGTCGCCGAGCAGCACGGTCACCGAGTCGGCGTCGAGATTGGCGGCGACCACGTCCTGCGCACCGTCGCCGTCGAGATCGGCGGCGACCACGTGCCGGGTCTGCGCGGCGGCCGGCGCGGAGACGTCGAGCGGGGTGTAGGAGAGCGAGCCGCCCGCGCAGGGGGCGCTCACGTCGTACGTCCCGGCGATGGCCGGGGTCGCGATGGCCGGGATCGCGGCGGCCGGGATCGCGGCGGCCGGGGTCGCAGCGGCCGGGATCGCGGCGGTCGCGCCGACGAGGAGCAGGCCGGTCACGGCGATCCGGTGGGCGCGGCGGAGCTTCGTCGGAGGCATGCGGTTCCTTCGGGTGTCGTGGGGTGTCCGGTCCGCGAGCACGTCAGTTTTGGTCGGCCGCGACGCGAAAGCCCACGGTGGGGTAACCGCCGGCGCCGTCGCGGCCCTCCCCCCGGTACCAGGTGGCGCAGCTGCGGGCGGTCGCATACCAGGAGCCGCCGCGCACGGCGTTGACGTCCTGGCCGGCCTCGGCGCCGTTGGTGGCGGTGACGATGCTGGAGGTCCACTCGAAGCAGTTGCCCGCCATGTCGTACGCACCGTGGACGCTGACGCCGTCCGGGTAGGAGCCGACGGCCGAGGTGTTGCCGCCGGCCGCGGTCAGCGCGTCGAAGACGTCGGTGTAGACGAAGCCGGTCCAGGTGGAGTGGTCGATCCAGCCGGTCACCCCGCCGGTGGCGGAGACGGTGAGAATGGCGGAGATCGGTTCGCTCTCGCCGTAGCGGCTGGAGTCGGAGTCGTTGTACGTCGCCTCGGTGGAACCGTACTCGGCGAGATAGTACGCGGCGCAAACCGCATTGTAGTTGTACTTACTGCTGAGCGCGGGGGCGGTGTAGATCGTGCCGGCGTCCGGTCCCCAGGGGTAGGCGTACGCGTCGGGGCCGCGGGCCGCGCTCTCCCACTCCGCCTCGGTCGGCAGCCGGAAGGTCCAGCCGTCGGCCTGCGCCGTGAGCCAGTCGCAGTAGGCCTCGGCGTCCGCCGACGAGACGTGCAGGACCGGGTGTTCGTCCCTGCCGGACGGGATGTCTCCGTCGTCCCAGTAGGAAGGTGCGGTGCGCTCGGTCTCGTCGAGGAACGCGCCGTACTGGGCGTTGGTGACCTGGTAAGCGCCCAGCCAGTACGCCGAGGCGATCGCGGCGGCCTCGCCCGCGCCCTTGTTGTTGGACAGGTCGGCGGCGAACACGAAGTCCGGATCGGCGGGGACGGCCACGAGCCGCTGGCCGACGACGGTCTCCGCCTCCTCTTGGGCCGCGGTCTCCTCCCAGTCGGGCCGCAGGGTCCGCGGGGCGAACACGGAGCCGAGCAGTCCGGCGGCTCCCGCGCCGCCGAGCAGGAACAGGTTCCGCCGGGTGAACAGGCTGTGGCGCTGTGGTGCGACGGGCATGGGGCGGCCCTCCGTCGACGGGAATGGTCGGGGAACGGTCACCGGAAGGTAGATGCCGTGTCTTTGCCTCGCGTCTCACCGAGCTGTGCGTTCGATGAGCGCGGGCGCACGCTCCGCCCTCCGGGGCGGCGGGCTTCCCCGCTCAGCCCGCAGTGTGCACCAACAACCCACGCACTGTCGACAGTTAGCGCCATTTTCGAGAGAAGAACCCTTGACTCGAGCTTACTGTCGACACTAGTAAGTACCTGGCGGCATTCGACGCCCGTACAGCAGGCCTCGACGAGGAGGACGACATGGACGGTTCCCGGCGTGGGCACGCGGAGCACACGGCGACCGGCAGGCTCTCGGGCAAGGTCGCTCTCGTCACCGGCGCGGGCGCGGGGATCGGCCAGGGCTGCGCGCTGCTCTTCGCCGCGCAGGGCGCGACCGTCGTCGGCTGCGACATCGACGCGGCGGCCGCCGAGCGGACCCGGAAGCTGGCCGCGGACCGGGGGGTCCGGCTCGACGTGCTCGCCCCGCTCGACATGACGGTCCCGGCGGACGCCCGGCGCTTCGCGGACGAGGCGTACGAGCGGCACGGACGGATCGACGTGCTGGTGACCGCCGGGGCGATCGCCCCGCACATGGCGGCCACGGCGGAGATGGACTTCGACGCCCAGTGGACGCCGACCCTGCGGGGCGAGGTCGACGTCGTCTTCCTGCCGGCACGGGCGGTCTGGCCGCACATGGCCGCGTCCGGCGGCGGCTCCGTCATCAACTTCGCCTCGGTGAACGCCTTTCGGGGCAGCAGGAACTTCGGCATGGTCGCCCACTGCGCCGGCAAGTCGGCGGTCCTCGGCCTGACCCGTCAACTCGCCGTCGAGGGCGGCCCGTCGGGCATCCGCGCCAACACCATCTCGCCCGGCATGGTCCGCACGCCCGCCACCGAGTCGGCCGGCGCGCACGAGGGCGCCGCCCGCGAGGCCCTGCTCGCCCGCATCCCCCTGGGCCGCGTCGGCACCCCCGAGGACATCGCCTGGTGCGCCGTGTATCTGGCGTCCAACGAGTCGGCCTGGGTCACGGGCGGCAATTTCCCGGTCGACGGCGGGGTGCTCGCCGGATGAGCGGCACGCCCGTCGGACGGCGGGACGAGAACGGCCGTTCGGCGGGGCCGGCACACGACGGACGGCAGGTGCGCGCCGCCCGACCGGACGCCGGCCCCGCCGAACGGCTCAGCCAACTGGCCAGTTCAGGAGGTCCAGAGGGTCCAGGAGGTCCAAGAGGATCAGAGGGTCCAGGAGGTTCAGGAGGCCGCGCGTCGCCTGCGGCTCGTGGTGCGGGCGTCCGCGGCGTCCTGCTCCAACTGCTCCTCCACCGCGCGCAGCGCACGGACCGTCGCCCCCGCGATCAGCGCCGACGCCAGCTCCTTGTCCCGCTCCTCGCAGGCCTGGAGCAGCCGTTCCTGATCGTCGACGCTGTAGGCGAGGCGGCCGGCCCGGGTCAGGCTGAGGTGGCGCAGCATCAGGGTGCGCAGGGCCAGCGAGTCCAGGATCTGCTTCAGCGTGGCGTTGCCGACGATCTCGGTCATGCGTTCCTGGAGCTGCACATGGCTCCAGAAGTACGCGTCCACGTCGCCCTCGTCGGCGAGTGCGCGCATCGCCCCGACCCGGTCGCGCAGTTCGGCCAGCTGCTCGTCCGTGGCCCGCTCCACGAGCAGCCCGGCGAGCATCGCCAGCAGTTGCCGCCGGACCTGGTAGATGTCACGGATGTCCTGGAGAGACGGCGCGGCGACCCGGGGCCGCCGCCGTGCCTTCATCTCGACCAGGCCCTCCTGCTCCAGGACCATCAGCGCCTCGCGCACCGGCGTACGGCTGGTGTCGAACCGGCGTGACAGGTCGACGCTGTTGAGGTCCTGGCCGGGCTGCAGACGGCCCTCGATGATGCCCGCCCCGACCCACTCGGCGATCTGCGCGACCAGCGGCTCACGCCGGTCCCGCAGCCGCAGCAGGCGCGCGAGCACGACATGCGTGTCCTGATCGGCCATCCGGCAACCCTCCCTGCCCATATTCACAGCAGATCCATCGGTGTCGACACTATCGCACCGACAGACCACCTCCTACCCCTGTTCCCGACCGACTCCCGGCGACCTGTCGACAGAGCTCGTCCTAGCGCACGTCCAGCGCGACCAGAAAGCGCGACACCATGTTGTACGCCGCCACCGTCGCCGTCAGTTCGACGAGTTCCGCGTCGGTGAAGTCGGCGCGCAGGGCGTCGAACACGGCGTCCGTGACATGGACGTCACGGGTCATCGCGTCGGTGTAGGCGACGACCCGAGCGGCCCTCGGGTCGAGGGTGGGCCGTTCCTTGCGGAGTTCGGCCAGCAGGGCGTCGTCCAGCCCGGCCCGCCGGGCCTCCGGCTCGTGCGCCGCCCACTCGTAGTCGGCCCGGTTGAGGACGGCGATCCGCAGGATCACCGTCTCCCGGACGTCGGCGGGCAGGGTGAGGCGCTGTCGCAGCGCGCCGAGCAGGCCGTTCCAGCCGTCGGCCAGCTGCGGGCTGTGCAGGAGCATCCGGTCGAGGGGACGCAGCGTGCCGCCGCGCCGCTCGCGGACGCGGGCGGCGATCTCGCCGGTCGCGCCGGTGGCGTCGGCCGCGTCGGCGTCGGGGAGTCGGGCCACGGGAGGTCTCCTCAGTGCAGGGGGCGCGGCAGGCGGGCCAGGAACCGCAGCGCGTCGAGCCGCGCGACCTCGCCGGGCGCGGCCCCGCCCTCCCCGAAGACCATCGCCTCCCGGTCGGTGAAGCGGGGCCAGACGGGCAGCGCGCCGCCGTTCGGGTCGCCGGTCTCGACGAAGCGCGCCCAGGCGTCCGCCATGAGCCGGGCCAGCGCGCGGTCCGCGTCCTTCCAGGGCCAGGGTCGGCGGTCCAGGGTGTCGAGGGCGTAGGGGAGTTCGGCGGTGTGGTGGGCGCCGTAGCCGGGCAGTCCGTCGCGGGGCGGCGCGAGGTCGAGGTCCGCGGGCAGCGGGGGTGTCCGGGTGAAGCGGTACATCCAGGTCGGCGCGGCGGCGCGATGCGCCCGCGCCCAGTGCCACACGGGGTGGACGAAGCGGCTCTCGCCGGTGAACCTCCGTGCGGTACGGCGGAGTTCGGCGCCGTCGTGTACGGGGTACAGGGCGTCGGCGCCCGGCCCGACCGGCAGGCGCCGCAGGACGTCGAGGGTGGCGTACACGGAGCCCTCGTCGTCGTTGGCCCCGACGAGCAGGGGCACGGGGTGCTGGCGTCCGGCGGCGAAGACGTCGTCGGTCGACTCGGGCAGGACGCGGCCGTCGACGACCGGCCCGAAGTGGCCCTTCAGGACGAGTTCGACGCCGCTGAGCCGGCGCAGTCCTGCGAGGTCGCGGCCACCGAACTCCGCCGCCCAGCGCAGGCCCTGGCGCTGGGCGGCGGCCTGGTCGGGCAGCGGTCCCTCGGCCCGGCCGACGCCCGAGGCGCTCTGGCCGAGCGCGGCCCGGAAGAGGGGCCGGGCCAGGGGCGAGGCCATGAGGTGGCAGACATGGGCGGCGCCGGCGGAGTTGCCCGCGAGGGTCACCCGGTCGGGGTCGCCGCCGAAGCGTGCGATGTTCTCGCGCACCCAGGTGAGGGCGGCGACGACGTCGAGGAGCCCGTAGTCGCCGGACGCGCCGAGGTCGTCCTCGGCGGCGAGTTCGGGGTGGGCGAGGAAGCCGAGGGCGCCGAGGCGGTGGTTGAGGGTGACGACGACCAGGCCGCGGCGGGCCAGGGCGCGGCCGTCGTGGATCTCCTGGCCGCCGTGCCCGTAGCGGTTGCCTCCGCCGTGGATCCACACCAGCACCGGCAGTCCGGCCCCGGGGCCCGGGTCCGGGCTCCACACATTGAGGTAGAGGCAGTCCTCGCTCATCACCAGGGCCCGCCGGTCGGCGAAGTTGGTGTGGAACATGATCGAGTCGCGGGGCGGCTGCGGCTGCAGGGGCGCGGGACCGAAGTCGTACGCGGGGCGCTCGCCGTCCCAGGCGGCGGCCGGCCTCGGGGGCCGCCAGCGCAGCTCCCCCACCGGCGGCTCGGCGAAGGGGACGCCGCGGAAGACGGCCACGTCGCCGGGCCCCTCCTTCACGGACTCCCCCGCGGGCTCCCCCGCGCCTTCCCCGACGGACTCCCCCGCGAACCGCCCCACGAGCCGTCCGGCGGCGGTGGCGACCTGGATCACCCGGCCGCCTTGTGGAGCCGGCCGTCCTTCATGATCACCGTGAGGCGGCGGGGATCCTGGAGGATGCGGACGTCGTCCAGCGGATCGCCGTCGACGAGGACGAGATCGGCGAGGAACCCCTCCCGGATCAGGCCGAGTTCGTCGCCCATGCCCATGACCTGGCCGCCGTATTCCGTCGCCGCGCGCAGCGCCTGCGCCGGGGTGAAGCCGAACCAGTCGACGAACAGCTCCAGGTCGCGCAGATTGCGCCCGACCGGGTTCCAGGCGAAGCCGTAGTCGCCGCCGGGGACGACCCGCACCCCGCGCGCCACTAGTTCGGGCACGACGGCGCGTACGGCGTCCCGTGTGGCCTCGACCTCCATGCCGGGCTCGGGCTCGCCGCCCGCCTCGTGGAGGTTGGCGTGGACGATGCCGGGCGTCGGGGCGACGAAGAGGCGGTCGCGGGCGGCCCCGAGCAGGTCGAGGGCCTCCTCGTCGGCGAAGGTGCAGTGGTAGACGGCGCGGACGCCGTGCCGTACGGCCGTCTTGACCGACTCGGCCGCATGCGCGTGGGCGGTGAGCCAGACGCCGTGCTTCTCGGCGGCGTGCGCGGCGGCGGCGACCTCCTCGTCGGTGAACTGCACGATCCGTGAGGTGCCCCGGACGACCGCACTCTCGCCGGAGAGGGACAACTTCACTATGTCCACGCCGAGTTCGGCCATGTCGGTGACGAAGCGGGCGACGGATCCCGGGTCGGAGGCGCGTCCGTCGACGCCCGGGAAGTCGTACACCCCGGGTTCGACCATGCCCGCGCTGCCCTCCCAGGAGGCGGCCTTCAGGCGGGGGCCGGGCAGCCAGCCCTCGGCGAACGCCTTGCGGGCCGCCGTCTCCGTGCGGGGCAGCCGGTTGCCGCCCGAGTAGGCGCTGGTGATGCCGTGGTCGAGGAGGACCCGGCCGGCGTGCGCGACGAGCAGGGCCCTCTCCTCGTCGGGTTCGTCGCGGCGCCGGGAGAGGTGCTCGACGGTGGAGCCGAAGCCGAGGTGGGCGTGGGCGTCGACGAGACCGGGCAGCAGGGTGCGCCCGGCGCCGTCGATCACCCGGGCGCCGGTCCGCAGATCGGCGGCGACCCGGTCCGCGACGGCGGTGATGCGGTCGCCCTCGACGAGGACCTGGGCGGGGAACGGGTCGCGGCCGGTGCCGTCGAAGACCCGGACGTCCGCGAAGAGGGTCGAGGTCATGGGGTGTTCCTCCGGAAGCGGTGCCGCATCTCGCCGACTCCTTCGATCCGGCTGACCAGTTCGTCGCCGGGGGTCAGGAAGCGCTGCGGGACGCGGCGGTTGCCGACGCCCGCCGGGGTGCCGGTGAAGATCAGGTCGCCGGGGAGCAGCGTGCAGAACTCGCTGAGGTACGAGACCAGTCGAGGAATGGGGAAGATCATGTTCGCGGTGCGGTCGTGCTGCACGGTCTCGCCGTTCAGCACGCAGGTCAGCTCCAGGTCGTCCCGGTCGGGGAACTCGTCGAGGCCGACGAGCGCGGGGCCCACGGGACCGAACCCCGGGTAGGACTTGCCGAGCGAGAACTGGGCCGGACGGCCCGCGAGTTGGCTGATCCGCTCGGACAGGTCCTGCCCGACGGTGAGCGCGACGACCGGGTCCCAGCCCTTCTCCACCGGCACCCGGCGGGCCTCGCGCCCGATCACGGCGACCAGCTCCAGCTCCCAGTCGACATGGCCCGCCGGCAGGTCGACGGTCGTGTACGGGCCGGTGAGGCAGGTCGGGAACTTGGTGAAGACGAGCGGGGCGGCGGGCTCCTCGTAGCCCGCCTCGGCCGCGTGGGGGCGGTAGTTGAGGGCGACGGCGAAGATCTGGCGGGGGGCGGGGACGGGGGTCTCCAGGTCGGCCTCGGCGTAGGGGCGGGCGCCCGTCGCGGTGGCGGACCAGGCGAGCAGGTCGTCCCAGTGGGCGAACACGTCGTCCGCCGGCGGGGCGGGCAGGTCGACGGCGCCCTCGTCGGTCAACAGGACGCTGCGTCCTGCCAGTCGGGCGATCCTCATGCGCTCACCCCCTCCCCCGCAGGGGCGACCCGGAAGGCGACCCGGAAGCCGACCCGGAAGGGGACCCCCACCCGGCCGGCGGCTCGGCTGTGCCGTGCGCGTCCTGCCAGGACACCACCGGATTGCGCAGCACGCCCAGCCCCTCGATCTCGGCCTCGACGACGTCGCCGGGCTTGAGGTAGTTGGCGAAGGGGTCCTCGGTGCTCGCGGCCACCCCGGCGATCGTGCCCGTGGTGATGAGGTCGCCCGCGCTGTACACCTGCGGCGAGTGGTAGGCGACCAGCTGTGGGAGGGACACCGACATCCGGGAGGTGTTCGACTTCTGCCGTACGTCGCCGTTGACCCGGAGCTCCATGTCGAGGTCGTGCGGGTCGTCGATCTCGTCGGCGGTGACGATGTACGGGCCGATCGGGCAGAACGTGTCGATGGCCTTGGAGAAGGAGAAGACGCCCGACTCCATCTCCCGGCGCTGGATGTCGCGCGCGGTGACGTCGTTGAAGACCAGGTAGCCGGCGATGTGCTCGGCGGCCTGCTCGACGGAGAGGAAACGGCCCGGCTTGCCGATCACGACGGCGAGTTCGAGTTCGTAGTCGAGTTCCCGGGTGAGGTTCGCGGGGTAGACGATCGGGTCCTCGGGGCCGATGACCGCGTCGACGTTCTGGAAGAACACGATGCCCTTGTTGACCGGGTGGGACCAGTCGACCCGGACCAGATCCTCGTGGTGCTCACGGAAGTTGCCCGCGGTGTGGAAGAACTTCTTCGGCGCGATCGGCGCGCGCAGCCGGACGCCGGACGCGGCGAACGTCCGTCCCGTCTCGCCGACCTGCCCCTCGCGCTCGAAGTACGCCCGGGTCGACGGCACGTCGAGCTCTACGACCGTGTCGCCCACAAGTCGTCCCACGAGCCCCGTCCCGAGCCCCGCGGCTCCCGGATCGAACGTCACCAGCTTCATCGAACCTCCTCAACTGTCGACAGACAGCCTCCCCAGACAGCTCCTGCGCGTCAATAGGTGCGTGAAGTGTGGACACAAATCGGGTTCGTGACTTACCGTCCGGAGCATGGCGACGACATGGGACTTCACGGGCCGACGGGTGTTGGTGGCCGGGGCCGGCGGTATCGGGGCCACGGTGACCAGAGCGTTCGCGGACGCGGGCGCGAGCCTGGCAGTCCTCGACGTCGACGACGACAAGCTCGCCAAGCTCGCCTCGGGCCCGGTGCGGGGCCTGCGCACCGACCTCGCCTCGGCCGACGCCTGCGGCGCGGCCGTGGAGCAGGCGGTCGCGCTGCTCGGCGGCCTCGACGTGTTCGTGCACGCCGTCGGCGTCAACGACCGCAGACCCGTGCTGGAGACGCCCGACGAGGTGTGGCGGCGGATCACCGCCGTGAACCTCGACAGCGCCTTCTGGCTGGGCCGGGCCGTCGGCGCGGTGCTGGTGCCCGCCGGATACGGCCGGATCGTCTACCTCTCCTCCGTCTCGGGCCGGCTCGCCCACCGCGACCACGCCCCGTACGCGGCGAGCAAGGGCGGGGTCGACCAGCTGATGCGGGTGATGGCCCACGAGTGGGCGGCCGCCGGCGTCACCGTCAACGCCGTGGCGCCCGGCTACACGGAGACCGACCTCACCCGCGCCCATCTCGCCCGGCCCGGCGTCCGCGACGCCCTGGAGGCCCTGGTCCCCGCCGGACGCCTCGGCCGACCCGAGGACCTGACCGGCCCGGTCCTGTTCCTGGCCTCCGACGAGTCCGCGTTCGTCACCGGGCAGGTGCTGTACGCGGACGGCGGCCGGACCCTCGTATGAACGCCCTTGTGAGCCGAGCGACTTCACGAACGGAGCCCCCTATGCCTCCCGTCCCCGAACGCTTCAGCGGCAAGACCGTCCTCGTCACCGGGGCGGGCACCGGATTCGGCGCCGAGATCGCGGTGCGCGCGGCCCGGGAGGGCGCCGACGTGGCGATCCACTACCGCAGTTCGCGCGAAGGCGCGGAGGCGACGGCCGAGCGGGTGACCGCGCTCGGCCGCAAGGCCTTCGTCGTGCGGGCGGACATCGCCGAGCACGAGCAGATCAGGCGGCTGGCCGACGAGGTGTGGGCGCACTTCGGCCGCCTCGACGTGGCCGTCAACAACGTCGGCGACGTGGCCCGCGAGCAGATGTCCTGGCGGGACCTCACCGAGGAGTCCGTCGACCACGTCCTCGCCGTGGACGTGAAGGGCACCCTGCTGTGCACGCACGAGTTCGGCGCGCGGATGCTGGAGCAGGAGGGCGGCGGCGCCATCGTCAACATCGGCTCCACGGTCGTCGTACGGGGCAGTGCGCGCGCTCCGCAGTACGCGGCGGCCAAGTACGGGATCATCGGGCTGACCAAGTCCTACGCGCACGCCTTCGCGCCGGTCGTGCGGGTGAACGTCTTCGCGCCCGGGTTCATCGAGACGGCGGCGACGCTGGGGCGCGCGGACTGGCAGGGCGGACGCGGGGACGCGCTGCGCGCGGCGACGCCCATGGGCCGCATCCCCGGCCCGGAGGAACTCGCCGGCGCGGCCCTGTTCCTGGCCACGGAGGACGCGCATCACATCACGGGCGGCTTCCTGGTGGCGGACGGCGGCTACAACATGCTGGGGGCGTAACGCTGCGCTGGGCTTGGGCCGCGTTTCGTCTGCGGGCGTGTGGTGGCTGGTCGCGCCCCGCGGCGGAGCCGCCCATGTCACAGCCCCGCGCCCCCGAGAAACACAGAGCTCCGGCCCCCGGGACACGGTTCGCATCCGCCCGGGGGCCGGTTTCGTGCGGGTGGGGTCAGTTGATCGTCAGGGTGAGGGCTCCGGTGTAGGCGGTGCCCGGCTGGATGGTCGTGGCCGTGCCGTTCACCGTGAGGGTGACCGTCTTGCCGGAGGGGGCGGTGACGGCGGCGTCCGCGGCCAGGGTCAGGGCGCTGAGGTACGACGTGCCGGTGACCGTCCAGGTGGAGCCGGCGCCCAGGGTCAGCAGGACGCCGTTGTTGACGACCGCGCTCGCCGTGTTGGTGACCTCGCTGATCTCGCGGTACTCGGCCGAGGTGATGGTGGAGACGCCGTGCTGGGCGGTGGACGCGGAGACGACGCCCTCGAGGGTGGAGCCGGTGAGGCTCACGACCAGGTTCTGGCCCTGGAGGCTCGCGTTGCCGCCGCCCCGGACGGAGTTGTAGAAGTCGCCGGTCAGGGCGATGTCCGTGAAGGCGGCCTTGGCGTCGGTCGACTGGGACGAGGTCGTCGTCCAGGTCGTCGACCTGGTCGGGGAGCCAGTGGGCTCGGTGTAGGTGCCGGTGGTCTCGGTCTTCCACGCCTTGCCCGACACCGAGACGCTGCTGGGCCGGTCGGTGTCCATGAGCTGGAAGAGGACGCCGTTGCCCGCGGTGATCGTGGCCCCGTCGGAGCCGTCGACGGTGACGGTCCCCGCGACCGCCTTGCACATGAACGCGGTCTCCCCGGTGGTGACCTGCGTGCCGCCGTCGATGGCGACGGATCCGGCGGCGTACCACAGGACCATGAAGCGGCCGCAGTCGACGGTGGTCGACTTCACCGGCAGGGCGCTCAGCTCGGCGGCGGTCAGGCCTATTTCGAGGGAGTCGTTGAGGGCGGCGACCGCGGCCTTGGTGCTGTCGCCGTAGTGGGCCGAGGCGCCCCAGTGGATGAGGGCGTAGTCGCCGACGTCGAAGGTGCAGCCGAGGAAGTGCTCGGTGACGTTGCCGATGGCGTAGCTGCCGTAGCCCTCGCCGCCGGTGTTGGCGATGGTGCTGTTGATGGCGGTGAGCGTGCAGTAGCTGCCGCCGTCGACCGACAGGGCGCCCCACTTCTCGCTGGAGACGGTGGAGTTGACGTACGACGCCCGGGTGCTCGCGCCGAGCAGGTTGGTGGTGCGGACGTTGCCGGACAGGCCGAGCATCCAGGGGACGCTGATCATGTACCGGGTGTCGCCGGTGCCGACGTATTCGTCGGGCAGGGTGCCGTCGGCGCAGTGGAGCGTGGAGTTCTTGACGATCACGTTGGCGGTGGCGTCGGCGATGACCGCCGTACGGACCACGCCCTCGTTGCCGATGGTCGCGCCGTCGACGACGAGGGTGGTGCCCGCGCCGGTGCCGACGACGGAGGCGCCGTAGCCGATGAAGTCGCAGCGGCCGTTGCCGTCGAAGGCGATCTTCGGGTTCGTGAGGGTGTAGGAGCCGCCGCCGGTGACGTAGACGCCGTTGAAGGCCTCGCCGTCGGAGGTGAGGGTGACGCCGGTCGCCGCGGTGTCGGTGACGGTGCCGCCCAGGACGGCGGAGGGTACGGACTTGGCCTCGTCCACTCCGTCGGCGCCGACGTAGAGCGCCTGGCGGAAGGGGAAGGTGAGGTCGCTGAAGGCCACTTCGGTGGCCTCGGCGACGGTGAGGACGACGGTGCCGCGGTAGGCGCCGGCGGCGATGGCGGTGGCTCCTCCGCCGTAGCCGTCGGTGAGGGCGGCCAGTTCGCTGCCGGTCTCCACCCCGTTGACGGTGAGGCTCAGGCTGTAGCCGTCGGGGACGGTGATGACCCCGCCCTCCGCGATGGTGAGGCGGGTCGCGGTGGTGGTCTCGGTGAGTTCGAGGGTCTCGCCGGACGCGACCGTGATCCGCTTGCCTGCCTTGGCGGTCGCGGCGTGCGCGGTGGCCGGGGCGAGCAGCGTCGGGGCCATGGCGGCGGCCACCGCGACGAGGAGGGCGCGGGGGCGCGCGCGGTAGCTGACGTCCACGTCCACGTCCACGTCCTCGAGGGTCCTGGGGGTGTGCGGCACTGTGAACTCCTTTGTCTTCCAGTGTTTTCGGGCAGGGGTGACCGACGCGTGGCGCGACGGCCGGGAAAAGGGAGTGGGGAGAGGGAGAGGGAACGGGGAGAGGGAACGGGGAACGGGGAAAGGGGAAAGGGGAGTCGCTTGAGGGGCGGGGCCTCGGGTCAGTTGCGGGCGGGAAGGCCCTCGCCGCGGATCTGGGCCAGGACCGTCGTGCGCAGTTCGGCGAAGCGCGGGTCCGCGCGGGTGGTGAGCTGGTCGCGGTCGGCGCCGAAGGGGACGGCCAGGGTGTCCAGGACGCGGGTCGGCTTTCCGCCGAGGACGATGACGCGGTCGCCGAGGTAGACGGACTCGTCGATGTCGTGGGTGACCACGACGACGGTGATGCCCAGTTGCCGGCGCAGTTGCAGCGTCAGGTCCTCCAGGTCGAACCGGGACTGCGCGTCCACCGACCCGAACGGTTCGTCCATGAGCAGGACCGGGGCGTCGTAGGCGAGCCCGCGCGCGATGGCCACCCGTTGCTGCATTCCGCCGGAGAGCTGCCAGGGGTACTTGTCCCCGACGTCCGCCAGGCCGACCGCGGCCAGGCACTCCAGGGCCCGGCGTCGGCGCTCCGGCTTGCGCACGCCCCGGCCCTGGAGCGGGAAGGCGACGTTGTCCCACACCCGCATCCAGGGCAGCAGCGAGCCCCGGTAGTCCTGGGAGACGACGGCGATGTCGGCGTGCGGACCGGTGAGGGGCTGCTCGCCGTAGCGGACCGTGCCGGAGGTGGCCGGGGTCAGCCCGGCGAGAGCGCGCAGCAGCGTCGTCTTGCCCGCGCCGGAGGGTCCGACGATGCACACGGACTCCCCCGGGTCCACGCGCAGGGTGAGCCCGTCGAGCACCCGGTGCTCCTGCGGCCCCTGGCCGAAGGTCATGCCGAGGTCCTCGACGTACAGGGTGGACCCGCGGGTCATTCGGCTCATACGACGGCTCCGTTGCTCTTCTCTGGGGGCGCGGGCGGGGTCGGGCGGGCGCGGGGCGTGCGGGGGGCGCGTTGGTGGTGCCAGCCCAGGAGACGGTGCTCGACGAGCAGGAGCAGCACGCTCAGGACGTAGCCGAGGACGCCGATGAGGAGGGTGCCGGCCCAGGTCTCGGCGACGTGGAAGCTCGACCCGCTCTGCAGGATGAAGTTGCCGAGGCCCACGGGCGATCCGTAGATCTCGCTGACGACCATGAGGACGACGGCGATGGACAGGGCGACCCGGATGCCCGCGAAGACCTGGGGCAGGGCGCCGGGCAGGATCACCCGGCGCAGCCGCAGGCGCCAGGGGATGCGGTAGCCGCGGGCGGTCTCGTGCACGGCCGGGCCGATGGACCGCACTCCGCTGACCGTGTTGAGCAGGATCGGCCAGAGGGAGCCGAGGAAGATCAGGAAGACCTTGGGTCCTGAGCCGATGCCCAGGGTGAGGATGATGACGGGCACGAAGCCGACGGTCGGGGTGGCGCGGGCGAAGTCGAGCAGCGGTGCGGTGGCCAGGCGCAGGGTGCGGACCTCGCCGATGACCAGGCCCGCGCCGACGCCCACGACGGTGGCGAGCGCCAGGCCGAGCGCGATGTTGCGCAGGCTGAAGAAGAGGTCGTCGAGGAGTCCGCCGTGGGCGAGTTCGCTCCACAGGGTGTCGAGCACCGTGGTCAGAGGCGGGAAGTAGAAGCTGGTGCTGCCCGCGGTGGCGAGCAGCAGGATCACGAACACCAGGACGGGCAGCCACAGTTGGCGCAGCATCCGGTTCAGCAGCATCCGGTTCGACAGCGGGCGGTTCGACAGCGGGCGGTTCAGCGGCGGTCGGTTCCACGGCGGGCGGTGCACGGTTCTATGCCTCCCCGGGGTGCGTGGGCGGCCGCCAGCGCAGCAGCCGGCGTTCGGCGAACTGGGCCAGCAGGGTGATCGAGTAGCCGATCGCGCCGGCGGTGAGGATGTACGCGTACGCCCGGTCGGACGCCCCGGCCGCCTGCGACTCCATGATCATGTGGCCGATGCCGGGGAGCGTGGTGAGCACCTCGACGCCGATGGCCACCAGCACGGAGGTCGTCGCGGCCAGCCGCAGTCCCGTCATCACGGACGGCACCGCGCCCGGCAGGATCACCCGCCGGAAGCGCAGCAGTCGCGGGATGCGGTAGGTCCGTACGGTGTCGTGGACGGCCGGGGGCACGCTGCGGGCGCCGTACTGGGCCTGGAGGAGCACCGGGAAGACGCAGGCGATGAAAACGACCGTGGCCTTCATGCCCGGCGTCGAGCCGAGGACCAGCAGGAACACCGGCAGCAGGGCGATGACCGGGAAGGAGCGCAGGATCTCGGTCAGCAGCCGCGAGGACTCCTCGGCCGCCGCGTACACGCCCGTGACCAGGCCGACCGGGATGCCGACGGCGACGGCCACCGCGAGCCCGGTGACCGCGCCGCGCAGGGTGTCGCCGACGGCCTGCCAGAACACCCCGGTGCCGACGAGATCGCCGAACGCGCCGGCCACGGACACCGGGCCGGGCAGCGCCGTGCTGCTCACCGCCCCCAGTGTGGTGACAAGCGCCCAGAGGGCCAGTACGGCGGCCAGCGCGCCGAGTTGGAGAAGCCGGACCCGCACCACCGGGCTACTCCGCACCGGTGACGGTCGGCGCCTCGTCCCAGTAGACGGCGTCGTCCGCGGGCTCTTTGTCGAGCAGGTCGAACTCGTGCATCTTCTCGATGACGGTGCGCATCACGGTGGTGTCGAGGTTCTTGTCGTAGTAGTTGATGTCGTGTGCGTCGATGTAGGCGGCCGGCGCCTGGGTGTACTTCTTGTCGATCGCCTTGACGGCCGCGGGGTGGGCGTTGGCGTAGGCGATGGCCTGGGCGACGGCGTCGATGAACTTCTTCGCGGTGTCGCCGTTCGCCGCGAGGTACTTCTGGCTGGAGAACAGCACGCCCTGGACCATTCCGGGCAGGTCGTTCATGCCGTTGCCGACGGTGCGCAGCCCGCTCTCCTGGGCCGCCGCGTAGAACGGGCCGAAGGAGAAGATCGCGTCCGTCTTGCCGGAGGTGGCGGCGTCGGTCAGCGAGGTGGTGGGCAGGGCGACGAACTTGACCTTCGAGGGGTCGCCGCCGGCCTTCTGGACGAGGTACTCGCAGATGAACTGGATGGTGCCGCCGAGCGCCGAGATGCCGACGGTCCTGCCCTCCAGGTCCGCGAACGACGTGATCTCGCTCTTCTCCTTCACCAGGAGACCGTCGGTGGGCGCGGTCCTCGTCGTGGCGGACTGCAGACCGGTGACGATCCGGATCGGCATGTCCTGGGCGGCGCCCTTGAGGAAGCCGGAGCTGTCCGTCATCGCGAACTGGGCCTCGCCGTTGAGGACGGACGGCGCGTTCTGCGAGGTGTCCTGCGCGCCGGCCTTGATGGTGACGTCCAGGCCGGCGGCCTCGAAGTAGCCCTGCTGCTCGGCTATGTAGAGCGGCTCGAAGATCGCGCCGTTGGAGCGCAGGACCGTGATCTTCGCCTTCCCGTCGGCGCTCGTGGCGTCTGCGGCCGAGTCGCCGCCGCAGGCGGTGGTGGTCAGGGACAGGACGACGACGCAGGCGCTGAGCGCGAGGACGGCACGCCGCCGCGCGATTCTCGAGGTGTCCATGAAACGGCTCTCCTTGCGGTCGGACGGGGCGTGCGGGACGAGGACGGTGCGGGACGAAGGCGAGGCGGGGCTGAGGCGGGGCAGGGCTAGGGCGGGGCAGGGCTGAGGCGGGGCGGGGCTAGGGCGAGGCAAGGGCTGAGGCGTTGCGGGGCAAGGCGAGGCAGCGAAGCTGTGCGGTGCCGTCAGCGCGTCCGGGCCGCTGCCGCCGCCGTCCGGGCCGCTGCCGCGTAGGCGGTGGTGGACTCCCGGGGCGTCATGTACGTGTGGAACAGACCGTCGGGGTCGTAGACGGCCCGGATCTCCTCCAGGCGGGTGGCGTGCTCCGGGCGGAGTCCGTGGTCGGGGCGGTCGGCGAGGTTGTTGTCGGAGAACTGCAGCCCCTTCGACAGGTGCTGGATCGCCGCGAGTTCGCCGTGCGCCCACTGTTCGTGGACGAGGTCCTCGGCCGGGTCGGTCCAGCCCGCGTTGGGCGAGAGGTAGAGCTTGGCCTGGCTGGACCAGCAGGCGTCGGCGCGCTCCGGGAAGCCGCCCCACAGCATCCACAGGACATGGCTGGGGGCGCCCGGCAGCGAGTCGAGCAGGGGGCGGGCGGCGGCCAGGATCTCGTCCACCGGGCCGTCGGTCCAGATCCCGTCGAGGGCCCAGCGCAGCCCGGCCGGGTTCATCCGGTCCGCGTGGTCGTAGAGCTCCGCCATGGTCGTCGGGGCGCCGACGAGCGCGCGCAGGGCGTGCCCGCGGAAGGGCGCGTCCTCCAGCGCGGCGAGCGGGTCGGCGTCGCCGTGGGCGAAGGCGGTGGCCGTGACGGAGACGGTCGGCCGGTCCAGTCCGGGCGTGCCGTGCTGTTCCGGGGGCAGGCCCCCGGACCCCCACCCGACCTTCGCCGAGAACTCGACTTCCGGCGGCAGCAGTTCGAGCGTGTCGTACGTCCAGGCCAGCACCTCGTCGCGCAGGGCCAGGGGGTAGGTGTGGACGGTGCGCAGGATGCGCTCGGGGGCGTCGTGCAGGGCGAGGTGGAAGCGGGTGACGACGCCGAAGAAGCCGGGGCCGCTGCCGCGGGCCGCCCACAGCAGTGCGGGGTGGGTGGCGTCGGTGGCGTGCACCAGGGTGCCGTCGGCGAGGACGACGTCGACGGCCTCGATGCTCAGACAGGCGGGGCCGAGGTGGCGTGAGTCCCAGCCGTAGCCGCCGCCGAGAAGAAAGCCGCCGAGACCGACGGTGGGAGCGTGGCCGGTGGGGAAGAACAGGCCGTAGGGGGCGAGGGCTTGGAGGAGGGCCGGGCCCTTGGCGGCGGGCTGCACGCTCGCGGTGCCGGCCAGGGGGTCGACGGAGATGTCCTGCAACAGGGAGAGGTCGAGGAGCATGCCGCCGTCGCGCACGCCGTTGCCGACCCAGCTGTGGCCGCCGGAGCGGATGCCGACGGTCAGGCCCTCGGCGCGGGCGAGGCGGACCGCGGCGACGACGTCCTGCTCGTTCTCGGCGCGTACGACGACCGCGGGGTGGCGGTGCGGCTTGCGCGCGTTCCAGACGGCGTCCAGCCGGGCCTCTTCGTAGGCCTCGTCACCGCGGCGGACGAGGGCGCCCTGGGGCGGTTGGTGCATGGCCGTCTCCTCACGACGATTGCATCCGGGACACTACTGTCGACACTTTTTGCCTTCAAGAGATGAGTCATCGAAATATCTGCCATCTCTGCCGACACTAGTTGGCGGAGAGAGGTCAGAGACGCCGTTGTTCCAGGAGCTGTCGACCGAGGGGCCGAAGTCGAAGAGCTCGGCGGGGTTGTCGACCATCAGCCGCCTCAGGTGGGCGGGGTCGGGGGCGATGCGCTCGAGAAGGTCCACGAGCAGGCCGTCGTCGGGGGCCTCGCCGACGATGTTGACGTGCGGATAGTCGGTCCCCCACACCACCCGCTCGGGCGCGTGCGCGACGAGGGACGCGGCGAGTTCCACGGCGTCGGCGTACGGCGGCCCCTGCCGGGAGACCCGGTCGACGCCGCTGACCTTGACCCACACGTCACCGGTGTCGAGCAGCTCCCGCAGGCTGCGCACGGCCGGGCTCTCCCGCCCCGCGTCGAGGTCGACCCGCCCGATGTGGTCGACCACCACCCGGCCGGGCAGGGCACGGACGAGGTCCTCCACGGCGGGCAGGTCCACGCCCCGCACATGCAGCTGGGCGACCCAGCCGAGGTCCGTCACCCGGTCGAGCACGGCGTCGATCTCGGCGCGGGTCGGCGGAGTCCGCAGATGGGGAAGGAAGTTGAGCCGAAACCCCCGTACTCCCGCCCGGTGCAACTCCTCGACCTCGGCCCGACTCGTCGCCTCCCCGACCAGGGCCACCCCGCGCAACCGCCCGCCCCCCGCCGCGAGGGCGTCCAGCAGCACCCGGTGATCGCGCCCATGGCAGGACGACTGCACGACCACGGCCCGGCTGAGCCCCAAGTGGGCATGGAGCGCGCACAGTTGCTCCTTGGGGGCGTCGAGCGGCGTGAACGTCCGCTCGGCCGCGTACGGAAAGACCCCGGCCGGCCCGAACACATGACAGTGCGCGTCACAACTCCCCTCCGGCAGGCGAACCCCGGGCGCGCGAGGTGCGGGGTGCGGCGGCGGGCAGCCGGGCGAGGGAACGGCGGCGACCGGCCCGTGGAGGGCGGAGTCAGTCACAGCGGGCCGTCATTCCACCGTCCACGACGATCTCGGTGCCGGTGACGAACCGCGCCTCGTCGCAGGCCAGGAAGAGGGCGGCGTACGCCGTGTCGCGGCCGTCCCCCATGAAGCCGAGCGGGATGCGGGCCTGGCGGTCGGCGAGGAGTCCGGTGACGTCGCCGCCCGCGCGCTGCCCGGCGAGACGGGCCTCGACCATCGGGGTGTGCAGCTGACCGGGCACGACGGTGTTCACCCGGATGCCGTCCGGCGCGTACTGCACGGCGGTGACCCGGGACAGCTGGATGACCGCCGCCTTGGCCGCCGCGTAGCCCACCTGCGCGGCTCCGGTCCAGCGCAGTCCTGAGCAGGAGGCGGTGTTGACGATCGCCCCTCCGCCGCCGCGCCGCATGACCGGGACGACGTGCTTGCAGGCGAGGAAGGCGCTGGTCAGGTTGGTCCGCAGCTGACCGTCCCAGTCCTCCTCGCTCAGCTCCGCCACCCCGCCGGGCCGGGAGCCGCCCACGTTGTTGACCAGGACGTCGATGCGGCCGGCCCGGGCGGCCGTCTCCTCGAAGTAGGCCCGGACGGCGTCCGGTTCGGTGACGTCCAGCAGATCCGTGCGGACGGCGCCGCCCTCGGCGCGGACCTGCTCGGCGGTGACCTCCAGCGCGTCCTTGTCGCGGTCGGTCAGATACACGGCGGCGCCCTCACGGGCGAAGAGCACGGCGGCGGCCCGTCCGTTGCCCCAGCCGGGACCGACGCTGCCGGCGCCGCCGATGACGGCGACCTTTCCGGCGAGCCGGCCGGGACGGGGGTCGGAATGCGGACGGGGGTGGGGATCGGGGTGGGGTTCTGGCGTGTCTCGGAGCACAGGAGACTCCCTCGGTCGGGGATCGAACCTGCCGACAGTCTTAGCCAAGTGTCGACACAAAGTAAACACGGAGACCGAAACAAGGGATTCGCTGTCACACTCTTGCCAACTCTGTCGACAGACACCTTGGATGGTGTCGAAGAGCCCGCATCAGGACGGACGCCCGCCAAGAGGACGCCCACCAGGAGGACGCCTTGGAGAAACCCCCCGTCTTCGCTCCGGAGGAGCTCGCCCGGTTCCGCGCCGAACTCCGTGCCCGGCGTGCGCCCGGCGCCCACGAACCCGGCCGCTGGTCCGTCAGCCCGCTCAACCGCCGTACGGACGTGGTGGGTCCGTTACCATCCGCCGTGCGGCTGCGGGACGCGACCCTGCGCTCGGTGGAGACCCTGCCTGGCGTCGTGGCCTCCACCGGGGCCAAACACGCCTTCCTACGGCGGCTGGTGGCCGCCGGGGTCCCCGAGATCGTCACCGCCGGGCCCGGCGGCCGCGAGGACGCCCTGCTCAAGGCCGAGGTCGACCTGGTGAAGGGCGAGAACCCGGACTGCCGGGTGATCTGCCCCCTGATGCGCTCGCCCGAGGACGTCGACCGCGCCGCGCGGGCCGGCTACGACGCCGTACAGGTCTGGGTGCAGGGCTTCGGAGAAACGTCCCTCGCCTACCAGCCCGCGGTCTACGCGGCCGCCTGGCGGGGCGAGACGCGCGGCGCCGCCCCGCCCACCCGCAGCGCGGTGCTGGAGCGGGCCGCCGGGCTGGTCCGGCACGCCCGCGCCCAGGGACTCGACGTGATCGCCCCGATGCTCATGGTCTCCTACCTCACCGAGGACGATCTCGAGGAGACCGTGGCCGCGCTGACCGCCGCCGGCGCCGGCGAACTGACCCTGTTCGACGGGCCGGGCGCGATGAGCCCCGAGGCGTACGCGTATCTGGTGCACCGCGTCCGGGAGCTGGCGCCGGACGTCGAGGTGGGGCTGCATCCGCACAACACCTTCGGGCTCGCCGTGGGCTGCGCGGTGGCCGCCGTGCAGGCCGGCGCGAGCGCCGTCGAGCTGTCGGTCAACGGCTACTGCGGCGGCCCCGGCAACGCCGACCTGGCCGCCGCCGCCCTCGCCTTCGAGGCCCTCTACGGCGTACGCACCGGCCTGCGGACCGAGTCGCTCACCGCGCTGGCGCGCGCGGGCGAGGAGCTGACCGGGTACCGCACGCCGTGGAACCACCCGGTGACCGGCACGCACGCCTTCTGCTGGGGCGGCCTGGACTTCATCACCCAGGAGGCGGAGATCGACCCCCTCCTGCACAACTGCCTGGAGCCCGGCCTCGTCGGCAACGCACGCCTGGCGCCCTTCACCCCCGACAGCGGCCCGTACACCCTGGCGGACCGCACGACGGCCCTCGGCCTCGACCTCACCCCCGCCGCTGTGGACGAACTCCTGCGCCGGGCCCGCCTGTTCATGGCCGCGGAGAACCGTCTGCCCACGGACGAGGACCTCATGGCACTGGCCCGGGAGGCCGGATGACACCCCGCCCGACACCCCGCCCGATGCCCCGTCCGACACCCCGCCCGCCCCGCCTGCCCCTGCTCGACCCCGGCGAACTCTCTCCGGAGCAGCGGACGTTGTACGAGGAGATCACCCGTGGACCGCGGGCGAGAGGGCCCCGGCACTTCGCGCTCACCGATGCCGACGGGCGGCTGCACGGCCCGTTCAACGCCATGCTGCTGAGCCCGGCACTCGGCCGGTCCCTGCAGGAACTGGGTGCCGCGATCCGCTATGCGTCCGGGCTGTCGCCGCGGGTGCGCGAGCTGTCGATCCTGGTGGTGGCCGCGGCCTGGGACTGCGCCTTCGAGCGGTACGCGCACGAGCGGGTCGGCCGGGCCGCCGGCCTCACCGAGCCCGAACTGACGGCCCTGCGCGAGAGCCGCGACCCACAGCTCGCCGATCCCCGGGAACACGCGGCCTGGGAGCTCGCCCGCACCCTGACCGTCCCGGTCCGCGCACTCGACGACGAGGGCTACGAGCGGGCGCGCACCGCCCTCGGCGAACGCGCCCTGTTCGAACTGTCCACCCTGGTCGGCTACTACGCCACGCTCGCCCTCCAGCTACGGCTCTTCGCCGTCCCCGCACCCCGGTGAGCCCCTGAGCCGAGGGAAGAACCGCGCGCGTGGGACAGGTCCTAGGTGAGCCCCGCCGCCCGCGCCCGTTCCACCGCGGGGCCGATGGCCTTGGCCACCGCCTCGACGTCGGCCTCGGTCGAGGTGTGGCCGAAGGAGAAGCGGAGGGTGCCGCGGGCCAGGTCGGGGTCGGTGCCGGTGGCGAGCAGGACATGGCTGGGCTGGGCGACGCCGGCGGTGCAGGCGGAGCCCGTCGAGCACTCGATGCCCTGGGCGTCCAGGAGGAGGAGCAGGGAGTCGCCCTCGCAGCCCGGGAAGGTGAAGTGCGCGTTGGCGGGCAGCCGGCCCCCGGGCGCCGGGTCGCCGCCGAGGATCGCGTCCGGGACCGCCGTACGGACGGCGTCGACCAGGGAGTCGCGCAGGGCGCCGATCTCGTGGGCGAACCACTCGCGCCCCTCGGCGGCGAGGCGTCCGGCGACCGCGAAGGAGGCGATCGCGGGCACGTCGAGGGTGCCGGAGCGGACGTGGCGTTCCTGTCCGCCGCCGTGCAGCACGGGCACGGGGGTGTGTTCGCGGCCCAGCAGCAGGGCGCCGATGCCGTACGGGCCGCCGATCTTGTGGCCGGAGACCGTCATCGCGGCGAGGCCGGAGGCGGCGAAGTCGACGGGGACCTGACCGAAGGCCTGGACGGCGTCGGCGTGCAGCGGGACGCCGAACTCGGCGGCGACGTCGGCGAGTTCGCGGACCGGCAGGATCGTGCCGATCTCGTTGTTCGCCCACATCACGGTGGCCAGGGCGACGTCGTCGGGGTTGCGGGCGATGGCCCGGCGCAGGGCGTCGGGGTGGACGCGGCCGTAGGAGTCGACCGGCAGGTACTCGACCGTGGCCCCCTCGTGCTCGCCCAGCCAGTGCACGGCGTCGAGGACCGCGTGGTGCTCGACGGGGCTGGCCAGGACGCGGGTGCGGGCCGGGTCGGCGTCGCGGCGCGACCAGTACAGGCCCTTGACGGCGAGGTTGTCGGCCTCGGTGCCGCCGGAGGTGAGGACGACCTCGCTGGGGCGGGCGCCGAGCGCTTCCGCGAGGGTCTCGCGGGCTTCCTCGACCGTACGGCGGGCTCTGCGGCCGCTGGCGTGGAGGGAGGACGCGTTGCCGGTGACGCTCAGGTGCGCGGTGAGTGCCTCGACCGCCTCCGGGAGCATCGGGGTGGTCGCGGCGTGGTCGAGGTATGCCATGGTGAGCCGATTCTACGGGGCGGGGGCGGGAAGCCTCGTGCCCAGGTGGCCCACAGGCCCGGCGGTACCCGTCGCTCAGCGGCCGGGGAAGATCGTCAGAAGCTCCAGGAGATCGTCGAGTCCGCCTGCATGAACGCCGCCAGCACCAGGAGGTCGGCGACGCCGAGGGCGAGGCCCAGGTAGGCGCGGCCGCGGCGGGCCGTGCCGCGCCACAGGGCCGCTGCCGCCAGGACGACGGCGATCGGGCCGAGGAAGACGTTGAGGACGAGCAGGCCCAGCAGCCCCAGGATGAAGGACGCGACGGCCATGCCGTCGGCGTCCCGGACGCCGGTACGAGTGCTGCGGACGGCGCGGTCGGCGGCCGGTGCGGTGAGTTGCATGGTCGGTCAGCTCCTGTGGGGGTCGATCGGGTCAGTGGTGCGAGGCGTGGCGGCGGCCGTGCCGCTCGCGGAGCGCGAAGACGCCGAGCCAGACGGCGATCACGGCGGCGGCGACGAGGGTGAAGGCGAACGGCGCGTGGGCCACGGTGCCCATGACCACGCCGAACAGCAGCAGAGCGGCAACGAGGAACAGCATGGGATCGGATCCCCCTCCGAGGCGGCTCTCGCGCCGCCTCACATGACATCTGACTCTCGTGACATCCGGGTGAACAGTTGTAGTTACACTTGTTCACTGACTTATGAGTCTAGCGCGTCCCGCGACTTTCCAATTACGGAGAACAGTTGTTAACTGGATGACATGAGTCACACCCTCGGCATCCGGCAGGCCCAGAAGCAGAAGACCCGGCAGGCGCTCCTCGACGCGGCGTTGGGCCTGCTGGAGGAGCAGAGTCTGAGCAGCCTGGGCCTGCGCGAGGTCACCCGCGCCGTCGGCGTCGCCCCGACCGCCTTCTACCGGCACTTCCGCTCCACCGCCGACCTCGGGACCGCCCTGGTCGAGGAGGCGCTGGGCAGTCTGCACCCGATGATCCAGAACACCGTGTCCGGCGCCGCCACGAGCGAGGAGCGCATCGCCCGGGCCGTGGAGTTGATCGCCCATCATGTGCACAGCCATCCGGCGCACGTCCGTTTCATCGCCCGGGAGCGGCACGGCGGGGTCCAGCCCGTGCGGGAGGCCATCCGCGATCAACTCGGCCGGTTCGCCGAGGAGGTGAAGGCCGAGCTGGCCAAGGACCCCGAGTCGCGGGGCTGGAGCGAGGCGGATCTGCTGATGCTCGCGCATCTCTTCGTCGACCAGATGCTCGTGACGGCCTCGATGTTCCTGGAGTCCCTCGAGGCCCCGGAGGAGGACCGCGAGCGCGTCACCCAGCTCGCGACCCGCCAGATGCGGCTCATCAGCATCGGCCGCCACCACTGGCTGGACTGAGCGCAGACAGGGGCGGCGCACTCGTCTCCGAGTGCGCCGCCCCTGTCGTGCCGATGCCGGCTGATCCCGTGCCCAGGATTCCGGGATCCAGGATCCCGTGCGCAGGATTCCGGGATCCAGGATTCCGGGATCCGGGATCAGCCCTGCTGCTGGGCCTGGCCGCCCTGCCGGCCACCGCCGGGCCCGCCGCCGCAGCCGCCGCCCTGGCCGCCGCCGGGGCCGCCCTGACCGCCGCCGGGCGCACCGCTCGGCATGCCGGACGGAACACCGGTGGGCGTGCCGGTCGGCTGCCCGGACGCGGCGGCGCCGGTGGGCGCGCCCGAGGGGGCGCCGCTCGGCATACCGGAGGCGTTGCCGGTGGGCATGCCGGACGGCGGCTGACAGGACTGCTGGCTGGACGTGCCGCTGCTGGAGGAGGAGTCGCCCGAGCCGCAGGCCACGAGGGCCAGGGGCGAGAGCGCCAGAAGAGTCACCGCGGGGACGAGACGGGCGGGTATCAGCGCACGCTTCATGAGAAACAGCTCCAAGGAGGATGAGGAGGTCCTGAGGCGGGAACTCAACCAACGGCGCTTAGGCCTTCCTTGAGGCCCCTCTGTCCCCCGCCTGTCAATCAGGTAAAGCCCGCCTCAAGAAACCTCTCTGGCCTGGGAGTTCATCTCCGGGGCCGCCCGGCGCGCTGGTACAGCTCCGTGACAGAACCGGTCGGTTCCGTGACAGAAGCGGCCGGCAGGACCGGGCGGGACCCTCAACCGAGCCTGACGCGCGCGAGTTGCCGGGACTGGGCGACCAACCGGTCCGCGCTGTCCCAGACTTCGGCGTCCTCCTCCAGGAAGCCGCCCGCGAGATTGCGGGTGGCGATGGAGACGCGCAGAGGACCCGGGGCCGGGCGGCAGCGGACGTGGACGGTGAGTTCGACGGTGGGGACCCAGCCGCGCAGGCCGATCTCGAAGGCGGTCGGCGGCAGCGCGTCCACGGCGAGGAGCAGCGAGAGCGGGTCGGGGTCGCGGCCGTCCTTGAGGCCGAACCAGGCCCGCATCTCGCCCTTGCCGGAGGGCTGCCCGAGGGCCCAGCCCAGGGTCGACGGGTCGAGCTTGAGCATCAGCCGGTCGGCGATCGCGGAGCTGTCGTCGACCGGGGTGGGTCCGTCCTCGGGGCCGAAGCACTGCTCCATCGGCGGGAACGCGGGCGGCCGGGCCGCGGTGCGGACGTCGTCGGGCAGGGAGTCCAGGTCGCCGTAGGAGGCGAGGACGCGGATCCGCTCGACTTCCCGGCCCTGCTCGTCGTACTGGAAGAGGGAGGCCTGGCCGGTGGAGAGGGTGCGGCCGGTGCGGACGAGGTCCGTGCGGACGACGGCCGGGCCGGGCTTCGAGGCGGTGAGGTAGTGCGCCGAGATCGTGAACGGGTCGCGGTGCGGCAGGGCGTCGGCGAGCGCGCGGCCGAGGACGGCGAGGAGGTAGCCGCCGTTGACGGCGCCCAGGATCGTCCAGCCGGCCGAGAGGTCGATGTCGTAGACGCCGGGCGCGCGCAGGGTGAGCGCGGTGTCGCGGTCGAACTCGCTGTCCACCGCGGTAGCTGCTTCTAGCATGGCTGAACAGTACAACAGGCGATTACTAAGCGGTAGCTTTTCTCTTTTTCACGCGCCCGGGCAGGTGAGACGCGGGCAATTTCTTGGTAAGTGTCCGTACTGGTCCGTAAACCCGGGACGCCCTGTGTTCCCTCTATGAGGGCATGAGCCTCACCGGGACTCCGTTCCTCCTCACCCTGATCGTGCTGTCCGTCCTCGCGGTCGCACTGCCGCTGCTGCTGTGGTCGCGGCTGCGCGGACCGCGGATCCTGCGCGCCGCGACCCGGACGCTGATGCTGCTGTTCGCCCAGGGCACCGCCGTGGCCCTGGTCTTCGTCGTGGTGAACAACGCCAACAGCCTCTACGACACCTGGGGCGACCTCCTGGGCACAGGCGACCATGTGCAGCAGGCCGCCGACCTGGGCGCCGACGGCACCGGCGGCATAGCGCTGAAGAAGCTGCCCAGGGTCAGACAGACGTTCGCCCAGGCCGACGGACCGGGCATGCACGCGGCCGGCGGGGTCCGCGTCACCCAGCTCGAGGGCCGGGTCTCCGGCGTGAACGCCGAGGTCTACGTCTGGCTGCCCCCGCAGTACGACGAGCCCGCCTACCGGCACCACCGCTTCCCGGTCGTGGAGCTGCTGCCGGGCTATCCGGGCTCGCCGAAGTCGTGGTTCGGGTCGCTGGACGCGCCCCGGCAGCTGGAGCCGCTGATGCGCGACGGCAAGGTCGCGCCGTTCATCCTGGTCGCGCCGCGCACCACCCTGCTGCCCGGCGTCGACACCGGCTGCGCCAACGTGCCCGGCACGGTCAACGCCGACACCTGGCTGAGCGTGGACGTGCCGAAGATGGTCATGGACAACTTCCGGGCCCTGCCCGCGCCCAAGGGCTGGGCGGTGGCCGGCTACTCGGCCGGGGCGCACTGCGCGGTCAAGCTGGCCGTCGCCCACCCCGACCGCTACCGGGCGGCCGTCAGCCTGTCCGGCTACAACGACCCGATCGGCGAACGGGACTCCCTCGCCGCCCAGGACCCGGCCCTGCGCCGGGCCGCCAACCCCTACCTGATGCTCGCCCGGGCCGCGACCCCGCCCGCCGTCGCGCTCTACCTCTCCGGCCAGCCGCACGACGGCTACGAGGCCGCCCTGGCCCTCCAGCGGGAGGCGAAGGCGCCGACGGCGGTGCACGTGGTCTACATCCCGAAGAGCGCGGGCGGCCACACCATGGCGCTGTGGCGGCCCCAGGTGGCGCCGGCGTTCCGCTGGCTGACGACCCAGCTGGACCAGCACCGCGCCACGCTGAAGGGGGTCACTCCTCCCGAACCGTCGAACGTCGGTTCCACGCACGAGGCGCTCGCCAGTGGAACCGCATCGCGAGCAGCCGCAGGACGAAAGCGGTGAGCGCGGCGAACCCGCTGGCCAGCGGGGTGAGGACGTCGTAGCGGATGCAGAGCGCCACCATGGCGGCGCCGACGATCGCCGGGACCGCGTACAGGTCGCGGTCCCAGCGCAGCAGCGACGGCACCTCGTTGGCCAGCACGTCGCGCAGCACACCGCCGCCGACGGCGCTGGCAAGACCCAGGGCGGCCGACGCGGTGAGGCCGAGGCCGTAGGCGTACGCCTTGGTGGTGCCCGTGACGCAGAACAGGCCGAGGCCGGCCGCGTCGAAGACGTTCACGGCGCTCTGGATGCGCTCCACCTGCGGGTGCAGGAAGATCACCAGGAGGGCGGCGAGCAGCGGGGTGAGGAAGTACCCCAGGTCCGTGAAGGCGGCCGGGGGCACGGCCCCGATGACCAGGTCACGGAACAGCCCTCCGCCCAGCGCGGTGACCTCGGCGAGCATGGCGATGCCGAACACGTCGAAGTTCTTGCGGACGGCCAGCAACGCGCCGGAGATGGCGAACACGAAGATGCCGACGACGTCGAGCGTGTGCTGGACGGAGGGACTGAAGATTTGCTGGAACACCCTTACATTGTCACCCGAAGACAGTCGTGAACCTTACAAAGCCAGGTCTACGCGGCCTACAGGGTGGGTTTCCCTGTGGTGAACAGCCAGGTCTGGAAGAGGTCGTCCAGCTGCTGCCCGGAGGTCTTCTCGGCGAGCCGGATGAAGTCGGCGGTGTCCGCGTTGCCGTAGCGGTGCAGCTTGGTCCAGGCCGGGAGCAGCTTGAAGAAGGCGGTGTCGCCGATGCGTTCGCGCAGCGTCTGGAGGGTCATCGCACCGCGCTGGTAGACGGCGGAGGCGAACATGGTGTCGCGCTGCGGGTCGCCGACGACCGTCTGCCAGAAGGCGGAGTCGGCGGGGCGGGCGTTGTAGCCGGCCAGGAAGGAGTCGTGCGCCGAACGCGTGCCCTGGTGCTCGGCCCACAGCCACTGGGCGTAGGTCGCGAAGCCCTCGTTCAGCCAGATGTCCTTCCACTGCGCCACCGAGACGGAGTCGCCGAACCACTGGTGGGCCAGCTCGTGCACGATCGTCGTCTCGCTGCGCACGGCCGAGTAGACCGGCTTGGACTGCACCTCCAGGGAGAACCCCGCCTGCGGCATGTCGTCGACGATCGCGCCGGTCTCCTCGAAGGGGTACGGGCCGAAGACCTGCGACCAGTAGTCGGTGGCCGCGGCGGTGACGGCGTACACGTCGACGTTGTTGCTGTTCGCGAGCACCGGGTCGACGGCGACGTAGATCGGGGTGCCCCCGGGCGTCGTCCCGGTCTTCACGTCGAACTTCCCGATCGTCGCGGTCGCGAGATACGTCGCCATCGGCTTCGTCTCGCGCCAGTGCGTGTACGTCGAGCCGCCCTTGTCGTACGTCGAGACCAGCCGGCCGTTGGAGACGGCGGTCAGGCCCTGGGGGGCCTTGATCCGGATGTCGTAGGCGGCCTTGTCGGCGGGGTGGTCGCTGGACGGGAACCAGGTGGAGGCCGCATTGGGCTCACAGGCGACGAAGACGCCGTCGGCGGTCTTCATCCAGCCGTAGTCCGAGCCGAAGACGATGGGTCCGCCGAGGGGTTCGGGGACGCCGCCGTAGGTGACGGCGACCGTGAAGGTACGGCCCTTGCGCAGGGCGTCGCGCGGGGTGATCCGGATCTCGTCGCCGTCGCGCGTGAACTGCGCGCGTCTGCCGTTCACTTCGACCCGGGTGACCTCCAGCTTCTGCAGGTCCAGATCGAAGGAGGAGAGGGTCTGGGTGGCGTGGGCGGTGATCGTCGTACGGCCGTCGAGGCGGTCGGTGTCCGGGTCGTAGGCGAGCGAGAGGTCGTAGTGCCGGGCGTCGAAGCCGCCGTTGCCCAGCTGGGGGAAGTAGGGGTCGCCGATGCCGTCGGCGCCCGGGGCGGGGGCGGCGGAGGCCGCTATGACGAGGAAAGAGGCCGCCGCGGTCGCGAGGGCCCCTAAACGTGCCGAACGGGAGAGCGTCATGAGTCGTCCCTTCGAGCGTGTGCCGATAAGTCGGACACGGATGACTCTGCGCTCTCCCGTTTGGGCATGTGCATGACTTTGCCAACTCGTCATGCGCTACTTGTCGGTTGACTCCTGTGCCTCGACGTCACCGGAGCCGGAGTCCCCGGACTCGGGGGCCTCGGCCTCGGCCTCGGCAGGCGCTGCCTCAGGAGCCGCCTCGGGAGCAGCCCCGGCAGACGCCGGCTCACGCTCAGCAGACGACGCCTCGGGCGCCGCCGCCTCGGCAGGCTCCGCGGTGGCCTCCGCGACCTCCGCCGCCACCGCCGCCGACGTCTCCGCCGACTCCGCGAGGACCTCGTCGGCCACCAGTTCCGCCGCCTCCCTCGCGACGGTCAGCAGGACGGTGTCCTGCGGGGCCTGGTCCGCGAAGTTCTCCGGGTGGTGGCAGGCGACCTGCTGGCCGGGCTTCAGCTCCACGAGCTTGGGCTCGGTCGTCGTGCAGATCTGCGTCGCCTTCCAGCACCGGGTGTGGAACCGGCAGCCGCTCGGCGGGGAGATCGGCGAGGGCACGTCGCCCTTGAGCAGGATCCGCTCGCTCTTGGCGTCCTTGCGCCGCGGGTCCGGGATCGGCACCGCCGACATCAGCGCCTTGGTGTACGGGTGCATCGGCGCCCGGTACAGCGACTCGCGGTCGGCCAGCTCGACGATCTTGCCGAGGTACATCACCGCGATCCGGTCCGAGACGTGCCGGACGACCGAGAGGTCGTGCGCGATGATCACGTACGTCAGGCCCAGCTCCTGCTGGAGGTCGTCCAGCAGGTTCACGACCTGGGCCTGGATCGACACGTCCAGCGCCGAGACCGGCTCGTCCGCCACGACCAGCTTGGGGTTCAGCGCGAGCGCGCGGGCGATGCCGATGCGCTGGCGCTGACCGCCGGAGAACTCGTGCGGGTAGCGGTTGTAGTGCTCGGGGTTGAGGCCCACGACCGACAGCAGCCGCTGCACTTCCTTCTTGATGCCGCCCTCGGGCGTCACGCCCTGAAGCTTGAAGGGAGCGCTGATGATCGTGCCGATGGTGTGGCGCGGGTTCAGCGACGAGTACGGGTCCTGGAAGATCATCTGCACATCGCGGCGCAGCGGACGCATGCCGCTCACCCCGAGGTGCGTGATGTCCTTGCCCTGGAACTCGACCTTGCCCGCGGTCGGTTCCAGCAGCCGGGTGATCAGCCGGCCCATCGTCGACTTGCCGCAGCCGGACTCGCCCACGACGCCGAGCGTCTCGCCGGAGCGGACCTCGAAGTCGAGACCGTCGACCGCGTGCACCGCCCCGACCTGCCGCTGGAGCAGGCCCTTCTTGATCGGGAAGTGCTTCTGCAGTCCGGTGACCTTCAGCAGGACCTCGCCGGGGGCGGCGTCCTTGGTGAGGGTCGCGCCCGCCTTCCGGTCCGCCTCGGGCGCGTCGGCCTGCGCGGGAATCGTCACCGCTTTCTCGTCGTCACTCACAGCTTCGGCGCAATCTCTTCGGTCCAGATACGCTCCCGCTGCTCCTTGCCCAGGTGGCAGGCGGCCCAGTGCCGGCTGCCGACCTCGGCCAGCTCGGGGCGGACGGTGCGGGTGACGTTGTCCTTCGGGAGGTCCGCGTACGGGCAGCGCGGGTTGAAGGCGCAGCCGGACGGGATGTTGATCAGCGAGGGCGGGGAGCCCTTGACCGGGATCAGGCGCTCCTGCTGCTCGCGGTCCAGCCGCGGCATCGAGCCGAGCAGACCCCAGGTGTAGGGGTGCCGGGGCTCGTAGAACACCTTGTCGGCCGGGCCCCGCTCGACGCAGCGCCCGCCGTACATCACCAGGATGTCGTCGGCCAGTTCGGCGACGACGCCCAGGTCGTGGGTGATGACGATGACCGCGGAGCCGAACTCCTTCTGCAGGTCCCGGATGAGGTCGAGGATCTGCGCCTGGACGGTCACGTCCAGGGCGGTCGTCGGCTCGTCCGCGATCAGCAGCTCGGGGTTGTTGACCAGCGACATCGCGATCATCGCGCGCTGACGCATACCGCCGGAGAACTCGTGCGGGTAGCTGTCGACGCGCTTGTCCGGCTGCGGGATGCCCACCCGGTCGAGCATCTCGACCGCGCGGCGCTTCGCCGTCTTCTTGTCCACGCTGTGGTGGATGCGGTACGCCTCCACGATCTGCTGGCCGATCGTGTAGTACGGGTGCAGCGCCGACAGCGGATCCTGGAAGATCATCGCCATCTCGCGGCCGCGCAGCTTGCGGACGTAGTCCGGGTCGGCGGACAGCAGCTCGGTGCCGTTCAGCCAGATCTCGCCGGAGATCTGCGCCTTGCGCTTGCCGTACTGGCCGGCGGTGTGCAGACCCATGATGCCGAGCGAGGTCACCGACTTGCCGGAGCCGGATTCGCCCACGATGCCGAGGGTCTTGCCCTTCTCCAGCTGGAAGCTGAGCCCGTCGACGGACTTGACCAGGCCGTCGTCGGTCGGGAAGTGCACCTTGAGGTCGCGCACTTCGAGGAAGGCGGTCGGCGCGGGCGAAGCGGGGGTGGGCTCCCCCACGGCCGCTCCGCTCTTGCTGAGTTCGGTCATGTGAGCCTCACTCGGGGGTCGATCACGGCGTACAGGATGTCCACCACGAGGTTGGCGACGAGTACCGCGAGGGATGTGATCAGGGTGACGCCCACGATGATGGGCAGGTCCTGGTTGCGGATGGCGTCCAGCACGGCCCGGCCGAGACCGGGCAGGTTGAACGTGGACTCGGTCAGGATCGCGCCGCCGATGAGGGCGCCGAGGTCCATGCCGAGCATGGTCAGGATGGGCGTCATCGTCGAGCGCATGGCGTGCTTGCCGATGACGGTCTGCTCCTTGAGGCCCTTGGCCCGGGCGGTGCGGATGTAGTCCTCGCCGAGGATCTCCAGCATGGTGGCGCGGGTGATCCGGGCGTACATCGCCGCGTACAGGAAGGCGAGTGTGATCCAGGGCAGGATCATGCCGCCGAACCAGCCGGTGAAGCTCTCGTCCAGGGGCACGTACTGGGCGTCGATCCACTTCAGCCCGAAGGCGAAGATCGCCAGGCTCAGCATGCCGGTGAAGTAGATGGGCAGGGAGACGCCCGCCAGGGCGACCACCATCGCGCCGCGGTCCCACAGGGTGCCGCGCTTGAGCGCGGAGAGCACACCGGCCGCGATGCCGAAGACCAGCCACAGCACGGCGGCGCCGAGCGCGAGACCCAGGGTCACCGGGAAGCGGTCGGTCAGCACCGGCCAGACGGCCTGCTCACTGCGGAAGGAGTAGCCGAAGCAGGGGGCGGCACAGTGGATCGTGTCGCCGCCGCCCGAGTAGGTGCGGCCGGCGAAGATGCCCTTGAAGAACTCCCAGACCTGGGCGTAGATCGGGTCGCCCAGACCCAGCTTCTGCCGTACGCCCTCGACGGCGGCAGGGTCGGCCTGCTTGCCCACGAAGCTCGTGGCAATGTCCACGCCCGCCCACTTGGGGACGAGGAAGAAGATGCCGAAGACCACCATGATGATGACCACGAGCATCACTGCGGCGGCGAACAACCGCCTGATGAGGTAAGCGAGCACAGCTCTCGGCCCGCCGCGGACCGCGGGCCACCGGAGGTCTCCCCCACTGCCTTATGGGCGTGGGAGGGGCCCCCAGGTGGCCCGCGAGTCCGCCGCGCCGGCCTTCACCTGCCTTTCGTGCCGTTCGGCGGGTGTGCCGGGTTTACTTCTTCGGGTTCTTCAGACCGAGGTTGACGAAGTCGTACTGACCGCTGTAGCCGTCGGTCGTGTAGACGTTCGCCAGGTTGTCCGAGCGCCAGTTGATGAACTTCTCGAAGACGAAGGGCAGGTAGTACGCGCCCTCCATCACCTTGTGGTTGATGTCCGTGGCGATCTTGGTCTTGCCGGCGTCGTCCAGCGTGGTGACGTACGAGTCGAACAGGCCGTCGATCGTCTTGTCCTTGATCAGCGCGTAGTTGGAGTTACCGCTGTCCAGGATGTACTTGCTGTCCCACAGCGGCAGACCGAAGCCCTGGACGGACGGGAAGTCCGGACCCCAGCCCATGATGATGATGCCGAAGCCCTTCTTCTTCACGTTCGCGGGGCTGCCGATGATGCCGGTGGTCTGCGAGCCGTCGTACTGCTCGATCTCGGCGGTGATGCCGATCTTCTTCAGCGACGCCTGCAGGGACTGGGCGGTGGCCACCTCGACCGGCTTGTTGTTGCGGACCGCGATGGTGGTCGAGAAGCCGTTCGGCTTGCCGCAGGCCTTCAGGGCCTCCTTGGCCTTGGCCGCGTTGCCGCTCTTGTTGGCGCCGGCGATCTCGTACGGGTCGTACTTCTGGCCCTCGGAGCCCGCGACCGACGGCGGCAGCATGTTGGTGCCGATGTCGCCGCCGGCGACCGGGCCGCCGCGCGCGGTCTGCAGCGACACGTGGTCGGCGCCGTAGATCACGGCCTTGCGGCACTCGATGTTGTCGAACGGCTTGACGCTCTGCGGGAAGACCGCGTAGCGGATGTAGCCGGAGACCGGGTTGTCCAGGTTGGCCTTGTGCTCCTTCAGGGCGGTGGTGCGGCCCTGCGGCGACATGCCGGTCTGGTTCAGGTCGAGGTCCAGGTCACCGCTGAGCAGACGCTGGTCGAGCTGGTTGGCGTCCGAGAAGAACTCGATGGTGATCTTGTCCGGGTAGGCCTTGCGGATCGGGTCCGAGGCCTGCTTCCACTCGGTGTTGCGGACCAGGGTGAGGTCCTTGCCCGGGCTGTAGGACTCGAACTTGTACGGGCCCGAGGAGAACGGGTGCAGACCGTACTTGGACTTGGTGTCCTTGTCCTGGCGGACCGGGGAGGCCGAGACCAGGGCCAGCATCTCCTCGAAGTCCGAGTTGGCCTTCGGCAGGTGGAAGACGATGGTCTTGTCGTCGGGCGTGTCGATCGCCTTCAGACCCAGCTTGTCCGCGGTGGTGTCCTTGTACGGGCCCTTGTAGGCGCCCGTGGGGTCGAGGACGTCCTTCAGGTAGACGGGACCGCCGGAGAGCACGTCCTGCGCCCACACGCGCTCGATGCCGTACTTCACGTCCTTGGACGTGATCGGCTTGCCGTCCTCCCACGTGCTGCCGTCCCGCAGCGTGTACGTGTAGGTCTTGCCGTCGTCCGTGACCTTCGCGGTCGAGGTGGCGAGGTCCGGAGTGATCTCGGCGCCCGCCGCGCCCGGCTCGGTCTTGTTCGTGACGAGCTGGCGGCTGTAGTAGCGGGCGAAGTTCCACATCATGCCGTAGTAGCCGCGCGTGGTGTCCCACGAGTCGGCGTCCTGGGCACCACCGAACTTCAGCGTGCCGCCCTTCTTGGCGGCGGAGGCCTGGGCGACCTTGTTGTTCGCGGCGTCGAAGCCGGCGGCGCCGGTCTTCGAACCGCCGTTGTCGCCGTCATCTCCACCGCCGCCGCACGCCGCCGTGGTCAGCAGCGCGGCGACCGCGGCAGCAGCGGCAAATGCCTGCTTCCGCCGCCCTGAGGTGCGTTGGGTAGTCACGATCTCGGATCCTCCGGATAGATGAGAGAGACCCCGTGTGAAGGCCACGGGACGGTTGGGGTGCCGTGTTTTCGGCGGTTCTGCGGCTCGGCGGTTCTGCTGATCCCCGGCGTGGCGGTTCAGCGGGAGGCCTTCGGGTCCAGCGCGTCCCGCACGCCGTCGCCGAAGAGGTTGAAGGCCAGCACGGTGATGAAGATCGCCACACCCGGGACCACCATGTACATGGGGTCCGACTCGTAGTAGTCGATCGCGCTCGAGAGCATCTGCCCCCACGAGGCGGTGGGCGGCTTGACACCGACGCCCAGGAAGCTGAGCGCCGCCTCGGTGAGGATGTTGGTGGGGATCATCATCGTCGTGTACACGACGATCGGGGCGACCAGGTTGGGCAGCAGTTCCTTGAACAGGATGTACAGCCGCCCCGCGCCCAGCGATCGGGCGGCCTCGACGTACTCGCGCTCACGCAGCGAGAGCGTCTGGCCGCGCACCACGCGTCCGATGTAGGGCCAGCCGAAGAAGCCGATGACCAGGATCATCACGAAGACACGCACGCTCGAACCGGAGAGGCCCAGCATGTCGTTCGGCATGACGGAGACCAGCGCGATGATGAACAGCAGCTGCGGGAAGGCCAGCAGGCCGTCCATGACGCGGCTGATGAGGGAGTCGACCCAGCCGCCGAAGAAGCCGGCGAGGATGCCCAGGACGGTTCCCAGGATCACCGCGACGACGGCGGACAGGAAGCCCACCAGCAGCGAGATGCGGGCGCCGTAGAGGATCCGGGCGAAGATGTCGCGGCCGTTGACCGGCTCGACGCCCAGCAGGTGGTCGCCGCTGATGCCGCCCAGGGAGCCCGTGGGCGTGCCGAAGAGCGGGTCGATGAGGTTCTCGTGATACTCGTTCGGGTCCTGCCCGAGCAGCCCGGTGATGACCGGGGCGAGCAGTGCGAGCACGACGAGGACGAGCACGACGATGCCGCCCGTCAGGGCGAGCTTGTCCCGCTTGAGGCGCTCCCAGGCGATCCGGCCCAGGGAACGGCCCTGTACGGCCTTGGCGTCGCCGGCTGCTACCGCCGCTTCCGTGGCCGCACTCGGGGCCGCTTCCGCGGTCGGCTCGTGCAATGGTGCCGTCATCTGGCAGGGACCCCTCTCAACCGGCGGTAGCCGGCCCGCACTTGCCGCTGTAGCGGCGTGATCAGTCCGTCGTACTGGGGGACGAAGCCCCCTGGACCGGGAGTCTTCAACGCTTTGGCGATCTGTAGCCAGACTTGGCAGTGAATGGATGCGTAAACGTGATGCGGGTAGAGGGGTTCCGTTATCCGGACGGCGGGTAACGCCCCCCGGACAGTGACCAATCGGGCAGATCGGACAGAAGCGGAATCAATCGCCGCTATCTACGCGCGAAGACATTCGGTGTCCGTTCGACTACAGGACCCGCGCCGGACGTCAGTAGCGACCGGTGGGCGGATAGCCGTAACCGCCCGCGGGCGCCTGGGCCGGAGCGGGGGCGTGGGCCTCGCGGTCGTAGAACGGCCGGGCGTTGGCGCGCATCCACATCACCACCGGGTCGTACTCGTCGGTCATCGCCACCGTCGACACCGGCAGCCCTTCCGGGACCGCGCCGATGGACTGCTGCATCATCGCCCGTACGGCGTCCACGGCCGGCGGAGAGGTGTCGTACACGTCGAGCCCCACGGCCAGGTAGGGCGCGCCCAGGGCCGGCTGGACCCAGGCACGGCGCAGGGCGCGGACCGCCTGGGTGCGGTGGGCGTTCTGCGCGAGCAGGGCGTAGAACTGCGGGATCTCGATGCCGGGTTCGGACAGGCGCAGGGGGCCGGCGGGCTGGCGGTCCAGGCCGGTCGCGATGCGGCGCAGGTCCAGCCAGGGGATGCCGACGCCGCCGCCGGGGGCGTGCGGGTTGAGCCAGAGGCCGTAGTGGTCGGGGTAGAGCGTGCGGGCCACGTCGACCCCGTCGACGACCTCGTAGGACCGGTTCCAGCCGCTGGCCGAGAGCTCCTGGGCGGAGGTGACGCAGGGGGCGTAGCCGTGGCCCTCCACTTCCATGTTCCCGTACTGGGCGTCGGGGGAACCCGCCTGACCGTGCCACAGGAGCATCCAGACCTGGCCGGAGGCGGGGGTCGCGAGCGCGCGCAGGAGCGCCTCGTAGGCGTCGTAACGCCCGGGCGTGACCTGGCGCAGCATGTGCTCGACGCTGCCGCTGAGGCTCGCGCTCACCTGTCGTACCGCCCCTTCGAGAGTGCCCCGCGTTTCCGTGACAGCTTAAGCGCCCAAGAGCTCGGGGCTTGTTGCGCGTCGGCGGGTGCGGGTTTGTCGTGGCTGGTCGCGCAGTTCCCCGCGCCCCTTGGATGGGTGTCCCTAGCGTTGGTAGAAGGGGCGGACGCGGTCCCTCATCCACTGGCCCACCGGGTCCTGGGCCATGTCCAGGAGGATCAGGTTGACCGGCCAGCGGACCGGGACGCGGCCCATGGCGCGGCCCAGCGCGTCGAGGGGGATCTCACGCAGATCGCCGTCCAGCGGGGACAACGGGGATGACTGGGACAGTTGGGACAGCTCCACGCCCACGAACATCACCGGGTCCGCCGTCTCGACGGCGGCCAGGCAGCGGCGGGCGGTGAGGACCACGCCCGCCGCGTCGAACTCGGCCGAGGCGGCGGTGAGGAAGTCGATCGGGTCGTCCTGCCAGTCGGGCTCGAAGAGCCGCACCCGACCGCCGGTCGCGGGACCGTCCAGCGGGGTCCGGCCCGCCCGGCACAGCTCGGCGACCGCCGGCGGGGGCAGCGGGATGCCGACCAGGCCCTCCGGGTTCACCATGATGCCGACCTGCGGGGGCAGCCCCCGGGCGAACTCCACGGCCGGCGCGATCGTGTACGACAGATGCGCGCCGGCGACCTGACGGAACTGCTCCTCGGAGCTGAACACGGGCACGTACACCTGGCCGTCCAGCTCCAGGGTGGGCAGATCGAGGGGGCCGCTGTGCGGGCCGCCGCCGCTGGGCAGGGGCACCCAGACGAAGCTGCGGCCGAGCACCTCCACGATGCGGCCGCCGGCTCCCGGCACGCCGAGGGAGGCGGAGAGCACCTCCTCCAGCTCGTTGCCGGGCCATCCGCCGTGCGAATGAGGGTGCGCCTGCGCCGGGAAATCCGCGGAGAAATCCGCCGGGAAGTCCGCCGGGGGGAAGTCCATCTGCCTACCGCCTGCTGGGAACCACTGCTGTGGCTGAAAGGCTAGCGGGTACCGGGGGACTTTCCTCAGTCCCCGGCCCCTCGGTTTCCGGTCATGAAGCCTCGTGAGCCTCAGGTCGTGAAGCCTCAGGCCGTGAAGCCTCAGGCCGTGAAGCCTCAGGCCGTGAAGGCGATTCGGTGGAGGGTGTCCGCCGCGTCGCGGTCCAGGAGGACTGCCGAGCCGCAGCCTTCGGGGAGGCGGCCCTGTTCCACCGAGCGGATCAGACGGGCGGCCGCCCTGCGGTGGCGCAGGAACGCGTACCGGGAGACGCCCCGTCCGCGCTCGCGCTGGCCCTCGAGAGCCGCGTCCGGGGTGACGTCGAGGAGGAGCAGGTGCAGGGTGCCGCCGCGGCGGCGGGCCGCGCGGGCCAGCCAGTCGCGCACCCAGGTCTGCGTACCGCAGTCGTGCACGACGACGCCCTCGCCGCCGCGCAGCGCCCGGCGCAGTCCGGCGTAGTGGGCGAGGCGCACCAGGGGCCGGTAGAGGGCGTAGGGCAGGAGGCGGGGGGCGCGCGCGTCCCAGCGGTCGCGGGTGTCCTGGGAGTCGATGCGCGCGCCCCGCACCGCCCGCCGCATCAGCGTGGACTTGCCGCTCCCGGGCAGACCGGTGACCACGACCAGGTCACGGGGGCCGAAGAGCAGGCCGTGCGGGCTGTGGCCGGCTCGCTCGCGCAGATCGCGGACGACGGGCGCGGGCCGCGGGGCGCACGCCTCCCGGGCCGGCGCCGTGGGTTGCGCGGGCAGCGCGATCGCCGAGCCGGTCGCGAACGCCGTGGTCCTCGCCGTGGTCCTGTTCACCGTGATCGTCCTCCCCGGGGGTCAGGTAAGTCCTCTCCCCACTGAGCGTAAAGAAACGGTAATGCGCCGCGTCTCGCGTTTTCGTGCGCGTACCGACACAAGCCGGTTACAGATGCGGCCTGCCGTGACCGGGGCGGGCCGTGCAATGATGTGCCCGCCAACTGCATACCGGCCGTTTGAATCCGCGCGGGAGAGTTCCCAGCAGCAGCTGCATCGCCAGCTTCGCTGGGGCGCCGAAGGAGCAAGTCCCTCCCTTGAATCTCTCAGGCCCAGTTACCGCGCGGGCGAGGCACATCTGAAAAGCGGGCCGATCCCTGTGTCGACAGGGGCGGCTCCACCCAAGGTGCAAGTCGGTGATCCGGAGATCACGGCGAACCTCTCAGGTTCCGATGACAGATGGGGAGGAACGACCTCGCCCTCGCCTGTCATGCCTTGGGAGACGAACGCCCGATGAGCAGTAACGAACCCCGTCACACCGCGCTCGATGCCCTGCATCGTTCGCTCGGTGCGACGATGACCGACTTCGCCGGCTGGGACATGCCCCTGCGCTACGGCTCCGAGCGCGACGAGCACAACGCCGTCCGCACGAAGGCCGGGCTCTTCGACCTCTCGCACATGGGCGAGATCACGGTCACCGGCCCCCAGGCCGCTGCTCTTCTGAACCACGCCCTGGTCGGCGACCTCGCGTCCGTCGGCGTCGGCCGCGCCCGCTACACCATGATCTGCCGGGCCGACGGCGGCATCCTCGACGACCTGATCGTCTACCGGCTGGCCGAGACCGAGTTCATGGTCGTCGCCAACGCCTCCAACGCCCAGGTCGTGCTGGACGCGCTGACCGAGCGGGCGTCCGGCTTCGAGGCCGAGGTCCGCGACGACCGGGACGCGTACGCCCTGATCGCCGTCCAGGGCCCCGAGTCCCCCGGAATCCTGAAGGCCCTCACCGACGCCGACCTCGACGGCCTGAAGTACTACGCCGGCCTGCCCGGCTCCGTCGCCGGGGTCCCCGCGCTCATCGCCCGCACCGGGTACACCGGCGAGGACGGCTTCGAGCTGTTCGTGAAGCCCGGGCACGCGGTCGAGCTGTGGCAGGCCCTGACCAAGGCCGGCGAGGGCGTCGGCCTTGTCCCGTGCGGTCTGTCCTGCCGGGACACCCTGCGCCTGGAGGCGGGCATGCCGCTGTACGGGCACGAGCTGTCGACCTCCCTCACCCCCTTCGACGCCGGGCTCGGCCGGGTGGTGAAGTTCGACAAGGACGGCGACTTCGTGGGGCGTACGGCGCTGGAGGCGGCCGCCGAGCGCGCTGCTTCGCAGCCTCCGCGCGTCCTGGTCGGCCTGGTCGCCGAGGGCCGCCGCGTCCCGCGCGCCGGGTACGCCGTCGTCGCGGCCGGCGAGGTGATCGGCGAGGTCACCTCCGGCGCCCCCTCCCCCACCCTCGGCAAGCCGATCGCGATGGCCTACGTCGACGCCGCCCACGCGGCCCCGGGCACGCCCGGCGTCGGCGTGGACATCCGGGGCAGCCACGAGCCGTACGAGGTCGTGGCGCTGCCGTTCTACAAGCGCCGCAAGTAGACACTGGGCGGGGGACACCGGGCGCGGGCCTTCCGTCTCCGGCCCCCGCCCTCAGTCCCCGGCCCCGCCCCCGGACGTGACCCTGCGCACATTTCCGCTGCTCACGTGCGTTTCCAGCAGTCCCCCATTCATCAGCACTCCCCCGCGTACAGGAGAATTCAGGCCATGAGCAACCCCCAGCAGCTGCGCTACAGCAAGGAGCACGAGTGGCTGTCGGACGCCGAGGGCGGCGTCTCGACGGTCGGCATCACGGAGCACGCGGCCAACGCGCTCGGCGACGTGGTCTTCGTCCAGCTCCCGGAGGTCGGCGCCACGGTGACCGCGGGCGAGTCCTGCGGCGAACTGGAGTCGACCAAGTCGGTCAGCGAGCTGTACGCGCCGGTCACCGGCGAGATCGTCGAGGTCAACCAGGACGTCGTCGACGACCCGGCGCTGGTGAACTCCGCGCCCTTCGAGGGCGGGTGGCTGTTCAAGGTACGCGTCGCGGACGAGCCGGACGACCTGCTGTCCGCCGACGAGTACACCGCCTTTTCCGCCGGCTGAGGAGTCGTAGCCCCATGTCTGAGCCCACATCCGTTCTGAACACGCCCCTGCACGAGCTCGATCCGGAGATCGCCGCGGCGGTCGACGCCGAGCTGAACCGCCAGCAGTCCACGCTCGAGATGATCGCGTCGGAGAACTTCGCTCCGCTCGCGGTCATGGAGGCGCAGGGCTCGGTCCTGACCAACAAGTACGCCGAGGGCTACCCGGGCCGCCGCTACTACGGCGGCTGCGAGCACGTCGACGTGGCCGAGCAGATCGCGATCGACCGGATCAAGGAGCTGTTCGGCGCCGAGTACGCCAACGTGCAGCCGCACTCGGGCGCCTCCGCCAACCAGGCCGCCCTGTTCGCGCTGGCCCAGCCCGGCGACACCATCCTCGGCCTGGACCTGGCGCACGGCGGTCACCTGACCCACGGGATGCGGCTGAACTTCTCCGGCAAGCAGTTCAACGTGGTCGCCTACCACGTGGACGCCGAGAACGGCCTGGTCGACATGGCCGAGGTCGAGCGGCTCGCCAAGGAGCACCGCCCGAAGGTGATCATCGCGGGCTGGTCGGCGTACCCGAGGCAGCTGGACTTCGCCGAGTTCCGCCGGATCGCGGACGAGGTCGAGGCCTTCCTGTGGGTCGACATGGCGCACTTCGCGGGTCTGGTCGCGGCCGGCCTCCACCCGAACCCGGTGGAGCACGCGGACGTGGTCACCTCCACCACCCACAAGACGCTGGGCGGGCCGCGCGGCGGCATCATCCTCGCCAAGCAGGAGTTCGCGAAGAAGCTGAACTCGTCCGTCTTCCCGGGCTTCCAGGGCGGCCCCCTGGAGCATGTGATCGCGGCCAAGGCGGTCTCCTTCAAGGTCGCCGCGAGCGAGGGCTTCAAGGAGCGCCAGCGCCGCACGGTCGACGGCGCGCGGATCCTCGCGGAGCGCCTGACCGCGCCGGACGCCCGCGCGGCCGGGGTGAACGTCCTCTCCGGCGGCACGGACGTCCACCTGATCCTGGTCGACCTGCGCGAGTCCGAGCTGGACGGCCGGCAGGCCGAGGACCGTCTCCACGAGGTCGGCATCACGGTCAACCGCAACGCGGTCCCGAACGACCCGCGTCCGCCGATGGTGACGTCGGGCCTGCGGATCGGCACGCCGGCCCTCGCCACCCGCGGCTTCACGACCGAGGACTTCGCCGAGGTCGCGGACGTGATCGCCGAAGCCCTCAAGCCGTCGTACGACGTCGAGGCGCTGAAGTCCCGCGTCAAGGCCCTGGCCGACAAGCACCCGCTGTACCCGACCCTGGGCCGGTAGTACCGCTGCACGGGGCGCCGCGCGCACACTGAGAGGTGAACGCGGTGCCCCACCCCTTGTTCCACCCCCGTTCTGAGGAGTCACCGTGGCCATCTCGGTCTTCGACCTGTTCTCGATCGGCATCGGCCCGTCCAGCTCCCACACGGTCGGCCCGATGCGCGCGGCCCGCATGTTCGCGCGGCGACTGCGGAGCGAGGGTCTGCTGGACGCGACGGCGTCCGCCCGCTGCGAGCTGTACGGCTCGCTCGGCGCGACCGGCCACGGCCACGGCACGCCGAAGGCGGTCCTCCTCGGCCTGGAGGGGGCCTCGCCGCGCACGGTCGACGTGGAGGGCGCGGACGAACGGGTGGAGCAGATCAAGGAGTCCGGCCGGCTGCGCCTCCTGGGCGAGCGCGAGATCCCGTTCTCCTTCGACGACGACCTGGTCCTGCACCGCCGCGAGACCCTCCCGTACCACGCGAACGGCATGACGCTGTGGGCCTACGACGCCCAGGGCACGGAGTTGGTTCGTAAGACGTACTACTCGGTCGGCGGCGGCTTCGTCGTCGACGAGGACGCGGTGGGCGCGGACCGCATCAAGCTCGACGACACGGTCCTGAAGTACCCCTTCCGCACCGGCGACGAACTGCTGCGCCTGACGCAGGAGACGGGCCTGTCGATCTCCTCCCTGATGCTCGAGAACGAGCGCGCCTGGCGCACGGAGGACGAGATCCGCTCCGGCCTCCTGGACATCTGGCGGGTCATGCAGTCCTGCGTCTCCCGCGGCATGTCCCGCGAGGGCATCCTGCCGGGCGGCCTGCGCGTGCGCCGCCGCGCCGCGATGACGGCCCGTCAACTCCGGGCGGAGGGCGACCCGTTGGCCCACTCCATGGAGTGGATCACGCTGTACGCGATGGCGGTGAACGAGGAGAACGCGGCCGGCGGCCGCGTGGTGACGGCCCCCACCAACGGCGCCGCGGGCATCATCCCGGCCGTCCTGCACTACTACGTCAACTTCGTCCCCGGCGCGGACGAGGACGGCGTCGTCCGCTTCCTCCTCGCGGCCGGCGCGATCGGCATGCTCTTCAAGGAGAACGCCTCCATCTCCGGCGCCGAGGTCGGCTGCCAGGGCGAGGTCGGCTCCGCCTGCTCCATGGCGGCGGGCGCCCTCGCCGAGGTCCTCGGCGGCTCCCCCGAACAGGTCGAGAACGCCGCCGAGATCGGCATGGAACACAACCTCGGCCTCACCTGCGACCCGGTGGGCGGCCTGGTCCAGATCCCCTGCATCGAACGCAACGGCATGGCCGCCGTCAAGGCCGTCACCGCCGCCCGCATGGCCATGCGCGGCGACGGCTCCCACAAGGTGTCCCTGGACAAGGTCATCAAGACGATGAAGGAAACCGGCGCGGACATGAGCGTCAAGTACAAGGAGACCGCGCGCGGGGGCCTCGCGGTGAACATCATCGAGTGCTGATGACGTAGGCCCTGCCCAGCGCATTCGTAACTTTCAGCGCTGTCAGGGCCTTCCCTGCTTACGCGGCGGAAAGTCCCTGAAAAGTCCCCAGCTTGCCCCTGGATCGGCGATGACTTCCAAGGCGTGACGGCAGGTCCGGATCCGCTGGATCGGGCCACGCCGTCACCAGCAAAGACGACTCGACCAAGCCCCACTCCCTGATCGTTGCCGTCGAGGATTGATGATCAGTATGTTCGTCTCGCCGAAGGTTGGGACGGCAGGGCCTCAGGGGGTTTGATGCTGGACACGCTTGTGACTACGGCCGCTGGAGCGCTTTCCGCCACAGCGGGTGTGCTGGTCGGCGGTATCGTCACGCGCCGTGCTCAAGATCGTCAGTGGACACGGGATCAGCAGCTTGCCGCCTACCAGGAACTGTTCAACCACTACGCCAAGTTCACGATGGAACTCAGGCGAGCGCATGGTGACCGGCGCGGCTGGGATTACGACTGGGGCGAGTGGAGCGCGGCCTTGATAGGCGTAAGCCTGGTCGCCCCCGCGGAAGTTGCGGCCGAAGTCGACAACTTCGGCCGCGCCATCAACTCCTTCCTGGACCAGGTGGAGCGAGGCGAACGCACTCCGCTGCGTAACCCGCTGAGTCCGGAGGAGTTCGAACAGGCCAGGCAGGCACCCGCCAAGGCACAGGCGAAGCTGGTCAACGTCATACGACGTTCACTGAGCAATGATCACAAAGGGCTGCCCTTCGGAATCGGCGGGTAATACAACGTCTGTAGCTTGGTTGCCGGATCGCAGGGCTTCTCCGGATTCCAGCATCGACAGGAAGGCCTGACTCAGGCCGGTCAGTGTCGCCAGATCATCTTGCCGGAGCGAACCGAGTCTTCGGACAAGTAAGCAGACAGTCCCGAAGTCTCTGTCCTGGAGGGCTAATTGGATGTCGCTTGACTCCCAGACGTGCTCCGGTACCCACGGTTGAGCCCCCGGGGCTTCCCCCCACGCCAGCCGGAGGCATGCATTGCACTGTGCGTCGTCGTTGTATCTACTCAAGTGGCACCCGGATCCGTGACAGCGACGCGAATGTCCCGTCAGCCCGGACGCCTGGGCAGTGCGGGGTGCCGACACGGAGATCTTCTCCCTGGTGAACCGAGATGCCGATGGGGGCGATGGGCCGCGTTCGCGCTGCCCCCCGGCCGACGTTGTCCGTGAACAGTGGGAGCGTCGCCTTACTGGGGCGTTGGGCGGCACCGGCAGCGAGGTTGTTCCGGATCCGACTGTGCGCGGTCTACGAGGCTGGGTCTTCCGCGGACGCACGGCGCTCTCTGCGCGCTTTACTCAGGGCTCGGCGCAACGCGGCGGGTTCCGTCAGAGCCCTGGGAGAACTGGGCACCCTGTGCCAATGGAGACCGGGCGGCTCGGTCTTGCCCGCCGGCGGGACGATGACGTGGCACACCCAGTGGCGACATGCAGAAGTTCGTCGGCATGGCCTTCAACGAACACCACGCGGACGTCGCCCTGTTCGTCGCCACCTGCGAGTACGGCAAAGCTGCACGAGACCTCGCGGTCAAGCACCAAATCGTAGCTCTGAACCGCAACTTGTTCGGCTCCTGGAACAGCGGAGCGCCACTGGAATCCCTCCTGCCCTTGAGTGGGACCGGCGGCGGAGTACCCCACCGACGCTCGGCAAGAAGACGTCCCAAAGAGGCCTCCTGATCTCTCCACGGGTCTGTCTGCAGCCTCCGCTGCCTGCCGTGGAGATCGTCCACCTGGTGGTGGCCCCCCACCGGGTGGATCGGCAGGGCCGGATGCCAGAACTCGGTGGCGTAAGAGACGGCAATCCCCTCACGCTGAGGAAATGTCGAACACGATCACCCCGCGCCTTCAGTACAGCTCCACAGCCGTACGCCCGCGCTGGGCCGACCTGCCACAGGATGTCCGTTGGCTTGTCTCTCGGCATCTGGGCGGCGTGGTGGACGCCGGGCCGAGCGCCGGAAGCGGGTTCACCAGCGGCTTCGCCGCCGTGCTCCACGGCGCCAACGGGCCCGAGTTCGTCAAGGCGGTCAACGCCCTGGACAACACCGTGATTGCCGACTGCTACCGACGGGAGGCATTGATCAACCAGGCGCTCCCCGCAGGGGTTCCAGCGCCCCGTCTACGGTGGATCGAGGAGCAGGCAGGCGGGTGGATCGTCCTGGGATTCGATGCCGTCGATGACGGCCGCATGCCCAGAGCGCCGTGGAACCCTGCCGAACTTGCAGCGACGCTCAACGCCTGCACGGTCACGGCCGAAGCACTCTCCACGCCATCCGGAGCACTCCAGCAGGTCGGCCTCAAACCGATCGGTGACGACAGCGACTTCGCCGACTGGCGCGGCCTCGCCAGCGGTGCTTCCAGTACGAAAGCCTTGCCGACATGGGCGCCGACCAACCGGCTGGAAACATTGGCTGAGCTCGAAACCCAATGGCGACAGGCCGTGGCCGGCAATGCAGTCCTCCACCACGACCTGCGCCAGGACAACGTTCTGCTCGACACAAACGGATCCGCGTGGATCTGTGACTGGAACTGGCCGTGCCTCGGGGCGAGTTGGTTTGACCTCGTGCTCCTCCTGGCCACAGCGCACGCCGACGGGCACGATGCCACCCTTCTGTTCGCGAGCCATCCCACGGCCCGAGGAGTCGACGGTGAGCAGCTCGATGCGGCCCTGGCCGCTCTATCGGGCTTCTTCCTGGTCTCCGGCGCACAACCCCAGGCGGACTGGTCCCCGTACATTCGCCAGCACCAGACCTGGTGCGGCGAGGTCACTCTGCGATGGCTGGCCGACCGTCGCGGCTGGACGTTCTGACCGTCGGAGTCGTCCAGGGTCAGGATCGGTCACGCCGTTCCGCTGCGCCGATACCCGGCCCACCGTACGACGGGGCAACCGCCTGGTCCCACCGAGCCCACGCACTCGCCGATCGGAGGTACGGCTCGGTGAACTCCCACTCCACATAGACGACCGGAGTCGGCACACTTACGCCAGTGTGCAACTGGAGTCCGGCGAGTCGATCGTGAGCCTGTCGGCTTGGCTCGGCCACTCCTCTCCAAAGATCACCCTCGACCACTAGGCTCACTTCATGCCCGGCGCCGGTCGGCGTGCCCTCGCCGCGATGGACTCATGACTGGAGCAAGATCAACCGCGGATTGTCCCTGAGAAGTCCCTACTGACCGGACGGATCAAGAAACTGATCCCGAATCCGCAGGTCAAGGGGATGATGGCCTCAGGCGTCAGCATGAACGACAAGTACAAGGAGACGGCCCGGGGCGGGCTCGCGGTGAACATCATCGAGTGCTGATGACGTGGGCCCTGCCCAGCACGTTCCTCACTTTCAGCGCGGTCGGGCGCGGTCCGCCTCGACCGTGTGGCCGGTTCTGCGGCGGAGATCTCACCGTGGGCCTGCCGCGAGCGGACCGCGGCGTCGTGGTTTCGCTGAGCGGACCGGCGAGCGACAGGCCGCTCCCCCCATCAGCACACTGTCCACCGGTCGTTGACGGCCCCGTCCGGGGCCTTTCACGACATCCGCCGCCCCAAGGGGCGCAGACGACAGGGGGAACCATGCGACAACCACCGCATCCGGCACGCCGACGGATCCTCGGGAGGACGGCCGCCGGGATCCGGAAGCGGGCGGGCCGGTGGGCACGTTCGCCCAAGGCCGCGGTGCTCGTGGGGGCGGCGCTGCTGGCAACCGCCTTCGCCGTGACACCCGCCTACGCGGACGACCCGGGGCTGAACTGCGCGCTCACCGCGACCGCCTCGATCTCGGTCTCGCCGTCACCGGTGGTGTTCGGGCAGAACGCCCAGGTGCAGTGGAGCGCCGACGGCGTGAACTGCTTCTCCGAGAACGCGCTGCAGATCAGCGGGCCGGGCTTCAACCCGTCGGCGGAGATCTTCCCGGTCGGCGGCGGTTCCCGGTCGGTGTTCATCGGCTTCACCGGCACCGCCGCCTGGGACGTGACCGTGCTCGACCTGTCGTCGGACACCGGGTTCTCCAGGCACCTGGCATCCGTCACAGCCTCGGTCACCGGCGTCACCGTCGTACCGGACCTGGTGGGCGACACCCAGGCACAGGCCCGCCAGGAGCTGTCGAACGCGGGATACGTGCTCGGCGGTGTCGGCAGCGTCGTCGACTGCGACAACGTCAACAGGGTGAGCGGGCAGAACCCTGCTGCGGGCACCCCTCTGGTGCAGGGGTCCTCGGTGTCGGTCACGATCGGGAGGAAGCCCACGCCGCCTCGGCAGTGCCAGTGACGGATCCGCTGCCGTACTCGGTCCGGGGTGTCGACGCGATGTCGACGCGGTGTCGACGCGACGCAAACGGACTGTGGACGGCCTTCGCCAGGCTGGGCGAGATCCAGGCCGATCGGACTTCTCACCGGCGAGATTCCCCTTCTTCTAGGAGTGATCCAGCATGAGAAAGCGCATGATGACCGTCATCGCCGTTGCCGCCCTGACCGCGGGAGCCGCGGCGAGCACGGCTCCCACCGCCTCGGCCACGGCTCAGACCTCGCACCACGGGTCGTCCGTCGATCGCAATGTCAGGCGGGTGCCCGCGGCGCTGTCGGCGGCGGCCGTGAAGTACAGCCCCGGCTGCTCGGGCACGACACTGCCCATCGACTGCACGATCAGCGAGCCGGTCGTGACCCAGCACGAGATGACGTACCCCTTCTCGTTCCTTCCGGGCGACCACGTCACGGTGACCGCGGGAGGCTGTGTGCAGACCGGAGGTCAAGGGCTGACCTGGAAGCGGTACGTCGATCCGGCCTCGGACAGCGACCTCTACCACGGCCTGATCACCGTTCCGGGGGCGACGGGCGAACTGCAACGGCTGGTGAACGTGGTCGGACGGCCGTATGTGGTCGGCGGCCGCGGCGGAAGCCTGAAACTGGGCTACGAGGACGACGGTTACTCCGACAACGGCTACACCGCGCACGACAACGGCACCGGGAACCAGTGCCTGAACTCCGTGAACGCCTGGGTGCGCATCGTCGTCTCCTGATCGACGGCCGATCGGCCGTCGGGGTGCGGGCCGGCTCCCGCGCCCCGACGGCCACCGCGGCCCGCAACCGCCCAGGACGAGCCCGCACCAGTCCCTGCTCCTCGCATCGGCGGCCCGGTCAGGCGCGTTCCGGGAGCACCGTGTCGGCCGGGTCCTTGCCGAGGTGATGCAGGAGCCTGGCGCGCAGCGCCTCGGTGTCGGGGTGGTCAAGCTCCTCGAAGAGCGTCAGGGACCGGGTCCAGGCGTCGCGGGCGGCGTCGGCGTTGCGGGCTGCGTGGTGGGTGTCACCGAGGTGGGCGAGGATGTCCGCCTCGTAGTAACGGTCTCCCAGGTCGCGGAAGAGCGCGGCGGCTTGTCGGTAACAGGCGGCGGCCTCGTCGTACTGGCCGAGATGATGATGGGCGTACCCGAGGGTGTCCCAGGTGTGAGCCTCGCCGGAGGTATGGCCGGTCTGCTCCACCAGGGCGAGCGCCTGCCTGCCGTGGACGATGGCCTTCTGGTAGTGGCCCAGCTTCGCGTGGTCCCAGCCGACGTTGTTGAGGGCCAGGGCCTGCCAGGCGCGGTCGCCCGCGGCATCGAACAGTTCCACCGCCCGCAGTGAGTGGTCCAGCCCCTCGGCGCGACGCCCCTGCCGTATCGAGACCCGCCCGAGTGCGAGACGGGTGTGCGCTTCTCCCCCTGGATCGCCGAGCCCCCGGTACAGCTCCGCCGCGCATTCGAGGTGAGCGCGGGCCTCGTCCTGGCGGCCGAGGGCCGAGGCGGCGTTGCCGAGGTTGCGGCGGGCGCATGCCCGCGCCGCCGGGTCGGCCAGCCGGCGGGCCGCGGCCAGTGCGACCGTATGGGCTGTGGTCCAGTCGGACCACAGCACTCTTCGCTGCTGGTACGTGGTCAGCGCCGCTGCCAACTGCCAGACGTGTGAGTCGAAGCCGACGTCGAAGGCCTGCTGAACGGCGGCGAGCAGAACGGGGTGTTCGGCGGTGAACCAGGCCATGGCGGCTTCGCGGCCGGCCGGTTCCTCGGGGACCACCTGCGGCTGGGCCGGGGAGGGAAGAATCCGGTCGGCCGGGGGCCCGAGGAGGCGTTGGGCCCGCAGAGCGGTGTGCAGGTAGTGGTCGAGCATGCGGTGCGTCGCGTGACGGCGGCCGTCCTCCTCGTCCTGGGACCGGGCCAGTTCCCCCGCGTAGGCCCGGAGCAGATCGTGGAAGGAGTACCGGCCCGGTACGGGTTCAGCGAGCAGATGCGTCCGGGTCAGTTCGACCAGCAGCGCCCGGGCCCGCGCCGACGGCACACCGGAGAGGCTCGCTGCGGCCGGTGCCGAGACATCCGGTCCGGGATGCAGCCCGAGCAGCCGGAAGAGCCCGGCGGCGGCGGGGCTGAGAGCGTCGTAGGACCAGGAGAAGACGGCCCGTACCTGGGTGGCGGGATCACCGCCGTCGAGTGCGTCCAGACGGTCGCCGGTGTCCCTCAGCTCGTCGGCGAGCGTGGCGAGCGGGATGTGCGGCTGGGCGGCGGCGCGGGCGGCCACGACGGCCAGAGCCAGCGGCAGGCCCGCGCACCGCGCCACGATGTCCGCGACGGCGGCGGGCTCGGCGGCCGTGCGGCGGGCGCCGAGCCGGTCGGCCAGCAGGGCACGGGCCTCGTCGGGGGAGAGCACGTCGATGGCGAGCAGGTGGGCGCCTTCGGCCGCGGCCAGACTGGTGAGCCGGTTCCGGCTGGTGACCAGGGCGAGGCAGCCGGGCGCGCCGGGCAGCAGGGGCCGTACCTGTTGGGCGTCCAGGGCGTTGTCCAGGACCACCAGCACGCGCCGGTCGGCCAGCAGGCTCCGGTAGAGGGCGGCCTGTGCCTCCAGGCCTGCGGGGATCCTGGCCGGGGGCACTCCGAAGGCGTCCAGGAATCCGCGCAGTGCCTCCGCCGGGTCCCGTAACGATCCGCTCGGGTCGAAGCCGCGCAGGTTCACATAGAGCTGTCCGTCGGGAAAGTGCTTCCGTACCCGGTGCCCCCAGTGCACGGCCAGCGTGGTCTTGCCGACCCCGGCCGTGCCCGACACGGCCGAGATCACCACGGGGGCCGACAGTCGCGCTGTCTCGAGGAACGTGTCCAGGCGGGACAGTTCCTCCTCCCGGCCGGTGAAACCTCGCACCCCGACGGGCAGTTGCGCGGGGACCACGCCTCGCGGCGGACCGGAGCGAGGCGGCGCCGCGGGACGTGCCGGCGCGGCCGGCTGCGGCGACTGTCCCCGCAGGATGGTCTGGTGGACCTCGCGCAGCGCCGTGCCGGGATCCGTCCCGAGTTCCTCCGCCAGCCGTTGTCGGACGGAGGCGTAGCACTCCAGCGCCTCGGCGCCCCGTCCGGCCGCGTACAGTGCCCGCATCAACGCCTCGGCCAGTGGCTCCACCAGCGGATGTTCACCGAGGAGCGCGGAGAGCGGGCCGATCGCCGCGGCGGGGTCGCCCAGACGCGCCTGGACGCCGGCCCAAGCGACGGTCGCGTCCGTCTGCTCCCGGCGCCAGGCCTCCCGCACCTGCTCCGCCCACGGGCCGTCCAGTCCGCTCAGCGGCTCGCCGCGCCACAGACCGAGGGCCTCGCCCAGCAGGGACGCCCGCGCAGGGTCCGGTAGCCGGGCCGCGCGCGCCTGGTCGACCAGGCGCCGGAAGCGGTGCACGTCGACCTGCTCCCAGCCGGCTTCCAGAACGTATCCGCCGGACCGGCGCGTCAGCCGGAGCCGTTCGCCCGCCGCGTCACCCGTCCGCTCGCAGATCCGACGGATCCGGGCGATGTGCGCATAGACGGAGCGCCGGGCTCCTTGCGGCGGGGTCGTCCCCCAGACCCGCCTGATCACCACGTCGGCTCCCACCGGCCGACCCGCGTCCACGGCCAACGCCGCGAGCACGGCGCGTCGTTGCGGCGGCCCCACCTCGGCCGCCCGCTCCGGCGTGGCCAGTTCGACAGGCCCGAGCAATCGCAGTTGCAGCATGCCGCCCCTCCCCGATCCCCCCGCTTCGCCAGAGTCTGCCCGCGTCCGCACGGCGAGCGACAGCCCCGTCGACGGGGGACGACAACCTATCGACAACATTTTCGCCGAGACCCGGCTCTCACCATGGCGGTGTACGCGGCGGCCGACCACCGAACGCGTCGCTCACACGGGGGGCTTGGGGAACCATGCGAGAGAACGGCAGTTCTGTACGTGTGCGCACCGGCGGCAAGTCGGGTGCGAGCGGGGGCGCAGACGGGCCGGCTCCCACCTCGGCTCGTCCCTCGGCGCATGCCGGGGGACGGAGTGTGCTGGAGGGAGCCTTCGAGTTGCTGGCCGCGGTGGAACGTACCGGGGGTGCGGGGCTGACCCGGCTTTCGTCCGAGAGCGGACTGCCCAAAGCCACGGCGTACCGGCTGCTGGAACAGCTGGCCGGCCTGGGCGCGGTGGAACGGTTCGTGGACGGGTACCGGATCGGCTCGCGGATGTTCCAGCTCGGGAACGGGTGGCAGCCGCATCCGAGGCTGCGTTCCACGGCGGCCGAGCCCGCCCGCCGCCTGGCAGGGGCCACGGGCGCGGCCGTGGGGATCGCGGTGCTGCGTCACGACCGGACGCTCCTGCTCGACTGGACGCCCGGTGAGGCCGTGACGTTCCCGGCTTCGCGGAACCAGTCGGCCTGGCCCTGGTACACCGCCGCCGGCAAAGTGCTCGCCGCAGCGCCGGAGTACCGCTTCCCGCCGAGCGCGATGCCCGCCGCCTGGCCACGGGAGGCACGGGCGATTCGGGAATGCGGTGTCGCGGTCGACCGGGGGATTCTGATGCCCGGGGTGTGCTGTGTGGCCGCCCCGTTGTACTCCGTGAGCAGCGCTCCGGTCGCCGCGCTGTTCGCGGCGACCGGCCCCGCTCACCGGCCGGAGCGGCTCGCCGACGTCGTCCGGCGGACCGGCAGGGCGATCAGTGCGGACCTCGGGGGCGGCGGCCTCCGGCTGAGCATCTGATCCTGGCACGAGGAGGGAACCACCCGGGCGCCGCCGACCGGCATCGTCTGCACGGTCATGTTCTGGCTCTCGTACCAGCGCCCCAGTCCCTCGGCGGCCGCCCCGAGGTCGACGCCCGGTGCGCGAAGTCGCGTGGACCTGACGGATTCCACCGGTGTCGCCGCAGAGGTGGGACTCAGCGCGTCGCGCAGGTTCCGCAGGCGGGAGTCACCCGCTTCGTCGGGATGGGCCACCGTCTCCGCCTCCGCTCAGGACTCGTCTTCGGCAGCGCCGAACTCTTCTTCAGAAGCGGCGAGCTCGTCTTCAGAAGCGGCGAGCTCGTCTTCGAGAGCGTCGAAGGGGAAGTCGTCGAGATGCCGGAACTCGCCGTCGACCTCACGGCTGATCCCCCTCAACCCTCGGAGTTCGGCGGCGAGTTCACGAAGAGAGCCGATCAGGTTCGTGACGCTTTGGGCACCGTCGCCGGCGAGCTGAACGAACTGGATCGCCGCGGTGACGCCGATCAACACCTGTTCGGCGTCGATCAGATAGTCGTCGACCTCGGCTGCGGCCTCGCCCACTCCGGGCACGGTGGCGAGCCGGTCGCGGAGCAGGGCGGCGCCGGCGACGGCGCTCTCCTCGTCGGCGAAATCCAGATGTACGTAGACGACGTCAGACATGCGCAATCCCGGGGCCGAGCGGCCTGGGACGGCCGCGGGAGACGAGGAACAGGGGCGCCCAGACGGCGGCGGGCCGTTGCAGAAGGCCTGCCGTCCGCCGGAACTCGCGAATCGCTGTGCGGAGCGCCTGGTCAGGGGCCTGCCCGTCGATGACCAGCGCCTTGTGGAAGAGTGTGCTGATCTTGACGCACTCCTTGCTCCTGATCGGCCAGAGAGCGCCCAGTACGGCGGAGGCGCCGGCGGCGAAGAGGGCCGCCTGCAGCCCGAACACCTCGTCGCCCGGCAGTGCCTGCTCGTCCGCCATGGTGATCGCCCGCTGGCCGGAGCAGCAGGCGGTGAGCGTCACCAACGCCCCGGCCAGGGGCCACAGGGAGATCTCCAGCCCGTCCAGGGCCGAGTCGTGCAGCCACAGGATCGACTCCATCGGGGTCTCGGCGTCGACGCTGGCGCCGTGCGTCAGAAGGGATACGCACCCGGCGGACCGGAGGGCTCCGCCGACCTCCTTGAGCTCGAGCAGGGATCTCTTGGTGGCCTTCTCGTCGGTGAACTCCTCGACCGGCCGCCCGGCGGCCCGGTGCAGGTCCCCGATCTCACGGGCTGCGTCGGCCAGCCTCTCGCGTGGCGCGAGGCTGGGGTCGGCGAAACGGCCGATGCCGGCGACGACGGTGCCCGGGCCGGGGGCCTGCACCTCGTCCTCCACCAGGCCGGAGAGGTTCGGCAGATAGGTGACGGAGACCGCGTCGAGCAGGATCCCCTCGCCCCAGGGCAGGGCATGGATCGGCAGGCTGTGCAGGATGCCGTGCGGGCTGACGTAGAGCCTGGTGCAGCCCGCCAGCACCTCCTGGTCGGCGGGGAGCAGCCACTGCGCGGACGCGGCCAGGGGGCCGTCGATGTCGACCCTGACGCGTTCGTTCCCCGTCGGCCGGATCAGCCTCACCAGTCTGTCCAGCTCCTCGCGGGACCCCGGTGGCAGGGTGCGCAGCCCGATGACCTTCCGTTCGCGTCGGATGAGGGCGACGATCAGCCGGCTGTCGTCGAGCCAGTAGTGGTAGAGAACGGCTTCGTCCGGGCGCAGGGCCTGCTGGACGGCGCTGAGCGTCGGCACGGGCCTCGTGTCCCCGTGGTCGCCGCCCGCGAGGACGTAGTCCCACAGCAGACGTCGGTGCAGGGTCAGTTCGGCCCGCTCGGTGGAGCCCGGTGCGCTCTCGTGGATCAGTCGGCCCAGCTCGGTGATCTGCCCGATCCGCTCGGGCTCCGGTCGGGTGGCGGCGCTCGCCAGCCGTCGCGCCTTCGAGAGCTCCGCGGCGCGGAAGACGCGTTCGGCGTCCTTGGCGTAGTACGCGGCCTCCACCAGGAGCCGGTACAGATCGATGCGGTCCTTGAGGTAGAAATCCTTCATGTAGGTACCGCTGACGTCGTAGCGGTGAGCCTCCACCAGGGCGATCCCCCGGGACGCCGCCTGCGACACACCGGGCCAGTCGCCGACGGCCGCGTGGCACGCCGCGATCCTGGCCAGGAGTACGGGCTGGAGATCGTGCCGACTCCTGTCGTCCAGCAGACCGAGCGCCTCCCGCAGCACCGCGAGCGCGTCGAGCGGCCGGCCGGTACGCAGCAGCAGGTCGCCCTGTCGCCTGCCCACCGCCGCCTCGAACCTCACCACGCCGAGTTCGCGAGCCCGCGCCCGCAACGCGCCGAGGCGGACGAGGACCGCGTCCGTCGGCAGGGTGTGCAGCTCGCCGTCGATCCGTGCCAGTGAGGCGGCGAACTCGCCGACGGCCGCCGACGAACCGGCGATCTGATCATGATAGGAGGCGAATTCGCCGAGGATGGAGGTGTCGAAACCGCTCACGCTCCACTCGGCGCGGGCCGCTTCCGTATGCCGTCGCGCTTCTCGCGGATCGTCCGCGATCTGGGCGCGGGCGATGTTCAGGGTCTGCCGGAGTGTGCTGATCCGCACAGCCAGCCGCGCGCGGTCAAAAACCCTTTCGAGTCCCTCCGAGGTCGCCGAGCCGTCCCCGGCGGCCGTGCCGACGAACTCCTCGAGGGCCTCTTCCGCGGACGCCTCTCGATCGACGGCTGCGTCCAGCGCCGCTGCGGCGACCTCGAAGATCCGCCGCGCTTCGGCGACGTCGCCTCCGCGTACATAGAGCTGGCCGAGCTGGACGAGCCTGCCGAGGGCGTCCATGTCTCCGGTCCGGGCGGCCTCTTCCGTCCCGGGGGTCAGGCGCCGGATCTCGGCGTCGACGTTGCCGCTGCTGTACAGCCGCGTCCGGGCGGCTGCGTCGCGGCAGCGCTGCACGGCTGTCTCGTCCCCGAGCCGCGCATACAGTTTCTCGGCGAGCTCGTAGCGCCGTACCGCCTCCGTGGGATTCCCCAGGGAGTCGTAGGCACGGGCCACCCATTCGCGGGCGTCGGCACGTCTGCGGGCGCCCGTCGTGCGCGCTGTCGTCCGCAGCCCTGCCGCGGTGCCGGATTCCTCGTCTGCGAGCAACTCCCCCAGGAGTGTTTCGAATTCCCGGGTGGCCGCGTCGATCTCAGCGGCGATCTCCTCCATTCCGGCGACGAAGGCGGCGTCGACCCGGCCGTCGACGCAGAGACCGGCCCGCTTCATCAGTTCCCTGCCGACGGCGTCGACACGGGATTCCGCCCCCATGACGAGTTCCCATGTCGGTTCACAAGATGAGGGTTTTTCGTCCATACGCTCGCGATCCCCCGAAGCTCTCTTCCCTCAGCGAAGTTAGAGCTCCGGCCCGGTGCGCCGCAGGACAGATTGCGGGCAGGCGCGAAAAGCGCGGCCCAGTTCCGCTGTTCACCGTAGCGAGGGCTCCTCCATGTTCCGTGGCGGGGCAGGGCCTTGACTTCAGGGAACGCGCCGTCCGCTGGGGCGCGCCTTGGGGATCCCCGCGGACCGAGGCACCCGGGCGGAACCCAGCCCCGCGTGGGACTCAGGAGGATGCCCGAAGAGGCCCGAAGAGGTCTGAAGAAGCCTGAAGAGGCCTGAAGACGACTCAAGGCGCCCCGAAGTCGGCCGAGAAGCGGCACCTGGCCGTGCACGGGGGAATGGACCGGCTTCCCGCCGTCCACCGGACCCGGTCGAGGACTATGCTGCTGTACGGACGTCCCAGACCCCGGCGGCTCATCATCTCTCGTCGCTCGACTCAGATGACTGGGGGGAGCGGACCTTCCGTCCGCCACCCGACGCATCCCTGGAGGGACCGGGTGGGTCCGATGTCCTGTCGTACAGACTGCCGTGACGGGCTGCCGTAACGGGCTGTCATAACAGGCTGCCGCACCGGCCGTCGCTCCGCCTCCGCCTCCGCCGAACGTACGTCCCACCCGGGAGCACGCCAAGAGGGGCCGGGAACACCGGCGTCACACAGCGCGTCCGCTACCGGATGGTCTTCCGAACCGAGGCAGCATGCCCCTTCCGCAGCTCACCGTCCACCGCCGTCGCCGAAGGAATCGGGAGCTGATCACCCTGGCCGGCGAGATCGACCTGGAAACGGCCCCTCTGGTGCGCACAGCGCTGACGCGGTGTCTCAGCGACGGCGTCCGCACCATCGACGTCGACCTCACCCCTGTCACCTTCTGCGACTGCAGCGGCCTCAACGTCTTCCTCCACGCCGCACAGCAGACCACCGCCGCCGGCGGAACCCTCCGTCTGCACCACCCTCCGTCGACACTGCGCCTGCTCCTGGACGTCACCGGTTCCGGGTTCCTGCTCCTGGGCGTTCCGTTCGATCAGCCGACGCCTCGTCCCGGGGACCTCCCGGACCCGACCGCCCAAGCCCCGCCACCCCACCGGACCACTCCGCTGGCCTCCGTCGTCACGGGTGAGACGCGGTGGCCCGGGTGAGGGCCGACGGCCGGTCGGCGCGGATCCAGATGCTGGTCGCACAACAGGCGGCCCTCCGAGGCAGCCAGGTCGGTGTGGCGGACGTGTGCACCGCGGCCGTGGCCGCGCTCCCGGTCGGCGGGGCCGGGCTGTCGGCGATGTCCAGGACCGCCGCGAGTCATCCCCTGTGCAGCACCGACGACATCAGCGAGCAGCTGGAGGAGCTGCAGCTCACCCTGGGCGAGGGGCCCTGCGTGGACGCCTTCCTGCACGGCTCGGCCGTGCTGACGCCCGATCTGCTGGCCGGTGGACTGCCGGACCGCTGGACCGTGTTCGCGGACGCGGCCCTGAAAGCCGGGGCACGCGCGGTCTTCGCGCTCCCGCTCCAGATGGGGGCGATCAGCCCGGGAGTCCTGGACCTGTACGCCGACGTGCCGACCGTGCTGGACGCCGAGGAACTGGCCGACGCGCTGGCGTTCGCCGATCTCGCGACACTGCTCCTGCTCGATGCGAGGATCGACGAGACGGGCACGTCGGACGGCGGACCGTCGCCTGACCGCGGACCCTCGCCGGACCGCGGACCCTCGCCGGACCGCGGACCGTCGCCCGACGGCGGACTGTCGCCGGACCGCGGACCGTCGCCCGACGGCGGACCGTCGCCTGACCGCGGACCCTCGCCGGACCGCGGCTTCGAGATCCTGAGCGGATACCGGGCGGAGATCGACCAGGCCACCGGCATCCTCACCGCCCAGCTCGGCGTCGGCATCGACGAGGCCTTCGTCCGGCTGCGCGCCCACGCCTTCGTGCGGGGACGTCGGCTCGCCGACGTGGCCGCCGACGTGGTGGCCCACCGGCTGCGCTTCTCCCCGCACGGGGAACCCACACAGACCGACGAGGAAACCTGAATCGAGGATGTGCCCGATGAATCAGCAGCTTCTGGCCAAGACGTTCGTCGAGCTGGCGGACAACCTGGTCGCCGACTTCGACCTGATCGATTTCCTGCGCCTGCTCACCGACCGCTGCGTCGGCATGCTCGGCGCGAGCGCCGCCGGGGTGCTCCTCGCCGACCGCGACGGCGAGCTGCGCGTGATGGCCGCCTCCGACGAACAGGCACGTCTGCTGGAGCTCTTCCAGCTCCAGAACGACGAGGGCCCCTGCCTGGAGTGCTACCGCTCCGGCGCACCCGTGATCGTCCCCGACCTGACCCGGGAGGTCGACCGCTGGCCGCGCTTCGTCACGGCGGCCCACCGCGGCGGCTTCGGGGCGGTCCAGGCGCTGCCCATGCGCCTGCGGGACGAGGTGGTCGGCGCGCTGAACCTCTTCCACGCCGCCCCCGGCCCCTTCGACCCCGTGGGCACGCTCATCGCCCAGGCCCTGGCCGACGTAGCCACCATCAGCCTCCTGCAGCAACGCTCCACCCAACGCAGCACCGTCCTCAACGAACAGCTGCAGAACGCGCTGAACAGCCGGGTGCTGATCGAACAGGCCAAGGGCAAACTCGCCGAGCGCCGGGGCGTCGACATGGAACAGGCGTTCACCGCCCTGCGCGGCTACGCCCGCGCCCACAACCGGCGGCTGTCCGACGTGGCCCGCGCCTTCATCGACGACTCCGACCCTCTCCCCGGACTGCTCGCCTGACGCCGGGAGCGGGCTAGGTCCGGCTGACCCGGCCGGCCACCGCGTGACCGATGAACAGGTAGACGACAGCGGGCAGTCCGTAGGTGACCACGGTGCGCCAGTTGTCGGAGTGGATGGTGAACAGGTCGTGCGACCAGCCCGAGAGCCAGTACGCCGAGTCGTGGACCCAGTCGACCGCGCTGTTGGCGGTGTTGGCGTCCAACAGGTAGAACACGATCCACAGGATCAGGATCAGTGCCGCGATATCCGCGATGATGGAGATGACGGTCCCCACGGGGCTTCCGCCGTAACGTCTGGACATGTTCAACGACTCGCCCGCATTGAAGAGTTGAAACCTCGCCGGACGCCGGGCGACTTCATCGGCCGCCGCGAGGCCCTGGTGATCCTCCGAGTGATCCCCCTCGGCGATCAGCCCCGCCGTTCACGGTCCCTGCGGTCCTCGCGCCTCCAACGTGCCCGGTTCCGGCGGCTGTAGCGGCGGTCCCAACGGTCCTGGCGATCCCGGCGGTGCTCGTAGTCCCGGTACTCCCGGTCGTCGGAACCGTCACCACGGATCCACCCTCCGCCACGATCGCGGCCGTAGCGGGTGGCGCCGAAGGCCAGCAGGCCCGCGGCGATCCACCAGACGGGGTGGAGGAAGCCGAGGCCGAACATGACCACGATCGGAAGAAGAAGCAGAACGAACACGGCGGGCCTTCCCGGAGCGGGAGAACGCATCACGTGCCGGGGGCCAGGGCCTGTTCCAGCAGCGTAGCGCCATCCAGACGGCACGGATAGCGACCCGTGTCCGCGTCTTCCGGCGGAGCCGGATGGCCACTTGCCGTCTGTCCGGCGAGTACGGCGAGGGCTAGCGTGCACGGTACGGCCCCAGCCCCCGGCAGCGTCGATCACCTCTCGCGCTCCTTCGGGGGCGCACCTCGCGCATCGGCGCCGGAATCCGCCCCTCGATCCCGGCACAGCATCGATGCGCCTCACGCGGGCGCTCTCGCGCTGCCCGCCGCGTCGCACGCGCTTCCCGACAGGCGATACACATGTACGCACTGATCGTTCCGGCCTCGACCCCCTTCGTCCTGCTCGTCACCGTGCTGGGCCTGTCCTGGTGGGAGGACCGCATCCTGCCGCGGACCGAGCCGGCCGAGCCGGCCGAGGCCCTCACGAAAGCCCCCACCGAAGTACCCGTCCAGGCCCCCGCCGAGCCCCTCGCCGAGACCCCCGCCCAAGCTCTCCCCGAGACCCCGCTCGCCCCGATGCCCTCTGTCCCGCTCCCCGAACTCCTCGGCGGCCGTCGGGGGTGAACCCCGGCGGCCACCGGGACGAAGACGGGTTCCGGGGTCAGCCGCGGAACCCCTGCGGGCGCTCGGGGCTCGCCTCCGCCAGCGCGCGGGTGACCGCCTCGACGCCGGCCTGGAGACCGTAGACAGGGGTGTCGGGCTGCTGGCGCCAGGAGTCGTCGATGCCGCCGGCGTCGACGGTGTCGAAGCCGATCTCGTCGATCAGGGCCCGCACCTTCGCCTTCGCCACCGCGTCGTCGCCGGCCACCGGCAGCGCGATGCGGTCGGCGGCGCCGGCGGGGCGCGGGCGGTCCAGGATGTCCTGGGCGTAGGTGCCGTTGAAGGCCTTGATCACGGGGTGGCCGATCCGGCGCTCCGTCCAGCGGCTCTCGGTGATGCCCTCGTCCTCGATCTCGGCGATCCGGCCGTCGCGCTGCTGCGGGTAGTAGTTGTTCGTGTCGATGACGGCCACGTCGTCGGCCGCGCCGTCGAGGATGCCGCCCGGCAGGTTCGGGACCGCCTTGGTCGGGACCGTGATCACCACGACCTCCGCGCCGCGTGCCGCCTCCTCGACGGTGACGGGGGTCGCGCCCGTCTCCTCGGCCAGGTCCTTGAGCGTCTGCGGTCCGCGCGAGTTCGCCACGGAGACGTCATGGCCGACGGCGGTGAGCCGCCGGGTGAGGTTGCCGCCGATGTTGCCCGCGCCGATGATGCCGATCTTCATGACAGGCCTTGCCTTCCCGGAATCGGTGTTCCCAGAATCGATGCATTCGATGCACGCGCATGCGTCTGGCTGGCGTCAACCTCGCCCCGTCACGAGCTATTCCGCCTCCCGTCCAAGGGGACCTACTTGGCCGAAAGCACCCTCCTGCCCAAAGGGGTCCGCCTGCCCGAAGCGGTCCTCCTGCCCGAAGGGGTCCTCCAGTTCCCCGCGCAGCACCTCCGCGGCGGTCGGCGCGTCGCCTGCGACGATCGCGCGGGCGAGCGCCTCGTGGGCGTCGTCCCCGGTGTCGGGGTCGTCGGCGCGCAGTCCGGTCAGGGCCAGATAGTCGACGAGGCCCTTGCGCAGCACCGGGACGAACTCCCCGAACAGGTCCGCGAGCACGGGGTTGTGGGCGGCGGCGACCACGGCCGCGTGGAAGGCGATGTCGGCCTCGACGAAGGCCGCGTCGTCGGCCGTCGAAGCGGCACGGCGGCCGGCCAGCGCCTCCTCGATCGCGGTGACGTCCTGCGGGGTGCGGCGGGCCGCGGCGAGCCGGGCCGCGTGCACCTCGACCGCCATGCGGACCTCGTAGACGTCCGCCACCGCGGCCCGCCGCAGCCGGGTGGGCCAGTCCTCGACGGGCTCGGTCGCGACGACGAAGACGCCCGCGCCCTGCCGGGGCCGGACGAGGCCCGCGCCGGTCAGGGAGCGCACCGCCTCCCGGACGGTGGAGCGGCCGACGCCGAGCTCCTTCGCGAGAGTGGTCTCGCCGGGCAGCCGGGTGCCGACGGGCCACTGTCCGCCCGCGATCTGCTCGCGCAGGCGGTCCACGACCTGTTCGACCAGGGGGCTGGGACGGACGGGTCCGAGGGGGGTCACTTCTTCACCATCTTCACAGGGACATTCTCACTTGTCTGAGGACCTGAGGAGTGACTAGCGTACCCGGCATGACGTTCCGCGACCCGCAAGGCGGCGACCGTTGACCACGACCTTCCGCAACCCGCAGCGCCCCGGCCCCATGCCCCACCACCGCTACCGCCCCTTCCACGAGCGGGTGAACGTGCCTGTCGTCGACAGGAGCTGGCCCTCCGCCCGCATCGAGCGCGCCCCTCTCTGGGTCCCCGTCGATCTGCGCGACGGCAACCAGGCGCTCGCCGAGCCGATGGACACGACCCGCAAGGGCCGCTTCTTCGACCTGCTGGTCGCGACCGGCTTCAAGGAGATCGAGGTGGGCTATCCCTCCGCGAGCCGCGCCGACTTCGACTTCGTACGCCGCCTGGCGGCCGCCGACGCCGTCCCCGACGACGTCACGCCGGTCGTGTTCACCCCGGCCCGCTCCGAGTTGATCGACCGCACCTTCGAGGCGATCGAGGGGCTGCCCCGGGCCGTCGTCCATCTGTACATCGCGACCTCGCCGGTGTGGCGGGACGTCGTCCTGGGCCGGGACCGCGACCAGGTGTGGCGGACCGTCCGCGAGGCCGCCGAGCGCATGGCGCGACGCGCCTCCTCCCTCGCCTCGCCCGGGTCCGTCCGCTTCCAGTTCTCGCCCGAGACCTTCAACCTCACCGAACCCGACTTCGTCCTCGAACTCTGCGACGGGCTCACGGAGTTGTGGGACGCGAGCGCCGACCGCCCGGTCACGCACAACCTCCCGGCGACGGTCGAGATCGCCACGCCCAACGTCTACGCCGACCAGATCGAGTACCTGCACCGCAACCTCGCCCGCCGGGACAGCGTGATCCTCTCGGTGCACCCGCACAACGACCGCGGCACCGGCGTCGCCTGCGCCGAGCTCGCGGTGCTGGCCGGGGCCCAGCGGGTGGAGGGCTGCCTGTTCGGCAACGGGGAGCGCACCGGCAACGTCGACCTGGTGACCCTGGCCCTCAACCTCTACTCCCAAGGCGTCGATCCCATGGTCGACTTCAGCGACCTCGACGCCGTCCGGAACACCGTCGAGCACTGCAACCGCCTGCCGGTCCACCCCCGTCACCCCTACGCCGGGGAGCTGGTCCACACCGCGTTCTCCGGCACCCACCAGGACGCGATCGGCAAGGGCCTCGCCCACCATGCCCGCAGGGCGGCCGAGTTGGGGGTCCCGGCGGCGCAGGCGCCCTGGTCGGTGCCGTATCTGCCGATCGACCCGGCGGACGTGGGCAGGTCCTACGAAGCGGTGATCCGGGTCAACTCCCAGTCGGGGAAGGGCGGAGTGGCGTATCTCCTGCACACGCACCACGGCCTCGACCTGCCGTCGCGCATGCGGCCGGACTTCTCCCGGGTCGTCCAGGAGGCGGCGGACGACAGCGGACGCGAGCTCACGGCGAAGCAGCTGTACGAGCTGTTCCTGGTGACGTACGTGGTGGACGCCCCCGTGGACCTGGGCGCCCACCACGTCGACGTCCTGGAGCACGTCGAGCACCCGACCCCGGACGGCACGGTCGCCTACGCCGAGTGCCGGGTGAACGGCGTCACCGCCTGGGGCGCGGGCACAGGCCCGGCGGCCTCCGCGCAGGCCGTGCTGTCGGCGGTCGACCGGGCGGTGCGGTGAGGAAGGGGGCGGGGGCGAGGCCTGGACCGGAGGCGGGGCCGAGACCGGGGCCGGGGGCGCCGGAGGTGCTGTGCGCCGAGGACGTGCACGTCGTGCGCGAGGGGCGGCCCCTGCTCCAGGAGGTGTCGCTGACCGTGCGGGCCGGCGAGCACTGGGCCCTCCTCGGGGCCAACGGCGCCGGGAAGTCCACCCTGCTCAGCCTGCTCGGCGCACTGGTCCACCCGACGCGGGGCACGGTGGAGGTGCTGGGCCGCCGCCTCGGCCGCGTGGACGTCCGCGAGCTGCGGGCGTACGTGGGACACGTCGACCCTCGCCACCCGCTCACCGAACCGCTGCGGGTGCGGGACGTCGTCCTGACCGGGCTGACCAACTCCGTCGCGCCGCTTCCCCGTTGGCGTGCGACCCCGGCGCAGGAGGCGCGGGCCGACCGGCTGATCGACACGCTGGGCCTGGCCGACCGCCGCGCGGCGCGCTGGCCGACGCTCTCGCAGGGCCAGCGCGGCCGGACTCTGATCGCCCGCGCACTGATGCCGGAGCCGCGGCTGCTGCTGCTCGACGAACCGGCGACGGGTCTGGACCTGCCGGGCCGCGAGCGGCTGATCGACGCGCTGGACACCCTGCGCGAGGAGCATCCGGGCCTGGCGACCGTCCTGGTCACCCACCACCTGGAGGAGCTGCCCACGGGCACCACCCACGCCCTGCTGCTGCGCGAGGGCCGTGCGCTCGCCCAGGGTCCGGCGGCCGAGGTCCTCACCGGCGACCGGGTCGGCGCGTGCTTCGACCTGCCCCTGACCCTTCAGCGGCACGGCGGCCGCTGGAGCGTGCGCATCGAGCGCCGGGCATGACGAAGGGGCGCCCCGCATCCCGCGGGGCGCCCCTTCATGCAACACAGCGTCACATCACGTCACTTGCTGAGGTACGCCCAGAACTCGTCGAACGAGAGCACCTTGTCCCCGTTGAGGTCACGGGTCTTGATGATCGCCTCGGCGACCGACTCGGTGACGTTCCAGTCGCCTTCCTGGGCCAGGGCGGCCTTGAACTCGGCTGCGGTGATGAAGCCGTCACCGTCCGTGTCGATCCGCTGGAACTGCTTGCGCGCCTCTTCGATGTCGGCCACCGATTCCGCCCCTTTTTCGTAGCTTGCCGTCGTACTGACGCAGGTCAGATTAACGGCCCGCGTCGGAGCGCAGCGCAGCGACCACCCAGGAGAACTCCTCCTCGTACGACGGCTGGCTGCCCAGACCGTTCACTACGGCCGACAACTCGCGGTAACGGGCGACCCGTCCGCTCGACGCGGCGGTCAGCCGCTCCAGTACGGCGGCCCGGTCCGCGGCGCCGAGCAGGTCGCGCAGGACGTCCCCGGCCGCGGGCGCGTCGGGGGCAAGGCCCTGGCGCAGCGCCTCGCCCCCGGCGTGCACCAGCCTGCCGATGAACCACAGGGAGGTGCCCGCCGGGAGGTCCGGCCGGCGGTCGACCGTGTTGAACTCGACCGTTCTGCGCATCAGCGCCCGGAACTCCGGGTCCTGGATCATCTCGGCGAGCTCCACCCAGGCGTCCACCTGCTCGGGCGTCGGATCGTCCGGCAGATCCGCCGCGGCGAAGCGCAGCCGGGTGCGGACGTCGGGGTCGAGGGTGTCGAGCCCGTCGAAGATCTCGGCCGTGAAGTCGTCGACGATCCGTCGCCGTTCGGCCGCCGACAGCCGTGCCAGTCTGTTCATCAGGGTCGTCTCCTCCGCGCTCGAGTCACGCCGTGCCACGCTCGACAGCACCGCACGGGTCACCCTGAGCGAGCGGATCTGTGCGTCCAGCGCGACCACATGGGCCGCCGCGACCTCCGCGACGGTCCGCTCCCCGGCCAGCACCCGGCGCACGTCGAGCAGGCCGAGGCCCAGTTCGCGCAGGGTGCGGATCAGTTCCAGCCGGGCGGCGGACTCGGCGTCGTACAGGCGGTAGCCGCCGGTCGAGCGGGCCACGGGGGTCAGGACGCCCTCGTCGGACCAGTAGCGGATGGTGCGCACGGTCAGTCCGGTCGAGCGGGCCAGCTCGCCGATGGTGAAAAGTCCGGTGCCGTCGTCGATCACGTGTGTGAGTGTGGTCCTTCCAGTGGGTGGAGACTCAAGGAGCACGGTGGTGGAGACCCTTCAGGACATTCTCGACGCGGTCGCACGGGGTGTCCTCCCACCGGCGGACGGCGCTACGACCGTCGTGCCGCAGGCGTCCGACCGGGACGCGGGCGTGTTCGCATTCACCGCCCACGCGGTCGTCTTCACGGACGAGGATCCGCAGTGGGTGTACGACACGCTGGCCGCCGTGCCCTGCGACGCCCTCGCGGCGCCGATGAACCCGCGGTTCCTGACGGCCCTGCTCGAGCGGACGGGGCGTACGGCCGAGACGATCGACGCGATGCTGGTGGGCTCTCCCCTGCCGGGCGAGCCGCCGCTCCCGCTGAAGGAGATCACGGACGGCGAGCATCCGCGGATCGTGTACGCCCGAAGGCGGCGCGACGACGTGCGCGCCTGGACGACGGAGGGCGGCGTCCTGGTGCTGGGCCGCGGGATCGCGGGGCGGCTGGAGGTCTCCGTCGAGGTGGAGGAGGGAGTACGGCACCGGGGGCTGGGCCGGGCCCTGGTGACCGCGGCGCGGCAGCTGGCCGGGGGCGAGCCGCTGTGGGCGCAGGTCGCGCCGGGGAACGCCCGCAGCATGCGGGCGTTCCAGGCGGCCGGCTATCTGCCCGTCGGCGCGGAGGCGCTGCTGCTCGGCGCCGGGTAGGGGCGGTCCGCGTCAGCGGAAGACGCCGGTGTGACCGAGGGAGTAGCGGCCGGGCTGCGGGTAGACGGCGAGGCCGTGCGGGCCGCCGCCGACCTCGATGCGGGCGAGCTGGCGGCCGGTGCGGGTGTCGATGGCGTACACCTCGGAGTCGTAGCGTCCGGACAGCCACAGGACCTTGCCGTCCGCCGAGACGCCGCCCATGTCGGGGCTGCCGCCGTCGGGCAGGCGCCACTTCCTGGTCACCTTGCGCCGGGCGAAGTCGAAGACGGAGACGGTGCCCTCGCCGCGGTTGGAGACGTACATCACACGGGAGTCGCGGCTGACGTAGAGCCCGTGGCAGCCCTTGCCGGTGGGGAGGAAGCCGGGCTTGCCGAAGGTGTCGCCGTCCACGATCCACATGCCGTCGGCCATCATGTCCGCGACGTAGAACCGCTTGCCGTCGGGCGAGACCTTCACGTCCTGGGGCATGGCGCCCTTGAAGGGCAGTTTCTGCTGCGCCACGACCTTCATCTTCTCGGTGTCGACCTTCAGCAGTTCGCCGCTGAACTCGCAGGACACGATGAAGTACCTCCCGTCGAGGGAGAAGTCGGCGTGGTTGACGCCGTAGCAGGTGACCGGCACGGTCTTGATCCGCTTCATGGTGTGCGGGTCGCGGAAGACGAGTTCGCGGTCGAGGGAGGCCATGACGACGGCGTACCTGCCGTTGGGCGTGAAGTAGAGGTTGTACGGGTCGTGCACCTCGACCGGCTTGCCGGCCCTGCCCGTTCGCGGGTCGATGGGGGTGAGGGTGTGTCCGCGGTTGTTGTTGACCCAGAGCGTCTTCAAGTCCCAGGAGGGGACGACGTGTTGGGGCTGGTGGCCGACGTGGATCGTGTCGATGACCTCGTACGTCCTGGGGTCGATGACGGAGACGGTGTCGGACTCGGTGTTGGGGACGTAGACGCGGGAGGGGAAGTCCTTGACGACCGGGGAGAGCTTGTCGGGGCGGTCGGCGGCGTAGACGTCCTTGGGGTCGAGGACCGGCGGCATGCCGGGCAGGCCCCGGACGGTCTGCTTCCGCTCGGCCGGGGCGGGGACGGCGGCCTTGGTGGCCTTGGCCGTCCCCTCCTTGCTCGCCCCGCCCTTGCCCTCGGTGCCGCAGGCGGCGAGGACGGCGAGGACGACGCCCGCGAGCAGGGTGCTTCTCACGAGGTTGCGGTGCATCTGGCGCATCAGCTGAACAGCTCCGTGGCAGTGACCGCGCGCAGTCCGCGGCGGTCGAGTTCGTCCAGTACGGCGGGGAGCGCGGCGACCGTGTCCGGGTACCCGAAGTGCAGGCTCACGACGGATCCGTTGCGGATCCCGCCGAGGACGTTGCGGGCGACGGCGGGGGCGCCGGGCGAGGTGAAGTCGAGGGAGTCGACGTCGTAGGAGAGGACGTGCGGGTAGCCGGCGCGGCGGGCCAGCGTCTCGACGAGGGGGGAGGCGCGGGTGGCCCGGGAGGGCCGGAACCAGGTGCCGATGGACCCGGTGAGTCTGCGCAGCCGCTCGGCGCACCCGGTGATCTCGGCCCCCGCCTCGGCCTCGGACATGGCGTTGACGTCGAGGTGGCGTTGGGTGTGGTTGCCGAGGTCGTGGCCGCCGTCCAGGACGCGGCGGGCGAGGTCGGGGTGTGCGTCGAGCCAGGTCCCGACGGCCAGGACGGTGACCTGGGCGCCGTGCCGTTCGGCCTCGCCGAGGAGGGCGTGGGCGACGGCCGGTTCGCCCTGGCCGTGGAAGGTGAGGGCGACACGGGCGTGGTCGCGGGGACCGTGGGCGATCTGGGCGGGCTGGCCGGGGAAGGCGCGGGGGGCGGGGGCGGCGAGGGGGCGGGCGGGGGCCCGGGAGGCGGGGGCGGGGGAAGTGGGGGCGGGGGCGTGGTGGACGGCGGCGCCGGAGAAGGATCCGGACGGGGAACCAGAAGAGGAGCCGGAGGGGGAACCGGACGGGGTCCCGGAGGGCGAGCACGCGGCCGCGAACGCACCCCCGGCGACGAGCCCGGCGCCCGCCCGCAGCGCGGCACGGCGGTCGGTCGAAGTCACCCGTCCCATTTAAGGGGCAAAGTCCTGGAAAACAGCCCATTCACCCGGTCGGCGGCCAGAGCGGGCGTCGAGCGCCCTCAGCCGCCGGAGGTCCTGGCCGTAGGCCCCGGAGGTCCTGGCCGTAGGCCCCGGAGGTCCGCCGGACCGGCCCTAGCGGTCCGCGACGCGCATCTCGAACCAGGTCGTCTTCCCCCGCGGCAGCAGGTCGACGCCCCAGCGGTCGGAGAGCTTGTCGACTAGGAACAGGCCCCGGCCGCTGACGTCGAGTTCCTGCACCGGCATCAGACACGGCAGCCCGCGGGAGGGGTCGCGGACCTCGACGCGGATCCAGCCGCGCCGACGGCGCATCCGCAGGCCGAAGACCCGGGCCCCGGTGTGGCGTACGGCGTTGCCGACGAGCTCGGAGACGAGCAGGACCGCGTCCTCCGTCATCTTGGGGGTCAGTCCCCACTGACGCAGGACGACGACCTGGGCCAGTCGGCGGGCGGTGGCGGCGGACTCGGGGCGGGACGGCAACGGAACTTCACCCTCCGTCGGATTGCCGAACAACTCCAGCGCCTTGAGCGCCCGTTCGTCCTCGACCGCAGGCGACCAGCGCGCCGCGGTCGCACGGCCCTGTCCCCGCGGCTGATCCATGCCCTCCAGCCCCGCCATGCCCCCATCATGGCCGCAGGAGGCGGCCTCCGGGGCCGTTCCCGGGGAATGCGCCCCCGCGAAATCAGCGCTGCACAGCAGTCCTCAGACATATGCCAGAGGCAGTTCATAACCCGATAAAGGGTCCCTGACCTGCGGTGACGACTCCTCCAGAGGCAATCGACACGCTCCCTCGACAAGGCAGGCTTAAGGTCGCCTTAAGGTTTCCATAAACCGCCCCATCGAGGGACCCGGATGAGACATCGCGTCAATTGCAAGTGATTCCGGGGAGTTCACAGGAGATGTGTCTCACACGATCAAGGAGACACATCTCTCGCGCACAAGGCGACACGCTTCACTGGAACTTGGCCTTGCCCGGTCCCTCTTCCACGAAGCTCCGCATGCCGATCTCCCGGTCCGCCGTCGCGAACAGTCCGGCGAACCAGTTCCGTTCGACCGTGAGACCCGTCTCGATGTCCGTCTCCAGACCGGCGTCGATCGCCTCCTTGGCCGCGCGCAGCGCGATCGCCGGGCCCTGCGCCAGCTTCGCGGCCCACGCGTGCGCCTCGGCGTACACCTCGGCGGCCGGGACCACCCGGTCCACCAGGCCCAGCGTCAGCGCCTCGTCCGCCTTCACCATGCGGCCCGTGAAGATGAGGTCCTTGGCCTTGGAGGGGCCGACCAGCCGGGCCAGGCGCTGGGTGCCGCCGGCGCCGGGGATCAGGCCCAGCAGGATCTCCGGCTGGCCGAGCTTGGCGTTGTCCGCCGCGATCCGGAAGTCCGCGCACAGCGCGAGCTCGCAGCCGCCGCCCAGCGCGTATCCCGTCACGGCGGCCACGACCGGCTTGGGGATGCGGGCCACCGCCGTGAAGGACTCCTGCAGGGCGCGGGCACGCAGGATCATCGCCGTGTGGTCCATGTCCTCCATCTCCTTGATGTCCGCGCCCGCCGCGAACACCTTCTCCCCGCCGTAGACGACGACGGCGCGTACGTCGTCCCGCCGGCCCGCCTCCTCGGCGAGCTCCTTGAGCCGGTCCTGGGTGGCGACGTCCAGCGCGTTCATGGGCGGGCGGTCGAGGCGGATCGTGCCGACGCCTTCGGCGACTTCGAGATTCACGGTCATGGCAGCAGGTTAACCACCACTAACGCCGACGGGCCCGGTGCCGTCCGTCACAGGACGCCGCCGGGCCCGCAGTCGCGGAAGAGTTACTTCTTCCACTCCGCCCAGGGGATGTTCCAGCCGTTGAGGCCGTTGGCCGGGTCGACCGTCGGGTCGGTGGAGTTCTTCACGACCACCACGTCGCCGACCATCGAGTGGTTGAAGAACCACGCGGCCGGGACGGAGCTGTCGTAGCCGCCGCGCACGTCCCGCAGGCCGATGCAGCCATGGCTGGCGTTGTAGTTGCCGAAGGCGCCGCCGCCCCAGTAGTTGCCGTGCACGAACGTGCCGGAGTCGGTCAGCCGGATGGCGTGCGGGACGTCCTTGATGTCGTACTCGCCGTCGTAGCCGACCGTGTCGCCGTTCATCCGGGTCACGGTGAACTTCTCGCTCATGACCATCTGGCCGTTCCAGGTGGCGTAGCCGGGCTTGCCGGTGGTGACCGGGATGGTCTTGACGACCTTGCCCTCCTGCATGACCTTCATCGTGTGCTTCTTGGCGTCCACGACGGACACCTGGTCGCGGCCGATGGTGAAGGAGACGGTCTTGGACTGCTTGCCGTAGACGCCCTTGCGGCCCTCGACGCCGTCGAGGTTCAGCTTCACCGTGACCTTGGTGCCGGCCTTCCAGTACTTCTCGGGCCGGAAGTCGAGGCGGTCGTTGCCGAACCAGTGCCCCTCGACGTCGACGGCCGGCTCGGTCTTGATCTCGATGGCCTTCTCGACGTCCTCGGGCTTGGTGATGCCCCGGGTGAAGCGCACCGAGAACGGCATGCCGACGCCGACCTTGGAACCGTCCTCCGGCGTGAAGTTGCCGATGAAGGTGTTCTGCGGGCTGAGCGTGGTGAAGGTGGAGTCCTCGGCGGCCGTACGGCCCTCGGAGTCCTTGGCGACCGCGTGCACCTGGTACTTGGTCGAGGCGGCCAGGTGCGTGGCGGGCGTCCAGCCCGCGCCGTCCGCGGAGATCGCCCCCGAGACGGTCGTGCCCTTGTCGTCCTTGACGACCACCTCGGTCAGCTTGCCCTTGGCCGCGGTGACCTTCAGGGCGCCGCTGGTGTCGACGTCGGTCGCGCCGGCCTTGGGCGCGATGGTGACGGTCGCCACCGACTGCTTGCTCTGGGCGGCCGTCGTGCTGTCCTTGGCCTTGTCCTTGGCGTCCGAACCGGAGTCCGAACCGCCGCCCCCGCCGCATGCCGTGACGGCGAGCAGCAGCCCCCCGACGATCACGGCCATGCCCTTGTTGCGGCCACTCGGGCGCCGGTCGGCCGCCCCCGATATCGGTCGCACGTTCACGTCGTTCTCCCCTCGCAGGGCCTGGTCAGGCCCCCACCCCCGCGCCCGCCGCGCGATCACTGGCGCATATTAACCGCACGGATTTGAGTACCGTGTCAGGTGAATGTCACCGTTCTGTCGCAACTAGGACTATGTGATCGCGGGGATGGTTGCCTCGGCGAGAGGGATCATTTCGCGGCGCCGCCCGCGGTCCACTCCCTCCAGCTCATGTTCCAGCCGCCGAGCCCGTTGTCGGGGGCGACCGTCTTGTCCTTGCTGTGGACGACCTCGACGACGTCGCCGACGAGCGAGCGGTCGAAGAACCAGCCCGCGGGCGTGCCCGAACCGCCGCCCTTGACGTCCCTGAGACCCACGCAGCCGTGGCTGACGTTGGACGCGCCGAAGACGTCGTCGTCGGCCCAGTAGTTGCCGTGCAGGAAGGTGCCGGAGTCGGTCAGGCGCATGGCGTGCGGTACGTCCGGGATGTCGTACTCGCCCTTTCCGTTCTTCTTCTTGAAGCCGACCGTCGCGCCGTTCATCCGGGTCAGCTCGAACATCTCGCTGACCACCATCTTGCCGTTGTACGTCGTGTTCTTCGGCGACCCGGCCGTGATGGGCACGGTGGCCAGCAGCGCTCCGTCGCGCCGGACCTGCATGGTGTGCCGGGCCGCGTCGACGAGGGAGACCTGGCTGCGGCCGACGGTGAAGGAGAACGTCTTGTACTGGAGCCCGTAGACGCCGGGCGCGCCCTCCACGTCCCGCAGCTTGAGGGCGACGGTGACCCGGGTGCCGGGCTTCCAGTAGCGCCGGGGGCGGAAGTCGAGGCGTGCGGTGCCGAACCAGTGGGGGCGGATCTCGACGGGCGGGTCGGCGGTCACCTGGACGGCGCGCTCCACGGCCGCCCGGTCGGCGATCTCCTGGTTGAAGTCCAGGGAGACGATCATCCCGGCGCCGACGGTGGAGCGGTTCTCCGGGGCGACGTAGCCGATGAAGCGCTGGTCGGGGACGTAGGTGGTGAAGGCCGCGTGCCGGGCGGAGCGGCGGCCGTCGCCGTCGACCGCGACGACGTCGACCGTGTAGCGGGCGGCGAGCGCGAGCCGTTCGCCGTCCGGCCGCCAGCTCAGCCCGTCGGCGGAGACGCGGCCGGCGACCGGCGACTCCTGGGCGTCCTGGGACTTCACCACCTTCACCGACTCCAGCCGCCCGTCCGGCACCCGCACCCGCAGCGCGTCCTCGGGGCGCACGCCCTTGGCGCCGTCCTCCGGGGCGATGCGGATGACGTCCTCGGCGGCCGGAGGCCCGCCGAGCATCCGGTCGAGCCCGCCGCCGCCCTCAGCCGTGCAGCCGGCGGCCCCCGCCAGCAGCCCCGCCCATGCCAGTACGGCGGCCAGTGCGACCCCCGCGCGCCGCGCGCGCCCCGGCCCCTGCGTCCGCCCGAACCTCTGTTCATGCCTCTGCCCATGCCTCACGAGGTGTCCAACGATCGGGCCCGCTCGGGGGAAACGTGAGTGCGAGGCACGCGATGGGCAGAACTGGGGGGAGGACGACACGACGGAGGGCGGCGGCCGGGACGCCGTACGCTCTTCTCCCACGTCGTTCCACGAGCCGCGGGAGGCGGAACGGTGTCCAGCGCAGCCGAGCAGAAGGCGGTGGCCCAGGAGCGCGCCACGCCGGACACCGCCGTGAACGGGGTGTCCCACAAGGTGCCCGGTGTGCCCGTGTGGCCGGGCGCTCCGATGCCGCTGGGGGCCCGCTTCCGGGTCGGCCCCGACGGGGTCGCGGGGACCAACTTCGCGCTGTGGGCAGGCGGCGCGGAGGCGGTCGAGCTGTGCCTGTTCGACGAGTCGGGCCGCGAGACCCGGGCCCCGCTGACCGAGCTCACCCACGAGATCTGGCACGGCTTCGTGCCGGGGGTCATGCCGGGCCAGCGCTACGGCTTCCGGGTGCACGGCCGCTGGGACCCGTGGACCGGGGGCCGCTGGAACCCCGCGAAGCTGCTCCTGGACCCGTACGCGCGGGCCGTCGACGGCGAGTTCGGGCTGCCGCCCGAGGTGTACGGGCATGTCCGCGACTGGCCGCAGCAGCAGGTCGCGGACACCGTGCGCGACGAACGGGACTCGGCGCCGTACGTCCCCAAGGGGGTCGTCGTCCACGATGACGACGACTGGGCCGACGACCGCCGCCCGAAGACGCCGTGGGCGGACTCGGTCATCTACGAGCTGCACGTCAAGGGCTTCACCCGACTGCACCCGGGCATCCCGCAGGAGCTCCGCGGCACCTACGCGGGCCTCGCGCACCCGGCGGCGGTCGAGCACCTGGTGGGCCTCGGCGTGACGGCGGTGGAGCTGCTGCCGGTCCACCAGTTCGCGCACGAGGACCATCTGCTGCGCCGAGGGCTGAAGAACTACTGGGGCTACAACTCCATCGGCTACTTCGCCCCGCACGCCGGCTACGCCTCCTCCGGCACGACGGGACAGCAGGTCGGCGAGTTCAAGCGGATGGTGCGCGCACTGCACGCGGCCGGGATCGAGGTCATCCTCGACGTGGTGTACAACCACACGGCGGAGGCGGGCGAGCTGGGCCCGACGCTGTCGCTGAAGGGCATCGACAACAAGGGCTACTACCGCCTCCAGTCGGACGCCCGCAGATACGCGGACTACACGGGCTGCGGCAACACCCTGCACGTCGTGCAGCCGCATGTCCTCCGCCTGATCACCGACTCGCTGCGCTACTGGGTGACGGAGATGGGCGTCGACGGCTTCCGCTTCGACCTGGCGGCGGCGCTGGCCCGCTCCATGCACGACGTCGACATGCTGTCGCCGTTCCTCGCGGTGATCGCGCAGGACCCGGTGCTGCGCCGGGTGAAGCTGATCGCCGAGCCGTGGGACGTGGGCTCCGGCGGCTACCAGGTGGGAGCCTTCCCGCCCCTGTGGACGGAGTGGAACGACCGCTACCGCAACGCCGTGCGCGACTTCTGGCGGCACGCGCTGCCGGACGTCCGGGAGATGGGCTACCGGCTGTCGGGGTCGAGCGACCTGTACGCGTGGGGCGGGCGACGGCCGTACGCCTCCGTCAACTTCGTCACGGCCCACGACGGCTTCACCCTGCGCGACCTGGTGTCCTACGAACGCAAGCACAACGAGGCCAACGGCGAGGGCAACCGGGACGGCACCGACGACAACCGCGCCTGGAACTGCGGGACCGAAGGGGAGACGGACGACGAGCAGGTGACGGCCCTGCGCCGACGCCAGCTGCGCAACCTGCTCACGACATTGCTGCTGTCGACGGGCGTGCCGATGCTGGTCGCGGGCGACGAGTTCGGACGCACCCAGCGGGGCAACAACAACGCCTACTGCCAGGACAGCGAGATCAGCTGGGTGGACTGGGGGCTGCTGGAGGACCCCGGCTGGCGGGCGCTGTACGACCTGACCTCGCGGCTGATCGCCCTGCGCCACCGCCACCCGGTCCTGCGCCGCCGCGCCTTCTTCTCCGGGCGGGCGCACTCGGCGGACGGCCTGCGGGACCTGGCCTGGTTCACGGCGCGGGGCACCGAGATGACGGAACGGGACTGGTACGCCCCCGCCGCCACGCTCGGCATGTACCTCTCCGGCCGGGACATCCCGGGCCGGGACGAACGCGGGGCCCCGATCACCGACGACAGCTTCCTCGCCCTGCTGCACGCGGGCGACCGTCCGGTGAGCTTCGTCCTGCCGGGGCCGCCCTGGGCGCAGCGGTACGAGGTGGTCGTCGACACGTCCCGCGAGGAACAGGAGGAGGCGCCGGAGGCGGTGCACCGGGCGGGGGAGGCGATCACGGTGCCGGCGCGGGCGGTGTTGTTGCTGAGGATCGGCTGAGGGCTCGTTGAGGGTCGGCCGGGAGCACACCGAGGGGGCGACCGGGGCGATGTTTCAGGCGCGTGAACTCCGGCCGGATGCCTGGGCAGGCGTCCGGCCGGTTGATCACACTGAGGTCACGCGCTCCCCCCATGCCGTCCGCCGACTTCCGTCGCCTTCCGCGCAAGGACCTCGTATGCCCGAAATATCCCGTCGTGCCTTCGGTGGTCTCGTCGGCGGCGGCGCCGTCACCGCCGTCGCCGCTACGACCGCTGCCGCCGAGGCCGCTCCCGCCGAGCGCCCCTTCCAGGCCCGTACGGCCTCCTCCGCCGCCGGTCGCCCCAACTTCCTGGTCATCCTGGGCGACGACCTCGGCTGGGCCGACCTCTCCTCCTACGGCGCCCCGCACATCAAGACGCCGAACCTGGACCGGCTGGCCCGGCAGGGGGTGCGGTTCACCGACGCGTACTCGGGGTCGGCGACCTGCTCCCCGACCCGGTTCAGCCTGTACACCGGGCGCTATCCGGGTCGTACGAAGGGCGGGTTGGCCGAGCCCGTCGCCAACAGGAGCCAGGGGTTGGACCCCAGCCACCCCACCCTCGCCTCCCTCCTCAGGAAGGCGGGCTACTCGACCGCCCTGATCGGCAAGTGGCACTGCGGCTGGCTGCCCGACTACAGCCCCACGAAGTCGGGTTGGGACGAGTTCTTCGGCAACCACGGGGGTGTGCTGGAGTACTTCTCCAAGCTCGGCCAGCTCGGCGACTACGACCTCTACGAGGGCGACGCGACCTACCAGGACCTGCGCTACTACACACAGGTCCTGACCGAGCGGGCGGTGGAGTACGTCGGCCGCAGGCACGACAAGCCCTGGCTGCTGAACCTCAACTTCACCACCCCGCACTGGCCGTGGCTGAGCGAGGAGGACGCCGAGACCGGCGCCGAGATCGCCGCGAAGATCCGCGCCGCGAAGAGCCAGGCGGAGGTCTCCAACGCCCTCAACCACTACGACGGCGGCTCGGTCGCGAAGTACACGCAGATGGTGGAGAGCCTCGACGCGTCGGTCGGCGAGGTGCTGGCGGCGCTGCGCCGGTCCGGGCAGGAGGAGAACACGGTGGTGTACTTCGCCAGCGACAACGGCGGCGAGCGCTGGTCGTACCTCTGGCCGCTGAGCGGCGAGAAGTTCGTGCTCCAGGAGGGCGGCATCCGGGTGCCCACCATCGTGCGCTGGCCGCACCGCATCGACGGCGGCCAGGTCAGTCACGCGCCGAACATCTCCCCCGACTGGACCGCGACCCTGCTGGAGCTGGCCGGGGCCCGGCCCGACCCGGCGTATCCCCTGGACGGCGCCAGTCTCGCGGGCTATCTGCTGAAGGGCGAGAAGCCGCCCGAGCGGGACCTGTTCTGGCGGGTGCGGGCCAACCGGGCCCTCAGGCGCGGCGACTGGAAGTACTACCAGGACTCCGAAGGCGACGACCACCTCTACGACCTCGGGGCCGACCTGCGCGAACAGGCCGACCTCGCCCCGGACCGCCCGGAGCTGCTCGCCGAGTTGAGGTCGGCGTGGGAGCGGATCGCGAGCGGGCTGCTGCCCTACGACAGCTGAGCGGCCCAGGCGTGCGGACTGCGGTGGTGGTTCGTGTGCCCCCCGGTGAGCACGGCGTGGAGTGCGGCGAGGTGCGGGGTGTCCGGGGGGAGGTCCAGCCGGGCGAGGAGGACCAGGGCGGCGGCTGGGTCCAGGTCGCCGTAGACGTCGTGATAGCAGGCCAACAGGCCTTGGAAGAGGGCCTGTCGGAGGGCGGGGAGGCGGGCCGCCGTGTCGTAGGCCGCCGCCTTCGCCGGCCAGGGCACCGGGCCGGAGCAGGCCAGGACCCGGCGGGCCCGGCGCAGCAGGGCCTCCGACGAATCCGTGAGGAGGCCGTCGATGTCACGGCCGAGCACCTCCGCGAACGCGGTCGCGGAGGTCTGGCGGTCCTCGAACCAGTCGGCCCACAGCGCGTGGGCGACGGGCTCGGCGTCCCGCTCCGCCTCCAGCCGCCGACGGCAGCCGTCCCAGAGCACATCGGCCGGCAGGGGCCCGTCCGGGCCCCGGTCCTCGAAGCGGATCTCGCACATCACCCAGTAGTCGTCGAGGAGGTCCAGCAGCCCGAAGGCGAGGCGGACCTGGTCGGCGGGGGTCAGCTCGTCGTCGGCGAACACCTCGGCCACCCAGCCGTGCGCGACCTCGTTCGCGGTCAACAGGCGGTGCGGTTCGTCGACTTCGGCAACTGCGTCGGCTTTCCCGTCGGCTTCGACTTCGGCCCAGCCGTCTCCCGCACGTACGACACCGCGCTCGGCCAGCCAGCGCAGGGCTGTCTCGCTCATGCCTCGCCCCGCCCGAGGATCCCGCGCTCGTACGCCGCCGCGACCGCCGCCGCGCGGTCGTTGACGCCCAACTTCGCGTACAGATGGGTGAGATGGGTCTTCACGGTGGCCTCGCTGATGAACAGGTCGCGGGCGATCTCGCGGTTCGACGTGCCCCGGGCGACCAGGGTCAGGACCTCGCGCTCGCGGGCGGAGAGGGGCTCGCCGGCGGGTGTGCGCGGGGTGCGGACCGCGGAGACCAGGCGGGAGGCGACGGCCGGGGAGAGGACGGTACGGCCCTCGGCGGCCGCGCGGACCGCGGTGAACAGTTCGTCGCGTGGGGCGTCCTTCAGCAGATAGCCCGTCGCCCCCGCCTCGATCGCGGGGAGGGTGTCGGAGTCCGTGTCGTACGTGGTCAGGACGAGGACCTTCGCGCGGGCGGCCCGGCGGGTCAGCTCCCGGATGGCGTCCACGCCTCCCCCGCCCGGCATCCGCAGGTCCATCAGGACCACGTCCGGGTCCAGGACCTCGGCCCGCGCGAGCGCCTCCACCCCGTTCGCCGCCTCGCCCACGACCGTGAAGCCGGGGGCGGACTCGAACATGCCGCGCAGACCGTCCCGTACGACGGGGTGGTCGTCGACGATCAGCAGGGTGATCACATCGTCGTCGGTCACGTCGTCGGTCACGTCATCGGTCATCGCGGATCAACGGTACGCGAGCCGAGACCGCCGTGCCGTGACCCGGCTCGGCCTCGACGGCGAGGGTGCCGGCGATGCGTTCGGCGCGGGCCCGCATGCCGTCGAGGCCGAAGCCGCCGGCGCGGGTGCGTTCGGGGACGGCGTCCGGCTCGAAGCCGCGGCCGTCGTCGCGGACGTCGAGGATGACCTCGTCGCCCAGGAAGGAGAGGGTGACGCCGACCCGGGCGGCCTGCGCGTGGCGGGAGGCGTTGGACAGGGCCTCCTGGACGATGCGCAGGAGGGTCGCCGCGACCTCGTCGTGGAGCTGCTCGGCCGTTCCGGTCACGGTGAACTCGCCGCGTACGCCGGTTCGTTCGGCCCATTCGGCGACCGTCTTCTTCAGCGCCTCGGACAGACCGTCGTCGGCCAGCGCGACGGGGGCGAGGTTGTGCACCGAGCGGCGGGCCTCGCCGAGGCTGTGCCGGGCGAGCGCGGAGGCACGGTCGAGGTGCATGCGGGCGATCGTCAAGTCCGGTGCGTTCGCCACGACTTGCAGCTGGGCGATGACGCCGGTCAAGCCCTGGGCGATGGTGTCGTGGATCTCGCCTGCCAGCCGTCTGCGCTCGTCGGCGACACCCGCCTCCCGCGCCTGGACGAGGAGTTGGGCGTGAAGGGCGGCGTTCTCGTCCAGGGCCTGCTGGAGCGCCGTGTTGGTGCGTTCGAGTTCCGAGATGGTCTCGGCCCGCTCGCGGGAACGCCGTTCCTCCTGCTCGGTGAGGTGGGCGACCACCGTCTGCAGGCCGGAGTTGGCGACCAGGAGCCCGCCGAACGCGATCCACTGGGTCGCGCTCTTCGGCGGCAGCCCGCCGCACTGCGCGCCGGCCACGGTGACGGCGCTGGCGAACAGCCCGAGCCGCCGCCACATGCCCGGGATCAGCTCGTCGGCGTCCATGTAGCCGGTGGCCGCGTAGAACGCGAAGAACGGGTTGCTCCAGGTGAGCGTGAAGGCGATCGCCCAGCGGACGACGTAGTACGCCGTCCCGGCCCGGGACGGGACCCGGCCGCGGCCGGTCCGACGGTTGCGGGTGCCGTTCCACCACAGCTGGAGCACGATCGCGGCGGCGACCAGGCCCGCGTCCACCTCCCACTCGAGGGGGCCGTCCATCTGGCCGCTGCTGACGGCCCCGAGGACGACGCTGACGCCGAGCAGTCCGTACGGCCCCCAGTTGTGCACCTGCTCCCAGCGCCGCTCGATCTGCCTGTCCGCCGCGTTCATGTCCCCAGTCTGCACGGCCCGTCCCCTACTCCCAGCGGAACCAGCGCGAGGCGCCGGCCGTGAGCAGCACCGTCCAGGCCACCAGCGCCCCCAGGTGCGCCCAGCCCGGCCAGTCGCCCGCCGCCGCCCGGTTCAGGGCCTGCGCGGCGGCGCCGAACGGGGTGCAGCCGACGATCCGGGCGAGCAGATCCGGCATCGACTGCACCGGGATCCACACGCCCGCGCAGAACATCATCGGGAAGAACACCGCCGTCCCGATCGCGCCCGCGATCTTCGTCGTGCGGGAGAGCGCGGAGACCACCGCGCCCAGCGCGAGCGCGGCCAGGATCGCGAGGAGCAGGGCGAGGAGATAGCCGTAGGGCTGCTTCGGCAGTCGTACGGCGAAGGCGAGGCGGCCCACCACGAGGGCGGACAGGGCGGAGGCCAGGGCCGCCGCGCCGTGGACCAGCATCTGCGCGGACAGCAGGGCGGACGGGCGTACCGGAGTGGTGGACATACGGCGCAGGATGCCGCGCTCGCGATAGCCGGTGATGTTCTGCGGCATCGACTGCAACGCGCCGACGATCATGCCGAGGAGCACGGCCACCGGGACGTACACGTCGATCGTGCGCAGGCCGCCCAGGTCTGCCTGGTGGTGGCGGAAGGACGGGATGGAGCCCAGGATCACCAGGAGCAGGGTGGGGAACGCCAGGATCCAGAAGAGGGCGCCCGGTTCGCGGCGGAAGAGGTGCAACTCGGTGCGCAGGACGGCGGTGTTCATGCGGTGACCTCCGTCAGGTCCAGGAACGCGTCGTCCAACGTGGCGTCGGACACGCGGAGTTGGTGGGCGGTGATGTGGCCCCGGGCGAGCAGCGTGATGACGGCGTTGACGGTCTCGTCGGTGCCGGCCAGCGTGATCCGGCCGTCCTTGTGCTCGACCGACACGAGCGCGGGCAGCGCGTTCAGGTCGCCCTCGTCCAGCGGCGCGGAGGGTGTGAAGCTGATGACGGTGGAGCCCGCCGAACGCCGGATCAGCCCTGACGGGGTGTCCAGGGCGGCCACCCGGCCCTGGTCGATCACGGCGATCCGGTCGCACAGGCGCTGCGCCTCCTCCATGAAGTGGGTGACGAGCAGGACGGTGACCCCGCTCGCCCGGACGTCCTCGATGAGCTGCCAGGTGTCGCGGCGGGCGCGCGGGTCGAGCCCGGTGGTCAGTTCGTCGAGGACGACGACCCGGGGGTCGCCGATGAGGGCGAGCGCGATGAACAGGCGCTGCTTCTGGCCGCCGGAGAGCTTCGCGAAGCGGGTGGTGAGCCTGTCGGTCAGGCCGAGGCGTTCGGCCAGCGGCCTCCAGTCCGCGGGGTGCGGGTAGAAGGCCGCGTACAGCTCCAGGGCCTCGCGGACGGTGAGCTTGGCCTGGAGCTCGCTCTCCTGGAGCTGGGCCCCGAGGACGCGGGCGACCTTCTCGTGGTCGGCGACGGGGTCGAGGCCGGTGACCCTGACCCGGCCCGCGTCGGGGACGCGCAGGCCCTCGACGCACTCCACGGTGGTGGTCTTGCCGGCGCCGTTGGGGCCGAGGATCCCGAAGATCTCGCCTTCCTGGACGGCGAAGGAGACGCCGTCGACGACCGCACGGCCGTCGTAGGACTTGCGCAGGTCGGTGACTTCGATGACGGGCATGGCACCAGCGTTGCGGGGAGGGCCGGGTCCGCACATCGACCACCTCGCTCGAACGGGCATCAGCCGATCGGTGGATGCGGCGCTACGACCCTCGGCAGAACCTCGGCGGATTCTCGGCCGACTCCTCGAACACGCAGGTCGTAGGACCAGCGGCCGAGCCGGGTCCGGCCAAAACTCGGTGGGCGTTGTCAGTGCCGGTCCGTAGGCTCGCGGTGATGCCCACGACACCCGCGACCAGCGCCCCCCAGGACCGTTCCGACCGTTCCGCCCTGCGCACCCTGCTGCGGCTGTGGCCGTATGTGCGGCCCGTGCGGGTGCGGCTGTTCACCGCCGCGGTCGTCGCCGTCGTCGCCTCCTGTACGGGGCTGGTGATCCCGCTCGTCCTGAAGTGGATGGTGGACGGGCCGGTCGCCGACCGGGACACGGCGGGGGTCTGGCTGGGCGGGCTGTGTCTGCTGCTCCTCGGCGTCGCGGAGGCGGGCCTGTTCGGGATGCGGCGCGTGCTGGTGGCGCGCCCGCTGGCGCATGTCGAGGCGGAGATGCGGGCCGATCTGTACCGGCATCTGCAGCGGCTGCCGGTGGCGTTCCACGACCGGTGGGCTTCGGGGCAGCTGCTGTCCCGGGCCACCACCGATCTGATGCTGGTGCGTATGTTCCTCGCCTTCCCGTTGACGTTCCTGCTGGTCAACGGGGTGACGATCCTCATCGGCGTGATCATCATGCTGCTTCAGGACTGGACGCTGGGGCTGGTGATCCTGGGGCCCGCCCTGCCCGTCGTCGTGATGTGCGTGATCTTCGAGAACCGGTACGCGCTGGTGGCGCGGCGCGCTCAGGACCAGGTCGGGGACCTGACCACGGTCGTCGAGGAGAGCGTGCTCGGCATCAGGATCGTCAAGGGGTTCGGCCGGCACCGCAGCCAGGCGCGGGCGTTCCGCAGGCTGTCCCAGACCCTGCGCGGCACGGAGCTGCGCAAGGCGCGGCTGCTGGCCACCATCTGGGCCGTCATCGTGACGCTCCCGGAGGTGGCGATCGGAGCGGCGCTGGTGCTGGGCGCCGTACAGGTGGCGGACGGGGAGCTGTCCGCGGGCACCCTGGTCGCCTTCCTCTCCACGGCCCTCGCCCTGCGCTGGCCGGTCGACTCCATCGGCTTCCTCCTGGCGATGAGCCAGGAGGCGGCCACGGCGACGGAGCGGTACTTCGAGGTGATGGACGAGCGGCCGGAGGAACAGGGGGAGCCGGAGGAACAGGGGGCTGAGGAACAGGGGGCTCAGGGGGGTTCCGCCGACGGCGGCCTGCGGTTCGACGGTGTCGTCTTCCGCTATCCCGACGCCTCCCCCGACTCCGCGCCCATCCTCGACGGCGTCGACCTGCACATCCGGCCGGGCGAGTCGATGGCCCTCGTCGGGGCCACCGGGAGCGGCAAGACCACGCTGACCGCGCTCGTCCCCCGGCTGCACGAGGCGACCGCCGGACGCATCACCCTCGACGGCGCGGACGTCACCGCCATGCCCCGCGAGGAACTGCGCGAGAAGGTGGCCGTCGCCTTCGAGGAGCCCACCCTCTTCTCCGCGACCGTCGGCGAGAACGTGCTGATGGGCGCCGACGACCAGGCCGGCGCCGAAGAGCTGGAGCGGGCGCTCGGCGTGGCGCAGGCCGCGTTCGTGCACGCGCTGCCGCAGGGCACGGACACGCAGGTCGGCGAGCAGGGGCTCAGTCTCTCCGGCGGGCAGCGGCAGCGGCTGGCGCTGGCCAGAGCCGTGGTCGGCCGCCCCCGGTTCCTGGTGCTGGACGATCCGCTGTCCGCGCTCGACGTGCACACGGAGGCCGCCGTGGAGGCCGCGCTGCGCCGGGTCCTCGCCGACACCACCGCGCTGATCGTGGCCCACCGCCCGTCCACCGTGCTCCTCGCCGACCGGGTCGCCCTGCTGTCCGGCGGCCGGATCACGGCCGTGGGCGCCCATCACGAACTGCTGCGCACCAACGCCGAGTACGCCCACCTCATGTCAGGATCCGGCCGCCAGGAGGACGACCGATGACCGCCCCCGCCACGTCCTCCCCCACCGCCGACGACGACGAACGGGACCTTCTCCACGGCGAAGCCACCGACGCCCCCGAGGCCACCGGAACCTCCGGCGCCCCGGGCGCCCCCGGAACCGCCGACGACGTGTTCGACCGTGACGTCCTGCCCAGCCCGCCCGGCGCCACCGCCGCCCTGCTGCGCTCGCTGCTCGCTCCCATGAAGGCGCGCGTCGCCCTCACCACCGTCCTGCTGCTGCTCCAGCAGGCGGCGGTGCAGACGGGCCCGCTGCTGGTGGCGTACGCCATCGACCGTGCCGTGCCCGCCTTCCGGGCCGACGACCACGGGCCGCTGATCGCGGTGGGCGTCGGCTATCTGCTGTGCGCGCTGGTCTCCGGCGCGCTGCAGTACGCGTTCCTGATCGCCTCCGCGCGCGTCAACCAGGACGTGCTGCTGGATCTGCGCGGCCGGATCTTCCGGCACGCCCAGGCGCTCAGCGTCGACTTCCACGAGCGCTACACCTCGGGCCGGCTCATCTCCCGCTCGACCACGGACGTGGAGTCGCTGCGCGAACTGCTCAGCGAGGGCCTGCAGGAGCTGGTGACGGTCATCCTGTCCTTCGTCTACATCTCGTCGATGCTGCTCTGGCTGGATCTGGGCCTCGGGGCGGTCGCGGTGGTCTCGTTCGTGCCGCTGTACCTGCTCGTACGCCTGTACCAGCGGCGGGCCGGGCGGGTGTTCCAGGTGCGGTCCACGGCGATCGCGAGCGTGATCGTGAAGTTCGTGGAGACGATGAACGGCATCCGGCCGGTGCGCGCGTTCCGCCGCGAGGCCGTCAACGACGCCGACTTCGGGGCCCTGAACCAGCGGCACGAGCGGGTCAACGGCGACTCCATCCTCGAGATGGCCCGGTATGTCGTCGGGTCGCGGCTGGTCGCCAACACCGCGGTCGCGGCGATCGTGCTGTGGGGCGCCTTCCGGGTGGCGGACGACTCGCTGGCGCTGGGCGTGCTGGCGGCGGCGGTGCTCTATCTGCGGCGGCTGTACGACCCCATCGACCGGCTCGGCATGTTCCTCAACTCCTACCAGTCGGCGGCCGCCTCGCTGGAGAAGATCGCGGGGCTGCTCGCCCAGACGCCGTCCGTGCCCGAGCCGGCCGCGCCCCGCGAACTCCCGGCGCACCGCGGCGACCTGCCCGGCCGCGAGGTCGTCTTCGACCAGGTCGCCTTCGGCTACCGCACCGGCGGCGAGGTCCTGCCCCGCTTCGACCTCACCCTGCCCGCCGGGCAGACGGTCGCCGTGGTCGGCTCCACCGGCGCCGGCAAGTCCACGCTGGCCAAGCTGCTGGCCCGCTTCTACGACCCCTCCGCGGGACGGGTGCTGCTCGACGGCGTCGACCTGCGCGAGCTGGGCGTGCCCGAACTGCGGCGCGGGGTGGTCATGGTGACGCAGGAGGCGTTCCTGTTCTCCGGCACGGTCGCCGAGAACATCGCCATCGGGCGGCCGGACGCGAGCCGGGAGGAGATCGAGCGGGCGGCGAAGGCGATCGGCGCGCACGAGTTCATCGCCGCCCTGCCCGACGGCTACGACACGGACGTACGCAAGCGGGGCGGCCGTATCTCCGCGGGCCAGCGTCAACTCGTGGCGTTCGCACGGGCGTTGCTGGCCGATCCGGCGGTGCTGATCCTCGACGAGGCGACCAGCTCGCTCGACGTCCCCGGCGAGCGGGCCGTGCAGGCGGCGATGGCGACGGTGTTGAAGGGCCGTACGGCGGTGGTGATCGCGCACCGGCTGTCGACCGTGGAGATCGCCGACCGGGTGCTCGTCATGGAGCACGGGCGGATCGTCGAGGACGGCAGCCCTGCCGAACTCATCGCCGGCACCGGCCGGTTCGCGGACCTGCACCGGGCCTGGCGCGACAGCCTCGCCTGACCCTGCCCAGGACCTTCGGGGGACGTGTGATCGACGTGTACGAGGATCCCGGCACGCCCGACCGGCGCGGCGGCTGGTGGTACCTGGCGTGGCTGGTGCGCCGCCAGCCGTGGCGGGCGGCGGCCGGGGCGGTGCTGGCCAGCGCCTGGATGGTGCTGCTGGCGATGGCGCCGTATCTGCTGGCCAGGGCGGTGGACGACGGGCTGGAGCCCGGGGACACGGGCGCGCTGGTCGGCTGGACGGTCGCGCTGTCCGTCGTGGGGGCGTTCAACGCCTGGGTGAGCATCATGCGGCACCGCACGATGACCCGGCTGCGCATGGACGCCTACTTCCGGACGATCAAGGTCGTGGTCCGGCAGACGGTGCGGCTCGGCGACGCGCTGCCGCGCCGGGTGGGGGCCGGCGAGGTCGTCACGATCGGCGTGGGCGACGTGCAGACCATCGCGAACGCGCTGACCGTGATCGGGCCCGGCGTCGGCTCGGTCGTCGTCTACGTCTTCGTGGCCGGGCTGCTGCTGTCCGTCTCGCCGCTGCTGGCGGCCGTCGTCCTGCTGGGGCTGCCGGTGGTCGCCGTGCTCGTCGGGCCGCTGATGGCGCGGCTCCAGGGCGCGGAGGCGGAGTACCGGGAACGGCAGGGGGTGCTCACCACGCGGATCGGCGATCTGGCGGGCGGGCTGCGGGTGCTCAACGGCCTGGGTGGCAAAGGGCTGTTCGCGGACGCCTTCCGACGGGACTCGCAACGGCTGCGGGAGCAGGGCTACCAGGTGGGCGCGGTCGCCAGCTGGCTGCAGGCCCTCGGTATGGGTCTGCCGACGCTGTTCCTCGCCCTGGTGACCTGGCTGGCGGCCCGGCTCGCCGCTCAAGGGGAGCTGACGGTGGGCGAGTTGGTGTCGGTGTACGGCTATGTCGCCGTCCTGGTCGGCCCGGTGGCGTTCCTCGTCGACATGGGCTACCAGCTCAGCCGGGGCGTCGTCGCCGCCCGCCGGGTCGTGGAGCTGCTGCGGCTGGAGCCCGACCCGGACACCGGCACGGCCGACGCGCCCGCCGAGCCGGCGGTGCTGTTCGACCCCGCGTCGGGCGTGCGGGTGGCGCCGGGACGGCTGACCGCGCTGGTCGGGGCGCGGCCGGCCGAGGTGAGCGCCGTCGTGGACCGGCTCGGCCGGTACGGTCCCTCGGACGCGACCTGGGGCGGGGTACGGCTGGACGCGATGTCCGTGGCCCAGGTCCGGGCCGGGATCCTGGTCGCCGACAACGAGGCCGACCTGTTCGCCGGCAGCCTGCGCGCGGTGGTGGGCGGACGACGTGAGCGGGACGCGGCGGCGATCGCGGGGGCGGTGCGGGCGGCCGCCGCCGACGACGTCGTGCAGGGGCTGGCGGAGGGCCTGGACACGCCGGTGGCCGCGCAGGGCCGGAGTCTCTCCGGGGGCCAGCGCCAGCGCGTCCGGCTGGTCCGGGCGCTGCTCGCCGACCCCGAGGTGCTGCTGGCCGTGGAGCCGACGTCGGCGCTCGACGCGCACACGGAGGCGGCGGTGGCACGGCGGCTGAGGGCGGCACGGGCGGGCCGTACGACGGTCGTCACCACCTCCTCCCCGCTGGTCCTCGACCACGCGGAGACCGTCCACTACCTGGTCGACGGCAAGGTCGCGGCCACCGGCCACCACCGCGACCTGCTGGAACGCGAGCCGGGATACCGGGCGTTGGTGGCCCGGGACGCAGAGGAGAGCGTGGGGTGAGCGTGGTCGAGGGGAGCTCGGGGCGGTTGCCGGTCGCCGGGGCCGCCGAGGTGCGCCGGGCCGCGGTGCGGCTGGTGCGGGCCGACGGGCGGGCCTTCGTCCGGGTGCTGGCGCTGAACGTCCTCGCCGCCGGGGCGGGCCTCGCCGGTCCGTGGCTGCTCGGGCGGATCATCGACGAGGTGCGGGCCGGGCACGGGGTCGGGGCCGTGGACCGGCTGGCGTCCGGGATCCTGGTGTGCGCGGCGGCGCAGTTGCTGCTGGCGCGCTGGGCGCGGTACGCGGGCCACCGCTTCGGTGAGCGCACGCTGGCGCGGGTGCGGGAGGAGTTCGTGGAGCGGACGCTGGCGCTGCCCGCGTCGGTCGTGGAGCGGGCCGGCGTCGGGGACCTGACCACGCGCGGCACCGCCGATGTGGCGGCCGTCGGCACGACGCTGCGGGACGCCGGGCCCGAGCTGCTGGTCTGCGCGGTGCAGGCGCTGTTCACGCTCGCGGCGGTGTGCCTGATCGACCCGCTGCTCGGCGCGGTCGGGGTGGTGGGGCTGACCCCGATCTGGTGCGCGCTGCGCTGGTATCTGCGGCGGGCCCGCTCCGGCTACCTCGACCAGGGCGCGGCGGACTCCGAGGTCGCCGAGATCGTCGCCTCGACGGCGGCCGGGGCGCGCACGGTCGAGGCGTTCCGGCTGGCGGAGCGGCGGACCGCGGCGAGCGGGGACGCGCTGGGGGTCTCGCGGCGCACCCGGTTGCACACCCTGTATCTGCGGTCCGTGTTCTTCCCGGTGATCGAGGTGTCGTACGCGCTGCCCGTCGCGGGCGTCCTGCTGCTGGGCGGCGCGCTGCACGCGCGGGGTGCGATGAGTCTGGGGACGGTGGTGGCGGCGGCGCTGTATCTGCGGCAGTTCACCGAGCCGCTCGACCAGATCCTGGTGCGGGTGGAGCAACTGCAGAGCAGTGGGGCCTCGTTCGCCCGGGTGGAGGGGCTGGCCCGGGCGCCGCGGTCCGGGCCGGACGGCGACGCGCCGACTCCGGCGGACGACCGGATCGACGTGACGGGCGTGCGGTACGCCTATGAGCGGGGCGGCGAGGTGCTGCGCGGGGTCGATCTGACGGTGCGGCCCGGGGAGCGGCTGGCGGTGGTGGGCCCCTCGGGTGCGGGCAAGTCGACGTTGAGCAGGCTGCTGGCGGGAGTGGACGCGCCGAGCGCGGGCACGGTGACGGTGGGCGGGGCCCCGGTCGCCGAGCTGGCGCCCGAGACGCTGCGCCGGCAGGTGGTGCTGGTCACCCAGGAGCACCACGTGTTCCTGGGCACGGTCCGCGACAACCTGCTGATCGCCGAACCGGCCGCGTCCGACGAGGAGTTGTGGGCCGCGCTGGCGGCGGTGGGCGCGGCCGACTGGGTCCGGGAGCTGCCCGGCGCCCTGGCCGCGGAGGTCGGCTCGGACCGGGGCCGTACGGACGGCTCGCAGGCCCAACAGCTCGCCCTGGCCCGCGTGGTGCTGGCCGACCCGCACACGCTGATCCTGGACGAGGCGACGGCCCTGCTGGACCCGGCGACGGCCCGGCACACCGAGCGCGCCCTGGCCGCCGTACTGCGCGGCCGTACGGTCATCGCCATCGCGCACCGGCTGCACACCGCGCACGACGCGGACCGGGTGGCGGTGATGGAGGACGGCCTGCTGACCGAACTGGGCACGCACGAGGAACTGGTGGCGGCGGAGGGCGCGTACGCGGCGCTGTGGCGGACCTGGCACGGTACGTCCGCATAACGAACATGAACTCCCGGACAACGAACCGTTTCCGGCCAACTTTCTGACGCGCTCCTGACAGATAGCGCAATCCCCTGCCACTCTTCCCACTGCTACCTCACAGCAACCCCACAGCTTCATGTTCTGAGGAGTCAGTGTTGAGCAGCAGTTTCTCTCGCAGACGCACCTCCCACACCACCCCCCGTCGCGCCGCGGCCGTCGCCCTCGTCGGCGTCTCCGCGCTGATCGCCGCCGCCGTGCAGTCCGGCGCCGCGTCCGCCGCCCCGGAGCAGGCGCCGTCGGCGTCGAGCGGAGCGAACCCGGGCGCCGAGTCGCTGCGCCTCACCCCCGCCCAGCGCACCGCGCTGATCCGCGAGGCCGACGCGGGCAAGGCCGCCACCGCCAAGGAACTGGGCCTGGGCGCCAAGGAGGCGCTCGTCGTCCGTGACGTCGTCAAGGACGCGGACGGCACCCTCCACACCCGCTACGAGCGCACCTACGCCGGCCTCCCGGTCCTCGGCGGCGACCTGGTCGTCGAGACCGCGAAGTCCGGCGCCACCGAGGGCGTCACCAAGGCCACCCGGGCCGCCATCAAGGTCGCCTCGCTCACGCCCACGCTCGCCGCCGCCAAGGCGGAGAAGCAGGCTCTGACCCTGGCGAAGGCCGACGGCGCCGAGAAGGCCGCCGCCGACCGGGCGCCGCGCAAGGTGATCTGGGCGGCGAACGGCACGCCCGTCCTGGCGTACGAGACGGTCGTCGGCGGCCTCCAGGAGGACGGCACCCCGAACGAGCTGCACGTCGTCACCGACGCGGCCACCGGCGCGAAGCTCTACGAGTACCAGGGCGTCGAGACCGGCACCGGCAACACGATGTACAGCGGCCAGGTCACCCTGGGCACCACGCAGTCGGGCTCGACGTACAACCTCACCGACGGCGCGCGCGGCGGGCACAAGACGTACAACCTCAACCGGGGCACCTCCGGCACCGGCACGCTCTTCTCCGGGGCGGACGACGTCTGGGGCACCGGCGCCGCCTCCAACCTGGAGACCGCGGCCGCCGACGCGCACTACGGCGCGGCCCTGACCTGGGACTACTACAAGAACGTGCACGGCCGCTCGGGCATCAGGGGCGACGGCGTCGGCGCGTACTCCCGGGTCCACTACGGCAGCAACTACGTCAACGCGTTCTGGCAGGACAGCTGCTTCTGCATGACGTACGGCGACGGCTCGGGCAACACCCACCCGCTCACCGCCATCGACGTGGCCGGCCACGAGATGACGCACGGCGTCACCGCCAACACCGCGGGCCTCAACTACAGCGGCGAGTCCGGCGGCCTCAACGAGGCGACCTCGGACATCTTCGGCACCTCGGTCGAGTTCTACGCCCAGAACTCCTCGGACGTCGGCGACTACCTCATCGGCGAGGAGATCGACATCAACGGCGACGGCACGCCGTTGCGTTACATGGACAAGCCGAGCAAGGACGGCTCGTCGAAGGACAGTTGGTACTCGGGGATCGGGTCGGTCGACGTCCACTACTCCTCGGGCCCGGCGAACCACTTCTTCTACCTGCTGAGCGAGGGCAGCGGCGCCAAGGTCATCAACGGCGTCAGCTACAACTCGGCGACCGCGGACGGTCTGCCGGTCACCGGCATCGGCCGCGACAAGGCGGAGAAGATCTGGTTCCGTGCGCTGACCACGAAGTTCACCACGACCACCAACTACGCGGCGGCCCGCACCGGCACGCTGGCGGCGGCCGGTGAGCTGTACGGCACGACGTCCGCCGAGTACAAGGCGGTCCAGGACGCCTGGGCGGGCGTCGCGGTCGGCGCGCGTTCCGACGGCGGTGGCGGCGGCGGTGGCACCTCCTTCGAGAACACCGCCGACGTATCGATTCCGGACAACGGGGCGGCGGTCACCTCGTCGGTCACCGTCTCCGGGCGGACCGGCAACGCGCCCTCGAACCTCGCGGTGGCGGTCAACATAGTCCACACCTACATCGGCGACCTTCAGGTGCAGCTGGTCGCCCCCGACGGCACGGCGTACACGCTGAAGGCGTACGGCACCGGTGGAAGCACGGACAACATCAACACCACGTACACCGTGAACGCGTCCTCCGAAGTCGCCAACGGCGTCTGGCAGTTGAGGGTCCAGGACAACGCGGCCCAGGACACCGGCTACATCAACAGCTGGAAGATCACCTTCCCGTAGCCCACGCGCCCGCACAGGCCCCGCACGGCCCGTGCACAGCGCATGACCAGGCACTCCACAGAACGCCGCCCCGGGGGCTCGAATCCCCCCGGGGCGGCGCCCTCTTTTTGCCAGCCGCTTACCTACGTCCTGTTGGCCTTTTACCCAGGTCAGATCCGTTTACATTCCCGCAATGTTCATTCATCAGTCGATTTTCAGCCAACATCACTTGGGGGTCCTGACATGTACGCGCCCTTGATGTCAGTCTTCCTGTCACCCGCCGCACAACTTCACAGCCGCCACGAGCAGTCGCCCCACGCTGCCCGGGCACCCCCACACTCAAGGAGCTTGTGTGACTCCCCTCTACGCGCGTCACAAGCGCACCACGCTGGCCATCGCCACCGCCGTCGCGGCCGGAGCGCTGGTCACCACCGGTCTGACCGCCGGTTCCGCCGCCGCCCAGACTCCGGCGGAGTCCACCGGCAAGGCGATCTCGCAGGGCGCGCCCGTCCAGCTGTCGGCCGCCGCCCGCACCACGCTGATCAAGCAGCAGCAGACCGACGCGCCCGAGACCGCCCAGGCGATAGGCCTCGGCGCCAAGGAGAAGCTGGTCGTCAAGGACGTCGTGAAGGACGCCGACGGCACGGTCCACACCCGCTACGAGCGCACCTACGCGGGCCTCCCGGTCCTCGGCGGCGACCTGGTCGTCCACGAGTCCGCCACCGGCGCGACCAAGAGTGTGACCAAGGCCGTCAAGGCGACCATCAAGGTCCCGACGACGACCCCGCAGGTCGCCACCGCCAAGGTCGAGAAGCAGGCGCTGACCGCCGCCAAGGCCGCTGGCTCGGAGTCCACCACCGCCGACCAGGCCCCCCGCAAGGTGATCTGGGCCGGCAACGGCACGCCGACCCTCGCCTACGAGACGGTCGTCGGCGGCCTGCAGGACGACGGCACCCCGAACCAGCTGCACGTCATCACCGACGCGACCACCGGCAAGAAGCTCTACGAGTACCAGGGCATCGAGACCGGCACCGGCAAGAGCCTGTACTCGGGCACCGTCAGCCTCAACACGACCCTGTCGGGCTCGACGTACCAGCTGACCGACGGAACCCGCGGCAGCCACAAGACGTACAACAAGTCCCACACCACGACGTCCTCGGCGGGCACCCTGTTCACCGACGCCGACGACACCTGGGGCACCGGTGTGGCCTCCAGCTCCACCACCGACCAGACCGCCGCCGTCGACGCCGCCTACGGCGCGCAGACGACGTGGGACTTCTACAAGTCGACGTTCGGCCGCAGCGGCATCAAGAACAACGGCGTCGCGGCCTACTCCCGCGTCCACTACGGCAACGCGTACGTCAACGCGTTCTGGGACGACAGCTGCTTCTGCATGACGTACGGCGACGGCGACGGGAACACCCACCCGCTGACCTCGCTGGACGTGGCCGGCCACGAGATGAGCCACGGCGTCACCTCGAACACGGCGGGCCTGAACTACTCGGGCGAGTCCGGCGGCCTGAACGAGGCGACCTCCGACATCTTCGGCACGGGCGTGGAGTTCTACGCGGCCAACTCCAACGACGTCGGCGACTACCTCATCGGCGAAGAGATCGACATCAACGGCGACGGCTCCCCGCTGCGCTACATGGACAAGCCCAGCAAGGACGGCGGCTCGTCGGACTACTGGTCCTCCAGCGTCGGCAGCAAGGACGTGCACTACTCGTCCGGCGTCGCGAACCACTTCTTCTACCTGCTGTCCGAGGGCAGCGGCTCGAAGACGATCAACGGGGTGAGCTACAACTCCCCGACGTACAGCGGCACCACGGTCACCGGCATCGGCCGCGCCAAGGCGCTGCAGATCTGGTACAAGGCGCTGACGACGTACTTCACGTCGACGACCAACTACAAGTCGGCCCGCACCGGCACGCTGAGCGCGGCGACCGCCCTGTACGGCTCCGGCAGCACCGAGTACAACGCGGTGGCGGCGGCCTGGACGGCCGTCAACGTCACGTGACGTATCGGCAGGCGTGATCCGTAGGTGAGCTGGGGCGGTACCCGGGACGAAGGCATCCCCGGGTACCGCCCTACTCTTGGGCCCCATGTCTTCCAAGTCTTCCAAGGACTTCACGTACGACGACGTCGGCGCGACCCGCGAACCCGGTTTCTGCCCGCCCGGCTTCCACCCCCTGCACGTACGCACCCGTCTCGGCGAGGGCGAACGGGTCTTCCGCCGGGCCGCCGAGGCCGTCCTCACCTGGGAGATGCACCGCGCGCTCGGCATAGGCATAACCGCCACCGCCGACCGGGCGGCCCCCGACGTCGATGTCACCGTCACCCTGGCCGGCCTGATCAAGGCCCCCTGCCGCATCGTCTGGACGGCGGAGGAACACCGCCGCGCCGGCTGGGCCTATGGAACGCTTTCCGGCCACCCCGAGTCCGGCGAGGAGTCCTTCGTCGTCCACCGCACCGGCGACGGCACGGTGTGGCTGACGGTGTCGGCGTTCAGCCGCGCCGCGAAGTGGTACGCCCGCATGGGCGGCCCGGCGACCCGAGGCTTCCAACAGGCGTACGCCCGCCGCTGCGGGGTGGTGTTGCGCCAGCTCTCGGTGACGAACCCCGAGGAGGCCTGACCAGGCGACGAGCACCGCGTCCGACCTCTGGCAGGAACTCCGCGCAACCGACGAGCATCAAGGGCCGCCCCGAAACCGCTCGATCTGCCCGATGTCTCCGCCTAGGGTTTCAGCCCGGGCAAACGCATGATCGACGAGGGGAAGCGGTGTGAAGTACCTGGGGCCGCTGGAGCTGATCGAGAACCGCTGGGTCATCGGAGATCCCACGCGCAAGGACGGCTTGTGCCTGGTGCTCGCCGCCGACGGCATGGAGCATCACCGACGCGGAGTGCCGGAGCCTCAGGCAGTCGTCCCGTGGACCAGGTTCGTGGGTGTGGGGGTGAGTGCCACGCACTACGCGTGGGAGTCCACCCGCACCGCGGGCGTACTGGACGTGCTGGGCAACAGCTCGATCGGCGCCGGCCGGAGCGGCTGTTCCGTGGGGGGTCTCCTTCGCCATCCGTACGAGGACTGGTCGGTGAACTACACCCACCACAGGCGCAGGTACACGGCCGCCCACGTCACCATGGTGGAAGCCCTGTTCCGAAAGGTGTCCGCCGCGAAGGCGCCGCACCTCCTCGGCGACCCCGTGTGGCTGGGCACGGCTGTCGCCCGGCTGGCGCCGTTGCCCGCACGGTGGGGCCCGCCGGTGACCCGCCAGATGAGGGAGACCATCGAGGACCTCGGCATCTGACCAGGTCAGCTGGAACGGCGCCCACCGCTGATCCGGTTCGACGACCACGGCGGCGAGGGCACCCCGCCGCCGCACTCGCGTACGTCGTCCGCGGCGACCCGCCCCCGCCCCCGGTCCCGCCCCCGACCGGTCAGGTGCGGGACACGACGCCGCAGCCCTCGTCACGGTCCGCGGCGATGTCCCCGCTGCGGTCGTACGGATCCGTCGTCGGCCCGGTCGGGGGCGTGCCCGTGGGCTCGGCCGTCGAGAACTGGGGGTGCAGGAAGCCGTCGTAGACGTCGCAGGCGGAGTTGCCGATCTCCTGGTCGTACTTCCGAAGGGAGATCTTTCCCGGGGTGACGATGTACTTGGCGGGATCGGAGAGCTCGACGTCGAGGACGCGACGGACGATGGTCCGGGCCACCTCGGTGGAGCCCTGGCCGGTGTGGGCCAGCGGGTAGACGAAGGTGTAGTCGGCGTGCACGACGACCGAGGCCTGCTCGCCGGCCTTGAACGTCATCCGTCCCCGGGTCTTGACCACGTCACCGGCCAGCCGCAGTTCGTGGGGATCGAACCGGCTGAACAGCCACAGCGGGTCGTGGTCCTTGTCCGGCTTGCTCAGCGCGGTGTTCAACAGGCGGAGCAGGTCCGTCTGTCGGGGCTCGATCAGGGCGAGCGCGGTCTCGGGGCGTTCGCCGCGCAGGGTGGCGGGGTCGAGGTTCGCGTCGATCAGGAGCTTCCTGGTCTGCTGCAGCGCCTGCTCCACCTGAGCCTTGGACAGCGACCCGACCGCAGCCGCCTTCGGCAGCACGATGCCGGCCGCGCCGTCGGCCCACTCCAGGGCCGGGGAACCCGCGAACGGCCGTGCCACCGTGGGGACTTCGGGGTCCACCGACGCGGGCGCGCCGGTCGGGGCCGCGGTCTCCGCCGGCAGCGGTGACGCGGAGGCGGCCTCCGACCCCCCGGCGCCGAAGGGGTCGCCGGGCAGCAGCGACGGCCGCATCGCCACGACGGCCAGAACGATGACGACGGGCACGCCGAGGAGCGCCCACCGCCGCCGCTTGCGGGCCGCTCGCCTCTCCCCGTCCTGCACAGTCGGACCGGCCCGCCAGCCCTCTGACACCTCACCCCGCGCGTCCTGCTGCCGCAGCCGCTCGGTGACCATACGGGCCCGCGCGGACGGCTCCTTCGGCGCGGAGGCCGGTATCTCGCGTTCGCTGTCCTGGAGGAACTTCCGCAACTCCTCATCGGACAGGGAGGACCCGGAACCGCTTTCTTCGAACGGTCTGTCAGACACTCGTCGTCGGCCTTTCTGTCAGTTGGGTGTTCGGGCATAGTGCCAGCAGGGAGTGACAAACGGCGGAAGCCGGGCTCCGGAACCCGCCGCTCTGGCACGCTGTCCCTCTTGGACCGCTGCGCGCGCCATTCCACTCCGCGTCGGCACTGGGGGACGTATGCCCGATGAACTTGAACTGGCCGACGCCGTGCAACTCGTGCGGGACGAGTTGCTGCGGGCCTCGGCCGCTGCCGCCGACGAGGATCTGCGGTTCGAAGTGGGGCCGATCGGGATGGAGTTCACCGTCGAGCTGCGGCGGGACGTCACCGTGAAGACCGGTTTCAGGGCATGGGTCGTCTCGGGCGACGTCGAGGGGAAGGGCGGCCGGACCCGGACCCACAAGGTCTCCCTGAGCCTCACGCCCAAGCGGGCGGACGGCACGTCGGTGGAGATCTCCCAGGACATGGCCGGGGACCCTGACGGAGACGGGGACGGAGACGGGGACGAAGCGGTGCTGTTCGTGCCGCCCGAGCCCGCGTGAGCACATGAACAGAAACCGGCTGGTCGCCGTTCGGGCGAGCGTCAAGGGCAAGCGTCCTCGGGTGAGTTCGGGGTGCGTGATCGCGCCGCGGCTGGTGCTGACCGCCGGGCATGCGCTGCAGCCGCAGGGCGCGGCGATGTCGGCCGCCCATGTGCAGGTGCATGTGCAGCTGTTCGCCGTCGGTCGGCTCGTGCCCGCCCGCCTCGTCTGGGACGGACGTGCGGCGGGACTCGACGCCGCCGTGCTCCAGGTCGCCCCGGAGCACTGGCCGCAGGACGCCGCCGAACCGCCCGTACGGTTCGGGAGGTTCGTGACGCTGCGGGCGGGTCAGCCCGCCGACGCCCTCGGCTTCGCGCGCGTGCAGGGCGCCCGGCGGGCGGACGGTCTGGAGACCGCCCAGGCGTCCGGCACGGTCAGCCCCGGGGACGGGATGCTCGGCGCGCACTGGGAGCTCTCCGTGGACCGGGCGCCGGCCGGCCTCGACGAGTCGCCGTGGAGCGGGATGTCCGGGGCGGCCCTGTGGAGCGGGCGGCTCCTGTGCGGGGTGGTCGCCGTCGACCTGGCGCACTGGCGCCATGGCAAGCTCCAGGCCGTACCGGCGCACCGGCTGCTGCGCGAGGAGGGGCTGCGGTCCTTGCTCACCCGGGAGTTGGGGTACGTTCCGGTCGCCGAGGCCGTCGAGCTGGAGGCCCTGTGCGAACCCGCGGTGCCCAGCCGTGCGCCGAGGCTGCCCTCGGAGTTGCTGCGCCCGCAGGCCGAGGCGGTGCCGTTCGCCGGCCGGGACCGGGAGCTGCGCGAGTTCGGGGACTGGTGCGGCGACGGCGGCGGTCTCGCCACCCGGCTGATCACGGGACCCGGCGGGCAGGGCAAGTCGCGGTTCGCGCGGGAGCTGTCGGTGACCCTGGCGACCCAGGGGTGGGTGACGGCCCAACTGCGCGAGTCGGACGCGGAACGGGCCGAGCTGGTCCGGTCGTTGGAGGCGCTGACCGCGGTCGACCACCGGATGCTGCTGGTCATGGACTACGCCGAGACCAGCCCCGAGCTGGTGGGCAGCGTGCTGGAGACGCTGGAGGCACGCGGCGGCCACCATCCGGTGCGCATGGTGCTCATCGCCCGGAGCGCGGGCGAGTGGTGGGAGCAGTTGCCCGGGGCCACACCGCGCAGCGCCGGGGTGCTCAGCGGGGCCCGCACGGTCGAACTGCGCGAGATCGCCTCGACGTCGGCGGAGCGGGAAGGCATGTACCGGACGGCGGTGGAGGCCCTGTCCCGGCGGCTGCCCGCGCTGCGGGAGCTGCCGGAGTACACCCGGATCGACTGGGCCTCGGTCACCCGGTCGGTGCTGGCGAAGCCGTACCGGGACTACGGCCACGGCTCGGCGCTGCATCTGCACATGCGGGCGCTGCTGGACCTGCTGACGGCGGCCGATCGGCACACCGGGCACGGCAGACAGGTCAAACAGGCCGGACAGGCCGGACAGGCCGGAGCGAGCCGCGGGGACGCCCCTCGCGAAACCCGTCACGAAACCACTCCCGAACCCCCTCGCGAAACCCGTCACGAAGCCCGTCACGGACATCGTGAGGAAGTCTCCGAGGAGCAGCCCGCCGCCCGCCGCCGGGAGCCGGACGTCCAGGCGGAGCTCCTCGCCCATGAGCGGCGGTACTGGAAGCGCACCGCCGGCTCCTGGTCCGAGCTGGACGGGCTCGGTCACGACGCCCTGGCCGACGCGGTGGCGGTGGCGACGCTGACCCGCGCCGCGGATCCGGGCCGCGCCGCCGAACTGCTGACGCTGCTGCCGGACCTGGCCGGGGACGGCCGGAGCGCCGCGGCGGCGGACTGGCTGCGTCTGCTGTACCCGCCGGTCGAGGGCTCGCACTGGGGCGCCCTGGAACCGGATCTGCTCGGCGAATACCACGTGGCGCTGCGCGCCCGCGACAGCCAGGAGCTCCTCGCCCGGGTGCTGCCGCGACTGCAGGGCCGGGAGGCCGAACGGGCGCTGACCGTGCTGGCCCGAGCGGCGGCCCAGCCCACCTGCCCGCACCCGGACCTGGCCGCTCAGGTGGCGGAGCTGATCGTCGGCCATCCCGGTGTGCTCGCCGTCCCCGCGGTCGTGGTCGCGGGGCGCTCGGAGAACCCCGGCTTCCTGCTGGACGCGCTGCGCCGCCTGGCCGAGCGCCCCGACCTGCCGCTGGAACTGCTGGAGCACCTGCACACGGCGGTGCCCGAGCGCAGTCGGCTGCTGGGCGAGCAGGCGCTGGACATCGCCGAGCGGCTCGCCCGCGTACGCCGTCGCCGGGCCCGCCTCTCGGGCGGCGCGCTCGCCCCGGCGCAGGCACGGGCCGAGCTGGCGCGCGCCGAGCACAATCTGGCGGTCCGGTTCAGCTCCGTACGGCGTTGGGCGGATGCCATGGAGTCGAGCGGACGGGCGGTGCAGCTCTACCGGGGGCTGGCCCGCGCCCGCCCCGACGAATACCTGCCGCTGCTCGCCGAGTCCCTGGGGGTGCGCTGGGCCGCGCTGTCCGAGCTCGGGCAGTACCAGGAGGCGCTCGCGGACTGCGCGGAGGCGGTGCGCGTCAACCGGCGTCTCGTGGCGGGCGAGTCGGGTGCGCACTCCCGGGCCGAGCTGATGCCGCACCGGGCCCGGCTCGCCCAGGCGCTGAACCACCTGTCGGTGGTGCTGGCCGCGCGGGACATGCGGCGCGAGGCGCTCACCGCCGGAGAGGAGGCCGTGGAGATCCTGGAGCAGCTGGTCAAGGAACGCCCCACCCGCCGGCATCTGGCGCTGCTCGCGGGGGCGCTGCACAACCTCGCCAACCGCCGATCCCCCGGCCAGAGCGCACTGGAGACGGTCACGCACGCCGTGCTGATCCGGCGCAGACTCGCCCAGGTCCATCCGGACATGTATCTGCCCGGCCTGATGGAGTCGTTGCACAACCAGGCGCTGGAGCTGGCGGCGCTGGGCCGGTACTCGGCGGCCGGGAAGGTGGTCGACGAATGCCTGCGGGTGACCTTGCAGCTCGTGCAGGACCAGCCGGTCATCTACCGCCCGATGGTCGCCCGGGTGCTGCGGATCCGGGCCGGGGTGCTGAACAAGTCCGGCGGGGGCATCGAGGCGACCCGGACGGTCTTCCGGTCGCTGTTGCTCTATCGCGAGCTGGCGCGGGAACGGCCCGCCGAGTTCGACGAGACCGTCGAGGCGACGCTGCGGCAGGCCGCGTGGGTGGCCTGGGACGCGTTCGAGACCTGGGACAGCTACTCCGGAGCCCTCCGGTGGAGGGAGCTGCTCCGGGAGGCGAACGACCTCGCCGCCCGGCGCCGCAGGCGCGTCCGGCTGGAGCGGTTGCGGGAGACCCGTTGGCCCCGTCTGCTGGCGAGGCTGCGCCAGGTGACGGGGATCCGGCTGCGGGTGGCCCGCAAGGTCCGGCCGAACGCGCTGCCGGCCCCGAAGGTGCCCCGCTTCCGGCTGGATCTGACGGTCCCGGGGGTCCGCCAGATCCCGACCGTGGACGAACAGGCCCGCGATCAGCAGGCGTTCCAGGAACTCCTCACCGTCGGGGACGTGCTCAGGCCGCCTCCCGGCGCCGATCCGGACGAGCCCCCGGCCCCGGCGCCCCCCGGTCTCGCCTGGGCGCTGGAGCTCAACCCCGAGCTGGAGCGGCTGCTGGAACCGCTGCAGCCGCTGGCATACGAAGGAGACGCCCAACCGGCGCAGGACAGCACGCCCTTCACCTGGCCGGCCTGACACCACTCGGGGGTTCACCACTCGGGGGTTCACCACTCGGGGGTTCACCACTCGGGAGGGCTCACCGCTGCGGTGGGCTCACCGCAACAACACCCCCGCCCCCTCCACCGCATCCTCCGAAGGCACCGTCACCAGCCCCAACTCCGCGCCCGACGCCAGCAGTCGGTGCGTCGGCAGGATGCGGACCGTGTAGCCGAACGGGCCCGTGCGGTCCAGTGACAGCGGGCCCTCGTACAGCCACCTGCCCTCCAGGTCGGGGCCGCCCGCCGGTTTCAGGGGGACCGTCGTCGCGTCGGTGAGGCGGTCCTCCTCGTCGACGCGGCCGGAGACCGCCTGGACCTCGACGTCGTCGGGGGCCAGGTCGCCGAGGCCGACGCGGACCCGCAGCGCGAGGGTGGTGCCGAGTTCGGCCGTGGTCGTGGCGATGGACGTCTCGACGTGGTCGACCGTCACCGCGTGCCAGGCGGAGCGCACCCGCGTCTTCCAGACGGCCAGTTCACGGGCGGTGTCGGGGGTCAGCGCCCGGTGGGCGTGGGCGGCGGGGGCGTAGAGGCGCTCGACGTACTCGCGGACCATCCGGCCGGCCAGCACCTTCGGGCCGAGCAGGGTGAGGGTCTGGCGGACCATCTGGATCCAGCGGTCGGGCAGACCCGCCCGGCCGCGCTCGTAGAAGCGGGGGGTGATGCGCTGCTCCAGGAGGTCGTAGAGCGCCGCCGCCTCGACGTCGTCCCGGTGGTCGGGGTCGGTGCCGACGCCGTCGGCGGTCGGGATCGCCCAGCCGAAGTCGGGCTGGAACCACTCGTCCCACCAGCCGTCCAGGACGGAGAGGTTGAGACAGCCGTTCAGCGCCGCCTTCATGCCGGACGTGCCGCAGGCCTCCAGCGGGCGGAGCGGGTTGTTCAGCCAGATGTCGCAGCCCGGGTACAGCTTCTGCGCCATGGCCATGCCGTAGTCGGGGAGGAAGACGATGCGGTGGCGCACGCGCGGGTCGTCGGCGAACCGGACCAGCTCCTGGACCAGCCGCTTTCCGCCGTCGTCCGCCGGATGCGCCTTGCCCGCGACGACGATCTGGATCGGATGCTCCGGATGCAGGAGCAGCTCCATCAGCCGGTCGCGGTCGCGCAGCATCAACGTCAGCCGCTTGTACGACGGGACGCGGCGGGCGAATCCGATGGTGAGGACGTCGGGGTCCAGCACGCCGTCGATCCAGCCCAACTCGGCCGTTCCCGCGCCTCGTTGACGCCAGGAGGCGCGCAGCCGCTCGCGCACCTCCACGACCAGCTGTTCGCGCAGGGTCCGGCGCAGCTCCCAGACGTCCTGGTCGCCGATCTCCGCGACCGCGTCCCAGCGGTCCGTGCCGCCGACGCTCAGCGCGTCCTCGGTGCGCTCGGCGCCGATCTGGCGGGCGCCGAGGCGCAGCACCTCCGGGGCCACCCAGGTCGGGGCGTGCACCCCGTTGGTGACGGAGGTGATCGGCACCTCCTCGGGGTCGAAGCCGGGCCAGAGACCGGCGAACATCTCGCGGCTGACCTGGCCGTGCAGCAACGACACCCCGTTGGCCCGCTGGGCCAGGCGCAGCCCCATCACGGCCATGTTGAAGAGGTTCGGCTCGCCGCCGGGGTAGGTCTCCATGCCCAGCCGCAGGACGCGGTCGACGTCGATGCGCGGAAGTTCGGCGTCGGGGCCGAAGTGGCGGGCGACCAGCTCGCGGTCGAAGCGGTCGATGCCGGCCGGGACCGGCGTGTGGGTGGTGAAGACGGTGCCGGCCCGGACCGCCTCCAGCGCGGAGTCGAAGTCCAGCCCGGTGTCGGCGAGTTCGGCGATCCGCTCCAGACCGAGGAACCCGGCGTGCCCCTCGTTGGTGTGGAAGACCTCGGGCGGCGCGTGACCGGTCAGACGGCAGTACGTCCGTACGGCCCGGACACCTCCTATGCCCAGGAGCATCTCCTGGAGCAGCCGGTGCTCGCTGCCGCCGCCGTAGAGCCGGTCGGTCACCCCGCGTTCGCCGAGGTCGTTCTCCTCGACGTCCGAGTCGAGCATGAGGAGGGGCACGCGGCCGACCTGGGCGAGCCAGATCCGGGCGTGCAGCTGCTTGCCGGCGGGGAGGGCGAGGGAGACCCGGGCGGGGCTGCCGTCGGCCTCCCTCAGCAGGGTCACCGGCAGCTCGTTGGGGTCCAGCACGGGGTAGTGCTCCTGCTGCCAGCCGTCCCGGGACAGCGACTGCCGGAAGTAGCCGTGCCGGTAGAGCAGCCCGACGCCGATCAGCGGGACGCCCAGGTCGCTGGCCGCCTTCAGATGGTCGCCGGCGAGGATGCCGAGGCCGCCGGAGTACTGGGGCAGGGCGGCCGTGACGCCGAACTCGGGGGAGAAGTAGGCGACGGCGGCGGGAAGCTCGGCCGTCCCGGCGTGCGCCTGGTACCAGCGGTCGCCGGTCACGTAGTCGTGCAGGTCGTCGACGGCGGCGGTCAGCCGGCGCAGGAAGCGGCGGTCCTGGGCGAGCTCGGCGAGCCGTGCGGGGCGGACCCCGCCGAGCAGTCGCACCGGGTCGCCGTCGTAGGCGGCCCAGCGTTCGGGATCGACGGACTGGAACAGGTCACGGGTTTCCGCGTGCCAGGACCACCGCAGATTCCGGGCCAGATCGCTGAGCGGCCGGAGGGGTTCGGGGAGGAGGGGTCGGACGGTGAATCGACGGATCGCCTTCACATTCCACCTCGGCGTGGCGCGTTCGCTGGATGGACGCACGGCTCTGTACGCCCGGTGACTCAGAACCGTACCGGTGTTGCCCCGACACCTGGGGGAGGCTTTCCCCGAAGGGACCGAATCACGCATTCCAGCGATATGGCTGATTCCACTCACACAGGCCACCTTGTGGCACTTCACCCCGCACGAGAGGCTGCCTCTTGAGTCGAGGAGGGGAACTCGAACCATGGCACGGACGCGTACCCGGCGTCTGCGCGGGGCAGGGGGCCTGACCGCGGTCGTCACGACCGTGGTCCTGTCGGCCGGCACCCTGCCCGCGCACGCCGCACCGGAGGGGAAGATAGTCGGCGCCGGTCTGCCCGGCTCCGTCGGCGGAAGCTACCTGGTGACGCTGAAAGGGGGCACACAGGCGTCCTCCGCGGCCGGGCGACGCCTCGTCAGGGCGTACGGAGCGAGAATCAGCCACACCTACGGCACGGTCCTCAACGGCTTCGCCGTGGCGGCCGACGCGAGACAGGCCCGGCGGCTCGCCGCCGACCCGCACGTCGCCTCGGTCGTCCAGGACACCCGGGTGACCCTGGACTCCGCAGGGAAGGGGGTCGTGGGGAAGGGGGGCACGGGGAGGGAGGTCGCGGGGAAGGCCGTGGGGAGGAACCCGCCGTCCTGGGGGCTGGACCGCGTCGACCAGCCGTCCCTGCCGCTCGACGACCGCTACACCTCGCCGGCGTCCGCGGGGGCAGGGGTGACGGTGTACGTCATCGACACCGGCGTCCGCGTCACGCACCAGGAGTTCGGCGGCCGGGCGAGCTACGGCTGGGACTTCGTCGGCGGGGACCGCACCGCCGCCGACGGCAACGGCCACGGCACCCATGTCGCCGGCACCGTCGCGGGCGCCCACGTCGGCGTCGCCAAGAAGGCCAGGGTGGTCGCCGTACGGGTCCTGGACGACACCGGCGCGGGCACCACCGCGCAGGCCATCGCGGGCATCGACTGGGTCACCCGGCACGCGCACCGGCCCGCCGTCGCCAACCTCAGCCTGGGCGGCTCCTACAACGTCCAACTGGACGCCGCCGTCCGCGCCTCCATCCGGTCCGGCGTCACCTACACCGTCGCCGCCGGCAACGAGGGCCGGGCGGCCGCTCTGTACTCCCCCGCCGACGTACGCGAGGCCGTCACCGTCGGAGCCACCGACCGCCAGGACGCCAGGGTCGGCTACTCCAACCACGGCTCGGCGCTCGACCTGTTCGCCCCGGGCGTGTCGATCACCTCCGCGTCGTACCCGAGCGACACCGGCCGGGCGACCTACTCCGGTACGTCGACGGCGGCGCCGCACGCGGCGGGCGCGGCCGCGCTCTATCTGGCCGACCACCCGACGGCCACCCCCGCTCAGGTCGCCAGGGCGCTGGTCGCGGGAGCGGCGAACGGCAAGGTCTCCGGCCGGGGCCCCGGTTCGCCGAACAAACTCCTGCAGGTGCCGCCGTTCTAGGCGGCAACGGCGGCGGGACGTCGCAACCGGCTCCATTCCTCCTGAGCGGGGCCGGTCCCGTGCGCGGACATACGCGTGAGTAGTTAACAAAGTGCCGGATTGCTCACCCGAATAGGGTGGGAAGGCTCCTCCGGTACGCCCGGGGTACACGACCCCCGTACGCCCCCGGCACACCCCTCAGCACCCCCCGGCATTCCTCAGCACTTCCCAGCACTTCCCAGCAGGACCCACCTCCCCACATCCATCCGCCCACCCCCCGTTGATGCGGACAGGAGCGGTCATGCCAGCCAGGCGCCACTCGTCAACACCCCCGACGAAGCACACCGAAGCAGCCCGGACAGCCGACCCGGCCGACATGGCCGGCACAGCCGGCACAGTCGGCACAGTCGGCACGGCCGTCGGGCGCATCCCCGTCCTCGACGTCCGCCCGATCGTCCAGCACGGGCGCAGGCCCGCCAAGGCGGTCACCGGTGAGACGTTCGAGATCTCGGCCACCGTGTTCCGCGAAGGACACGACGCGGTCGCCGCCAACGCCGTGCTGTACGACCCCGAAGGCCGCCCGGGTCCCTGGACCCCGATGCGTGAACTCGCCCCCGGCACCGACCGGTGGGGCGCGGACGTCACGCCGGACGCGCCGGGCCGGTGGACGTACACGGTCGAGGCCTGGAGCGATCCGGTCGCCACCTGGCGGCGCCACGCCCGGATCAAGATCCCGGCGGGGATGGACACGGAGTTGGTCCTCGAGGAAGGCGCACGCCTCTACGAGCGGGCGGCCACCGGCGTGTCCAAGCCCGGCGCGAAGCGGAAACGGGCCGTGCTCCTCGCCGCGGTCGACGCCCTGCGCGACGACGCCCGCCCGCCGGTCTCCCGGCTCGCGGCGGCGTCGACGCCTGAGGTGGACGCCGTCCTCGCCCGCCACCCGCTGCGGGAGCTGGTCACCGCCTCCGACCCGCTGCCCCTCCTCGTCGAGCGCGAACGCGCCCTCTACGGCGCGTGGTACGAGTTCTTCCCGCGTTCCGAGGGCACCCCCGAGCGCCCGCACGGCACCTTCCGCACCGCCGCCCGCAGACTCCCCGCGATCGCCGCCATGGGCTTCGACGTCGTCTACCTCCCGCCCATCCACCCCATCGGCGCCACCTGCCGCAAGGGCCGCAACAACACCCTCGACGCCACCCCCGACGACGTCGGCGTCCCCTGGGCCATCGGCTCCCCCGAAGGCGGACACGACGCCGTCCACCCCGACCTCGGCACCCTCGACGACTTCGCCTGGTTCGTACAGCAAGCCCAGGACCTCGGCCTCGAGATCGCCCTCGACTTCGCCCTCCAGTGCTCCCCCGACCACCCCTGGGTGGAGAAGCACCCCGAGTGGTTCCACCACCGCCCCGACGGCACCATCGCCCACGCCGAGAACCCGCCCAAGAAGTACCAGGACATCTACCCCGTCGCCTTCGACGCCGACCTCGACGGCCTCGTCGCCGAGACCCTCCGCGTCCTGCGCCACTGGATGTCCTACGGGGTACGGATCTTCCGCGTCGACAACCCCCACACCAAACCCGTCGTCTTCTGGGAACGCGTCATCGCCGAGATCAACGCCGCCGACCCCGACGTCGTCTTCCTCGCCGAGGCCTTCACCCGCCCCGCCATGATGCGCACCCTCGCCGAGATCGGCTTCCAGCAGTCCTACACCTACTTCACCTGGCGCAACACCAAACAGGAGCTCACCGACTACTTCACCGAGCTCTCCGGCGAGTCGGCCGCCTCCATGCGGCCCAACCTCTTCGCCAACACCCCCGACATCCTCCACGCATACCTCCAGCACGGCGGCCCGCCCGCCTTCGCCATCCGCGCCGTCCTCGCCGCCACCCTCTCCCCCACCTGGGGCCTCTACAGCGGCTACGAACTCTACGAGAACACCCCCCTCAAAACCGGCGGCGAGGAATACCTCGACTCCGAGAAATACCAGCTCAGGCCACGCGACTGGGCAGCCGCCGAACGCGAGGGCCGCACCCTCGCCCCCCTCGTCACCCAGCTCAACGACATCCGACGGGCGAACCCGGCGCTGCACCAGCTGCGCGATCTGCACTTCCATCACGCCGACCGGGAAGCGGTGATCGTCTACTCGAAGAGGAGCGGTTCGAACACGGTTCTGGTGGTCGTCAACCTCGACCCCCACCACACCCAGGAGGCCACGGTCTCGTTGGACATGCCGCAACTCGGCCTGGAATGGCACGAGTCGGCACCGGTGCGCGACGAGCTCACCGGCGAGACCTACTACTGGGGCAGGGCCAACTACGTGCGCCTCGAACCGGGCACCCGGCCCGCGCACGTACTCACCGTCCTGCGACCGTCCAACCCGCAGATCGGAGGGTCACCCACACGATGATCGTCAATGAGCCCGTTCCGGACACCTTCGAGGACACTCCCGCCAAGGACCGCGACCCCGAGTGGTTCAAACGCGCCGTCTTCTACGAGGTCCTCGTCCGCTCCTTCCAGGACAGCAACGGCGACGGCGTCGGCGACCTCAAGGGCATCACCGCCAAACTCGACTACCTGCAATGGCTCGGAGTCGACTGCCTCTGGCTCCCGCCCTTCTTCAAATCGCCCCTGAGGGACGGCGGCTACGACGTCTCCGACTACACCTCCGTCCTCCCGGAATTCGGCGACCTCGCCGACTTCGTCGAATTCGTCGACGCCGCACACCAGCGCGGCATGCGCGTCATCATCGACTTCGTCATGAACCACACCAGCGACCAGCACCCGTGGTTCCAGGAATCGCGCAAAGACCCCGACGGGCCCTACGGCGACTACTACATGTGGGCGAACGACGACAAGCAGTACGCCGACGCCCGCATCATCTTCGTCGACACCGAGGTCTCCAACTGGACCTTCGACCCGGTCCGCAAGCAGTACTTCTTCCACCGCTTCTTCTCCCACCAGCCGGACCTCAACTACGAGAACCCGGCCGTGCAGGAGGAGATGATCTCCGCGCTGCGGTTCTGGCTGGACCTGGGCATCGACGGCTTCCGGCTGGACGCCGTGCCGTATCTCTACGCGGCCGAGGGCACCAACTGCGAAAACCTTCCTGCGACCCATGAGTTCCTCAAGCGGGTCCGCAAGGAGATCGACGCGCACTATCCGGACACGGTGATCCTGGCGGAGGCCAACCAGTGGCCCGAGGACGTCGTCGACTACTTCGGCGACTACGCCTCCGGCGGCGACGAATGCCACATGGCCTTCCACTTCCCCGTCATGCCCCGCATCTTCATGGCCGTACGACGCGAATCCCGCTACCCCGTCTCGGAAATCCTCGCCAAGACCCCCGCGATCCCCTCCCGCTGCCAATGGGGCATCTTCCTGCGCAACCACGACGAGCTCACCCTCGAAATGGTCACCGACGAAGAACGCGACTACATGTACGCGGAATACGCCAAAGACCCGCGCATGCGCGCCAACATCGGCATCCGCCGCCGCCTCGCCCCCCTGCTGGACAACGACCGCAACCAGATCGAGCTCTTCACCGCCCTCCTCCTCTCCCTCCCCGGCTCGCCGATCCTCTACTACGGCGACGAGATCGGCATGGGCGACAACATCTGGCTCGGCGACCGCGACGCCGTGCGCACCCCGATGCAGTGGACACCGGATCGCAACGCAGGTTTTTCCTCCTGCGACCCCGCGCGGCTCGTCCTGCCGACCATCATGGATCCCGTCTACGGCTACCAGGTGGCCAACGTCGAGGCGTCGATGTCGTCGCCCTCCTCGCTGCTGCACTGGACCCGCCGCATGATCGAGATCCGCAAGCAGAACTCGGCCTTCGGACTCGGCTCCTACACCGAACTGCCCTCCTCCAACCCCGCCGTCCTCGCCTTCCTGCGCGAGGCCCCTCCGGGGGAGGGAGAGGACGACCTGGTCCTGTGCGTGCACAACTTCTCCCGCTTCGCACAGCCCACCGAGCTGGACCTGAGCCGGTTCAACGGGCGGTACCCGGTGGAACTGTTCGGCGGAGTGCGTTTCCCGGCCGTGGGCGAGCTGCCGTATCTGCTCACTCTGGCGGGGCACGGCTTCTACTGGTTCCGGCTGCGCCGGGACGCCGTGTAGAACCACCGGGAGAACCGCCGTAGAGAACCCGACGGCGGGGCGGTTTCCGCTGCCTCGCCCGGGGCACCCATCAGTAACACCCCGACCCCCCGGGGAAAGGAATGTGACGCCATGGCGGACACGGTCACACTCTCCGGCACGACAAGCCCCGGCCTCCTCGCGTCACTCGACCCCCTGCTGCGGGAGTGGCTGCCACGGCAGCGCTGGTTCGCCGGCAAGGGGCGTCCGGTCACCGGGTTCTCGCTGGCGGCGGGCACCGAGCTGCTGCCGGCCGCCTCCCGGCTCGGCCTCTTCCATCTGCTGGTCCGCGCCCACCAGCCGGACACCCCGGGCGACTGCTACCAGCTCCTCGTCGGCGCCCGCGCGGCCCTGCCGCCCCGGCTGGCCCCCGCGCTGATCGGACACGTCACGGACGGTCCGCTGACCGGCCGGACCGTGTACGACGCGCTGTACGACGCCCGGCCCGCCGAGGTGCTCCTGGAGGCGCTGCGCACCCGGGCCAGGATCGGCGCCCTGCGCTGCGACCGCGACCCGGCCCAGGAGATCCGCCCGGGGCTGGTGCCCCGCCTGATGACCGGCGAACAGTCGAACTCGTCCGTCGTCTATGGAGATACGTTCATCCTGAAGCTGTTGCGCAAGGTCGTGCCGGGCGTCAACCCCGATCTGGAGCTGCCGCTGGCGCTGGCCCGCGAGGGCTGCCCCCGGGTGCCCGCGCCCACGGCGTGGATGCACGCGGACCTGGACCCGGAGGGCCCGGGGGAGTCGTCCGTGCTGGCCGTGCTCCAGCCGTATCTGCAAGGGGCCTCGGACGGCTGGGAGCTGGCGCTGCGGGAGCTGGCCAAGGGCGAGGACTTCGGCGCGGAGGCGCGGGCGCTGGGGCGGGCCACCGCCGAGGTGCACGGGGCGCTGGCCCGGGCGCTGCCCACGGCGACCCTGGGCGCCTCCCAGATACGGCCGCTGGCGGACGGCATGGCCGCACGGCTGGACGCGGCAGCCCAGGCGGTGCCGGCGCTGCGCCCGTACGCGCCCGCGCTGCGCACCGCCTTCACGGCGCTGGCCGATCTCGCGGCCGAGGGCTGCACCTGGACCGCCCAGCGCGTCCACGGCGATCTGCACCTCGGGCAGTGCCTGCGCGCGCCGACCGGCCGGTGGTCGCTGATCGACTTCGAGGGCGAGCCGGCCCGGCCGCTGGCCGAGCGGCGGATGGCGCAGCCGGCCGTGCGGGACGTGGCGGGGATGCTGCGGTCCTTCGACTACGCGGCCCACTCGTCCGACCCGCCGGCCCCCGGCTGGGCGTCCGCCTGCCGGGCGGCCTACTGCTCCGGATACGCCGAGGTCGCCGGCCGCGACCCGCGCACCGATCCCGTGCTCCTGCGGGCCTACGAGACGGACAAGGCGGTCTACGAAGCCGTCTACGAAGCCCGTCACCGCCCCGACTGGCTCGCCGTACCGCTGTCCGCGATCCACCGCCTCGCCGCCCCCGACCTGCCCTGACCGGCCCTGCCCTGATCGGCCCTGTCCTGACCTGCCACTGAGGAGAACCCGCACGTGACTCCCCCGAAGAAGAAGGCGACAGGCACGACAGCAGCCGAAGCTGTCGACCGCGAGCGGCTGCTGGCCGGCACGCATCACGACCCGCACGCCGTGCTCGGCGCGCATCCGGCGCCCGGCGGGGTCGTCTTCCGGGCGTTGCGCCCGTACGCGCGGTCCGTCACCGTCGTCGCGGGGGAGCTGCGCGCCGAGCTGCACGACGACGGCGACGGCTTCTTCTCGGCGCTGGCGCCCCTGACGGAGGTCCCGGACTACCGGCTTCTGGTGGCGTACGACGACGCGGCCGTGGAGCTCGCGGACGCGTACCGCTTCCTGCCCACGCTGGGCGATCTGGACCTGCATCTGCTCGGCGAGGGCCGGCACGAGGAGCTGTGGACGGTGCTCGGCGCGCACCCGACGGTCCACGAGGGCGTGAGCGGCACCCGGTTCGCGGTGTGGGCTCCGAACGCGCGCGGGGTGCGGCTGGCCGGGGCCTTCAACTTCTGGGACGGCACCGGGCATCCGATGCGTTCGCTCGGCTCCTCGGGGGTGTGGGAGCTGTTCGTGCCGGGGCTGGGCGAGGGCGAGCTGTACAAGTTCGACATCACCCGCCCCGACGGCTCGCACACCCTGCGCGCCGATCCGCTGGCCCGGCGCACGGAGGTCCCCCCGAGCACCTCGTCGATCGTGACGGCCTCGCACTACACGTGGGGCGACGAGGAGTGGCTGGCGCGGCGCGCCGAACTCCCCGTACACGAAGCGCCCTTCTCCATATACGAGGTCCATCTCCCCTCCTGGCGACCGGGACTGACGTACCGTCAACTGGCCGATCAGCTCCCGGCGTACGTCAAGGACCTGGGCTTCACGCATGTCGAGCTGATGCCGGTCGCGGAGCATCCGTTCGGCGGCTCCTGGGGGTATCAGGTCACCGGGTTCTACGCGCCCACGGCCCGGCTCGGCACGCCGGACGACTTCAAGTACCTGGTCGACGCCCTGCACCAGGCGGGCGTCGGGGTGCTCATGGACTGGGTGCCGGCGCACTTCCCGCGCGACGACTGGGCGCTGGCCGAGTTCGACGGGCGTCCGCTGTACGAGCACTCCGACCCGCTGCGCGCCGCCCATCCCGACTGGGGGACGCTGGAGTTCGACTTCGGGCGGCGCGAGGTGCGCAACTTCCTGGTGGCCAACGCCACCTACTGGTGCGAGGAGTTCCACATCGACGGCCTGCGGGTGGACGCCGTGGCCTCGATGCTCTACCTCGACTACTCGCGCGAGCCGGGCCAGTGGACCCCGAACGAGCACGGCGGCCGGGAGAACCTGGACGCGGTGGCGTTCCTCCAGGAGATGAACGCGACGGTCTACCGGCGCAGTCCGGGCGTCGTCACGATCGCGGAGGAGTCGACGGCCTGGGACGGCGTCACCCGGGCCACGCACCTTCCGGGCCCGAGCGGCTTCGGGGGGCTCGGTTTCGGGCTGAAGTGGAACATGGGCTGGATGCACGACTCGCTCGCGTATCTGAGCCATGAGCCGGTGCACCGCAGATACCACCACCACGAGATGACGTTCTCGATGGTGTACGCCTACAGCGAGAACTACGTCCTGCCGATCTCCCACGACGAGGTCGTGCACGGCAAGCGCTCCCTGGTGTCGAAGATGCCGGGCGACTGGTGGCAGCAGCGCGCCGACCTGCGGGCCTACCTCGCGTTCATGTGGGCCCATCCGGGCAAGCAGCTCCTCTTCATGGGGCAGGAGTTCGCCCAGGGCGCGGAGTGGTCCGAGGCGCACGGCCCCGACTGGTGGCTGCTGGACCCCGCCTACGGGGCGGAGGCCGACCACCGCGGCGTTCGCGACCTGGTGCGCGACCTCAACGCCGGCTACCGGCGGACCCCCGCCCTGTGGCAGCGGGACACCGACCCGGCCGGCTTCCAGTGGGTGGTCGGCGACGCGGCCGAGGACAACGTCTTCGCCTTCCTCCGCTACGACGTCGAGGGCTCCCCCCTCCTGTCCGTCTCCAACTTCTCCCCCGTCGTCCGCCACGACTACCGCCTGGGCGTCCCCGACGACGTCCTCGCCTGGCACGAGGACCTCAACACGGACGCGACGGCGTACGGCGGCAGCGGCGTCGCCCGGTCCGACCCGCTCAAGCCCGAGCCCCAGCCCTGGCACGGCCGCCCGGCGAGCCTCCGCCTCACCCTGCCCCCGCTCGCGACGGTGTGGCTGCGGCCTGCCTAGGCCCCGCCGCCGCCCCCGGACGTCAGCCGCCCCCGAACATCAGCCTGCGCAGGGCCGCCAGCAGCCCCCTGGCCTGCCGGTCGCCGCCCGTCGGGGCGTCGCCCGCCGGGACGAGTTCGCCGCTCCGGTGGGCGGGGGTGAGGGCGGGGTTCAGTGCGTAGCGGACCGGCAGCACCTTCAGGCCTCGTACCACCGGGCCCGAGCGCCAGGGCAACTGGTCGTGCGGGAGGGTCAGTTCGGCCTGGGTGAAGTGGTCGAAGACGCGGCCCACGGCGGTGGTGACGATCAGCGAGCCGAGTTCGCGGGCCGCGCTGGGACACTGGTGCGGGCCCGCGCCCCAGCCCAGATGGGCGCGGGTGGAGACGGTGGAGCCGACCATGTGGGAGGAGCCGATGGCCAGCAGGTCCTGGTGGGCGGCCGCGGCGGACGGGGACACGATGTCGCCGGCCCGGATCCAGAACCCGCCCAGCGGCACGTCCCGCGCGGCGAACCGGAAGCACATGTTGGCGACCGGCGGGTTGGCGAGGGCCGCCCGGTTCACGGTCTCGCCCAGCTGCCCGGCGGAGAGGCTGCGGCGGACCGTGGCGTTGCCGCGCAGCACCTCCAGCAGGGTGTTGAGGACCATGTTGCCGGTGATGTCGTTGAGGTAGACGGCGTTCATGAACAGTTCCCGGCCGAGCTGCTCGTCGCTGAGGTCGGGATCGGCCAGCAACAGGTACGAGGTGAGGTCGTCGCCGGGCACCGCACGGCGGTGGGCGGCGAGCCGGGTGAAGGCGGCCAGCGCCCTCCCCGTGGCGGGGCCCGCGTCGGGGCCTCCGTCGAGCATCCGCCACAGGTCCATGACCAGTTCGTCGCCCAGCTCGACCGGGCAGCCGAACAGCTTGGTGGTGACCATCAGCAGCAGCGGCCGGGTGTACTGCGCGCTCAGGTCGGCGAAGCCGGTACGGCCCGACTCGGCGGCCAGCAGGGCGACGAGTTCGTCGGCGTACCGGGCCACGGCGGAGCGCAGCTCCCAGCCCTCGGGGGTCCTGGCGTCCTGGAAGGGGCGCAGGGCCGCGTGGTGGGTGCGGCGGGCCGCCCGGTGCTCCTCCTCGTCCATGAACATCATCTGCCGTACCTCGTAGCCGGCCAGCAGCGGCCAGTCGGGCGGCAGTTCGCCCTGCGCCCGGGCGCGCCAGCAACGGACGTCGCGCCGCCACAGGCTCTCGTTGCGCAGGACCTCCAGGACCTCCCGGTAGTCCAGCACGAGCCACACCGGTACGCCCATGAGGCCGACGGGGGCCACGGGGCCGTACGTACGCCGCAGCCGCCGGTACACCGCGCCGGGGTCCGCGTCGAACTCCGCGGTGAGCAGGGGTTCCACGGGCAGCGAGCCGAGTGCGGGACTGTCGGCCGGTGCGAGGGCGTGGGGGTGCGCTTCCATACCGCCACGCTTACCGCACCGGCCGTGCACGCGCAGTGATCACGGCGTGAACTGTTACGTCTTGGTGATCCTGCGTTACTCCGAGGACTGCCCCGGGCCCGCCCGAGCTCCTCCCCGGGACTGCCCGGGGACTACCCGAGGGCCTTGGCCAGCGCCGTCGGCAGTTCCTCGCCGTGGACGATCCCGAGCCGCTGGGTGGCCCGGGTCAGGGCGACGTACAGATCGCTGGCTCCGTACCGCGCGGGTTCGACGACGAGGACGGAGTCGAACTCCAGGCCCTTGGACTGGCGGGGGTCCAGCAGGACGACGGTCCGGGTCAGGTCCGGCTCCGCACCCGCGCGCACCCCGTCGAGCCGGGCGGCCAGTGCGCGATGCAGGGCGCGCGGCGCGATCACCGCGAGCCGCCCCTCGGCGGGGGTCAGCTCGGCCACCGCCTCGGCGACCGCGCCGGGCAGGTCGCCGTCGGCGGCGCGCGCCCAGGGCCGTACGCCGGTGGAGCGGACGGAGCTCGGCGGCTCGAAGCCGGGGTCCTGGGCGCGCACCACCGCTGCCGCGACCTCCATGATCTCGGCCGGGGTGCGGTAGTTGACGCCGAGCCGGGTGTGCTCCCAGCGGTCCTCGACATAGGGGGCGAGGATGTCCGACCAGGAGCCGACGCCGGCCGCCTCCGCGGTCTGCGCCGGGTCGCCGACCAGGGTCATCGAGCGGGTCGGGCTGCGCCGCATGAGCAGCCGCCACGCCATCGGCGACAGCTCCTGCGCCTCGTCGACGATGATGTGCCCGAACGCCCAGGTCCGGTCGGCCGCCGCGCGCTCGGCGGCGCTGCGGTGGTCGTCCTCCTCGTGCCGTTCGGCGAACCGTTCGGCGTCGATGATGTCGTGCGCGGACAGCACCTCGGAGCCGTCGGGGTCGCCGTCCTCCTTGTCCTCGAACTCGTAGGTGCGGGAGGCGTAGGAGACGTCGAGGACGCCCTGCGCGAAGGCGACCTGCGTCTCGCGCTCCCGCTCCGCCAGCGCCCGGGCCACCCGGTCGTCCTCGCCGAGCAGTTCGGCCGCCTCGTCGAGCAGCGGCACGTCCGCGACGGTCCACGCCCGGGTCACCGGCCGGCGGATCGCGGCGGCGTCCTCGTCGCCGACGTACTCCTCGGGGTGGGCGAGGAAGTCGGCGACCAGGCGCTGGGGGGTGATCCGCGGCCACAGCCGGTCGATGGCGGACCATACTTCGGGGTTCTCGGCGAGCTCGTCGCGGATCTGGGTGATGTCGCTGGCGTCCAGCATGTTCGAGCCGTCGTAGGGGTCCGTGCCGATGCGCTCGGCGACCATGTCCGTCAGCGTGTTGAGGATGTGGCCCTCGAAGTGCTCGCGGGCCGCGTTGTGCGGCAGGTTGACGGCCCGGGTGCGCTCGCGGGCCATGCCCACCAGTCCGTCGTCGAGCATCAGGACCTCGCGGTCGTGCTCGATGGCGAGCACCGGATCGGGCAGCGCCTGCCGGTCGCGTACGACGGCGGCGAGCACGTCCGCCATCGCGGCGCGGCCCTTCACCGCGGCCGCCTGGGGGGTGTCCGTCGCCGTGGCCCGTACGCCCGGGTAGAGCTCGCCGACCGTCGCCAGCAGCACGCCGGTCTCGCCCAGTGAGGGGAGCACCTCGCCGATGTAGCCGAGGAAGGCGGGGTTGGGGCCGACGATGAGGACGGCGCGCCGGGCGAGCAGTTCCCGGTGCTCGTAGAGGAGATAGGCGGCGCGGTGCAGGGCGACGGCGGTCTTGCCGGTGCCCGGGCCGCCCTCGACGACCAGCACCCCGCGGTGCGGGGCCCGGATGATCTCGTCCTGTTCGGCCTGGATGGTCTGCACGATGTCGCTCATCCGGCCGGTGCGCGCGGAGTCGAGCGCGGCGAGCAGGACGGCGTCGCCGGTGGGGTCCTCGTGGCCGGTGCGGGTGGCGTCGCCGAGGTCGAGGATCTCGTCGTGCAGGGCGGTGACCCGGCGGCCGGAGGTGGTGAGGTGCCGGCGGCGGCGCAGGCCCATCGGGGTGTGCCCGGTGGCCAGGTAGAAGGGGCGGGCGACGTCGGCCCGCCAGTCGATGAGGAACGGCGTGCGCTCGGCGTCCTCGGTGCGCAGGCCGATCCGGCCGATGTGGTGGCGGGCGCCCGAGGTGAGGTCGATGCGGCCGAAGCAGAGGGAGCCGTCCACCGCGTTCAGCGCGGCCAGCAGCCCGGAGCGCTCGGCGACGAGGATGTCCCGTTCCAGGCGGGCCTGCATGGGCGCGACGCCCTGGGCGAGCGCGTCGGTGACCGCGGCCTCGGTGTGGCCGCGCAGGGCGTCCACGCGGGTGTACAGGGCGTCGATGAATTCCTGCTCATCCCGCAATTCACTATCTGGAAAGTCGGTGTTTGACAATTCCGCTCCCGGCCGGATATACTGCGCTCAGTGAACTTCTTTGCGACTCGATTATCCTGAAGTCGCGAATCATTGAATATACGCAGAGAAATCCCCCGAGCGCAATTGCTCGGGGGATTTCTTCTTTCCCTGCCGGGATCACAGCACGTCGGACAGCTCCTCCAGCAGCCGCCGCTTCGGCCGGGCCCCCACCATCGCCTTCACGGGCTCGCCGCCCTGGAAGACCATGAAGGTCGGCATCGACAGCACCTTGTACGCGTTCGTGGTCTCGGGGTTGGCGTCCACGTCCAGTTGCACCACCTTCAGCCGCTCGCCCTCCTCCGCCGCCAGCGCGCTGAGCACCGGCCCCATCTGCCGGCACGGCGGACACCAGTCGGCCGTGAACTCCACCAGCACCGGCAGCTCCGCGTCGATCACCTCCGCCGCGAAGTCCGCGTCCGTCACCTCGGGCACTCCGACCGCCTTGGTCACAGCTGTTGTCCTCCCAGTTCGCACCCGGGTTCCGGACTCCCCGGAACCAGCGCGCCGGCGGCCAGCTCGGCGCGCACGAGCTGCCCGGCGACCTGCTCCCGCACCGCCCGCAGCTCGCCGATCAGCGCGTCGAGCTCGTCCAGCTTGCGCCGGTAGACCGCGAGCGAGGCGGGGCAGGCGTCGCCCTGCGGGTGCCCGGCGCGCAGGCACTCCACGAACGGCCGCGTCTCCTCCAGGTCGAACCCGAAGTCCTGCAGCGTCCTGATCTGCCGCAGCAGCTTCAGATCGTCCTCGTCGTACGTCCGGTACCCGTTGTCGCCGCGCCGCGCGGGCAGCAGCCCCCGCGACTCGTAGTACCGCAGAGCCCGCGTCGTGGTCCCGGCCCGTGCGGCCAGCTCGCCGATTCGCATGCCTACGAACGTAAGGCTTGACGTCGACGTCAGGGCAAGAGCGGTTTCCGCGGCACCGGCGACGTCAGCACGATCGACGTCGTGGTCCGCCCGAGCGCGGAGATCTCCCCGAGGACCTCCTCCAGGTGGACCGTGTCCCGGACGGCGACCTTCAGGAGCCAGCAGTCCTCGCCGACGACATGGTGCACCTCGGTGATCTCGGGGCGCTCGATCAGCTCCAGGGTCCTGGGGTGCTTCAGGTTGTAGCCGCCGTGCGGGTTGACCCGGATGAACGCCTGGATGCCGTAACCGAGCCGGCCGGGGACGACCTGGGCGCCGTAGCCGCTGATCACGCCCGCGCTCTCCAGTCGGCGCACCCGCTCGGTGACCGCCGCCGGGCTCAGCCGGACGCGTCGCCCCAGCTCGCTGAGCTTGATCCGGCCGTCGGTCTGCAGAAGCCGGAGGATCTGCCGGTCCAGCCCGTCGAAGGCCACCGACGTTTCCCTGGCTGCGCCTCGCAGCTGCCGTGGTTCTTTCGGTGCGGCGGCCGGAACTCCCATGTCTCCCCCTTCAGAACACCCATGCGGACCGGAAGAATTATGACCATGGAGAAACGAGAGGTCTTGGTCATCGGGGGAAACCGCTATTTCGGCAAGCGGCTCATCGCACGGCTCCTGGCCGCCGGGGACCGGGTGACGGTGCTGAACCGCGGCTCGTCGGCCCCGCCCCCGGGCGCGGTCCACCTGGTCGCCGACCGCGACGACGAGACGGCGCTGAACTCGGCCCTCGGTTCCCGCACCTTCGACGTCGTCGTCGACCAGGTCTGCTACACCCCGCGCCAGGCGACCGTCGCCCGCCGGGTCTTCGCCGGCCGCGCCCGCCGCTATGTGATGACGTCGACGGTCGAGGTGTACGAGCACGAGGACTCCCTCGCGCCGGTGCGGGAGACCGACGTCGATCCGCTGAGCGTGACCGTGGACCTGGAACTCCCCTGGGACGAACCGGAGTTCCTCGATGCCCACTACGGCGAGGGCAAGAGGCAGGCGGAGGCCGTGTTCGCGGCGGACCCCGCGTTCCCCTACGTCGCCGTGCGCGTCGCCCATGTCCTGGGCGGGGACGACGACTTCACCGGACGGCTGGAGCACTACGCCTCCCGCATCCGCGCCGGCGAGCCGATCACCGTGCCGACGGTGAACCACCCGGCGACGTACATCCATGTCGAGGAGATCGCCGACTTCCTGTTCTGGGCGGTGGGCGAGGACTTCGCGGGCCCGGTCAACGCGGCGTCCCACGGCCCGCTGACCACGGACGAACTGGTGGCGGCGGTGGCGGCTCGGGTGCCCGGCGGCGAGCCGGTCTCCTTCCAGGAGGTCGAAGTGGGCGAGGTCTCGCCGTTCTCCTTCTTCCGCTCCTACGGCATGGACAACTCCCGTGCCACGAAGCTCGGCTTCGCCTTCGGCGACGCCCGGCGCTGGCTGCCGACAGCCGTCGCCGAGACCCTCGGAAAGGACGCCTGACGTGCGGTACCGCACCCTGGGCGGCCTGCGGGTGAGCGCGATAGGGCTCGGTGCGATGCCGCTGTCCGTCGAGGGCCGCCCCGACGAGGCGCGCGCCCTGGCCACCGTCCACGCGGCGCTCGACGCGGGCGTGACCCTGCTGGACACGGCCGACTCCTACCACCTGCCCGGCGAGGACCCCGGCCACAACGAACGCCTGTTGGCCCGCGCCCTGGCCTCCTACGGCGGTTCCCGGGACGGCGTGCTGGTGGCGACGAAGGGCGGCCGCGGCCGACCGGCCGGCTCGGACTGGACGGTGAACGGCGACCCCCGCCGTCTGAAGGCCGCCGCCGAGGCCTCCCTGCGCCGGCTCGGCCTCGAGGCGATCGGCCTCTACCAGCTCCACAAGCCCGACCCGGCGGTCCCCTTCGAGGAGTCGGTCGGCGCGCTGCGGGACCTGCTCGACGAGGGCAAGATCCGGCTGGCCGGCGTCTCCAACACGGACGCGGAGCAGATCCGCCGGGCCCACGCGATCCTCGGCGACCGGCTGGTCTCCGTGCAGAACCGGTACTCGCCCGCGGTGCGCGACAGCGAGCCCGAGCTGCGGCTGGCGGCGGACCTGGGCCTGGCGTTCCTGCCGTGGAGCCCCCTGGGCGGCCTCTCCCGCAGCGCCCTGGACGGACCGTCGTCCCGGCCGGCGGACGCCCCGCGCTTCGGCGCGTTCCACGAGATCGCCCGCGAGCGCGGGGTGAGCCCCCAGCAGATCGGCCTCGCCTGGCTCCTGACCCGCTCCTCCACGGTGATCCCGATCCCGGGAGCGAGCCGCCCGCAGACCATCCGGGACTCGGCGGGGGCGGCCGACCTGGTGCTGGACGAGGAGGAGAGGGCGCGGCTGGCGGGGGCGCTGGAGCGGGAGGGGTGAGGGGAGGGCGACAGAGGGCGGTGGGGGGCGGGGGGCGGGGGCGATGACGTCCCCTGGATCAGCTCGCCGCCGTCGCCTCTGTCACCCCGGCCGACTCCTCGACCTCCAGCAGGGAGGCCCCGCGGCGCTCCGCCTCGAAGGCGCGGTGGCCGCCGCGGAGGCCGAACAGCCTTTTGGCCAGCAGGATGTAGACGACGGCGAGGACGTTGAGGACCAGGGTGGCGATCTTCAACCAGCTGACGTGCTCGGTGAGTTCGTAGATCTCCAGCGGGAGGAAGGCGGCGGTGGCGACGACCGTCAGATACTCCGCCCAGCGCCTGGCGTACCAGAGGCCCACCGCCTCGACGAGCTCGATCAGCGCGTACGCCAGCAGCAGCACCGCCACCAGCAGCAGCGTGGAGTGCCGGTAGCCGAAGGTCTTCTGGATGGTGCCGACGACCGGTGAGTGGTCGAGGTCGTAGTGGAAGTGCCGGAACACCGGGCGGAAGACGTCCAGATACTCGTCGAAGAGCCGGCGCACGGCGTCCTGGGAGTTGCTGAACCTCCACACGGCCGCCGCGACCAGCACGATGAACACCCCGCGCACCGCCCGCTCGATCGCCAGGAAGCGCAGGATGAACAGGTCCCGCAGCACCTTGCCGCGCGGCACGAGCGGGGCGTCGGCCGCCGGTCCCGAGCCGTGCGGCGCGCCGAGCGCGAAGTCGCCGCAGCGCAGACAGCGCCAGACGTCCCCGAGGGCGGTCTCCGCGTGCAGCCGAGCCCGTAGCAGCGCCTCGTCCGGCGCGTACGTCACATGCCCGCGCCGCGCACACGTCCGCCGGTCCCAGTCGATCTTCATCCCCCGTGCCTCCCACATCGTTCGACCGGCGCGGCACGCTAGTGGACGCGGGTAAGAGGTCGGTGAGGATCGTCGAGTGGCCGAGATCTTGGGGCCGCTCCCCCCGGGGCGGGCACAATGGCCGCCATGACCCCCGGTAACCCCACCCGCGCCGACGCGAACCGCCGCCGGATACTCGATGTGGCCCTCGCCGAGCTGATGCGGGACCCGGACGCGTCCATGGACCGGATCGCACGGGCCGCGGGCGTCGTACGACGGACGGTGTACGGGCACTTTCCGAGCCGGGAGGCGTTGATCGGGACGCTGGTGGACGGGGCGGTGGAGGCGCTGGCGGCCGCGCAGGCGGCGGGGCGCGAGGGGGCCGTGGATCCGGCGAACGCGCTGGCCCGCTCGGTGCTCGCGGTCTGGGAGGTCGCCGACCGCTATCGCCTGCTGGTCACGCTGGCCCGGCGCACGGTCACCGACCGAGGCGTCCGGGAGCGGCTGGCCCCGGTCCGCGAGAGCACCGTACGGCTGTTGCAGCGTGGGCTGGACGAGGGGGTGTTCGCCTCGCCGCTGCCGGCTCCCGCGCTGGCGTATGTGCAGGAGGAGATTCTGTTCGCGCTGGTCGAGGCGGTGAACGAGGGCCTGCTCGGCACGCGCGAAGCGGGCCGCTCGGCCGCGGTCACGGTGCTGACCTCGGCGGGCGTGCCCGCTGCGCTGGCCGCCGCACTGGTGGCGAGGGCCGGTGAACCGAAGAAAGGGAACCCGGAGAAAGGGAACCCGGAGAAGGAGAAACCGGGCGGCTGAACGACGGGGGAGTGCACAGCCGCCCGGAGCAGGTGGGGCGGGTAACGCCCGGGGGAAAGCGGGGGGGGAGAGAGTGACCGGGTGTCCGGCCCCGGTTCAGGCGGGGCCGGACACTCGGGGTTCGGGGAGTGCGCGGACGGTCAGGCCTTGGCGAGTTCCTTCTCGCCGCCCTCGCGCTGCTCGGGCACGTCCGCCGGGGCGTCCCCGGCGGCCTCGCCCTCGTAGTCGTCGAGCAGGGTCTTCTCGTCGAAGGGCAGCCCGCCGGCGAGCACGAGGTCGACGCGCTCCCGGTCGATCTCCTTGGTCCAGGTGCCGATCAGGACCGTGGCGACCGCGTTGCCGGCGAAGTTGGTGAGGGCGCGGGCCTCGCTCATGAAGCGGTCGATGCCGACGATGAGGCCGATGCCGTCCACCAGGGCGGGCTTGTGCGACTGCAGACCGCCGGCCAGGGTCGCCATGCCGGCGCCGGTGACGCCGGCCGCGCCCTTGGAGGCGACCAGCAGGAAGAGCAGCAGCGGGATCTGCTCGCCGAGCGACATCGGGGTGCCCATGGCGTCGGCGATGAACAGGGACGCCATGGTCATGTAGATCATGGTGCCGTCGAGGTTGAAGGAGTAGCCGGTCGGGACGGTGATGCCGACGACCGGCTTGCTGACGCCCAGGTGCTCCATCTTCGCGATGAGTCGCGGCAGCGCGGACTCGGAGGAGGAGGTGGACAGGATCAGCAGGAACTCGCGGCCGAGGTACTTGAAGAACGTCAGGATGTTCAGACCCGCGACGATCCGCAGCAGCGTGCCGAGCACCAGGAAGACGAAGAGGAAACAGGTGACGTAGAAGCCGAGCATCAGCACGGCCAGGCTCTTGAGCGCGTCCACGCCCGCCGAGCCGACGACCGCGGCCATCGCGCCGAAGGCGCCGATCGGGGCGGCCCACATCACCATCGCCAGGACACGGAAGACGAGGCGCTGGATGTGCTCGACGCCGCGCAGGACCGGCTGGCCGGCCTTGCCCATGGCCTGCAGGGCGAAGCCGCAGAGCAGCGCGATGAGCAGGGTCTGGAGGACCTCGCCCTCGGTGAAGGCGGAGACGATCGTGGTGGGGATGATGCCGAGGAGGAACTCGGTGGTGTCCTTGGCCTCCGGCGAGACCTGCGCCTGGCCGGTCTCCTTCACGGCGTCGGTGATCGCGAGGCCGGTGCCCGGCTCCAGGATGTTGCCGACGACGAGGCCGATGCCGAGGGCGACCAGCGACATGACCAGGAAGTAGCCGAGGGCGATGCCGCCGACGGCGCCGACCTTGGCGGCCTTGCGTACGGATCCGATGCCGAGAACGATCGTGCAGAAGATGATCGGCGAGATCATCATCTTGATCAGGTTCACGAAGCCGGTGCCGATGGGCTTCAGCTCGACGGCGAAGTCGGGGGCGATGAGCCCCACGGCGATGCCGATGGCGACCGCGACGATCACCGCGATGTACAGATAGTGGGTGCGGTCCCGCTTGACTGCGGGTGCGGCAGGTGCCGTATCGGGGGTGCTGCTGGCGGCCACGGCTGCCCTCCTTGACGTCTTCGTCGGCGTCCACCGGAGTGCGGCTCACGTCCGGGGGTTATGGGGGATTGCCGTGACTATCTCCCGCCCTGTGAGGGCGGTCACCCTTCCGTTCATTTAGTTCACACTTAACGCCGGGGGCACACTGACGACATGCGCATCCCCGACCTGCCGAGACCACGCAGCCTCGCCGGCCAGCTCTTCGCCATGCAGGCGGTGCTGATAGCGGTGCTCGTCGCCGGTTACGCGCTGTTCACCTACGTCAGCGACCGCGGCCAGGCCGAGGAGGCCGCGGGCCGCCAGGCCACCGCGGTGGCCCGCTCGGTCGCCGACTCGCCGTCGGTGCGTGCGGCGATCCACACCGCGAACCCCACGGCGGAGCTCCAGCCGTACGCCCTGCGGGTCATGCGGGACACGGAGGTCGACTTCGTGACGATCATGAATCCGGAGGGCATCCGCTGGACCCATCCGGACCAGGACCAGATCGGCCAGCGCTTCCGCGGCAACACCGCGGCCGCCCTCGCGGGCCGGACCTTCACCGAGACCTACACCGGCACCCTCGGCGCGTCCGTCCGCGCGGTCACCCCGATCGAGGACGACCACAAGAAGATCATCGGAATGGTCAGCGCGGGCATCAAGGTCGAGGCGATCAGCAAACGGGTGCAGGACCAGGTCACAGCCCTGTTCGGGGTCGCGGCCGGGGCCCTCGCCCTCGGCGCGATCGGCACGTACGTCATCAACGCGTCCCTGCGCCGGCACACCCACGGCATGAACGCGGCCGAGCTCAGCCGGATGCACGACTACCACCAGGCGGCGCTGCACGCGGTGCGCGAGGGGCTGCTGATGCTGGACGGGCAGTACAGGGTGGCGTTGATCAACGACGGCGGGCGGGAGCTGCTGGGGGTGTCCGGGGAGGCCGTCGGGCTGTCGGTCGCCGACCTCGGTCTGCCGGCCCCGCTGACGGGCGCGCTGCTCTCGTCCGAGCCCCGGGTCGACGAGGTGCATCTGACGGCCGACCGGGTACTCGTGGTGAACACCTCGCCGGTGTCGGGCGGCGAGCAGCGGGGCACCGTGGTGACCTTGCGTGACGTCACCGAGCTCCAGTCCCTGATGGGCGAGTTGGACTCGGAGCGCGGCTTCACGCAGGCGCTGCGCTCGCAGGCCCACGAGGCCGCCAACCGGCTGCACACGGTGGTGTCGCTGATCGAGCTGGGGAGGGCGGAGGAGGCGGTGGAGTTCGCCACGGCGGAGCTGGAACTGGCGCAGGCTCTCACCGACCAGGTGGTGGCCGCCGTGAGCGAGCCGGTCCTTGCGGCCCTGCTGCTGGGCAAGACGGCCCAGGCGAACGAGCGGGGCGTGGAGCTGGTGGTGTCCCAGGAGAGCGACCTGGACGACGGGCTGCTCCCCCGGTCCCTGCCGGCCAGGGACCTGGTGACGATCCTCGGCAACCTCATCGACAACGCGGTGGACGCGGCGCAGGGCAGCGTGCGGGGGCGGGTGACGGTGACGGCGTCGACGGCTTCCGCGGATCCCGGCACGGGCGCGGCGGACGACGAACTGGTCCTACGGGTGGCGGACACGGGATCGGGGGTGGATCCTGCTCACGCCTCCCAGGTCTTCGAACGGGGCTTCTCCACCAAGCCGGCGGGCCCGGGCGGACGGGGCCTGGGACTCGCCCTGGTCCGCCAGGCCGTACACCGGCACGACGGGACGCTGTCGGTGGCGGAGGCCGAGGGAGGCGGGGCGGAGTTCGTGGTGCGGCTGCCGTTGCGGGCGGAGGCCGCGGAGGCCGTCGTGGCGAGACCGGTGTCTGGAGGCGCGGGATGACGGGCGGGACGGGTGGGACAGGTGGGACCAGCAAGACAGGTGGGACGGGCGATACGGGCGTGACCGGCGAGGAGCCGATTCGGGTGCTGGTCGTCGAGGACGACCCGGTGGCCGCCGACGCGCACGTCCTGTACGTCGGCCGGGTGCCGGGTTTCGTTGCGGTGGGCAAGGCGCACACCGGCGCGGAGGCACGGCGACTGCTGGACCGTACGCCGGTGGATCTGCTCCTGCTCGACCTGCACCTCCCCGACGGCCACGGCCTGCAGCTGGCCCGGTCCCTGAGGGCGGCCGGATATCACGCGGACGTGATAGCGGTGACGTCGGCGCGGGATCTGACGGTCGTCCGGGAAGGCGTGTCGCTCGGGGTCGTGCAGTACGTCCTGAAGCCGTTCACCTTCGCGACCCTCCGCGACCGGCTGGTCCGGTACGCGGAGTTCCGCGGGGCCGCGGGCGAGGCGAGCGGCCAGGACGAGGTCGACCGCGCCCTCGCCGCCCTGCGCGCGCCCAGCCCCGCGGCCCTCCCCAAGGGCTTGAGCGCGCCCACCCTGGAACGGGTCACCGAGACCGTCCGACAGGCCACGGAGGGCCTGACCGCGGCGGGCGTGGCCGAGGCCGTCGGCATCTCCCGGATCACCGCCCGACGGTATCTGGAGCACCTGGTGGAGGCGGGCAGGGCGGAGCGAAAGCCGCTGTACGGGCAGGTGGGGCGGCCGGAGCTGGTGTATCGGTGGGTGCGGGGGGCGGCGGGGAAGGGACGGTGAGGCGGGCGGGGTTCACGGCGTTCAAGCCGAACCGCTTCCCCCGCCCCCTCCGCCTCCGCTCCCTCCCCCGAACGGCACCGTGTACCGCACCACGAACACGCCGAGTCCCACGACCGCCCCCGCCTCCACGAGGGACAGCGCCAGCAGCCCCGGCGACACCGCTCCCCCGCCCCAGTACACGCCCAACGCGGCCAGCGGTACGGCGCAGAAGGCGAGGAGGTCGACCACGCACTGCACGATCTTGCGGGTCCTACGGCGGGAGTCGCCCCGGTGGTAGGCCTCCCACCCGAAGACGTCCGCGGAGCCCGTGAGCGCGGCCAGCCGAGGCCCCAACTCGCCCCGGATGTACCGGCCGATCACCGAGATCTTCTCGTCGTTGACCAGGTAGGTCCACCCCAGCACCACGCACACCGGCGGCAGCGCCAGCAGCATCGACGCCTGCCTGGCCTGCGCCGCGGCGGCGATCACGGCGGCCACGACCGCCAAGGTCACGTACAGCAGGTTGTCCCGGAACCCGATGCGGGCCTTCTGCTCGTCCTTCACGGTCTGGTACTCGGCGAGCAGCAACTGCCCGACCCCGACGTCCTGTTCGGCCACGACACAACCCTTCCCCCGATGAGCCCGGCAGTACCGCAGTACCGCAGTACCTTAAAAGGGTGCCGAAGACACAGCCCACTGTCGTGATCCTCACCGCGCTCGCGCTCGAGTACGAGGCGGTACTCGACTGGATCGAGGATCCCGAGGAACTCACCCATGAAGGCGGCACCATCGTCGAGGCCGGCCGGCTCTCCGGCACGCCCTGGACCGTGGCGGTGGCCGAACTCGGCGAAGGAGCCGTGAACGCGGCCGCGCTCACCACGCAGATCATCGCGTGGCTGCGTCCCGAGGCGCTGCTCTTCGTCGGAGTCGCGGGCGGACTCAAGGACGACGTGGAGATCGGCGACGTCGTGGTCGGCACCAAGGTGTACGCGGTGCAGGGCGGCAAGCTGACGCCGGAGGGCTTCAAGGCACGGCCCGAGGTCTGGCACGGTTCGCACCGACTCGTGCAGGCGGCCCGTTCCGTGCTGCGGGAGATGAAGAACGAGGTTCGGGGACACCGCAAGCCCATCGCCTGCGCAGACGTGGTCCTGGCCGACGACAGGTCCGCGTTCGCCGAGTACATCGGGCAGCACTACAACGACGCGTACGCCATCGAGATGGAGGGCTCGGGCGCGGCCCACGCGGCACACCTCAACGGGCAGTTGGACGCCCTGGTCGTCCGAGGAATCAGCGATCACGCGAACCCGGACAAGGACGAGGCCGACGCTTCGGGATCACAGGGTCGGGCCGCCGCCCAAGCCGCTGCGGTGGCGATGGCGATCCTGCGCAGACTCCGACCTCGGGACCACTCGTCCGAGCCCGGAGAAGGCGCCGCGGAAGAACCCCGACACCGCGGCGACCACCTCGACTTCCGCAACAGCGTCTTCAACGGACCGGTCGTCGGGAAAATCACCGGACGCCCGTAGCCACCCCACCCCCCACCCTCTACGTTGTCCCCGTGCCCAGACCTCCCGCCCACACGCGCCAGCCAGGTCCCCCCTTCGACTCCCCCGCCGCCCGGAAGATCCGTGCCGCCCTCGGGATGAGCCCCGAACACGTCGCCTACAGCCTCCGCGCCTCGTACGACCTCCCCTACGCCACCCCCGAGCTGGTGATCGACTGGGAACGCGGGACGGACGCCCCCAGCGCACCCGAACTCGCCGCTCTCGCAGGCGTCTTATGGTGCTCCCCCGCCGATCTGATCGGCCGCCCGCGGACGCTTCACGAGCATCGCATCGCCCGAGGCCTCGCCCCCGAGGACGTCGCCCGGGCCGTGGGGCACGAGTTCCTGGCCTACGTCCGGATGGAGGAGAGCGGGCAGTGGCGCGGCACGGAGCGGCAGTCCGCCGCGCTGGCCGAGCTGCTCGACCTCTCGCTCCCCGATCTGGTCGCCGTCACCGGCGAGGAGTCCCGGCTCGCCGAGCTGCTCCGCGCGGCCGTGCGCACGCGCTGGCAGGCGTACGCGAAGGCCGTGGGCAGGATCGTGCCCCTGGACCGGCGGCTCCTGGAGGAGGCCCTCCAAGAGCTGCACCGGGGCTACCAGGGGCAGGTCGCCACGCCGAACTGGGGCGACGGCGGCGCGGCCGGCCGGGACTTCCTCGACATGATCGTCGACAACTTCTGGACGACCCTCGAGCAGCGGACCGCGTAGGTCTCAGCAGACCTCAGCAGACCTCAGCAGACTTCCGTAGGCCTGCGCAGACCTCCTAGAAGACCGACTCCGCCTCGTCCATGCGGTCCTTCGGGACCGTCTTCAGTTCCGTGACCGCCTGTGCCAGCGGCACCATCACCACGTCGGTCCCGTTCAGCGCCGTCATGCGGCCGAACTCGCCCCGGTGCGCCGCCTCCACGGCGTGCCAGCCGAAGCGGGTCGCGAGGACGCGGTCGTAGGCCGTGGGCACGCCGCCGCGCTGGATGTGGCCGAGGATGACCGGGCGGGCCTCCTTGCCGAGCCGCTTCTCCAGCTCGTACGCCAGCGCCGTGCCGATGCCCTGGAAGCGCTCGTGGCCGAACTGGTCGATCGCGCCATGGCCGTAGTCCATGGTGCCCTCGGCCGGGTGCGCGCCCTCCGCGACGCAGATCACCGCGAACTTCTTGCCGCGCGAGAAGCGCTCCTCGACCATCTTGACCAGGTCCGCCGGGTCGAAGGGGCGCTCGGGCAGGCAGATGCCGTGCGCGCCCGCCGCCATGCCGGACTCCAGGGCGATCCAGCCCGCGTGCCGGCCCATGACCTCGACGACCATCACCCGCTGGTGGGACTCGGCGGTGGTCTTCAGGCGGTCCATCGCCTCCGTCGCGACGCCGACCGCCGTGTCGAAGCCGAACGTCCGGTCCGTCGACGAGATGTCGTTGTCGATCGTCTTCGGTACGCCGACCACCGGCAGCCCCGCGTCCGACAGCATCCGCGCCGCCGTCAGCGTGCCCTCGCCGCCGATCGGGATCAGCGCGTCGATGCCGAAGTCGTGGATCATGTCGGAGGCGCTCTCGCAGGCCTCGCGCAGCCGGTCGCGCTCCAGCCGGGACGAGCCGAGAATGGTGCCGCCGCGGGCGAGGATGCCGCTGACCGCGTTGAGGTCGAGGCCGCGGTAACGGCCGTCCAGCAGGCCGGCGTAACCGTCCTCGAAGCCGATGACCTCGTCGCCGTAGTTGTCGACCGCGCGGTGCACCACCGACCGGATCACTGCGTTCAGGCCGGGGCAGTCGCCGCCTGCGGTGAGAACTCCGATGCGCATCGTGCTGTGTCTCCTGCTCGCTGTCGTTGCCGGTGAGCCGAGTCCGATTGTTTCACGCCGCCGAGCGGGCTGTCTCTTGACGGGCGCCTTATCCACGCCCAGAGGTATTGTCAAGAGGGATCTGCTCACCTAGGTGGGCGATTTTTATGACCCCATACAAGAAGAGCTCGACAAGAAGAGCTCGATAGGAAGAGCTCGATACGACGAGCCCGATACGAAGAGCCCGGCAGAAGAGACGGAAGAGACGGAGTGCTTGCGTGACGCGCAGCGTGTACGTGACCGGTATCGATCGCGGCGACGGCCGCCAGGTCGTCGAGCTGGGGGTCATGGAGCTGCTGACCCGGCAGGTCGACCGGGTGGGCGTCTTCCGCCCCCTCGTCCACGACGGGCCCGATCGACTGTTCGAGCTGCTGCGTGCGCGCTACCGGCTGGCGCAGGACCCCGCGACCGTCTACGGCATGGACTACCACGAGGCGTCCGCCCTCCAGGCCGAGCAGGGCACGGACGAGCTGCTCTCCACCCTCGTCGACCGCTTCCACCTCGTGGCGCGCGACTACGACGTCGTCCTCGTCCTGGGCACCGACTTCGCCGACACCCAGTTCCCCGACGAGCTCGCCCTCAACGCGCGCCTGGCGAACGAGTTCGGCGCGTCCGTGATCCCCGTCGTGGGCGGCCGCGGCCAGACCGCGGGGTCCGTGCTCGCCGAGACCCGCAACGCCTACCGCGCCTACGACGGCCTCGGCTGCGACGTCCTCGCCATGGTCGTCAACCGGGTCGCCCGCGAGGACCGCGAGAAGATCGCCGAGCGGCTCGCCGACCGGCTCCCGGCGCCCTGCTACGTCCTGCCCGACGAGCCCGCCCTCGCCGCGCCGACCGTTGCGCAGATCGCCCACGCGCTCGGCGCGAAGGTGCTGCTCGGCGACGACTCCGGGCTGGCCCGCGACGCGCTCGGCTTCGTCTTCGGCGGCGCGATGCTGCCGAACTTCCTCGACGCCCTGACCCCGGGCTGCCTGGTCGTCACCCCGGGCGACCGGGCCGACCTGGTCATCGGCTCGCTCGCCGCGCACAGCGCCGGCACCCCGCCGATAGCCGGCGTGGTGCTCACGCTCGACGAGGTCCCGTCCGACGAGATCCTCACCCTCGCCGCCCGGCTCGCCCCCGGCACCCCCGTCGTCTCGGTGCCCGGCCTCAGCTTCCCCACCGCCGAACAGCTGTTCTCCCTGGAGGGCAAGCTGAACGCGGCCACCCCGCGCAAGGCGGAGACCGCCCTCGGCCTCTTCGAACGGCACGTCGACACGGCCGGCCTGCTGAAGCGGGTCTCGGCCCCCAGCAGCGACCGCGTCACGCCGATGATGTTCGAGCACAAGCTCCTCGAACAGGCCCGCTCCGACAAGCGCCGGGTCGTCCTGCCCGAGGGCACGGAGGAACGCGTCCTGCACGCGGCCGAGGTGCTGCTGCGCCGGGGCGTCTGCGACCTCACCCTCCTCGGGCCCGTCGACCAGATCCGCAAGAAGGCCGCCGACCTCGGCATCGACCTCGGCGACTGCCTGCTGATCGACCCGGCCACCAGCGAGCTGCGCGACTCCTTCGCCGAGAAGTACGCCCGGCTGCGCGCCCACAAGGGCGTGACCGTGGAGCTGGCCTACGACGTCGTCTCCGACGTCAACTACTTCGGGACCCTGATGGTCCAGGAGGGCCTCGCCGACGGCATGGTCTCCGGGGCCGTGCACTCCACGGCCGCCACCATCCGGCCCGCCTTCGAGATCATCAAGACCCGGCCGGACGCCGACATCGTCTCGTCCGTCTTCTTCATGTGCCTCGCCGACAAGGTCCTCGTCTACGGCGACTGCGCCGTGAACCCCGACCCCAACGCCGAGCAGCTCGCCGACATCGCCCTCCAGTCGGCCGTCACCGCCGCCCAGTTCGGCGTGGAGCCGCGGATCGCGATGCTGTCGTACTCGACGGGCACGTCCGGGTCGGGCGCCGACGTCGACAAGGTGCGCGAGGCCACCGAGCTGGCCCGCTCGCGGCGGCCCGACCTGAAGATCGAGGGGCCGATCCAGTACGACGCGGCCGTGGAGCCGACCGTCGCCGCCACCAAGCTGCCCGAGTCCGAAGTCGCCGGACAGGCCAGCGTGTTGATCTTCCCCGACCTCAACACCGGCAACAACACCTACAAGGCCGTGCAGCGTTCGGCCGGCGCGATCGCCGTCGGGCCGGTGCTCCAGGGCCTGCGCAAGCCGGTCAACGACCTGTCCCGGGGCGCCCTCGTGCAGGACATCGTCAACACCGTCGCCATCACGGCGATCCAGGCCCAGACTTCGAGCGAGAAGGTTCCCCAGCAGTGAGCGCGACCCGCATCCTCGTCCTCAACTCCGGCTCCTCGTCGGTGAAGTACCAACTGCTCGACATGCGCGACAGCAGCCGGCTGGCGGTGGGGCTCGTCGAGCGCATCGGCGAGCAGTCCTCCCGGCTCAAGCACACGCCCCTGGCCACCGGCGGCGCCTCCCGTGAGCAGACCGGCCCGATCGCCGACCACGACGCCGCGCTGAAGGCCGTGTCCGAGGAGCTGGCGAGGGACGGGCTCGGGCTGGACTCGCCCGAACTGGCCGCCATCGGGCACCGGGTGGTGCACGGCGGCAAGCACTTCACCGAGCCGACGGTGATCGACGCGGCCGTGCTCGCCGAGATCGAACGGCTGATCCCGGTGGCCCCGCTGCACAACCCGGCCAACCTCACCGGCATCCGCACGGCCATGGCCCTGCGCCCCGACCTGCCCCAGGTCGCCGTCTTCGACACCGCGTTCCACACGACGATGCCGGAGTCCGCCGCCCGCTACGCGATCGACGTCGAGACCGCCGACGCGCACCGCATCCGGCGCTACGGCTTCCACGGGACCTCGCACGCGTACGTCTCCCGGGCGACGGCGAAGCTGCTCGGCAGGACACCCGAAGAGGTGAACGTCATCGTGCTGCACCTGGGCAACGGGGCGTCCGCCTCCGCCGTGCGCGGCGGCCGGTGCGTGGACACCTCCATGGGGCTGACCCCGCTCGAGGGCCTCGTCATGGGCACCCGCTCCGGAGACGCCGACCCGGCCGTCATCTTCCATTTGGCACGTGTTGGCGAAATGTCCATCGATGAAATCGACACTCTTCTCAACAAGAAGAGCGGGCTCATCGGACTGTGCGGCGACAACGACATGCGGGAGATCCGGCGCCGGATCGACGAGGGCGACGCGCAGGCGAAGCTCGCCTTCGACATCTACATTCACCGTCTGAAGAAGTACATCGGCGCCTATTACGCCGTTCTCGGGCGGGTGGACGCGGTCGCGTTCACCGCCGGGGTCGGGGAGAACGCGGCCGAGGTGCGGGCGGCGGCCGTCGCGGACCTGGAGAGCCTGGGCCTCGCGGTGGACGGCGGGCTCAACGCCGTACGCGGCGACGAGCCGCGGCTGATCTCGCCCGCGGACGCGCGGGTGGCGGTCGCCGTGGTGCCGACGGACGAGGAACTGGAGATCGCCACACAGACCTACGCATTGGTCGGGCGGTATTGATATGCGGCTCCGCCGCGTGGCAACTGAGCAGGAAAGCAACTGAGCGCGAACCCGCCCATTTGTATCTTCCACCAGACGGAATATTCCGTAGCGAAACAAACCGATAGGATCGCCCCATGCGCCGTTCGAAAATCGTCTGTACTCTCGGCCCCGCGGTCGACTCCCACGAAATGCTCGTGTCGCTCATCGAGGCCGGCATGAACGTGGCCCGCTTCAACTTCAGCCACGGCACGCACGCCGAGCACCAGGGCCGCTACGACCGGGTCCGGGCCGCCGCCAAGGAGACCGGCCGGGCCATCGGCGTCCTCGCCGACCTCCAGGGCCCCAAGATCCGCCTCGAGACCTTCGCCGAGGGTCCGGTCGAGCTGGTGCGCGGTGACGACTTCACCATCACCACCGAGGACGTCCCCGGCGACAAGACGATCTGCGGCACGACGTACAAGGGTCTGCCCGGCGACGTCTCGCGCGGCGACCAGATCCTCATCAACGACGGCAACGTCGAGCTGAAGGTCCTGGACGTCGAGGGCCCCCGGGTGAAGACGATCGTCATCGAGGGCGGCGTCATCTCCGACCACAAGGGCATCAACCTGCCCGGCGCGGCGGTCAACGTGCCCGCGCTGAGCGAGAAGGACATCGAGGACCTGCGCTTCGCACTGCGCATGGGCTGCGACCTGGTCGCCCTGTCCTTCGTCCGGGACGCCAAGGACGTCTCCGACGTCCACCGGGTCATGGACGAGGAGGGCCGCCGGGTCCCCGTCATCGCCAAGGTGGAGAAGCCGCAGGCGGTGGAGAACATGGAGGACGTCGTCGCGGCGTTCGACGCCGTGATGGTGGCCCGTGGCGACCTGGCCGTCGAGTACCCGCTCGAGAAGGTCCCCATGGTGCAGAAGCGCCTGATCGAGCTGTGCCGGCGCAACGCCAAGCCGGTGATCGTGGCGACCCAGATGATGGAGTCGATGATCACCAACTCCCGTCCGACCCGCGCCGAGGCCTCCGACGTGGCCAACGCGATCCTGGACGGCGCGGACGCGGTCATGCTGTCCGCCGAGTCGAGCGTGGGCGCGTATCCGATCGAGACCGTGAAGACGATGTCGAAGATCGTCACCGCGGCCGAGCAGGAGCTGCTCAGCAAGGGTCTGCAGCCGCTCGTGCCGGGCAAGAAGCCGCGCACGCAGGGCGGTTCGATCGCCCGCGCCGCGTGCGAGATCTCCGACTTCCTCGGCGGCCGGGGCCTGGTGGCCTTCACCCAGTCCGGCGACACCGCGCGCCGGCTGTCCCGCTACCGCGCGTCCCAGCCGATCATCGCCTTCACCACCGACGAGAACACCCGCAACCAGCTGGCGCTCAGCTGGGGCGTCGAGTCGCACGTGGTGCCGTTCGTGAACACCACCGACGAAATGGTCGACATGGTCGACCAGGAGATCGCCAAGATCAACCGCTTCAACCCGGGCGAGATCGTCATCATCACCGCCGGCTCGCCCCCCGGCGTCCCCGGCACCACCAACATGCTCCGCGTCCACCACCTCGGCGAGAGCGCCAACTGACGCTCCCGCCAAGGGACTCGGTTCCTTCGGGAAATGGTCTGAAACGACGGTGAGGGCGCCCCCTGTGACAGGGGGCGCCCTCACCGTCGTGGCGTTTCTAGTCGTTGTAGACGTGCATCCCCGGAATGTGGAGGTCGCCGCCGAACTGGCCGGCCTGGACGACCTTCACCTTCGTGAAGTAGATCAGCGGGATGTTCAGCGGGGGCGGGCTGTCCGGGCTGAACGTGACCGGGATCAGGCCGAACAGGTTCCCCGAGATGCTCTCGGTGTACATGATCGTCTGCCCGTTGCGGATCGTGGACGTCGTGCCCGAGCCCGCCTGGACGTGGTAGGTCTTGCCGGCCTGCTTGTCGATCACCGTCTGGTGCAGGTCGCCGATGTCGGTGCCGTCGGAGATGACGTACTTCAGGACCTTCTTCTTGGTCCCGTCGGCCGTCTTCACCTCGACGACGCCCTGGTAGTCGGCGCCCTTGAGCAGCAGCGAACTGGCGTTGAGGTACCAGGGGTCGTTCGCGAGAGCGACCTTGTTGTCGATGCCGCTCTCGTCGAGGGTGGCGACGGGGCAGTCGTCGGTGCTCGTGGCGCTCTCGCTGGCGGACGGCGAGGCGGTCGCCTCGTCGGCGGCCTTCTCGGCGTCCTGGGTGGCGTCGTCGGCCGCGTCGGCGGCTTCCTTGGCCGTGTCCTTCACCGTGTCGGTGACGGCGTCGCTGGTGCCCTTGGCGGTGCCCTCGTCGGAGCCGCTCGTGTCCGAGCCGCCGGAGGAGCCCGAGCTCGACGACGAGTCGTCGCCGGTCGAGGCCGAGGCGGACGCGGACGGCGACGGGCTCGCGCTCGTGCCGGAGTCGTCGGCGGTGTCGGCGGAGTCGCTGCCGTCGAAGAGGTCCGTGATGGCGTCGCCGATGGTCTCCAGGACGTTCTTGCTCGTCTCGGAGGCCGACGGGCTGGGCGTCGCGGTGTCGTCAGACGACGTCGACGAGGACTGGGAGGTCGTCGTCGAGCTGTCCGCGGCGGCCTCGGAGGACGCCGACGGCGAGGGCTCGGCCGTGCCGTCGGAACCCGAGTCCGACGAAGAGGAACCGCCAGAGCCGCCCGACGCGTCCTCGGAGTCGTCCGTGGACGTCGAGCCGTCCGTGGAGTCGTCCTTGGTGTCGCTCGTGCTCTCGGACGCGGACGGCGACGGCGAGGCCGACGCGGAGGCGTCCGACTCGTCGAGGGCCGCGACGCAGTCCTTGTACTCGTCGATGGTGAGGCTCTTGGACGCCGGCTGGTCCTCGGCAGTGGCGAGGGTCGGCGTGAAGCCCATCCCCATCAGCACCGCGGTGGGCATGGCCGCCAGGGCTATCGCCTTGCCGGCCGGCATGTGGAACCTGGTGAACAGCGGCTTCTTGGGTGCCGCGTGGCGCGGCCCGGTTCTCACACGGGCAGCGTCCACACCGCTCCCGGTGGTCACCTCGTCAGCCGGCACTGTGCCTCCCGTTCGCCCCGGTGGCCGGGATCGTTCCTGACAGATCGTTCGGCTCGCCCGCCCTGTCGGCGTCCTCCGTGTGGGAGGACTCCTTGGTCAGGGCCGGGCCCGTGCTGTACGGGTTCTCGGTGATCTCGCCCGCCGGTTCGGCGCCCGCGGGGAACGCGCTCTCGGGCGCTCCTCCCATGGCCGGTCCGGTCCCCGGCGCCGGCTCCACAGGCGGTACGCCCGGCATCCAGGACACCGCCATCGCTCCGCCGATCAGTGCGAACAGGAAGCCGATGAGGAAGCCGCCGAGGTTGGAGACCGGCAGGGACACCAGGCCGAGCAGGATCGCCGCGACACCCGCGAAGGTCCTTACGTGCTTCTGGAACCACAGGCTCACGCCCAGTACGACCAGCAGCACACCGATGATCAGGGAGCCCGCGCCCGCGGTGGTCGCCATCGCCAGCGTCAGGTGGCCCACCTGGAGGTGCGCGTACGGGAAATAGGCGATGGGGAGTCCACTGAAGAGGACGAACAGACCGGCCCAGAAAGGCCTCGTGCCCCGCCATGCGCGGAACTGCTGCCTCCAGTGGGTGAACCGGCCGGGGGCGACAGGGGTCTCGGCGCTCATGGAAAACAGCTCCCTGGTGCGGCGTTGCTGTGGTGGTGGGTCGTACTGCGGGTGAAGACCCGGGGTTCAGACTGGACGGGCGGGGGCGCCACCGGCTCCCCCGCCCGTCAGAGAGTGCTTAGTAGCACTCCTTGGTGCCCGTCGACAGCGACATCTTCAGGCCGCTGAGCTTGAAGGTTCCGGCAGTGGTGGCCCACGCCGTCTGCTTCACGTCGGTCAGCTCCGCGGACTCCGCCTGCTGGGCGAAGCCGTAGGGGTTGGCCGTGTCACCGCTCTTGATGCCAGGACCCTTGCTGAGGTCCTTGCCGGCCACACCGATGTCGATGCCCTTGAACACGGCATCGGCGGCGAGGTCCTCGACGTCGATGTACAGGTTGTCGGCCTCGACCGGCGTGCCACTGCCGCCGGCCTTCAGGATGAGGCTGACGGACCCGAGCAGCGGGATGTTCGGGGTGACCACGGACTGGCACATGTTCGTGATCGAGGCGCTCTTGAACGCCGAGACGGCGACGGGGTGAGCCGTCTTCTTGCCGTCGAGGGTGTAACCCGCGTCGATCGCGCCGTACTGCGAGAAGCCGGTGCCGACGAGCTTGTCGGCGCTGACCTTGAACGACTGCCCCGACACGCTGAACGACGCGGCGAGCGCGCCCTGCGCGAGGGCGACGCCTATCGCAGCCGTGGCGGCCACGCTGGGCACCATGACGACGGCGAACCGCTTCCATCTGGTCCCGCCACGCACCTGGGACTCCATATTTCCTCCTTCTCGGACGTACATCTCCGGCCCTGACTCGCCCCCATGGCGGCGGCTCAGCCGGGCAGGGATGGGAGAAGTGCTACGTCCTCGGGAATGGGGAGCGCCCGTACTCGGAGGCGCGAACCGCGCACCGATCACCGGCGATCACCCCCGAGCGACAACCACTGGTCGCGCCTGACACGCATCACGCACAACCTTGCTGGACAGGCTCCACCGAGCGGCGAAGACCCCCCTGCCCAAGGGACGACGGCACTGCCGTCGGCCCTGCTCGGTGGGGACCCAGGAAAACCCGTTGACCCAACCGGCTGTCGGGGTACGGGAATGGACCGAGCGTGGCCGATCGTGGTGCATTCTCGCCGCCCGCACAAGGGGGTTCGTTACTGGCTAGTAACGGCGCGATAACCGAACAACGACCCATAGGTCTCGGGCAGCGACACAGGGTGGCAACAACCCCCGGAACAAAGCTGTTGATCGATGGACAGAACCCGACAGACCAACGCCCTCGACTTACTTGAAGTAACAGCGGCCGCGATTACCAAGATTTGGTAAAGCGCGGCCGCAGGGGAACCACAGGGACGGAACTTTCACTCGGGAACCACGAGTCCCGACGTTTAGCGACTGGTCAGAACCGGCCCCCGCCCGGCTCAGAACAGAGCGCGCGCCAGCGCCCGCCGCGCCGCGGCCACCCGCGGGTCCTCGGGCCCGACCACCTCGAACAGCTCCAGCAGCCGCAGTCGTACGGCGTCCCGGTCGTCGCCGAACGTGCCCCGCACGGTGTCGATGAGCCGTCCGAACGCGTCCTCGACGTGACCGCCCACCAGATCCAGGTCGGCCGCCGCGATCTGCGCCTCGACGTCGGTGGGCCGGTCGGCGGCGTCCTTGCGCACCTGCTGCGGGTCCATACCTCCCACCCGGTGGAGCAACTCGGCCTGCGCGAGCCCGAGTTTGGCCTCCGTGTTGCCCGGGTCGTCGGCGAGCACGTTCTGGTAGGCCCGCACCGCGCCGCCGAAGTCCCCCGCGTCCAGCGCCTGGACGGCGGCTTCGAGGAGCCCGTCGTACGGACCGGCCGGGGTCTCCTCCACGGCCTCGGCACCGCGGTCGCCGGGCTCGGCGTCGGGGTCGACGGTCAGGCCGGTCAGACCGAAGCGCTGCTCGGCGACCTGCACCAGCTGATCGAGGGTCTGGCGGATCTGCGCCTCGCCCGCGGCCCCCTGGAAGAGCGGCAGCGCCTGCCCCGCGACCACCGCGAAGACGGCCGGGATCCCCTGGACCCCGAACTGCTGCATCAGCATCTGGTTGGCGTCGACGTCGATCTTGGCGAGGAGGAAGCGTCCGTTGTACTCGACGGCAAGCCGCTCCAGGACGGGGCTCAGCTGCTTGCAGGGCTGGCACCACTCGGCCCAGAAGTCGATGACGACGGGCACTTCGGCGGACCGCTGCAGGACTTCGCTCTCGAATCCCGCCTCGTCGACGTCGATGACGAGATCGGCCGGGGAGACGGCCCCCGCGCCGCCCTGGCGGGCCGTTTCGGCGCGCGTCTGCTCCGCCTTCGCCTTGGCCTCCTGGGCCGCCTTCACCGCGGCGAGGTCGACGACTCCGCTCATGGACATGTTCCGTGGCTGCATGCGTCTATCCTCCCCCGTTTCCGCGCCTGCACGAAAAGCGCTCCGGGTACGTCCGTCACGGCGCTTTCGCTACGAGTCGTAGCGTAATGGCACCGAGTGCCTCTGCAACAGGGCCCACCGGTGATCTCCCTCACGGAGGCGCCGCGGAAACCGGCGGTTATCGTCTGGGGATGCAGAGCCGCACCCCCGCCGGCCGCACCCCCGCGTGCCGTACCCCCGCGTGCCGTACCGGCAGGCCGCGCAGCGCCGCCGCGGACGCCGCGATCCTGGCCGCGACGCGGGCGGCACTGGTCGACCTGGGCTGGTCGAAGCTGACCCTGGGAGACGTGGCGACGCGCGCCGGGGTCGCCAAGACGACCCTCTACCGCCGCTGGGCGGGCAAGAACGAACTCGTGGTCGACGCGGTCGCGGAACTCTTCGACGAACTCGAACTCCCCGACCGCGGCAGCCTGGCCGCCGACATCGAGGGCGTGGTCCTGCAGTTCGCGGCGATCCTGGCCCGCCCCGAGGCCAGGAGCGGCCTGATGGCGGTGGTCGCCGAGTCCACCCGCGACGACGCCCTGCGCGCCCGCATCCGCGACTCCATCGTCGAGCCCCAGAAGGACCTGGTTCTGGAGGGCCGCGCCCGCGCCCAGGCCCGCGGCGAACTCCCCCCGCAGACCGGCCCCGACGAGACCGCCCGCACCGTCGACCTCATCTTCGACGTCGTCGCGGGCGCGGTCGTCCACCGCACCCTGGTCAGCGCGGAACCGGCGGACGAGGAGTGGGCGCGCGGCTTCACCCGGGTGCTGCTGCTGGGACTGGCGGGAGCCTCGCAGGTCGCGTAGCGCCGGCCGACGCAACAGCCAGGACCCGGATCGGAACCCGCTCAGAACCCGGCCGGCTCCGTGTAGACCCCCCACTCCTCCCGCAGCAGGTCGCAGATCTCCCCCAGCGTCGCCTCCGCCCGGACGGCGTCCAGCATCGGCCCGATCATGTTCGAACCGTCGCGGGCGGCGTCCGTCAGGGCGTCCAGCGCGGCCCGTACGGCGATGTCGTCACGCGCCGCCCTACGGACGCCCAGCGCCCGCACCTGCTCCCGCTCCACCTCGTGGCCGACCCGCAGGATCTCCAGGTCCCCGGTCACCGACCCGGTGTGCGCGTTGACGCCGACGACCCGCTTCTCCCCCTTCTCCAGGGCCTGCTGATAGCGGAACGCCGACTCGGCGATCTCCCCGGTGAACCAGCCGTCCTCGATGCCCCGCAGGATCCCGGAGGTGATCGGACCGATCGGGTGCCGTCCGTCGGGGTGGGCCCGCAGCCCCCGCTCCCTGATCTGCTCGAAGATCTTCTCCGCGTCGGCCTCGATCCGGTCCGTCAGCTGCTCCACGAACCACGAACCGCCCAGCGGATCGGCGACGTTGGCGACGCCGGTCTCCTCCATCAGCACCTGCTGCGTGCGCAGCGCGATCTCGGCGGCCTGCTCGCTCGGCAGCGCGAGGGTCTCGTCCAGGGCGTTGGTGTGCAGCGAGTTGGTCCCGCCGAGGACCGCCGCGAGCGCCTCCACCGCCGTGCGCACCACGTTGTTGTACGGCTGCTGGGCGGTCAGCGAGACGCCGGCGGTCTGGGTGTGGAAGCGCAGCCACTGGGCCTTGTCGGACCGCGCGCCGTAGACGTCCCGCATCCAGCGGGCCCAGATCCGGCGCGCCGCGCGGAACTTGGCGATCTCCTCGAAGAAGTCGAGGTGCGCGTCGAAGAAGAAGGACAGGCCGGGCGCGAAGACGTCGACGTCCATGCCGCGGGACAGGCCCAGTTCGACGTACCCGAAGCCGTCCGCCAGCGTGTACGCCAGCTCCTGCGCGGCCGTCGCGCCGGCCTCGCGGATGTGGTAGCCGGAGACGGACAGCGGCTTGTACGCGGGGATGGCGCTCGCGCAGTACTCCATCAGGTCGCCGATGAGGCGCAGATGCGGCTCGGGCGGGAAGAGCCACTCCTTCTGGGCGATGTACTCCTTGAAGATGTCCGTCTGGAGGGTGCCGTTGAGGACGGACGGGTCGACGCCCTGGCGCTCGGCGGCGACCAGGTACATGCAGAAGACGGGGACGGCGGGACCGCTGATCGTCATGGAGGTCGTGACGTCGCCCAGCGGGATGTCCTTGAACAAGACCTCCATGTCGGCGGCGGAGTCGACGGCGACCCCGCAGTGGCCGACCTCGCCGAGCGAGTGCCGGTCGTCGGAGTCGCGGCCCATGAGCGTCGGCATGTCGAAGGCGACGGAGAGTCCGCCGCCGCCGTTGGCCAGGATCGTCCGGTAGCGCTCGTTGGTCTGCTCGGCGTTGCCGAACCCGGCGAACTGGCGGATGGTCCACGTCCGCCCCCGGTAGCCGGTCGGATACAGGCCTCGGGTGTAGGGGTACTCCCCCGGCCAGCCGATCCGCTCGAAGCCCTCGTACGTGTCACCGGGCCGGGGCCCGTACACCGGCTCCACCGGGTCTCCGGAGAGCGTGGAGAAGTCGGCCTCACGCGTGCGTGAGGCGTCGTACCGGGCCTGCCAGCGACGGCGGCCCTCCTCGATGGCGTCAGCGTCAGCGTCCATGCCCCAAATTTACTAGGACGTCCTAGTAAATGTCGACGGCTGACCGCCGTACGCCATCCGTACGGCGGTAACCCGCTAGACCTTCGCGGCGACGGGCACGTCCTGCGCGATCTTCGACTCCAGCTCGTGGCTGATCTTCCGCTCCACGAAGAAGGCGGCGGTCGGGATGGTCCCGGCCAGCAGCACCCACAGCTGCTTGCCGACCGGCCACTTCGCCTTGGAGCCCAGGTCGAAGGCGAAGACGAGGTAGACGACGTACAGCCAGCCGTGCGCGATGGCGACGACCCGGGTGAAGTCGGCGGCGCCGTCGACGCTCAGGCCGTACTTGGCGATCATGCTCAGGCACAGCAGGACCAGCAGCACACCGGTGACGTAGGCCAGGACGCGGTAGCGGGTCAGCACGCTCTTTTTCATGCGGTCGAGCGTAACGACCCGTTCCGGGAGATCTTGCCCCGGGTCAGTCCTCGTCGAAGTCCCGCGCGGCGACCCGCAGCGGCCTGAGCATCGCGAAGAGCTCCCCGCACTCGTCCGCGTCGTACACCCCGAGGCCGAAGTCCATCGCCATCAGGTCGCGGGTGGCCGCGTCGACGACCTCGCGGCCCTTGTCGGTGATCACGGCGAGGGTGCCGCGGCCGTCGTTGGGGTTGGGGCGCTTGGCGACCAGGCCCGACTTGACCAGGCGGTCCACGGTGTTCGTCACCGACGTCGGGTGCACCATGAGCCGCTCGCCGATCTTCGACATGGTCAGCTCGCCCTCCTTGGAGAAGGTGAGCAGCACCAGCGCCTCGTAGCGCGCGAACGTCAGCCCGTACGGCTTGACCACCGCGTCGACCTCGGCGAGCAGGATCTGGTGGGCGCGCATGATCGAGGTGATGGCGGCCATGGAGGGCACACTGCCCCAGCGCTGCTTCCAGAGCTCGTCGGCGCGCGCGATGGGGTCGAAGGGAAGACTGAGCGGCTTCGGCACGCCTCCAGACCTTACCGGCCGTTCATATGCTGGTCAGCCCCGTCTCGACTTTCGGTCCTCACCTTCGGTAGAGGCTGCGCAGGCCGAGGACGTCGCCCTTGCCGAGGGTGCGGGCGCTCATGGAGCAGGGGAACGAGTTCGCGAACATGGTGAGGTTCTCGTGGCGCGCGCCCGCGTGACCCAGGCCGAAGACATGCCCGGCCTCGTGGGTGGCGACGCCCCGGATGTCGTAGTCGTTCGCGCAGCCGGTGCCCGCGGGGTCGTTCGTGAACGTGTAGTCGTGGGTGTTGAAGCGGACGTCGGCTTCGAGCAGCCGGTCGGGGCCGCCGGGAACCGGACGGCTCCAGGTGCAGGTCGTGGCCACGGCGACGGTGCTGAGGTCGCCGGCGTCCCAGACGCTCATGCCGTCCCGCGCGGTGCAGCGGGCCATGTGGTCGATGCCCGCCTCGTTGCCGGTGGCGGCCAGGAACCTCGCCTTCGCCGCGACCGGGTCGGCGAAGCCGCAGCTGTTGCGGGCGCCGGTGATGGTGGCGATGGCCTCCTCGAAGATCTGGCGCACCTCGCGGCGGGGCAGATCGCCCGGCTGGGGGCCGTCGCCGATGAACCACTCGTAGGTGCCGTACTCCTTGCTGTCGACGGTGGTGTAGGCGGAGTCGGCGCAGGCGGCGGGGGCGTCGGCGCGGGTGCCGGGGGCCGAGGCCGAGAGGAGCGCGTGGGGCGCGTGGGGCGCCCCTGCCGACGGCTGGCCGTCGTCGTGGCCGTCGTCGTAGCTGTAGGAGACCGTGCCGTCGGCGGCGACGGTCAGGGTGAAGCCGTGGGCCGAGCCGTCCGTCGTGAGCGCGTCGACCCTGACGGCCGTGCCGGGCTCGGGGACCGTGAGGCCGGCGCCGTCGTGGGTGACCAGGCGGCCCACGGCGGCGCAGTCGAGCACGGAGGCGCCGGCGGGCAGATCGTCGACGGTCAGCTCACCCGGCGCGAGCGCGCACGCGGGAGCGGGGGCCGACGATCGCCCGGCTCGCGACGGCGCACCTCCCCCGGCCGCCGCCAGGGCCGCCACCAGCACCGACGCGGTGACCGTCCTGCCCAGCAGCCCGCCGCCGGAACCACTCCGCCGCACCACTCCGCCTCCCTCCGGCCCCGTCGAACGCTCGCTCGTCGCACGGAACTTGATCGTCGCCCTGATGAGCACCGGGAGAGGTTAGCCACCCCGCAGACGTCGAAACGCATAACCCGATCGCCTGATTGAGCGACCGGTCAAACGGGTGTACCGACTTGGTGCAGGGGTTCGGAACGAGAGGTTCGGGGGCGGAGGGAGGACGCGGAGGAGGACTTCGGAGGGAGGGGGGCAGGGGGCCTCAGAGGGAGGGGTTCAGGTACCGCTCCACCGTCTCGACCTTCGCCGTGAGTCCGTCCGTCACGCCGGGGCGGATGTCGGCCTTGAGGACCAGGGAGACCCGGGGTGCGCGGGCTTCCACGGCGGCGACGGCGCGCTTGACGACGTCCATGACCTCGTCCCACTCGCCCTCGACGGAGGTGAACATCGCGTCGGTGCGGTGCGGCAGGCCCGAGTCGCGGACGACGCGGACGGCGTCGGCGACGTACTCGCCGACCTCCTCGCCGACGCCCAGCGGGGTGACGGAGAAGGCGACGATCACGCGTTGACCACGCCTTCCTTGCGGACGCGGGAGGCGATCACCGCGTCCTCGGCCTCACGGCGCAGCCTGCGCTCGGCGAAGAAGCCGCCGGTGGGCAGGACCGAGAGGACGAAGTAGAGGGCGGCGGTCTTCAGGGACCACTTGGCGCGGTTCCAGGCGTCCGCCCAGAAGATCACGTACAGGACGAAGAGCACGCCGTGGACCATGCCCATGACGGGCACCGCGTTGAAGTCCGTGGTCCGCTTCAGCACCGAGCACACGAGCAGGAGCAGGAAGGAGATGGCCTCGGGGGCGGAGACGAGTCGGAGTCGGCGGAGGGCGGAGGCTGTCTTCAGATCCACGGGTCACCTTCGGGGGAGATCGGGGGAGAGACGTTGACGTCGGCGACTTGTGAACGCACGCACAAGCGCTCGCCCATTGTGACAAACGGTCCCCCTAAGGGTGCGATCAGGGTCTCTCTCCACCTACGGGCCCTGTTCCACCCGGCCGTCCGGCGGCTACCTTCGCAGCGTGGCGATGTTTCGACTGCAAGGCAGCAAGGTGCTCGCCGTCGACATGACCGGGGATGCCGTGAAGGCGAAGAACGGCTCCATGGTCGCGTACGACGGGCAGATGGCCTTCAAGAAGCTCAGTGGCGGCGGCGAGGGCATCCGGGGGATGGTGACCCGGCGGCTCACCGGCGAGCAGATGACCGTGATGGAGGTGAGGGGGCAGGGGACGTGCTGGTTCGCCGATCGCGCCTCCGAGATCAACCTCGTCAGTCTCCAGGGGGACAAGCTGTACGTGGAGTCGAGCAATCTGCTCGCGACGGACGCGGGGCTGCGCACGGGGACCAGTTTCACCGGGCTGCGGGGGGCGTCCCAGGGCAACGGCCTGTTCACGACGACCGTCGAGGGCCATGGACAGGCGGCGATCATGTCCGACGGGCCCGCGGTGGTGCTCCGGGTGAGCCCGCAGTACCCGCTGACGGTCGACCCGGGCGCGTACATCGCGCACCAGGGCAACGTCCGGCAGTCCCTCCAGTCGGGTGTGACCTTCCGCACCTTCCTGGGCGAGGGCGGCGGCGAGGCCTTCCAGATGCGCTTCGAGGGGGACGGTCTGGTGTACGTCCAGCCGAGCGAGCGGAACACGATCGCGGGGGACGTGTGACATGGCCTTCCGTGAGATCAACTCCAAGATGGTCGAGGCGACCCTCCATCCCGGTCAGCGGCTGTTCAGTCAGCGCGGCGCGATGCTGGCGTACCGCGGCGAGGTGTCCTTCACGCCCAACATCCAGGGCGGGCAGGGCGGGGTGATGTCGATGATCGGCCGCCGGCTGGCCAACGAGGACACGCCCCTGATGAGCGTCGAGGGCAGCGGCACGGTCCTGTTCGGACACGGCGGACATCACGTCCATGTCATCCAGCTCACCGGCGACACGCTGTACGTCGAGGCGGACCGGCTGCTCGCCTTCGAGGGCACGCTCCAGCAGGGCACGATGTTCCTGGGCTCCCAGGGCGGGGTGATGGGCATGGTCCGCGGCCAGATCAGCGGCCAGGGCCTGTTCACCACGACCCTGAAGGGGCAGGGGGCCGTCGCCGTGATGGCGCACGGCGGGGTCTTCGAGATCCCGATCACCCCCCAGCGCCCGGTCCACGTCGACCCGCAGGCCTACGTCGCCCACCACGGCGACGTCCGCAACAAGCTGTCGACCGCGCTGGGCTGGCGGGACATGGTGGGCCGGGGCTCCGGCGAGGGGTTCCAGCTGGAGCTCAGCGGCAGCGGTGCGGTGTTCGTCCAGGCGTCGGAGGAGAAGCTGTGAGCATGTACGGAGCTCCGGGCGCCGGCCCGTCGGTGTTCGACCCCATGACCCTGCCGGTCGACGACAACGTGAACAACTACACCTTCTGCGTGGAGCTCAAGGGGAGCCAGTGGTTCCTGCAGAAGGGGAAGATGATCGCCTACTACGGCTCGATCGACTTCAACGGCATCGGACACGGCCGGCTGGACCGTCTCGTGCGTACGTCGTTCCATTCGCCTCTGCACGCGAGCGACTGGGTCGTGGCGGAGGGCTCGGGCAAGATGCTCCTCGCCGACCGGGCCTTCGACGTGAATTCGTACGACTTGGACGACGGCAATCTGACCATTCGCTCGGGCAATCTGCTTGCTTTTCAGCCAACTCTGTCGCTGAAGCAGTCGATCGTGCCGGGATTTCTCACTCTGATCGGAACCGGGAAGTTCGTCGCCGCATCTAACGGTCCGGTGGTGTTCATGGAGCCTCCCATCCGGGTGGACCCGCAGGCGCTCGTCGGCTGGGCCGACTGCCCGTCGCCCTGCCATCACTACGACCACGGGTACATGACGGGCGTGATGGGCGGTCTACGTGCGCTGACAGGCCTGGGCGGGGCCTCCGGGGAGGAGCACCAGTTCGAGTTCGTGGGCGCCGGCACGGTGCTGCTGCAGTCCTCCGAGACCCTGATGGCCGAGCAGGCCACGGGGGCCGTTCCGCACGAGCCGGGGGTGCCCGGCGGCGGTGCGGCGCCCGGCGGTCAGGGCGGCCACGGGGCGCCGGGCGGGGCGCCGCGCCTTCCCGGACAGCTGGGGGACCTCCAGCGTCGCTTCGGGCTGTGAGCGGTAGTCTGCGGAGTGTGACATCGAACGTGTGCACACCGTCACTTTCACCGCACGACAACCCTCACTAGTTCGCCTTTCAACATTTTAGGTAGACTTCATTCATGGAGACCGAAACGGCCACACGCTGGCTGACCGATGCGGAGCAGTGCGCCTGGCGCACCCACCTGGAGGTCAACAGGCTGTTGACGTACCAGCTCGAGAAGGACCTGCAGCCGTTCGGCCTGACGATGAACGACTACGAGATCCTCGTGAACCTCTCCGAGTCGGAAGACGTCCGGATGCGGATGAGTGATCTCGCCTCCGCCACCCTCCAGTCCAAGAGTCGCCTCTCGCACCAGATCACCCGTATGGAGAACGCGAACCTGGTGCGCCGCGAGAACTGCGAGTCCGACCGCCGCGGTCTGTACGCGGTGCTGACCGAGCACGGCATGGAGACGATGCAGAAGGTCGCGCCCCATCATGTGGGATCCGTGCGCCGGCACTTCATCGACCTGCTCTCCCCCGAGGCCCTGGCGGAACTCGACAAGGCCCTCAAGCCCATCGGGGAACACCTCCGAGGGCAGCGCGGACGCCCGTAGCGCCGCACAGCGCGTCAGTGAACCGGCAGGCGGAGCTCGAACAGGGCTCCGCCTGCCGGCGTCCGGCGCAGGGTGAGCGTGCCGCCGTGCCGGACGGTCACGTCCCGGGCGATGGCCAGGCCCAGCCCCGCCCCGCCGTCGTCCCGGCTGCGCGCGTCGTCGAGCCGTACGAACCGTTCGAAGACGCGCTCCCGGTCCGCCTCGGGCACCCCGTCCCCGTCGTCGGCGACCTCGACGACGGCCCACTCGCCCTCCCGCCGCACGGTCACGGCGACCGCCGACCGGGCGTGCCGCTGCGCGTTGTCCAGCAGGTTGGCCAGCACCCGCCCCAACTGCCCCCGCGATCCGGCCACTTCCACGACCGCCCCGGCCCCCGCGGTCTCCCCGGCCTCCACCTCCACCGCGGCCTCCACGACCACCGTCACGTCCGGCCGCCCGGCCGCCGCGGCCCGCGCCAGCGCCGTCAGCTCGACCGTCCCGTCCGCGGGCCGCTCCCCCGCGTCGAGCCGCGCGAGCAGCAGCAGATCGGCGGCGAGGTTCTGCAGCCGTACGGTGTCCTCGACCGCGCCCGCCACATCCAGCAGCTCGGGATGGGCAGCGCCCACCTCGAGCTGGGTGCGCAGCGAGGCGATCGGGCTGCGCAGCTCGTGGGAGGCGTCGGCGACGAAACGGCGCTGGCGCTCCACCGAGGTCTCCAGCGCGGCCAGCGTCTCGTTGGTCGTCCGGGCCAGGCGGGCGACCTCGTCATGGGCGTCCGGCTCGGGCACGCGGCGGGCGAGGTCGGCGGAGGCGGTGATCGCGGCCATCTCACGCCGGATCCCCTCGACCGGGCGCAGCGCGCGCCGGGTGACCAGCCAGGTCACGCCCGCGACGACGGCGAGCAGCAGCGGGAAGCCGACCAGCAGCACGGTGAGGGCGGTGCGTACGGCGCTCTGCTCGGCGGCCAGCGGCGCGCCGGCCTGGACGGTGAGCGGGCCCTTCTCCGGGGAGCGCACCTGGACGGCGGCGAAGCGGTAGTCGGCCGTGTCGCCGTCGACGGTCGCAAAACCGTCGGCGAAGTCGGTCTCGTCGCCGATCTCGCCGGGGTCGAGGTCCTCGCCGGAGTCCTCGTCCGCCCCCGACACGCCGATCCGCTCCAGTTCCTCGCTCGCCGCGACCCGCGAGCCCCGCGCGTCGAGGATCTGGACCGGCCGGTCGTCGTCGTCCATGGCGGAGAGGTCCTCGTACGGGGCGCCGACGGCGACCTGGGCGGCGACGGCCCGTGCGGAGCGCTCCGCCTGGCCGCCGGCCTGGCCGGTGAGGTTGGAGCGCAGGGACAGCAGCACGGCCGTCCCGGCGGCGAGGAGGGCCACGGCGACGACGAGGGTGGCGCCGAGCGTCGCCCGGGCCCGTACCGACCCGAACCGGCGCCTCATCGCGCCGCCTCCGGCGTCTGCGGCCTCTCCGGCGGCTGCGGTCGCTCCAGCCGGTACCCGGCGCCGCGGACCGTCCGGATGAGGGCCGCGTCCAGCTTGCGGCGCAGGGCGCTGACGTAGACCTCGACGATGTTGGGGTCGCCGTCGTAGGCGAAGTCCCAGACGTGGTCGAGGATCTCGGCCTTGGACACCACCTCCCCGGCCCGCCCGACCAGCTGCTCCAGGACGGCGAACTCCTTGGCGGTGAGCGCCACTTCGTCGTCCCGCAGGAACACCCGGCGGGCCGCGGTGTCCACCTTCAGCTCCCCGAGGACGTGCACGGGCGAGGCCCCGGCCCCCTGCCCGCGCCGGCGCAGCAGCGCCTTGATCCGGGCGACGAGGACGACGTAGGAGAACGGCTTGGTGAGGTAGTCGTCCGCGCCCGTGTCCAGGCCCTCCGCCTCGTCGTACTCGCCGTCCTTGGCGGTGAGCATCAGGATCGGCACGTCGTTGCCGGCGGCGCGCAGGGCCGAGCAGACCCGGTAGCCGTTCATGCCGGGCAGCATGATGTCGAGGACGAGCAGGTCGTACGGCGACTCGCTCGCCCGGTGCAGTCCCTCCAGGCCGTCATGGACGACGTCCACGGCGTAGCCCTGGGCGATGAGGCCCTTGGCCAGGGACACGGCGAGTCGTTTCTCGTCCTCGATGATCAGGATTCTGAAGGGGCGGCGCGGAGCGCCTCGAGCAGGGTGGTGGCGGGCGACGGGCGGGCGCATGCGCCCAGGGTCGCAAACCGAAGCTGAAGTGATCTTCAGGTGGCTTCAGCCTGCCTTCAGCTCCGCTCCGGCAGCTTGGTTCCCGTCGAGAGCGAACCGACGCAACGAAGCACCATCCGACTCGGGAGGAACCCCCATGAAGCGCAAGCTCGTCATCGCCGCCGTCGCCGCGTCCGTCGTGATCGGCGGAGGCGCGGCGGTCGCCTTCGCGGACGACGAGACGCACAGCGGTACGGCGGCCGCAGGCGCCCAGGTCGTCTCGAAGAACGCGTCGGACGGTGCCGGGAGGGTCCAGGTCAGCTCCGCCCGGACGACCGCCGCCGAGGCCGTCGCGGCCGCGCTGAAGCACACGCCGGGCACCGCCGTCGGCGCCGACCGGGAGGACGACGGCGCCGACGCGGGCGCCTGGCAGGTGGACGTCGTCCGGGCCGGCGGCACGGAGTACACCGTCGTCGTCTCGTCGGCCACCGGCGAGGTCCTCGGCGCGCACCGCGACGGCGACGCCGACGACGACGGCGACGGCGACGGCCGCGAGGACCTGGCCGCGCTGAAGGGCGCGAGCGTCGACGCCCGCGAGGCCGCGCTGGCCGTCGCGGGCAAGGGCACGGTGACCGACGTGGATCTGGACGACGACGACCACGCCGCCACAGTCTGGAGCGTGGACACCGCCCAGGGCGTCCAGTGGACAGTCGACGCGCGCACGGGCAAGGTCACGCAGGACCTCGACGACTGACGGGCTGTCAGGCGAGGGGCACGAGTTCGCTCGTGCCCCTTCGGGCGCTTCTGGTGACCGCCGCCGCCGTGACCAGCACCGCCGCTCCCGTCAGCGCGAAGCACAGCCCGACCGGCAGTCGCCCGGCCAGCGCGCCCGCGGCCGCCGTGCCGGCCGTACTGCCCGCGTTGACGGCCGTGTTGACCCAGGCCCCGGCCCGCACCCGGGCCTCGGGCGCGGCGGTCTCGTCGGCGATGAGGTAGGCGGTGGTGATCGTCGGCGACACGAAGAACCCGACGACCGCGACGGCGACGGCGAGCGTGCCGAGGCCCGGCGCCAAGGCCGCGCCGCACAGTGCCAGTCCGAGGGCCGCCGTCAGCGGGGGCAGCCGCGTCCCGGCCTGCGCCCGCCAGGCGACGGCCCCGTTGAGCAGCCCGCCGACGGCGCTGCCCGCCGACAGGGCGGCCAGCACCCAGGCCACGCTCGCACCGCCGTGTCCGTGCCCCTCGGCGAAGGCCACGACCAGCAGATCCACCACGCCGATCGCGAGCCCGACGCCCGCGACGGCGGTCATGGGCCGCCCGAGCCCCCGCAGGCCGCCCCCGTCGCGCCGCCGCACCGCGCGCTTCCCCGGCGGCACCGCGCGCACCGCCGGCGAGGACACGAAGGCGGCCGTGCCGACGGCCATCAGGGCGGCGCCCAGGACGATCCCGGCGGCGGGCGGAGCGAACCCGACGAGGACGCCGACCAGCAACGGCCCCGAGACGAACAGGAGTTCCTCGGCGACGCCGTCGAGGCTGTAGGCGCGCTGGAGCAGCGCCCGGTCCGGGGCGAGGCGTCCCCACACGGCCCGCATGGTCGGCCCCAGCGGCGGAACGCAGGCCCCGGCGGCCGCGCCGAGGGCGCCGAGGACCGGGGACGGGACGGCGTCCGGGCGGGCGACCGCGCCGGTCAGCAGGCCGAGCACCGCGAGATAGGCGACGGCCGTCGGGACGAGCGCCCGGCGCGGCCCGTACCGGTCGACGAGGGCCGCCCGCGCGGGCGACAGGAAGACGGCGGTGGCGCCGAACAGCGCCATCACCGCGCCCGCGACCGCGTACGAGCCCGAGGCCCGGGTCGCGGCGAGCATCAAGGACAGCGGGACGATCCCGTACGACAGCCTGCCGGTCAGGGCGGCGGCGAAGGTACGGCGGGCATGCGGAACGCGCAGGACATGCGCATACGAATACATGGAGGTTCCTCGAAGGAGGCGTGAGCGGGGACACCTGAGAGCCACCTGGCCTGTGGTGGGGCGGTGGCTCGGGGTGCGCGCTACGCCAAGGAGAGGAACATGTCGGTCAACTTACCAGCGGAGGACGGGAGTCGACGAGTGTCAGCTCTCCGTCAGTCCCGCCACCAGCTCGTCCGCCGCCCGGTAGGGGTCCAGCCGGCCCGCGACGATCTTCTCCGCGAGCGTGCTCAGACGGCGGTCGCCGTGCAGGTCGCCGATGCGTTCGCGCAGGGCGGTGACGGCGATGGTCTCCACCTCGTGGGCGGCCCGGGAGCGGCGGCGCTCGGTGAGGACGCCGTGCTCCTCCATCCACGCGCGGTGCTTCTCCAGCGCCTCGACGAGTTCGTCGACGCCCTCGGCGCGGGCGGCGACCGTCTTCACGATCGGCGGTCGCCAGTCGCCGGGGCGGCGGGACTCGCCGAGGCCGAGCATGTGGTTGAGCTCGCGGGCGGTGGCGTCGGCGCCGTCCCGGTCGGCCTTGTTGACGACGTACACATCGCCGATCTCCAGGATTCCGGCCTTGGCCGCCTGGATGCCGTCGCCCATGCCGGGGGCCAGGAGGACGACGGAGGTGTCCGCCTGGGAGGCGATCTCGACCTCCGACTGGCCGACGCCGACCGTCTCGACCAGGATCACGTCGCAGCCCGCCGCGTCCAGCACGCGGATCGCCTGCGGGGCCGCCCAGGCGAGGCCGCCGAGGTGGCCGCGGGTGGCCATGGAGCGGATGTAGACGCCGGGGTCGGAGGCGTGGTCGGACATCCGGACGCGGTCACCGAGCAGGGCGCCGCCGGAGAACGGCGAGGACGGGTCGACGGCCAGGACGCCGACCCGCCTGCCCTGCTTGCGGTAGGCGGTGACCAGCGCCGAGGTGGACGTCGACTTGCCGACGCCCGGGGAGCCGGTGAGGCCGACGACGTAGGCGTTGCCCGTGAGCGGGGCCAGGGCCGCCATGATCTCCCTGAGCTGCGGGGACGCCCCCTCGACCAGGGAGATCAACCGGGCCACGGCACGCGGCCGGCCTTCCCTGGCCTGGGCGACCAGCGAGGAGACGTCCTGCATCACAGCTCCCTTCCTCACGACCTGCGTACCACCTGGTACGTGCTACGAACCAAGTACGTGCTACGAACCGAGTACGACGGTTCAGGCCTTCGGCACCCGCACGATCAGCGCGTCGCCCTGGCCGCCGCCGCCGCACAGCGCGGCCGCGCCGACCCCGCCGCCGCGGCGCTTGAGCTCCAGGGCCAGGTGCAGCACGAGGCGGGCGCCGGACATGCCGATCGGGTGGCCGAGGGCGATCGCGCCGCCGTTCACGTTCACCTTTTCCGTGGACACGCCCAGGTCCTTCATTGACTGGACCGCCACGGCGGCGAAGGCCTCGTTGATCTCGACGAGGTCGAGGTCGGAGACCGCCAGGCCCTCCTTCTTCAGGGCGTGCAGGATGGCGTTGGAGGGCTGGGACTGCAGGGAGTTGTCCGGCCCGGCCACATTGCCGTGGGCGCCGATCTCGGCGAGCCACTCCAGGCCGAGCTCCTGCGCCTTGGCCTTGCTCATCACGACCACGGCCGCCGCGCCGTCGGAGATCTGCGAGGCCGAGCCCGCGGTGATCGTGCCGTCCCGGGTGAAGGCCGGGCGCAGCTTGCCCAGCGACTCGGCCGTCGTCTCGGCCCGGATGCCCTCGTCCTTGCTGAAGACGACCGGCTCGCCCTTGCGCTGCGGGATCTCCACCGGGGTGATCTCGGCCTCGAAGAGGCCGTTCTTCTGGGCGGCGGCGGCCCGCTGGTGGGACAGGGCGGCGATCTCGTCCTGCTCGGGGCGCAGGATGCCCAGGCGCGTGTTGTGCTTCTCCGTGGACTCGCCCATGGCGATGTTCTCGAAGGCGTCGGTCAGACCGTCGTAGGCCATGGCGTCGAGCATCTCGATCGCGCCGTACTTGAAGCCCTCGCGGGACTTGGGCAGCAGGTGGGGGGCGTTGGTCATGGACTCCTGGCCGCCCGCGACGATCACGTCGAACTCGCCGGCGCGGATCAGCTGGTCGGCCAGCGCGATCGCGTCGAGGCCGGAGAGGCACACCTTGTTGACGGTGAGCGCCGGGACGTTCATCGGGATGCCGGCCTTGACCGCGGCCTGACGGGCCGGGATCTGACCGGCGCCGGCCTGGAGCACCTGGCCCATGATCACGTACTGCACCTGGTCGCCGCCGATCCCCGCGCGGTCGAGGGCGGCCTTGATCGCGAAGCCGCCGAGGTCGGCTCCGGAGAAGGACTTCAGGGAGCCCAGCAGTCGTCCCATGGGCGTCCGCGCGCCCGCGACGATCACCGAGGTCGTGCCGTTTGAACCAGTCGATCCAGTCATGAGCTGCGATTCCCCTTACCGGCCTGCACGGGCCGAGGAGTGAACGAGGGTTTACTTGAAATGTACTGACCGGTACTTCGGGCGTCATCGGGCCGTCGGTGTGATCGCGCGCACGTTGCGTAACCACCTCCGTCGCGCTGCACTGGCAGCATGCTGACGCGAATCGACCACATCGGGATCGCCTGCCACGACCTCGACGCCACCGTCGAGTTCTACCGGGCCACGTACGGCTTCGAGGTGTTCCACTCCGAGGTCAACGAGGAGCAGGGCGTACGCGAGGCCATGCTCAAGATCAACGATACGTCCGACGGCGGGGCCTCGTACCTGCAGCTTCTGGAGCCGACCCGGGAGGACTCGGCCGTGGGCAAGTGGCTGGCGAAGAACGGCGAGGGCGTCCACCACATCGCTTTCGGTACGGCGGATGTGGACGGCGACGCCGCGGACATCCGCGACAAGGGCGTACGCGTTCTGTACGAAGAGCCTCGACGCGGCTCCATGGGGTCACGAATCACCTTCCTGCACCCGAAGGATTGCCACGGAGTACTGACAGAACTGGTCACATCGGCCCCTGTTGAGTCACCTGAGCACTGACCCTCGTACATATGGGCCGGTAGGGTTGGGGTCGGTCGCCGCTCCAGCCAGGGCGACCAGGTCCTGCCTTGGACGGCGGGATCCAGCCGGGGTCCGGGTTTCGGGGGACGAGCGTCGGGGCAGCAGCCCGTGCTCCGCCGTTGATCTGACACCATTCCCCGGGGGCCCCGTTCGGCGGATGGACGGAGCTCGTTTCGGAAAGCTTGCGACCAGGGACGGATGGGACCGCGCAGTGCGGGGCTATGAGAGCCAGGAGCGGGAGCCGGCGGCTGACGTCGACCACCTGACTCGGTTCGAAGCCGAGATGAAGCGGCTGAAGACCGAGCGGGAAAAGGCGATTCAGCACGCCGAGGACCTCGGCTACCAGGTCGAGGTGCTGCGCGCCAAGTTGCACGAGGCGCGGCGCACCATCATGTCCCGGCCCGCCTTCGACGGCGGCGACCTCGGGTACCAGGCGGACCAGTTGCTGCGCAACGCGCAGATGCAGGCCGACCAGCTGCGGCAGGACGCCGAGCGGGAGCTGAGCCAGGCCCGCGCGCAGACGCAGCGCATCCTCCAGGAGCACGCCGAACAGGCGGCCCGGCTCCAGGCGGAGCTGCACCAGGAGGCGGTCACCCGCCGCCAGCAGCTGGACCAGGAACTGGCGGAGCGCCGGCAGAACGTCGAGTCGCACGTCAACGAGAACGTGGCGTGGGCCGAGCAGCTGCGCGCCCGCACCGAGGCGCAGGCCCGCCGGCTGCTCGACGAGTCGCGGGCCGAGGCCGAGCAGTCCCTGACGGCCGCGCGCGCCGAGGCCGAACGGGTGGCAGCGGAGGCCCGCCAGCGGTTGCAGGCCGACGCCGAGCAGACCCGCGCGGAGGCCGAGCAGCTCCTGCTGCGCGCCCGCACGGACGCCGAGCGTCTGCTGAACGCCGCCTCCACGCAGGCCCAGGAGGCCACCGACCACGCGGAGCAGCTGCGCAACTCCACCTTCTCCGAGTCCGACTCGGCCCGTCGCCAGGCCGGTGAGCTGAGCCGCGCCGCCGAACAGCGCATGTCCGAGGCCGAGGAGGCGCTGCGCAAGGCGCAGGCCGAGGCCGAGAAGCTCGTCACCGAGGCCAGGTCGACCGCCGAGAAGGCGCTCACCAGCGCCGAGTCGGCCAACGAGCAGCGCACCCGGACGGCGAAGGAGCAGGTCGCCCGGCTGGTCAGCGAGGCCACCAAGGAGGCCGAGACCACCAAGGCGGACGCCGAGCAGGTCGTCGCCGACGCCCGCGCCGAGGCCGAGAAGATCGTCGCGGAGGCCTCCGAGAAGGCCCGCACGCTCACCGCCGAGGAGAGCGCGACCCAGCTGTCGAAGGCGGCCAAGACGGCCGAGGACGTCCTCATCAAGGCGCAGGAGGACGCGCAGAACACCACCAAGGCGGCCGCCGAGGAGGCCGAGCGGATCCGCCGCGAGGCGGAGACCGAGGCGGACCGGCTGCGCGCCGAGGCGCACGACATCGCCGAGCAGCTCAAGGGCTCGGCGAAGGACGACACCAAGGAGTACCGCGCCAAGACCGTCGAGCTCCAGGAGGAGGCCCGCCGGCTGCGCGGCGACGCCGAGCAGCTGCGCGCCGACGCGGTCGCCGAGGGCGAGAAGATCCGCGCGGAGGCCCGCAAGGAGGCCGTCCAGCAGATCGAGGAGGCGGCCAGGACCGCCGAGGAGCTGCTGTCCAAGGCCCGGGCCGACGCGGACGAGCTGCGGCAGAAGGCCACGACGGACAGCGAGAAGGTCCGCACCGAGGCCATCGAGCGCGCCACCTCGCTGCGCCGGCAGGCCGAGGAGACCCTGGAGCGCACCCGCAAGGAGGCCGAGCGCCAGCGCGACGAGGCCGTCGAGCAGGCCGACGGCATCCGCGACGACGCCGAGCGGGCCGCGCACGAGCTGCGCGAGGAGACCGAGCGGGCCGTAGAGGCGCGCCGCGTCGAGGCCGCCGCGGAGCTGACCCGGCTGCACACGGAGGCCGAGGAGCGTCTCGCCGCCGCCGAGCAGGCGCTCACCGACGCCCGGGACGAGGCCGCGCGGATCCGCCGCGAGGCCGCCGAGGAGACCGACCGGCTGCGCGGCGAGGCCGCCGAGCGGATCCGTACGCTTCAGCAGCAGGCCGAGTCCGAGGCCGAGCGGCTGCGGGACGAGGCCGCCGCCGACGCGTCCGCCTCCCGCGCCGAGGGCGAGTCCATCGCCGTACGGCTGCGTTCGGAGGCCGTCGCCGAGGCCGAGCGGCTGCGCACGGAGGCCCAGGACACCGCCGACCGGGTGCGCGGGGAGGCGCAGGCCGCCGCCGAGCGGCTGGCCGTCGAGGCGTCCGAGACGCTGGCCGCCGCCCAGGAGGAGGCGACCCGGCGTCGCCGCGAGGCCGAGGAACTCCTCGGCTCCGCCCGCCAGGAGGCCGACCAGGAGCGCGGGCGGGCCCGCGAGCAGAGCGAGGAGCTGCTGGCCTCGGCGCGCAAGCGCGTGGAGGAGGCGCAGACCGAGGGCGTCCGGCTGGTCGAGGAGGCCGACCGGCGCGCCAACGAGATGGTCTCCGCGGCCGAGAGCCACGCCCAGCAGGTGCGGGACTCCGTGGCCGGGCTGCACGAGCAGGCCCAGGACGACATCGTCGGGCTGCGCTCCGCCGCCGAGCACGCGGCGGAACGGCTGCGGCGCGAGGCCGGCGAGGAGGCGGACCGGCTGCGCGCCGACGCCTACGCCGAGCGGGAGCGGGCCGCCGAGGACGCGAACCGGGTCCGGCGCGAGGCGAGCGAGGCGTCGGACGCCGCGCAGGCACTGGCCGAGCGGACCGTCGGCGACGCGATCGCGGAGGCGGAGCGGCTGCGCTCGGAGGCGTCGGCGCACGCCCAGCGGGTGCGCACGGAGGCCTCGGACACCATCGCGCAGGCCGACCAGGACGCCTCGCGCACCCGGGCGGACGCCCGGGACGACGCCAACCGCATCCGGTCGGACGCGGCGACGCAGGCCGACACCCTCATCACCGAGGCGCGAGGCGAGGCGGAGCGGCTCCAGACGGAGACCATCGCCGAGGCCGAGCGGCTGCAGTCCGACACGATCGCGGAGGCCGACCGGGTACGGGCCGAGTCGATCGCGAAGGCGGAGAAGCTGATCGCGGACGCCACCGGCGACGCGGAGCGGCTGCGCGCCGAGGCCGCCGAGACGGTCGGCTCCGCGCAGGCGCACGCCGACCGGGTCCGCACCGAGGCCGAGCGCGTCCGGCGGGAGGCTGCGGCGGAGGCCGACCGCATGCTGAGCGTGGCCCGCGACGAGGCCGACTCGACGCTGGACGGGGCCCGCAAGGAGGCCAACAAGCGGCGCTCCGAGGCGGCCGAGCAGGTCGACACGCTCATCACGGAGACCGCCGCCGAGGCGGACAAGCTCCTCACCGAGGCCCAGCAGCAGGCGCAGCAGACCACCGCGGACGCGGAGGCGCAGGCCGACTCGATGGTCGGCGCGGCCCGCAGCGAGGCCGACCGGCTGGTGTCCGAGGCGACGGTCGAGGGCAACGGGCGGGTGGAGAAGGCCCGTACGGACGCGGACGAGCTGCTCGTCGGCGCGCGCCGGGACGCCACCGCCATAAGGGAGCGGGCCGAGGAGCTGCGCGACCGCATCACCAACGAGATCGAGGAGCTGCACGAGCGGGCCCGCCGCGAGGCCGCCGAGACGATGAAGTCGACCGGCGACCGCTGCGACGCGCTCATCAAGGCCTCCGAGGAGCAGCTCACCAAGGCGCAGGCGAAGGCGCGCGAGCTGGTCTCGGACGCCAACTCCGAGGCGGGCAAGGTCCGCATCGCCGCCGTGAAGAAGGCCGAGGGGCTCCTCAAGGAGGCCGAGCAGAAGAAGGCGACGCTCGTACGGGAGGCCGAGGAGCTCAAGGCCGAGGCGATCCGCGAGGCCCGACGCACGGTCGAGGAGGGCAAGCGCGAGCTGGAGGTGCTGGTCCGCCGCCGCGAGGACATCAACGCCGAGATCTCACGTGTCCAGGACGTGCTGGAGGCGTTGGAATCCTTCGAGGCCCCGTCCGGGAACAAGGACGGGGGCGTCAGAGCCGGTGCGACGATCGGAGCACCACGTTCGGGTGGCAAGTCCCCCGAGAGCTAGCGGAATGTGAGGATTCCGTTGAAATCTGGGGACTTTAACCAAGTCTTAGGCAAGCCGTCCGGAGGTTAGCCACTCAAAAGGGGTGTCATTCTCCAGATCAAACACGTATCCGCTCTATGACACACCGCTTCGGCCCCTAGGATTCCATCTATCACCTCACCGGTCTCATTCGACAGGAACCCCATGAGCGACACTTCCCCCTACGGCTTCGAGCTTGTGCGGCGTGGGTACGACCGCGCTCAGGTGGACGAACGCATCTCGAAGCTCGTCTCCGACCGTGACAGCGCTCTGGCTCGTATCACTGCTCTGGAAAAGCGCATCGAGGAGCTCCACCTCGAAACGCAGAACGCCCAGGCACAGGTAAGCGACGCCGAGCCGTCGTACGCCGGTCTCGGCGCGCGGGTCGAGAAGATCCTCCGCCTCGCCGAGGAGGAGGCCAAGGATCTGCGCGAGGAGGCCCGTCGCGCGGCCGAGCAGCACCGCGAGCTCGCCGAGTCGGCGGCGCAGCAGGTGCGCAACGACGCAGAATCGTTCGCTGCAGAGCGCAAGTCCAAGGCCGAGGACGAGGGCGTCCGGATCGTCGAGAAGGCCAAGAGCGACGCGTCGCAGCTGCGCCAGGAGGCGCAGAAGGACGCGCAGTCGAAGCGTGAGGAGGCCGACGCCCTCTTCGAGGAGACCCGCGCCAAGGCCGCGCAGGCCGCCGCCGACTTCGAGACCAACCTGGCCAAGCGCCGGGAGCAGTCGGAGCGCGACCTGGCGTCCCGTCAGCAGAAGGCGGAGAAGCGTCTCGCGGAGATCGAGCACCGCGCGGAGCAGCTGCGGCTGGAGGCGGAGAAGCTGCGCACCGACGCCGAGCGCCGTGCCCGCCAGACCGTCGAGACGGCGCAGCGCCAGTCCGAGGACATCGTGGCCGACGCCAACGCCAAGGCGGACCGGATCCGTTCGGAATCGGAGCGCGAGCTGGCGGCTCTCACCAACCGCCGCGACTCGATCAACGCTCAGCTGACGAACGTCCGCGAGATGCTCGCCACGCTCACGGGCGCCGCGGTGGCCGCGGCCGGCGCGCCGGCCGTGGACGACGAGCCGATCTCCCGCGGAGTCCCGGCGCAGCAGTCCCGGTAACCTCCCGCGGTACAGCGGCTGAACAGCTGCGGAGCCCTCTGCCACTCCGGTGGCAGGGGGCTTCGTCGCGCTTTAGCGTGGCCGCATGATCGAGCTCGAGGGCCTGACGAAACGGTACGGCGAGAAGCTGGCGGTCGACGACCTCACCTTCACCGTCAGACCCGGCATCGTCACGGGCTTCCTCGGCCCGAACGGCGCGGGCAAGTCCACCACCATGCGGATGCTGCTCGGCCTGGACCGGCCCACCGCCGGGGACGTACGGATCGACGGCAAGCACTACGACCGGCTCAAGAACCCCCTGAAGTACATCGGCGCCCTGCTGGACGCCAAGGCCATGCACGGCGGGCGCAGCGCCTTCAACCATCTGCTCTGTCTCGCGCAGAGCAACGGCATCCCCAGAAGCCGGGTGCACGAGGTGCTCGACACCGTCGGGCTCACCGCGGTGGCGAGGAAGAAGGCCAAGGGGTTCTCGCTGGGCATGGGGCAGCGGCTGGGCATCGCGGGCGCGCTGCTGGGCGACCCGCGGATCCTGATGTTCGACGAGCCGGTCAACGGCCTCGACCCCGAGGGCATCCACTGGATCCGCAACCTGATGAAGTCGCTGGCCGCCCAGGGCCGGACGGTGTTCGTCTCCTCCCACCTGATGAGCGAGATGGCGCTGACCGCCGACCATCTGGTCGTCATCGGCCAGGGCCGGCTGCTCGCCGACACCTCCATGGCCGACTTCATCACCCAGAACTCACGGTCGTACGTCCGGATCCGCAGCCCTCAGCGGGAGCGGCTGCTCGATGTGCTGCACGAGGCCGGGATCACGGTCGTGGAGACCGGCAGCGGGGTGCTGGAGGTCGACGGGAGCAAGCCCGAGCACATCGGGGAGCTGGCCGCCCGGCACCAGCTCGTGCTGCATGAGCTGAGTCCGCAGCAGGCCTCCCTGGAGGAGGCGTTCATGCAGCTCACCGCGGAGTCGGTGGAATACCACGCGCACAGCGAGACGCCCGCGGAACTGCGAAGGCAGCCGTGGGGCGACGACTGGACGAGGAGCTGATCATGGCGGCGACCCAGGTCGTGCGGTCCGAGTGGACCAAGATCCGGTCGGTGGCGTCCACGGTGTGGACGCTCTCCCTCGCCGTGTTCGTGACCGTCGCCCTCGGCATGCTGATCTCGGCGCTTTCGAGGAACGAGTTCGACAAGATGAGCCGGAACGACCGGCTCTCCTTCGACCCGACGTTCATCAGCTTCGCCGGGATGAGCCTCGGCCAGCTCGCGATGATCGTGTTCGGGGTGCTGGTCGTGTCCAACGAGTACAGCACCGGCATGATCCGCACCTCGCTGGCCGCCGTGCCGCAGCGCGGGACCTTCCTGTTCAGCAAGATCGCGGTGGCCGCCGGGCTCTGTCTGGTCGTCGGGCTCGCCACCAGCTTCGTCGCGTTCTTCCTGGGGCAGGCGATGCTCGGCTCGCACCGGGCGGAGATCGGCGACCCCGGCGTGCTGCGCGCGGTCATCGGCGGCGGGATCTACATGACCCTCATCGCCGTGTTCTCCATGGGCGTCGCGGTGATGCTGCGCTCGCCGATGCTGTCGCTGGGCATCCTGATGCCGTTCTTCTTCCTGATCTCCAACATCCTCGGCAACGTCTCCGCGACGAAGAAGATCGGCCGGTATCTGCCCGACCAGGCCGGCAGCAAGATCATGCAGGTGGTCACACCGGTCGACGACGACACCCCCTACGGGCCCTGGGGCGGCCTGGCGATCATGGCGGTGTGGGTGGCGGTCGCCCTCGTCGGCGGCTACACGCTGCTGAAGAGGCGGGACGCGTGAGGCGGCTCCGGCTCCGGCTCCGGCTTCCGCTGCGGCTCGGCTTCCGCTCCCCCTGCGGCTCTCGCTCCGCGCCGCGTAACGCTTGGGCTTCGATCCGTGGGCTTCTCCCTTCGCTCTTTGCTTTCATTTGAGCGGAACCGTCAGCGCCTCGCTATCCTCCTAACCCTTACGGGGGCGTGTGCCCTGCTGTCCTGAACCTTTCGATGGGTGCGGAGCATGATCGAGGCTGTCGGCCTGACCAAGCGGTACGGCGACAAGACCGCTGTGTACAACCTTTCCTTCCAGGTGCGGCCCGGCGCCGTGACCGGGTTCCTCGGACCCAACGGGTCGGGCAAGTCCACGACCATGCGGATGATCCTCGGCCTGGACAACCCGACCGCCGGGACGGTGACGATCGGCGGCTACCCGTACCGCAAACTGCCCAACGCGCCCCGCCAGGTCGGCGCCCTGCTGGACGCCAAGGCCGTGCACGGCGGCCGGCACGCCCGCAACCACCTGCTCTGTCTGGCCCAGCTGTCCGGCATCCCGGCCCGCCGGGTCGACGAGGTGCTCGGCGTGGTCGGGCTGCAGGATGTGGCGAGAAAACGCTCCAAGGGTTTCTCCCTGGGCATGGGGCAGCGGCTCGGCATCGCCGCCGCGCTGCTCGGCGACCCCCAGGTGCTGCTCTTCGACGAGCCGGTCAACGGCCTCGACCCGGAGGGCATCCTGTGGGTGCGCAACCTGATGAAGGCGCTCGCCGCGGAGGGCCGTACCGTCTTCGTCTCCTCGCACCTCATGAGCGAGATGGCGCTGACCGCGGACCACCTGATCGTCATCGGACGCGGACAGCTGCTCGCCGACATGAGCGTCACCGACTTCATCTCGGCCAACTCCGCCGACTTCGCGCGCGTGCGCACCCCGCACACCGAGCCGCAGCTGCGCGAGAAGCTCGCCTCCGCGCTCACCGAGGCGGGCGGTCACGTCCTGCCCGAGGTGGACGGCGCGCTGCGCGTCACGGGGCTCGCCCTCCCCCGCATCAGCGACATCGCCCACGACAGCGACGTACGGCTGTGGGAGCTGTCGCCGCATCAGGCGTCGCTGGAGGAGGCGTACATGCGGATGACGCAGAACGCCGTCGACTACCGGTCGACCATCGACCAGAAGGCCGGCCTCCAGCAGCCCCTGCCGCCCGGCGCCCAACCGCCCATGCCGGTACCGGGCCAGGGCCAGCCCGGCTGGTACGCCCCGCCGCCCCCACAGGGCTACGCGCCCCCGCACCCCGCCCAGACCCCTCCCGCGGCCTCCTACGGCGCGTACGGCGCCCCGGGCGCCCCCGCCCCCACCCCGACCCCGAACGGCCCCAACCCGTACGCCCAGGCCCCGGGACAGGCCTTCGGCCAGGCGTCGGCGCAGGCCCCGGCTCCGGCGCAGGCACCCGTCCAGGCCCCGGGCACCGCCCCCGGCACCGCTCCGGCGCAGCCGGCCGGCAGTCCGGCGGCAGCCGCGGTCGCCGCGCCCGCGAGCCAGGCGCCGGCAGCGAGCCCGGCCGTACCGGCCTCGGCGCCGGCGGTCCCGCCCTCGGCTCCGGCCGCAGCTCCCGCCGCACCGGCCGCCGCGCCCGCCTCCCTCACCAAGGCTCCCGGCGCGCCCGCGCAGGCGCCCTCCGCCGCCGTGCAGGCTCCCGTCGCCGACGACGACCCGACCAAGACCGAGGACGCCCGATGAGCACCCCGCAGTACCCGTCGCCGCAGGCCGCGCCCGTCTGGCAGGGGGCGCCCGGTCCCGCCTACACCTCGCCGATCCCGATCGTGCGCACGCACCTCGGGCATGCCGTCGCCTCGGAGTGGACGAAGATCCGGTCGGTGCGCTCGACGATCTGGACGCTGGGCGTGTTCGTCGTGCTCGTCGTCGGCATCGGGCTGCTGGCCGCCCTGGTCGTCGCCTCGAACTCCTCGGAGAGCGACCTGCGGGGCGAGAACGCGCTGTCGTTCGGCTTCTTCGGGCTGCTCCTGGGCAGCATGTGCGTCATCACGCTCGGCGTGCTGACCACGGCCTCGGAGTACGGCACCGGCATGATCCGGACCACGATGGTGGCGTGCCCCTCGCGCGGCCGGGTCCTCGTGGCGAAGGGGATCGTGTTCTTCACGGTCGCCTTCGTGGTGACGCTCGCGTCGTCGGCGTTCGTCGCCATGGTGGACGTGGGCCTGCTGAGCGACGCCAAGAAGCCCTCCGGCGGTGAGTGGCTGAAGGCCACCTTCGGCGTGTCCCTCTACATCGCGCTGCTCGGGCTGCTCTCGCTCGCGGTCGGCTCGGTGATCCGGCACTCGGCCGGCGCGATCACCATCATGATCGGCCTCATGCTGGCCCCGCTGGTCATCGCGATCTTCATGTTCTCGTCCTCGCTGGAGGATCTGCGCCAGGCCCTGTTCGAGTACTCCATCCCGAACCAGCTCAGCGTCTTCTACTCGACCTCGCTCAGCGACAGCGGCCCGTCCGGCTGGGACCCGCTGTGGATCGCGCTGGGCGTGACGGCCGTGGTGTTCGGCGGCGCTTTCGCCCTGCTGGAGAAGCGGGACGTGTGATCCCCCTCCAGAACCTGCCGTCCTAGAACCTCGGCGCGTTACGGGACCGCTGCACCCCGGGGGTGCGGCGGTCCCGTGCGTTCCAGCAGGCCTTGTGCCAGTGGCGGCGCTCGTCGACGCCCGAGTGCTCGGGCCAGACGACGACATGCGGCACCCCGTCGGGGATCATCTGGTCGCAGCCGGGACAGCGGTACGTCTTGCCCTGCGCACTCGCCCCGGCCACATGCCGCACGCTCCACTCCTCGCCGTGCCAGCTCTCCGAGGACTGCCAGCCGCCGTAACGGCTCGAGCGGTCGTCCTCGGCACTCTGGCCGGACGAGCCCTCACCCTTGGGACGGTTGCGACGCGGGGACACAGGACACCTCACGGGGCTATACAGGAAGCATGGTTCGTGTTCCAGCCTACGCGGCGCGAACGGGGGTAGAGGTGGGGAGCAGATCCCCACAAGTCGCCCTCCCGGACACCTGATTCTGCAGACAATCCGCAAATCTCTTCGCCAGGCCGTGTCCTCGGCACGTGTCAGACGGTTATGCCCGGTGGGGGAGCTCCGAGTCGGGGCCAAGGAAGCAGGAAAGTCCATGCGCGTTGGAAGTTTCGTGTTGGGAGCCCAGTTCCCGGGACAGGGCCAGGGGGAGGCGCTGCACCGCGCGGTCCGCTCCGCCGAGGTCGCCGAGGAGGCGGGTCTCGACTCGGTCTGGCTGGCCGAGCACCACTTCGTGCCGTACGGCACATGCCCGTCCGCCGTGACGCTGGCCGCGTTGCTGCTGGGCCGGACCCGGCGCATCCGGGTCGGCACGGCGGTCAGCGTACTGCCCACCGTCCATCCGGTCGCCCTCGGCGAACAGGCCGCGCTGCTGCACCTGACGAGCGGCGGCCGCTTCTCGCTGGGCGTGGGGCGCGGCGGCCCGTGGGTCGACCTGGAGGTGTTCGGCTCGGGCCTGGAGGCGTACGAGCAGGCGTTCCCGGAATCACTCGATCTGCTGGTGCGCTGGCTGCGCGAACCCTCGGTGGGGGCCGACGGGGACCGTTTCCGCTTCCGTGAAGTCACCGTCGTACCACGCCCGTCGGAAGCTCTGACGGACGCCGGGGGTCCGGAGGTCGTCGTCGCGTGCACCTCGCCGGCGAGCGTGCGGCTGGCCGCCGAGCGCGGGCTGCCGATGCTGCTCGGGATGCACGTCGGAGACGAGGAGAAGGCCGAGATGGTCGCCCTGTGGCGCACGTACGCGCACGCGGCCGGAAGGTCCGGGGACGAGATCCGCGGCGCGGCCCATGTCTCCGCGGGCGTCTGCCAGATCGCGGACCGGCGCACGGACGCGGCGGAGACGCTCGTGAAGGCGATGCCGGGCTGGCTGAAGCAGGGGCTCGACGCCCATGTGACGGTGGACGGTCGCGCCCGCTCCATGCGGGACCCGGTGGCGTACACCGAACTGCTCTGCGGGCTGCACCCGGTGGGCACCCCGCGGCTGTGCGTCGACCGCCTCGCCGCGACCAGCGAACGGACCGGGATCTCGCGCTTCGCGCTGCTCGTCGAGGGCTCCGGCGACCTGGCGGCCACCGAGGAGAACGTACGGCGGCTGGGCTCGGAGGTGCTCCCCCACCTCCGGTGAACAGCCCAGCCGACCGTGAAGCTTGCCGCTCCCGTACTGATGAACCCTCCCGCGTCAGGAGCGGCAAGCAGCAGGCTCACGTGTCAGCAGTCCCGGAATTCCGGGGACTGGTTCAGCACCTGGCTGCGGATCGAGGTGAAACGGGCGAGCTTCTCGTCGACAGCGGACTCCAGCGGGAACACCGCCACCCGGTGGCAGTTCTGGAAGGCCAGCCGCACACCGAAGTGCCGCTGAAGCGCACCGCGTATGGCGTCACTCGCGAGCGCGCGCAGCAACTGCCCGCGTGCCTGCTCGTCCGGCGGGGGCGTCTGGTTGTCGGCGAAGTCTCCGCCGTCCACCTTCAGCTGGGCCACCAGAGAGCTGACCATCTCCCACGCGTAGGGCAGGGAGGTCCGGACGCAGTCGACGAATTCCGCTTCGTCGACCTCGCCTCGCTCGGCCTGTTCGAGTAGGGCCGGTGAGACGTCGAGCGACATGGGTTCTCCTCTCGCACCCCCGGAACAACAGGGGTTGCCGGACAGGGAAAGGGAGTTCGGCATGCCGAAATGCCGGACACGCTGAGTACACGCGCCGCGACCTCCCGTTCACTACGGTAGGCAACGGACCGTGACGGCACCAGGAGAATGGGCACATAGGGAACTCGTAGTAGGCACACAATCGGCCACGGCGGAACTCCCGTTTTCCTGATCAAAAGGGGCGGGCCAGAAGGGGCCTCGGTTGAGGGTGGTGGTGGGGAGACGGGCGGGCGAATCGCGTGCACTGTGGGGCGTCGGATAGCGTTGCGCCCCATGCGTCTCGTCATCGCCCGGTGCTCCGTCGACTATGCCGGCCGGCTCACCGCCCACCTGCCCTCCGCCCCCCGTCTCATCCTGGTGAAGGCGGACGGCAGCGTCTCGATCCACGCGGACGACCGGGCCTACAAGCCCCTGAACTGGATGTCGCCGCCCTGCACCCTGAAGGAGGGAACGGGCGACGAGGACGGCGTCTGGACCGTCGTCAACAAAGCGGGCGAGAAGCTCATCATCACGATGGAGGAGATCCTCCACGATTCGTCGCACGAACTCGGCGTCGATCCCGGCCTGATCAAGGACGGCGTGGAAGCGCACCTCCAGGAGCTGCTCGCCGACCGCATCGAGATCCTCGGCGAGGGCTACACCCTCATCCGCCGCGAGTACATGACCGCCATCGGCCCCGTGGACATCCTGTGCCGGGACGCGGCCGGACAGACCGTCGCGGTGGAGATCAAGCGGCGCGGCGAGATCGACGGCGTGGAGCAACTCACGCGCTACCTGGAGCTGTTGAACCGCGATCCCCACCTCTCCCCGGTCCGCGGCGTCTTCGCCGCCCAGGAGATCAAGCCCCAGGCCCGCGTCCTCGCCACCGACCGCGGCATCGGCTGCCAGGTCCTGGACTACGACGCGATGCGCGGCATCGAGGACGACAAGCTGCGGCTGTTCTGAACCGAGGGGACCGTTCGACGGCTGTTTTCGACGGCTGTTCGACGGCTGTACGACGACGAAGGGCCGGGTTCCTGTGACGGGAACCCGGCCCTTCGTGCTGTTCGGGGCTCAGATCACCTGGTCCGGCGTGCCCTGTGTGCCCGCGCCGGTGCTCTGGGAGGAGCTGATCGAGCTGGCGGGGCTGGAGGTCGTGGGGCCGCTGGCCGAGGTCGAGGTGCCGGAGGGGGTCGGGGACGTGCCGGACGGGGATGCCGAGGGCGACGGCGAGCCCGAGCCGGAGCCCGAGGTGGGCGACGTGGTCGGCGACGGCGACGGCGAGTGCGAGCTCGTGCCGGACGACGACGGCGTCGGCGTCGGAGACGTCCCCCCGCTCCCCGACGTGGGCGAACTGCTCGCCCCCTGCGTCGGCGTCGCAGAGGCCGTCGGGGTCGGGTCGTCCGACGTGCCCATCGTCCCGTCCGGACCCGGATCCGTGGGGCTGCTGGTCGTGCCGCCCGCGCCGCCGGTGCCGGTGTCCGCGCCCGGGGTGGCCGCGCCCAGCTCGCCGTCGTCGAGGCCGGTGCTGGCGGAGGGGTTGACGTTGACCCGGTCGGAGGGGTCGTTGGCGTCGTTGTTGGAGGTCGCGCCGAGGGTCACCACGGTGCCGAGCACGGCGACGAGGAGCGCGCCCGCGCCGACGGCGACGAGGTTGCGCCGGGCGAAGCCTCGGATGCCGCCCCGGCCGTGGTGGGCCGCCGGGGCTACGGGCCGGGCGGCGACGACGGTCTCGGCGTCCGGCGCGAACGTCGGCAGCGCCGCGGTGATGCCGCGCGGCGGCGACGCCGACTCCTCGTGGCGGGCCTCGGGCACCTCCTCGCCGGCCGTCGCCTCGGCCGGTCCGGGCACGTCGCCCGAAGCGTCGGCGACCAGCGCGAGGGCGCGGCGGCCCGCGATGGCGCCCCGCTTGTCGGCGAGGGCGGCGCGCAGGTCGAGGGAGGCCTCCAGCTCGGAGCGGGCCCGGTCGAGATCGCCGGCGCAGAGCGCGAGGACGCCCAGTTCGTGGTGGAAGTAGGCCCGGTCGGCGGTCTCCCCGGCGAGCCGGGAGGCCTCCGCGCCCTCGTGCAGGGCGGTCTCCCAGGCGCTCCAGTGCAGTCCCCCGGCGAACGCGGGCGCGGCGGTGCGGGCCAGCTGGACGGAGAGGCTCCCCGTGTCCTCGGCGTTCTCTCCGCTCCCGAGGTTCCCCGGGTTCCCGGGCTTTCCGGAGCCGCCTGAGTTCTCGGTGGACGGGGTCGTGGCCGGGACGATGACCGCCAGGGCGGCGAGGATCGCGTCGGCCTCCGCGGAGACCCGGTCGGGGGTGACCGAGGGGTGTCCGGCCCACCAGGCGTAGTGCTGGGCGGCGGACTGGACGCGGGCCTCGGCGTCGTCGCCGTATCCGGCGGCCGCCAGCTGGGTCTGGACGCCCGCGGCGAGCCGGTAGCGGGCGCCGACCGGGGAGACGAGCCCGCAGTCGACGAGCTCGCCGAGGGCCGCGTCGGCGTGGGTGTCGCCGACCAGGGCGGGCAGATGGGCCTGGTGCGGGACCTCGCCGTCGAGGGCGACGGCGAAGCGCAGGGTGGCGCGGGCCGAGGCGCTGAGGCGGGCGGCGAGCAGCGGGGCGGGCGCGGCGGCCTCGCCGAGCGAGGGCAGGGGTATCTCCTCGGCCTCGCCGGCTCCGGCGGCGGCCGGTGCGGTGAAGGGGCGGGCGTCCTCGAAGACGCCGAACTCGTCGACCGCGTCGGCGTCGGCGCGCAGTCGGTCGCGCTGCAGCAGCAGGGCGCCGGCCTGGACGAACCTCAGCGGCAGGCCCTCGGACTCGAACCAGAGGTCGCCGGCCCAGTTGGCCTCCTCCTCGGTGAGGGAGCGGTCGACGACGCGTTCGATGACCTCGACGCCGCCCGCGCGCTCCAGTCCGGTGAGGACGACCTCCTCGACGGCGGAGTCGGCGGAGGGCGACGGGGTGTCGGGGGTCGCGCCGAGCAGGAAGGCGCACTCGGGCGTCGCGTCCAGCAGGACGTCGAGGGCGGCGCCGCCGAGGTCGAGGTCGTCGACGACGACGACCGCGCCGATCTCTCGGACCAGGGCCGCCAGCTCCTCGTCGGCGGGGCGGTGCAGGTCGGCGTCGTAGACGGCGTGGAAGAGGGCGTGCAGCAGGTCGGCCGTGGTGCGGCGGAAGCCGGTGAGGCGGACGACGCCGTCGGGGGCGAGGTCCTCGCAGTCCTCGGCGACGAGGTCGAGGAGGCTGGTGCGGCCGGATCCGGCGGGGCCGGTGAGGCGGACGGAGCGGCCGCGGGCGAGGAGCCGGACGAGCTGTTCGCGCTCGTCCTGGCGGCCCAGCAGCGGGGGCGTGCGGCGGCCGGGTCCGGCGGGGGACGGCGGGCGGGCGGCGCGCTCGGCCTCGGCCCGCTGCTCGGGCGTGCGCTTGGCGGGGCTCTCGGGCCGCTGGGTGGGCGGGCAGAGCTCGATCTCGCTGCCGTCGACGGGGTTGACCGTGAGCAGATGATCGCCGGCGACGAGTCGCACCGTGCGGGCCAGAGCCGGCGTGTGCTGTCCGAAGTCGGGGGTGAGGGGGTCCCTGGACGGGCGCGGGCGCGGCGCGTTGCCGCCGTCGCCGTCATGGCCGTACTCCTCGGGTCCCCGGGCGTTCGGGTCCATAGGTCAAGCCCCCCAAAAGCGTCGTGTGGCGGTAGCCCCTCCCGGCCGTGCTGCACACTGCGCTGTCGCTTCTGGTCCGGTGCCCGCTCGAGGGCTGCGGGCGGCGGGCAGACGAACCGTAAACCTTCGCACAGTATCTACGACAGCCCGGGGTGCCGCGCCGCCCGAGACGTCACAGTCCGGTGAGGATTGCGCGCACCGTGCCCCCGTGGAACGTTTCGTCGCAGGTCGCAGGTCGTCGCCTCAGACCCGAGGGAGGGATTCCACTCCGATGCCGCCCTCGATCGCCAGGATCCGGTGCAGCCGGGTGGCCACCAGCAGGCGTTGCATCTGCGGCGGTACGTCGCGCAGCACCAGGCGGCGGCCGCAGCGGCCGGCCCGCCGGTGGACGCCCATGATGACGCCGAGTCCGGTGGCGTCCCAGGAGTCCAGCTCGGACAGGTCGAGCACCAGGTCGCCGGCTCCGTCGTCGACGGCCGTGTGCAGGACCGTACGGGCGTCCGCCGCGCTGCGGACGTCGAGGCGGCCCCCGACGACCAGCTCGGCGTGGTCGCCCCTGATGTGCATAGCGCTCCCCTAGGCGTGCGTGTCTCGTGCTCCGCGCTGTGTGTCCGGTTGTCCGGGTGTTGCATCCTCTGACTGCATGACACGGCCGGAGGTTGCCGTCTGTGAGCGAACCGATACCGAATTCACCCGCAGGGGTGAGGCCACTGGGACCTGTGCGGTTTCAGCGCCTGGAAAAGCCCTGCCCGCTCAGGCGTCCGATGTCACCGGCGTCAACCATCCGGCGCATCGTTCGCGGTACCCTCCGCCTGACTCTGGCCGGGACACTAGCGGGCCCGAGGCGGTGTGTGACCGCTTAGTAACGCGTTTCACGTCTCAGGGGGTGAGACACCGGTCACGTCCTCAATTACGTCCGCTTTCACCCCGATTGACCCCACCCTGAAGGTCTAGATTGGCCGCATGGTCAATCTGACGCGCATCTACACCAGGACCGGCGACCAGGGCACCACCGCTCTAGGCGACATGAGCCGGGTCGCCAAGACCGACCTCCGGATCGCCGCGTACGCCGACGCCAACGAGGCGAACGCGGTGCTCGGCACGGCCCTCGCGCTGGGCGCGCTGGACGAGGAGATCGTCAAGGTCCTGACCCGGGTGCAGAACGACCTGTTCGACGTGGGCGCGGACCTGTCGGCGCCCGTGGTGCAGAACCCGGAGTTCCCGCCGCTGCGGGTCGAGCAGTTCTACGTCGACCGGCTGGAGGCGGACTGCGACCGCTTCAACGAGCGCCTGGAGAAGCTGCGGTCGTTCATCCTCCCCGGCGGCACCCCGGGCGCGGCCCTGCTCCACCAGGCCTGCACGGTCGTCCGCCGGGCCGAACGCTCCACCTGGGCGGCGCTGGAGGCGCACGGCGAGACGATGAACCCCCTCACGGCGACCTACCTCAACCGGCTCTCGGACCTGCTGTTCATTCTGGCCCGCACGGCGAACAAGGCGGTCGGGGACGTCCTGTGGGTCCCCGGCGGCGAACGCTGACGACGACCACCCTCCCGCCGGGGGCCCGGGGGTCGCCCCCGGACGGCACAGCATTGCGGCCCGCACGGCGAACAAGGCGGTCGGCGACGTCCTGTGGGTCCCCGAGCGGCGAGCGCTAACGCATCTTGGCCTGTTCCCGCTCCGGCTCCTGCTTCCTGCCTCGCTCGGAATCCCGCTTCGGGAACAGGGTGTAGCTCGCGGCGATCACGACGTTGATCCCCATCACCCACAGCATGCGCTGCTGCCAGGCGCGCAGCGAGCTGACGTCTCCTGCGCCGCCGACGTACCAGGCGGCCGCCTGGAGCAGGGCGAGGGCGACGAGCGCGGCGAGGATCCAGCGGCCCGCGACCTTCCACTCGTGGACGGCGCGGGCCGTGCCGTACTTCGGGGGCCCGACGGGCGGCGGCCCGCCGGCGAAGCGGTGGGCGACCCGGGCGTCGGCCCACCTGACGGTGGAGTGGCCGAGGCCCACGGTGAAGCCGATGTAGACGGCCGCGAGACCGTGCCGCCAGTCGGGCTCCGCGCCGTTCCTGAGGTCGATCGCGGTGACCGCGAACAGCACGACCTCCAGCAGCGGCTCGCACAGCAGCAGGGCGAGGCCCAGCCGCGGCATCCGGAAGACGTACCGGAAGGCCAGTCCGGCGGCCAGCAGCACCCAGAAGGCCACCTCGCAGGCGACGATCAGTCCGACGATCACGGTTCGCTCCTCTCGCTCACCCTCCCAGGCTCCCGTGCCGCGCGGCGCGTCTCGTCGTCGGCGATGACGAAGTCCCCGTACGTCGCGGTACATCGAAAGATGCAGTTCGGGACCGTACCCGGGGAGCAGGCGGACCGTGCGCGGGGCGTGTTGGATGGAGGGCATGGCCGTCACCCTCCCCCGCCCGCACCGCTTCGACGTGTACGTCGCGACCGGCGGGCTGCTCGGCGGGCTGCTGCTGGTGGGCATCGGGCTCGGCACCCGGCCGGCCGACGAGCCGATCGTGCTCCTCGACGGCCCCTGGCCGATCCTGGCGGCGCTCTGGGTGACGGCAGGCTGTGAGCTGCTGCGCCGGTCCGCGCCGCGCACGGCCCTGCTGACGGGTACGGCCGCGGTCGTCCTGGACACCTTCACCGAGGGCAACCTGGCCACGGTCCTGATGTTCACCGACCTGATGTACGCGGCCGTCGTGTACGGCCCGCTCGCCTCGGCCCGCCGCATCCAGTGGATCACCGGGCTGCTCACGGTGGCCGGGACGCTGGCGCCGTTCGCGGTGTGGCGTGAGCCGGAGGCGCTGCTGATCGGCGTGGTCGTCGGCATCGTGGCGTACGGCCCCGCCGCCACCGGCTGGATCGTGCGCAACCACCGTGACGCCGCCGAGGCCGCCCGACTGCGCGCCGAACAGACCGCGCTGCTGGCCGAGGTGGACCGCGCGCAGGCGGTCGTCGCCGAACGGGCGCGGATGGCACGGGAGTTGCACGACATGGTCGCCAACCATCTGTCGGCGATCGCCATTCACTCCACGGCCGCGCTGTCCATCGACGATCCGGCGACCTCGCGGCAGGCGCTCAGGACCATCCGGGAGAACAGCGTCGAGGGACTCTCGGAGATGCGCCGGCTGATCGGCATCCTGCGCGACGGCAGCGGGGAGCGGGAGCCCGCCGCGACCCCCACCCTCGACGGCCTCCCCGCACTGGTCGACGGCGCCCGCGCCAACGGTCTGGACGTCAGTCTCGACACCCTCGGCACCGGGGTCGACCGGGTCCCCGCGCCCGTCGAACTCGCGGTCTACCGGATCGTGCAGGAGTCCCTGACCAACGCCCTCAAGCACGCCCGCCCGGGCCGGGTGACCGTGCGCCTCGCCCGTCGCGACGGCATGCTCGACGTCCGGGTGAGCAGCCCCTACGGCCACCGGGACGGGCCGCGGGCACCCGGTTCCGGGGCCGGTCTGGTCGGCATGCGGGAGCGGGTGGCGCTGCTGGGCGGCGTCTTCGGGGCCGGGCCCGAGGGCGCGCTGTGGACCGTACGGGCGGAGCTTCCGCTGGCCGAAGGAGATCTGACGTGATCCGTGTGGTCGTCGCCGAGGACCAGTCCGCCGTGCGGGCCGGGCTCGTCCTGATCCTGGGCAGTGCGCCGGACATCGAGGTGGTCGGCGAGGCGGGGGACGGGGAGCAGGCGGTGGCGCTGGCCCGGGAGGTGCGGCCGGATCTGGTGCTGATGGACGTTCAGATGCCCCGCCTGGACGGGGTGTCGGCGACCCGGCTGATCGTCGAGGAGGGCCTCGCCGATGTGCTGGTGCTGACCACCTTCGATCTCGACGCGTATGTGTTCGGGGCGCTGCGCGCGGGTGCGGCCGGGTTTCTGCTGAAGCACACGGAGGCGCGGGACCTGCTGGCGGCGGTCCGTACTGTGGCGGGCGGGGAGGGGATGATCGCCCCTGCGGTGACCCGTCGGCTGATCGCCGAGTTCGCCGCGCGGCCGGTGCGGGGGCCGAGGACCGATCCGGCCGTGCTGGACGCGCTCACCCGGCGGGAGCGCGAGGTGCTGGCCTGTCTCGGGGAGGGGCTGTCGAACGCGGAGATCGCCGAGCGTCTCGACATGGCCGAGGCGACGGTGAAGACCCACGTCAGTCGGCTCCTCGGGAAGCTGGAGCTGCGCAGTCGGGTCCAAGCGGCCGTTCTGGCACAGGAGTTGGGCGTCTAGAGGTTTAAACAGGAGCAGTGGTCCAGACCTATTGACCCGTGGTCCAGACCTTTCTATTCTCGCGGCACTGTGGGTGTGAAGGCTCAGTCACGCCCCCCGACTCCCCGAGGAGGCGCAGGATGCGCTTCAGACACAGAGCCGCGGCAGGGTTCGCGACACTGTTGCTCCCGCTGGCCGGACTGGTCGGCCTCGCGAGCCCCGCCCAGGCCGCCACGACCGCCACCGCCACCTACACCAAGGCCTCCGACTGGGGCACCGGCTTCGAGGGCCGATGGACGGTGAAGAACACCGGCACCGCCGCCATCAGCTCCTGGACGGTCGAGTGGGACTTCCCCTCCGGCACCTCCGTCACCTCCGCCTGGGACGCCGACGTCACCTCCGCCGGCACCCACTGGACCGCCAAGAACAAGTCCTACAACGGCTCGATCGCCCCCGGCGCCTCCGTCTCCTTCGGCTTCAACGGCGCGGGCAGCGGCTCCCCCGCCAACTGCCGCCTCAACGGCGACAGTTGCGACGGCACGACGGTCCCCGGCGACGCCTCCCCGTCCGCCCCCGGCACCCCCACCGCCTCGGGCATCACCGACACCTCGGTGAAACTGACCTGGTCCGCCGCCACCGACGACAAGGGCGTCAAGAACTACGACGTGCTGCGCGACGGCGCCAAGGTCGCCACGGTGACGACGACGTCGTACACGGACACCGGTCTGACCGCCGGGACCGACTACTCCTACACCGTCCAGGCCCGCGACACCGCCGACCAGACCGGACCGGTCAGCGGCGCGGTCGCCGTGCACACCACCGGCGGCACCACCACTCCCCCGCCCGCCGGAAACAAGGTGAAACTCGGCTACTTCACCGAGTGGGGCATCTACGGCCGCAACTACCAGGTCAAGAACCTGGTGACGTCCGGCTCCGCCGCGAAGATCACACACATCAACTACGCCTTCGGCAACGTCACGAACGGCCAGTGCGCGATCGGCGACTCCTACGCCGACTACGACAAGGCCTTCACCGCCGACCAGTCGGTCAGCGGCGTCGCCGACACCTGGGACCAGCCGCTGCGCGGCAACTTCAACCAGCTGCGCCAGCTGAAGGCCAAGTACCCCAACATCAAGGTGCTGTGGTCCTTCGGCGGCTGGACCTGGTCCGGCGGCTTCGCGCAGGCCGCCGCCAACCCGGCCGCGTTCGCCCAGTCCTGCTACAACCTGGTCGAGGACCCGCGCTGGGCCGACGTCTTCGACGGCATCGACATCGACTGGGAGTACCCCAACGCCTGCGGCCTGTCCTGCGACACCAGCGGGGCCGCGGCCTACAAGAACCTGATGTCCGCCCTGCGCGCCAAGTTCGGCGCCGCCAACCTGGTCACGGCCGCCACCACCGCGGACGGCACCTCCGGCGGCAAGATCGACGCCGCCGACTACGCGGGCGCGGCCCAGTACGTCGACTGGTACAACGTGATGACGTACGACTTCTTCGGCGCCTTCGACGCGGACGGCCCGACCGCCCCGCACTCCCCGCTCACCACCTACAGCGGCATCCCGACGCCCGGCTTCACCACGGCCGACGCGATCGCCAAGTTCAAGTCGAAGGGCGTCCCCGCGAGCAAGCTGCTCATCGGCATCGGCTTCTACGGCCGCGGCTGGACCGGCGTCACCCAGGACGCCCCGGGCGGCACGGCCACCGGGCCCGCGCCGGGCACCTACGAGCAGGGCATCGAGGACTACAAGGTCCTCAAGACGTCCTGCCCCGCCACCGGCACGATCGCCGGCACGGCGTACGCGAAGTGCGGCAGCAACTGGTGGTCCTACGACACCCCGGCCACCATCGGCACGAAGATGGCCTGGGCCAAGACCCAGGGCCTGGGCGGCGCGTTCTTCTGGGAGTTCAGCGGCGACACCAGCAACGGAGAGCTGGTGACCGCCATCAACAGCGGCCTGTCGTAAGCCAGTTCGGCTAGTTGAGCGATGTTCACTCTCCTCCGGACCGCACTTCGTCCGGGGGAGAGTGAATGCGGCTACGCCACATTCACTCGCTGTCCGGGCGGGGCTGCCTCCAGCCACGCGAGGAAACCGGTCAGCGCGTCTTCGCTCATCGCGAGTTCGAGACGCGTGCCCCGGTGCAGACAGACGAGGACCACCGCGTCGGAGAGCAGCGCCAGCTCCTCCTCGCCCTCGGGGAGGCGGCGGCCGGCCACCTCGATCGAGGCGCGTTCCAGGACGCGGCGCGGACGGTAGGCGTAGGAGAAGACGCGGTACCACTCGATGCGGTCGCCGTTGTAGCGGGCGACGCCGTAGCTCCAGCCCTTGCCGCTGGGGTCCGGTTTCTCGGGGACGTCCCAGCGCAGCGAACAGTCGAAGGTGCCGCCGGAGCGCTGGATGAGTCTGCGGCGCAGACCGAAGACGAACAGCCCCAGCGCCACCAGGGCCACGACGATTCCGCACACAGTCAGAGCGAGGACCATCGACACCGACCTCCTCGTCTCCTAGGTACCGAAAATAGGTAACGGAACGGAAAAAACATCCATATCTGCCTCAGCCGCGGTCGGCTCCGGATCGCTCCGGTGCCGGCCGCGGCTGAGTGACGTCATCGCAGCGTGCGCTTGTCTCAGCGCGACGTCGCCGCCCGCAGTCGTACGTCCGCTCGACGCTCGGCGGCGGCATCGCCCTCCGCCTTCGCGCGCTCGAGCTCGCGCTCCGCGCGCTGGACGTCGATCTCGTCCGACAGCTCGGCGATCTCGGCCAGCAGCGACAGCTTGTTGTCCGCGAACGAGATGAAACCGCCGTGCACCGCGGCGACGACCGTTCCACCCTCACTCGTACGGATGGTCACCGGGCCCGACTCCAGCACACCGAGCAGCGGCTGGTGACCGGGCATGACGCCGATGTCGCCCGACGTGGTGCGCGCGACGACCAGGGTGGCCTCGCCGGACCAGACCTCTCGGTCGGCCGCGACCAGCGCGACGTGCAGCTCAGCAGCCAAGGTGGCTCCTCGGGTCACCACCCGGCGGGTCTGCCGGGTGTTGGTTACAAGTCTAGTGGGCGTGAGTGAGGGGGCGGGACGCGCCCGCCCCCTCACATCGAGCTCAAAGCTCAGAACTGGTCCTCAGTCCCGAAGTTCCGAGTTCAGGAGACGCCCAGCTCCTTGGCGTTGGCCTTCAGGTCCTCGATGCCACCGCACAGGAAGAACGCCTGCTCCGGGAAGTGGTCGTACTCGCCGTCGATGATCGCGTTGAAGGCCACGATCGACTCGTCCAGCGGCACGTCCGACCCGTCGACGCCGGTGAACTGCTTGGCGACGTGGGTGTTCTGGGACAGGAAGCGCTCCACGCGACGGGCGCGGTGGACGGTGAGCTTGTCCTCCTCGCCGAGCTCGTCGATGCCGAGGATGGCGATGATGTCCTGGAGGTCCTTGTACTTCTGCAGCACCGTCTTGACACGCATGGCGGTGTTGTAGTGGTCTGCCGCGATGTAGCGCGGGTCCAGGATGCGGGACGTGGAGTCCAGCGGGTCCACGGCCGGGTAGATGCCCTTCTCGGAGATCGGACGGGAGAGAACCGTCGTCGCGTCGAGGTGGGCGAAGGTGGTGGCCGGGGCCGGGTCGGTCAGGTCGTCCGCGGGGACGTAGATCGCCTGCATCGAGGTGATCGAGTGACCACGGGTCGAGGTGATGCGCTCCTGGAGGAGACCCATCTCGTCGGCCAGGTTCGGCTGGTAGCCCACCGCGGAGGGCATACGGCCGAGCAGGGTCGAGACCTCGGAACCGGCCTGGGTGAAGCGGAAGATGTTGTCGATGAAGAACAGCACGTCCTGCTTCTGCACATCGCGGAAGTACTCCGCCATGGTCAGACCGGCCAGGGCCACGCGCAGACGGGTGCCCGGGGGCTCGTCCATCTGACCGAAGACCAGCGCGGTCTTGTCGATGACGCCCGAGTCGGCCATCTCCTCGATGAGGTCGTTGCCCTCACGGGTGCGCTCGCCGACACCGGCGAACACGGAGACACCGTCGTGGTTGTTGGCGACGCGGTAGATCATCTCCTGGATGAGCACCGTCTTGCCGACGCCGGCACCGCCGAACAGGCCGATCTTTCCACCCTTGACGTACGGGGTGAGAAGGTCGATGACCTTGACGCCGGTCTCGAACATCTCGGTCTTCGACTCGAGCTCGTCGAAGCGCGGGGCCTTGCGGTGGATGGACCAGCGCTCGCCCTCGTACTTCTCGTCGACGTTCAGCACCTCACCGAGGGTGTTGAACACCTTGCCCTTGGTGAAGTCGCCGACCGGAACGGTGATGCCCGTGCCGGTGTCGGTGACGGCGGCCTGGCGGACCAGACCGTCGGTGGGCTGCATCGAGATCGTGCGGACCAGGCCGTCACCCAGGTGCTGGGCGACCTCCAGGGTCAGCGTCTTCTTCTCGCCGTCGTTCGCCGGGTCGGCGACCTCGACGTGAAGGGCGTTGTAGATCTCCGGCATGGCGTCGACGGGGAATTCCACGTCGACGACCGGGCCGATGACCCGGGCGACGCGGCCCGTGGCAACGGCCGTCTCAACTGTCGTCGTCATTACCTGTCACTCCCCGCGGTCGCGTCGGCCAGGGCTGCGGAGCCACCGACGATCTCGCTGATTTCCTGGGTGATTTCGGCCTGGCGGGCCGCGTTGGCAAGGCGGGAGAGCGTGTTGATCAAGTCTCCCGCGTTGTCGGTGGCCGACTTCATCGCGCGGCGCGTGGCGGCGTGCTTGGAGGCGGCCGACTGCAGCAGCGCGTTGTAGATACGGCTCTCGACGTACCGCGGCAGCAGGGCGTCGAGGACGTCCTCCGCCGACGGCTCGAAGTCGTACAGCGGAAGGATCTCGCCCTTGGGGTGAGACTCCTCCGCCACCTCTTCGAGGCGTAGGGGCAGCAGCCGGCTGTCAGTGGCCGTCTGCGTCATCATCGAGACGAACTCGGTGTAGACGATGTGGAGTTCGTCCACCCCGCCGTCCGCCGTCTCCTTCTCGATGGCCTCGATCAGCGGAACCGCGACCTTCTTCGCGTCCGCGTACGTGGGCTCGTCGGTGAAGCCCGACCACGACTCCACGACCTTGCGCTCGCGGAAGTTGTAGTGGGCCAGACCGCGGCGGCCGACGATGTACGTGTCGACCTCCTTGCCCTCCGCCTCGAGGCGCGCCGTCAGCTGCTCGGCGGCCTTGATCGCGTTGGAGTTGAAGGCGCCGGCCAGTCCGCGGTCGCTCGTGAGGAGCAGGACCGCGGAACGGGTCGCCGTCTCCGCCTCCGTGGTCAGCGGGTGCTTGGTGTTCGAACCGGTGCCGACCGCCGTGACCGCGCGGGTGAGCTCGGTCGCGTACGGCGCGGAGGCCGCCACCTTGCGCTGCGCCTTGACGACGCGCGAGGCGGCGATCATCTCCATCGCCTTGGTGATCTTCTTGGTCGCGGTGACGGATCGGATGCGACGCTTGTAGACCCGGAGCTGGGCTCCCATGAGTCGGTCCCTTCCTTACGTCACTTGGCCGCGGCCGGGGCGTCCTCGCCGAGAAGCTTGCCGTCCGAGGTCTCGAACTGCTTCTTGAACTCGGCGATCGCGTCGGCAATGGCGGTGAGGGTGTCGTCCGACATCTTGCCGCCCTCCTTGATGGAGGTCATGAGGCCCTGCTCCTTGCGGTGCAGGTACTCCAGCAGCTCCTTCTCGAAGCGGCGGACGTCGACGACCGGAACATCGTCCATCCGGCCGGTGGTGCCGGCCCACACGGAGACGACCTGGTCCTCGGTCGGCATCGGCTGGTACTGAGCCTGCTTGAGCAGCTCGACCAGGCGCTGACCGCGCTCCAGCTGCGACTTCGACGCCGCGTCCAGGTCGGAACCGAAGGCGGCGAACGCCTCCAGCTCACGGTACTGGGCCAGGTCGAGGCGGAGACGGCCGGAGACCTGCTTCATCGCCTTGTGCTGCGCGGAACCACCGACTCGGGAGACGGAGATGCCGACGTTCAGCGCGGGGCGCTGACCGGCGTTGAACAGGTCCGACTCCAGGAAGCACTGGCCGTCGGTGATGGAGATGACGTTGGTCGGGATGAACGCCGAGACGTCGTTGGCCTTCGTCTCGACGATCGGCAGACCGGTCATCGAGCCGGCGCCCAGGTCGTCGGAGAGCTTCGCGCAACGCTCCAGCAGACGGGAGTGCAGGTAGAAGACGTCGCCCGGGTAGGCCTCGCGGCCCGGCGGACGGCGCAGCAGCAGCGACACGGCGCGGTAGGCGTCGGCCTGCTTCGAGAGGTCGTCGAAGATGATGAGGACGTGCTTGCCCTCGTACATCCACTGCTGACCGATGGCCGAACCGGTGTACGGCGCCAGGTACTTGAAGCCGGCCGGGTCGGACGCCGGGGCGGCGACGATGGTCGTGTACTCCAGCGCGCCGGCCTCTTCGAGGGCGCCACGCACGGAGGCGATGGTCGAGCCCTTCTGACCGATGGCGACGTAGACGCAGCGGACCTGCTTGTTCACGTCGCCGGAGCGCCAGTTGTCGCGCTGGTTGATGATCGTGTCGACGGCCAGGGCGGTCTTGCCGGTCTGGCGGTCACCGATGATCAGCTGACGCTGGCCGCGGCCGACCGGGGTCATCGCGTCGACGGCCTTGTAGCCGGTCTCCATCGGCTCGTGCACCGACTTACGGGCCATGACACCGGGAGCCTGCAGCTCCAGGGCACGGCGGCCGGACGTCTCGATCTCGCCGAGGCCGTCGATCGGGTTGCCGAGCGGGTCGACGACACGGCCGAGGTAGCCCTCGCCGACGGCGACGGACAGGACCTCTCCCGTGCGGGTGACCGGCTGGCCCTCCTCGACGCCGCTGAACTCGCCGAGGATGACGGTACCGATCTCGCGCTCTTCGAGGTTGAGCGCGAGGCCGAGGGTGCCGTCCTCGAACCGCAGCAGTTCGTTGGCCATGGCCGAGGGGAGACCCTCGACCTTCGCGATGCCATCGCCTGCAAGGGTGACCGTACCGACCTCCTCGCGCGAGGCCGCGTCCGGCTTGTACGACTGGACAAAGTTCTCCAGCGCGTCCCGGATCTCCTCCGGCCGGATCGTGAGCTCCGCCATCTGGGTTCCCTGCTCTCCTTGTTGGGCCCGAAGTTTCTTAGGGGGTCTGGGGGCGACCCCCAGGATTCTTCTGCACGGCCCAACCAGGGCCGTCATGTACGTCGTGCGGTCTTGAGTTGCTGCCGGTCTCGAGTCGGCGCTAGCTCGCCATGCGGCGGCCGGCGTCCTCGATGCGGTCCGCGAGGGAGCCGTTGATCACCTCGTCGCCGACCTGCACCCGGATCCCGCCGAGGACCGCGGGGTCCACGTCGAGGTTGAGGTGCATCTGGCGGCCGTAGAGCTTGGCGAGGGCGGCGCCGAGGCGCTGCTTCTGCCCGTCGCTCAGCGGCACGGCCGAGGTGACGACGGCCACGAAACGGTCCCGACGCTCGGCGGCGAGCTTGGACAGGGACTCGAGTCCCGCTTCCAGGCTACGTCCTCGCGGCGCGGTCACAAGGCGCGTCACCAGACGCTCGGTGGCCGCGTCGGCCCGGCCGCCGAGCAGGCTGTGCAGCAGCTCGCTCTTGGCCGAGGCGGTGGCCTTCCGGTCGGTCAGTGCGGCGCGCAGCTCGGTGCTGGAGGAGACGATCCGCCCGAAGCGGAACAGCTCGTCCTCCACGCTGTCGAGCCGGCCGGCCCGCTGCGCGGCGGTGAGGTCGGCGGCGTTCGCCAGCTCCTCCAGGGCGTCCACCAGGTCGCGCGACTGCGACCAGCGGGAACGCACCAGGCCGGACACCAGGTCGACGGTCTCGCCGCCGAGCTGGGCGCCGAGCAGGCGCTGGGCCAGCTCGGCCTTGGCCTCGCCGGCCTGCGCCGGGTCGGTGAGGACCCGGCGCAGGGACACCTCGCGGTTGAGCAGCGCGGTGACGGCGGCCAGTTCGCCTGCGAGCTGCGCCGCGTCCACGGACGTGGAGTCCGTGAGCGCGTCGAGACGCTCGCGTCCGGCGGCCAGGGCGTCGCGGCTCGCGCCGTTCATCGCGTGGCCTCGGCCTTCGTCGCCTTGTCGTCGAGCTCGTCGAGGAAGCGGTCGATCACGCGGCTCTGCCGGGCGTGGTCCTCGAGGGACTCGCCGACGAGCTTGCCGGCCAGATCGGTGGCGAGCTTGCCGACGTCCTGCCGCAGCGCGGACGAGGCGGCCTTGCGGTCGGCCTCGATCTGGCTGTGACCGGCCGCGACGATCTCCTCGCGCTGCCGCTGGCCTTCCGCGCGCATCTCGGCGATGAGCGTGGCGCCCTGCTCCTGCGCCTCCTGGCGCAGACGCGCGGCCTCGTGGCGGGCCTCGGCGAGCTGAGCCTTGTACTGCTCAAGAACGCTCTGGGCCTCTTGCTGAAGGGCCTCCGCCTTCTCGATACCGCCTTCGATGTTCTCGCGACGCTCTTCCAGAACCTTGTTGATGTTCGGGAGGAGCTTCTTGGCGAGGATGCCGAAGACGATGACGAAGGCGATCAGGCCGATCACGAGCTCCGGAATCGGCGGGATGAGCGGGTTTTCCGCTTCCTCAGCCGCCAGCTGAACCAGGGGGCTCATATCAGTGCCTTTCGTCGAAAGGAGCGGTCCGACGGATCAGGTCAGGAGGTCGGGTAAACGAACGGCATGACCAGACCGATCAGGGCCAGCGCCTCACAGAAGGCGAAGCCGAGGATCTGGTTGGCGCGGATCAGGCCGGCCGCTTCGGGCTGGCGGGCGAGCGCCTGGGTGCCGTTACCGAAGATGATGCCGACGCCGACGCCCGGGCCGATCGCCGCGAGGCCGTAGCCGATCGAGCCGAGGTTGCCCTTGATCTCGACGCCGGCTGCAAGGGTCTGGAGAGCGGACATGCCGGTTCTTCCTTTGCTTTCAATGACCGGTGGGGGTTGGCCACCGGATGTCTTTGGGTGGGGGTCGGGCTGGCTCAGTGGTGCTCGGCGAGCGCGCCCTGGATGAAGCTGCAGGTCAGCAGGACGAAGACGTACGCCTGCACGGCCTGGATGAAGAGCTCGAAGGCCGTCATCACGAGGACCATCACGAACGAGACGGCGGAGTAGGCGATGCCGATGCCGTTCAGCATGTACCAGCTGGCGATCGTGAAGAGCAGCAGGAGTGTGTGGCCGGCGAACATGTTCGCGAAGAGTCGGACGGCGTGGGTGAAGGGCCGCACGAGGAGGTTCGAGAACAGCTCGATCGTCATCGACAGCGGGAGGACGCCGCCGAGGGACTTGTCGTAGCCGGTGAAGTTCTTCCAGGCGCCGACGAAGCCCTGGCGCTTGAAGGTCAGGGAGACCCACAGGATGTAGACGATGCCGGCGAGGACCGCGGGGTAGGAGATGATCGCGGTGACCGGGAACTGGGCGATCGGGATGATCGACCAGAGGTTCATCATCCAGACGAAGAAGAAGAGCGAGACGATCAGTGGTACGTACTTCTCGCCTTCCTTCTTGCCGATGGTCTCGTAGACGACGCCGCGGCGGATGAAGTCGTAGCCGGCTTCGGCGACCATCTGGAGCTTGCCCGGGACGACCTTCGGACGAGCGAAGGCGGCCCAGAAGAAGCCGACGACGATGACCGAGCCGAGCAGCGCCAGCAGCATCGTCTTGTTGAAGTACGAGTTGCCGTCCGCGTCGCCGAGGAGCGGCTCGAACAGGAACGAGTGCAGGCCCGGAGCCGGGAAGCCACAACCGTCGAACAGGTGGCAGTCGGTCTCGAACGCGAGCACCTGTGTCGGGTCAGCACTCACCGCGGGCTCCTTCATCGTGGCGCATAGGTACGGCAACCTCGTTGTGTCGGCGCGGCGTACGGCCGCGATTCGGCACGGGACTGGTGGTTCGGATGTGGGGGCGGCGTGGGGGCATCTCGCCTCGCGATTGAGCAGGCGTCAGCTCGGATGCCCGCGCCCGCGATGCCGCAGTTGGCACCGGACGATAGCAGGAGATCTCAGACGTCTTTATCGCGGCCCTACCCCTCACGACGAGTGCCCCGATTTTTCGGGCTTGCTGCCCGTCGATTCGGGCTCGACGTAGAGGATCTTGGCCTTCATGTGCGCACGCGTCTGTGCGCCGATCCACGCGAGGGTGGCGACGACGAGCGTGATGGCGAAAGCCCGGGGGTTGAACAGCGTCGTGTTCTTGAAAGCTGCCATGAAGATGAACAGCAACAGGAGTTGCGCCGCGTAGAGCATCAGACCCATGGCCTGGAAAAGCTGCGGAAGCGTTTTGGCGGTGCGCTGCAGAACGTAGAGCCCGAGTCCCATGAAGGCGATCACCACGACCGTCGCGACCACGGCTCCGACGGCTCCCTTGCCGCCCGCGACCACACCGGCGATGACGGCGGTGATCGCACCGACGGCGACAGTGGGCACGGCGGCCTGGGCCAGGATCCGGACGTCGTTGGACGGCATGGCGGCAACTCCGCTTTCAATGGGGGCAGGGGTGTCGTCATGGACGAGCGTAGCCCCGGCCGGAGGGGCGAAGACCTCACGCCCACCTCACACCAAGGGACCGTCGCACTACGGTCCTTCGGCTCTATCCGGGGTTCTCGTGAACCGTATCACAAACTATTTGATGAGGTCTTTACCTGGTTGGTGTGCCCACTGTCACACATGAGAGTGAGAGTGCGCGTCTGTGCAGAAACCGGGTCGGGTTGTCTGGTATTGGGGAGCTTTGCCCGCCCAGCACTCTCCCACGAGTTGGCAATGCTCTAGTCAGATTCTTACCTTGCCGACCGGGAGCGAGGGCCCACGGCAGTCGCTCCGTTGACCCCTGAGACCCCTGAGACACCGGCCGGGACCGGCGTGCGCGGCAACGGACCGGCCTCCCCGGACTCCCCTTCGGCGACGGAGGCGACGGCGGCGACGGCGGGCGTCTCCACGGACGCGGGCTCCTCGACGACGGCCGCGACGGCCTTGCGGCGGCGGTAGCGCGGCGGCACGAAGGCCTCCGCCCAGCGCGGGGCGCGCGGCGTGAAGCGCGGCAGCAGAAGCAGCACCAGCCCGATCGCGCTGAGGATCACGACCCCGAGGACGATCCACATGGCGCCCGCGTTGACGGAGTAGGTGAGCGTGCCGAACGCGATCAGCGCCGACCAGAAGTACATGATCAGCACCGCGCGGCTGTGCGAGTGGCCGATCTCCAGCAGCCGGTGGTGCAGGTGCCCGCGGTCCGCGGCGAACGGCGACTGACCGCGCCAGGTCCGGCGGACGATCGCCAGGATCAGGTCGGCGGCCGGGATCGCGATGATCGTCAGCGGCATCACCAGCGGGATGTAGACCGGCACCATCTGGTGCACCGAACTGCGCTCGGAGTTCGTGTACAGGTTCATCAGATCCGGGTCGACCTGGCCCGTGACCGAGATCGCGCCCGCGGCCAGCACCAGCCCGATCAGCATCGAGCCCGAGTCGCCCATGAAGATCCGCGCCGGATGCATGTTGTGCGGCAGAAAGCCCAGGCACATGCCCATCAGGATCGCCGCGAACAGCGTCGCCGGAGCGGCGGCCTCGATGCCGTACGAGTACCAGATGCGGTAGGCGTACATGAAGAACGCGGTCGAGGCGATGCACACCATGCCGGCGGCGAGGCCGTCGAGGCCGTCCACGAAGTTGACCGCGTTGATCGTGATGACGACCAGCGCCACCGTCAGCAGGGTGCCCTGCCACTGGGTCAGCGCGACCGTGCCGACGAGCGGGACGGGCAGCCACAGGATCGTCAGACCCTGCATCACCATCACACCGGCGGCGATCATCTGGCCGCCCAGCTTGATCAGGGCGTCGATCTCGAACTTGTCGTCCAGGACGCCGATCAGCCAGATCAGCGCGGCCCCGGAGAGCAGCGCGCGCGGCTCGTTCGACTTCTCGAAGACCTCGTTGAGGTTCGTCAGGTGGTCCGCGACCAGCAGGCCCGCGCACAGTCCGAAGAACATCGCGATCCCGCCGAGCCGCGGAGTGGGTTCCCGGTGCACGTCACGGGCCCTGATCTCCGGCATCGCTCCGGCCACGATCGCGAACTTCCGCACCGGCCCTGTCAGCAGATACGTCACCGCGGCCGTGATGCAGAGCGTCAGCAGGTATTCACGCACGGGCTTCCCCACAGGTCTCGCTGGCCATCTCAGCCCCACACCCTAGCGACGGCCGCATATGGTTGGGGACATCCGGGTAGCCACGATGGTTGCACGTGTGGCTGTGTACACAGGTGCGGCTGCCCCCTTTCACCCGGGATACGGCGGAAAGGCCATGGCCAGTTCCCGTGCCTCCTCCCGGCCCCGCCTGCCGTCGATCTCCCCCCGCACCACCCGCGCCAGCAGCTTGGCGATCCGGGCCATCTCCTGCTCGCCCATGCCCTGCGTGGTCACCGCGGCCGTGCCCAGACGCAGGCCACGGGCGTCGGCATGCGGGAGCGCGCAGCAGTCGAGGACCAGGCCCGCGGCCGCGAGCAGCCCCCGCGCGCCGCGTCCGTCGGCGCCCAGGGGCGCGGGATCCACGACGATCAGATGGGTGTCGGTGCCCCCGGTGACGACGGCCAGCCCCTCCGCCTCGAGACAGGCCGCCAGAACCCTCGCATTGGCGACCACCTGATGGGCGTACACGGTGAACGCCGGCGTTGCCGCCTCGCCGAACGCGACCGCCTTCGCGGCGATGGTGTGCATCTGCGCGCCGCCCTGGGTGAACGGGAAAACGGCCCGGTCGACCCGTTCCGCCAGCTCTCCGCCGCACAGGATCATCCCGCCGCGCGGCCCGCGCAGCACCTTGTGCGTGGTGGCGCAGACGACGTCGGCGTACGGCACCGGGCTGGGCGCCGCTCCCCCGGCGACGAGCCCGACGGGGTGGGCGGCGTCGGCGATCAGATACGCGCCCACCTCGTCGGCTACCTCGCGGAAGAAGGCGTAGTCGAGGTGGCGGGGGTAGGCGATGGACCCGCACACGATCGCCTTGGGCCGGTGGGCACGGGCCAGCACGCGCACCTGCTCGTAGTCGACCAGCCCGGTCTCCGCGTCCACCCCGTACGGCACGAAGTCGAACCAGCGGCCGGAGAAGTTGGCGGGCGACCCGTGCGTGAGATGACCGCCGTAGGGCAGCCCGAGCGCGAGGACGGTGTCGCCGGGCCGCAGCAGCGCGGCATACGCGGCGAGCACGGCCGACGACCCCGAATGCGCCTGTACGTTGGCGTGCTCGGCCCCGAACAGGGCCTTCGCCCGGTCCACGGCGATGCGCTCGGCGACGTCGACGATCTCGCAGCCGCCGTGGTGACGGGCGCCGGGATAGCCCTCCGCGTACTTGTTGGCGAGCGGCGAGCCGAGCGCGGCCAGCACGGCCGGCGAGGTGAAGTTCTCGGCGGCGATCAACTGCAACGTCGTCGCCTGCCGCACCCGCTCCCCCAGCAGGATCTCGGCCAGCTCGGGATCCTGCCGACGCAGGACATCGGCCTCTGGGACATGGGTGACCGACATGACGGACTCCGGGCGTCGACGATGACGTACGTCCAATGTAGGCCCGGGACGCCCGGCCTGCCCGGCTGCTAGGCCCTTGCGGGCACGGCCGGTCACGCCCGTGCGGGCACGCCCGTCAGCGCCGTGACGACGGGCCCCCATTCCCTGACGCGCCCCTCGCACCGCTCGGCCCCGGCGGGCCCCCCGGGCCACGGGCCGCCGCGGCGGACTCCGTCCACCGGCTGCCGGCCGACGCCGATCGTCAAGCCCGTGCCGGCACGCCCGTCAGCGCCGTGACGACGGGATCCAGCGCCTGGTGTATCTCGTCGCCGATCGAGCGGAAGAACGGGAGGGGGGCGCCGTAGGGGTCGTAGACCTCGTCCGCTTCTGCGGTGGGGGCCAGGAGCCAGCCTCGTAGGGCCGCTGCCGCGCGGACCAGGGCGCGGGCGCGCATGACCACGCCCTCCTCCAGGGGAGGGAGCGTGGCCGGGTCGATCGCGTTCACCAGGCGGGTGAACTCCTTCAGCGTGAAGGTGCGCAGGCCCGCCGAGTGGCCCATGGAGATGACCTGGGCTCGGTGGTCGCGGGTCGCGGTCAGGACCAGGTCGGCCATGATGACGTGCTCGTCGAGCAGCTCCCGGCCGGTGAAGCCGGAGGCGTCCGCGCCGAAGTCGGCCAGCACGGTCTCCGCGTTGGCCTCCATCGGCGCGCCCTCGTGACCCCAGGTGCCCGCGCTCTCCACGATCAGCCCGCCGCCCAGCACCCCGAGCCGCTGCGACACGAAATGCCGGGTCAGCCGCTCGGTGATCGGCGAGCGGCAGACGTTGCCGGTGCTGACGTGGAGGATGCGGAAGGTGTCGCGCGGAAACCCGAACGTCGTCGTCTGTTCCGCGGCACGTTCCCCGTTGCCTATGCCACGCCCCGCGTCAGGGGCTGTCAATTCGCCACCTCGAGGTCGGGTACGACCTTCCGCAGCTCGTCCGCGGAGATCGCGCCCGCCCGCAGCAGCAACGGCACCTCACGGCTGACGTCGACGATCGAGGAGGGGACGTTGCCGGGGGTCGGGCCGCCGTCGAGGTAGACGGACACGGAGTCGCCGAGCATCTCCTGGGCGTAGTCGCAGTTCTCCGGCGCGGGGTGACCCGTCAGGTTCGCCGAGGACACCGCCATCGGGCCGATCTCGGTCAGCAGCTCGATGGCGACGGGGTGCAGGGGCATGCGTACGGCGACCGTGCCACGGGTGTCCCCGAGATCCCACTGCAGGGACGGCTGGTGCTTGGCGACAAGGGTGAGGGCGCCCGGCCAGAACGCGTCGACCAGCTCCCAGGCCAGCTCGGAGAAGTCCGTGACAAGGCCGTGCAGGGTGTTCGGGGAGCCGATGAGCACGGGCGTGGGCATGTTGCGGCCCCGGCCCTTGGCGTCCAGCAGGTCGGCGACGGCCTCCGAGGAGAACGCGTCCGCGCCGATGCCGTACACCGTGTCGGTCGGCAGGACCACGAGCTCGCCACGGCGGACGGCGGACGCGGCCTCGCGCAGACCGGTCACGCGGTCGGTCGCGTCATTGGTGTCGTATCGCCGTGCCATGTCTAGCGGGCCTCCTCGTGCACGTACTGCCGGACTGAAGTCGGGGTCGCGCTCACGGCATCGCCCTGCGGGCGGTGGCGAAGCGCGGGCGGTTGTTCAGGTCGGGGTGGTCGGCCGCGTCGGCCCAGCCCCGCTCCTCGGTGAAGATCCACGGCACCTGGCCGCCCTGGGTGTCGGCGTGCTCGATGACGACGACGCCGCCGGGGCGCAGGAGCCGGTGCGCGGTGCGTTCGATGCCGCGGATCAGGTCGAGGCCGTCCTCCCCTGAGAACAGGGCGAGTTCGGGGTCGTAGTCCCGGGCCTCGGGGGCGACGTACTCCCACTCGGTGAGCGGGATGTACGGGGGGTTGGAGACGACCAGGTCGACCTGGCCGTCGAGGTCGCGGAAGGCGTCCAGGGCGTCGCCCTGGCGCAGGTCGACCCTGGACCCCTCCATGTTCTTGCGGGTCCACTTGAGGGCGTCCTCGGACAGCTCCACGGCGTGCACCCGGGAACGCGGGACCTCCTGGGCGAGGGCGAGCGCGATCGCGCCGCTGCCGGTGCACAGGTCGACGATGCGCGGCTCGACGACGTCCATGGCGCGCACGGCGTCTATGGCCCAGCCGACCACGGACTCCGTCTCGGGGCGCGGGACGAAGACTCCGGGGCCGACCTGGAGCTCCAGATACCGGAAGAAGGCCCGCCCGGTGATGTGCTGCAGCGGCTCGCGCTGCTCGCGCCGGGCGATGGTCTCCCAGTAACGGGCGTCGAAGTCGGAGTCCTTCACGGAGTGGAGTTCACCGCGCTTCACACCGTGCACGAACGCGGCGAGCTCCTCCGCGTCGTTGCGCGGCGAGGGCACGCCGGCGTCGGCCAGCCGCTGGGTGGCCTGAGCTACCTCAGCGAGCAGCAGCCCGCGGGGGTTCGGGGGTCGCCCCCCAAATGATTGCTGCACGCAAGTCCTCCGTGTCGTACTCGGTCGTGCGTACGTCCTACACGCTTACGCGGCTGCCAGCTTGGCGGCCGAGTCCGCGTCGACGCAGGCCTGGATCACCGCGTCGAGGTCGCCGTCCAGGACCTGGTCCAGGTTGTACGACTTGAAGCCCACGCGGTGGTCCGAGATGCGGTTCTCCGGGAAGTTGTACGTGCGGATCTTCTCGGAGCGGTCGACGGTGCGGACCTGGCTGCGCCGGGCGTCGGCGGCCTCCCGCTCCGCTTCCTCCTGCGCCGCTGCGAGCAGCCTGGAGCGCAGGATACGCATCGCCTGCTCCTTGTTCTGCAGCTGGCTCTTCTCGTTCTGGCAGGAGGCGACGACTCCGGTGGGAATGTGCGTGATGCGCACGGCGGAGTCGGTGGTGTTGACGGACTGTCCGCCCGGTCCCGAGGAGCGGTACACGTCGATGCGCAGGTCGTTGGCGTGGATCTCCACGTCGACCTCCTCGGCCTCCGGCGTGACCAGCACACCGGCCGCGGAGGTGTGGATGCGCCCCTGCGACTCGGTCGACGGCACGCGCTGCACGCGGTGCACCCCGCCCTCGTACTTCAGCCGCGCCCACACGCCCTGCCCGGGCTCGGTCGCCCCCTGGCCGCCCTTGGTCTTCACGGCGACCTGGACGTCCTTGTAGCCGCCCAGCTCGGACTCGGTGGAGTCGATGATCTCGGTCTTCCAGCCGACGCGCTCGGCGTAGCGCAGGTACATGCGCAGCAGGTCGCCGGCGAACAGCGCGGACTCGTCGCCGCCCGCGCCCGCCTTGATCTCGAGGATGACGTCCTTGTCGTCGCTCGGGTCGCGCGGGACGAGGAGCAGCCGCAGCTTCTCGGTCAGTCCCTCGCGCTTCTTCTCGAGCACCTTGGCCTCGGCCGCGAAGTCGGGGTCGTCGGCGGCGAACTCACGCGCGGTCTCGATGTCGTCCCCGGTCTGCTTCCAGGAGCGGTACGTGGCGACGATCGGGGTGAGCTCGGCGTAGCGCTTGTTCAGCTTGCGCGCGTTGGCCTGGTCGGAGTGGACCGACGGGTCGGCGAGCTTCTTCTCCAGGTCGGCGTGCTCACCGAGCAGTTCCTCGACGGCCTCGAACATGGTGGGCTCCTGATGACGTACGTGGGGGAAGGCGGGCGACCAAAAACGCCGGTCCCGGCGTGCCCCTGGGCGGGGACACGACCGTGGACCGGCGAAATGGGGCTCGCTACTTCTTGGAGCCTGCGGCGGCCTTGCCGAAGCGGGCCTCGAAGCGGGCCACACGGCCACCGGTGTCGAGGATCTTCTGCTTGCCCGTGTAGAACGGGTGGCACTCGGAGCAGACGTCGGCGCGGATGGAACCGCTCTCGATCGTGCTACGGGTGGTGAACGACGCGCCACAGGTGCAGCTGACCTGCGTCTCGACGTACTCGGGGTGGATGTCGCGCTTCAAGGTGTCTCCTAGTTTCGGGAGGGCGCCGGGTCGTTGCCGCGGGATACGGCGAACGTGAACCGGAGCCGACGTACCAGTCTGCCAGGACTGGCCGCATCCCCCAAAACCGGGGGTGGCGGGGATCTATTCCCGGGGGCCCGGGAGGACGGGGTGCGGGGGATGTACGAGATGCGTGGAGTGATCGCCGGCGAGCAGGTGCTGCGGCGGGCCGCCCAGGATCTGCTGCCCTTTGCGCTGCGGTCGTCGCCGCTCGAGCAGGGCCTGTCGCTGGTGCCGATGTCGAACGCGTTCTTCGCCGCCGTCGCGGACGGCGGCCGTGGTCACGCCCTGGGGTTCCGGTTCCTGCCCGCCGCGCTCGTCCACCGGCTGGCCCTCTGGTCGCACGCCGGTCCGGCCGCCTACGTCGAGGCCGACTACTTCGGCGGCGTGGGCGAGCAGCAGGCCGCCGTGTGGCACGAGGGCCGTCTCACGCTGGGGCCGTTGCGGGTCGAGGAGGAGGAGCCGTTCCCGGCGGAGGGCAGCCCGATCTCCCAGGCCCTGCGCCGGCTGGGCGTGGTGGCGCAGGCCGGCGAGGACGAGTTCTCGGCGGTGCGGCTGGGCCGTCGCCGCTCCCTCATGGGCTGGCCGACGACCTGACCCGCACGCCCGTCCTACGACGCCGTCACCACGCCCGCCGCCTCGCCCGAGGCGTTGCCCTGGGTGGCCGCCTTCGGGATCGCCCGGTCGTTCTTGAGGGCCGTCCAGACCTGTTTGGCCTTGGCCTGCGAGACGACGACCCGGTTGGGGTCGGCCGGGTCGTACTGGACCGGCATCGTGACCATGTTCATGTGCTTCGAGCTGATGCCCTTGAGGCCGTTCGTGAACGACATGAGGGAGTTCACGGTGCCCAGGTCCGAGTCGGTGGTGACGGCCTTCGTGGCGGTGTCCGCGAGGGCGTACAGCTTCGTCGGGCTGGTGAAGAGGCCGACGTGCTTGACCTGGTCGACCAGGGCCTTGATGAACGCCTGCTGGAGCTGGATGCGGCCCAGGTCGGAGCCGTCGCCGACGCCGTGCCGGGTGCGGACCAGGCCGAGGGCCTGCTCGCCGTCGAGCGTGTGCGTGCCGGCCTTGAGCTTCAGATGGCTGTCGGGGTCGTCGATCGCCTTGGTGGTGGTGACGTCGACGCCGCCCAGCTCGTCGATGAGCTTCTCGAAGCCGGAGAAGTCGACCTCGAGGTAGTGGTCCATCCGGATGCCGCTGAGCGACTCGACGGTCTTGACCGCGCAGGCCGCGCCGCCCGTGGAGTACGCCGAGTTGAACATCACGCCGGACGCCGCGTCGTGGACGGTTCCCGCGGTGTCGGTGCAGGACGGCCGGTCGATGAGGGTGTCGCGCGGGATGGAGACCACGCTGGCCTTCTTGTGCCCCTCGTACACATGGATGATCATCGCCGTGTCGGAGCGGGCGCTGCCGTCGTCGGTGCCGCCGCCGAGCTTCTTGTTGGAGCCGGAGCGGGTGTCCGAGCCCAGGACGAGGATGTTCTCGGAGCCGTTGTCGACCTTCGTCGGCCGGTCGGTGCCCAGGGCCTGGTCGATGTCGACGCTCTTGATGTTGCCGTTGAGCTTGAAGTACAGGTAGCCCGCCCCGGTGCCGCCCAGCACCACGATGCCCGCGGCGGTCCAGGCCATGATCAGCAGCCCCTTGCGCCGGCCCCGCTGCTTACGGCGGCGGCCCTTGCCTCGGCGGCGCGGACCGTCGGCGGTCGGCTCACCCGTTGGACCGGTGTTCCCCGGTGTGCCGGTGCTCCCCGGTATGCCGGGGTCCGGCGTGCTCTCGGCGGACATCTGCTCCTCGGTTCTCGTGCGACCTCACCATCGTCACTCCGCCAGGTCAGACGGGGAAACTCGGGCCAGGGTTGCACAACGCTCTGTGCCCGAACCGTGCAGGTTCGGTCACAGAGCGTTCGCAGGTGGGCGAGGCGTGCCCCGCCCACCTGCGTGTTCGACCGGACTCAGCCGAAGAGGTCGTACTGCTTGAAACTGGTGCCGAGCGACACCCTTGTGGCAAAGATCTCGCTCGTGCTCTTTCCGGTGCCCTTGTACAGGTACAGCGTGCCGGCGGGCGTGCGGGCCAGCAGGTCGGCCTTGCCGTCGCCGTTGACGTCCCCGACGGTGTCGAAGGCGTTGTACGTCGCGGTGGACCAGGTGGCCACCTTGACCCGGGCCGCGAAGGCGCCCGTGCCGGCCTTGCCGGTGCCCTTGAAGAGGTAGACCGCGCCGGTGCTCTTGTTGCGGGCGAGCAGGTCGGCGCGACCGTCGTTGGTGAAGTCCCCGTGTCCGCGCACGAAGTTGTACTGGTTCCAGCCCGTGCCGACCTTCACACGGGTGCCGAACGTGCCGGCGCCCTTGCCCGGGTAGATCCACAGGACGCCGGCGGAGTCGACGGAGAGCAGGTCCGGCAGGGCGTCGCCGGTGACGTCGCCGGGGGCGACGATCGACAGCCGCGACTTCCAGTTGTCGCCGATCAGGTTGCTGGTCCAGGTGCCGCTGGACGGCACGTAGTGCCGCCAGTAGACGTCGCCGTCGGACGTGCGGCGCAGGATGAAGTCCTGGTAGCCGTCGCGGTTGAGGTCCGTCTGCAGGACCAGGTTCCAGGCGCTGAAGGAGCCCCAGGACTCGCGGGCGGCGAGCGTGGTGCCCTTGGAGTCCAGCTCGTAGCCGGTCTTCGTGGAGGAGTTGCGCACGAAGAGGTCGGCGTTGTGGTCGCCGCTGAGGTTGGTGTCGTCGATGCGCGGGGAGGCGGCGCCGACGTAGGTGGTGACCTTGGTGAAGACGCTGTACGCGCCCGCCTTGACGCAGTCCTTCACGCCCCACGACACGACGCCCACGATCTTGCCGCCGACCACCAGCGGACCGCCGGAGTCGCCGTTGCAGGCGGAGGTGGTGCCGGCGTCGGAACCGGTGGCGGGGTCGCCCGCGCACACCATGTGGCCCGCGATGAAGGAACTGCTGAAGCCCGTGCAGGTCGCGTTGGACTGGATCGGCAGGTCGGCCGTCTTCAGGGTGTCGGAGATGTCCTGCGTGGTGGAGGTGGTGCGTCCCCAGCCGAAGACCTTGGCGGTGGTGCCGGCCTTGTAGGAGGCCGTGTCGCCGGCCGTCGTCAGCTGGATCGGCGTCGCCTTGACCGGGTTCGGCAGGGTCAGCACGGCGAGGTCGTTGTCGATGGTCGTCGCGCTGTACGACGGGTGGTTCCACTGCCGCCAGATACCGGTGGCGGTGCCGCCGTGCAGGTCGGCGTTGCCGTCGGCGTCGACGGACAGCAGCTGCGCGGTGCCGGTGATGACGACGCCGTGGGCCTTCCAGTTGTAGCCCTTGACGCAGTGCGCGGCGGTGAGGATCTTCGTCGGCGAGACGACCGCGCCGCCGCAGAAGAAGCCGATGTCGTCGGTCTCGGTGGTGGTCCCGCGGTCGTCGCCGTACCAGAGCTGGGCCATCCAGGGGGCCGCGGCGACGGTCGTCGTCGTACCGCCGATGATCTTCGGGTCGACGCTGGCGGAGCTGGAGCTGGAGCCGGCCTTGGAGCCGGTGCTCGCGCTCAGGGACGTCTGGGAGGACGTCTCGCCCGCGATGTCGTCGCCGGCGTAGGCGGTCACGAGCCGCTTGTTCAGTTCGCTGCTCGACGGCGACGTGGTGGCCGGCGTCGGCAGCGAGGTGGCGGCGCCGGCGGACGTCGTCACCAGCACCCCGGCGACGGCGGCGGCCAGGGCGGCCGCGGCGACGGGCAGGGCCATGCGTATCCGGCGTCTGTGCCGACCGCCCCCGGACGTGGGTGTACCCACTGGAGTCCCCCCTCGGGATCAACAAGTTCGAAGGGCGCGATCGTATCCCCCGCCACTGACACGCGAAGGGCCGCCCCCATGAGCGGGGACGGCCCTTCTGAGCGCTGACGTCAGTCGTTCGACCGGCGTTCGTCAGTCGTTGTTGCCGGACGTCGGCGTCGTCTTCTGGATCTGCATCAGGAACTCGGCGTTCGACTTCGTCTGCTTCATCTTGTCGAGGAGCAGCTCGATGGCCTGCTGCTGGTCGAGCGCGTGCAGCACCCGGCGCAGCTTCCAGGTGATGGCCAGCTCGTCGTTGCCGAGCAGGATCTCTTCCTTGCGGGTGCCGGACGCGTCGACGTCCACCGCCGGGAAGATGCGCTTGTCGGCGAGCTTGCGGTCGAGCTTGAGCTCCGCGTTGCCGGTGCCCTTGAACTCCTCGAAGATGACCTCGTCCATGCGGGACCCGGTGTCCACCAGCGCGGTGGCGAGGATGGTCAGCGAGCCGCCGTCCTCGATGTTGCGGGCCGCACCGAAGAAGCGCTTCGGCGGGTACAGGGCCGTGGAGTCGACACCACCGGACAGGATGCGGCCGGAGGCCGGGGCGGCGAGGTTGTACGCACGGCCCAGACGCGTGATCGAGTCGAGCAGCACGACGACGTCGTGGCCCAGCTCCACCAGTCGCTTGGCGCGCTCGATGGCGAGCTCGGCGACCGTGGTGTGGTCCTCGGCCGGGCGGTCGAAGGTCGAGGAGATGACCTCGCCCTTGACCGACCGCTGCATGTCGGTGACCTCTTCCGGACGCTCGTCGACCAGGACGACCATCAGGTGGCACTCGGGGTTGTTGTGCGTGATCGCGTTGGCGATCGCCTGCATGATCATGGTCTTGCCGGTCTTCGGCGGGGCCACGATCAGACCGCGCTGGCCCTTACCGATCGGTGCGACGAGGTCGATGATGCGGGTGGTGAGCACGCCCGGGTCCGTCTCCAGACGGAGGCGGTCCTGCGGGTAGAGCGGGGTCAGCTTGTTGAACTCCGGCCGCCCGCGACCGGAGTCGGGGGCCATGCCGTTGGTCGAGTCCAGGCGCACCAGCGCGTTGAACTTCTCGCGGCGCTCGCCCTCCTTCGGCTGACGGACCGCACCGGTGATGTGGTCGCCCTTGCGCAGGCCGTTCTTGCGGACCTGGGCGAGGGAGACGTACACGTCGTTGGGGCCCGGCAGGTAGCCCGACGTACGGATGAAGGCGTAGTTGTCGAGGATGTCCAGGATGCCCGCGACGGGGATCAGGACGTCGTCGTCGGCGAGCTGCGGCTCCGGCGTGCCGATCTCGTCGCGGCCACGGCGGCCACGGCGGTCCCGGTAGCGGCCGCGACGGCCACGGCGGCCGTCGCCGAACTCGTCGTCGTCCTGCGGACCGTTGTCGCGCTGCTGGCGGTCCTGACGGCCTCCGCCCTGCGGCTGGCTCTGCTGCTGACGCTGCGGCTGTCCGCCGCCCTGCTGGTCCTCGCTCTTGCGACGGTCGCCGCGGTCGGCGCGGTCGCCGCGGTCACCACGGTCGGCGCGGTCACCACGGTCACTGCGGTCGTTACGGTCACGGCCGCGCTCACGGCGGTCGCGGCGGCGGCCCTCAGCGTCGCCGGCGTCGGCCTTGGCCTCGCCCTGCGGCTGCGCGGGGGTCTCGACCTTCGGCTCGCTCTTCGCCTCGGCCACGACCGTCTCGGGGCTGCCCGCGTCGGCGGTGGCACGGCGACGGCGGCGCTCCACGGGGGCGTCGGCGCCGGCCGGCTGGCCGGGGATCTCGATCTGCTGCTGGGCCACGGCCTTCTCGGCGGGGGCCTCGGCCTTGACGGCGTCCGCCTTCTTCTCGACGGCGTCGTCGCCGGTACGAGCCTTGGAGGTGGCGCGGCGCCTGGGCTTGGTCTCGGCGGCGTCCCCGGCAGGGGCAGAGGCTGCCTTGGGAGCCGCGGCACCCCCGCCCGCCTGCGCCTCCTTGATGACCTCGATCAGCTGGCTCTTGCGCATGCGCGCGGTGCCCCTGATGCCGAGGCCGGATGCGACCTGCTGCAGCTCGGCCAGCACCATGCCGTCGAGGCCGGTACCACGGCGCCGCCGGGAGCCGGCACCGGTGGCAGGCGCGGAGGCGTCCGTGGAGGGCGCGGCAGCGGTCTCCTCGACACGTGCGCCCATCAGATCGGTGGTGTCGCTCACGAAGGGTCCTTCCCTGGAGCGGACGTCGGCCTGTCTGGCTCGGCGACCGGTTGTGCTGTCCGACTTCGGTCCTTGCTGAGGCGAAGCCGGGGCGGTGGTCCGCCACAGCGGCGGAAGAGAGATTTGCTGGTGATGGCGCTTCCTCGACGAGCCGTGACACCCAGTGTCACGTGGCTTGGTCGCACCAATTCCGGAGCGTGCCCTGCAGACCGCTCAACGTCGATGTACGGCGTACTGCCCAGGTACGACGTACGGAACGCAGTGCGGCTTGGGAAGCTCCCGGAAGAATGTCTGTCCCGAAGGGGGACACGAAGCACCTCGCCATGGTGGGGTCGGGTGCAGACTTGAGGTTAACACTACCGGATCCAACAAACATTCCCCCTCTCGAAATCCGGCGACGGCGCACTAAATGTCGCCGGCGCCGGTGGGCGCGAGCGGCAATACGCTCGCTCCCTGCAGGTCCAGGGCCAGCCGGTTCGCGGCCCAGTCCGCGCCCGCCAGGGCTTCCACCTTGGCGGCCGTGCCCTCGTCGGCCAGCGCCATCACGGTGGGTCCGGCGCCGGAGATCACCGCGGGAATCCCGTCGGCGCGCAGCCGCTCCACCAGCGCCGCGCTGTCCGGCATGGCCGGTGCGCGGTACTCCTGGTGCAGACGGTCCTCGGTGGCGGGCAGCAGCAGCTCGGGGCGCCGGGTGAGGGCCTCGACGAGCAGGGCGGCACGGCCCGCGTTGGCGGCGGCGTCGACGTGCGGCACGGAGCGCGGGAGCAGTCCGCGCGCGGTCTCGGTGAGGACCGGCTTTCCGGGCACGAAAACCACCGGAACGATGGAATCGGCGGGTTCCATCCTGATCGCCCGCGCGGCGCCCGCCTCCATCCACGACAGGGTGAACCCGCCGAGCAGACAGGCCGCGACGTTGTCGGGGTGGCCCTCGATCTCGGTCGCCAGCTCCAGCAGGGCGGCGTCGTCGAGCTTGCCCTCGCCGCCTATGGTCACCGCGCGTGCGGCGACGATGCCGGCGCAGATCGCGGCGGAGGAAGAGCCCAGGCCACGGCCGTGCGGGATGCGGTTGGCGCAGACGATCTCCAGCCCGCGCGGCTGGCCGCCGAGGACGTCGAAGGCGGTGCGCAGGGAGCGGACGAGAAGGTGCTTCTCGTCGCGCGGCAGCGTCTCGCTGCCCTCGCCCGCGATGTCGATGTGCAGCCCGGAGTCGGCCACCCGGACGACGACGTCGTCGTAGAGCCCCAGGCCGAGGCCGAAGGCGTCGAAGCCCGGGCCGAGGTTGGCGCTGGTGGCGGGGACGCGCACCCGGACGGGGGCGGCGCGGAAGGCGGGACCGGCCATCTCGCGATGACTCTCCTTGAGCTGCGTGACTGTCGAATGACATTCGATGGGTACGGCGAAAGGTGTACGGCGCGATGTGTGGGACGACATATGTACGACGACCTGTGTACGGGGAACCCGGAGGCCGCGGCGACGACGCGGCACCATGCCGTACGCGGAGGCATATGCGGCGGGCGGGTTCAGTACAGCCTATCGAAGGAAGGTTCTGTGGCGACATAGGGCGCACAGGAGGCGCACGATGCGTGTCGTAAGCCCCCTGTGCACCCCTGTGAGGGTTAACCCGGTGGGATCGGGTGGGTCGCCCTGGTGGAATCGGGTCGGGCGCTCCGGTGGGGGTCGCCCCGGTGGGGGTCGCCCCGGTGGGGTCGACCGTCAGACGAGGCCGAGGCGGGCGGCGGCGGCCGCGGCGTCGACCGGGACGACGACCGGACGCGGGGCGCCCTCGGTCGCCCAGCCCGGGTCCTTCAGGCCGTTGCCGGTGACGGTGCACACGATCGTCTGCCCCGGATCGACCTTGCCCTGCTCGGCCGCCTTCAGCAGACCGGCCACGGACGCGGCGGACGCGGGCTCCACGAAAACGCCCTCCTGAGCGGCCAACAGCCGGTAGGCGCGCAGGATCTCACGGTCCGTCACCTCGTCGATGAGCCCGCCGGACTCGTCCCGCGCCGCCAGGGCGTACTGCCAGGAGGCCGGGTTGCCGATGCGGATCGCGGTGGCGAGGGTGGAGGGGTCCTTGACGATCTCGCCGCGCACGATGGGGGCGGAGCCGGACGCCTGGAAACCCCACATCCGGGGCGTCTGCCGGGCGATGCCGTCGGCGGCGTACTCCTTGTACCCCTTCCAGTACGCGGTGATGTTGCCCGCGTTGCCGACCGGGAGGACGTGGATGTCGGGGGCGTCGCCCAGCATGTCCACGATCTCGAACGCGGCCGTCTTCTGCCCCTCGATGCGCACCGGGTTGACCGAATTGACCAGCGCCACCGGGTAGTTGTCGCTCAGCGAGCGAGCGAGCGTGAGGCAGTCGTCGAAGTTGCCGTCGACCTGGAGGATCGTCGCGCCGTGGACGAGGGCCTGCCCCATCTTGCCGAGCGCGATCTTGCCCTGCGGCACGAGCACGGCGGAGACCATGCCCGCGCGGACCGCGTAGGCGGCCGCGGAGGCAGAGGTGTTGCCCGTGGAGGCACAGATGACGGCCTGCGCCCCCTCCTCCTTGGCCTTGCTGATGGCCATGGTCATGCCGCGGTCCTTGAAGGACCCGGTCGGGTTGGCGCCCTCCACCTTGAGGTGGACCTCGCAGCCCGTGCGCTCGGAGAGCACCTGCGCGGGCACGAGGGGCGTGCCGCCCTCACGGAGCGTCACGACCGGTGTGGTGTCGGATACCGGCAGTCGGTCCCGGTACTCCTCGATGATTCCGCGCCACTGGTGGGTCATTGCTGGTTACTCTCCTTCAACCCGCATGATGCTGGCGACACCCCGCACGGTGTCGAGCTTGCGCAACGCCTCGACGGTCCCGGTCAGGGAGGCGTCGGACGCGCGGTGGGTGACGACGACGAGGGAGGCCTCGCCGTCCTTGCCCTGCTGGCGCACCGTATCGATCGATACGCCGTGCTCGGCGAACACGGTCGCCACCTGGGCGAGAACGCCCGGTTTGTCGGCGACGTCGAGGCTGATGTGGTAGCGCGTGACGACGTCGCCCATGGGCGACACCGGCAGGGCGGCGTACGCCGACTCGCCGGGCCCCGTTGCCCCGCTGAGCCGGTTACGGCAGACGGCGACGAGGTCGCCGAGCACGGCGGAGGCGGTGGGAGCACCGCCGGCGCCGGGACCGTAGAACATCAGCTGCCCGGCCGCGTCCGACTCGACGAACACGGCGTTGTAGGCGCCGCGTACGGAGGCGAGCGGGTGGGTCAGCGGGATCATCGCGGGGTGCACGCGCGCGGTGACGGACCCGCCGTCGGCCGCCCGCTCGCAGATGGCGAGCAGCTTGATGGTGCAGCCCATGTTCCTGGCCGAGACGAAGTCGGCGGCGGTGATCTCGGTCATGCCCTCGCGGTAGACGTCGTCGAGGCGCACGCGCGTGTGGAAGGCGATCCCGGCGAGGATGGCGGCCTTGGCGGCGGCGTCGAAGGCCTCGACGTCGGCGGTGGGGTCGGCCTCCGCGTACCCGAGGGCGGTGGCCTCGTCGAGGGCCTCCTGATACCCGGCGCCGGTGGAGTCCATCTTGTCGAGGATGAAGTTGGTGGTGCCGTTGACGATCCCGAGCACCCGGTTGACCTTGTCCCCGGCGAGGGACTCGCGCAGCGGGCGGATCAGCGGGATGGCGCCGGCGACGGCGGCCTCGTAGTACAGGTCCTCGCCGTGCTCCTCGGCGACGGCGTGCAGAGCGGCGCCGTCCTGGGCGAGGAGCGCCTTGTTCGCGGAGACGACGGACGCGCCGTACTCGAAGGCGGTGGTGATGAGCGTACGAGCGGGCTCGATCCCGCCGATGACCTCGACCACCACATCGATGTCACCGCGCTTGACGAGGGCGGTGGCGTCGGTGGTGACGAGGGAGGGGTCGATGCCGTCGCGCACCTTGGAGGGCCGCCGCACGGCCACGCCGGCCAGCTCCACCGGCGCGCCGATCCTCGCGGCGAGGTCGTCGGCGTGCGTCGTCATGATGCGCGCCACCTCTGAGCCGACCACTCCACAGCCCAGCAGCGCCACCTTCAGCGGACGCGTACGCATCATCCGACCTCGTTTCCTCATACCGTCAACGGTTGGACCAGTCTCACTCACCGGACCGGAGTTTCTATCCCTGGTCCGGATCGTGAGACATCTATTTCATTTCAGAGAGGGCGGTGGACGAAGATTCTTCCGCGGGTCACTCCACCGATCCTTCCGGAGCCTCTTTCACGGATTCTCCCGCCCTTTCTTTCCCGCATTCTTTCCCGCCCTCCCCGACGTCCTCACCCGACGCCGTCACCCCACGCCGTCACCCGACGTCGAGCCGCAGCAGGTCCTCCTCCGTCTCGCGCCGGACGATGACCCGCGCCGCACCGTCGTGCACGGCGACGACGGGCGGCCGCAGCACATGGTTGTAGTTGCTGGCCATGGACCGGCAGTACGCACCCGTGGCGGGTACGGCGATGAGGTCACCCGGTGCCAGGTCGGAGGGCAGGAACGCGTCCTTGACCACGATGTCCCCGCTCTCGCAGTGCTTGCCCACGACCCGGGCCAGCATCGGCTCGGCGTCGGAGGTGCGGGAGACGAGGGCCACGCTGTACTCCGCGTCGTACAGCGCCGTACGGATGTTGTCGGACATGCCCCCGTCGACGGAGACGTACGTCCGCAGCCCGTCGAGCGGCTTGATGGTGCCGACCTCGTAGAGCGTGAAGGCGGTCGGCCCGACGATGGCGCGCCCGGGCTCGACGGAGATACGGGGCGTACGCAGCTTGGCGACCTCGCACTCACGCGTGACGATCTCCGTCAACGCCTTGGCGATCTCGTGCGGCTCACGGGGATCGTCGTCGCTCGTGTAGGCGATGCCGAGTCCGCCGCCGAGGTCGATCTCGGGCAGCTCGACCCCGTGCTCGTCGCGGATGTCCTTGAGCAGCCCGACGACCCGGTGGGCGGCGACCTCGAACCCGGACATGTCGAAGATCTGCGACCCGATGTGGGAGTGGATCCCGATGACCTCGAGCCCGTCGAGCTGAAGCGCCCGCCGCACGGCCTCGGCGGCCTGCCCGCCGGCCAGCGGGATCCCGAACTTCTGGTCCTCGTGCGCGGTGGCGATGAACTCGTGGGTATGGGCTTCCACCCCGACGGTGATCCGGATCTGCACGGGCTGGCGCCTGCCGAGGGACTGTGCGATGTGGGCGACGCGCACGATCTCCTGGAAGGAGTCGAGCACGATCCGCCCGACCCCGGCCTCGACGGCCCGCCGGATCTCCTCCACTGACTTGTTGTTGCCGTGGAAGGCGATGCGGTCGGCGGGCATCCCGGCGGAGAGCGCGGTGGCCAGCTCGCCGCCTGAGCAGACGTCGAGGTTCAGCCCTTCCTCGTGCAGCCAGCGCACGACGGCCCGGGACAGGAACGCCTTCCCGGCGTAGAACACGTCGGCGTCGGCCCCGAACGCGGTACGCCACGCACGGGCCCGGGCCCGGAAATCGGCCTCGTCGAGGATGTACGCGGGCGTCCCGTGCTCCTCGGCGAGCGTCTTGACGTCGATGCCGCCGACGGTGAGGACGCCCTGCGGGTCACGCCCGACGGTCTGCGCCCACACCTTGGGGTCGAGGGCGTTGAGGTCGGTGGGCGGGGCGGAGTAGTGGCCCTCGGGGAGGACGTCGGCGTGGCGGGGCCCGGCGGGGTGGGCGGAACGGCTCATGACTTCTGGTGGCTCTCTCAGAGGTGTTCGGGTGCGTCGATGCCGAGCAGGGACAGGCCGCCGGCCAGCACCGTCCCGGCGGCTTCGGCGAGTGCGAGCCGGGCACGGTGGGCGGCCGAGGGTTTCTCCTCGCCGCGCGGCAGGACGTCGGGCAAGAGGACGAGGGTGGCGTCCGCGACCGCCAGAAGGTGCCGGGTGAGGCGCGAGACGGCGGCGACCCCCTCCGCACGGGGAAGCACACCGACCGTGCCGAGGACACGGGGGTGATCCGCGAGGAGGGCGACGAGGTGAGGCGCGGCGGGGGTGGAGACAGGGGTGGAGGTGGCGTGCGGTTCGGGGCGGGATGCAGGGTGGAGCGCCTGCGGTACGTCGTCGACGTCGACGTCGGCGGTGAATCCGAGGTCGGCGGCGTTGCGGCTCGCGGCCCGGGTGCGGGCGTGGGCGTAACGGACGCGGAAGACGGGGTTGCTCTCCCGCTGGACCAGGTGATCGGCGGTGATGCGGGGCCGGTCGTGCGGTGCGGGATGAAGCAGAGCCCAGCGGGCGGCGTCGGGGCCGAGGGGTGCGGGGTCCTCGGGGGCGGGGACGGGGCGAAGGTCCAGGCGGGCCGGGGTCGCCGGGGAGGCGAGGGGCCCGGGGCCGGCGGTGCGCCCACGGTGCTCGATCGCGACGCGTCCGCCCTGCGAGGCGATGATCCGCGCCAACGCGTCGGCGAGGACCTCGGCCCGGACCTCGTACGGCACGCGCAGCTCGAAGACCTGTCCGGCGAGGGCGTCGGTGTGCCCGTAGGCCAGGCCCTCGCGGCGGATCCGCTGGACGAGGTCGGCGGCGGCGGAACGGTCGAGGCTGATGTTGAGGAACCCGGGCCCGGTGATCTCGACGCCGGTGACGCCTTCGGCGCGGGCGAGGTGCGGCTGGAGAACCTCGGCGACGCGCAACGGGGGCTGTCCGGCCGGACGGGCCAACTGCAGGGCGATGTTGGTGGCGTAGTCCCCTCGCCCCCCGGGCCCCGGCGGCCCGACGACCGCCCGCACGGGAACGGCCACCCTGAGCTCTCCGGCATCAACGGCACGACGCACCGCGTGCAGCACGGTACGGGAGAGCTCGACGGGGGTCACGGGGACAAGCGTAGGCGAGGAGGGGGGTGGCTGGGCGAGTCGGTTTGGCAGAGGTCCGGGATGTGGACGGGGGTGGGGGCGGGAGGGGGACGGAGCCCGGGGTATGGACCGAGTGCGGGATATGGACGGGAGCCGCTTTGTTCCCAGCCCCGCCATCGGCGTGAGCCGATCGCCAATCACCGACCACTGGCCCACCGACTCAACGGCTCACCGGGCTCACCGGGCTCACCGGGCTCACCGCCAAGCGGGCCCTACTCGCCGGCAGTCCCCCCGCTCGCCCCGCTCCCCTTCCCCGCGCCGACGCCCTCCCCGCCACCGCCGTCGCCGCCGTCGCCGCCCAGCACGGTCCCGCGTGCGCTGCCGACGTCGCCCCGTTGACTCTGCTGCTGCTCCATCAACTTCCGTACGAGGGTGACGAGTTCAGTGGGTTCGAAGGGCTTGGCGAGGAAGGCGTCGACGCCGACTTCGAGGCCGGCCTCGACCTCGTACTGGGTGCAGGCGCTGATGATGGCGAGGGGAAGGTCATGGGTACGCGGGTCCGAACGCAGCCGGGCGGCGGTGCGCAGCCCGTCCAACCTGGGCATGACCACATCGAGGGTCACCACATCGGGCCGCACCTGATGCACGACTTCCAGACACTCGGCACCATCGGACGCGGTCACGACCTCGAGGCCCTCCAGCTCGAGATTGACCCTGATCAACTGCCGGATGACCTTGTTGTCGTCCACAACAAGCACCCGACCCGACGCGCCTGGCACAACTCGAGAGTAGGTCGGGACCGGCCACCGCGTCCGGGTTTTCCCCACTTCCACCCCGTGCGAGCGACCCCTACCTCCTCTTCCGCCCCCACAGAAACCCGTTCATGAACACCCTGAGGGAGCTGGTAGTGTTCTACTCGTCGCCGCGAGCAAACACCTCCCGGCCGATACGCCCCCGTAGCTCAGGGGATAGAGCAACGGCCTCCGGAGCCGTGTGCGCAGGTTCGAATCCTGCCGGGGGCACCTTGAAATAGGTGCCCAAAGACCCCGTCACCAGCGGAAACGCTGGGTGCGGGGTCTTCGCGTATGTGCAGGCGGATGCCGCTCGGAGCGGCTGCATGTCGGGCGCTGTGGACTATGCGTGGACTGGCCGAGGGCAGGCCAGGCCCGGAAACGACGAAGCCCCCGGACCGTAGTCCAGGGGCCATCAGGCCGCAGGTGCGTGCTGTCGCAGGTGTGTCGGGATCAGGTCCGGTCGCCGGGGCCGTCCTCTTGGTCGTCCTCCCCGAGGAGTTCGGCGATCCGACGGTTGGCGACGTCCTGCCGACCGTCGAGGCACTTGGCGTACCGGAGGAACCACAGCCGCGGTCCCCCGGCCGGCCGCCCCGCACGCTGCTGCTCCCGCATCCGACGCCAGGCGGCGACCAGCAGCAGGTCAACGCTGATGGGGTAGGCCCACGCCTTCCAGCCGCCCTGTCCAGCAGCGTCGGCCAGGTCGTGAAGGTGCGAGAAGGACAGGGCCCCCGCGATGACGGCTTGGACGATCACGGCGTCCACACGGGCCAACTGGGCGCGCATCGGGTCGACTTCCTTCCGGTTCGGGGCATGGGAGGGGTAGGGACTTGGCGCGAGGCGGTCACGCCGACCGTGGGGAAGGAGGGCTGCTAATCGGTCACCGGGCGGCCGACGGGCACGGCAGCGGAGGGGGACGCCGCCCTGGTGGACTCGACGGCGAAGACGGGCCGGAAGGAGTCGAGGCTAGGCAGCTCCGGCAGGAGGGCGGCAACTGGTTCTTGGCAAGGAGCCCGTTGCCCTGTCACGATCAAGCCGTGGCCGACCTTTCGAAGTCGCGAGGCGTGTGAACGTCCTCTCCGACCCGATGGGTTTGGCAGTCGGCATCATGCTGCTGGTGACTGGAATCAGGGCTTACCGCGATGGGGGCTCCGTGGGCTGGCCCGTCGCGGGATTGCTAATCCTCTTGATCAACCTCTGGGTGGCCGGGCATCGGCTCGCCCGGCCTAGGAAAACCAGCCCATCGTCGTAGGGACGCGAAGCAGCGGAGTACAGCAGCCATCCCAACTGCAGTCGACCGCGAACGAATCGAGGGGATTGTGATGCTGCGGTTCATGGACTGGTCTGTAGTCGCGATGGGGTGTGCGCTTGTCCTCGCGAGCCTCGGCGGTCGGTGGTGGGAGCGGACCAACGTTCGCAAGGGAGCCGGTTCCGATCATGGCAGGCGCTTCTTTTGGGCATGGCTCCCCCTCCTCATGGGCCTGGGGATGATCGGCACCAACGTGCCGCGCCTGCTGGGCGCGCCCTACTCCGTCATGATGATTTTGGACACTCTCAACCTCGTATTGGCGATCACGACGCTGTTCCTGGCCCTCCGCGCAGGTCGTCATTTCCTTCGGACGCGAGGTCTTCGCACCCTCGAATGATGGCAACGCCGGCGGCGAGCACGGACGGCGCCGACACCCGGCAGCTTGCCGCGGGACTGGCGCGGCGCAGGGCCTCAGAGAGGCAGCGGAACAGAAGACACGGCCGTTCAGGTGAGACCTCAAGTCATGCCCGCGCCACCGGCCAACCGCCCATGTACGCAGGTGAACGCCCCCGCACGCACCCAACCACCCCACCACCACAGTTGGAAAGCGTGCGCCCTCGGTGCCTGACGGTCCCTGAGTACGCGATGCTGGGGTATGGCCCCGGAACCTAGCGCTGCTCCGTCGATGACCACTCACGTGAGTGCGGTGACCAACGGAGTTGCCAGAGTCTTCACGTGGGAGGAAGGCGCACACGTCGAGGTCCGCAACTTGGGCGGAGAGGTCGTCGTCGAGGCGAACGCTGCCGGGTTGAGGACCCTGGCCGGCCACCTCCTCACGCTAGCCCAGGACGACACCCCAGATGGCGCTCACCTCCACCTGGAGGAGAGCAACGGACTCAAAGAAGGGTCCATAGGCCTGGTTCTGGAGAGGTGTGACGAGGAATGACTCCTGTTCCAAGCCACTCCGTCGACCTCACCCCGGGTACGGGGCATCAGCAAGCCGGAGGGCCTCATGACCAACGGTCGGCGCGTCGATGACCACGCAGCAATATCCATGCTGGCCTACTCCGCTGTGATCGAGATTCGAGCCATGGCCCGGCGGCACAAGGCGCTGGCCAGTTGGCCCGATGATGACTACGTCGCATGCATCGCTTGGCTTGCCGACCTTGTTCACAACATTGCCATGGGTGCGAGACGAGAACCCCGGTGGAAGTTTTGGCGCAAGCGGAACCGCCCTATGGCCTATACCTGGAGTGTGGCAGGCCCGGTCGGTCAAGCGTGGATCCTGGCCACTCTCTCCAAAAATGGACTGGAGTGGACCCCACCTCCGCCGCTCCCTGTCCTGGTCGGTGATATCCACGGCTGACATGTACGACGCCGGACGGGAGCGTAGGCCAGGGCCCCGGCGTGTGCCTCGGATGTCTGGCTGATCACGTGATGCCGTAGAGGGCGAGGACGCGGTGGCGTTCGGTGTGGGCTCGGCGTCCGGCGGCGGTGTTGACGTACCCGGCGAGCTTGAGCGCGCCGCGGATCAGGTCGCGGACGGCAGCGACCGGCAACTCACCATGGAACAAGACGGGATGAGCCGGATAAAGTGGCGGTTGGCTCTCTCTACGGCGCATGCGAGGCGGGAAAACTTCGGCCTTCCCGGGAAGGGATCGAACTGGCCTGTCCGTTCGGCACTGTCCGCGATAGTGGTCCCCGAATATCGTTGTCCAGATAGATGGAGTGGACTGGACGTGACACGAATAAACAGTGGGATCGCACGCATTCTGACAGTCGGTGTGGTGGCTGTGGCGTTGGCGTTGTCCATGAGTTCCCCGGCTTCGGCCGCTGCCCAGGCAGCAGCGAACAGGGTCTGCGCCAAGGTGTACGTGCAGGGCTCCGGCTGGACGGCCGAACAGTGTGCCAACGCCGGACAGTCCGTGTCGGTCGGCGCGGCCGGAGGGGGGCACGCGATCGAGGCCGTTCAGATGGCGGTCGCCGGGAGCAGTCTCTGTGCCAGGGGCTATCGGCAGGGCAGCGGGTGGGGGGCTGAGAAGTGCGCCGAGTCCGGCACCCGCATCACGCTCGGCTCCGCAGGATCGGGGCTGCGCCTGGAAGCGGTGATTTTCAGTGTGCAGACAGGGACGATTTGCGGCAACTCCTATGTGCAGAGCGTGGGCTGGAACCCGATCTGGTACTGCGGGGTCGACGGCGAGACCAACGCGATCGGCACCACCGGGCAGAACAAGCGTATGGAGGCCGTGTCCTTCATGATCTGTCGGTCGATCGAGAGCTGCTGACCAGCCTTCCGTCGCGGCCCGATTGAACAAAGCCAGGCGGAAGACGTCTGGCCTGCATGAACGGCCGTAACAGCTCCGCCCCGCTCAGGGGCGGAGCCAGGGCCCTGGGGCGCAGGTGCCCAGCTCTGTCTGGTCATCACGATGCGGCCATCAGTACGAGGCGTCAGTGCCGGTCGAAATCCCTAAGCGTTGCTCACCGGAGCCGTGTGCGCAGGTTCGAATCCTGCCGGGGGGGCACCTTGCATTGGGTGCCCAAAGGCCCCGTCACCAGCGGAAACGCTGAGGTCGGGGTCTTCGCGTATGTGCAGGCGGATGCCGCTCGGAGCGGCTGTATGTCGGGGTCCGTGGACGGGGCGTGGACGGGATCTCGAGGCATCGTCGGGGGTGAACCTGAGGAGACGTTGACTCCCAGACGGTCGGTCGACGACACCAGCGTTCCGGATCCCAAGTGTCCGGCTGCCGTCACGGCCGACCTCGAACGATCGGCCGCCCCGGCGGTGTTACGGGGTCTCGGCGTCGGCGGCCACAACGGTACGGCTCAGCAAAGGCGTTGGCCCCAGGCCATGAGCCGGGCTGGTCTGGGGTTATCGTCCCCATGATTGGGCCATAGGGCCCGACTTGGCAGGGAGGGGGTCAGCCATGGGGCTATTCCAGAAGTGGGCGCGCAAGCGCATGACTCAAGGCGCTATCGCAGCACGGGAACGGGGTGAAACCACCTACGTTCACAGACTGGCCAGTTCGAATCAGCAGATCCAGGACCGGTACACCTCGGTGATCGGGTCAGAGGGCTGGAAACTGGCCGGGATCCATGAAGATCCCTCACGCCCCAAGGAGCGCTGGGTGATGACCTTCGAGCGCGCAGGCGAGGCGAGGGGGACAACTGCCCAATCCTCCGAGTAAGCCCAGTACGCCCTCCTGACCTCGCGATCTTGCGCCGGGCTCTGAGGAGGAGTGGAAACAGCCACCAGGTGATCCGACGAAAAGGCCCCTGGAGGATCCCAGGGGCCTCAGGCGCGAGCAATGGATCTCACTCGTACTCGCGCAGCAGGTCCTCGATGCGTCGGTTGGCAACGTCGACAGCGCCGAGTGCCGAAGGTCAGCTGTCGTCGACCGAGGCGCAGGCAGGGCCAAGCCGCATCGAAGGTGTTGGTCGTCGGCCGGACTGCGGGCCCGTACCGATCAAGGCCGGGCCGTCCCTGGGCCGTCCGGTGTCCCCCGAGGTCACTCGATGACGATCGACAGTGACAGACGACCCACCGCCGTAAACACCGAACCCCCAGGTCGATCGAGCGGACCTTGTGCGCCACGTGGCGCTCTGTTTGTATCCCCGGTTCAGCCGGGAGGAACTCGGAAAGAGGTTCCTGGGCCTGATGACTTACCTGGATCCGAGTGGTGAAGGGGACAACAGCATGTCAGGAGACCAGCGACCGGGCTCAGTTGTCGGAGACGGGGTGTTGGGAGGCCCGCGCGACATGGCAAAGACCGTCGCTCGATCGGCCGCGCCGTAGAGCGGTGCCCTTGCACTAGTCGGCGGTGACCCCCCAGTAGCCGATCCATGTGGGCCGGCCGTCGCGGTAGAGCACCGTGCAGTTCCCCTGGGCGCGGTCAGGGAAGGCCAACCGCTCGGTGTCGAGGGCCTCGTCCCACTCCGAGGAGGTGGGTCGGCCGTGGGAAGCGAACGCACGCACCTCACCGTCGGTCAGCGGCCGCATGAACGGACCGTCGTCCGTGTCAGCGGCGTCGATCATGAGGGGGAAGTCCAGCACGGTGGCCGTGCCACCGGTGAAGATGTACTCGTGCCACTCCGGGTCGAGCCACAGCTCATCGATGGACCGGCCTTCGAAGCCATGGTTGTCCCGCGCCAGCGCCTCTTCCTGAGCCTGGCGGAACGCGGCCTCCAGATCAGGCTGATACGGGCCCGTGTGACGCCATCCGTTGCCGCCCATCCCCGCCCCCCCCTCGCTGTTCCGATGGAAGCGAGTTTAGGAGAGGGCACTGACAGGCCGCCCGCCGACTCCAACGCCTTGACGTCACCGGACCCCAGCCGCCGCTCGGAGATCACTACGCGATCACTCCGCGATCACTCCGCGTACGCTCGCCCACATGGTTGAGCATCGGATGATCGACGTGAACGGGGTTCGGCTGCACGTGGCCGAGGAAGGCGAAGGCCCCCTGGTGGTGCTGCTGCACGGGTTCCCCGAGTCGTGGCACTCCTGGCATCACCAGATCGGCGCGCTGGCCGGTGCGGGGTTCCGGGTGGTCGCCCCCGACCAGCGTGGATACGGGCGCAGCGACCATCCCGACGACGTGGACGCGTACAGCATCCTGCACCTGGTCGGCGACGTCGTCGGTCTGATCCAGGCCCTGGGCGAGACGAAGGCGTACGTCGTCGGGCACGACTGGGGCGCGCCGGTGGCCTGGCACACCGCGTTGCTGCGGCCGGACCTGGTGCTCGGGGTGGCCGGTCTGAGCGTGCCGCCCTCCTTCCGCGGGACCGAGCCCCCGCTGGCCGCCATGGACAAGAGGTTCGACGGCCGCTTCTACTGGAACTACTTCGCCCGACCCGGTGTCGCCGACGCCGAGTTCGCGAGGGACACCCGGACCAGCCTGCGGAAGTTCTTCTACGCGCTGTCCGGGGACGCTCCCGACGCCGGCGAGGGGAACCAGCCGCTGGTCGACCCCGCGCAGGGCTGGCTCGCCGGGATGCCGGATCCCGAGGTGCTGCCCGAGTGGTTCACCGAGGACGATCTCGACGCGCTCACGGAGAGCTTCTCCCGGGGCTTCACCGGGGCGCTCAACTGGTACCGCAACCTCGACCGCAACTGGGAACTGACCGCTCCCTGGCACGGCGCCGTCGTCACCCCGCCCGCCCTGTACGTCTACGGCGACCGGGACGCCGTCCCCGCCTTCCCCGGCACCCCCGAACTCATCGAACGCCTCCCCGACCTCATGCCCAACCTGTGGCGCAAGCCCCTCAAACTGGCCGGCTGCGGACACTGGACCCAGCAGGAACGCCCGGACGAGGTGAACGCGGCGCTCATCGAATTCCTCAGGGGGGTATGAGCGCGGCGGGGGCGGGGCGGGGCGGGGCGGAGTCGAACCGCCGCCGTCGGTGGACGACCGGACAAGTGGACTAGTGGGGGGTTCTCGTGGATGTGACCACGCTTGCCGTCGCCTTGATCAGCGTCGGGGGGACGCTGGGCGGGACGCTGGGCGGTGCGGTGCTCGGGCAGCGGGCTCGGCGGGTCGAGATGGTCGAGCAGAATCAGCGGGCCGAGCGTGAACGGCAGCAGGAGCGCACGGAGCACGCGCTGCAGACCAAGCAGGACCTCTACGCCCAGCTGAACACCGCGGCCCGCGCGTACCGGGTGGCCGCCAGGGACGCCGTGGAGGCCGCTGAGCGCGGTGAGAGCGTCGACCCCGCGCACCTCGACGCGGCCAAGGACGCCTGGGCCGAGCAGTACTCGCAGGCGCAGATGGCGCTGCGCAAGGATGTCCTGGACGTGGTTTCCAGTCTCAACAGGGCGCTCGGAGTGGGCTACTCGGTGGTCAGGCAGTTGCCCGTCAGTCCCGATCGCGGCGAAGCGTGCCGGCGGGCGAAGGCCTGGTTCGGCGGTCCGTTGTCCGACGGTGTGTATCTGCTGCGGGTCACGCTGCGGCACGATCTCGGCGTCGAGGACGACCCGCACTTCGAGCGGACCCGGGCGCGGCTGCTCGGCGCGCTCGACAGCGCGCGCGACGACCTCGCGCGCCGGCTCGCCGCGGAGCGGACCCAGGCCGCCGGACCGACCGGCCCGGCCGACCCGGCTGACCCGACCGGCCCGACCGGCCCGACCGGCCGGAGCTGAGAGCGTCCGCCCCTCCGTCCCCTCCCCTCCCCTCCCCTCCCGTCGCCTCCCTCGCCTCCCCTCCTCTCCCCGCCCTGCTGGCGAGTGGGACCGTGTTGATCGCCTATCTTGGCGGGCATGCAGTCCTACACGATCGGCCAGGCGGCGCGTCTGCTCGGAGTGAGTCCGGACACCGCGCGGCGGTGGGCGGACGCGGGCCGGGTGGCCACTCACCGGGATGAGGGCGGTCGGCGCCTCATCGACGGGAAGGATCTGGCCGCCTTCTCCGTCGAGCTGGCCAAGAGCGGCGGAGGCGGAGCCGAGGAGGACGCCTCGTACACCTCCGTGCGCAACGCCTTTCCCGGCATCGTCACCGCCGTGAAGCTCGGCGACGTCGCGGCCCAGGTGGAGATCCAGGCGGGGCCGCACCGGCTGGTGTCGTTGCTGACCCGGGAGGCCGTGGAGGAGTTGGGGCTGGAGGTCGGGGTGGAGGCCACCGCCCGCGTGAAGTCGACGAACGTGCACATCGACCGGGTCTGAGAGAAGACTCAAGGCTCGGTTCAGGGCTCAGACACCGTCCGCTCGTCGATCACGGGGCCGGCCTCCTGCGTCGGTCGGCCGTGGTCAGGCTTCTGGGCTCCGTGCCGCCGGCTGGTCGCTGTCGCCGTGTGCCAGTGACGCGAGAATTTCCTTGCGGCAGACATCGAGGATTTCGTCCGCCAGCGGAGAGCCGTCCGGGCATGCCCGGGACAACATGATCGCGCCGACCGAATGGGCGAGCATGTCGATCACCTTGGTGCGGGCCGCGCCCTGGTCCGCATCCCCCGCTGCATCGCTTGGGGCCTGGAGGGCCGTCAGCAGGCTCTCGATCCCGGCTGCGAACTCCGTCTTGATGTCCTCGGGCTGACGTGCGGCGTCGCCGCTGAGGGCCGCGATGGTGCAGCCGTCACCGCGCCCGTCGCGATGCTCCCGGGAGACGTAGCGCTCGACGAACTCGGCGGCGTCCAGGCCCTCCGTCCGTGCCGCGGTCTGCGAGAGCCCGCTTGCGGACGCTTCGGCCATCAGATCGGCCTTGGAGCGGAAGTGCTTGTAGAACCCGCCGTGGGTGAACCCGGCCTCCGCCATCAGCTCCGCCACGCCGACACCGTCATAGCCGCGCTCACGGAACAGTCTGGAGGCTGTCGCGACGATGTGGGCACGGTTGCGCTCCGCCTGCGCCTTGGTGACCCGCATGTCCAGCCGTCCCTTCTTCGGTCGACGCTCGACGGTCAAGCATACATAGATGTCGATCGACATCAAAGCAGTTGACTTTTTAGATTATGACCGTAATCGTATTGCTCGCCCCCTCCAGAAAGGCTCAGGCCATGAGTGACGCGCACGCGACCGCACCGACTCAGTACATCGAGGTCGACGGCGACCGGTTCGCCTACCGACGCTGGGGCAAGCCCTCCGGCGTCCCGATCTTCCTGGTCCAGCACTTCCGCGGAGGAATGGACAACTGGGACCCCCTGCTCACCGACGGCCTGGCCGAAGGCCGTGAGGTCATCCTGTTCAACGGGCGCGGCATCGCCTCGTCATCCGGCACGCCGCGCAACCGGATGGAGGACATGGCCGACGACATCGCCGCGGTCATCCGGGCGCTGGGGCTGGAGCAGGTCGACCTGCTCGGCTTCTCGATCGGCGGCTACCAGGTGGAGGAGGTCACACTGCGCCACCCCCAGCTGGTGCGCAAGCTCCTCCTGCTCGGCACCGGCCTCCGCGGCGGGGACCCGACGAGCGACCCCAAGGTGCCTGACTACGCCCTGAATCCCGTCCCCACCCTGGAGGACTTCCTCTTCCTCTTCTTCGGCCGCTCGGAAGCCGCGGTCGAAGCGGGCCGGGCCTTCTGGGAGCGACGTCACCAGCGGGCCGACCAGGACACGCCCAGCTCGCCCGCCGTCGCACAGGCGCAGTTCGAAGCGGCCGTCGCCTATGCGGAACCGCTGCCGGGCGAGAACCCCTACGCCCACCTGAACGCGATCACCCAGCCGACGCTGGTCCTCAACGGCGAGAACGACGTGATGATCGCCTCGATCAACTCCTGGCACCTCGCCCAGAACATCCCCAACGCTCAGCTGCTGATCTACCCCGATGCCGGGCATGGAGCGCAGTTCCAGTACCCCGAGCGGTTCCTGAAGCACGCCCTTCAGTTCCTCGACGAGTAACACCTGCGGGGCTTCGATGCAGTCGCTGACGCCTGGTCCGTGATGACGGGCCGGCGCATCCCGCGTGATTCCGGGCGGGGTGCGCTGTCGCCCGGCTGTCGTGCCCGCACTCGGTTGGGATACGGCTTCTCAGCTCTGGGCTCAGCTCAGGGCTCAGCTCAGGCTCAGCCCAGGGTGAGGAGTTCCTCGTAGAAGCCGCCGAACTCCCTTTCCCGGTCGACGAGATGGATCTCGAGGATCCAGTGGCAGCGGAGCCCGGCCTTGTCGGTGCGTCGCAGCGGGGTGGGGTTGGCGGGGGCGATGTACGACTCGACGTCCGCACCCTCGATCCACTCGTGCGGGAACTCGCCCACCAGGTGCCCGGCGTGCCAGCCGCCCAGCTCCCAGCCGGCCTCCTCGGCCAGCCGCTCGACCTCGGCGTACAGCCGCTGACCGGAGACCTGGGGATCGTTCTCGAAGAACCTCTTGCCGGCGGCGAAGATCTCCGCCAGGTCGGCGCGCAGCCGGTGCTTGACCGGGTCGTCGCCGAGGACGAAGGTGCGCCCGAAGTCGGCCTCGTACTCCTCGAAGATCGGCCCGAAGTCGGCGAACACGATGTCGTCTACGCCGATCAGCCGGTCCGGCGGGTTCTCCCGGTAGGGCTTGAGCGTGTTCGGTCCCGAGCGCACGATCCTCTTGTGCCAGTGCCGGGTCGTGCCGAACAGCTCGTTCGCCAGATCCCGGACCCGGTCGCTGACCGCCCGCTCGCCCTCCCCCGGTGCGACCAGCCCACGCTCCTCGATCTCCGCGAAGAGCCGCTCGGCCTTCGCCTGGGCGTCCAGCAGACGCGCCGCGCGCGTGGGTTCGTCATCCGCCATGGGGCCGACCGTAGGCAGGCGAATCATCGCCCGGCAAATGGATTCACCTCTCGGATCGCCCGTCTCACCCAGGTCGCCCGTCTCGCCCAGGTCGCCCCAGGTCGCCCAGGTCGCCCGTACCGTCAGGTGTCTGGGCACCGGTGGTGCCAGGTCCACGACGGGTAGCCGCCGTCCACGCGGATCGCGTCGATGCCGCTGATGTGGCGGGCCCCGCAGCGGTCCTGGGGCAGGGCCAACTGAGGGCCGGCGCGGTCGAGCGGGGTGTCGTCGATGCTGATCGCGAGCAGGACCGGGGCGCGGCCGAAGTCGGGGTCGATCTCGGCCCAGGACAGCAGCGCGTGGTGGCCGTCCCGGCCGGAGACCGCGATCAGGAAGCGCAGTCGGTCCTTCCGCCGGACGGGGTCGAAGCCGGGGCCGGCGTCCGCCAGCACGTCGTGCAGCAGCGGGCCGGTGAAACGGTGACGCTGGATACCGCTGATGGCGCACTCGAAGCTGACGTCGGCCGTGTGCTGCGGCCAGGCGAGCAGGTCGGACACGGTCAGCCGGGCCGGACGGCTCAGATCGCCGGCGAGGACGAGTTCCGCCATCCGACCGGCTGCCGTGCCGGTGGCTGCGAGGGGCTGACTCACGGGCTCCACCTCCCGGATGACGGTACCCGGACGGGCATTCCGTACAAACGCACATGCCACCCTTGAGGATCACAGCTCCAGCTCATGCGAAGCGACAGAAGACTTTCGCCTCGCAACTGCGGCAGTATCATCGGCGTGTGCACAGCTACCGGATCGGGGACGCGGCCGCCTTACTGGGCGTCAGCGCGGACACCGTGCGGCGTCTGGTCGACGGCGGGAGACTCACCGCCGAACGCGACGAGCTGGGCCGTCGGATCATCCCCGGGCCGGCCGTCGCGGCCTACGCCCGGGAGATGCACCGCACGGAGCGGGAGTCCACCGGCTCCTCGGCCCGCAACCGCTTCCCCGGCATCGTCACCGACGTGCTGCTGGGGGACGTGTCGGCGCAGGTGGAGATCCAGGCCGGACCGTTCCGGGTGGTGGCGATGGTCAGCCGCGAGTCGGCTGAGGAACTGAAGCTGGAGCCCGGCGTTCCGGCGGTTGCCGTGATCAAGTCGACCAACGTGGTCGTCGAAAGACCGCAGTCGGTCACCAGTCGGTCAGCGAAAGACCCGAAAGACCGTAGACGCGTCCGTCAGGACCAAAGGGAGTGGACCCGTGATGACCCGTACCGCGCGCAGGACCCGTGCGACCCGCCGGACGCTGCAGGCGGCCGGCATGAGCGTGGCCGCGCTGCTGGCCCTGAGCGCCTGCTCGTCGTCCGACGACTCCTCGTCGACGAAGTCGGACTCCTCCGCCGCGGCGTCCTCGTCCGCGTCCTCGTCGGACAAGCTGTCCGGGACGGTGACCGTGTTCGCCGCCGCCTCCCTGAAGGAGAGCTTCACAACCCTGGGCGAGGAGTTCGAGAAAGCCCACCCGGGCACGAAGGTGACCTTCAGCTTCGGCGGCAGCGACACCCTCGCCGCGAGCATCACCGGCGGCGCGCCGGCCGACGTGTTCGCGTCGGCCAGCCCCAAGACCATGGCGATCGTGACCGACAAGAAGGACAACGCCACCGAGCCGGTCACCTTCGTCCGCAACCAACTGGAGATCGCCACCCTGCCGGGCAACCCCGACAAGATCGCCTCCCTGAAGGACCTCACCAAGTCGGGCCTGAAGGTCGTCCTGTGCGACAAGACGGTGCCGTGCGGCGCGGCCGCGCAGAAGGCGCTCGACGCCAGCAGCCTGAAGCTCACGCCGGTGTCGTACGAGCAGGACGTCAAGGCCGCGCTGACCAAGGTCGAGCTGAAGGAGGCCGACGCGGCCGTCGTCTACAAGACCGATGTGCGCGCCGCGGGTGACAAGGTGGAGGGCGTGGAGTTCCCAGAGTCCGCCGACGCCGTCAACGACTACCCCATCACCCTCCTCAAGGACGCGCCCAACGCCGACGCCGCCAAGGCGTTCATCGCGCTGGTGCGGTCCGCCGAGGGCCAGAAGGTGCTGGCCGAGGCCGGGTTCCTCCAGCCGTGACCTCGACCGACAGGTCCGCCGCCGCGGCCGACACCCTCCAGGGTGGGCCGCGGCGTCGGCGCGTCCGGGCGGGCGGCCGCCGGGGCGTGCCGCTGCCCCTGCTGGCGCCCGCGCTGATCGGCCTGGCGTTCCTGGTGGTGCCGCTGATCTCCCTGCTCGTGCGCACGCCGTGGCACAGCCTGCCCGGACAGCTGACGAGCGCCGAGGTCTGGCAGGCGCTCCGGCTGTCCCTGGTGTGCGCCACGGCGGCGACCGCGGTGAGCCTGGTGCTCGGCGTCCCGCTGGCCTGGCTGCTGGCCCGGGTCGAGTTCCCCGGACGCGGCCTCGTACGGGCCCTCGTCACCCTGCCGCTCGTCCTGCCGCCGGTGGTGGGCGGTGTGGCGCTGCTGATGGCGCTGGGCCGCAACGGCATCGTCGGCCAGTGGCTGGACGCCTGGTTCGGGATCACGCTGCCCTTCACCACCGCCGGGGTGGTGGTCGCCGAGGCGTTCGTCGCGATGCCGTTCCTGGTCATCAGCGTCGAGGGCACCCTGCGGGCCGCCGACCCCCGCTACGAGGAGGCGGCCGCCACGCTCGGCGCCTCCCGCTTCACCGCCTTCCGCCGGGTCACGCTGCCGCTGATCGCGCCGGGCATCGCGGCGGGCGCCGTGCTGGCCTGGGCGCGGGCGCTGGGCGAGTTCGGCGCCACGATCACCTTCGCGGGCAACTTCCCCGGCCGCACCCAGACCATGCCGCTGGCCGTGTACCTCGCCCTCCAGAGCGACCCGGAGTCCGCGATCGCCCTCAGCCTGGTCCTGCTCGCCGTGTCCATCGCGGTGCTGGCGGGCCTGCGCGACCGTTGGATGACGGCCTCATGAGCGGGTCCGGGAACACGCACGGGAACACGTACGGGAACACGCACGAGGGCATGCGCCCCGAAGACATGGCCGACGACGTGATCCAAGACGTGACCGACGCCGGGACCGGGACCGGGCCCGGTCCCGGACTCGAGCTCGGGCTCGACGCGCACCTCGTCGTCGACCGCGGCTCCTTCCGGCTCGACGTGGCGTTGAGCGCCGCGCCCGGCGACGTCGTCGCGCTGCTGGGCCCCAACGGCGCCGGCAAGACCACCGCCCTGCGCGCCCTCGCCGGTCTCGTGCCGCTGACCGGCGGCCGGCTGCGGCTGGACGGTACGGCGTTGGAGCGTACGCCGACGGAGTCCCGCCCGGTCGGCGTGGTCTTCCAGGACTATCTGCTCTTCCCGCACCTGAGCGCCCTGGACAACGTGGCGTTCGGTCCGCGCTGCCAGGGCGTCGGCAAGGCGGAGGCCCGCGCCCAGGCGGCCGAGTGGCTGGACCGTATGGGCCTCGCCGAGCACGCCGGCGCCAAGCCCCGCCGCCTCTCCGGCGGCCAGGCCCAGCGCGTGGCCCTGGCCCGCGCTCTGGCGACCCGCCCCCGGCTGCTCCTCCTCGACGAGCCCCTGGCGGCGCTGGACGCCCGCACCCGCCTGGAGATCCGCACCCGGCTCCGCCGCCATCTGGCCGAGTTCGAGGCGGTCGCCGTACTCGTCACCCACGACCCGCTCGACGCGATGGTGCTGGCCGACCGGCTGGTCGTCGTGGAGCACGGCCGGGTCGTCCAGGAGGGCGGCCCCTCCGACATCGCCCGCCACCCGCGCACGGAGTACATCGCGCAGCTGGTCGGCCTGAACCTCTACCGGGGCCGGGCCGACGGCCACACGGTCCGGCTGGACGGCGACCCCGCGGTCACCTCCCCCGAGGTGCTGATCACCACCTCCGAGGTCCTGTCCGGTCCGGTGTTCGTGGCGTTCCCGCCGAGCGCGGTCACCCTCTACCGCGACCGCCCCACCGGCGTCAGCGCCCGCAACCTCTGGCGCTGCGAGATCGCCGGCCTGGAGACCCACGGCGACCAGATCCGCGCCGACCTCACCGGCGAGCTCCCCCTCGCCGCCGACCTCACGACGGTCGCCGCCGCCGAACTGGACCTGCACCCGGGCGCGGCGGTCTGGGCGACGGTCAAGGCGACCCAGACCCACGCCTACCCCGTCTGAGGACGTCTCGGCACCTCTCAAGCACGTCTCAGCACGTCTCAGCACGCCTGAGGACGTCTGAGGACGCCTGCGAGGCGTCGCCCGCGCCACGCCTCGCAGATGCGACGGCGACGACGCCGACGCGGGCCGCGCCGGACTACGGTGAAGTACATGAGCCTGAGCATCCGCAACCAGATCCCCGGCACGGTCACCGCCATCACCACCGGTCAGGTGATGGCCACGGTCAAGGTCCGCCTCGACGGAGGCCAGGACCTCACCGCGGCGATCACGGCCGAGGCCGTCAAGGACCTCGGCCTCACCGAGGGCTCCGCCGTCCGCGCCCTCGTCAAGTCCACCGAGGTCGCCCTGGCAACCGGCCCCGTCGAGGGCCTCTCCATCCGCAACCAGCTGCCCGGCACCGTCACCGACGTCGCCACCGGCGGCGCGATGGCCTCCGTCAAGATCACGGTCGACGGCGGCGAACTCACCGCCGCGATCACCAAGGACGCGGCCACCGAACTCGGCCTGACGGCCGGCACTCCCGTCGTAGCCCTGATGAAGTCGACCGAGGTGTCGCTCGCGGCGGGGTGAGGCGGGCGGCGGGGTCAGCGGCTGTCGGGGTCAGTAGCCGGCGGCCTCGATGCCTATCGGTACGTCGTCGTCGGGGACCGGTACGCGGATGATGGAGAAGTCGCCCTGGCGGGAGCGGTGTTGGGCGATGTGGAGGGCTTGGGTGAGGGAGTCCTGGTCGGCTGCTGTCGTGCCCCAGCCGCCGAAGGCGGCGGCCAGGCGGTCGGGGGGTGCGTCGGGGGCCCAGGCGGTGCTGACGTGGGGGGCGTCCGAGTGGGTGCGCAGTCGGCGGGGCCAGCCGAAGCCCTGGTTGTCGAAGACGACGATGATCACGCCGAGGGAGTGGTGACGGAGGGCGTCCAGGGCTCCCACGCTCAGTCTCAGGGCGCTGTCGCCGGTCAGGAGGACGACGGGTGCGGCGGGGCGGGTCAGGGCGGCGCCGACGGACGCGCCCAGGCCGAAGCCCATCATCGTCTGTTCGCCGGGGCAGACCGGGCGGGCGCCTCGGGCGACCGTCACGACGGGGTAGTGGTAGCTCCAGATGTCGTGCAGGCCGTTCTCCTGGACCAGGAGGGTCTTCGGGCCCAGGATCCTGCGTACGCCACTCAGTGCCGCTCGTACCGGCGAGGTCGCGAAGTCGGCTTCCACGTGGGCCTGCTGGGCCTTCGCGACCTGGCGCTGGAGAGTGGACCAGGTGGCGGGGGCGCGCTTCTTCCTCGGTCCTTCGGCCTTGAGGCGAGTAATCAGTTCCGCTGTCACCAACGCCGTGTCGCCCAGCAGGGGTTGGGCCACCGGGCAGCCTTCGCCGAAGGCCTGGGGCGAGGCGTCGACCTGGATGACGTGTGCCGTGCGCCAGGCGTCCCAGCCCATCCTGGCCGTCTCCTCCAGTTTGGAGCCGAGGACGAGGATCGTGTCCGCGCCGTTCAGGAGGTCGGCGGCGGGGGGTGTGGTGTACAGGCCCACCAGGCCGAAGGACCTGGGGTGACCTTCGTCGACGGCGCCCCGGCCGGCCGCCGTGGTGAAGACCGGCGCCCCCAGTACGTCGGCGAGTTCCTCCAGGTCCTGCTCCTCCAGGTCCAGCTCCTGCGACCAGCGGGTGCCTCCGCCGGCCACGATCAGGGGGCGGTCGGCCGTGCGCAACGTCTCGGCCGCTCGGTCCAGTTCCGACGGCGGGGGCAGCGAGCGCAGGCGGCGCACCCGTCGTACGGGAGGCGTGGCGGCCGCGTCCACCTGGTGTTCCTGTGTCGTCAGCTCCTCCGCTATCTCGATCACCGTCAGGTCGGGGCGGCCGTCGACCGCCCTGCGGACGGCCTGGTGTACGGCCCAGACGAGCTGGCCCGGGTGTTCGACCCGATGCGTCCAGCCGGCCAGGGGCTCGATCATGCGGAGCTGGTCGACGTACTGGAAGGCTCCGCGGCCGATGTTCTCCTCGGGCACCCGGGTGGTGATCACCGTCAGCGGGACGGAGAGCGAGGCCGCCTCCAGGAGCCCGGGCAGGGCGTTGGCGAAGCTCGGGCCGGAGTTGAGGGCGAGGGCGACCGGTTCTCGGGCGGCCAGCGCCCAGCCCGCCGCGGCACAGGCCGCGACGCGCTGATCGCCCACGACGGTGACGTCCAGGCCCGGTACGGCGGTCGCCGCGTCCAGCAGACCCGGTTCGTCGGAGGGGAGACCGAAGACGCGGCGTACGCCGGAGGCGGCGAGGGTGTCCGCCACGGCCTGCCAGCAGCCGCCGCTTCGGGGGTGGTCCTTGTCATTCATGGCTCGTCGCCCTTTCCGGTCCTCTGTCGTGGGCTTGCGCGAGTTCCGCCGAGAGGAGGAGTGGTCTGGCCGTGAGGGCGCCGTGGTGGCGTACGTGGCTCGCGTCCGGGCCGTAGCCGCCCAGGGGCTCGTTGCCGTTCTCCGCGTCCAGGGCGGTGCGGGCGTCGAGGGTCACGCTGGCGCCGACGCGGGGGGCGTGCAGCGCGGGCTCGCCGTAGACGGAGACGTACATGCCTCGGCGGCGTTCCGTCGGGCTGTTCAGCCAGCGGACGACGTCCGCGCCGGTCGGGTAGCGCATCACGCAGACGACGGGGGCGAAGAACTCGGGGGGTAAGAAGGAGTCGTCCCAGGCCAGGTCCAGCAGCGTGGGGCGGATCAGGCCCGTACCGCGGTCCGCTCGGCCGCCCTCCCGTATCCGGTCCCGGTGCGCTGCGAGGAACTCCGCCGTCTGCTCCACCGCGTCCGGGTAGCAGAGCGGGCCCACGGTGGTGGCCGGGTCGGACAGGGGGCCGACGGGCACGGCGCGGACGGCCTCGCGCAGGGCCGTCAGGAGGTCGTCGGCGATCTCGTCGTGCGCGAAGACGACGTCGGGGCAGAGGCAGTCCTGGCCCGAGTTGTGCATCCGGGTGCGGACGATGTCCTGGGCCGCGACGGGGAGTACGGCGTCCCGGCCCACGACGATCGGGTTCGGACCGGAGCCGAAGGAGAGGAAGAGGGTGCGGTCCGGCAGGCGTCCGCCCACCTCGCGGGCGTTCTCCGGGCGGCCGTTGAAGACCACGGCCTCCGACTCGGCGCACCGGGCGATGAATTGACGTTGTGTCATGTCGGTGAGCTCTATCGCCGTCCGGGCCGGGAAGGCGGGGTCGGACGTGATGACGTGGTGGATCCGCCGTGACTCCTCCCCCACGCGTCGGGACGGTCGTACGACGATGTGCGAGGCGTACAGGCTCGGTATGAGGGCGAAGAGGGCGTACGAGTAAAGGATGTTGTTGGAGGGGAGGAAGACGCCCAGTTCGGCGATGTTCCTCGGGCGGTGGCCGTCGAGTTCGGCGCGGGCTCCGCGCAGTGCGGCGAGCGCGCTGTCGAACTCGTCGGCCGCGGCCGACGCCGTGGTCACGGTCTCCAGGGCGGCCAGCAGGGCGGTGCGGTTGCGGAGGAGGACGGCCGTCGGGCCGGTCTCGTCGTCGGCCCTGCCATCCGCTTCGGCTCTGCTGTCCACTTCGGCTCTGCCGTCCACTTCGGCTGCGGCTTTGGTTTCGGCTGCGGCCGCGGCTTCGGTTTCGGTCTCGTCCCTGTCCATGAGCCGGCCGCAGGGTGACGTCGTCGCTCGCTGTGGTTCGGACACGGTTCCTCCTGGGCTCGGTGGGAGTTCGAGCAGGTGGCGTGTGCAAGAGGGGCGTGCTCAAGGGGGCGTGCGGTGGGCGTGCCGTGGGCGTGATGTACCCGACCGTCGCCGGATCCACGCCCGCGCGCCGGTCGTTGGAGGCCTTGCCCCGGGTCAGCCGGTGAAGCGGTGGGTGCTGTGGCGGACGCGCAGTTCGACGGGGGCGAGCGTGAGCGGCGGCGGGGGCGGTCCGGCGGCGTCGATCTGGTCCAGGAGGACGTGCAGGGAGCGGGTGCCGATGTCCGTGAAGTCCGTCCGGACGGTGGTGAGCGGGGGGAGGAAGTGGGCGGCCTCGGGGATGTCGTCGTAGCCGACCACGCTGACGTCCTGGGGGACCCGGCGGCCCGCCTCGTGCAGGGCGCGCAGGACGCCCAGGGCCATCTGGTCGTTGGACACGAACACGGCGGTCACCGCGGGGTCCTTCGCCAGCTCGCCGCCGAGGTCGTAGCCGGAGTCGGCGCTCCAGTCGCCGACCAGGGGCGGGTGCACCTCCGCGCCGGCCGCCCGCAGGGTGTCCCGCCAGCTGTCCGCCCGGCGGTCCGCCGAGGTCCAGCCGGTCGGGCCCGCCACATGCCGGACCGTGGCGTGACCGAGGGCCAGCAGGTGCCGCGTCGCCTTGCGGGCGCCGGTGCGGGCGTCCGAGGTGACGACGGGGGTGCCGTCGCCGAGGTCGTTGTCCATGACGACGAGCGGGATGTCCAGATGGGCCTCGGCCAGCGCCCGGGCCACCCGCAGCTGTGGGGCGATCGCGATCATCCCGTCCGCGCCCTCCGCCGACAGCCGGTCCGCCGCCTGGACGACGGTGTCCCGGTCGGCGGTGTCCAGGGCGATCGAGCTCACCAGGTATCCGGCCTCCTGAGCCGCCGTGTTGATCGCGGTGAGGGTCGAGGCGGGGCCGTAGCGCGCCGCGTCGAACGAGATCACGCCGAGCATGCGGGTACGGCCGCTCGCCAGCGAGCGTGCGCTGCGGCTGGGGCGGTAGCCGAGGGTGCGCATCGCCGCCTGGACCGCCTCCCGGGTCTCGGCGCGCACGGCCGGGTTGTCGTTGAGCACCCGGGACACCGTCTGCTTGGAGACGCCGGCCAGCTTCGCCACGTCGTCCATCACGGGGCGCGCGCCCGCGAAGTTGCGGCGACTGCGGCCCTTGGTCGCCGGGCCGTCCTCGTCAGCGGCGGCGCTTGGGGTCATGGTGGGTGCTCTTCCTTCGGCCTGAGGGCGGTCCGCCGGCCTGGTGGCCTGGTGGCCGACCTGGTCTCGGTCCGCCGACCTGGGTCGGTCCCGGCGGGCCTGCCCGCCCGGCGGACCCACAGGATAGGCCGGGCGGGGCGGGATGGCCGGGGGCGGGCCGGGACCGAGCCGTGGTCGGGCCGGGAGGGAGACAGGGCAGGGGCAGGAAGAGGCCGGGGCAAAAGCAGGAAGAGGCCAGGGCAGGGGCAGGGAGAGGCCAGGGCAGGCCGAGGTCAGGGCAGGGGCAGGCTGAAGCCAGGACAGGCCTGGGTCAGGACAGGCCTGGGTCAGGACCTGCGGAACGTCCATCTCCGGGGCGTCGACCACTCGGCTTCGCGTATCTCCGCCACGCCGTGGACGGTCTCCCCCGGGATGTACACCTTCGCCTCGGCGGCGAGCGGCAGCACCTTCACCTCCAGGGGGTCGCCGGCCGGCAGCCGGTCCAGGGCGATGTCCCACGGGCGGCCCGCGAAGAACTGGTCCGCCACCAGTTCCTCCCCCACGTACGCGCGCGCCGCGTCGCCGGTCCAGTGCAGGCGCAGCAGAGTGCCCTCCGGGGCGGGGTGCGGGACGTCGACGCGGTAGACGGCCGCGGCGGTGTCGTAGTGCTCGTCCGCCGGGGCGCTCGCCCGGCCCAGCACTCCCGTCGCGGGGGCGGGCGGCCGGCCCGCCGGGCGGAGCGGGGTGAGCGCGGGGGCGGGCGGGGCCGGGGCCTCCGTGTCGGGAACGAGCGTGTAGCGGATCAGAGCGCCGTCCCCGCTCTCCTTCACCGTCGCACCGGGGACCTTCGGCGGACGGTGCGGGGCGGGCAGGACGGAGAGGGACGTCGTCGGGTCGGCGGTGCGGGTGTGGACGCGTACCTCGTCCGCCGCCGCGTCGAAGACCACGCCGTCGGCGCACAGGACGAGCCGCTGCGCGCCCCACGCCTCGCCCCGGTAGGCGGTGCGGGCCGACGCCGCGTCCAGGACCAGGACGTCGATCCGGCCGCCTCCCGTCGTCTCCAGCTCGACCAGGGCGTCCGTGCCGGGGCGCAGGCCGGTGATCAGGATGCGGTCGGCCCCGTCGGCGCTGTCGGTGACGTCGGTGACGGTCGCCCCTGGCGGGGTGGTGTAAGACCTCACCGTCCGTGCGTCCAGGGCGAGTTCGGGTGCCATGCCGTCGGTCGCCGCCAGGACCAGGAGCGTACGGCCGTCGTCCGCGACCGTGCACACCGGCTGGGCGGTGGCCCAGTCGAGGCGCAGGCCGGCCACGTCCAGGCGCAGGGGCCAGCAGAAGTACGCGCCCGCGGGGACGGTGACCGGGGTGCTGGGCAGGGTGAGGGGCGGAGCCTGCGGGAAGGCGACCGTGAAGGTCGTCTCCGGGTGGTCGGGCAGCGGCTCGTGCGGCTGGTGGTTGGTGACGAAGAGGAAGCCCGCGCCGTCGTCGGCGCCGCGGACCGCCCAGCGCAGGGTGTCCCGGTCGTGCTGACCCTGCGGCCGCTTGTCGGGGAGCGTCGACTCCATGGGCGCGATCGTCGAGCCGAAGTCCGCCAACATGAGGTGCTGGAGGCGGAGTTCGTCGTACGACGGGCGGTACTGGCCGTACTCGCCGAGCGGGGCCTGGAAGTCGTACGTCAGGACCGGGAGGTCGTTGGGGTAGGCGGTGGCGTGGGACTCCTGGAGGGTGGTGAGCTCGCCGGTCGGGTTCGTGCCGCCGTGGAACATGTAGTAGCCCTGCCAGACCGAGCCGCAGCCGATCTTGGTGAGGCCGAGCGCGCCCACGTCGGCGGCCTCGACGCGCGGGCGGCGGTGGTAGGACACGGCCATTCCGCCGCCCAACTCGCAGGTGGCCCAGGGGAATCGGTCCGCGTAGGCCTCCGGGTCCGTGCCGCGTACCGTCGTGGGGCGCAGATCCGCGCCGATGCCCTCGTCGTCGCGCTGGTGGGTGAAGAAGAAGTGCTTGCGGCAGGTGTCCGGCCAGCCTCCGTCGGCCTCCGTCCAGAACGTCTCCGGGTAGCCGCCGTAGAGCGGGAGCAGTTCGTCGCCCGGGAGTTGGACTCCGCCCCACGCCGTCGACGTCCACAGCGGTGCGCTGAGGCCGGCCTCCTGTGCCATGCGCTTCAGGGTGAGGAGGTGGCCGGGCTGGTCGTAGAGCTCGTTCTCGATCTGGATCGCGACGATCGGGCCGCCGTTCGCCCGGTCCAGGCCGTGGAGTTGGGCGGCGATCGCCTGGAACCAGGGGTGTACGGCGGCCAGGTACGCCGGGTCGTCCGTGCGGGTGGCCGCGGTGCGGGCCGACACCCAGTCGGGCAGACCCCCGTTGCGGACCTCCGCGTGGGACCAGGGGCCGATACGGGGGATGAAGTCCAGGCCGTGGCGGGCGCAGAGGAGCGCGAAGCGGCGTAGGTCCCGGGCGCCGTCGAAGCGGACGCCTCCCTCTGTCTCCTCGTGGTGGATCCAGATGACGTAGGAGGCTACTGCGGTGATTCCGCCCGCCTTCATCTTGAGCAGCTCCTCCTCCCAACTCCGGGCCGGGTAGCGGGAGTAGTGGAACTCGCCCGACACCGGGAACCAGGGGCGGCCGCCTCTGGTGAGCCAGCGGCTCGTCACCTCTATCGGGTCGGTGGCTGCGGGGGCGTCGGCCAACGGGAGGTGGCCTCGCAGCGGGGGCTGCGGCGAGGCCGGAACGTCTGCGTGGTGGTGCATCAGGAACCCTTCGGGCCGAGGTCGGGGGTCTCGGTGAGGTGGGCCTGCGCGGTCGTCGTGCCGTGGAGTTCGAGGACCACCAGGTCGTTCGCGCCGGGCCGCAGGATCGGGGCCGGGACGTAGAGGGTGCGCTGGGGGCCTCGGTTCCAGTAGCGGCCCAGATGGAAGCCGTTGATCCAGGCCTGGCCCTTGGCCCAGCCGGGGAGGGCCAGGAAGGCGTCGGCGGGCTTCCGCACCTCGAACGTGCCTTGGTGGAAGGCCGGTTCGGCGCAGGTGGAGGTCTCGGCCGGGGTGAAGGCTGCCGCGGGGGGAACCTCGTCCAGAGGGAGGGGGTGGCAGTCCCAGCCCTGGAGAGGCGCGCCGTTGAGGGTCACCGGGCCCAGGAGGCCCTTGGGCACGCCGATGCGGGGGCCGTAGTTGACCCGGCCCTGGTTCTCCACCAGTACGTCCAGGACCGCGCCGGGGCGGGGGACGTGGACGGGGAGCGTCTCGTCGTAGCGCTCGCGTTCGAGGACGCCTGCGGGGGCGCCGTCCAGGAAGACCTGGGCTCGGTCGCCCACTCCCCCGGCGAAGTGCAGGAGGCCTGCGCCCTGGGTGGGGACCGTCGTTCGGTACAGGACGTATCCGGCGCGCTGGTTCAGGTCGTCTGCCGAGAGGGGGTCCGTCGGGGCGTGGACGGGGCGGTGGTCGGCCAGGGGGAGGGCGGCGAGGAGGGGGGCTCGGGTCGTCAACTCCACCATGGTCGGGGGGAGTTTGGGTGCGGGCGTCGGGATCGGCTCGTCGGGGACCTGGGCGTGGCGGGCGATGACCTCGCGGAAGGCGTGGTACTTCGGGCCCGGGTCGCCGCTCTCGGTGAGCGGGGCGTCGTAGTCGTAGGAGGTGACCGTCGGGACGTAGGCGTGGTGGTGGTTGGCGCCGCTGGTGTAGCCGAAGTTGGTGCCGCCGTGGAACATGTAGATGTTGACGGAGGCGCCTGCGGCGAGCAGTCGGTCGAGGTCGGCGGCCGCGTCGGCGGCGTCCCTGCCGTGGTGCGGGCCGCCCCAGTGGTCGAACCAGCCGATCCAGAACTCCGCGCACATCAGGGGGCCTTGGGGCTGGTGCTCGCGAAGGCGCTGGAGGGAGCTGTCGACGCGGCTGCCGAAGGTGCCGGTGGCCAGGACGCCGGGCAGGCTGCCCTTGGCGAGGTGGTCGCCGTCGGCCTGGTCGCAGGTGAAGAGGAGCTCCTCGATGCCTCGGGAGCGCAGGGAGTTCTCCAGGTGCTTGAGGTAGGCGATGTCGTCGCCGTACGCCCCGTACTCGTTCTCCACCTGTACGGCGATGACCGGGCCGCCCGCCGCCGCCAGGTGGGGCAGGAGCGGGGGCAGGAGGAGGTCGAGGTAGCGGTCGACCACGTCCGTGAAGCGGGGGTCGCTGGTGCGCAGGCGGATGTCGTGGTCGGCGGTGAGCCAGTGCGGCAGCCCGCCGCCGTCCCACTCCGCGCAGATGAACGGGCCCGGGCGGAGGATGACGTGCAGGCCCTCGGCGGCGGCCAGGCGCAGGAAGCGGGGCAGGTCGAGGAGGCCGTCGAGGACCAGGGTGCCGGGCTCGGGCTGGTGCAGGTTCCAGGGGATGTACGTCTCCACCGTGTTCAGGCCCATGAGGCGGGCCTTGCGCAGGCGGTCGGTCCACTGGTCGGGGTGGACGCGGAAGTAGTGCAGGGCGCCGGAGAGGATCCGGAACGGTTCACCGTGCAGCAGGAAGCCGTCGGAGGTGGTGGTCAGGGCGGGCATGCGGGTCCCTTCTTCGGGGCGGGCGTGCGGTGGGGTTCGGCGGCGTGGGGGCTGTGGGGTTCGGTGCGGTGGGTTCAGCGGGGTGGGGTTCGGTGGGGTGGGGTTCGGTGGGGTGGTGCGTGATCCACCGTGCGCTGCTGCCGGTGGGTGGGTCGGGGTCGTGGCGGTACGGCGAGCCCGTCGCGTGTTGGGCGTACTGCTGTCTGCTGCCACCGTGGAACTCGGCTGTGACGGGCTGAGCGACGGGCTGCGCCGTACCGCCACGACCCGCTCCCGTGCGGGGCGGCTACGGGCGCGTGGGGGTGCATCACCTACGTTTTCTACGGGGCCGCTGTGGGCCCTTTTCTTTCGTGGGGCCGGCTGCTCGTCGCCCTGGTCAGCCATCTCGTCGCTGCCAGGCAGGTGGCGGAGACCGCGGCCAGGAGCAGGGGTACGGCCTGGACGTCGGACCATTCGATGACCTTGCCCAGGGCCGGGCCGGCCGCCACTCCGCCCGCCATCGACGCGGCGATGACCAGCGCGCCTGCGCGGCGGGCTCGGGGCGCGGCCCGGTTGAGCCAGGGCAGGCCGGTCGGGAAGATCGGCGCGATGAAGAGGCCCACGCCCGCGTAGGCGTAGGGGGCGAGGGTGGGTACGGCGGCCAGCAGGAGGCAGGCCGTCATTCCCGCGCAGGAGACCGTGATGATCGTCTGGGCGGAGAAGCGCAGGGCTATCGGGGCGACCAGGAAGCGGCCCACGGTCATCATCAGCCAGTACACGGAGGTGGCGGTGGCCGCGATGCCGGCGCCGTAGCCGACTGTCTCCAGGTGGGTCGGCTCCCAGCCTCCTACGCCCGCCTCTATGCCCACGTGCAGGACGTAGAGGGCCACGAAGACCGTGAGGATGGAGGCGAGGCTGCGGCGCAGTGCGGCGGTGGAGACCTCCTCGGCCGCCGTCGGCGGTGGGGGCGCCTGGTCGCGTACGCCCTTCAGGCACAGGAGCAGGGGGAGGTTGGCCAGGGCGAAGGCCAGGAAGATCGTCGGGTAGCGGTCGGCGCCCACCGCGCCTATGAGGGCGGGGCCGAGGATCGCGCCGATGCCGAAGTGGGCGTTGAGGATGTTGAGCATCGCTGTGGAGCGGTGGCCGAAGCCGACCGCGAAGAGTTGGTTGAGGCCGTAGTCGATGCCGCCGAAGCCCAGTCCGGCGAGCAGCGCCGCGGCGAGGACGAGCGGCCAGTCGGGGGCCAGCGCGAAGCCTGCCGCGCCGACGGCCATGAGGACGTACGACATGCCCAGGATCCGTCGGTTGCCGATGCGGCCGTAGAGGCGGTCGAAGAGGAGGACTCCGGCGACCCCGCCTACGAAGTGAGCACTGAGACCGAGACCGGCCGCGGAGGGCGAGAGGCCGAACTCCTGGCGCAGGCCCGGGATCGCGGGGCCGTAGAGAGCTTGCAGCGCGCCGATCAGAACGAAGCCGACGCAGGAGGCGGCCACCGCGGACGTGGTGAAGACGGGGACGGCCGCTTCCCGGAAGTCCGGCGCCCTCGACGCCTCCGGAGCGCACTGTGCCGTGGGCTGGTCGGTCACGCGGACTCCAGAAACGAACGGCCCACTACGTCGTGGGGTGCGGTGTGATGCTCAGACGGGCATCGATGTTACCGGTAACATTCGGCGCGTCAAGATGTTTTGCGCGGGCGTCGACGTCGGCGGCGAGCGGGGCGAGCGGCCTATGCGGGAGACCGGCCTCGTCCGGATCAGCCGCTGCGGCGACAAGGCCTCACGCGCCGGGGCGGACGAGCGAAACGAGTCGGCCGACTCCGGGGCGTCAGCACCCTCTTCGGCACGTCCGGTTTTGGCGTGGCCAAGCCGATTCATCGAGTGTTAAATTGCCGAAACCTTGATCCAAACGAGGGGGCGACGGACATGAGCAGGCCCTGGGAAGCTGATCCCAGCACAAGGTTCAAACAGCGTTTGGGGAAATCGCCACAGGAACTCGGAATCACCACCGACAGCCCTGACTGCCCCGACATCTGGGAACTCGACAACGGAGACATCGCCGTCATCGGACGGGATCTCACGGAGTCACTCGGCCGAAGACTACCGGCGGGCGTCTCGGTCGGGACGGACGAGCGACTCGTCGTCATCCCGAGGAACATGCTGGTCGCGGCGAAACCGGATATCCCCGGCGATTGATTCTTTCCGCAGGGTCGACTGGGGGCAGGAATTCATCCTGGAGCGTCGGATTCGCCGTCAGGCCGTGTGTTTGCGGGGCGTTGTCTTCTTTGCCGTTGATTTCTTTGCGGTTGCCTTCTTGGTTGTGCTCTTCGTGGCTGCCGTGCCCGTCGCCCCTGCCTTGCTCTTTGATGCCGTTGTTTTTCTTGGGCTCTGGGTCGTCTTCGTCGTCTTCGAGGTCGACTTCTTCGCCGTGCCGGACGCCGTCGACTTCTTGCCGCCGGTTTCCTTGGGGGCCGGACGGGAGGGGCTGCGGCGGGGCAGGGGGCTGACCGCTGCCTCCTGGGCGGGCTGCGGTTCCTCGCCTCGGGACTGCTGCGCCGCTCGTACGCTCTTCTCCAGTGCCGCCATCAGGTCCAGGACCTTGCCTCCGGACGGCGGGGCGGGGGCCTCGGGGGGTGTCTCGCCGGCGGCCTTCGCGGCGACCATCTCGTCGACGGCCTCGCGGTACTCGTCGTGCAGGTCCGCCAGGTCGACCTCGCCGAGGGTGTCCATCAGGGCGTCCGCGAGGTCGAGTTCCTTGTCGCGGACGGTGACGTCGGCGTCGGGGGCCACGCCCTCGGGGGCGCGGACCTCGTCCGGCCAGAGCAGGCCGTGCATGGCGATCGCGTCGCCGACCACGCGGAGCATGCCGAGCCGCTCGCGGCCGCGCAGGGCGTACTTGGCTATGGCCACCTTGTTGCTGCGCTTCAGGGCCTCGCGCAGCAACGTGTACGGCTTCGCCGCCGGGACGCCGCCCGCCTGGAGGTAGTACGCGGCGTCCATCTGGAGCGGGTCGATCCGGTCGGCCGGGACGAAGGCCACGATCTCGATCGTCCTCGCGGTCGGGATCGGCAGCTGGGCCAGGTCCTCGTCGGTGATCGGGACGATCGAGCCGTCCGCGTCCTCGTACCCCTTGCCGATCTCGGCCGAGCTCACCTCCCGGTCCTCCAGCTCGCAGACCTTGCGGTAGCGGATGCGGCCGCCGTCCTCCGTGTGGATCTGACGGAAGGAGATCGAGTGGCTCTCGGTGGCGTTCACCAGCTTGATCGGGATGCTGACCAGGCCGAACGAGATCGCGCCGTTCCATATGGATCGCACGGGCAGCATCCTCCTGGAGCAGATTGGCCGGTATGGGTTGATATGCGGTTTTTGTGTGATTCTCATCGTATGACGCCGATCACAGAGGTGGAGGGGCGGCGGCTCGCGCTCAGCAATCTGGAGAAGGTGCTGTATCCGGCCACCGGCTTCACCAAGGGCGAGGTGCTGCACTACTACGCGACCGTCGCCGACGTCCTGCTCCCCCATCTGCGCGACCGGCCGCTGTCCTTCCTGCGCTATCCGGACGGCCCCGACGGGCAGGTCTTCTTCGCCAAGAACGTGCCGCCGGGGACGCCCGAGTGGGTCGCCACCGCCGAGGTGCCCCGGTCGGAGGGGCCGGCCCGGATGGTGCTCGTGCAGGACCTGCCGAGTCTGATCTGGGCGGCGAACCTCGTCACCGAGTTCCATACGCCCCAGTGGGTGATCCAGGACCCCGGGACGGCCGACCGGCTCGTCTTCGACCTCGACCCCGGTGCGCCCGCGACCGTCGTCGAGTGCTGCGACGTCGCCCTGTGGCTGCGGGAGCGGCTGGCGGCGGACGGGATCGAGGCGTACGCGAAGACGTCCGGGGCGAAGGGGCTGCATCTGGTGGCGGCGGTGCGGGGGGCGTCGTCCGGGCAGGTCAGCGAGTACGCCAAGCGGCTGGCGGTGGAGGTGGAGGGGGCGATGCCTCGGCTGGCCCTGCATCGGATGACGCGGAGTCTGCGGGCGGGGAAGGTGTTCGTCGACTGGAGTCAGAACGCCGCGCGCAAGACCACGGCCGCGCCGTACACGTTGCGGGCTCGGGCGGAGCCCAGCGTTTCGGCGCCCGTGAGCTGGGACGAGGTGGGGGGCGTCGCGGAGTCTCGGTCGCCCGGGGGGTTGGCGCTGTTCGCGGCGGACGTCGTGGAGCGGGTTCGGGAGTACGGCGATCTGCTCGCACCGCTGTTCGATGCCGGTCGTGCGGGGGCACTGCCGTGAGCGGGGCCGCTGTTCATCGCCCCCGCCGCCCCTTCCCGTTCCCGGCCCCTGGGGGCTGCCGCCCACAGACCCCCCGCTGCCGCCCACAGACCCCCGCGCTCGCCCCCTGAAGGGCCTCGCCCCCAAGCGCCGGACAGGCGGAGATGCGCCACCCGGCACCGGTCAGGAGCCGCCCGCCTCACACCCTCCCCCACGCCCCCCGATCCCTCGCCATCGCATGCAGCGCCTCCACATCCGCCGGTTTGAGTACTCCGCCCAGGCGGGCCAGGTCCGGGAGGGCGGTGTCCTGGAGGACTCGGACCTCTCTGGGTGGGGCGGTGAAGGAGACGTCCGTCGGGCCGACCAGGGCCAGGACGGGGCGGACCTCGGCCGTGAGGGCGTAGGACGCGCGGGCGGCGTTGCCGCGCACTCGGCGGAGCAGGGGCTCCGGTTCGTGGCGGCCCAGGGTGACCAGAGGGTCGGCTATCCGCACCCGCGCCCTGCGGGCGTACAGCGCGTGGACCGCGAACAGTCCTCCGGGGCCGATGGCCAGGTGGTGGACGCGGTCTCCGCCGGGCAGCGGAATGGAGTGGAGGGTGTGCCAGCCGGCGCCGTCGAGCCGGTCCAGGGCCTCGCCCACGGCCTGCTCGGCAAAGAGCGCACGTCGGCGTGGGTCGGCCCGGAGGCGGTGGGCGGGGCCGGGGTCGCGGTCCAGGGCGACCAGCAGGGCCTCGCCGGGGCGGTTGGGGGCCAGGTCGTCGTCCGGGTGGAGGGAGAGTCGGGCCAGCTCCGCAGGCGTGGGGACAGGGGGCGGGCCCACCGTGACCGGGCCGGTCAGGAAGGGGCCGAGGGCTTCCAGCACGTCTTCTTTGCGGTCGTCCCCTATCAGGTTGATCCGGGCGGTCTCACGGTCGTACCAGGCGATGTTCCGGCCGTCCGTGAGGCAGACGTAGAGCCGCTCCCGGCCATGTCGCCAGGTCGGTATGACGCGCAGTCCGTTCATGCACCATCACCCCACGACCATGGGAACAGGAGGATGCCCCGGGGGCAAGAAGGCGGTTACCTTTGGAGGGAGTTGGGCAGGTCCCAGGGATCGCGTTGGTGGGGGGAGGCGCCGTTGCGGACCCGTAGGAAGCAACCCGACGTACCGGCTCCGGACGGTCCGTGGAGCGAGATCGTGCCGGGGCTGTGGATGGGCGGGCACGAGTTCCGGGGGACCTCCGGACAGCTGGAGTCCGCCGTGGTGCGGGACGAGTTCGATCTGGTCCAGACGTTGACCAGGGCCCGGCCGGAGCATGGGCCCGACCCGGGCGTGGAGCACCATGTGTGGCCGGTGCCGGACGGGCCGCTGGACGGGACCCAGCTCGCGGGGGTGATCCGGCTGGCGCAGGCCGCGGGAGACGCCATGGACCAGGGCCGTACGGTCCTGGTCCGCTGTTACAGCGGCTACAACCGCTCGGGCCTCGTCGTCGCCCACACGCTGATGCGCCGGGGGCACTCGGCCGAGGAGGCCATACGGCTGATACGGTCGCGGCGCTCGCCGTGGGCCCTGCACAACGAACTGTTCGTGGAGTACCTGCGGGCGGGGCTGCCGACGGCCAGACTGCTGGAGGAGCTGGCCGAGTGACCATGGACAATCGTTTCCTCTCATGGTCCTCGCCTCCACGCCCGCCCGGTACGCAAAAAGGACTTTCCCATGAATAAGGTGTACGGGGCCCGTCACCGTCATGCAGCACAGGAGTCCCGTGCCCCGCACCCGCACCGTCCGCACCGCCCTCGCCGTGACCGCCGTCGCCCTGCTGGCCTCGGCGACCGCGGCCTGCGGTGACACGGGCGGACTGCGCGGCGCGGGCGCGACGCCGACCGCGATCAGCCCGAAGAAGCTCTGGCCGGGCCTGCCGGCCGCCTCGAGTCCGGCGTTCGACATCGACGAGGTCAACACCCAGGTCGTGAAGGGCCTGAAGGTGCCCGGCGACGACATCCGCAAGGTGGATCCGGTCGAGGTCGTGCGCAAGGAGATCGCCGCGAATCCCGGCGACTACAGCGCCGGGGCGTATGACGAGACGGTCCGTCTCATTGCCGACTGCGGCGACGGCCTCGACAGCGACAGCGACACCGGTAGCGGCAGCGGTAGCGGCAAGCCGGGTAAGTGTCCCGTTCTCTCGCCCTACTACCGTGATCTCACCGGCGACGGGCACGACGACCTCACGCTGGGCTTCCGGCAGCTGCCCGGCAATCTGACGGCCGTCCGCGTGTACACCGTCGAGAAGCACCGGCTCGTGCAGGTCATGGGCTGGGAGGACGCCGTGAGCGGGGTCGAGCTGGCCGCGCGGTCGGTGATCATCCGCTCGCCGTCCGAGGTCGCGGGGTACGAGTACCGGCTGCAGTGGACCTGGGATCAGGACCAGCACGCGATGCTGCTCACCCATGACGAGATGCTCCGCTCCGGCGGGCGGACCCATTCGCCTCGCCCCTCGGCGTCGCCTTCGGCCTCGGCGTCCTCCTCCGCGAGCGATCGATGAGGCGCGTGCTCCCCCGGTGGGGCGTCCCGCAGTGGGCCGGAACGCTCGCCGCCAAGGCCGCCGTCTTCATCACGGTGATGTGCTGCGCCCTCGCCGCGCTGCTGGGCGTGCTGGTGCATGTGCAGGTGACCGACCAGACCGTCGGCGAGGCCCGTGACCTGGCGTTGTCCCGGCTGAAGGACGCGACCACGGCGTTCGAGTCCGGGGACACCCTCGGGTGGGGTGCGAGCGTCGATCCACCGGGGCTGCCCGCTTCGCTGCGGACGCTGGCGGTGGCCGGGGAGCGCGGCACGATGGTCGCCGATCACCGGGGGCGGCCCACGATGTGGGCGGCGGGCCCCGCCGACGGCGAGCGGGCCCTGGCCGTCGAGGTCGACTACTCGCAGAGCGCCCGTACGATCCAGGGGCTCGACACCGCGATCCTGTGGTCCTCGGCGCTGGCGATCGGGGCGACGCTGCTGGTCGGCGCGGTCGCGGTGACCCGGGTGACCCGGCGGCTGCACACCACCGCGCAGGTGGCCCGGCGGATCACCGCGGGCGACCTGGACGCAAGGGTGGACGACCCCCGTACGAAGGAGCCGGCGCGGCCGCAGGACGAGGTGGCCGCGGTCGCCGCCGCGCTGGACACCATGGCCTCCTCGTTGCAGGGCAAGCTGCTGAGCGAGCAGCGCTTCACCGCGGACGTGGCGCACGAGCTGCGCACCCCGCTGACCGGGCTGCACGCGGCGGCCGAGCTGCTCCCGCCGGGCCGGCCGACGGAGCTGGTGCGCGACCGGGTGGCCGCGTTGCGCACGTTGACGGAGGACCTGCTGGAGATCTCCCGGCTGGACACCGGGCGGGAGCGGCTGGAGGCGGACGCCGAGGAGCTGGGCGCGCTGGCCGTGCGGGTGGTGCGGGCCTCGGGGACGGACACCGAGGTCATGGTCGTGCGGGACGCGCGCGTGGAGACCGACCGGCGGCGGCTGGAGCGGGTGCTGGGCAATCTGGTCTCCAACGCGCACCGGCACGGTCGCGCGCCCGTCGTCCTGACGGTGGACGGGCCGACGGTGACCGTGCGGGACCACGGGGACGGGTATCCGGAGTACCTCGTGGCGCACGGGCCGCAGCGGTTCCGTACCGAGGGCGGGGCGAAGGGGCACGGGCTGGGGCTGACCATCGCGGTCGGCCAGGCGGAGGTGCTGGGCGCGCGGCTGACGTTCGCGAACGCGCCGGACGGCGGGGCGGTGGCCACGCTGACGCTCCCTCAGACGCCTCCGGCCGGAGCGCCTTCGGTCACTCCCTGACCGAGGACCCGGATGACCGGCGGCCTCGGTGGCCTCGTGGCCTCGGCGGCCTCAGTGGCCCCGATGGCGCAGCGCGACGGGCGACACGCGCGAACCGCTCCTAATGTGGCGATAAGTCAGCTTCACCCCCTGTACGGAGGTATCGCCATGTCCCTTCGCCGCTCCGCCCTCACCCGGCTCGCCATAGCGACCGCCATCGGCGCGCTGGCCGCCACGGCCGTCGTCACCCCCGCCGCAGCCGACGGCGGGGACGACGACGGCGGAGGCTTCGACGTCGCGACCGGCGGGCCGCACGACTGGCAGGGCGGAGGGGACGGGAACGGGCAGGGCGGCGGAGACGGGAACAGCCAAGGCGGAGGAGACGGGAACGGCCAAGGCGGCGGGGACTGGCAGGACGGCGGCGACTCGCAGTCCGGGGACGGCGGCAACTGGCAGAACGGCGGCGGCGACGACAACTGGCAGGACGGCGGCGGCAACCGCCCCGGCAACGGCAACGGCAACGACCCCCGCCGCTACCGCGGGCGCGTCACCGCCAGCGAGCTGCTCCTGCGCAGCAAGCCGACCCGCGCCAGCCAGGTCATCCGGGTCGTCCACCGCGGCCAGATCGTCTCGATCTTCTGCAAGACCTCCGGTCAGAACGTCCAGGGCAACGCCCTCTGGTACCTCCTCACGGACGGCACCTGGGCCTGGGGCTCGGCGCGCTACATCGACAACATCGGGGCCGCGCCGCGCTGGTGCTGACCCGAAGAAACGTTTCAAGGCTCGCAAGGGGCCCTATTTGGGTAAGTTCCGGACATGACGAAAGCCGCAGCCGGGACCGGCCTCGCCGCCGGAACCGCCGTGGCGGCGGCCGACGCGCCCGCCCCCGGGGTACGCCTCCCCCGGCGCGGTGGCATCGAGCTCACCCTCATCGTCGTAGCCGTCCTGCTGTCCGTGTACGGCTACTGCGCGGTCGGCCTCGCCAAGAACGGCGCCCTCCCGCCCGGCGCCGCCGGTTACGGCGCCGGGCTCGGCGTGCTCGCACTGCTGGCGCATCTCGCGGTGCGGCTGCGCGCCCCCTGCGCGGATCCGCTTCTGCTGCCCATCGCCGTGCTGCTCAACGGGATCGGGTTGGTGCTGATCTACCGGCTGGACCTGGAGACGCCGGGCGACCGGGCCGCGCCCACGCAACTGGTGTGGTCCACGCTGGGCGTGTCCCTGTTCATCGTGGTGGTGGTCGCGCTGCGCGACCACCGGGTGCTCCAGCGGTACGCGTACGTCTGTGTGGTCGCCGCGCTCGCCCTGCTCACCCTCCCGATCCTCTTCCCGGCGGTGAACGGGGCGCGCATCTGGATCCGGATCGCCGGGTTCTCCATCCAGCCGGGCGAGTTCGCGAAGGTGCTGCTCGCGGTGTTCTTCGCCGCGTACCTGGCGGCCAACCGCACGGCGCTCGCGTACGCGGGCCGGCAGGTCTGGCGCTTTCGGCGGATGCAGCTGCCCACCGGGCGGGTGCTCGGCCCGATCGTCGCGATCTGGCTGCTGAGCGTCGGCGTCCTCGTCCTGGAACGGGACCTCGGCACGTCCCTCCTCTTCTTCGGCCTGTTCGTGGTCATGCTCTACGTCGCCACCGGCCGCACCGGCTGGATCGCCGTCGGTCTGCTGCTCGCCTCGTTCGGCGCGGTCGCCGTCGGCTGGCTGGAACCGCATGTGCACAGCAGGGTCGAGGACTGGCTGGACCCGTTCGCGACCATCGAGGCCGGTCAGGGCCCCAACCAGCTCGCCCAGTCGCTGTTCTCCTTCGCGGCCGGCGGGGTCCTCGGCACCGGGCTCGGGCTCGGCCACTCCATCCTCATCGGCTTCGCCGCGAAGTCCGACTTCATCCTGGCCACGGCCGGCGAGGAACTGGGCCTGACCGGCCTGTCCGCCCTCTTCCTCCTCTACGGCCTGCTGGTCGAGCGCGGCTACCGGGCCGGCCTCTCTCTGCGCGACCCCTTCGGGCGGCTGCTCGCGATCGGGCTCGCCTCGATCGTGGCGCTCCAGGTGTTCGTGATCGCCGGCGGCGTGACCGGGCTGATCCCGCTGACCGGTATGGCGATGCCGTTCCTCGCGCAGGGCGGCTCGTCGGTCGTCACCAACTGGGCGATCGTGGCGCTGCTGATCCGGGTGAGCGACTCGGCGCGCCGACCGCACGAGCACGACGGAAAGGCGGGCCCTGTGAACCGTGAGGATCCGAGGTGACCCGGCACATCCGGCACGCCGCCGTCTTCTGCGCCCTGCTCCTGCTGGCGCTCCTGGTCAACGCCCTGCGCATCCAGGTCGTCCAGTCCGGGACCTACGACGACAACCCGGCCAACCGGCGTGACTCCATCGCCCGGTACGCCCAGCCGCGCGGCGACATCCTGGTCGACGGCGAGGCGGTCACCGGCTCCCGGGACACCAGGGAGCAGCTGCGCTACGAACGGACGTACCGTGACGGGCCGTTGTACGCGCCGGTGACCGGCTTCGCCTCGCAGGTGTACGGGACGACGTTCCTGGAGCACGCCGAGGACGGCGTCCTGTCCGGCGCGGACCCGCTGCTCGCGCCGTTCCCGCTGTTGAACGACGTCACGCGCGGCCGCCCGTCCGGCGGGAACGTCGTCACGACCCTGGACCGCGACGCCCAGCGGGCCGCGTACGAGGGGCTGGCCGGGCGCAAGGGCGCGGTGGCGGCGGTGGAGCCGTCGACGGGGCGGGTGCTGGCGCTGGTGACCAGTCCGTCGTACGACCCGGCCGTGCTGTCCGGGAACGACGCCGGGGCCGAGCGGGCCTGGGCGCGGCTGAACGGCGATCCGGACAGGCCGATGCTGAACCGGGCGGTGCGCCAGACGTATCCGCCGGGGTCGACGTTCAAGGTGGTCACGGCGGCGGCGGCGCTGGACTCGGGCATGCTCAGGGACCTGGACGAGCCGACCGACTCCCCCGCTCCCTACACGCTGCCCGGGACCACGACGCGGCTGACCAACGAGGGCGACGGCTGCGAGGACGCTCCGCTGCGGGACGCCTTCGAGTGGTCGTGCAACACGGTGTTCGCGAAGCTCGGCGTGGACGTGGGGCTGGCGCGGATGACGCGCACGGCGCAGGCGTTCGGCTTCAACGACACGGACGTGCGGATTCCGTTCTCCGTCGCGCCGAGCACCTTCGACACCTCGCTGGACCGGGCGCAGCTGGCCCTGTCGTCGATCGGGCAGTACAACACGCGGGCGACGCCGTTGCAGATGGCGATGGTGTCGGCGGCGGTCGCCAACGGGGGGCAGCTGCGCCCGCCGTACCTGGTGGAGCGGACGACACGGAAGGGCGGGGCCACGGTGGCCTCGGCCGGTTCCCGGCCGATCCGTCAGGTGATGCATCCGTCGACCGCGCGGACGCTGCGGGAGCTGATGGAGGACGTGGTGCGGGAGGGCACCGGCACCAACGCGGCGATCCGCGGCGCGCGCGTCGGCGGCAAGACCGGCACCGCCCAGCACGGCTTCGGCAACGCGGGGACGCCGTACGCCTGGTTCGTCTCCTGGGCGCAGGGCGAGCGGGACCTGGAGCCGAAGGTCGCGGTCGCGGTGGTGGTGGAGGACGCGTCGGCGGACCGGGGGGACATCACGGGGGGCGGGATGGCCGCGCCGATCGCGCGGGCGGTGATGGAGGCGGTGCTCGGGTCGTGAGACGTACCAGGTTCGGAGGCGCACCACCTTCGGGAGACGCACCACCTTCGGGAGACGTACCAGCTTCGTGAGGCGTGCTCAGTTCCTGAGACGGGGGGTTCCAGACGGTACAGGTCCGTCCTAACGTTCGCGCATGACTGAGCCCACGGCACCCGCGTACGAACTCGCCCAGGCCAACATCGGCCGCCTCAAATTCCCCCTGGACTCACCGGAGTTGAAGGACTTCGTGGACGCCCTCGACCCCGTGAACGCCGTCGCCGACGCGGCCGAGGGCTTCGTCTGGCGACTCCAGTCCGACTCCGGCAACGCGACGGACGTCCCCGTGCTCGGCGACGACTGGCTGATCATCAACATGTCGGTGTGGCGGGACACGAACACCCTGACCGCGTTCATGTACCAGGGGCAGCACCGGGAGTTGCTGGCCCGCCGCCGGGAGTGGTTCGAGCGGATGCGGGAGATGATGGCGGTGCTGTGGTGGGTCCCGGCGGGCCACCGCCCGACGGTCGCGGAGGCCGAGTCCCGCCTGCTGCATCTGCGGACCAACGGCCCGACGCCGTACGCCTTCACCCTGCGCACGTCGTTCCCGGCACAGGGGGCGGAGCCGGTGGCGTTCGCGGTGCCCGAGGATCTGGGGTGCTCGGTCTAGGACCGGACGGCGCTAAGGAAGTCTCAGCTTGAAGGGGTCGACCGAGGGCGACGGGGCCGGTCTGTTGTGCCCGCACTCGATCTCGTCGCCGTCGGCGTCCCCGACGTAGGCGGGCAGGTGTTCGGCGTGCACGGTCACCCGGCCCGGCTCGTGCTCCACCTCGCACACCTCGCCCCCCGGGTCCCCGAGCGTCCAGATCACAAAGGTCTCCCCGGGTCGCATCCAGTGGTCGCTCCCGTACGGCTCCAGCGTGAGCTCCAGCAGTTCCGCACCGGTGTTGCGCACCCGCAGGACGGCGGTGGGGGTCTGGTCGTCGTCCGGTCCGTGCGCGCGCGCACCGCTCGTCGTCGTGTCCATACGGCGAAGTCTGCCCTAGGGATTGACGGGCTTGCTGACAAGCAGTCTCATAAGAGCCATGACGACGACCCTCACGGATGCCGACGCGCTGGAAGGGCTGCGGGACGCGCTGGGCCTGCTCAAGGACCGGGAGCAGGTGGCCGAGCGACTGCTCGCGTCCTCCGCCAAGCACTCCTTCGACCCGGACGTGGAGCTGGACTGGGACGCGCCCTTCGAGGAGGGCAAGTGGTTCTGGCCGCCGGAGCTCGTGTCGCTGTACGGCACACCGCTGTGGAAGCGGATGGGCGAGGAACAGCGGATCCTGCTGTCGCGGCACGAGGCCGCCGCACTCGCCTCGCTCGGGATCTGGTTCGAGATCATCCTCATGCAGCTGCTCGTCCGGCACATCTACGACAAGGCGGCGACGAGCGCGCATGTGCGCTACGCGCTGACCGAGATCGAGGACGAGTGCCGGCACTCGAAGATGTTCGCCCGGCTGATCGCGCAGGGCGGCACGCCCTGGTACCCGGTGAGCCGGGCCCACCAGAACCTCGGCCGCCTCTTCAAGACGATCTCCACCACCCCCGGCTCCTTCACCGCGACCCTGCTCGGCGAGGAGGTCCTCGACTGGATGCAGCGGCTGACCTTCCCGGACGAGCGGGTCCAGCCGCTGATCCGGGGCGTCACCCGCATCCACGTGGTCGAGGAGGCACGACACGTCCGGTACGCCCGTGAGGAGCTGCGCCGGCAGATGGTGACCGCGCCGAAGTGGTCCCAGGAGTTCACCCGGGTGACGTCCGGGGAGTTCGCCCGGGTGTTCTCGGTGGCCTTCGTCAACCCGGACGTCTACGCCAACGTAGGCCTGGACCCACGGGAGGCGCTGGCGCAGGTCAAGGCGAGCGGCCACCGCCGGGAGGTCATGCAGACGGGGGCGAAGCGTCTGACCGACTTCCTGGACGACATCGGCGTGCTGAGGGGCGTCGGGCGGCGGCTGTGGCGGGCGTCGGGGCTGTTGGCGTGAACGCCCGCACCGACGCCCGGCGGAGGCGATCGGCGCGGCCGGGGGGATTACGCTGCACGTCATGACCCCCGCCGCCCCCGCCTACCGTCGCCTCAGCGTCGAGGAGCGCCGCAGTCAGCTGCTCGACGCCGCGCTCTCCCTCTTCGCGCACCGCGTCCCCGAGGACGTCTCGCTGGACGACGTGGCGGAGGCCGCCGGGGTGTCCCGCCCGCTCGTCTACCGCTACTTCCCCGGCGGCAAGCAGCAGCTCTACGAAGCCGCGCTGCGCTCCGCCTCCGAGGAGCTCCAGCACTGCTTCGACGAACCGCACGACGGCCCCCTCCTCCCCCGGCTCGCCCGCACCCTGGACCGCTACCTCGCCTTCGTGGGCCGCCACGACGCCGGCTTCAGCGCCCTGCTCCAGGGCGGCAGCGTCGTGGAGACCTCCCGTACGACCGCCACCGTGGACGGCGTACGACGGGCCGCCGCCGCGCACATCTACAGCCATCTGGGCGTGGCCGACCCGGGGCCGAAGCTCCGGATGACCGTGCGGATGTGGATCACGGCGGTCGAGGCGGCCTCCCTGATCTGGCTCGACGAGGACAAGCAGCCGCCCGTCGAGGAGCTGCGGGACTGGCTGGTGGAGCAGTTCGTGGCCGTGCTCGCGGTGACCGCGGGACGCGATCCGCAGACCGCCGAGGTGGTCCGGGGTGCGCTGGCCGCACAGACCTGATCGACACTGGTGCCGTGAAGAGCCAAGACACCCCCTTCGAGGGCGGGCCCATGGACGGCCGCGTCCTGCCCGTGCTGCTGGGCCCGACCGGGCACCCGCCGAAGACGTACCGCATCCCCGTCCCCGACCCGGCGGGCGGCCCGCCGACCGTCCTGGTCTACCGACGCGTGCCCCGCGCGCACAGCGGGAAGCTCGGGCTGGTGCAGGGCTGGAAGTACGAGTACGACCCCGAGGGCAGGGCCGGCGGCCGCTTGAAGTGGCCGTGGTCGAAACCCGACGCCGGCCCCGGCGCCTAAGCCTGTCCGCCGGACGCCCGGACGGCTCACGCCAGACGCCGGACGGCTCACGCCACGCCGTACGGCAGCCCGCGCCATGCCACGCCCGACGCCACGCCGCGCGGCGGGCGGGATGACGCCGACGGGTGACGCCGTTGCGCCGAACCGCGCACGCTCGGCGCGCGGGCCGCGCGCGCAGCGCTGATGCTCACCCTGCGGGATGGAGGGGCCACCCCGCAGCGGAGGTGATGACGTGTCAGGAAGACTGCTGCGTCTGGCCTGTGCGGTCACGGTCGCCACGGCGGCGTTCACCGCTCAGGCCGTCCTGGCTCCCGGGGCCGCCGTGGCCGCGCCGGAGCCAGATGTCGCGGTCGCCGTACCGGAGCCAGATGTCGCGGTCGCCGCGCCGGAGCCCGATGTCGCGGTCGCCGTACCCGAGCCTGATGCCGCGGTCGCGGTACCGGAGCCCGACGCCGCGGTCGCCGCGCCGGAGCCCGGCCGGCGGCCCATGGCCGAGCTGCTGACGGACCTTCAGCGGCTGTACCGGGAGGCCGAGCAGGCCACCGAGGCCTACAACGCGACCGAGGAGAAGCTCAGGCAACGGCAGGCCGAGACCGGACACCTGGACGCCGACCTGGCGAAGGCCCGGCTGTCGCTGCACGAGAGCCGGGGAGCGGCCGGCCGGCTGGCCCGCCAGCAGTACCAGGGCAGCACCGGCCTCTCCCCCTACGTACGGCTGTTGCTCGCGCGCGATCCGCAGCACGCCCTCGACCAGGGGCATCTGATCGGCCAGTTGGCGCGCGAGCGGGCCGAGACTGTGGGACGGCTGGAAGGCAGCGAACGCAAGGCCGACGGGCTGGCGCGCAAGGCCCGCGCGGCCCTCGACGACCAGCTCACCCTCACGGAACGGAAGAGGAGGGAGCGGGACGACGTACGCCGGCGACTCGACGACGTGGAAAGACTTCTCGCGTCTCTCACGGCCGGCCAGCTCGCCGCCCTGGCCGCGCTGGAACGGGCCGGCGTCGCCGAGGACCAGAAGCAGCTGCTGGCCTCCGGGGCGCTCGGCGGCGAGCACACCCCGACCGAGGAGGGCGACCGCGCCCTGCGCTACGCCGAGCAGCAACTGGGCAAGCCGTACGAGTGGGGCGCGGAGGGCCCGAGCTCCTACGACTGCTCGGGCCTGACGTCGGAGGCGTGGGGGCATGCCGGGTCGCCCATCCCTCGGACCAGCCAGGAGCAGTGGGCACGACTGCCGAAGGTCCCGCTGAAGGAGCTACGCCCCGGGGACCTCGTCGTCTACTTCCCGGACGCCTCGCATGTGGCGATGTACGCGGGGGACGGGAAGGTCGTACAGGCTCCCCGCCCGGGCGAGCAGATCAAGCTCTCCCCGATCGCATCCAACCCGATCCTGGGAGCCGTCCGCCCGGACGACCCGCTCAGAGGGGCGCGGGGCCGAGACATGACTCCCCCGCACCCCGACGGCGATCAGGCCCCTGCGACTTCCGCCAGATAGGCGCCGGTCTTGTCCGGCTCGTAGAAGAAGTTCTCCAGATCCCCCGGATCATTGAACGCGTTCGCGAACCGGTGGGCGACCGGCGGCAGCTGCCCTGCGGCGCCGATGAGGTTCAGGACATGCTCCGGCGGCGGGGAGAGCATCGCGTTGGTCCACTTGGTGACGTGCTGCGCCGTCGCCCAGTAGCGGTCGAACGTCGCCTGCATCCACTCCTCGTCGAACTCCTTCTCGCCCTGCTCGAGGATCGAGTCGAGGTAGGCGGCGGCGCACTTGGAGGCCGAGTTGGAGCCCTGGCCGGTGATCGGGTCGTTGGCGACGACGACGTCCGCGACGCCGAGGACCAGCCCGCCGCCGGGCAGACGGCCGATCGGGTTGCGGACGGTGGGGGCGTAGCGGCCGGCCAGCGTGCCGCCGGCGTCGGTCAGCTCGACGTCGCCGGTGCGCGCGTACTCCCAGGGCGTGAACTTCTCCATGAGTTCCAGGGTCAGGGAGAGGTGCTGCGCCGGGTCCTTGACGCCGTTGAAGACGTCGAGCGGGCCGCCGGGTATGCCCTCCCAGAAGAGGATGTCCGCGCGGCCGGAGGTGGTGAACGTCGGCATGATGAACAGCTCGCCGACGCCGGGGACCAGGTTGCAGCGGACGGCGTCGAAGTCCGGGTGCTCCGGGCGCGGGCCCAGGCCGTGGACGTAGGCGACGGCGAGGGCGCGCTGCGGCTGGCTGTAGGGGGACCGCTCCGGGTCGCGGGCGAACATCGACACCAGCTCGCCCTTGCCCGCCGAGACCAGGACGAGGTCGTAGGCGCGGGAGAAGTAGTCGAGGTCGGAGACCGCCGCGCCGTGTATGACCAGCTGGCCGCCGCGCTGGGCGAACGTCTCCATCCAGCCGGCCATCTTCACCCGCTGGTCCACGGACTGCGCGTACCCGTCGAGCCTGCCCACCCAGTCGATCGCCCGCTGGGTCGGGCCGGGGTCGTGCGAACCGGGGGCCGCGACGGAGACGCCGAGTCCTTCGATCTTCGGGGCCTGGGACTCCCAGAAGTTCAGCTGGAGATCGCGCTCGTGCTGCAGCGCCGTGTGGAACATGCACTGTGTCGACATGACCCGGCCGGAGCGGATCTCGTCCGCGGTCCGGTTCGACATCAGGGTGACCTCGTACCCGTGCGACTGGAGGCCGAGGGCGAGCTGGAGACCGGACTGGCCGGCTCCGACGACGAGTATCTTCCGCATGCGGGGGACGTCTCCTTGGTGGGCTTCGGTGCGCCTGCTCGGTGGCTTCGGTGCGCCTACTCGGGGGTCTCGTCGAGCGCGTGGCCGACGAGGGACAGCAGGGTCTCGATGACCGAGATCCGGCGGCGCGCATCCATGATCATGACAGGTATGTGCGCGGCGACGGTGAGGGCTTCGCGCACGTCGTCCGGCTCGAACAGCTCGCTGCCGTCGAAGTGGTTGACGGCGACGACGTACGGCAGTCCGCAGCTCTCGAAGTAGTCCAGCGCGGGGAAGCAGTCCTTCAGGCGGCGGGTGTCGGCGAGGACGACCGCGCCGATCGCGCCGCGCACCAGGTCGTCCCACATGAACCAGAACCGCTGCTGGCCGGGCGTGCCGAACAGGTAGAGCACCAGGTCGTCGTCGAGCGTGAGCCGGCCGTAGTCCATGGCCACCGTGGTGGTGGTCTTCTCCGGCGTGCCGGTGAGGTCGTCGGTCTCCTCGCTGGCCTGGGTCATCAGCGCCTCCGTCTGGAGGGGCGTGATCTCCGAGACGGTGCCGACGAGGGTGGTCTTGCCGGCTCCGAAGCCGCCCGCGACCACGATCTTGGTGGCTATGGGGGCGCGGGTGCGGTCCGTCTGCCAGGGCTGCACGGGCTCGTCGGGTTCGACGATTGGGTCGACGCCAAAGGAGGAGGCGGCGTCAGAGACGACGGAGTCCACTCAGCACCCTTTCCAGCAGAGCGCGGTCGGGACGGCCCGTACCGTGAGCGGTACCGGTGCCGTACACACGGATCTTTCCCTGGTCCGCGAGGTCGCTGAGGAGCACCCGGACCACGCCGAGCGGCATCTTCAGCAGCGCGGCGATCTCGGCCACCGTGCGCATACGGCGGCACAGTTCGACGATGGCCCGCATCTCCGGCATGACCCGGGTGGTGAGAGAGCCGTTCGTGAGTTCCTTGCGCTCTTCCGGCCCCTCGATGGCCGCCGTGGTCTCCGTCGTCGCCACGAAGGTCTCGACGAGGAGGACGTGGCCGAAGCGGGTGCGGCCGCCGGTGAGCGAGTAGGGGCGTACGCGGGCGGGCTTGCGGTCGCCCCCGCGGACGGGGAGCAGCCGCCGCACGGCGCTCGCGTCGCCCGTGCCGTTCGCGGTCTTCTCGGGGTCCGTGCCGTTCGTGCCGTTCGTGCCGTTCTCGGGGCTCGTGCTCATCGCGTGCTCCCCGTCGGCTCGGCCTGGGTGTCGGACCCGGTGTCGTTCTCCAGGGACTTGCGGAGCTCGCTGCGGAGTTCGGGCGTCAGGACGTGGCCGGCGCGGCCCACGAAGAGCGCCATGTGGTACGCCACCACGCTCATGTCGCAGTCGGCGGAGCCGTGGACTCCGAGGAGGGATCCGTCGCTGATCGACATGACGAAGAGGCTGCCCTCGTCCATGGCGACCATGGTGTGCTTGACCACGCCGAACTCCATCAGCTTGGCGGCCCCGATGGTGAGGCTGCCGATGCCGGAGACGATGGTGGCGAGGTCGGCGGAGGAGCCGCGCGGGCCGGTGGGTTTCGCTCCGCGGGCCTCGCGGGCCGCGTCGTTGCGGCCGGGGTCCGAGGAGAGCAGGAGCAGGCCGTCGGAGGAGACGACGGCGACGGACTGGATGCCTGGCACTTCCTCCACGAGGTTGGTCAACAGCCAGTGCAGGTTACGGGCTTCACTGCTCAGTCCGAAGGTACTGGGCGCGGTCAACTGCTTGCCTCCTCGACTGTGCCCCCCGTGTCTTCTTCGGCATGTGCGCGTGCTGGTTGAGGGGACGGCACCTGGTTCTGGCCCGTCTTCTCGAAGATCTCCGCCTCTACGTCGCGGTAGCCGGCCTCCGCCCCCCGGCGGAAGCCGCCCAGGCGGCGGCGGAGGGCGTCGGCGTCGACGGAACCGCTGCGCTGCCGGGGAGCGGGGGTGGGTGCGGTGAGTTTCGGGGTGCGCTTGGGGAGGCCCTTGTCGGTGACGGGTTCCTCCGGGGCGAGTTCCTCCGGGGCGTCGGGGGTGCGTGCGTGCTCCGCCTCGGCCTCGAACTCGGGTGCGGGTGGCTCCTCTTGCTGCTCCCCTTGCTGGTCCTCGTACCGACCCTGGTGCTGGTGCTGGTCCTGCTCCGGGTGGTCCTGGTCCTGGCGCCGGCCCTCGAACCGATCTCCGGCCGACCCGCCTTGCGGCTGGGGCAGCAGGAGCTCCATCGTCATCTCGGCCGGCGTCTCCGCCACCGGCGCCGGCACAGTCGCCGGTGTCGGCTCAGGCACCGGTGTCGGCTCAGGCGCCGGTGTCGGCTCGGCCTCGGTTTCGGCCGCCGCCTGCGACTCCGCCTCCGACTCCGCTGCCGCCTCGGACTCCGCCTCTGCCCGTCGTACGGCCTTCTCGGCCAGTTCGATGAGGGGGTCGGCGGACTTCGGGCGGGCCGGGAGGACGTTGGAGTTGACCTCGGCGTCCGCGCCCGGGAGGGAGAAGGCCGGGGCCGTGGGGGAGGTCGAGGTCGCCGTCGGGATCGCGGTGTGCGGGGCGGCGGCGAGCAGCGGGGTCGGCAGGACGACCACGGCGGCCACCCCGCCCTGCTTCTGCTCGCGCAACTGCACGCGCACCCCGTGCCGGTGGGCCAGGCGGGCCACGACGTACAGGCCGAGGCCGAGACCCTCCTCGCCCTCCTGGTCGTAGGGCGTCTCCGGGTCGAACTCGGTGAGACGGGCGTTGAGGCGGCCCATCCGCTCCTCGGGGATGCCGATGCCCTCGTCCTGGACGGAGAGCATGACCTCGCCGTTCTCCAGGAGCCAGCCGGAGACCTCGACGGGCAGGTCCGGCGGGGAGAACGAGGTGGCGTTCTCCATGAGTTCGGCGAGCAGGTGGGACAGGTCGTCCGCGGCGAAGCCGGCCACGTGCGCGTGCGGGGGCAGGGCGGAGATGCGGACGCGCTCGTAGCGCTCGATCTCGCTGACCGCCGCCCGGACCACGTCCACCAGGGGGATCGGGCCCGCGTGCTGCTGGACGTGCTCGGTGCCGGCGAGGACCAGGAGGTTCTCGCTGTGGCGGCGCATGACCGTGGCGAAGTGGTCGAGCTTGAAGAGGGTGGCGAGGCGGTCGGGGTCCTGCTCGCGCTCCTCCAAGCCCTCGATGACCGCGAGTTGGCGTTCGACGAGGCCGAGGGTGCGCAGCGCGAGGTTGACGAAGGTGCCGCCGATGCTGTCCCGCAGCTGGTCCAACCGGGATGCGGAACCGTCCAGTTCGGCGCGCAGCTCCTCGCGGGCGTCGGCCATCATCTGGCGCTGGCCGACGAGGTGCTTGCGGTCGGACTCCAGGGTGGTGACACGCTCGTGGAGGGCGACGGCGTGCGCGTGCAGGGCGTTGACGGAACGGACGACCTGGGCGAACTCGTCGTTGCGGCCGGTGAACGTCACCGGCTCCTCGACGGCCGGGTTCTCGGCGTCGGCGAGGCGGGCGGAGCCGCGGCGCAGGACGGAGAGCGGCCGGGTGAGGCTGCGGGCCATGCCCGTGGAGACGACGACGGCCAGCAGCATCAGGGCCCCGAGGAGGGTGACGCGCAGCTCGAGGCCGGTGACGTCGTCGTCGCGCAGCTGGGCGAGGTCCTTGGTGCGGCGGTCGTAGAACGAGGACTCGGCCCCGCGCATCAGGTCGACGCGGGCGGACAGCGCGGCGTCCAGCTTCTTGGTGCTGGTGCCGAGGTCGCCGTCGCTCAGCGTGGGCTGGTCGGTGAGGGACGTGAGGTACTTCTCGGCGGTGTCGACGTCGCCGCCGGTGACCGTGGAGTCGTAGGAGTCCACCGCCGACTGCGGCGCGCCGTCCCGGAAGTCGGCGAGAGAGGCGTCGGAGCGCAGGCGGCTCTGCTGGGCGGCGGTGGTGAGGGCGTCGCGCTGCTCGGCGTCGGCCTCGGAGGAGACCTTCTCGGTGCTCGACAGGCCGGTGACGGGGTTGTAGACGGTCTCCTCGCGCGTCGGCACGTTCAGCGCCGCGAGCAGCAGTCCGCGGGCGGCGGAGGCCTCCTGGACGGCGGTGTCGAGCTCGGCGAGGGCGTACGCGCCGGAGCCCGCGCGGGGCGGCATGTCCTGCGCGAGTTGCTCGGCGAGGCCGTGCAGGGCGGCGATGACCTCGGAGTAGGCCTCGTGCGCCGCCAGGGCCGTGCTCTTGCCGGTGAGCGCCGTCCGGCGGACGGAGGCGATGGAGTCGAGGGCCTTGCGCAGCGTCGCGGGGACGTCGGTGTCGGCGGTCAGCTCCCGTGACTGGCGGTCCACGCGGGCGCTGCCCTGGGTGGAGGGGGCCTGCGACTTGGGGCGGCCGGCCGCGACGTACACGGTGACCTCGTCGCGCTCGTCCGCGAGGGATTGGGCGAGAGCGAGGGCGTCCTGGGTCTGTTCGGCCAGGGTGACCAGGTCCTGGGAGTCCTTCAGCTGCCCGGAGGCGGCGAGGACGCCGGGGGCTCCCGCCCCGGCTATGGCGGCGGCGACCACGGCCACCGCGACGATCAGCCGGTTGCGCACGTGGGTGGGGCGGCCCTTGCCGACAGGGGTGCGCTCCGCGCCCCCCTCGGAGGCCGTCTTGCTGCCTGTGCGCCGAGGCCGCGTCTTCTGCACCGGTGCTCGCATTCCTGACTCGTGTACCCATGGGCCGGATGTGACGCTCCGTCAACTGGTGCGTACGTCCGGTACGGTTCCCGACCCTCCCAGTGCCGGTGGGCAGGGGTCGCGCATCGCATGCCCCGCCACCCGAAGGAGTGAACATCGGAGGGGAGTTGGCGGGCAAGTTCCCGTGGCGCGTGCGACGGCCTTGCGCGGCAGGCCGGTTGGACGTGGGCGGCGGGCTTTGGCAGTATTCGCCGCCACGTCTTCCCGGACCCCTTCATTACGCCCCAAAACAGGCGTCTGACCTGCGGCGCTACGCCAATTCGGGGATGGATGCAAGCCTTTCGCGAACCTTGTGAAAGGGCGGTGCAGACTGGCCGGATGCGTACGGAACTTGTCTCGGAGCCGGGCGATCGGGCCTACCCCAACGAGGACTTCGCAAGTGTCGGCCTTCCCGCCTGCGGACAGGGCGGTTCGCTCGTCCTCCTGGACGGGGTGACGCCGCCGCGCGACGGCACGGGGTGTCTGCATTCGGTCCCCTGGTTCACCGCGAGGCTGGGCGGGGCCCTGACCGAACTGACCGTTTCACTCCCGGATGTTCCGCTGGCCGAGGCCCTCGCGCTCGCCCTGGCGCGTACCGCCGAGGCACATGCGGAAACCTGTGACCTTTCTCACCCACGCACCCCACAGGCCACCGTGGCTCTCGCCCGTTGGTCGGCGCAGAGCGTCGAGTACCTGATGCTGTGCGACTCGACGCTGCTGCTGGCGTCCCCCGACGGCGTGGTCACGCCCGTCCACGACGACCGGCTGGCCCGTCTGCCCCGCGCCCGCCTGCGCAGCAACGCGGTCGTCGACGCGACGCTGCGCAACAAGGAGGGCGGCTTCTTCACCGCCGCGGCCGACCCGTCGGTGGCCGCCCGCGCGGTGACGGGGACCGTCCCCCGCGCGGACGTGGCCGCCCTGGCCGGCCTCTCGGACGGGGCGACCCGCTGGGTCGAGACGTTCCGCCGGGGCGACTGGACGGACCTCTTCGCCCTCCTGCGCGAGGAGGGCCCGGCGGCGGCGGTTCGGCGCGTACGGGAGCTGGAGCGGGCGGACAGCGAGGAACGGGCGTTCCTGGGGCGCGCGAAGACGCACGACGACGCGACGGCGGTGTACGTGGAGCTGTGAGCGGCGCCGTCGGGGCGGGGGCGGGGTTGGGCCGGGGAGCTCGGCGGCTACTTCTCCATGCCCAGGTTCAGCTGGTGCAGCAGTCGGGCCAGTTCGGCGACCTCGAGGCGGTCCCAGTGGGAGAGCTGGCTGACGTAGCGGCCGCGGCGGGCCTCGCGGACCCGGGTCACGCGGGTGCGGCCCTCGGGGGTGAGGTCGACCAGCCAGGCGCGGCCGTCCGCCGGGTCCGGCTCGCGGGCGATCAGGCCGAGCTCCTCCAGGGCGCGCAGCTGACGGGACATGGTGGCCTTGCCGACGCCGATGTAGGCGGCCAGCTCGGTGGCCCGCTGGCGGCCCAGCTCCTCCAGCCGCACGAGGAGGCCGTACGCGGCGGACTCCAGGTCCGGGTGGACCTCGCGGGCCATCTCTCCCTGGTTGGCACGGGCGCGCCGCAGCAGCACCGTCAGCTCGCGCTCCAGGGAGAGGAACTCCCGGTCGCCCGGCTCCAGACCACGCGACTCCAGCCCTCGCGACTCCAGACCACGCGGCAGGGCCGCGGATTCGCCGCCCCGTCCGTCGCCGTTTCCGTCCTCGTGCACGTCAGCACCTCTGATCCGATGTCCCGATCCTGAAAGTTCTCGCCGATCCGCCGATCCCCGTCATCGCCGCAGCTCCGACAGTATTTCGCAATTTCGCAGGCGGGGGCCGACGGCGGGCCCCCGCGGACACGGCCGACACGGCCGACACGGCCGACACGGCCGACACGGCCGACACGGCCGACACGGCCGACACGGCCGACACGGCCGACACGGCCGACACGGCCGACACGGCCGACACGGCCGACACGGCGAAGGCCCGGGCTCCCTCGCGGGAGCCCGGGCCTCGCCCTATCCGGTCGCGTCCGTCACGCCGCGACCGGAGCCTGTGAATCCTGCACCCGCGCGCCGTCGGCGGCCGGCGACAGGGCCAGTTCCAGTACCTGGCGGACGTCCGTCACGGCGTGGACGTCGAGCTTGTCCAGCACTTCGGCGGGCACGTCGTCCAGGTCGGGCTCGTTGCGCTTGGGGATGACCACGGTGGTCACGCCCGCCCGGTGCGCGGCGAGCAGCTTCTGCTTCACGCCGCCGATCGGCAGGACCCGCCCGGTGAGGGAGACCTCGCCGGTCATCGCCACGTCGGTGCGGACCGGACGGCCGGACAGCAGGGACGCGAGGGCCGTGGTCATCGTGACGCCCGCGCTCGGGCCGTCCTTGGGGACCGCGCCCGCCGGGAAGTGGATGTGCACGCCCCGGTCCTTCAGGTCGGCCACCGGCAGCTCCAGTTCGGCTCCGTGGCTGCGCAGGAAGCTCAGCGCGATCTGCGCCGACTCCTTCATCACGTCGCCGAGCTGGCCGGTCAGGGTCAGCCCCGCCGCGCCCGTCTCCGGGTCGGCCAGCGACGCCTCGACGTACAGGACGTCGCCGCCCGCGCCCGTGACCGCGAGGCCGGTGGCGACACCGGGCACCGCCGTCCGGCGCTCGGCCGGGTCCTGGGCGGACTCGGGCACATGGTGCGGCCGGCCGATCAGAGCGCGCAGATCGCCGTCCGTCACGGTGAACGGCAGCTTCCGCCCGCCCAGTTCGTGCTGGGCCGCGACCTTGCGCAGCAGCCGGGCGATGGACCGCTCCAGGGTGCGGACGCCGGCCTCGCGTGTGTACTCGCCGGCGAGCTTGCGCAGCGCGCTCTCGTCGAGCGTCACCTCGTCCTCGGCCAGGCCCGCCCGCTCCAGCTGGCGCGGGAGCAGGTGGTCGCGGGCGATGACGACCTTCTCGTCCTCGGTGTAGCCGTCGAGGCGGACCAGCTCCATACGGTCGAGCAGGGCCTCCGGGATGGCTTCCAGGACGTTGGCCGTCGCCAGGAACACGACGTCCGACAGGTCCAGCTCCACCTCCAGGTAGTGGTCCCGGAAGGTGTGGTTCTGGGCCGGGTCCAGGACCTCCAGGAGCGCCGCGGCCGGGTCGCCGCGGTAGTCGGAGCCGACCTTGTCGATCTCGTCGAGCAGGACCACCGGGTTCATGGACCCGGCCTCCTTGATCGCCCGCACGATCCGCCCGGGCAGCGCGCCGACGTACGTACGGCGGTGGCCGCGGATCTCGGCCTCGTCGCGGACGCCGCCGAGCGCCACGCGGACGAACTTGCGGCCCATGGCGTGCGCGACGGACTCGCCGAGGCTGGTCTTGCCGACGCCGGGCGGGCCGACGAGGGCCAGCACCGCCCCGCCGCGCCGACCGCCGACGACGCCCAGACCGCGCTCGCCGCGCCGCTTGCGCACCGCGAGGTACTCGGTGATCCGCTCCTTCACGTCCTCCAGGCCCGCGTGCTCGGCGTCCAGGATCGCCTTGGCTCCCCGGATGTCGTACGCGTCCTGCGTCCTGTCGTTCCACGGGAGTTCGAGGACGGTGTCCAGCCAGGTGCGGATCCAGGAACCCTCGGGGGACTGGTCGGAGGACCGCTCCAGCTTGTCGACCTCCTTGAGGGCGGCCTCGCGGACCTTCTCGGGCAGGTCGGCGGCCTCGACGCGGGCGCGGTAGTCGTCGGACTCCTCGCCCTCCGACTCGCCGTTCAGCTCGCGCAGCTCCTTGCGGACGGCTTCGAGCTGGCGGCGGAGCAGGAACTCGCGCTGCTGCTTGTCGACGCCCTCCTGGACGTCCTTGGCGATGGTCTCGGCGACGTCCTGCTCGGCGAGGTGGTCGCGCAACTGCTGGGCGGCGAGCTTCAGTCTGGCGACCGGGTCGGCGGTCTCCAGGAGCTCGACCTTCTGTTCGGTGGTCAGGAACGGCGAGTAGCCGGAGTTGTCGGCGAGCGTGGAGACGTCGTCGATGGCCTGGACGCGGTCGACGACCTGCCAGGCTCCGCGCTTGCGCAGCCAGGCGGTGGCCAGCGCCTTGTACTCCTTGACGAGGTCGGCGACCTGACCGGGCAGCGGCTCGGGCACGGTCTCCTCGAGCCTCGTGCCCTCGACCCACAGCGCGGCTCCCGGGCCGGTCGTGCCCGCGCCGATCTGCACACGGGCTCGACCGCGGATCAGCGCGCCCGGGTCGCCGTCGGCCAGTCGGCCGACCTGCTCGACGGTGCCGAGCACACCGGTGCTCGCGTACGTCCCGTCGATGCGCGGCACCAGCAGCACCCGCGGCTTTCCGGGCTCCGAGCGCGCGGCGGCCTGGGCGGCCTCCACCGCGGCGCGTACGTCGGTGTCGTTGAGGTCCAGCGGAACCACCATGCCGGGGAGCACGACCTCGTCATCGAGCGGCAGCACGGGCAGAGTGAGCGGAATGGACGTCGATGCCATGATCTCCCCTTCGGCAGTCAAGTTGAGCTATGCCGACTCAATGCACATGAGCCCTCGAATGTTCCCCACGATGCCTGCCGTTCGCTGTCAGCGATCACGGCTGCTCTGTAGGCAGCCTGTCAGGCACGGTCCTGCGCCTGCTGTGGCTGTGACTCCGGCGTCGGCTCCGGCTCCGGCGCGGAGAGAAGCGCTGTCGCGCGGCGGGGGAGCAGCAGCGGGGTCGCCAGCAGGAGCACGCCGGCCAGGCCGATGGCCGTGCGCGGGCCGAGCAGGCTGCCCAGCACGCCCCAGAGGGCTGTCAGGAGCGCGGTCGTGGCCTTGGTCGTCACCGCCCAGGCGGACAGTGTGCGGGCGACCCGGCCGGTCGCGGTGCGTTCGAGGCGGTAGGCGGCGTGGACGGGATTGAAGACCCCGCAGCAGAAGATGAGCCCGAGCTCGACGCCCATCACCAGCAGCAGCCCTCCGACGCCCGGCCCCAGGAAGGCCAGGCCGACGGGCCAGATGGCGCGCAGCGTCCCGGCCACGACCAGGACCTGGCGCTGCCCGAACCGGGTGACGAGCGGTCGGGCCAGCCGTGAACCGAGCAGTCCGCCGATCGCGGGCGCGGCGAAGGCGAGGCCGTACTGCCACGGCGCGAACCCGAGCCGGCCGAGCATCAGGACGGCCAGCAGCGGCTGGGCGGCCATCACCAGGCCGTTGAACAAGGCGGTGTTGAAGAACAGCGGACGCAGCGTCGCGTCGGCGAGGATGTACCGCCAACCGTCGAGCAGGTCCCCGGCCCGCATGCGCGCGGCCTCCCGGCGCTCGGGCCGCGGCTCATGGCCGCCCATCGCGCGGATGCCCAGGGCCGAGAGCAGGTAGCTGACCGCGTCGGCAACCACCGTCGCCACCGGACCCAGGAGCCCGATCGCCGCGCCGCCCAACGGCGGTCCGATGATCGTGGTCGTCCAGGCCGTCGACTCGAATCGGGCGTTGGCGACGAGCAGGTCCTCGGCCGGCAGCAACGTCTTCAGGTACGCGCCGGAGGCGGCGCGGAAGGTGATGTCGGCCGCCGCGACGACGATCGAGACCAGCAGAAGCTGAAGGAAGGTGAGCACACCGAGCGCGAACGCGGCGGGAATCGTCAGCAGCGCCGCGAACCGCACCAGGTCCATCGCGATCAGCACCGGCCGCTTACGGCGGAACTCCACCCACGGGCCCAGCGGCACCGCCGCGGCCGCGCCCACCACGGCCCCCACGGAGGAGAGCGCGGCGACCTCGGCCGGTCCGGCGTGCAGCACCCGGATGGCGATCAGCGGGAACGCGCCGAAGGCGAGCCATGTGCCGAGCGCGCTGACCCCGTACGCCCCCCAGAGCCATCCGAACCGCCGCCCCAGCCCCTGTCCGAGCAGCTGTCCCAGCCGGTGCCCGCTCTTCATGCCCGACGCCCCTCGCCACTCACCCGCACAACCGATCCGCGATCGGAAGCATCAAAGCGAGCACCGCCACCAGGAATCAAACAACCACAGAGGCATCAGCCACAACCAACGGTTGTATCCATAGGATGTCGGCATGGACCTCGACACCGTCCGGACCTTCGTCGCCGCCGCCGACGCGGGGCGGTTCCAGGAGGCCGCCGCCGAGCTGGCGATCACCCAGCAGGCCGCCTCCAAGCGCATCGCCGCGCTGGAGCGCAACCTCGGCGTGCGACTGTTCACCCGTACCGCGCGCGGCGCCGAGCTCACCATCGACGGGCAGGCGTTCCTGCCCCACGCGCGCGAGCTCCTGCGCGTCGCCGAGCGCGCGGTCGCGTCCGTGCGCACCGGCCGCCGTCCGCTGCGCGTCGACGTGATCGCCTCGCGCAGCGCGCCGTCGGGTCTGATGCGCGGCTTCCACCGCGCGCACCCCGACATCGAGCTCGACGTGCTGATGCTGTTCGACATCGAGACGGCCGTCGCCGCCATCCGGTCCGGTGCGATCGACGCGTCCTTCCGCGCCGTCGCCGTGCCCGGCCGTCCCCTTCCCGAGGACATCGAGTCCGTCCGGGTGCTCGACGAGCCGCTCCAGCTCCTCACCGGCCCCGCCCACGCGCTGGCGGGCGCCCGGTCGGTGCCCCTGGCCCAGCTCGCCGGGCACCGGATCTGGATGCCCGGCATCGTCCCCGGCACCGAGTGGGCCGCCTACTACGACGACCTCGTCGCCGAGTTCGGCCTCACCATCGAGGCGACCGGCCCCAACTTCGGCTCCGACGCACTCCTCGACACCATCGCCGACACCCCGGCCCTGGCCACCTTCATGGGCGGGCAGACCCGCCTCATCTGGCCCGCCGACCACGGCCTGCGCCGCATCCCGGTGACCGACCCGACGCCCGTCTACCCGCACTCGCTCCTCTGGCGCCGCGACAACCCCCACCCGGCGCTGGCCACCCTCCGCGCCCACCTCGCCGCCACGACGGCCGGCCACGACGCCGCCGGGACCTGGGCGCCGGGCTGGGTGGTTCCGCGCTGATCGACAACGGCTGGCGGCGCGGGAACCCGGAGGTCTATCATCGCAAGTAATAGGTGATTGCCATAGGCGGCCCTTACCGATACTCACCGGTACTCCTAGCGGGGGGAATGGCATGGACGGACTCGTGCGGGCTTGGGTGGACGGCTGGGTCGTGTCGCGCGGGGCCGCTCCGCCGGTCCGGGAGCCCTGGGGGTTCACCGTCGACGTGGGGCAGATCAACCAGGTGTCGCGGCATGTCTTCGAGGCGCTCGGCGACGACGTCCCGGAGGGCGCGGTGCGCAAGGTGGCCGACGGAGTGACCGGGGCGGGGGTCTGTCTCAAGGTGTTCCAGAACCCGGCGGTGGTCGGGGGATGGCTGGGCGACGGGTGGTGGATCAACCCCGAGCCGGGCTATCTCATGACCGTGCCGTTGACGCCGGGGCACGCGCGCGCGGAGGCGTCCGAGGCCCCCGAGATCCCGGCCGGGTACCGGATGCGCGGCTGGTCGGTCGGCGGTGTCCGGCGGTTGCTCGTGGCCGCTCCCGACGGTTCGCTCGCGGCGCGCGGCCAGGTCGCCCTGAGCGATGCCGGCGCCAAGGCCGGTACCGAGGCCGTCTTCGACCAGATCGAGACGGCCCCCGCACACCAGCGGCGGGGACTGGGCAGCCTGGTGATGCGGACACTCCAGGCCACGGCGGCCGCCGAGGGCGCGCGCACCGGCGTGCTGGCCGGGACCCCGGCGGGCCGGGCCCTGTACGAGACCCTGGGCTGGCACGTGGCGGCGATGCTGACCAACGCGAAGTTCACCGGGGCGGGCGACTGAAGCACACGCGGACGGGCGGCTCACGGGAACGGGCGCTGAAGGAGCGGACAGCCGACGAGGCGGGCAGCCGACGGGGCGGACAGCCCCCACCCCGTCCCCGCCCACTTCCGGCATTCGGCCCGAAGTCGCCCCGCACCGCGACCACAATGCGCATATGACCGATGACTGGAAGCGACGACTCGACGCCCTCCACGCGGATCTGGTCCGCCGTGACGATCCGGTCGCCTGGGTGACGGAGGCGGACGCGGTGGAGGCCTCCCGGCGTTACCCGCACATCGCGCTGCGCGGGCCCGTCTTCGGCGTCGCCGCGCGGGATCCGGCCGCCGCCGAGCCACGCTGGCGGCTGCTGAAACCGGTGATCGACGGCATGCCCCAGCAGGCCAGGGACGGGCTGAACTCGCATCTGTGGTTCACGGCGAAGGACGGCGTCGACGACCCGGCGGCCCGGCGCGGGCTGCTCGCGGCCGTGGCCGTGCTGGAGCGCGAGCCGGCCGACGAGGTGGAGGCGTTGGGCGTGCGCTACCGGGTGGTGCGCGGCGACGAGTTCGCCCGGACCGGCGACGACGGTCTGGAGCCGCCCCGCCCCACCGACCCGGAGCCCGCGGACCCCTCCTGGGAGGAGCGCGGCGGCACCCCGTCGCCGGACGTGGACTTCGTCCTCGACCCCGACCGGGACGAGAGCCCGATGGCGGGCGCGTTACGGCTGGGCCTGCGCGACTTCGTCTACACGGGCTCCCGCTTCCCCGCCGACGTACGCGCGGACTCGGCGCGGGCGGCCACGACGCACCCGGACGTCGTCCGCCTGCCCGTCGGCTTCTCGGTGGCCGAACGCGACGGCGTGAACTGGACCCCGCGCGGGTCCGTCCTCGGGACCCCGCACGAGGCGCGCCGCTCGCTGTACTACGGACTGGACCGCGACTGGGCGCTGCTGCACCGCTTCGACGAGCAGAAGAAGGCCCGGTACGCGCAGGCCGCCGAGGCGTTCCGGGCGGCCGGGCGGGCCGACGAGGCGAGCGTGGACGACCGCTTGTTCCGGATCTGCCGGGTCGAACGGATGGTCCGCATGGGCCCCGACGGCCCCGAGCCGCCCCGCCCTTCGGACGTCGACGACTACGGCCCCATGAAGATGCACCCGACCCTGCACGAGGACGGCACCGTCCAGTACGACGACTGACCGACCCGACACACCCCCGCAACGGCGCTCACAGGCAACTCACGCACACTGCAAGCCGGTTCACAGCACGCAGCCGCCCGAACAGGGGCAGAGCGGGACAGGACTCGGGGGACGACGTGAGCGACACGCCAGACACGCCAGGCACACCAGACATACCGAACACATCCAATACACCCAATACACCCAATACACCGGATACGCCGACCACGCCGGACGCGGTGCATGCACCCGATGCCCGCGACGGCCACCGTCCAAGCCGTCGCCCGAGCCGCCGTTCGAACCGCCCGAGTCGTCGCGCCCTCGTCGCCGGAGCCACCGCGATCGCCGCCGCTGCCGTCGCCGTCCCGCTCGCGGTCCGCGCGACCCGCACCGGGGGCGACGGGCGGACCCCGGCCGCCGCCACCCCCGCCCCGGCCGCGCACCGAAGCGCGACGTCCGCGCCCGCCCCTGCTCCCCCGCCCACGCCCACGCCCAGCCCGCGTCTGCGCTCCGACCACCGGCCCAACATCCTTCTGGTCCTCACCGACGACCAGCCCAAGGAGACCGACTGGGCGCTGCGGCAGACCGTCGACTGGCTCGGCCGCGACGGCGTGACCTTCGCGCGGGCCCACGCCAACACCCCGCTGTGCGCGCCCTCCCGGGCCTCGATCATGTCGGGCCGGTACGCCCACCACCACGGCGTCCTCGACACCCGCCACCCCACCCACCTGGACCAGCGCACCACCGTCCAGCGGCAGTTGCACGAGGCCGGGTACCGTACCGGCCTGTTCGGCAAGTACCTGAACTACTGGCGGCCCGCCGACGACCCGCCCCATTTCGACGAGTGGCTGCTCCAGGAGCCGGTGGCCTACAACAACGGCCACTACAACGACAACGGGACGGTCCGGACCGTCCCCGGCTACAACACCACCGTCATCAAGGACCGCGCCCTCGCCTTCATCGAGCGCTCGCGCACGGACACCCGCCCCTGGTTCGCGTACGTCGCCACGCGCGCGTCGCACGAGTTGAACATCCCGGAGCGGAAGTACGCGCACACGCGCGTGCCCGTCTGGAACGGCCGGCCCTCGGTCTTCGAGACCGGCGGGGCCGGCAAGGCGGACAAGCCACCGTTCCTGCGCGCGGCGAAGCACTCCTTCGCCCAGGGATCCGCCCTGCGCACCCGTCAGTTGCGCACCCTGCTCTCCGTCGACGACGCGATGCGCGACTTCCGCGACAAGCTGCGCGAGCTCGGTCAGCTGGAGAACACGCTCGTGCTGTTCACCAGCGACCACGGCCTGTGCTGGGGCGACCACGGCTGGCTGCGCAAGTCGGTGCCCTACCGGCCGAGCCTGGAGGTGCCGTTCCTGATGTCGTGGCCGGCGGGCGGACTGGCCAGGGGCGGCACGGACGACCGGCTCACCGGCCATGTCGACATCGCGCCGACCTTCCTGGCCGCGGCCGGCGTCGCCCCCGACACCCCGCACGACGGCCACTCCCTCCTCGACGCCCGCAACGACCGCGACCACCTCCTCGCCGAGTGGTGGTGGAACCGCCAGGACAAGACGCCGATCCACACCTGGGCGTCGTACGTCGGGAAGAGCGAGCAGTACACCGAGTACTACCGCGGTCGCCTCGACGCCGACGGCCGCCCGCAGGGCTCCGGCGAGGTCCTCTTCCGCGAGTACTACGACCTGCGCGCCGACCCGCACCAACTGACCAACCTGCTCTACGGCGCGAGCCCCGCGCAGGAGCGACGGCTCGGCGTCCCTGCGCTGGCCCGGGGGCTGGCGGGGGCGCGGGGCGTCTGAGAGAGCGCTGGGCGCAGAAAAGGGGCGCGCAGGCGTCCGTACGCCCACTGGTTGCCTCGCGCTCTCTCCTGCAGGCGTGAAGTCCGTCCCCGGTGACGCAGCATCACGTGCCCCACCCGTCGGTCTAGTCGGCGTGATGTCAGACGACCCGCCGGACGACGACAACCACCTGGTGCGCGCGATCGCGGAGGGCAGCGAGGAGGCGCTGTCCACGCTGATCGCACGCCGCTCGGGGCTGGTGCTCGCGTATCTGCTCCACCGCCGTTTTCCCGTCGACGTGATCGAGGAGGCGGTGCAGGAGACGTTTCTGTCCGTCTGGAAGAGCGCCTCGCAGTTCCACGAGGGAAGCGCACGGGCCTGGCTGTTACGGATAGCCGGGTGCCGGGCCGTCGATCTGAGCCGCGCCCACGAACGCTCCTGGGCGCGCGCCGACCGGGCGGCACGGGAACGGTTCGTCCCCGAAGAGGCCGTCGCGCCGTCCGCCGACGAGCGCCTGTTCGCCTCCTTCCCGGACTCGCCGGCCCTGGCCCGGGCCTTCGCCCGACTGCCCGCCCGGCAGCGCGAGGTCCTCGGGCTGCGCTACTTCGAGCAGCTCACCGTCGAGGAGACGGCCGGACGTCTGGGCCTGCGCCCCGGCACCGTCACGGCCCACGCGACCCGGGGCCTGGCCCGGCTGCGCGAGCTGCTGCGAGACGAGGGCGAGGGACGCGAGGGCGAGCAGCGGAGGGCCGAGGGCGACGAGGGCGGGGGCGAGAGCGATGACTGACATCGAGGGGCCGTTCCCGTTCCCCCGGCTCCGCGTCCGCCGGCGCGGGCACCCCCGAGTGGTGCGGGCCCGGCTGCGGCGCGGGGTGTGGCCGGCGGGGGCCTCGGTGCTCGCGGGGATCCTCGCGATCGCAGGCCGGCAGACCTACTCCGCCTGGCGGGACGACTGGTTCGACGTGTCACGGCACATCCACGGGAGCCTCAACATCGTGCTCCCGTTCGCCGCGCTGTTCGCCTGCTGGCAGGGCGGTCTGGAGGCGCGGGCCAGGACCGGCTGGACCGACGAGAGCTCGCCGCGCGGTCCTTGGGCGCGCGCCCTGCTGTCCTTCGCGCCCTCGGTGCTGTGGCCGCTGGCCGTCTACGGCACGGCGCTGCTGGCCATGCTGGCGATCGCCTGGCCGACCGTCCCGTGGGGAGGGCCGCCGTGGCCCATGGCGGCCTACGCCCTCGGCGTGCTGACCGCCACGGTCTGCACGGCGCACGCCCTGGGGGCCCTGCTGCCGTTGCGGGTCGTGCCGCTGATCGTCACGCCGTTCACGGTGTGGGGGGCGGGGACGGACCGTGACGTCCTCGGGTACGCGTTCCCGTCCGAGCGGCCGTACCTCTCCTCGCTCCCCCTTGAGGACGCCTGGCTGCCCTGGGCCGCGCTGGTCCTGCTGCTGACCGTCGCCGTCACGGTCCTCGTCCTGCGCATGCGCCGCCGGCTCGTCCCGGGGCTGCTGCTCGTGGTCGTGCTCGCCCTCTCCGTCCTGGAGCTCCTGCCGCGTGGGAAGGTGGATTCGGGCGTCGGGATCATCGGTGTGCACTGCTCGTTCGGCCCGCCGTCCATCTGTCTGCCGGGCGACCGCGCGGCCCAGCGGACCGAGGTGGCCGAGGTGGCCGCTCACTTCACCGACCGCCTGGCCGGGGTACACGGCGCTCCCGTCAGTTATCTCGCCACCTCCGATCCGTGGTCCGGCTCCTCCTCCGGCTGGTGCTGCTACGGCGAGGGCCCCGTGGTCACGGTCCACCTCGACGCCTCACGCGCCGAGCGCTTCCAGCAGACCGCCCAGTACATCGTCGCCTCCGACACGACCCGGCAGGGGGGCGACGCACTGCTCGTCGCCGCCGTCACCGACTGGCTCCTGCCCCCGGAATACCGCCTGGCCCGCGCCAATCTCGCCGTACGCGACCTGGTCCACCACCTCTCCGCGCTTCCCCCCGCCCCCCGCTCCGCCTGGCTGAGTCAGCTCCTGGCCCAGCTCCGAGCGGGCGGCCCCCTCCCTCCTCTGCCGAAGGAGACGCCCCGATGACCGAACACCACACCCGCCCCGCGCCCGCCGCCCCCCTCCCCTCCGACACCCCCCATCTCCCCGCCGCCTGGGTGACCGCCTACGCCCGGGGACGCCTCGGCGCCGGTCTGCGCGACGGCGCGGAGGCCCACCTTCTGCGCTGCCCGCGCTGTGCGGACGCGGTCGAGAACGCCGTACGACAAGGCCCGTACGGGGTGCGGCTGGATGCGTTGCACCGGTCCCTGATGGACCGTGTCGGCGTGACCCCGCGCCCGCCGGTACCGGTACCGGCGCCCCCGTCGGGGCGGCCCGCGCGTCGGCTCGGTCCGCCCTCCTGGTTCGCGCCGCCGCAGGGGCTGCGGCTGTCGTGGCTCGCGGCCGTGGCCTGTGTGTGCGGGCTGGGGGTGCTGTTCGGTCACCTCAGCCAGTCGCCCACGCCCCGGCTGCTGCTCCTGCTCAGCGCTCCGGTGCTGCCGGTGCTCTGCGTGGCGGGCAGCTACGGCGGCCGCGCCGATCCGTTCGCCGAGGTCACCCGCACCACCCCGGCGGGCGGCCTGCGCATCCTGCTGCTGCGCACCGCGCAGACCCTGATGGCGTGCGTGCCGCTGCTGACGGGCGCGGCGGCCCTGATGCCGCGCGACGACCTGTCGCCGTACACCTCGGCGGGCTGGCTGCTGCCCTGTCTGACGGTGACCCTGGCGACGCTGCTGCTCAGCTCGTACCTGGGCAGCTGGACGGCGGCGCTGACGACGGGCTGCGGCTGGCTGGCGCTCGTGTACCTGCTGGCGGAACAGCTGCCGAAACCGCCCAAGGGGGGCGACGGCGACCGGATGACGCACGTCCTCGAAGGGGTGCAGCTGAAGCTCCTCGACGCGGTCGGGATGACGGCGTTCAGCACCCTCTCCGCCGTCCTCGCCGAACTCCTGATCCTGCGCCGCCACGCCTTCAGCCGGGTGGGCGCCCGATGATCTGCATCGAACGCATGTCCGTACGACGCCGTGGGGCCCTGCTCCTGGACGGCGTCGAGCTGCGCCTGGGGCCCGGGGTGCACGCGCTGCTCGGTCCGAACGGCGCGGGGAAGACGACCCTGCTGCGCGTCCTGGCGACGGCGGCCGGCCCCACCGAGGGCAGCGTCGCCCTGCTGGGCCGCGACCCCCGCGTGCCCGCCCAGCGGCTGGAGATCCGGCGTCGGCTGGGCTATCTCCCGCAGGAGTTCGGGGTGTTCCCCCGCTACACCGTGCGCGAGTTCCTGGCGTACGCGGCCTGGCTGCGGGACATGCCGGGCGGGCGGATCCCTCGGGCGGTGGAGACGTCCGCGTCGGCGGTCGGGCTCACCGAACGCCTCGGGCACCGGCTGAAGACGCTGTCCGGCGGCATGAAACAGCGCGTCGGCATCGCCCAGGCGATGGTCAACACGCCCGAACTGCTCCTCCTGGACGAGCCGACGGTCGGTCTGGATCCCGGGCAGCGGGCCCGTTTCCACGCGCTCGTGCGCGAGTTGGGCCGCACCTCGTGCATCGTGCTGTCGACCCATCTGCTGGCGGAGGACGTACGCGGAGTCTGTGCGGACGCCACCATCCTGCTCGGCGGGCGCGTCGTGTTCCACGGCCCGCCCGCGGCGCTGGACGCGGCCGGCGGCTACGACGCCTTCGTGCCCCCGGAGTGAGCCAGGGCCTCCCCTGGGACCTGGCCCAGCCGCCACCGCCCGACCCAAGGCCAGAGCGCGACGCCGATCGTCAGGGCGATCAGGTGCCCCCAGTTCGTCATGGGGTCCGTGAAGGCGATCAGGTCCTGGAGGAGCATCCCGCCGAAGACCGTGAGCAGCGGCCAGCGCAGCCATGGGCGCAGCAGACCGGCCAGTGCGCCGACGCAGGTGGCGACGCCGAAGCTGATGCCGTAGTCGAGGCGGTGCAGCGAGCTGTCGGGGAGATGGCCCACGAGCACGGCCAGGCCCACCGGGACCTCGGTCGCGAGGGTGGCCAGGACATGCCCGAGCAGGAAGACGACGGCGGTGCGGACGCCGCCTATGCGCCGCTCCAGCAGGGCGAGGACGAGCAGGAAGACCAGGGTGAAGGGGGAGGTGAGTCCGCCGGCCACCCACAGGGCGCTGGCGGCCAGCACCAGGACGGGCGTGCGCAGCAGGTGCGCCACGTCGGTGCTGGAGCCCTGGTGCAGGGCGTGCAGGAGGGCGGGGTCGGCGTGCGCGGTGATGTAGGAGGTGACGGCGAGGACGGCCGCGTAGCCGAGGGTGAAGGGAACGGGGACGGGGATCCGGTGGCGGAGGCGGCGGGAGGCCGTCTCGACCGGCGGGTTCGGGCGGGCCGTCCGTTCGGGGGTGCGCCGGCAGTGCTGTTCGGGGGTGCGCTGGCGGGGCATCCCGTCCAGCAGTCCGGAGACGCCGGGCAGCCCGGAGGCCTCGGGAAGGGGCAGGCTCGGGTGTTGCACGCGATCGACGCGTTCCATCGTGAGGCGCTCCTTCCGTTTCGCCCCAGCCTTCGCGCCGCACCTGTCCCCTGTCTGTGACCGACGCCACGTGGGGACCGATTCTCAGGAACCTCTGAGGCTTCTCAAGGCCCACGCTCAGATCTGCCGAACAGGCGTCCGCCACCTGCCTCCCGAACAGGCGTCCGCCGCCTGCGCCGACCCCGCCGGAATTCCGTCAACAGTCCGTCAGAGAAGTGCCAGGATGGGCCGATGCCCATCCCGTACGACATCCCCGAAGTCCTGGACCGTCGCGAGGGCCCTTACGGCGAGGTGGTCCTGCGCCGGCACGGGGAGTTGCTCCAGATCATCGCCAACGGCTGCTTCCTGATGGACACGTCCGACGGCCGCTCGGAGCGGCTGCTCGTCGACGCGGCGCTGGCCGCGCTGGACGCCCGTCCGTCGCCCGGTGTGCTGATCGGCGGCCTGGGCGTCGGCTTCTCGCTCGCCCACGCGGCCGCCGATCCCCGCTGGGGCCGTATCACCGTCGTCGAGCGGGAGAGCGCCGTCGTCGACTGGCATCGCGACGGCCCGCTGGCCGCCCTCTCCGGACCGGCGCTCGCCGACCCGCGGACGAAGATCGTCGAAACGGATCTGCTCGACTACGTCAATGAGACTTCGGACACGTTCGACGCGGTATGCCTCGACATCGACAACGGCCCCGACTGGACCGTCACCGAGGGCAACGAAGGCCTGTACTCTCCGACCGGACTCGCAAGCTGTGCACGGGTGTTGAGACCCGGTGGGGTACTGGCGGTGTGGTCCGCCCAGCCCTCTCCGGAATTCGAGGGAACCATGAGGAATGCCGGGTTCCAACAGGTGCGTACCGAAGAGATCCCGGTTGCCCGAGGCGTGCCGGACGTCGTGCACGTCGCCGTCCGACCTGGATAGCAAAGCCGTGGCGGCTCCCCGTACGCTGCTGCCCTGACGCCGATCATTTAGGTGTCAACCGCAGTCATGCGCAGACAAGGGACCACCCCACTGGTTCCGAAAAGCACACTTCAGGGGCGGGCGATGGAGCAGACACACACCTCGCACAACGGCACGACGACGGCGACCCCCGGCGCACAGCGCCGTGTGCTGGTCGTCGAGGACGACCCGACGATCGTCGACGCCATCGCGGCCCGCCTGCGCGCGGAGGGATTCCTCGTGCAAACGGCCGGCGACGGCCCGGCGGCCGTCGACACCGCGGAGGCCTGGCAGCCGGACCTGCTGATCCTCGACATCATGCTGCCCGGTTTCGACGGTCTGGAGGTCTGCCGTCGCGTGCAGGCGGCCCGTCCGGTGCCGGTGCTGATGCTCACCGCGCGCGACGACGAGACCGACATGCTGGTCGGGCTCGGCGTGGGCGCGGACGACTACATGACCAAGCCGTTCTCGATGCGGGAGCTGGCGGCCCGCGTGCACGTGCTGCTGCGCCGGGTGGAGCGGGCCGCGGTCGCGGCCACGACGCCCCGCAGCGGCATCCTGCGGCTCGGCGAGCTGGAGATCGACCACGCACAGCGCCGGGTGCGGGTGCGCTCGGAGGACGTGCATCTGACGCCCACCGAGTTCGACCTGCTGGTCTGCCTGGCGAACACCCCGCGCGCGGTGCTCTCCCGTGAGCAGCTGCTGGCGGAGGTCTGGGACTGGGCGGACGCCTCCGGGACCCGTACCGTCGACAGCCACATCAAGGCACTGCGCCGGAAGATCGGGGCCGAGCGGATTCGCACGGTGCACGGAGTGGGCTACGCACTGGAGACGCCGACGCCATGAGCAGCGGGCCGGACGGACCGAGAAGCCCCGGCGGACCGAGCAGCCCCGGGGAGCCCTGGGGCCGCGTACGGCCGTTCTCGATCAAGACCAAGCTGGGCGCGCTGGTCGTCATCTCGGTGCTGATCACCACCGGTCTCTCGATGATCGCGGTGCACACCAAGACGGAGCTGCGCTTCATCACGGTCTTCTCGATGATCGCCACACTGTTGATCACGCAGTTCGTGGCCCATTCGCTCACCTCTCCGCTGGACGAGATGAACGCGGTCGCCCGCTCCATCTCGCACGGCGACTACACCCGCCGGGTGCGCGAGAACCGCCGCGACGAGCTGGGCGACCTGGCCCAGACGATCAACGTGATGGCGGACGAGCTGGAGGCGCAGGACCGGCAGCGCAAGGAGCTGGTGGCCAACGTCTCGCACGAGCTGCGCACCCCCATCGCGGGTCTGCGGGCCGTTCTGGAGAACGTGGTCGACGGCATCGCCGAGGCCGACCCCGAGACGATGCGCACGGCGCTGAAGCAGACGGAGCGCCTCGGGCGGCTGGTCGAGACGCTGCTGGACCTGTCCAGGCTGGACAACGGCGTCGTACCCCTGCGCAAGCGGCGGTTCGAGGTGTGGCCGTACCTGTCGGGCGTGCTGAAGGAGGCCAACATGGTGTCCTCCGCGCGCGCGAGCATGGGATCCGGCGGCAATCACACGCGCACCGACGTGCATCTGCACCTGGAGGTCTCGCCGCCGGAGCTGACCGCGCTGGCGGACCCGGAGCGCATCCACCAGGTCGTCGCCAACCTGATCGACAACGCGGTCAAGCACAGTCCGCCGCACGGCCGGGTGACGGTGAAGGCGCGGCGCGGGCCGCTGCCGGAGTCGCTGGAGCTGGAGGTCCTGGACGAGGGGCCCGGCATTCCGCGTTCGGACTGGCACCGGGTGTTCGAGCGGTTCAACCGGGGAGCCGTCCGCCGGCCGCACGGTCCGGGCAGCGACGGCGGCACGGGACTGGGGCTGGCGATCGCCCGCTGGGCGGTCGATCTGCACGGCGGCCGGATCGGCGTGGCCGAATCCGAACGGGGTTGCCGGATTCTTGTCACCCTGCCGGGATAAGCCATCCGTGCCAAGTTGACGTAAAGTTCGAACCGGAGCCACAAGATCCACGGACGTCCGCACAGCGAGACACGTGTGATCAGGCAGAGGACCCGGCGCAGGTCGGTCCAGGTCCGCACGGGTCCGCACGCCAGGCGTGCGCGACCTGCGACAAGGCATTCCATTTTGCAGCGCAACCGCGCTTGTTTCCCGCCATTTCCACCCGCGAAACGCACTTTCCGATGTGACTTACGCGACGATGCGGCAGCCCGACCTGACCTTCACCCTCTGGGGGGCGTAGCCTTTATTCCCGCTGTCCATCACCTTGTGAAGCGGAAGAGGGCGGTTGCCGCCGTGTCGCCACAGTCCCCCAGTAACGCATCGAGCATCTCGACCGACGCAGACCAAGCGGGCAAGAACCCCGCGGCCGCGTTCGGACCGAACGAGTGGCTCGTCGACGAGATCTATCAGCAGTACCTCCAGGACCCGAATTCGGTAGACCGTGCCTGGTGGGACTTCTTCGCCGACTACAAGCCGGGGGCGGCCACGCCCTCCCCGGCTCCGGCGGGTACTGCGGCCGCGGGGGCCGCAGGGACCACCACGACCCCCACACCCGCCGCCCCGGCGCAGGCCGCGCCCGCCGCCCCGGCTCCCGTGCCGGCCCCGGCTGCTCCCGCGCAGCCCGCGGCAGCAGCTCCGGCCGCTCCGGCTCCGGCCGCCCCGGCTGCGGCTCCCGCTCCCGTGCAGGCCGCTCCGGCCGCCGCCAAGCCGGCCGCCGCGAAGCCCGCTCCGGCCGCCGCCGCGCCCGCCGCGCCCGCGGAGGGGCCGGAGTTCGTGACGCTGCGCGGCCCGGCCGCCGCGGTCGCCAAGAACATGAACGCCTCCCTGGAGCTGCCCACGGCCACGTCCGTGCGCGCGGTCCCGGTGAAGCTGCTGTTCGACAACCGCATCGTCATCAACAACCACCTCAAGCGCGCCCGGGGCGGGAAGATCTCCTTCACGCACCTGATCGGCTTCGCGATGGTGCAGGCCATCAAGGCCATGCCGTCGATGAACTGGCACTTCGCTGAGAAGGACGGGAAGCCCACCCTCGTCAAGCCGCCGCACGTCAACTTCGGCCTGGCCATCGACCTGGTGAAGCCCAACGGCGACCGTCAGCTCGTCGTGGCCGGCATCAAGAAGGCCGAGACGCTGAACTTCTTCGAGTTCTGGCAGGCCTACGAGGACATCGTCCGCCGCGCCCGCGACGGCAAGCTGACGATGGACGACTTCACCGGCGTCACGGTCTCCCTGACCAACCCCGGCGGCCTCGGCACCGTCCACTCCGTGCCGCGTCTGATGCCCGGTCAGTCGGTCATCATGGGCGTCGGCTCGATGGACTACCCGGCGGAGTTCCAGGGCACCTCCCAGGACACCCTGAACAAGCTCGGCATCTCGAAGGTCATGACGCTCACGTCGACCTACGACCACCGGGTCATCCAGGGCGCGGCCTCCGGCGAGTTCCTGCGCGTCGTCGCCAACTCCCTCCTCGGCGAGAACGGCTTCTACGACGAGATCTTCGAGGCGCTGCGCATCCCCTACGAGCCGGTCCGCTGGCTCAAGGACATCGACGCCAGCCACGACGACGACGTCACCAAGGCCGCCCGCGTCTTCGAGCTGATCCACTCCTACCGGGTCCGCGGCCACGTCATGGCCGACACCGACCCGCTGGAGTACCGCCAGCGCAAGCACCCCGACCTGGACATCACCGAGCACGGGCTCACCCTGTGGGACCTGGAGCGCGAGTTCGCGGTCGGCGGCTTCGCCGGCAAGTCGCTGATGAAGCTGCGCGACATCCTCGGCGTGCTGCGCGACTCGTACTGCCGCACCACCGGCGTCGAGTTCATGCACATCCAGGACCCCAAGCAGCGCCGGTGGATCCAGGACCGCATCGAGCGCTCGCACACCAAGCCGGAGCGCGAGGAGCAACTGCGCATCCTGCGCCGGCTGAACGCGGCGGAGGCCTTCGAGACCTTCCTGCAGACGAAGTACGTCGGCCAGAAGCGCTTCTCCCTGGAGGGCGGCGAGTCCGTCATCCCGCTGCTCGACGCGGTGCTGGACTCGGCCGCCGAGTCCCGGCTGGACGAGGTCGTCATCGGCATGGCCCACCGCGGCCGGCTGAACGTGCTGGCCAACATCGTCGGCAAGTCGTACGCGCAGATCTTCCGCGAGTTCGAGGGCAACCTCGACCCGAAGTCGATGCACGGCTCCGGCGACGTCAAGTACCACCTGGGGGCCGAGGGCATCTTCACCGGCCTCGACGGCGAGCAGATCAAGGTCTCGCTGGCCGCCAACCCGTCCCACCTGGAGACGGTCGACCCGATCATCGAGGGCATCAGCCGCGCCAAGCAGGACATCATCAACAAGGGCGGCACGGACTTCACGGTCCTGCCGGTCGCCCTGCACGGCGACGCGGCCTTCGCGGGCCAGGGCGTGGTGGCCGAGACCCTGAACATGTCGCAGCTGCGCGGCTACCGCACCGGCGGCACGGTCCACATCGTCATCAACAACCAGGTCGGCTTCACCGCGGCCCCCGAGTCCTCGCGTTCCTCCATGTACGCGACGGACGTGGCCCGCATGATCGAGGCCCCGATCTTCCACGTGAACGGCGACGACCCGGAGGCCGTGGTCCGCGTCGCGCGGCTGGCCTTCGAGTTCCGCCAGGCGTTCAACAAGGACGTGGTGATCGACCTCATCTGCTACCGCCGCCGCGGGCACAACGAGTCGGACAACCCGGCCTTCACCCAGCCGCTGATGTACGACCTGATCGACAAGAAGCGCTCGGTGCGCAAGCTGTACACCGAGTCCCTGATCGGTCGCGGCGACATCACCCTGGAAGAGGCCGAGCAGGCCCTGCAGGACTACCAGGGGCAGCTGGAGAAGGTCTTCACGGAGGTCCGCGAGGCCGTCACGGCCCAGGCGAGCGTGGGCCCGGTGTCGGACCCGCAGGCGGAGTTCCCGGTCGCCGTGAACACCGCCATCTCCACGGAGGTCGTCAAGCGGATCGCCGAGTCCCAGGTCAACATCCCCGACTACTTCCACGTGCACCCGCGTCTGCTGCCGCAGCTGCAGCGCCGGGCGGGGATGGTCGAGGACGGCACGATCGACTGGGGCATGGGCGAGACCCTCGCGGTCGGCTCCCTCCTCCTGGAGGGCACCCCGGTCCGGCTGTCCGGCCAGGACTCCCAGCGGGGCACCTTCGGCCAGCGCCACGCGGTCCTCATCGACCGCGAGACGGGCGAGGAGCACACCCCGCTCCAGTACCTCGCCGAGGACCAGGCGCGCTACAACGTCTACAACTCCCTCCTGTCCGAGTACGCGGTCATGGGCTTCGAGTACGGCTACTCGCTGGCCCGCCCCGACGCGCTCGTGATGTGGGAGGCGCAGTTCGGCGACTTCGTCAACGGCGCGCAGACGGTGGTCGACGAGTACATCTCGGCGGCCGAGCAGAAGTGGGGCCAGACGAGCGGCGTCACGCTCCTCCTCCCCCACGGCTACGAGGGCCAGGGCCCGGACCACTCCTCGGCCCGCGTCGAGCGCTTCCTCCAGCTCTGCGCCCAGAACAACATGACGGTCGCCATGCCGACCCTCCCGTCGAACTACTTCCACCTCCTGCGGTGGCAGGTGCACAACCCGCACCACAAGCCGCTGGTGGTCTTCACCCCGAAGTCGATGCTGCGCCTCAAGGCCGCCGCGTCGAAGACGGAGGAGTTCACGACCGGTCAGTTCCGCCCGGTCATCGGCGACGCGTCGGTCGACCCGGCCGCCGTCAAGAAGGTCGTCTTCTGCGCCGGCAAGGTCTACTACGACCTGGAGGCCGAGCGGCAGAAGCGCGGTGTCACGGACACGGCGATCATCCGCATCGAGCGCCTGTACCCGCTGCCGGGCGCGGAGCTCCAGGCGGAGGTCAACAAGTACCCGAACGCCGAGAAGTACCTGTGGACCCAGGAGGAGCCGGCCAACCAGGGCGCGTGGCCGTTCATCGCCCTGAACCTGATCGACCACCTGGACCTGGCGGTCGGCGCGGACGTCCCGCACGGCGAGCGCCTGCGTCGCATCTCGCGGCCGCACGGCTCGTCCCCGGCCGTCGGCTCCGCCAAGCGCCACCAGGCCGAGCAGGAGCAGCTGGTGCGTGAGGTGTTCGACGCGTAACCGCTCTCGCGCACGCCGTACGCGGCCGGGCCGCACCCCCTCTTCCGGGGGTGCGGCCCGGCCGTTTCCGCGCATTTATCCTTGACGGCATGTACTTCACCGACCGTGGCATCGAAGAGCTGGAGAAGCGGCGCGGCGAGGAGGAGGTCACCTTCGAGTGGCTCGCCGAGCAGTTGCGTACGTTCGTCGACCTGAACCCGGACTTCGAGGTGCCGGTGGAGCGCCTGGCGACCTGGCTGGCGCGACTGGACGACGACGAGGACGACGAGTAGGTCGATGAGCAGATAGCTCGCTCGCAGCGGTTCACAGCGATGCGCGGCTAGCACGGCGGTGCGCGGTAGTGCACGGCGATACACGGCAGTGCGCGGCAGTGCGCGGCGGTTTTCGGGAGGGGCGTCCATGGACGCCCCTCCCTTCTGTGTGTCTTGACTTTCGACAGCCGCGATATATCGTGTTTTACGGGAGACGCGATATGGCGTGTCGTGACTGTTGCGCTGTGCTGTGCTGCGCTGCGCTGTCTAGGAGGTCTGCACCATGTCCGAGTGGTCCGTCACCGAACCGAGGAAGCTCTCATTCGACGAGCCCGTGAGAGAACTGCACGTGCGCGTCGTCAACGGAACGGTGAACGTGGTGGGCACGGACGAAGGCCCCGCCCGCCTGGAGGTCTCCCACATCGAGGGACCGCCCCTGGTCGTGACCCAGCGCGAGGGGACCCTGACGGTGGCGTACGAGGACCTGCCCTGGAAGGGCTTCCTCAAGTGGCTCGACCGGAAGGGATGGCGGCGCAGCGTCGTCGTCTCGCTCGCGGTGCCGGCCTCCACGCGGGTGGAGGTGGGCGTGGTGAGCGCCGGGGCGGTGGTCTCCGGCATCGCGGGGAGCGCCCAGTTGAGGGGGGTCACCGGGGACACGACGCTGGTGGGCCTGGCCGGCCCGGTCCACGCGCACACCGTCTCGGGGAACGTGGAGGCCCAGGCCCTCACGGGCGACCTGAGCTTCAACTCCGTCTCCGGGGACCTGACCGTGGTCGAGGCGGGGTCCTCCGTGAAGGCCGAGTCGGTGAGCGGCTCGATGATCATCGACCTTGACCCGGCGAGCCGCCGGACCGACGTCAGCCTGTCCAGCGTCTCCGGCGAGATCGCCATCCGGCTGCCCCACCCGACGGACGCCCAGGTCGACGCGAACACCGCGAGCGGCTCGGTCTCCAACGCCTTCGAGGACCTCCGCGTCGGCGGCCAGTGGGGCCCCAAGCGGATCACCGGCCGCCTCGGCGCGGGCAACGGCAGGCTGAAGGCGACGACGGTCTCCGGTTCGATCGCCCTGCTGCGGAGGCCTCCGGCGGAGGACCAGCCCTGGGACGCGGAGCCGGAAACGGGGACGGAAGCGGAGACGGGGGCAGGGGCAGGGGGGCAGGACGGGCCGCGATCCGACCCGCGCTCTTCTTCGGGGGACAATTCCGTTTCCGGCCCGGACGACGAGAGTCCCTCCGACGAGAGTCCCTCCGACGGCCCGGCCGACAGCACGACCGACAAGAAGGTGCTCTGACATGCCCCCCGTCTTCGCCCACGGCCGTCTCCGCCTCTATCTGCTGAAGCTGCTGGACGAGGCCCCTCGCCACGGCTACGAGGTGATCCGCCTCCTCGAAGAGCGCTTCCAGGGGCTGTACGCGCCGTCGGCGGGCACGGTGTACCCGCGCCTGGCCAAGCTGGAGGCCGAGGGTCTGGTCACCCACACCACCGAGGGCGGCCGCAAGGTGTACGCCATCACGGACGCCGGCCGTGCCGAACTGGCCGACCGCAGCGGCGAACTGGCCGACCTGGAACTGGAGATCCGCGAGTCCGTCGCCGAGCTGGCCGCGGAGATCCGGGCCGACGTGCGCGGCGCGGCGGGCGATCTGCGGCGCGAGATGCGGGCGGCGGCCTCCCAGGCCCGCAAGGGCGCGTCCCCGCAGGGGGCCCCCGGGGATCACGGGGACCACGGCGAGCACGGGGAGTTCGGCGACAAGGAGTCGTGGCGCGTCGCCAAGGAGGAGATGCGCCGCGTCAAGCAGGAGTGGAAGGAGCAGGCCCGGCGCGCCAAGGACGAGAGCCGCCGCGCCCGCGACGAGGCCCAGCGGGCCCGCCGCCAGGCCAAGGAGGCGCAGGACCACGCCCGGTCCCAGGCGCAGGAGGAGATGCAGCGCATCGCCCGGCGGGTCCAGGAACAGGTCCAGGACCACTTCGCGCGGGGCGACTGGCCGACGGGCGTACGGGAGGGCCTGACCGAACTGGCCAAGGAGTTCGGGGAGTTCGGGAAGGACTACGGCAAGGAGTTCGGCAAGGACTTCGGCTTCGGCCGTCCCGCCGGCGGCGGTACGGAGTCGTCGGCCACCGCCCGCCCGGAGTACTCCCGGACCCCGGAGGACTTTCCGGCCGACTACGAGCCCGCCTGGGCCCACGAGGAGTCCAGCGGCGACCCGGTCCGCGATCTGGACCGCCTCCTCGACCGCTTCCGCGACGACATCCGCGACGCGGCCCGCGACCACGGCGTCACCGCCGGCCAACTCCACGAGGCCCGCGGCCATCTGGCGAGGGCGGCGGCGCACATCGGGGGGATCTTGCGGGGAACGGAGGGGTGAGGGGCCGCCTGTCGGCGACAGAGCACGACCGCCGACCCCGGCCCCCCGCTTCCCACCGGCCCACCCGGTCCGTCGACCTCCCGGTCCTCCCGGCCCTCCCGGCCCATGCCGTCTCCGTCAGGACGCCGTCCGTCAGCTCGCCGTCCGTCAGCTCGCCTGGGCCTCTCCCCCGCCGTAGAGCACCCGGTTCAGGGACGCGTGGGTGACTCCGTGGTCGGCCAGAACCTCCGCGGCCACGCCGGGGAGGACGGTCAGGGCGAGGAGGATGTGCTCGTCGCCGATGTGGCGGTCGCGCTGGGCCGTCGCCATGCGCAGGGAGCGTTCCAGGATCCGTTTGGCGTCCCGGCCGAAGGGGCGGCGGCCCGTCCAGCCGCCCTTGTCGGGCCGGTCGCCGGACATGGCTCCCACGCCGTGCGCCTCCTCGACCCGGGAGACGATCTCCGAGACGTCGATGCCGAGGTCGGCGAGGGCGTCGGAGTCGGCCCGGGACAGCCCGGCGCGCCGCCTGGCCTCCCGCACCGCCTCCCGCACCGAGTCCTTGCGCTCCGCAAGCCCGAGGGCGGCCAGCGCGAAGGAAGCGCGGCCGGCCTCACGGTCCAGCAGCGCGAGCAGCATGTGCTCGACGCCGACGGTCCGTGCGCCCGAGCTCTCGCAGTGCGAGACGGCGCCCTGCACCACGGCCCGGGCGTCCTTCGTGAACCGTTCGAACATCACTGCCTCCCGTGCTTCTTGTGGACGGCCTGCCTGCTGACGCCGAGTTCGGCGGCGATCTCCTGCCACGACCAGCCCTGATTGCGCGCACTGCGCACCTGCACCGCCTCCAGCTGCTCCAGCAGCCGACGCAGTGCGGCGACGGCGCGCAGTCCGACCCGTGGATCGCGGTCGCCTGCGCGCGCGGCGAGATCCGTTGCTTCGGTCATGACGTCAACCTACGTTGACAGAGGCAGCCTGTCAATTGAAGTTGACACACAAGACAGCGCGGCAGCGACACACCAGCCGTACTTCAGCAGTACTCAGCAGTACGCCAGCGGCACATCAGGAGTGAGTGAGAACCACCTTGCCGAACTGGTCGCCGGACGCGAGCCGTTCGAAGCCCTCGCGGGCCCGGTCGAGCGGCAGCACCTCGTCGATGACGGGGCGCACTCCGGTGGCGGCGCAGAAGGACAGCAGGTCCTCCAGCTCGTCCTTGGTGCCCATCGTGGAGCCGACGACCTTGAGCTCGAGGAAGAAGATGCGGGTGAGCTCGGCGTGCGAGGGGCGGTCGCCGCTGGTGGCGCCGGAGATGACGAGCGTGCCGCCGGGCCGGAGGGACTTCACCGAGTGGGACCAGGTGGCGGCCCCTACGGTCTCGATGACGGCGTCCACGCGCTGCGGCAGCCGTGCCCCCGGCTCCACCGCCTCCACGGCGCCCAGTTCCAGCGCCCGCTTCCGCTTGGCCTCGTCCCTGCTGGTGGCGAAGACCCGCAGCCCGGCCGCCTTGCCGAGCACGATGGCCGCCGTGGCGACACCGCCGCCGGCGCCCTGCACGAGGACCGAGTCGCCCGGCCGTACCCCCGCGTTGGTGAAGAGCATGCGGTACGCCGTCAGCCAGGCCGTGGGCAGACAGGCGGCTTCCTCGAAGGAGAGCTCCTTGGGCTTGGGCAGGATGTTCCACGTCGGTACGGCGACCCGCTCGGCGAAGGTGCCCTGATAGCGCTCGGTGAGGATGGAACGGGGCTCCTCGGGGCCGACGCCGTGACCGCTCTGTCCGATCACGGAGTGCAGGACGACCTCGTTGCCGTCCGCGTCGACGCCGGCGGCGTCGCAGCCGAGGATCATCGGCAGCTTGTCCTGCGCGAGGCCGACGCCGCGCAGGGACCAGAGGTCGTGGTGGTTGAGGGAGGCGGCCCGCACCTCGACGACACTCCAGCCGGGACGGGCCTCGGGGGCGGGACGCTCCCCCAACTCCAGTCCGGAAAGCGGCTGGTCGCGGTCGATTCGGGCGGCGTAGACAGCGAACATGAAGCCGACCCTAGGGTCCACAGGCGGCAAGCGAAACCGGGGCGACCTGTGAGACATGCCCTCTTGCGCTCCCGGCTCGACCGGCGGCGCCGGCCGAACACCGGCCACCCACCCGTGCCCGACGCTCCCCCGTCCGGCGGCGACGGTCGAGCACCGCTCAGGACACGGCAACCCGTTCGGCGGCAATGGTCGAGCACCGCCCAGGACACCCGCCCCGCCCAACGGCGACGCTCGAGCGCCCCTCAGGACACGGCAGCCCGTTCGGCGGCAATGGTCGAGCACCGCCCAGGGCGCCCCGCCCCACCCACCTCGCCTCACCCCGCCCTGCCCTGCCCTGCCCACGACGACGGTCGAACCCCGCCCAGGGCGCCCCAGCCCGTCCGGCGTTTGAGGACGAGGCCCGTTCAGGGCCGATGCGGGGGCGCGGGGGCGGAGCCCCCGGGGACGGTGCGCTGGTGGGTCACCCGAACGGGCGGGCGGGTGGGCAAAGGAAATGGCCCCGCCCAAACGGACGGAGCCATTCAAGGGACCGCACGTCAGCGACGCGCAACCCCTTCCGCCCGAGCCGCCGCAGCGACCGCCGCGGTCACCGCAGGAGCGACCCGCTCGTCGAAGGGCGACGGAATGACGTAGTCGGCCGCGAGGTCGTCACCGACGACCCCCGCCAACGCCTCGGCCGCCGCCAGCTTCATGCCCTCGGTGATCCGGGACGCCCGCACCTGCAGCGCACCCGCGAAGATCCCCGGGAACGCCAGCACGTTGTTGATCTGGTTCGGGAAGTCCGACCGCCCGGTGGCGACGACCGCCGCGTACTTGTGGGCGACCTCCGGATGCACCTCGGGGTTCGGGTTGGCCATCGCGAAGACGAAGGCGCCCTGAGCCATCGAGGCCACCGCCTCCTCCGCGACCGTACCGCCGGAGACGCCGATGAAGACGTCGGCGCCGGCCAGCGCGTCCTCGAGGGAGCCGCTCAGCCCGGCCTTGTTGGTGAACCCGGCCAGCTCGCGCTTGACGTCGGTGAGGTCGCCCCGGTCCGCGGAGACGACGCCCTTGCGGTCGGCGACCGCGACGTCTCCGATACCGGCCTCGACCAGCATCTTCGCGATGGCGACACCGGCCGCGCCGGCGCCCGAGATGACGGCCCGCAGCTCGCCGATGCCCCGCCCGCTCAGCCGCGCAGCGTTCCGCAGCGCCGCCAGCGTCACGATCGCCGTACCGTGCTGGTCGTCGTGGAAGATCGGGATGTCGAGCTGCTCCTGGAGCCTGCGCTCGATCTCGAAGCACCGCGGCGCCGAGATGTCCTCCAGGTTGACCCCGCCGAAGGACGGCGCGAGACGCACCACCGTCTCGACGATCTCGTCCACGTCCGTGCAGGCGAGCGCGATCGGAACCGCGTCGACCCCGCCGAACTGCTTGAAGAGGATGGCCTTGCCTTCCATGACCGGAAGGGAGGCCTCCGGCCCGATGTCCCCGAGGCCGAGGACGGCCGTGCCGTCGGTCACGACGGCGACGACGGACGACTTCCAGGTGTAGTCGTTGACCAGGTCCGGCTGCTCCGCGATCGCGGTGCACACGCGCGCGACGCCGGGCGTGTAAGCGAGGGACAGGTCGTCCTTGTCGCGGACCGGGACGGTGGCCTGCACGGCCATCTTTCCGCCCCGGTGCAGCGCGAACACCGGATCGAACGAGTCGAGGGGCTCCGCACCGCCCTCCTGGCCCGTTCGGTCCGCGCTCTCGCTGCGAGGATTGACGATCTCCGCTGCCACTGTGTCGTACCCCTTAGATGTTCATGGTTTGAGGGTGGCCACTCCTGATTGAGGAGTGGGCGGGCATCGCACAGGGCCCAGAGGTGATGCGTACGGGCGCCTGCGCGTCGGGCGCGCCGCACACGCGCCCTGAGCCCCGGATGAGGGGTGTAAAGAACCTTCTTACCGGACGGACACCGCCGCCGACGAGTCCAATCAGTGCAAGGTCACATGGCGTCCGTTGCAGGACTCCCACAGTCCGCCCAGCTCACGACGGCCGCCTCCACATCCCGCCCGCACCCCGGTCCGTACCTCGATCATGATCCAGTCATATCTCAGTGACATGACTCATGCGCGCGGAGTGGACAAGTACCGGACAAACCCTTGACAGGTACGGACCTGGACGAACGCACTGGATCACCGGTGATCACATCCGGAGATGGGCCTGAGACGAACCGGAGAACTTCCGGCCGGAACGAGGGATTCCCGCAGATGATCCGGCTGTGTCCGGCCGCGATGTACCGGACTGATGCGATTCGGGGGTCGCCCGTTATCCGATTTTGACATGGCTGGCCCCCTGAATGCCGTCGTCCGAATGGCAAGATGCCGTAATCACACGAGGTCGCGACACCCGAAGGTGTGTGTTCTCGTCGACCCATCGGCATCTCCATCCATCCGCCGGAGGAACCCACCATGACCGCAAGCTCCACCCGACGCACGACCGCCGCGCGCACCCGCCTGGCAGCGGTCGGATCCCTCGCGGTCGCGGGCGCCTTGCTGCTCACCGCCTGCGGCGACCAGACCGACAGCGGCGGCAGCTCCTCCGAGTCGTCGAGCGGGGCCAACACGGCGCCGCTGTTCTCCAAGCTGCCCGCGGACATCCAGAAGAAGGGCGTCATCGAGGTCGGCACCAACGCCGAGTACGCCCCGATGGAGTCCGTCTCCAACGGCAAGATCGTGGGCGTCGACCCCGACATCGCGGCCGCGCTCGGCAAGCAGCTCGGCGTCGAGTTCAAGTTCACCTCCGGCGCCTTCGACGGCCTGATCACGGCGGTCAACACCGGCCGCTACGACGTGGCGATGTCGTCGATCACGGACAACAAGCAGCGCCAGGAGGGCCTGGACGACAGCGGCAAGAAGCTGGGCGAGGGCGTCGACTTCGTCGACTACTTCACCGCGGGCACCGCCATCTACGTCAAGAAGGGCAACCCCAAGGGCATCCAGTCCATCGACGACCTCTGCGGTCAGACGGTGGCGGTGCAGCGGGGCACGACGTACGAGGAGGCCCTGCAGGCCCAGTCCAAGACCTGCACGGACGGCGGCAAGAAGGCCCTCAAGATCGAGTCCTTCGAGAACGACACCGAGGCCCAGACCCGCGTGAAGTCGGGCGGCGCGGTGGCCGGCGTCAACGACTACCCGGTCGCCCTGGACATGACCCGTAAGGCCGACGGCGGCAACACCTTCGAGCTCGTCGGCGAGCAGTACGACGCCGGCCCGTTCGGCATCGTCGTCGACAAGAAGAACACCCAGCTGCGCGACGCCCTGAAGGAGGCCGTCGACGCGATCATCAAGGACGGCTCGTACCAGAAGGCGCTGGAGAAGTGGGGCGCCGAGAGCGGCGCGATCAAGGCCTCCGCGATCAACGGCGGCAAGTGATCCACCCGCACCTTTTGAAGCCTTCGAAGGGCAGTCCCCATGACTGACAAGCTCGACAAGTCCGACGCCGGCGCACCACCCGAGGACACGCCCCCGGTCGCGAAGGACGCGGAGTTCTCCGGACCGCCGGAGGCCATCAAGGCCATCCCGGTGCGCCACTACGGCCGCTGGGTCAGCGGTGTGATCGTCGTCGCGCTGCTCGCGCTGCTCGCCAACGCGTTCGCCAACGGCGACATCCAGTGGCACGCGGTGTCCGACAAGGTGTTCGACTCGACCGTCGTGGCGGGCGCTGGGCGCACCCTGCTGATCAGCGTCCTGTCCATGGTGCTCGGCGTGGTCCTGGGCGTCGTGCTGGCCGTGATGCGGCTGTCGAAGAACCCGGTGACCAGCACCGTCGCCTGGCTGTACATCTGGTTCTTCCGCGGCACGCCGGTCTACGTCCAGCTGCTGATGTGGTTCAACCTGGCGCTGATCTTCCCCGTCCTGAACCTCGGTCCGATCTACAAGGACGAGATGACGGACGTCATGACGCCGTTCATGTGCGCCCTGCTGGGCCTCGGCCTGAACGAGGCCGCGTACATGGCTGAGATCTGCCGCGCCGGCCTGCTGGCCGTCGACGAGGGCCAGACCGAGGCCGCGCACGCGCTCGGCATGAGCCACGGCAAGACGCTGCGCCGGATCGTCATCCCGCAGGCGATGCGGGTGATCGTGCCGCCGACCGGCAACGAGTTCATCAACATGCTGAAGACCTCGTCGCTGGTGTACGTGGTGACGTACAACGAGCTGCTGCGTTCGACCTCGGTGATCGGCTCCTCGTCGTACGCCGTGATGGAGCTGCTGTTCGTCGCGTCGATCTGGTACCTGGTCATGACCAGCATCTTCAGCGTCTTCCAGTACTACCTGGAGCGCTACTACGCCCGTGGCAGCAGCCACAGCCTGCCGCCCACGGTCTTCCAGAAGATCAGGGCGAACCTGTTCGGATCCTCGAGGAGCACGGCATGACCGCGATGGTGAAGGCCGAGGGCGTCCACAAGTCCTTCGGGCTGGTCGAGGTCCTCAAGGGCATCGACCTGGAGGTCAAGAACGGCGAGGTGTTCTGCCTCATCGGCCCGTCCGGCTCCGGCAAGTCGACCTTCCTCAGGTGCATCAACCACCTGGAGAAGATCAACGCCGGCCGCCTGTACGTCGACGGGGACCTGGTGGGCTACCGCCAGAAGGGCGACAAGCTGTACGAGCTCAAGGACAGCGAGGTCGCGCTGAAGCGCCGGGACATCGGCATGGTCTTCCAGCGCTTCAACCTGTTCCCGCACATGACGGCGGCGGAGAACGTCATCGAGGCCCCGGTCCAGGTCAAGGGCACGAACAAGGCCCAGGCCAAGGAGCGCGCCCTGCAGCTCCTGGACCGCGTGGGCCTGGCCGACAAGGCCGGGAGCTACCCCGCGCAGCTCTCCGGCGGCCAGCAGCAGCGCGTCGCCATCGCCCGGGCCCTCGCGATGGACCCGAAGCTGATGCTGTTCGACGAGCCGACCTCGGCCCTCGACCCGGAGCTGGTCGGCGACGTCCTCGACGTCATGCGCGACCTGGCCGAGTCCGGGATGACGATGGTCGTCGTCACCCACGAGATGGGCTTCGCCCGCGAGGTCGGCGACAGCCTGGTCTTCATGGACGGCGGGGTGGTCGTCGAGTCCGGCAACCCGCGCGACGTCCTGACCAACCCGCAGCACGAACGGACGCAGGCCTTCCTGTCCAAGGTGCTGTAGCGCCACGACGGTGCTGTAGCGCCACGACGCACGCGAAGGGGCGGTACGGGATTCCCGTACCGCCCCTTCGCGTGCCGCCTCGCCGAGCGGGCGGCCCTACTTGAGCGCGAGCAGCAGGGTGTCCGACGGGGACCGCCAGACCGGGCGGGCCTCGGCGAAGCCCTTCTCGCGCAGTACGCGCGCGTGCCAGGCGGCGGAGGGCATGTCGCCGTCGGCGTGCTCGCCGTAGATCTCGAAGCGCCGGGCCGTGGGTCCGGCGAGGACCGGGTCCTGGGCCGCCAGCTGCCACCACTCGGCCCAGTCGAGGGCGCCGTCGGCCTTGGCCTGATCCATGCGGGCGTGACGCTGTGCGCGCTCCGCCGCGTTGATCCGGGGCGTCGTGTCGTCGATCATGTGGTCCGCGTTCATGAAGACACCGCCGTCGCGGACGAGCTCCGCGACCTGACCGTAGAGGCGCGCGAGGGGTTCGCTGTGCAGCCAGTGCAGGGCCGTGGCGGTCAGGACGGCGTCGTACGACGGGTGCGGCAGCTTCGTCGTCCAGTCGGGGTCGGTGAGGTCGGCCGTCACGAGGGTGACGCGGTCGTCCCCCGCGAAGGTGCCCTCGGCGATGGCGAGGAGGGCCGGGTCGAGGTCGAGGCCGGTGCTGGTGGCGTCGGGGAGGCGGGTCAGGAGGCGGGCGGTGACCGTGCCGGTGCCGCAGGCGAGGTCGAGGACGCGCGGGGCGGGCCCGACGAGCGCCTCGACCATGTCCAGCATGATCCGGAAGCGGTCCTCCCGGTCGGTCATGTACCACTCCTGCTGCCGGTCCCAGCTCTGCTGCCAGGCCGCCCAGTCGGCGCCGGTCGTGGTCGCCCCCGTGGTCGCCCCCGTCGCCCCCGTCGTCGTGCTCGTCGTCCGCGCGTCCGTCATCGCAACCCTCCGCCGCGTATGTCACGTAATACCCTGTAAGCACGACCGGCCGTTACTCCGCCCGCATCCCGACCCTAGAGCCCCCCTGTAAGGACTACAAGTGGAACTGGCCTATTACTCGGACTACGCCGTACGTCTCGTCAACAGCGAGGAACCGGCCCGCGGCAAGGACTCGCTGACCTCGGTCGAGGCGGTCCGCGACCTCTTCGGGGCCAGCCAGTCGGCGGCCCGCCGCGCCACCGACGCGGACGTCACCCGGTTCCGCTCGGTCCGGGCCCGGCTGCGTGCGGTCTTCGAGGCGGCCGACGGCGACGACGAGACGCTCGCCGTGGACCTGCTGAACTCCCTGCTGCTGGAGTTCCCGGTGAGCCCGCAGATCTCCGGCCATGACGTCCGCGACGACAACGGCCGCCCGCTGTGGCACATGCACCTCGCCGACCACCCGTCGAACCCGACGGCCGGCTACGCCGCGATCGCGGCCATGGGCCTGGCCTTCCATCTCACCGAGTACGGCGTCGACCGCCTGGGCCTGTGCGAGGCCGCCCCCTGCCGCAACGCCTACCTCGACACCTCCACCAACCGCTCCCGGCGCTACTGCTCCGACCGCTGCGCGACCCGCGCCAACGTGGCCGCCTACCGGGCCCGCAAACGCCTGGAGGCCGACCGCACGGCCGACACCGGCCTGGCCGCCGACAGCGCCCAGCGCACCTTCGCCAGCGGCGAGCGCTGATCCGGCTTCAACGGGCGGTAGCGCAGCCGGACCCGGCCCAGGATCAGCTCGTCGGGCACGGCCCCGTAGTCGGTGCTGTCGCCGCCTGCGTACGCGTTGTCCCCGCGGACCCACCATCCGCCGTCCCGCCGCTCCACGGCCCGCTTCACCACCAGCAGGTCCTGCTGGAAGGGGTGCCGCAGCACGACCACGTCCCCGGGCCGGACCCTGGCCCCGTACCGCACCACCAGCCGGTCCCCGTGGTACAGCGTGGGCACCATCGACGGGCCGGTCACCTCGGCCAGCCCGAACAACGCGGCCGCCCGCCCGCGCTCGGTCTCCTGCGACAGCTCCGGCATCGCCGGCACCTCCCCGGTCGGTTCCTCCACCAGTCCCAGTCTGACCCCGGACTTTTGTCCTAAGCCCATGGGGGCACCCGCCAAAACCCGTCTTGCAGGGAGTAATGTCCCACCTGAGAAGACGATCACGAGGAAGGAACGCTCCATGCTTTCCCGCCTGTTTGCCCCCAAGGTCAAGGTCAGCGCACACTGCGACCTGCCCTGCGGCGTGTACGACCCGGCCCAGGCCCGCATCGAGGCGGAGTCGGTGAAGGCCGTCCAGGAAAAGATTGCCGCCAACGACGACCCGCACTTCCAGGCGCGCGCCACCGTCATCAAGGAGCAGCGCGCCGAGCTCGCGAAGCACCACGTCTCCGTGCTGTGGAGCGACTACTTCAAGCCCCCGCACTTCGAGAAGTACCCGGAGCTGCACACGCTCGTCAACGACACCCTGAAGGCCCTGTCGGCCGCCAAGGCCTCGACGGACCCGAAGACCGGCGAGAAGGCCCTGGAGCTGATCGCCGAGATCGACAAGATCTTCTGGGAGACGAAGAAGGCTTGATCTCCGATCATGCCGTTTGACCTGCGATTTCTTCGATCGCCTGGGTCGATCTGCCCGCACCCGGCCCACAGGCCGCCGACAACGGCGTCCTTGAGGGTCCGGGTGCGGTCTGCTTCTGCCCTCCCCCTCAGGCGGTCTCGCGCGGCTCCCGCGTCCGGAGGTTGTGGGCGAGGCGGCCGAGCAGTGCGGCGTTGAACAGGCCGGCCAGGGACGTGCCGGTGGCGAAGATCAGGGAGTTCAGCCAGGTGAGCGAGGAGTATTCCGCGGGGGTCGGCACCAGGAGCGCGAGGATGCTGAGCGGGGCCGTGGTCATGAGCGGCCAGATGCCGGCGAAACCCGGGTCCAGCAGCACGTAGTCGGCGCACAGGAAGAAGCCCACCGCCACCGCGACCACGGCGAGATAGCCGCGCGCGAGCCAGTTGTCCACCGCGGGCGCCAGCAGGGCGCGGATCCCCCGTAGGCGAGGGCGTTCAGGGGATCTCGCGGCGAGGGCGCCGAGCACGGCGGCGTTCACGAGGGCGCACAGGAGGAGCCATCCGACCCAGAAGCCGGTGGCCAGTGCCTCGGCCGCCCCGCCGCCCTCGGCGCCGGGGCCGAAGGGGAGCACCACCCCCAGGAGGGAGAGGGGCGCCGTGAGCACCAGGGGGCTCGTGGCGACGGGGCTCTCCGGGAAGAGGAACATGGCTCCGACGGAGGCCGCGACGACGGCCAGATAGCCCCGGGCGGGCACGCTGTCCGTGGCGAGTGCGAGGAGGCGGCGCGGGCGGGAGGCGTTCGGCATCGCGGTGTCCTTCGGGTCGGTCCGGGTGGGTGATCTCCACGGTGGACCGGGAGCCGCGCTCAGGCATGAGTACGAGTACTCACACCTGCATGGGCGTTTCAGGAACGCCGGACCCGTCGCCGCTGTCGTCCTCGCCCGCCTCCAGCAGGCCCGCCGCCTCGCCCACGATGCGCGGATCAGGGGTGCCGACGACCTCCTCGTCCTTGTCGGCGTAGTCGAAGCGGGCGAGCACGCTGCGCATGGCCTCGACCCGGGCCCGTTTCTTGTCGTTGCTCTTGACCACCGTCCAGGGCGCGTACGTCGTGTCCGTCTCGCGGAACATGGCGACCTTGGCCGCGGTGTAGTCGTCCCAGCGGTCCAGCGAGGCGAGGTCCATCGGGCTGAGCTTCCACTGCCGTACGGGGTCGATCCGGCGGATCGTGAACCGGGTGCGCTGCTCGCCCTGGGACACCGAGAACCAGAACTTCACCAGATCCACGCCGTCGTCCACGAGCATGCGCTCGAACATCGGCGCCTGGCGCACGAAGCGCCGGTACTCGTCGTCGGTGCAGAAGCCCATGACCCGCTCGACGCCGGCCCGGTTGTACCAGGACCGGTCGAAGAGCACGATCTCGCCCGCGGTCGGCAGCTGTTCGACGTACCGCTGGAAGTACCACTGCCCCCGCTCGCGCTCGGTCGGCTTCTCCAGGGCCACGACCCGTGCGCCGCGCGGGTTGAGGTGCTCCGTGAACCGCTTGATGGTGCCGCCCTTGCCGGCCGCGTCGCGTCCCTCGAAGACGATGACGAGCCGGCGTCCCGTCTCCTTGATCCAGCTCTGCAGCTTCAGCAGTTCGATCTGCTGGAGCCGCTTGTGCCAGTCGTACTCCTTGCGCTCCATGCGGTGCGGGTACGGATAGTTCTCCCGCCAGGTGTCGACCGGACGCCCGTCCGGCCGCACGAGGACGGGGTCGTCGTGATCGCTGTGGTCGACCCGGAGGCCGGCCGCCTCTGACAGTTCTGATAGTTCGGACAGTTCCGACAGCAGGGGCGGTGTCGCCATCCCGTTCTCCGTTGCATTCGTCTCAGTGGAACTGCGGCACGGGCAGCACGATCAGACGTCGACGTCGTGCGCGTCCACGGGATCGCGGCGGGAAGCGAGGACGACGCCGCCGATCAGCGCCGCGGCGGGCAGGGTGACCAGCCATGCGATCACCATGCGGCCCGCGACGCCCCAGCGCACCTCCGCGAGTCGCCGGGACCAGCGAGGCGGAGGCGATCCTGTGGTCCATTCCCTCATGAGAGCAAGCGCTTACGTACACGAGGCGAACTGGAGGCAAAGCCTGTTCCAGGTCCCCGTGCCCATCGGGTGAGGAACCCGTGGGCAGACCACCGATCTACGATCACTGCATGAGCGCCCCTGTCCCCGCCTCCGTGCCCGTCCGCTGGACGTACGCCTTCGTCGACCGGCCCGTCGAGGGCTTCGCGCGGGCGGCCGCCTTCTGGACCGCCGTCACAGGCACCCGGCTGTCCGAACTCCGGGGCGAACAGGAAGAGTTCGCCACTCTCCTGCCGGGCCCGCCGCACCTACCGGAGCAGACCGACGCCTGTGTGAAGATCCAGGGAGTCGCCGACGGCGTCGGCGGGGCGCATCTCGACTTCGCCGTCGAGGACGTGCCCGGGTTCGTCGGGGCGGCGCTGGGGCTGGGAGCGGAGACGGTCGGCGCGTACGACGGGTGGGCCGTTCTGCGCTCCCCCGCCGGGCAGTCGTTCTGCGCGGTGCCGTGGCACGGGGAGTCCGTCCGGCCGCCCGTGGTCGACGGCAGCCGCCTGGACCAGGTGAGCCTCGACGTCCCGCCGTCCGCCTACGACGCCGAAGTCGCCTTCTGGAGCGCGCTTCTGCCCGACTGGACGTCCCGGTCCGGTTCCCTGCCCGAGTTCCACGTGGTCGCGCCGCCGTCCGGGCTGCCGATCCGCATCCTGCTCCAGCGGCTCGACGAGGAGGCTCCGGCCGCCGCCCACCTCGACCTGGCCGCCGGCCCGGACATCGACGCCGTCCGCGCCCGGCACGAACGGCTCGGCGCGTCCTTCGTCGCCGGACACCCCCACTGGACGGTGATGCGCGACCCGGCGGGCGGCCTGTACTGCCTGACGGGCCGCGACGCGGACACGGGCGGACTGCCGAGGGCGACGAGCGTCAGGCCCTAGCTAGGGGCGCACGGGTCGCCGACCGCCACGGCAGCGGGACGCCCGGGCGTCATGAAGTCCGGGCGGTCGGCGCTTCGGGCTCGTCTTCGGCGGGCTGGGCACCCTCCTCGACGTACTCCTCGCACTTCGGGTTGTGGCACGGGCCCGGGACCCAGCGCGGGACCCAGGCGCCCAGGGTCTTGTGCCGCCGGATGACGGACTGCACGGGCTGCCCGCAGGCCGAACAGACGCGTTGTTCCCTGTCCATGTCCTCAGAGTAGGACGGCAGAGCCGTCGACGCCCCCTCCCGTGCGTCCACTCTCTGCATCCACTCCGGACGTCCGCGCCGTAGGTGAAGGCGCCATAGGTGAAGGCGGGCCCCGCGCACCGTGGGGATGCGCGGGACCCGCCGGACCGGTGACGCCGACACGCAGTCGCACATGCGTACGACTATGTGCTGCGTCGGGTCACGAACTCCGCCAGGGACAGCAGGCCGCCCGCGGACTCCGGGTCCGGGATCGCCCGGGCCAGTTCGTCCATCGCGCGGGACATCCGGTCGGCCGCCTGGTCCTGCGCCCACTCGCGGCCGCCTGCCAGCTCGACGGCCAGCGCCGTGCGGTCCAGGTCGTCCGGTGTGTAGGGCGCCGCGTACAGCTCGGCCAGCTCGCCGGCCGCCGGGGTGCCGGAGGCCAGCGCGGCGACCACGGGCAGGGACTTCTTGCGGGCGGCGAGGTCCGCGCCGGCCGGCTTGCCGGTGTGCCGCGGGTCGCCCCATATGCCGATGACGTCGTCGATGAGCTGGAAGGCCAGCCCGGCCTCACGGCCGAACGCGTCCAGCGCGTCGACGTCCTCCTCGGCCGCCCCGGCGTACAGCGCGCCCACGGCGCAGGCGCAGCCGAGCAGCGCGCCCGTCTTGGCCTCGGCCATGGCGAGCACCTCGTCCAGGGTGACCTCGGCGGGGCCGCGCCGCTCCATGGCCGTGTCCGCCTGCTGCCCGGCGCACAGCTCGACCACACAGGCCGCGAGCCGGGCGGCGGCCGCCGAGGACGCCGGGTGCGGGTCCTCGGCGAGCAGTCCGAGGGCGAGCGCCTGCAGCGCGTCCCCGGCGAGGATCGCGTCGGCGTCGCCGAACACGGTCCAGGCGGTGGGGCGGTGCCGGCGGGTGGTGTCCCGGTCCATCACGTCGTCGTGCAACAGCGTGAAGTTGTGAACCAGCTCGACCGCCGCGGCGGCCCGGGCGGCCGCCGCGCGGGCCGCCGGGCCGCCGAGCGCGGCGGCCGCGGCGAGGACGAGCGCGGGACGGATCGCCTTGCCCGGGTTGCCCGCGGCCGGGGTGCCGTCCGCGTGCTCCCAGCCGAAGTGGTAGAGCGCGACCCGACGCATCGAGCCGGGCAACGCGTCGAGGGCCGACCGCAGTTCGGGGTCGACCGACGCCCGCGCGCGCTCCAGGATCGCCGCCGCCTCCTGCCCGTCGAGCGGTCCCGGACCGGTCTCCCCCTGGCTCCCGATGGACCTCCGCCTTTCGCGCGCATCGCCCCGGAACCGCCTGGTGGCGGAGGTCACCGCCAGCGGCCGATCTCGATGTTCTCCAGGACGCCCAGCGCGTCCGGCACCAGGACGGCGGCCGAGTAGTAGGCCGTGACCAGGTAGTTGATGATCGACTGTTCGTTGATGCCCATGAACCGCACGGACAGGCTCGGCTCGATCTCGTCCGGGATGCCGGACTGGCGCAGGCCGATGACGCCCTGGTCCTGCTCGCCGACACGCATGGCGATGATGGAGCTGGTGCGGGCCTCGGTGACCGGGATCTTGTTGCACGGGTAGATCGGCACCCCGCGCCAGGTGGGGATCCGGTTGCCGCCGACGTCGATCGTCTCGGGCACGAGCCCGCGCTTGTTGAGCTCACGGCCGATCGCGGAGATCGCGCGCGGATGCGCGAGGAGGAACTTGGTGCCGCGCCGCCTGCTGAGCAGTTCGTCCAGGTCGTCCGGGCTGGGCACGCCGTCGTGCGGCTGGATCCGCTGGTCGTACTCGCAGTTGTGGAGGAGTCCGAACTCCCGGTTGTTGACGAGTTCGTGCTCCTGGCGCTCCTTGAGCGCCTCGACCGTCAGCCGCAACTGCTGCTCGGTCTGGTTCATGGGCTGGTTGTAGAGGTCGGCCACGCGCGAGTGGATGCGCAGGACGGTCTGGGCGATGCTCAGTTCGTACTCACGCGGCCGGGCGTCGTAGTCCACGAAGGTGTGCGGGATGTCCGGCTCGCCGGCGTGGCCCGCGGCCAGGTCGACTTCCTTCTCGCCGTATTTGTTGGTGCGCTGCTCCGGGATCGCGCGCAGCGCCTGAAGGTGTTCGCGCAAGGAGTCGGCGCGCTCCGCGAGCTGCTCGACGTCCTGGCGGGTCAGGACCAGCACCGTGCAGGCGGTGTCCGCGCGGGCGGTGTACTCCCAGATGGCGTCCGCGTCGAGCAGGGCGTGGTCGCCGAAGTACGCGCCGTCGGCGAGGACTCCGAGGACCTGGTCGTCGCCGTAGGGTCCGGTGCCGACCTTCTCGACCCTGCCGTGCGCCAGCAGATAGACCTCGTCGGTCTGACCGCCGAAGGAGGCGATCACCTCGCCGGGGCCGAACTCCCGCTGCCGGCAGCGCTGGGCGAGCTCGCCGAGCACCTCCTCGTCCCCGTACGAACGCAGCGCGGGCAGTTCGGCCAGCTCATGCGGAATGACCTCGACCCGGTCGCCGGTCTTGACGAATGTGATGCGGCCGTCGCCGACCGCATAGGTGAGCCGCCTGTTGACCCGGTACGTACCGCCCTGCACATCGACCCAGGGCAGGTTCCGCAGCAGCCAGCGGGAGCTGATCTCCTGCATCTGCGGTGCGGACTTGGTCGTGGTGGCCAGGTTCCGTGCGGCCGCAGTGCCGAGACTCTGCTGTGGCTTGCCCTGCTCCGCGCGGACTTCTTCGCCTACCGACATAGAGAAATGCCCTCCTGATTCATGCACGAGCGCCGAACTGCGCCCGTGCACTGTTCACGCGGGCAAGCCTTCCATCACAGAGTGTGCTCGTGCTATTACACGAAAGAGCGGGAATGGATCACCGGGGGCAGGGAAGAGGCACGTTTCACCGAACGGTGTTCGACAATGAGCGGGTGACCGACCTGCGCCCCCGCCTGCCCTCTCCGCTCCGGGAGGCGGCCGACGACCGGTTCGCCCGGCACGGCGTACGGCTGCTGCTGAAGCGCGACGACCTGATCCATCCGGAGCTGATCGGCAACAAGTGGCGCAAACTCGCCCCCAACCTGGAGCGGGCGGCGGGGCGGACGGTCCTCACGTTCGGCGGCGCGTACTCCAACCATCTGCGGGCCACGGCGGCCGCGGGCCGGCTCCTCGGGCTGCCCACGGTGGGCGTGGTGCGCGGCGACGAGCTGGCCGGGCGGCCGCTGAACCCCTCGCTGGCCCGGTGCTCGGCCGACGGCATGCGGCTGCACTTCGTGGACCGCTCGACGTACCGCCGCAAGACCGATCCGGACGTCGTCGCGCGGGTGCTGCGCGAGGCGGGCGCGGAGGGGGCGTACGTCGTCCCGGAGGGCGGCAGCAACGCGGCGGCCGTCCGGGGCTGCCGGGCGCTCGGGGAGGAGCTGCGCGGCCGGGCGGACGTCGTCGCCGTCGCCTGCGGCACGGGCGGCACCCTCGCCGGTCTGGCCGCCGGGCTCGCCCCCGACCAGCGGGCCCTCGGCGTGCCGGTGCTCAAGGGCGGCTTCCTGGGAGACGAGATACGGACCCTGCAGACGGCGGCCTTCGGCGGTCCCATGGGCGCGTGGCGGCTCGACGAGCGCTTCCACTTCGGCGGCTACGCGCGCGTCACTCCCGAACTCGACGCCTTCGCCGAGGACTTCGGGCGACGGCACGGTCTGCCGGTCGAGCGTCTCTATGTCGCCAAGTTGCTCTATGGACTTGTCGCCCTGGCCGAGGAGGGCGCCTTCCCGCGCGGGACGCGGCTCGCGGCGGTCGTGACGGGGTCGCCGTTCCCTGCATAGACACCTCTCAGCCCGCCTCCCGGTACGCCGCCGCCTCCTCCAGGTCCAGCCGGCGCAGGAGCGTGCGCAGCATCTCGTCGTCGATGTAGCGGCCGTCGCGCAGCCGGACGAACATCGCGCGCTCGGCGCTGATCATCTCGCGGGACAGCCGCCGGTAGGTGTCGTCGACGGTCTCGCCGGTGACCGGGTTCACCTGGCCGAGGCGCTCCCAGACGGCGTTGCGGCGGCGCTCCAGGACGTCGCGCAGTCGGTCGGCGAGGGGTGGGGGCAGGGCGTTGCGCTCGTCGGCCAGGAGGGCGTCCAGGCGCTCCTCGGCGACCCGGGAGGCCTGTGCCTGGGCGTTGGCCTCGGCGAGCGTCTCGGCCTGGGCGTCCCGGCCGGGGAACTTCAGCAGGCGGATCAGCGGGGGCAGGGTCAGGCCCTGCACCACCAGGGTGCCGATGACGGTGGTGAACGTCAGGAACAGGATCAGGTTGCGGTGCGGGAAGGGCGCGTCGCCGTGGTCCACGGTGAGCGGGATGGAGAAGGCGATGGCCAGCGAGACCACGCCCCGCATGCCGGCCCAGGCGATGACGATCGGCCCCCGCCAGGTGGGGTTCTCCTCGCGCGCGCGGATGCGGGCCGACAGCAGTCGCGGCAGAAAGGTCGCCGGGTACACCCACAGGAAGCGGGCGGCGACGACCACGAGGAAGAGGGCGACCGCGTACCAGGCGGCGTCAAGACCCTCGTACGCGCCGAGGCCTCTCAGGACGATCGGGAGCTGCAGGCCGATCAGCGCGAAGACGGCCGACTCCAGGACGAAGGCGACCATCTTCCACACCGCCTCCTCCTGGAGCCGGGTGGCGAAGTCGACCTCCCACGCGCGGTGGCCGAGATAGAGCGCCACGACGACCACGGCGATGACGCCGGAGGCGTGGAACTGCTCGGCGGCCGCGTACGCGACGAACGGGATCAGCAGGGAGAGCGTGTTCTGGAGGAGGGGTTCCTTGAGGTGTGTGCGCAGCCAGTGCAGCGGAGCCATGAGGATCAGGCCCACGGCGGTGCCGCCGACCGCTGCGACCAGGAACTCCTCGATGCCGCCCGCCCAGGACGCGCCCTCGCCGACGACGATCGCGAGGGCCACCTTGTAGGCGGTGATCGCGGTGGCGTCGTTCAGCAGGGACTCGCCCTGGAGGATCGTGGTGATCCTTGAGGGCAGGCCGACCCGGCGGGCCACCGCCGTCGCCGCGACGGCGTCCGGCGGCGCGACCACCGCTCCCAGCACCAGCGCCGCGGTCAGCGGCAGCCCGGGGACCAGCAGGTAGGCGGCCCAGCCGACGGCGAAGGTCGCGAAGAGCACGTAGCCGACCGACAGCAGGGCGACGGGCCGCAGCTGGGCGCGCAGGTCGAGGTAGGAGCTGTCGGAGGCCGACGTGTAGAGCAGCGGGGGCAGCAGGAGCGGAAGGACGACGTCCGGGTCCAGGGTGTAGTCCGGGACCCCGGGCAGGTACGACACCACGAGTCCGACCGCCACCAGCAGCAGCGGCGCGGGCACCGGGGTGCGCCGGGCCGCGGCCGCGATCGCCGCGCTCCCCGCCACCAGCAGCAGCAGTGGCATCACGTCCATGTCTGAACCGCCCTCGTTTTTCCGCGCGGTCGTCCGCACACCCGTCGTAATCTGGCAATCATGAAACAGTGCACGCATGCCGACGCGCTGCCCCGCCCCGAACCCGTCCCGCTCGGCGAGACGTGTCCGGAGTGCCTGCGGGACGGTACCCACCCCGTGCAACTACGGCTGTGCCTGACGTGCGGCCACGTCGGCTGCTGCGACTCCTCGCCGAGCCGGCACGCCACAGGACACCACAAGGAGTCCGGTCATCCGGTGATGCGGACCTTCGAACCCGGCGAGGACTGGCGCTGGTGCTTCGTCGACCATGTCCTCGTCTGAGCCGTCGTTCTGGGAACTTCTCGGACGGTCCGGCCGTCCGACAGGTACGGTTCGACCATCTGACGCCTGGGTACGTCAACCCGGCGCGCCCTCTTCCCTTTTGGGCCCGCAGACCTCTAGACACGGAGCGTGTTCACAGCTTTACTGTGAGTGACGCCAGGGGGTTGGGGTCCCGGGGACAGGAAACCTGAGAGCGCGGTAGCGTCACCGCTGCACCACAGACGCGTTACCCCGGGGGGCGACCCTCGGCCCCGAAAAGCTTGTACCACCTTGGAGGTGAGGGTGTCCCAGATCGCAGGCGAGCCCGCGACCCAGGACTTCGTGGAAGTCCGGCTGCCGGCTGCGGGTGCCTACCTGTCGGTGCTGCGGACGGCCACGGCCGGCCTCGCGGCCCGTTTGGACTTCACCCTGGACGAGATCGAGGACCTGCGCATCGCGGTGGACGAGGCCTGCGCGATCCTGCTTCAGCAGGCCGTGCCGGGCTCCGTGCTCAGTTGCGTGTTCCGACTCGTCGACGACTCACTCGAAGTCACCGTCTCGGCGCCGACCACGGACGGTCACGCCCCCGCGCGGGACACCTTCGCCTGGACCGTGCTGTCCGCCCTCGCGGGCAAGGTCTCCTCCGCCGTCGACGACGACAAAACCGTTTCGATCAGCCTCTACAAACAGCGCGGCGCGGGACCCGGGCCGGCGTGAGGAACGGGGACGGGCCGGTGCGGGACGAAGAGCGCGGCACACGGGAGCTGCCGGCCGAGAGCGCCGGACATCCCGTCTCTCCGAGCGGTTCCCGAGGCATGGCGACGGACGGCATCGACGGCATTCCCGAGCAGGCCCGGCCCCATCCGGAGGACGAGTCGGCCTCCGCGGAGGCCGGCTCGCCGGGCGGCGCCGTGCAGGAATCGCCTCGGGAGAGGCGGATCGGGGGCTCCCCCGGCCGGGCTGAGGACAGGGCTCGACAGAGGGCGACGGGCGGGACGATGAGCGAGCACGAGCGAGACGGCGAACAGAGCGTGCCGGGCACGCAGCACGAGCCCCGGCACGAAACCCGGCACGAAACCTCCGGGCATGCGGACCGCAGCGGGGCACGGGCGATGTTCGTCGAGCTGCGCAAGCTGAACGACGGCAGCCCGGAGTACGCGCAGCTGCGCAACCAGCTGGTCCGTATGCATCTGCCGCTCGTCGAGCACCTCGCGCGGCGCTTCCGCAACCGCGGCGAGCCGCTGGACGACCTGACCCAGGTCGCCACCATCGGCCTGATCAAGTCGGTCGACCGCTTCGACCCGGAGCGCGGCGTGGAGTTCTCCACGTACGCGACCCCGACGGTCGTCGGCGAGATCAAGCGACACTTCCGCGACAAGGGCTGGGCGGTGCGGGTGCCGCGCAGGCTGCAGGAGCTGCGGCTCGCGCTCACCACGGCGACCGCGGAGCTCTCGCAGCAGCACGGCCGCTCCCCCACGGTCCATGAGCTCGCCGAGAAGCTCGCGATCTCGGAGGAGGAGGTCCTGGAGGGCCTGGAGTCCGCCAACGCGTACTCCACGCTGTCCCTGGACGTCCCCGACACCGACGACGAGTCCCCGGCGGTCGCGGACACCCTGGGCGCGGAGGACGAGGCGCTGGAGGGCGTCGAGTACCGGGAGTCCCTCAAGCCCCTACTGGAGGATCTCCCGCCGCGCGAGAAGCGGATCCTGCTGCTGCGGTTCTTCGGCAACATGACCCAGTCGCAGATCGCGCAGGAGGTCGGCATCTCCCAGATGCACGTGTCCCGGCTGCTGGCCCGGACGCTGGCACAGCTCCGCGAGAAGCTGCTGGTGGAGGAGTAGCAAGAAGCGGTACGTCGCGGTAGCGACGCGTTCTTGGAAGGCGACCGCTACTTCTGTGCGTTGCCGGGCCCCCGGATCCCGAGGGCCCGGGTCGTCTCGCCGTTGACGAGCAGGACCAGCGACGCCGCGGCGACGGCCGCGAGGGCGATGCCCGCCGGGATCGCCATGCTGTCGGCCTGCAGCAGGTTGTAGGCCACGGGCAACGCCATGATCTGCGTGATGACGGCGGGCCCCCGGCTCCAGCTGCGCAGGCCCAGCAGCCCGCGGGCGGCGAGCAGCGGCAGCAGCGCGAGCACGATCAGGGTGACCCCGCCGGTGACGGCCTGCTGCCGGTCGTCCGGGTCGCCGGTGAGCCCGAGGACGAGCATCCACATCCCGCCCACGACCAGCGCCAGGCCCTCCAGGCCGGACAGCGCGGCGGCGTACGTCAGACGGCGCGGGCGGGGGCCCGCGGCGGTGTCTACGACGGTGTCCGGGGCGTCGGGAGTCTGCTCACTGCTCACCCCAGAAGGGTAGCCCGCACGACGCTCCGCGCCGCGGCCGCCCACGCACGCGCGACCCCGCCGAGCGGCTTTGTCGCCCCGCGCGTATGCCCGGCGTCCGGGCTCGTATGCGGGCCGGCGCTCGTGTCGAGGCTCACGCGCGATCTCTTACCCGATCCCCACCCTCGGCCTGTGCCCGGTACCACCCAGTAGGTACGCTGCAACTCATGCGTGCACTTCTCGTGGTCAATCCGGCAGCAACCACTACCAGTGCACGGACGCGCGACGTCCTCATCCACGCGCTCGCGAGCGAGATGAAGCTGGAAGCGGTCACCACCGAGTACCGCGGGCACGCGCGCGACCTGGGTCGGCAGGCCGCGGAGAGCGGGAACACCGACCTGGTGGTGGCCCTCGGCGGCGACGGCACGGTCAACGAGGTCGTCAACGGTCTGCTGCACGCCGGCCCCGACCCGGAGCGGCTGCCCGGCCTCGCGGTGGTCCCCGGCGGCTCGACCAACGTCTTCGCCCGCGCGCTGGGCCTGCCCAACGACCCGGTCGAGGCCACCGGCGCCCTGCTGGACGCGTTGCGCGAGGGCAGAGAGCGCACGGTCGGGCTCGGCATAGCCGCCGGCACGCCCGGCACGGACGACGAGGCGGTGCCGTCCCGCTGGTTCACCTTCAACGCCGGGCTCGGTTTCGACGCAGGCGTGGTCGGCCGGGTGGAGCAGCAGCGGGAGCGCGGGCGGAGATCCACACACGCCCTCTACATCCGCCAGGCCGTGCGTCAGCTTCTGGGCGAGTCGCAGCGTCGGCACGGGTCGATCACGCTGGAGCGGCCGGGCGCGGATCCGGTGACCGATTTGGTGCTGTCCATCGTCTGCAACACGGCTCCGTGGACCTATCTGGGCAATCGCCCGGTGTACGCCTCACCTAAGGCCTCGTTCGATACCGGGCTCGACGTACTCGGTCTCAGCCGTCTGTCCACCGCCGCGGTTGCCCTGTATGGCACCCAGTTGCTCACTTCGTCCCCCGAGCGTGGACCCCATGGCAAGCATGCGCACTCGTTCCATGACCTGGACCAGTTCACCTTGCATTCGAAGGTCCCCCTGCCCCTTCAGATGGACGGCGACCACCTAGGGCTGCGCAGAAGCGTGACGTTCACAGGCGTACGCCGTGCACTGCGTGTGATTGTGTGAGCAGAAAGGGCTGAAGTCCTTTCACTCGAACGTTTAGGCCAGGATCCACCCCATGGAAGTACGGCTGTGACCTAGTCGACACCGAGGAATCAAAAAAAACTTTCCGGTAGGGGTTGTATCCGCCGCTGAGGTTTGCGAGTCTCTACGTGGCGATCGGGACGGCCCGCAAGACCAGCCTCCACTGATCACCAGAACCCCTCTTCAATCCACAGGACCACGCCAGCGAACCTGGCTGGTGGCCCTTCACTTGTTGAGGGATTCGTGAAAGCGTTCACATTCACAAGCAACCTGCACGTAATACCAAGGAGAGGTAGCAGCCATGGACTGGCGTCACAACGCCGTTTGCCGCGAGGAAGACCCCGAGCTCTTCTTCCCCATCGGCAACACCGGTCCTGCGCTGCTGCAGATCGAGGAAGCCAAGGCCGTCTGCCGTCGCTGCCCGGTTATGGAGCAGTGTCTGCAGTGGGCGCTCGAGTCCGGTCAGGACTCCGGCGTCTGGGGTGGTCTCAGCGAGGACGAGCGTCGTGCCATGAAGCGCCGCGCCGCCCGCAACCGGGCCCGTCAGGCAACCGCCTGACAACACCCGCCCCGCAAGCCTGAGCTTGGCGGCGCGTACAGCGAGTACGCATCTCCCGCCCCCGAGCCGCAGCGCGCAGTACCCCCGATGCGCAGCACAAGCTGGCAACGAGCATTCGAGCCCCGGACCCCTGAACGGTCCGGGGCTTCGTGCTGTGCGCCCACGCCCGTGCGCCCGCCGTCCACGCCCGCGGTCCTGCTACTTCTGCGCCCGCACCGGAAGGTCCAGGATCACCTGCGTGCCACGCTCCGGCGCGGGGACCATGTCGAAGGTGCCGCCCAACTCGCCCTCCACCAGCGTCCGTACGATCTGCAGACCGAGGTTGCCCGAGGTGTGCGGGTCGAAGCCCTCGGGCAGCCCCACGCCGTCGTCCTGGACGGTGACCAGGAGGCGGGTCTCCTTGGTGGTGCCGCCGCGGACCGCGGAGACCTCGACGGTGCCGGTCTCGCCCTCGCGGAAGCCGTGCTCCAGGGCGTTCTGGAGGATCTCCGTCAGGACCATGGACAGGGGGGTGGCGACCTCCGCGTCCAGGATGCCGAAGCGTCCGGTGCGCCGGCCGGCGACCTTGCCCGGCGAGATCTCGGCGACCATCGCGAGGACGCGGTCGGCGATCTCGTCGAACTCCACGCGCTCGTCCAGGTTCTGGGACAGCGTCTCGTGCACGATGGCGATCGAGCCCACCCGGCGCACGGCCTCCTCGAGGGCCTCGCGGCCGCGCTCGGACTCGATGCGCCGGGCCTGCAGCCGCAGCAGGGCCGCCACCGTCTGGAGGTTGTTCTTCACCCGGTGGTGGATCTCCCGGATGGTCGCGTCCTTGGTGATCAACTCGCGCTCGCGCCGCCGCAGTTCGGTGACGTCCCGGAGCAGGACCAGAGAACCGATGCGCGTGCCCTTGGGCTTGAGCGGGATCGTGCGGAACTGGATGACCCCGTCCCTGGCCTCGATCTCGAACTCGCGGGGCGCCCAGCCGCTGGCGACCTTGGCGAGCGCCTCGTCCACCGGACCCCGGGTCGGCGCGAGTTCGGCGGTGATCTGGCCGAGGTGCTGGCCGACCAGGTCGGAGGCGAGGCCCATGCGGTGATAGGCGGACAGCCCGTTCGGGGAGGCGTACTGGACGATGCCGTCGCCGTCGACTCGGATCAGGCCGTCGCCGACGCGTGGGGCCGCGTCCATGTCCATCTGCTGGTTGGGGAAGGGGAAGGAGCCGGCCGCGATCATCTGCGCGAGGTCGGAGGCGCTCTGGAGGTAGGTGAGCTCCAGGCGGCTCGGGGTGCGCACGGTGAGCAGGTTGGTGTTGCGGGCGATGACGCCGAGGACCCGGCCCTCACGCCGTACGGGGATCGACTCGACCCGGACGGGGACCTCCTCACGCCACTCCGGGTCGCCCTCGCGCACGATGCGGCCCTCGTCGAGCGCGACGTCCAGCAGGGGGCGGCGGCCGCGCGGGACGAGGTGGCCGACCATGTCGTCCTGGTAGGAGGTCGGGCCGGTGTTGGGGCGCATCTGAGCCACGGAGACGTACCGGGCGCCGTCGCTCGTCGGGACCCACAGGACCAGGTCGGCGAAGGAGAGGTCGGAGAGCAGCTGCCACTCCGAGACCAGCAGGTGGAGCCACTCGAGGTCGGAGTCGTCGAGTGCGGTGTGCTGGCGTACGAGTTCGTTCATGGAGGGCACGTCTGCGAGCGTACCCGGGGACGGCGAGGTGTCCGAAAAACACCCGCGGGCCGCGGCGCCTGAGAGGGACCCTCAACCCTCCCGGCACCGCAGCCCGGAGCAATATCGGCCGCGGGGTGTGCGGTCCCGTCGACCGAAGGTGAGGAGCCGGGGCAGTCAGGGCAGAGAGCACCGGGTCCTCGGTCCGCCTCCCTGTGCGGGGAAGACGGAAGTTCTTGTGCTGTTCCCGCACCGTCCATTGTGGACTAGACCACTACGTGTGTCCATGAGCAAGGCTGAAGGGCGGGAATATTCGGATGCCCTAGCATCCAGAACGCAGCCTAGCCTGTGCGGGTTCCCGAGCGGGATGAGATGCAGAGGGCAATTTCACTCCGCTCTGTTAGATTGGTCTAAACCACACGGATCACACGGCACGGATCAGAACGGCAGGCCAGCGTGGAAGTTGTCATCGTTCCTGACGCCAGATCGGGCGGCGAGCTCATCGCCGAGGCCATGGCGCGACTCCTGCGCCGTAAGCCGGACGCCCTGCTGGGCGTGGCCACCGGCTCCACCCCGCTGCCCATCTACCAGGCGCTGGCGGCGAAGACGCAGGCCGGCGCCGTGGACACCGCCCGGGCGCGGATCGCCCAGCTCGACGAATACGTGGGACTGCCCGCCGAGCACCCGGAGTCCTACCGCTCGGTGCTGCGCCGCGAGGTGCTGGAGCCGCTGGGCGTCCGGATGACGGCCTTCCTCGGGCCCGACGGCACGGCCGAGGACATACAGGCGGCCTGCGAGGCCTACGACCAGGCGCTGACCGCGGCCGGCGGGGTGGACCTCCAGCTGCTCGGGATCGGCACCGACGGGCACATCGGCTTCAACGAGCCCTGCTCCTCGCTGGCCTCCCGGACCCGAATCAAGACGCTGACCCAGCAGACCCGCATCGACAACGCGCGCTTCTTCGACGGCGACGTCGACCAGGTCCCGCACCACGTCATCACCCAGGGCATCGGCACGATCCTGGAGGCCCGGCACCTGGTGCTGCTCGCCACCGGGGAGGGCAAGGCGGACGCGGTCGCGGCCACCGTCGAGGGACCGGTCGCCGCGGTGTGCCCCGCCTCCGCGCTCCAACTGCACCCGCACGCCACGGTCGTCGTCGACGAGGCCGCCGCCTCCAAGCTGAAGCTCGCGGAGTACTTCCGCTACACCTACGCCAACAAGCCGGAGTGGCAGGGCATCTAGAACCGTTCCTGTGGACTGGGCGGAAGTGAGCCCGCTCAGTCGCACGCCTCGAACGGTCTCGGGGGCATCGGGGGCACTGGTCCCCGGCGTCCCAGATCGCACAGCAACGCCAACCCGACCTTATGCGCACTCCTTCGGCAAGCAGTCGCCGTCCCCTGCGTCGGCGACGGATTCCGTACGCCATGCATTCCGTACGCCGTGCATTCCGTACTCCATGGGTTCCGTACGACGGTGAAGGCGCCGGGTTCCTGGTCGGGAACCCGGCGCCTTCGTCGTCGTAGCGCCTACCGGCCCGTGAGGGTCTCCGCCGCCGCGCGGCCGCAGACCCGGGCCGCGCCGTGGGTGGCGAGGTGGAGGGCGCCCCGGGGCGGCGCCTGGGGGACGCCCATCTCGACGACGACCGTGTCGGGGCGGGCCGCCAGGAGGGTGTCGAGGGCCGCCGCCATCCAGGGGTGGCGGTGCTCGTCGCGGAGCACCGCGACGATCCGCCGCTCCCCCGCCGCGGCCAGGGCCGCCTGTCCCGCGTCCGTGCCGCTGAAGCTGCCCGTCTCCGTCCCCGGCAGCAGCCGCGCCAGCTCCGCGGCCACGCCCCAGGGAGTCTCGGAACCGACGGCGATATTGGCGACAGGAGTCAGGGCGGCGACATAGGGAGCGGCCGTGAGGGGCGTGAACGTGTCGGCGCCGGTGACACGGAGGGCCCGGCGGGCGGCGACGAGGCCGATGTCCGAGCCCGCGTGACCGGTTTTGGTCTCGGCGGGCGCCGATGCCGTCCACCGCGCCAGCGCCCGTACCCGCTCCGCCGCGTCCACCAGGCGTTCCTCCGGGAGTTCGCCGGTGCGGACGGCCGTGACGAGGGCGTCGCGCAGCCGGCGTACCGTCTCGTCGTCGGCGAGGCCGCCGCCCACGCAGATGGCGTCGGCGCCCGCGGCGATCGCGAGGACGCTGCCCCGCTCGATTCCGTAGGTCGCGGCGACGGCCTGCATCTCGATGCCGTCGGTGACGATGAGGCCGTCGTAGCCGAGCTCCTCGCGCAGGAGGGTGGTCAGGACACGGCGGGAGAGCGTCGCCGGGTGGGTCGGGTCCAGGGCCGGGACCAGGATGTGCGCGCTCATGATCGCCCGGCTGCCGGCTCCGATGGCCGCGTGGAAGGGGATCAGCTCGCGGTCCGCCAGGGCCTCGGCCGGGACGTCGATGCGCGGGAGCGCGTGGTGGGAGTCGACGGCCGTGTCGCCGTGGCCCGGGAAGTGCTTGGTGCAGGCCGCCACGCCCGCCGACTGCAGGCCGGCGACGTAGGCGGCGGTGTGGCGGGCGACCAGGCCGGGGTCGGCGCCGAAGGAGCGGACGCCGATGACCGGGTTGGCGGGGTTGGAGTTGACGTCCGCGGACGGGGCCCAGTTGAGGTTGACCCCGCACTCGGCGAGGCGGCGGCCCAGTTCGTGGGCGACCTGGCGGGTCAGCTCCACGTCGTCCACCGCGCCCAGCGCGTGGTTGCCGGGGAAGCTGGAGCCGGTGCGCACCTCCAGGCGCGTGACGTCGCCGCCCTCCTCGTCGATCGCGACCAGGACGTCGTCGCGTTCCGTGCGCAACTGGGCGGTCAGGGCGGCGAGCTGTTCGGGCGAGGCGATGTTGCGGCCGAACAGGCCGACCGAGGCCAGGCCCTCACCGAGGCGGCGCAGCAGCCAGTCGGGGGCGGTGGTGCCGGGGAAGCCGGGTTGCAGGACCGTCAGGGCGTCGCGCGTCAGTGTGTCTGTGCCGCTGGCGAAAGTCGTCATCGGGGGGCGTTATCCCTTCACGGCGCCCGCGGTCAGGCCCGCGGCCATCTTGCGCTGGACGAGGAGGAAGAGGACGACGATCGGCACGGCCATCATGGTGGCGCCGGCCATCATCGGGGCGTACTCGGTGCCGTGCTTGGTGGTGAAGTTGCCGAGCCAGACGGTCGCGGTCTGGTTCTTCTGGCTGAGCAGCATCAGGGCGTACAGGTACTCGTTCCAGGCCTGGATGAAGGCGTAGACCGAGGTGGCGACCATGCCGGGGGCCAGCAGCGGGAAGACGACCCGGACGAACGCGCCGGTGCGGCTGCAGCCGTCGACCATCGCGGCCTCCTCCAGCTCCTTCGGGATGTTGACGATGAAGCCGCGCAGGGTCCACACCGTGAAGGGGAGGATGAAGGTCAGATAGGTGATGATCAGACCGGAGAGCTTGTCGTACTGGTCCAGGTCGTTCAGGAGCAGGAAGACCGGGATGATCATGGCGACCAGCGGGACCATCTGGACCGCGAGGATGCCCACGATCACGATCTTGCGGCCGCGGAAGGCGAACCGGGAGATGGCGAGGGCGGCCAGCATGCCGACGACCACGCCGATCGCGACGACCGCCAGGGAGACGGTCAGGCTGCGGCCGACCGGACCCCAGAAGTCGGCGATGTCCAGCGCGCGGCGGAAGTTGGAGAGCGTGAGCCCCGTCGGCAGCAGGCTGGGGTCCGGGTCGATGGCGTCCTTGGCCGGCTTGAACGCGGTGTTCAGCATCCAGTAGACGGGGAAGCCGGCGACGGCGAAGACGAGGAGGCCGAGAAGGTTCCAGCCGAACTTCGGCCGCCTCGGAGCGGAAACCGTGCTCATTCGACCTCTCCGATCTTCAGCATCTGACGCATGTAGACGGCGACCACGCCGAGCAGCAGCAGCACGGTGATGAGGGCGATCGCCGAGCCCTGCCCGTAGTCGTTGACGACGAAGGCGCGGTCGTAGGAGTACGTCGTCAGGAGCTGGAACTCGGCCTCGGGATGTCCGTTGCGCATCACGAAGACCTGCGGGAAGACGCCCATGTCCCAGATGACCGACAGGGTCGTGAGCATCACGATGATCGGCTTGAGGATGGGCAGGGTGACGTACCGGAAGACGCCCCAGGCGCCGGCGCCGTCGAGGCGGGCGGCCTCCTCCAGTTCGGCGGGGACCTGGGTGAGGCCGGCGCTGAGGGTGATGACCACGAAGGGCACCGCGCCCCAGACGACCAGGAGCATGATGACGGCGAGGCCCTGCGGTCCGCTGGCGAACCAGTTGTGGCCGATCAGCTCGACGCCGGGCAGCTTGCTGAGGACCGCGTTGAGGATGCCGTAGTCGGCGTCGAACAGCCACTTGAAGACGGTGGTGGCGACGATGACGGGCATGCCCCAGCTGGCCACCAGGGCGATGTTGACGAGGGTCTTCACCCAGCCGGAGACCCGCTGGAGCAGCAGGGCGATCAGCATGCCGGCGACCATCGTGAAGATCACGCAGCCGGCCGCGAAGACGATCGTGCGGACGACGACCTGCCAGAACTCGCCGTCGTCGAGCACGCCCGCGAAGTTGTCGAACCCGACCGACTCGGCCGGCTGGAAACCCCACAGCTGGGACTGCCCGAACTTCTGGAAGGACAGGGTGACCAGCCGGACCAGCGGATAGCCCATCACCAGCGCGAGGACGAGCAGACAGGGGGCGAGCAGCAGCCAGGGGACCGCGGCGGCGCCGGAGGTCCGCCGCACGCGTGGCCGCTTCGGCGCCGGCGGCGGCGGGGCCGACCTCGGCGGCGGCAGCTTGGCAGGGGTGGTGGTGTCTGCGGCACTCATCGCGCGCTCCTCAGCGGTCCCTCGGGTCGTACGGTCGTGCGGGCCTACGAGGGGCAGGGCCCCGTCCCCGGAAATCCCCCGGGGGTCGACGGGGCCCTGCCGCCAGGTCACTTCGTGTTGATGACCTTGTCGATCGCGGCGTCCGCGGTCTTGGCGGCGGCCTCGACCGACTGCTTGCCGGTGCCGATGCTCTGCAGCATGGTCTGCAGGACCTGGGCCTTCTCGACCTGGCCCCAGCCGGGGGCCATCGGGACGAACCAGTTGGACTCGGCGGCGGTGGCCGGGACGGCCGTCGCGGGGTCGTTCTTGAGGGTCGCGAGGTCGGTCTTGTTGTTGGGCAGGTTGCCCTTGGCGATCAGGCCCTTCTGGCCGGAGGGTCCGGTGAAGGCGTTGATCCACTCGGCGGCGAGGGCCTGTGCGTCGGACTTCACCGGGACGGCGAGGTCGGAGCCGCCCAGGAAGACGGGGAGGTTCTTGCCGGACGGGCCGGGCATCACGAAGTTCTCGACGTTGCCGGCGAGCTTGCCGGTCTTGTCGTTCTCCTTCGTCGCGGCGGTCGCGCCCTCCCAGGCGGGGGCGAAGATCATGCCGGACTTGCCCTGGCCGTAGACGATGTAGCGGTCGGACTCGTCCTTGGTCTTGTCGCCGTGCATGTACTTGTCGACGACGTCCTTGAACTCGTTGAGCCCCTTGAGGGACTCGGGCGAGGAGAGGTTGGCCTTCCACTGGCCGCCCGACTCGACGGCGATCGAGCCGCCGGCGTCGTAGACGAAGGACATGGCCGCGTACCAGTCGCGGGTGGGCTGGTACCAGGCGGAGAACTTGTCGCCCTCCTTCTTCTGCACCTTGTCCAGGGCGGCGGTGAGCTCCGCGTAGGTCTTGGGCGTCGACTTCACGCCGACCGAGGCGAAGAGGTCCTTGCGCCAGTTGGCGACGCGGCCGCCGGCGTAGTACGGGACGCCGTAGGTCTTGCCGTCGTAGGTCACGGAGGCCTTGAGGCCGTCCAGCCAGGCGGAGGAGTTGTCGAACTTCGACGCGTCGAGGGAGGCGAAGGCGCCCTTGACCATGTAGCCGAGCATCTCGGTGTTGCCCATCTCGACCACGTCGGGGACCTTGTCGGTGGCAAGGACCGCGTCGAGCTTGGTGTTCTTGTCGGGCCAGCCGTAGTACTCGTGGGTGATCTTGACGCCGGGGTGCGCCTTCGTGACCGCCGCGTCGGCGGCCTTCACCAGCTCGGGCCAGTTGTTCTGGGCGTCGACGGTGAGCCAGACCGTCAGCTCCTTGGCGTCCGCGCCCTTGTCCGAGCCGCCACTGTCCTTGTCGCCCCCGCACGCCGCGATGGAGACCATCATGCCCGCGATACCGATCGCGGCTATCAGCTTGCGCTTCACGCCACCCTCCTCAGGGATGCCACACCAGATGCCACACCCCCCGCCCACAGGCCGGGACCCGGACCTGGACCAATGGTGTAGACCAGTGGGCAGAGCTTGGCTCAGACCAATAGGTCTGTCAAGAGTGGCCGAATCCCCTCCGACCAGCTGTTATGGGACCTACATATGCAAGAACCTTTAAGTAAGAAACCCTCGAAAACATCGACCCCGAAGGGGTGCCGGCCCGGTAGACCACTTGCCTTGGTGGACTAGACCAGCAAAGGCTGCGACGGTATACAGAGGGGATCACGGAACGGCGGGGCGAACAGCGCCGCGTCCGTGCCACGATGTGAGCCGCGGCCGACGGCGTGTCGGCCATTTCGGCACCCGCAGCCGGGAAGGCAGGCCATGAGCACCGACGTCAGCAGTGCGGAGAACGAGGGTGGGGCGACCGTCCGTACCGCGCGTGTGCCCAAGTACTACCGCCTGAAGAAACATCTCCTCGACATGACGGAGACGCAGTCGCCCGGCACCCCGGTCCCGCCGGAGCGGACGCTGGCGGCCGAATTCGACACCTCGCGCACCACCGTGCGCCAGGCACTTCAGGAACTGGTGGTCGAGGGCCGCCTGGAGCGCATCCAGGGCAAGGGCACCTTCGTCGCCAAGCCGAAGGTCTCCCAGGCGCTCCAACTCACCTCCTACACCGAGGACATGCGCGCCCAGGGCCTCGAACCCACCTCGCAGCTCCTGGACGTCGGCTACATCACCGCCGACGACCGGCTCGCCGACCTGCTCGACATCACCGCCGGCGGCCGCGTCCTGCGCATCGAGCGCCTGCGCATGGCCAACGGCGAGCCGATGGCCATAGAGACGACCCACCTCAGCGCCAAGCGCTTCCCGGCCCTGCGCAGGTCGCTGGTCAAGTACACGTCCCTGTACACCGCCCTCGCCGAGGTCTACGACGTCCGGCTCGCCGAGGCGGAGGAGACCATCGAGACCTCGCTGGCCACCCCGCGCGAGGCGGGTCTGCTCGGCACCGACGTGGGCCTGCCGATGCTGATGCTGTCCCGGCACTCGCTGGACAAGGACGGCCAGCCGGTGGAGTGGGTGCGGTCGGTGTACCGGGGGGACCGGTACAAGTTCGTGGCCCGGCTGAAGCGGCCCACCGAGTAGGCCCACCGAGTAGGCCCACCGGGCAGGGGGTCTTCCGCTCCGCTTATCCGTCACTTACATTGCCTGCGCATTACAACAGTGATCAAGGCGATCAGTGAGGGGACGGAGCCGCCGATGTCAGACGCCCAGGAAGTGCCCAAGGAGCCGGTGGTGACGCCTGTGCGCGTCGTCATCGGCCTCTGTCTGCTCGCGCCGTTCGTGGCGATGCTGTGGGTGGGCTCGTACGCGAAGGTGGATCCGGCGTTCATCGGGATCCCCTTCTTCTACTGGTACCAGATGCTGTGGGTGCCTCTCTCCGCCGCGCTCACGGTGACCGCGTACAAGCTCTGGCAGCGTGACCAGCGCGGACGTGCGGCCTCCGCTTCCGCGAAGGGTGGTGCGTCGGAGTGAAGGACGGCGTGAACGGCGTCGCGCTCGCCGTCTTCATCTTCTTCTTTCTGGCCGTCACGGTCATGGGCTTCCTCGCCGCGCGCTGGCGCAGGGCCGACAACGACAGCCTCGACGAATGGGGGCTGGGCGGCCGGTCGTTCGGCACCTGGGTCACCTGGTTCCTGCTCGGCGGCGACCTGTACACGGCGTACACCTTCGTCGCCGTGCCGGCGGCGATCTACGCGGCGGGCGCGGCGGGCTTCTTCGCGGTCCCGTACACGATCCTCGTCTACCCGCTGATCTTCACGTTCCTGCCCCGCCTGTGGTCGGTGTCGCACAAGCACGGGTACGTGACGACGTCGGACTTCGTACGCGGACGCTGGGGGTCGAAGGGGCTGTCGCTGGCGGTCGCCGTCACCGGCATCCTCGCGACCATGCCGTACATCGCGCTCCAACTGGTCGGCATCCAGGCCGTGCTCGACGTGATGGGCGTCGGCGGCGGCGAGGACACGAACTGGTTCGTGAAGGACCTGCCGCTGCTGATCGCCTTCGGCGTGCTGGCGGCGTACACCTACTCGTCGGGGCTGCGGGCCCCCGCGCTGATCGCGTTCGTGAAGGACACGCTGATCTACATCGTCATCGCGGTGGCGATCATCTACATCCCGATCAAGCTCGGCGGGTTCGACGACATCTTCGCCAAGGCGGGCGAGGCGTTCAGCCAGACCAACCCGGCGACCGGGAAGCCGCGCGGCGCGCTCGCCCCGGCCGAGCCGGGCCAGTGGACGTACGCCACGCTGGCGCTGGGCTCCGCGCTCGCGCTCTTCATGTACCCGCACTCCATCACGGCGACGCTGTCGTCCAGGAGCCGTGAGGTGATCCGCCGCAACACCACGATCCTGCCGCTGTACTCCCTCATGCTCGGCCTGCTGGCCCTGCTGGGGTTCATGGCGATCGCGGCCGGGGTCAAGGTCACCAACGGGCAGCTGGCGATCCCGCAGCTGTTCGAGGACATGTTCCCGGACTGGTTCGCGGGCGTGGCCTTCGCCGCGATCGGCATCGGCGCGCTCGTCCCGGCCGCCATCATGTCGATCGCTGCCGCGAATCTCTTCACCCGCAACATCTACAAGGACTTCATCAAGCCGGACGCCACGCCGGCGCAGGAGACCAAGGTCTCCAAGCTGGTCTCGCTCCTGGTGAAGGTGGGCGCGCTGGCCTTCGTCCTCACCATGGACAAGACGGTCGCCATCAACTTCCAGCTGCTGGGCGGCATCTGGATCCTGCAGACCTTCCCGGCCCTGGTCGGCGGCCTCTTCACCCGCTGGTTCCACCGCTGGGCGCTGCTCGCCGGCTGGGCGGTCGGCATGATCTACGGCACGGTCGCCGCGTACGGCGTGGCCTCCCCGACCCAGAAGCACTTCGGCGGCTCGTCGAAGGAGATCCCCGGCCTCGGAGAGATCGGCTACATCGGCCTGACGGCGTTCCTCCTCAACGTCGCCGTCACCGTGGTCCTCACCTTCGCCCTGAAGGCGGCGAAGGCCCCCGAGGGCATCGACGAGACCCGCCCGGAGGACTACACGGCGGACGCGGGCGACCCCGGCGTCCAGGCGGACCTGCCCCCGGCGACCGCGGGAGCCTCGCACTGACCATCCGCATGCACTCCTTCCGCACGCACTGACCATCCGCATGCACTGACCATCCGCACGCGATCACGGGCCGCCGGGGAGAACCCGGCGGCCCGTCGTCGTGCCCGTCCGGCACACTCGGTCCCATGGACATCGTCATCCGGCGGGCAGCGCCCGACGAGTACCCGGCCCTGGGCGAGATCACCGCCCAGGCCTATCTCGAGGACGGGCTCCTCGACTTCGGCGAGAGCGACGAGTACCTCGGCGAACTGAGGAACGTCGCCCGGCGGGCGGCCGCCGCCGAGGTCCTGGTCGCCGTGGCGGGCGACGCCCTCCTCGGCGGGGTCGCCTTCGTCTCCTCGGGCGGCCCCATGGCGGACATCGCCCGCTCCGGCGAGGCCGAGATCCGGATGCTCGCGGTCGCGCGCGAGGCCCGTGGCAGAGGCGCCGGCGAGGCCCTCGTACGCGCATGCCTCGACCGCGCACGGGCCACGGCGGGCTGCACGGCCGTCGTTCTGTCGACCCAGCGCACCATGCGCACCGCCCACCGCATCTACGAACGCCTCGGCTTCGTCCGTACGCCAGAGCGGGACTGGAATCCCTTGCCGCAGCTGGACGACATCACTCTCCTCGCCTACCAGTTGACGCTCTGAAACCGGCGCGACACAACATCTGGGGGTGGCACGACAGCCCGGCACAAGATGTATGCTCGTGCTCGCTGTCGCCGCAGGGGAATCCGGTGCAAATCCGGAACTGTCCCGCAACGGTGTACTTGCGTGCATCTGCACGCTTGTGTCAGTCCGAGGACCTGCCGACAGCACGCGCCCGGCCCATCCGGTCCGGGTGCTCTGACGTCCGGGCCTCGTGGAGTGGGCCGGTGGACGCGACGCCCCGCGCGCTCGTGTGCTGCCCCCTGCCCTCCGCCAGGCCCGCTGCCGAGCGAGGGAGAGCCCCACGTGACCATCGCGCCAGCCGAACCGGCTTCAGTCACCCAGCTGGAGACCGACGGTCCCGGTACCGCGCTGCTGCGGACCCTGACCGAGCTGACCGCCGACCTCCCCGACGCGGACCCCGGCCGGGTCGCCGCCGCCGCCCTGCGGGGACGGTCCGCGCGGGCGGACGAGTCGGAGCTGCGCGAGCTGGCCACGGAGGCGGCCGCCGGTCTGATCTCCGACGACCCCGCGTACTCGAAGCTGGCCGCCCGGCTGCTGACGATCAGCGTCGCCGCCGAGGCCGCCTCCCAGGGCGTCACGTCGTTCACGCAGTCCGTCGCCGTCGGCCACCGCGAGGGCCTGATCGCCGACCGCACCGCCGACTTCGTCCGGCTGCACGCGGCCCGCCTCGACGCCCTGGTGGACCCGCTGGCCGACGACCGCTTCGGCTACTTCGGCCTGCGCACCCTGCACAGCCGCTACCTCCTGCGCCACCCCCTCACCCGCAAGGTCGTCGAGACGCCCCAGCACTTCCTGCTGCGCGTCGCCTCCGGCCTCGCGGAAGACGACACGTCACGCGCTCTGGACGAGGTCGCGGCCCTCTACCGGCTCATGAGCCGCCTCGACTACCTCCCGTCCTCCCCCACCCTCTTCAACTCCGGCACCCGGCACCCCCAGATGTCGTCCTGCTACCTCCTCGACTCCCCGCTGGACGAGCTGGACTCCATCTACGACCGCTACCACCAGGTCGCCCGCCTCTCCAAGCACGCCGGCGGCATCGGTCTGTCGTACTCCCGGATCCGCAGCCGCGGTTCGCTGATCCGCGGCACGAACGGGCACTCCAACGGCATCGTGCCGTTCCTGAAGACGCTGGACGCCTCGGTCGCCGCCGTGAACCAGGGCGGTCGGCGCAAGGGCGCGGCCGCGGTCTACCTGGAGACCTGGCACTCCGACATCGAGGAGTTCCTGGAGCTGCGCGACAACACCGGCGAGGACGCCCGCCGTACGCACAACCTGAACCTCGCGCACTGGATCCCGGACGAGTTCATGCGGCGGGTGAACGCGGACGAGCAGTGGTCGCTGTTCTCGCCGTCGGACGTGCCCGAGCTGGTCGACCTGTGGGGCGCGGAGTTCGAGGCCGCCTACCGCAAGGCCGAGGCCGACGGGCTCGCGAAGAAGACCATCGCCGCCCGCGACCTCTACGGCCGGATGATGCGCACCCTCGCGCAGACCGGCAACGGCTGGATGACCTTCAAGGACGCGGCCAACCGCACCGCCAACCAGACGGCCGAGCCCGGTCACGTCGTCCACTCCTCCAACCTCTGCACGGAGATCCTGGAGGTCACCGACGACGGGGAGACGGCGGTCTGCAACCTGGGTTCGGTGAACCTCGGCGCGTTCGTCGACACGACGACCGGCGACATCGACTGGGAGCGGCTGGACGAGACCGTCCGCACGGCCGTCACCTTCCTCGACCGGGTCGTCGACATCAACTTCTACCCGACCGAGCAGGCGGGCCGCTCCAACGCCCGCTGGCGGCCGGTGGGCCTGGGCGCGATGGGCCTGCAGGACGTCTTCTTCAAGCTGCGGCTGCCCTTCGACTCCGCCGAGGCCAAGGCCCTGTCCACCCGGATCGCCGAGCGCATCATGCTCGCCGCGTACGAGGCCTCCGCCGACCTGGCCGAGCGCAACGGCCCGCTGCCGGCCTGGGAGAAGACCCGGACGGCCAGGGGCGTGCTGCACCCGGACCACTACGGCGTCGAGTTCACCTGGCCGGAGCGCTGGGCGGCCCTGCGCGCGCGCATCGCGAACACCGGCATGCGCAACTCCCTGCTGCTCGCCATCGCGCCCACCGCCACCATCGCCTCCATCGCGGGCGTCTACGAGTGCATCGAGCCGCAGGTGTCCAACCTGTTCAAGCGCGAGACGCTGTCCGGGGAGTTCCTCCAGGTCAACTCGTACCTGGTGAACGACCTCAAGGACCTCGGCGTCTGGGACGCGCGCACCCGGGAGGCGCTGCGCGAGTCCAACGGCTCGGTGCAGGAGTTCGCCTGGATCCCGGCGGAGGTCCGCGCCCTGTACCGCACGGCGTGGGAGATCCCGCAGCGCGGCCTGATCGACATGGCCGCCGCCCGCACCCCGTACCTGGACCAGGCGCAGTCCCTGAACCTGTTCCTGGAGACGCCGACCATCGGCAAGCTCTCCTCGATGTACTCGTACGCCTGGAAGTCGGGCCTGAAGACCACGTACTACCTGCGCTCCCGCCCGGCGACCCGCATCGCCCGCGCCGCCCAGGCCCAGGCGCAGCCCGAGAAGACCATCCCCCTGCAGCAGGCGACCTCCGAAGAGGCCGTCGCCTGCTCCCTTGAGAACCCCGAGTCCTGCGAGGCCTGCCAGTAATGTCCAGCGAAGCCAAAGCTGCGTCTGCCAAGAACCTGCTCGACCCGGGCTTCGAGCTCACCCTGCGCCCGATGCGCTACCCGGACTTCTACGAGCGCTACCGGGACGCCATCAAGAACACCTGGACCGTGGAGGAGGTCGACCTCCACTCGGACGTCACCGACCTGGCGAAGCTGTCCGAGGGCGAGCAGCACATGATCGGCCGGCTGGTCGCGTTCTTCGCGACGGGCGACTCGATCGTGGCGAACAACCTCGTGCTGACGCTGTACAAGCACATCAACTCCCCGGAGGCGCGCCTGTATCTGTCGCGTCAGCTGTTCGAGGAGGCCGTGCACGTCCAGTTCTATCTGACGCTGCTGGACACGTACCTGCCCGACCCGGAGGACCGCGCCGCCGCCTTCGACGCCGTGGAGAACATCCCCTCCATCCGCGAGAAGGCCGAGTTCTGCTTCAAGTGGATCAACGAGGTCGAGAAGCTGGACCGGCTGGAGACCCAGGCCGACCGCCGCCGCTTCCTGCTCAACCTGATCTGCTTCGCCGCGTGCATCGAGGGCCTGTTCTTCTACGGCGCTTTCGCCTACGTCTACTGGTTCCGCAGCCGGGGTCTGCTGCACGGCCTCGCCACCGGCACCAACTGGGTGTTCCGGGACGAGACCATGCACATGTCCTTCGCGTTCGAGGTCGTCGACACCGTCCGCAAGGAGGAGCCGGAGCTCTTCGACGACCAGCTCCAGCAGCAGGTCACCGACATGCTCAAGGAGGCCGTCGAGGCCGAGCTGCAGTTCGGCCGGGACCTGTGCGGCGAGGGGCTGCCGGGCATGAACACCGAGTCGATGCGGCAGTACCTGGAGTGCGTCGCCGACCAGCGGCTGCAGCGGCTCGGCTTCGCGCCGGTCTACGGCTCGGAGAACCCGTTCTCCTTCATGGAGCTGCAGGGCGTTCAGGAGCTGACCAACTTCTTCGAGCGCCGTCCTTCGGCGTACCAGGTCGCGGTGGAGGGCACCGTCGACTTGGACGAGGACTTCTGAGTCACCGTCCTCGAAGCCTTCAGCTGACGGTCGATCCGGCGCTCGTGGAGAAGTCCCACGAGCGCCGGAGCCGTGAGGAGGAGGAAGAAGGCCAGGAAGGCCGCGTATCCGGTGAGTGCGTTCATGAGGTTCATGAGGTAAGCCTCGTACTTGCTCGACACTCCTGACAGTGGCAGTACTGCCGTACACCTTCAAATTCCTGCCACTCCTCGGGCACACTGGCGTCATGCTGAACAACGTGGCCGTGATCCTGCTCGACGGTGTGCACCCCTTCGAGCTGGGGGTCGTCTGCGAGGTCTTCGGGATCGACCGCAGCGACGAGGGGCTGCCGGTCTACGACTTCGCGGTCGCCTCGGCGGAGGGGCCGACGCTGACCACGCACGCGGGCTTCAGCGTGAGCACCGAGCACGGGCTGGAGCGGCTGGAGAGCGCCGATCTGATCGCCGTGCCGGCCGGGGACACGTACGGGCAGCGGGAGTTCCCGCCCGAGCTGCTCGACGCGCTGCGCCGGGCGGTGGACCGGGGGACGCGGGTGCTCAGCGTCTGTTCCGGGGTGTTCGTGCTGGGCGCGGCGGGGCTGCTGGACGGGCGGCGCTGCGCGGTGCACTGGCGGCACGCCCAGCAGCTGGCCCGGCAGTATCCGCGTACGACCGTCGAACCGGACGTGCTCTACGTCGACGAGGACCCGGTGATCACCTCGGCCGGCACGGCCGCCGGCATCGACGCCTGTCTGCACCTCGTCCGCAAGGAGCAGGGCCCCGAGGTCGCCAACGGGATCGCCCGGCGGATGGTCGTGCCGCCGCACCGGGACGGTGGCCAGGCCCAGTACATCAAGCGGCCGCTGCCCCCGTCGCCGTGCGACACGGTCGGCGAGGTGCTGGTGTGGATGGAACGGCACCTCGACCAGGAGGTCACCGTCGAACAGCTCGCCGCCCGCGCCCACATGTCCCCGCGCACCTTCGCCCGCCGCTTCCAGCAGGAGACCGGCACCACCCCTTACCGCTGGCTGCTGCGCCAGCGGGTGCTGATGGCGCAGCACCTGCTGGAGGCGACGGACGAGACGATGGACGCGATCGCCTGGCGTACCGGTTTCGGCACGGCGAGCGCCCTGCGCCATCAGTTCGTACGGGCCCTGGACACGACGCCGAACGCCTACCGGCGCACGTTCCGGGGGCCGCAGGCCGTCGCCTGAGCCCCTCCTTGAGCACCTTGCCCGCGTCTCACCCGGGTATCGCCCGCAGCTTCAGCCGGCGCGGCCGGAGCGTGATGCCGATATGCGTCCGGGGGTCGGAGCCGGGCGCTTCCTCGAAGCGGAACGCGGCCGCCACCACCGCGGTGATCAGCGTGAGCTCGGCCATCGAGAAGTGGTCGCTCGGGCACTTCCGGTTGCCGACGCCGAACGGGGTCATGGCGTACTTGGGCACCTCCTTGGAGCGGTCCGGGAGCCAGCGGTCGGGGTCGAACTCCTCGTGCCGCTCGTACGACCGCGGATCGCGCTGGACCGCGTACGGGCTGTAGACGATGTCGGCGTCGGCGGGAATGCGGTAACCCCCGAGCTCGGTGTCGGCCACCGCACGCCGGGTCAATATCCATACGGCCGGATACAGCCGCATGGTCTCGACCACGACATTGGCGGTGTGCCGCAGCTTTCGGACGTCGTCGAATGCGACCGGCCGGTCGCCGACGACGTTATTCACCTCCTCGCGGATCTTGTCCACCTGATCCGGGTGCTCGGTGAGGACGTGGAGCAGCGACATGACCACAGAGCCGGCTGTTTCGCTGCCCGGGGTGAGTATCGCGATGACCTGGTCGTGGATCTCCTGTTCCCCGATCGGGTCGCCATTGTCGTCCTTCGCCTCCAGCAAAGCTGTCAGCAAATCGTCCGGTTTTTGACCGGATGCCCTGCGGTCGGCGACGATCTCGTCCACGAGCCGGTGCAGATCGGCCAGCGCCCGGTTGAATTCACGGTTGGCCGGAATCGGTACCCGATAAAGCGGACCGAGAGGGACCACCATGCGCTGGTACATACCGGCGAACAGGGTGGCGAGCGCGGAGGTGATGCGCTCGGACCGGGCGTCCATGTAGCTGCCGCGCATCAGACAGCGGGCGGAGATGCGCACGGACACCCGGAAGGACTCCGCGGTGACGTCGAGGACCTCGCCCCGGGTCCAGCGCTCGACGAGCGCGTGCGCCTCCTCCTCCATGATCGCCCCGTAGCCGGGGATGGCGTCGAGCCGGAAGGCGGGCTGGATGGTGCGCCGCTGGCGTCGGTGCAGTGCGCCGTTGGCCGTGGCCACGCCCTGCTTGCCGAGCAGGCTCTCCAGGGACTCCCACAGGGGTCCGGCGATGATGTAGTCGGGGCTGAGGGCGAGTGCCCCCACGAGCTCCGGCGCGGTGACGGCGTACACCGTCTTGGGGCCGAGCCTGAGACGGACCACGTCGCCGTGGTCGCGCAGCCGGGACAGGAAGGCCAGCGGGTCGCGGGCCAGCCGCCAGCCGTGGCCGAGCAGCGGAACTCCGCCACCGGCGAGCGGCGGCTCACGCAGCTCGGGCGTTTCGGGCGTCGCGGGCTTCACGGATTCGACGGTCATTTCTCACCTGCCGCTTCGTTGTTGACGTACGGGGGCGTGGACCGGTCGTCCCAGCTGTCGACCATGTAACGGCCGGACTCGTGGTGGAACCAGTAGACGGAACTGAACCAGTTCCGCATATTCGCGAGGCAGGCCCTTACGGCGACGCCGAGCTCATTTCCGTGGACCGTCCCGTCGGTCAGCCGGTCGGCGAGCCTCAGGACATCCTTTTCGACGGCGAGGAACTCGGTTATGCATTCCTCGACGCGCCGCCTGAGTTCATCGACCGCCTCTTCCAGAGTCAATCCCTCATGGGCGATGAGGCTGATTCCGAGATTGTGCACCTCGTCGCCCGCCAATTCCTTGGGAAGCGAGCAGAGGTCGTTGTACAGGGCGGCGAATTCCTGGCTCAGGAGGGCCGCCCGCCGATAGGCCGGATGTTTCCGCACCGAATTCGGGAGTTCGCGTCCCGCGCTCGGCTCCAGCAGATCGGTCCAGATCCAGTGCGCGAAGGTGAGCCGACGCAGTGCGAGGTATTCCTCGACGCCCGGTATCCGCCCTGCGACACGGTTGCGGAATTCCCGGTCGTACGCCTCGATCACCCGGTGGAAGTGCCGGGCGAACCGCGTGTTCCAGGTGCCGGGAAGGAAGGAGTACAGCCGGCCCACGCTGTCCGCCAACCCGGCTACCAGTGGATCCCTGTGACGCAGGTGGTCCGTCGGTGAGTCCAGGGCCGCATGCAAGCGGAACCTGAGCTGCCGCCATGCGCCGGTCCGGCCGTGCACGACGTCGCGGTCGTGCCGGTCGTCCCAGACGAAGAACCATGCGCTGTAGTCGGCGATGGCCTGTAGGACCTCGTCGGGTGCGCCGAGGTAGTAGCCCGCCATCAAGTCGGTGTAGCACAAGCCGTCGGCATATTCTGCGACCTTGTGTGCCGGCATGAGCCGCTTTTCCAGCAGCCAGGAACGTGTGCTGTCCTGCAACCGAGGCCAATACGGATGCAGTTGCCGGGGAAACGCCGTCTCGATGACCGGGAGAGAGAGCGAGGGCGGGACCGCGGGAGCGGTCACCGTCACTGTGGTGCTGCATGTGGTGCTGTATGGGAAAGCTGGCACGAACAACCCCTCTCAGCCTCCAGTGGGCACACGCCCCTCCCGCCGTGCCGGGCGTGCGCCGTTGCGTATCCCCGCACTTCCCATTCAGCCCTACAACTGACCGTTCTGGGAACGGATTTGCTTCATTCACTACCCCAACATGCCGAGATTCCCTCCCTGCATGACTGGTTATGGATCAGCAGATGTGCGTAAGCGATCGAACGTCCGACGGACATACGAACGACGCCCGGCCGGAGGGTCCGGCCGGGCGTCGTCGGTGGATGCGGGGATACGGCGGTCAGTCGTTGGCGACCACGGGGTAGCGGGGCTCGTTCTCGGCCATCTGCCGCAGGGCGTCCTTCCGTTCGCGCTTGGAAAGACGGTCGATGTAGAGGTACCCGTAGAGGTGATCGGTCTCGTGCTGCAAACACCGAGCGAAGTATCCGGTGCCGCGCACCTTGATCGGGTTGCCCTTCTCGTCCTGCCCGGTCACCTCGGCGTAGTCGGGGCGGGCGAGCGGCGCGTACGCGGTGGGCACCGACAGACAGCCCTCGTTGCTGTCGTCCAACCGGCGCTTGTCGGCGGGCAGTTCGACGAGCTTGGGGTTGCAGACGACGCCGGTGTGCCGGGCGCCCTCGTCGTCGGGGCAGTCGTAGACGAAGACCTTCAGATCGACGCCGATCTGGTTGGCGGCCAGGCCGACGCCCTCAGCGGCGTGCTGCGCGGCGAACATGTCCGCGACCAGCTGCTGGAGCTCCTCGCCGAACTCGGTGACGTCCCTGCACTCCCTGTGCAGCACCGGGTTCCCGACGACGGTGATCGGCCGCGAGGTCCCGGCCGCCCGCCAGGCCTGCTCGCGCTCTTCCGTCCCCTCGGTGTCGATGACGAAGCCCTCGTCGTCCACGGGGAGCACGCCCACGTGCTGCTGATCGGTGTCCTGCTGCGCCATGACCGACGATGCCTTCCTCATACGAACAGGGGTTGAAGCTGCTGATACAGGGTACGGGGAGCGCGCCTCCGAAAGGGGCGCGGGGAACTGCGCGACAAGCCACGACGAAGCCGCGGCCGAAGAAATCAGCAGACCTCTTCCAAATCCCGCCAGTCCCTGGAATCGGGGCTGTCTGCAACCCACCCGTCCAACAGCCCCCTCACCAGCCCAGCCGGCGCAGCCACCCCGCACTCCCGCTCCGGCACCCACAGCTGCCCGTCCGTCCGGTGCCCGAGCGGCCCCGGATGCCCTGGCTCACTGTGATCGTGCGGATCGAGATGCTCACCGTCGCCCTCGTCGGACGGCATCCGCGACTCCGAGCACATCCGGCACAGCAGCCGCACCGACGACGACCAGTCCTCCGCCGCGAACCCCGCGTCCGCGGCCAGCTGCTCCAACGCGTCCCGGTCGGCCTCGCCCGCGGCCTCCAGGAGGACCACCCAGGTGGGCACCGGCGAGGGCGCCCACAGCTCGATCTCGTCGAAGACGGGATAGGAGTGCCCGGTGGAGGTGGTCCGCTCACCGTGCGGAACCCCGTCGTGCAGCACGACCTCGCCCCAGCGCCGCCCGGAGGACGGCAGCGGAATGGACAGCACCTCTATCCGCGCGGGGTCCAGCCGCCGCCCCCACACCACCTCGGCCTCCCCCTCCGGCGACAGCCGTACGGCCGCGCTGCCCAGGTCCATGCCGACGGGCTCGCCGGAGGCGGTCGCACCGCCGGGCACCCGCAGCCCGTACGCCTGCCAGGCGCGGCGGGCCAGCGGCCAGTCCTGCAGGGCGGTGGCCGCGATGCCGACGTTCCACCAGTCGGGGGCCCCGGTCTCCCGGTCGAGCAGGGCGACGGCCCTGAGGCCGGCCGAGCGGGCCTGCTCCCAGTCGTGCCGGAACTTGTGCAGCAGGGCGAGGTTGAACCAGGACTCGGACAGCCAGGGCTCCAGGTCGGCGGCACGTGTCAACAGCGCGCCCGCGTCCTCGTACCGTCCGTCGCCGATCAGCGTGAACGCGCGATCCGTGGCCTGCCGCCAGGAGGCGGAGGGCCGGTGCCGTCCCTTGCCGAAGATCCTCACGATTCCCGCCTGCCAGTTCCGTGGTGTGGGCTGGCCAGTGCCCCCGGACTCTCTCTCCCTCGCATCCAACCACGTGTGGCTGGAAGGCCGCTCATTACCCATCGGTTACCCACTCCCGGGCAGAGTCAGACAACCACGTGACAGCACCCTGGCCAGGGCCTCGACCACCTCGGGCGCGTACTCCCCGCCGGTCCCCAGCCGCAGTTCCTCCAGTGCGGTGAGGGGCCCGCCCGGACCGGCGTCGCGCACCTTCTCCTCGTACGCGTTCACGGCCCTGATTATGCGGGCGGCGAGGGGTTGCTCCGGGTAGGGGTCGGCCTGGCGCTCGACGACCGCGGCGACCTGGGCGTCCGCCCCGGTCTGGCGGACGACGGCCCCGCCGAGCAGGGCGATCCGCCGCTGCTCGGCCGCCGGCAGACCCGCGGTGGCTCCGGCCGGGACCGGGTCGACGAGGCTGAGCTGGCCGATGTCGTGCATGAGGGCCGCGTACTCCAGGACGGTCAGCTCGGGCTCGGTCAGGCGCAGGTCCCGGCCCACGGCCTGGCTGAGGGCGGCGACCCGGCGGGCGTGCCCGGCCGGGGTGTATCCGGCGATCTCGGTGGCACGGGCGAGGGAGGCGATGGTCTGCCGGTAGGTGGCGCGGACGGCCGCGTAGCGGCGCAGGGACAGCTGGGTGAGCAGCAGCGGCACACAGAACACGGGCAGCGCCCAGAGTCCGACCACGGCCACCGCCAGCGCCATCACCGCGCCCGTCGCGCACACCGCCGACCCGATGCCGGGCACCGACCGCAGTTCGTCGCGGAGCAGCGGGGCGAAGGGCCAGCCGGTGCGGGAGCGGGCCAGCGCGGCGGCGACCACGGCGTCGCACAGCACGGTCAGGACCAGCAGCGCGAGCAGCAGCAGCGCGTACCCGGGGCCCCGCCAGCGGTCGAACATCCCATGGTTGTAGAGGGGCTGGAAGCAGACCGCGGCGAACCCGACGGCCAGGACGCGCCGGGCCAGATGGTCCAGGACGGGCCCCTGCCCCCGGGCGAGCTGCGGCACACAGCCCAGCAGCGAGGCGGCCACGACGACCGCCACGACCTGGGCGACCCCGTGATGCGTGGGATGCCCGGCGTGCTCGCCGAGCAGCGCGTACGACAACGACCCGGCGGCCCCGAGCGGCGCGGCCTCCCGGGGCCCGGGCCGGAACCGGGAGCGGGGAAGGGTCAGCTCGCCGACGGCGACGAGGACCCCGAAGGCCAGGGCGACGGGCCGCTCCTCGACGCCGTGACGGAAGGTGACGAGGAGGGATCCGGCGGCGAGGAGAGCGGCCGTGGAGTGCAGCACGAGGAGAGAGCGGCAGGGGCGACGGGAGGTCATCGGCGTTCTCCCGAGTGGCCGGGGGCGGGGCTCATCGGCGTACTCCCGGGCGGTCCGGGCCGGCGGGCTGGGGCGGGACGGCGGCCGGGGGGTCGTCGGCGGTGACCACGGGATGCCAGCCGTCCCGTTCCACGACCCGCGCCAGGGCCGTGACCATCCGGGGGTCGAACTGGGCCCCCGCGCACCGCCGCAGCTCCGCCAGGGCCGCGTCCACCGGCCGGGCCCTGCTGTAGGACCGGGTGGACGTCATCGCGTCGAAGGCGTCCGCGACGGCGACCACCCGGGCCGGCTCCGGGATCTGACCGCCCGCCAGCCCGTACGGGTAGCCGCTGCCGTCGATGCGCTCGTGGTGGTGGAGGATCGCCGAGCGGGCCTCGCCGAGGAAGGAGATGCCACGGGTGATCTCGTGCCCGTACTCCGGGTGCAGCTCGATCACGCGCCGCTCCTCGGGGGTCAGCGGCCCGTCCTTGCGCAGCAGCCGGGTGGGCACGCCGAGCTTGCCGACGTCGTGCAGGATGCCTGCGAAGCGCAGCAGCTCGACGCGGGCGTCGTCCATGCCCAGCTCGCGCGCGATCAGCATCGAGGCCTGTCCGACCCGTTCGCTGTGCCCGCGCGTGTACCCGTCCTTGAGGTCGACGGCCTGCACCAGCGCGCGGATCGTCGCCTGGTGGGCGGCGCGCTCCCGGTGGTACTGCGCGAACACCCACCAGGACACGCCCATCGGGAACAGCACGAGCAGCGCGGCGACCGGCCCGTACGGGCTGCGCCAGAGCACGGCCATCATCAGCCCGGCCAGCCCGTGCACGGCGAGGGGCGCGAGGGAGCGCAGGAACAGGCCCCGGCAGACCCGCCACGGCGGCAGCCCCTCGGCGAGGCCGAGCATCCCGCCGTCCAGGAGGGCGAGCGCGGCGCAGAACACCAGCACGGCCGCGCCCGCCGGCAGCAGCGCGTACGGCACGTCGGAGTCGACCACGGCGTCCCGCCCGCCGAGCGCCCAGTGCACCGTCGAGGCGGCCCACACCGCGAGGGAGGACCGGGCGGCCCGCCAGCCGCGGCGCAGCGCGAAGGGGCCCTGCTCGACGTACGAGAACAGGGCCCCCGGCAACGGGACGAGCGCGGCCGCGGGCGGCGGCAGCAGGAAGGCCCCGGCGAGGAGCACGGGGGAGAAGGTGCCGGCGAACCGGCGCCGGGCGATCTGCTCGCCCCCTGCGTACAGGGCGGCGAGCAGTCCGACGGCCCACCAGGGGGCCCGCACGTGCGCGTGCGGGTCCGCGAGCGGGGACACGCAGGCCAGGGCGCCGAGGGCGACAGAGGCGACGTATCCGCGCGCCCGCGCCGGCACTCCCTCCATGGCGCCTCCCCCAAGCCGTGCCCGTCCAGGCTCCGGAGCCTAGGGTGGCGAGGGGTGGCTGTGCGGGCGTATCACCCGCGGATTAGCACATTCGAGTGACGCGCACGGTCCGAGGAAGCCGGGTTCAGGATTCCTGCGGGGTGGCCGCCACGTCATGGTCGGGCACGGCCTGACCGGTGCGGATCAGGTCGAGTCGGCCCAGGACCTTGGCCCGCAGATCGGTCGGCACGTCGTCATGGCCGCAGCACCGCTTGACCAGCTTCTTCACGGCCTCCTCGAGGCCGTACTTCTCGAGGCACGGCGAGCATTCCTCGAAGTGGTGCTGGAACTTGTCGCGGTCGACAGGCGGCATCTCGCTGTCGAGGAACTCGTACAGATGATCGAGTACCTCACTGCAGTCCGTCTCATGCGGATCTCCGCAGCTCATGAGCCCGAGCCTTTCGCTTCGTTCGACTCTCCGGCGCCGGCCGGGACCAGCCCACGCTCACGGGCGTAGTCCTCGAGCATGCCGCGCAGTTGACGGCGGCCCCGGTGCAGCCGGGACATCACCGTACCGATGGGTGTCCCCATGATGTCCGCGATCTCCTTGTACGCAAAGCCTTCTACGTCCGCGAGATACACGGCGATCCGGAACTCCTCGGGAATGGCCTGAAGAGCTTCCTTCACGTCCGAGTCGGGCAGATGGTCCAGCGCCTGCGACTCGGCTGAGCGCAGACCGGTGGACATGTGCGACTCGGCGCGCGCCAGCTGCCAGTCCTCGATCTCCTCGGCCGCGGAGCGCTGGGGTTCACGCTGCTTCTTGCGGTACGAGTTGATGAACGTGTTGGTCAGGATCCGGTACAGCCAGGCCTTGAGATTGGTGCCCTCACGGAACTGGTGGAAGGACGCGTACGCCTTGGCGTACGTCTCCTGCACCAGGTCCTCGGCGTCCGCCGGGTTGCGCGTCATGCGCAGCGCCGCCGAGTACATCTGGTCGAGGAACTCGAGCGCGTCCCGTTCGAAGCGCGCGGTGCGCTCCGTGGTGGACTCCGGGCCCGTCTCCGCGCCCTGGCCCTCGGGCAGCTCCGCCTGGCCGTTGTCGGTCCCTGCGTCGGTACCGGTGACCGGACCCACCTCCTCAAGATCGCGGGTAAGACCGAAGCCGGCCCCACTCGAATCGGAGGATAGACGACGACCGGTGCCTGCCGCCGCTCCAAAAGGAGTGGCCTTCGCCGCGTGCAGCACCGTCCAGTCCAGCTCGGTACGGCTGCTGCGGCTCGGGCAGATGGTCGAACCCATGCGGCGGACTTCCTCTCCCACGACGTCTGTGCCGGGATGTTCAGCACTTCTGTCCGCCACAACAGCGGTAAGGGGCTCGGCATTCCCGCTCTTTACCCGAGTGACCCGACCCACGCGTCCGGCTGCCCGAGGGAGCGTTGTCCGACTACCCGAGTGACCGGGTCCACTCCACGACCCGGCCGGTGATGATCTCCAGCGCCTGCTCCTCGGTGATCTCCGCCCGCTTGGGCACGGCGAACCCGTGATCGCCGTACGGCACCTCGGCCAGCTCGAAGTCGCCCTCGGGGAACTCCTCGGGCTTCCCGAACGGATCGTTGCCGCCCTGGACGACGAGCGTGGGCACCCCGGCCCCGAGCAGTTCGTCCGCGCGGGACCTCTCGGGCTTGCCGGGCGGGTGCAGCGGGAAGCCGAGGGCGAGGACGGCACGCGCGCCCAGCTCCGCCGCCGTACGACAGGCCACGCGGGCCCCCGCCGACCGGCCGCCGGAGATCACCGGCAGCCCGGGCCCGGCGACGGTGGGCCAGATCCCGCGCCAGCCGACGTCGAGGGTCTTCGGCGCGGGCGCCATCTTCTTGCCGGCCACCCGCCAGGGCTGCTCGACCAGGGCGACGGTCACGCCGTGCGCGGGGAGGACCGCGGCGAGGGCCTGGAGGTCACGTGCCTCGATGCCGCCGCCCGCGCCGTGGCTGACGGCGAGGACGAGCCGCGGCTTCTTCGCCCGGCGCCAGGTGATGCGGGCGTCGCCGGCGTCGGTGGGGATGATCTCGCCGGACTCGCCGGTCCCCGTGGACTCGCCGGACTCGATGGACTCGCCGGACTCGATGGACTCGCTGGTCATCAGAAAAGTGTGCCCTCCTCGGGCCCCTCCAGCTCCTTCAGCAGCTCCGGGCCGTTGTTGCGGACGTTGCTGACGGCCGTGGACACCGGGTACGCGCGCATCAGGCCGGCCGGCGGGGGGTCGAGGAGGGAGCGGAGGTCCTCGGGGTCCGTCCGCGCCGGGTCCAGCCAGGCGTCCCAGCGGTCCGGGGTGAGCATCAGCGGCATCCGGGGGTGGATGTCGGCGAGCGCGCGCGGGCCGTCGGCCGGGGCCACGGCGAGCGGGCTCGTCTCCGCCTCGGTCGTGATCACCGAGCACGTCACCCACCAGGACAGCGGATGGTCGTCGGGCAGGGTCCGGTCCCGCCAGAACTCGTACAGCCCGGCCATCGCGAACACCGCGCCGTCGGCCGGGAGCACGAAGTAGGGCTGCTTGCGGGCCCGCTTCTTCTTCCCCTCGACCTCCAGCTCCCGCTCGTCCGTGGCGGTGACCCACTCGTAGTACCCGTCCGCGGGCAGGATGCAGCGCCGGGCGGCGAAGGCACGGCGGAACGACGGCTTCTCGTGCACGGTCTCGGCGCGCGCGTTGATCATCCGGGCGCCGCCCTCGGGCGACTTGGCCCAGGAGGGCACGAGCCCCCACTTCAGCTTGCGCAGCTGTCGAACCGGGCGCGGATCCTGGGCGTCTTTCAACGGACGGTCGAGGACGGCGTAGACCTCCTTGGTCGGCGCCACGTTGAAATCGGGCGCCAAGGTCTCCTCGGGCTCCCACTTGTCGACTTCAAAGACTCCTGCGAGATCCTCGGGCCTGCGACTCGCTGCATACCGTCCGCACATACGTGCCACACTGCCAGACTCCGTTGGAGTAGAGGGAGCCACCGCCGAACATGGACAGCACCGCCGCCACCGCGCTGCCCGACCTGTGGGACCGGCTCGTCGGCACCCAGCCCGACCCGGACACCTGGGTGGTGATCGCGACCCTGGTCGCGGCCCTCGTCATGGTCGTCCCGCACCCGCTGTGGCGCGTCTCGCGCAACGCCATCACCATCGCCCACGAGGGCGGGCACGGCCTGGTCGCGCTGTTGACCGGCCGCCGGCTCACCGGGATACGCCTGCACTCCGACACCAGCGGTCTGACCGTCAGCCGCGGCAAGCCGCACGGCCTCGGCATGATCCTGACAGCAGCCGCCGGCTACACCGCTCCCCCGCTGCTCGGCCTGGGCGGCGCCTCCCTGCTCGGCGTCGGCCGCATCACCCTGCTGCTGTGGCTGGCGACGGCGCTGCTGGTGGCGATGCTGGTGATGATCCGCAACGCCTACGGGGCGCTGACGGTGATCCTCACGGGCGGCGCCTTCCTGCTGGTGTCCTGGCTGGCCGGACCCCAGGTGCAGGCCGCGTTCGCGTACGCGGTGGTGTGGTTCCTGCTGCTCGGCGGAGTCCGCCCGGCCTTCGAACTCCAGGCGAAGCGCTCCCGCGGCGGCGCGGGAGACTCCGACGCCGACCAGCTGTCCCGACTGACGCACGTACCGGCGGGGCTGTGGCTGTTCCTGTTCCATGCGGTGAGCCTGTGCGCACTGATGGGCGGGGGGCGCTGGCTGCTGGGGCTGTGAAGCCGACCTGCCTCTTCGAGGGGCGCGGGCGGTGCCGGGCGCGGGCTGCGCCGGGGGGCGCGACCGGCCCCGACGGCGCCGCACCCGAACCTCGGCCGGAGACTAAAGTGGGCGCATGCCCGTGAACCCCGCACTCACCGCCCTATGGCCCGCCCCGCACGCGAGCGAGGCCGTCGACGCGACGGTCCACGTGCCGGGGTCCAAGTCCGTCACCAACCGCGCCCTGGTCCTCGCCGCCCTCGCCTCCGAGCCCGGCTGGCTGCGCCGCCCGCTGCGCTCCCGCGACACGCTGCTGATGGCGGGCGCGCTGCGCGCGATGGGCGTCGGCATCGAGGAGACGGTGTCGTCCAGCTCCTCCGGTGCGGGCGGCTCCGACGGGGCGGGCGAGGCCTGGCGGATCCTCCCGGCGGGCCTGCGCGGTCCGGCCACGGTCGACGTCGGCAACGCCGGCACGGTGATGCGCTTCCTGCCGCCGGTCGCCGCGCTCGCCGACGGCCCCATCCGCTTCGACGGCGACCCGAGGTCGTACGAGCGTCCCCTGACCGGGGTCATCGACGCGCTGCGCGTGCTCGGGGCGCGGATCGACGACGACGGCCGGGGCGCGCTGCCCCTGACGGTGCACGGCGGGGGCGCGCTGGACGGCGGGCCGGTCGAGATCGACGCCTCGTCCTCGTCGCAGTTCGTGAGCGCCCTGCTGCTGTCCGGTCCGCGCTTCAACCAGGGCGTGGAGGTCCGGCACACCGGCTCCTTCCTGCCGTCCATGCCGCACATCCGGATGACGGTGGACATGCTGCGCGCGGTCGGCGCCCAGGTGGACACCCCGGAGTCGGGCGGCGAGCCGAACGTCTGGCGGGTCACGCCGGGCGCGCTGCTCGGCCGGGACCTGACGATCGAGCCGGACCTCTCGAACGCGCAGCCGTTCCTGGCGGCGGCGCTGGTGACCGGCGGCCGGGTGCTGATCCCGGACTGGCCGACCCGCACCACCCAGCCGGGTGACCGGCTGCGCGAGATCTTCACCGAGATGGGCGGCTCCTGCGAGCTGACCGACTACGGCCTGGTCCTCACCGGCTCGGGCGCGATCCACGGCATCGACGTCGATCTGAGCGACGTCGGCGAGCTGACCCCGGGCATCGCGGCGGTCGCCGCCCTCGCGGACTCCCCGTCGACCCTGCGGGGCGTGGCCCATCTGCGGCTACACGAGACGGACCGCCTGGCCGCGCTCACCAAGGAGATCAACGAGCTCGGCGGCGATGTCACCGAGTCCGCCGACGGCCTGCACATCCGCCCGTGCCGACTGCACGGCGGGATCTTCCACACCTACGACGACCACCGCATGGCCACGGCCGGCGCGATCATCGGGCTGGCGGTGGAGGGCGTGCAGATCGAGAACGTGGCGACGACGGCGAAGACCCTGCCGGACTTCCCCGACCTGTGGACCGGGATGCTCGGGGCGTCCGGGGTATAGGGACTTCCGCCATGCGCCGCTACGGCAAGCACACCGACGAGGACGACATCCGCAGCCGCCCGAACCGCAAGGGCAACCGACCGCGTACGCACATCCGGCCCAAGCACGAGGACTCCGTCGAGGGCATGGTCCTCACCGTCGACCGGGGCCGGCTGACCTGTCTGGTCGACGACCGGATCGTGATGGCGATGAAGGCCCGCGAACTGGGCCGCAAGGCCGCGATCGTGGGCGACCGGGTCGCGATCGTCGGCGACCTGTCCGGCAAGAAGGACACCCTCGCCCGCATCGTCCGCATCGAGGAGCGCACCTCGGTGCTGCGCCGCACCGCGGACGACGACGACCCCTACGAGCGCGTCGTGGTCGCCAACGCCGACCAGCTCGCCGTGGTCACCGCCCTCGCCGACCCCGAGCCCCGCCCGCGGCTGATCGACCGCTGCCTGGTGGCGGCGTTCGACGGCGGCCTCACCCCCCTCATCGTCATGACGAAGTCGGACCTGGCCTCACCGGACAAGCTGCTGGAGCTGTACGGCCACCTCGACATCCCGTACGTCGTCACCAGCCGCGACGAGCTGGAGAACGGCGACGCGGCGGACCGGGTGCGCGAGCATCTGACCGGGCGGATCACGGCGTTCGTCGGCCACTCGGGCGTCGGCAAGACGACCCTGGTCAACGCGCTGGTCCCGGAGGAGCGCAGACGGGTGACCGGCCATGTGAACGCGGTGACCGGCCGCGGCCGCCACACCACGACCTCGGCCCTGGCCCTTCCCCTGGCGGGCACGAACGACTGGGTGATCGACACCCCGGGCGTACGGTCCTTCGGCCTCCACCACGTCGACCCGTCCCGGGTGATCCTCGCCTTCCCCGACCTGGAGCCGGGCACGGCCGACTGTCCGCGCGCGTGCAGTCACGACGAGCCGGACTGCGCGCTGGACGCGTGGGTCGCCGAGGGCCACGCCGACCCGGCACGGCTCTACTCCCTGCGCCGGCTGCTGTCCACGCGCGAGCGCAGGGAAGGCGACTGACCTCCGCGTTGTTTGTGGGGTGCCGAGTCCGGTAAGTGCATAATCGCACCGAGCCGGACATACGGAGGGACAGCACATGGCGTGGCTGCTGGTCGTCGTGGCCGGGTTGCTGGAGACCGGGTTCGCCGTATGCCTGAAGCTGTCGCACGGCTTCACCAGGCTCTGGCCCACGATCGCGTTCTGCGCGTTCGCCCTGGGGAGCTTCGGTCTGCTGACCCTCTCCCTCAAGAAGCTCGACGTCGGCCCGGCCTACGCGGTGTGGACGGGCATCGGGGCGGCGGGCACCGCGATCTACGGCATGGTCTTCCTGGGCGACCTGGTGTCGGTCCTGAAGATCGTCTCGATCAGCCTGGTGATCATAGGGGTGATCGGCCTGCAGCTGTCGGGCTCGGCGCACTAGCCGCCGCGACTCGGCCTGGGGGCCGGTCCGCGTCGCTCGCCCTAGGCCGGTCCGTGTCGCTGCAACGCGCCGCGCATCAGGTCCGCGACCCCGTCCGCGCCCGGCGGCGGCGCCGCCACGCAGGACAGGGCGAGGCGGACGGCCAGCTCGCAGGTCCTGGCCAGTTCGGCGACGTCCGCCCGGGCGGCGCCGGGACCTGAGAGCATCGCCACGGCCCGGTCGCGAACGGCGCCCACGAGGTCGCCGGGCGAGGGCAGCGGACCGTCGGCCCGCCGCTGCGCCGGAACGGCGGAGGAGGACGGCACCGCGGAGAGCGTCGGCGACGGCAGGCGCTCGCTCCAGCAGCCGGTGAGCATGGCCCGTACCAGCGTGTTCTCACGGGCGGCGGACGTGGTCCACTCGGCGGCGGCGGTGAGTCGCTCCCGGAGGTCGCCGTGCCCGCCGAGGGCCCGCTCGGCACCGGCGAGGTATCCGTCGGCCTCGCGCCTGACCAGCGCCCTGGCCAGCCCTTCCTTGCTGCCGAACTCGTTGTACAGCGTCTGCCGGGACACCCCGGCCGCCGCCGCGACGTCCACCATCCGCACCGCGGACCACGGCCGCACGGCAAGCGCCTTGTAGGCGGCGTCCAGTAGGGATTCCCGCGCTGCAGGCATCGTCGCCTCCCTGGGGACCGGCTTGGTGCCCAGGTTTGACGCGCATGCGGGCACTGTCAAGGGTTCGCGGGCGCACGAGCCTCCTCGCCGTCCGCCTCGCCGTCCGCCTCGCCGTCCGCCTTGCCGTCCATCTCGCCTTCCATCTCGCCTTCCACCTCCCTGTCCACATCGTTGTCCCCACCGCCGTCCCCACCGCCCACATCGCGGTCTCCGCCGTCCCCGCCGCGCAGGCCGCCGTGCAGGACGCCGTCCACTCCGCGGCCCCCTGTGGCCGCTCCGCACCCCCGCCGGATACGGTTCGTCCCATGCCGGACTACCTCGACGACCTCCGCCTCGCGCACGTCCTCGCGGACGCCGCCGACGCCGCGACCATGGACCGCTTCAAGGCCCTCGACCTCAAGGTCGAGACCAAACCGGACATGACTCCGGTGAGCGAGGCCGACAAGTCCGCCGAGGAACTCATCCGCGGCCAGCTCCAGCGCGCCCGCCCTCGCGACGCCGTCCTCGGCGAGGAGTACGGCATCCAGGGCACGGGCCCCCGCCGCTGGGTGATCGACCCGATCGACGGCACCAAGAACTACGTACGGGGCGTCCCCGTCTGGGCCACCCTGATCGCGCTGATGGAGGCGGGCGAGGGAGGCTTCCAGCCCGTCGTCGGCGTCGTCTCCGCGCCCGCGCTGGGCCGTCGCTGGTGGGCCGCGAAGGGCCACGGCGCGTTCAGCGGACGTAGTCTCTCCGCGGCCACCCGGCTGCACGTCTCCCGGGTCTCGCAGCTCTCGGACGCCTCCTTCGCGTACTCCTCGCTCAGCGGCTGGGAGGAGCAGAGCCGGCTCAGCGGCTTCCTGGACCTGACCCGCGAGGTCTGGCGCACGCGCGCGTACGGGGACTTCTGGCCGTACATGATGGTCGCCGAGGGGGCGGTCGACCTGTGCGCCGAACCGGAGCTCTCGCTCTGGGACATGGCGGCCACGGCGATCATCGTGACCGAGGCGGGCGGCACGTTCACGGGCCTCGACGGCCGCCCGGGCCCGCACAGCGGCAACGCGGCCGCGTCGAACGGGCTGCTCCACGACGAGCTGCTGGGGTACCTCAACCAGCGCTACTGACCGGACGCCGACCGCCACAGATGAGCGCGCGCGCCCTCAATTGGCCGCGCGCGCCCTCTTGTTGACCCCCGCTTTACCTGCCACGCTGACAGCACCCCCACTTGTGAACTTGTGCAGTGCCCCCTAGGCGTCTTCGGCGCCGGGCGTCAACCATCGGGGGATTCGCAGGAGGTGCTCAGCCCATGCTCGTCCGCGACGCCATGAGCACGGTGGTCCTCACCATCGGCCCGGCACACACCCTCCGTCAGGCCGCCGCCCTGATGTCCGCCCGCCGGGTCGGCGCGGCTCTCGTCCTCGACCCGGACGCCGGCGGCACCGGCATCCTCACCGAGCGGGACATCCTCAACTCGGTGGGCCTGGGTCAGGACCCGGACATCGAGCGCACCCACGCCCACACCACCAACAACGTGGTGTTCGCCGCCCCGACCTGGACTCTGGAGGAGGCGGCCCGCGCCATGGCGCACGGCGGCTTCCGCCATCTGATCGTCCTCGACCGCGGCGAGCCGGCCGGCATCGTCTCGGTCCGCGACATCATCCGCTGCTGGGCGCCGGCCCGCCAGCAGGTCTCCGTCTGAGCACGCCGACCGACGCGGCACCCACAGACCCAGCGACCGACCCCGCACACGACCCCGCACACACAGACAGGCCGGACTCCCTCCCAGGGAAGTCCGGCCCGTCCGCTCACGACAAGCGGTCCAGTGCCGTCCGTCGCACAGGGCCCTGACCCGCGACGTCCAGCCACTTGCCGTAGTCTCCGTCGGCCCGCCTTCTGGCCAAAACCGCTCCAGAATCCTACAATGGACAATGTCTAAGTCAAGCTGGCCTCTAAAGTCACACCCATTCGGGACCTGGTCCCCCTGCTGTTAGGCTGGTCGTCATGAGTGACCTTCTGGAGCGGCTGCGCGGACGCGGATGGCGGATGACCGCGCAGCGGCGCGTCGTGGCCGAGGTGCTCGACGGCGAACACGTCCACCTGACGGCCGACGAGGTGCACTCCCGGGCCGTCGCCAAGCTGCCCGAGATCTCCCGGGCGACCGTCTACAACACGCTGGGCGAGCTGGTCTCCCTCGGCGAGGTGCTCGAGGTCGCCACCGACAAGCGCGCCAAGCGGTACGACCCCAACGCGCACCGTCCGCACCACCACCTGGTCTGCGCCCGGTGCGGCGCGATCCGCGACGTCCACCCGACCGGGAACCCGCTGGCCGACCTCCCCTCCTCCGAGCGCTTCGGCTTCACGGTCTCGGACGTCGAGGTGACGTACCGCGGGGTCTGCCCGAACTGCGCGGCGGCGTAGCGGCTTTCTTCGCTTTCCTCCTGAGCCCCGGCGCCCTGGGTGTCGGGGCTCGGCGCTGCGCGTGACCTTCCCGAATCTGACGGCCCGTCATATCTTCGTTCTCGTGGCAGAGCCGTATCCGAAACTCAGCGCACACGATCTGACCCGAACCTTCGGCCGGGGCCCGCGCGCGGTCGACGCCCTCGGCCCCCTCGACATCTCCGTCGCCCCCGGCGAGTTCGTCTGCGTGCTCGGCCCCTCGGGCTGCGGCAAGTCCACGCTGCTGCGCATCGCGGCGGGCCTGCTGCGGCCGAGCACCGGAACACTTCGGATCCGCACCGCGAGCCCCCGCCCCGCGGCCATGATCTTCCAGGACTACGGCATCTACGACTGGAAGACGGTCCGCGCGAACGTCCGCTTCGGCCTGGACGTCCAGCGCGTCCCGCGCCGCGAGGCGAACGCCCGCGCCGACGACTGGCTGGCCCGCATGGGGCTGACCGACTTCGCGGACGCGTACCCGGCGACGCTGTCCGGCGGCATGCGCCAGCGCGTGGCCATCGCCCGCGCTCTGGCCGTCGAGCCCGAGATCCTGCTCATGGACGAGCCGTTCGCCGCCCTCGACGCCCAACTGCGCACGATCCTCCAGGACGAGCTCCTCGACCTCACCCAGACGACCCGCACCACCACCCTGTTCATCACCCACAGCCTGGAGGAGGCGATCGTCCTCGGCGACCGCGTCCTGACGATGTCCGCCAGGCCCGGCCGGATCGTCGCCGAGCACCGCCCGCCGTTCCCGCGCCCGCGCACCGGTGAGATCCGGGCCACGCCGGAGTTCACGGCCCTGAAGGGCGAGCTGTGGGACCTGCTGCGCAAGGAGGCGGCACCGGCATGAGCACCCTGCTGAAGAACCCGGCCGAGTCGGTCCTGGTCCGCCGCCCGGGCCCGGAGGAACGGCGCCCCGTCCGTACCCACCGCCGCCGCAGAGCCCTGGAACTGTCTCTGGCGGTGGCCGTCCCGCTGCTGCTGGTCCTGCTGTGGCAGCTGGCGGCCGCCCAGGGCTGGATCGACGACCGGGTCTATCCGGCCCCCTCCACGATCCTCGCCGACGGCTGGGACCGGGCCGCGGCCGGCGAGCTGTGGCCGGACGTGTGGGCCACCCTGAAACGCGTCCTGGCCGGCTACGCGATCGGTACGGCGACGGGCTATGCGCTCGGCCTGCTGATGGGGTCCCTCGCACTGGTCCGGGCTGCCCTGGAACCGCTGCTGGACGCCCTGTACGTCGTGCCGAAACTGGCCCTGCTCCCGATCTTCCTCAACATGTTCGGCCTGGGCGAGGGCCCACAGGTGGCCCTGGTGGCGGCGACGGTCTTCTTCTTCGTCTGGATCTCCACGATGTCGGCGGTGACGGCCGTCCCGTCCGGCCACCGCGACGCGGGCCGGGTCTTCGGGGCCTCCCCCTGGCAGATGTTCCGCCATGTCCTCCTCCCGGCCTCGCTGCCCGCCGTCCTGGTGGGCGCGCGGATCGCGGCGGGTGTGGCGGTTCTGGTCATCGTCGCCTCGGAGCAGATCGCCGCGACCGACGGCCTGGGCCACCTGATCTTCGACTCCCGCGCGCTGTTCCAGAACGACGTGATGTTCGTCGGGATCGTCTGCGTGGCCGCGCTGGGAGTCGTCTTCTCCGAGGTCGTACGACTCCTGGGCCGCCTGCTCACCCCCTGGGCACCGAGGGACCGAGGACGGGGGCAGTCATGACCGCACGAACGCGAGAACGAGAACGAGGACTCGGGCGAGGGCGAGGGCGAGGGCGAGGGCGAGGGCGAGAAGGAGGACGGAGGCGAATGCGAGGGCGACACCACGGCTACGGCGTCGCGCTCGCCGCGGTGGGCACGGTGGGCGCGTTGCTGCTGACGGCGTGCTCATCGCCGTACGCGGGCGACGCGGCCTCGAGGACGACGGCGGGCACGCGGACGATCCGGCCCGTGGAAGGCTGCGGCACCGCCTCCTGGACGGACCCGGCGAACCTCTCCCCCACCCGCGCCCCCGCCCGCTGCCTGCCCGGCGCGCCCTCTCCCAGCCCCCTGTCCCAGCGGCGCAAGCTGACCATCGCGACGGGCACGCTGAGCGCGGAGTACGTCGCGCCGCTGGAGGTCGCGCTCGACAAGGGCGAGTTCGCGCGGGAGGGCCTGGACGTCGAGCTCAAGGTGCTCCCGACCCCCGACGCCCTGCCGTTGCTGGCCAAGGGGGACGTCGACGCGCTGTGGGCGGCGCCGGAGGCGGCGGTGATGAACGGCGTCCGAGGCGGCTTCGACATCCGCTGGGTGGCGGGCAACTTCTCCCCCGCCCCGACGTCGAAGAGCGGCCTGTGGGTGAGGCTGAAGGACGGCGAGAGCGCGACCGACGTCCCGATGTCCGGCAAACGGCTGGGCACGATGATCGGCAAGGGCTCGGTCATCGCCTACCCCCTGCAGAAGGCCCTGGATGACCACGGCGGGAGCCTGAAGAAGATCCAGTACCAGCAGCTCGGCTCGGCGGACGTGCTGACCGCGCTGCGCAACGGCGGAGTGGACTCGGCCTGGCTCCTCGACCCGGTCTGGCGCACGGTCGACGGCAAGCCCGGCTACGCCTTCCTCGGCGGCCAGCCTCAGGGCGAGCCCCTCGGCGGCCTGCTGTACGGCCCGAACCTGCTGACCGACGACGTGGACGCGGGGGTGGCCCTGCTCAGGGCCTACATCCGCACGATCGACACGTACTTCGCCTCGAACTACAAACAGGACGAGACCTTCGTCACCTATCTGGCGAAGCTGCTGAAAATCGACCGCGCGATCCTTCGCTCCACCCCCGCCCTTCGCATGGACTGGGAGATCCGCGCCGGCACCACGACCCGCCTCCAGTCCGCCTACGCGGCCCAGGGCGTCACCTCGGGCCCCGCACTCCCCGAGTCGAGAACGGTCGACCGCCGTCTGTACGAGGAGGCGGTGGGCCACAGCTGACAACGGCCGAAGGCCGGAACCCTTTCGGATTCCGGCCCTCGGCCTTCAGTAGCGGGGACAGGATTTGAACCTGCGACCTCTGGGTTATGAGCCCAGCGAGCTACCGAGCTGCTCCACCCCGCGTCGTTGAATGCAACGTTACGTGAAGACGGCGGAGGAAGGCAAATCCATAAGGCGGAAGCCTGCCTGCACCTGTTTTTCGCAGGTCGACGGCCCCCTGGTGGGCCGGGGCACCCGCCTGCAACGCCGTACGGAACTCGCCGGCTGCCCAGCGCAGCGTCACGCGGACAGCTCTTCGCGCAGCGCGTCCCGGAGCCGAGCCGCCCGCTCAGCGACTTCCGCCGGCCCCATCGACACCGCCCGGTCCGCCCAGCGCTGTCCTTCCGCAAGCTCGCCACGACGCGCGTAGACCAGGGCCAGCCGCAACGCCGCCCGCCCATGCCCCGCGTCAGCGGCCCGCGTCCACCACACGGCGGCCTCGGGCTCGCTCCCCTCGCGTGCGAGCAGCAGCCCCAGGTTGAAGGCTCCGTTGCGCGACCCGGCCTCCGCGGCCGTCCGGTACCACCGAGCGGCCTCGACCACATCGCCCCGCGCGGCGGCCAGCATTCCGACGCGCACCTGCGCCCGCCGGTGCCCCTGTGTGGCGGCCCGCTCGTACCACTCCTCGCACTCGGTCTTCTCGTGCACGATCTCCCCGAGCTCATGCGCGGGCTGCGGCGGCCGGCGGGCGTCGAGCACGGCCGCCAGCCGGTACGCGGCCTCCGCGCTCCCGCCGCCCGCGGCGCACCGCAGATGCCGCTCGGCCTCCCGCTCGTCCCCGTCACGCAGCCGCGCGATGCCGACCTGCAGCGCCGCCTCGGTGTGCCCGGCCGCGGCCGCCCGCTCGTACCAGCGCAGCGCGACCGTCTCCTCGCCCCGCCCCGCGAACAGGATCCCGAGGTTGAACGCGGCGTCGACGCTGCCCGCCTCCGCGGCCTTGGAGAACCAGGGCTCCGCACCGGCCGTGTCCCCGCCCCGGAGCAGCAGGATGGCGAGGGCGTTGGCCGCCTCCCGGTGCCCGGCGTAGGCCGCGCGCCGGTACCACTGCTCGGCCTGCGCGGTGCGGCCCTGCTCGACGCAGAGCAGGGCGAGGTTGTATGCGCCGTTGTCGTCGCCGGCGTCCATGGCGGCCCGGTACCACCGCTCGGCGGTCTGCGTCTGGCCCCGCTCGGCGTGCAGCGCGCCCAGCGCGTTCGCCGCGTTGCCGTCGCCGTCCTGGGCGGCCCGCAGCCACCAGATGGCGGCGTTCTCGGTGTCGCCGGCGTCGCGCAGCAGGAAGCCGAGCGCGCAGGCGGCCCGCGCCTCGCCGTCCTTGGCGGAGGTCAGATACCAGCGCCCGGCCTCCTTGAGCTCCCCGCGCCGCTCCAGGATCGTCCCCAGGTGCAGGGCGGCCCTGCGGTGCCCGCGCGCGGCGGACTGCCGGTACCACTGCTCGGCCTCCGCCTGCGGCGAGACACCGTTGTCAGCCCCGCTCTCACCTACGCCCGAGACCTTGCCGTCCCTGCCGTCCCTGTTCTCCCTGCCGCCCCTGCCGTCCCTGCTCTCCTGGTACTCGCTGTTCCCCTTGGTCTCCCCGGTCCCGTCGGTCCCCTTGTTTCCCTTGCGGTCGAGGGCCCGCGCCAGTCGGTACGCCGCCTCGCGGTGCCCCCGTTCGGCGGCGGCCCGCATCCACTGCTCGCCCGACCTGTCGTCCCCGCGGTGTTCCAGCAGGTCGGCGAGGGCGTACGCGCCCAGGGCGTGCCCCTGCTCGGCGGACTGGCGCAGCCAGTACTCGGCGGCGGGCTCGTCGCCGCGCTCGCGGTGGTAGCGGCCGAGCGCGTGCGCGGCCGCGGCGGAGCCGGCCACGGCGGCGACCCGCCACCAGCCGGCGGCCTCGTCGGGGTAGCCGCGCTGGTGCAGGAGGACGCCCAGGTTGTTCGCGGCGGCCCGGTCGCCGGCCGCGGTGGCCGCACGCAGATGGGGCTCGGCTCCGCCGAGGTCGCCGCGGCGCAGGAGCATGGCCCCGAGGACGCTGACCGCCTCGACGTCGCCGGCTTCCGCCGCGAGCCGCAGGCGCATCTCCTCGACGGCCTCCCCCGCCTCGACGGCCTCCGCCGTCTCGTCCCGGCTCTCGTCCGGGGTCGCTTCCTCACCGGAAGGCTGCACAAACCGCCCTGTCTCGAACAGAGTTGCCTTGTCCCCCATAACGTCCATCGTCGCACCACCTGCAACCCGGATACACCTGGTATACCGGAGCCCGTAAGGTCACTTCAGCGTTTTGTCGACATGCCCACAGAGAGACAAGTCAAACACAGTTCCCTCAACTCCCCACGGCGGCACGGCCATCGTTCCCCCGGCACATGCGTTCGCACACCAAGAAGGCCCGGATCCGTTTCCGGATCCGGGCCTTCTTCAGCAGTAGCGGGGACAGGATTTGAACCTGCGACCTCTGGGTTATGAGCCCAGCGAGCTACCGAGCTGCTCCACCCCGCGTCGTGTTCCACAACCGTACCACGACGCGGGACGCATGATCACCGCTGTTTGATCACCGCTGCGGGGCTACCCGCCACCGGAGCTGCTGCTCGGACTCGGACTGCTGCTGGGACTGCTGCTCGAACCGCTGCCGGAGCTGGGGCTCGCGCTGCTGCTCGGACTGGGGCTGGCGCTGGTCTTGCCGCCCTTGTCCGCCTCGGCCTGCGCGTCCTCGGCCCGCTGCAACGCGGCCTCGAGATCCTTCTGCGCCTTGCCGTACGCCTCCCAGTCGCTCTCCTTGAGCGCCTTCTGGCCGGCGGCGAAGGCCTTCTGGGCGTCGTCCAGAGCCGCCTTGACCGTCGGGTCGGCGGACGACGGCGGTGTGGTGGTGTCGCCGCCCTCGTCCGCAGGCGGCGTCGTGCTCTGCGCGCCGAAGACCTTGTCGAGGGCCTCGTCGAGGGTGTCCTCGAAGGCGGTGTTGCCTCCGTAGGTCACCAACACCTTCTTCAGCAGCGGGTACTTGAGCCCGCCGCCGCGCACATAGACCGGCTCCACATACAGCAGTCCTCCGTCGAGCGGCACCGTCAGCAGGTTGCCGTACTCGATGTCGGAGTCGCCGCCCTTCAGAAGTCTGATGGACTCGGCGATGTCCTGTTCGGAGTTGAACTGGCTCTGAACCTGTTTGGGTCCGTCGACGGTCGTGCTCGTCGGCAGTTTCAGGACTCTGATCTTGCCGTAGTCGGGCGTGCCCGCCTCGGAGTCGACGGCCATGAACGCGCTGAGGTTGTCCCGGCCGTTGGGCGTGAACGTCGTCGTCAGCGAGAACGCCTGCGCCTTCTGGTCGGGCATCTTCATGCTCAGGTAGTACGGCGGCACCGCGTCGCCCGACTTGTTGCTCGGGTCGTCCGGCACCTGCCACACCTCACTGCCGCTGAGGAACGTCGTCGCGTCCTTCACGTGGTAGCGGGTGAGCAGTTCGCGCTGGACCTTGAACAGGTCCTGCGGGTACCGGAGATGGGCCATCAGTGCGTCCGAGATGGAGGACTTGGACTTCACCGTGCCGGGGAAGGCCTTCATCCAGGTCTTCAGGACCGGGTCGGCGGTGTCCCACTGGTAGAGCTTGACCTCGCCCGTGTACGCGTCGACGGTCGCCTTCACCGAGTTGCGGATGTAGTTGACCTGGTTCTGCTGGGCGACCACCGCGCGGTTGTCGTTGGTCGCGGTCAGCGAGTCCGCCGTCGTGTCGCCGAGGGTCGTACGGGAGGCGTACGGATAGCCGTTGGTGGTCGTGTACGCGTCGACGATCCACTGGATCTTGCCGTCGACCACGGCCGGGTAGGCGTCGCCGTCGATGGTCAGCCACGGGGCGACCGCCTCGACGCGCTCCTTCGGCGTGCGGTTGTACAGGATCCGCGAGCCCTCGCCGATCGCTCCGGAGTACAGGATCTGCGGCTCGCCGAACGCCACCGCGTACGCGGCCCGGTTGACCGGGTTGGAGAGGTTGACCCCGCTCTTGCCGGTGTAGCTGGTGGTCTTCTCACCGTTGTCGTCGGAGTAGTCGATCTCCTTCTGGGGACCGCCGACGATCGAGTACGTGGTCGTCTTCTCGCCGTAGTAGATCCGCTGCTGGTACGTGCCCAGGTCGCCCTCGGAGGGCAGGTTGGACTCGGTGAAGAGCGGACGGCCCTCGGAGTCGGCGGTGGTGCCGTTGGCGGCGACCACGCCGTAGCCATGGGTGTAGCGGAAGTGGTTGTTGATCCAGTTCTGCTTGTCGACGCCCGCGAGGTTCAGCTCGCGCAGACCGATGACCGTGTCCTCGTCCGTGCCCTTGACGTTGTAGCGGTCCACGTCGAGGTTGGTGGGGAACGCGTAGTACTTCCGCATCTGCTGGAGCTGCTGGAAGGTCGGCGACACGATGTTCGGGTCCAGGACGCGGATGCTGGCCGTGGCGTCGACGTCGTCGCGCAGCTCGGTCTTGTCCTTGGTCTTGCTGGTGCCCGAGTACTCGGTGACCAGCGCGCCGTCGATGCCGTAGGCCTCGCGCGTCGCCTTGAGGTTCTTCTCGACGTACGGCGCTTCCTTGGCCTGCTCGTTCGGCTGGACCTGGAACTTCTGGACGATCGCGGGGTACAGCCCGCCGATGAGGATCGCCGAGAGCACCATCAGGCCGAAGCCGATGACGGGCAGCTGCCAGGTGCGCCGCCACAGGGTGGCGAAGAACAGCAGGGCGCAGATGACGGCGATGCAGAACAGGATCGTCTTGGCCGGCAGATAGGCATTGGCGTCGACGTACCTGAGGCCTGTCCAGTTGTCGGTGGCCTTGAAGTCGCTGGACTTCACGGCCAGCCCGTACCGGTCGAGCCAGTAGGCGACCGCCTTCAGGGTGACGAAGACGCCCAGGAGCACCGAGAGGTGTCCGGTGGCGGCGGAGGTGGCCCGCGCGCCGGGGCTCGTGACGCGCAGCCCGCCATACAGGTAGTGGGTGAGCGCGGCGGCGATCAGGGAGAGGATCGTGGCGGCGAAGCCGAAGCCGAGCAGGAACCGGTACCAGGGCAGGTCGAAGGCGAAGAAGGACACGTCGAGGTGGAACTGCGGGTCCTTCTGGTGGAAGGGCACGCCGTTGACCCACATCAGCCAGGTCCGCCACTGGCCGGCGGCGGAGGCTCCCGCGATCAGGCCCACCAGGGAGGTGATGCCGAACAGCAGCCACTTCTTGTAGGGCGCGATGCCCATGCGGTAGCGGTCGAGGCTCTGCTGCTCCACCGACATGGCGCTCAGCGGCGGCCGCATCCGATGGGCCAGCCAGATGTTGAATCCGACCGCGAGGGCCATCAGCAGACCGAAGACGAAGAACAGTCCGATCTTCGTCCACAGCATGGTGGTGAAGACCGACGAGTACTTCACCGAGCGGTACCAGAGCCAGTCCGTCCAGAACCCGGCGAACATGGTGAACGCCATGCCGAGCACGGCGAGGACGCCCAGTGTCATGAGCAGGGTCCGGACGCGCCGGGACGGGCGGCCCACTCTCATCCGCGGCCCCGTGGGGCCTCCGCCGCGGTCCGGCATCTGGAAAGCCAAGGTGCGCACCTCGAAAGTCGCAGTTGATCCGTCAGGCCCGCGGGTTCGTGGGCCGTCCATGGCCCCCCGTGATCGCGGGCCCACACCTATGCAACTTACTCACCGTTTACTCGGTTCCCGATTCCGCCCGGGAACGAGAGAGGATTGTGACCATGTCCAACACTCCCATGGCGGCGAGCCCGCTCACCCGGGCCGTACTCGAGATCGACGAGTACGCCTCCGGCCTCGGCTGGGACCAGCCCGCCCGCCTCTTCGCCCTCGTAGACACCGCACGGCTGCGGGCCCAGGAACCCGCGCTCGCCGCGCAGCTCGGCCTTCAGGACGAGCCCGCGACGACCGGTCTCACCCCGATCGAGCAGGACGAGGTGCCGACGGACAAGCCCCTCGACGAGTTCCTCGCCACGATCGCCTGGCCCGACGCGGTGGTCGGCTGCGCCCTCACCGTGGAGCGGCTGATGCTGCCCCCGTCCGCCGAGGCCCAGGTCCCGCAGGGGCTGAGCGACGCGAAGCTGACGAAGTGGGTGGCCGAGCACCCCGCGCGTCAGGAGGTCCGGATGACGGTCGCGGTGCTGCGCGACGGCACCCGCGACTCGGCCCTACGTCTGCGCGAGAAGGACGCCCCGACGGAGGTCCTCACCGGCGCGGGCCTGGTCCCCGGCCTTGCGGAGGCGCTGTCGGCGACCTTCGAGGAGTAGCCGGGCGGGTTTCGCGGAGCAGCCCGGCGGATCGCTGAGGAGTGGCCCGGCGGGCTGCTTCGGCTACGTCGGCCACTTCGCCCGCTTCGGTTACTTCGCCCGCTTCGGTTACTTCGTCGTGCACTTCGGCAGGTCGGCGGTGTCGCCGCTGCGGATGTCCTTCAGCGCGCCGAGGGCGTCGTCGATGGTGTTCACCTTGACGAGCCTGAGCCCCGAAGGGGTGTCCTTGGCGGCGGCCGCGCAGTTGTCGGCGGGGGTCAGGAAGTACCGGGCTCCCTGGCTGCGCGCGCCGACCGTCTTCAGCTCGATGCCGCCGATCGGACCGACCTTGCCGTCGTCGTCGATGGTCCCGGTGCCGGCCACGAACGTGCCGCCGGTCAGACTGCCCGGGGTGAGCTTGTCGTAGATGCCGAGGGCGAACATCAGGCCGGCGCTGGGGCCGCCGACGTCGGCCAGCTTGATGTCGATGGTGAACGGGAAGGTGTGGTCGGTCCCGGCCGAGATCCCGACGATGGCGCGCTTCTCGCCGCTGTCGTCGGAGGTCGCGGTGGTGATGGTGATGTCCTGGGTCTTGGTCGCCGTCTTGTTCGCCTTCTCGGCGGCGGCCTGTTCCTTGGCCGGAACGATCGTGAACACGACGTCCTCGCCCGGCTTGTGCTCGGTCACCAGCTTCGCGACGTCGCCCGGCTCCTTCACCGCGGTCCCGTCCACGGCCTTGATCACATCGCCGGCGTGCAGCCTGCCCTCCGCCGGGGACCCCTTCACCACGGTGGACACGATCACCCAGGACTTCACCGGGACGTCCAGCTCCTTCAGGGCCGCCACCTTGGCGCTCTCCTGGGACTGGCTGAACTCCTCGGCGTTCTCCTGGGTGGACTGCTCCTCGGTCTTGCCGTCCGGGTACAGCGTGTCGTGCGGCACGACCTTGTTGTCGTGCGCCAGCCATCCGTAGACGGCCTCCACGAGGTTCATCCGGTAGTCGGCGCTGGTGACCCGCACGGTGGTCATGTTCAGATGACCGCTCGTCGCGTACGTCTTCCGTCCGGAGATCTGCAGCACCGGCTCGCCGTCGTGATCGCCGAGCGTGTTCACCGTCGGCCCCGGGGACATCTCCGCATACGGCACGGGGATGAGCACTCCCGCGCACAGGAGCGCGATCAGCATCAGGGTGGAGGCGAGCATCGTCGCGGTGCGGCGTGGCATGCCTCGACATTACGGGACGCCTCTGTCAGCGCACCGTCAGGGCCACCACCCGGGTCACGTACGGGAGTGCGGCCGCTCCATGGCCTCGCGGAACCGGGCGTACCCGTCCAGTTCCGGGCCGTCGCCGCGCGCCTTGCGGGTGCGGTTGGCCCAACTCCCCCACAGGCCGGCGCCGACCGCGGCCACCAGCGGAATCAGCAACCAGGCGAGCGCAGCCACGCCGACCTCCCAACCCCGAACCCCAACTGACTGATCAGCAGATTAACCATCCGTACGGACAACGCTCACGCCAGGGGTGCGGTTACGCAACTCAGCAGGCCGGGTGTGGGTGGGCTCAGCAGGCGCCGACCCACTCCTCGGTGCCGTCCGAGAACGTCTGGTGCTTCCAGATCGGCACCTCGTGCTTGAGGTCGTCGATCAGCTTCCGGCAGGCCTCGAAGGCCTCCCCCCGATGCGGGCACGAGACGGCGACGACCACCGCGAGATCACCGACCCTCAGGTCCCCGATCCGGTGCACCGCGGCCAGGGCCCGCACCGGGTACTCGGCGACGACCTTCTCCGCGATCCGCCGCATCTCCGCCTCGGCGCTGGGATGGCAGGAGTACCCGAGCGCGTCGACGTCGGCGCCCCCGTCGTGGTTGCGCACCGTGCCCACGAACAGCGCCGTCCCCCCGGCCGCGTCGTCCCCCACGGCCCGGAAGACCTCGTCGAGCGAGAGCGCGGAGTCACGAACGGCGATGAGCTTCACGGGGTCCTGCGCCGCCTGCTCGCCGGGATGGTCGTCAGTGGATGCCATGCCTCCATCGTGCCGCACGTCCATGATCAGGGGGAATAGCGTGATCGCCCGGTACGCGCGCGTGGAGGTTTGGAACTTCCTACCTCCGTCGAGCCTTCCCGCCTCCGCCGGGCCTTCCCGCCTCCGCCGGGCCTTCCTGCCTCAGGTCGGGCCTTCCTACCTCCGCCGGGCCTTCCGAGCCCGCCGGACCACGGCCGCCGCGCCCAGCAGAGCCACCGTCGCGCCGGCCGCACCCGCCGCCGTGGCGTCCTTGCGGCCCAGCCGCCGCCCGACCACCGTGTGCCGCCCGGCCACCTCCTCCAGCAGCTCCGCGAGCACCTCCTCGTTGGTCCACTGCGCCCGCCACCCCGCGTCGTGCAGCCGGCTCCCGCTCACCACCCAGGGGTACATCGTGTACGCCAGATCTCCCGCGGGAGAGGGCGTCAGCCCGATCCGGTGCAGCCGGGCCGCCGCGCCCAACGCGACCGCCGACGGCAGCTCCATCCGCCGGATCCCGCTGAGCTCCTCGACCTCCTCCTGCTCCAACCAGCCGTCGCACCCGACGGCCAGCTCACCGTCGACCTTCTCCAGGACGGCGTACTCCAGAGCGCTGCACAGGTCCTCGACGTGGCAGAACTGCCAGGCCGGACGGGACCCGGCCACCACCAGCAGCCGCGGCGACTCGAAGTACCGGGTCAGCGCGGTGTCCGTGCCGCCCACCAGCACCGCAGGACGCACCACGGTGACGTTGAGCCCCGGATGCGCCCGAGGCGCCCGCCGTGCCAGCCGTTCGATCTCCAGCAGATCGCCGACCCCGGTCGCCTCCGCCGTCGCCCGCAGCTCCGCGTCCTCCGACAGCGGCAGCTCGTTGTCCTCCAGCGCCCCGTAGACCATCGCGGAGGTGCACAGCACCACCCGGTGCACCCCGGCCGCCGCGGCGGCGGTCAGCACGGTCTGCGTCCCCCGCACGTTGTAGGCCGTCCGGGCGGCGGCCTCACTCCCCAGGTCGAGGTCGAGCGCCAGATGGACCACGACGTCCGCCCCGCGCAGCTTCTCGGCGATGGCGGGGTCGCGGACGTCGAGGATGTGCCACTGCGCCGCGTCGCACTCGCCCCGCCGCTCGTCGATCGCGACGACCTGCCTGACCTCCTCCGACGCGGCGAGCCGCTCGGTGAGCAGTGCGCCGACCCCGGTCGCGGCGCCGGTCACGGCGACGACCGGCCCGCGCGCAGAGCCAGGGGTTGAGTGGTTTCGCGCTGCGCGAACCTGCGGATCTGGGGAACTCACCCGGTGTCTCCAGCGGTTGTCTTGGCATACGGGCGCGAGTGACGCGTACGTACCAGGTGGCATCCATCCTGCCGCAGGCCAGGAGTCGGCGAAGCACCGAGGCCCGATCGAGCCCCGGGGTGTCTACGCTGGGTGGTGTTGCAGGGCAGCCGCGCCGCCGGGCGAGACCCGGTGGCCTTACCAGCCGAGGAACCCCGTGAGTGACACCCCATTCGGATTCGGCCTTCCGCCGGAGGAGCCGGAAGACGGCGACGAGGGCAAGAAGAAGGACTCGCACAGCGGCGGTGGTCAGGGACCGGCCAACCCGTTCGGTTTCGGCGGGCTGCCCGGCGCCGGAGGCTTTGGCGGCCCCGGTGCGGACAATCCGCTCGCGGCCATGTTCGGTTCGCTGAACCCCACCGACCTGGGCGCCGCGTTCCAGCAGCTGGGCCAGATGCTCTCCTACGAGGGCGGTCCGGTGAACTGGGACATGGCCAAGCAGATCGCCCGCCAGACGGTGTCCCAGGGCACCTCCGACGGCGTCAAGGACGCGAGCATCGGCCCGGCCGAGCGCACCGCGGTCGAGGAGGCCGTCCGCCTCGCCGACCTGTGGCTGGACGACGCGACGTCCCTGCCGTCCGGCGCCGGCTCGGCGGTGGCGTGGTCGCGCGCCGAGTGGGTCGAGGCGACGCTGCCCGCGTGGAAGGAGCTGGTGGACCCGGTCGCCGAGCGCGTCGGCGCGGCCATGGGCGACGTCCTGCCGGAGGAGATGCAGGCCATGGCGGGCCCGCTGATCGGCATGATGCGCTCGATGGGCGGGGCGATGTTCGGCCAGCAGATCGGGCAGGCCGTCGGCGTGCTCGCGGGCGAGGTCGTCGGCTCGACCGACATCGGCCTGCCGCTCGGCCCGGCCGGCCGGGCCGCGCTGCTGCCGGCGAACATCGAGGCGTTCGGCAAGGACCTCGGCGTGTCGAAGGAGGAGGTGCGGCTCTATCTCGCCCTGCGCGAGGCCGCCCACCAGCGACTCTTCGCGCATGTGCCGTGGCTGCGCTCGCACCTGTTCGGTGCGGTCGACGGCTACGCGCGCGGGATCAAGGTCGACACCGCGAAGCTGGAGGACGTGGTCGGCCAGTTCGACCCGCAGAACCCCGAGCAGCTGCAGGACGCCCTCCAGCAGGGCATGTTCCAGCCGGAGGACACCCCGCAGCAGAAGGCCGCCCTGGCCCGGCTGGAGACGGCTCTGGCGCTCGTCGAGGGCTGGGTGGACGCGGTGGTGCACGCGGCCGCGAAGCCGCGTCTGACGTCCGCGGACGCGCTGCGCGAGACCCTGCGTCGGCGCCGCGCCACGGGCGGTCCGGCGGAGCAGACGTTCGCGACGCTGATCGGTCTGGAGCTGCGTCCGCGCCGGCTGCGCGACGCCTCCCGTCTGTGGGCCTCGCTGACGGACGCGCGCGGTGTCGACGGCCGGGACGCCCTCTGGGCCCACCCGGACATGCTCCCCACGGCCTCCGACCTGGACGATCCGGACGGCTTCGTGCACCGCGAGCAGCTGGACTTCTCCGAGCTGGACAAGATGCTCGGCGAGGCGGCGAGCGGCGGCCTCGGCGAGAAGCCGAACCTGAAGAAGGACGACGGCAAGAAGGACGACGACAAGGGCGACGACACCGAGTGACTCTGTACGACGACGCGGTCCTCGTCCTGAAGGGGCACGAGGGCCAGGAAGAGCTGCGCCAGAGCTACCTGGATCACCTGGCCGCGCATCCGGACGGCATGTGGAAGGCCTGCGGGGACGGGCACATCACGGCGAGCGCGCTGGTGATCGACCCTGAGCGGGGCCGGGTGCTGCTGACCCTGCACAAGAAGCTGCGGATGTGGCTCCAGATGGGGGGCCACTGCGAACCGGGCGACGAGACGCTGCCGGCCGCCGCACTGCGCGAGGCCACCGAGGAGTCCGGCATCGGCGGGCTGACCCTGCTCCCCGGCGGCCCCGTGCGCCTGGACCGGCATCACACGCCGTGCGCGTGGCACTACGACGTTCAGTACGCGGCGCTCGCCCCGGCCGACGCCGTGGAGGCGATCAGCGACGAGTCCCTCGACCTGCGCTGGTTCGCCTACGAGGAGGTCGCGGATGTCGCGGACGAGTCGGTCGTACGGCTGCTGGAAGCGACCCGCGCCCGGCTCTGAACGGGTAAGGGGCGGCCGCCTGGACGGTCGCCCCTTACGTCTGTTTTCCGGACGGTCAGCTCCAGACGTTGCCCTGGTTCTGCGCCCGCGCCCCGTGCTGGCCCATCCCGTACTGCGCGGCGAGGCCGGAGCCGATCGCCGCGTTCTGCGGCGGCAGCAGCTCGCTGGGCTGGACGAGGGCGAAGCCGGTGCCCATGAAGCTGAGCTCCCAGCCCTCCCCGGTGTTGCCGCGCCGGCGCCACACCCCGGAGGAGTGCGTCTGTGCCTGCATCTGCACGCGCAGCCCGGTCGACCAGGCGACGATCGCGTCGGCGTCGCAGTTGACGTACCGGTCGGGCGTGACCTGCATCATCAGCGGCGCGCCCGAGGTCATCAGGGCGACCCTGCCCCGGCCGGTGATGTTGAGCTGGTACTTCCCGGAGCCGGAGATGCCGTACTGGCTGTCGACGGCGATGACCTCGTGGTGCAGCGAGGAGTCCATGGCCAGCACATAGCTGCTGTCCACGGTCAGCCCGTCCTGCTCGACGTCCACGAGGTGGACGTGCTGGGCGAGGTTGGCGAGGTAGACGGTGCCCTGTCCGTGACAGCGCATCAGGTCCAGGCCCTCGCCGGTGTACGCACGCGCGCGTCCCTGCTGGTTGCTCTGGTACTCGGCGTCGAACTCCATCAGTCCCTGGTAGGCGACCATCGTGCCCTTGCGGGCGAGGATGTCGTCGTGGCCCTCCAGGGTGACGCGGAGCATGTGCTTGTTCTGCAGGCTCCAGCGCTCCTGGGTCTGCAGGTCGTTGTGGGCGAACAGTGGGCTCTGCATGGTGTGGTGTTCCCCCTCAGCCCCGGAGCCGGAGACGGTCGGTGCTGTCCTCGCTGGGCTGGACGACGACGATGCCCTGGCCGGAGAAGGCCATCTGGTAGGCCTCGCCGCTGCCCCGGCCGATGAGCGACTGCGCCTTGAAGCTGCGCTTTCCCTTCACCTTGAGGTTCGGGGACCAGGCGACGAGCGCGTCGGGGTCGACGTACGTCTCGTCCTCGCCGCCGCCGCAGTCGACGACGATCGGCTTGCCCCGGGAGGTCAGCGCGACCCAGCCCTGCCCGGAGATCTTGGTGTTCCACAGGCCCTGTCCGGCGAACTTCGCCAGCCCCTTGACCCGCTCGACGCCCCAGGTGAGGTGGGCGTCGAAGGCGAGGAGGTTGGTGGCGTTGACGGAGATGCCGTCGCCGTTGAGGTTGATCACGACGACGTTGGCGCCGTAGTCGGCAAGGTAGAGCAGACCGTCGCCGGTGCACTTCATCAGGGGCGCGCCCTCGCCGGTCATCCAGTCGCGCGCGATCTGGCGCACGGCCGGCGGGTTGGGCTCGTACTGGACGAAGCCTTCGTAGGCGACCATCGAGCCCACGCGCGCGAAGAGGTCGTTTCCGGTCTGCATGGCGACCTTCAGCATGTGGTTGCCGTGGTTCTCCATGCGGGCGGTGACGGGTGCGGGGGCATAGCCCGCGAGCGGCTGGTTCATGACGGGCTCCCTCAGACCTCGTACGGCTGGACGACGATGAAGTTGCCGGGCGCGCCCCGGAACTGGAGGTTGACGCTCTCTCCGGTGTCGCCGGGGTAGGCGTTGCGGCGCATCCGCACCTGGCTGGAGACGACCACCTGGGAGGCGGCCGACCAGGCGACCACGGCGTTGCAGTCGGCGAACGTGGTGGGGGTGACCGGCAGGACGACGGGCGTGCCGTGCGTCTTCACGACGATCGTGCCGGTGCCCTGGAACTGCATGGTGAACAGCGCGCCGCCGGGGATGCCGTGGCCCTCGATCCGGCGGACCTCGTACTGGAGGCTCTCGTCGAAGGCGAGGACGTTCTCGGCGGAGACGCAGATGCCGTCGCCCTGGAGCTCGATGGGGTGCAGCATCGTGGAGTTCTCGGCGAGGAAGACCTGTCCCTGGCCGGTGCAGCGCATCAGCTGCATCTCCTGGCCGGTCGCGTTGCCCACGATCCGGCCGGCGAAGCCCGCGCCCTTGTAGCTGAAGTCGACCTTGCCCTGGTACAGCACCATGCTGCCCTGCCGGGCGAGCACGGGCTGGCCCCCCATGCCGAGGTCGACGCGGATCAGCTTCTTGTTCTGCTGCGTCCAGCGCTGCCCGGTGGGGGTCTCCTTGAACTGCTGGAGCGCGGCGGCCACTCCGGTGCCGCCCTGGGGCGCGCCCTGCGGCACGCCGTACGCCTGCTGGCCGGGGACCTGGCCGAACGGGGGCTGCTGGCCGTAGCCGGGCGGGGCCTGCTGGCCGTAGCCGGGGGGCATCGGGGCCTGGGGCGCCTGGGGCTGGCCGTAGCCGGGCGGCATCGAGGCGGGCGGCGCGGCGGGCTGGCCGTACGGCTGCTGCTGCGGCGGCTGGTTGTACGGCGGCTGGGGCTGGCCGTAGGGCGCGGGGGCCGGGGCCGGCGGCGGGACGTGGCCGCCGCCGGGCGGGGTCAGGGGCGCGACGATGGTCGGCGCGGCGTGCACCGAGGGCGCGGGCGCCGGGCCGGGCGGCGGGGTCGCTCCGGGCGGCGGCGCGAAGCCCTGTGCGGCGGGCTGCGGCTGCTGCGGGGCGGGAGCGGGCGCCGGGACGGGGGCCGACGGGGTGCCGAACGCGGGCGGGGCGAAGCTGGGAGCGGCGCCGGTCTGCGGCTGCTGCTGCGGGGCCGCGGGGGCCTCCTCCTCCATCACCTCGCCGCCGAAGTTCTTCAGCAGCGCTTCCAGACCGCCGTCGAAGCCCTGCCCGACGGCCGCGAAGCGCCACACGTCCTTCAGATAGAAGTCGCCCAGCATCACGGCCCGCTCGGTGGTGAACTCCGAGCCGTTGAACGCGTACCGGGCCACCTCCTCGCCGCCCGCGACGATACGGACATAGCCGGGACCGACCTGCGACATCTGACCGGCGCCGTCGATCGTCGCCGTGAACGCCAGCTTGTGGATCTGCGGCGGGATCTGGTCGAGGGTGATGCGGAAGGACTCCGTGTCGCCCGCCTGGGCGCCCAGGAGCTGGATGGACTCCTCGGGGGACTTCGGCTGGTTGAAGAAGACGAAGTACCGGTCGTCCGAGAGCCGTTCGTCGGCGTCGAGGCCGAAGCAGCTGATGTCGAAGGACAGGCCGGGGCCGGTGATCTGCACGCCTACGTACAGATCGGTGCCCGCGGTGAGGTCACTGATCCTGGCCTTGTGGCCGCGTTGGAATTCCCTGGGCATGCGTAACGACCGTCCCCCATCCCGATTGCGAGTGCGTCGCGTCAGGCTAACGTCAATCTCGGACAACGCACGATGTCGGTACAGACCCGGTACACAACCGGCCTCCCCCACGCGCGCGGGTCACTCCTCTCGCGCGCCGGGCAGGTGGGGCAGCCGTTCGGCGGCGACCACGCCCTCCAGGTAGCCGCGGGCCCGCTCGGTGCGCGGGTAGGCCTCCAGCAGCCGCCAGAAGTCGGGGCCGTGGCCGGGCACGAGCAGGTGGGCGAGCTCGTGGGCGAGGACGTAGTCGATGACGTACTCGGGCATGCCCTTGAGGCGGTGCGACAGGCGGATGCTGCCCTCGGCCGGCGTGCACGAGCCCCAGCGGGTGTTCTGGTTGGTCACCCAGCGGACCGAGGTGGGGCGGGCCCGGCCGCCGAAGCACTGGGCCGACAGCCGCTCGGCGCGCTCGGCCAGCTCGGCGTCGCCGGGCACGCGCCGGCTCTCCTGGGCGGCCAGCTTGTCGAGCATGACGCTCACCCAGCGTTGCTCCTCCGCCTCGGACATCCGGGCAGGGATGAGCACGACGGTGCGATCGCCCTCGCGGTACGCGGAAACCGTCCGACGTCGACGGGCGCTTCTGCGAACCTCGATCGCGCTCGTCCCCGAGCCGCTCGGCGGCTGGCTCGTCGTGCTGCGCTGTGTCGTTCCGGCGCGGTGCGGTGGGTCGGCGGGCACGCCCCGACGTTACCCGCTGCACACGGGGGAAGTCCCGACTCCGGGACGGTTCGGTTGCGATCACTCACTCCGCATGTGCCGCATACGACGGATTTGTACGACGAACGCCGGTGCCTGTGGACAACTTTCGGCGCGTCTCGGCGGGTCCGGGCATGCTGGCAGTCGTCGCACGAGGCCCGTCGCGAGCCGAAGGGGCTGGACGAGGGATGACGAGGGATCTGGCCGGGGATCTGGCCGGGGATTCGGCCGAGGATTCGGCCGAGGATTCGGCCGAGGATTCGGCCGAGGATTCGGCCGAGGATTCGGCCGAGGGATCTGGTGTGGGGATCCAAGAAGGATCTGGCTTAGGGATCTACGGGGGGCGTTGATGCATCCGATGGTGAAGCCCGCGCTGCGGCGCGGCTGGCGGGACCTGAACACCGTGCAGTTCGGGATGGCGCCGGCGCACGCGCTGACGCTCGGCCCGGTGGACACGGCGACGGGCAGTTTCCTCGACCTGCTGGACGGCACCCGCGGGCTCGGGCTGCTGCGGGACCAGGGCCGGCGCATGGACCTGCCCGACGGTCATGTCGACAGGCTGGTGGAGCGGCTGGCGCGGGCCGGGCTGCTGGACGACGCGCGCGGGGGCGGTCCGGACGCGGCGGCCCTGCGGGAGAAGAAGGAGGTCCTGGACCGGCTGCGCCCCGATCTCGCCTCGCTGTCCCTGACCACGTCGGAACCGGGCGAGGCGATGGGGCGCCTGGCCGCCCGACGCGAGCTGCGGGTGCAGGTGCGGGGCGCGGGACGGGTCGGTGCGCTGCTGGCGTCGCTGCTGTCGGGTGCGGGTGTGGGCCAGGTGGACGTGTGCGACGGCGGCCGGGTCGAGCCGGAGGACGTCGCGCCGGGCGGGCTGCCCGCCGAGGCGGTCGGCGAGCGCCGGGACGAGGCCGCCCGTCGTGCGGTCCGCCAGGCGGCCCCGGACCGCCCGGACCGCAGGAGCGCACGGTCACCGGCCGAGGCGGAGCGCCCCGGCTTCTCCTTGGTGATCATCGCCCCACGGGACGACGTGCCCGTGCACGCGCCCGATCCGTCGGCCGCCGAACCTCTGATCGCCTCGGGCACCCCTCATCTCTACGCCGGAGTGGTGGAGGCGACGGGCGTCGTCGGCCCGCTCGTCCTGCCCGGTGAGACGGGCTGCGCCGGCTGTCTGCAGCAGACGCGCGCCGACCGGGACCCGACCTGGCCGCGGCTGGTCGCGCAGTGGCAGTCCGGGAAACGGCGTCCGGCACGGGCCTGTGACCTGACGCTGGCCACGACGGTCGCCGGTCTCGCGGCCGCCCATGCGCTCGTCTTCCTCGACGGCCGGGTTCCCTCGAGCGCGGGGGCACGCTGGGAAGTGTCGCTGCCCACACTTCAGTGGCATGCGCGGCCGGTGTGGGCCCACTCCGCGTGCCCGTGCGGGGCCGCGGAGAAAGGTAAGCGGGAACACACCCCCGAGGACACGGCATCGCACGCGACAATGGCGGAGCAACGGCATTCGAAGGAGTTACGCCGTACGACGGACGCGGCGCGGCTGGCTGGGACCTGGAGGGCGCATGTCTGATCTTCCCCGGAAGGCGGTCACCCGAACCGCCAAGCTCGCCGCGCTCCCGCTCGGCTTCGCCGGTCGGGCGACCTGGGGCCTGGGCAAGCGGATCGTGGGCGAGTCCGCGGAGATCGTCGGCCGCGAGCTGCAGCAGCGCACGGCGGATCAGCTGTTCAAGGTCCTCGGGGAGCTGAAGGGCGGCGCGATGAAGTTCGGGCAGGCCCTGTCCGTCTTCGAGTCGGCCCTGCCCGAGGAGGTCGCCGGCCCCTACCGTGCGGCGCTGACGAAGCTCCAGGACGCGGCGCCGCCGATGCCGACGCGCACCGTGCACTCCGTGCTCGCGCAGCGGCTCGGCGAGGACTGGGCCGAGCTGTTCGTCGAGTTCGACGACAAGCCGGCCGCGGCGGCCTCGATCGGCCAGGTGCATCGCGCGGTGTGGCGGGACGGACGCGAGGTCGCGGTCAAGGTCCAGTACCCCGGAGCCGGCGAGGCCCTGCTGTCCGACCTCACCCAGCTCAGCCGCTTCGCCCGGCTGCTGGGTCCGCTCATCCCCGGCATGGACGTCAAGCCCCTGATCTCCGAGTTGCGGGACCGCGTCTCCGAGGAGCTGGACTACGCCCTGGAGGCGCAGGCCCAGCAGGCCCATGCGGAGGAGTTCGCCGACGACCCCGATGTCGTGGTCCCGGCGGTGGTCCACCAGTGCGACCAGGTCCTGGTCACCGAGTGGATGGACGGCGTGCCCCTGTCCGAGGTGATCTCCGACGGCACCCCGGAGCAGCGTGACCGCGCCGGCCAGCTGCTGTCCCGTTTCCTCTTCTCCGGCCCGGCCCGAACGGGCCTGCTCCACGCCGACCCGCACCCCGGCAACTTCCGCCTGCTGCCCGGCGGACCGGACGGCGAGGACGACTGGCGCTTGGGCGTCCTGGACTTCGGCACGGTCGACCGGCTCTCGGGCGGCCTGCCGCAGCCGATCGGCGATTCCCTGCGGATGACCCTCGACGGCGACGCGGACGGCGTCTACGACCTGCTCCGCACGGAGGGCTTCGTCAAGGAGTCCATCGAGCTGGACCCCGACGCGGTCCTCGACTATCTGCTGCCGATCATCGAGCCGGCCCGGGTCGAGGAGTTCGAGTTCACCCGCGGCTGGATGCGCAGCCAGGCGGCCCGGATCGCCGACCCGCGCTCCCCGGCCCATCAGTTGGGCAAGCAGCTCAATCTGCCTCCGGCGTATCTGTTGATACACCGGGTGACGCTGAGCACGATCGGTGTGCTGTGCCAGCTCGGCGCGAGGGTGCGGCTGCGCGAGGAGTTGGAGGAGTGGCTGCCCGGCTTCGTCCTGGAGGAGTTCGTGGAGGACTTCCTGGAGGCGGGGGACTCGGCGGCGGAGGCGTGAGGCCTCGGGTGTGAGCCGGATGTGTGAGGCGGAGGCGTGAGGCGTGAGGCGGGAGGCGTGTCGCCCAGCGGGGCTGCCGCCCGGCCTCAGGTGACGTATCTCACCACCAGGCCGGGTCCAGTCGGCCCTCGATCGCCCTGAGGTTCTTCCGCGCGCAGGCTTCGCAGAGGTAGTGCCGGACGCCGTTCTCCACGGAGCAGGTCCAGGTGACGGGCGGCGGCTCGCCTGCTCGGACGCCGCAGCGGGCGCACACAAGGGGGCGGGGCTCCGCCGGGGAGCCGCCGTGATCACTGCCTCCGGGAAGACTCGTCACTCTCGGGACGATACGCCGCGGCCGTCGGATCACCGGGCACAACGCACCGCGGGGGCCGGTCCGTTCGGACGGACCGGCCCCCGCGGGGTGTGAGTTACGCCTGCCCTGTGGGGAGGCCACCGCTTCCGGTGTGATCGGTCATGCGGCTACTGCATCACGGCCATGGCGAGCGCACGGCGGGCGCGCAGCGAAGCGCGCTCGGCCCGGCGCTGCATCCGGCGAGCGGTCGCCAGGCGCACGGCCCGGCGTTCCCGCTCGGCCTCGTGCAGTCGCTCGTGCATATGCGCACGAGCCAGGGCTTCTGGAATGAGTTGCATCTCGCGGGTCCTGTTCTGGCGCGACTCGTACGCGCCGGTGGTGGTGATGTCTTCGGTCGCGGAGCCTGCGGGCTCGCTGGCGGACGGCTTCATCGGGGCCTGCTTCTGGGGATCGTTCGTGAGGGGGCGGTCGATTGTTCCTGCGGTGTTCATGCCGTGACCGGGTTCTTGCGCGGGCGACCACGCGGCCGCTTCCGGGCGACGACGACGCCCTGGACGAACAGCTCGCCGCCCCAGACGCCCCAGGGCTCACGCCGCTCCTTGGCGCCGGCGAGGCAGGCCTCGACCAACGGGCAGGTGCGGCAGAGGGACTTGGCGTACTCGACGTCCGCCGGCGACTCCGCGAAGAAGACCTCCGGGTCGTAGGAACGGCAGGGGACGGGTACGCCGAGGTTCTCGATGGCGTCGTCGAGCGCGGTGAGCGCCGTGAGCGGGGTCAAGGTGGAGTCCTCCGTGAGGCAGGGCGGGGGGATCGTTTCGGAAGGCGGTACGGACGGGGCGTGCGCTTCGAGTTGCACGGTTGGTCTTCCTCGTCTGGTCGGTCCGGTCCGGTGGGACCGGGTGTCGGCTGGGTACCGGGTTCTTTTCTTGTCCCGAGGCCCCTTCGCTCCGTCGTCCCCGTTGGAGGACAAACAGAAGGGCCGCGGATCCCGGGTGGGGTTCCGCGGCCCTGAAGGCGCCTGCCTGATCGTCGATCAGGCTGGATCACTCCAGGGTTCTGGCCCACGGAAGGCCCACATCAGGTGGTGCTGCGTCGTCTGCTTCCGGAATCCGGCACCGGCTGCCGCAAAGGCATAGGTCCGTGCCTGTGCCCCTACTGCTTCCAGTGCCTCGGTCGGTCGCTCATTGCGCTCACGGACGGGAAGACCCGCGGGAGCAACGGAGGAGGACGCCGGACGGTCGGCACGAATGCCGGACAGACCGGTGCCCAGGTTCGAAACGCCGAGCATGCACAGGGAGACGACCGAGGGATCGGTCAGTTTGGCGGTGGAGCTGCTGTTGATGATGATCACTGGAATCGCCTCCTCTCGGCGTCTCGGGGACCGGGGGTGAACCCAGCCCGTCGGGTATGCAAGTACAGCACGGAATCAGGGCCTTCGAGAAGGCCGCCGTCCCCGTGTCTAAGAACCTATGGGGATTGCCGGGGCATGCGCAAACTATTTTTTCGACGAGTTCACATCAGTCACCCGCTTCTTCCCCTCCCACGTCCTGGCCTGCGCAGATGGCCAGCACATCGGCTCCGTAGCGGTTGAGCTTGCGCACTCCGACGCCCGGGATCCGCGCGAGCTCGCCGTCTTCCTCGGGAACGGTCTCGGCGATCGCCATCAGCGTCTTGTCGGTGAAGACGCAGAAGGCGGGCTGTCCGTTGCGCTGCGCCTGGACCGCGCGCCAGTCCCGAAGCCGTGCGTAGAGGCCCTCGTCCATGTCGGAGGGGCAGTCCTCGCAGCGCATCAGCTTCATCTCGCCGGCGTCGGTCAGGGAGCGCCCGCAGACCCGGCAGCGGGCCGGGGTGCGCTGGGTCCTGCGCGGAACGGCGGGGGTGCCGACCGCCGCTGCGGCGAAGCCGCGCTCGATGCCTCCCGCGGCGCCGACGGAGCCGCGGGCGGCGGCGCCTGAACCGGGGCGCAGGCCGTCGAGGAAGCGGCTGGGGCGGCGGCTGGGGCGCCCGCCGGGCGAGCGGGACAGCGCCCAGGAGACGTGCAGGCGCTCGCGGGCCCGGGTGACCCCGACGTAGAGGAGACGGCGCTCCTCCTCGATCTGCTCGTCGGTCCTGGCGTAGGTGATCGGCATCATCCCCTCGGCGACACCGACGAGGAAGACGACGTCCCACTCCAGGCCCTTGGCCGAGTGCAGGGAGGCGAGGGTGACGCCCTGGACGGTCGGGGCGTGCTGTGCGTTCGCCCGTTCGTCGAGTTCGGCGACCAGGTCGGCGAGGGTGGCGGCGGGTCTGGCGGCGACGAAGTCATGGGCGAGGTTGACCAGTGCGGCCAAGGACTCCCAGCGCTCTCTGACGGCCCCGGAGCCGGCCGGGGGCTGCGGAGTCCAGCCTTCGCCCGAGAGGACGGCACGCACCTGGGAGGGCAGGTCGACGGTGTCCTCGAGAAGGGTGTCGTTGCCGCCGAAACGGGCCGCCCCGCGCAGGGCGACGCCCGCCTTGCGCACCTCGGGGCGGTCGAAGAACCGCTCGGCGCCGCGCAGCTGGTAGGGGACGCCGACGTCGGCGAGGGCCTGTTCGTAGGTCTCGGACTGGGCGTTGGTGCGGAACAGGATGGCGATCTCGGCGGCCGGGACGCCGGCGGCGAGGAGTTCGCGGATGCGGCGGGCCGCGCCCTCGGCCTCGGCGGGCTCGTCGGCGTACTCGGCGTAGCCGGGCTCGGGGCCCGGGTCGCGCTGGGAGATCAGCTCCAGCCGGTGGTCGGCGGCGCGGCCGCGGGCCTGGGAGAGCAGTCCGTTGGCCAGGTGGACGACCTGGGGGGTGGAGCGGTAGTCGCGGACCAGTTTGACGACGGTGGCGGCGGGGTGGCGGGTGCGGAAGTCGAGGAGGTGGTCGGGGGTGGCTCCGGTGAACGAGTAGATCGTCTGGCTGGCGTCCCCGACGACGCACAGGTCGTCCCGGTCGCCGAGCCACAGCTCCAGCAGACGCTGCTGGAGGGGGCTGACGTCCTGGTACTCGTCGACCACGAAGTGCTGGTACTGGGCGCGGACCTGCTCGGCGACGTCCTGCCGGTCCTGCAGCACGGCGACGGTCAGCAGCAGGACGTCCTCGAAGTCGATGACCGCGCGGTCGCGCTTGAGGTCCTCGTAGGCGGCGTAGAGCTGGGCGATCTCGGCGGGGTCGCGGGGGGCTTCGCGGCCCGCCTTGGCGGCGGCCAGGGCGTAGTCGGCGGGGACGGTCTGGGTGACCTTGGACCACTCGATCTCCCCGGTGACGTCCCGCAGTTCGCCCCGGTCGAGGCGGATGCGGCAGGCGGCGGCCGCGTCGGCGACGAGCTGGATCTTGCGGTCGACGAGCCGGGGCATGGAGCCACCGATGACTTTCGGCCAGAAGTACTGCAGCTGGCGCAGGGCCGCGGAGTGGAACGTACGGGCCTGGACGCCCTGGGCTCCGAGCTGGCGCAGCCGGCCGCGCATCTCGCCGGCGGCGCGGTTGGTGAAGGTGACGGCGAGCACGGTGGAGGGGTGCAGTATCCCGGCGCGCACGCCGTAGGCGATGCGGTGGGTGATGGCCCGGGTCTTGCCCGTGCCGGCTCCTGCCAGCACGCACACCGGGCCGCGCAGGGCGGTGGCCACCTCGCGCTGCTCGGGGTCGAGCCCTTCGAGCACCGCGTCGGCCGAGTCCGGTACCTGCGGGAAGAGGGGGGAGTGCGTTGCTGCTGTCACATGGCCATGCTGCCAGGTCGGCGGAGACGGACGAGCCGGTTGTCCACAGGTGGGCCCTCGCGGTCGTACTAATGCGGTGAGAGTCACCTTCGGCCATCGGCGCCCGGGGGGAATGGCGGCTCTTTCCCGTGCGTTCTCTCCCTGCGAGAGTCCGTCCCCCGACCTGCCGAAGGAGCCCGAGAGACATGCTGGGCACTGTGACGATGTACAGCACCACGTGGTGCGGCTACTGCCAGCGGCTGAAGAAGCAGCTGGAGCGCGAGGGCATCGCGTACACCGAGATCAACATCGAGCAGGACCCGGAGTCCGCGGCGTTCGTGGAGAAGGCGAATGGCGGAAACCAGACGGTGCCGACCGTGCTGTTCGCCGACGGTTCGACGCTGACGAACCCGTCGCTGGCGCAGGTGAAGCAGAAGGTCGGCGCGTAAGCGGTTCACGCACATAGGGGTGGCCGTCCCGGTCCGGGACGGCCACCCCTATGTCGTTCTCAGATAGGTCGTTCTCAGATGAAGCTGCGCGTCGGCAGCGGCTTGCCGTACCAGAGCTCGATCAGCCGGGCCGCGATCGAGATGCCGTACGGGGGCAGCACCTCGCCGGACTCGAAGGCGGCGCCGAGCTCGTCGCGGGAGAACCAGCGGGCCTCGTGGATCTCGTCGCCGTCGACGTTGATGTCGGTGGAGGTGGCGCGGGCCATGAAGCCCAGCATGAGGCTGGACGGGAACGGCCACGGCTGGCTGGCGATGTAGTCGACCTGGCCGACGGTGACGCCGGCCTCCTCGAAGACCTCGCGGCGCACGGACTGCTCGATGGACTCGCCGGGCTCGACGAAGCCGGCGAGGGTCGAGAAGCGGCCCTCGGGCCAGTGGACCTGGCGACCCAGCAGGATGCGGTCCTCGTCGTCCGTGACGGCCATGATCACCGCCGGGTCGGTGCGCGGGTAGTGCTCGGCGCCGCAGGCGGGGCAGCGGCGGATGTGGCCGGCCGCGGCGATGACCGTGCGCTCGCCACAGCGGGAGCAGAAGCGGTGCAGCCGCTGCCAGTTCTCCAGGGCGACCGCGTGCACCATCAGGCCGGTGTCGCGCGGCGACAGCAGCAGTCCGGCCTCGCGCAGGCCGGCCGGGCGGGCGGACTGGTCGATACGGCCGGGCAGCGCGTCCTTCTGGAGGGCGAAGTAGCTGACGCCGTCGTCGTCGGCGCCCAGGAAGTAGCGGTGCGCCTCGGTGAGGGGGGCCTCGAACGAGGGGGTCATGACGAGCTCGGTCCGGCCCTCCGGCGTCTCGTCGATGAGGACCTGGCCGCCGGAGACGACGAAGCAGCGCGTCGTGGGGTGGCTCCACGCCGCCGCGAGCCAGGCCTCGTCGAGCCGGTGGTGGGCGGCCCGGTCGATGCCGCTCGGGGCGGTGAGCGAGATGGGTAGGTCGGCGTTCTGATCGGTCCAGGTGGTCACGGGTGCTTCCAACTCCCCCGGTGGAACGGATTGTTTCGGCGGGCGGTTCAGCGGGACGTACAGCAGGGGGCGACCGGGGCGGGTGCGGTGGCGCGGTGCGGGGCGGTCGGTCCAGTGTGCCCCGCGCGCGGGTCCGCTCCGGACCGCGCGAGGCGCTCAGGGCGCATGGCGCCAGTTCTCCGCCAGGTCGCCCCAGAGGTACGCGGTGGTCTCGACGCCCTTGAGGAGGAGGTCCAGCTCGACCTTCTCGTTCGGGGCGTGCCAGCCGTCCGAGGGGACGGAGACGCCCAGGAAGAGGACGGGAGCGCCGAGGACTTCCTGGAGGTCGGCGGCCGGTCCTGAGCCGCCCTCGCGGGTGAAACGGACGGGGCCTTCGAAGGCGCGACCCATGGCGCGGACCACGGACTGCAGGGCGGGGTGGTCCAGCGGGGTCAGGCACGGGCGCGTGGCGGGGCTGAAGGCGATCTCGTGGCGGACGCCGGCGGGCACCTGCGCGGCGGCCCAGGCGCGGACGGCCTTCTCGACCTGCTCGGGGTCCTGGCCCGCGACCAGCCGGAAGGACAGCTTCACGAAGGCCGAGGACGGGATGATCGTCTTGCTGCCGGGGCCCTGGTAGCCGCCGCCGATGCCGTTGACCTCGGCGGTGGGGCGGGCCCAGATGCGCTCCAGGGTGGTGTGCCCGGCCTCGCCGTGGGTGGCGTGGGACCTGGCGGTGCGCAGCCACTGGTCCTCGTCGAAGGGCAGCTCGGCGAAGAGCTCCCGCTCGCGGTCGGTCAGTTCGACGATGCCGTCGTAGAAGCCGGGGACGGCGACGCGCGCGTGCTCGTCGTGCAGCGCGGCGACGAGGCGGGCGGCCGCGGTGGCCGGGTTGGGCACGGCGCCGCCGAAGGAGCCGGAGTGGATGTCCTGGTCGGGGCCGGACAGCCGGATCTCGCACTCCGCGAGACCGCGCATGCCCGTGCACACCGTGGGGGTGTCCTCGGACCACATGCCGGTGTCGGAGACGATCACGGCGTCGGCGGCGAGTCGCTCCGCCTGCTCCTCGACCAAGGCGCGGAAGTTCGGGGAGCTGGACTCCTCCTCGCCCTCGATCAGCAGCTTGAGGTTGACCGCCGGGGCGGTGCGGCCGGTGGCGGCGAGGTGGGCGCGGACGCCGAGGGTGTGGAAGAACACCTGGCCCTTGTCGTCGGCCGCCCCGCGCGCGTAGAGGCGGTTCTCGCGGACGACGGGCTCGAAGGGGTCGGTGTGCCAGCCGTCCTCGCGGGCGGCGGGCTGCACGTCGTGGTGGCCGTAGACCAGGACGGTGGGCGCCGCGGGATCGCCGGAGGGCCACTCCGCGTAGACGGCGGGCGCACCGGGCGTCTGCCAGACCTCGGCGGTCGGGAAGCCCGTCTCCTTCAGCTTGGCGGCGAGCCAGTCCGCACTGCGCCGTACGTCGGGGGCGTGGTCGGGCTGCGCCGACACCGACGGAATGCGCAGCCACTCGGCGAGGTCGTCGAGGAAGGCGGCGCGGTGCTGCTCGATGTACGTGCGGACGGCGCTGACGGCACTGTCAACGGGATGGCTCATGGTCACGAGCCTATCGGCCCGCACCGACATCCTCGCCGGGCCCTTGCGCGGCGTTTACTTGCGCGGTACGCCCTCCGCGGTCGTCCTGGACGCCCTCTTCCCCCGTCAACAGGCGCTCCAGGGCGGCACGGTCGGGAAGACCGGCGGGCCGCACGACCTCTCCGGTGCGCACATAGAGGAACGCCGCTGTGACGGATTCCACGGGCACGCGCTGCTGTTCGGCCCAGGCGAGCCGGTACAGGGCGAGCTGGAGAGGGTCGGCGGTATGGGCGCGGTGGGTCTTCCAGTCGACGATGTCGTACGTCGCCGTGGCGCCGTCGCCCTCTTTGTAGACGGCGTCGATGCGGCCCCGTACGACGCGGCCGGCGAGGGCCAGTTGGAAGGGGGTCTCGATCCTGTAGGGCGTGCGGTGGGCGTACTCGGTCAGCTCGAAGGCCTCCTTGAGGGCCTCCAGGTCGCGTTCGTCGGCGATCTCGGCGTCGCCGCCGGGCAGCTCCTCCGGTTCCAGCAGGGGCAGCGTCAACGCCTCGAAGCGGGCCTCCACCCAGGCGTGGAACCGGGTGCCCCGGCGCGCGGCCGGTTGTGGGGGGTGCGGCATGGGGCGCGCGAGTTCCTGCGCGAAACCGTCCGGGTCGGCGGCCAGGCGCAGCAGCTGTGAGGCGGTCAGCGTCGTCGGCAGGGGGACGTCCGTGACGCTTCGGCGGGTGCGCTGGAGCTCTCCGGCGAGCGCGTCGAGGTCGCGGTCCCAGGAGGCGACGGTGCGGGCCTCCTCGGGGGTGAAAGGGGGCCGGCGCCGGGCACGGGGGCGCCGGGGCTCGACGGAGGGGGCGGCGGAGGGTTCGGGGGCCGTCGCCTGGTGCGGGAACGCGGGGCGGTCGGCGCTCCAATCGTCCCAGTCGCCCGGGCTCTCCTCGACCGGGCCTGCCTCGTCGTAAGGGCTTGCCCCGTCGTAAAAGTCCGGCTCGTCGTAGAGGTCCGCCTCGTCGTACGGGGGCTCGTAGGAGAGTTCGTCCTCGTCGGGCGGCGGGGGCCAGTCGGGGTCGTCGTGGGCGTCCGGGTCGTGGGTGGCGGTGGGGTGGCCGGCCTCGTGCGAGGCGAGGTCCTCCAGGTGGGCGAGGACGGTCTCGGCGGCGGCGCGGCGGCGTGCGAGGGCGTCGTCGTCCAGGGGCAGCGGCCAGACCTGGTCGACGGTCGCCGCGTGCAGAACGGGGTTCTCCTGGTCCTCCTCGGGGGCGTCCGCCCAGACCTCGATCTCTCCGTGTCCGGCCGTGCAGTGGTCGTACAGCTCCTGGAGGAAGGCGGACGGTCCGCGGGGCTTCTTCTGGGTGGGGCCCCACCAGTGGCCGGAGCCCAGGAGCAGGGAGCGGGGGCGGGTGAAGGTGACGTAGCCGAGGCGGAGTTCCTCGGTGTGCTGGTGGTCCTTCATGGCCTCCTGGAAGGCCTTCATGCCCCGTGAGTCCCAGGATTCGAGGTCGGGGAGCGTGTCGGCGTCGCCGCGCAGTTCGTGCGGCAGCACCTTGGCCTGGGCGGTCCACTTCTCCCGGCCCTGGCCGCTGGGGAAGGTGCCGGTGACCAGGCCGGGGACCGCGACGACGTCCCACTCCAGGCCTTTGGACTTGTGCGCGGTGAGCACCTTGACGGTGTTCTCGCCGCCGGGGAGGGCGTTGTCGAGGCCCTTCTCGTACTGGGCCGCGGTGCGCAGGAACCCGAGGAAGGCGAGCAGGCTCGCCTCGCTCTCGACGGCCGCGAAGGCGGCGGCGACGTCGAGGAAGTTCGACAGGGTCTCCCGGCGGCGGGCGGCCAGGGCGTGCGGGGACGCCGACAGCTCGACCTCGAGGCCGGTGACGGCGAGGACGCGGTGCAGGACGTCCATCAGGGGGTCGGACAGCGAGCGGCGCAGATCGCGCAGTTCGGCGGCGAGGCGGGCGAAGCGCACGCGCGCGTACGGCGAGAAGGGCAGCCCGTCGTCGTCCCCCGTCCCGTCCAGGGGGGTCTCCAGGAAGGTGTCGAGGGCGTCCGCCAGCGATATCACCTCGGACGGATCGACCCCCTCGACGGCCTCGGCGAGCCGGCGGTCCGGGTCGTCGCCGTCGCTCCCGCGCGCGTGGGACACGAGCAGACGGGCCCGCCGCCCCAGGAGGGCGAGGTCGCGTGGGCCGATGCGCCAGCGCGGGCCGGTCAGCAGCCGGACCAGGGAGGCGTTGGCGCCGGGGTCCTGGAGGACCTCGCAGACGGCGACCAGGTCGGCGACCTCGGGCAGGTGCAGAAGACCGGACAGGCCCACCACCTCGACGGGGACGTCCCGTGCGACCAGCGCCCCCTGGATCTCCGCGAAGTCGGTGGCCGTACGGCACAGGACGGCGATCTCGCCGGGCGCCTTGCCGGTGTTCACGAGGTGGGCGATGGAGTCGGCGATCCAGTCGATCTCCTCGGCGTGGGTGGTCAGGAGCGCGCAGCGGACCACTCCGTCCCGCTCGGCGCCGGGAGCCGGGCGGAGGGCCTCCACGCCCGCGTGCATGGCGCGCAGGGGCTCGGCGAGGCCGTTGGCGAGGTCGAGGAGGCGGCCGCCGCTGCGGCGGTTCTCGCTGAGCGCCTGCCGGGCGGCGGGGCGGCCGTCGGCGTGCGCGAAGTGCTCGGGGAAGTCGTCGAGGTTGGCGACGGAGGCGCCGCGCCAGCCGTAGATGGCCTGGCAGGGGTCGCCGACGGCGGTCACCGGGTGGCCGGTGCCGCCGCCGAACAGGCCGGCGAGGAGGATGCGCTGGGCCACCGAGGTGTCCTGGTACTCGTCCAGGAGGACCACGCGGAACTCCTCGCGGAGGATGCGGCCCACGTCGGGGAGGTCCGCGAGCTGCGCCGAGAGCGCGATCTGGTCGCCGAAGTCGAGCAGGTCCCGCGCGCGCTTCGCGGCCCGGTAGCGCAGCACCAGATCGGCGAGCTCACGGCGGGCGGCGGCCGTCTCGGGCACCTTGCGCAGATCGGCGTTGGTGAGCTTGGCCCCCTCCAGCGTGCGCAGCAGCCCGGCGTCCCACGCGCGCAGGTCCTCGGGCCGTACGAGGTGTTCGGCGAGCTCGGAGTCGAGGGCGAGGAGGTCGCTGACCAGGTCGGCGAAGGAGCGGGTGAGTGCCGGATAGGGGCCCGGGGCTTCGCGCAGTACGCGCGCGGCGAGCTGGTAGCGGGTGGCGTCGGCGAGCAGCCGGGAGGTCGGCTCCAGGCCGATGCGCAGGCCGTGGTCGGTCAGCAGACGGCCCGCGAAGGCGTGGTAGGTGGAGATCACCGGTTCGCCCGGCGGGTCGTCGGGGTCGATGACGTCCGGGTCGGTCACTCCCGCCCTGACGAGGGCCTTGCGGACGCGTTCGGCGAGTTCGCCGGCGGCCTTGTTGGTGAAGGTCAGGCCGAGGACCTGTTCGGGGGCGACCTGGCCGGTGCCGACCAGCCACACCACGCGGGCGGCCATCACCGTCGTCTTGCCCGACCCGGCTCCGGCCACGATCACCTGCGGGGCGGGCGGCGCGACGATGCAGGCCGTCTGCTCCGGGGTGAACGGGATGCCGAGGAGCTCCTTGAGCTGCTCGGGATCGCTGATACGGGCGGGCATGTCGCCGAGGCTAGCGGCGGGCACTGACAGTCGGTGACCAATCGGCCCTCAGGGGTGGAAGACGCGCAGGTCGGCGCAGTCAGCGCGGTAGGTCAGTGCGGTAGGTCACTCGACCACCTGCCGTCCCTCTGGCCGTGCGCTGCACGAGGCGCGGAAGGCGCAGTGGGTGCAGTGCTGGCCGGTGGTCGGGGTGAACCGTTCGTCGAGGACCTTGCCGGCCGCCGTGGCCAGCAGATCGCCGACCCACTCCCCCTCCAGCGGCTCCTGGGCCTGCACCTTGGGCAGGCTGTCCCCGCCGTCCCGCTTGGCGGCGCCCTGGCGCAGCTGGACGAGTTCGGCACCGCCCGATTCGGGGCGCACGCCCTCGAAGGCCTCGTCGACGGCGCCCTCGCGGACGGCGAGCTGGTAGACGGCGAGCTGGGGGTGGCGCTCCACCTCGCGCGTGGTCGGGGCCTGCTTGCCGGTCTTGAAGTCGACGACGTAGGCGCGGCCCTCGCCGTCCGCCTCGACGCGGTCCATCTGGCCGCGGATGCGCACCTCGTAGTCGCCCGCTTCGAGGGTGACGTCGAAGTCGTGCTCGCTGGCCACCGGCGTACGGCCGATGCGGGCGCCGCCGGTGTCGATGTGCCAGGCCAGGAAGCGCTCCAGCGCCACGCGTGCGTGCTCCTTCTCCTGCGCGGACTTCCAGGGCGCGTCGAAGGCGAGCGCGTTCCACACGGAGTCGAGGCGTTCCATGAGGACGGCGAGGTCGGCCGGGGTGTGCCCGGAGGCGACCTCGTCGGCGAGGACGTGCACGACGTTTCCGAAGCCCTGGGCGACGGTCGCGGGGGCGTCGGCCTTCACCTCGCGGCCGAGGAACCACTGCAGGGCGCAGGTGTTGGCGAGCTGGTCGAGGGCGCTGCCGGAGAGCACGACGGGCTGGTCGCGGTCGCGCAGCGGCATCTTGCTCTCGGTCGGCTCGAACATGCCCCACCAGCGGTACGGGTGCGCGGACGGCACCAGGGGGCGGCCGTCCTCGTCGCTCAGCGCGGCGAGGCGGGCCAAACGGCGGGCGGCGGCCTCCCTGAGGGGCGCCGAGGCGCGTGGGTCGACCGTCGTGGCGCGCAGTTCGGCGACCAGCGCGGCGACCGACAGGGGGCGGCGCGGGCGGCCCGTGACGTCCTTTGGCTCGACGCCGAGCTCGGTCAGGAAGCGGGAGGGCTGGTCGCCGTCGTCGGCGGGCGCCTTCACCGCGGTGACGACGAGACGGTCACGCGCGCGGGTGGCGGCCACGTAGAACAGGCGGCGCTCCTCGGCGAGCAGCGCGCCCGGGGTGAGCGGCTCGGCGAGTCCGTCGCGGCCGATGCGGTCGGCCTCCAGCAGGGAGCCGCGGCGGCGCAGGTCCGGCCACAGGCCCTCCTGGACGCCGGCCACGACGACCAGGCTCCACTCCAGTCCCTTGGCGCGGTGCGCGGTCATCAGGCGTACGGCGTCGGGGCGCACGGCGCGCCGGGTGAGGGTGTCGGCGGCGATGTCCTCGGACTCGATCTCGGCCAGGAAGTTCAGGGCGCCCCGGCCGCCGGTGCGCTCCTCCGCGCGCGCGGCGGTGGCGAACAGGGCGCAGACGGCGTCCAGGTCACGGTCGGCGTTGCGGCCGGCCGCGCCGCCGCGCCGGGCGGACCGTTCCAGACGTGCGGGCCAGGGCGTGCCCTCCCACAGGTCCCACAGCGCCTCCTCGGCGGTCCCCCCGCGCGCGAGGCGCTCTCGGGCCCTGGCGAGCAGCGCGCCCAGCCGCTGGGCGCCGCGCGCGTACGCCGGGTCGTGCGTGACGAGCCGCTCCGGCTCGGCCAACGCGCGCGTGAGGAGTTCGTCGGACGGCGGCGGCAGCGGGTTGCCCGCGGCACGCTCCTCCTCGCGCAGGGCGCGTCCGAGGCGGCGCAGGTCGGCTGCGTCCATGCCGGCGAGGGGGGAGGCGAGGAGGGTCAGGGCGGTCTCGGTGTCGAGCCAGCAGACGTCCGGCTCCGCGGAGCGGCCCTGTTCCGCAGAGCGGCCCTGTTCCGCAGAGCGGCCCTGTTCCGCAGAGTGACCCGCGTCCTCGTCGGACATCCCGTCGGAGTGCCCTGCTTCCCCGGCGTCCTCCGCTGCCGCGGAGTGTCCCGCCGCCTCCGCCGTGGCCACCGCCCGCAGGGCCGTCAGCAGGGGAGCGACCGCCGGTTCGTGGCGCAGGGGCAGGTCGTCGCCGTCGATGTCGAGGGGGACGCCGGCGGCGGTGAGGGCGCGGCGGACCGTCGGGATCGTACGGGAGCCGGCGCGTACCAGGACGGCCATCTCGCGCCAGGGCACGCCGTCCTCCAGATGGGCGCGGCGCAGGATGTCGGCGACGTTGTCCAGTTCGGTGCCGGTCGTCGGGTACGTGTAGACCTCGGCGCGGCCGCCGTCGCGCGCAGGGGCGAGCTCGCGGTGGGCGCGGACCTTGTCCGCCGGGAGGCGGGTCAGGGGCATGCGCTGGGTCAGCAGCCGGGTGGCGGTCAGCAGCGCGGCGCCGGAGCGACGGGAGGTCCGCAGCACCTCGACGGGGGCCGGGCGGCCGTCGACGCGCGGGAAGGCGTCCGGGAAGTCCAGGATCCCGTTCACGTCGGCGCCCCGGAACGTGTAGATGGACTGGTCGGGGTCGCCGAAGGCGACGAGGGTGCGTCCGCCGCCGGCGAGAGCGTGCAGCAGCCGTACCTGGGCCGGGTCGGTGTCCTGGTACTCGTCGACGAACACGGCGTCGTACTGCGCGGCGAGCCGCGCGCCGACCTCGGGGCGGTGGGCGAGGAGGACCGCGCGGTGGACGAGTTCGGCGTAGTCGATCACGCCGTGCAGGTCCAGCACGTCGAGGTACTCGGCGAGGAAGGCGGCCGCGGCCCGCCAGTCGGGGCGGCCGATGCGGCCGGCGAAGGCGTCCAGGGCCCCGGGGCCGAGGCCCAGTTCGCGGCTGCGGGCGAGGACCGCGCGGACCTCGTCGGCGAAGCCGCGCGTGGTGAGGCAGGCGCGCAGTTCGTCCGGCCAGCGCACATGCGCGAGGCCGAGGCGTTGCAGGTCGAGCTGGCCGGCGAGCAGCTCGCGGACGGCCACGTCCTGCTCGGGTCCGGACAGCAGTCGTAGGGGTTCCACGAACAGATCGGCGTCCTGATGGGCGCGGATCAGGGCGTAGCAGTACGAGTGGAAGGTGGTCGCCTGGGGCGCGCGGGCGGCGCCCATGCGCAGCGCCATCCGGTCGCGCAGTTCGACGGCGGCCTTGCGGCTGAAGGTCAGCACCAGGACACGCTCGGGGTCGCCGCCGCGGGCGATCCGGGCCGCCACGGACTCGACGAGCGTGGTGGTCTTCCCGGTGCCGGGACCGGCCAGGACGAGCAGCGGACCGGCGGCGTGGTCAACCACGGAGCGCTGTACGGCGTCCAGACGAGGGGGATCCACCTGGGCCGGCGGGGTACGCACCAGTCGGTAAGCGCCACGGTTCCCCTGTCGCCCCTGAGGGTGCGGCAGGCGCCTGGTGGAGAAAGAGGAGCTCACGTGGTTCGCCGGTCCTGGTGGGTGTGCTGGTTTGCAGACAACCGCTTCGGGAGGGCGGTGGTCGCGGGATGAGGGAGACGCGTGCGGCCGACGCTACGCCGACGGACCGTTCGGAAGCAGGGCTTCCGCTTCTTCCCTCCCGGCCCGCACGCCACGCACGCCCCACGCCCATCGAACGTACGCCATGCCACGGACGTGCCCGCTTCCTCCCGGTTCCCCCGTACGGACCACGGGGTCGCCCCGACGCCGTCCGATGGCGGACGCTGTCAGGTGTGACCCTCCGCGCGTTCGCCGCCGTCCCATCGGGCCCGCTTCATGTCGAGGCGCGGCAGATGGCCCTGGGCGGCCCTGCTCGCCTCCTTCAGGGGCGTGCCCTCGGTGCGGTAGTGGTCGAGCGCGCGCAGCTCGTGGCCCGGGAGCAGCTGCCCGTCGGCGCGCACCACACGCCACCAGGGAGCGGCTCCTCCATAGAGGGCCATTACACGGCCGACCTGCCGGGGACCGCCCTCCTCGAGCCACTCGGCGACGTCCCCGTACGTCATGACGCGCCCGGGCGGGATCAGCTCAGCGACCTCGAGGACCCGCTCGGCGTACTCGGGCAGCGCGTCCGCGTACTCCGCGTACTCCGCGCGGGCGACGTCGTACTCCGGCCCGGCGTCGTCCGGAAGGCTCTGCTCGCTCATCCGCCCCATCCTGCCCCATCCCACCGACAATGCGACGGGCCGGCGACTGTGCGTGACCCTCGCCCCCGAGCGGCGCTTCGGGCAGACTGTGCGCCCCCGCGTTTGCACCCTGATGCCCCTGTGTGTCGGTGGGGCATGCCACCATCGTGCGGGCGGTGACCGGTGATACGAGATCAAGAAGAGACCATGAAGCAGCAGGGTGTGCATCCCGAGGACGCCGAGGGCACCTCTGACGCTGCCGCGCGCCCGGACAACGCGGACGAGACCCGGGAAGACGCACGGGACGAGTCGTGCGAAGAGGTGCACATCGACGAGGTGGAGGGCGACGAACCACTGCTCCCCGCGCGCGTGCACCGCCCCTCCGACCTGATGCGCCTGCTGGTGGGCGTGCTCGCCGTCATCGTGCTGCTGGGCATCGCCGCCTTCGCGCACGGGACGACCTCCGGCCTCGAACAGGACATCAACAAGGGCACCGGACAGGCGCCCGATCTGCTCATCAAGATCGCGGGGCTGGCGTCCAGCATCGCGATCCTGCTCGTGCCGGTCGCGTTCGCGATCGAGCGGCTGATCAAACGGGACGGGCTGCGCATCGCCGACGGCGTGCTCGCGGCCGTCCTCGCCCACGGTGTGACCCTCGCCACCGACCTTTGGGTCGCCAAGGCCGCCCCGGGCTCGATCCAGGAAGCCCTCACCCAGCCGTCCCCGAGCGACATCCACGCCCTCACCGACCCGGTGCACGGCTACCTCGCGCCCGTCATCGCGTACATGACGGCCGTCGGCATGTCGCGTCGCCCGCGCTGGCGGGCGGTGCTGTGGATCGTGCTGCTCCTCGACGCCTTCTCCATGCTCGTCACCGGCTACACGACCCCGTTCTCGATCATCCTGACGGTGCTGATCGGCTGGACGGTGGCCTACGGCACGCTGTACGCCGTCGGCTCGCCGAACGTCCGTCCCACCGGACGGAACCTGATGGCGGGCCTGCGGACCGTCGGCTTCCACCCGGTGAGCGCGGCCCGCGAGGAGGCGCCGGACACCGCGGAGACCGGCGACCGCGGCCGACGCTACTTCGTCACCCTGGAGGACGGCCCGCCGCTGGACGTCACAGTGGTCGACCGCGAACAGCAGGCCCAGGGCTTCTTCTACCGCGCCTGGCGCAACCTGACCCTGCGCGGCTTCGCCACCCGCAGCAGCCTGCAGTCGCTGCGCCAGGCCCTCGAGCAGGAGGCGCTGCTCGCCTACGCGGCGATCGCGGCCGGCGCCAACGCGCCGAAGCTGATCGCGACCTCCGAACTCGGCCCCGACGCCGTGATGCTGGTCTACGAGCACACCGGCGGTCGTACGCTCGACTCGCTGGCGGACGAGGACATCACCGACGACCTGCTGCGGGACACCTGGCACCAGGTACGGGCCCTGCAGTCCCGGCGCATCGCGCACCGCCGGCTGGTGGGCGACGCGATTCTGGTGGATCGTTCCGGCACGGTGATCCTCACCGATCTGCGGGTCGGGGAGATCGCGGCGGGCGACCTGCTGCTGCGCATGGACGTCTCCCAGCTGCTGGTGACCCTGGGCCTGCGGGTGGGCGCCGAGCGGGCGGTCGCCTCGGGCGTGAGCCTGCTCGGCCCCGACGCCGTGGCGAACTGTCTGCCGATGCTCCAGCCCATCGCGCTCAGCCGCTCCACGCGCGCGACGCTGCGCAGACTGGCCCGGGAGCGGGCGCAGCGCGAGCGTGAGGCGGTCCTGGAGGCGTCCCGGCTGGCGAAGCAGGCCCGGCTGGAATCCGGGCAGGACGAGGAGCCCGTCCCCGGGAAGTCCGACAAGAAGGCCGTACGGGCACAGGCGCGGGCCGAGAAGCGGGCCATCGACGACGCGCTGGAAGGGGCCCGCGAGGAGGATCTGCTCACCCAGATCCGGCACGAGGTGCTGCGGATCCGGCCCCAGGCGCCGGTCGAACCGGCCCGGCTGGAGCGGGTGCGGCCGCGCACCCTGGGGAGTGTCATCGCCGGCGCCATCGGCGCCTATTTCCTGCTGACGCAGCTCACACACATCGAGTTCGGCCCGCTCGTCGCCAACGCCGAGTGGGGCTGGGTCGCGGCGGCCGTGGCGTTCTCCGCGCTGAGTTATGTGGCCGCGGCGATGAGTCTGCTGGGGTTCGTGCCGGAGCGGGTGCCGTTCCCGCGGACGGTGGCCGCGCAGGTCGCCGGGTCGTTCGTGAAGATCGTCGCCCCGGCCGCAGTCGGCGGGGTCGCGCTCAACACGCGGTTCCTGCAGCGCGCGGGGGTGCGGCCGGGGCTCGCGGTGGCCAGCGTCGGCGCCTCGCAGCTGTTCGGGCTCGGCTGCCACATCCTGATGCTGCTGTCGTTCGGCTATCTGACGGGCACTGAGAAGACGCCGTCGCTGTCGCCGTCCCGCACGGTCATCGCGGGGCTGCTCACGGTGGCGGTGCTCGTGCTCGTGGTGACGTCGGTGCCGTTCCTGCGGAAATTCGTCGTCACGCGCGTGAGGTCGCTGTTCGCGGGCGTCATCCCGCGCATGCTGGACGTGCTGCAGCGGCCGCAGAAGCTGGTCACCGGCATCGGCGGCATGCTGCTGCTGACGGCCTGCTTCGTGATGTGCCTGGACGCCTCGATCCGCGCGTTCGGCGACGAGTCGACCTCGCTCAGCATCGCCAGCGTCGCCGTCGTCTTCCTCGCCGGCAACGCCCTCGGCTCCGCCGCCCCGACGCCGGGCGGTGTCGGGGCGGTCGAGGCGACCCTGACGGTCGGTCTGATCGCGGTCGGCCTGCCCAAGGAGGTCGCCGCTCCCGCGGTGCTGCTGTTCCGCCTGCTGACGCTCTGGCTGCCGGTGCTGCCGGGCTGGCTGGCCTTCAACCATCTGTCCCGCAAGGGCGCGCTCTAGAGGGGCGACGGCCCGCGGCGGCGGCCGTACCTCGTACGGACCGTGCCCCGCGCGCGCGGTCGGGCCCCACCGCAGGATGGGATCATGCCGAACCCCTCCCGTCCGCATGCCGCCGCGCTGACCGCCACCGCCCTGCTGCTGTCCTCCCTGGTGGCGGGCTGCGGCGACGACGCCCGCGACGAGGATCTGACGGCGCAGCAGCTGAGCTGGAAGGACTGTCCGGCCCCCTCCCAGGCGGAGGGCGGCGGCAGCGCGCCGTCCGCGCTGCCGGACGGCGACGAGTGGCAGTGCGCCACGATGAAGGCGCCGCTCGACTGGGACGACCCGAAGGGCGACACGATCGGGATCGCGCTGATCCGGGCGGCGGCGAGCGGCGACGCGAGCGAGCGGATCGGCTCGTTGGTGTTCAACTTCGGCGGCCCCGGCGGCTCGGGCGTCACCACGCTGCCCGCGTTCGGCGACGAGTACGCGGCCCTGCGTACCCGCTACGACCTGGTGAGCTTCGACCCGCGCGGAGTCGGCCGCAGCGCCGGCGTGCGCTGCGAGAACGACCAGCAGCTGGACGCCTACTTCCAGCAGGACACGACGCCCGACGACGCCGCCGAGCGCAGCACACTGCTGGACAACACCAAGGAGTTCAACGCGACCTGCGAGAAGAACTCGAAGAGGATGCTGCCGCAGGTGCGCACCACCGACGCGGCCCGCGACATGGACCTGATGCGCCAGGTCCTCGGCGACGACAAGCTGTACTACTTCGGCATCTCCTACGGCACCGAACTGGGCGGTGTGTACGCCCACTTGTTCCCGCAGAACGTGGGGCGCGCCGTCTTCGACGCGGTCGTCGACCCGACGCAGACGGCCGAGCAGGGCGCGCTCGGGCAGGCCGAAGGCTTTCAGCTCGCGCTCGACAACTTCGCCGAGGACTGCACGTCCCAGACCGAGGACTGCCTCGTCGGGGACAGCGTGCAGGACGTCAAGGACCGGATCGCCAAGCTGCTGAAGGACCTCGACGCCAAGCCGATCCCGGGCATCTTCCCGCGCGAGCTGACCCAGAGCGCCGCGACCAACGGCATCGCGCAGGCGCTGTACTCGAAGGACTTCTGGGAGTACCTCACCGAGGGCCTGGACCAGGCCTACAGCGGCGACGGCAAGATCCTGATGCTGCTGTCCGACCTGATGAACGGCCGCAACGACAACGGCGAGTACAGCAACATCACCGCCGCCAACGTCGCCATCAACTGCTCCGACGACAAGCCGCGTTACTCCGTGGGCGACGTGGAGGAGAGGCTGCCGCAGTTCCGGGCGGCCTCCGCCACCTTCGGGGACTTCCTGGCCTGGTCCATGGTCACCTGCACCGACTGGGCCGTGCCGGGCGGCGCCGACCATCCCGACGTGAGCGCGCCCGGGTCGGCGCCGATCCTCGTCGTGGGCAACACCGGCGACCCGGCGACCCCGTACGAGGGGGCGCGCAAGATGGTGACCGCGCTGGGCGAAGGCGTCGGGGTCGAGCTGACGTACAAGGGGCAGGGGCACGGTGCGTACGACAGCAAGAACACCTGCGTGCGGACGGCGGTGAACGGCTATCTGCTGGACGGCAAGGTGCCGGCCGCCGGAACCGTCTGCTCCTGACGCCTCCTCCCCCTCCGTCCTCCGCTTTCCCGCTAATTTCCTGGAAAACCCGCAGGTCAAAAGGTTATCCACAGGCTCGGACGGGCCGAGCGTGATCCGCCTACTATGGCCTGACAGCCGTACGCCGACTCGTGCGGACGGTCCGCAAGGGGGGAAGGGCACATGGCGCGACTCGGACGGTGGACGGCACTGGGCGCCGTCGCCGCACTGCTGGTGGCCGGTTGTAGCAGCGGCACGTCGGACGGCGGCAAGGACGACAAGGGGGGCAAGGGGAGTACGACCGGAGCGCAGCCGTCGGCCGGTTCCTCGGCCACGACCGCGGCGCTTCCGGCCTCGCTGACCGGTCAGAAGCTCGACTGGGGGCGCTGCAAGGCCACCGCGGACTCCGCCGCGCCGGGCAGCGACTGGCAGTGCGCGACGCTCAAGGCGCCGCTGGACTGGTCGAAGCCGGACGGCACGACCATCGATCTCGCCCTGGTGCGCGCCAAGGCCCGCGGCGGCGACGGCAAGCGGATCGGCTCGCTGCTGTTCAACTTCGGCGGCCCCGGCGGCTCGGGCGTGTCGACGCTCCCGGCCTTCGGCTCCACGATGTCCTCGTTCCGCGACCGCTACGACCTGGTGAGCTGGGACCCGCGCGGGGTCGGCGCCAGCGAGGGCATCCGCTGCCGCGCCAACAAGGACATCCGGGCCGCCGAGCCCATCGACTCCACCCCGGACACCCCGGCCGAGGAACAGGCGTACCTCCAGGACGCCACCGACTTCGGCAAGGGCTGCGAGAAGGCCGCCGGTGATCTGATCGCGCATGTCTCGACGACCGACACCGCGCGGGACATGGATCTGATGCGCCAGGTCCTCGGAGACGCCGAGATGCACTACTTCGGCATCTCCTACGGCACCGAACTGGGCGGCGTGTACGCCCACTTGTTCCCGAAGAACGTGGGACGCCTGATCCTCGACGCGGTCGTCGACCCGACCGCAGACGCGGTGGGCCACGCCGAGAACCAGGCGCGGGGATTCCAGCGGGCGCTCGACGACTACCTCAAGTCGACCGGCCAGGACCCCGAGCAGGGCAGCGAGAAGATCGCGGACCTCCTGGACCGGATCGACGCCGACCCGCTGCCGACGTCGGACGGGCGCAAGCTGACCCAGACGCTCGCCGTGACCGGCATCGTCCTGCCGCTCTACAGCAAGGAGGGCTGGCCGAGTCTGACCAGCGCCCTGAAGTCGGCGCAGAACGGGGACGGCTCCGAACTGCTGTCGCTCGCCGACGCGTACAACGAGCGGGACGCCTCGGGGAACTACGGCACGACGACCCATTCCCAACGGGTCATATCGTGCTTGGACGACAAGCAGCGGCCCACGCCCGAGGAGACCAAGAAGCTGCTGCCGGAGTTCGAGAAGATCTCGCCCGTGTTCGGCGACTTCCTCGGCTGGGACACGGCCGGCTGGTGCCACGACTGGCCGGTGACCGGGCAGTACGACACACCGGAGGTGAGCGCGGCGGGCGCGGCGCCGATCCTGCTGGTCGGCAATACCGGGGACCCGGCGACGCCCTACGAGGGCGCCCGGAAGATGGCGGACGAACTGGGCAAGGGCGTCGGAGTGCTGCTCACCTGGAAGGGCGAGGGACACGGTGCGTACGGGAGCGGGAGCGACTGCGTCGACTCGGCGGTGAACGCGTATCTGCTGAACGGCACCGTGCCGAAGGACGGCGCTGTCTGCTCATGACGACGGCGGGGGCTTCGGACACTCGTGGTGCGCGAAACCCCCGCCGGTCAGGCAGGCAGGTCTGCTCAGTAGACGGGCTTGCTCGGCTCGATCTGGTGGACCCAGCCGATCACGCCGCCGCCGACGTGCACGGCGTCCGAGAAGCCCGCGGACTTCAGGACCGCGAGGACTTCCGCACTGCGGACACCCGTCTTGCAGTGCAGGACGATCTTCTTGTCCTGCGGCAGACCCTCCAGGGCGGTGCCCAGGAGGAACTCGTTCTTGGGGATCAGCTTGGCGCCCGGGATGGAGACGATCTCGTACTCGTTCGGCTCGCGGACGTCGATGATCTCGATGTTCTCGCCGTCGTCGATCCACTCCTTGAGCTGCTTGGGAGTGATCGTGGAGCCGGCCGCCGCCGCCTGGGCCTCCTCGGAGACGACGCCGCAGAAGGCCTCGTAGTCGATGAGCTCGGTGACGGTCGGGTTGTCGCCGCAGACCGCGCAGTTCGGGTCCTTGCGGATCTTGACCTGGCGGTACTGCATCTCCAGGGCGTCGTAGATCATCAGGCGGCCGACCAGGGACTCACCCGTGCCGGTGAGGACCTTGATCGCCTCGGTGACCTGGATGGAGCCGATGGACGCGCACAGCACGCCCAGGACGCCGCCCTCGGCGCAGGAGGGGACCATGCCCGGCGGCGGCGGCTCCGGGTAGAGGCAGCGGTAGCAGGGGCCGTACTCGGACCAGAACACGGAGGCCTGGCCGTCGAAGCGGTAGATCGAGCCCCACACGTACGGCTTGTTGAGCAGAACGGCCGCGTCGTTGACCAGGTAGCGGGTCGCGAAGTTGTCCGTGCCGTCGACGATCAGGTCGTACTGGCTGAAGATGTCCATCACGTTCTCGGCCTCGAGCCGCTCTTCGTGAAGGACCACCTTGACGTACGGGTTGATGCCGAGGACGGAGTCGCGCGCGGACTCGGCCTTGGAGCGGCCGATGTCGGCCTGGCTGTGGATGATCTGGCGCTGCAGGTTCGACTCGTCGACCTCGTCGAACTCCACGATGCCGAGCGTGCCCACGCCCGCGGCGGCCAGGTACATCAGCGCCGGCGAGCCCAGGCCGCCGGCGCCCACACAGAGCACCTTGGCGTTCTTCAGCCGCTTCTGCCCGTCCATCCCGACGTCGGGGATGATCAGGTGGCGGGAGTACCTGCGGACCTCGTCTACGGTGAGCTCAGAGGCTGGCTCGACCAGGGGTGGCAGCGACACGGGGACTCCGTTGGTCGGTCAATCACTACAGTTGTTCTGCCTGTAACACTGCCACGCCCTTCTTCATTCCGAGACACCCGTTCCGATCCGCGAGACGATCGCGTCCCAGTGGCCGGGCATGGTCTCCCAGGGGTCGGCCCGACCGCCGCGATCACCCCGGTCGGTGAACCAGATCGTCGCCGCGCCCTGCCAGCGGGCGATGCGCAGCGCCTCGTCGAGATGGACCCGGGGCACGCCGTGCACGAAGTGGCAGAAGCGCTCGGGCGGATGGTCCGCGGTCCACTCCGCCACCTGCGACCAGCGGTAGTCGCTCCAGGAGCCGGAGAAGGTGACCAACTGGTCGGCGATCTCGGCGTAGCCGGGGTGGGGGTGGGCGCCGTGGCCGAGCACGAGGTGGGGCGAGTCCCGGAGCGTGCCGAGCGTGGTGACCGTACGGCGGATCTCGGGGAGCGCGGCGCGGTCGGTCGGGCAGCGGGCCAGAAGGAAGCCGTCGACCTGGTACCAGTCGAGGTACCGCTGGGCGTCGGAGAGCGTCTCGGCGAAGGCGCGGGCGCCGTGGCGGGTGTCGAGCCGGCCGAGGACGCGGACGCCGGCGTTGCGCAGTCGGCCGGCGGCCTCCAGACAGTGCGGGTCGGGGCGGACGCCGGGACCGTCGGCGACATCGAGGACGACCCAGTGCAAGGGTGTGCCGGGGCGGGCGAGTTCGCCCCATTCGGTCGGTGCGAGGAGGGGGTGGGCGAGGCCGGGGACGCCGAGGCCGACGCGGACGTCGGTGGTGCCGGCGCTCGCGGCGCCCGCCGGGGAGCCGGTCAGATACGACATGCCGCCTCCATCCAGATGTCGGCGAGCGACTCCTCGAGGTTGATCCGGGGCCGCCAGCCGAGCCGGTCGCGGGCGGTGCGCACATCGGCCTGCTGCCAGCTGCCGCAGCCGTCCGGGTACGGGTACGCGACCGGCGCGGCATGGTCGGAGTCAGGGCGGGGGTGGCCGATGGCCGACCTGAGGTGGCCGCCGGGCGGGGCGTCGAGTTCGTGGAGGGAGCCGCCGTATCCGGCCACGCGCGCGAGGACGGAGGCGGCGTCGCGCAGGCGGACGGCACGCCCCGAGCCGATGTTGATGACGCCCTGTGCGGCGGAGAGCGAGGCGGCGTGCACCGCGCGGGCCACGTCGCGGACGTCGATGAAGTCGCGCTGGGCGCCCAGACCGGCGAGCTTGAGCTCGCCGTCGCCGGACTGCATGGCGCGGCGCATGGCCTCCGCGAGGCGGCCGAGCGGGGAGCCGGCGGGGGTGCCGGGGCCCGCGGGCGAGAAGACGCGCAGGACCACGGCGTCCAGACCGGATCCCAGGACCAGTTCGGTGGCGGCGAGTTTGCTGACGCCGTACGGGCCGCCCGGGCGTGGCACGGCGTCCTCGGCGGTAGAGGAGCCGGGCTGGCTCGGGCCGTACTCGGCGCCGCAGCCGATCTGCACCAGCCGCGCTCCGCACCCGCTGCGGCGCAGGGCCTCGCAGACGGTGGCGACGGCGACGGTGTTGTGCCGGGTGAGTTCGCGGGCGCCGCCGCGGGTGGAGCCCGCGCAGTTGACGACGACCTGGGGGTGGACCGCGTCGAGGAAGCGGGTGAGCGCGCCGGGGCTGCCGGTCGCGAGGTCGAAGCGGACGTCGGCGTCGTCGCCGCGGCCGAGCGCGGTGAGCTGGACGGCCGGGTCGGCGAGCAGACGGTCGGCGACGAAGCGGCCGAGGTAGCCGTTGGCTCCGATCAGCAGGACCCTCATCGCGCGCCTCCCCGAGTGTGCGTTTCGGGCACTCCGACGGCGCCGGGCCCTTCAGGCACTCCGACGGCCGCGCACGCCTCGGCTGCTGCGCACGCTTCGGCTGCTCCGGTGACCGCGGGGGCTCCTGCGACCGCGGGTGCCCCGGTGGCTCCGGTCGCTCCGGATCGGGAGGTGGTCATCTGGTCTCTCCTTCAAGAGTGGTGCGGTTGCCTGCGGTGAGAGGGAGGAGCGCATACGTCGTGCGGTCGGAACACGGCGGGGGTGGCGCTGCGTGCGGTGGTCGGGAGGCGGACGGCTGACGACCCGCGCGGGAACGGCGACCCCGCGACGCGGCCGAGCCGGTCGGGCGCAGACGGCGGCGCAGCGGCGCGGCCGGGGCGGTCGGGCGGGAGCCGCTGGAGGGCAGCGCGGCCGGGGCCGTGGGGCGGGGGCAGCTCGGCGGCGGCACGGCTGGGGCCGTCGCGTCGGAGCGGCTGGGTTCGGGCGCGGCTGGGCGCTGGGCGCTGCTCCGGCTCCGGTTGTGGTTGCCGTTGTGGCTGCGGTTGCCCTTGCCGTCGCGGCTGCGGCTGCCGTTGCGGGTCAGCACGGCTGGTCCGGGATGGCGTGGGCCGAAGCCCTGGTCAGGGTGCGGGTCGCGTGGATCAGGAGGGTCAGGGCGGCGACTCCGCAGATGAGGGCCGGGACGCCGGCCGGGCCCCAGGCGACGATGAGGCTCTCCACGGGGACGGCCAGGAAGCCGCAGCCGGGGAGGCGGCCCGCGAAGACCGTGGCCGGGGCGAGCGCCTCGGCGGCCCCGGCGGCCCCGATGGCGACCGCGGGTACGTGGGTGAAGCCGTGCACGGTGAGGAGGCGGGCGAGGAAGAGCAGCGCGCCCAGGGTGAGTGTGTGGGCGTAGACGGCGGGCTCCCCCACGGCCAGGGCGCAAAGGGTGGCCAGAGTCGTGAGCGCGCACAGGAACAGGGCGCACGTGCCGAGCAGCAACGGTTGCACAGAGGCGGCGAACTCCTCCAGGCCACGGCTGGTGTTCAGGCGGCGGCGGGCGCGTACGGCGAGAAGGCGGGCGCACCAGGCGGCGGGCGCGCAGGCCAGGGCGAGGGTGAGCAGCGGGGCGGTGGCGACGGGCCAGACGCCGTCCGGCGTCCCGTCGGGCAGGCCGTCGGGGCCGCCGCCGACGGCGGTGCGCAGGAGGCTGTCGCCGAGGGCCGCGTAGACGAGCAGCCAGCAGGTCCAGGCGCCGGTGCGGTGCGGGCCGGGGTGGGCGCCGCGGTGCGGGCTCAGCGGGCCTCGGCGGAATGCCGCGCGCAGGGCCAGGGTCACGGCGAGGATGCCGCCGGCGACGACGAGGGGAGTCGTCGTCCCGTGGGTGAGACGCAGACCGGCCACCGTCGCGGCGCACAGGACGCCCGGCAGCAGCGCGAGCAGCGCCCAGTCCCGGCGGGACGGCGGGGCAGCGGTGGGTGCGGGACGCGGGGGCGGGTCGGCGTCGCGGGGGACGCGGGCGTACATCTCCTCCGCGAGGGAGAAGACGTCCCGGTGCCTGAAGCGGGCGGCGGTGCGGTCGGTGACGCCGTGGGCCTCCAGACCCGCCGCGATCTCCAGCGGGTCCACCGCCCGTTCGCACAGGTCACGGTGGCGGTGCATCAGGGTCTTCACCGGATCCACGGCGCCGCGGCGGGGTGCGGCCGCTGCGGCGGGCCTGCGGGGCGGCGGTGCGGTGTCTGGGGTGCCTGGGGTGCCTGTGGTGAATTCGCCGAGTTCGTTCATCGCGCCCCCTCAGTCGCGGCGACAGGCGCCGTCCCACGTACCGGCGTCGTCCCACGTACCGGCGTCGTCCCCAGCCCGGGCCCGGTCCCCCGCCCCGCCGCCGTCCCCCGTACCGGAGGTCCCGCCGCCCAGCCCGGGCCGCGCCGGGCCGTGACGCGTGTTTCCAGACCGGTCCACAGGCCCAGCAGTCGGGCCTCGGCGGGGACGGCGAACGGCCTGGGGTCGCCTGCGTCGTCGAGGACCACCTGGCGGACCGGGCTCTGGGAGACGATCTCCAGGTAAATGCTGTGAAACGCCTCGACGTTCCGCTCGACGGTGAACAGTTCCAGCGCGCGTGCGCGGGCGGCCGCGCCCAGGCGCGCACGGCGCTCGGGGTCGCGCAGCAGCGCCCCGCACGCCTCCGCGAGCGCCCGCGGATTGCGCGGCGGGACGACCAGCCCCGTACCGCCGATGACCTCGACCACCGCACCGACGTCCGTCGACACGGTCGCCCGCCCGCAGAACATCGCCTCGACCAGGCCGACGGGGAACCCCTCGACGACGCTGGACAGGACGACGACGGCGCCGGCCGCGTACGCCTCGGCGAGGGTGGGCGCCTCCGGGCCGCCGATCTCCTCGAAGGAGACGGGGTTGTCGCCGACGGAGTGGGGCCCCTCCGCCTCGTCGGGGAAGAGCTGGGCGGCGAGCATCCGGCAGTGGCCGAGGTAGGCCTCGCCCTCCGAGCCGGTCGACGCACCGGTCGGCGCGCAGATGATCCGCAGCCGCGTCCTCGGCTGCTCCTTGCGGACCTCCGCGAAGGCGTGCAGCAGGGACACCAGGTCCTTCGCCGGCTCCACCCGGCCGACCCAGACCAGGGTGTCCGGGTCGCCGCCGTCGGGCGCGTCGCCCACCTCGGCGAAGCGGGCGGCGGCCATGCCCGGGTAGACGGTGCGCAGCTTGGCGCGGTCGGCGCCGCAGCGTTCCTGCCAGCGGCGGGCGTGGGTGTTGCCGGGCGTGACGCACGCCGCCTGCCGGTAGACCTCGGCGGCGAGCCGCCCGTGGAAGGCGGCGAGCAGGGCGCGTACGGCGGGAGCCGCGGCCGGGGCGGACGAGGCGTCCGGGTCGGCGCTCGAGCCCGAGCTCAGATAGTGCGTCCGCAGCCGCACCCCGTACTCGGTCACCAGCAACGGCACGTCGAAGAAGTGCCGTGCGAGCAGCCCGGGCAGGGCGGCCGCGCCGCCGGACGTGGCATGGCACAGGTCGACCGAGCCGAGGCCGTGCCCCCTGTCCACCGCACTGCCCCCGCCACCCCCACCAACCCCACCGTCCCCGCTGTCGTCGTACCAGTCGAGTGAGAGGGGGCGCAGGGCGCGTTCGAGGTGCGCGGCGACGGCGAGCAGATCGGGTACGCGCGCCTCGCGCGCCGGGCTCAGCGCGCCGGGCGCACGGCAGGCGCGCTCCAGCGCGCGCACAGCGCCTTCCGAGCGGAGCGCTCCCACCAGCCCGCCCTCGTGGCGAGCGAGGTCGGCGAGGCCGTACAGCGCGTTGGCGAAACGGTCCGCCTGAGAGGCGGAAGCGTCGCACAAGGAGGCCGCCAGCTCCCCGTAGCACTCGGCGAAGCGCCGGCGTGCGCGCCGTCCGTAGGCGACCCCGTCGTCCTCCGCCGTCCACAGTGGAGCGGTCCGCACCCCGCTGACCTGCGGGGGAAGCTCCACCCAGCCCGCGTTCTCCTGGCGTTCGGCGCGACTGAGCGCGTAGACGTCGAACTCGTGCTGCCCGAGCCCGCGCACGAGCCGGTCGCACCAGAGTCCGGCATCACCGCTCACATACGGATAGCCGCCCTCCGTAAGCAGTCCGATGCGCACGCGCGCACCCCCGATCTCCCGTTGGGGGAGCCGCCGTTGACCCGGCGGCTCGCAGCGGGAAGAACGTATGCGGACAAGGCGGTGGCGCGACGGACGGTTGTCCATCGCGCCACCAAAAGGGGTGAACGGTCGTAACTTTCCCGTGCGGGTCGCGTTCCGTCGCGCTAAGAGATCACTTGAGCGCGCAACGTCACGCCGCGCCGCCCATGCGCAGACCCCGGCCGCGGTACGACCGTCACACCACGGCCAACTCCCGCCGCCGCGCCCGCCGCAGCGCGGCCACCGCCGGGTCGAGCGACGGTACGGCGGCCAGGAGCTGCTGGGTGTACGGGTCGCGCGGGGACTCGTACACCATGTCGGCCGGGCCCTCCTCGACGATCCGCCCGCGCCGCATCACCGCGACCCGGTCGCTGACCTGGCGCACCACGGCGAGGTCGTGGGCGACGAAGACGAGCGCGAGGCCGAGTTCGCGCTGGAGTTCGCCGAGCAGGGCGACGACCTGGGCCTGGGTGGTCACGTCGAGCGCGGAGACGGGCTCGTCGCAGACGATGACGCGCGGGTCGGCCGCGAGCGCCCGCGCGATGCCCACGCGCTGACGCTGACCGCCGCTGAACTCGTGCGGGTAGCGGTCGTAGTGCGCCCCTTCGAGCCCCACACGCCCCAGCAGTTCCGTGACGCGCCCCCTGATGCGCGCCTCGTCCAGCCCCCCGCGCGCGCGGAGCGGGTCGGCGATGGACTCGCCCACGCTGCGGCGGGGGTTGAGGGAGGAGACGGGGTCCTGGAAGACCATCTGCACGCTCGGGTTCACGCCCGACACGGCACGCCCCTCGTAGCGGACCTCGCCCCGCGTCGGCTCCAGGAGCCCGACCAGCATGCGCCCCAGCGTCGTCTTGCCGCTGCCGCTCTCGCCGACGACGCCCAGGGTCTCGCCCCGGCGGATCGCCAGCGACACGCCGTCCACGGCCGCGAACGCCCGCTTCCCCCGCCCGAACTCGCGCCGCAGACCGACCGCCTCGAGAACCACGTCGGCTTCGACAACCACGTCGGCTTCGACAACCACCTCGGCTTCGACAACCACCTCAGCCTCAGGAAGGGCGTCAGCCCCAGGAACCACCTCGGCCTCGGAAAAAAAGTCCGCCTCGGAAAGAACGTCCGCCTCGAGAACCACGCCGGTCTCCGGAACGCCGTCCGCCTCCGGCCCGCCCGCGGCCGGCCGCCGCCGTACGTCCACCCGTGGCACCGCGCCCAGCAGCTCCCGCGTGTACGGTGCGGCGGGCGCGCTCAGGACGGTTGCCACCGGCCCGTGCTCCACGACCCGGCCGTGGCGCATCACCAGCACCTCGTCGACGCTCTCGGCGGCGACGCCCACGTCGTGCGTGACCAGCAGCAGCCCCATGCCGGTCTCCTCGCGCAAGGTGTGCAGGAGGTCGAGGATCTGGGCCTGGACGGTCACGTCGAGGGCGGTGGTCGGCTCGTCGGCGATCAGCAGATCGGGTGCGCAGGCCAGCGCCATGGCGATGAGGGCGCGCTGGCGCATCCCGCCGCTGAACTCGTGCGGGCGCGACCGGGACCGCCGTACCGCGTCCGGAATTCCCACTCTCTCCAGGACCTGCACCGCACGCGCGCGTGCCGCGCGTCGGGACACGCGCGTGTGCACGCGGTGGACCTCGGCGATCTGGTCGCCGATCGCGTAGTACGGGTCGAGGGACGACAGCGGGTCCTGGAACACCATCGCGGCCCTGCCGCCGCGCAGTCGCCGCAGCTCCTCGTCGGACGCCGTCCGTACGTCGGTGCCGGCCACCCGCACCGAGCCGCCGACGGACGCCCCCGTGCCCCGGTGCAGCCCCAGCAGGGCCGAGGCGACCGTGGACTTGCCCGAGCCGGACTCGCCGACCAGGGCGAGCGCGGCGCCCTTCTCGAGGCTGAAGGAGAGCCCGTCGACGGCCCGCAGCTCGCCGAACTCGACCGACAGATCCTCGACTTGGACAAGGCTCATGCCAGGATCACCCGTGCTCATGTCAGCACCACCCGTCGGTCGGCCACCGCGTACAGGACGTCCGCGACGGCGTTGGCGAGGACCACGAAGAATCCGATGACCAGGACCATCCCGACGACCACCGGGAGGTCGACGACGTTGACCGCGTGCACCAGCTCCTGGCCGATGCCGGGAAGTCCGAAGAGGGTCTCGGTGAGCACCGCGCCGCCGACCGCGGAACCGAAGTTGTTCGCGTTCAGGGCGATGACCGGCGCGAACGCCCCGCGCAGCGCGTGCCGCCCGATGACGGACCGCTCGCCGACGCCGTACGCGCGGAAGGTGCGGATGTGGTCCTCGGCGAGGGTCTCCAGCATCGACGCGCGGGTCAGCCGGGCGAACGAGGCCGCCTCGATGAGGGCGAGCGACAGCCAGGGCAGGAGCAGGTTCCACGCCCACTGTTCGGGGTCGTCGGTGAAGTTCACGTACTGCGGGAAGGGCAGCAGCTGCAGCTCTCCGCAGACGACGATCATCAGGATCAGGCCGATGACGAAGACGGGCGTGGCCGTTCCGGCGAGGGTGACGGCGGTCAGGACGCGCTCGGTGAACCGTCCGCGCCGCCAGGCCGAGAGCACGCCGGTGCCGATGCCGAGGATCAGCCACAGCACCATCGCGCCGAACACCAGCGAGAGGCTGATCGGCAGCTTCGTCAGGATCAGCTGGGTGACCTGCCGGTCGCTCTGGTACGACAGTCCCAGGCAGGGCGCGGAGCAGTGCTCGACGGAGGTGCCCGTGGAGTAGTCCTGGCCTACGACGAGGCCCTCCAGGAAGTGCCAGTAGCGCAGGTACAGGGGGTCGTCGAGGCGCAGTTGCTCGGCGACCTGGTGCACCTGCTCCGGGGAGCAGCGCGGGCCGCAGGTGATCTGGGCGACGTTGCCGGGGGTCACGTAGAAGACGACGTAGACGATCACCGAGATGGCGAACAGGGTGAGCGCGGCGCCGATCGCGCGACGCAGCACGAAGCCGCCGAAGCCGCTCAAACCACTGAAGCCGCTCATGAGGAGTCCGCCTTGTTCTCGCGCCTGCGGCCTGTTCCGACCCGCAGTCGGGACGCCGCGCGCGGGTCGAGTGCGGTGCGCACGCCGTCGCCGAGGACGGTGAGCGCGAGGACGGTCACGAAGAGGGCGCCGGCGGGCAGCAGCAGGTACTGCGGGGCGGCCTGGTACCAGACGTCGGCGGCGGTGAGCATCTGCCCCCAGGACGGCGTGGGCGGCTTCACGCCGACACCGAGGAAGGACAGGGCGGCCTCGACGCTGATGTTCTGCGGCACGAGCAGCGCCGCGTAGGTGATGACGGGCGCGGCCAGGCCGGGCAGGAGTTCGCGGCGGGCGATCCGCCAGGCGCCCCAGCCGCTGAGCCGGGCCGCGGAGACGTAGTCGAGCCCCTTGAGGGTGAGCGTCTGGGCGCGCACGACCTTCGCGATGTTGCCCCAGGAGATCAGGCCGATGACCAGGGTGACCAGTACGGTCCGGGGGAAGCTGGCCGGGACGATCGCCAGCAGCGCCAACGACATGATCATCAACGGCATGGCGACGAAGATGTCCGTGATCCGGCTCAACAGTTGATCAACCCATTGATTGCCGAGTGCGGCCGCGATGCCCATGGTGACGCCGATGACGACCTGGACGACGGTCGCGGCCAGCGCGACGCCGAGCGACACCCGGGCGCCGTAGGCGAGGCGGGCGAACAGGTCGCGGCCGGTCTGCGGTTCGACGCCGAGCCAGTGGTCGCCGCTGACGCCGCCCAGCGAGCCGATGGGCACGCCCCCGCGCGCGGAGTCGATGAGGGAGGGGTAGTAGGTGGTCGGGTCCTGGCCCTCGATGGCGGTGAGCAGCGGCGCGGCGAGCGCGACCAGGACGAGCAGCGCGACGACGACCGCCGCGACGAGGGCGGCGCGCTGCGCACGCAGCCGCCGCCAGAACTGACGGGCCCCCGAGGCCCCCGGCACGGACGCGGGGTCCGTGCCGGGGGCCTGGGCGGCGAGGACGGCCTCGGCGGCCGCCTTGGTGACCTCGCTCACGGTGTTACTTCACCGCGACCTGCGACGGGTCCAGGACGCCGTCCCAGTCGCTGATGACGATGTTGCGGACGTCCTCGCCGTAGAGCCGCTTGTAGACGGGGTGGAACAGCGGGACGGTCAGCGCCTGCGCGCCGATCTTCTTGTCCAGTGCGCCCCACCTCTTGGCGGCCGCGTCAAGATCGGTCAACTTGTTGATCGCGTCAATCTCGGCATTGACCGACTTGTCATCGAGGAAGCCCGTGTTGAAGTTGGCTCCGTCCTTGACGATCTGCCGGCCGTCGAAGATCGGGGCGAGGAACGGACCGCCCGACGGCCAGTCGGCGCCCCAGTGGGCGAGGAAGAAGCCGGGCTCGGTCTTCACGTCGTGGATCGTGTCGGAGTAGTCGTTCTCCTCCAGACCCTGGAGCTTGACGGTGATGCCGGCCTTCTTGAGCGCGTCCTGGACGGCGGTCGCGATCTCCGGGCTGGTCTCGAAGTCCTGGCTGTTGGAGTGGGTGAGGGTGACGGTCAGCCCGTTGGGGTAACCGGCCTCCTTCAGCAGCTCCTTGGCCTTCGCCGCGTTCCCGGTCTCACCGGCCGGGAAGAGGTCGTAGGGCTCGTAGCCGAAGGACTTCTGGCTCGGCAGATAGGTGGTGGCGGCCTCCGCGAGCGACGAGCCGCCCGCCGCGTTGACGACCGACGACCGGTCGACGGCGTACGAGATCGCCTGCCGCACCTTGATGTCGTCGAACGGCTTCACCTTCGGGTTGAACGCGATGTAGTTGGTGTAGCCGAAGTGGCCGGTGCCCACGCGCGCGGCGAGTTCCTTGTCGCCGGTGACCTTGGCGAGCTCGGCCGGGCCGAGGTTGGTGTCCGTGGTGATGGCGGTGGCGTCCGCTCCCTGGGACGCGGACAGCCGCTGGTTGATCACCGAGGAGTCGAGCCCGGACCGTACGTCGATCTTGTCCGGGTACGCCTTGCGCTCGACGTCCGTCGAGGCGGACCAGTAGGTGTTGCGCTCCAGGGTGAGCCGCTCACCGTCGTTCTCGTTCTTGACGACCTTGTAGGGGCCGGACGAGACCGGGTGCTCCTCGTACTTCGTGCCGGTGTCCTTGGCCTTCGGCACGGGCGCGAACTGCGTCTGCGTGGCCAGGTAGGGGAACTCGCCCTCCGGCTTGTTCAGATGGAAGACGATCGTGAGGTCGTCCGGCGTCTCGATGGACGCGAGCCCCTTGGAGTCCTTGTACGGCCCCTGGTAGTCGGCCGCACCGACCAGCCAGTCCCGCAGATAGGGCGCGCCGCCGGAGAGCTCGGGCGCGAAGGACCGCTCGATCCCGTACTTGACGTCGGCCGAGGTGATGGCGGTCCCGTCCTCGTACTTGAGCCCCTTCTTCAAGGTGTACGTCCAGACGGTCGCGTCCTTGTTGGAGCGCCCGGTGTCGGTGGCGAGGTCGGGGACGACCTTGGCTCCGGCGGCCCCGTTCTCGCGGTTGCGCGTGGTGAGCGTGCGGAAGACCAGGGAGGGGACCTTGCCGCCGCCGGAGGTGTAGAGGCGGGCCGGGTCGAAGTCCTGCTGCGGGTTGCGGTTCAGGATGGTCAGCGTGCCGCCCTTGTGGGGCGTGGAGTCGCTGCCGGAGGCCTTGGCATCGTTGTCTTCCGGCCCGCAGGCGGCGGCGCCGGCCACCACCACCAGGCTGACGGATGCCACGGCCACGCGGCGCGCTATGAGGGACGGTTGACGCATCGGAAAGACGACCTCTCGGTTGGCGAGTCTCACCGCCCGTCTCGATGAATGAGACAGGGCGACGAGGAGTGAGACGAGGGAGAACAGACGTCTGCCCCGGCGCCGGGTCGTCGGAGAACCACGAGAAGGTCACCACCCGTGACCGGCTCACCAGTTCACGGAGGGGGACAAGGAGATTCGCGACGCACGCGCCTGAGGGGGCGGGCGTCAGCGACAGTGGATGTCGGCCACGCAGAGCGCGGCCACGCCGAAGAGCGCCAGCTCGATGGCGGCGCTGCTGTCGACGACATGACTAGACCACATGCGCAGCAATATGTATGAACTTTGCGGTCATGTCAATGTGACATAAGTGGCGTTCGTCAACTGCTCGGGTAAGGCCAGGGGTTGGGCAGACAGTGGATTCCGTCGTGGTCGAGGAACTTCGTCTGCTGTTGCATGACCGGCGCGAGGTCGCCGTCCTTGTCGCAGGTCACATGGCCGTGGCCGAGCCGGTGGCCGACCTCGTGGTTGATCAGCATCTGCCGGTAGGCGTACATCTCGTCGCCGTAGGTCTTCGAGCCCTGCGCCCACCGGTAGGCGTTGATCATCACGCGTTCGGTGGCGGCGGAGTCGCAGGAGACGTTGTCCTCGGTGGTGTCCAGACCGGACTTGGCGCACCAGAAGGCGGTGGTGCCGGGGCTGGCGAGGGTGATGACGAAGTCGGGCCTGCCCGAGTAGATCCGCTCGAAGGTGCGGGCGCCGTTGTGCGCCCAGCTGCGGTCGTCGTTCAGCGTCTTCTGCACGGCCTGCGCGAAGAGTTCCCCATCGAGCCCCAGCCCCTGCTCGACGTCCACGCGGTAGGTGTACTTCCGCCCCTTGCCGGGGGCCTTGGCGACGCCGGGGATCGCGTCGAACTTCCCGGACCCCTTGAGCTTCGCGGCGAGCGGGTACTTGGCGTCCATCTTCTGCGCGTACGTCAGCGCCACCGCGCTGGGGGACGCGGAGGGGCTCGGGCTCGCGTCGCCGCCCGGGGCGGAGCCGAGGTCCTGGTCCTCACGGGCCTGGCCGGTCGCGGACTGCGACTGGACGGTGTCCTCGTTCCGGGTGTCCGCGACCTGTCCGGCGACCACCACGGCCAGCACCGTGGTGACCGCGGCGGCCGCGATGCCGGTGAACGTCCGCCCCTTGGCGCCCTTGACGGGCGCGGGATCACCGACGGGCGGCGCGTCGTCGTCCTCGGCGGGGGCGACGGTCCGGGTGGCCGGGCCCCGGTCGTCGACGGAGGCGAACGGGTCGCTTCCGTAAGGGTCACTTCCGTAGGGGTCGCTCCCGTACGGGGCACTGCCGTACGGGCCGCTCGCATGCGAGGACGTGACGCCGACCGGCCTGCGCCGCGCGAAGACGTCGTCGTCCTCACCGGACTCACCGGACTCGCCGAACCCACCGGACTCGCTGAAGGCGTCGAGGTAGTCCTGCCGCGGACCCCGAGGGCCGCGCCGACCCTGAGGACCCCCAGGGGGCGCCGGCCGCTGACGCGGTATGGCTGGCCCGACTCCGGGCGCCCGGCCTCCGCCCCTCAACTCACCCCAGCCGCCCCCGACTTCACGCTGCTCGGGGTGGCCGCCACGTACCTGCGGCACACCGCGGGCGGGGGTGCCGTCGTAGGACCGGGGCTCGCCCTCAGGGGCCCCTTGCGAGGCACCTCGGGGAGCACCGGCGGCACCGGCGGCGTCCGAAGCGCCCGTGCCCTTGGGGGCGGGTCCGCGTCGGCTGTGGCGTCCCACGGCGCGCCTCAGCTCCCCGCGCCCGCGCCGCTGTCCGTCTCCGCGAGCAGGTCCCGGAACGCCGTGGCCACCGCCTCGGGGTACTCCATCATCGCCACGTGTCCGGCGTTCGGCAGCGTGAGCAGGCGGGAGTCGCGGAAGGCGCGGGCGGCCCGCTGGGCCATACGGAAGCCGACGAGCTGGTCGCGGCCGCCGTAGACGAGGAGCGTCGGGGCGAGGACCCGCTCGGCCTGACGCCAGAGCCCGTGCTGGCCGCCCAGTGTGTACGCGCTGAGCAGTCCGCGCGTGGACCGCGTCAACGCGTCCCAGAAGTACGGCAGTTGCAGCCGCCGTTCCAGTTCCTCCACCGCGTGCTGGAACGCCTCCGGGCTGACCCGCGCGGGATCGCCGTAGCAGAGGGCCGTGACGCCGCGGACGCGCTGTTCGGCCGTCCACTCGCGGGTGAGCCGGCTGAAGAGCGCGGCCACGCCGGGCAGACCGACCAGTCCCGTGGGCAGCGCGGTGCGCTGTACGCGCAGTTCCGGCAGGGCGGGCGAGACCAGGGTCAGCGTCCGGACCAGATCGGGCCGGACCGCTGCCACGCGCGTGGACACCGCGCCGCCGAGCGAGTTGCCGAGGAGATGGACGGGCCCGCGGTCGACGGCGTCGAGGTAACGGATCACGGCACGCGCGTGTGCCGTGATGGAGTAGTTGCCGTCGTCCGGCGGCGGGGAGTCGCCGAATCCCGGCAGATCGACGGCCTCGCTCGCCACGACCCCGTCGAGCAGCGCCATCAGCGCGGACCAGTTCTGCGACGAACCGCCCAGCCCATGGACGCAGAGCGCGGGCTCGAGCGTCTCGCGCGCGGGCGGCCTGGACCGGATCGACAGAGTGACGCCCGGCAGCCTCACCGACCTCATCCGCTCGCCCTCCGCGACCCTGACGGCGGGCGCGTTCGTCAGCACACTGGTGGCCGGCACGGACGGCAGCTCGGTCGAAGACATGCGGCAATGTTACGAGACGATCACGCAGGGGTTCGTGTGTTCGCCATCACAAGAAGTGGTCGTGTGTGTCACAAGAAGTGGGCGTCCGAAACGAGTGTCTCCTAGGCTCGTAGTGAGGGCACCCGCTTGTAGCACCTGCATCTCGCAGGGACGTTCGTAGGAAGGGAGCCCACCATGGCCGTTGACCCCTCCGACCCCGACACGTTCGCCGAGGACGACGAACCCACGGAGATCGACGTCGAGGCGCCGGAGAACGACGCCGCCGAACAGCTCGTGGACCTCGCGCACGACCGCGACGATCCCCTCGAAGGGGTGGACCCCGCCCAGGCGAACGAGGCCGACCTCGTCGAACAGGCCCGCGTCGTCTCGCTCGACGAGGACGACTACCGCTGAGAACGAGCACCACGGAGAACGAGTACCACCGAGAAACGCCTGCCGCTGAGGACGACTACCGCAACCGCCGAGGACGACTACCGCCACCGCCGAGGACGGCCGCCGCCGAGCAGGAGACGACCGCCGCCGAGCAGGAGCGGGGCTGCCCCCTGCCCGAACCGCACCGGTTTGAAACCTTCTGTGCGGCTTATGTCATCGTCCGGTCCGTGAAATTCTGCGCTCGCACCGCGCACACGAGGGTTACTGAAAAGTACGATGGCCGCGCGGCGCTCACCGCATGAGGACGACCTTGGGAGGCGGCGTGACAGCCATCGAGCAGACAGAGGCGGCACGCCCGCGAGGCACGCGCCTACCGCGCCGTGCCCGACGGAACCAGCTGCTGGGCGCCGCCCAGGAAGTCTTCGTGGCACAGGGCTACCACTCGGCCGCCATGGACGACATCGCCGAGCGGGCCGGCGTCAGCAAGCCGGTGCTCTACCAGCACTTCCCCGGCAAGCTCGACCTCTACCTCGCCCTGCTGGACCAGCACTGCGAGTCGCTCATCCAGGCCGTGCGCGGCGCCCTCGCGTCGACGACCGACAACAAGCAGCGCGTCCGCGCGACGATGGACGCGTACTTCGCGTACGTCGAGGACGACGGCGGCGCCTTCCGGCTGGTCTTCGAGTCGGATCTGACCAACGAGCCCGCGGTGCGCGAGCGCGTCGACAAGGTCACCAACGAGTGCGCCGAGGCGATCTGCGAGGTCATCGCGGAGGACACCGGCCTCTCGCGCGCGGAGTCCATGCTGCTCGCCTCCGGTCTGGGCGGCCTCGCGCAGGTCGTGGCCCGCTCCTGGCTGCACAGCGACCGCAGCGTCCCGCGCGACCAGGCGGTGCAGCTGCTGGCCTCGCTGGCCTGGCGCGGCATCGCCGGTTTCCCGCTGCACGGCACCGATCAGCACTGACCCGCAGGGGGCCTCGGCCGTTTGTTCCCGCCCGGTGTTCGCTCCTGGCGTGGACGCCCGCGCCGTGCACGTCGCCTCGCCGGGCTAATGTGTGCAGCGTACGGCGCGGACGCCCGCGCACCTCGTGACCGTCGGAGGGACATAGCCGTGGAGGTCAAGATCGGCGTGCAGCACGCGCCTCGCGAGATCGTTCTGGAGAGCGGTCAGAGTGCCGAGGAGGTCGAGCGCGTGGTGGCCGACGCCCTGGCCGGGAAGTCGCAGCTGCTCAGCCTCGTGGACCAGCACGGCCGCAAGGTCCTGGTCCCGGCCGACCGTCTGGCCTACGTGGAGCTCGGCGAGCCGGCCCCGCGCAAGGTGGGCTTCGGCGCGCTGTAAGCGGACGAACGGAGGGGGCCCGGCAGCCGAACGGCTGCCGGGCCCCCTCCGTTGTGCCTACTCCGCGGATCTCCCGCCTGCCCACTCCGCAGATCCCCGTCCGCCGTCTCCGCAGATCCCCGTCCGCCTCTCCACAGATGGAGCACAACTCCGCCACAGAGGAGGATTGCATTCCGCAGGTCACGGGTATGACGGGCTACGACCTTGGTGCACAGCCCCGCCGTCCGGAAGGGACCCCCATGATCTTGGAAGCGCTCGGCTCCGCTGTGCTCGGTGTCGTGCTCGCGTGGGCGGCGGTCAACCGCCTGTCCCACCGCCTGCCGGTCCGCACACTGGTGTTCGCCACGGGCGTCGCCGGAGCCCTGTTCGGTGACTTCGTCACCCACAGCGCGCTGGGCCCCGGCACCCTCCTGCTGAGCCTGCTCGGCGCGGCGGTCGTCTCCGCCGCCTCGCTCTCCCTGCTGCTGCGCCCTGCCGCCGGTTTCCGCCGCCGCTCAGCGCCGGCGTGACGGTTCCCGACGGCGCAGCCCTCCGGCCTGGCTCAGCCCTTCGGGCTCGCTGAGGCCTTCGGCCCGGCTCAGGCCTGACGAACTAGGCGGCCAGCCCCAGCGCCGCCATCCGCTTGGTGTGCGCCTCGGTGATCCGGGAGAACATCCGGCCGACCTCGGCGAGGTCGAAGCCGTCCGCGACCCCGCCCACGAGCATCGTCGACAGCGCGTCCCGGTCCGCGACCACGCGCTGGGACTGCGACAGCGCCTCGCCCATCAGCCGCCGCGCCCACAGCGCGAGCCGTCCGCCCACGCGCGGGTCCGCGTCGATCGCCGCGCGCACCCGGTCCACGGCGAACCCGGCGTGCCCTGTGTCGTCGAGCACGGCCAGCACCAGCGCGCGGCTGTCGGTGTCCAGGCGCACCGCGACCTCGCGGTAGAAGTCGCTGGCGATCGAGTCGCCGACGTACGCCTTGACGAGGCCCTCCAGCCAGTCCGACGGGGCCGTCTGCCGGTGGAAGCCGTCGAGCGCGGCGACGAACGGCTCCATCGCCTGCGTCGCGTCCTCGCCGATCTCCGCGAGCCGGTCGCGCAGCCGCTCGAAGTGGTGGAACTCGGCCGACGCCATCTTCGCCAGCTCGGCCTTGTCCTCCAGCGTCGGCGCCAGCTTGGCGTCCTCCGCGAGCCGCTCGAACGCCGCCAGCTCGCCGTACGCCAGCGCGCCGAGCAGATCCACGACCGCGGCCCGGTACTGCGGATCGGCGGACGCCTGCGCCCAGTCCTGGGCGGCGATACCGGTGGCGGCGGGGGACTCGGTGGACGCGTTGTCAGGCTTGTCAGAGGTCGTCATGAAGCGCACAATAGCCCGCTGGCCGCATGACGGAAGTCCCTGGTCAATCAGTGTGACCACGACGACCCGACCGACCACGTCCGGCGGTGCGAGAACCACTGTGACAACCACAACGTGACCGAATCGGCCATCGCATGTGCGTGATTCCGGGGTATGGTGGTAATGCGCCTGCCGAATATTCGACGGGCCGCACGTATGAGGATGCCCGGTCGGTGGCCCGATCGGCTCCGACCCGACAGCCCTCCTCGCCCGTACAGCACAGTGCGTAACGGCACAGTGCGTACGGCAACCCGGAGGGGACCCCCTCAGCGGTTCGAGCGCTCGAGCGTCGGCAGAGGTCCCGTGCCCTACGGCCAGCCCGTAAGGCGGCCGACGTCCCCGGCACGGTCTGACACGACCCCCGCGCTCGCCTCGCACCGCGCACACAGAAGAGGCAGCACCCTGACTACGTTCCGAGAGCTCGGGATCCTTCCCGAGACCGCCGAAGCCCTTGAAGCCGTCGGCATCATCACTCCCTTCCCCATCCAGGAGATGACGCTCCCCGTGGCCCTGACGGGCACGGACGTCATCGGCCAGGCCAAGACGGGCACCGGCAAGACGCTCGGCTTCGGCCTCCCGCTCCTCGAGCGCGTGACCGTCCCCGCCGACGTCGAGGCCGGCCGCGCGAAGCCCGAGTCCCTCACCGACGCCCCGCAGGCGCTCGTCGTCGTCCCCACGCGCGAGCTGTGCACCCAGGTCACCAACGACCTGCTGACCGCGGGCAAGGTGCGCAACGTGCGCGTCCTCGCCATCTACGGCGGCCGGGCCTACGAGCCCCAGGTCGAGGCCCTGAAGAAGGGCGTCGACGTCGTCGTCGGCACCCCGGGCCGACTGCTGGACCTCGCGGGCCAGAAGAAGCTCGACCTCAAGCACATCAGGTCGCTCGTCCTCGACGAGGCCGACGAGATGCTCGACCTGGGCTTCCTGCCCGACGTCGAGAAGATCATCAACATGCTTCCGGTGAAGCGCCAGACCATGCTGTTCTCGGCGACCATGCCGGGCGCGGTCATCGGTCTCGCGCGCCGCTACATGTCGCAGCCCACGCACATCAACGCCACGTCGCCGGACGACGCGGGCAGGACCGTCGCGAACACCAAGCAGCACGTGTACCGCGCGCACAACATGGACAAGCCCGAGATGGTCTCGCGCATCCTGCAGGCCGAGGGCCGCGGCCTGGTCATGGTGTTCTGCCGTACCAAGCGCACGGCGGCCGACCTGGCCGACCAGCTCCAGCAGCGCGGCTTCGCCTCCGGCGCGGTCCACGGCGACCTCGGCCAGGGCGCCCGCGAGCAGGCGCTGCGCGCCTTCCGCAACGGCAAGGTCGACGTCCTCGTCTGCACGGACGTGGCCGCGCGCGGCATCGACGTCGAGGGCGTCACGCACGTCATCAACTACCAGTCCCCCGAGGACGAGAAGACGTACCTGCACCGCATCGGCCGTACCGGCCGCGCGGGCGCCAAGGGCATCGCGATCACGCTGGTCGACTGGGACGACATCCCGCGCTGGCAGCTCATCAACAAGGCGCTGGAGCTCGACTTCAGCGACCCGCCGGAGACGTACTCCACCTCTCCGCACTTCTTCGAGGAGCTCGGCATCCCCGTGGGCACCAAGGGTGTCCTGCCGCGCGCCGAGCGCACGCGCGCCGGGCTCGCCGCGGAGGAGCTGGAAGACCTCGGCGAGCCGGGCGGCCGTCACGCACGCGGCGGTCGGAACGAGCGTGGCGGCCGTGGTGAGCGCGGTGGCCGAGACGAGCGCGGAGGCCGCGGCGAGCGCGGAGGCCGCGGCGAGTCCCGTGCCGCCGAGCGTCCGGTCGAGGGCGAGCGTCCGGCCCGGACGCCGCGCCGCCGCCGTCGTACGCGCAACGGCTCCCCCCTCGACGCCACGTCGACGCCCGTCGTCGGCACCACGGCGCCGGAGCAGGCCCCCGTGGCCGAGCAGACGCCGGTGACCGAGGAAGCCGCGGCGACGCGCACCCCGCGCCGCCGACGCCGTACGCGCGCCACGGCCTCCTCCGAGGCGGCCGTCGTGACGGCCGTCGCCTCCGCCGCCCCCGAGGCCGCGGAAGCGGCCGTGACGACGGCGGAGGGCCCCGCCCTCGAGGCGCCGGCCGTCGAGGCGCCGGCCGTCGAGGCCCTGGAAACCCCGGAGCCTGCGGCGCAGCCGCGCCGACGTCGTACGCGCAAGACCGCGGAGACCGCGCCGGCCACGGTGACGGAGCTGCCGGTTGCCGAGGTCCCCGCAGCCGAGGCTGTCGTCGACGCCGCGGAGGCCGTGGAGATCGTGGAGACCAAGCCGCGCCGCCGCACCCGTAAGGCGACGGCTCCGGCCGAAGCCGCGGTCGCGGCCGTCGAGACCGTGGAGGCCCCGGCGGTCGTCGAGGCCGAGGTCAAGCCGCGTCGCACCCGCAAGACGGCGGCAGCGGCTCCGGCGGAGACCGCGGCCGAGGTCGCGGTCGACACCGCCGAAGCCGTCGAGGCCAAGCCCCGCCGACGCACCACCCGCAAGACCGCCGCAGCCCCGGAGACCCCGGAGACGGCCACCGCCGACATCCCGGCCCAGGCCACGCAGGAACCGGAAGCCAAGCCCCGCCGCACCCGCAAGACCGCGGCAACGGCGACGGCCACGGCGACCGCTGCCGCCGCCGAGGCTGCCGTCGACACGGCCGAGGGCACGGTGGTGAAGCCGCGCCGGACCCGTAAGACGGCCGCCGCGACCGTCGAGGCCACCGAGGCTCCGGCAGTCGTCGAGGCCGAGGTCAAGCCCCGCCGCACCCGTAAGACGGCGGCAGCGGCGACGGCTCCGGCCGCCGAGGCGGCGGTCGACACGGCGGAGGCCGTGGCGGCCAAGCCGCGCCGTACGCGCAAGACGGCGGCCGCCGCTCCGGTGGAAGCCGTTGCGGAGGTCGCGGAGGTCAAGCCGCGTCGCACCCGCAAGACGGCGGCAGCGGCTCCGGCGGAGACCGCGGCCGAGGTCGCGGTCGACACCGCCGAAGCCGTCGAGGCCAAGCCCCGCCGACGCACCACCCGCAAGACCGCCGCAGCCCCGGAGACCCCGGAGACGGCCACCGCCGACATCCCGGCCCAGGCCACGCAGGAACCGGAAGCCAAGCCCCGCCGCACCCGCAAGACCGCGGCAACGGCGACGGCCACGGCGACCGCTGCCGCCGCGGACACGGCCGAGGCGGAAGCCAAGCCGAGGGTGCGGCGGACGCGCAAGGCGACCGCTGCCGCGGAGCCCGCGGACGGCTGATCGACCAGCCAGAGCGGCCAGAACAGGCCGGAACAGGCCGGAGCAGCACAGCCCGACGGCCCGGTCCTCCCCCGCGGAGGAGCCGGGCCGTCGGCGTTCGCCCGCCTCAGGGTGCCCGTGCCTCGCCTCACCCCTCCCGGTAGCCTCGGCTCGTGACCAGGCCGACCAGCTCCCCCTTCCCGCCGCCCCCCGGCGCCCGTTCGTACGCTCTGCGGACCGTGCGCGGCGAGTTCGCCGTCGTCGACGCGCCCGTGCCCGCCGGCGTCGAGCCGCGGGGCGTCGCGCTGCTGCTGCCGGGGTTCACCGGCAGCAAGGAGGACTTCCACCTGCTGCACGAGCCGCTCGCGGCCCGCGGCTACCGGACCGTCGCCGTGGACGGGCGCGGACAGAACGAGTCGGACGGCCCGGAGAGCGACGAATCCCCTTACGCCCAGGAGGAGTTGGCGCGGGACGTGCTCGCGCAGACGGAGACGCTCACCGCCTCCCTGGGGCCCGACACGCCTCTGCATCTCGTCGGGCACTCCCTGGGCGGTCAGATCGCCCGGGCCGCCGTCCTCCTCGACCACTCCCCGTTCGCGTCGTTCACCCTCATCGCCTCGGGCCCCGCCGAGATCTCGGACTCCCAGAAGCAGCGCGTGAAGCTGCTGCAGGACGCGCTCGCCGCGCTGACGATGCCCGAGGTGTGGCAGGCCATCCTGGCGATGGGTCCGCCGGAGGAGGTCGGCGGCCCCGCCCGGGGCTTCGGCGGCGTGGAGCAGCTGCGGCTGCGCTGGCTGAACCACAAGCCCGCCCAACTCCTCACAACAGGACGCCAGTTGTGCGCCGAGCCCAACCGGGTCGCCGAACTCGCCGCCGTACCGCTGCCGTTCCATGTGCTGTCGGGAGCACGCGACGACACCTGGCCGGTGACCGTGCTGGACGACATGGCCGTGCAGCTGCGCGCGCACCGGACGGTCGTCCCGGGCGCCGAGCACTCACCGAACCTGGACCAGCCCCTGCCGACGGCCCACGCCCTCGCCGACTACTGGGACCGCCGCTCCCAGAGCTAGTACCGCGAGTCAGTACTGCGTCTGCACGTGCTCCCAGAACCCGTCCCGCAGCGCCCGTCTCAGGTCCGCCTGGCCGCGCAGGGAGTACTGCAGGATGCCCTCGGCCTCCACGAGAAGGTCCTGGTCGACGGAGCCGGGCAGGTAGGGATGGCCGGGCAGCAGTTCCGCCAGGGCCTCCCTGCCCCGCGCCGCCAGCCATTTCGCGGCGATCTGCGCGCCTACGAAGCGGACGTCCTCGCGGGTGGGCCGGTTCGCGCCGGTCGCCTCGAAGGCCTGGGCGGTACGCCGTGACACGTACGGCTTGAAGAAGTCGAGGTCGAGGGTGCGCTGGCTGTCGACCTCCCAGAGCAGCGGCTCGGCCTGGTTGCGGCCCTCGGGGGCCTCGATGCCCCAGAGGTGCACCCGGGCGCCGTAGCCCTGGGCGGCCTCCACCGCCGAGACCAGGTCCTCGTCGCCGCCCAGCAGCGCCGCGTCGCTGATGGCGCGGTGCCGGGCCAGGGACTCCAGATCGGAGCGGATGAGCGAATCGACGCCCTTCTGCTGGTTGTTGGCGTTGAGGTTGCCCAACCGCACCTTCACGTCCGGGAGTTCGGCGATGGACTGCTGCTCGGCGGTGTGGATGCGGCGGCGGGCGCCGTCGTACCAGTAGACGCGCAGCAGGCGGCTGTCCGCGAAGATCGAGCGGGCTCGGTCGATGAGCGCCTCGATCAGGCCCTCGGCGTCGAGGTCGAACGCCCTGCGGTCCTCCGTCCCGGAGACCAGCCGGCCCGCGGCCGCGTACAGGTACCCCGCGTCGACGAAGATCGCGTGGGTCGAGGGCGTCTTGGCCACCTCGGCGAGCATGCGGGTCAGCAGCTCGTTCGTGCGGTCGATGCGGGCGGCGAGCGCCGCTGAGTCGTCGTTCATCGCCTCCATTGTCCCGGCGGTCACGCTGCGAACACAACCGGTCCCGTTCAGTCTCCGGCAGTCTGCCCAAACCCGCTTACCCGTCAGTAATTAGCCGTTCGAAAAATTTCTTTAGCGTAGGGAATGTTCGTAACAAGAGTCGCGTTGACTACTAGTGGAACCAGGGGCACCGATGCGACCTGGGCCAGCCACTCAGTAGTTCTCCTCAGGAGGATGACCAGACGAAGGGAGAAGCCAATGCGCTTCGAAATCATGCGACTCGACGATGTCGACGGCACGCCCGTGGACAGCACCGTCGTAGACGCCGCCTCCGTCAACCGGATCGTTCAGCAGGCCGCCGCCATCGGGCAGCGTCTGTGGATCCGCCCGGCCGACTCCTCGGCCTCGTAACGCGGTCCTCGCTCGATCCCCTTACAGATTTCAGAGCCCCCTACGGCGATGCCGTAGGGGGCTCTGCGTATGCCGGGGCAGAGGCTCCGCGCATGCCGGAGCCGGGTGCGGGCCGGCTCAGCTCGCGCGGATCACCTGTGTGACGCCGTTGATGATCTGCTGTACGGCGATCGCGGAGAGCATCATGCCGGCGAGCCTCGTCACCAGCACCACACCGCCGTCCTTGATGACCCGGATGATCAGCAGCGAGTAGCGCATGACCAGCCACAGCACGACGTGGATGGCGAGGATCGCCGCCCACACCGACGCCTGCGAGGCGAAGCTGTCGGCCTTCTGCACGGCGAGGATGACGGACACGATCGCGCCCGGTCCGGCCAGCAGCGGCATGCCCAGCGGGACGAGGGCGACGTTCACGTCCTTGGTCTGCTTCGGCTCGTCGGTCTTGCCGGTGAGCAGGTCGAGCGCGATCAGCAGGAGCAGCAGCCCGCCCGCGATCATCAGCGCGGGCACGGAGACGTGCAGGTAGTTCAGGATCTGGTGCCCCAGGAGCCCGAAGACGGCGATCACACCGCCCGCCACGCACACGGCCTGGAAGGCCATCCGCTTCTGCACCTTGGCGGGGCGTCCGGCGGTCAGCGCGAGGAAGATCGGGGTGATCCCGGGGGGATCCATGATGACGAAAAGGGTCAGGAAGAGGGAGCCGAAGACGGCGACGTCGAACATGGGTGAGGAAGCCTTGCCGAAGGTGAGCGGACGTGCGGGCGAGGGGCGGAGCCTCAGGCTCCGCCGGTCCCCGGCACCGGGAACGCCCCGGTCGCCCGCCGCGTGATCTCGCCGTACACCTCGGGGTCGGTCGTGTACTCGCCGAGCAGGACGGTCTTCCGGCTGCCGTGGTAGTCGCTGGACCCGGTCGTCAGCAGCCCGAGGTCGGTCGCCAGTCCCCGCAGCCGTACGCGCGTCTCGGCGTCGTGGTCCATGTGGTCGACCTCGATGCCGTCCAGGCCGGCCGCGGCCAGCTCGGCGATCGCCGACTCCGGCACCGTGCGCCCCCGCTTGCTGGCGCCCGGGTGGGCGAAGACGGTGACCCCGCCCGCGCCCTTGACCAGGCGGATCGCCTCGAAGGGGTCGGTCTCGTGCTTCTCGACATAGGCCCGGCCGCCGTCGGCCAGCCAGTCCTCGGTGAACGCGTCGCTCACGGTCGGCACGACGCCCAGCTCGACGAGGGCGGTGGCGACGTGCGGACGCCCGACGGACCCCTCCCCCGCGATCCGCGCGACCTGCTCCCAGGTGACGGGGACGCCCAGCTCGTTGAGCTTGGCGACCATGCCCCGCGCCCGCGGCACCCGGTCGTCGCGCACCAGCTCGCGCTCGGCGAACAGGGCGGGCTCCTCGGGGTCGAAGAGGTAGGCCAGCATGTGCATGCTGACGCCGTCGATACGGCAGGACAGCTCGGCGCCGGTGACCAGCGTGAGCCCCCGCGGCAGCGCGGCGACGGCCTCGGCGTATCCGCGGGTGGTGTCGTGGTCGGTCAGCGCGACGACGTCCAGACCGGCGGCGGCCGCGTTGCGGACCAGCTCGGCCGGGGTGTCCGTGCCGTCGGAGGCCGTGGAGTGGCAGTGCAGATCGATGCGCACGACGTGGACTCCAGGCGAGGACGGAACGGAAGCGGACGCTCAAGGATAACCGGATTTTTCAGCTCCCTTGTCACACCCGAAACCATCGAGCGCCCCCTACAGTCCGGCGAGCCGATCCCTCTATAGTCCAGCGGGCCGAGCCCCCTACAGTCCGGCGGGCCGATCCCTCTACAGCCCAGCGGGCCGAGCCCCCTGCCGCCCAGCGGACCGAGACTCCGGGCGCCCTACGGCTCGAGCAAGCGCGGCGACAACGCCCCGCACGGCAGCAGGTCGACCTCCGCGCCCGCGTCCCGCAGGTCGGTCAGCACCAGTTCGTCGTACATCAGCAGGCCGGACTGCTCGGGCCAGACCACCGCCCACAGCCACAGCCCGCGCGCCTCGCCCGCGAAGACGGCACGGTCGTCCGGGGTGGCGGAGACATGCCAGAGCGGGGTGGGACGGCCGGCGGCCAGGACCTTGGTCTCGGCGGGTTTCTCGACGCTCATGTACGGGCCCGGATCCGGGCCGTCGACGCCGGCGTAGCGCGCGCCGAGGCCGACGCCGAGCTCCTCGGCGACCAGGATCAGCTCGCCCATGCCGCCGAGCGGGCCGGGTCCGGAGCAGGCCACGGCGGTGGCGCGGCCGCCGCTGCGGTCGTCGCCGGCATAGGTCACGCCCGTGAACAGCCAGCCGACCGGCAGCGGCCACGGCATCCACACCGGCACCTGCGTGCGATGCACGACGACGCTGAGGGCCTCGACGCTGGGCGGGATCACGGGCTGCAGCGGATGCACCGTCCCGTGCACATCGCACTGCCAGGAATCGGCGAAGAGTCCGGGAGCCCTGACCCGGCCACCACACTTCGGGCAACTGGGTTCGCCCCTCATAGAGCCCCACGGTCCTACCCGAGCCCGCCCACGTCAAGGACGATCACCCGTCCGGACGGAACCGGTTCACCAGCGGAAACTAGATGCAGCTTGCATTAATTAGGTGACCTAACTTACTATGTGCATATACCAACCATCTTTCGGGACGGGAGAAAGCGATGGGCGCAGAGAACGACCCCTTCGACGCGGGAACCGGTGGCCTGCTGCGACAGCCCAAGGCGGTCTGGGCGACCGCGGGCGCCTCGGTCGTCGCCTTCATGGGCATCGGTCTCGTCGACCCGATCCTGCCCTCCATCGCCCAGGGCCTGGACGCCACCGCCGGCCAGGTCTCCCTGCTCTTCACCTCGTACTTCCTGATCACCGCGTTCGCGATGCTGGTGACCGGCTTCGTCTCCAGCCGCATCGGCGGCAAGAAGACCCTGCTGCTGGGCCTCGCCCTCGTCGTGGTCTTCGCCGGCCTCGCGGGCACCTCGGACTCGGTCGGCGAACTCGTCGGCTTCCGGGCCGGCTGGGGCCTGGGCAACGCGCTCTTCGTCTCCACCGCCCTCGCGGTGATCGTCGGCGCGGCGGCCGGCGGCAGCGCGGCCGCCATCCTGCTGTACGAGTCCGCCCTGGGCCTGGGCATGGCGTGCGGGCCGCTGCTGGGCGCGCTGCTCGGCGACGCCAGCTGGCGCTACCCCTTCTTCGGCACCGCGTTCCTGATGGCGATCGGCTTCCTGTGCATCACGGCGTTCCTGAAGGAGCAGCCGAAGCCGGCCCGCAAGACCTCGCTCCTCGACCCGCTCAGGGCGCTCGGCCACGGCGGACTGGCCTCCGCGGCCGCCTCGGCGTTCTTCTACAACTACACGTTCTTCACCGTGCTGGCCTTCACCCCGTTCGTGCTGAACATGACCCCCTACAAGTCGGGGGCGGTGTTCTTCGCCTGGGGCCTGCTGCTCGCCGTGTTCTCGGTCGTCGTCGCGCCGCGCCTGCAGCGACGGTTCGGCTCGCTGAAGGTGCTCGGCGGCTCACTGGTGCTGCTCGCGGCCGACGTGCTGGTCCTGGGCTACGGCGACCACACGACGGCCGTCGTCTGCACGATCCTGTCCGGCGCGTTCATCGGCGTGAACAACACCGTCTACACCGAGTTGGCGCTCGGCGTCTCGGACGCGCCGCGGCCGGTGGCGAGCGCGGGCTACAACTTCGTACGGTGGTTCGCGGCGGCGGCCGCGCCCTACTTCGCGCCGAAGATCGAGGAGTGGACCGACATCCACGTCCCGTTCGTCGTCGCGGCGGTCACCGCGCTGCTCGGCGCGGTCGTGGTCGTCGTACGGCGCAAGTCGCTCACGCACGAAGCGGAGGAGCTGGAGCCGATCCACGCGACCGAGGACGGGGTGGCGGTCTTCGCCAACTGAGCCCGCGGGCCCGACGAGCCCAACGAGCCCGACGAGCCCCCACAGTCAACTGACGGTTTTCGGCCACGGGTTGGTGAGCTTCCTCACGAAGCGTCAGTCGAGCGGGACGGATGTCCGGGACGGATCCCGGAGGTCCGTCCCGTTCGTCAGCCAGCGTTCCTGGAGGGCCTGGGCGCCGTGCACACGCTTCCAGGCGGCCTCGTTCGGGGTCATCGGCAGCAGGGGCAGGAAGCGGACCGGGTCGAGGGGCTCGTCCAGCTCCAGGTCCTCGACCAGACCGCCGGGCTCGGCGACCAGGACCGAGGTGAACAGCGCTCCGGGCCACAGCGGCTCGCCCACGTCGAGGGAGGCTCCGGGGGCCACGACCACCCCCTCGACCTGCGGGGACGCGGCGAGCACGGCGAGCGGGCGAAGCACCTTGTCGGTGTCGGCGAGGCCGGCGCGGACGGACAGGACCAGCTCGGCGCGCGGGCCCTTGACCGGGTCGGCGAGGATCGCGGTGGGGTCCGCCATCGGCTGGGCGGACATGCCGAGCGTGGCGTAGCGGACGATGTCGCCCCCGTGGAAACGCAGCACCTCGACGCGGTCCGTGCCCAGGAAGGTGACCGCGGCACGGGCGTCCGGCTCGCCCAGCGCGGTGCGCAACCGTGCCTCGACCAGAGGAAGAACATCAGCCATGACGCGAGCATAGAACTCGTCAGTACCGGGCAAAGCAGCGCCTTGACACTTCAGTCGGCTGATACTCTTGCCCGGTGGTTCGGGGCAGCACGCAGAAGCGTCGCGATCTTGCCTCGACGCCGACGAGACTCCCTTACGAGGGACCGGCTGGAGGAGGTGGGGCTGTCATGGATCGAAGTCACCCGTGCAGTACCACTCGCTCTTCCGGCCGCTGATGCAGCTGCTCTGATTCCGGCTGACCGCCGCCTTTCACCCTCGCGTCCGCACGCGGAAGAGCACTTCGTTTCGTTTTCCCTGAACTTGCAGTAGCTGAACCAGTAGCTGAGTCAGCAACGAAACTCGCCACCGCGACGGAGCGGTGCTCCCCGCTTTGTGGACGTGCCAAACATCCGCAGTCAGGACGTCCTCATTCCGGGTAGTTCCACCCGTCGCCACGGCCTTTCGTCGCCCGATGCGAAGGAGCCTGCCATGTCGATGATCCGCGACCTGCGCGCCGCCGTGGTCCGCCCGTCCCGCCCCTCGCTGCGCAAGAGCGTGCGCCTGGACAGCGGCGCCTACGACACCACCCGCGACCCCGGCACCCCCTCGGCCGTCGTCGACTGCGCCGTCTACCGCGACGGCGCCCGCGTCGTGTTCCCGACGCCCCCCACCCCGCAGGAGGCCATGCGGCAGGTGCGGCGCGACGGAGGCTTCGTGTGGATCGGTCTGCACGAGCCGACGGAGGGTGAGTTCGCCGGCATCGCCGGGGAGTTCGGGCTGCACCCGCTGGCCGTGGAGGACGCGGTACAGGCGCACCAGCGCCCCAAGCTGGAGCGCTACGACGACTCCCTCTTCACCGTCTTCAAGACCATCCACTACGTCGAGCACGACCGGCTGACCGCCAACAGCGAGGTCGTCGAGACCGGTGAGGTCATGTGCTTCACCGGCAAGGACTTCTTCATCACCGTCCGGCACGGCGGCCAGGGATCCCTGCGCGCGCTGCGCCACCGCCTCCAGGACGACCCCGAGCTGCTCGCCAAGGGCCCCTCGGCGGTGCTGCACGCGATCGCCGACCATGTCGTCGACGGCTATGTCGCGGTCGCCGACGCCGTACAGGACGACATCGACGAGGTCGAGACCGAGGTGTTCTCGCCGGGCCGCAAGGGCACCCCGCGCGGCACCGACGCCGGCCGGATCTACCAACTCAAGCGTGAGGTGCTGGAGTTCAAGCGGGCGGTCTCCCCGCTGCTGCGCCCGATGCAGCTGCTGAGCGAGCGGCCGATGCGGCTGGTCGACCCCGACATCCAGAAGTACTTCCGGGACGTCGCCGACCACCTGGCCCGGGTCCAGGAGCAGGTCGTCGGCTTCGACGAGCTGCTCAACTCGATCCTCCAGGCCAACCTCGCGCAGGCGTCCGTCGCACAGAACGAGGACATGCGGAAGATCACGTCCTGGGCGGCCATCATCGCCGTGCCGACGATGGTCTGCGGGGTCTACGGCATGAACTTCGACTACATGCCGGAGCTGCACTGGAAGTTCGGCTACCCCGTGGTCATGACCGCCATGGTGGGCCTGTGCCTGGGCATCCACCGCACCCTGAAGCGCAACGGCTGGCTGTAGGCGCCGCCTGGATAGGCTGGCGTCATGACAAGCGAGCTGCTCGACCAGGCCCTCGTCGAGGAGGCCACCAAGAAGTCCGGCCTCATCTGGGTCCGGGGCGCGGGCGAACCGACCGCACGGGCGCTGTGGCACGTGTGGCACGAGGGCGCGGCCTGTCTGGTCGGCGACGGGCCCGGCGAACAGCCGCTGCCGGGGCTGACCGACGGGGCCTCGGCCGAGGTCACCGTACGCAGCAAGGACAAGGGGGGCCGGCTGGTCTCCTGGACGGCGACGGTCGTACAGCTCGGGCCCGGCAGCGGGGCCTGGGAGGCCGCCGTCGCGGAGCTGAAGGGCAAGCGGCTCAACGCGCCCGACGGCGAGGCGATGACGGAGCGCTGGGCGCGGGAGTGCCGGGTGGTGCGGCTGGAGCCCACGGGGGCCCTGCTGCCGCTGCCCGACGGCGACCTGGCCGCGCGGCCGGCGCCGTCCCCGGCCACCACCCGTGAGCCGGCCCCGGCGGGCCTGCCGAAGCTGCTGTTCAGAAAGAAGCGGAAGTAGCGGAAGCAGCGGAAGCAGCGGAAGAAAAGGGGAGCGGGAGGAGCGGTCAGGACGTCGGCAGCTGCTGGCCGTAGTCCACCGTCTCGCCCTTGGCCGGCTCCTTCAGGGCGAACTCCTTGCCCCAGGAGGAGAAGGTCAGCGTGCCCGCGCCGCCCGCGCGCTCCAGGCGCAGCGGATACGGCTCGCCCTCCAGGGAGACGTCCAGCGTGCCGCCGGAGCCGCCGTCGCCGGTGATCCGGATGGTGCGCACCCCGGCCTGCTCGTGATGGCCGTCCGTCTGCACGGAACCCTGCAGCGACAGCAGACCGTCGAGAAGGAGGTCCTTGTCCGTGAAGCCGCTGAACTTCTTGTACGAGGGGTCCCCCGTCGGCACCTTCACATACTTGCCGTCGAGCTTGTCCGCGGCCGCCGTGTCCGTGCCGGAGTCGTCGGACTTGCCGTCCTCGTGGGTCCAGAACGCCGCGTCGGCCTTCAGGTACAGCTGCTCGCCGACCCGCAGCAGATGGAAGGTGGCCCCCTCCGCGGTGACCGACCCGGCGCCGCCGTCTGCCTTCAGCCGCAGGTCGACCTTGTACGTCTTGCCGCTGGTGACCACGCTCCCCGCCAGCCGCACCGCGTCGACGGAGGCGGCCGCCTTCTTCGTCTTCGACTGGATCTGCTCGGCCGTCAGCTTGCCCACCCCGTTCGTGCCCGCGTCCGGATCCTCGCTGCACCCGGTCGTCCCCAGTCCGAGGACCAGTGCGCACATCGCGCCCATCAGCGCGGTCCGGCGAGTACGGCCCTGGGCGATCGCAGTCACAGAGAAGGCTGCCTTTCTGCGGGGGTGTGCTGAGCGGCGTACGGCAGCGTACCGGGGTCGCGGACCCCGGTCGGAGCCGGACCGTCCGGACCGCTCACCAGGGCGTATCCGATCGGGACGGGCTAGCCTGAAGCCCGCAGGAGAGGGCATTTCGGAAATGGTCCCCACCATCGCCCCCACCCTCGCCCCCACCCTCGCTTTCACTGACGCAGCAGTACGCAAAGGAAGCACAGCCATGGCAGCCGGCGCCCCCCGGATCTTCGTCTCGCACCTCGCCGGCGTCCCGGTCTTCGACCCGGTCGGCGACCAGGTGGGGCGTGTGCGCGACCTGGTCGTCATGCTGCGCGTCGGGCGGCGGCCGCCACGGGTGCTCGGACTGGTCGTCGAACTGTCCACCCGGCGCCGCATCTTCCTGCCCATGACCCGGGTCACCGGCATCGAGTCCGGCCAGGTCATCACCACCGGCGTGGTCAACGTCCGGCGCTTCGAGCAGCGGCCCACCGAGCGGCTCGTCTTCGGCGAGCTGCTGGACCGGCGCGTCACCCTCGTCGAGAGCGAGGAGCCAGGTGAGACGGTCACCGTCCTCGACGTGTCGCTACGACAGCTGCCGGCCCGCCGGGACTGGGAGATCGACCGGGTCTTCGTCCGCAAGGGCCGCAAGGGCGGCGCCTTCCGGCGGGCCAAGGGCGAGACGCTGACGGTGGGGTGGTCGGCGGTCACCGGCTTCTCCCTGGAGGAGCACGGACAGGGCGCGGAGAGCCTCCTGGCCACCTTCGAGCAGCTGCGCCCCGCCGACCTCGCCAACGTGCTGCACCATCTGTCGTCGAAGCGGCGCGCCGAGGTCGCCGCCGCCCTCGACGACGACCGGCTCGCCGACGTCCTCGAGGAGCTCCCGGAGGACGACCAGATCGAGATCCTCGGCAAGCTGAAGGAGGAGCGCGCGGCGGACGTCCTGGAGGCCATGGACCCCGACGACGCGGCCGACCTGCTCTCCGAGCTCCCCAAGGACGACCAGGAGCGGCTGCTGAGCCTGATGGAGCCCTCCGACGCGGCCGACATGCGGCGGCTGCTGGCGTACGAGGAGCACACGGCGGGCGGGCTCATGACCACCGAGCCGATCGTGTTGCGGCCCGACGCGACCGTCGCCGACGCCCTCGCGCGCGTGCGCAACCCCGACCTCTCCCCCGCCCTCGCCGCCCAGGTCTACGTCTGCCGCCCGCCCGACGAGACGCCCACCGGCAAGTACCTCGGCACGGTCCACTTCCAGCGCCTGCTGCGCGACCCGCCGTACACGCTGGTCAGCTCGATCGTCGACGACACCCTCCAGACCCTGGCGCCGGACGCGGCGCTGCCGGTCGTCGCCGGGTTCTTCGCGACGTACGACATGGTCGCGGCGCCCGTCGTGGACGACGCGGGGTCGCTGCTGGGCGTGGTGACCGTGGACGACGTACTGGACCACATGCTGCCGGAGGACTGGCGGGAGACGGAGTTCCACCTGGAGGAGGACACCGCGCAGGACACGGCACAGGGCACGGTGGGGAACGGGGCCGCGAGCGCGGCCGGGACCGCTGCCGAGGCCGAGGGGGCTGGTCCCCATGGCTCCTGAGCGGGAGAGCGGCGGCGGGCGCGGCGAGCGCACCCCGGCCGGGGCCACGGCCGCCACGCGGTCCCGCCCGCGGCTGGACCAGCCGCGGGCGCCCCGGCGCCGGCTGCTGCCCGAGTGGGACCCGGAGGCCTTCGGACGGCTGTCGGAGCGGATCGCGCGGTTCCTGGGCACGGGACGGTTCATCGTCTGGATGACGATCGTCATCATCGTCTGGGTGCTGTGGAACATCTTCGCGCCGCGCGACCTGCGCTTCGACAACTACCCCTTCATCTTCCTGACGCTGATGCTGTCCCTCCAGGCCTCCTACGCGGCCCCGCTGATCCTGCTCGCGCAGAACCGGCAGGACGACCGCGACCGGGTCAACCTGGAACAGGACCGCAAGCAGAACGAGCGGTCGATCGCCGACACCGAGTACCTGACCCGGGAGATCGCCGCCCTGCGCATCGGTCTGGGCGAGGTCGCCACCCGCGACTGGATCCGCTCCGAGCTGCAGGACATGGTCAAGGAGCTGGAGGAGCGGGGCAACGGACGGGTCGTATTCCCGGCGGAACGGTCAGAACGGTCGAGGGGACGTGACGTAGAAGACCGGTGACGGGCTTACCGGGGCCCCCGCGCAGCGCCGTACCATCGTGTTCATGGCTACGGAAGACGCGGTGCGTGAAGCACTGGCGACGGTGAACGACCCCGAGATCAACCGTCCCATCACCGAACTCGGGATGGTCAAGTCGGTGGAGATCGGCGCGGACGGAGCGGTCGCGGTCACCGTGTACCTGACGGTCTCGGGCTGCCCCATGCGCGAGACGATCACGCAGCGCGTGACCGACGCGGTCGGCGCGGTGGAGGGCGTCACGCGCGTCGACGTCACGCTCGACGTGATGAGCGACGAGCAGCGCAAGGAGCTGGCGAGCGCGCTGCGCGGCGGCCAGACCGAGCGCGAGGTGCCGTTCGCCAAGCCCGGCTCGCTCACCCGCGTCTACGCGGTCGCGTCCGGCAAGGGCGGCGTCGGCAAGTCGTCGGTGACCGTGAACCTGGCGGCGGCGATGGCGGCGGACGGCCTGAAGGTCGGGGTCGTGGACGCCGACATCTACGGCCACAGCGTGCCGCGCATGCTGGGCGCGGACGGCCTTCCGACCCAGGTCGAGAACATGATCATGCCGCCGTCGGCGCACGGCGTGAAGGTCATCTCCATCGGCATGTTCACCCCGGGCAACACGCCCGTCGTCTGGCGGGGCCCGATGCTCCACCGCGCCCTCCAGCAGTTCCTCTCGGACGTCTACTGGGGCGACCTGGACGTGCTGCTCCTGGACCTCCCGCCGGGCACCGGCGACATCGCGATCTCGGTGGCCCAGCTCGTCCCGAACGCCGAGATCCTCGTCGTCACCACGCCTCAGCAGGCGGCGGCCGAGGTCGCCGAGCGGGCGGGCTCGATCGCCGTCCAGACCCACCAGAAGATCGTCGGCGTCGTCGAGAACATGGCCGGCCTGCCCTGCCCGCACTGCGGCGAGATGGTCGACGTCTTCGGCACCGGCGGCGGACAGTCCGTGGCCGACGGCCTGACCCGCACGACGGGCGCGTCCGTCCCCGTCCTCGGCTCCATCCCGATCGACGTCCGCCTGCGCGAGGGCGGCGACGACGGCAAGCCGGTCGTCCTCACCGACCCCGACTCCCCGGCGGGCGCGGCCCTGCGCGCCATCGCGGGCAAGCTGGGAGGACGGCAGCGGGGCCTTTCGGGACTGTCCCTGGGGATCACTCCGCGGAACAAGTTCTAGACCCGTTCCAGACCGCCGTACGTCTCCTGCGCACCTCTGCCGCGACCATGGGGTGCCCTCCTCGCCGGGAGGGCACCCTTGGTGCTACTGGGCGTGCGCCTCGACGTCCTTGACCACGGCGAAGCCGAGCCCGTACGCGCTCATGCCCCTGCCGTAGGCGCCCACGTGCACGCCCGCCTGCGTCGACCCGGCCAGTACCCAGCCGAACTCGGACTCGCGGTAGTGGAAGGGGGTCGGCACGCCGTCGACCGGCAGGGACAGCGTCGACCAGTCCGGCCCCGCGAGGTCGTCGGCGAGGACCCACGCCGTCTCGGTCTGCTGGTCCAGCCAGTCGTCGCGCAGGGTGTGGTCCATCTGACCCGGCCAGGTGAAGGACAGCAGCCCCACCCCCGCGAGCCAGGCCGCCGAGGACACGGACGTGGCCTCCAGCAGGCCCGTGCCGTCCGCGCTGCGCCGCACCGGGTTCGCGGCGACGGTCACCACGACCGCGAACTTCCCCCGGTCCTCCGTCGTCGTCTCATGCCGTACGGAGGGTTCGTCACCGTGTCCGATGGAACCGTGCTCGACGGCTCCGTCGGCCGCCGTGCCCACCTGCATCAACCAGCGCCGTCCCGTGAAGGCCTCGTCGAGGCCGTACCAGGGGAACGGCGCCTCCAGGAAGCCGTCGACCGTACGCCGGGCGGAGGGGACCTGCTGTCCATCCTCCGCGGCCGGCGTCTGCGCGACTTCCCGACTCGTCGTCTCCATTGCCCGGACGCCTCCTCGCTCTCGGCGGAGCGGTCCGGCCCGCCCCCCTTCGGGCGTACTCGTCCGCTGCGCACAACAACCAGGCAGCATAGCCACCCCGTTCCCGGCCGCGGGTGAGCCGCCCGGAGCGCAGGTCGCTCAGGTGGCGCTCAGACGGCGCTCAGGTGGCGTCGGCGTCGAAGGGCGGGCGGTCGTCCTTGCCCGGGTCCTCGGGCTTCTTCGTCATGTCGATCCGGCCGCCGGACGTGTCCGACGCGCCCGACGAACCCGCCGCGGAGGCGTCCGTGTCACGGCCGTGGACGGAGTCCGTGACCTCGGCCATCTCCTTCTTCAGGTCGAAGCCGTTGCGGATCTCCTTCAGCCCCAGCTCGTCGTTGTCCAGCTGCTTGCGGATGAAGGTCTTGGGGTTGAGGTCCTCGAACTCGAAGTCCTTGAACTCCGGCCCCAGCTCGCTGCGGATGTCGGCCTTGGCGCTCTCCGAGAACTCACGGATCTTCCGGACGGTGCGCATCACGTCCTGGATGACCTTCGGGAGCTTGTCCGGACCGAAGACGAGCACGGCCAGGACGACGATCGTCACCAGCTCGAGCGGTCCTATGTCATTGAACACCTGAAGCTCCTTGCGATGTCCGCGGCCCTCGGCCTTCGGCCCTCGGTGGTCAATGCGGTCTTCCGTGGTCCGGGCCGGGTCCACGGTACCTGTCGCACCTGTCCGACCGGTACCGTCCCGCGGCGTCCGGGTGCGTGTACGCGGCCGGTTTTTCGCGTTGTTTGCCTTGTGGGGGCCGGTAGGAGGGTCCGATCTGTGAGGTTTCTGTCAATCTCGCGGGCGCGGCTGTGGACGCCTCCGCGGACACCGCGCGGACACCCCGTCGGACGCCCTGTCCCGGCTGCCCTCAACTGCCGTCGGCGGAGCCCAGGACCAGGGAGAGCGTGCGCTCCTGGCCGCCGCGCTCGATCGTCAGCTCCAGGCGGTCTCCGGGGCGGTGGGCGCGCGTCTTGACGATCAGCTCCTCACCGGAGTGGACGCGCTGGCCGTCGACCTCGGTGATGACGTCCCCCGCCCGGATGCCGGCCCGGTCGCCGGGGCCGCCCACGGTGACCGGGGCGCCGCCGTCGCCGCCCTTGCTCCCCACGCGGGCGCCGTCGCCGGCGTAGTCCAGGTCGAGGGTGACGCCGATGACCGGGTGGGTCGCCTTGCCGGTGTTGATCAGCTCCTCGGCGACCCGCTTGCCCTGGTTGATGGGGATGGCGAAGCCCAGGCCGATGGACCCGGCCTGCCCCTCGGCCGTGTCCGAGCCGTCGGCGGCGGAGCGGATGGCGGAGTTGATGCCGATCACCCGGCCCTGCGCGTCGAGGAGGGGGCCGCCGGAGTTGCCCGGGTTGATGGGCGCGTCCGTCTGCAACGCGTCCACGTACGACACGTCGCTGCCGTCGCCACTCTCGCCGCCGGCCGTGATGGGCCGTTCCTTGGCGCTGATGATGCCGGAGGTGACGGTGCCCTCGAGGTCGAAGGGTGCGCCGATGGCGACGACCGGGTCGCCGACCTGGACGTTGTCGGAGTTGCCGAGGAAGAGGGGCTTCAGTCCCTTCACTCCGCCGACCTTCACGACGGCTAGGTCGTAACCGCTGTCCCGGCCGACCACCTCGGCCTTCGCGGTCTGGCCGCCGTTGAAGACGACGGATATCTCGCCGTCGCCTCCGGCGGGCTCCACGACGTGGTTGTTGGTGAGGATGTAGCCGAGCGAGTCGAGCACGAAGCCGGTGCCCGTGCCGGACTCCTGACTGCCGGTGACATGCAGGGTGACGACGCTGGGCAGCGCCCGGGCGGCGATCCCGGCGACGCTGTCCGACGCCCGCCCGGTGGGCTCCGCGGAGGCCTGCGGCAGCTCGACCCCGTTCAGCCCCCCGTTCCGCTCGAGATACACGCCTACGGCCCCGCCGACGATCCCGGAGACCAGGGCGAGCGCCAACGCCCCCACCGCCAGCCCCTTCCGCACCCGCCGACGCCGCTGCCCCTCGCTGAGCACAGCGGCGCCGGTCTGCTGAAGCGGCTGCTGACCATGACCACCCTGCGGGACGGGGGCGGCGGCCCAGGGGTCGTAGCGATGCCAGGGATCGGCGGGCGGCACGGAGTCCGGTGCGGCGCCGGGGTCGGGCGTCGGAACGGGGGCCGACGGCACGGGTGGGGGGTCCGTGTAGACGGGAGCCGGCGCGGGGGCTCCGGGCGCCGGCGGGACTGCCGCGCCCGGCACGGGCGGGGGCACGGGCTGGGGCGCCGGCGGGGGCACGGGCGCACTCGCCGTCGTGCCGTGGGCGGGGGTGACCGCCGGGTGCTGTACGGGCGGTGCGGGGGCCCAGGGGCCCGGTTCGCCGTACGGCGGGGTGCTGTAGGGGTCGGGGTCGTGCAGAGGCTTGGGACGCCCGACGTCAGCCGAAGACAAGGACACCGGCTCGACCGCCTCGCCCGACTCGCCTACGGCGACCGCCTCGACCGGCTCCCCCGCCTCGGTGGCCGCAGCGGCAGTCGCAGCCGTGGCCGCACCCGTGCTCACCGGGCGACTCAGTTCGTAGTCGCCGTCGCCGCTGTCGCCCGCAGGCCGATCGCTCGACGCCCCGGTGACCTGCTCACCCCCGGCCGCCGAACCGCCGGAGGCCTCCCTGGGCTTCCCCTCGTCCATGCTCTCCCCACAGTCGGGCCCGGTCAGGGCACGGCTCGGCGTACTCCGCCGACCGCGCCCGGCCACCTGGCAGGGCACGGTTCACTCTGGATTCAACCAGGTTCGCGGCGGACCGGCGCAGTGGTCAGCGGGCGCGGTACGGCGAAGGTGAGCTGGTGGGAGCGGAGGTGGTGTCGGGGACGGGTGCGGCGAGCAGCCCGGGGTCGGCGACCTCCGGGGCGGTGGCGGCGGTCCAGGCGGTCAGCGAGATCGGCTGGGCGGTGCCGAGCGGACGTATCAGCGGGGACATGGCCGCCGCGCCGGCCAGCATGGGCGTGGTGAGCCGGTGCAGGGCCTGCTCGACCTGCCCGAAGGCCGGGGAGGGCACGCCGGGCAGCAGCGGTGCGGACACCTCGGTCGGGGCGACCGCATTGCCGCGCAGCAGCTGGCCGCCCTGGGCGAGCAGCGGCCCGGTGGCCCGGCGGCGCTGGTTCTCGGGGGTGGCCGCGGAGCCGGCGCCGGAGGTGCGGGCCGGTGTCACGTTGCTCCCGGAGCCCGAGCCGCCGCGGGGGTCCGCGGTGGTGTCGGTCGGGGCGACGCTGGTCATCCCGCCGAGGGCGATCGCGGCCAGCGACACCGCGCCGGCGGCGACGAACGCGAACCGCAGACTGCGCGAGCGCTCGGCGTCGTGCCGGTCGCCGCGCCCGACGGGGTGGATGCGGAAGCCGCGGTCCGGGCCGGGCGACAGAACGGAGCCGGGGTCGCGGACGGGCGCATAGCCGAACTCGAAGGACTCGTCCCTGCGCACGCCGAACACCCCGGACGTTCCGAAGCGGCCGTCGAGGCCCCCGCCGCCGGTCGGCGTGGAGCCGCCGTCCGCGCCGCCGCCGGGGAGGCCCTGGAGGCGGGCCAGGAAGCTCTCGGAGGGGGGCGGTGGGGCGACCTCCGCGAAGACGTTCTTCAGACGGCGCTGTGCGTCGACCTCCGCCTTGCACTTCGGACAGGTCGCCACATGCGCCAGCACACGCTCGCGCGTGTCATGACCGAGCTCGCCGTCCACAAGGGCCGAGAGCCGGTCTCCCAGGTGCTGTTCCGCCATCAGTCGTTCGGCGGGATCGTGTCGGGATCCACTCACGCGGTCGCGCCCCCTCCTCCCAGAGCGGGAACGCGGGGCACGAAGGAGCGGCGCTCCGCGCGCGCCTTCGGCGAACGGTGTGCGAGTGCCTTGCGCAGCTGCGAACGGCCGCGGTGGATGCGCGAGCGGACCGTGCCCAGCTTGACGCCCAGGGTCGCGGCGATCTCCTCGTAGGACAGTCCTTCGATGTCACAGAGGACGACCGCGGCGCGGAACTCGGGCGCGAGGGTGTCGAGGGCCTGCTGGACGTCCGCGTCGAAGTGGGCGTCGTTGAACGCCTGCTGCGGGGTGGGCTCCTTGCTGGGCAGCCGCTCGGCCGCGTCGTCGCCGAGGGCGTCGAAGCGGATGCGCTGCTTGCGGCGGACCATGTCCAGGAAGAGGTTGGTGGTGATGCGGTGCAGCCAGCCCTCGAAGGTGCCCGGCGTGTAGGTCGACAGCGAGCGGAAGACGCGGACGAAGACCTCCTGCGTGAGGTCCTCGGCGTCGTGCTGGTTGCCGGTCAGACGGTAGGCGAGCCGGTAGACCCGGCCGCTGTGCATGCTGACGATCTCCTCCCACGTGGGCGGAGTCCACGCCTGCCCGTCCGCGTCGGTGGAGAAGGTCGCGGTCTGGGCCTGACCGGCGGCGAAGCCGGCGGTGTGGCTGGGGTCAGCTGCGGTGTCGTTCACGGATTTCGGCCTACCTGCCGAACCGAGAAAGCGCCGCAGCGCTCCTCCCCGATCCACAGGCGCGGCCGCACCTCCCCTGTCGGCTCTGGTGGTGTCCAGTGGAGCCCCTACCATAGCCACCTCGCCCGTTAGCTCCGGATAAGCGGTTTTACGAGAAATTGATCTGGGCTGATACGGCTCATACGGCTGCGTCAGCACTTGCTGGGCGTCTGGTCCCTCGTCGTGATCCAACTGTGTCCCCCGGTCGTCGTTCCCACCCCTTCAAACGCCCGGTCCCATCTGCGGGTTCCCGGCGGCAACGGATACAGTCACGCCGAGGCAACCACGGGGACAGGAGAGGGTCATTACCGGCAACCGGCAGACGAGCTGGGCGTTCGCCGACGCCTATGTCGCCGAGGACGAAGCGCTGCGTTGGGCCCGTGACCGGGCCCGCGACGCAGGGCTGCGCTCGGTGTCGCCCAGCACGGGTGCCGCGCTGCGCCTGCTCGCCGGCGCGGTGGACGCCAAGGCGGTCGCCGAGATCGGCACCGGTACCGGCGTCTCCGGGATCCATCTGCTGCACGGCATGCGCCCCGACGGCGTCCTGACCACCGTCGACCCCGAGCCCGAGCATCAGCAGTTCGCCCGGCAGGCCTTCCGGGCCTGCGGCTTCGCCAGCAACCGGGCCCGCTTCATCCCGGGCCGCGCGCTCGACGTCCTGCCCCGGCTCGCGGACGCCGGCTACGACCTCGTCTTCTGCGACGGCGACCGCCTGGAATTCCTGGACTATCTCGCTGAATCGTTGCGCCTGCTGCGCCCCGGCGGTCTGGTCGCCTTCGAGGGCGTCTTCGCCAACGGCCGCACGGTCGACTCGGGACCGCAGCCCACCGAGGTCATACGGATCCGGGAGCTGCTGCGGGCGGTGCGCGAGAGCCAGGAGCTGGTGCCGTCGCTGCTTCCGGTGGGCGACGGACTGCTGTGCGCGGTCAAGCGCTGAGTCCGCGTCCTGGTTCGACCGCGCCTGTTGGGCCTTTCGGGCCGACCGCGCCCTTCACCTCTGTGACCACTTCTGTGACCCACCTGTGAAAACAGCGGCTCCGGCACCCAGAAGGATGCCGGAGCCGCTGAAGGGGTATGGTCGCTGGCGCGTCAGCCGACGACCTTCTTGAGGGCGTCGCCGAGCGCGTCGGCCTCGTCGGGGGTCAGCTCGACGACGAGCCGCCCGCCGCCTTCGAGCGGAACGCGCATGACGATGCCCCGCCCCTCCTTGGTCACCTCGAGCGGACCATCGCCCGTCCGCGGCTTCATGGCCGCCATGCTCGTTCCCCTTCCTGAAACCAGCTCAACCGTCAAAGCCGACGGCCCACGAAGGGCACGCGCAGTCCAGCGTGGGATACGCGACACCGGCATCGAACACATTGCTTCCCGGCCATTATCCCGCATCTCAGGACCCGATGACCAACATCAGTCGGCATCGCTTGGGCAACGCGCGCGAGCAAAACCACTCAATTCGGCGATGTGGCTGCGATACTTCGCGGCCGCACAGACACCCACGGTCCGTAAACCCGCCCGAATTCTTTGACGCAGGTCACACGTCGGGTCCGGTCCGTGGACGGTGATCTCCGCCATGCTGTCCTGGTACACCGGACGTACTGACCAGTAGTACGTCCGGAGCCGCGACACGGAGGGGAAACGCCATGGCCGACACCGTGCTCTACGAGGTGAGCGACGGGCTCGCGACGATCACGCTGAACCGCCCCGAGGCGATGAACGCGCTGAACATCGCCGCCAAGGTCGCCCTCCGGGACGCGGTACGGGCCGCCGCGGACGACGACGCCGTACGGGCCGTGCTGCTGACGGCGGCCGGCGAGCGGGCGTTCTGCGTCGGGCAGGACCTGAAGGAGCACATCGGACTGCTGGTCGCCGACCGGGAGGCCGGGACCGGGCAGACCATGACGACCGTGCGGGAGCACTACAACCCGATCGTGAAGGCGCTGACGGGGATGCGGAAGCCCGTGGTGGCCGGGGTGAACGGGGTCGCGGCCGGGGCCGGGTTCGGGTTCGCGCTGGCCGCGGACTACCGGGTGGTCGCGGACACGGCGGCCTTCAACACCTCCTTCGCGGGCGTCGCGCTGACCGCGGACTCCGGCGTCTCCTGGACGCTGCCCCGGATGATCGGCCCCGGGCGAGCCGCCGACCTGCTGCTCTTCCCGCGCAGCATCTCGGCGCAGGAGGCGTACGAGCTGGGTATCGCCAACCGTCTCGTGCCGACCTCCGAACTGCACGCCGAGGCCGCCAAGGTCGCGCGGGCGCTCGCCTCCGGGCCGACCGTGGCGTACGGGGCGCTCAAGGAGGCGGTGGCCTACGGGTTGTCGCACTCGCTCGAGGAGACCCTGGAGAAGGAGGACGAACTCCAGGCGCGGGCCGGGGCGTCCGAGGATCACGCGATCGCGGTGCAGGCGTTCGTGAACAAGGAGAAGCCCAAGTATTTGGGCCGCTGACGCCTGACCGCCCGGGCCGCTCGGCGCAGGCGCCGGGCGGCTCAGCCCTGTCTCGCCACGCACGCCTGAAGGTGGTCGTCCACCAGTCCGCACGCCTGCATCAAGGCGTACGCCGTCGTCGGGCCCACGAACCGCAGTCCCCGCTTCTTCAGCGCCTTCGACAGGGCCGTCGACTCGTCGGTCACCGCCGGGACGTCGGCGAGGGTCTTGGGGATCGGGCGGGCGGCCGGGTCGGGGGCGTGGGACCAGATCAGCTCGTCCAGGTCGCCCGGCGCCCAGCCGACCAGCACGCGCGCGTTGGCGATCGTCGCGTCGATCTTGGCGCGGTTGCGGATGATGCCCGCGTCGGCCAGGAGGCGTTCGCGGTCGGTGTCCGTGAAGGCCGCCACGTCCGCGATCCCGAAGCCCGAGAAGGCCGCGCGGAAGCCCTCGCGGCGGCGCAGGATGGTGATCCAGGACAGGCCGGACTGGAAGGCCTCCAGGGAGAGCCGTTCGAAGAGCGCGCCGTCGCCGTGGACCGGGCGGCCCCACTCCTCGTCGTGGTACGTCACATAGTCCGGCGTGGACAGCGCCCAGGGGCAGCGCAGCACGCCGTCCGCGCCGGCGAGTGCCGTGCCGTCGCTCACGGCGTCTCGCCCTCGGCGGACGGCTTCTCCATGGAGACGTGGGGCGCGGCGGCCGAGAGGGTCTTCTCGGCGCCGGACAGGGCGGACTCCAGGTCGGCGATGCGGGCGTCGCGCTCTTCGAGCTCGGCGGCGAGGCGGTTCAGGGCATCGTCGACGTCCGCCATGCGGTAGCCGCGGGCGGCGAGGGGGAAGCGGAGGGCGTCGACGTCGGACCGGTCGACCGGGCGGTCCGGGGGCAGCGGGTCGTGCAGTCGCTCGGGGGCGACCTCCGGCAGCGGGCCGGTGCCCTCGCCGCCGCCCACCACGGCGAGTGTCACCGCGGCGACCACGACGGCGAGCGCGATGACCAGGAACAGGAACATAACCATCGGTGGGTCTCCACGCTCGGTGTGCTCGGTCTCGGATGTGTCAGGTGTGTCAGGGTCCGATCGTGCCATGCGGGTCCGACGGTTAGGGTCTCAGGCGGCGGATGTGCAGCAGGTACTAGGAGAGGTCACAGGCGATGCTCAGGCTGGGCGGGCGTGAATTCGGGGTCCACGAGCCGGTGATCATGGCGATCGTGAACCGGACCCCGGACTCCTTCTACGACCAGGGAGCCACCTTCCGCGACGAGCCGGCCCTCGCGCGCGTGGAGCAGGCGGTGTCGGAGGGGGCCGCCATCATCGACATCGGCGGGGTGAAGGCCGGACCCGGCGAAGAGGTGACCGCCGAGGAGGAGGCGCGGCGGACGGTCGGCTTCGTGGCCGAGGTGCGCCGCCGTTTCCCGGACGTGATCATCAGCGTGGACACCTGGCGGGCGGAGGTCGGGGAGGCGGTCTGCGAGGCGGGCGCCGATCTGCTGAACGACGCGTGGGGCGGGGTGGACCCGGGGCTCGCAGAGGTCGCCGCGCGGTACGGGGTCGGACTGGTGTGCACGCATGCGGGGGGCGCGGATCCCCGGACGCGTCCGCACCGGGTGACGTACGACGACGTCATGGCGGACATTCTCCGGGTGACCGTGGGGCTGGCGGAGCGCGCGGTGGGGCTGGGGGTGCCGAGGGAGTCGATCATGATCGATCCGGGACACGACTTCGGCAAGAACACGCGGCACAGCCTGGAGGCGACGCGGCGGCTCGACGAGATGGTCGAGACGGGGTGGCCGGTGCTGGTCTCGCTGTCCAACAAGGACTTCGTCGGGGAGACGCTGGACCGTCCGGTGAAGGAACGACTCCTGGGCACGCTGGCCACGACCGCGGTGTCGGCGTGGCTGGGGGCCCAGGTCTACCGGGTCCACGAGGTGGCGGAGACCCGGCAGATCCTGGACATGGTCGCGACGATCGCGGGCCACCGCCCTCCGACGGTGGCCCGCAGGGGTCTGGCGTGAGCGCCGGCGTCCCCGTCTAGCGGCCGGCCTCCTTCGACACCAGGGCCACCGCCTCCTCCACGTCGTCCGTGACGTGGAACAGGAGGAGGTCCTTGTCGGAGGCCTTGCCCTGGGCGATCAGGGTGTTCTTCAGCCAGTCGATGAGGCCGCCCCAGTACTCCGTGCCGAAGAGGACGATCGGGAAGCGGGTGACCTTCTGGGTCTGGACGAGGGTGAGGGCCTCGAAGAGCTCGTCCAGGGTGCCGAGACCGCCGGGCAGGACGACGAAGCCCTGCGCGTACTTCACGAACATCATCTTGCGGACGAAGAAGTAGCGGAAGTTCAGGCCGATGTCGACGTAGGGGTTGAGGCCCTGCTCGAAGGGCAGTTCGATGCCGAGGCCCACCGAGATGCCGCCGGCCTCGCACGCGCCCTTGTTGGCCGCCTCCATCGCGCCCGGGCCGCCGCCCGTGATCACCGCCCACCCGGCGTCGACCAGCGCGCTGCCCAGCTGGACGCCCGCCGCGTACTCCGGCGAGTCCACCGGGGTGCGCGCGGAGCCGAACACGCTGATCGCGGGCGGGAGTTCGGCGAGGGTGCCGAAGCCTTCGATGAACTCCGACTGGATGCGCAGCACGCGCCAGGGGTCGGTGTGGACCCAGTCCGAGGGGCCGCCGGCGTCCAGCAACCGCTGGTCGGTGGTGCTCGCCGTGACCTGGCCCCGCCTTCGGAGGACCGGTCCCAGGCGCTGTTCCTCCGGCGGCTGCCGCTTGCCCTCGGGGTTGCCTGTAGCCATGTGCGCTCCCTCCGCTTGCAGTGGTTCCATCTCAGCGTAGATCCACCCGGGTTACGTACGGGGGACGTCGGCGTGTCCGCCGTGCAGCGCCCTCGCGCCCGCCTCGCGCCGACCCCGCCCCGCTACGCCGTCAGCCAGGCCCGCAGACGCTCTTCACCCGCCAGGATCTTCCCGGTATCCACCCGTTCGTCCCGCTTGTGCGCCAAGTGCGGGTTGCCGGGGCCGTAGTTCACCGCGGGGATGCCCAGCGCGGAGAAGCGGCTCACGTCGGTCCAGCCGTACTTGGGCAGCGGGATGCCGCCGACCGCCTCGATGAAGGCCGCGGCGGCCGGGTGGGAGAGGCCGGGGAGGGCCGCCCCGCTGTGGTCGTCGACCACGAACTCCGCGACCCCGCAGTCCGCGAAGACCTCCCGCACATGGGCGACGGCCTCCTCCTCGCTGCGGTCGGGCGCGTAGCGGAAGTTGACGGAGACCACGCACTCGTCGGGGATGACGTTGCCCGCGACTCCGCCGGAGATGCCCACCGCGTTCAGGCCCTCCCGGTACTCCAGCCCGTCGATCACCGGGTACCGCGGCTCGTAGGAGGCCAGGCGGGCCAGGATCGGGGCCGCCGCATGGATCGCGTTGGAGCCCATCCAGCTGCGCGCGGAGTGGGCCCGCTCGCCCTTCGTCTTCAACAGGACCCGCAGGGTGCCCTGGCAGCCGCCCTCGACCTGGCCGTCGGAGGGTTCGAGGAGGATCGCGAAGTCGCCCTCCAGCCACTCCGGGTGGGCCTCCGAGACGTGCTTGAGGCCGTTGAGGTCGGCGGCGACCTCCTCGTTGTCGTAGAAGACGAAGGTCAGGTCGCGGTTGGGGGCCGGGACGGTCGCCGCGATGCGCAGCTGGACCGCGACGCCCGCCTTCATGTCACAGGTGCCGCAGCCCCACAGGACCCCGTCCTCGTCCAGGCGCGAGGGGACGTTGTCGGCGATCGGGACCGTGTCGATGTGGCCGGCGAGGATCACGCGCTGCGGTCGGCCCAGCTGGGTGCGGGCGACGACGTTGTTGCCGTAGCGGTCCACCGTCAGGTGGGGCAGCGCGCGCAGGGCCGTCTCGATCGCGTCCGCGAGCGGCTTCTCGGCGCCGCTCTCGGAGGCGAAGTCGACGAGCCGTGCGGTGAGGACGGCGGCGTCCAGCGTGAGATCAAGCGGGGTGTCGGCCATGCGGTCGACCCTAACGCGCCAGTTGTCCGTCCCGCTCTTCCCACTGTGCTCACCCACCTCCTACTCCTCAGTACTGTCCAGTACCTTGTACGCGTGCCAGAGCCGTCACCCTCCCCCAAGCGCCGCGGCCGCCTCCTCCGTTTCGGGGCGGCCTGCACGGTCCTGTCCGCCGTCGCGGGCTATGTCGTGGTCCAGTACGTCACCGGCGGCACCGGAGATCCCGGTTGCAGAGTCGTTTCCGACGAGGCGGGCGGGGGGTCGTACGAGTTCACGCCGGAGCAGGCGGTGAACGCGGCCACGATCGCCGCCGTCGGCACCAACCGGGGCATGCCCGAGCGGGCCGTGACCATCGCGCTGGCGACCGCGCTGCAGGAGTCCGGGCTGCGCAACCTCACGCACGGCGACCGGGATTCGCTCGGCCTGTTCCAGCAGCGGCCCTCGCAGGGCTGGGGCACCGAGAAACAGGTCACGGACCCTGCCTACGCGGCCGACGTCTTCTACGAGCACCTCGCCAAGGTCTCCGGCTACACCGACCTCCCGCTGACCGTCGCCGCGCAGCGCGTGCAGCGCAGCGGCTACCCGGAGGCGTACGCCAAGCACGAGTCGGACGCCACGCTGCTGGCCGCCGCGCTCACCGGCACCTCGGCCGCCGCGCTGACCTGCGAGGGACGCCCGCAGACCACGACGACGACCACCGGCACGGACGCGGTGCGCGCCGCGCTCGTACGGGACTTCGGGCGCGACGCGCTTCAGGAGGCGGGCGCGGAGGTGGGGGCCGAGGGGACGTCCTCGACCGCCGCCTCGCCCTCGCCCTCGGCCTCGTCCTCGACCGACCCGGACGCGCCCACCGCCGAGGCCGACGGGCGGACGGTGACGCTGCCCGTCTCCAAGGACACGGTGGCCGCCGGGCGCACGATCCGCGAGCGCGGCTGGCAGCTCGCCCACTGGGCGGTGGCCAACGCCTCGGCGCTGCACATCGAGCGCGTCTCGTACGCGGGCCGGGTGTGGACCGCCGGAACCGCCTCGGCCGCCGCCAGCCAGTGGCGGTCGACCGGCGCCACCCGCACGGAGGCCGCCGGGACCTCGGGGTCCTCGGGGACCTCTGGAACGGGCGGCGGCAGCGTGCGGATCGTCACCGCCCAGTAGGACCGCCCAGCAGGACCGCCGAGCAGGACCGCTCAGCAGTACGGGACATCCCTCGGACGGGTCATGTGCGGGGTGTTCGGGGGCCCGGGTGCTCAGGTTTTCGCGCCGTCACCCTCGTATCCGGCGAATCCCTTGCGGGCGCAGGGCTTCGAGGGTTTGCCGGACTTTCACATCGGGCGGTTTTTGCCCGTTTTTATCCACAGGCGATAATGCGACGCATTGCCAACTCTTTACATCGGGCGTCCGCAACCTTCATGGCCTTCGAGCGGTAGTCACGGCGTCTTTGTTCTCTCCCGTCGAAGGAGCATCATGTCTCTCCCCCTGACCCGCAGGATCGCCCGTGCCGCACTGCTTGTCGCTGCGGGAGCGGCCGCCGGGGTCGGTGCGGCCGGCGCCGCCAGCGCGGCCCCGTCCACCCTGCCCGCCGCTCCGGACCTCGGCGGGCTGACGGCCGTGGACGCGGCGAGCGTCGCGAACACGGCCGACGGCGCGACGCAGCACGTCACCGGGCTCGCGGGCGAGGCCGGCGGCAAGGCGGTCGAGCAGACGGTGCCGGCCGCGGGCAAGACCGGCGGCAAGGCCGTGAAGAAGGCGGCCCCGGCCGCGCAGAAGGCCGCCGGTGAGGCGGCGGGCTCCACCGGGGGCATCCTCGGGGACACCGCCACGACCGCGACGAAGGGCGGGCTGCCGACGGAGTCCCTCACCAAGGGCGGGCTGCCCGGCGCGGAGACCCTGCCGGTGAAGGGCCTGCCGCTCGGCTGACGCCCGAACACGACGAGGGGGCCCGGGGAACTTCCCTGGGCCCCCTCGTCGCGAGCGGCGTACGAGCCCGTACGAGCGCCGTACGACCGTCGTACGAGCCCGTTACAGGCGCGCCACCGCCGCCCGTACCCGCTCGTCCGTCGCCGTGAGGGCCACGCGTACGAAGTTCTTGCCCGCCTCGCCGTAGAAGTCCCCGGGGGCGACCAGGATGCCCCGGTCGGCCAGGTGGGCGACCGAGGCCCAGCAGGACTCGTCCCGGGTGGCCCAGAGGTAGAGGCTGGCCTCGCTGTGCTCGATGCGGAAGCCGTGGGCGAGGAGGGCCTCGCGCAGGAGGGTGCGGCGGGCCGCGTAGCGTTCGCGCTGCTCGTGGACGTGGGCGTCGTCGCCGAGGGCGGCCACGACGGCCGCCTGGGTGGGCGCCGACGTCATCATGCCGCCGTGCTTGCGGATCTCCAGGAGCGGGCCGAGGACCGCCGGGTCACCGGCGAGGAAGGCCGCGCGGTAGCCGGCCAGGTTCGAGCGCTTGGAGAGCGAGTGGACCGAGACGATGCCCTCGTACGAGCCGCCGTTGACGTCCGGGTGCAGCACCGAGACCGGATCGGCCTCCCAGCCCAGCTCGAAGTAGCACTCGTCGGAGAAGAGCAGGACGCCGTGCTCGCGGGCCCAGGCCACGATCCGGGTCAGTTCCGCCTTCGAGAGCACCTTGCCGGTGGGGTTGGAGGGCGAGTTCAGCCAGAGGAGCTTCAGACCGGCCGGGTCCAGCTCCGTGGGGTCGTCGTAGACCTCGTAGTCCGCCCGGGCCAGGCGCGCGCCGACCTCGTACGTCGGGTACGCCAGACGCGGGTAGGCCACCCGGTCGCCGGGGCCGAGGCCCAGCTGGGTCGGGAGCCAGGCGACGAGTTCCTTGGAGCCGACGATCGGCAGGACGTGGCGGTGGGTGACCTCGCGGGCGCCCAGTCGGCGCTCCAGCCAGCCGGTGATCGCGTCGCGCAGCGCCGGGGTGCCCCAGACGGTCGGGTAGCCCGGGGAGTCCGCCGCGTCGATCAGGGCCTTCTGGATCAGCTCGGGGACCGGGTCGACGGGGGTGCCGACGGAGAGGTCGACGATGCCGTCCGGGTGCGCCGCGGCCGTCTTCTTGTACGGCTCCAGCTTGTCCCAGGGAAACGTGGGAAGGCGGTCGGAGACTACGGAGGACACGGTGGTTGCTCGCTCTCTGAACGGATACGGCAAACGCCCCGGTCCCATGCGGGACCGAGGCGGCACGAGTACTGTGCGGGCCGCTTACGTGATTACTCGGCCTGCGGCGGCAGCGCGGCGACGAAGGGGTGGTCGCGCTCGATCAGACCCAGCTTGCTGGCGCCGCCGGGCGAGCCGAGCTCGTCGAAGAACTCGACGTTCGCCTTGTAGTAGTCCTTCCACTCCTCCGGAGTGTCGTCCTCGTAGAAGATCGCCTCGACCGGGCAGACCGGCTCACAGGCGCCGCAGTCGACGCATTCGTCCGGGTGGATGTACAAGGACCGCTGGCCCTCGTAGATGCAGTCGACCGGGCACTCTTCGATGCACGCCTTGTCCTTCACGTCGACACAAGGCTGCGCGATGACGTAGGTCACGCTGTCGTTCCTCCTCGATAGGGCGCTGGCGGGCCTCCTCAGGCTCCGCCGCCTGGCGCGCGGGAGCGCGGCGTCGTCGATGCCCGCCTCTAGTATCTCCGTTCTTGGGCATGATCCGAACAGGAGGGGTGAACTGACCTGTGGAAATCTCGGCCGCTGGACGCCTCGAGGTCCGTATCACCACTGCTGACGTGGGCAAACGTGTCTCCGTACGTCGGTTGAGCGGTCCTGGGGTCACCGAGGGGAAATTCACCGACACGGTGGGTGTTCTCACATCATGGACCGACGGTGTGCTGGTGATCACACGGAAGAGCGGCGAGAGCGTCCGCATTGACGAGTCCGCGCTGGTCGCCGGGAAGGTCGTCCCGGCGGCGCCGGCCCGCCGCCGTGGACCGGCCGCCTCCTACGAGGAGCTCGCCCGCGTCTCCTCCCGGGCCTGGCGGCCCCTGGAGAGCGAGCGGCTCGGCGAGTGGGAGCTGCGGGCCGCCGCGGGGTACACCCGGCGCGCCAACTCCGTGCTGCCGCTGGGCGACCCCGGCCTCCCGCTCGACGAGGCCCTGAGCGTCGTACGACGCTGGTACGGCGACCGTGGGCTGCCTGCCTATGTGCAGACCGCGACCGGCGCCGAGGGCACGCAGGAACTGCTCTGCGCCGAGCTGGAGCGGCGCGGGTGGGTGCGGGAGGTGAGTGCCGGGATGTGGATCGGGGCGCTGGCGCCGATCGCCGACCGGTCGGCGGCCGAGGGGGTCGTGCTGGCCCGGGAGGCGGACGAGGCGTGGCTGGCGCGGTATCAGCGCAAGGGGGTGAGCGAGGTGGCTCTGAAGGTGCTGGGAGGGGGGTCCCCCCGCTCGAGCGAAGCCGAGAGCGGGGGAGGGCCGTCGGTGTGGTTCGCCTCCGTGCCCGGCGAGGGGGCCGCTCCGGACGCCATCGGGCGGTGTGTCGTCGACGGGCGGTGGGCCGGGTTCGCGGCGGTCGAGGTGGATCCGGCGCAGCGGCGCAGGGGGCTCGCCACGACCGTGATGGCCGCGTTGGCCCGGCGGGCGCTGGAGGAGGGCGCCTCGGCCGCCTGGCTCCAGGTGGAGGACGAGAACGCGGGGGCGCGGGCGCTGTACGCCGGGATGGGCTTCGGCGCGCATCACACGTACCACCACTATCGCCACCACGCTCAGGACCACGATCGGGACCAGGATCGGGACCACGATCGGGACCACGATCGGGACCACGATCGGGACCAGGATCGGGACCAGGATCGGAAGCCGTCGTGAGCGGGGCCGGGGACGACTTCGGGCCCGGCGAGGTGCGGCGGCGGTTCGCCGAGGAGGCACGGGCCGAGCGGCCCGATCTGGCGCTGCTGTGCCTGCTGATCGGCGCGACGGCGGATCCCGAGCTGGACGAGGCGGGGCTGGACGCGGCGCAGATCGAGCTGGACCGGCTGGCGGGGCAGCTGCCGTTCCGGCCCGGGGGGCCGCGGGCGTGGGCGGTGGCGCTGCGGGAGCTGCTCGGCGAGCGGTACGGGTTTCGCGGCTCGGCCGCGGACTATCGACGACTGGAGTCGTCGCTGCTGCACGAGGTGCTGGCACGGCGGCGGGGGCTGCCGATCCTGTTGTCCGTGGTGTGGGTGGAGGTGGCCCGGCGGGCCGGGGCGCCCGTGTACGGGGTCGCTCTGCCGGGGCACTTCGTGGTCGGGGTCGGGCCCGTGGACGTGGGCGTGGAGCAGCGGCTGCTCGTCGATCCCTTCGACGGGGGGCGGGTGTTGACCGGCGGGGACGCGGAGGCGTTGGTCGTCGGGGCGACGGGGGGTCCGCTGGAGGCGTCGATGCTGGTTCCCGCTGAGCCGCTGGAGGTGGTGATGCGGGTGCTGAACAACATCAGGTCGTGGGCCGCGGCTCGGCCTGAGCGGTCGGATGTCGCCCTGTGGGCCGTGGAGTTGGCGTTGGCCGTGCCTTCTCATCCGGCCCGGTTGCGGCATGAGCGGGGGCAGCTGCTGGTGCGGCGGGGAGATTTCCTCGGCGGGGCCGCCGAGATGGAGGAGTACGCGGGCCTGGTCGAGGTGGTGGACGAGGGGCTCGCGGAGCGGGTACGGGGGGAGGCCGCGGCGGCCCGGGCCATGTTGAACTGAGGTTCGCCTACAGCCAGCCCTTCTCTCTCGCCGTCCGCACCGCCTCGGCGCGGTTGCGTACCGCCAGTTTCTGGATCGCCGTCGACAGGTAGTTGCGGACCGTGCCCTGGGACAGGTGGAGGGCGGCTGCCAGTTCCGCGTTCGTCGAGCCGTCGGCCGCCGCGCGCAGGACCTCGCGCTCACGGTCGGTCAGGGGGTTCGCGCCCCCGGCCAGGGCCGCCGCGGCCAGGGTGGGGTCGATGACGCGTTCGCCGGCGAGGACCTTGCGGACCGCCTGGGCCAGTTGGGCCGCCGGGGCGTCCTTGACGAGGAAGGCGTCGGCGCCGGCCTCCATGGCGCTGCGCAGGTAGCCGGGGCGGCCGAAGGTCGTGAGGACGACCAGTTTCAACGCGGGGAACTCCTTGTGGAGTTGGCCCGCCGCCTCGATGCCCGTCGCGCCCGGCATCTCGATGTCGAGGAGGGCCACGTCGACGTCGTGCGCGCGGGCGGCCGCCAGGACCTCGTCGCCGCGGGCCACCTGGACGACCACCTCGATGTCGTCCTCCAGCCCGAGGAGGGCCGCCAGCGCCTCGCGGACCATCGACTGGTCCTCGGCCAGGAGGACCTTGATCGTGCCACCAGTCATGCCCGGGATCCTATGTGCGGCGACGGGGCGGCCGGCACGCGGGCGGCCAGGCGGAAGCCGTGCTTGACCCGGCCCGCGTCCAAGGTGCCGCCGGTCTTCTCCAGGCGTTCGGTCAGACCGGTGAGGCCGTTGCCGGGGCCCTTGCCGGAGCCGCCCGAGCCGTCGTCCTCCACGGAGAGTTCGAGGACGGGCCCGTCGAGGGTCTGGCGGCGGACGACGTCCACGGTGCAGCGGGCGGCCCCGCTGTGCCGTACGACGTTGGTGATGGCCTCGCGCAGGGCCCAGGCCAGGGCGGACTCGCTGTCCTCGGGGACGCCGTCGAGGTCCGGTTCGACGGGGATCTGGGAGGTGATGCCGGCCGCCGTCAACGCGACCTGGGCGCCCGCGAGTTCGGCGGCCAGCCGGGGGCGCCGGTAGCCGGTGACGGCCTCGCGGACGTCGACCAGGGCCTGGCGGCTGACCTGTTCGATGTCGGCGACCTGCTGGGCCGCCTTGTCGGGGTGGTCGGGGAGCATCCGGCCGGCCAGCTCGCTCTTCAGGGTGATGAGGGAGAGGGAGTGGCCCAGGAGGTCGTGCAGGTCTCTCGCCAGACGCAACCGCTCCTCGTTCGCGGCCAGTTGGGCGACCGTGGCGCGGGCCTTGCGCAACTCCACCGTCGTGCGGACCAGTTGGCTCACGCCCGTCATCGCGAAGCCGATGAGCAGGACCAGGAGGAGGAGGTTGAGCGCCTCGTCCTCGTCGGTGCGCAGGCCGACGAGGACGAGCAGCACGCCCGTGCCCGGGATGGTCCAGAACGCCAGCCGCAGCGGGAGCACTATCCCGCAGGCCACGGAGACGTAGCAGTACAGGCCGAGCCAGGCGGAGCCGAGGGTGAGGCCGAGGACGGTGGCGAGCACCGCCAAGGAGACGATGACGGCGCCGATGAGCTTCGTGGGGTAGGGCGTCTCCCCCATGTTCCGGAAGAGGAGCGAGAGGTACAGCGCGACGAACACCGCCAGGCCCAGCCAGCCGGCGACCCTGCCCCCGGTGGAGTGGTCCCCGGTGAGCAGGTCGTGCACCGGCGAGCTGAGGAAGACCAGCCAGACGCCGATCCACAGCAGCTTGCGACGCCACAGGTCGCGCCGGTTGCGGGCGGGCTGGCCGAGCATGATCTGCTGTTCGTCCGTCATGACGCTCACGCCTTCAGCGTGTCCTTCCGGTACAGCCAGGCCGCTCCGCCCGTGAACAGGGCGAAGAAGACGACGAGGATGACGATGTCCTTGGCGTGCGGAGCCTGGCTCTGCTCGATCGCCTGGCCCAGCGAAGCGTACGCGTGCGTGGGCACCCACTTGGCGATGTCCTGGAGCCAGGTCGGGAAGGTCGTCGTGGGCATCCACAGGCCGCCGAGGATCGACAGGCCGAAGTAGGTGATCATCGTGATCGGACGGACCGCGTCCCCGTTGGCGAGGTAGCCGATCGCGACGCCCAGGGCGGCGAAGACGAGGCTGCCGGCCCAGATCGCGCCGGTGAGCGCGAGCCACTGCCAGGGGTCCAGCCGTACGCCCTTCACGGTCGCGGCGACGGCGAAGACCACGACGATGGACGGCAGGCTCACGACCGCCGCGCTCGCCGTCTTCGCCAGGACGTAGCCGCGCCCCGGCAGCGTGGTCAGCCGCAGCTGCCGTACCCAGCCGCTCTGGCGCTCCTTGGCGATGCGCTCGCTGTTGCCCATCAGGACGGCCGTGAGAGCGCCGAAGGAGGCCATCGAGACCATCATGTACGTCGGGAGGGTGAGGCCGGTGCCGTCGACCTTGGTCGTGGCGTCGGCGCTGCCCGCGATGAGCAGGAACAGGACCGACGGGTAGATCACGGAGAAGAACAGGAATTTGCGGTTGCGCAGGGCGCGGGTGAGTTCCAGCTTGATCAGGCTTCGTGAAGCGAATGCGTTCGTCACTTGGTCTTCGCCTCCTCGGCGGCGGTGATGGCGACGAAGGCCTGCTCGAGACCGAGCCCGGCGACTTCGAGGTTGCGGGGGTAGAGGCCGAGGCCGTAGAGGGCGTGGACGGTGGCGTCGGCGTCGGCGGACTGGATGCGGACCGTCTGGCCGGATACGTCGAGGGTGGTCAGGAACGGCAGGGCGCGCAGGGCGGGCTCGTCGATCGGGTCGTCGGCGAGGTCGAAGGAGATCCGCCGTGCGCCCGCCTTCGCCTTGATCTCGGCCGCCGTGCCGTCGGCCAGCAGCCGGCCGCGGTGCAGGACCAGCACCCGGTCGGCGATGGCGTCGGCCTCTTCCAGGTAGTGGGTGGCGAACAGGACCGTACGGCCCTGGTCGGCCTGCTCGCGCATGGTGGCCCAGAAGGCCTGGCGGGTGGTGACGTCCATGCCGGTGGTGGGCTCGTCCAGGACGATCAGGTCGCTGTCGCCGGCCGTCGCGAGGGCGAAGCGGACGCGCTGGGCCTGGCCGCCGGAGAGCTTGTCGACCTTGCGGTCGGCGATCTGGGCGACGCCCGCGCGGGCGAGGACGTCGGCGGGCCGGTAGGGCCTCGGGTGCAGGTCGCAGGCGAGTGCGACCAGCTCGCGGACGGTGACCTCGTCCATCAGGCCGCCGCTCTGGAGCATCGCGCCCACCCGTCCGGCGACGATCGCCTCGCGCGGGCTGGTGCCGAAGACGCGGACCGTGCCGCTGTCGGGCTGCTTGAGGCCGAGGAGCAGGTCGAGGGTGGTGGACTTGCCTGCTCCGTTGGGCCCCAGCAGGGCCACGGTCTCCCCCGGGTGCAGCGTGAGCGTGAGCCCGTCCACGGCCCGCACGTCCCCGTAGCTCTTGCTCACCTGGTCGAACCCGACCACCTGAGCCGCCGCCCCCGCCCCCGCCTGTGTCGTCGCCTGTGCCGCTGTCGTCTTCGTCATGACGGCAATCGTCGCGCCGAGGGCCTGGTGGGCGGCAGTGTCGGGCGTCCGGCGTGGCGCATGACAGATGTCATGCGCCACCCGGGGAGGCGCCCGGCGTCAGCTCGGGTCGGTGTCGATGACGCCGATCCGGTCGGTCTTGCTCTTCAGGGCCGGGCGCAGGGCGCTGATGACGTCCTCGACGGTGACGGCCGTCTTCTGGCCGGTGCCGCGGGTGATCAGGACGCCGTCGAACGCGTTGCCGTACAGCTCCTTCAGCGCTGCCTTGTCGTAGCTCTCCACCAGCTTGCCGTCGATGGCCTTGACCTGGAGGAACTTCCACAGGGAGTTCGCCGGGCTCATCGGGACGGAGTGCACCGCGTCGGTCTGGACCGTGGCGGTGGCGGACATCGCCGGTTCGGCGAACTCCTTCATCATCCGGTCGACCTCGGCGTTGGTGATGGTCGGCTGCTTGGTCGTCGTCGGGACCTTCACCGCGGCGCCCGTGCCGGTCTCCACCTGGGTGCGGTAGGCCTCTACGACGGCGTCGGCGGCCTTCGCCGCGTCGATGCCCTTGCCCGCCTTGCCGTAGACGGCGACGGCCTTGCCGGACTCGAACTTGATCGTGCCCTCGGTGGCCGTGCCGGAGCCGCCCGCGGCGCTCGCCAGAGCGGCCTGGAGCTTCTCCTCGTCGACCGGCATCTCGGGCTCGACCACGCGGTGCTGCCCGAAGAGCGAGCCGATCACGGAGACCGGGTTGTAGTCGCTCTTGGCGGCGTCGTCGACCGTGGCCTGGAGGTCGAACTGGAGGCCCGCCTGGTCCGGCTTCAGGGTGACGGTGTCGCCGTCGACGGACAGCTTCAGCGCCTGGGCGGCCCGCTTGTCGAAGGCGTCGTCGAGCTTCTTGACGGCGTCGTCGCGGGTGCCGCCGCCGATGTCGACGCCGAGCACGGTGGTGCCCTTGGGCACGTCGGAGTGGTTCATCAGCAGCCCGGCGCCGTACACGCCGACGCCGGCGAGGACCGCCAGGCCGGCGAGCAGGACCAGCTTGCTGCGGCCCTTCTTCTTTTTCTTCTTCGAACCGGCCGAGGACGCGTTCTGCGCGGCCGGCTCGGTCCGCTTGGGCGGGGTGTGCGGCACCGGTCCGTCGGCGGTGTGCGTGCCGCCCGGCGCGAAGGGGCCGCCCGGACCGCCCTGGCCGTCGGCGGGCACGACGGGGATGCCGCTGGTGACGGTCTGCCCGGACACGTTGTCGACGCGCCGGCCACCGCCGTTGCCGCCGTAGCCGCCGCCCGCGCCGGGGTCGGGGAGGTGCTTCTGCGGGGTCAGGACCGCGGTGTCGTCGCTCAGCCCGCCGCCGGGGAGACGGCCGGTGCCGGTTCCCGTGCCGGGGGCGGCGGAACGGGGGCCTCCGGGCCCGCCCGGACCAGGCCCGCCCGGACCAGGCCCGCCGGGCCCGCCGAAGCCGTTGGGGTTGCCGGGACCGCCCGGGCCGCCGGGGCCCATGGGCGCGCCGGGACGGCCCGGGGCGCCCGCGGGGGCGCCGGTCGCGTTGTAGCCCACCGGAGGCACCATCGGGCCGTCGCCGGTGACCGGGCCGCCGGTCGGGCCCGCGGGGCCCTGCGGACCGCCTCGGCCGCCGGGGCCGCCGGGCAGGTCGGGACCGTTGAAGTCGTACGACCCACCGGGACCGGCCGGACCGCCGCCGGGGCCGTTCGTCCCGGCGAAGCCGTTCTGGCCACCGCCGGCGCCCATGGGGTTGCCGTTGGGGTTGCCGTTGGGGTTGCCGTTGGGGTTCGCGTTGGGGTTGCCGCCGCCGGTTCCGGCGCCGGTGCCGGTGCCGTTCCCGTTGCCGGAGAAGTACGGCAGCTCGTCGCGGCGCGGTTCCGCGGCGCCGCCGCTCTGGCCCGGTCGGGGGCCGTTGCCGAGCGAGCCCGCGGCCAGCGCCTCGGTCACGTCGAAGGAGCCGGTGCCGCCGCCGTGCCCCGGAGCCACGGGACCGCCGGTCGCACCGGTGAGCCCTGCGGCGTTGGCGCCGCCGGGGCGGGAGCCGCCCGGCGCGCCCATGGAGCCGACCACGCCACCGGGCCTGCCCGCGCCCGGACGCGCGCCACCGGGCGCACCGGCGCCCGCGGACGCGCCCGCCGCCGAACCGCCCTGCATCCCGGCCCCGTTGGTGGAGCCGCCGCCCTGACCGCCCTTGCCGGGCGAGGACTTGCGCGGGGCGAACCAGTCGCTCGGCTTCTCCGGAGCCGGAGCACCAGGCGCGGACGCGGACGCGGGGTCGGCGGGCAGCGCGAAGCTGCCGGTGTCGTCCATGCGGGCGGGACCGGCGGAGGCCGCGCCGCCCGCCGGAGAACCCGCGGGAGACGTCGACTGCGCGTCGGCGCCCGTGTCGTCGCCCGCGCTCTCGGCGTCGGCGACGGTCTTGCGCACGACGACCGGCGGAATGGGCCGCGATCCGGGGATGTTGATGCGGATCCGGGTCGTCAGCGTGGTCTCGGTCTTGCGTTCCTCCGGCGGCGCGGCCGAACGGCCCGCGTCCGCACCGCCGTCGGGCACCACGGGGGTGCCGTACGGCGGGGTACCCGACGGGTATGCGGTTCCGCCGCGCCCGTTGGGCCCGGAGGACGGACTGTCAGTTTCACGACTCAAGGCAGGTTCTCCAGGTTGGCTCCGCCGCCCGCCACGACCTCACGGGCAGCTCGGCGGCGCGCACCACCATACTGGCCACTTCTGGCCCGTATCCCACGACCGTCTGGGAAACCCACATCGGACTCCCACGGCTCTGTCACGGAGAAGTGGTACGTCAATTGCCAAGTCGGACGTCGCCGCCGGTCGGTTGCCGTCCCAAACCAAGCGTGGCGCAGATCACAGCAAGTGCCATGCCTCCGAGCAGGAAGAGGTAGGAGCCGCCTCCCGCGCCGAAGAGGAAGTCGCCCTCGGGGCGACCTGCGGTGAGCAGCACGACGGAGATCATCCAGCCGGCGGCGGGAGCGACGGCGCCGGCCCGGGTGTCCAGGGCCCGCGCCCCGCCGACGAAGAGCCCGGCCGCGCCGACGAGCGCGAGCAGCAGCCCGCCGGGGAACCAGCCGGCCTGCACGAGGGCCCCGGCCGTCCCGGCGACCGCGCCGAGCACGAAGAGCCCCAGGTAGGCGGCGACGCGTATGGCGGGGGGCCGTTGGAGGGGCTGGGCGAGGAGAGAACCGCGGTCGGACATCACACGCTCCCCTCGGTGCCGGGGCCGTCGACGACGCCGGCGAACAGGTCGGTCTCCCTCTTCTGTGCGGACCCGCTCTCTCCGGCCTCGCCGCGCACCAGCTCGTAGTACTCGGTGGTGAAGAGGGGTTGCGCGAGTTCGTTGGAGAGGGCGAAACAGCGCCCGCCGGGGGCCACGTCGATCTGGGTGACGTGGGCGCGCATGGCGGCGGCCTTTGCAGTGGCGTACGCGGAGCCGTCGATCTCGGCGGTGATGCGCTCGTCGTCGACGACGCCGGGTACGTCGGCGATGGCCGCGCTCTTGGCGAAGGGGAGCTCGGGCAGCTCGTCCTGGAGCCGGGCGAAGGCGGCCTCGGCGACGGAGCGCGGGACGCGGTTGTAGTAGACCTTGGGGATGCGCCAGCCGGCCGCGTCGGCCAGTTCGACGGCGCGCAGGGCGACGCGGTGGGCCTGGATGTGGTCGGGGTGGCCGTAGCCGCCGTTGTCGTCGTAGGCGAGGAGGACCTGGGGGCGGGTCTCCAGGATCACCTCGACGAGGTGCGCGGCGGCCGCGTCGACGTCGGCCTGCCAGAAGCAGGTGGGGTCGTCGTTGTCGGGGATGCCCATCATCCCGGAGTCGCCGTAGCGGCCCACGCCGCCGAGGAGCCGGAAGTCGTCGACGCCGAGCTCCGCCATGGCGGCGGTGAGCTCACCCAGCCGGTGCGCGCCGAGCGCGGCCCCGGTCAGATGCCGCAGCTCGGGCGGAATCACCTCACCGCGTTCGCCGAGGGTGCAGGTGACCAGGGTCAGGTGGACCCCTTCGGCCGCGTACCTGGCCATGGTCGCGCCGTTGTTGATCGACTCGTCGTCCGGGTGCGCGTGCACCAGCATCAGACGCCGGGCGGGCAGTTCCGTCATGGAGCCACCCTACGAGGCGAACCCCTGGGCCACTCGCCCGCGTCCTGGGTCAGGCTTCGGCCGTGGGCTCCGTGAAGATGTCCTTGGCGGACGGCGCGGTGACGGCTCGGGTCAGCCAGCGGCGCAGGAGGTCGGGGTCGTCGCAGCCGGTGATGCGTTCACGGACCTCGCCGGGGATGTCGAGGCCTCGGGTTTCCAGGACGAGCAGGATGTCCTCCGCACGCCCCTGGGCGCGACCCTCGTCACGGATCTCTTCGGAGATGTACGACTTGTAGAAGGAGAGGTCCACGGCCACCAGGTTCCTCCAGAGTTCCCCGGCCCGACGGTAGAGGCGGGATCTTGTACTTCGTGTACAAGAAGGAGAGGCAGTAAGCCCAGCTGGCGGGCTTGTTCGGATCCTTCGCGCTCTGCGCTTCGACGGCCAGCAACATCGGCTCGTCGCCGTCGAAGCGCAGATCTTCGGTCGGCCGCCGCCGACAGCTACTGGCAGTCGCGACAGCGGGCGTCCGGATCGGACGAGCGGAAGCCGCGGTCGCAGCCGTCGCAGTTCCGCACCGGGTGCCTGGTGACCGGCGGTGGGGCGGCGGGTTCGCGAAACGGCGGTGGAGGCGGCAGCAGGGCCGTCAGCCGGTGCGCCAGGAGGGCACTGGGGCGGCGGACGCCTTCGGGTGGAAGGTCGGCGGTGAGTGCCTGCCGTACGGCGGCGGGGCTGACGTCCCGCTCCAGCCAGGCGGCGACTCCGGGGGCGAGGTGGGCCGTGTCGCAGGTGGAGAGGAGACAGCGGGAGTCGTGGCGGCGGAGGTCGGCGAGGAGGTCGGTGGCCGCCTGAAGAAGCTTGGGATAGGGGCGTGAGGGACGCGGGACGGCGGGGAGAGGCTTGGGCTTGCGGGGTGCGGGCCGCGTCGGCCGCGTCGGCTTGGAGCCGGCCTCGGACGCTGTCGTACGGCGGTGATGACCGGGCTGGTTGCAGGAGACCGTGCGGGTGATGACGCGGCCGTCCGGGATGCGTTCGCGCTTGCGGCGCAGGTAGCCGTGGGCCTCCAGCTCGCGGAGGGCTGCGGCGATGCGGGTCGCGCCCTCGGGGAAGCGGGCGGTGAGGGACTTGATGTCGATCTGAGCGCCCGAAGGCAACGACTGGATGTGGACGCCGAGTCCGATCGCCAGGAGGGACAACTCCCCGTGCTGGGCGAGATGGTTGCCGATCACCGTGAAGCGGGTGGTGTGGCGGGCGTTGTCGTGAACGAGACCGCCGAATTGCCGCCGGTTCGGGTGTTTGTTGGCGGCAGTAAGGGACTGGGCGCGCGGGGGCGCGCTAGGGTTCTGCGTATCCATCGGGAAGGTGCTTCTTCCTTGGCGGTGAGGCCCTCGCACTGGGATTGCAGTCCCGGCGGGGGCCGTCGCATTTCTGCGGGTGTGTGGTGCTGTTGCGCTGAGAGTAAGGCAGGCAACCGCTCCCGAATCCAGCCCAGTTGGTGATGTTCACCCGCAAGGGTGAGAGCGGGCCATGGGCGGGAGGGGTGGGGTTTGGTGAGGTCATTTCACCGCCGTGGTCCTTGGAAAAGAGCGCCCCTCGCGCCGGGGCACGCGTTGTCGGGTTCCGGGGCGAGGTCCTGACGGGACTGTCGGTCCGGGTGCCGGAGGAGTGCCGGATGACACCAGGCGAACGGCCAGGCGGTGCCACTCAAGGAGGAGTCCGACGAGCCGGGTCGGAAGGTGGACCCGGACGACGAGTGGGGCGTCGCCGTCGTGGAGACGGTCGGACGCCAGCTGAAGCTGCGGCGAGAGGCCGTGGGGATGCGCGCCGCCGCCTTCGGAGTGGCGGTCGGGTACGGCGAGGACGGGCGACGGCGAATCCTGCGTCGAGATCGCCACCAGCTCCGGCACTCCCGGCACCCCCGGCACCGTCCACGTCCGTGACTCCCAGCACGCCGAGGACAGCCCCCGCCTCGCGCTCTCGCCCGAGGCGTGGGCCGACTTCGTGCCGCACGTCTAGAACTTGATGCTGCCGATCATGCTGGCCACGCTCGTCGTCAGATCGCTGATCGTCGGTGCGATGGTGGATGACGCCAGGTAGAAGCCCAGCAGCATGCAGACGACGGCGTGACCACCCTTCAGTCCCGACTTCTTGATCAACAAGAAGACGACGATCGCCAGCAGCACCACCGCTGAAATTGAGAGTGCCACGGCGGCTCACCTCCAAGAACCCGGGAACGTGGGGGCAAAGACAGAACGGGGAACGCACAGATCGATACAACTGCCAGCAGGTTCATACCCACTCAGCGCTAGTGATCATAACTATGGGTGCGTGTGCATCTCGCGGCGCACAGCCGCACAAGGGGGCGCATGGCCAATATGGTCGGGGGATGACGACCGAGCCCGACTCCTTCCCCCTGCGGCACGCCCGCACCCAGCGTTTCACTCTCGGCGCGCCGCGTTCGTTCACCGTGGCCCCCGACGGCTCCCGGGTGGTGTTCCTGCGCTCCGGTTCCGGCACGGATCGCGCGGGTTCGCTGTGGGTCCTCGACCCGGCGGACGGCGCGGAGCGCGTGGCGGCCGAGCCGCGCGCGCTCCTCGGCGGCGTCCCGGAGGACCTCTCGCCCGAGGAACGGGCGCGCCGCGAACGCAGTCGCGAGGGCAGCGGCGGGATCGTCGGCTACGCCACCGACGCGGCCGTCGAGTTGGCGTCTTTCGCCTTGTCAGGGCGGCTTTTCACGGCCGAGCTGCGGGCCGGTACCGCACGTGAACTCCCCGTCCCGGGACCGGTGATCGACCCCCGGCCGTCCCCCGACGGGCGGTACGTCGCCTACGTCTGCGGGGGCGCGCTACGGGTCGTGGAGGCCGAGGGCGAGGGTGACCGGGCGGTGGCGGATCCGGCGACGGAATCGGACACGGGTACGGTTTCCTATGGATTGGCCGAGTTCATCGCGGCCGAGGAGATGGACCGTTCACGGGGCTTCTGGTGGGCCCCGGAATCGGACCGACTGCTGGTCACACGGGTGGACGAAGCGCCGGTGGAGCGGTGGTGGATCTCCGATCCGGCCCAGCCGAAACGTGACCCACACCACGTGCGGTATCCAGCAGCTGGGACGGCCAACGCGGACGTACGGCTGTTCGTGTTCGGGCTCGACGGGGTGCGCACGGAGGTCGTCTGGGATCGGGCGCGCTATCCGTATCTGGCGCGAGTGCACTGGTCAGGGGCGGGGGCTCCGCTGCTGCTCGTACAGGCGCGCGACCAGCGCAGTCAGCTGTTCCTGGCGGTGGACACCGCCACCGGAGCGACCCGGATGGTGCACGCCGACGAAGATCCGATTTGGCTGGATCTTTTCCCTGGCGTGCCGTGCTGGAGCCCCTCCGGACAGCTCGTGCGGATCGCCGACGAGGGCGGCGCACGCGTCCTGGCCGTGGGCGAACGGCCCCTGACCGGAGCCCAGTTGCACGTACGGGCGGTGCTGGACGTCACGGCCGACGACGTGCTGCTCACCGCCTCGGCCGGCGCGGACGCCGAGCACCCGGAAACCGGCGAGGTGCATGTCTACCGCGTCAACGAACTCGGCGTCGAGCGTCTCACCCAGGAGCCCGGCGTGCACTCGGCGGTGCGCGCGGGGGGCGTGACCGTGCTGGCGTCCCACACGCTCGACCGGCCGGGCGTCCAGGTCCAGGTACTGCGGGACGGGAAGCCCGCGACGACTGTCCGATCGTATGCGGAAGATCCCGGTCTGTCCCCGCGCGTGACGCTGACACAGGGGGGCGCACGGCAGATCCCGTGCGCCGTGCTTATGCCTACGGACTACGTCGGTGACACTCCCCTCCCCGTTCTCATGGATCCCTACGGCGGTCCGCACGGTCAGCGGGTCGTCGCCGCACACAACCCGCACCTCACCTCACAGTGGTTCGCCGACCAGGGGTTCGCGGTGATCGTCGCCGACGGCCGGGGCACTCCGGGCCGTTCGCCCGGCTGGGAGAAGGCGATCAAGGACGACCTCGCCGCGGTCGTGCTCCAGGACCAGATCGACGCCCTGCACGGCCTCGCCGACCGCTTCCCGCTCGATCTGACCCGGGTGGCCATCCGCGGCTGGTCGTTCGGCGGCTATCTGGCAGGGCTCGCGGCCCTGCGCCGGCCCGACGTCTTCCACGCGGCGGTGGTCGGCGCGCCCGTCACCGACCTGCGCCTCTACGACACCCACTACCAGGAGCGCTACCTCGGGCACCCCGCACAGCAGCCGGACGTCTACCGGCGCAACTCGCTGATCGACGACGAGGGCCTGGTGGACGCGGCCGAGCCGGCCCGGCCCATGATGATCATCCACGGGCTGGCGGACGACAACGTCGTGGTCGCCCACTCACTGCGGCTGTCCTCGGCCCTCCTCGCGGCCGGCCGCCCGCACGAGGTGCTCCCCCTGTCCGGCGTGACCCACATGACCCCCCAGGAGAAGGTCGCGGAGAATCTGCTGCTGCTCCAGCTGGACTTTCTTCGGCGCGCCCTCCATCTGACCTGAGCCGAAGGACCCACAGAGCACCGCAACCATCAATTGAGGAACCACGACGAAGCGCCGACCGCCTCCGCGAGAGCGGTGCCGGTTTAGGCGCAAAAAGGGGCAACGGGCCGGGAGACATGGCGCTCCCGGCCCGTTTACGGCACCCGCACGGCCGTACGTTGTTCAGACTGACGCGTCCGTATATCGGAATCGGGTCAGCCAAGTTGCCTGCGTGTTAACGCAGTTGCTGTGCGTATGCACCGCTATGCACCCTGGTCGTCATGATCGTCCGGCGTTTCGGACAGTGGTTCCCCCAGTGTCTTCTCCGGTGGTTCCTCCGGCGGCACCACCCGCTTCTCCTCCGCGAAATGGCACGCCGAGTCGTGGGCCGCGGGGCCGCTCGTGAGGCGGAACTCCGCCGGGACCGCGAGCAGCGGCACCTCCAGCGCGCAGCGCTCCTGCGCCTTCCAGCAGCGGGTGCGGAAGCGGCAGCCGGAGGGGACGTTCGTCGGGGACGGGACGTCTCCCGAGAGGATGATCCGCTCCCGGTGCTCGCGCGCCTCGGGGTCCGGCACGGGCACCGCGGAGAGCAGCGCCTGGGTGTAGGGGTGCGTGGGATGGTCGTAGATCTCGGCGTCGCGGCCGATCTCCACGATGCGGCCGAGGTACATCACCCCGACCCGGTCCGAGATGTGGCGGACGATGGAGAGGTCGTGGGCGATGAAGAGGTAGGAGAGGTCGAACTCGCTCTGCAGGCGGTCCAGCAGGTTGATCACCTGTGCCTGGACCGACACGTCCAGCGCGGACACCGGCTCGTCGGCGACGATCACCTCGGGGCGCAGGGCCAGCCCCCGAGCGATGCCGATGCGCTGGCGCTGGCCGCCGGAGAACTGGTGCGGGTAGCGGTTGAGGTACTCGGGGTTGAGGCCGACGACGTCGAGGAGGTCCTGCACCTTCCTGCGCCGGTCGCCCTTCGGGGCGACCTCGGGGTGGATCTCGTACGGCTCCCCGATGATGTCGCCGACCGTCATACGGGGGTTGAGTGAGGTGTAAGGGTCCTGGAAGACCATCTGGATGTTGCGGCGGACGGTCCGCAGGGCCCGGCCGGACAGCTTGGTGACGTCCTCGCCCTTGTACTTGATCGAGCCGGCCGTCGGCTTCTCGAGGTTGACCAGCATCTTGGCCACGGTCGACTTGCCGCAGCCGGACTCCCCGACGATGCCGAGGGTCTCCCCTTTGTCGAGCGTGAAGTCGACGCCGTCGACGGCCTTGACGGCCCCGACCTGTTTCCTGAACAGAATGCCCTGAGTCAACGGGTAGTGCTTGACCAGTCCACTGACTTCCAGGATCGGCTCAACCATGGAGGCACTCCCTCCAGAAGTGGCAGGCGCTCACCCGCTGGTCGTCCACCTCGTACAACGGCGGTACGTCCGTCCGGCACACGTCCTGGGCCATCGGGCAGCGGGGGTTGAAGGCGCAGCCCGGCGGGATCTTCATGAGATTGGGCGGCAGACCCTTGATGGCGTAGAGCTCCTGGCCCTTCTGGTCCAGTCGCGGGATGGAGGCGAGCAGGCCCTTGGTGTAGGGGTGCGCGGGGGCCTTGTAGATGTCGTGCACGGGCGCGGACTCGACGATCCGGCCCGCGTACATCACCGCGATCCGGTCGGCCACGTCGGCGACCACGCCCAGGTCGTGGGTGATGAGGATGAGCCCCATCCGCAGCTCGCGCTGCAACTCCGCGAGCAGATCCATGACCTGGGCCTGGACGGTGACGTCGAGGGCGGTGGTGGGCTCGTCGGCGATGATCAGGGCCGGTTCGAGAGCGAGCGCCATCGCGATCATGATGCGTTGGCGCATGCCGCCGGAGAACTGGTGCGGATAGTCCTTGACGCGTTCCCGGGCGGCCGGGATGCGGACCCGGTCCATCAGCTCGACGGCCTTGGTCCGCGCGTCCTTCCTGGAGAGCCCGCGGTGCACGACGAACATCTCGCCGAGCTGGTCGCCGACGGAGAGCACGGGGTTCAGGGAGGACAGCGCGTCCTGGAAGATCATCGCCATCTCGGCCCCGCGGACCTTGCGGCGCTCCTCCTCCTTCAGCTCCAGCAGGTTGCGGCCCTGGAAGAGGACCTCGCCGCCGGTGATCCTCCCGGGCGGGACGTCGAGGATGCCCATGATCGCCTGGGCGGTGACGGACTTGCCGGAGCCGGACTCGCCGAGCACGGCGAGGGTCTCGCCGGCGTCCACGCCGTAGCTGACGCCGTTGACGGCCTTGGCGATCCCGTCGCGGGTGCGGAACTCCACGTGCAGATCGCGCACTTCGAGCAGCACGGGGCCGTCACCTCAGCTTCGGGTCGAGGGCGTCGCGCACCGCGTCGCCGAGCATGATGAACGCCAGGACCGTGAGGGCGAGCGCCCCGGAGGGCCACAGCAGGGCGTGCGGGGCGTTGCGGATGTAGGGGGAGGCGGCGGAGATGTCGATCCCCCAGGAGACGCTGGGCGGCTTCAGACCGACGCCGAGGTAGGACAGGGTCGCCTCCAGCGCGATGTAGGTGCCCAGCGCGATGGTCGCCACGACGATCACCGGGGCGACCGCGTTGGGCGCGATGTGCCGCAGCAGGAGCCGGGAGTTGGAGGCCCCGAGGGCGCGGGCGGCCTGGACGTAGTCGTTCTGCTTGGCGGTGATCACCGAGCCGCGGGCGATGCGGGAGATCTGCGGCCAGCCCAGCAGCACCATGAACCCGATGACCGGCCAGACCGTATTGCTGGTCACCACGGAGAGGAGGACCAGGCCGCCGAGGACGACCGGGATCGCGAAGAAGACGTCGGTGATCCGGGACAGGATCGAGTCCGAGACGCCGCCGAAGAACCCGGCGAGGCCGCCGAACACACTGCCGAACAGGGCGACGCCGAGGGTGGCGCAGACGCCGACCGTGACGGACGTACGGGCTCCGTAGACGGTGCGGGTGTAGACGTCGCAGCCCTGGCCGTCGAAGCCGAAGGGGTGGCCGGGCTGGGAGCCCTCCTGGGCCTTGGCGAGGTTGCACTGCAGGGGGCTCTCCCAGGTGATGGCCCCGGGCCACAGGGAGATGAAGACCAGGAAGAGGATGATCAGGCCCGCGACGAGGAAGACCGGGTTGCGACGCAGGTCGCGCCAGGCGTCGGACCAGAGGGAACGCGCCCGTTCGCCGGAGGCGACTGATGGATGCAGCTCGGTGGTGTCCGGGCCCGGCGGGAGGTCCGGGATCTTCTCGAGGCTCTCGCCCTCCGCCGTGGCCAGGTCCATCGTTCCGCCCATGCCGGTGTCGGCGATGACGCCCTCCTCCGGGGTGCGGCCCGGGCCCGGCAGGTGCGGCTCCGGCTGGTGCGGCGGCGGCATCGGCTCAGGCATAGCGGATCCTCGGGTCGAGTACGGCGTACAGGAGGTCGACGAGCAGGTTGGCCACCAGGAAGACCAGGACGAGGACGGTCACGAAGCCGACCACGGTCTGGGTGTTCTGCCGCAGGATCCCCTGGTAGAGCTGGAAGCCGACGCCGTGGATGTTGAAGATGCGCTCGGTGACGATCGCGCCGCCCATCAGGGCTCCGATGTCGGTTCCGATGAAGGTGACCACGGGGATCAGGGAGTTGCGCAGCAGGTGCCGGGTGATCACCCGGCGGCGCGGCAGACCCTTGGCGACGGCCGTGCGGACGTAGTCGGACCGCTTGTTCTCCGCGATGGAGGTGCGGGTCAGGCGGGTGACGTAGGCGAGGGAGACCGAGGCCAGGACCAGGCCCGGCACGATCAGCTCGCCGAAGGTGGCGTCCGTGGAGACCGACGGCTTGATCCAGCCCCACTCGACGCCGAGCAGCAGCTGGAGGATCAGACCGGTGACGAAGGTGGGCACGGAGATCACCACGAGGGTGGCCAGCAGGACGCCGGTGTCGACGGGGCGGCCTCTGCGCAGCCCGGTGACGACGCCCAGGGTGATGCCGATGACGATCTCGAAGAGGATGGCGACGATCGTCAGTCGGATGGTGACCGGGAACGCCGACGCCATCAGCTCGGTGACCGGCTGGCCGTTGAACGCCGTACCGAAGTCTCCGGTGAAGACGTTCCCCATATAGGTCAGGTACTGCTGCCAGACCGGCTTGTCGAGGCCGAACTCCTTCTTCAGCTGGGCGGCGGTGGCGGGGTCGCAGCTGCGGTCGCCGCACAGGCCCGCGATGGGGTCGCCCATCACGTTCACCATCAGGAAGATCAACAGCGTCGCGCCGATGAAGACCGGGATCATCTGCAGCAGACGCCGGACGACGTACCGCCCCATGGCGGGTCAGCCCACCTTGATCTCGTTGTAGACCGGGACGGAGAACGGGTTGAGCTTGACGTTCGACAACCGCTCCGCGTAGCCGGCGCTGCCGTTCTGGTACCAGAGCGGGATGGCGGCCATGTTGTCCCGGACGACCTCCTCGGCCTTCTGGAAGGTCTCCACGGCCTTGGCGGTGTCGGTCTCGGCGTTGGCCTCGTCGACGAGCTGGTCGAAGTCCTCGTTGGACCACTTGCCGTCGTTGGAGGAGGCGTTGGTGTAGTAGAGCGGCTGGAGGAAGTTCTGGATGAGGGGGTAGTCCATCTGCCACCCCGCCCGGAAGGGGCCGCTCATCTTCTTGTCGCCGATCTGGTTGCGGAAGTCGGCGAAGGTGCCCACCGGGTTGCCGACGCAGGCCTTGTCGTTGCCCAGGGCGTTGTTGATGGAGTTGCAGACGGCGTCGACCCACTGTTTGTGGGAGCCGGTGTCCGCGTTGTACGTGATCTTGACCTGGCCGCCGGGGAGGCCGCCGCCCTCCTCGATCAGCTGCTTCGCCGCCGCGGGGTCGTAGTCGCAGGCGTCCCCGCACAGACCTTCCTTGAAGCCGCCCTCCTCGCCCAGCACCGGGGAGGTCCAGTCGGTGGCGGGGGTGCGGGTGTTCTGGAAGATCGTCTCGGTGATCTGCTTGCGGTCGATCGCCCGGGACAGTCCGGTGCGGACCTTCTCCGCGCCCGCCTTGCTCCAGTTCTTGTCGTAGTACGGGAAGGCGAGTGTCTGGATGATGCCGGCGGGGGTGTTGAGGTAGCGGTCGCCCAGGTCGTTCTTGACGTTCTTCAGCTGGGCGGCGGGCACGTCGTCGACCAGGTCCAGGTTGCCGGCCAGGAGGTCGGTGTAGGCGGTGTTGTTGTCGGTGTAGACCTTGAGGGTCACCCCGCCGTTCTGCGCCTTGTCCTCTCCGGGGTAGCCGTCCCACTTCTTCAGGGACATCTGGGAGCCCTTAGCGTAGGAGTCGATCGTGTACGGGCCGTTTCCGATCGGTTTCTTCAGCCAGCCGGCGTGGTCGGTGAAGAAGGACTGGGGCAGCGGGGCGTAGGCGACGTAGCCGAGGGTGTCGGGGAACGTCGAGAACTTCTGGTTGAGCTTGACCGTGAAGGTCTGGTCGTCGACGACCTTCAGCCCGGAGAGGGTGTCGGCGCTCTGTGCGCTGCCGTCCTCGGGGTGCGTCTCGTCGTAGCCGTCGATGTAGCTGAAGAAGTACGCGTTCTTCTGGTTGTTCTTCAGGCTCGCGCCGTAGTTCCAGGCGTCGACGAAGGATTTCGCCGTCACTTTCTCGCCATTGCTGAACGTCCAGCCGTCCTTGACGGTGATGGTGAAGTTCTGCGAGTCGGTGGTGTCGATCTTCTCGGCCAGCATGTCCTCGGCCTTGCCGCTCTCCGGGTCGTAGCGCTTCAGGCTGCGGAAGAGCATGTCGAGGACCTTGCCGCCCTGCACCTCGTTGGTGTTGGCCGGTTCCAGTGGGTTCTGCGGGTCACCCCAGGAGGAGCTGAGCACCGCGCTCGTGTCACCGCCGCCGCTGTCGCCGCCCCCGCAGGCCGTCGCCGCGAGCGCTACCGCGGCCGCGGCCGCGGCCCACTTGGCGTGCGTGGCTCCACGCATGGATGCCTCCTCATTGACCGCGCCTTTACCTGAGCGCTGTGCCGTCAGCGCCGAAACACTGATCCATTAACGGTCAATATCAACTCCAAAGCCGTATAACGCACTCGGGCCGCGCCCACCCGGGGGCCGACAGAGGGCTGTTCGAGGGATCGTGGAAGAGTGCCGGACGCCGGTTGCAACTTCCTGCTGGGGGGTCGAAAAGGATCTTCTTCGCACGTCACAATGGATCATCGGTGTAGTGCGCAACGGATCACCGGCATCCGATGCCGAACCGTTGGATTGTGACCACAGGATGTACGCATTCCGACACTGAGGCGTCCGGATATCGAACTCGTTGCCCGTTTCGCGCAGTTGGTCCGAATTCAGACACGGAACGATTACGGCGCGCTACACGCGTAGCTACGGAACAGTCAAGACAGAGCAAAGAAGGTAAAGAGAAGACCAAGGCGGACCAGAATTTATTGACCTTGAACGAATTAGGTTGAAAAAGTCCCGCGTAGCCCGTAGGGGAGTGCCCTGCGGAGTCATCAGTCCCTCCCGTGGGCCAGGAGCACCATGACCCCCCCAACTCCATCAGCGGCTGCCCCGCTCGAGGTGACCGACGAGAGCGTCGAGAAGTCGACCACTTCCGACGCTCCGAAGGCCAACGAGAGCCGGTCTCCCGGGCGACTGGCATGGAAGCGCTTCAAGCGTGACCGCGCGGGCGTCATATCCGCCTTTATCGTGATCTTCTTCTTCGTGATCGCGCTCGCCGCTCCGCTGATAGCCAAGCTCTACGGCAAGGACCCGTACACCACGTACGCGAGCCAGCGGCCGGAGCTCCTCAACGCCTTCTCCTACCCCTCCGGCCCGAACGGCGGGATGAGCTCCGAGTTCTGGTTCGGCATCGAGCCCCAGCTCGGCCGGGACGTCTTCACGTTCCTGCTCTACGGCATCCGGACCTCGCTGGGCATCGCCGTCGCCGCCACCCTGCTGACCACGGTCCTCGGCGTCATCGTCGGCATCACGGCCGGCTACCTGGGCGGCAGGACCGACTACCTCGTCGGCCGGATCATCGACATCCTGCTGTCGTTCCCGTCCACGCTGTTCTTCATCGCCTTCATGCCGGTGGTCTACGGGCTGTTCGTCGCCGCCGACGAGGACGTCCCGACCTCGCTGCGGGCCACCTGTCTGATCCTCGTCCTCTCCGCCTTCGGCTGGGCCTCCATCGCCCGTCTGCTGCGCGGCCAGGTACTCGGCCTGCGCGAGCGGGAGTTCGTCGAGGCCGCCAAGATCACGGGCGCGTCACCGCGGCGCATCGTTTTCAAGGAGCTGCTGCCGAACCTGTGGACGCCGATCATCATCCAGTCCACGCTGATGCTCCCGGCCTACGTGACCGCGGAGGCGGGTCTCGCCTTCCTCGGCGTCGGCATCATCGACCCGACCCCGGACTGGGGCGTCATGATCCAGCGGGGCGCCCAGTTCTACACCGAGGACATCACGTTCATGCTCTTCCCGGGCCTGTCGATGGTGATCTTCGTCCTCGCTTTCAACCTGCTCGGCGACTCGGTGCGCGACGCTCTCGACCCGAAGTCCAAGCGGTAACACCCAGCTCCACCACCGGCCCGGTTCAACGACGTCCGGCTGGTCCCGACCGTCCCGATTGACCTACTAGGCAGGCTCTCCATGTCCTTTTCCCGCAGAAACTTCATGATCGCCACCGGTGTGGTCGCAGCCTCCACCACGGTGCTGTCCGCCTGCAGCAGCGGCAGCGAGGGCGGCTCCGGCAACGCCAAGGCCCCCAAGGTCACCGGCACCAAGAAGACCGAGATCCCGGTCGGCACCAAGGCCGACTCCACGGGTCCGGCTCCGGAGGTCACGGGCGCGGTCAAGGGCGGGACGATCTACTCTCTCGACCAGTTCGACATGGACCACCTGGACCCGGCGCAGATCTACTCCTCGACCACCGGCGCCATCACCGTCCCGATCCTGCGCGGTCTGACCGGCTACAAGATCGACGACAAGGGCGGCGCCACGCTGGTCGGCGACCTCGCCACCGACGCCGGAACCATGAAGGACGGCGGCAAGACCTGGTCCTTCACCCTGAAGGACGGCCTGAAGTGGGAGGACGGCTCCGAGGTCACCGGCGACGACGTCCGCCACACCTTCGAGCGCATCTACGCCACGTTCATCACCGAGGGCCCCCGCTACGTCCAGAACTGGCTCGAGGGCGCGAAGGACTACAAGGGCCCCTACGGCGGCAAGCACCTCGACTCCATCGAGGTCTCCGGCAAGACCGTCACCTTCCGCCTCAGCGAGGCCCGCGGCGACTTCAACTTCACGCTCGCGATGCGCGGTTACGCCCTGGTGCCCAAGGCCAAGGACACCAAGGAGAAGTACGACAAGCAGCCCTTCTCCTGCGGCCCGTACCGCATCGACAGCCGCAGCATCGGCAAGTCGATGACCTACGTGCGCAACGAGCACTGGGACGCCAAGACGGACCCGATCCGCAACGCCTACCCGGACAAGTTCCTCTTCCAGTACGGCTTCGAGCTGCTGGCGTCGACCGACCGCTACATCGCGGACAAGGGCAACGACCAGTACACGATGTCGATCTTCAACGAGATCGCCCCTGAGCGCATCGCCCAGGTCCTGACCAACGCCACGCTGAAGAAGCGCGTCCTCACCGCGATCGACACGGTCACCTACTACTGGCCGATCAACACCAAGCGCATCACGGACGTCAAGATCCGTCAGGCGATCAACTGGGCGTGGCCGCACCAGCAGCTGCAGACCATCCGCGGCGGCGCCTCCACCAGCGAGCTGGCCACCACGATCCTCAGCCCGGTGACCCCCGGTTACGAGAAGTTCGACCTGTACGGCGTGGACAAGAAGCCCGGTGGCGACCCGGCCAAGGCCAAGGCCCTGCTGAAGGAAGCCGGCAAGGTGGGCCAGAAGCTGGTCATCGCCTACCAGCAGTCCGACAACGCGGTGAAGCAGGCCGTCGCCATCAAGCAGGCCCTGGAGGCGGCGGGCTTCACGGTCGTCAACAAGCAGGTCGACAAGTCGACCTTCTACACCCAGATCAGCAAGCTCGACAACGAGTTCGACCTGTTCGCCGCCGGCTGGAGCCCGGACTGGCCGGGCGGCTACTCCGTCTTCTACCCCTGCTGGTCCGGCAAGGCGGTCGCGGACGGCGGCACCAACTGGTCGCAGCTGAACGACACGAGCGTCAACAAGGCCATCGACGCCGCGTCCCTCGTCGCCGACGCGTCGGCCGCCAACAAGGCCTGGGGCGCCATCGACCGCCAGATCATGGAGCTCGCGGCCTGCGTGCCCGACTACCACTCGATCCGCAACTGGATGTACGGATCCAAGGTCGGCAACATCGTGTACGACGCCGGCAACACCTGCATCGCGCTCACCAAGCTGTACGCCATGAAGTAAGCGCGCACGATCCTCGGGGGGCGGCCGTCACGGCGGCCGCCCCCTGCGGCCCACCCCCCTCACAACTCCCCCGGCGACGGCGCCCCGTCCGGAAAGTCACGCCCCATGCTCCGCTTCCTTGTCCGCCGAGTCACCGGCGCGATGGTCATCCTGTTGATCATCAGCGCCGTCACCTTCTGGCTCTTCTACGCCGTTCCGCGTGACCCCGCCATGATGTCGTGCGGCAAGAACTGCACCCCCGACGTGCTCGCGCAGGTGCGGCACAACCTGGGCATCGACCACCCGATCCCGGTCCAGTACTGGGAGTGGCTCAAGGGCGTCTTCGTCGGCCGCGAGTACACCGGCTACGGCCACTGCGACGCGCCCTGCCTGGGCTACTCCTTCGCCAACCGCGAGCCCGTCTTCGCGACGCTCATGGACCGGCTGCCGCTGACCCTGTCGCTGGCCTTCGGCGCGGCCGTCGTCTTCCTGTTCCTCGGCGTCGGCGCGGGCATGCTCGCAGCCCTCAAGCAGGGCAAGTTCCTGGACAAGTTCGCCAGTTCGGCGTCGCTGCTCGGCTCGTCCCTGCAGATCTACTTCGTCGGCTACATCGCCATGTTCTTCCTGGTCTCGAAGCTGGGCATCCTCGACCAGCCGTCGTACACCCCGCTCACCGAGGACCCGGCCGCCTGGTTCTCCGGGCTGCTGCTGCCCTGGCTGGTGCTGGCGATCATCTTCACCGCCAACTACACCCGCATGGCCCGCTCCCAGCTGGTGGAGCAGCTCAGCGAGGACTACGTCCGCACGGCCCGCGCCAAGGGCCTGTCCCGGGCGAACGTGTTCTTCCGGTTCGCCTGGCGCGGTGCGATGGGCCCGATCGTCACGGTCTTCGGCATCGACCTGGGCACGCTCATCGGCGGCGCGATCATCACCGAGTCGACCTTCAGCCTCCAGGGCATCGGCCGGCTCGCGGTGCACTCCGTGGACCAGAGCGATCTGCCGATGCTGCTGGGCGTCACCGTGCTGGCCTCCGGTGCGATCGTGTTCTTCAACATCGTCGTCGATGCCGTCTACGCGCTCATCGACCCGCGGATCCGGCTCGCCTGACCTCCGCCGTAGCCCCCTACCCCCCGCATCACCCCCCAGGAGCGTCCCCGTGACGAGCACCGATCAGCAGCCCTTCCTCTCCGTCAGGGACCTGAAAGTTCACTTCTCCACCGAGGACGGCGTCGTCAAGGCCGTCGACGGTCTCTCGTTCGACCTGCTGAAGGGCAAGACGCTCGGCATCGTGGGCGAGTCGGGCTCCGGCAAGTCGGTCACCAACCTGGCCGTCCTGGGTCTGCACGACCGCGACCGCACCGCGATCGAGGGCGAGATCGTCCTCGACGACAAGGAGCTGCTGACGGCCTCCGAGAAGGAGCTGGAGCGGCTGCGCGGCAACAAGATGGCCATGATCTTCCAGGACGCCCTGGCCTCGCTGTCGCCGTTCCACACCATCGGCAAGCAGATCAGCGAGACGTACCGCAAGCACACCGGCGCCTCCAAGAAGGAGTCGCGTGCCCGGGCCATCGAGATGCTGACGCGGGTGGGGATCCCGCAGCCGGAGACCCGGGTGGACGACTACCCGCACCAGTTCTCCGGCGGTATGCGCCAGCGCGCGATGATCGCGATGGCGCTGGTGTGCGACCCCGAGCTGCTGATCGCCGACGAGCCGACCACGGCCCTCGACGTGACCGTGCAGGCCCAGATCATGGACCTGCTCAAGGACCTCCAGCAGGAGTTCGGCACCGCGATCATCTTCATCACCCACGACCTGGGCGTCATCGCCGACATCGCCGACGACGTGCTGGTGATGTACGGCGGCCGGTGCGTGGAGCGCGGCACCAAGCGGGAGGTGCTGCGCTCGCCGCAGCACCCGTACACGCTGGGGCTGCTGAGCTCGATGCCGAGCCTGGACCACCCGGTGGACGTGCCGCTCAACCCGATCCCGGGTTCGCCGCCGTCGCTGCTGAACCCGCCCTCGGGCTGCCGCTTCCACCCGCGGTGCGCCTTCGCCGACAAGGTCGACGGGGGCCGGTGCGCCAAGGAGAGTCCGCTCCTGGAGCTCACGGACGGACGGGGTTCCGCCTGCCACCTGACTGCCGACCAGCGCGCCGAGTTCTTCGCCGAACTCGCCGGCAGCGCGGCGAACTGACGTACAAGAGACGGGATTTCACCACCATGAGCAGCACCACTCCCCTCCTGGACGTCTCCGGGCTCACCAAGCACTTCCCGATCAAGGGCGGCTTCCCGATCCGGCGGACGGTCGGCGCCGTGCAGGCCGTCGACGGGCTCGACTTCCAGGTCGCCGAGGGCGAGAGCCTCGGCCTGGTCGGCGAGTCCGGCTGCGGCAAGTCGACGACGGGCCGGCTGATCACCCGGCTCCTGGAGCCGACCGGCGGGACGATCTCGTACCGCGGTCAGGACATCACGCACGCGGGACGCAAGCAGCTGGCGCCGATCCGGTCCGAGATCCAGATGATCTTCCAGGACCCGTACGCGTCGCTGAACCCGCGCCAGACCGTCGGAAAGATCATCTCCGGTCCGATGGAGATCAACGACATCCACCCGGCCGGCGGGCGCGAGGCGCGCGTGCGGGAGCTGCTGGAGATCGTCGGCCTCAACCCCGAGCACTACAACCGCTTCCCGCACGAGTTCTCCGGCGGTCAGCGCCAGCGCATCGGCGTGGCCCGGGCGCTGGCCCTCGAACCGAAGCTGATCGTGGCCGACGAGCCGGTCTCCGCGCTCGACGTGTCCATCCAGGCGCAGGTCGTCAACCTGCTCCAGAAGGTGCAGCGGGACCTGGGCATCGCCTTCGTCTTCATCGCCCACGACCTGGCCGTCGTACGGCACTTCTCGCAGCGCGTCGCGGTCATGTACCTCGGCCGGATCGTCGAGATCGCCGACCGCGACGACCTGTACGGCAACCCGCGCCACCCCTACACCCGGGCGCTGCTGTCGGCCGTGCCCGAGGCCACGGTGGAGGACGAGGGAGCCCCGGCCCGGGAGCGCATCCGCCTGGTCGGCGACGTGCCCTCGCCCATCAACCCGCCCTCCGGCTGCCGGTTCCGCACCCGCTGCTGGAAGGCGACGGACAAGTGCGCGTCCGAGGCCCCGCCGCTGGTGCAGGTGGAGGGCAACAAGCCCGGTCACCTGACGGCGTGCCACTACCCCGAGACGGCGGACGCCCAGGTCACCGTGCCCGCTCCCCGTCTCTCCAAGGACCCCGAGGCGGCGGTCTGACACACCCCTTTACCGTCAGTCGCCTCCTTTCGGAGCGGACATTCCCGGCCCATTGACCCGAGCCCACGAACGTCCGGTCCAGGGGAACGAAGGCCCGCGCTCACCCGGCGCGGGCCTTCACTCTTTCCACCCGTGCAGCATCCATGCGCCAGCCGAACACCCGCCGCGCACAGTAGAGACTCCAGTGGTTCGAGGTACGGGGAAAGCCATGGAAATTCAGCTGCTCGGCTGCGTCGAGGCACGCGCCCACTCCGGCGACAAACTGCCGCTGCCGCACGGCACCAGGCTGCTGCTGGCGGCGCTGGCGTGGGCCCCGGGCACGTTCGTGTCCGACGAGGCGCTGATCGAGCGGGTGTGGCCGGAGCGGCGGCCCCAGCATCCTCGCGACGCCCTGTACATCCAGGCCACCCGGCTGCGCAAGGCGCTGCAGCCCGACGGACAGGCCGGCCAGGGCTTCGAACTGGCCCGCAAGCGCGGCGGTTACGTCCTCGTGGTCGACGAGCACAGCGTGGACACCTCCCGCTTCCGCGCCCTGGTACGGCAGGCGCAGCACACGGCGCGCGTCGGCGAGACCGAGGCCGCGCTCGACCTCTACGGGCGGGCCCTGGAGCTGTGGCGGGGCGAGCCGCTGTCGGACGTGCGCACGGCCTGGGCGGAGTCGGCGCGGGTGGCGCTGCGCCGCGAGCACCGGGAGGCGCTGGTCGGCAGCACGGAGCTGTATCTGCGCTCGGGGCGGCACGAGGAGTGCCTGCCGCAGCTGCACTGGCTGGCGGAAATGCACCCGTTCGACGAGAAGGTCGCCGGCCTGCTGATGCTCGCCCTGTACCGGGGCGGCCGGCAGGCGGACGCCCTGGACTGCTTCCAGCTGCTGCGCCTGCGCATGGTCGACCTGCTGGGCTGCGAGCCCGGCCCGGAGGTGCGTGCCCTGCACGGGCGGATCCTGTCCGGCGACCCGCGCCTCCAGGGACGTACGGCGTACGCGGCGAGCGTCTGACCGACCCGCGTCGGGCGGCCTCAGTCCGCGAAGTGTTCGGTCAGGTACAGGGTCAGGCGGGACTCCGCGTCGAGGGGGAGGTCATGGTGACGGCGGTGGGGCAGGGGGCCTCCGGCGGCGCGGCCGCCGGGGTCGGGCGGGGGGCCGAGGCCCGCGATCGCGGAGAGCGCGGTCCCGGCCTCGGTGTGGGCGATGCGGGCCTGTTCGGCGTCGCCCTGGGCCTCGTGGGCGGACGCCAGGGCGGCGGCGGCCCGGGCGTGCACCAGGCGCTGGCCGGAGGTGTGGGCCAGCTTGACGGCCTCCGCCGCCGCGTCCTGGGCCCGGACCGGCTCGCCGGTCTCCAGCAGGGTCAGGGCGGCGGCGAGGTGGATGCGCGGGAGGGTGAGGGGGTTGCCGTCGGCCGCGAGGCGTTCGGCGCGCTCCAGGCGGTCCAGGGCCTCGGCGGGGCGGCCCTGGAAGCGGGCCAGGTCGGCGCGGGCCAGCAGGACCTCGACGAGGCCCGCGCGGTGCCCGGTGCGCTCGGCGGTCTCGAACGCGGCGTCGAGATGGTCGGCCGCCTCCTCCGCGCGGCCCGCGCGCAGCTTCACCGACGCCAGACCCACCAGCGAGTCGACCTGGCAGTTGCGGTTCTCCACCCGGCGGGAGACGGCGAGGGCGTCCTCGTAGGCGAGGAGCGCACGGTCGTCCTGGCCGGCGTCGGCGCGCACCCGGCCCAGCGCCTCCAGGGCCACGGCCTCGGTGTAGGTGGAGCCGGATTCGCGGGAGACGAGGAAGCAGGTGCGCAGCGCGCTCGCCGCCTCCGCGAACCGGGCCTGTCGCTGGAGCACCAGGGCGAGGTTGACGAGGGCCATCGCGCGGTTGTGGTGGGCGGTGTCGCCGATCAGGTCGAGGGCCGCGCAGGCCGCCTCCTCGGCCGCGTCGAGGCGGCCCAGGGCGAGGTTCAGGGACGCCGTGTTGATCAGCATGATCTCCACGTTCTTGACGTTGCCCAGGGTGCGGTAGAGCGCGAGGGCGCGGTCGTAGCAGGGCAGGGCGCGGCGCAGCTCGCCCAGGAGCTTGAGGGTGACGCCCTTGCCCTGGAGGCTGCCGGCCTCGCCGTACGTCCACCCGGCGCGGCGCGCCAGCTCCTCCGCCTCCTCGTACTCCGCCAGGGCCCCGCGCAGGTCGCCGTTGCGCCAGCGGGCGCTGCCCAGGGACAGGCACATGGAGGCCTGGCCGACCTCGTCCCCTTCGCGCGCGGCCACCTCCCGGGCGAGGCCGGCCAGCCGCATCCAGTCGGAGAGCGGGCGACGGTGGTGGAAGAGGTCCTGGAGGGCGTCCACCAGCCACCAGACGAAGCGGGCGGGGCCGTGCTCGGCGGCGTGGCCGATGGCGGCGGCGATGTCGTCCCACTCGCCGTCGAACCAGGCGTACGCCTCCTCGGCGGTGGCGAACTCCCGTGCCAGGGAGCCCTCGACGGGGCTCGGGCGCATGCGCATGACGTACAGGCCCGCGGTCGCGGCCGCGTGGACGACGCTCTGCAGATAGTGGTCGAGGACGCGTTCGACGGCGGCCGCCCGCTCCTGCGGCGCGTCCTCCGCGGCGGTGCGGTCGCGGGCGTACTCGTGCACGAGGTCGTGCCAGGCGGGGCGGCCGTGCTCGACGTCGCGCAGCAGGTGGACGCGCTGGGCCAGCCGCAGCAGGTCGGCGGTGCCCGGCTCGTCGAGCCCGGCGGCAGCGGCGGCCGCCGCGACCGACCGGCCCGTGCCCGGCAGCACGCCCAGCGAGCGGAAGGCCCGCCGCGCCTCCTGCGGCAGCACCCCGTAGGACAGGTCCAGCGCGGCCCGTACGGCGACGGACTCCTCGCCCTCGACGTGCAGCCGGGCCAGCCGGCCGCGGTCGGCGAGGTCGCGGACGTAGGCGCGGATGCTGCCCGGCCGGTCGCCGATCCAGGAGCCGGCGACGCACAGGGCGAGCGGCAGCCGGTCGCAGAGCTCGACCAGCCGGGCGGCGGCCTCCGGGTCGGCGGCGACGGCCTCCGCGCCGACCGCGCCGCTGATCAGCTCCAGGGCGGCGGCGCTGTCGAGGACGTCGCAGGAGACCCGGTAGGCCCCGTCGAGGGTGACCAGGCCGCTGAGCTTGTCCCGGCTGGTCACCAGCGTCAGGGAGCCCTCGGAGGCGGGCAGCAGCTGCCGTACGGAGGAGGCGTCGGCGACGTCGTCCAGGACGACCAGCACCCGGCGGTCCGCCAGCAGCGTCCGGTACAGCGCGGTCTGCGCCTCCGCGCCCAGCGGGATGTCGCGCGGGGCGCAGCCCAGGCCCTGGAGGAGGAGGGGCAGGGCCTCCTGAGGGGTCATCGGCTCGGCGTTGTCGAAGCCGCGCAGGTCGAGGAAGAGCTGCCCGTCGGGGAAGCGGTCGGCGACCCGGTGGGCCCAGTGCAGCGCCAGGGCGCTCTTGCCGACGCCGGCCGGGCCGACGATCAGGGCGAGGGGCTCGGCGGTGCGCAGACAGGCGTCGAGGCGGTCCAGCTCCCCGTCGCGGCCGACGAAGCGCCGTGGTGCGGGCGGGAGTTGGCGCGGGACGGGATGGGCGGGGGCGGTGGCGGCGGGGCGTCCGGGCGGGGCCGCTGCGGGGGCGCCGCCGCCTTGCAGCAGACGGCCGTGCAGGGCCCTGATGTCGTCCGACGGCTCCATGCCCAGCTCGTCGACCATGCGGCGGCGCAGCGCGGTGTACAGCTCCAGGGCCTCGGCGGTGCGGCCGTCCTGTTGGAGCGCGCGCATCAGCAGCGCGTGCGGGCGTTCGCGCAGCGGGTGGGCGGCCGTCAGCCGGAGGAGCTCGGCGATGGCCTCCCGGTGGCGGCCGGTCTCGATCTCCGCCTCCGCCATGCCCTCCCGGGCCGCGAGGTGCAGTTCGCCGAGGCGTTGCCGCTCGGCCTCGCGCACCGCCGCCTCCGACAGGTCCGACAGGGGCTCGCCCCGCCACAGCGCGAGGGCCTGTTCGCCACGGCCCCGGGCCGTGCGCCAGTCGCCGTCGGCCGCGGCCCGCGAGCCGTCCCGGATGAGGTCCTCGAAGGCGAGCAGGTCCAGTTCGTCGGGGCTCGCGTGCATGACGTATCCCGGGCGGCGGGTGGCCAGCACCTCCGGTCCCGAGGGGCCGAGCGCCCGGCGCACCTCCGCGACCAGGGCCCGTACGCGCGCCGCGCCCGCGCCCGGCGGACGGTCGTCCCACAGGCACTGAATCAGCCGGTCGACGGAGACGACGTGGTTGGCGTGCAGCAGGAGCACCGCGCACAGTGCGCGCTGCCGCCCGGTGAGCACGACGGCCCGGCCGTCGATCTCGACGTCCAGGGGTCCGAGCAGGCGGAACCTGAGCCGTGGGGTGAGCATTCACAGAACGTAATGCAGCCACGACGGCCGGGCAACGCCAGCCCCTTCCAACGGCGACCGAGGGGACGGACAGGGTCGGGATCAAGCCAACAGCTCCGCTTCGCGGCCCCGACCGCCGCCCCGTGCGATGTGGCAGGCTTCTGAGGTGACCAGCAGACCCGCCGGAGCCGCCGACCCGCAGCGCCTGCGCGACCTCGCGCGCCTGCGCCGCGTCCGCGACCGGATCGACCGGGAGTACGCGCAGCCGCTGGACGTCGAGGCCCTCGCCCGCGGGGTGCACATGTCGGCCGGACACCTCAGCCGCGAGTTCCGGGCCGCCTACGGCGAGTCGCCCTACGGCTATCTCATGACCCGCCGCATCGAGCGCGCGATGGCCCTGCTGCGCCGCGGCGACCTCAGCGTCACGGAGGTCTGCTTCGCGGTCGGCTGCCAGTCGCTGGGCACCTTCAGCACCCGCTTCAGCGAACTCGTCGGGATGCCGCCCAGCGCCTACCGGCGGCTCGCGGCGAGCGCGACGGCGGGGATGCCGTCCTGCGTGGCGAAACAGGTGACCAGACCGATCAGGAATCGAGAAGCGCCGTCCCAGAGCCCCGGCTAGCGTGACGGCCATGGACATCACGATTCACTCGAGCTTCCTCCCGCAGGACGACCCCGAGGCGGCGCTGGCCTTCTACCGCGACGCCCTCGGCTTCGAGGTGCGCAACGACGTCGGCTACGCGGGGCTGCGCTGGATCACGGTCGGCCCGGTCGGCCAGCCCGGCACGTCCATCGTCCTGCATCCGCCGGCCGCCGACCCCGGCGTCACCGAGGACGAGCGCCGCACGATCGCCGAGATGATGGCCAAGGGCACCTACGGCAGCATCCTCCTGGCCACCCCCGACCTCGACGACACCTTCGCCCGGCTCCAGGCAGGCGACGTCGAGGTCGTCCAGGAGCCGACCGAGCAGCCGTACGGGGTCCGCGACTGCGCCTTCCGCGACCCGGCGGGCAACATGGTCCGCATCCAGGAACGGCGATAGCCATGGCCGCCAGGACCCAGACGCAGACACCGACGCCGACATCGGCACCGCCCAAGACCCAGTCGTCCGAGCCGCATGTCGCCGACAGCCACGGTCTGATCCGGGTGCACGGCGCGCGCGTGAACAACCTCAAGGACGTCAGCGTCGAGATCCCCAAACGCCGGCTGACGGTGTTCACCGGCGTCTCCGGCTCCGGCAAGAGCTCGCTGGTGTTCGGCACGATCGCCGCGGAGTCGCAGCGGCTGATCAACGAGACCTACAGCGCCTTCGTCCAGGGCTTCATGCCGACGATGGCGCGGCCCGAGGTCGACGTGCTCGACGGGCTGACCACCGCGATCATCGTCGACCAGCAGCGGATGGGCGCCGACCCCCGCTCCACCGTCGGCACCGCCACCGACGCCAACGCGATGCTGCGCATCCTCTTCAGCCGGCTCGGCAGGCCCCACATCGGCTCGCCCAAGGCGTACTCCTTCAACGTCGCCTCGATCAGCGGGGCCGGCGCGGTCACCGTGGAACGCGGCGGGCAGACCGTGAAGGAGCGGCGCAGCTTCAAAATCACCGGCGGCATGTGTCCGCGCTGCGAAGGCCGCGGCGCCGTCACCGACCTCGACCTCACCCAGCTCTACGACGACTCCAAGTCGCTCAACGAGGGCGCGCTGACCGTCCCCGGCTACAAGGCGGGCGGCTGGAACTACCGGCTCTACAGCGAGTCCGGCTTCTACGACCCGGACAAGCCGATCCGCGAATACACCAAGAAGGAACTCCAGGACTTCCTCCACCGCGAGCCGACCAGGATGAAGATCGCGGGCATCAACATGACCTACGAGGGTCTGATCCCGCGGATCCAGAAGTCGATGCTCGCCAAGGACAAGGAGGGCATGCAGCCGCACATCCGGGAGTTCGTGGAGCGGGCGGTCACCTTCACCGCCTGCCCCGAGTGCGACGGCACCCGGCTCAACGAGGGGGCCCGGTCCTCGAAGATCGGGCGGATCAGCATCGCCGACGCCTGCGCGATGCAGATCAGCGACCTGGCCGCCTGGGTGCGCGACCTCGACGAGCCGTCGGTGGCCCCGCTGCTCACCACGCTCCGGCACACCCTCGAGTCGTTCGTGGAGATCGGCCTCGGCTATCTCTCGCTCGACCGCCCGGCCGGCACGCTGTCCGGCGGCGAGGCGCAGCGCGTCAAGATGATCCGCCACCTCGGCTCCTCGCTCACCGACACCACCTACGTCTTCGACGAGCCCACCATCGGCCTGCACCCCCATGACATCCAGCGGATGAACGACCTGCTGCTGCGGCTGCGGGACAAGGGCAACACGGTGCTCGTCGTGGAGCACAAGCCGGAGACCATCGCGATCGCCGACCATGTCGTCGACCTCGGTCCCGGCGCGGGCACGGCGGGCGGAGCGGTCTGCTTCGAGGGCACCGTCGAGGGGCTGCGGACCGCCGGCACGGTCACCGGCCGCCACTTCGACGACCGGGCCTCCCTCAAGGAGTCGGTGCGCAAGCCCACCGGCACGCTGGAGATCCGGGGCGCGCGGGCGAACAACCTGCGGGACGTGGACGTCGACGTCCCGCTCGGGGTCCTCGTCGTCGTCACCGGGGTCGCCGGTTCCGGCAAGAGCTCGCTGGTGCACGGCTCGATCCCGGCCGGCGCGGGCGTGGTCTCGGTCGACCAGGCCCCGATCAAGGGCTCACGGCGCAGCAACCCGGCGACCTACACCGGGCTGCTCGAGCCGATCCGCAAGGCGTTCGCCAAGGCCAACGGCGTGAAGCCGGCGCTGTTCAGCGCCAACTCCGAGGGCGCCTGCCCCACCTGCAACGGCGCCGGGGTCGTCTACACCGACCTGGCGATGATGGCCGGCGTCGCCACCACCTGCGAGGAGTGCGAGGGAAAGCGGTTCGAGGCGTCGGTGCTCGAATACCGCCTCGGCGGCCGGGACATCAGCGAGGTGCTGGCGATGTCGGTGACCGAGGCCGAGGAGTTCTTCGGCGCCGGCGAGGCCCGCGTCCCGGCCGCGCACACGATCCTCGGCCGGCTCGCCGACGTCGGCCTCGGCTACCTCAGCCTGGGCCAGCCGCTGACCACGCTGTCCGGCGGCGAACGGCAACGGCTCAAGCTCGCCACGCACCTGGGCGAGAAGGGCGGCGACCAGCCCGTCTACGTTCTCGACGAGCCGACCGCGGGCCTCCACCTCTCCGACGTCGAACAGCTGCTCGGCCTGCTCGACCGGCTCGTGGACTCCGGCAGGTCGGTCATCGTCGTGGAGCACCACCAGGCGGTCATGGCGCACGCCGACTGGATCATCGACCTCGGCCCCGGCGCCGGCCACGACGGCGGCCGGATCGTCTTCGAGGGCGCCCCGGCCGACCTCGTCGCCGACCGCTCCACCCTCACCGGCGAGCACCTGGCGGCCTACGTCGGCGCCTGATCGGCCGGACAGCCGGCCTGGGGATGGCACGACCGGCAGTCCGGGCGGGCCGGATGCCGTACGAAGACGTGCTGGTCGGGGGCGTTCAGGTGCAGGCCCCGGACATAGCCCGGCGGGGTCGTGGCGATGCCGGTGAGCAGGGAGACGACCTCGTGGGCGACGAGCTGTCCGCAGACCCCGGCGACGGGGGCCGGCGCTGGGGACGGCTTCCGGCCGGGCTCGGGCCGCTCCCCCTCGCCCGCGGCGACGCACTCGAAGCAGGGTCCTTCGGGGGCGTAGACGCCGACCGTGGCGAGGAGTCCGTCGGTTCCGGCGCAGACCCAGGGCACGCCCAGGGTGACGCAGACGCGGCTCGCCGCCTCGCGGATACGGTCGCCGTCCGTGCCGTCCGCACCGTCTGCGCCGCCTGTCCCGCCCGCCCCGTCCATCCCGTCCATCCCGTCCATCCCGTCCGTGCAGAGGGCGAAGACGTCGCAGTCCCGGACGAGCGCGGTCAGGGCCTCCTCGGTGTCGGCGCGCCGGGCCTCGTAGGTGTGGCGGCCCATGGAGTTGACGGCGGTGAGACGACGGGCGGCGACCTCCGCCTTGGGGCGGCCCAGATCGGCCTCGGTGTACAGCGACTGCCAGGCGAGATGGGGCTCCTCGACCCGCCCGGGGTCCACGAGGTGCACGGAGCCGACCCCGGCGGCGGCCAGCGACCAGGCGGCGTGGCTGCCCGCGCCGCCGACGCCGAGGACGGTCACCCGGGCGTGCTTCAGCAGGAGTTGGGAGTCCCAGGGATCGCCGGCGGGCCGCGGGTCGGCGGCGCGGAAGTAGGCGTGATTCGCACGGTAGCGCTCGCGCTCGCCCGCGGTGAGCTTCGTGTCATGCGCCTCGGACACCGGCGGCCCCTCCGAAAGCGGGGGCCCACCAGGCAGAAAAAGCGGGGCGGGCGCCGTGTTTCCCCCGTGGGTCGCCCGCCCCGCTCGAACAAGACTGCGGGCACAGCCTTTCCGCGCTCTTTCAGCGATCTTTCAGTGGTCTTTCAGTGGTCTTTCAGTGGTCTTTCACTGCCGCGGTCTTTCACTGCCCGTGGTCTCCCACTGCCCGCTTCGACGCCCGTTTCACACCCCGGTCTTCCCGTCGATCAGCTCGCGCAGGACGTCGAGGTGACCGTTGTGCCGGGCCGTCTCCTCGATCAGGTGCAGCAGGATCCAGCGGAGGTCCACCGCACGGCCGTCGCGGGCGGGCTGCTTCGCCTTGGCGTCCAGATCGTGCGCGGCGACCAACTCCCGGTACCGGGCGGCCTGTTCGTCGTACTCCGCCAGCAGCTGCGCGAGCGGGAAGTCGACCGCGATGCGCATCTCGCGGTCGGGGTCCTCGTCGGTCCACGGGCCCTCGTCCGCCTCGCCGAGGAACATCACCTGGAACCAGTAGTACTCGACCCACCGCAGATGGTTGATCAGGCCGCTCGGGGTCATCAGCGGCGAGCCGGACAGCGGCGCCTTGCGGGCGTCCCCGTCGGAGAGGTCCTCGCACTTCGCGCGGGCGGTGTCACGGGCGTAGTCGAGGAACGTGGTGAGCTGGGTGCGCTCGTCCCACGCCGGAGGCATGTCGTCTGTTCTGGTCATCGCGGGGGAGCATGTCCGGCCGCGGGCACGGTTGTCGAGGGAATTTCCCCATTGTTGTGGATCTTGTGCTGCCGTGCACCGCCGTGTGGCAGACTGCCGCGGTGGTCGATCATTCGTTCGCGGATCTCGCACTCGCCGCGCTGTACGACAGCATCAATCCGTGGGGTCCGGACGACGACTTCTATCTGGACCTCGTCAGGTCCGCCGGCACGGTGCTGGACGTCGGCTGCGGCACGGGCCGGCTGCTCGCGCGCGCCGGGAGCGACGGCCACCCGGGGCGGCTGGTGGGCCTCGACCCGGCGGCCGCGATGCTCGTCCAGGCCCGGCGGCGGGCGCCCGGCGTGGAGTGGGTGCTCGGCGACCTCCGCAGCCGGCTGTGGGACCGGGAGTTCGACCTCGTCGTGATGAAGGGGCACGCCTTCCAGGTGCTGCTCGGCGACGAGGAGGTGCGCACCGCGCTGCGGTCCGTGCGGTCGGCTCTGGGCGACGGCGGCCGGTTCGTGTTCGAGACGCGGCACCCCGGGGCGCGGGCCTGGGAGACCTGGACCCCGGACCGGGTGCGCGAGGCGACCGGCCCGGACGGCACGGTCGTACGGGTGTGGCACGAGGTCGAGGGCGTGCACGCCGGGGACCGGGTCACGTTCACCGAGACCTTCGAGAGCCCCGGCTGGCCCCGGCGCAGGGTCAGCCGCGCCACGCTCCGCTTCCTCGGCCCCGAGCCCCTCGCCGGCCTCCTCGCCGAGGCGGGACTGCGGGTGGTGGAGCAGTACGGCGACTGGGGGAGGGGGCCGTTGACCCCCGCGAGCCCCGAGATCATCACGGTGGCGGAGGCGGCCCCGACGGCTTGACGGACGCCGACGCCGACTCACCGGCACCGGCACCGCCGCCGACCCGCACACCCCCTCCCCCCGCCCAGTCCCCCGCCCCCACGCGCATCGGCGTCGATTCCGCCCCGGCGGCTACCCTTCGCCGCCCTCCTCCAGCGCAGCCAGCGCCGGGTCCAGGACGATGTCCTCCGCACGCCCCTCGATCGTCGGCTCCTCGGGGAAGTGGCAGGCCGTCAGATGGCCCTCGTGGTTGCCGGAGATCCGGACCAGCGGCGGCTCCTCGGCGGCGCACTTGTCCTGCGCCTTCCAGCACCGGGTGCGAAAGCGGCAGCCGGAGGGCGGGGAGATGGGCGACGGCACGTCTCCGGCCAGCCGGATCCGCTCCCGCCGGGGCGCGTCCCCCTCCGTGATCGCGACCTCGGGGACCGCGGAGAGCAGGGCGTGGGTGTAGGGGTGGCGTGGCCGGATGTAGATGGAGTCGCGGTCCCCGACCTCGATGATCTTGCCGAGGTACATCACGGCCACGCGCTGCGAGAAGTGCCGTACGACGGCCAGGTCGTGGGCGATGAACAGGAACGCGATGCCGAGGTCCCGCTGCACCTGCTGGAGCAGGTTCATCACCTGGGCCTGGATGGACACGTCGAGCGCGGAGACCGGCTCGTCGGCCACGATCAGCTTCGGTTCGAGGGCCAGCGCCCGGGCCACGCCGATGCGCTGGCGCTGACCCCCGGAGAACTCGTGCGGGAAGCGGTTGTAGTGCTCGGGGTTGAGGCCCACGATCTCCAGCAGCTCCCGCACCCGCTTCTCGCGCCCGCCCTCGGGCTCGATCCCGTTGATCTCCATCGGACCGGAGATGATCTTGCCGACGGTCTGGCGGGGGTTGAGGGAGGAATAGGGGTCCTGGAAGATCATCTGGATCTCGGACCGGATGGGCGCCAGCTGTTTGCGTGAGGCGCGGCTGATGTCCTGGCCGCGGTAGGTGATCGTGCCGGCCGTGGGCTCCATGAGCCGGGTGATCAGCCGCCCGGTGGTCGACTTGCCGCAGCCCGACTCCCCCACCAGGCCGAAGGTCTCCCCGACGGCCACGGTCAGGTCGATGCCGTCCACCGCCTGGACCGATCCGACGGTCCGCCGGATCGGGAAGCCGCCCTTGACCGGGAAGTGCTTGGTCAGCCCCGCCACCGCCAGCAACGGCTCCCCCTGCGGGGAGGCCTCCCTGGGTGCGGGGAGGACGAGGTCCTCTTTCTTCACGTGCTCCTCCTTGGGGCCGGCCTGTACCTACCCCAGTCGGGGCTTGATCTCTTCGACGAAGATGGTCCGCTTCTGCTCCGCCGTGAGATGGCAGGCGGAGGCGCGGTCGGGGGCGAGCAGCGGGCGTTCGTTCGCACAGCGGCCGCCGCCGACCCGGTCCTGGAAGGTGCAGCGGGGGTGGAACCGGCAGCCGGAGGGCGGGTTGAGCAGCGAGGGCGGGGCGCCGGGGATGGGGGCCAGGGGTGCGCCCAGGTCCGAGTCCAGCCGGGGCATGGAGTTCAACAGGCCCCAGGTGTACGGGTGTCGGGGTGAGCGCAGCACCTCGTTCGTGCTCCCGCGTTCGATCGCCCCGCCCGCGTACATCACCATGATGTCGTCGGCCATGTCGGCGATGACGCCCAGGTCGTGCGTGATGAACACGATGGCCGAACCGACCTCCTGCTGAAGGTCCTTGAGCAGGTCGAGGATCTGCGCCTGGACGGTCACGTCGAGGGCGGTGGTCGGCTCGTCGGCGATCAGCAGGTCGGGGTCGCAGACCAGGGCCATGGCGATCATCGCGCGCTGGCGCATGCCGCCGGAGAACTGGTGGGGGTAGTCCTTCGCCCGCTCCCGGGGGTGCGGGATGCCGACCTTGCCGAGCATCTCCACCGCCCGCTCCCAGGCGGCCTTCTTCGACGCGCCCCGGTGCTTCATATAGGGCTCGGCGATCTGGCGGCCCACCGTGTAGTACGGGGAGAGCGCGGTGAGCGGGTCCTGGAAGACCATCGCGACCTTGTTGCCGCGCAGCTTCTCCAGGTCCGACTCGCGGGCCGTGGTCAGCTCCTGTCCGTCCAGCAGGATCTCGCCCTCGACGGTGGTGAACATCGGGTTGTGCAGGCCGAGGATGGTCAGGTTGGTGACGGACTTCCCGGAGCCCGACTCGCCGACGATGCCGAGCGTCCGGCCGCGTTCGAGGTCGAAGGAGAGCCCGTCGACGGCCCGGACGACGCCGTCCTCGGTGCGGAAGCTGACGTACAGGTCCCGCACCGAGAGGAACGCGCCCGCGCCGGCCGGTACGGGGGCGCCGGCCTCCTTGGTCACAGTGGTCACGACAGTGCTCCTAACGGCGGTTCAGGAGAGCCGCACGCGCGGGTCGATGAAGGCGTAGCAGGCGTCGACGAGGATGTTGAAGATCAGGATCATGGTGGCGGAGAACAGCATCACGCCGAGCAGCAGCGGCAGATCGCTGAAGATGACGGCCTGCACGGCGAGTTGCCCGAGTCCGGGCAGTCCGAAGGTGGTCTCGGTGATGATCGCGCCGCCGAACAGGGTGCCCAGGTCGATGCCGAAGATGGTGATGATGGGGATCAGCGAGCCGCGCCAGGCGTAGCGGAAGAAGACGTAGCGGCGGGACATGCCCTTGGCGCGGGCGGTGCGCACGTGCTCCTCCTGGAGCTGCTCGATCATCGACGAGCGCGCCATACGCGTGTACTGCGCGGCGAAGATCGTCGACAGCACCACCCAGGGGATGATCAGTCCGGCGAACCAGCTGACGGGGTCGGCGGTGAACTCGTTGTACGCGGGCTTCTCGAAGGCGTGGGTCTGGTAGACGAGGACCGCGAGCGCCAGCGGGCCGAGGAAGTAGATCTGCATCGAGCTGATCACCATGGCGCCCGCGGTGAACGACTTGTCGATCAGCGTGCCCCGCTTCCAGGCGGCGATCAGGCCCGTGCTCAGGCCGATGAGCAGGAAGAAGAACGCGCCGCCCAGGGTGAGCGAGAAGGTCGTGGGCAGTCGGTCCAGGAGCGTCTCCCAGACCGGGTCGTCGGTGTGGAACGAGTAGCCGAAGCAGGGGGCCGGGCAGGGTCCCTGGATGAAGTCGTCGCTGCCGACCAGGAGGTTGTGCAGGAAGATCCAGTACTGCTCGGGGATGGACTTGTCGAGGCCGAGCACATGGTGGATGTTCTCGAGGTTGGCCGGGGTGCACGTCTTGCCGCACATCAGCAGGCCCGGGTCACGCGGCATCCCGAAGAAGATCAGGAAGGTCACGACACTGAGCAGGAAGAGGATGACGACGGCGCCGAGTGCGCGGCGTACGAGGAAGCGCAGCATGACAGGGCAGCTCTCAGACGTCGGCGGGGAGGCCGGGCACGCCCTCAGCACCGGAGGGCGTGCCCGGCGGGTGGCTTACTTGACGAACAGCCGGCGCGGGTCGATGCCGCCGATGACGTCGTCGTAGACCAGGCCGCCGATCTTGGAGCCGGCGATCTGGGTCTGCTTGTAGTACGCGGTCGGGACGACGTTGACGACGTCCTTCACGATGTACTGGTCGAGCTTCTCCCAGTCGGCCGCGGCCTGCTGCGGGTCGGTGACCTTGTTGATGCGGTCGATCTCGCTGTTGATCTTCGGGTCGTTGACCTGCGAGTAGTTCTGCGCGCCGTCGGCGATCGCACGGCCGTCGTACAGCGGCGGGATCACGGTCGAGGCGGACGGCCAGTCGGCGCCCCACGCGGTGTGGAAGATGTCGTAGTCGTTGTCCAGCTTGCTGACCTGGTCGTAGTAGGTCTCGGCCGGGATCTCCTGGCGCTGGACGTCGAAGCCGGCCTTCTCCAGGCCTGCCGCCATGGCGGTGGAGTACTGCTGGCCCTCGGGGGTGTTGATGTAGCCGAAGGTCAGCTTCATGCCGACCTTGCCGGCCTCCTCAAGGAGCTTCTTGGCCTTGGCCGGGTCGCCGGCGGGCTTCTTCTTCTTGCCCCACGGGTCGAAGGCGGCGTCGTAGCCGCTGACGGTCGGGCTGATCAGACCGCCGGCGACCTCCATCGCGTCGGTGCCGCCGAAGGCGCGGACGAACGGCGTGATGGGCAGCGCGTAGGCGATGGCCTGGCGGATCTTGATGTCCTTGAGCGCCGCGTGGCTCATGTTGATGTTCATCTGGCCGACGTAGGACTGGAAGCCGGAGACCGTGCGGGACTTCAGCGCCGGGTCCTTCAGGACGTTGGACAGGTTGCCCGCGTCGACCTGGTTGTTGAGGCTGAGGCCGGTCTGGTCGGCGCCGCTGTCGGCCAGCAGGGCCTTGGTGGAGGCCTCGAACTGCTGGTTGAAGGTGAAGTCGAACTGGTCCACGTACTGGTGGCGGATCGGGTCCGTCTTCGGGTCCCAGTTGGTGTTCTTCACCAGGATCATGGACTTGCCCGACTTGAACTCCTTGATCTTGTAGGGGCCGCTCGTCACCGGGGCCTTGTCGTACTTGGCCTGGGTGTCGCCCTTCTGGGAGACGACCGAGTAGCCCGCCATGGCCAGGGCGTACGGCAGGTCGGGGTGGGCCGTCTTGAAGTGGAAGACGATCGTCTTGTCGTCCGGCGTCTCCAGGACGGTGTCCGGGAGGTGCTTGCCCTTGTAGGGGCCGCCGGGCAGCAGCTTGCGGTAGTCGGCGCCGGGGGCGTCGGACAGCCACTGCTGGATGTAGGGCGGGCCCTGGTTGATGAAGTCGGCGAACTGTCTCTCGAAGGTGTGGCGGATGTCCTTGGACGTGATCGGCGACCCGTCCTCGAACTTGATGCCGTCCTTCAGCGTGTACGACCAGGTCTTGCCGCCGTCCGAGGTCTTGCCGGAGTCCGTGGCGAGGTCGCCGACGACCTCGTGCGCCTGGCCCTTGTCGTCGGTCGCCTTGTAGCCGGTCAGGCCTCTGTGGATCAGCTGGGAGAGCGACATCTCGTCGGAGACGTAGATCTGCCCCGGGTCGAAGTGCGCGTAGCTGTCCCGCTGGAGGACTTCGACCGTGCCGCCCGACTTGGCCCCCGCGATCTCGGCGGCGGGGCCCGTGGAGTCCTTCGCGTCACCGAACTTGATGGACGCCTGCTGCCGTTGGGCGTTCTGCTTGTCCTGTTTCTTGTCGTCGCCTGCGTCGCTGCCGCCCTTGCTGCAACCGGTGAGCACGAGAGCTCCGGCCGCGAGCACGGAAAGCGCGGCGTATGCGTGGCGTCCGCCCCTACTCATCACTCAGTTTCCACCCATCTGTGTATCACCAGTGCACGGAGTTGCCAGGAAAAACCAGGGGGTAAAACAGGGGTACTGCGGCGAGTGCGGTGCCGAACTGCCCGGTCAGCGGGCCGTCTTCGGGTCGAAGGCGTCCCTGACCGAGTCCCCGAGCAGGTTGAAGGCCACGATGAAGATGATCATCGAGACGCCGGGGAAGAACATGTAGGTGATGTCGTTCTGCATCACCAGCTGGGTGGACGCCTTGGAGAACATCTGCCCCCAGTCCGGGGTGGGTTCGACGATGCCCACCCCGAGGAAGGACAGACCGGCCTCGGCCGTCACGAAGTTGGGCAGCAGATACGTCGACTGCACCAGCAGCGGGGTGACCACGTTGGGCAGGATCTCCTTGCTGATGATCCGCCACGGCGAGGCCCCGCTCACCTTGGCCGCCTCGATGAACTCCCGTTCCCGCAGGGCGAGCGAGGTGCCGCGCAGGATGCGGGCGAGACTCATCCAGCCCAGGAACCACTGCACCGCGATGAGCGCGACGACCCGGACGTACGTCGGCGTCTCGTCGCGTGGGCTGACGAACAGCGAGACCACGACGGGCATGCTCGCGATGAAGAACAGCTGGGCGGGGAAGGCGAGAAGGAAGTCGATGAGGCGGCCGATGAAGTAGTCGGTCCGGCCGCCGAGATAGCCGGCCGCGATGCCCAGCAGGATGCCGGTGACGACGACCGCGACGGTGACGGCGACGGAGATCGTCAACGAGGTGCGGACGGCGTAGATCAGCTTGGTGAAGACGTCGTAGCCGTTGCCGGGTTCGAGGCCGAACCAGAACTCGCCGCTGATCCCGCCGTTGGGCTGCACCGGCACGCCCGCGCTGTCGAACAACTCCGGTCGCTCGTCGGCGTACACGGTGTACGGGTCCTTGCCGTACAGCTTCGCGATCAGAGGGGCGGCCAGGGCGATCAGGAAGAAGAAGCCCACGACGTAGGCCGAGATCACGCCCGTGCGGTCGCGCTTGAAGCGCAGCCACATGAGCCGGCCGGGGGACCGGCCCTCGGGCACCTTGGCCTCGGTCGTCGAAGGCGGCTGGTCGCCGTCGGCCACGACCGGCGTGCCGCCGCCCTCAATGTCGGTAGGACTCGTCACAGTTCGCCCATCTCACAGGTGTGGGTGTGCCGAACCGGCGAGGGGCGCGCGGTGGACGCGCGGTCGCCGACCGGTTCGTGAAGGGACGTCAGAACACTCCGGGACGCGGGGAAACCCGCAGCCGGACGCGCGTAGTCGAACGGCCGCACTGAACGGCCGAACGGGAACTCAGTGACAGCCGCCGGACGCCGGGACGATCCGGCCCACGGTGAACGGCGCGGTCGGCACAGCCGACTCGGCCGCCGTGGGCTGCGGGAACGGCACGGACCGCAGGAACGACATGGACCGCATGGGGATCCTCCTCGTGACTCCACGTGTTCACCGACAGGAGAGGGCGCTCGTCTGTCCTCCGACACCCCTGACGGAGGGTCAGACACCCCCTGGTGCTCGCGAGTCGGCGCTGTCCCCACAGCGCGAGACCCATTGACCCGAGCGTTACGCGGCTAACTATCTGCCATGCGGTCAGATGCCGACCACCGTCTTTAAATCTCAATTCAGTCACAGCTGACGCGTAGATCTTCCAAAATCCGGACAAACACTCTGCCGCGAGAAGGCCACGAAACGGACTTGTTACATGGGTATCGGTCGCGGGTCTCCGGATTCCGGACGGTCGACCCCGAAAAATGGGTTGCAAAAAGCCCGGGCGCCCCCACCATGGGGGCACCCGGGCCTCAGCCGTGAACTTCCTTTGGATCAGCCGTGCTTGGCGCGGCTCGCCGTGCGGGCCCGGTCACGCTGGTCCAGCACGACCTTGCGGATACGGACCGCCTCCGGGGTGACCTCGACGCACTCGTCGTCGCGGCAGAACTCCAGGGACTGCTCCAGGGAGAGCTTGCGCGGCGGCACGATCGCCTCGAACGAGTCGGCCGAGGACGACCGCATGTTCGTGAGCTTCTTCTCCTTGGTGATGTTCACGTCCATGTCGTCGGAGCGCGAGTTCTCGCCGACGATCATGCCCTCGTACACCTCGGTGCCGGGGTCGGTGAACAGGACGCCTCGCTCCTGGAGGTTCGTCATCGCGAAGGCGGTGACGGCGCCGGCGCGGTCGGCGACCAGCGAGCCGTTGTTACGGGTCGTCAGCGTGCCGAACCACGGCTCGTGGCCCTCGTGGATGGAGTGGGCGATGCCCGTGCCCCGCGTGCCGGTCAGGAACTCGGTCCGGAAACCGATGAGACCACGGGACGGGACGACGAACTCCATGCGGACCCAGCCGGAGCCGTGGTTGGACATGTTGTCCATCCGGCCCTTGCGGACGCCCATGAGCTGCGTGACCGCGCCCATGTGCTCCTCGGGCACGTCGATCGTCATGCGCTCGACGGGCTCGTACGTCTTGCCCTCGACCTCCTTGGTGACCACCTGCGGCTTGCCGATGGTCAGCTCGAAGCCCTCGCGGCGCATCTGCTCCACCAGGATGGCCAGCGCCAGCTCGCCGCGGCCCTGCACCTCCCAGGCGTCGGGGCGCTCGGTGTCGAGCACGCGGAGCGAGACGTTGCCGACCAGCTCGCGGTCCAGGCGGTCCTTGACCTGGCGGGCGGTGACCTTGCGGTCCTTGACCGCGGCCTTGTTCTCCGCGCCCTTGCCGGTGCCGCCCCGGCCGACCAGCGGCGAGGTGTTGGTGCCGATGGTCATGGAGATGGCCGGCTCGTCGACCGTGATGAGCGGCAGCGCGATCGGGTTCTCGGGGTCGGCGAGGGTCTCGCCGATCATGATGTCCGCGATGCCGGCGACGGCGCAGATGTCACCGGGGCCGGCCTTCTCGGCGGGCTTGCGGGTGAGCGCCTCGGTCATCAGCAGCTCGGTGATGCGCACGTTGGACATCGTGCCGTCGCGCTTGATCCAGGTGACGGTCTGGCCCTTGCGCAGCTCGCCCTGCTCGACGCGCAGCAGCGCGATACGGCCGAGGAAGTTGTCGGCGTCCAGGTTGGTGACGTGCGCCTGGAGCGGGGCCTCCTCGTCGTACTCGGGGGCCGGGACGTGGGACAGGATCGTGGAGAAGAAGGGCTCCAGGCTGTCGCTGTCGGCCGGGACGGTGCCGTCCTCCGGCTTGGTCAGCGAGGCCACGCCGTCCCGCGCACACGCGTAGACGATGGGGAACTCGATCTGCTCCTCGTCCGCGTCCAGGTCGAGGAAGAGGTCGTACGTCTCGTTGACGACCTCGTCGATCCGGGAGTCGGGGCGGTCGGTCTTGTTGATGCACAGGATGACCGGCAGGCGCTGCTGCAGCGCCTTGCGCAGCACGAACCGGGTCTGCGGCAGCGGGCCCTCGGAGGCGTCGACGAGCAGCACCACCGCGTCCACCATCGACAGACCGCGCTCGACCTCGCCACCGAAGTCGGCGTGACCGGGGGTGTCGATGATGTTGATGGTGATGACGTCGGAGCCATCCTTCGGGTGGTACTTCACCGCCGTGTTCTTGGCCAGGATCGTGATGCCCTTCTCACGCTCCAGGTCGTTCGAGTCCATCATGCGGTCGTCGAGCGACTCGGCGGCATGCGCGGCGAAGGCACCGGCCTGCTTGAGCATGGCGTCGACCAGGGTGGTCTTGCCATGGTCGACGTGGGCGACGATGGCGACGTTGCGGATGTCGTGGCGCGTGGCCATATTGCGGCGATCTCCCGGAGTGAAGGACGGCCCTGCTGCGTACGTCTGTGGTACGCGGACCCTGCCGGGCTTGACATGCCACGGCCTCACCCCATGGTACGTGGCCCCGCGGGGGACGGCCTCCGCAGGGCCACGCAAGGCCCCGTTCGGTCACTTTTCCGGTGCCTCTGCGGTCGTTGCGTCGGTCACTTCCGGATCGTTTCCTCGGTCATTTCTTCGATGGGCTCGCCGAGGCCTTCGTGCCCTTCTTCAGGAAGCCCATGTCCTCGTAGACCGGCGTCTGGAAGCCGAACGCGCCCGCGTTGGCGACGTTCTTCTTCGCGGCCGTGAGCTGGGGGCGCTGGTAGAGAGGAATCGATCCGGCAGCGGCCCAGATGCGGGCGTCGGCCTTGCGGATCAGGGACCGCTCCTCGTCCTCGTCCAGCGTGGCGATCGCCTGGTCGAACAGCTGGTCGACCTGGTCGGTGCCGACCCGGGTGTAGTTCTGCTCGACGCTCAGCGACCCGTCGGCGGCCGGCACCGGCTTGGCGTAGATCGGGCGGGCGTCGGTGGCCGGGAAGGCGGAGGCGGGCCAGGAGTACAGGGCGAGGTCGTACTGACCGGAGGCGACGTGGTCCTTGAAGTAGCTCTCGTCCGAGACCTTGGTGATCTCCGTGCGGATGCCGACCTTCCGCAGCATCTTCGCGATCCGGTCGGCCACCGTGCGCAGCGAGTCCGAACCCGCCCCGGACGGCAGCACGAACCGCAGCGACAACGCCTTGCCGTCCTTGGCCAGCACCCCGGCCGAGGTGCCCGCCGGAGCGGCGGTGCCCTTCGGGGCGTACGCGCCGGCCGCGCCGCCCTGGTGCGGGTGCTGGTACTGCCTGCCGTCCTGCGCGAGCTGGCGGCCCCCGTCGCCGTGCCGCTCGCCGTCGCCGTCCGTCTCGCCACGCGCCTTGTCGTCCTCGCCGACGATGTACGTTCCGTCGCCGTCGGCCGCGTCGTCCGCGCCGGCCTCGCCGTCATCGGACGTCTCGCCCTTGCCGCCGGCCGCCTCCTCGCCCTTCTTCCGCTCCTTGACCGGGCCCCCGGGCACCCACCCGGCGTCGGCGAGCAGCGCCTGCGCCTCGGAGGTGTCCTGGCCGCCCAGCGCCCCGCTGTTGTCGGCGTAGGCGTCCTGCCCGGACAGCGCCAGATGGCTGCCGACCGGTACGGCGGGCAGGCCCAGCGGCTTCAGGGCGATCTTCGCCAGCTCCTTGCGGTTCAGCGCCCGGGCCACGGCCCGCCGCACCCGCTCGTCCGCCAGCGGACCGTCGGCGCCGTTCAGCGCCAGCTGCGTGTACGCGGGCTCCAGCGATCTGCGCACCTCGAAGTCGCGCAGCGCCTTCTGCTGCTTCTCCCACTTCGCGATCGCCTTGAGGAGCTTCTTGTGGGCGTACAGCTCGCCCTCGGCGGCCTCCTCGTCGGAGCCGTGCGCCAGCGCCCAGGACCGCAGCGCCTTCGCCGCGGTGCGTCCGGCGCCGGGACCGCCCAGCGGCCCCGCGCTGCCGTGCGCCGCGCTGTCGACGCGCTGCGCGGTGGCGGGGTCGATCTCGGCCAGCTCGATCTTCCCGGCGGCCAGCGCGGCGGCCCGCTTCTCCCGGGGCACGGCCTTCAGCACGATCTCGGTGAGCTTGGCCGGACGGCCCCACCAGCGCGGGTTGCGGGTGAGCCGCACCTGGTCCTTCTTGCGATCGACCTTCTTCACCACGAACGGCCCGGCGGTCACCTTCAGCTTGCGCCGCGCCCCGTCGTTGAACGAGTCGGGCGTGCCCATGACGCCCTTGGGGTAGAGCGGCGAGAACAGGGACTGCCAGTCGGAGTAGGGCCGGCCGAAGGTGACCCGGACCTCCAGGTCGTTGGCGCCCCGCTCGATCTTCTCGATGCGGTCGTAGCCGGCGTTGCGGGCGGTCCAGTAGGCGCTGTCCTTGCCCGACAGGGCCCGCCACTGGGCGGCGAAGTCGGCGGCGCCGATCTCGCGTCCGTCGCTCCAGACGGCCTGCTGGTTCAGCTTGTACAGCACGACCTGCTTGGGCTCGGTGTCGACGACCTTCGCCGACTCCAGATAGTCGGCGTTGCGCTGCGGCCGGCCGCTGGCGGAGAGCCGGTACATCGACGGCAGGACGGCCTGGGCGACCCGCGTGGTCGTGGCGTCGGCGTCCGACTGGAAGGTGTTGAAGGTCTCCGGGATCGCGTCCACAGCCCAGTGCAGGGTGCCCCCGTCCGCCACCTGGGCCCGTCCGGCCGCGGCGATGTCCTGGCGGGCCAGCGGTTTGCCGGCCTCGTCCTCGGCGCCGCAGGCGGTCAGCAGGGGCACCGCGAGCACGCCCGCGGTGAGGAAGGCGACCGAGCGCATGACCGCGCGCAGTCCAACGCCGTCGTGGGACATCTCTGGTACCTCCGGGGGAGCCGCTGCCGCCGGTGACACGGGTGCGTTCTGATCACGTTTGGCGGTATTTTGGAGTTGATCAGATCTACGGCTCACTGAAGAGGAAAGGGTTCGCCTGCCGGGAGCGACACGGCGACGAGGACACGCAAGCCCACCCGTGCGGAGCAACCGAGAGCCATCCGGGGGCCCCGCGTCCGCCAATCGCTGCACACGCCTTCACACCGACCGGTGTGACGCGCAACACTCGCAGGCGCATGAACGTTGCCGTCCCGGGCACCGCCCATGGAAGCGAGGTACGTCATGTCCGTGCACGACGACCTGACATCGGTCCAGCGCTGTCTCGACGACCTCTCCCGGTCCGTCGGCCGCCTGGAGCAGCAGCTCGGCAGCGGCGGCCTGGAGATGCGCCGCGTCCGCACCGACTCCGACCACCTGAGGGAGAGCGTCGCGCTGCTGCGCGAGGCCGCCGCGGGGCCCGCCGCCCCGGCCCGGCCCCAGCTGGTCACCATCCCCGACACCCCCTACGACGACAGCCTGTGGGTGGACACCGACGACGAGGGACTGGGGGCCCGCGACCGGCACGCCCCCTGACGCGCGCCCGGCGCCCGCGCCCGGCACGCACGCCCCCTGACCCGACCGGAGTCATACGTTGGCCACTGGTACGGAACCCCCAGCCACCGAACCCCATCCCCGAAGCGGCGGCGTGCACTCCGCCACGCGCGCCGCGATCACCCCCCGCCATCTGCGGACCGACCGCTGGTGGCTGGCCCCCGCCGCCACCGCCGCCGGGCTGCTCGCCTTCATCGTGTACTCGACATGGCGGGCGTTCGCGAACGCCGACTACTACGCGGCGCCGTACGTCTCGCCGTTCTACTCGCCGTGCCTGGCGGAGAACTGCCGGACCATGCGCGCCGGACCCAACGCCGACCTCTTCGGCGGCTGGTGGGGGATCTCCCCGGCGATCATCATCCTGATCTTCCCGCTCGGCTTCCGGCTGACCTGCTACTACTACCGCAAGGCCTACTACCGGGGCTTCTGGGCGTCCCCGCCGGCCTGCGCGGTGGCCGAGCCGCACGCGAAGTACACCGGCGAGACCCGCTTCCCGCTGATCCTGCAGAACATCCACCGGTACTTCTTCTACGCGGCGATCGTCGTGGCCGGGATCCTCACCTACGACACCGTGCTCTCCTTCCGCGACGAGCACTACCGCTGGGGCCACATGGGCCTGGGCACCCTCGTCTTCCTGCTCAACATCACGCTGATCTGGGCGTACACGCTCTCCTGCCACTCCTGCCGGCACATCGTCGGCGGCAAGCTGAAGCACTTCTCCCGACATCCCGTGCGCTACCGGGCATGGCAGCTGATCGGGAAGCTGAACGCCCGCCACATGCAGCTGGCCTGGGCGTCGCTGGTGAGCGTGGCGCTCGCCGACTTCTACGTGTACCTGGTCGCTTCCGGCGCCTTCGACGATCCGAGGTTCTTCTAGATGAGTGGGGCCAACTGATGTCCGTGGTCGACCGCCAGGAGTGGGACGTCGTCGTGGTCGGCGCGGGAGGCGCGGGCCTGCGGGCCGCCATCGAGGCGCGCGAGCGCGGCGCCCGTACGGCCGTCATCTGCAAGTCGCTGTTCGGCAAGGCGCACACCGTGATGGCCGAGGGCGGCATCGCCGCGGCCATGGCCAACGCCAACGAGCACGACAGCTGGCAGGTGCACTTCCGCGACACCATGCGCGGCGGCAAGTTCCTCAACCAGTGGCGGATGGCCGAGCTGCACGCGCAGGAGGCCCCGGACCGGGTGTGGGAGCTGGAGACCTGGGGCGCCCTCTTCGACCGCACCGCCGACGGCCGCATCTCCCAGCGCAACTTCGGCGGCCACGAGTACCCGCGCCTCGCCCACGTCGGCGACCGCACCGGCCTGGAGCTGATCCGCACCCTCCAGCAGAAGATCGTCGCACTCCAGCAGGAGGACCACCGGGAGACCGGCGCATACGAGTCCCGCCTGAAGGTCTTCCAGGAGTGCACGGTCACCCGCATCCTCAAGGACGGCACCGGAGTCTCCGGCGTCTTCGCCTACGACCGTGAGACGGGCCGTTTCTTCGTCCTGGAAGCCCCCGCCGTGGTGATCGCGACCGGGGGCATCGGCAAGTCCTTCAAGGTCACGTCGAACTCGTGGGAGTACACCGGCGACGGCCACGCGCTGGCTCTGCTCGCCGGCGCGCCGCTGCTGAACATGGAGTTCGTGCAGTTCCACCCGACGGGCATGGTCTGGCCTCCGTCGGTGAAGGGGATCCTGGTCACCGAGTCCGTCCGCGGCGACGGCGGCGTGCTGCGCAACTCCGACGGCAAGCGGTTCATGTTCGACTACGTCCCGGACGTCTTCAAGGAGAAGTACGCCGAGTCGGAGGACGAGGGCGACCGCTGGTACGAGGACCCGGACCACAACCGGCGTCCCCCCGAGCTGCTCCCCCGCGACGAGGTCGCCCGCGCCATCAACTCGGAGGTGAAGGCGGGCCGCGGCTCCCCGCACGGCGGCGTCTTCCTCGACGTGTCCACGCGGATGCCGGCGGAGGTCATCCGCCGCCGACTGCCCTCCATGTACCACCAGTTCAAGGAGCTGGCGGACGTCGACATCACGGCGGAGGCGATGGAGGTCGGGCCGACCTGTCACTACGTGATGGGCGGCATCGCGGTCGACTCCGAGACGGCCGCCGCCCGCGGGGTGCCCGGCCTGTACGCGGCCGGTGAGGTCGCCGGAGGCATGCACGGCTCCAACCGGCTCGGCGGCAACTCCCTCTCCGACCTGCTGGTGTTCGGCCGCCGGGCGGGCCTGCACGCGGCTGAGCACGCGGCGGGCGTCCCCGCGAGGTCCCCGGTGGACGACGTACAGATCGACGCGGCGGCGGCCGAGGCCCTGCGCCCCTTCTCGGCGGAGCTCTCGGCCGAGGCGGAGAGCGGGGAGCCGTCCGCGAGCACGTCCGCGGCCACGTCCGCGGGCACGCCCTCGAGGCCGCCGGAGAACCCGTACACCCTCCATCAGGAGCTCCAGCAGACCATGAACGACCTGGTCGGCATCATCCGTCGCGAGGGCGAGATGGAGCAGGCCCTGGAGAAGCTCGCGGAGCTGCGCGTCCGGGCCCGGCGGGCCGGGGTGGAGGGCCACCGGCAGTTCAACCCCGGCTGGCATCTCGCCCTGGACCTGCGGAACATGCTGCTGGTCAGCGAGTGCGTGGCGCGGGCCGCGCTGGAGCGCACCGAGTCGCGCGGCGGCCACACCCGCGAGGACCATCCTGCGATGGAGCGCCGGTGGCGCAACGTGAACCTGCTGTGCCGGCTCGTCGACCCGACCGGCGGCCTGGCGGCGACGGACCCGGTCCGCGGCCAGATCGACCTCGCACGGGAGAACACCGAACCCATCCGAACCGACCTGCTCGCCCTCTTCGACAAGGAGGAGCTGGTCAAGTACCTCGCCGAAGAGGAGCTGTACGAATGAGCAGCTACACGGCCCACTTCAGGGTGTGGCGGGGTGACGTCGGGGGCGGCGGCCTGGAGGACTACAAGATCGAGGTCAACGACGGCGAGGTGGTCCTGGACATCGTCCACCGCCTCCAGGCGACCCAGGCCCCCGATCTCGCCGTCCGCTGGAACTGCAAGGCGGGCAAGTGCGGTTCGTGCTCGGCGGAGATCAACGGGCGGCCCCGGCTGATGTGCATGACCCGTATGTCGGTGTTCGACCGCGAGGAGACGATCACCGTCACTCCGCTGCGCGCCTTCCCGGTGATCCGCGATCTCGTCACGGACGTCGGCTTCAACTACCAGAAGGCCAGGGAGGTTCCGGCGTTCGTGCCGCCGGAGGGGGTGGGTCTCGGCGAGTACCGGATGATGCAGGAGGACGTGGACCGCTCGCAGGAGTTCCGCAAGTGCATCGAGTGCTTCCTGTGCCAGGACACCTGTCATGTCGTGCGCGACCACGAGGAGAACAAGACGGCGTTCGCGGGCCCGCGCTTCCTGATGCGGGTGGCGGAGCTGGACATGCACCCGCTGGACGCGGCCGAGGAGTCCGGCCTGGACCGCAAGCGCACGGCCCAGGACGAACACGGCCTCGGCTACTGCAACATCACCAAGTGCTGCACGGAGGTCTGCCCCGAGGGCATCAAGATCACGGACAACGCGCTGATCCCCTTGAAGGAACGGGCGGTCGACCGCAAGTACGACCCGCTGGTGTGGCTGGGGTCGAAGATCAGGAGGCGGTCGTCGTAGACGTCGGGGGCAGTCCGGGCGTGCGGCCGGGACGCCTGGCGAGCGCCTGAACGGCGAGCCCGGCGAAGTTGACGGCCATCCCGACGAGCGGGACGTAGAAGTTCACCGCCAGGTCGTCGGAGCCCAGCGGGCCCAGGAACATGAAGAGACTCAGGCCCAGGGCGCTCATCAGGACGCCGGTGCCCCAGAGCCTCGGCCGCAGCACCAGCACGCGGCCGAACGGCGGCACCCACTCCCGCGTGACGGCCGCGACGCCGACCGCCGTCGAGGCCGTCACGCAGACGACCGCCGTGATCACCAGAGTCCAGTGCAGCATGCGGTCATGGTCCCACCAGCTCCAGCACCCGCAAGAGATTTGACTCGGCGATGGCCCGCATTTCCGCAGGCCTTGGGAAATCGCCGTCCAGCAGGCGCAACGGCCCTGCGACGAGGGAGACGTGCATGGCGAGCCGGTAGAACGCCAGCCGGTCCTCGTCGAGTTCGAGACCGGGGGCGCGCAGCCGGTCGTACCACTCGCCGAAGCGCAGGGCGAGGAAGACGTGTTCGTGCTCGACGTCGAAGTACATCAGACCCTCGACGTCGATCAGGACCGGTTCGCCGTCGGCGGTCAACAGAACGTGGTCGGGGCCGAGTTCGCCGTGGATGAGGGTGTACCGGCTGCGGGGCTCGACCGCGGCGGCGAGGTCGCGCACCCGCTCGGCGATCGCCTCGCGCAGGACGCCGATGCGCGCGTCCCGGCGGGCGGCCTCCTCGACGTCGCGCAGGGCCCCGTCGAGGACGGCCTGGACGCAGGAGGTGCCGTGCGAGGAGAGGCCCGCGTCGACGACGGCGACCTTGCCGTAGCGGGGGCCGGCGTGGGCGTGCAGCGCGCGCAGCTGCCCTGCCAGCCGGTCCACGATCGGGGCCGCCGCGGCCGGGTCCCGGTCCAGGGCCTCCTCCAGGCTGCCGCCCCGGACGTCCTCGACGACGACCGCGTCCGCCGGGAGGTACCGGCGGTCGGGGTCCACCAGGAGCAGCCGGGGCGCACGGACCCCGGCGGCCGTCAGCCGGTCGTGGGCGGCGACGAACAGGTCGAGGCCGGTGGCGGGCGAGAAGGGGGCGCGCGGGTCGGGGGCGGCCACGCCCGCGCCGGCCTCCGGGTCGTCCCAGTAGTTCTCCTGCGGCGACCAGACGTACGCGATCGCCGTCGAGCCGTCGTCGTACGCGAGCCGGTAGGAGCCCTTCTTGGTGCCGCCGTGCACCCGGCTGACACCGGCCAGGGCGCGGTGGGGTCCCGCGGCGGCGGCAGCGAGAGGGGCGAGGTCGGACAGGGCGAGATGCTGCCGGATACGGGTCACCGGGCCAGTCTCGCGTCAGGCGGCCTACCGGACCCAGCCCTTTTCGTACGCCGTCCAGTCGGCCTCCGTCGCCGCGAAGTCGACGTACGCGGCCACGCCGAAGTGCGCGCGGCCGGCGTCGGTGCGGGACAGCCCCAGGCGGACGCCCCGGACCGCGGCGGCGACCGTCTCGGCGTGCGCCCAGTGCCCGAACCGGTTCTCGTGGTAGAAGGGCAGGCCCATCAGCAGGTCGGTGGAGGGCGGGGTGACCTCCAGGGCGAGGGAGGTCTGCTGGGCGACGTAGCCGCCGTAGGTGCTCTCCAGCGGCTGCATGGTGTCGTACGACATCACGGCGATCTGGTCGACGCGGCGCGCGACCTGCCCGAAGAACCACTGCGACCACCACTTCGGATGACCGGTGGTCGCGCCCCAGAAGGAGTGGAAGCCGGGGACGGGGTCGATCTGGTGGGCGGCGACGGAGAGTTGGGCGTGGTGCGCGCGGGTGAGGGCGTGCAGTGAGTCGAGGAGGGCGAGGTAGTCCCGGTCGCCGGAGTGGAGGGGTTCGAGGTCGAAGTGGACGCCCTCGAAGCCGGCGTCGAGGATCTCGCGGGCGGACCGCACCACGGCGGACCGCGTCCCGGCCCGCTCCAGCCGCATGCCCGTCGGTCCCTCACTGGCGAGCACGTCCCCCAGCCAGGCCTGCACCCGCAGGCCGGGAGCCTCCCGATGCACGGCCGCTATGAACCACCGCGCGTTCGCATACGCGGACTCGGGAAGCGTGCCGTCGTGCTCCAGCGGACCGGCATGGACGTAGAGATCGCGCATGCCGGTGTCGCGCAGACGCCCGGCCAGCGCGCGCACATCGGCCTCGCCCTTACGCCCGTCGACCCAGGCGTGCCCCAGCCAGACGGCGTCCCTGCCCCGGGTGTACGTCCCGTCGGCGGGGTCCCCCAGGTAGTTCACGCCGAGCGCGACCTGGACGACGACGAGGGGCGCGAGGAGCACCAGAACGAGGGCGAGGCCGGCGCGACGCCAGCGCCTACGGCGTCCACGCCGCCGAGCCGCCTCGGCCGCCGCCTCGTCGGGGGCGGGCGGCCCCGGCGAGGCCTCTTCGCCGTCATCGGGCGCGGGGCGGATCTCCCCCTTCGCCCCCGGGTCCTGGCCGACCTCCGCCCCCGGGTCCTGATCAGCCTCCGACCGCGGCTCGGTCCCGGCCTCCGTCGGCCCCGTGCGCCCCGTCTGGTTCATCCCCGTGTCCCCTCCCGTGTCGGTCTGCCTCACGGTCCCCGAGTCGGGTGTATTCAGCTCGCGTGGCTGCATTCGCGGCCATACGCTCCGAAATGTGACGCCATCTCCGCCCCGAGGTCGAGCCCGGCATGCCAAGTCGCACATATCCGTGCGCGTGGCGCATGCCCTGGTGGGCGGTGCGGCCGGGGTCGTGTGGCTGGTGTTGCCGGGGATGACGTCAGGGGCGGACGCTCCGGTTGCGATCAAGGAGCCCGCGCCCGCCGTGTCCGCCGTGTCCGCCGTGTCCGCCCTGCCCGCCGCCGAGGACGAGACGTCCGGCGCCGACCTCGTGCTTCCCCTCGTCGCGGTCGGCGCGGTGGGTGTGGCCGCCGGATACGGGTACGTGCGCCGGGTCCGGCGGGCCCGGCGTCGGACCACGCCCGGCGGGGTCGGCAGTCCGCCGCCCCGGGCCGCGTCCCCGCCGCTCGCCGGGCTCGACGAGCGGGCCTGTGCGGCGCTGGTCGAGGCCGACGACCGACTGCGGGCCGCACGCGCCGAACTCGGCTTCGCCGAGGCCCTGTTCGGGCCGGGGGCCGTGACCCCCTTCCGCCGGGCGACCCGCGACGCCGAGAACGAGCTGGCCGCCGCCTTCCGTATGCGGCAGCGGTACGACGAGGGCGTCCCGGCGGAGGAGGCCGAACGGCGGCACGCGCTCGCCGGGATCGTGGGGCGGTGCGTGGAGGCCGGGCGGCGGCTGGACGCCGTGGCCGGGGACTTCGACCGGCTGCGCGGGCTGGAGGGACAGGGGGTGGACGCGGCGCTGGGCGTCGCCGAGGCCCGGTTCCGGGAGCTGGCCGGGCGGACCGGGGCCGTGGACGCCGTACTCGCCGGGCTCGGCGCCCGGTACGCGCCCACCGCGAGCGCCGCCGTCACCGGAAGCGTCGAACAGGCCAAGGACCGGCTGCTGTTCGCCACCGTACGGCTCAACCAGGCCCGGCAGGCGGCCGATTCGGGGCAGCCGGAGCGGGCCGCCCGGCAGCTGCGGGCAGCCGAGGGCGCGGTCGCCCAGGCGGCCGTCCTCGTCGAGGGCGTCGACCGGCTGGCCGGCGAACTACGGGAGGCGGAAGGGCTGGTGGCGGCCGCGCTGACCGGCGCGGAGGCGGAGCTGGCCGATGCGCGAGGTCGTCCCGACGCGGCCGAGGGGGCCGGCGGAGAGGGCAAGGACCCGGGCGCGGCGGCACGGTTGCCGCACGCCGACGCCGTCCTCGCCGCCGTACGCCAGGAGTCGACCGGTCGGCAGCCCGGCGATCCGATCGGCGTGCTGCGGCGGATCGTACGGGCCACCGCGCCCCTCGCCTCGGGGCGGGCCGGGGTGCTGGCGGCCGCCGGTCTGGTCGTCGCCCGCAGTTCCACCGCCGCCGCGGCCGACTTCGTCACCACGCACCGGGGCGCGGTGAGCGCCACCCCCCGCACCCGGCTCGCGGAGGCGGAACGCCTCCTCGCCGCCGGCGACCCGACGACCCGCGCGCAGGCCGACACGCTGGCCCTGGAGGCCCTGGAACTGTCCGAGCGGGACGTGCGGGCGCACGGAAACCCCTACACCGGCTCCGCCGGGGCGGGCCGTACGACCGCCGGAACCGGCGGGGCCGTCCTCGGCGGGGTCGTCCCGGCGGACGACCCCGAGAACGGGCCGCCGGCCGGATTCGGCAGACCGACGACTCCCGGATGATCCCCCGTCCGCCCCGGCCCGTCCCAGTCCGTCCCGGCCCGCCCCACTCCGTCTCGGCCCGTCCCGGTCGGGTCCCCGTCGGTCCCCGTCCGTCTCGTCAGAACAGGCTCAGCAACGCCTCCGCCGGGTCCGCGAGGCCCGTCTCGCCGTCGGGAAGCGGAAGTTCGAACCACACCGTCTTGCCGCGTGGCGTGCGGCGGGAGCCCCAGGCGGCCGACAGGAGGCCGACGAGCTGGAGTCCGCGGCCGCCCTCGTCGGTGTCCCGGGCGCGTCGGCGGCGCGGTTGGACGAGGCCCGCGTCCCAGACCTCGCACACCAGCGTGCGGTCCAGGAGGAGACGGAGCCTGATCTCGCCCTCGCCGTACCGCAGCGCGTTCGTCACCAGCTCGCTGACCAGCAACTCGGTGGTGTCGACGAGGGGTTCGAGGCCCCAGCCGATCAGCCGGGTGCGGGCGTACTCGCGGGCGCGGCCCACGCTGCGCGGCTCGCGCGGCAGCGTCCAGTCGCCGACGGAATCGGCGGGCATGCCCTGGACACGTGCCATCAGCAGCGCGATGTCGTCCTCGCCGTGGTGGGTGTCGAGGGTGTTCAGGACGTGGTCGCAGACGTCCTCCAACGGCGCCGAGGGGTCGGTGAGGGCTCCCACGAACGCGTTGAGGCCCTCGTCCAGCGGATGGTCGCGGGATTCGACGAGGCCGTCCGTGTAGAGCGCGAGCAGCGCGCCCTCGGGGAGTTCGACCTCCACCTCCTCGAAGGGCTCCCCCCCGACGCCGAGCGGCATGCCCGGCGGCACGTCGAGCATCAGGGCGGGCTCGCCGGGCTCGACCAGGACGGGGGGCAGATGGCCCGCGTTGGCGAAGGTGCACCGGCGGGTCACGGAGTCGTAGACCGCGTACACGCACGTCGCGAGGTAGACCTCGGACAGGTCGGCCTCCCGGGGGCGGCGGGCCGCGCGGGTGGCCTGCTGGACTCCGCCGGGGGTGCCGAGACCGCGCGCGATCTCGTCCAACGCCGAGAGCACCTCCGCCGGTTCGAGGTCGAGGAGGGCCAGGGTCCTGACCGCCGTGCGGAGTTCGCCCATGGCGACGGCGGCCCGCAGACCGCGGCCCATCACGTCGCCGACCACCAACGCCGTACGGTGGCCGGGGAGCTCGATGACGTCGAACCAGTCGCCGCCGACCTCGCTGGGCCGCCCGGTGGAGACGTTGCCGGGCAGATAGCGGCAGGCGATGTCCAGACCGGAGGCGACTGGGTCGCCGGGCGGCAGCAACGACCGCTGCAGCATCAACGCCCGCTCGTGCTCACGCCGGTACAGCCGGGCGTTGTCGATACAGACCGCCGCCCGAGCCGCCAACTCCACCGCCAGATCCCGGTCCCGGTCCCCGAACGGCTCACTCCCCTTGGTCCGCGAGAACTGCGCCAGCCCTACGACCGTGTCGTGGGCGACCATCGGGATGGCGAGGGTGGACTGCACGAGGCCGCCCTCCTCGCCGGGGATGGACTGCGGGCGGGCGGTGCGCAGGGCGTCCGCGCAGGGCGAGTTGAACGGGAAGTGGTGGACCGCGCCGACCGCGACGGGCGGGCCCGAGCCCGCGAAGGGGGCGTCGGAGACGGCGGAGGAGAAGGCCACCCGGCGCAGTTCGGCGCTGCCGTCGGCGAGGCCGGGCGGGGTCTCGTCGCCGGCCAGGAGGCCCTGGTAGAGGTCGACGGTGGCCAGGTCGCAGAATCCGGGCACGACGACGTCGAGAAGCTCGCGCGCGGTCGTCTCCAGGTCGAGGGAGTTCCCTATGCGGGCTCCCGCCTCGTTGAGAAGGGCGAGATTGCGCCGTGCCGCGGCGGCCTCGCGGGCGGCGGCGCGGCGGGCGGTGATGTCGGTGCCGAGCCAGGCGACGCCGATGGGACGGCCGGTGCCGCTGTGCACGCGGTAGAGGTTGATCGACCAGTGCCGGCGCTCCTCGGAGTCCGGCACGAAGCCCGTGACGTGCATGTCCGTGATGGAGTCGCCGGTCTGCAGCACCCGGCGCAGTATCGCGCTGACCCGCTCGGCCTCGGACCTGGGCAGGTAGTCGTGCACCCCCTTGCCCCGGTGGTCGTCGGGGGTCCCGCCGAAGAGGGAGGCGAACCGCTCGTTGGCCCGGCGGACCCGCAGGTCGGGGTCGATCAGCAGGAACCCGAACGGGGATTGACCGAAAATCGCCTGTGAGGCGGCGAGGTCGGTCTCGATGCTGCGCAGGGTGCGGACGTCGACGACGATGCACACGGCGGCCTTGTCGCCGTCCAGGCTGCGCGTCGGCATGACGTACACCTCGGCGAGGCCCCGCTCGCCGCGTCCGCCGCCCGGCACGGCGTCGGGGATGCGGAAGGGGACCACTCCGGTCCACTCCCGCCCGTCGAGGATCTCGGCCATCTTGCGCTGACCGCGCTCGCGCAGGTCCGGGTCGATGAACGCGTCGATGGGGTCCATGCCCACGGCCCGCTCGGCGGGGATGCCGAAGACCTGCTCGGCGCGCAGGCTCCACTGGTCGACGAGACCGTCGGGACCGATCGAGAACGAGGCGACCCTGATGTAGTCGTAGATGGAGCCGGGCGGACTGCTCTGCCACATGGCGTCACCGAGCGTCGTCCCGCCGTCCGCGAGGCCATGCCCGGCGTCGGCGGCGAGCGCACCATCGGCTTTCGCCCTCGCGCCGCCCGACGGGTCCTCGGACTCCGTGGCCTTCGCTGGTATCTCGCTCACGCGAACCGTCCCCTCCAGCTCACCGCGTCCGGCACCGGTCACCGGCAGCGGCTGCCCGCAGTATCCAGCACTACGGGTCCGCACGACACGGTGTTCACGATCACAGCACGGTCCAGGCGCTTTTTGGCCCGTCCCGCGACAACACTTCCAGTCTTCTAACCAGCGGGCACGCCGTCGAACCACACCTTCCGGAACCGACCTGCGGCCGGAACCGATCGGCGACACGGACCCGCCGTGTGTACATGCGCCTGCACACCCCCTCGTACACCTTCTGGTACTCCCGCTCGCACACCTTCCGCCACTCCCGCTCGCACGCCTTCCCGTACACCTTCTCGGGCACCCCTCAACCCGGCACCGCCAGTTCGAACCACACCGTCTTCCCGGTGTCACCCAGACGGGTGCCCCAGCGGCGCGAGGAGGAGGCCACCAGCTGAAGTCCACGGCCGCTCTCGTCCTCCGGCCGGGCGACACGCTCGCGCGGCGGGTCCGGCAGAGGGTCGGAGACCTCGACCAGCAGGACGCCCTCCAGCCCGGCCGGGCGGACCAGCCGGACGCCGATGGGGCCGGTGGCGTGCCGCAGGGAGTTGGTCACCAGCTCACTGACCAGCAGGGTCGCGACGTCGCCCAGACTGTCCAGGCCCCAGCCGCGCAGCTGGCCCCGGACGGCTCGGCGCGCGGTGCGCACCGCGCCGGGGTCAGCGGGGAAGGTCCACTCGACGCGGTCGCCTTCGGTGTCGATCACGCCGATCACTTCCCAGGCCAGCGAGTTCACCCATGTCCGGTTTAGTGGGGTTAATGGGCACATACCCGATATCCGGGGGGCATTACCGCCCCACAGGGCGCACTGTGGGCGAACGGCGTAGAGGGCGAGGCATACGCCCCGGTCAGCGAGCCCCGGCTCCCAGGTGCGCGAGGGCCTGGCGTACGGCGGGGACGTCCTGGTCGAGCCAGTTCACGTCCCAGACGTCGACGGGGGCCAGCCAGCGCAGCTCGTCGTGGTCCTCCAGCGGCGCGGGGGCTGCGGAGCCGGGGCGCAGCCGGGCGGTCCACACCTGCAGGACGTAGGGCGGCTTCAGAGGCCACTCCCCCGGGACGCGCTCCACGGCCTCGGCGTCGACGCCGAGTTCCTCGCGCAGTTCGCGCACCAGGGCCGCCTCGGGGCGCTCCCCGGCCTCGACCTTGCCGCCGGGCAGCTCCCAGCGCCCGGCGAGTTCGGGGGGCGCGCTGCGGCGCGCGGCGAGGAGGCGGACGCCGTCGAGCAGGGCGGCCGCGACCACCACGATCCGTTCCGCGGTCCGTTCGGTCATGCGCCGGAGCCTACGGGACCGCCGCGCGGGTCCGTTCCCGGCGCCGTCAGTTCCTGGTGCCCTCTTCGCTGGGGCTCGAGGTCTGGCCGATCCTTTCGACCCAGTAGAGCTGCTTGTGTCCGCGACCGTCGAGGCTGTCCGCGATCTTCTGGGCCTCGGCCCGGGTCGCGTACCGGCCCACTCGGTAGCGGTTGCCGTTGTCGTCCTGCCGTATGACGAGCCAGGGGAGGGAGAGGGCGCCGTCGTTCATCGCGCCCCTCTCTCTAGGGAAACCGCAGTCCGCATATGCCCGAGCGTACGCCTTACCTTTACTCAGCGAACACGGATTTTCACAAAGAGGTACGCAACCAGCCAAGACGGAGGGGGCGCACGAGAGAGAACGCGCCCTGCGCGCGCTGCGAGGCCTCCGGTCGGCGGGGTAACCGGCACTGACCGGACGACCTGCGAGAACGACCGGAAACGACCGGATTCCGACGCCCTGCCCCCGACTCCACGCCGGGCCGTCACCGGGGGCGATCACCGGAGGGTGTGCGCCGTCGGGCTGCGGGCGCGGGGGCAGGCGAGGTGCGCCGGGCGGGGGCAGGCGGGGTGCGCCGGGCGGGGGCAGGCGGGGACGCCGACACAGGGGACCCTTGCCCGCCCCTCCCTTCTCCCCGCTATCTCACCGGCAGGTGGTACGCCACCCGGTAGCGGTCGGCCGGGATGACCACGTCGGCCGTTTCCACCGGGCGGCCCGAGGCGTAGTAGGTGCGCTGGACGACCAGGACGACATGGCCCGGGACGCCTCCGAGGGCGAGGAGCTCCTCGGCGAGACCGGGGCGGGCTCCGACCTCCTCCGTCATGTTGTCGACGATGACGTCGATGGCCCGCATGCGCTCGACGACGCCCATGCCGCCCAGCGGGCCCTCCTCGGGCAGCATCACGGGCGTGCGGCCGGTGACCGCGAGGGGCTCCCAGGAGGTGGAGAGCATCATCGCCTCGCCGGCCTCCCGGAACACATACCGCGTGCACATCACACGGTCACCTGCGTTGATGCCGAGCCGCTCGGCGACGGCCACGCTCGCCTCGGCCTGCTCGCTGCCGGACTCCCACGTCCCGCGCGTCTGGACGTCGGCCTGCTCCTGGCGGAACGGCGTGGCCCCGCTCTCGGGGCGGTAGCCGGAGCGGGCGATCCGACGCGGCACGGGCCGCTCACGCACATACGTGCCCGAACCGGAGCGGCCCTCGACCAGCCCCTCCGCCATCAGCACCTTGCGCGCCTCGAGCGCCACGGTGTCCGAGACGCCGTACTCCTCGCGGATTCTGGCCTGCGACGGGAGTCGGGTGTGCGGTGGCAACGAGCCGTTGACGATCTTCTTGCGAAGATCCCCCGCGACCCGCAGATATGCCGGCTGCTCACCGAATGTCACTGGCCGCTCCCATCAGGTTGTACAGACAGCTACAGCCTGGCAACCGTGGGTTCAACGATGCAAGCAAAGGCCAGAGAATCACTCGATGTGATGACATGTGCCCGGGAAAGCCTTTACGCAGGCACTTTCTCCCCACTATGGGCGTGATCAACACATGGAGATCACGTCGGCGTCATCAGCATCGGCGTCACACGTCGAGCCCCCCACTGCCGCCGCCGCCCCCGCCGCCGCCCCCGCCGCCGCCCCCGCCGTCGCCCCCACCCTCGTCGTACGACGGCGGGGTGGTCGCCAGACCCAGGGCCTCGCGCGCGGCAACTGTCGTGTCGCCGTCGACGTAGTCGTAGGCGTTGTCGTAGTGCTCGTAGAACGTGTCGACGTCGGTCGCCTCGGCCGCCCCCGCCCACTCGTCGCTCGCGTCCCGCATGTCCTTCACCAGCGCGGCGACGGGCTCACGGCCCGCGCCGGACCAGGTGTGCCCGCTCAACGCCTTCGCCTGCGCTCCGGTCACGTCCCCGGTCTCGCCCGCCCAGGTCCGGTTGCTCTCCAGGTCCTCCTCGGCGTACTCCTCCGGCTCCTCGAAGAGCACTTCGTCGACGGCGGCCATCGCCTTGAGGAAGGCCAGCTGGTCGGCGTCGAGGGTCGTCGCGTCGGCGCGCAGCGAGCCGGTCAGGGTGCCCTGCTCGTCGGTGTTGGCGAAGACGCAGGTGATCTCGCGGTCGCCCCAGCTCCAGCTGTCGGAGGTGGGCGTGAGGTAGTAGACGTCGACCTCGTCGGTCAGCGCCCAGGTGTCCATCGCATACGCGTCCTGGAGGGTGTAGCACTTGTCCTCGGCCACGTCCGTGACATGGTCGTCGCCCGGATAGTCGGCCCCGGACAGCGGGATCGTGCCGAACACCTCGGCGTCGTGCCTTCCCGCGCAGGGCACCTCGTCGACGTCGTAGACGTCCTGGTCGAAGCCGGCTCCCGGCACGTCGAAGCAGTCGCCCTTGGCGAGCGAGAAGCTGCTGTTGCCGCTCGCACCCTCCTTGAACCCCTCCCAGGCCTCGGAGACGACGCCGGTGGACAGCGACACGATCCACAGCGCGAGCCCCACGGTGGACAGGATCGCCCCAGCGATCGCCATCCCCTTGCCCCGCTCTCCGCGCTTCTTGATCTGCACCAGCGCGATGACCCCGAGGACCAGTCCCACGGCCGGCAGGAAGCAGAGGACGCCCAGGACGAGCGCGGCGATGGCGACCCCGTTGACCGGCGTCGGCCGCGCGAAGGGACTGTAGCCCTGCCCCCAGACCTGATAGGGAGCACCTCCGTACGAGCCCTGGGGGTACGGCGCATACGGGGAGTACGGCCCCTGAGTCCCGTAGGGAGGCTGTTGGGCGTACGGCGGCTGGGCGTACGGATCCTGGGGTTGGGGCTGGGGCTGGGGCTGGTACGGGTCCTGGGGCTGGTGAGGCCCTGGGGGCGGGGGTATGGACACGAGTACCGTGCTCCTGGTTCGAACGATTCCGACAGCTGCGTAGAACTGCCGTACGACTGCGCGCATCGTAAGCGGGCAGCGCACCGGGGCGGAACGGCGATCTCGGGCCAGGTGCGCGGCCGACGATCTCGTGGCCCGCACCCCGCCGAATCGCTACGGTTGAGCCATGACCGCACTGCCCGACTGGATGCGCCCGCCGCGCTTGGAAGGCTGGTTCGCGGAGGACCTGGACCACCTCCCCGAGGCACCACGCCACACCGAGCTGATCGACGGAGCCCTCGTCTTCATGATGTCGCCCCAGCGGTCCTGGCACGGCCGTCTCGTCACTGCCCTGACCACGACGCTCACAGCGCAGGCACCAGCCGGCTTCGAGGTCGAGCGGGAGATGACGATCCGCCTCGATGCCCGTAACCGCCCCGAGCCGGACCTCTTGCTCACGGACCTGCCCTACGACCCGGACCGCACCTGGTACGCCCCGGAGGCCGTGAAGCTCGTCATCGAGGTCGTCTCACCCGAGTCCGCGCACCGGGATCGCGCGGTCAAGCTCCGCAAGTACGCGGAGGCCGGCATCCCGCACTACTGGTGCATCGAGGACGAGAACGGCGCCCCCGTCGTCCACGCCTACGAACTGGACGAACCGACCGGCGCCTACGCCCCTGCCGGCATCTTCCGCGGCACCCTGAAACGCCCCGTCCCCTTCGAGATCACCCTGGACCTCACCGGGCTCACCCCGCCCCGGCCCGCCTAGAAGCCGGCGCCCACGTGACACGTCTGCGGCGGGATCGCGCTCCCCAACTCCCTTGTCTTGCCCGTTATCCGCCACTCACAGCGACCAGGCGGTCAGCAAATCGCCAGGGCCGTAGACGGCATCGAGCCCCGGACAGTCGACTCCGCTGCGCGAGACCGCCACGACTGGAACGGGTTCGCCGGTGAGGGCGGCGCGGTGGCGGTGGAGAGCTGCCAGGTCGTGCCGGTCGAAGGGCGACTGCTCCAGCCACTTGATGGAGCCGACGAAGAACATCTCCTTGGCGATGGGGGCGTGGTCCGCCCCGACGATGTCGATCTCGACGTCGTTGGTACGGGTCCAGTAGCCGCCCACTGCGGGGGCCGCGGGCAGCCTGTCATCGGGCAGTATCCGCGCCAGGGCCTCGCGGACAAGGGGCTCGACGGCTCGGCCGCGCCAGCTGGTCCAGTTCTCCCGGATCCGCGCCAACGTCAGATCGCCCCGTCCCCGCTCGATCTCCTCCATGGACGGGCCGAGCAGGTGCAGCCAAAACCGCAGGTAGGGGTCTGTCACCCGGTAGCGGCGATCCTTCGACGGACGCAGCGATACGGGCAGCTCCGCCGCGACGATCCGCTTGCCCGTAAGCAGCTCCAGCGCCCGCTGCAGCGGCGTGGCCCCGATCCCGCCGGCCGCACGAGCGATGTTGGTGAAGGTCCGCTCACCACTGCCGATAGCCGCCAGCACCGTACGCGCCTGAGCCTGCGGGGGGAATTCGGCAGCCAGCGAGCGCTCGGCCGACACCAGCAGGGCCGAGACCGGGTCGCTCAGCGCCTCGCCGAGGAAATCCCACAGCCCTGCGCCCCGCGGCCACTCCGCGCAGATCAGCGGCAGACCACCGGTGACCAGCGCGGCGTCGAAGGCTTCCGCCGGTTCCAACCCGAGCATCTGCCCCACCTCGGCGGGGTTCAGCGGCCCTAGCACCATCTCCCGGCCGCGCTGATGGAAGGGGCGTCCGTAGCTGTTCAGGGCCTCCATCATCGACAGGTCGGAGCCGATGAGGACCAGCAGCACCGGCTTGGTCTCCAGCACCCGGTCCCAGGCCCGTTGCAGCATCCCCTCAAAGGCGCCGTCAGCGTCCATCAGGTACGGCACCTCGTCGATGACCAGCACGCTCGCCCCGTCGGCGGGCAACGCCGCGGCGAGCACATCGAACGCGGCATCCCAACTCTCCGGCCGCGCTGCGGCCACCAGCCCCGCCGACGGCAGTGTCGACGCTTGGGCGTCCCGGGCCAGCCGTGCCAGATCATCCCTGGGAGACGCACCGGTCGCCGCGTAGAACAAGAACGGGGCTCCGGAGCGCTCCGCAAACCGCTCGACCAGCCGCGACTTGCCCACCCGGCGCCGCCCACGCAACATCACACACCGACCGGGCCGCTCCCCGCCAACCCCTGCCGCCACCTTCTGCAGCTCTCGCTCCAGCGTCGCCAGCTCCTGCCGACGGCCCACAAAGTCCACCATGTCCGCCGACCTCCACGCATGACACTAACGACGATGTTACTAACATGGACATTAGTATGCGACCTCAGGTGCGGATGACCAGGCATGATGACAGGCGACGAGGGGTCGGCCATCCCAGCGCCATCCCAGCACGAGAAAGAATCAAGGGCCCGACTCCGAAGAGTCGAACCCTTCCCGACCTGCATGTTTGCCAGATCAGCGACGTGGTGAGATGTCACCCGCTACACGTTGAAGCGGAACTCCACCACAACCTGCCTGACTGCGGCGGAGCCCCGCGCAGGACCCTGACCTGGGATTTCCTCGTTGGCAGACGTTGGCACCCGACGGCCGTTTACGGGCGTCCCGCGGACTGGCTGCGGACTGGCTGGGTACGCCGAGGCAGAGAAATCCATGGCCCACCGGCGGGACCTGCAACGAGACTGCGCAGGTGAGCGACTCCTACCCCTGTCCCTGCTGCGGGCACCGCGTGCTCGACGACATGCCCGGCTCCCACGAGATCTGCCCCGTCTGCTTCTGGGAGGACGACGGGATCCAGTTCCGCTGGCCGACCATGGACGGCGGAGCGAACAGGGTCTCCCTGATCGAGGCGCAGCGGAACTACCAGGACTTCGGGGCCTGCGACCAACACGGCCGGCAGTACGTCCGCCCGCCAGCCGCGGACGAGCCGCTCGACCCCGCCTGGCGCCCCATCGACCTGACGCGCGACTCCTTCGAGGACTGGGAAGCCGAGGACCGAGCCCCGTGGCCCGACGACCGCTCGGTGCTCTGCTGGTGGCTGCCCACCTTCTGGCGTCGCGGTCACCCGGCGGCATCATGACGTCCCCCATCGAGGCCCTCGTCCAACAGCTCGACGGGGATGACGACGCCTCGTACGCCGCCCGCGTGCAGCTGGTCGACATCGGTCGTGACGCAACCCTCACGATCACCGACGGACTACCCGCCCTGGGCAGCTTCGGTCAGCTGACCGCCATCGAGGTCTTCGAAGAGGTAGCGGACCCACGCTGCGGCCCCGCTCTGATCGCCCTCCTGGACAGCGACGACCCGACCGTCCGGGAATGGGCGGCGATGGCCTTGGCGAGCCTGGAGATCGACGGCGCGGTCGAGCCCCTGCGCCGCGCCAATCGCGCCTGCCTGGAACGGGCGACGCCACCGGACTGGAGCGAGCCCGACGGCATCCGCTGGGCCCTGACCGAACTCGGCGCACGCAGCCCTGTCGTCCCGCCGCTCACCGCGCGCCTACGAGCCACCGCTGCGGACGACACCCCTGGCTGGCCCTCGGCTCACTTCGCCGAGATCATCAACGACCTGGCCGACCACGCCCAGGTGATCCTCTACTCCCAGGTCTGGCGGGTGGACGCGGGCCGCACGTACGGCGTCTCCGGCACCGGCCTGGACTGGGAACTCGACTGGACTGCGCCCTGGGAGCACCTGGTCGAAGAGTCCCGCACCTGGTCCCTGCTGGAAGCCTCAGAAGCCCCCGCCGGCGACAACATCTTCGTCGCCCCCACCTGGATCGACCGTACCGACCTATACCCGGAGAGGTGACCGATGCCGTTCCAGCACCCCGAGGAGATCGGCTACGGCTACGTGATCGAGCGCTACGTGACGAGGAAGGACTCGGACCACCCGCGCTACCGCGACCTGAAAAGCGGTCGTGTCCTGCGGCCCGGGTGGCCACACGCCGAACGCTTCGCCTGGCACCTCATCGACGACGCAGCCACGATCACCGATGCCGAGCTGGAGGCCCTCCTCGGCTACGAGTGGCGCTCACGCCTCACCGCCGCCTGGCTGATCGGCGTAGGCCGACGCGCCACGTTCCGCGAACGCATCGGCGACCTACTCCTGGCCAGCGAGTTCTGCTTCTCTGGCGGCGGCTACTGCTTCGCCCTGGCCCGCTTCGGCACCCACGCGGACGCCGAGATCCTCGCTTCCTACCTGGACCGCTACCTCCCCCGCCCCGACCTCCGCTACGACCAGCCCGCAGCCCTCGGTGCCCTCCTCCGCCTCGACGCCCACCTCGGCACCCACCACGCCGACCGCTTCACCCAGCCCGACGGCCTCTGGGACCAGTGGGTCAACGCCCTGGTCCACCTCCGCGACGACCCCGCCTACACCGTTGCTGAGCAGCGCCGCTGGACGGACCTCCACTGCGACTTCACCAACGGCTGGTCCCGCGCATAGTCGAGAACAGTGCCTCAGGCCACGGCGTCAGACGCTCACCTCGAAAAGACGACGTGGATGGGCTAGTCAGAGGGTCACAACGCTCCCCCCTGCCAGGTCCAGGGGGACGCCTACGTGGCAGCTTGTGAACCGTTGCGATGTGGACTGTCAGTGGTGCCCTGCATGCTAGAGGGCGACACCGAGGCCAAGGGGGAATCGCCATATGGGCGGAGTCGATACGGCACGGGGCATGAGTTTCCAGACGGCGTGCGCCATTCTGCAGCTCATCCGCACTCCGGAGGAGTACCCGGACGCCGAGACCTTCCGGGTCGAGGGCGCTGATGAGGCCATCGACTTCGAAGTACGCGACGCGCAGGGACGGCCGCTGCTGCTCGCACAGGCGAAGACCCGCGTCGAGCCGGGCTCGTGGTCAGGTCCGGAACTGGTAAGGCTGGCTCGACGCTGGGGCTCCGCAGATCCCGGAGGCACGGCGGTGCTGCGGTTCCTCTCGGACGCACCCGTGCACTCATCAGGACATGCACTGCGGAACGCGGTGGCACGTGCTCGGGCCGTGCCGGACCCTGGCCAATGGCTGGCAGAGTGCAAGGACGAAGTGCCGGCCTCGATCAGGCTGACCGTCAACGATCACGCGTTGCTCCGACGGCTGGAGATTGATACTCGGATCGGGCCCTGGGAGCAGATCCTCGACCAGGCCCGGTTGGAGCTGCTGCGCCTGTCCCCCGTCGCCATGGCGGCGGAAGACATCGACAGCACGGTCGACGCACTGTTTGTGAAGATGTTTCAGTGGTCCGGGGACCACCTGCTCGCCCGACGCACGTTCCGGTTGGCCGAGCTTCCGCGGCTCGTGCGCGGACGCCGTGCCACGCCTGGGGCCGAGGCAATCAAGCTGCCCGGGCCCGGCCGCGCGCTCTTCCGTGAGGTCCCTTCGGCTGCCGGTGTGCGCGGCCGGAGCAGGGAGCTGACGACGCTCAGGGAACGATTCAGCAGGGAGCCCGATGCAGGGACACCCCGGGTGGTGGTGTCCGGACTCGGTGGGATCGGCAAATCGAGCATCGCACGGCTGTATGCCCACCGACACCGAGACCAGTACGACTTTGTTTGGTGGATCCCGTCCGATACCCGGGAGGACGTCATCGCCGCATATCGGCGGATGGTCACCGAGGAGCGACAGGACACCGAGCCAGCCACCGACGTGGAGATCCTCACTCAGGTCGGCCTCCGCCTAGCGCACCTGGGCACCAGGCTGCTGCTCATCTACGACAACGTCGCGGACCGGGAGCAGCTGCAAGGTCTGCTGCCGACCTGCGAAGGTGCGCATGTGTTGGTCACCACCCGCGACTCGGCCTGGGCTGCGGCAGACGGCGGGCTAGTCGTTGAACGGATGACGGCCGAGGAGGCCACTGCCTGGGCTGGAGAACGGCTGCCGGATATCTCCGAGTCCGAGGTGTCCGCGCTGGTCAACGCAGTGGAGGGCATCCCGCTCGGCATCGCCCAGGCCATCGGCTACATCGCGGCGACCCAGTGCCCGGTCGGCGTCTATCTGACTGAACTCGCCAACTGCCGCGCCCAGTTGCTCGACGACCGCGGCTTCGTGCCGCTCGACTACCGGGAGGGCGCGACACTGACCGCGGCGGTCACCCTCAGCGTAAAAAGGGTGCTCGATCAGGCGCTGCACTCGTCCGACGACTCGGGACAGCATCTCGCCGCGGGGCTGCTCGCCCGCTGTGCCCTGCTCGCCCCAGACTTCATTCCGCTTCACCTCGCAACACTCGACCTGCCGACCGGATCTGCCGTCTACAGGGCTGTGGCGGAGCTGCGCAGATTTTCCCTGGTCGACCCCCGAGACGGCTTTCTCGCAATCCACCGCATCGTCCAGGAAATCATCCGCGCGATGCTGGACGGCGAGGCCGTCAATACGATGCAAGGACGCTTCCAGCACGAGCTGGTGAAACGGCTGGTGGACTGCCAGAAACAGCACTCATGGGCCGAGGCCGCCACCCTGATTGAGCATGCGGTTCATGTGGCGCATCGCGTGACCAATAGCGGCTATGCGGACGCCAACACCGTGGCACTGCTGGCCAATGTCGCGGGAGCGATCTCAAACATCCACGGTGATCTGGTGCGCAGCGAGGGACTGTTACGTGAGGCACTGACGATCGTGGAGCACGCCGGCGAAGGGGCAATCGACGATCCCGTCTACCGCCGAGCCGCCACGACGACCACACTGGCCCAGTGCCTGATGAATCAGTCGCGGTTCGACGAGGCCGCACAGGCGGCACAGACTGCCTGGACTTTGCTGGAAGGCATGGACTCACTCCACGCTGAGGGCGTCGAGCACCTGCTGTTGGCCCACGTCGCCGACATGCGCGCGGCAGTGGCAACGGACCGCTTCGCTGACATCGCCCGCGCCAACGCCAGGCTCGAGGCGGTTCTGCAGCGCGAGGATGTGGCTCCCTCGACAGCCTTCGGAATCCGGTTGGAACAGGTGCAGTCGCTCGTGTGGATCCAGAACTGGGACGACGCGGCTATGGCCATCGACCAGGCTAAGGCGGCGGCTCCGGCAGACGCCGAGACGAGCGCGGAACTCCACTTCCTGGACGCCATCGTCAAAGCATCCACGGGTCGGCTGGAGGAGGCCCTCGCCGTCACCGCGGGAATCCCCGAGCCCGCCGAGCGGGAAGCCGTGAACATCATGCGCCACCACGCGGACCATATGGTGGACGCGGCCCATGCCCTGACGGTGGGCAGCCTCCGCAGGCAGGAGAAGGGGCTACCCACTGAAGCCTGGATCCTCAAAGCCGCAGGGTTGTTGATCGACCAGGCTGAGGCGCTGCTCGTAGCACACACCGAAGCCGGGCCGGACGTACTGGCCCATGTCACGCACCGACGCGCTGTGCTCGCCTGGACCCGACACCTTCTGGGGCATCCAGACAGTGACCCGGAGCTGTGCCGCGCCCTGATGCGAGAGAGCCTTGAGCTGTTCGAGGCTGCGGGGCAGAGCCACGTACCGCTCGCGGTCACAGCACGCCAGTTCCTGGAGCTGCATGAACAGGATCCGCACGACGAGCCTTCCGAAACGGTGAGCCTGGAGGGGCCTCCTCACTTTCCGCTGCCACCGTCGGGAGGCAGTGGAACGTATCTGATAGACGAATACCCCTGGCGCAACGCCGTAGCTCTCACCCGGGCCGTTCCGCCCGATGCGCGCTCGCTTTACAGCCTGCTGGGAGCCACCTCTTATCACCTGGGTGGGCAAGCAGCGCCCTCTCCTGCCTTCCTCGTGCTGGCATTCACCACGGCCCTACGCTTCCTGGGACTGGAGTGCCGACTGGTCCCTACCATGTTGCGGGTAACCCGAGGTGACGGTAGATCGGTCGACCTGCCGGACTGGGGGCTTCCGCCGGTGGTCACACAGAACGGGGAAGTCCGGGGGCACGTAACCGTCTGGTGCGAGGAAGCAGCGCGGTTGGTAGACCCGGCCCTCCTGATCGGCCAGAGCCTGCTTGCCCCGGGCGCCGCGGAGCGCGAGATCTTCCGGTCCCCCGTAGTCTTTCCGGCGCCCGATTTGAACGCTCTGCTCGGCATCAACCCGGCCACCCACCGAGAGGGGCACCTACTCGCTTACGAGTTCCGCCTCGACTGGGAGGAGCGCCTCCGTGGGGCGATGGAGCACCTGGACGAGCCGGCTGTAGCCAGCTTTGCGCGAGTACTGGCCGCTACCGCCACCCTGGCAGCCGACACCGATCTGTATGCCTGAGTACGACTCCCCGGGCTGAAGTCCTGCGGACTGCTGCGGACAGCTGCGGACAGCACGACGGCCTGACCTGCATCGCCGCAGGTCAGGCCGCCTCTAGGTACCCGGTCACACGTTGAAGCGGAACTCCACCACATCCCCGTCCTGCATCACGTAGTCCTTGCCCTCCATCCGGGCCTTGCCCTTCGCGCGGGACTCGGCGACCGAGCCGGTCTCCACCAGGTCGGCGAAGGAGATGACCTCCGCCTTGATGAAGCCCTTCTGGAAGTCGGTGTGGATGACTCCGGCGGCCTCGGGGGCGGTGGCGCCCTTCTTGATGGTCCAGGCGCGGGATTCCTTGGGGCCGGCCGTGAGGTACGTCTGGAGGCCGAGGGTGTCGAAGCCGACGCGGGCGAGGGTGGCGAGGCCGGGCTCCTCTGCGCCGACGGACTCCAGGAGCTCCATCGCGTCCTCCTCGTCCAGCTCGGCGAGGTCCTGCTCCAGCTTGGCGTTGAGGAAGATCGCCTCGGCCGGAGCGACCAGGGCACTCTGCTCGGCCTTGAACGCCTCGTCGGTCAGCTCGTCCTCGTCGACGTTGAAGACGTAGAGGAACGGCTTCGTCGTGAGGAGGTGCAGGTCGTGGAGGAGCTCCTCGTTGCCGGAGCCCTGGACGATGCCCTGGGAGAAGAGCGTGTCGCCCTTCTCCAGGATCTCCTTCGCCGCCTCGACCGCCGCGACCTTGGGCACGATGTCCTTCTTGATGCGCGACTCCTTCTGGAGACGCGGCAGGACCTTCTCGATGGTCTGGAGGTCGGCGAGGATCAGCTCGGTGTTGATCGTCTCGATGTCGTCCTTGGGCGAGACCTTGCCGTCGACGTGCACGACGTTCTCGTCCTTGAAGGCACGGATGACCTGGCAGATCGCGTCGGACTCGCGGATGTTCGCCAGGAACTTGTTGCCCAGGCCCTCGCCCTCCGAGGCGCCCTTGACGATGCCCGCGATGTCCACGAAGTCGACGGTCGCCGGGAGGATGCGCTGGGAGCCGAAGATCTCGGCCAGTTTCGTCAACCGCGCGTCGGGGACGCCGACCACGCCGACGTTGGGCTCGATCGTGGCGAACGGGTAGTTGGCCGCCAGCACGTCGTTCTTGGTCAGGGCGTTGAACAGGGTCGACTTGCCGACATTCGGCAGACCGACGATTCCGATCGTGAGCGACACGTTGCGACTTCCCGTTGTGAGAGGGCCAGGGGGCCGGTCCCGTAGTGAGAGGGCCAGAGGCCAGGGGGCTGGCCGATCCCCCAGTTTACGGCGTGTCCGACACCCGATTCGGCACATAAACCGACCTAAGTTGGTGCAGTGGAGCAACACAGGACGCGCCCCCCGCACCAAGGAACGCGACGCCGGGACACACCGCCCCTTCCGCCCCTTCCGCCCCAGGCGAGCCGGGACCGGGAGCGGATCCGCGATCGTGCCCCGAGCCGTGACGCGTCCCGTGCCACCGTCCGAGCTGTCCGGGCCGTCCGAGCTGTCCGGGCCGTCCGGCGGATGCCGAACCCCCGGCTCACCGGGCTCGGCGGCGGGCTGTTCAGCGGGGCGGTGATGTTCGCGCTGGGCTGTCTGGACCAGCTGCTGTTCGAGGGCTCGCTGACCGTGTACGGCGTGCTGTTCCTGCCGCTGAGCGTGCTGACCGCCCTGTGGATCCGCCGGGGCGACCAGCTGTCGGCGCCCGTGGTCATGCCGATCGCCTTCACCGTCGGCCTGCTGCCCCTGGCCGAGAGCGGGAACGGCTTCGCCGCCCGCCTGATGGGCCTGGTCACGGCCCTGGCCACCCAGGCCGGCTGGCTGTACGGCGGGACGGCGACGGCCGGTGTGACGGTCCTCGTCCGCGGGTTCCGGTTCGCGGCCGCCCGTCGACGAGCCGCCGCGAACCGACGCCCCGCCGCCCGCGCGTAACGCCCCGCGCACAGCGCCCGGAGCCTCCGAAAGGCGCCTAGTGCCCCTTCACCGCGTGCATCGCCGCGCCCACGATCCCCGCGTTGTTCTGCAGCTGCGCCGGGACGATCTCGGCCTTGACGTCCTCGATGAAGTGCAGGAACTTCTCGGACTTGCGGCTGACTCCGCCGCCGATGATGAACAGCTCGGGCGAGAAGAGCATCTCGACGTGGGCGAGGTACTTCTGGACGCGCTGCGCCCAGTGCTCCCAGGTCAGCTCGCCGTCCTCCTTGGCCTTGCTGCTGGCGCGCTTCTCCGCGTCGTGGCCGTGCAGCTCCAGGTGGCCGAGCTCGGTGTTGGGCACGAGCGTGCCGTCGACGAAGAGGGCGCTGCCGATGCCGGTGCCGAACGTCAGCAGCACGACCGTGCCGCTGCGGTCGCGTCCCGCGCCGAAGGACATCTCGGCGACGCCTGCCGCGTCCGCGTCGTTGACCACCGTCACGGGCAGCCCGCCCAGCCGCTCGCTGAACAACGCGCGCGCGTCCAGGTCGATCCAGCTCTTGTCGACATTGGCCGCCGTACGGATCGTGGACCCGCCGGTGACCACGCCGGGGAAGGTGAGGCCGACCGGGCCGGTCCAGCCGAAGTGGTCGACGACCTCCTTCACCCCGTCGGCCACGCCGTCGGGCGTCGCCGGTTGCGGGGTGAGCACCTTGAGGCGCTCCTGGGCCAGGTCGCCCTTGTCCAGGTCCACGGGAGCGCCCTTGATCCCGGATCCACCGATGTCCACGCCGAAGATCTGCATGGCTCTACGTTACGACGATCGACTGACAGTCACTCAGTCGAGGTGCCCGCCGGACCAGAGGCCGCACCCGACACCGCACCGCTCACGCCGCGCTCGGCCAGCAGCGCGGCCGCCTCGTCGCGCAGGTCACGGCGGAGTTCCTTGGGCAGCGAGAAGGTGATGTGCTCGTCGGCGGCCTTGACCAGCTCGACGTCCGCGTAGCCGCGCTCGGAGAGCCAGGCCAGGACCTCTTCGACGAGGACCTCGGGAACGGACGCACCGGAGGTGACGCCGACCGTGGTCACGCCCTCCAGCCAGGCCTCGTCGATCTCGCTCGCGAAGTCCACGAGGTGGGCCGAGCGCGAGCCGGCGAGCTTGGCGACCTCGACCAGCCGCACGGAGTTGGAGGAGTTGCGGGAGCCGACCACGATCACCAGCTCGGCCTCGGCGCCCATCTGCTTCACCGCGAGCTGACGGTTCTGCGTGGCGTAGCAGATGTCGTCGCTGGGCGGGGAGATGAGCTGCGGGAACTTGCCCTTGAGCGCGTCGACGGTCTCCATGGTCTCGTCGACCGACAGCGTGGTCTGGGAGAGCCAGACGACCCTGGACGGGTCGCGGACCTCGACCTTCGCCACGTCCTCGGGGCCGTCGACGATCGTGATGTGGTCGGGGGCCTCGCCGGAGGTGCCGATGACCTCCTCGTGGCCCTCGTGCCCGATCAGGAGGATGTCGTAGTCCTCCTGGGCGAAGCGGACGGCTTCCTTGTGGACCTTGGTGACCAGGGGGCAGGTCGCGTCGATGGTGGCGAGGCTGCCGCGGGCGGCCTCCTCGTGGACGACGGGGGCGACGCCGTGCGCGGAGAACATCACGATGTTGCCCGGCGGGACCTCCTCCGTCCGCTCGACGAAGACGGCGCCCTTCCGCTCCAGGGTCTGCACGACGTACTTGTTGTGGACGATCTCGTGCCGGACGTAGACCGGCGCCCCGTACTGCTCGAGGGCTTTCTCGACGGCGATCACGGCACGGTCGACGCCCGCGCAGTAGCCCCGGGGGGCGGCGAGCAGGACACGGCGGCCAGACGAAGCAGTCATGCGTCCCATCGTAAGGCCGCGCCCGAGGGGTCGAAGATCGCCTCGTCGCGGAGGGCGGGAGGCCGGGGAGGGCAGGGAGGCCGGGGAGGGCGGCCGGGAGCCGAGGGGGAAGCCCGGGGGGACCCTCGAGGTGGGCTGGAGCGCGGGACGCGGCGTTGTCGGTGGTGGCCGTTACGCTCGCGACATGGCTGTGAACACGTCCGCTGAGACTCCGCTGCCCGTCGGCGAGATCTCGCGGCTCATCGGGAGCTGGATCGACCGGCTCGGCGCGGTGTGGGTGGAGGGGCAGATCACCCAGCTGTCGCGGCGCCCGGGCGCGGGCGTCGTGTTCCTGACGCTGCGCGATCCGTCGTACGACGTCTCCGTGAGCGTGACCTGCTTTCGGCAGGTGTTCGACGACGTGGCGGACGTCGTCGGCGAGGGCGCGCGGGTCGTCGTCCACGCGAAGCCGGAGTGGTATGCGCCGCGGGGGCAGCTGTCGCTGCGGGCGGTCGAGATAAGGCCGGTGGGCGTCGGGGAGCTGCTGGCCCGGCTGGAGCAGCTGAAGAAGTCCCTGGCGGCCGAGGGGCTGTTCGCGCCGGAGCGCAAGAAGCCGCTGCCGTTCCTGCCGCAGCTCATCGGGCTGGTGTGCGGCCGGGCGTCCGCCGCCGAGCGGGACGTCCTGGAGAACGCCCGGCACCGCTGGCCCGCCGTCCGCTTCGAGGTGCGCAACGTCGCGGTGCAGGGGGTGCACGCGGTGCCGCAGGTGGTCCAGGCCGTGAAGGAGCTGGACGCGCTGGCGGAGGTGGACGTGATCGTCGTCGCGCGCGGCGGCGGCAGCGTGGAGGACCTGCTGCCGTTCTCCGACGAGCAGCTGATCCGCGCGGTGGCGGCCTGCCGTACGCCGGTGGTCTCGGCGATCGGGCACGAGCCGGACAACCCGCTGCTGGACCATGTGGCCGACCTGCGCGCCTCGACGCCGACCGACGCGGCGAAGAAGGTCGTGCCGGACGTCGGCGAGGAGCTGGAGCGGGTGCGGATGCTGCGCGGGCGGGCGCGCCGGTGCGTGGCGGGGTTCCTGGAGCGGGAGGAGCGCGGGCTCGCCCATGCGCTGGCGCGGCCCGCCATACAGGATCCGCACCGGATGATCGACGAGCGGGCCGCTCATGTCTCGGCGCTCGTCGACCGTTCCCGGCGCACGCTCGGGCACCTCCTGGACCGCGCGGACTCCGAGCTGACGCACACGCACGCGCGCGTGGTGGCCCTTTCGCCGGCCGCGACGCTGAAGCGGGGGTACGCGGTGCTGCAGAAGGTTGACGGGCATGTGGTCCGGGATCCGGGCGAGGTGACGGCGGACGAGCCGCTGCGCGCGCGGGTCGCCGAGGGTGAGTTCAGTGTTCGTGTCGACGACCAGGGATGAGTGCATGACGAGCAAGACGGACGAAGCGCTCGGATACGAGCAGGCACGCGACGAGCTGATCGAGGTCGTCCGCCGGTTGGAGGCGGGGGGTACGACGCTGGAGGAGTCCCTCGCCCTGTGGGAGCGCGGCGAGGAGCTGGCCAAGGTGTGCCGGCGCTGGCTGGAGGGCGCACGGGCCCGGCTGGACGCGGCGCTGGCCGAGGAGACGGGAGAGAAGGAGAGCGGCGAGTAGCCCCGGCGGCGCGGTCAGGGCGGGGTGAGCCGACACAAGTCGGCGCGGCGACTGTGATGCGGGTCACCACTCCCCGGCTTTTGTTGAACCTTGAACCTTCTCTCGCGTACCGTCGGTCTCGTCAGCCGATCCGGACCACGGTCCGGTACCTCCGCCCGGACCCCACCCCGAGGAAGTTCACGCATGTCTCTCGTTCTTGACCCCGCCGCCCAGGACCTGCTGTTCCGCGAGGCCCGCACCGCGAACACCTTCACCGACGAGCCGGTGACCGACGAGCAGATCCAGGCGATCTACGACCTGGTCAAGTACGGCCCGACCGCCTTCAACCAGACCCCCCTGCGCATCACCCTGGTCCGCTCCGCCGAGGCCCGCGAGCGCCTGGTGAAGCACATGGCCGAGGGCAACCAGGCCAAGACCTCCACCGCCCCGCTGGTCGCGATCCTCTCCGCGGACAACGAGTTCCACGAGGAGCTGCCGACCCTGTTCCCGGCGTTCCCGCAGGCCAAGGACCTCTTCTTCAGCGAGCGCCCGGCCCGTGAGGGCTCGGCCACGGTGAACGCCGCCCTGCAGGCCGCGTACTTCATCGTCGGCGTGCGCGCCGCCGGCCTCGCCGCCGGCCCGATGACCGGCGTGGACTTCGAGGGCGTCCGCAAGGAGTTCCTCGACGACGACCACACCCCGCTGATGGTGGTCAACATCGGCAAGCCGGGCCAGGACGCCTGGTACCCGCGCTCCCCGCGCCTGGCCTACGACGAGGTCATCACCACCGTCTGACGGACGTGCGCTGACGCCTGACGGACGTGTACGGACGTAGGACACGCACGTACGAAAGAGGCCCCCGGACACCGGGGGCCTCTTTCGTACGTCTCACGTACCTCTTTCGTAGGTCACACCGCGCTCACGCCAGCTTCAGCGCTCCGACCATCGTCTTCAGCCGGTCGAAGGACGCCGTGCCTGCGACGACCGTCGTCGAGCCGTCGGTGTCCTGCAGGACGAGCGCGTCGTAGCGGCCGCCGGTGTAGCGGATCCAGGTGCGGCCGCCGATCTCCTCGGCGACCTTGGTGGCCCGCCCGCCCTGACTGGCCTCGTCGATGAACGTCGAGCGCTTCTGAGTGGACTGCTCGATGGTCACGTACTCCCCGTCGGGGGCCTGGAAGCCGAGATGCCAGGCGTCGAAGTCGTCGCCGCGGAAGCGCACGGAGGTCGCCTTCCAGCTCTCGGGCAGACCCTCGGGTGCGGCCACCGGGTACGAGGCCGCGCGGCGAGCCGTGAGGAGCTCGACGCGGTAGTCGACCCGTTTGACGTCGGGAGCGCGATCGTCGTGCGGGATGAAGAGGTATATGACCCACGCCGCGATCATGATCAGGCCCAGGGAGAGGATCATGTCCCGGGCCGTCTTCTGCTTGCCGTTCGAACCTGCCACGCCCCCTATCGTCGCAGGTGCCCGATGCGCTCATCCGTGGGGTCCCCTGCTCATTTTGTCGGACTGACGATAGAGTCGAGAGTCGAACCCTCATCCGGCCGTCGTCGTATCAGTCAGAAAGGTGCGCTCCGATGACCGAGCATCATCACTTGCCGTCCGAACTCGATGTCCCCTCCGAGGCCCCCGACCGCAACCTCGCCCTGGAACTCGTCCGGGTGACCGAAGCCGCCGCGATGGCCGCGGGCCGCTGGGTGGGCCGCGGCGACAAGAACGGCGCCGACGGCGCCGCTGTCCGCGCGATGCGGACCCTCGTCTCCACCGTGTCGATGAACGGCGTGGTCGTCATCGGCGAGGGCGAGAAGGACGAGGCGCCGATGCTCTTCAACGGCGAGCGCGTCGGCGACGGCACCGGGCCCGAGGTCGACATCGCCGTCGACCCGATCGACGGCACCACGCTGACGGCCAAGGGCATGCCGAACGCGATCGCCGTCCTCGCGGCCACCGAGCGGGGCGCGATGTTCGACCCGTCCGCCGTGTTCTACATGGACAAACTGGTCACCGGCCCCGAGGCCGCCGACTTCGTCGACATCGACGCACCCGTGGCGGTGAACATCCGCCGGGTCGCCAAGGCGAAGCGGGCCACGCCGGAGGACGTCACCGTCGTCATCCTGGACCGGCCCCGGCACGAGGGCATCATCGAGGAGATCCGGGCGACCGGGGCGCGCATCAAGCTGATCTCCGACGGCGACGTGGCCGGCTCGATCCTGGCGCTGCGCGAGGGCACCGGCATCGACCTGCTGCTCGGCATCGGCGGCACCCCCGAGGGCATCATCTCGGCCTGTGCGGTGAAGTGCCTGGGCGGCACCATCCAGGGCAAGCTGTGGCCCAAGGACGACGAGGAGCGACAGCGGGCGATCGACGCCGGGCACGACCTCGACCGGGTGCTGACCACCGAGGACCTGGTGACCGGGGAGAACGTGTTCTTCGTCGCGACCGGGATCACCGACGGCGAGCTGCTGCGCGGGGTGCGGTACCGGTCGGAGACGGCCACGACCGACTCGATCGTGATGCGGTCGAAGTCGGGGACGGTCCGTCGGATCGACTCCGAGCACCGGCTGAGCAAGCTGCGCGCGTACAGCGCGGTGGACTTCGACCGGGCGAAGTAGCGCACAGAGAAGCAGATCGCAGAGAAGCAGCTCACAGAGAAGCGACCCGAAAAGGTGGGGCGCCCCCGGTGCGGAGGGGGCGCCCCGTTCGCTTGGCCGTGAGCCTGAGCCGCGTGCCGTGAGCCTGAGCCGCGTGCCGTGAGCCGCGTGCCGCGGCCGCCCGCCGGCTAGCCGGCTGCCGCTATGCGGTCCGTCGTCGACCTCGCGGCCTTCTTCAGCTCCATGTCGCGGCGGCGGCGCCGGGCCAGGACCACACGGCGCTCGGCGGCCGTGAGGCCGCCCCAGACGCCGTACGGCTCGGGTTGCAGCAGCGCGTGTTCGCGGCACTCGACCATGACGGGACAGCGGGCACAGACCCGCTTGGCGGCCTCCTCGCGGGAGAGGCGGGCGGCGGTGGGCTCCTTCGACGGTGCGAAGAACAGGCCTGCCTCGTCGCGCCGGCACACCGCCTCGGTGTGCCAGGGAGCGTCTTGGTCCCTGTCGCGCGCTGGCACCCGCGGGGCCGGAACAGCGGCGACCTGCAGGGACGAATGCGGCGGTTGCAGCACGGGTCTACTCCTGACGACGGCTTCGCGAGCGAGAGACGATGCAGCAAGGCCTACCCGCTGTGCGCGTGCCTATGCACTGAGTTCCGAACCGCTGGATTACGGGGTTTTCTGAGCGCTCCCGGGACGGGACGGGCCGGATTCGGGACCCGACCGGGCCCGACCGGATTCACGACCGTCAACGGTCACAGGTGCTTGCGCAAACCCTTGTCGACCTTGCGCTGAACGCGATCGAGGATGTCCGCGACGAGCTTGCCGCGCTTCGGCTTGCCTTCGATGTTGCCCAGAACGGCCCACCCGTCGACGTAGACGACCGGGGCCTCGGGGTCGGCCGAGTCGAGCGTGTCCACCTCGAAGTTGCCGAGCACTCCGGCGCCGGTGCCCCGCAACGAGACGTTCTCCGGGACGCGGACCTCGACGTTCCCGAAGACCGCCATCGCCTTGATCACGACCTGCTGGTGCTCGAAGAGCGCCTCGCTGAGGTCGATCTCGACGCTGCCGAAGACGGCGTACGCGTGGATACGGCGGCCCGCGCGCCAGCGGCCCCGGCGGACGGCGCTGCTGAAGACCGCGATCACGTTGTCGTCGGGGTCGGCGGGTATCGCGCCGGCGGCGGGGCGGTTGGGGGTGACGCCCGGGCCCGTGCGCGGCTCGTGCGCGGCGGGCAGGTCCCGTACGAAGACGTCCAGTTCGCCGACCGTCTTGGCGGACAGCACGCCCTCGACGCGCTCCGCGTGCTCTTCGGCGGTCAGCCGGCCCTCCGCCAGGGCGTCGCGGAGGATGTCGGCGATGCGGTCACGGTCGGCGTCCGAGGCGCGCAGCTCGGCGGCCGGTGTGGGTGCGGTCGTCGCGGTCGTCTGCTTCTGAAGGTCCACGACAGCAGCGTACCCAAACACGATAGATCGCGATACCCCTGTCCGGGAACGAGCGGCGGGCGAACTGAGTCTTACCTCACCAGCTCGCCGTCAGAGACAGGTTCTACCCTGGAGGGCGCCCGCCAATGGCGGCTGGCCGCGCCGTCTGTCGAAAGAGGAATGGGCGACATGCCTGAGTTCGCGTACACCGATCTGCTCCCCATGGGAGAGGACACCACCCCGTACCGGCTGGTGACCTCCGAGGGTGTCTCCACCTTCGAGGCCGACGGGCGGACGTTCCTCAAGGTGGAGCCGGAGGCGCTGCGCAAGCTGGCCGCCGAGGCCATCCACGACATCCAGCACTATCTGCGCCCCGCCCACCTCGCCCAGCTGCGCCGCATCATCGACGACCCCGAGGCGTCGAACAACGACAAGTTCGTCGCGCTGGACCTCCTGAAGAACGCGAACATCGCGGCGGCGGGCGTGCTCCCGATGTGCCAGGACACCGGCACGGCCATCGTCATGGGCAAGCGCGGGCAGAACGTGCTCACCGAGGGCGGCGACGAGGCCGCCCTCTCGCGCGGGATCTACGACGCGTACCTCAACCTCAATCTGCGGTACTCGCAGATGGCTCCGCTCACCATGTGGGAGGAGAAGAACACCGGCTCCAACCTCCCGGCCCAGATCGAGCTGTACGCGACCGACGGCGGCGCGTACAAGTTCCTGTTCATGGCCAAGGGCGGCGGCTCGGCCAACAAGTCGTTCCTCTACCAGGAGACGAAGGCGGTCCTCAACGAGGGCTCGATGATGAAGTTCCTGGAGGAGAAGATCCGTTCGCTGGGCACGGCCGCCTGCCCGCCGTACCACCTGGCGATCGTCGTCGGCGGCACGTCGGCCGAGTACGCGCTGAAGACCGCGAAGTACGCCTCCGCGCACTACCTGGACGAGATCCCGGCCGAGGGCTCCGAGCTCGGTCACGGCTTCCGGGACAAGGAGCTGGAGGAGAAGGTCTTCGAGCTGACGCAGAAGATCGGGATCGGCGCGCAGTTCGGCGGCAAGTACTTCTGCCACGACGTACGGGTCGTGCGCCTCCCCCGGCACGGCGCGTCCTGCCCGGTCGCGATCGCCGTGTCCTGCTCCGCCGACCGGCAGGCGGTCGCGAAGATCACCGCCGAGGGCGTGTTCCTGGAGCAGCTGGAGACGGACCCGGCGCGGTTCCTCCCGGAGACGACCGACGAGCACCTGGACGAGTCCTCGGACGTCGTCCGCATCGACCTCAACCAGCCGATGGACGACATCCTCGCCGAGCTGACCAAGTACCCGGTCAAGACCCGGCTGTCCCTCACCGGCCCGCTGGTCGTGGCCCGGGACATCGCGCACGCCAAGATCAAGGAACGCCTGGACGCGGGCGAGGAGATGCCGCAGTACCTGAAGGACCACCCGGTGTACTACGCGGGCCCGGCCAAGACCCCCGAGGGCTACGCGTCAGGCTCCTTCGGCCCGACCACGGCCGGCCGGATGGACTCCTACGTCGAGCAGTTCCAGGCCGCCGGCGGCTCCAAGGTGATGCTCGCCAAGGGCAACCGCAGCAAGCAGGTCACCGACGCGTGCGGCACGCACGGCGGCTTCTACCTCGGCTCCATCGGCGGCCCGGCCGCCCGGCTCGCCCAGGACTGCATCAAGAAGGTCGAGGTCGTCGAGTACGAGGAGCTCGGCATGGAGGCCGTCTGGAAGATCGAGGTCGAGGACTTCCCGGCCTTCGTCGTCGTCGACGACAAGGGCAACGACTTCTTCCAGGATCCGGCCCCGGCACCGACGTTCACGAGCATTCCGGTGCGGGGGCCGGGTCTGGTGTGACGGATGTGATCCTGTGACGGACGCCCGCCCCTGATTGGTGCAGGGGCGGGCGTCGTTGTCAGGTCAGGGCCCGGTCAGCCGGCGCAGATGGTGAAGTTGACCGTGTCGCCCGGCTTGATGGTCTTCGGGGCGTGCGGAGTCACCTCGAGCACCGAGGTCGGCTTGCAGCCCTTGACGGCCTTCTTGGTGACGGTGCCGAGTTTCGTCTGCGTCTTTTCGAGCAGCGGCTTGGCCATGTCCAGGCTGAGGCCCGCGAGGGGGAGCCGCGTGGTCGTACCGTCGCTGAAGAGGTAGAGCAGGGTGGTGGCGTCGTCGTTCGTGGTGGCCGTGCCGGTCGCCGCCGGGGTCGAGCTGCTGTTGCTCGCGACCGAGGTGGCCAGGGCCGTCCCGCCGCCCGCCGCGATGAGGGCGGCGGCGACGGCGGCGATGCCGATGGTCCGACGGCGACGGGTGCGCCGCAGGATCTGCGGCGCGTCGAAGTCGGGGCTCTCGGCGGAGTTCGCGAATCGGTTCATGGCGTTGATCAGTTCCTCTTCGAAAGGTGTGCAGCTGGAAGGCCGTGCATCGCCGTACGAGGTCATCGGATTCCTTCCGTGTGCCGCCGCGGTGGAGGGCCGGAGAGTGCGGGGAACTGACTTCTGAGCTTCTCGATGCCCCGGGCCAGCTGGGAGCGGACCGTGCTCGTCGTGATGCCGAGGTCGGCCGCTATCTCGCTGTCCGAGAGATCGTCGAAGTATCGCAGCACCACCACGGTCCGCATCCGCATGGGCAGTTGCTGCAACGCGCGCACCAACTGGTCCCTGCTGTCGACCTGCCCGTACTCGTCCCCCGGGGCGACGGCCTCGCCGCCTTCGGTGTGGTGAGTCGTGGTCAGTCGGCGGAACCTCCGCCAGCGGTCGTTGGCCAGGTTCACCATGATCCGCCGGACGTAGGCGTCCGGAGCGTCCTTCGCCGCGATGGTGCGCCATCTGCGGCACGCCCGCTCCAGGGTCTCCTGGACCAGGTCCTGTGCCGCCTCGCGGTTTCCCGTCAGCACGAAGGCGCCCCGGAACAGCGCGGCCGACCGGGCGGCGACGAAGCCGTCGAAGTCCGTCTCCACACTCTCCCTCCCTTCCTGTCACCCGTCCTCGACGTGGCAGCCCCCCGATCTGCTGCACGGGACGGATGAGACCTGAGTCACAGGGGCGGCGCACCCGGACGGACCAAGCCCGGAACATCCCCGGCGCGTCGATCGCTGTACCGGGTATGAGCGACTACCGCATCGAGCACGACTCCATGGGCGAGGTCCGCGTCCCGGCGGACGCCAAGTGGCGGGCCCAGACCCAGCGCGCCGTGGAGAACTTCCCCGTCTCGGGCCAGCGCCTGGAGCGCGCCCACATCGAGGCCCTCGCCCGGATCAAGGGGGCGGCCGCCAAGGTGAACGCCGAACTCGGGGTGCTCGACAAGGAGATCGCCGAGGCGATCCAGGGCGCGGCCGAGGAGGTCGCCGACGGGACGTGGGACGCGCACTTCCCCGTCGACGTGTTCCAGACCGGGTCCGGGACCTCCTCCAACATGAACGCCAACGAGGTCGTCGCCACCCTCGCCACCGAGCGCCTGGGCCGGGACGTGCACCCCAACGACCATGTCAACGCCTCCCAGTCCTCCAACGACGTCTTCCCCTCGTCCATCCACATCGCGGCCACCGCCGCCGTCACCCGTGACCTGATCCCCGCCCTGGAGCACCTGGCGGCCTCCCTGACCCGCAAGTCCGAGGAGTTCGCCGACGTGGTGAAGTCCGGGCGTACGCATCTCATGGACGCCACGCCGGTGACGCTCGGCCAGGAGTTCGGCGGGTACGCCGCCCAGGTGCGGTACGGCGTGGAGCGGCTGCACGCCTCCCTCCCCCGGCTCGCCGAGCTGCCGCTGGGCGGCACCGCCGTCGGCACCGGCATCAACACGCCCCCCGGCTTCTCGGCGGCCGTCATCGAGGAGGTCGCCCGGGCCACCGGGCTGCCGTTGACCGAGGCGCGCGACCACTTCGAGGCGCAGGGCGCGCGGGACGGGATCGTCGAGACCAGCGGGCAGCTGCGGACCATCGCGGTCGGACTCACGAAGATCGCCAACGATCTGCGGTGGATGGCGTCCGGGCCCAGGACCGGGCTCGCCGAGATCAGCCTGCCCGACCTCCAGCCCGGCTCATCGATCATGCCCGGCAAGGTCAACCCGGTCATCCCGGAGGCCGTGCTGATGGTCGCCGCCCAGGTCGTGGGGAACGACGCGACGGTGGCCACGGCGGGCGCGGCGGGCAACTTCGAGCTCAACGTCATGCTGCCGGTGATCGCCAAGAACGTGCTGGAGTCGATCCGGCTGCTGGCCAACGTCTCCCGGCTGCTCGCCGACCGCACCGTCGACGGGATCGTCGCGCACCGCGACCGCGCCCGGGAGTACGCCGAGTCGTCGCCGTCGGTGGTCACCCCGCTGAACAAGTACATCGGGTACGAGGAGGCCGCCAAGGTCGCCAAGAAGGCGCTGGCCGAGCGGCAGACCATCCGGCAGACGGTCCTCGAGGGCGGGTACGTGGAGCGCGGCGATCTGACGGTCGAACAACTCGACGAGGCGCTGGATGTCCTTCGGATGACACACCCGTGACGTTTCGCGCCCCGGCGTGAGAACCGTGACGCGCGCCGCAGCGTCGTATGGCCATGGCACCTAATATCTGTGCATGGCAGACGGTGGAGCGGTGAGACGCGCGGGAACGGGTGGTGCTGCGGCTTTCTGGAGACCCGGGGATCAGATCCTGTGGCGCTACCGGGAGAACGGCGGCGCGCGCTTCCACATCGCCCGGCCGGTCACCGTGGTCCGCGACGACGCCGAGCTGCTCGCCGTCTGGATGGCCCCGGGCACGCAGTGCGTGAAGCCCGTGCTCGCGGACGGCACGCCGCTGCACCAGGAGCCGCTGCGGACCCGGTACACCAAGCCACGGACCGTCCAGCTCGACCGGTGGTTCGGCACGGGCGTGCTGAAGCTGGCCCGGCCCGGCGAGCCCTGGTCGGTGTGGCTGTTCTGGGATCCGGGCTGGCAGTTCAAGAACTGGTATGTCAATCTCGAGGAGCCGCTGGCCCGTTGGGACGGCGGGGTGGACTCCGAGGACCACTTCCTGGACATCTGCGTGTATCCGGACCGTACTTGGGGCTGGCGCGACGAGGACGAGTTCGCGCAGGCCCAGCAGGACGGTCTGATGGACGCCGAACTCGCCGAGCGGGTGCGGGAGGCGGGCCGCTCGGCGGTGGCGGCGATCCGTGCCTGGGGGCCGCCGTTCGGCGACGGCTGGCAGCACTGGCGCCCGGATCCGTCCTGGGCCGTACCGTTGCTTCCGGAGGACTGGGACCGTATGCCGGCGCACATGTCCACATGAGACCCTTGATGCGCCCCCGGGCTGCAAACGTAGGATCGTCCTCCGCAAGAGCATGCAACAGCAACTCCCGGGGCCGACACCGGGTCTGACCGAACGTCACCGAGGGGCGGCAGGACGTGAGCGAGGGGTACGAGGGCAACGCCGGTGGCGCCGCCGGGACTTTCGGCGTCGACCCGGGCTGCGGCCCAGGCGTCGGCCCGGGCTTTGGCCCAGAGGACCGTGAGCGGTCCTCCGGCGACACAGGAACAGCCTCTGACCACGCGGGAATTCCGTTCCGGGGACAGGTATTCCGGGTATCGGGTTTTCTGCGGGACCAACTGCGTGCGCGGCACGCAGCCCCGGACGGACGGATTCGACACGCGTGACGGAGCAGCCCACGTCCTACGAACGCCCCCAGGGCGTCGACGACCCCACGGACACCCGCGGGGCGCTCCTGCGTACCCCGGCGACGGGCGCGGCGGCCTTACCTCCTCCCGCGGCGGGCCAGGCCCGCACGGAGAACAAGGACGGCAAGAACGACAAAGGCGGCCTGGACGGCTTGGACGGTCTGGACGGCAAGGGAAAAGATCCGGCCGATTCGAGTCCGGAATCGGGCTCCGGCTCGGGTCTCGGCGCGGCTCCTGGTTCGAGCCCCGGCACGGGTCCCGGCACGGGCATCGGCTCGGGCTCCGGCACGGGTCTCGGCGCGGGCTCCGGTACAGGCATCGGCGCGGGTCCTGATTCGGATCCCGAGCACTCCCAGCCCTCGGCCGTCGCCGAGCCGGACACGCACCGGCCGCGGCCCGCGCCGGAGGGCATCCCGGTCCAGCCGGGCTCCGAAGCGCGCCCTGAGCGCAGTGCCGGCGGGCTGGATCGCCGGGGCGGCGGGCAGGGCACGACACCGGGCCGGCCCACGCCCATGCGGCGGGACGGCGACCGGCTGCGCTTCGTGGGCGCCGCGACCCGACGGATCGCCCGGGGACTGGACCTCGACGAGATCGTGATGGGGCTGTGCCGGGCCACCGTGCCGACCTTCTCCGACGCGATCCTGGTCTATCTGCGCGACCCGCTGCCGGTCGGCGACGAACGGCCGGTGGCGGACCGCGTCATGCTGCGGCTGCGGCGCACCGACCGGATCCCGGAGGAGCGCGACACCGAGACCGGCTTCGCGGCCCTCGCCCTGCCTCCCCCGGACCCCGCCGAGCTGACCGAGCTGTCGGCGGCGATCGGGGAGCTGTGCGAGGTGCGGCCCGGCGGTGCGCTCGCGGAGGTGCTGCGCGGGGTGCGTCCGGTGTTCGCGGACAATCCGGCCGCGCACACCGCGCTGCCGGAACTCCTCGGCGAGGACAGCCAGTTGGTCATCCCCGACGGCCAGCGGGCGATCCTGGCCCCGCTGCGCGGCCGCCGCCGGGTGATCGGCGCCGCGGTCTTCCTGCGCCGCCCGGAACGCATCCCGTTCGAGAACGACGACCTCCTGGTCGCCGCCCAGCTCGCCACGCACAGCGCCCTCGGCATCGACAAGGCGGTGCTGTACGACCGCGAGGCGTACATCGCCGACGAGCTCCAGCGGACCATGCTGCCGGAGACCCTGCCGCGCTGCACCGGCGTACGGCTGGCGTCCCGCTATCTGCCGGCCGCGGAGACCGCGCGGGTCGGCGGCGACTGGTACGACGCCATCCCGCTGCCCGGCAGCCGGGTGGCGCTGGTGGTGGGCGACGTCATGGGGCACTCCATGACCTCGGCGGCCATCATGGGCCAGCTCCGGACGACCGCCCAGACCCTCGCCGGGCTCGACCTGCCGCCGCAGGAGGTGCTGCACCACCTCGACGAGCAGGCCCAGCGCCTGGGCACCGACCGCATGGCGACCTGTCTGTACGCCGTCTACGACCCGGTCTCGCACCGCATCACCATCGCCAACGCGGGCCATCCCCCGCCCATCCTGCTGCACCTGGGCGGCCGGGCCGAGGTGCTGCGGGTGCCGCCGGGCGCGCCGATCGGGGTCGGCGGGGTGGACTTCGAGGCGGTGGAGCTGGACGCGCCCGCCGGGGCGACGCTCCTGCTGTACACCGACGGCCTGGTGGAGTCCCGGCTGCGGGACGTGGCGACCGGGATAGAGCAGCTGCGCGAGAAGCTCGCCGCGACCGCACAGCTGACCGGCCCCGACCATCCGCCGCCCCTCGAGGCCCTGTGCGACGAGGTGCTCGACATGCTCGGGCCCGGCGACCGGGACGACGACATCGCGCTGCTCGCCGCCCGCTTCGACGGGATCGCGCCGAGCGACGTGGCGTACTGGTTCCTGGAGCCGGAGGACGCGGCGCCGGGCCGGGCCCGGCGGCTGGCGCGGCGCGCGCTGTCCCGCTGGGGCCTGGAGGACATGACCGACTCGGTCGAGCTGCTGGTCAGCGAGGTCGTCACCAACGCGGTGCGGTACGCCACCCGGCCGGTCACCCTGCGGCTGCTGCGCACGGACGTGCTGCGCTGCGAGGTCGGCGACGACGTGCCGCAGCTGCCTCGGCTGCGGCAGGCCCGGGCCACCGACGAGGGCGGGCGCGGACTGTACCTGGTGAACCGGCTGGCCCGGCGCTGGGGCGCGACCCGGCTGAGCACGGGGAAGGTCGTCTGGTTCGAGCTGAACCGGAGCTGAGAGAGGCGAAGGAAGCGAGCGGAGAGGGCGCCCGGAGATCTCCGGGCGCCCTCTCCGCTGTCTGCCGTCGGTGGCCGCTACTGGCCGGAGAGCGGATCGTCCGGATTCTCTGGTTCGGTCGACGGATCCTCCGTGCTCGGTTCCGTCGACGTGCCACCCGTCGGTGTGCTGGACGGGGACGAACTCGTCGACGGGGACGAGGACGGGGAGGAACTCGTCGACGGGGACGAGGACGGGGAGGAACTCGTCGACGGGGACGAGGACGGGGACGAACTCGTCGACGGGGACGAGGACGCCGACGGCGACGCGGTCTGGACCGCCGCGCCCTGGTCGGTGTCCAGGTCGAACTTGGTGACCTTGGTCGACACGCCGAACGTGTAGTCCGCCCAGATCTGCGCCGGGAAGCCACCACCGTTGATCCGGCCCGCGACCGTGGTCAGGCCCGTCGTCGCGCCGGTCAGCGCGACCTGCGGGTGCGGGGCCTTCGCCGACTCGCCGAACAGGCCGACCGAGGTCACCAGGTCCGGGGTGTAGCCGGTGAACCAGGCCGACTTGTTGCCGTCGGAGGTGCCCGTCTTGCCCGCGACCTTCTGGCCCTTGCGCTTGGGGTTGTCCCGCACGGAGGTCTTGGCCGTTCCGTCGTCGACCACGCCGGTGAGGACCGAGGTGACCGAGTCGGCGGCGTTGCGGCTGATGACCTGCTTGCCGATGGGGTCGGACAGCTTCAGCGAGTGGACGCTGTTCTCCACCGACTTGATGAGCGCCGGGGTGACCTGCTTGCCGTGGTTGTCGAGGGTCGCGTAGACGGCGGCCATCTGCAGGGGGCTCGCGCCCATGGTGCCCAGGGTCTGCGCGGGCACCGCCTTCAGGTCCTCGGTGTCCATGCCGAGGTCCTGAGCGACCTTCAGCACCTTGTCCATGCCGACGTCGACGCCCATCTGCGCGAAGACGGAGTTGATGGACTTGTTCAGCGCCGTCTGGACGGTGACGTCGCCGTAGTCCTGGTCGTCCTCGTTCTCCGGGGCGAAGGCGATGTCGCTGCCGACGACCGGGCGCTTGCTGGTGCCGTCGTAGATCGTGTTGGCGCCGATCTCCTTGCCGTCCTGCGTCTTGGCGGCCTGGTCGATGGCCGCGGCGAGGATCACCGGCTTGAAGGTCGAGGCGGGCTGGTAGTCGGTGCGGGTGGCGTTGTTGAGGTAGTGCTCGGTGTAGCCGACACCGCCGTACATCGCCTCGACGGCGCCCGTCTTCGGGTTCACCGACACCGCGCCGGCCTGGACGTCGCCGTCGACCGAGCGCTTCTTCTTGTCGAGCTTGCTGGTCAGCTGGTCCTTGACGGACTGCTCCAGCGCCTTCTGCTTCTTCTTGTCGATGTTGAGCTCGATGGTCCAGCCGCCGCGCCTGACAAGGGCCATGCCCGACTCGAAGTCGTCGGCGAGGCCCTGGGAGACCAGCTGCTTGGCCAGTTCGGTGTTGGCCGCGTCGACGAGGTAGCCGACCTGACCCTCCTGGCCGGGCGCCGCCTTGGGCTCCTCGGGCTCGGGGAAGGTCATGGCCTCGCGCTTGGTCTTGTTCAGCCAGCCCTCCTCGACCATGTTGTCGAGGACGTAGTTCCAGCGCGCCTTGACCAGCCTCTTGCCGGTGTCGGTGGCGACGGCCCAGTCGTACTGGCTGGGCGCCTGGAGCAGCGCGGCGAGGTAGGCGCCCTGCTGGACGTTGAGCTTGTCGGCGTCGACGCGGTAGTAGGCCTGGGCGGCGGCCTGGATGCCGTAGGCGCTGCGGCCGTAGTAGCTGGTGTTGATGTAGCCGGCCAGGATGTAGTTCTTGGACTTCTCCCGTTCCAGCTTCAGCGAGATGACCAGTTCCTTCAGCTTGCGCGTGACGGTCTGTTCCTGCGTCAGGTAGTAGTTCTTGACGTACTGCTGGGTGATCGTCGAACCGCCCTGCGCGCCCTTGCCCATGAGCGTGTTGATCATGCCGCGTGCGGTGCCCCTGAGGTCGACGCCGGGGTCGTCGTAGAAGCTCTTGTTCTCGGCGGCGACGAAGGTGTACTGGACGGCCCTGGGGACGCTGGCGAGGTCGACGTTCTCGCGGTTGAGTTTGCCGTCGCGGGTGAGGATCGCGCCGCCGCTGTACTCGTAGACGTTGCTCTGCAGTTCGGCGTCGGGGTTCGCGGAGGGGATCGGCGTCGTCATGTACAGCGCGATGAAGGCGCCGACGGTGAGGACGACCAGGCCGAGGAACGTGCCGAGGACCTTCTTCCAGGTGAAGAGCCGGCGTATGAAGCTCTTGTCCTTCTTGCCGCCCTTGCCGTCCTTCTTGCCGCCGCTCGCGGCCCTGCCGCTCCGGCCCTTCTTCGCGCCCCTGCGGGCGGCCGCGCGGCCCCCGCCCTCGGCGGACGCCACAGGCTCCGACACGGGCTCCGAGGCCGACGAGGGGGCCGGGGGCGCCTCCGTCGCCGACGAGCGGTCCCTGGGCGCCGCGCGGTGGCCACCGCGCTGTCGCGCTCGTCTCTCTTCCGCTCGTCCCATGAGTCCGCTCGCTCCGCTTCCTACTCGGCAGTCACACCAGTGCCCGGAGGCAGGTCAGCTCAGAAAGCTAACACCGCTGTCTATGTCAAGGGGGCCTCGTTCCGGCCTTGCCGGGGCGTGAGAATCAGCACGCCTCCCGAACCCTGCCCCATCTTCTCGACGTACGAGAGGGGTTCAGGGTTGCCGTGACGGGTAAAAGTGATATCACTTAGCTAAGCAGAAGCTAGCGAAAGACGGGGGATCTTCCATGTCCATGTCCGCATCCGAGCACGCCTCTTCCGCACCGCCCGAGGCGACCGGGACCACCGACGCGCTCGACACGCCCGCCCCGCGCATCGAGGAGTTCACCGCGCACAGCGTGGCCGGCGGGCTCGCGCTGCTGCTCGGGCTCGCCGGGCTGCTGGCCGGCGGCGGGATGATCGCGGGGGCCACCATAGTGACCGCGGACGGCCTCAAGGCCGCCCTGATCGCCTTCGGCGTCCTGGTCGGTCTCGCCGCGTTCCTCGCGATGTGCGGGCTGAACACGGTGGCGCCGGGCGAGGCGCGCGTGGTGCAGCTCTTCGGGCGGTACCGGGGGACGATCCGCGAGGACGGACTGCGCTGGGTGAACCCCTTCACCTCCCGCGAGAAGATCTCCACCCGCGTCCGCAACCACGAGACGCCCGTACTGAAGGTCAACGACGCCTACGGCAACCCCATAGAGCTCGCCGCGGTCGTGGTGTGGCGGGTACAGGACACCGCGCAGGCCACCTTCGAGGTGGACGACTTCCTGGAGTTCGTCGCCACCCAGACCGAGGCCGCCGTACGGCACATCGCCATCGAGTACCCCTACGACGCCCATGACGAGGCCGGTCTCTCGCTGCGCGGCAACGCCGAGGAGATCACCGAGAAGCTCGCCGTCGAGTTGCACGCGCGCGTGGCGACGGCCGGTGTGCGGATCATCGAGTCGCGCTTCACCCACCTCGCGTACGCTCCCGAGATCGCCTCGGCGATGCTCCAGCGGCAGCAGGCCGGCGCGGTGGTCGCGGCGCGGCGGGAGATCGTGGACGGGGCCGTCGGGATGGTCGAGGCGGCGCTGAACCGGATCTCCGAGCAGGGCATCGTGGAACTGGACGACGAGCGGAAGGCGGCGATGGTGTCCAACCTGATGGTGGTGCTGTGCGGGGACCGGGCGCCCCAGCCGGTGCTGAACACCGGGACCCTCTACCAGTGACGGTTCCTTCCGGGGATTCAGCCCCTCAAGGTCGGCCGCAGCGCAAGCAGGTGCTGCTGCGGCTCGATCCAGCGGTGTACGAGGCGTTGGCCCGCTGGGCCGGGGAAGACCTTCGGTCGGCGAACGCGCAGATCGAGTTCCTGCTGCGCAGGGCGCTGAAGGACGCGGGGCGCCTGCCCGGCGAGGCCGGACCGATCCCGCGTCGAGGTCGCCCCCCTGGGGGCTCCGCCCCCAGACCCCCGTCGACCTGAACGGCCTCGTCCTCGGACTCCCCCGGAGGGGGCACCCCCGGACGGGCTGGCGGGCGCGGACCGGCCTCGAGGCAGACGCCAGGCCCGAAGGGGGGCGTCGGGCCCGAAGGGGGGCCTCGGGCCTGTAGCAGAACGGTGACAATCGGCCCCCACCTGCGCACTCACACCCCCCGCCGCCACCTCCACACTCCGCGTATACACACCGGGTATACACCGCATGTACAGTCCTCTCCATGTCCATCGGTCACACCCTCCTGGGACTCCTGGAGTCCGGGCCCCGCCACGGTTACGACCTCAAGCGGGCCTTCGACGAGAAGTTCGGTCACGACCGGCCGCTGCACTACGGCCAGGTCTACTCGACGATGTCGCGGCTGCTGAAGCACGGGCTCGTCGAGGTCGACGGCATCGAGGCCGGCGGCGGTCCCGAGCGCAAGCGGTACGCCATCACCGACGCCGGTGTCACCGACGTGGAACGGTGGCTCGGCACGCCCGAGAAGCCCGAGCCGTACCTTCAGTCCACGCTGTACACCAAGATCGTCCTCGCGCTGCTCACCCACCGCGACGCGGCCGACATCCTCGACACCCAGCGCGCCGAGCATCTGCGCAGCATGCGCATCCTCACCGATCGCAAGCGCAAGGGCGACCTCGCCGACCAGCTGATCTGCGACCACGCACTGTTCCACCTCGAGGCCGACCTGCGCTGGCTGGAGCTGGCCGCCGCGCGTCTCGACAAGCTGAAGGCGCAGGTGACGGCATGACCGCTCCCGAGGGATCCCTGCTCACCGCCGAGGACCTGCACAAGGCGTACGGCCCGACGCTCGCGCTGGACGGCGCCGAGTTCTCCATCCACGCCGGCGAGGTCGTCGCCGTGATGGGCCCGTCCGGGTCCGGCAAGTCGACGCTGCTGCACTGTCTCGCCGGCATCGTGACGCCCGACTCGGGCTCGATCCTGTACAACGGCCAGGACCTCGCGACGATGAGCGACGCCGGGCGCAGTGCGCTGCGGCGCTCGGAGTTCGGGTTCGTGTTCCAGTTCGGGCAGCTCGTGCCGGAGCTGACCTGCGTGGAGAACGTGGCGCTGCCGCTGCGGCTGAACGGCGCCCCGCGCAAGCAGGCCGAGCGGACCGCGCTCGGCTGGATGGAGCGGCTGGAGGTCGACGACCTCGCCAAGAAGCGGCCCGGCGAGGTGTCCGGCGGCCAGGGGCAGCGGGTGGCCGTGGCGCGTTCGCTCGTCACCAGCCCGCGGGTCGTCTTCGCCGACGAGCCGACCGGCGCGCTGGACTCGCTCAACGGCGAGCGCGTGATGGAGCTGCTCACCGAGGCGGCCCGCTCGGCCAACGCGGCCGTGGTGCTGGTGACGCACGAGGCGCGGGTGGCCGCCTACTCCGACCGCGAGATCGTCGTACGGGACGGCAAGTCGCGCGACATGGAGCGCGTCGTATGAGCGTGCGCCAGTGGTCCCAGGACCTGGGGATGGGGATCCGGTTCGCCTTCGCGGGCGGGCGGGAGGGATGGGTCCGGGCGGTGCTGACCGCGCTCGGCGTCGGGCTCGGGGTGGCGCTGCTGCTGCTGTCGACCGCGCTGCCGAACGCCCTCGCGGTGCGGCACGAACGCGAACAGGCCCGGATGGACTACTCGTTCACGGAAAAGCCGGTGCCGAAGGCCGACGACACCGTGCTGGTCGCCCACGCCGACACGACGTTCCGCGAGCAGGACGTACGCGGCCGGCTGGTGGAGCCCGAGGGGACGCACGCCCCGCTGCCGCCCGGCGTGAACGCCTACCCGGCCAAGGGCGAGATGCTGGTCTCGCCCGCCCTGAAGAAGCTGCTCGCCTCCGACGGGGCAGGGCTGCTGCGGGAGCGGCTGCCGTACCGGATCGTCGGGAGCATCGGGGAGAGCGGGCTCATCGGCTCGCACGAACTCGCCTACTACGCGGGCGCCTCCGGACTCGCCCCGCGCATCAACGGCTTCGGCGTGTCCCGGCTGACGAAGTTCGGGGACCCGAATCCGACGCCCGAGGCCACCGACCCGGTGCTGGTGCTGCTGAACATCGTGGTGATCGTGATGCTGCTGATGCCGGTGGCCGTGTTCATCGCGGCGGCCGTGCGGTTCGGCGGCGAGCGGCGCGACCGCAGGCTGGCCGCACTGCGCCTGGTGGGTGCCGACGGCCGGATGACCCGCCGCATCGCGGCGGGCGAGGCGCTGGCCGGCGCCCTGCTCGGCCTGGTCATCGGCACCGGCTTCTTCCTGGTCGGACGTCAGGTGGCGGGCTCCGTCGAGATGCTCGGCATCAGCGTGTGGCCCAGCTACCTCAACCCCTCCCCCGCACTGGCCGCGCTGGTGGCGGTGGCGGTGCCGGCGTCCGCCGTCCTCGTCACCCTCCTCTCGCTGCGCGGTGTGGTGATCGAACCGCTCGGCGTGGTGCGCGCGGCGAAGCCCGCCCGGCGCCGGCTGTGGTGGCGGCTGCTGCTGCCGGTGGGCGGCCTCGCGATGCTCTACCCGATGATCGGCCAGGGCCGTGAGAACGGCGACTTCAACCAGTACCTGGTGGTCGGCGGCGTCCTGCTGCTCCTCGTCGGGGTCACCGCACTGCTGCCCTGGCTGGTGGAGGCGCTCGTCGCCCGGCTCGGCTCCGGCGGCGTCGCCTGGCAACTGGCGGTACGGCGGCTGCAGTTGAGCAGCGGCACGGCGGCCCGGATGGTCAACGGCATCGCCGTGGCGGTGGCCGGGGCCATCGCGCTGCAGATGCTGTTCGCCGGTGTGGACAGCGACTACACCCAGGCGACGACCGACCAGGACGTCCGGCGGGCGCAGATGCAGGTGCAGGTGCCGCAGGGCGCTCCGATGGCCACGACCGTCAAGGCGTTCCAGGAGACCAAGGGCGTCCGCAAGGTCACGGCGCTGTGGGAGGAGTACCTAGGCGACGTCACCTGGACGAACGAGGACGGCCCGACCCTGTCCGACTCGCTGGCCATGGGCGACTGCATGACCCTGCGCGAGGTCGCGAAGCTGCCTTCCTGCAAGGACGGCGACATCTTCGTCCTCGACGGCTACGACGGGTACTCCGGGGACGCAACAAAGATGAACGAGCCCGGCAAGAAGCTGTACATGTCGTCGTCCTCCTACTCCCAACGCGGCCACGAGGTCGTCTGGACCGTCCCGGCCGGCATCAAGCAGGCCCACTCGATCGACGACCCGACCGGCAACCGGCGCAGCGGCTTCCTGATGACGCCGGGCGCGATGCCGAAGGACGCCGAGAAGATCCTCTCCGGCCAGCTGTACCTCTCGATCGACCAGTCCGTGCCCGACGCCTTCGACTACGCCCGCAACACCGCGGCGCGGGTGGACCCGCAGGCCGACCCGATGATGTGGGCGTCCAGCCGGGAGGCCGCCCGGTTCACCTCCCTGCGCACCGGCCTGCTCGTCGGCTCCGCCGCCGTGCTGGCGCTGATCGGGGCGAGTCTGCTGGTGTCGCAGCTGGAGCAGTTGCGCGAGCGCCGCAAGCTGCTGTCGTCGCTGGTCGCCTTCGGCACCCGGCGCCGCACGCTGGGCCTGTCGGTGCTGTGGCAGACGGCGATCCCGATCGTGCTGGGCCTGCTGCTGGCCTCGGCGGTGGGCATCACGCTGGGCGCGGTGCTGCTGAAGATGACGGGCACGTCGGTGAGCGTTGACTGGGCGAGCGTGCTGTCGATGGTCGGCATCGGCGGGGCGGTGGTCCTGGTGGTGACGCTGCTGAGCCTGCCCCCGCTGCTGCGGCTGCTGCGGCCGGACGGGCTGCGCACGGAGTAGCGACCGACCGACCCCGAAGGGCCCCTCGCCTGCGCGAGGGGCCCTTCGCCGTTCACAGCTGGTACTCCTTCACCACCCTGCGCACCTGGGCGAACAGCATGCCGACGTTGACGGACTTGCGGCAGACGACCACCGCGACGACGTCCTGCTGCTCGGTCATCCTCACGAACAGGTGAGTGAGGTTCTCGCTGTTGACGAGGATCTCCTGGAAGAAGTGGTTGTCGCTCGCGATCCCGCGGCGCTCCTTGAAGACGTCCTCGATCATCACGACCGTACGGCCCTGGAACAGGTCGAGGGTCGCGCCCGCCAGCAGGTCGAGGACCTCGGGCGGGTGGTTGTCGACGGTCTCGTAGGAGAGCAGCATGCCGGTGGACATGTCGACGACGCCGGAGGCGACGCAGTCGGGTGCGTCCGTGCGCAGTGACTTGACCAGGCCCATCACCTGGTCGGAGAAACCGGGGGTCATACGTTTCGTCGCCATCCCTTCAGACTCCTTCGGCGGCTTTCTGGGTGAGGATCCGGTCGATCCGGCGCAGGGCGGGCTGGGTCGCCGTGTGCAGGCGCTCCACGTCCATGCCCTCGTCGCCGAGTACGACCATCAGCGCGCTGTCGCCGACCGCGTAGAACGCGGCGCAGCCGTGACTGCCGTAGGCCACCGTGCGGTGCAGGGCGCCGCGGGCGGTCGCCGCGGCGGTGCGTCGGGCGAGGCCGAGGCCGGCCGCGGCGAGGGCGGCGAGGCCCTCCGGGTCGATGGCGTCGGCGGTGTCGGCGGCGATGAGCAGTCCGTCGGCCGCCGCCACCGCCGTGTCGGTGATACCGCTCACCTGCTCACGCAGGCCGCGCATCTCCCGCGCGAGGGCTTTGTGGTCCATCAATGCAACTCCCCTAACGGATCTCTATTCGTCTATTCGGTCTTCACGCGTCTTCATGAGCCTTCGTTCTTCTTCGTTCGCCTTCGTTCGTCTTCAGTCGCTTCACTCGCCTGTTTCGCCTATTTCGCCGTGGGATTCCGTAGGCGGAAGAACTCCTTCCAGCCGGGGCCGTTCCGTTCCGGTGTGAGGGCCTCGTTGATGCCGCTGGCGCCGGGGAGGCGGCGGGGCAGGGCGGCCGGTTCCGCAGCCGGCGCGGGCGGCGGCGGGGGCGGCGGGGCGGGTTCGCGGGGGCGGACCCCGTGTCCGTCGGGCGGCAGCCGGACCGGGATCGGGGCGGGCGCGCCCGCGCACTCCAGGAGCCCCTCGCCGAGCATCCGCGCCACCTCGACGGTGACGGTGTAGACCCCGCGCCCGGTGCGGAAGGCGAGGTCGCGGGCGGTGCGCCGGCCGTCGGCGTGGGTGAGCAGCTCGCGCTGGAGGGCGCTCAGCCGGGCGGCGGCGTAGGAGAGGGAGGCGGGCACGGGACGTTCCCGCTCCGGACGTACGGGGTAGGGCAGCGCCAGCAGCGCGCCCAGCTTGCGGGACGCCTCCTGGAGCAGCCGGGTGGGCGGTTCGCCGACGGCGATCGAGGCGGGCGGCGGACCGGGCGCCGGACCGCGTTCGCAGCCGTCGACGCTGCCCGCGACGACTGCGAACACGGCGTCCTGGAGGGCCATCGCGCAGACCACCCGGAGTTGGGCGGCCCCCGCGTAGCCGTGGGCGATCAGCCCGGCGGCGGGCCAGCGCGAGCCGCCGGACTCGCGCACCAGGGCCGCCCACTCCTCGCCGGCGATCCGCCCGGAGCGCAGCAGCAGGGCCTCGGGTGCGGGCGCGCCGGGCGATTCGACGGCGACGACCAGCCCGCCCGCCAGATGGAAGGAGCCGCCGGGCGAGCCGGACACGCGCACTTCCCCGGTGAAGCCGTCACGCCCGCACGCGGCCAGGTCGCGTGCCAGCAGCTCGTAGCCCGACATCACTCCCCTTGCCCTGTCGTACATACGCCTGACGCGTAGCACTGAGGGGGGAATTTCTATCAGCCCGGGCGCATATTCCAGACGGGGATTCCCTACCTGCCCCCACCTGACGGAAGTTGTTCCTCAGGGGAAGTCAAATCGCGTTGTCCGGCGCTCATTTGACCGAATCGGTGGAGTCGGTGGAGGGGATGGAGTCGGCGGATTCGGTGGAGTGCCGGTCCGTCGGCGCCGACACCGGGGCCACGTGCGCCGCCGTGGCGCCCCGCGGCTGCGGGGACTGCCGTAGCGCCTGTTCGCGTGAGTAGGTGTTCAGATAGCCGACCACCGTGTTCGTCACGGCCACCAGGGGTACGGCGACGATCGCGCCGCCGATGCCGGCCACCATGCCGCCCGCCGCGACCGAGAGGACCACCGCGAGCGGGTGGACCCGTACCGCCCGGCCGAGGATGAAGGGCTGGAGGATGTGCCCCTCGATCTGCTGCACCGCCAGCACGACCGCGAGGGACATCACGGCGGTGAACACGCCCTGCGTGACCAGCGCGACCACCACGGCCAGCGCGCCGGAGGCGACCGCGCCGACCAGCGGGATGAAGGAGAACAGGAAGATGAAGACGGCGAGCGGCACGGCCATCGGCACATCGAGGAAGTAGATGCCGAGGCCGATGAAGATGGCGTCGATGAGGGCCACTATCACCGTGCCGCGGACGTACGCCGTGAGCGTCGCCCAGGCCCGCGGGCCCGCGCCCGCCACGCCCGGCCGGGCCGCGGCGGGGACCAGCTTGAGCGTCCACTCCCAGATGCGCTTGCCGTCGTAGAGCAGGAAGAGCGTGGAGAAGAACGCCAGCAGGATGCCGGTGAGCGCCTCGACGACGACCGTGACGCCCTCCAGGCCCGCGGAGGTGATCGAGTCGGTGTTGGTGCCGACCGCCTCGCGCAGGTTCTTGGCGATGCCGTTGATCTGCTTGTCGGTGACGTGGAAGGGGCTGTTGAGCAGCCAGCGGCGCAGGTCGTCGATGCCGTCCTGGACCTGGTCGGAGAGGTTGTCGATGTTCTCCATGACCTGCCAGGTCACGAACCAGCCCATCAGGCCGATGACGACGAACCCGAGGATGGCCGTCAGCGCGGTCGCCAGCCCGCCGGGCACGCCCGCGCGCTTCAGCCGGGTGACGGTGGGCTCGAGCAGCGCGGTGAGCAACAGTGCGACCACGAAGGCCAGGACGACCAGTTGGACGGCGCTGATGACCCTCATCAGGACCCAGACGGTCCCGGCCAGCACCAGCAGCCGCCAGCCCGCCTCGGCGGCGACCCTGACCCCCCACGGCACGGCGTGCGCGGGATCGGACCGCGGCCCGGGCGGCGGCCCGGCGGGCGGGGGCTCCTCCTCGACGGGCGGCGCCACGGCGGTGTCGGGCGGGTCCGGTACGGGGTCGGCGTCGACGCCCTCCCGGCCCTCCCGCTCGACCTCGGCACGGCGTTCGTCCAGCCGCTCACCCATCTCGGTCAGACCGGCGCCGAGCCGGCCGAGCCACCCTGGCACTCGCGACATGATCCGTCCTCTTCCCCCGTCCGTCCCCACCACTCCCCTGGAGTGCCTCGGCTAAGACCGTACAGGGCTGAAGCCCCTCCCCTGAGGACGGGGAGGGGCTGCACAGGGTTGAGCGTGAGGGCGGTTTCGGCCGACTAGTAGGAGCCGTTGGCCTGCCAGAAGGCCCAGGCGTCGCAGGGGCTGCCGTACCGGCTGTCCATGTAGCTGAGGCCCCACTTGATCTGGGTGGCCGGGTTGGTGCGCCAGTCGGCGCCGGCGGACGACATCTTCGAGCCGGGATAGGCCTGGACGAGGCCGTAGGCGCCGGAAGAGGGGTTGACCGCCCGGTAGTTCCAGGTGGACTCGTGGTTCACGATGTTGCTGAAGCACTGGAACTGGCTGCTGGGCACCATCTGGCGTGCGATGGCCTGCACCTCGGCGACGGTGTACGACGCCTGCTGGGGGAAGCTTCCGCTGGTCGAGGTCGTCTCGACGGCGGAGTCGACCTCGGCCTTGGCCGCGTCGGCGGCGGCCTTGGCCGCCTTGTCGGCCTTCTCCTTGGCCGCCGCGGCCTTCTGCTTGGCCACCGCGTCCTTGGCGGCCTGCACCCGGGCGGCTTCCTCCGCCGACTTCTTGGCGGTGGTGTCCGCGGCGATGGCCTGGGTGGTGGCCTGCTGGGTCAGCGAGGCCGACTGCACCTGGACCTGCTGGCCTACGGGTAAGTCGGCGAGAAGGGTGGAGTCGCCCGCCGTCGCCTCCGCGTCGTCGCCGGGCTGCCCGGGATTGGCCTGGGCCACTCCCATGACGGCGCCGACGGTGGTGACCGCGGTGGCCGAGACCACGGCGAATCCCCGGACCGATATCCGACTCACACGGTTTCCTTCTGTCGTGACGTCAGCCTGCGGCGACATCAGCGGAAAGAGCGTAAAGGGCGCACGTGGTGGGGGGATGCGCCGAGCGGCCGAGGGCCGCACGGGCTAGTACCAGTGGTTGGCCTGCCAGAACGACCAGGCCTCACAGGGGCTGCCGTACCGGCTGTCCATGTAGTTCAGGCCCCACTTGATCTGGGTGGCCGGGTTGGTCTGCCAGTCGGAGCCGGCGGAGGCGTACTTGCCGGCGGGCAGGGCCTGGAAGAGTCCGTAGGCGCCGGAGGAGGCGTTGACGGCGTGGTAGTTCCAGCTGGACTCGTGGTCCACGATGTTGCTGAAGCACTGGAACTGGCCGCTCGGCACCATCTGCGCGGCCATGGCCTGGATCTGCGCGACCGTGTAGGAGCTCTGGATCGGGAAGTCGCCCGCGCTGCGGCTGGCCTTGGCCTTCGCCTCGGCGCGGTCCTTGGCCGCCTTCTCGGCGGCCTCCTTCTTCGCGACGGCGGTCTCGGCGGCGGCCTTGCGGGCCGCTTCCTCGGCGTCCTTCTTGGCGCCCTCGTCCGCGGCGATGGCCTGGTAGCTGGCCTGCTGCGTCAGGGAAGCCGTCTGCACCTGGGCCTGCTGGCCCACGGGTATGTCGGCGAGGAGCGTCGCGTCGCTGGCCGTCGCTTCTGCGTCGTTGGGCTGCGCAACGCTGCCCGAGGCAACGCCGACGACGCTTCCGACGGCGGTGACCGCCGTGGCCGAGGCCACTGCGAATCCCCGGACCGAGATCCGGCTCACACGGTTTTCCTTCCAGCATCGCCCGCTTCGGTGACCCTGGCGGACGCAATCGTGCCCCTGAACACTGGTCTCCGAACTGCGGGGTCACAGGAGACACGGGCCCGGTGGGCAGCTCCCGGAAGGGGAGCGCCGCGTGGTGCTCGGGCGGCATACGACGGTCGCTATGGAGTTGGCGGTGGTGCTCAAGTGATGCCATACCGCTGGGGGTACAGAAGTGCCGTATGCGGGGCCTGACAGGAGTGAGACTCTGCCGTAACCGGACGGCGGGAGGCAATTCAGAGTTGCGTGTGAAAGCTCACACCTCTCGGGACCCCGGGGATTTCGCGAAACCTCTACATACGTCGGCGCCGCCCGGCTAGGCTCACTGCCTTTGCCGGGCGACGCCGCACGTCAACTGACGCGCAAAGCATATGAACTTGGGCGGTCAGGTCAGATCTGCCCGTCCTCCAGCATTTCCGTCACAAGCGCCGCGATCTGGGACCTCTCGGACCTGGTGAGCGTGACGTGCGCGAAAAGCGGATGCCCCTTCAGTTTCTCGACGACGGCGACGACGCCGTCGTAGCGGCCGACCCGCAGATTGTCCCTTTGCGCCACATCATGGGTCAGAACGACCCGGGAATTCGCGCCGATTCGCGACAGAACGGTCAGCAGGACGTTCCGTTCGAGGGACTGGGCCTCGTCCACGATCACGAAGGCGTCGTGGAGGGAGCGGCCGCGGATGTGGGTGAGCGGGAGGACCTCCAGCATGCCGCGGGCGGTGACCTCCTCGATGACCTCCCGCGAGGTGACCGCCGACAGCGTGTCGAAGACCGCCTGTGCCCAGGGGCCCATCTTGTCGGCCTCGGAACCGGGCAGATAGCCCAGTTCCTGTCCGCCCACCGCGTACAGCGGCCGGAAGACCATCACCTTCTGGTGCTGGCGGCGCTCCAGGACCGCCTCCAGACCCGCGCACAGCGCGAGCGCCGACTTGCCGGTGCCGGCCCGGCCGCCCATCGACAGGATGCCGATGTCCGGGTCGAGCAGCATGTCGAGCGCGATGCGCTGCTCGGCGCTGCGGCCCTTGATGCCGAAGGCCTCCCGATCGCCGCGCACCAGACGGACGTTGCCGTCGGCGGTGACCCGGCCCAGGGCCTTGCCGCGCTCCGACTGGATGGTCAGACCGGTGTGCACGGGAAGGTCGGCGACCTCGGGCACATAGGCGTGCCCCTCCTCGAAGAGGATGTCCACCTGCTCGCCGGACAGGGTCAGTTCGGACATTCCGGTCCAGCCGGAGGAGCCCGTGATGGCGAGCTCGGCCCGGTACTCCTCGGCGAGGAGGCCGACCGAGGACGCCTTGATCCTGAGCGGAAGGTCCTTCGACACCACGGTGACGTCGAATCCCTCGGCCTGCAGATTGCGGGCGACCGCGAGGATGCGGGAGTCGTTGTCCCCCAGGCGGTAGCCGGAAGGCAGCACACTGGGGTCCGAGTGGTTGAGCTCGACACGGACGGTCCCGCCCAGTTCGCCGATCGGGATGGGGGCGTCGAGGCGACCGAACTTCACCCGGTAGTCGTCCAGCAGGCGCAGGGCCTGCCGGGCGAAGTAGCCGAGTTCGGGATGGTGCCGCTTCGCCTCCAGCTCCGTGACCACGACGATCGGGAGCACTACCTCGTGCTCGTCGAAGCGGGTCAGGGCGTTCGGGTCGGCCAGCAGGACGCTGGTGTCGAGAACATAGGTGCGCCGGTCTGGCATACGGCGCTTTGTGCTGGTCACCACGGAAGGACGTACCCCCTCGGATGAGGTCGGGGAGCGACGGAGTGGAGCTGGACCGGTCGTCGGCCGCCCTGCACGGGCCGAGAACCGGCCCCCCGCTGCTTCTTCCGTGCCGTGACCGCACGGTCGGGCTGGTGCAAAAGGGCCTCCCGGGCGGACGGCCCCGTGCCGCCCGCTGAGATCCGACACCCGTGGTTCGGGCGTCGACCTGCTTGGCTTATGCCCTCGAACATGCGCCGCCATGCCACGGCATATGACGGCGCGCCGGTGAACTCCTTGTTACTTCCGTCCCAGCGGCCGTCCGGACAGCCGCCTCACCAGCCGTCTCGCCGGCCGCGCCGGGGGTACGCGGTTCAGCCGCCGTAGCGGCGGTGGCGGGCCGCGTAGTCGCGCAGGGCGCGCAGGAAGTCGACCTTGCGGAAGGCCGGCCAGAAGACCTCGCAGAAGTAGTACTCCGCATGGGCCGTCTGCCACAGCATGAAACCGGACAGCCGCTGCTCGCCGCTGGTGCGGATCACCAGGTCGGGATCGGGCTGGGCGCCGGTGTAGAGGTGGCGGCCGATCTTGTCGACGGTGACGGAGTCGGCAAGGTCCTCCATGGAGGCGCCCTTGTCGGCGGCGTCCACGATCATCGCGCGCACCGCGTCGGCGATCTCCTGCCGACCGCCGTACCCGATGGCGACGTTGACCAGTATCCCGTCGACGTGGGCGGTGCCCTCCTCGGCCTCCTTCAGCGCGGTCTGCACATGGGAGGGGAGGATGTCGGGCGTGCCGACGTGGTGGACGCGCCAGCGGCCGTCGGCGGCGAGGGTGCGCACGACGTCCTCGATGATGCCGAGGAGCGGGACGAGTTCGTCCTGGGGGCGGTCGAGGTTGTCCGTCGACAGCAGCCAGAGGGTGACGACCTCGACGTCCGTCTCGGTGCACCAGCCGAGGAACTCCTCGATCTTCTCGGCGCCCGCCCGGTGACCGTGTTCGGTGGTGGAACCCGCGGCCTTCGCCCAGCGTCGGTTCCCGTCCATGATGACGCCGATGTGCTTGGGCACCTGAGCGTGGTCCAGGTGGCCTTCCACCCGGCGTGCGTACAGCCTGACCAGAAGGCCGCGCAGCTTGTCGCGCAGGTTCACGTGATTGTCAGCCCCTCCGTACGGTGGCGGTCCCCGCGGGCCGAAGCCTACCCCCGCGGGGCCGGGGCCCTGCGACAGGGGTGAGACGGGGCCGAGTTGGGGCGGGGGCGGGGAGCCGGGTGCGAAACGGCGGGGAGCCGGGCACAAAAAAACGGGCCGGTCCGTGGGGGGGAGACGGACCGGCCCGAGGGGGGGAGCTCCACCATAACCCTTCGTGAGTGATGCTGCGCGCATCAGCGCGCGAAAACTACTCTCCGGAGTCGCCCGGCGACGCGGCGGTGGCCGCCAGAGGTGTTGTTCATGGGTTAAACATGGCCGGAACACAGCGGATTCCCAGGAGGATGGGGCCGTTTACCGAGGGAAGTGGGGTTTTTGCGGCGACTTCGCTAGAGGTCGGCCACTTGTCCGGCCGTCCCTCCGACGGGCTAACCCACCCATGAACGCCGCCTTGACGCGGACGCACCGCGCAGCCCCCTCCACCGCGCGGTGACGCCCGCGCAGCTTTGCTCACGCGAATTCCTCGCCTGTGAACTTACGCGAGCTCGACCAGGGATGTGAACGGCTCGGGATAACGATGTGGAAACCCCATGGAGAGGGTGGTGGTTCCGGGGTTTCTAAGGGATCTAGGGGATATAAGGCGGGAGTCATACGGAATGCCCTTTTCGTATCCGCCCGGACGCTGGGCCTCCGCCCGGCGGTTCGAGGAGCGGTTCCCGGCCAATCCCGCCGCGATCAGCTGTCGCGGCGGCTCTACCGTCGGCGGGCCTCGAAGAGATGCCGGGCGCTGTGGGCGACGAAGGGGCCCTCGGCCTCGATCTGTTCGTGCAGGGCGCGCAGCCGGGGCCGGTACGCGGCCACGGTGAAGCCCGGCACCATCCACACCACCTTGCGCAGGAAGTGGACGACGGCGGCGACGTCGTGGAACTCGACCCGCAGGCGTTCCGCCCGCAGGTCCACGACCTCCAGGCCCGCCGCCTCGGCGTCGGCGCGCTCGCGGTCGGGATGCCGGGCGCTGCTCCCCGCCTCCGGCTGCGGCCCGAGGAAGTACTCGACGAGCTCGAAGACGCTGCGCGGACCGACGTGCTGCGCGAAGTACGTACCGCCGGGTCGCAGGACGCGGGTGATCTCGCCCCACAGGGGACGTACGGGGTGCCTGCTGGCGACGAGGTCGAAGGCCCCGTCCGCGAAGGGCAGCGGGGCGTCCTCCGGAGACGCGACGACCGCGACGCCCCGCGGCCGCAGCAACGCCGTCGCCTTGGCCACGTTCGCCGGCCACCCTTCGGTCGCGACCACGAGACCGGGGGCCTCGGGCGCGACCCGGCCGAGGGCGAAGTCCAGGACCTCCCCTCCCCCGGTCTGCACATCGAGCACGGCACTCCCCCCGGCCAGCCGCCCGGCCAGGGACACCGCATACCCCCAGGTCGGCCGCGCCTCACTGGCTCGCCCCTCGAACCACGAGAAGTCCCACCCGTCCGTGGGCACGGCGGCCCCCTCGGCGAGCAGCTCTTCGAACGTGGGGCGTCTGGTGCCGTCGTCCTTCATGGCGCGATCGTGGCAGAGGAGGGTGTGGGGTGTCGCGGGGTTTCCGGGACGGTGCAACGCGGCGGTTCGACGCCGTAGGTGAAGGTGTGGGTCCCGGCGAGGTGGAGCGGGGTCGGCGTCGCCTCGGTGTGCGGGAAGAGGGGTTGAGGGCAGTCTCGTTCACGGGATCAGAGCAGTGGAGCAGAGGGGAGTCGGGGATGACACGGCGGCGCTGGAGTGACGGGCGGGGGGAGCTTCTGGTGGGCGGCGAGGGGGGCCTGCGGCTTCCGTTGGAGGTCGCGACCTCGTACCGGGCGCGGACCAAGGGGCTGCTCGGGCGGGACCGCGTCGACGGGGCGATGCTGCTGTCGCCCGCGGGCAGCGTCCACACCTTTCGGATGCGGATTCCGATCGACGTCGCCTACCTCGACCGCCGCCTCACCGTCATCGCCGTGCGCACCATGCGGCCGGGGCGGCTGGGGCTGCCTCGGCTGCGGTCCCGGCATGTGCTGGAGGCGGGGGCGGGGGCCTTGGAGGAGTGGGGGGTGCGGGTGGGGGTACGGGTGGAGGTCGTCGTTCAGGGCAAGGGGAGGTGAGGGTCAGCTCACTGTGCGGGGGAAGGTGACCTCCACTCGGCGGTTCTTCTTGCGGCCGGCCTCGGTCGAGTTGTCGGCGATCGGGTACTGCTCGCCGTAACCGCGTACCTCGAAGGTGATGTTCGGGTCGTTCAGGTCGCCCGCGAGTTCGGCCTGGACGGCGTCCGCGCGCTGCTTGGACAGGACGTCGCCGTGGGCCGAGGAGCCCAGGTCGTCCGTGAAGCCGAAGACACGGATCAGGTTGGTGTTCTGCTTCTTGATCTCCTCCGCGATCGTGGCGATACGGGCCTTCGCCTGCGCGCCGAGTTTCGCGCTGTTCTTGCTGAAGAGGACCTCCGCCTGGAGCGCGAAGGTCACGTCCGCGTTGGTGTCCTCACGGCGCTCGTCACCGGACTCGTCCTCCACGACCTGCTTGATGTCCAGCACCTTGGGCTCGGCGAGGGTCCCGCCCTCCGGGAGCTTGAGGTCCGGGTCGTTCGGGTCGACCTCGACGGGGGCGGTGGCGGTGGGTTCGGTGCCCGGGGGCACGCTCGGGGTGTCGTCGGCGTGGGCCGAGGGCAGCACGGCGAGGTTCGCGGCGACCAGAAGCGTCACGGTGGTGACGGCGAGGGTGAGACGAGGGGTCATGACCGGCCTCACCCGGAGATCTTGATGACCGCGCTGGGGAACAGCGGGAGTTGGAAGGTGACGTCGGTGGTGCTCGTCGGCGGCGCGGGGAACTGCAGGAAGACGTCGATCGATTCGCCGGCCTTGAGCGTGGAGAAGCCTGTGGTGGTGAGGGGGCGGCCGTCTGTGTCGCGGAGGACGTAGTAGCGTTTTTTGCCCTTGGAGTCGATGAGGGTGGCTCCGCCGAGAGATCTCCCGTTGTTCATGATCTCGGTCTCGTTGCCGCTCAACTCCAGTGGAATGACCGCTACTTCACCGCCGTCGTTCTTCAGCTCACCGTTCACCGTCACGAAACCGCCTGAATCGCGAACGGCAGAGGCGATCTGGAGAAGCAGCCCGCTCGGCCCCTTCATCTCGGCCAACGGCTCGTCGGACTGTCCCTCCTGCGTGTCCGGCTGCGATCCAGTCGCCTTGGAGGCGGAAGGCGAACTCTGGGGCTTCTTGTCGTCGCCACCGCCACCTCCGCAGGCGGTCGCGCCGAGTGCCAGCCCGGCCACGACGGCCAGCGCGACCATCCCCCTACGGGCTTCCGCCGTGAACCGCATGCTCATCACTCCGCTTCCTTCTCCACTCGTCGTTCGCTCGTCAGCCTGTGGCCAGGTGGACGTCGAAGAGGTCTTCGGGGCCGGGCAGATCGGTGAGATCGGCCGGGTCCAGGTCCCAGATCCTCCCGTCCTTGCAGGTGAGCCTCGGCAGCACGACGTCCTGGGGGTCATCAGGATCTTCGGGGTCACCCGGATCCTCGGGCTCGCCGGTGTTCCCCGGGTCGCCGGACTCCTCTGGCGCAGGCTCGAACGTGCACAGCGACTCGATCACGGCAGTGGCGGAGGCGTGTGCCTGCGTGACGCTCGTGGCAGGGATCACGGACTTCCCCGCCGACTTGTTCGCCTGGACGGTGACGTCATAGCGCAGGCCGATGCGGTCGCACCGGACATCGCCCGCGTCGTTCAGCGCCGCGAGCCGGGCCGCCTCCCCGCACTCGGTCGTCGCTCCGACGCCGTCGAAGATGTCCTGCCATTGCGTCGGGTCGAGGACGTCCAGCGTCCACCGGTCGGCGAGTCGGTCCCTGGTCTCCTGGGCCGCCGCCAGCGCCGCCGCGTCGGCGGCCGTCTGCGCGCCGTTGCGGTTCACCGCGGCCTGCCCGACCGCGAAGTACGCGAACGCGAGAAAGAGCAGGCCCGCCACCACCGTGATGTAGATGGGGAAGACCTGCCCTGCGTCGCCGTGCGTGCGCTTGCGCAGTCGTGTCAGGGAGCCACCTTGGCGATCTGAGCGGTGAGCTTGTTGACGATGGTCGCGCCCAGGTTCGTGTTCGCGATCAGCACCACGATCGCCACCACCACCGCGATGATGCCCAGATACTCGACCGCGGTCTGCCCCTTGTCGTCGCCCGCGCGGCGGCGTACGGCGTCCACTGTCGTGTTCTTCCAGCCGCTCACCCGGACCTTGGCCGCGACGGCGGTCTTCAGCAGCAGGTCGCTCATGGCGTTCCTCTCCGTTCGTGGCGTGACCGGCACCGTACGTCACGAAGGTCGCCTCGGCAGAGGGTCCGTGGGCCCAATCCCGGGCCCAGTGGAGGGTTCGGCGGCGTTTCATGAAGTCACCGCCGTGCCGAGCCACTTCGCGGCCGCCTCGGAACGACTGCTGCTGTGCAGTTTGGCGAAGATGCGGTTGATGTGGTTCTTGACCGTCTTCTCGCTGATGAAACAGGTGGCGGCGATCTGCTGGTTGTTCATCCCCGACGCGATGAGGTCCATGATCTCCGCCTCCCTCGCGCTGAGTGGGAACCCCGCCCTGTGTTGCCTTGCCCTGTGTTCAGACGACGACTGTCCCATATTCGGTTGCAACTGCGAAAGCGGTTTCGAAGAAGTCAAAGGAAATAGGGGTGTTGCATCCGTTTCTCTGTGTGCAGTCGCATCGCTCTGGATATGCGCCAGCACCGCCGTCGCCGCGGCCGGAGTGAAGTGCGCCCGGCCTCGGGTGATGTCCCGCACCGCGGACGCCAACTCCTCGACGCTGAACTCCCCGTGGACGAGGTAGCCCCCCGCCCCCCGGCGCAGGGCCTCCTGGACGATCTCCGACTCATGGCTGTAGGTGAGCATCACCACCCGGGCGATCCGCACCAGGTGGGGCAGGGCCGACAGGCCGTCCACGACGGGCATGCGGACGTCCAGGAGGACGACGTCGGGGCGGTGACGCAGGGCGGCCTCGTAGGCTTCGCGGCCGTCGGCCGCCTCCGCGACGACCGTGATGTCCTCACGGCCGGAGAGCAGGGCGGTCAGGCCCGCGCGGACCACGGGGTTGTCGTCGGCCACGACCACGCGGACGGGCACGGGCCGGGGCAGTTCGGGGAACGGCGGGAAGGGCGGCTGCGCAGCGCCGGGGTGGGGCGGTCGGTCCGGCATCGAGCGGCCTCCTCTCGTGGGGTGGGGGGAGCCGCTCATGGGGTGAGGGCCGTTGGGGTGAGGGTCGTGAGGGGGAGTTCCAGGCGCACCGCGGTGCCCCGGTCGTGGTCGCCGGGGTCGATCCGGATGCGGGCCCCGACCGAGGCGGCCCGCTCCACCATGCCGACCAGGCCGAAGTGGCCGGTGCGGCGCAGCTGTTCGAGGGTGGTGCCGGGCGGCAGGCCGCGTCCGTCGTCGTGGACGGTGAGGGTGAGGACTTCGCCCTGTACGGCCGCCCTTACCTCCACCTGGGTCGGGGCCGCGTGGCGGTGGGCGTTCTCCATGGCCTCGGCGGTGATCGTGAGGAGCTGACGGGCCACGGCGGACGGTACGGGGAGCGTCGTACGGTCGCCTGTGAGGCGGCAGGCGGTGGGCAGACCGGTGCGGGTGCCGAAGTCCTCGGCACGGGCGGCCAGTTCGGGCAGCACGTCGATGCCGTCGCCGTCGCCGTTGCCGTACCCCTGCGCAGGGTCGCTCTCGCGGCGCAGGTCGGTGAGGAGTTCGCGGGACTCGGCGGCGGCGCGGCGCGCGGCGCGGGCGACCAGTTCCGCGTGTTGCCGTACGCGGGCCGGGTCCATGTCCGGTGAGCTCGCCGAGCGGGCCAGGGCGTCCGCGGCGAGGGCCACGCCGTGCAGGGTCTTGGCCACGGAGTCGTGCATCTCGCGGGCCAGTCGGGCGCGTTCTGCGGCGACCGCCTCGGTGGCGGCGAGACGGGCCTTGACCGTGGTCAGGGCCTGGGTGGCCGAGCCGAAGCGGAGCATGAGGTTGCGCAGGGTGGAGCCCACCGCGCCGGTGATCAGGCAGAGGCCGGGCAGGAGCAGCCGTTCGGCGAGGCTCGCGTGCGACTCCTGCCTCAGGGTCGCGTAGACCAGCAGCAGGATCAGCGACTGGAGGGAGGCGAAGCAGGCCGCGCCCCGCCAGCCGTAGACGATGCCGGCGAGGAGCGGGGTGCAGACGCTGACGTAGGCGAGGGTGGTGTCGGGGCCCGCGGAGATCAGCAGCAGGGTGCCGAAGAGGGTGTCGGCGGCCAGGAGGGTGGGGTGGCACAGGAGGAGGGGGCCGAAGCGTTCCCAGTCGCGGAAGAGGACGTAGGAGCCCATGAAGGTGACGACCACGGCCGCGCCGACCAGGCGGACGCCGAGGCCCGGGGAGGCGTTGAGGAGGGCGGCCGGGGCGGCCACGGCGATCATGGCCAGCCGGAAGCCGAAGACCTGACGGCACATCGCCTGCAGGGCGTTGACCTGGAGGGGGATGGGGGTCGGGGGCACGGAGGACGTACGCGGGAACCTCAGCAGACCCTTGCGAATCAGCGACCTCCCGCGCCTCCGCCTGGTCGCCGTAGTCGTAGTCGTAGTCGTAGTCGTAGTCGTAGTCGTAGTCGTCGCCGTAGCCGTCACCGTGGTCATCGCCGTGCTCATCGCCCTCACCCCTCCCGCCCCCGCCCCTACCCGCCCGTGATCGAGCTGAAGTCCGTGCCGGAGCCGAGCAGCATGCCCGCGCCCAGGAGGAGCATCGTCGCCGGGACCATGAACGTCGTGATCATCAGCGTGGCCTTGGGGACCGCGCGGGCCGCCTTGCGGCGGGCGTTCTGCGCGTCCGTACGGCGCATGTCCTTGGCGATCGCGACCAGCGTGTCGACGATCGGCGCGCCGAGTTCCTCGCCCTGCTGGAGCGCCGTGACGAACATGGCGACCTGCTCGGAGTCGTTGCGGCGGCGCAGTTCCTCGAAGGCCTCGCGGCGGCTGACGCCGAGGTCCATCTGGCGGAGCGTGATGCGGATCTCGTCCGCCCACGGGCCCTCGTACTTGGAGGCCACGCGGTCGAGGGCCTGGCGGAAGCCGAGGCCCGCGCTGACCACCACGGCGAGGACGTCCAGGAAGTCCGGCAGGGTCCGTTCGATGGCGTCCTTGCGGACCCGGATCGCGGACCAGATGCCGACCTCGGACCAGAACGCGCCGAAGGCGAGCATGAGGAGGGCGACGAAGAAGCTGCCCTGGAGCAGGGCGGCCAGGGCTCCGAAGCCGCCGATCGCGCCGTACACGGCGCGCCGGGCCGCGTAGCGGTCGATGGTCAGGCCGCCCGGGTTGCCGGCGAGGTCGATCCGGCGGCGGTACCTGGCGACCTGTTTGGGGCCCATCAGCCGCAGGACGGCGGGGGCGTAGCGCATGCCCAGGCGGTCGACGAGCGAGCCGACGGCGCTGGTGCGGGTCGCGCCGACCTCCAGGGCCAGCGCCAGGTCGGCGGGGAGTTTGACGTCGGCCCGGTACATGCGGATGCCGGCGAAGGCTCCCCAGACGCTCAGCCCCATGACGAGTGCGAGCAGAAGTTCCATGGTCCCTCCTCCCCTCTCCCTCTTGCGATTCAGACGTCGATGCGGGACATGCGGCGGATGAGGACGAAGCCGACGGCGTACAGGGCGAAGGCGACGATCACGCAGGCCTGGCCGACGGGCGAGCCCGTCATGCGGTCGAGCGTGCCGTCCTCGACGCTGTTCATCAGGAACAGCGCGCCCACCCCCAGCGCGGGCACCGCGTACGACGTCATGTTGACCTGCGACAACTGCGTCCGCACCTCACGTCGGGTCTCCTTGCGCTCCTCCAGCGTGTCCGTCAGGTTCCGTAGGGCTCCGACGACCTGGCCGCCCGCCCGGTTGGAGAGGACGAGGGTGGTGACGAGGACGACGAGTTCACGGGAGGGAAGGCGGTCGGCGAGTTCGCCCAGCGCGTCGTCCATGGACTGGCCGACGGCCAACTGGTTGGCGACCTTGGCCAGTTCCTCGCCGGCCGGGGCCTCCAGCTCCTCCGCCGCCATGCCGATCGCGGTGCGCAGGGCGAGGCCGGCGTGGGTGGCGTTGGCCAGGATGCGGGCCAGTTCGGGGAGTTGGTTGATGAACTTCTCGATGCGTTTCTGGCGTTGCCAGTTGAGGAACTGCCAGGCCGCCCAGACGCCGAGGAGGCCGGCCAGCGGGCCGAAGAAGGGGGCCAGGGTGGCCTGGCCGACCAGCCAGAGGCCGGCCACGGTCGTCAGCATGTAGACGAGGAACTCGCCGGGCGTCACGTCCAACCCCGTGGCCACCAGCCGCAGTTCGAGCTTGCGTCCCGCCTTCGTACGGCGCAGTCGGCGATCCAGGTTGCGGAAGCGGCGCCGGCGGCCGGTGAGCGGCAGCTGGCCGGTGTACGACAGCCGGTCCACCAGGTCGGCGCGCTGGGCCTGGCCCTTGGCATAGGTGTGCAGGCCGATGACGGCCAGGGCGCAGGTCAGCAGCGTCACGCCGGTGGTGAGGGCGATCAGGCTGTCGAGGTCCATGGGTGGCGTCCTGTCTGTCCTGCCCGGAAAAGGCCCTGCCGGGCCCTATCGGGCTTCCCTGGTCGTGAGTTCGTGTGCCGCGTGCGCCACTCCGAACGCCTGCGGGATCGGCTGGCTGGCCATGTAGAGCCGGTCGGCGGTGCGGCGCGGGAGGGGGAAGTACTCGAAGGCGCCGTAGATACGGCCGTCGGCGGCCATCGGCTGGGCGTTGAAGCGGGAGATCGTCGCCAGCCGGTACGGCTCGCCGCCGTGGCTGTCGAGGAGGGCTATCTCGGTGATCCGGCGGGCGCCGTCGGCGAACCGGGTGAGCTGGACGATGACGTCGACGGCGCTGTTGATCTGGTCGTGGAGGGCGACGAAGGGGATCTCGACGTCGGACATGGACGCCAGGGTCTGCAACCGCATCAGCGCGTCCTCGGCGCTGTTGGCGTGGACGGTCGCCAGGGAGCCGTCGTGGCCCGTCGACATGGCCTGGAGCATGTCGAGGGACTCGCCGCCGCGGACCTCGCCGACCACGATCCGGTCGGGGCGCATCCGCAGCGAGTTGCGGACCAGGTCGCGGATGGTGATGCGGCCGCTGCCCTCGACGTTCGGGGGACGGGACTCCAGACGGATCACGTGCGACTGCTGGAGCTGGAGCTCGGCGGAGTCCTCGATGGTGATGATGCGTTCGCCGTCCGGGATCAGTCCCGACAGCGCGTTCAGCAAGGTGGTCTTGCCGGTGCCGGTCGCGCCCGAGACGATCACGTTGAACTTCGCCTGCACCAGGCCCGCCAGCAGATACAGCATCTGCTCGTCCAGCGAGCCGAAGCCGATCAGCTCATGGAGCGTGAAGGAGCGCGGGAAGCGGCGGATGGTGAGGGTGGGGCCGGTGAGGGAGAGCGGCGGGATGATGACGTTGACGCGCTCGCCGGACGGGAGTCGGGCGTCGACCATCGGGTTCGTCTCGTCGACGCGGCGGTTGACGGTGGAGACGATGCGTTCGATGGTCTGCATCAGCTGGTCGTTGGAGGCGAAGCGGATCGGCAACTGCTCGACGCGGCCCGCCCGTTCGACGAAGATCGCGTCCGGCCCGTTGACCATGATCTCGGTGATCGACGCGTCTTCGAGCAGCGGCTCCAGGATGCCCAGGCCGAGGGCCTCGTCGACCACCCGCCGGATCAGCTGCGAGCGTTCCCCCGTCGACAGCACCGGGCCCTCGCGGCTGATGATGTGCCCCAGCACCCGCTCGAGCCGGGCCCGGCGCTCGGCCGCCGCCAGCGAGCTCATCTCGGCGAGGTCGATCTCCTCCAGCAGCTTGGCGCGGTAGGAGGAGACCAGGTGGCCGTCCTCGCCCCGGTTGCCGTTCTCCTCGGGGGAGGTGATGCGTGCCCGAAGGCTCATGGGTTCGCCGCCTTCCTTCAGTGGTCGACCGGCATGGTGGCCGTCTTGTGGGCCTGGCCGAAGTTCCCGATGCCGGGGATGACGGACGGGATGGTGACGGTGGAGGTGACCCGCACCTCGTCGCCCAGATACGCGGACGAGCAGCTCGCCGCCAGCCAACTGCTCACCGCCCGCTGGCAGTCCCCCGCATAGTCCTCCCGCAGGGACGCGCTGCGCGCCCCCGCCCGCGCCGCCGTCCCCGCCTGCTGCGCCGCGTACGCGATCACCCCGAGCTGTACGGCGGCCAGCGCGACCAGCAGCAGGATCGGCAGGAAGCCCAGGTACTCCAGGGCGACCTGCCCCCGGTCCCGGCCGCCGCGACGGCGTTGGTACGACATCTCAGTCGTCCTCTTCCTCGACGGCGCCCGCGTGTCCGTGCACCGTGAACGGGAAGTCGATGAGCCCCGGGAAGAGGACGGGGACCCGGAGGGAGACGTCCGCCGTCACATACCCGGACCCCGAGCAGCTCACGGTGGCCCCGGAGCGCCACGCCTCCGACAGCTTGTCCTTGCCCGCCTGCTCGCACACTGCCTGTCGCTCCCCCCGGTGCGCCGCCGTTCCCGCACGCACCGCCTCGTCGGCAGCATTCCCCGCGAGCGTGAACGTGTACCCCACGAGCACGAACTGCCACACCACCGTCAAGGTCACGATGATCAGCGGTGTCATGCCGAGGAGTTCGACGGTGACCTGACCCCGGTCACCGCGCGTCGGCCGCCGCATACGACTCAGACATCCCGCACGGCTCAGACATCTCATATGGCTCAGATATCTCATACGGCTCATACGGCTCACTCCCTCCGCCGCCGGAACCCGGCCGCTCCCCGGTCCCCGCCGCGCGCCCGTCCGCCGCCCCGGCGTTCGAGAGCGGTTTCCGGCGCTTTCACCAGGCCCAACTCCCCCGCCAGCGCCCACAGAGCCTGGCGGACGGCGCCCTTGCCGTCGAGGGCGTGGACGCGGCCGGCGTCCACCGCGGCCTGGAGTTCACGGAAGTTGGCGGGGACCGTGGTCGCGGCGAGGGCGGTGCCGGTGATCTTCTGGATGAGCGGGGGCTGGATCTCCGTACCGCGCGTGTGGCGGTTGACGACGACGGTCGTCTCCTCGGCCTTGCGGATCTGGAGCCGGTCCCACATGCGGACGGTGCGTTTGGCGCCGCGGACGGCGACCACGTCGGGGGTGGTGACCAGGAGCGCGCGGTCGGCCATCTCCACGGCGGCCGCGCCGGCCCCGCTGAGCTGGGCGCCGCAGTCGACGACGACGACCTCGTAGCGGGAGCGCAGGGCGCTGACGATCTGGCGGGCGGCGCGGTCGGTGACCTCCTCGCCGCGTTCGCCCTCGGCGGGGGCCAGCAGCAGGGCCACGCCGGTGTCGTGGCGGAAGACGGCCTCGGCGAGGATGCGGGGCGAGATGTCGGTGATGGCGGCGAGGTCGACGACCGAGCGGCGGAACTGGACGTCCAGGTAGGAGGCGACGTCGCCGGCCTGGAGGTCGAGGTCGACCAGAGCGGTGGGGCGGCCCGACGCCTGGGCGGCGAGGGCGAGTTGGACGGCGGTGAGAGTGGTGCCGACGCCCCCCTTGGCGCCGCTGACGGTGACGACCGTGCCGCCGACCCCGGTGAACACCTCGGCGCCGTGGCCGAGATGACGTCGTACGCCGACCGACCACTGGGCGACCGCCTGGACGCGGCTGGCGAGGTCCTCGTAGCTCAGCGGCAGGGCGACCAGGCCGCGGGCGCCCGAGTCCATGGCGGCGGCGAACAGACCTGGTCCCGCGTCGGTGGTGACGAGGATGACGCCTACCGCGGGGAAGCGCAGGGCGACCTCGCGGACCAGCTCCAACGCCGGTACGGGGCCGATGCGTTCATGGACGATCACGACCTCGGGGAGTTCGTCGACGGACTCGGCGGCGAGGTGGGCGAGGGTGTCCACGAGCTGGGTGGAGTCGGTGACCGGGGCGACCGGCTCGGCGTCGGGGAGCTGGCTGAGCAGGGTGGTGAGGGCGCGGACCGCGTCCGCGTCGCCGACGGCCGGGAGGATCCTCGTGGGCATGGGCGGCGGCCTCTCACTTGTCCGTGACGAGTTCGTACGTACGGTCCTGTTCGGGGACCGTGGTGTCGCCGCCGGGTGCGACGAGGGCGAGGCGGACGCGTTTGGCGAAGGACTCGGCGTAGGTGATGCGCTGGGCGTCGAGGGTGGACAGCGCGAAGGTGATGGGGACGGCGTCCGTGGGCGACTGGCTCCGGTCGTTCGCGTCGGGTTCGAGGGCGGTCAGCTCGCCGACGTCGAGGACCCGGGCGTTCGTCACGATGATCTTCGACTGGTCGGGGTCGCTCTCACGGGCGCCCTCGAACGTGGCGTAGACGTTGACCGTGGAGCCCGGGGTGATCTTGCCGGCCACGCCGGTGGCCGCGTCGATCATGATGGCGACCTCCTGCTCCCCTGGTTTGAGGGCGGGCTGGTCGACGATCATGTCGCTCTGCAGCAGGGAGCCCTTGCGCAGCGTCGTCACGGCGATCTTGCCGCGGATCGCGGAGAGATCGGTCACCGCGTTCTCCGACAGCCAGCGCTCGGGCATCTCGATCTTCTTGAACTGGCCCGCACCGAGGGCGGTGTAGGGCGCCACGTCGGAACGCACCTCGTAAGCGGTCACCTCGGGGCCGACCTTGGACTTCACGTCGTCGACGACGGAGAGGACGCCGGCGAACGCGCCGAGGGCGCACACGACCGACAGGAGCAGGAGAAGCACGCCGCGGCGCTGACGGGAGTTCATGAACCGTGCAACCTCGTTGGGGGTCGGGTCGAGCGGGACAGGCAGGCGGAGCGAGTACCCATGGGACGGGGGGCTTCAGTCGCCCGCGGTGAGCGCGCGGGCCGAGTGGGCGGAGTGGGCCGGGCCGGCGGAGCGGGCCGGGCCGATGGCTCGGACGGCGGGTTCGGAGGCGGGCGGCGGGGTGGCGGAGCAGAAGACGCAGCGGTCGCCGATGACGTCGATGCCGCACCAGTGGCAGACGCTCTGCCGTACGGAGGCGACCAGTTGGTAGAGGACCGAGAGGTCGGGCAGATAGGAGCAGAACTCGATCAGCTTGCCGGTGCCCCACCAGTCGGCGGACTCGGCGGGCAGTTCCGTCTCGCGCAGGCCCTGGGTCCGCCAGGCGGGGGCGAGGGTCCCGGTCACCCAGTCGGACTGGAGCTGCCCCCGGCCGACCAGCATCCAGGTGCCGAACTCCGGGCCGGGCAGGGTGACATCGGGGGCGGCCTTCACCAACTGGGGCTGAGGATGGGCGAGCACGGCGAACTGGCCGCCGGGCACCCATGACCTGGCGTGCGACTTCAGTCCGACGACGGGGACGCGGTCGAGGCGGGCGACCGAGCCGAGCAGCGCGCCGGCGTGGAGGTAGTGGGTGAGCAGCCGGCCGGCCGAGGCGAGCACGCCGGGGCCGAGGTCGCAGGAGGCGAGCTGGCGCAACTGACGGGCGAGGACAGCGACTCCGAGCGGGGGCAGCTCCGGCCGGAACAGGGCGATGCGGTCGCTCTCCAGGAGGGAACGGATGGTGTGCAGCCGTTGCTCCACGGCGACCGGGGCGCCGCGCGAGTACACGACGATCACATGCCCGTGCTGTTCGACGAGCGTCTGGACGGCGGCGAGGGCCTCGTCGAGCGGGCGGCGGTCGAGGTCGGCGAGGACGGCCGCGGGCAGGGTGCGTTCGTCCTGCGGCGGCAGCGCCAGGTCGGCGCCGGTCACGGCAATGGCAGTTGGCACGCGCAGCTCCCCGATTCCCGCGGTCCCGGTGCATCGGCGTTACTCCGGTGCACCGGGGTGACTTCATTGCGTGACTACCTCAGCACTGTATCCACGCGCCTACGGCCGGAGAACAGCTTTCCGTAGAGCTTTCCCCGGCTGCGAAGCAACTCCTCTTCCCACAAGTCCCGCCAAAACAGGGCAGATTACGCACACCAACCCTCCGCAAGCGGAGCCCTTGACAAGCGAATTGGTCTGGACCAGCTTATTGTCATGTACCTACACAGACGAGCGACACGGCCGACACGGCCGACACGGCCGACGTCATCGACACGGCGGCTGTGGGCGGGAGCGGTCACGGCCGCCCTCGCCCTGTCCCTGACGGGCGCGGCTCAGGCGTCCGCCGCGGACCTCAACAACGCCAAGAACGCCGGCTTCGAGTCCGGCCTGACCAACTGGACCTGTACGGCGGGCAGCGGTACGACCGTCTCCTCTCCGGTGCACGGCGGCGCGGCCGCGCTGAAGGCGACGCCCGCCGGGCAGGACAACGCCCAGTGCACCCAGACCGTCGCCGTGAAGCCCAACTCCACGTACACGCTGAGCGCCTGGGTGCAGGGCGGCTACACCTACCTGGGCGTGACCGGCACGGGCACCACGGACGTCTCGACCTGGACCCCCGACTCGTCCTCCTGGAGACAACTCTCCACGAGTTTCACGACAGGCTCCTCGACGACGTCCGTGACCCTCTACACCCACGGCTGGTACGGCCAGGCCGCGTACTACGCCGACGACGTGTCCGTGTACGGCCCCGACGGCGGCGGAGGCGGCGACCCGGCCCCGACGGTCCCGGGCGCCCCGAGCGGCCTCACCGTCTCCGGCACGACGTCGTCGTCCGTGTCCCTCGCCTGGAACGCGGTGTCCGGCGCGACGGGCTACTCCGTCTACCGCGGCGGCACGAAGGTGACGGCGGTGACCGGCACCTCGGCCACCGTGACCGGGCTCGCGGCGTCGACGTCGTACGGTTTCCAGGTGACGGCGACCAACGCGGCGGGCGAGTCGGCGAAATCGGCGACGGTGACGGGCACGACGTCCGCGAGCGGCGGGGGCGGAGGCGGTGCGCTGCCGAAGCACGCCGTGACCGGGTACTGGCAGAACTTCGACAACGGGGCGACCGTCCAGCGGATCTCGGACGTCTCCTCCCAGTACGACATCATCGCCGTGGCGTTCGCGGACGCGACGACGACTCCGGGCGCGGTGACCTTCAACCTGGACTCCGCCGGTCTGGGCGGCTACACCGTGGACCAGTTCAAGGCGGACGTCAAGGCGAAGCGGGCGGCCGGGAAGAAGGTCGTCGTCTCGATCGGCGGCCAGAACGGCACGGTGTCGGTGAGCGACGGCACGTCGGCGACGAACTTCGCGAACTCGGTGTACGCGCTGATGCAGACGTACGGCTTCGACGGCGTGGACATCGACCTGGAGAACGGGCTCAACGCGACGTACATGAGCCAGGCGCTGCGGTCGTTGTCGGCGAAGGCGGGGGCGTCCCTGATCCTGACGATGGCGCCGCAGACGATCGACATGCAGTCCACGTCCAACGCGTACTTCCAGACGGCGCTGAACGTGAAGGACATCCTCACGGTCGTCAACATGCAGTACTACAACAGCGGTTCGATGCTGGGCTGCGACGGCAAGGTCTACAGCCAGGGCTCCGTGGACTTCCTGACGGCCCTCGCCTGCATCCAGCTGGAGGGCGGACTCGCCCCGTCCCAGGTGGGCCTGGGCCTCCCGGCCTCGACGCGCGGTGCGGGAAGCGGTTACGTCTCGCCGACCGTGGTCGACAACGCCCTGGACTGCCTCGCCAAGGGAACGAACTGCGGCTCCTTCAAGCCGTCGAGGACCTATCCCGACCTGCGGGGCGCGATGACCTGGTCGACGAACTGGGACGCGACGGCGGGGAACGCGTGGTCGGCGGCGGTGGGGGCGCATGTGCATGGGCTGCCGTAGGCCTGACTGCCGTGGGCCTGACTGCCGTAGGTCTGACTGCCGTAGGTCTGACTGCATTCCGTAACCGGCTCGCGTGATCTTTGGGAACATGCGTACGGCGGGGGATGCGGTCGATCTGGTTGACGTCGTGCGGCGGGCGCGGGAGGGACAGGCCCCGCCGCAGGACGTCTTCGACGCGTTCCTCCGGGCCCGGGTGTACTGCGAACGGCCGGAGGAGTCGGGGCCTTGTTCCAGCCGTCGAAGAGGGCCGCGATCTGCTTCTTGGAAGGGGGCGGTCAGCCCATCGGGCGGTAGTAGCCCAGCACCCACGCCAGTTGGGCGAACCAGCTCTGGAGCTTTTCGCGGGGCTTCGCCGTCAGCACGCACTCGTAGACCCGGCCGTCCAGGTGGACGACGGCGATCATGAGGGCCTTGCCGTTGGGGCTCGCCTTGTAGTGGACGCTGCGGATCTCCGGCCAGGGGAAGTCGACGGTGATGTCGTACATCTCGAAGGCCACGCCCGAGACGTCGACGACGACCGCGTTGTGCTTGTCGACTGCCAGGAACTCCGGGCCGGGGACCGGGGCCGGGGGTGGGGGTGGGCCGAAGCCCGGTGGGGTGGGAGGAGGAGGCGGCTGGTCTGTCACACCGGGAACCTACCCCGGCGTAGACAGGTCCTTTCCATGGCTCCCCCGGTTCCCCGGCGACCCCCGCCGAAGATTCCTTCCGTCTCCCCTGAAACATTTTCCGCGCCCCACCGCATCAGTGAGATGAAGGCAGTCTGCATAGGGGGAACACGCATGAGACAGGTCCGTGCGGACGAGTACGCCGAGTTCGCGGCGGCGCGCGCCGGGCATCTCTACCGGTCGGCGTGTCTGCTCACCGCCGGGGACACGCATCTCGCCGAGGATCTGGTCCAGGAGACCCTCGGCAGGCTGTACGTCCGCTGGGGACGGGTCTCCCGGGTGGACAACCCGGCCGGGTACGCACAGACCGTGCTGACCCGGACCTTCCTCGCCCATCAGCGGCGGCGCAGCAGCCGGGAGCGGGCCGTGGACGCGTTTCCCGACGTTCCCGACGGCGCCGGCACCGACACGCCGTTGCGGCTCACGCTGTTGCAGGCACTCAGGCGGCTGCCCGCCAAGGACCGGGCGGTGGTGGTCCTGCGGTACTGGGAGGACCGTTCGATCGAGGAGACCGCCGGCGCGGTGAACGCCAGCTCGGCGGCCGTCCGGACGCGGTGCTCGCGGGCCCTCGGGCGGCTGCGGGAGCTGCTGGGCGAGGACATCGACGAGTACGCCCGCCCCTGAACCGTTCGTCTTCCCTGCGCCTCATCGCCTCGGCATCGCTTCAACGGCCTCGACGCCTCGACCTCATCCAACCAACCTCACGGAAACGGTGGTTCACCATGCCCGTCGGTCAGCACGGCGATCCCTTCGAGGACCGCCTCTCCGCCGCCCTGCACCAGGTGGGCGGAGCCTTCGACTCCCCCCGCGCCGAGCTCGTCGCCGGCGGCGCGGCACGTGGGCGGCGGCTGCGGCTTCGGCGTCGCACCGCCGTGGTGGGGAGTGCGGCAGGCCTCGCCCTCGTGGGGGTGGGCGGGGCGCTGCTCGGGCCCTGGGGCTCGTCCGCCCCCCGGCCCTCCTCCGTCGCGAACGGCACCGCCAAGCCGTCGGCCTCCGCCTCCACGTCCGCCGCCTTCTCCGCCGAGGAGGTGATCCGGACGCTCGAAAAGCTGCTCCCCAAGGGGAGGTTCAGCTCTGTGCAGGGGCGCGGGACGGGCGAGAAGCTGCCGCCGCTCGCTTTGGTCGTCTTCGACGACGGCGAGGGCGCGGCGGCGATCTCCGTGGGCCTGGACCGGATTCCGGCGAGCAGTGATCCGGGCGGCAAGGGCGGTGTCGATCCGGCCCGCGAGGTGATGCCGTGTCCGGACAGCGCGACGACGAGCGACGAGACCTGCGTGACCGAGACGCTGGCCGACGGGTCCGCCGTCACGCTCTACCAGGGGTACGAGTATCCCGACCGCCGCGTCGCCACCAAGGCCTGGGGCGCGGACCTGGTCACGCCCGACGGGTATCACGTGAGCGTCGCCGAATGGAACTCCCCGGCGGAGAAGGGCAAGCCCGTCACCCGTCCCGAACCCCCGCTGACGACTGCGCAGTTGAAGACGCTGGCCACGGCCGGGGAGTGGCGTCGCATCGCCGACGCCATTCCCGGGATCGAAGAGCCGGCCGCCCCGACCACCTCCTCCACCGGTCCCGCGCCCATGACCGGCACAATCATCCTGCGCAAGCTCAGCCTCCTGCTGCCCAAGGGCCTGGACCGGGTCTCTCACGGCAGCGACGAGACCGAGTTCGGCTACTTCGTCGTCGACGACGGCAAGGGCGAGAGCCTGGTCCAGGTCAACGTGCAGCGCAACATGTCCGACGTCGCCGACGAGCTCTTCGGCGCCGACGCCGAAACCCTCGCCGACGGCACACGCGTCGCGACGCGTCAGGCGCCGGGCGAGAAGGGCGGGGCCGGGGTCGTGATGTGGACCGTCGACACCCTGCGCACGGACGGCACCCGGGTCGTCGTCAGCGCCTTCAACTCCGGTGACCAGGAGCAGGCCGCGACCCGCGCGAAGCCCGCCCTCACCATGGACCAGCTGCGGGCGATCGCGATCAGCCCGCGCTGGCAGAGCAGCGAGGACTGAGGGCCGGGGACCACGGGGTGGACTGGCCCTCGGGCGCGGGAACAGCAACGGGAACGGGAACGGGAACGGGACCAGCAACAGGCTCAGGCGCGGGCGCCCGCCAGCAGCGCCAGGATCTCGTCCGTCGTGCCCGGCTCGCCGATCAGCGGGAACAGGTACGACACGCTGTGCCGGTGCGCTTCCTTGTCGATGTCGGTCATCGCGTCGACGGCGAACGTGACGTGATAGCCGTGCTCGTGGGCGGCGCGGGCGGTCGACTCGACGCCGAGGCTGGTCGCGATGCCGCCCAGCACGATCTGGGTGACGCCCCGGCGGCGCAGCTGGATGTCGAGGTCGGTGCCGTGGAAGGCGCCCCAGTTCCGCTTGGTGACCAGGATGTCCCCGTCATGGCCGGCGAGCGGCTCTGCGACGGGTCCCAGGTCGTAGGGGCGGGAGCGGCCGCCGGCCAGCCGTGCCGCCTCGCTGCGGCCGGGCACCGCGTCGGCGCCGTCGGGCGAGGTGGCCATGCGGACGAGGACGACGGGGGCGCCGACGGCGCGGAACCCGTCGGCGAGTGCGGCCGCGCGGGCCACGACGTCGACGGCCGCGTACGGCTTGGTGGGTGCGGCGAGGGTGCCCGCCTGAAGGTCGATCAGCACGAGCGCGGTCTTGTCGTCCAGCACGGTCACAGCCACGGCAGCACAGCACCTCTCCTAGGGAGAACAGCAGCCTAGGAGAGTTACTTGCGAAACTCAACCTTCGAGCGTCGCCCTGCAGGGCTACCCCGTTCGACATGAGGGCGCGCGCGAACTCCCGAGACCCCCCGAGATCCCCCGCGAACTCCCGCGACACCCCGCGAACTCCCGCGAACTCCCGCGAACTCCCGCGATCTCCACCCGATGCGCTCACGTGTCGCGCGTGCACCGCGTGGCCGAATTCCGCATGATTCCGGCCAGCGGCTCTTTGTTGTCCCTTGACCTGCTCATGCCACAAGCCGACGATGAGCGGCACCGCACGCACGCCGCACACAGCAAGCGCACAGCACGTCGCAAGGAAGAACCGCCCCCCACTCCCCTCCCCACAAGGAGACTTCATGCGACTTCGTATCCGCGGCTCAGGCGCCCGCAGCGGCAGACGGACCGCCACGCTCGCCGCCGTACTGGCCCTCGCCCTCGCCGCGCCGATCTCGGCGTCGGTCACCGACGCGGCGGCGGGCAGCGCCCCGAAGGCGGCCCCCTCCCCCGACGACATCCGCCAGTACGAGATCCACGTCGACCACAGCACCCCCGTCACCCGCACCGCGATCGCCGCGTCCGGGGTGAGCGTCGACGAGGCCGACGAGGAGACCGTCGTCGTCTCCGGCCGGGCGGACCAGGTCAAGAAGCTGCGGGCGCAGGGGTACGACGTGTCCCTGCTGGGTTCGGCGCCGGACCGCACCGCCGAGGACGAGGTGCGGCTCTTCGACTTCCCCTCCGCCGACTCGACCTACCACAACTACGCCGAGGCGACGGCGGAGATCAACCAGCGGATCGCCGCCTACCCGAGCATCATGAGCAAGCGGGTCATCGGCAAGTCCTACGAGGGCCGGGACATCGTCGCCATCAAGATCAGCGACAACGTCGCCACCGACGAGGCCGAGCCGGAGGTGCTGTTCACCCACCATCAGCACGCCCGCGAGCACCTCACCGTGGAGATGGCGCTGTATCTGATCCGCGAGCTGGGCGCCGGCTACGGCTCCGACTCCCGCGTCACCAACATGGTCAACGGACGCGAGATCTGGATCGTCCCCGACCTCAACCCGGACGGCGGCGAGTACGACATCGCCACCGGCTCCTACCGCTCGTGGCGCAAGAACCGCCAGCCCAACTCCGGTTCCTCGTACGTCGGTACGGACCTCAACCGGAACTGGAACTACAGGTTCGGCTGCTGTGGCGGGTCTTCGGGCTCCACGTCCTCCGAGACCTACCGGGGCGCCTCCGCCGAGTCGGCGCCCGAGGTGAAGGTGGTCGCGGACTTCGTGCGCAGCCGGATCGTCGGCGGGAAGCAGCAGATCACCGCCGGGATCGACTTCCACACCTACAGCCAGCTCGTGCTGTGGCCCTTCGGCTACACCACCGCAGACACGGCGACGGGGATGACCGCGGACGACAACGCCGCGTTCAAGGCGGTCGGGCAGAAGATGGCCGCGAGCAACGGGTACACCCCTGAGCAGTCGAGCGACCTGTACATCACGGACGGGTCGATCGACGACTATCTCTGGGGCACGCAGAAGATCTTCTCGTACACCTTCGAGATGTACCCGTCGTCCAGCTCGGGCGGCGGCTTCTACCCGCCCGACGAGGTCATCGAGCGGGAGACGTCCCGTAACCGGGACGCGGTGCTGCAACTCCTCGAGAACGCGGACTGTATGTACCGGTCGATCGGGAAGCAGACGCAGTACTGCAGCTAGTCGGCGGGTCGGCTAGTCGGCTAGTCGGCGGACTTATCCTTGACGGGCTTGTCCTTGAGGAGCTTGTCCTCCGCCGACTTGGCCTCCGCCGGCTTGTCCTCGGTCGACTCGTCCGCGGCTGAGCTGTCGTCGGTGGGCTCGTCCGCCACGACGACCTCGTCCTCGGCGCCCGCTTCGGGTTCCTCTTCCTCGAAGTAGGCGTCGAGGACCGCGTCCAGCTGCTCTTCCCACTCCTTGAAGCGGGCCCTGGCCGTCGCCTCGATCTCGATCGGGTACCAGCGGCGGTCAGGGGTGTGCACCGTGATGGTGAACCGCTTGCCGAAGCGCGGCGCCTCCGTCTCGATCGCGCCGATCTCGTCCCAGCGGAACTCGCACGCCTCCTCGTCGAGGCGGAGCCGGACGCCCTTGGCGTCGGCGGTGATCCGCGCACGGCGGTCAGAGGCCTCGAAGACGGGGCCCTCGGAACCGTCGGAGGACTCGTCCGACTCTTCGGACGCCTCCCCCGACTTCTCCTCGGACGCCTCTACGGACTTCTCCTCGGCGGGAGTCTCCTCGGCCGCCGCGTCCGTTTCCGCGGACTCGGCGACCTCCGCCTCGTCCTCGGCCGGCTTCGCGTCCTCCGGCTTCGCGGTCACGGGCGACGTGAGCCCGGGGATGAATGCCGGGTCGAATCCGGCGCCCTCCAGGGGCTGGCTGCCTGAACCTATGCGCTGCTCCACAGCGGGAAGTATGGTCGACGATCCTGTGCCGGACACAGTCAGCCCCCAACTTCGTTATGAGACGCCTACACGCGGCCCGCACCCGGTCCGGGACGCACCTACACGAAGACGCTCAACACGGCCGCCGTCGCGAAGCCCGCGACCGACAGCACCGTCTCCGGCACGGTCCTTGTCCGTGGTCGCCCTCGGCGAGCAGGGGCGCCACGATGCCGGCCGTCGTCACGATCGCCACCGTCACCGCTGCAGAAGCGGGCCGCCGGTGCGCAGGGGCGGTCGGCTGAGGGTCAGCTCAGGACGGCGAGGGCGTCGATCTCGATGAGGAGGCCGGCGGGCAGGCCGACGTAGACCGTCGTGCGGGCCGCGGGCGGTGCAGTGAGGCCCTGCTCCTCGAAGTACGCGTTGTAGAGCGCGTTCATCTCGGCGAAGTGGTCCACGTCCGTCAGATAGACGCGGATCATCATCGCGTCGTCCCAGCTCGCGCCGCCCTCCTCCAGGATGGCCTGGACGTTGGCGAGGGTCTGGAGGGTCTGTTCGCGCAGGGTGGGGCCGGCGGGCGTGGGGGGCTTGCCCTCCTCGGCGGGGAGGAAGCCGACCTGGCCGGCGACCTGGAGGATGTTGCCCTTCCTCACGCCGTGCGAGAACTTCGCGGGCGGGGTGGTGTGGGTCTTCGGGGTGAGGGCGATCTTGTCCGTCATACGAGGTCCTTCATACGGAGGGGCTTTCACTGAGGCGCTGGGGTCCTGCCGGAGTACTCGCCGCTGATCGCGTCCGCCGTGCGGCGCACCAGCGGGAGCAGGGTGAGGAGTTCGTCGGCGGTGACGACGACGTTCGGCGCGGAGACCGACATCGCGGCGACCACCCGGCCGGACGCGCCGCGGACGGGGGCGGCGACGCAGTTGATGGACTCCTCGTGGCCGCCGAGGTCGGTGGCCCAGCCCTGTTCGCGCACCTTCTCCAACTCCCGCAGGAAGGCGGGAGCGTTGGGGGTGGAACGGGACGTGTAGAGGGGGTAGTCGAGCTTCTCGGCGACCGCCCTGCGCTCGCTCTCGGGCAGATCGGCGAGGAGCAGCTTGGCGACGGCGGCGACGGTGATGGCGACGGGCTTGCCGATCCGGGAGTACATCCGCACCGGGTAACGGCTCTCCACCTTGTCGATGTAGAGGACCTCGCCCTCCTCGTGCACGGCGAGGTGGACGGTGTGTCCGCAGCGCTCGTTGAGGCGTACGAGGTGGGGGTGGGCGATCTCGCGGATGTCGAGGTTCTCCATCGCCTCCTGGGCGAGGGCGAAGAGGCGGGCGCCGAGGCGGTAGCGCTGGTCGGACTGGCGGTAGACGAGCCCGTGCTCGTGGAGCGTGCGCAGCAGCCGCAGGGCCGTCGACTTGTGCACGCCGAGGCGGTCGGCGACCTGTCCGAGATCGGCGGGGCCCTCGGCGAGCAGCGGCAGGATGCTCAGGGCGCGGTCGACGGTCTGACTCATGGCGTACGTACCTCCTCGTCGGCCCCCTCAAGTGCCTGGATCCAGCCAGGGCCGAGTCGAAGTGTCCCCCACGCCTCCTCGTCGAGGGCGGCCAGGCGGTCGGCGTGGTCGCGGGAAAGGGGGGCGGCGAGGTCGCCGGGGACGGTGAGGGCGGCGGCCGCGACGAGGTGGCCGTGGCGCAGCCGCTGCCGTGCGGGCAGTCCGCGCAGGGTGGCGGAGAGGAAGCCGGCGGCGAAGGCGTCGCCGGCGCCGACGGCCGCGACGACGTCGACGTGCGGGGCGGGGACCTGGTGGACGCCGTCGTCGTCGAAGACGGTCGCGCCGCGGGCGCCCTGTTTGACGACGAGCGTCCGGGGGTCGGGGAACGCGGCCCGGACGGCGTCGACGCCCTTCAGGCCCCACACCTCCTCCGCCTCGTCCTCGCCGACGAAGACGAGGTCGGCGCCGCGCGCGAGCTCCAGCAGCGCCCGGGGGCCGGCGCCCTCCTGCCAGAGCCGGGGCCGGTGGTTGACGTCGAAGGAGACGAGCGGCCGGCCGGGGCGGGGGGCCATGAGCTCGCGCAGCAGGTCCAGGCAGTCGCCGGAGAGGGCCGCGGTGATCCCGGTCAGATGCAGGACGCGGCCCGCGCGCACCGCGTCGAGGTCGGTGTTCCCCACGGTCATCGCGGAGGCCGCGGACCCGGCCCGGTAGTACGCCACCTCGTGGGCGTCGGTGGCCCGGTCCCCGGCGGTGCGGAAGTAGACGCCGGTCGGGCGGGCGGGATCGCGTCGTACGGACGTGACGTCGACGCCGTAGGAGCCGATGGCGTCGAGGAGGTGGTCGCCGAAGCCGTCCGCGCCGACCCGGCTGACCCAGCGCACGGTGTGTCCGGCCGCCGCGAGGACGCAGGCCACGTTGGACTCCGCGCCGCCGATGGCCCGGTCGAAGGAGGGCACGTCGGCGAGGCGGCCCGGCCGGTTGGGCACGAAGGTGACCAGGGACTCGCCGAGCGCGACGACGTCCGGGACGCCGGAAGCGACGTCGGGGGCGTTGCGCGGTCCGGTGACAGTCACGATGGTCGAAGCTCCCAGCGCCGGGGCGGGTCCGTTGACCTCGCGTTGGGCGAGATGTTAGACAGCAGTCAGCGACATACGCAATGGATGTTGCACAGAATGCAACGATCCTGATCAGGAGGTTCCATGAGCACCGAGGCGCTCGCCCGACTGGCCGAGGAACGGATCGACCACCGCTTCAAGGGCCTCCCGCCGGACGCCGAGGGCCGCACGGTCGGCGAGCTGGCCGCCGAGCGCCGCAACCTCTTCACCAGCGGATTCACCACCCCCGTCCTGGCCCTGTCCGCCGAGCGCCTGGAGCACAACCTCGCGCTCATGGAGACGTACGCCCTCCGCCACGGCCTCTCCTTCGCGCCGCACGGCAAGACCTCCATGGCCCCGCAGCTCTTCCAGCGGCAGCTCGACCGCGGCGCGTGGGGCGTCACCCTCGCCGTGCCGCACCAGGTCCGCGTGGCCCGGGCGTACGGCGTCCGGCGGATCTTCCTCGCGAACGAACTGGTGGACCCGGCGGCCCTGCGCTGGATCGCCGCCCAGCTGACCGCCGACCCCGACTTCCGTCTCGTCTGCTACGTCGACTCCGTGCGCGGAGTCGAGCTGATGGACGCCGCACTGCGCGGGTCCGGCCGCCCGCTGGACGTCGTCGTCGAGCTGGCCGCGGGCGAGGGCGCGCGCACCGGGGTCCGTACCGAGGCGGAGTGCGCGGCGATCGCGGACGCGGTGGCCGCCGCGCCGACGCTGCGGCTGGTCGGGGTCGCGGGCTACGAGGGCGAGGTGCCGCAGGCGACGCCGGAGCGGGTGCACGCCTGGCTGCGCCGACTGGTCGCGCTCGCCGCGGACTTCGACAAGGCGGGGCGGTTCGCGGGCGTCGGCCTCGAGGAGATCGTCGTCAGCGCCGGCGGCAGCGCCTGGTTCGACGCGGTCGCCGACGTCTTCGCCGGGATCCCCGAACTCTCCCTGCCCGTGCTGAAGTTGTTGCGCTCGGGCGCGTACGTCTCGCACGACGACGGCCACTACCGCAAGCTGACCCCGTTCAACCGCGTCCCCGAGGAGGGCGCGCTGGAGCCCGCCTTGCGGCTGTGGACCCAGGTCGTCTCGCGCCCCTCCCCCGACCAGGCGTTCGCCAACGCGGGCAAGCGCGACGCGGCCCACGACCTGGACCTGCCCTCCGCCCAGGCGATCCGCCGGGACGGCGTCGAACGCCCCGCGACCGGCGTCTCGGTGACCGGCCTGTCCGACCAGCACGCCTGGCTGCGCACGACCCCGGAAGCGGACCTCCAGGTCGGCGACTGGGTCGGCCTGGGGCTGTCCCACCCGTGCACGGCCTTCGACAAATGGCAGCTGATCCCGCTGGCCGAGGCGGACGGCACGGTCGTCGACTACATCCGCACGTTCTTCTAGACCATCAATCCATCAGCCCATCAGCCCATCAGCCCATCAGCCCTCAGTCCCCTCAGTCCCCTCAGTCCATCCGCACGTTCGCCTGGATGCCAGTCCAGACGCCAGCAGGAGGCACCGGCATGGAAGACCTCGTCATCCGGGACGCGGACGTCGTCGACGGCAGCGGCGCGGACTCCTACCGCGCCGATGTCGTGATCGACGGCGGCAGGATCGTCGCAATCGTCCAGGAGGCCGCGGCGGCGGGCTGTCAACGCCCCAAGGCGCGAAGGGAGTTGGACGCTGAGGGGCTCGTCCTCTCCCCCGGCTTCATCGACATGCACGCCCACAGCGACCTCGCCCTGCTGCGCGACCCCGACCACAGCGCGAAGGCCGCGCAGGGGGTGACCCTCGAAGTCCTGGGCCAGGACGGGCTGTCGTACGCCCCGGTCGACGACCGGACGCTTCAGGAGGTGCGCCGGGCGATCGCCGGGTGGAACGGGTACGGCGAGGACGTCGACTTCGACTGGCGGTCGGTGGGCGAGTACCTGGACCGGCTGGACTCCGGCGTCGAGGGCCGGGGCATCGCCGTCAACGCGGCCTATCTGGTCCCGCAGGGCACGGTCCGCGCCCTCGTCGTCGGCTGGGAGGACCGCCCGGCCACGCCCCAGGAGCTGGACCGGATGCGGCAGTTGACGGCGGAGGGGCTGGAGCAGGGGGCGATGGGTCTGTCGTCGGGGCTGACGTACACCCCCGGGATGTACGCCGAGGACGCCGAACTCACCGAACTGTGCCGGGTGGTGGCGGGGTACGGCGGCTACTACTGCCCGCACCACCGCTCGTACGGGGCGGGGGCGCTGGAGGCGTACGCGGAGATGGTCGAGCTGACCCGGGAGGCCGGCTGCCCCCTCCATCTCGCCCACGCCACCATGAACTTCGGCGTGAACGAGGGCCGCGCGCCCGAACTGCTGGCGCTGCTGGACGAGGCGCTGGCCGCCGGCGCGGACATCACCCTCGACACCTACCCCTACACCCCCGGCTGCACCACCCTCGCGGCCCTGCTGCCGAGTTGGGCGAGCGAGGGCGGCCCGGCGGAGATCCTGCGCCGGCTCGCGGACGACGACACGGCCGCCCGGATCCGCCACGCCCTGGAGGTGACCGGCGCGGACGGCTGCCACGGCGTGCCGGTGGACTGGGACACGGTCGAGATCTCGGGCGTGGGCGACCAGCGGCTGGCGGACCATGTGGGCCGTACGGTCCTGGGGTCGGCGCGGCTGCGCGGCGAGGAGCCCTGGGCGACCGCGCGTCGACTGCTCCTGGACGACGGGCTCGCCCCGACGATCCTCCAGCACGTGGGCCACGAGGAGAACGTCCGGGCGATCATGCGCCACCGCGTCCACACCGGCGGCTCGGACGGCGTCCTGCAGGGCGCGAAGCCGCACCCGCGCGCGTACGGCACGTTCCCGCACTATCTCGGCCGGTACGTAAGGGAGTTGGGGGTGCTGTCGCTGGAGGAGTGCGTCGCCCATCTCACGGGGCGACCGGCGGCCCGGCTGCGGCTGCCCGACCGGGGTCTGGTCCGCGAGGGGTACCGGGCGGATCTGGTGCTGTTCGACCCGGCGACGGTGGCCGCGGGCTCGACGTACGACGCCCCGCGCACCCTGCCGACCGGCGTCCCGCACGTCCTGGTCGACGGGCGGTTCGCGATCGAGGACGGGCGGCGTACAGACGTGCTGGCGGGGCGGGCGGTCCGTCGCAGTCCCGTGTGACGGAACGCCCCCCGCATCGCCTTACGGCTTGGGCAGGGTGCAGGTGCTCGCGCTCAGGTTGAGCTGGTTTCCGGTCGTGAAGCAGGCCGGGATGATGTACGTCTCCTGGGCGTAGTTGATGCCCTCGCGCACGGTGACGTTGCCGCTGGCGTCGACCTCGCAGGGGTTGTTCTCCGTGCAGGTCTCGCCGTCCTCGTTGCCGGTGTTGTTGACGGCGACGACCTTGCCGGTGGACTGGTCGATCACCGGCGAGCCGGAGGTGCCGCCGATGGTCTGGCAGGCGGAGGTGTAGCGGAGGGAGTCCTTCCAGGTCCAGTCGCCCTCCTTGAGGCGGTACACGAACCCGTCGATGTTGCAGTTGTAGAGGGTCTTCCAGTAGCCGGAGGCCACGGTGATGGCGGCGCCGGCGGTCGGGTGCGTGTCCTGGACGGTCAGCGCGGAGATCCCGTACGAGCTCTGGATCGTCGCGTAGGTGCTGGTGAGCTGGTAGATCGACACGTCGGTGTCGGTCATCGTCGCGTAGGCCAGCTTGCTGGCGCGCAGGGTGGCGACGCGGGTGCCGGAGGAGTTCAGCAGACCGAAGGTGCGGGTGGAGGTCTGGTTGGTGAGCACCTCGCCCGGGTCCAGGAAGCCGGAGGTCAGGCAGTGGCCGTTGCTGAGCACCAGCGCCGGGTCGGTGGACAGCGAGTTCGGGAAGCGGATGACCGAGCCGGAGCAGTTGCTGAGCGCGACGGTCCCGGCCAGGGTCACGGCCTGGAGGGTCGGCGTGGCGGCCGCCTTGGTGTCCGCCTTGACCGCGGCGGCGTCCGCCTTGGCCGCGACCGTGGTCGTGGGCGCTGTCGTCGATGGCGCCGCGACCGCGGGCGCCGCACCGATCCCGGCTATGGCCAGGGCGATGAACGCGGCGACGAGAGGCTTTCTCATGTGGGGGTCCCCTCTTATGACAAGGCGACCGGAGATCTTCCGGCCGCCGCTGCTTGTCACGTGTTTTTTGTCATGTGCATTTTCGGCACGGGACCCTCTGGGAACAAGCACTCGTTTTCGGCCGCACGACAAACACCCCCCGCGTGGCGGAAAACACGCCCCAAGCCGCGTTACCCGGCCGTAAGCTCCTTGACATGCAGGTGATCCAGTCGACCAAGCTCGCCAACGTCTGTTACGAGATCCGGGGCCCGGTTCTCGAGGAGGCGATGCGGCTGGAAGCGGCTGGTCACCGCATCCTGAAGCTCAACACCGGCAATCCGGCCGCCTTCGGCTTCGACTGCCCGCCGGAGATCCTGGAGGACATCCTCCGCAACGTCTCCACGGCGCACGGTTACGGCGACGCCAAGGGCCTGCTGGCCGCGCGCCGGGCGGTCGTCATGCACAACCAGACACTCGGCATCGAGACCGACGTCGAGCACGTCTTCATCGGCAACGGCGTGTCCGAGCTGATCGTGATGGCGATGCAGGGCCTGCTGGACGACGGCGACGAGGTCCTCGTGCCGTCCCCGGACTACCCGCTGTGGACCGCCGCCGTCGCCCTGTCCGGCGGCACGGCCGTGCACTACCGGTGCGACGAGCAGTCCGACTGGATGCCCGACCTCGCGGACGTCGAGCGCAAGGTCACCGACCGCACCAAGGCGATCGTCATCATCAACCCGAACAATCCGACGGGGGCCGTGTACGACGAGGCGATGATCCGGGGGCTGACCGACATCGCCCGCCGCCACAACCTCCTCGTCTGCTCCGACGAGATCTACGACAAGATCCTCTACGACGGGGCCACGCACACCCCGACCGCCTCCGTCGCGCCCGATCTGCTGACCCTCACCTTCAACGGCATGTCGAAGGCGTACCGGGTGGCCGGCTACCGGGTCGGCTGGATGGCGATCTCCGGGCCGCGCGCCCACGCCGACTCCTACATCGAGGGCCTGACGATCCTGGCGAACATGCGGCTGTGCGCCAACATGCCGGGCCAGCACGGGGTCGTGGCCGCGCTCAGCGGACGCCAGACCATCAACGACCTGGTGCTGCCGGGCGGCCGGCTCAAGGAGCAGGTCGACACGGCGTACGAGCTGCTGACGCAGATCCCGGGCGTGACGTGCGTACGGCCGAAGGGGGCGCTGTACCTCTTCCCGCGGCTGGATCCGAAGGTGTTCAAGATCAAGGACGACCGGCGGATGGTCCTGGACCTGCTGCGCCAGGAGAAGATCATGGTCGTCCAGGGCACCGGCTTCAACTGGCCCGAGCCGGACCACTTCCGGGTGGTCACACTCCCCACGGCGGCTGACCTACGGGACGCGGTCGGCCGGATCGGACGCTTCCTGGACGGCTACAGCCAGCCGTAGCGGGGGCGGGCGCCGCTCGCTGCAGACGGGCGCCGCTCGCAGCGGGGGCGGCTCGCTCACCCTGGGTGCGCGGGCGGCCCTGTTCCGTGAAGCGCTCAACTTTAGACGAAATCTAAGCTAGGATGGTTTCCTGTCAGAGTCCAGGAGGCCATCCCCATGTACGAGCCGATCCGCACCAAGTCGGTCCACAGCACGATGGCCGGCACCAGCTCCGACTTCCCGCACCGTTCTCGCGAGGAGGAGCTGGACATCCAGCTCGCCGCCCACCTCGCGGCGCTGCTCGCCGTCACCGACGAGCTGCGCACGTCGACCGCGTCCACGGACCTGGACGCCGCGGCCGACCGGCTCGCCCAGCAGGTGACCCGGCTGCGGGGCGGACGGACCCCGGTCCGCGCGTCCCTCCCCGCCGGCCCGGCCGAGCCGCATGCCGCCGCCCTGCACGAGCGGGCGCACGCCCTCGCGGGCCGCGCCCTCCTCGTCGCCGCGTCCCGTGCGGACACGGCGGCGGCGATCCTGGCGGCCGAGCGCATGGACGTACACGCCGCCGCGCTGGCGGAGCGGCAGGAGCTGAGCACCGCCGGCTGAGCAACATCGGTGTGAGCGAGACCGGCTGAAGCAACGCCAGCCGAGCACCTGCAGCCGAGCATGGCCGGCTGCGCAGGGCTGGCCGACCCCCGCCGGGGTCCCCTCGAACGGCCCCGGTCCGCGTGCACCCGCAGCGACGCGCGGACCGGGCGCCACGACCGTGTGACGGGTGTCGCCTACGACGACGTCTCGCCGCGGCTTCCCCCTCCCCCCATTCGGGTGATCTGTACACCACAAGCGCCTGCCGGACGGCGGCGTCATCACAGCGGACTCGTAACGTCGGCGCCCATGACGGTGGTTCGGCTCCGGCGCGTCGGCATGCTCGCGGTCCGCCAGGGCCGGCCTCCTGCGCACTTCGAGCCAAGCAGGGAGCACCAGATGACGTCGACCGCCACCCCGAGGTTCTCCGTCTTCACCCCCAGCCACCGGCCCCGTTTCCTCGACGAGTGCCTGGCGACGCTCCAGGCCCAGACCTGCTCGGACTGGGAGTGGATCGTCCTGCTCAACAACGGCGCCCGCTGGCGACCGGAGCACCCCGACGACCGGGTCCGGGTGGAGATCGCGGACGACGTGGTCGGCGTCGGAGCGGCTAAGCGCAGGGCCTGTGAACGGGCGCGCGGCGAGATCCTCGTGGAACTCGACCATGACGACCTGCTGGCGAAGGAGTGCCTGGCGGAGCTCGGCAAGGCGTTCGACGCACACCCCGAGGCCGTCTTCGTCTACAGCAACACCGCGCAGATCACCGAGGACGGGAAACGGGACGACAGCCGTTTCAACGAGGCGCACGGCTGGCACTACGAGGAGGTGCGCGTCGACGGCCGCACCCTGCTCCAGGTCAGGTCCATGGCTCCGACTCCGCACAACGTCGCGTACATCTGGTACGCGCCCAACCATGTGCGGGCGTTCCGCAAGGACGCCTATGCGCAGGCCGGCGGGTACGACGCCACCCGTTCGGTCCTGGACGACCAGGACCTGATGTGCCGTCTGTTCCACGTCGGCGACTTCCACCACATCCCCAGCTGTCTGTACCTCCAGCGGATGCACCCGGCGAACACCCAGCGCGACCCGGAGATCAACGCGCACATCCAGCGCGAGACGGTCGCCCTGTACGACAAGTACATCGAGGCCAACGCCCTCGCCTGGACCTACCGCAGGGGTCTGCTCGCGCTGGACCTCGGCGCGGCCCGCCGGAAGCCGCCCGGATACGTGGGCGTGGACAAGGCCCCCGGCGAGGGCGTCGACATCGTCGCGACCCTGCCCGGAAAGCTGGATCTGCCCGACGACTCCGTCGGCCTGATGCGGGCCGTGAACTTCCTCGAGCACGTGCCCGCGAAGGTGGCGCTGATCAACGAGCTGTACCGGCTGCTGGCGCCCGGCGGCATGCTCCTCACCACGACGCCCAGCTCCGACGGCCGCGGCGCCTACCAGGACCCGAGCCACACGGCCTACTACAACGAGAACTCGTTCTGGTACTACACGGACGACCAGTACCGCGCCTTCGTGCCCGACCTCGAGGCCAGGTTCCAGAGTTCGCGGCTGGCCACCTGCTTCCCCTCCGAATGGCACTCCCAGAACAAGATCTCGTACGTGATCGCCAACCTCATCGCGATGAAGGACGGCGCCGCACGCTGCGGCGGCCCGCTGCTGGTCTGACTAGCTCCCGGCGGTCCGTGCAGCGGGGCTCGTCGCTCGTGCCGCTGCGGCGAGAGCGGCGAAGTCGGGCTGTTTCAGGGCCGCGGCCAGCTGGTCTTCCCATCGTGGGAGGGGTGTGAGCCCGGCCCGCAGCCAGTTGTCGTGACCGAGCACGCCGAAGGCCGGACGAGCGGCCGGACGCGGGAACCTCTCCGAGCCCACCGGGCGGATCCGCTCGGGATCGAGGCCGCTGAGACGGAAGGTCTCCCGCGCCAGACCGCACCAGGTGGTCTGGCCGGCCGCCGTGCCGTGATAGACGCCCGCCGGCGCCTGCCCGGTCAGCGCGGCGCGGCCGAGGGCGGCCAACTGCCGGGCGAGCGCTCGGGTCCAGGTCGGCTGACCGTGCTGGTCGGCCACCACCTCGAGGGTCTCGCGCCGGGTGGCGAGGTCGAGCATCGTGGCCACGAAGCTGGAACCCTGCGCGCCGTAGAGCCAGGCGGTGCGCACCACGTAGCCGGTGTGCGGCAGCAGTTCGGCGACGGCCAGCTCCCCCGCCCGCTTGCTCCGCCCGTACGCGTTGACGGGTCCGGTCGGGGCGTCTTCGGGGTACGGCAGGCGGGCGTCGCCCGGGAACACGTAGTCGGTCGAGAGGTGCAGCAGGACCGCGCCGTGGTCCGCGCAGGCGCGTGCCAGGTGGCGGACGCCCGTGCCGTTCACGGCCGTGGCCGCCGCCTCGGATCGCTCGGCGCCGTCCACGTCCGTCCAGGCGGCGCAGTTGACGACCACTCGGTGACCGGCGACGGCCGTGTGCACGGCGGCCGGGTCGGTGATGTCGAGCCGGTCACGGCCCGGTCCCGTCACCGCGGCGTCCGGATCGACGGCGAGCTCGGCCAGCACGTCCCGGCCGAGGAGCCCGTGCGCGCCGGTCACCAGCCAGGGCGTGGTCATCGCGGCTCGGCCCGCTCTTTCAGCGGCTCCCACCAGGAGCGGTGTGCGCGGTACCAGTCCACCGTGGTGGCCAGGCCCTCCGTGAAGGGCACCCGCGGGGCGTAGCCGAGCTGCTCGCGGATCTTGCTGTCGTCCAGCGAGTAACGCAGGTCGTGACCCTTGCGGTCGGCCACGTGCTCGACCCGGTCCCAGTCCGCGCCGAGCGCGTCCAGCAGCAGACCCGTGAGTTTGTGGTTGCTCAGTTCGACGCCGCCGCCGATGTGGTAGACCTCCCCGGCTCTGCCGCCGTGCAGGACCAGGTCGATGCCCCGGCAGTGGTCGGAGACGTGCAGCCAGTCGCGTAGGTGGCGGCCGTCCCCGTAGAGGGGGACCGTCCTCCCGTCGAGCAGGCGGGTGACGAAGAGCGGGATGATCTTCTCGGGGAACTGGTACGGCCCGTAGTTGTTGGTGCAGCGGGTGACGACGACGTCCAGGCCGTGGGTGCGGTGGTAGGCGAGGGCCAGCAGGTCGGAGCCCGCCTTCGACGCGGAGTACGGGGAGTTCGGCGCCAGGGGCCGGTCCTCGGTCCAGGAGCCTTCGCCGATCGAGCCGTACACCTCGTCGGTGGACACATGGACGAAGCGGCCGACGCCGTGCCGGTGGGCGGCGTCGAGGAGCACCTGCGTGCCCGTCACATTGGTGCGGACGAACGGACCCGCCCCGTCGATCGACCGGTCGACGTGCGACTCGGCGGCGAAGTGCACCACCGCGTCCTGACCCGCCATCACCTGGTCGACCAGGTCCGGATCACAGATGTCGCCCCGGACGAAGGTGTGGCCGGGGAGTTCCGCCACCGGCGCCAGGTTGGCCTCGACCCCTGAGTAGGTGAGTTTGTCGAGGACGGTGATCCGTGCCGTCGGATCCGCGCCCAGCCGCCGCCGGACGTATTGGGAACCGATGAATCCGGCGCCGCCGGTCACAAGGACGCGCATGGTTCTCCGAGCTCTCTTGCTGCCCGGCGTTCGACGCCGGGCGGTTCGACGTGTTCGCACGCGGACGGCGCCCCGAGGCCGAGGCCTCGGGGACGGCGGCCGCTCCCAGGGGAGTTACGGCAGATCGGCGCAGATCACATAGGCGGTGATGTTGTTCGCGTTGCTGGCGGTGGTGGTGGCCTGCCATCCGGTGGGAGGCGTGGTGGCGGTGCCGCCGGTCGGGAAGTTCTCCCTGAGGTTGCCGTTGGTGAGCGTCACTCCGCCGCCGGTGGCGACGTCGCCGGCATTGCAGGTGACGGCCGCGGTGCCCGTACCGGTGACGGTCTTGACGTACGAGCTGCCGAGCGTGCCTTGGGCACCCTGGGCTCCTTGAGCACCCTGAGCTCCCTGCGCGCCGTCGGCACCGTCAGCTCCGTCAGCTCCGTCAGCTCCGTCAGCTCCGTCAGCGCCCTGCGGGCCTTGCGGACCCGGCCTGCCGGGCCTGCCGGGCTTGCCCTCATCACCCTTGGGGCCACGAGGCCCCTGGGGACCGCGAGGACCCTGGGGCCCCCGGGGGCCGACGTGATCACGGTCGCCATGGGAATGGTGATCCCCGTCTCCGCCGGCCCTCGTCATGCCGTCGGGCTGTACCGTCGCCTGGCCCTCGGCCCCGGCCCTGCGGATCGCGTCGGCGATGGCCACCGAGGGCTGTTCGTCCGGGCGCAGCTGCACCACAGCGCTGTCGGCGGCGGGCTGGTGCATCACGTCGGCGACGGCGACCGCGCTCGGGACGACGCTGAGCGCCACGGCGACCGCGCCCGCCGACACCAGCGTGGCGGATTTCAGGCGCGAAATTCGGATCGTTCTGCGGCTCAAGAGAACCTTCCTCACGATAGGGAGGGGATCAGACAGCAAGCGCGCACGGAGTGAGTTTCATGCCGCTCGCACGTCACATCACCTTCGGTCAGAACGATGGAATTCTTCACCTTTAATGAAAGAATTACGAAGAACCGACCCGAACCGTGAACAAGGATCACCCGGGTGGCGTCAATACCTTCGACATCCCGTCGGCACCCCGTCGGCACCCTTTCGCCCTACCTCCGAAAGGGTGGGTCTCATCGAATGGCCGACCCTTTCAAACCTTGTTCAAGCCCCGCTCACCAGACGTCCGCGATACGCGGTGCACTCCTCGAACGAAGGCAGCAGACCTTCCCGCTCCGCCTGCTCCAGCGTCGGCGCGGCGGCGTCCTTCTCGGAAAGGAGCGGTGTGAGGTCGTCGGGCCAGGCGATGGCCAACGCCGGGTCGAGCGGATTGATCCCGAACTCGCGCTGCGGCGCGTATCCCTGTGAACACAGGTAGACGACGGTGGAGTTGTCCTCCAACGCCATGAAGGCGTGCCCCAGCCCTTCCGAGAGATAGACGCAGCGGTGCGTCGTGTCGTCGAGCCGAACCGCCTCCCAGGTCCCGAAGCCCGGGGAGCCGACGCGGATGTCGACCACCACGTCGAGGACGGCGCCGCTGACGCAGGTGACGTACTTCGCCTGCCCCGGCGGGACCGCCGCACAGTGAATGCCGCGGAGGGTTCCGCGAGCGGAGCGAGAGCAGTTGGCCTGCTCGAGTCGGAGCCCCTGGCCGACGGAGTCCTGGAAGTCGCCGCCCTTGAACCACTCGTGGAATCGGCCTCTGTCGTCCGTGAACACGGTGGGCGTGTCCACCCATGCCCCTTCGATGCCCAGCGGTTTCACGTGCTCAGCCCCTTCCGCCGGCCGGCCCGTTGACGTCACACAGGAGTCGCCCGCCCCGGTGGGGCAGGGCGACGTGCCGGGAGTCCTCCAGCAGCCCCAGCAGGTAGTGGCCGTAGCCGCTCTTGAGCAGCGGTCGGGCCAGCTCCCGGAGCCGGTCGTCGTCGATCAGACCTGCCCGCCAGACCACCTCTTCGACGCAGCCGACCTTGAAGCCCTGACGCTCCTCGATCACCCGGACGAACTCCGAGGCCTGGACCATGGACCTGAAGGTGCCGGTGTCGAGCCACGCGGTGCCCCGGTCCAGCCGGGTGACCTGCAGCGCCCCGGCTTCCAGATAGACGCGGTTGAGGTCGGTGATCTCCAACTCGCCTCTGCCGCTGGGCCGTAGACGACGGGCGATGTCCACGGCCCGGTTGTCGTAGAAGTACAGTCCGGGCACCGCGTACCGGGACCTGGGACGGTCCGGTTTCTCCTCGATGGACACCGCCCGGCCCCGTTCGTCGAACTCCACCACGCCGTAGGCCGAAGGATCGGCGACCTGATAGGCGAACACCCTGCCGCCCTCCGGATCGTCGTGCAGAGCCAGCCGTGTGCCGAGGCCGCTCCCATGGAAGATGTTGTCGCCCAGAATCAGGGCGATCGCCTCGTCACCGATGAATTCGGCCCCCAGCACCAAGGCGTGCGCAATGCCCTCCGGGCGCTCCTGTGCCAGGTATTCCAGCCGCAGACCCCATTGACCGCCGTCGCCGAGCAACCGACGGAACTGCCCCTGGTCTTCGGGCGTGGTGATGATCAGGGTCTCCCGAACGCCTGCCATCACCAGCGTGGAAAGCGGATAGTAAATCATGGGTTTGTCGAAGACCGGCAGCAGCTGTTTCGACACCGAGCGGGTCAACGGCCAAAGTCGCGAGCCGGTGCCTCCGGCCAACAGGATTCCGCGCACTGCATCACCATAGGCTGATCAGCCTTGAATGCCAGTATTTAACTGTTTTATGGCGCGTGTTCGGAAACTTATCCACGCCAGAAAAGCCTCCACAACAGGCGAAGGCCCGTCGTCACGTCTCCGTCGGGGCGGACGGGGATGTGACGACGGGCCCAGGGCTCCACACGCCGTTGTGCGAAACCTCGCCGGTCTGTGGTGCTCTCACCGCGGCCGGCCGTGACGATACAGCTGGTCAGGGCACGATCGGAGCCGGCCGCGGCGTATCAGGAGGGCGTCAGCCCAGGCGCTGCACCAGTGCGCGGTACTCGTCCCACAGTTCCTTCGGGGTGTGCTCGCCGAAGGTGTTCAGGTGCTCGGGGACCAGGGCGGCCTCCTCGCGCCAGACCTCCTTGTCGACCGTGAGGAGGAACTCCAGGTCGGAGTCGGCCAGTTCGAGACCCTTGGTGTCCAGGGCCTCCTTGGTCGGCAGGACGCCGATCGGGGTCTCGACGCCCTCGGCCTTGCCGTCGAGGCGCTCGACGATCCACTTCAGGACCCGGCTGTTCTCGCCGAAGCCGGGCCAGACGAACTTGCCCTCGTCGTTCTTGCGGAACCAGTTGACGTAGTAGATCTTCGGCAGCTTGGACTGGTCCTTGCCCTTCGCCACGTCGACCCAGTGCCCCATGTAGTCGCCCATGTTGTAGCCGCAGAACGGCAGCATGGCGAAGGGGTCGCGGCGCAGCTCGCCGACCTTGCCCTCGGCGGCGGCGGTCTTCTCGGAGGCCACGTTCGCGCCGAGGAAGACTCCGTGGTTCCAGTCGAAGGACTCCGTCACCAGCGGTACGGCGCTGGCGCGGCGGCCGCCGAAGAGGATCGCCGAGATCGGCACGCCCCGGGGGTCCTCCCACTCGGGCGCGATGATCGGGCACTGTGCGGCGGGGACGGTGAAGCGGGCGTTGGGGTGGGCGGCGGGCGTGTCGGCTCCCGCCGCCGTCCAGTCGTTGCCCTTCCAGTCCGTCAGGTGGGCCGGGGTCTCCTCCGTCATGCCCTCCCACCAGATGTCGTTGTCGTCGGTGAGCGCGACGTTGGTGAAGACCGAGTTGCCCCACAGCGTCTTCATCGCGTTGGCGTTGGTGTGCTCACCGGTGCCGGGCGCGACGCCGAAGAAGCCGGCCTCGGGGTTGATGGCGTACAGCCGGCCGTCCTCGCCGAAGCGCATCCAGGCGATGTCGTCGCCGATGGTCTCGACCGTCCAGCCCGAGATCGTCGGCTCCAGCATGGCCAGGTTGGTCTTCCCGCAGGCGCTGGGGAAGGCGGCGGCGACGTACTTGGACTGGCCCTGCGGCGGGGTCAGCTTGAGGATCAGCATGTGCTCGGCCAGCCAGCCCTCGTCACGCGCCATGACGGAGGCGATGCGCAGGGCGTAGCACTTCTTGCCGAGCAGGGCGTTGCCGCCGTAGCCGGAGCCGTAGGACCAGATCTCGCGGGACTCCGGGAAGTGCGAGATGTACTTGGTGGAGTTGCACGGCCAGGGGACGTCCGCCTCGCCCTCGGCCAGCGGCGCTCCGAGCGTGTGCACGGCACGCACGAAGAAGCCGTCGGAGCCGAGCTCGTCCAGGACGGGCTGTCCCATGCGGGTCATGGTGCGCATGGACACGGCGACGTAGGCGGAGTCGGTGATCTCGACGCCGATCGCGGAGAGGTCCGAGCCGAGGGGGCCCATGCAGAACGGGACGACGTACATCGTCCGGCCGCGCATCGAGCCGCGGAACAGGCCCTTCTCCCCCGAGAAGCTGTTCTCTTCTCCAGTAAAGATGGCCCGCATTTCCGCGGGGGCCTTCCAGTGGTTGGTCGGGCCGGCGTCCTCCTCCTTCTCGGAGCAGATGAACGTCCGGTCCTCGACCCGTGCGACATCGGTCGGGTCGGAGGCGGCGTAGTAGGAGTTGGGGCGCTTGATCGGGTCGAGTTTCCGGAAGGTGCCCTTCGAGACGAGCTCCTCGCACAGGCGCTCGTACTCGGCCTCGGATCCGTCACACCAGACCACGTTGTCCGGCTGCGTCAGTTCTGCGATCTCGTTCACCCAGGAGACGAGTTCCTGGTGGTGGGTGGGGATGACGGGGGGAGCCGCGATGTCGCGCGCCACGATTGCTCCTAGATGAGGGGTTTTTTGTTGGAGGCCCCGTGGGGGCTGCGACCCGGATGCTTCTCGGATGCTGGTGCTTCTCGTGGAGCTCTGGCGTCTCTGGCGCTCATCCGGTGTCGACCGCACTCATCTGATCATCCGACGCGCGCGCCCATCTGTCCAGAAGGCGTCACAGGTGAGCAGAGTGAGGATCGCCACGCATAACCGCGCCTCTTTGCGTCCACATGGTGTTCAGCGGAAGGTTCTTTGGGGTGAAGGAGGCTCCCGTAGGGCCTGAAACCGGCTCCGGCGGACCTGAACGACCGTGAGATGATGGCCACTCTTCGCCCTTCACACCCCCGGACTGATCCGTAACTTACGGTTCCGTAGGTACGATTCAGCGCATGACTGCGCCCGTCCCCGACGCGCCCACGGACACGCCGGCCGCCAGCCACGGCCCCGTCGGGCTCCCCCTGTCGCACGAGATCAAGCCCAAGCTCCGCGGCTGGCTGCATCTCGGCATGTTCCCGGCCGTCCTCGTCTCGGGCCTCGTGCTCACCGCTCTCGCCGACTCCACCCGCGGCCGGATCGCCTGCGGCATCTTCGCCTTCACCGCCTGCCTGCTGTTCGGCGTGAGCGCGCTGTACCACCGGGGCAACTGGAGCCCGCGCATGGACGGCATCCTGCGCCGGCTCGACCACGCGAACATCTTCCTGATCATCGCGGGCACCTACACGCCGCTGACGATGCTGCTGCTGCCCGAGGCCAAGGGCCAGTGGCTGCTGTGGGGCATCTGGGGCGCGGCGACGGCGGGCATCGCCTTCCGGGTGTTCTGGGTGGGCGCTCCGCGCTGGCTCTACACCCCCTGCTACATCGCGATGGGCTGGGCCGCCGTCTTCTTCCTGCCCGACTTCCTGCGCACGGGCGGCATCGCCGTCCTGGTCCTGGTGGTCGTCGGCGGGCTCCTCTACAGCGCGGGCGGCGTGATCTACGGCATCAAGCGGCCCAACCCGTCACCGCACTGGTTCGGCTTCCACGAGGTCTTCCACTCCCTCACGCTCGCCGCGTTCGTCGTGCACTACGTCGGCATCTCGCTGGTGGCGTACCAGCACGGGTGACGACAGATGACGTCAAGTGACAGCGGGTAGCGATCGACGCTTTTCCGCCTTCTTTCTGGCCACGGCTCTCGAGCCGTGGCCAGTTTTCGTGTGCCTCCTGCACCGACCCTCCCCCTGACAGCGCCTACAGATTGACAGTAACTATATTTTGAGAGCTACTCTCATTTTATGGCTACTGTCACTCAACCGTCCGGGTCGCTTCCCGACCCGCGCCGCTGGTGGGCCCTCGGGGCCCTGGTCGCGAGCATGCTCACGCTCGGCTTCGACATGACGATCCTCAACGTGGCGCTCCCGACGATGGCCGGGCAGCTCGGCGCGACCACCGGCGAGCAGCAGTGGATGGCGGACGCGTACGTCGTCGTCTTCGCCTCGCTGATGCTCCCGGCCGGGCTCCTCGGGGACCGGTTCGGCAGGCGGCGGATGCTGATCGTCGGGCTGGGGATCTTCCTGGCCGGTTCGGTCGTCGGCGCGCTCGCCGGGGACGTGAACGCGGTGATCGCCGCCCGTGCGGTGATGGGGATCGGCGGCGCGCTGGTCACCCCGCTCGCCCTGTCCGTCCTGCCCTCGCTCTTCGCACCGGACGAGCGCACCAAGGCCGTCGGCATCGTCTCCGCCGGCTCGACGCTGGGCCTGCCGCTCGGCCCGATCATCGGCGGCTGGCTGCTCGACCACTTCTGGTGGGGCTCGGTGTTCCTGATCAACGTCCCGATGGCCGCGATCGGCATCGCCGCCTGCGTCTTCCTGCTGCCCGAGACCCGCGACCCGGCCTCCCCCAAGGTCGACACCGTCTCCACGGCGTTCACCGCGGCCGGGCTCGGCGCGCTGATCTACGCGATCATCGAGGCCCCGGTCCGCGGCTGGGGCGACCCGCTGATCCTCACGCTGATCGCCCTGGCCGTCGTACTGATCGCCGCGCTGGTGCTGCGGGAGCGGCGGGCCGTACGGCCCATGCTCGACATGGGGCTGCTGGCGCACCGCGGGTTCCTGTTCAACACGCTCGCGGCGACCCTCGTGATGTTCGTCCTGTCCGGTCTGCTGTTCGTGCTGCCGCCGTACCTCCAGGCCGTCCTCGGCCATGACGCCCTGGGCACCGGGGTGCGGCTGCTGCCGATGATGGGCGGCCTGCTGATCGCCGCCCGCGCCGCGCAGCCGGTCGTCGTCCGGTTCGGGGCGCGAGCCGTGGTGAGCGCGGGCCTGGTGGCGCTGGCCTTCGCCGCGCTGCTCGGCAGCCGTACGACGGTGGACTCCGGCTACGGCTTCACCGCGCTGTGGCTCTCCGTGACCGGTTTCGGCTTCGGTTTCTCGGTCGTGCCCGCGATGTCCGGAGCCCTGGGCACCCTGCCCACCGACCGCGCCGGCAGCGGCTCCGGTCTGCTGATGACCCTGCGCCAGGTGGGCAGCGCCATCGGCATCGCCCTGCTCGGCAGCCTGCTCGCGGGAGCATTCCGCGACCGCCTCGACGTCACCGGGCTGCCGGCCGGGGCCGCCGACACCGCCGGGGACTCGGTGGTCGCCGCCCATCTGATCGCCGAGAAGGCCGGTTCGGCCCGCCTCGCCGCCTCCGCGGACAGTGCGTACGTCCACGGCATGGGCCTGGTCCTGCTGGTGTGCGGCGTCGCCGCCCTGGTCTCCGCGCTGCTGGCGGCCGCGTTCCTGCCGGGGACCCGGCAGGACGAGGGCGTCGACTCCGACGTGGCCCCCGCGAAGGCCGATGCCCGACAATGAACCCCATGACGGCCGCACGAACCAGCTCCCCCGCCGACCGCCCCCAGCTGAGCCTGCGCGAGCGCAAGAAGATCAAGACGCGCGAGGCGATCCGTACGGCGACGTACGCGCTGGTCAAGGAGCAGGGGTACGACGCCACGACGATCGACCAGATCGCCGAGCGCGCCGAGGTGTCGCCGTCGACCGTCTTCCGGTACTTCCCGACCAAGGAGGACATCGTCCTCACGGACGAGTACGACCCGATCCTCATGGAGGAACTGCGCGCCCGGCCGACCGACGAGCCGTGGTCGGACTCCATGCGGTTCGTGATGCTGGAGGCCGCCCGCCAGGGCATCGAGGAGGACGAGGAGGTGGCGCGGCTGCGCACCCAGCTGATGGTCCAGGTGCCCGCGGTGCGTTCACGGATGATGGAGAGCATGTCGGTCACCGGCCGCATGCTCTGCACCGCCATCAGCGAGCGCACCGGCCGCGACCCCGACAGCCTGGAGGTCCGCGTCTACGCGATGTCCCTCATCGGCGGCCTGATGGAGACCTCCCTGTACTGGGCGGAGAACGGCCACCAGGGGGACTTCACCGCCCTCCTCGACCGCACGATGACGGTGCTCCAGCACGGACTGCCCCACGAAAACCGCTGAGACCGCGCCCCTCCCCCATGCCATCCTGACCAGGTGAACCGACCCGAGATCCACGTCGAAGTGGCCCCCGAGCTGGCCCTGTTCGTCCCGCACGCCCGCCGCTGCGGAGCCACCGCGCTCGCCGTGGACGGCGTCTCCACCCTCGGGCACGTCGTCGAGTCGCTCGGGGTGCCGCTGACGGAGGTCGGCGCGCTGGTCGTCGACGGCCGGGAGACGCCGGTCGGGCACATCCCGGCGGACGGCGAGCGAGTGACCGTCCGCCCGGTGACCCGCCCCCAGCAGGTCCCGGGAGCCCCGCTCCGCTTCCTCCTCGACGTCCACCTCGGCACCCTCGCCCGTCGGCTGCGTCTGCTCGGCGTGGACACGGCGTACGAGTCGACGGACATCGGCGACCCGGCGCTCGCCGCCCGGTCCGCCGCCGAACGGCGGGTCATGCTCAGCCGCGACCGGGGCCTGCTGCGCCGCCGCGAACTGTGGGCGGGCGCGTACGTCTACAGCACCGACCCCGAGGAGCAGCTTCGGGACGTCCTCGACCGGTTCCGCCCCGAGCTGCGGCCCTGGGCCCGGTGCACCGCCTGCAACGGCATGCTCAGGGAGGCGTCCAAGGAGGACGTGGCGGACCAGTTGCACGGCGGGACGCAGCGGTCGTACGACGTCTTCGCGCAGTGCGGGGACTGCGGGCGCGCGTACTGGAAGGGCGCGCACCACGAGCAGCTGGTGGCCATCGTGGAGCGCGCCCTGGCGGAGTTCGCGGGTGACCGCTAGTCCGGTCAGCTCCTCTTCTTCAGGTCGCCCTTTCCGCAGGCGAGGCCGTCGTTGTTCGGGTCGAGTCCGAGCGGGTCGTCCTTGCCGTTGACCTTGAGGCGGCCGTAGTCGTTCGCCTTGAGCCAGGTGCAGCGGGCGGCGGTGGTCTTCTTGACGGTCGCCGGGAACGCGGTCGGCACGCACACGTTGATCGAGCCGTAGTGCCGGTCGCAGCCGGAGACGGTGGCGGGGACCTTCTGCGAGGTCCGCTTCTTCCCCTGGCCGGTGACCTTGCCCGTCAGGTCGTCGGCGAAGGTGTGGACGTGCGCCGAGGCGTCGGAGGCGCTCAGGGCCGCGGGGCCCTGGAGGTGCACCCACTTCGCCACCGACGGCACGCCGTTGGCATCGACCGCGAAGAGCATGTACCAGCCGGGCGGAGCCAGGTTCGGGTTGCTCGTCACGTTCAGGTCGACGTTGTTCCCGTCGACGGACAGGGGCAGGTCCACGTACCGCTGGTTCGGGTCCGAGGAGTGGGTGACCGCCGCGGGGCGGATCAGCTCCGCCTTGGCGATGGGCCGGTCGACGGTGATGCGCTGCGTGTCGCCGTACGTCCACTCGGTGTCGATCACCGAAGTGATCGTGGGCCGTGCGCCCTTGAGCAGATAGGGCGGGGTGTAGATCGACACGTTGTGGTTCCAGGTGCCGTTGCCCGGGTTGTCGCCGGTCGACATCACCCGGCCGTCGGGCAGCAGGAAGGACGAGGAGTGGTAGCCGCGGGCCTGCGGGTCGGCGGCCACGGGATCGAACGTGTTCACGGCCGGGTCGTAGAGCGAGGACTCGAAGACCGGGTCGGCGCGGTTGTGCAGCGCCCCGCCCGTCTCCAGGACCTTGCCGTCGGGCAGGAGCACGGCGGAGACGTACATCTTGCCCTGGTTGCCGGTCTCGGCCACCGGGCCGTTGCCGAGGTCCACCGTGCCCTGGGGAAGCGGCGGGCCCGCGACGTACGACGGGTTGGCGGCCTTCAGGTCGATGACGTCGGTCAGCCGGTTGCCGTCCGGGTTGGAGTCGATGTTGCCGCCGCCCAGGGTGAGGACCTTCTGGTCCTGCGCCGGGGGCAGCAGCACGCTCGCCGACTGGTCGCGCTGGTCCTTGTTCTGAAGCCCCGGTATCTGGGTGACCGTGTTGGCGTCGTAGTCGTAGATCGCCGCGCCGGTGCCGGGGATGTTGTTGCCGAAGACATGGCTGCCCGAGTAGAAGAGGCGGCCGTCCTGCATCAGGATCATCGACGGGTACAGACCCCAGTACGACCAGGTCTGGTTGACCTTCCACAGCGGCTGCCACTGCTGCTCGGCCTCGGAGAACAGCTCGGCGGTCACCGAGCCGGTCGAGTCCTCGCGCAGCCCGCCGAAGGACAGCACGTCACCGTTGCCCATGACGGTCGCCGACGGGTACCAGTGGCCGTCGTTCATGTCGTTGGTCTTGCTGTACGTCTCGGTGACGGGATCGAAGACGTACGAGTCCTTGAAGCCCTCGTAGCCGTGCCCGCCGACCACCGGGTAGGCCTTGTTGCCGCTCATCACCAGCACCCGCCCGTCCTGGAGCTGGACGTGCCCGGAGCAGAACATGTCCTTCGGGGTGGGGATGACCTTGTAGCTGCCGTTCGCCGGGTCGTAGACGGCGGAGGTGAAGGTGCCCGCGTTGAACTGCTCCTCGCTGTTGCCGGAGCCCGCGATCAACAGCACCTTGCCGTTGTTGAGGACGACGGAGTGCATGGAGCGGACCGGGTTCTGCGTGGGCAGCACGTCCCAGCGGCCGTTGGCGCACTGGTCGGCGGTGGCGGTGCAGGTCGCGGGCGGCAGGACGTCCGGGACCTGGTCCATCGTGTAGTCGTCGGTGGTCGCCGAGCCGGTGCCGTAGACGGAGACGCCCCAGGTGATGCGGTCGGTGCCGGCGGGCGCCTCGGGGGTGCGGACCGTCGCCTGGGTCCAGCTGCCCTGCATCTCCAGGGTCTTGAGGTCGGTCCAGTACTGCCAGCCGGCCGTCGTGTCGTGCCGGAAGAGGGTGACCGCCGCGTCCGGGGTGGTCGTCTTGTACCAGAGCGACAGATCGTACTGCTTGCCCGGCGTCACCGTCGGCGCGCACTCCGTGGACTCGGTGATCAGCGCCTTGCGGTCGCCGTCGACCCGCCGGGTCAGCGTCACCTTCATCGCCTTGGCCCCGGTGTGGGCGTCCGAGGTGTGCTCGAATGTGAAGTCGTTGTCGCCCCACCCGGACTTCTCCCAGCAGTACGGCATCCCGTCGGCCCCCGCGGTCTCGAAGCCGGCGTTCTTGATGAGGTTGGCGGCGGACGCGGGCTGCGGACTGGTCAGCAGCAGGCCCCCGGTGAGGCCCGCCACCGCCAGCATCGCGACCCGTCTACGGCGTCTGTTCACACGGCTCTCCTTGCTGTGCGGCTTCCCCGCGGCCCCTTGCGGGGGAGGTAGACCAGTGCCTCGGTGCCCGCGAAGCGCAGGACGAACGTCGTCACCAGCGCCAGCGCGGTCGCGGACAGCGCGCCCATCCCGAACCGGTGCACGAACAGCGCGATCAGCGGGATGCGCAGCACCAGATCGGCGTTGGCGAGCAGCGCGAACCGGCCCACCCGGTCCCACCAGCGGCGGTGGGAGCGGCGGTCGCGGAACAGCAGATGCTCGATGAGCACGAAGTTCCAGGCCACGCCGAGCTGGTTGGCGAGGATCTCCGCCGGTACGTAGTGCAGTCCGGCGGCGGTGAGGGCGTACAGGCCGAGCAGGTTCGGGAGGAAGCCCGTGGCTCCGATCAGACCGAAGCCGACCATGCGGGCGATCGGCGAGGCGGTGCGCAGGCCGATCAGATGGCGCAGGAAGCGGACGCCCTCCTGGGCGCTGGACTTGGACTCGCCGGCGAAGCGGTCCTGGAAGACGAAGGGGACCTCGCTGACCTTGCGCGGGCGGCTGCGGACGGCGAGCTCGAGGAGGATCTTGTAGCCGAGGGGCTTGAGGACGTCGGCGGTGACCGCGCTGCGGCGGATCGCGAAGAAGCCGCTCATCGGGTCGCTGATGCCGTGCAGCCTGCGCGGGAACAGGGACTTGGTGAGCCAGGTCGCCCCGCGTGAAACCGCTATCCGGTAGTTTCCGGCGAGTCCGGCGCGGCTGCCGCCCTTGATGTAGCGGGAGGCGACGACGAGCCCGGCGTGCGACCGCTCGCCGGTGGCCACCAACTCCGGTACCAGGGACGGGGGATGCTGGCAGTCGCCGTCCATAACGACGATCCAGTCCGAGCCGGCCGCCCGGATGCCCTCGACGACCGCGCCTCCGAGCCCGCCGACCGGCTCGTCCCGGTGCAGCACGGCCACCGGGAACGGGCAGTCGCGCGCCGCGTCCCGGATGACCTCGGGGGTGTCGTCGGTGGAGTCGTCCACGAAGACGACCTCGCAGGGCAGCCGGGCGGGCACCGACTCGGTGATCTGGCGCAGGAGTCGGCGGATGTTCGCGGACTCGTTGAAGGTCGGTACGACGATGGTGACCGCGCCGGGCTCGGCGACCTCGGACGCGCGCAGTTCGGGGACGGGTGCGCTGTATTCGGTGTAGTCGTGGGTCATCGGACGCCTCCGGAGACGGTCTGGATCCGCCGGATCTCGATCCGGTCCTCGCCGGAGCCGAAGACGGCGACCGGTGTCGAGTGCTTCAGCGCCGCGTCGACGCCCGGCAGGTCGCTGGCGTCCCGGCGTACGGTCGGCGAGGCGACGACGTAGTCGAGGTCCCGCCAGCCGTTCGGCAGGGTCTTCGTCACGGCCGGGTCGAGATCGGCCTTGTAGAACCAGATCGCGCCGAGTCCGGGCTGGTAGCCGGCGTGGACGAGGTCGAGCCAGAGCGCGTCGTCGACCAGGACGCGGGTGTCGGCCGGGTCCTCGACCTCGGTGGACAGCCAGGTCGAGGCGGCCCGGTAGGGGGCGTTGGCGTCGGCGGTGACGGCGGTGCGGTCGCCGTCGTACCAGTGCGGGACGACGTACGCCCCGGCGGCGAGGGCGAGGACGGCGGCGAGGGCGTAGCGGCCGCCGGTCTTCCAGCGCACCTCGTCGGGTCCGCGCCGTCTGCGCAGGACGGCGTGGGCGACGCTCGCCGTGGCTCCGGCGAGGACGAGGGCGAGGAAGGGCAGGGCCTGGATGACGTACATCGCGGGCAGGTAGCCGCCGGGGCGCAGGGCGACGACGGCGAGGATCGCCACCGCCAGGGAGGGTCCGGCCAGGGCGCGGGCGGTGACCGACCAGCGCCAGGTGAGCAGGAGCAGCAGCGCGCCCGCGAGGCCGCCGACGATCAGGACGCGGTCGTAGTAGAGCCAGGACTGCAGGACGCCGTGGGAGCCGGAGCCCTGGTCGAGGATGAAGCCCGAACCGGGTCTCGTCATCTGGTACTTGATGCCGTCCCAGAGGGAGACATGGCCGCTGCCCGGCAGCAACTCGCCCTTGAGGAGGGCGAAGAGGGGGTACGACAGGCCGATCAGGACGCAGGCGGTGATCGCGCCGGTGAGGGCGAACTTGCGGGTGTCGCGGTGGCTGTGCCGTCCCATGGTGAGCAGGACCGCCGGGAGGACGAAGAGCATCGTCTCCTTGGTGAGGACGGCCGTGGCGGCGGCGACGCCCGCGCCGAAGTGGTGCCAGAGGTGGCGGTTGGGCGAGGCGGCGAGTGTGAACGCCACGAGCGTCCACATCACCGCGAGGTTGTCGAGGAAGATCTCCCGCTGGAGGACGACCGAGAGGGGCGAGAGCCCGAAGAGGACCATGCCGAGGCCCGCCGCCCAGCGGGGCAGGGACAGTCGCCGGCCCAGGACGTAGAGGAGGGCGGCGCTGATCGCGCTGACCACGAGCATGGTCGCCCGCATGGTGCCGACGGTCATCGAGTCGGGGCTGATCAGCTTGGGGATCCAGGTCAGCAGGGCGATCTGGATCCAGCCGAGCGGCGGGTGGTCGTACCAGTAGGTGTAGTGGGCGAGGCCCCGGCCCTCCTGGACGGCCCAGGCCTGGGCGAGGTAGGTGCCCTCGTCGTCGCTGAGGGTCGGGTAGTCGGCGATGTTCCAGCCCTGCACGACGAGGATCGCGACCAGGAGCGCGCCGCACAGGAGCAGGTCGGGACGGGAGGCGCGCAGCCGCGGCCGTCTCGGCGGGACCGGCGGGTCTGTTCGGCCGGTCGAACGTTCATCAGGCACAGGCTGGCGCTGCGCGGGGACCGTGCCTGTGGTCGCCGCGGGAAGGGTGGAGGTCACGCAGGAACGTCCTCTCGGGTCACTGCGGGATCGGAAACGGGTCCGGAAGCGGTTGCGGTGTCGCCTGCCGTCAGATGCGCGCCGACGTGCGTGGTCAGCTCCCAGTCCGTACGGCCGCGTTGCTCACGCCAGACGGCGCGCATCGCGGCCCCCGCGAGGAGGACCTGGTAGAAGGGGCCGCCCACGACGAGCTTGAGGTAGTGGACGAGGCGGACGCGCAGGCCGTACTGCTTGCCGAAGTCGTGCAGTCCGACGAGTTCGAAGACGAACGTGACCAGCGCGGTCACGGCCGGCAGGAAGGTGACGAAGGCGATCCCGACGGGGACGTCGAGGAAGAGCGCGATCGCCACGTTGAGCGGGATGACGACGCCGGAGAACGCTTGCAGGAACGGTGTCATCAGGGTGTAGCGGGCCAGCAACCGCTGCCCGAAGCCCGGGAGTTGCTTCCAGTCCTTCTTCCGGTAGACCTGGAGGAAGCCCTGGTTCCAGCGGGTGCGCTGCTTGAGCAGCGACATCAGCGAGCCCGGGGTCTCCTCCCGGGTCACCATGGCGGAGTCGTAGGCGACGACGACCTTCTTGCCGACGCTGGAGAGGCGCACGCCCAGGTCGCAGTCCTCGGCGAGGCAGTTCGGATCCCAGCCGTCGGCTGCCCTCAGCACGTCCGTGCGGACGAAGACGGTGTTGCCGCCGAGCGGGATGAATCCTTTCTGCGCGTGGAGATGCAGCCGGGAGCGGAACCAGAAGAAGTACTCCAGGCAGTTGCGCAGGCTGTACCAGCTGGAGTGGAAGTTGATGAGCTGGACGCCTCCCTGGACGACGTCCGCTCGCGTGGTGCGGAAGGCGTGGTCGACGTGGGCGAGCAGCGCCGGATGGACCTGGTCCTCGGCGTCGAAGACCCCGACGACGTCGCCGCGGCAGTGCGGCAGCGCCGTGTTCATGGCTTTGGGCTTGTTCTTCTTCTCGTGGGTGTCGACGACGACCCGGACCCGCGGGTCGCGTGCGGCGGCGCTCTCGGCGACCGCCGCGGTCTCGGGGTCGTCGTGCCCCACGATGACGATGATCTCGAAGTCGGTGTGCGTGGACTCCAGCAGCCGCTGGATGGTGTGGTCGAGGACGGCCTGCTCATGGCGAGCGGGCAGCAGCAGCGAGAAGGAGACGTGTTCGTCGCCGTCCGGACTGCTGAACCGGGTGGAGGCGAGCACCTCTGGCGTACGCCAGGCGTGCATCTGCCACCACAGAGTGAACGCCGCCATCCAGAACAGGGCAAGCGAGACGGCAGCGATGAAGAAAGACGTGAGCAAACAGATCCCCCCAGATCCCAGAGCCCCCTGTCGCGACGAGGAGTCACATCCGCCGCGTCACTGTGGAGAGGCTAGGGGGAGACTGTGAAGCCCTGGAGTTCTTCCGATAAATAGATTGTTTCCGAACCCAGTCACTCCTAAGGGGACTTATCCGAACAGGTGCTCACTTTTTCGTACTGGAGTACCGCCGTCCGTTCACGTCTCACCCGCTCAGCGCGGTGCGCAGCCGCTCGGGGTCGGTCGTCGGGGCGTCACACGTGAAGTTACGGCAGACGTACGCCGTCGGTTCACCGCCGATCGAAGGCCGGTCGGCCAGCAACGGGAACTCCTCACTCCCCGTCACGCCGAACGCGACCACGGCCCCCGGCGCGGTACCCAGAAGTGCCGTGCGGTGCAAGGACTTTGCGGCCGGGACCTCGGTCGCGGGGGCCACCACGGCGACCTCGCGGGGCCCGTCAAGGAGCGCCTCGGCGGCGGCGAGCCCCCAGCCGATGAACCGGGGCACCCGCGGCCCGAGCGCCTTGACGACCCCCAGCGCCCGCTCGGCCGCGGAGCGGTGGGGCTCGGAGCCGGTGTGGGCGGCATAGCTCAGCAGGGCTCCGGCGGCGGCGGACCAGCCGGAGGGCGTGGCGTTGTCGGTCGGGTCCTGCGGGCGGCGGATGAGCTGCTCGGCGTCGGAGGCCGTGTCGTACAGCGCTCCGGACCCGGGGTCGGTGAAGCGGACGAGGACGTGGTCGAGGAGGAACCCGGCGAAGTCCAGCCAGACGCCCTCCCCGGTGACGGAGGCCAGGGCGAGGAACCCCTCGGCGACGTCGGCGTAGTCCTCCAGGACGCCCGCGTTCGCGCCGACGCGCCCGTCCTTGCTGGTGCGCGACAGCCGCGCCTGGTCGTCGAGGTGCAGCCGGACCAGGAGGTCCGCGGCGGCGACGGCGGCCTCCACCAGGTCGGGGCGGTCGAAGTAGGCCCCGGTCTCGGCGAGCGCGGCGACGGCGAGCCCGTTCCAGGCGGCGACGACCTTGTCGTCCCGGCCGGGAGCGGGGCGCACGGCGCGGGCGGCGAGCAGACGGCGCTTGACCGAGTCGATCCTCTCCGCGTCGAACACCGTGTCCTGCTGCGGGAGCTGCAGAACGGAGGAGCCGTGCTCGAAGGTGCCGTCGTCGGTGACGCCGAAGTAGCGGGCGGCGACCTCGGCGTCGTCGCCGCCGAGCACCTCCGTCAGCTGCTCGGGCGTCCAGACGTAGTACGCGCCCTCGACCTGCCGGCCGGCGCCGTCGTCGCTGTCGGCGTCGAGCGCGGAGGCGAACCCGCCCTCGGCCGTGCGCAGTTCACGCACCATGAAGTCGGCGGTCTCCAGAGCGACCCGGCGGGCCAGCTCCGAGCCGGTGGCGCGCCAGAGGTGGGCGTAGACCCGGCACAGCAGCGCGTTGTCGTACAGCATCTTCTCGAAGTGGGGCACGACCCACTCCCGGTCGACGGAGTACCGGGCGAAGCCGCCGCCGAGCTGGTCGTAGATCCCGCCGCGCGCCATCCGCTCGCAGGTGTCCCGCGCCATCTGGAGCGCGCCCTCGGCCCCGGTCCGCGCGTGGTGCCGCAGCAGGAACTCGACGACCATGGACGGCGGGAACTTCGGCGCTCCGCCGAATCCGCCGCGCTGCGCGTCGTACTCTCGGGTCAGCCCGAGCAGCGCCTGGGCGAGCTCCTCCTCGCCGGGGGCCTGGGCGGTGCCGTAGTCGATCTCCCGGCCCGCCAGATCCCGGACGATCTTCCCGGCGACCTCGCCGACCTCGTCCCGCCGCTCGGTCCAGGCCTGGCGGACGCCTTCCAGCACCTGCCGGAAGGAGGGCATGCCGTGGCGGGGGGCGGGCGGGAAGTACGTGCCGAAGTAGAAGGGCTCCCCGTCGGGCGTGAGGAACACGGTCATCGGCCAGCCGCCCTGCCCGGTGGCGGCCTGGACGGCCTCCATGTAGACGGCGTCGACGTCGGGGCGTTCCTCCCGGTCCACCTTGACGGCGACGAAGTGCTCGTTGACGCGGTCGGCGGTCTCCTGGTCCTCGAAGGACTCGTGCGCCATGACATGGCACCAGTGACAGCTGCTGTATCCCACGCTCAGCAGCACCGGCACATCCCGCCTGCGCGCCTCCTCGAACGCCTCCGCCGACCAGGGCCACCAGTCGACGGGGTTGTCGGCGTGCTGGAGGAGGTACGGGGACGTCTCATGGGCCAGTCGGTTCGCCATGGGTCCATCCTGCCGCAGGACCCCGCCGGGCACGCGGCAGGCCGCCTCGCCCCGCGCCGTGCGCTCCCGTCCGTCGGGGCACGTTCGCACCCTCGCGCCCGTGCGCCCGCCGCCGCACACTTGACCGAGGACAGCTGTGGCCGCCGGAGGGGGACGGGACATGCGGAACGGTCATCGGGCGGAAGCCGAGGGGCTGTTGGCACGGGCCGTGGAGGAGGAGGTGCGGCGCTCGGGCGGCCGCGCCGACCGGCAGGTGCTGATGACCCGGGCGCGCGGCGAGTGGGAGGCGATGGCGCGGACCGCCGCCGAGGAGTACGAGGCGTACGCGCGCGCCCTGGAGGAGACGGAGGCCGGACGGGTCAGCTTCGGGCAGCGCTACGCGCGCGAGACCGGTGGGCGAACTCCCTTGCTGGTGGCGGGCGTTGCCGCGGTCACGACCGCGGTCGCCGACCTCGCGCTGGGCACGGGCCCGGGCACGGCCATCGGAGCGGGGGTCGCCGTCGGGGTCGTCGGGGCCGCGGCGACCGTGGTGAAGGTGGCCGGGTCGCATCTGCCCGCCGCCCACCACCGGGCCGGCAAGGCCGGCCAGCCCGGCGGCCCCGAGCAGCTGCGGCTGCAGTGGCTGACGGCGCTGGAGGTACGGGGCATCCGGCCGTTCCTGGACCAGCAGCGGATGATCAGCGCGGCGACCGGCCCGACGGCCGGCACCGCGGCCCGCGCGAACAAGCAGGGGCCGCGGCTGCGCGGCGCGGACAAGAGCGCGGCGGCCCGCGGACGGACGGCGCTGGAACAGTCGTACGGCCAACTGCCCGACCCGGACGGTCCGTTCGCCGGACGTCGGGCGGAGCTGGCGCGGATCCGGCAGTGGGTGCAGGCGGCACGGGCCGGCACCGAGACCCGGCCCACGGTCGTCGTGCTCTACGGGGATCCGGGCAGCGGTCGCAGCGCGCTCGCCGTACGGGCCGCGCACGAGCTGCGGGACCAGTTCCGCGGCGCGTGTCTGGTGGATCTGCGCGGCGACAGCGCCCAGGAGACCCCGCTGCCCACCCGGGACGCCCTGCTGCATCTGCTCAACCGGCTCGGCGCGCCCCGCGAACAGCTCCTCTTCCGGGAGCGCTCATCCCCCGACCAGCAGGTCAAACGGCTCGGCGAGCTGTACCAGCAGCACCTCCACGGTCTGCCGGTCACCGTCGTCCTGGACGACGCCTCCGATCCGGAGCAGGTCCGCGCACTCGTCCCCGAACGCTCCGAAAGCCTGGTCCTGGTCACCGCCCGCACCCCGCTGCGCCTCCCCGCCGAGCTGTCCGCCCTGGTGCACGAGCTGCCGGTGCGGCCGCTGGAGGCGGCGGGCGCGGAGGAGCTGCTGGGCGCGGTCGCGCGGGACGCCTCGGGGCCCTACGACGCCGAGTCCGCCGACCGGATCACCCTGCTGTGCGGCGGGCTGCCGCTGGCGCTGCGCGTCGCGGGCTCCTCGCTGGGCCCGCGCTCGCCACGCGCCCTGGCGGCGGACCTCGGGGCGTACGGCCCGGTGGAGCCCGTCGAGCGCGCGCTGTGGCTGCGCTACACCGACCAGCCGGACGTCACCCGCCGGCTGCTGCGCCGGCTCGCGCTGGCCGGCCGGGCCTCGCTCGGCGCGGCGGCCGCCGCCGCCCTGCTGGCCACGGACCGCGCCGAGGCGACCCGCCATCTCGCCGCGCTCGCCGACGCCGGGCTGGTCGACCGGGTCCGCGGCGACCGCTACCGGCTGCACGACCTGGTCCGCGCCTTCGCCCAGGCCCGCCTCCTGGACGAGGAGGAACCGGCCGAGCGCGCGGCGGCCCAGGAACGACTGATCGTCAGCCACGCCGAGCTCGCCGACTCCGTGCTGCGCCTGGTCGACGGGAACATGTCGACCCGCTCGGACCGCTTCACCCCGCACGGCTTCACCTCCCTCGACGAGGCGCTGCGCTGGCTGGACGACGAGTCGAGCTTCATCACGGCGACCCTGCGCCAGGCGGAGGGCGTGAACCAGACGGCCGTGCTCAGTCTGCTCGGCGCGCTGTGCGACTACTGCCTGCTGCGCGGCGACCTCTACCGCCTCGGCGAGATCAGCGAGCTGGCCCAGTCGCTCGGCCAGGACCTGCTGGTGCGGTCCGTGCAGTGGCGCACGGGGATCGCGGCCCGGCAGCTGGGCGAGCTCGACAAGGCCCGCACCACGCTCAGCTCGGTCGTCGACCTCTACCTCCAGGCCCATCACGACGCCGGCGCGGCCCGCGCCCTGTGCTCGCTGGGCATCACCCTGCACCACCAGGGGCAGCTCACGGAGGCGGCGGCGAAGCTGCGGGAGGCGATGGACCTCCAGGCCGCGCCCGAGCTGGCGACGGACCGCGCGTGGACGATGCACGCGCTGGCCGCGGTGGAACGGGACCGGGCCCGCCTCGCCGAGGCCCTGGACCTGCTCACCCGTTCCCTGGTGCTGCACCGCGAGGGCGGTTCCGTGCACGGCGAGGCATGGGCGCACTTCCAGCTGGGCCAGCTGCATCTGCGCCGCGGCGACGTCCCCGCCGCGCAGGACGCCCTGCGCCAGGCCCTCGATCTGTACGGCCGCACCCGCGACGCCCGCGGCGAGGCGTGGGCGCTGACGCAGCTGGCCCGGGCGCGGCTGATCGCCGGCGATCCCTCCCCGGCCGCGGAGAGCCTGCGCCAGGCGGCCGCCCGGCACCGCGACAACGAGGACGCGCGCGGCGAGGCCTGGACGGTGTACTACCTGGGCCTGGCCCTGGAGGAGACCGGCGACCTGGACCGGGCCGTGCGCGAGCTGGAACGCTCCCGCTCGCTCTTCTCCCGGCTGCGTGACGTCTACGGCCTGGCCTGCGCCCGGCACCACTCGGCCCGGGTGACCCGCGACCAGCGCGCCGCCCAGACCGGTTCGCTGCGCAACTCCGGCTTCGCCCGCCAGCTCCTGGTCGACGCCCGCGCCGACTTCCAGCGCATCGGCGTCGCCCACGGCGAGGCCTGGACCTGCCTGGAACTCGCGATCGTCGAGGCGGGCAACGCCCGCACCCAGCAGGCGCTGGCCCTGTGCGACGAGGCAGCGGGCCTGTTCGCCTCCTACGGCGACCGCCGCGGCGACGACTGGGCCCGCTTCCTGCGCTGCACCCTCCTGCCCTACGCCTCCCCGGGCGGGGTGGAGGTCGGCACGGCCGTCGCCCAGGAGGAGCTGACCCAGCTCGGCCGCTCCCCCCACCCCCTGCGCGACGCCGGGCTCACCGCGTACATCCGCGCCTACGAACTGCTGCTGGAGCGCGGCGTACGCCTGGAGTCGGGCTGGCAGGCCTGGCGTCTGGGCATGGTCCCGGGAAGGCGTGCCCGCGAGGTGATGGGGGTCGTGGTGGACCGGGGGTAGGGGTCAGCTCTTCGCCGGGGTGCTCCTGGGCTCCGGCTGTGCCGCCGGACCCTGCGACTCCGCCGGACCCTGCGACTCCTGCGACTCCTTGAAGTCGACCTTGCCCATGTGCTTGCTCATGGACTTCATCAACGCCCACACCGCCAAGGCCATCGCCGCGAAGACGATGAAACCGAGGACGCCGGGAGTGACCTTGTTCTCGTCGACCTCCTTGGCGAGGGGGACGAGATGCGTCATTGCCAGGCTCACGCTTGCGCTCATGTCAGGCATTGTCGCGGATGCCCGCAAAGAGGTCGTCCTCGGGGAGGGAGGTATCCACGCGGGACTTCGCGAGCTCGTACTCCTCCGTGGGCCAGACCTCCTTCTGGATCTCCATCGGGACCCGGAACCAGCCGCCGTCGGGGTCGATCTGCGTGGCGTGGGCGATCAGCGCCTTGTCACGGATCTCGTAGAACTCGGCGCACGGCACATGCGTGGTGAGGGTGCGCTCCTTCTGCCCGAACTCCTCCCAGCGCTTGAGCCACTCCCCGTAGGGGGACTCCAGGCCGCGCTCGAGCAGCGCGTGGTGCAGCGCCTCGGTGCGCGGCCGGTTGAAGCCCTGGTTGTAGTACAGCTTCAGCGGCCGGTACACCGGACCGAACTCGGCCTCGGGGTACTTCTCGGCGTCGTCCGCGCCCTCGAACGCCACCATCGAGATCTTGTGCGTCATGATGTGGTCGGGGTGCGGATAGCCGCCGTTCTCGTCGTAGGTGGTGATCGCCTGGGGACGGAAGGCGCGGATCTGCTTCACCAGCTCGCCGGCCGCCTTGTCGACGTCCTCCAGCGCGAAGCAGCCCTCGGGCAGCGGCGGCAGCGGGTCGCCCTCGGGCAGCCCGGAGTCGACGAAGCCGAGCCACTCCTGCTTGACGCCGAGGATCTCGCGGGCCTCGTCCATCTCCTTCTTGCGCACCTCGTGGATGTGCTCCTCGATGTACTTGTCGCCCTGCAGCTTGGGATTGAGGATGGAGCCGCGCTCCCCTCCCGTGCAGGTCACGACCAGCACGTCCACCCCCTCGGACACGTACTTCGCCATGGTGGCCGCGCCCTTGCTCGACTCGTCGTCGGGGTGCGCGTGAACGGCCATCAGTCGCAGCTGGTCAGTCAAGACTCAATCCTCGGTAAGTCGGCGCCCGGTGTGAACCGGCGCGGTCGCAGGCTCCTATAGTGACCGAATCGGGAGGCGAATAATTCCGCGCCGGGAGGACGACCATGAGTACGGCGAGCACGCGACTGCCCGAGGGCCGCTACGGCCGTTCCTCGGACGCGCGCGCCGACCACAAGCTCAAGATCGCCGCTGCCGTGCTGAGCACGCTGCTGCTCGCCCTGGTGGGCTACTTCGCCTACCACTACGTCGGCCAGAACAAGATCAGCGCCGAGGTGATCGCCTTCGAGGCCACCTCCGACGACGCGGTGCAGGTGCATCTGGAGGTCCGCAAGGACGCGGGCGCGAGCGGCTACTGCACGATCCGCTCGCAGGCCGCCAACGGCGCCGAGGTCGGCCGGGCCGACTTCCGCTTCTCCGGTCCGGACACGCGGATCGACAAGGTCGTCACGCTCCGTACGACGGCCAAGGGCACGACCGGCGAGCTGCTCGGCTGCCACGCCGACTGACCCCGGGGCCCCGCGACGCCGTCCCGGCCGACGACCGCCCCCGTCGTCCTCCTCAATGCATACGCGCTGACCTGCGTTGACGTAATTCTGATGGCTTATGTCCTCCCCCTTCGGCCCGTGAATTGTTAGGCTCGTGGTTTCGCCCATCCACCGAGGAACATGCTTGTGGGTACGGCGATGCTTTGTATTCCCAGTACCGACGAGGAGCACCTGTGACCCAGACCAGCGAGTCCGTCACCTGGCTGACCCAGGAGGCGTACAACAAGCTCAAGGTCGAGCTTGAGTACCTTACTGGTCCTGCGCGCACGGAGATCGCCGCCAAGATCGCGGCCGCGCGCGAGGAGGGCGACCTGCGTGAGAACGGCGGTTACCACGCGGCCAAGGAGGAGCAGGGCAAGCAAGAGCTCCGCGTGCGCCAGCTGACCCAGCTTCTCGAGAACGCCAAGGTCGGCGAGGCCCCGGCCTCCGCGGACGGTGCGGTGGCGCCCGGCATGGTCGTGACGATCGCCTTCGACGGCGACGAGGACGACACGATGACCTTCCTGCTCGCCTCGCGCGAATACGCGAGCACCGACGTCGAGACCTACTCGCCGCAGTCCCCGCTGGGCACCGGCGTGATCGGCCACAAGGTCGGCGAGGACGCGGAGTACGAGCTGCCCAACGGCAAGAAGGCCTCCGTGCGCATCCTCAAGGCCGAGCCCTACCGCGACTGAGCCCCTCCCCCTTCCTTTCGCGGCTTCGGGCTTTCCCGTTCCGCCCGCTTTCCGCTTCGCCTGCTTTCCGCTTCGCCTGTTTTCTCCTGGACGTTGCCCCCGGCGCCCCGTGCCGCCGGGGGCTTCGTCATGCGGTGGCCGAGCGGTACTTGCGCACCGCCAGCGTCCGGAAGACCAGGACGATCAGCACCGAGTAGATCAGCGAGGCCCACACCGGGTGCTGCATGGGCCAGGCGTCGGACTGCGACTGTCCGGGGTTGGCGAACAGCACACGGCACGCCTGGACGGTCGCGCTGAAGGGGTTCCACTCGGCGACATGACGCAGCCAGGGCGTCATGTTCGCGGTGTCGACGAACGCGTTGGATATGAAGGTCACCGGGAAGAGCCAGATCAGTCCGCCGGAGGTGGCCGCCTCGGGGGTGCGGACGGTCAGGCCGATCAGGGCGCCGATCCACGTGAACGCGTACCCGAGCAGGAGCAGCAGACCGAAGGCGGCCAGGACCCGGGCCGCGTTGGTGTCGCCGTTGGAGCCGACGCGCCAGCCGACCAGGAGGGCGACGACGGCCAGGACCAGCAGGGTGAGGGCGGTCTGCACGAGGTCGGCGAGGGTCCGGCCGGTCAGCACCGCGCCGCGCGCCATGGGCAGGGAGCGGAAGCGGTCGATGAGGCCCTTGTGCATGTCGTCGGCGATGCCCGCGCCCGCGCCGGCGGTGGCGAAGGTGACGGTCTGGGCGAAGATCCCCGCCATGAGGAAGTTCTTGTAGTCGGTGGCGCTGGTGCTGCCGCCGATCTGCATCGAACCGCCGAAGACATAGGTGAACAGCACCACGAACATGATGGGCTGTATCAGCCCGAAGATCACCATTTCGGGAATCCTGGACATTCTGATCAGGTTGCGTTTTGCAACGACCAGCGAGTCGCGGACGGACTGCCCGAGGGGGTGGGCGGGGGCGGGGGCGGCGCTGCGTACAGCGTCGGTGGCGGCGCTCATCCGACGGCCTCCTTGCCGTTCTTCCGACTGCCCTTCCGGATGTCCTTCCGACTGCCCTTCGGAGTGTCCTTCGGGCTGTCCTTCTGACTGCTCTTCGGGCCGTTCTCCTGGTCGTTCTCCGCGCTCTTGCCCTCGGCCGCGTGTCCCGTCAGGGAGAGGAAGACGTCGTCGAGGGTGGGGCGGCGCAGACCGATGTCGTCTATCTCTATGCCGCGGGCGTCCAGTTCACGGATGACCTCGGCGAGGAGCTTCGCGCCGCCGGTGACGGGCACGGTGAGTTTGCGGGTGTGCTCCTCGACGGAGGTGTCGCCCTTGCCGAAGCCGGCGAGCACTTCGACGGCCGTGGGGATGTGCTCGCGCTGGTGGACGACGACCTCGACGCGCTCACCGCCCGTGCGGGCCTTGAGCTGGTCGGAGGTGCCGCGGGCGATGACGCGGCCGTGGTCGACGACCGCGATGTCGTGCGCGAGGTGGTCGGCCTCTTCCAGATACTGGGTGGTCAGCAGCAGTGTCGTACCGCCGGAGACGAGCCGTTTGATCACGTCCCACAGGAGTTGGCGGTTGCGCGGGTCGAGGCCGGTGGTCGGCTCGTCCATGAACATCACAGGCGGCGAGACGACCAGCGCCGCGGCCAGGTCGAGGCGACGGCGCATGCCTCCGGAGTACGTCTTCGCGGTGCGGTCGGCGGCATCGGCGAGGCCGAACTCGTCGAGCAGCTCCGCCGCCCGGACCTTCGCCGCGGCAGCCCTCATCTGGTAGAGCTGTCCGACCATCTGGAGGTTCTCCCGGCCGGTCAGATACTCGTCGACCGCGGCGAACTGGCCGGACAGGCCTATCGAACGCCGCACTTCGTTGGGATGCTTGAGCACGTCGAGGCCGGCGACGACCGCGCGACCGCGGTCGGGCCGCAGCAGGGTGGTGAGACAGCGGACCGTGGTGGTCTTGCCCGCGCCGTTGGGCCCGAGCAGGCCCAGGACCGTGCCTTCCGGGACGTCCAGATCGACGCCGTCCAGAGCCTTTACGTCGCCGAAGGCCTTCACCAGGCCTTCGGCGTAGATGGCGCCTGGCATATGAGTCTCCTGAGTCTCCGCGTCTTCGGGGATTCTTCGAAAAGCCTAGATTTGCACCTTTTGATCCGCCCGATGAGGGTGGCGTGAGACACACCATAACGCGATGTATCGCGTCTCACAACAGACTTCCTCGAACGAGTGAACGCCCCCACGGCGAAGGTACCTCCGACGGGCCTCCGACCTCAGACGATGACCGTGTACCCCGCGTCGCGCAGGGCCTGGCCGACCTCGGCGCAGTGCACCGGCCCCTTGGTCTCCAGGTGCAGCTCGACCTCCGCCTCGGTCAGCCCGAGCCGGGGGTCGGTCCGCACATGGCTCACGTCGAGGACGTTGGCGTCGACCGCCGACAGCACTCCCAGCAGCGTGGCGAGGGCGCCCGGGCGGTCCGTCAGCCGCAGCCGAACGGCCAGGTAGCGGCCCTGCGCGGACATGCCGTGCCGCAGCACGCGCTGCAGCAGCACCGGGTCGACGTTGCCCCCGGACAGCACGGCGACGACCGGGCCCTCGAACGCGCCGGGCTCGCTCAGCAGCGCCGCGACCGGACTCGCCCCGGCCGGCTCGACGACCAGCTTGGCCCGCTCCAGGCACAACAGCAGCGCGGCGGACAACTCGTCCTCCGTCACCGTGCGCACCTCGTCCACCAGATCGCGGATGATCCCGAACGGCACCTCGCCGGGCCGGCCGACCTTCATGCCGTCGGCCATCGTCGCCGGGTTCTCGAGCGACACCGGGCGACCGGCCGCCAGCGAGGGCGGGTACGCCGCCGCGCCCGCCGCCTGCACACCGACGATCCGCACGTCCGGCCGCAGCGCCTTCACCGCGACCGCCAGGCCCGCGGCCAGGCCCCCGCCGCCGATCCCGACGACGATCGTGCGCACCTCCGGGCACTGCTCCAGGATCTCCAGGCCGACCGTGCCCTGCCCGGCGATGACGTCGGGGTGGTCGAAGGGGTGGATGAACACCGCGCCCGTCTCGGCCGCGTACTCCTGGGCGGCGGCCAGCGTCTCGTCGACCACCTGACCGTGCAGGCGCACCTCGGCGCCGTACTCGCGGGTCGCGCTGATCTTCGGCAGCGGGGCGCCCTGGGGCATGAACACCGTGGAGCGCACGCCCAGCAGCGACGACGCCAGCGCCACGCCCTGCGCGTGGTTGCCCGCGCTCGCCGCGACGACGCCGGCGGCCCGCTCCTCCGGCAGCAGCCCGGCGATGCGGACGTACGCGCCGCGCAGCTTGAACGATCCCGTCCGCTGCAGGTTCTCGCACTTGAGGTGCACGGGCGCCCCGACGAGCTGGGACAGGTGCCTGCTGCCCTCCATCGCGGTCGCCCGCGCCACGCCCGAGAGCATCTTCTGGGCGCCGCGTACGTCGTCGAGAGTCACGGGTCGCAAGGAGTCAGCCGTGCTGTAGCTCATGACTCCAGCATCGCAGTTCACAGGCGGGAACGACCGCTGTGACCAACCTCCGAGACTGGTTTGCGCAGCGTCGGTACGGCCCGGCTTCCGGCCGCGTACCCTGTCCCCCAACCCAGCACCCCCTTCATGAAGCGAGCCTCCGGCCATGCCCACAACACCTGAAATGTCGATGGACATGACGACAGTCGGTGACACCGGCCTTCTCGACACGCTGCAGCACGAGGTCGCGGTGTTCGCGCGTCGCGCCGAACAGACCCGGCTCGGCGGTGTGGGGCAGGTGCGCAACTCCATGGACCGCGCCGCGTACCTGCTCCTCAACCGCCTCGACAACGAAGGCCCGATGGGCGTCAAGGCGCTCGCCGCGAGCATGGGCATCGACTCCTCGACCGTCACCCGGCAGGTGGCCCCGCTCGTCGACACCGGGCTGGTCAAGCGCACCTCGCACCCCGAGGACGGGCGGGCCGTGGTGCTGCAGCTGTCCCCTCGCGGGCAGTCCCGGCTGGAGGAAGTGCGTTCCTCCCGACGTCAGTTGATGGCCGAGCTGACCGAGGACTGGGAGCCGGCGGAGCGCGAGGCGTTCTGCACGCTCCTCACGCGCTTCAACACCGCGCTGTCCTCCCGGATGGCCCAGGCCGTGCCGGGCGCGGAGTCGTCGCCGTCCGTTTCCTGAGGCCGCGTCCTGAGCCCGCCTTCTGAACGCCGGTTCCCCGGAATCCGGTTCCCCACATCCGGTTCCCTGACGCCGCGCGTGCGCGGGTCTTGACCGAAAGCCCGCACCTGGCCTCATATGAGACCGGGTCCCCGTTCGTCGTACGCAGGTCGGCGCCCGTACATCGCCGGGATCCGTTTCCAGGGGGTCGCCGTCAGGCGGGAGGCTCGGTGTGCGCAAGAGGCATGCGGCCCAGGAAGCCCGCCGGGCCCGGGAGTTCGAGGCGTTCGTCGCGGGAGCCGGCGGACGGCTGCTGCACACCGCCACCCTGCTCACGGCGGAGGCCTCGGACGCCAACCCGCGCGCGCGGCGCCTGCTGACGCTCGCCCTCGCGCACACGTACGCGTGCTGGGACCGGCTGCACGGCGAGGACCCGTACGACCGCGCCCGCGAGTATCTGGCCACCCGCTTCGCGCGCGGGGCCTGGCACCGGTACGGCGGTCTGGCCCCCTACCTGTACCTGCCGCTGCCCTTGCCCCTCGGCCGCGCCCACGCGCGCGTGCGCCCCGTCGGACCGCTGGCCCGGCTCGGCCATCAGGAGCGCCTCATCCTGGTCCTGAGGCTGTACGAAGGGGTCGCCGAGGAGCAGGTGGCGGCCCTGCTCGGGCTGCCGACGGAACGCGTCCGCACGGTCTGCGACCGGGCGACGGCGACCCTGCTGCACCCCCCGCGCGGACCGGCCCCCGCGCGGGTGCGCCCGAAGGCGGCGACGTCGTGAACCGGCCCCAACGGGAGGCCGCGGTACGGCAGCTCATGGACGGGACGGCGCCGCACGTGCCGCCGGACCTGTACGCGGACGTCGTACGCCGGGGCGGTCGCCTTCTGCGCCGCCGGACGTTCGCCCGCCGACTGCTGTGGCTGCTGCTGTTCGCGGCGACCGTGGCCTTCGTCGTCTGGGCGGTGATCGCCCAGCCCTGGGTGGAGCCGCCGTCGCAGACGACTCCACCGCTCACCGGCTGGTAAGCCCGCAAGGGCGGCCCCTGGATCCTCCAGGGGCCGGTCCCAGCCGTCCCGGACCTGTCCTAGCCGAGGGCCTGCTGGAGATCCTCCAGAAGGTCGTCGACGTTCTCGATGCCCACGGAGAGGCGGACGAGGTCCGAGGGGACCTCCAGGGCCGAGCCGGCGACCGACGCGTGCGTCATACGACCGGGGTGCTCGATCAGCGACTCGACGCCGCCCAGGGACTCGCCGAGCGTGAACACCTTGGCGCGGTTGCAGACCTCCACGGCCGCCTCCTCACCGCCCGCCACCTGGAAGGACACCATCCCGCCGAAGGCCCCCATCTGCTTGGCGGCGACCTCGTGACCGGGGTGGTCCGGCAGGCCGGGGTACAGCACCTTCGTCACGCGCGCGTGCCGGGTCAGCATGTCGGCGACCTTGGCGGCGTTCTCGCTGTGCCGGTCCATGCGCACCGCCAGCGTCTTGGCGCCGCGCAGCACCAGCCAGGAGTCGAAGGGCCCGGCGACCGCGCCCATCGCGTTCTGGTGGTACGCCAGTTCCTCGCCCAGTTCCTGGTCGCCGACGACCAGCGCACCGCCGACGACGTCGGAGTGACCGCCCATGTACTTGGTCAGGGAGTGCACCACGGCGTCCGCGCCGAGTGACAGCGGCTGCTGCAGATACGGCGTGGCGAAGGTGTTGTCGACGACGAGCCGGGCGCCCGCGTCATGGGCGACCTGGGCGACGGCGGCGATGTCGGTGATGCCGAGAAGCGGGTTGGAGGGGGTCTCCACCCACACAGCCTTGGTCTTCGGGGTGATCGCGGCCCGTACGGCGGAGGGGTCGCTGGTGTCGGCGACCGACCACTCCACGCCCCAGCGGGCGACGACCTTGGCGAACAGACGGAACGTGCCGCCGTACGCGTCGTTCGGGATGACCACGTGGTCGCCGGGGCTGAGCAGCGTACGCAGCAGGCAGTCCTCGGCCGCCAGTCCGGACGCGAACGCGAGGCCTCGCCGACCGCCCTCGAGGGCGGCGAGGTTCTCCTCCAGGGCGGTCCTGGTCGGGTTGGCGCTGCGGCTGTACTCGTAGCCGCCGCGCAGACCGCCGACGCCGTCCTGCTTGTAGGTCGAGACCTGGTAGATCGGGGGGACGACCGCACCCGTGAGGGGGTCGGCGGTGTTGCCCGCGTGGATCGCCAGAGTCTCGAAGTGCTGACTGATGTGCCTGTCGCTCATGAGCACCGAGCGTAGTCCGCTCGCGGGCCCGGTGCCGGACGGGTCCGGGGAGTTTTCCACAGGAGCGGGGACGGGTTGGCCAATTGTCGGCGTGGTCTGGTTCGCTGGTGACATGGAGATTCTCTGGGTCCTGATGGCGCTGATCATGATCAGCTTCGTGCTGCTCCCGTTCCTGCGGCGCAGGCGCGGCATGATCGAGCAGGTCCCGGCGGGCCACCCGGACGCCGCGGACCCGGCGGACTACGGGTTCGTGCGGACGGAGGAGCTCGACATCCGGATGCCCGGCCCCGACCAGGACCTGTTGGACGTCCTGGACGTGGTGCAGCACACGCAGGACTACCGGGCGGCGCAGCAGCTGCTGGCCGGCACGGAGGCGGAGGGCGAGCTGCGCTGGCAGCGTGTGCAGGCCTTCGCGGGCGCGGCGGCGCTGGAGCTGCAGCAGCGGCCGGGCGGCGTCAGCGAGGCGCCGGGCGGGCAGTGGCTGCGGGTGTGGCGGGCGGAGGCGCCCAAGGACGCGGGCGGTGCGGCGGTGCACGCCGAGTTCCTGGTGCAGCAGGCGTGGCGGACGTCGACGCGGGGCACGGACGACTTCCGGATCATCATGGAGGAGGCGAAGGACGCCTGCGGGCAGGCGGCGCTGCTCTCCCCCGGCGACCCGGTCCCGTACATCGTCGAACTGTCGGTGGCCCGGGGCCTGGAGTACACGCAGCCGGAGTTCGAACAGCTCTGGCTGAAAATCCTGGACCGCGCTCCGGCCCACATGGGGGCGCATCTGGCGGCCCTGCACTACTGGTGCGAGAAGTGGCACGGTTCGCGCGACCTGGCGAACTCCTTCGCGGAGGCGGCCGCGGCGCGGGCCCCCCGGGCGTCCCTGCTGGCGGCCATGCCGCTGTTCGCGGTGTTCGAGCACCTCCCCGAGGTGAACCTGGTCAGCAGCTTCTACCAGAGCGAGGTCGTGACGAAGGCGATCCACGGCGCGCTGTTCGCGGTGCACGCGGCCCGTCCCGACGACCCGATGCTGGCGCACGTCCGCCATCTGCTGGTGTTCTTCCTGGTGCGCGGCGAACGCTGGTCGGAGGCGATGAGCCAGCTGATACACGTCGACGGCCATGTGGGCGCCCTCCCCTGGACCCTCTCCCCGGACCCGGCGGGCGAGTTCGCGGTCTACCGGGCGCTGGCGGTGGCGGGCTACGAGGCGAACGGCGGCAGCCCGGCGACGCTGCTGCACTGACGTCACCGCCCGCGCCGGAGTCGACGCCGAACCGGCCGGAACAGGCGCCGGAGCAGGCGCCGGAATGGGGGGCGGCACGGAGACGTTGTCGCCCGTGCTGTCCCGCGACGACTGCGAAACCTGCGAAGACGAAGGAGCCCGCGTCATGCTGTTCGGCCGTACGCCCGTCCTGCCCACCCCCGAGCAGGCGCTGAAGGGCCGCCCGGAGCCGATCTTCGCCGTCCCCGACCGCCACACGGTCCTCGGCACCCCGCTGCTCGGCCCCTACCCCGAGGGCTACGAGATCGCCGACTTCGGCCTGGGCTGTTTCTGGGGCGCCGAACGCAAGTTCTGGCAGCTCCCGGTGGGCGTGTGGACGACCCTGGTCGGCTACCAGGGCGGCCACACCGAGCACCCCGCCTACGAGGAGGTCTGCTCGGGCCTGACCGGCCACACGGAGGTCGTCCGCGTGGTCTACGACCCCGCCCTGATCTCCTACGAGCGTCTCCTGAAGACCTTCTGGGAGTCCCACAACCCCACCCAGGGCTTCCGCCAGGGCAACGACGTCGGCACCCAGTACCGCTCCGCGATCTACACCCACTCCCCGTCCCAGGCCACCACCGCCGACTCCTCCCGCACCGCCTACCAACAGGTCCTCACCGCCTCGGGCCACGGCACGATCACCACGGAGATCCTCCCGGCGGAGGGCCGCGCCTTCTACCCGGCAGAGGCGTACCACCAGCAGTACCTCGACAAGAACCCGGCGGGCTACTGCGGAATCGGCGGAACGGGCGTGTCCTGCCCGATCGGCGTGGCGAAGGCCGAAGGCTGATGTCAGCGTCCTGCCCCACCGGCGTCGCCACGTCCGTCGGCGGGGTCTCGGCCGGCCTCCGTCTTTCGACGGGTCGCCTCGCGGTCGGCCCTCGGCCGGTCAGCCCTCCGCGCGGGCGGGCAGCCGCCATCCCGGGCGCGGGAAGTGGCAGGTGTAGCCGTCCGGGTATCGCTGCAGGTAGTCCTGGTGCTCGGGCTCGGCCTCCCAGAAGGGGCCGACCGGCTCCACCTCGGTGACGACCTTGCCGGGCCACAGTCCGGAGGCGTCCACGTCCGCGATCGTGTCCTCGGCGATCCGCTTCTGCTCGTCGTCCACGTAGTAGATCGCCGAGCGGTAGCTGAGGCCGATGTCGTTGCCCTGGCGGTTCTTGGTGCTCGGGTCGTGGATCTGGAAGAAGAGCTCCAGGATCGCGCGGAAGTCGGTCTTCGCGGGGTCGAAAAGGATCTCGATGGCCTCCGCGTGCGTGCCGTGGTTGCGGTACGTCGCGTTCGCCACGTCGCCCCCGGTGTATCCGACCCGGGTCGCCGTCACGCCCGGGAGTCGGCGGATCAGCTCCTCCATCCCCCAGAAGCATCCGCCAGCCAGCACGGCCCTCTGCGTCTGCGCTGCCATTACGGCCCCTCCAATATCTGTCAGCTCGCTCACTCGGGCTGCTCGGCTCGCACACCACCGGCATCCCATGCCCACTGTCCTCAACGCGCGAGGGTTCCAGGCGATTCCGTGCCCGTCCAACCCGCTCTGGGGCCGCCGACCACCTGCCACCTGCCACCGGCCACCGCGAGGAGCAGCCGAAAATCAGTGGCCGCCCGCACCGGCCGACCCCACGCTGTACGCCATGGAAGAACCACAACGCGGGATCCGTGCGGCCCACTCGGACTCCACGATCACCGTCTACCAGGCGTACTCCCCGAAAATCGGCCTGCCCGCCGTCCGGGAGGGCCGTTTCCCCGCCGAGTGGAAGCGGGACCGGATGACGTGGATCAAGCCCAGCTTCCTGTGGATGATGTACCGGTGCGGCTGGGCCGCGAAGGAGGGGCAGGAGACCGTCCTCGCTGTCGAGATCAGCCGTGACGGTTTCGAATGGGCGCTAAGCCAGGCGTGTCTGTCGAGCTACGTCCGCGGGGTGCACCCCGACCGAGCCACCTGGCAGCGTCAGTTGAAGCGTGCGCCCGCTCGCGTGCAGTGGGACCCCGAGCGGGACCTGCGCCTTCAGCCCCTGCCGTACAGGTCCTTGCAACTGGGGCTCTCCGGTGAGGCCGTACGACGCTACGCGGACGAGTGGACGGTCGGCATCCGCGACGTGACCCCGCTCGCCCACGAGATCCACGCCCTCGTCAGCGGTGGTGACTTGGACTCCGCCAGCCGGCTGCTGCCCCAGGAACCCCCCTATCCCGCTGGAGACGAACTTCTTGCCCACCTCCTGGGATGACGAGCCGGCTCACCCGACAGCCGAACCGCTGCCGATGCTCCGCGTCGGGCCTGCACGCACCTCTCCTCCTGAGGATCATCGCGGCGCGAACACGGTCAACCGGCCCGAGCCCGCCGCGGCCGTCGGTGGGCTCGGATCGTCCGTGCAGCTGGTTTCCGTTACTTCCCGAATGCCTGGCGGAACTCGTCGACGGTCTCGTCCGAGACCCCGTTCGCACCGCACACCGGGACGACGCCGTTCTCGGCGGCCACGATGTAGCGCTCACCTTCCGAGAACGTCAGCGCCTCCGGCCGGCTCGCGTCGCTGTCGAGCACGACCGTCTCCGTGTCGCCGCCCTTCAACCAGTAGTCGACGCGGAGGGTGACCGTGGAACCCTTGATGGAGGTGACCGTTCCCACGAAGAGGGTCGGGTACCCACGCAGGGTGTCGGGACTGGGTGTCACACACTTCTGGCTGCCGAAGCCGCTGTGGGTGGTGAGTGCCAGCGGGCCGGCCGAAGCCGAGTGCCCGTTGTCGTTGTTCGCCATGACTCCTCCGGCGATGCCGCCGCCGAGCAGAAGCAGACCGGCAGCCGCCGCGAGTCCGAGGAGCTGACGGCGACTCCGTCGCGCAGCGGTCTTCGCGGGGACCGTATTGCCGGTCTGGAGCGCGGTGTCAGTGGTCAAGACGTCCTCCACAAGTCGGTCGATGTCGGGCAGCGGAGCATGTGGGGTCAGCGCCGGGTCCGCGGACTTCAGCCGCGCCAGCAACTCGTCGTCATTCACTGACCGCTCCTTCCTTCATCTCTCCTGTGTCCGGACGGTTCGTCATGCTTTCGCCCCAACTGTTCGGCGAGTTTCTTTTTCGCCCGGTGCAGCCGGATGCTCACGGCGTTGGACGTCAGCCCGGTCGCCTCCGCGATCTGCCGGGGCGCCAGCCCCTCCCACGCCCACAGCCGCACCACCTCACGGTCCAGCGCCCCGAGGGCGGCGAGCGCGGCGTGCAGATCGCTGTGGTCGGCGACCCCGGCCGGCTGCTGCTCCTGCGTCCGGATCAACCGCTCCACCAGCCGGAGCCGGCGCCCGTCGGCACGGCGGGCATTCGCCAGGCAGCCCCGCGCCACCCCGTAGCACCACGGCAGCACGTCATCGGGGTCGGGCAGGGAACCTGGCGCCGACCCCAGGCCGGGGACGTCGTCGATACGGCGCCACAGCACCAGCATCGCCTCCGCCAGGATGTCGTCGACCATGTCGGCGCTCGTCCGTCGCAGCAGATACCGGTGCAACGGTTCCACCACCACGTGCGCCAGTCTTTCGAAGCGCGCCCGCCGCCTGTGGCGCGACTCCTCTTCCGTCATGGATTCCACAACCCGTCCTGTCCTGCACTGGCCGGATCCTTTCAGGCGAGGGCGTACGGACACCGGTGGTCGTTTCCCGCGATGGTCACGGCCTCTTCGACGCCGTCACGGGCCCCCGACCGAGTGCTCCTTGGCCCGGATCGGGCTCGGGACCGAGGGTGAAATCGGTGACGCCGAGTCCCTCACGGAGTCCCTTATGTCACGAGGCAGTTGGTGTGAGCAGCCCATTCAGGGGGCGCGGAGCCGCATGGCCGACGAGATCAAGTACGAGTACAAGACTTCGCGACCAGGGACCGAACGCGGCGATCGGCCCCGCCTTCAAGTACGAGGACGTCACCATCCTTGACCTGAAACTGACCGGCAAAAAGATCCCCGCCACCGTCGGCGCAGGCGACAAGTTCCGTTTCATCGCCGAGGTGGGCGAGTTCAACGCGGACCGGTGCCTCTTCTTCCTCGACCCGGTCCCGACGGAAGTCCGGTAGTCAGATGGGCAGCCGCGTCATCAGCCGCGGCCAGCAGCACCCTTCGATCCACAGGTCTTGACTATCCGAGACCCGGACCGTCAGGTGAACTGGCAATTTCGTGTCATCCGTGCCCCACGCCGGCCGTTCCACAAGCCTTTTGGGTTGCCAGCGCCGTGACCGCATAGGTTCACCAGGTTGGGGCCGCACGCGTTCCGATGCGCAGTGACGTCCGTTCCAGTCATGCGAACCACACCTGGATACCTGCGTGTGCCTGGCATGATCGCCGGCATGTTCGAAGAGAAACTGGATGCACTCTCGCGGATGACGGCCGAGCACATGGCCATGCCGTTCCCACCCGGCTTCCGCGGCCTGGACGTCGAGGACCAGGACATGGTGATGCTTGACGCGGACGCCTACGGCTACGCGGCGAGCGTCCTCAAAGGACCTCTTTCCGAACAACACCGCGAAAGCCTCACCCGGCTGACGGCGGTGTTCGACAAGGTCCTCCCAGCGATCGACGACGAGTACGCGACCAGGTACTACACGCATGTGCGCGGCATGGCCGTGCTGGCCGCCGAGGTCGAGAACCTGCGCGAGAAATAGGGCTCTGATCGGGAACGGTCGGCGGGTCGGTCGCTCCGACGGTTGGATGTGCGGTGGCGGCCGTCCAAGTCAAGAAATGTCATCAAGCCGCGGTCACAGCCCTCATCCAGCGCACGAGCTCTGGCCCCAGGTGGATCTACTCCACCTCGATGCCGAAGTCCTCAACGAGTTCCTCCAGGCCGCCCGTGTAGCTCTTGCCGCCCAGCACGAAGTCCCAGTCTCCGTTTGCCCTGCGGCGGAAGGAGCCGAGTACCAAGGCGGTTTCGTGCGGCCGGCCGTCGGAGACTTCCAGCTGTCCCAGCTCAGCCAGCCCTGGGTCGAGCAGGCGGATGCTGGCGTCTGTGAATCCAGAGAGGTCGGCGTCCGGGTTGACCTCTGGGTCGATGGCCGCCACGAGTACGAACCGGTCAGCCTCATCGGGCAATCCATCGAAGGAGACACAGATCGCCGCCTTGTCAGGTGCAGTGGCGGGGAGAACACGCACTGAGCCGTCCGGCGTCTGCGGGTTGTTGAAGAAGACGAAGTGATCGTCACTGAGGACGCGGTTGCCGCGGCAGACGAGAGCAAACAACGAGGCCGAGTGGAAGCGGCAGTTGAAGCAGGCTCCGGCGCGGGTGCAGTGGGATCCGGAGCGGGACCTGCACTTCAACGCCCTTCCGTACCGGTCTCTTCAGCTGGGGCTCGCGGGCGAGAGAAGTACACGCGCAGGTGCGGGCCGGTGAACTCGGCCGCGCGACCGCGCTGTTGCCGGAGGAGCGGTCGTAACCGGTGGCGGAGGAGGAGCTGGCCCACCTGCGGCGTTGGCTCACCGCTCACCCTCGTCACCGTGTTCTTACGCAGTTGAGCCGGGCGGCTCCTGCGCGGGGTGCGGCGTACGTCAGCGGGAGCGGCCGGACGATCGGGACCTCAACGGGGTCGCGGGGGCGCTTCCTCGGTCGTTTGACTGTTGCCTTTTCGTGATGGTCCGGGCCAGGTCCGATCACATTGCGGGCCCAGTCTCAACCACCGCGGCCTCCCGAGGCCTGCTCTGGTGGGCAGGCCCTGGCGCCGTACCCATGTACTCGATCTTTGGGAGCAACCATGCGACGACTCGGAACCACACTGGCAGCTCTCATGCTGGCGGGAGCCGGGATCGCAGGAGCGGCGGGGACGGCACAGGCCGACACCGGCGCGTCGGCAGTGTGTGAGACCGGGTGGGGGAGCCTCGAGAAGCACGTGTCGCCGACGGAGGGCTACAAGCCCCCGCTGGCGAACATCAGGACCGGTCAGCACGAGTGCTTCGACCGCATGGTCCTCGACTTCAAGGGTTCGACGGCCGGGCCGATCGGCTACCGCGTCAAGTACGTCGACAAGCTGACCACGCCCGGTACGGGGGAGATCCCCGTCGACGGCGGGGCGATCCTCCAGATCTCCGTGGGCCCGAACTACGACCCGTCGACCGGCTCGCCGTCCTACCCGGGGCAGCACGGGCAACCGCTGCCCGGAGTGGACATCACGGGCTACCAGACGTTCAAGGACACTCGCTACGCCGACGCCCTTGAGGATGATGTGCTGATCGGGGTCGGCGTGCGTGCCCGGCTGCCGTTCCGGGTGACGCAGCTGGATGATCGCGTGGTCATCGACGTCGCACACTCCTGGAACGCCACCTCCTGAGCCACGACCGCGCACGGGGATGACGGGCCGCTTTGCTCGACAGCCGGCTGCGGCCGGTGGGTCATATGTCGGCGCAGCCGCCATTGAAGTGGTTTCCCGACGGGACTCTCAGGACTCGGCGGCTCGGAATGACGTGTTCTTGGCCTCGGCTTCCCCTGTCGCGGCCTTCCACTCCCCGTGCGAGCCTGAAAGGAGGAGGGTGCGGGCCGTAGTCGCCGGGGTGGGGATGCTCGGAAGGAGCTGAGCCACGTGAGTCCGGTCGGTCTGTCGCCAGTCCGTTTCGAGGCGTCGCTCGATCCTCGGTTGTCCCGGTGGTTGTGGCTGGTGAAGTGGCTTCTCGCGATTCCGCATTACATCGTGCTGTTCTTTCTGTGGATCGCGTTCTCCCTCGTGACCGTCGTCGCGTTCTTCGCCGTTCTGTTCACCGAGCGATACCCGCGGGCCCTCTTCGACTTCAACGTCGGTGTGATGCGCTGGAACTGGCGGGTCGGCTATTACGCCCACGCCGCGCTCGGCACCGACCGGTATCCGCCGTTCACCCTCGCGGACGTGCCCGACTATCCGGCGCACTTCGACGTCGCGTATCCCGAGCGGCTGTCCCGCGGCCTGGTTCTGGTGAAGTGGTGGCTGCTGGCGATCCCGCAGTACATCGTCGTCGAGATGCTCGTCGGCGGCTGGGGGTGGGGGTGGGGAAAGATGGGCGGCTGGCATGGCGGCGGGCTGATTTCCTTCCTCTCCCTGGTCGCCGTGATCATCCTGGCCTTCACCGGCCGCTACCCGGTTCCCCTTTACGACTTCCTGCTCGGCCTGGCCCGTTGGGTCGCGCGGGTGGCCGCCTACGCGGCGCTGATGACCGATGTGTATCCGCCGTTCCGTCTAGACATGGGCGGGCAGGACGTCTCCCCGCTGACCAAGGCCTCCCCGGGCGCGGGCGGTTCCGGACCACGGTGACCAGCCCGCCCCTCCCGCCTCCCGCCCCTCCTGCCCCTCCGTCATCACCCACAGCAACACCAGTTAAGGTAAGCCTCACCTTAGCGAGTAACCCCTCGCGGTGAACAAGCCTCGGACTCGGAGTAGCTGTGCGTACGTTGAAGTGGAAGGCCGCCCTGGGCGCGTCCGTCGTCGTCGGAGGGCTGTTGGCCGGGTGTTCCACCGCAGCTGACAACGATGCCAAGTCGTCGTCCTCCGCCGCGAAGTCCGACGGCGACCGCAACCTCGTCGCGGGCGCGTCCGAGGGCCCGGACGCCGCTCCCAGCGCCCTCGCCGACGGCATGGGCGCGGACACCGACACCGATGGAACGTTCCCTCGCACGGTCAAGCACTTCCAGGGCAGTACGACCGTCAAGACGGCGCCGAAGAAGATCGCCGTGCTCAGCACGGGACAGCTCGACGACCTGCTGGCCCTCGGCGTCGTCCCCACCGCCTCCACCCGCGCCGACAACGCCGGCCTGGTCCCGGACTACCTGGCGGACGCCTTCCCGCAGTACGAGTCGAAGCTCGCCGCGATGACCGACGCCGGCACCCGCCAGGCCCCCAACCTGGAGTCGCTCGCCGCCGCCAAGCCCGACCTGATCCTGGTCAACGACTCGCTCGGCGACCTCTACCCCACGCTGTCGAAGATCGCGCCGACCGTGGTCACGGCCGGCCAGGGCATCAACTGGAAGCGGGACCTGCTGCTCGTCGGCGCGGCGATCGGCAAGGGACAGGCGGCGCAGAAGCTGCTCGACGGGATCGTCTCCGACGCGCAGACCGAGGGGAAGGCCGTCGAGGGCGGCCCGACCGTCTCCATGGTGCGCTTCACCCCGGACCGCACCCGGATGTTCGGCGTGTCGTCCTTCACCGGTTCCATCGCCGTGGACATGGGACTGTCGCGCCCCGAGTCGCAGCAGTTCAAGGCCATTTCACAGGACATCAGCAGCGAGAAGATCGACACCGCCGACGGCGACTGGATCTTCTACTCGGTGCAGGGCGACGCGTCGAAGACGGACGCGGCGAGCACGCTGGCCGGTCCGCTGTGGAAGGGCATGGACGCGGTCAAGGCGGGTCAGGCCGTCAAGGTCGACGACGACCCGTGGTACCTCAACGCCGGTCCGACGGCGGCCCGCCTGGTCGTGAACGAGCTCGCGGACAACCTCGGCAAGTGACGTTCCTCAAGTGAAGTTCCTCGCCTGGCCGGCGGCCGCCCTCCTGGTGGCCGTCGCGGCCGTGCTCAGCCTCGCCGTCGGCACCCGCGCCGTGCCGCCGTCCGCCGTGCTCGACGCCGTGCTGCACGGCGGCAGCACCCCGGACGCACTCGTCGTACGGTCGCTGCGGCTGCCGCGCACGGAGATCGGGCTGACGGCCGGCGCGGCCCTCGGTCTGGCCGGGGCGGCCCTCCAGGCCATCACCCGCAACCCGCTCGCCGACCCCGGCGTCCTCGGCCTGAGCCAGGGCGCCGCGGCCGGCGTCGTGCTGGCCGTCTCCCTCGGCCTGGCCAACGGCTTCACCGGCTATGTCTGGTACGCCTTCGCCGGCGCCGTCGCCGCCGCGTGCCTGGTGTACGCCATCGCAACCCGCGGCCGGGGCGGGGCCTCACCCGTGAAGCTGGCGCTGGCCGGCACCGCCCTGTCCGCCATGACCGCGGGCGGCACGACCGTCGTCCTGACGTCGAGTTCGGCGACCCTCGACCAGTTCCGGTTCTGGCAGGTCGGCGCGCTGAGCGGACGCGACGCCGACACCGTCGTACCCATGCTGCCGTTTCTGCTGGTGGGGGCGGTACTGGTGGGGGCGTGCGCGCGGGGGCTGGACGCGCTGGCCCTCGGGGACGAGACGGCTCGGGCGCTGGGGCACCGGGTGCACACGGTACGGGCGTGTGCGGCGCTCGGGGCGACCCTGCTGACCGCGTCCGCGGTGGCCGCGGCGGGGCCGATCGCCTTCGTGGGCCTGGCGGTGCCGCATCTCGCGCGCCGGCTCTCACGCGGGGGCGCGCACCGGCTGGTGCTGCCCCTGTCCGCCCTGCTGGGCGCCGCGTTGCTGCTGCTCGCCGATGTGGCCGGGCGGGTGGTACGGGCGCCGGCGGAGGTGCCGGCCGGAGTGATGACAGCACTGGTGGGAGTGCCGGTACTGGTGGTGCTGGTACGACGGAAGGGTGCGGCGAGTTGAGCGGCGACCGGGGCCGGAGGACGGTCGGGGCGGAGGGCGCGGCCGGTGCCGGGGTCGCCCGTGGGTGGACGGCCCTGCGCCCGCATCCCCGTGTCTCCGTCCTCCTGCACCGCCGTTCCCTCGGCGTCGCCGCCGCTCTCCTCGTCCTCCTCGGCGCGGTCATGCTCGCCTCCGCCTGCCTGGGACAGACGTACGTCCCGCCGGGCGAGGTCTACCGCACCCTGCGCGGCGAGCCGGGCCCGTACGACCTGATCGTCGACGAGCTGCGGGCGCCCCGTATCGTCCTCGGCGCCCTGGTCGGCGCGGCGCTCGGGCTGTCCGGGGCGCTCGTGCAGACGGTCACCCGGAACCCGCTGGCCAGCCCCGATGTGATCGGCGTGGGGCACGGGGCCGCCGCCGCGACGGTCCTCGCGCTCGCCACCGGCGCCATCGCCTCGCCCGGGGCGATGCCCGCCGTGTCCGTCGCGGGCGGTCTCGCGGCGGCGGCCCTCGTGTACGCCCTCGCATGGCGCCGCGGGATGCAGCCGAACCGTTTCGTCCTCACCGGGGTCGGCATCGGCGTCGCCCTGTCCGCCGTCGTCCAGCTCTACATCGCCGACAGCGAGCTGGAGGCCGCCGAGCAGGTCAAGCTGTGGCTCACCGGCAGCCTCAACGGGCGCGGCTGGGAGCAGGCCAGGCCGCTCTCCGTCGTCCTGCTGCTCTCCGTCCCCGCCCTGGTGTGGGCGGCCCGGGCCGCGCGTCCGCTCGGTCTGGACGCGGACACCGCGTCCGCGCTGGGCGTACGGGTGGACCGGGTGCGGCTCGGGCTGACCGTGCTCGGGGTCGTCCTGGCCGCGACGGCGACCGGCGCGGCGGGCCCGATCGGGTTCGTCGCCCTCACCGCGCCCCAGCTGGCCCGCCGTCTCACCAGCACGCCCCAACTCCCGCTCGTCACCTCGGCGTTGACGGGAGCGTTCATCCTGGTCGCCGCCGATCTCGTCGCCCGCACCCTGCTGCCGCCGCTGGAGATCCCGGTCGGCGCGCTGACCGCGCTGATCGGGGGGCCGTATCTGCTGTGGCTGTTGGGACGGGAACCCGGCAGTGCCCGGCGCCCTTCCTGAGGAGCATGGGTGCGACGCGGTCGCGCACGCGCGTCCCGAGGCCGAGTCGGCCGCCTGCCACGCTCTGGCGAGCAGCCGGCCGATGTCCGCGGCGGCGTACGCCGGGCTCCGCGCCGCCCTCGCCGCCCTCGCCGCTCTCGCCGCCCTAGCCGCCGTGGTGTCGGCCGGGAGGCGGCTGCTGCAGGCGCTGCGCCCGCGCGGGCCCGTGCAGCTGGCCGGGAGGGCGCCGCCCGCGCCGGTCGCTCTCCGGGGCCTGATCATCCGGACGCTGTACCAGCCGTCGCCGGGCGGGCCGATCGACTGCGTCGGATGACCACCGAACGAGGGAGTTCCGATCGGCATTTGGAGATCTCTTGGATGAGATTTGGGAAAAGGATGCGACAGTCGAAACACTTAATTTGGTTTTGCCCTTGAGGTACGGTTCGACCGGTCGAACCATTCCATAAAGCCTCAGGCTTTGCTCAACTGCCTGTTATTCGCCGGTCGGAGTGTGCTCTGATCACTCCGCAACGGCGGCCTCGACCGGGCGGCCGGGAATTCAGGGGGTAAAAACGTGAAGATGCGTGCTGCAGCAGTCATGACCGGTCTGCTGCTCATGGGGAGTGCGACACCGGCACTCGCGGGAGAGATCGATGCGCAACCGTTGGCCGCGGACTCGACGGCGGTGGCCGGGGTGCAGAGCGACGAGGTACTGGACGAGGATCTTCCGATTCCCGGCGAGGTCGACGGACCGACGTTCCAGGAGCCCCAGTATTCGGCGGACAGCCACTGCAGCGTGACGGGGCCCTTTGTCCACATCACGAAGAACGTGAAGAACACGATGTCCGTCAAGTACTCGACGTACGTCACGAACAACAAGTCCTACGCGATCGATTACAACTTCAGCTCACAGAAGTCGGGAACGACGACCATCGGCGCATCCGTCACCATCAGCGCGGAGTACAAGGTGCTGTGGCTCGGGAAGATCAAAGCCGATATCAACGCCAGCGCCTCGAAAAGCTGGACGTCGTCGCTGAACGTCGGGACCAGTGGCCAGGTCAAGGCACATTCGACCGTAACCGGCGATTACGGAATCATGAAGGAGAACATCCAGGGGTACACGGCCACCCTCAATGGTGACTGCTCGGTCACCAACAAGAAGAACATGACGGTGTGGGCGCCCTACCGAGAGGGCTGGGAGGTCAACTGACCTCGGCCGACCATCGGCGCGGCCCCGGCTTTTCCGCCGGGGTCGCGGCATCCCACCAAGGAGAACCCATGGGCCGCCGTGCCATCGCCGTCCCCGCCCCGCTCGTCCTGCTCGTCCTGCTGCTCACGGCCGCCTGTACGGCGACTGACGACACGGCGACCCACGACACCAGAAGTTCCCGCGCCGCGCGGTCCACTCCGTCCGCGCAGGCCAACCCGTCCGCGCAGACCAACCAGTCCGCCAAGGGATCGGGACTCGACCTTCCGGCCGGGTCACAGCTCCTCGTCCCCCTGACCAGCGGCACCGCGGACACCGACCTTCCTGCGTTCAAGCCGTTGACGGACGTCTACACCGTCCACGCCAGATGCTCAGGAGCGGGCACGGTGACCATCGTCGACCGCAAGCACCCGGACCAGGCCCCCAACAGGGTCAAGTGCGACGGGCCCATCACCATCGGGCAGGTCTACACCGATCCGGTCGAGCAGGCTCTGTCCGTGCACGTCAGCGATGGTGCGGCGACCTGGAGGATAGCCGTCGTATCGGGCACCCACGCCATGTGACCGTAAGCGGAAGGGCCCCGGCGCATCGCCGGGGCCCTTCGGCACACAGGTCGGATCACACTGGCCGGATCACACAGGTCGGATCACACGGGCCGGATCACACGGGCCGGATCACACAGGATCAGATCGTCGCCGTGTCGATCACGAACCGGTAGCGGACGTCACTCGCCAGCACCCGCTCGTACGCCTCGTTGATCTGCTCGGCGCCGATCAGCTCGATCTCGGCGCCGAGGCCGTGCTCCGCACAGAAGTCCAGCATCTCCTGGGTCTCCTGGATGCCGCCGATGCCGGAGCCGGCGAGGGTCTTGCGGCCCATGATCACCGAGAACAGGTTGAGGGCGACGGGCTCCTCGGGCGCGCCCACGTTGATGAAGGCGCCGTCCGTGCGGAGCAGGGCCAGGAAGGCGCTCAGGTCGAGCGGGGCGGAGACGGTGGACAGGATCAGGTCGAAGGTGCCCGCCAGCTCCTTGAACGTCTCCGGGTCGCTGGTGGCGTAGTAGTGGTCGGCGCCCAGCTTCAGGCCGTCGTCCTTCTTGCGCAGCGACTGGGACAGGACGGTCACCTCGGCGCCGAGCGCGTGCGCGATCTTGACGCCCATGTGGCCGAGGCCGCCCATGCCGAGGACGGCGACCCGCTTGCCGGGGCCGGCGTTCCAGTGCTTCAGCGGGGAGTACGTGGTGATGCCGGCGCACAGGAGCGGGGCGGCCACGTCCAGGGACAGGCCGTCCGGGATCCGTACGACGTAGTTCTCGTCGACGACGATCTTCTCGGAGTAGCCGCCGTAGGTGGGCTCGCCGTCCTTGCCGACGGCGTTGTAGGTGCCGACGCCGCCGACGGTGCAGTACTGCTCCAGGCCCGCCTTGCAGTTGTCGCACTCACGGCAGGAGTCGACGAGACAGCCGACGCCCACCCGGTCGCCGACGGCGTGCTTGGTGACGCCGGAGCCGACCTCGGAGACGATGCCCGCGATCTCGTGGCCGGGGACCATCGGGAAGATGGCCTCGCCCCAGCCCTCACGGGCCTGGTGGATGTCGGAGTGGCAGATGCCGGCGAACTTGATGTCGATCAGTACGTCGAACTCGCCGACCGCGCGCCGCTCGATGGTGGTGCGCTCCAGCGGGGCCTTGGCGGAGGGGGCGGCGTACGCAGCAACAGTGGTCATGCTGGGGGTCTCCTAGGAGGGGGGTCCGTGCCCGGCTGCCTTCTGATCCTGTTGGATTCCGACTGGGTTGCCGCCGGATTCCCGCCGGATCTGACCGGGTACGACGTCCAGCCTGCCCCATCGCCCAGGATTCACCCAGGCCACGCCTCTGCGTACGTCTGCCGTGCCTACCACTGGCGGGGTCAGGATGCTGGACGTACGACCGTGAATACTGGACGCATGGACGCGATGGACCCCGTGCACGCCTGGACCGAGCAGCCGGAGGCCGCCTCCGGCGCCTCCCTGGACCGGCGCGCCGAGCTCAGCGAGTTCCTGCGCACCCGGCGGGCCCGGCTGAAGCCCGAGGACGTGGGGCTGCCGGACTTCGGGCGGCACCGCAGAGTGCCGGGGCTGCGGCGCGAGGAGCTGGCGCAGCTGGCCGGGGTGTCGGTGGCGTACTACACGCGGCTGGAGCAGGGCAACGGGCGGAACGTGTCGGCGGAGGTGCTGGACTCCATCGCCCGCGCGCTGCGGCTCACCGACGCCGAGCACGCGCATCTGACCCATCTGGCGAAGCCCAAGCAGCACAAGAAGAAGCCGGGGGCGCGGACGCAGCAGGCACGGGCGTCGCTGCAGCAGTTCCTGGACCTGCTGGACGGGGTGCCCGCGTACATCGTGGGGCGGCGCACGGAGGTCCTGGCCTGGAACCGGATGGCGGCGGCCGTCTTCGGCGACTGGGCGGAACTGCCCGTCGCGGAGCGCAACTGGGCGCGGATGGTGTTCCTGCGGCCCGCGTACCGCGAGCTGTTCGTGGACTGGGAGCAGAAGGCGATCGACATCGTGTGCGTGCTGCGGATGGACGCCGGCTGCTATCCCGACGACCCCCGGCTGTCGGCGCTGGTCGGCGAACTGTCCGTCAAGAGCGAGGACTTCCGCCGCCTGTGGGCGACCCACGACGTCAAGGAGAAGAGCCACGGCGTGAAGCTGCTGAAGCATCCGCTGGTGGGCGACCTGTCCCTGAACTTCGAGGGATTCAGGCTGGCCGACGACTCCGAGCAGTCGATGGTGACGTACCACGCGGAACCGGGTTCGGCTTCGGCGGAGGCCCTGCGCCTGCTGGCGAGCTGGGGCGCGGACGCGACACGGACGGGCTTCCGGACGCCGTCCGTCTGACGGCGTCCGGGTTCGGCTCGATACGACGTTCGGCTCGATACGACTCTCGGCTCGATACGACTCTCGGCTCGATACGACGTTCAGCTCACTTCGACGCCGCGTTCTCCTTCACCGTGATCTTGCCCTTGCGGATCGTCGCGACCCGCGGGGCCTTCTTCGCGATCGAGGAGTCGTGGGTGACCATGATGAAGGTGAGGCCGTGCTCCTTCCACATGGTGTGGAGCACGTCCATGATCTCGTCGCGCATCCCCTCGTCGAGGTTGCCGGTGGGCTCGTCGGCGAGCAGCACCTTCGGCTGCTTGACCAGCGCGCGGGCGATGGCGACGCGCTGCTGCTGGCCGCCGGACATCTCGCCGGGCAGATGCCCGAGCCGCTCGCCCAGGCCTACGGACTTCAGCGCCTCGGCGGCCCGTTCGCGCCGCTCCTTCGTCTTCACGCCCATCGGCACGAGGGCGGTCTCGACGTTCTCCTGCGCGGTGAGCGTCGGGATGAGGTTGAAGGACTGGAAGACGAAGCCGATGTTCTCGCTGCGCACCTTCGTGAGCTTGGCCTCGGACAGCTTGGCCAGGTCGACGCCGTCGAGGACGACCTCGCCCTCGGAGGGCCGGTCGAGGCCGCCGAGCATCTGGAGGAGGGTGGACTTGCCGCCGCCGGTGGGACCCTGGATGACGAGCCGGTCGCCGTCCGGGATCGTCAGGTCGACGCCGTCGAGCGCGTGGACCGTCTCCTTGCCGCGGGTGTAGCGCTTGGTGACGCCGCTGAGTTCGTACATGGGGACAACAACTCCTGGGATGCGTGAGAGAGGTGAGGGTCGGTCGGCTACTCGACGCGCCGCAGCGCGTCGGCCGGCCGCAGCCTCGACGCCCGCCAGCCGCCGAACGCCCCCGCGATCAGACCGCCGGCGACGGCGAGGCCGACCGCGACGGCCACCGTGGTGACGCTCACCGGCGCGGTCAGTGCGACGTCGAGCGTCTTGGCCGCCGCCTGCCGACCGGGGCCGCCGAAGCCGCCGCCTCCGCCGGGACCGCCCTGACCGCCGCCGCCCCCGGAGCTGCCCAAATGGGCCTGGAGGGTGGGGCTGATGGCGGTGACGACGTACGCGCCCGCCAGACCGATCCCGATGCCCAGCGCACCGCCCAGCAGACCGTTGACCATGGCCTCGCCGACGACCTGCCGGGTGACCCGGCCGGACTTCCAGCCCAGCGCCTTCAGCGTGCCGAACTCGCGCACCCGGCGGGAGACCGCCGAGGAGGTCAGCAGACCGGCGACCAGGAACGCGGCGATCAGAACCGCGATGGACAGCCACTTGCCGACGTTGGTGGCGAGGGAGGACGCCGTGGAGAGGGAGCCGGAGACGGTGTCCGCGAGGTCCGCGGAGGTCGTCACGGTCGTACCCGAGACGTTCTTCTGGATGGTCGACTTGACGCTGTCGATCTGCTGGGAGTCCGTCGCCTGGACGTAGATCGTGGTGACCTTGTTCTTCGAGTCGCTGATCGTCTGCGCCTGGGTCAGCGGGATGTAGACGTTGGCGGCCGAGTCGCCGCTGTCGGCCGTGGCGACGCCGACCACCTTGAACTTGACGCTCTTGATGGTGACGGTCGAACCGACCTTGAGCTTCTTCTCCTTGGCGTACGCCGAGTCGAGGACGGCGACCTTGGCGGCGGCCTCCGTCGTCTTGAACGTACGGCCGCTGGTGATCTTGGAGGAGGTCAGCGGGCCGAGGGCCGGCTTGGTGACGTCGGTGCCGTACACGGAGTAGTTGTTGACGTCGAAGTTGGCGCCGCCGCCCTGGACCTCGCCCTGCGGCTGGCCGGTGCCGCCGCCGTTGCCGCCCTGGCCGCCGCCCTGCTGGCCGCCGGTGCCGCCGTTGCCGTTCTGCTGGAACTGGCCGCGGGTGAACTGGCCGCTGACCTTGATGACTTGGAGGCTCAGCCCGCCGACCGCGTCGGAGACCCCGCTCTGCTTGCCGACCTTGGCGACGGTCGAGGTCGACAGGGTCTGGAAGCCCTGCACCATGACGCGGTCGGTGCTCTGCTCCGCGTCCGAGTCGTTGTCCTGCGCGTCGAACTGGAAACGCGGACGGTCGGAGGCGCTGGCGGTGGGCGAGGCCGCCTTGGTGACCGTCATGTCCGTACCCAGGCCGTACAGGGACTGCAGGACCTTGTCCTGGGCCTTCCCCATGCCGGAGGACACGGAAGAGACCACGATGACCAGCGCGATGCCCAGCGCGAGGCCGGAGGCGACGACGAGGGCCGCCTTTCTGCGGCGGCGCAACTCGCGCCTCAGGTAGGTGAAGAACATGGCCGCACGGTAGGTACGGCGCGTGATGACTGGATAAGGCAGAAATAAGAGAATGATGAGAAGGCTGTGGTTGACCCCGGAAACACCGATGCCGCCCCTGAGGGCGGCATCGGAATGCTGTGAATCGGCCAGGGATCAGACCGCCGGAAACCGTCTCAGACGGCCGAACCGGCCTTCCACTGCGCCCAGTCCATGTTCCAGCCGTTGAGGCCGTTGTCCGGGGCCACGGTCTTGTCGCCGGTGTTCTTCACGACCACGACGTCACCGACCATCGAGTTGGTGTAGAACCAGTAGCCCGCGGTGCCCGTGTCGTTGGCGCCCTTGGTGTCCGACAGGCCCACGCAGCCGTGGCTGGTGTTCACCGAGCCGAAGACGGACTTCGCGCCCCAGTAGTTGCCGTGCACGAAGGTGCCGGAGTTGGTGAGGCGGATGGCGTGCGGCACGTCCTTGATGTCGTACTCGCCCTTGCCGTCGTCGTCGGTGAAGCCCACGGTCGCGCCGTTCATGCGCGTCTCCTTGAACTTCTCCGACATCACCATCTGGCCTTCGTACGTCTTGTTGTCGGGCGAACCGGCCGAGATCGGGATGGTCTTGATGACCGCGCCGTTGTGCGTGACCTTCATCTGCTTGGTCTGCGCGTCGACGACGGAGACCTGGTTGCGGCCGATCTTGAAGGTGACCGTCTTCTGCTGGACCCCGAAGACACCGTTGGCGCCCTCCACTCCGTCGAGCGCGAGCTTCAGCGTGACGGTGGAGTTCTCCTTCCAGTAGTCCTCGGGCCGGCAGTCCATGCGCTGGGTGGAGAACCAGTGGCAGACGACCTCCTGGCCGCTGGTGCTGGTGACCGTGACGCCCTTCTGGACGGCCGCCTTGTCGGTGATCTCCTTGTTGAAGTTGATCGACACCGGCATGCCCACGCCGACGGTCGAGCCGTCCTCGGGCGTGAAGTTGCCTATGAAGCTGTTGTCCGGCGAGACCGTGGTGAAGGACGCGTTCTCGTGGGCCTCGAGGCCCTTGGAGTCCTTCGCGCTGGCCGTCACCTTGTAGGTGGTGGAGCGCTCCAGCTGGGCGCTGGGCTTCCAGCTGGTCTTGTCGGCCGAGAGCGCGCCCTGCACGGCCGTGCCGTCGGAGGTGGTCATCGTCACGGAACTGAGCGTGCCCTTGCTCACCGTGACGGCCGCCGAGTTGTTGATCGAGGCGTTGTCGGAGCCGTCCGTCGGCGTGATCTTGATCTGGGCCTCGGAGGACTTCTGCGCCGCCGCCTCGTCGGCCTTCGCCTGCGAGGAGCTGTCTCCGCCGTCGGAGGCACTGCTGTCGCCGCCGGAACAAGCAGAGAGCACCAGAACACCACCGAGCAGTGCGGACGCGGTCATCAGACCTCGACGCCGCCTACTGTCCGTCATCACACGCTTCTCCATCGTCGCCGATTTCCCGAAACCCCGAGAGTCCCCGCAGTCCCCGTTAACAAACTTCAACGCCAAGACCGGTTCATCCCGTTCCACTTTCGCGGAACGTGTGGGCCACGCCACGTCCCCGGAAATAGGGGGGACAGGTGGTGCGGGTGTCGGTCAGTGCGTCCCCTGAGACGACGAGACCCCGGTCGGCGGTTGCCGTCCGGGGTCACGAATTCCCCAAGACGTTCAGCCGTCCGCGTTGTCACCCTCGTCATTCTCGTCGCCATCATCCTCGTCGAGGTCCCAGTCCGGCGAATCGGGGTCGTAGTCGATCTCCTCGCTGGACCAGGAGGCCTGTTGGAGTTCCACCCCGGGAACCTCACTGACCAGGTCGAACGGATCGACGAGATACGCGAGGGCCTCCGCGGTGTCTTCCGTCACAGCACTCTCGGCATGCGCGCGCTCGCCCTCCGAAGCCTCCGGGTCGGACTCCTCCTCCGCGAGCCGCCGCAGCGCCGCCTTCGCGACCGCGTCCTCGTCGTGAACCTCGAGGACGAGTTCCACCCGAAGGCGTACAAAACGTGATGTCTCTTCAGTGCTCATGCCCGGAGCGTACGGCTCACAGCTCCCGCGGCTTTCCCGCGACCCGCGCCTTTCATTAGCATCGGGGCACACGGCCAATTCACCAGCGCCACAAGGGGATCGATATTCCGTGTCATCCGCTCGCCGTCCGTTGCTGACCGCCACCGCCGCGGGGACCCTGCTGGGCGCCCTGTGGTTCGTCCCGTCCGCCAACGCGTCCCAGGACACCCCGGCCAGAACGGAAGCGACGGCGCAGGTCACGACCCAGGCGCGGGCCGCCTCCGTGACCACGGCCTCGTCCGGGACGTCGTCCGCGACCTCGACCGTGACCTCGTCCACCGACTCGGACGAGGGCGTCCGGCTCGCCGACACCGGAAGCTTCGACACCACCCCGTACATGGTCGGCGGAACCACGCTCCTCGCCCTGGGCGCGGGCTTCGTGCTCTATTCGGTTCGCCGGGAACGCCTGGACTTTTGAATTAACTTGACTCTTCTTTGGCAGAACCTTCATAGTCCGCTCATGAAGAGATCAACGGGGGCGCGGCTGTGCGCCATAGCCGCGGTGAGCGCCCTGTCGCTCGCGTTCGTCACGGGTTGTTCGTCGGACTCGGACGAGAAGTCGACCGACGCCAAGGACTCCAAGGGTTCGGCCTCCGCGTCGGCGGCGGCGTCGGACGTGAAGGCACTCACGTCGGCCGAGCTGGAGAAGCTGCTGCTGGCGAAGGGCGACGTCAAGGGGTACACGTTCGACTCGGGGGACGACACCCTGCCGAAGTCCAAGTCCGCGGTGAAGACCGACAAGGCCGCGTGCGACCCGCTCGCCTGGGCGACCGCCGGCCTCGCCCCGGGTGACACGGACGCGAACGCCAGCAACTCCCTCACGGAGGACAAGACGTCGTCCGCCACCGCGTCGCCCGACGCGGCGGACATCGAGGACGCCTTCGACGTCAGCCTGACGTTCGTGGGCCTGTCCTCCTACGACGGCGACGGCGCCGAGAAGGCCATGAAGACCGTCTCCGACGGCGTGACGGCCTGTGCCTCCGGGTACGGCCTCAAGGCCGACGGGGAGGACTCGAAGGTCACCAAGGTCGCCTCGGAGAAGGGCACCGGGGGCGGCGACGAGGCGATCGCGTTCGCGGAGACGGTCGACATGGACGGCGAAGGCACCGCCACCTTCCACGCCGAGGCGATCCGCACGGGCAACACCATCGCCACGTTCTACACGGTGAGCTTCGCCGCGCTCGCGAAGGGCGGCGAGATGGACGTCAACCCGGCCGCCGTCGTCACCGCGCAGGTCGCCAAGCTCAAGTAACAAGTAACAAGCTCAAGTAACAAGTAACTCGACTGTCCGTCGGGGCCCTGCCGTCACCTTCGTGCGGCAGGGCCCCGACTGCGTCTCGACTGCTCTACCGCAGCGGCCCGGTGACCGCCTCCGCCGCCGCGACCAGCCGCCCGTCGCGCACGAACGCGTCCGCCGCCGCGAGGTCGGGCGCGAGGAAGCGGTCCGGGCCGGGGCCCTGGACGCCCGCCTTGCGGACGCCCTCGATGACCGCCCGGGTGGCCGCCGCCGGGGTCAGCCCCTCGCGCAGCTCGACGGCGCGCGTGGCGGCGTACAGCTCGACGGCGAGCACGCGCGTGAGGTTGTCGACGGCCGTGCGCAGCTTGCGCGCCGCGGACCAGCCCATCGAGACGTGGTCCTCCTGCATGGCGGAGGAGGGGATCGAGTCCGCCGAGGCCGGTACGGCCAGCCGCTTCAACTCGCTGACCAGCGCGGCCTGCGTGTACTGGGCGATCATCAGGCCGGAGTCGACGCCCGCGTCGTCCGCGAGGAACGGCGGGAGACCGTGGCTGCGGTTCTTGTCCAGCAGCCGGTCGGTGCGCCGCTCGGCGATGGAGGCGAGGTCGGCGACCGCGATGGCGAGGAAGTCCAGCACGTACGCCACCGGGGCGCCGTGGAAGTTGCCGTTGGACTCCACGCGCCCGTCCGGCAGGACGACCGGGTTGTCCACCGCCGACGCCAACTCCCGTTCCGCGACCAGGCGGGCGTGGGCCATGGTGTCGCGGCCGGCGCCGGCGACCTGCGGGGCGCAGCGCACCGAGTAGGCGTCCTGGACGCGGGGCGCGTCGTCCTGGTGGTGCCCGGTCAGCTCCGAACCCGCCAGCACGGCCAGCATGTTGGCGGCGGAGGCGCCCTGTCCCGGGTGCGGGCGGATGGCGTGCAGCTCGGGGGCGAGGACCTTGTCCGTGCCGAGCAGGGCCTCGAGCGACAGGGCCGCCGTGATGTCGGCGGACTTGTAGAGCAGGTCCAGGTCGGCGAGGGCCATGACCAGCATGCCGAGCATGCCGTCGGTGCCGTTGAGGAGGGCCAGGCCCTCCTTCTCGCGCAGCTCGACGGGGGCGATGCCGTGCTCGGCGAGCAGCTCGCCCGCGGGCCGTACGGCCCCGTCCGGGCCCTCCGCGTCGCCCTCGCCCATGAGCGTGAGGGCGCAGTGGGAGAGGGGGGCCAGGTCGCCGGAGCAGCCGAGGGAGCCGTACTCGTGGACGACCGGGGTGATGCCGGCGTTCAGGATGTCGGCCATGGTCTGCGCGACCTCGGGCCGTACGCCGGTGTGTCCGGAGCAGACGGTCTTCAGCCGCAGGAACATCAGCGCCCGTACGACCTCGCGCTCGACCCGCGGGCCCATGCCGGCGGCGTGCGAGCGGACGATGTTGCGCTGGAGCTGGGCGCGCAGCTCGGGGCTGATGTGCCGGGTGGCGAGGGCGCCGAAACCGGTGGAGACGCCGTAGACCGGTTCGGGCTTGGCCGCGAGCGCGTCCACGATCCCGCGGGCCGCGGCGAGGGCCGCCACCGCCTCCCCGGACAGCTCGATGCGGGCGCCGTCGCGCGCCACGGCGAGCACGTCGGACGCGGTCACCCCGGACGTCCCCACCACCACAGTATGCATATCCATATTCAGGAGCGTACGCAGTGAAGACGAAGATGTCACCAGTGGGGCCCGGGTTCGCCCCTTACCGAAAGGTCACAGCAGGTCGCGCGCCTCACGGCCCTCACGGTCGGCCGCGGAAGCGGCGGCGCTCGGCGGCGGTCCGCTCGTGCGACGGCTCGTCGGCGAGCCGTACGACGGGGTCGTCGGGGCCCTCCCGGCCCGCGACGACCGGACGCACGGCCCGCACGGCCTTGGCCCGGTACTGGGCCGCGTCGGCGAGCCGGAAGAGCCGGCGGGCCGAGCGCACCTCTCCGATGGGGTCCGCGGTGCAGGCGACCCCGCAGGCCACGCCCTCGCCCAGCTCCAGTTCGGCGGCCCGGCGGCAGAGGTCGTCGGCGACCTTCACCACGTCGTCGGCGGGCGCCCCGACGGCCAGCAGACAGAACTCGTCCCCGCCGAGCCGGGCGGCCAGCGCCCCGGGCAGCATGGCCCCGCACAGCGACAGCACGGACCCGAAGCGTTCCAGCAGCCGGTCCCCGACGGCGTGTCCAAGGGTGTCGTTGACCCGCTTGAGCCCGTTGAGGTCGCAGACGACGAGGCCGACGACCAGGCCCTCCGCCCGGTGCCGCTCGATCGCCTCCTCCAGCCGTACGTCGACGGCGCGGCGGTTGGCCAGGCCGGTGAGGGCGTCGGTGTAGGCGAGGCGGCGGGCCTCCTCCAACTGGTCGGTCTGGGCGATCCCGGCGGCGACGACGGCGGCCAGGACCGTGGCGAAGTCGGCGTCGGCGCGGTCGAAGACGGGCGTGCCGGCCGAGCGGGCGACATACAGCTCGCCCCAGGCGCGGCCGTGCAGCACGATCGGCGCGACGACGCAGGAGCCGCGGCCCCGGCGGCGCAGGGCGGCGACCCGCTGATGGCAGTAGCCGGGCCGGCCGGCGGCGGGGCCCTGCGCGGTCTCCACCCAGGCGTTGGGCTCGCCGCCGGCCACCCAGCGTTCGTGCAGGAACTCGGTGATCTCGGGGAACTGGTGGACCGGGTAGGCCTCGTCCTCCGGGAACTCCTCCTCGTCGGCCGCCCGGTCCCCCACGTTCACCAGGACCCGCAGCCGTCCGAGGTCGCGCTCCCACACCGAGAGCGCCGCGAACCCGCCGGCCAGCGCCCGGCACGCCCCGAGCGCCGCCGCGCGCCAGGACTGCCGGGGCGTGTGCGCGGCCGCCATCCCCTGCGCCAGCGCCACCACCGCCGCGAGGCGTCTGTCGTCACCCATAACCCCAGGCTAGGGACATTTGTGCGGATAAGAGAGGTCGAAGGGTCACCGGGAGTCACATCCCCTGGTGCACCCCGCCCCCGCCCCGGGAACTCACTCCCCCGGCCACTGCGGCCTCCGCTTCTCGTTGAACGCCGCGACCCCCTCCGCCCGGTCCCCCGAGAACGCCACCGCACGCCAGGCCGCGTCCTCGACCTCCAGGCCCGTCCGCAGGTCCAGCCCGTGGCCCAGCCGCAGCGCCCGTTTGGCCGCCCGCAGCCCCACCGGCGAGTTGCCCCCGATCCGGGCCGCCGTCGCGAGCGCCTCCTCCCGGTCCCGGCCCTCCTCCACCAGCACGTCCACCAGGCCCAGCTCCCGCGCCTCGGCGGCCTCGACCCGCCGGGCCGTGAACACCAGCTCGGCCGCCCGCCCCGCCCCCACCCGGCGCGGCAGCAGCTGGGTGCCCCCGCCGCCCGGGATCACCCCCACCGACACCTCGGGCAGCCCCACCACGGCCGTGCGGTCGGCCACGATCACATCGCAGGCCAGCGCCAGCTCGAACCCGCCGCCCAGCGCGAACCCGTGCACCGCCGCGACCGTCGGCATCGGCAGCTCCAGCACCCCGGTGTAGGCCGCCCGGGCCACCGGCCGCTGCCGCAACAGCTCGGCGTCGCTGAAGGAGTTGCGCTCCTTGAGGTCGGCGCCGACGCAGAACGCCCGCTCGTGCGTCGAGGTCAGCACGACCACCCGTACGTCCCGGTCCTCGCCCAGCGCCGCACAGGCGCCGGCGAGGGAGCGGGCCATCTCGGTCGACATGGCGTTCATGGCCTTCGGCCGGTCGAGGGCGAGCTCCGCGACATGGCCGCCGTCCCCGTGCCGGCGCACCAGCACGAACTCCCCGAACCGCTCCTCGCTCAATTCTCCGCTCACGACGCCCTCCGGTTAACGCGGGTTAACATCTCCGCCCCGATCATCGCAGCCGGGGTCCGTCAAGGAAAGGGCGGTCAGCCCCGCACACCCCGCCGACCCGTTCGGGTGACGCATCGCCCAACTCCCCCACAAGCGCCCAGGAGAGCGCATAACGTGCGTCCGCCCCGGCGCATCGGGGGCGCGACCGCATCGGAGAGGGAACGCGATGACGAGCACGCCGGACACCACGCGAACCGGGCAGGAGCCGACCGAACCCCAGGCCTGGGCTCCGCGCCCCCGTGGGCGGCATCGGCGGCCCCGGCCCCGCAAGGTGCTGTTCACCGCGGGCGGTCTCGCCCTGGCCGCCGGGGTACTGAGCCTGGTACGGCTGACGCCCGATCCGGGGGGCGTCGAAGGGATCGGCGCCGCGGAGGCGGAGCCCCGGCCGGATCCCGTCACCGACGCCGACGACGCCGACCCCGGCACGGACCGTACGGCCAACGCGGGGGCCACCGTCTCCGCCGCCCCCACCGCCCCGGCCCCCATGGGCGGGGCGGGCGCCCGCCCGACTCCCGAGGTCAGCCTCCTCCCGGGCGCCCCCGGCGCCCCCACGTCCGTCGCCCTCACCCCCGGGGCCAGCTACACCCCGGCCGCCCCCGGCGTCACACCCGCACCGGCCGCGCCGCACGCCCCGGCTCACCCGCCCACGGCGACCGTCGCGCCGCAGCCGACGGCCACGGCCACCCCGGCGCCTGCGCCCGCCCCGACCACCGCTGCGCCCGCGCCCAGGCCGCAGCAGCCCGGTCAGCCGGGCCGGCCGGGCCAGCCGGGCCTGTGCGTGCCCGTCGTAGGACTGTGCGTGGATCCGTTGCACGCGGGCGCGGGGCTCTGAGAGCCCGCCGGGGTCACTCCGAGGCGTAGGTGCGGCGGGTGAGGAGCCAGGGTTCGACGACGCCGAGCCCGCGCACCGGCCGCTGCCACATCGGCTGCAGCGCGAAGCGGTACGTCGGCGGGTCCTCGCCCTCCTTCTCCGCGGCGACGGCCGCCTCCGCGGCCTCGGCCTCCGAGGCGGGCGCGTCGCCGGTGCGGATCAGCTCCTGCGCGAACGCGCTGTCGACGAGGACGGCGTCCCGGGGCGCTATCGACGTCAGCCGGGAGGCCAGGTTGACCGTCGTGCCGAAGACGTCGCCCATCCGGGTGGTCACCGTGCCGAAGGCCATGCCGACGCGCAGTTCGGGCATCGTCTCGTCGTTGCTCATGGTCTCGACGAGCAGCAGCGCGATGTCGGCGGCGGTGCCGGCGTCGTCGGCCGCGTAGAGGACCTCGTCGCCGAGGGTCTTGATCAGCCGTCCGCCGCGGGCGGCGACCAGGTCGGCCGCGGTGGTCTCGAAGGCCTCGACGAGCTCGCCGAGCTCCTCCTCCTCCATCCGGCGGGTCAGCCGGGTGAACCCGACCAGGTCCGCGAAGCCCACGGCCAGCCGCCGGTCGACCATCTCCTCGTCGTCGGTCGCCTGCACGACCCGCCCGGCCGACGCGGCGAGTTGCCGGCGCCAGACGTAGACGAGGAACTCCTCCAGCTCGGGCAGCAGCAGCTCGACGATCGGATACGTGACCTCGGTGCGGGTCATCCCCGGCTCGGGCGGCTCGGTCAGGCCCTCCAGGAAGGAGTCGATCTGCCACTCCGCCAACCGGGCGGTGGTCTGCCCGGTGGACCGGGCCACCTGCACCGCCATCGCCTCGCTCAGCAGCCCCGCCTCGACGAGACCGGACAGCCGGCGCAGCGCGAGCACGTCCGCCTCGGTCAGCGCCCTGGCCTGGCCGATGTCGGCGAAGCCCATCGCCCGCCAGAAGCGGGTGGCCAGCTCCACGGAGACACCGGCGCTGCGGGCCGCCTGGAAGGGGGTGTAGCGCCGCTCGGCGCCGAGGATGAGCTGCTCCAGCCGCAGGGCGAGCGGGTCGCCGTCGGAGTCGTCGTCGGGGCCGGCGGCGTGCGGATCCCCGCGATCGAGGGAAGCCGGGAGTGGGGGAGGGTCCACCCGGCCGTCCGCGCCCGCGCCGGAGCCCGTGTCGTCGACGGTCACGCCTGCTGCCCTTCCGATCTTCCGCGGTCAGGTATCGACCGGCCTCAACTCTACGGTAGGTGTGCGGTAGCTCACTCCCGTCCTGAACTCCGGAAATCCTGTGAAATCTCCTGGACTCGCCGGGTTCTCCGTGGTCCTGCGCGGGGTTCTCCGTGCAGCCGACGGTAAGCCCCCCGGGCCGTTCTCGCCTCAGGCCGGCCTGAGATGGACGATGTCCCCCGCGCCCACCGGCTCCTGCACGCCCTCCTCGGTGGCGATCACCAGCCGCCCGTCCCCGTCGATCGCGACGGCCTCCCCGACGACCGACCGGTCCCCCGGCAGCTCCGCCCGCACCACCCGCCCGAGCGTCGCGCAGCCCGCCGCGTACGCCTCCTGCAGACCGCTGGCCGCCGGGTCGCCGCCCGCGGTGCGCCAGCGGCCGTACCACTCCTCCAGCGACCGCAGGACGGCCCGCAGCAGCGGATCGCGGTCGGTGCCGACGGCCCCGGCCAGTGCCAGCGAGCCCGCCTGGGGCACCGGGAGCTCGTCGGCGCGCAGGGTGACGTTGACGCCGACGCCGACGACCACGCCGTGCTCCCCGGCCCGCTCCGCGAGGATTCCGCCGGCCTTGCGCTCCGCGCCGTCCACGGTCACCAGCAGGTCGTTGGGCCATTTGAGTGCGGTGTCGACGCCCGCCGCCCGCGACAGGCCCGTCGCCACGGCGACCCCGGTGAGCAGCGGCAGCCAGCCCCAGCAGGCCACCGGGACCTCACTCGGCGTGAGCAGGACGGAGAAGAACAGCCCGGAGCGCGGGGGCGCCGTCCAGCGCCGGTCCAGCCGGCCCCGCCCGGCGGTCTGCTCCTCGGCGACCAGCACGGCCCCCTCGTCCGCGTCGCCCGCGACCGCCCGGGCCGCGAGGTCGGAGTTGGTGGAGCCGGTGCGCTGCACGACCTCCACGTCGCAGTACAGCCCGCCGTGTCCGCCGTCCCTGACCAGCGCCCGGCGCAGGGCGGTGGCGTTGAGGGGCGGCCGGTCGAGGTCGGACCACCGGCTGTCGTTCGCGTCTGCTGCATCTCGCGGCGTCATGCAAGCCACCCTAGGTGTGGTAAACGCCGCACTGCCGATCGGTAGGGGCACCACTACGCTGCGGAGCAGCAACCGTCCCCCCTTGTGAGCAGCCAGGGAGCCGCATCCCGATGTCCGAGCCGGAAGAGATCGACCTTCACACGACCGCGGGAAAGCTCGCGGATCTTCAGCGCCGTATCCAGGAAGCGACGCACGCCGGTTCGGAACGCGCCGTCGAGAAGCAGCACGCCAAGGGCAAGTTGACGGCCCGTGAGCGGATCGATCTGCTGCTGGACGAGGGCTCCTTCGTCGAGTTGGACGAGTTCGCCCGGCACCGGTCCACCAACTTCGGCCTGGCGGACAACCGTCCGTACGGGGACGGCGTCGTCACCGGCTACGGCACGGTCGACGGCCGTCCGGTCGCCGTGTTCTCCCAGGACTTCACCGTCTTCGGCGGCGCCCTGGGCGAGGTCTACGGTCAGAAGATCGTCAAGGTCATGGACTTCGCGCTGAAGACCGGCTGCCCGGTCATCGGCATCAACGACTCCGGCGGCGCCCGCATCCAGGAGGGCGTGGCCTCCCTGGGCGCGTACGGCGAGATCTTCCGCCGCAACACCCATGCGTCCGGGGTGATCCCGCAGATCAGCCTGGTCGTCGGCCCGTGCGCGGGCGGCGCGGTCTACTCCCCCGCGATCACCGACTTCACGGTGATGGTCGACCAGACCTCGCACATGTTCATCACCGGCCCCGACGTCATCAAGACGGTCACCGGCGAGGACGTCGGCTTCGAGGAGCTGGGCGGCGCCCGCACCCACAACTCCGTGTCGGGCGTGGCGCACCACATGGCCGGCGACGAGAAGGACGCCGTCGAGTACGTCAAGCAGCTGCTGTCGTACCTGCCCTCCAACAACCTCAGCGAGGCCCCGGCCTTCCCGGAGGAGGCGGACCTCGCCGTCACCGACGAGGACCTGGAGCTGGACGTCCTCGTCCCGGACAGCGCCAACCAGCCGTACGACATGCACACGGTGATCGAACACGTCCTGGACGACGCCGAGTTCTTCGAGACGCAGCCGCTGTTCGCGCCGAACATCCTCACCGGCTTCGGCCGCGTCGAGGGCCGTCCGATCGGCATCGTCGCCAACCAGCCCATGCAGTACGCGGGCTGTCTGGACATCAAGGCGAGCGAGAAGGCCGCCCGCTTCGTGCGCACCTGCGACGCGTTCAACGTCCCGGTCGTCACCTTCGTGGACGTGCCCGGCTTCCTGCCCGGCGTCGACCAGGAGCACGACGGCATCATCCGCCGCGGCGCCAAGCTGATCTACGCCTACGCCGAGGCCACGGTCCCCCTCATCACCGTCATCACCCGCAAGGCCTTCGGCGGCGCCTACGACGTCATGGGCTCCAAGCACCTGGGCGCCGACCTCAACCTCGCCTGGCCGACCGCCCAGATCGCCGTCATGGGCGCCCAGGGCGCGGTCAACATCCTGCACCGCCGCACCATCGCGGAGGCGGAGGACCCCGAGGCGGCGCGCGCCCGGCTGATGCGGGAGTACGAGGACGCGCTCCTCAACCCCTACATCGCGGCCGAGCGCGGCTACATCGACTCGGTGATCAAGCCGTCCGACACCCGCCGGCACATCGTGCGCGGCCTGCGTCAACTGCGCACCAAGCGGGAATCCCTGCCCCCGAAGAAGCACGGCAACATCCCCCTCTAGACCTGCTGGGAGCCGTCATGAACATCAAGGTCGTACGGGGAAACCCGACCCCGGAGGAGCTGGCCGCCGCCCTGGCGGTGGTCCGAGCCCGCGCCGCGGCGGCAGCCCCCTCGCCGTCCGGCGCGGAGCCCCCGAGGGACGCGTGGTCCGACCCGTCCCGCATCGCGGCACGCCACGTACCGCAACCAGGTCCGACGTCATGGACCCGCACCTACTGGCCCGTCTAGGGGACTCTCAGGGGCGCGGGGCCGCATCGATGTGCGGCTCGGCCGCGCGGGCGCACAGAGCAGCGGCACGGGCCGCCGATTTAAGTACGCGTACTCAGGCACCCAGGACCCGCGAAGCCCCACGCTGGTGGCATGCTGTGGTCCGACCCCGAGAACGAGCCGCCCAAGGAACTCCGCGACATGCAGGAGTCCCTGAGGCGGCTCGGTCTCTTCCTGGCGCTCGCCATGGTGGTGGCAATGATCGTTCTGGGCCTCAGATAAGCGGCGGCGGCACTACGCTGACCGTATGCGCAGACTCGTCCTCGCCTCCCAGTCCCCCGCCCGGCTGAACCTGCTGCGGCAGGCCGGCCTCGCCCCCGAGGTCATCGTCAGCGGGTTCGACGAGGACGCGGTCACCGCCCCCACCCCGGCGGAGCTGGCGCTCGCCCTCGCCGAGGCCAAGGCGAGCCTGGTGTCGGCCCGGCCGGAGGCCAAGGGCGCGCTGGTGATCGGCTGCGACTCGGTGCTCGACCTGGACGGCCAGGCGCTGGGCAAGCCCGCGGACGCCGAGGAGGCCACCGCGCGCTGGAAGGCGATGCGCGGCCGGGCCGGGACGCTCCAGACCGGGCACTGCGTCTACGACACCCTCAGCGGGCGTCACACCTCCGCCGTCGCCTCCACCGTGGTCCGCTTCGGCGACCCGACCGACGACGAGATCGCCGCCTACGTCGCCTCGGGCGAGCCCCTCCACGTCGCCGGCGCCTTCACCCTCGACGGCCGCTCGGCGCCGTTCATCGAGGGCATCGACGGCGACCACGGCAACGTCATCGGCCTCAGCCTGCCTCTGATCCGCAGGCTGCTGGGCCGATTGGGCGTCGGCATCACGGAGTTGTGGGCGCCGGCGGACCACTGACCGGGGCAGGCCCCTGATCCTGCGGGGCGGGACCCTGATCCTGCGGGGCGGGACCCTTGTCCTGCGGGGCGGGACCCTTGTCCTGGGGTCGCGGCTGGGCGTCGTACGTCATCAGGAGCAGCACGATCAGGGCCAGGACCACTACCATGAACAGGAACTGCGGCCAGCCCAGCAGACCCCAGGCGAACGCGCCCAGCAGCCCGTGCACGACGGCCACGCTGATCAGCAGCACGCGGCCGAAGCCGGCGGGCGGGCGGCCCCGCAGCGCCACCAGCAGGGCCACCAGGCCGCACAGGGCGAAGTAGAGCCCGAAGACGATCCCGCCGACCTTCGAGGACGTCGACATCACGTCCGGGTCCAGGCCGGCCAGGGACATGTCCTGCCGGTCGACCACCACCCCCATGAACCAGTTCAGCGCGGCGATGCCGAACGCCTCCGCGAACAGCACGATCGCCACGATCCACGCCACCGGTCTGCGCACCACCGGTCCCCACCCGCCTTCGACCCGTCACAGACTTTCTTCAGCATCGCGAACGCTACTAACGGGTAAACCGCGGGACAAGGGTTCTGCGGGCGGCAAAGAATCGTTGGGCCATTCGTAGGGACTCCACAAAGAAACGGAGTGGGCCGCAGCACCTCGTCACAGAGACCTTGACCACATGAGGGGGCTAGGGTTTCTCGGAGGAGTGCTGCCTACGGCGGTACTACAAGGGATTTCGCGGGTCGAGCGAGCCTCGCATCACGCTCCGTGTGGGCAAGCTCACCATTGGGGACGGGTCGATGTGTCGTGTCGGCTGTCCCTAAACTCGGCTTGTTTCAAGGAGGGAGCCTCAATCGTGCGCAAGGTGCTCATCGCCAACCGTGGCGAAATCGCAGTCCGCGTGGCCCGGGCGTGCCGGGATGCCGGTATCGCGAGCGTGGCCGTATACGCCGACCCGGACCGGGACGCTCTGCATGTCCGCGCCGCGGATGAGGCGTTCGCCCTGGGCGGTGACACTCCGGCCACCAGCTATCTCGACATCGAGAAGGTGCTGAACGCGGCACGCGAGTCCGGGGCCGACGCCGTCCATCCCGGCTACGGGTTCCTCTCCGAGAACGCCGACTTCGCGCAGGCGGTCCTGGACGCGGACCTGATCTGGATCGGCCCGCCCCCGCAGGCCATCCGCGACCTCGGCGACAAGGTGGCCGCCCGGCACATCGCCCAGCGGGCCGGCGCGCCCCTGGTCGCGGGCACCCCGGACCCGGTCTCCGGGGCCGAGGAGGTCGTCGCGTTCGCGCAGGAGCACGGGCTGCCGATCGCGATCAAGGCCGCCTTCGGCGGCGGCGGCCGCGGTCTCAAGGTCGCCCGGACGCTGGAGGAGGTCCCCGAGCTCTACGAGTCGGCCGTCCGTGAGGCGGTCGCCGCGTTCGGCCGGGGCGAGTGCTTCGTCGAGCGGTACCTGGACAAGCCGCGGCACGTGGAGACGCAGTGCCTGGCCGACTCCCACGGCAACGTGGTCGTCGTGTCCACCCGTGACTGCTCGCTCCAGCGCCGCCACCAGAAGCTGGTCGAGGAGGCCCCCGCGCCCTTCCTCTCCGACGCCCAGGTCGCCGAGCTGTACGCGTCCTCCAAGGCGATCCTGAAGGAGGCCGGCTACGTCGGCGCCGGCACCGTCGAGTTCCTGGTGGGCGTCGACGGCACGATCTCCTTCCTCGAGGTCAACACCCGCCTCCAGGTCGAGCACCCGGTCACCGAGGAGGTCGCCGGCATCGACCTCGTCCGGGAGATGTTCCGCATCGCCGACGGCGAGGAGCTCGGCTACGGCGACCCGGAGCTGCGCGGTCACTCCTTCGAGTTCCGCATCAACGGCGAGGACCCGGGCCGCGGCTTCCTCCCGGCCCCCGGCACGGTCACGACGTTCGCCCCGCCGTCCGGCCCGGGTGTGCGGCTGGACGCGGGCGTGGAGTCCGGCTCGGTCATCGGCCCGGCGTGGGACTCGCTCCTGGCCAAGCTGATCGTCACCGGCGCCACCCGTGAGCAGGCGCTCCAGCGGGCCGCCCGCGCCCTGGAGGAGTTCCAGGTCGAGGGCATGGCGACGGCGATCCCGTTCCACCGCGCGGTGGTCAAGGACCCGGCGTTCGCCCCCGAACTGACCGGCTCCGCGGACCCGTTCACGGTCCACACCCGGTGGATCGAGACCGAGTTCGTCAACGAGATCCCGGCCTTCGCCGCCCCCGCCGACACCGAGGCGGACGAGGACACCGACCGCGAGACGATCGTCGTCGAGGTCGGCGGCAAGCGCCTGGAGGTCTCGCTGCCCTCCTCGCTCGGCATGTCGCTGGCCCGCACGGGTCTGGCGGCGGGCGCCAAGCCCAAGCGCCGCGCGGCCAAGAAGTCCGGCCCCGTGGCCTCCGGCGACACCCTCGCCTCCCCGATGCAGGGCACCATCGTCAAGGTGGCCGTCGAGGAGGGCCAGGAGGTCAAGGAGGGCGACCTGGTCGTCGTACTCGAAGCGATGAAGATGGAGCAGCCGCTGAACGCGCACCGCGCCGGCACCATCAAGGGCCTGGCCGCGGAGGTCGGCGCGTCCATCACGTCCGGCGCGACGATCTGCGAGATCAAGGACTGACGTCACCGTAGGACCGACGGCGAGATCGTCGTCGTAGGCGATACGGCGTGAAGCGGGCGCCCGGTGGACCGATGCGGTCGGTCAACCGGGCGCTTTCGTGTGGAGGCGTTCTCAGCGACGGCGGAGGTCCGCGGCCCGGGCGCGCTCGGCGCCCGGCGGCAGCTCACCCATGGCCGTGAGCGCACGCACCGTCGCCGAGCCGCTCTGCGGCAGTTGGCCTCGACGCGGGGCCGGTACCGGCACGTCCCGGCGCTGTTGCTGCTGGCGCGCCGGGACCGCCTCACCCCCCGGGCTCCCCGACGCCCCCGCCACGGCGATCTGCACCCCCTGGTCCGCGAGGGCCTGCAGCTCGGTGGCGGCGCGGTCGTCGTGCGCGGGCGGCTCGTCGGTGATGAGCCGGGTGATGAGGTCCGTGGGCACGGTCTGGAACATGGTGTCGCTGCCGAGCTTGGTGTGGTCGGCGAGGACGACGACCTCGGAGGCCGCCTGCACCAGCGCCCGATCGACGGACGCCGACAGCATGTTGGACGTGGACAGGCCGCGCTCGGCGGTCAGTCCGCTCCCGGACAGGAAGGCTCTGGAGACCCGCAGCCCCTGGAGGGACTGCTCGGCGCCGCTCCCGACGAGCGCGTAGTTGGACCCGCGCAGGGTGCCGCCGGTCATGACGACCTCCACCCGGTTCGCGTGGGCCAACGCCTGGGCCACCAGCAGGGAGTTGGTGACGACGGTCAGTCCCGGCACCCTGGCGAGCCGGCGGGCCAGCTCCTGGGTGGTGGTTCCCGCCCCGACCACAATGGCCTCGCCCTCTTCGACGAAGTTTGCGGCGAGATCCGCGATGGCGGTCTTTTCGGCGGTCGCGAGATGGGATTTCTGCGGAAAGCCGGACTCACGCGTGAACCCGCCCGGCAATACCGCACCGCCATGCCGGCGGTCGAGGAGTCCTTCTGCCTCCAGTGCGCGCACGTCCCGCCGTACGGTCACTTCGGAGGTCTGGACGACGCGGGCGAGCTCACGGAGCGACACGGCCCCGTTCGCTCGCACCATTTCGAGGATCAATTGGCGACGTTCTGCAGCGAACACGAAACTGACAGTAACGCGGACGACCGTCTGCTTTCAGCTCTTTGCGCCGAATAGTAGAAGTTGTTCGCACAGGGGGACGGGGAGTGGTATAGAGCCCCGATTCCGGCACGGTCAGGCCTCGCCCGTCGCCTTCCGCGTGTGCAGCTGCCGGGCCACCTCGGCGATCGAGCCCGAAAGGGACGGGTACACGGTGAAGGCGTTCGCGATCTGCTCGACCGTCAGATTGTTGTCGACGGCGATCGAGATGGGGTGGATCAGTTCCGAGGCGCGGGGCGCGACGACCACGCCGCCGACCACGATCCCGGTGCCGGGCCGGCAGAAGATCTTGACGAAGCCGTCGCGGATGCCCTGCATCTTGGCGCGCGGGTTGCGCAGGAGGGGCAGCTTCACCGACCGGGCGTCGATCTTGCCCGCGTCGACGTCGGCCTGGGTGTAGCCGACGGTGGCGATCTCGGGGTCGGTGAAGACGTTCGACGAGACCGTCTTCAGGTTCAGCGGGGCCACCGCGTCGCCGAGGAAGTGGTACATGGCGATCCGGCCCTGCATGGCGGCGACGGAGGCCAGCGCGAACACCCCGGTCACGTCACCCGCCGCGTACACGCCGGGGGCGGTGGTCCGGGAGACCTTGTCGGTCCAGATGTGTCCCGACTCTCGGACCCTGACGCCCGCCTTGTCCAGCCCGAGGCCCGCGCTGTTGGGGATGGCGCCGACGGCCATCAGACAGTGCGAGCCGGTGATGACGCGTCCGTCGGAGAGGGTGACCTCGACCCGGTCGCCGACCCGTTTGGCGGACTCGGCGCGGGAGCGGGCCATGACGTTCATCCCGCGGCGGCGGAAGACGTCCTCGAGCACGGCGGCGGCGTCCGGGTCCTCGCCGGGCAGCACGCGGTCGCGCGACGAGACGAGGGTGACCTTGGAGCCCAGGGCCTGGTAGGCGCCGGCGAACTCGGCGCCGGTGACGCCGGACCCGACCACGATGAGCTCCTCGGGGAGCTCGGCGAGGTCGTAGACCTGGGTCCAGTTCAGGATGCGCTCGCCGTCGGGCTGAGCGTCGGGCAGCTCGCGCGGGTAGGCGCCGGTGGCCAGCAGGACGGCGTCGGCGGTGAGGGTCTCCTCGGTGCCGTCGGCGGCGGTGACGATGACCTTGCGGGAGCCGTCGAGGGCCTGCATGCCCTCCAGCCGGCCCCGACCGCGCAGCACGCGGGCGCCGGCCCTGGTGACGGAGGCGGTGATGTCGTGCGACTGGGCGAGCGCGAGGCGCTTCACCCGCCGGTTGACCTTGCCGAGGTCCACGCCCACGACCCGGGCCGCCTGTTCCAGCGGCGGGGTGTCGTCGGCCACGATGATCCCCAGCTCCTCGTACGAGGAGTCGAAGGTGGTCATCACCTCGGCCGTGGCGATCAGGGTCTTCGACGGCACGCAGTCGGTCAGCACCGACGCTCCGCCCAGACCGTCGCAGTCGACGACGGTCACCTCCGCGCCGAGCTGCGCGGCCACCAGCGCCGCTTCATAGCCGCCGGGTCCGCCACCGATGATCACGATCCGAGTCACGTACCCCATTGTCCCGCACCTTCGCAGCGCCACCGCCCCAGGGGGCCCCAGGGGCCGCCACTGTTACGAGAGTGACGCGAGACGACACGAGATGAGGCGCGTGCGGGCTGCCGTACTCTCGTCGCATGTCGCTCTACGCCGCGTACGCCGGCAACCTCGACGCGCGGCTGATGACCCGCCGCGCCCCGCACTCGCCGCTGCGCGCCACCGGCTGGCTGAGCGGCTGGCGGCTGACCTTCGGGGGCGAGCAGCTGGGCTGGGAGGGCGCGCTGGCGACCGTCGTCGAAGACCCCGCCTCGCAGGTCTTCGTCGCGCTGTACGACATCGCCCCCATGGACGAGGACTCCCTGGACCGCTGGGAGGGCGTGAGCCTGGGCATCTACCGCCGCGCCCGGGTCCGCGTGCACACCCTGGAGGGCGAGGAGTCCGCCTGGATGTACGTGCTCAACGGCTACGAGGGCGGCCTGCCGTCGGCCCGCTACCTCGGGGAGATCGCCGACGCGGCGGAGTCGGCGGGGGCGCCCCACGATTACGTGATGGAGCTGCGGAAACGGCCCTGCTGAGGGGTGCCTGTCCCTAGACTTGGGGAATCGACACGCCAACGGGAGAGCACATGGCCCCCACCACGTACGACGTCTACTACACAGTGCAGGCCGCCGAAGCCCGCGATCGACTGGAGGACCGGCAGCGCGTCGCGTTCGACAAGGGCATCGCGCTGCTGGCCCGCGACCCGTTCCTTTCCGTGTCTCGGGCCATAGGGTCCACTGGCGACGACCGCACCATCCGCCTCACCCAGAACGTCCTGGTCGAGTACACGGTCAGCCGCGGCCGCCTGCTGATCTTCATCGTCGAGGTCTTCAACGACAAGGACATCCTCGTCACTGACGAGTGATCGCCCGGCAGCACCCCCTGGTTGGAAACGACAAGACAACGATCGCCTTCCCGTGGGCTCTGTCATCTACGCGCGTAGGCCCGAACCGGCTACCCTCATCCGCGTGAACGCATCTCTTCTCCCGGACGACATCCAGGGCGACCCCCACGCCTTCGCCGACGCCGCGGCCGCGCGCCTGCGCGAACTGACCGGCGCCGAGACCCACGACGTCGCCCTCGTGATGGGCTCCGGCTGGGCGCCGGCCGTGGACGCCCTGGGCGCCCCCGAAGCCGAGTTCCAGGTCACCGAGCTGCCCGGCTTCCCGCCGCCGGCGGTCGAGGGCCATGGCGGCACGATCCGCTCGTACAAGATCGGCGAGAAGCGCGCCCTGGTCTTCCTGGGCCGCACCCACTACTACGAGGGCCGGGGCGTCGCCGCCGTCGCGCACGGTGTGCGCACCGCGGTGTCCGCCGGCTGCAAGACGATCGTCCTCACCAACGGCTGCGGCGGTCTGCGCGAGGGCATGCGCCCCGGCCAGCCGGTCCTGATCAGCGACCACATCAACCTCACGGCGACGTCCCCCATCGTCGGCGCGAACTTCGTCGACCTGACCGACCTGTACTCCCCGCGGCTGCGCGCCCTGTGCAAGGAGATCGACGACACGCTGGAGGAGGGCGTCTACGCCCAGTTCCCCGGCCCGCACTACGAGACGCCGGCCGAGATCCGCATGGCGCGGGTCATCGGAGCGGACCTCGTCGGCATGTCCACCGTGCTGGAGGCCATCGCGGCGCGAGAGGCGGGCGCGGAGGTGCTGGGCATCTCGCTGGTGACCAACCTCGCCGCGGGCATGACGGGCGAGCCGCTGAACCACGAGGAGGTCCTCCAGGCGGGACGCGACTCGGCGACCCGGATGGGCTCCCTGCTGGCGCAGGTGCTGGACCGGCTGTAGGAAGGCTCGGTTCTCGGCGCCGGTGACTGCGATTCAGTCCGTCCGGCGCTTGAGGACGAGGCCTTTCGGGCCGAAGGGGGGTCTGGGGGCGCAGCCCCCGGGGCCCGCACCACGAGACGACGAGAGGTTGACCAGGACGTGCACGCCGAACTCATCGCGAGAGCCCAGTCATGGCTCGCCGAGGACCCCGACCCGGAGACCCGCGAGGAACTCGCCGAGCTCCTGGACGCCAAAGACGTCACCGAGCTCGCCGCCCGCTTCGGCGGCACCCTCCAGTTCGGCACGGCCGGTCTGCGGGGCGAGCTCGGCGCCGGCCCGATGCGGATGAACCGCTCGGTCGTCATCCGCGCCGCCGCCGGCCTCGCCGCGTACCTCGACGGCAAGGGGCAGCGCGGCGGCCTCGTCGTCATCGGCTACGACGCCCGTCACAAGTCGGCGGACTTCGCCCGGGACACCGCCGCGGTGATGACGGGCGCCGGGCTGCGGGCCGCCGTGCTCCCGCGTCCCCTCCCCACCCCCGTCCTGGCGTACGCCATAAGGCACCTCGGCGCGGTCGCCGGAGTCGAGGTCACCGCCAGTCACAACCCGCCCCGCGACAACGGCTACAAGGTCTACCTCGGCGACGGCTCGCAGATCGTGCCGCCGGCGGACGCGGAGATCGCGGCCCGGATCGACGCCGTGCGCTCCCTCCACGACGTGCCCCGTCCGGACGCCGGCTGGGAGACCCTCGACGACAGCGTCCTGGACGCCTACCTCGCCCGCACGGACGCCGTCCTCGCCCCCGACTCCCCCCGCACCGCCCGCACCGTCTACACGGCGATGCACGGCGTCGGCAAGGACGTGCTGCTCGCCGCCTTCGCCCGGGCCGGGTTCCCGGAGCCGGTGCTCGTCGCCGAGCAGGCCGAGCCCGACCCGGACTTCCCGACCGTCGCCTTCCCCAACCCGGAAGAGCCCGGCGCGATGGACCTCGCCTTCGCGAAGGCCCGCGAGACGACCCCCGACCTGATCGTCGCCAACGACCCGGACGCCGACCGCTGCGCCGTCGCGGTCCCGCACGCCGGCGACTGGCGGATGCTGCGCGGCGACGAGGTCGGCTCGCTCCTCGCCGCCCACCTCGTGCGCCGCGGGGCGCAGGGCGTCTTCGCCGAGTCGATCGTCTCCTCCTCCCTCCTCGGCCGGATCGCCGCCAAGGCCGGCCTGCCCCACGAGGAGACCCTCACGGGCTTCAAGTGGATCGCCCGCGTCGACGGTCTGCGCTACGGCTATGAGGAGGCCCTCGGCTACTGCGTCGACCCCGAGGGCGTACGGGACAAGGACGGCATCACCGCCGCCCTGCTGATCACGGAACTCGCCTCGCAGCTCAAATCGGAGGGCCGCACCCTCCTCGACCTCCTCGACGACCTCGCCGTGGAGCACGGTCTGCACGCCACGGACCAGCTCTCGGTGCGCGTGGAGGACCTGTCGGTCATCGCCCGCGCCATGGAACAGCTGCGCACACAGCCGCCGACCGCCCTCGCGGGCCTGGCCATCACCCGGGCCGAGGACCTCACGCAGGGCACGGACCGGCTGCCGCCCACCGACGGCCTGCGCTACACCCTCGACGGCGCCCGGGTCATCGTCCGCCCCAGCGGCACCGAGCCGAAGCTGAAGTGCTACCTGGAGGTCGTGGTCCCGGTCGCCGCCCACGCCGACCTCCCGGCCGCCCACGCCCGGGCCGCGGACCTCCTCACGGCGATCAAGCGGGACCTGTCGGCGGCGGCGGGCATCTGACCGTACGGCCGTACGGTCTGCATGGGCTGTCGTACGGCCTGCATGGGCTGTACGGCCCACCCGCCCTGACGGGGGCCGGCGATCCCGCCCGTCCCCGTCACGGCAGGAACAGCACCACCGCCAGGCCCACCGCCCCGAAGACCACCCCCAGCGGCCACAGCAGGCCCCCGCGCCGGCGTGCGTCGACCGTGCCGACCGGACGCAGCGCCGGGTCCTGCCACATCGCGGCGAGCTCGGCGGCCGTCCGCTCGTAGGGGTGCAGCACGCCGAGCCGGTGCTCCAGCCAGGGCCAGCGAGGCGTGTGCACCGACCACTCCTCGAACGACGCCCGCTTGCTGTCGATCTTCAGCTCGACGCCCGTGCACCTGACGACCCGGATGTCGTCCCAGGCGATGTGCCCGGTCCGCCGGAAGCCGTTGAACCACAGGCCCGCGCTGTCGGCGGTGATGCGCCAGGCGAGCCGACGGGGCAGCAGCAGCGCGGCGATCAGGGTCAGGCCGAGACCCGAGGCGTAACGCCACCAGCCCGAGTCCTCCCAGAAGTTGAAGCCCCACAGCACCGCCAGCGCCACGGCGAACCAGTCGGCCCACCCGGCGCCCCACCGCCGTACCTCCACTGGACCCTCGTCGCGTGCCCGCTCGGCGACGGCCTCGGCCGCGGCCCGGCGCCGCTTCTCGTAGTGGGCCTCGCGGACGCTCCGCCCCTTCTCGGCGACGACCCTCCGGCGCACGGCCCACTCCGTCACCGGCCGCACCGGCCCCACGGACACCTCGATCCCGGGCGGCTCGTCGGCCATCTCGGCGGCGGCGAGGAACACCAGTTCGGCGCCGTCGTAGGGCGTTCCGTAGAGGACGGCCTCGCGCAGGGGGCCGGACCGGCCCTCGTCGATCCGGTCGAAGAGCTCCCGCAGCTCCTCGTCGTCGTCCTCGTCCTCGCCGTCGCCGGAGCCCTCTTCGCCCTCTTCTCCGTCCTCGCTGTCGTCGTCCTCGTCGTCCTCGTCGGACTCGGTGGTGGCGACCGTGAACAGCGGGCGCAACGCGGCCACGTCGTCGGCGGCGAACACCTCGGTCTCGAGGTCGGTGTTCTCGCGCAGCAGCACCCGCAACACGGGGACGGGCCCCCGGCGCAGCGCGGCGGCCCGGCGGCGGGCCAGCAGCGCCGAGAGCAGCAGGGTGAGGCCGAGCCCGGTCACGCATCCGCCGACGGCCGGCACTGCCTGCCAGTCGTCCGTCTGCTCCCAGAGGCCCGCGCTGGCGTACAGCACCCCGCCGACGAGGACCGTCACCAGCCCGGCCCCGTAGAGGAACGCGCCGCGTCGCGGGGTCACGCCCGTCCCGGGCGGCGTCGCCGTCACGCCCCCGGCGGCCGTCAGGGCCGCCGCACGCTGCGGCCCGCGCGCGCTCAGCCGCACCACGGCGGCCGCCCACACGAGCACGAGCGCCGCCGCGACGCCCAGCCGCGCCGACCACGGAAGGTGGCCGGGCACGAGGATCACGGCGAGCGCGACCGGCGCGAGGACGCGGGCCGCCTCGGGCCGCAGCACCAGCCACACGCCGTGCAGGCCGACCACGGCCGCGCCCCACCCCGGCAGCCCGCCGAACTCGCTCAGCGCGCCTGCGGCGGCCACGCCCAGCAGCGGCAGCCCCACGAGGACGGACGTCCGCGCCCGCACCGGCACCCAGCGCGGCGGCAGCGCCCGCGTCCAGCGCCGCGCCCGCTCACCGTCCCAGGCCTCACAGCCGTCGGGTATCGCGGAAGCGGGCAGCCGCAGCACTCCACCAGAATCCGTACTCATCGCTCCCCCGACTCACCAGGCCCGCGGAAGAGGCCGTCGCGGCCCGGGCACGCGCCGATGATCTCGAACAACCCTGTGCTCCACGAGAACGGCCGGATCACGATCCCGGCCGGATCACGACCCCGCCGCACCCCGGAAACCCACCCTCACCACCACGAAGCCCCGCCCGACCCGCGCATCTCGCCCCACCTAGAAACCTCGCCCCCCCGGCGAACCCTCACCCCACCGCGATCAGAATCCCCAGCACCACCGCGCCCGCGACCGCCGGTCCCAGGATCTCCCAGGCCCAGCGCACGGTCACCTCGCCCTGCGCGCTCTCCTCCTTCTCCCGCGCCTCCCACAACGCCCGCACCTCGTCCATCACCCGGTCGGTCTCCGCCCGCACAGGCCCCTCCGGCGCGGCCCGGCCCCCACGCGAGAGGCCACCCCCGAGTCCGGCCCCGCTCCCGCCGCCGAAGCCCCCGAACCCGCCGAAACCGCCGAGCCCCCCGGACCCCCGACCGCCCCGGCCGCCCCGCTCGCTCTGACCGCCCTCCCGCTCGACGGCCCGGTCCGCCGCCGCCCGGGCCTCCCGGGCGGTCGCCTTCTTGCGCGCCCGCAGCGAGACCGGAATGGCCCACAGCTGGAACTTCCCGCCGGACGCGGCGACGACCTCGTTGGAGTAGCCGGAGCGCAGCGAGGCGATCTGTCCCCAGGGCAGCACGATCACCCGGAACGGGTTGCGCACCCGCAGCCGGTCCTGGCCGGCGAACACGGCGGGCCGCAGGGTGAAGGCCACGGCCAGCGGCACCACCAGGATCAGAGTCGCGAGCGCCAGCCACGGCGTACGCCCCTCGCCCGCCACGATCGCGTCGACGCCGAGCCAGCCGACGATGCCCAGCAGCACCACGCCACCGGCGATGCCCGCGGGCGACCGGTAGATGCGGTCCTTGGTCTCGGGCACCGAGGAGCCCGAGGAACCTGAGGATCCCGAGGATCCCGAGGGCTCCGGCGCTGGTGACTGGTCTTCCGGGGTCGTCATGGCCCCGATTCTGCCCGACGCTCCGGCACCGCTCATCCGCACTCCCCTCGCCCGGCACGAGCATCACGGAACGCCTCGTACCAGGCCTCGGGGGATGTACATCCGCTACGCGCGTAGATATGCTCGTCTGGTGACCATGCCCACCAATGCATCTATCGCAGCTCACACCCTCACGGACGTCACCGCGTCCGACAGCTCGCTGCGCCGCTTCCTCCACGGGCTGCCCGGCGTCGACGCGGTCGGCCTGGAGGCGCGAGCCGCGGCCCTCGGCACCCGTTCCATCAAGACGACCGCGAAGGCGTACGCCATCGACCTCGCCATCTCGATGGTCGACCTGACGACGCTGGAAGGCGCGGACACTCCGGGCAAGGTCCGGTCGCTCGGCGCGAAGGCGGTCCATCCCGACCCCACCGACCGCGCGACCCCCTCCACGGCCGCGGTCTGCGTCTATCCCGACATGGTGGCCACCGCCAAGGAGGCCGTCGCCGGCTCCTCCGTGAAGGTCGCCTCGGTCGCCACCGCCTTCCCGGCCGGTCGCGCCGCCCTCCCCGTGAAGCTGGCGGACGTCCGTGACGCGGTCGCCGCGGGCGCCGACGAGATCGACATGGTCATCGACCGCGGCGCGTTCCTCGGGGGCCACTACCTGAAGGTGTACGACGAGATCGTCGCCGTGAAGGAGGCCTCCGGAGCGGCCCGCCTCAAGGTCATCTTCGAGACGGGCGAGCTCTCGACGTACGACAACATCCGCCGCGCCAGCTGGCTCGGCATGCTCGCCGGGGCGGACTTCATCAAGACGTCGACCGGCAAGGTCGCCGTCAACGCGACCCCCCCGAACACCCTCCTGATGCTGGAGGCGGTCCGCGACTTCCGCGCCCAGACCGGCGTCCAGGTCGGCGTGAAGCCGGCCGGCGGCATCCGCACCACCAAGGACGCGATCAAGTTCCTCGTACTGGTCAACGAGACCGCGGGCGAGGACTGGCTGGACAACCACTGGTTCCGCTTCGGCGCGTCCTCGCTCCTGAACGATCTGCTGATGCAGCGTCAGAAGCTGGCCACCGGCCGCTACTCCGGCCCCGACTACGTGACGGTGGACTGATCACCATGGCTTCCGTATTTGAGTACGCACCGGCGCCCGAGTCCCGTTCGGTCGTCGACATCGCCCCCTCCTACGGCCTGTTCATCGACGGCGAGTTCGTCGAGGCGGCCGACGGCAAGGTCTTCAAGACCGTCTCGCCCTCGTCCGAAGAGGTCCTGTCCGAGATCGCCCAGGCGGGCGAGGCGGACGTCGACCGCGCGGTGAAGGCCGCCCGCAAGGCCTTCGAGAAGTGGTCCGCGCTGCCCGGCGCGGAGCGCGCGAAGTACCTCTTCCGCATCGCCCGCATCATCCAGGAGCGCAGCCGCGAACTGGCCGTCCTGGAGACGCTGGACAACGGCAAGCCCATCAAGGAGACGCGCGACGCCGACCTCCCGCTGGTCGCCGCGCACTTCTTCTACTACGCGGGCTGGGCCGACAAGCTCGACCACGCAGGCTACGGCGCGAACCCGAGGCCGCTGGGCGTGGCCGGCCAGGTCATCCCCTGGAACTTCCCCCTGCTGATGCTGGCGTGGAAGATCGCGCCCGCGCTCGCCACCGGCAACACGGTCGTGCTGAAGCCGGCGGAGACCACTCCCCTGTCGGCGTTGTTCTTCGCGGACATCTGCCGTCAGGCGGGCCTGCCGAAGGGTGTCGTCAACATCCTTCCCGGCTACGGCGACACGGGCGCCGCGCTGGTCGCGCACCCGGACGTGAACAAGGTCGCGTTCACCGGCTCGACGGCCGTCGGCAAGGAGATCGCGCGCACGGTCGCGGGCTCCCGCAAGAAGCTCACCCTGGAACTGGGCGGCAAGGGCGCGAACATCGTCTTCGACGACGCCCCGATCGACCAGGCGGTGGAGGGGATCGTCACGGGGATCTTCTTCAACCAGGGCCAGGTCTGCTGCGCGGGCAGCCGTCTCCTCGTCCAGGAGTCGATCCAGGACGAGCTGCTGGACTCCCTGAAGCGCCGGCTGTCCACGCTGCGCCTCGGCGACCCGCTGGACAAGAACACGGACATCGGCGCGATCAACTCCGCCGAGCAGCTCGCCCGCATCACCTCGCTCGTCGCGCAGGGCGAGGCGGAGGGCGCCGAGCGCTGGTCCCCGGCCTGCGAACTGCCGACGTCCGGCTACTGGTTCGCGCCGACCCTCTTCACCAACGTCGCCCAGGCCCACACCGTCGCCCGCGACGAGATCTTCGGCCCGGTCCTGTCGGTCCTCACCTTCCGCACCCCGGACGAGGCCGTCGCCAAGGCCAACAACACCCCGTACGGCCTGTCGGCGGGCGTCTGGACGGAGAAGGGCTCCCGCATCCTCGCGGTGGCGGGCAAGCTCCGTGCGGGCGTGATCTGGTCCAACACGTTCAACAAGTTCGACCCGACCTCGCCGTTCGGCGGCTACAAGGAGTCGGGCTTCGGCCGCGAGGGCGGTCGCCACGGCCTGGAGGCGTACCTCGATGTCTGAGAAGACCGACAAGACCGAGCAGCAGCGACTGAGCGTCTTCAAGACCTACAAGCTGTACGTCGGCGGGAAGTTCCCGCGTTCCGAGAGCGGCCGGGTGTACGAGGTGACCACGCAGACATCAGCCGCTCACGCGGCGGGCAAGGGCAAGTGGCTGGCGAACGCGCCGCAGTCCTCCCGCAAGGACGCCCGTGACGCCGTCGTGGCCGCCCGCAAGGCGTTCGGCGGCTGGTCCGGGGCCACGGCCTACAACCGGGGCCAGATCCTCTACCGCGTCGCCGAGATGCTGGAGGGCCGCCGGGAGCAGTTCGTGCGCGAGGTGGCCGACGCGGAGGGACTGTCGAAGGCGAAGGCGGCGGCCGTCGTGGACGCGACGATCGACCGCTGGGTCTGGTACGCGGGCTGGACCGACAAGATCGCCCAGGTCGTGGGCGGGGGCAACCCGGTCGCGGGCCCGTTCTTCAACCTCTCCTCGCCCGAGCCGACGGGCGTGGTCGCGGTCCTCGCGCCCCAGGAGTCGTCCTTCCTGGGCCTGGTCTCGGTGATCGCCCCGGTGATCGCGACCGGCAACACGACGGTGGTGGTCGCGAGCGAGAAGTCCCCGCTCCCGGCCCTCTCCCTGGGCGAGGTCCTCGCCACCTCCGACCTCCCCGGCGGTGTCGTCAACATCCTCTCCGGCCGTACGGCGGAGATCGCGGCGCCTCTGGCCGCCCACCAGGACGTCAACGCCATCGACCTGGCCGGCGCGGCCGCCGACGACGTACTGGCGAAGGAGCTGGAGATCGCGGCGGCGGACAATCTGAAGCGGGTGCTGCGTCCACAGCCTGTGGACGAGCGCGACTGGACCGCCGACCCCGGCACGGACCGTATGACGGCCTTCCTGGAGACGAAGACGGTCTGGCACCCGACGGGCTCGCTGGGCGCGTCCGGATCGTCGTACTGACGCCCTGACGCCCTGACGCACCCGATGACCGGAGGGCCGCGCCTTCTCCCCGTCCGGAGGAGGCGCGGCCCTCTGCCGTAGTGCCCGGCGGTTCCGGCTCAGCCGCCCAGCAGCTTCGTCGCGTCCCCCAGGACCGGGATCGAGCCGATCGACTGCGCCTGGGCCACCGGCCCGGTCAGCATCTGGGAGGTCAGCGGCTTGAAGTCGGCGAGCTGGGTGCCGACCCCGTTGTCGAGGGGGTCGACGCCGGTGCCCGCGAGCGGGTTGGGCTTGAGGCCGGAGACGGCGCCGGTGACGTACGCCAGGGAGCCGAGGGCGCCCTGCACGCCCGCCTGGGGGTCGAGGTGGCCGACCGAGGTGGGCCTCGTCCGCATCGCGTCGACGACCGGCTCGCCGGCGGCCGCGGCGGCGGTGCCGGCGCCCGCGCCCAGCGCCACTCCGGCGGTCGCGAGGGCGGCGAGGGCGCGCCGGCCGGTGGAGGTCTGAGGGCTGTCGTGTCGGGCCATCGCTGGTGCCGCCTTCTGCTGCGTAAGGTAATCGGGTCGACACGAAGGGTAGTTGAGGTGTGACGCGCGCTTCAAAGCCGACCCGCGGGGTCGTTGACGGCGGGGTGGATGCCTCACACTGGTGTCCCGTGAGCTCCCATCCGCCCATACCCACGCGAGTCGTGCTGCTCTGCGGCCCTTCCGGCTCCGGCAAGTCCCTCCTCGCCGCCCGCTCCGGTCTCCCGGTGCTGCGGCTCGACGACTTCTACAAGGAGGGCGACGACCCGACGCTGCCGCTGGTCGCCGGGAGCTCCGACATCGACTGGGACCACCCCGGCTCCTGGGACGCGGACACGGCCGTCGCCGCGCTGGTGGAACTGTGCGCCACGGGCCGTACGAACGTTCCGGTGTACGACATCTCGCTCAGCGCCCGCATCGGCGAGGAGGTCATCGAGATCGGGCGGACCCCGCTGTTCATCGCCGAGGGCATCTTCGCCGCCGAGATCGTGAACCGCTGCCGGGAGCTGGGCGTTCTGGCGGACGCGCTGTGTCTGACCCGCGGGCCCGCGACAACGTTCCGCCGCCGTTTCCTGCGCGATCTGAAGGAGGGCCGCAAGTCGGTCCCCTTCCTGCTGCGCCGCGGCTGGCGCCTGATGCGCGCCGAACGCTCCATCGTCGCCCGCCAGCGCGCGCTCGGCGCCCACGCCTGCGACCGCGACGAGGCGATGGGCCGCCTGGCGTCCGCGGCGGCGGGCGACCGCACCCCGACGACGCGTACGGCCGTGTGAGCGAAGAGAAACAAAAAAGAAGAAGAAAAGAAGAAAAGAAGAGAACAAAGCGAAGCGGGACTGGACGGACCCCCCGGCCCTCCAGTCCCGCTTCCCCCGTTCCCCCGTGGTGTGCGGTACCGCTCCCCGACGTCCCCCGTTGGGTCCCCCTGCGGTACCGCTTCCCCCCTGTTTCCCCCTGTTTCCCCCGTTCACCGGCTTACCTGAACGAAGCCGGCTGCTTTCCCCCGTTTCCCCCGTGTTCCCCCGTGAACCCTCAGGCGACGAGCTCCCCGAAGGCGTCCTCCTCGTCACGGCCGAAGCTGAGGACCTCGTCCTCGCGCAGCCGGCGGAGCGACCGCCAGATGCTGGACTTCACCGTGCCGACACTGATGTCGAGGATCTCCGCGATCTCCGGGTCGGTGCGGCCCTCGTAGTAACGGAGGACCAGCATCGTCCGCTGGAGTTCGGGCAGCCGGGTCAGCGCCTGCCACAGGACCGTGCGCAGTTCGGTGCCGCGCATCGCGTCCGTGTCGCCGGGCGTCTCCGGCAGCTCCTCGGTCGGGTACTCGTTCAGCTTGCGGCGACGCCACGCGCTGATGTGCAGGTTCGTCATGGTGCGGCGGAGGTATCCGCCGACCGCGGCCTTGTCACTGATCCGGTCCCACGCACGGTAGGTCGAGAACAGCGCGCTCTGCAGCAGGTCCTCGGCCTCGAAGCGGTCGCCGGTGAGGTGATAGGCGGTGGCGTACAGAGAGGCGCGGCGCTCCTGGACGTAGGCGGTGAACTCCGCCTCCGTCAGGGAGCGACGCTCCCCCGTGCCCTCCCCGTACGCAGCTCCCCCGACAGTGCCCATGGCGGCCACCGCCGCGGGCTCCCCCGTGCGGGCGTCGACCACCGTCATGAACCCGGTGTGCTGACGCCCGGCGCCGCGAGCGCACCCCCGCCCGCTCACGGCGCCGGACTTCTCGGAACCCCGGTGCACGTCGTGAAGACGCGTGATCACTGCGCTGGTGCTCATACCCTGCAGCGTGTTCATCTCGCGCCCCCCGTCGTGGACTTCCGGTGTCTTGTTCTGTTGCTCCGGCCCGGTCCCGCGGTGTTGTTCCGCGTTTCCTTGCCTGTGCCGAAAAGACTGCCGGGGCCACTTCATCGCCGTGTCCGCCGACTGTCACAGACCTGTCACAGGGGTCGGCCACGGTGACACCACAGTTCCTTCACAGCAGTCGGCGGTACGGCGGCTGTGCGGGAGTGGAATCCTTGGGGGATGACTCTCGGCATGGTGCTGTTCGACTCTCGCCTCCGCGCTTCGACGCGGACGCGGTAGCGGCCACCCCCTCTTCCCGGTCTTTCCCGACCTCGCACGCCCGCCGTCCCCGGCCCGGCGTGGGTCCCGCCTGCTCCCCGCCCGTCGAAGTGCCCTTCGCGCCCTGGCACTTACGACCACGAGGAGTACGTGGTGTTTCCCGAGTCTCCTGCGTTTCCCGGTGTTTCCGCCGCTCCCGACGAGGGCTCTGTCGTCGTCGCCGACGACCGGTTGCGGGCCGCCGCCGCACACCGCCTGGCCTGCGCGGGCACGTCCCTGCTGTGGCGGGGCGACTTCCACAACGGCCGCCAGTTGCTGGCGGCGATGAAACGTCGTACGGACCGGACGGACGGGCGGCAGGCGTCCGCCGTCGGCTCGCTCGCCGACGCCTTCCGCCGCGAGCGGCGGGCGCGTGCCCGCCGGGCCCAGGTCCTGGACCGGCTGCTCGTCGAACTGACCGACGACTACACGGTGGCGCTGCGCCGGGCCCCGGACGTGCGCGAGGCGTGCCGCGCGGCGTACGGCCCGCCGGCCGGGACCTCGACGGTCCCCCTGCGGGAACTGCTCGGCGTGATCGGCGCCCACCAGTGGCGACTGAAGGGCGTCGAGGTGCCCGCGCTGGGGGACCGGATCCATCCCCACTACGGCGTGTTCGCGCCGGTGCGCGGCGAGTACGTCGACCTGGTGGCGCAGGCGCCGCTGCCCCCGGCGGTCCGGGCGGACCCGGGCGGAGCCGTCGCGTTCGACCTCGGCGTCGGCACCGGCGTGCTCGCCGCGGTGCTGGCACGCCGGGGCGTCGGCCGGGTCGTGGCCACCGACGCCAACCCGCGCGCGCTGGCCTGCGCCGAGGACAACGCCCGCCGACTGGGTCTGGGCGGACGGATCGAGGTGGCCGCGTCACCCGGGCTGTATCCGACAAACCGGGCCGATCTGGTGGTCTGCAATCCGCCGTGGCTGCCCGGTCGGGCGGTCGCCGCTCTGGAAATGGGGGTCTACGACGAGGACGGGGCGATGCTGCGCGGGTTCCTGGCAGGTCTCGTGGAGCATCTGCGGCCCGGCGGGGAGGGCTGGCTGGTGCTGTCCGATCTTGCCGAACACCTCGGCCTGCGTACCCGCGCCGAGCTGCTCGAACTCATCGAAACCGCAGGTCTGCGGGTCGTCGGCACGGCGGATGCGAGGCCCCGGCACCGGCGTGCGCGGGACGCCTCCGACCCCCTGCACGCCGCCCGCGCCGCGGAAACCACCTCCCTCTGGCGTCTGAGCCCCACCCCACAGGTCGAACGACAGCCCCTCCATGGGCCAGAATGAGCCCGTGCCTTCCCTGTTGCTGATCGAGGACGACGACGCCATCCGTACGGCCCTGGAGCTCTCACTGACGCGCCAGGGGCACCGCGTGGCGACCGCTGCGAGCGGTGAGGACGGTCTGAAGCTGTTGCGCGAGCAGCGGCCGGATCTGATCGTTCTGGACGTGATGCTGCCCGGCATCGACGGTTTCGAGGTGTGCCGTCGTATCCGGCGCACCGACCAGCTGCCGATCATTCTGCTCACCGCGCGCAGCGACGACATCGACGTGGTCGTCGGGCTGGAGTCCGGCGCCGACGACTACGTCGTGAAACCCGTGCAGGGCCGGGTGCTGGACGCCCGGATCCGGGCCGTGCTGCGGCGCGGCGAGCGCGAGTCGAGCGACGCGGCGACCTTCGGCAGCCTCGTCATCGACCGTGCGGCGATGACGGTGACGAAGAACGGCGAGGACCTCCAGCTCACCCCGACCGAGCTCAGGCTGCTGCTCGAACTGAGCCGGCGGCCCGGACAGGCCCTGTCCCGGCAGCAGTTGCTGCGGCTGGTGTGGGAACACGACTACCTCGGCGACTCCCGCCTGGTGGACGCCTGTGTCCAGCGGCTGCGTGCCAAGGTCGAGGACGTGCCGTCGTCGCCGACCCTCATCCGTACCGTGCGGGGCGTCGGTTACCGCCTGGACACTCCTCAGTGACACCACCGCAGGAGGAGTCCCGCGGCTGGTCCGCGGTGCGCAAGGGAAAGTTGTCACGGCTGCGCTTCACCAGCCTGCGGCTGCGCCTCGTCGTGGTCTTCGGGCTGGTGTCGCTGACCGCCGCCGTCTCCGCGTCCGGCATCGCCTACTGGCTCAACCGCGAGGCCGTGCTCACCCGTACCCAGGGCGCGGTGCTGCGGGACTTCGAGCAGGAGATGCAGAACCGGGCGGGTTCGCTGCCCGCGGATCCCTCGCAGGACGAGCTCCAGCACACCGCCGGGCAGATGGCCAACAGCAGCCAGCGCTTCAGCGTGCTGCTCGTCGGCGAGGACTCCGGCGGCCGCACGGTGTACGGCAACTCCGGCGGGCTGAACGGGTTCTCGCTGGAGGACGTGCCCGACTCGCTGCGCCGGGCGGTGAACAAGAAGCAGGACGTCACGGGCGGCAACAAGTCCCCGTACCACCTGTACTGGCAGCGGGTCGTCGACCACGGGACGCCGTATCTGGTGGCCGGGACCAAGGTGATCGGGGGCGGGCCGACCGGGTACATGCGCAAGTCGCTGGAGCCGGAGGCCAAGGACCTCAACTCGCTGGCCTGGTCGCTGGGGATCGCCACCGCGCTCGCCCTGATCGGCGCCGCGCTGCTCGCGCAGGCCGCCGCGACCACCGTGCTGAAGCCGGTGCACCGGCTGGGGGTGGCCGCCCGGCGGCTCGGCGAGGGGCGGCTCGACACCCGGCTGCGGGTGTCGGGGACCGACGAACTCGCCGACCTGGCACGGACGTTCAACCGTGCGGCGGAGGCGCTGGAGAAGCGGGTGGACGACATGGCCGCCCGCGACGAGGCCTCGCGCCGGTTCGTCGCCGACATGTCGCACGAGCTGCGTACGCCGCTGACCGCCATCACCGCCGTCACGGAGGTGCTGGAGGAGGAGCTGGACGCCGAGTCGGGCAGCATCGACCCGATGATCGAGCCGGCCGTGCGGCTGGTGGTCAGCGAGACGCTGCGGCTGAACAACCTCGTAGAGAACCTGATGGAGGTCACCCGCTTCGACGCCGGCACGGCGCGGCTGGTCCTGGACGACGTCGACGTCGTCGACCAGATCACCGCCTGCATCGACGCGCGCGCCTGGCTGGACGCGGTCGACCTGGACGCCGAGCGGGGCATCCACGCCCGGCTCGACCCGCGTCGGCTGGACGTGATCCTCGCCAACCTCATCGGCAACGCGCTCAAGCACGGCGGTTCGCCGGTGCGGGTGTCGGTGGCGGCGGCGGACGACGAGGTCGTCATCGCGGTGCGCGACCACGGGCCCGGCATCCCCGAGGAGGTGCTGCCGCACGTCTTCGACCGGTTCTACAAGGCGAGCGCCTCCCGGCCGCGCTCCGAGGGCAGCGGGCTCGGCCTGTCCATCGCCCTGGAGAACGCCCACATCCACGGCGGCGAGATCACCGCCGCCAACTCCCCCGAGGGCGGAGCGGTGTTCACCCTGCGGCTGCCCCGGGACGACGCCTCCGATCCGACGCGGGACGGCGAACCGGGCGAGCACGGGGAGCACGGGGAGCCGGGCGAACAGCCCGTGCAGCCCGTGCAGGACAAGGGGGACTACGTATGAGGGCCCGCACCACCGCGCGCACGACCGCTCCCACGGCTTCTCAGGCCCCTACGGCTCCTACGGCCGCCCCGATGACCGCGCAGCCGCGCGCCGGCCGTACGGGCGCGCACCGTGCGACCGTACGGCGGCTGCTCGCCCTGCCCGTCCTGGCCGCGCTGCTGACCGGCTGCGGGATCCGGGCCACCGAGGTGCCGACCGACTTCGGGGCCGCGCCCTCCCGGGTGCGCTGCTCGCTCGCCGAGCCGGACATCTCGGCGCAGTCCGCGCGCGCGGGCGTGCCGGTGCAGGTGTTCCTGCTGTGCGGCTCGTCGCTGGTGGCCGTGGACCGGGCGGTACGGGTGCCGGAGGGCGCGGCCGACTCCCAGCGGCGCGCGCTGGTGGCGCAGGGCCTGCTCGACCAGCTCGCCGAGTCGCCGTCGGCGGCCGAGAAGGAGGCCGGGTACACCACCGACGTGCGCGGCGGCATGACGGTGGGCGGCCCGGCCGCGAAGGACCCCGAGGACGCGCTGCGGCTGAGCACTCCGCCCCGCGACCTCACCTCGTACGCCCTCGCGCAGCTCGTCTGCACCTTCTCCGACTCGGCGGCGGCCGAGGGCGACGGCTCGGTGATCCTCGGCGGCCCCGGCGGCGAACCGCTGCGCCGCTACGAGTGCACGGACGAGGTCCGCTCCCGCCCCGGGAGCACGGAGCCCCCGTCGACGGAGGTCACGGAGGGCGGCTGAGGGCCTGCAGAGGCTCGTGCGGGCCTGTGCGGGTGCTCGTGCGGGCGCGCGGGGGCTCGTGCGGGCGCAGGGGCTCGTGCAGGCGTGCAGGGCTCGTGCAGGCGCGCGGTGTGGCGGACGACTCATGCAGTGCGCCCGAGTTGTCGTCGTCGCAGGTCACCGTCGGGTGAGGGGGCGGCTGCGGACAGGGGCGGCGGGGGCGCGCGCGGGTGGCGGGCGGGGAGCCGGAACCGATCGTGCCGGGGGGTGCGTCTAGGGGGTCGTGCAGCGTCAAGGCTCCATCGGCGGCAGCGCCGCGATCCGCATCCGTGCGGCCGGGATTCTCCTCCTGGCCGCCCACCTCGTGCTCGTCGCCTGGGTCACGCTGCGCCCGCTGTCCGTTCCCTGGGTGATGCCCGCCAACCTGCATCCGTTCGCCGGGATCCGCGCCGATCTGGCGCTGGGCTGGCCCGGGGCGGCCCGGCGGATCGGCGCGGGGCTGGGGCTGCTCGCCCCGCTGGGCGTGCTGCTGCCGCTGGTGCACGGCAGGCTCCATGTCTCGCCGCTGGCCTCCCTGCTCCGTACGGTCGCGGCGGGGGCCCTGCTGTCGCTGGGCATCACGCTGTTGCAGACCGGGGTGCCCGGCCAGGTCGTGGACGTCGACGCGCTGCTGCTGAACACCGTGGGCGTGGCCCTCGCGCACACCGCGGTGGTGCCGGCGGTCCGGGCGCGGCTGCGCCGCAAGGAGGAGCGGCGGGGGCTGGCCGCGGTCCGTCAGGAGGAGGCGGCTCAGGGTCGGACCCCGAGGATTCCCAGGGTGGGGATCGCCCCGTAGAGCGACGCTTCGTCCCCTTCGTCTCCGTAGCGTTGAAGACAGATGGAGCGGCGCACAGGGGCCGCCTCCGACAGACGCTCACGAAGGAGCCGCAGATGTCCAGCCTCGCCCGCCCCACCAACGGCCGCATGATCGGCGGAGTGTGCGCCGCGCTGGCCCGCCGCTTCGGCACCTCCGCGACGACGATGCGCGTGATCTTCCTGCTCTCCTGCCTGCTGCCCGGCCCGCAGTTCCTGCTCTACATAGCGCTGTGGGTGCTGCTGCCCTCGGAGGACAAGGCGCGCACGGCCTGGTGACGGCCGACGCACAGAACGCCGTCAGGGGCGCGCCCGGTTCTTCCGGGCGCGCCCCTGCAGCGTGTGCGTGGCGCGACGTCTGTGCGTGACACGGCGTCTGTGCGTGACACGGCGTCGTGGGCGTGACGCGGCTCGGTCGGGCTCGGCCCAGCCGGACTCGGCCGAGCTCAGCCCAGCGGAATGCCGTTCACCGGCAGACCGTGCGTGGGCAGGCCCTTCAGCGGCAGGCCGCCGAGCAGACCGGCGACCGGCGCGGTGGGGCCGTCGGCGAGGATCTTCTCGGCGACCGGCTGAGCGGCGGCCAGGCCCGCCCCGAGCGCCGGCTGGGCCTGTGCCAGCGCCTCACCGGCGCCCGGCAGCGCCTTGGCGACGTTCTCCGCCGGGAGCGTCTTGGTGACGCCGTCCAGCGTCTGCGCGGCGTCCGGGAGGGACGGGGCGGCGTTGGCGGCGCCCGCACCGACGGCGGCGATGGCGGCGCCGAGAGCGGCGACGCCGAGGGTCTTGGCAGCAGACTGCTTCATGATGAATGCGTCCTCGAATGGGATACGGGGAACTTGAGCGGTCCACGACCGTAAACACGGGAAGGGGCCCGCCGCAAACATCGAAATGCGGACGGATGGTGAACACCCGCCCGCATTTCAGGGAACGAAAATCCCGCGATCAGTCCTCCGCGGCGACGGAACCGCTGGTGGAGGCGGTCTGCTGGAACAGCCATTCGGACTTCAGCTCGGCATAACCCGGCTTGACCACGTCATTGATCATGGCCAGTCGTTCATCGAAAGGAATGAATGCTGACTTCATAGCATTGACCGAGAACCATTGCAGGTCGTCGAGCGTATAACCGAATGCGTCGACCAGGTGCTCGAATTCACGGCTCATGCTGGTGCCGGACATCAGGCGGTTGTCGGTGTTGACGGTGGCCCGGAAGTGGAGCCGGCGCAGCAGTCCGATGGGGTGCTCGGCGTAGGAGGCGGCGGCGCCGGTCTGGAGGTTGGAGCTGGGGCACAGCTCCAGCGGGATGCGCTTGTCGCGGACGTAGGAGGCGAGCCGGCCGAGCTTCACCTGGCCGTCGGCGGCGACCTCGATGTCGTCGATGATGCGCACCCCGTGCCCGAGCCGGTCGGCGCCGCACCACTGCAGGGCCTGCCAGATGGACGGAAGGCCGAAGGCCTCGCCGGCGTGGATGGTGAAGTGGTTGTTCTCGCGCTTGAGGTATTCGAAGGCGTCGAGGTGCCGGGTGGGCGGGAAGCCCGCCTCCGCGCCGGCGATGTCGAAGCCGACGACGCCGAGATCGCGGTGCCGGTTGGCGAGTTCGGCGATCTCCAGGGAGCGGGCCGCGTGCCGCATGGCGGTGAGCAGGGCGCCGACGCGGATGCGGCGCCCGTTCTCCCGGGCCGTCCGCTCACCCTGACGGAAGCCCTCGTTGACGGCGTCGACGACCTCTTCGAGGCTCAGCCCGCCGTCGAGGTGCTGCTCGGGGGCGTAGCGCACCTCGGCGTAGACGACGCCGTCCTCGGCGAGGTCCTCAGCGCACTCGCGGGCGACCCGGATCAGCGCGTCCCGGGTCTGCATCACGCCGACGGTGTGCGAGAAGGTCTCCAAGTACCGTTCCAGGGAACCGGAGTCGGCGGCCTCCCGGAACCAGACGCCGAGCTTGTCGGGGTCGGTCTCCGGGAGTTGGGCGTACCCGGCGTCCCGGGCGAGGTCGACGATCGTGCCGGGGCGCAGCCCGCCGTCGAGATGGTCGTGCAGCAGAACCTTGGGCGCCCGCCGGATCTGGTCCGAGCTCGGGGTCATGCCCGCCTGGATGGTCTGGCTCGTCATTTCCGCACTCTAACTCCTACGCGCGTAGACGGCGCGCTGTACAACTCCGTCGATACGTAACGGTGACCGCACGGACGGGTGGAGTACACCAGCGCTTCTGACACTGTTCTGTCATGGCACACCAAGCGACGCCGGTCCGGACGGCCCGGCTGGGGAGGGCGCTCGGCCCCGAGCCGACGGCGGTGAGCGGAGCGGTGTTGCTGCTCCCGGGCGGCGAGGAGGTCTCCAGCCGTAGGCCCTCCCCCATGTGGGCGACGGCCTCGGTCCGTGGGCTGGGGCGAAGGCTCACGCGCGCGGGCGCCGCGGAGGGCCTGACCGCCCATGTCGTGCACTACCGCTACCGCGGCTGGAACGGCAGCGAGGCGCATCTCGCCGCCGACGCGACCTGGGCCGCCGACGAGATCGTACGGCGCTACGGCGACGTCCCCGTGTGTCTGGTCGGGGTCGACATGGGCGCACGGGCCGCGCTGCACGCGGGCGGACACGAGGCCGTCAACTCCGTCCTGGCGATCGCCCCCTGGCTGCCGGAGGAGGATGTGGCGGCGCCACCCGAACCGGTGAAGCAGTTGGTGGGGCGGCGGGTGTTGATGGTGCACGGCACGAATGACCAGCGGTGCGATCCCGAGTTGTCGTTCCGGCTTGCCTCACGGGCGAAGAAGGCGAATCGGGACGTGTGTCGGTTCGAAGTGCACTCCGACGGTCATGCGTTGCATCAGTACCGGGATGAAGTGCTGGCGCTCGCGGAGGATTTCGTGATGGGGGTGTTGTTCGGGAAGGCGTTCGCCCGGCCTGTGGAGGACGCGTTGGCGGCTCCGCCGCCTTTGGGGCTGCGAATGCCGCTCGCCTCCGGCTTCGGGCGGTCGATTCGCAGAGGCTGAGGTTGCGGTCGGAGTACCGGCCGTCCTGGGCTGGTCGCGCCCACGCGGCGGAGCCGCACGTCGACACAGCCCCGCGCCCCTGGGCAGGCGACCCTCACGTGGGGAGCAAGTTGCCCCTTTTCGACAACAAGAACCTCTTGAAGGCCGCCACCGGCGGGGTGTCCGGGTGGCCGTCCAGCCAGGCCACGCCGATTTCTCTTGCGGCCCTTGGGGAGGTGACCGTCAGTTCGGCCACTCCGGGGCGGGGGACCGCCGGAGGGGGCAGGAGGGCCACGCCCAGGCCGGCCGCCACCAGGCCCCGCAGTGTCTCCGCCTCCTCGCCCTCGAAGGCGATGCGGGGGCGGAAGCCGGCCTCCTTGCAGAGGTCGTCGGTGATGCGGCGCAGGCCGTAGCCGGGTTCGAGGGTGACGAAGGTTTCGTCGGCGGCCTCGGCCAGGCGGACGCGTTTGCGGGCGGCGAGGCGGTGGTCCGCGGGGACGACGAGGCGCAGTTTCTGTTCGTCGAGGCGGCGGGCGACGAGGTCGGGGGCGTCCGGGACCGGGGAGGTCAGGCAGAGGTCCAGCTCGCCCGCCCGCAGGCGCTCGATCATGGCCTCGCCGTAGTTCTGGACGAGGCTGAAGCGGACGCGGGGGTGGTCGGCGCGGAAGGCGTGGATGAGGCCGGGGACCGTCTCCGCGCCCATGGTGTGCAGGAAGCCGAACGCGACCTTCCCGGTGGCCGCGTCGGCGTCGGCCCGCACCTCCTCGGCGGCCCGCTCGACCTCGGCGAGGGCCCGCTCGACGGAGGTGAGGAAGGTACGGCCGGCCGGGGTGAGGGAGACGGTTCGGCCTCGACGGGCGAACAGGTCGACGCCCAGGTCCTGTTCGAGGCGGACCATGGCCCGCGACAGGGTCGACTGCGGGACCCGCATCTCCTGTGCGGCACGGGTGACGTGCTCCATGCGGGCGACCCCGGCGAAGTAGGCGAGCCTGGGCGCCAGCAACCTCGACATGTCTGTCATGTCTTCTGTGTCACTGGACGGTGACAGACGAGCCCCTGACCTCTGCTGATGCACCATGGGAACGATTATGACGATTCCATGCATTGGACGGATGAGCGGGGGCGTACGTAACTTCGAAGCATGTCTCCCGCCAGTACCCAGGCGTCCACGATCGTGGGCGCCGCATCCGCCGTATCCGCCGCATCCGCCGTATCCCCTGCTCCCGCCGCCTCCTCCGCCTCCTCCCCCTCCCCCGACTCCCGGCTGACCCCCGGCGGTCCCGGCTATCGCCGGATGAGCTTCGCTCTCTTCCTCGCCGGGGTGGCGACCTTCGCCCTGCTGTACTCCACGCAGGCGCTGCTGCCGTTGATCTCCGGGGACTTCGGGGTCGCGGCGAGCGAGGCGAGCTGGACGGTGGCGGCGGCGACCGGCGGGCTGGCGCTGTTCGTGCTGCCGATGAGCGCCCTCTCCGAGCGCTACGGCCGCCGTACGGTGATGACGGCTTCGCTGGCGGTCGCGGTGGGCGTCGGCGTGCTGGTCCCCTTCGCGCCGTCGCTGGGCACGCTGGTGGCGCTGCGGGCGGTGCAGGGCGCGGCGCTGGCCGGGCTTCCTGCGTCGGCGACCGCGTATCTGGCGGAGGAGGTCCGGCCGAAGGCGCTGGTCACGGCGATCGGTCTGTTCGTGGCGGGCAACAGCGTGGGCGGCATGAGCGGCCGGGTCATCACCGGCTGGGTCGCGCAGGAGTGGGGCTGGCGGGTCGCGGTCGGCGTGATCGGCGCGCTGGCGGTGGGCTGCGCCGTCGCCTTCCGGCTGCTGCTGCCCGCCCCGAAGCACTTCACGCCGGGCTCCCTGCGCCCGCGTGTCCTGGCCCGCACGGTCCAGGGCCACCTCGCCGACCCGCTGCTGCGTCGGCTGTACGCGATCGGCGCGCTGTTCATGACCGTCTTCGGCGGTGTGTACACGGTCATCGGCTACCGGCTGACGGAGGAGCCGTTCTCGTTGCCGCAGGGCATCGTGGGCTCGATCTTCCTGGTGTACCTGGTGGGCACGGTGTCGGCGTCCACGGCGGGGCGGCTGGTCGGGCGGCTGGGCCGGCGGGGCGCGCTGTACCTGGCCGGCGGCACGACCGCGACGGGTCTGCTGCTCTCCCTCGCCGACTCCCTGCCCCTGGTGCTGCTGGGCCTGGTCCTGATCACGGGCGGCTTCTTCGCGGGGCACGCGGTGGCGTCCTCGGCGGTCAGCAAGACGGCGACGACCGGTCGGGCGCAGGCCTCGGCCCTCTACCAGTCCGCGTACTACATCGGCTCCAGCGCCGGCAGTACGGTCGGAGCGCTGGCGTTCCACTCGGCCGGCTGGGCCGGAACCGTCGGCGTGGGCGTCCTGGCGGTGCTCGGCGTCGTGACGATCACGGTGCTCGGCACACGCGCGGCCCGGCGGGAGCTGCTGGTCGCGGCTCACTGAGAAGCCCGCGAGAAGTCCCCCGAGTGCGCGTTCCCCCTGTTCAGGACCGGTTGTCAGTGGTCGCCGCTAGCGTCGGCGGTCACTGACAGCCGGTCCGTTGACGGCTGGAACGTTGGCGGCTGGTCCGTTGGCGGCTGGTCCTGAGCAGGGGGTTTTCATGGAGTTCCGGATCGACCGAGGCGACCTCGTCGAAGCCGTCGGGTGGGCGGCCCGCGCGCTGCCCGCCCGTACACCCGTGCCCGTGCTGGGCGGACTGCTCCTGGACGCGGGGACGGGGACGGGCGGGCTGAGCGTGTCGGGGTTCGACTTCGAGACGGCGGCGCGGATCGAGACGGACGCCGAGGTCACGGTCGCCGGGCAGGTCCTCGTCCTCGGGCGGCGGCTGCTGGACATCTGCAAGGTGCTGCCGGACGGGCCGGTGAGCTGCGCGCTGGACGGGACGCGGTTCACGGTCGAGGCGGGCGGCACCGGCTTCGGCCTGTCGACCCTCCCCCGCGACGAGTACCCCACCCCGCCCGCCCCGCCTCGGACGTACGGCATCGTGGACGCGGGCGCGTTCGCGGCGGCCGTCGCCCAGGTCGCCGTGGCGGCGGGCCGGGACGACACGCTGCCGGTGCTGACGGGCGTCCAGCTGCGGCTGGACGGCGACGAGATGACCCTGTCGGCGTCGGACCGCTACCGGTACGCGGTGCGGCGGCTGGAGTGGAAGCCGGAGGGGGAGGCGGGCGCGGCCGAGGACGTCGTGGAGGCGCTGGTGCCCGCGCGGCGGCTGCTGGACGTGTCCCGGTCGCTGGCCCGGTGCGGGGTCGTTCGGGTGGGGCTCGACGGGCCGTCCGGCGGTGGGCCGATCGGCTTCGAGGGCGGGCGTATGCGGAGCGTCGTACGGCGGCTGGACGGGCGGCTGCCGGCGTACGGGAAGCTGTTCGACACGGCGGGGGCCGCGGTCGCCGAGGTGGACTGCGGGGCGTTGACGGAGGCGGTGCGGCGGGTCGCGGTGGTGGCGGAGGCGAACAGTCCGGTGCGGCTGGACTTCTCGGCGGAGTCGGTCCTGCTGCGGGCCGGATACGGCGACGACGTGGCCGCGCAGCGGCTGCCGGCCGAGCTGACCGGCGCCGACGAGGTCACCGTCGCCTTCAACCCGGCGTACCTGCTGGACGCACTGGCCTCCTTCGAGGCGTCCAGGCTGCGGCTTGAGCTGCTGGGGACGGGACAGCGGGCGCTGCTGGGCGCGGCGCAGGAGCCGCGGGTCCATCGTCATCTGCTGATGTCCGTGAAGCAGCTGGTCTGACCGCTGCCCGAGCGCTGACCCGAGCGCCTGGCCCGACCCGTTGCCGGACTGCTGGCCCGACCAGTTGCCGGACTGCTGGTCCACCGCGCAATGCAGCCCATCTGACCTGCTCTTTCATCGACTCGACGGGCCATTGTCAGTGGGCTGCGATAGCTTCCGAAGTGCTGGGCGCACAGGCGCGTGACAGAACGGCCACAGGGGCGGGTGGACGACGATGAGTGACGGCAGGGCCGGTACGGCGACGGTGGAGGACCTCGACGTCAGGCTGGAGAAGCACCGGGTCGAGCTGACCGGGTACTGCTATCGCATGCTCGGTTCCTCCTTCGAGGCCGAGGACGCGGTGCAGGACACGCTGGTGCGGGCCTGGCGGAGCTACGACAAGTTCGAGGGCCGCTCCAGCCTGCGCTCCTGGCTGTACCGGATCGCGACGAACGTCTGCCTGGACATGCTGGCGGCGGGCAACAAGCGGGCGAGACCGATGGACCTCTCCGAGTCCACTCCCCTCGCGCAGGCGGCTCTGTCCCCCCGCCCGGACCACACCTGGCTGGAGCCGATGCCCGACGCCCGCGTGCTGCCGACGGTGGAGGATCCGGCGGACGCGGCGATCGCCAAGGAGTCGGTGCGGCTCGCCTTCATGGCCACGCTGCAGCAGCTCCCGCCCAAGCAGCGGGCGGTGCTGATCCTGCGCGAGGTGCTGGCGTGGAAGGCGAGCGAGGTCGCCGAGCTGCTCGACACCTCGGTCGCCTCGGTCAACAGCGCGCTGCAGCGGGCACGGGCGACGCTCGCCGAGCGCGCCGACGCGCAGGGCGCCGGCGCGGCGGTGTCGAACCCGCTGGACGAGGAGCAGCAGAAGCTGCTCGACCGCTATGTGGCGGCCTTCGAGGGCTACGACATGACGGCGCTGACGGCTCTTCTGCACGAGGACGCCATCATGACGATGCCGCCGTTCGACCTGTGGCTCACCGGCCACGACGACATCGCGGGCTTCATGACCACGCTCGGCTCCGCCTGCGAGGGCTCGCGTCTGCTGCCGGTCCAGGTCAACGGGCTGCCGGGCTTCGCCCAGTACAAGCCGGATCCGGAGGAGGGCGGGTACACCCCGTGGTCGATCCAGGTCCTGGAGATCTCAGACGGCCGCCTCACCGGATTCCACTTCTACCTCGACACCCAGCGCTGGTTCCCCCTCTTCGGCCTCCCCCTCCACCTGGACGGGAAGTCCGACGAGATCGAGCAGGGCGCGTAGCGCGGGGTCGGGGGCGCGGAGCCGTATCCGTCCCCCAGCCCTGCGGGCGGCCAGCTGAAGCCGGGCCAGCAGGTCCACCGTGGCCAGCCCCGGCGGCCCGATCCCGCCCACATCACAGACGACGACCCCGGCGGAGCCGTCTCTCAGCAGGCGGCGTACGTCGTCGGCCGCCCCTGTCACCTGGTCACGGGTGACAGGACCGGTCAGCACGAGTACGGGCAGTGTCTCGGGGTCCACGTGCGGTAGACCGGGCAGGCGGGCGGAACTCATCGACGGCCGACCCGACGCCCGACGGGACGGCTCGGCGTCGTCAGGCGATGCGCTCCAGCACCACCGGCGACGCCGTGAACGTCGTGCCGGGCGCGGCGACGTCGTAGGAGCCCTCGACCGCCTCCAGGGCGTAGGCGAAGCGCTCCGGGGTGTCGGTGTGGAGGGTCAGAAGGGGCTGGCCCTCGGTCACCGTGTCGCCGGGCTTGGCGTGGAGTTCGACGCCGGCGCCCGCCTGCACCGGGTCCTCCTTGCGGGCGCGGCCCGCGCCGAGGCGCCAGGCGGCGATGCCGATGTCGTAGGCGTCGAGGCGGGTCAGGACGCCCGAGGCGGTCGCCTTGACCACGTGCTGTTCCTTGGCGGTGGGCAGGGGGGCGTCCGGGTCGCCGCCCTGGGCCGCGATCATGCGGCGCCAGACGTCCATCGCGGAGCCGTCCGCCAACGCCTTCGCGGGGTCCGCGTCCCTCACTCCGGCCGCGTCGAGCATCTCGCGGGCCAGGGCGATGGTCAGCTCGACGACGTCCGCCGGGCCGCCGCCCGCCAGGACCTCCACCGACTCGCGGACCTCCAGGGCGTTGCCCGCGGTCAGGCCGAGGGGGGTCGACATGTCCGTCAGGAGGGCGACCGTCTTCACGCCGTGGTCCGTGCCCAGGCCCACCATCGTGGCGGCCAGCTCGCGGGCGTCCTCGATGGTCTTCATGAAGGCGCCCGTGCCCACCTTGACGTCCAGGACCAGCGAGCCCGTGCCCTCGGCGATCTTCTTGGACATGATGGACGAGGCGATGAGGGGGATCGCCTCGACCGTGCCGGTCACGTCCCGCAGGGCGTACAGCTTCTTGTCGGCCGGGGCCAGACCGTCGCCCGCCGCGCAGATCACCGCGCCGGTGGTGTCGAGGACGTGCAGCATCTCCTCGTTGGAGAGCAGGGCGCGCCAGCCGGGGATCGACTCCAGCTTGTCGAGGGTGCCGCCGGTGTGGCCGAGGCCCCGGCCGGAGAGCTGGGGGACGGCCGCGCCGCAGGCCGCGACCAGCGGGGCCAGCGGAAGGGTGATCTTGTCGCCGACGCCGCCCGTGGAGTGCTTGTCGGCGGTCGGGCGGGACAGGGACGAGAACTCCATGCGCTCGCCCGAGGCGATCATCGCGGCGGTCCAGCGGGCGATCTCGCGGCGGTTCATGCCGTTGAGCAGGATCGCCATGTTGAGGGCGGCCATCTGGTAGTCGGCGACCTCGCCGCGGGTGTACGCGTCGATGACCCAGTCGATCTGCTCGTCGCTGAGCTCGCCGCGGTCCCGCTTGGTGCGGATGACGGAGATGGCGTCCATGGCCATGGTTCCCTTCTGAAGTGAAACACGCGGCCCCTCTGCGCCGGTCGAGGACGTCGGTCAGAGGGGCCGCGCGGGAGTTACTTGGTGAGGTGGTCCGGCCCGAAGGCCTGCGGGAGCATCTCGGAGAGGGGCAGGATCCCGGCCGGCGTCTCCAGCAGGAGGTCGGCCCCGCCGAACTCGTAGAGCAGCTGGCGGCAGCGGCCGCACGGGACGAGGATCTCGCCGCGGCCGTCGACGCAGGTGAAGTGGGTGAGGCGGCCGCCGCCGGTCCGCTGGAGCTCCGAGACCAGCCCGCACTCGGCGCACAGGCCGAGTCCGTAGCTGGCGTTCTCGACGTTGCAGCCGGAGACCGTACGGCCGTCGTCCACCAGGGCCGCGACCCCGACGGGGTAGCCCGAGTAGGGGGCGTACGCGTGGCGCATGGCCTCGCGGGCCACCTCGCGCAGCGTGTCCCAGTCGGCCGGGGCGGCCGGGGCGGCGGCCGGGGTCACTTGCCCTGTCCCTTCCGGTACGGCAGGCCGTCCGCCTTCGGCATCCGCAGACGCTGCGAGGAGAGGGCGAGCACCAGGAGGGTGACGAGGTACGGGGCCGCCGTCACGACCTGGCGCGGGACCTCGTTCGTGGTGGAGTACCAGACGAACATCAGGGCCGACACCGCGGCGGTGATCAGGGCGGAGACGTACTTCTTCTTCCAGGCGAGGTACGCGGCGCCGAACACCAGCAGGATCGCCAGCAGCAGGATCAGCGCATGCACGTTGGTGGTGCCGCCGCGCAGGTTGAGGCTGTCGGTGTAGCCGAACAGGCCCGCGCCCAGCGCCAGTCCGCCCGGCATCCAGTTGCCGAAGATCATCGCGGCGAGACCGATGTAACCGCGGCCGGCGGTCTGGCCGTCCAGGTACACGTTCGAGGCGACGATGGACAGGAAGGCGCCGCCGAGGCCGGCGAAGCCGCCCGAGATGATCACGGCGATGTACTTGTACTTGTAGACGTTGACGCCGAGCGACTCCGCCGCGACCGGGTTCTCGCCGCAGGAGCGCAGCCGCAGGCCGAACGCGGTGCGCCACAGGACCCACCAGGTGACCGGGACGAGGGCGACGGCGACGACGGTGAGCGGCGACAGGTCGGTGATCAGACCGCCGACCAGGCCGGCGATGTCCGAGACCAGGAACCAGTGCTTCTCGTTGAGCGTGTCCAGCCAGCTGGAGAGTCCTGGGATGTCGAAGGTGCCCAGCGAGTCGATCGGCGGGGACTGCTTGGAGGAGCCCTGCGGGGCGTCCTCGAAGGTGAACTTCGACAGGTAGCGGGTGGTGCCCAGGGCCAGGATGTTGATCGCCACACCGGAGACGATGTGGTTCACGTTGAAGGTGACGGTCGCGACGGCGTGCAGGACGGCGCCCAGCGCGCCGCCGAGGATGCCGAAGACGACGCCGGTCCACGGGCCCCACTGGTAGCCGGCCCAGGCGCCGAACCAGGTGCCGAGGATCATCATGCCCTCGAGGCCGATGTTGACGACGCCCGCGCGCTCGGCCCACAGACCGCCGAGGCCGGCGAGGCCGATCGGGACGGCCAGGCGCAGCGCGGTGGACATCTGGCCGGTGGAGGTGATGCCGTCCGCGCCGGTGATCAGCCGGACGACGGAGGTCAGCACCAGCACGCCCGCGATGACCAGCAGGAGGACCGGGAGCGACATACGGCGGCCGGACTTGGCGGGCTGCTTCGCCGACGGCTTGGCGGTGGTCGTGGCGCTCATCGGGCCGCCACCTCCTTCTCGGTGTTCTGGGCGGCGGCCGCGAGCTCGGCGCCGACGCGCTTCTGCTGGCGGCGCAGACCCCACTGGCGTACGGCCTCGTAGGAGATGACGACCGCGAAGACGATGAGACCCTGCATGATCGTGGCGATCTCCTTCTCGTACGCGACCGGGGTGGCGTAGTCGAGGGCGGGAGAGGCCTTGTCGAGGAAGGCGATCAGGAGGGCGGCGAAGGCGATGCCGACCGGGTTGTTGCGGCCGAGCAGGGCGATGGTGATGCCGGTGAAGCCGAGGCCGGTGGGGAAGCTCAGGCTGTAGGTGTGCGCGTCGCCGAGCAGCAGCGGCAGGCCGGAGAGGCCCGCGATGCCGCCGGAGATCAGCATGGCGGTGAGGACCATCCGCTTGGCGTCGACGCCGGAGGCGGCGGCCGCGGTCTCCGACTCGCCGGTGGCGCGCAGGTCGAAGCCGAAGCGGGTGCGGTTGAGGACGACCCAGTAGACGACGCCGAGGGCGATGGCGAGGAAGACCAGGCCGTAGATCTCGCCGACGTCCGCGCCCAGGTTGATGCCGGGCATCCAGCCGGAGTCCTTCATGATGCCGGTGGTGTTGTTGTTGCCGACCTGCACGCCCCACATGTTCTCGAGGGTGAGGTAGCCGATGACGCTGGTGGCGATGGCGTTGAGCATGATCGTCGCAACGACCTCGCTGACGCCCCGGGTGACCTTCAGGACGCCCGCGATGCCGGCCCAGAAGGCGCCGGTGAGCGCGCCGACGAGCAGCAGGAAGGGGATCTGGAGGGCGGCCGGCAGGGCGACGTGCGCCCCGACGACGGCGGTCATCATGGCGGCCAGCCGGTACTGGCCGTCGACGCCGATGTTGAACAGGTTCATCCGGAAGCCGATGGCCACCGCCAGCGCGGCGATGTAGTACATCGACGCCTGGTTGAGGATCAGCACCTGGATGTCGGAGTAGCCGATCTGCTCCAGCATCAGGGAGTACGGCTCGAACGGGTTCTTGCCGGAGGCGACCAGCACGACCGAGGTCAGCAGGATCGCCGCGACGAGCGCGATGACCGGGCCGGCCACCGCGAGGAGCACGCGCTCCTTGTCGAACTTCTTCATCGGGCCTCGTCCTCCGGACCGGCGGCTGCGTCGCCCACTGCGGACTCTGTGGACTCTGCGGGCTCTGTGGGCGTCTCTACGTGTTCGAGGTGACCGGACGCGGCGCCGGTCATGGCGGAGCCGAGCTCCTCCGGGGTGACGGCGGCCGGGTCGGCGTCGGCGACCAGCCTGCCGTTGTAGATCACCCGCAGGGTGTCCGACAGGCCGATCAGCTCGTCCAGGTCGGCGGAGATCAGCAGCACCGCCAGTCCCTCGCGGCGGGCCTCGCGGATGCGGTCCCAGATCTGGGCCTGTGCGCCGACGTCCACACCGCGCGTGGGGTGGGCGGCGATCAGGAACTTCGGGCTGTGGCTCATCTCGCGGCCGACGATCAGCTTCTGCTGGTTGCCGCCGGAGAGGGAGGCGGCGGTGACGTCGATGCCGGGCGTGCGGACGTCGTACTCCTCGACGATCCGGCGGGTGTCGGCCTGTGCGCCCTTGGGGTTGAGCCAGAAGCCCTTGGCGTTGGGGGCCTCGGTGACATGGCCGAGGATGCGGTTCTCCCAGAGGGGGGCCTCCAGGAGCAGGCCCTGGCGGTGGCGGTCCTCGGGGATGTAGCCGACGCCGGACTCGCGGCGCTTGCGGGTGGGCCAGGGGGTGATGTCCTCGCCGAGGAAGGCGATCTGGCCGGAGTCGGCGTTCTTGGTGCCGATCAGCGCGTCGATCAGCTCGGTCTGGCCGTTGCCCTCGACTCCGGCGACGCCCATGACCTCGCCGGCGTGGATGGTGAAGCTGACGTCGTCGAGGGCCCTCTTGACCTCGCCGGGGGCCTCGACCATGGAGCCGGGGCCCACGGGCTCGGCCTCGACGCCCAGGGAGGCGCCGCCGCTGGCGTAGACGGTGAGGTTGCGGACCTCGATGACCGGCTTGTCGGTGACCGTGGACTCGGCGGTCTCCGGGGTGGGCAGTTCGCTGCCGACCATCATCTCGGCGAGCTGACGCGGGGTCGTCTCGGCGGGGACGGCGGTGCCGACGGTCGTACCGCGCCGGATGACGGTGATCTCGTCGGCGACGGAGAGCACCTCGCCCAGCTTGTGGGAGATGAAGATGACCGACAGGCCCTCGGACTTCAGTTCGCGCAGGTTGTCGAAGAGTGCGTCGACCTCCTGCGGGACGAGGACGGCGGTCGGCTCGTCGAGGATGAGGGTCGTGGCGCCGCGGAAGAGGACCTTGAGGATCTCCACGCGCTGGCGGTCGGCGACGCCGAGGTCCTCGACCAGGGCATCCGGGCGTACGCCGAGGCCGTAGCGGTCGGAGATCTCCTTGATCTTCTTACGGGCGTTGCCGCCGATGCCGTACAGCTTCTCGCTGCCCAGGACCACGTTCTCCAGGACGGTGAGGTTGTCGGCGAGCATGAAGTGCTGGTGGACCATGCCGATGCCGCGGGCGATGGCGTCGGCGGGGCTGGAGAAGGCGACCTGCTCGCCGTCGATCGCGATGGTGCCCTCGTCCGGCTTCTGCATGCCGTAGAGGATCTTCATGAGCGTCGACTTGCCGGCGCCGTTCTCGCCGACGAGGGCGTGCACGGTGCCCTTGCTGACGGTCAGGTGGATGTCGTGGTTGGCGACGACACCGGGGAAGCGCTTGGTGATCCCCGTCAGCTCTACCGCGATCGGCGACGGTGCGGTGAGCGGAGGGCTGCTGGACGCGTCGATGGCGCACTCTCCTTGGGAAAGGGGCCGCTCTACGCGCGTAGCGCCCCTGCTTTAAATAGTGCCCGGACCAGGATCTGATCGATCAAGTTTCCGTGTCGATCCGTTGTCGATCAGTTCCGAACGTTCCGAGCATTCTGCCGCGTGAACGGGGCGCGGGGAGGTCATCCTTCCCCGCGCCCGTTCCGAGGCCGTAACGCTGTCATTACAGCGTATTTTTGGCCATGCCTACGACAAGTCTCCGACAGGCCCACGACGGGCCCGTGGACCTCGGGTCAGGAGGTCTTGACGGTGATCGTGCCGTCCTTGATGCCGGCCTCGGCCTTCTTGAGCGCGGCCTGGATGTCGGCGTTGTCGGCGAAGGTCGGGTTCGAGTTCGACACGCTCACGCCGCCGTTCTCGAGGCTGCCGCGGACCACGCCGGTCTCCGGCTTGCCGTCCTTGACCGACTTGGCCAGGGTGTAGACCGCGCCCTCGACGTTCTTCATGGCGGAGGTCAGGATCGAGTCCTTGTACTTCGCCAGCGCGTCCTGCTTGTACTGGTCGGAGTCGACGCCGATCGCCCAGACCTTGTGGGCGTTGGCGGCCTTGATGACGCCCTGGCCGGACAGACCGGCGGCGGCGTAGACAACGTCCGCACCGGCGTCGATCTGGCCCTCGGCGGCGCTCTCGCCCTTGTCGGGGCTGGAGAAGCCGCCCTCGGCCGCGGTCTCGGTCAGGTACTGCGACTTGACCGTGACGCCCTTCTTGGTGTCCTCGACGCCCTGCTTGAAGCCGGCCTCGAACTTGTGGATCAGCGGGACGTCCACGCCGCCGACGAAGCCCACGGTGTTGGTCTTGGTGGCCTTGGCGGCCGCGACGCCGGCGAGGTAGGAGGCCTGCTCCTCGTGGAAGACGAGGTCGGCGACGTTGTCGGCCTTGATGGTCTCGTCGTCGACGATGCCGAAGGTGGTCTTCGGGTACTTGGCCGCGACCTCCTTGACGGCCGGCGCGTAGGCGAAGCCGACGCCGATCACCGGGTTGTAGCCCTGCTTGGCGAGGCTCTCCAGACGCTGCACCTTGTCCGCGTCGGACTCACCGTCCTGCGGCTCGACCGCGGTGGACTTGTAGCCGAACTCCTTGTCGGCCTTGTCCAGGCCGGCGGTGGCGGCGTCGTTGAAGGACTGGTCGCCCTTGCCGCCGACGTCGTACGCGAGGGCGAGGCCCAGGTTCTTGTCGCTGCTGGCGGAGGAGGACGAGGACGTGGACGAGCTTCCACAGGCGGAAACGGTCACGGCGAGGGCTGCGGTAGCAACACCCGCAACGGCGATACGGGACACCCGGCGCATGGAACTTGACTCCTTTGTGCATGCGCCCATACCAGGCGCTGGTTCCGCCGCAGCGTAACGCGCGTAGACCAGACGGAAAAACCCTTCTGTCCGGTCCGTTACCGAGCTGTGGCCACAGATGCGGCCCAGACTACGGACAGCAAAGCGCCCCTTGCGGGAAGCAAGGGGCGCATGGGCTGCGAGGACGCCCATTAGGGCGTAGAAAACGGCTCGGCGGGGTTCCGGAAAGCCGTTGCCCGGCGTTACTTGGTGTTGACCGTGATCTTGCCGTCGATGATGTCCTTCTTCGCCTTGTCGACGGCGGCGACCACGTCGGTCATGGCCTTGTACTTCGGGTTGGAGTCGGCGAAGCCGACGCCGTCGTTGGAGAGGCTGCCGCGGACCACGCCGGACAGGGGCTTGCCCTCGTAGACGGACTTCACCAGGTCGTAGACCGCGCCGCCGACGTTCTTCAGCGCCGAGCCGAGGATGTAGTCCTTGTACGAGGCCAGTGCGGACTGGCTGTACTGGTCGGAGTCCACGCCGATCGCCCACACCTTCTTGGCGGCGGCCTCGGTGATCACGCCCTGACCGGACAGGCCGGCCGCGTGGTAGAGGACGTCCGCGCCGGCCTCGATCTGACCGCTCGCCGCGTCCTTGCCCTTGTCGGGGCTGGAGAAGCCGCCCTCCTGGGCCGTCTCCGTCAGGTACTGCGACTCGATCTTGATGTTCGGCTTGACCGACTTGGCGCCCTGGACGTAGCCGGCCTCGAACTTGTGGATCAGCGGGATGTCCACGCCGCCGATGAAGCCGATGTGGTCCTTCTTGGTGGCCTTGGCCGCGGCGACGCCGGCCAGGTAGGAGGCCTGCTCCTCGTGGAAGACCATGTCGGCGACGTTCTTCGCCTGGATCTGCTCGTCGTCGATGATGCCGAAGGTGATCTTCGGGAACTTGGCCGCGACCTCCTTGACGGCCGGCGCGTAGGCGAAGCCGACGCCGATCACCGGGTTGTAGCCGGCCTGGGCGAGCTGCGTCAGGCGCTGCACCTTGTCCGCGTCGGACTCGCCGTCCTGCGGCTCGATGTCCTGGCCGCTGATCTTGAATTCCTTCTCGGCCTTCTCGAAGCCGGCGTAGGCCGCGTCGTTGAACGACTGGTCGCCCTTGCCGCCGATGTCGTACGCGAGGCCGATGCCCTTGCCCGAGTACGTGCTGCTGCCGCTGCTGCCGGACTCCGTGTCGCTGGACTTGGAGTCGGTGCTGGACTTGCCGCAGCCGACGGCCGCGAGCGCGACGACCGTGACGGTCACCGCTGCCTGGGAGAATCTGGTCCTCCGGGATATGAGACGCACAGCAAGCACCCTTCGATTCGCCACGGCGCCGTGACCGGGCCGTTTCCCCTTGGTGGCGCCGTTCCGGGAGGGCTCCCCAACAAGCCGTTCCCGGTGGCGATTTCGCGCACAGTAACGCGCGTAGACGGCGAGGGGAACGGGGTTTCTCCGGGCTGTTATCGATTCGTGCCGCCACCGGGTTACAAGCGTCTCCCGACGGTTACGGGCGGGTGACACAAGGGGATGAAGGGGCGCGTTTCCGGCGCCCCTTCATCCCCTTGCCCATCCCTTTGTCTTCGGTCCGTCTCAGGCGACCTTTCCGGTCACGCCTGCCGTGTCGCCGCGTCCAGCAGCGCGGCCGCCGTGAACAGCTCCACGCCCACGGTGATCGCGGACTCGTCGGCGTCGAAGTCGCCCTGGTGCAGATCCCGGACCGTGCGCTCGCCGGGGGTGCGGACGCCGAGCCGGGCCATGGCGCCGGGCACCCGCTCCAGGTACCAGGAGAAGTCCTCGCCGCCGAGGCTCTGCTCGGTGCTCTGCACGGACGCCTCGCCGCGCCGGGCCACCATGGCGTCGCGCAGCAGCCCGGTGACGTCGGCGTCGTTGACGACCGGGGGGACGCCGCGGACGTAGGTGATCTCGGACTTGGCGCGGTGCAGGTTGGCGACCTCGTCGATCGCGGCGACCACGATGTCCGGGGCCTGCCGCCAGGCCTCGAGGTCCAGGCAGCGGACGGTGCCGGAGAGCTCGGCGTGCTGCGGGATCACGTTCGGGGCGTGGCCGCTCTCGATGCGGCCCCAGGTGACCGCCAGCCCGGCGCGCGTGTCGACGCGGCGGCCGACCAGCGCGGGCACGTCGGTGACGACCCGGGCGACGGCGGTGACCAGGTCGGTGGTGAGGTGGGGGCGGGCGGTGTGGCCGCCGGGCCCGTCCAGGGCGATCTCCAGGCGGTCGCAGGCGGAGGTGATGGCCCCCTCGCGCAGCCCGACGAAGCCGGCGTCGACCCGCGGGTCGCAGTGCACGGCGATGATCCGGCCCACGCCGTCCAGCGCCCCGCACTCGATGACGTCGGCGGCGCCGCCGGGCAGCACCTCCTCGGCGGGCTGGAAGATCAGCCGCACGGGCCGCGGGAGCCGCCCCTGCCGGTGCAGCTCGGCGAGGACCAGGCCGGCGCCGAGGACGACGGTGGTGTGCACGTCGTGGCCGCAGGCGTGCGCGCGGTCGGGCACGGTCGAGCGGTACGCGCACTCGGTCTTCATGTCGGGGATGGGCAGCGCGTCGATGTCGGCGCGCAGGGCGAGGATGGGCGTGCCGCCGCCCCGGAAGCCCTCGCCCTCCCCGGTGCCGGTCTCCTCTGCGCCGATCCCCCCTGCGCCGATCTCCTCTGTCCCGATGTCACAGATGAGGCCGGTCCCGACGGCGAGTACGCGCGGCCTGAGGCCCGCCTGCTCCAGGCGCGCCTTGATCGCGGCGGTCGTACGGAACTCCTGGTTGCCGAGCTCGGGGTGCATGTGCAGGTCGCGACGGAAGGCGACGAGTTCGGCGCGCAGGGCGTCCGGCAGTGTGCCGGGCAGGGCGCCGGGGAGCACTTCTTCCCCTGAAGGATCGGCCTCGGACTCTCGGGACATCAGTTGCTTCACCCTCTGAAGGGTAGGACGCCGAGGCGGTCAACTGACCCGATCAACAAAAGTTCAACCTGTTGGAGGAAGAAAAGTTGGCCGCGCGGCGCATGGCTGCTGTGGAGGATGGGTAAAATCGCCGACTTCACGTCCGGCTCCCCACCCTTCTCCTTCCTTCCACGGATACCACGAGCCGCACCGGCACGCGGCCTCTGTCCACGGACCGGGATGTCAGACCACGCTCACCGCCGCCAGCCGATGCACATCCCTCGCGGTCCCCGTCACGCCCGACAGGAAGCCCTGTGCGCGCGGTGACGCGGTCTCCGTCAGCCACGCCGGGTCGATGTCGCAGACCGCTACGCGGACGTCCGTGCCGGCCAGGGCGAGGGGGAGGGTGTGGACGACGGTGGAGGGGAAGCTGAGGACCGTTCGGCCGATGGGGCCTCTGCGGGCGATCAGTTCCAGGGGGAGGTCGGGGCGGACCACCTCCAGGCCCGTCTCCACGGCGAGGCGGTGGAGTTTGTCGGTGCTCTCGCGGCGGTGCGCGAAGTAGCGGGCGGCGCCGTGGGTCCTGGCCAGGGCGCTGACGGCTTCCAGGTAGCGGTCGGCGTCGACCACGCCGGTCTCGACCAGGGACGTGCCGACCATGTCCGCGCCCTTCGTCACGCGGGGCGGGCCGAAGCGGGTCCGGGTCCAGGCGAAGGCGTTGGCGGTGACCGTGACGCCCTGGGGGGAGTCCTCTATCGGCATGGAGGAGAAGACCTCCACCCGCCTCTCCTCGCTCGGGGTCAGACGGCGGCGGGCCGCGGCGGACACCGGGGCGAAGAGCAGGTCGCGGGGGCCGGGGCGGCCGCCCTTGCGGTGCCAGCGGACCAGGCGTTCGCCGCGGGCGAGCTGGCCCACGAACTCCATCGTCGCCGTGCCGTCGTCCACCACGACCAGGTCGGACGCCGTGGTGATGGTCAGCAGGAGCTGGACGTAGCGGGAGAAGGGGTCGCCCATCACCACCCGCCTCGCCCTGCGCAGGAGGGGGGTCAGGCCGCCGATCGTGCGGAAGGGGGCCGTCGTGCCGCCTCTCGCCTCCTCCCAGCGGACCGTGTGGCCCTCCTCGCGGGCCAGTTCCGCCATGCGGCGCAGCTGGCCCCGGGTCATCGGGTCGGTCGGGGACAGGACGACGAGGGTGAACCCCGCGCCGGGCTGTTCCTGGGCGTGCGCCCATTCGAGCACGTTCAGGAGCTGCACCGGGCTCTCGACGAACGCGAGGGTGTGGGGGGTGGGGCCGGTGCTCTCACCGGCGCGGGGGCTCATCCTCGTATGACCGTCCCGTTGTCGTGTATCTGTCGGGTATCTGATCGGGTGTCTGTCGGGTGTCTGTCGTGGACCGCTGGTCAGACCGCGACCGGCTCGCCGGCCGCCGCGGCGATGTCCGCCTCCGCGACGACGCCGCTGACCCGGCGCAGCTTCTTCATGGGGCCGAGCTCGGAGTCGTAGACCTTCTTGACGCCGTCGCCGAGGGAGGCCTCGATGGTGCGGATGTCGCGGACCAGGCGGGACAGGCCGCCCGGCTCGACGGAGGCGGCCTGGTCGGAGCCCCACATCGCGCGGTCGAGGGTGATGTGGCGCTCGACGAAGACGGCGCCGAGGGCGACGGCGGCGAGGGTGGTCTGCAGGCCCGTCTCGTGGCCGGAGTAGCCGATCGGGACGTTCGGGTACTCCTTCTCCAGCGTGTTGATCACGCGGAGGTTGAGCTCCTCGGCCTTCGCCGGGTAGGTCGACGTGGCGTGGCAGAGCAGGATGTTGTCGCTGCCCAGGACCTCGACCGCGTGGCGGATCTGACGCGGGGTCGACATGCCGGTGGACAGGATGATCGTCTTGCCGGTGCCGCGCAGGGCGCGCAGCAGCTCGTCGTCGGTGAGGGAGGCGGAGGCCACCTTGTGCGCGGGGACGTCGAACTTCTCCAGGAACGCGACCGCCTCGGTGTCCCACGGGGACGCGAACCAGGCGATGTTCTTCTCCTGGCAGTACGCGTCGATCTGGCGGTACTCGTCCTCGCCGAACTCGACGCGGTGGCGGTAGTCGATGTACGTCATCCGGCCCCAGGGCGTGTCGCGCTCGATGTCCCACTGGTCGCGCGGGGTGCAGATCTCCGGGGTGCGCTTCTGGAACTTGACGGCGTCGCAGCCGGCCTCGGCGGCGGCGTCGATCAGCCGGAAGGCGTTCTCGAGGTCGCCGTTGTGGTTGATGCCGATCTCACCGGTGACGTAGACGGGGTGGCCGGGGCCGACGGGGCGTGAACCGAGCAGGCGGAAGCGGGAGTTGGTGCTCATGGCGGAACGTGTCCTTACTGAGTGAGGGGCGTGAGGGGCGTGAGGGGAGCGGAGGAATCGGCGTGATCGGCGGATTCGTCGGAAGAGTCGAGAGAGGGTCCGAGGATCCAGCCGGCGATCTCCCGGATCGCGCCGTCGCCACCGGGTACGGCGGTGACCGCGCGGGCGGCGCCGCGCACGACGTCGTGGGCGCTCGCGACCGCCACCGGCCAGCCCACGAGGGCGAAGCAGGGGAGGTCGTTGACGTCGTTGCCGACGTAGAGCACGCGCTCGGGCGCGATGCCCTGCTCCTCGCACCACTGCTTGAGGGCGAGGTCCTTGCGGTCGATGCCGTGCAGGACCGGGAGCTTGAGCTTCCGGGCCCGCGCGGCGACGACCGGGTTCTGTTCCGTGGACAGGATCAGCATCTTCAGGCCCGAGTTGCGCAGAGCGGCGATGCCGAGGCCGTCTCCGCGGTGCACGGAGACGAACTCCCGTCCGTCGGAGTCGATCAGCACCCGGTCGTCGGTCTGGGTGCCGTCGAAGTCGAGGACCACCGCGTCGATGTCGTCGGCGGTCGGGAGGGAACCGGAGCGGCCCGCGTCGAAGAGGGGGGCCAGGGCCCGGGCCCGCGCCAGCTCGTGCGCGTCGTCGATCTCCAGCACGCGGGCCGGGTCGGTGCGCACCAGCTCCGTGTGGCCGAAGAAGCGGTGGCGGTGCTCGCGGAAGCCGGCCGCGTCCATGGCGTAGGCGGCGCCGGTCTCCAGGAAGTCCTGGGGGCGGTCCTGGCGGCGCGGGCGGTAGGACTTGTCGTGGTTGACGCCGTTCCCGCCGCCGGCGCCCTCCGCGTTCTCCGCGGCGCGCCAGACGAAGCCGTGGAACGGGGCGACCGTCACCGCCGTGTCCGCGCCCTGCTCGGCGACGGCGGCGGCGACCCCGTCGACGTCCTCGCGGACCAGGAACGGGCTGGTGCACTGCACGAGCAGCACCACGTCGACCGGGGAGCCGTGCAGGGTCTCGTGGGCGTCCATGGCGTGCAGGACGGCGGCCTCGGAGGTGGCGGTGTCGCCGGCGATGGCGGCCGGCCGCAGCACGACCTCCGCCCCGGCCTCCCGGGCCGCCGTCGCGATGGCCTGGTCGTCGGTGGAGACGACGACGTCCGTGACGAGCCGGGTGGCCCGGCACTCGCGGACCGCGCGGGCCACCAGCGGCACACCGCCGACGGGGGCGAGGTTCTTCGCGGGGACGCCCTTGGAGCCGCCGCGCGCGGGGATCACGGCGAGGACGCGACGCACCCCCGCTGGTGAGTCGGACATGACCTTTTCTCCTTGCGGCTTCAAAACTCCTTGCGGCTTCAAAACTCCGTGCGGCTTCGCATCTCCGTGCGGCTTCGGGTCGGCGCTCACAGCTCCCCCATCCGGCGGATGACCGGCGCCACCCGCTGCACCCCGTGCCGGTAGGCGCCGCGGGCCGCCCTGCGGACGATCTGGCGGACCGGGCCCGGCTCCCGGTCGGCGGCCGGGGCGCCGGGCAGCGGGCTGCCGTCGGGGCCGAGGTGGTGGCGGGCGAGGATGCCGGGCAGATAGCCGGGCGCGGTGGCGGGCGTGTAGTAGGGGGTCAGCGGCGGCAGACCGCCGGGCCGGCCGAGCAGCTTGGCGATGCGTTCGCGGGCCGGGTCGAAGGCGGTGGCGTACCCGCCGTCCGGGGCGACGCCCTGCCGGGCCACCCACTCCGGGTCTTCGGCGGGCCGGTGCCCGGCGTCGAGCTGGTCCCAGGAGGCGAGGCAGCCGGAGCCGACGAAGTGGTGGTTGCCGAGCGCCTCGCGCACCCCGAGGTCGGTGAGGACCACGGTGGGGATACGGCGGTGCAGGGACTCCAGGGCGGCCGTGGAGCTGACCGTGACCATGAGGTCGGTGCGGTCGAGGACCTCGCCCATGTTCCCGTAGACGAGGCGGAAGTTGGACGGCAGCTCGTGCCTCTGCGCCAGCTTCTGGTAGGGCAACTCCTCGATGTGGGTGGTGTGTTCGCCGGGCTTGGAGCGCAGCTTCAGCAGCACCTCGCGCTCGGGGTGCAGCCGCGCGTGCCGCACCAGCCGCTCCAGCAGGTACGCCCGGTCCCTGCGGCTCTCCGGTACGGAGGGCTGCGCGGCGAAGACGACCGTGTAGGGCCTGCTCCCCTGCTCCGCGGCCGGGTCGGGCTCGCCCGCGTACGGGGCGCCGCCCAGGAACGGCAGGGCCACCTCGGTCACCGCCGAGGCGTCGGCGCCCACCCCCTCGTACACCGCGCGGAAACGCTCGGCGTCCTGACGGGAGTTGGCGAGGACCAGGTCCGCGCCGTGGCGCAGCAGCAGTCCGTCGGCGAGCTTCTCGTAGACGACGCCGACATAGCCGGTGACGACGACGGGACGCCTCGCCCGGCCCTCGACTCCTCCGTCGGTCCCGCCCTCGCCGTCGGCCTGCCCGTCGGCCTCCCAGATCCGCTTGAGCCCGTGCAGGATCGCCTGGACGCCCCCGCCGACCAGCGCCAGCACGAGGACGTCGTACGACGACTGCGCCATGGCGCGCAGGAACTCGACGGCGGTGACCTCGCGCAGGGAGTCGGCGCGCACGCCGACCTCGGCCAGCTGGCGTGGGGTGGGCGTGGCACGGCCGCGCAGCAGGAAGCCGTCGAGGACGGGGGCGACTTGCGCGCCCTCGCGCGGTCCGGCTTCCATGGACGGGCCGCTGCCCGGTGCGATCCTGGCAGCGGTCAGCGCACCCCATTTCCATCGGGTGTCGGAGTCCGCGAGGACGGCGATCCGCGGGGGCTGAGAAGTACTTGCTGGCACGAGGAAGACGCTAGGAAGCAAAACCCTGGCTTTACCCAACCAGGACTCAACGAAAAGTTAACAGCACGCCACCGAACGTCGAACTGGCCGCCCGGCTCCCGGAAAGTACAGGGGATGCACCATTCCGACACATCGAGTTCACCCCCTGTATCCGCACCGGAAAGTTTCGCTGCCGGGGGCGCTCCTAGGGTTTCGCAGGTGCCAAAGCTTTCTGTGATCGTGCCGTTCTACAACGTCCAGCAATACGCCCCGGACATGCTCGGAAGTCTGCGGCTGAACGCCCGCCCGGACTTCGAGTTCGTGCTGGTGGACGACAAATCGAAGGATGAGACCCCGGCCATTCTCGAACGGGCGGTCGAGGACCTTTCGCAGGTCGCCCAGGTGCGCTTCGTCCGTCATGAGGAGAACGGCGGACTCGCCACCGCCCGCAACACCGGTCTCGACGCGGCGCGGGGCGAGTACCTGACGTTCCTGGACGGCGACGACTGGGTCGCCCGGGGCTACCTCGGCGAACTCCTCGCCTCGATCGAGTCCCTGGGCTGCGACTTCGTCCGCACCGACCACGTCCAGGCCACCGGCCGCGCCCGGACGATCGTCCGGCATCCGCTCGGGCGGCGCGGGGAGGTGCTGAACCCCCGCGAGGCGATCCTGCCCACCGACCGCTCGACGTCCGTCGACTACGCCTACGCCTGGGCCGGCGTCTACCACCGCCGGCTGGTGGACCGGGGCCTGCTGCACTTCACCGACGGGCTGCGCACCGCCGAGGACCGGCCCTGGATCTGGAAGCTGCACCGGGAGGCGGAGTCGTTCGCCGTGGTGAACCTGCACGGCGTCTTCTACCGCCGCGGGGTCGCCTCCTCCCTCACCCAGATCGGCGACGCCCGCCAGCTCGACTTCATCCGCGCCTTCGACCAGGTCGTCGAGGAGACCGCGGCCGACCGCGAGGCCGACCGGCTGCTGCCGAAGGCGGTGCGCACGTACTGCGCGATCATCGCCCACCATCTCGCGGAGATCGACAAGTTCGAGCCGGCCGTCGCCAAGCAGCTGCGGGCGATGAGCTCTGCGGCCATACAGCGCATGCCGCAGGAACTGCTCACCGACGTCCTCGACCGCATGGACCTGCGCCGCTCCTCCAAGCTGCGGCGACTGCGGCGCAGGATCACCACCGCGAAGGCGGCCGCCTGATGTCCCCCACCCAGCCCCACGCCCAGCCCCCCGCCCAGTCCGGTACCCAGTCCCGTACCCAGATCTTCTGCGCGTCCACGCTGTACGGCGTCGCCACGCTCGCCGCCGCGCTCGACTCCGACTGCTTCCCGGCGGCGGACCGCCGGCTGCTGCTGGTGTGCAACAACGCCACGACCCCGGAGACCACCCCGGCCGTCGACGAGATGCCGGGCTTCGAGCCGCTGCGCGGCCGCTTCGACCAGGTGCTGTCCTGGAACGACGCGATCAGCCCGTTCCACCCGGGGGCGTGGTCGCCGCGCCCCGACGACGTCCCGCTGTTCGAGCGGTATCTGCGGCTGCTGTGGGAGCTGGGCGAGGACCAGGTGGAGATCGTCCTGGAGTCGATCCAGGTCAACCCCGCCCAGGCCATCGCCCAGGTGTTCCCCGGAGCGCCCGTCGAGGTCTACGCCGACGGGCTGATGAGCTACGGGCCCACCCGCAACAAGCTCGATCCGCTGATCGGCACCCGGGTGCGCCGACTGCTCCACCTCGACCTGGTGGCAGGCCTCACGCCCCTGCTGCTGACCGAGTTCGGGGTGCCCGCGCAGACGGTGCCGACGAGCGCGTTCCTGAAGGTGCTCGGCCAGGTCGCCGAGGCCGTGCCGGCCCTTCCCGAGCTGCCGGACGACTCCGCGCTGCTGCTGGGCCAGTACCTGTCCGCGCTGGACATCCTCTCCGTCAAGGAGGAGGAGGACCTGCATGTGCGGATGATGCGGGGGGCGGTGGCCCGCGGGCACCGCTCGGTCGTGTTCAAGCCGCATCCGACCGCCCCGGCCCGCTACAGCCGCCTCCTGGAGGCCGAGGCGGAGAAGCTGGGCGTGGCGCTGACGGTGCTCGACACACCGGTCCTCGCCGAGGTGCTGTTCGACAGGGCGCGGCCCGCGCTGGTCGTGGGCTGCTTCTCCACCGCCCTGTTCACCGCGTCCGCGTTCTACGAGCTGCCGGTGGCCCGGCTGGGCACCGAGCCGCTGCTGGACCGCCTGACGCCGTTCCAGAACAGCAACCGGGTGCCGGTGGTCCTGGCCGACGCGCTGCTGCCGGACCTGGAGGAACGGGAGGAGACCGTGCCCGCCGACACGGTGGCCGGGCTGGTCGGCGCGGTCGGCTTCGTCATGCAGCCGCAGATCCACCCGGGTCTGCGCCCGACGGCGGAGAACTATCTGCGCACGCGTCTCGGCCCGCGCACCCAGCGCTTTTTCAAGCGCAAGCGCCTCACCTCGCTGGGTCTGCCCGGCGGCATCCCGGAGCGGCTGGCATTCCTGCCGCGAAACTCCACGGCCCGCCGGGTGGTACGGCGAGCGAAGTCATTGCGGAAATCGATCAAGCGTTGAACCGGCGATGACCATCGCGAAATGAAGCAATAAACCAGAAAAGATGAAGAGCAATGGGGCCGCCCTCTTCCGGATGCGAGGAGTTGGCCTGGGGTTAACCGTGGCTCCATAGCTTCCCCGAATGCTGCAAATAGCGTTCTCCACAGTCCCGTTCAGGATCGCGGGCGGGCCGAGATGACCCAGCAGGACATACGCCCGCCCGCTGCCGCCTCGTTGACCCTGGCCGCAGTGGAACCCGCGCCGGACCGGCGGCCGCTGATCTCCTATGTCCTGCCGGTCTACAACGAGCAGGACGGCATCACCGCCTTCCACACCGAGCTGACCGCCGCCTTCGAAGGCCGCCCGGACCTCGACTTCGAGCTGGTCTACGTCAACGACGGCTCCGCCGACGGCTCGCTCGCGACCCTGCGGGGTTTCGCGGAGCGGGACGACCGGGTCCGGGTGGTCGACTTCGCCCGCAACTTCGGGCACCAGATCGCCATCACGGCCGGTCTGGACGTCGCCAGGGGCGACGCGGTGATCGTCATGGACACCGACCTCCAGGACCCGCCGCGGGTCAGCCTGGAGCTGGTGGACGCCTGGCGCGAGGGCGCGGAGATCGTGCACGCGCGGCGGCGCAGCCGCCAGGACACGCTGTTCAAGCGGACCACCGCGCACCTCTACTACCGCGTCCTGCGCTCCACCACCGAGGTGGACATCCCGCTGGACACCGGGGACTTCCGGCTCCTGGACCGGCGGGTCGCCGACGAGCTGCGCAAGTACCGCGAGCGCAGCCGGTTCGTGCGCGGGATCGTCGCCTCGATGGGCTACCGGCAGGCGACGGTGGCGTTCGACCGGGACGAGCGGTTCGCGGGCGAGACGAAGTACCCGCTGCGCAAGATGGCCAAGCTCGCCATCGACGGCGTCACCAGCTTCTCCACCGTGCCGCTGAAGATGATCACCCGGCTCGGTTTCCTCGTCCTGGCGCTCTCCCTGATCGGCATCGTCTACGCGCTGGCGATGAAGTTCTTCCGGCCCGACATCACGGTCTCCGGCTGGACGATGCTCATGGTCGTCGTGCTGTTCCTCGGCGGCGTCCAGATGCTCTCCGTCGGTGTGATCGGCACGTACGTGGGGCGCATCTACAGCGAGACGCAGGGGCGTCCGCTGTACCTGGTGCGCGAGGTGATCGGCGGTTCGAAGGCCGATGACTGAGACCACGGCCGGGATCCAGGCGACGCCCGGGTCCTCGGACTCCCAGACCGTGCGCCAACTGGTCCGCTACACCCTCATCGGGGGCAGCGGCGTCGCTCTCGACCTCGCCGTCTTCCTGCTGCTGCACAACGTGGCGGGGATGGACGAGCAGCTCGCCAACGTGATCAGCACGACGCTCGCCATCACCAACAACTTCGTCCTCAACGCACGGTTCACCTTCGAGCGCCGGGACCGGATCGTCGTCCGCTTCCTGCGCTTCTACGCCGTCGGCCTGACCGGCATCGCCCTGACGAACCTGCTCTTCCTCGCCTTCACCGACGGCCTGGGGATCGACGCCAACCTCGTCAAGGCGGCCTCGCTGCCCCTGGTCCTGGCGCTGCAGTTCGTGCTCAACAGAAAGTGGAGCTTCGCATGAACCTCGGCATCATCGGCGCGGGCGCCACCGGCCTCACCGCCGCCTGGGACGCCGTGCGCGCCGGCCATCAGGTGACCATCCTGGAGGCGGCCGCCGAACTCGGGGGGCTGGCCGCCTCGTTGGAGGTGGGCGGGGTCCCGTTGGAGCGCTACTACCACCACATCTTCCGCAGCGACAAGGCCATGATCGGGCTGATCGAGGAGTTGGGGCTCGGGGACGCGCTGCGCTTCCACAAGCCGACGACCGGCATCTTCCGGGGCGGGAAGCTGATCGACTTCACCACCCCGTTCGACATGCTGCGCTTCCCGGAGTTCTCCCCGGTGGACGCCGTGCGGTTCTCCGGTTCGGCGGCGGTGCTGAAGGCGGTGCGGGGCGGGGAGCGGTTCAACGATCTCACCGCGCTCGCCTGGCTGCGGAAGTGGGCGGGGCGCAGGGCCACGGCGGCGATCTGGGAGCCGCTGCTGAAGGGCAAGTTCGGCGACCGGGCCGAGCAGGTGTCGATGGCGTGGCTGTGGGCCCGTATCCACTGCCGGACGTTCGAACTCGGCTATGTGGACGGCGGGTTCGAGCGGGTCTACGCGGCGCTGCGGGACGGGATCGAGGAGCGCGGCGGGAAGGTGGAGTTCGGCAAGGCGGTGCAGACCATCCGGCAGGACGGCGACACGCCCGTCGTCACCTGCGCGGACGGCTCGACGTACCGCTTCGACCGACTGATCGTCACCACCCCGCAGCCGGCCTTCGCCAAGGCGGCCGGGCTGCCGGCCGAGGACGCGGTGTGGAAGAACCAGTACCTGGGCGCGACCTGCTTCGTCCTCGAACTGGACCGCAGCGTGATCCCGTACTACTGGCTCAACATCAACGAGCCCGACTTCCCGTTCCTGGCGGTCGTCGAGCACACGCGGATGATCGACCCGGCCGTGTACGGCGGGCGGCACGTCCTCTACGTCGGCAACTACGTCGAGCGGGAGGACTGGCGGTTCACCGGCGAGCCCGGTGAGCTGCTGAACGCGTTCGTGCCGTATCTGCGGCGGATCAACCCCGCCTTCGACACGTCCTGGATCAAGGACTGGCACTTCTCGAAGGCCGGGTTCGCCCAGCCGGTCGTGACGCCGCAGTACCGGGCGCTGATCCCCGGCCACGAGACCCCGATGAGCCGGGTCACGCTGGCGACGATGGCCCAGATCTACCCGCAGGACCGCGGCCAGAGCTACTCGGTGGAGATGGCCCGCAAGGTGACGGGGTCGCTGGGGCTGCGCTGACCCGCACCCACGGCATGAGGGACATGAGGGAGGGGCCCTGGGTGACCGGGGCCCCTCCCTCATGTCCCTCATGTCCGGGCAGGCTACCTGCGCCTGCACACCACCAGCGGTGTCTTCGGGTCCAGCGGCGGGCAGTCGTACGTCGCCTGCACGCGCCGCCGCAGGCCGGCGTCGACGTAGGCGAGGCGGAACCAGGCGCGGTCCAGGATCGCGTAGGGCGCCGGGTCGTGGTCGACGCAGTCCGCGTTCTCCTTGAAGGACTTCAGGTCGGCGACGTCCGGGAGGAAGCGGGAGCGCTGGAGGAAGGTGGCGATGGGATAGCGGCACTGGGCGGGGTGGTCGACGTAGTACGTCGTGTCGCCGAAGGCCAGGTACAGGACGCGGGCGCCCGCCGGGATCCGGGCGCGCAGCCGGTCGGCGTCGGCCTGCTTGCGCTCTGTGTTGCGCAGGAAGGACGCGCTGGTCGAGGAGACCTTGCCGTACTGCACCAGGTGCGGGGAGTCGGGCCAGACGGGGCCGGCCAGCAGGACGACCCCGCAGAGCGCGACCAGGGCCGCCGATCGTCCGGGCCGGCCTCGCAGCCGGGTGTCGGCCACCGCGGCGAGCAGGGCGAGGAGCCCGAGCGCCCACACCGCCGCCGGCCTCTGGAGCCCCTTGGACGCGTGGGTGTAGAGCGCGGGCAGTGCGCCGTACAGCAGTGACACGGCGCCGAAGCACCACGGGGGTGTCGGTGAGCCGGCCACCGCGAGGCCCCACATCGCGGCGGCCACGACCGTCAGTTGGACGGCGTGGTAGAGGAACCAGTTGCCCTGGACGACCACCACGGCCAGCGAGCCGAGGCCGATGAGGACGGCGATCGTGAGGAGTTCGAGGCGGCGGGCGCGGCCCTGGACGCGGGTGAGGAGCAGCAGGAGCGCGCCGGGCAGGAGGAGGAGCACCGGGGTGAGGACGGCCCGGTCGGCGAGGAACTCGAAGGAGCGGTGGAGGATGAAGCCCGGGTGGACGCCGGTGCGGCTGAGGGCCGACTGGTTGATCTGCGGCATGTCCTCGGTCCACTGCAGCTCGTGGGAGCCGGCGAGGACGCTCAGCCCGAAGAGCGTGATCGCGCCCACGACGGCGACCAGGGCGACGCGTACGGCGCGGCCGCGGTCGACGGCCCACAGGAGAAGGATGCCGAAGGCGGCCGTGGAGGCGGTGGAGTACTTCATCATCACCGCGAGCCCGAGCGGGAGTGCGGCGAGGAGGGCGGCCGGCCAGGGGCGGCGGACGCCGAGGGCGGCGGCGATGCCGAAGACCGTCAGCACCGCCGCCGTCCACTCCGGCTGCAGGAAGTCGGTGCGCGGCGCGAGGACGAGGACGAGCCCGGTGGCGCCCGCCGTGAGAGCCGCCTCGCGGGGGGTGGTCCGGCGCCGGAGCGCCGTGTACAGGGCGAGGGCGGCCGCGGCCACGATGACCGCGCCCTCGGCTTCGATGATCGTCTCCCGTACGACCACGCCGCCGGAGGTGGGCAGGTCGAGCAGGGCCACGAACCACCGGTAGAAGAACGGCCGGTGGGTGAAGACCTCGGACGGGGAGTAGCCGGCCTCGCCGCCCACGCGCAGGGCGGCGAGCACGTACTGGAGGTCGCCCGTCAGCCGGCGGGTGAGGACCGTGTACACGACGGCCGCCGCGGCCGGGGCCGCGACCACCGGCCACCACAGGGGTGACCGGCGGGCGCGGTTGTCTCTCGCGGTGGCGGGCGCGTCGGCCTCGGCGGCGGTCGTCGCCATGGCTCAGCCGCCCAGGACGGCGCGCAGGTCTGCGGCGTTCGCCTCGGTGGTCTTCCACAGCTCCTGCTGCCGGCCGTGGACGTCGGCGACGGTCCGGTCGTGGTCGGCGAGCAGGTCGCGGGAGCGCTCCACGAGGACGGCGGCGAGGTCGCGGTCGTGCACCGAGACGCCCCATTCGGGCCGGTCGATGTCGCGCAGGAAGTACGCCATCTTGGGGTGCGAGATGAGGCTGATGATGGGCGTGCCGCAGCCGAAGGGGATCATCCCGGCGTGGCCGCGCATGCCGATGACGAGCTTGGTGCGGGCGTACAGGGCGCGGATCTCGTCGTTGTCGAAGTCGTACATCGGGATGACGGGCAGTGAGACGCCGTGCTCGCGGCGCAGGTCGAAGGCGAGCTTCTCGTCGTCGAGGGAGTGCGCGACGCACTTCACCTCGGCCAGCTCGCCCAGCTCGCGCACGGCCTTGGCCGTCTGGGCGAGGAAGTGGCCGTAGTCGTGCCCGAAGCGCAGGCCCGCGCGGTCGTAGGCGGCGTTGAGGAGGATGGTGTCGTCGCGTCGGGCCGGGTCCTGCCAGCCGTCGACCAGCTGGCGGGTGACGGTGGTGGGGCAGGGCTGGAAGCGGACCCGGTCGTGCAGACGGGACGGGAGCATCGCCCGCACCTTCTCGATCGAGCCGTGGTTGCGCAGCCCGAAGAAGGAGGACCGCTCGACGAGTTGGCGCAGCGAGGACCGGAAGCGCTCGGCGCGGTAGGACTGGCCGTCGAAGGCGTTGAAGCCGACGGCGTAGACCGCGATGGGCACGTCGATGCGGTTCAGGAGGTCGTCCGGGACGTTCCACTGCCAGGCGCTGTTGCCGTTGGGCATGGTGTCCGGGATGAACAGGCCGCCGCCGCCGATGACCAGGCCCTTGCGGGCGTTGACGCGTTCCAGGGCGGCCTCGTCGAAGAGCCGGTGGGCGTGCACGGAGTGCCAGCGGCGGCCGGTGGTGTCGGGGCCGAAGGCGAGCCGGACGCTCTCCGGGAGCAGTTTGTCGCCGGCGTTGCCCTGGCGGTCCATGTAGAAGGCGACGTGCGCGAGCTGGTCCTCGGGGCGGCCGGCCGGCTGGGCGGGGACGCCGGTGGTGCGCTGGTGCCAGATGCGGCTGGCGCGGTGGGTCGGGTCGACGGTGAGGCCGGCCGTCGCGTGCTTCTGCGCCTGTGTGTCGTCGCCGTGCACCCACTCGATCTGGGCGAGGCGGGCGTAGGCGGTCGCGGCCCGGTTGGGGGCGGCGGTGGCCAGTTGCAGCTGGGCGCGGGCCTCGTCGTAGCGGGAGACGCTCATCAGGGCGTTCCCGTACACCTCGTGCGGCCAGGCCTCGTCGACGGGCAGGTGCACGCGCTCCAGGATGTCGACGGCCGACTGGTAGTCGCCGGCGCCGATGTGGGCGAGGGCGACCTTGCGGGCGGTGTCGACGTCGCCGGTGCGCTCGACGTGCGGGGTGCCGTAGTGGACGAGGAGGTCGTGGTGGAGGGTGTCGCCGGCCTCCAGGTAGGCGGCGTGCAGTTCGGCGTCGGGGACGTCGAACTCGGTCCAGCGCTCCTGTGCCTGGCCGTAGCCGGCCTCGCCGCCCTGCCAGGGCTTGTGGCGGCCGGTGAAGTGCAGGACGGCCGTCTCCTCGGGGACCGGGAGGTCGCCGGAGAGGCGGCGCTTGACGTAGTTGTACCGGGGGTCGAGGTCGACGAAGTCGCCGTCGAGGAGGGCGTTGAGGATGCCCTGGTCGTGCTTGTCGAGCTCGTACTTCCCGCTGCGGCCGATGGCGTCGAGCTGTGCGCAGAACGCGTCGGTGAGGTACTCCTTCTGGATGACGAGGAGTCCGCTGTTGAGCATGCGGGTCTTGTCGCCGTAGAAGAACTGCGGGACGGCGGCCAGGCCGTGGCGCAGGGTCAGCAGCTCGGTGATCGGGCCGAGGACCACCATGTCGGTGTCCAGGGTGATCACGGTGTCGTAGTCGCGGACGCGGAAGACGTCGAGGATGAAGTACGCCTTGCGGACCAGGTAGTTGTCCTGGTCGCCCTTGACGTAGGAGTCGTAGTGGTCGGCGTCGACGCGGCGGAACCGCACGCGCGGGTGCAGGGCGCGGACGGCGGCGACGGAGGCCGGGCGCAGGTCGTCGTGGAAGACGAGGAAGTCCTCGCAGACGTCCGGGTTGGACAGGGCGAGGGAGCGCAGCAGGACGAGGAAGCCGGGGAGGTAGTTCTCGTCGACGAAGCTCGCGAAGGCGATGCGGCGCTTGCCGGTCAGAGCGGCGGCGTCGGTGGCCGGCGCGCCCGTGGCGGAGGCGGCGGCACCGGATATCTCGGTGGCGGACATCGCGGAGGTGGTGGCGGGGCTGGTGGTCGTCATCGCAGGGAAATCCTCATGCCGGAGACGCTCTGGGCCCGTTCCATGACCCACGCCTTCTCGCTGCCGTATTCGTGCACGTTGGTGATGGCCAGCTTCATCGCCTCGGGGAGGCGGTAGGCCCCGCTCTCGTAGAAGTCGAAGCCGATCAGGTCGAGGGTGGGGCTGACGTCGAGGAAGTCGAGCAGCCACAGCATGTTGAAGCCGGAGGTGGGGATGGCCGCGAACTGCTCCTGCGTCCAGCCGCCGATGTTGCGCACGGGCCAGCGCAGGGACTCGTCGTTGACGTACGTCTGCGCGCCGGGGACGAGCTTGTTGCGCACCGAGTGCTTCCAGTCGGGCGAGCTGCCGCCGAAGACGAGCCGGATGTCGACCGGCTGCTCCCAGTTGTAGGCGTGCTTGTGGATGCTGACGTGGATGTCGGTCTTCTTGCCGGTGTGCGCCGCGTCGATGCGGTACGAGTTGAAGCGCACGACCAGGTCGTAGCCGTCGATGTCCGTGCCCAGGCCGCTCTCGCCGACCTTGCCGGAGTTGGCGACCAGGCAGATGGACCTGCCGGCGATCCGGTTGCGGAACTCGCCGAGGCTGAGCCACTGCACGCCCCCGAACAGGGGGTCGGGGACCGGGCCGCGCATCCGGTTGCGCCGGGTGTCGGCGTACAGGGCGAGCGCCTGGGTGAGCTCCGGGGCCGGGCGGCCGGGCAGGGCGGTCGCCAGGTCGAGGTAGTGCGCGAGCGCCTCCTGGATCTCCTGCTCGGGCACGCCCTGACGGTCCATCGCCAGGAGCGCGCCGACCAGGCGGGCCTGCGCGCCGCTCTGGTCGCCGACGGCGTGCGCGGCGAGGCCCTCGGCCCAGACGTCGGTGGCGGCGGCGTCCGCGAAGCGGGTGGACTCCGGGACCGTGCGCTGGAGGAGGGCGAGCAGCTCGGTGCGGGCCTGGGTGGAGGCGTGGATGCCGTCGACGCGGGCGCGGACGCCGAAGCCGTCGTCCTTGGTGAGGTCGAGGTAGCGCTCGTAGGCCTCGGCGGCGGCGACGGGCAGGCCCATGGCCTCCAGCAGCCGGCCGCGCAGCCGCCAGCCGGCGCGGGAGTTGCGGCGCTGGCCCAGGATGGCGTCGGTGATGAGCAGGGTCAGGTTCAGCTCGTCGTCGTAGCCGCAGACGACCGCCTTGTTGCCGACGCCGAGGAGCGCGTCGAGCACCTCGTTGCTGATGCCGCCGCCGGACGCCGCCGCCTTGGTGCGCCTCAGGAGGCTGGTGGCCGTGACCGCCGGCGCGGCCGTCTCCTGGGTCGCCCACACGGCGAGCAGCTGGCGCAGCGCCTCGGCGAGCGCGAGGCGGCGGGGGTCGAGGCTGCCGACCAGCTTGCCGCTGTGCACCGAGCACGCGCGCAGGCAGTCGGCCGGCGTGACCGGGGACGGCACCGCCGAGGGCCTGACCGGCCTGGTGTCTGACCCTCTGCTGCGGACCCTCGTCATGGTTCTCCTGGCGTATGGAAATGACACAGAACTAGTGAGTTTCGATTGAAGGTTGGGAGAATGTAAGAAAGGAAAACGACGCTCAGGTGAACCCCTCGGAACTACAGAGCGAATGCTGCCGCCGTCGAACAGAAGTTTTGCGGGTGACGTCATAGGGTCCACATAGACGGCTCCAGACCCACTTATACGAGGGACACCGGCGTGACACAGACGGTCGTGAACACGGCACAGGGGAAGCGGCAGGAGAACCCGCCGGTCGCTCCCCTGAAGGCGGCACGGTCCGGCGGCCGGCTGCGCGCGCTGGACGGGCTGCGGCTGATCGCGGCCCTGATGGTCGCCTGCTACCACTACGGCGGCCGCGGCGGCGACATCACGCACGCCTGGGGGACCTCGGCGTCGAAGGTGTTCCCGACCCTGCACACGCCGTTCGCCTACGGCTGTCTGGGCGTCCAGGTCTTCTTCGTGATCAGCGGCTTCGTCATCTGCATGAGCGGCTGGGGCCGTTCCCTGCGCTCCTTCTTCGCCTCGCGCGTCGCCCGTCTGATGCCCGCGTACTGGGTGGCGGTCCTGCTGGTGAGCCTGGTGTTCGCGCTGCCGGTCGTCGTCTACGACGCGGTCGCGCCGAGCGACGTCCTGGTGAACCTGACCCTGCTTCAGCAGCCGCTGGGCGTCGACCGGGTGCTGGGCGTGGACTGGACGCTGTGGGCGGAGGTCCGCTTCTACGCGCTGTTCGCGCTGTGCGTGGTCCTGCCGGGCGCGAACCGACGCCGGGTGATCATGTTCTGCATGGGCTGGATCCTGGCGGCGGCGATCGCGCAGGGCGCGCACCAGCCGCTGCTCGACATCGTGCTGATGCCGGAGTACGCGCCGTTCTTCGTCGGCGGCGTCGGCCTGTACCTCGTCCACCGCGACCGGCGGGACCCCTACGCGTGGGGGATCGTCGGCGTGAGCTTCCTGATCGGGCAGCACTACGCGGTGCGCGCCCTGTGGAACGTCTCGGACCCGCACGCCTTCGCCCACCGCACGTCCTACGGCATCATCGCCGTCGTCGCCTTCGGGTTCGTCGCCGTCGCCGCGATCGCGCTCGGCTGGCTGGACCGGGTGAACTGGCGCTGGCTGACGGTCGCGGGCGCGCTGACCTACCCGTTCTACCTGGTGCACGAGCACCTCGGCTGGGTCGTCGTCGAGACCCTGCACCGACGCCTGGGCGTGCCGTCGTACGGGACGTTCCTGCTGACCATCGCGTCGATGCTGGTCCTGGCGTGGCTGCTGAACCGGCTGGTGGAGGAACGGCTGACACCGAGGCTGCGAAAAGCACTGGCCGCGCCGAGGGCGTGAGAGAAGCGCCGGGGCCGGTTAACGAACAGTGAATTCCCGGCTTCTTCGAGTCGTATTGCACGCGGTACCGCTCAGCCGTATTGCACAGCCGTCTCGCTCAGCCGATTCCGTAACGCGCCCCGATTCCGGAGATCACGATCTCCAGCCCTTCCTCGAATTGCCGGTCGTAGTCCTCGAAGATCTCCGCGCCCGCCATCGCCGACAGCGGGAAGTCGGCGAGCAGCCGGGCGCGTTCCGCCACGTCGAAGCCCTCGCGCCGCTCGTCTGGCAGCGGCTGCACGCCCTGCTCCTCGATGACGAACCCGACGGTGTACGCGTAGGAGGTCGCCGCCGCTCGAACGGCTCGGGCGAGGGAGAAGCCGGCGGCCGTGAACAGGCGCAGGGTCTCCTCCATCTGGACGGCGTGGTCGGTGCCGGTGAAGCGTGAGCCGCTGTACACCCGTGCGCCGTCGCGGTAGGCGAGGAGCGCCCGGCGCAGCCCGCGGTTGGCCTTGCGCAGCCGCTCCTGCCAGGTGTCGGCGGGGTCGAGGGCCGCGCCGGCGACCATCCTCCGGTACATCTCGGTCGCCATCTCGTCGAGCAGCGCCTGCTTGTCCTTGAAGTGCCAGTACAGGGCCGGCGCCTTGACGTCGAGCTCCTTGGCGATGGCGCGCAGGGTCAGCCCGTCCAGACCCGTGTCGTTCAGGAGCGCCAGGGCGGTGTCGGCGACGCGTCTGCGGTCGAGCGGGGCTCGTCGTTCGGTACTCACACTTGACAGCTTAACGCCGTTAAGGCCACTCTCGTGGTCGACGGCACTTAACAGCGTTAAGGAGAGCGTTATGAACACCGTGGACACGGATGTCCTGATCGTCGGCGCGGGCCCCACCGGCCTCGCCCTCGGCATCGACCTGGCCCGGCGCGGGGTGCGCGCGCTGGTGGTGGAACGGGGCGAGACCCTGACCCCCGGCTCCCGCGGCAAGGGCCTGCAACCGCGCACGATGGAGGTGTACGAGGATCTCGGCGTCCTCGACGCGATCCTCGACGCCGGCGGCCCGTACCCGGTGGGCATGATCTGGCGGGACGGCGAGCAGGTCGGGGAGCACATGATGTTCGACCCCGCGGAGGACGGCGGGGCGGACGGCGAGGAGAACGGCGGAGTGGACGGCGGGCAGGGCTCCCGGTTCGCCACCCCCTGGATGGTTCCGCAGTGGCGCAACCAGGAGATCCTGCGGGCCCGGCTGGAGGAGCTGGGCGGCGGGGTGGTCTTCGGCCGTGAGGTCGTGGGCGTGGAGCAGGACGCGGACGGCGTGACGGCGCGCTTCGTCTCCGGTGCGCCGGTGCGCGCCCGGTACGCCGTCGCCGCCGACGGGGGCCGCTCGGCGGTGCGCCGCGCGCTGGGCATCGGCATGACCGGCGAGACGGTCGACCCGGACCCGGTGCTGGTGGCGGACGTGCGGATCAGCGGCCTGAGCCGCGACCACTGGCACATCTTCCCGCCGCACGACGAGGTCGGCTTCCTCGCCATCTGCCCGCTGGCCGGCACGGAGGACTTCCAGCTGGTCGCCCAGTTCCCGGACGGCGCCGGGCCGGACCTCACCCTCGGCGGCATCCGCAAGGCCGTCGCCGACCGCACCCACCTCGACCCCGAGGACGTGACCGAGGTCCGCTGGGTGTCCGACTTCCGGCCCCGCGCCGCCCTGGCGGACCGCTTCCGCGAGGGCAGGGTCTTCCTCGCCGGGGACGCGGCCCACGTCCACTCCCCGGCCGGCGGCCAGGGCCTGAACACCAGCGTCCAGGACGCCTACAACCTGGGCTGGAAGCTGGGCGCGGTGCTCGGCGGGCGGGCGTCGGCGGACCTCCTCGACACCTACGAGGAGGAGCGCCGCCCCATCGCCGCCCATGTCCTCGGCCTCTCCACCGCGATCCACCGCGACGAGGCGAGGCGCGGCACGGCGACCATGCAGCTGGGCCTGGGCTACCGGGAGTCGTCCCTCGCACAGGAGACCCGCCAGTCCCCGACCGGCAGGATCCGGGCGGGCGACCGCGCACCGGACGGTACGACGGAGGGCGTACGGCTCTTCGACGCGCTGCGGGGACCGGGGTGGACGCTGCTGACGGTGGGCACACGGTCGTCGGCGCCGGGCCTCGACCCGGTCCACCTCCCCGCGCACGGGGCGTACGGCACGGGCGTCTTCCTGATCCGCCCGGACGGATACGTGGGGTGGGCGGGCGAGACGACGGAGGGGCTGGACCGATACAGGGCGACGACAGGCGCTTGAGGACGGGCGCTTGAGGACTGCTCAGCGACGCGGGGGCCGTCTCACGTACTCATGGGCCGCCTCACGTACTGGCGAGCGACAGCTTCACCGCGAACCCGAGGAACAGCGCCCCGGCGGCGGAGGTGGCCCCGGCCGCCAGCCGCTTGCGCCGCCGGAAGGCGGTGGCCAGCTTCGTCCCGCTGAATATCAGCGCGCTGAGGTAGAGGAAGCTGGCCAGCTGGGCGAATGCGCCGAGCACGACGAAGGACAGCGCCGGATACGCGTACCCCGGGTCGACGAACTGCACGAAGAAGGCGACGAAGAACAGGATCGCCTTGGGGTTGAACAGGCTGATGACGAACGCCCGCCGGTAGGGCCGCTCGTCGGCGACGGCCCCGGACTCGTCCTCGACGACGGCCCGCTCCTGCCGACTCCGCCACATCCCCCACGCGGCCCGCAGCATCCCGACCGCCAGCCACGTCAGATACCCGGCTCCCGCGTACTTCACGATCCCGAACAGCACGGCGTTCGCCTGGAGCAGGGACGCGACCCCGGCGGCGGAGAGGGTCATCAGCACGGCGTCCCCGCACCACACCCCGGCAGCGGCGGTGTAACCGGCGCGGACCCCTCGGCGGGCGGCCACGGACAGCACGTACAGGGAGTTGGGACCGGGCAGCAGGACGATCAGGACGAGTCCTGCCAGATAGGTGGGGAGATCGATGACACCGAGCATGAGAACGAGTGTCGCACGGGGGTACGACAACGCCTTCGACGGTGACGGTGACGGTGACGGTGACGGTGACGGTGACGGTGACGATCAGAACGCGTCGGAGGGAACGTAGGTCCCCCATACTCCGCGCAGCGCCTGGCACACCTCGCCCACCGTCGCCCGGGCCCGCAGGGCGTCCTTCATCGGGTAGAGGACGTTGTCCTCGCCCTCCGCCGCCTTCTTCAGGGCGTCGAGGGCGAGGTCCACGGCGGCCTGGTCGCGTTCCGCGCGGAGGCGGGCGAGGCGTTCCGCCTGCTGGGCCTCGATCGCCGGGTCGACGCGCAGGGGTTCGTAGGGCTCCTCCGCGTCGAGTCGGTAGCGGTTGACGCCGACCACGACCCGTTCGGCGGAGTCGGTCTCCTGGGCGATGCGGTAGGCGTTGCGTTCGATCTCGTTCTTCTGGAAGCCGTGCTCGATGGCGGACACCGCGCCGCCGAGGTCCTCGACCTTCCGCATCAGCTCCAGCGCGGCCGCCTCGACGTCGTCGGTCATCGTCTCGACGACATAGGAGCCGGCGAAGGGGTCGACGGTCGCGGTCACGTCCGTCTCGTAGGCGAGGACCTGCTGGGTGCGCAGGGCCAGGCGGGCGCTCTTGTCCGTGGGCAGCGCGATCGCCTCGTCGAAGGAGTTGGTGTGGAGGGACTGGGTGCCGCCGAGGACGGCCGCCAGGCCCTGGACGGCGACCCGGACCAGGTTCACCTCGGGCTGCTGGGCCGTCAGCTGGACGCCCGCCGTCTGGGTGTGGAAGCGCAGCATCAGCGACTTGGGGTTCCTCGCGCCGAACTCCTCGCGCATCACCCGCGCCCAGATCCGGCGGGCGGCGCGGAACTTGGCGACCTCCTCGAGGATCGTCGTACGGGCCACGAAGAAGAAGGACAGGCGGGGGGCGAAGTCGTCGACGTCCATGCCGGCCGACACCGCCGTTCGGACGTACTCGATGCCGTCCGCCAGGGTGAACGCGATCTCCTGCGCGGGGGACGCGCCCGCCTCCGCCATGTGGTAGCCGGAGATCGAGATCGTGTTCCACTTCGGGATCTCGGCCCGGCAGTACTTGAAGACGTCCGCGATCAGCCGGAGGGAGGGCTTGGGCGGGAAGATGTACGTTCCCCGCGCGATGTACTCCTTCAGGACGTCGTTCTGGATCGTGCCCGTCAGCCGGGCGGCCGGCACGCCCTGCTCCTCGCCCACCAGCTGGTACATCAGCAGGAGCAGGGCCGCGGGCGCGTTGATCGTCATCGACGTCGACACCTTGTCCAGCGGGATCCCGCCGAACAGCACCCGCATGTCGTCGACCGAGTCGATCGCCACGCCCACCTTGCCGACCTCGCCGTGCGCGATCGGGGCGTCGGAGTCGTGGCCCATCTGGGTCGGGAGGTCGAAGGCGACCGACAGACCCGTGGTGCCGTGGGCGATCAGCTGCCGGTAGCGGGCGTTGGACTCCACCGCCGTGCCGAAGCCCGCGTACTGGCGCATCGTCCAGGGGCGGCCCGTGTACATCGACGGGTAGACGCCCCGGGTGAAGGGGTACGCGCCCGGCTCGCCGAGCTTCTCGGCCGGGTCCCAGCCCGCCAGGGCGTCCGGCCCGTACACCGGTTCGATGGGCAGTCCGGACTCCGACTCACGCGCCATGGGTGTGCCGCCTTCCCTGAGCACTCACAGAACAGAACGGAACAGAACAGACGGACAGAAAAGAGCGGTGGTGCTACCGGTCATAACAATGCCGGGTCGTTCGGGAAGCGTCATCCGGGGGGAACATCTCAGGCATGTTGACGCGGAGATCGATCGCCGCCCTGGCCGGCACGGCGGCCCTGACGGCCCTGGCGACGGTGTGCGGCTGTACCGTGCAGGCCCCGGACGCGGACGGCGGGGCGCGCGCCCCCGCCCCCGTCCACATCGACGCCACCGGCACGCCGGCCAAGACCGCCGACGACAAGCCGGACGGCCCGTCCCCCACCACTCCCTCCCCCACCGCCCCGACCTCCAGCGCCCCGCCGCCCGCCGTCCTGTGGTCCCGCGGCGACACCGGACGCGACGTCCGCGAACTCCAGGCCCGGCTACGGCAGGTCGCCTGGCTCTTCGCCGGACCCACGGGGACCTACGACGATCTCACCGAGCAGGCCGTCAAGGGCTTCCAGGGCAAGCGGGGGCTGCCGACGACCGGCGAGACGGACGCCGTCACCTGGGAGCGGCTGCTGAGGATGACCCACGAACCCGGACAGTGGGAGCTGTACCTGATGGGCGGTCAGCCGGCCGACGCGCCCGACGCCCGGTGTCTGACCGGGCGGGTGATCTGCGTCGACAAGACCAGCCGCACCCTGCGCTGGATGATCGACGGGCGGACCCTGTCGACGATGTCGGTCCGGTTCGGCTCGCAGTACACGCCCACCCGGGAGGGCGTGTTCCACGTCTTCTGGAAGTCCCGCGACCATGTGTCGACGCTCTACCACTCGTCGATGCCGTACGCGATGTTCTTCAGCGGCGGTCAGGCGGTGCACTACTCGGCCGACTTCGCGGCCCGCGGATACGCCGGTGCGTCGCACGGGTGCGTCAACGTACGGGACGAGGCGGCGATCGCCGAGCTGTTCGCGCAGGTGAGGAACGGCGACAAGGTCGTCGTGTCCTGGTGAACCCGGCCGGGTGAGGCGGATGAGGTGTTTGGGGCGCGAGCGGGACCGGGGGAACGTGTCCCGCCCGCGCCGTGCGCACGAGCCGTAGGTACGGGGGGAACCCCGGCTCAGTGCAAGGGCCGATGACCAGTCGGCTCACTTCTTACTGCGCCCCGGGCTCCAAAAACGTCACACCCGTCGCGAAGTAATTTCACCTCACCACGAAGTAGCAGGTCAGGAGGGGTTCAGTGGCCTTTCCCACCGGAGGCGGAGTGGTGGCGTCCGCTGCCGTGACCGCCTCCGTAACCACTTCCGTAGCCACTTCCGTAGCCACTTCCGTAGCCGCCTCCATGGCGTCCTCCGTGGCCGGAGGCCGTTCCCCCGCGGCCGTCCTTGTCGTCCTGGTCGTCGCGATCGCCTTTGTCGCCCTGATCGCCCTGATCGCCCTGGCCGCCCTGATCGCCCTCGTTGCTCCGGTCGCTCAGGCTGGCGCCCTGGCCCGCGGTGCCGGTGCGGCCGCTGCGGTCGTCGGAGCGGGGGGACCGGGAGGATCGCGGGGAGCGGGGAAACTGGGCGGTGGGGCCGTCGAGGACGCCCGCGCAGTACGTCGGGACGCGCGCCGCGCCGCCCGCGAGGCCCTCCAGGCTGCGCCGGCGCTGGGTGTCCAGGGTTTTGCCTGCGCGTACGTCGCGGCAGGACGAGGTCACGTCCTTCGGCACGGCGCCGAGGCCGTCCGCGCCGGCGGAGGGGTCTGCGCTCGCGTTCGCGCTCCCGGCGCCGTTGGAGTCGGACCCGCCGGGGGCGCCGGACGTCCCCTCGTCCGTGCCGTCGTCCGGGCCGGTCGGCGAGGGCGAGACGAGCGGCAGCTCGTCGGGCACGGCGGCCGGGACGGAGGCCGCGGGGCCTGGTTCGGCGCCGTCGAAGGGGGTCGGCAGCGCTCCGGTGCCGGCCGCCACGGCGACCCCGCCGAGCACGCCGACGACCAGCGCGGCGGCAAGACCCAGCCGGGCCGGGCGGCTCCAGCGGGGGCGGGCGGCCTCCTGTGCGCGGCCACGGGCGCCGATGCGGACCAGCCCGGCGTCGGCGGCGTGCACGGCGCCGGCCCGGGAAGCGTGGGCCCCATGCGCCTCGTGCGCCCCGTACGCCTCATGGACCGCACGATCCTCGCGGGCCTCGCGTGCCTTGCGGAAGGCCGCGAGCGCCGCGGCCTCGCCGGGGAGCTCCGGATCGGCGGACAGGGGCTCGGCGGCCAGCGCGGAGAGGGCGCCGAGGGTCCTGGCGAGCCGTTCGGCCTCGTCACGGGCGGCGTGGGACACCTCGGCGGGTACAGCGTCGACGGCTGACTCACCGCACAGCAGCCGCTCCGCCGTCGCGCGGTCGAGCCACCTGTCCTGCTTGTCGGCCATCACATGTCCTTCTGCGTCCGCGTGCGCGCATGCGTCACACTCGCGGACGTCGGCGCGCGCGAGCGCGGTCCTCGCTGGGGCGGCAGCGCGTCCAGCGCGTCCACCGTCTCCGGGTCCTCGCCGAGCAACTCTGCCAGCTTCTTCAGGCCCCGGTGCGCGGCCGTGCGGACCGCTCCGGGCCGCTTGCCGAGCGTCTCGGCGGCGGTCTTCGCGTCCAGGCCCATCACCACACGCAGGACGACCGCCTCGGCCTGGTCCTGCGGCAGCCGGGCGATGAGGGACAGCGTACGGCCCGTGGCCAACGCCTCGATGGCCTCCCCCGCGGTGTCGGACTCGGCGGGCCGACCGGCCAGTTCGGTCTCGTCGCCGGCGGTGGCGGGACGCCGTCCGCGCATGCGTATGTGGTCCAGCGCGCGGTTGCGGGCTATGCGGGCGGCCCAGCCGCGGAAGCGGTCCGCGTCTCCGCTGAACCGGTCCAGGTCGCGGGCTATCTGCAGCCAGGCCTCGGAGGCCACGTCCTCGGCGTCGAGATCGCCCACCAGCGTCCGCACGTACCCCAGCAGCCGCGGGTGCACCGTGCGGTACACAGCCCGGAACGCGGTCTCGTCCCCGTCCTGTGCCGCAAGCACCGCGGCTGTCAGCTCCGCGTCGTCCCCCACGTCGTGGTTCCTCGGTCGATGAGTCGGTGATGCGCGGTCTCGGGACCGCAGGTGGATGCGGTGGTCATGCCGCTTGGCCGTCCGGCGCGAAAGGCACGTTACGACCTGAAACCGCCAGTCGTCCATGTCCGTAGAACATGCAACTAACTCGTGACGCATGCGGGTGTGACAGAAAACGCATTCATGGCGCTGTAGCTAGTACGGGCCGCCGCGCGGCCCGTGCCGCGCGACGGCCGGGGCCTCTCCTGTGGGGGGTGGCGGCTCCGGCCGTTGCACTGGCGGCACGCTCCGGGACGTGACGAGCCCGGCCTCAGTTCCGCTTCCCCCGCATCGCGTCCCGGCACAGCAGGCGCAGCGAGCCATGGCCGCCGAAGCAGCGGCGGGCCTCGTCGAGCGGCTCCCACAGGCGGCCGTCGGGGGTGCGGACCCAGTGGTCGCCCCCGCTCGCCCACCACTGGGCGCCGGTCTGGCGGACGATCACCTCACCGGCGTACGCCCCGAGTCCGCGCAGCGTGATCTCCACGGCGGCGTACGGCGTGCCCTCGCGCCGTAGGTCCTCGATGTGCCGGTCGACGCGCCACAGGCTCTGCGCCGAGTGGTCGAGGTGCAGTCGGGCGTCGTCCCGCAGGGCGGCGACCGCGTCCGCCGCCCACTGCGCGGGCCTCGCGGCGGCGGTGGGGCGGGGCGCGTGGCCGGTGACCTGGTGGGAGCCCTGGGGGGAGCCTTCGTGGGAGCCCTGGTGGGAGCGCTGATGCGCGGTTGGCGTCACTTTTCCTCGCTGCCCTCTCTCCCGTTGTTCACGCAGGTCTTCTTGGTCACGCAGGTCTTCACGGATGTCTTCGCGCAAGCCTTCACACGCGTCTTCACGCGCGTCCACGCGCCCGGCGCGACACCACCGCGCGCAGTACGCGACGCCCTTGCGTGGACACCTCGAGCGCTCGGCGCAGTCCGCCCACGCCATGCCCGGCGAGCAGCTCCAGGACGGTGATCTGGCGGCGCAGCTCGGCGGCGACGAGCGGCGGCATGCCCTCCGTACGGCCCTCGCGGCGGGAGTCGAGCGAGGAGGCGTCCTCGGCCGGGTCGAGGAGGCGGTGGATCTGGAGGGAGGCGACGGAGCAGGCGTCGGCCCACACCCGTACCTCGGCGGCGCGGAAGTCGGCCGGGGTGGCGGCGAGCATCCGGCGGGCGAGCAGCGCGGCTTCGCCGCCACGGCCACCCTCGCCGTCACCGTCACGGTCCCCGCCCTCGTCCCCGCCACCGGAGCCGTCGCCGGAGTCGGAGCCGTCGCCGGAGTCTCCATCCGCCCCCAGCTTGCCGCGCGCCTGTTCCAGTCGTTCGCCCCAGTCGCCGGGGGCGGAGTCGGGGTCGGCGAGGCTGGCCCACAGGGGGCGCAGGATCTCGTCGTCACCGCCGAGCAGGGGCACGCACCGATCCAAACAAGCCAACCCGCTGGCGGCCAGTCCGCGTTCGTCGGCCTGAGCGATCAGTTCCACCAGGCTCATCCACACCTCCCTCGCCAGGGCGCCTACCTTACGGAGCCCACACTTCCCCTTACTGCGTGCAACAGATCAGGAGTGTCACAGAAGATTTTCGGCCAAGGAAGGAGAGCGCGAAGGGAAGTACGAAGGGACGTACTCAGACCGTGACCGACGCCGGTTCCGTCTCGGGCCCCCGCAGGGCCTTCTCGTGCTGCATCCGGGTCAGGCGCAGCACGACGAGGATGGCGAGGACGGCGGCCACGACGTCGACCGCGTCCGCGAACATCACCTGGGCGACGGCGGCGTGGATCTCCTCGGCCGTGTCGGCCTTGCGGTACGCCTGGTACCCGGCCCGGCCGGCGGCCAGAGAGACGAGCCACAGCGTCCACCACGTGGTGACCAGCCCGTGCGGCCGGGGCGGGCCCCAGGGGACGCCGGGGCTGCTGGCGTCCCAGATGTCGAGCATGATCCGGCGCGGGTACCAGAGGTTCACGACAGGCGTGAACCAGGAGCCGATCACCCAGCCGCGCGACTTGCTGTGCCCGTCCGGCCGGAACACCTCGGCGTTGATCCGCACACGGGAGAACCAGAACAGGTACACGACGATGCAGACGACGAGGGCGATCGTCTGGACGATGCCGGCCGAGCTGTAGAGGCGGTCGGCGCGGTCGGCCGACGCGCGCACGGCCCCCTCCAGCCGGCCGTCGGCGATGTGGCCCGTGACCTCGTACATGTCGTAGTCCGCCCAGAGGGCGAACAGGTCGGTGGCGATGACGAGGCCGAGCGCGGCGACGGCAGCCCGCGCGAGCATGACAGGTGAGCGCAGCAAGTGGATCCCCCGAGGTGTGTGCGTGTCCGTGCGTGTGTGCGTGTCCGTGCGTGCGAAGGCCGCGCTCGGTTCTCCCCTGAGCCGGGGTTCAGCCCAGCCGGTCGGCCAGCGCCTTGAACTGCGTCCAGGACAGGGCGGGCTGTCGGGAGTCCCACAGCTTCTGGACCGTGGCCCGCAGCGGCATCCGGATCCCGGCGGCGACCTGTGCCTGGGTCTGCGACTGGGAGAGGTCGCACCAGACCGAGAAGGACCCGCCGAGGATCTGGGCGTCGTACGACGCGGGCACCGCCGTCGTGCCGCGCAGCACCCTCGGCGTCCACTGCTGGTAGATCCGCTGACCGGTCGGGTAGACGAAGGTCTGCGGTTCGCCGAGGACGTAGTAGAGGTACTCGTCGTTGTAGTTGAGGACCTTGCGCCCGGCGCTCAGATAGTCCGCGGGGACCCGCGCGCCGATCTCCTTGCCGGTCCAGTAGGCGACCACGAGGTCGGAGGCCGGCTTGACCGACGTACCCCGGAAGAAGCCGTCGTTCCACACCCGCATGGTGCGGTCGTGGGCGCGGACGGTGTCGGCGCGGTCGTTGAGCCAGCCGGTCGCCAGGTCGGCGACGCCCGCTCCGGCGCCGTACGCCGACCGGGCTGCGGCGGCGAGCTGGGGGTAGGAGGCGGCGGGGTTGGACACGGTCAGGGCCTGGTACTCGTCGCCGCCGAGATGCCAGTACGCGCCCGGGAAGACGCCGGCGAACTCGTTCAGCAGGTCGTCCAGGAGGCTCGCCGAGGCGGCCTTGGAGATGTCGATCGCGCCGCGCGTCGCCACCCCGCTCGCGTTGCGCAGCTGCAGCTCGGGGTGGGCGGCGAGCACGGCGCCGAGGTGTCCCGGCGAGTCGATCTCGGGCACGACGGTGATGTGCCGACTGGCCGCGAGGGCGACGATCTTCTTCACCTGCGCCTTGGTGAGGTGCTCCCTCGCCACGATCTCCGGGTGGGTGTCGGACTGGATCCGGAAGGCCTGGTCGTCGGAGAAGTGCAGCCCGAGCTGGTTGAACTTCAGGTCCCCGAGCTCACGCACCCGGGCCTCGATCCAGCCGGGGCTGAAGTACTTGCGGGCGATGTCGAGCGTGAACCCGCGCTGCGGCTTCGCCGGCTGGTCGCGGACGACGCCCTCCGGGGCCGTACCGCCGCCGTGCACCTCCTGCTTGAGCGTGCGGGTGCCGTAGAAGACGCCCGCGTCGGAGGGCCCGCTGACGGTGACCCGCCCGCCGCGCACGGTCATGGTGTACGACTCCGGGTTCGCGCCCTCGTCGTCGTTCAGCGCCAGTCGCAGGTCCCCGGCGCGTACGTCGTCCTTCTCCCCGGCGTACGTCATGCCCAGCTCACCGGCGATCAGTCTGCCCTCGTCGGCGAGGTCGGCGTCGCTCACGACCACCCGCCGCCCGGCCGCCGGCCGCCAGCCCGGACCGCGCGCCGGGGTGTGGGAGCGGACGGCGGGGATGGTGCGCGGGGCGGTGGAGAGGGCGTACGAGCGGGTGGGCGTCGGACTGACGGCCGCGCCGGCGTCGGACCCGGCACCGGCGGCCTCGCTCGCCGTCGACGTCCCGCCGGAGGGCTCCCGGGCCGCCGACCCGGCCGGCACGCCGCCGTCCCCGTCCTCGCCCCCGGACGCCCACAACCCCAGTCCCACACCGGTTCCGACGACCAGGGCGCCGGCCAGCAGCGCCCGTATCGCCACCGTCCGGTGCACTCTCTTCTGCGCCGCCGGGCGCCGATGCCTATGCCTGCTCACCCCGTCAACCTACGACGGCGACACGCCCGATGCCCGCCGAAGGAGTTCATCCCCGGTGCCTCCATCGGTTCTGAAACTCTCTCGTTCGGGTGAAATTCGGGCATCCATCGGACACGTCATGACCGGTCTCGATAACGTGTCGTCCGCATGTCGTCACACACTTCACTGCATCCCCTGCCACACCACACGTGACTCGAGGATCCACGCTGCCTCCGCACCGTCTCTCCCACCCCGCCACTCGCCTCCCCATACCGGCACAGACCCGGACCTCGCCGCCCGCGCCTCCGGAGGGGGCCGCGGAAGGCGCTCTGGAGGGCTTCAACGCCGCACCCGCCGACGAGGCCCACCACATCCTCCTCAGCCGCCTCCGCAGCATCCGCTGGGCCCGCCGCCTCGCGGACCACCGCCCCTACCCCACCCTCGACGCCCTCCTGGCCGCGTCCGACGAGGCGGCCTACGACCTGACGGCGGGCGACCTCGCGGAGGCCCTGGCAGGCGAGACCTTGCCGACCCTGCCGGACGACACATACGAGGCGGCCCACATGGCACTGGGCGCGGCACACGCGGCATACGAGGCGAGATTCGGACACGTGTTCGTCATCTGTGTGGACGGACTGGCGCCGAACGAGGTCCTGGACCATCTCCTGGCGGCCATCCGGTCACGTTTGGCGAACGATCCGGAGGACGAGCGGGTGGTGGTGGCGGAAGAACTCCGCCGCCTGGCAAGAGGACGTCTGGTCAACCTCCTCAGGGGCGCGGGGCTGTGACATGCGCGGCTCCGCCGCGGGGCGCGACCGGCCACCACGCCGCCGCACCCGCCAAATAACCGGACACCCCACCCCAGATGCCACAAAGCTCACCCATACGCGTGCCAGTTTGATCACACAGGTAGGCCCGGCTTAAACCCAGCGCCAGCGCGTCGCTACGATGCTGGGGGCCGGAGGACCGTACCCGGCCGGGCCCGTCCGACGCCGAAGCCGGCAGGCCCCAATCCCCGCTCCCGGAGGGTTCTTCCGTGCCGGCTGGAACGCTGTACCGCGGCCGGGAAGGAATGTGGTCCTGGGTGGCTCATCGAGTCACCGGCGTCCTCATCTTCTTCTTCCTGTTCGTACACGTGCTGGACACCGCTCTCGTGCGTGTCTCCCCCGAGGACTACGACAAGGTCGTAGCCACGTACAAGACGCCGATCGTGGCCGTACTGGAGTACGGCCTCGTCGCCGCCATCCTCTTCCACGCGCTCAACGGCCTGCGCGTCATCGCCGTCGACTTCTGGTCCCAGGGCCCCCGCTACCAGAAGCAGATGCTCTGGGGCGTCGTAGGCCTGTGGCTGGTGCTGATGCTCGGGGCGATCTACCCCGTCCTCGGACACGCCGCTCGTGAACTGTTCGGGAGCTGAGACCGATGGCCACCACTGAAACCACCGCGTCCGGGATCGGCCCCGTCGAGGGCGGCCCCCTCTACAGCGTCGACAACCCTGCGCCCCTCATCGAGGCCCCGCGTCAGCGCACCAAGAAGACCCCGAGGTCCACCCGGGGCAACTTCGAGATGGTCGCCTGGCTGTTCATGCGCCTCTCCGGCATCGTCCTGGTCGTCCTGGTCATCGGCCACCTGCTGATCCAGCTGGTGCTGGACGGCGGCGTCTCGAAGATCGGCTTCGCCTTCGTGGCCGGCCGCTGGGCCTCGCCGTTCTGGCAGGTCTGGGACCTGCTGATGCTGTGGCTCGCGATGCTGCACGGCGCCAACGGCCTGCGCACGGTCATCAACGACTACGCGGAGCGCGCGAACACCCGGCTGTGGCTGAAGGGCCTGCTCTACACCGCCACGGTGTTCACCATCCTGCTGGGCACGCTGGTGATCTTCACCTTCGACCCGAACATCCGCTAGGCACGGGGCTGAGGTAAACCACAGATGAAGATCCACAAGTACGACACCGTCATCGTCGGCGCCGGCGGCGCGGGCATGCGCGCCGCGATCGAGTCGACGAAGCGCAGCCGCACCGCCGTGCTGACGAAGCTCTACCCCACCCGCTCCCACACGGGCGCCGCGCAGGGCGGCATGGCCGCCGCGCTGGCCAACGTGGAGGAGGACAACTGGGAGTGGCACACCTTCGACACGATCAAGGGCGGCGACTACCTGGTCGACCAGGACGCCGCCGAGATCCTGGCGAAGGAGGCCATCGACTCGGTCCTCGACCTGGAGAAGATGGGCCTGCCGTTCAACCGGACGCCCGACGGGACGATCGACCAGCGCCGCTTCGGCGGGCACAGCCGTAACCACGGCGAAGCGCCCGTCCGCCGCTCCTGCTACGCGGCCGACCGCACCGGTCACATGATCCTTCAGACGCTGTACCAGAACTGCGTGAAGGAGGGCGTGGAGTTCTTCAACGAGTTCTACGTCCTGGACCAGCTGATCACCGAGGTCGACGGCGTCAAGCGGTCGGCCGGCGTGGTCGCGTACGAGCTGGCCACCGGTGAGATCCACGTCTTCCAGGCGAAGGCCGTGATCTACGCGTCCGGCGGCACCGGCAAGTTCTTCAAGGTGACGTCGAACGCGCACACGCTGACCGGTGACGGCCAGGCGGCCGTGTACCGGCGCGGGCTGCCGCTGGAGGACATGGAGTTCTTCCAGTTCCACCCGACCGGCATCTGGCGCATGGGCATCCTGCTGACGGAGGGCGCCCGTGGTGAGGGCGGCATCCTCCGCAACAAGGACGGCGAGCGCTTCATGGAGAAGTACGCGCCGGTGATGAAGGACCTCGCGTCGCGTGACGTCGTGTCCCGCTCGATCTACACGGAGATCCGGGAGGGCCGCGGCTGCGGTCCCGAGGGCGACCACGTGTACCTGGACCTGACGCACCTTCCCCCGGAGCAGCTGGACGCCAAGCTCCCGGACATCACCGAGTTCGCGCGCACCTACCTGGGCATCGAGCCGTACACGGACCCGATCCCGATCCAGCCCACCGCGCACTACGCCATGGGCGGCATCCCGACGAACGTCGAGGGCGAGGTGCTGAGCGACAACACCACCGTCGTCCCGGGCCTGTACGCGGCCGGCGAGGTCGCGTGCGTGTCGGTGCACGGCGCGAACCGCCTGGGCACCAACTCGCTCCTGGACATCAACGTGTTCGGGCGCAGGGCCGGCATCGCCGCCGCCGAGTACTCCCAGAAGGCGGAGTACGTCGAGCTGCCGGAGAACCCGGCGCAGCAGGTGATCGACCAGGTCGAGCACCTGCGCAGCTCCACGGGCACCGAGCGGGTGGCGGTCCTGCGCCGCGAGCTGCAGGAGACCATGGACGCGAACGTCATGGTGTTCCGCACCGAGCAGACCATCAAGACGGCGGTCGAGAAGATCGCGGAGCTGCGCGAGCGCTACCGCAACGTCTCGATCCAGGACAAGGGACGACGGTTCAACACCGACCTCCTGGAGGCCATCGAGCTGGGCAACCTGCTCGACCTGGCCGAGGTCATGGCGGTGTCGGCGCTGGCCCGCAAGGAGTCCCGCGGCGGTCACTACCGGGAGGACTACCCCAACCGCGACGACGTCAACTTCATGCGCCACACCATGGCGTACCGCGAGGTCGGCGACGACGGCGCCGAGTCCATCCGTCTCGACTACAAGCCGGTCGTCCAGACCCGCTACCAGCCGATGGAGCGTAAGTACTGATGGCAACCCCGACCCTCGACAAGGCGGACGCGGCCGGCGCCCCCGAGCCCGGCTTCGCCGACTCCCCGTACATCACGGTCACCTTCCGCATCCGCCGCTTCAACTCCGAGGTCTCGGCGGAAGCGACCTGGGAAGACTTCCAGCTGGAGATCGACCCGAAGGAACGCGTCCTCGACGGCCTCCACAAGATCAAGTGGGACCTGGACGGCACGCTGACCTTCCGCCGGTCCTGCGCGCACGGCATCTGCGGCTCGGACGCGATGCGGATCAACGGCAAGAACCGCCTCGCGTGCAAGACGCTGATCAAGGACCTCAACCCCGAGAAGCCGATCACGGTCGAGCCCATCAAGGGCCTGACGGTCCTGAAGGACCTGGTCGTCGACATGGACCCGTTCTTCCAGGCGTACCGCGACGTCATGCCCTTCCTCATCACGAAGGACACGAACGAGCCGACGCGCGAGCGTCTCCAGACGGCCGAGGACCGCGAGCGCTTCGACGACACCACGAAGTGCATCCTCTGCGCCGCCTGCACGTCCTCGTGCCCGGTCTTCTGGAACGACGGCCAGTACTTCGGCCCGGCCGCCATCGTCAACGCCCACCGCTTCATCTTCGACAGCCGTGACGAAGCGGGCGAGCAGCGCCTCGAAATCCTGAACGACCGCGACGGCGTCTGGCGCTGCCGCACCACGTTCAACTGCACGGACGCCTGCCCGCGCGGCATCGAGGTCACGAAGGCGATCCAGGAGGTGAAGCGAGCGCTGATCACGCGCCGCTTCTGAGGTCTGGGATTCGTTTTCCGGTACGTGCGCGAGGGCCCCGTTTCTCTGTGGAGACGGGGCCCTCGGGCGTACCGCGCCACGATCGGGTGAAACCAGCGGGACGGGACACGTGCGGGCCCCCCGGCCTACGATGATGCTCTCGACACCAGCCCAGCAGGAGGCAAGCGATGTCCGCAGCATCCGTCGAGCGGCCCCACGACGACCGTCCGCTGATCGCGGAGGCGAACCGCATCGTGGATCGCAACCCGGGCTACCGCGTCGAGATCATCGGGGGCCAGATCCTCATGTCCCCGCCCCCGGATGGTGCACACGCCTGTGCCCTGACCGACCTCATGGTCCCCTTCCTCGCGGCGGGACTGCACGGAGCGGAGTCAAAGGTGCTCCAGGGCATCGGGCTCTGGCTGCCCAGCGGCGCCGAGGACTACGCCATCCCGGATCTCGCGCTGGTGGATGCCGACGTCCAAGAACACCTCGTCGAGAACAACTGCTACGAGCCCATCGCCTTCCGTCTCGTCCTGGAAGTCACATCCAGCAACTACCAGTCCGACCTGCGCACCAAGGTCGCCGCCTACGCCGGCGCCGATGTTCCCGTGTACGTCATCGTCGACCGCAAACACCAACGCCTCCATGTCCTGACCGACCCGGCCAACAGCGAGTACGGCAATCACCGCGTCCACGCCCCCGGCGAACAGGTCACCCTCCCCGACTCCATCGGCGCCAAGGTCACCCTTGACGTGGCGGAGATCCTCAGGGCCGGCCGTCCAGTCGAGGACGAGCGCAAGCGATAGTTGAGAGTTCAAGCCAACTGGCGGCCCGACCCGGCCAGTTGCCCGTGCGACTGCTGTGATGCAAGGGGCTGCCGTCGCAGACTGCTCCCATGGCACCCCTGGCACTCCTGAGAAAAGCAGCCGCCGCGCTCTCGGCAGCGGCGGCCGCACTGCTCGCGATACCCCCCACGGCCTTCGCGACACCCGCCCCGCACACCCCGCACACTCCCACCACCCTCGCGCGGGAGACCTTCGACCGCCTCCCCCTGGGCCCGGTCACGGCCGGTCGCGGCTGGACCACGGACACGTCCGACGGCACGCTGACGGTGGAGCCCAGCACGAGGGGCGGCGCCGGCCGCGAACTCCACCTCCGCACCGAGGCCAACGGCCGCGCCTTCCTCGTCTTCCCGGACCTGACCCCGCCCGGCAACAGCTTCTGGGCCCGTCTGCGCCTGCGCGTCGACGCCTTCCCCACGGCTCCGGACTGGGCCCACTGGACCATCGCCGAGGCGTCGGGCGCCGACTCCCCCACTCTGGTCCGCCCGCTCGGCGGCCAGTACGCCCCCACCGACCAGGGCAACTTCTGGGGCGTCGGCTCGGACCTGGGCCCCACCGGCGACTGGACGTCCTGGCGCACCTCGTCCCCGGCCACCGCCGGCGCCTGGCAGTGCGTCGAATTCCACCTGGACGCCACGGACAACCGCGTCACGGTGTACCTGAACGGCACGGAGCAGTCGGACCTCACGGTCTCCACCACCCGACACGGCGGCACGACGGACGCCTTCACGTTCCCGCACTTCGACAAGCTGAAGCTGGGCTGGCAGCTGTACCAGTCCGACCCGAACCCGTCGTCGTACGACGTCCGCATGGACGACATCACGCTGAGCACGCGGCGGGCGGGGGGCTGCTGAACCCGCGCCGCCGGGGCCGCCCGGAGGCGGTGTCAGGGCTGGGTCGGGGACGGGTCCGGGACGGGTCCGGGATCTTCCTGATGCCGGGGCCTGCGGTACGGCGCGAAGCTGGTGCGCATGGCGAACTCATCGTTCTCATCGTTACGCAGGGGGAGTCGAGGCGCGGTCCTCGCGATGGCGACCGCTGCCCTGGCGACAGTACTCACGGTCGGCGACGCCGTACCGGCGATGGCGGCCGGGGCGGTGCCCGCCGTCGGCACACACCAGCACCAGACGCTGGACAAGGCGGCCTTGCGGGCGGCCCTCTCCGGCCTACCGGACGCGAACGTCTCCGGTGGCCTGATCCGCATGACCGGACGGGACGGCCGCTGGACGGACACCGCCGGCCCCTCGGTCCCCTCCCCCGACGCGCACTTCCGCATCGGCAGCATCACAAAGCTCTTCACGTCGACGGTCGTACTCCAGCTGGCGGCCGAGCAGCGCCTGAGTCTGGACGACACGGTCCAGGACCTGCTGCCCGGCCTCCTTCCCTCCTCCTACCGTCCCGTCACCGTCGGCCAGTTGCTCAGCCACACCAGCGGTCTCCAGATCCCCCTGTGCGCCAGGAAGGACGTCCCGCCGAGGGAGTGGGTGGAGTCGGCCCTCTCCTGCGGCGAACCGACCGAGCCCGGCAAGGTCACCCAGTACAACGGCATCAACTACTTCATCGCAGGCCTGATCGTGGAACAGGTGTCGGGCCACTCGTACGGCGACGAGGTCCGCACCCGCATCCTGCGCCCCCTGAACCTGCGCGACACGTCGGTGCCGACCCTGGACGACTGGTCGATACCGGTGCCGTACACAAGGGGAGCGACAGTGCAGCCGGGCTCGGGCTCGGACGAGCTGACCGACGTGAGCGTCCAGAGCCCGTACGCCTGGGCCGAGGGCGGCATGATCTCCAACGCCCCGGACCTGTCCCGCTTCCTCACCGCCCTGTACCAGGGCCGTCTCCTGCCACCCGCCCAGCAGGAGACCCTCTTCACCCTCCCCACGGGAGTGACCGGCACCAGACAGTTCACCTACGGCGGCCTCGAACGCACGGTCCTCCCGAACGGCACGACAGTCTGGGGCAAGAGCGGCTCGTACCCGGGCTACACGAGCGGCGTCTTCGCCACGCGCGACCTGCGCCGGGTCTTGGTGTACTCCCTCAACCCGACAGGCCGGACTCCGGAACTGCCGTACGTGATGCGGATCGCCGAGGCCGCGTTCTGAGCGGCTTTCCGCATCACACCGCACGGTCTTCACGCCGCGGGGTGTGCCTGCGCCGTCGCGCGCGAAGAATCTCCGCCGCCAAGGACAAGGCAGCGGTGACGACACCGAGAAAGGCATCTACTGACAGAAGAATCATGTCCATGAGAGGGATCCGATCTCCGGAACCCCTGACAGACAGTCACAGGCCCGGATGCGACGTTCCGCGTCGACGGCCCCCGGGGACGTTCCCTCGCCCACCATGATGACGATGACGACCGGTCTGCGCTAGGGGCGCAGTCCAAGACGACGGCGGCCGGACCCGGCGAACTCGTGAACGCTACTGGCCAGTTGGAGAAGTATCGGCTCGTCGCCCTGGACCGCGTGGAAGCGGTCGCCCTGAAGCCCGTCGACTCCCGCGACCTCATCCACCGCATCGTCGAAGACATCTGAGGAACGAAGGCATGACCGAACCGAACTGGCAGAAGTCGACCTACAGCGAAGAAGGCTCCGCCTGCGTCTACCTCGCCACCGGCCCCTGCCAACTGGCCGCGCTGACAACCACCCTCAAACCCGCTGCGGTTAACCGTTGGTGATGGGCGAGCAGGTGGGGGACGCGGTGAGGATCGGTGCGAGGAGGAGGAAGACCGCGACCGCGGCGGACACGAGCCAGACCGCGTACAGCGCGATGTGGGGAATCCGACGCCGTGTCACGGTCCACGCGCCGAAACCGGCCAGCGATCCGAGGGCGAGCGAGGCCGCAAGACAGACCGGAACCATGAGTGCCGGTTCCAGGTACGCCGGCGTCGGGGGCGGGTTCGTCTCGCACAGGTCGGCGCTGCTCGCGGCCAGCAGCAACGGCAGGCTGAGGCTCGTGAGCACGGACGCCGTCCAGGCGAGGGCGGACAGCGAGCGGCGGAAGACGCTGTTCCGTCGAGCCGTGAGCGTGCCGGCGAGAGCCCCGCACATGAGCAGGACCGAGGGGGCCGTCCATGCCGCCAAGAACCAGCCCAGCGGCGACCGGGGCCAGTTGCTGTCGGCCCAGTAGTACCGGCCGAAAGCGACGGCGACGGAGAACTCCAGGACAAGCCCGGCCAGTCCGTACGCCGTCGAGCGGGCCTGCGGGGCATCCCGGAAGGACACCGGCCAGAGGACCTCTCCGCCGCGAGCGTCCCGCCCGCCGACCTCCGACCCCGGCCGACGCCTGCCCGTCACGGTGTCCACAGCGCCTCCTCAGCCGACCCGGCATCACTTGGCAGGACGGACGCCGTCGACAACCGCCCCGGTTCCCGCTTCGATTCCGGGGCCAGTTCGTGCAGCACCGCGCGAGGTGTCTCTCTGTGCCGCACCCGTCCGCTGACGTTGCCGTCAACTACTTCCGTCAGACACCCCAGAGGCCCCACCGGAAGCAAACTCCGGTGGGGCCTCTGCACTATTTTCAAGGGGTCTCCTCAGAACTTCCCAGCCGCACCGAATCAGAACTTCCGTCTCTACACACGCTTTGAGATCGTTGCAACAGCTGTCACTCGGCCGAATCTACCGGTCGTATGGTGGCTCGCCGAGCGCATGAATGAGACGATTGACTGCTTCACCGACAGTGAAGTCCCATCCGGTTGGGCGCTGTCCGCTCCAGTTAATCCCTACCCGGAAGTCGTCCTTGGCTAGATCCGGCAAAGCCGCGCTTCGCCAATGATCCAGCGGCATTGAAACAGCCCGAAATTGAGAACCCCATAGCTGAGCAGCGCGCTGCGCACGGGTCTTCGACGACCAATAGGGGAAAGCTGGTTGCCCAGAACTTGAGACCGGGGTCGGACTGCATCGTCCCGACTTCAGCATCACGCTTGAGCGCGGCACCAAAGGGCCCCAGTGCTGCGCCCCGTTCGCAACGTGAGTAACCGGGCGGGAGCCTACGGTGTCCGCCTGGATCCATGAGGACATGATCCTCTGGCCAGGCAGCAAGACCGCGCTGTCCGGTTCCGGCACCGGGATCATCACGCCGAATACGTATGGGAAAACGCGTATCGCCATCGGCTAAGGCTTGTCCCGTAACACCTGACCGCAATGGAGATTTCTTCGCCGTGCCTGCCTCCACGACCTGCTCCTCGAAGCCGAGGTTCTGCAGGTTCTGCAGGTAGTGGCGGCTGCGTCGGGCAGAGGGCGGATGCGGATCAGCTCAGGGCTCGAACGAGTCCTTCGTGCTGGGCCTCCGAGAGCGTTTGACACCGCTGCACGCCAGGAGCTCGGTCCCGGTGGCGTCGAAGTACAGAGTGAAGGACCAGAGCCGGTCTGCTGCGTCGATGATCCCGGTACGCAGTTGCTCGCCGCGGTGCTGCGCGAGGATCTCAACGGTCTCGTCGAGGCCGATGATCTCCTGCAGGCCGCGGGCCAACGACCGTCTCAACCTCGCTGCGGCGATGCCGGCGACCATCCAATGGGGCGCCTCCCTATCCAAAACCCTTACCTCGGCGCCGGCGGCGATGGCCTCGCGTGCCGGCTTGCACGCGCTCGTCTGGTTGGTGAGCATCGCGGCGACGTCGGGCTGACTTGGGGGCTCGTCTTCGGTGGCCATGCGGTGACTGTAGAGATTGAACGTGGGCGTTGCTACAGGATTGCGGCGTGGCTTGGGCTGCTGGACGGGGACACCAGGTCGTCATCGACGCCGACACCCGCCTGGTCGTCGTGGTCGGCCGGCCGCTCGCCGGCAACCGCAACGACTGCAAGGCGTGGGAGGAGTCCGGTGCCAAGGCCGCTGTCGGCAAGACTCTCACGATCGCCGACGGCGGCTACCCGGGCACCGGACTCGTCATCCCGCACCGCCGCGAGCGTGGCCAGGCAGAACTCCCGGATGGGAAAGAGGAACACGACAAGTCCCACAAGCAGGTCCGCGCCCGCGTCGAGCACGTCTTCGCCCGCATGAAGACCTGGAAAATCCTCCGCGACTGCCGCCTCAAAGGGGACGGCGTCCATCACGCCATGCTCGGCATCGCCCGGATGCACAACCTCGCCCTCGCCGGCTAGATCAGAGGGCCGTACGGCGGCCAACCCTGCCCGAGCCGATCCGGAGATCATTTACGGGACATCCTTAGAACCAGTTCAGGGCCCTGTTTCCGCGCCATCGGAAACAGGGCCCTTTCACGTGCCCGCGGCCCGCGCCCTCAGGGCCGTGTCGATGAGCTTGGCCGTGCTCCGGTACGTCACTACGGCGGCCAGGCGCGCGAGTTCGGCGTGCGCCGGTTCGTCGGCGATTCGGGTGAGGGCCAGGACGGCCGCGTTGGCGATCTTCGGGCTGCGGGGGCCGTGAGCGGGGACCGCGGTCAGGGAGGTTTCCGCCAGGGCGGCCAGGGCGGGCGGGGTGTCCGGGTGCGGGGGCAGGAGGGCGAGGAACCAGGTCAGGCCGCGTAGGGCCGTGGCGTTGTGGGGGTCGTAGGTGTGGTTGATGTTCGGTTCGTGGGGGTGGTGTCGGAGGGGGAAGGTGCGGGGGCGGCCTACGAGGGTCAGCCAGGGCAGGACGGTGGTGCGGACCTGGGCGGGGGCGAGGGGGGCCAGCAGGGTGCGGGCCCGGTTTTCCCAGGTCGCCGTGGGATGGGGTTTGGTCGCCTTCGTCGCGTGGGTCAGGAGCGACTGCCAGTCGGGGGTCGTGGTGTCTCGTAGGGCCTGTTCCGCCCATTCCTCGCCCACGTTGAGGGGTGGGGTGGTCAGGGTCTTCGTCAGGCGGAGGAGGGGTTCGGCGTCCCCGGGCACCGTGGTCTCCAGTGCTGCGCGGCGGAAGGTGGCCACCGTGGGCGGGGGCAGGGGGTGGCCTGCGGCCAGTTCCGCCTCCGCGAGGAGTTCCAGGCGGGCCTCCGGGCTGAACGCCCGGCGTCGGCCCAGGTCGTGCAGGGCCGCACGGCGTTGCGCGGCCAGGAGGTCGTCGTCGGCCGGGGCGTCGGCGTTCAGAGCGTCGGGGTTCAGAGCGTCGGCGTTCAGGTCCTGGGAGAGGCACGTCCGCAGGACCAGGGCTCCGCAGCGGACGTCCGTGTCGGCTTCCGTCTCAGGGTGGCGGGCCGCCAGGGCGTGAAGGAGTGCGTGGCGGCTCGGGGCCGGTAGGGCCACCAGCTGGTCCAGTACCCTCCCCCAGCCCGCATGCCAGCAGCCTCGGCTGGAGGTCAGCGTTCTCAGCGCCTCGTCGGCGATCCGGTCGGCGTCCCCCGCGGCGATCCGGTTGCGGATGCGGTCGGCGTGCGATTGAGGCGTGCGCATCAGACCGGGTCCGTCGGCGGCGGCTCGTGTGCGGTTCCCGTTTCCATGTCGTCGACCGTACGAGGCGGCACTGACAACGCGGGCCCTCGGCACCCGTCTTCGCGTCCGCGCGAGTGACCCCCACGGTCAGTCCCCCTTCGCCCTCGCACCCACCCCCCTAGTCTGACGACATGTCAGATGACCAGTCGTACGAGCTGCTCGGCTTCGACAACCTGCTGCTGCCCGTCGGGGATCTCGGCGAGGCCGTCGGCTTCTACGAGCGTGCCGGGTTCGAGGTGGCGCTCCGGTTCGACGAGGCCGGGATCGCGTTGTTGAAGGTGGGGGGCGAGACGCCCGGGATCCTGCTGCGGCTGGAGGAGGGGCTGGGGCACCGGCCGCCGCCGTGGCCCTCGCCCCGGGTGTGGCTGGAGGTGGCGGACGCGCGCAGGACGGCCCGGCGGCTGGCCGACGCGGGGGTCGCTCCGCTCGGCGCGCCGTTCTCCGTGTCCACCGGGTGGACCGTCGAGGTCGCCGACCCCTGGGGGAACGTCGTCGGGTTCACGGACTACACCAAGCGGCCCGAGCTGGCCCGGCGGTAGACACCCGGCGGCATCACCCACCCCCCTCACCCCCACCCCCAACCCCACCCCGCCCGCATCCCACTTGAACGTGTTCAAAAAGCGGTCTACAGTCATCCATGACAGCGTTTTGAACGCGTTCAGAAATGCAGGAAAGAGTGGGGAACATGGACCGTACGGTCGTCGCCTACGTCATCTACCTGGTCGTCAGCATCGCCCTGACCGTCTGGGTCGCCAGGACCCTCAGTCGCAACGGGCGGATATTCCTCGCGGACGTGCTCCAGGGGAACGAGAAGCTCGCCGACGCCGTCAACCACCTCCTGGTGGTCGGCTTCTACCTCGTCAACCTCGGCTTCGTCGCGCTCTACCTGAGCGGGGACGACACCATCGAGGACACCCGGGGGATCTTCGAGGCCCTGTCGACCAAGCTGGGCGTGGTGCTGCTGGTGCTCGGCGCGATGCACCTGGCCAACGTGTACGTGCTCAACCGGATCCGGCGGCGCGGGCTCATGGAGCGCGAGCAGGTCCCGCCGGTCGCCCCGCAGGGCTGGGCCGCGCCGTCGCCGTCGGCCCAGGCGTGAGCACCGTGACCGCCGAACCGGTCGGACACCCCGCTCAGGTCGAACAGGCCCCCGTCGACCGGGACGTCGCCGCCGTGCGCGTCCCGGTTCGCCGGCTCACCGTTCTCTACGACGCCGACTGCTCCCTGTGCACCTTCCTGCGCGACTGGCTGGGCCGCCAGCCGCAACTGGTGCCGCTGGAGTTCGTGCCCGCGGGCTCGGCCGAGGCGGCCGCCCGCTTCCCCGGGCTCGACCACCGCGCAACCCTCGACGAGATCACCGTCGTAGGGGATGGGGGGCAGGTCTACCTAGGGGCCGGGGCCTGGATCGTCACCCTGTGGGCGCTGCGCGGGCACCGGCCGCTCGCTCATCGGCTGAGCACTCCCGCCGGGGCGAAGTTCGCCCGGGGCGCCGTTCTCGCGGCCGCCAAGTGGCGCGGGGCGCAGCGCAAGGACACCCGGTGGGGCGCGAACGCGTACTACGGGGCCGACGGGTGGGCCTTTGACCGGCAGCACGGCTGGACCTACACCCCGCCCACCTGTGCCGACGGCGCCTGCCCGACTCGTTAGGCTCGTGTCCGTGTCCGCGAACCACGACGGCCCCGCCGAGGCCGCTCCCCCGACCGAGCCCCACGAGGCGTCTCCCGCGTCCAAGTCGGAGCAGACCCGTGCGCTGATCCTGGAAACGGCGATGCGGCTGTTCCAGGAACGCGGTTACGACAAGACGACGATGCGGGCGATCGCCCAGGAGGCCGGGGTCTCCGTCGGAAACGCCTACTACTACTTCGCCGGCAAGGAACACCTGATCCAGGGTTTCTACGACCGGCTCGCCGTCGAGCACCGGGAGGCGGTCCGGGGGGTCCTGGCGCGGGAGACGAGCCTGGAGGCGCGGCTGGCGGGCGTGCTGCGTACCTGGCTGGAGGTGGCCGAGCCGTACCACGAGTTCGCGGTGCAGTTCTTCAAGAACGCCGCCGACCCGGACAGCCCCCTCAGCCCGTTCTCCGCGGAGTCGGAGCACGCGCGTGTGGAGGCGATCGGCGTCCACAAGGAGGTGCTGGCCGGGTCGAAGGCGAAGGTCCCGGAGGAACTGCGGGAGGTGCTGCCCGAGTTGATGTGGCTGTCCCAGATGGGGCTCGTCATGTACTGGATCTACGACCGCACCGAGGACCGCGAGCGCAGCTACCGGCTCGCAGACCGGGGCGCGCGCCTCACCGCTCGGGGTGTGGCGCTCGCCCGGTTCCGGGTGCTGCGACCGCTCGTCCTGGAGGTCCACGACCTCTTCACGGACTTCCTGCCCGGCATGACCAACGCCCTGCCGGACCCGACGAAGAAGCAGAACCAGAAGCCGAACCAGAAGCCGAAGCCGGGGGACGAGTAGGCCCCCGGCCCCGCGTCAGTTCACCTCCGACGCCTCCGACGCCTCCTCCGTCGAGTCCGTCGCATCCGTCGACTCCGTCAGCTCCACGTCGTACACCAGCGGCTCGTCCGCGATCGTCAGCTGCCGCGCACGGGAGGTGTACGACGATCCCGTCGTCGCCAGCAGATACGTCCCCGGGGCCGGGACCGAGAGGATGTAGGAGCCGTCGGCGAGGGAGGTGACCTGGTCCAGTCGACGTCCGCCCTTCGACCTGAGGGTGACGGCCGCGCCCTCCACCGGGTCGCCGGACTCGTCCCGTACGAAGCCGTGGACGACCGTGGCGGATCCCTCGCCGTGTGCGGCGACCGTTTCCGGCGTTTCCTCCCTGGGCTCCACGGCCAGATGCGGCAGCCGCTTCTCCAGGCCGGCCGGCAGCCACCAGTTGGAATTGCCGAGCAGATGCATCGCGGCCGGCACCAGGGCCGTACGCAGGATGAACGCGTCCAGTGCGACCGCCGCCGCGAGGCCGACGCCCGCCATCGCCGCGCCCGAGTCTCCGCTCAGCACGAAGGCGAGGAACACGCAGACCATGATCAGGGCCGCGGAGTTGATGACCCGGCTGGTCTCGGCCAGACCGACGCGTACCGCGCGCGCGTTGTCCTTCGTGTGCACCCACTCCTCGTGCATCCGGCTGACCAGGAACACCTGGTAGTCCATCGACAGGCCGAAGAGCAGCGACAGCATGATGACGGGCAGGAAGGCGTTGATCGGGCCCTCCTTGCCGAGGCCGAGGGCTTCCAGGCCCCAGCCCCACTGGAAGACCGCGACGAGGACGCCGAAGGAGGCCGCCGCCGCGACCAGGTTCATCACGGCGGCCGTCAGCGGCACCACCAGGGAGCGGAAGGCGACCAGGAGGAGCAGGAAGCCCAGGCCGATGATGGTGGCGATGAAGAGGGGCAGGCGGTCGCCCGTGACCGTCGCGAAGTCCTTGGAGACGGCCGTGACCCCGCCGACGTGCGCCTCGGCGCCCGCCTTCGGGATGACGTCGTCGCGCAACCGGTCGATCAGGGCGTCCGTCTGCTCGGACTGGGGCGAGGTGGTGGGGACCACCTGGATGACGGTGACGCCCTGGGCGGGCGGCAGCGCGGCCACCCGGGCCACGCCGGGGGCGTCCTGGATGCCCTTGACCAGCGTGGCGGTGTCGCCGTTCGCCACGACCACCTGGAGCGGGCCGTTGAAGCCCGGTCCGAAGCCCTCGGCGAGCAGGTCGTAGGCCTTGCGGGTGGTCGTCGAGGCGTCGTCGTTGCCCTGGTCGGTGGCGCCCAGCCGCAGTGACAGCACGGGCAGCGCGAGGACGGCCATGACGACCAGCGCGAGCACGGCGACCGTACGGGGCCTGCGCTGCACGGTCGTCGACCAGCGGGCCGCGGGGCTGTTCTCCTTCTCCGGCTCGGGGCCCGTCGCCGCGAGCCTGCGGCGCTGCTTACGGCTCAGCACGCGCGTGCCGAGGAAGCCGAGCAGGGCGGGCAGGAGCGTCGTGGCGGCGAGGACGCTGAGCACCACCGTCAGGGACGTGCCGATGACGACGCCGTCCAGGAAGCGCAGGTTCGTGACCAGCATGCCGGCGAGCGCGATGCACACCGTGCCGCCCGCGAACAGCACCGCCCGGCCGGAGGTGTTGAGGGCGGTGACCGCCGACTCCTCGGGTTGCTGGCCGCGCAGGATGCCCTTGCGGTGGCGGGTGACGATGAAGAGGGCGTAGTCGATGCCCACGCCGAGGCCGATCAGCGAGGAGAGCAGCGGGGCCAGGTCGGGGACGTCGGTGACATGGCTGAGGAGCTGGGTGGAGAACAGGCCGGTGCCGACGCCGAAGATCGCCACGGCGAGCGGCAGCAGCATCGCGAACAGCGAGCCGAAGGCGAGGAACAGGACGACCGCGGCGGCCGCGAGACCGACCATCTCGGCGAGGCCGGTGGGCGGCTCCTGCACGCGCATGATCGCCTGGCCGCCCAACTCGACCTCGAGACCACTCTGTTCGCCGCTCTTCTCGACGCCCTGCGCGGTGTCGACGACGTCCTGGACCAGTTCCTTCGGTACGGCGTTCGCCTGGTCGGCGAAGGTGATCTCGGCGTAGGCGATCCGTCCGTCGCCGCTGATCTGCGCCGCGGCCGCCGTGCCCGCCGCGCCGTCCGCGTAGGGGCTGGTGACCCCGCCGACGCCCTTCATCTTCGCGATCTTCTCGAGCGCGGGCTGGACCCGGGACCGTACGTCCTGGTCCCGGACCGAGCCGTCGTCGACCTTCCACACGACCGTGTCGGTGTCGCCCGCGCGCGCGGGGAACGCCTTCTCCATCAGGTCGTACGCCTTCTTGGAGTCCGTGTCGGGGAGGGAGAACACGTTCGCGTAGTCCGTGCCCGCCGTCGAGGCCGAGAATCCCAGGCCGAACAGCGTCCCCACCCACAGCAACAGGACCACCAGCCGGTGCCGATAGCACCACCGCGCCAATGCCGCCACGCTCAAACTCCTTCGTCGCATCGTCAGTCGATCCGTCGGTCCGTCAGGCCGTCGGTTGGTCCCCCAGGTCCTGGGCAACAGGATTGGCGGCGGCACGCGTGCGTGGACACCGGGCTGGCATGACTCTCAAGGAACTCCAAAGAGCGAACCGGTCCGGATGTCAGTGGGGCCGCCGATACTGGGGGCATGACGACGGCTTCCGGCACCGTGCTGGTCGTGGAGGACGAACCGAGCATCGCGGACGTCCTCGCCATCGCCCTGCGCTACCACCGCTTCGAGGTCATGATCGCGGGCACCGTCCGCGAGGCCCTCGCCCTGGCCGACCGCACCCGGCCCGACGTCGCGCTGCTCGACGTCATGCTGCCGGACGGGGACGGCCGGGCCCTGGGGCGCGAGCTGCGGGCGCGGCGGCCCGACCTGGCGCTGGTGTTCCTCACCGCGCGGGACGCGCCCGCCGAGATCGTCGGCGCGCTCGGCTTCGGCGACGACTACATCACCAAACCGTTCGACATCGACGTGGTCGTCGCCCGTATCACCGCGGTGCTGCGCCGCACGCGCCCGGCGGACGTCCTCCCGCAGCGGCCGCCGCTGCGCTACGGCGACCTGGAGCTGGACGAGACGACGTACAGCGTGCATCGCGCGGGTCGCTCGGTCGAGCTCACCCCCACCGAGTACGCGCTGCTGCGCTTCCTGGTGCGCAACGGCGGCCGGATCGTCCCCAAGGAGCAACTCCTGCGCCATGTCTGGCAGTACGAGCACACCCCGCCCGAGTCGACCGTCGTCGAGACCTACATCAGCTATCTGCGGCGCAAGCTGGACGCGCTGGGGGCGCCGGTGATCACCACCCGGCGGGGCGTGGGATACGGGCTGGCATGAGGCCGCCGCAGACATCGCACATCTGGCAGGCGCTGCGGTCGATGGCGGCGCTGCGCTGCGAGCGCGGCGTCCACTCCCTGCGGGTGAAGCTGACGCTGGCGAACGTGGCGCTGCTCGCGATCGGCATCGTCGCGGCGACCGCCGTCAGCCTGATGGGGATGCGGCACTACCTGCTGGACCAGGTCGACACCGATCTGTCCAAGACCCGTGACTCGTTGGTCAGTTCACAGCTCACCCTGCGGAAGATCGACTCGCTGAGCGTGCTGGGCTTCGTCCGGGACCGGCTGGTGCCCGAGCGGACCGCCGAACAGCCCACGCCGGACTCGGTGTTCGCCGCCGTCGACGACCGGGGCGTGGCCCTGACCGTCTTCGGCGTCAAGCCGACCGAGGCCCAGCTGGGGTTGGCGGACGCGGTCGACGATCCGGGCGTCTTCGCCCGGGACCCCGGCCCGCACGACCTGACCGTGCACGGCTCCGCCTACCGGGCGACCGCGACCCGGCTGGCCGACGGCACGTACATCCTGCTGGCCACCTCCACCGAGGCCCTGCACCAGGGCATAGCGAAGGCCCTGCGGCTCGATCTCGCCGTCGGCACGCTGCTGTTGGCGCTGCTCGCCTGTCTGACGCTGTTCAGCGTGCGGCGCCGGATGCGACCGCTGGAGGACATGGTGGAGACGTCGTCGGCGATCGCCGAGGGCGACCTGACCCGGCGGGTGCCCTCCAGCCACCATCCCACCCAGGAGGTCGAGCAGCTGCGGCTCGCCCTGAACTCCATGCTCCACCAGGTGGAGACGGCGTACCGCACGCGCGAGCGCAGCGCGGGCCAGCTGCGCCGGTTCGTCGCCGACGCCTCGCACGAGCTGCGCACCCCGCTGTCCGCGATCCGCGGCTACCTCCAGCTCTACGACCAGGGGATGCTGCGCGAGCCGGAGGAGCGCGTGCGGGCCTGGGAGCGGATGAACGGGGAGGTGGACCGCATGGGGCGGCTGGTCGACGAGCTGCTCACCCTGGCCCGGATCGACCAGCGTCCCGAACTGCGGCTGCGGGGCGTCGACGTGAGCCGTCTGGTGCGGGACGCGGCGCAGGATCTGCGGGCGCAGCAGCCCGGGCGGCCGGTCACGGTCGAGGCGGACGGCGCGGTCCTCGTCCAGGCCGACGAGTCGGGGCTGCGTCAGGTCCTGGGCAATCTGCTGGCCAACGTGCGCACGCACACGCCCGCCGACGTGCCGGTGCGGCTGGGCGTGGAGCGCGTGGACGGCGTCGTACGGCTGTCGGTCGAGGACAAGGGGCCGGGGCTGGAGCCGGAGGACGCGGCGCGGGTCTTCGACCGCTTCTTCCGGGCCGGAGGCGGCGCGGGGAGCGGGCTGGGGTTGGCGATCGTGCAGGGGGTGGTGCGGGCGCACGGCGGCGAGGTGAGCGTGCGGACGGCGCCGGGCGAGGGGCTGGGGGTGACGGTGCTGCTGCCGACGCGACCGGTGTCCTGCGGCTAGCCCGGCGTCCTGCGGCCGGCCCGGTGGCTTGCTAGAGCGAGACGGGGGTCGTGATCAGGGCCCAGACGGTCTTGCCGTGGCGGCCTCTGCTCCAGGTGCCCCAGGCGGCGGCGAGGTGTTCGACGAGGTGGAGGCCGCGGCCGTGTTCCTCGGTGTCGGAGACCGGGCGCGGGCAGGGCGCGCGGTGGCCCTCGTCGGAGACCTCTATCAGGCAGGAGCCGTCGGCCAGGGCGGTGACGGCGACCTCGAACTCACCCGGCGGGCCGTGGCGTACGACGTTGGTGGACAGCTCGGAGACGATCAGGAGCGTGTCGGTCAGCGCCGGGTCCTCGGGGCCGTGCCCCCAGTCGGTGAGGTGGTCCCGCACCCGGCGCCGGGCCAGGGCGACGGACGCCGGATGCCGGGGCAGCCGGAAGGAGTCGCGTCTCGACACGTCTGCTCCTCATCCCGTGCACACCTCCGTCACATGGGCCTACGTCGGGTGACTGCCCGGTGGCGCGGGGGCGCATGCCCGGGCGGGGGAACCTGAGGAACTCCAGGAGCCGGGAAGGGATCAGATCCAGTCGAGCTTCCACAGCCGGAACACGCCGTTGCCGTCCGCCAGGTACTGGCCGCCGCCGACGTCCGCGCTGGTGACGATGTACTCCTTGCGCTGCCACAGCGGGATGACCGGCACGTCCTGGGCGATGACCTGCTGGATGGCGCGGAAGGCGTCGGAGACCCGGCTGCGGTCGGCGAACTGCTGGCTGTCGGCGATGTACTTGTCGACGGTCTTGCTGCTGTAGCCGGTGTTCATGGTGGAGCCGGTGCCGACGAGCGGGCCCGCGAAGGTGTCCGGGTCGGGGTAGTCGGCGACCCAGCCGACGGCGTACGCGTCGAGCTTGCCGTTCGCCCACCGCTTCTGGAAGTCGGTCCACTCGTAGCCCTTGACCGTCACCTTGAACAGGCCGCTGGCCTCCAGCTGCCGCTTGATCTCCTTGGCCTCCGCCGCGGCGGCGCCGCTGCCCAGGCCGTAGCCGTAGGTGAAGCGCACCGGGATGCTGACGCCGGCCTGTTCCAGGAGTTGGCGCGCCTTCTGGGAGTTCTGGTCCGGGTAGTTGTCGAAGAACGAGGTGGTGTGGCCGGTGAGGCCGGCCGGGATGAGCGAGTACAGCGGTTCGACGGTGCCGTCGTACACGGTCGCGGCGAGCTGCTCGCGGTCGATCAGCCAGGCCATGGCCTTGCGGACGTCGGTGCTGTGCAGCGGCGAGCCGTCGCGGGTGTCGAAGTACAGGTTGCGGGTCTCGGAGCTGTCGGCCTCGGTGACGCGCTGGTCGGGGTCGCTGGCGTTCAGGGCGGCGAGGGCCGCGGGCGGCAGCTGGCGCGCGGCGGCGTCGACGGCCTTGGCCTTCCAGGCCTTCTCCAGGGCGTCGGGGTCGGCGTAGTAGCGCAGCTCGATCGGCTTGCCGGTGTCCACCGCGCCCTTGTAGCGCGAGCTGGGCGTGAGCTCGACCTTCTTGCCCTTCGTGTACCCGGTCAGCTCGTAGGGGCCGGTGCCGTCGACGCCGTTGCCGGTGCGCAGGGCGTCCGCCGGGTAGCGGGTGCGGTCGACGATCGAGCCGGCTCCGGTGGCCACCTTGAACGGGAAGGTGGCGTCCCGCGAGGACAGGTGGAAGGTGACGGTCGCGCCCTTGGCGTCCACCGACTTCAGGGTGGAGAACAGGGAGGACGGACCGACATCGGAGTTGATCTTCTTGACCCGGTCGAAGGAGTACTTCACGTCCTCGGCCGTGACCTTGCGCCCGCTGGGGAAGGCGAGGTCGTCGCGCAGCTCGCACTTGTACGTGGTCAGCCCGCCGCCGTCGAAGTCGCAGCTCTTGGCCGCGTCCGGCACGGGCGAGACGCCGCCGGGCTCGTACGTCAGCAGCGACTGGAAGACGTTGCTGAACAAAGCCCAGGAACCGGCGTCGTAGGCGCCCGCCGGGTCGAGCGAGGTGACGGTGTCCGTCGTGCCGACCGTGATGGTCGCGCCGCTGCTGTCGTCCGACGGCAGCAACTGCCAGCCGCCCACTCCGACGACCGCGAGAACCAGCAGCGTCATGAGGATCCGCATGCGAACCGAGCGCATGGTGATGCCCTGCCCTCCCCGGGCCGCGAACGGGCCCAGCACGCAAAAAAGCCACTCCCCTGTGGTGGCGCGGCTACCTAACCACACGGGTTTCAGGTGGCGGAAGAGGATTCTGGTGAGATGAGAAAGATCTTACCGACGGGTGTTTCGGACGGGTTTCACAGCTCGTTCTCAGGTTCTTTCCCGGGTTCCTCACCGGGTTCCCTCCCGGTTCTTCACGGCTCCTGTCAGAGCGTCAGCAGAACGATCGCGAGCCCCGCCGTGACCACGACGGATGCCCCCGCCCGTGCCAGAACGGCCCGGTCGACGGCGCGTCGCAGCGCGGGCAGGGGCAGCGCGCGCAGGGCCCAGGTCAGGGGCAGCGAGAGGCCGATCGCGTACACGAGCACCAGAATGCGCCCGGCGACGGAGGGCTCGGACGCCAGGCGCACCAGGCCCGCCAGGGCGTACCAGACCAGGAGGCAGGCGCCGGTGAGCAGGGTCTCGAAGCCGGCGAAGAGCAGGGGTCTGCGCACCGGGCGCGCCGGCCGCGTCCATCGCACCGGTCGCGCCGGTCGCACCGCTCCCCGCGAGGCTGTCGTCATACGAGGAGCGTGACAGAGCGTCAGGCCTGCGTCGAGGCCAGTTCGACGACCGTGATGTCGGACGGGGCGCCCACGCGCGTGGGCGGGCCCCAGGCGCCGGCGCCCCGGGAGACGTACAGCTGGGTGTCGCCGTAGCGCTCCAGGCCGGCGACGGTCGGATTGGCCGCCGCGGCGAGGAGGTTGCCGGGCCAGAGCTGGCCGCCGTGGGTGTGGCCGGAGAGCTGGAGGTCGACGCCGTGGTCCACCGCGTCGTGGATCTGGACGGGCTGGTGGGCGAGGAGGACGCACGCGCGCGTGGTGTCCCGGTCGCCGAGGGCCCGGCCGAAGTCGGGGCCCTGGCCCTCGCTCTCGCCGGCGATGTCGTTGACGCCCGCCAGGTCGAACCAGGGCAGTTCGGTGCGGGCGTTCTCCAGCGGGAGGAGCCCGAGCCGCCGTACCTCCTCGACCCACTGCTCGGCCCCGGAGAAGTACTCGTGGTTGCCGGTGACGAAGTAGGCGGGAGCCTTCAGCTGCGCCAGCGGGGCCGCCGCCGGACCGAGGTCCTTCACGCTGCCGTCCACCAGATCGCCCACGACCGCCACGAGGTCGGGCTGGGTCGCGTTGATCGTGTCGACGACCTTCTGGGCGAAGCCCCGCCCCAGGACCGGGCCCAGGTGGATGTCGCTGACGACCGCGATCCGGTAGCCGTGGGCCGCCCGCGGGAGCTTGGCCAGCGGGACGGTCACCCGCTTGACCCGCGGGCCGCTCAGGACGCCGTACGTGCCGTAGCCGACCGTTCCGACGGCCGCCGCGGCCGCCGCACCGCCGACGACCCGGGAGACGAAGAGGCGGCGGGAGGGGGCGGCGAGCGACGCGCCCGCGGGCTCGGGGGCGGAGGCGGAGCCAGGATCGGGGGCGGGGCCAGGATCGGGGGCGGGGCCAGGATCGGGGGCGGACGCGGGCTCCTGGCGGGAGGCGGGCGTCGGTACCGGCTGCGGGTTCGGCTGCGGGTTCGGCTGCGGGTGCGGGGCCGGTGCGGCGGCCGGGGTCCGGCGGTCCAGGAAGCGCCGCAGCAGCGGTCGTACGACCTCGCCGGCGAGGACCGCGAGGAGCAGGTAGACGGACAGCGCCAGCCACAGGAAGCCCGGCCAGGCCAGGGTGCGCTGGAGCCAGAAGGGGGCGCCCGTGCGTTCGGCGACCAGGGCGCCGATCGCCAGGGCCCAGCCGCCCGCGATCAGCACGGCGCCGCCGCGGCGGGCCCGGCCCGGGGCGCGGGTGGTGTCGCGGAACAGCCGACGCCACAGATACCAGTTGGCCGTGACCAGCACGGTCAGGGCGAGGAGCCCGACGAGAATCGCGATCAAGACCGTCATCGTCACGCCGTCCGACGCAGTGCGCGCAGACCGCGCAACCCGATGCCCCCGATGACCGTCCCCCATACGAAGGAGACGACCGCGAGCGTCAGGTGCACCCAGAAGTAGGCCGTCGGGTGACCGTCGTCGAACGCGAGACCGCTGCCGTCCTTGACGAGATTCTTGACGAAAGTGACCCAGATGACCCAGCTCCACACCCCGAAGACGAGCAGGAACCAGGAGAGCCGACGGCTGAGCTTCATACGCCCAGTATCTCCGGCGGGTGTCCGGTTCCATGACCGGGGTGCGGCGGGCGCTGGGACTTCGCTGTGCGGGCCATGTACGTTCTCCGTCGTGCCCGCACCCATGAAGCAGACCGTCAGGCGACCGCTCACGCGATCCCTGCTGGTCACCTCCGCGACCCTCGCGTCCCTCGCGCTGACCGCGCCCATGTCCCTGGCGGCCCCGAGCCCGACCCCCTCGGCGTCGAAAAGCCCTTCGGCCAGCCCGTCGAGCAGCCCGTCGGGCAGCGCCTCGAGCAGTGCGTCGGGCAGTGCGACGGCCACTCCGCCGGCGAACACGTCGTCCGTGGGCGGTACGCGCCTAGGGCAGGCCGGGACGCAGGTCGCGCTCGCGGGCGACGCGCCGGTGCTGCCGAAGGACCTCACCTCGCGGTCGTGGATCGTCGCCGACGCCGAGTCGGGGGACGTGCTGGCCTCGCACAACGCGCACTGGCGGCTGCCCCCGGCGAGCACGATGAAGATGCTGTTCGCCGACACCGTGCTGCCGAAGTTCCCCAAAACCACCACGCACAAGGTCGACCCGAAGGACCTGGAGGGCATGGGGTCCGGCTCCAGCCTGGTCGGGATAAAGGAGGGCGAGACGTACTCGGTCCACGACCTGTGGCTCGGCGTCTTCCTGCGCTCCGGCAACGACGCCGTGCACGTGCTGTCGGCGATGAACGGCGGCGTCGCCGACACCGTCAAGGAGATGAACGAGCACGCCGACGACCTCCAGGCCCTCGACACGCACGTGGTCTCCCCCGACGGCTACGACGCCCCAGGCCAGGTGTCCTCGGCGTACGACCTCACGCTCTTCGCCAGGTCCGGGCTGCAGAAGGCCGACTTCCGGGAGTACTGCTCGACCGTGACGGCCAAGTTCCCGGGCGAGACGAAGAAGAACAAGAAGGGCAAGAAGGTCCGCGAGACCTTCGAGATCCAGAACACCAACCGGCTGCTGAGCGGCGACTACGACATCTCCCAGTACCCGGGCATCGCGGGCGTCAAGAACGGCAACACCACCAACGCGGGCGCCACCTTCACCGGCGTCGCCGAGCGGGGCGGGCGGGTGCTGCTGGTGACGGTCATGAACCCGGAGAAGAGCGACCACAACGAGGTCTACAAGGAGACCGCCGCCCTGTTCGACTGGGGTTTCAAGGCGGCCGGCAAGGTGACGCCGGTGGGCGAGCTGGTCGCGCCGAAGGGCAGCGCGCAGGCCAGTGCCCAGCCCGGGGCGAACCCGTCCGCGTCCGCCTCCGGGAAGGCCGGGCAGGCGGGCGGCGCCGGGGACGCCTCGCCGCAGGCGGCGGTGAGCGCCGTCGCCGAGAACGGCACGCGCGGGATGTGGACCGCGCTGGCGATCACCGGCGGGGTGCTGGTGCTGCTCGCGGGCGGCGCGTACCTGGTCAACCGCCGTTGGCCGCTGCCGGACCTGGTACGACGTCGTCGCTGACGTCGATGTCGAGGGGGTTGTCCGGGACGCTGTCCGTGGCCGTCCAGGCGGCGCAGTACAGGAGCAGCTTCGCGGTGAAGTTGATCCACAGCAGCAGGGCGATGGGCACGCCGAACGCGCCGTACATGCTCTTGGCGGCCACGCCCTGCATATAGCCGCTGAGCAGCAGCTTCAGCAGCTCGAAGCCGACCGCGCCGATCAGCGCGGCGACGATCAGGCGGCGGCGGGGCGGCTCGACGCCGGGCAGCAGGGTGAGGACGTACAGCAGGAGCAGGAAGTCGGCGAGGACGGCGACGGTGAACGCGGCGACGCGCAGCAGGATGCCGCCCCAGCCCGCCCGGTCGATGCCCAGCTCGTCGGTGATCCAGCCGACCAGGGCCGAGGCGACGGTGGAGATGGCGAGGGTCAGCAGCACCGCGCCGCCCAGACCGATCAGGACGCCCGTGTCCTTGGCCTTGCGCAGGACGGGGTTCTCCTCGGGGTCGGGCAGCTCCCACACCGCGCGCAGACAGTCGCGCATCTGGCCGACCCAGCCGATGCCGGTGAGCAGCAGGACGGCGCCGGCGATCAGGCCGATGGCGCCCGCGTTCTGCACCAGGTTGTTGATGTCGAGCTGGTCGGAGATGCCGGGGACCTGGTCGGCGAGCTTGTCCTGGAGCTCCTGCTGCCGGGACGTGCTGAGCGTGGCGGCGGCGATGGCGGCGGCCACGGTCAGCAGCGGGAACAGCGCGATGAAGCTGACGAACGTCATCGCGGCGGCCAGCCGGGTCCACTTCACCCGGTCGAGGCGTTCGTACGACCGCCACGCGTGCGTGGCGGTCAGGCGCATGACCAACGGCCCGACGCCGGGAAGCTTTTTCAGCCAGTCCATGATCCGACTCTGCCCTCCTCGCGGCGAATGACGCCGAAGACCAGGGTCCGGGTACCCCAGAAGCGCAGAACAGTGGCGAGCGCCATGCCGATTCCCGCGCCGGAGACGGTGTCCGCGCGCTGCGAGGTGAGCCCGAGGCCGTAGTGGCTGACGGCGAGGCAGAGGAGCTGGACGAGCGCGCCGGCCACGTTCACCGCGAAGAACACGGCGTACGGGCGCGGCCCGCGCGGGCGCGTGTGCCGGTAGGTGCCGCGCGCGTTGCCCGCGTAGGCGACCGTGCAGCCGACGAGGAAGGACAGCACCTTGGCGGTGAGCGGGTCGAGGCCGCCGGGGCCGCGGAGACAGGTGAACAGGGCGAGGTCGGCGGCGTAGGCGAGGAGGCCGACGGCGGCGAAGGCGCACAGCTCGCGTCTGGCCGGGGCGGCCGTCCATTTCGCCGACATCGCCGACAACACCGACCTCACTGACCTTACCGACCTCACTGACCGCACCGACCTCACCAATTGGCCACTGCCAGCCCGTACATGGCGAGCCAGGCCAGGCCGATCAGGGCGAGGGCGCGGTCGCCGAGGACGACCTCCTCGGGTTCACCGGCGGTGCCGCGGTCGGCGAAGACGGCGTAGCGCAGGACCGCCAGGATGAAGGCGACCATCGAGAGCTGACGCCAGGGCAGCACGCTGGTGTGCGGGACGCCGCCCTCCTCCAGGGCCCACAGGCAGTACCCGAGGACGGCGACCCCGGCCGCCAACTGCCAGACGAAGCGCAGGTAGCCGGTGGTGTACTCGGTGAGCAGCGCGCGGGTGGCGCCCGCCTTTCCGTCCATCTGGACGGCCTCGGAGTAGCGCTTGGCCGCGACCATGAACAGCGCCCCGAACCCGGTGGTGATCAGAAACCAGCGCGACAGCGGGATGCCGAGCGCGAGCCCGCCGATCATCGCCCGCATCAGGAAGCCGGTCGTGACGACGACCAGGTCGATGACGAGGACGTGCTTGAGGCTGACGCAGTACGCCAGCTGCATGCCGAGGTAGGCGGTCAGGAGCCCCGCGACGACCGGGGTGGTCAGCCAGGCCGCGGCGACCGGGGCGAGGACGCCGAGGGCGCCTCCGACGGCGTAGGCGACGGGCACGGGGACCTGTCCGGCGGCGACCGGGCGGCGGCGCTTGGTGGGGTGGGCGCGGTCGGCGTCGGCGTCACGGGCGTCGTTGATCAGGTAGACGGCGGCGGCGCAGGCGGTGAACAGGGCGAAGACGAGGGCGAGTTGGGTGAGGGCGTGCAGCGAGAAGAGCCGGCCGGCGGCGGCGGGGGCCGCGATGACCAGGGTGTTCTTGACCCACTGCTTGGGGCGGGCGGTGCGGAGGAGTCCTCCGAGAAGGGTGCGGGTGCGGATTGCGGGGCGGGGGCCGGTGGGCTCGGGGTGCTGGGCGGGGGTGCGCTGCTTGTGGAGAACCGCCTCAGTCATGTGCGCCCCCTCGCCCGCTGTGCACGCTATGCACGCCGTGTGCGCCGTCTTGCATCCAGCGCGCCCCCATGCGCGCCGTGAGCGCCCCCAGGACCGCGCCGGCCGCCACGTCGGAGGGGTAGTGGACGCCGACGACCAGCCGCGAGAGGCACATCGCGACGGCGAGCGGGGGCACGGCGTACGCGCCCAACGTGCCGTAGGCGACGGCCGCGGCGGCGGCGGAGGTCGCGTGCGAGCTGGGGAAGGAGTGCCGCCCGGCGGTGCGCACCAGCGGTTCCACATGGGCCGGGCGAGGACGGCGCACGATGCGTTTCACGCCCATGCTGGCGAGGTGCGCGCCCGCGGTGAGCGCGGTCGCGCGCAGCCAGGCCCGGTGCCGGGGTCGGTCCACGGCGGCGCCCGCCAGGCCCGCCGCGAGCCACAGCGCGCCGTGCTCGCCCGCCCAGGACAAGGCGCGCGCGGCCCCCGCCACCCGCGGGTCCGCCCCACGGGCGCGGAGCGCCGAGAGGATGCGGTGATCGATGCCGGTCCCCACGCCTCCGGCCCCCACGTCTCCGGCCCGCACGCCTCCGGTCCCCATGCCGGTCTCCCTGTCGGTCTCCCTGTCGTCCATGTGGACTCACTGTTCACGCCGACATCGTCATAACTCCGGCAATATTGAGCGACATCCCATTAATCACCCATTTCGGGGAGTGGGTGAGGTTTCAAGACCTCTCCCCCATATAGGGGCGATACGGTCGCTCACATGCCTGCCGAGACCGCTCCAGAGACCGTCTCCGTCACGGGATGGGGCCGTACCGCTCCCTCCGCCGCCCGGTTGATCCGCCCGCGGACGTACGAGGAGGCCGTGGCCGCCGTCCGGGACTGCGGGGCGCGCGGGAGCATCCCCAGGGGCCTGGGGCGGGCGTACGGCGACGCCGCGCAGAACGCGGGCGGGGCCGTGCTCGACATGACCGGCCTGGACCGGATCCACGCCGTCGACGTGGCCGGCGGGACCGTCCTGTGCGACGCGGGCGTCTCCCTGCACCGGCTGATGGAGGCCCTGCTGCCGCTCGGCTGGTTCGTGCCCGTGACGCCGGGCACCCGCTATGTGACCGTGGGCGGCGCGATCGGCGCCGACATCCACGGCAAGAACCACCACGTCTCGGGCTCCTTCGCCCGCCATGTGCTGTCCTTCGAGCTGCTCACCGCCGACGGCACGATCCGCACGGTGGACCAGGGCGCCCCCCTCTTCGACGCGACCGCCGGCGGCATGGGCCTGACCGGGGTGATCCTCACGGCCACGGTCCGGCTCCAGCCGGTCGAGACCTCCCTCATGTCGGTCGACACCGAGCGGGCCGCCGACCTCGACGACCTGATGGCCCGGCTGACCGGCGCCGACCACCGCTACCGCTACTCGGTCGCCTGGATCGACCTCCTCGCGCGCGGGCGGGCCACCGGGCGCGCGGTGCTCACCCGGGGCGACCATGCGCCCCTGGACGCCCTGCCCGCCCGCGCGCGCAGGGCCCCGCTCGCCTTCCGCCCCGCGCAGTTGCCGGCCGCCCCCGCCGTCCTCCCGGAGGGCCTGCTCACCCGCACGACCGTCGGGCTGTTCAACGAACTCTGGTTCCGCAAGGCCCCCCGCGCGCGCAGCGGCCAACTCCAGAAGCTGTCCGCCTTCTTCCACCCTCTCGACGGCGTCCCCCACTGGAACCGCGTCTACGGCCGGGCCGGCTTCGTGCAGTACCAGTTCGTCGTCGGACACGGCCAGGAGGACGCGCTGCGCCGGATCGTGGGCCGTATCTCCGCGCACCGCTGTCCGTCCTTCCTCGCCGTCCTCAAGCGCTTCGGGGACGCCGACCCCGGCTGGCTCTCCTTCCCCCGCCCCGGCTGGACCCTCGCCCTGGACATCCCGGCCGGGCTGCCCGGCCTCGCCGCCCTCCTCGACGAGCTGGACGAGGAGGTGGCCACGGCCGGCGGGCGCGTCTACCTCGCCAAGGACTCCCGGCTGCGGCCGGAGCTGCTCGCCGCGATGTATCCGCGCCTGGACGAATTCCGCGCCCTGCGCGCGGATCTCGACCCCGACGGCGTGTTCGTCTCCGACCTCGCCCGCCGCCTCTCCCTCTGAGCCCGCTCGCCCCTCACCTCCCCGCTCTCCCCTCGCTCTCCCCCCCCCCACTTCTCCCACGCCCCCACTCCCCACCCCCCACAGGAGCTGTCGTGAAGGACGCCTTCGGCCTCCCCCAGTCCCTTCTCGTCCTCGGCGGCACGTCCGAGATCGCGCTGGCCACCGCCCGCCGCCTGATCGCCCGCCGCACCCGCACGGTGTGGCTCGCCGGCCGCCCCTCGCCCGCCCTGGAGCAGGCAGCCGACGGACTGCGCGCCCTCGGGGCCGACGTCCGCACGGTCGCCTTCGACGCGCTCGACCCCGATTCCCACGAGACCGTCCTCGGCAAGGTGTTCGCCGAGGGGGACGTCGACCTGGTACTGCTCGCCTTCGGCGTCCTGGGCGACCAGGCGCACGACGAGCGCGAGCCTGCGGCCGCGGTGCGCGTCGCGCAGACCAACTACACGGGGGCGGTGTCGGCGGGCCTGGTCAGCGCCCGCGCCCTGCAGACCCAGGGCCACGGTTCCCTGGTCGTCCTGTCCTCCGTCGCCGGGGAGCGCGCCCGGCGCTCGAACTTCATCTACGGCTCGAGCAAGGCCGGCCTGGACGCCTTCGCCCAGGGCCTGGGCGACGCGCTGCACGGGACGGGCGTCCACGTCATGGTCGTACGCCCCGGGTTCGTCCGGACGAAGATGACCGCCGGGCTGGCGGAGGCGCCGCTGGCGACCACGCCGGAGGCGGTCGCGACGGCGGTCGAGCTGGGGCTGCGGCGACGCGCGGAGACGGTGTGGGTGCCGGGGGTGCTTCGGGTGGTGATGTCGGCGCTGCGGCACGCGCCTCGGGGGCTGTTCCGGAGGCTGCCGATCTGACGGCCCGGCAGGTCCTAGCGGGTGGGCAGGGTGCCGTGGTCCGCGTGGGTGGCCTGCGGGGGGACCACCGCGCTGCCGAAGGCGTACTCGTACAGCTTGCGCCATACGCCGTCGGGGCCCTGCTCGTAGAGGGCGAAGCCGGTGCAGGGCCACTGGGCCTCGTAGTCGGCGAGCTCCTCGTAGGCCCGGTCCATGGCCGCCTCGTCGATGCCGTGCGCGACGGTGACGTGCGGGTGGTAGGGGAACTGCAGCTCGCGCGCGAGGGGACCGGAGGCGTCGCGGACCTGCTGCTGTAGCCGGGAGCAGGCCTCGGCGCCCTCGACGACCTGCACGAACACGACCGGCGACAGCGGCCGGAAGGTGCCCGTGCCGGACAGCCGCATCGGGAACGGGCGGCCCGCCGCGGCGACCTCGACGAGATGCGCCTCGACGGCCGGCAGCTCACCGGCGGGGACCTCGGTCGGCGGCAGCAGGGTGACATGCGTGGGGATGCCGTGAGCCGCGGCGTCGCCGAAGCCCTCGCGGCGCTCCTGGAGCAGGCTGCCGTGAGGCTCCGGGACCGCGATCGACACGCCGATCGTTACGGTCCCCACGTCTTTCTCCTGTCTTCTTCGGGTCGTCATGCCGTCGTGCCGGGTTCGTGCTCAGTCGTGCGGCTATCGACTGTACGGCCATGGCTGTGCTCTGGGCAGGCGCAGGGGAAGTGATGTGCAGCGCTCTGCCCAGAGGAACGTGTGTGCGATGCGCCCTCGGTGCTTCCGAGCGCTGCTCAGTGCTTCGCCCGTGCGCCGCTCAGTGCTTCGCGGGCAGGAAGCCGACCCTCTGGTAGGCCTGCGAGAGGGTCTCCGCGGCGACCGCCCGGGCCTTCTCCGCGCCCTTCGCCAGGATCGAGTCGAGCGTCTCGGGGTCGTCCAGGTACTGCTGGGTGCGGTCCCGGAACGGCGTCACGAAGTCGACGACGACATCGGCGAGGTCCGTCTTGAGCGCGCCGTAGAGCTTGCCCTCGTAGCGCTGCTCCAGCTCCGGGATGCTCGTGCCGGTCAGCGTCGAGTAGATGGTGAGCAGGTTGCTCACGCCCGGCTTCTCCACCGCGTCGTACCGGACGACCGTGTCGGTGTCGGTGACCGCGCTCTTGACCTTCTTGGCCGTGGTCTTCGGCTCGTCGAGCAGGTTGACGAGGCCCTTCGGCGTGGACGCCGACTTGCTCATCTTGATCGACGGGTCCTGAAGGTCGTAGATCTTCGCCGTCTCCTTGAGGATGTACGGCTTGGGGACCTCGAAGGTCTGGCCGAAGCGGCCGTTGAAGCGCTCGGCGAGGTCGCGGGTCAGCTCGATGTGCTGACGCTGGTCCTCGCCGACGGGGACCTCGTTGGCCTGGTAGAGCAGGATGTCCGCGACCTGGAGGATCGGGTACGTGAACAGGCCGACGCTCGCGCGGTCCGCGCCCTGCTTGGCGGACTTGTCCTTGAACTGGGTCATGCGGCTGGCTTCGCCGAAGCCGGTGAGGCAGTTCATGACCCAGGCGAGCTGGGCGTGCTCGGGGACGTGGCTCTGGACGAAGAGCGTGCAGCGGTCCGGGTCGAGTCCGGCCGCCAGCAGCTGCGCCGCGGCCAGCCGCGTGTTGGCGCTCAGGTCCTTCGGGTCCTGCGGGACCGTGATCGCGTGCAGGTCGACGACCATGTAGAAGGCGTCGTGCGACTCCTGGAGGGCTACCCACTGGCGGACGGCGCCGAGGTAGTTGCCGAGGTGGAACGAGCCTGCGGTGGGCTGGATTCCGGAGAGCACGCGGGGTCGGTCTGAGGCCATGCTCACCATTGTCTCAGAGCGTGGGGACCGCCTGGAACGGGTCCCCACGCCCCCTGGGGGTCGGCTCAGCCGAGGTCGATCTCCGGGTACAGCGGGAAGCCCGCCACCAGGTCCGTCGCCCTTGTCGCGATCTCGTCGGAGACCTTCTCGTCCAGGATGTGGGAGGCCTTGGACGGGGCGCCCGACTTCGTGACGCCCGGCTCGGCCGTGGTGAGGACTCGGTCGATCAGGGCCGCCACCTCGTCCATCTCCGCCGTGCCGAGACCCCGCGTCGTCAGCGCCGGGGTGCCGATGCGGATGCCGGACGTGTACCAGGCGCCGTTCGGGTCGGCGGGGATGGCGTTGCGGTTGGTGACGATGCCGGAGTCGAGCAGGGCGGCCTCGGCCTGGCGGCCGGTGAGGCCGTAGGAGGACGCCACGTCGATCAGGTTCAGGTGGTTGTCCGTGCCGCCGGTGACCAGGGTCGCGCCGCGCCGCATCAGGCCGTCGGCGAGGGCGCGGGAGTTGTCGACGATGCGCTGGGCGTAGTCCTGGAAGGAGGGCTGCCGGGCCTCCGCCAGGGCCACCGCCTTGGCCGCCATCACGTGCGGGAGGGGGCCGCCGAGGACCATCGGGCAGCCGCGGTCGACCTGGTCCTTGAGGGAGTCGTCGCACAGGACCATGCCGCCGCGCGGGCCGCGCAGGGACTTGTGGGTGGTGGTGGTGACGATCTGGGCGTGCGGGACCGGGTCGAAGTCGCCGGTCAGGACCTTGCCGGCGACCAGGCCCGCGAAGTGCGCCATGTCGACCATGAGGGTGGCGCCGACCTCGTCGGCGATCTCGCGCATGATCCGGAAGTTCACCAGGCGGGGGTACGCGGAGTAGCCGGCGACGATGATCAGCGGCTTGAAGTCGCGGGCCGACGTGCGCAGCGCCTCGTAGTCGATCAGGCCGGTCGCGGAGTCGGTGCCGTAGGAGCGCTGGTCGAACATCTTGCCGGAGATGTTGGGGCGGAAGCCGTGGGTGAGGTGGCCGCCGGCGTCCAGGGACATGCCGAGCATGCGCTGGTTGCCGAAGGCCTGGCGCAGCTCGGCCCAGTCGGCGTCGGAGAGGTCGTTGACCTGGCGGACGCCCGCCTTGGCGAGGGCCGGGACCTCCACGCGGTCGGCGAGGATCGACCAGAAGGCGACGAGGTTGGCGTCGATGCCGGAGTGCGGCTGGACGTAGGCGTGCCGGGCGCCGAACAGCTCGCGGGCGTGCTCGGCGGCCAGCGACTCGACCGTGTCGACGTTGCGACAGCCGGCGTAGAAGCGGCGGCCGATGGTGCCCTCGGCGTACTTGTCGCTGAACCAGTTGCCCATCGCGAGCAGCGTGGCCGGGGAGGCGTAGTTCTCGGAGGCGATCAGCTTGAGCATCTCGCGCTGGTCGGCGACCTCCTGGCCGATGGCGTCGGCGACGCGCGGCTCGACGGCGCGGATCACGTCGAGGGCGGCGCGGAAGGCGGTGGACTCGGTGGAGAGGGGCTGCTGCTCGGACATGTCGTCGGCCTCCGGGTGGCGTGAAAGCGGTCACGGTCACGGTCTGGCCCAGGCGCACGGCACTCGGTCACGCAGGGCCGCTCCCCGATGGTCCGTCCCATCCCAGCGCGCCAGTCACGGCCCTGCCGGTCAGCCTACCGGCCGGGTCGTGGGGCGGCCGTCCCCCGTCCACCATGCGAGCGACGGCGGGACGGGGGCCGACAGGCCGTTACAGGATCACGTGGGGCAGGAAGCGGGCGTACTCGTCCGTGATCAGGCCCGAGGACTCGCGGATGCCGAGGCCCGCCGACTCGTCGCCGACCGTCCAGGCGCCGAGGACGACGTGGTTGCCGTCGAAGGCGGGCAGCGGGGCCAGCTCCTGGTAGCAGCAGGGCTCGTCCCGTACGACGGGTGCGGCGCCCTTCTCGTGGATCGTGACGCCCGCGCCCTCGCGGCCCAGCAGCGGCTTGGCGACGTAGCCGGCGGTGGCGGCGAGGTCGCGGGGGCCGTCGAGAAAGGCCGGGAGGAGGTTGGGGTGGTCCGGGTGGAGCTCCCAGAGGATCGCGAGGAGGGCCTTGTTGCTGAGGAGCATCTTCCAGGCCGGTTCGATCCACAGGGTCGTGCCGGTGCCGCCGCCGTTGTCGAGGGTGTCCAGGACGTGGTCGGCGAAGCGGTCGGAGGTGAGCCACTCCCAGGGGTACAGCTTGAAGCAGCTGCGGATGAACCGGAGCCGTTGGTCGACGAAGCGGTCGGAGAGCCGGTCCCAGCCGATGTCCTCGACGGGGATGAACTCGGTGTCCAGGCCTGCCTGTTCGGCGGTCTCCTTGAGGTAGGCGACCGTCATCAGGTCCTCGCCGAGCTCGTCGGCGGTGGAGTGGGCGAAGTAGAGCGGGCTGCCGGGCGGGAGGAGGGCGGCCTGCCTCTTCCAGGCGGCGACGAGGCGTTCGTGGAGGGAGTTCCACTGGTCGGCGCCGGGGAACCGTTCCTCCATCCAGAACCACTGGCAGGAGGCCGCCTCCACCAGGGAGGTGGGGGTGTCGGCGTTGTACTCCAGCAGCTTCGCCGGGCCCGTGCCGTCGTAGTGCAGGTCGAACCGGCCGTAGACGGAGGGGAGTTCGGCGCGGCGGCGCCAGGACTCGGTGACGGCCTCGGCGAGCCGCGGGTCGGTGATGCCCAGGTCGGCGAGACGGTCGGCGGAGACGATGTGCTCGGCGGCCGCCAGGCACATGGCGTGCAGTTCCTCGACGGTCTCCTCCAGCGCCTCGACCTCGTCGAGGGTGAAGACGTAGTACGCGCTCTCGTCCCAGTACGGGCGCAGGGAGCCGTCGGGGTGGCGGGTGAGCGGGTAGACGAGGCCCTGTTCCTCGACGGTCTGCTGCCAGCCGGGGCGGGGTTCGATGGTGTGGCGTCGCATGGGGTGCCGTCCTGTTCAGCCGCCGGAGCTGCCCTTGCCGCTGCCGAAGCCGCCGCGGTCGACGTCGCTGCCGCCGCTGTTGCTGCCGCCCGAGCCGCTGGACCCCTTGCTCGGCTTGGTGAGGGAGCCGCCGGTGACGTAGGAGCCCTTCTTCTTGCCGCCGTAGTACCAGACGCCGTTCGCCGTGCTCTTGGTGGACTTGCAGTTCTTGTCGGCGACGACCTTGTAGCCCTTGGCGAGGGTGTAGCTGTCGCGGTCGACGCACCGCTTGTCGGGGTCGGAGGAGCAGGCGGTGAGGGCCGCGGCGAGCAGCCCCATGCCGCCGAGCACGACCGTGCCCGAGCGCAGCCTTCTGCGTACGTCCGCCATGTCCTGTCTCCCCGTTGTCGTGCACGCGTTGTCGTGCAGCCGCTGTCGTAGTCGCCCCGGTGGGGCGATTTCCGGCCGTCAGCCTAGAGATCGGTGAGAGCGGGCGTGCAGGGGCCCCCCGCGTCGCCGGTTGGCCTAGAGTCCGTTTGTGCTGTTTGGAATGGTGTGCGCGCTCGCGGCCGCGGTCTGCTTCGGTACGGCGACGGTGTTGCAGGCGATGGCGGCGCGCGCGGCCGCCGACGAAGACGACAGCGCGAGCGGAGGCGGCAGCTCGGGCGCAGGGGGCTCGGAGGCGGCGCTGCTGCTGCGGGCGCTGCGGCAGTGGCGGTATCTGGCGGGGCTGGCCCTGGACGGGCTGGGGTTCCTGTTCCAGATCGCCGCACTGCGTTCGATCCCCATCTACGCGGTCGGCGCGGCCCTCGCGTCGAGCCTCGCGGTGACGGCGGTGGTCGCGGCACGGCTGCTGCGGGTGCGGCTGAGCCGGACCGAGTGGGCTGCGGTGGCGGTGGTGTGCGCGGGGCTGGCGATGCTGGGGCTGGCGGCGGGGACGGAGGGCGAGCGGGCCGGGTCGGACGCGTTGAAGTGGGTCATGCTCGCTGCGGCGGCGGCCGTGCTGGCGCTCGGGCTGCTCGGCGGGCGGCTGCCGGGGCGGGCTCGGGCGTTGACGCTCGGGCTGGGGGCGGGGTTCGGGTTCGGGGTGGTCGAGGTGGCGGTACGGCTGATCGACTCGCTCGAGCCGTCGGAGCTGGTCGCCAACCCCGCGGCGTACGCCCTGCTGCTGGGCGGCGGGGCGGCGTTCCTGTTGCTGACGTCGGCCCTGCAGAAGGGCTCGGTGACCACGGCCACGGCCGGGATGGTGATCGGCGAGACCATCGGCCCGGCACTCGTGGGCGTGGTGTGGCTGGGCGACCGTACGCGAGAGGGTCTGGGCTGGCTGGCGGTGCTCGGCTTCGCTGTGGCCGTCGTGGGCGCACTGGCCCTGGCGCGGTTCGGGGAGGCGCCGGCGGAGGGGACGTCGACCGGGACGACCAGGGAGACGGAGGAGCCAGAGGAGCCAGAGGTGGCAGAGGCGACGGGAGAGACCGGGGAGACCGGGGAGACGGGGGAGGCGCCGGGCGAGGAGCCGTCCGTCAGGCCATCGCCTCGGTGATGCCGTCCCACAGGCGGGAGCGGGCCTCCAGGGCCAGGGTCGCCGTTTCGACGGCCTCCTGCCAGCGGGTGTCGTCGGCGCCGCAGAGGTCGGAGACCATCTGCATGGCCATGGGGGTGTGCTCCTCGCCGTCGACCTCGATATGGCGGGCCAGGTAGTCGCAGAAGAGGGGGAAGCGGTCCGTGCCCTCCTTCTTGATCACCTGGTCGAACATGTCCGGGATGAGGTCCTCCCGGGAGAAGGCGAACGCGGCCGCCCGGCAGTGCAGCGGGCGGTCGGCGATGATGCCGAAGGTCGTGCGGACGAACTCGGCGGCCGGGAGCGGGACCTGGGCGACCCGTAGGGACGACGGCACGTCGTGGCCCTCGCCGATCAGCGCGAGGAAGGCGTCGATCCGGGTGGTGTCGGCCCCCGCCTCGTCCATGCCCGCGCGGTACAGCTCGAAGTGGCTGGTGAAGCCGCCGTTGAGCTCGTCGCTCTCCTCGACCAGCACGATGTCGTTGATCAGGCGCCGGCTCACCTCCGAGCCGCGCGGCACCCAGGGGACGTCGACGCAGGTGAGGTCCCGCTGGAGCGACTTGAGCAGGGACATGAAGTCCCACACCGCGAAGACGTGGTGCGCCATGAACGTCGCCATGTGTTCCCGGGTGTCTATCCGCTGGTACATCGGATGAGCGGTCACTTCTTTCCGCGCGGATTCGATCACGGAACGGGCCCGGTCTATTCCGTCATCCTGGCCCATATTCCAGTCGTACCTGGACATGAAATCTCCTTCTGTCTACTTGAATCGTTTATCGGGGGCCGATCGTGCACTCCCCTCCGACCCGCCCGCAAGCGCTTCCGAAAATCCCCGAAAAGTTACCGCCGGTATCGCTCAGCAGAAGATGCCAAGACAGCCGAAAAAGCAATGAAGAGACACTTTTCGGACAGCCGGAAAACTTTGAAGATTGTGTGAACGCGGCGACCCTTCATTCCGTACTCGATGCCGTGACCAGTAATCCCGTCACCGTCACCATGGCCTACCACGTGGTGCCGGGCCACGAGTCCGAGTTCCACTCGTGGGGGTGGGCCATGCTGGGCGCGAGTGCGCAGCAGCCGGGCTTCCTGGGCGGAGGCGTTCTTGTCGACCGAGAGGCGGAGTGGCATGTGGTCTATCGCTTCGCCAGCGAGGGTATGGCCCGGGACTGGGAGGAATCGCCCGACTGGGTGCGCTGGGACGCACGGCTCGCGGGGTTCGCCCGGCCGACCGGCCGCACGAGCGTGCGCGGCTCCAAGACCTGGTTCGAGTCCCAGACCGCCCGGCCCGCCGCACCGTCCCCGCCGGCTCCGCCGTCGAAATGGAAGCTCTGGTTCGTGAACATGAGCGCGGTGTTCCCACCAGTGCTCTTATTCAATCTGATCGTGCTCCCCTATCTCGGCGGAATCAATCCGTTCGTCCGTACGCTGCTGTTGTGTCTGTGTGTGACAGCGCTTGTCACCTGGATTCTCATGCCACGACTCCAGCGTTTCTTCAAGAAATGGCTGTATCCGCCGCTCCAGGCGCTTCGCGGACGGCACAAACGGCGGACCGCTTAGGCCCGCGAGCCGCGCGGGCCAGAGAAAGACCAGAGGGAGGTGGGCGGGTGAAGACGCTGCTCATCGACAATTATGATTCGTACACGTACAACCTGTTCCAGCTGATCGCCGAGGTCAACGGCGAGGAGCCGACGGTGATCCTCAACGACACCCCGGCCGACTCGATCCCGGACCTCACCCGGTTCGACAACGTGGTGGTGTCGCCGGGCCCCGGGCATCCGGCCGACGCCCGTGACTTCGGCATCAGCGCGCGTGTGCTCGCCACGTCCCCGATCCCCGTGCTCGGCGTCTGCCTGGGCCACCAGGGCGTGGCCCTCGGCGAGGGCGGCCAGGTGACCCCCGCCCCGGAGCCCCGCCACGGGCACCTGTCCACGGTCCGGCACGACGAGCGGGACCTGTTCCAGGGGCTGCCGCAGGGCTTCACCGCGGTCCGCTACCACTCGCTGGCCGTGCGCGAGCCGCTGCCCGAGACGCTGGAGGCCACCGCGTGGTCCGAGGACGGCGTCCTGATGGGGCTGCGGCACCGCACCCGGCCCCTGTGGGGACTGCAGTTCCACCCGGAGTCCGTCCTCACCGACTTCGGCCACCGCATGCTCGTGAACTTCCGCAACCTCACGGCCGACCTGGCCCACAAGCCGCGTTCGAAGAACACCGCGGTCTCGTCGTCGGCGGTGGCCGTCCCGCGCCCCCGCCACCCCGATCACTCCGCCCACCCCGGCCGCCCGGCGCGTCCCGGCCGCCCGGCCCACCGGCTGCACACCCGGCGCATCGCCACCGCGGTCGACACGGAGGCCGCCTTCACCCGGATGTACGCCGCCTCCCCGCGGGCCTTCTGGCTGGACAGCTCCCGGGTCGAACAGGGCCTCTCCCGCTTCTCGTTCCTCGGCGACGACAGCGGCCCGCTCGCCGAGTTCGTCCGCTACGACGTCACCACAGGGCGCTGTGAGATCGAGCGGGCGGGACGGCCCACGCGCACCGTCCGGGCCGACGTCTTCGACTATCTCCAACGGCAGCTGACCACCCGTCGGGTGGACGCCACCGGGCTGCCCTTCGACTTCACCGGCGGCTACGTCGGCTATCTCGGCTACGAGACGAAGGCCGACTGCGGCTCCCCCAACCGCCATCGCTCCCCCACGCCGGACGCCTGCTGGCTCTTCGCCGACCGGCTGATCGCGGTGGACCACGAGGCGGGGTTCACCTACGCGGTCTGCCTGGCCGAGGACACCCCGCAGGCCGCCCGGGAGGCCGCCGACTGGCTGGAGCAGGCGGTGGCCCAGCTCACCTTCGTCGCCCCGGACCTGGACCAGCCCCCGGCGCCCGCCCAGGCCGAGCCCGACCTCGACGCCGCCGAGCCGTGGCTGGTGCGCGACCGGACGACGTATCTCGCCGACATCGAGGCCTGCCAGCGGGAGCTGCGCGCGGGCGCCAGCTATGAGATCTGCCTGACCGACGCCGCCCGTTTACCCGCTCCGTCCGACCCGTACGGCTACTACCGGACCCTGCGCCGCATCAACCCGGCGCCGTACGCGGCCTTCCTGAGATTCGGGGACCTGGACGTGGCCGGCTCCTCCCCCGAGCGCTTCCTGCGGATCACCCGGGACGGCGTCGCCGAGGCCAAGCCCATCAAGGGCACCGCCCCCCGCGGCGACACCCCGCACGAGGACGCGCTGCTGCGGGACGCGCTGGCGGCGGACGCCAAGACGCGCGCCGAGAACCTGATGATCGTCGACCTGCTCCGCAACGACCTGGGCCGCGTCTGCCAGACCGGGACGGTGCGCGTCTCCCGGCTCATGGCCACGGAGACGTACGCGACCGTGCACCAGCTGGTCTCCACGGTCGAGGGGCGGCTGCGCGAGGACACGGACGCGGTGGACTGTGTGCGCGCCTGCTTCCCCGGCGGGTCGATGACCGGCGCGCCGAAGCTGCGCACCCTGGAGATCATCGACTCGCTGGAGACCGAGGCCCGTGGCGTGTACTCGGGCGCGCTCGGCTACCTCGGGTGCAGCGGCGGCGCGGATCTCGCGATCGTCATACGCACCGCCGTACTCGCCGACGGGGTGATGCATCTGGGCGCCGGCGGGGCGATCGTCCTCGACTCCGATCCGGCCGCGGAGTACGACGAGATGCTGCTGAAGACCGCCGCCCAGATGCGGGCCCTGCGGGAAGCGGGGGCGACGGCGGACGGGGCGGGGCGCGCGGCCCTGACACGGGGGAACACCGAGGCCGTATCGGCCGCCGTAGAGGAGCCCGCACGATGACCGTCCTGCCGCAGACCGTCACCACTGCCCTGCCCGCAGCGGCGGTTCCGTATCCCGCCCCCGGCAATCTCGCGGCGAGTCTCGCCGTGCTGGCCGAGGCGCGGGGATGGACGGACCGGCCCGCGTTCCATCAGGGACATCGGGTCTGGAGCCACGGCGCGGTGCACGCGCTCGCGGCGCGGGCGGCCGCCGTGCTCGCCGGTCAGGGCGTGCGTCCCGGCGAACGGGTGCTGCTGGCGCTGCCCGACGGGATCGCGTGGGTGGCGGCGTTCCTCGCCGTCGCCCGGCTCGGGGCCGTGGCCGTGCTGGTCAACCCCGAACTGCCCGCAGCGGAGCACGCGTTCATGGCCGAGGACAGCGGGGCCGTGCTCTGTGTGACCGGGCCCGGGCTGGAGGACCGGTTCGCCGGGCGGGCGCAGCTCGGCGCCGACCAGCTGCTCGCCCTCGCCGCGGCCGCCGAGCCGGCCGCCGCCCAGCAGGTCGACGCGCACACTCCCCTGTACGTCCAGTACACGTCCGGAACCACGGGCCGCCCCAAGGGGGTCGTGCACGCGCACGGCGACCCGAAGGCGTACCACGATCTGATCGGCCGACGGCTGCTCGGGATCACCGCGGACGACGTGACCCTGTCGGTGTCGAAGCTGTACTTCGCCTACGGCTTCGGCAACGCCTTCGTCTTCCCGCTGTTCTCCGGTTCGTCCGCCGTGCTGGTGGACCGGCGTCCGACGCCGGCCGCCGTCGACGAGCTGGTCGCCCGGCACCGGGTGACGCTGCTCTACTCGGTGCCCTCGGCGTACGCGGCGCTGGTCGCCGACCGGGGCAGCGGGCACGAGGCCTGTTTCGCCTCGGTGCGCGCCGCGGTGTCGGCCGGCGAGGGTCTGCCGACGGAACTCGGGCGTCAGGTCCAGGAGTTGCTGGGCGCGCCGGTGCTGGAGCAGATCGGCTCCACCGAGGCCGGGCACGCCTTCTGCGCGAACAGCGTCGGCCACGACCACCCGGGCACGGTCGGCCGGCCCGTGCCCGGCTTCGAGGTGGAGCTGCGCGACCGGGCCGGACGCCCGGTGCCCGACGGCACGGAGGGCGAGCTGTGGGTACGCGGGCCGACGGTGACGTCCGGCTATCTGAACCGGCCCGAGGAGACCGCCCGCGCCCTGGTGGGCGGCTGGCTGGCCACCCACGACCGGGCGCTGCGCGAGAGCGACGGGGCGTACCGGCATCTGGGCCGCACCGACGACATGGAGATGGTCGGCGGCATCACCGTCTCCCCGCTGGAGGTGGAGGCCGTGCTGCGCGGCCACCCCGCGGTGAAGGAGATCGCGGTCGCCGCGGTCGTCGACGGGCGCGGGGTCAGCAAGCTGCGCGCCTTCGTCGTAGCCGCCGCCACACCCGCGGACGGGCTGCAGGAAGACCTGCTCGGGCTGGCCCGTGAGCGGCTGGCCGCCTTCAAGGTTCCCCGGAGCGTCGCCTTCGTCCCCTCCCTGCCCCGCACCCCGACCGGAAAGCTCCGCCGCCACCTCGTCCGTCAGGGCGCGTGGTGACCCCCGGAGCCACGACAGAAGACACGACAGAGAGGAACGGCCGCATGCGACAGCAGCAGCCTCTGTTCGCCGAGCGCGGTTTCTATCTCGGCCCGCTGTTCCGCCGGGCGGCCGACCGGCACGGCGCCGTCTTCGTCACCCTGGACCGGCCGCTGGACACCCACCCCGGCCTCGGCGTCGACCTCAGCTACCGGGTGCTGGCCGACGTCGTCGAGGAGCTGTCCGGCCGGCTGTGGGAGGCCGGGGTACGGCCCTCGGAGCAGGTCGTCGTACACAAGACGGACAACGTCGACATCGTGCTCCTGACCTGCGCCGTCTCCCGGATCGGCGCGGTGCCCGTGCTGCTCTCGCCCGGTCTGGCCGGTCCCGTCGTGGGGCAGTTGCTGGGACGGCTGCGGCAGCCGTGGCTGATCACGGACCGGGCGAAGCTGACGGGCCCGCTGGGGGACGTCGAGGTCTCCTCGCTGGTGCGGCGGACACTGTCCGTGGACGACGCGCCCGGCGCCGACCCGCTGGAGAAGTACTCCGGCGCCGAACCCCCCGCGCCGGTGCGCCTGCACCCCACCGAACCCGCACTCATCACCCACAGTTCGGGCACGACGGGCGTCCCCAAGCTCGCCGTGCACTGCCCGAACACGATGTGGAACCGGCTCGTGCCGCAGCAGGCGATGGGCTGGCCCACCCGCGGCGAGACCGCCGCCCTGCACATGTCCTTCGTGCACTCCCGCTTCTACCATCTGCTCGGCGTCCTGCTGCACTTCGGCAGCCCGCTGGTGCTGATCACCGACCCGGAGCCGGCCGCGGTCGGCCCGCTGCTGGCCCGGCACCGGCCCGGCATCGTCGAGACCCACCCCAACACCTTCGTGCTGTGGGAGGAGTTGGCCGACGCGCCCGGAGCGCCGCTGTCCCGGGTCCGCTCCTACGGCTCCACGTTCGACGCGATCCACCCGCGCACCGTACGGCGGCTGCTCGACGCCTCGAAGCGGCGCGCGCCCTGGCTGATCCAGCTGTACGGGCAGAGCGAGACGGGCCCGGTGGCGTTCCAGTGGTTCACCCGGCGCAGCGCCGCCCGCGCGGACGGCCGCCGGGTCGGCATCGGGATACCCGGCTTCACCCGGGTCCGGATCACCGACGACTCCGGACGGCGCGCGGCCCCCGGCACGCCCGGCCGGATCGAGGCTCGCACCAGGGGCCGCATCCTCACCTACCTCGGCGCCCGGGAGCAGTACGAACGCCAACTCGACGGCGCGTGGTGGCAGATGGGCGACATGGGGTACATGAGCCGCCTGGGCGCGCTGCATCTCATCGACCGCGAGATCGACCGCATCGACTCCGTGCACAGCAACCTGGAGGTCGAGGACGCGCTGATGGACCGCCTGGAGGAGCTGCGGGAGGTCGTCATCGTGCCCGGCGCGGACCGGGAGCCGGTCCCGGTGGTGTGCGTCCGGGGCGAGGAACCACTGGACCCGGACCGCTGGCGGGCGGCCACCGCCGATCTGCCCGCGATGGCCGAGCCCCGGCAGTGGCGGTTCGAGGAGCTGCCGATGACCGCCACCTGGAAGGTGAAGCGGGTGGAGATCACCCGCATGCTGGCCGAGAGCGCGCGCGCATGAGTGCGCAGGTCGTAGTGGTCGGCGCCGGTCCCGTGGGCCTGTCGGCGGCGCTCGCGCTGCGCGCCCACGGGCTGGCCGTCGTCCTGCTGGAGGCCGACCCGAAGGACCGCGAACGGCCCGGCAGTCGCGCCCTGTTCGTGCACCGCGAGTCCCTCGCCCTGCTCGACGGGATGCAGCCCGGGCTCGCCGCGGAGCTCACCTCGTACGGGCGGACCTGGCAGACCCGGCGCACCCTCTACCGGGGCCGCGAGGTGTACTCCCGCACCTTCCCGCCCCCGTCGGGGAAGGGCCTGCCGCCCTTCACCAGTCTGCGCCAGGTGGACACCGAACGCTTCCTTCGGGCCGCCTGCGAGCGGGCCGGGGTGGAGTTCGAGTGGGACGCCCGCGTCATCGGCGTACGCGCCACGGAGAGCGGGGTCGCGGTCATCGGCGAGGACGGGCGGGAGTGGCACGGCGGATACGCCATCGCCGCCGACGGCGCCCGTTCCGCGCTGCGGCGGGACCTGGGCATCGCCATGGAGGGCAGCCACGGCGAGGGCTTCCACGTCGTCGTCGACGTCGCCGACGCCCCCGGCGCCGAGCCGTCCTCCGCGCGGGTCTTCCACTACGAGCATCCGGCGGTCGGCGGGCGCAGCGTCATGCGGGTGCCGTTCACCGGCGGCTTCCAGATCGACCTCCAGTGCCACGACGACGACGCCCGGGAGGAGTACGGCACCCAGGAGGCCGTACGGAGATGGCTGCCCTCGGTCGTGGAGGACGGGGGCGCTGGCGGGAGCGAGGGCGGGGCCGGGAGCGGGGTCGGGAGCGGGGCCGGGGCCGGGGGCGTTGATCAGATTCTGTGGGTGTCGACGTATCGCTTCCAGCACCAGGTCGCGGCCTCGTTCACCGATCCCGGCCGGCGGGTGCTGCTCGTCGGCGAGGCGGCGCATCTCTTCCCGCCGTTCGGCGCGCGCGGCATGAACAGCGGGATCGCGGACGCGGCGGCGGCCGCCGCGGCCATCGCCGCGGGGACTCCGCAGGCCGTCGACCGCTTCGCCGAAGTCCGGCGTGCGGCGGCCCTGTTCAACAGCGCCGCCGCGTCCACCGCGCTCGACCATCTGCGGCCGCAGCGCCGGATCGTCCGCGTCAAGCAGCGTGCGGCGGCCGCCCTCGCGCCCGTGCTGCCGTGGTGCGGGTCCTGGCTGGAGCACGCGCCGTACGGGCCGCGGCACGGGGCGCCGGCCGTCGCGGGCCGCAAGTACTGAGGAAGCCCAGGAAGGGGTGTCTGTGACGCAACCGGTGAGCGTGGACGTGGGCAGGGAAGAGCTGTTGGCGTGGACGCCCCAGCACGGCCTGAAGGCCGCCGGTCCAGGGGCCGAACGGCGGCTGCTCGTCGCGGACTCCTGGCTGGTGCGCGACGGCCGGATGCGCGGCCCGGACCGGCACCGGGAGCGTTTCCTGCGGTCCTGCGCCGAGTGCGACGGGCCGCCGCTGCGCCGGCTCCTCGAGTTCTGGCAGGACATGACGGCGGCCCTGCCGCGCACAGGCGACTGGTTCCCCCGCGTCGAACTCACCGCGGAATCACCGGAGTTGCGGCTGCTGCTGCGCCCCGCTCCCCCGCTCGGCTCCGAGGTGCGGCTCTGGGCGGCGGGGCAGCCCGATCCGCGTGCCGTCCCCCGTCGCAAGGGCCCGGACCTGGCCGCCCTGGCCCAGGTCCGACGGCGGGCGGCCGACAGGGGCGCTCAGGAGGCGGTGCTGGTCACGCCGTCCGGTGTGGTGCTGGAGTCGGCCACCGCCAGCGTCCTGTGGTGGGAGGACGACACCCTGTGCCTGCCGGCGGCCCGGCTGCCCGTCCTGCCCGGCGTGACCATGGGCCTCGTCCGCGAACGGGCCGTGCGCCTCGGCGTCCCCGTCGCCCACCGCGAGCGGGCCCTGGCGGAACTGGACGGCCGTGAGGTGTGGCTGGTCAACGCGCTGCACGGAATCCGGCCGGTGACGGGCTGGACGGGAGAAGCGATGACGGCCGGTCCCGCGACGCGGGCGGCGGAATGGCGGGAGTGGCTGGACGGATTGATGCAACCGCTTCCGGATAAATAGAGAACATAAGACCACGGGCATCGGCGGATATCGCCGATGCCCGAATTCTGCATTACTTCATCACTTCTTGCGCTGCGTCTCTGAAACTACTTCTGAGCGGGCTGATAAGCCCCCGGAGCCATCCGGGTCGCGATCGCGATCCGGTTGTACGCGTTGATGACGGTGGCTGCCCAGATCAGCGCCGCGATCTGCGCCTCGTCGAAGACCTCCGCGGCCTCGGCGTAGACGTCGTCCGGGACGCGGCCGTCGTGGACCAGGGTCACGGCCTCGGTCAACGCCAGTGCGGCGCGCTCGCGTTCGGTGAAGAAGGGGGTCTCCCGCCAGGCGTTCAGCGCGTAGATCCGCTGCTCGGCCTCGCCCTGGGCGCGGGCGTCCTTGGTGTGCATGTCGAGGCAGAAGGCGCAGCCGTTGATCTGCGAGGCGCGGATCCTGATCAGTTCCAGGAGTTCCGGCTCGACCTTGGCGTCCTGGGCGGCGGAAACAGCGGCTCCGTGCAGGGAGCCCATCGCCGAGGACACGGCGGGGGTGATTTTCTTGAGGGCGACACGGGGTGCGGAATCACTTGTGCTCATGGGGCGACTCTATCCGCCCGAACGCATTACGGAACAGCCGGGTCGGAGAATTCCAGAATATGGCTACGACTATTCGGGCAAGGCCGCGCACAACGCGTCCAGCGCTGCCGACCAAGCGTGGTCCGGCGGTGTGCCGTACCCCACGACCAGCGCGTCGCAGGGCTCGGCGGTCGCGTCGGGGTGGCGGTGGCGGTGCAGTCCGTCCACCGCGAGGCCGTGCCAGGCCGCCGCCCGCAGCGTCGCCTGCTCGGTGCCGGACGGGAGCCGCAGCACCACGTGCAGGCCGGCCGCGATGCCGGTGGCGCGGACCGAGGGGGCTCGGCGGGCGAGTTCGGCCACCAGGGCGTCCCGGCGGCGGCGGTAGCGCAGACGGGCGGCCCGGATGTGGCGGTCGTACGCGCCGGAGGCGATGAACTCGGCCAGGGTCAGCTGGTCGAGCACCCCGCAGGTGTCGATGCCGCCCTTCGCCTCCACCGCCTCCCCCGCCAGTCCGGGCGGCAGTGCCATCCAGGCCAGCCGCAGACCGGGGGCGAGGGACTTGCTGGCGGTCCCGAGGTAGACGACGTGCTCGGGGTCCAGTCCCTGGAGCGCGCCCACGGGCTGGCGGTCGTAGCGGAACTCGCCGTCGTAGTCGTCCTCCACGACCAGGCCGCCGGTGCGCCGCGCCCACTCCACGACGGCCGCCCGCCGGTCGCGGTGCAGGGGCACGCCCATCGGGAACTGGTGGGCGGGGGTGAGCAGTACCGCCCCCTCGTCGCTCAACTCGCCGGGGTCCGTGCCCAGTTCGTCGAAGGGCAGCGGTGTGTCGCTCAGACCGGCCGCACCCAGCAGAGCGCGGTGCCAGCGCAGCACGTAGGACTCCACGGCGACCGTGGGCACCCCGCGTGCGGCGAGGACCGTGCCGAGGATCTTCAGGCCGTGGGAGATCCCGCCGCACACCAGGATCCGCTCGGGGTCGGTGCGCACGCCCCGGGCCCGGGCGAGATAGCCGGCGAGGGCGGTGCGCAGTTCGATGCGGCCGCGGGGGTCGCCGTAGCCGAAGGCGTGATAGGGGGCCGAGTTCAGGGCGCGGCGGGCGGCCTTGAGCCACTCCGTGCGCGGGAAGGAGGCGAGGTCGGGCATGCCGGGGCGCAGGTCGTGGACGGGGCGGTCGGGCTCATGGGGGCGGGACACGGGGCCGGTGGTCGCGGGGGCGGCCGCGCTCCCCGGCCGGACGCCGGACCCGGCAGGCGCGCCGGGCGGGAAAGCCGCGCCGGACGGGGAAGGCTCGCCGTGCGGGGAGGCCGCCCCCGTCGCCACTCCCGCCGCCACGCGCGTGCCCGAGCCCTGGCGGGCGGTGAGCCAGCCCTCGGCGACGAGATCGGCGTAGGCGTCGGCGACCGTGTTGCGGGCGATGCCCAGGTCGGCGGCGAGGGAGCGGGAGGGGGGCAGCCGGGTGCCGGGGGCCAGCCGGCCGGTGCGGACGGCCTCGCGCAGGGCGTCGGTCAGGCCCCGGCGCAGACCGGGACCGGTCGGCTCCAGATGCAGGTCGACGCCGAAAGTGGCCCAGGAATTCACCATGGAAATGGACCATACCCCTGGGCTGCCTCGCTCCTAGGGTCGATGGCATGACCACCGAGGAACCGCTTGAGTACGCACCCGAACCCACCCAGCGTCTGCAATGGGCCCAGCACGCCCCCGAGGTCTACAAGGCGATGGTCCGGCTGGAGGCGGCCGCCCGGCGCGGTCTCGAACCGAGGCTGTACGAGCTGGTGAAGATCCGCGCCTCGCAGATCAACCACTGCGCGTTCTGTCTCGACATGCACACCAAGGACGCGCTCGCCGCGGGGGAGAGCGTGGAGCGGATCGTGCAGCTCACCGCGTGGGAGGAGTCCCGGCACTTCTACACGGAGAAGGAGCTGGCGGCCGTCGAGCTGACGGAGGCCGTGACCGTCCTCACGGACGGCTTCGTGCCGGACGCGGTGTACGAGCGGGCCGCGAAGCACTTCGAGGAGGCCGAACTGGCCCAGCTGATCGCCGCGATCGCCGCGATCAACGCCTGGAACCGGTTCGGGGTGACCACCCGGATGACGCCGGGTCACTACCAGGCGGGACAGCACGGATGAGCCGTACCCTGCCTGCCCGCCGTACCGCGCTCCTGGACCGCGAGGTCGGGCAGGCCATGTCCCGGCTCAGCGCGGTCGCGAAGAAGGGGCTCGACGATCCGGCGCTCGCCGAGCTGGTCGTGATCCGGGCCTCGCAGCTCAACCACTGCGCGTTCTGCCTGGACATGCACCTGGGGATCGCCCGCGCCCACGGGGTGAGCGAGCAGCGGCTGGCTCTGCTGGCCGCCTGGGAGGAGGCCGGGGACGGGGTCTACGACGCCCGGGAGCGGGCGGCGCTCGCGCTGACGGAGGCGGTGACCGAGCTGACGGAGGGCTTCGTGCCGGACGCGGTGTACGAGCGGGCGGCCATGCACTTCGACGACACGCGCCTCGCGCATCTCATCGGGCTGATCGTCGCGATCAACAACTGGAACCGGGTGATGGTCGCTCGCCGGGTCCCGCCGGGGGGTTACACGCCGTGAACGGGGTCGAGGTCTTTCGCGCACTGCATCGAGGGCGGCTGCCCGACGACCCCCTGATCCTGCCCGGGCCCTGGGACGCGGCCAGCGCGCGGTCGCTCGCGGAGGCCGGGTTTCCGGCGCTCGCCACGCCCAGCGCCGGCGTCGCCGCCTCGCTCGGGTACGAGGACGGCGAGACCCCGGCCGACGAGATGTTCGCGGCGGTCGCCCGGATCGTGCGGGCGGTGGACGTGCCGGTGTCGGCGGACGTCGAGGACGGCTACGGGCTCGCCCCGAAGGAACTGGTCGAGCGGCTCCTGGAGACCGGAGCCGTGGGCTGCAACCTGGAGGACTCCGACAGGGGCGTCCTCAAGGACCCGCGGGCGCATGCCGAGTGGCTCGCCGAGGTGCGGTCCGCGGCCGGCCGCCGGCTCTTCGTCAACGCCCGGGTCGACACCTTCGTGTACGGGGACGGGAACCCCGAACGAGCCATCGAACGGGCCGCGCTGTACGTCGCCGCGGGCGTCGACTGCGTGTACCCGTTCGGCGTCCCGGCGGAGGTGCTGCCCCTGCTGCGGTCCGGGATCCAGGGCCCGATCAACGTGTTCGCCCGGCTGGGCGGCGAAGGCCCCTCGGCCGCCGAGCTCACCGGACTCGGTGAACTCGGGGCCACCCGCGTGACGTTCGGGCCGGGGCTGCAGCGCTGGGCGGCGTCGGCCCTGGAGGGGATGGCCGACCGTCTCCGGCGGTAGCAGTGCTCAGGACAGCCACGTCTTCCACGTCGAGGCGTGGCCGTCCACCCACTTCTTCGCCGCCTCCTCGGGGGTCAGCTTCTGGTCGGCGATCATCAGGGACACCTCGTTCTGGTCCTCGGTCGTCCACTTGAACTTCTTCAGGAAGGCGGCCGCCCTGCCGCCGTCCTTCGCGAAGTCGGCGTTGAGGTACTTCTGCAGCGGGGTGTGCGGATAGCCGCAGGCGACCTTCGCCGCGTCCACGTCGCAGCCCTCCTTGTACGCCGGGAGCTTCACCTCGGTCATCGGGACCTTCTTGAACAGCCACTGCGGGGCGTACCAGTAGGTGAGGAAGGGCTTCTTCTCCTTGGCGAACTGCTTCATCTGGGTGATCTGGGCGGCCTCGGAACCGGCGAACACCACCTGGTAGTCGAGGTCCAGGTTGTCCACCAGGGCCTTGTCGTTGGTGACGTAGGACGGGGAGCCGTCCATGAGCTGGCCCTTGCCGCCGCTCTCGGCGGTGCGGAAGAGGGACGCGTACTTGTCGAGGTTCTTCCAGTCCGTGACGTCCGGGTGCTGCTCGGCGAAGTAGGTGGGGACGTACCAGCCGATGTGCCCGGTGACGCCGAGGTCGCCGCCGCGGGCGATCGTCTTCTTGTCGTCGACGTAGCGCTTCTCCTGGTCGGGGTGGCCCCAGTCCTCCAGGATCGCGTCGACCCGGCCCTGGCTGAGCGCGTCCCAGGCGGGGACCTCGTCGACCTGGACGGTGTCGACGCGGTAGCCGAGCTCGTGCTCCAACAGGTACTGGGCGACGGCCACGTTGGACTGTGCGCCCACCCAGGACTGGACGGACAGGGTCAGGGTCTTCGCGCCCTGGGCGTTCGCGAAGGGGGACGCCTGCTTGGTCATGTCGGCGGCGCCGCAGCCGGTCAGCAGGACCAGCGACGCCACGGCAGCGGTCGTACGCACGCGCATGTCACGCTCCCTTCTTGGCGCGTCGGTCGGCGGGCTGGGTCACCCGGTCGAGCATCAGGCCGAGGCAGACGATCGCGGCGCCGGCCACCAGACCGGTGGCGAGGTCGCCCTGGGCGAGGCCGAAGACGGCGTCGTAGCCGAGCGCGCCGCCGCCGACCAGGCCGCCGATGATGACGACGGCGAGGACGAGGACCACGCCCTGGTTGACGGCGAGCAGCAACGCGGGCCGGGCGAGCGGGAGTTGGATCTGGCGCAGCTGCTGGCCGCCGGTCGCGCCCAGCGAGCGGGCCGACTCCAGGGCCGCCGGGTCGACCTGGCGCAGGCCCTGCGCGGTGATGCGGACGACGGCGGGCAGCGCGTAGACGACGGCCGCGGCGACCGCCGGGGCGCGGCCGACGCCGAACAGGGCGACGACCGGGATCAGGTACACGAACTGCGGCATCGTCTGGAAGACGTCCAGGACGGGCCGCAGCAGCCGTTCGCAGCGGGCGCTGCGGGCGGCCGCGACGCCGGTCGCGATGCCGAGGACGAGGGTGACGGCGACGGCGGCCAGCACCTGGGAGAGGGTGTCCAGGGACGGCTCCCACACGCCGAGCACGCCGGTCGCGGCCAGGGCGAGGACGGCGGTGAGCGCGGTGCGCCAGGTGCCGATCGGCCAGGCGACGGCCGCGACCAGCAGCAGCACCGCCCACCAGGGCAGGCCCTGCAGTCCGTCCCGGACGGGGTCGAGGATCCAGGTGGTGAAGTGTCCGGCCCAGTCCGCGGTGCCGCCGACGACGGGGACGCCGGAGTAGAGGTGGTCGGTCATCCAGCCGACGGTCCGGTTGACCGGCTCGGCGATGGCGACCGTCCAGGAGTCGGGCCAGTCGAGCCGGCCGGCCGTCCGGCCCGCGAGCGCGACGGCCACGGCGGCGACGAGGGCGTACGTCCGTCCCGCGCGCCCCGATGACCCTGTGCCGCCGGACGTGCCGACCGGCGCGCCGCCCGACCGCTCCCCCGCCGCGGCCGTCACCCGGTCCAGGACGACCGCGAGCAGCACGATCGGGATTCCGGCCGCGAGGGCCGCGCCGACGTCGACCGAGGCCAGCGCCTGGTAGACGCGGTCGCCGAGGCCGCCGCCGCCGATCACCGACGCGATGACCGCCATCGACAGGGCCATCATGATCGTCTGATTGAGGCCGAGGAGGAGTTCCTTGCGGGCCAGCGGGATCCGGGCGGTCAGCAGGCGCTGGCGTCCGGTCGCGCCCAGCGAGTCCACCGCCTCCAGGACCTCCGGGTCGGCGCCGCGCAGACCGAGCGCGGTGAGCCGGGCCATGGGCGGGGCGGCGTAGACGACGGTGGCGAGGACGGCCGCGGGCACGCCGATGCCGAAGACGAGCACGACGGGCAGGAGGTAGGCGAAGGCCGGCAGCACCTGCATGGTGTCGAGGACCGGGCGCAGGGCGCGGTCGAGGCGCTCGGAGAGGCCTCCGGCCAGGCCGAGGAGCACGCCCACGGCGACGGACGCGAGGACCGCCACGACCATCAGAGCGAGCGTCTGCATCGTCGGCGTCCACATGCCGAGCAGCCCGCAGGCCAGGAACGCGGCCGCCGTGCCCAGCGCCGTCCGCACCCCGGCCGCCCGCCAGGCGACGAGCGCGCCCACCGCGGTGACACCGGCCCAGCCGGCCCCGAGCAGCACCAGATAGACGGCGCGTACGGAGAGGACGACCGCGTTGCTGACATGGCCGAAGAAGTAGAGGAACAGCGGATGGCTGTCGCGGTTGTCGATGATCCAGTCGCTGACCCCGGTGAGGGGTCTGGTGAGGTCGACGGTGAGCGCGTCCGGCCAACTGCCGCTGGACCAGCGAGCGTTCGCCAGCGGAACGAGGACGGCCGCGCAGACCGCGAGCAGCAGGAGCTTGCGGACGGCCTGGCGCTTGAGGACGCCGGGAAGGGCGATGCGGGGGACGGCTGCGGTCAGCGTGGCCATCAGACCGCCTCCTCACGGGCGATGCGCACCAAACGGGGGTCCGGGTCCGTGCCGGGCTGGGCGCCGGGTTCCGTGCCGGGCTGGGCGCCGGGTTCCGTGCCGGGCTGGGTGCTGGTGGGCTGGGCGCTGGTGGGCTGGGTGCCGGCCACGACGGCGAGCAGGCGCTCGTGGTCGACGACGCCCAGGCAGCGGCCCGCGTCCATGACCCGGGCCGGGGCGCCCGACCGGGCGACCGCCTCGATCGCCTGGGACACCGTCGCGTCCGGACGCACCGCCGGACCCCGGCCGGCCTCCTCCGCCGACGCGGGCCGCATGGCCGTACGCACCGTCAGGACCTGCTCACGGGGCACGTCCCGGACGAACTCCCGGACGTAGTCGTCGGCGGGCGAGCCGACGATCTCCTCCGGGGTGCCCAGCTGGACGACCCGCCCGTCCCGCATCAGCGCGATACGGTCGCCGAGTTTCAACGCCTCGCTCAGGTCATGGGTGATGAAGACCATCGTGCGGCCCTCCTCCTCGTGCAGCCGGACGACCTCCTCCTGCATGTCGCGCCGGATGAGCGGGTCGAGCGCGCTGAACGGCTCGTCGAAGAGCAGGACTTCGGGGTCGACGGCGAGGGCCCGGGCCAGGCCCACCCGCTGCCGCTGGCCGCCGGACAGCTGACCCGGCCTGCGCTGCTCCATGCCCTCCAGGCCGACCTTGACGACGACCTCCTGTGCCCGGGCCCGCCGCTCGGAGCGGCCCACGCCCTGGATCTCCAGGCCGTACGCCACGTTGTCGAGGACCGTGCGGTGCGGGAGGAGGCCGAAGTGCTGGAAGACCATCGCGGCGCGGTGCCGGCGCAGTTCGCGCAGCCGGGTGCGGTCCATCGCGCGGACGTCCTCGCCGTCGACGACGATCGTGCCGGCCGTCGGCTCGATCAGCCGGGTCAGACAGCGTACGAGGGTCGACTTGCCGGAGCCGGACAGGCCCATCACGACGAAGACCTCGCCCTTGCGGACGTCGAAGGAGACGTCCCGGACGGCGGCCGTGCAGCCGGTGCGGGAGCGCAGTTCGGCGGGGGCCAGCCCGGCCAGCTCCGGGTCGGCGGGGATCTGGCCGGCCTTGGGGCCGAACACCTTCCACAGGCCCTCGACCGAGAAGACGGGGGTGGCGGCAGCGCTGGGGGTGCTGGAAGCAGTAGGGCCACCGGAGGCACTGGACATGCCGGAAGCACTCATCACGCACCGCCTCCGATCAGGTCCACGGCCCTCTCGCCGACCATCAGCACCCCGATCATCGGGTTCACGGCGGGCATGGTCGGGAAGACGGAGGCGTCGGCGATCCGGATGCCGTCCAGGCCACGGATGCGCAACTGCGGGTCGACCACGGCGAGTTCGTCGTCCGGTGAGCCCATCCGGCAGGTGCCCGCCGGGTGGTACACGGTGTGCGCGACCTTGCGGGCGTACTCGCTCAGCTCGGCGTCGTCCGTGATCTGCGGGCCGGGGGCCACCTCGCGCTTGAGCCAGCCGGCCAGCGGCTCGGTCTTCGCGACCTCGCGGGCGATGCGGATCCCGTCGACGAGGGCACGGCCGTCGTAGTCGTCCTCGTCGGTGAAGTACCGGAAGTCCAGGGCGGGTTTGACGGACGGGTCGGCGCTGGTCAGGTAGAGGCGGCCCCGGCTGCGGGGCTTGGGGATGTTCGGGGTCATGGAGACGCCGAACTCGGGCCGCTCGTAGCCCAGTCGCTCGGGGTTGTCGGTGAACGGCACCTGGTAGAAGTGGAACATCAGGTCCGGGCCGGGGTGTTCGGGGTCGCGGTGGACGAACAGGCCCGCGTCGGAGTCCATCGCGGAGTTCTCCGGGATCGGTCCGTAGGTCTCCCAGACGATCACCGACTCGGGGTGGTCGAGGAGGTTCTCGCCGACGCCCGGCAGTTCGTGCGCGACGGGGATGCCGAGGGCCTCCAGGTCCGCCCTGGGGCCGACGCCGGAGTGCAGCAGCAGCCGGGGCGAGTCGACGGCGCCCGCGCAGAGCACGACCTCGCGGCGGGCCCGGACGAGGATCTCCGCCCCGTCCTTCGTGCGGACGTGCACGCCCTCCGCGCGCTTGTGCGGGCTCAGCTCCAGGCGGTGCGCCCAGGTCTCCAGCAGGATCGTCAGGTTGGGGCGCTCGTCCATCACCGGGTGCAGATAGGCGACGGACGCGCTCGACCGCTTGTTGTCCTCCGGGTGGTAGGCGAGGTCGAAGAAGCCGACGCCGTCGGTGAACGGCGCCTTGTTGAACCCCTCGACGCGCGGGACGCCCAGCGCCTTCCGGGCCGCGTCGACGAAGTCGCGGGCGACGGCGTTGCGGTCCTTCTCGTCGACCGGGACGATGTTGTTGAGGAGCCGGGCGTAGTACGCCTCCATCGAGATCGAGCCCCAGCCCCTCGCCCCGGCCGCCTCCCACTCGTCCCAGTCGGACGGCAGCGGCTTGAAGGCGATGAGGGTGTTGTGGGAGGAGCAGCCGCCGAGGACGCGGGCGCGGCTGTGCCGGATGTGGGAATTGCCGCGCGGCTGCTCGGTCGTCGGGTAGTCGTAGTCCAGCTCGCCGCCGAGCAGGCCCGTCCAGCGGCGCAGGGTCAGGACGTCGTCCCGGCCCACGTCGCTGGGGCCGCCCTCGATGACGGCGACGGTGACGTCGGGGTTCTCGGTGAGGCGGGAGGCGATGACGGAGCCCGCGGTGCCGCCTCCGATCACTACATAGTCGTACTCATGCTCGTCATGGTCGTGCTCATGGTCGTGCTCATGGTCGTGCTCATGGTCGTGCTCATGGTCGTGCTCATGGTCGTGGGTGTTCTCGGGCATGGGGGTGCTCCAGGGGGCTTGCGAAGTCTTGTGGACGGGCCGGGGGTCAGCCGGCGAACCAGCGGACCGGCTTCGGCGCGAGGTTCTGGTACACGTGCTTGGTCTCGCGGTACTCGGCGAGACCTGCGGGGCCCAGCTCGCGGCCCACGCCGCTCTTTCCGAAGCCGCCCCACTCCGCCTGCGGGAGATAGGGGTGGAAGTCGTTGATCCAGACGGTGCCGTGCCGCAGCAGCCCCGCGACCCTGCGCGCCCGGCCCGCGTCGGCGGTCCAGACGGCGCCCGCGAGGCCGTACTCGGTGTCGTTGGCGAGGAACACGGCCTCGTCCTCGGTGCGGAAGGTCTCGACGGTGAGGACCGGTCCGAAGACCTCCTCGCGGACGACCCGCATCTCACGGTGACACTGGTCCAGGACGGTCGGCTCGTGGAAGTAGCCGGCGGCGGGGCGCATGTCGGCGGGCTCGGGCCGCTTGCCGCCGGTGCGCAGGACGGCGCCCTCGGCGAGCGCGGAGGCGATGTACGCCTCGACCTTGGCGCGCTGCTGCTCGGAGACGAGCGGCCCGCACTCGACGCCCTCCTCCGTGCCGCGCCCGAGGCGGATCCTCTCGGCGCGGCGGGCGAGTTCGGCGACGAAGCGCTCCCTGACGGTCTCCTCGACGATGAGCCGGGAGCCCGCCGAGCAGACCTGGCCGCTGTGGACGAAGGCCGCGTTGAGGGCCTGGTCCACGGCGGTGTCGAAGCCCTCGTCGGTGGCGCAGGCGTCGGCGAAGACCACGTTGGGGTTCTTGCCGCCGAGTTCGAGGGCGACCTTCTTGACGGTGGGGGCGGCTGCCTGCGCGACCTTGACGCCGCTGACCAGGCCGCCGGTGAAGGAGACCAGGTCGACGGCGGGGTGTTCGGCGAGCCGCGCGCCGACGGTGTGGCCGGGGCCGGTGACGATGTTCGCGACCCCGGCGGGCAGCCCGGCCTCGAGAAGCAGGTCGATGAGCGCGATCGTCGTCAGCGGGGTGATCTCGCTCGGCTTCACGACGAAGGCGTTGCCGGCGGCGAGGGCCGGGGCGATCTTCCAACTGGCCTGGAGGAGGGGGTAGTTCCAGGGGGTGATCAGCGCGCAGACGCCGACGGGTTCGTGTACGACGACGCTGTGCACATCGGGCGAGCCCGCGTCGACGACCCGGCCGGGGGCCTCGGCGGCGACCAGGTCGGCGAAGTGCCGGAAGGCGTCGGCGACGCAGGTGATGTCGACCCGGCCCTCTTCGAGCGTCTTGCCCGCGTCCCGGCTCTCCAGCAGACCGAGCCGTTCGCGGTCGCGTACGAGGAGGTCGGCGACGCGGCGCAGCAGCGCGGCGCGTTCGGCGACGGGGGTACGGGGCCAGTCGCCCGCGTCGAACGCCCGCCGGGCGGCCGCGACCGCCAGGTCGACGTCCCTCTCGTCGCCCTCCGCGACGACGGCGAAGGGTCGCCCGTCGGCGGGGTCGAGGATCTCCCGGGTGGCTCCGGAGGCGGCTCCCAGCCATTCTCCGCCCACGCGAATCGTTCGGCGCTCCTGCTCCTGCGTACTGTCGGCCATGATCGGCATTGCCTTCCGTTCCTGTTCAGTCCCCCTGCGTCGCCCACGGGTCTCTCTCGGGGACCGCGATCACCTGCCCCCGCCCTCCGATTGCATGCGCAATCTTTGGCCGAAAGTGCGCTACGCCACTCGTAGCCGGTCGCTCACCGCTCACCGGGAACGCCGCCGCACCAGATCCCGCACCGCCGCCCGCAGCCACACATGGGCCGGGTCGACGTCATGCCGCGGATGCCAGGCCATGCCCAGCAGGAGCGGCGGCAGGGGCAGGGGCACCTCGAAGGAGACCAGGCCCAGGCTCTGCGCCAGCGGCAGTCCCCAGGCGGTGTTCAGACCGACCAGGTCGGTGTCGCGGAGGACGAAGAGGGAGGACGGGAGGGAGCCGACGGTGCCCACCACCCGTCGCCGTAGGCCGAGTTCGGCAAGGGCCGCGTCGACGGGCCCGTGCAGCTTGCCGCGTCGGGACACGATCAGGTGGTCGGCTTCGAGCGCGAACCGCTCGGGCGTCAACTCGCCTTCCAGCAGCGGGTGTCCGGCCCGTACGACGCCCATCATCCGGTCGTCGCAGAGGTGTTCGCGGTGCACCTCGGGGGCCGCCGTGTCGATGACGCCCACCTCCAGGTCGGCGGTGCCCTCGCGCAGGAAGGGCGTGTCGACGTGGCTCTCGCCCAGGAAGCGGATCCGGACGCCGGGCGCCTCCGCGGCGGCGCGGGCGTACAGGGCCGGGCCGTGGGCGGCCGCTATGGCGTCGTGGCCGAGGATCGTGAGGGTGCGGGTCACCGTCCTGAGGTCGGTCCCCTCGGCCGGCGCGAACAGCGCCCACGCCCGCTCCACCACCGCGCTCACCTCGGCCCGTACGGCCAGGGCGCGCGGCGTCGGCACCATCCGGCGGCCCGCCCGCACCAGGACCGGGTCGCCGAGCGCCTTGCGGATGCGGCCCAGAGTGCGGCTCATCGCCGGTTCGGAGAGATGCAGGCGGCGGGCCGCGCCCTGGACGCTCTCCTCCTCCAGCAGGACGTCCAGCGCGACCAGCAGGTTCAGATCCATCGCCGCAGGTCCCGCCACGGATTGCGTCATACGCATGTACCCCTTGCAAAGGTTGCACTGGAAAGCAGGTCAGGGTCGAGCCTACGGTGAAACAGGCCCGGCGAGACCGGGCGACCCACCCCACCCGTCCACCGAGCTCCCGGGAGGAGCCGTGCCCTCGCACGCCCTGAAACGGTCCACCCTGCTGACCCTGTGCGCCTGCGTGCTGGTCGCCCAGAGCATGGTCGCCGCGATCAACCTCCTCATCCCGCAGCTGAGTTCGTCGCCCCTGCACCCCTCGCACACCGAAGTCCTGTGGACGGTCGACGCCTACGTCATCGTCTTCGCCGGACTGCTCGTCCCGGCCGGTGCGCTCGGCGACCGGTACGGCCGCAAGGGCGCCCTGCTCGCCGGGCTCGGCCTGTTCGCGGCGGGCGCCGCCGTCAGCGCGTGCGCGCAGGACCCGGCGCTGCTGATCGCGGGCCGGGGCGTCTCGGGCGCGGGCGCGGCACTGGTCACGCCGGCGACGATGTCGATCCTGGTCCACCTCGCCGGTCCACAGCGGCGGGCGCAGGCCATGGCCTCCTGGACGCTGGCCATCGGCCTCGGCGGGATGTTCGGCAACCTGGGCGGCGGACTGGTCGGGCAGTATCTGACCTGGCGGGCGCTCTTCGCCGCGATGGTCCCGCTGGCCGCACTGCTCGCGCTCGCCGTGGCCGCGACGACCCCGCGCACCGCCCGCTCCACGCACAGCCGTCTCGACCCGTGGGGCACGCTCCTGCTCACCGCCGGTCTGGTCGCCGTCCTCCACGGCATCATCGAGGGCCCGGACCACGGCTGGACCTCGCCGCTGATCCTCGGTTCGTTCACGACCGGGGCCGCCCTGATCGCCGGCTTCACGCTTCGGTCCCTGCGCTCGCCCGCCCCGCTCTTCGACCCACGGGTGTTCCGGTCCGCCCGGCTGCGCGCGACCTCCCTAGGCATGACCACCGGTTTCTTCGGTCTGTTCGCGCTGTTCTTCGTCAACTCCCAGTACCTCCAGGAGGTCAAGGGCTACGAGCCCGCCGTCACGGGGGTCGCGATCGTCCCGCTGATCGTCGGCATGGCCCTGGTCCCGAAGTTCGCAGCCCGCTTCTCGACGCACCCTCGCCCGGTCGTCGGCACGGGACTGGCCCTGATCGGCCTGGGCCTGCTCGGCGCGTCCACCGCGAACGCCGACACGCCGTACCCCCTGTACGCCGTCTGGCTGCTGGTCATCTCTGCGGGCACGGGCCTGTCGATGCCCGCCCTGACCCTGGGCGTCGTCACCTCGCTCCCGCCCCACCAGGCGGGCCTCGGCTCCGGCCTCGGCACCTCCGCCCGCGAGATCGGCGCGGCGCTCGGCGTGGCGATCGCCGGCACCGCCCTGGCCGGACACGCCGACTTCGCCTCCGGCATGGGCCCGGCGCTGCGCGTGGTCGGACTGACGGTCCTGGCGGCGACGGCGGTGGTCGTGACCGGCTTCCGGGATGGATCACGGCAACGGCCTGAACGCGAAAAGGAGTTGGATTACCCTTCGTATGCAGATCGTTACGCTGAGCCGCGCGAGGGAGCACAGGATGCCCGCGAGACGAGTGGTCACCGGACGGAGCCAACAGCCTCGCAGGCGCTTCGCCGAGGAGCTGCGGCTGCTGCGCAACGCGCGGGGGGAGACCCTGCGGGAGCTGGGCGAACGGCTGGGCTGGGACGCATCGACGCTGGGCAAGATGGAGGGCGGTAGCAGTCTGGGCAGCCCGGAGATCGTGGAGGCCCTGGAATCGCACTACGGAACGCCGGGGCTGTTGCTGGCCCTGTGGGAAGTGGCGGTGGGGGACAACACCCAGTTCAAGGAGCAGTACCGCACGTACATGGATATGGAGGCGGAGTCGCTGGGCTTGTGGCATTTCGGTGTGAGCACCGTCCATGGCCTGCTTCAAACAGCGGCGTACGCACGTGAGGTCCTCACCCTGGGCGGTCTCAAGGGGTTGGAACTGGACCAGCAGGTCGAAGCCCGCACCGGGCGACGAAAGCTGCTGGAGGGGGATGACGCACCGCCGTTCCGCGCCATCCTCTCCGAGGCGGTACTGCGGACCCCGCTGCGTGCCTGGCAGGAGTGGCGGGAGCAGTTGGAGCACTTGCTGGAGGCCGGCGAGCGCCCGAACATCACCCTTCAGGTGCTGCCGCAGAGCATTGGTCTCCACTCACTGGTCAGCACCGACATGATGATCCTGCGGCTGTCCGACGGCAGCACGGTGGCGTACGCCGAGAACGCCCACCGGGGCGAACTCGTGGAAGAAACCCGAGCAGTTGACCTACTCCACCGGCGCTACGATGCGATGCGCGACCTGGCGCTTTCCCCGGCCGAGTCACGCAAGTTCATCACGCGGATGTTGGAGGAAGTGCCGTGCGAGCCATTGACCTGAGCAACGTCACCTGGCGCAAGTCCAGCCACAGCAACCCCGACGGCGGAGCCTGCCTCGAAGTAGCCGACACCGTATCCGCCCCCCTCGTCCCAGTCCGCGACAGCAAGGACCCCTCCCAGGGAGCCCTGGTCTTCGGGCACGACGCCTGGACGGAGTTCATCCGCACCCTGTAAGCGGAGCTGAACGCGGAGCTGAACACACTGATCCCCGGGCGGTCGAAGCCTCCCGGGGATCGTCATGTCTGAAGAACTCAGATGAGGCCGAGCGCGCGGACCGCGTCGCGCTCCTCTGACAGCTCCTGCACCGACGCGTCGATGCGGGCGCGGGAGAACTCGTTGACGTCCAGGCCCTGGACGATCTCGTAGACGCCGTCCTTGGTGGTGACCGGGAAGGACGAGATGAGGCCCTCCGGGACGCCGTAGGAGCCGTCGGACGGGATGCCCATGGAGGCCCAGTCGCCGTCGGCCGTGCCGTTGACCCAGGTGTAGACGTGGTCGATGGCGGCGTTGGCGGCGGAGGCGGCCGAGGACGCGCCACGGGCCTCGATGATGGCCGCGCCGCGCTTGGCGACGGTCGGGATGAAGTCCTCGGCGAGCCACTTCTCGTCGTTGACGACCTCGGCCGCGTTCTTGCCCGCGATGGTGGCGTGGAAGATGTCCGGGTACTGGGTGGCCGAGTGGTTGCCCCAGATGGTCAGGCGCTTGATGTCGGCGACCGTCGAGCCCGTCTTCTTCGCGAGCTGGGTCAGCGCGCGGTTGTGGTCCAGGCGGGTCATCGCGGTGAAGCGCTCGGCCGGTACGTCCGGGGCGGCGGCCTGCGCGATGAGCGCGTTGGTGTTGGCCGGGTTGCCGACGACGAGGACCTTGATGTCGTCCGCCGCGTTGTCGTTGATGGCCTTGCCCTGCGGCTTGAAGATGCCGCCGTTGGCCTCCAGGAGGTCACCGCGCTCCATGCCCTTCGTGCGCGGGCGGGCGCCGACGAGGAGGGCGACGTTCGTGCCGTCGAAGGCGACGTTCGGGTCGTCGGTGATGTCGATGCCCTGGAGGAGGGGGAACGCGCAGTCGTCGAGCTCCATGGCGGTGCCCTCGGCGGCCTTGAGCGCGGGGGTGATCTCCAGCAGGCGCAGCCTGACCGGCACGTCCGCGCCGAGCAGCTGGCCGGAGGCGATGCGGAAGAGCAGGGCGTAACCGATCTGGCCGGCCGCGCCGGTGACGGTGACGTTCACGGGAGTGCGGGTCATGGCGTTCTCCGTATGACAGCTGTCGGTGGGGCGTCCCTGCCCCGGGTGGGACGTACAAATGATCGATCTCTTGGCGTCAAGAGAGATCCAGCGGTCAGGCTATCGCGCATCCGGGATCTCGGATGCGCGGGGTTGTGTGGCCCGTCCCACAGAGTGAGAAACAGAGCGGGAAACAGAGTGCGAGACCGAGTGCGCGACGGAGTGCGCTACAGATCGGGCGTCCGGACGTGGCACGGCGGCCGCCGGTTCGGGAGAGAAAGGCCGGCGGCCGCCGTGGTGGGGGTACCGGGTCGTGCCGGACTCCCGTGGGGGTACCGTGCGGGTGCCCCGGGGCGGAGGCGGGTATTCCTGTGCGCTCCGGTTCTTCACGCGGCCGACACAGCCTCTGCATCTCGCCGGCTCTCAGGGCGTGCAGCCCGTCTGCCCCGACGCCAGCACCGCGCACGCCGTCGCCTCCTTCGCGTCCTTCACCGCCACCATCGGCGTGTACGCGATCGTCTCGCCGGGGTCCGTGACCGTGCCGGTCCGTGCTGCCGACCCCACGGTCACCCGCACCTCGTCGCCCTGCCCGGCCTGCATGATCCGGCCCCAGGCCGTGCCGCAGGTCCTGCTGTAGCGGACCTCGACGAGCGTCGGGCCGACGGTCGCGCTCTTCGCCGTGGTCACGAGGTCGCCGCTGCACCCCATCTCCTCGGCGTCCTTGCCCGTGCAGTCGGCCCCCGCGCACAGCACCCCGGCGGGCAGGGTGGAGGAGCGAGGGTCCGCCGGCGTCGAGGAGGAGGACTCCGGGGAGCCGCCCACGGTCGCCCTCGGGTCCCCTCCGTCGGTCAGCAGGAACGCGCCCACGACGACGATCACCACGCCCACGACTCCGGCGAGGAACATCCAGGTCCGCTGCGCTCCGGCGCCCCGGGAAGCGCCGGTCGCAACTCTCTCGGCGTCTGCGGTCGCGTCTGTAGCTGTGTCCGCAGCCGCAGCCGCCGTCGCGGGCACGAGCTCCGAGCGGCTCCAGGCGCGCTCGGCCAGCTCCCACAGGGTGGTCAGATGGACGGGGGGCGTGCCGGTGACCTCGGCCAGGGCGACGACCGCGCCCTTGGGGGCGAGCAGCCGCCCGTTGAGATACCGCTCCCAGGACGCCTTGCCGTAGCCGGTGCGGTCGGCCACCGTCGCGACGCTCAGCCCACTGTCGTCCACGACCCGCCGCAACTGCTCGACGAACTCCCGCAGCTGCGGATCGAGTGCGTCCGGCAGGGCCTTCCAGCGAGGCATCGAGCCCCCTCTCAACGTCCCGATAAGAAGACCATTCGGGACACTTCCCCGACCTGTCAACCGACCGTCAACCGAAGGCGACGGCTCCCCCGACCGCCGTGAGCAGCAGGACGAGCAGCAGCAGGACGGCGTAGAGGAGCAGACGTCCGGCGGGGCGGGGCTGCTCGGACCGTTCCGATCCGTCCGACCGTTCCCACCAGGGGACCGTCGGATCGTCCTCGTACCCCTCCCCGGCGGCGGGCGGCGCGGGGCGCGGCCAGGCCTCGACGGCCAGTTCCCAGCGCACGCAGTGGCGTTCGGTGTCCGTGTCGGACAGGCCCACGACCCGGCACAGCGCGGCGACGGCCTGCCTCGGCGGCGGCTGGACCGCGTTGAGGTAGCGGTGCCAGGAGGACTTGCTGTACGCGGTGCGCGCGCCGAGCGCGGCCAGGCTGAGGCCCGTACCGTCCTTGAGCTGCCGCAGCTGCTCCACGAAGTGCCGTACCTCCGACGGCAGCCCGTCCGGCAGCGGCTGCCAGGAGCCCATCCCGCCCACCTCCCCTTTCGCCCGTCTGAGGGACGACGGCGCACGGCCGGACGGTTCCCGCGACGACCCGGCCGGCAGGTCAGCCGCCCGGCGTCACCAGACCCGTCTCGTACGCCACCACCACCGCCTGCGCCCGGCTGCCCAGGTCGAGCTTGGTCATCGTGCGGTTGAGGTGGGTCTTGACGGTGGCCTCGCTGATGTAGAGGCGGCCGGCGATCTCCTGGTTGGACAGACCGCGGGCGGTCAGCTTCAGCACCTCGACCTCGCGGGAGGTCAGCACCTCCAGGTCGGGCGAGGCCCCGTCGGCCGCGGCGGCGGCCGCGCCGCCCTGCCGGGCGAAGGCCTCGACCAGGCGGCGGGTGACGCTGGGCGCGAAGAGCGCGTCGCCGCCCTGCACCGCGGCCACCGCGGCGAGCAGCCGCTCGGGCCCCGAGTCCTTGAGCAGGAACCCGGACGCGCCGGCCCGCAGCGCCCCGTACACGTACTCGTCGAGGTCGAAGGTGGTGAGGATCAGGATGCGGGGCAGCCGGTCTGCGGGGCGGGCGAGGATGCGTTCGGTGGCCTCGATGCCGTTCATTCCGGGCATCCGGATGTCCATGAGGACCACGTCGGGCCGCGTCTCGGCGGCCAGCCGCACCGCCTCGTCGCCGTCCCCGGCCTCCCCCGCGACCTCGAACCCGGGCGCGGCGTTCAGCAGCCCCACGAGTCCGGCCCGGATCAGGAACTGGTCGTCGACGACAAGGACCCTGGTCATCCCGTACGGCCGTCCTCCCTCCCCGCCGGGCCTAGGCCGGCAGGGTCAGCTCGACCGCGAATCCGCCGCCGGAGCGTGGGCCGACGCTGATCGTCCCGCCGTAGAGCCTGGCCCGCTCGCGCATTCCGATCAAGCCGTGTCCGGGGCCGTGTCCGAGGTCCGCCCCGAGTCTGGCTTGAATCGCTCCTCTGCCCACGTCCTGGCCGGCCGCCTCCCCGTCGTCCGTGACGTGGACGCTGAGGTCGCGCTGCCCGTAGTGGAGCGTCACGCGCGCGTGGGCGTGCCGGGCGTGCTTGAGGACGTTGGTGAGGGCCTCCTGGACGATGCGATAGGCGCAGAGTTCGACGCCGGGCGGGAGCGGGCGCGGGGCGCCCTCGACGGTCAGCTCGACGGCGACGCCGCCGGCGCGGACCCGGGCCACGAGGTCGTCGAGGCGGGCCAGGGTGGGCATCGGGGCGGCCGCCGCGGCCTCCGGGTCCTCCTCGCGCAGCACGTACAGCATGCGGCGCAGCTCCTCCAGGGCCTCGCCGCTGGTGTCCTCAATGGTGCCGAGCGCGCCGCGGGCGGTGACCGGGTCGGCGTCGAACACGAACCGGGCGAGACCGGCCTGTACCGAGATCACCGACATGTGGTGGGCGACCACGTCGTGCAACTCCCGTGCGATGCGGCCGCGTTCCTCGGCGACCGCGCGAAGGGCGCGTTCGGCCTGTTCCTCGCGCAGCCGGAGGGTGAGTTCGGCGGAGCGGCGGGCCAGGATGCCGAACCGGACCAGTACCGCGGCGTACATCAGCGCCTGGGCGAGGACCGACGCCATCGACGGACTGTCGCTGACGACACCCGCGTACAGCCAGAACGCGATCAGGGTCGCCGCGCAGGCCAAGGCGACGCGCGTCGTGCGCACGGACGCCACGGTGTAGAGGGCGAGCATGGGGCCGAAGGTGCACACGACCGGCCAGTAGCCGAGGGTGACGTAGACGACGGCGGCGGTCTGCGCGGCCACGAAGACGGCGACCGGCCATCTGCCGCGCACGGCTGTCGGGAGATGCGCCAGGACGACCAGGAGGAAGGCCCGCGCGTCGAGTTCGGGCCAGCCCTGCGACACGGACTCCCGCCCCAGCAGAACGGCGGCCCACACCGTGCCGCACGCGATCGACGTATCGACGACGAAGGGGCGGGGCGCCGGGATACGCATCGCCGCAGCGTAACGCCGAGACCGGCTCCGGTGAGTCAACCTCCGGCACTACCACGGAAGTTGTACGCCCGCTGCGGGATTCGGGGGACGCGGGGCGGCGCCCGCGCCGCACGCACCGTGGCCCGCAGCTCCCGGGGGGGAGGTGCGGGCCACCGGCGTACGAGCGACCTGGCCGGCGGTCTAGCTGTCGACCGTGAAATGCAGCGTGTCCTTCAGGAACGGGATCTGGAGCCACGGGTCCGGCTGGGCCATCAGGGCCAGCAGGACGATGGCCGCGCCCAGGACGCCGTAGGTCGCGATGTCGGTGAAGCGGGAGCGTACGGCGAGCATGCCGACGCCGGGGAGGGTCCAGCGCAGGGCCGCCCCGGCGAGGAGGGCCGCGCCGATCAGTATCGTGCCGATCCGGAACTGGTCGAGCGCGGTCACCAGCAGGCCGAGCGCCACGACGCCCAGCACCGCGATGATCGGCCACTGCCGGGCGGGCGCCGGGGCGTCGCCGGGAGCGGCCCGGCCGCCGCCCTCGGGGCGCGCGGTGTCCCGGGTGAACAGCGGGAAGCGGCGGGTGACCCGGCGCGGCTTGCCGTCGGCGTCGGGCGCGCTGACGGGGTCCCGGACCTCGATGTCGTCCATGTCCTTGCCGTCCTTGCCGTCCTCGCCGTTCTCGCCGCCCTCGCCGCCCTCGTTGCCCTCGTTGCCCTCGTTGCCCTTGCCGTCCTCGTTGCCCTCGGCCTTGCCGGAGGTGTCGTCAGCCGGCACTGCGCTCGGCCGCCTCGACCACGTTGACGAGCAGTTGGGCGCGGGTCATCGGGCCGACGCCGCCGGGGTTGGGGGAGATCCAGCCGGCGACCTCGCGGACGTCCGGGTGGACGTCGCCCACGATCTTGCCGTCCGCGTTGCGGGAGACGCCGACGTCGAGGACGGCCGCCCCCGGCTTGACGTCCTCGGCCCGGACCAGATGGGCGGAGCCCGCGGCCGCGATGACGATGTCCGCGCGCTTGAGGTGGGCGGAGAGGTCGCGGGTGCCGGTGTGGCACTGGGTCACCGTGGCGTTCTCGCTGCGCCGGGTCAGCAGCAGCGGCATCGAGCGGCCGATGGTGACGCCGCGGCCGACGACCACGACCTCCGCGCCGTTGATCTCCACGCCGTGGCGGCGCAACAGGGTGAGCACGCCGTTGGGGGTGCAGGGCAGGGGCGCGGGCTCGTTCAGGACCAGGCGGCCGAGGTTGGTCGGGTGCAGACCGTCCGCGTCCTTGACCGGGTCCATCAGCTCCAGGACGCGGTTCTCGTCGATGCCCTTGGGCAGCGGGAGCTGGACGATGTAGCCGGTGCAGGCGGGGTCGTCGTTCAGCTCGTGGACGACCGCCTCGATCTCCTCCTGCGTGGCCGTGGCGGGCAGCTCGCGCTGGATGGAGGCGATGCCGACCTGGGCGCAGTCGCGGTGCTTTCCGGCGACGTACTTCTGGCTGCCGGGATCGTCCCCGACGAGGATCGTGCCGAGGCCGGGCGTCACACCCTTCTCCTTCAGCGCCGCCACGCGGGCGGTCAGATCGGACTTGATCTCGGCTGCGGTGGCCTTGCCATCGAGAATCTGGGCGGTCATGGTGACCATCCTCCCGGATGACGGGCCCCCGGTTCCAATCCGGCCCCTCCGACCGGTCCGGTCCTGTTCGCCCTTGATCGTTGATGTTGCACTTGCACAACACCTACGGAATGCGGCTGGACAAGAAACCGGCCATTGCAGAACGATTGACGCCACAGTGCCGCGGGCAGTACCGGGGGGACGAACCGCATCTGTAGACCTTCCTCCGCGCCAGACCGCCCGTCGTCCCCGCACTCACGTGCACACGGAGGAAGGACCGCCATGAGTTTCGGCGACCCGAACAACCCCTACGGCCCGCCGCCCCAGCAGCCGCCGCCCGCCGGACCCGGCGGACCGGGCTACGGCTACCCGCAGCAGCCCCCGCCCCCTCCCCAGGGCTACGGCATCCCGCAGGCGCCGCCGTACCAGCAGCAGCCGTACCCGGCCGCCGCCGGCCAGTTCCAGGGCGGGTACCCGGGCGGCCCCGCGGGCCCGTTCGCGATGCCCGGCATCACCCGTGCCGCGCAGATCTTCCTGGCCGTGCTCGTCCTGGCCCACGTGATCGTCACCGGCGTCTACGCCTACACGCTGTCCAAGTGGGACCAGACCATGGCCGACGCGGGCATCACCGGCGACTCGGAGACGGAGAAGTTCGCGGACCTCGGCAAGGGCGTCGTCGTCTTCTTCCTGGCCCTGGCCGCCGTGTTCGCGGTGCTCGGCCTGATCCTCCTGCTCCAGTACGCCAAGGGCGGCAACGGAGTGCGCGTGTGCTCCATCGTCTACGGCTCGTTCGCGATCATCTCCGGCATCTTCACGCTCGCGATCTACGGCCTCGGCCTCGTCGTGCTCATCGTCGCCATCCTGCTGATCGTCTTCGCCTCGAAGCGGGCGACGGCGGACTGGTTCCGCCGTCCGAGGTTCTGAGCGCACGCGGGACGAGGCGGTCGGACAACGACGTCTTCGCGCCAATCCTCGCCGGGGTCGTGTCATGCCGTGACACGACCCCGTCCCGTCGCCCACCCTGATGCCGTAGGCGCGGGTGGGGAGCGGGAGACACACCGTGTACAGCATCATCGTCGTAGCTCCGGCACAGCGGCCGGAGGACGGGCGCGGCGGCCATGAGCCCCGGCGCCGGCTTCGACTCGCCCCTGGTGAACGGCTGGCCTTCGGGCGGTCCGTCCACGAGAACGACCTGGAGATCGCGCACGAGGGCGTCTCCCGGCGGGCCGGCGAGATCACCGCGCAGGGCGCGTTCTGGATACTGAGCAACTTCAGCCGGGACCAGACGTACGTCGTGGAGAACCCGGAGGGCGCGGGCGAGCACATCAAGGTCGCGCCGGGGCGGCTGGACGCGCCGGTCCCCTTCGAGTTCGCCCGGATCGTGCTGCCCGCGGCGGGCGATCTGCTCGGCGTCGAGGTGTGGGCACCGCGCCACGACTACCTGGACACGGCGTTCGGACCGGACGGGGCCGCCACGACGCCCGCGTTCTCCCTGGACCGCAGCAAGCGGTACTTCGCGGTGCTGGCCGCGCTGTGCGAGCCCCGGCTGCGCGGCGAGCCGCACGCCCCGCTGCCCACGGTCGACCAGGTCGTGGCCCGGCTGCGCCCCGGCTGGCCGGCCGCCTCCCGCACCTCCGTGCAGTGGAACATCGACTACCTGGCCGTGAAGCTGCGCCTCAAGCCCGGCCCCGACACGGCGGACCCGGGCCCGCGCCTCAACGGCAAGAAGGAGTCCCTCGTCTCGCTGGCGCTCCGCTTCGACCTCGTACGCGAGGACGACCTCGCTCTCCTGTCCGTGTCCACGCCCACACCGGGGGTGCGGTGACCGAGCCGTACGCCGTCCGGGTCCCCCGCGGCTACCGGGTCGGGCGGTGGGAGGTGCGGGAGCCGATCGCGACGGGCGCGTTCGGCAGCGTGTACGCGGCGCTGCGGCTGCGCGCGGGCGGCCTCCCTGACAACGATGCCCTGCCCGACGTACCGAAGACCGCCGCTCTCAAGTTCCTGCCCACCGGCACCCGCACCCCTCGTCAGCTCGCCCATCTGCGGGAACTGGCCGAGCGGGAGGTGGAGTTGCTGAGCCGGCTCGCCAGCCCGCGGCTCATCCGGCTGTACGAGACCCTCACCGTCGACGACCCGTCCCGGCCCGAGCTCGACGGCGCGACCGTGCTCGTGCTGGAGAAGGCCGAGGACTCCCTGGCCGCGCTGCTGAAGCGCGACCCCGGGCCCGCGGCCGGTCAGGCGCTGCTCGGCCAGGTCTGCGCCGGGCTGGCCCAGCTGCACCGCGCGGGCTGGGTGCACGGCGACCTCAAGCCCGCCAACGTCCTTCTGATGAAGGACGGTTCGGCCCGGCTCGCCGACTTCAACATGGCCGCGGAGATGGAGGGCACGCACGCGTACACCCCCGCCTTCTCCACCCCCGACTACACCCCGCCCGAACTGCTGTGGGCCGAGATCGGCGAACGCGGCCGCCGGATCCGTCCCTCGGCCGACGTGTGGGCCTTCGGCGTCCTCGCCCACCTCGTGCTCACCGGTTCCTTCCCGCTGCCCGGCGGCACGCCGTCGGCCCGCCGGGACGCGGCCGTCGCCTACGCCCGGGGCGCCGACGAACTGCGGCTGTCCCCCGAACTCCCGCCCTGCTGGGGCGAGATCGTCCGCGCCTGCCTGGCCCGCACCCACGCCGACCGCCTCGGGACCGAGGCCTTGCTGCGCCTCGTGGAGACGGCCACCGGCGCCGCGTCCGCCGGCCGCCGCTTCCGCCGTCTGCTGCCGGCCCGCCTCGGACGTCGTACGGCCGGCCTGGCCGCCGCTCTGGCCACCGCCGCCGTGGCGGGCCTCGGGTACGGCATCAGCAGCTGGAACTGGGCCGTGGGCTCCGGGTCCGGCGGTGGGGCCGGCGGCGCGGCGGCGGACAGTGCGGCCCAGTACGGGGCCACGGACCTGCGTACCGACAAGGGCGTGCCGGCCGCGTACCGGCTGCTGATCGTCGAGACGGCCCGCGACTGCGACCAGCGGCCCGTCACGTCCGCGCTGATCGCCGCCATGCTGAAGGTGGAGAGCGACTTCGACCCGGCCCTCTCCGACCCGGCGATGGACGAGTACGGCATCGCCCGCTGGACTCCTCACGTACTGCGCTGGTGGATGAACCCGGACGGCACGCCCGGCGAGACCGTCCCGTCGCCGCCCTTCCCGCCGGCCGAGTCCATCCCGGCCATGGGCCGCTATCTGTGCTGGATCGCGCCCCGCCTGAAGGACGACCTCACCGGCGACCGGCGCGTCCTGGTCGCCGCCGCCTACCGGACGTCGTGGGACGTGGTGAACAAGGCCGGCGGGGTCCCGACGAAGTACCAGGCCTACGCCACGCGGGTCGCGCACTATCTCGAGGAGTACACGCCCCCCGGCAAGCCTGGGAAGTGACCCTGAGAGTTCCGAGGTACCCCTCGTCCCTGCCGTGCCCGATGGTGTGAGTGCCGGAGAGAAGAGCCGGCAACGGGGGAACGCCCCGTCGACAGGGAAACGGGGGAACGGGGCATGAAGCGTGGACTCGCTTCGCTGTGTGCGGTCGCGGCGGTTACGGGGGTCGTCGCGACCGTCACGACGGGATGCGGTCCCGGCGGCTCGGACTCCCCGGGTCATGGCAGGCCGGCCGCGCCGCTGACCTGGCAGCAGGAGCTCCGCGTCGGCGACGCGGCCCAGCACCTGACCGGGCAGTGCATGAAGCGGCACGGCTTCTCCTACTGGGAGGACCGCACCCTCACCCTGCGCGAGAGCAAGCCGGTGCGATACGTGCAGGACGACGTGGCGTGGGCGCGGACGTACGGGTACGGCGGCCGGATCGACGCGAAGAACGAACGGATCCATGAGCGCAACCCCAACGGCGTCTACCGCCAGAGCCTCTCCGCGTCCCGGCGCACCGCCTTCGACACCGCGCTCGACGGCGGCGCCGACGCCCGTACGGTCGTCGCGCCGCTGCCGGGAGGCGGCGGGGAGATCCGCAGACGCCTCGGCGGCTGTACGGAGGAGGCCGAGCGCGCGCTCTACGGCGACCCGGCCGAATGGTTCCGCACCAGCAAGGTCGCCATGGGCGTCGACTCCCTCTACAGCGCGCAGCTGATGAAGGACCGTCGGCTCACGGCGGCGGTCCGGGACTGGGCTCGCTGCATGAAGGACGCCGGGCAGCCCTACAAGGACCCGCAGGCGGCCCGTGACGCCGTCCGGGTCAGCACCGCCCGGCTGGGCGCGGCCCGCGCCGACCAGGCGTTCACCGCCGAACGCAGGACCGCCGTCGCCGACGCGACCTGCGCCCGCACGACCTCCCTGCGGTCCGTGGCCGAGGCCCGGGAGACGTACTACCAAGACCGCCTGCTCGACCGGAACGCCCAGTACGGCAAGGACGTCGGGACCTTCCGGCTTCTCGGTCAGCAGGCCTACGACCGGGCCGTGCAGATCGTTCCGGAACGCGGCTGACCACCGCGCAGCAAGAAACAGAAGAAACAGAAGAAACAGAAAACAAAGAAACAGCAGCACAAACAGCAGCACAAACAGCAAGAGAAACAGCGAAACGAGGGGAAACACCATGCGCAAGTTCACCGTCACCGCAGCGCTTCTCGGGCTCACCGCCCTGGCCGTCGTCGTGCCCGCCACCACCTCGCAGGCAGCGGGCAGCGCCGTCCCCGGTCCTGGCTGCAACAGCAAGTGGGGCGCGCGCAACGGCAACATGTACGCCTGGCAGGACCTGGACTGCACCGGCACCCTGCTGATCAGCACCCCGGGGAACAGCAGCTGGTGGGGCGACGGCGCCAACGACAAGGCCACGTCCGTCATGAACCGCGGCTACACCGGCGGCAACGACGTCGTGAAGTTCTACCAGGACGTCAACTACGGCGGCGGCCACGCCTGTCTGCTCCCGGGCGAGCTGTACGCCGACAACCTCACCGACAACGCGTTCAGCAACGGCGTCGGCGTGAACGACAACATCACCTCCCACCAGTGGGTGAGCAGCAGCGCCTGCTCCACCCTGCTGACCTGACCCACGACACGGCACAGCGCAGCGGGCGGTACGGCGCACTGCCGTACCGCCCGCTCCGTGGGTGCGGGGTGCGGGGCGTGCGGTGCGGGGCGTGCGGTGACGCCCTGTGTCTGCGCGAGGTTAGCTCAGCACGCTTGTGCGAAAGGCGAGTTGGACCGGTTATACAGCGGGACGGCCCGCCGAAGAATCCGACGGGCCGTCAACTGCGCATTCCTTAGTGGAAGAAGTGGCGCGTGCCCGTGAAGTACATCGTCACGCCCGCCTTCTTCGCTGCCTCCACGACCAGCTCGTCGCGGATCGAACCGCCGGGCTGGACCACGGCCTTGACACCCGCCTCGACGAGGATCTCCAGCCCGTCGGGGAAGGGGAAGAACGCGTCGGAGGCGGCGTACGACCCCTGCGCGCGCTCCGCGCCGGCCCGCTCGACGGCCAGCTTGGCGGAGTCGACCCGGTTGACCTGGCCCATGCCGACGCCGACCGAGGCGCCGTCCTTGGCGAGCAGGATGGCGTTGGACTTCACCGCCCGGCAGGCCTTCCAGGCGAAGGCCAGCTCGGCCAGCTCGGCCTCGGACAGCGCCTCGCCGGTCGCCAGGGTCCAGTGGGCCGGGTCGTCGCCGTCGGCCTGGAGCCGGTCGGTGACCTGGAGCAGCGCGCCGCCGCCCACGGGCTTGAGCTCGACGGGGTTGGACGGACCGGACGGGGCCTTGAGCACCCGGATGTTCTTCTTCTTGGCGAGGGCTTCGAGGGCCCCCTCCTCATAGGCGGGCGCGACGATGACCTCGGTGAAGATGTCCGCGACCTGCTCCGCCATCTCCTTGCTGACCGGCCGGTTCACGGCGATGACGCCGCCGAACGCCGACAGCGGGTCACAGGCGTGCGCCTTGCGGTGCGCCTCGGCGACGTCCGCGCCGACCGCGATCCCGCACGGGTTGGCGTGCTTGATGATCGCGACGGCCGGCTCGGCGTGGTCGTACGCGGCACGGTGGGCGGCGTCCGTGTCCGTGTAGTTGTTGTACGACATCTCCTTGCCGTGCAGCTGCTCGGCCTCGGCGAGTCCGCCGCCCGTCCCGTCCACGTAGAGGGCGGCGGGCTGGTGCGGGTTCTCGCCGTAGCGCAGGGTGCTCCGGCGCTCCCAGGTCGCGCCGAGGAAGTCGGGGAACCGCGACTCGTCCACGGGCGCGTAGGACGACGCGAACCAGGAGGCGACGGCCACGTCGTAGGCGGCCGTGTGCTGGAACGCCTCGGCGGCGAGCCGCTTGCGCGTGGTGAGGTCGAATCCGCCGGACTGCGCGGCGGCCAGGACGTCGGCGTAGCGCGCCGGGCTGGTGACGACGGCGACGGAGGGGTGGTTCTTGGCGGCGGCGCGCACCATGGACGGCCCGCCGATGTCGATCTGCTCGACGCACTCGTCCGGCGAGGCGCCCGAGGCGACCGTCTCGCGGAACGGGTAGAGGTTGACGACGACCAGGTCGAACGGCTCCACGCCCAGCTCGGCGAGCTGCTCGCGGTGGCTCTCCAGCCGCAGGTCGGCGAGGATGCCCGCGTGCACCTTGGGGTGCAGGGTCTTGACCCGGCCGTCCAGGCACTCGGGGAAGCCGGTCAGCTCCTCGACCTTGGTCACGGGAACGCCGGCGGCGGCGATCCTGGAGGCGGTGGAACCGGTCGACACCAGCTCGACACCGGCCGCGTGCAGCCCGCGGGCGAGCTCCTCGAGCCCGGTCTTGTCGTAGACGCTGACGAGCGCCCGGCGAAGGGGCCGCTTGTTGCTCTCGGCGGTCACTGGATAACTACCTTTCGTCCCTCAATGCGATGGCCGTTACGGGCGATCCGCCCCACGACCTCGACGAGCAGCCTTCGCTCGACTTCCTTGATGCGCTCGTGCAGAGCGCTCTCGTCGTCCTCGTCCCGGACCTCGACCACGCCCTGCGCGATGATCGGCCCGGTGTCGACGCCGTCGTCGACGAAGTGGACGGTGCAGCCGGTGACCCGCACGCCGTACGCGAGAGCGTCGCGCACGCCGTGGGCGCCCGGGAAACTGGGGAGCAGGGCGGGATGCGTGTTGACGAACCGCCCGCCGTACCTCGCCAGGAACTCCTTCCCCACGATCTTCATGAACCCGGCGGACACCACCAGGTGCGGCTCGTAGGAGGCGACGGCCTCGGCGAGGGCGGCGTCCCACTCCTCGCGGGTCCCGTAGTCCTTGACCCGGCGCACGAAGGTGGGGATCCCGGCGCGCTCGGCACGGGCGAGCCCCTCGATGCCGTCCCGGTCCGCGCCCACGGCCACGATCTCGGCGCCGTAGGTCTGCGCGCCGACGGCGGCGATCTCGTCGAGGAGTGCCTGCAGATTCGTACCGGATCCGGAGACCAGCACGACCAGGCGCTTGGCCACGGGCTTGGCGGCCACGGTGGGGCCCTTTCTCGGGGGAGCGTTCTGCCACGGCCGGCTTCTTCGTACGAGTGCCAGTTCCGGTTCTGGTGCTGGTTCCGGTTCTGGTTCATGCGTTCATACGAATGCTTCGCGCCCCCCGATACGGGGAAGTCTACGAAGCGGTCGACCGCTCGCAACGATACCGGCACACCGGACGGCCCCCACGGGACGGGGGCGTGGCCGGAAGGTAGCGTCTGCGGAGAGCGGGCTCGGGAACGCGGGTGCTGTGCGGTGCGTTCACCGGGTGACAGCTCATGTCGTCATGAAGCGACAGCTCATGTCGTCATGTCGGCCAGACGTACTCACGAGACGCGATCACCAGACGCAATCACCAAGGGGAAGACGCTCACTTGATGCCGGACCGCAGTCTGCGACTCCTCACGCTCCCCCCGCAGTCACCGCAGGGAGGGGAGCGCGGCGCCGTGCTGCTGCGGGAGCGCCCAGCGTCTCCCCCCGAGGCCCCCTCGGGCGGCGACGCCCCCAAGGACGACAACCCCTTCGCCCCGCCCCCTGAGGGCGCGCCCGACCGCCCCTGGCAGCCTCGTCGCCCCGCCGGCGGCAGCTCCCCGGAGTCCCCCGAGAACGGGCACTCCCCCTACACGCCCTGGGGCAGCCAGTGGAGCGACCAGCAGCCCGGCCGTGCGCCCGGCGGCGGCTTCGGCGAGCGCCCCGGCGGCGGCAACAGCAACGGCAACGGCCCGGAGGGTCCCGGCGGTCCCGACCAGGGCAAGCGCTGGGATCCGACGGACCCGGCCCAGCGCCGGGCGCGCTACGCCCTGCTGTGCGGCATGTGGGCCTTCTTCTTCGCCCTCTTCGGCTGGCCGTACGTGGCCCTGCTGCTCGGCGCGCTCGCCCTGAACTGGGGCATCGCCGCCCTGCGCACCAAGCCCCGCACCCCCGACCCCGACACCCCGGCAGCCCCCGAGACGAACGGCCGCCCGCAGACCACCGCCGCGATCAGCGGCCTGGTCACCGCGTCCCTCGCCCTGGCCCTGGTCGCCGTGGGCTTCACCGCGCAGCTGGTCTACAAGGACTACTACACCTGCACGAACGACGCGCTGACCAACGAGGCGAAGCAGTCGTGCAGCGATCTGTTGCCCAAGGAGCTGCGAGGGATCCTGGGGACGGGTAGCTGAGCAGGTCGAGGTCGTGAGGGCGAGGCCCTTCGGGGCCTACGCCCCGCCTTGGCCTTGATCTTGGCCTTGATCTTGGCCTTGGCGCTGGCCTTGGCGCTGACCTTCGCCTTGGCCTGGGCCTTGACCTTCGCCTGGGCCTTGGCCGTGGCCGTGGCCTTCCAGGTCTCCTTCCCCCTCCCTCGGCAACTCCTCGCCCACCTCCCGCAAGGCCGCCCACCGAATCTCCCGAGCGGCGTCCCCGAGCCACACCGGCCCCTCCATCGCCTCGAGCCCCTCCCCCGCCTCAACGGCGGCAAAGTCGTACGGCTCGTACCCGAATCCGTCGCCCTCGTCGTCGTACACCTCGACCTGCTCCACCGCCGCCGCACCCCCCGCCCCCGCCCCCGCCCCCGCCACACCTTCCAGCGCCGCCACCGCAGCCACCACAGCGGCCTCCCGTCGCCAGAAACCCACCGGCCCCACCGGCCCCCGCCGCCGCGACCGCCATCCCCGCGCCCAGACGGCCACCGGCACCCCCACCCCCACGACCCACGCGGTCACCGCGCCCCCCACCTGCCACCACACCGGCCCGAACCGCGCCAGCGCCCCCACCCCCAGCGGCCCGCCCGCCAACACCGCGAGCCCTCCGAGCACCACCCCACACACCGCGCCGGCCACCACCGCACCCCCGGCGGTCCTCCGCCGCGACCACCCGGCCCCCTCCACGCCCCCACCGGCCGCCCGTGCCACGAACACCCCCACCGTCACACCGGCCAGCACCGGCACCGTCCCAGCCGCCCAGTTCACCCAGGTCCCCGCCCCCGGCTCCGGCACCGCCGCCAGCAGCGGAAACGGCGGCAGCAGCGGCGCGGGATCGGAGGACAGCGGCGCGACCACATGCCCGGACCCGAGGACGTACCCGGGCCCCAGCGCATACGCCGCGCCCCACACCGCCGCGTTGGGCACCAGCGCCACGCACAGCAGCAGCACCGCGAACCGCCCCGACCAGCCCTCCGTCAGCTGGAGAAACGCCCCGCGGGCGATGTCCGAGTGCCACACCGACGACACGGCGACCAGCAGCGCCCCGCCCCCGACGAGCACCGCGGCCCCGGCCCCCGCGGCCCGCAGCGCGGTGCCGAGCCAGTCCCGCCCGTCGTCCCCGACCCCGCCCCCGAGATCCCCGAGGTCTCCGAACAGAATCCGCCGCATCCGGCGAGGCAGCGCCCCGTCCGCCGCCACCGGCCCGCGAGGCCGACCGCACGCCGTCCACACCCCCGCGCCCGCCGCGAGCACGGCGACCGCCGGCACGCACACGCCCGTCCACGCCCACGAGGGGCGCAGCACCCCGCCGGCCGCGTAGAGCGCGGCGCCCGAGCCCACGGCGAGATACCCGAGCACGACACCCGCCCAGGCGGTAGGGGCGCTCACCTGCACCCCGCCGTGGTCGCCCGGGTCGCCGTCGTCGCCGTCGTCGTCGCCCTCGGCCATCGCGTCCCGCGCCGCCCGGTGCACCAGCCATACCGGCAGCACGAACAGCAGCAACGGCGTGACGCCGACCGGCGCCGACACCCCGGACAGCGTGTCGGTGCGCACCAGTTCCGCGCCGTGCGCGAGCAGCCACAGCCCGGCGGCGACGTGCAGTGCCCCGCCCGGCCCGCTGTCGGGATACGGCGAACTGATCCACAGCATCATCACGAGCGCGGCGAACGAACCGAGCCCCAGCCCGGCCGCCAGCGCGCCGCCCGCAACGGCGGCGGCCAGTCCGGGCGATCGGTCGCGGATCCGGCCGAGCAGGGGCGACAACGACAGTCGACGAACGGTCATCTGGATCACGACCGTCATGCTCCCAACGACACGCGCTTTCCCGTCGTAACAGGCGAACTTCCGCTGTGTCGCTCAATATACGGTTATGTACTTTTTCGTACGGAGGGGCGCCCTGTGACACAGAGCCCCGCCACCCCGCTCCCTCCGCCCGAGGAACGCCGACGCCTGCGCGAGACAGGCGCGTTGACGCAGGATCAGATCGCCGTACGGGTGGGCGTCACCCGGGCGACGGTGCGCTCGTGGGAGACCGGCCGCACGACACCCCGCGGCCGCAAGCGGGAGGCGTACGCGAAACTGCTGACCTCGGTGACGCAGACGGCCGAACCGACGGTCACTCAGATGCCGGACAGATACGTGGCGGCGGTCGAGGCGGAAGCGGTGGCCGCGACAGCGGGAGCGGCGATCGAGGCTGAGCCAGGAGCCGCCGAACCCCCTTCCGCCGCAACCTCGCCGACCCCCGCTCAAGCCTTCGACGCCCTCTACGCCTTCTGCGCCCCCGCCCTCGTACGCCAGACCTACCTCCTCTGCGGCCGTCGCGAACTCGCGCGCGAGTCGGTCGAGCGGGCCTTCCACATCGCGTGGCAGCGCTGGCCCGAGGTAGCCGTCGACCGCGACCCGGCGGGCTGGATGCGGGCGACGGCGTACGAGTACGCGCTCTCCCCCTGGCACCGGTTCCGCCCCCGTTTCCGCCACCCCGAACCACCGCCGGCCGACGCCTTCGGCCGCGCGCTGCTGGACGTACTCCTGACGCTCCCGCCGCCCTACCGTCGCACTCTGCTGCTGTACGACGGGGTCGGTCTCGGTCTGCCGGAGACCGCGGCGGAGACGGAGGCGAGCACGCCCGCGGCGGCGAACCGGCTGCTGCACGCGCGCCGGGCGATCGCCGCGCGCCTGCCCGAGCTGGCGAACCCCGCCGCGCTGCGCCGGCGGCTGGCGGAGGTGGCGTCGGCGGAGCGGCTGCGCGCGGCCAAGCCGACGATCGTGCGGACGGGCAGCGAGCAGCGGGCCCGATTCTGGACCCGGGCGGCGATCGCGTTCACGGTCGCGATCATCGGCGCGACCGCGCTCACCCTGCACACGGCCCCCACCCAGTACGAGCCTCCGGTCCCGCCGGGCGAGGCGGTGCAAGGGGTTCCGCCGCGGGCGGCCCCGGGCGCACTGTCGGACGCGGAACTGGCCCTGCGGGCGAAGTTGCGTTCGGAAACGGCCCATGGGCCGGAACGGCTGGTTCCGGAGCTGAGGTGACGCGAGGTGGGGTGGGGTGATGTGGGTGATGTGGGTGATGTGGGTGATGTGGGTGATGTGGGGTGGGGTGGGGTGACGTGGGGCGGGGTGGGCATGCGGAAGGGCCCGCACCCCTTGTTCGAGGGTGCGGGCCCTTCCGTCAGAATTCCGTCGAGCTTCCGTCAGGCGGTACGCCCGGCGTCGGCTCGGCCTCAGCCGGCGGCGAGGATCTCGCGGGCCAGCTTCGCCGTCTCGGTCGGCGTCTTGCCGACCTTGACGCCGGCGGCCTCGAGGGCCTCCTTCTTCGCGGCGGCCGTGCCGGAGGAGCCGGAGACGATGGCGCCGGCGTGGCCCATGGTCTTGCCCTCGGGCGCGGTGAAGCCCGCGACGTAGCCGACGACCGGCTTCTTCACGTTGTCCTTGATGAAGGCCGCGGCCCGCTCCTCGGCGTCGCCGCCGATCTCACCGATCATCACGATCAGGTCGGTGTCGGGGTCGGCCTCGAACGCGGCGAGCGCGTCGATGTGCGTGGTGCCGATGATCGGGTCGCCACCGATGCCGACGGCGGACGAGAAGCCGATGTCCCGCAGCTCGTACATCATCTGGTACGTCAGCGTGCCGGACTTCGAGACCAGGCCGATGCGGCCCGGCTTGGTGATGTCGCCCGGGATGATGCCGGCGTTCGACTGACCCGGGGTGATGAGACCGGGGCAGTTCGGGCCGATGATCCGGGTCTTGTCGCCCTTGGACCCGGCGTACGCGTAGAACGCGGCCGAGTCGTGGACGGCGATGCCCTCGGTGATGACGACCGCGAGCGGGATCTCCGCGTCGATCGCCTCGACGACGGCGGCCTTGGCGAAGGCCGGCGGCACGAAGAGGACGGACACGTTCGCGCCCGTCTTCTCGATCGCCTCGGCGACCGTGCCGAAGACCGGGATCTCGGTGCCGTCGATGTCGACGGAGGTGCCCGCCTTGCGCGGGTTCACGCCACCGACGATGTTGGAGCCGTCCGCCAGCATGAGCTTGGTGTGCTTCATGCCCGTGGCACCGGTCATGCCCTGGACGATGATCTTGCTGTCCTTGTTCAGGAAGATAGCCATGGCTGTTCTGTCCCTCTTCCCTTACTTCGCAGCCGCGAGCTCGGCGGCCTTGTCGGCCGCGCCGTCCATGGTGTCCACGCGCTGGACCAGCGGGTGGTTGGCGTCGGAGAGGATCTTGCGACCCAGCTCGGCGTTGTTGCCGTCGAGACGGACGACCAGCGGCTTGGTGACTTCCTCGCCCTTGTCCGCGAGCAGCTGCAGCGCCTGGACGATGCCGTTGGCGACCTCGTCGCACGCGGTGATGCCGCCGAAGACGTTGACGAAGACGGACTTGACGTCCGGGTCGCCGAGGATGATCTCCAGGCCGTTCGCCATCACGGCCGCGGACGCGCCGCCGCCGATGTCGAGGAAGTTGGCGGGCTTGACCCCACCGTGCGCCTCACCGGCGTACGCGACGACGTCCAGGGTGCTCATGACGAGACCCGCGCCGTTGCCGATGATGCCGACCTCGCCGTCGAGCTTGACGTAGTTGAGGTTCTTCTCCTTGGCCGCGGCCTCGAGCGGGTTCGCCGAGTCCTTGTCCTGGAGGGCGTCGTGCTCCGGCTGACGGAACTCGGCGTTCTCGTCGAGGGAGACCTTGCCGTCGAGGGCGATGACGTCACCGGAGGCGACCTTGGCCAGCGGGTTGACCTCGACGAGGAGCGCGTCCTCGGCGACGAAGGTCTTCCACAGGGTGACCAGGACGTTCGCGACCTTGTCGGCGACCTCGGCCGGGAAATTCGCGGCCGCGACGATCTCGCGGGCCTTCTCCGGGGTCACTCCCTCGTTGGCGTCGATCGGCGTCTTGGCGACGGCCTCGGGGCGCTCGACCGCCACCTCCTCGATCTCCATGCCGCCCTCGACGGACGCGATGGAGAGGAAGGTGCGGTTGGCGCGGTCGAGGAGGAAGGAGACGTAGTACTCCTCCAGGATCTCCGGGGCCGTCTCGGCGATCATCACCTTGTGGACCGTGTGGCCCTTGATGTCCATGCCGAGGATGTCCGTCGCGCGGGCGACGGCCTCGTCCGGCGTGGCGGCAAGCTTCACGCCACCGGCCTTGCCACGGCCGCCTACCTTCACCTGGGCCTTGACGACGGACTTGCCGCCGAGACGCTCGGTGGCTGCGCGGGCCGCCTCAGGCGTGTCGATGACTTCACCGGCCAGCACCGGTACATCGTGCTTGGCGAAGAGGTCCCTCGCCTGGTACTCGAACAGGTCCACGCGCTTCCGTCCTCAGTGATCTCGCGGTTCGTTGGATGCGTGGGCGTGCCGCGAAGGGCAACGTGACGTCCGCCGTCTGTCACAAGGGAGGCGCACACGGTGTCCGAGCGCGCGGCATGTCCGTCTCGCAGGTTATCGCTGCTTGCAGGAGGCCCCTAAATCGAGGGTCACACCTGAGCGGTGATACCTGTCACATGATGTCGCGCTCACTGGCACGGCGTGCCGCGTGTGAGGCGCCGGGGGCCGGGCGGGGAGGGCCTCAAGGGGTTGGGGACCGTCCGGGCCGCGATCACTATGAGGTTCCGGATGAGATTCCGGATTGCCGACGGGCACCCGTCTCGGCACCGCGTTGCACGGCGTGTCGTACGGCGTGTCGCACGACAGGTCACCCGGTGCGTCGCACGGCGGGTCACCTGGTGCGTCGCACGGCGGGTCACCCGGTGTCCGGCACGGGCAGCTGCCGTTTCTCGATCGCCGCCGCCATCACCTCCGGAAACAGCTCGGGGGTGCAGGCGAACGCCGGTGCGCCCAGCGCGGCGAGCGCGGCCGCATGTTCCCGGTCGTAGGCCGGAGCGCCCTCGTCCGACAGCGCGAGCAGCGCGACGAACTGCACCCCCGACGCCTTCATGGCCGCGACCCGCTTCAGCATCTCCTGCCGTATGCCGCCCTCGTACAGGTCGCTGATGAGCACCACCACCGTCTCCGCCGGTCGGGTGATCCGGGCCTGGCAGTACGCGAGCGCCCGGTTGATGTCGGTGCCGCCCCCGAGCTGGGTGCCGAAGAGGACGTCGACGGGGTCGTCGAGCTGGCCGGTGAGATCGACGACCGCCGTGTCGAAGACGACCAGCCGGGTGCTGATCGACCGCATCGACGCCAGCACCGCGCCGAACACCGACGCGTAGACCACCGACGCCGCCATCGAACCGGACTGGTCGACACAGAGGATCACCTCCTTCTTCACGGACCGCGACGCGCGCCCGTACCCGACGAGCCGCTCCGGCACGACCGTCCCGTACTCGGGGAGGTAGTGCTTGAGGTTGGCGGCGATCGTGCGGTTCCAGTCGATGTCGTGGTGGCGCGGCCGGGCGATACGCGCGCTGCGGTCGAGGGCGCCGGTGAGGGCGGCCCGGGTGCGGGTGGCGAGCCGCTTCTCCAGGTCCTCGACGACCTTGCGCACGACGGCCCGCGCCGTCTCCTTCACCGTGTCCGGCATCGCCTTGTTGAGGGAGAGCAGCGTGCCGACGAGGTGTACGTCGGCCTCGACCGCCTCCAACATCTCCGGCTCGAGCAGCAGCGCGGACAGCCCGAGCCGGTCGATGGCGTCGCGCTGCATGACCTGGACGACGGAGGAGGGGAAGTACGTCCGAATGTCCCCGAGCCAACGCGCCACGGCCGGCGCCGACGCACCGAGCCCCGCCGAGCGCTCGTGCCCCGCCCGTGGCCTGCCCTCCTTGTCCCCCTTCCCGTAGAGCGCCCCGAGCGCCCCGTCCATCGCGGCGTCCCGCCCGGAGAGCCCATGTCCGGTGCCGTCCGCCGCATCCCCACCCAGCACCAGCCGCCACCGCCGCAACCGCTCCGGCGAGGGGTCGTCGCCCGTGGCGGGTCCGGCCGGGAAGGCGGCGGTCGGCGGCTCAGCTGGGGATTCGGCCGAGAGGTCCGTCGAGGCCGAGGGATCCGCCGCAGAGCCCGTCGCGGAGGCCGTCGTGGAAGCCGCCGCAGGACGCGTCGCGGAGGCCGTCGTGGGGTCCGCCGTAAAGCCTGCCGCAGAGGCGCCCGCAGAGCCCGTCGCGGAGGCGCTCCCCGAGGCAGCCCCGGAATCCGTCGCCGTCGGCCCGGTCGTCGTCGTGCTCTTCATGTGCCCACCCCCGCCGGCTCCTTGTCGTCGCTCCCGTCGGGATCCGGTCCCAGCCCCAGCAGCAGCCGGACCGCCGGCAGGACCGCGTCCGCGCGGCCCGTGTCGAGGTCGGCAGCGAAGCCATGTGGCCCGGAGGCCGTCGCCGCCGTCCTCCCCCGCTCCCCGGGACCGCGCCGGACCAGTTCGCCGAGGGTTCTGCGCACCGCCGGCTCATACACCGAGAACGTCCGCCGCAGCAGCGGCAGCACGTCCGTGAACGCCTCCGTCGACACCCCGGTGAGCCATCCGTCGACGAGCCCGAGCAGACGCTCGTCGTGCACAAGGAGCAGTCCGCCCCCGGAAGCTCCGCCGACGAAGCCCTCGATCCAGGCGGCCGCCTCCCCCGGCGGGGTCCCCTGCGACAGGGCGAGCCCCATGAGCCGCGCCGCCTCGTCCTGCCCCAACTCCCCGCCGTCCAGCAGCAGCCGCACCGCACGCCCCCGAATGACGCCGGGCACGCTGTCCCGCCCGGACAGCACCCGCAGCACGGCCCGCCATCGGCTGCGCAGCTCCCCGGAGCCGGGGAGGGCGTCCCCGTCGTCCGTCGCCCGAGCCTCCTCCAGCAGCCCCACCGCCCCGTGCACCGCGTCCACATGACGCCGCATCTCCTGCGCGGCGTCCGTGTCCAGGGCGGCGCAGGCCGGGGGCAGGCCGACGAAGATCCGTTCGGCGAGGCCCGCGGCGACCTCCGCCAGTGCGCCGGTGTCGGTGCCGCGCACGTCGCCGTAGCGCAGGGAGCGGACCAGCGCGGGCAGGGCCTGGGCGAGGTGGCCGACGTCCGTGTCGAGGGCCGCCCGGTCGACGAGGATCCGCATCACGGTCGGGAGCGCGGCGGGCAGCCCGGCCAGCAGGCAGGCCTCGGCGAGCGCGGTCACCTCGGCGAGCCCCCGCGCGCCGACGGCGTCCGCCCGCGCCCTGCCGGTCGCCGCGGCCAGTACGGTCGTCCCCCAGATCCCGGCCTCGGCGACCCGCACGGACAGCTCCGGCTCCCACCGCAGCCGCCACGTCTCCCGGAACGTCCCCGTGCTGCCCCGCGAGACCACCGGCTCCCCCCACGGCACCCCCACCAGCCGCAGCCGGTGCAGCAGCCTGCTGCGGTCGGCGTCGTTCTCCCTGCGCAGGTCGAGCTCCCACTCCCGGTCCGCCGCCTCCGGTTTGAGGCGCAGCCGGCGCTGCTGCCGGTCGAGGTCGCGCTGGAGGGGCACCGCCGGCGCGGTGACCGGCACCTCGCCCAGCACGTCCCCGACCACCAGCCGGTCGTGGATCAGCGCCAACGGCACGTCGGAGCCCTCGCACAGCACCGCCCGCACGGCGTCGGTCGTCTCGCTCAGCCCGGGCAGCGGCCGGCCGCGCAGCACGGCGAGCGTCTCGGCCAGCCGGACCGCCTCGATGACATGCGCCGGGGACACGGTCAGGTCCTCCTCGCGCAGCAGGCCGGCCACCTTGGTCAGCCAGCGCTCGACCGGCCGGTCCCGCGCACCGAACAGATGCGCGTACCAGCCCGGCGAGTCGATGCCCGCGCCGTACCCCCCGGCCCGCGCCAGCCTGCGATACGTCCACGGCACCCACGTCAGGTCGGCCTTGACCTTGGCCAGCCCTTTCAGCAGCGCCCGGTCGGCGGCGACGGCCGGCTTCCGCCGCAGCGCGGGCACATGCCAGGCCCCGCACACCACGGCCACCCCGTCGTCCCCGAACTCCCTTTGCGCCGCCCGTACTTGAAGACGCATATACGCCTCCCGCACGGCCTCCCGACCGCCTTCGCGACCATTTTCGTGACCGCTTTCGCGCCCCCCGGCGTCGGTGTCGTCCGCCTCCCGCAGCGCTCCCATCGCCTCCTCCAGCGCGGCGAACGGCGCGAACGGGTCCCCCTCCCCCGTCCCCCGGTGCTCGACGACGTCCTCCCACCAGCGCTCGGCGTCGTCGTACCCGGCGGCCTCGGCCAACGCCCCGAGCGGATCATCACGGAGCCCGTCGGCCGACGTCGCCCCCTCGCCCTCCGCCTCCGCTGCCGTCTCCCCTTCTGTCTCCTTCTCTGTCTCCCTTTCCCTCTCCCACGCGAGCGTGTACGTGGCGGGCAGGTCGATGAAGCGGGCGGGCACGCCGTGCTCCAGGGCCCAGCGGAGCGCGACCCACTCCGGGGAGAACTCGGCCATCGGCCAGAACGTCGAACGGCCGGGCTCGTCGACGGCGTGGGCGAGCAGGGCGACCGGCGGCCGCATGTCCTCGTCGGCGGCCAGCGGGATCAGCGCGTCGGCCTCCGGCGGCCCTTCGACCAGCACGACCCGGGGCCGGGCGGCCTGCAACGCCGCCCGCACCGCCCGCGCGGACCCCGGCCCGTGGTGCCGCACCCCGAGCAGGAGCGGCCGCCCCGCCCCGGGGCCGACGGCTCCCTCGACGGCCGCCGGCCCCCTCTCGACCGATGTCATCCGGTCCCCCCTCGCCTACGGCCCCACCTCGAGTCGTCGTCCCCGAACGCCCCGTGTCCCGGCGTCGTGCAGCCCCACCGTGTGTCCTCGGAACCGTTGTCGTTGTTCATCACGCGCTCACCTCCCGGCAGGCCCGGTAGAAGTCCGTCCATCCCTCGCGTTCGCGGACCACCGCCTCCAGGTACTCCTGCCAGACGATCCGGTCGGCGGCAGGGTCGCGGACGACGGCCCCGAGGACGCCCGCGGCGACGTCCCCCGGCCGCAGCACCCCGTCGCCGAAGTGGGCGGACAGCGCGAGTCCTCCGGTGACGACGGAGATGGCCTCGGCCGTGGACAACGTGCCGCTCGGCGACTTCACCTTCGTACGGCCGTCGGCGGTGACGCCGTCGCGCAGTTCGCGGAAGACGGTCACCACACGGCGGATCTCGTCGATGCCGTCGGGTGTGGACGGCAGGTCGAGGGAGGCGCCGAGCTGTTCGACGCGCCGGGCGACGATGTCGACCTCGGCCTCCACGCCGGCCGGCAGCGGCAGCACCACCGTGTTGAAGCGGCGGCGCAGGGCGCTGGACAGCTCGTTGACCCCGCGGTCGCGGTCGTTGGCCGTGGCGATGAGGTTGAAGCCGCGGACGGCCTGCACCTCCTGCCCCAGCTCCGGTATCGGCAGCGTCTTCTCCGACAGGATCGTGATGAGGGCGTCCTGTACGTCGGCCGGGATGCGGGTCAGCTCCTCGACCCGGACCGTCGTCCCCTCCGCCATGGCCCGCATGACGGGGCTGGGCACCAGCGCGTCCCGGCTGGGGCCGTGCGCGAGCAGCTGCGCGTAGTTCCAGCCGTAGCGGATGGCCTCCTCCGGTGTGCCCGCCGTGCCCTGCACGAGCTGGGTCGAGTCGCCGCTGACCGCCGCGGCCAGGTGCTCGGAGACCCAGGTCTTGGCGGTGCCGGGCACGCCGAGCAGCAGCAGGGCGCGGTCGGTGGCGAGCGTGGTGACGGCGACCTCGACGAGTCGGCGCGGCCCCACGTACTTCGGTGTGATCACGGTGCCGTCCGGCAGCGTGCCGCCGAGGAGATAGGTGGCGACGGCCCACGGCGACAGCTTCCAGCGGGCCGGGCGCGGACGGTCGTCCTGCGCGGCCAGCGCGGCGAGTTCATGGGCGAAGGCGTCCTCGGCGTGCGGCCGCAACGCCTCGCTCGCGGGTGCGGACGCCGATACGGACAGCGGTGTCGACGCGGGTGCGGACCCGGGTGCGGAATCGTACGGACTCGGTTCGGTGGACGTCGGATCAGCGGTGGCGGACATGGCTGAGGCCCCCTCCAGCTCGGCCGGTTCGGATCTGGTGTCCACCGTGCACCACGCCACTGACAATGCGATCCGACCTGCGGAAACGCGCTCGCAAGGCCCTCGGCGGCACTCCCGCCGACGTGCTCGCCGGCCGATTGTCAGTGGGGGCGTCTACCTTCGATGGCATGACTCAGCAGGGGGTGCGCTGGACCGCGGACCAGGTGCTGGCACTGGCGCCTGACATCGCGTCACGCACAGCGGGAGGCGAACTCGGCGCGGCCGGTCCGTGGTCCGAGACAGGCAGTTCCGAGGAGGGGGAGGAGCGGGCGGTGTGGGGGCTGTGCAAGGGCAGCGGGGGCACGCCGTACCGGACGGTCGTCGAGGTCGTCGCCGCGCCCAGTGCCACCGCTCCGGCGTACCACTGCAGTTGCCCGAGCCGTAAGTTCCCGTGCAAGCACGCGCTCGGGCTGCTGCTGCTCTGGTCGGGCGAGGAGGCGGCGCTGCCCGCGGGGCGCGCGCCGGACTGGGCGCGGGAGTGGATCGAGGGGCGGCGCAGTCGCCCACAGGAGAAACGGGCGGCGGACACGGCGAGTTCCGCGTCCGGCGCCGCCGATCCCGAGGCGGCGCGCCGTCGCGCCGAGCGGCGCGCCGAGCGGATCACCGCAGGAGCCACGGAACTGGAGCAGCGGCTGTCCGACCTGCTGCGCTCCGGCCTGGCCACGGCGGAGCAGGCCGCGTACGGCCTCTGGGAGGAGACCGCGGCCCGCATGGTCGACGCCCAGGCGTCCGGGCTGGCCTCCCGTGTACGGGAGTTGGGGGCGATCCCGGCGTCCGGCCCCGGCTGGCCGGTGCGGCTGCTCGAAGAGTGCGCGCTGCTCCACCTCCTCGACCAGGGGTGGCTGCACCGCGAGCGGCTGCCGCAGGCCCTGGCGGCGACGGTCCGCACTCGCGTCGGCCTGCCCTCGTCGCCGACCGGCCCGCCGGTGCGCGACCACTGGCTGGTCCTCGCCCAGTACGACACGCCGGACCCGAAGCTGACGACCCGCCGCATCTGGCTTCACGGCCTCGCCTCGGGCCGCACAGCGCTCCTCCTCTCCTACGGCCCCGCAGGCCGGGCCCCCGACCTCGCCCTGCCGGTCGGCCTGGCCCTGGACGCGGAGCTGTCCGCCCACCCGGGCACCGGTCAGCAACGGGCCTCCCTGGGCGAGCGGTTCGCCCCACCTGCTCCCACCGACACGCGCCCGCCCGGCGTGTCGACGGCGCAGGCCGCCGCGCTCTACGGCGAGGCCCTGCGCGACGATCCCTGGCTGGACGCCGTCCCGGTGACCCTGGACGACGTGGTACCGACCCCGGACGGCGACTCCTGGCAGCTGGCGGAAGCCGCCGGCGACACGGCCCTGCCGCTCACCCCGGGCGCGGCCGCCCGTCCCAGCCTGTGGCGTCTGGTCGCCCTCTCCGGCGGCGCCCCCGTCAAGGTCTTCGGCGAGTGCGGCCACCGGGGCTTCACCCCCCTGACGGCCTGGTCGACGGGCCCGGGAGAGGCGGTACCGCTGTGCTGAACGAACACCCGCCGACCACCGGTCACCGGCACACAGGGAGCGACATGACCGCCACCCCGGCTCTCCCCACCCCGGCCGCCTGGGAGGACCTGGTCACCGCGGCCCTCCTCGGCACCGACCGCCGTACGCCCCCGGGAGCCGCCCCCGGCCGGGCGGCCCCGAAGGCTCTGCTGGACGCCGCCGCCGCGGAGACCGTACGCCGACGGGCCGGCCTCCGGCCGGGGCGGGCGGCACGGCCTCCGGAACCGGCCCCCGGCGACCCACGCCCCGCGCTGCCCGCCCCGGCGACCCGCAGACTCGCCCTCCTCCTGGCCGACCGCCCCGGCGCGGGCGGAGGCGGCCGCCGGGGCACGGCCCCGGACCTGATGGAGCTGCTGCCCCAATGGCTGGCGACGGCGAACGCCCACGGGTTCGCGGCCCCCGCCGAGGCCCTGCCCGCGCTGCTCGACGCGGCACGCGGGCGTACGGACCTGCGCCCGGCGGCACTGGAGTTCGCGGGCCCGCGCGCCCTGTGGCTGGCCCGGCTGAACCCCGACTGGCGATTCGCCCTGCGCGGGACGCCGGGCGGCGGTACGGCGCTGCCGGGCCCGCAGGAGACCGAGCGCACCGAAGCCCTGTGGCAGGAGGGCCTGTTCGCCGAGCGGGTCGCCCTGCTGGCGTCGCTGCGCGCCCGCGACCCCGACGCCGCGCGCGAGCTGCTCGCGAGAACCTGGCCGACGGAGCGCGCCGAGGACCGGCTGATGTTCCTCGACTCGCTGCGCACCGGCCTCGGCGCCCGCGACGAGCCGTTCCTGGAACAGGCGTTGGCCGACCGCAGCCGTAACGTCCGGGCGACGGCCGCGGAGTTGCTGTCGGCGCTCCCCGGCTCGGCGCTCGCCGCGCGGATGGCGGTCCGGGCCGCCTCGTGCGTGGCCGTCGACCGTACGCAGGACACGCCCACGCTCGTCGTGGAGGCCCCGCACGAGTGCGACGCCGCCATGGAGCGCGACGGCGTGACGGCCAAGGCCCCGACCGGTCGGGGCGAACGGTCCTGGTGGTTCGGCCAGTTGGTGGAGGCGACCCCGCTCACCGCCTGGCCGGCCCGGCTGGGCGGCCGTACGCCGGAGCAGATCGTGGCGCTCCCGGTGGCCGACGACTGGCTGAACGAACTGCACGCAGCATGGTGCCGGGCCGCCGTACGGCAACGGAACGCCGACTGGTCGCGCGCGCTGCTCGGAGCGCCCTCCGCACCCGGGGCCGGCGGCCCGGGCGCGGTCTCCCTCGCCGAGCGGGCGAAGCTCCTGGGCACATTGCCGGCGGCCGAACGGGCCGGGTGGGTCGCCGGGTTCATCGCGGTGCACGGGCTGTCGGAGGCGTTCCAACTGCTCGGCGTGTGCGCGGTGCCATGGGCCGAGCCGCTCGGCCGGTCCGTGGTCGACGCGCTCAACATCGCCCGGGACGCCGGGAGTTACCCCTGGAGCTTCAGCGGAGTGATGGGCCTGGCCGAACGCTGCCTGAACCCGTCGGAAGCCGCCCGCCTGGACGCCCTCCTGGCCGTCCCCGACGAACCGGAGGACGCGTCGCCCGGCGCCGGGGGCTATTGGGCGGAGGCGTTCCAGCGGCTGGGGACGACACTGCGGCTGAGGGCGGTGATGGCAGAGGAGTTCAGGACGACCTAGGGGCTTGGGGACCTGGGGGCCTGAGGGCTGGGGGCTTGGGCAAGAAGGTCACCCTGGACTACCCGCACCTGCACGGAGACCCACCCGAGCGCCGCAGGCCTACGTTTCCGCCGACTCCCGGACATTCGCCCGCACCCACTCCACGATCGACGCCGTCGTCGCCCCCGGGGTGAAGATCTCCGCGACGCCGATCTCCTTCAGCGGCGCGATGTCCGCCTCCGGGATGATCCCCCCGCCGAAGACCAGGATGTCCGCCGCGTCCCGCTCCTTGAGGAGCTCGATCACGGCGGCGAAGAGCGTGTTGTGGGCGCCGGAGAGGATGGAGAGTCCGATCGCGTCGGCGTCCTCCTGGATCGCGGTGCCGACGATCTGCTCGGGGGTCTGGTGGAGCCCCGTGTAGATGACCTCCATACCGGCGTCGCGCAGGGCCCGCGCGATCACCTTGGCCCCGCGGTCATGGCCGTCGAGGCCCGGCTTGGCCACCACCACGCGGATCGGACCGGCTGCCACACCCATCACTGCCTCCATGAAGCGACTAGGTCCATCCTCGCCCATCCCTGTCCATCGCCGCCCATCCTCATACGACACGGACTCATACGGCACGGACACTCCGTGTCACCGCCCGAGGAAGTGAACGAACGTTATCTCCAGCATCCCGCAACCGGCAGTTTCGCGGTGCCGGCCGAGGGGGAAATCACACGGAGGGACACGTTCACCGCGCACCGCTCCCCCTCCCCAGGGGGACCGTCGCAACGGGAGCCGCAACGGGGTCGCCGTACCGCCGCGCACAGGCCGCGCGTCGCGGCGGTACGGCGCATCGGCGACGGGCCGAGATCCTCCGCCGCGACTACCACGAGAGCACACGGGGGACAGAGCCGTCCTCGGCGTGCCGACAGGAGGTCGGCCATGCAGGTCACCCGGGCGTTCCAGCCCCTTCTTCCGCTGTGCCGACGCCTGCTGCCGGACCTCCCCGGCCTACCCGACCTGTCCGACATACCCAGCCTGCCCGGAATACCCAGCCTGCCCGACATACAGAGCAGGCTGGCGGGACTCTCCATGGCCCTGCTGAAGGCGACCGCGCTGGACATCGCGATCCTCGCGGGCCATCTCCTTCTCTACCCCTCCGGCATCGCCCAGGAGCGCCGCACCCCGGCCGCGCTCCCCGGACCCGGCGAGGCGGACCCGGCCCGGCTGCCCGTCCAGGCCCCGCCCCCGGTCGTCCTCCTGCACGGCTTCATCGACAACCGCTCCGTCTTCGTCCTGCTGCGCCGCAACCTCGCCCAGCACGGCAGGCACCGGGTGGAGTCGCTCAACTACTCGCCGCTGACCTGCGACCTCCGCATCGCCGCCGAGCTGCTCGGCCGGCACATCGAGGAGATCTGCGAGCGCACCGGCAGCCGTCAGGTCGACGTCGTCGGGCACAGCCTGGGCGGCCTGATCGCCCGCTATTACGTGCAGCGACTGGGCGGTGACGTCCGGGTGCGGACGCTGGTCACGCTCGGCACCCCGCACTCCGGCACCCGGGTGGCGCCGCTGGCGAACGCGCACCCGATCGTGCGCCAGATGCGCCCCGGCTCGAAGGTGATCGAGGAGCTGTCCCGGCCCGCGCCCGGCTGCCGTACGCGCTTCGTCAGTTTCTGGAGCGACATGGACCACCTGATGGACCCGCTGGAGACCGCCCGCGTCGACCACCCCGACCTGCTGGCGCAGAACGTCCGGGTGACCGGCATCGGACACCTCGCCCTGCCCGTGCACCCGGCCGTCGCCACCCGCATCCGACAGGCCCTCGACTCGAGCTGGACGCACCCGGCGGCCGACGCGCACACCGACGCGCACACCGGCGCGCACGCCGACGACGTGACGGTGGCCTGAGCGAGACGCGGCCTGAGCGAGACGGCGGCCTGAAGCGGACCTGCGGCGACTGAACCAAAAAAGGGTCTCCGCGATCGAACACTCTTCGAACATAGGGCCAAACCCGCGCCCGCCGTCCCCCGAAACACGGCCGAATGCCCGTTTCCTGAGAGCACGAAACCTGCAGAAGATTGTCGTGCCCGCGTACTGCCGGGTACAGTCGCCGCACTGCTCTGGCAGCCCCTGTTGTCGGCGAAAGAGAAGTTGGTGAACGACCGTCACCCGTCGGGGACCATGACCACCCCGGCCCCGGCTTCCGACGCCGAATCCGCGCCCTACGCGCAGTACGGCACCCCCGAAGCCCAGCACGACGGCTTCTCCACGTACAACGGTTACGACAACAGCGGTTACGACGCCGTCGCCCACACCACCGGCCACTTCGCGGCCGACCCCCTCTTCGGCGAGCTGCCCGGCGACGGCACGAACCCCGCCACCGGCGCGTACGACGCCACGCAGTGGACCAGCGGCCACCAGAACCTGGACACGGGCGGCCACCAGACCCTGAACTACGACCCGTACGCGGCCCAGCACCACGCCGCCTACGACTCGGGGGCGTACGACACGACCGGCTGGCCGACCGACCAGCAACAGCAGCAGCAGCAAGAACACCTGTCGGGCATCCCGCCGCAGGCCACCGCCTCCGACGCCAGCGGTCAGTGGGACGCCGGCTCCTGGCTGCAGCCCGACCAGTCGGGCAGCCCGGCCGACCGGACCCAGCAGTGGGAATGGGGCACGCAGGCCTTCGACACCGGCGCGTACGACGCCACGCAGTGGAACTCCGACGGCGGCCACAGCGGCCACGGCGGTGAGGCCGCACCGGCTTCCGACGGGTACGAGCAGTCGGCCGAGGTGCCCTTCGACCAGCAGGCCACCGCCACCTTCGAACAGGTCTCCTACGGCGAACACGCCCCGGCGGACGGCGAGTTGACCGCCACCGGCGAGCTGCCCGCCGTAGCCGCGCTGCCTCTTCTCGACGACCAGGAGGAGGCCGCCGCTCCGGTTCCGGCTCCCTCCTCGCGGGCGGCTGCCCGGGGCGCGAGCCGTTCCCGCCGTCGTACGCCCGCGAAGCGCTCCGCGCTGCTGACCGTGGCCGTGCCCTCGGCCTGCGTGATGGGGGTCGCCGGCATCGCCGCCGCCTCCGTCGGCACACTGAGCGGCAGCGACGAGAAGGACACGACGGCCTCCGCCTCGGACGCGCAGCCGGTGAAGCCGTCCGCCGCCAACAACAAGCTGGACTCCCAGCTCCAGACCCTCACCGCCGAGGCCGACGACTTCGCCGACCGGGCCAGCCGTACGCAGGAGCGCATCGACCTCAAGGCGCAGCAGGCGGCCGAGAAGAAGAAGGCGGCGGCGGAGGCGGCCCGCAAGGAGCGACTGCGCCCGAAGTACGCGCTGCCGGTCGCCCAGCACGGACTCAGCGCCTACTTCGGACAGGCCGGCATCAACTGGATGTCCCAGCACACCGGCATCGACTTCCCGGTCTCCTACGGCACGACCGTGATGTCGGCGACCGACGGCACCGTACGGACGCAGTGGAACAGCGCGTACGGCAACATGCTGATCGTGACGGCGAAGGACGGCACGGAGACCTGGTACTGCCACCTCTCCAGCTACCGGGTCGCCTCCGGTACGACGGTGCAGGCCGGCGACCCGATCGCGTACTCCGGGAACTCCGGCAACTCCACCGGCCCGCACCTGCACTTCGAGGTCCGGCCGGCCGGCGGTTCGGCGATAGACCCGCTGCCGTGGCTGCGCAGCCACGGACTCGACCCGACGTAGAGGACTTTCCCCCGTGTGACGAGCCCCCGCTGTCACAGCGGGGGCTCACTCCATTCCTGCCCCTGCGCGTGACGCGCCTACAGCTTCTCCACCGGCGCGTACCGCAGCAGCAGACGCTTCGGCTTGACGTCGCCGAAGTCGACCGTCGCCTCCGCGTTCGCGCCCGTCCCGTTCACCCCGACGACCGTGCCCAGACCGAACTGGTCGTGCGTCACCCGGTCGCCGACGGCCAGCGCGACGACCGGCTTCTCCGCCGCGCCCCTGCGTGTGGCGAAGCCGGACGCGCCCGACGCCGACGAGCGCGAGCGGGACGACGACAGCGAGGCCGCGATCCCGGACGCCGGACCGGAGGACACCGGGGCCGTCGCGCCGGTCCGCTTCCAGTCCAGATGCTGCGCCGGGATCTCCTCCAGGAAACGCGACGGCGGGTTGTACGACGGCTGCCCCCATGCGCTGCGCAGCGCCGACCGGGTCAGATACAGCCGCTCCCGCGCGCGCGTGATGCCGACGTACGCCAGACGGCGCTCCTCCTCCAGCTCCTTGGCCTGGCCGAGGGCGCGCATGTGCGGGAACACGCCGTCCTCCATGCCGGTGAGGAAGACGACCGGGAACTCCAGGCCCTTGGCGGTGTGCAGGGTCATGAGCGTGATGACGCCCGAGCCGTCCTGCTCCTCGTCGGGGATCTGGTCGGAGTCGGCGACCAGGGCGACCCGCTCCAGGAAGGCGGCGAGCCCGGCGGGCGTCTCGCTCTCGCCCTCCCCCTCCCCGGACTCCTGCTCGAACTCCAGGGCCACAGAGGCGAGTTCCTGAAGGTTCTCGATGCGGGTCTCGTCCTGTGGGTCCGTCGAGTTCTGCAACTCGGCCAGATAACCGGTGTGTTCGAAGATCGCTTGGAGCACGGTCGCCGGGCCGGCCCCGGACTCGACGATCGTACGGAGGTCCTCCATCAGCGTGTTGAACCGCTTGACGGCGTTCGTCGACCGCGCGGCCATGCCGTACGCCTCGTCGACGCGCTTCAAAGCCTGCGGGAAGCTGATCTTCTCGCGCTGGGACAGGGCGTCGATCATCGCCTCGGCGCGCTCGCCGATGCCGCGCTTGGGCACGTTGAGGATGCGACGCAGCGGGACCGAGTCCTCCGGGTTGGCGAGCACGCGCAGGTAGGCCAGGACGTCCCGGACCTCCTTGCGCTCGTAGAAACGGACGCCGCCGACGACCTTGTAGGGCAGGCCTACGCGGATGAAGATCTCTTCGAAGACACGGGACTGGGCGTTCGTACGGTAGAAGACCGCGACGTCGCCGGCCTTCGCGTCGCCCGCGTCGGTGAGACGGTCTATCTCCTCGGCGACGAACTGGGCCTCGTCGTGCTCGGTGTCGGCGACATAGCCGGTGATGCGCGCGCCCGCGCCCGCGTTGGTCCACAGGTTCTTCGGGCGGCGGGACTCGTTGCGCTCGATGACCGCGTTGGCGGCACTCAGAATCGTCTGCGTGGAGCGGTAGTTCTGCTCGAGGAGGATCGTCGTCGCGTCCGGGTAGTCCTCCTCGAACTGGAGGATGTTGCGGATCGTCGCGCCCCGGAAGGCGTAGATCGACTGGTCTGCGTCACCGACGACGCACAGCTCGGCGGGCGGCACGTCGTGCTCGCTGGGCGGTACGTCGACCGGGTGCTCCGCGCTGCCGACCAGTTCCCGCACGAGGGAGTACTGGGCGTGGTTGGTGTCCTGGTACTCGTCGACGAGGACATGGCGGAAGCGGCGGCGGTAGTGCTCGGCGACGTCCGGGAAGGCGCGCAGCAGATTGACCGTCGTCATGATCAGGTCGTCGAAGTCGAGGGCGTTCGCCTCGCGGAGACGGGACTGGTACATGGCGTAGGCCTGGGCGAGGGTCTTCTCGAAGCCGTCGCCGGCCTGGGCGGCGAAGTCCTCCTCGTCGATCAGCTCGTTCTTCAGGTTGCTGATCTTGGCGCTGAAGGACTTGGGCGGGAAGCGCTTGGGGTCGAGGTCCAGGTCACGGCAGACCAGGGCCATCAGACGCTTGGAGTCGGCCGCGTCGTAGATCGAGAAGGAGGAGGTGAAGCCGAGCTTCTTCGACTCGCGCCGCAGGATGCGCACGCACGCGCTGTGGAAGGTCATCACCCACATCGCGTTCGCACGCGGGCCGACGAGCTGCTCGACGCGCTCCTTCATCTCGCCCGCGGCCTTGTTGGTGAAGGTGATCGCGAGGATCTGGCCCGGGTGGACGCTGCGCTCGGCGAGCAGATGGGCGATGCGGTGGGTCAGCACGCGCGTCTTGCCGGAGCCTGCGCCGGCGACGATGAGCAGCGGGGCGCCGGCGTGGACGACGGCCGCGCGCTGGTTGTCGTTCAGCCCCTCCAGGAGCGCGGCCGCGTCGATCGCCGGGCGCGGGGCGCCGTCGCGGTAGTAGGCGTCCCGGTCCGGAGGCACGTCGAACTTCCCGCCGAACAGATCGTCCGGAACCTGCTCCGGTACGTGATCGTCCTCGGGCGGCGGCGGGGGCTCCCCCTCGTGGCCGCGAGGGCCCTGGAGGTCCGCCAGGAAGCTGTCGTCAAAGAGGCTGCTCATCGCTCTCCGAGTTTAGAGGGCCGCACTGACAACCGGCCGCCGTCCCGAAAACATCCCCCCTCACCTTCCGAGGTGGCCTTATCACCAACCGTGACCGCTTACCCGGCTTTCGTCGAAGGTCACGAAAATGTATCGGGCATATCACCCACCAACCTTCACACGAGCCACACGAGTTGGTTACCGTTTCGAGCAGGCCGTACGACCCCCACCGGCGAACGTCGCCGGGCCGCGCGGCCTTCCGCCGAGTCCGGCGCGCCCCCTCGCGGCAGCCGGAGCCGGGAACCCACCGTGACTCTGGGTGAGTCGGCCTGCCTTCCGCTCAAGGACGGGCCGTAGGGCAACCCTTCCGAACCACCCGCCCGAACCCGAGCCAACCCGGTAGGCGGATCACGGAAGGAGTCGCCTCCCTTGGCGTCGCAGCACCGCAAGCCACGCCTCATGGGCACGCGCGCAGCAGGCACCCGTCCCCCCGCTCTCGCCACTGCCGCCCTCACCTCCGTCGCCCTGCTCTCCCAGACGGCGAACGCCGCCCCCTCCGGCGACGGCGCGCCGAGTCTGGAGGAGGTCGAGAAGAAGGTCGACGACCTCTACCGTCGGGCGGAGTCGACGACCGAGAACCACAACGCCGCCAAGGAGAAGACGACCAAGCAGCGCCGGCGCGCCGACGGCCTCCTCGACGACGTCGCGCAGCGCACCCAGAAACTCAACGAGACACGGGAGCAGCAGGGTTCCTTCGCCGCCGCCCAGTACCGCACCGGCGTCTCCGCGCCCGACACGGCGACCTTCCTGCCCGCGGACACCCCGCAGCACTACGTCGACCAGACCCAGCCGAGCCTCGAGGCGCTGACCGACACGCAGAGCGACCTCAAGGCTGCCAAGTCCACCGTCCAGAAGAAGCTCGGCGACGCGCGCGTGCTGCTGTCCCAGCTGGCGACCCAGGAGAAGGCGCGGCTCGCGGCGATCGAGCAGCAGAAACAGGAGGAGGCCGCACGCCAGGCGGCGGAGCTGGCGCAGCGGCAGGCGGCGGAGCTGGCGCAGCGGCAGGCGGCGGCGGAACAGGCCGCCGCGCAGCGGGAGAGCGCCGACTCGACGAGCGCGGGCGCGGGCGTGAGCACGGGCGCTGGCACTGGCACTGGCACTGGCACTGGCACTGGCACTGGCACTGGCACGAGTACGGGCACGCCCGCCCCTGCCCCCGCCCCCGCCGACTCCTCGTACACCACCAAGGCCGAGAAGGCGCTCGCCTTCGCCCGCGCGCAGATCGGCAAGCCGTACGTGTGGGGCGCGACCGGACCCGACTCCTACGACTGCTCCGGGCTCACCCAGGCCGCCTGGAAGGCCGCGGGCGTCACCCTCCCGCGCACCGCCTACGACCAGGCCAACGCCGGCGCCGGCATCTCTCTCACCGACGCGCAACCCGGTGACCTGGTCTTCTTCTACGACGACGTCAGCCAGGTCGGCGTCTACATCGGCAACGGCATGATGATCCACGCCCCGAAGCCCGGCGGCTACGTCCGCGAGGAGTCGATCTACTACGACGGCGAGTCGGGCATCCACAGCGTGGTGCGGCCGGCCTGAGGGCACGCGCGGGCACCGGCGGGTTCCCGAAGGCACGCGCGCGTAGACGGTTACCTGAGGGCACGCGCGCGTAGAGGTGCGTCTTCCGCGTTTTCCCACCCCTCGCGTGTGCCCCTCGTATGCCGCAGCGTCCTCTTTAGCATCAGCCGCATGCCCGTCTTCTCCCCCCACCGCCTCCTGCTCCGCGTCCGGCGGGCGCAGCGTCCCCCGGCGGCCGGCGCCGCCGTGCTGGCGACCGCGATCCTGTCGGTGGGCCTGCGGCTGACGGGCCACGAGGCCCTGTCCCGCATCTCCCTGGCGCTGGCCGGCGCAGCGTGGCTGGCGCTGGGCGCGGACTTCGTCGTACGGCTGTTGTGGGAGCGTGAGCGGTGGCTGGCGGAGGCCGGGACGCCGGGGGCGCTCACCGCCGTGGCCGCGACGACGGTCCTCGGCACGCGTGTCTCGGCCCTCGGCCGGCAGTCCCTCGCGGAGGCGCTGCTGGCACTGGCGGCGGCGCTGTGGCCGGTGCTGCTGGCGGTCGTCGTACGGCACTGGCGGCGGCGTATGCGCGGGGCGGTGTTCCTGTGCTGTGTAGCCACGCAGGGGCTCGCCGTGCTGGCCGCCGCCCTCGCCCGGGCGGAGGCGACGGCCTGGCTCGCGCACACCGCGCTCGTGCTGTTCTGGCTGGGGCTGGTGCTCTACTGCCTCGCGCTGGCCCGCTTCGACCGGCGGCAGATCGCCGAGGGCGCCGGGGACCAGTGGGTGGCGGGCGGCGCGCTCGCCATCTCGGCGCTCGCCGGGGCGACGCTACTCGACGCCGAGGGCGGGGGCCTGTACCTGTGGAACGCCGACGACCGGGGCGTCCTGCGCTCGGTGACCGTCGCACTGCTGGTGCTCGACCTGGTCTGTTACGCCGTCCTCCTGGCCGCCGAGGTGCGGTGGCCGCGGCCGTACTACGACGTGTGCCGCTGGGCGACCGTGTTCCCGATGGGGATGACGGCGACGGCGACGCTCTCCGTGGCCGCGGCCGTCGACGTGCCATGGCTGAAGGGGCCGGGGCGGGTGCTGCTGTGGGTCGCGGTGGCGGCGTGGCTGACGGTCGCCGTCGGGGCGCTCGCGGCGGTCCGGGGCGGCGAAGGCGGCGCGTCCGTCAGGTCCAGAGCACCGCGATGAAGATGTTCACCACGGTCAGCAGCCCGACCAGGCCGAACAGGGGCTTCTCCACCTTCTCGTCGTCCCGCTTCACATAGACGAGGCCGAGGATCACGATCAGCAGGGCCAGCTTCACGCCGATCTTGATGTTGTTGACATGCTGGTCGTCCGCCTGGTTGAGACCGACCAGGATCACGCCGGTGACCAGCATCGTCGCCGCGCCGTGCAGCATCGCGGGCACGAAGCGCGCCGTGCCCTGACCCATCGCCTTCAGCTGGGTGAGGAAGCCGCCCAGGAGCGCGGCGATGCCGACGATGTGCAGGCCGACGAAGAGATGGATGAGTACGTCCATGAGCCGGATGCTAGTCAGCCGCACCGGAGCCTCCGGACACCGGCCCCTCCCCGGGTGACCGGGCCCGCGATACCGGACTTGCATATATGCGTCCCATAGCACCCGGCCGCTCCACGATGTCCCGGATTCACCCCTTCGGTCAGCGCGCCGCGTGAACCCGACGCGCCCGGCCCGGATTCTCGGACACATACGGTCACCCGACAGTCCGCTCACGCCACTTCCGCACATCGCGTTACCCACCCGACACCTACGGGCCTAGCGTCCTCCCCCAGGTGACCGGCTCCCCACCGCCGCCCGGGCCAGGGGCGGCAGTCGGCCACCACCGCCGAGAAGTCCGGCGGCGGCCCCGCTCCCCCTGTGCGGGCCGCCGTCGGACGCGTCAGCCGCTCCCCGCGGCCGTCCGTCCGCTCCCCCGCCGACGGCCGCGGGCTCGCTGACAGCCCGCGGCCGCCGCGGCGGCCGTGCGGACGAGGCGGTCGTACGAAAGGACGTGCAGTCCCACGTGGCAGCGCACCGCAAGCCCCGACAGCGCTCGCTCGGCGGCCAGACGGCCCGGACGGCGGCCACGCTCGCCCTCGCGGGCGTGGCGACGGCGACCGCCTTCGACGGCACCGGCCACGCCGAGCCGAATCTGACACCGGACCAGGTCAAGGCCAAGGTGGACAAGCTGTACCGGGAGGCGGAGGAGGCGACGGAGAGGTACAACGGCGCGCAGGCGAAGGCGACGGCGGCCGAGCAGCGTCTGGAGACTCTCCGGGACGAGGCGGCGCGCAAGGAGGAACGGCTCAACTCGGCTCGGGAGGCGCTGGGTTCGATGGCGGCGGCGCAGTACCGCAGCGGCGGCCTCGACCCGGCCGTGCAGCTGGCGCTCTCCGACGACCCCGACCAGTACCTCGACGGCGCCGCCTTCGCCGAACGGGCCGGCGACCGGCAGTCGGCCGCCGTCGCCGAGGTCCGCGGCCAGCTGCGGGAGATCGAACAGCTGCGCGGCGCCGCGCGCGTCGAGCTGACCTCCCTCAAAACGCGCCAGGCCGAGCTGAGAACCCACAAGAAGACCATCACCGGCAAGCTCGACGCAGCCCGCCGTCTGCTGTCCCAGCTGACGGCGGCGCAACGCGCCCGCATCGGGGAGGGCACAGGCGGCGGTGCGTACGGCGGCGGCACGGGTGACCGCGCGTCACGGGCGGCCGGGACCGGAGCGCGCGACAGCCTCCGGACACCCGGCTCTTCCGGCGCCGACGCCCCCAACTCCCGTGCGGCGGCCGCCGTCTCCTTCGCCTACTCCAAGCTGGGCAGCCCCTATGTGTGGGGGGCGACCGGCCCGGACGCCTTCGACTGCTCGGGGCTCATGCTGGCCGCGTACCGCTCCGCCGGCGTCTCCCTGCCCCGCACGACGTACGCCCAGATCGGCGCCGGACAGCGCGTCTCCCGCTCCGAACTCCTCCCGGGCGACCTGGTGTTCTTCTACTCGGGCATCTCCCACGTCGGCCTCTACATCGGAAACGGCCAGATGATCCACGCCCCCAACCCGTCGGCCCCGGTACGCGTGGCGCCGATCGACGAGATGCCGTTCGCGGGGGCGACGCGGGTGGTGTGAAGGGCCGAAGGGCCCCGGCCACCGGAGGCGGCAGCGCGACTCCCCCGTCCCGATCGCGCCGTCCGGTCACACCAGGCGGCTCCCGCTCACACCAGGCGGCGTGCCGTCGCCCACCGTGTCAGCTCGTGGCGGTTGGACAGCTGGAGCTTCCTGAGGACCGCCGAGACATGGGACTCGACCGTCTTCACGGAGATGAAGAGCTGCTTGGCGATCTCCTTGTAGGCGTACCCCCGGGCGATGAGGCGCAGGACCTCGCGCTCGCGCTGGGTGAGGCGGTCCAGGTCCTCGTCGACCGGCGGGGCGTCCGTGGAGGCGAAGGCGTCGAGGACGAATCCGGCCAGCCGCGGGGAGAAGACGGCGTCGCCCTCCTGGACGCGGAAGACGGAGGCGACCAGATCGGTGCCGGTGATCGTCTTGGTGACATAGCCCCGGGCGCCGCCGCGGATCACCCCGATCACGTCCTCCGCCGCGTCCGACACGGACAGGGCGAGGAAGCGCACCGGCTGTTCGGCGTCGGACATCAACGCGGCACAGCGGCGCAGCACCTCGACCCCGCCGCCGCCCGGCAGATGGACGTCGAGGAGCACCACCTCGGGCCGGGTCGCGGTGATGACCGTGACCGCCTGGTCGACGTCCGCGGCCTCGCCGACGACCTCGACGCCCGTCTGCTCGGTCTGGCCGATCTCGGCCTGCACCCCTGTGCGGAACATACGGTGGTCGTCGACGAGGACCACGCGCACATGTCGCCCGCTCGCGCCCTCGCCGTGGCCGACCTCGGCCGAACCGGCCGCTCCCGCCGCACTGTTCGTCCCGCTCGTCCCGCTCGTGCCGTTCGTGTCCGTCGGGTCGCTCATGACGTCTTCTCCGCCCTCTCCATCTCCAGCTCGACCTCCGTGCCGCCGCCCGGGACCGCCCGCAGCCGCGCCGTGCCGCCGTGGCGCTCCATGCGGCCGATGATCGATTCTCTGACGCCCATGCGGTCGGCGGGTATCGAGTCGAGGTCGAAGCCGGGGCCGCGGTCCCGGACGGACACGAAGACCGTCCTGCCCTCGACTTCGGCGTAGACCTGTACCGCGCCGCCCTCGCCACCGTACTTGGCGGCGTTCACCATCGCCTCGCGCGCGGCCTGCATCTGTGCCCCGACCCGGTCGTCGAGCGGGCAGTCGCCCACGACCACGACCTCGATCGGCACGCCGTGCTTGTCCTCGACCTCGGCGGCGCTGCGACGCACCGCGTCGGCGACCGTGGTCGGCTCGTCCTCCTCATCCTTGCCGGTGCCCTCGGGTTTGTAGAGCCAGGTACGCAGGTCGCGCTCCTGGGCCCGGGCGAGGCGGCGCACCTCGCCCGCGTTCTCCGCGTTTCGCTGGATCAGGGTCAGGGTGTGCAGCACCGAGTCGTGGACATGGGCGGCGACCTCCGCACGCTCCTGGGCCCTGATGCGCATCAGGCGCTCCTCGGAGAGGTCCTGGGTCATCCGGACCAGGTAGGGGCCGGCGAGAAGCGTGATGCCGACCAGGACGGCGAGGGCCGCCTGCAGGACGGAGCCGAGGTGGGCGGCGGAGCCCTGCAGGACGAAGATGCCCGAGACGCCGGCGGTGACGAGGAGGACCCCGGCGCCGGCGCGCAGCAGCGTGAGCGTCCGGCGTCTGCGGCCGACCTCGACCCAGCGGGCCCGGCGGGCGTTGTCCGCCTGACGCCAGACGAGGGCGACGCCCGCGCCGACGAGGACGGCGGGCAGCAGATAGGCCTTGGCGCCACTGCCCAGATTCACATTGCCCACGAAGACCATGGCGACGACGACCATGAGGAGCAGGGCGACGATCTGGCCCTTGTCGGGTCTGCGGGCGACCAGCCGGCGGCGGCCGTCGGGCGCGGTCTCGGTGGCGACGAGGGAGGGGGGCTTCTGGTCGCCGACACCGCCGACACCGAGCGGCACGAAGAACCAGAAGGCCGCGTAGAGCAGGGCGCCGAGGCCGTCCGCCATGAACAGGCCGACGAAGACGAGCCGCACCCACACGACGGGCAGCCCGAGATGCCCGGCGAGCCCCCGCGCCACGCCACCCAGCCAGCGTCCGTCGCTGCTGCGGTAGAGCTTGCGCGGCGGCCGCGGTTCGACGAGTGGCGTTGTGGCGGCTTCCGGCATGCCAACGATGGTCACACGGCGGGCGGGCCCGGGCATCAGGGTTCGCCCCCGAGACGCCCCTGATCTTCGACGCCGCCGCAGGTCGAACACCTCCCCCGCCCGGGGTCAGGGCCGATATCAGGGTCCGACCAGGGTCATTCCGACTGCCGCCGGAGCGTTCCGCTTGCCACCATGGAGTCATGACAGATCACCAGCACGCCGCGGACGCCGTGCCCGACGGGGGCGCCGCGCCCGACGCGGCCGCCCCGTCCACCGGCGCCCCGGGCGCCGCAGGTGAGAAGCCTCGCGCGCACGGAAAGCAGGACAGGCACGGAGGGCAGGGAAGGCACGGAACCCAGGCCGATGCGGGCCAGGCTCCGGAAGGCGGCGAGGCGGTCGAGCGCCCGCCCAGGTTCCGGCGCGACCGGCGGCACAAGATGCTCGCCGGGGTGTGCGCGGGCCTCGGGCGGCAGTACGACATGGACCCGGTCATCTTCCGGATCACCCTCGCCGTGCTCTCCGCGACCGGCGGCATCGGCCTCATCTTCTACGGTTTCGCCTGGCTCTTCGTCCCGTATGCCGACGAGGAGGAGAACGAGGTACGGAAGCTGCTGACCGGCCGGGTCGACGGCCAGGCCCTCACGGCCGTGCTGTTCGCACTGGTCGGCTGCGGGGTGTTCCTGTCGATGCTGAACAACGGCAGCGTGCTGACCTTCGCCGTCGTCCTCTCCCTGCTCCTCGCGGGCGCCGGGTACTGGTCGCGGCACCGGGACTCCTCCGACCCCGACCCGCTCGCCGCGCAGGCCGTCGCCGACGCCCCGCCGGAGGCGCAGGCGCCGCCGGTCCCGTCCGCCTACCCCTCCTGGTGGCGCGACCCCATCGTCAAGGACGGCACACACGTCGGCGGCACGGGCTATCTGTGGGGTCCGCGCGACTCCCGAGGCCGGGACATCTCGGCGTATGTCAACGTCAGCCTGACCGGCCACGAGCACGACCCGGACGGCCCCGAGGACATACGCACCCCGCCCGGCCGCTCCTCCGGGCCGCGCGGCCCCCGCTGGATCGGCGGCTGGGTCTTCCTGCTGGCCCTGCTCGCGGGCACCCTGGCCACCCGGCTCCTCTGGGACGACCACGCGCTCGGCACCAGCCTGCAGGCCGGCCTCGCGGCCGCGCTCATCGTGCTCGGCGCCGGCATCGCGGTCAGCTCGTTCCTGGGGCGCACGGGCGCGGGGTCGGTGTTCCTGGCGATCCTCACAGCGGCCCTGCTGGCCGGCTCGACGGCCCTGCCCAAGGACATCGGCACGCACTGGATCGACACGACCTGGCAGCCCACGGCGGTGGCGGACGTGCGGGAGGCCTACGACCTGGGCACCGGCGCGGGCACCCTGGACCTGTCCCGGCTGGAGCTGGCCAAGGGGCAGACGGTGAGCACCAACGCCGAGGTGGGGGTGGGCAAGCTGAGGGTGATCGTGCCGCCGGACGTGACCGTGAAGGTGAAGATCGACGTGGGGCTGGGGGACATCCAGCTGCCGGGCGACGACAAGAAGGACGTGGACGTGGAGCCGGGCAAGCACCAGGAGACGACCCTGACCCCGGTGTCGGGCGCGAAGGACGCCGGGACGATCGACCTCGACCTCCAGGTCGGAGCGGGACAGGCGGAGGTGGCCCGTGCTACGTCATGAGTTCCGGCCGGGCAGGCTGGTCGCCGGTCTCTTCTTCACCCTCGCGGGCGTCGTCTACGCAGGTGACGCGGGCGGGCTCTGGGAGACACCGTGGTTCGCCGTCATCCCGCTGGTCGTGGCCGGGCTCTGCCTGGCGGGCGCGACGGCTGCCGTGACCCGGGCCCTGCGCAGACGGAGCGGACGGGGCCGGGGCATACCGGCCGAGGCGGGCGGGCCAGACCAAGTGGCCTGACCGATGGTCCTTGGCTTCTGACCCCATGCTCGGCTGGTTCCTGCCCTACTGGCCCTTGGGTCCTTGGCGCCTGCCCTGCCGGCCGGGGTCCTGGTGCCCGCTCTCCTGACCGGGGTCCCTGGGTCCGCCCCCGCCTGGCCGGAGATCCCTGGCCCCCGCCCGCTGGTTCTTGCCCCCGTCCCCTGGCCCCCGCCCGCTGGTACTTGCCCCCGTCCCCTGGCCCCCGGCCGGAGACCGCTTGGCCGGAGACCACTTGGCCGGAGCCCGCTTGACCGGAGACCACTTGACCGGAGGCCGGAGGATCCTGACCGGGGCCCGGAGAAAGCCTTGCCGGAGGCCGGAGGATCTCTGACCGGGGCCAGACCCCGCTCGCCCCGCTCCAAGGCCCCGCCCGTTTCCTGCGACTTGACCTGCCGGTCAGGTCCTAGCTGAGGCCGCCTGAGCGTTGGCGGCGGCGGTTGTGCAGGAGGGCGTCGAGGGAGAGGTAGGGGGCGCCTGCGAGGACGAGGGGGAGCCAGGCCATGAGGTAGGCCAGGTCGTTGCCGTAGTAGTACGGCTCCGAGGCCCAGCTCACCGTCAGCCACAGGCTGAGCGAGATCAGCGCGCCGCCGAGTGCGGCGAGGCGGGTGAGCAGGCCGAACAGGGCGCCGAGGCCGACGGCGAGTTCACCGAGGGCGATGGCGTAGCCGAAGCCGACCGGGTTCTTCAGGGCCAGGTCGACCAGGGCGGGGATGGCCGAGGAGTCACGGACGGCGCGCATGGTGTCGCCGATCGAGCCGGCGCCGCTGTCCTTCATGAAGGCGCTGTCGGTGAGTTTGTCGAGGCCCGCGTAGATGAAGGTGACGCCGAGGAAGACGCGCAGAGGAAGGAGGGCGTACCGGGTGGCGGTGTCCCGCCAGCCGCGGCCGCCGCCGTCGAGATAAGGGGGGTAGGTGTCCGTCCGCATGCCGTGAGCCATCGCCGTAGCCGCCTCTCGCCCGCCTGAGTGGGACCCCTCAACAGACCATACGTACGAAATGGGGGATGCGCTCAACTGTTTGAGCCGACAAAACTGTCCGTGCCGCCCATCTGTCGCCCCGCCCCGCCCCGGCCTTCGCCGCTGCGGTCACTCCGTCGCTCTCTCCCTCACTCCGTCACGTCGATCGCGTACCGGTTCGTCTCCACGCCGGCCGCCGTCACGACCTGTACCTCCACCCGGCCCGGCTCCACGTCCGCGGGGACCGGGACGGTGAGGACCGCGTCGGCGGGGTTGCTGAAGCCGCCCGTGACCGGGACGAGGGGGACGTGGACGTGGACCGGGCCGATGCGGACCACCATGCGGGAGAGCCGGTCGGCGCCCTGCGCGCCGGGCGGGACGAAGCCGGCGCCGCGGATCTCGATGTCGTCGCCGGTGCGGATCGGGGCGTCGAGGTCGCCGGCCTCGCGGGAGCGGACGACGGAGAGGATGACGGGCCGACCGCCCTCGGCGTACTTGCCGGCGACGTAGGTCGCGGCGGACACGAGGACCACCACAGCGAGGCCCCAGGGCAGGTCGGGCAGCTGGTCGGGGCGGCGGGCCAGCCGGACGGCGGCGAAGACCAGGGCGACGGCGCTGATCGCCACGTACTGGATGTCGGCGAAGGTGCCGCGGCCGGCGTCGTCGGTCAGGAGGTCGGCGGCCCGGGGGCGGTGGGCGCGGACCTTCTGCAGCCGCTGGCCGAGGACGCGCAGGCCGACCACGCGGCGCACCAGCACGGCGATCCCGCAGACCACGGCGAGGACGGTGACCACGCCGGCCCCGCGGGCGAGGTCGAGCCCGGAGATCAGCGCGTCGCGCTCGGCGTGCCCGGAGGCGGCGGCGAGCCGGCCGACCAGGACGAGCACGGCGTAGGCGACGAGCAGCACCCAGGCCGCGGCGACCGCGCGGGAGGTGGACAGCCGGTTGTCCTCGCCGATGACGGGGGCGAGGACGCCGCCGCGCGCCCGGTGGAACCAGGAGGCGGTGGTCAGCGCGCCGGCGACGAGGAGCGCGGCGAGGAGTCCGGCGGTGCGGGCCGAGGTCCAGCCCGCGCCGATCGCGGTCAGGGACTGGACCAGCAGCAGCGCGACGACCGTCGCCCACACGGTGACCGCCGTCCGCAGCCACAGACGGGTCAGCCAGGCCTCGCCCTCGGCGCGGCCGCGTTCGGCGACGAGTTCCGCGGACTGCGTCAGCTCCTCGGAGACCCACTGGCGGGAGGCCGAGGCGGAGTGGGCGACCGCGGCGGGCAGCCCCTGTCCGGCGGCGAACTCCTCGCGTTTCAGCAGGAACTCCGCCACCGCGCGCCGATGTCCCTCGCGCGCCCCGTGCGGACAGTCCCCGCAGGCGCAGCCGCCCTCGTGAGCGCCCGGTCCCGTGCCCGGGTTCACGCTCCGTCTCGCCTCCTGCACCGCCACGTCCGACGCCCGCCTTCCCCACAACCCGAACGGAGGGCGGCCCTTGAAGAACCGATGAAAACCGGATGAAGGGCCCGATAAAGGACCCGGCCGCCGCCCTGTGAACAACTCCCCTGTGCCGACAGCGAATTGTGCCCTACGGCACACCCTCTGTTGTCGGCAGGTCTGGTCAGCGCGGGTGAAGAAGGGCACGGTCGTGTTGACCCGGCTGCAAGAATTTCCGTATGGCCGAGATCATCCAGCGTGACGGGACCTGGGCCTTCGACGGCACGACGGTCCGGATCACGCCGGGACTCCACCGCTCCGTGCCGCTGTTCCGGCAGACGTACGGGGAGATCGCCGTGCCGCTGGAGGCGGTCGCCGGGGTCGTCTACGAGCCCGAGCGCAGGCGTGGGCGGCTGCGGCTGCGACTGCGCGAGGGGGCCGACCCGCTGCTCCAGTCGACCGGCGGACGGCTGCCCGAGGCGGCCGATCCCTATCGGCTCACGGTGGACGCGGACCGTTCCGGGGTCGCCGAGTACGTCGCCGAGGAGATCCGGCACGCTCTGCTGCTCGACCAGGTCCCGCAGGAACCGGCCCAGGCGTACCTCCTGCCGGGGCCGCCGGTGCCGGTCTCCGTCCGGTCCTCCGACGGCACGGTCTCCTTCGACGGGCTCCAGGTGCGGATCGACTGGGCGGACACCTCGGACCGGGTGAAGCGGGCGACCGGCCCGCGCATCATCGCCGTCGGCGACCTCGCGCAGGTCGAGTGGCTGCCCAACTCCGGCCACGAGGACGGCTTCCTGCGCTTCGTGACCCACGAGACGGTGTTCTCGAAGCTGCCGGCGGAGAAGGACCCCTACACCCTGGATCTGTGGGGCAGTGTGCGGCGGGATCTGTTGACGGCGCTGGTGGCGACCGCGGTCACGGCGCGGCTGCCGCACCCTTCGACCTCCGTCGAGGACAGGGCCGCCCCTCGCCAGGCAGTCCCGGGCCAGGCAGCCCCGGGTCGGGCGGTCCCGGCCGCGGTCGTCCCGGCCCAGGCCGACCGGCACGACGTACTGCTGCGACGGCTGCGGGAGTTGGGCGAGCTGCATCGGGACGGGGTGCTCACGGACGAGGAGTTCGCGAGGACGAAGGCCGTGATACTGCGCGACTTCTAGACGAGTTCCGGACAAGCGGTTCGGGAACGGCTCGGGACAGGCCTGTTCAGCACACCTAGCTCAGCAGATCCGGTTCGCTGCGGCTGATGTCCTGCCAGAGGGGCTGGTAGTTGATCCAGGCCACCAGGTCGCCGCCGAGCTGCTCCCGGGTCGCCACCGCCGCCTTGTGGTCGATCAGGATCGGCCGGCCGGCCGCGCGGGCGGTGAGCTGGACCTGGCTGGAGCGTTCCATCGACAGGAACCACCAGGCCGCCGCGTCGATCGAGTCCCCGACGGTCAACAGGCCGTGGTTGCGCAGCACGAGGGCCTTGCGGGAGCCGAGCGCGGACGCGATGCGCCGGCCTTCCTGGGCGTCGACGGCCACGCCGGTGTAGGCGTCGTAGAGGGCGTGGTCCTCGTAGAAGGCGCAGCTCTCCTGGGTGATGGGGTCGAGCAGCTCGCCGAGGGCGGCGAGGGCACGGCCGTGCACGGAGTGGCAGTGGGCGACGGCGACGACGTCGGGGCGGGCCGCGTGCACCTGGGCGTGAACGGTGAAGGCGGCCTGGTTGACGTGGTAGCCGCCCTCGACGACCTGTCCGTCGGCGTTGGCCAGGACCAGGTCGCTGACGGTGACGTGCTTGAACGGCATCCCGAACGGGTTGACCCAGAAGCAGTCGCTGAACTCGGGGTCGCGCGCGGTGATGTGCCCCGAGACGCCGTCCTCGAAGCCGAGCCGCCCGAAGATCCGCACTGCGCCCGCCAGCCGTTCCTTACGGTGGCGGCGCTCGTCCTCCACCGAGTCGTGCATCGGCGGCATCGCGAACTGCAGCCGTTCGGTGGGCAGCGGGGCAGGCGGTGTGGGCCCGTGCATCGGTCCTCCAGCACTGGGTGGGTGTACGGGCGGAAGTTACCGTCGGTCAGCGCAGGAGAACAGCGCTGTTCTGTAAAGATGACGCACGCAACCGTTCCGGTGGCTCGCGGGTCTGGTGTGCAGAACCAGAGGTTCACCGTCCCTTTTCAGCCAGCACAGCACCGGAGCCCTCCTTGAGCAACGCCGAACGCCACCTCAACAGCCTCATGCGGCAGCTGGCGGCCCAGCAGACCGTCGAGCTGGTGCACCCCTTCTCCGACCTGAAGACCTTCGGCTCGCTCGTCTACGTCGCCGAGTGCTTCGGCTTCCGCTATGCGGGCGTACGGATCGTCGGCCGCCACAAGGTGCTGCACGTGGACCTCGTCCGCGATCCCGAGCCGTGGGCGCAGCAGCGCGCGGCGGCGAACGTGGCCGCGTTTCCGCAGGTCGGCCTGGGCGGCCCGGTGCCCGGCATGTACCTGAACTCGCTCACGCCGGTGCCCGAGGCGCAGGCCGACGTCGACCTGATCACCTCGCTCATCAGATACGACGGCCTGGTCGTGGCCGGCGACCGCAGAAAGCTGCTGACCATCGGCTGGGGCTCCGGCGCCCTGTTCCTGCTCCTTGCCCTGCTGACCGGCACGTATGTCGTCCTGCTGCCGCTCGCCGTGGTGATGCCGGCGTTCGTGCTCGGCGCCCTGCGCATCAACACGGTCCGCCGCGCGAACCTGGCCCGACGGCTTACGGCCGCGGGCTGCACGCCGGTGCGCGACGAGAAGGGCGTGGAGCGGTTCGTCCGGCCGGTGCCGTACACGGCCTGAGTGCGTGAGCTCACGGCCTCGTGGGCGCGTGGGCGCGTGGGCTCTGAATACCTGCCAGAAGATGTCGGGTATCGGCGTCACACTCGCCGTATGACAGTCAACTGGGCGGCCTTCGTCGCCGTGGAGCCCGAGTTCGCCGGGATCGTCGAGGCTCGGTTCGGCGCGTTCACCCATCACGTCCTCGCGACCCTCCGCAGGGACGGCTCACCGCGCACCAGCGGGCTGGAGGTCCGTTTCCTGGGCGGCGAGCTGTGGCTGGGCATGATGCCGGGCTCGCTGAAGGTCCTCGACCTGCGCCGCGACCCGCGTTTCGCCCTCCAGGCCAACCTCGGCGAGGGCACGGGGATGGGCGGCGGGGACGTACGGATCGCCGGTCGGGCCGTCGAGGCGGCGGACGGCGCGGCGAAGGCGGCGTACGTGAAAGAGGTGGAACCGCCGCAGCCGTTCCACCTCTTCCGCACCGAGCTGACGGAGGTCGTACGGACCTACGTCGAGGACGACACGTATCTCGTCGCCCAGGTGTGGACGCCCGGAGAGTCGGTGCGGACTCTCAAGCGGACGTGACCCTCAAGAACAGCGGGACTACTCCCACTCGATCGTGCCCGGCGGCTTCGAGGTGACGTCGACGACCACGCGGTTGACGTCACGGACCTCGTTGGTGATCCGGGTGGAGATCTTCGCCAGGACGTCGTACGGCAGGCGGGACCAGTCGGCGGTCATCGCGTCCTCGGAGGAGACCGGGCGCAGCACGATCGGGTGGCCGTAGGTGCGGCCGTCGCCCTGGACGCCGACACTGCGGACGTCCGCGAGGAGGACCACCGGGCACTGCCAGATCTCACGGTCGAGACCGGCGGCCGTCAGCTCCTCGCGGGCGATGGCGTCGGCGTCGCGGAGCAGGTCGAGGCGGTCCTTCGTCACCTCGCCGACGATCCGGATGCCGAGGCCCGGGCCCGGGAAGGGCTGGCGCTGGACGATCTCCTCCGGCAGGCCGAGCTCCTGGCCGACCATCCGGACCTCGTCCTTGAACAGCTTGCGCAGCGGCTCGACGAGCTGGAACTCCAGGTCCTCGGGGAGGCCGCCGACATTGTGGTGCGACTTGATGTTGGCGGTGCCGGTGCCGCCGCCGGACTCCACCACGTCCGGGTACAGCGTGCCCTGGACCAGGAAGGCGACCTCGGGGCCGTCGTCCGCGATGATCTCCGCCTGGGCCTGCTCGAAGACCCGGATGAACTCGCGGCCGATGATCTTCCGCTTCTCCTCGGGGTCGCTGACGCCCTTGAGCGCGGTGAGGAAGCGCTCCTCGGCGTCCACGACGACCAGCTTGACGCCGGTCGCGGCCACGAAGTCCTTCTCGACCTGCTCGGTCTCGCCCTTGCGCATCAGGCCGTGGTCGACGTACACGCAGGTCAGCTGGTCTCCGATGGCCCGCCCGACCAGGGCGGCGGCGACGGCGGAGTCCACGCCGCCGGACAGCCCGCAGATGGCGCGCTTGTCGCCGACCTGCTCGCGGATCGCGGCGACCTGCTCCTCGATCACGTTGCCCGTGGTCCAGGACGGGGTCAGGCCCGCGCCCCGGTACAGGAAGTGCTCCAGGACCTGCTGGCCGTGCGTGGAGTGCATGACCTCGGGGTGGTGCTGGACGCCGTAGAGCTTCTTCTCGTCGTTCTCGAAGGCGGCGACCGGGACGACGTCCGTGGACGCCGTGACGGTGAACCCCTCGGGGGCGGCGGAACAGGCGTCGCCGTGCGACATCCAGACGGCCTGCTCGGCCGGGGTGCCCTCGAAGAGGGTGGAGGACACGCGGGAGACGTGCAGGTCGGTGCGGCCGTACTCACGGGCGCCGGTGTTGTCGACGGTGCCGCCGAGGGTCTGCGCCATCAGCTGGAAGCCGTAGCACATGCCGAAGACGGGGACGCCGGCCTCGAAGAGCGCGGGGTCGAGGCGGGGGGCGCCCTCCTCGTACACGGACGAGGGGCCGCCGGACAGGATGATCGCCGCCGGGTTCTTGGCGAGGATCTCCGCGACCGGCATGGTGCTCGGCACGATCTCGCTGTAGACCCGGGCCTCGCGGACTCGACGGGCGATGAGCTGGGCGTACTGCGCGCCGAAGTCGACGACCAGGACGGTGTCGGGGGCGGTGGCAGCGGGAGTCGCTGATGACACGGGTTGCCTTCCGGCGGCTGGGCAGGTCTCTGTGTCAGCGATTCTACCGAGGTGGGCGTGGGACAGGTCCCGGCTGCCAGGGGCTGCCGCCCCCGAACCCCCGCTTCGGCCCTGAACGGGCCTCTTCCCCAAACGCCGGACGGGCTGGATGTGAGGGCCTGGATGTGACGAACACCGCTTGGAAGGCACCCTCGGCCCATGCATACTGGGTCCATGCTTTCGCCCACGACCTTCCTCTTTACCTATGGCAACCGGCCCACCGGCTGCCATGGTCGTGCTGCTTGAGCAACTGACAAGCGACTTCCCAGGCGCCCCGGGCCGACAAGGCCCGGGGCGTCTGGCGTTTTCCCGGGTCCTGTCCTTCCGGGGCGCCTCACCCCACCTTTCGAGGAGCCCCCGAGATGACCGTCACCGCCACCGACAAGACCGCGCGGACCTCCGCCGACAAGACCGGCGCCCGTACCGACGAGGCCGCCGGGGTGATCACCGGCGCCCGCGAGCGCGTCGACGCGCTCGACGATCGGATCATCGGTCTCGTACAGGAACGCATGGCCGTGTCCGCCGTGATCCAGGACGCCCGGATCGCCTCCGGCGGCCGGCGCGTGAACCTCTCCCGGGAGATGGAGATCCTCGACCACTACCGCGAGGCCCTGGGCAAGCCCGGCACGGCCCTCGCCATGACGCTCCTCGAACTGTGCCGCGGGCGGGTCTGAGGTGCGGATCGCATCTGAGTTCGTGCCGCCTCTCACCCGTACGGCGCGTGACCGGCCCCGGGCGGGCTTCGTTGGTACCGGTGTCCGCTCCAGCCAGGGGTGGGCCCGGAGAACCACGCGTGGCTCACTGGGGCGATGAGGCGTACGGATCGTGCCGTGCGTCGTGGGACCTCGCTCCAGGTAAGTGACCGGACGGCAGGGGACAGCAGCCCGGTCACCCAAGAGAACGGCCGGCCTCGGGGACGCCCGGGGCCGACCGGCGGAAAATGCAAAAATGCACAAGGGCTGGGTCAAACGGTTGCGGGCGCCGCGTTCATCCAGCACGATGCGTAGAAAGCCCCTGAGACAACCCTCGGGACAGCTCCGAGCAGCCTCAAGTCCCGTCCCGGACAACAGTGTTGCGCGCCATGGCCGCAATGCCCTGCTCGACTGCCAGAGGTCCAGACCTGCGAAGCGCGGCACCCCACGAAGCGCGGGCGCGACACAACAGGACAAGCCAGCGGCGCAACCCCCCGGCGCCGCTCCCAGGCACCGGCGCTGCCCTGACGCCGGTGCTGACGATAAAGAAGGGCCTCGCGGCTCCGTCCCGCGAGGCCCTTCGTCATGTCCGGACCGTCATGTCCGGACCGTCATGTCCGGAAAATCAGGTCCGGATCCGTGATCCTTCACAGCCCCTTCGCCGTTCTTTCACTACCCTTTCGCGCCACTTTCACTGTATGTACACATCAAGCCTCTTAGGACCCCCTTCAAGCCAAACAGCACTTGAGCAACTTTCAGCCAGCCACCGATCGCTTTAGATCACCCCACCCGCCCCACGTTCATCGGACTCTCCGAGGAATCCCACAGGTGGCGGACAGACAGGGGGATCACGCGCGTGGCGATCAAACGGCGGACGCTCTTCGTCATAGGGGTGGCGACCGCGGCCGTGGCCGCGGGGACCACCGCCGTGCAGGCGGCCCTGACCGACAACATGTATCCGACCCAGAACTACTTCCACACCTGCGTGGACGGGAACATGGGCGACGGCTTCTGCCAGACCGACAACAAGACCCTGACGATCTACCGCGAGGGCAGTCTGACCTCGGCGGAGAAGAGCACGATCGCCCGTGCGGCGAAGGACTACTACGGTCCGACCGACCTCGTCGTGAAGATCCAGTCCTCGGGTGTCTACCGGGGCGGCGCCGAGACGGACGTCGTCTACAAGGCGAAGACCCTCTCGCGCGGCAAGATCGGCATCACCTGGTGCGACGACGCCGTGGACGCGAAGAAGTGCGACCAGCACTACATCGTGTTCAACAAGGACCACACCGGAATCGGCTCCGTCAACAAGTCGGACGCCTGCCACGAGACCGGGCACGCCGTCGGCCTGACGCACGGCCCCAACGCCAGCCCCCGCCTCGACCTGTACGACGACCGCCTCGGCTGCATGTCGTACAACGACGTCTACCGGCTCGGCGCCAACAACAAAGAAAACATCAACGCGACCTACTGAGATCCGGCCATACGGCCATACGGCCATCCGACCAGGGGGAATCTCGTGGCACCGAGCACCAGAACAAGTACTCGAACGAAGATGAAGACGACGGGGACGGTGTTGGGCACAGCCCTGGCCGGTGTCCTGATCGGCACGGCCGCGCTCGCCCCGTTCGCGGACGGCGCTCGCCCGAACGACGCTCTCGCGGACGTGACCCGCGCGAGTGACGCAGGAGGGCGCGGGGACGTCATCCTGGGCGAGTCGAAGGACGCCATCCCCTCCCGCACCGCGAGCGACTGGATCTCGTACGGCGACCAGGCCGCGGTCGTCCACGTGGCCGCCGAGCACGAAGGGGTCGCCGACAGCGAGGAGGTGACGGCCGGCGAGGGCTATCTGTCGCGGACGGTCGACCTCCAGGTCAAGGAGCGCGTGTGGGCGCGGTCCGGCGCCACGGCGCTGCCCGACACCCTGTCGATCGTCGTGGACGGCTGGGAGTTCAAGGACGACGGCAGGCTCCGCGTGAGCTCGCAGGACGCGTCCCGTATGGAGGTCGGACACGACTACCTGGTCTCCTTCGCCCACTTCTCCGACGGTGAGTGGTCGACGCTGGGGACCGGCGCGATCCTGCCCTACGACGGCAACGAGGTGGGCCGGGGCGAGTACCAGGGCGCGACGGTCACCAGCGCGGCCTACCGCACGACGATGGCGGCCCAGCTGGTCACCGGCGTGGCGGAGCCCATGACCTACCAGGCCGCCGGCAAGACCGCGGCCGCCGTCAAGACGCTCCTGGCCGCCGCCGCCCCCGACGCCACCGCGGCCGCGAACTACAACCTCGACGCGGTGTCCCGGGCCAGGCTGGTCGCCAAGGCGGCGGTCGCCGCCGCCTTGGCCGCGGACACCTTCTGCCGGGTGGCGGCGCCGCTCGCGACCGACGCCGGCAGCAAGTACGCGCCGGGTGAGCTCTCCGGCATCCTGTCGGACCTCGGCGGAATGACCGACACGCCGGCGGACGGCGTGGTTCTGCGGGCCTACGCCGCGCAGCTGAGCGCCGGCGACGCCGACACCTGGGTCGGCAGCGCCATCCGCAGGGCCGCGGCCACCCGCATCGAGCGCGCCTGCACCATCGACGTGGGCGACCTCCTGCCGAACGACACGGAGGGCGCGGAGTAACTCGGCGGCTGAAGCACTTCGGTAGCCGAGCAGCGCGACCTCCGTCCGCGGACGGCACGGCCGGGGTGGCCCGGACGCTCGGGTCACCCCGGCCGCATGAACGAACAGGGCTCCTACGGCGTCACAGTGGCGGCGGACCGGAGACCACCGGAGCCGCCGCGACCTGCTGGACAGACATCGGACCGAGACCGGACCGACAAGGGGGAGTCCCGTGGCCATGACCACGCCGACCGAGCGAAGGAAGATCTCGACCATCCCGGGGGCGGTGCTGGGCGTCGTCGTCGCCGGTTCACTGGCACTCGTCTCGTGCGGCGCCGACGGCACGAGCGGCACGGACAACGCGAGCGACGCGGGCCGGGGCGACGAGCGCGGCGCCGGCCAGGTCGTGTTCACCGACGCGGAGGCGAAGGAGGCCGTCCCCTCCTTCACCGCGACCGACTGGGTGTCGTACGGGGACCAGGTCGCCGTCGTGCGGGTGGCGGCCGAGCACGAACGCCCCGACCCGGAGTCCGGAGACGACACGGAGTCCCAGAGCGGTGAGGAGTCCGGGAGCGGTGAGGAGTATCTGCCGAGGACGGTCGACCTGCGGGTGACCCAGCACGTGTGGGAGCGCTCCGACGCGCCGGCCCTGCCCGACTCCCTGACGGTCACCGTCGACGGCTGGGAGGTCAAGGACGGCGTCCGGGTCCGCGTGGGCACGCCGGACGCCTCGCGGCTGGAGGTCGGGCACGACTACGTGATCTCGTTCGCCCGCTACTCCGACGGCGTCTGGTCGCCGCTGGGGTCGGGCGGTGTCCTGCCGTACGACGACGGGCGGGTCGGGCAGGGGGAGTTCGAGGGCGACACCGTCACCGTCGGCGCCTACCGCTCGGCGCTGGAGCGGCGGCTGGTGTCCGGCGAGGAGCCGCCGGTGGCCTACCGGACCGTCGGGAAGGCCGCGGCCGGCGTCGGGAAGGTCCTGCGGAGCGCGAAGCCCGACCCGACGGCGGCGGCGCACTTCGACCTGGACGCGCCCGCCCGGCACCAGAAGGTCACGGGGGCGACGACCGAGCCCGCGGACACCTTCTGCTCGGTCGCGGCGCCGCTCGCGGTGTCCGAGGACAGCCGCTACACACCGGACGAGCTCGCCTCCGTCCTCACCGACCTGACCGACCTCACGGGACCGGCGGCGGACGACGTCACGGCGCTGCGCGCGTACGCCGCCTCCCTCGACGCCGGCACGGAGGCCGACGCCGGCAAGGGTTCGGCGGACGACAGCGCCCGCAAGACCTCGATCCGCGCGATCGAGAAGGAGTGCGGCATCGACGTGGGAGAGCTGCGCCCCACCGCGAACGGCTGAGGCGGACGCGACCCTACGACACGACAATGTGACGCAGGCCACATAAAGATCCTGTGTGGAGAGGGCAACTCTTCACAGGCCCCACCAGTCACACCTACTGAACCAAGGATCAACTCCGCGGTTCCCGCATACCTGCACCGGCCCCGTCGGCCGACGGGGAAGCGACACGGGACCTGCGCTCGGAGGGGGGCGCAGGTCCCTTCGTGTTTCACCCCCGCTTGGGCGGCACCGCCGGGATCCCCAGGAACGGCAGCTTCAGCGCGCCGAACGCGTCCGCGGGCACCGCGGGGTCGCACGGCTCCACCGGCTTCAGCCGCCGGTACGCCGCTCCCGGGTCGGGGCGCGGGTCCGCCTCGCCCTTGTTCGGCCAGTACGACATCGCCCGCTCGGCCTGGGCGGTGATGGTGAGCGAGGGGTTCACGCCCAGGTTCGCGGAGACCGCCGCGCCGTCGACGACCGAGATGCCGGGATGGCCGTACAGCCGGTGGTACGGGTCGATCACGCCCGTCTCGTGTGAGGCGCCGATCGGGCAGCCGCCGAGGAAGTGGGCGGTCAGCGGGGTGCCCATCAGCTCGCCCACGTTGGAGCCGGCGAAGCCGTTGATGTCGGCGGCGATGGCGGAGGCGGCCTCCGAAGCGGCCCTGATCTGCTTGGGGTTGGGGGCGCCATGGCCCTGACGTGCCGTCAGCAGCCCCTTGCCGACGCCGGTCGGCTTCAGATACGTCGTCAGCGAGTTGTCCAGGGACTGCATCACCAGGCCGATGATGGTCCGCTCCGACCAGCGGCGGTTGGAGAGCGAGCGCAGGACGAGGAGGGGGTGGCGGGCCGCGTTCGCCAGCCAGCCGCCGACCCTCGACGAGCCCTCGGCGTAAGGGACCTGGAGGATCGACAGGCCGCCCATCGAGTTCGAGCCCCGGCCGTAGCGGACCGGCTCGATGTGGGTGGACTCGTCCGGGTGGACGGAGGAGGTGATGGCGACTCCGCGCGTGAAGTCGACCCGCGCCTTCCCGGTCGCCTTGCGGTAGCGCCGGTCGGTGGTCTGGGAGCCGACCAGGGCCTCGGAGTTGGTACGGGTCAGCTCGCCCAGCTTCTCCGAGAGATACGGCAGTTGCCCGCCGGACTTCATACGGTGCAGCAGGGTCTGGGTGCCGTAGGTGCCGGCGGCGAGGACGACGCGGCGGGCCGTGAAGGTACGTCCCTCGGCCTTGCGGCGGCCGTCGGTGGGGAGGGTGGCGACCGCGTACCCGCCGCGCGAGTCGTCCGTGAGCGACACCACCGTCGTCATGGGGTGGACGACCGCGCCCGCCTTCTCGGCGAGGTGGAGATAGTTCTCGTTGAGGGTGTTCTTCGCGCCGTGCCGGCAGCCCGTCATGCACTCGCCGCACTCGGTGCAGGCCTTGCGGGCCGGGCCCGCGCCCCCGAAGTAGGGGTCGGGCACCTGCTCCCCCGGCCTCGCCTTCGCCGCGCCGTCCGCGTCCTCGCCGTCGCCGAAGAACACGCCGACCGGCGCCATGTGGAAGGTGCTCCCGACGCCCATCCGCTCGGCCGCCGCCTTCAGATGCACGTCGGACGGGGTCATCGTCGGGTTGAGCCGCACGCCCAGCATGCGCCGGGCCTGGTCGTAGTACGGCGTCAGCTCCTCCTGCCAGTCCGTGATGTCCCGCCACTGCGGGTCCTCGAAGAACGGCTTCGGCGGTACGTAGAGGGTGTTGGCGTAGTTGAGGGAGCCGCCGCCCACGCCCGCGCCGGCGAGGACCATGACGTTGCCCAGCAGATGGATGCGCTGGATGCCGTACATGCCGAGCTTGGGGGCCCAGAGGTAGTTCCTGAGGTCCCAGGAGTTCTTGGGGAGCGTGCCGGGGGTGAAACGGCGTCCCGCCTCCAGGACCCCGACCCGGTAGCCCTTCTCCGTCAGGCGCAGGGCGGTGACGGAACCGCCGAAGCCCGAACCGACGACGATGACGTCGTAGTCGTAGTCGTATGCGTCCTGGGACACGTGCTCTCCTCGTTGAAAGCCGTAAAACTTGCCGAGCCCGTAGAACCTGCCGAGCCCGCTGAGCCCCCAGCCCGATCTAGCGCAGCCGGAATGCCTTCATCGCCCTCAGGCTGCGGGTCATGAACTCCGCGTACTTCTCGTCGCTCATTCCCAGGGACGGGGCCATCGGGAGCAGGCGCTGCTGGGCGACGGTCTGGGCCTCGGTGTACTTGAGGATGCCCTCGGAGCCGTGGCGGCGGCCGAGGCCGGAGTCCTTCATGCCGCCCATGGGCGACTGGACGCTGCCGTAGGCGGAGGCGTACCCCTCGTTGACGTTCACGGTGCCGGCGCGGACGCGGGCGGCGACCTCGCGGCCACGGCGGCCGTCCTTCGTCCAGACCGACGAGTTCAGGCCGTACGGTGTGGCGTTGGCGAGCTCGATCGCCTCGTCCTCGGTCTTGAAGCGGTAGATCGAGACGACCGGGCCGAACGTCTCCTCCGTGCACACCGACATGGGCTCGGTGACCCCGTCGAGGATGGTCGGCTCGTAGAAGTAGGGGCCGATGTCGGGACGGGCCACCCCTCCCGCGACCACCTTGGCGCCCTTCTCGACCGCCTCGTCGACATGCCGCGTGACCGTCTCCAGCTGGCGTTCGCCCACCAGCGAGCCCATGTCGGCGCCGTAGGCGAGGGAGTTGCCGAGCCGCATGCCCTTCGTGCGGGCGGCGAAGCGCTCGACGAAGACGTCCGCGATCGACTCGTGGACGTACAACCGCTCGATGGAGATGCAGAGTTGGCCCGCGGAGGAGAAGCAGGCGCGGACCGCGCCCGCGGCCGCCTTCTCTATGTCGGCGTCGGCGAGGACCAACATGGCGTTCTTGCCGCCGAGTTCGAGGGAGACGCCGACCAGCCGGGCGGCGGCGCCCTGGGCGACCTCGCGGCCGGTGCGGGTGGAGCCGGTGAAGGAGACGTAGTCGGCGTGCTTGACGACCTCCGGGCCGATGACGGGGCCCTCGCCGAGGACGACCTGGAAGACACCGGCCGGCAGACCGGCCTCGATGAGCAGGTCGCGGGCCCACAGGGCGGTCAGGCAGGTCTCCGTGTCCGGCTTCATGACGACCGCGTTGCCTGCCGCGAACGCGGGGATCGCGTCGCCGACCGACAGTTCCAGCGGGTAGTTCCAGGGGGCGATCTGGCCGACGACACCGCGCGGGTGGCGCAGTTCGGTGACCTTCGTCAGGGTCGGCATCGCGCCGGCGTGCCGCTTGGGGCGGAGGTAGGCGGGGGCCTTGCGGCCGTAGTGGCGGGCCGCGACGGCGACGGCCTGCACCTCCTCGTGGGCGTGCAGCCGCGCCTTGCCGGTCTCCAGCTGGATCAGGTCCAGGACCTCGGCCTGGCGGGCCAGGATCAGGTCGTGGAAGCGCAGCAGCACGGCGGCGCGCTCCCGTACGGGCGTCCGCTCCCACACGGCCTGCGCGACGCGGGCCGCCGCGAAGGCCTCGCGCACGTCGTCGGGGGTGGACTCGGGCAGGTCGGCGAGCTTCTCGCCGGTGAACGGCGTGTGGTTCGCGGTCCGGCCGGAGCCGACGACGCCCTTGGTCAGCTGGGCGACGAGCTGGGGGGTGACCACGTCGGCGGCCGTGCGGACGCCGGTGGGGGCTGGGGCGAGCGGGTTGGTGCCGGTCTTTTCCGGGGCCTGCGAGTCCGTCATGAGGCGCAGGGTATGACGTGCGGAAGACTTTGGGTACCCGTGGGTAACGCGCCTTCACCTGCCTCGCACACGACGCCAGTGCGCACTGGCATGGAATGCGCTGATCAGGGCGTTGTACGGCGACACGCCGACCGTTTTGAGCTCGTTCTCCAGCCGTTCCTCGGCCCGTTCTTCAGCCCGCTCCGATCTCCAGACGGCCGCGCGCCTCCTTGAACACGGCCGTGCCCTGCTTCTCCTGCGGGGTGCCCTTGGGCATGTCGACGCGCAGTTCGTACATCCGGCTGTCGTCGGTGCGGACGAAGAGCTCCATGACCCGGGTCGGGACCTCGTCCAGTCCGTACGTGGTGTCGGCGAGCGCGGCCTCGTCCCCGTGGAACGAGGTGCGGGTCGTCTGCGTGCGCGCGTCCTGCGCGTAACCGCTCCATATCTCGTGCGCCTGAGCCGCCCGAGCCATCGGCGCATCCGGCGCACTGTCCCACTGCGTGAGGCGTACGTCGATGGAGCCGGCCGAGTAGACCACCAGCCGCGGCTGGTCGCTCGCGTCGTCCTGCCGCGCGGTCTCCCGGTACCGGCTCGGGAGGGACAGTACGGCGTCCAGGCCGGTCTCCCGGTGGGCCTGCCAGGGGTCGGGCGAGACCGACGGGGTCACCGGCCCCGACGAAGCCTCCGACGTGCCCGGAGCCGCCGGGGCCGAGCTGTAGGTCGCGGTCTGCCCGCCGATCGCCCTGCCGTCGGAGTCCCGGAGGAGAGACGTACCCAGCCAGGCACCCGAGACGAGGACACCGACGAGGAGAGCGAGAGGAAGCGGACGGAGGGGGAAGGGGCGGAGGGGGCGAGGGCGGGGGCGGGAGACGGAAGGCTGCGCCTGTATTCGGGGGCCGGGATCGGGGTCGGGGCCAGGGCCGGGGTCGGAGGCGGGGTCGGGGTCGGGGTCGGATCCGGGGTCGTCGGATCCGGGGTCGGGAGCGGAGTCGGGGCCGGGAGCGAGGTCGGAGCCGAGGTCGACGTCGCGGACGGGATCGGGGTCGGGTTCGGGATGGGGATGGGGATGGGGATGGGGGCCAGAGGCGGAGCCGGGACCGGAGCCGGAGCGGAAACCTGGGTCGGGATCGAGGTCGGAGCCCGGCGTCTCCGTCGAGTCGGGGCCTGCGGGCCCCACCCGGACCGTCCCCACGTCCTCCCCGAACTCCCGCAGCCACCCCACGTCCTGAGGCTCCACCCCGGCCTCTGCCCCGGCCTCTGCCCCTGCCCCTGCCCCTGCCCCCGCCTCGGCGCCCACCCCGGTGCCCGCCCAGGCCCCGTCCTCCTCCGATTCCTTCGTTTCCTCCGATTCCGCCGCGCCCGCCGCAGCCACCGCCTCCAGAGCCGCGGCGACCGTCTCCGGGCCCGGACGCGCTTCCGGGGCGCGGGCCAGGAGTCGTACGACGAGAGGGGCGAGCGGGCCGGCCTGCTTCGGCTCGGGCGGGTCGGCGGCGAGGATCGCGGCGAGGGTGGACTCCACCGTCGTACGGCGGAACGGGGACCAGCCCTCTACGGCCGCGTACAGCAGGACTCCCAGGGACCACAGGTCGGAGGCCGGACCCGCGCCTCGGCCGGACATCCGCTCCGGGGCGATGAACTCCAGCGAGCCGACGAACTCACCGCTGGCGGTGAGGGACTCCTCGCCCTGGATGTGGGCGATGCCGAAGTCGGTGAGGACGACGCGGCCGTTCGGGCCGAGCAGGACGTTGGCCGGCTTGACGTCGCGGTGAACGATGCCGACGGCGTGCGCGGCCCGCAGCGCCCCGAGGACGGCGAGGCCGATGCGGGCGGACTCGACGGGGTCGAGAGGCCCCCGTCTCAGCAGCTCGTGCAGCGACTCGCCGCGGATCAACTCCATGACGATCCATGGGAGTCCGCCCTCGACGTCGGGGTCTCCCTCCACGACCACGTCGTACACGGAGACGGCGGACGGATGGTCGACGCGGGCGGCGGCCCGGGCCTCCCGGTAGAGACGGTGGGCGGCGCGGCGGTGGGCCTCGTCCTCCGGGTCGCCGGGCAGCCGTGGCTGTTTGACGGCGACCTCGCGTTCCATGAGTTCGTCGTACGCCCGCCAGACCGTGCCCATCCCGCCGGAGCCGATGCGTTCGAGCAGCCGGTAACGCCCGCTGACTGTCCGGCCCTTGTCGCCCCCTGGGTCCCCGCCGTTGCTCATGTCCCATGACTACCGTGCGGGACGCCCGCTTGTCGACGCGACCGGGCACCGCGCGGCCCGGGATGGTCTTACCCCCTCACCCTCCGAACTCGCCGAGTGTCAGCCGCCCGTCCTCCCTCCGCACCTCCACCGCGCCCGACCCACCGAAGTGCGCCGGAATCACCAACTCCCGTTCCTCCGCCGCTCGTTCCAGCACCCGGAGCCTGCTGGCCGCCGCCCGGCGCGGATCGAGGCAGAAGCAGCTGCTGCACTCCGGGCGCACCACCTGCACAGGGCTGTGCATCAAGTCCCCTACGAACACGGCCCGTTCGCCGCGCGAGGCGAGCCGCAGCACCGCCGAGCCGGGGGTGTGGCCGGGGGCCGACTCCAGGGTGAGGTGCTCGTCGATGCGGTACTCCCCGTCCCAGAGCTCGGCCTGCCCGGCCCGGTGCACGGGCGCGACGCTGTCCTCGTAGACCAGGCGGTCGTCCTCCCGTACCCCGCCGCCGTAGCCGCCCGCCGGGCCGAAGTGGGCGTCGTCGGCGGCCGGCAGGAGGTAGCGGGCCCGGGGGAAGGCCGGCGCCCACTCGCCCTCGACGTCGACGGTGTTCCAGCCGACGTGGTCCGCGTGGATATGCGTGTTGACGACGACGTCGACGTCCTGCGGGCGCACCCCCGCCCGCGCCAGCCGCCCCGGCAGGTCGCCCTGACGCCGGTGGAAGTGCGGAAAGCCCGGCCGCTCACGCCCGTTGCCCACTCCGGTGTCGACGAGTACCGTCCGCCCGGCGCTGCGCACGACCCAGGTCTGCAGCGCGGACACCACCCGGTCGCTGTCGGGGTCCCAGTGGTCGGGGGCGAGCAGCCCGCGGTGCTCCTTCCACACCTCGGGGCCGCAGTCGGGGACGAGCACGGGGGCGGGCACGAAGAGGGACTGCCACTCGACGACACGGAGGACCTCGACGTCCCCGATCACGAAACTCTGCACGTGCTCATCAACCAGGTCAGGTGTCATGTCATCACTCATGTCAGGCGTCGTGTCATCACTCATGTCAGGCGTCGTGTCATCACTCATGTCAGGCGTCATGTCATCGAGCCTAGGAAGAGGCCGGTGAGTGTTTCGATGCCTGGACGGCTCAGCCGGATACGCATGCGTCTCACGACAGGGTCGCCATGGACCGTACGCTGCCCCCATGGACCTGGTGAGCGACGCGATCTCCTCCGTACGAACCGGGCTTCCGCACTCCAACCGGCTGAGTGTGAGCGGGAGTTGGTGCACCCGGCTGGCCGCCTACGAAGGCGCCGGGTTCCATGTCGTCCTCGCGGGCGTCTGCTGGCTGCTGCCGGAGGGAGGCGGCGCGTGGCTGCGGCTGGGGGCGGGGGACGTCGTACTGCTGCCGCACGGCGCGGAACACGTGCTGGCCGACGCGCCGGTGGACGCGGCGACGGCCGCCCGCGCGGCGCCGTTCGAGGACGCCGAACGTCCGGCGGGGCCGACGGACGCCGTCGGCGACGTGGAACTCCTCTGCGGCAAGTACCGGCTGGACCGCAGCCGGACCCACCCCCTGCTGGCGGAACTGCCCCAGGTCGTCCATCTGCCGAACCGGGCCGACCGCCCCGCCGAACTCCGGGCCGCCGTGGACCTGTTGGCCGGTGAGCTGGACGGTCGCCGCCCGGGCTCCGCCCTCGCCCTGCCGAGCCTGCTCGACCTGCTCCTCGTCTACATGGTCCGGGCGTGGCTGGCGCGGGCCGCGACGGGCGCCTGGCCTGCGGTGCTGGGCGACCCGGTCGCCACGGCCGCGCTGCGCGCCCTGCACTCCGACCCCGCCGCCCCCTGGACCGCCGACCGGCTGGCCGCCCGGGCGGGCGTCTCCCGGGCGACGCTGTCCCGCCGCTTCACCGCGCTGGTCGGCCGGCCGCCGATGGCGTACCTCACGTGGTGGCGTCTGACGCTGGCCGCCGCCCGGCTGCGCGACTCGGACGCGCCGCTGGCGACGGTCGCCCGGGAGGCGGGGTACGGCAGCCCATACGCGCTCTCCCACGCCTTCAGCCGGGAGTTCGGGACGACGCCGGGGAGGTTCAGAGCTGGTCGACCTTCAGGTTCGCGATCGCCGTCCGCGCCACCTCCCGGCCCCGCTCGGTGAAGTCGCCCCTGCCCGGGTAGGCGACGGTGAGCTTGTACATGTCGCCGGCGGAGGACTTGTAGTAGAAGATCCGCAGCTCGCGCGGGCGGGGGTCCTGGGAGTCGTCGGTGGTGTACTTCACGGTGTTCCCGGCGGCCTTCTCACCGTGGAACGTCGCGTTGTCGTCGGTGACGGTCCTCGCGCCCTTGGGCATGTCGAGGCGGTAGCTGCCGCTGTCCTTGAACTCGCCGTTGTCGGCGTACATCTCGGCGGCGGCGGAGTCCTTGATCTCGTCACCGGTGTCCTCCGCCTTCCGGGCGACGGACAGCACGACGGTGACCGCGCCGCTCGGGTCGGTGTAGCTGACCCAGTGGCCGTCGTCGGTCTTACGGTCGGGAAGCCCCTTTTCGTAGCCCCCGGGCACCGCCAGCGTCGCGCGCACGTCCGTCACGTGGTGGGTCTTCCAGCCGTCCGGCAGCGGACCGGCGAACGGATCGGCGAACACCAGATAGGCCGCCACCGCCGCCGCGACGACCGACGCGACACCGGCGGCCCCGATCCCGATCCACGCCCTACGGCCGAACCGGCGCCGCCGAGCAGGGACTTCGGCCTGCTGCACGGTCTGCGTGGGCTGCGTGGGCTGCGTGGGCTGCGGCGGGCGGGGCGCGGGCGGGTTCGCGGCGGCCTGGAGCAGGGCCCGCACCTGCGCGGGCCCGGGGCGGCGCGCGGGATCCTTGTCCAGCAGCCCGTTGACGGCGTCGGCGAGCGGGCCCTGCGCGGCGGGCGGCGCGGGCGCGGCGTTGAGGACGGACTGGAGGGTGGCCGGGGTGTTGCTGCGGCGGAACGGGGAGACGCCCTCCGCCGCCGCGTACAGCACCACGCCGAGGGACCACAGGTCGGACGCCGGACCCGGACGCTGGCCCAGCACCCGCTCGGGCGCGATGTACTCGGGCGAGCCGACGAAGCCGCCGGTGTCGGTCAGGTTCGTCTCGCCCTCGATCTGGGCGATGCCGAAGTCGGTGAGGACGACCCGGTCGTACCGGCCGAGCAGCACGTTGTCCGGCTTGACGTCCCGGTGCAGGATGCCCGCCGCGTGCGCGGCCTCCAGCGCCCCGAGCACCTCCAGGCCGATCCGGGCCGCCTCGCGGATGCTCAGGGTGCCCTCCTGGAGGGCGTCGCCGAGCGAGCGCCCATGGACCAGCTCCATCACGATCCACGGCTGTCCGTCCACGACGGCCACGTCATGCACGTTCACCACGGACGGATGGTCCAGCCGGGCCGCGGCCCGCGCCTCGCGCCGCATCCGCTCGAACGCGTTGGCCCGTTCACGCGCGGAAAGATGGTCCGGAACCCGGGGCTCCTTGACGGCGACCTCACGGTCCACCGTCTCGTCCTTGGCCCGCCACACCGTGCCCATACCGCCGTGCCCGAGCTTGGCGAGCAGCCGGTAACGCCCGGCTATCAGCCGCCCGACACCTGGTTCCTGTGCCCGTGTCTGTGGCGGTGCCTGTGCCGGTGCCTGTGCCGATGCCGATGCCGGTGCCTGCTGAGGTACGGCTGCCTGCGGGTTCGGCGGTTGCAGAACAAAACTCGTCGTCTCGTCGGACTCGTGGCCTACGCCCCCCTGATGACTCATGGGTCCATCCATATCGCGCCAGGCAGGCCGGTATCCACCGAAGACGTGCAACTACCCTGTCACGAACGTGTCGACGGCGACGTCGAAGTACTCCCGGGCCTCCCGCACCTTCCCGACCGGCGCCGACACCCATACGTCGTACAGCCGACCGCCCTCCTCCCAGCACAGGTCGTACGTGTGCCGGGGCCCCTCCGCCGCGCTGAAGCCGTTCCAGGTGAACTCCCAGAGTGCGGCCGGGTGTCCGCCGTGCTCGGTCTCCGTGACCCGGCCGTCGTGGTAACCGGGATTGGTGTCCGGGCCCTTGGCGGCCGCGTCCTCCATCACGGCGAGCGGACCGTCGGGCGATGCGGCGGTGACCTTGATGCCGAGCCGGAACACCTGCCCCGGGGACATGTAGAAGACCCGCTCGCCCTGTGGCGTCCGCGTGAAGTCCTCCGGCACGGCGAGCGCGAACCCGGCCGGATCGTCGGCGACCCGGTAACCGGAGGGGGCGCTCGGCGCGGTGACGGCGGTGGAGTGGTCGTCGGAGGCGGGCGACGGGGAGCGACGGCTCGCGGAAGCGGACGGGGTGGGGTCGGCCCCGGAAGCGGTGGCGGCCGTAGAGCTCGTCGAACCGCTCCCCGGGCCGCTCCCCGAGCCGCTCGTCGTACCGCCCGTCGGCGACTGCGGCGCCGAACTCGTCGACGCCCGGCCCCCGTCGCCGTCCCGGTTCACCAGCAGCGCCGCCGCCGACACGCCCGCGCCCGCCATCGCGGCCACCAGCAGCGCGGCCACCAGCACGCCCCGCGTGGAACGCTCCCGACCGGCCGCATCCCGCCCGTCCGCATCCCGCCCGTCCGCCTCCTGACCGGCCGCGTCCGACCGCTGGCGGGGCAGGTCGGCCTGGGTCGGCGTGTAGCCGGAGGACACCGCCGGCGGCGTACGCCCGGTGTCCCTGAAGGCGCGCAGCATCCGCTCCGCCTCCGCCGCGCCGAGCCGCCGGTCCGGATCGCGCTCCAGCAGCCCCCGTACGACGGGCAGCAGCGGGGCGGCCTGCGGGGGCGTACGGATGTCGGCGAAGACGACGGCATGCAGGATGCCGCCCAACGAGTCGCGGCGGAACGGCGATTCGCCGCTCAGCACCGTGCACAGCAGCGCGCCCAGCGACCACAGGTCGGACTCCGGCCCGGTGCGCGCCCCGGACATCCGCTCCGGCGCGGTGTACTCCGGCGAGCCGACGAACGAACCCGTCTCGGTGAGCGTGGTGGCGCCCGCGACCTGCGCGATGCCGAAGTCGGTGAGGACGACCCGTTCGTCGTCACCCTCGCGCCGGCCTGCGCCTTCGCCCTCGCCGCCGCCTTCGAGCAGGACGTTCGCCGGCTTGATGTCCCGGTGCAGGACCCCGGCCGCGTGCGCGGCGCGCAGCGCGCCGAGCAGGGCGATGCCGATCCGGGCCGCCTCGTCCGGGGCGAGCGGACCGTGCTCGGCGATCCGGTCGGCGAGCGAGCCCCCGCCGATCAACTCCATGACGATGTACGGACGTTCGTCCTCCTCGACGACGTCGTGCACCACGATGACGTGCGGATGGCTCAGCTGGGCGACCGCACGGGCCTCGCGCAGCGTCCGGTCGCGTCGGCCACGGGCCTCCTCGTCCGGGAGCGAGTCGTCCTGGGTCAGCTCCTTGACCGCGACACGCCGTCCCAACAGCTCGTCGTTGGCCCGCCACACGATGCCCATGCCGCCGCGCCCGAGCCTCGCCTCCAGCCGGTAACGGCCCGCGATGACCCGTCCTGTGCCGTTCCCGACCCCCTCGGTCCCCATGAGCCCCATCATGCCGCACCGGACGCCCCGCCTCCGGGGCGGCGACCGGCCAACTGCCCCCGCCGGCCGACCGCCCACGCCCCCATGGCGGCCCACCATGGCTCAGGAACTGCTCGTCGGCTCCCGCCAGCTCTGCAGCACGGCCTTGAACTGCTTGGCCGTCGTGGCCCAGTCCTGCGCGGGCGACGACATGTAGACCGCGTACTCACTGCCGTCGCGGGCGTCGTACGTCTCCTCGATCGCCCGGCGCGGCCCCGGGAACGCGGTGTCCTTGGCCTGTGCGGTCCACGTGTACTCCCACTCGGAGCCCGCGCGGTCACGGTAGACGTTCTTCTTCAGGGTGACCTGGTGGTAGTCGACCAGCCCGTCGATCTGCTGCTCGAGGTCGACCTGGTGCGCGTACGGATCGCTGAAGTCGGGGGACTTGTCGAGGGCGATGCGCACGAAGTGCTCGCCGCCGTCGGGCGAGTAGTCGACCTGCTTGAGGTCGCCGTCGTCCTGGTACACCTTCCGCTCCCAGCCCTTGGGGAGCGAGAGCCCGAAGCCGAACGGGTCGTGGATCTCGCTCCAGGAGTCGGAGTCGGAACCCTCCTCCGCGGGAGCGCCGGTGGCCGTGGAGCCCGGCGCCCCGCCGGCCTCCTCCTGCCGCCCCGCGTCCCACTTCTGCAGCGCCACCGCCGTGCCCCCGCCGATCAGCGCGGCCACGACGAGCGCGAGCACGAGCGTGCGCCGACGGCGACGACGCCGGGGCGGCCGGGGGGACGCATGGGATCCGTGGGAGGTGTGAGAGGCGTGGGAGTCGTGGGACGCCGGAGATGCAGTGGACGCGGCGGCCACGGCGGACGAGTTCGGCCCGATGTACGTGGGGCCGCTGTCCACGCCGTCCACGGCTCCGTCCACGGTGCCGACCCCGCCGACCGCGGTCGGTCCGGTGGTCATCGGTACGGAGGTCGACGCCTCCTGCCCCGCGGAGAGGGCGGAGGTTTTGGAGACTCCGGACGAGCCGGAGCCGTACGCCGTCCCCGTACCCGCCGTACCGCCCGTACCCGACATGCCGCCCGCACCCCGGTCGGTCCCCCCGAACTGCGTAGGCACCCATGCCTGCGCCGCGCTCGGGCGGCGTCCTTCGGCCGCCTCGGCCAGGAGCTGCTCGGCCTCGGCGGTGTCGGGGCGGGCGGCCGGGTCCTTGCGCAGCAGCGCGGTGATGACGGGCTCGAGCGGGCCCGCGTACGACGGCTGGGCGGCCTGCTCCTCGACGACCGCCTGCAGGGTGGTCAGCGGCGAGGTGCGGCGGAACGGCGAACGCCCCTCGACCGCCGTGTACAGCGTCGCGCCGAGCGCCCACAGGTCGGAGGACGAGCCGGGGTCGTGGCCGCGGACCCGTTCGGGGGCCAGGTAGTCGACGGAGCCGACGACCTCCCCGGTACGGGTGATGGTCGTGTCGCCCTCGATCTGGGCGATGCCGAAGTCGGTGAGGAGCACCCGGCCGTCGTGCCCGAGGAGCACGTTGCCGGGCTTGACGTCACGGTGCAGGACGCCGGCGGAGTGCGCGGCGCGCAGGGCGCGCAGCACCCACAGCCCGATCCGGGCCGCCTCGGCGGGCTCGACCCGCCCGTCCTCCTTGATCGCGTCGGCCAGCGAACGGCCCTCGACCAGCTCCATCACGATCCACGGACGGCCGTCGTGTTCCAGCACGTCGTGCACGGTGACCACGGCGGAGTGGTTGATCCGCGCGGCCGCCCGGGCCTCCGCCCTGGTCCGCGCCAACAGGATCGTCCGGTCGCCCTCGGACACGTAGAGCGCTGCGGTCAGCTCCTTGATGGCGACGGCCCGGTGCAGCAGCTCATCGTGCGCACGCCACACCCGGCCCATGCCCCCGCTGCCGATGGAGTCGGCGAGCCGGTAACGGCCCGCGAGGAGCAGGCCCTGCATCTGATTCACGTTGCCCCGCAATGCTCTTGACAGGGTCAGCGTAAAGACCGGGCCGCGGCCGGGGAACCATCAGGGGCCCAAGGAGACCGCACTGTGACGGTTGTCGCTTCTGACGTCCACCGGGAACCGAAACGGGAAGCAGAAACAGAACCGGTGGACACCCGTCGAGCCTGTTGGACCGATCAGCCCGTGTACTGATAGGTGGCCGACGCCTGTTCGTACAACCGCGTCACCTCGTCCCGCTCGGCCTCGGGGCCGCGGACCTGGACGACGTGATAGCGCCCGTCGACGAGGATCGCCAGATTGCGCACATACAGCTCGCGTCCGGCGCCGTCGGTCCAGGTGAACTGCCCCTCGGCCATGACCCGCGTGCCCACCTGGATCGTCCGCAGCCCCGACGCCGTCGCCCAACTGGAGTCCCGGTACGGCTGCAGCTCGCTCTCCTTGTCCCGCTGGTACGCCATCGGGTCGCTGCCGTTCTTCGAGGCGCTGTCCCGCCCGGGGACGACGATCAGCTCGAAGTCCCCGTGCGCGTAGACGACCTGCCCGCGCCCGTTCTTCGGCGTACGGTCCCAGCCGTTGGCCACGGCCACCTGGAAGCCGGCCGCGTCCTTGCGCAGGGTGAAGCCGTCGGCGACGTCGGAACCGGACCCGGTCTGCGTCTGCGTGGCCTCGGCCTCCGAGGAGGCGCTGCCACTGGGCGCCGGCGAGGTCTGGTCCGGCCGGGGCTCACTGCTCGCCTCGGTGTCCTGGCCGACCGACCCGGTCGCCCCGGTCGCCCCGGTCCGCTGCCCCCCGTCCGTGCCGGCCGCGTTCTCCTCCCCGGACTTGGGCATGAACAGCACGGCGTACGCGACCACCGCGGCCAGCAGAAGCAGTATCAGCACGAGCAGCACGCGCCCCAGGCTTCGCGGCGAACGGCCCGTCTCCCGCGGAGCCGCCCGCTTGTGCCGCCCGTGCGTCGCGGGCAGCCCGGCACGCCGTCTGCGCACCAACTCGCCCTTGCGCCGGACGATCGGCAGCCGACGCGGGTCGGCGGGCGGCGCGGCGACGACGTACGTCCCCGCCTCCGGCTCCGGCGCGGAACGCACCAGCGAGCGCAGCCAGCCCCGCAGCTCCTCGAAGTCGAGGCGCTCGGTGGGGTCCTGCCGCAGCAGCGACTCCACCACGGGCCGCAGCGACCCGCACTCCTCGGCGAAGGCCGGCGGCTCGGCGCACACCAGCTGCACCAGCTCCGCCGTCGACTCCTCCGGATACGGCGCATGCCCCTGCACGGCCCGGAACAGCAACGCCCCCAACGCCCACAGGTCGGTCGCCGGGCCGATCGGCGCGGCCAGCTGCCAGTTCTCGTGCACCGGACCCGCCTGCTCCGGCGCCCACCGCTCGGTGACGGGCCCGACGACCGCCATCCGCGCCTGCCGGGCCCGCTCGGCGGCCAACGCCGTCGCAGGCCCCCGCCGAGCCGCCGCCCCGGGCGCCCCCGCCACCGGATCGCCCCAACGCGCCCCGGCACGCGCCCCACCGGAACCCTCGACCGACTGAGCGGGGAGGGAGACGGAAGGCGAAGGGGCAGAGGCGGGGGCGGGGGCAGGGGCAGGGGTGGCTGCGGAAGCGGCGATGCCATGGGGACCGTACGGGCCGTACGAGCCGTACGAGCCGTACGAGCCGTATGGTCCGGAAGCGGGGAGCTCCTGGGCGGAACCCGGAAGCGGCTGGGCCGACCCGGGAAGCTGCTGCGCCGGAGCGGGTGACGTGGGAGCGTACCCCGCCGACGCCGGGCCCCCCGCCGACGCGCTCGACCCAGGCCCCGGCCCTGAACCCGGCCCCGGCCCCGGCCCGTAGCCTGCCGAACCGGCCCCGGGCGTCGGCGCGCCGCGGACGCCGTAGGGGTCGGCGATCTGTCCGGGCGGCCCCTCCGGGGTACGGGCCCCCGGCAGGGCAGCCCGCCCGTTCTGTCCGTTCTGCGTCTCCTGGACCCGGGCCGCCGCCCGCGCCCCCGCGCGATACGCGGCGATCGCCCCGGCCCGCGCGGCACGAATGTCCCCACCGGTCTCCACGGCCGCCCTACGGGCCACCGCTCCCGATGTCCCGGCCCCGTTCGCCGACTCGTCCCCGGCTCCCGGCAGCCCACCGGCCGCCCGCGCCTCGATGGCGGCCCGCCGAGCAGCCTCGGGATCCACCGCACCGACACCACCGGCCCCAGCCCCCGCCACCGGCCCGGAACCGGCAGACCCACCGGACCCCCCCGAACCACCGGGACCGCCGTAACCACCCGGGCCGCCCATTCCCGTCGGCGGCACGGCGGAGCGAAGGCCTCCGCTCTCCTGCCCCGGCGCGCCCTGCCCCTCCTCCACCGGCACCGGGTCGTACCCGCACAGCGCCTCTTCCGCCGCCCCGACCGCCAGTCCGGTCAGCATGACCCGGCCGTCGTCGCAGACCAGGACCGTGCGCGCGGTGATGTTGCGATGCACCCAGCCGTGCGCGTGCAGCACCCGAAGCGCCATGAGCACGTCGGAGGCGACCTCGGCCGCCCGGTACGGCGTCAGGGGCTTCTCGGCGAGCAGCGCCGACAGGGGCCGCGCGGCCACCAGTTCACTCACTATCCACAGCGAACCGCCGTCGGCGAACACGTCGAAGACCTGGTCGAGCCGAGGATGGTCGGGAATGCTCGCCGCGGCCTGCGCCGCCTCAACCGCCCGTCGTACGACGGGATCGGCGGGCCGTCGCGCCCCGGCGCCCGCGCCCGTGCCCAGCCCCGCGCCCGCTCGCGCTCCCGGCCGCCGGGCCCCGCGCTCACGCGCCGTGAACCCCTCGGGCAGCCCCTCCGCGTCGAGCACCTCCGCCTCGACGACCTCCGGCAACGGCACCTGCCGGACCAGGACTTCCTGCCCGCTGTAGGTGTCGAAGGCCCGGGTCTCGGTGAGTTCGTACTCCTCCGCGGGAGGCAGCGGCAAGCGGTAGCGGTCGGCGAGTACCCGTCCCGCATAGTCGTCCACGTTGCCTCCCCCGGCCGCCAGGTCGGTCAATTCCGTTCACCTTGCGTGCCGTTCCAGCCATATTCGGCCGTACAGCTGGCTGCGTACGGTCCGCAAGCACTCACGATACGTGCCGGAGGCAACCCGCAAAGAGGGGATGCAAGATCTCGCACCCGCAACAGGCCCCGCACGGACCGCCAGCAGGCCCCGAAGGCCTCGCCACTTCGGCTGCTTCGGCTACTTCGGCTACTTCTTCGGCGTGAAGGTGTCCGCGAGCGTCGCCCAGGTGGTCTCCCGCAGATCGGTGCCCCACGCGGCGGACTTCGCCGTGTACATCAGCGCGTACCCCAGGCTGCCGTTCACGACGAACCCACGGTCGACCGTGCGGTACTTGGTCCCGCTCTCCACATAGGTGAACTCCCAGTCGGCCGTGTTCCAGCCGCGGTAGTCCACCTCCGCTATTCGGATCTTCTTGTACTGCGAGCGCGTCATGTAGCGCTCCTGGTTCTCCCAGTCGGCGACGGGGTCGTCCTTGGGCGTGGTCGTCCAGGCCACGAGCAGCTTCTGCCCGTCGGGCCCCGTGAACCGGTCCCCCGCGGACCCGGTGGACTGGAACTCCCACCCGGCGGGCAGCCCGATCGAGTACCCCTGACTCCCCTTGTACGTCGTCGTCGCCTGCCCGTCCTCATTGGCGGATACGTCGGACCCGGCGCCCCCGTCCGTGGAGGCGCCGTTGCTGGACGAGGAGCCGGCCGTGGCGGACTGCGACGCCGAACCGTCCGTCCGGGTCCCACCGTCCGTGCCGTCCCCGGACTCCGAGTCCCCCTTGTCCTCCTTGGTGGAGGCACTCGCGCTGTCGCTCGCCGTGCCGCCCGCGACCGCCTTGGAGCCACCGCTCTTCGAGCCGCTCGCCTTGTCGTCGTCCCCGCCGCCCAGCGTGAGGGCCAGCACGGTACCGAGCACCGCGAGCACCACCACCAGCGCGATGATCACCAGCGTCCGCTTCGGCACCACATCGGTGAGCGGCGCCCTGGGCACCGACCGCGGCGGCAGATCCGGAGGCGTCATCACGGGCCACCCCGAACTCCGCCCACCGGCACGGGCGCCGGCGCCAGAACCGACACCGGCTGCCGACGGGGTCGCCGAAGCGGTGGTGACCGTGGCCGCACCCGTGGTCCTGCCCTTCGAGGCAGACACAGCAGAGGCAGAAGGGGAGGAAGAGGAAAAGGAAGAAGAAGCAGGAGAGGGCGAGACGGAGGTAGAGGGAGAGGAAGCCGTAACCTCGGCGGAAGCCGCAGCAGCCCCGGTGCCCTTCTTCGCCTCATCCGCCCGCACGGCCCCCGAAGCCGAAGTCGCAGCCGAAGCCGCGGTCGAAGCCGAAGTCGCAGACCCGTTCGTCGACTTGGCGCGGGACGCGGCCGCAGAGGTGGCCGCTCCGGCCGCGACGGCGGCCTTGCGCACGGACCGGAACGCCCCGCGCAACTTCTCGCCGGCCTCCCCGCCGCCCGAACTCCCCTTGTTCTCCGGGGAGTCCGGCTGTGCCGGCAGCGGCACGACCGTCGTCGCGTCGGCCGGCTCGACCTCCCTGGGCTCGGGCGCGTGGATCACCGCGCTGAGCATCGACCGCGCACCGGCGTCATCGAGCCTCCGTGCGGGATCCTTGGTGAGCAGACCGTAGATGACGTCCCTCAGCGGACCCGCGTTCTTCGGCTCCTCCAACGGCTCGGTCATCACCGCGGTGAGCGTGGCGATCGCGGAGCCCTTGTCATACGGGGGCGAGCCCTCGACCGCCGCGTACAGCAGCCCGCCGAGCGACCACAGGTCCGCCGCCGGCCCCGGCTTGTGCCCGCGGGCCCGCTCCGGGGAGATGTAGGAGGGCGCGCCGACGAGCATGCCGGTGGAGGTGATGGACGGGTCGCCCTCGACCTGCGCGATACCGAAGTCAGTGAGCACGACCCGGCCGTCCTCGGCGATCAGCACGTTGGACGGCTTCACGTCACGGTGCAGAATCCCCTCACGGTGCGCCGAACGCAGCACGTCGAGAATCGCGAGCCCGACCTCCGCCGCACGCCTGGGCTCCAGCACGCCGTCCTCGCGGATGACCTCGGCGAGCGACTTGCCCTCGACGAGCTCCATCACGATCCACGGCCGGTCGTCCTCGTCGACCACGTCGAAGACCGTCACCGCGCTGTTGTTACGGATCCGCGCAATGGCCTTGGCCTCGCGCAGCGTCCGCGTGATCAGCCGGCGCTTCTCGTCGTCGTCGATGTTCCCCGGGAACCGCAGCTCCTTGACGGCGACAGTGCGTCCGAGGGTCTCGTCCTCCGCCCGCCACACCGTCCCCATGCCGCCGCGGCCGAGTACGTCTCCCAGCCGGTACCGCCCGGCGAGGAGACGTGCGCTCTTGTCCTGACGGGATGACCCCGCCCGCTCCGCCTCCGACATGCGTCCCCTCATGCAACCCGCCCTGACAGAGCCTTCATTGTCCCTCACCCGACAAGTGCCCGACGCCCAGGGTGCCTCTCACGACATCCACACCTCACCCCAGGACAGGAGCATTCAGGCCAGAAGGTGCAGCAGTCTCCGGCCAAACAGCACCACAACACCCACACCACCCGAGGAACACCACCTGCCCCACCTGCGAATTCCCCCTTTCCCCCCTCCCTCCGCCTCCCCCTCCCCCTCCCCCTCCCCCTCCCCGCCCCCGCCCTCGCCCTCGCCCTCGGCCCAAGCCCAGCCCTAAGCCCAGGCCCAAGCCCCGCCCTCGGCCCAAGCACCGGCCGGGCCTGGGCCGGACCTCGGCCCAAGCCCATGCCCGGCCCAGGCCTCGCCCCATGCCCATGCCCCGGCCCGGCCCCGGCCCCGATGAAGTGCCCCCTCCCCACCCCTGGATGATGGGCTCGACGCGACTCGGCAGAACTCGACGGGACTCGACCGCACCGCGACGAGAAAGGAGGATCCGCATGTCGCCGCCGTTCAGGAGCCTGTCGGCCGTGTCGCTGGCCCTGGCTCTCCTCGGCCTGGCCGCGACCGGATCGCAGGCGACCTCGACCCCGCCCACGGATGCCCTTCTCCCCCTGCTCGTCACTCGGGGTCAGGCCCCCGCCGCGGCCCTGCTGGCCCGTGAGGAGTCCGGCACCCGCTACGCCGAGGCGGGTCCCGGGATCTCCCGGGCCGACCGCTTCCGGGCCGGCAGCGTCACGAAGAGCTTCCTCGCGACCGTCGTGCTCCAACTGGCCGCCGAACACCGGCTGTCGCTGTCCGACACGGTGGAGTCGCATCTGCCGGGACTGGTGCGCGGGGCGGGCAACGACGGGCGCGCGCTGACCCTGCGTTCCCTGCTGACCCACACCAGCGGCCTGTACGACTTCACCCGGGACACCGAGGGCGTCGTCCCCGTCACCCCGCTTCAAGCTGTGCGTATCGCGCTCACCCACCCTCCGGCCGACCGCGGCCGCTTCGTCTACTCCAACACCAACTACGTCCTGCTCGGCCTGGTCGTCGAGCAGGTCACCGGCCACTCGTACGCCATGGAGGCCGAGCGGCGGATCATCGCTCCCCTGCGTCTGACGGGCACCTCCTTCCCGGGCTCCCGCACCTCTCTTCCCTCTCCGCACGGTCGCGCCTACGACACGGACGGAACCGACGTCACCGAGCTCGACCCGCGGGTGGCCGGGGCCGCGGGCGAGTTGGTGACCACGCTCGCCGACCTGGACCGCTTCTACGCGGCGCTGCTCGGCGGCGAGCTGCTGTCCTCGCGTTGGCTGCGCGAGATGCTCGACACCCGTACCGCACACGGCTCGTACGGCATGGGGCTGTTTCCCGTGAGGCTTCCGTGCGGCGTCACGGTGTGGGGGCACAACGGCCGGATCTCGGGCAGCTACGTGCGCACCGCGGCCACCCTCGACGGTCGGCGTGTCCTCACCTTCCGGGTGAACACGACGGCGGTCGCAGATCCCGGCCTCGAACCGGCCCTGCTCGCCGCCGAGTTCTGCCCCCGCACCCCGTAGAACGAGCGGGTTCCGAACGGAGATCCCGGTTCACGACACCCGTTCGAGTGAAAGAGCGGGCACCCGGCCACAGGCCCCGCACGTCACAGCGGCGCGATGTCCGGCGCCCCCAGTCGTGCCGCGTCCGCCGTCAGGTCGTCGGGCTGGAGTTGGGACTCGCGCTCGGCCTCCACCCGCTTCTCGTAGTGCTCGACCTCGCGCTCGATCTGGTCCTTGTCCCAGCCCAGCACCGGCGCCATCAGCTCAGCTGCCTCCCGGGCGCTGCGCATCCCGCGGTCGAAGGTCTCGATGGAGATGCGGGTGCGTCGGGTCAGCACGTCGTCGAGATGGCGTGCGCCCTCGTGGGAGGCGGCGTAGACGATCTCGGCGCGGAGGTAGTCGTCGGCGGCCTGGAGGGGCTCGCCGAGGGAGGGGTCCGAGGCGATGAGGTCGAGGATCTCCTCGGACATCGTGCCGAAGCGATTCAGCAGGTGCTCGATCCGCACCACGTGCAGCCCGGTCCGTGCGGCCGTCCGCGCTCGCGCGTTCCACAGGGCCCGGTAGCCCTCCGCGCCCAGCAGCGGGACGTCCTCGGTGACGCACTCGGCGACGCGCTGGTCGAGCCCGTGCACGGCCTCGTCGACGGCGTCCTTGGCCATCACCCGGTACGTCGTGTACTTGCCGCCCGCGACCACGACGAGCCCCGGCACCGGATGGGCGACGGTGTGCTCGCGTGACAGCTTGCTGGTGGCGTCCGACTCGCCGGCCAGCAGCGGTCGTAGACCTGCGTACACGCCTTCGACGTCGTCCCTGGTGAGCGGGGTGCGGAGCACGGAGTTCACGTGCTCAAGGAGGTAGTCGATGTCCGCACTGGACGCGGCCGGGTGGGCCTTGTCGAGGTCCCAGTCGGTGTCGGTGGTGCCGATGATCCAGTGCCGTCCCCAGGGGATGACGAACAGCACGGACTTCTCGGTGCGCAGGATCAGTCCGGTGGAGGAGCTGATCCGGTCCCTCGGGACGACCAGGTGGATGCCCTTGGAGGCGCGGACGTGGAACTGTCCCCGTTCGCCCACCATCGCCTGCGTGTCGTCGGTCCACACGCCGGTGGCGTTGACGATCTGGCGGGCGCGGATCTCGTACTCCCCGCCGCCCTCGACGTCCTGGACGCGTGCGCCGACGACTCGTTCGCCCTCGCGCAGGAAGCTCGTGACGCGCGCGCGGTTGGCCGTCTTCGCGCCGTAGGACGCGGCCGTGCGCACGAGGGTGGCGACGAAGCGGGCGTCGTCCATCTGGGCGTCGTAGTACTGCAGCGCGCCGACCAGGGCGTCCTTCTTCAGGGCGGGGGCGACGCGCAGGGCGCGGGTGCGGCTGAGGTGGCGGTGCAGGGGCAGGCCCCGGCCGTGGCCGCGGGCCATGGACATCGCGTCGTAGAGCGCGACGCCCGAGCCGGCGTAGAGGCGCTCCCAGCCCTTGTGCTGGAGCGGGTAGAGGAACGGAACGGGCTTGACCAGGTGGGGGGCCAGGCGTTCCAGGAGCAGTCCGCGTTCCTTCAGCGCCTCGCGGACGAGGGTGAAGTCGAGCATCTCCAGATAGCGCAGTCCGCCGTGGATCAGTTTGCTGGACCTGCTCGACGTGCCCGACGCCCAGTCCCGGGCTTCGACCAGGCCCGTGGACAGGCCGCGTGTCACGGCGTCGAGGGCGGTGCCCGCGCCGACCACTCCGGCTCCGACGACCAGTACGTCCAGCTCGCGCTCGGCCATGCCCGCCAGAGACTCGGCTCGCTGCGCCGGCCCCAGTGTCGCTGTCCTCACCGCTGCCTCCCGCTGTCGGTCGCGCCGGCCGCACCCTCAGGGCGAGGCCCGGCCCGTTTCCCCCATGACCAGATTCTGACCTTGTTGCCCGACTTCAGCCACCACATGCCCCCAGCCTGTGGACAACTCTCCCGGAAACTCACGTGACCGGAACGGGTCTACGGGAAAACACAGTCGATCAATCCCGCATAACGGTCATATTTACTCCTAGTCTGACATTGCGCTCGCCCATCCTGTCCACAGGGCTTGCGCACCTGTCCCGCTTCGGTTACTGGGAAGGACGGCATACGCCATGCCCGCAGATCTCGCCGTCATCGGACTCGGCCCGCTCGGCCTGCCCCTGGCCCAGGCCGCCGTGGCCGCCGGCATCCCCACCCTCGGCTACCGGACCGGCCCCGAGGCGGGCTCCCTCAGCCCCGCCGAACTGCGCCGGATGCTCTCGGGGGGTTTCCGGCCCGCCACCGACCCGGCGGAACTGGGCCGGGTGCGCACGGCCGTCATCTGCGCCCCCACCCCGCGCGACGCGGACGGCGGACTCGACCTGAGCCAGGTCGAGGCGGCCGCCCGCACCCTGGCCGGACAGCTGCGCCCGCACACCACCGTGATCCTCGAGTCGCCCGTGCACCCGGGGACGACGGAGGAGTTCCTGCGCCCGATCCTGGAGGAGACCTCCGGCCTGCGCGCGGGCCGCGACTTCCACCTCGCCTACTCCCCCAGCCGGGTCGACCCCGGCGGCCGCGACTTCTCCCCGGCCACCACCCCGAAGGTCATCGGCGGCCTCACCCCCGCCTGCACCGAGTCGGCCGCCGCCTTCTACGGCCGTCTCACCGACAAGGTGGTACGCGCGCGTGGGCTGCGGGAAGCGGAGACCGTGCAGCTCCTGGAGACCAACTTCCGGCACGTCAACATCGCCCTCGTCAACGAGATGGCCGTCCTCTGCCACGACCTCGGCGTCGACCTGTGGGACGTCATCCGCTGCGCGGAGACCAAGCCGTTCGGCTTCCAGGCGTTCCGCCCCGGCCCGGGCGTCGGCGGCCACTCCGTCCCCCTGGACCGCACCGGCCACCACCCCGGCGGCCCCCTGCGCATGGTCGAACTCGCCCAGCAGGTCAACAGCCGCATGCCCCGCTACGTCGTCCAGCGCGCCGCCGCGCTCCTGAACGAGCACGGCAAGTCGGCGCGGGGCGCGCGCGTGCTGCTGCTCGGCGTCACCTACAAGCCCGACCTCGCCGACCAGACCGCCACCCCCGCGCGCGAGATCGCGATCCGTCTGATGGAGCTGGGCGCCGCCGTCAGCTACCACGACCCGCACGTACCGTCCTGGAGCGTCCTGGACCGTCCGGTGCCGCGCGCCGACTCCCTCTACGAGGCCGCCGCCGACGCCGACCTGACGATCCTCCTCCAGCAGCACCGCACGTACGACCTCCAGGGCCTGTCGGTGAAGGCCCAGCTGTTGCTGGACACACGGGGGGCCACTCCCACGGGGGCGGCGCATCGGTTGTGAAATGGGGCGCACGCGGCCGACCCGGGCTCCGGGGGCTGGTGGCGCACGGCACGGCACGCCGGTAACGTACGAAACAGGTGAGGCCCACCGCAGTGGCCACTGCGGCAGGCTCCTGGATGGATCACGGAGTGTCCGCCCCTAATGTGTTTGGGGGCGGCCGCTCACCGTCCGAAATAGAAACAGGTGGAGCCCACCGCAGTGGGCACTGCGGCAGGCTCCTGGATGGATCACGGAGTGTCCGCCCCTATTGTGGTTGGGGGCGGCCGCTCACCATCCGAAAAGACGCAAGATCCACCTCCTCCGGCACTGCACCATCCGAAGACGGAGTCGGTCCCAGCGGGTGGGCTTGCGGTGGCGTCCCATGGGTGCCCCCTTCCACCACGCCGCCCAGATGGCCCGGTGGACGGCTCGTTCAGGAACTCGGGCCGGGCCCCGAGGGCCGGGGTCCGGAACGATGTCCTTGGAAGGGGGCACCCCACACAACCGGGGCGCCACTCCGGACGCTATCGCCCGCGACCCACCTGACCAGCCCGTATCCGCCCTGAACGCAACCGCGCGCCCCCGACCCACACCCACGCGCCTCAGGTCCGTCCGAGCACGCAGAAGGGGCCGGTCAGCTCACCCAAGTGAGCTGACCGGCCCCTCTCGACCGTCTACGGCACTACGGGACTACCGTCGGTGCACCGAGTCCGCGACCGTCACCTCGACGCGCTGGAACTCCTTCAGTTCGCTGTAGCCGGTGGTGGCCATGGCGCGGCGCAGGGCGCCGAAGAAGTTCATCGAGCCGTCGGGCGTGTGGGACGGGCCCGTGAGGACCTCCTCGATGGTGCCGACGGTGCCGAGGTCGACCTTCTTGCCGCGCGGCAGCTCCTCGTTGACGGCCTCCATGCCCCAGTGGTTGCCCCGGCCCGGCGCGTCGGTCGCGCGCGCGAGCGGGGAGCCCATCATCACGGAGTCGGCGCCGCAGGCGATCGCCTTGGGCAGGTCGCCGGACCAGCCGACGCCGCCGTCCGCGATCACGTGCACATACCGGCCGCCGGACTCGTCCATGTAGTCCCGGCGGGCGGCGGCCACGTCGGCGACCGCCGTGGCCATCGGGACCTGGATGCCCAGCACGTTGCGCGTGGTGTGCGCCGCGCCGCCGCCGAAGCCGACGAGCACGCCCGCCGCGCCGGTGCGCATCAGGTGCAGGGCCGCGGTGTAGGTGGCGCAGCCGCCGACGATCACCGGGACGTCGAGTTCGTAGATGAACTGCTTCAGGTTCAGCGGCTCGTGCGAGCCGGAGACGTGCTCCGCCGAGACCGTCGTGCCGCGGATGACGAAGATGTCCACGCCCGCGTCGACGACGGCCTTGGAGAACTGGGCCGTGCGCTGCGGGGAGAGCGCGGCGGCGGTGACCACGCCCGAGTCGCGCACCTCCTTGATGCGCTGCCCGATCAGCTCCTCCTTGATGGGGGCGGCGTAGATCTCCTGGAGGCGGCGGGTCGCGGTGTCCGCGTCCAGCTCGGCGATCTCGTCGAGCAGCGGCTGCGGGTCCTCGTAGCGTGTCCACAGGCCCTCGAGGTTGAGGACGCCGAGGCCGCCGAGCTCGCCGATGCGGATCGCGGTGGCCGGGGAGACGACCGAGTCCATGGGGGCGGCCAGGAAGGGCAGCTCGAAGCGGTAGGCGTCGATCTGCCAGGCGATCGAGACCTCCTTCGGGTCCCGCGTACGGCGGCTGGGGACGACGGCGATGTCGTCGAAGGCGTACGCCCGGCGGCCGCGCTTGCCGCGCCCGATCTCGATCTCAGTCACGTTGTGGCCTTTCCCTGATGCGTTGCAGCGTCTCCCAGTATCGCCGACGGGTACGACAAGGGGGCCACGGAGTGTCTCCGTGGCCCCCTTGGGAATGCCCTACGCGCGCGTGCGCGTCACTGGCTGCTGTAGTTCGGCGCCTCGACGGTCATCTGGATGTCGTGGGGGTGGCTCTCCTTGAGACCCGCGGACGTGATCCGGACGAAGCGGCCCTTGGTCTCCATCTCCTCGATGGTGGCCGCGCCCACGTAGCCCATGGTCTGGCGCAGTCCGCCGACGAGCTGGTGCAGCACGTTGCCGAGGGGGCCGCGGTAGGGCACCTGGCCCTCGATGCCCTCGGGGACGAGCTTGTCGTCGGCTGCGACCTCCGCCTGGAAGTAGCGGTCCTTGGAGTACGACTTCGCCTGCCCACGGGACTGCATGGCGCCGAGGGAGCCCATGCCGCGGTACGACTTGAACTGCTTGCCGTTGATGAACTGCAGCTCGCCCGGGGACTCCTCGCAGCCCGCGAGCAGGCTGCCCAGCATCACGGTGTCGGCGCCGGCGGCGAGCGCCTTGCCGATGTCGCCGGAGTACTGCAGGCCGCCGTCGCCGATGAGCGGGATACCGGCCGGACGGGCCGCGAGCGAGGCCTCGTAGATGGCGGTGACCTGCGGGACGCCGATGCCGGCGACCACGCGGGTGGTACAGATCGAACCGGGGCCGACACCGACCTTGATGCCGTCGACGCCTGCGTCGATCAGGGCCTGGGCGCCGTCGCGCGTGGCGACGTTGCCGCCGATCACGTCGACGCGCACGCTCGACTTGATCTTCGACATCCAGCTGAGGGCGTTGCTGTTGTGGCCGTGCGAGGTGTCGACGACCAGGAAGTCCACGCCGGCCTCGGCGAGCGCCTGGGCGCGCTCCAGGGCCTCGGGGCTGGCGCCGACGGCGGCGCCGACGAGCAGGCGGCCCTCGGCGTCCTTGGCGGCCCGGGGGTACTGCTCGGCCTTGACGAAGTCCTTGACCGTGATGAGGCCCTTGAGGACGCCCGCCTCGTCGACCAGGGGAAGTTTCTCGATCTTGTGGCGGCGCAGCAGCTCCATGGCGTCTGTGCCGGAGATGCCGACGTAGCCGGTGACCAGCGGCATCGGGGTCATGACCTCGCGCACCTGGCGCGAGCGGTCGGACTCGAAGGCCATGTCGCGGTTGGTGACGATGCCGAGGAGCTTCTTGTTGCCGTCCGTGACCGGGACACCGCTGATGCGGAACTTGGCGCACAGGGCGTCGGCCTCGGCCAGGGTCGCGTCCGGGTGCACCGTGATCGGGTCGGTGACCATGCCGGACTCGGAGCGCTTCACCAGGTCGACCTGGTTGACCTGGTCCTCGATGGAGAGGTTGCGGTGCAGCACGCCGACGCCGCCCTGGCGGGCCATCGCGATCGCCATGCGGGACTCGGTCACCTTGTCCATCGCCGCCGACAGCAGCGGGATATTGACCCGGACATTACGGGAGATGCGGGACGAGGTGTCGACCGCGTTGGGGAGCACCTCGGATGCACCCGGCAGCAGCAGCACGTCGTCGTAGGTGAGCCCGAGGGTCGCGAATTTACCGGGCACTCCGTCGACGTTGGCAGTCATGACACCTTCCCCAAATGGCCTTGATCGGTGCGGATGTCCATGCTAACGGGAAGCGCGGCTCCCGAATTCCACGGTCGAGTGTGACTCCGGGCTTCGTATGTTCGTACGGAATCGGCGGGCGCCCTGTTCACCGAAGGGGCCGAAACCGTAGGGACCGCAGGCACCGCAGGGGCGGCTGCCGCGCGGCTACTGCTCTGCGAGTGCTCGCAGCCTGCTCAGCGCCCGGTGCTGGGCCACGCGGACCGCGCCGGGTGACATTCCCAACATCTGGCCGGTCTCCTCTGCCGTGAGCCCCACGGCGATGCGCAGCAGGAGCAGCTCCCGCTGGTTGTCGGGCAGGTTGGCCAGCAGTTTCTTCGCCCATTCGGCGTCGCTGCTGAGCAGGGCGCGCTCCTCGGGGCCGAGGGAGTCGTCGGGCCGCTCGGGCATCTCGTCCGACGGGACCGCCGTGGAGCCCGGGTGGCGCATGGCGGCGCGCTGGAGGTCGGCGACCTTGTGGGCGGCGATGGCGAAGACGAAGGCCTCGAAGGGCCTGCCCGTGTCGCGGTAGCGGGGCAGGGCGAGGAGGACCGCGACGCAGACCTCCTGGGCGAGGTCCTCCACGAAGTGGCGCGCGTCGCCGGGCAGCCGGGACAGCCGGGTGCGGCAGTAGCGCAGCGCCAGGGGGTGGACGTGGGCGAGCAGGTCGTGGGTGGCCTGTTCGTCGCCGTCTACGGCGCGATGGACGAGTGCCCCGATCGTCCCCACGGCAGTGACCGCCTCGTCATCGCGCATCGGTCCATGGTGCCCTGCGGCCGGAGGGGCCGCGGCACCGTGCCCGTCGTTGTGCACCGAAGCGTTATGAGCAGGTGCGCCGGAACTCATCCCCTGCGCCCTCCCCTCCCGCTCGACCGACTCGTCCCCGAGGAACTCCACACCTCAAGGATGCGGCATCCGCGGCGAAACGAGCAGCGGGCGCTCGACGAGGCCCTGTGCCACCCCCGTCCACCGTGCGGCGGGCGGGGTTCTCCGCGGGGCTCTCCACCCCGTCTGAGCAGGAAGGTTCGCTCATGCCCCGGCTCCCCTCCGCTGGATGAAAGGCGACTCCGAACACGGCTCGCGACCCGGCTCGTATACGCCGGACGGCCCAAGATCGTCCCGTGAAGGCGTCCTCGACCCCGTCCCCCGGCCCACGTTCCCGGACCGGTCCGGGAACGTGGGCCGGGGGACGCGGAGACGGGCCCGCAGGACCTCTCCGGCGGGTCCTGCCGGAGAGGCGGGAGGGACGGGCGCCGGACAGGCAGGCCGTGCCGGGCGGACGTGCCGGGCGGGCAGGACGGCCGGACCAGCGGGACGTGCCGGGCAGGTCCTAGCGGACCAGCCCCCACCGGAAGCCGAGCGCCACGGCGTGTGCGCGGTCCGATGCGCCGAGCTTCTTGAAGAGCCGTCGGGCGTGCGTCTTGACGGTGTCCTCGGAGAGGAACAGCTCACGGCCGATCTCCGCGTTGGAGCGGCCGTGGCTCATGCCTTCGAGGACCTGGATCTCACGCGCGGTGAGCGTGGGCGCGGCGCCCATCTCGGCCGAGCGCAGCCGACGGGGGGCCAGTCGCCAGGTGGGGTCGGCGAGCGCCTGGGTGACGGTCGCGCGCAGTTCGGCGCGCGAGGCGTCCTTGTGCAGATAGCCGCGGGCGCCGGCGGCCACCGCGAGGGCGACGCCGTCCAGGTCCTCGGCGACGGTGAGCATGATGATGCGCGCACCGGGGTCGGCGGACAGCAGCCGCCGAACCGTCTCGACGCCGCCCAGTCCGGGCATGCGTACGTCCATCAGAATCAGGTCCGAGCGGTCGGCGCCCCAGCGGCGGAGAACTTCCTCGCCGTTGGCCGCCGTCGTCACGCGCTCGACGCCGGGCACGGTCGCGACCGCGCGGCGGAGCGCCTCTCGGGCAAGCGGGGAGTCGTCGCAGACGAGGACGGATGTCATGGCCGCCCTCCGCAGCTGATGCGCGTCACCTTGTGCCTCCAGGCTGGTACGAAATCGTCACCTGTGCGGTCGACCGTCTCGGACGCCTGTCCGAGCGTTTGTGTTTTCAACCGCCTCCGCACTCTCAACGACGGTCACTCGAAAGAGTTACGGGGCTGCGTGCATTCTTCGGCACTCTACGTGAGGGGGCGGACACGGTGGAGACAGCCGCGCGGACCCTCAAGCTTTCATCACAACCCATGCCCCATTCGGCCCTATTTCTTCCCTTTTACTGGTGTCTGAGGCTAGATTCGCAATGAGTCATATTTTCATCTCCTTAGATCGTAGTTGTACGGTCGTGGGCACCGTATCCGCTCAGAACGGCTACAAGGGGTCACGCAATGGCAGATTTCTCCCGCCTTCCCGGACCGAACGCTGACCTGTGGGACTGGCAGCTCCTGGCTGCCTGCCGCGGGGTGGACAGTTCGCTCTTCTTCCATCCGGAGGGTGAGCGCGGGGCGGCTCGGAGCGCTCGAGAGAACTCGGCCAAGGAGGTCTGCATGAGGTGTCCGGTCCGCGCGCAGTGCGCGGCGCACGCACTGGCCGTACGTGAGCCGTACGGCGTGTGGGGCGGATTGACCGAGGACGAGCGCGAGGAGCTCATGGGACGGGCGCGCAACCGCCTGGTGACGGCGTCGACCGGCGTGAGGGACACCGCTTCGAACACGTGAAGGAACGTTTCTGCAACCAAGCGGCGGGCACGCGTAGGTGCTCGCCGTTCTCTCTGCCGTCACGACTTCGACGAGGTCAGGGGCGCGCCGCGGCCCGCTCCAGCTGCTCCAGCGTCGCCGCCACCGCCGGCACCTGGGCCAGATCCGGCAGGGTGAGCGCCACGATCTCCCGCCGCACCGCCGGCTCCAGCGTCACCGCGCGCGCCCCTCGGGGCCGTACGGACTCGGTCGCGAGCTGGGGCAGGACGGCGACGCCCAGGCCCGCGCCCACCAGGCCGACCACCGCCGGGTAGTCGTCGGTCGCGAAGTCGATGCGGGGCGTGAAGCCCGCGCTCTCGCACACCTCCACCAGCTGGCCTCGGCAGCGCGGACAGCCCGCGATCCAGGGCTCCCGGGCCAGTTCGCCGATGGCGAGGGACTGCGCACGCGCGAGGCGGTGGCGTTCGGGCACGAGCGCGACCAGGCGGTCCGTCAGCAGCGGCCGTACGACCAGGTCGTCCCACTCCTCGCCGCCCGCGCCGCCCGCCGCGCGCTCGTAGCGGAAGGCGAGGGCGATGTCGCAGTCGCCGGCGCGCAGCAGCTCCACGGAGTTCGGCGGCTCGGCCTCCTCCAGGGAGACGCGGGTGCCGGGGTGGGCGGCGCGCAGGGCGGCGAGGGCGGTGGGGACGAGGGTCGAGCTGCCGCTGGGGAAGGAGACCAGGCGGACCCGGCCGGCGCGCAGGCCGGCGATGGCGGCGACCTCCTCCTCGGCGGCGGTGAGTCCGGAGAGGATGCCGACCGCATGCCGTACGAGGGCCTCGCCCGCCTGGGTCAGGCGCATCTCGCGGCCGCTGCGGATCAGCAGGGGCGTGCCGACGGACGCCTCCAGGGCCTTCATCTGCTGGCTGACGGCAGGCTGGGTGCAGCCCAGCTCACGCCCCGCCGCCGAGAAGGAGCCGGTGGCGGCCACGGCGCGCAGGACACGGAGATGACGGGCCTCGATCACTTCCTGAGCATAAGTGATCCTTGGATGCGTCGGCGAATAATGCGTCGACACTTTGACCTTCGGTGGCCTACCGTTCGGACATGAGGCTTCTGTCCGTGAATCTGGGTCGTCCGAAGGCCGTGCCTTACACCGATCAGCCGCAGGGGCTGACCGGTATCGACAAGCGGCCCGTCGAGGGGTCCGTGCGAATCTCGGCGCCCGGACCGAAGGGGGTCGGGGCGAGCGGGCTCGCCGGGGACGCGGTGTGCGACCTGCGCCATCACGGCGGCGCCGACCAGGCGGTGTACGCCGTGGCGCGCGAGGACCTCGACGACTGGGAGCGCGAACTGGGACGCCCGCTGGCCAACGGCGCGTTCGGCGAGAACCTCACCACCGCCGGACTGGACGTGTCCGGGGCGCGGATCGGCGAGCGCTGGCGGATCGGCGCGGAGGTGATCCTGGAGGTGACGGGCGGACGGATACCCTGCCTCACCTTCCAGGGCCATATGGGTGAGCAGCGGTGGGTCAAGCGGTTCACGCAGAAGGCCGCGACGGGCGCGTATCTGCGAGTGATCGCGCCGGGCGAGGTCCGCGCGGGGGATCCGGTCGAGATCGTCCACGTGCCGGAGCACGAGGTGACGGCGCGGATGGGGTTCCAGGCCACCACCACACACCGTGAGCTGCTGCCCCGACTGCTCGCGGCGGGCGAGGCACTGCATCCGGAGGCGCTGGCGGCGGCCCGGGAGTACGTCGAGAAGTACGGCGCGAAGCAGGGCGGGGCGTACGGCGGCTGAAGCGCCGTCACGGGTGGGTGTCCACGGGGTCTTCACCTTCGGGAGGGCGCGTGCAGAGAACGGACGTCCGCACTCCGGGTCACTAACCTTCTGCCATGACAACGGCTCTCATCACGGGTTCGACCGCGGGCATCGGCGCCGCGTTCGCGCGGCGGCTGGCGGCGGACGGGCATGATCTCGTCCTCGTGGCACGCGACACCAAGCGGCTGCGCGAGCAGGCGACCGAACTGCACGACCGGCACGGCATCGAGGCGGAGGTGCGCGCCGCCGACCTCGCCACGGACGAGGGCATCGAGGCGGTGGCCGCCCGGCTCGGCGACCGCAAGAACCCCGTCGACCTGCTGATCAACAACGCCGGCTTCGGCAACAAGGGCCGCTATCTCGACGTATCGATGGCCGATGAGCTGAAGATGCTCAAGGTGCACTGCGAGGCGGTGCTGCGGCTGACGTCGGCGGCGAGCGCGGCGATGCGGGAGCGCGGGCGCGGGGGTGTGGTGAACGTGGCGTCCGTGGCGGCCTTCGTGCCGCGGGGGACGTACGGGGCGTCGAAGGCGTGGGTCGTGCAGTTCACGCAGGGAGCGGCGCGCGATCTGGCGGGCAGCGGGGTGCGGCTGATGGCGCTGTGCCCGGGCTTCGTGCGGACCGAGTTCCATGAGCGGGCCGGAATGGGGACGGACAACATCCCGGGCTGGATGTGGCTGGACGCGGACAAGCTGGTCGCGGCGGCGCTGCAGGATCTGGCGCGCGGAAAGTCGCTGTCGATCCCGGATCCGCGGTACAAGGCGCTGATGGGGCTGGTGAAGGTGACGCCCCGGTCGCTGCTGGGCGGGATCAGCTCGAAGACGGGACGGAAGTACGGCCCTCAGTAACAGCCTCGGCGGTAATCGGGTGGCGTCGGCGCTCCGGTGGGAAGATGGACGTGACGGAAGCCGGACCCAGGGGGGCCGGAGGCTGCGCCATGACGTTCGTACAGCTCATCGACTGCAGGACCAGCCGGTTCGACGAGATGGACCGATTGATGGACACCTGGGTCGAACAGACCCGGGGGAAGCGGACCGCGACGCACGCGGTGGTCGGCAAGGACCGCTCCGACGCATCGCACTTCATCGAGATCGTGGAGTTCCCGTCGTACCAGGAGGCGATGCGGAACTCGAACCTTCCGGAGACCGACAAGATCTTCCGGGAGCTGGTGGCCCTGTGCGACGAGATGCCGACGTTCACGGATCTGGACGTGGTGCGCGACGAGCAGCTGTACGCGGTGGCCGCGCGGCGGTTCTTCGAGACGATCGCACTCCACGGGGAGCTGCCGGCGCTCGACGGCCTCATCGCCGAGGACTATCACGACCATGATCCCGCCAACGAGCAGGACACCATGGGGATGGACGCGATGCGGCGGGAGGTCGGGATGTGGCGGCGCGGCTTCGACTTCATGTTCGTCGTCGACGACCAGATCGCCCAGGACGACCGGGTGTGCAACCGATGGACCTGGCGCGGCACCCACAAGGGCGACTTCATGGGGCTCGCCGCCACCGGGAAGCAGGTCTCCATGACCGGGTCGACGATCTTCCGGTTCGGCGAGGACGGCAAGATCGCCGAGGCGTGGTGGCAGTACGACCGGCTCGGGCTGATGGGGCAGCTGGGGGCGCTGGATGCGCTGGAGACCTGAAAACCTTCAGACCTGAAAGCCTGGAGACCTGAAAGCCTGCAGACCTGGAGACCTGAAAGCAGGGTCGCAGAGACCGCCCGCGAGGGGAGAAGCCCCCGTTCCTGATCGGAACGGGGGCTTCTTCTGGTGCTGCTCGGGGTGGTGCGTGCCTCAGTGGGAGTGGCCGTGGCTGTGGCCGCCGGCGGCCGGCTCTTCCTCTTCCTTCTTCTCGACGACCAGGGTCTCGGTCGTCAGGAGGAGGGAGGCGATGGAGGCGGCGTTCTCCAGGGCGGAGCGGGTGACCTTGACCGGGTCGATGACGCCGGCCTTGACCAGGTCGCCGTACTCGCCGGTGGCGGCGTTGAAGCCCTGGCCCTTGTCGAGCTCGGCGACCTTGGAGGTGATGACGTAGCCCTCCAGGCCGGCGTTCTCGGCGATCCAGCGCAGCGGCTCGACGACGGCGCGGCGCACGACCGCGACACCGGTGGCCTCGTCGCCGGTCTTGCCCAGGCCGCCCTCCAGCACCTTGGCGGCGTGGACGAGCGCGGAGCCACCGCCGGAGACGATGCCCTCCTCGACCGCGGCGCGGGTCGCGGAGATGGCGTCCTCGAGGCGGTGCTTCTTCTCCTTCAGCTCCACCTCGGTGGCGGCGCCGACCTTGATCACGCACACGCCGCCGGCCAGCTTCGCGAGGCGCTCCTGGAGCTTCTCGCGGTCCCAGTCGGAGTCCGTGTTCTCGATCTCGGCCTTGATCTGGTTGACGCGGCCGACGACGTCCTCGTGGTTGCCGGCGCCGTCGACGACCGTGGTGTCGTCCTTGGTGACGGTGACGCGGCGGGCGGAGCCGAGCACGTCGACGCCGACCTGGTCGAGCTTGAGGCCGACCTCTTCGGAGATGACGGTGGCGCCGGTGAGGACGGCCAGGTCCTGCAGCATCGCCTTGCGACGGTCACCGAAGCCCGGGGCCTTGACGGCGACCGCGTTGAAGGTGCCGCGGATCTTGTTGACGACGAGGGTGGAGAGCGCCTCGCCCTCCAGGTCCTCGGCGATGATCAGCAGCGGGCGGGAGGAGTTGGTCTGGATGACCTTCTCCAGCAGCGGCAGCAGGTCGGAGATCGAGGAGATCTTGCCCTGGTTGATGAGGATGTAGGGGTCCTCGAGGACGGCCTCCATGCGCTCCTGGTCCGTCACGAAGTACGGCGACAGGTAGCCCTTGTCGAAGGCCATGCCCTCGGTGAAGTCCAGCTCCAGGCCGAAGGTGTTGGACTCCTCGACGGTGATGACACCGTCCTTGCCGACCTTGTCCATCGCCTCGGCGATGAGCTCGCCGACCTGCGTGTCCTGCGCGGAGAGCGCGGCGACGGCGGCGATGTCGGCCTTGTCCTCGATCGGACGGGCGGTGGCGAGGAGCTCCTCCGACACGGCCTTGACGGCGGCGTCGATGCCCTTCTTCAGGGCGGCCGGGGAGGCGCCGGCGGCGACGTTCTTCAGACCCTCGCGGACCAGGGCCTGGGCGAGCACGGTGGCGGTGGTGGTGCCGTCGCCCGCGATGTCGTTGGTCTTGGTCGCCACCTCCTTCACGAGCTGCGCGCCGAGGTTCTCGTACGGGTCGTCGAGCTCGACCTCGCGGGCGATGGTGACACCGTCGTTGGTGATGGTGGGGGCACCGAACTTCTTGTCGATGACGACGTTGCGGCCCTTGGGGCCGATCGTCACCTTGACCGTGTCGGCAAGCTTGTTGACGCCGCGCTCGAGGGCGCGACGGGCGTCCTCGTCGAACTTCAGGATCTTCGCCATGGGAGCGGTTCAGCCCTCTCGGAAAACGTGGGTGAAACGAACCGCGCCCCTGGCACCCGGCTTCATAAGGTCGCGGGGGCCAGGGGCGCAGCTCACTGCAGAGGGGGGTGCTGGATGTTCGGGGGCGAACCCTGGACCCAGCTCCCCTTTACTTCTCGGTTCTTACTTCTCGATGATCGCGAGCACGTCGCGAGCCGAGAGGACGAGGTACTCCTCGCCGTTGTACTTGACCTCGGTGCCGCCGTACTTGCTGTACAGGACGACGTCGCCGACCTTGACGTCGAGCGGCAGGCGCTCGCCGTTCTCGAAGCGGCCCGGGCCCACGGCGAGGACGGCGCCCTCCTGGGGCTTCTCCTTCGCGGTGTCCGGGATGACCAGGCCAGAGGCCGTGGTCTGCTCGGCGTCGAGCGGCTGGACCACGATGCGGTCCTCGAGCGGCTTGATGGCAACCTTGGAGCTGGTGGTCGTCACGATCCGACCTCCCCCTTCGGAGATCTCACGGGGTTAACTGTCTGAGGTGGCGACCAGGTGGATCCGTCGTCGCGGGTGCCGGACCTGCCCGTCGCGTTGTTGGCACTCTCCAGTGGGGAGTGCCAGAGCTGAGACTATGACCGGGGTTAGCACTCGGTCAAGCGGAGTGCCAATGACGGCGGCGCGCGGCGGGGATTTCAGTGACGGTTCGTGTCCTTGGTCGCCGCTCGTTCGGGCCGGCCTCGCCCCCCGGGAGCTGCCGAACACGCCGGTCCGCAGAGAGCCCTCCGCTACAGGTAGTCCTCCAGGCGCCCCACCGTCAGTCCCTGTTCCTGCACCCTCCGCAGGAGTCGTGTCGTGCGTTCCCGCAGCGTCGGGCCCGTGGCCTCGTCGGGGTCTACGGCGATGATGTCGCCGGCGTGGAGGCGGTGGGAGCCGTGGGCGTAGACGAGGTCGGCGGGGCCCATGGAGGTACGCCACAGGACGATCGCCGTGATGCCGCAGTCGGCGGCGGCTCGCAGCGTGGTCGGGTCGTAGGCGCCGTAGGGCGGGCGGAAGAAGCGGGGGCGCAGACCGAAGCGGGACCTGAGTTTCTCCTGCTGGCCGCAGATCTCGGCGCGCTGGCCTGCGTAGGGCAGGCCGCGCAGGGCCGCGTGGTCGAGGGTGTGGTTCTGGAGGTTCGCGCCGACCGACCGGAGGCGGGCGAAGTGCGCGTAGCCGGGGCCGACCACGCTGTCCGTGAGGAACATGCTGACCGGGAGACGCAGTTCACGGACCATGTCGACGAAGCGGGGGTCGCGTTCTGCGCCGTCGTCGTAGGTGAGGAAGACGACCTTGTCGCGGGTCGGGACATGGTCGACGACGGGCGGGAGGGCCGTCCGGGCGGGGCTGCCGGAGAGGGGCTGGGAGGGGTGGTGCGGGGCGGGGGCCAGGGGGGCCGCCAGGCCCCAGCGGCGGTAGGCCTGCCCCGCCGCTGGGGCGGGCGGGCGTACGCGCTCCGCGGCCTTCTTGCCCAACCGTTCGATGGGGTCGACGGACTGGGCACAGCCGGTCAGCGTCCCCATCAGGGCGAGGGTGAGAGCCAGAGTCAGGGTGAGGGCCTTCGTCAGGGGCCGGGCCTTCGTCAGGGGCAAGGACCGGGGCAGGAGCAGGAGCAGGAGCAGGGGCCGGGGCAGGGGCGGCAGTACGGCCGCCGTCGGACCCCGCCGGCCCCGCCGGCCCCGCAGGCCCCGCCGACTCCACTCATCACCCCGCCGACTCCATCCGTCCCGCCTGCCCTCCCCGCCCTTCCTGTCCTCCCCGTCCCTCCCGTCGCTTCCCGTCCTCACAGGTAGTCCTCCAGGCGGGCCACCGCGTAGCCCTTCTTCGTGACCTTGTCGAGGAATCTGCGGACCATGTCGGGCATGGTGCCCTTCCAGTCGTCGCGGCCGCGGAAATGGCTCAGGACGATGTCTCCGGGGTGCAGGTCACGGTCCCACTCGCGGTACTCCCAGTGGTCGACGAAGACCTCCTCGTCCCAGAGCGGCGCGTAACGCACACCGCAGGACTTCGCGGCGCGCAGGGTGTCCTGGTCGTAGTTGCCGTAGGGCGGCCGGAAGAGGGCGGGGCGTTTGCCGTAGTGCTTGCGGATGACGCTCTGCATGCCGCAGATCTCGCGCTTCTGGCGGCTGTAGGAGAGGGCGGGCAGGTAGGGGTGGTGGAGGGTGTGGTTGTTGAGGGTCACGCCCGAGTCCTGAATCTTCTTGAAGTAGGCGTAGTCGTCCTTGATCAGGTAGTCGCTGAGAAAGGCCGTGTAGGGGATGTGCAGGTCGCTCATCATCCGCAGGAACGCGGGGTCCTTCTCGGCACCGTCGTCGATGGTGAGGAAGACGACCTTGTCCTCGGTGGGGATCGTGGTGAAGACCGGGGGGAGGCCGAGTTCCTCGTGGTCGTCGACCTCGAAGCCGTCGCGGGTGGGGATCTCCGGCTTCTCCGCGGGCGGCACCGGGGGCGTCAGCGGGGCCTTCTTCAGGCCCCAGCGCTTCGCGGCGGCGATCCGGGCCTGCTGGACGGCGCGGAGCCTGGAGGCGTACGCGTGCAGGGCGCCGGCCCCGGCCCGGGGAGCCGCCTGCTCGGGCCGGCCGGGGGCCGGGCGGGCCGCGCCCGTGCCCGAGCCGCCCTGGGCGCAGCCCGACGCGATGGCGGCGAGGGCCAGCATCGCGATCGCGCCGCGGATTCCCGTACGCCGGTGCTCTACGGCACCGCGGAGGGCGGCGCGTCGGCGTTCCGCCCGGGAAGCACCCCTCTTGGCATCCCTCTTGGCATCTTTCTTGTCATTTTGTACGACAGATCCCATGGCGCCGGATCCTCGCAGCCACCCCCACCGAACCCGGCCCGACACCGCGACCGGAGGCGCACCATCCACCGACTGGCCCACACCGGCCGCCGCTGGCGGACAATGGGCCGGTGAACGACCTCGCCCCCCTCCTCACCCCCGAGGGCCGTGCCCTCCTCGACGCCGTGCGCGGCACCGCCCCCGCCGACGAGCTCGCCGTCGCCACCCGGCTGCGCCGCGAGCATCCCGCCGAGCTGGTGTCCGCGGCCCTGGGCCAGGCCCGGCTGCGGCAGCGGGCGGGGGCGAAGTTCGGGGTCCACGACGCCGAGCGGATGTTCTTCACGCCCAACGGGGTGGAGCAGTCGACGCGGGCGAGCGTGGCCGCCTACCGGGCCGAGCGGATGAAGGGCCTGGGCGTGACGTCCGTCGCCGACCTGTGCTGCGGGATCGGCGGCGACGCGATCGCGCTGGCCCGCGCCGGGATCCGGGTCCTCGCCGTCGACCGCGACCCGCTGACGGCGGCCGCGGCCCGGGCGAACGCCCGGGCGCTGGGGCTGGACGAGCTCATCGACGTGCGGGAGGCGGACGTCGCCGAGGTGGACACCGGCGGCTACGACGCCGTGTTCGTCGACCCTGCACGGCGCGGCGGACGAGGCCGGATCTTCGACCCCGAGGCGTACTCGCCGCCCCTGTCCTGGGCGATCGGGGCCGCGCTCGCCGCCCCGATCGCCGCGCTGAAGATCGCGCCCGGCGTGCCGCACGAGGCGATCCCGGCCGAGGCCGAAGCCGAGTGGATCTCGGACGGCGGGGACGTGAAGGAGGCGGTGCTGTGGTTCGGCGCCAAGCCGGGCGCATTCGAACCGGGCGCGGTCGAGCCGGGAGCCGTGCGGGCGACGCTGTTGCCGGGGCCGCGGACCCTGGTCGGAAGCGGGCTGCCCGACCCCGACGTCCGGCCCGTCGGCCGTTACCTCTACGAGCCCGACGGCGCCGTCATCCGGGCCCATCTGGTCGCCGACGTGGCCCGGGACCTGGACGGCGGACTGATCGACGAGACCATCGCGTACATCACCGCCGACGCACTGCGGCCGACGCCGTACGCGTCGGCGTACGAGATCACCGACGAACTCCCCTTCAACGTCAAGAAGTTGAAGGCGCTGTTGCGGGAGCGGGAGGTCGGGATCCTGACCGTGAAGAAGCGGGGGTCGGCCGTGGAGCCGGAGGAGCTGCGCAGGAAGGCCCTGCCCAAGTCGCAGGGGTCGAACTCGGCGACCGTGTTCCTCACGCGGGTGGCGGGGGCGCCGACGATGCTCATCGGGGCCCCCGCCACACCTGCCACCTCAAGTGCCATGTAGGTACTACATGAGTACTACTGGTGCTGGAGCGTCTTGAGCGCGTCCAGGTGCGGGTCCGCGCCGACCGGGGCCGACCGCTGCACCGTGGCGGCCTGGCCGTCGTTGGTGCGCAGCGCGTAGGTCGACGCCTGTGCGGTCGCGGGGATGACGCCGTTGTAGTACGGGCGGTAGTCGAAGTAGCTGCTGCCCGCGCTGATCGAGGCGCCCACCGTGTTCAGCGCCTGGGCGGTGACCGCGCCGGTGTTGCCGAAGGCGGCCGTGAAGTTGGTGCTAGCGGACTCGCGCAGCAGGTAGCTCTTGACCTCGCTCGACAGGGCGGGGCGGGTGGTCCACAGCACGGGCCCGAAGACGTTCATCGCGGCGGCCGCGGACACCCCGTCACGCCACTGGCCGGTGAAGGCGAGAGCGGTCTGGCTCGGCGCGGTCCACCAGAACTTGGCGATGGCCACCGAGATCGCCGCGTCCGTGCCGCCCGATCCCGCGATCGGGTAGTACGAGTACGTCGACGGCCACCGGGAGTAACTCGTGTGGGTGAGCGCGTACTTGGCCGCCGAACCGACCGTAATGATCATGGTCTTGTTCGGGTTCAGGCTGTTGAGGTACGCCTTCACCGACGCGGTCAGCTTCTTGCCGTTGGTGAGCACGACGCTGCCCGTGCTGGCGCTGCCGTCGGCGCCGGCCGCGGCGGCCGCCGAGAGGGCCGCACGGTACTCGGAGCCGCCGGCCAGGAACACGTACGTCGGGGTGGCGGCGACGGACTTGGCCACCGCGACCGAGGTCGCGTAACGGTCCGCGCCGGACAGCCGCTTGGGGACGTAGCCGAGGGTCTTGAGCTGGCTGGCGACCGAGCCGCTGAGGATGGACGTGCCGCCGACGAGGTACACGCTCGCCCCCGGCTTCACCGCCCGCTTCAGCTCCTTCTTCACCGCCGACGACAGCCCCGTCTTCGGGGTCATCAGCACCGGCCCCTGCTTCTTGCCGGCCAGGGCGGGCGCGGTGACGGAGTACGCCGGGTCGTCCCGGTTGACCAGCACCGCGGACTTGGCGTTCATCAGGCCCGGCACGCTCTGGCCGACCGTGTTCCAGGTCCAGCGGGAGGAGGCGATGTTGGTGGCGTAGGCGTCGGCGCCCCAGACCCGGCCGGCGCCGTTCTGGCGCAGGGGCTGCCAGCTGGGGTTGACGCCGAAGTTGGCCCCTTGGGTGTCCGCGACCTTGGTGAGCTGGCCGGTGGCCAGGTCGACGTACTCGTTGGTGTGCACGTCGTCGCTGTTGGGCGAGGTGTGCGCGTCGAAGACGATCCGGGTGCCGGTGGGCGACCAGGACGGGTTGGCGTACGACCGGGGGCCGGTGGTGATCTGCTTGACGTCGGCGCCGTCGGCCTTCGCGGTGAAGATCTGCGCCAGACCGTCGACATGACGCACGAAGGCCAGCTTCGTGCCGTCCGGCGAGTAGGCGGGCTGCTCGGCGTCGGTCAGGACGCGCTTGACCTTCTTGGCGACGGAGTCGTAGACGTAGACGCCGGCGTTGTCGTAGCAGCCGTAGTTGACGCGGCGCTCGAACGCGACCAGGCCCGTGGGGCTCACCGTCGGGTCGTTGTCGCAGACGGTGTCCGGCTCCAGGGAGGCGGACATCAGCGGGCGGGGCGCCCAGGAGCCGTCGGAGGGGCCGTAGGCGAGCTGGCCGCCGGTGGAGAAGACGACGAAGCGGCCGCCCCACCAGAAGGTCAGGTCCTCGTAGGAGGCGCTGGAGCGCACGTCCTGCGCCCACGGCAGGGTGATCTTCCCGGTGCCGTTGGGGCGGACGCTGGAGATCTGGCTCGCGGCGCTGATCAGCCGGCTGCCGTCCGGCGCCCAGGTGGCGTAGCTCGCCACGTTGGGGATCTGGGTGACCTGGCCGGTGGCCGGGTCGGTGAGCAGGCCGCCGTCGGTGAGGACGCGGCCCTCGACGCCCGGCCAGGGGCCCGCGTCGTCGGCGGCGGCGCCCGGCGCGGTGGCCAGGGCGCCCACGGCGGTGAGGACGGCCGTGGTGGCGAGCGCCGCGGCACGGCGGCGCGTGAACAGTCTCAAGTTGTCGACCCCCGGGGATCACATGACGTCAGAAGCGCGACGCCGGAAGCATGCAGATGTGCCGCGGGTGGGCCGGGTCGACGTCTTTCCCCTCCCGTCGACCGCACAGCCGTTCCACAGCGGCTGGGTCACTGTAGTACCCAACGAGACGCAAGGGGAACGGAGTTACGCATCGGATGCCTGTGCCGCCCTGCCCCGCAGCAGCTCCCGCTCCCGGGCGTTGCCGGTCAGCTCCGCCGCCCGTGCGAACTCCGCCCTCGCCTCCGCCGTACGGCCCAGGCGCCACAGCAGGTCGCCGCGGACGCTGGGCAGGAGGTGGTAGTCGCGGAGGGTCGGCTCGGCGGCCACGGCGTCGACGATCTCCAACGCCGGGCCCGGGCCGTCCGCCATCGAGACGGCGACCGCGCGGTTGAGCTCGACGACCGGGGACGGGGTGCGGGCGGTCAGCAGGCCGTACAGGGTGGCGATGCTCGCCCAGTCGGTCTCCTCGTAGGTGTACGCGTGCGCGTGGCAGGCCGCGACGGCGGCCTGGAGGGCGTACGGGCCAGGGGGGCCGGCGGAGGCGGCGCGGGCCCGGTCCAGGGCGGTGATGCCGCGGGCCAGGAGCATGCGGTTCCAGCGGCGGCGGTTCTGGTCCTTGAGCAGGACGGGCGCGCCGTCGGGGCCGGTGCGGGCGGCCGTGCGGGAGGCCTGGAACTCCAGCAGGGACGCCAGCGCGTGCACCTCGGGCTCCTTCGGCATCAGCGCCGCCAGCTGCCGGGCCAGCCGCAGCGCGTCCTCGCACAGCGCCGGGCGCAGCCAGTCGTCGCCGGCGGTGGCCGCGTAGCCCTCGTTGAAGATCAGGTAGATGACGTCGAGGACCGAGCCGAGCCGGGCCTCGCGGTCGGGGCCGTAGGGCACCTCGAAGGCGACGTTCTTCGTGGCCAGCGTCTTCTTGGCGCGGACGATGCGCTGCGCGACCGTCGGCTCGGGGACCAGGAAGGCGCGGGCGATCTCGGCCGTGCCCAGGCCTCCGAGCAGGCGCAGGGTGAGCGCGGTGCGGGCCTCGGGGGACAGCACCGGGTGGCAGGCGGTGAAGACGAGCCTGAGCAGGTCGTCGTCGATGTCGTCGGGGGCGGCGGGTTCCTCGGCTGGGACCGTCGTCTCCAGGCTGCGGCCGATCTCCTGGAGCTTGCGGGCGTAGTTCTCCCGGCGGCGCACCAGGTCGACGGCGCGGCGGCGGGCGATGGTGGTGAGCCAGGCGCCCGGGTGGTCCGGCACACCGCTGTGCGGCCACTGCTCCAGCGCGGCGACCAGCGCGTCCTGCGCCAGCTCCTCGGCGATGCCGACGTCCCGGACGACCCGGGTGACGGCGGCGACGACCCGCGGGAACTCCATGCGGAAGACGGTCTCGATCGCGTGTGCGGCGGTGGGCTGTGACGGTGACTGCACAACCCACCATGCAACACCCTCGGACGTCCCGGGGCCAGGGCGACCCGGGCTCTCAGCCCTCGGCGATCTCCCGCACCTCGCAGGTCACCGTCCAGTGCTCCTCGTGGACCTTCAGGAAGCGCTTGGTCCACTCCAGCGCCTCGGCCATGTCCTTGCACTGCATGAGCGCGTAGCCGCCGACGACCTCCTTGGACTCGGTGAACGGGCCGTCGGTGACGGAGATCTTCCCGCCCTCCCAGTGCACACGGACGCCCTGCGCGGACGGGGTCAGGCCGGCGGTGTCGAGCATGACGCCCGCCTTGGTGACCTCCTCGATCAGCTCGCCCATGCGCTGCATCAGCTCGGGGCTGGGGCCCTCGGCGGGGGCGGAGGCCTCGTCGATCTTCACGAGCGACAGGTAACGGGGCATGGTGACTCCCTCGGGACGGCGACTCGTACGGTGACGAGCCTCGCGGGCGGGGCCTGTCCCCGCCTCTCATCCCTGCGTCGAACGGGAGGCGGCCGGATCGACACCCTCGCTCAATCTTTTTCCGAGGAGGATTCCGGCGCTACTTCAGCGACTCCCACAGCTCCCTCGCCGCCGGCTCCTTCGCGATCACCCGGTTGGGGTCGGAGGGGGCGGTCACCACCGGCATCATCACCGTGGTGAGGCCGCCGGCCGACAGGCCCTTCAGGCTCTGGCCGAGTTCCATCAGCTCGCCGAGGGAGTCGAGGCCGGTGTCGGTGGTCAGGCTGCCGGTGACCGCGTCGGCGACCTCGTAGAGCTGGGTGGGGCTGGTGAGGAGGTCGGTCGAGGAGATCTGTTCCAGCAGGGCCGTGACCAGCTTCTGCTGGAGGCCTATCCGGCCGAGGTCGCTGCCGTCGCCGATGCCGTGCCGGGTGCGGGCGAGGGCGAGGGCCTGTCTGCCGTTCAGGTGATGGGTGCCGGCCTCGAGGTGCAGATGGCTGTCGTCGTCGTCGATGTCCTCGTCGGTGGTGACGGTGACCCCGCCGAGCGCGTTCACCAGCTTCGCGAAGCCCGAGAAGTCGACCTCGATGTAGTGGTCCATGCGGACGTTCGTGATCGACTCGACCGTCTTGACCGCGCAGACCGGACCGCCCAGCGAGTAGGCGGTGTTGAACATCACGCCGTACGCCGTCGCCGTCGAGCCGCCGTCGGACAGCGGGCAGGACGGGCGCGTGACGAGGGTGTCGCGCGGGATGCTGACGACGGTGGCCGACGTCCGTCCGGCGTCGATGTGCACGACCATCGCCGTGTCGGAGCGGGCGCCGGAGCTGTCGCCGCCGCCGAGCTCCTGGTTCTCCTTGCCGCTGCGCGAGTCCGAGCCCAGCACCAGGATGTTCACGGCCTCGGTGGGCAGCGGGGAGGCGGACGCGGAGCCGGACGGGCTGGGGGTCGTGACCGCCTTCGCGGGGCGGTTGTCGCCGAGGGCGTTGTCGATGTCGACGCTCTTGATGTTGTCGTTGAGCCGCCAGTACGCCCAGCCCGCCGTCCCGACGCCCGCCACCAGGGCGGCGGCCAGAGTGAGGCCGGCGATCTTCAGTACGGTCGATCGCCGGCCTGCTCTTCTGCCGTCCGCGTCGCGCTCCTCGTGTCCCGTCACGGGGAGGAACATAGGTCCGAATCATTAGGGGACTGTTAGGAGAAGCGGCACGAGCGGGATTTCTTGCGAAAATCTCAGGATTCTCAGCCCACTGTCAGCTCATCCCACAGTCAGCTCAGCGCACTGTCATCTCAGCCCACTGTCATCTCGGCGTCCTCAGCTCAGCTCAGTGTCACCGCGGGCACCGGATTGCTCCCGCTCCACGACGCGTTGAACCCGAAGCTCACCGAGCCGCCGTCCGGGACCGTCCCGTTGTACGAGGCGTTCGCGCACGAGACGGCCGCCCCCGACTGGGTGCAGGTCGCGTTCCAGGCCTGGGTGATCTGCTGCCCCGCGCCGTACGTCCAGGTCACCTTCCAGGACGACAGCGAGGCGCCCGAGCAGGAGATCGTCACGTTCCCGGTGAACCCGGTGTTCCACTGGCTGCCCACGCTGTACGCGGCCGTGCACGCCCCGCTCGGCGGAGTGGTCGGCGGCGGGGTGGTCGTCGTCCCGCCGAGCGCCTCGGAGATGCCGTAGTAGGCCGGTTTCGGCGCGTAGTTCGCGTCGTACGGCGTCGCCGCCCCGTAGCCCGGGAAGGTGCTGTCGACCCAGGAGTCGGAGTCGGTGAAGCCCCAGACGGTGAGGTTCACACAGCGGGCGACCGCGACGCAGGCGGCCGTGACCGCCTTGTAGTCGGCCTTCTGCTGGGCGAGCTTCGTGGCGTCCGCCGGGAGCGCCATCCGGATGTCCAGCTCGGTGATCGCCACGTCGACGCCGAGGTCGGCGAAACGCTGGATGTTCTGCTGGAGGGTGGACGGCACCTGACCGAGGATCAGGTGGGCCTGGAGGCCGACCCCGTCGATCGGGACGCCCCGTTCCTTCAGCGACTTGACCAGGTTGTACAGGGCGGTCGACTTCGCGTTGACGCCCTCGACGTTGTAGTCGTTGATGTACAGCTTGGCGGCCGGGTCGGCGGCCCGCGCCCAGGTCAGGGCACTGGCGATGTAGTCCGTGCCGAGGCCGTTGTACCAGAGGGTGGAACGGTAGGTGCCGTCCTCGTTGAAGGGCTCGTTGACGACGTCCCAGGCGGCGATCTCGCCCTTGTAGCGGCCCACCTCGGTGTTGATGTGGTTCTGGAGCAGGGTGCCGAGCTGGGCGGAGGTCCAGCTGCCGTTCGTGAGCCAGCTCGGGTTCTGGCTGTGCCAGACGAGGGTGTGGCCGCGCACCTGTTGGTTGTGGGCCTGCGCGAAGGCCACGATCTGGTCGGCCTCCGCCCAGTTGAAGGTTCCCTGGGTCGGCTCCACCGAGCCCCACTTCATGGCGTTGCCGGGGGTCAGCGAGTTGAACTGGGCCCCGGCGACGTCTCCGTAGGTCCCGGTGAGCTTGGAGCCGGTGACCGCCGTGCCGATGACCTTGCCCTTGGCTGCGCCGAGATCGCGCAGGGGCGTGTCGGCGGCCTGCGCGGTCGTGACGCCGGCGCCGAGCAGGGCGCCGGCGGCGGCCGCTGCGGTGAGCAGGACGGCGAGACTCGCCCGTACGGATGTACCGAAGGTGGATGTACCGAAAGTGGATGTACTGAAGGTCTTGGAGGTTCTCACTGCGGGTGCCTCCGAAAGTTTCGGTTGTGCAACCGATTGACTTCGGAGGAGTGTGGAGGCGCTCGCCCCACCCGTCAATACGTCAACTTCCGGTCAATCGCGTGGACTTCAGGCCACCGGAGCCCCGGTGCTCGCCCGCACGACCAGGCTGGTCGCCAGCTCCACCCGGGTCGCCGTCGGCGCCTCCTGCGCACGCCCCAGCTCCAGCACCAGCCGGGCCGCGGCCTCGGCCATCTCCGTCAGCGGCTGCCGTACGGTCGTCAGCGGCGGGCCCAGCAGGCGGGCCACCGGCAGATCGTCGAAGCCGACCACGCTCACGTCCTCCGGGATGCGCAGCCCCAGCTCGCGGGCGGCCTCGTACAGACCGAGCGCCTGGAGGTCGTTGCCGGCGAACACGGCCGTGGGCCGGTCGGGGCGGTCCAGCAGCTCGCGGCCGAGCCGGTGGCCGGTCTCGTGGTGGAAGTCCCCGGTCTTGATCAGTCCCTGCTCGACCGGCAGCCCGGCCGTCTCCAGCGCCGCCCGGTAGCCGTCGATCCGGGCCCGGCTGCACATCATCTGCGGCGGCCCGCTGATCGCCCCGATCCGCCGGTGCCCCAGCTCGACCAGGTGCCGGGTGGCGGCGAGCCCGCCCTGCCAGTTGGTGGCGCCGATGGACGGCACGTCGGCGCCCGGGTCGCCGGCCGGGTCCATCACCACGAACGGGATGGAGCGGCTGGTCAGCAGCGCCCGCTGGGACTCGTCGAGCCCGGACAGGACGAGGACCACGCCGTGCGGGCGGCGGGCGGCGACCTGGTCGGCCCAGGTCCGCCCCGGGGTGAGCCGTCCCGCGCTCTCGCTCAGCACCACGCTCAGCCCGGCGTCCCGCGCCACGTTCTCCACGCCCCGGATGACCTCCATCGCCCACGCGCTCTCCAGCTCGTGGAAGACCAGGTCGATCAGGGGCGAGCGGGTGGCCTCGGCACGGCGGCGCCGGTAGCCGTGCGCGCGCAGCAGCTCCTCCACGCGGGTGCGGGTCGCGGGGGCGACGTCGGCGCGGCCGTTGAGGACCTTCGAAACAGTCGGCGCCGAGACGCCGGCCTCGCGGGCGATCTCCGCGAGGGTCGCGGTCTGCGGCGACCGCGCTTCCGTCCGCGTTTCTGCGGGGTCCGAGGGTGTCATGGCGGCGATCGTATCCCCGCGCGACCTCTTGACGAACCTATTGCGACGCCATAGGTTCCCGGAACATTCGAAGCAATGGCCGAAACATTCGTACGTTCGACACCGATACGAAGCGATACCGGTACCCCGACTGGTGGCTCACCGACCTCTGACAGGAGTTTCATGACCACCGCCCCCTGGCGTGACCCCGCCCTGCCCGCCGCCGCCCGTGTCGACGACCTGCTCCCCCGGATGACCCTGGAGGAGAAGACCGCGCAGCTGTACGGCGTGTGGGTCGGCGCCGACACGGACGGCGACGGAGTCGCCCCGCACCAGCACGACATGACCTCCGACTACGACTGGGCCGAGCTGATCACCCGGGGGCTCGGCCAGCTGACCCGTTCCTTCGGCACGGCCCCCGTGGACCCGGCGCTCGGCGCGCGGGCGCTGGCGCGCGCGCAGCGCCGGATCGCCGCGGCGGGCCGCTTCGGCATCCCGGCGGTCGCCCACGAGGAGTGCCTGGCCGGCTTCACCGCCTGGCGGGCCACCGCCTACCCGGTCCCGCTGGCCTGGGGCGCCGCCTTCGACCCGCCGCTGGTGGAGGAGATGGCCCGGCACATCGGCCGGGACCTGCGCGCGGTCGGCGTGCACCAGGGCCTCGCCCCCGTCCTGGACGTCGTCCGCGACCCGCGCTGGGGGCGGGTCGAGGAGACGATCGGGGAGGACCCGTATCTGGTCGGCACGGTGGGCGCCGCCTATGTGCGCGGGCTGGAGTCGGCCGGGATCGTCGCCACGCTCAAGCACTTCGCCGGGTACGCGTCCTCGGCGGGCGCCCGCAATCTGGCCCCGGTGCGGGCGGGCGCCCGGGAGTTCGCGGACGTGACGCTGCCGCCGTTCGAGATGGCGCTGCGCGAGGGCGGCGCGCGGTCGGTGATGGCGGCCTACACGGAACGCGACGGAGTGCCCGCCTCCGCCGACCCCGAGCTGCTGACCCGGCTGCTGCGCGAGGAGTGGGGCTTCACCGGGACGGTCGTCGCCGACTACTTCGGCATCGGCTTCCTGCAGACCCTGCACCGGGTGGCGGGCACCCCGGCGGAGGCGGCGCGGCTGGCGCTGGAGGCCGGCGTCGACGTCGAGCTGCCGACGGTGAAGTACTACGGGGACGAGCTGGTGGCGGCCGTGCGGGCGGGCGAGGTCGGGGAGGAGCTGGTGGACCGGGCCGCCCGCCGGGTGCTGCTCCAGAAGTGCGAACTGGGCCTGCTGGACGAGGACTGGCAGCCGCAGCCCCCGGAGACGACCGACAGGACGAACGGCGAGACGGCCGGCGAGACGGTCCGCGCGGCGATCGACCTCGACCCGGCCGCGAACCGCGCGCTCGCCCGTCGGCTGGCGGAGGAGTCGGTGGTCCTGCTGGACAATGCCGACGGACTGCTCCCCCTCGCCCCCGACACCCGCGTGGCGGTGGTGGGCCCGCGGGCGGCGGACGCCCTGGCGATGCTGGGCTGCTACTCCTTCCCGTCCCATGTCCTCACCCACCACCCCGGGGTGGAGCTGGGCATCGAGATCCCGACGCTGCTGGAGTCCCTGCGGGCCGAACTCCCGGACGCGAAAGTGACGTTCACGGAAGGGTGCGGGGTGTCCGACCCCGACGCGTCCGGCTTCACGGAGGCGGTGGCCCGGACCGCGGAGGCGGACGTCTGCGTGGCCGTCCTGGGCGACCGGGCGGGCCTGTTCGGCCGGGGCACCTCCGGCGAGGGCTGCGACGTGGCCGACCTGAGCCTGCCGGGCGTCCAGGGCGAGCTGCTGGACGCGCTGGTGGCGACGGGCGTCCCGGTGGTCCTGGTCCTGCTCACCGGCCGCCCGTACGCGCTGGGCCGCTGGGACGGGCGGCTGGGGGCGGTCGTCCAGGCGTTCTTCCCGGGAGAGGAGGGCGGTCCGGCGGTCGCGGGAGTGCTGTCGGGCCGGGTGAACCCCTCGGGCCGCCTCCCGGTGAGCGTGCCGCGCGTGCCCGGCGGCCAGCCGTGGACCTACCTCCAGCCGCCGCTGGGCCTGGCCGGCGAGGTCAGCAACCTGGACCCGACCCCGCTGTACCCCTTCGGCCACGGGCGCTCCTACACGACGTTCGCCTGGGAGGACTTCGCGGGCCCCGACGCCGAGATCGCCACGGACGGCGCCTACGACCTCTCCGTCACCGTCCGCAACACCGGCGACCGGGCGGGCGCGGAGGTCGTCCAGCTGTACCTGCACGACCCGGTGGCGAGCGTGACGCGTCCCGACGTACGCCTGATCGGCTACCAGCGGCTGGAGCTGCCCGCCGGCGGGGCGGCCCGGGTGACCTTCCCCTTCCACGCCGACCTGTCCGCCTTCACCGACCGCGCGGGACGGCGCGTGGTCGAACCCGGGGCGCTGGAGCTGCGGTTGGGCGCCTCCAGCGCGGACGCCCGCGAGGTGGCCCGGCTGCGCCTGACCGGACCGGTGCGCGAGGTGGGCGCGAACCGGCGACTGCGCTGCGAGGCGGAGGTGGCACAGACCCCGTGACGGCCGTACGGCCGTGATCGACGTCGTACCGGTGTGTCAGAATCCGCCGACACCCCAGCAGTACGACGGGTCCGACGGGTACGACGGGAACCGCGATGGACATCCCCATAGGCGACGGTATGGGCGACCGGAGTCGGGTCGCCCCGGGCTCTGCGCTCTCCCCGCTCCATGAGTGGCTGCTCGGCGTCGTCATGCTCGCGCTGGCCTGGCTGCCGAGGGCGGTCGCCGGAGCGGTCGCGGTCCTGCTGTTCTCCCTCTGGGGTCCGCCGTGGGCACCGCTCGCACCGCTGTTCCTGGTCGTCGTCGAGATCACCCGGGCCGTCGGGGCGGGCCGCGGCCCGCTGCCCGGGCGGGCCGTGCGCCCCGGCGACGAGCCGGAGCTGACCGCGCTGGTGCGGGACGTCGCCGAACGGCTCGGCTTCCGCGGGCCGTTGCTGGTGCGGATCGTGCCCGGCGTCCAGGCGGCCCTGGGCCGCGCGGACGTCTCCGGCGTACGCGCCTACGTCCTCCTGCTCGGCCTGCCCCTGCTGCGCACCCTGACCGAGGCCGAGCTGGCGTGCGTGATCGCGCACGAGCTGGCGCACGAACGGCACGCCCGCGACCGCCGCGCGACCCTGCTGCGGTTCGCCCGCGCCCGGCTCGCGGACCGTTTGGACGGCCGCTTCCGCCCGCTCGCGCCCCTGGCCGCACCCTTGCTGCGCGCCTCCCAGCCCGTGTTCTGGCACGCGGAGACGGCGGCCGACGCCGACGCGGCACGGATCGGGGGCAGTGCGGCCACCGCCGAGGCGCTGCGCCGGGTCGCCCTGCTCGACGCCGCCTTCGACGGACTCGGCGAGCGCTGGCTGTCGGCGCTGGCCGAGGAGGACGCCTACCCCGAGGACTTCTACGACGCCGTCGACACCGCCCTCGCCGACCCGCACGTCGTCCGCCGGACCGCCCGCGCCGCCGCCCAGGCGGAGGCCGTGGACCCGTACGCCACGGCCGACCACCCGCCCCTGGAGGACCGCGTGGCCGCGCTGCCGCCCCACTCCGTCGCCCCGTACGGCACGGCGCCGCTCACCCTGCGGACCGCGGCGGCCGTCGAGGCGTGGTGCGTCCGACGGCTCGCGGGCCTGGACTGGGAGCCGGCGAACGAGCCGGGCGAGGACGTGCGTCCGGTACGCGTCCTGGACCTGCCCCACAGCGAACTGCGCGAACTCGGCTACGACACCCGTCTGTCCCTTCTGCACGCGACCCGCCGGGACAGCTCGACCGAGGCGGTGGCGCTGGCCCTGGACGCCCTCGCCGACGGCGGCTGGACACGGCTGGCCCGCCGGGTCGAACCCGCCCTGCGCCGGGTGCCCGCGTCCGTCCGCCCGGCGTTCACCCGCAGCGTCCTGGCGAGCGCCGTGAGCCCGCCCTTCGCGGAGGTCCTGTGCGCGACGGGCTGGACGTACACCAGCCCCTGGCTCACCACCGTCGTCACCGCGCCGGACGAGGACAGGGTCGTCGACCTGCACGAGCTGCTGGGCGAGGCCCTGCGCAGCGGGGACCCGGGACCGGTACGGGCCCTGTGGGCGTCCGCGGAACCGAAGGAGTGGGCCGTATGAGGGAGTGGGTCGTATGAGGGAGTGGGCCGTATGAGACGCCCCGGACCCGCCCTGCGCGTGGGTCTGCTGGGCGTGGCCGTCGTCCTCCTGGGCTACGCCCTGTTGGCCGCCTGGGCCGGCTTCCACGCCCAGCGCTACCTCGACGCCCGCGACCGGGCCTCGGCCACCGCCCCCGGCGTGGTCGTGGAGGACCACATCGGAGACGACGACGACATCCGCGTGCGCTGGACGGACGACGAGGGCCGCACCCGCGTACAGCGCTTCGGCGTCTACGACACCGGCCGCTACCTCGAGGGCGACGACTTCCCCGTGGACTACGACCCCGCCGAGTCCTCTCCCCGGGGCTTCCCGGCCGACCCGGACGAGACCGCCGACGAGGACGACCTCCTCGCCCCGCTCTTCATCGGCGCCCTGGTCGCCGTCCCGCTGCTCTGCGTCTGGGCCTGGCGCGGCCTGCGCTTCCGCCTCACGGCGCTGCGCCCCGGCCGCCCGACGACGGCGTACGTCCGTTTCGGCGCCCGGCAGCCGACGATTCTCCGGGACGCGAAGACGACCTGGCTGGAGCTGGCCGACCTCGAGGGCGGCAGGCACTGGCAGCGCGTCATGTGGCACCCGGCCCTGGACGGGGTCACCGGCCCGGTCGAGGCGACCGTGCACCGCGCGAAGGACGGGACCCGCCTCCCGGCCGTGGTCGCCCTCCCCGACGGCACCCGGCTGGTCCCCCTGGGCCGGCTGCGGACCCGCCCGTCGCCGGGAGTCGTCTTCGACGACCACGACGCGGTCCGCACCGACCTGCGCGACGCCTTCGTCCTCCCGGCCGGCACGGTCCCGCGCCCGGCCGTCCCCTGGCGACGGCGCATCGCCCACCCCGCCCTCGTCGGCCTCGTCCTCGGCCCGTTCCCGGGCGTCTTCCTGACCGGGGGCAGTCTGACCGGCACGGTCAGCGTCACTCTCGGCGTGGCCGCCCTCCTGACGTCGGCGTGGGCCCTGTCGGCGCCGCAGCCGTGACGGGCCGGGGCCGCGGGTGGGAGGCGGCCGTGCTCACCCGGTCCGCTCGTCCCCCGTGGCGAAGTACCGCTGCACGTACTCCCCCGGCGGCAGCGCGCTCTCGCGCATGAGGGAGAAGACCTCTGCGCCGTCCCCGGGGACGGCGTCCATGGCGTAGGCCTCGGCGAAGCCGACGTACTCGACGGCGTCGAGGTCCGCGCAGTACTCGGCGGCCTCGGCCTCCGCACGGTCGATCGCCTCGTCCGCGGTCCGGGCGGTCCAGAGGGTGACGCGTTCCTCGTAGACGTCCAGGGAGGCATGCCGCACAACGCACCGGACGCCGTACCAGGACGGCTGCGGCCCGTCCGACTCGAACCGCCAGCGGTGGACGGTCCGGGTCACCAACTCACCCTCGGGCTCCGGGAGTTCGGGGAGGTCGGCGTCGTACGGCGCATCCCACCACGTGATGACCAGCACCCGGTCCTGCGGGGCGCGGAGGATCTCGCGGCGCAGGGGCTCACGGGCCGGCACCTGGGCGTGGGCCCAGGCGAGGAGGTCCGCTCCCCTGCCCTCCGCCGCCCGGGCCTCCCACATCAACGCGACCGTCATGGCGTGATCCTCATGAGTACAGGTTGTCCTTGCTGACCTCGTGCACATGGTCGTGGCCGTGGTCATGACCGTGGTCGTGGCCCGGGACGTGGGGGTCCGTCACCGGGAGGGAGGAGTCGGCCGACAGGTCCCAGCTGGACGCCGACCGCCCCCTCGCCACCATCTCCGCGCCCAGGGCCGCGACCATCGCGCCGTTGTCCGTGCACAGCTTGGGGCGCGGAACGCGCAGCCGGATGCCGGCCGCCTCGCAGCGCTCCTGGGCCAGGGCCCGCAGCCGCGAGTTGGCGGCCACGCCGCCGCCGATCATCAGATGGTCGACGCCCTCGTCCTTGCAGGCCCGGACGGCCTTGCGGGTCAGGACGTCCACGACCGCCTCCTGGAAGGAGGCCGCCACGTCCCGCACCGGGACGTCCTCCCCCGCCGCCCGCTTCGCCTCGATCCAGCGGGCCACCGAGGTCTTCAGACCGGAGAAGGAGAAGTCGTACGCCGGGTCGCGGGGGCCGGTGAGGCCGCGCGGGAACGCGATGGCCTTCGGGTCGCCCTCGCGCGCGTACCGGTCGATGACCGGGCCGCCCGGGAAGCCCAGGTTCAGCACGCGCGCGATCTTGTCGAAGGCCTCGCCCGCCGCGTCGTCGATCGTCGCGCCCATCGGGCGTACGTCCGAGGTGATGTCGGAGGAGAGCAGCAGCGAGGAGTGGCCGCCGGACACCAGCAGCGCCATCGTCGGCTCCGGCAGCGGGCCGTGCTCCAGCTGGTCCACGCAGATGTGGGAGGCGAGGTGGTTGACGCCGTAGAGGGGCTTGCCGAGGGCGTAGGCGTACGCCTTGGCGGCCGAGAGCCCGACGAGCAGCGCTCCGGCGAGCCCGGGGCCGGCGGTGACGGCGATCCCGTCCAGATCCCGCGCGCTCACCCCGGCCTCCTTCAGCGCCCGCTCGATGGTCGGGACCATCGCCTCCAGGTGGGCCCGGGAGGCGACCTCCGGGACGACCCCGCCGAAGCGGGCGTGTTCGTCGACGCTGGAGGCGATGGCGTCCGCCAGCAGGGTCGTGCCGCGCACGACGCCGACGCCGGTCTCGTCACAGGAGGTCTCGATGCCGAGGACGAGCGGTTCGTCAGCCATGGGTCTCGGTTCCTTGCACAGATGTCGATTCCGTTGAAACTACTGATGAGGAGGGGTCGGTCAGGCGCATCACCAGGGCGTCCACGTTGCCCGGCTGGTAGTAGCCGCGCCGGAAGCCGATGGGCTCGAAGCCGAAGCGCTCGTAGAGCTTCTGAGCCCGGACGTTGTCCACCCGGCACTCCAGCATCACCTCGGCGCACTCGAAGGCGGTCGCCGCGCGCAGCAGCTCCGTCAGCAGGCGGCCGCCGAGGCCCGTGCCCCAGTGGTCGCGGGCGACGGCGATGGTCTGGACGTCGGCCAGGTCCCCGGACGAGGTCAGGCCGGCGTATCCGACGATCCGGTCGCCGTCCTCGGCCACGACATAGCGGCGCGTCGCCTCGGCGCCGCGGGAGTGCGCCAGCTCGGACCAGAACATGCCCCGGGACCAGGCGTCCTCGGGGAAGAGGTCCTTCTCCAGTTCGAGCACCGGATCGATGTCCCACCAGCGCATCTCGCGCAGCGCCGGCACGGGGGTGACGGGTTCGGGATCGGTCACTTGGGGGTGACCACCTTGTAGTTCTTGGGGACCTGGGCGTCCGGCCGGCGCAGATACAGCGGGCGCGGCGCGGGTAGTTCCTCGCCCGCGGCGAGCCGCTCGGCGGCCAGTGCGGCCAGCGCGGCCGCGGAGACGTGCTCCGGCGCGTGTACGTCGGGGAAGGAGTCCGGGTACAGCAGCGCGCCCGCGCCGACGGCGGGCAGTCCGGCCAGCTGTCCGGCGATGTCGGCGGGCCGGTCCACGGCCGGGTCCGTCAGCCGGGTCCGGGAGTCGGCGTAGCGCGCCCAGTAGACCTCCTTACGGCGGGCGTCGGTCGCCACGACGAAGGGGCCGGCGAGGTCGGCGGCGTAGGCGAGGCCGTCGAGCGTGCACAGTCCGTGCACGGGGACGCCGAGCGCGAGCCCGAAGGTGTCGGCGGTCATCAGACCGACGCGCAGCCCGGTGTACGGGCCGGGGCCGACGCCCACGACGATCCCGGTGACGGCGTCGAGCCTGCGCCCCGCCTCGGCGAGGAGCCGGTCGACGGCCGGCAGCAGCAGCTCGCCGTGCCGGCGCGCGTCCACCTGACTCGAGGAGGCGATGACGTCCGTGCCGTCGTGCAGCGCGACGGTGACGGCGGGGGTGGCGGTATCCAGAGCGAGCAAGAGCACGCAAACAGCCTACGGCTCCGCGCCGCGCTCCTCTCCGCCTGTGCCGGATGTCCCGACCGACCCCACGACGACTGCTAACGTCACCGCAAAACATGACATACGACGATGAGGTGGTCGCCGTGGCAAGCAGCAGCTCGACGTTGGTCGCCGGGCTCACCGCGGCGGCTGTCGCGACGGTCGGTCTCCTGGGCTACCGGGCGTCCGCGAACGTGCCCTCGGGTCTCGGCAGAGCGCACGCCGGCGTCGTCTCCGCCCCGGCGACGAAGGCTCCCCGCGACAAGAAGAACCCCGCCGCGCTGCCGGGCGGCTCCGGCAAGGGCGAGCGGGTGGTGTACTCGGTGGACGACGACCGGGTGTGGCTGGTCGGCGCGAACGGCAGGACCATGCGGACGTTCAAGGTCACCCCCGGCACCGTCGACCCGCTCCCGGGCACGTACGTCGTCACCTCGCGGGCTGCCGCGGTCACCGGCACCGACGGCGCCCCCATCGAGCACGTGGTCCGCTTCGCCGGCGTGAACGGCGTGACGGTGGGCTTCAGCGCGGCGGTGGACGGCTCGACGTCGGCGCCCGACTCGTCGGTGCGGACGGGCGGCATCCGGCAGTCCCGCGCGGACGGCGACGCGATGTGGATCTTCGCGACGATCGGGGAGCCGGTCGTCGTGATCCGGTAGGACCGCCACCGGGCAGGACCGCCACAGGAGGGGGCCGCCACGGGATGGGGCTGCCACCGGATGGTTCCGCTACGACGTCAGGCGGCCTTGCGGTGCTCGACGCGCTCCTTCGCGGGCGCGCGGTCGGGCAGGCGCGGCGGCGTCGAGACGGCCCGTGCGGCCGCGCAGGAGGCCAGCAGGTCGCGCATGGACACCTGGCCGGGGGCGACGGGCCGCGGCTGGGCCACGGAGGGCTCGGTGGCCGACATGGACGCCTCCTGGGACCGGGGCGGACCTAGTTAGGCACACCTAACTAGGGACTGGATACCATGTGACCACGCCCCGGACGCCGAACGCAACATCTTGCCGACGCGATGTCGGAAACTCTCGGACCGAACAGAACGCTCAGACCGAACAGCACGCTCAGACGGCGAGCACGCTCAGGTCCGCCGAAGCCCACCGCCGCCCGAGGCCCGTCACCGTCACATGGCGCACCTCGTCGGTCGTGTCGCCCACGGCGCGGTGGATGACGAGCTGCAGCCGGTCGTCCGTCAGCTCCTCGACCTTGCCCTCGCCCCACTCCACGACGATCACGGAGTCGGGCAGCGACACGTCGAGGTCCAGGTCCTCCATCTCGTCGAGCCCGCCGCCCAGGCGGTACGCGTCGACGTGGACGAGCGGCGGACCGTCGCCGAGGGAGGGGTGCACGCGGGCGATCACGAAGGTCGGGGAGGTGACCGCGCCGCGCACGCCGAGCCCCGCGCCGAGCCCGCGGGTGAGCGTCGTCTTGCCGGCGCCGAGCTCCCCGCTGAGCATCACGAGATCACCGGCGCGCAGCAGCTTGGCCAGCCGGCGGCCCAACTCCCCCATCTGCTCGGGAGAGGTGACCGTGAGCTGGACGTCAGCCGGGTTGCGCGGTGCTGCTGGTGCTTCCATAACCGCCCACGGTAGCTCCTGCGGGCACGGCGCCCGCGCGGGTGAGGAGGTCGGCGAGACGGTCGGTGACCACTTCCGGGTGCTCCAGCATCACGAGGTGCCCGGCGTCCGGCACGAGGACCAGTTCGGCGTCCGGCAGCAGGTCGGCGATGGCCTCGCTGTGCTCGCTCGGGGTGACCAGATCCCCGATGCCGGCCAGCACCAGCACCGGCATGTCGGTGAAGAGGGCGAGCGCCTCGGTCTTGTCGTGGTCGGTGAAGGCCGGGTAGAACTCGGCGACCACGTCGATCGGCGTGCCCTCGATCATCCGCTCGGCGAACCGGGCGACGGCCGGGTCGACGTCCCGGGACGCGAACGAGTACCGCTTGATGATCCCGGCGAAGAGATCGGCGGTGGCCCGCCGCCCCTTCTCCACCAGGGCCGCCTGCTGCCCGAGCGCCTTCAGCACGCCCGGCAGCACCCGCCGCACCGCGTTGACCCCGGCGACCGGCAGCCCGAAGTTGACCTCGCCCATCCGCCCCGAGGACGTGCCGACGAAGGCGGTGGCGACGACCCGCTCCGCGATCAGCTCGGGATACTGCGCGGCCAGGGCCATCACCGTCATGCCGCCCATGGAGTGCCCGACGAGCACGATCGGCCCCTCGGGCACGGCCGCGTCGATCACGGCCTTCAGGTCGCGCCCCAGCTGGTCGATGGTGACCGGCACGCCGTCCTGCGCCTGGGCCGTCCCGCGCGCGGACCGGCCGTGGCTGCGCTGGTCCCAGTGCACGGTCCGTACGACGCCCCGCAGAGCCGCCCGCTGGAAGTGCCAGGAGTCCTGGGTGAGGCAGTAGCCGTGGCTGAAGACGACGGTGACGGGGAGCGGGGCCTTGCGCCCGAAGAGCCTGCGCCGCCGGTTCGCCGGTCCGCCCTGGGGCTCGACGTCGTCGACCTCGTAGTACAGCTCGGTGCCGTCGTCGGCGTACGCCTTGCCGGGGGTGCCCCGCAGCGCGCCGTACGGGCCCGCCGAGTCGAGCGCGAGGCGGGCCTTGGCCCGCATCCCCCGTCCGACGGTCATCCGCTCCAGGGCGACCCCGGCCGCGGCGCCCGCGGCGATCACGCCTATCGCGGCGCCGGCGATGCCGGTAGCCCGGCGCCAGTTCCCGGCGGCCCCCGTGGCGGAGGCGGCGGCGACGGCCGCGGAGGCGGCGCTCGCCACCGCCTCGGCGCTGCTCTCGCTCACGACCCGCTCCCGTCCGGTTCTTCTGATTCTTGCGGTGGTTCTGCTGGTTCCTGCCGTGGTCCTTGTGGTTCCTGTCGTGGTCCTTCTGGTTCCTCGTCGAGGTAGACGCGCGGAACGCGGGCGCCGATGCGCGTGACGATCTCGTACCCGATGGTTCCGGCCGCCTGCGCCCAGTCCTCGGCCGTGGGCTCGCCGCGGTCGCCGGGGCCGAAGAGGACCGCCTCCGCGCCCGGCCCGGGCTCGTCGCCGCCGAGGTCGACGACGAACTGGTCCATCGCGATCCGCCCGGCGACCGTCCGCCACTTGCCGCCGACCAGCACCGGACCGGTCCCCGAGGCGTGCCGCGGAACGCCGTCCGCGTACCCCAGCGGGACCAGGCCGAGCGTGGTGCGGCCCGGGGTGACGTAGTGATGGCCGTAGCTCACGCCATGCCCGCCCGGGACCTGCTTGACCAGGGCCAGGGAGGCGGCCAGCGTCATCACCGGACGCAGGCCCAGGTCGGCGGAGGCGCCGACCGCCGGGCTGGGCGAGAGGCCGTACATGGCGATGCCCGGTCGGACGAGGTCGAAGTGGGTCTCCGGGAGGGTGAGCGTGGCCGGGGAGTTGGCGATGTGGCGCACCTCGGGCCGGAGGCCGCGCAGCTCGGCGTACGACACCATCTCGCGGAAGAGGGCGAGCTGGGCGGCGATGGAGGGGTGGCCGGGTTCGTCGGCGCAGGCGAAGTGCGACCAGAGCCCGGTGACGCGGACGAGCCCGGCGTCCTCGGCCCGCCGTGCGGCGGCGACCAGCCCGGCCCAGTCGTCCCCGGGCTGACACCCGTTCCGGCCCAGCCCGGTGTCGGCCTTGAGCTGCACCCGAGCGGTCCGGCCCGCGGCACGAGCCGCGGCTCCCGCCGCCTCCAGCGCCCACAGGTCACTCACCGAGACGTCCAGACCGGCCTCGACGGCCTCCCGCCAGGGGCCGCCCGGCGTCCACAGCCAGCACATGATCCTGACGTCCGCGGGCAGCTCGCCCGAGGCGCGCAGCGCCAGGGCCTCCTCGGGCGTGGCGGTGCCCACCCAGGTGGCCCCGGCCTGTACGGCCGCGCGGGCGCACGGCAGGGCGCCGTGGCCGTACCCGTCGGCCTTCACCACGGCCATGAACGCCGCGCCCGGCGCCTGGGCGCGCAGGGCCGTCACGTTGGCCCGCAGCGCGGCCAGGTCGATCTCGGCACGGGCGCGCGGCGGGGCGGCGGTCGTCTCGGCAGTCTCACTCATCGCGCCCAGTGTCTCAGAGGGGTCCGACCGGCTCTAAGTACCGGGCCGGTGGCCCCACACGTAGACCCGGTCCCCCTTCTTCAGCACGCCCCACAGCTTGCGCGCGTCGCCGAGGGTGAGGTTGACGCAGCCCATGGAGCCGATGGTGGTGTGGATGGTGCCGTAGACGGCGTGGAAGGCCTGTCCGCCGTCGAAGAACTGGGCGTAGGGCATAGGGGTGTTGTACAGCGTCGACACATGGTTCTTGTGCCGCCAGTAGACCGTGTGCCACCCCTTGCGGGTCGGATAGGCGGCCCGCCCGCTCCGCATGGACACCGGACCGAAGACGACCTTCGACCCCTTCTGCACCCAGGTCAGCTGCCGGTTGAGGTCGACGCACGCCACCCGGTACGTCCGCACCGGACACTTCTTCTTCGCGTTGGGATCCTTCTTCGCGGAGATGAGCTGCATCCGCGCCCAGGTGACGGGCCCCGCGAACCCGATCGCGGGCTTGATCTTCTGCTTCTGCTGGAACGCGCGGATGGCCTTGCAGTCGGCGGCGGACTGCTTCCCGTCCGCCTTCAGCTTCAGCCACCGTTCGACCGGCCGCTGATAGGGCCCGGTCCTCTTGCTGCACGCCACCCGCGCGGCCGCCTCGTCCAACGGCACGTACTCGACGAGCGCGTACGTCCCCTCCACCGCGTCCCGAGGCTCCACGGCGTCCTCGGCCGCGCTGGGCCGGTACACGGTCGGCGCCAGCACCTGGTCGGGCGTGTCGATCTGCCAGGGCTGCCCCGACCCCGGCGGAACCCCCGGCACCAACTGGGTCTCCGGGCTGGGGGGAGCGGGCGCGCCCGAGGCCACCCCGGCGGGCAGCACGATCGCCGCAGCGAGCAGGACGGCGACAGTCCGACATGCGATACGTCTGCTGATCATGCGATCAGAGAATCGCGGGGGCGAGGGAGGAAGGGGGAGGAGGGGGACGGCGCGCGGAGAGGTCACTCATTCCGACGAGCGCCAACATTTCAGCGCCGGGCGGCAGATGTCAGCCCCTGGGGTCCCCTCTGGGGGAGTCTGAGGACGAGGCCCTTTCGTGGCCGAAGCGAGGGTCCGGGGGGCAGCAGCCCCCAGGGACGGGACGGGAAGGGAAGGGGCTGCGGAGGCGAGAGCAGCCCGGCGCTCACCCCCGTACATCCCGCCAAGCCCCCGGAAGGGCCGCGGCCACGTCCTGCGCCCCCACCGGGGCCCCACCCGCCGCGAACCGTCCCGCCAGCCCGTGCAGATACGCCCCCACACTCCCCGCGTCCACCGCGGAGAGCCCCGCCGCGAGCAACGACCCCGCAAGCCCCGACAGCACGTCCCCGCTCCCCGCTGTGGCCAGCCACCCCGTCCCGGTCGCATTCACCCGCACCACACCACCGCCGCTGTCGGCCACCAAGGTCGTAGACCCCTTCAACAGCACCGTCGCCCCATACCGCCCCGCCAGCTCCCGCACCGCGGCCAGCCGGCCCCCCTCGACCTCCTCCCGAGCCACCCCCAACAACGCGGCCGCCTCCCCCGCATGAGGGGTCATCAAGGTAGGCGCGGCACGCCCCCGCACCGCCCCCACCTCCGCCAGCCGCAGCCCGTCCGCGTCGATCAGCACCGGCACCTCCGCGGCCACGGCCAACACCTCCGCGACGCCCGCGGCGTCGTCCCCCGCGCCGGGCCCGACGACCCACGCCTGCACCCGCCCCGCCTGTGCAGCCCCCTGGTCGGACACGAGCGTCTCGGGGAACCGCGCGAGGACCGCGGCCCCGGCGGGACCGACGTACCGCACAGCCCCCGCCCCGCCCCGCAGCGCCCCCGCGACGGCCAGCACGGCGGCCCCGGGATACCGGGAGGACCCGGCGGCGATCCCGACGACCCCGCGCCGGTACTTGTCGCTCTCGCCGGACGGCGTCGGCAGCAGCGCCGCCACGTCCGCGTGCTGCAAGGCCTCCAGCTCGGGCCGGGCGGGCAGCACGGACCCGAGCCCGATGTCGACGAGCCGCACCGACCCGGCGTACTCCCGCGCGGGATCGACGAGCAGCCCCGGCTTGTGGGTCCCGAAGGTCACGGTGAGATCGGCCCGTACCGCCGCCCCGCGCACCTCTCCCGTGTCCGCCTCCACCCCGCTGGGCAGGTCCACGGCGACGACGGCGGCCCGGGACTCCCCGGCCAGCGCGGCCAGCGCGGCGGCGGCCGGCCGCAGCCCGCCCTTCCCGCCGATCCCGACGATGCCGTCGACCACGAGATCGGCCCGCCGAACCGCGTCCTCGGCGGCGTCCCCGGTGTCGACGGCGTCCCCGGTCTCGACGTCCTGCGCAGTCGCCGCGGTGAGCGTGCGCCCGCCGGCCCGACACAGCGCCGCCAGCCCTGCCGCATGCGTGCGCCCGGGCGCGAGCAGCACCGCGGTCACGCCCGCTCCCCGCCGGGCCAGCCGGGCCCCGGCGTACAGGGCGTCGCCCCCGTTGTCCCCACTGCCGACCAGCAGCACGACCCGTCGCCCGTACACCCGCCCGAGGAGATCCGCGCAGGCGGCGGCGAGCCCGGCGGCGGCCCGCTGCATCAACGCCCCTTCGGGCAGCCGGGCCATCAGCTCCCGCTCGGCACTCCGGACCGTCTCGACACCGTAGGCAGTACGCATGACAGCGAGTCTCCCCCGAAACACCCGCTTCCTCACGGCCGCCTCCTCTTCGGCGCGACGCAGACGACCGGGATGCCGTGCCGCAGTTGACCGCGGGACGCGCACGACCGCGCGACGCCACATGACCGCGCGACGCCACATGACCGCGGGACGCGCACGACCGCGCTAGGTCACATGGCCGGCGAGCCAGTGTTCACCCCTCCGCGATCACCACCGCCGAAGCCACCCCCGCGTCATGGCTCAACGAGAGGTGCCAGGACCGTACGCCCAGCTCGGCGGCGCGAGCGGCGACGCTCCCCCGGACCCGCAACCGGGGCTGCCCACTGTCCTCGACGTACACCTCCGCGTCGGTCCACAGCAGCCCCGCCGGCGCCCCCAGCGCCTTGGCCAGCGCCTCCTTCGCCGCGAACCGCGCCGCCAGCGAGGCGACGCCCCGCCGCTCTCCGCCGGGCAGCAGCAACTCCCGCTCGACGAACAGCCGTCGGGCCAGTCCGGGCGTCCGTTCCAGGGACGCCGCGAACCGATCGATCCCGGCCACGTCGATACCGACCCCGATGATGCTCATGCCGAGCACCCTACGGCCGGCCCCGCCGCCCGGCCGTCCCCGCCCGGCCCCCCGGCCGCCCATGCGACTGTCACAGGCGACTGCTAGCCTGCGGCGACTTGATCACGCCAGGGGGGCGGGGGAATGAGCAGTACCAGCGTCGGCATGGGCTCTTCGGGGCCGACTTTCGATCCGTTCGACAACACACCCGAGCTGATCCCCCTGCGCACGGCCGCGCAGGCGGGGGACTGGTCGGCCGTGCGGGCCTGTTTCGCGGGCCTGGACTCCGTGGACAAGGTCTCCTCCGCCTCGGCCGTCCTCGCCGACCTCGCCGGGGTCGAGACCTTCCTGGAGAAGGCGGCCGCCGACCTCCCCGGCGACCCGCTGCCGCGCACCCTCCTCGCCGAGCGGTACATCCGCATCGGCTGGGACATCCGCAGCGGCGCCCGCGCCCAGCACGTCTCCAGGGACCAGTTCGGCCAGTTCCACGCCTGGCTGCGCAAGGCCGAGCAGCTCCTGATCGAGGTCTGCGCCGAGCAGCCCGGGTACGCCCCCGCCTGGACCGCCCGCCTGCTGACGGCCCGCGGCCTGGAGCTCGGCCAGGCGGAGGCCCGCCGCCGCTACGACCGCCTCGCCGCCCACCACCCCCACCACTACCGTGCGCAGACCCAGCTGCTCCAGCAGCTGTGCCCGAAGTGGGGCGGCTCCTGGGACGCGGCGCACGGCTTCGCCCGGGAGTGCGCGAGGGACGCCCCCGACGGCGCGAACGCCGGCGCCCTGGTCGCCCTCGCCCACATCGAGCACTGGCTGGACCTGGAGAGCCCCGAGCGCGCCGCCTATCTGCGCGGTCTGCCGGTCCGCGACGACCTGCGCTTCGCCGCCCAGGTCTCCGTCCTGAACGCCGGCCACCGCCCCGACTGGAACACGCTCGGCGCGCACAGCGCGTTCGCGTTCGCCTTCTCGATCGGCGGGCACTTCGCGGAGGCGGCCCCGCACTTCGCCTTCCTCGGCGACCGCGCCTCGGAGTTCCCGTGGCAGTACACGCAGGACCCGAAGTCCGCATTCCTGAAGTTCCGCGAGTCCGCGCTGGGGGCCGACCACCGATGACGACAGAACTGCGGCCACTGGACGGCCTGGTCTCCCACACCACCACCCAGGGCATCCCCACCCTCTACGCCCCGGTCTCCGCCGCCGCCGGCAAGGAGACGACGGCCGGTCTCCTCTTCCGCGTGGGCCGCGCCGACGAGACCCTGGCCACGGCCGGGATCACCCATCTCGTCGAGCATCTCGCCCTGCACCGCCTCGGCGTGTCCGACCTGCACTTCAACGGCGCGACGGCGAACGCGTACACCCTCTTCCACGTCACCGGCGGCGAGAAGGAGGTCGTCGAGTACCTCAACGGGGTGTGCGCGGCGCTCCGGGACCTGCCGATGGACCGGCTGGAGACCGAGAAGGAGATCCTGCGCACGGAGGCGGCGGGCCGCGGCACCGGCCCGCACCACCAGATGCCGCTGTGGCGGTACGGCGCCCAGGGCTACGGCCTGTCCAGCTACACCGAGCTCGGCACCTGGGGCCTGACCCCCGAGCAGGTGGGCGACTGGGCGCGGACCCGCTTCACCCGGGACAACGCGGTGCTGTGGATCACCGGCGACCACGTCCCCGAGGGCCTGGACCTCGCCCTCCCCGAGGGCGTCCGCGTCCCGGCGCCCGCCGCGACCAGCTCGCTCCCCGTCACCCCCGCCTACATCCGGGGCGACGACGGCCATGTCGTCCTCACCTCGGTGGTCCGGCGCTCCACCGCGGCCTCCGTCTTCGCCGACGTCCTCGGCCGGGCCCTCTTCCAGGACCTGCGCCAGGAGGGCGGCTACTCCTACTCGGCGCAGGCCGACTACACCCCCCGCGACGCCGACTTCGCCACCCTCACCGCCTACGCCGACGCCCTCCCGCAGAAGCAGGACGCGGTCGTCGGCGGCTTCGTCGACACCCTGGCCCGACTGCGCACCGGCCGCATCGAACAGTCCGAACTGGACTCCGTCCGCGCCAAACTCCTCAAGATGTACGACGTTCCCGACCTGGAGGCCGCCGCCCTCCCGTCGTACGCGCTGAGCCTGCTGCTCGGGCACCGGATCCTCTCCCCCGAGCAGCACAGGGCCGAGCTGAACGCGGTGACGGTCGCCGACCTGCGCGAGGTGGCCCGCGAGGCGTGGGCCGGCGCACTGCTCCAGGCGCCCGGCCGGGGCGTCGACTGGGCAGGTCTCGCCCTCGCCCCGCAGTACTCCTCGACCACCGTCACGGGCACCCGGCACCCGTCCCTGAACGACGAACGGGTCGCTCTCGTCATCGGCGCCGAGGGCGTCACCCTGACCACCCCGGACGGCCCGGTCACCGTCCACTACGACGCCTGCGCGGCCATGACCGCCCGCCCCGACGGCGCCCGCGTCCTCACCGGCCACGACGCCTTCTCGGTCACCGTCGAGCCGACCCTGTACCAGGGGGTCACCCCGGAGCGGATCGCGGCGCTCGACGCCGGCGTCCCGGCGTCCGCGGTGGTACGGATGCCGGCCCGCGAAGCCGACGCGATCCCCCGTCCCCGCAAGCGCGAGAAGCCCTCCGGCGAGCGGCGCACGCCCGGTGTGCCCCGCGCCTGGGGCTGGGCGGCGCTCCTCGTCCTGCTGGTCACGCTGGCGGCGGTCTGGCCGGTGGTCGGCGTGTACCTCATCGTCGAGCGGATCGAGCAGGGCCGCATACCGTCCCTGCCCGGCGTGTTCGGCATCGGTTTCCTGGAGTACACCCTGATCCGCTGGACCCGCACGGTGAACCAGCGCCGCAAGGACGCGCGCGGCTGACCGACGACCGGCCGAAGACAGGCCGAAGACCTGACGAAGACCGACGCCCGGCCGAAGACCTGACGAAGACCGACGACAGGCCGGCGACGGGCCGACGACAGGCCGAGGGGGCCGTCCCGCCGCCGGGACGGCCCCGACTCACTCCACGGTGACCGACTTCGCCAGGTTCCGGGGCTGATCCACCTCGTTGCCCCGAGCCGTCGCCAACTCGCAGGCGAACACCTGCAACGGCACCGTCGCCACCAACGGCTGAAGCAAGGTCGGCGTGACAGGAATCCGCACGAGATGGTCCGCGTACGGCACGACCGCCTCGTCCCCCTCCTCCGCGATCACGATCGTGCGCGCCCCCCGCGCCCGGATCTCCTGGATGTTGGACACGATCTTGTCGTGCAGCACCGACCGCCCCCGAGGCGAGGGCACGACCACGACCACCGGCAGATCCTCCTCGATCAGGGCGATCGGCCCGTGCTTCAGCTCGCCCGCGGCGAAGCCCTCCGCGTGCATGTAAGCCAGTTCCTTCAGCTTCAGCGCCCCCTCCAGCGCCACCGGATACCCCACGTGCCGTCCCAGGAACAGCACGGTGTCCTTGTCGGCCAGCGACCGCGCGAGCTCCCGCACCGGCTCCATGGTCTGCAGCACCCGCTCCACCTCGCCGGAGATCCGCGCGAGGTCCCGGACGACGGCCCGGATCTCGTCCCCCCATTTGGTGCCCCGCACCTGACCGAGATACAGCGCGACGAGATAGCAGGCGACCAGCTGCGTCAGGAACGCCTTGGTCGACGCCACCGCCACCTCGGGCCCGGCATGCGTGTACAGCACCGCGTCCGACTCACGAGGAATGGTCGACCCGTTGGTGTTGCAGATGGCGAGCACCTTGGACCCCTGCTCCCGCGCATGCCGCAGCGCCATCAGCGTGTCCATGGTCTCGCCGGACTGCGAGATGGCGATGACGAGCGACCGTGAGTCCAGGATCGGATCCCGGTACCGGAACTCGCTGGCCAGCTCCACCTCGCACGGGATCCGCGTCCAGTGCTCGATGGCGTACTTGGCGATCAGCCCGGCGTGGAAGGCCGTACCGCACGCCACCACGACGACCTTGTCGATCTCCCGCAGCACCCCCGAAGGGATCCGCACCTCGTCCAGCGTCAGCGAGCCGGACGCGTCGATGCGCCCCAGCAACGTATCGGCGACCGCCTTGGGCTGCTCGGCGATCTCCTTGAGCATGAAGTAGTCATAGCCCCCCTTCTCCGCGGCCGACGCGTCCCAGTCGACGTGGTACGACCGGACCTCGGCCGGACGCCCGTCGAAGCCGGTGACCGTCACCCCGTCCCGGCGCAGCTCCACCACCTGGTCCTGGCCCAGCTCGATCGCCGACCGCGTGTGGGCGATGAACGCGGCGACGTCCGAGGCGAGAAAGGCCTCGCCCTCTCCGACGCCCACCACCAGCGGCGAGTTCCGCCGCGCGCCCACGACGACGTCCGGCTCGTCGGCGTGCACCGCGACCAGCGTGAACGCCCCTTCCAGCCGTCGGCACACCAGCCGCATCGCCTCCGCCAGGTCCGCGCCCGACGAGGACTCCTCGGCGAGCAGATGCGCGACGACCTCGGTGTCGGTCTCCGAGGTCAGCTCGTGCCCGCGCTCGGCGAGTTCGGCCCGCAGGGCGGCGAAGTTCTCGATGATCCCGTTGTGGACGACGGCGACCCGGCCCGCGTTGTCGAGATGCGGGTGCGCGTTGGCGTCCGTCGGTCCGCCGTGCGTCGCCCACCGGGTGTGCCCGATGCCCGTCGAGCCGGTCGGCAGCGGCCGTTCGACGAGCTCCTTCTCCAGATTGACGAGCTTGCCGGCCTTCTTCGCACCGGCGAGCCCGCCGTCCGCGAGCACCGCCACGCCCGCCGAGTCGTACCCCCGGTACTCCAGCCGCTTCAGCCCGGCCATGACGACCTCGAGCGCCGACTGAGACCCCACGTATCCCACGATTCCGCACATGCGCGGCAGCCTACGGCCGAAGTCCATCCCGAAAGAGCCTTCGCGTGCCCGATTTCGGAAATTCCCACGGCCGTACGACCCGCCGAGCGGGCGTGACGGACCCCACCTGCCGTCCCGTTAAAACTCCGTTCACAATGGACTGTGATCTCTCCGGTCTCCCCGATGCCCCGGAGCGCCCACCGGCACAGGCCGGAGGCGACTCCCTACGTCGACCTCACCCGAAGCGAGTGGAGCGCTCTGCGCGAGAAGACTCCGCTGCCGCTGACGGCCGAGGAGGTCGAGAAGCTGCGCGGTCTGGGCGATGTCATCGACCTCGACGAGGTACGCGACATCTACCTCCCGCTGTCCCGTCTCCTCAACCTCTACGTCGGCGCCACCGACGGTCTGCGCGGCGCCCTCAACACCTTCCTGGGCGAACAGGGCTCCCAGGCGGGCACCCCGTTCGTCATAGGGGTGGCAGGCTCGGTCGCCGTGGGAAAGTCCACGGTCGCCCGCCTCCTCCAGGCCCTGCTCTCCCGCTGGCCGGAGCACCCCCGCGTGGAACTGGTCACCACGGACGGCTTCCTGCTCCCCACCCGGGAACTGGAGGCCCGCGGCCTGATGTCGCGGAAAGGTTTCCCCGAGTCCTACGACCGCCGCGCCCTCACCCGCTTCGTCGCCGACATCAAGGCCGGCAAGGACGAGGTGACGGCCCCCGTCTACTCCCACCTCATCTACGACATCGTCCCCGACCAGCGCCTCACGGTCCGCCGCCCCGACATCCTGATCGTCGAGGGCCTCAACGTCCTGCAGCCCGCGCTCCCCGGCCAGGACGGCCGCACCCGCGTCGGCCTCGCCGACTACTTCGACTTCAGCGTGTACGTCGACGCCCGCCTCGAGGACATCGAGCAGTGGTACCTCAACCGCTTCCGCAAGCTGCGCGCCACGGCCTTCCAGAACCCGAACTCGTACTTCAGGAAGTACACCCAGGTCTCGGAAGCCGAATCCCTCGACTACGCCCGCACGATGTGGCGCACCGTCAACAAGCCCAACCTGGTGGAGAACATCGCCCCCACCCGCGGCCGCGCCACCCTGGTCGTCCGCAAGGGCCCGGACCACAAGGTCCAGCGCCTCAGTCTGCGCAAACTGTGACGGCCGCCCCGCCCGCCGCCCTCCGGGCTACCCTGCCCGCATGCTGCATCTGCGCCTGATCACACCGTCGGACCGGACCGACGACGTGGTCCGTCTGATCGAGAAGACCGTCGGCACCGCCCACCTCGTGGTGGTGCCGGGGGCGGCCCGCAACCCCGCCGGCGATGTCGTCCTGTGCGATGTGGCGCGCGAGGCGGGCGACGAACTCCTCACCGCGCTCCAGGAGTTGGGCCTGGACAAGAGCGGCTCGATCGCCGTGGAGAACATCGACCTGTCGCTGTCCCTGCGCGCCGACAAGGCGGAGGCGGAGGCGCCCGGCGAAGGGGCCGACGCGGTCCTGTGGGAGCACCTGACGGACGCCACCCACGAGGAGTCGACGCTCTCCGTCACATACCTCGCGTTCATCACGCTGGCCACGATGATCGCGGCCTGCGGGGTGGTCCTCGACAGCGCGGTCCTGATCGTGGGAGCGATGGCGGTGGGCCCGGAGTTCGGCCCGCTGGCCGGCATCTCGACGTCGATCGTGCAACGCGCCCCGCGCCTCGCCCTGCGCTCCCTGATCGCCCTGCTGGTCGGCTTCGCGGCGGCGATGGCGGTGACGGTCGGCTTCAGCCTCTTCATGGACGCCCTGGACCTGTTCAGCCAGGACCAACTGGACGCCGCCCGCCCCCAGACGGGCTTCGTCTACGCCCCCGACGCCTTCTCCTTCATCGTCGCCGTCCTCGCCGGAGCGGCAGGCACCCTCTCCCTGACCTCCGCCAAGTCAGGCGCCCTGGTAGGCGTGGCCATCTCGGTCACCACAGTCCCCGCAGCCGCGAACGCGGCAGTAGCCCTCAGCTACGGCGACACCGAACAGACCTGGGGCTCGACAGAACAACTCCTGCTGAACCTCCTGGGCATCATCCTGGCGGGAACCCTGACTTTGCTGGCCCAGAAGTACTTCTGGTCACGGCAACGGTTGCGGACCCATTCCGGTTAGCGGGCAGCGGGAGTGCTTTTGCTTTCAGGGGCGCGGGGCTCTGTCGATGTGCGGCTCCGCCGCGTGCGCGCGACCAGCCACAACGCACCGTCAGCCCGCACCGCGCAGAACCCCCCACCCCGAACCCGCCCCGCCGCTTAACCCAACGCCGACTTCACGACATCGGCCAACCGCCCGGCCACAGACCGAGCCTGATCGATGTCGGCAGCCTCGACCATCACCCGCACCAACGGCTCGGTCCCGGAAGGCCGAAGCAACACCCGCCCGGTCGCACCGAGTTCCCGCTCAGCCTCGGAGACGGCAGCAGCAAGCTCCGCCGAGTCCCCGACCCGGGACCGGTCGACATCCGGCACATTCACCAGCACCTGAGGCAACCGCTCCATCACGGACGCCAGCTCCCGAAGCGACCGCCCGCTCTCAGCGACGCGCGCCGCCAGCATGAGCCCGGTCAACGTGCCGTCCCCCGTGGTCGCGTGATCAAGGATGATCACATGCCCGGACTGCTCACCGCCCAGCGCGTACCCGTGCTCCTTCATCTCCTCCAGCACATACCGGTCGCCGACGGCGGCCTGCACCAGCTGGATCCCCTCGCGTTCCATGGCCAGCTTGAAGCCGAGGTTGGACATGACAGTGGCGACAACGGTGTCCGACCGCAGAGCGCCCCGCTCCCGCATCGCCAGGGCGAGCACGGCCAGGATCTGGTCGCCGTCGATCTCCTCGCCGGTGTGGTCCACGGCCAGGGCGCGGTCGGCGTCGCCGTCGTGCGCGATGCCGAAGTCGGCGCCGTGCTCGATGACGGCGGCCTTGAGCAGGCCCAGATGCGTCGACCCGCACCCGTCGTTGATGTTGAGCCCGTCCGGCTCGGCCCCGATCGTGACGATCTCGGCCCCGGCCCGTGTGAACGCCTCCGGCGACACCCGCGCCGCGGCGCCGTGCGCCTCGTCGAGGACGATCTTCAGCCCGTCGAGCCGGTTGGGGAGTACGGCGATGAGGTGGGCGACGTAACGGTCGAACCCCTCGTTGTACGAGCGCACCCGGCCCACGCCCGAGCCGGTCGGCCGGTCCCAGGGAGCGCCGGTGCGGTGCTCCTCGTAGACGGACTCGATCCGGTCCTCGAGGTCGTCGGCGAGCTTGTGGCCGCCGCGGGCGAAGAACTTGACGCCGTTGTCCGGCATGGCGTTGTGGCTGGCGGAGAGCATCACGCCGAGGTCGGCGCCCAGGACACCGGTGAGATACGCCACGGCCGGGGTGGGCAGGACGCCGACCTTCAGCACGTCCACGCCCGCACTCGCCAGGCCCGCCACGACGGCGGCCTCCAGGAACTCCCCGGACGCACGCGGGTCCCGCCCCACGACGGCCACCGGCCGGTGGCCCTCGAAGGTGCCCGCCTCGGCCAGCACGTGCGCCGCCGCGACGGAGAGACCGAGCGCCATCTCGGCCGTCAGATCCGCGTTGGCGACACCGCGCACGCCGTCCGTGCCGAAGAGTCGTCCCACTTGTCCTCCTGAGGAAGCGTCAGTTTCAAAAGCCGCGCGGGCGCGTCGAATCAGTCGAATCATCGGCGGCGGCTCCCGCATTCAGGCATTTGATGCCCCGAACATCCGATCACACAAGCCTTTGAGCACCTTGTGCCGTTATACGCCCACGAATGAGAGAAAACGAACGCCCCGGCGGCACAATGGCGTGCCGCCGGGGCGTTCGGAGTACGCGGGAGCGAACCGAAAACTCGCTCCGGATACGTACGAGCAGGCAGCGAAGCTTAGCGCTTGCTGTACTGCGGGGCCTTGCGGGCCTTCTTGAGACCGGCCTTCTTGCGCTCGACCGCACGGTCGTCGCGCTTGAGGAAGCCGGCCTTCTTCAGGGCCGGACGGTTGTTGTCGACGTCGGCCTCGTTCAGCGCGCGGGCGACACCGAGACGGAGCGCACCGGCCTGACCGGAGACACCGCCGCCGGAGATGCGGGCGACGACGTCGTAGCGACCCTCGAGCTCGAGGACCTTGAACGGCTCGTTGACTTCCTGCTGGTGCACCTTGTTCGGGAGGTAGTCCTCGAGGGTGCGACCGTTGATCTTCCACTTGCCGGTGCCCGGGACGATCCGGACGCGGGCGATGGCGTTCTTACGACGGCCCAGGCCGGCGGCCGGCTGCGGGTCGCCGAAGCGGGAGGCCAGGGACTCCGAGGTGTACTCACCCTCGACGGGGACCTCGGACTCGGTGGTGTAGCTGTCGATGTCGACGAGCTCGGTCTCTTCGAGCGGCTGCTCGGCAGTGGTCTCGGCCACGGTTCTCCTCAGATTCTCTTCAGCTTGGGGCGGTGTGGCCGGAATTACTGCGCGACCTGGGTGATCTCGAACGGCACAGGCTGCTGCGCGCCGTGCGGGTGCTGGTCACCCTTGTAGACCTTCAGCTTCGAGAGCATCTGACGGCCCAGCGTGTTCTTGGGGAGCATGCCCTTGACGGCCTTCTCGACGGCCTTCTCGGGGTTGTTGGCCAGCAGGTCGTCGTAGCGCACGGAGCGCAGACCACCCGGGTAGCCGGAGTGGCGGTACGCCATCTTCTGGGTCCGCTTGTTGCCGGAGAGGTGCACCTTGTCGGCGTTGATGATGATGACGAAGTCACCGGTGTCGACGTGAGGGGCGTAGATCGGCTTGTGCTTGCCACGCAGGAGGGAGGCGGCAGTGGTGGCGAGACGACCCAGGACGATGTCCTGAGCGTCGATCACGTGCCACTGGCGCGTCACATCGCCGGGCTTGGGGCTGTACGTACGCACGGTTCGTAGCCTTCGCTTCTTCAGTGAATTGGTCCTGACAAGGTCACCGAAGACGATCACGACAGCCCAGACCGCACTGCGGTGACGCATACCGCGTGCTGGTCGCTGGTCATCGGCCCGGTGGACCGGTGTAAGGGCCCGTCCCGTGAGAATGAGCAAGCCAATACACAACGAAGATGCAGGATACCTGCGGTGCCTTGGCCGGGTCAAAACGAGGCTTCTCGGCACCGGGGTTCCCTGCTCTTACCTACCCAGTGTAAACGTGATCGTCTTTGGGGGCCGCCGCCCCCGAGCCCCCGCTTCGACCCTGGACGGGCCTCGTCCTCAGACGCCGGACGGGCTGGGAGAACACCGTCGCCGCCAGCGTGCACAGCGTGAACGCGTCCTTGAAGGCCCTGCGCCTCGGCAGCTCCAGATACGGCCACATCAGGCCGGGGATCTGCGGGACCAGCGCCAGCCAGAACCACGGCCGCCGGGCCGCCGAGTCGGCGTACGGCAGCCCGGCGAGCAGCAGCGGGACGACGACCAGCAGATAGTGGTCGTACGACGGCCTGGAGACCAGGAACGCCGACAGCATCAGCCCCGCCGCGGTCTCGGCGAGCCGCAGCGGGCCGGGGTCGGCGCTCCGCCAGCGCAGCCGGGCGCAGGCCACACCGGCCGCACAGCCCGCCAGGGCCAGGGCCTGGGCCGGCAGCGGCGGCATCCCGAGCCGGGGCAGCACCGCCACCGGCGAGGCCTCGTACAGCCGTACGAAGGCGTCGTGGCCGCTCAGCAGGAACGGCAGGGTCCGGGTGAAGAAGGCGGCCGGATCGGGCAGCAGCAGCGCACACGCGCCCGAGGCGGCCGCCGGGACCAGGACCAGCACGCCCAGCGCACGCCAGCGACCGGCGAAGAGGAACAGCAGCGCCAGCGGGGCCAGCAGCGGCTTCAGCGCCAGCGCCGCGCCCAGCACCGCGCCCGCCGCGACCCACCGGCCCCGGCTCGCCAGCAGCAGGGCCAGCGGCAGCGCCAGCACCGCGGTCACCGTCCAGTTGCCCAGCAGGATCAGATGCCCGAAGGGCGCGAAGGCCGCCGACAGGCCCGTCAGCCCGAGCACCGCGAACCGGCTGCGCAGCGGAACGCCGTGCATGCGCAGCGCGCACGCCCAGCCGCCCACCAGGCAGGCCGTCACCGCCGTCGGCACCAGCACGCGCAGCGCGATCGGGGGCAGCAGCGCCTGCGGGGCGGCCGCCAGCACCGCGCTCGGCAGGTACAGGAAGTGCGGGTCGTCGTACGGGGAACCGCCGGCCAGCCAGGCGTGCGCCGCCCGCACCACGATCGCGTTGTCCATCCCGCCGTCCGGGGTGGCTCGCGCCACATGTCCCGCCATCGCGCCCAGCACCGCTGCCAGGCCCAGCCACAGTGGCCAGGGAGAACGCCGCACCAACCACCCTGAGATGTCGCCCTTGCCCGTAATCATCCACTGAACGCTAGGCCTTCGAGGAGCCGTTGGGGCGGAACAGCACACCCCTCGGCCCGTCTAAGATGCGGCGCATGAGCTATGGGCAGGGGGGACCTCAGTCCCAGTGGGATCCGTGGAAACCGAACTCCCAGCAGCCGTGGGACGGCGGCGGTGACAGCCGGGGCCCTGACTGGGCCGCGCTCGCCGAGCAGTCCGAGACGCGCAACAGGCGTCGCCGGCTGTTCTTCATAGGCGGCGGCGCGCTCGCCACCCTCGGCGTGGGCGCCGCCGTGGCCATGGCCGTGGTGTCGGCGAACAGCAACGACGAAGCGAACCGGCCGACGTCCTCGCTGCCCGCGGCCACCGACCTGCCGAGCGCGTCCGGAACCCCGTCGTTCGCCCCGACCAGCGCCCCGCCCCCGCTGGACCCGAAGGAGTTCGTCTCCAGCAAGGCCAAGGACACGGCCCCCAACGGCACGGACATCCTCTTCCCGGGCAGACAGCTGACCATCGGCTCGTCCGTCTACAAGAAGGGCCCGACGGCCGACAGCACCAAGTGCGCCACCGGCGTCCAGGGCACCCTCACCAAGGTCCTCGCCGCCAACGGCTGCACCCGGCTGATGCGCGTGACGTACACCAAGGACGGCGTCGCGGTGACGGTCGGCGTGGCCGTCTTCGACACCGAGGCCCAGGCCCTCAAGACCAAGAGCCAGGCCGACAAGCAGAGCATCGTCAAGGCCCTCGCCGGCACCGACGTCAAGGCCTTCTGCAACGGCGCGATCTGCCGCTCGACGACCAACTCCTACGGCCGCTACGCCTACTTCACCATCACCGGCTTCAGCAGCGGCAAGGACGTGACGACGAAGGACACCCAGGTCTTCACCGCCGGCGACGACCTGGCCCAGTTCACCTTCCAGCAGATCCGCCGCCGCGGCGAGACCCAGGCCTCGGCCGCCGCCAACTCGTAGCGCCGGCCCGTCCGTTCTCCCGGGACCGGCTCGGCTCAGCAGCAGCCGGCCCCGGGCAGCGACCGCTTGTTCCGCGCCTCCTTGTTCCGCGCGGCCAGCAGCTCGTCGGCCGGATACCCGACCTCCTCCAGCGTCAGCCCGTGCGGCCGTACGACGTGCACCGCCGAGTCCCGGACCCCGGCGGCCAGCACCTTCCCCGGCCAGTCGGGGCCCCGGTGCCCGTCCCCCACGAACAGCAGCGCCCCGATGAGCGAGCGCACCATGTTGTGGCAGAAGGCGTCGGCGCGCACGGTCGCAGTGACGATCCCGTCGTCGCCGCGCACCAGGCTCAGCTCCTGGAGGGTACGGATCGTGGTCGCCCCCTCCCGCCGCTTGCAGTAGGCGGCGAAGTCGTGCTCGCCGAGGAGCCGCCGGGCCGCCTCGTTCATGGCGTCGACGTCGAGCGGCCAGTCATGCCAGAGCACGTGGTTGCGCAGCAGCGGGTCCACCCCGCCGGGGTTGTCGGTGACCCGGTAGGCGTACCGCCGCCAGACCGCCGAGAAACGGGCGTTGAAGCCGCTGGGCGCCTCTCTGAGGGCCCACACCCGCACATCCTTCGCCAGCCGCCCGGCGAGCCGCTTGAGCAGCTTCTCCCGGTGTTCGGCCCACAGCCCCTCGGGCAGATCCACATGCGCCACCTGCCCGCGCGCGTGCACCCCGGCGTCCGTCCGCCCGGCCACGGTCAGCTCGTACGTCGTGTCGCGCGACCGTGTGACGGTGCGCAGGGCGTCCTCGATCTCGCCCTGCACGGTCCGCCGCCCCCCGGCCTGCTTGGCCCACCCGGAGAACGCGGTCCCGTCGTAGGACAGATCGAGACGGACGCGCACCTGACCAGGCTGTACTTCGTCACTCACCCTGGATCCTCTCAAAAATCAGGAACAGGAAAGCGGGCCCGCCCCGGAGGGCGGACCCGCTCATTGCTGCAAGCTACTGCAAGGCAGAGCCTCAGGCGTCCTTGGACTCCTCGGCGGCGGCCTCGACGGCCTCCGGCTTGGCGTCCTCGACGACCTCGTCGACCTTGGTCTCCTCGACCTTGGCCTCGTCGGCCTCCTTGACCGCGCGCTTCGTCGCGGCCTCGGCCTCGCCGGTCGCCTGCTGCGCGACCGTCAGGGCCTCGACCAGCTCGATGACGGCCATGGGCGCGTTGTCGCCACGGCGGTTACCGATCTTGGTCAGGCGGGTGTAGCCGCCCGGACGGTTCTCGTAGCGCGGGGCGATCTCGGTGAAGAGCGTGTGGACGACGCTCTTGTCCGTGATGATCTGGAGCACCTGACGGCGGTTGTGAAGGTCGCCCTTCTTCGCCTTGGTGACCAGACGCTCGGCGTACGGGCGCAGGCGGCGGGCCTTCGCCTCGGTGGTGGTGATGCGGCCGTGCTCGAAGAGGCTCTTCGCGAGGTTCGCGAGGAGCAGCTTCTCGTGCGCAGCGCTGCCGCCCAGACGGGCGCCCTTGGCGGGCTTCGGCATGTCTTTCTCCTTGGTATCTGCCCCGGCCGTATCAGGTACCGGGGTCAGGACCCGGTGAGCGGATGCTCACCGGCAACAACCGATCAGTACTGCTCGGTTTCCACGAAACCCGCGTCCGCGTCGTCGTCCGCGCCGAAGGCGTCGGCGGCGGCGGTCGGGTCGAATCCGGGCGGGCTGTCCTTGAGGGCCAGGCCCATGCCGGCCAGCTTCGCCTTGACCTCGTCGATGGACTTCGCACCGAAGTTGCGGATGTCCAGCAGGTCGGCCTCGGAACGAGCCACGAGCTCACCCACGGAGTGGATGCCCTCGCGCTTGAGGCAGTTGTACGACCGAACGGTGAGCTCCAGCTCCTCGATCGGCAGCGCCAGATCGGCGGCGAGGGCGGCGTCCGTCGGGGACGGGCCCATGTCGATGCCCTCGGCGTCGATGTTGAGCTCGCGGGCCAGACCGAACAGCTCGACCAGGGTCTTGCCGGCCGACGCCATGGCGTCACGCGGACGCATGGCCTGCTTGGTCTCGACGTCGACGATCAGCTTGTCGAAGTCGGTGCGCTGCTCGACACGGGTCGCCTCGACCTTGTACGTGACCTTCAGCACGGGCGAGTAGATGGAGTCGACCGGAATACGACCGATCTCCTGGCCCACCTGCTTGTTCTGCACGGCGGAGACGTAGCCGCGGCCACGCTCGACCGTGAGCTCCATCTCCAGCTTGCCCTTGCCGTTGAGCGTGGCGAGGACGAGGTCGGGGTTGTGCACCTCGACACCGGCCGGGGGCGCGATGTCGGCGGCGGTGACCAGACCCGGACCCTGCTTGCGCAGGTACATCACGACAGGCTCGTCGTGCTCCGAGGAGACGACCAGCTGCTTGATGTTGAGGATCAGGTCGGTGACGTCCTCCTTGACGCCCGGCACGGTGGTGAACTCGTGCAGCACGCCGTCGATACGGATGGACGTGACCGCCGCACCCGGGATCGAGGACAGGAGGGTCCGGCGGAGGGAGTTGCCGAGGGTGTAGCCGAAGCCCGGCTCCAGCGGCTCGATCACGAACCGGGAGCGGAACTCGTCGACGACCTCTTCGGTCAAAGAGGGACGCTGAGCGATCAGCATGTTGCGATCCTTCAGTCAGGGGCACCCACTATTTGATGCCCTGAGGTAGTGCAAGGGTACGGGCGATACGGCCCTTTTACGGGGTCGTACCGCCCGAAACCTCAGACCAAGCAGCCGTACGTCAGATCAGACGCGGCGACGCTTGGGCGGACGGCAGCCATTGTGCGGGGTCGGGGTGACGTCCTGGATGGAGCCGACCTCGAGGCCCGTGGCCTGCAGGGAGCGGATGGCGGTCTCACGACCGGCGCCCGGACCCTTGACGAAGACGTCGACCTTGCGCATGCCGTGCTCCTGCGCGCGACGGGCAGCCGACTCGGCGGCCATCTGCGCGGCGAACGGCGTGGACTTACGCGAGCCCTTGAAGCCGACGTGGCCGGCGGAGGCCCACGAGATCACGTTTCCGGCCGGGTCCGTGATGGACACGATCGTGTTGTTGAACGTGCTCTTGATGTGCGCCTGGCCGTGCGCGACGTTCTTCTTTTCCTTGCGGCGCACCTTCTTGGCAGCGCCCTGACGTCCCTTGGGGGGCATCTATAAACTCCTACGGGAGGTGGTCGGTCCTACAGCGAAGACCGCTGATGAAGCGTTGTCCGCTGAGGACTACTTCTTGCCCGGCTTCTTCTTGCCGGCGATGGCGCGACGCGGGCCCTTGCGGGTACGAGCGTTCGTGCTGGTGCGCTGACCGCGGACGGGCAGACCACGACGGTGACGGAGACCCTGGTAGCAGCCGATCTCCACCTTGCGGCGGATGTCGGCCTGGATCTCGCGACGGAGGTCACCCTCGGTCTTGATGTTGGCGTCCACGTACTCGCGGATCGCGACGAGCTGCTCCTCGGAGAGGTCGCGAACGCGGGTGTTCGGGTCGACGCCGGTCGCAGCCAGCGTCTCCTGCGAGAGGGTCCGGCCAATGCCGAACACGTAGGTGAGGGCGACCTCCACACGCTTTTCGCGCGGGATGTCAACACCGGAAACGCGTGCCATTCAATGGCTCCAGTTGATCTTCGGAGGTCTTCCACAGAACCGACTCCCAGCCGCCGTACCAGGTACGAACCGGGTCCCCGGCCTCCGAACCGGGGGTGTCGGACACGCATGCATACGTGACCGGGTCCTGCGTATGAACAAATTCAGCTCGCGTCGCGCGAAGATTCTGCGGGGTGCAGAGGGGGTGCGATCTGTGTGCGATCAGCCCTGGCGCTGCTTGTGGCGCGGGTTCTCGCAGATGACCATGACCCGGCCGTGACGGCGGATCACCCTGCACTTGTCGCAGATCTTCTTGACGCTCGGCTTGACCTTCATGGGATGTGAGGTTCTCCGGGTCAGTTGCCGGCCACCCCGCACGGAAGCGCACGGGGCCTGGGCAAGATCTACTTGTACCGGTAGACGATCCGGCCACGCGTCAGGTCGTACGGAGACAACTCCACCACGACCCGGTCGTCAGGGAGGATACGGATGTAGTGCATACGCATCTTGCCGCTGATGTGCGCCAGGACCTGGTGGCCGTTCTGGAGCTCGACCTTGAACATGGCGTTCGGAAGAGACTCGACGACAGTGCCCTCGATCTCGATGGCACCTTGCTTCTTGGCCACGCTTCGCCCTTCGAATCGACTACCTTGATCGACTCACTTGCTTTCCCTTACGGGCGCATGCAGGCATGCGGGTGCACGAGAGCCGACGAGTCAGTCTACGTCAGCGCACCCGGAAAGACGAATCGGGGAAGTGTGCCCCACGAGGGAGATCCTTAAGCAGGAAAGCCAGGACCCGCCACGACCCACCAGCCCGTCCGGCGTTTGAGGACGAGGCCCTCTGAGGGCCGACAGCGGGGGTCTGGGGGCGCAGCCCCCAGGAACGGGAATGGGAAGGGGCGGCGGGGGCGATCCCCATCGAGGCCGGCCCCCGCCCAGGGAAACCTCAGCCCAGCGGATCCGGCGCCGCCACGATCCCGTGCTCCGCCAGCTTCGCCCTGCCCCCGTCAGGCGCCGTCAGGACCAGCGGGCCGGCCTCCGTCAGGGCGACCGAGTGCTCCCAGTGGGAGGACCACGTGCCGTCCGTCGTGATGACGGTCCACTCGTCCTCGAGGACCTCGGTGCGGGGGGTGCCCAGGGAGACCATGGGCTCGATGGCCAGGCAGAAGCCCGGGATCAGCTTGGGGCCCTTGCCGCGGCGGCGGTCGACGTAGTTCAGGAGGTGCGGGTCCATGTGCATCTCGGTGCCGATGCCGTGGCCGCCGTAGTCCTCGATGATGCCGTAGCGGCCGCCGCCGGGCTTGGGCTGGCGGCGGATGTACGTCTCGATGGCGCGGGAGACGTCCACCAGGCGGTTGCCGAGCTTCATGGCGGCGATCCCGGCCCACATCGACTCTTCGGTGACCCGGGAGAGCTCGATCAGCTCCGGGGCGTGACCGGAGCCGACGAAGGCGGTGTACGCGGCGTCGCCGTGCCAGCCGTCGACGACCGCACCGCAGTCGATGGAGATGATGTCGCCGTCCTTGAGGACGACCTCGTCGGAGGGGATGCCGTGGACGACGACGTCGTTCGCGGAGGTGCAGATGGTGGCGGGGAAGCCGCCGTAGCCCAGGAAGTTCGACTTCGCACCGTGCTCCGCCAGGACCTTGCGCGCGACCTCGTCCAGGTCCTTGGTGGTCGCCCCCGGCACGGCCGCCTCACGCGTCGCCGCGTGGATGGCGGCGACCACCAGTCCCGCCGCACGCATCTTGGCGATCTGCTCGGGACTCTTGATCTGCACCATGGGGGGCCTGCGCTCTCCGTCACTCAGGTCTGGGTTATGTACACAACAGTACGGCCGTGGGGTCCTGGGGACTCCACGGCCGTACAGAGTCGACGACTACTGGTCGTCGCCCTCGCGCTTCAGGGCCGCCAGCGCGCGGCCGGTGACCTCGTCCACCTGGCCCATGGCCTCGATGGTCACTACCAGGCCCTGGGCCTTGTAGTAGTCGATGATCGGCTCGGTCTGCGTGTGGTAGACCTCCAGCCGTGTGCGGACCGTCTCCTCGGAGTCGTCGTCCCGCTGGTACAGCTCGCCGCCGCAGACGTCGCAGACGCCGTCCTGCTCGGGCTTCTTGTACGTCACGTGGAAGACGTGAGCGGAGTCGTTACGGCAGATGCGCCGACCGGCGATCCGCTTGACGACCTCCTCCTCCGGGGCCTCCAGGTCCAGTACCGCGTCCAGCTTGATGCCCTCGGTGGTGAGGAGCTCGTCCAGCGCCTCCGCCTGCGAGACATTGCGCGGGAAACCGTCCAGCAGGAAGCCGCGCTCGGCGTCCGCCTGCTCCATGCGGTCCTTGGCCATGGCGATGGTGACCTCGTCGGGGACGAGGTTGCCGGCGTCCATGTAGGACTTCGCGAGTTTCCCGAGTTCCGTCTGCTGGCTGATGTTGGCGCGGAACAGGTCGCCCGTGGAAATGTGCGGAACGCGTAGTTTCTCGGCCAGGCGCGTGGCCTGCGTTCCCTTTCCGGCACCCGGCGGCCCGACGAGGACGATACGCATCAGCGGAGGAACCCTTCGTAATTGCGCTGCTGAAGCTGGCTCTCAATCTGCTTCACCGTCTCGAGACCCACACCCACGATGATCAGGATGCTCGTCCCGCCGAACGGGAAGTTCTGGCTTGCCCCGAAGCCAACCAACGCCATCGTCGGTACGAGAGCGATCAGACCCAGATACAGCGAACCCGGCCAGGTGATCCGGTTGAGCACGTACGACAGGTACTCAGCGGTCGGTCGGCCAGCCCGGATGCCCGGGATGAAGCCACCATACTTCTTCATGTTGTCGGCGACTTCCTCGGGGTTGAAGGAGATCGCCACATAGAAGAACGCGAAGAAAACGATCAGCAAGAAGTACATGCTGATGTAGATCGGGTGGTCGCCCTTGGTCAGGTTGGTCTCGATCCAGGTCTTCCAGCTGGAGGTTCCGCTGGAGAACTGGGCGACGAGAGCCGGGATGTAGAGCAGCGACGAGGCGAAGATGACCGGGATGACACCGGCCTGGTTCACCTTCAGCGGGATGTACGTCGAGGTGCCGCCGTAGGAACGGCGGCCGATCATGCGCTTCGCGTACTGCACCGGGATGCGGCGCTGGGCCTGCTCGACGAAGACCACCAGACCGACCATGACCAGGCCGACCAGGATGACCGTGCCGAACTCGATCCAGCCGTCGGCCAGGGTGCCCGTCTTCTTGATGGCCCACAGGGCCGAGGGGAAGGTCGCGGCGATCGAGATGAACATCAGGATCGACATGCCGTTGCCGATGCCGCGGTCGGTGATGAGCTCACCGAGCCACATGACCATGGCCGTACCGGCGGTCATGCAGATGACCATGGTGATGGTGGTGAAGATCGCGCGGTCCGGGACGATGCTCGAGGCGACCGTGCAACCGGAGAACAGGGCGCCGCTGCGGGCGGTGGCCACCAGGCCGGTGCCCTGCAGGATGGCGAGCGCCACCGTGAGGTAACGGGTGTACTGCGTGATCTTCGACGTGCCGGCCGAGCCCTCCTTCTTGAGGGCTTCCAGTCGCGGGATGACCACGGTCAGCAGCTGAAGGATGATGCTGGCCGTGATGTACGGCATGATGCCCAGCGCGAAGATGGTGATCTGCAGCAGCGCGCCGCCGCTGAACATGTTCACCAGACCGAAGAGGCCCTGGTTGCCGGACGCCTCGTCCACACACCGCTGAACGGACGTGTAGTCGACACCGGGGATCGGGATGTGCGTACCGACCCGGTAGATCACGATGATCCCGAGCGTGAAGAGCAGCTTCTTGCGCAGGTCGGGCGTCTTGAACGCCCGGGCGAACGCGGTGAGCACGGTGCCTCCTGCGACCCCCGCGCATCTGCGTCAAGGGTGACGGTCTTGAGGGTCCAATAAAGAACAACGACAACAACGACATGGATAACGGTCGACTGCCGCTGAAGGTGCCCCATGGGAAGCACCCGTTGAAAGTGGGCAGTGGAGGTCACCTTACCGGCGAGACTACCGCCTAGGAACGACCAACCGGGGATACCCCTTTTGTGGGGTATCCCCGGTCGGGATCGCTCAAGTCATCGAGACGCCTGATGGATTCAGACGAGCTCGGTGACGGTACCGCCGGCGGCGGTGATCTTCTCCTTGGCGGAGCCGGAGACGGCGTCGACCGTCACCTGCAGCGCCACGGAGATCTCGCCCTGGCCGAGGACCTTGACGAGGCTGTTCTTGCGAACGGCGCCCTTGGCGACGAGACCCTCGACGGTGACCTCGCCACCCTCGGGGTACAGCGCCGCGAGCTTCTCGAGGTTCACGACCTGGAACTCGGTCTTGAACGGGTTCTTGAAGCCCTTGAGCTTCGGGAGACGCATGTGGAGGGGCATCTGCCCACCCTCGAAGCGCTCCGGAACCTGGTAACGGGCCTTCGTGCCCTTGGTGCCACGACCGGCCGTCTTACCCTTCGACGCCTCACCACGACCGACACGGGTCTTGGCGGTCTTGGCGCCCGGGGCGGGACGGAGGTTGTGGATCTTGAGCGGGTTGTTCTCCGCCATGATCAGTCGACCTCCTCAACCGTCACGAGGTGGCGGACGGTGTGCACCATGCCGCGGAACTCGGGGCGGTCCTCCTTGACGACCACGTCGTTCAGGCGCTTGAGCCCGAGCGAACGAAGGGTGTCACGGTGGTTCTGCTTGCTGCCGATGTACGACTTCGTCTGCGTGATCTTGAGGCGAGCCATTACGCAGCACCAGCCCCGGCACGCGCACGCAGCAGAGCCGCGGGAGCGACGTCCTCGAGGGGCAGACCACGGCGAGCCGCGATCTCCTCGGGACGCTGCAGGCCCTTCAGGGCCTCCACGGTCGCGTGCACGATGTTGATCGCGTTCGACGAGCCGAGCGACTTCGACAGGATGTCGTGCACGCCGGCGCACTCGAGCACGGCACGCACCGGACCGCCGGCGATGACGCCGGTACCGGGGGAAGCAGGCTTGAGCAGGACGACGCCCGCAGCCTTCTCGCCCGTGATCGGGTGCGGGATGGTGCCCTGGATACGGGGGACCTTGAAGAAGTGCTTCTTGGCCTCCTCAACACCCTTGGCGATGGCGGCCGGCACCTCCTTGGCCTTGCCGTAACCGACACCCACGGTGCCGTCACCGTCGCCCACCACGACCAGCGCGGTGAAGCTGAAGCGACGACCACCCTTCACAACCTTGGCGACGCGGTTGATCGCGACGACGCGCTCAACGTACGCGGTCTTCTCGGCAGCAGCTGCGCCGCCGTCACGGCCCTTCCGGTCCCGCCGCTCGCCGCCACCGGCACCGCTTCCGCGGCGCTGGGGTCCAGCCATTGGATTACCTCTCTCTTTTTCCGCTAGCTACGCAGCATGAATCTCGCTGCGCGACGGGCGACTCAGAACTTGAGTCCGGCTTCGCGGGCGGCGTCCGCCAGGGCGGCGATGCGCCCGGCGTACTGGTTGCCACCACGGTCGAACACGACAGCCTCGACACCGGCAGCCTTGGCGCGCTCGGCGACCAGGGCGCCGACCGACTTGGCCTGCGCGGACTTGTCGCCCTCGCCGCTGCGGATCGTCGTGTCCAGGGTCGACGCCGACGCCAGGGTGTGACCCTTGATGTCGTCGATGACCTGGGCCACGATGTGGCGGTTGGAGCGCGTCACGACGAGACGCGGACGCTCAGCCGTACCCGAGATGTGCTTACGGATCCGGATGTGGCGACGCTTGATCGCGGCACGCTTGTAAGCGTCGCCCTTGAGGATCTTCTGTCCGTATGCCATGGCTTACTTACCCGCCTTTCCGACCTTGCGGCGGATGACTTCGCCCTCGTACTTGACGCCCTTGGCCTTGTACGGGTCGGGCTTGCGCAGCTTGCGGATGTTGGCCGCAACCTCGCCGACCTTCTGCTTGTCGATGCCCTCGACCTGGAAGCGGGTCGGGTTCTCCACCTTGAAGGTGATTCCCTCGGGCGCCTCGACGGTGATCGGGTGGCTGTAGCCGAGAGCGAACTCGAGGTTCGATCCCTTGGCCGTCACGCGGTAACCGACACCGCTGATCTCGAGCTTCTTCACGTAACCCGTGGTCACGCCGGTGATCATGTTCGCCACCAGCGTGCGGGACAGGCCGTGCAGGGCCTTGTTCTGACGCTCGTCGTTGGGGCGGGTGACGTTCAGAACGCCGTCCTCACCCTTGGCGATGTCGATCGGCGCTGCGACGGTGTGGCTCAGGGTCCCCTTGGGGCCCTTCACCGAGACCGTACGGCCGTCGATGGTGACGTCCACGCCGGCGGGAACCGTGATGGGGAGCTTGCCAATACGCGACATAGCTGTTTCCTCCGTTCCCTTCCGCTACCAGACGTAGGCGAGAACTTCTCCGCCTACGCCCTTCTTGCCGGCCTGCTTGTCGGTGAGGAGACCGTGCGACGTGGAGATGATCGCCACGCCGAGGCCGCCCAGCACCTTGGGCAGGGAGGTGGACTTCGCGTAAACCCGGAGACCGGGCTTGGAGATCCGCTTGATGCCCGCGATGGAGCGCTCACGGTTGGGGCCGAACTTCAGCTCCAGGACGAGGTTCTTGCCGACTTCGGCGTCCTCGACCTTCCAGCCCGTGATGAAGCCCTCCTGCTGGAGGATCTCTGCGATGTGAGACTTGATCTTGGACGCCGGCATCGTCACGGAATCGTGGTACGCCGAGTTCGCGTTCCGCAGACGCGTCAGCATGTCTGCGATCGGATCAGTCATGGTCATGAGTTGGCCTGTGGCCTCTCTCGCCGGGGTTTCCTGGTGCGCCATCCCTCTCCCCGATCCGAGACGGGACGGGTGCGGCGCGGTGGACCTACGGCGTAGTAAGTCGTACGGGCGACCATCAGGCGCCCAACCCTCCCAGCCTAAGCCATGGAGAGGAGGGCACCTGACACGCCCATTGCTTACCGAGAGCCTCTGGAACCCCTAAAAAAGGGGGTTTACCAGGAGCTCTTGGTCACGCCCGGCAGCTCGCCACGGTGAGCCATCTCACGAAGGCACACGCGGCAGAGGCCGAACTTGCGGTACACGGAGTGCGGACGGCCGCAGCGCTGGCAGCGCGTGTAGCCACGGACGCCGAACTTGGGCTTACGAGCAGCCTTGGCAATCAGAGCCTTCTTCGCCATCTCGCTTACGCCTCCTTGAAGGGGAAGCCGAGGTGACGGAGAAGGGCACGGCCCTCAGCGTCGTTGGTCGCCGTGGTCACCACGGTGATGTCCATACCCCGGACGCGGTCGATCTTGTCCTGGTCGATCTCGTGGAACATGACCTGCTCGGTGAGACCGAAGGTGTAGTTGCCACGGCCGTCGAACTGCTTGGGAGACAGACCACGGAAGTCGCGGATGCGCGGGAGCGCGAGCGACAGGGTGCGGTCCAGGAACTCCCACATGCGGTCGCCACGGAGCGTGACGTGGGCACCGATCGGCTGACCCTCACGCAGCTTGAACTGCGCGATGGACTTGCGGGCCTTGGTGACGGCCGGCTTCTGACCGGTGATCGTGGTGAGGTCGCGGATGGCGCCCTCGATCAGCTTGGAGTCGCGGGCGGCGTCGCCCACACCCATGTTGACCACGATCTTGATGAGGCCGGGGATCTGCATGACGTTCTCGTAGGAGAACTCCTCACGCAGCTTGCCCGCGATCTCCTCGCGGTACTTCGTCTTGAGACGCGGAGTGGTGGTGGTAGCCATCAGATGTCCTCACCCGTCCGCTTGGCAACGCGGATCTTGTTGCCCTCGTCGTCGAAGCGGTAACCGACACGCGTGACGACCTTGTTGCCGTCCTTCTCAACGACCAGCTGGACGTTGGAGACGTGGATCGGCGCCTCGGTCGTGACGATGCCACCGGCCTGCGAGCCCTTGGCGGTGGGGCCGGCCTTGGTGTGCTTCTTGACCCGGTTGACACCCTCGACCAGGACACGGTCCTCACGGGGGAAGGCCGCGATGACCTTGCCCTGCTTGCCCTTGTCCTTACCGGTGATGACCTGGACCAGGTCGCCCTTCTTGATCTTCATGCTTACAGCACCTCCGGAGCCAGCGAGATGATCTTCATGAACTTCTTCTCGCGCAGCTCCCGGCCGACCGGGCCGAAGATGCGGGTGCCACGAGGGTCGCCGTCGTTCTTCAGAATGACAGCGGCGTTCTCGTCGAAGCGGATGTACGAGCCGTCCGGACGGCGGCGCTCCTTGACGGTGCGAACGATGACCGCCTTGATGACGTCACCCTTCTTCACGTTGCCGCCGGGGATCGCGTCCTTGACGGTGGCGACGATGACGTCACCGATGCCCGCGTAGCGGCGACCGGAGCCACCGAGCACACGGATGCAAAGGATTTCCTTCGCACCAGTGTTGTCGGCGACACGCAGTCGCGACTCCTGCTGGATCACGTCTATCTCCTGTTTGTCTGCCGGTTCCCGGGGCGGGGTCTCCTGTGTACGGCGACCCCGCCCCGAGCCTGGCGGAACTGACCTGCGGGATTAGTCCCGCAGGAAATTACTTGGCCTTCTCGAGGATCTCGACGACGCGCCAGCGCTTCGTCGCAGACAGCGGACGCGTCTCCATGAGGAGGACGCGGTCGCCGACGCCCGCGGCGTTCTGCTCGTCGTGAGCCTTGAGCTTGTTCGTACGGCGGATGACCTTGCCGTACAGCGCGTGCTTCACGCGGTCCTCGACGGCGACGACGACGGTCTTGTCCATCTTGTCGCTGACGACGAGACCCTCGCGGGTCTTGCGGAAACCGCGCGCCTCGGTGTTCTCAGTCTCGGTCACGTTGCTCTCGCTCATCAGGCGCTCTCCACCGTCTCGATGCCCAGCTCGCGCTCACGCATCAGGGTGTAGATCCGCGCGATGTCCTTACGGACGGCCTTGAGCCGACCGTGGTTCTCGAGCTGACCCGTCGCCGCCTGGAAGCGGAGGTTGAACAGCTCTTCCTTGGCTTCGCGGAGCTTGTTGAGAAGCTCCTCGTCACCCAGTTCGCGCAGCTCGGACGCCTTGGTACCGGCCGACATCACGCTTCACCTGCCTCGCGCTTGACGATCCGGCACTTCATCGGCAGCTTGTGGGCTGCGCGAGTGAGGGCCTCACGGGCGATCTTCTCGTTGGGGTAGGACAGCTCGAACATGACCCGGCCCGGGTGCACGTTCGCGATCCACCACTCGGGAGAACCCTTACCGGAACCCATGCGGGTCTCGGCAGGCTTCTTCGTCAGCGGGCGGTCCGGGTAGATGTTGATCCAGACCTTGCCGCCACGCTTGATGTGGCGGGTCATCGCGATACGGGCCGCCTCGATCTGGCGGTTGGTGACGTACGCCGGCGTGAGGGCCTGAATGCCGTACTCGCCGAACGAGACCGTCGTACCGCCCTTGGCCTGACCGCGGCGCTTCGGGTGGTGCTGCTTGCGGTGCTTGACCCTACGGGGGATCAGCATGTCGGTCAGGCCTCCGTTCCGGTGCTCTCAGCCGGAGCGGCAGCCGCCGGAGCCTCGGCCTTGGGGGCCTCGGCGGCGGGAGCCTGCTGCGGCTTGCGACCGCGACCGCCGCGCTCGCCGCCACGGCCACCACGGGCCGGGCGGTCGGCGCCGCCGCCACCACGGGCCGGGCGGTTGCCGGCGCGGGCAGCAGCGTTCTCGGCGCGGACCTCGGCGATGTTCTTGACATCGCCCTTGTAGATCCAGACCTTCACGCCGATGCGGCCGAAGGTCGTCTTGGCCTCGAAGAAGCCGTAGTCCACGTTCGCGCGGAGCGTGTGCAGGGGCACGCGGCCCTCGCGGTAGAACTCCGAGCGGGACATCTCGGCGCCGCCGAGGCGACCGCCGCACTGGATCTTGATGCCCTTGGCGCCGGCCTTCATCGCCGACTGCATGCTCTTACGCATGGCGCGACGGAAGGAGACGCGGGAGGAGAGCTGCTCGGCCACGGCCTGAGCAACCAGCTGAGCATCGGTCTCGGGGTTCTTGACCTCGAGGATGTTCAGCTGGACCTGCTTCTTGGTCAGCTTCTCCAGGTCGCCGCGGATGCGGTCGGCCTCCGCGCCGCGACGGCCGATGACGATGCCCGGCCGGGCGGTGTGGATGTCGACGCGGACACGGTCACGGGTGCGCTCGATCTCCACCTTCGAGATGCCGGCGCGCTCCATGCCGGACGTCATCATCCGACGGATGGCGACGTCTTCCCCGACGTACTCCTTGTACGACTTGTCGGCGTACCAACGGGACTTGAAGTCCGTGGTGATGCCGAGCCGGAACCCATGCGGGTTAACCTTCTGGCCCATTACCGGGTTCCTTCCTTGCTGCTGACGACCACGGTGATGTGGCTGGTCCGCTTGCGGATCCGGTAGGCACGGCCCTGGGCGCGCGGACGGAACCGCTTCAGGGTCGGACCCTCGTCGACGTACGCCTCGGAGATGAAGAGGCTGTCGGCGTCAGTGTGGTCGTAGTTGTGCGCGGCGTTGGCGATGGCGCTGTCCAGCACCTTGCCGACCGGCACGCTCGCGGCCTGCGGGGTGAAACGCAGGACCGCCTGAGCCTCCGTGGCGTCCATGCCACGGATAAGGTCCACCACGCGGCGGGCCTTCATGGGCGTGACGCGGATGTACCGCGCCTGGGCCCTGGCTTCCATGGTTGTCCTTCCAGTGTCTGTCATGGTCATTCCACCCCGCGTTAGCGGCGCTTCGACTTCCGGTCGTCCTTGACGTGACCCCGGAAGGTGCGCGTCGGCGAGAACTCGCCGAGCTTGTGGCCGACCATCGACTCGGTGACAAACACCGGAATGTGGGTCTTGCCGTTGTGCACCGCGATCGTGTGGCCCAGCATGGCCGGGATGATCATCGAGCGACGGGACCAGGTCTTGATGACGTTCTTGGAACCGGCTTCGTTCTGGGCGTCCACCTTCTTTACGAGGTGGTCGTCGACGAAGGGCCCCTTCTTGAGACTGCGCGGCATCTAAACCCGCTCCTAGCGCTTCTTGTTCGTCTTGCGGCGGCGGACGATGTACTTGTTCGAAGCCTTCTTCGGCGAACGAGTACGACCCTCCTTCTGACCCCAGGGGCTGACCGGGTGGCGACCACCGGAGGTCTTGCCCTCACCACCACCGTGGGGGTGGTCAACCGGGTTCATCGCCACACCGCGGACGGTCGGGCGGACGCCCAGCCAGCGCTTACGGCCGGCCTTGCCCCAGTTGATGTTGCTCTGCTCGGCGTTGCCGACCTCGCCGACCGTGGCGCGGCAGCGCTGGTCGACCAGGCGGATCTCACCGGAGGGCATACGAAGGTGGGCCATCGTGCCCTCCTTCGCCAGCAGCTGCACCGAGGCGCCGGCGGAGCGGGCGAACTTGGCGCCGCCACCGGGACGGATCTCGATCGCGTGGATCGTGGTACCGACCGGGATGTTGCGGAGCGCCAGGTTGTTGCCCGGCTTGATGTCGGCCCCGGGACCGTTCTCGACGCGGTCGCCCTGCTGCAGGTTGCGCGGGGCGAGGATGTAGCGCTTCTCGCCGTCCGCGTAGTGCAGCAGCGCGATGCGCGCGGTGCGGTTGGGGTCGTACTCGATGTGCGCGACCTTCGCCGGCACGCCGTCCTTGTCATGGCGACGGAAGTCGATGACGCGGTAGGCGCGCTTGTGTCCGCCACCCTGGTGGCGAACGGTCACACGACCGGAATTGTTACGGCCGCCCTTGCTGTGCAGGGGGCGAACCAGCGACTTCTCCGGCGTGGACCGCGTGACCTCGACGAAGTCGGCGACGCTGGAGCCACGACGGCCCGGCGTAGTCGGCTTGTACTTGCGGATTCCCATTTCTCAGTCCTCGTCCGATATCGGACGATCCGGACCGCCGTCAGGCGGTCGGACCGCCGAAGATGTCGATACGGTCGCCCTCAGCGAGGGTCACGATCGCGCGCTTGGTGCTCGCGCGCTGACCGAAACCGGTCTTGGTGCGCTTGCGCTTGCCCTGGCGGTTGATCGTGTTGACCCCGGTGACCTTGACCGAGAAGACCGCCTGGACGGCCTGCTTGATCTGGGTCTTGTTCGCGGTGGGGTCGACGATGAACGTGTACTTGTTCTCGTCGAGGAGCGCGTAGCTCTTCTCCGACACGACCGGCTTCAGCAGCACGTCACGGGGGTCCGTGTACGCCTTGCTGGGCGCGGTGACGACGGTGTTCTTGCCCTCGGCGGCGTGGCGGCGTGCCTTGGCGACGCGCGCGGCCTTGGCGGCCTTCGCAGCCTTGGGGGCGATGCTCGGGTGACGCGTAGCCATCAGGCGTCACTCCCTTCGGTGTCGTTGGCCTGCGGGCCGGCGACGAAGGACTCGAGAGCGGCCTGGGTGAAGACCACGTCGTCCGAGACGATCACGTCGTACGTGTTCAGCTGGCCCGGCTCCAGGATGTGCACCTGGGGCAGGTTGCGGGCGGACAGCCACGCGGCCTCGTCGGCGCGGTCGACGACCAGGAGCAGGTTCTTGCGCTCCGAGATCTTGCCGAACAGCGTCCGAGCGGCCTTCGTGGAGGGAGCCTCGCCCTCGATCACGCCGGTGACGACGTGAATGCGGTTGTGGCGGGCCCGGTCGGTGAGGGCGTGACGCAGAGCGGCAGCCTTCATCTTCTTCGGGGTCCGCTGGGAGTAGTCACGCGGCTGCGGGCCGTGGACGACGCCACCGCCGGCGAACTGCGGCGCGCGGGTCGAGCCCTGGCGCGCGCGGCCGGTGCCCTTCTGACGGTAAGGCTTCTTACCGCCACCGCGGACTTCACCGCGGCGCTTGGTCTTGTGCGTGCCCTGGCGGGCAGCCGCGTTCTGCGCGACGACGACCTGGTGGATCAGCGGGATGCTGATCTTCTCCACGCCGAAGATCTCCGCGGGGAGCTCGACGCTTCCGGTCTTCTCGCCTGCAGGCGAAAGGATGTCAACAGTGCTCATCGGTACCTCAGGCCCCCTTGGCCGCGGTGCGGACCAGGACGAGGCCGCCGTTCGGACCGGGGACAGCGCCCTTGATGAGCAGCAGACCCTTCTCCGCGTCAACGGCGTGGACGGTCAGGTTCTGGGTGGTGACACGCTCGTTGCCCATGCGACCCGCCATGCGGAGGCCCTTGAACACGCGGCCCGGGGTGGCGCAGCCACCGATGGAACCGGGAGAGCGGTGCTTGCGCTGGGTGCCGTGTCCGGCGCCGAGGCCCTTGAAGTTGTGACGCTTCATGACACCGGCGAAGCCCTTGCCCTTGCTCTTGCCGGTCACGTCGACCTTCACGCCGGCCTCGAACACCTCAGCGGTGATCTCCTGGCCCAGCGTGTACTCGGAGGCGTCCGCGGTGCGGATCTCGACGAGGTGGCGACGGGGGGTGACGTCGGCCTTGGCGAAGTGACCCTTGAGGGGCTTGTTCACCTTGCGCGGGTCGATCTCGCCGAAGGCGATCTGGACCGACTCGTAGCCGTCACTGTCGTTCGTACGGACCTGGGTCACGACGTTGGGGCTGGCCTTGACGACGGTGACCGGAACAACACGGTTGTTCTCGTCCCACACCTGCGTCATGCCGAGCTTCTCGCCCAGGATGCCCTTGATCTGCTTAGCCATTCTCAGATCACCGGCCTTCAGAGCTTGATCTCGATGTCGACACCGGCCGGGAGGTCGAGTCGCATCAGAGAGTCAACGGTCTTGGGGGTCGGGTCGAGAATGTCGATCAGGCGCTTGTGCGTGCGCATCTCGAAGTGCTCGCGCGAGTCCTTGTACTTGTGCGGCGACTTGATGACGCAGTACACGTTCTTCTCAGTGGGCAGCGGCACCGGGCCCGCGACCGACGCACCAGTGCGGGTCACCGTCTCGACGATCTTCTTCGCCGAGCTGTCGATGACCTCGTGGTCGTAGGCCTTGAGCCGGATGCGGATCTTCTGTCCCGCCATGGCTACTCAGTAGTCCTGTCTCTTTTAACGCTCTGGAACCGGGTGTTCCGTCACTCGCTTCTCCGACCCACGCGGTCGGGTGTGTCGCGCTGTCACCGACACAGATGCCCCTTGTTCGAACATCCCTGCCGGGTAAGCACGGCCCTTCCGGAACCGCAAGCCGGGAGCGAAAGGCCCACCGGGTGCCTGGTCGGCGCTGCACTGACACTTCCCGAAAGATTCCCGTACGTCCGCCCCAGCGCTGCCATCAGGCAGTTAGGGCGACGAGTACTGTGGGACTCGCTTCCGGTCCTCCCGGCGGGAGGCGCGCAGCATCAACACTCGACCGAGCAACCCCGCTAGTCTGCCATATGGGGCAGGGGGTCCGCCAATCGAGCCGGAGAGAATACCCCGAGAGTGATGTAGGTCAAACGCGCGACGGATCGGGCCGGGTCAGACCGGGTCGGCCCAGGTGCCCATGGACTGCTCCAGGGTCCAGACGCGTACCCGGGCCTGGACGCGGGACGCGTAGAGGTCGCGCTCGGCGACGATGCTGAGATCCCCGGTGCCGAGCAGCCCGGTCGCCGCGTGCTCGCTCAGATCCATGCCCGTGCTGCCGCCGTCGCACAGGGAGGCGAGGAACGCTCCGTCCCAGGTTCGCTCGTGCAGCCGCCATGGAGCCTCGCCCTGTGCGGTCCTGCGCAGGGTTTTCATGAACACGTCCGCACAGCGTCGCCGGGCCCAGCCGTCCTTGACCTGGAAGACGTGGTTGCCGGTCTCGATCACCGTCGCGGTGGGCAGGACGAAGCTGACTCCGGCCCGGAGGCGGGCGTCCATCTCGGCCAGGACGTCCGACCTGTGGTCGTTCATGTAGGGAACGTCGAGGATCTCGACGAAGACCGACGTGTCCAGAAAGTCGACGACGGGCCGCTGGAACCCGGTACCGGACCGCTTGCTCACGCGCTCACAGGCTCCTCAGGAAGTCCTCGACGGTGTCCACGCCCGTGTCCCGGGGGCGCAGCGCGTCGGGCAGCCGCCCTTTGCTCACCGCGTCCCCCAGATCGCCTGCGGCGAGAAGATCCACATAGCCCGGCAGTTCTGTGAGCCGCGTCAGCCTGCTCTCGCCCGACTCCGGATCCCTGGTGCACACGACGACGCCGGAGTGGTCCTCGGCGGTGAGGGAGTTGAGCAGGGCCGGGCTGTGCGTGGTGAACAGGACGTCGATACGGCGGTGCTGCGACTCCTCTTTCATCAGGTGCAGCACCCGGGCGGCCTGCGTGGGGTAGAGACCGTTCTCGATCTCCTCGATGACCAGGTGGCGCTGAGCCCAGCCGAGCGCCTCGTCGTCCGCGTCCGGAGCGCTGAGCAGCGCCGTGCCGAAGGCGAGGAAGCGGAGCATGCCGTCGCTGAGGAGCCTCGCCGGGACGTCGTGCTCCGCTCCGTGATAGCCCGCCTCCTTCAGGAGGAGCTGCACGTCGCCGAACCTTGTCTCCACCCAGCCGATCGCCCGCACCGGGTACTCCGGCATGCCGGCCACCAGCTGGGTGAGCCGGGTGAAGGCTGCCCGGTCCTTTCTCATCAGCTCCACGACGGCCGCGCTGAGGTTGTCGCCGCTGCGCCTGAGCTCCCCGTCACGGGAGTTCACGTACTGCCTCATCAGGTGCGGGACCGGATCCAGCATGAAGACCTCGCGAAGGACCCCGAGGACGTCCTGGGATGCCTCGTGGAGCAGTTTGTTCGCCTCGGTGGTCACCGGGACGCGCAGCGGCACCTGGCCCGTCAGGAGGCGGTCCGAGGAGAACGGCATGCCCGGGTCCGTGCCACGCCGCCCGTTGAAGCACCGCACGTTGAGGTCGCCTCGCCGGACGTCCGCCGGGTCGCTGACCAGCAGGGGGCGGCCTGCCCCCAGTCGCCGGCCCGCGTAGCGCACGCCCTCGACCGCCGTCAGCTCCTCGTGCAGCACCCGTACCTCGGGGAAGGTCGCGATCTCCACATCGAGGTCGTAGACGGCCTGCCCGGACCGGACCCGGCAGCCCAGCCGAAACGACAGCTCCCCCAGTGGCGCGCAACCCCCCGCACCTCCTCGGACCGGCTCTTCGCCACCGCTGCGCGGACCGTCCAGAGCGTCCCGCAGCGACTCCCCCAGCGCCGCCAGCCGGGACAGCACCATCAGTCCGTCCAGGGCGTTCGACTTGCCGCTGCCGTTGCGGCCGATGAGCACCGTCAGGTCGTTGAGCGGCAGACGCTGTTCGGTGAAGCTCTTGAAAGAGGTCAGGCGCACCTCCTCCAGTCGCGGAGTGTCCACCAGGCACCTCTCTCACCGGCCGCGGGTCACGATCACCACCCAGCTAAGCAGCAACGCGCTCGGGCCGTCTAACGGTCTGAGGCGTGGGCCACGAATTCCGTCCATGCGGCCGAGGCGACGTTGAAGGTGGGGCCGTCGGCGACCTTGGAGTCACGGACGTGGATGGCGACGGGGGTGGTGGCGATTTCGATGCAGGAGTCGCCCTCGGAGCTGCTGCTGTAGCTGCTCTTGAACCACACCAGGTCCCGGATCATGTATCCCCCAGCAGTTGCTCGACGAAGGCCAACGACTCACGTGGAGTGAGCGCCTGAGCTCGGATGATGCCATACCGCAGTTCAAGGATACGGAGCTGCTTCAGGTCGGATACCGCCCGGCCGTTGGCCACCGCCGGCGAACGCCCAAGAGCGGAGCCGTCTCCGAACTTCAGCACCTCGATGCCACCAGCCAGCCCCGCATGTTCCTCGCGATCCATCGGCATCACCTGAAGCTCGACGTTCCGCAACCGCCCTGTCTCCAGCAGGTGTTCGAGCTGCCTGCGCAATGTCGCCCTCCCGCCGAACGGACGTCGTAGCGTCCACTCTTCCAGGATGAACCCGAGTTCTGGCATGGGGTCCCGTTCGAACACGGACTTGCGTCCCACACGAGCGGTGATGAACCCGGAGGGCGAATCGGGCCGGGGGCTGCTGCTCGTGGACACGCTCGCCGACCGTTGGGGAGTAGCGGAGGGGCGGCGTCCACGCAAGACGGTGTGGGCCGAAGTGCGGGTTTCACCGGAACCCGCGAAGTCGTGTTTCGGTGGCGGGGGCGGTCTTTTCCAAAGGACCACCGGGGTGAAAGAACCCCACCAAGCCCCACCCCTCCCGCCCACAGCGCAAACTCACTCCCGCGAGTGAATATGCCCAACTGGGCTGGATTCGGGACGGGTTGCCTGCCCTACTCTCAGCACAACAGCCGCAGAAAAAGCGACGGCCCCCGCAGGGACTGGCATCCCAGTGCGAGGGCCTAACCACCGAGGAAGTGCAAAGCTTCCCGATGGACGCCCACGAGGAAGAAAAGAGCTTCCCGATGGACACAGAAAACCCTAGCGCGCCCCCGCGCCCCCAGTCCCGTATCCCGGGCAAAAACCACCCTCGCAGGGGGCCCCATTCCGGCGTCGTCCACGACAACGTCCGCCACACCACCCACTTCACGGTGATCGGCAACCACCTCGCCCAGCACCCGGAGCTGTCCGGACTCGCCATCGGACTCGGTGTGTACATCCAGTCCATCCCGGCCAACACCCCCGTCGACATCAAGACCCTCGCCGCCCGCTTCCCCGAGGGCACGACCCGGATCGCCGCCGCCCTGCGCGAACTGGAAACCCACGGCTACCTGCGCCGCGAACGCGAACGCATCCCCGGCGGCCGGATTGTCACCCGCACGATCTCCTGCAACCGGCCAGGCCACCGCGGGACCGCAGAAGACCACCCCAGGCCCGCCCCCGCCCCGAAGCGACGCCCGGCTCCCCGCAAGGCGCTCCCGGCCGTGCCGCAGCCCGCGTACCCGGCCCCGGAGCTCCTCCAGACGGCCACCGACGTGCTCGCCGGCCTGCGCCGCCACGACCCCCGCCTCCTGCTCTCCGCCCTCGACACGGCCCACCTCGCGCCCGGGAGTCGCGGCCTGGCTGGAGCGGGACGTCGGCCCCGTCGCCCTACGCCAGGCCCTGACGGCGGACCTCCCTCGCGAGGACCTACGCCGCCCAGCCGCCCTCCTGGCCCACCGTCTCGCCGCCGACCTACCGCCCCCACCTCCCTTCCGGCCCCCGCCCTCTCCCCCACCGCCCCGCACCCGCCTCCAGAACTGCGACGGCTGCGACCGTGCCTTCCACGCCCCGGAACCAGGCCTCTGCCGCGACTGCCGGGCCCCCGGGCCCGGGGCCGCCTGATGCCTGCCTCCCGTCTTCCTCGCGCCCCGCTGTCCTGTCACCCCGGACGGATACTCTGGCTTGGGCATCCCCTGGAGGACACCATGAGCACTCAGGCCAACCACGGACACGAGCTGATCCCGCGTCCTGAACTGACTCCTGATGCTCTGCGTGCAGCACTCGCCCTCATAGCTCCAGGCCGCCTGGACGAGATGCAGGCCATGAAGGACGAGGCCTTCGCCAAGGCGGTCGAGTGGCAGTCCCTCAGTCCGGTCCAGAGCTGGGTCCTGTCCTGGGCCAGGGACATCGAGATCGCACGACGCCCTGACCTGGCAGTCCGCTATACACAGGCGGAGAACAACCTGGAGCACGAGGATCCGGCCGTCGCCCGGGAAGCCCTTCGCGAACTGAGTGCGGTTCTCGACGAGGCGATGAAGGCCGTGCGCGAGTGAGCTGGAAGTGGGAGTACGCGTTCGGAGCCGAAGAAGCCGCCCGTACCGCGCCTCCGGACTTCCTCGCCGCGGTGGAGCTCAGGGCCGATGAGCTGGTCAGGGCGGCTGAAGCTCTTCACGTCCATGGCCGGGCTCACGAGGACGTCGACCCGACGGGCCACGACATCATCGTCCCGGGCGGCATGTTCAGTTACCAGGTCGTCGTGCGGAGCGAACGCGTCTACATCGTGCAGATAACCCACCTGGGGTTCTGAACCACCCCGCCCGATCAACCCCGGGCCCCCTGCCCAACCCCCCGCACCCGCCCGAACGCCCCCTCCAACCCCCGCTTCACCGCCCCCGCCAGCGGCCGCTCCACCCACCGGTGAACCGCCCAGCTCAGCAGCAGGAAGCCGGTCAGGACCGCCGCCACCAGCAGCCGGGGGTCCATCTCGTCGCGCAGGCGGCTGATGACCGCCGTACCCGCCGCGTAGTGCATCAGGTAGAGGGGATACGTCAGGCTTCCCGCCGTCGCCAGCCAGCGCCAGCGGATGCGGTCCGTGTGGCCGAGGGCGACAGAGACCATGAGCAGCAGGAACGCCGTGAAGATCAGCACCGCTCCTCGCCAGCTCGACACGTGTTCGACCTCGTCTATCCGGGTGCCCAGTTCCTTCTGAGCCATCAGCCAGGACATCGCGAGGATCCCCCACAACAGAACGTCCTGGCCGAAGCGGTGCATCAGGTAGAGGGCGAGGCCCGCGATGAAGTACCAGGCCCCCTCCGGGTTGGCGATCAGTTCCAGGAGAGGCCACTTCGACACCGGCGCCAGCATCGCCGCCGCGCCCCATGCGCAGCAGAAGACGACCACCTTGCGGTAGGTCAGGCCCGTGGCGACCACCGCCAGGAAGAGCAGGTAGAAGCGCAGCTCCGACCAGAGGGTCCAGTAGACGCCGTCGACGTTCTGGACGCCCGAACCGGACTGGAGCATCGTCAGGTTGAGGAGTACGTCCCGTAGGCGCAGGCGTTCCCAGACGCCCGGCGCCGCCGCCAGCACGGCGGTGGTGAAGAGGACCGCGAACCAGTAGGCCGGGTAGAGGCGGATGACCCGGGACACGAAGAACTGGCGCGGGGTCCGGCCCCAGCACGACATGCAGATCACGAAGCCGCTGATCACGAAGAAGATCTCGACGCCGATCCAGCCGTAGGTCGCGACGTGGAACACCGTCGGCATGATGTCGGAGACCGGGCGGTCCCAGATGAGGTTGTGCGGCTGGTTGACGCGGCGGGTGCCGGCGTAGTGGTGCAGGGCGACCATGAGGGCCGCGAGGAGGCGGATGCCGTCCACGGCGTAGAGGCGGCGGGAGCGCTCGCGTCCCGGCCGGGCGGGGCCGGCGGCCGGGTGGGGCAGTGCGGTGAGCGGGGGCAGCGGCTGCGCACCGCGTGTGAGAGCCAAGCCAGTCATCCTCGTCGGTGGGTCCGGTCCGCCCGATGGGCACCGGCCGATCAGACTACGGCCGCCACAACCACCGCACAGGGAGCAGACAGGTGCAATCCACGCACGAGCCTCGCAAGCTTGACCGATCGCTCGTCGGCGCGTCGCGGCCCCGCCGCACAGGGTTCGCCCAGACTTCACCTGCCCCGACGCCCGCCCCGGCCGCACCGGTGTGCGGGCATGCGAAAGGGCCCGTACGACCGGAGTCGTACGGGCCCTCTCAGGTGCTCAGCGAGAGCGGAAGCTCATGCTGGAGCTACCGGGTCGATCGGCCAAGAACTACTTGGTGATCTTGATGACCTGGCCGGCGCCCACCGTGCGACCACCCTCGCGGATGGCGAACTTCAGGCCCTCTTCCATGGCGATGGGCTGGATGAGCTCCACCTTCATCTCGGTGTTGTCACCCGGCATCACCATCTCGGTGCCCTCGGGGAGGGTCACAACGCCCGTCACGTCCGTCGTACGGAAGTAGAACTGCGGACGGTAGTTGTTGAAGAACGGCGTGTGACGGCCACCCTCGTCCTTGGACAGGATGTAGGCCTGGGCCTCGAAGTCGGTGTGCGGCGTGACCGAACCCGGCTTGATGATGACCTGGCCGCGCTCGACGTCCTCGCGCTTGATGCCACGGAGGAGCAGACCGACGTTCTCGCCCGCCTGGCCCTCGTCGAGCAGCTTGCGGAACATCTCGATGCCGGTGACCGTGGTGGTGGTCTTCTCGGTCTTGATGCCGATGATGTCGACGGTCTCGTTGACCTTCAGGACACCACGCTCGATACGGCCGGTGACGACCGTACCGCGACCGGTGATCGTGAAGACGTCCTCGATCGGCATGAGGAACGGCTTGTCGACGTCGCGCTCCGGCTCCGGGATCGCCTCGTCGACGGCCGCCATGAGGTCCAGAACGGACTGGCCCCACTCCGGGTCGCCCTCGAGCGCCTTGAGCGCCGAGACCTTGACGACCGGCAGGTCGTCGCCCGGGAACTCGTACTCGGAGAGGAGCTCACGGACCTCGAGCTCGACGAGCTCCAGGATCTCCTCGTCGTCCACCATGTCGGCCTTGTTCAGGGCGACGACGATGTACGGCACGCCGACCTGGCGGGCCAGGAGCACGTGCTCCTTGGTCTGCGGCATCGGGCCGTCGGTGGCGGCGACCACGAGGATGGCACCGTCCATCTGGGCCGCACCGGTGATCATGTTCTTGATGTAGTCCGCGTGACCCGGGCAGTCGACGTGCGCGTAGTGACGCGTCTCCGTCTGGTACTCGACGTGCGCGATGGAGATGGTGATACCGCGCTGGCGCTCTTCGGGAGCCTTGTCGATCTGGTCGAAGGCCGAGGCCTCGTTCAGGTCCGGGTACTTGTCGTGCAGCACCTTGGTAATGGCGGCCGTGAGGGTCGTCTTACCGTGGTCGATGTGACCGATGGTGCCGATGTTGACGTGCGGCTTAGTCCGCTCGAACTTCGCCTTCGCCACTGGGGTCCTCCTACGGAGTGGTTCTGTACGCCTTACTCATCGGCGCCAGGTGATCTTTGCTGGAAAGCCCGGGCCCAGGGGCAAACATCCCGCAATGCGGGCGTTTGCCCCGAGAGGCTCCGGAGTCAAGCCTACGGCGTGCAAACGGAGTGCGTTACTCGCCCTTGGCCTTCGCGATGATCTCCTCGGCGACGTTCCTCGGAACCTCGGCGTAGGAGTCGAACTGCATCGAGTAGCTTGCGCGACCCGAGGTCTTGCTGCGGAGGTCTCCGACGTAGCCGAACATCTCCGAGAGGGGCACGAGGCCCTTCACGACGCGGGCGCCGGCACGCTCCTCCATGGCCTGGATCTGGCCACGGCGGGAGTTGATGTCGCCGATGACCTCGCCCATGTAGTCCTCGGGCGTGGTGACCTCGACGGCCATCATCGGCTCGAGCAGCACGGGGCTGGCCTTGCGCGCGGCCTCCTTGAACGCCTGCGAACCGGCGATCTTGAAGGCGAGCTCGGAGGAGTCGACCTCGTGGTAGCCACCGTCGAGAAGCGTGACGCGGACGCCCGTCATCTCGTAGCCCGCGAGGATGCCGAACTGCATGGCCTCCTGCGCACCGGCGTCCACCGAGGGGATGTACTCCTTCGGGATACGGCCACCGGTGACCTTGTTCACGAACTCGTACGAGGCGTCGCCGCCCTCGATCGGCTCGATCGCGATCTGCACCTTGGCGAACTGGCCGGTTCCACCAGTCTGCTTCTTGTGCGTGTAGTCGACCCGGTCGACCGCCTTGCGGATGGTCTCACGGTAGGCGACCTGCGGCTTGCCGACGTTGGCCTCGACCTTGAACTCACGGCGCATACGGTCGACCAGCACCTCGAGGTGCAGCTCGCCCATGCCACCGATGATGGTCTGGCCGGTCTCCTCGTCCGAGTGGACCTGGAACGACGGGTCCTCCTCGGCCAGGCGCTGGATCGCGATGCCCAGCTTCTCCTGGTCGCCCTTCGACTTGGGCTCGATGGCGACCTGGATGACCGGCGCCGGGAAGTCCATGGACTCCAGGATCACCGGGTTCTTGTCGTCGCACAGCGTCTCGCCGGTCGTGGTCTGCTTCAGACCCATGACGGCGACGATGTCGCCGGCGCCGACCGCCGCGATCTCCTCACGCTTGTTCGCGTGCATGCGGTAGATCTTGCCGATGCGCTCCTTCTTGCCCTTGACGGAGTTCAGCACGGCGGTGCCGGACTCCAGGCGGCCCGAGTAGACCCGGACGAAGGTGAGCTTGCCGAGGTGCGGGTCGCTCATGATCTTGAACGCCAGCGCGGACAGCGGCTCGTCGTCGGACGGCTTGCGCTTGACGATCTCCTCCGGGTCGTTCACGGCGTGGCCTTCGATGGCCTCGACGTCGAGCGGGGAGGGGAGGTAGCGCACGACCGCGTCGAGCAGGGGCTGAACGCCCTTGTTCTTGAACGCGGTACCGCAGAACACGGGGGTGACCGTGACGTCCTGGGACTTGCCGGACGCGATGGTGATACGACGGATCGCGGCGTACAGCTGCTCCACCGAGGGCTCCTGGCCCTCCAGGTACAGCTCCATGATCTCGTCGTCGTTCTCGGCGACGGTCTCGACGAGCTTGCCGCGGTACTCCTCGGCAGCCTCGGTGTGGGTGGCCGGGATGTCGACCACGTCGTACATCTCGCCCTTCTCCGCCTCGGCGGACCACACGAAGGCCTTCATCGTGACCAGGTCGACGACGCCCTTGAAGTCGGCCTCGGCACCGATCGGGAGCTGCATGACGATCGGCGTCGCGCCCAGGCGGTTGCTGATCATGTCGACGCAGCGGTGGAACTCGGCGCCGGTCCGGTCGAGCTTGTTGACGAAGCAGATGCGCGGGACGCCGTAGCGGTCCGCCTGACGCCACACGGTCTCGGACTGGGGCTCGACACCTGCGACACCGTCGAACACCGTCACAGCGCCGTCGAGCACACGAAGGGAACGCTCCACCTCGACGGTGAAGTCGACGTGGCCCGGGGTGTCGATGATGTTGATGGTGTGGTCGACGTCGGCAAGCGGCCAGTGACAGGTGGTGGCAGCAGAGGTGATCGTGATGCCACGCTCCTGCTCCTGCTCCATCCAGTCCATCGTGGCGGCGCCGTCGTGGACCTCACCGATCTTGTAGGAGACGCCGGTGTAGAACAGGATCCGCTCGGTGGTGGTCGTCTTGCCCGCGTCGATGTGGGCCATGATCCCGATGTTGCGGACCTTGGCCAGGTCAAGTGAAGTGGTAGCCATAAGGCTTTCGTCTTCTCTCGGTCTCGATGTGGGTAGCGACTACCAGCGGTAGTGCGCGAAGGCCTTGTTGGACTCGGCCATCTTGTGGGTGTCCTCGCGCTTCTTCACAGCGGCGCCGAGGCCGTTGGACGCGTCGAGAAGCTCGTTGAGCAGGCGCTCGGTCATGGTCTTCTCGCGACGGGCGCGGGAGTAGCCGACGAGCCAGCGCAGAGCGAGGGTGCTCGCGCGGCCGGGCTTGACCTCGATCGGGACCTGGTAGGTCGCGCCACCGACACGGCGGGACTTGACCTCGATGGTCGGCTTGATGTTCTCGAGAGCGCGCTTCAGCGTGATGACCGGGTCGTTGCCGGTCTTCTCGCGCAGGCCCTCCATGGCGCCGTAGACGATGCGCTCGGCGGTGGAGCGCTTGCCGTTCAGCAGCACCTTGTTGATGAGCGACGTGACAAGAGGAGAACCGTAGACCGGGTCGATGATGACCGGGCGCTTCGGGGCAGGGCCCTTACGAGGCATTGTTTACTTCTCCTTCTTGGCGCCGTAGCGGCTGCGGGCCTGCTTGCGGTTCTTGACACCCTGGGTGTCGAGGGAACCGCGGATGATCTTGTAGCGAACACCGGGCAGGTCCTTCACACGGCCACCACGCACGAGCACGATGGAGTGCTCCTGCAGGTTGTGTCCCTCACCCGGAATGTAAGCAGTGACCTCGATGCCGCTGGTCAGACGCACACGCGCGACCTTACGCAGGGCCGAGTTCGGCTTCTTCGGGGTGGTCGTGAACACACGCGTGCAGACGCCGCGACGCTGGGGCGAACCCTCGAGTGCGGGCGTCTTGTTCTTCTCGACCTTGTCCTGCCGGCCCTTCCGGACCAGCTGCTGGATCGTAGGCACTACTTCTCCGGTTTCTGTGTGCCGAATGGTGAAGCTAACCTGGAACATCGCCGACCCACGCGGTCGGGTGTGTCGAATCACGCGAACCCCCGCCGCGAGGCAGGAAAAGGCGCAGATTGCGGTGGCCGCTCTCGGGCCCCGTATGCGGTGGGAAGACACGCACGGGGGCCAGGGCACACCCCAGGCACAAGGTATGAGCGTACCCAGCGCAATCACTCCGGTCAAAACAAGGGCCGCGCGGCCGACACGAGGGGGTTGCGACGGCGGTTACCCGCGATGCCCGAGCTGGTGTGGTACAGGGCCCTCGTCCGCCGACGCGGACCCGTCGGGGGCGGCGTCCGTAGAGGCGAAGTCCGTAGAAGCGGCGTCCGTCGCCGTCGCCGTGTCGTGGCCGACGAAGTACGTCGGTCTGTTCTGTACGGCGGTGTAGATGCGGCCGACGTACTCGCCGAGCAGACCCACGCAGATCAGCTGGACCGCGCCGATGAACAGGACGCCGATGAACAGGGACGTCCAGCCGGGGACGGTGTGCTCCAGGGCGTGGGCGCTCAGGGTGTAGGCCATCAGACCCAGGCAGACCAGGAAGGCGAAGCCGCCGAGCCAGGTGGCGATGCGCAGGGGGGCCGCCGAGAAGCCGGTGACGCTGTCGACGGCCAGGCGGATCATCCGGCCGAGGGGGTACTTGCTCTGGCCCGCCGGGCGCGGGGCGCGCTCGTAGGTGACCCGGCCGCTGGGGAAGCCCAGCCAGGGCACGAGGAGGCGGTAGACGCGCTGCTGGTCCGGCAGGGCCTTCAGGGCGTCCACGGCGGCCCGGCTCAGCAGCCGGAAGTCACCGGCCTGGGCGGGCACGGAGGGTCCGGCGAGGCGGCGGACCAGGCGGTAGTACAGGCCGGCCGTCCACCGCTTGAACCCGGTGTCGCTGGCCCGGTCGGCCCGGATGCCGTACACGATGTCGAGTCCCTCGCCGCGGGCCAGCGCCAGCATCTCGGGGATCTTCTCGGGCGGGTCCTGGAGGTCGGCGTCGATGCTCACGACGTATGCGCCGACCGCCCGGTCGAGGCCGGCGGTGAGGGCGGCCTGGTGGCCGGAGTTGCGGCGCAGGCCGATCACGCGGAGCTCGGGCCAGCCGAGCCGGAAGGCGGCGAGGAGCTCGGCGGTGCGGTCGGTGCTGCCGTCGTCGACGGCGACCACCTCGTAGCCGGCCCCGAGGGCGGCCCCCAGATCGGCGAGAACCGGGCGCAACCTGCTGACCAGCGCGGGAAGTACCTCTTCCTCGTTGTACATGGGTATGACGACCGACAGGACGACCGGCAAGGCGGTCGGCAGGACGGTCGGCGCGGTCGTGCCGGCGGCCGTGACGTTCGAAGCGTCGGTCACCCGTCTTCCCCCAACCTGTGGCGCACATGTGCGACTCTGGTTCGATCTTATGACCACACTTCACGATCATCCGGACGGTGGTGTTGCCCCGGGGTCCGGCCGGTCGGCCCAGGGGGGACCTCAGGCATGAGCACGGCTTCCAGCGACGCGGCGACCGACCCCGCCGTGCCCGGCGAGCCCGACGGGCAGCAGAAACGGCCGCGCACGATCCGCCGGCCCACCCTGCCGGACGGTGTACGACCGTACCTCGCTCCGTTGCTCCTCTACGGGGTGACGAAGCTCGTGGGGTTGACCGTGTTCGCCTGGCTCCTGGAGTGGGCCGACGACTACCAGAAGAAGAACCCGCGCTTCGGCGGCGGCGCCCACTGGTGGGACGTGCTCGCCACCTGGGACGGCTGGTGGTACCTCCAGGTCGCCGAGAAGGGCTACGAGCCCCGGCCGCTGGAGCAGCTCGCCCCGGGCGGCCTGTTCACCGTCAAGCAGAACTCCGTCGCCTTCTTCCCTCTCTACCCGGGCCTGATCCGGGGCGTCTCCGAGATCACCGGCCTCGGCCTGTACGGCTCCGGGATCCTGGTCTCGGTCCTCGCCTCCTTCGTCGCGGCCGCGGGGATCTACGCCGTGATCTCGACGCTCGCGGGCGTGCGGGCGGGCACGATCGCCGCCGGACTGTGGGCGGTGGCGCCCGGCGCGGGCGTGGAGTGGGCGGTCTACTCGGAGTCCGTGTTCGTCGCCCTCGCGGCCTGGTGCTGCTACTGCGTGATGAAGCACCGGTGGATGGCGGCGGGGCTGCTCGCCTTCTTCGCCGGGCTGAACCGGCCGACCGCCGCCGCGCTCATCGGCGCGGTGGGCCTCGCGGCGATCGTGACCCTCGCCCGGCGGGAGAGCAGGCGCGAGCACGGGATCGCCGGTCCCCTGTACGCGATGTTCGCCGCGCCGCTCGGCCTGCTCACCTACATCACCTGGGTCGGCCTCAGCATGGGCGACCTCACCGCGTATTTCACGCTCCAGCGTGAGGGGTGGGCGCACAAGTTCGACTTCGGCGCCTACACCCTCGACGTGCTGGGCAACACGGCGGTCGGTCGCCACGACTATCTGTTCGCCTTCTCCGTCCCGGACCTGCTCGCCGTGCAACTGGTGGTGGCGCTGCCCTTCCTGGTCGCGCTGATGCTGGGCAGGAAGCCGCCGCTGGTGCTGGTCGCGTACACGCTGGCGTCGATCCTGACGGTGCTGGGCACCCAGCAGATGTTCGGCAACACGGGGCGGTACCTGCTGCCGGCGTTCCCGCTGCTGCTGGCCCCGGCGGCCGCGATGAGCCGGCTGAAGTGGCCGAGCGTGGCGGTGTTCTTCGCGACGGCGTCCGTGGCGTCCGGGTGGTACGCCCACTATGTGATCTTCGAGCTGGGCATTCCGTAGGCCGGCCCCTCTGAAAGCGGCGGCTCGACGGGCTCTGCGGACTCAACGGGCTCTGCGGTCGGCTCCGCGGGCGGCCCGTTCGGCGGCGAACACGTCCTCCAGGCGGAAGAGCTGGGCCCGGCCCGCTTTTCCGGCCGCCTTGAGGTGGCCCAGCTGGACCCACTTGCGAATGGTCGCGGGCGCGACACCGGCCTCCTGGGCGGCGAGGGGTCCGGGGATCAGGGTCGGCAGCGGGGTGTTCGTCGGGCGTGACGCGCTGGTCGGGCGTGGAGTGCTGGTCGAGCGTGGAGTGCTCGTCGGGCGTGGGGTGCTGGTCAGGCGTGGGGTGTTGCCGCCGGTCATGCGCGCTCCCACTCCCTCTCGTCCCAGGTGTGCCGGTAGGCGGGGTCGTCGTGGCAGCCGCAGTCCGGCTCGGAGCAGCGGCAGGCCGGGTTGACGCACAGGACGGCGCCGCGGTCGGGGAACGCCCGCAACGACACCGAGTCGCACCAGGGGCACCGGCCGGAGACCCGTACGACGGTCTCGCTGTCGCCGAGCGCCCGCGCGCAGCGGCGCGCCATCCGCCGGGTCTCGTCCCGCACATGGGCGGCCAGCACGGGGTCGGCGGCGATGCCGTCGAGCAGCGAGGCGATACGACGCAGCCGCTCGGGCACGGGCGCACGGCGCGGGCGGGTCAGGCCCAGGCGGTCGCGCACGGCCTCCTCCAGTTCGACCACGCCGTCGGTGATGTCCCGCAGGGCGTCGGAGACGTGCAGCCGCAGCGGGGCCGCACTGTGTCCGAGGGCGACGAGCCCGTGCCGCTGCTGAAGGAGCAGCGCCTCCTCGCGCTCCTCGCGCAGCCGGGCGCCGAGGTCGGCGGGGGGCCGGGGCACGGCCGCCGGACGAGCGGCGGGGGCGGTGCGGCCGGGGACCAACTCCCTGGAGAGTTCGGGGAACTGCTGGAGAAGGGTGGTGATCCAGAGGGCGGCCTGGGTTGCGGGGTGGGGGGCCGAGGGGGCCGAGGGGGCGGAGGGGCTTGCGGGGGTGGCCGGGCGGGAGGCCGCGGGGGTGGCGGGGTGCGGGGCCGGGTGGGCGTGAGCGGGCTCGGGGGCGATTCGGGAAGAGGCCGGGTGGGCGGACGGGTGGGCGGTCTGGTGCTCGTCAGCCACGGAAGCCTCCCGGGAGGAGGTGGGCGGGGAGCGGGACCGGGCGGCCCGAGCGCCAGAGGCGGCCGCCGCAGACGCCGTCGAACCAGTTCTCGGCCGGCGCCACCGTCTCCTCGCAGGCGCTGCGCACGGCGCAGGCGGCGCAGGCCCGCAGCGCGGGGGCGGCCTCCTTGGCCTTCTTGGAGAAGACGACGCGCGGGGAGAGCCCGGCGCAGGCGGCGGCGGTCTGCCAGCCGACGGCACGGGACGGACGTACGCGATCCGGTTGATCCGCTCGTCCCAGCCGGTCCGGCTGGACCGGCTGGACCGGCTGGACCGGCTGGACCGGCTGGGACGGTGGGCAGGAGTCGGCTGTGGGCGTGGACATGGGACCCCCCTGTCGGTTCGGAGAACGAGCTTGAAACGAACGCACTCCAGACTTACAGATTGCGTGCGCGCTCGCAACGAATTTACGGACGACCGGACTCCGCGATTCCCCTCGAATCTCCATGAACGGCGCGAATTTTCCTCAGTGCTTGCACGCGAGCACGTAATTCCGTGCGCGCAAGCAAGCTAAGCTCTTGCCACCCCCGAAGGAAGTGAGCAGAGATGACCACCCAGGATCTGGACGCGTTCGCCGCGTGGGTCGAAGCCCTGATGCGCGACCGCGGCTACGACATCGACAGTCCACGCGGCGGCGGCAAGTCGCGGATAGCGGACGAGGCGGGCGTGCACCGCGCGGCCGTCACCCGCCTGCTGCAACGCCAGAGCATGCCGGACCTCGAGACCACGCGCAGGCTCGCGCGCGTGCTCGGCGTCCCGGTCCGCGACATGCTCATCCGCTCCGGCCGGCTGACCGCCGAGGAGCTGTCCGACCCGCACGACTACCTGGCCGCACCCGCACCCAGCGCGGAGTTCGGCCGTCGCCCCACGCTCGAGGAGGTCGCCGACCTGCTGGGGGTGCCCGCCGACCGGCGGGAGATGTTCGTCCGGGTGGTGGAGCAGTTCCTGCCCACCGAGGCGGAGGCCGCGGGGCCGCCGGGCCCGGGCCGCGAGGAAGGGCGCGTGCTGGCGGAAGCGGCGGCGGGGACGTCCGCCGCCGACTGACACCGGCGCACCGATCCGCCGCGACCGGCCTACAGCCGACCCGCATCCGACCTACACCTGACATACAGCTGACCTGCAACGGCCGTTTCGATCGACGGGCACCCGTGGGCCGACGGGAGCTCCGTTCGACGACGGCGGCCGGGGCATGCACGGTATGCGCACCCCACCTATGCACGCCCCACCCGCACCACCCTTTGCGCCCGCACCGCCCCTCCCCCACCTCCCCCTCTCCCCCACCTGCGCTCCCCCGCCTCGCGCCGCTCGCGCCGCACCCTCCGCGCCTTCTTGCGCAACCGCCTCGCCGATTTAGTTGCGTGCGCGCACGATCGTCTGTCACAGTTGGTGCAGCGGCGGAGCTGTGCCCGCACCGAAACGGGCCGTACCCGCCGCCGTACGCCGGGCCGAGGCGCCGCGCGCCTCCCCTTCCCGCCCCCGTGCGGCGCCCGCCCGGCGGACTTCCCCTTCTTCCCGCTTCCGGCGAGGTGACCCGGCATGACCACACCCACTCCACCGAGCGCCTTCCCCGACGTCGAGGCTCTGGTCGTCGACATCCTGGAGGCCGACTCGGCGCTCTCCACCGCGCTCGTCGCCGTCGAGCCGCCGGAGGGCTTCGACGGCACGACCGCCGCCGTGCTCGTCAACCGGCGCGGCGGCGCCTGGGTCGGTGAACTCCACGTCGACCAGCCGCTGATCGAGCTGGAGGTGTACGGCCCGACCAAGCAGGCAGCGCACGTCCTGGCCAACTCGGCCCGCCGCGCGCTGATGGCGGCGGCCGGCAACCGCTACGGCACGAACACGCTCACCGAGGTGGAGGAACAGGACGGCCCCCGCTGGCTGCCCGACTACCTCTACCGCGCGGCCAACCGCTATGTGGCCGTGCTCAAGGTGTACCTGGACGTCTACTGACGTACCTCGCGCGGCCGGACCACGTACGCCCCCCTCCGTACGCCCCTCCGTGCGCCCGTCGTACGCCCCTCCGCGCCCCCCAGACCGAAGGCCCCGCCCCTCGCCTCCCCGAGCCGGCGGGGCCTTCGCCGTACCCGGAACCGCCGGATACGGCACCCCGCACCACCCTCACCCACCCTCCATAAGGAGACCCACCCATGGCAGGTACCAACTCCTCCGAGATCCGCATCGCCGGCGTAGGCCGCCTCTACGTCGCCGCCGCCGACACCAAGGTTCCGACGACCTTCTCCACCGACCCGTCCACCGACTGGGCCACCGGCTGGAAGAACCTCGGCTTCACCAACGGCGAGGGCGTCACCTTCAGCAAGAAGGACAAGCTGGAGCCGGTCGACGTGTGGCAGGCCGTCAGCCCGGTGCACTTCGTGTACTCGGACCGCGACCTGACCCTGAAGTTCTCGCTGCTGCAGTTCAACGAGGACACGCTGCCGTTCTTCATGGGCGGCGGCGCGGTCGAGGCCGTCACCGGCTCGACGGGCGTCTACAAGTACGAGATCGCCGACCGTCCGTACGCCGACGTGCGCGCCCTCGGCCTGGAGTTCACCGACGTCCGCGCCAGCGACGGCACCACCGTGACGTACCGCTTCGGCGTCCCGCGCGGCCAGGTCACGGCGGCGGACGACATCAAGCTGGCCCGCAAGTCGCCGGCCCAGCTCGGCATCACCTACACGGCGATGGCCGCCGCCGACGGTTCGGCGCTGGCCAGCTTCGTGATGAAGGACGCCGCGTACGCCGCGTCCTGACCCTTCGGCCACCGGGGTGGGGCGGGTCGCCCCAGGCCCGCCCCACCCCGGGCCCCTTGGCTCATCCCCTTTCACGTACCCGAGGAGCACCCATCACCATGGCCCGTTTCGACGTCAACGCAGCACGCGCCCAGCGCCTCGAAGCGCTCGGCCGCACCTGGTCGTTCGAGCTCGACGACGAGAGCTTCACCCTGCCCACCGAGCTGACCCGCGCCACCGCGAAGGCGCTGCGGGAGCTCGACGACAACGACGTGGACGGGCTGCTCGGCCTGCTCATGGGCGAGCAGCAGTTCGCCCGCTTCGAGCGGCACGAGGTCACGATGCAGGACATCGCCGCCATCCTGGAGGCCTACGGCAAGGAGACAGGGCTCGGCCTGGGGGAAGGCTGAGCCTCGTCGGGTTCGTCGACGAACACGCCGAGGCCCTCGAAGCGGACCTGCTCCGCTATTACGGCATCGATCTGCTCGACTGGCACCGTGACCGCCTCTCCGCGCGGCGGCTCGCGGTGCTCGTCAAACACCTGCCGCGCGACAGCGCCCTCAACCGGGACCTGCACGGCGAGGCCGCCGACTGGTCGGTGACCGATCATCTGCTGGCCGCCACGGTGGACCATCTGGCGGCGGCGAACTGGATGTTCCTGTGCGTCAACTCCGAGGACGGCGACCAGCCGGAACCGCCGGCGCCGGTGCCGCGCCCGGACGGCATCGCGGCGGAGGAGGAGCGGGAGGCGGATTCGACGGAGGAGGAGTGGGACGGGGACGCGCTCTCCTCCGCGCCGGGACCCGGAGCGGGACCCGGAGCGGGAGCGGGAGCGCAGGCGCCGTCGGCCGTCCGGGGGTCCGGCGACCGCGGTGACGCGACACCGTCCCCGGTCCAGTTGGCACGGTTCTTCGCCTGACCGGTACGGCGAACCGCCGCTCAGTGTCCGCCCGGCGTCCCCGGCTCGTCGTCCCGGCGCCGTACGGAGGCCCGGCCCTCCAGCTCGTCGGCGAGGGCCCGGGCCCGGTCGGAGAGACGCCGGCGCTTCTCGGCTCGGGCGGCGGAGCGCTCCGGCTGCTCCTGCGCGATCCGCTCCACGGGATCCGACCGACGCTCCTTGTCCCGGCCCGCCCCCGCCTCGCCCGACCGGGACAACGGGGGCACACTGGGCCGCCCGTTGCGCCGGACCACGGGCCGCCGCCCGGACGACGAGGGCGAGGCGGAAGCGGGTGCCGACGCCGACCGCTTCTCGCGCACCTCACGCGCGGAGAGCAGGATCTCGCCGGAGGAGCCTCCCGCGGAACCTCCCGCGGAGCCCCCCGGGGAATCCGCGGAGGAACTCTCCTCCCTGCGACCCGGGTTCTCCCGGACAACGTTGGCTTCAGGCGCCTGCCCCGGCGCCGGCACCGGTGTCCCGTCCGCCACGGACCGCTCCCGTTCGCCGCGCGCCTCGACCCGCGTCACCTCCGAAGGAGGGCGCAGGAGTTGGACGTACGGCAGCTGGATGACCTCGCCGCCCTGCTCGCTCCGCTCGCCCTCGGACCGGCGGGCCCGGCGGGGGCGGCGGCCGGTGCGGGCGTCCTCCTGGCCCTGGAGGTAGGCGGCGGTGATGCGTTCCTCGTACGCGCGCCGGATGGCGGGGAGCTGTTCGGCGACCACGTCGGCCCAGCCCGCGCTGTAGGCGGCGAGTTCGCGCCGGTCGAGTTCGGCGCGGGGAAGGGTCACCAGCTCGTCCGGGTCGTAGCCCAGGCGCAGGACGAGCTCGGACACGCGGGCGATGAGATGTGGCAGATCGGAGGCCTGTTCCAGCCAGTCGATCACATGGTCATGCCGCGCGTCGCTCGCGTCGCCGTCCACCCCGTTGGTCCTGCTCTCGTCCCCTTGCCCCATCGCGCCCCCCGCGTGAGGACGGCTGCCGTCGCTCGTTCCACCGTCGTCTGGCGGTCCATCAGTTCGCTTACAGCGCCCCGCTGTTCACCGCTTTTCCGCCGACGTGAGAACGGGCCGGATCCTACTCCACGAACCTGGCACAACTTTCGGCGCACCCTGCATCGCCGCAGGTCCGCACCACTGAACGCCGATACGTCCGCGTAGAACGCGGAGGGAACACGGAACGGCGCCACCCGAGTACTCGTACACTAGTTCGAACAGGCGCTTCGAACACCCCAGGAGCGTCGTCTGCACCACAGCCCAGCGGACAGACGGAAAGCAGGCCGACATGGCGACTCGCACGAGCAACTCCCCGAAGCAGCCGATCGACACGTACACCCGCCTCGCCCACCTTCTGCACTCCCCCGCCCCCGACCGCGAGGCCCTGCTCGACCGGCTGTACGAGGAACTGCTCACCCGGGAGTCGCGGGCGTACGCGGCGGGGTGGACGGACGCGCTCTCGGAGGCGCGGCGGCGGCCGCGGTCGTAGCGGCCGAAGGGCCGAGGCATCCCCCTGCTCATATGCCCGCTTGTATGCTTCGGCACCACTCGCATCGCGGCCTCCAGGGGGAGATCGGACTTGAACACGACGCTCGCGAGCACCACGAACTACGGCATTCCGTTCCTGATCGTCGCCCTTCCCTTCGCCGTCACGTCCCTGCTGTTCATCCCCCAGCAACTACGGAATCGGCGGCTCAGGAAACACGGCGTGGAGACCGTCGCCGTCTGCGACGAGCGCATACGGCGCGGCGGTGTGAACGTGGAGAAGCTGAACTGCTCCTTCCGTACGGCCGACGGCGAGGACGCCTGGGCCCTCGTCACCACTCCGAAGCCGGTGCCGCGGGAGGGCGAGGAGTTCGCGGTCGTGTTCGACGCACGCAAGCCCTCGACCGCCGAGAGCAGGTACTACCTCTCCTCGTTCGGATCACGGGCCGGTCTCGTGGTCCAGTCGCTCACCGGCCTGCTGCTCGTGACAGCCGCCGTGGCGGCCGCGCTCTCCTGACGCCCGCCCGACCGCTCGACCGACCGCTCGACCTCGACCGATGCCCTCTCTCGCAGCGCGGGAGGGGGCATCGCCATGTCCGGACCCCGCGCCGCACGAGAGGACCCAGATGACCGACTACGTGAGCCAAGAGGAATTGGGCACAGCCCGATCCGCCATTTCCAAGGAGATCAAGGGGGCGGTAGACGCATACGACGCCGCGCAGGCCGCGAAGGAGCCCAAGTGGGTCAGCGACTGGAAGGGCTACGTCGCCACCGAGCTCAACGGCATCAAGTCGGAACTCACCGTGTTCAAGGCGGAGTTCGTCCCGCTCAACGCCTCCCTTCCGTCGCTCTTCAGCCTTGAGGAACTGATCAAGAAGCAGTTCAGCCTGGACTACAACCAGTACGGCGTCCTCACCCGGCAGACCGGCGACGGCGGCGGTGGCGGCGGCGAGGGACGACGCGGAGCGCGCGGCGAACAGGGCCCTCCCGGCCCGCGCGGACCCGAGGGGCCTCAGGGACGGGAGGGGCGGCGCGGAACCCGCGGCGAACGCGGCCGGGTGGGCCGGCGGGGCCCGCGCGGCGAACAGGGCCGCCTGGGCCGGGAGGGGCCGCGCGGCCCCCAGGGGCCCCCGCCGTCGACCGAGGCGCTGCGCAACGCCACCCGCGACGCCCAGGCCGCCGAGACGGCCCTGCGCGGCGTCGTGACCCAGGCCGACCAGCTGCGCTCCCGGCTCGACGGCGCGTGAGCAGCGTTCCGGGCCCACCGCGATCCGTCCCCGTAGGCCGTTGCCGACACACAGACCGTTGGCGACACCCAGGCCGTTGGAGACGCCCAGGCCGTTGCCGACACATCCGGAGGGTTGAATGTCTCTCGTAAAATCCCTGAGCAGAGCCTCAGGAGCCGTGCAGGACTTCAAGACGAAGGCCTCAGGAGCCGGAACCGCCGCCCAGGGCCTGGGCAGCGCGGGCCAGAAGGGCTCGGGTCAGCTCAAGACCCTGAAATCGGCCGCTCAGGACGCCGAGAAGGAGCTCAAGGGCCTCAAGACCGCCTCCGACCAGGCCGAGAAGTCCGTCGGCAAGGCCGGCAAGACCGGCGCCGCCGCCGGCACGAACCTCGGCAAGTACGAGTCGGGCGCGAGCAAGGCGGCCAAGGGCCAGGACAAGATGAACAAGTCGATGAAGGGCAACCTCTTCGGCATGCTCATGCAGTTGCTGGCGCCGCTCATCGAGAAGGTCGTCGAGATGGCGACCCGGTCGAAGACCATGCAGAAGGTCCTGCAGACGGCCTTCGGCGTCATCAAGTCCGTGATCAGCAGCGTCATGAAGGCCATCGGGCCGATCATGAAGAACGCCGCCAAGCTGATCAAGTCCGTCTGGGACGGCATCAAGAAGGCGATCTCGGTCGTCGTCCAGGCCATCGCCACCGTCATCAAGACCTACGTCAACATCTGGAAGAAGATCATCAGCACCGCGCTGAACGCGATCAAGACGGTCGTCTCCAGCGTCTGGAAGGGCATCAAGGCCGTCATCTCGCCGGTCGTCAACTGGGTCAAGTCCGCGATCCCGAACGCCTTCAAGGCCGTCAAGGACAAGCTGTCCAGCATCTGGGGCGGCCTCAAGGGCATCGCGAGCCGCGCCTTCGACGGCATCAAGAGCGCGGTGAAGGGCCCGATCAACGCGGTCATCGGCATCGTCAACAGCGCGATCGGCGCCCTCAACGGCATCAAGGTGTCCATCCCGGGCTGGGTGCCGGGCGTCGGCGGCAAGAGCTTCGGCGTCAGCCTGCCGAGGATCCCCGCGCTGGCCGCCGGCGGTGTCGTCCTGCCCCGCTCCGGCGGTGTCCCGGCGCTCCTCGCCGAGGCCGGTGAGGCGGAGGCCGTCCTGCCGCTGAGCAAGCTCGACCGGCTGCTGCGCCGGGCCGCCGCCCAGGGCCCGGCGTACGCGGGCGCGGCCGCAGCCGGCGGCGCGCTGCACATCGAGCACTACTACGCGGCCGAGACCAGCAGCCCGCAGCGCACCGCCGACGCGCTGATGTTCCTGGCGAAGGCGCGCGGATGAGCACCGCCGGGAGAACGGCGGGCGGCTGGACGGCCGACCCGCTCGTCGGAGTCGCGCCCTCCCTGCGGGACTTCCGCACCCGGTTGCAGCAGACCGGCGGCGCCCTGGTCACGCTCGGCGGCAGGATCGCCGGCGCCGCCGGCGCGGCCGACCGCATCCGGTCGGCCGCCGACCAGGGCGGCACAGCCGTGCGGGGGGCGAAGGCGAACGCCGAGGCCGCCGCCCGCTCGGTCACCCGGGCCGGTGAGACGGCCACCGCGTCCGCGGCCGGCGTGAAGTCCGCCGGAAGCGGGGCCAAGGGCTCCGGCACGTCCCTCGGCAGGCTGCTGTCGGGCCTCGGCGGCGTCGTGGCCCTCGTCGCCGGGCTGCTCGGCATCGCCGGTCCCCTCGGCGACCTCATGGGCGCCGTCGGCACCGCCATGACCATCGGCGCCGGCGTCATGCTCATCGTCAACGCGCTCACCCGGGCCAACCCCATCGGTTTCGTCACGGGGCTGCTCCTCCCGGTCGCCGGGTGGCTGCTGGACCTGGCGATGAACTCCGAGACGGGTCAGCGGCTGATGGAGCAGCTCGCCACCCTCGTCCTGAAGTACGTCGAGGGCTATCTGACCGTCATGACCCCGCTGCTGAAGGCCATCGCGGGCGCGGTGAACACCTACGTCACCGCCTACCTGGCCGTCGTCACCACCGCGCTCACCGCCGTCGGCGCGCTCGTCGGCACCGGCTTCGCGCTGCTGAAGGCGCTGACCACCGGGGACACCCGGGCGCTCAGCGGCAGGGTGTCGTCGCTGTGGCGGGGGTTCAAGGACGCGGTGAAGCCGGCGCTCGCCTGGATCGGCAAGGACGTCCCCGGGATGTTCACCCGGATCAAGGAGGCCACCGCCCGCACCCTGAACGCGCTGGGGCAGTTCGTGACGACCGGCGCGCAGACCGTCGCCGGGGTCGTGAAGGGGCCGATCCAGGGCCTCGTCGCGTTCGCCAACTGGGTCATCGACGGGCTCAACTCCCTGAGCTTCTCGATCCTCGGCAAGAAGTTCGGCGTACACCTGGACAGGATCCCGATGCTCGCGGAGGGCGGCATCGCCGTGCCCGGCGCCTCCCGGCGGGCGGGCAGGGTGCTGCCGCTGACCGCCCTGGACCGGCAGCGGGCGCTGGCCGCGCGACACCGGACCGCATCTCAACTCCCTTACCACGTCAAGGAGTTCCACGAGAGCCACGGCGTCGGCGCCCACGGCGTCGCGACGGACCTGCTCTTCCTGGCATCCGCCCACGCCTGCCCATGACAATGAGGTGAAGGCCCGATGGCCGACCTGACGACAACCGCATACACCGACGATGTGGCCCCCGGCTCACTCATCACCCGCGACGGGCAGATGCAGTGGGCCGGACTGCTGCTCGGCCCCGGCACCCCCTACGAGATCGACCGGGGCGGGCTCAGCGGCTGGGAGGACCTGCCGGAGTACGACTCCTCCGACGCCGACCGCCCCACCGCGCACGGCGCCTGGCCCGGCGCCCGCTACGCCAAGCCGCGCAAGATCGGCGGCACGGTGTGGACCGTACCGCCGCAGGACGACACCGCCTCCTCGCTGACCACGACCCGCGCCCTGCGCCAAGCCCTGCTCCTGGGCGACCAGGAGCGGTGGCTGGCGGTCCGGCTGCACGGCGAGACCCTCGCCGTGCGCGCCCGGGTCAGCCAGCGCGTGCTGGCCGCCGACCGGACGTACACCACCCAGGGCGTCTCCCGGGCGGCCGTGCAGTGGTACGCCACCGACCCGCGCCGCTACTCGGTCACCGAGCAGACCGCCGTCACCGGCGCACCGCAGCCGGAGAGCGGACTGACCTGGCCGCTGACCTGGCCGCTGTACTGGGGCCAGGCGGCCTCCACCGGCGACGTCAACGCCGACAACGACGGCTCGGCGCCCACCCACCCGGTGATCACCTTCACCGGTCCGTGCACCAACCCGACGGTCACCGACCGGACCTCGGCGCTGCGGCTGCGCTACGAGATCGGGCTCGCCGCCGGCGACGAGCTGGTCGTGGACACCGCGGCCGGCACGGTCACCCTCAACGGCACCGCCTCCCGCCGGCACACCGCGGCCGCGGACAGCAGCCCCGAGGAGCTGTTCGCCTTCTCCCCCGGCCGCGCCCAGCTGGCCTTCCGACCCGACCTCGACGACACCGGCGCCCGGATGACGGTGCGTTGGCGAGCAGCGGAGTGGTGATCCCATGACCGTACGAGCCGCGTGGCTCACCGAGACCGGCCAGACCCGCGAGGACACCCGTCTCACCCTGTCCGGACTGCTGACCGTCAACGCCGGCGCGGCCGAGAACGTCCCGCTCAAGGCGCGCGGCGGCATCGTCCCCGGCGGCTTCGCGCTCACCGGCGCCGCCGGGGGCATGACGTGCACGATCGGCACGGGCCGCGCCTTCGTCCAGGGCGGCCGGATCAACCAGGGCGCCTACCCGGTAGCGGTGACCGAGCCGGAGACCCTGACCGTGACCGACGGCGACGCCCTCTACGACCGGATCGACCTCGTCGAACTGGTCGTCCAGGACGGCGTCTACGACGGCACCGCAGAGTCCGCGGCGAAGGTCCGCCTGGTCCAGGGCACCCCTGCGGCCACGCCGGTGGCGCCCAACACGCCCGACGGCAGCGCCCTGCCGCTCTACCGGATCCTGGTGCCCAAGGGGAGGTCGGCCGGCACCGGCGGCGTGGACTGGGCCTCCGCGGTCACCAGCCTGCGCTATCCGACGGTCGCCCTCGGCGGGATCGTCCCGGCGGGCGGCTTCAACGGCGCGTACGCGGGCCAGTACCGCGAGGAGTCCGGTGTGCTCCAGCGCTGGGACGGCGCCGCGTGGGCGCCGTACCCGAGGTCGGTCGGCGGGATCGCCCCGGCCTCTCCGCTGCTGGCCACCGGGAGTTACGTCGGCCAGTACCGGGAGGACGCCGCCGGGCTGCTCCAGCGTTGGAACGGCAGCGCCTGGGTGTACGCGGAGGGCCGGACGACCATCCTGTTCAGCGCCTCGCAGACCACCCAGCAGTCGGTGGCCTCCGGCGTCTGGGCGCAGATCACCCTGAACGTCGTCGACGTCGACGACGCGGCGGGCTGGTCCGGGTCGAACACGTACACGGTCCCGCGGGCGGGGTGGTGGCGGCTGGCCTGCGCGGTCAGCTGGTTCACGGAGTCCAGCGCCGGTTCGCGCGGCGCCCGTCTGCACCTCAACGGCGTCGGCGTCCCCCGGGCCACCTGGCAGATCGGCGCGGGTCCGGGCGCGACCAGTGTCGGCGGCACGGCCCTGCTGAAGCTGGCGGCCGGGGACAAGATCGCCCTCCACGGGCTGCAGAGCTCCAACGTCACCATGACCACCCTCGGCGGCTCCGGCTACTCCAGCAATCTCACCGCCGAGTGGCTCAGGTCCTGACGCCCCCTCGCCTTCCGTTCCCCTCCGCAGACCACAGGAGACCAGCAGATGAACCTGCGCAGCTCATGGGTGGCCGAGACCGGCCAGACCCGCGAGGACACCCGGCTGACCCAGATGGGCGCCACCACCCCGGCCAACCCGCTGGAGGTCCGCTCCGGCATCCTGCCCGGCTCCTACGACGGGCAGTACCGGCTCTCGGGCTTCTGGATGGAGGGCGGCGCCGGCCGGATGACCGCCACCGTCCACGAGGGCCGGGCCGTCATCCAGGCCGAGGGCAACCAGGGCGCCTACCCGGTCACCCTGCCCGAGCCGACGACGCTCACCTTCACCGACGGCCAGTCCAACCCCCGGATCGACGTCGTCGTCCTACGGATCTACGACAACCCCTACGACGCCTCCGGCTTCACCAAGGCCGCCCTCGAGATCATCCAGGGCGCCCCGGACGCCAACCCGCAGGTGCCCACGCTCCCGCCCATCGCGCTGCCGATCTACCAGGTCAGGGTCCGGGCCGGCGCCAGCGCCGGCAGCGGCGGCGTCAACTGGAACGACGACGTCACCGACCTGCGCACGCCCACCGTCGCGGTCGGCGGCATCCTGCCGGCGTACGGCGAGACCGGCAACGGCGCCTACCCCGGCCAGTACCGCGACTCCGGCGGCGCCCTGCAGCGCTGGGACGGCTCGGCCTGGGTCGGCTACCCCAGCGCCCTGGGCGGCATCGCCCCGGCCGGCGCGGTCGCCACGGCCAGCTACACCGGGCAGTACCGCGACAGCGGCACCGGGCTCCAGCGCTGGAACGGCACCGCCTGGGTGAACTACCAGCCGGTGCCCGCCTGGACCGACTACACGCCCGTGTGGGGCGCCGAGTCCGGCACCGCGCCCAGCATCGGCAACGGCACGCTGGCCGGGTCGTACGTGAAGACGGGCACGGTGGTGCACGTCCGGATCTATCTCAAGATCGGTTCGACGACCAACCTGTCCGCGCAGGCCTCCGGGGGCGCCTGGACCTTCTCCCTGCCGGTCGCCCCGACCTCCGTCGCCTGGAAGCTGGACGGCCGGGTGATGAGCGTGGAGGCCTTCGACTCCTCCACTCCCGTGCTCCTGTACCAGGGCAGCGGTCTGCTCGCGGCGACGGGCACCGGCGTCGTCCGCTCCCTGCGCGACACCCTCAAGACCAGCGCCACCGCCTGGGACAAGACGCTGCCGTTCACCTGGGCCACCGGGGACATCCTCTCGATCCACGGCACCTACGAGTCCGCCTCCTGACACCGACCCCGGACGGAAGGACCTCTCATGAACGCACGCTCCGCGTGGCTGTCCCCCGACGGCCAGACCCGCGAGGACACCCGGGTCACCCAGGTCGGCGCCGTCACCCCGGTGACCGACTCCAAGGGGCGTTCCGGCGTCCTGCCCGGCTCCGACAACGGGCTGTACCGGGTCACCGGCCTGTGGCTGGCCGGCACCGCCGGCGCCATGACCGCCACGGTGAGCGTGGGCCGGGCGGTGGTCCAGTCGACGCTCTCCCGGGGCGCCTACCCGGTCGCCGTCACCGAACCCTTCCCGCTGACCTTCACCGACGGCGACGCCCAGTACGGCCGCATCGACCTGGTCGTGCTGCGGATCTACGACGACGTCTACGACGGCCTGGGCCGCACCGAGGCCGCCGTCGAGATCGTGCGGGGCACGCCGGCCGCCGTACCGGTCGTCCCGGCGACGCCGGACGTCTCCCTGGTCCTGTTCACCGTCGCCGTCGGCGCGGGCGTCAGCGCCGGAAAGGCCGGCATCGACTGGGACACCGCCCGCGTCGACCTGCGCCCGACCACCGTCGCGATCGGCGGCATCCTGCCGACCCGCTCCGACGACACCGCCCCCGGCGGCTACCCCGGCCACTACCGGGACGTCAACAGCACCCTCCAGCGCTGGGACTCCGCCGCCTGGGTGGCGTACCCGAAGGGCGTCGGCGGGGTCGTCCCGGCCGGGGTGCTGACCACCGGCGGCTACGCGGGGCAGTACCGGGACTCCTCGCTCGGCCAGCTCCAGCGCTGGAACGGCAGCGCCTGGCTGCCGGCCGTGCCGGGGCCGGCCTTCGCCTCGTCGCTGGACGCCGGGTACACCGCCTCGGCGACCTACACGGCCACGCTGATCGACACGGCCCTGTCCGCGCTCACGCTCACCTTCACCGCCCCGCCGTCCGGCGCCGTGATCATCGGCCTGGGCGCCCGGATGTACACCTCGGGCAGCGAGGCCGCGCAGGCCCATATGTCCCCGCAGGTCACGCTGGGCGCCACGGTGATCTGGGCGGCTGACGACGAGCGCGCCGCGTCCTGCTCGGGGGCCGTGGGCAAGTCGGTGTCGACGCAGCTGCGCCTGGGCTCCCTCGTCGCCGGCTCGGTCTACACGGTCACCGCGATGCACCGGTCGTCGTACACCACCACCACGGCCGTCAACAGCTGGTTCGACACCCTCTTCCTGCGCGTCGACCCCATCGCCTGAACCTCAACCCCGCTTCTTCCCAGCCTTCTCAGCCCTCCCAGGCTTCCCAGCCTTCCCAGCCTTCCCAAGCCTTTCCAGGCAAAGGAGTCGACCCATGCCCGTACGCTCAGGATGGCTCTCCCCGGACGGCCAGTCCCGCGAGGACACCCGCCTCGTCTCGCTCGGCGCCCTCACCCCCACCTCGCCCGTCGCCACCCGCTCGGGCATCCTGCCGGGCTCCTCCGAGGGCCTCTACCGCATCTCCGGCTTCACCCTCACCGGCGCCACGGGCACCATGTCCGCCACGGTCAGCCCCGGCCGGGCCGTGGTGCAGAGCACCGACGCCCGGGGCGCCTACCCCCTCGCCCTGACCGAGTACCTGTCGCTGACGTTCGCCGACGGCGACGCCCAGTACGGCCGGATCGACCTGGTCGCGCTGCGGGTCTACGACGACGCCTACGACGGCTCGGGACGCACCGAGGCCGTCGTCGAGATCGTCCAGGGCGTCCCGGCCGCCACCCCGACCGTGCCCGCCACACCCGTCCAGTCCCTGCCGCTGTACGAGGTCGTCGTCCCCAAGGGCGCGAGCGCCGGCACCAACGCCATCGCCTGGAGCACGGCGCTCACCGGCCGCCGTACCGCCACGGTCGGCGTCGGCGGCATCCTCCCCGTCACCACCGACGCCACCATCGGCGCCTACCCGGGCCAGTACCGGGACGTCGCCGGGCAGCTCCAGCGCTGGAGCGGCACCGCCTGGACCGACTACCCGGTCCTGCCCACCTGGCAAAGCTGGAGCCCGACCTGGGCCACCAGCACCGGGGCCGCGACCCCCGCGTTCGGCAACGCGTCGGTCAGCTGCCGGTACGTCAAGTTCGGCACGACCGTGCACCTGGACTTCTCGTTCACCTTCGGCAGCACCACCAGCTTCGGCACCAGCCCCACCACCGACGACAACTGGCGCTTCTCGCTGCCGGTCGCGGCGGCCGCGGCCCGCCCGACGATCGGCTTCGCCGAAATGGCCGCCGGCACCGCCGCCAACCGAGCCACGGCCCGCGTCTACCTCTCCACCACCACGGCCTTCGAGTTGATCACCGCCTCGGGCCAGCCCACCGCCGTCGCCTTCGCCAAGTCCGGCGGAGTGGACGGCCTCACCCCGTGGACCTGGGCCAGCGGCCACACCATCACGGGCACCGCCACCTACGAGGCCGCCTCATGACGACCGCCGACACGCCGTACCGGGCGATCTTCTGCGATCTGCTCAGCGACCGGACCATCGACATCCTGCCGCTGCGCGACGTCACCGTCGACGACTACATCGGCAAGGCCGGCTCCCTCTCCGGCACCATCCCCGTGCCCGACCCGGCGATGGCCGCCCGGGTCCGCCGCATCGAGGAGGGCCGCACCTCGGTCTACCTCCAGCGCGGCAACGACCTGTGGTGGGGCGGCATCGTCTGGACCTCCACCCTGCAGAGCGACGACCGCGGCATCCTCACCCTCGGCATCCAGGCGGCCACCTTCGAGTCGTACGCGGGCCGCCGACGCATCCGCGCCGACCTCAACTTCCAGAACACCGAGCAGCTGAGCGTGGCGCGCAAGCTGTGGGAGCACCTCCAGACCGGCCATTTCGCCGACGAGAGCGGACCCACCGCGGCCGGCGGGGACATCAAGGTCACCTACGGCTACGAGACCCCCGCCCAGAGCCAGAACCGCTCGGTCGCGTACCGCGACGGCGACGAGACCGTCTACCTGGAGGCACTGGACGCGCTCGCCGCCCAGGAGAACGGCTTCGAGCACCACATCGGCGTCTACCGCGACCCGGTCACCGGCGAACGGGTGCGCCGACTGCGCCTGGGCAGCCCCACGATCAAGATCGGGACCACCGACCTGGTGATGGACCGGCCGGGCTCCGTCCTGTCGTACTCCTTCCCGCGCGACGCCACCCGCGGCGGCACCACCGCCCGGGCCCGGGGCGCCACGGACAACACCAACCAGGCCGTCGAGTCCCGGCCGCTGTACGCCGACGCCGACATCGCCGTGGGCGCCGCCCTGATCGCCGCCGGCTACCCGCGCATCGACCTGGCCTCGGACCACAACGACGTCGCCAGCACCACGATCCTGAAGTCCCTGGCCAACGCCGAACTCGCCGAGGGCGTCGGGGCGGTGGTGATCCCCGAGATCAGCGTCCGCCTCGACGACCTCGTGCCGCCCGCGCTGCTCGGCCGCACCGTACGGCTGCGGATCGCCGACGAGTGGTGGACCGAGGGCCTCGACGCCCGCTACCGGATCGTCGGCGTCAAGGTCAGCCCCGCGCAGCGCGGCCGTCCCGACACCGCCGAGCTCTATCTGGAGGAGGCCGCCTGATGCCCCAGCTCCCCGAAGACATCATCGACCGGCTGACCCAGATGGAACGCCGGATCCAGCAGCTGTCCACCGCCGTCAACAGCCGGCCCGCGCTCAACACGATCACCGGCGGCGAGGTGGAGATCAAGGACGGCACCCTGAAGGTCACCGACGGCGGCACGCTGCTGGTCCAGCGGCCCACCAGCACGGACCCGATGTTCCGGGTCGGCTCCTGGAAGAACGCCGAGTACGGCCTGGAGATCCACCGCCAGACCGGCAGTCTCGCCATGAGCCTGTTCAACGGCGACGGCACCGCGACCTCGCTCCAGCCGCTGCGGATCTACGACAACGGCCCCCGCGAGATCATCTCCGACGACGTCAACAACGGCGGCCTGGCCCGGCCCTGGCTGGCCATGCTGCCCCCGCAGGACGCGGTGCAGACCCGCTGGCCGCAGACCGCCCTGACGTCCTGGACGACGATCGCGATGTCGCTCAACCCGGTCTTCCAGCCGAAGATGCGGCTCCGGCTGCTGACGGGCGTCAGTTCCGGCGGGGCCGGTCAGGTCCGGGTGCTGGTCAACAGCGTCCAGTGGGGGCCCACGGTCACGGCGGGCGCCGAGTTCGACTACACCGACCTGCTCAGCAGCGACTTCAACACGGTCTTCACCCCCTCCACCGCCACGCTCCTCAAGGTCGAGATCCAGGCCATCGCCACGACCGGCACCGTCTACGCGACCCCGGTCCTCATGTACGGCCGCCAGACCTAGTCACCGCCAGGAAGGCATCCATGGACATCGACCCCACCCAGCCCTGGGGCCTCGCGATCGACTACGCGGGCCGGGCCACCCTGACGGAGGACGGCCACACGGTCCACGTCAACGTCTCCGACACCAGCCTCAGCTCCGTGATCGGCCCCGACTCGATCACCGGCGCCTACTCGCCCGTCAACGTCACCGCCCAGTTCACCGAGAACGGCGACGGCAACGCCGTCCTGCGCGGCAGCGGCCGCGTCACCGTCCTGCCCGTCGGCACGGACCCGGTCGTCCCCGACCGGACGGCCGTCCAGCGGGCGGTCGCCGCGGCGCTGGAGGACTTCCGGGCCAACGTGGCGCAGTACGCGACGCTGTGCGCCACGTGGCCGACAGAGGACGGGAGTTCGGGCGACGACGGGTCCACCACGGATCCCGACCCGGACACCGCCGTCTGACACACCACATCTCACCCCGAGCCCTCCCCGGCCGGGGTTTTCTTATGCCCTTCATGCCCGAAATGACCTGAAACTCCTCAGGGAGGCACCGCCCATGGCCCATCCCCTCTCCGCCGACGCCCTCGTCTCCGCTCTCCAGGCCGAGGGCGTCACCGTCGTCGAGCACGCCGGCTGGCGCACCCACAACCGGGCCGGACACGGCGCGTGGGGCCCGGTCAACGGCGTGATCATCCATCACACCGTCACCTCCGGCACCACGTCCTCCGTCGAGATGTGCTTCAACGGCTACGCGGCGCTCCCCGGCCCGCTCTGCCACGGCGTGATCGCCAAGGACGGCACGGTCCACCTCGTCGGCAACGGCCGCGCCAACCACGCCGGCAGCGGCGACGGCGACGTCCTCAGGGCGGTCGTCGCCGAGACCGCCCTGCCCGCGCCCAACGAGAACGACACCGACGGCAACGTCCACTTCTACGGCTTCGAGTGCGTCAACCTCGGCGACGGCAAGGACCCCTGGCCCGACGTCCAGCTGGAGGCCATGGTCCGGACCTCCGCCGCGCTGTGCCGGGCGCACGGCTGGTCCGCGCACTCCGTGATCGGCCACAAGGAGTGGACCAACACCAAGATCGACCCGCGCGGCTTCACGATGGCCGACTTCCGGACCCGGGTCGCCACCCGGCTGGGCAAGACCACCACACCCAACTCCGGCTCCGGCTCCGGCTCCGGCTCGACGAAGCCCACGTACCAGCCCTTCCCCGGCGCCGACTGGTTCAAGAAGAAGCCGAGGTCGGCGATCGTCACCGCACTGGGCAGGCGCCTGGTCGCCGTCGGCTGCTCGGCGTACACCTCGGGCCCGGGCCCCCAGTGGACCGAGGCCGACCGCCTCTCCTACGCCAAGTGGCAGCGCAAGCTCGGCTACACCGGCACGGCGGCCGACGGCTGGCCCGGCGCGAAGTCCTGGGCGGCGCTGAAGATCCCGTACAGCTCCTGACCGGTCCGGACCGCTCCGGACCGCTCCGGACCAGCTCCGGACCAGCTCTGAGAAACGAGGCTCACGATGTCAGAGGCCGCCAAGCGGACCCTCCGCACCGTTCTGCAAACCGCTGTCGGCCTGTGCGTCCTGCTGCCGACGGTCGTCGACGCCGCCGGCCTCCCGGACACCCTGCCCTGGGTGGCCGGCGCGCTGGCCGTCGCCGCCGGCGTCACCAGGATCATGGCCCTGCCCGCCGTGCAGGCGCTGCTGCCCGGGTGGCTGCGGACGGACACTCCGCCCAACGGCGACACCGCCCTGCTGTCCCTCGCCGGTCAGGACACCGAGCGGAGGGATGCGTGAACGAACCCCACCCGCTGTCCGATCCGACGTCCGTCGCCGTGGAGCTGGAGCGGCTGCGCGGCACCGTAGAGGCCGGGTTCGCCCGGGTCGACGGCCAGCTCGCGCTGCTGGTGCAGCGCAGCGACCAGACCGACAAGCAGCTCGCCGACCACGAACAGCGGCTGGACGCCCTGGAACGCTCCCGCTGGCCGCTCGCCAGCATCGGCGCGCTGGCCGCCATCGCCACCGTGGCCGTGACGGTCTGGGAGCTGACGGGACGCTAGGCGCACACAGGAACGCCGAAGGGCGGTCACCCCGTGAAAACGGGGTGACCGCCCTTTTCGGTCGTTTGCTACTGGCGCTTACTGGTTGTACGGACCGTAGTCGTAGTCCTCCAGCGGAACGGCCTGGCCGGAGCCCGTGCCGAACGGCGAGTAGTCGATGTCGTCGTAACCGACGGCCGAGTACATCGCGGCCTTCGCCTCCTCGGTCGGCTCGACCCGGATGTTGCGGTAACGGGACAGACCCGTACCGGCCGGGATGAGCTTACCGATGATGACGTTCTCCTTGAGGCCGATCAGGGAGTCGGACTTGGCGTTGATCGCCGCGTCCGTCAGCACCCTGGTCGTCTCCTGGAAGGACGCCGCCGACAGCCAGGACTCCGTGGCCAGCGAGGCCTTGGTGATACCCATGAGCTGCGGACGACCGGAGGCCGGGTGACCGCCCTCCTGGACCACACGACGGTTCTCGACCTCGAACTTCGAGCGCTCGACGAGCTCGCCGGGCAGCAGCTCGGCGTCGCCGGACTCGATGATCGTCACCCGGCGCAGCATCTGCCGGATGATGATCTCGATGTGCTTGTCGTGGATCGACACGCCCTGCGAGTTGTAGACCTTCTGGACCTCGCCGACCAGGTGGACCTGGACGGCACGCTGACCCAGGATGCGCAGCACGTCGTGCGGGTTGGTGGCGCCCACGGTGAGCTTCTGGCCCACCTCGACGTGCTCGCCCTCGCTCACCAGGAGTCGGGCGCGCTTGGAGATCGGGAACGCCGTCTCGTCGCTGCCGTCGTCCGGGGTGATGACGAGCTTCTTGGTCTTCTCGGTCTCCTCGATCCGCACGCGGCCCTGGGCCTCGGAGATCGGGGCGACACCCTTGGGCGTACGAGCCTCGAAGAGCTCGACGACACGGGGCAGACCCTGGGTGATGTCGTCACCGGCCACACCACCGGTGTGGAAGGTACGCATCGTCAGCTGGGTGCCGGGCTCACCGATGGACTGGGCGGCGATGATGCCGACCGCCTCACCGATGTCGACCAGCTTGCCGGTGGCCAGCGAACGGCCGTAGCACATGGCGCAGGTGCCGACGGCGGACTCGCAGGTCAGGACCGAGCGGGTCTTGACCTCCTCGACGCCGGCGCCGACGAGCACGTCGATGAGCACGTCACCGAGGTCGACGCCCGCCGGGGCGAGCACCTTGCCGTCGACGACGATGTCCTCGGCGAGGCAGCGCGCGTACACGCTGGTCTCGGCGTTTCCGGCCTTGCGCAGCACGCCGTCCTCGCCGCGCTCGGCGATCGCCAGCTTGAGACCGCGCTCGGTGCCGCAGTCCTCCTCGCGGATGATGACGTCCTGCGAGACGTCCACCAGACGACGGGTGAGGTAACCCGAGTCGGCGGTACGCAGGGCGGTGTCCGCCAGACCCTTACGGGCGCCGTGCGTGGAGATGAAGTACTCCAGCACGGAGAGGCCCTCACGGAACGAGGCCTTGATCGGACGCGGGATGGTCTCGTTCTTCGCGTTCGACACCAGACCACGCATACCGGCGATCTGCCGCATCTGCATCATGTTTCCTCGGGCGCCCGAGTCAACCATCATGAAGATGGGGTTCGTCTTGGGGAAGTTCGCGTTCATCGCCTCGGCGACCTCGTTGGTCGCCTTGGTCCAGATCGCGATGAGCTCCTGCGTGCGCTCTTCCTTGGTGATCAGACCGCGCTCGTACTGCTTCTGGACCTTCTCGTCCAGCGCCTCGTAGCCCGCGACGATCGCCTTCTTCGCCTCGGGGACGACGACGTCGGAGATGGCCACGGTGACACCGGAGCGGGTGCCCCAGTAGAAGCCGGCCGCCTTCAGGTTGTCGAGCGTCGCCGCCACGATGACCTTGGGGTAGCGCTCCGCCAGGTCGTTGACGATCTCGCCGAGCTGCTTCTTGCCCACCGAGTAGTCGACGAACGGGTAGTCCTCGGGCAGCAGCTCGTTGAAGAGCGCGCGGCCCAGGGTCGTCCGCAGGCGGAAGGTGTCACCCTGCTGCCACTCCGGCTCGCCCTCTTCGCGGGCCGGCGGGGTCCAGCCGCGCGGCGGGATGGTGCCCACCGGGAAGCGGATGTCGATCGGCGACTGCAGCGCGAGCTCACCGGCGTCGAACGCCATGATCGCCTCGGCCGAGGAGCCGAACGCACGGCCCTCGCCCTTGGTGTCGCGCAGCTCGCCGTCGGTGGTGAGGAAGAACAGACCGAGGACCATGTCCTGGGTCGGCATCGTCACCGGACGGCCGTCGGCGGGCTTGAGGATGTTGTTCGAGGACAGCATCAGGATGCGGGCCTCGGCCTGCGCCTCCGCGGAGAGCGGCAGGTGGACGGCCATCTGGTCACCGTCGAAGTCCGCGTTGAACGCGGTGCAGACGAGCGGGTGGATCTGGATGGCCTTGCCCTCGACCAGCTGCGGCTCGAAGGCCTGGATGCCGAGGCGGTGCAGGGTGGGCGCACGGTTCAGCAGCACCGGGTGCTCGGCGATGACCTCTTCGAGGACGTCGTAGACCACCGTGCGGCCGCGCTCGACCATGCGCTTGGCGCTCTTGATGTTCTGCGCGTGGTTCAGGTCGACCAGGCGCTTCATCACGAACGGCTTGAAGAGCTCCAGCGCCATCGCCTTCGGCAGACCGCACTGGTGCAGCTTCAGCTGCGGACCGACGACGATCACGGAACGCGCGGAGTAGTCCACACGCTTGCCGAGCAGGTTCTGACGGAATCGACCCTGCTTGCCCTTGAGCATGTCGGACAGCGACTTCAGCGGACGGTTGCCGGGGCCCGTGACCGGGCGACCACGACGGCCGTTGTCGAAGAGCGCGTCGACCGCCTCCTGGAGCATGCGCTTCTCGTTGTTCACGATGATCTCGGGCGCACCGAGGTCGAGAAGGCGCTTCAGGCGGTTGTTGCGGTTGATCACGCGGCGGTACAGGTCGTTCAGGTCGGAGGTCGCGAAGCGGCCACCGTCCAGCTGCACCATCGGGCGAAGGTCCGGCGGGATGACCGGCACGCAGTCCAGCACCATGCCCTTGGGGCTGTTGCTGGTCTGCAGGAACGCGGAGACGACCTTCAGGCGCTTGAGCGCACGGGTCTTCTTCTGGCCCTTGCCGGTGCGGATGATCTCGCGGAGCTTCTCGGCCTCCTCGTCGAGGTCGAAGGACTCCAGGCGCTTCTGCAGCGCCGCGGCGCCCATCGAACCGTCGAAGTACGTGCCGAAGCGGTCACGCAGCTCGCGGTAGAGGAGCTCGTCGCCCTCCAGGTCCTGGACCTTGAGGTTCTTGAAGCGGGTCCAGACCTCGTCGAGCCGGTCGATCTCGCGCTGCGCACGGTCGCGCAGCTGCTTCATCTCGCGCTCGGCGCCTTCGCGCACCTTGCGGCGCACATCGGCCTTGGCGCCCTCGGCCTCGAGCTCGGCCAGGTCGGTCTCGAGCTTCTTGGCGCGGGCCTCGAGGTCGGCGTCGCGGCGGTTCTCGACCTGCTGACGCTCGACGGAGACGTGAGCCTCCAGCGAGGGCAGGTCACGGGTGCGGCGCTCGTCGTCGACGAACGTGATCATGTACGCCGCGAAGTAGATGACCTTCTCGAGGTCCTTCGGGGCGAGGTCGAGCAGGTATCCGAGGCGCGACGGGACGCCCTTGAAGTACCAGATGTGGGTGACGGGGGCGGCGAGCTCGATGTGGCCCATCCGCTCACGGCGCACCTTGGCACGCGTGACCTCGACGCCACAGCGCTCACAGATGATGCCCTTGAAGCGGACACGCTTGTACTTGCCGCAGTAGCACTCCCAGTCCCGGGTCGGACCGAAGATCTTCTCGCAGAAGAGTCCGTCCTTCTCGGGCTTGAGCGTGCGGTAGTTGATCGTCTCGGGCTTCTTGACCTCGCCGTGGCTCCACTGACGGATGTCGTCAGCGGTAGCCAGACCGATCCGGAGCTCGTCGAAGAAGTTGACGTCGAGCACTATGCGTCAATCCCTCTCAGGGTTGTAAGTCTTGGGGTCTGATACGGGGGTCCCGGGGCCGGCGGGCCTTCGTTCGCCGTTCCAAAGGCGTTCAAAGGCCCGCCGAACTCCCGTCAGACCTCTTCGACGCTGCTCGGCTCGCGCCGGGACAGGTCGATGCCGAGCTCCTCCGCCGCGCGGAAGACGTCCTCGTCGGTGTCACGCATCTCGATGGACATACCGTCACTCGACAGCACCTCCACGTTCAGGCAGAGAGACTGCATCTCCTTGATGAGCACCTTGAAGGACTCGGGGATGCCGGGCTCGGGGATGTTCTCGCCCTTGACGATGGCCTCGTAGACCTTCACGCGGCCGGTGACGTCGTCGGACTTGATGGTCAGCAGCTCCTGGAGGGCGTACGCGGCGCCGTATGCCTCCAGCGCCCACACCTCCATCTCGCCGAATCGCTGACCGCCGAACTGCGCCTTACCACCCAGCGGCTGCTGGGTGATCATCGAGTACGGACCGGTCGAACGGGCGTGCAGCTTGTCGTCGACCAGGTGGTGCAGCTTCAGGATGTACATGTAGCCGACCGAGATCGGGTCCGGGAACGGCTCACCGCTACGGCCGTCGAACATCCGCGCCTTGCCGGTCGGGAGCACCATGCGCTCGCCGTCGCGGTTCGGGATGGTGTGCTGCAGCAGACCGGCCAGCTCGTCCTCGCGGGCGCCGTCGAAGACCGGGGTGGCGACGTTGGTGCCGGGGGCGACCTGGTCGGCGCCGATCACCTGGAGCCGCTTGGCCCAGTCGTCGGCGAGACCGGAGACGTCCCAGCCGCGGCTGGCGAGCCAGCCGAGGTGGATCTCCAGCACCTGTCCCGGGTTCATTCGGGACGGCACACCGAGCGGGTTGAGGATGATGTCGACCGGGGTCCCGTCCTCGAGGAACGGCATGTCCTCGATGGGCAGGATCTTGGAGATGACACCCTTGTTGCCGTGGCGGCCGGCGAGCTTGTCACCGTCCGTGATCTTGCGCTTCTGCGCCACGTAGACCCGAACCAGCTGGTTCACGCCCGGCGGCAGCTCGTCGCCCTCCTCACGGTCGAAGACGCGGACGCCGATGACCTTGCCGATCTCGCCGTGCGGCACCTTCAGCGAGGTGTCACGGACCTCACGGGCCTTCTCACCGAAGATCGCGCGCAGCAGGCGCTCCTCCGGGGTCAGCTCGGTCTCGCCCTTGGGCGTGACCTTGCCGACGAGGATGTCGCCGGCGACGACCTCGGCGCCGATGCGGATGATGCCGCGCTCGTCGAGGTCGGCGAGGACCTCCTCGGAGACGTTCGGGATGTCCCGGGTGATCTCCTCGGGGCCGAGCTTGGTGTCACGGGCGTCGACCTCGTGCTCCTCGATGTGGATCGAGGAGAGGACGTCGTCCTGCACGAGGCGCTGCGACAGGATGATCGCGTCCTCGTAGTTGTGACCCTCCCACGGCATGAACGCCACGAGCAGGTTCTTGCCCAGCGCCATCTCGCCGTTCTCGGTGGCCGGACCGTCGGCCAGGACCTGGCCCTCGATGATCCGGTCGCCCTCGTTGACGATGACCTTCTGGTTGACCGAGGTGCCCTGGTTGGAGCGGGCGAACTTGGCCAGGCGGTACGTGATGTACGTGCCGTCGTCGTTGGCGGTGGTGATGTAGTCCGCGGAGACCTCCTGGACGACACCCGCCTTCTCGGCCTTGACCACGTCGCCGGCGTCGACGGCGGAGCGGTACTCCATGCCGGTGCCGACGAGCGGGGACTCGCTCTTGATGAGCGGCACGGCCTGACGCATCATGTTCGCGCCCATGAGGGCACGGTTGGCGTCGTCGTGCTCGAGGAACGGGATCATGGCGGTCGCGACCGACACCATCTGGCGCGGCGAGACGTCCATGTAGTCCACGTCGTCACCGGGGACGTAGTCGACCTCGCCGCCACGACGGCGGACCAGGACGCGGGACTCGGTGAACTGCATGTCGTCGTTGAGCAGGGCGTTGGCCTGCGCGATGACGTAGCGGTCCTCCTCGTCGGCCGTCAGGTAGTCGACCTCGTCGGTGACGACGTCGCCGACGACCTTGCGGTACGGCGTCTCCACGAAGCCGAACGCGTTGACGCGGCCGTAGGAGGCGAGCGAGCCGATCAGACCGATGTTCGGGCCTTCGGGCGTCTCGATCGGGCACATGCGGCCGTAGTGCGAGGGGTGCACGTCACGGACCTCGAAGCCGGCCCGCTCACGGGAGAGACCACCCGGACCAAGAGCCGACAGACGGCGCTTGTGGGTGAGACCCGACAGCGGGTTGTTCTGGTCCATGAACTGCGACAGCTGGCTGGTGCCGAAGAACTCCTTGATGGAGGCGACGACCGGCCGGATGTTGATCAGGGTCTGCGGCGTGATCGCCTCGACGTCCTGGGTCGTCATCCGCTCGCGGACGACTCGCTCCATACGCGCCAGACCCGTGCGGACCTGGTTCTGGATGAGCTCGCCGACGCTGCGCAGACGACGGTTGCCGAAGTGGTCGATGTCGTCGGTCTCGACGACGATCGACGTGCCGTTGTCCGAGGTCGTCTCGGTCTCGCCGGCGTGCAGCTTGACCAGGTACTTGATCGTCGAGATGACGTCCTCGACGGTCAGCACGCCCGCGTTCAGCGGAGCGTCGCCGCCCAGCTTCTTGTTGACCTTGTAACGGCCGACCTTGGCGAGGTCGTAGCGCTTCGGGTTGAAGTAGAGGTTCTCCAGAAGCGTCTGCGCGGCCTCACGGGTCGGCGGCTCGCCCGGACGCAGCTTGCGGTAGATGTCGAGCAGCGCGTCGTCCTGGCCCTGGGTGTGGTCCTTCTCCAGGGTGGCGCGCATGGACTCGTACTCGCCGAACTCCTCCAGGATCTGCTCGGTGGTCCAGCCGAGGGCCTTGAGGAGGACGGTGACGGACTGCTTGCGCTTGCGGTCGATGCGGACGCCGACCATGTCGCGCTTGTCGATCTCCAGCTCCAGCCAGGCGCCCCGGGACGGGATCACCTTGGCGGAGAAGATGTCCTTGTCGGACGTCTTGTCGATCGAGGAGTCGAAGTAGACGCCCGGCGAACGGACCAGCTGCGACACCACGACACGCTCGGTGCCGTTGATGACGAAGGTGCCCTTGTTGGTCATGAGCGGGAAGTCGCCCATGAAGACCGTCTGGGACTTGATCTCGCCGGTCTCGTTGTTGGTGAACTCGGCCGTCACGAAGAGCGGGGCCGCGAACGTGAAGTCGCGGTCCTTGCACTCGTCGATGCTGTTCTTCGGCGGCTCGAAACGGTGGTCGCGGAAGGTCAGCGACATCGACCCGGAGAAGTCCTCGATCGGAGAGATCTCCTCGAAGATCTCCTCCAGACCGGACTTCGTGGGGACGTCCTGACCGGACTCCAGGGCCGCCTCGACGCGAGCCTTCCACGCGTCGTTGCCGAGCAGCCAGTCAAAGCTCTCGGTTTGCAGCGCGAGAAGGTTCGGAACCTCGAGGGGCTCCTTGATCTTTGCAAAGGAGATGCGCAGCGGGGCGGTGCTGGCGGCGTTGTTCGTATTCGCGATCGAGGCGTTGCGCGAGGCGGCCAAGAGGGGGTCCTTCCGAGGGCTCGGACTCACTACGCGCGTACCGGCCCCTCAGTCCTGTGCACAGAGACAGTCCTCCCGGATCCTGGTCAAAGGGCCAGGTCAGGGATTTCTGGTCGTCCGGGCTCAAGTGAGGGCATGCCCCTGGTGACGGGCAGGGGACAGCTAACAGGCAGCGCAAAGGGTCAGTGTAGCCACTTGGCACACTGATGTCCAGTGCGGGTTTCTCGAGACCCTCGTAGTTCTCAACGCCCTCGGTCTGCTAGCCCTCAACGCACGGTGATACTGCCCTCTTCGTCGTCGATCCATGCCTCGGAACTCGGATCGTTGTGACGACGCGTCCTGAGAATTGCGCGCTGCGTGCGGTTCGTCAAGGCCCCCCTTGCCCGAACCGGGGCTCTCGGAGACACAACGAAGATCACCATACCCCTCGTCAAAGCAGGTGCAAGGCAACCGTGGCCGGACCCCCGGGAACGCCGAAGAGCGACCACCCAGATGGATGATCGCTCTTCGGTGCGTCAGCGTTACAGCCCCGAAGGGACAGTTTCAGCCGTCACATACGGTCGACTGCTCGACCGCGAAGTGTTACTTGACCTCGACGGAGGCGCCGGCGGCCTTGAGGGCCTCGGCGGCCTTCTCAGCGGCCTCCTTGGCGACCTTCTCGACGACGGGCTTCGGAGCGCCGTCCACGAGGTCCTTGGCCTCCTTCAGGCCCAGGGAGGTCAGCTCACGCACGACCTTGATGACCTGGATCTTCTTCTCGCCGGCACCCGTGAGGATGACGTCGAACTCGTCCTGCTCCTCGACGGCCTCGGCGGCGGCGGCCGGACCGGCCGGACCCGCAACGGCGACCGCGGCGGCGGCGGTGACGTCGAACTTCTCCTCGAAGGCCTTCACGAACTCGGAGAGCTCGATGAGGGTGAGGGACTCGAACTGCTCGAGCAGCTCTTCCTGGGACAGCTTCGTCGCCATGTGGGCGATCCTTCCACTAATTCGGCTGGTGCCGGTATGTACATGTGTGGCGGGCGTACGTTCGGCCCGCTAACGACCGCTGCCGAGGGCCGGAGCCTTCAGGCGGCGATCATTTCGGGAGCCGAGTTACTCGGCACCGCCCTGCTCGGCGAGCTTGACCCGAAGCGCCTCCGCAGTGCGGACGAACTTCGACGGGAGCGCCTGGAAGAGCGAGGCAGCCTGGGACTGCTTGCCCTTGAACGCACCGGCCAGCTTGCTGAGCAGAACCTCGCGGGACTCGAGGTCCGCAAGCTTCTTGATCTCGTCGGCGGACAGCGCCTTGCCGTCAAGGACACCGCCCTTGATGACGAGGTTCGGGTTGTCCTTGGCGAAGTCACGAAGACCCTTCGCCGACGTCACCGGGTCACCGGTGATGAAGGCGACCGCCGTCGGACCGTTGAACAGGTCGTCGAGCGTCGAGATCCCGGCCTCGTTGGCCGCAATCTTGGTCAGCGTGTTCTTCACCACGGCGTACTGGGCGTCTTCACCGAGCGAACGGCGCAGCGTCTTGAGCTGCGCCACGGTGAGACCCCGGTACTCGGTCAGCACAGCGGCGTTCGAGCTGCGGAACTGCTCCGCGAGCTCGGCTACCGCGGCAGCCTTGTCGGGCCTTGCCATGAGCGTCGGCCTCCTTCCGGGTGATGACGACCGCTCGGAAGGGGCTGCGACAGACGAAACGCCCCGGCACAGGTGCACGGGGCGTAGCTCGACCGAACGAATTCCGTGGGCGGATTCCATCCGGGAGCAATTCCACAGTCACCTGCGCGGGTCGTCCGTATGACAACGGATCCTTCGGTCACCGAACCCTCTTGCGAGTGCACGGCGACGACCAGCGGTCTTTGGCTTCTTCGGAAGAGTACGCGAACGGGTCGGCGTCAAGCAAATCCGCCCGTACGGGACCCGGTTCCAGGAGTCGGATACAGGGCCCGGCACCACGGCTCAGTCGCCGGCCTTCTTCAGCTCCTTGGCCATGTCCACGGTGTCCGAGGCGGGCGGGGCCTTCACGGTCACCGGCTTGCCGTAGTCGTGGAAGGTGATGGTGAGGTCGAGCTCGCCGTGCCGGCCGAAGCCCCGCATGCGCAGCTGTCTGGCGCGGTCGGCGCCGTCGGTCCACAGGTCCATGGTGAGCTCGTCGACGCCCAGCTTCTCGTACTGGGCGACGCTCTTCTCGGTCCGCTGCCGGACCTTCTTGGCGTCGCCCTTGTAGGCGGCCCGGATGTCGTCGAGGGTGGCCGTGCCGGTGTAGTGGGTGGTGCGGACGCCGTCCACGGTCTCCGTGCCGGCCTTCTTCAGGTCGTCGGCGGCGGCGAGGAAGCCGCTCTCGTGGGAGGGGTTGTCACGGACCTGGTCGGCCGCCGGACCGGTGTCGACGTTGAGGCCGCTCAGGGGGGCGCCCGGGGCCCCGAACTTCACCCAGTGCTTGCCGTCCTCGTCAGCCTCGTCGCTGCCGACGTACAGCACCCCGTCGACCAGCCGGATCTCTCCGGTGCCCTTCTCGGATCCGTCGAGCGCGGTGGACTTCAGGCTCATGGCGGCCGGCTTCACGCCGATTGCGGCCTCGGCCTTGATGCGGCCCTCCTCCGGCGTCCGGCCGGTCATGCGGTAGCGCACGGACACGGGCTGCTCCGCCTTCGCCGCGGCCCGGGTGACGGCGGCCGCGGCGGCCGAGTCGCCCCCGCCGTCCGTACCGCCCGTCGCCGCGCAGCCGGCGACGAGCAGCGCGGACAGCCCGAGGGCACCCACGGAAGACCTCATCCCATTTCCCCCACAGCACACAGTGAACACACGGTCGATTCACAACAAGGGTGTGAAGGTAACCCAGAGGGGCGGGTGAGGTCCCGTGAATATCCGCGACCTGCTCCAAGCGGCTACGAGGTGCCGAGTCCCTGCTGCTTCACCAGTTCCGCGAAGTCCGCGGTGTCGCTCGCCGGGGGCTCCTGGGCGGAGACCTTGGTGCCGTAGTCGCTGTAGAACGCGGTCTGGGTGTAGGCGCCCGCCGTGGTCTCGCCCTTCTCGATCTTCTTGACCAGCAGGTCCTGGTCGTTGACCCAGATGTCGACGGTCTCGGTGGTGACGCCGGCCTGCTCCAGCTGCTTCTTCAGGCCGGCGAGCTGGCTCGCGCTGAGGCTGGAGTTCTCGGTGGCGAGGTCGGCGACGTCGACCGTGCCCGAGTAGTGCGTGGCCGTCTCGCCGCGGACCTTCTCCTCGCCGACTCTGCGCACGTCCCCGGAGGCCAGCAGCAGCTTCACCGACTGGTTCGGCGTGGTGTTCTGCATCTGGTCCTTCAGATACGCGCCGGAGCTGCCCGCGAGGCTCTCCAGGTCGTCGTACGCGTACTTGATCCAGTGCTTGCCGCCGGACTGCTGGGCGAAGGCGTCGCCCATCCTCGCGTAGTAGGCGTCGGGGAGATAGCGGGCCTCCATCGACGTGCTGCCCATCTGGCGCATCGTGTCGGCCATGGTGCCGCCGGTGTAGGTGATGGTGAGCGTGCCGGTGAGGCCGTCGCCCCAGCCGAGGCTGCCGTCGGCGGTCATCGACATCAGGGAGCCCATGCTCGTGGTCGACTCGACCTTCGCGGAGTCGGCGCCGTCGGTGGACTTCTCGGCGGTGCGCAGGGCGGCCACCGGACTGAGCCGCGGGCTTTCCTGGCCCGAACCGCCCGACCCGCCGGACCCGCCGGAGTCACCCGAGCCGCCCGAGCCGCAGGCGGTCGCCCCCGCCAACAAGGTCGTCGCCGCGATCGCCAGGCCCGCTCGGCGCACGGTCGTACGCTTCATTCGCCCCACCCCCAGTGATTCCCGTTACTGCACGCTAACTCACAGCACTGACAGTCGTACCTGGAAAAGTCGTACCTGGGAAAAGGGACGAGCCCCGCACCTCGAAAGGTTGCGGGGCTCGCGCCGACCGTGGGTGAGCTGTCAGGCTCAGACCGCCGCCGGGTCCTCCTCGACGAGAAGGTTGCGGGTGCGGTTCGGGTCGACCTGGATGCCGGGGCCGATCGTGGTGCTGATCGCGGCCTTCTTGATGTAGCGACCCTTGGCGGCGGACGGCTTCAGACGGAGGATCTCGTCCAGGGCCGCGCCGTAGTTCTCCACCAGCTTGTCGTCGTCGAAGGACGACTTGCCGATGATGAAGTGCAGGTTCGCGTGCTTGTCGACGCGGAACTCGATCTTGCCGCCCTTGATCTCGGTCACGGCCTTGGCCACGTCCGGGGTCACGGTGCCGGTCTTCGGGTTCGGCATCAGACCACGCGGGCCGAGGACGCGGCCGAGGCGGCCGACCTTGCCCATGAGGTCCGGGGTGGCGACGACGGCGTCGAAGTCCAGACGCCCCTTCGCGACCTCGTCGATCAGTTCGTCGGAGCCGACGATGTCGGCGCCCGCGGCCTCCGCGGCCGCAGCACGGTCACCGGTCGCGAAGACCAGGACCCGGGCGGTCTTGCCGGTGCCGTGCGGCAGGTTCACGGTGCCACGGACCATCTGGTCGGCCTTGCGCGGGTCGACGCCCAGGCGGAAGGCGACCTCGACGGTGCCGTCGAACTTGCTCGTGGAGGTCTCCTTGGCGAGACGGACGGCCTCGAGCGGGGCGTAGAGCTTGTCCCGGTCGATCTTGGCGTCCGCAGCGCGGAGAGACTTGCTGCGCTTGCTCACTACTGCTCCTGTGTGTCTTGAGGAGTCGTGGTCCGGGCCGAGCAGGCCCTGCCACGGTGCTACGAAGGTGCTACGGGGCTGGGGATCAGCCCTCGACCGTGATGCCCATGGAACGGGCGGTGCCGGCGATGATCTTCGACGCGGCGTCCAGGTCGTTGGCGTTCAGGTCGGGAAGCTTGGTCGTGGCGATCTCACGGACCTGCGCCTCGGTGATCTTGGCGACCTTGGTCTTGTGCGGCTCGCCAGAGCCCTTCTCGACACCAGCGGCCTTGAGGATCATCTTCGCGGCCGGCGGCGTCTTGGTGACGAAGGTGAAGGAACGGTCCTCGTAGACCGTGATCTCCACCGGGATCACCCAGCCACGCTGCGACTCGGTCGCGGCGTTGTAGGCCTTGCAGAACTCCATGATGTTGACGCCGTGCTGGCCGAGCGCGGGGCCGACCGGCGGTGCGGGGTTGGCCGCACCGGCGTTGATCTGGAGCTTGATGAGCCCCGTGACCTTCTTCTTCTTGGGAGGCATTGCTCTCTCCGGGTCCTAGTGAGAGTTTCAGCCGCCATCCCGAGCGACGATCGTGCCGATCATCCGGATGGAGGCATACCGCACAACGATAACGGGTATCCATGCGCGGCCAAAAACCGAGCAGGTCAGACCGGCTGCGAGAGCCTGTCTGACCTGTTCGGAGGCTTCTGTTCCAGAAGGTGCCCGGCACCTGGTACCAGGTGCTAGTTCTTCTGGATCTGGTCGAAGCTGAGCTCGACCGGGGTCTCGCGGCCGAAGATCTCGACGAGGCCCTTGACCTTCTTCGAGTCGGCGTTGATCTCGTTGATCGTGGCCTGCAGCGTGGCGAACGGGCCGTCGGTGACGGTGACCGAGTCGCCGACCTCGAAGTCCAGCACCTGAACCTCGAGCTTGCGGGCCGGAGCCGGCTTGCCCTCGGCCTCGGCGGCCTCGCGGGCGGCCTTCTCCTCGGCCTCCGGGGCGAGCATCTTCACGATCTCGTCCAGGGTCAGCGGGTACGGGTCGTAGGCGTTGCCCACGAAGCCGGTGACGCCGGGGGTGTTGCGGACGACGCCCCAGGACTCGTTCGTCAGGTCCATGCGCACCAGCACGTAGCCGGGGAGCTTGTTCTGACGGATGGTCTTGCGCTCGCCGTTCTTGATCTGGGCGACCTCTTCCTGCGGCACCTCGGCCTGGAAGATGAAGTCCTCGACGTTCAGCGAGACGGCGCGCTGCTCCAGGTTGGTCTTCACGCGGTTCTCGTAACCGGCGTAGGTGTGGATGACGTACCACTCGCCGGGGAGGGTGCGCAGCTCCTCGCGCAGGGCGGTGACGGGGTCGACGGGCTCGGCCGGCTCTTCTTCCTCGGCCTCGGCCTCGGCTTCTTCAGCCTCTTCGTCGAGCTCGTCGTCGGCGTCCTCGACGGCTTCGTCGTCCGCGTCGGTCTCGTCGTCGGCGACGCTCTCCGCGTCCTCGTCGTCTTCGTCCTCGACGTGGAGCGCGGCTTCCTCCGCGGGCTCGCCCGCCTCGGCGTCGGCAGCCTCGAACTCGTCCACCTCGTCAGCGCCCTCGACGATATCGAGCTCGTCGTCCACGGACTCGTCGGGCTCGATGGCGTCGTTCAGGTTCTGGTCAGACACGGTGGCTGCTTCTTCCTGGATACATAGGGGTGGAACATGCGAAAGGGGCGCCGGATACCTCGGCGCCCTATCGCTCTCGGCTCAGCCGAAGACGTACTTGGCGGCGTGGCTGAGTCCATAGTCAATCACGGTCACCAGGCCGATCATGATGACGACGAAGACGATCACGACGGTCGTGTACGTCGTCAGCTGACCTCGGGTGGGCCAGACGACCTTGCGGAGCTCCGCGACGATCTGGCGGTAGAAGAGCGCCAGTCGCTTCAGCGGGCCCTTCTTGGCACGCTTTCCGCCCTTGCGTGCCTTCTTCTGCGCCTCAGGCAGCTCGTCCTGGGCATCAGGCGTGTCGATGGAGCCCACGGCATCCGCCATTCGTCCTCACCTGTTCCCGGGTCGTGGCCGTGCCGCGCCCGGTCTGAGCCGCACGGCGGTGCATTGCTGTACGTACATGCGCACACATCCTGGCGAAGGTGTGTGTAGCAGGGCCGGAGGGACTTGAACCCCCAACCGCTGGTTTTGGAGACCAGTGCTCTACCAATTGAGCTACGACCCTTTGTGTGTTCCCCAACGTACCGCATCCGACCGAGTGCTCGGTGTGCACCGGTTGTGGCACGGCTGTTGAAGGCCAACGACGAGTGAGTGTACGTGGTCCGGAGCCCTCCGTCGAACGAAAAGTGCCCGCCAGGGCCCCTCGGGCGGAAGATCGTCGGGAAATCGCCGAAAGATCACCAGGCCACCGCCGATGTCCGCACGGGTGTTCCCTCCGTCCTCAGGCCGTCCACACTCCTTGCCCAGTCCGTGAAACCCGTGTGCCGGGGTGGTTTCCGGTCTGAAAACATGGGGTGCATGAGCGCTGCAACCCCTCCCACCGAGCGCCGGGTCTCCGCCCGGGTCGGTGCGATCTCCGAGTCCGCCACCCTCGCCGTGGATGCCAAGGCCAAGGCCCTGAAGGCCGCCGGGCGGCCGGTGATCGGCTTCGGCGCCGGCGAGCCCGACTTCCCGACCCCGGACTACATCGTCCAGGCCGCCGTCGAGGCCTGCTCGAACCCGAAGTACCACCGCTACACGCCGGCCGGCGGTCTGCCCGAGCTGAAGGCCGCGATCGCCGCGAAGACGCTGCGCGACTCCGGCTACGAGGTCGACGCGTCCCAGATCCTGGTGACCAACGGCGGCAAGCAGGCCATCTACGAGGCCTTCGCCGCGATCCTCGACCCGGGCGACGAGGTCATCGTCCCGGCGCCGTACTGGACGACGTACCCGGAGTCGATCCGGCTGGCCGGCGGTGTGCCGGTGGAGGTCGTGGCCGACGAGACGACCGGCTACCGGGTCTCCGTCGAGCAGGTGGAGGCGGCGCGCACCGAGAACACGAAGGTCGTGCTCTTCGTCTCCCCGTCCAACCCGACCGGCGCGGTCTACAGCGCCGAGGACGCCGAGGCCATCGGCCGCTGGGCCGTCGAGCACGGTCTGTGGGTCCTGACGGACGAGATCTACGAGCACCTCGTCTACGGCGACGCGAAGTTCACCTCGCTGCCGGCGCTCCTGCCCGAGCTTCGCGACAAGTGCATCGTGGTCAACGGCGTCGCCAAGACCTACGCGATGACCGGCTGGCGGGTCGGGTGGATCGTCGGCCCGAAGGACGTCGTCAAGGCGGCCACCAACCTCCAGTCGCACGCCACCTCGAACGTCTCCAACGTGGCGCAGGTCGCCGCGCTGGCCGCCGTCTCCGGTGACCTGTCGGCCGTGGCGAAGATGCGCGAGGCCTTCGACCGGCGCCGCAAGACCATCGTGCGGATGCTCAACGAGATCGACGGCGTGCTCTGCCCGGAGCCCGAGGGCGCGTTCTACGCGTACCCGTCGGTGAAGGCGCTGCTCGGCAAGGAGATCCGCGGCAAGCGCCCGCAGGACTCGGTCGAGCTGGCCGCGCTGATCCTGGAGGAGGCCGAGGTCGCGGTGGTGCCGGGCGAGGCCTTCGGCACGCCGGGCTATCTGCGGCTGTCGTACGCGCTGGGCGACGAGGACCTCGTCGAGGGCGTGAGCCGGATCCAGAAGCTCCTGGCCGAAGCCAGGGACTGACGCACATGACAGAGGGACCAGGCCTGAACGTTCAGGCCTGGTCCCTCTGTCATGTGTGCGAGCAAGACCACGTTCGGGGAAAGTGGTACCGGGACGGCGGACGCGTACGGCAGGATCCTTGGATGGAGCGTGTACGTGATGTCTCTGAGCTGCCGAAAGCCCATCTGCACCTGCACTTCACCGGGTCGATGCGGCCCACCACCGTGCTGGAGCTGGCCGACAAGTACGGCGTGCGGCTGCCCGACGCGCTGAGCGAGGCGCTGACCAGCGGGGAGCCGCCGAAACTGCGGGCGACGGACGAGCGGGGCTGGTTCCGCTTCCAGCGCCTGTACGACGCGGCGCGCTCGTGCCTCAGAGAGCCCGAGGACATAAGGCGGCTGGTGCGTGAGGCCGCCGAGGAGGACGTGAGGGACGGCTCGGGCTGGCTGGAGATCCAGGTGGACCCGACGTCGTACGCGCCTCGGCTGGGTGGGCTGATCCCGGCGTTGGAAGTGATTCTGGACGCGGTGGAGACGACCTCGCGGGAGACCGGGCTCGGGATGCGGGTGCTGGTGGCGGCGAACCGGATGAAGCATCCGCTGGACGCCCGGACGCTGGCCCGGCTGGCCGTGCGGTACGCGGACCGGGGGGTGGTCGGTTTCGGGCTGTCGAACGACGAACGCCGGGGCATGGCACGGGACTTCGACCGGGCTTTCGCCATCGCGAAGGAGGGCGGGCTGCTGTCCGCGCCGCACGGCGGCGAGCTGACCGGCCCGTCCTCGGTCCGCGACTGCCTGGACGATCTGCACGCCAACCGGCTGGGGCACGGGGTGCGGGCGGCCGAGGACCCGCGGCTGATGAAGCGCCTCGCCGACCGGGGCATCACCTGCGAGGTGTGCCCGGCGTCGAACGTGGCGCTGGGCGTGTACGAGAAGCCGGAGGACGTACCGCTGCGGACGCTGTTCGAGGCGGGCGTGCCGATGGCGCTGGGCGCCGACGACCCGCTGCTGTTCGGCTCCCGGCTGGCCGCCCAGTACGAGATCGCCCGACAGCACCACGGCTTCACGGACGCGGAGTTGGCGGAGCTGGCCCGGCAGTCGGTGCGCGGCTCCGCGGCGCCGGAGGAGACGAAGGGGAGGCTGCTGGCGGACATCGACGCGTGGCTGGCCTCGTGAGCGCTCAGCCGCCGATCCCGTCCAGCAGCGTCCGCGCCAGGCGTACGGCGAAGTCGGCGGCCTCCGGTCGCTCGCCGAGCACGTCGTAGGCGAACGCCCGCTGCGCGCAGGCGCCCATCAGCAGCGCGGCCGCGGCGGACACGTCGACGTCCTCCCGCACCCGGCCCACGCCCTGCTCGGCCCGCAGATACGCCGCCAGCTGCTCGATGGGCACATGCGGGCCCACGCCCAGGTCCCGCATCGCCTCGTCGTGCCGTCGCTTGAGCTGGACCTCGGCGTAGAGCGAGGCCGCGATCGGGAAGCTCTGCTCGTAGAAGAGGGCCGCCTGGCGGGCGATCTCGGTGAGGTTTCCCTCCAGCGTGCCGCGTCCCGGTTCGGCCGCGAGGCTGTCGAGCAGGGGGGCGAGCCGGGGGAGCCGTTCGGCGAGGACGCGGATGAACAGCTCCTCCTTGCTCGGGAAGTACTTGTAGAGCGCCGCCTCGGAGCAGCCGGCCGCGCGGGCGATCTCCTTGGTGGTGGCGCGGCCCAGTCCGACGGTGAGCATCAGCTCGTGCGCGGCGTCGAGGATGCGGACACGGGCCGGTCGTTCCATGCGGGTTCCCCACGTTCTGCTCTTGACGGGTGAGTGAATGCTTACCCACTCTAGAGGAAGCCAGGGGTGAGTGAATGCTCACCCACCTGACCCTGAGTGGGGAGCACACCATGAAGCTCACTGTTTTCGGCGCCACCGGAGGCATCGGCCGGGAGGTCGTCCGCCAGGCCCTGGCCGCGGGCCACGAGGTCACGGCCGTCGTCCGCGACCCGGCCCGGCTCGCGGTCACCGGCGACCGGCTGGAGGTGCTGCGCGCGGACCTCGCCGACCCCGGGGCGCTGCGCCCCGCCGTGGCCGGCCGGGACGCGGTGCTGTCCGGGCTCGGCGCACGCAGCCGCAAGGACGCCGGGGTCGCCGCCCGGCTCACCCGTACGGTGCTGTCGGCCCTGGAGGCGGAGGACGTGCGCCGGCTGCTCGTGGTGAGCGCCGGTCCGATCGGCCCGGCCCCGGAGGGCGACGGCGTCCTCGACCGCACCGTGCGCGGCCTGGTCTCGGCCGCCCTGAAGGACGTCTACGCCGACCTGCGGGAGATGGAGGCGGAGCTGGCCCGCAGCGCCACGGACTGGACGGCCGTCCGGCCGCCGCGCCTGCAGGACAAGCCGGTGACCGGCTCCTACCGGACGGTGGTGGGCGGGTTCCCGCCCAGGGGCCGGTTCATCGGGCGGGCGGATGTGGCGCACGCGATGCTGGCGATGATCGAGGACGGGGGGACGGTGAAGCAGGGGGTGGGGGTGGCCTACTAGGGCCGGTCCGGCGGGCGCCGGGCCGGCCCTGGTAGGGCAGAGCCGGTGAGCCGGGCCGGCGGGCCGGGTTCGGCAGGCCACCCCGCCCCTATGGCGTGCCTCGCCTCATCGTCGTACCGGATCGCCCGTCATCGTCGTACCGGATCGTCGCGCAGGAGCGGGTAGCGGGCCGACAGGCGCATGGCGCCCTCGGTGACCGCCGGGTCGTGCGAGGCGGCCTGGACGCCGTCGAGGTAGGCGTGGGCGGCGGCCTCGAACACCGCGTCCACCGCGGTCAGTTCGGCGGAGAGGGCGTCGCGGCGCTCGGTGCGCCGGCCGTCCTGGGTCTCCTGTTGGCGGCGGGCCGCCGCGGCCGCCCCTTCCGCCTGGGCCAGGGCCGTCTCGGCCGCCTCCAGCCGCCTGTGGTGGTGGCGGTAGGCGGCGACGAAGGGGTGTTCCTCGGACAGCGCCAGCAGGAACGCGATGCCGCCGGACATCAGGAGCAGCGAGATGAAGGTGACGCTGACCGTGTGCGCGTCCAGGTGCAGCTGCTGGAGCAGGGTGGGCGCGGGCGGCAGGTCGACGTTCAGCTGCCGGGCGAGCTCGTCCATGGCCCCCGTGTCGGTGTCCCGGAAGACGATGCGGGCGCGCAGGTCGCCCAGGTACCAGGCCGCCACCGCCCAGACCGAGGCGAGCGCCGCCGCGATCGGCAGGACCACCCACAGCGAGGCCGTGGCGCCCCGGCGACGCCACTGGCGGCCGGCCTGGAAGGGGCCGAGCGTCATGGCGACGCCCACCGCCGCGGTCAGCAGGTAGGCGCTGGCCCGGCCCTCCGGAGTGCCCTCGTGGATCGCCAGGAACAGGGTGAGATAGACGGGGAGTTCGACCAGGATCAGCAGCAGGGTGAGGGCCATGCGGGGCCGGCGGGCCATGGCCGCGGTCTCCGTGAGTCCCTCCCAGGGAGCGACGACCGGGCGGGCCGCGGCCCGGCCCTCCTTGTCGGAGTCGTCGTCCCAGTCGGCCGGTCCTGCCTGGTCCTCGCCCGGCCCGGCGTCCGGGTCCGCGCCGTGCGCCCGGCCCGCCCCGAACCGGCCCACGACCCAGGGCAGCAGACGGTCGCGCCGGTCCTCGCGGGCGGCTATTCGGGTCGCCGCCCGGTCCAGCCGCGCGGCCGCGGCCTGCCGGCGGAGCGTCTCCTCCTCCTGTGCCTCCTTGGCCTGGCGAGCCTCGCTCTCCCGGGCCGCCGTGGCGGCGAACAGCGCGGCCGAGGCCCGCAGTTCCTGCTCCTCACCGTCGTGGTGCCGGGCCACGATGCGGTCGCGGGCGTGGTCGCGCAGCCCCCGCAGCCGGCCGAAGTAGGGCAGCCGGTGCAGCGAGCCGAGGACGTACGGGTTGAGCGTGCCGTCCCTGGCGGCGCGGCGGCCGGCCGACTCGGCCTCCTCCAGCAGGCGTCTGGCCTCCCGGGTGTCGGTCGGCGGGACCTGGCCGCGGGGCGCGGCGGGGTTCGTGCGGCCCAGGCCGGGCGCGCGGCCCCGGCCGCGGCGGAATCGCTCGCGCAGATCGTCCCGGAGCCGGCGGGGCTCCTCAGGCGCCGTATCCGTCGTCGACATCGACCTTCACCTCCTTCTCCAGGAGCTGCTGCCAGAACTGCTCCATCTGGTCGACGCGTTCGGGGTTGGTCTTGCCGCCGCGCATGGCGAAGCCGACGCGGAAGACGGTGGTGTCCGGCAGATCCGGCAGCCCGCGGCCGCTGACCAGGGCCCTGACGGCGGTGTCCCGCTCGGGCTGGGTGACGAGGTCGTACTTCGACAGCTTGAAGTCGGGGTCGGCCTGGTCGAAGTCGCTGATCACCAGGACCTGGAAGGCGCCGCCGCCGTCACGCGGCACCTTGGCCGCACGGTCGAGGCCGCCCAGGACGTCCGAACCCGGCTGACGGTCCCGGGCGCACTCCAGCATCTTCTCCGCGCCCGCCTCGGCGAGGACCCGGGTCTGCTTCCACAGCCCCTCGCGCTCGGACCGTTTGTCGGCGTCCGGGTCGATGTCGATCCGCGCCACCTGGCAGGAGGAGGCGACGGAGGCGGAGGTGATGGGCGCGTAGGACAGGTACTTGCACTTCTTGTCGGCGAGGAAGCGGGGCAGCGTGGCCTTCAGCTTCTCCTGCGCCCGGAAGCCGATGTCGCTGTCGGAGCCGGATCCCGAGCCGTCCAGGACGACGGCGCAGTCGGCGGAGAGACGCTCCGGGCCGGCGAAGGGGCCGCCGCCGCAGGCCGTCGTCGTCAGGGTCAGCAGGAGGGTGGAGGCGGCCAGCGCCGCGGTGACCCCTCCCGCTCGGTCCCGCCGCCTCATTTTCGTCGCTCTTGTCATCGGGTCCCCTGTTCCCCCCGGCCGGCCTGGGCGGCCGCCGATCCGATCCTCTGCTCCAGAATCTGCAGCGCCCTGCGGACCAGGACGTCGTCGAGCATCCAGTCCGGCGCCCCCGTCCAGGACCCGTCGAGGACCGCGGCGCCCGGGCTCTGCGCGGGCGGCGGCTCCTCCTGGCGGGCGGCGCGCGCGTACGCGGCCTGGTAGTGGGCGAGTTCCTGGTCGGCGCAGGCGGCGAGGGCCAGGCCGCGCTGCTGGCAGGCCGTCACCTCCGTGCGCCACTGCGACACCCAGCCGCCGAAGCGGGCGAGCGCCGCGGGCACGTCCTCGCCGCGCCGGTCGTACTCCGTCACGATCCGCGCGGACTCCTCCTTCACGCGGTCGATGAGGGCCGCGTGGCGTGTGACGAAGCCGGAGCGCAGCTCGTCCAACGCCATTTCCAGCCCGCCTGCCAGCTGCCGTGCGCAGTGCTCGGCGCCGATGCCGGCGTGGCCGTCCCGGCGTCCGTGGCGGGTGGCCCGCCAGCGGGTGCGCGCGGTGAGACGGCTGCGGCCGTAGTCCGCCGGGACGGACTTCACCTCGCTCATTCCATCCCCCTCGTCAGATTCCCGGACCACCCCCTGGTCCGGGATTCGCGCAGCCTAGGGGAAAAACGAACGCGAGAGGGAGATATTCACGACAACGGATTACGGCATCCGGAAATCAGCCGGAGATCGACCGCCGAACGACCGGGGCCGCGCCTTTGTTACCGGAGAGTTCCTGGAAAACTTCCCAAACCCGAGCCGGTTCGACGTGACGCGGAATAGGCTTCCCTTCCGCTTGGTTCCGCTCGGTCCGGAGTGCGCCCTAAACAAGGGAAAAGATCTTCGAATATCGAGGGGCGGGGCGAGGAATATTGCTGTGGGCATATGACTGGGGGGCATATGGCTGGAGTGGGGCACGTGACCGACGCGGCTGAAGTGCCGGTGCGGGTCGCCGACGGGTACTTCCCCGTCGAGACGCTCGGGCCGGGGCGGCGGCTGGGGGTGTGGTTCCAGGGGTGTGCGCTGGCCTGCCCCGGCTGTATGTCCCGGCACACCTGGGACGCGGACGGCGGTCGGACCGCCACCGTGGGCGAGCTGCTGGAACTGTGGGAGAGGGCGCTGGACCTCGGCGCGGACGGGCTGACGGTCAGCGGCGGGGAACCACTCGCCCAGCCCGCCGCACTGACCGCACTGCTGCACGGAGCGGACCGGCTGCGTCGGCTCCATGCGCTGCGCCGACTGCACGGGCTGCGTGAGCCGCATGGGCCGCATGGGCGCGAGGGGCTTGAGGGGGGCGCGGGGTACCCAGCGGGCCTTCCCGACCTCCCCGACCTCCCCGACCTCCCCGACCTGCTCGTCTACACCGGTCACGAGCCCGACGAGGTGCCGGATCAGTTGCCGGAAGAGGCGTGGGCGGCGCTGGACGGCGCGGACGCGGTCGTGACGGGCCGCTTCCGGGTCGGCGAGCCGACGGACCTGGTCTGGCGCGGGTCGGCCAACCAGCGGCTCGTGCCGCGCACCTCCCTCGGCGCCCGCCGTTACGCCCCGCACCTCACCCGCGCCTACCCGCCGGGACCGCGCGTGAGCCTGCGGGCGGACGGCGCCGGAACCGGCGCGCGCATGTACGGGGTACCGGCGCGCGGGGAGCTGCGCCGGCTGGAGCGGGGCCTGGCGGCGGGCGGAATCCGCCTGACGGATCCGAGCTGGCGCCCATGATCGCCGTACGAAGCAGGGTGCACGCCCTGTTCAGCGCCCGCAGCCTCCTTTCCCTGCGGAGCCCCCTACCCCTCCGGGGCCTCCGGAGGAACCGCCTCGAACAGACGTGCCGCCTCCGGATAGCGGGTCACGACGTGGACCGACCAGTCGGGGTCCGCGGTGAGGGCGTCCTCGATGGCCCAGCGCAGCCACTCCACGCTGGTCCGGCGGTCCAGGCCGCCCCGGCCCGCGCCCAGCAGGGGGAAGCAGATCGAGCGCAGGCCGGGCAGGCCGTCGGCGCGGTCCTGGCGGGCTCGGGCGAAGCAGCCCGTGACGGCGGTGGCGATGTGCTGGGGGTCGACGCGGTAGGCGAGGCCGTCGGGCACGGCCAGGGCCGCGTGATAGACGCGCCGCACCCCGCGCGCGGCGAGGGCGCCGGGGCCGGTGGGCACGATCGTGCCCGGTCGCAGGGGCAGCACACCGGGGCGGGCCCGCACCCAGGCGGCGAGCTCGTCCGCGAGGACGTCGGCGACCGGCCCCTCGGAGGCGCAGCCCACGACGGCCGAGCGGCGCAGCGCCCCGGAGACGGTGGGCCGGAACGACTTGGACATCTCCAGATGGACGTTCTCGGAGGAGACGAGGACGTCGATGTCCCGCAGCAGTTCGATGGGCGAGATGTGCACGGTGACCGGCCGGTTCCCGGCCCGTCCGGGCAGTCCGGTGCGCGGTACGACGGCGGGTCGCGCCCCGGGCGTCTGCTGCGGCCGCGCCCCGGTCGCCGTCGGCCGCGGTGCACGTGCGCCGCGCGGCTCGCGGGCCTCGGCGAGCACGGCCCCCGCGAGCTGCTCGACGACCTGGCGTTCCTGACTGTGCCGGAACCGTTCGCTGGTCACCCCGTAGACCAGGGCGGCCGCCCGGCGCCGGTCCGCGGCCGGGTCGCCCCGGCGGCCGGGCAGCAGTCCGAAGGTGCACTGGGCCGCGCGGCCTATCAGGTCGTCGGCGCCGAGCCGTTCGGCGGCCGCGCGTATCAGCCGTTCCGCCCCGTCGGCCAGGTCGTCCTCGCCGTCGGCGTATCCGGCGTGCAGCGTGACCGCGCGCAGCGCCTCGGGCACCAGCGCCTGGAGCGCGGGCAGGCCTCCGCGGCGCAGGTGCCGCAGCTCCCGTACGAGGTCGGCACGGTCGGGCAGACCATCAGGGTTCATGCCGTTCATGCCGGTCAACATAGCCGCGCCTGCACCACGCTTGCCGGGCCTTCGACAAGCACGGGGCGGACGGCGGCGGGGTTCCGGTACGCTCCGCGAATTTCTCCGTTTCCCGGTGCGCGATGCGCGGATCCCGCTACTCTTCCGGCTCGGGCCTCTTCCTGTGCCGAACCACGCCCTCGGGGCGACTGTTCCCCTGCCCCCGAATTCACCGCAGGGCGCTTTCCTTTTCTCTTACCTCTGCCCTCCCTTCCGTACGTCCGCTCCGGCGTCGCCGGGTCCTTCCTTTTCGTGCGCAGGTGAATTCCATGGCCTTTCCCACCGGTCCTGTCGATCCCGTTGATCCCGTCGGTCCCGTTGATCCCGTCGGTCCCGTCGGTCCTTGTGGAGACGGCGGCGCGGACGCGGCCCCGCCGACCTTCGTCGAGCCGGAGCATCCCGTCGGCGGCATGGCCGCGCCCGATCCGCGGGGCGCCCCGATCGAGCTGCCGCCCTCGCTGGCGGACCGTTTCCAGACCTCTGAGCGGCTGCCGAGGCGCGAGGACCGGACGGAGCACCGGGTCGCGGAGGAGGGGCGCTCCGCCGAACTGCGGGCGGCCGTGTTCCGGGTACGGGGCCGGGAGCCCCACGCGGCGGAGCCCGAGCGGATCGTGAAGTGGTACCACCCCGACGCGGCCCCCGACCCCGAGGTCACCCGGCGACTGTCCCGGCCCCCGCACGACGGGCTGCCCCGTCGCCCCCTGCACGAGGGGCTTTCGTACGTCCTGGAGGAGGGGCGCGACCGCGGAGCGCCGTTCCAGGTGCTGCCCTCGCACGGCAACACCGATCTCGCCACCCATCTGCGCCACGGCGGCCCCCTGCGCCCCGAAGCCGTCCGGGCACTGGTGGTGCGGGTGCACGGCGCGCTGACCGCGCTGCACGAGGCGGGCGTGGTGCACCGGGACGTGAAGCCGTCCAACCTCGTCCTCACCGAGTACGGGCGGCCCGGAAGCGCCGTACTGATCGACTTCGGCATCTCCCTCACCCTCGCCGTCGGCCTCCCGCGCGAGGCGACCGGCGGCTGGGCCGGCACCCCGGGCTACGCGTCGCCGCAGGCTCAGCTGCGGATGGCGATCGTGCGGCCGTCGGACGACTGGTGGTCGCTCGGGATCGTCGTCGCCGAGGCCGCGCTGGGCCGGCATCCGGTCCCGCACCGCGCGGCGGCCTCGGTCATGGACGCGGTCCAGGACGGCGACATCGACCTCACCGGCATCGCCGACCGGCGTCTGCGCCTGCTGTGCGAAGGGCTGCTGACCCGCCGTCACGAGCACCGCTGGGGGACGAAGGAGGTCGGGCAGTGGCTGGCGAACGGCACCCCCGGAGTCGTACGCGACGGGCCCGGGCCGCGGACCGGTACGACGGGGGCGACCGCGCCGCCGCCCGACGCGCCGCGCTTCGAGCACGCGGGGCGGGTGTTCACGCACCCGTCGGAGCTGGGCGCGGAGTTCGCCGCCGACTGGGCGGCCATGGTCGGCCGGCTGGCCAAGGGCAGGGAACGCGAACGCCTGGGCGAGTGGCTCGGCCACTTCCGTCCCGTGGCGGACGACGACCGCGCCGCCGACCTCGACACGCTGCTGGAGGCGCTGAAGCGCCGGGCGAAGCCGAAGCCGGAGACCCTGGTCGACCTGGTCCGCTGGATGGCCCCGCGCCAGGAGCCGCGCTACCGCGACCTCCCGCTGGGCATGGGCGACCTGCTGCTCTTCGCACGGCGGGCGGCGGCCGGGGACCGGGAGTGCGTATCGGTGCTGACCGAGCTGCGCGACCGTGGGCTGCTGCGCCTGCTGGCCAGGTGGCGCGGGGGCGCGGAGCTGGCCCACGTCGACAATCGCTGGCGGCACTACGACGAGCAGTGGAAGGCGGCCGTCGCCCGGCTGTCGGCGATACCCGAGCTGGCCGAGGACCGGGAGGGCCTGCGCGCGGCGACCGCGGCCGGTCCGACCCTCTCCGCCCAGCTGCTGCAACTGGCCGTCGACCCGGCCGCCGTCGCCGGGCCGCTGCGCACCGAACTGCGGGACGCCGTGCCCGCCCTGCCCGCGCAGGTGCCCTGGTTCCTGCGCCTGGCCGAGGACACCGACGACCCCGTACCGCTGCTGCTCACGCTGCGGCTGCTGCCGCTGGCGCAGGAGCAGGCCCGGCGGATCCGGCTGGACCGGGAGCGGGCCCGGCAGCTCGCGGCCATGGACGTCCGCTCCCGCCACACCCGGCTGGTACGGCGGCGGCTGGAGCTGCCCGTGATGCTGGGGCGGGCGGCCGGCGGCGCGCTGCTGTTGTTCTTCCCGCACGCCTTCGTCGTCGGCGTGGCGGACGTGTACGCGATCGCGCCGCAGGCCACCGTGCTCGTGGCCTGGCTGCTGAGCGTCCCGTCGCTGGCGGCCCTGCTGGCCATCGAGTGCTGGACCGCCTGGTACATCGGCCATCTGTACCACCCGCAGTACTCGGTGATGGGCCAGCTCAGCCGCCGGGCGCTGCCGGTGACGCGCCGGATCACGGTGCGGGGGTGGCGGCAGTGGCTGCGGGCCGCCCTGGCCGCGGCGGTCTTCGTGGGCACGGTGGTGGGCACGTTCGTGCTCGCGGTGTGGATCTGGCCGCTGGCGACCGTGCTGGCGCTGCTGGTCTCGGCGGTCCTGCGGGTGCGGGCCTGGCACCGCTACCGGGCGGAGGCCCGCAGCAACCACCCGCTCGCACCACCGCCCACCGCCCCCGGCGGCGCCCCCCACCCCGGTGTTCCGGGAGCGCGCAGACGCCCCGGGGCCGCTTCCCCCTCCCTGTCCCCATCTGCTTCCCGTTCTGGAGGAGTGGCGTGAGCACTGCGTACGCCGGCACCGATCTGTTCGCCGTGGTCCCGGACGTCTCCGCGTACGGGTCGACGGCGGCCCAGCCCGACGTGGCGAACCTGGCCATGCCGGACACGGGCAGCGTCTCGCACGTGACGGATGCGGCCACGGGGCATGTGACCGACGCGGTCACCAGTCACGCATCGGACGCGGTCGCCCACGCCGGCGACGCCGTCGGGCACGCCGTCGACCACGCGACGGACGTCCTCGCGGACCAGCTGCACGACATGATCGTGCCCGCGCTCATCGGCCTCGCCGACCTCAGCGGGGCGCTGCTCGTCACCCGGCTGGCGGTGCGCGGAACGGTGGCGCTCGCCGCGTTCAACAACAAGGTCGCCGCCGATCAGGAGGCCCTCGCCCGCCGCCAGATGTCGTTGGAGAACGGCAGCGAGTGCTGGCGGCGCGCGGCGGAGGCCGCCGCCGGTCTCAACGCCCGGATCACGGTCCTGGGCCTCGGCCCCGCGGGCGGCCCCGGCGACCCGCCGCTGCCCGCCCCGGTGCAGCCCGTCGGCGTCCCGCTCGACCTGCTGTGGAAGCGGCTGGCCGAGACCGAGCGGGCGCTGCGCAGGGTAGAGGCCCAGCGCGCGTCCCGGACCACCGCGCGGCTGCCGTTCCAGCACACGGAGGACCCGGAGCGCGCCGACTGGTACGACCGGCTGCGCGAGCAGCGCCGCCGGGCGCTGAAGGAGTACGCCGAGGGCGGAGCCGCGCCCGGATCCGCGACCGCCGCAACGCCCGCGGCCGAGACGGGCGCCCCGGACACGCCCCCGGCCGCCGCCCTCACCGAGGAGGACGTCCTGAGCGAGGGCGCCCGGCTGCTGGCCGGTCTGCCGCTGTCGTTCACCTCCGAGAGCCGCGAACTGATCGACGACTGTCTGCTGGAGGCGAGACGGGCGGTGACCCGACGGCCCACGGCGGTACGGCGCTACCTGGACGAGGCAGCGATCATCGCGCAGAACGAGTCGGCGCGGGCCAGGCGGTCCGAGGAGGCCCGCCGGGACGCCGCACTGCGCCTCCAGGCGCTCCAGGCCCCCGCGCCGGAGGGCGTCGACCCGTTGCCGCAGGCGCCCGCCGCCGTCGCCGTGCTGGAGCGCGTCCTGCGGGACGGCGTGCCGGCGTCGGCGGCGGAGGAGCGGCTCGTCCAGCAGGGGCTCGCGGCCCGTTCCGCCGTGCTGCACCGGGCGTATCTGGTGGCGGCGCTGCGGCGGGCGACCGAGCAGTGGGGAGACGGGTCGGTGCACGCCCGGGCCGACGCCGAGCACTGGGACTTCGCGCCGGCCGCCTGGGGCGGCCACTACTGGCTGCGGGTCCGGCTCAACGCCTCCGGCCAGGCCCGTGTCCTCACCATGCGCCGCCCGCTCACCCCGGCGGAGGCCGCCGACCCCGACGTCGCGGGCCACTGGCAGGCCCTGGACGCCGAGCGGTGCGCGGAGAGCTCCCGGTACGTCGACGACCTGGGCCTGCTGAGCGAGGCGGAGGGCGTGCGGGCGGAGTTCGCCTGGACCGAGAACGGGGTCCTCATGGGCGAGCCCGCGCCGGGCCTGACGGACGCCTTCCGTTCCGGCGCGACCGGAGGGAAGACGGCAACGACCGGAAGGGCCGGACAGACCGCCCGGACCCGTCGTCGTAGGGGACAGCAGCCCAAGTACCAGCAGCGAGACGGCCAGTGACGCACCGCCAGCCCTTCTCGCTCGCCCTCCGGAGGACCGACTCTTGACCAGTAACCTCGACTCGCTGCGCGTGACCCGGACCACCCAGCCGCCCTTCGCGGCCGAGCTGGTCCACACCCTCAGCGTCCACTCCCAGTACGTGCTGCACGGCAACATCCGCGACGACTACGTGGTCGCCGACGACCTCACCGACGGCAGCCGCCGCTTCCGGGCCCTGGGCCTGGAGGACCTGCTGTGGGAGCCGTTGCAGCGCGCCGGGTACAACAGCCTGCTGCGCTACGACGCGGTGGCGGGCTTCAGCGTCGTGCACAGCAGCGACGAGGACGGCATGAGCACGCTGCTGCAGCGCCACACCCGGAAGCTGCCGGGCCGTTCCGAGGAGCCGGACACCGAGCAGATGGCCCGGGTCCTGGAGTCGTTCGCCCGCGGCTGGGTCGGCGAGCGGCCCGGCCCGGGGCAGGACAACCCGCGCTACGAGGACTACCAGCAGCCGCTGCCCGCCGCCCTGATCGTCGACTACGCCTCGCGGATCCCCACGCAGGTCAACCAGCTCAGCGACGAGGAGCGGACGTTCTTCCTGCGCTGTCTGAAGATCGCCGAGGAGGCGCGGCCCTTCGTCCGCCCCAAGTCGGGCCGAGCCCTGTTCAACCCGGTCATCTGGCTCGCGGACGGCGAACGGGACCTGCCCGCCTGGCTGGTCACGAGCGGCGTACGGGTGCGCAGCATCGGCGTTCCCACGCCGGACCTCGGCCAGCGCCGCCGGATGGCCAGGCTGCTCGCCGACCAGGCCGGCGTGCCCGGCCCCGCCACCCGGCTGGACGTGGGCCCGCTGGTGAACCGGGACGTCCGGGAGGATCCGACGGGCGAGGAGGTCGAGCGGTTCGCCCGGGCGGCCACCGGGCTCACTCTGCGCGCCATGCGGGAGAGCATGCGGCTGGCCCGCGCTTCGAAGATCACCTTCGACCGGATGGAACAGGCCGTGCGGATCTACGAGTTGGGCGTCAGCCGCAACCCGTGGACGGGCGGCGCGGTGGCCGACAGCATCCGGGACGGCGAGGCCGCCATCAGCGGCCGGGTGCTGGGCCAGGAGAAGGCGGTGACCCAGACCCTGGACGTGCTGAAGCGGGCCGCGCTGGGGCTGTCCGGCGCGCAGGCGTCCGCGGCCTCCGTGCACCGGCCCCGCGGTGTGCTGTTCTTCGCCGGACCGACCGGCACCGGCAAGACGGAGCTGGCGAAGGCGGTGGCCACCACCCTGTTCGGCTCGGAGGACGCCTGTCTGCGCTTCGACATGAGCGAGTTCTCGGCCCCCCACTCGGCAGACCGGCTGGTGGGCGCCCCGCCCGGCTACGTCGGCTACGAGGCGGGCGGCGAGCTGACCCGCGCGGTGCGCGAGGACCCGTTCCGGGTGGTGCTCTTCGACGAGATCGAGAAGGCGGACCGGGGCGTCCTCGACAAGTTCCTCCAGGTCCTGGAGGACGGCCGGCTGACGGACGGCCAGGGCGTGACGACGTACTTCAGCGAGTGCGTCCTCATCTTCACCTCCAACCTGGGCGTCCACGGCCCCTCGGGCCCGGACGGCCGCCCCCTGGCCGCGCCCACCGACGACGGCCGACTGCCCGAGACGCCCGAGGAGCGGGCCGCGTTCGAGCAGGAGATCCTGGGCAACGTACGCCACCACTTCGAGCACACCCTGAAGCGGCCCGAGCTGCTGAACCGGCTCGGCGGCAACGTCGTCGTCTTCCAGTACATCGACGAGACGACCGCCCAGCTCATCTTCCAAGGACAGCTGAACAACATCATCGGCCACATGAAACGCCAGAGCGGTCTACGGCTGCGGGTGCTGCCCGAGGCCGAGAAGGCCCTCGCCGACGCCTGCACCGCGGACCTGCGCAACGGCGGCCGGGGCATCGGCATGAAACTGGAGACCCACCTCATCAACCCGCTGGCCCGCGGGGTGTTCGACCTCGGCGCCCTGGGCGAGGGCACGGTGGTCACCGTCTCGAAGGTCACGATCCACGGGGACGGCGGGGTCGAACTGGCACTCCACGCGTCGGCCGAGGCGACCGACGGGGCGGTGCCCCTGCAGAAGGGGGCTGCCTGGTGAGCACGCCACGCTATGTGGACAAGGGGCTCGCGGACGACGGGGACCTGTTCGAGTTCGACGACATGGAGGAGGCGGCGGGAGAGGGGGAAGAGAGAGAAGAGCGGGAAGAGGGCGAACGGGAGGCAGCGCCGACCCCGGCCCCTCCTGCGCCCCCTCCCCCGTCCCACCCCTGCTGGTCCTGCCGCGAGCCCGTGCCGGCCGGGTCGCCGACCTGCCCCGAGTGCCTGGAGTCGACCCGGCACGTACGGCTGATCAGCCCCGAGGCGTCGATCGACCGCCGGTTCGGCACCGGCCCACCGCTCCAGCTGGGCCGCGATCCGGTGTGGGCGCAGGCCGTGGCGGTCGAGCTCTCCGGCGACAAGGGCAAGGGGGTCTCGCGCCGCCACGCGAACGTCGAGTTGACGCCCGACGGCACGGTGTGGCTGACGGAGCACCCCGGCGGCACGACGAACGGCACGTACGTCAACGGCGTGCAGATCGGGCGGGGCGCCCGGATCGCCCTGCGCGACGGAGACGTCGTAGGGCTCGGCCGGCACTTCGCTTTCACGGTGCTGACGGTCGAGCCCGACGCGTAGGCCGTCCTGCTCAGTCCGGCTCAGTCCTACTCAGTCCTGCCGGGGCATGATCGCGGCGCGCAGCGGGGCCAGCAGCCGGTTCGCCTCGTCCCGGCCCGCGGGCGTGGCGAGGTCGTGGCTGACCGCCGTATCCGCCGTACCGCTCGCGAACGGCTCGTCGCCGCAGCGGTCCCCGAACAGCACCAGCGCCCCACGCGGCCGGTGCCGACGCGACTGCCAGAGCAGCCCCTGCGCGTCCTTCGCCTGCCGCCGCAGCTCCTGCGCCCAGTAGCGGGTCCGCGGGTAGTCGTCGGGTTCGGAGTCGAGCAGCCAGCTGTCCTGGCACACGGCCGCCAGATCCTCCTCGGCCCGCAGCGAGACGAGCGTCAGATCGACCGTGGTGACGATCTTCGCCAGCGTGTACCGGCTCGCCTGCGCCCACGGCACGAGCCTGCTGCCCAGCATCGGGTCGAAGTCCATGGACCTGAGCAGCACCTCGGCCAGGGCCGTGGTGGGTTCGAGGGTGGCGTAGAGGTAGGGGTACGGGTCGTCGGCCGTGCAGTCGAAGCGGCTGCCGCCGAACAGGGTGTGCGCCTCGACCCTCTTGAAGCCGGTCGCCGGGTAGCCGCTGCGGTGACAGCGCCACAGCGCGGTACCGGCCGGGAGGACCGTGGCCCGGGGCGCCATGGCGACCTCCGGGGGGAGCTGCCGCGTCATCGGCCCTCCTCTACGAGAGCCAGGGCGGCGTCCGCCAGCCGGTCGTCCGGGACCTGTCCGAGCAGCGCGGCGGGCCGCCCGCCCAGCCAGGAGTTGCCGCCCAGCCACCAGTCGGCGGCGCCCCAGGGGTCGCGGTCGGCGAGGAGGATGCGATTGACGCGCACGACGATGTCCCTCGGCCGTCCGGTGTCCGGGTCGAACTGGAACTCGGGGCTGCGGGGACCGGCCTGCGGGTCGGCCAGCACGATGACGTCGGCGGGACCCGACCCGGCGGACGGGCTCCCGGCGGGAGCGGCCGCCCGCGAGGGCTCGGCGAGCAGCCTCGCCTTGGCGGCGGCGATGACGGCGGCCACGGGGTCGGAGTCAGGGCCAGGGGCGGGATCAGGGGCGGGATCAGGTGGCGGTGATGCCGACGGCGCCGCGTACAGCGCCTCCAGGGCCGCGACCAGCGCGTCCTGGGACGGCACGGCGGCGGCCACGGCGGCCGAACGGCTGTAGACGTGCAGCGCCTGGGCCAGTTCGGCCTCGTCGGGCACGGGCCACAGCGAGCGGACGACGGCCGTCGCGGCCATCGTGGCCCGCTCGGGGTCGTCGCCGGCCTCGCGCAGCCGCTCCAGCATGGTCAGGAAGGTCCGGTACTGGTCGTCGTCCAGCCACTGCCTGAGTTCCTCGCGGTGACGGACGAGCAGGGTCAGCAGCTCGTTGGTGTCCAAAGTGTCCCCTCCGGGTCGGGCCGGTGCGGGTGCGGGATTTCCTTGGTGGATGAAGGGGGCCCAGGCGGCCACGGGCAGTCGTGCGTCGCTCTTCACCCGAGCGGCCAGCGGCCGGGGAAGGAGCAGACGCCGAGGACGGGCGGCGGGATCGAGCGCCCACAGCTGCGTACGGCGCAGCGCCAGCGCGGGGTCCGCTCCCTCGGTGAGGAAGTGGTGGACGACGTACATCAGTACGGCCGCGCTGGCGTCGTCCAGGCCCCACTTGGAGCCGATCACGTCCGCGGCCCCACGGGCCACGAAGGCGGTGGTGAGGGTGAGCGCCTCGTCGTGGTCACGGGAGCTGAGGTCGGTCTCGCAGGCGCTGAGCACCACCAGCGGCCCGGCCGCGCTCCCGCCGTCCCGGCCGTGCGCCTCGCTCGCGGGCGCCCCGAGCAGCCGCCGTACGGTGAGCACGCCCGCATCGTCCCCGTCCCTCGCCTTCTCGTCGTTCCGCGCGTGCAGCAGGAGCCCGGAGACGGTGGGCCGGCCCCCGGCGAACCCGTGCACGCTGAGCTGCACGAGCGAGGCGGGCCGGTCGGCGGTACCCCCGGGCAGCAGCGGCAGCAGTTCGTCGGGGGCGCCGTCGACGTCCCACATGTTGCGCACGAAGTAGCCGTAGCAGCGCGCGTCCGGGTAGAAGGACGCCCGCAGTCCGTCGATCTCGTGCTCCGCGTAGGGCAGGGTGGCGCGGGGGTCCGCGACGAGGACGGGATCGGCGGCCAGCGGCAGCCGGGCGCGTGCGGAGGATCGTAGGAACTCGGCCCCCGAGGCCGCGTAGCTGACGACGGCGAGGTCGACGGCGTACACGGCCCGGTCCGCCGTGGATCCCGGCTCTTTCGCCCGTCCGCCGAGCCGGGCCGCGTGCCAGGGCACGGATCCGAGGTTCCCGGCGGGCAGCAGCACCAGCCGCACCGGATCCTCACGCCGCGCGGGCCGCCCGGGCCGTACGGCGTCGAGGACCGGCCCCATCACGGCCGGTCCAGCCCAGTCGCACAGCGCCTCCAGGGCCGTCTCCCAGACCGCGACCGCCTCGGCGCGCCCGGGCGCCGCGAGGGAGACGCCGGGCGCGGTGAGCAGGGAACGGTCACGGGCCGCGTCCAGGTACCGCTCCAGCGGGCCGCGTTCCGCCGCGGCCAGCCCGGCCAGCGCCAGCGGAAGAGGCGCCATGCCGGGCCGTACGACCAGCGCCCAGCCCGGCCCGTCGCCGTCGCCCACGAGGAGGTGGACGACCGCGTCCACGCCGACGCGCTGGGCCGTGTCGGCGACCTGCTGCCAGTCCGGCCCGTGCGGCACGTTGGATCCGTTCGGGGCTCCGGCCGACGCCGTCCGCAGGCGCAGGGCGCTCAGGGCGCGGCGGCGCAGGGTGCTGGGGATGAGGGTGTCCGGGGTCTGTCCGGGACGGGAGTCTCGGCGGGACTCGGCGGCGTCGCCCGCGCGCGCCGCCTCCCGCCACTGCGCGGCGAGTCCGTGCTCGCCGTGCTCGTCGAGCTGCTCCGGCACGCTCGCGGAGGCCGCGACGGCCCGGAGCACCAGCGCGCGGCCGGCCTCCAGGACCCGCAGCGCGGTGGCCGCGTCGCCCGCCTCCGCCGCCCAAGCGGCCGCCGTGACGCCCCGGTCGGCGGCGACCCGGGCGGCCGCGAGCCCGTGCTCGGCGCCGATCTGCAGCAGCACGTCCTCGGCGACCCTCTCCAGCAGCAGTTCGGTCGCCTCCAGCGCTCGCTCGGTGTCGCCGGGGGCCCCTCGACGCCGGTGGAGGACGGCCAGCTCCCGGTACACCTCCTGGGCGGTGGCGCAGCCGGTGCGGTCGGTGATCGCGGCCCGGGCGGTCTCCAGCTCGCGCAGCGCCGCGTCGAGCGCGGCCGGATCGCCGTGGCGCTCGTGCTCGACGTTGAGCGCGAGGGCCATGCCGAGCCGGGTCCGGATGTCCTGGTCGGCGAAGACCACCGTGCCGCCGAGGGAGGCGCGGACCCGTTCGACCTCCGCGAGGACGGTCCGGGAGGACGGGTCCACATACTGCTCCAGCGCGCTGATCATGGTCCCGGCCGACGCCATGACCCCGCGCAGGGCGACCGGCGTCCCGGGGTGCTCCTGCGCCTCCCGCAGATACATCAGCGCCCGCCGCAGCGGCGGCCCCACCGTCCCGCCCGCCCGTCCGATGGCCATGGCCCGGCGCAGTTGCAGCGCGCCGAGGTTGAACAGGACGAGCGTCGCCGAGCTGTCGTCGTCGGTCAGCTCCCGGCGCATGTCCAGCAGGACCTCGGCGATGTCGTCGAGCGTGTCGAGGTCGTCGTCGTCCACCTCGCTGATCCGCTGATGCAGCAGCAGGGCCCGGCCGGAATCGGCCAGTTCCCTGCCCATCGGCCCGGGCGGCATGTCCCGTACGACGTCCCCGCGGCCGAAGTTCTCGGTGAGCAGCCGGTACATGGCCGCTGTGTCCTCGCGGTTGCCGCCGACCAGGGCGGAGCCCGACAGCAGACCGGCGAGCAGGACCGGCGACACCCCGGCGGGGACGTTCCCGTCGCGGAACGCCTCCAGCAGCGGCTCCCCCGCCTCGACCAGACGCTCCGCGTCGCCGTCGCGCAGGGCGATGCCCATACGGATCAGACCGGCGGTGATCTGCTCCTGCCAGGTGTCCTGCGGCAGGCCCGCGGCCGCCTGCTCGAACTCCTCTCGTCGCAGGATTCCGGGCGCCATCAGCTCCATGACGGGCAGCAACTCGTCCGCGTAGTGCGCCACCAGGTCCGCGATGTCGGGGGCGGAAGTGGGGGCGGAAGTGGGGGCGGAAGTCGCGGTCGAGGCGTCGTCGGGCATCGCCTTGAGGAGTTCCATGGCCGCGCCCATGGCCGACGCGAGGTGGGGCGGCATCGCCCCGAACGTCTCCATCTGGGCGCCCAGTTCGAGCAGCGAGGCCCGGTCGCCGGTCGCGCCGCCGAGCAGTCGCATGGTCTTGATCCAGCGCTCCAGCTCGGGGCGGTCCGCGGGATCGGCCGTCTCGGCGAGTTCCTCCAGAAGCGTCCCGACCTCGGCGAGGTCGTCCCGCAGGGACCCGTCGGGCGTCAGATAGGCGGCCCCGATCTTCATCATCTCGGTGTAGCCCTGCCGGCCCTGCCCTTGCCCCTGCAAGGAGGGGAGGTCCGGCATCAACAGCCGGATCATCAGCCGGAGTACGGCCTCACGGGACCGTATCTCCCGCTCCGTGACGGGTACGGCCGCCCGGGCCTCCCGGAGCAGCGCGATCGCCTCGGCCCGCTCCTCGACGGGTTCCGCGGCCCCGCCCGCCAGATACCGCAGCCCCAGCAGGCTCCCCCGCGCCATCCGTAAGGCCCCGCGTTCCCGTTCCCCCACCGTCGGCTCGGCCTCCGCCAGCTCCCGCAGCATGCGGTCGGTCGCGACGGCGTCGGGGCGGGTGGGAGAGACGGGGGCCGCGGACTCCGTGCCGGATCCCCGGGCGGAGGCGGACGCGGCGGCCCACTCCCGGCTGAGCACGACGGCCCGCGCGAACAGACCCTGGTCCTCCCCTTGGCCTTCCCCTGCTCCCCCTGGTGTCTCTTCCGTCCCGCCCGTTTCCCCGGCACTCCCCTGCGTCCCGCTCACCGTCACGCGCGCCTCCCCGGATCCCGTTCGCCCCACATACTGGCGTCGGCCGGAGGGCCGCGAGGTGCTTTCGGCCGTATTTCAGCCGTCCCAGCCGGTAAACAACCGGACTGTGGGGCAGCGAGGCGACATGGACAGGGCCCACCATCGACGAGGGGGCGCCCGCGGCCGCCGGGGCTACGGATCGGGGGAGGCCCAGGGCCCGCGGCCGCCCCCGCCCAACGGGCGGTGTGGTGGGCGTCGGCTCGGTGCGGGGGCGGTGTGCCGGGGGGCGCTGTAGGGGGGCGGTGCTCTTCCGGGAGGCGGTGCTGTTCCAGGGGCGCTGTTCCTGCCGGGGGCGCTGTTCCTGCCGGGGGCGCTGTTCCTGCCGGGGGCGCTGTTCCTGCCGGGGGGCTAGAGCCCGACGCCCACCATCACGGGCTCGTTGACCAGCGTGATCCCGAACGCCTCGCGCACCCCGGCCACGACCTCGCGGGCCAGCGCCAGCAGGTCCTCCGTGGTGGCCGCCCCGCGGTTGGTGAGCGCGAGGGTGTGCTTGGTGGAGATACGGGCGGGCCCGCTGCCGTAGCCCTTGGTGAAGCCGGCCTTGTCGATCAGCCAGGCCGCGGAGGTCTTGGCGTGCCCCTCGCCGGCCGGATAGGCGGGCGGCTGCACGTCGTCGCCGAGCCGCTCCTGCACGCGCGCGTGGAACACCGCGAAGTCGGCGTCGGTGAGGATCGGGTTGGTGAAGAACGACCCGGCCGACCAGGTGTCGTGGTCCTCGGCGTCCAGGACCATGCCCTTCCCCGCGCGCAGCTTCAGCACGGTCTCGCGGGCGTCGGCCAGCGGGACGCGGTCGCCGGGCTCAACGCCCAGCGCCCGGGCCGTCTCGGCGTACTTGATCGGCGCCGACAGTCCGTCCGCGTCCGCCAGCTCGAAGCGGACGCGCAGGACGACGTACCTCTCGGGGTCGGCCTTGAAGCGGCTGTGCCGGTAGGAGAAGGCGCACTGCTCGTTGTCGAGGGTGACCGTCTCGCCGGCTCGGCGGTCGTAGGCGACGACCTCGGTGATCGTGGCGGAGACCTCCTGGCCGTACGCCCCCACGTTCTGGATCGGGGTGGCGCCGGCCGAGCCGGGGATGCCGGCCAGGCACTCGACGCCGGCGAGTCCGGCCTCCACGGTGCGGGCGACGGCGTCGGTCCACACCTCGCCGGCGGCCAGCTCCAGCCGGGTGCCGTCGAGCTCGAAGCCCCGGGTGGCGATGCGCAGGGCGGTGCCCTCGAAGCCCTTGTCGCCGATGACCAGGTTCGAGCCGCCGCCGACGAGCAGCAGCGCAGTGCCGTCGGCGTCGGCGGCGCGGACGGCGGCGACCACCTCGGCGTCGGTCGTCGCGGTCACCAGCCGGGTGGCGGGACCGCCCAACCGGAAGGTGGTCAGCGGCGCGAGCGGGGCATCGTGAAGTTCCAGCACACGCCCAAGCCTACGAGACCCCACCGACACCCGGTCCCGCCCACTTGCGCCACCCCGCTCTTCACGCCTCCACACGCGCGTACGGCCCCGTCGCCATCGACGGGGCCGTACGCGCGCGTGCCGTTCAACGAACCGAGGTCAACGAACCGAAGCCGGCGAACCGAAGCCAGCGAACCGAAGCCGGCGAACAAAGGTCAGCGAACAGAGGTCAGCCGACCGAAGTCACCGCCCGGCGGTCTCCAGGGCGGGCGTCGCCTCGGACACCGCCCCGGTCCCCGAAGGGGCACCCGTCTCGGCCGTCTCCGTCTCGGCTGCCGTCCCGCCCTGCCCCGCCCGTCGCCGCCCCGGAATCAGCAGGGCCGCGACCCCGGCGAGGGCGACGACCGCCGAGCCGGTGACGAGCGCGGGCCGCAGGCCGTCGACGAAGGACTGGCCGGACTCGTAGCCGCCCTGCGCCGAGAAGATCGACGCCATGACGGCGATGCCGAGGGCGCCGCCGACCTCCCGCAGCGCGTTGTTGGCGCCGGAGGCGATGCCCTGCTCCTGGGGCCGGACGCTGGACATCACCAGGTTGGAGGCGGGGGCGAAGAACAGCGCCATGCCGATGCCGCTGACGATCAGTCCGGGCAGCTGGACCGGGTAGGAGGCGTCGACGGTGACCACGGCGGCCATCCAGCCGAGGCCGACGGCCTGGAAGAAGAGCCCGGCGGCGACGACCGGCCGGCCGCCGATCCGGTCGGAGAGGATGCCGGCGATCGGCGCGACGAGCATCGGCATGCCGGTCCACGGCAGCATCCTGAGGCCCGCCTCGGTGGGCGAGTAGCCGAGGACGCCCTGCATGTACTGGCTGAGCAGGAAGATCGACCCGAACATCCCGAGGAACATCAGCAGGCTCGCGGCGTTGATCCCGGCGAAGGCCCTGGAGCGGAACAGCCGCATCGGCAGCATGGGGTTCTTGGCACGCAGTCCGTGCAGCACGAACGCGACGAGCAGCACCCCGCCCGCCACCAGCCCGGTCAGCACCAGCGGGCTGGTCCAGCCGTCGGCCGGTCCGCGCACCAGGCCGTAGACGATCCCGAAGAGTCCGCCGCTGGCGAGCAGGGTGCCGGGGAAGTCGAGCGGGGCGCCGGTGCCGTGGGACTCGGCGAGGCGCAGGCGGGCCAGCGGCAGCAGGGCGAGGCCCAGCGGAACGTTCAGCCAGAAGATCCAGTGCCAGGACACGTGCTCGGTGAGGCTGCCGCCGATCAGCGGCCCGGAGGCGACGGCGAGGCCGTTGACGGCGCCCCAGATGCCGTACGCCATCCCACGCTTGGCGACGGGCACGGCGGCCGTGAGCAGGGTGAGCGTGAGCGGCATCATGATCGCCGCGCCGACGCCCTGCACCGCACGCGCGGCGATGAGGGAGCCGATGCCCGGCGCCATCGCCGCGGCCGCGGAGGCGGCGGTGAAGACGGTGAGCCCGGCGAGGAACATCCGCCGCCGGCCGAACCGGTCGCCGAGCGCCGCGCCGAACATCAGCAGCACGGCGAAGGTGAGCGTGTACGCGCTCACGGTCCATTCGAGGTCGCCCAGCGCTCCGCCGAGGTCCTTGCGGATGGACGGCAGCGCGGTGGTGACGACGAGGTTGTCGAGAGCCGCCATGAACCCGGCGACGCTGGTGATGACGAGCGCCCAGACCATGCTCCCGCGTCCCGGGGCCTGCCCAACGGCTGTCTGCCCTGCCGCCGTGTCTTCCACTGCCTTTGACATCGCTCCCCCAGAGGATGATCGATCTTTGGTTAGTTATTGATGACTAACTTTCCTGCCCAGGAAAAAGCGCCCACGCCCTTCCCCGAACCCACGGAACCTACTTCTCCAGCCGGCCCTCGACCCGCGCCGACGGATACAGCCCTTCCCACACCCGATGCCCGGCCGGAAACCCCATGGCCACCAGGCAGTTGATGAGCATGCCGTACGCCATGAAAGTCGTCGTGTCGTTCAGGTCGGCGCCGAGCGGCAGATGGACGGCGTCCCACAGCCGCATCCACCCGGCGCGCACGGCCTCGCCGAACTCGTGGTCGCCCTCCGCCTCGGCGGCGGCCACCGCGACGTACATCTGCATCTGCATCAGCAGCCGCTCGGGCTGCTCCGCGATGACCCTGGTGTACGCGTTGCCCATGGCATGCAGGGCCTCTTCGCCCTCCATCCCCTCGGCGGCCTTCTCCAAGGTGTGCACGGTGTCCTCCAGGCACCTCTCGGACGCCGCCAGGAAGATCGCCTTCTTGCCCGCGAAGAGCCGGAAGAGATACGGCTGCGACACACCCACCCGCTTGGCGATCGCCTCGGTGGACGTGCCGTGATAGCCGCCCCGGGCGAACTCGCTCATCGCCGCGCGGACGACGCTCTCGCGCCTCTCTTCTGCGCTCATCCTGACCATGCGGCAAAGTTAGTGCCCAATCACTAACTACGTCAAGGGGGTGTCGTGGGCGAGACGCAAGGAGAGGCGGATCACAGGCGCGGCCGGTAAGGAGCGCCCGTCCAGGTGACTGCCTGTTACGAGTAAGGGGCGCTTCCCCTGGAGGAACGCCCCTTACATCACGCGACACGCGAGCTCTCAGCCCAGCCGTACGACCGCCCGGGACATCCCGAGCACCTTCTGTCCACCGCTGGTCACCGTCAGGTCGACCCGGACGGTGTGGTCGTCGAGCTTGGCGGCCACCTTGCCGGTGACCTCGATCACGGCGCCCTGGTCGTCGTTCGGCACGACGACCGGCCGGGTGAAGCGGACGCCGTAGTCGACGACCGCGCCCGGGTCGCCGGTCCAGTCGGTGACGACGCGGATCGCCTCGGCCATGGTGAACATGCCGTGCGCGATGACGTCCGGCAGGCCCACCTCCTTGGCGAACTTCTCGTTCCAGTGGATGGGGTTGAAGTCCCCGGAGGCGCCCGCGTAGCGGACCAGCGTGGCGCGGTCCACGGGGAAGGAGCGGGCCGGCAACTCGGTGCCGACCTCGACGTCGTCGTAAGCGATCTTCGCCGTCATCGGTTCCTCACGCCTCCCCTTCTTTGGAGCCCGTGGAGCCCGTGGAGCCCGCAGGGACCGTGGAGCCCGTGGGCTCCGCCGCGCGGGCGACGAGCTTGGTCCAGGCGGTCACGACGTGCTCGCCGGCCTCGTCGTGGACCTCGCCGCGGATGTCCAGGATGTCGTTGCCGGCCATGGACTTGACGGCCTCGATGGTCGAGGTGACCGTGAGCCGGTCACCGGCGCGCACCGGGCGCTTGTAGGCGAACTTCTGGTCGCCGTGCACCACGCGGCCGTAGTCCAGGCCCAGCTGGGGGTCCTGGACGACCTGCCCGGCCGCCTTGAAGGTGATCGAGAACACGAAGGTCGGCGGGGCGATCACATCGGCGTACCCGAGCGCCTTGGCGGCCTCCGGGTCGGTGTACACCGGGTTGGTGTCCCCCACGGCCTCCGCGAACTCACGGATCTTCTCCCGGCCGACCTCATAGGGATCGGTGGGCGGGTAGATCCGCCCTACGAAGGACTGGTCGAGCGCCATGGGCGTCGGCACCTCCTGCTTGCTCTCTTGCTCTGCTGACCGGTACGGATCGTGCAACGGGTTCAACGACGCGAGGCCGCCCCCGATCACTCGGGGACGGCCTCGCATACGAGCCTGATTTATCGCGTTTCGCGGTGCGCGGTGTGCGCGTTGCAACGCGGGCAGTGCTTCTTCATCTCCAGTCGGTCCGGGTTGTTACGCCGGTTCTTCTTGGTGATGTAGTTCCGCTCCTTGCACTCCACGCAGGCCAGCGTGATCTTCGGGCGGACGTCGGTGGCAGCCACAGGAGTGCTCCTTGACGAACGGATGGGACTTATTAACGCATAAAAGAGTAGCCGATCGAAGGACCGACCCCACAATCGGCTACTGTCAGTAGCGGTGACCGGACTTGAACCGGTGACACAGCGATTATGAGCCGCTTGCTCTACCGACTGAGCTACACCGCTTTGATGGGATCAGGTCCCGCCTTGCGACGGGAACCTCACCCACCAGAGCCCCAATACGGAATCGAACCGTAGACCTTCTCCTTACCATGGAGACGCTCTACCGACTGAGCTATTGGGGCGAGCGATGAAGACATTACACGGTCCGCCGCCGTTCACCCAAATCCGTTTCGCGGGGTCCTCCGGGGGCGTCCTGGCGGCCGTTTCCCCAAGGTCCCGGCGGCCTCCCGAGCCCCTCCCGCACGGCGGACCACACCGGTACGACTATTGCGCTCCTCCCCGCCGGCGCCGGCCCTCCGCCCTAGGCTCGACTCACTCTGCGTGATCTTGCCCGAGCCCCCTCGGCCTGCCCCACCGCCCCTGGAGCGCGATGCCCGACAGCCAGCCGCAGCCGCCCCCGCCGTCGTCCTCGTCCTCGTCCTCGTCCTCGTCCGGCGCCTCCTCCGGCCCTTCGGGAGGGCAGTCGGAGCCGGCGGCCCTCCTGCTGTGCGGGGCGCGTCTGACGGACGGCCGGACCGTGGACGTACGGCTGGGCCGTGGGCGCATCGAGGCGGTCGGCACGGCCGGCAGCCTGGCGTCCGGTCCGGCCCGCGGTGGCGGCGCACGCGTCGACCTCGGCGGCTACCTCCTGCTCCCGGCCCCCGCCGAACCCCACGCCCACGCCGACACCGCGCTCACGGCCGACGCCGACGGCCCGGTCTCGTACGCCGCCCAGGACGTCCAGCGCCGGGCCACCGAGGCCGCGCTGCTGCAACTCGGCCACGGCGCGACCGCGTTGCGCGCCCATGTGCGGGTGGGCGGCGTCCAGGGGCTCGGCGCGCTGGCCGCCGTACTGCAGGCCCGGCGTGCGCTGCGCGGGCTCGCCGAGCTGACGGCGGTGGCGATGCCCCGGGTGCTGACCGGGGCGGCGGGAACGGAGGGGCTCGCGATGCTGCGGGACGCGGTGAAGATGGGCGCCTCCGTGGTGGGCGGCTGCCCGGACCTGGACCCCGATCCGACGGGGTACGTCGAAGCCGTCCTGGAGGTCGCCTCCGAGCACGGCTGCCCCGTCGACCTGCACACCGACGCCGCCGACCCGGCCCGCCTCGCCCGCCTCGCCGCGATGGCCGGCGGCCTGCGCCCCGGAGTCGCCCTCAGCCCCTGCGGCGGCCTCGACCGCCTCCCCGCGGAGGCCCTCGCCCGCAGCGCCGACCAACTGGCCGCGGCCGGCGTGACGGTGGTGTGCCTGCCCCAGGGCGGCTGCGGGGGCGCGGAACGGCGCGGGCCCGCACCCGTACGCCTGTTGCGCGCCGCCGGGGTGCGCGTGGCCGCCGGCAGCGGGGCGTTGCGGGACGTGTCCAACCCGGTCGGCCGCGGCGACCCCCTGGAGGCCGCCTACCTGCTCGCCTCCCGTCACGGTCTGCGCCCCGAGGACGCCTACGACGCCGTGAGCACGTCCGCACGGGCCGTGTTGGGCCTGCCCGAGGTCCGCGTGGAGGCGGGCTTCCCGGCCGACCTGCTGGCCGTGCGCGGCGACCGGCTGGCGGGCGCGCTGTCGCTGGCGTACAGCCGGATCGTGATCCACCGGGGGCGCGTGGTGGCCCGGACGAGCGCGGTACGCGAGTACTGCGACTCGGCGGCGGCCGCGGAGCTGGGGCTGCCGCGGCAGGGGCGGGGGCAGGGCGAGTTGTCGTAGGGCTGTTCGTGGCTGTTCGCGCGGCTGCTCGGGGGGCTTTGGTGAGGCTGGGGCGGTGGGACCTGGGTGTCGGTGGTCGGTCGACGTCGTTCGGCGGACGGGGCCGGGCGGGCGTACGGTCGGAAGCATGCGCATTGTCATCGCTGGTGGTCATGGTCAGATCGCGCTGCGGCTGGAGCGTCTGCTCGCCGCGCGCGGCGACGAGGTCGCGGGGATCGTCCGCAAGGCCGAGCAGGGCGACGATCTGCGGGCGGCCGGCGCCGAACCGATCGTCCTGGACCTGGAGTCGGCGTCGGTCGAGGAGGTCGCACAGCGGCTGCGGGGCGCGGACGCGGCGGTGTTCGCGGCGGGCGCGGGCCCGGGCAGCGGGGTGGCCCGCAAGGACACGGTGGACAAGGGCGCGGCCGTGCTGTTCGCCGACGCGGCGGTCCTGGCGGGCGTACGGCGCTTCGTGGTCGTGTCGTCCATGGGCGCGGACCCCGCCCACCCGGGCGACGACATCTTCGACGTCTATCAGCGCGCCAAGGGCGAGGCGGACGCGTACGTGCAGGGTCTGGACGCCCTCGACTGGACGATCCTGCGCCCCGGAGCACTGACCAACGACGCCGGCACGGGCCTCGTCCGCCTCGAGGCGCACACGGGCCGCGGCCAGGTCCCGCGCGACGACGTGGCCGCCGCCCTGGCCGAACTCCTGGACACCCCCGCAACGTCCGGCCTCACCCTGGAGCTGATCAGCGGCTCGACGCCGGTGTCGGTGGCGGTGAAGTCGGTGGCGGGGAACTGAGGAGAACGGGCGGAGTAGAACAAGGGGACGGACTAGAACAAGGGGAGTTGCCCCGGGAACTCCGGGAGGACGTAGCCGTCCAACGACGGCTGGGCCGCGCCCAGTTGTGCCGTCCGGCGGGAGCCGGGGCAGGAGACGAGCTCCCCGCTGTCCCGTGCGCCGGGCGGGTCGTGCCGGGCGAACCGTCCGGCGACGACGGCGATCTCTCGACGGCACTCGGGGCACGTTCTGCGGCGGCTGGACATGGGCGACATGGAGCCAGTGTGCCCCAGTGGGCCACGCGGGTACGGCGTCGCGGCACGCGCGCGCTCACCGCGCGCAAGTGCGCTGACCTGCTTAGCATCCGTACACGTGGCACATACCTTCGAGGAACTCGTGGAGAAGCAGCGCGCGGCCGACGAGGCGCACGCGAGGGTCGAGGAACTACGGGACGCCTACGGCGCGCCCACGGCCGCCCCCTGGTCGGAGACCCAGACCGACACCTACGAAACCGCCTGGCGCGCCTGGCGCGACCTCGCCCGCGACAACCAGGCCGCGGTGACCGAATACGCCAAGGACGAGGGCAGGCCCCGTAACGACGTGGAGGCGGAGGTGAAGCGGACGGCGAAGTCGCCCGCGGCCGAGGCTCCGGAGGACCCCTCTGAGCCCTCTGAGGGAGGGTGAAGGGGCCCGCCCCCCGCACCTTGTGCGGCGAGCCGTCGAACAGCAGGTTGTTCTGCGGCGTCTGCGTCGACCGCGACGAGGGACCATGCAGGTGCGAGTGATCGAGCGCGGGACGGTTTGAGACAGCGCACCGCTCTCATGGACGCACGACAAAGGGCCCGTGACCTGCTGTTTAAGCAGGTCACGGACCCTTCGTTCTCAGCGTGGCGGCGCCAGGATTCGAACCTGGGAAGGCTGAGCCGGCAGATTTACAGTCTGCTCCCTTTGGCCGCTCGGGCACACCGCCGGGGTTTGCCGCCGATTCGAACCGCTTTTCGGCGGTGCTCCCTGGCAACGACGTAAACAATACCCGATGCCCAGGGGTGCTTCGCCACCTGATTCCTCGCCGCCCGGAGGGGGCTGGGTGGCTAGGCTTGTGCGGATGCGGCCCGGGACCACGCCGGGCTCGGCGGCCACCCCCACGCACGCCGATACGCACCCGACACGCACCCCGATACAAGGAGCCACAGGACATGGCCGACTCCAGTTTCGACATCGTCTCGAAGGTCGAGCGGCAGGAGGTCGACAACGCCCTCAACCAGGCCGCCAAGGAGATCTCGCAGCGCTACGACTTCAAGGGCGTGGGCGCCTCGATCTCGTGGTCCGGCGAGAAGATCCTGATGGAGGCGAACTCCGAGGACCGGGTGAAGGCCGTCCTCGACGTCTTCCAGTCCAAGCTGATCAAGCGCGGGATCTCGCTGAAGGCGCTGGAGGCCGGCGAGCCGCAGCTCTCCGGCAAGGAGTACAAGCTCTTCGCGGAGATCCAGGAGGGCATCTCCCAGGACAACGCGAAGAAGGTGGCGAAGCTCATCCGCGACGAGGGCCCCAAGGGCGTGAAGGCCCAGGTGCAGGGCGAGGAGCTGCGTGTCAGTTCCAAGAGCCGCGACGACCTGCAGGCCGTCATCGCCCTCCTGAAGGGCCAGGACTTCGACTTCGCCCTGCAGTTCGTGAACTACCGGTAGGCACACGGCAGACGCCACGAGCGAGGCGGTACGAGGAGGGGTGGACGCCCGTCGGCGCCCACCCCTCTACTCCTGTCGCTGCGGCCAGGGGCGCGCTCAGTCGCGCGAGTTGCCGAACAGGAGGCGGTAGACGATCAGGAGCACGAGCGAGCCGCCGATCGCCGCGGCCCAGGTGGCGCCGTCGTAGAAGTCCTTGGCGATGGGGTGGTCCAGCCAGCGGGCCGATATCCAGCCGCCGATGAACGCGCCCGCGACGCCGATGAGGGTCGTGCCGATGAAGCCGCCCGGGTCACGGCCCGGCAGCAGGACCTTGGCGATGACTCCGGCCAACAGCCCCAGAATGATCCAGCTGATGATGCTCATGTCCTGAACCTGCCCTTCCGTTCTGTGCCCACGCTGTCCCGGCGCTGTGATGTGGATCCGGACAGGCTGTGCTCGCGCGTGGTGTCCCTGGACATCCGGCCGTCCGGACGTCCGGACATCCGGCCGTCCCGCGTCCCCGCAGCGCTCGCGGGTTGGGTCATGTCGTTGCATGGCACGGCATGGCACGGCATGACGCGTTGTGCCGTGTCGTTCTGTGTTCGGTTCGTTCGGTTTTCATTTCGATGCGTCGGGGACGACGTCGCGACGTCGTCCGGCGGTTCCCCGGATCAGTAGGGTGCGGCACATGACACAGTCCGCACCCTCCGCCGAGCTGCGGCGGACGCTGGGCGTGGGGGACGCCGTGGTCGTCGGGCTCGGCTCGATGATCGGGGCAGGCGTCTTCGCCGCGCTGGCTCCCGCCGCGCACGCCGCGGGCTCGGGGCTGCTGCTCGGACTCGCGCTCGCCGCGCTGGTCGCCTACTGCAACGCCATGTCGTCGGCGCGGCTCGCCGCCCTGTATCCGGCCTCGGGCGGCACCTACGTGTACGGACGCGAGCGGCTGGGGGCGTTCTGGGGATACCTGGCCGGCTGGTCGTTCGTGGTCGGGAAGACGGCCTCCTGTGCGGCGATGGCGTTGACGGTCGGGGCGTACGTCTGGCCGGGGCAGGCGCACGCGGTGGCGGTCGCGGCCGTGGCGGCGCTGACCGCGGTGAACTACGGCGGTGTCCAGAAGTCCGCACGGCTGACGCGGGTGATCGTGGCGGTGGTCCTGGCGGTCCTCGCTTCCGTGGTGGTCGTGTGCCTGGGATCCGGGGCTTCCGACGCCGGGCGGCTGGACGTCGGGGCCTCCGGTGGCCTCGCAGGGGTGCTGCAGGCCGCAGGTCTGCTGTTCTTCGCGTTCGCCGGGTACGCGCGCATCGCGACTCTCGGCGAGGAGGTGCGGGATCCGGCGCGCACCATCCCTCGCGCGATCCCCCTGGCGCTGGGCATCACGCTGGCCGTGTACGCGTGTGTGGCGGTCGCCGTCCTTTCCGTACTGGGGTCGGGCGAACTCGGGCGGGCGGGCGCGCCGCTGACCGAGGCGGTGCGGGCGGCCGGGGCGCCGGGGCTGGTCCCGGTGGTCCGGGTCGGGGCGGCCGTGGCCGCGCTGGGCTCGCTGCTCGCCCTGGTCCTGGGCGTCTCGCGCACGACGCTGGCCATGGCCCGGGACCGGCATCTGCCGGGCGCGCTGGCGGCCGTGCATCCGCGATTTCAGGTACCGCACCGGGCCGAGCTGGCCGTGGGCGCGGTGGTCGCGGTCCTCGCCGCCACGGTGGACGTGCGGGGCGCGATCGGTTTCTCCTCCTTCGGTGTACTGACGTACTACGCGGTGGCCAACGCCTCCGCCTGGACCCTCGATCCGGCCCCGGTGCGGCGGGTCCTGCCTGCGGTGGGTCTGCTGGGCTGCGTGGTCCTGGCGTTCGCGCTGCCGGGAGAGTCGGTGGTCGTGGGGGCGGGTGTGTTGGCGGTGGGTGTGGTCGCCTACGTCGTGCGGCGCATGTGGGTCGCTGGACGCTAGGGCGCGCTGTGGCGAGGCAGATCCATCATGCGGGCCGCCACCGGCATCGGGGCCGGCCTGTGGACAACCGGGCCGTTGTGGAAAACCGTGCGACCCGGCGCTGACGAAGGGGATCGTTTCCGTAGGTTCCCGATCACGCTACAAAGACGCTCCGGTTCCGCCTGAAGGCGTGACCGGCTGATACTTGTGGCAGCAGGCAGTACCGGCGGATCCCTTTGGAGAGGTACCGATCATGAAGCTTTTCAACCTGCTGCTGAACATCCTGTGGCTCGTCTTCTGCGGCATCTGGATGGCGATCGGCTACCTGATCGCCGCGTTGATCTGCTTCGTCCTGATCATCACCATCCCGTTCGGCATCGCGTCGCTGCGCATCGCCGGCTTCGTCATCTGGCCGTTCGGCCGCACGACTGTGGAGCGGCCGGGGGCCGGTGCGGGGTCGTTCATCGGCAATGTGATCTGGGTGATCTTCGCGGGCTGGTGGCTGGCTCTCGCCCACCTGATCACGAGCATCCCGCTGTTCCTGTCGATCATCGGCATCCCGTTCGGGTGGGCCAACCTGAAGCTCATCCCCATCTCGCTCATGCCGCTGGGACGTGAGGTCGTCTCGACGGATGAGGCGTTCGGCGGACGCTGAGGAATCCGGGGCTTCAGCCCACAGTCGGGGCCTTGGTCAGCACGTCCATGAAGAGGTCGACGAGTCGACGGGCGTGCTCACTGGTGGCGGCCCGCCATCTTCTCGAGGCGGGCGATGCGCTCCGCCATCGGCGGATGCGTCGAGAACATCTTGGAGAGTCCCTGACCCGGGCGGAAAGGGTTCGCGATCATCATGTGGCTCGCGGTCTCGATCCGGGGCTCCGGCGGCAGCGGGAGCTGCTTGGTGCCCGTCTCCAGCTTGCGCAGGGCGCTGGCCAGAGCGAGCGGGTCACCGGTGAGCTGTGCGCCGGAGGCGTCCGCCTCGTACTCCCGGGAGCGGCTGATGGCCAGCTGGATGAGGCTGGCGGCGAGCGGGCCCAGGATCATGATCAGGAGCATGCCGAGGATGCCGGGGCCGTCGTCGTCGTCGGAGCGGCCGATCGGGATCAGCCAGGCGAAGTTGACCAGGAACATGATCACGGAGGCGAGGGCGCCGGCGACCGAGGAGATGAGGATGTCGCGGTTGTAGACGTGGCTGAGCTCATGGCCGATGACGCCGCGCAGTTCGCGCTCGTCGAGGAGGCGCAGAATGCCGTCGGTGCAGCACACGGCGGCGTTGCGCGGATTGCGCCCGGTCGCGAAGGCGTTGGGGGCCTCGGTCGGGGAGATGTACAGGCGGGGCATGGGCTGGCGGGCCTGGGTGGAGAGCTCGCGGACCATCCGGTACAGGGCGGGGGCCTCGAATTCGCTCACCGGGCGGGCTCGCATCGCGCGTAGCGCCAGCTTGTCGCTGTTCCAGTACGCGTACGCGTTGGTTCCGAGCGCGATCAGGACCGCGACGACGAGCCCCATACGGCCGAAGAAGCTGCCGATGACGATGATGAGTGCGGACAGTCCCCCGAGGAGTACTGCGGTCCTGAGCCCGTTGTGCCGGCGGTGCACGGTACGCCCTCCAAGTCGTGCGGCAGGGGAACCCTTTGCTTGCGGATGTTCCTCGTCTCCAGTGCCCTCTGGCTCCGTGGTGTCACGTCCAGTGGACCCTCCCGTACCGGTCAACGCCAGGCGGGGGCCACGAGTTCCCTTTAGTGCCCTTGTGCGTCCGGCAGGGGGGCGTGGGCCGTGCAGGTGGACACGGGGGCGTACGCGAGCGTGCCGGCCCGGAAGACCGTCGGCGCGGGGCTCGGAGGAGACCGGTGCGGGGGCTCGGAGGAGTCCCGTGCCAAGGTCGGAAGAGGCCGGTGCGGGGTCAGAAGAGGCCGGTGTCGGCGAAGCGCAGAACCAGCTGGGGGGCTCCGGAGAGGGCGACGCCGAGGGCCGCGGTGAGGGTGATCGCGGCCGTGAGGGGGGCGGGGACGCGGTGCTTCACGGGCTCGCCCTCGGGGGCGCGGAAGAGCAGGGCCGTCCATTGGAGGTAGTAGTAGAGGGCGATCACGACGTTGACGGCCATCACGACCGCCAGCCAGCCCAGGCCCGCGTCGACGGCCGCCGAGAAGACGGTGACCTTGGCGAAGAGACCGATGACGCCCGGCGGCAGTCCTGCGAGGCAGAGCAGGAAGAAGCCCAGGAGAAGGGCGGCCAGGGGGTTCCTCGCGTACAGGCCGCGGTAGTCCGAGATGCGGTTCGTGGAGCTCGTACGGCTCACCAGGGCGGCCACCGCGAAGGCGCCCAGGTTCACGGCGGCGTACATGAGGGCGTAGGCGACGGTGGAGCCGACGGCGTGCTCGGCGTCGTCGGAGTACGCGGCGGCGGCGATCGGTACGAGCAGGTAGCCGGCCTGTCCGACGGAGGACCAGGCGAGCAGGCGTACGGCGCTGTACGCGCGCGTGGCCTGCTGGCGGAGGGCGCCGAGGTTGCCCACGGTCATGGTGAGGGCGGCCAGCGCTGCCAGGGCGGGGCCCCAGACGTCGGCGTAGGAGGGGAAGCCGACGACCGTGACCAGGATGAGGCCGGAGAAGCCGACCGCCTTGCCGACCACCGAGAGGTAGGCGGCGATGGGCAGGGGGGCGCCTACGTAGGTGTCGGGGACCCAGAAGTGGAAGGGGACGGCGGCGGTCTTGAAGGCGAAGCCGACGAGGGTGAGGACCACGCCGGTCTGGGCGAGGGTGTGCAGCTGTCCGTCGACGTGCTGGATGCGGTCGGCGACCTGGGTGAGGTACAGGGTGCCCGTCGTGGCGTAGACGAAGCTGATGCCCATCAGGCTGACCGCGGTCGCGGTGACGGACGACAGGAAGAACTTCAGGGCCGCCTCGGAGGACCTGCGGTCGCCGTGCCGGATGCCGACCAGGGCGAAGGCGGGCAGGGAGGCGACCTCCAGAGCGACGACGAGGGTGGCGAGGTCGCGGGAGGCGGGCAGCAGGGCGGCGCCTGCGGCGGAGGACAGCAGCAGGAACCAGAACTCCCCTTCGGGGAGTCGACCGCGCGCGTCCTTGAGGGCGGTGACCGACAGAAGGGCGGCCAGCAGCGCTCCGCCGAGCACCAGGAACTGGATGACCAGGGTGAAGCGGTCGGCCGTATAGCTGCACACGCGTGTGTCGCCGGTCAGGCAGAAGGTGGCGCGGTCGCCGTCCAGGAGGGGCAGGAGCAGGGCCGTGGAGGCCGCGAGGCCCGCGACCGAGAGCCAGCCGAGGAGCGGCTTGCGGGCGTCGCCGACGAAGAGGTCGGCGACGAGCACGACGAGGGCCACGACCGCCGCAAGGGTGGGCGGGGCGATCGCGAGCCAGTCGACGGACTGGACCACGGACGGGATCGACGACTCGGCCAGGGGCTGGCCGAGGGTCTGGGCCAGGGAGCTCATCGGGTGCCTCCTGCGAGGAGCTGCTGCACGGCCGGGTCGGTCAGGCCGAGGAGGGCCTTGGGCCACAGGCCCCCGACGACGGTGAGGACGACGAGCGGGGTCCAGGCCGCGAACTCGTAGCCGCGTACGTCGGCGAGGCGCGGGGCGTCCTGCGGGACCGCGCCCATGCAGACGCGGCGGACGACGACGAGCAGGTACGCGGCCGTCAGCAGGGTGCCGAACGCGGCGATCGCCGTGAAGGTGAGGAAGGCGGGGCGGCTGAGGCCGTCGGCGGGGTTGAAGGCGCCGAACAACGCCAGCATCTCGCCCCAGAACCCGGCCAGGCCCGGCAGGCCGAGCGAGGCGACGGCGGCGAAGGCGAGCAGGCCGCCGAGGCGGGGGGTCCTGCCGTACAGGGCGGCGCCGGTCTGCTCGGCCAGGGCGTCGAGGTCGGTGCTGCCGGTGCGGTCCTTCAGGGCTCCCACCAGGAAGAAGAGGAGGCCGGTGATGAGTCCGTGGGCGATGTTGGCGAACAGGGCGCCGTTCACTCCGGTCGGGGTCATCGTGGAGATGCCGAGCAGCACGAAGCCCATGTGGCCGACGGAGGAGTAGGCGATCAGGCGTTTGAGGTCGCCCTTCGCTCCCCGTTTTGCGAGGGCCAGACAGGCCAGCGAGCCGTAGATGATCCCGACGACGGCGAAGGCCGCGAGGTAGGGCGCGAAGGTGCGGAACCCGTCGGGCGCGACCGGGAGAAGGATCCGGACGAACCCGTACGTTCCCATCTTCAGCAGGACGCCGGCCAGCAGGACCGAGCCGACGGTCGGCGCGGCGGTGTGGGCGTCGGGCAGCCAGCTGTGCAGGGGCCACATCGGGGTCTTGACCGCGAGCCCGATCCCGATCGCCAGAACGGCGATGACCTGCACGGATGTGGTCAGCGACCGGCCGTTGTCAGTGGCGAGTGCCACCATGTCGAATGTGCCCGCCTTGATTCCGATCAGGAGCAGGCCGAGCAGCATGACGACGGAGCCGAGCAGGGTGAAGAGGATGAACTTCCAGGCGGCCTGGGTCCGTTGCTCACCGCCCCAGCGGGCGATGAGGAAGTACATCGGGATGAGGACCGTCTCGAAGGCGAGGAAGAACAGGATCAGGTCGAGGACGGCGAAGGTCGCGAGGGTGCCGGACTCGAGGACGAGCACGAGCGCGACGAAGGCCTTCGGGGACGGGCCCGCGGCCCGCGGCGTCTGCCGCTGATGTTGCTGCTTGAAGTAGGAGTAGAGCGCGCAGAGGAAGGTCAGCAGCGCGGTCAGGACCAGAAGGGGGAGGGAGATGCCGTCGATGCCGAGGTGGATGCGCACGTCGAGTGCCGGGATCCAGCTGATGTCCGTGCTGGCCTGCATCTTCGACGGGTGGTCGTGGTCGAAGCCGAGCGTGAGGACGATCGCGGCGAGGAGGACCACGCCGGTCACGGTCACGCCGTGCCGCAGCACGGCCTGCTCGGGCGACTTCCCCTTCAGCCCCGGCGGGGCCGGCAGCAGAGCGGCGCCGGCGCCCAGGAGCGGGCCGACGACGATGAATGCCAGAAGGACCTGCATCACGGACTCGTTGATATCGATCACGCCCGCTCACGCTCCCGAGGCGACGAGAAGGGCGGCGACCGCCAGGACGACGGTGCCGGCGAGCAGCGCGCTCACATAGGTCTGGACGTTGCCGGTCTGGGCGCGCCGTACGGCGGCCCCGAGCCAGCGGGGCAGGGCGCCCGCGCCGCGTACGTAGGTGTCGACGACCTCGCGGTCGAGGAACCGGACGAGACTCGCGCCGGCTAGGACCGGGCGGACGAACAGCACGTGGTACACGGCGTCCAGGTGGAAGCCGACGGCCGCGTGGCGGTGCAGCGGGCCGAGCAGGAGCCGTCCGGGGTCCGCGGGGTCGGGCGCGGAGGCCACGTCGCCGTACGCGGGCGCGTGCGACGCGATGGCCTCGGCCTCGACGAGCCCGGCGTCGCCCTCGGGGTGGGCGGCGACCGCGCCCAGGGGGACGCGGGCGGCGAGCCCGGCGAGGTGGCGCCAGGCGGCGTAGGCGACGAGGCCGCCGACCAGGGCGACGCCCGTGCCGAGGACGGAGGTGGTGAGGGTCGGGGCGAGGTCGCGGCCGTCGAACCAGTCGGGGAGCGTGCGATAGGCGAGCGCGCCGAGGGCGAGCGACGGGACGGCCAGGACCCACAGCACCAGGGTCATGGTCAGGGGCTGGCGGCCGTGGTCGGGGGCCTCGGCGCCGCTGCCGCGGAAGGCCAGCAGCCACAGACGGGTCGCGTAGGCGGCCGTGAGGAGGGCGGTGAGGAGACCGGCGACGAGGACGGTCCAGCCCGCCGCGCCGGGGGCGTGCTCGGTGTGGCCCGCGGTGACGTGTTCGGCGGCGCCGAGAACGGACTCCTTGGAGAAGAAGCCGCTGAAGGGCGGAATCGCGGCGAGCGCGAGGAGCGCCACAGTCATCGTCCAGTAGGCGTCGGGGACGCGGTCGCGCAGTCCGCCCATCCGGGACATGGCGGCCAGCGAGTTGGTGCCGGCGGCGTGGATGACGACGCCGGCCGCGAGGAACAGCAAGCCCTTGAAAGCGCCGTGCGAGAGGAGGTGGAAGACGGCGGCCGAGCGGTCGCCGACGGCGAGGGCGCCGGTCATGTAGCCCAGCTGGCCCATCGTCGAGTAGGCGAGGACGCGCTTGATGTCGTCCTGGGCGAGCGCGGCGAGACCCGAGCCGACCATCGTGACGGCGGCCATCACGGCGAGCACGACCATCGCGGCCGAGGAGGCCTCGAAGACGGGGAGGAGACGGGCGACGAAGTAGACGCCGGCGGCGACCATCGTCGCCGCGTGGATCAGCGCGGAGACGGGCGTCGGGCCCGCCATCGCGTCGGGGAGCCAGGTGTGCAGCGGGAACTGCGCCGACTTGCCCGCCACACCCGCCAGGAGCAGCAGGGCGACGAGGGTCGGGTGGTCGAGCCCGCCATGGGCGACGGTGCCGAGGACCTTCGTGATCCGGAAGGAGCCGGCGTCGGTGGCGAGGGCGAACAGGCCGATGAGGAAGGGGACGTCGCCGAGCTTGGTGACGAGGAAGGCCTTGAGAGAGGCGGCGCGGGCCTCAGGGGTCTCCCAGTAGTGACCGACCAGGAAGTAGGAGCAGATGCCCATGACTTCCCAGCCGACCAGCAGCACGATCAGGTCGCCGGAGTAGACGACCAGGAGCATGGCGGAGGTGAAGAGGGAGACGAGCGCGGCGTACGAGGGGTAGCGCGGGTCCTCGCGGAGGTAGCCGGTCGAGTAGATCTGCACGCAGACGGCGACGAAGCACACGAGGAGGGCGACGAGGGCGGCGAAGCCGTCGATGTGCAGGGCGAGTTCGACCGGGACCGAGCCGGTGGGGGTCAGTTCGGTGGCCGCGTCGACGGCCGCGTCCCCGCCCTGGCGTGCGGCGACGATCGCGGCCAGCGCGAGGGCGGCCAGGGTCGGCAGGACGGCGAGGGGGCGGACGAAGCCGGGGGCCGTGCGGCCCAGGAGCAGGCCGACGACGGCCCCCAGGAACGGAAGGAGGGGGACGAGTACGGCGAGGGTGGTCGTGGTCACGCGGTGGCCTCAGCCTTCTCGGCGGCCGCTCCGGTCGCGGGGGCGTCGCTGTCGGGGCCGTCGAGCCCGGGGCTCTCGTGGCCCTCGGCGGTGTCGCGGAGCTTGTCGATGTCCGCGGTGCCGCGGCCTCGGTGGACGGCGAGGACGATCGCCAGGCCGATGCCGATCTCGGCGGCGGCGATGGCGATGGTGAACAGGGTCAGGGCCTGGCCGGAGTGCAGGGTCTCCTCGGCGGTCCTGCTGAGCCAGACGTCGAAGGCGACCAGGTTGAGGTTGACGGCGTTGAGCATCAGCTCGACCGACATCAGGACCAGGATCGCGTTGCGGCGGGCGAGGACGCCGTACAGGCCGGTGCAGAAGAGGAGGGCGGAGAGGACGGCGGGGTAGGCGAGATGCATCAGCGGGCCCCTTCCTGCTCGGCCGGATCTTCCCGGGTGCCTGGGACGGACGGGGAATTCACGGAACTCTCCGTGACGGGCGGGGAACTCTTGGTGGCGGTTCGGGAGTTCACAGGGGGAGAGCTCGACTCCGCCTTCGTCTTGCGGGACAGGACGATCGCGCCGACCAGGGCCGCGAGGAGAAGGACGGAGAGGGCCTCGAAGGGGAGCACCCAGTTCTGGAAGAGGCTCGCGCCGGTGACCTCGGTGGAGCCGACGGCCGGGCCGTCCAGGTCGATCCAGGTGGCCCGGAAGGCGTCGACGACCACCCAGACCAGCGCGGCGGCCGCGGCGACGGCGACCGTGAGGGCGGCCCAGCGGTTACCGGAGTCGGCGTCCGGGGAGCGGCCGATGGGGGCCTTGGTGAGCATCAGACCGAAGAGAAGGAGGACGACGACGGAGCCGACGTAGATGAGGACCTGCACCCAGGCGATGAACTCGGCGGTGAGCAGGAGGTACTCGACGGCCAGGCCACCGAGGGCGACCACGAGCCACAGGGCGGCGTGCACCAGCTGCTTGGTGGTGACGGTGACCAGGGCGGCGCCGAAGGTGACCAGACCGACGAGGAGGAAGGCGATCTCCACACCGGTCGGGGAGAGGAATCCGTGCGGCGCGGAGGCGACCGGCGTGGCGGCCGCGGAGAGCGGGGTCACGTCCGTCCCTCCTGGGGGTCGGCGGGTGCGGTGGGCTCGGCCTCGGCCGATTGGTCAGGCTCGGCGGCTTTGACGGCATCCGAAGCCTGGGCGGCACCTTCGGCCTCGGCGGCCTGGGCGGCTTCCGTGGGCTGGGCAGCCTGAGCGGTTTCCGTGGGCTGGGCGGCTCCCGCAGTCTCGGCAGCCTGGGCGGCTTCGGCAGCCTCCGCGGCTCGGGCGGCTTGGGCGGCTTCCGCGGCCTCCGCGGCTCGGGTGGCTTCTGCGGCTGCGAGCTTCTCGGTCGTCTTGCGGGCGGCCGCGATCTCCTTGGGCTCCTCGGCGGCGGGGTCGAGGGCGGGCGGGGCCGGGACCGTCCACATCCACTCGCGGAGCTTGTCGCGTTCGTGGGTGAGTTCGTGGATGTCGGTCTCGGCGTACTCGAACTCCGGGGACCAGAACAGCGCGTCGAAAGGACAGACCTCGATGCAGATACCGCAGTACATGCACAGGGAGAAGTCGATGGCGAAGCGGTCGAGGACGTTACGGCTGCGTTCACGGCCCCCGGGGGCGGCGGGCGGGACCGTCTCCTTGTGGGAGTCGATGTAGATGCACCAGTCGGGGCACTCACGGGCGCACAGCATGCAGACCGTGCAGTTCTCCTCGAACAGGCCGATCACGCCTCGGGTGCGGGGCGGGAGGTCGGGCTGAGCGTCCGGGTACTGCTCGGTGACGGTCTTCCTCGTCATCGTGCGGAGGGTGACGGCCAGCCCCTTGGCGAGGCCGGAGCCGGGGAAGCGGGACCGGGTGGGCGGAGGTGACTCAGCCACTAGGAGATCACCACCTTGACGATGCCGGTGAGGGCGATCTGAGCGAGGGAGAGGGGGACGAGGAGGGTCCAGGAGAGCTTCTGGAGCTGGTCCTCGCGCAGCCGGGGGTAGGTGACGCGCAGCCAGATGACGACGAAGGCGAGGATCGCGGCCTTCAGCAGGGTCCAGACCCAGCCGAGCCCGTCGGCGCCCCAGGGGCCGTGCCAGCCGCCGAGGAAGAGGACCGTGGTCAGGCCGCACAGGACGACGATTCCGGCGTACTCGGCGAGGAGGAAGAGGGCGAAGCGCAGGCCGGTGTACTCGGTGTACGCGCCGAAGATGATCTCCGAGTCGGCGACGGGCATGTCGAAGGGCGGGCGCTGGAGTTCGGCGAGGCCGGCGACGAAGAAGACGAGTCCGCCGACGATCTGCCAGGGCAGCCACCACCACTGGAAGGCGTCGACGATGCCGGGGAGGGAGACCGTGCCGGCCGCCATCGCCACCGAGGCGGCGGTGAGCAGCATCGGAAGTTCGTAGGCGAGGAGTTGGGCGGCGGTGCGCAGGCCGCCCAGGAGGGAGAACTTGTTGGCGCTGGCCCAGCCGGCCATGAGAGAGCCGAGGACGCCGACGCCCATCACGGCGAGCACGAAGAAGACGCCCGCGTCCAGGACCTGCCCGACAGCGCCCTCGCCGGGGCCGATCGGGATGGCGAGCAGGACCAGGAGGTAGGGCAGGAGGGCGACGGCGGGGGCGAGCTGGAAGATACGGCGGTCCGCGCCCGCCGGGACGATGTCCTCCTTCTGTGCGAACTTCACGCCGTCCGCGACGAGTTGGGCCCAGCCGTGGAAGCCGCCGGCGTACATCGGGCCGAGGCGGCCCTGCATGTGGGCCATCACCTTGTGCTCGGTCTGACCGACGATCAGGGGGAAGGTGAGGAAGACGACGAAGACGATCAGAAGTCGCAGGGCGACGTCGAGTGCGTCGTTCACTGCGGGCCTCCTGACGGGGTTTCGGGGGTGGAGGGTTCGGCCTCGACCTCGGAAGTGGCCTCGGAAGTGGCCTCGGAAGTGGCCTCGGAAGTGGCCTCGGAAGTGGCCTCAGGGGGTGACGGCTTCTTCGGTTCCGATTCGTCGGCGGTCCGGTCCGGCTCGTCGGTCCCCTGGTCCGGCGCGTCGGCCTTCTGGTCCGGCTCGTCGAAGGCCGGGCGGGCGTGGTGCCAGGGGGCGTCGGAGCTGCGGGGGGCCGGGGAGGCGCTCGGAGGCTGGGTGTGCGGGGCGCCAGAGCCCTGGGAGACCGAGCCCTGGGAGGCGCTACGGGACCTGCGTGGGCCGGACGGGGTGCGTCCAGGTGCCGGGGCCGTCTCGGGGGCGGCGCCCTCCGTGTCCCCTCTGCCCTCCGTGTCCCCTCTGCGCTCGGTGAGCTCGGTGTTCTCCGTTCCCTCTGCGCTCTCCGTGCCCTCTGCTCGCTGGGAGGCTGAGCCTGCGGTTGCGCTCCTGGCGCGGCGCGGGCCGGCGGAGGTCGGGGCCAGGTTCGGGGGCGTATCGGCTTCCGGTGCGGACGGCGTCGGTGGCGGTGCCGGCTGGCTTGCCGAGCCGTCTGCTGCCGTGCGGGCGCGGCGGACCGGGCGGTCGCCGGCTGTTGGGCGGGCCGCCGCCGCGCCACGGGCCGGGCGGGCCGGGCGGGACGGGGCGGGCGGGAGTTGGCCCTTGAGGGGGCCCCATTCGTTCGGGTCGGGGACGCCGGGGGGAAGCATCTGGCGGCGTTTGGGGCCGCCGTGCTCGGATTCTCCGGGCTCCTTCGCGCCCGGCCAGGCCTTGGCGACGCGGGCGGCGAGGACGAAGTCCTTGCGCAGGGGGTGGCCCTCGAAGGTCTCCGGGAGGAGGAGGTGGTCCAGGGCGGGGTGGCCCTGGAAGGCGACGCCGAACATTTCGTGCGTCTCGCGTTCGTGCCAGGCCGCGCCCGCGTAGACGTCGACGGCGGAGGCGAGCGCGGGCGCCTCGTGCGGGACCGTCGTGCGCAGCAGCAGTCGGCGCACCGGTGAGAGGGCCACGACGTGCGCCGAGACGCGGAAGCCCGTGCCCGGTTCGTCGACGGCGCTCAGCCAGTCGAAGTAGGTGCAGGTCAGCCGGTCGCGGGCCGTTTCCAGCGCGGCGATCCAGGAGGCCGGCGGGACGTCGACGGTCAGGACGTCGTAGGACTCCTCGGCCGTGGCCTGCGTACCGAAGAGTTCCTCGGTGGGAGCGGGGAGCCAGCCGGTCGTGGTCATCGGCCCGCCTCCGAAGGATCCGAAGGAGAGAGAGAAGGAGAGGGGGAGGGAGAAGGAGAGGCAGAGTCGGTGGGCGGGGGCTTCAGCAGGCCGCTCTGGAGGGCCTTCGTCGACGGGCGGGGTGCGGAGGCGCCGTAGCGCTCGCCCAGGGACTCTCGGGCGATCTTCTCCTGGAGTTTGAGGATGCCCTGGAGAAGGGCCTCGGGGCGGGGCGGGCAGCCGGGGACGTAGACGTCGACCGGGATGATCTGGTCGACGCCCTTGGTCACCGAGTACGAGTCCCAGTACGGGCCGCCGCAGTTGCTGCACGCGCCGAAGGAGATGACGTACTTCGGCTCGGGCATCTGCTCGTAGAGGCGCTTCACGGCCGGGGCCATCTTGTCGGTGACCGTGCCCGACACCACCATCAGGTCGGCCTGGCGCGGGCCGGGCGCGAAGGGGATGACCCCGAGGCGGATGAAGTCGTGGCGGGCCATCGACGCGGCGATGAACTCGATCGCGCAGCAGGCGAGGCCGAAGTTGAAGACCCAGAGCGAGTAGCGGCGGCCCCAGTTCAGGACGACCTTCATCGGCTCGGGGGCGAGGCGGGCGAGGGCGCCGAGCCGCTTCGGCTCGGGCAGGTACACCGGCTCCGGCGAGGTCGGTTCCGGGGCCGCTTCGGGGGTCGCGTCCGGGGTCACGTCCATGTCAGGACGCCCTTCTTGTATGCGTACAGCAGGCCCACGGCCAGGAAGCCGAGGAAGATGAACATCTCGACGAGCGTGGCCGCGCCGTAGCCGGGTGCGGCGAAGACCGTGGCCCAGGGGAACAGGAAGATCGAGTCGACGGCGAAGACGACGTAGAGGAAGGCGTAGACGTAGTAGCGGACCTGGGTGTGGGCCCAGCCCTCGCCGACGGGGTCGACCCCGCACTCGTACGTCAGGAGCTTCTCCGGGGTGGGGACCACCGGGCGCAGCAGGCGTCCCGCGCCGAAGGCGACGGCGACGAACAGCACGCCGACGACGGCGAGCAGCCCGACGACGGAGTAGGACTGGAAGTAGTCCGCCGCGACGTGTTCCGCGACATGTTCGGCGTGATCCGCCGCGACTTCGACGGTCGACTCCCGCACGTCGTCCCTCGCTCCCTGACCTCAGCCTCTTCGCCGACAGGTCCGTTCGACGATCTGTACGCACGGGAGTCTAGGCCCTGATAAAGGGACGGTAAGCAGCCCGTGGGGCCTCGGGAGGGGGTGCCGGGGGTTTCCCGGGGCATGTAGGGGGTTTCCCGGGGCATACGGGGGTTTTCCCCAGGGGATGGAGGCGGCGGACCTCATGGCGCGGCGGAGTACGGCGCGGCACGCTAGCCCATATGACCGCTTCCCAGCCCGCCTCTTCTCCGTCTTCCCCGTCTTCCCCGTCTTCCCCATCCCCATCCCCATCCCCATCGCCTTCGCCATCCCCATCGCCTTCGCCATCCTCACGCTCCTCTCCGTCCTCCCTGTCTTCCCCCTCCTCCTCCCCGTCCTCCACTTCCTCCCCGGGAGACGGGGAGCAGGGAGGTGGCGCCCTGCCTCCGGTCCGGCATGTCTACGACGCGCAGACGTGGAAGGAGATCGCGCACCTTCTCGGGAATCTGCCGATGTCGTTGATCGGCTTCACGTATGTGGCGACGGTGATGGTCACCGGCGCCGCGATGACGTTCACCGTGGTGGGGCTGCCGCTGCTTGCGTTCGGGCTGGGCGGGGCGCGGCTGCTGGGCCGGTTCGAGCGGGGGCGGGCGCGGCGGCTGCTGGGGGTGCGGATCGAGGAGCCGAGTCCGTTGCCGCTGCGCCGGGCGGGCGGCTTGCTCGCGCGGATGTGGCTGGCGCTGAAGGACCCGGTGGCCTGGCGGGCGGTGCTGTACGACGGCATCCGGCTGCCCTGGGGCATTCTCACCTTCACCGTGGCGCTGACCTCGTTGTTCGTGCTGTGGCCGGTGCTGCCGTATCTGGCACGCTGGCTGACCAACGCGGACCGGGCGATGGTGCGGGGGCTGCTGTCGCCCTCGGACGGGCTGGAGCGTCGTATCGCGGAGCTGGAGTCGGACCGGGGGGTCGTGGTGGACGCGGCCGCCGCCGATCTGCGGCGCATCGAGCGCGACCTGCACGACGGCGCGCAGGCGCGGCTGGTCAATCTGGCGATGGGGCTGGGGCTGGCGAAGGAGAAGCTCCTGGAGGGCCAGGCCGACGACGTCGTCGCGGCGATGGTGGAGGAGGCGCACGGCGAGGTGAAGCTCGCCCTGCAGGAGCTGCGGGATCTGGCGCGGGGCATTCATCCGGCCGTGCTGACCGACCGGGGGCTGGACGCGGCGCTGTCGTCGGTGGCGTCCCGGTGCACGGTGCCGGTGAAGGTGACCGCCGACCTGCCGTCCAGACCTGCGGCGGCCATCGAGGGGATCGCCTACTTCACCGTGTCCGAGCTGCTGCAGAACGTCAGCAAGCACAGCGGGGCGCGTTCGGCCTCGGTCGACGTGTGGCGGACGGACGAGCGGCTCCTCATCCAGGTGTGGGACGACGGTCAGGGGGGCGCGAGCCCCGACGGCGGGACGGGGATGCAGGGGCTGTCGGAGCGGCTGGACGCCGTCGACGGGCTGTTCGTCGTGGACTCGCCGGTGGGGGGTCCTACGACGGTGACGGCGGAGTTGCCCTGGCGGGACCGGGGCGCGACGGGGTGACTCGCGTCGCGCCCTTCCCGGTTCTCAGGAGGTAGGGAAAACCCCCCGTTCGAGACGCCGACGGACTCCATGGCCGGTTCGGGGCGGGTCCAGGAGGGTGGGACGTACGGCACACCAGCTGCGCGATGAGCCGTACGAGCGCGACGAGTAGAACGGATGACACCGATGGCCACGCAGTACGGGCAGCACGAGCAGCACGGGCGGTACGGGCAGCACGGGCGGTACGGGCAGCACGGGCGGTACGGGCAGCACGGGCGGTACGGGCAGCACGGGCGGTACGGGCAGCACGGGCGGTACGGGCAGCACGGGCAGCACGGGCGGTACGGAACGGAGTACGAGGGTTCGGAGGCGGGTTTCGTCGAGCGGCGGCGCCGGCTGCCGGCCGGGTTGCGCGAGCCGCTCTCCGGTCGCCACTGGCGCGAGCTCGCCTACGTCCTGACCGGCTTCCCGATCGCCCTCGTGCTGTTCACCTTCACGGTCACCATGCTGTCGTTGGGCGTGGGCCTGCTGGTGACGTTCCTCGGCGTCCCGGTGCTGGCGGCGGCGCTCGCCGCATGCCGGGGGTTCGGGGCGCTGGAGCGGGCGCGGGCGCGCGGGCTGCTGGACCTGGACGTGGCCGCCCCCGAGCCGCTGCGGGTGAAGGGCAAGGGCGGCGGGATGGCCTGGATGGGGGCCGTCCTGAAGAACGCGGCGTCGTGGCGGCACGCGCTGTACGCGCTCGTGCAGTTCCCGTGGGCGGTGTTCTCCTTCTGCGTCACCATCACCGTGTGGTCGGTCGGCTGGACGACGCTGACGTATCCGCTGTGGTTCTGGGTCCTCCCGATGTACGCCGGTCAGGGCGGGATCCAGCTGTACGGCGACGACCACCACCAGATCTATCTGGACAACCCCTTCGAGATCGCCGTCACCGCGTTGGTGGGGCTGCTGGTGACGATGGCGACGCCGTGGATCGTGCGGGCGCTGACGACGGTGGACCGGCTGCTGGTGCACGGGCTGCTCGGGCCGTCCCGGCTGGCGTCGCGGGTGGTGGAGCTGGAGTCGGACCGGGGGGTCGTGGTGGACGCGGCCGCCGCCGATCTGCGGCGCATCGAGCGCGATCTGCACGACGGTGCGCAGGCGCGGCTGGTGGCGCTGGCGATGGATCTGGGGCTGGCGAAGGAGAAGCTGCGGGAGGATCCGCGCGCGGCGGCGCAGATGGTGGACGAGGCGCACGGCGAGGTGAAGACGGCGTTGCAGGAGCTGCGGGATCTGGCCCGGGGCATTCATCCGGCGGTGCTGACCGACCGGGGGCTGGACGCGGCGCTGTCGTCGGTGGCGTCCCGGTGTGCGGTGCCGGTGCAGGTGGAGGTGGATCTGGCGGAGCGGGCGGCGCCGGCGATCGAGGGGATCGCGTACTTCACGGTGTCGGAGCTGCTGCAGAACATCAGCAAGCATGCGCGGGCCACCTGGGCGTCGGTGGACGTGTGGCGAGTGGAGGATCGGCTGATGTTGCAGGTGGTGGACAACGGGGTGGGCGGCGCGGAGGCCTCCGGCGGGTCCGGGTTGGCGGGGTTGGCGGGGCGGTTGGACGCGGTGGACGGGATTCTGGTGGTGGACTCGCCGCCGGGGGGGCCTACGCGGGTCACGGCGGAGTTGCCGTGGCGGGGAGAGCGGGGGTAGCCCCCTAGGGGGCCGCTCTACGGGGTTTCGCCTCCGCCGCCTCCGGTTCCCGTCCCTGGGGTGTCGGCCCCCGCCGCCGGTTCCCGCCCGTTCCCGTCCCCGCCCGTTCCGATCCTGCCCGTTCCCGTCCCTTCCGTTCCCGTCCCTGGGGGCTGCCGCCTCCCCAGACCCCCGCTTCTGCCCTAAAGGGCCTCGTCCTCAAAGGCCGGCGGGCTGAAATACCTGTCAGGGCCCCCTATTCCGTCCCGTTCCCGGGTGCAGATGAAGCCGATGCTGGAATGCTGGACTCGTTCCACAGAAGAGTGGACCGGTGGACGGGTGGACGGCTGGGGGGCCGAGGATCGTGGAGGACAGGGTGCGGGTGGTCATCGCCGAGGATTCGGTGCTGTTGCGGGAGGGGCTGACCCGGTTGCTCACCGATCGGGGGCACGACGTGGTGGCGGGTGTCGGGGACGGGGACGCGCTGGTCAAGACCGTCACCGAGCTGAGTGACGAGGGGGCGCTGCCCGACGTCGTGGTGGCGGATGTGCGGATGCCGCCCACGCACACCGACGAGGGGGTGCGGGCCGCCGTACAGCTGCGAAAGGTGTATCCGGGGCTGGGAGTGCTGGTGTTGTCGCAGTATGTGGAGGAGCGGTACGCCACCGAACTTTTGGCCGGTTCCAGTCGTGGGGTGGGCTATCTGCTCAAGGACCGGGTGGCCGAGGTGCGGGAGTTCGTGGACGCCGTGGTGCGGGTCGCGCAGGGGGGTACGGCGCTGGATCCGGAGGTCGTCGCGCAGTTGCTCGGGCGGAGCCGGAAGCAGGATGTGCTGGCCCGGCTCACCCCCCGTGAGCGGGAGGTCCTGGGGCTGATGGCCGAGGGGCGGACCAACTCCGCCATCGCCCGGCAGCTGGTGGTGAGCGACGGGGCCGTGGAGAAGCACGTCAGCAACATCTTCCTGAAGCTCGGGCTCTCGCCCAGCGACGGGGATCACCGCCGTGTTCTCGCGGTCCTCACCTACCTCAATTCGTAGCGGACCGGAGCGTCTACCGGAGCGATGCCGGGGGGCGGGAAATCATGACAAGTCGGGGTGCCGGGCCGTCTCGGGGCAGTGACCGTCTGACGAACGGCCGAGGGAAGGCGACCCTTACCGACGTAGGGTTGATCCAGGGAGGCCTTCGGGAAGGCCTCTCCGGGACAGCCACCTCGAGGGAGGTCCAGTTCAGTGACCAGTCAGGTCAGCAGCCCAGCGGAACAGGCCGACGGAAGCGGCGGAATCGACGGGATCGACGGGATCGACAGATCCGAGGAAGCCGACGGAGCCGTCGTGGGAGAGCAGCGCAAACCGGTCGGGACGAAGGACGTCCGTCGTCTCGACCGGGTGATCATCAGGTTCGCGGGGGACTCGGGCGACGGTATGCAGCTCACCGGTGACCGCTTCACCTCCGAGACCGCCTCGTTCGGGAACGACCTCTCGACCCTGCCGAACTTTCCTGCCGAGATCCGTGCGCCCGCCGGCACCCTCCCCGGCGTCTCCTCGTTCCAGCTGCACTTCGCCGACCATGACATCCTCACGCCGGGTGATGCGCCCAATGTGCTGGTCGCCATGAATCCGGCGGCGCTGAAAGCCAACATCGGCGATGTGCCGCGGGGTGCGGAGATCATCGTCAACACGGACGAGTTCACCAAACGGGCGATGCAGAAGGTGGGGTACGCGGCCTCGCCGCTGGAGGACGGGTCCCTCGACGGTTACCAGCTCCACCCGGTCCCCCTGACCACCCTGACCGTCGAGGCACTCAAGGAATTCGACCTCACCCGCAAAGAGGCCGAGCGCAGCAAGAACATGTTCGCGCTCGGCCTCTTGTCATGGATGTACCACCGGCCGACCGAGGGCACCGAGAAGTTCCTGTCGTCGAAGTTCGCGAAGAAGCCCGACATCGCGGCCGCCAACATCGCCGCCTTCCGGGCCGGCTGGAACTTCGGCGAGACGACCGAGGACTTCGCCGTCAGCTATGAGGTCGCTCCGGCCTCGAAGGCGTTTCCCGTCGGCACCTACCGGAACATCTCCGGGAACCTGGCTCTGGCGTACGGCCTGATCAGCGCCGCCCGGCAGGCGGATCTGCCGCTGTTCCTGGGGTCCTACCCGATCACCCCGGCCTCCGACATCCTGCATGAGCTGAGCAGGCACAAGAACTTCGGCGTGCGTACCTTCCAGGCCGAGGACGAGATCGCGGGGATCGGGGCGGCGCTGGGTGCGGCCTTCGGCGGGTCGCTCGGCGTGACGACGACCTCCGGGCCGGGGGTGGCGCTCAAGAGCGAGACCATCGGGCTGGCCGTCTCGATGGAGCTGCCGCTGCTGGTGGTCGACATCCAGCGGGGCGGGCCGTCGACCGGGCTGCCGACCAAGACCGAGCAGGCCGACCTGTTGCAGGCGATGTTCGGGCGCAACGGCGAGGCCCCGGTCCCGATCGTCGCGCCGCGCACGCCCGCCGACTGCTTCGACGCGGCCCTGGAGGCGGCCCGGATCGCACTCGCCTACCGCACGCCGGTGATGCTGCTGTCCGACGGCTATCTGGCCAACGGCTCCGAGCCGTGGCGCGTGCCGGAGGTGGACGAGCTGCCGGACCTGACCGTGCAGTTCGCGCAGGGCCCGAACCACACCCTCCCGGACGGCGCCGAGGTCTTCTGGCCGTTCAAGCGCGACCCGCAGACCCTGGCCCGCCCGTGGGCGATCCCGGGCACGCCGGGGCTGGAGCACCGGATCGGCGGGATCGAGAAGGAGGACGGGACGGGGAACATCTCGTACGCCCCCGCCAACCACGACTTCATGGTCCGCACCCGGCAGGCCAAGATCGACGGCATCGACGTCCCGGACCTCGAGGTCGACGACCCGCACGAGGCGAGAACCCTGGTCCTGGGCTGGGGTTCCACCTACGGACCCATCACGGCGGCGGTACGACGGCTGCGGACGGCCGGGGAGCCGATCGCCCAGGCCCATCTGCGCCACCTCAACCCCTTCCCGCGCAATCTCGGAGCAGTGCTGAAGGCGTACGACAAGGTCGTCATCCCCGAGATGAACCTGGGCCAGCTCGCCACCCTCGTACGGGCGAGGTACCTGGTCGACGCCCACTCGTACAACCAGGTCAACGGGATGCCGTTCAAGGCGGAGCAGCTCGCCGCGGCGCTGAAGGAGGCCATCGATGGCTGAGAGCACGGGGTCCACCGGGGAAGGGTCGGGCACGATCGAGGCGCTCTCGCTCGTCCCCAAGGCCGAGGCCAGGCAGTCCATGAAGGACTTCAAGTCCGATCAGGAAGTGCGCTGGTGCCCGGGCTGCGGGGACTACGCGATCCTGGCGGCCGTCCAGGGCTTCATGCCGGAGCTGGGGCTGGCCAAGGAGAACATCGTCTTCGTCTCGGGCATCGGCTGCTCGTCGCGCTTCCCGTACTACCTGAACACGTACGGGATGCATTCGATTCACGGGCGGGCCCCGGCGATCGCGACCGGGCTGGCGGCCAGCCGGCGGGATCTGAGCGTGTGGGTGGTGACCGGCGACGGGGACGCGCTGTCCATCGGCGGCAACCATCTGATCCACGCCCTGCGGCGGAACGTGAACCTGAAGATCCTGCTGTTCAACAACCGGATCTACGGGCTCACCAAGGGTCAGTACTCCCCCACATCCGAGGTCGGGAAGATCACCAAGTCGACGCCGATGGGCTCACTGGACGCGCCCTTCAACCCGGTGTCGCTGGCGCTCGGCGCGGAGGCTTCGTTCGTGGCACGAACCATCGACTCCGACCGCAAGCACCTGACGGAGGTGCTGCGCCAGGCCGCCGCCCACCCGGGCACGGCGCTGATCGAGATCTACCAGAACTGCAACATCTTCAACGACGGCGCGTTCGAGGCGCTCAAGGACCGGCAGTCGGCCGAGGAGGCGGTGATCCGGCTGGAGCACGGGCAGCCGATCCGGTTCGGGGCGGACCGCGCGCGGGGGGTCGTACGGGACGCGGCCACCGGCGACCTGAAGGTCGTCACCGTGACCGCGGACAACGAGGCGGACGTCCTGGTCCACGACGCGCACTCCGCGTCCCCGACCACCGCCTTCGCCCTCTCCCGCCTCGCCGACCCCGACACCCTGCACCACACGCCGATCGGCGTGCTGCGCTCCGTGGAGCGGCCGGTCTACGACACCCAGCTGGCGGACCAGCTGGACGCGGCCGTGGAACAGCACGGCAAGGGCGACCTTGCGGCGCTGCTGGCGGGCGGGGACACCTGGACGGTCGTCGGCTGAGGCCCGTAGAACAGCCCTAGGAAGCCCCTAGGACGTCACGAGGCCCGGGAGCGGAGTTCCCGGGCCTCGTCGTACGCCTGGCGGGCCTGTTCGACGGCGGGCATCCGCTCATGGGTCCACAGGGCCAGCGTCCGCACCTGCTCGGCGGCCTCGCGGCCGAGGTCGGTGAGGGAGTAGTCGACGCGCGGCGGGATGACGGGCTTGGCGTCGCGGTGGACGAGTCCGTCGCGCTCCAGGGTCTGCAGGGTCTGGGTCAGCATCTTCTCGCTGACCTGCTCGATCGCCCGGCGCAGCTCGCTGAAGCGGTACGGGCGGTCGAGGAGACGGATGAGAACGAGAACGCCCCAGCGGCTGGTGACGTGCTCGAGGACGAGGCGGTAGGGGCACATCGCCTCGGCGACCCGAGGGGCGCTCCTGGGGGTACTTACTGTCATGCCAGTACCTTACTTCAAAGTGGGTACTTTCGCTTGGTTAGTGTAGATCCTAGGGTAAGTGGCACACCCGCACCACCCCCACGAGGAGTTCCTGAGTCATGAGCATCGTCGTCACCGGATCCACCGGACACCTCGGCCGCCACGTCGTGGAGCAGCTGCTGGAGAAGGTCCCCGCGGACCAGATCACGGCCGTCGTACGCGACGAGGCCAAGGCCGCCGACTTCGCCGCCCGCGGCGTCAAGCTCGCGGTCGCCGACTACAACGCCCCCGAGACCTTCGGCAGCCTGTTCGCCGCCGGCGACAAGGTGCTGCTGATCTCGGGCAACGAGTTCGACAAGGGGCGCGTGGCACAGCACCAGGTCGTCATCGACGCCGCGAAGGCCGCCGGTGTGGCCCTGCTCGCCTACACCAGCGCCCCCGGCACCCTGACCGCCGCGCTCGCCGACGACCACCGCGGCACCGAGAAGGCGCTCCTCGCCTCCGGCGTGCCCTACGCGCTGCTGCGCAACGGCTGGTACCACGAGAACTACACCGAGCAGCTCGCCCCCGTCCTGGAGCACAACGCCGTCGTCGCGTCCGCCGGCGAGGGCCGGGTCTCCTCCGCCTCCCGCGCCGACTACGCGGCCGCCGCGGTCGCCGTGCTGACCGGCGAGGGCCACGAGAACAAGACGTACGAGCTGGGCGGCGACGAGGCGTGGAGCTTCGCGGAGTACGCGGCCGAGCTGAGCAAGCAGACCGGCAAGGAGATCGCCTACAACTCCGTCCCCGGAGAGGTGCTCACCGGCATCCTGACCGGCGCCGGACTGCCCGAGGCGTTCGCCACGATCCTGGTGGGCGTGGACGCGTCGATCGAGAAGGGCGAGCTGGTCGTCACCAGCGGCGACCTGTCCCGGCTGGCCGGCCGCCCGACCACGCCGCTCGCCGAGGCGATCACGGCGGCCCTCAAGGGCTGACCCCTAGCACTCCGGTAGCACTCCGGTTGTGCACTGGAGTACTAGCCAGCGCCTGCGGCTGACCCTCAAGGGCCGCCCCGGAGCTCCGCTCGAGGGCCGTTACTCCCCCGTAGGGCCCTCGACCACCCCGACCCCCGACTGTCATGACCGTATTGCGATACGGGCATGACAGTCGGGGGTCCTCGGCGTTACCTTCGTGCACGCGTGCACGCATGCCCACACAGCCGGGCAGGCGGCAGGCCGGCGAGAAGGAGGGGCCCGTGGCCGGGACGCCTGAAGGGTCAAGGGGCATGACGGGGTCGAGGGGCGAGACGGGGTCGGCGGAAGCGAAGAGCGAGGGCCGGATAGGCCTGCTGAACGGCTTCGCGGCCTACGGCATGTGGGGCCTCGTCCCTCTCTTCTGGCCCCTGCTCAAGCCGGCCGGGGCGACGGAGATCCTCGCCCACCGCATGGTCTGGTCCCTCGCCTTCGTCGCCGCCGCGCTGCTCGTCGTACGGCGCTGGGCGTGGGCCGGGGAGCTGCTGCGCCAGCCGCGCCGCCTCGGGCTCGTCGTGATCGCGGCGGCCGTCATCACCGTGAACTGGGGCGTCTACATCTGGGCCGTGAACAGCGGCCATGTCGTCGAGGCGTCTCTCGGCTACTTCATCAACCCGCTGGTCACCATCGCCATGGGCGTGCTGCTCCTGAAGGAGCGGCTGCGGCCCGTGCAGTGGGCGGCGGTCGGCGTCGGCCTCACCGCCGTGCTGGTCCTCACCATCGGCTACGGCCGCCCGCCGTGGATCTCCCTCACCCTCGCCTTCTCCTTCGCCACCTACGGGCTGGTGAAGAAGAAGGTCAACCTGGGCGGGGTCGAGTCGCTGGCCGCCGAGACCGCCGTCCAGTTCCTGCCCGCGCTCGGCTATCTGCTGTGGCTGTCCGCGCACGGCGACGCCACCTTCACGACCGAGGGCCCCGGACACGCGGCCCTGCTCGCCTCGACCGGGGTGGTCACCGCGCTCCCCCTCGTCTGCTTCGGCGCGGCGGCGATCCGCGTGCCGCTGTCCACGCTGGGGCTGCTGCAGTACATGGCGCCGGTCTTCCAGTTCCTGCTCGGCGTCGTCTACTTCGGCGAGGCCATGCCGGCCGAACGCTGGGCGGGCTTCGCGCTGGTATGGCTGGCGTTGGTGATGCTGACCGGGGACGCGTGGCGCTCCGCGCGGCGGCCGAAGGGGGTTGTCGAGGTGCCGCGGGTTTCTCAGCTGGGGTCAGCATCGGTGGACGTCTGACCGGGGGCTTCTGCCCCCAGACCCCCGCGTCGGCCCTTGAAGGGCCTCGCCCCCTGGAGGACCTCGCCCTCTGAAGGGCCTCGCCCTCAAACGCCGGACGGGCTGATCTTTGCCCGCGCTCGCTGAAAAGTTCCAGGCTCGCTGGTTGAGTGGTCCGCATGACACAGACACCCGCGCCCTCCCCCGCACCCGTTCACTGGAAGCTCGTCGTCGACTCCGGCGATCCGCATGCGCAGGCCGACTTCTGGGCCGCCGCGCTGCACTACACGGCGGAGGACAACAGCGCGCTCGTCGAGCGGCTGCTGGAGGCCGGTGCGCTGCCGGGGGCGGCGACCGTGGAGTTCCACGGCCGGCCCGCCTTCCGGGACCTGATCGCCGTACGACACCCCGACGACCCCTACGACGCCGAGACCGGGACCGGGCTCGGGCGGCGACTGCTGTTCCAGCGGGTGCCGGAGGCGAAGACGGTCAAGAACCGCCTCCATCTGGATCTGCATCCCGGTGCGGGGCTGCGGACCGAGGAGGTCGAGCGGCTGACGGGGCTCGGGGCGAGCGTGCTGCGGGAGGTGAAGGAGCCGTCCGGGGCGTGGGTGGTGATGGCCGACCCGGAAGGGAACGAGTTCTGCGTGCACTAGGGGGCTGTGGGCACTGGGGCTGTGGGCACTGACGCTGTGGGCACTGGAGGGCTGTGCACCAGGGGTGTCGAACAGGGGCTCGGTGTCCGATATATGAATCGGCTGTCCAGATATCGCTCTTGACGCAGAGTTTGCTGCGCGTTCACCATCCTGGGACCCCATTGACTGTGGAACCGCTGTGATCCTGCGGTTCCCGAGGAATTCGGAGCCCCCCACATGCAGCTCCCCGTTTCCGGCACTTCCCGCACTTCCCGCACCTCCCGCGTCTCCCGTGTCTCTCGGCGTACGGTCGGCGCGGTCGGCGTTTCTGTTGTCATGCTCCTGACTGGCGGGTCGATAGCGGGCGCGGCGCCCGCGCCCCTGGCCGCCGCGCCCGACATCCCCGTGGCCAACGTCAAGGCGCATCTGGCCCAGCTGCAGTCGATCGCCACCGCCAACGGCGGCAACCGGGCCCACGGCCGGACCGGCTACAAGGCCTCCCTCGACTATGTGAAGGCCAAGCTGGACGCCGCCGGATACACCACCACCATCCAGCAGTTCACCTCCTCCAGCCGCACCGGCTACAACCTGGTCGCCGACTGGCCCGGCGGCGACGCCAACCAGGTCGTCATGGCCGGGTCGCACCTGGACAGCGTGTCGGCCGGAGCCGGCATCAACGACAACGGCTCCGGCTCGGCGGCCGTCCTGGAGACCGCCCTGGCCGTGGCCCGGTCCGGCTACCAGCCCACCAAGCACCTGCGGTTCGCCTGGTGGGGCGCGGAGGAGCTGGGCATGGTCGGGTCGAAGTACTACGTCAACAACCTGTCGACCGCCAACCGGGCGCGGATCAGCGGCTACCTCAACTTCGACATGGTCGGCTCGCCGAACCCCGGCTACTTCGTCTACGACGACGACCCGACCATCGAGAAGACCTTCAAGGACTACTTCGCCGGCATCGGCGTCGCGACGGAGATCGAGACCGAGGGCGACGGCCGCTCCGACCACGCCCCCTTCAAGAGCGCGGGCGTCCCGGTCGGCGGCCTGTTCAGCGGCGCCGACTACATCAAGACGGCGGCGCAGGCGGCCAAGTGGGGCGGTACGGCCGGCCGGGCCTTCGACGCCTGCTACCACTCCTCCTGCGACACCACCGCCAACATCAACGACACCGCCCTGGACCGCAACGCGGACGCGCTCGCGTACGCGGTGTGGTCCTTGTCGGCCTAGGCCGTTTCTGATGGCTCTTGGACGGTGTCGCGGAGCCAGATGACGATCGCGGTGACGGTGAGGGTGCCGTTGAAGATGTAGTCGCGCTTGTCGTACCGGGTGGCCACGGCACGGAACTGCTTCCACTTGTTCACGCACCGCTCGACTGCGTTGCGGCGGCGGTACTGGGCCTTGTCGAAGGCCGGGGGCCGGCCACCGGAGCGTCCGCGGCGTGTGCGGTGGGCCCGCTGGTCATCAGGCTGCGCGATGGTGGCCTTGATGCCGCGCCGTCGCAGGTAGGCGCGGTTGTCACGGCTGGAGTACGCCTTGTCGCCGCGCACCCGGTCCGGTCGGCTGCGCGGGCGGCCCGCGCCGCGGCGCCGGATGCGTAAGCCGTCCAGCACCGGGGCGAACATCGGGCTGTCTCCGCGCTGACCGGGCGAGGTCAGCCAGTGCAGAGGGCGGGCCCGGTCGTCGGAGAGCAGATGGACCTTGCTGGTCAGCCCGCCCCGCGAGCGCCCCAACGCCTCGCGCCCATCTGCCTCCTCACGCGCCCCGCCCCCTTTTGCGGGTAGTCGGCAGGAGGCTTGCGGGGCGCCCCGGCCGCGTGCTGATGCGCCCGGCAGGAGGTCGAGTCGATGTTCACGGCCCACTCCTGCCGGGACGCCTCGCGGGCAAGCGCCCCGTCCGGGTCACCGGCATCCGCCTCGATCTGCAACTCCTCAAGGACGGTTTTCCAGGTGCCGTCCGCGGACCAGCGGCGATGCCGCTCGTAGACGGTCTGCCAGGGACCGTACCGTTCCGGCAGGTCAGGCCAGGGCACCCCGGTCCGGGCCCGGAACAGCACCCCGTTGATCACCCTGCGGTGATCCGCCCACTGTCCGCCCGGCCTGCCGTTGCCGGGCAGGAGGGGTTCGATCTTCTGCCACTGCGCGTCCGTGAGCTCGTGTCGCCGCACCATACCGGCGTCCTGCCCGGCAACCCACGAGATCCACCCAGCCCACCAAGAGCCATCAGAAACGACCTAGCGGCAGGAGCCAGGAGTAGGGCAGGAGCAGGGGCAGGGGCAGGGGGCAAGGGCAGGGGCAGGGGGCAAGGGCAGGGGCAAGCGCAGGAGTAGGCCTCGGCCGTCAACTCCCCTGCTTGCGGGCCCGGTCGGCCAGCCGGAGCATGCGCGCACGGGCCGACTCCAGCTGCTCCACGTCGTCGGCGGCCGGGCCCTCCTCGGTGGTGAGCTCCGTCCACAGGCCGAGGAGTTCGGTCCCCAGGTTCAGGCCCTGCAACGGGTCGCGCACGGCACGCCAGGCCGCCGCCGCGCTCTGGACGTTGCCGTACGCGGCCTCAGCGTCCCGGGTGCGGCGGCGGATGCGGGCCAGGTCGAGGGAGAGGTGGAAGGAGCGCAGCGGGTCACCGGCCAAGTAGGCGATGTACGAGGTGAGTTCGCGTAGCCGCAGCACCTCGGGGTGCTCCAGCCCCAGTGTCGCCGATGCGTCGATCACGGCCCGTTCCGCGAGGGAGGCCGCGGTGTCCACGCGGCCCGCCCGCACGGCCTCGTTGATCTGCGCCATCGGCTCCCCGAGGAGCGCGGGCCCGCCGCCGTCGCCGGGGAGGGTCCGCGGGTCGTCCCCGAGCACCGCCTCCGCCACGGCGTCGAAGCCGCGGGCGGGAGTGGGCTTGGGGTCCGGTTCGGGCTCCGGGTCGGGGGTGACGCCGAGGAGGGGGACGGGGTCGGGGGCCGGGACCCGGACCGGGTCAGGGCTGAGGTCAGGGGCGGAAGTGGGGTTCGGGTCCGGGACGGAGTCCGGGATGGAGTCCGGGGCGGGGTGCTCGTCCGTCTCCGGGCGCTTGTCCATCGTCGGCGGCGGCCCGAAGACGCCTGTCGGGGCGGTGACCGTGCCGGGGGTCGAGGCCGGGATCGGGGTCGGCTCCAGATCCAGGGCCAGGGCAGGGACGTCGTCCTGACGGTCCGGGACCGCGCGGAGCGGGAACGTCGGGGCCGTCTCCTTCACCGGCCCGTTCACCGATTCCGGCTTCGGCTCCGGCTGCTCCGGCTGCTCCGGCAGCTCCGGCAGCGGCTCCGACTTCGGCAGCGGTTTGGCGTCGGCCTTCGAGGTCGCGTCCGGCACCGGACCCAGCTCCGGCACCGGGCCCAACTCCGGCACCGCGCGCAACGGGAACGTCGGCGCGGTCTCCTTCACCGGGCTCACCGGGTTCACCGGGCTCGCCGGACCCGCCGGGTCCGTCACCTGGCGCAGGAAGTGGGTTGCCTTGTCGCGGGGCGGCGGCTGCGGCGACGGCTCGGCGGTGGGCACGGAGAGGGACGCGGGCACGGGCTCGAGCTGAGGTGCGGCCAGTTCGGCGGGCTGCCCGGGCGACAGGGCCGCCGTCCGCAGGGGCTCGCCCGTGAAGTGGCTGGACCCGTCCGGGTCGACGCGCAGGGGAACGACGTAGCCGATGCGTTCGTCGTGGACCGTGGCGAGGACCGGGTGGCCGGTGGCGAGGGCGATGCGGTGGAGGTGGCCGAGCACGGCGTGCTGGAGCTCCTGGCCGGCCGCCGGGACGACCGGTACACCGCCGATCGTCGCGGGCCCGCCTCCGCGGACGTGCACGTCGAGGGGCGCCACGACCGTGGCCGGCCGCCCGGCGCGCTTCTGTTCCCGCTTCTTCTCACGGCTGAGTCGAGACATCGGTTCCTCACTCGGATACGTCGTCACGATCCGATCGTCCGGGTCCGTGCACACATACACGCACACGTAGTCGTACTCGTAGTCGCAGGCGTACTCGTCGTCGTCCAGGTCCGTGCACACGTACACGTACTGTTGAGTCTCTCCGCTCGCTCCCGGTCCGCACGTCACCACGACGTCACAGCCTCGTTCCAGGAATCCACGCCCCGCTCGCGCGGCCCTGGCGAGGCCGCCAGGATCAGGGGCGTCCCGGAGTGACGGCGACGACTAGGGGGGCCACGGCCATGCGGACGACGGACGGGCAACGGGGACCGGAGATCTGGATCCGCGGGCCCGTGCCCGCACCGGAGTCGGCGACGTCTACTCCCCAGGCGCCGGGGCCGTACCCGCCGTCCGCCGCCACGCCTCGGCGCTTCTCCTGGCTCGGCACGCACGGCGGGGCCGGCGTCTCCACGCTCTGCGCCGTCTACGGCGGTCACGACTGCGGACGCGACTGGCCGGGCCCCGGCGATCCTCCCTCCGTCCTGCTCGTCGCCCGCACGCACGCGACCGGTCTCGAGTCCGTTCTGCGCACCCTGGACGTCTTCCGGCGCGGGGAGGCGCCCCAGGGGCTGGACCTGAACGCGATCGTCCTCGTCGCGGACGCGCCGGGGCGACTGCCGCGGCAACTCGTCCAACGCGTGCGGTTCATCGAGTCGGTCATCGACGTGTACCGGGTCCCGTGGGTGCAGGACTGGCGCCTGGGCGACCTGGGCGGGGGGCCGCCGAAGGAGACGGAGACCCTGACCCGGCTCACAGGGGCGGCGGTCGGGGGGCGGGTTCGCTGAGCGCGGGGGCGGCGCCGGAGGCGGTGCGGTCCGCCGGGGACATCGCCTCGGCTGTGCGGGCGGGGCGGACGCGGGCCGTGGACGCGGTCGGCGAGGCGCTCGAACGCATCGCCCGGGTCGACCCTTCCCTGTGCGCCTTCGCCGAGGTGTGGGAGGAGGCGGCGCTCGCGCGGGCTCGCGAGGTCGACGTACGGATCGCCGCGGGCGAGCGGCTGCCGCTGGCCGGGGCGCCGATCGGCGTCAAGGGGCGGCACGGGCTGCGCGCGGCGGGCCCGCTGATCGCCGCCGGGTGCGTGCCCGTCGGGGCGACCGCCGTGCCCGGGCCCGGCGCCCCCTGGCAGACCTGGGGTCTCGGCGCCCACGGCCGCACCGTCAACCCCTGGCACGCCGACCGCACCCCGGGCGGCTCCTCGGCCGGGTCCGCGGCGGCGGTGGCGGCCGGACTGGTGCCCCTGGCGACCGGCAGCGACGGCGCGGGCTCGGTACGGATCCCGGCGGCCTGGTGCGGTGTCATCGGCCTGAAGACCACCAACGGCCATCTGCCGTCCCCGGACCGCACCGGCCTCGCGGCACCGGGAGTACTCGCCCGACACGCGGCGGACGCGGAGGCGTACTGGCGGGTGATGAGGGCGACGGGGGCACATCCGGGGACATGCCCAGGGGTGTGCCCAAGGGTATGCCCAGGCGTCTGTTCGGGAGCGTGTCCAGGCGTCTGTCCGAGGGCGGGGTCTTCCGTGCCCACCGCCGTCTTCTCGCCCGACCTCGGCTTCGCCGATACCGATCCCGAGCCCCTCTCCCTCGCCCGGGCCGCCGCCGAACGCCTGGCCGACGCGGGGGTCGTACGACTGCTGCCGCTCGACGCGCCCCTGCGGCTGACAGACCCCGCGCCCGCCTGGCTCGCGCTGCGCACCCCGGGGTCGGACCTCCGTGCGGCCGGGCGGGTCCGGGCGGCGAACGACCTGCGGCTGGCCCGTCTCTTCGCCCGGACCGACCTGCTGCTGACCCCCACGACCCCGAACCCCGCGCACGGCCACGACGGGCCCGGCGACCGGTATTCGACCGCGCTCACCTGGGCGTTCAACCTGAGCGGGCATCCGGCCGCGAGCCTCCCGGCAGGTTTCGGCGCGGACGGCTGCCCAGTGGGACTCCAGGCGGTCGCGGCGCACGGACGGGAGGCACTGCTGCTGGCCGTGGCGCGGGGCGCCGAGGCGGGGAGCGGACGAGGCTGAGCCTTCATGCCCGGGCACCTCACCACCTCGGCACCTCACTGCCCGGCACCTGACTGCCTCGACACCTCGAAACTTCGACACCTCGACATACTGTTGCATGTGCATATAATGCACATGCAGATTATCCGCGTACGGCGATCACCTGGGGGAGTCATGACCCGCCGTTTCCTTTTCGTGCTGGGCAGCAGTCGTCCGGACGGCAACACCGAGCTGCTGGCCCGCGAGGCCGCCGCGCAGTTGCCCTCCGACGTCGAGCAGACGTGGATCAGCCTGGCCGAGCATCCGCTGCCCGACTTCGAGGACCTGCGGCACGACAGCGACCACGTCCGGCCGACGCACGGGAACCTCGCGGCGCTGCTCGACGCCACGCTCGCCGCAACGGACCTCGTCATCGCGTCGCCGCTGTACTGGTACTCCGTGTCCACCCACACCAAGCGCTATCTGGACCACTGGTCGGGCTGGCTGCGCACCCCCGGCGTCGACTTCAAGGCGACGATGGCCGGGCGCACGCTCTGGGGCGTCACCGCGCTCGCGCACGAGGAGACCGTGGTCGCCGACCCGCTGATCGGCACGCTCGACCACTCGGCCGCGTACCTGGGCATGCGCTTCGGCGGGGTCCTGCTCGGCAACGGCAGCAAGCCGGGGGACGTGCTCAAGGACACGGAGGCGCTGGCGCGGGCGAAGACGTTCTTCGCACAGCAGGCGCCGCTCGCGCGGTTCCCTTACGACAACTAGGAACTAGAACCGGGAGCCGAGAACCGCGAGCAACTGACTTCTACGCCGTGATGTCCTTCGTCGTGAAGCGCGCCCAGGCCGCCGAGCCGAAGACGGCCAGGTAGAGGGCCTGAAGGCTGAGGTTCTTCACCAGGTCGTCCCAGTAGACGGGGTCGCGCATGAGGTCGGCGAAGGACAGCCAGTAGTGGGAGAAGAAGTACGGCTGGAGGGCGTGGAGCTGGGGTATCTGGTCGAGGATCTGGACCGTGATCAGCAGGCCCACCGTGGTCGCCATGGCCGCGATCCCGCTGCTCGTGAGGGTGGACACGAACAGGCCCAGGGCCGCCACTCCGGTCAGTGAGGCGGCGACGACCAGGGCGATCAGCAGGGCCCGGCCCAGACCGTCGGCGAAGGAGATCGTCGTACCGGAGATGGTGGTGAGGTCGCCGAGAGGGAACAGCAGCGCTCCGACCGCCAGCGCCGAGGTCGCGACGACGAGCGTCGCCACCAGGCAGAACGCCATCACGGTGGCATACTTGGTGAGGAGGAGACGGGTGCGGCCGGCGGGGGCGACCAGGAGGTAGCGCAGGGTGCCCGCGTTGGCCTCGCCGGCGATCGCGTCGCCCGCGATGACGCCGATCGCCATCGGCAGGAAGAACGGCAGGGTCGCGGCCAGCGCGGTGAAGACCAGGAACAGCCCGTTGTTGGTGATCTGCGCGATGAACGCCGGTCCCCCGCCGCCACCGCCTCCCCCGCCGCCCGGCCCGGCGGACGAGCCGTCGCTCGTCTCGATCTTCACGGCGATCCCGACCAGCACCGGCACGGCCGCCAGCACGGCCAGCAGCGCGAGGGTGCGCCAGCGCCGGAAGGTGGTCAGCAGTTCGCTGCGCAGCAGTCCCAGCGTCCACAACGGGCTTGCCGGACGGGCGACTTCAGCCTGCGACATCGAATCCCTCCCCCGTGAGCGCCACAAACGCGTCCTCCAGGGAGGCCCGTTCGACGGCGAAGCCGCGCACGCGGACGCCGGCCGTCACCAACGCGGCGTTCACGTCGGCGAGATCGCGGTCGGGCGGCTCGGCGGTCACCCGGTCGTCGGCGATGACGACGTCACCGGCCCCCTGCTCCTTCAGCACCCGGGCGGCCTCCGCCGGGTCCGGGGTCGTCACGACCAGCCGGCCGCGGGTGCCCGCCGCGAGGTCGGCCACCGCGCCCTGGGTGATCAGACGGCCCTGTGCCATCACCGCCGCGTGGGTGCAGACCTGCTCGATCTCGTCGAGGAGGTGGGAGGAGAGGAACACGGTCGTGCCGTCCGAGGCCAACTCCCTGACCAGCGAACGGATTTCACGCATGCCCTGCGGGTCGAGGCCGTTGGTCGGCTCGTCCAGGACGAGCAGGCGGCGGGGCTGGAGGAGGGCGGCGGCGAGGCCCAGGCGCTGCTTCATGCCGAGCGAGTACGCCTTCGCCTTCTTCGCGGCCGCGGCCGTCAGTCCCACCCGGTCCAGCGCCGCCGCGACGCGGACACGCCGGGTGCGGGGGTCGGCGGTCGGGTCGGCCGCGTCGTAGCGGAGCAGGTTGTCCCGGCCGGAGAGGAAGCCGTAGAGGGCGGGGCCCTCGATGAGGGCCCCGACGTGCGGGAGCACGGTGCGCGCGGCCCGGGGCATGGGGCGCCCCAGGACGCGCGCGGAGCCGGCCGTGGGTTCGATGAGGCCCATCAGCATGCGGATGGTGGTGGTCTTGCCGGAGCCGTTGGGGCCGAGGAAGCCGAAGACGCTGCCCGCCGGGACGGTCAGGTCGAGACCGTCGACGGCGAGCTGGCCGCCGCGGTAGCGCTTGGTGAGGGCGCGGGTGTGGATGGCGGCGCCGTCGTCCTCCGTGGACTCCCTCACGGGCTCCCCCATCCGCTCCCCCATCCGCTCCCCCATCGACTCCGCGATCTCCGGTGCCCGTACCCGGCGGTACCGGTACCGCCTGCTCCTGCTTCCCCTTACTTCCCCGTGTTCGCCGCCTTCACCAGGGTGTCCTTGGTGACCGCGCCGACGTAGACCTTGCCGTCGTCCGTGATCAGGGCGTTGATCAGACGGGTGGAGTAGACGGTGCCGGAGCCGAACTTGCCGCTCACCTTGTCGCCGAAGGAGCCGAGGAAGCCGCCGAGCGCGCCGCCCGCGTCGGAGCCGGTGTCGGAGCCCGAGGGGACGCCCTCGCCGCCGGTGCCGAAGGTGGCGACGGAGGTCCAGCCCTTGCCGATGACGTTGGGACCGCCGGCGCCCTCGAAGTCCTGCGCGAGGGTCTCGGGCGTGCCGGACCCGCCGAAGCCCTCGGGCGCCGCGCCGCTCTCGTCGCTCTTGCCGGCCTCGTCGCCCTCGGTCACCTTCGCGCCCTTGGGGGCGGTGAAGTCGAAGGTGGAGGCCGCGGGCTTGGAGAAGCTGACCTGGGTGAAGCCCGCGTCCACGACGGCTGCGCCGCCGCTCGCCGGGGTCAGCGTGAACTTCAGCGGCAGGCCCGTCTTCGCGTCGACGGCCACGCTGATGGCGCCGACCGTGGAGCCGGACTGCTTCGGCTTGACCAGCAGTTTGTAGGCGTCGCGGCCGGCGACCTGGACGGTGCCGTCGACGGTCACGGAGGTCGTGTCGTCGACCGCCTTCAGGGCGTCCTCGGTGAGCTCCTTGGGCGTGGCCGGAACGGGGTCGGCGTCCTTCCCGGTCCTGTCCCCGCCGTTGTCCGCGCTCTCGTCGACGGTGGAGTGGTAGACCTCGTTGGAGGCGCTGTCGTACCCCCACACGTCCTTGCCGTTGTGGATGACGCTGTACTCGGCTGCGTTCTCCAGAAGGGAGAGCTTCTGCCGGTCCGGGCCGTCGGCGGCGACGCGCAGGGTGTGCGTGCCGGAGGCCAGTTCGGTGAGCTTGGCGGACGGGTCGGCGGACGATCCGTCACCGCCCTGCTGGGCGACCCCGGAGAGCAGCCCGCTCTCCAGGCCGCCGAGGTCGGGCAGACCCAGATCGGTGGTGATCTTCACGGTGCCGGACAGCTGCTGTACGTCCGACGCGGCGATCTTGTCGAGGAGCTGCTGCGCGGTGATCTTCGGCAGGTCGGGGTCGCCGGAGTCGGCGAGCGCCGGGACGAGCCCGATCGTCGCCGCCGCGATGCCCACGACGGTGACCGGGACGACGTACCGTACGGCCTTGCGCCGACCGGCGCGCAGGTCGTCGACCTCCCCGGCGGTCGTGCTGTCGTCGGATGCGTTCGGTGCCATGTGTGCCTTACCTCCGTCGTCGGCGGCGGCCGGTCATCTCACGTTGAACGTCCCCACCCCGAGCCGCCATTCTCACCCGAATCGGTGAGGAGTGGTGTTTTCCGCGATTCCCATCTCACCAAATCCCACCGGAGGAAGCGTCAGACCGAGGACTCAACTCCGCGTACGCCTGCGGTATGACATGGCGGCGGAGTTGGGCGGTCGACCCGTAGGGGGCGGGCACAGGGTGCGGAGGTCCGGAGACGCCGGGCGCGGAGGTCCGGAAGCACAGGGTGAGGAGCTCCGGAGGCGCCGGGCGCGGGGGGACGAAGTCCCCGCCGGGGCAGGCCCGGGCCGGCCCGGTCGTGACCGGACCGGTCAGCCGGCTCGGTGGACCACCGCGTCGCAGAGTTCCAGCAGCGCCGCCTTCGCGTCGCACTCCGGCAACGGCGCCAACGCGGCGCGGGCGTCCTTCGCGTACCGGACCGTGTCCCGGCGGGCCTGCTCCAGCGCGGGGTGGGCCCGGAAGGCGGCCACCGCCTCCGCGAGCTTGGCGTCGTCGCCGAGGTCGGAGTCCAGGAGCTCGCACAGGGCGATGTCCTCCGGGAGTTCCAGCCGCGCGGCCCGCTCCCGCAGTCGTAGCACCGGGAGGGTCGGGACGCCCTCGCGCAGGTCCGTGCCCGGCGTCTTGCCGGACTCATGGGAGTCGGACGCGATGTCCAGGACGTCGTCCGCCAGCTGGAAGGCGACCCCGAGCCGCTCCCCGTACTGGGTCAGCACGTCCACGACCGTCTCGTCGGCGCCCGACATCATCGCGCCGAACCGGCAGGACACCGCCACCAGCGAGCCGGTCTTGCCGCCGAGGACGTCCAGGTAGTGCTCCACGGGGTCGCGGCCGTCCACCGGCCCCGCGGTCTCCAGGATCTGTCCGGTGACCAGCCGCTCGAACGCCTCGGCCTGCACCCGCACCGCCTCGGGCCCGAGGTCGGCCAGGATGTGCGAGGCACGGGCGAAGAGGAAGTCGCCGGTGAGCACGGCGACCGAGTTGCCCCAGCGGGTGTTCGCGCTCGGCACCCCCCGCCGCACCTCGGCCTCGTCCATCACGTCGTCGTGGTACAGCGTGGCCAGATGGGTCAGTTCCACGACCACCGCGGACGGCACGATCCCCGGCGCGTACGGGTCGCCGAACCGCGCCGCGAGCATCACGAGCAGGGGACGGAACCGCTTCCCGCCCGCCCGCAGCAGGTGCTGGGCCGCCTCCGTGATGAACGGAACCTCACTCTTGGTTGCCTCGAGCAAGCCCTCCTCGACAGCCGCCAACCCGGCCTGGACATCGGCTTCCAGAACCTGGTCCCGCACGCTCAGCCCGAACGGCTCGACGACGGTCACGAGGGGTCTCCTGTCTGCTGGTGTCTACGGGCGATTACGCGGTTTGTCGATAGGTCTCTGCGCTCACTCAAGGCTCACTCAAGTCAGCGTATCCGGTCACGTTTCGATCACCGACAGCCCCCACGTCCACCCGCTCGACCAATTAACTATGACTTGAGTTTATTGACCGATTTACCACTCTTGCGCCCCGTGGTGAGTTGAGTCACGCGTACCCGCCCCGCACCGCCTCCACCCCTACCGAGCCTCCCCCGGTTCCCGCCGTGCCGCAAACGCCAGTTGAAGCTTTGCAGTACCAAAGGATCAAGCACCCCATACGCCCCAGACCAAGGTCAATAGGGCTGATCTGTGAATCCGGTACTTGTTCCGGACATGTGCTCTCGCATACGTTCCCGGCCTGTCGGGCGGACGCCGAATCCTGCCGCCGCCCGGACCACCTACTAGAACGCTCGGCAGGAGCGGGGGAACCAGGTAAGTCGCCGTACTGAATATTTTCGACATCTCCAGTTTTTACGGTTGATTCGGACATACCGGTACGGCTTGGGGTGAAGTCGTGTCCGTCAGGGCGCGGCCGGGCAGCTCCCGCCCGAACCCGACAGCTCACCTCGCAGGCGAAGGAGAGGAACTTCGTCATGCCCGCTGCCGCTCAGCCGCGCCGCAACCGTCTCTTCCGCACCCTCGCCGTCGCCGGCACCGGTGCGGCCGTGCTCGCCCTCCCGCTCATCGGCGCGACCAGCGCCTCCGCCGCCACGACGGCGACCACCGCCGCGACCGTCACGACCGCCGGGTACACCAACAACCTCGACGGCTGGATCCGCGAGTCGCTCGCGATCATGGCCCAGAAGGGCATCCCGGGCACGTACAACGGCATCTACCGCAACGTCATGCGCGAGTCGTCGGGCAACCCGAACGCAGTCAACCTCTGGGACTCCAACGCGGCCGCGGGCACCCCGTCCAAGGGCCTGCTCCAGGTCATCGACCCGACCTTCCTCGCCTACCACGTGGCGGGCACATCCTTCAACCCGTACGACCCGGTAGCGAACATCACCGCCGCCTGCAACTACGCGGCCGCGCGGTACGGCTCGATCGACAACGTCTTCGGCGCGTACTGACACCCGCTTCCGCTGCTTCCGCTGCTTCCGTGCGAAGTCGTCAGCGGATCCGCAAAGCCGCGGAGCCGCGGAGCCTTAAGCAAACAACCGTTCGAGGACGATGGCCACGCCGTCGTCCTCGTTCGACGTCGTCACCTCGTCGGCCACCGCCTTGAGCTCGGGGTGGGCGTTGGCCATCGCGACGCCGTGGGCGGCCCAGTCGAACATCGGGATGTCGTTCGGCATGTCGCCGAAGGCGAGGGTGTCCTCGGGCCGCAGACCGAGGTGCTCGGCGGCCAGGGCCAGCCCCGTCGCCTTGGTGATGCCGCAGGGCTGGAGCTCGACCGTGCCGGGACCCGACATGGTCACGGTGGCCAGCGAGCCGACCACCGAGCGGGCGGTGGCCGCCAACTCGTCGTCGGACAGCCCGGGATGGCGCAGCAGCACCTTGCTGATCGGCTCGCACCACAGGTCGTCGCGCGAGCCGACGCGCAGCGCGGGCAGCGTCGGGTGCGGCATCAGATAGCCCGGCTCGATGAGCGTCAGCCCGTCGACGCCGTCCTGGTCGACGGCCGCGTACACCTGCCCGACCTCGGCCTCGATCTTGCCGAGCGCGGTCTCGGCGAGTTCCCGGTCCAGGGTGACCGACCACAGCAGACGGTCCGCGCCGGCGTCGTACAACTGCGCGCCCTGTCCGCACACCGCGAGCCCGCCGCCGCGCAGGTTGTCCAGCAGCGGGCGGACCCGGGGCGCCGGCCGTCCGGTCACGACCAGATGGCAGGCGCCGGCCGCCCTCACCCGCGCGAGCACGTCGAGCGACCGGTCGGAGAAGGTGTCGTCGCCGCGGAGCAGCGTTCCGTCCAGGTCGGTGGCGATGAGCGAGTACGCGGTGCGCGGGGCATATGCGATGGGTGCGGCCATGATCAGAGAATACGGATCCCACGCCCCACGGGTTCGACGCGAACCGGACGACGGCCAGGTCCTGTCCGGTTCTGCCAACTCCCCTTTAAAAGAAACAGCTTTCTGACACATCGCCGGGTAGCGGACGGTTAAAGGCCTCTGCACCAGTTGGCAACAACATGCGACGCTACCTACCGCGACGCCCTGATGGAGCGGTACCGTCCAGGTGTCCAGGGGGACTTGATCGGGGGGTCAGGTTGAGCAGTGGGCGCATTCGTGTGCTGAGGCCGGAAGGCCTCGGCGAGGGGGAGAGGGAGCGGTGGCGCGCGCTGCGCGCCGCGTCGACGCTGCCGCGCAACCCCTTCATGGAACCGGAGTTCACCGACACAGTGGGCCGCGTGCGGGCACGCGCGCGGGTGGCGGTGGTGTACGAGGGGCGCGAGCCGGTCGGCTTCCTGCCCCATGAGCGGGGCCCGCTCGGCCAGGGCCAGGCCCTCGCGTACGGCGTCTCGGACGCGCAGGGCGCCGTACTGAGCCCGGGACTCGGTCTGAACGCCGAGGAACTGATGCGGGCGTGCTCCCTGTCGAGCTTCGCCTTCGACAACCTGGAGGCGGAACAAGGGCTGTTCGCCCGCCACACCGCCGCGGAGTACGCCTCCTACGTCATCGACGTGGCAAAGGGGTACGAGACCTACGAGTCCGTACTGCGCGCCCAGTCGCCGAAGTTCCTGAAGACGACCCTCGCCAAGGAGCGCCGGCTCGGCCGCCAGGTCGGCGACCTGCGGTTCGTGTTCGACGAACGCGACCCGGCCGCACTGCGCACGCTCATGGCGTGGAAGTCCGCGCAGTACCGCAGGACCGGCCGCCGGGACCGGTTCGCGCAGGAGTGGATCACCCGGCTCGTGAACCTGCTCCACGAGACACGCGCTCCCGAGTGCGCCGGCACGCTCTCCGTCCTCTACGCCGGCGACCGACCGATCGCCGCGCACTTCGGCCTGCGTTCGGCGACCGTCCTGGCGTGCTGGTTCCCGTCGTACGACCCGGAGTTCTCGAAGTTCTCGCCGGGCCTGGTGCTGCATCTACGGATGGCCGAGGCGGCCGCCTCCGAGGGCATCGGCCTGCTCGACCTGGGACGGGGCGCGGCCGAGTACAAGGACTCGCTGAGGACCGGGGAGCTTCCCGTGTACGAGGGGGCGTGGACGCGTCCGGGGGCGGGCGCCGCGCTCTACTGGCTCAGCCGTGAACCGTCCCGCCGCGCACACCACTTCGTGCGCAACCGGCCGAGGCTCGCGGCGGCGGCCGCACGGACCCTGAAGAGCGCGGGCCGGCTGCGCCGTTCCTGACGGTCATGGAAACGGTCATGAAACGAGGGGGGTTCATGTCCCGCGCGACGCATGCTCGGCAGGAGACAGAGCGGGAGATCCAGAGGTTCCTCGACATCGGGCCCGTGCAGATCGCCGAGCTCGAACTGGACGAGGGCGGTCTGCTCAGACCCGGGCCGGGCAGCCCGCCCGTCGCGCACGGCGAGGTGTTCGTGCTGGTCAGGCAGGGTGGGCGACCGATCGGCACGCTGCTCGGGCAGGTGCCCGAGGGGGCCGATCCGAAGACGGTCCTCACCCGGCTCGCCACACGGGAGCTCTCTTCCGGGGAGCCTTCAGCGACCGTGGGCGCCACCGCCGGACCGTTCACCACCGCCGTACCGTTCCCCACCGCCGTGCCGTTCACCACCGTCGTCATCGCCACCCGCGAGCGTGCCGGGCGACTCGCCCACGCCCTCGACTCCTTGCTCGCCCAGGACCACCCGGACTTCGAGATCGTCGTCGTCGACAACGCGCCCGTGACGGACGCGACCCGGGACCTGGTGACGCACAAGTACGCCGAGCGCGTGCGGTACGTGACCGAGCCGACGCCCGGTCTCGCCGTCGCGCACAACAAGGGCGTCGAGGCCGCGCGCGGCGAGGTGATCGCCTTCACCGACGACGACGTCGTGGCCGACCCGCGCTGGCTCACCGAACTCACCGCGCCCTTCGTCGCCGACCCCGCCCTCGGCTGCGCCACCGGCCTGATCCTGCCGGCCCGGCTGCGCACCCCCGCCCAGGTGTTGCTGGAGAGCCACGGCGGCTTCGCGAAGGGCTTCACGGCACGGACGTACGATCCGCAGGACCCGCCCGCCGACGAGCCGCTGTTCCCCTTCACGGCGGGACGCTTCGGCTCCGGGGCCAACATGGCCTTCCGGACGGAGGCGCTGCGGACGGTCGGCGGCTTCGACCCGGCGACGGGCGCGGGGACGCTCGCGCTGGGCGGCGACGACCTCTACGGGTTCGTCCGCCTCCTCGCCCAGGGCCACCGCCTGCACTACACCCCGCAGGCCCTGGTCTGGCACTGCCACCGCGAGACCTGGCAGGACCTGGAGACCCAGGCGTACGGCTATGGCGCCGGCCTCACCGCCTACCTCACCGCGATCCTGGTCAACCGGCCGGGGCTGCTGCCGGCGTTCCTGGCCCGGCTGCCCCGGGGGCTCCTCTACGCCCGGACGCTGACGGCGAGCCGTGAGGCTGGGCGGGACGCGAGGCGTGCGCCGGGGGGTGGGCCGGAGAGCGGGCACGAGAGCGGGCTGGGGAGTGCGCCCGGTGGGCACGACGAGCGGACGCACGCCTGGCCCGGACGCCTGTCCCGGCTCCAGCGGCGCGGCATGCTGTACGGGCCGGTGGGCTATCTGCGAGCCCGGCGCGCGCTGCGAGGTGCGGCGCGATGACGGCGGCCGCGCACAGGGGCGACGGGAGCGGCGGGGGCGGCCGGGGTGACGGGGGCAACAGGGGTGGCGGGGGCAGCGGGAGCAGCGGGGGCGGCAGCATCCCGGTGTTTCTGTATCACGCCGTGATGGAGGATCCGCCGGACTGGATCGCCGAGTTCACCGTCAGCCCGAAGCAGTTCGGCGCGCATCTCGACGCCGTCGTCGGCAGCGGCCGAACGCCCGTCACCATCGGCGCGCTCGCCGACCATCTCGCGGGGCGGGCGCCGCTGCCCGCGCGTCCGGTGCTGCTGACCTTCGACGACGGCTTCGCCGACCTGCCCGGACCGACCGCCGAGGCGCTGGCCGGGCGAGGGCTGTCCGCCACCGCCTATCTCACCACCGGGGCCCTCGTCGCGGGCGGGCGCAGCCTGCTGCCGCCCGCGCCGATGATGACGCTGGCGCGGGCGGCGGAGCTGGAGCAGTACGGCATGGAGGTCGGCAGCCACACGGTCACCCACGCCCAGCTGGACACCCTCGCGCCCCGCGCCCTGGCGCACGAACTGCACGCCTCCCGGGCCGTGTTGGAGGACGCCCTCGGGCATCCCGTCCGCCATCTCGCCTACCCGCACGGCTACAACAGCGGGCGGGTGCGGCGCATGGCGGCCGCCGCCGGGTACGAGACGGCCACCGCCGTACGCCACGCGCTCAGTTCGGACCGCGACGAGCACTACCGCATCGCCCGGCTCATCGTGCGCCGCGGCCACACCGTCGCCGACGTCGAGGACTGGCTCGCGGGCCGGGGGGCGCGGGTCGCGCCGTACCGCGACAGCGCGAAGACGGTCGCGTGGCGCTGGTACCGCCGGACCCGCGCGGTGGTGCGCGGGCCCGTCTTCGCGGGCTGAACCCCTACGTCAACGGCTGGTTGAGGTAGGGGTCGGAGACCGCCTTGCGCAGGCTGCCCCAGGCGTCGTCGTTGGCCACCGCCAGATCGCAGTGCGGGCCCGGATCGCGGTAGTTCCACTGGAGCGCGGCCTTGACCCCGGTCAGGCCCTTCAGCACCGCCGGGACCTGCGCGTACCACTCGGCCTGCCGGTCCGGCTCGGTCGGGTCGTTCGCGGTGCCGAACTCGGAGAGCATCAGCGGTTTGTCGGCGGAGATGTTCTTGCGTATCCAGTCGTGCGTGGCCCGCTGGGTCTGTGCGAAGGACAGCCAGCCCGCCTTGTGGCACTGGTAGTAGTTGTACTGGTTGTAGGCGACCCAGTCGACGTAGTCGTCGCCGGGATACATCCGCTTGATCAGGTCGGCGTGGGCCAGATAGCCCGTGGTGATCCAGGTCCACACCACATTGGTCACGCCCAGCTCCCGGAACCGGTCGTGGATGTGCCGGTACGCCCTGACGTAGTCCTCCGGGGTGCCGCTGGCCGGTGTGCGGGTGTCCATCTCCAGGTCGAAGGAGAGGAAGATCTTCTCCCCGTACTGCTTGACGCGCCGGGCCTGCACGTCGATGACGGACGCGTCGAGGTCGCCGTCGGCGATCTGCTTCCAGGTGGGCTGCTGCGTGTCGGCTCCACCCCACCACTTGCTCTCCCAGGACAGCAGCAGCAGATGGCCGTCGGCGGCGACCCGCTTCTCCTCCGGGGTGAGCAACTGCCCTTCCAGACGGGCCCCTTGGGCGAGAGACATGTCGTGGTACGTGTACACGATGTCGAGCTTGCGGCCCACCTTCCGCTCGTAGGCGTGGACCTTCTCCAGCAGGTTCCCCTTGTCGTGCGGCACGAACGCGCCGAACCAGGCCCCGCAGGGCGGTTCGAGCAGCGCCGTCGGCGCGCACTGCCCGCCGAGCGCGGAGGGCCGCGACCCGATGACCTGCCCCGGCCCGCCCGAGCCCTCCGGTAAGCCGTCGCGCAGGAGGAGCGCGGCGGTGAGCGCCGCGCAGAGGGCGGCGGAGACCACCAGGAGCAGACGGCGGCTGACGCGGCGGGCCACGGGGCGGACTGCCGGACGGACAGTGGGGCGGACCGTGGGGCGGACGGCGGGGCGGCTCTTCGGGCGGGGGCGGGTGGAGCGTCGGTGGCGGTGCGCGGGTAGGTCGTGGCGGAGCAGGTGGAGCAACCTCACAGAGCAGTACCCTTCCCAGTCCTCGCCCTCGTGCTCGTCCTCGGCGGGGAGGCGCGCAGCGGCGGGCAGAACGCGGCGATGGTGGTCAGCAGCGTCAGCGTCAGCAGGACGCGCTGCGCGCTGAAGGCGTGCGTGGCGATGAACACCGTCGCGTCGATCAGGACGACGGCGACGCTCAGGAACACGATCAGCATCAGCCGCTCCAGCAGGTCGGAGTGGCGTTCGAAGGCCGGGTCCCTGCGTTCGACGGGGCCTTCGGCGGGCCGCGCGCCCAGCGCCGGCCCGCAGATTCTGACCAGGGCCGCGCCCGGGCCCACCGCGAGGAAGGCCACCATGGCCACTCCGCGCAGCCCGGAGCCGTCGGGCAGCGCGAGCGCGGAGAGGGCCAGCCAGCCGCCGAACGGGGGCAGCGTCCGGACCACGAGTTCCTGCGGGGTCATCGGCCCGCCTCCTTCAGCGCCTTCGGCGCCTTCGATGTCGTGGTCGCCGGCGCCTTCAGCGCGTAGGCCGAGCCCGCGCTATTGTGGGCCACCCGTTCGAACAGCGGGGACGCGGCCACGGACTTCTCGATGCGGGTCAACTGGGCTTCGGTGAGCAGGCCGTTCATCTCGGAGTCGGCCAACTGGCCCTGGGTGAACAGCAGATAGGACCGGGCGGGCGACTCCACGGACGCCATGTCGCGGGCGAGGGTGGCCGCCGGGTCCCGCACGATCAGGTCGACGTGATGGCGGGCGTCGTCGAGGAACCAGTAGTGGTCCACCCGCCAGTAGTCGGCGAACGCGAGCGGGTAGTTGCGGTCGGCGGCGACGACGAGGGAGCCGTCGGGCGCCTGGTCGAAGACCTGCTGCACGAGGTCCACCTCGGCCGGCGGGAAGTAGCTGATGCGGTCCTTGCCGGAGTAGCTCGGCACGAAGGCGAACGTGCCGGCGAGGAGGGCGAGCAGGGGCAGCCAGACGAAGCGGCGGGGCTCGGGCCGCACGCCCTGCGCCTCCACGGCCGCCTGCGTGCGCACCTGGGGCAGCAAGGCCGCCGCCGCGAAGAACGCGGCGCCGGGCAGCATGAACATCAGCACCCGGAAGATCATCTCCGCGCCGTAGCTGCTCGCCGCGAACATCGGCAGCGGGGCCAGGGCGAGCAGCAGCAGCGGCAGAGCCCGGTGGCGCAGCACCGGCCGGCGCAGTGCGCCGAACGCCGCGAGCAGCAGCACCGAGCCCGACAGCAGCCGGGCCGCCCAGGACGTCGTCACCGCGCCGGTGCCGGTGGGGGTCGCGCCGTACCCGGTGGCGACGTTGCCACCGACGTCGCCGACGGAGCGGAGCATGTCCGGCATCGTGGCGGACAGGAAGGGCAGGGCGGCGGTGAGACACCAGGCCAGGAAGATCACGGCGGTGGTGATCAGCGGGACCCGGTCGCGGTAGCGGCGGGCGAAGAACAGGGCGGCCAGGGACACCACCAGCATGGCCGGGGTGAGCTGGTGCGAGATGACGATGGCGACGACCAGCAGGGTGAGCAGCACCGTCCACACGGTCTGCCGCGCCGTGCCGCCCGTCGTCCCGACTGTCCTGCCGCCCGCCGTGCCGCCGCTCGCGTATCGGCGCAGGACGACGGCCAGGACGCCGAGGTGCAGGGCGAAGGCCACGGACTGGGGCGAGAAGTAGTCCTGGCCCACCCAGTCGGCGACGTAGAACAGCCAGACCGCGGTCCAGATCAGGCGGCGGTCCTCGGTGAACGTGCGGTAGATCAGCAGCAGCGGAAGCAGCAGCATCAGGCTGGAGACCAGGGGCCACCAGGCCATGAACTGCGCGGCGGAGTCCACACCGAGCAGTTTCACGAGCGTGGCCTGCGCGGCGAAGAAGCCCGGCCACTGGTCGTAGACGGCCATGTCGCCAAGCGCGTCCGCGGTCTGCAGATGGCCCGCCGTCAGCAGATGGTCGATGACCGCGTCGTGCTTCCACGCCCACGCGTACAGCGGCGTCGGGTACACCACGGCCTGTGTGGCCCGCTCCATCACCAGCAGCCCGACCACGAACGCCGGCGCCCAGGCCGGGTGGCGGTGCGGGCCGCGCAGGGTGAACCAGAAGCCGGCCGTGAGCAGCGCGAGGCCGGCCCAGAAGGCGGGGTGCAGCGCGGTGACGAGACCGAAGTCGCCGAGGTCGGAGACATCGGTGTGGGTCACCGCGTACCCCCACAGGGCGAGCGCGGCGAGCAGCGCGGCGGCCGACCACAGCCCGGAGCTGCGCCAGGGGCGCGCGGGCGGCAGGTCGGAGAGGTCGGTCACCGCGTCACCGCCCGCCGAGCCGTGCGACTCCTGGGTGACGGTGGTCCCCGGGATCGGCTGCGGCGGCGTCGTAGCTGGTCTTCCCCTTGGAGTGGTTGGCGGACGCACGACGGTTCCCCCCTGGCGTTCGGCTCTGAAACGTGGTCGGTCGCTGGTGCGGTCAGTCGCGGATGCGGTCAGTCGCGGATGCAGTCAGTCGCGAATGCGGTCAGTCGCGAATGCGGTCAGTCGCGAATGCGGGCCCCGGGTCTCTCGTTCACTGGTGAACGGTGTGGGTCCTGGGCCGCCTCAGGCTCCGCCGGCGTTTCGGCGCGGTGGAGCGACAGGAGAAGGACGAGCAGGAACAGCAGGCCGAGCAACGGCAGCGCGACCGGAGCGAGCGCCGCGCGCCCCGCCCAGCCCCCCACGGCGGCGAGGAACACGACCCCCCAGCGTGCTGCCCACGGCAGCCGTCCACCCACCCGGGCGAGCAGCTGCCACAGCGTGATGAGGCACAGCAACTGGCAGACGGGCGGCACCCAGCGCAGCAGCGGTTCGGGCCCGGGCAGGCCCAGCGTCTCCGCGAAGAAACCGGCCGTTTCCGTATAGAACGTCCCGCCCAGCGCCCGTGGTTCCCGCCCGAACGCCACCGGCACGGAATACAGGGCGAGGGCGACGACCGCGAGGGCCGTGCCGGGCAGCCACCCCTCGCGCCGCACGCACAGCGTCACCGCGGCAACGAACAGCACGAGCAGCGCGACACCGGCGGCGAGCGCCGGACCGGGCAGCAGACCGAGCATCTCCCGCCCGCCGAGCGGCCCGGCGAGATCTGCCGCCAGGCCGTCCGGAAGGCCGTCCGGAAGGCGGTCCGGGAGGCGGCCGCCGAACCACGGCAGGTCGCGCAACCCGGCCCCGAAGCATCCGGCGGTGACCCCGATCAGCGCCCACAGTCCGGCCCGCAGCCGTCGCTGCCACCGCTCGGACCAGATCCCGTTCCCCTCGTACGCGGGTGCGGGTGCGGGTATCGACGCCGCCGCCGACGCGCGCGGCTCGACGCTCCGCCCGACCGGGCCGCCCTGCTGGTGCGGCCGGACGATCACCGCGAGGGTGTCCGCCTCCAGCGCCTCGCGCTCGTAGCCGGGACGCCCGATGAACAGCGCGACCGTGTCCTGGTCCGACGCCCCGTGCTCGTCCGCGGCCCGGCGGGCCCAGTTCGTGCCGTACCCGGCGGTGGCGTTGAGACGGGCCCAGTGGGTGCCGTACGCGGGCGGGGCGTCGGCGGGGGCGGAGGCCGGGACCAGGTCGGCGGGAACGGCAGGGACGGCGGGAACGGCGGGGACGCAGGGGACGGCGGGCACCCCGTCGGTCTCCCGGAGCGCGGCCCGCAGCCCGACCACCGAGACGACGGCGATCAACGTCATGCTGAGCAGCACCGCCCAGCCCGCCCCCGCGATCCCGGCCGGCGCGAACAGCAGGGCCGCACTGCCCAGCACCATCGTGCACATGGCGCCCTGGAGCGCGGCGAGCACTCCGGTGCGCCCCTGGACCCGCAGCACTCCGATGTACAGCTCGACCACGACCCTCGGCAGCGCCCCGGCGGCCAGCAGCCGCAGCACGGTGGTGCCGTGCTCGGCGTAGTCCTCGTTGAAGGGCAGCAGGATCTGCGGGGCGAACAGCACCAGCACCAGCACCACCGGCACCAGCAGCAGCGTCATCCGGCGCAGCGCCCCGCGCACACCGTCGGCCAGATGGCGCGGGTCGTGCGAGGCGTGGGCGGTGAGGGAGGAGGCCATGTTGATGGCCATGAACTCCATCGTGCCGCCGACGGTGTACGCCACGTAGAAGTAGCCGTTCTCCGCGGCGCTGAAGCGCACCGCGACCATCACCGGCAGCAGGTTGATCATGGCCAGGCTGAACAGCGCGCCCAGCGAGTCCCCCGCGAGGAAGCGGCCCATCTCGCGCAGCCGGGGCGGCTCCAGGTCACGGTCGGCTGCGATCTGGCGCGGGATGAGCCGGCGGAAGATCAGCCAGCCCAGCGGCACCGTCGAGAGCGCGATCGCCGCCGCCCAGGAGATGAAGATGCCGAGCGCCGGCAGCGCGGTCGCGAACACGACGAGCAGGATCAGCTTGCCGACCGAGAACACCGCGTTGCCGATGGGCACCCACCCCGACCTGCGCAGCCCGGTGAGCACCCCGTCCTGGAGGGTGAGCAGCGCCCACGCCACGCACGCCACGACGAACGCCGCCCCCGCGGCCGGCGTCCCCAGCGGCGCGTACGACGCCCCCCACAGGTCGAGGGTGAGCAGGAAGACGAACGCGGCGATGACCACGACCACCGAACTGGCCGCGTACGCCCGCCACACCAGCGAGCCGGTCGCCCGGCCGGCCCGCGGCACGAAGCGGACGACGGCGCCGATCATCGTCGTCGCCGTGATGCTGGCGAGCAGGCGCATCGCGGCGATCGCTGCGGAGCCCTGGCCGACGGCCTCTGTCGAGTAGTAGCGGGCGGCCACCAGCCAGAAGCCCAGGCCCAGCACGGCGGAGACGCCGGTGCTGAGCATCAGGAAGTAGGCGTTCCTGAAGAGGGAGTCGGAGCCTTGGCCGCTGTCGGCCGGCTTCGGGCCGACCACCGCTTCCTCGCCGGCCTTCCCAGACCTCCCAGACCTTCCGGCTTTCCCGGCCTTCCCGGTGGGCGGCACCGCGGGCTCGGGCACCTGGATCTCGTGGATCTCGGCCTGCGTCTCAGCCACGGCTCGGCTCCAGCCCTCCCGGCGCGTCGGCCGGCCGTGCGCCGGACTCCTGAAGCACCTCGACGACCTGCCGGGCCCGCAGCGGATCCACCGGCAGCGCGTGCCGCGCGAACCAGCGGGCCCCTGCCGGATCGGGCGACAGGTCGGTGAAAGCGGCGCCCGCGTAGTCGTCCAGCGGCGGGTCATAGAGGTACCCCACGACGATGCCCCGCCGGGCGAGCGCCGCGATCGCGGCATCCCTGTCGGCGACGAACAGGGGGACCCGGAAGAGAGGTTGGGCACGCTCGGCGCGGGGCGCGCAGGGCCGCGCCCACGGCGTCGACAGCAGCAGCTCCGTGCCCGCCCGGCAGGCGGCCAGCACCTCGTCCAGCCGCTCCAGCCTGCGCCCGATCCGGCCCATCCGCAGCGAACCGGAACGCAGCCGGTAGTCGTGCATGTCGACCCGGACCCAGGAGTCGTGCGCGGCGAGGTCCGGCGCCGCGTCGACGGCGCGGGCCAGCTCGCCCGGCCGCAGCGGCATCCGGATCTCCTCCCGCTCCATCCGCCCGAGCAGCCGCAGGGTGGCCCAGGCCGCCCGCCGCAGCCGCAGCCCGCGCACCGTCGCCTCCGCGTACGGCCGGACGGCGTAGGCGAGTTCCGCCGAGGGCCGCCTCGGCAGCAGCAGGTCCTCGCAGGTCTTCGTCAGGGCCTCGCGCAGCCCCGGGTCCGCGCAGGCCAGGAAGCCCCCGGCCTTGGCGCCGACATGCTTGGACAGGCTGAAGACGGAGGCGTCGCCCCAGGCCCCCACCGGGCGGCCGCCCACCTCGCTGCCGATGGCGTGCGCCCCGTCCTCGAACAACGGGATGCCGAGCGCGTCGCACTTCCGGCGCAGTCTCGGCGTGTCGTCCGGGTTCCCGTACAGATTCGTCGTGAGCACCGCCGACAGCGAGCCCCACACCTCGTCGGGCACCGCGTCCACGTCGATCGACGCGTCCAGCGGGTTCAACGGCGCCTGCACGGGCCTGAGACCGGCCGCGAGCACCACGAAGAAGATCACGTCGTCGTTGACCGGCGACATCAGCACGCGTCCGCCGGGCGGGCACCAGTGGCGCAGGGCCACGAACAACCCGAATCTGCACGACGGCACGTACACGCATTCCCGGCCGAGTCTGTCGCGCATCGCCGCTTCCAGCCGTTTCGGCCGTGAGCCACGCCGCGCCGACCCGAGGCCGGCCTCCCCTATGGCCATCCGCCCCCCAGGTGTGCCACAGGAAGACCCCCTCCCCGAGGCCTTCCAGCACCCGCCCAGACTCGCCCCTTTCGACCCGGTCCGTCAAGATTGCGGACCGGCCTGTGGACAACTTCGGGTGAGCAACCGTAAGCGGAGCGCTGCGACTGCGCGCACCTCCCCGGCACCGCCCCCGTGCGGCTCCTGCGAGGTCGGCCGTAACGTGTGGCCCGACTCGACGCACCGGCCGAACACCCTTCGCGCACAGCGTGAGCACGACATGGCGAGCACCAGAGAGCGCACGAAAGAGAGGCAGTACCCGATGCCCCCCTTCGACATCCCCGAGGGCGACCCCTTCGGCCCGCACAATCTCCCCTACGGCGTCTTCTCCCTGCCCGGCTCGACGGAACGGACCGTCGGCGTCCGGCTCGGCGACCACGTCCTCGATGCGGGCGCGGCGGCCCGTGCGCTCGGCTCGCCGCACGCCGGCCTCCTCGCGGCGCCGACCCTCAACCCGCTGCTGGCGGCGGGCCGCACGGCCTGGTCGCAGGTACGACGCGAGCTGACGGAGTGGGTGACGGACCCGTCCCACCGCTCCACGGTCGAACCGCTCTTCCACCCGCTGTCCTCGGTGGCCCTGCACCTCCCCTTCGAGGTCGCCGACTACGTCGACTTCTACTCCTCCGAGCACCACGCCGTGAACGCGGGCGCGATCTTCCGCCCGAACGCCGTGGACGCCCTCCCGCCCAACTGGAAGCACCTGCCCATCGGCTACCACGGCCGCGCCGGCACGGTCGTCGTCTCCGGCACGGACGTCGTCCGCCCGTCGGGCCAACGCAAGGCGCCTGCCGACCCGGCTCCCGTCTTCGGCCCGTCCGTGCGGCTGGACATCGAGGCCGAGGTCGGCTTCGTGGTCGGCGTGCCCTCGCGGCAGGGCAGCCCGGTGGCGCTGGCCGACTTCCGTGAGCACGTCTTCGGCCTGTGCCTGCTCAACGACTGGTCGGCCCGTGACATCCAGGCCTGGGAGTACGCCCCGCTCGGCCCGTTCCTCGCCAAGTCCTTCGCCACGTCGGTATCGGCGTGGATCACCCCGCTGGAGGCGCTGGAGGCGGCGCGGGTCACGCCCCCGGAGCGCACCCACCCGCTCCTTCCCTACCTGGACGACTCGGCCGCCGAACCTGCCGGCTACGACCTGCGCATCTCCGTCGCCCTCAACGGTCACGTCGTCTCCGAGCCGCCCTTCTCCACGATGTACTGGACGGCCGCCCAGCAACTCGCCCACCTGACCGTCAACGGCGCCTCCCTGCGCACCGGCGACCTCTACGGCTCGGGCACGGTCAGCGGCCCGGGCGAGCAGGAGCGCGGCTCCTTCCTGGAACTGACCTGGAACGGCCGCGACCCCCTCGAACTCCCCGACGGCAAGCGCACCTTCCTGGAGAACGGCGACGAGGTGACCCTGTCCGCCTGGGCCCCGGGCCCAGGCGGCCTGCGCGTGGGCCTGGGCGAGGTGAGCGGCCGGGTGACCGCCGCCGAGTGACGGCGACGGAGCGGGGCGGCTGGGGGCGAGGCCGGGAGACGGGGCGCTGCCCGAGCAGGAGCCGGGCGGGCGGTCAGGTCGCCGTCGGCTGAATCGGGGGGTCGTCGTGGGCTGACTCCCGGGGCCGCCGCCGTCATACTGGCGACGGGCACGGTCCTCGCGCCGAGCCCGTCGCCCGTAGCCGGCCGCACGCGCACGGGTACCCAGCACGCACCCCTCGCGCATGCGGCGCACGCCCCCTTCTCGACCAGGATCCGGAGCCTGTGGCATGACCGTCTGCCTGCTCCTGCTGAGCGTCGTCGCCCTGGCGGCCGCCGTGCCGGTCCCGCGTGCACTGACCCGGGCCGAGTGGCCCGAGCGGGAGCCGGTGGTCGCGCTGTGGGTGTGGCAGTGCCTGGTCGCCACGGTCCTGCTGTGCTGCCTGACAGCCCTGATGCTGGGCGCGGCCGCCGTCTTCCACACCGTCCGCACCCAGGTCTTCGCACCCGCGCCGCCCGCGGTGACGGAGGCGTACGACCTCTCCGCCGCGCCGCTGTGGGCGGTCGCCCTGACCCTGCTGCTGGCCTGCGGGGCCGCCTGGACCACCGCGATGCTGGCCCGCGAGCTCGTCGACGCCCGCCGGCGCCGCGGCCTGGCCCGGGCCCACCTGCGGGAGCGTGCGCCCGACCTGCCCGCGGGGCTGCCGTCCGCCCGCGGCCCCCTGCTCGTGCTGGAGGACGAGTACCCCGACGCCTGGTGGATGCCGGGCAGCCCGCCCCAGCTGATCGTGACCACCGGCGCCCTGCACCGCCTCACCTCCCACCAACTGGACGCCGTCCTCACCCACGAACGCGGCCATGCCCGCGCCCACCACGACTGGCTGCTCCACCTGTCGACCGCCCTAGCCACCGGCTTCCCCCGTATCCCGCTCTTCTCGCACTTCTGCGACCAGACCCACCGCCTGGTCGAACTCTCCGCGGACGACACCGCGTCCCGCCGCTGCGGTCACCTGACCACCGCCCTGGCCCTGATCGAGCTGAACCAGCACCGAGGCGTTCTGTCCTGCGCCTCCAGCCACCGCCTCCTGGGCGAGCGAGTCGACCGCCTCCTCCAGCCGCCGCCCCGCCTGGGCCGCCGACACCGTGCGCTCACGACGACGGCTGCGGCGCTGGTGCCTCTGCTGCCCCTGCTGATCACGTTCGCGCCGGGACTGACGGCGCTGTCCTGACGCCCGCGGACAGCCGGCAGCCGTCGGCCGACGGCTGTGGCAGATCTTGCGCCCCGCATGGCGTTTCCGCAGGTCATCGCCCTGTCTGACGTTCCCGCAGGTGGCGCAACACTCCGGCAACACGGCTTTTCCTACCGGCTCGCTATGGTTCGAAACATGCCGCCCACCGACCGCGTCCGAGACCACGCCGGCCAAGGCGCGACCACCGTCGCCGCCCACCGCGCGCGGCGACGGCTGCGCGCCGACCAGGCCAGGCAACTCGCCGACCTACTGCGCCACCAGCTCCTGGCCGGCGGGTTCCCGGACGGCACACTCCCGCACGAGACGACACTCGCCACGGACTACCGCGCCACCCGCAACACCGTCCGCCAGGCCCTCGACCTCCTCAGGGCCGAAGGCCTCGTGGAACGGCTCCCCGGCGTCGGCACCGTCGTCGTCGCCGAGAAGTACCCGCACGGCCTAGACCATCTGATGGGCCTCGCGGAAACCCTCCGTGAGCACGGCCGGGTCACCAACGAGGTCCGCACGATGGGCCCCGCCCCCGCGCCCTCCCCGGTCGCCGAACGCCTGCACATCCCGCCCGGCACGGACGTCCTCTACATCGAACGTCTGCGTCGCCTCAACGGTCTCCCCCTCTCCCTCGACCTCACCTACATCCCGCTCGACATCGGCGCCGCCCTGCTCGGCGCCGACCTGGAGAACACCGACGTCTTCCGCCTCCTGGAGGGCATCACGGGCCAGCGTCTCGGCCACGCCGAGATCACCCTGGAGGCGGTCAACGCGGACGCCCACTCCGCCGCCGTACTCGAAGCCCCGCGCGGCGCGGCCGTCCTCATGCTGGAACGGCTGACGCATCTCGCCGACGGCCGCCCGGTCGACCTGGAGTTCATCCGCTTCCGCGGCGACCGCATCACCATGAGCGGCCTGCTCCACCGCTCCCTCTGACCGCCCTCCGCCACCCCGCCCTCCGTCACCCCGTCCTCCCTTCGCCCCATCCCCCTTCACCTCTTCATCGTTCGGCAGGGCCTTTTCGGTTCACTGCCGCGCCGGATATTTCACTGGATATCTGCCGGACATTTCTGGAGACAGCCATGCCCTTGGCGCCCCAGCGGGCCGACGTGCCCGTGACCATCGACGAGTCGAAGTGCATCGACGGCTGCACCCTCTGCGTGGACATGTGCCCGCTGGACTCCCTCGCCATCGACGAGAGCAACGGCAAGGCGTACATGCACGTCGACGAGTGCTGGTACTGCGGCCCGTGCGCAGCCCGCTGTCCCACCGGAGCCGTCACGGTCAACATGCCCTACCTGCTCCGGTGAGAGGTCCCGAACTCCCATGAAACGCAGAGCAGTCGTCACGTCCGCCGTCCTTCTCCTCCTCCCGCTCACGGCCTGCGGCGGCAACGCCGAGGCCGGCAGCGGCTCCACGGTGACCGTCACCGTCGGCTACCAGTCCAAGACCATCAACACGGTCACCGCAGGCACCCTTCTGCGCTCGCTCGGCTACTTCGAGAACGCGCTGAACGCCCTCGGCGACGGCAACACCTACAACGTCGACTGGCAGGACTACGCCACCGGCGCCCCCATCACCGCCCAGATGACGGCCGGGAAGATCGACATCGGCTCGATGGGCGACTTCCCGCTCCTCATCAACGCCGCCCGCGGCAAACAGCTCGGCAAGCCCACCCACCTGGTCTCGGTCACCGGCTACAACCTGCGCGGCGGCCTCAACACCATCGTCACCGCACCGGACTCCAAGCTCACCTCCCTCACGGACCTCAAGGGCAAGAAGGTCTCCACCAGCATCGGATCCGCCGCCGACGGCACCCTCGTTCGGGCCCTCCAGCGCGTCGGCATCGACCCCGACCAGGGCATCGAGAAGCTCAACCAGCAGCCCGCGGTGGGCGCTTCGGCCCTCGCCGCGGGCAGCGCGGACGCGCTCTCGCAGTTCGTCGCCTGGCCCGGCCTGCTCGCCTACCAGGGCAAGGCCAAAGCCCTGTACGACGGCGCCCAGCTGGACCTCCCCACCTTCCACGGCGTCACCGCCCGCGAGGACTTCGCGACGAGACGCCCGGCCGTGCTGGAGGCATTCCTGAAGGCCCAGGCGGAAGCCACCGCCTACCTCGACGAACACCCCGTGACCGCCGCCGAGAAGGTCGCGAAGGCCACCGGCCTGCCCGCCGAGGTCGTCTACCTCTACAACGGCGCCCACGGCATCGCCACCTTCGACCCGGCCCTCAAGCCGCAGCTCGTCTCCGCCCTCAAGGAGGACGTGTCGGTCCTGAAGGCGGCGAAACTGACCGGGGACGTCGACGTGGACGCCTTCGTCGACGACCGGTACGTGAAGAAGGCGCTCGGCTCGTCCTACGCCCAGCAGCTGGCCGCCACGCCCGCACCGGCCGCGAGCGAGGTCTGGCCCCGGGGCGCCGCCGAGACCCGTACCTTCAAGTCCCCCGCCGCACTGCTGGCCTACGTCGCGCAGCACAAGGACGGCATCCGCGCCGCCTATGTCCCAGACGCCACCACCGGCACCCTGTGGTTCGCCGACAAGGCGGTCTGGGTGACCGACGGCGACCAACTGCTCCCCTTCGTCGCTCCGGCGACCGCACAGGCGTACGTCGCCGGGCACGGCGGCGCCCGCCTCGTCGCCTACGCCGACGCGCTGGGGCGGGCGTCGTGACCCGGTATGCGCTGCGGGCGGCCTCGCTGGTGGCCGCCCTCGGCGTCTGGCAGCTGCTGACCAGCCTGAACGTCGACCTGTGGCTGCGCTTCTCGCAGTTCCCGACGGTCGCCGACGTCGCCCGGACCTTCGCCGACCGGCTGACCGGCGACGACTACTGGACCGACCTCACCGACAGCCTCACCCGCATCGTCACCGGCTTTCTGCTGGCCGCCGTCCTGGGCGTGGCCACGGGCGTGCTCGTGGCGCGCTCGCGGCTCGCCGAAGACCTGCTCGGCCCGGTCCTGGAAGTCCTCCGTCCGATCCCGGCGATCGCCCTGGTCCCCGTCGCGATCCTCCTCTTCCCCTCCAACGAACAGGGCATCGTCTTCATCACCTTCACCGCCGCCTTCTTCCCCGTCCTGGTCTCCACCCGGCACGCAGTGCGCGCGCTGACCCCGGTGTGGGAGGAGGCGGTGCGCACCATGGGCGGCGGCCGATCGCGGGTCCTCGGCTCGGTCGTCCTGCCTGGCGCGCTGCCCGGCATCTTCGGCGGCTTGTCGGTCGGCATCGGCGTGTCGTGGATCTGTGTGATCTCCGCCGAGATGATCTCCGGCCAGTACGGCGTCGGCTACCGCACCTGGCAGGACTACACGGTCGTCGACTACCCCGGCGTGTTCGTCGGCATGGTCACGATCGGCGTGCTCGGCTGGCTCACCTCCACGGCCGTGGAACTCCTCGGCCGCAGGCTGACCCGCTGGCTGCCGAGGACGTCGTACGTCCCCGTCGGCCGGACTCCGCGGCGAGTGAGCGGTGCCGCGGCAGCCGTTCCGGTCAACCCCGCGACCCAGGAGGACCTGCCCCATGACCAGCTCGTCTGACGTCCGTTCGCCCTCCCGCACCGGCGCGGGACTGGCGCTGCGGGGCGCCGCCCTCGGACGGCCGGGCGCGCCCGTGCTCGACGGAGTGGACCTCGACGTGGCCCCCGGCGAGATCCTCACCGTCGTCGGCCGCTCGGGGTGCGGCAAGTCGACCCTGCTGCGCACGCTGGCCGGGCTTCTGTCTCCCCTCGCCGGAGCGATCAGCCAGGACGGGCGCCCGCTGACGGGCCCCGCCGCCGACCGTGCCCTGATCTTCCAGGAGGACGCCCTCCTGCCTTGGCGCACCCTGCGCGCGAACGTGGAGCTGCCGCTGGCCGTCAAGGGGTTGCCGCGCGCCGAACGCCGCGCCCAAGCCGATTCCTGGCTCACCCGCGTCGGCCTCGCCGACCAGTCCCGGCAACTGCCGCACCGTGTCTCCGGCGGGCAGCGCCAGCGCGCCCAGCTGGCCCGGGCCCTCGCGGGAGCGCCCCGCGCCGTCCTCATGGACGAACCCTTCGGCGCCCTCGACGCCCAGACCCGCGCCGGCATGCAGGACCTGCTGGTGGAGGTGTTGCGCGGCACCGGCGCCACCGTCGTCTTCGTCACCCACGACGTGGACGAGGCCCTGTTCCTCGGCGACCGCGTCGCCCTCCTGGCCGCCGGCCGGCTGACCGCCGTACGCGACGTGCCTCGTCCGCGGGAACGTGCGGCACACGACGATCCGGCGCACTCAGCCCTGCGCCACGACGTCCTGACCTCGCTCGGTACCTGAAAGGCTCCCCGGTGACCACCCCCGTGAACACGCCCCTGGAGATCCCCGCCCTCGCCGACGCCGAGGAGCTGACCTGCGACGTCCTCGTCATCGGCGGCGGCACCGCCGGCACCATGGCCGCGCTCACCGCCGCCGAGCACGGCGCCGACGTGCTCCTCCTGGAGAAGGCCCACGTCCGCCACTCCGGCGCGCTCGCCATGGGCATGGACGGCGTCAACAACGCGGTCATCCCCGGCCGCGCCGAGCCCGACGACTACGTCGCCGAGATCACCCGCGCCAACGACGGCATCGTCGACCAGACCACCGTCCGCCAGACCGCGACCCGCGGCTTCGCCATGGTGCAGCGCCTGGAGTCCTACGGCGTGAAGTTCGAGAAGGACGAGCACGGCGACTACGCGGTCCGCCAGGTGCACCGCTCCGGCTCCTACGTGCTGCCCATGCCGGAGGGCAAGGACGTCAAGAAGGTCCTGTACCGGCAGCTGCGGCGGCGCGAGATGCGGGAGCGGATCCGGATCGAGAACCGGGTGATGCCGGTACGCGTGCTGACGTCGCCCGAGGACGGGCGCGCCGTGGGGGCGGCCGGCTTCAACACCCGTACGGGCCGGTTCGTCACCGTCCGCGCGGGCGCGGTGATCCTCGCGACCGGCGCCTGCGGCCGTCTGGGCCTGCCCGCCTCCGGCTACCTGTACGGCACCTACGAGAACCCGACCAACGCGGGCGACGGCTACGCCATGGCCTACCACGCGGGCGCGGAGCTCACCGGCATCGAGTGCTTCCAGATCAACCCGCTCATCAAGGACTACAACGGACCCGCCTGCGCCTACGTCGCCAACCCGTTCGGCGGCTACCAGGTCAACCGGCACGGTGAACGCTTCGTCGACTCCGACTACTGGTCCGGCCAGATGATGGCCGAGTTCGCGGCGGAGGTCGCCTCGGACCGCGGCCCGGTGTACCTGAAGCTGAGCCACCTCCCGGAGGAGTCGGTCTCGGCCCTGGAGTCGATCCTGCACTCGACGGAACGCCCGACCCGAGGCACCTTCCACTCTGGCCGGGGCCATGACTACCGCACCCACGACATCGAGATGCACATCTCCGAGATCGGCCTGTGCGGCGGCCATTCCGCCTCGGGCGTACGGGTGGACGACCACGCCCGCACGACGGTCCCCCGGCTGTACGCCGCCGGCGACCTGGCCTGCGTCCCGCACAACTACATGATCGGCGCGTTCGTCTTCGGCGAGCTGGCGGGCGCGGACGCGGCCCGCTACCAGCCCTACGGCGGGAAGCTTCCGGCCGATCAACTGCGCGAGGCGCACGAACTGGTCTACCGCCCGCTGCGCAACCCGCAGGGGCCGCCACAGCCCCAGGTGGAGTACAAGCTGCGCCGCTTCGTGAACGACTACGTGGCCCCGCCGAAGTCGGGCGCGCGTCTGTCCCTGGCCCTGGAGGCGTTCGAGCGGATGCGCGCCGACATCGCCGAGATGGGCGGCCGCACCCCGCACGAGCTGATGCGGTGCGCCGAGGTCACCTTCATCCGCGACTGCGCGGAGATGGCCGCGCGCGCCTCCCTGGCCCGCACGGAGTCCCGCTGGGGCCTCTACCACGAGCGTCTCGACCACCCTCGTCGCGACGACGCGTCCTGGTTTCATCACCTCGATCTGCACAAGTCCCCCTCTGGTGCGATGGAGTTCACGGCCCGACCCGTGGCTCCCTATCTGGTGCCGGTCGACGAGTTCACCCCCGTCGGCGGCCCTTCCCGGCATCTCGGCGAGGTACGTCCCGAGGACGTGGCCACGGCTGGCTCACGGGACGTGGCACCGGTGGCGACCGGGACCGCGGGCGCCGTGCCGGATCGGCCGGACACCTCTGCGACCCCGACCCCGACCTCGACGCCGACCTCGACGCCGACCTCGACGCCGCCCCAGCCCCAGTCGCCCGGACCCGCTCCGGACTCCGTCCCCGAGCCCGGCCCCGAGCCCGGCCCTGAGCACTCCTCCTCCCGCCTCCTCGAACTCCTCGCCCTCACCGAGGACGAGCCAGAACTCGAACTCGACGCCCTGCTGCCCTATTTGACCGACCCCGCGCCCGCCGTCCGGCGCGAGGCCGTCGCCGTCCTCACCGAGACCGTGCCACCGGGCACCGGCCCCGCCCTGGCGCAGGCGCTGCGCGACGCCACCGCCGAGGTGCGTGCCGCCGCCGCGGCCTCGCTGCGGGAGCTCGTCGAGACCTTGCCGCCGGAACCCGCCCTGCGCGACGGCCTCGCCGCCGCCCTGACCGAGTCCGACCCCGTCGTGCGCGCCGCCGCCCTGGACGTGCTGCGCGCTCTGCGCCTCGGTGACACCGCCCTGTTCGCGGGCTCGCTCCGGGACGCCGACATCGCCGTCCGCATCGAAGCCGTACGCGCCCTGGTGTCCGTCGACGACGCCGACGAACTGGCCCTCGCGGCGACGGCCGACCCGTCCCGCGAGGTCCGCGTCACGATCGCCAAGTCCCTGGCCACAGTGGCCGCGGGCCGCCTCGGCGAACCCCCCGCAGCCGCGACCTCAGCCCCCGAGGACGACGACGCGGTCCGCACCGCGCTCGCCGCCCTCACCGACGACCCCGACGCCCTGGTGCGCGCCGCCGCCTACGGTGCGCTGGGCACCACCGGCTGCCCTGGGCCGCTCGCCGCTCGTGCCGTGGCCGCTCTGGCCGACCCGGCCTGGCAGGTTCGCGCCGGGGCCGCCACCGCGCTGTCCGTCGCGGACTCCGACACGGCCGTCCCCGTCCTGGCCAAGGCCCTGGCCGACCCGAACGCCGACGTCCGCAAGGCCGCCGTCCTGGCCCTGACCCGCCACCGCACCGCCGAGCCGGCCCGCGCGGCCCTCGCCACGGCGACGACGGACTCGGACGCGGACGTCAGGGCGTACGCGACGCGGGCCCTGTGAGAGGCCGGGGCGGCCCTGTGCCGAGCGCCCCCTATATCCAGTCGGGCTCCGGCTCCTCGTCCATCTCCGGCCAGTAGTCCGAGGCCCCCGGGTCCACGTCGGTCCTGGATCCGGTGCCGGCTGCGGAGCCGGACGTATAGCCGGACGTAGTGCCGGCCGTAGAGGCAGGCGTAGAGACGGGCGCAGAAGCCGTCGCCGCGCCAGACGTGGAGCCGGATGCCGAGTCGAGGCCAGAACCAGAGCCCGGAGCAGGGGCCGCAGCCTCGCCCAGCGAGGCCAGGACCGCGACCACGCCCTCCCCGTACGTCGCCAGCTTCTTCTCGCCGACCCCGCTGATGCCGCCGAGCTGCTGCACCGAGGTCGGCCACAGCGTGGCGATCTCCCGCAGCGTGGCGTCATGGAAGATGACGTACGCCGGGACGCCCTGCTCGCGGGCCTGCTCGGCGCGCCAGGCGCGCAGGGCCTCGAAGGCGGGGAGCAGTTGTTCGGGCAGCTCGGCCGCGGCGACCTTGGTCTTGCCCCGGCCGGAGGAGGACGAGCCCGACGTCTTCGCGGTCGCCGCCTTCTTCGGCTCCTTGCGCAGCGGTACGTCCCGCTCGCGCCGCAGTACCGCGCCGCTGTCCTCGGTCAGCACCAGCGTGCCGTAGTCCCCCTCGACCGCGAGCAGGCCCTGCGCCAGCAACTGCCGTACGACGCCCCGCCATTCGCCTTCGGCGAGATCCTCGCCGATGCCGAAGACGGACAGCTGGTCGTGGTCGAACTGGATCACCTTGGCCGTGCGCTTGCCCAGCAGGATGTCGACGATCTGCACCGCGCCGAACTTCTGCCCGCGCTCCCGTTGCAGTCGGACCACGGTCGACAGCACCTTCTGGGCCGCGACCGTGCCGTCCCAGGTCTCCGGGGGCATCAGGCAGGTGTCGCAGTTGCCGCAGCCCGCGGCGTCCGGCTCCTGGCCGAAGTAGACGAGGAGCTGTCCGCGACGGCACTGCGCGGTCTCGCACAGCGCCAGCATGGAGTCCAGGTGTGCGCCGGCCCGCCGTCGGAAGGCCTCGTCGCCCTCGCCGGACTGGATCATCTTGCGCTGCTGTATGACGTCGTTGAGGCCGTAGGCCATCCAGGCGGTCGACGGCAGGCCGTCGCGGCCGGCGCGACCGGTCTCCTGGTAGTAGCCCTCGATCGACTTCGGCAGGTCGAGGTGGGCGACGAACCGCACGTCCGGCTTGTCGATGCCCATGCCGAAGGCGATGGTCGCGCACACGACCAGGCCGTCCTCGCGCAGAAACCGGGACTGGTGGGCCGCGCGCGTGCCCGAGTCCAGTCCCGCGTGGTACGGCACCGCCGTGATGCCGTTCTTGGCGAGGAACTCGGCCGTCTTCTCCACGGAGTTGCGCGAGAGGCAGTAGACGATGCCGGCGTCGCCCGCGTGCTCCTCGCGCAGGAAGCTCAGCAGCTGCTTCTTGGGGTCGGCCTTCGGCACGATCCGGTACTGGATGTTGGGCCGGTCGAAGCTCGCCACGAAGTGCCGGGCCGTCGGCATGTTGAGCCGCTGGGTGATCTCCTGGTGCGTCGCGTGCGTGGCCGTCGCCGTGAGCGCGATGCGCGGGACGTCCGGCCAGCGCTCGCCGAGCAGGGAGAGGGACAGATAGTCGGGGCGGAAGTCATGGCCCCACTGGGACACGCAGTGCGCCTCGTCGATCGCGAAGACCGAGATCTTGCCGCGGGAGAGCAGGTCCAGCGTGGAGTCCAGACGCAGCCGCTCCGGGGCCAGATACAGCAGGTCCAGCTCGCCGGCCAGGAACTCGGCCTCGACCACGCGCCGCTCGTCGAAGTCCTGTGTGGAGTTCATGAACCCGGCGTTCACGCCGAGCGCCCGCAGTGCGTCCACCTGGTCCTGCATGAGCGCGATCAGCGGCGAGACGACGATGCCCGTACCGGCTCTGACCAGGGACGGAATCTGGTAGCACAGCGACTTGCCGCCGCCGGTGGGCATGAGGACGACCGCGTCCCCGCCGGCCACCACATGCTCGATGACCGCTTCCTGCTCGCCGCGGAAGGCGTCGTATCCGAAGACCCGGTGCAGCGTGGCCAGTGCCTCGCTGTCCGTCCGCTCCGGTGTCCCGGTGATCCCTGTCATCTCGCTGATCCCGCCCGTCCCGCCCATCGAATGGTCCCCCGTACGTCGTCCCTCGACCACTGCCTCCACGATAGGGGTCCGCACTGACACCGCCGGAGTTATCCACAGACCCGATCTGGTGACTCTGCGTGTTCGAAGCCTGGCGGGCCCCGTCGAACCGCCGGTGCGGCAGGTCGTTCGAGGACGGCGAAGACGGCGGCGGGCCCGGCCCCCACCGAGGGAGCCGGGCCCGCCGTACACGCCCGTCGCAGGTCAGCGCACGAACACTCCGGCCTGGTTCGCCAGGTCCAGGAAATACTGCGGCGCCACGCCGAGCACCAGGGTGACCGCCACGCCCACCGCGATCGCCGTCATCGTCAGCGGCGACGGGACGGCGACGGTCGGGCCGTCGGGCCGCGGCTCGCTGAAGAACATCAGCACGATCACACGGATGTAGAAGAACGCGGCGATCGCCGACGAGATCACACCGACCACGACCAGTGGGGCCGCACCGCCCTCCGCCGCCGCCTTGAACACGGCGAACTTCCCGGCGAACCCGGAGGTCAGCGGGATGCCGGCGAAGGCCAGCAGGAACACCGCGAACACGGCCGCCACCAGCGGCGACCGGCGGCCGAGGCCGGCCCACTTGGACAGGTGCGTCGCCTCGCCGCCCGCGTCCCGCACGAGCGTGACCACCGCGAACGCGCCGATCGTCACGAACGAGTACGCGGCCAGGTAGAAGAGGACCGACGAGACGCCGTCCGGGGTGGTCGCGATGACGCCCGCGAGGATGAATCCGGCGTGCGCGATGGACGAGTACGCCAGCAGCCGCTTGATGTCGGTCTGGGTGATCGCGACGATCGCGCCGCCCAGCATGGTGACGATCGCGACGCCCCACATGACCGGCCGCCAGTCCCAGCGCAGGCCCGGCAGCACGACGTACAGCAGACGCAGCAGCGCGCCGAAGGCGGCCACCTTGGTCGCCGCGGCCATGAAGCCGGTGACCGGGGTCGGCGCGCCCTGGTAGACGTCCGGCGTCCACATGTGGAACGGCACCGCGCCCACCTTGAACAGGAGGCCCATGACGATCATCGCGGTGCCGATGAGCAGCAGCGCGTCGTTGCCCATGGTGTCCGCGAGGGCCGGGTTCACGTTCTTGATCGTGCCGTCGACGACCTGCGCGATCGTCCCGTACGACACGGAGCCCGCGTACCCGTACAGCAGTGCGATGCCGAAGAGGGTGAACGCGGAGGCGAACGCGCCGAGGAGGAAGTACTTGACCGCGGCCTCCTGCGACATGAGCCGCTTGCGGCGGGCCAGGGCGCACAGGAGGTACAGCGGGAGCGAGAAGACTTCCAGGGCGACGAAGAGGGTCAGCAGGTCGTTGGCCGACGGGAAGACCAGCATGCCGGCGACCGCGAACAGCAGCAGCGGGAAGACCTCGGTGGTGGCGAAACCGGCCTTGACCGCTGCTTTCTCGCTGTCGCTGCCGGGCACGGAGGCCGCCTGGGCGGCGAAGGAGTCGACCCGGTTGCCGTGCTCCTCGGGGTCGAGCCGCCGTTCGGCGAAGGTGAACAGGCCGACCAGGGCGGCCAGCAGGATCGTGCCCTGCAGGAAGAGGGCCGGTCCGTCGACCGCGATGGCGCCCATCGCCGCGATGCGCGCCTTCGTGGTGCCGTACCCGCCCTCCGCCAGCGCGACGACCGCGGCGAACGCGGCGGCGAGAGCGACGACGGATACGAACAGCTGTGCGTAGTAGCGGTGCTTGCGCGGCACGAACGCCTCGACCAGCACCCCGACGATCGCCGCACCCAGAACGATCAAGGTGGGCGACAATTGCCCGTACTCGATCTTGGGCGCGTCGATCTTCGCGATCGGTTCGGCTGCGCCTGCCGCCGTTGTCCACAGGCTGTGGACGGCTGATGCGCTCACTTGGCCGCCTCCACCTCGGGCTGGGGGTCCTTCTTGTGCACGTCGGACAAGGTCTGCTTGACCGCCGGGTTGACGATGTCCGTGAGGGGCTTCGGGTAGACGCCCAGGAAGATCAGCAGCACGATCAGCGGGGTGACGACCACGAGCTCACGCGCGCGGAGGTCCGGCATCGCGGAGACCTCCGGCTTCACCGGGCCCGTCATCGTCCTCTGGTAGAGGACGAGGGTGTAGAGCGCGGCGAGCACGATGCCCAAGGTGGCGACGATGCCGATCGCCGGATAGCGGGCGAACGTGCCGACCAGGACCAGGAACTCGCTCACGAAGGGCGCGAGTCCGGGCAGCGACAGCGTCGCCAGACCGCCGATCAGGAAGGTCCCGGCGAGCACCGGGGCGACCTTCTGCACCCCGCCGTAGTCGGCGATGAGCCGCGAGCCGCGCCGGGAGATCAGGAAGCCGGCGACCAGCATCAGAGCGGCCGTCGAGATGCCGTGGTTGACCATGTAGAGCGTCGCGCCGGACTGGCCCTGGCTGGTCATCGCGAAGATGCCCAGCACGATGAACCCGAAGTGCGAGATCGACGCGTACGCCACCAGCCGCTTGATGTCCCGCTGTCCCACGGCGAGCAGCGCGCCGTAGACGATGCTGATCACGGCGAGCACGAGGATGACGGGCGTCGCCCACTTGCTGGCCTCCGGGAACAGCTGGAGGCAGAAGCGGAGCATCGCGAAGGTGCCCACCTTGTCGACGACCGCCGTGATGAGCACGGCGACCGGGGCGGTGGCCTCGCCCATCGCGTTGGGCAGCCAGGTGTGCAGCGGCCACAGCGGGGCCTTCACCGCGAAGGCGAAGAAGAAGCCGAGGAACAGCCAGCGTTCGGTGTTCGTCGCCATGTCGAGCGAGCCGCTGGCGCGGGCCTGCGCGATCTCCTGGAGGCTGAAGTTCCCGGCGACGACATAGAGGCCGATCACCGCGGCCAGCATGATCAGCCCGCCGACCAGGTTGTAGAGCAGGAACTTGACGGCCGCGTACGACCGTTGCGTGGCCGCCGTCTCCTCGCCGTGCTCGTGGGCGCGGTCGCCGAAGCCGCCGATGAGGAAGTACATCGGGATGAGCATGGCTTCGAAGAAGATGTAGAAGAGGAAGACGTCGGTGGCCTCGAAGGAGATGATCACCATCGCCTCGACGGCCAGGATCAGGGCGAAGAAGCCCTGCGTCGGCCGCCAGCGCTTGCTGCCGGTCTCCAGCGGGTCGGCGTCGTGCCAGCCCGCCAGGATGATGAACGGGATCAGCAGCGCCGTGAGCGCGATGAGCGCCACCGCGATGCCGTCCACGCCCAGCTCGTACCTGACTCCGAAGTCCGCGATCCAGGCGTGGGACTCGGTGAGCTGGTAGCGGTCGCCGTCCGGGTCGAAGCGGACCAGGACGACGATCGCCAGGACGAACGTGGCGAGCGAGACGAGCAGCGCCAGCGCTTTGGCGGCGTTGCGCCGGGCGGCCGGGACGGCGGCTGTGGCGACCGCCCCGATCGCCGGGAGCGCGGCCGTCGCTGTCAGCAGAGGAAAGGACATCGGTATCAGACCGCCCTCATCAGCAGGGTCGCGGCGATGAGGATCGCCGCACCGCCGAACATCGAGACCGCGTACGACCGCGCGTAGCCGTTCTGCAGCTTGCGGAGCCGGCCGGACAGGCCGCCCATGGAGGCCGCCGTGCCGTTGACCACGCCGTCGACCAGGGTGTGGTCGACGTACACCAGGGAGCGCGTGAGGTGTTCGCCGCCGCGGACGAGCACGACGTGGTTGAAGTCGTCCTGGAGCAGGTCGCGTCGGGCGGCCCGGGTGAGCAGCGACCCGCGCGGGGCGGCGACCGGGATCGGGCGGCGGCCGTACTGGGTGTAGGCGATGGCGACGCCGACGACCAGGACGACCATCGTGGCCAGGGTGACCGTGAGAGCGCTGACCGGGGAGTCTCCGTGCTCATGCCCGGTGACCGGCTCCAGCCAGTTCACGAAGGCGTCGTGCCAGTTGAACACGAAGCCCGCCGCGACCGAGCCGACGGCCAGCACGATCATGGGGATCGTCATCGACCTGGGCGACTCGTGCGGGTGCGGCTCCTGGCCCTCCGCGTCAGGCTGCCAGCGCTTCTCGCCGAAGAACGTCATCAGCATCACGCGCGTCATGTAGTACGCGGTGATGGCCGCGCCGAGCAGGGCGCAGCCGCCGAGGATCCAGCCCTCGGTGCCGCCCTTGGCGAACGCCGCCTCGATGATCTTGTCCTTGGAGAAGAAGCCGGACAGGCCCGGGAAGCCGATGATGGCGAGGTAGCCGAGGCCGAAGGTGACGAAGGTGACCGGCATGTACTTCCGCAGGCCGCCGTACTTGCGCATGTCGACCTCGTCGTTCATGCCGTGCATGACCGAGCCCGCGCCGAGGAACAGCCCGGCCTTGAAGAAGCCGTGCGTCACCAGGTGCATGATCGCGAAGACGTAGCCGATGGGGCCGAGGCCCGCGGCCAGCACCATGTAGCCGATCTGCGACATGGTCGAGCCGGCCAGCGCCTTCTTGATGTCGTCCTTCGCGCAACCGACGATCGCACCGAACAGCAGCGTGACCGCGCCGACGACGGTGACGACGAGCTGGGCGTCGGGGGCGCCGTTGAAGATCGCCGCCGAGCGGACGATCAGGTACACGCCCGCGGTCACCATCGTCGCCGCGTGGATGAGGGCCGAGACCGGGGTCGGGCCCTCCATCGCGTCCCCGAGCCAGGACTGCAGCGGCACCTGGGCGGACTTGCCGCAGGCCGCGAGCAGCAGCATCAGGGCGATCGCGGTGAGCTTGCCCTCGGTCGCGTCCCCGGCGATGCCGGGTTCTCCTTCGGCCCCGAGCAGCGGGCCGAAGGCGAAGGTCCCGAAGGTGGTGAACATCAGCATGATGGCGATCGACAGGCCCATGTCGCCGACGCGGTTGACCAGGAAGGCCTTCTTCGCGGCGGTGGCGGCGCTGGGCTTGTGCTGCCAGAAGCCGATGAGCAGGTAGGAGGCGAGACCGACGCCCTCCCAGCCGACGTACAACAGCAGGTAGTTGTCGGCGAGGACGAGCAGGAGCATCGCCGCCAGGAACAGGTTCAGGTAGCCGAAGAAGCGGCGGCGGCGCTCGTCGTGCTCCATGTACCCGACCGAGTACAGGTGGATCAGCGAGCCGACGCCCGTGATCAGCAGGACGAACGTCATGGACAGCTGGTCGAGGCGGAAGGCGACGTCCGCCTGGAAGCCCTCGACCGGGATCCAGCTGAACAGGTGCTGCGTCAGCGTCCGGTGTTCGGCGTCCTTGCTCAGCAGGTCGCCGAAGAGGATGACGCCGAACACGAACGAGGTGGTCGACAGGAGCGTGCCGACCCAGTGGCCGACGGCGTCGAGCCGGCGGCCGCCGACCAGAAGGACGGCCGCTCCGAGCAGGGGCGCCGCGATGAGCAGCGCGATCAGGTTCTCCACGATTCTTCCGACCCCTTACAGCTTCATCAGGCTGGCGTCGTCGACCGAGGCCGTGTGACGGGAACGGAACAGCGACACGATGATCGCGAGTCCCACCACGACCTCCGCTGCGGCGACGACCATCGTGAAGAAGGCGATGATCTGGCCGTCGAGATTGCCGTGCATCCGGGAGAAGGCGACGAACGCGAGGTTGCAGGCGTTGAGCATGAGCTCGATGCACATGAAGACGACGATCGCGTTGCGCCTGATCAGCACGCCTGTCGCGCCGATCGTGAACAACAGGGCAGCGAGGTACAGGTAGTTGACGGGGTTCACTTCGACGCCTCCTCGGTCCGCTTGAGGTGCGGCGGCTCGATCGGGGCCCGCTCCAGGCGCTCCTCGGCGCGCTGTTGCAGGGCCTTGAGGTCGTCCAGCGCCTCGGTGGACACGTCACGGACCTGACCGCGCTCGCGCAGGGTGCTGCTGACCGTGAGCTCCGAGGGGGTGCCGTCGGGCAGCAGGCCCTGGACGTCGACGGCGTTGTGCCGCGCGTACACGCCGGGGGCCGGCAGCGGCGGGAGGTGCTTGCCCTCGCGGACGCGCTGTTCGGACATCTCGCGCTGGGTCTTGGCGCGCTCGGTGCGCTCGCGGTGGGTGAGCACCATGGCGCCGACGGCGGCGGTGATCAGCAGGGCGCCGGTGATCTCGAACGCGAAGACGTACTTGGTGAAAATGAGAGCCGCGAGGCCCTCCACATTGCCGTTCGCATTCGCCTCGGCGAGGCCGTTGAACTCCGTCAGGGAGGCGTTGCCGATGCCGGCGATCAGCAGGACGCCGAAGCCCAGACCGCACGCCAGGGCCAGCCAGCGCTGGCCCTTGATGGTCTCCTTCAGGGAGTCCGCCGCGGTGACGCCGACGAGCATCACCACGAACAGGAACAGCATCATGATCGCGCCGGTGTAGACGACGATCTGCACGATGCCCAGGAAGTAGGCGCCGTTGGCGAGGTAGAACACCGCCAGGATGATCATGGTTCCGGCGAGACAGAGCGCGCTGTGCACGGCCCGCTTCATGAAGACGGTGCACAGGGCGCCGGCCACCGCGACGGTGCCGAGCACCCAGAACTGGAAGGCCTCGCCGGTGGAGGTGGCGTACGCGGCGAGCTGCGCGCTCATGCCTGCACCTCCTCTTCCTGAGCCGTGCCCGAAGGGCCTGCCTTCGGATGCGGCTCGTCCGTGGAGACGGCGGCCTGCTGGACGGTGCCGGGCGCGGCCTCGGTCACCAGGCCGCGGTAGTAGTCCTGCTCGTCCATCCCCGGGTAGATCGCGTGCGGCGAGTCGACCATGCCCTCGTCGAGGCCTGCCAGCAGCTGCTCCTTGGTGTAGATCAGGTTGGCGCGGCTGGTGTCGGCGAGCTCGAACTCGTTGGTCATCGTCAACGCGCGCGTGGGGCAGGCCTCGATGCAGAGACCGCAGAGAATGCAGCGGGCGTAGTTGATCTGGTACACGCGCCCGTACCGCTCGCCCGGCGAGTAGCGCTCCTCGTCGGTGTTGTCCGCGCCCTCGACATAGATGGCGTCGGCGGGGCAGGCCCAGGCGCACAGCTCGCAGCCGACGCACTTCTCCAGGCCGTCCGGATGGCGGTTGAGCTGGTGCCGTCCGTGGAACCGCGGAGCGGTGGTCTTCTGCTGCTCGGGATACTGCTCGGTCAGCCGCTTCTTGAACATGGCCTTGAAGGTCACGCCGAAGCCGGCGACGGGGTTCTGGAAGCCGGGCGTCGTCTGCCCGGCCTCCTGGGGCTCCTCAGCCATCGGACGCCTCCTTTCCATCCATCGATACGTCACTGACAGTGTCCGACCCGCCACTGACAATCAGCTCCCGCTCCCGGCGCGAACGGCGTCGCGGCACGGGCGCGAGCTCCTGTCCCGGCAGCGGCGGCACGGGGAATCCGCCCGCCATCGGGTCGAAGCCGACGGGCTCGGCGGGAGCCTGTTCCTGCTTGCCGCGGTCGCGGAACGTGTCCGCGATGAAGGAGAGCAGCAACAGGGTCAGGACACCGCCGCCCACATAGAGGGCGATGTCGGCGAAGTCGTAGTTCTCATTGCGCAGGGTCCGCACGGTCGCGACGAGCATCAGCCAGGTGACCGAGACCGGGATGAGGACCTTCCAGCCGAGCTTCATCAGCTGGTCGTAGCGGACGCGGGGCAGCGTGCCGCGCAGCCAGATGAAGAAGAACAGCAGCAACTGCACCTTGACGACGAACCAGAGCATCGGCCACCAGCCGTGGTTCGCGCCCTCCCAGAAGGTGCTGATCGGCCAGGGAGCCCGCCAGCCGCCCAGGAAGAGCGTGGTCGCCACGGCCGAGACGGTCACCATGTTGACGTACTCGGCGAGCATGAACAGCGCGAACTTGATCGACGAGTACTCGGTGTTGAAGCCGCCGACCAGGTCGCCCTCGGACTCCGGCATGTCGAACGGGGCGCGGTTGGTCTCGCCGATCATCGTGACGACGTAGAGGATGAAGGAGACCGGCAGCAGGATGATGTACCAGCGGTCGTGCTGCTGCGCGACGATCGTCGAGGTCGACATCGATCCCGAGTAGAGGAAGACCGAGGCGAACGCGGCGCCCATCGCGATCTCGTAGGAGATCATCTGCGCGCAGGAACGCAGGCCGCCCAGCAGCGGGTAGGTGGATCCAGAACTCCAACCCGCCAGGACGATGCCGTAGATGCCGATCGAGGCGACCGCGAGGACGTAGAGCATCGCGATCGGCAGGTCGGTGAGCTGCATCGTGGTGCGCTGGCCGAAGATCGAGATCTCGTTGTCGGCGGGGCCGAAGGGGATCACGGCGATCGCCATGAAGGCCGGGATGGCCGCGATGATCGGCGCGAGGATGTAGACGACCTTGTCCGCGCGTTTGACGATGAGGTCTTCCTTGAGCATCAGCTTCACGCCGTCGGCGAGCGACTGGAGCATGCCCCAGGGGCCGTGGCGGTTGGGGCCGATGCGCAGCTGCATCCAGGCGACGACCTTGCGTTCCCAGACGATGGAGAACAGCACGGTCACCATCAGGAAGGCGAAGCAGAACACCGCCTTGACGACGACCAGCCACCAGGGGTCGCGGCCGAACATCGAGAGGTCTTCAGCGGCGAGGTACGGGCTCATGCCTCCACCTCCTTGGGGGCTTCGGCGGCGGGCGTCGCCGGGCCGATGCGGACGAGGGAGCCGGGCGTGGCCCCGGAGTCGGAGGCGACGCCCCCCGCGGTGGAGTTCAGTGGGAGCCACACCACCCGGTCGGGCATCTCGGTGATCTGCAGCGGGAGTTCGACCACCCCGGCGGGCCCGGTCACGGCGAGCACGTCGCCGTCCGCGACGCCCGCCTCGGCGGCCGTGGCCGCCGACACGCGCGCGCGTGCCGCGTGCCGCGTTCCGGCGAGCGCCTCGTCGCCCTCCTGGAGGGCGCCCTGGTCGAGCAGCAGACGGTGCCCGGCGAGCACGGCCTCTCCGGAGGCCGGACGCGGCAGCTGGGCCGCGATCTCCAACGGCTCGGTGGCCCGCGCGCCGTCCCAGGCGCCGAGCCGGTCGAGTTCCGCGCGCGCGGTCCGCAGGTCCGGCAGGCCCAGGTGGACGTCCATCGCGTCGGCCAGCATCTGCAGCACGCGCGCGTCGGAGGGCGCCAGGCGGCGGATCATCTGGTCGGGCTTGAGCGCCGCCTCGAAGAAGCGGACCCGGCCCTCCCAATTGAGGAAGGCCCCCGCCTTCTCGGCGACCGCCGCGACGGGAAGGACCACGTCCGCGTGGTGCGTGACCTCGCCGGGCCGCAGCTCCAACGACACCAGGAAGCCGACCTCGGCAAGCGCCTCACGCGCGCGTGCCGGATCAGGCAGGTCCGCGATCTCCACGCCCGCGACGAGCAGCGCCTGCAGCTCGCCGGCCACGGCGGCCTCGACGATCTGCCCGGTGTCGCGGCCGTAGCGGTGCGGGAGTTCGGCGAGTCCCCAGACGGCCGCGACCTCGTCCCGCGCGCGCGGGTCAGTGGCCGGACGACCGCCCGGCAGCAGCGACGGCAGCGCACCCGCCTCGATCGCGCCCCGCTCCCCCGCCCGGCGCGGGATCCACACCAGCTGGGCGCCGGTCGCGGAGGCGGCCCGTACAGCGGCGGTGAGGCCGCCGGCCACACTGGCCAGCCGCTCGCCGACGACGATCACCGTGCCCTCGGCCTGCAGCGCCTCGGCGGCCTCGCCGCCCGCGTCCTCCAGGCCGACCCCGCTCGCGAGCGCGTCCAGCCACTCGGTCTCGGTGCCCGGAGCGGCCGGCAGCAGCGTGCCGCCCGCCTTCTCCAGACCGCGCGTGGCATGCGTGGCCAGCGAGAACACCCGCTGTCCGTGCCCCCGCCAGGCCTTGCGCAGCCGCAGGAAGACCCCGGGCGCCTCCTCCTCCGACTCGAACCCGACGAGCAGGACGGCCGGCGCCTTCTCCAGAGAGGTGTACGTCAGGCCCGTACCGTCGAGGTCACGGCCGCGGCCGGCGATACGGGAGGCCAGGAAGTCGGCCTCCTCGCCGCTGTGCACACGCGCGCGGAAGTCGATGTCGTTGGTGTCGAGCGCCACGCGCGCGAACTTGCTGTACGCGTACGCGTCCTCGATGGTGAGACGGCCGCCGGTCAGCACGCCGGTCCTCCCGCGCGAGGCGAGCAGCCCCTGCGCCGCGATCTGCAACGCCTCCGGCCAGGACGCCGGTTCGAGGTCACCCTCGGCGTTGCGCACCAGAGGCGTGGCGAGCCGGTCCCGCTGCTGCGCGTACCGGAACGCGAACCTCCCCTTGTCGCAGATCCACTCCTCGTTGACCTCGGGGTCGTTGGCGGCCAGGCGCCGCATGACCTTGCCGCGCCGGTGGTCGGTGCGCGTCGCGCAGCCGCCGGAGCAGTGCTCGCACACGGAGTGCGAGGAGACGAGGTCGAAGGGCCGGGAGCGGAATCGGTACGCCGCCGAGGTCAGCGCGCCCACGGGGCAGATCTGGATGGTGTTGCCGGAGAAGTACGACTCGAAGGGGTCGCCCTCACCGGTGCCGACCTGCTGCAGCGCGCCCCGCTCGATCAGTTCGATCATCGGGTCGCCCGCGACCTGGTTGGAGAACCGGGTGCAGCGGGCGCACAGCACGCACCGCTCACGGTCGAGCAGCACCTGCGTGGAGATCGGCACGGGCTTCTCGTACGTCCGCTTGCGGCCCTCGAAGCGGGACTCGGCGTTGCCGTGCGACATCGCCTGGTTCTGCAGGGGGCACTCGCCGCCCTTGTCGCAGACCGGGCAGTCCAGCGGATGGTTGATGAGGAGCAGTTCCATCACGCCGTGCTGGGCCTTCTCGGCCACGGGCGAGGTGAGGTGAGTCTTCACCACCATCCCGTCCGTACACGTGATCGTGCAGGACGCCATGGGCTTGCGCTGGCCCTCGACCTCGACGATGCACTGGCGGCACGCGCCGACCGGGTCGAGGAGAGGATGGTCGCAGAAGCGGGGGATCTCGATGCCGAGTTGCTCGGCGGCCCGGATGACCAGGGTGCCCTTGGGCACGCTGATCTCGGCGCCGTCGATGGTCAGCGTCACGAGATCTTCCGGCGGGACCGCCGCCTCTCCCCCACCCGAGGGAGCGCTCGTGGTCACCGTCATGCGTTCACCTCCGTGCGGTCGGCCCAGGCCGTCGACCTGGCGGGGTCGAAGGGGCAGCCGCGGCCCGTGATGTGCTCCTCGTACTCCTCACGGAAGTACTTGAGCGAGGAGAAGATCGGCGAGGCGGCGCCGTCGCCGAGGGCGCAGAAGGACTTGCCGTTGATGTTGTCGGCGATGTCGTTCAGCTTGTCGAGGTCGGACAGCACGCCCTTGCCGGCCTCGATGTCACGCAGCAACTGCACGAGCCAGTACGTGCCTTCGCGGCACGGGGTGCACTTGCCGCAGGACTCGTGGGCGTAGAACTCGGTCCAGCGGGTGACGGCGCGCACGACGCAGGTCGTCTCGTCGAAGCACTGGAGAGCTTTTGTGCCGAGCATGGAACCCGCGGCGCCCACTCCTTCGTAATCAAGAGGGACGTCGAGGTGCTCCTCGGTGAACATCGGCGTCGAGGAGCCGCCCGGCGTCCAGAACTTCAGCCGGTGCCCGGGCCGCATGCCGCCGCTCATCTCCAGGAGTTGGCGCAGCGTGATGCCGAGCGGGGCCTCGTACTGGCCGGGGCTGGAGACATGGCCGCTGAGGGAGTAGAGCGTGAAGCCCGGGGACTTCTCGCTCCCCATCGACCTGAACCATTCCTTGCCTTTTTGCATGATGGCGGGAACTGACGCGATCGACTCGACGTTATTCACCACAGTCGGGCACGCATAGAGGCCCGCGACGGCAGGGAAGGGGGGACGCAGCCGCGGTTGACCACGGCGGCCTTCGAGGGAGTCCAGCAGCGCGGTCTCCTCACCGCAGATGTACGCGCCCGCGCCCGCGTGCACGGTGAGTTCGAGGTCGAGTCCGCTGCCCAGGATGTTCTCGCCCAGGTAGCCGGCCGCGTAGGCCTCGCGCACGGCCTCGTGCAACCGCCGCAACACGGGAACGACTTCACCCCGCAGATAGATGAAGGCATGAGACGACCTGATGGCATAACACGCGATGACGATGCCCTCGATGAGGCTATGCGGGTTCGCGAAGAGGAGCGGAATGTCCTTGCAGGTTCCGGGCTCCGATTCGTCGGCGTTGACAACTAGATAGTGCGGCTTTCCATCCCCTTGGGGAATGAACTGCCATTTCATTCCCGTAGGGAATCCCGCGCCGCCGCGCCCCCGTAGACCGGAGTCCTTGACGTACGCGATCACCTCGTCGGGCGACATGGCGAGCGCCTTGCGGAGCCCCTCGTATCCTTCGTGCCTTCGGTAGACGTCCAGACTCCAGGACCCGTCCTCGTCCCAGAAGGCCGACAGCACGGGTGCGAGCAGCTTCTCGGGGCTGCTGCCTTTCAGCTCGGGTGCCAAGGTCATCACTCCCCCTCCTCGGCGGTAGGCCCTGCCGGGTGGGCTGGGTCGGAGGCCGACGTGTCCTGCGGCGCGTCGTGCGAACTCAGGTGCTCGGTGGGCGACGGGTCGTGCGGCGCCGCGTCGCGCGGGGCCCGGTCCTGCGGCTCCTCGTGCGGCCCGCCGTCGCGCGGGTGGACCACGCGCGCGGGTGCGGTCTCTCCCCTTGCCAGGCGAAGACCCACCAGTGACGCAGGTCCCGCACCGCCGCTCGCCTCGACGGCCCCGTCCCGCTCGTCGGGGAAGCCCGCCAGGATCCGGGCGGTGTCCTTGAAGGTGCACAGCGGCGCACCGCGCGTCGGCGAGACCGTGCGGCCGATCCGCAGGTCGTCCACCAGGCGCTTCGCGCTCTGCACGGTCTGGTTGTCGAAGAACTCCCAGTTGACCATCACGACCGGCGCGAAGTCGCAGGCCGCGTTGCACTCGATGTGCTCCAGGGTGACCTTGCCGTCGTCGGTGGTCTCGCCGTTGCCGACGCCCAGGTGCTCCTGCAGCGCCTCGAAGATCGCGTCACCGCCCATCACCGCGCAGAGGGTGTTGGTGCAGACGCCCACCTGGTAGTCACCGCTCGGCCGGCGCCGGTACATGGTGTAGAAGGTGGCGACCGCGGTGACCTCGGCCGTGGTCAGGTCCAGCACGTCCGCGCAGAACCGCATCCCGGTGCGCGTGACGTGTCCCTCCTCCGACTGCACGAGGTGCAGCAACGGCAGGAGCGCGGACCGGGAGTCGGGGTAGCGGGCGATGATCTCGCGCGCGTCCGCCTCCAGCCGGGCTCGGACGTCGTCCGGGTAGGCGGGCGCGGGCAGTTCGGGCATGCCCAGGCTGACGCCCCGCTCGGAAGAAGAGGTGGTCACCGGTCGACGCCTCCCATCACGGGGTCGATGGATGCAACGGCGACGATGACGTCGGCGACCTGGCCGCCTTCGCACATCGCCGCCATGGCCTGCAGGTTGGTGAAGGACGGGTCCCTGAAGTGGACCCGGTAGGGGCGGGTGCCTCCGTCGGACACGGCGTGCACCCCGAGCTCGCCCTTGGGCGACTCGACGGCCGCGTACGCCTGTCCCGGCGGGACGCGGAAGCCCTCGGTGACCAGCTTGAAGTGGTGGATCAGGGCCTCCATGGAGGTGCCCATGATCTTCTTGATGTGGTCGAGGGAGTTGCCGAGGCCGTCGGGGCCCAGGGCGAGCTGGGCGGGCCAGGCGATCTTCCGGTCGGCGACCATCACCGGGCCGGGCTGCAGCCGGTCCAGGCACTGCTCCACGATCCGCAGGGACTGGCGCATCTCCTCCACGCGGATCAGGAAACGGCCGTAGGCGTCGCAGGAGTCCGCGGTCGGGACGTCGAAGTCGTACGTCTCGTAGTCGCAGTAGGGCTGCGCCTTGCGCAGGTCGTGCGGAAGGCCGGTGGAGCGCAGGACCGGGCCGGTGGCGCCGAGGGCCATGCAGCCGGTCAGGTCGAGATAGCCGACGTTCTGCAGACGGGCCTTGAAGATGGGGTTCCCGGTGGCGAGCTTGTCGTACTCCGGGAGGTTCCGCTTCATCTTCTTCACGAACTCGCGGATCTGGTCCACCGCGCCGGGCGGCAGGTCCTGGGCGAGTCCGCCGGGGCGGATGTACGCGTGGTTCATCCGCAGGCCCGTGATGAGCTCGTAGATGTCGAGGATCATCTCCCGGTCACGGAATCCGTAGACCATGACCGTGGTGGCGCCGAGCTCCATGCCACCGGTGGCGATGCACACCAGGTGGGAGGACAACCGGTTCAGCTCCATCAGGAGCACCCGGATGATCTTGGCTCGCTCGGTGATCTGGTCCTCGATGCCGAGGAGCTTCTCGACGGCGAGACAGTAGGCGGTCTCGTTGAAGAAGGACGTCAGGTAGTCCATGCGCGTCACGAACGTGGTGCCCTGCGTCCACGTGCGGAATTCGAGGTTCTTCTCGATGCCGGTGTGGAGGTAGCCGATGCCGCAGCGGGCCTCGGTGACCGTCTCGCCGTCGATCTCCAGAATCAGGCGGAGCACCCCGTGGGTGGAGGGGTGCTGGGGGCCCATGTTGACGACGATGCGCTCGTCGTCGGCGCGGGCCGCGGACTGGACGACCTCGTCCCAGTCGCCGCCCGTGACGGTGTACACGGTGCCCTCGGTGGTCTCCCGTGCCGAGGCGGCCGCGGCCGCGGATGCTGACTGTGTGCTCACGAGTACGACCTCCGCTGGTCCGGAGCCGGGATCTGGGCGCCCTTGTACTCGACGGGGATGCCGCCGAGGGGGTAGTCCTTGCGCTGCGGATGGCCCTGCCAGTCGTCCGGCATCATGATCCGCGTCAGGGCCGGGTGACCGTCGAAGACGATCCCGAAGAAGTCGTAGGTCTCGCGCTCGTGCCAGTCGTTCGTCGGGTAGACGGAGACCAGGGACGGGATGTGCGGGTCGGCGTCCGGGGCGCTGACCTCCAGGCGGATCAACCGGTTCCGGGTGATCGAGCGCAGGTGGTAGACGGCGTGCAGCTCGCGGCCCTTGTCGTGCAGGTAGTGCACGCCGCTCACGCCCGTGCAGAGCTCGAAGCGCAGGGCCGGGTCGTCGCGCAGGGTGCGGGCGACGCGGAGCAGGTGCTCGCGCTCGATGTGGAAGGTGAGCTCGCCGCGGTCGACGATCGTCTTCTCGATGGCGTTCTCGGGGAGGAGTCCCTGTTCCTCCAGCGCGCCCTCGAGTTCGTCGGCGACCTCGTCGAACCAGCCGCCGTAGGGCCGGCTCGCCGGTCCCGGGAGCCGGACGGAGCGGACCAGGCCGCCGTAGCCGGAGGTGTCGCCGCCGTTGTCGGCGCCGAACATGCCGCGCTGGACGCGGATCTCCTCGCCGCCCTGGCCCCGCTGACCGGGGAGGTTGTCGGAGGCGAGGTCCTTCTCGGGGTTCACCCCGTTCGAGGATCCGTTCTTGCCGTGGGTGCCGTTCGCGTCGCTCACCGCAGCAGCCCCTTCATCTCGATCGTGGGCAGGGCCTTCAGCGCCGCCTCCTCCGCCTCGCGGGCCGCCTCCTCGGCGTTCACGCCCAGCTTGGAGTTCTGGATCTTGTGGTGGAGCTTGAGGATCGCGTCCACCAGCATCTCGGGCCGTGGCGGGCAGCCCGGGAGATAGATGTCGACGGGGACGATGTGGTCGACGCCCTGGACGATCGCGTAGTTGTTGAACATGCCGCCGGAGGAGGCGCACACGCCCATGGAGATGACCCACTTCGGGTTGGGCATCTGGTCGTAGACCTGCCGGAGCACCGGCGCCATCTTCTGGCTGACCCGACCGGCGACGATCATGAGGTCGGCCTGGCGCGGGGATCCGCGGAAGACCTCCATGCCGAAGCGCGCCAGGTCGTAGCGGCCGGCGCCGGTCGTCATCATCTCGATGGCGCAGCAGGCGAGGCCGAAGGTGGCGGGGAAGACGGACGCCTTGCGCACCCAGCCCGCGGCCTGCTCGACGGTGGTCAGCAGGAAACCGCTCGGCAGCTTTTCTTCGAGTCCCATGGCTAAAGGCCCCTCAGTCCCATTCCAGGCCGCCGCGCCGCCATACGTACGCGTACGCGACGAAGACGGTGAGCACGAAGAGCAGCATCTCCACGAGCCCGAAAACACCCAGGGCGTCGAAGGTGACGGCCCAGGGGTAGAGGAAGACGATCTCGATGTCGAAGACGATGAAGAGCATCGCCGTCAGGTAGTACTTGATGGGGAAGCGCCCGCCGCCGGCCGGCGTGGGGGTCGGCTCGATACCGCACTCATAGGCCTCGAGCTTGGCGCGGTTGTACCGCTTCGGCCCGATCAGCGTGGCCATGACCACGGAGAAGATCGCAAAGCCTGCCCCGAGGGCTCCCAGTACGAGGATGGGCGCATACGCGTTCACCGCTCCTCGCTCCTCTCAGTCGGCACTGACTGCTGGCGATGGCATCGGACTCACATCAGCCCCACAGGCCTCACGAACTCCGCCCGTCCCGACGAAGATCGCGAACATGTGAAGCAGGTCACAAGCCCAACTGCCTCGCATCTTATGCCCGCCGATCTGTGATCTGCGACACGGGGTATTGCACAAGCTTTGTGATCTCCACCACCTGACGAAGGATCATGAAGTCATATCGGCGACGATCTTCGTACGCGAAGCGTCGGAGTGATCACAAGAAGTGACATTTGTGCTCGTCGCCCCAGGCAGGGAGGGGCGTCTCTATATCAAGAGACTTCCCTTGCATGCAAATTGGAGGTGGACCCACCGTCCTGATAGAGGGACCCGTTCACACATCAGAGGGAGACCGGGGCGGGATGTGGACGCGTGCACGCGTTCACAAGCGGAGCGGGTCGGACCGCCCACGCGAGACGCGGCCGCCGAGGTGACCGTTCCGTGACCTCCGCCACATTCATGAGAGACGCCTAAGAACCGGGCTTGGCCAAGTGTTCCAACCGGTGGTAGGTGCGGGGCAATTCGGACGTACCGTCGAAAGCCCATGATCACAGGCTTGATCACCTGCGTCCGCAATGTCCGTTACGGCGTCAATAAAGAGTGACGCGCCAGGTGTTCGGGGTCGCCATTGAACAAATGTGGCGCAGCACACGTTTCTTGAAGGTATGGAGGACCCCCTGATACCGGTTGGACTCATGTCCCACACCGCTCCCATACGCAGCCACCGGAAACCCCGCCGCAGCGCGTCGACGATCGCGATGCGGACCGGAGTCGCCAGTGGCGTCCTCGGCACGCTGGCCGTCGCCACCGCGGCGGGTTCGGCCAACGCCGCCGAGCCGGTGACGCAGACGCTCGAACTGCCCGTGCTGACGGGCGACCTGGCCGCCCAGGTCGCGCAGTCCGCGGAGGCCACGCAGCAGGCCGCCTCGAACTACCAGCTGCAGGCCGCACGCGACGCAGCCGCCTCAGCGGCCGCCAAGGAGGCCAAGAAGGACCTCGCCCACGCCAAGGCCGAGGCGACCAAGAAGGCGGAGGCCGCCCGCAAGGCCGCCGCCGAGCGCGCCACGCGCAACGCCGAGCGGACCACGCTCAGCACGACGGCGAGCAGCAGCTCCTCGTCGTCGAGCACGTCGACGGCGACCGGTGCGGCCGCGGCCGTCATCGCCTTCGCGAAGGCACAGGTCGGCGACGCCTACGTCTCCGGCGGCACGGGCCCCAACTCCTGGGACTGCTCGGGGCTCATGCAGACCGCCTTCAAGCAGGTCGGCATCAGCCTGCCGCGGGTCTCGCAGGACCAGTCGACCGCGGGCACCCAGGTGTCGCTGAACAACCTTCAGCCGGGCGACATCCTGTACTGGGGCAGCGCGGGCAGCGCGTACCACGTGGCGATCTACGTCGGCGACGGCATGTTCGTCGGCGCGCAGAACCCGTCCACCGGCGTGGTCGAGCGTCCGCTGTCGTACGACCCGCCGACCGGTGCGGTGCGGGTGCTCTGACACCCCTGGCGCCTCCTGGGGCGCTCACGCGCGGAAGGGCCGCAGCCGCTCGGGGGCAGCGGCCCCTTCGGCGTCTCCTCGCCCACCGGGGCGCCTGGACGCGCGTAGAAGCGCCTGGCGCGCGTTCTGACGCCCGCCTGCGCAGCAGAACGCCCGGCTCACGCCCCAGGACGCCTGAACCGCGTCCAGAGCGCCTGTGCGGCCCTCCTGGCATGCTCGGCGGGCGGGCCACGGAACTCCGCGGCTCGTCCACGAGTTGAAGGAGAGACCGCCATGCCACGCGTGTTCGTGCAGGGACAGCCCGTCGCCTCGTATCCCCCGCTCGCGCCCGAGGCCCGGCGCGGGTCGGTGCGGCGGGTCACCGAGGTCGGCGAAGAGGTGCTGCACAAGGCCTGCCGGGACGTCACCGAGTTCGGGCCCGACCTGGCCGCGCTCGTCGACGACATGTTCCTCACCATGTACGCCGCCGACGGAGCCGGCCTGGCGGCGAACCAGGTCGGCGTCGGGCTGCGACTGTTCGTCTACGACTGCCGGGACGACGAGGGTGTCCGACATGTCGGACACATCGTCAATCCGGTGCTGGACCGGCTCGACCCGGCCCGGCGACGGCTGCTCGACGAGGGCGAGGGGTGCCTGTCGGTGCCGGGCGCCGTCATGGACGTACCGCGGCCGGACCGGGCCGTGGTGCGCGGGGTCGACAAGGACGGCGGCGCGCTCGCCGTCGAGGGCACGGGCTACTTCGCCCGCTGTCTCGCCCATGAGGCCGACCACGTCGACGGTCACGTCTACCTGGACCGGCTCTCCGCACGAGACCGGAAAGAGGCGCTGCGGCAGGTGGCGGACCGGCGGGAAGAGGTCTTCGCACGCCGGGCCGCCAAGACGAAGGCCCTGACGACCTGAGGCCCGCCCCTGGTCACGCCTTCGGGGCCACCTTGCTCAGGCCGTTGATGATGCGGTCCATCGCGTCGCCGCCGGTCGGGTCCGTCAGGTTGGCGAGCATCTTCAGGGTGAACTTCATCAGCAGCGGGTGGGTCAGGCCGCGCTGGGTCGCGATCTTCATGACCTTCGGGTTGCCGATGAGCTTCACGAAGGCGCGGCCCAGCGTGTAGTAGCCGCCGTAGGTGTCCGCGAGGATCTGCGGGTAGCGCTGGAGGGCGAGTTCGCGCTGGCCGGGGGTGGCGCGGGCGTGGGCCTGGACGATGACGTCGGCGGCGATCTGGCCCGACTCCATGGCGTAGGCGATGCCCTCGCCGTTGAAGGGGTTCACCAGGCCGCCGGCGTCGCCCACCAGCAGGAGCCCCTTGGTGTAGTGGGGCTTGCGGTTGAAGGCCATCGGGAGGGCGGCGCCGCGGATCGGGCCGGTCATGTTTTCGGGGGTGTATCCCCAGTCCTCCGGCATGGACGCGCACCAGGCCTTGAGGACCTCGCGCCAGTCGAGCTCCTTGAAGGAGTCGGAGGTGTTGAGCACGCCCAGGCCGACGTTCGAGGTGCCGTCGCCCATGCCGAAGATCCAGCCGTAGCCGGGCAGCAGCCGGTCCTCGCCCGGGCCGCGCTTGTCCCACAGCTCCAGCCAGGACTCCAGGTAGTCGTCCTCGTGGCGCGGGGAGGTGAAGTAGGTGCGGACGGCGACGCCCATCGGGCGGTCCTCGCGGCGGTGCAGGCCCATCGCCAGCGAGAGGCGGGTGGAGTTGCCGTCGGCGGCCACCACCAGCGGGGCGCGGAAGGTGACTTCGCGCTTCTCCTCCCCCAGCTTCGCGTGCACGCCGGTGATCCGGCCGGTGCGGTCGTCGACGATCGGGGCGCCGACGTTGCAGCGCTCGTACAGGCGGGCGCCGGCCTTCTGGGCCTGGCGGGCGAGCTGCTCGTCGAAGTCGTCGCGCTTGCGGACGAGGCCGTAGTCGGGGAAGGAGGCGAGATCCGGCCAGTCCAGCTGCAGCCGCACGCCTCCGCCGATGATGCGCAGGCCCTTGTTGCGCAGCCAGCCGGCCTCCTCGGAGACATCGATGCCCATGGCCACGAGCTGCTTGGTGGCGCGCGGGGTGAGGCCGTCGCCGCAGACCTTCTCGCGCGGGAACTCGGTCTTCTCCAGCAGGAGTACGTCGAGTCCGGCCTTGGCAAGGTAGTAGGCGGTGGTGGAGCCGGCTGGCCCCGCGCCGACGACGATCACATCGGCGGTGTTTTCGGAGAGGGGCTCGGTCACGGCGGGATCTCCCCAAGTTCGGAATCTGCGTGCCGACCGGCACTGGGCATGGGCAGTCTATTCAGCAGAATTGATCACCCGGCTGAAGGGCTGCCCCGTGAACCGAGCTCTCCCCGAAGTACGGCTGCGCGTCCCCACGGACGAGGACGCGGTCGCCTGGCACCGGACCTTCGGCCACCCGGACGTCATGGAGTTCCACGGCGGCAGATCCGCGGAGCTGTCCGCCTACGAGGAGCTCACCGCCCGCCAGCGCCGGCACGACGCCGAGCACGGCTTCTGCCTGTGGACGATGCTGGACGAGGAGGACCGGGTCATCGGGTTCACCGGCGCGCAGCCCTGGCCGAAGGACTGGGGGCCCAAGGGGGAGATCGAGATCGGGTGGCGGCTCGGGCGGGAGCACTGGGGCCGGGGGTATGTCACGGCGGCGGCGCGGCTGACGCTGGAGCGGGTGCGGGCGGCCGGGGTGCCGGGCGTGGTGGCCATGGTCGACGCCCGCAACGAGCGGTCCATCGCCGTCACCAGGCGGCTGGGCATGCGGCTCGCCGAGGTCTTCACGACTCCGGAGTCGGAGCGGGAGGGGCGCTGCTACCGCCTTGAATGGTGACTCTGGGTAGCCATTGGCTACGGAAAGACACTTGACGCTTCCGGACGACACCCCCGGGCGGTTACCCTTCCAGTACCGCTGGGGGTGACATTAGTGCTCATACCACCCAAAACACCCGAAGTGCGCGTGCCGCGGCTCGTCGGTCTGATGGCCGTGGACGCGCGCGAGACGGCCACGGCACACGGTGTACTGCTGGCCGCACCCGACCGGCCCGACTTCCACCGCGCCGTCGTCGACTACGTCGTACGGCAGTACCCGCCGCCCGGGGTCGAGGTGCCGCGCGGTGCGGTCGTCACCGTGTGGTTCGACTTCACCGAGGGCGAGGGCGGCGGAGGCGCCGGGGTGCACGAGCCGCGCGTTCCGAGACCGGGCGGCGGCGGGATGCAACGCGAGCTCGACGCGCCGGGAGTGCCGGGGGATCCCTTCGAGGCGGCCAGCAGGTGAGCCGCTGCGGGAGCGGCCGGTTCAGCTCTCCTTGAAACCGGCCCTCGGCTTGACTCTGCCCTCCTCGAAACCGGCTCTCGGCTGAGCTCGGCGAAACCGACTCTCGGCTGAACTCAGCTCTCCTTGAAGCCCCGGTGGAGGGTGACCACGCCGCCGGTGAGGTTGCGCCAGGCGACCTTCGACCATCCGGCCTTGCGCAGGCGCTCGGCGAGGGCGGGCTGGTCGGGCCAGGCGCGGATGGACTCGGCGAGGTAGACGTAGGCGTCGGGGTTCGAGGAGACCACGCGCGCGACCGGGGGCAGGGCGCGCATCAGGTACTCGGTGTAGACCGTGCGGAAGGGCGCCCAGGTCGGGTGCGAGAACTCGCAGATCACGACCCGTCCGCCGGGCCGGGTCACCCGGTGCATCTCGCGCAGCGCGGCGTCGAAGTCCTGCACGTTGCGCAGGCCGAAGGAGATCGTGACGGCGTCGAAGCTGTCGTCCTTGAAGGGCAGCCTGGTCGCGTCCCCGGCTGTGAACGGCAGCCAGCTGTGGTTCCTCTTGCCGACCTGGAGCATGCCGAGGGAGAAGTCGCAGGGGACGACATAGGCGCCGGCCTGGGCGAAGGGGAGGGAGGAGGTGGCCGTGCCCGCGGCGAGATCCAGGATCTTCTGCGCGGGCCGGGCGTCGACCGCCTTCGCGACCTCCTTGCGCCACCTGCGGTCCTGGCCCAGCGACAGGACGTCGTTGGTCAGGTCGTACCGTTCCGCCACGCGGTCGAACATCGAGGCGACTTCGTGGGGCTGCTTGTTCAGGGAAGCGCGGGTCACCTCACCATTCTTGCAGCACCCCTCGGGGGATCGGAGAAGCCCCTCAGGGAAGCAGCCTCGGCTTCTTCTTGGCCGCCACGTCCTCGACCCACCCGCACAGCAGCACGAAGACGCCGATCAGCAGCCAGCCGACGCCGAACATGAACCACTGGCTCTCCAGCGGCAGCCACTTCTCGAACGCGGGGACGTTCCAGAACTGGTCGATCAGCGGGACGGCGAGGATCAGGGCGATCTCGTGCCAGAGGTAGATCGTGACCGCGCGCGCGTTGAAGACGGTGACGATCCGGTTCGTACGGCGCAGCCGGGTGAGCCAGGCGAAGTCGATCCCGAAGTACGCCTTCGCCCACATCAGCAGCATGACGAACCCGGCCGACCAGAAGGCCTGCGCGAGCGGGTCCTCGTCCAGGTCGTAGGTGCCGAACTCGGCCTGGTGCGTGAAGGCGTACCAGCCGCCGAAGGCGATGGCCGCGAGCGACGCCACGACGACCAGGGCCGGCTTCATCCGCTGCAGCACGCCGTCGCGGTGCGCGAAGCCGAGGATCCAGCAGAAGAGGTACGTCGACAGGTCCCACAGGGCGCTGCCGACCCGGTTGTCCGGGCCCGCCCAGACGAAGTTCAGCACCAGGATCGGCGCGAGGGAGAGCACCAGCACCGGGACCGGGGCGAGCCGGAACACCCGGAGCAGGAGCGGCGAGAGGAGGACGAACCAGAGGTAGGTCCGCAGGTACCAGAGGATCTCCCAGGCCTGCTCGCCCCACGCGTTGCCCGGCGGGTCGCCCAGCGGGACGACCCAGTAGACGATCTCCCAGCCCGGCATCCAGTCGTGGACCAGCATCGCCAGGACGACGAAGACGCCCCAGAACCAGAAGGGCGGGAGCAGTCGGCGGAACCGGCTCTTGACGACCTTGAGCGCCGGGCGTTCCAGGGACTTCGCCATCAGGGTGCCGGCCAAACCGAACATGATCCCCATGGAGGGGAAGACCATGCCCGCCCAGGCCCACCCGAAGGTGTGGTAGGCGACGACACGGATCAGGGCGAGGGCGCGGAGGGAGTCGAAGTAGCGGTCACGGCCGGTGGGCCGGGGCGAAGGCTTCTCCTCCTCCGCCCCGGCAGTCGCGACGACCGACTCGGCCGACTCCGGCTCGGACGCCGACGCCGACGCCGACTCCGGTGCCGAGTCCGACCCGGTCGACCTCAGCCCCGACTCCGGCTCCGACTCCGACCCCGGCTCCGGTTCCACCACCGGCAACGGCGCCGTCATGTCGGCCGGCTGCCCGTAGTCCACGTACTCCTGGTACTCCTGCGGATACGGCTGGTGGGGCGCGTACGGCTGCGGGCTCGCGTACGGCTGCTGAGGCGCGTACGGCTGCTGGTTCACGTACGACTGCTGATCGCCGTACGGCTGCTGCCCGTACCCGGAGCCGTACCCATTCCCGGTCCCGGTCCCATACCCGGCCCCGACCCCGTTCCCGTAGCCGTCCCCGTACCCGTGCCCCTGCGCGGACGCCTGCCCTTGCGCGGACGCCTGTCCGTGTCCGTACCCGTGGCCCTGCTGCTCCCAGCTCATCAGGCCACCCCGGCCGGGGTGCCGACCTCGCCCGTGCGCTTCAGTTTCTGCCAGCGCAGGCGGCCGCCGGTGAGGGCGGTGATGCAGGAGTGGATGAGGACGAGGTACATCATCTGGCGGTAGGCCAGTTGCTGGAGCGGCATCATCAGCAGGTAGCGGTACTTCTCGCGGTCGAGACGGAAGGCGTAGGCCGCGCAGCCCAGTTGGACGCCGAGCACCGCCAGCCAGGCCAGCAGGGCCGCCTGGAAGTCGACGAAGATCATCGAGTAGACCGTGAACACGTCGATGAGCGGGGCGAAGACCGGCGTGACGATCTGGAAGAGGACCACGAGCGGCAGGCCGACGCGGCCGAAGCGGCCCGAAGGGCCCTTGTCCGTCAGGGACTTGCGGTGCTTCCAGAGCGCCTGCATGGTGCCGTAGGACCAGCGGTAGCGCTGGGACCACAGCTGCTTCAGCGAACCGGGCGCCTCCGTCCAGGCCTTGGCGTGCTCCTGGTAGACGACCTGCCAGCCCGCGCGGTGCATCGCGATGGTGATGTCGGTGTCCTCGGCGAGGGTGTCCTCGCTCATGCCGCCGACCTCCAGCACGGCGTCCCGGCGGAACGCGCCGATCGCGCCGGGGATGGTCGGCATGCAGCGCAGCAGGTCGTACATGCGGCGGTCGAGGTTGAAGCCCATCACGTACTCGATGTGCTGCCAGGCGCCGATGATCGTGTCGCGGTTGCCGACCTTGGCGTTGCCGGCGACCGCGCCGACCTTCGGGTCCGCGAAGGGCTGCACGAGCTGGTGCACGGCCTCCGGCTCGAAGACCGTGTCGCCGTCCATCATCACGACGATGTCGTAACTCGCGCTGCGGACGCCGTTGTTGAGGGCGGCGGGCTTGCCCGCGTTCTCCTGGCGGATGACGCGGACGTTGGTCATGCCGAACGACTCCGCCGCGCTGCGCGCGATCTGGGAGGTGTCGTCGGTGGAACCGTCGTCGACGACGATGATCTCGATCGGGTGGGTGCTCTTCGCCAGCGACTCGAGGGTGTTGGCGATGCACTCCTTCTCGTTGTACGCCGGGACGATCACGCTCACCGGCCGGGTGACGGTCGGCCCCCAGCTGAAGCGGCGTTTGTTGCGCTGCCGGTAGTGGCGGCGGGCGAGGATCAGCATCATCCCGAACCGGCCGATGACGGCCACGCCGACGACCATCAGCCCCACCGAGAGCGTCGGGACGGTCCACTCGGCGAGGGCGACCGCAGCGATGAGGGCCTTGCCCTCGTAGAGGGTCACGCCGGTGGCCTCGCGGTGGGCGGCCTGGAGACGGTCGATGCCCGAACCGGTGCCGGTGCCGGTGCCCGAACCGCTGTTGCCCGCACCGGTGTTGCCTTCGCCGAGGTTGCCCGCGCCGGTGTTGCCCACACCGTTCGGCGGGGTCCCGTTCGCGCCCGCGGCGCCGGAACCCGACGCACCGGCGCCCGAAGGCGCAGCCGACGCCGAAGCGGAGTCCGAGGCCGAGCCCGTACCGGAGGTCTGGCGGGCCGCCGCGTTCTGCTCCTGCATCACCCCGCTGATGGTGGTGAAGGTGTACCCGGCCGCCTTCATCTTCTTGATGTACTTCGGCAGCGCCTTGATCGTCTGCGAGCGCTCGCCGCCCGCGTCGTGGAAGAGCACCGACGCGCCCTCGCCGTCCTCCGGCGTGGCCCACTTGATGATCTTCGAGACGCCCGGCTTCTTCCAGTCGTCGCTGTCGGTGTCGACGAAGACGCTGGTGTAGCCGTCCTCGCCCAGCTTCTTGTAGACGGGCCAGCTGTAGTTGTCGATGGCGTCCGTCTCGGAGGAGTACGGCGCGCGGAACAGCGTGGTGGTGATGCCGGCCGCGCCCGCGAGCGCGAGCTGGGTCTGGGTCATCTCCCGCTTGACGCGGGCGTCGCTCTGGTAGGAGAGGTCGACGTGGGTGAACGTGTGGATGCCCACCTCGTTGCCCTCCTCGACCATGTCCTTCACGATGCTCGGGTAGCGCGAGACCATCGAGCCCACCAGGAAGAACGTGCCGGGCACGTCGTACTTCTGGAGGATCTCCAGCACCTGGGGCGTCCAGGTGGGGTTCGGGCCGTCGTCGAAGGTGAGCGCGATCGTCTTGTCCGGCACGGAGACGGTGGTGGCCTGGCCGCCCCGGAAGGAGAGGATCGGGCCGCCGTCGAGGATCTTGTCGGGCACGTCGCTGGAGCTGGCCCCGGTGCGCACCCGCTGGTCGCCGCCGACCTCGGCGCGCAGATAGCCGTCGAGCAGCATCACGCTGGTCAGCGCGAGCAGAAGCAGCAGGGCGAGGATGACACGCGGTTTCTGCAGCGCCGCGGCCTTGCCCGCCGCCCGTTCGATGCGGCTGGGGGCGCGGCGGCGGCCGCGCGAGGGAGTCGTGGTCATGGGGGTGGTGCGTTCCCGTCAGTTGGCGGAGGCGGACGCGGACGGCGAGGCGGTGCCCGACGGCCCTCCGCCGCTGGGCAGGCCGACCGGCTTGCCGACGCCGCCCTCGGGGCGGAGGCCGCCGGGTCCCTGGTTGCTCTGGCCGTTTCCGCCGAACGGCAGCAGTGAGGACGGGTTCAGTGACGTGCCCCAGCCCATGAAGGCCGCGCCGAGGACGGCCGCGTAGGCGAGGCAGCCCACGCCCATGAGGAGGCCGATCCGGCGCAGCAGCTTGGACCTACGTCCGGAGTTGTCTACGAACACGGGCCCCTCGGCGGATTCGTCGTCATCGCGTTTGCGACGGCGACCGCGAGCGGCGGCACGGCTTTCGAAGGCAGGCTCGGAATGCATTCCCCGGATATTAGGGAGTCTTTATGTGGCTCAAACTCTGTTTTCCTTGTGAGAGAACCATGAGAAACACGCCAACCTGTCCCTTCCCTGAGAGAACCATGAAAACCCTGCGGGTACGACGTTCAGCATGGGAGGGTTGATTGTCCCTTTTGGGCGGGTGGTTATCACCTTTTGCGCGATTACATCCATGAACTGTCTATGTGTTCACTGTTCGCGTGCCATCCGTCCGCATGTGAGACATTTCCACATCGGGAACGCCTGTTGTTTCCGTCCTGAGATAGAAATCACGAGAGCGGGTGCATGCGCAATGAGGAGTTTCCTTAAGCCGATGACGGGGCTTGCTTGCCTGTTTGCCCTGGCCACGGCGGGATGCTCCGCGGGTTCCGACGGCGCATCGGACGCCGCGCCCGAGGCGACAAAACAGGCCACCAGCGCTTCCCCCTCACAGAGCGCCGAGTCATCCGATACATCCGGTTCATCCGATACCAGCACCTCCTATGCTCCCTACGTCAGCGCGGCGGAGGCCTCCGACAACGACTCCGCCGGCTCCCCGGCGACCTACAACCTGGCCTTCGTCATCGCGGACGGCAGCAGCTGTACGCCGAACTGGAACGGGACGAACGTCGTCGACGACTCGGCGGTGAAGTCGCGCATCTCGGCGCTCACGGAATCGGGGGCGACGGTCCGCGTCTCCTTCGGCGGGGCCTCCGGGAAGGAGCTGGCGACCACCTGCGGCAGCGTCGCGAAGCTGGCCGCGGCCTACGGCGAGGCGCTCGACGCGGCCGGTTCCACCCAGGCCGACTTCGACATCGAGGGCGACCAGCTGACCGACTCCGACTCGGTCGCCCTGCGCTCCCAGGCGATCGCCGCGCTGCAGAAGGAGCGTCCTGACCTGGAGGTCTCCTTCACCCTGCCGGTGATGCCGTCCGGGCTGGACTCCGACGGCCTGGCGCTGCTGACGTCGGCGAACAAGTACGACGTACAGGTCTCCACCGTCAACATCATGACCATGAACTACGGCGAGTCCTACGACGACGACATGGGCGAGTACGCGATCACCTCGGCGACGGCGGCGCACACCCAGCTGAAGAAGGTCTTCGGCACGTCGGACGAGGCCGCCTGGCAGGGCATGGCGCTCACCTCGATGATCGGCACCAACGACGTCGCGAACGAGACGTTCACGCTCTCCGACGCGGCCGAGGTGCGCACCTTCGCCGAGGAGAAGGGCGTCGCCTGGGTGTCCATGTGGTCGACCTTCCGCGACCAGCAGTGCGCGGACGCGGACGCGGAGAAGGACGACGCGCTGACCAACTGCAGTGGGGTGAAGCAGAGTTCGGGTGCGTTCGCGGAGGCGTTCACGGGCTGAGGTGCACAGACCTCAGCGCCGCCGGTGGACCAACCGCCCCGCGCACACCGTCGCGATGCACGCGCCGGTCTCGTCGAAGACGGCGAGATCGGCGCGGCCGGTCTCCCGGATCGCGGGCGGCTGCGGGTGCGGCTGCCGCTGCGGGTGCGGCTGCGGGTCTGCAAGGACGAGTACGTCGTTGCGCGCGGCGGCCGCCCGGAGTTCGGGGGAGTCGGCGTACGCCTCGACGACCGCCACCGCACCGAGCTTCAGTACGGCGTGGATCCGCTCGCGCGGGCTCGGGGCATCGGGCAGCGGCCCCTCGTGGATGCGAGCGGGCCCGAGCACGCCGGGCCAGCGTCGGACGCGCGCGGCCGGAAACCGCTCGACCAGTTCGGCCAACGGCCCCACGGCGGCGACCCGGCCCCCCTCGACGGCGACGGCGCCGTCCTCGACCCGCTCCGTGCCGTCCCAGGTGTACCGGACCTCGTCGGCCGCATGAATGGTCAGCACAGGGAGGTCAGTTGGAAGCGAGCAGCTTCAACTCGGGGTGGGCGGTGCCGCCTTGGATCGCCGTGGACGAGATGTGGGACATGACCCGCTCGTCGACGGGGTCGTTCGCCGGGTCGTCGTGGACCACGATGTGCTCGTACGTCGTCGTCCGCTGGGCCGGGACGCGGCCCGCCTTGCGGATCAGGTCGATGATCTCCAGGCGGTTGGAGCGGTGCTTGGCGCCGGCCGAGGAGACGACGTTCTCCTCCAGCATGATCGAGCCGAGGTCGTCCGCGCCGTAATGCAGGGACAGTTGGCCGACCTCCTTGCCGGTCGTGAGCCAAGAGCCCTGGATGTGCTGGACGTTGTCGAGGAACAGGCGGGCGATGGCGATCATCCGCAGGTACTCGAAGAGCGTCGCCTGGGTGCGGCCCTTGAGGTGGTTGTTCTCGGGCTGGTAGGTGTACGGAATGAAGGCCCGGAAGCCGCCCGTCCGGTCCTGCACGTCACGGATCATCCGCAGGTGCTCGATGCGTTCGGCGTTGGTCTCGCCGGTGCCCATGAGCATGGTGGACGTCGACTCGACGCCCAGCCCGTGCGCGGTCTCCATGATCTCCAGCCAGCGCTCGCCCGACTCCTTGAGCGGAGCGATCGCCTTGCGGGGCCGGGCGGGGAGCAACTCGGCCCCCGCGCCCGCGAAGGAGTCGAGGCCGGCGGTGTGGATCCGCTGGATGGCCTCCTCCACGCTCACCTTGGAGATCCGGGCCATGTGCTCGACCTCGGACGCGCCGAGGGAGTGGATGACCAGCTGGGGGTAGGCGGCCTTGATCGCGGCGAAGTGCTTCTCGTAGTACTCGACGCCGTAGTCCGGGTGGTGCCCGCCCTGGAACATGATCTGCGTGCCGCCGAGCTCGACGGTCTCGGCGCAGCGGCGCAGGATGTCGTCGAGGTCGCGGGTCCAGCCCTTGGCCGCGTCCTTGGGGGCCGCGTAGAAGGCGCAGAACTTGCACGCCGTGACGCACACGTTCGTGTAGTTGATGTTCCGCTCGATGATGTACGTCGCGATGTGCTCGGTCCCGGCGTACTTACGGCGGCGCACGGCGTCGGCGGCCGCGCCCAACGCGTGCAGGGGCGCGTCGCGGTAGAGGTCGAGCGCCTCCTCCGGGGTGATCCGCCCGCCCTCGGCGGCACGGTCGAGCACGGACTGGAGGTCGGCCTTCTCGGTCACCGGGTGCGTCCCTTTCGTCAAGGGTTGTGGACGGACCCGGCCAGCCTACGCCAGCGACGCCGACGGCCCGACCTCAGGCCGCGTACGCGCCGATCAGCATCCCCACGAGAGTCCCCGCGAGCATGAACGGCCCGAAGGGGATCACCGTACGGCGTCCCGCCCGCCCCGCGACGACGAGCGCACCGCCGTACAGCGCGCCGAGGAGGAAGCCGGCGAGGGCCCCGAGAGTGACGGTCGGCCAGCCGTACCAGCCGAGGACCGCGCCCGCCCCGAGCGCCAGTTTCACATCGCCGAAGGCGAGGCCGGCGGGGCTGACGAGGTGCAGGAGGAGGTAGCCGCCGCCGAGGACCAGGGTGCCCAGCAGGGCGGTCGTCCAGTGGCCGGCGTGCTCGGGCAGCAGCGCGGTCGGGCCCAGCAGGGCGAGGGCGGCGGCCGCGAGCGTGAGGGTGAGCGGGTCGGGCAGTCGTTGCACCCGCAGGTCGACGACCGCCAGCAGCACGCCGAGGGGCGCGAGCAGCAGCCAGACGGCGAGTTCGGGCCGCAGGCCGGTGGCGGCGGCGAGGACGGCGCAGACGCCGGCGGTGACGGCGGGGAGGACGGGCGCGGCGGCCGAGGGGAGGACGGGGGCGGCGGCGGAGAGAAAGGGGGCGCGTGGCCGGTCGGGATCGCCCAGGTCGTCGACGCTCCGGGCCGACCGGGCGCACCGGGCGCACCGCGCGCCTCCGACCCACCCCCGGATCGGATGTCCGGCCGGACACGTCCGCCGCCAGCCGCCGTCCGCCTCCTCCTCCGGCACGGAGAAACGGTAGGCGGCGCGCGGCAGCAGCGCTCCGGTCACCGCGCCCCACAGCACGGCGACGGCGACCAGCACCAGGTCGTCGGGAGGTGTGCTCATCCCCAGGGATCTTAGGGATCTGCCTGACGACCGCTCTAGTTTCCGCTCACGATCACTCCACAACACCCCCGGAAGATCCGCCAAAACGAGCGCCCGATATCAGCCGCTCCTGGGATGAGGTCATGTGATGATCACCTGACGGAACGGGAGTGACGGAACAGGATCAACGGGGGCGCAGATGGGTCTTCTGCCCATAAGCAGGACGACGTTGGAGTCCGATGCCGGGGCGCTGGCGGCGGTGCGGGCGATCGGCGTGCGGTACGGCGTGGACTACACCGACGACGCGGCGGTGGCCGACCTGCTCGCGGAACACCGGCGGGCGGTGGACGCCACCCAGCGCGGCGGACTGGTGTGGATCGGCGGCCTGACGCTGACGGCCGGTGCGCTCTGGCCCTTCGCGGCGCAGCTGGTCCCGAAGCTCGCCGCGCACCTTCCCCTCTCCTACGCCCCCGCCGGCCCCCTCCTGCTCATCGCCGTCGCCGCCCTCACCGCCGTACGCGTCCGCTGGAAACGCGAGCTGACCCGGGGGCCGCTCGTCGGCTACCGGGAGGTCCTCGGCGTGGCCCGCGCGCACGGCCTGCCGGTGACCCACGTACCGGCCTGGCTGGAGGGCAGGTCGCACGGCGGGACCGGGAAGGGGGCGACACCGGTGCCGACCCCGACCCCGACCCCGACCCCGACTCCGGCTCCTGCCGGGGGAGTTGAGCGGGCCCCCGTCGACATCCCCGCGAAGCCCGCAGCCGTCCTCTCCTACGAGCAGATCGCCGACGAAGGGGGCTGGCACGACGAGGCGGGATGTCTGCTTCTGGCGGCCGGGGCGATCGGCGCGGGCTGGGCCTGGGCCAACGACCAGTTCGCCGGTCTCGCCGCCCTCGTCCTCGTCCCCGTGGCGATCCGCGTCTGGGTGGCGGGAAGCCGCCAGGGCCAGGAGAAGGAGCGGCTACGGCAGGAGGCCCTCGCGTACGTCAGGACGGTCGCGGCGGCGCAGGCGGCCGGCGGTCGGGCTCCCGAACTGTCCCCGGTGCTGCGGCGGTTGCTGGAGGAGGAAACACAACGAGGGCGAGCCTCCTGACCCGGGCGAACCCTCTGCCCCGGCCCTACCTCCCCCGCGCTGCCCGGCTCTTGCCCTTCCCCTTCTTGCGCAGTCTCTTCAACCGGGCCCGTTCCCGCGCTCGTTGGGTCTGCGCGAGGCGGACGCTTCGGGCGTACCAGAGGCCGCCGGCGACGGTCGCCGTGATCGCGTACGCCAGCAGGGCGCTGCCCGTGCCCGGGAGGTACGCGCACATCGCGTCGCCCGTACGGCAGTTGCGGGCGGGCAGCGCGCCGAGGACGTACAGGAACGCGCCGTAGCCCACCGTCCAGCAGGCCGCCGCGCCCGCCGCGGGGCGCAGGCGCAGGCCGCCTACGCAGCCGGCCACGGACAGCAGACCGAGGGCGACGCCGACCGTCCAACCCCCGCCGGGCAGCAGGTCCGTCAGCCCCGGCGCGGTCGCCCGCACGAGCCGTTTCAGCAGGCCGAGCGCGAACAGGACGACGGCCAGGGCGGCCGCGCCGAAGAGGACGGCTCCGGCCAGCCCCAGCCCCAGCCCCGACCCCTGCTTCCGCCCCTCCGCCTCCCGCGCCACGCCCGCCTGCCCCGCCACGCCCACCTGCCCCGCCACGCCCGCTTCCCGCGCCACGCCCGCCTGCCTCGCCTGCCCCGCCATCTACTCGACCCTCGACATCCGTGCCACCGGGTTGCCCTCGGCCGTGCTGTCCGAGGTGTAGGTGAGGTCGTCGCCGGTCGGGGTGAGGCGGATCGTGTGGGGCTCCGGGTTGCAGCCCGAGTGGTTGCTCTTGGCCCCCGCCGACGTGGCGACGACCTCCTTCTGCGTCACCTTCTTCAGGGTGAGTACGTCGAGACAGACCCCGCCGAGGATGTCGGTCTGCCGCATCTCGCCCAACTTCTCGCCCACGTCGGCCTGTTGGACGGTCACCCGGAAGGTTCCCATCGGCAGCGTGCCGTCGAGTCCGCTGCCCTCGCCCTCCCAGACGCCGAGGTAGCGGGCCGGGACGGCGGTGCCCTCCGTCGCCGGTTCCGACACCGACGAGCCCGCGTCGCTGCCGGAGTCGGCACCCTGGCCGCCGTCGCCCGGCAGCATGCGGAAGAGGAACACGGAGCCCACCGTCACCGCCGCCAGCGCCCCCGCGACCGCCAGCGCGACGGAGCAGCTCAGCCGCCGCCCGCGCCCGCCCTCGCCGGGGACGGCGGCGGCCGACACGCTGACGGAGACCTTCCCGGGGCGAGGAGCGTCCCGGGGTGCCGGAACAGCCGGAGCATCCACCGGTGTCGCCGGGCTCGCGTCCATCACCGGCGGCGGCCCGAACTCCCCGACCGTCACCGCCGCGCCGCTGAACGCCACGGGACCGGAGGAAACCGCCCCCGCCGCCTCCAGGTTCAACAGCTGTACGGCGCTCCGCCCCACCTTCTCCACCAGCGCCCCCGGCAGCCACCCGGCCGCGACCAGCCGGGCCGCTCCTTCCGGGGCGAGCCGTCGGGCCGCCTCGCCGGGGGCCGGACGGGCGGCGGGATCCTTGGCGAGGCAGGCCTCGACGACCTCCCGCAGCGGCCCGTCGCCCAGCTTCCCCAGCTCCGGCTCCTCGTGGACGACCCGGTAGAGCAGCGCGGCCGAGGAGTCCCCGGGGAACGGCGGCTGCCCGGTCGCCGCGTACGCCAGCACCGCACCGAGCGAGAACACGTCGGCCGCGCCGGACACGGCCCCCTTGCCGAGGATCTGCTCGGGGGCCATGTAGCCGGGGGAGCCGACGGAGACGCCGGTCGAGGTGAGCGAGGACGTGCCGTCCGTGGCACGGGCGATGCCGAAGTCGATGAGGAGGGGGCCGTCGACGGTCAGCAGCACGTTGGACGGCTTGACGTCCCGGTGCACGAGGCCCAGGTCGTGCACCGCCGCCAGCGCCTCCGCGAGCCCCGCGCCGAGCACCCGCACGGTGTGCTCGGGCAGCGGCGCGCCGGCCGAGGCGACCGCCGCGGCGAGGGAGGGACCGGCCGCGTACGCCGTGGCGACCCACGGCACCGCGGCCTCCGGGTCCGCGTCCAGCACCGACGCGGTCCACGCCCCGCCGACCCGCCGCGCGGCCTCGACCTCGCGGCGGAAACGGGTGCGGAACTCCTCGTCGAGCGCGAGGTGCGGATGCACGATCTTCACGGCGACCGTGCGGCCGCCCGCGCTACGGCCCAGGTAGACGCGGCCCATCCCGCCGGAGCCGAGCCGGCCGAGCAGCCGGTAGGGCCCCACTTCGGTGGGTTCGTCGGCTCCGAGCGGCTGCATGGACACGTCCACCCCTCCCCCGTATCACAGACTCGTGAGCAGACTACGGCTGGAGCAGCTCCACCTTCACGTCCGCCGGGAAGCCGGTCGTCGGGCCGACGCGGCGGGCGAAGGCGGTCACGGCCTCCAGTTGCTGCGGGCCGAAGCGGAAGTCGAGGGTCGTGAAGTACTGCTCCAGGACGCTCTCGTCGAACGCCTCCCAGCGGGCCGCCTGCTCGGCGACCTTGGCGACCTCCTCCAGGGAGAGGTTGCGGGAGGCGAGGAAGGCCTCGTGGACCTGGCGGGTGATGACCGGCTCGCGTTCCAGGTAGTCCCGGCGGGCGGCCCAGACCGCGAAGACGAACGGCAGGCCGGTCCACTCCTTCCAGAGCTGGCCGAGGTCGTGCACCTGGAGCCCCAGGCGCGGCGCGTCCAGGAGGTTGGCCCGCAGTGCCGCGTCGCCGATCAGGACCGCCGCCTCCGCGTCCTGCATCATCAGGCTGAGGTCGGGCGGGCATGTGTAGTAGTCGGGCTGGACCCCGTAGCGGTCGGACAGCAGCAGCTGCGCCAGGCGTACGGAGGTGCGCGAGGTGGAGCCGAGGGCGACGCGCGCCCCGTCGAGCTTCTCCAGCGGGACCTGCGAGACGATCACGCAGGACATGACCGGGCCGTCGCAGCCGACCGCGATGTCGGGAAAGGCGACCAGGTCGTCGGCGTTCTTGAGGAACTCGATCAGGGTGATGGGCCCGATGTCGAGGTCTCCCTGCACCAGCCGCTCGCTGAGCTTCTCCGGGGTGTCCTTCGTGAGCTCGAAGTCGAGGAGCGTGCCGGTTCTCGCGAGCCCCCAGTAGAGGGGCAGGCAGTTCAGGAACTGGATGTGGCCGACGCGCGGCCGGTTGCGAGAATTGTCCACATCGCGAGGCTAGACCCCGTGCAGTACTCTCGGGACTCCGACCCCCGAGACCCCTTGAGTCAACCCGTTTTCTGGATCTTCAAACATCCGGGTGACGTGATCTTGACCTCTATTGCATTCGGCTGCCTGCATGCTAGGCTCGCCGCAAGTTGCAGTTTGGTTTCCCTTGCAGTACAGAGCCTGCGGAGCATGTAACCGCGGGCTCTCGTCGTTTTCAGACGTATGCAGTTGTGCGGCACTTGCTTTCACGCTTGCAGGGTTCTGGAGCAGGGCAACCCTTTGGGCCCAAGGAGGGCTTATGGCTACCGGAACCGTGAAGTGGTTCAACGCCGAAAAGGGCTTTGGCTTCATCGCCCAGGAAGGCGGCGGCCCCGACGTCTTCGTCCACTACTCCGCGATCAACGCGCAGGGCTTCCGCTCGCTCGAGGAGAACCAGCAGGTCTCCTTCGACGTGACGCAGGGCCCGAAGGGTCCCCAGGCGGAGAACGTCACCCCCGTCTGACCCAGCTGATTAGCACACCCGTGCGATCGCAAGTCTGAGAGCAGTACCCAAGGAGCCCTGTGCCAGCCCGGCACGGGGCTCCTGCCTTTGCGCGCCGGTCCTGCCTACGGCCCTCTCCTGGCCCTGTCCTTGCCGTGTCCTGTTCCCGGCCCTGTTGTCAGTGGCGAGCGCTAGCGTCCGGTCGCATGACTGACGCCCCCTTCATCACCGAGACCCGCACCTTCTACGACGCGGTCGCCGAGGACTACGCCGACCGCTTCCGTGACGAGCTCGCGGGCAGGCCGTTGGAGCGGGCCGTGCTCACGGCGTACGCCGAGCTGGTCGGCGTGGGCGGGAAGGCGGCCGACCTCGGATGCGGACCCGGGCGGACCACGGGGTTCCTGGCCGGACTCGGGCTCGCGATCCACGGCCTCGACCTCTCGGAGTCGATGCTGGCGATCGCCCGGCGGGAGAACCCCGGGATCCGGTTCGAGCAGGGCTCGATGCTACGGCTGGACGGTCACCCGGACGGCTCCCTCGACGGCGTCTCCTCCTGGTACTCCTCCATCCACACCCCTGTGGAAGAGCTGCCCGCCCTCTTCGCCGAGTTCCGCCGGGTGCTGGTCCCCGGCGGGCATCTGCTGCTGGGCTTCCAGGTCGGCGCAGAGCCCAAGCGCCACGACCGGCCCTGGGGCCACCCGGTCTCCCTCGACTTCCTGCGCCGCCGCCCGGAGACGATGAGCGAGCTGCTGGCGGCGGCCGGCTTCGCCCCGGTGTCGACCACGGTGCGGGAGCCGGAGGCCGCGCTCGGGGAGACGGTCGCGCAGGCGTTCCTGATCGCCCGCGCCGCCCACGACCTCGGCCGAGAACTCTAGAGCGCTCCCGCGAGGTCGAGTGCCGCGATGTAGCCGAAGGTCATCGCCGGTCCGATCGTCGACCCCGCGCCCGCGTAGCTGTGGCCCATGACGGCGGCGCTCGCGTTCCCGGCGGCGTACAGGCCCCGGATCACCGAGCCGTCGGGCCGCAGCACGCGGGCGCGGGCGTCCGTGCGCAGGCCGCCCTTGGTGCCGAGGTCGCCGGGGACGATGCGGAAGGCGTAGTACGGGGGCAGCCAGAGGGGGGCGAGGCAGGAGCTGGGGAGGACGGAGGGGTCTGTGTAGTAGTGGTCGTAGGCGCTGTCGCCGCGGTGGAAGTCGGTGTCCTTTCCCTTGAGGGCCAGGGAGTTGAAGCGGTCGACGGTGGAGCGGAGGGCGGCGGCCGGGACGCCGACGGCGGCGGCGAGGGCGTCGAGGGTCCAGGCCTTGCGCACGGCCCCGGAGGTGTACCAGTCGTCGGGGAGGACGAAGGTCGGGGCGACGTCCTTGAACAGGTACCGGTTGCGGTAGTTCTGGTCGACGACCAGCCAGGCCGGGATGTCGGGGTCGGTGGGGTTGCGGTCGTACATGATGTGGACGACGTCGCTGTAGGGCGCGGCCTCGTTGACGAAGCGGGATCCGGCCTGGTTGATCAGCAGGCCGCCGGGGAGGGTGCGTTCGGCGAGGCAGAAGTACGGGTCGCCGGGGAGCGGGATGGCCGGTCCCCACCAGGCGTCGTCCATCAACGCGAGCGCCCCGCCCACCCGTTGCCCGGCCCGGATGCCGTCGCCCGTGTTCTCCTTCGCGCCGACGGTCCACTCCGTGCCGATGGGCTGGCGCTGGTACTGCGCCCGCATGGCCGCGTTGTGCTCGAACCCGCCGGAGCCCACGACGACCCCGCGCCGGGCCCGTACGAGACCGGCGGCCCCGTCGCGCGTGACCACGGCCCCCGTCACCGCGCCGTCCTCGACGTACAGGTCGGTGAGCGGGGTGTTCAGCCACACCGGGGTCTGCGCGGCGAGCAGCCCGGCGCGCAGCCCCGCCGCCAGCGACTGCCCCATGGTGAGCGGCTGCTGCCCGAGCAGCGCGGCCTTCGTGCCCCGCGCCAGGCATTCGGTCGCCACGGCGGCCCCCTTGACGCTCACCGCCGCCAGCGCGAGCCACTTGTAGTCGGCGCTGAAGACGACCATCCCGGCGGGGACGGCGAGATACGGCGGGTTGAGGCGGGCGAGTTCGGGGCCGAGGACGTTGCCGTCGAGCTGGTCGGGCTCGATGGAACGACCGCCGGGGAGGCCGCCGGGCAGCTCGGGGTAGTAGTCGCTGTACCCCTCCATCCACCGGAACCGCAGGGGGCTGTTGGCCATGACGAAGGAGAGCATGGCGGGCCCGTGCCCGAGGAAGGCCGCCTGCCGGTCGGCGGGAACGTCCGCCCCGACGACCGCGGCGAGATAGGCGGCCGCCTTGGCGGGCGTGTCCGGGACGCCGGCGGCGAGGAGGACGGGGTTGTTCGGGATCCAGATCCCGGCCCCCGAGCGGGCGGCGGATCCCCCGAAGGTCGGGGCCTTCTCTACGACCACACAGCTCAGCCCCCGCTTGGCGGCCGTCAGGGCAGCCGTCATCCCGGCGGCCCCGGAGCCGATGACGACGACGTCGTAGGTGCCGAGGAGGGGAAGGTCGGCGGCCTGGGCTCCCCCGACCCCGACGCCGACGCCGACGCCGGCCGCGAGTGCGACCCCCGTGCCCGTGGCCGCACCGGCGGCGGCTCCGAGCACGATCCTGCGGGAGGGCGGGCCGGAGGGTCTCGCGGAGTCCGTGCTCGTGGTGGTCATGGCCACTCCAACTCGCCGGGAACAGAGGGGAACGGGCGGGAACAGTCGGGAACGACTGAGGGGACCGGAATGTCCTGCTTGGGTCTTGTGAAGTCAAGGGCCATGCGACGGCACGCCGATTAGCGTGACCGGGATGACCGACGATGCCGATACCGATCCCGCTGCCGATACCGAAGCCGATCCCGAAGCCGAAGCCGATGCCGTGCGACTGCGACCTGTCCGTGAGGACGATCTGGCGATGCTGGAGCGGTTCCTCGTCGACCCCGAGGCCGCCGGGCCGTTCTCCTGGTTCGGCTGGGCGGACCCGGGGCGCTTCCGTCAGCGCTGGATCGAGAACGGCCTGCTCTCCGAGGACGGCGGCCAGCTGATGGTGACGTCCGGCACCGCCCGGCTCGGCTTCGTGGCCTGGCGCAAGATCGTCACCTCGCCCGCCTCGCACTGCTGGAACACGGGCATCCAACTGCTTCCCCAGGCCCAGGGACGCGGAGTCGGCACCCGAGCCCAACGCCTCCTCGTCCACTACCTGTTCGCGCACACCCCCGTCGCACGGATAGAGGCGGTCACCGAACGGGAGAACATCGCCGAGCAACGCGCCCTGGAAAAGGCCGGCTTCACCCGCGAGGGCGTCCTGCGCAGCCTCGTCTTCCGCGACGGCCACTGGCGCGACGCCGTCTCCTACAGCGTGCTGCGGGACGAGGCGTCCTGAGACAACCGCACCCTCTGCCCACACCGTCTTGCCGACGTCCCGTTCCAGGACGCCCAGGGGCGCCTCGTCACGTCGCCCTCGATCGGGCGAATGTCCGAACGCCCGCCCGATCGAGGCATACCTTCTCCGCCGTGACCACCACCTTCAGCGCAGCCCAGAGCTTCCGTCCCTTGGAACTGCTGGCACGCATCGACCCGCGCTTCTGGGAGATCCTCTTCCCGCCCCAGCCCCCCGTCCTCAACCCAACGCTCAGCGCCTTCGAGCGCGTTCGCTCGGCCGAGATGCACTCGGCGAACAACGGGGAGGCGGGTCTCAACCCGCAGCCGCTGCCCCCCGGGGACACTCTGTGGCGCATCGTCCGTGACACCTCCGTCTCGGTGGCGGAGGCCACCATCGCCGCGAATCTGGCGGGGCGGGATCCGGGCGAGCTCCTCAGGGAGGTCGGGGACGACTGGTGTCCTACGCCGCCGAGGCCGCCCTGGCCCAAGAAGTGGCCCCTGCCCGTCCAGCTTCAGCAGGCGCTCGCCGTCGACGGGAACAACGTCCGCCCCGCCGTACAGGCCACGGCCGCACTGGTCTTCCAGGGCTATGCCGCCCGTATCTCGGACGACGCGCTGAGCACCGCCTTCGCCGGGCTGGCCGACCGACTGGTGACGGCGGCTCTCAACAACAGCGAAATCCTGACGTGGTGATAGGCAGGCCGAGGAAACGGGCGTCCCGGGGGTGTGAACTCCCGTGAACCCCTTTGCGGTTCGTCGGCAAGTACTGGGTGAACGCTGTCCCTTTCCCCTGCGCCCACGGACGGACCGTCCATGACTGACTCGTTGTGCCGCACCGCACAACCGGATGCCGTGCTGATCGCGGCCTCGCTCGACGAACCGGAGTGTTTCGCGGCGCTCTTCGACCGGCATGCGCCTGCCATCCACCGGTATGTCGCCCGTCGTCTGGGCGGTGACGCCGCCGACGACGTCACCGCCGAGACCTTTCTGACCGCCTTCCGGATCCGGGCCCGTTACGACAGCGAGCGGGCCGGGGTCCGGCCCTGGCTGCACGGCATCGCGGCGAAGCTGATCAGCCGGCACCGGCGTGAGGAGGTCAGGGCGCTGCGGCTGCTGGCCCGTACCGGGCGCGACCCGGTGGCCGAGAGCTGGACCTGGACCGACTGCGCCGACGACCGCGTCACCGCGCAGGCCGCCTCCCGGCCGTTGGCCAAGGCGCTGGCCAAGCTGTCGGAGGGCGACCGGCACGCGCTGCTGCTGTTCGCCTGGGAGGACTTCAGCTACCAGGAGATCGCCGAGGCCCTGGGCGTCCCCGTGGGCACCGTCCGTTCCCGGCTCAACCGCGCCCGCAAGAAGCTGCGCGCCTCCGCGGGCGCCCACAGCCCCCTCGCCAACGAACCGTTCGCATCGCCCGTACCCGAAGGTGACCTCGCATGAGCAACGTGAACGAGACGAACGAGACGAACGAGACGAACGAGATGGGCGAGACGAACGAGATGGGTGAGCTGGGTGAGCTCGACGAGTTGTTCTCGGCTCGTGTGCTGCGCCCCGACGCCCCGCTGCCCGACAGCGACCGGCTCGCCCCTCAACGCGCCCTGCTGAGCGAGGCGTTCCGGCTGGAGGCCGCCGGGCGCACACCCGCCCCCGTGCGCACGGCACCCCCCCGGCGCAGGATCGTCCTGGTGTCCGCCGCCGCGACCGCGGCCCTCGCCGTGACCGGCGGGATCGTCGCCGCCCTCCCCGACGACGGCTCCCCCGCCACCGCCGCTCCCACCCCCTCCGACGGCCGTCGGCTGCTCTCCGCACAGGCCTCCGCCGACACCCTCGAACTGGCCGCCGCCACGGTGGAGAAGCTCGGCGTCACCGAACCCGGCCCCAAGCAGTGGGTCTATGAGAAGAGCACCTCCCTCGGCAGCGACGGCACGACGTCGGAGCGCTGGACCCGCTGGGACGGCACCGGCGAGGCACAGCTCCCCGGGTTCCCGCGCGGGGCCGAGGACCTGGAGGACTTCGACCCGAACAAGCTCCAGGTCTGGTACGGGCCCAACCAGGAGGAGAAGTGGAAGAAGGAGGGCTACGACGACCGTTCGCAGCGCCAGTTCTACCGCTTCCTGGCCACTCTCCCCAGCGACCCCGACCGCATGATGAAGGCCATCCGCAAGGAGCACGCCATCGGTGACATCAAGGGCGAGACGGCGGCGCAGCGCGACTGGCGGGAGATCGACGTCCTCTACCGGTCCGTGCTGATCCCGCCGAACGCTCAGGCGGGGCTCTTCCGCGCGCTCGCGAAGATCCCCGGCGCCCGGGTGGAGAAGGGCATCAAGGATCCCATCGGTCGCCCGGCCATCGGTGTGATGGTGAACTACAGCAAGCCCGCCCCCTCGGGCCACCAGGGCAAGCAGGAGATCTATTTCGACCCCAAGACGTACGCGTACCTGGGAGAGGTCTCGACCGGCGCGCCCCTCGAAGTCCCCGATCCCGACGCGCCCACGATGGAGCCCGAGGAGTACGTCATGACCGACGTCCGCAACGCCTGGGGGGTCGTGGACAAGCCGGGCGAACGCCCCTGACTGTCCTAGCCCTAGCCTGAGTCCGAGTCCTCCTCCGAGTCCGAGTCCTCCTCCGAGTCCGAGTCCTCCTCCGAGTCCGAGTCCTCGTCCGAGTCCTAGTCCGATTCCTCATGCTCGTCCTCGCCCTCGTCCTCGTTCTCCACGACCGCCTCCACCGCCTCCCGTACGCCCGCGTCCGGGTCGTCGGCGAGGCGGGCGAGGAGTTCGGGGACGCCGGGGGTGGTCCAGGCGGCGATCGCCCAGACCAGCTCCTCGCGGACCGAGGGGTCGGGGTGGGCGGACAGACGGATGAGTTCGGGGAGCGGGCCGCGTCTGCGGCTGCCGAACCAGTGCAGCGCCTCGCGCAGCGCGGCCGGATCGCCGGGGTCGCCGGCCGCCGCGATGCGGGCCAGGAGCACCCTGGGCGGCGGCGGGGGGCCGTCCAGGGGGTGCGGCAGGCGCTCGCGCAGCCGCCGTGCGCCGTAGCCGCCGCGGACCTGGCAGCCGAAGCAGGTGCAGGGGCGGGTGCCGTGCGCGTCCGGCTTGTACCGCCAGCCGACCGCCTGCGGCGCGCTGCGCACCCGGTGCACCTCGCGCGGCCGGATCGCCCGGGGCACGAACACCTCCCACCCCCGCGGGTCCTCCAGCGCCGCGATCCGCCGTACCGCCTCCGCCGCGGCGACCGTCTCCTGGGCGTTGCGCGCACGGTCCCCGTAGCGGCCGGTCAGCACCGGCTCCACGTCGTCCAGCCGGACGTGCACCGCCACCAGCCCGCCCCGGCTGCCGAACCGCGCCAGCTCGCGCAGCCACTGGTGGGTGAGGGTGTACGACGGCAGCACCGGGAAGCAGTACACGCCCCGCGCGCCGCCCTGCCCGTGGCTCACCGCCCGGATCCCGGACCGCCTGATGCGCGGGGCGTCGGCCGCCGAGGTCAGGTGTACGAACATCGCCATGGTCGCTCCTTGGATCCTCAGACTCCCAGGCCGGGCGGGGGCGGGCCCAGCGGGTCCTCCGGAAGCACGGTGGGGGACCTGAGCGCCGCCTCGTAGGCCGTACGGTCGAAGACGAAGGGGCCGATCGGCAGCTCGCCCCACTGCGCGCGGTGCGGCTGGCGGAAGGACGACCAGGTGATCGTCGCAGGGGTCGGGGTGATGTCCGCCGTCAGGGGCCAGCACTCCCAGACGCCGCAGGTGCAGCCGAGGACGGGGACGGCGGTGGCCGACGCGAGGAAGTGGTCCGGCCTGTCCTCGAACTCCGCCACGCCCAGGCCCTCGTGCTGACACCAGATGAGCTCGGCCGACTCGCCCTCCTGGTCCTCGAACTGGTCCTCCAGCTCCGGTCGCCACAGTTCGCGGGTCGCCCAGGCCGTCTGCTCGCGCAGGTCCTTGCCGTCGACTCGGATGCCCCAGAAGCGGGGGTAGTGGAAGAACTCGATGCCGTTCACAAACGGCATACTCCCTGGTCGACGGCTGTCCTGCGACTCCTTTACGGCTCTTGCCGCTCCTGCTCGTACAGCTCCTCCACGGTGTCCGCGAAGTCCCGCAGGATCGCCTCGCGGCGCAGCTTCATGGAGGGGGTGAGGTGGCCGGCGTACTCGCTGAAGTCGAGGGGGAGGACGGCGAAGCGGCGGATCGACTCCGGTCTCGAGACCAGCTTGTTGGCCTCGTCGACCGCCCGCTGGAGTACCACGTCGAGCTCCTCGTCGCCGATGAGGAGCTCGGCGGGGACCGGGTGCTTGCCGTTCATCTGACGCCAGTGGGAGATGCCGTCGGGGTCGAGGGTGAGGAGGGCGGAGACGTAGGGGCGGCCGTCGCCGAGGACCATGGCCTGGGAGATCAAGGGGTGGGAGCGCAGCCAGTTCTCCAGAGGCGCGGGGGCGACGCTCTTGCCGCCCGCCGTGATGATCATCTCCTTCTTGCGGCCGGTGATCGTCAGGTATCCCTCGTCGTCCAGCTCGCCCAGGTCGCCGGTGGCGAGCCAGCCGTCGGGGGCGGCGGGGGTGACTCCGCCGGCCGCCGGGTCCCAGTAGCCGCGCAGGACGTGGTCGCCCGCGATGAGGATCTCGCCGTCGGAGGCGATGCGGATCTTTGTGCCGGGGAGGGGCCAACCCACCGTCCCCAGGCGGGGTTTGAGCGGCGGGGTCACGGTCGACGCGCCCGTGGTCTCGGTCAGGCCGTAGCCCTCGTAGATCTCGATGCCGGCCCCGAGGTAGAACGAGGAGAGGCGGCGGCCGAGCGGGGAACCGCCGCAGATGGCGTGCCGGACCCGGCCGCCCATGGCGTTGCGGATGCGGCGGTAGACGAGCGGGTCGTAGAGGGCGCGGGCGGCGCGCAGGGTCGCGCCGGGGCCGGATCCGGCTCCCGTCTTCTGCGCCTCGACCGCCTCGCCGTAGCGGCGGGCCACGTTCACCGCACGGTCGAAGGAGCTGAGGCGGCCGCCCGCCTCGGCGCGGGCGCGGGCGGTGTTGAAGACCTTCTCCAGCATGTAGGGGATCGCCAGGAGACAGGTGGGTCTGAAGGCCGCCAGGTCCGGGAGGAGGTGCTCGGACTTGATGCTCGGGGCGTGTCCCAGGCGGACCCGGGCGCGGATGCAGGCGATGGCCACCATCCGGCCGAACACATGGGACATGGGGAGGAAGAGGAGGACGGAGAGGTCGTCGCCCTTCGACTTGAAGACCGGGTAGAGGAGTTCGATCGCGTTGTCGATCTCGGCGAAGAAGTTGCCGTGGGTGAGCGCGCAGCCTTTGGGGCGGCCCGTGGTGCCGGAGGTGTAGACGAGGGTGGCGAGGGTGTCGGGGACCAACATCCCCCGGCGGATCTCGACTTCGGCGTCCGGAACGTGCTCCCCCGCCTCCGCGAGCCGGTCCACATGCCCCTTCTCCATCACCCACAGGTGGTGCAGGTCGGGCAGCCGGTCGCGTTCGGGGCCGAGGGCGGCGGCCTGCGCGACCGTCTCGGTGACCAGGGCGACCGCGCCGGAGTCGTGCAGGATCCAACGGGTCTGGAAGACCGAGGAGGTGGGGTAGACGGGGACGGTGACCAGACCGGCCGCCCAGGCGGCGAAGTCGAGCAGCGTCCACTCGTACGTCGTCCGGGCCATGATCGCGATCCGGTCGCCCGGCACCAGCCCCTCGGCTATCAACCCCTTGGCCACCGCCTGCACTTGGGCGGCGAAGTCCTCCGCCGTGACGTCCGTCCACTGCCCCTCGTGGTCCCTGCGGCTGAGGACCACCGCGTCCTTGGCGGCGGCCGCGTTGTCGTAGGGCAGCTCGGCGAGCGAGCCGTACGTCACCGGTCGCGCCAACGCCGGTACGGACGCCTCCCGTACGGCACCGTCCAGCCGTCGCGTCTCGGGCTCCACGAGGACCGGGGGCTGGTCGAGGCGGTGCTCGGCGGAGGCGGCCTCCGCGTACGGCGCGGAGTCTGAGTACGGGGTGGACACGGGCGGCTCCCTGGGCGTGCAGCGACGAGACTGCTTGCTGCAATGACGTACGTGCCCCGGTGCCCGAGGCGTTCACCGGGATGCCCCCGAAGCGTGGGGTTACCGCCGGTTAGGCAGGGATCGTACGGCCCCGAGGTGTGGAGTGTGTGGGCGTTCGGGGATGGTCCGGGGTCAGGGCTGTGCAGTCCCGGGGGGTATGTGAGTAACCCTCAGGTTTAAGACGAGGTGGCCGCGACGTGCGCTTATCAGCGGCTTACCGGCGGTAACATTACTGCGGAGTCAGCTTTTGGAATAGCCCCCACGAGAGCCCAAGAAGACCCAAGCGTCCTAAAGAGGTAGGAGCTGGACATGGTCACCCTCTCCGGTCCCCCGGCCCTCGCGCCGCTGCTCATGCGCGGGGCGCTGCGCTCGCCGTTCAAGCGACCCCGCCCCGGCGTCCGTTTCTCCTCCTCCGACTCGACCGAACGGCTCGTCCTGCCCGGACTGCGGCTCGACCTCGCCCGACTCGCCGCCTACGAACGGGTCTGCGGCTTCCCCACCGGCGAGGACGCCCTGCCGGTCACCTATCCCCACGTCCTCGGCTTCCCCCTGGCCATGGCCGTCATGAGCCGCCGGGACTTCCCGCTTCCGCTGCTCGGCCTCGTCCACACGTCGATCGACATCACCCGCCGGCGCGCCGTCGCGGCGACCGGCACCTACGAACTCACCGTGCACGTCGACCACTTGGCCCCGCATCGACGGGGGACGGAGGCGTTCGTCGTGACGGAGCTGAGGAAAGGCGAGGAGGGGAGCGGGAGTGAAGGTGGGAATGAGGGTGGGAGTGGGGGTGCGGGTGGGGACGGGAGTGGGGGTGCCCGTGCGGGTGCGGGTGCGGGTGCGGTCGTGTGGGAGTCCACGAGCACCTACCTGTGCCGACACCCCACCACCCCGGCCGACCTCGAACCAACTGAACCGGGGCTTACGGCAGTTGAGGAGCCCGCCCTCCCCGTCCTCGACGAGTGGCGGCTCGCCGCCGACGTCGGCCGGCGCTACGCCGCCGCCTCCGGCGACCGCAACCCCATCCACCTCCACCCCCTCACCGCCCGCCTCTTCGGCTTCCCCCGGGCCATCGCCCACGGCATGTGGACCGTGGCCCGCTGCCTCGCCGCCCACGGCACCCCCGAAGCCGTACACCTGCATGCGGAGTTCCGGGCCCCGGTCCTGCTGCCGGGCGCGGTGACGTTCGCGGCGGACGGCCGCCGGTTCGAGTTGAGGGGGGCCGGGGAGTCGGGCCGGGTGCATGTGAGCGGACGGGTGGATCCGCTCACCGGTGACCAGGACCTGCCCTAGTCCTCCGGGGGTGACCAGGCCCTGCCCTCCATCAGGTTGCCCAGGCCCGTCCAGGCGAAGTTCATCAGGGTGGCCGCCGCCTGGCGGGCGCTGGCGTCGGGGGTGGCGTTGGTCCAGGCGGCGAGGGACTCGGCCGCGCCCACCAGGGCCTCGGCCAGCCCCGCGACCTCGCGTTCGGGCAGGTCGGGGTCGCGGTGGGCCTCACGGGCGGCGACCACGATCAGCTGCGTCACGAACGCGACGATCTCCTCGCGCATCGCGGCGACCTCCGCGGCGAAGGGCTCGCCGTGGGTACGGGCCTGGAGATGCAGGACGGACCAGGCGTGCGGGTGCTCCGCGGTGTGCGCGAAGAACGCCCGCAGCCCGTCCCAGAGTTGGCGGTCGGCGGGCACGTCGGTGCGGACCCCGCCGCGCACCGCCTCGACGAGCGCCTTGGCCTCGCGCCGGATGCACGCGGTGAAGAGCTCTTCCTTGGAGTTCAGGTACAGGTACACCAACGGCTTGGACACGCCCGCGAGTTCGGCGATCTCGTCCATCGACGCGGCCATGTACCCCCGCCGGCCGAAGGTCTCCACGGCGGCGTCCAGCATCTGCTGCTCACGGACCGCCCGCGGCATCCGCTTGGTCTTCACGGCACCCATGGAGCAAGACTAGTTCGCCCCCGGGCGCGGGCGGTGCTTAAGAGGCCTGGCCCTGCGCCTGACCCTGCGCCTGGGCGGCGTCGACCGTCTCGTCCTCCTGGGAGCGGTTGGCCTCCAGGTTGGCCTTCATACGGTCCACTCGCTGGACGACCGTCACCGAGGCGCGGTCGCGCTCCTTGCGCAGGACCACGAAGCTGATCGGGGCGGAGATCACCAGCGAGAGCAGGACGACCCACATGATGTTGGAGTCGCCGAGGCCGCGCGGGACGACGCCGGAGTAGGTGAGGCCCCAGACGACCACGAAGCAGCCGGCGAAGACACCGAGGCGCATCAGTGTGTAGCGGAACATCTCAATCCACTCTTCCGTCTCGAAACAGTCCCGTCCAGTGAAGCACGCGCCCCGCCCGATCTTGCGGCGGGGTGCGGCGGACGACGGCCTGGGCTCACATCAGGGGCAGCAGCATGAAGACGTCGTCCCGGTCGTCCCCCGGCGCTACGCGGATCGCGCCGGGCACCCGGCCGACCTCCTTGTAGCCGCAGGAGCCGTAGAACCGCTCCAAGCCGTGTCCGCCCCGGCAGGTGAGCCGGATCGCCTCGATGCCGTCGAGGCCGCGGGCGGCCTCCTCGGCGGCGGCGAGCAGGTCCCGGCCGTACCCCCGGCCCTGGTGCCGGGGGTGCACCATCACCGTGTACAGCCACAGCCAGTGCCGCATCAGCCGGTGGGTGTTGAAGGAGAGGAACGCGGTCGCGGCGACCGTGCCCGAGGCGTCCCGGCCGACCAGCAGCCGGGTGCGCCCCTCCGCCATCGCGACGAAGTGCTTGACCAGCTCGGGCCGTATGTCGTCGGCCGTCACCGGCGCGACGAAGCCGACGGAGCCGCCCGCGTTCGACACCTCCGCCCACAGGGCGAGGACGTCGTCCCTGAGGGTCGGGGTGATCGCCGGGTCCAGGGTGAAGACCAGCGTCATCGTGCCGTCGTCACACGCGCATGGGCTGCGGCGACTCACGGCGCGCCGGGTCGGGACCGTCGTACTCGCGGATGATCTCGTAGCGCGTGTTGCGCTCCACCGGGCGGAAGCCGGCGTCGCGGATGAGGTCGAGCAGGTCCTCGCGGGTCAGCTTGTTCGGGGTGCCGTAGTTGTCGGCGTCATGCGTGATCTTGTACTCGACGACCGAGCCGTCCATGTCGTCCGCACCGTGCTGGAGGGCCAGCTGGGCGGTCTGGACGCCGTGCATGACCCAGAAGACCTTGACGTGCGGGACGTTGTCGAAGAGCAGGCGCGAGACCGCGAAGGTCTTCAGCGCCTCGGCCCCCGTGGCCATCTGGGTGCGGGCCTGGAGGCGGTTGCGGACCTTGCCGTCCTTCATGTCCACGAAGTCGTGCTGGTAGCGCAGCGGGATGAAGACCTGGAAGCCGTTCGTCTCGTCCTGGAGCTCGCGCAGCCTGAGGACGTGGTCGACGCGGTGCTTCGGCTCCTCGATGTGGCCGTACAGCATGGTCGAGGGGGTCTTGAGACCCTTCTCGTGCGCCAGGCGGTGGATGCGGGACCAGTCCTCCCAGTGGGTGCGGTGGTCCACGATGTGCTGCCGGACCTCCCAGTCGAAGATCTCCGCGCCGCCGCCGGTGAGCGACTCCAGGCCCGCGTCGATCAGCTCGTCCAGGATCTCCGACGCCGACAGACCGCTGATCGTCTCGAAGTGGTGGATCTCGGTCGCCGTGAAGGCCTTCAGGGAGACGTTCGGCAGGGCGGCCTTCAGCTCGCGCAGGGAGCGCGGGTAGTACCGCCACGGAAGGTTCGGGTGCAGGCCGTTGACGATGTGCAGCTCGGTGAGGTTCTCGCCCTCCATCGCCTTGGCGAGCTTCACCGCCTCCTCGATGCGCATCGTGTACGCGTCCTTCTCGCCCGGCTTGCGCTGGAACGAGCAGTAGGCGCAGGACGCGGTGCACACGTTCGTCATGTTGAGGTGACGGTTGACGTTGAAGTGCACGACGTCGCCGTTCTTGCGGGTGCGCACCTCGTGCGCGAGTCCGCCGAGCCAGGCCAGGTCGTCCGACTCGTACAGCGCGATGCCGTCCTCACGGGTCAGCCGTTCACCGGCCCTGACCTTCTCCTCCAGCTCGCGCTTGAGCCCGACGTCCATGCCCACACCTCTCCTAGACAGACCTGTTAAACCGTACGCCTTCGTACTCGGACTTCCCGACCCGGACCTCCGGGCTCGGACTTCCCGACGCGGACCTCCGGGCTCAGACCTCTTCCGGCAGCTCTCCGACCCTGTTCTCCCACTTCGTGGACAGCACGATCGTCGTACGGGTCCGGGAGACGCCCTTGGTCCCCGACAGCCGCCGGATGATCTTCTCCAGGCCGTCGACGTCGTTCGCCCGCACCTTGAGCATGAACGAGTCCTCGCCGGCGATGAACCAGCAGTCCTCGATCTCGGTCAGCTCCTTCATCCGGTTCGCCACGTCCTCGTGGTCGGCGGCGTCGGAGAGGGAGATGCCGATCAGGGCGGTGACGCCGAGGCCGAGCTGGGCGGCGTTCACCGTGGCGCGGTAGCCGGTGATGACGCCGGCCGCCTCCAGCCGGTTGATGCGGTCGGTGACGCTGGGTCCCGACAGGCCGACCAAACGCCCCAACTCGGCGTAGGAGGCCCGGCCGTTCTCCCTCAGGGCCTGGATGAGCTGCCTGTCCACCGCGTCCATGCGAATCGAAGCCTTCCGATGAAGATGAAGAAGAGGAAGAGGTATCTGAGGTCTGAGAGCTGAGGTGAGAGCTGAGGTCTGAGGAGCTGAGGTCAGAGAGCTGAGGTCAGAGAGCTGAGGTCCGGGGTCCGGGAAAGACCGAGAACTCAGGCCGGGCGGGAGCCGCCGCCCAGCTCGCCCTCCCACCGGCGATACAGCCCGTGCGCCACGCCCGCCGCGTCGAGGACCCGGCCCGCGACGAAGTCGACCAGGTCCTGGATGTGCGTGGCTCCCGCGTAGAAGGCCGGCGAGGCGGGCACGACGCTCGCGCCCGCGTCGTCCAGGGCGACCAGGTGGCGCAGGGTCTGCCCGTTCAGCGGGGTCTCGCGCACGGCGACGACGAGGGTGCGGCGCTCCTTGAGCGTCACGCTCGCCGCCCTTTGGAGCAGGTCCTTGGACAGGCCGAGGGCGACTCCGGCGACGCAGGCGGTCGAGGCCGGCACGATCAGCATGCCCTGCACTTGGTACGACCCCGAGGACGGGCCCGCGGCCAGGTCACCGGCGTTCCAGTACCGCACCCGGTCGCCGTCGCCGCCCGGTTCGAGGTCCACGTCGAAGGTGTCCGGCTTGCCGTCGGCCCCGCGGGCCAGCCATTCCCGCAGGTCCTCCCGCCAGTGCGCGTCCCGGAACGAGATGCCCGTCTCGTCCAGCAGCGTGAGGCGCGAGGCCCTGCTGACCACCAGGTCGACGCTCTCGCCCCCGGCGAGCAGCGCACGCAGCACGGCGGCGGCATAGGGCGTACCGGACGCCCCGGACACCCCCACGATCCAAGGCACGCGCTGCGTTTCTCCTGCGTTCACACCTTGAGCGTACCGGTGAGTGGGAAGGTCTTCAGGACAGGGCGGGGGTGTGGAGGAGATACGGAGGGTGCGCGGACTACACCGTGAGCCCGCGCACCAACAGATCGATGAGGGCGCAGACGAACAGGCTGATGCCGATGAACCCGTTCGTCGAGAAGAACGCCCTGTTCAGCCGGGACAGATCATGCGGCCGCACGATCGAGTGCTCGTAGACGAACGCGCCCGCGACGATCAGCAGACCGAGCCAGAAGAACACGCCGACGTCGGTGGCCAGGGCGTACCAGACGAACAGGGCCGTCGTCACGGCGTGGCAGACGCGCGCGCCCCGGATCGCCGCCGGGATGCCGAAGCGGGCCGGCACCGACATGACGCCGATCTCGCGGTCGGTCTCGACGTCCTGGCAGGCGTAGATCAGGTCGAAGCCGCCGATCCAGATGCCGACGGCGAGCCCCAGGATCACCGCGTCCCAGGACCACTCGCCGGTGATCGCCAGCCAGCCGCCGATCGGGCCCATCGCCTGGGCCAGACCCAGGATGGCCTGCGGGAAGTTCGTGAACCGCTTGCCGTAGGGGTAGACCACCATCGGGATGACGGCGACGGGGGCGAGGGCCAGACAGAGCGGGTTGAGGAGGGCGGCCGAGCCCAGGAAGATCACGACGGCGATCAGCGCGCCCGTCCAGGCGTGCCTCACCGACATCGCGCCGGTCACCAGTTCGCGCTGGGCCGTGCGCGGGTTGCGGGCGTCGATCTCGCGGTCGATGATCCGGTTGACCGCCATGGCGAAGGTGCGCAGACCGACCATGCAGACGGTGACGAGGAGCAGCCTGCCCCAGTGGATGCCCTTGTCCAGCTGGAACATCGCGGTGAGCGCGGCGATGTAGGCGAAGGGCAGCGCGAAGATCGAGTGCTCGATCATCACGAGGCGGAGGAAGGCTTTCGTGCGTCCCGGCTGCGGGAGCGCTGCGGACGCGGAGCTCACAGCCCGTACTCCTTCCAGCGGCGGTCGACCGTCGCCGCCGTATCCGGGTCGGACAGGACCATCTCGGGCCAGCCGCCGTCCCGTGTGTAGCCCTCCTCGGGCCACTTCCGGGTCGCGTCGATGCCTGCCTTGCCGCCCCAGAACTGCTGGTAGGAGGCGTGGTCGAGATGGTCGACCGGGCCTTCGACGACCGTGAGGTCACGGGCGTAGTCCGTGTTGCCGAGCGCCCGCCAGGCGACCTCGTGGAGGTCGTGGACGTCGCAGTCGGCGTCGACGATCACGATCAGCTTGGTCAGCGACATCATGTGCGCGCCCCACACCGCGTGCATCACCTTCTGCGCGTGCTTGGGGTACTTCTTGTCGATCGAGACGATCGCGCAGTTGTGGAAGCCGCCGGCCTCGGGCAGGTGGTAGTCCACGATGTCCGGGACGATGATCTTGAGGAGCGGGAGGAAGAAGCGCTCCGTGGCCCGGCCGAGGGGTCCGTCCTCCGTCGGGGGGCGGCCGACCACGATCGACTGGAGCAGCGGCCGCTTCCGCATCGTCACGCAGTCGATCGTCAGGGCCGGGAAGGGCTCCTGCGGGGTGTAGAAGCCGGTGTGGTCGCCGAACGGGCCCTCGGGCAGCGTCTCGCCCGGCTCCAGCCAGCCCTCAAGGACGACCTCCGCCTGCGCCGGCACCTGCAACGGCACCGTCTTGCAGTCGACCATCTCGATCCGCTTGCCCGCGATGAACCCGGCGAAGAGGTACTCGTCGATGTCGCCGGGGAGGGGGGCGGTGGAGGCGTAGGTGACGGCGGGCGGGCAGCCGAAGGCGATGGCGACGGGGAGCTTCTCGCCCTTGCGGGCGGCGACCTGGTAGTGGTTGCGGCTGTCCTTGTGGATCTGCCAGTGCATGCCGATGGTGCGCTTGTCGTGACGCTGGAGGCGGTAGAGCCCGAGGTTGCGGATGCCGGACTCGGGGTCCTTGGTGTGGGTGAGGCCCAGGTTGAAGAAGGACCCGCCGTCCTGCGGCCAGGTGAAGAGGGCGGGGAGGGCGTCGAGGTCGACGTCGTCGCCGTGCAGCACCACTTCCTGCACGGGCGCGTCCCCCGGCTTCACCTTCTTCGGCGGTACGTGCGTCATCGCGCCGAGCTTCCCGAACGCCTCGCGGACGCCGACGAAGCCGTGCGGCAGCTCGGGCCGCAGCAGTCCGCCGATCTTCTCGGTGATCTCGGCGTACGACTTCAGCCCGAGCGCCTTGAGCAGGCGGCGGTCGGTGCCGAAGACGTTCATCGCGAGGGGCATGCTGGAGCCCTTCACGTTCTCGAAGAGCAACGCGGGGCCGCCGGACTTCTGGACCCGGTCGACGATCTCCCCGACCTCCAGATACGGATCGACCTCTGCCTTGACGCGCTTGAGGTCGCCTTCACGTTCCAGCGCCCTGAGCAGGGAACGAAGATCGTCGTAAGCCATGTGTCCCAGTATCTGCCACCGGCTACCCTGACCCCGTCACCGGGGCCGCCACACGCCCCGCCGCCGTCTCCTGGGGGAACCCGCCGCCATGCTCAGGTATCTGCCGTTTCTGCTGGTCCTGGCGCTGTGGATCTACGCGTTCATCGACTGCCTGAACACCCCCGAGGAAGAGGTGCGGGGACTGCCGAAGGTGGCGTGGGTGTTCATCATCCTGCTCTTCGGCGAGGTCCTGGTCGGTCCGGTCGCCTGGCTGGTGGCCGGCAAGGCGCGCAACGCCCCGGCGGCGGGCGGCCGGCAGTCCTCGGCGCAGTGGGTCGCGCCCGACGACAACCCCGAGTTCCTCAAGTCCCTCGAAGACGAGAAGAAGAAGGAGGACGACCGGGGCGACGAGCAGCTCCTCAAGGACTGGGAAGACGACCTGCGCCGTCGCGAGGAGGAACTCAAGCGCCGCGAGTCCGGCGAGGAGCCCAAGGACAGCTGAGCCCTACAGGTTGTACGCCGGCGAGCCGCCCGAAGCGGACAATGCGCCCCTGGGCGGGGGCCCGCCCGGGCCGGACACTTACCTCGCATGACGACTGCTCCCGCCAGCTCCACCAGCGCCTCAGCCCCCGGGTACGGCGAAAAGGTCATCGCCGTCGAGACGGCGGGCTCGGAACCCATTCCCGACGCCGAACGGCACGGCAGCCCGCTCCAGCTGCTGTGGACGTGGGCTTCCCCGAACATCGAGTTCGCGACCGTCTACATCGGCGTGATCTCGGTCCTCTTCTTCGGCCTGGGCTTCTGGGAGGCCACCGCGGCCCTGCTGCTGGGCACCGCGCTCGGGGCGCTGACGCAGGGCGTGCTGTCGCTGGACGGGCCCCGGTTCGGCGTCCCGCAGATGGTGATCGGCCGCCTCTCCTTCGGCCGCCGGGGCAATCTGCTGCCGTCCGGGGTGAACGCGCTGGTCGCGGGGGTCGGCTGGTTCGCGGTGAACAGCGTGAGCGCGGCCTTCGCGCTGAACACGCTGACCGGTCTGCGGCCGCTGCCCTCCCTCCTTCTCGTGGTGGCCGTCGAGATCGTGATCGGCTTCATCGGCCACAACTTCGTGCACGTCTTCGAGAAGTACGCGTTCCCCGCGCTCGCCGTCGTCTTCCTGCTGGCCGGCGTGTGGACCTTCGACCACGCGGACCTCGGCGGGGGCGGCTCGGGCGGCGGCATCGGCGGCTTCCTCCTCGCCACCAGCACGGCCTGGGGCTACGCGGCCGGCTGGAACCCGTACGCCGCCGACTACTCCCGCTATCTCCCGCGCACGGCGGACCGCTTCCGGACCGTCCTGTATCCGGCGGTCGGCCTGTTCGTGTCCGTCGCGGTCGTGTCGGTGATCGGCGCGGCCTCCGCGACGATCGTCGCCCCCGAGAGCGCCACCCCGACGGCCGCCTTCACCGGCCATCTCCCGGGCTGGCTCGGCGACCTGGTGCTCCTCGCGATCATCCTGGGCGCGATCTCCGCGAACGCCCTGAACGTCTACTCCTCCGCCATCTCCATCACCTCCCTCGGCCTGAAGCTCCCGCCGCGGCTCGGCCGCAGCGCGATCGTCGTGGTGTGCGGTCTGGCCGGTACGGCGGCGGCGTGGGCGTCCCTGGATGACGCGGGGCACGCCTACGAGGCGTTCCTGCTGGTCATCGCGTACTGGGTGGGACCGTGGCTCGGGGTCGTGCTGGTCGAACGCTGGACGCGGTCCCGTACCCCGGACGAGGAGCTGACGCGCCGGCTGGACGACCCGTCCTTCGCCAACTGGCCCGGCGTGGCCGCCCTGTTGATCGGCGTCGCGGCCTCCGTGCCGCTCTTCTCCAACCAGGAGAAGTACGTCGGCTGGGTGCCGAAGCACTGGCCGTCCTTCGGCGACATCACCCCGCTGGTGGGCTTCCTGGTGAGCGCCGGGGTCTACGCGGCACTGCGGGGGCGTACGACGGCGAAGGCGGGGCTCACTTCAGGGTCTTGACCTGGGCGGTGGTCAGGGCCTGGTCGAAGACCCGTACGTCTCTGACGGCGCCGGGGAAGAAGTCGGCGGGGCCGCCGTTGTACTTGGCCCGTCCGATCACCAGGGATCCGCCCGCGGCGGTGGTGTCGGCCACGGTCCCTTCCTGGACGCCGTCGACGTAGACGCGGAGCCGGCGTCCGGGGCCGTCGCACACTCCGACGAGGTGGGTCCAGACACCCGCCGCGGGGGCGGTGCGGGCCACGGCGCGCTGGCCGGCGCCGGCGAAGACCCACTGCCGTTCGTCGCCGGAGTACTGGAGGTAGAAGCAGCTGTTGGCCTCGCCCTCCTGGCTGACGGCGGTGGCGAAGGTGCCCGGGATCGCGGTCAGCCGCACCCACGCCGACACGGAGAAGCTGCGGCCCTCGCTCGTGTCGACCACCGGTCCCGCGGTGACGATCTGACTGCTCGTCCCGTCGAACACCGCGGCCCCGTCGTGCCATTGGACGCCGGTCGCGGTTCCGTCGTTGCCGCCGAGGGTGTCCCGGGCCACGTCCCCGGACGCCTCGTCGAGGGGCCAGAGGCCGACGGGCCCGGGGACGCTGACGGCGGAGGCGGCGGGAGAGGGGGAAGAGGAGGAGGGCGAGGCGTCCGCGCCGGATTTCGCGCCGTCGTCACGGGTCAGCCAGACGCCCGCGCCGACGCCGAGCACGGTGACGGCGCCGGCGAGCAGGAAGCCGCGGCGGCTGCGGCCGGGGCTACGGCCACGGCTGCCGGGATCGCCGGGGACGGTCGGGTCGTACGGGCCGTACGGGTCGTGCAGGCCGCCCGGGCCCTCCGTGCCGTACGGGCCCGGCTGCTGTGGCAGGGGCGGCCGGGCGGCGGTGTCCAGCTGGGTGGCCGCGTGCGTCGGCAGGACCTGCGTGCGCGGATAGTCCCGGATCTCCGCCGCACCGGCCCGCGTGGGCGCATGGGCGGCGGCGGGCACCGAAGCCCCGGGCGTCTGCAGGGCCCCGGCGACCGGGCCGACATGGGTGAGGATCTGGCGCGGGGTGGGGCGGCCGCCGGGGTCCTTCACCAGACACGCGGAGACGAGCGAGCGCAGGGCCGGGTCGGCGATCGCGTCGACGTCGGGTTCGTCGTGGACCACGCGGTAGAGCAGGGCGGGGGTGGGTCCCGCACCGAAGGGGTTTCTGCCGGTCGCCGCGAAGGCCAGCACCGCGCCGAGGCAGAACACGTCGCTCGCCGGGGTGATCGCGCCTCCGGCCACCTGCTCGGGGGACATGAACCCCGGTGAGCCGGCCAGGAGTCCGGTCGCGGTGAGCGAGTCGCTCTCGAGGCTCCGCACGATCCCGAAGTCGATGACCCTGGGGCCGTCCTCGGCGAGCAGCACGTTGGAGGGCTTGAGGTCACGGTGGACCAGGTTCACGGAGTGGATCGACACCAGCGCCTCGGCGAGACCGGCGGCGAGCGCCAGCACCTCCGCCGGGGCGAACGGCCCCCGCTCGGCGACCGCCTGCTCCAGCGAGGGCCCGGCGATGTAACTGGTCACCAGCCAGGGCTGGTCCGCGTCCGGGTCGGCGTCGATCACCGGGGCGGTGAAGGCCCCGCTGACCGAGCGGGCCGCCTGCACCTCGCGTCGGAAACGGGAGCGGAACTCGGGCCTGCGGAGCAGTTCGGAGTGCACCACCTTGACCGCGACGAGCCGACCGCCCGGCGAACGGCCCAGGTACACCTGCCCCATGCCGCCCGCGCCCAGTCTGCTCAGCAGCCGGTACTCCCCGACGGAGCGCGGGTCGTCCGGCTCCAGCGCTGACACAACTGCCTCCCGGCGGGACCGCTCTGCTCCATGGACGCGGCCCAGCTTAGGCCCAGCCCCCGAACAGTTGGCCGAAATCCCGTACGGGGTACGGAAGTTCGAACTTAGGTCAATTCCGCGCAGGTCAGCCCTGGGGCTCCGGTCGCAGGACCAGCTCCAGCAGTCCGGGGAAGCGGGCGTCGTACTCCGCGCGGCGCAGCCGGTTCACCCGCCGGGGCCCTTCGTCGCGCTGCTCGACGAGGCCGGCTCCGCGCAGCACGGCGAAGTGATGGCTGAGGGCGGCCTTCCCGACCGGCACGTCGAAGCTGCCGCAGGCTCGCGACCACTCGGGCGAGCCCGCCAACTCCCTGACGAGGGACAGGCGTACGGGGTCGGAGAGCGCGGCGAGCGCGGCGAGGAGCGGGACGTCGTCGGGGTGGGTGTGGTCGGGCGCGGCCCGATGACTGGCGGTGGCCACGTCGTCCTCCCTCGCGGATGCCGGATACCGGCTTGCCGAGTGTTCGATGAAAACCATACAGTCAAGAGTGTTCGCTCTTCATCGAACAGTCGCGTCGACCGATCAGGTCGACCAGCCGAACCAGGGGTGTGGCATGCGCGCGATCGAGCTTCAGGAGTACGGCGGTCCCGAGGTCCTGCGTCCGGTGGAGGTGGACGTCCCCGAGCCGGGCCCCGGCCAGGTGAGCGTCGACGTGGCCTACGCCGGGGTGAACTTCGCGGACCTGAAGGCGCGGGCCGAGGGCTACCGCGTGCCGGCGCTGCCCTTCCGGCCCGGCCTCGAGGTCTCCGGGCGGGTACGGGCGATCGGCGCGGGCGTGACCGGGCTGTCCGTGGGCCAGGAGGTGACCGCCCTGACGGCGGGCGGGGCCTACGCGGAGGTGGCAGTCGCGCAGGCGGCGACCGTGTTCCCGCTGCCCGAGGGCGTCGGTCTGCGCACGGCCGCGACCCTGCCGACGGTGCTGCCGACGGCGTACGCCCTGGTCCACACGGTGGGCCGGCTGCAGCCCGGGGAGAGCGTCCTGGTGCAGAGCGCGGCCGGCGGCATCGGCACCGTGGTCGGCCAGTTGGCGAAGGCGGCGGGCGCGGGCGCGGTGTACGGCGTCGTGTCGTCGGCGGCCAAGGCCGAGTACGCGCGCGGGTACGGCTACGACGAGGTGTTCGTCGGCGAGTTCGAGAAGGCGGTGCGGGCGGCGACCGGCGAACGCGGAGTCGACCTCGCGCTGGACCCGGTCGGCGGCGAGACCCTCAAGGCCTCCCTGGCCTCCCTCGCCGTGTTCGGACGCCTGGTCTCCTTCGGCAACGCGAGTTCGGCCGAGCCGTGGAGCGTGGGGCAGCCGGAGCTGTACCCGACGGGCCTCTCGGTCTCCGGCTTCTCCGTCCTCACCCTCGCCCAGACCGCACCCGCCGCACTGCGGACGCTGGCCGAGCGGGCGTTCGCGAAGGTCGCCGACGGGACGGCGGTCCTGCCGATCACCGCCGAGTTCCCCCTGGAGGAGGCCGCGCGGGCGCACCGGCTGATGGGGGAGCGCACGAGCACGGGGAAGCTGCTGCTGAAGATCTAGGCCGGTGAAGATCTAGGCTGGTCTCCCCTCCCCTCCCGGAGCCCGCCAGGATGACCGACCGCCCCCTGCGCCCCGTGGACCTGGCCCGACTCGCCGGGCTGTCGACGCAGCAGATCCGCAACTACGAGGACACCGGCGTCCTGCCCCCGGCCGGGCGTACGGCGTCCGGCTACCGCACCTTCGGGGAGACCCACCGGCAGGCGCTGCTGACGTATCGCACGCTGGTGAAGGGGTACGGCCCGGTGGCGGCGGCCCGGATCATGCAGACGGTGCACGCCGGCGACGTCCCGGCCGCGCTCGCCCTGGTCGACGCCGCGCACGCGGCACTGCACGAGGAGCGCACCGCGCTACGGGCGACCGGCGAGGCCCTGGAGACGCTGGGGAACCCACCCCGAACCGCGTCCCCGCCCCCGGCCGGCTCCGGAGGCCTGCGCATCGGCGAGGTCGCCGCGCTGCTCGGCGTACGGACGTCGGCGCTGCGGGTGTGGGAGGCGGCCGGGCTGCTCGCACCGCCCCGGGCGCGGGGCACCGGCTACCGGGTCTACGGGCCCGACGAGGTGCGCGACGCCCGGATCGTGCACTCGCTGCGGCGCAGCCACTACCTGTTCCACCAGATCGGCCCGGTGCTTCAGGAGCTGCGCCGGGAGGGCGACGGCGCGGCGCTGCGGGCGGCTCTCGCGGCACGCGGCCGGACGCTGACGGCCCGCACCCGCGCGATGCTGGCGGGAGCGGGCCGTCTGTACGACTACCTCGACGGTGCCGACGGTCTTGCGGGCGTTACGGGTGTTCCGGGCGTTACGGGTCTTACGGGTCTTACGGGGAATAGGGGCGTCACCGCAGGCGGGACGACGACAGGATCGACAGCAGGTGGGCCGGGACCATCGCCCAGGTGATCAGGGCGATGGCGGCCAGCGCCCAGCGGGTCGGCTCGACCCCGCCGGTCGCCGCGTCGGCGAACGCCACGGCCAGCAGGACCAGCGAGGCCTCGATGCCGTTGGTGACCCGGTGGATCTTGAAGGCGGCGGCGAGGCGGCGCAGGGAGGCGACGCCCTGCGAGCGGGGCGCGGTGGCCTCGTCGTCGGCGACGGCGAGCCCGCGCCGGGCCCGGGCCACGTCCACCAGGTCGGTCGACGCCTTCAGCAGGACGACGCCGAGAGCGGTCGCGAGGCCGAGGGACACCCAGCCGTTGAAGCCCGCCCAGCCGCCGAGGCCGGACTCCGCGGCCCGGAAGCCGAAGCCGATCATCAGCGCCGCGTCGGCCAGGTAGGCCCCGAGCCGGTCGACGTAGATGCCGGTCGCGCTGTTCTGCCCCTTCCAGCGGGCGACCTCGCCGTCGACGCAGTCGAAGAGCAGGAACAACTGCATGAGCAGGGCGGCGAGTACGGCCCCCGCCAGCCCCGGAATGAGCAGTGCGGCCCCGGACAGCACCCCGCACACCACCATCGTCCAGGTCAGCTGGTCCGGGGTGACCGGGGTGCGGACGAGCTGCCGGGTCGCCCGCAGCGAGATCTTCCGCATGTACAGCCGGCCCGCCCAGTGCTCGCCGTTGCGACTGGCGAGCTTGGCCTGCGGCTGGCAGACCTCCCGCAGCTCCTCCAGAACAGGAGCAGCAACCATGACTTTCCTTCCGCCCGGGGCTCAACTGCCGCTTCGCGCGGCGGTGATCGGCACAGGTTAGAGGAGAGCGGCGCACCGGCCCCGCGCAGGGTCCGCACAGAGTCGGGTCGCTGTCGGATCACCGTCGGGTCAGGCGACCGTCCGCAGGCCGTTGCCGGAAGCGGCTGGTCGGGTCCCCCGTACCACCCGGTGTGCGCAGGCCGCCGCCAGCAGTTCGCCGAGCAGGTCCGGATCCCCGATCTCCAGTCCCAGCAGGGACTCGATGCGTTCGAGGCGCTGGTAGAGGGACTGGCGGCCGATGTGCAGGAGGGCCGCCGTGCGGGTCGGCGAGCAGCCGTGGCGCAGGTGGACCTCCAGGGTGCGGACGAGGTCGCTGGGGTGGGCCGCCTCCCAGGCCAGGAGCGGGCCCAGGGTGTGCTGGACGAGGCGGGCGAGCCGGTCGCGGTTGGCGTCGACGCCGCCGCGGGTCAGCTCCCGTTCCAGGGCGAAGGCGCGGGAGGACGTGACCAGGGGGCCGTCGGGGGCGGCGGGCTCGGCGGCCGGGACGGTCAGCGCCAGCTCCAGGGTCGTACGGGCCGCGCGCAGGGTCTCGCTCCAGCGCAGCCAGCCGCCGCCGGCCGCGACGGCGTGCCCGACGGCGACCGTGAGTCCGGGCTCGGCCGCCGTGCGCAGCGCCTCCTGCACGGCGCGTACGGGGTCGCCGGCGCGGCTGCCGGGCAGGGCGAGGAGGGCGAGGACGTCGCCGGGGAAGGCGGCCCGCAGGACCCCGCCGCCGCCCAGCAGCCGTACGGCCCGGTCGACCGCGCCGACCTCGCGGGTGCCGTGCACGGAGACGCCGACGAGCCGCGCGCCCGGCCCCGGGTGGAAGCCGGCGAGGGCGGCGCGCGCCTCCACCTCGGGCTGGTTCAGGGCGGCCCGGTCGGCGAGGTCGGCCAGCAGGCCGGCGGTGTGGTCGTCGCCCCAGGGCCGGGCGACCGAGCGGCCCGACAGTCCGCGGGCCACGATCGCCCGGTTGGCGGCCTCGACGAGCCGGACGAAGGGCACGACCCGGTGCAGGGCGAGCAGGGGCAGGCCGAGCCGGTGCGCCTCGTCCGTCACCTCCGCCGGCATGCTCGGCAGGGACCGCCCGACCTCCACCGCGAGGCCTACGGCCCCCCGGGCGGCCAGCTCCCGGACGTACCGCCGCCGCACCTCCTCCGTGGCCCCGGTCAGCCCGAAGCCGTTGGTGAGCATGAGTTCCCCGCCGTCGAGGAAGTTCGCGCCCTCGTACACCTCGCTGGAGTGGACCCAGCGGACGGGGCGGTCGAGGGCGTCGGCCCCGGCGAGCAGCTCGGGCTCGGCCGCCCGCATCGGGTCTAGGGCCAGGACTTCGCGGAGGGTGAGCGCGGGCACGGGTACCTCCAGGGCGCTGACAGAACGTCCGGCTGCGGGCTGCCGGGAGAGTACTTTCCGCACGTTGCCCTCGTGTTTCGGCCACAGCAGAGTGGACGCATGGAGACGCGGTCAGGAGCTGAGGTCATGGAGCTGATGGATCAGGCGACGGCATACGGCTGGCTGGCCACCGCCGTCGAGGAGGCCCGCGCCGGCCTCGCCGAGGGCGGCATCCCGATCGGCGCGGCCCTGTACGGCGCGGACGGCACACTGCTCGGCCGCGGCCACAACCGGCGCGTCCAGGACGACGACCCCTCGATGCACGCGGAGACGGCGGCCTTCCGGGCGGCGGGCCGGCAGCGCACGTACCGCGGCACGACGATGGTGACCACCCTCTCCCCCTGCTGGTACTGCTCCGGACTGGTCCGGCAGTTCGGCATCTCGCGGGTCGTGGTCGGGGAGTCCGCCACCTTCCACGGCGGCCACGACTGGCTGGCCGAGCACGGCGTGGAGATCGTCCTCCTCGACGACTCCGAGTGCGTCGGGCTGATGCGCGACTTCATCAAGAACAATCCGGCACTCTGGAACGAGGACATCGGTGTCTGAACCCCGCATCCCGACCATCGACCTGCGCCCCTGGCTGGACGGCGACGCCGGGACCCGCGCCGCGATGGCCCGTACCGTCGACGACGCCCTCCAGACCGCCGGTTTCCTGCTGGTCACCGGGCACGGCGTGGACCCGTCCCTGCGGGCCCGCATCCGGGCGGCGGCCCGCGCCTTCTTCGCGCTGCCCGTCGACGTCAAGCAGCCGTACACCGCGAAGGTCGGCGGCCGGGGCTGGCTCGGCCCCGGCGCGGAGGCCAACGGCTACTCGGAGGGCACTCAGACCCCGCCGGACCTCAAGGAGTCCCTCACCTTCGCCACACACGAGCCCTTCGACGACCCGGTGACCAACGCGGAGTGGTACGCGCCGAACGTCTGGCCGGCGGAGACCCCGGAACTCCAGACCCTCTGCGAGGAGTACCTGACGCGGATGGGCGAACTGGAGAAGCAGCTGCTGTCGCTGCTCGGGGAGGCCCTCGGCCTCGAACCGGACTTCTTCTCCCGGCACATGGACCACCCGACCTACGGCTTCAACATCAACTGGTACCCGGGCACGGAGGTCGTCGGCGAGCCCCAGCCCGGCCAGTTCCGCATCGGCCCGCACACCGACTTCGGGACGGTGACGATCCTCGACCGGCAGGCCGGCAAGGGCGGGCTCCAGGTCTGGACGGACGAGGGCGGCTGGGAGGACGCGCCCTTCGACCCGGACGCCTTCACCATCAACATCGGCGATCTGATGGCCCGTTGGACCGGCGACCGCTGGCGCTCCGGCCGCCACCGGGTGCTCCCGCCGCCCGCCGACGCGCCCGCCGAGGAGCTGATGTCCCTCGTCTACTTCGGCGAGTGCACCCCGGGGACGCTCGTGGAGTCGGTGCCCGCGCCGGTGGGACGGGTGGCTTACGAGGCGGTCGACTCGCACGCGTATCTGCGGGAGAAGCTGGACTCGATCACGGTCGACTGAGGCATGCCGTTACGGCACCACCGACGACCGTTTCCGGCCGGAAACACCGACTCGACTCGCACCGCCTGTTCCCACCTGCGGAAACAGGCGGTGTTTCCGTTCCGCAACACCCTTGGCCCTCGGCACCCTTGAGTCACACGCCACGGAATCCAAGGAGGTTGTCTTGAACCCCACCCTGCTGACCATCCGGTCGGCCCTGATCTTCCTGCTCGCGACCCTGGTGGGTGTCGGAACGGGCATCCTGACGTTTATCTCCGGAGCGGGCGTCGCCAAAGCCGTGCTCGCGGGCGCGGGGGGCTTCGGGCTCGCCGTGCCGTTCTTCAACGCCCTCATCGGCTGACCGCGGAAGTGAGGGCGGCGACAGCGGTGGGAAGTCATGTGGGGCAAGGGCGCGGAAAGGCGGGACGGTCAGTGGGGGACGACGAACTCAGCGGCGGGGAGCCTTCCTTCGGCGACGTGGAGCACCTCAAGGGCTTCCAGGATCCGCCGGCCGACCTCTCCCAGGAGAAGCGGGAGCTGGTTCTCGCGATGCGCGGCCTCTTCGAGGGTACGGGGCTCAGCCTGCGCGGGTTCGCCGCGACCCATCACTTCAGCGCGCCCTCGATCTCCCGCTATCTCAAGGGTGACCGCATTCCTGACAAGCAGTTCCTCGACGTCCTCATGAAGTCGGCCTGCCGGCGGAACGGCCTGGAGGTCGACGCCGACCTGCAGGCGCATCTCTACCAGCGGCACCGTGACGCCCTGCTGAGCGATCAGCCCGCCCGGTACCGCGAGCAGATGGCGAGCGACCGGCTGGAGGACGCGATCCTGGAGCGGGAGCAGGCGGAGCTGCGCATTCGTGAGCTCGAAGGAGACCTGTCCGACCACAGGATCCAGTTGGACGAACTCCAGAGGCGCATCCAGGAACCCGGCGCCCAACTGGACCTGCGCCTCCGCCAGAAGGCCGATCTCGAAGTGCATTGCGCCCGACTGCGCGCATCGATCGAGGAGTTGGAGGCGTCGCTGGCCGAAGCGGTTCGGGAACGAGATGCGGCGCGGATGCGCTGTGCGCAACTGGAAGCGGAGCTCGCCACCGCCGAGGAGTCGGCCGAGCGCGAACGGCTGGAACGGCTGGTCACCGAGGAGCGGTTACGAGAGGCGAACGCAGCGGGTGCCGCCGATCAGCATCGCGCCGACCTCGACGCCGCCCGGCGGGAGGCCGAGGCGCAGGCCAGGCAGATCATCGAAGAGGCCACCAGCCGGGTGACGATCATCCGGCCCTCGATCGTCAGCAGGTCGGCGGCTCTGCGTCAGCTTCGGGACGAGGTGCTCCACTTCGCCGAGGTCGAATTTCCAGGACTGGCCGAGCTTTGGTCCAGTTGCCGACCGGAACTCGTCGCACGCAACATCGTCGACGGCGTCGCAACCATCAAACCGATCGGCATCCAAACCAAGGGCGACATCGGGGAGGTCGCCCGAGCGATCGACGCACTCAATCTCGAGGCGGCGCGCATCGTCGCCGTGCAAACGTTGCTCCGTTCGGTCATCGGCAGTGCGCTCCGTCGCCAAAGCGCGCTCATCGAGGCCCTGGACGATGGGGAGCACCACCGTCTGGCACACCTGATCCCCCGTCTGCGCCGCAGCAACGAGACGCTCCAGCTTCTCGCCGGCGAGTCGTCCATCGGTCGCCGGAGCAGGACCGTCCCGCTGGTCGACCTCCTCCGCCAGGCCGCACGGGAAGCGAAGCAGCCCGAGCGTCTCGGTCTGTCGCACATCCCGGAGGTCGACATTCACGGCCCTGGTGTGACCGGTCTCGTGCACCTGCTGGCCGAGTTGCTGGACAACGCCACCACGTTCTCCCCGCCGCCGGCCAAGGTCCGTATCGACGCGCACGCTCTGCCCGACGGCCGCGTAATGATCGAGATCCACGACCAGGGGCTCGGCCTCACCCCCGACGATTTCGCCGACATCAACCACAGGCTGGCCAGCCTGCCGGAGATCCCGGACGTCAAGACCTCCCAGCACATGGGCCTGTTCGTGGTGAGCCGCATCTGCCGACTGTTCGCAATCCGCGTTCAACTGCGCCCGGGAGTGGGCGGGGTCACCGCATTGGTCATGCTGCCCGCCGGGTTCGTCCACCTGGACGCTCAGGACGCCGACACCTCGGCCTGGTACACCGCATAGTCCGCGAAGGTGCGGCGATACCGGGTGTGCCCCGTCTTCTGGGTGTGATCCCGCTGCCACTCCTCCACGTCGGAGGGGTGGCGTTGGGCCTCGGAACCGGCCTTGCACTCGGTGCAGGACGTCTCGTACTCGGCGGCCGCGGAGGCGTCCAGGACCATCGTGTACTCCCGGAGCCCCAAGAAGGCCGTGTGGTAACGGCGTTGGTGGCGGCGCAGCAGTACGTTCGCGTCGGTCTCGGCGCTGCCGTCGTGGCGGGCGCGGGCCGCGTCGCGCAGGGAGGCAAGGTCGAGGCAGGCGGCGCAGTCGCGGACGGGCTCGGGAGGGCCCTGGAGTGAGCGGGAGTTGGCCGCGCGGACGCTCGCGCCGAGGCGTTCGCTCGGGGTGGCCGGGCGGATCGAGTCCGGGTGGGCCTCCCACTCCCGGCCGCCGCCGACGGGGCGCAGCAGGGCGTAGGGGCCCGCCTGGCCTCGGTACTCGCCGACCCTGTCCGACCTGGGGTCGTAGACGACCGTTCCCGTTTCGATCTGGTTTTCGGTGTGTTCGATCATGCCCCGTCCGTGCCCTCTCCGTACCGAGTTGGTGACTCTGGGTATGTAGAGCTTCGCGTGCGGGCACCGTCCGTATCAATGTCCGACGCGTGCCATTGGGCGCATGTCACGGAGGGGGACGGCCTATGACCACCAACGCCATGCTGTTCGGAGAGCTGCTGCGCCACTTCCGTGAGGGTGCGCTGCTGACGCAGGAGGCCTTGGCGGGGGCGATCCCCTGCGACCGGTCTTTTGTGGCGAGGGTGGAGGCGGGGACCCGGGTACCGCAGGAGGCGTTCGCGAAGAAGTGCGACGAAGTGATGGACACCGGTGGGGCGTTGGTGCGGCTGTGGGGGAAGGTCGACTGGTATCCGGAGGTGGAGCATCCGGACTGGTTCAAGCGGCGGGCCGAGATGGACGCGATGGCCACCTCCCAACGGGAGTACCAGGAACGCGTGATGCCTGGCATGTTGCAGACACCCGACTACGCCCGGGCACTGCTCTCACGGCTGTCGAGCGGCACCGAGTTGGAGGAACGGGTCCGGGCCCGACTGAGCCGACAGCAGCGATACCTCACTGACGGCGGTCCGTTGTACGTTGCCGTGCTGGACGAGAGCTGCCTGCGCAACGTCGTGGGAGGAACCGCGATCATGCGAGACCAGTGCGCCCATCTGCTGGAGGTCGGGAAACGACCGAACATCCGCATCCAGGTTGCCCCCGCCGGACGCGAACTCGTCCGCCCCAGTGGCTCCATGTCCCTGATCAAGCTGCCCGACGGGCACGACTGGGTGTACTCGGAGTCCCTGGACCATGGTCATTTCAACGACGATCCAGCCGTCTTCGGTGGCCACAGCCAGACCTATGATGTGCTTAGGGCCGACGCGCCGTCAGCCCCCGAGTCCGCCGCTCTGATCAGCGACGCGATGGAAGGGTACGAGCACTATGAACAGGCACGAGCTCACCGCAACGACCTGGATCAAGAGCAGCTACAGCGATGCCAACGCCGGCAACTGCCTCGAACTCGCCCCCGAATTCGTGTCCGCCGTCCCCGTGCGTGACAGCAAGAACCCCGACGGCCCCGTCCTCCTCCTCCCCCACTCCGCCTGGGCGGCCTTCGTCGCAGGGGTGCGGGACTCCGCTTAGCCCCCGGGGGCGCGATCCAGCCTCACCACCCCCTCCCCCTACCCCTGCGCTGGCGAGTCGGTACGGGCCCTGCTCGCCGACCGCGCCGACGGCCTCCCCGACCACCCTCCGGTCCGCGACAGTACGTGGCACAAACCATCCCGCCCTCCAGGGTGCCGTCCGGCGGGAGCTGGCGGACGTCGCGCGCGACCGCTTCAGCCTCGAACGCACCTCACTCTGCGGTAGTTGACCTGGGGGTCGACGTCCGCGGCCACAACGTCAGGGCCGTACTGGTACTGGCAGGCTTCGTCCCAGGAGAGGAAGCCGTTGGTTGTGATCGATTCCGAGCTTCCGTCCGCACGTACGCAGGTCCAGTCTTTTACGGTGCGAAGTCCCGGATCCTGCTCTGGACGTGAAGAGGCGAACCCCTTGTACACGCAGTAGGCATAGACGTTGACCGGTCGGCCGATCTCCGACGATAGCGCTACTGACGGTCCCGTCGGTTTCGGTTCCTTCACCCACGGTGGCTTGACGTCAGCCCAGACCAAAATTCCGACGAGCGCTGCTACCAGAAACACTGCTCCGACCACTACACCCCAGATGGCCTTGAACGTGCTGTACCACTGGGGGTCGGGCGGGCCCGAGGGTGACGACAACTTCCTGAGCCTTCTGTGTACAGGTGAGCGAGATCGAGATCTGCAAGCAACGGCCGGCCACCGAAATGCACGACCAGCGACACTCCGGACTCACACCCTGCAGAGTCCGGATGCACTACGTAGTTTGCAGTGCTGCAATGGACTTCGAGGACCGTAGCGACGATCCGGGCACCAAGCAAGTTCGGGATAGGCCGAATGACGAATAATAGTCAACCACATCCTGTGCTAGCGAATTGGGCGGCGATTTCGACAATCATCGCCACGCTCTTGACCGTTGCCACCGTCTTCGGAGTTCGCTCATGCGGTCCCGGCCAACGGGATGCCACCTTCGAGGTCAGCTCCAATGCCGGTTGGGTGCGAATACCTCTATCCGTACAACCTGGAAAGACTTTCAAGATCGCTGCTACCGGCAGCTGGACGGTCGACTATCGCAATTTTCCGCAGGTGGGCCCCGAGGGCTATGACGAGACCGCTGACGCTCAGATCTTTCAGGGCTGCAAGGTAGCCCCATATGCATACGCGAAGCTCCTTGGAAAGTTCGGCACAGGCCCCGTCTTCCCAGTTGGTTCCGGGGGAAGTTTCACCGATGAAGACGGAGGTTCGCTGTTCCTGCGGATCAACGACGCCGAGTCGTGCTTCAGCGACAACGACGGGACGCTCACTGTCCACGTAACCGTTTGACCCAATGGCCTGAATCTCTGCGAGCCGCGGCGCTCGGCCTCAGCACACGAGGAGCGTAACAATGCGTGATCGCCTCATTCGCCCATATAGACGAAGTGTGGTCGGAGCGCTTGCCGTGACACTCCTCGGCACAGGGATCACGGTGCCTGCCACCGCACACGCGGACGAGCCACCCGACACCCCTGCCGTTCCGCTGCTTGACGACGCGCTCGCTCGCACCCCGCCCATGGGCTTCAACAACTGGAACTCCACGAACTGCCGAGCCGAGTTCAACGAGACGATGGTCAAGTCAATCGCCGACATCTTCGTCGAACGGGGGCTCAAGGACGCCGGCTACGAGTACGTCAACCTCGACGACTGTTGGGCGCTGCCGCAGCGTGACCCGGACGGCAAACTGGTGCCCGACCCGTTCCGGTTCCCGAACGGATTCAAGGCGCTGGCCGACTATGTCCACGCCAAGGGCCTCAAGCTCGGCATCTACACCAGCGCTGGGACGAAGACATGCAACAGCGCAGGCTTCCCCGGTGCTCTCGGCCACGAGTACGACGACGCCCGGCAGTTCGCCGACTGGGGCGTCGACTACCTCAAGTACGACAACTGCAACAACCAGGGCGTAGACGCCCGGAAGCGCTACACGACGATGCGCGACGCCCTCAAAGCCACCGGCCGACCCATCGTCTACAGCATCTGCGAATGGGGGCAGAGCGCCCCGTGGGAATGGGCCTCCGGCGTCGGCCACCTGTGGCGCACGACCGGCGACATCAGCGACAGCTGGAGCGCGATGCTGTCGATCATGAAGCAGAACCTGCCGCTCGCGCCGTACGCGGGCCCCGGGCACTGGAACGACCCGGACATGCTCGAGGTCGGCAACGGCGGCATGACGGACACCGAGTACCGCACCCACTTCTCCATGTGGTCGATCATGGCCGCGCCCCTGCTCATCGGCTCCGACCTGCGTAAGGCGTCCGACGCAACGTTCGACATCCTCAGCAACACGGAAGTGATCGCCGTCGACCAGGATCCGCTGGGCAGGCAGGGCCAGGTCGTCACCTCCGAAAGCGGACGCTGGGTCGTAGCCAAGCAGATGCAGGACGGCAGCCGTGTGGTCGCCCTCTTCAACGAGTCGGAAAGCGCCCAGCGCATCGCCGCTACGGCGAAGACCCTGGGGCTGCCGGACGCCGACTCCTACACCCTGCGCGACCTGTGGCAGCACGCGAGCCACAACACCGCAGGCAGCATCGCGGCCACCGTGCCGGCCCATGGCGCCGTCCTGCTGCGAGTCGCCGCACACGACGGATGAGCCGACCGTGCCCCGGAGCTGTCCACCCGAGCTTCGAGGCCGCGCTCTCGACATGCGGGCGAAGGGTAGCCAGGTCGATACTTTGCGCTATGAGCCAATACGTCCCCATTCCCGGCAGTGAACGCTCGGCTGCGCCCCAGGCGCGTTCCGCAGGCTCCCTCGATGCCGCGGCGCCCGTCGAGGCCACGGTCGTGCTCCGGCGTCGGGCGGAGGTCCCGCATGACCTGATCATGGGACCCGAGACGATCTCGCAGACCGAGCTGGCGCAGCAGTACGGCGCCGATCCGGCCGATGCCGACCTCGTGAGGAGCGTGCTGGGCCGGCACGGCGTACAGGTGACCGAGGTCGACCTGCCGTCCCGCCGGATCCAGGTTGCGGGCACCGTGGAGCAGATGGCCGAGACGTTCCGTACCGAGCTGTCCCGGGCGGCCAGCCCCGACCCGGCCACCGGGGCGCCCGTCGAGCACCGGCACCGTGAGGGCCCGCTACAGGTGCCCGCGGCGCTGGACGGCGTGATCGTGGCGGTGCTGGGGCTGGACGACCGGCCGCAGGCCCGCCCCCATATGCGGCACGCCCGTGCGGAGGCGCGACGGATCTCCTACAAGCCGACGCAACTCGCGGACGTGTACCGCTTCCCGCCGGGCACCGACGGCAGCGGCCAGACACTGGCGCTGATCGAACTCGGCGGTGGCTTCAGGCCGGCGGAGCTGAAGACCTACTTCGAGTCCCTGGGGCTGCCGATGCCGCGGGTGACCGCAGTGCGCGTCGGGACCGCCCGCAATCACCCCGGCGAAGACGCTGATGCCGAGGTGCTTCTGGACATCGAGGTCGCGGGCGCGCTGGCGCCTGGCGCGGAGCAGAAGGTGTACTTCGCGCACAACACCGACGAGGGCTTCGTCGCCGCGGTGAGCCAGGCCGTGCACGCCACCCCGACGCCGACCGCGCTGAGCATCAGCTGGGGGGCGCCCGAGATCTTCTGGACCGAGCAGGCCCGCCTCGTGTTCGACGAGGCGCTGGCCGACGCTGCGGCGCTCGGTGTGACGGTGTGTGTCGCGGCCGGTGACGACGGCAGCGATGACGGGGTGGGGGACGGCCTGGCGCACACCGACTTCCCGGCAGCCAGCCCGCACGCTCTGGCCTGCGGCGGCACCCGTCTGGACGCCGACCCCGCCACCGGTCAGGTGCGCAGCGAACGGGTGTGGGGCGGCGACGGCGGCGGCGCCACCGGTGGTGGTGTCAGCGAGGCGTTCCGCCTTCCGGTCTGGCAGAACACGGCCGGCGTCCCGCACAACGGGGGAGCTCCGGGCCGTGGCGTACCGGACGTCTCGGGCGTCGCCGACCCGGCCACCGGCTACGAGGTGCTGGTGAACGGCCGCCACTCGGTCATCGGCGGCACCAGCGCCGTCGCCCCCCTGTGGGCGGCCCTGACCTGCCGCATCGTCGAGGCGCTGGGCCGACCGCTCGGCATGCTCCATCCACTGCTCTACACCGACGTCACGCCCGGTCACACCTCACGTGGCTTCCGCGAGATCGTCGAAGGCAGCAACGGAGCCTTCCGCGCCGGCCGCGGCTGGAACGCCTGCACAGGGCTGGGCGTCCCGGACGGTCAGGAACTACTCGCGTCCTTGCGGGAGTTGACCTCTCACTGAGGAACTGGCGAGCCGGCTCATGGTGGAACGCCGCGCGTCGTCGTGAGGCTCTGAAACCGCTCAAGTCGCTTGGCAGGCACGGGAGACGGCCGTCACGATGATGCGCATGACAGCACTCGCGGGACTGAACAAGAAGAACAACTTCGTGCTGCTCGTCCGGGACTCGGACGTGGTCGCGGCGGCCCTGCGCCAGGCGCTGGCCGAGGCCACGCCCGAGGAGCGCCCGGGCCTGGAACGCGCCGCCGCTCTCGTCGACTCCACCTCGGCCGCCCACGAGAAGCAGCTGCAGGCCCGTTGGGTCCACTCCCGGCTGACGGCCGTCGGCTTCACCGGGGACGTCGACTCGGTCTCGGCGGTGAAGGCGTTGCGCCAGGCGGAACCCCGGCTGAGCCTGCTGGCGGCGGTGCAGCTGCAGAAGGAAGCGGTGGCCCACCCGGAGTGATCCGGACGGGCCACCGCCGGCCTTGCCGGTACGCGACTCAGACGCGACTCAGACGCCCGCGTACGAGTGCTTGCCGGAGACGAAGATGTTGACGCCGTAGTAGTTGAACAGCCAGCAGCCGAAGGCGATCATGGCCAGGTAGGCGGCCTTGCGGCCCTTCCAGCCGGCCGTGGCGCGGGCGTGCAGATAGCAGGCGTAGCCGACCCAGGTGATGAACGCCCAGGTCTCCTTGGGGTCCCAGCCCCAGTAACGGCCCCATGCGTCGCCCGCCCAGATCGCGCCCGCGATGATCGTGAACGTCCACAGCGGGAAGGCGGCCGCGTTGACCCGGTAGGCGAACTTGTCGAGCGAGGCGGAGGCGGGCAGCCGGTCCAGGACCGAGTTCGCGAAGCGGCCCGGCGTGCCGCCGCTGGCGAGCTTGTTCTCGTAGGAGTCCTTGAAGAGGTACAGGATCGTGGTGACCGCGCCGACGTAGAACACCGCGCCGCAGAAGATCGCGGTGGAGACGTGGATGTACAGCCAGTACGAGTGCAGCGCCGGGACCAGCTGGTCGCTCGCCGTGTACAGGACGGTGACCGCGAGGCCCAGGTCGAGCAGGACCGTGGTGATCAGGAACAGGCCGAGCCAGCGCACGTTCTTCTTCAGGGCCAGCAGCGTGAGGTACACGCCGACCGCCACCGTGGAGAACGTGAGGTTGAACTCGTACATGTTGCCCCACGGCGCGCGCTCCACCGAGGCCGCGCGGGCGACGACGCCCGCCAGCTCGACCAGGAAGGCGAGCACGGTGAGGGAGACGGCGATCCGGCCGTACATGTCGCCCTGCACGTCACCGCCGTGCGCGCCCGGCCCGTCGGGCACGTCCCGCGCGCCGGACGCCGAGCGCACCACGACCTGCGGGCGCTCCAGGACGGCGGTGCCGCCGTTCTTCTGGACGGTGACGGCCGGGGCCTGCGCCTTCTTCTTGGCCTCGGCGGTCAGCGCGGCGGCCGTACGGCCGACCTTGCTGCGACTGCCGAGGAGCCATTCGGCGATATAGGCGAAGAAGGCCAGGGTGTAGACGGCCATCGCGGAGTAGATCAGCGTGTTGCTGATGTTCGCGAGGTTCTCGTTGGTGGCGACGGCGAGATCCGTAGTGGCGGCGAGAGTCATTTCTCAGCCCCTTCGGCAGGTACGGCTTCGGGATCGAGGGTGTCGGGGGATGCGGGGGATGCGGGCGATGCGGGGGTGTCGGGGTCGGGAGAGGCTCCGGGAGCCTGGTCGTACAGGATCCCGGCGAGGTCGCCGAGCTCCTCGGGCACCTTGGCGGACTCGCTGCGGCCGAGTCCGGCCATCTCGACGACCGTCACCCCGTCAGCGCCGCGCGTCGCGCGCACCCACACCCGGCGGCGCTGGATGAACAGGGAGCCGGCCAGACCGAAGATCGCGGTGATCGAGCCGCCCAGCGCCCAGCCACTGCCGGGCTGCTGCGTGACCTGGAAGTTCGCCCACTCCTTGGTGCCCTCGTAGGTGATCGAGCCCGCGCCGCCCGGGAGGGTCATGGTCTCGCCGGGCGTGAGGTTCCCGCGCAGCTGCTCGTCCTTGGAGTCCTTGAACTCCTTCATGTGCGACTTGTCGAGCTGGTACACGCTCTGCGGGATGCCCGAGTCGACGCCCAGGTCGCCGTGGTAGGGCGTGAGGTTCAGCACCGGGTTGAGCAGCGCCGGGAAGGAGGAGGCCGTCTCCATGCCCTTGACGTACGACGGCAGGAAGAAGGCCGAGATGCCCAGCTGCTCGGTGACGCCCTTGGCGTTCTTGTAGCCGTCGTAGACCTTCACCACTCCGGAGGAGGTGACGTTGGCGTCGAGCGGCAGCAGCGGCACGGCGTCGCTGAAGACGACGTTGCCCTTGCCGTCCCGGACGGTGACGACCGGGGCGTAGCCGTGCGCGGTGAGGTAGACCTTCGAGTCGCCGATCTCCAGCGGCTCGTTGACCTTGACGACGGTCTTCTTGCCCTTGCCGTACGCCCCGACGCTGTAGGTGAGGGCGGCCTGGAAGGTGCGGGGGGTGCCCTTGTTCGGGCCGGTCTTCTCGTACGTTCCGGTGAACTTGTCCAGGGTGAAGCTGAACGGCGTCAGGTCGTCGACGCTGAAGAGGTTCCCGGACTTGAAGTCGTCGTAGGAGATGAGGGTGTTGGAGAAACCGCCGCTGCCCTCGACGAGGAGCTTGTTGCCCTCGGACTTGAAGAGCTGGCCCCAGGCGAAGGCGATCAGCATCACGATCAGCGCGATGTGGAAGGCGAGGTTGCCGACCTCGCGCAGATAGCCCTTCTCGGCGGCGACGGCGTCACCGGCGAGATGGGCCCGGAACCGGCGCTTCTTCAGCAGTGCGAGGGCGGCCTCGCGGACCTGCTCGGGCTCGGCGCGCGTCTGCCAGGTCGTGTAGGCGGGCAGCCGGTTCAGCCGCTTGGGCGCGCCCGGCGGACGGCCGCGCAGCTGGCCCACGAACTGCCAGGTGCGGGGCACGATGCAGCCGACCAGGGAGACGAACAGCAGGATGTAGATCGCGGAGAACCACACCGAGCTGTACACGTGGAAGAGGCCGAGCTTGTCGTAGATCGGCGCGAGCGTCCCGTGCGCCGCACGGAAGTCGGCGACCTTCGTCTCGTCGTTGCCGGACTGCGGGATCAGCGAACCGGGGATCGCGCCGAGCGCCAGCAGCAGCAGGAGCAGCAGCGCCACCCGCATCGAGGTGAGCTGACGCCAGAACCAGCGGGCCCAGCCGATCACGCCCAGGCCGGGCAGGTTGGCCAGGGTGTCGGCGGGGGCCGTGGACAGCTGGGAGCCGGCGGCGCTCAGGTTCTGGTCGTCGGAGGCGACGGCCACTTCGGCGGCGGCCCGTTCGGCGGCAGCCCCTTCGGCCGCGGCGGCCTTGCCGGCTGTGGGCTCGTCGGCGGCGGTCTTGCTCATCGGTCAGATCCCCACAGTGAAGCCGTTGGACCAGGACTGCATGTCCTGTACGACGGAGTCCCACACGCCGGTCACCAGCAGCAGACCGGTCCCGATCATCATGACGCCGCCGACGCGCAGGACCCACACATAGTGCCGCTTGATCCAGCCGAAGGCTCCGAGCGCCTTGCGGAAGGCGACCGCGGCGACCACGAACGGGAGACCGAGGCCGAGGCAGTAGGCGACGGTCAGTATGGCGCCGCGGCCCGCGCTGGACTGCTGCGAGGACAGGGCGAGCACGGAGGCGAGGGTCGGACCGATGCAGGGCGTCCAGCCGACGCCGAAGAGCGCGCCGAGCAGGGGCGCGCCGACCAGTCCGGCCACCGGCCTGGTGTGGAAGCGGAACTCCCGCTGGGTCATCCAGGGCATCAGCCCCATGAAGAACACGCCCATGAGGATCATGAGCACGCCCAGCACCTTGGACAGGGTGTCCTGCTCCGCCTGGAGCGTCGCCCCGAAGTAGCCGAACAAGGCCCCGCCGGAGACGAACACGGCGGTGAAGCCCGCCACGAACAGCGAGGCCCCGGCGACCATCCGGCCGCGCCGGGCCTCGGCGAGATCGGTGCCGGTGACCCCGGTGACGTAGGAGAGGTAGCCGGGCACCAGCGGCAGGACGCACGGGGAGAAGAAGGAGACGAGTCCGCCGAGCAGCGCGACGGGCAGGGCGACCAGCAGGGCCCCGTTGAGCACGGTGCCGTTGTAGCCGTCCGCGGCGAGCAGGGTGACTGCGCTCATGTCACTTCTCCGCGAGGACCGGGGCGATCATGGAGCGCAGCTTGTCCTCGCTGAGCGCGGCCAGGGAGCGGGCGGCGATCTTCCCGTCCCGGTCCAGGACGAGCGTGGAGGGGATCGCCTGGAGGTTGAGCGTGCCCTTCTTGAAGCGGAGCATCAGCTTGCTGCTCGGGTCGTACAGACTCGGGTAGCTGACGCCGTACGACTTCTCGAAGGCCTGGGCGCTGGTGACCTTGGCGTCGGCGACGTTGATGCCGACGAACTGCACGCCCTTGGACTTGAGGTCCGTGGAGACCTTCTCGAAGTTGGGGGCCTCGGCGCGACAGGGGGCGCACCAGGATCCCCACACGTTCAGGACGACGACCTTGCCCTTGAAGGACGAGACCGACAGCTGCTGGTCGTCGATGGTCTTGCCGGACAGGTCGGGGGCCGGGTCGCGCTTGCCCTTCTCGACCGTGGAGATGCCGTCCTTGCCCAGGATGAAGTTGATGTCACCGCCCCCTCCGGAGGTGCCTCCGGAGGAACACGCGGACAACAGCAGCGCCGCGGCTACGGCGACGGCGGCTGGTAGGGGGGTGCGGCTGGCGGCACTCATGTGAAAAGTTTCGCATGCCCGTTCTGGGGATCTTGCTCACCCCCCCTTGCGGGCGGAAACCCGCATTTCAGGCGGCGTTCGCGGAGCTCGTGGAAGTCGCGGTGGAGGTGCCGGCCGAAGTGCCGGCTGAAGTGCCGGTCGAGGTACCGGCGGAGGTACCCGTGGAGGCGCCGGTCGAGGACCCTGTGGGGGCGTCCGCGAGGAAGGCCTTCCAGCCGCCGGCCGGCTGCTGCCCGACGTCGAGCGTGCGCAGCTTCTCCAGCACCTCCGGCTTCTGGACGTCGATCCAGTCCACGAACTGCCGGAAGGACACCAGCCGTACGTCCGCGCCCTTCTCCTTCTCCCGCGCGATGTGCTTGAAGGCCTCTTCCACGGCGTCCATGTAGATGCCGCCGTTCCAGTGCTCGAAGTGGTTGCCCACGAAGAACGGGGCCCGGTTCGTCTCGTATGCCCGCTTGAAGCCAGATATGTACGCCTGGGAGGCCTGCGCGCGCCAGCCCGGGTAGTTGTGGCTGGGCGCGTTGGTGGAGTTGATCGACTGGTTGGCCAGGATGTTGTAGTCCATGGAGAGGACCTCGAAACTGTGGCCGGGGAAAGGCATCTGCTGCAACGGCAGGTCCCAGAGCCCCTGCCGCTTCTGCGGCCACACCTGACGCCCGCCGGGCGAGGAGGCGTCGTAGCGCCAGCCGAGGGCGCGGGCGGTGGGCAGCAGGTTGTCCTGCCCGAGCAGACAGGGCGTACGACCGCCGATGAGCTCCTTGTCGTAGTCGAAGGGGAGCGCGGGCAGGTCGGTCCAGCCGGTGTTGGTGCGCCAGTTCTTGACGAAGCCCTTGGCCTGGTCGATCTCGCTGCGCCACTGCTGCGGGGTCCAGTTGCCGACGGTCCCGTTCCCGGAGCAGAAGTGCCCGTTGAAGTGGGTGCCGATCTCGTGGCCCTCGAGCCAGGCGCGGCGGACGTTGGAGAGCGTCATCTTGACGTGCTCGTCGGTGAGGTAGCCGATGTCGGACGCGCCGACCGGGTTGTTCGGCGGGTCGTAGAGCCGCTTCTTCGACTCGGGCAGGAGATACAGCCCGGAGAGGAAGAAGGTCATGGACGCGCCGTGCGCCTTGGCGAGGTCGAGGAAACGCGGGAAGAGCCCGTTGCCGACCTCCCCCGCCCCGTCCCAGGAGAAGATCACGAACTGCGGCGGCTCCTGGCCGGGCTCCAACGGCTCGGGCTTGGCGGGCTGGTGGGGCTGCTTGCCGGTGAAGGAGGTCGAGCCGTCACCGAGGGGGCGGGCGGTGGCGGTCGGCTTGCCGGAGTCCTTCTTCCCGGTGCCGCTGGAGCCACTGGCGCGGTCGGGTTCGTCCGAGCCGTTCAGGCTGCCGCAGCCGACGAGTCCGGCAGCGGCGGCGGCCCCGGCGCCCAGTCCGAGTGCTCCCCGTCGGGTGATGGCGCGCATGACACTCCCGTTCGTCGCATTATCTGGTGGTCACTCATTCAGAGGACGCGACGAACGGGAGGGTTCCGCCGATAGTTCCGGATTCGGTAACAGCCGATAGTTCCGGATTCGCCAACAGGGGAACAGGGAGTGCGCTCTACGGGGTTCAGGCCCCGAAAGCCTTGTCCTTGCCCTTCACCGGCTTGGCGCCGGCCAGGAGGTGGGCCGGGACGAGATCGCGGGCGGGCTCGGTGTAGCCGACGGAGACGATCCGGTCGCCCTGGTAGGTGAACGTCGTCAGCGAGGCCAGCGTGCACTGCCGCTTGCGCGGGTCGTGCCACAGCCGCCGCCGCTCGACGTAGGACCGCACGATCCAGATCGGCAGCTGGTGGCTGACGAGCACCGCCTCGTGCCCGCGGGCCGCGTCCTTCGCCGCGTCCAGCGCGCCCATCATCCGCACCACCTGGTCCACGTACGGCTCGCCCCAGGACGGCCTGAACGGGTTGACCAGGTGCTTCCAGTTCTCCGGATTCTTCAGCGCGCCGTCGCCGACGCCGAAGGTCTTGCCCTGGAAGACGTTGTCGGCCTCGATCAGCCGCCCGTCGGTGGCGAGGTCGAGCCCGTGCGCCTTGGCGATCGGGGTGGCCGTCTCCTGCGCCCGCTCCAGCGGCGAGGCGACGACGTACGTGACGTCGCGCGGGGCCAGGTGCTCGGCGACCCGGTCGGCCATCTGCCGGCCCAGCTCGGAGAGGTGGTAGCCGCTGAGCCGGCCGTAGAGGACGCCGTCGGGGTTGGCGACCTCGCCGTGCCGCATGAGGTGGACGACGGTGATGTCGGCGCTGTTCTTCTCACCTGCGCCGGTGCTGTCGCTGTTGCTGTCGCTGTTCTCGGGGATGGTCATGCTGCTGTGGCCTCCGCAGCCGCTCGGGCCGCCGCCGGGAGGGCGTCGGCGATCCGCTGGATGGCCCGGTCGTCGTGGGCCGTGGACACGAACCAGGACTCGAAGGACGACGGCGGCAGATAGACGCCGTTCGCCAGCAGCGAGTGGAAGAAGGCCGTGAACCGGAAGGACTCCTGCGTCCGGGCGTCCTCGTAGTTGCGCACCGGCCGGTCCGTGAAGAACACGGAGAACATGTTGGAGGCGCTCTGCAACGTGTGCGCGACGCCCTCCTTGGCGAGCGCCTCCGCGACGAGCGCCTGGATCCGCCCGGACACGACGTCGACCTGGGCGTAGGCGGCGTCGTCGAGAAGCCGCAGCTGGGCGAGGCCGGCGGCGGTGGCGACCGGGTTCCCGGAGAGGGTGCCGGCCTGGTAGACGGGCCCGGCGGGGGCGAGGTGCGCCATGACGTCGGCACGACCGCCGAAGGCCGCGGCGGGGAAGCCGCCGCCCATGACCTTGCCGAAGGTCATCAGGTCCGGCCGCACCCCGTCGATCCCGTACCAGCCGGCCTTGCTGGTCCGGAAGCCGGTCATGACCTCGTCGGAGATGTACAGGGCGCCGTTGGTGGCGCAGGCGTCCTTCAGCCCCTGGTTGAACCCGGGCAGCGGCGGCACGACGCCCATGTTGCCGGGCGAGGCCTCCGTGATGACACAGGCGATCTCGCCGGGGTGCCGGTGGAAGGCCTCCTGCACGGCCTCGAGGTCGTTGTACGGCAGGACGATGGTGTCGCCGGCCTGGGCGCCGGTGACGCCCGGGGTGTCGGGCAGCGCGAAGGTGGCGACCCCGCTGCCGGCCGCGGCGAGCAGCGAGTCCACATGGCCGTGGTAGCACCCGGCGAACTTGACGACCTTGGTGCGGCGCGTGAAGCCGCGGGCGAGCCGGATGGCCGACATGGTGGCCTCGGTCCCGCTGGACACCAGCCGCACCTGGTCGACCGGCTCGACCCGCGCGACGATCTCCTCGGCGAGCAGGACCTCGCCCTCACCGGGCGTGCCGAAGGAGGTGCCGCGGGACACGGCGTCCTGCACGGCGGCGATCACGTCGGGGTGGGAGTGCCCGAGGATCATGGGACCCCAGGAGCAGACCAGGTCGACGTACTCGCGCCCGTCCGCGTCCGTGAGGTACGGGCCCTTGCCGGACACCATGAACCGAGGCGTGCCGCCCACGGCACGGAAGGCGCGGACCGGGGAGTTCACGCCGCCCGGCGTGACGGCGTCCGCACGGTCGAACAGCGCCTGCGAGACAGGCGCATCGTATGAATAGGGCAGTTCGCTCATGACCTGCGACTTCTCCGACCTTCTCCGACTTGCTGGGACTCCGGTTGCCAGTGACTCCCCAGGGTAGGCCAGCGGGGGCCGGGAGCCGGGGGGAGGCGGAGGGGGAGACGAGGGAGCCGTGGGGGGGGAGACGAGGGAGCCGTGGAGGGGAGCACAGGGAGGACGCAGGCGCGACCACTCCCCACGCTTCCACCATCTGCGAAACTGAAACGGACTGAGCCTGATAGACGTAGCTCACAACGACCAGGTGTCGAGGGGCTGCGAAGATCCTGCGGACAGGTGTTTCAACGCACGTTTCGGCGGGCGGCCGTGGGGGAGGTCACTGACACGATGATCGGGTTGCGCGGCGGGGGCCACGCGTCCTAGAAAAGCACTCGGGTGGAGATATGCATCGCGGTGGCGGACTGGGCGAGGGGACTGATGACCTGGGTCCTCGACGTGCCAGGCAGGGCAGGCACCGGCGCGACGCGGAGGAGGCGGGCGAAGCCCGTCAGACACAAGGTGTACCGAGTGAGCCCGAGCGGATCGACCGGCGCGTTGACCACCGGGTCGACCGTCTCCGGGCGGGGAGCAGGAATGGTGGTCGGGTGGGGGTGACGTACAAGTACTTCGGCGCGCCGGACGGCGCGACCGCGGCCCGCGTCCCGATCTCGATGCGCCCCGAGGAACTCGGCGGCGACGAGCTCGGCATGAACGGCATGTTCACCAAGATCAAGCCGGAGACGATGGCCGCGATGGTCCTCACCGGCATCGAGGGCGTCCCCCTGCACAAGGTGCCCCCACTGGAACTGGTCGTCCTGCACCCCGACTACGCGGTCGTCAAACTCCCCATGACGGTCGTCGACCCCCTCCGCGACATCGGCGAGGAAGCGGTCGGCGCGGCAGCCTTCATCTGGTCCACGGTCCCGGACCGGGGCGGGCCTCGGGATGCGTTCAACGTGTACCAGTTGCTGCACGAGTGGCAGGACTTCAGCCATCGGTTGCATGAGGCGGGGCATCAGCCTTATTGCCTGGTGTGGCCCTGACCTGGGGTTTCACTGGTGGCGGGCGGGGTCTTCGGGCCTCGCCCTTTTGCGTGGCGGGGAGGGGCCGTCAGGCGGCCAGGGCACATTGAGGGCACATTGGTTTTGCTGGGGGCACTGATGTGCCCTGGATGCCGGGCCGGTCGCCCTCGTCTTCCGCCTCGGCTTCTTCCGTGAAGGCGTCGTCGATCGCCTTGCGCGTGCGGGTCTCGCTGGACGGCAGCAAGTGCGTGTACGTCCGCAGCGTGAAACCCGGGTCCGAGTGACCGAGGTACTCGGAGAGCGCCTTGATGCTCTCCCCCGCGTCCAGGAGCACGGAGGCGTAGGCGTGCCGGAGGGCGTGCATGCCGTCTTCCGGGGCCGCCTGGAGGTACCTCGCGCCGCGCTCGCGCGGAGGGATCACGCCGGCGGCGGCCAGGGCGAGCTTCCAGCCACCCATGTTGAAGACGCTGCGGTTGTAGGTCCGGCTCTTCTCGTCGACGAAGAGGAGGCGGAAGGTCTTCGGTTCGCCGTCCGGTTTGGCCCAGGGCAGCGTGACGGCGACGGGTGGGAACTCCTTCATGTGGGCCTTGAGGGTGGCGGCAAGTTGGGCCGGCAGGGGCACTGACCGGATCTTGTTGCCCTTGGGCAGGGCGAAGACAGGCTTCGTACCGACCAGCCGCACCTGGCGGTTGACATGGATCCAGCCGCCCTTGAAGTCGATGTCGTCGACTGCGAAGCCGAACACCTCGCCCTGGCGCAGGCCGCAGCCGAAGGCGAGATTGCCACCGGCCTGGAAGCGCTTCGGGAGTCCGGCGACGACCGCACGTACGCGCTCCAACGACCAAGGGATGATCTTCTTCTTGGTCGCCGTCGGTAGCTTGACCGACTTCGACTTGCAGGGGTTCTTCGGCAGCAGTCCGTCCTCCACGGCCATGCCGAGGATGCTGGAGAGGATGTCGAAGATGCCCTCCATCGTCGACACCTCCAGTTCGGCGTCCTGGAGCGTGCGAATCCAACCCTGAATGATCGAGGGCCGGTTGAGGGACCGCAGCTCGCGTCGGCCGAGGTGCTCGACGATGTGGTTGCGGACCGTCGCCTCGTAGCGGAGCGCGGTCGTCGGGCCGACGGAGTTCGCGTCGAGCCACTTCTGCGCGTAGGCGCCGAGCGTCTGCTTCGTCTCGGCCGGGACGACATAGGAGCCGCGCCGGATCTCGACGTCGACCTCGGCGGCGCGGTTGTCCGCCTCGGCCTTCGTGTGGAAGTTCTCCTTGCGCTGATGGCCATTCAGGTCGCGGTAACGGACCTGCCAGCGCTTGCCGATGCCGTGGTCGGCGGTGGGGACCATCCGCTTCGTACGGCTCTTGTGTTCGCCGCACTCGGCCTCGATGGGCCTGGGGTGGGACTTGTGCCAGCGGTCGTACACGTCAGCCAAGAAGGTCCCCCTGGATGTCGTCGAGGGACCCACCGAAGCGGGACACGGGACCGTGAGCTGCCCACAGCGGCAGCAAGGCCACCGGCGCGATACCGAGAGCCGCGGCGATCGTGACGAGGTCGTCGATGTCGCAGCGGCGGCGGGCACGTTCGGTGCGGCTGAGGGCGGTGTTGGTCATCGGGCGGCCCATTGCGGTGCAGCGGGCGGCGAGCTGGTGCTGGGTCAGGCCACGCGTGAGGCGTATGCACTCGATAGCGCGGGCGGAGTGGAGGCCGGCGGGGCCTATTTCGACAGGTCGGGATGCCATGACAGATAGCTGTAGCTTGCAGCCGGGCGCTATGGCAAGAGTTGGTTCTTAAACTCTCCAAAAGTCGTTCCGGGGCGAAGTGGCGTTCGTCTCATCGAATTCCGGTACATCGTGAGTCCTTTCGCTGGGAAGGCCGTGCTACTTTCCCTCCGCGCGCCAGAGATGGGCGATTTGAACAGGTATTGGGTGCGATGCCTGGTGGATTGGCCGCGTCGCTTACGACTGCCAGGAGGCACCTCTGAGCTGCGGGGGTACCGGATTCCGACCCCTCCGCCGGTCGCTTCTCCGCAGAAAAAACTCGGCTTCCGTGAGAGCGATTTCGGCAACCGGGGATCCGCGCTTACTGTTTTGGAATCGCCGGTCACACAGAGAAATGCTGGAGAGTTTTAGAACCAACTCTGGACTTTTCCGCCTCGGGTGTGGCTGTGTTGTCCAGGCCCGATGGCCAAGACCGAAAAGGAGCCCTGTGCCGAATACCTCTCCCCGTAACACCAACGCCCCTGCCACCGCCGAGGCTGCCAGGCGCGGCCCGCTCGCCAGCCCGCAGGAGGTCGCCTCCTACCTCGGCGTGCCGGTGAAGACCCTCTACCAGTGGAAGTACCGGGGCATCGGCCCCAACGTGCACAAGGTCGGCCGCCACCTGCGCTACCGCTGGTCCGAGGTGGACGCCTGGGTGAACGCCCAGTCCGCGTACGACCTCGCGGTCTGAAGCCACCTTTCCGGGACAACGAAACGGCCCTCGGCGAGCCACCGCCGAGAGCCGCAGAGTCCCTGCCCCATCGCCCTTGAATGATCGATCCGGTGGGCCGGGCTTACCCGTCCGGCCCACCAGGGAGGAACGCCTGTGGACGAACCTACGTCCCCCACCGCCCCCTCTGCACCCTCGACGCCCGCCTGGCCGTCCGTCGCCGCCCCCGGACAGGGCCCACGCCCCGACCCCGAGCCCTCGTCAACCGAGGACGCGAAAGCGCAGCAGGCCGCAGAAGGTGCGGAACTGCTGGACGAGCTGCGGGAAGCCATCGCGCGGTACGTGATCCTGCCGAGCAGCGAGGCTCTGACGGCGGTGACCTTGTGGATTGCGGCAGCGCATATCCAACCCGCACTGCAGCACGCGCCGCGCCTGGCGGTGGTCGGGCCGGCGAAGCGGTGCGGCAAGTCCCGCCTGCTGGATGTGATCACGGAGACGGTGCACGAGCCGCTGATCACCGTGAACACCAGCCCGGCGGTGGTCTTCCGCGCCATCGGCGACGACCCGCCCACGCTGCTGGTGGACGAGGCCGACACCATCTTCGGCAGCATCAAAGCGGCTGAGAAGAACGAGGAGTTGCGCGGTCTGCTGAACGCCGGTCATCAGCGCAACCGGCCCGCGCTGCGTATCTCCGGGCCGGAGCACAAGCCGCAGGCGTTCCCCACCTTCGCTATGGCTGCGCTGGCCGGGATCGGGGACCTGCCGGACACGATCATGGATCGGGCGGTGGTGATCCGCATGCAGCGCCGCAAGGGCGGCGAGCGGGTAGAGCAGTTCCGCTCCCGCCGGGACATCCCCGCCCTGCACGAAGTGCGCGACCGGCTCGCCGCGTGGCTTCGCCCGCTGCTCGACACCGCCGCCGACCTGGTGCCCCCGATGCCGGTACAAGACCGGGCGGCGGACACCTGGGAGCCGCTGGTGATCGTCGCCGAACTGGCAGGCGGCTCCTGGCCGGAGCGGGCCCGCGAAGCGTGCGTGGTCATGTGTGCGGCCGAGGTGGGCCAGGACGACGAGTCGAACCTGAAGACCCGCCTGCTGCGGGACATCCGCCGCGTCTTCGCGCGCTTCGGCGATCCCGACATCATGCGCACCCGGGACCTGCTGGAGGAACTCCTCAAGGACCAGGAGGCCCCGTGGGCGGAGTACCGCAACACGGGACTGACCTCACGCCACTTGGGGATCCTGCTCAAGGACTTCGGCATCCAGGCAGCCGTTCTCCGCTTCGAGGGCGGACGGCAGGCCAGGGGCTTCGCGCACCTGCAATTCACCGATGCCTGGGCTCGCTACTGCCCCGAGGAGCCGACACCGACCCGTGGTGACGAGAGCGCTCGCCACGGGGAGGCCATACACCCGTAAACACCCGTCACACGCGTCGCATTCCAGGTCAGCCCCGTGACGGGTCGCGCAGCTGTGACGGGTCCTCCCGTACCAAGCCGTGCTCCCGTACCTGCTCTGACCAGGCATGCGACGGGTGCGACGAGTCACCGCACCTCCCAGCGGTCACCCCACGATCGTGGCCGCCGACCGTTCCCTGCCTGGAGTACCCCGCGTGCCTTCGTCCACCGCCACCACGCCCGCCGCGCTACCTGGAACCGCCGCGATCCAGCTCGGCATCGTCCTGCTCGGCGCGATCGGCTTCGCGCTCTCCTACGACGCGCTGCGTCAGATGGCCGTCGCGATCCACGTGCGCGGACTGCTCACCTACGCCTTCCCCCTCGTGATCGACGGGTTCATCGCCATCGGCGTCGGCGCCCTTCTCATCCTGCGCACCGCCCCGCTGCACTCCCGCTTGTATGTGTGGGCGCTCGTCGGGATCGCCACCGTCACCAGCATCTGGGCCAACGCCCTACATGCCGTCCGCCTCAACCAGCAGACCCGACAAGGCAATGGACTCCACCTCGACGACCTCACCGTCGGTGCCCTGTCCGCCATCGCTCCGCTCGCCCTCGCCGGAGCCGTCCACCTCTACCTCGTAATCCGCCGCCAGCCCACAACCGAACGCCCCCGTCTCCAAGAGGACGCCGCCACCTACCGTCACGTCGACGCCGCCCGCAGTCGCAACGGCACCGAGCAACGCCGACAGCCCACTCCTGGCGAAAGCGGACCGGGCCAAGAGACGACGGCGCTCGAGTCTGCCGCCAACGACGTGGCGGCGGGAACCGCCGATGTGGCGGATGCCCTGGAACCATCCGCCAAGTCCAAGGGCCGACAGCCGAGCGCCACCATGGATGATCTCCTCGCCATCGGCCGCACCGCTCACCGAGGGCGCAACGGCCGGATCTCGCGCCGCAACGTCGAAGCGGCAATCCGGGCCAAGGGCCACACGATCGGCAAGGACCGTCTGACTGAGGCCACTCGGCGCCTGCAGGCAGAACTCGACGAGGCCCGCACTGACGTCTCCTGAACCCCTCAGCCGCACCCCTCCCCCATGACGGCTGACTCGTCCCACACGTCCCTGCCAAGGCCAGCGCGGGGACGTGTGCAAGAGCCGCAACGAGTCGACCTGATACCACCGCCCCACCATCAACTCCCCGTGGAGATACATCCAATGCACGACCGATACCACGAACTCACCATCCACCAGCAGGAGATGGCGACCACTCCAGCCACCAGCACAGCAAGCTGTAGCGATGGACCGTCCAAGGGCCGGTCCATCGCGCTTGCCTCCGCCCCGAGGGTGGCGGAGGAGGCCCCGCGCCAGGAGGCGTGGGGCCGGGAAGCCCCGGCCGAGGGCGGCCGAGTCCAGGAGGGGAAGCGGCCGGCCCGCCGCCGTTCCCGCCAGGACAAGCAGCGCGGCAAGCGCCAGACCTTCCGTGCCAGCGAGGCCGAAGCCGCCGAGATCGACGCCGCCGCCGAGATCAAGGGCATCTCCAAGGCCCGCTTCATCGCCCAGGCCGTCCACTCCGAACTCCACGCCCGCCCCCGGCTCGACCAGAACGACGCCCTCGACCGCCTTGACGCCGCCCGCGTCCAGCTCGCCCGCGTCGGCAACAACCTCAACCAGATCGCCAAGACCCTGAACTCCGGCGGCGACGCCATCCACCTCCAGCTCACCCTCGACGCCGTCCGCCAGGCCGCCACGACCGTCAAGACGACCGCCCAGAAGCTGGTGAGCTGAGCCCCTTGGTCCCCGACGTCTCCCGTGGTAGCCGCACCATCGGCCTGCTCCACTACCTCTACCGAACCAGCGACATCGAAGCCCACGTCGACCCGCACATCGTCGCCGCCTACGACCCCTTCGTCCCCGACCCTGGCCGCCACCCCGACGCCGCCTTCTCCGACCTCGCCGCCGAACTCGACCAATGGGTCAACGCCCTCGGCGACAAGGCGCCCAAGAAGCATGTGTGGCACTGCCCCGTCCGCACCGCGCCCGGCGACCGCCACCTCAGCGACGACGAGTGGGCCACCGTCGCCCGCCGCGTCCTCAACGCCACCGGCATCGCGCCCGAAGGCGACGACGAAGCCTGCCGGTGGATCGCCGTCCGCCACGCCCCCGACCACATCCACATCGTCGCCACCCTCGTCCGTGCCGACCGCACCCGTCCCCGCCATCACAAGGACGGCACCCGCGCACAGGCCGAATGCCGCAAGATCGAGAACGAGTTCGGCCTGCGCCAACTCAAGGAAGGCGACGGCACCGCCGCCAAACGGCCCACCAGCGCCGAACGCCACAAGGCCGAACGCCTCGGCCAGGAAGACGCCTCCCGCGAGCTACTTCTCGAACACGTCCACCGCGCCTTGGCCGGGGCAGCCGACGAGGACGAGTTCTTCGACCGGCTCGCCGCCGGAGGCGTCCGCATCCACAAGCGCGTCGCCCCGTCCGGCGATGCCCTGGGCTACAAGGTCGCGATGCCCCGTGACCGTAACGGCGATCAGGAGCCCATCTGGTTCGCCGGCTCCACGCTCTCCCCGGACCTGTCCCTGCCCAAGATCCGCAAACGGTTCACGCACACCACCGCCGAGGCCGAACAACCCACCCCCGCAACGCCCCTCAGCGGGTCGGCACCCGCGCGGGCCCGCCTGTTCGCCACCGGGGCCGCTGAGGACGTCCTGGTGGCGATGACTTCCGCCGACGACGGGACGGTCGCAGCCCACATGAAGGGGATAGGCGAGGTCCTCGACGCCCTCGCCCAGACCTCCCACGGGAACACCGGCACCGAGCTACGAAACGCCGCAAGGTACTTCGAGCGCGCCACTCGCTCTCACATCCAGGCCCGCGACGCGCAGATGCAGGCCCTGCGCCGCGCGGCCCGTCAGATCATTCACTCCGGCCCCGCACTCGGCCGCGGCCCGGACGGGACCGCCACCGCCATGGTTCTGGACATCCTGCTCCTGGCCGCCATCGCCGCCGCCCGCTGGCACGCCGCCCGCAGCCATGCCCAGCAGGCCGAAGCATCCCAACGCACCGCCGAACACCTCCGCGCCGCCTACAGTGCGACGGCCCAGGCACCCATGGCGGTCATGCACGCGAACGGACAGCGCCTCCCCGCTCCCCTGCAGCGCAGGCACACGCAGACCGTCCTGGCCGTGCTGCCGTCGGATATGGCCCACCGGCTCCAGGACGAACCGGGCTGGCCCGCCCTGGCTGCCAGCCTCCACGAGGCGGAACAGGTTGGCCGCAACGCCGCAGAGCTCCTGCGGCAGGCAGTGGACTCGCGCGACCTGTCCACAGCGGATTCCATCAGCGACGTCCTCGTCTGGCGGCTCCGTCGGCTCGTGGATCTTCCCACGCCGGTCACCATGCACCACCAGCCCCTTGCCCCCGCTGTGGCACCGACGATTCCGCTGCCGAGTCAGGCATCAGCGCGTCGGCGGTAGTCGCTCCCGGGCAGCGGTACAGGGGCAAGCAACTCCAGGGCCTCCTCCGGTTGGCTCGCGGCCTGGGAGACCAGCTCCTCGGGCCCGATGGAAGCCAACGCCCAGAGAGCGCTGATCCGCCGTGCCCCTCGCCATACGGAGATGCGGTTGTCCACAGGGGTGTGGAACGGAACGACCGAGATGCCATGCGCGTCGAAGGGGCCGTGCTCGACATAGCGCAGACCTCCCGTGCCGCACAGGTAGTGGGTACTGCCGGTGAGCGCGGCGAGGTCGGCGAGGCGTTCGGACCTGCCGGCGCGGGACGGCAGAGCGCTGCTGCGCAGTACTTCACCGTTCCAGCCAAGAGCGCGGAGCAGAGCCCGCGTTGATGCCTCGGTGACATCGGCCAAGCGGCCTGTGGTGTCGAACTCGTCGAGCACCGAGAGCAGGACGTCGCGTACGACGTGCCAGTGGCGGCTGCGGCCGTAGTGCTGCCGGATCAACCCGGCGAGCCGCTTTCGGCACCGTTCGGGCTCGGCGAGCACGGCGTCACGGATCAGGGTCCCGCGTCCGTGGGGCAGGTGGGTGGAGAGTGTGAGCCACTGCTGCCGATCCGGATCGTCCAGAGCGGAGAGCCGGGCGCGGTGCTGGTAGTCCCGGCGCGCGAACTGCACGTCGTCGAGAACGATCCACCGGTCGGCTGCCAGGAGTTTGGCCAGTGTGGACAACCTGGGGAACAGGTTCGGCTGGTGAATCGCGCACACAGAACCCGACCCGGCGGGCGGTCCAGTCGGAGCCTCAGGTGCTGATGAGGCGGCTGTCGAAGCCGGCGCCCAGAAGGCGCTCGTAGGCGTCATACACATCCCCCGGTACGTCCTGCTCGACAGCGAAACCGAGCTTCGGGTACTCGATCACCCGTTGCAGGTCGCCGACGAGCATGTCGACGACGAGCTTCTCGTCGCCGATGGACTTGATGTAGTCGTCCAGTTCCAGCGGCTCGGAGGCACAGACGACTTCGGCCTCGGGCCACAGATTGCGGCAGGTCGCGTACGAACGGCGCTCCATGTACGGCTTGGAGATCAGCAGCAGCGACTCGACCTCGACGCCCGCCTCGCGCAGCAGCTCACGCGAGAGCGTGATGTTCTGGCCGGTGTTCGCGGCCTTCGGCTCGACCAGGATCGCCTCGTCCGGCACGCCCAGGCCCAGGGCGTGCTCACGGTAGTGGACGGCTTCGCCTCGCGGGAAGCGGGCACGGGTCGTCGGGCTGTTGCCTCCGCTGAAGACCACCACCGGGAACAGGCCCGCGCGGTAGAGGTCAGCGGCTGCGGTGGCCACGCCCAGGTCGTGGCTGCCCAGGCCGATCGCCGCCGAGCAGGGCCGCTGCTCGTGGCCCATCTGGTGGTAGTTCCAGATCAACGTCGCGTCGTGGAACTGCTCGTCGGTGATCTGGCGCTGCTGGTGCTCCGGCACTGACACTCCCTGGCTCATCCCTGCTGCCCATTTCGGATGCCCTCGATACTGCGCACCTGGTGGCTCAGCCCGTACTGCCGGGCCACCTGCGCCGCCTGATCGAGAACGGACAGCCCATCATTCCGGGTCGCCGCATCCGACAGAAGGATGTGCCCGTATGCCGTGTCCAGCCGCACCCGCTGCATGGGGGAGTCGACCGTGCCAGTAGTACGCGCGATGTCGATGTAGTGCAGGGCCTGGGTGAGATTGCCGGCGCCGCGGTGGGCAAGTGCCAGCTTCTGATGCGCGACCGACCAGTCCTCGGGTTCGCCGATGTCCTCGAACTCGCGGGTGGCGGACACCATCACGTTGGTGGCGTAGGCGTTGTTGCCCTCCTTGCTCAGCGCCGTGCCCACCCACAGCCGGGCTCGCGCACGATCGCGGCGGCTGAGGCGTTCATCGACAGCAAGCTGCTCGTACTGGCGGGCAGAGGCGTCGAGTCGGCCGGACATCTCATGGACGACCGCGAGGGACAGCTCGATCTGCGCGACACGGCGGGGAATGTCGAGTTCGCCGAACATGCCGCGGGCGGTCAGATAGGACTGGCGGGCAGACAGCGGACCAAGGATCGCGCCCTGATCACGTTGCAGATCTCCAAGTAGGACGAGGGAACGGCCGTACAGGTAAAGGCCCTTGTAGTCGAGTCCATGCGGATCGCGAGGAGCGAGCCAACGGTTCAACAGGGCTGAGGCGAACGAGAAGTCCTGGCGGCTGACGCAGACGACGGCGCGCTCGATGTCCTCGGTCCACGACTCGTAGTCCGCCGGATGGGACCTCTCTCCCCCTCTTTGGGGGTAGAGGACGGCTTCGAAGCGAGCGTGGGCTGCCCCATCGGCACGGGCGAGCGCGGTGTCGAGGATGGCCTGCGTATCGGGCCGCGGCTGAGTCTCCGCACCGAGGCTCTCCCACTTGGCGACCGTGCGCAGTGCGACGCCCAGGTGTTCGGCGAAGGCCCGTGTGCTCATGCGCAGCGCGGCGCGCAAGGCGCTTGCCTCCCTGCCTGTCCACTGCTGCACGCTGACCACGGCTGACCTCCCTCTGTCACGTATGTAAGCACCCTCCGTGACGGCGAGGGGCGGGAAGTGCAACGGAAGTACAACAGCAGGCCATTTCGAGGCCGTTCGCGTTGGCCGACGCTATGGGCATGGACGAGGAACTCATCACGGAACGCCGCCCGGTCACCGGCCCACACGTCTTCGGCTACATACGCCACGTCACCGGTGGACAGGCCCGCCACGCGGCGTTGGTCGACTGCCTCACCGAGTACTGCCGACGGCACGAACTGACCCTGTGCGGGGTGTTCACCGACCGCGAAGCGACCGTAACCGTCCGCTCCCCCGCCTTCGTCGGCCTCCTCGACGCCCTCGAACTCCCCGACACCTACGGCACCGTGATCCCCGTCCTCAGCCACCTCGGCCCCAAGCGCACCGCCAGCGAGCGGAAGCGGCAGATGGCCGCGACCAGCACCCGTCTGATCGTGGTCCGTTCCACCAGGGCGACCACTGGTCCTGCGCCTTCGCTCGGCGCGAGTTCCGACCTCCAACGGCAAGGAGGCACGTGATGTTCCTACGCGAAGCGCTGCGGAGCGCCCTCATGGTCAACGATGTGCCCGGACTGCGCCTGCTCCAAGTCGGCGACTGCTGGGACCTCGTACGGATCCCTGCGGACATCGGCCTCCTGGCCTTGGCTCACCTCCGCGCCACCGGCGCGACGATCGGCCCTGTGCTGTACGACAAGCCCAACGAACGCCTCTACTACGCGATCAGGACCGGCACCCTCGGCAGTTGGGACGACCTGCCCGTGCGGCATCTCTCCAGCAACTCTTGGCTGGTGGCCCCTGGCCTGGAGCTGATGGACGACTGGTTCGGCGGCTGGTGCGAACTGCCCGACGACAACACCCTCACAGACGCCGACACCCTCCGCGCCGCGCTGTCCCACCCATACGTCCTCGCCGGCCAGGAGGATCCCTCCGGCGCCGGTCGCAGACAGACCAAGTTCGAAGAGGCAGGCCGGTGAATACCCGCGCAGTCATCTGCCACGTGGAGTGGACCATCCAGCCCGACCGGGAGCCGGATGCGGAGCCGACCACGTACGCGATGCAATGCGCCGTCTGCGGCGAGACCTCCCCGCCCAGCGTCGACTTCGCCGAACCGCAGGACTGGGTGTTCGGGCACGGCGGCCGCAACCCGTCGCACCACACCTACCGGGAGATCATCACCCGGCCATGGCGAGCCTGGTGGAAGCCGTGAAAGGCCGTGTCGTGAGTCGACTGGCGCGCTACACGGCCCGCTTCCGATCGCGCTGATCGCCGCCTCGTGCAGCTTCGTGATCGGCGTTGCGGTCTCCACCGCCCCAGCCGACCCCTGAATTCCCGTCCCTGCCGGACGTAACCGATCGAGAGGTTCCCCCACCCGAGAAACCCCGGCAGGGGCGGGTCGTAAGCCCCCGCCCCGGGCGGATCAACCGCCCAAGCCCTGGACAGGTCGAGCGCCGTCCGGGGCGGGTCCGCAATGCCATTTCATCCCGAACCCCAGGAGGAGCAATGCCGAACGACACCACCACCCCGGCGACCGGACCGGCCCAGACCGGGTTGGTCAAGGCACGTCGCCGCATCCAGGCCGCCCGCGAGCGGGGCGTCACCCCGTCCGACGGCGGCAGCACCGGCCGTACCGACGGCAACGACTGATCCGGGAGGAGAAGCGTTGTCGCCGCTGAATCTGGCGGCTCACCTGGGCCAGGACGAATTCCTGGCCCAGGTGCTCCACCGCCGCTACCGCCACATCCCTGCCGCCATCCCACACCCGGGTGAGCTGATCACCTGGGACGACGTGAACACCATCCTGGCGACCCACCGCCTGGAGCCGCCCCGCTTCCGCCTCTCTGCGGACGGGGAGATGCTGCCCGCCCACCGCTACACCGCTCCCGTCACCACCCGCCGACACACTGTCTGGCAGCGCCTGCACCCCACCGAACTGCACGACCGACTCGCCGAGGGTGCCTCCCTGGTCATCGACGCCGTCGACGAACTCCACCCACCCATCGGCCGCGCCGCCATGGAACTGGAGCAGTGGCTGCGCACCGGCGTGCAGACCAACCTGTATGCGTCCTTCACCGCGCGCGAGGGCTTCGGCGTGCACTGGGACGACCACGACGTCGTCGTCATCCAGGTTGACGGTGCCAAACGCTGGAAGCTGTACGGCCCCACACGCACCGCCCCCATGTACAAGGACACCGACGAACCCGAACCTCCACCGGAGGAACCGGTCGCGGAACTGGTCCTGTACCCAGGGGACATGCTCTATCTCCCGCGCGGCTGGTGGCACTCGGTGGCCGCCTCCGAAGGCGAGCACTCCCTCCACCTCACCTTCGGCATCCAGGCCACCACCGGCGCCCAACTCCTGTCCTGGCTCGCCGACGACCTACGCCGCCACGACGTCCTGCGCGAAGACCTGCCCGTACACGCCACCGCAGCGCAGCAGGCCACGTACCTGGAACGGCTGCGCAAGGAAGTCACCACCGCCCTTGAGGACCCCGGATTGCTCGGCCGCTACACGACGATGCGCGACAGCACCGACCTCACCCGCCTCCGCCCAAGCCTTCCTCACATCACCGGACTGCCCGCAGACCCGGACATCCACATCCAGTTGACCACCAGTCGCGCGCAGATAAGCCCCGCGCCCGACGGGGACGGAGTGATCTTCCGAGCCTGCGACAACGAATGGGAGTTGGCCAAGGAGGCCCTGCCGCTGCTTCAGCGCCTGACGTCCGCCGCACCCGGCACCGTCTCCGTCGGCGAACTGGTCGCGGCAACCGGAATCCCCATCGCGGACGTGACGGCCGTCGTCTCCGATCTGATGAACGGCCAAGCAGCCGCAGTGGTGCGAGGAGACCGACGATGACGATCCCATCTCTCGGTCTGGGCACCTACCGCATCCACCCGTCCGCGCTGTCCGACGCCGTCATCCGCGCAGCCACCGACCCGACCACCGCATGGATCGACACGGCGCCCAACTACCTCAACGGACAAGCCCAGTCGCTACTCGCCCAGGTTCTCTCCCAGCACCGCGTCCCGGTCTCCACCAAGGTCGGATTCCTCACCGACCGGGCCATCAAGGACGCCGTCACCGACGGAGCCCTCACCACCGATGCCGCCGAACACGGACACTGCCTGAGCACCCCGTACGTCCACTGGCAGTGCTCCCGCAACCGCACCGAACTCGGCCGCGACCACCTGGACCTCGTCTTCGCCCACAACCCCGAGCGCACCGACGGCGACCCGTACGAATCCCTGCGCGACGCCTTCATCGCCCTGGAAGCAGAAGCGACAGCAGGCACCCTGAGCGCGTACGGCGTCGCCACCTGGGACGGCTTCGACACCGGCGCCCTGAGCATCCTCTCCCTGCACCAACTGGCGGCCGAAGCCGCCGGCACGGAACACCACCACCTGCGAGCCATCCAACTGCCCGTATCCCTCGTCACCGCCACCGCGTTCGCCCAGGCTCTGGAGGGAGATGGTCCCATCGCTCAGGCAGCCGAACTCGGATGGCAGGTGTACGCCTCAGCACCCCTGTTCGGCGGGGAACTTCCCCGCCTGGCCACACCCGAACTCACCGCACTCCTCAGCCCGGATCTCACCGTCCCCCAGGCATGTCTCCTCGCCACGGCCTCCTGCCCGGGAGTGACGCGGATTCTGCTCTCCACCTCCACCCCGGCACACTGGGCCGAGGCACAAACGGCTCTGCGAAGCCCGGCCATCCCGGTCCCCACGCTGCGAAAGGTGCTGGATGTACTCGCCGCCGACTGACCCCGCCGACCAACAGCGCATGCACCGAGCATTCGTCCAGGCCGCGCAGACGCTGAACACCACGGTCGTCGGTCCGGAGGTCTGGGGCTGGTACGGCCGCACCCTCAGCAGCCGCGTCCAGCACCCGGACCGCGGAGTCTGCTGGCTGAGGCTGCTCTCGACACCCGAGGACAAGGCGGCCGGGAAGATCTGGCAGGGCAACGGCCAGGCCGCCGCCCTGTTCGACCGGCACGTCCGCAAACCACTGCTGTACGACACCTCGGACACGAGCAGCGACGGCCACGCCTACCGCGCGGAGCTGCACCAGTACGTCACCGAACCCGCCGTCTCTCCGAGCCCAGTCCTGCACACAGATCCCGATCCGCCGGTCTCGTGGTGGGACTCGCTCCGAGCGGACCTGGACTACGTGAGCAGGGTCCCGACGGACCGCGTGGCCGTGCGCCAGGAGTGGGTGGACCGCAGCGTCCCCCGCTTCCTCGGCATCCCCGGCCCCCGGATCACGGACTGGAGGACAGCCCACGGAGACCTGCACACCGCCAACCTCACCAGCACCACCCCCTACCTCCTCGACTGGGAAGGCTTCGGCCAGGCACCAGCCGGATACGACTCGGCCATGCTGCTGGCGTACTCGCTTCTCGTCCCCGGATTCGCCCGTCGCGTGCGGGAAACCTTTCCCGTGCTCAAGACGGAACCCGGACGCATCGCACAGATCATCGTCATCACGGAGCTACTGCAGTCGGCGTCGCGTGGAGACCATCCCGAACTCGTCCCCGCACTTCGCGCCCTGGTCGCAGAACTGGCCTGACGCAGCTGCGCTGTCTCGGGAGGTCCCGCCCGTCGGCGAAGCCAAGCCATCGCCGGAGTCCTCCCTCAGGATGTGCTGGATGCATTCACCGTCCGGTCGACGCATTGGCCCGCAGCCCTGCGGCATGGACACTCCCCGGCTCATCGCTGTCGGCCTCAAGGAACCTGATGCTGCCACCGATCGGCGAAGCCGTGAGGAGGGTGTCTGCGGGAGCCGTCAGTCCTACGGCGAATCGCTGTGCGCCTCCTGCCCGCTGTGAGCTCCGGGCGGCGGGGCCGTGGTGGCCCGTGGGATCAGCGCCGTGGGCAGGACGACGTGCTGTGTGGGGTCCGCCTCGGAGTCGTCGATCAGCTTCAGGGCCAGTTCGCCGGCGATACGGCCCATGTCCGAGGGTGACTGGGCCACCGTGGACAGGTCGAACCACTCGGCCGTGTCCTGATCGTCGAAACCGACGACGGACATCCGCTCGGGCACCTCGATCCCCGTCTTGCGCAGGGTCCAGATGACGGAGACGGCCTGCTCGTCCGCGTCGGCGAAGATCGCTGTGGGCGGTTCCCGCAGGCTCAGCAGGTTTCCGACCGCCTCCATGGTGCCGCGCTTGTCGCGGGGCGGGATGCTGACCACGAGGTCGTCGTCCAGGGTGATGCCCGCCTCGGCGAGCGCCTGCCGGTAGCCGAGCAGCCGCTCGCGGGAGCTGAAGCTGAAGCCGCGGGCTCCCACCGTCTGCGCGAAGGCGATCCGGCGGTGTCCGAGGTTGAGCAGGTGGCGGGTGGCCTTGCAGGCCCCCGCCACGTCGTCGACGTACACGCTCGGCCGGCCCTCGACATGCTGGCTGACGTAGATGACCGGCATCCCGAGGTCGTCCAGCCGCGCGCTCTCCTCGTCGGTGAGATCGAAGGAGAACACCAGCAGCGCGTCGGCGTTCCGCCGGGCCGGAAGACGTTCGAAGAACGCGGTGCGCTCGGCCAGGTCGGGAATCACGTAGACGTTCATCTCCAGGCCGGCCGCCCGCAGCAACGGGCCCAGACGCGTCAGCGCCGAGCCCATGAACCACGAGTCCAGCGTGGGCACCAGCACCGCCACGACCCCGGTCTTGCCGGTGACCAGGCTCGCGGCATGCCGTGAGACCGCGAAGTTCAGCTCACGGGCGGCCTGCTCGACCCGGTCACGGACATCCGGTGAGACGGACGTCAGACCGCGCAGGGTGCGCGAAACGGTGGACGGGGAGACCCCCGCCCGTTCGGCGACATCGGCCATCGTCGGAAGTCGTTGAGCTGGCGGCATGAGCGGAAGTTAGCACAGATCCTCTCTCTTGCCAGACCCTGCGAGACAGCGCTGTCACGACTATTCAGGCGGGAACTATGACCCATTATGGCGGTACATAAGCTGCACGCTTCACCTAATTCTCTCCGTGCTACCGGGAAGTTACGCATTGACTTCCCCTGAGTGTCCTCCTACGGTGCAAGCGTTGTCTCAGCGGAGTCGAAGTCGTCGCCGTGAAGTCACCCTTCGATGCTTTGACCTGCGTTTTTGATCAACAAAATGCCGTGACAGCACAGTCTCATAACAGAGCCATCCCAGAGTCATCTCGGTAGCTACTCCCTACAGGGCGCCCCGCCGAGACTTCGGTTCCGCACGTCCAGGAGAGACAGTGAACGCCAGAACCACCAGAGCCCTTCAGTGCTCGGCCGCGCTTGTCGCCGCCGGGCTCACCCTCACCGCCTGCGGTTCTTCCGGCGGCGGCAGCTCCTCAGGTCAGTCCCAGAGCCCGTCGTTCGAGGGCCGTGGCCCGATCACGTACGCGGCGGGCAAGGACAGCTCGGGCGTCGTCCAGAAGGTGATCGACAGCTGGAACAAGCTGCACCCGAAGGAGAAGGTCACCTTCATCCAGCTCCCGACGGACGCGGACTCTCAGCGGCAGCAAATGATCCAGAACGCCGAGACGAAGTCCGACGCCTACACGGTGCTCTCCCTCGACGTCGTGTGGACCTCTGAGTTCGCTGCCCACCAGTGGGTCGACAAGCTGCCCGAGAAGCAGTTCCCGCTGGACGAGATGCTGAAGCCGGTCGTGGAAACGGCGAAGTACCGCGATGGGCTGTACGCGGTCCCGGCCAGTTCGGACGGCGGAGTGCTCTACTACCGCACCGATCTGCTCAAGAAGGCCGGCGTCACCGAGGCCCCGACGACCTGGGCCGAGATGAAGACCGCCTGCGCCAAGGTGAAGAAGCTGCCCGAGGCCGAGGACATGTCCTGTTACGCCGGACAGTTGCAGAAGTACGAGGGCCTGACGGTGAACTTCTCCGAGGCCGTGAACTCCGCGGGCGGCGTCGTCACCGACGCGAACGGCAAGCCGAACGTCGACACCCCCGAGGCGAAGAAGGGCCTGGACTTCCTTGTCGACTCCGTCAAGGACGGGACCATTCCCAAGGAGGCCATCACCTACCAGGAGGAAGACGGCCGCCAGGCGTTCCAGGACGGCAAGCTGATCTTCCTGCGCAACTGGCCGTACGTGTACTCCCTGGCGCAGAAGAGCCAGGTGGCGGGCAAGTTCGCGGTCGCGCCGTTGCCCGGCCTGAACGGACCCGGCTCCTCCAGCCTGGGCGGTCACAACCTGGCCCTGTCCTCCTTCGCCAAGAACAAGGCCACGGCGTTGGACTTCATGAAGTTCTTCAGCAGCCAGGACAGCGCGAGCACGTTCCTCAAGGACGCGTCCCTCGCCCCGCCGTACCAGGCCCTGTACGACGACCAGGCACTGGTCAAGCAGTACCCGTACCTGCCGGTGTTGAAGAAGTCGATCCTGAACGCCGTGCCGCGTCCGCGGGTCGTGCAGTACGGCGATGTGTCATCGGCGATCCAGCAGGAAACGTACGCGGCGCTGACCGGTGACAAGAGCAGCGCGCAGGCACTGAAGGACCTGCAGGAGGACCTGCAGAAGTCCGCGGCAGAGTGAGGGGAAGAGCCGTGGTCGACACCAAGATCCCACCCGGCACCGCCGCGGACGGCCCCGCCGGCGCGGCAGGCGGCCGTGCCGGGCAGCCCGCCGCGCCGGTGAAGGGAAGTCGGCGGGCCTGGGCGACCGCGGCTTCGGGGCGGACGGCGGCACTGCTGGTGTCGCCGACGCTCCTGGTGCTGACGATCGTCGTGCTCTATCCGACGATCATGGCGCTCAGGGAGTCGCTGTACGGCCCTAAAGGGCTGGATCCGAAGACCGGCTTCATCAGCACCACCGAGCCGTTCGTGGGGTTGCAGAACTACGCCGACATCTTCGGCGCGGCCGGTGACCGGTTCTGGAACGCCTTCTGGAACACCACCTTCTTCACCGTCGTCACGGTGGGACTGGAGACCCTGATCGGCGTGGCCATGGCGCTGATCATGCACAGGGCGTTCAGCGGCCGGGCCCTGATCCGCGCCTCCATCCTCATCCCCTGGGCCGTGCCCACGGCCATCTCCGGCCTGCTGTGGCGGTGGATCTTCAACAGCAACGGTGTCGCCAACGCGATTCTCGGCCACCAGGTCCTGTGGACCACCGAGGGCTTCCACGCGAAGGTCGCCGTCATCATCGCCGAGGTGTGGAAGACCTCCCCCTTCATCGGGCTGCTGGTCCTGGCCGGCCTGCAGGTGATCCCGAAGGAGGTGTACGAGGCGGCCCGGATCGACGGGGCCGGCCCGCTGGGCCAGTTCCGGCGCATCACCCTGCCGCTGGTGAAGCCGGCGCTGCTGGTGGCGGTGCTGTTCCGGTGCCTGGACGCGCTGCGGATGTTCGACCTGCCTTACATCCTCGTCGGCGCGCAGAAGAACTCGGTGGAAACGCTGTCCATGCTCGCCCAGAACGAGGCGTCCAACGTTCGCTTCGGACCGGCCGCCGCCTACGCCGTGATCCTTTTCCTCTACGTCTTCCTCATCGCACTGGGTTTCGTCCGGCTGCTGGGCGCGGATGTCGTCGGCGACGGCGGATCGCCCCGTAAGAAAAAGAGCAACAGCAAGCGCCGACGGGCCCTGGGGCCGGACAGCGCGGAGGTGTCGGCATGACCACGACGGCGAAATGGCGTACCTGGCTGCTGTACGCAGGGGTCGCCGCGGTGGTGGCCTACTGCCTGGCCCCCTTCTACTGGATGCTGGTCTCCAGCCTGCGGCGCACCTCCGACATCTTCGACACCTCGCTCATCCCGTCCTCGGTGTCCTTCGCGAACTACCGGGCCCTGTTCGACCCCGCACAGGGGTTCACCCGCGCCCTGCTCAACAGCCTGATCGTCGCCGGAATCACCACCGCACTGGCACTGCTGCTGGCCACGTTCACCGCCTACGCGATGGCCCGGCTGGAGTTCCGCTTCAAGCGGCTCGTGCTCACGCTGATCATCGCAACCTCGATGTTCCCGGTGGTGTCGATCGTGGTTCCGCTGCTCAAGCTGTTCACGGACATCGGCTGGATCAACACCTACCAGGCGATGATCGTGCCGAGCATGTCGTTCGTGCTGCCGCTGGCGGTGTGGAACCTGACCACCTTCTTCCGGCAGATGCCCGAAGAGCTGGAGCAGGCCGCGATGATCGACGGCTGCACCCGGGGCCAGGCGTTCCGCAAGATCATCATCCCGATCGCCGCGCCGGGCATCTTCACCACCGCGATCATCACCTTCATCGCCGCCTGGAACGAGTTCCTCATCGCCCTGACGATGACGAACAAGCCCAGCATGCAGACCGCACCGGTCGCCATCTCGAAGTTCACCGGCGCCACGACGTACGAGACCCCGTTCGGCAGCCAGATGGCAGCGGGAGTCCTGGTCACCGTCCCCCTGGTGGTCATGGTTCTCGTCTTCCAGCGCCGCATCGTCGCCGGACTCACGGCGGGCGCGGCCAAGTAGCCGCCGGTTCCCCCACAGTCCCCCTCTCAAAGGACCCCTTCAGCACCATGTCCCCCACCACCCCTTGGTGGCGCAGCGCCGTCATCTACCAGGTCTACATCCGCAGCTTCGCCGACGGAAACGGCGACGGCGTCGGCGACATCGCAGGCATCCGCTCCCGCCTGCCGTACCTCAAGTCGCTCGGCGTCGACGCCCTCTGGATCAACCCCTGGTACAAGTCCCCTATGGCCGACCACGGTTACGACGTGGCCGACTACCGCGAGATCGACCCGCTGTTCGGCACCGTCGCCGAGGCCGAGCAGCTCATCGAGGAAGCGCACCAGCACGGGATCCGGATCATCCCGGACATCGTGCCCAACCACACCTCCGACCAGCACGTGTGGTTCCAGGCGGCACTCGCTGCCGGACCGGGCAGCCCGGAGCGGGAGCGCTACGTCTTCCGGCCCGGCCGCGGAGCCGACGGCACCGAACCGCCCAACGACTGGGTCTCCTGCTTCGGCGGCCCGGCCTGGACCCGACTGCCCGACGGTGAGTGGTACCTGCACCTCTTCGCCCCCGAACAGCCCGACCTCAACTGGGAACACCCCGAGGTGAAGGCCGAGTTCGAATCAGTCCTGCGGTTCTGGTTCAGCCGGGGCGTGGACGGATTCCGCATCGACGTCGCGCACGGGCTCATCAAGCACCCCGAGCTGCCCGACCTGCCGTCCCGCCGCGAGGCGGAGGACGGGCAGCCCCAGCAGCATGCCGACCACCCCCACTGGGACCGCGACGAGGTCCACGACATCTTCCGCGCCTGGCGCAAGGTGGCCGACGAGTTCCCCGGCGACCGCTCCTTCGTCGCCGAGGCATGGACGGACACGCCCGAGCGGCTCGCCGCCTACGTCCGCGCCGACGGCCTGCACACCGCCTTCAACTTCGACTTCCTCATGACCGACTGGGACCCGAAGGACCTGCGTGCCGTCATCGACGACACGCTCGCGATGCTCGACGGAGTCGGCGCCCCGGCCACCTGGGTCATGTCCAACCACGACGTCGTACGCCACCCCAGCCGCTACGGCCGCAAGGCCGCCAAGAAGTGGCTGGCCAACGAGCCCTACCGGCCCGCAGGCCCCGCGAACCTCGAACTGGGCACCCGACGCGCCCGCGCCGCCGCCCTGCTCATGCTCGCCCTGCCCGGCGGCGCCTACGTCTACCAGGGCGAGGAACTCGGCCTGCCCGAGGTCGAGGACCTGCCCGCATCCGCCCTCCAGGACCCCATCTGGGAGCGCTCCGGACACACCGAGCGCGGCCGCGACGGCTGCCGGGTCCCGATCCCATGGTCCGGACAGACCGCACCGTACGGCTTCAGCCCCGACAACGCCTCCGCCACACCCTGGCTGCCGCAGCCCGCGGACTGGGCCGGGCGGAGCGTGGAGGCACAGACCGGGGACGAGACGTCCATGCTGGAGCTCTACCGCAGCGCCCTGCGCCTCCGCCGCGAGCACCCCGCCCTCGGCGACGGCACCCTCACCTGGCTGGACGCCCCCGCCGGAGTCCTCGCCTTCAGCCGCGAGCCCGGCTTCATCTGCGTGGTCAACCTCTCGGCCGAGGCGTACCAGCTGCCCGACCGCACCTCGATCCTGCTGTCCAGCGAACCCGTCGAGGACGGCCGGCTGGCTCCGGACCAGGCGGCCTGGCTCGCGGTGTAGCGACCGTCAGCCCTCCCAAGTCCGCCAGGGCCTGTCCGGTCTCCCTCCCCGCCGGCCGGACAGGCCCTGGTCCCTTCCGAGGGCACATCCAGGGCACATCCAGGGCACATGAGCCTGGGAAACGGCGTTGACCAGTGAGAACTACTGAGAGCTGTTTCCGCAGGTCAGCGCACATGCACCCAAGAAATCCCAGGTCAGCAACCCACCCCTCCCAATCGCTGCACGAGTGGCAGGACTTCAGCCACCGGCTGCATGAGGCGGGGCATCAGCCTTATTGCCTTGTCTGGCCCTGAGCTGGGGTTTTGATGGTGGCTGGCGCTGTGACCGCATAAGTTCGCCGGGTTGGGTCAGGCTGCGGTTTTGAACGGGTGCCGCCCGCGCGGATGCCTTTCTCGCTGCGGATGCGGGCGCGTTCCTTGCATGCGGCGGCCAGGACATCGAGGCGACAGGGGGCCGGCACACGGTCGGGGTCCAGGCAGGTCAGGCCGATCTCGTTGAACCGATGGATCGCATCGCGCACGGCGTCCTCGTCGGCCTGCACCGGCTGGGCGATCGCCGGCATGCCGGCCCGTCGGCCGACACCGGAAGCATCATCGTGCGCCGGCGGGCGCACCGAGCCGCCCTGTCCCGACGCGCGGGCGGACGAACGGCAGCGATTGAACAGATCGTTCACCATATTTTGTTGACATCGAATCGTGCGCGCCTCACCCTCGTCTCATGCCTTCGACTCCCGATCAGCACACCGATCCCTTCACGCCTCCTCGGCCGGAGCAGGCGCGAGCGCACCGCGTCTACGCCTCCTTGTTTCGCATCGCCGAGCGACACGCGGCCACCGACGAGCAACGCCGCCGACAGGTTCATCCTTCGCTCATCGGGCCGCACGAGGCCGTCAGACTCGTGGAGTTCCTGCTCAGCGGGACCGCACAGCAGGATGACGGCGAGCCGGAGGTGGACCACGCCGACATCACCGCCGCATTGAGTCTCGTTCCGCTGGTTCGCGCGGAGATGGACGAATCGGAAGCCGGGCTCCTCAAGATGGCCCGGGGCCGCGGCATGACCTGGCAGGAGATCGCTTTCGGACTCGGGCTCGGCACTCCACAGGCCGCCAGGCAGCGATACGAACGACTGGCCGGCCGCGCCGCAGTCGACGTGGACGGCTCGGAGTAGGCACTGGCCATGGGGCGATCCTGATGCGGCGTACGAGGCCTGTGTCGTCGAGCCGATCACCCGGCTGAGCGCGCGCGGGCCCGGCATCGCGTTGCCGCCGTCGGCGTCCATCCGCCTCCTGGCCGCCGACGACCCCCGACCGGCGCCGGTCCCGGTGGTCGGCGGACCGCGTCGCGTCGAGTATCCGGCGTGGAGCCGGTTCGGCCCGAGCCAGGCCGTCCGGGCGATGCTCGACGTCCTCGTCTCGCTGTCGCCGTGGCATCGCGCGTCGGGCCGGGCCGCCCCACCGGCTCGACCGGGGTCCGGTGTCCGGCCTCGCCGCCGCCGTCCTCACCGTCACGCCGGTGTGCAGCGTGCGGTCATGCGGCGCACCTCGTGCCGAGCGACCCAAGCGGCATGCCAGGATGATGTTCTGACAGTCACTCACTGCGGTTCATCTGGTGGCGGGACGCGAGTCCAGGACGGAGCGAGGGAAATGACCTCTCCTCGTAGCAACGACGGCGGCGACAGCGACGGCGTCGACGGCGGCAAGGGCGGAATCGACGCCCCGCCCTTGACGATCGACACGAGCAAGCCCCACCCGGCCCGGATGTACGACTACTTCCTCGGCGGGAAGGACAACTACGAGGTCGACCAGGCGGCCGCCGAGAAGTTCATCAAGGCCGCCCCGGAGGTACGGGTGGGCGTCCGGGCCAACCGGACCTTCATGCACCGCGCCGTCCGGCACGTCGTCGCCGAGGGCGGCATACGGCAGATCCTGGACATCGGCACGGGCCTGCCCACCGAGCCGAACGTGCACCAGATCGCGCGCGCCATCGCCCCCGGGACCCGTATCGCCTACGTCGACAACGACCCGATCGTCAGCACCCACTCCCGCGCCCTGATCGACGACGAGACCGACACCTCCGTCGTCCTGGCCGACCTGCGGGACCCCCTGGGCGTCCTCGACCACCCCGGCGTACGCAAGATCATCGACTTCGACCGGCCGGTGGCGCTGCTGCTGGTGGCGATCCTGCACTTCGTCACCGAGGCCGAGGACCCGAAGGCGGTCGTCGCCGCCCTCCGCGACGCGCTGCCCACCGGCTCCTACCTGATCCTCTCCCACGCCACCGGCGACGTCCACGAGGACGGCCGCAAGGACGCGGTGGCCGTCTACAAGAACGCCACCGCCTCCATGAACCCCCGCACCCGCGCCCAAGTCCTGGACTTCTTCGGCGACTTCACCCTCGTGGACCCGGGCCTGGTCCTGGTCCCCGACTGGCGCCCCGAGGAGCCCGCACAGCCCGGCACCCCGCCGATCGGCATCTACGGCGGAGTGGCCCGCAAGGACGGCTGAACGGGGGAGGCGGGTCGCCGACCCCCCTCCCTCACGCCCCGGCGGTCGCCTGCCCGGCGTCCGCGAACCGCCGTACGTCCCGTTGGAACAGCGGCACCGCAGTCGTCGCCGTCAGCGCCGCGAGGCCCGTCCACAGGACCGGTCCGTTGCCGAAGGCGGTCGCGGCGAGGGGAGCCAGGGAGAAGCCCAGAGGCTGGAGGCCGTACGTGCCGATCGTGTCGATCGCGAAGACGCGGCCGAGCTTGTCGGAGGGGATCGCACGTTGCAGGGCGCTCGCCCAGGCGACGTTGAAGACGGCGTAGCCGAAGCCGGTGACGGCCATGGACAGACCCAGCAGCGTCAGCGGCGCGTTCGCCAGCAGACAGGCCAACTGACCGGCGAGCAGGCCCAGTCCGAGGACCGCGACCGTGCCGGGCCGGCGCGGGGACCAGGCCGCGATCGCCATCCCGCCCGCCACCGAGCCGACCGCCTGGAGCGCGACCATCGGGCCGTACGCGGCGAACTCGCCCCGCTCCGCGAGGATGATCGGCAGCAGGACCGCCACCGGGGCCATCACCAGCAGGAGCTGGAGGGTGCCCTGCACGATGATCGTCAGCACCCAGGTCCGTTCGCGCACCGCGGCGAGGCCTTCGCGGGCCTGGCGCAGCACCGTGCCGCCCGTCGTGCGCGCCGGACGCGGGTCGCCGACCCGGCCCAGGGTCGCCACGCTCGCGGCGAACGTCCCGGCGTCCAGCCAGAACACCAGGTCGAAGGCCGTGCCGGAGGCGGCGCCGGACGCCGTGCCCGAGGTCGCGCCGGCCGTTCCCGCCGCGAGCAGCAGCCCGCCGAGGGCGGGTCCCAGCACCTGCCCGGTGCGTACGGTGATCGAGCGCAGGGCGTTCGCCTTCGGCAGGTCCTCGTCCGGCACCAGGTCGGGGATCAGCGCCCCGAAGGCGGGGGTGAAGACCCCGGCGGCGAACCCGGTCGCCAGCGCCAGCAGCACCGGCACGAGCAGCGGGGCCCGCGCCGCGCCCAGCGCGAAGCAGACGGCCGTGACCAGTCGTACGACGTCCGCCGCCGCCATCACCCATGACCGCCGCAGCCGGTCGGCCAGCACCCCGCCCAGCAGCGCGGCCCCGACCAGGGCCAGGCTCTGCGCGCCGAGGACCAGCCCGAGGTCGGTCTTCGAGTGGTGGGCCAGGACCGCGCCGGGCAGCGCGACCAACGTGACCCCGTCCCCGACGGCGCTCGCCGCCTGCCCGCACCACACCCGCCGAAACCGCGCGTGCCGCAACACGACGGCGAACGCCAGCACCCGCACGAAACCCCCCACGAACCCTTCACGCGTCCACCTATGTGAACAGAAATCATGTACCGGTCTCTTGACGTGTTCAGGGCGGCGGTCCTAGCTTCCCATGGAAAGCGCTTTCTGGATGTCCGTCCCGCCGTAGCGGCACCCGCACCCGCCCGTTCTGGACATGGAGATCAACGATGCGTCAGACACGCCAGATACCTCAGATACCTCAGATACGTGCTTCGCGACCAGTGAGGACTCCCGCAGTAGCCCTGGCCTGCACCGGTCTGCTGGCGGGCGCGCTCGTCGCGCTCGCCGGCGCCGCTCCCGCCCAGGCCGCCACCGTCCGCTACGAGGCCGAGACCTCGCCCGCGGTCTGCACCGGCACCGTCGACTCCGACTGGACCGGCTACTCCGGCAGCGGATTCTGCAACGGCACCAACGCGACCAGCGGATACGCCCAGTTCACCGTGAACGCGGCCACCGCCGGCACCGCGACCCTGAACGTCCGCTTCGCCAACGGGACCACCACCGCCCGCCCCGCCTCGCTCGTCGTCAACGGCGCCACCGTGCAGACGCCGTCCTTCGAGGCCACCGGCGCCTGGTCGACCTGGGTCACCAAGACCCTCACCGTGTCGTTGAACGCCGGCAGCAACACCATCCGCCTCAACCCCACCACCGCGGACGGGCTGCCCAACGTCGACTACGTCGACGCGACCACCACCGACAGCACCACGCCCCCCACCAGCGGCGCGATCTACGTCTCGCCCAGCGGCGCCGACAGCGCGGCCGGCACCCAGTCCGCCCCGACCACCCTCGCCTCGGCGATCAGCCGCGTCACCGCCGGCGGCACGATCTACCTGCGCGGTGGGACGTACAGCTACTCCTCGACCGTCACGATCCCGCAGACCAGCAGCGGGACCGCGAGCGCCCTGACCACCCTCTCCGCCTACCCGGGCGAGACGCCGGTGCTCAACTTCTCGGCGCAGACCGAGAGTTCGTCCAACCGGGGGCTCCAGCTCTTCGGCTCGTACTGGCATGTGTACGGCCTCGTCGTCGAACACGCAGGTGACAACGGCATCTACGTGGGCGGCAGCGACAACGTCATCGAGCGCACCGTCACCCGCTACAACCGGGACACGGGGCTCCAGCTCGGCCGGATCGCCTCCAGCACGCCCGCCGCCCAGTGGCCGTCCGACAACCTCGTCCTGTCCGCCGAGTCGCACGACAACGCCGACTCCGACGGCGAGGACGCCGACGGGTTCGCCGCGAAGCTCACCACCGGGGCCGGGAACGTCTTCCGCTACTCCGTCTCGCACAACAACATCGACGACGGCTGGGACCTCTACACCAAGACGGACACCGGGGCGATCGGTCCGGTCACCATCGAGGACTCGCTGTCGTACAACAACGGCACCCTCTCCGACGGCACCGTGAACTCCAACGGCGACCGCAACGGCTACAAGCTCGGCGGCGACGACATCGCCGTCAACCACGTCGTACGGCGCAGCATCGCCTACCACAACGGCAAGCACGGGTTCACCTACAACAGCAACCCGGGCTCCATGGCCGTCTCCAACAACCTCAGCATCGACAACGCCACCCGCAACTACTCCTGGGACGCCGGGACTTCGGTGTTCCGCACCAACACCTCGTGCCGGTTCAGCGTGAGCGGCTCCAACGACAAGACCATCGGGGACGCCGACTCCACCAACCAGTTCTGGACGGGCGCCAACGGCTCGCGGTGCGCGTCGTATGCAGGCGCCCTGGCCTGGTCGTACGCCTCGACCGGCAAGCTCGTCGTGACCTTGGGAGGCGTCCAGGTCACGTTGTGACCGTCCAGGTCACGTTGTGACGCGCTGGACCCGGACGGCGGGGCGAGCGGGGTGAGCGGGGTGAGCGGGGTAAGCCGCCGCAGCAGCGGGGAGAACCGGGCCTGCCCCCCCGCCTCCTCACCCGGCGTCGCGCCCGCCGTCCGGCAGTACTCCGCCCACCGTGAAGCCGATCACCGAGCCGCCGCCCGCCCGCCGGAAGGCGAACGGGGAGCCCCCGTGGGCCAGCGCGACCTCGCGTACGATCGACAGGCCGAGGCCCGAGCCCGGGAGGGAGCGGGCGTCGGCCGCACGGTAGAAGCGGTCGAAGACGCGGGTCAGGTCGGTCTCGGCGACGCCGGGACCGCGGTCGAGGACCTCGACGCGGACCGTGCCGGGCCTGGCGGGGCCGGTGACGGAGATCTCGACGGGCGCCCTGCCGTTGCGGTCGAACTTGGTCGCGTTCTCCACCAGGTTGGACAGCGCCCGCTGGAGCATCCCCGGCCGCCCGTCGGTCGTGGTGTCCCCGCTCGCGCGGACCAGGACCTCCCGCCCGCTGCGGCGCCGGGCGAGGCCCGCGACCTCCTCGGCGATGTCGGCCAGGTCGACCCGCTGCGGCGGCTCGGTGTCGGACTGGCCGGCGGCGAGGTCGACCAGCTCGTTGACCAGGTCGGTCAGCTCACGGGCCTCCTGGGTCAGGTCCGCGACCAGCTCCTCCCGGGTGTCGGGGGGCAGCTCGTCGATACGGCGGAGCAGCGAGATGTTCGTGCGCAGGGACGTCAGGGGCGTACGCAGCTCGTGTCCCGCGTCCTGGACCAGCCGACGCTGGTCCTCCTCCGACTGGGCGAGCCGGCCCAGCATGCGGTCGAAGGCGCGGCCGAGGCGGCCCACCTCGTCGTAGCCGGTGACCGGCACCTGCACGCCGAGCCGACGGGTGCGGGCCACGTCCTCGGCGGCGGTGGTGAGGATGACCAGGCGGTGTGTGATGCGCCGGGCCAGCCACCAGCCGAACAGACCCGCCGCCGTCACGACCGCGATCATCAGGATCAGCGTCCGCTGCTGGAGAGCGCGCAGCAGGTCCTCGGTGTCGCTGAACTCCTGCGCCACCTGCACCGCGCCCCGGCCGCCGCCCAGGGAGACCGTGGCGACACGGTAGACGTCGCTGCCGACGTTCACGTCCTTGTGCTCGGCCATCCGCCCGGCGGCCGCGGCGGCCGCGATCGTCCGGTCGGCGGACACCACCGGCAGCCCGGGGCTGCCGCTGTCCACGACCGAGCCGTCGGACCCCAGCACCTGTACGTCCGTACGGGCCGGCCGCACGATGTCATGGCCCGGCGCGGCCGAGGAGAAGTCCTCCGGCACCATCTTCAGGTCGCGCACCTTGGCCCGCAGATCCTGCACGACCTCGTCGAACACGGACTCCTGGTCCACCCGGACCAGCCGGGCCGCCGCCGAGTACGACAGGACGCCGATCAGCACCGTGACGACGGCGGTCACGGCGGCGAAGGACACGGCGAAGGTGGTGCGCAGCGACACCAGCTTCGGCCGGGGCCGGGACAGCAACCGGGACAGCAGCCGGCGCAGCCGACCCAGCGGCCCCGACGACCCCGGCCGCCCCGGCCATCCCGGCCGCCCCACTCAGTCCTCCCGCAGGACGTAACCCACCCCGCGCACCGTGTGGATCAGCTGCGGGGCGCCGGGCTGGTCGAGCTTGCGGCGCAGATAGCCGACGTAGACGGCGAGGTTCTTGGAGCCGGGCCCGAAGTCGTAGCCCCAGATGCGGTCGTAGATCGTGGAGTGGTCGAGGACGATCCCGGCGTTGCGCACCAGCAGTTCCAGCAGCTCGAACTCGGTCCGCGTGAGCTCCAGCTCCCGCTCGCCCCGCCACGCCCGCCGCGCCTGCGGGTCCATCCGCAGGCCGGCCGCCTCCAGATAGCGGCCGAGGGCCCGATCGCCGGATCGTTCACCGGGTCGTTCACCGGCCCGCTCGGCGGCCTGCGGTTCCTTCGCCGCACCGGGCCCGTGCCCGGATCCGGATCCGGACGTCGGCGTGCCGTTCGAGCCGGTCCGGCGCAGCAGCGCCCGCAGCCGGGCGAAGACCTCCTCGACGTCGAACGGCTTGACGACGTAGTCGTCGGCGCCCGCGTCCAGGCCGGCGATCCGGTCGGCGGTCTCCACCAGCGCGGTCAGCATCAGGATGGGCGTGCGGTCGCCCTCGGCGCGCAGCACCCGGCAGACCTGGAGGCCGTCGATGCCGGGCATCATCACATCGAGGACGAGCACGTCCGGCGGACTCTTGTGGGCGTGCGCCAGCGCCTCCACCCCGTCCGCGACCGCGGTGACCTGGTAGCCCTCCAGGGCCAGGGCGCGTTCCAGGGCGTGGCGGATGGCGCGGTCGTCTTCGGCGAGCAGCAGGGTGGGAGGCACGCGGTCCAGTTTGCCAAGCTTTCGGAGTGGGACGACCTGATGATCTCCCTTCCGGTGGCCTTCTTACTGCCCTCTCACTCTGCTCCGGGCAACCCGTAGGCCGTTCTCAGCCTGCGGGCCGCAGCGCCGCCAGCTGTTCCTCGAACGGTACGACCGCGAGGTCGTCCTTCACCCGCCTGGGCGCGGACAGCCCGCCCATCAGCGCCGCCAGCTCCCCCGCGGCCCGCTCGATCCGCTCGGGCAGCCCCTCCGCTCCCCAGTCCTCCGAGGCCGCGTACACGGCGGTCGGCACGACGACGGCCCGGAGGTAGGCGAAGAGCGGCCGCAGCGCGTGCTCGAGCACCAGCGAGTGCCGGGCGGAGCCGCCGGTCGCCGCGATCAGCACCGGCTTGCCCGCCAGCGCCTCCTGGTCCAGCACGTCGAAGAACGACTTGAACAGCCCGCTGTAGGAGGCGGAGAACACCGGCGTGACGACGACGAGCCCGTCCGCCTCCGTCACCGCCTCCAGCGCGTCGGCCAGCTTCCGCCCGGGGAACCCGCTGGTGAAGTGGTGCGCGATGTCCACCGCGAGGTCGCGCAGCTCCACCACCTGGACGTCCACGGACGCACCGGAGGACGTACCGGAGGACGCCTTCTCACGCACCGCTCCGGCCAGCCGGTCGGCCAGCAGACGGGTCGACGACGGGACGCTCAGCCCCGCCGAGACGACGACGAGCTTCATGCGACGCTCACCCCTTCCTGGGCGGCCTTGAGGGATGCGTGGGTCGGGGCGTCCGGCACGTCGGCCGGGCGGCCCTTGGCGAACTCCTCGCGCAGCACGGGCACGACCTCCTCGCCGAGCAGGTCGAGCTGCTCCAGCACGGTCTTCAGCGGCAGGCCGGCGTGGTCCAGCAGGAACAGCTGGCGCTGGTAGTCGCCGGCGTACTCGCGGAAGGACAGGGTCTTCTCGATGACCTCCTGCGGGGAGCCGACGGTCAGCGGGGTCTGGTCGGTGAAGTCCTCGAGGGAGGGCCCGTGGCCGTAGACCGGCGCGTTGTCGAAGTAGGGGCGGAACTCGCGCACCGCGTCCTGCGAGTTCTTCCTCATGAACACCTGGCCGCCGAGCCCGACGATCGCCTGCTCCGGGGTGCCGTGCCCGTAGTGGGCGTAGCGCTCCCGGTACAGCTCGACCATCCGCTTGGTGTGGTCGGCGGGCCAGAAGATGTGGTTGTGGAAGAAGCCGTCGCCGTAGAAGGCGGCCTGCTCGGCGATCTCGGGCGAGCGGATGGAGCCGTGCCAGACGAAGGGGGGTACGTCGTCCAGCGGCCGGGGCGTCGACGTGAAGCCCTGGAGCGCCGTGCGGAACTTCCCCTCCCAGTCCACGACGTCCTCGCGCCACAGCCTGCGCAGCAGGGCGTAGTTCTCGACGGCGAGGTTGATGCCCTGGCGGATGTCCTGCCCGAACCAGGGGTAGACCGGGCCGGTGTTCCCGCGGCCCGTCATCAGGTCGACGCGCCCGTCGGCCAGGTGCTGGAGCATCGCGTAGTCCTCGGCGATCTTCACCGGGTCGTTGGTGGTGATGAGGGTGGTGGAGGTGGAGAGGATCAGCTTCTCCGTCTGCGCGGCTATGTACCCGAGCATGGTGGTCGGCGACGACGGCACGAACGGCGGGTTGTGGTGCTCGCCGGTCGCGAAGACGTCGAGTCCGACCTCCTCGGCCTTCAGCGCGATGGCGACCATGGCCTTGATCCGCTCACGCTCGGTCGGCGTACGGCCCGTCGTCGGGTCCGGCGTGACATCGCCGACGGTGAAGATCCCGAACTGCATGGTCGCTCAACCTCCAAAGTTGTTGACCGTTCAACTATACCTCTCCAACGGGCGCCCCCTCCGGGTTATTCCGGCGATCGCCGGTCCGGGGCATTCGGTGATCGCCGGTCCGGGGCATTCCGGCGATCGCCGGTCCGGGGCATCCGGTGATTGTCAGTGCCCCGTCCTACGCTCGATCACATGGCCGCCCCACGCCGTGACACCCGAGGCATCGTCGACCCCGCCGAGCTCCTCGCCCGCGTGCGCTTCCGCCGCCGCGAACCGGCCCCGCCCCTGCGCCCCTACCTGGAGCACTACTGGCTGATCGACTGGGACCTCTCCGAGCCGTACGCCTCCCATGTGGTCCCGCACCCGTCCGTCAACATCGTCTTCCAGCGGTACGAGGACCAGGAGCCGTTCGCCGAGATCGCCGGGGTCGACCTGAGCCTCTTCACCCAGAAGCTGGCCGGGACCGGCCGGGTCTGCGGAGTCCAGTTCCGCCCGGGCGGCTTCCGCCCCTTCGCCCCCGAGCACCCCGTGAGCCACTGGACGGGCCGTCGGATCCGCCTCTCCGACATCGACCCGGCCCCGATCCTCGCCCCGCCCGACGAGGACGCCCGCGTGGCCGCCCTGGACGCCTGTCTCCTCTCCCTCTCCCCCCGCCCCGACCCCCAGGCCGACCGGGCCATGGCCCTCGTCGCCCGCATCCGCACCGACCGCACCGTCCGCAGGGTCACCGACCTGGCCCACGAGGAGGGCGTCTCCGTACGACTCCTGCAGCGCCTGTTCGCCGGGTATGTCGGCGTGGGCCCCAAGTGGGTCATCCTGCGCTACCGCATCCACGAGGCCCTGGAGCGGGCGGAGACGCAGGAGGCGGTCGACTGGGCCGCCTTGGCCGCCGACCTCGGCTATGCCGACCAGGCCCATCTGGTCCGCGACTTCAAGGCGACGGTGGGCGTCCCCCCGACGGCGTACGCGCCGGCCTCAGCCCATAAGTAGCGCGTCCATATACGAGTTGAGCGGCTTCCGGATCTTCTGCACGCTCCGCACGTCCAACGCCACGGCCGCCGACGAGGTCCCCAGCTTCCCGCTCGCATGCCAGACCCCGGTGACCGTCACCCAGGTGTCCACCTTCGGCATGGCGACCCCGTACACCCGCACCTTCAAGGTCATGGCGTCCGCCGCACAGCAGCTGACGACGATACGTGTCACGTACCAACCGTCCGCACCACCGCCCCCGCCCCCGCCGCCTCCCACCGGCGACGCGAACCCCGTCATCTGCACCGTCCGCCCCTTGACCGCCCGGCTGCGGTCCTGCTGCACCCGCTGGGTGAAGTCGGTGAGCGTGATCGGCAACGGCGAGGTCTTCGGCAGCGGATCGAACCCGCCGTCGTCCACCGTCGCGACGACCTTCGCCGGCTCCCGCGAGGCGGTGTACGACCCGAGCGCGGGCGGCGCGTAGAACAACAGGCTCAGCACCGGAAGAAACAGCAGCCAGGCGGCACGGGGCACACGAGAGTGATCATGCCCGTGTCCCTCTCCGTGTCCCTCTCCGTGTCCCTCTCCACGTCCCGACCCGTGGCCCTCTCCGTGCCCCTCTTCTGTCCTCGCCCGCCACAGGGCCCACGCCTCCATCGCCCCCAGCACCACCAGCAACACCCCGGACAGGACCAGCCACGGTCGCATCCCCTGCTTCACATACCTGAGGTACTCCTCGGTGAGAAGCGAGGTCTGCAACAACCCCAGCCCGCTCAGCACCAGCAACGCGACCTGCACGAACCGCTTCACAGCAGCACCCCTCCCACGACCGCGCTGCACGCCACCGCGACGACCACCGTCGCCGTCGAGAAACGGACCGCGAAAGCCCGCCCGAACGTCCCCGCCTGCAGAGCGATCAGCTTCAGGTCGACCATCGGCCCGACCACCATGAACGCCAGCCGCGCGGTCGGCGAGAACCCGCTGAGCGAGGCCGCCACGAACGCGTCCGCCTCACTGCACACCGCCAGCACGATCGCCAGGGCCGCCAGGAACAGCACCGACAGCCACGGCGAACCGGCGAAGACGTCCAGCACCGTACGCGGCACCGCCACATTGAAGGTCGCCGCCGCCATCGCCCCCACCACCAGGAAACCGCCCGCATGCAGGAAGTCGTGCTGGAAGCCGCGCCGGAACTCCGTGAAACGGCTGTGCCCCGGCCGGTGCCCGGTGTGCCGCACGGCCGGCCGCAGCCACTCCTCCTTGCCCCGCCAGAGCCACAGCCAGCCCATCACGGCCGCGGTGACCAGCGAGGCGAGCAGCCGGGCCAGCACCATCTCCGGACTCCCCGGAAACGCGATGGCCGTGGCGGTCAGCACCACCGGGTTCACGGCGGGCGCGGACAGCAGGAACGCGAAGGCCGCGGCCGGCGTGACCCCCCGCCCGATCAGACTGTTCGCCACCGGCACCGAGGCGCACTCGCACCCCGGCAGCACCACCCCCGCGACCCCGGCGACCGGCACGGCCAGCGCGGGCCGCTTCGGCAGCAGCCGGCCGAAGACGCTCGCCGGCACGAACGCATTGATCGCCCCGGACAACGCCGTGCCCAGCAGCAGAAACGGCAGCGCCTGCACGGTCACCGCCAGACACACCGTCCGCCACGCCTGCACGGCCGGCTCGTCCAGCGACCGCCCGACGACCACCAGCACCGCCCCGGGCAACACGGCCGCACCCAGCAGCAACAGCGGCCAGAACCGCGGCAGCCCCCGCCCCGGAGCAGCCCCCGCCACCGCGCCCTCGGCCACCGTCGGCCGTATCTCCGTCACCTGCATCCCGCCCCGCCCCATCCCGAGATCGTACGACGCACCGACCCCAAGGGAATCAAGGGAACCAAAAGAAGAAAGAGAAGAAAGAGAAGAAAGAGGGGAGAGGGGAGAGGGGAGAGGGGAGAGGGGAGAGGGGAGAGGGGGAGAGGGGGAGAGACAGGCAGAGGGGCGGAAATCAGAAGAAGTAGGAGTCCCCGGTGTCCAGCACCAGCACCTGCTGCCGGTCATTGGCCCGGTTGCGGTCCACCGCCCCGCCCGACCACACCGTGTCCACCTCCAGCGTCACCTCCGTCGGCCGCCCCCGCAGCCACACCCCCAGCTCGATCCGCTCCCCCGTCTCGTCCGCGCCCAGCGGACCCGTACGACACACCACCGACCGCTCCCCCGTGCGCGCACACCCCTCGGGCAGCCCCTGCGCCCCCGCCGCCAGCGGCGCCGACCACCGCAGCCGTACGGTCGCGTCGGCGACGTCCGCCGGACCGTGGTTGCGCGGAGTCAGCCGTACGTCGACCCGGCCGCCGTCCATCACGGCGAACCCGTGGTACGACAGATCGGCCTCGGCCGCGTCCTGCACGTCCTGCGCCGCGAAGGCGGGCGAGGCCGCTCCCCACACCGCCACGGCGCCCCACACGGCGAGCCCCCGCATCCTGCGCATGCCACCACTCCTCGTCCCTCGGCCGGGTCGTACGCAGGGGATGTATCCCACGCCGAGCCGACGGCGAGTCGCCCTCCAACAGGTGACGCGGGAGGGCGTGCGAGGCTGACCGGCATGTCGGTCCTCCGCTCCGCCGCCCTGTTCGTCGTCGCCGCGTTCTTCGAGATCGGCGGCGCCTGGCTGGTCTGGCAGGGCGTGCGCGAACACCGCGGCTGGCTGTGGGCGGCCGGCGGCGTCCTCGCCCTCGGCGCGTACGGCTTCGTCGCCACCTTCCAGCCCGACGCCCACTTCGGCCGCATCCTCGCCGCCTACGGCGGCGTCTTCGTCGCCGGCTCGCTCCTGTGGGGCATGGTCGCCGACGGCTACCGCCCCGACCGCTGGGACGTCACCGGCGCACTGGTCTGCCTCGCCGGAATGGCCGTGATCATGTGGGCCCCGAGGAACGGCGGCTGACGTCACCTACCCTGGGCAGCAGCCGATCGTATGAACTTCCGCATCGCATGAACCGCGTACGGACTCCTGAGGAGCACGCCATGGCCACCGCCGCACCGTCCACCGCCTCCCGCATCGCCGTCGTCACCGGTGCGAGCAGCGGAATCGGCGCCGCCACCGCCCGGCAGCTCGCCGCGGCCGGCTACCGGGTGGTCCTGACCGCCCGCCGCAAGGACCGCATCGAGGCGCTGGCCGAGGAGATCGCGCAGACCGGCGGCTCGGCGACGGCGTACCAGCTGGACGTGACGGACCGCGCGGCGGTCGACGAGTTCGCCACCGCCTTCAAGACGATCGGCGTGCTGGTGAACAACGCAGGCGGCGCGCTCGGCGCGGACCCGGTCGCCACCGGCGACCCGGCCGACTGGCGCACGATGTACGAGACGAACGTCCTCGGCACCCTCAACGTCACCCAGGCCCTGCTCCCCAGGCTGATCGCGAGCGGCGACGGCACGGTCGTCGTAGTCTCCTCCACGGCCGGACACGGCACGTACGAGGGCGGCGCGGGCTATGTCGCCGCCAAGCACGGCGCCCACGTCCTCGCCGAGACGCTGCGCCTGGAGATCGTCGGCCAGCCGGTCCGCGTCATCGAGATCGCGCCCGGCATGGTCAGGACCGACGAGTTCGCCCTGACCCGCTTCGCCGGCGACGAGGACAAGGCCGCGAAGGTCTACGAGGGCGTGGCCGAGCCCCTCACCGCCTCCGACGTGGCGGAGACGATCACCTGGGCCGTGACCCGCCCCAGCCACGTCAACGTAGACCTCCTCGTCCTGCGCCCCCGCGCCCAGGCGTCGAACACGAAGGTCCACCGGGAGCTGTGATGACCGACCGGGACGAGGAGACCGAGGCGGACGGGGCGGACGAGGCGGACGAGGCGGCGAAGTCCCTCGAACAACGCCGCCTGATCCAGGAGACCAAGAACGAACGCCACATGTGGGTCTTCCTGGCCTACTTCCTCTTCGGCATCCACGTCATCGCGTTCGTGATGATCTACGCGGTGCGGCACGCGAACAGGTAGGGCCGGGGCGGCGGGTCAGGGCCGAGGCGTCACTTTCGACGTCATCTCGTTGTGCGACCCGGAGAAGTCGCTGTTGTAGTACATGCAGAAGCGGTTGGCGGGGCAGGAGGACGCCGCGTCGGGGGCCGCCGACGCGGGGGCCGCCATCAGCGGCCCGAGCGCGAAGGCAGCGCTGAGGGCAACGGCCGCAAGCCTGGTGAGACGTCGCATGTCACTCCCCGTGTGTGAACGACCGCCACTGAGCGGCCAGGCCCCCAGACTCCCCGGCAAGCACCGACAAGGCTCTAGCACAGCCTCCACAGCTCGTTCGGCAATGCGTCTACGGGAGATCCAGGCTCGCGTCAGCCCTTCACGCAGACGACCTGCTTCAGCTTCGCCACGACCTCCACCAGGTCCCGCTGCTGATCGATGACCTGCTCGATCGGCTTGTACGCGGCCGGGATCTCGTCCACGACGCCGGAGTCCTTACGGCACTCCACGCCCCGCGTCTGCTCCTCCAGGTCCTTCGTCGTGAAGCGACGCTTCGCCGCGTTGCGGCTCATCCGCCGACCCGCGCCGTGCGAGGCCGAGTTGAACGCCTTGGCGTTCCCGAGGCCCTTCACGATGTACGAACCCGTGCCCATGGAGCCCGGGATGATCCCGTACTCGCCGGAGCCTGCCCGGATCGCGCCCTTGCGGGTCACGAGCAGGTCCATCCCGTCGTAGCGCTCCTCGGCCACGTAGTTGTGGTGCGCGCTGATCTCCGGCTCGAAGGTCGGCTTCGCCTTCTTGAACTCCTTGCGGATCACGTCCTTCAGGAGCGCCATCATGATCGTGCGGTTGTACTTGGCGTACTCCTGCGCCCAGAACAGGTCGTTGCGGTAGGCCGCCATCTGCGGGGTGTCCGCGACGAAGACGGCGAGGTCACGGTCGATCAGACCCTGGTTGTGCGGGAGCTTCTGGGCCACGCCGATGTGGAACTCGGCCAGTTCCTTGCCGATGTTGCGGGAACCGGAGTGGAGCATGAGCCAGATCGCTCCGTCATCACCAATGCACACTTCTGTGAAGTGGTTGCCACTTCCAAGCGTTCCCATCTGCTTGGTTGCACGTTCCTGACGGAACTTCACCGCATCGGCGATTCCGTCGAACCGCCCCCAGAAGTCGTCCCACCCCGCCGTGGCGAACCCGTGCATCCGCCCCGGATCGACGGGGCTGTCATGCATCCCCCGCCCCACCGGAATGGCCTCCTCGATCTTCGAGCGCAGCCGGGACAGATCCCCGGGCAGGTCGTTCGCCGTCAGCGAGGTCTTCACCGCCGACATCCCGCACCCGATGTCCACGCCCACCGCCGCAGGGCAGACAGCCCCCTGCATGGCGATGACCGACCCGACGGTCGCGCCCTTCCCGTAGTGCACGTCCGGCATCACGGCGAGGCCCTTGATCCACGGCAGGGTCGCGACGTTGCGCAGCTGCTGGAGCGCTCCGTCCTCGACCGTCGCCGGGTCGGCCCACATACGGATGGGCACCTTCGCGCCCGGCATTTCCACGTACGACATATCGTCCTCATTCCCCCGAAATCACTACAGAAGTCACCAGTCGCAAAACCGGTGCCAAGGTCGACGAAAAGGACGGCGGACCGGCATCCACGGTGTTGCGTGCGATACACATTGTCTGCAGGGGCCGCCCCCGTCCGGCAAGCGATTAACCAGCGGGGACACTGGACGAGCGAAGCCTCGAAGTCATCGTCATCCCTGAAGTCACCGTAGAGATCACCCGAGATCACCGTCGAGAGGAGCCGACCGTGCAGCGGAAGGCCTACGTACCCGGCGTCGTCGCCCTGCTCGCGGCGCTGCTGGCCGGCTGCACAGGATCCTCGGACGACGGCAGTTCGACGGACGACTCCAACCCGGGCGAGGCCGGCACGGCGTCGGCCGCCGCCCAGCCCGGCAAGTACGCCACCCTCCCCGAGGCCTGTGGCGTCGTGAGCCGCTCCACTCTCGACTCCCTGCTGCCCGGCATCGCCCAACTCGCCGACGAGGAACAGCGGGAGACCGCCTACGCGGGCGAGGCGACCCTGACGTTCGACACGGACCGCAAGGTCGGCTGCCGCTGGAAGGTGGACTCGACGGACGCCACCGACCATCTCCTCGTCGACTTCGAGCGCGTCGTCTCCTACGACAACGCCGTCAGCGACGACTCCGAGGCCGAGGGCCTCTTCGCCAAGAAGGTCACCGCGGCCGACCTCCCGGAGCCCGCCGCCGACACGACGACCGAGGAGGCGACCGGGTCCCCTTCGTCCGAGTCCGCCTCGTCCAGCGCGAGCCCCTCCGCCTCCGCCTCCGCCTCCGCATCGGCTTCCGCATCGGCCTCGGCCTCCTCCACCGCCGACGCCGACCTCCAGCCCCGGCTGCTGGACGACCTCGGCGACGAGGCGTTCGTCGACGACGCGCTCAGCAGCTCCGGTTCGACGGCGAAACAGCGCACGGTGACTGTGGCGTTCCGCACGTCGAACGTCATCGTGACCATCCAGTACGAGGAGCAGGCGGCGACCGTCGGCACGGTCCCCGACAGCAAGGAAATGCAGGACAAGGCCCGGAAACTGGCCTCTCAGCTCGCCGACTCCCTGGCCGGTTGAGGCCCGTTCGGCCGCGGCGGCCCGCCGCCCGCAAAGCCCGCGAACCAGAACCGCACAGCTTCCTCACCGCGTACCGTGGCCCCTCGGACCCGATCCGACCGCACAGAAACTCGCGGAAAACCCGCAGAGACCCCGCAGAAACCCCGCAGGGAATCCGCAGGAACACCGCAAGGACCACGAGCGTCATGAGTGAAGGAACCATGCAGCGACGAGCCCAGCGAGACGACCGGCGTGAGCAGTGCGAGCAGGGAAGTGAGCAGGGAGGCGAGCGGCGAACGAGCCGTGCCGGAGGCCTGAACCGCGTTCTCGCCGCCGCGGTCGCCGTCCCCGTGATGCTGATCGCCGCGGGTTGCTCCTCGGACTCCGGCTCCGACTCGAGTTCGGGCTCGGCCGACGCGGCGCAGGGCGCCGGCTCCTCCGCCGGGGCCTCGGCGAGCACCGCGCCGGAGGTTCAGGCGGCCGTCTACCAGGCGCTGCCCGAGGCGTGCAAGGTGCTGTCGAAGAAGACGCTGACGGATCTGGTGCCGAAGGGGGCGACCTCCGGCAAGGAGGGCACGTCCAGCGACACCGAGGCGCGCGCCAGCTGCTCCTGGTCCAGCCTGGCCAACAACGGTGTGAAGGGCTCGCAGTTCCGCTGGCTGAACGTGTCCCTGCTGCGGTTCGAGTCGGATGCGACGACCGGCAGCGGCGAGGCGCAGGCGCAGACGTACTACACGAAGCAGGTCAAGGCCGCCCAGGCGGTGTCGGGCGCCAAGAACGCGAAGTCGGAGCCGGTCACGGGGACGGGCGACGAGGCGACGGCGGTGCGGTACGACCTGAAGAAGAAGGAAGGCGCTTTCAAGCAGCAGACGGTCGTGGTGCGCGTCGAGAACGTCGTCGTCACCCTGGACTACAACGGCGCCGGTCTGGCGGGCGACAAGACGCCCGGCGCGGACTCTCTGGCGACGGCGGCGAAGAAGGCGGCGAAGGAGGCGGTGGCCTCCGTGCAGTCGGCCAACGGCCAGGGCGGCAGCGGCAGTTCGGACACGGGCACGAAGAACCCGACCCCCTCCGGGTCGGCCTCGAAGTCGGCGTCGGCGACCCCGGAGTCCACCTCGAAGGCGACCCCGAAGGCGACCGCGTCCACGTCGGCCTCCGCGTCCGCCGCCAAGAAGAGCTAACGGACCGGGCACACGTTCGCCGCACACATGTGCCACCCTGTTGCGCGCAACAACACGCAAGGGGAGGGGAGTACGGGTGTCCGAGCGAATAGAGCTGACCCGGACGCACCGCGTTCTCATCGGCGTGGTCGTGACCGGCGCCGTGATCATCGCCGGTATCGGCTTCGCAGGTTCGTACGCCGCCGTCCGCGAGCTGGCCATCGAGAAGGGTTTCGGGAACTTCGCCTACGTGTTCCCGATCGGCATCGACGCGGGCATCTGCGTCCTGCTGGCCCTGGATCTGCTCCTGACCTGGATCCGCATCCCCTTCCCGCTGCTGCGGCAGACGGCCTGGCTGCTGACGGCGGCGACGATCGCCTTCAACGGCGCGGCGGCCTGGCCGGACCCGCTGGGCACGGGCATGCACGCGGTGATCCCGGTCCTGTTCGTGGTCGCCGTCGAGGCGGCCCGGCACGCGATCGGCCGGATCGCGGACATCACGGCCGACAAGCACATGGAGGGCGTCCGCCTCACCCGCTGGCTGCTCTCCCCGGTGCCCACGTTCCTGCTCTGGCGCCGGATGAAGCTGTGGGAGCTGCGCTCCTACGACCAGGTGATCAAGCTGGAGCAGGAACGTCTCGTCTACCAGGCGAGGCTCCACTCCCGCTTCGGCCGGTCCTGGCGGCGCAAGGCCCCGGTGGAGTCCCTGATGCCGCTGCGTCTGGCGCGTTACGGCGTGCCGCTGACGGAGACGGCCCCGGCGGGCCTGGCGGCGGCGGGCATAGAACCGGCCCTGCTGCCCCCGATCCAGGCACAGCAGCCCCAGCCGCAGCAGGTACAGCAGGCCCAGCCCCAGACGGCCCTGGCGCCCCAGCAGGAGCTGCAGGAGCTGACAGCGGCCCCCGCACAGCAACAGCAGGCCCAGCAACAACCCCAGCAGCAACAGCCTCAATCGCAGCCTCAGCAGCAGCCCGCGCCGCCCGTGGACGACCAGAACAACCCCTGGTTCCAGTTCCAGTCGCCGCACGAGGTCGCCTACCAGGGCGGCTACGACCCGACGTACGACCCGTCGGAGCAGTACGCCGAGTGGTACGAGCAGCAGCAGCACGCCGAGCAGTACCAGGACCAGTACCAGGAGGAGCCCCCGGCCCAGGAGCCCTCTCCGGAGGAGACCGGTTCCTTCCCCATCCCGGTGGGTCCGGGCCGCAGCCGTGAGCTGGGCGAGGGCGGCGGCACGCCGATCGCCGAGCCCGACGAGGAGTCGTACTACCAGATCTTCAAGCAGTCGTCGATGAGCGGCAGCGGCTACCCGACGCCGAGCCAGTTCAGCTACGACGTGGAGGCGACCTACGGCACCCCCATCCCGGACTCCGAGGCCAAGCGCATGGTCATGCGCTTCCAGAACCGCCACGCGGCGGAACTGGAGGAGGACCACATCGCCTGACGCGCAGGCGTAGGACGGCAGGCGTACGACGGAGGGGGCGCCCGGTGCTGACACCGGACGCCCCCTCCGTCGTAGAAGTGCGGTCTACTCCCCGAGCAGGGCCCGCACCCGCTCCTGGCCCACCGCGAGGAGCAGGGTGGGCAGGCGCGGGCCGGTGTCACGGCTCACCAGCAGGTGGTAGAGCAGTGCGAAGAACGTCCGCTGGGCGGTCTTGATCTCCGGCGGGAGATCCTTGGGCGTGGCGTCGGCGGGGAAGCCTGCCTGGACCTTGGGCACGCCGTAGACCAGGTGGGTGAGCCCGTCGAGGGACCAGTGGTCGGCGAGTCCGTCGAGCAGCAGCCGCAGGGACTGCTGGGAGGCCTCGTCGAGGGACTTCAGCAGCTCGGCGTCGGGCTCGGTGCGCACGACGGTGCGCTGGTCGGCGGGGACCTGGGTGTTGATCCAGGCCTCGGCCTTGTCGTAGCGGGGGCGGGCCTCGTCCAGCGAGCCGAGCGGGTTCTGCGGGTCGAGCTCGGACAGGATCCGCAGGGCCTGGTCCTGGTGCCCGGCGGTGATGTCGGCGGCGGCCGCGAGCGTGCGGTAGGGCAGCGGGCGGGGCGTGCGGGGCAGTTCACGGGCGGCCGTGCCCACGGCGCGCGCGTGGGCGGCGACGTCCGCCGGCAGCGCGGAGCCGTCGGCGACCTTGCCGTCGAGCTTGTCCCACTCGTCGTAGAGCCGCTGGATCTCCTGGTCGAAGGCGATCTTGAAGGACTGGTTGGGGCGGCGGCGGGCGTAGAGCCAGCGCAGGAGCTGCGGCTCCATGATCTTCAGCGCGTCGGATGGGGTGGGGACCCCGCCCTTGGACGACGACATCTTCGCCATGCCGCTGATGCCGACGAACGCGTACATCGGCCCGATCGGCTGCTTCCCGCCGAAGATCCCGACGATCTGTCCGCCGACCTGGAAGGACGACCCCGGAGAGGAGTGGTCGACGCCGGACGGCTCGAAGACGACGCCCTCGTACGCCCACCGCATCGGCCAGTCGACCTTCCAGACCAGCTTGCCGCGGTTGAACTCGTTCAGCCGCACGGTCTCGGCGAAGCCACAGGCCGTGCAGGTGTACGACAGCTCGGTGGTGTCGTCGACGTAGGAGACGACGGTGGTCAGGTCCTTCTCGCAGTTGCCGCAGTACGGCTTGTACGGGAAGTACCCGGCGGAGCCGGAGCTGCCGTCGTCCTCGCTCGCCGCGCCGGAGCCCTCGGCGGCCTCCAGCTCGGCCTCGTCGACCGCCTTCTGCTGCGGCTTCTTCCCCTGCGGGGCCTTCTTGGTGCGGTACTGGTCGAGGATCGCGTCGATGTCGGCGCGGTGCCTGACGGCGTGCAGGATCTGCTCGCGGTAGACGCCGGAGGTGTACTGCGCCGTCTGGCTGATCCCGTCGAACTCCACGCCCAGCTCGGCCAGCGCCTCGACCATGGCGGCCTTGAAGTGCTCGGCCCAGTTCGGGTACGCGGAGCCGGGGGGCGCGGGCACGGAGGTCAGCGGCTTGCCGATGTGCTGCTCGTAGGTCGGCTTGTCGACCCCCGGGATCCCCTCGGGCACCTTGCGGTACCGGTCGTAGTCGTCCCAGGAGATCAGATGGCGGACCTGGAGCCCACGGCGGCGGATCTCGTCGGCGACCAGGTGCGGGGTCATGACCTCGCGCAGGTTGCCGAGGTGGATGGGGCCGGAGGGGGAGAGACCGGACGCGACGACGACGGTTTTCCCGGGGGCCCGACGCTCCGACTCCTCGATGACCTCGTCCGCGAAACGGGAGACCCAGTCGGTGGTCTCGGTGCTCTGAGCCACGATCGGCACGTCCTCTTGGTTCTGGGAACTTTGTACGGGGTCCCATACTCCCAGACCTTCCCTCGCCCGGGAAAACCGCTTTACCCCCCATGGGATACTGGCCGTGTCTATCCATCCCCACGAGGAGAACGGCACCCACTCCTATGGCCTCGGTCACGTCTCTCGGCGACTCCGTCCAGCAGCACCTCGCGTCCGCCCTCTCGGCCACCCTGCCGGAGGCCGCCGGAGCGGACCCGCTGCTGCGACGAAGCGACCGGGCCGACTTCCAGGCCAACGGCATCCTGGCGCTGGCCAAGAAGGCGAAGGCGAACCCCCGGGAGCTGGCGACCCAGGTCGTGGCGAACGTGGTGACGGGTGGCGTGATCAAGGAGATCGAGGTCTCGGGCCCCGGCTTCCTGAACGTGACGATCACCGACAGGGCGATCACCGAGAACCTCGCGGCGCGCTACGCGGACACGGACCGGCTCGGCGTGCCCCTCGCGGAGCACCCGGGCACGACGGTCATCGACTACGCCCAGCCGAACGTGGCGAAGGAGATGCACGTAGGCCACCTGCGCTCGGCGGTGATCGGCGACGCGGTCGTCCAGATCCTCGAGTTCACGGGCGAGAGCGTCGTGCGCCGCCACCACATCGGCGACTGGGGCACCCAGTTCGGCATGCTCATCCAGTACCTGGACGAGCACCCGCACGAGCTGGACCACAAGGACGCCGAGGGCGGCGCGGTCTCCGGCGAGGAGGCGATGTCCAACCTCGACCGCCTCTACAAGTCCGCGCGCAGGCTCTTCGACTCCGACGAGGAGTTCAAGACGCGGGCCCGGCGCAGGGTGGTCGACCTCCAGGCCGGCGACCCGCCCACGCTCGCGGCCTGGCAGCGGTTCGTCGACGAGTCGAAGATCTACTTCTTCTCCGTCTTCGAGAAGCTGGACATGGAGATCCAGGACCCGGACATCGTCGGCGAGTCGGGCTACAACGACATGCTGCACGAGACCTGCCGCCTCCTGGAGGAGTCGGGCGTCGCGGTCCGCTCCGAGGGCGCGCTCTGCGTCTTCTTCGACGACGTCAAGGGCCCGGACGGCAACCCGGTCCCGCTGATCGTCCAGAAGTCCGACGGCGGCTTCGGCTACGCGGCGACGGACCTCTCCGCGATCCGCGACCGCGTCTTCAACCTGAAGGCGAACACCCTCGTCTACGTCGTGGACGCCCGTCAGTCCCTGCACTTCAAGATGGTCTTCGAGACGGCCCGCAGGGCCGGCTGGCTGGGCGACGACGTGACGGCGTACCAGCTCGCCTTCGGCACGGTCCTCGGCAAGGACGGCAAGCCGTTCAAGACCCGTGAGGGCGAGACGGTCAAGCTGGTCGACCTCCTCGACGAGGCGGTCGAGCGCGCGTCGGCCGTGGTCCGCGAGAAGGCCCAGGACCTGTCGGAGGCGGAGATCGCCGAGCGGGGCGCCCAGGTGGGCGTCGGCGCGGTGAAGTACGCGGACCTGTCGACGTCGGCGAACCGGGACTACAAGTTCGACCTGGACCAGATGGTCTCCCTCAACGGCGACACGTCCGTCTACCTCCAGTACGCCTACGCCCGCATCCAGTCCATCCTGCGCAAGGCCGGAGAGGTACGCCCGTCCGCGCACCCGGAGCTCGAACTGGCCGACGCGGAGCGGGCGTTGGGCCTGCACGTCGACTCCTTCGCGGAGACGGTGGCGGACGCGGCGGCGGAGTACGCCCCGCACAAGCTGGCGGCGTACCTCTACCAGCTGGCGTCCCTGTTCACGACGTTCTACGACAAGTGCCCGGTGATCAAGCCGGCGCCGCCGAAGGACATCGCGGAGAACCGCCTGTTCCTGTCCGACATCACGGCCCGCACCCTTCACCAGGGCATGGCCCTGCTGGGCATCAGGACCCCCGAGAAGCTCTGAGCGGAGGCCCACTGAGCCGCAAGAATGCGGCTCAGTGGGCGACACCGCTCTGAATGCTTCCAGGCCAGGGTGGACCAGGACCGGTCGTTCGGATCATGCCGCACAAGCCGCTGTCAGACCCTGCCCTTACAGTCACTTGCATGGCGACTCTTCCCAACCCGCTCCCCCAGCTCGCGTCCGACCCGAGCGGGCGTTCTCTTGGGCTCCAACTCCCGCCCGGGCGGCTGATCGACGCGACGGCGGGCGAGGTCGTGCTGTGGCACGCCGAGCAGCAGGCGGCGTCCGGCGCCTGGAAGGCGCTGGGCCGGCCCGCCGGGAGGGCGGGACTGCTCCCCGTTCTCGTCGACCTCGGCAGCAGGCAAGGCGGCCCGGAGGAATGGGAGTTGGTGCCCGAGTTGATGTCGTACCCCGGGGATCACGACGTCGAGGAGGTCCTCGCGGAGTACTGGGACGACGTCGCGACGCAGGGCGAGGAGTGGCCCGGTCTGGCCGAGCCCACCACCCTCACCGCCGATCCGGACGCCCGCGCCACCGAGATCGCCGACGCGCTGTCCGAGGGCCCGCCCGGTTTCAAGGAGCCGCACCTGGCCCTGGTGTCCGCCCGCCGCAGCGCGGACATCCCGGCGTCCGTCGGCTGGTCGGGATCCGTCGACCACGAGGAGGACGTGGCCCGGCTCAGCGCGGTGCTCCGCTCCTGGGAGGACCGCTTCGGCATACGCGTCGTCGCGCTGGGCTACGACCGCCTGACCGTGTCCGTAGCCGCCCCGCCCGCCGACCTCGCCGAGGCGGAGGCGGTCGCCGCCGAGCACTTCGCCTTCTGCCCGTACTCCGTCCTGCCGGGCCCGGACGACACCCTGACCGCCTACGCCCAGCACCTCATCGGCGAACGCGCCTGGCACTTCCAGTGGGACTGACCCCCTACTTCAGCCCCCGCCCCAGCCTCCGCAGCCCCTCCCCGATCTCCTCCGGCGTCTGCGTCACGAAGCAGAGCCGGAGGGTCGAGCGGTCGGGCTCGGCGGCGTAGAAGGGCGCGCCGGGGACGTACGCCACGTCCTGTTCCAGCACACGCGGCAGCAGAGCCGTGGTGTCGTACGACGACGGCAGCCGGGCCCAGAGGAACATCCCGCCCTCGGGCAGCTCCCAACTCGCCCCCTCCGGCAGGGCGTCCGCCAGCCCCGCGGCCATGGCATCCCGCCGCTCGCGGTACACGCCGGCCACCCGCGCCACATGCGCGTCGAGGTCGGACACGGCCAAGTACCGTGCCGCGGCCAGCTGGTTGACGGTCGGCGTGTGCAGATCCGCCGCCTGCTTGGCGACGACACAGGCCCGCCGCAGCTGCGCCGGAGCCCGCAGCCAGCCCAGCCGCACACCGGGGGCCATGACCTTGGAGAAGGAGCCGAGCAGCACCGTGCGGTCACGGGCGTCGGGGTGGGCGGCGATCCAGGGGACGCGCTCACCGTCGTAGCGCAGTTCGCCGTAGGGGTCGTCCTCGACGATCCACAGGCCGTGCCGGGCGGCGACGGAGGAGATCGCGGCGCGGCGGGCGGCGGGGAGGGTGCGGCCGGTGGGGTTCTGGAAGGTGGGGACGGTGTAGAAGAGCTTCGGCCGCTCCCGCACCACCAGTTCGGCCAGGGCGTCCGGGTCGGGGCCGTCCGCGTCCGCCGGCACGGCCACCACCCGCGCCCCCGCCAGGCCGAACACCTGGAGGGCCGCCAGATAGCAGGGAGCCTCGACGAGGACCGTGTCGCCGGGGTCGATCAGGGCGGCTCCCAGCAGCGAGAGCGCCTGCTGGGAGCCGGTGGTGACGAGCAGCTCGTCGGCCTCCGTGGCCAGCCCGCGCACGGACGTCCGCGCCGCCAGCGCCTCCCGCAGAGCCGGCTCGCCCTCGGTGGTGGAGTACTGAAGGGCCTGCCCCGGGACCTCCTCCAGCACATGCCGGAAGGCCGCCGCCACGCCGTCCCGGTCGAACAGCTCGGGCGCGGGCAGCCCACCCGCGAAGTTGATCACCTCGGGGCGGGCGGTGACGGCGAGGATGTCCCGTACGGGCGAACCCCCGGTGGACCGGGCACGGGCGGCGAGGGGCGGAAGCGGGGCGGACGCTTCGGACGCGTCGAGCCCTGCGGGGGCTTCGGGTGCGGATGCGACAGTCATGCCCGCACCCTAGGAAGGTGGATGGCGACTACACACGCCTTTTCACGATGCGGACGCGGGAGCCGACCCCCCGGCCCTCGCCGCATCCCGGATCCCGTCCCGCATCCCGTCCCGCACCCCCTCCCACAAGGACTCCGTTTCCACAGGTCAGAGGGTATGGGACCGACTCGTCGTCCCGAATTGCCAGCCGCCTGTGGCAGAGGGCGGCGCCCACGCCACAGGCTTGCCCCATGCCCACACACCACCCCCTGCCCACGCACCACCCGCTGCCCGCCCGCCGCCGCGGCCACGTCCGTGTGCTCGCCGTCGCGCTCACCGCCGTGGCCGCACTCGCCCTCACCGCATGCCAGGACGGCGAGGGCCTGCGCGACGAGGGCCCCTCCGAGAGCAGCTCCCACGGCCTCGGCTCCTCCGGCCTCGGCTCCCCCGGCACCGGCTCCTACGGCGTCGGGGACGCCCCCGCCCGCTCCCAGGCGGAGCCGCCGAGCGGGAACTCGTAGTCGGGCCGCCCGTTCTCGCCGCTCGTGCGGAACGGCTTGCCGTCGTCGTCGATCTTCAGCGTGCCGTGCCGTGAACCGCTCGACCAGGACAGCTCCAGATACCAGCTCACGTCGTACGCGGAGGCGTCGGCGGTGACGTAGTAGATCTCCGGGTCGGACTCGCTCACCTTGAACGGGAAGTCCCGGTGCCCCGCCTCGGGCACGAGCGCCGGGCGCGCCGCGTCGAGGGCGACGGAGAAGGAACGGGTCGGCACGCCTCCGCCGCAGCCGACGCCCGGATAGCCCATGGCGTAGTCGTTCCAGGCGAGCGGCGAGCGCTTCTTGACCGTACGGACCGTCAAGCTGTCCACGACCACGGTCTCCTCGCCGGTCCCCTGCACGGTCAGCGCCAGAAACTGCTCCCCCGCCGACACGGCCCCATGGCTGGCCACCCAGGCGGGCGCGTCCTCCTCGACGGGCGGCGGAGCGACCTGTCCCGGCCCCCGCTCGATCAGGTAGTGCTGGCTGCACGGGTCCACCCAGGCGTACGGGCGGGTGGCGACCGTCAGCGGAACGGAATCGGCCTGCGCCCCGGCGGCGGAGCCGGATGGGGAGACCGGGGCGGAGGGGGAGGCGGAGGCGGATGCCGAGGGCGAGACGGAGGGGCTCGCGGAGACGGACGGCGACGACGTGCCCTCCGCGCCACGCCCCTGCACGGACGCGGCCCCGGCCTCGGCGGACCGGCCGCCCCCGCTCTTCACCTCGTCCGAGCCGCCGGACGGCAGACTCAGCGAGAGCGCCAGGGCTACGGCCCCGAGCGCGGCCACGACTCCGACGCCGGCGAGGAGCAGGGTACGGCGACTGCGCGTAAGGCGAGGTCGGCCGGACTGGTCGAGCTGATCAGGCTGATCGAGCTGGCCAGGCTGATCGAGCAGTTCCTCCCCCGCGCCGCCCTCTTCACGAACCGTCTCCTCAGCCGCCGCCGTAACGGCAAGCTCCGCCACCCCCGTCTTCCTCCCCCTCCCCGCATCCGCCAGCACCCACCGCCGGTGCAGTGCGACGAGTTCCTCGGGCGACGCCTTGCAGAGGCGGGCCAGCCGCTCCACGGGCGCGTAGTCCGCGGGAACGGCGTCCCCGTTGCAGTAACGGTGCAGCGTCGACGTACTCATGTGGAGCCGTTTCGCGAGCGTCCCGTAGCTGAGCCCGGACCGCTCCTTCAACTCCCGCAGCAACTGCGCGAACTCGGCCGCAGACACCGTTTCCCTCACCCCCGTGTCCCATCCCCGCGTTCCAGGGATGGTCTGTTTTCCCAGATCAGACCCGTTGTGAGCGTTCCAGTGTCCCTGGTCGTCCGTCGACCGTGGCGGCCGGGACGGATCTCCTCACAAGCTGAGGCCATCCAAGCACGCCGCTGCACAGCGCCATCGCTCCCCAGCGTCATCACGCCATCCCTGAAGAGGACTTCACCATGCGCATCCGCCGCACCCGCAACCTGCTCGCCGTCACCGCGCTCGCCGCTCTCACCCTCACAGCGTGCAAGGACGGAACGGGCGTGAACGACGAGGGCGCGTCGCACGGCGCGACCTCGACGGCCGCCCCGACCCAGACGACCGGCACGGACAAGGAGACGGGAACGAGCACGGGCACGGGCAGCAGCACGACCCCCGGCACCGACACCGGCACGAAGCCCGCCGCCAACTCCACGCCCTCCGCAGGCTCCACGGGCTCCGGGAGCTCCGGGGGCTCCGCCGCCCGCACCCCGTGCAACGGCTCGAACACCAAGGTCACCGCGCAGCCCGTCCCCCGACCGCTCAACCACCTGCTGCTCACCGTGACCAACACCGGCAGCAGGAACTGCGACCTGACCTACTACCCCGTCCTGCGCTTCGACGAGATGCAGTGGGTGCCGCAGGCCGCCAAGGAGACGCAGCCGCAGGCGGTGACGACCCTCGCGCCCGGCGAGTCCGGCTACGCGGGCGTTCTGCTGTCCGCCGCCGACGGCAGCGGGGACGGCGGCACGACCGGCAAGAAGCTGACCGTCGCCTTCCAGGGCTACACCCCGAACAGCGAAGGCGGGGCCTCCGCGACCCCGCCCCTCCCGGCCAAGGGCGTCTACTACGACAGCTCGCTGACGGTGACGTACTGGCAGCAGACCACGGACGACGCCCTGTCCTGGTGATCAGCCCCCGCCGGTCAGCGCAGCTTCTGCGCCGCCTCCGTGGCCCAGTAGGTGAGGATGTTCCGCGCCCCGGCCCGCTTGATGCCGGTCAGCGTCTCGAAGATCGCCCGGTCGCGGTCGACCCAGCCCTTCTCGGCGGCGGCCTCGACCATCGAGTACTCGCCGGAGATCTGGTACGCGGCGACCGGCACGTCCACGGCGTCCGCGACCCGGGCCAGGACGTCCAGGTAGGGCCCGGCCGGCTTGACCATGACCATGTCCGCGCCCTCCTCCAGATCGAGCGCCAGCTCGCGCATCGACTCACGGAGGTTGGCCGGGTCCTGCTGGTAGGTCTTACGGTCGCCCTTGAGCGAGGAGCCGACGGCCTCACGGAAGGGCCCGTAGAAGGCGGAGGAGTACTTGGCGGTGTAGGCGAGGATGGCCACGTCCTCCCGGCCGATCTGGTCGAGCGCGTCGCGGATGACGCCGATCTGCCCGTCCATCATCCCGCTGGGGCCCACGACATGGGCCCCGGCGTCGGCCTGGACCTGGGCCATCTCGGCGTACCGCTCCAGGGTGGCGTCGTTGTCGACCCGCCCCTGGTCGTCCAGCACCCCGCAGTGCCCGTGATCGATCGTCTCGTCCAGACACACGTCGGACATGACGAGCAGATCGTCCCCCACCTCGGCCCGCACGTCCCGGATGGCCACCTGCAGAATCCCGTCCGGATCCGTCCCAGGCGTGCCTAGCGCGTCCTTCTTCGACTCCTCCGGCACGCCGAACAGCATGATCCCGGAGACGCCGGCCTCCACGGCCTCCAGCGCGGCCTTCTTCAGACTGTCGCGCGTGTGCTGCACGACCCCGGGCATCGCCTGGATCGGCACCGGCTCGCTGACGCCCTCGCGCACGAACGCCGGGAGAATGAAGTCGGCCGGATGCAGCCGAGTCTCGGCGACCATGCGCCGCATGACGGGGGTGGTCCGCAGCCGCCTGGGCCGGGAGCCGGGGAAGGATCCGTACTTCGTCATGCCTTCTACGCTACGCCCGCCTCAAGGGCGCCTTTGCCGACGGCAAGTCGGTGCTTGAGATCCGTGAGGGCCCTCATCACTCAGCCCGGCGGGCGGCTCCTGTGAGCGAGGGCCCGCACAATCCAGCCCGTGGGGGTCCCCCCCTCTGGGGGAGCTTGAGGACGAGGCCCCTTCAGGGCCGAAGCGGGGGTCCGGGGGCGGCAGTCCCCAGGGACGGCCGCCCCCGCCCACCTCAGGTCGCCCGACGCCTCCGCGCCCCCGGCCGCCGCTCACTCGGCCGGGTGACCGCATCGCCCGCAGCCTGAGCGGCAGCGCGCCGCTTCAGCCCGAAGTCCGCCAACGCCTCCGCCAGCTTGTGCACGGACGGCTCCGGAGCCATGACGTCGACCCGCAGCCCATGCTCCTCGGCGGTCTTGGCCGTGGCGGGACCGATGCACGCGATCACGGTCACGTTGTGCGGCTTCCCGGCGATGCCGACAAGGTTGCGCACCGTGGAGGACGACGTGAAGAGAACGGCGTCGAACCCGCCCCCCTTGATCGCCTCGCGCGTCTCCGCAGGCGGCGGCGAGGCCCGCACGGTCCGGTACGCGGTGACGTCGTCGACCTCCCAGCCCAGCTCGATCAGCCCGGCGACCAGCGTCTCCGTGGCGATGTCGGCACGCGGCAGGAACACCCGGTCGATGGGGTCGAATACGGGGTCGTAGGGCGGCCAGTCCTCCAGCAACCCGGCGGCGGACTGCTCCCCGCTGGGCACCAGGTCAGGCTTCACACCGAACGCGACCAGCGCCTTCGCCGTCTGCTCGCCCACCGCCGCGACCTTGATGCCCGCGAAGGCACGCGCATCGAGCCCGTACTCCTCGAACTTCTCCCGCACGGCCTTGACGGCGTTCACCGACGTGAAAGCGATCCACTCATAGCGGCCCGTGACAAGCCCCTTGACCGCCCGCTCCATCTGCTGAGGCGTCCGCGGCGGCTCGACGGCGATCGTCGGCACCTCGTGCGGCACGGCGCCGTAGGACCGCAGCTGGTCGGAGAGCGACGCCGCCTGCTCCTTCGTACGCGGGACGAGAACCCTCCAGCCGAACAGCGGCTTGGACTCGAACCACGCCAGCTGGTCGCGCTGGGCGGGGGCGGAACGCTCGCCGACCACGGCTATCACCGGCCGGCCGCCGTCCGGCGAGGGCAGCACCTTCGCCTGCTTCAGCGTCTGCGCGATGGTCCCGAGGGTCGCCGACCACGTCCGCTGACGCGTCGTCGTACCGGCCACCGTGACCGTCATCGGCGTATCGGGCTTGCGGCCCGCCGACACCAGCTCCCCGGCGGCCGAGGCCACGGAGTCCAGAGTCGTCGACACGACGACGGTCCCGTCCGACGCGCCGACCTCGGTCCAGCAACGGTCCGAAGCCGTACGGGCGTCCACGAACCGGACGTCCGCGCCCTGCGCGTCGCGCAGCGGCACACCGGCGTACGCGGGGACGCCGACCGCGGCGGCGACACCGGGCACGACCTCGAAGGGAACGCCGGCCGCGGCGCACGCGAGCATTTCCTCCGCCGCGTACGTATCAAGTCCCGGGTCCCCGGACACCGCTCGGACGACCCGCCTGCCGCCCCGTGCGGCCTCCATGACAAGATGTGAGGCATCCCGCACAGCGGGTACCCCAGCGGTTGTTGACGCACTGTCAACAACCGTCGGGTGAGGCGCGCCCGTGCCCGGAAGCGGGTCCACATAAGGACCTGGTTCCGCGTTCACGACGGAGACGCCTGGTCGCACGTGCGTCCGTACGACGTCGAGCACCTCGTGCTCGACGACGAGGACGTCCGCGTTCGCCAGCGCCTCCACGGCGCGCAGAGTCAGCAGTCCCGGATCCCCGGGTCCGGCACCCAGGAAGGTGACGTGCCCGTGTTCCGGACCGGCGGGAAGAGTGGTGGGGCTCACTGTGCTCGCTCCCCCATCAGACCGGCCGCGCCCTGGGCGAGCATCTCGGCGGCGAGTTCGCGACCGAGCGCCATTGCCCCGTCGTACGTCTCGGGCACGGGACCGGTGGTGGACAGCTGCACCATGCGAGAACCGTCGGTCGTGCCGACGACGCCCCGCAGGCGCATTTCCTTGACAATCTGCCCGTCGGCCAGCAAGTCGGCCAGCGCGCCCACAGGGGCGCTGCAACCGGCCTCCAGGGCGGCGAGCAGTGACCGTTCGGCGGTCACGGCGACCCGCGTGAACGGGTCGTCGAGCTCACCGAGCGCGGCGATGAGGTCTGCGTTGTCCGCAGCGCACTCGATCGCCAGTGCCCCCTGGCCGGGGGCGGGCAAAACCGTGTCGACCGACAGGAAGTCGGTCACCTCGTCACTGCGGCCGATGCGGTTCAGGCCGGCCGCGGCCAGCACCACCGCATCCAGCTCGCCGGCGCGCACGAACCCGATCCGCGTATCCACGTTCCCCCGGATCGGGACCGTCTCGATGTCCAGCCCGTGGCTGCGCGCATACGCGTTCAGCTGCGCCATCCGGCGCGGCGAACCGGTGCCGATGCGCGCCCCGCGCGGCAGGTCGGTGAACTTCAGGGCGTCCCGGGCGACGATCACGTCGCGCGGGTCCTCGCGCAGCGGGACGGCGGCCAGCGCCAGTTCCTCGGGCTGCGCCGTCGGCAGGTCCTTCAGCGAGTGAACCGCGAAGTCGACCTCACCGCCGAGCAGCGCGTCGCGCAGCGCGGTCACGAAGACGCCCGTGCCGCCGATCTGCGCGAGGTGCTCACGGGAGACATCGCCGTAGGTGGTGATCTCGACGAGCTCGACGGGCCGTCCGGTCACCTGGCTCACGGCGTCCGCCACCTGCCCGGACTGGGCCAGGGCGAGTCTGCTTCGCCTCGTCCCCAGTCTCAGTGCCTTCGTACTCATGCCGCTCATGCCGGCCCTCGGTTCTCTGCGTTCTTCTCAGTGCTGTCCGCGGCCCGGGACACGGCGGCCACCGTCTCCGGGTCGAGGTCGAACAGGGTCCGTAGCGCGTCCGCGTACCCGGCGCCGCCGGGTTCGGCCGCGAGCTGCTTGACCCGTACGGTCGGCGCGTGCAGCAGCTTGTCGACGACGCGCTTCACGGTCTGGGTGATCTCGGCGCGGTGCTTGTCGTCGAGTCCGGGCAGCCGCGCGTCGAGCCGGGCGATCTCGCCTGCCACGACGTCCGCGGCCATGGTGCGCAGGGCGACCACGGTCGGCGTGATGTGCGCGGCGCGTTGCGCGGCCCCGAACGCGGCGACCTCGTCGGCGACGATCCGCCGTACCTGGTCCACATCGGCGGCCATCGGTGCGTCGGCCGAGGCCTCGGCGAGCGACTCGATGTCCACCAGCCGCACCCCGGCCAGCCGGTGCACGGCCGCGTCGACGTCCCGGGGCATCGCCAGGTCGAGCAGGAAGAGGGCGGGCTCGGGTCGTACGAGCGCGGCGACCGGCTCGGGCTTTCGGCGCTCGGGGATGCGGCCGACGGCGGCGGCGGTGGCGGCGAGCGCGGCGATCAGCTCGGCGTCGGCCTCGGGGCTGCGGCGGGCGGCGAGACGCCGGTCCACGGTCGCGTTGTCCACCCAGGCGGCGTGCTGCTCCAGCGTCGCAGCGTCCATGCCGGCGACGGCGGCCTCCCCCATCACGGAGAACCCGGACTGCTGCACGGTGGCCTGCTGTACGGCGGCCAGGTCCAGCGGGCAGTTCTCGTCGGTCCCGACGGAGGTGGGCGGCAGCGGCCGTACGTCCGCCGCCTCGTCGAAGTCCGCGAAGGCGGCCGGGGTCTCGAAGGCGGCGGGTGCTCCGGTGCGGCCCTCGACCGCGGTCGCGACCGCCTCGGCCGTCAGGACCAGCCCCGTCGCCCCGGTACAGGAGACGGCGACGTCGGCACGTGTCAGTTCGGCCGCCACCGAATCCATCGGCACCGCGCGGGCCACCACGTCCGTGCCGTCGCTCTCGGCCAGTATCTGGGCGAGCCGCTCGGCGCGGTCGGGGGTGCGGTTGGCGACGACGATCTCCGCGACCCCGGCGCGCGCGAGGGTCGCGGCGGCCAGCGAGGACATCGATCCGGCCCCGATGACCAGGGCCTTCTTGCCCCGCGCCCAGTCGGTCACGTCCCCGCCCGCGGCCAGCTGCTCCAGGCCGAAGGTGACCAGGGACTGCCCGGCGCGGTCGATGCCGGTCTCGGAGTGGGCGCGTTTGCCGACTCTGAGGGCCTGCTGGAACAGGTCGTTCAGCAGCCGTCCGGCGGTGTGCAGCTCCTGCGCCCGGGCCAGGGAGTCCTTGATCTGCCCGAGGATCTGCCCCTCGCCGACGACCATCGAGTCCAGCCCGCAGGCCACCGAGAAGAAGTGGTGGACGGCCCGGTCCTCGTAGTGCACGTAGAGGTAGGGAGTGAGCTCCTCCAGGCCGACCCCGCTGTGCTGGGCGAGGAGCGTGGACAGCTCGTCGACACCGGCGTGGAACTTGTCCACGTCGGCGTACAGCTCGATCCGGTTGCAGGTGGCCAGGACGGCGGCCTCGGCGGCCGGCTCGGCGGCGACCGTGTCCTGCAACAGCTTGAACTGCGCGTCCGTGGACAGCGAGGCCCGCTCCAGCACGCTCACGGGAGCGCTGCGGTGGCTCAGTCCGACGACGAGAAGACTCATGCCGGCATCACGGCGGGTACGTCCCCGTCGGGCCCCTGGTCGGTGGAGTCGTCGCGGCCCACGGGGGCCGGGACGGTGTTGTCGTGCGCCGCGGCCTCCTCGCCGGCCTTGCGCTGCTCGTGGAAGGCGAGGATCTGCAGCTCGATGGAGAGGTCGACCTTGCGCACGTCGACGCCGTCCGGAACGGTCAGCACGGTCGGCGCGAAGTTCAGGATGGAGGTGACCCCGGCGGCCACGAGCCGGTCGCAGACCTGCTGGGCGGCGCCGGCCGGGGTGGCGATGACGCCGATCGACACGCCGTTGTCGCTGATGATCTTCTCAAGCTCGTCCGTGTGCTGCACGGGGATCCCGGCGACGGGCTTTCCGGCCATCGCGGGGTCGGCGTCGATGAGCGCCGCGACCCGGAAGCCGCGCGAGGCGAACCCGCCGTAATTGGCCAGCGCCGCGCCGAGGTTGCCGATGCCGACGATGACGACCGGCCAGTCCTGGGTGAGCCCGAGCTCACGGGAGATCTGGTAGACGAGATACTCGACGTCGTAGCCGACACCGCGGGTTCCGTAGGAGCCCAGGTAGGAGAAGTCCTTGCGCAGCTTCGCGGAGTTGACCCCCGCCGCGGCCGCGAGCTCCTCGGAGGAGACCGTGGGGACCGAGCGCTCCGACAGCGCGGTCAGCGCGCGGAGGTACAGCGGAAGCCGGGCGACGGTGGCCTCGGGAATCCCTCGGCTACGGGTCGCCGGTCGGTGAGTTCGGCCAGTTGCCACGGTGCTCCTGCGGGTAGAGCGGGGCTGTAGGCGGTCACACGTCCCCAGACCGCCCCGTCGGAAGCAGGCTATGTCTTTGTGAACGCGTGCACAAAGATGGTGTCCGTTTTGCCCGGCCAACGTGACCGGGGTCACGCGCCCCCGGCGCGCTCGCGTGGAACCGGCGCACACGCACGCACGTTCCTTCCTTACCGGGGGCAAAACCGCACACTCTCCTCACGATTCCCGCCCCCGAGACCAAGTCGCCGTCGATCCTAAGCGACTTTCCGGAAGAGTTGGACTACTCGGTCAGTGCTCGGTCAGTGCTCGGTCAGTGCTCGGCCAGCGCCGATCGCAGCCGCTCCGGGTTCACGCGCCAGAAGGTGTGCTGCTCGCCGTCGACGAGCACGACGGGGATCTGCTCCCAGTACTGGTCGTGGAGCCGGGGGTCCTCGGTGATGTCCTTCTTCTCCCAGGGCACCCCGAGATCGCCGCACACCTTCTCGATGACGGCCTGTGCGTCATCACACAGATGACAGCCGGGCTTCCCGATAAGGGTGACGAGCCGGTCCTGCGGATGCCGGCCGCGCGGATCGGGACCCTCGCGGCCCGCGCGACGAAAAAGCGGAGTCATGTCGCCCATTGTCGCGCTCTCACGGCCGGTTCTTTAACGGCTCGGTCGCGGAGAGTTCACACCCTTCAAACCTCTCGACTCCGGAACCACCGAACAAACTGGCTATGCTCACGCCATGGCCGCTCTCGGATGGCTCACTCCCCGTAGGCGCTCCGCCACGGCGCGGAGCGTGTTGGCAGGCGAGGCCTCGGCGGAGGCAGCCCGCAAGTCCACGCAGGAAGCACAGCTGGATGTACAGCTGGACGCACAGCACGACGTTCAGTACGACGTGCAGAAGAAAGCCGCACCGGACGAACCGCAGTTCCCGGTCCACGGCGACGCCCTGGCCGCCGCCTTCTTCGACCTGGACAACACCGTGATGCAGGGCGCGGCCCTGTTCCACTTCGGCCGCGGCCTGTACAAACGCAAGTTCTTCGAGACCCGCGACCTGGCCCGGTTCGCCTGGCAGCAGGCCTGGTTCCGGCTGGCCGGCGTCGAGGACCCCGAGCACATGCAGGACGCCCGCGACTCCGCCCTGTCCATCGTGAAGGGCCACCGCGTCTCCGAGCTGATGTCGATCGGCGAGGAGATCTACGACGAGTACATGGCCGAGCGCATCTGGCCGGGCACCCGGGCCCTCGCCCAGGCCCACCTGGACGCCGGCCAGAAGGTGTGGCTGGTCACAGCAGCGCCGGTGGAGATCGCCCAGGTGATCGCCCGCCGCCTCGGCCTGACCGGCGCCCTGGGCACGGTCGCCGAGTCGGTCGACGGCGTCTACACGGGCAAGCTCGTCGGCGAGCCCCTGCACGGCCCCGCGAAGGCGGAGGCGGTGCGCGCGCTGGCCGCGGCGGAGGACCTGGACCTCACACGCTGCGCCGCCTACAGCGACTCCCACAACGACATCCCGATGCTCTCCCTCGTCGGCCACCCCTACGCCATCAACCCCGACGCCAAGCTCCGCAAGCACGCCCACAACCTCGACTGGCGCCTGCGCGACTACCGCACGGCCCGCAGGGCGGCGAAGGTCGGCATCCCGGCGGCCGCGGGCGTGGGCGCGGTGGCAGGCGGCACGGCGGCCGCGATCGCACTGCACCGACGACGGCGGTAGTCCCACCAGACAGTCAGACCGACAGGCAGACCGACAGGCAGACAGACCGACAGACCAAGTGACATGGCTGAGGGGCCGGACGGCGACCACCGTCCGGCCCCTCAGCCATGCCGCCGTCATGTCGTGGTCATACCGCAGTCATACCGCAGTCATACCGGCAGTCATGTCGGGCGAACCCGGTCAATCCAACGGTCGTACCCCCGTAACCGCCCATCCAGTCATGTTGTCCGCGCACAGCCACAACACGCCCCGGACCGACCCGAAACTCGAACCGCTTCGATCACCAACCTTTCACGTTGCGCTACTTGATTGGGCGTCAATAGGCCACAGAAGCGACGTAATCGATGATTTGAGCAACTCGGTGTAGCAGTGCCTGCACGAAGCGTTATTCTCCTCAAACGCAATCCGGTACCCCTCCTGTCGCTACGACGGGTGAAAGGTTCCGCACTGCACGTGATGGAAGCTCTGCCTCTGGGAGTCCCGTGTACCCACACGTCGGGGTTGACACCTCGGGCCTGGCTACGCTGCGCGCAACGGTCGCTACGGTCCAGGACCTGTTGCGCGGCTTCGTCCCCACCGCGTACGCCGTCCCCGCATTCGCCACCACCGCTCCGGCGGGCCCGTGCTACGCACTGGCCGACGGCCTCGAGCAGGTGCCGGCGCGCGGCGCCGTCGTCGAAGGGCGGCGATCGGGCGACGGCCGGACGGTGGGCAGACGGGGTCGCTCGACCGGTACGACCGGTACGACCACCGCCCGTCGACCGGCCGCCGACAGCGACAGCGCCCGAATGATGGACCTCGTCGAACGCGCACAGGCCGGCGAGGCCGACGCCTTCGGGCGTCTGTACGACCAGTACAGCGACACGGTCTACCGCTACATCTACTACCGCGTGGGGGGCAAGGCCACCGCCGAGGACCTCACCAGCGAGACGTTCCTGCGCGCCCTGCGCAGGATCGGCACCTTCACCTGGCAGGGCCGCGACTTCGGCGCGTGGCTCGTCACCATCGCCCGCAACCTGGTCGCCGACCACTTCAAGTCCAGCCGCTTCCGGCTCGAAGTGACCACCGGCGAGATGCTCGACGCCAACGAGGTCGAGCGCTCGCCCGAGGACTCCGTCCTGGAGTCCCTCTCCAACGCCGCGCTGCTGGACGCCGTCCGTCGGCTCAACCCCCAGCAGCAGGAGTGCGTGACACTCCGCTTCCTCCAGGGCCTGTCCGTCGCCGAGACCGCGCGCGTGATGGGCAAGAACGAGGGCGCCATCAAGACGCTCCAGTACCGGGCCGTGCGCACGCTCGCCCGTCTCCTGCCGGAAGACGCCCGCTGACCCTGCCTACTGTCGGCAACTCCCAACTCACGTTCAGTGAAAGTCCGTTGACTTCCCGATCCGATCATCCGCAGTCCGTAACCCAAGTGCCGCGCCAGTCGTTGTGCGGGATACAGGCTCCCTGTGGTCACGTCCCGGCCGCCCCCGATCACTCGATCGTGTGGACCCGGCCGAGGGCGTGCAACCCTCAGGACCCCCAGGGAGTCGACCGTCATGACGAGAGGAGGTGCCGCCAGTGATCGCGAACGTATCGGCGCACCGGCGGGCGAACGCCTTCGCCCAAACCCTGGAGGAGCAGTCCGCCCAGGGCACGGCGGCCGAGCAGACCGAAGGATCACCGCCGGCGCAGGCCGCTGCGGACCAGACCGAGCAGGGCCGCCTCCTGGCCCTCGCGACGAGTCTCGCCGAGCTGCCCAAACCGGAGTTCGACCCCGAGGTCAAGGTCGTCCAGCGGGCCCAGTTGGTCGCCGCGATGGAGGCCATGCTGCAGGCGGGCACCGTGGGAGGCGAGGCGGCGCAGGCTTCGGTGCCGGAGCAACGCTCCCGCCGGGCGAGGGGCACCCACCGGGCCAGTCCCCTGGGCAAGTTCCGACCGCGGTCCCGCCTAGCCAAGGGGCTCACCGCGGGCGGACTCAGCGTCGGCGTCGCCGCGGGCGCGTTCGGCGGAGTCGCCGCCGCGAGCTCCGACGCCCTGCCCGGCGACGGGCTCTACGGCCTCAAGCGCGGAATCGAGGACTTCAAGCTCAACTACCTGGCCGACGGCGACGACGAACGCGGACGCACCTATCTCGACCAGGCCTCCACCCGGCTCAGCGAGGCCCGACGGCTCATGGAGCGGGGCCGCAGCGGTCACCTCGACCACGAGTCCCTCGGCGAGATCCGCCGCGCCCTGTCCGGCATGCAGCACGACGCGTCCGAGGGCCACCGCCTCCTCCACGAGGCGTACGAGCGCGACCCGGGCTCCCTGGGCCCCATCCAGGCCCTCGACGCCTTCTCCCGCTCGCACCGCGAGGCCTGGGGCGCCCTGCGCGACCGCTTGCCGGTCCAGCTCGGGGACGTCAGTCAGCAGGTGTCGTCGGTCTTCGAGGCCATAGACGAAGAGGTCGCCCCGCTCCAGTCCCTCCTCCCCCAACCCCCGCCCCGGAGCGGCCCCGGCAACCGCCGGAACGCCGCCCCCTCCTCCCCCGGCGCCTCGGACACCGACCGCTCCACCACCCCGAGCACGGGCGCCGGAGCCTCCGACACCCACCACCCCAGCGGCGACAGCGACGCCCCCGGCAAGTCGTCCACCTCCGGCACCACCGACGACGGCCTCCTCGGCGGCAACACGGGCGGCCTCCTGGACCCCCCCAACGAAACCGGCTCCACCACCCCCTCCACCACAACCCCCACCACCCAACCCGACGTCACCCTCCCCCCGCTCCTCCCCGGCCTGCTCCCAGGCCTGGGCATCGACAGCGAGGACACGGACTAGACCCGGCCACCGCTACGACGATGGGGGCGCCCCTCTCAGGAGGGGCGCCCCCATCGTCGTACCGCCACACAACCCACCCCAGCCGTCGAAAGAAAACCGACCGCCGCTGCACCAACAGCTTGTAGAGCGTGTGCTGGATCTGCTCGCGGACCTGGTCGGTCAGGTTGAACATCAGCATCGGGACCCATCCCCAACGCCGCCCTCGCACCGCTCCGCGGGCTTCGCACGGCTGCGCCGGACTCCGTCCACCGACTCCAGCCAGCGCCCCCGCCACGCCCACCAGCCAAAAGGCCGCCCCACCGAACAGCCCGTCAGAAGAAAACCGACCGCCGCTGCACCAACAGCTTGTAGAGCGTGTGCTGGATCTGCTCGCGGACCTGGTCGGTCAGGTTGAACATCAGCATCGGGTCCTCTGCCGCCTCCGGCGGGTAGCCGTCGGTCGGGATGGGTTCGCCGAACTGGATCGTCCACTTGGTGGGGAGGGGGACCGCGCCCAGGGGGCCGAGCCAGGGGAAGGTCGGGGTGAGGGGGAAGTAGGGGAAGCCCAGGACTCGGGCCAGGGTCTTCGCGTTGCCGATCATCGGGTAGATCTCCTCCGCCCCGACGATCGAGCAGGGGATGATCGGAGCGCCCTGGCGCAGCGCGGTGGAGACGAAGCCGCCGCGGCCGAAACGCTGGAGCTTGTAGCGCTCGCTGAAGGGCTTGCCGATGCCCTTGAAGCCCTCCGGCATCACTCCGACCAGCTCGCCCTGGCCCAGCAGCCGTTCGGCGTCCTCCGCGCAGGCAAGGGTGTGCCCGAGCTTGCGGGCCAGTTCGTTGACGACGGGCAGGACGAAGACGAGGTCGGCGGCCAGCAGCCGCAGATGCCGGCCCGCGGGATGCCGGTCGTGGACGGCGACCTGCATCATCAGACCGTCCAGCGGAAGCGTCCCGGAGTGGTTGGCGACGATCAGCGCACCGCCCTCGGCCGGGATGTTCTCGATGCCCTTCACCTCGACCCGGAAGTACTTCTCGTACACCGGCCGCAGCAGGGACATCAGGACCTGGTCGGTGAGCTCCTCGTCGTAGCCGAAGTCGTCGACCTCGTAGTCGCCCGTGAGGCGGCGGCGCAGGAAGGCCAGCCCGCCGGCGATCCGCCGTTCCAGGCTCTTCTCGGCCCCATCGGCCCCTTCGGCCCCCTCGTCCCGCGCGTCGAGACCGCCCGTCACTTCCGTCACAGGAACATCATCCTGCTCAACGGCCCTGGTGGGCAGGGGCTGGACCCCACCGAACTCGCCGATCTCGCCGATCCCGCGAACGACCGGCGTCGACTCGCCCTTCTTGCGCCGGCTCCCCGCGCTCCGGCGCCGCGGCGGCCGCGCTACGGCGCTCCCGCGGGACCGGTCGTCGTCGAACGGAATGACCTTGGCGTCCGCCATCGTTGATGCGCTCCTCAGTTGGCGCTCTGCGTCGGAGAAAGGACCGCGGGACGGGCGCCGCCCGCGAGGGGCAGCGCCGCGACCCGGTCGACCGCTCCCGCGACGGCCTGGGGCGGCAGCAGTCCCGGCCCGTGGGTGCGCGCGAAGTCCGCGAAGGTCTCGGCCGTCGTGTACTTCGGCGTGAAGCCCAGCGTCTCGCGCATCTGGACCGTCGACACCACCCGGCCGTGGGTGAGCAGCCGGATCTGCTCGGGCGAGAAGTCCGTCATGCCCAGCGTACGCACCAGGGAGCCCGCCCAGGTGACGGCAGGCAGCAGCAACGGCACGGTGGGCCGCCCGAGCCGCCGCGAGCACTGCGACAGCAGCAGCACCCCGTCGCCGGCGATGTTGAACGTCCCGCTGTTGAGGGTGCCGCGCTCCGGCTCGTGCGAGGCGATCCGCAGCACCTCGATGACGTCGTCCTCGTGCACGAACTGCAGCCGAGGGTCGTAGCCGAGCACGGTCGGCAGCACGGGCAGCGAGAAGTACGAGGCGAGCGGGGTCTCCGCGGTGGGCCCGAGGATGTTGGCGAACCGCAGCACGCACACCGCGACGTCGGGCCGCCGCCGGGCGAACCCGCGCACATACCCCTCGACCTCGACGGTGTCCTTGGCAAAGCCCCCGCTGGGCAGCGACTTGGGCGGGGTCGTCTCGGTGAACACGGCGGGATCTCGGGACGCGGACCCGTACACGTTCGTACTGGACTTCACGACCAGCCGCTTCACGCTCGGCGACTTCTGACAGGCCCCGAGCAGCTGCATGGTGCCGATGACGTTGGTCTCCTTGACCGTGGTCCGGCTCCCGCTGCCCAGCGCGCTGGCCGTCACGTCCAGGTGTACGACCGTGTCGGCGCCGGTCTCGGCGAGCACCCGCGCGATGGCGGACTGCCGGATGTCGGCCTGGACGAACTCGGCGCCGCCGAGATGATGCTCGGGACGCACCGCGTCGACCGCGATGACTCGCTCGACCCGCGGGTCACGCTGAATCCGTCGTACGAACCGGCCCCCCAGCTGACGGGCCACTCCGGTCACGAGCACGACCTTCCCCAAGACCAGCGCCTCCCTCTCGTCGCACTGATGCACTGCTCGTACTGCGTGTACTGCTCGTACCCTGCCGCGTTCCCCGCCCGCGAGCCAACCTATCGGGTTGATGTTGCGCTGTGATGACCGCCCGATGCACGAAGTGACGGGAACAGGCCGCCATACGAGCCTGTCATACGCCCAGATCAGCGATGGTCCGGCGACCGTCCGAGGCCGTCCAGGCATACGCACACGGTTCAGCCCGCCGCACACTCCCCGGGCATGCGTGTGGCCCCCCACCGACAGTCCCGGTGGAGGGCCACACCACGTTTCCGCGGCTCGCGTCGAGCGAAGTAACGTCCCGCTCTTACTTCTTGTTACGACGCTGGACGCGCGTGCGCTTGAGCAGCTTGCGGTGCTTCTTCTTGGCCATCCGCTTGCGCCGCTTCTTGATAACAGAGCCCACGACTACCCTCGCTCACTTCTCATCACTCGGTGCTGGGCGCCATGGGCCCATACGACCTACAAGGGGCTAGCCTACCCGTCCGAGCGCTGAGGTCGTAATCGAGGCCGGAGAGGCCCGGTCGCCGGGCCTCTCCGGGGGTGCCGTCAGGCGGTTTCCACCCCCACATAGCTCTCGCGGAGGTACTCGTGAACCGCTTGCTCGGGGACGCGGAAGGACCGCCCCACCCGGATCGCGGGCAGATGACCGCTGTGCACCAGCCGGTACACGGTCATCTTCGACACTCGCATCACCGAGGCGACTTCCGCCACGGTAAGGAACTGAACCTCGTTCAGAGGCCTCTCGCCAGCTGCAGCCATGACACACCTGAACCTTCCGCACTCGACGGCCACCGGCTTCCCCTTCCGGTGACTCTTCGTCGTTGCGTGCTCACTCCCCAATGTAGGGGCGGGTGATGCGAGTGGGGAAGAGGTGCACCCATCGCAGGCCCATCGCAGGCCTACTGTGACAGACACGCTCGATTGAGTACGTAGCGGGTCAGCGGCCTGTAGTAATCGGACCGCACAGCGTCATCAAGTGGAACGGCGACGGACACCACCCCCTCGGCCTCCCCCACGAACAGCGCGGGGTCATCCGTGTCGGCCAGCCCAATGACCTCGAACCCCAGCTGACCTGCCCCGCAGACCCACCCGTGGTCCCCGATCACGAGATCCGGCAGGGGTCCGCCGCCCTCGGCGGCCGCGGCGAGCGCCAGTCGAACCGGCAGCGGCGAATGACTGTGTGCACCGGTCGCACAACCGGCGCGTTCGTCACCGGCCTCCCGGACCAGAGCGACGCCCTGTACGTAGTCGAGGCGGTACGTGCGTAGACCGAACCGGGTCGTTATGTCGACACAGTGACCCTGCGCCGGACGCAGAACCTCACATCCCGCCGTCGACAAAGCGTCCGCAAGGCCGGCGTAGAAGCCCAGCAGCCGGTGCGGATGCCCGGTCCCGATCAGCACCGCCCCGCCACGCTCGGCGACCGCCCCGAGCCGCTCGGCGAAGACCTCCAGCGCCGCGAGCGTCCGCTCCGGGTCGATCACATCATGCCCGGAAACACATAGCGGATCGGCCGAAACCCCACACTTGTCCGCCATCAAGGCGAGCAATTCCCGCTGCCCCCATGCCCATTCGGGATCAAGCCCGATCAACACCCGGGGATCACGAGCCGCGAACAGCCGATAACTCCGCAGACTCTCCTCCCGCGAGGTCGCCACCACCCCGGCCAGCCGAGCAGCCAGCAGATGCGCCCGCAGCGCACCGGTACTCAACACGGGTGCGATGGTGACGGACGAGGGACGTCACTGGGGCGGAATCGGGGGAACACCCCACAGTTGGCGTAACCGCGACCCCCAGCCCGTGGGGTCCCCCGCTGGGGGAGCCAGGACGATGCCCCCTAGGGGCCGAAAGCGGGGGTCCGGGGCGGCAGCCCCCAGGTTCGGGACGGGAAGGGGCGGCGGGGGCGAGAACAGCAGGGCCCCACCCCTACGCCAACAGCCCCCGAAGGGGGAACACAGCCCGCCGGGTGGCCAGCACGGCCTGATCCAGCCGATCCGCGGGGTCGTACCCCGCCTCCCACGAGGCCCACCCCACCGGCCACCGCCCATCGGTCATCCGCGCCGGCGCCAACTGCCGCGTACGAGCGAAGACCTCCTGCCGCCAACTCTCCGGAATCACCGTCTCCGGCGCCACCGGCGCCCCCGCCGCGATCCCCACAAGATGCGACCACGACCGCGGCACCACATCCACCACCGCATAGCCACCCCCGCCCAACGCCACCCACTTCCCCCCGGCATACGCGTGCGCCAGCTCGTGGCAGGCCACCTGCACCGCCCGCTGGGCATCGAGCGACACCGCGAGATGAGCCAGCGGATCCTCGAAGTGCGTGTCGGCCCCGTGCTGGGTCACCAGCACATCCGGCCGGAAGTCGGCGATCAGCTCCGGCACCACCGCGTGGAACGCCCGCAGCCACCCCGCGTCCCCGGTCCCCGCAGGCAAGGCGACATTGACGGCCGACCCCTCCGCCGAGTCCGCCCCGGTCTCCTCCGGCCACCCGGTCTGCGGGAACAACGTACGAGGATGCTCGTGCAGCGAGATCGTCAGCACCCGCGGATCCTCCCAGAACGCCGCCTGCACCCCGTCCCCGTGATGCACGTCGACGTCCACATACGCGACCCGCTCCGCCCCCAGCTCCAACAGCCGGGCAATGGCCAACGAGGCGTCGTTGTAAATACAGAACCCCGAGGCGCCGCCCGGCATCGCGTGGTGCAGCCCGCCCGCGAAGTTCACCGCGTGCAGCGCCTCCCCCCGCCACACCGCCTCCGCCGCCCCCACCGACAGCCCGGCGATCAACGCGGACACCTCGTGCATCCCCGCGAACGCCGGATCGTCCGTCGTCCCCAGTCCATACGACGGGTCCGCCGCCCCGGGCTCCATGGAAGCCGCCTTCACGGCCTCGACGTAGTCCTCCCGGTGCACCAGCCGCAACGTCGACTCCCCGGCGGGCTTCGCGCCCACCACCTCCACCTCACGGTCGAGTCCCAGGGCGCCGACCAGCCTCCGGGTCAGCTCCAGCCGGACCGGGTCCATCGGATGGTCCGGGCCGAAGTCATAGCCCGTTACTGCCTCGTCCCACATCAGCTGTGCGCGGCCGCTCATGCCCGCCACCGTATCGGTCCGGTTGAGCGGCGAACGACCGGGCGTACACCAACGTCACCAGCACCAACACCATGGGCACCGCCATCGCCCCGCGATAGCTCCACGCGTCCCCCAGCGCCCCCACCAACGGCGAGCCGACCAGGAACCCGACGTAGTTGAAGACGTTGAGCCGCGCGATCGCCGCGTCCGACGCGCCCGGGAACAGCCGGCCCGCCGCCGCGAACGTCTGCGGCACCAGCACACACAGCCCCAGCCCCACCAACGTGAACCCCAGCATCCCCACCCACGCCCCCGGCGCCACGGCCACCACAGCGAACCCGCCCGCCGCCACCAGCGCCCCCAGCCGCACCACGGCCGCCGCCCCGAACCGCCGCACCCCGAAGTCCCCGATGGCCCGCCCGACCAGCGTGGTGACCATGTAGACGTTGTACGGCACGGTCGCCAGCTGCTCCGAACTCCCCAACACGTCCTGCAGATACTTCGCGCTCCAGTTGGAGACGGTCGAGTCCCCGATGTACGCGAAGCTCATCACCAGGCACAGCGGCAGCAGCAGCTTGAAGACCAGGCTCCCGCCCTCCCCCGCCTTGGCGTCCTCCACCGGCCCGCCGTCCCCGCCGTCCCCGTCGACGTACCACCGACTCCCCACCAGCGCCGCCGGCAGCAGCACCGCCACCACCGGCAGATACGACACCCACAGCGCGAGATGCCAGTGCGCCCCCACCCACGCCAGCGAGGCCCCCACGATCCCGCCCAGGCTGTACACCGCATGGAAACTGAGCATGATGCTGCGCCCGTACGCCCGCTGCAGACTCACCCCGAGCATGTTCATCGAGGCGTCCAGCGCCCCCACGGCGAGCCCGAAGGCGGCCAGGGCGACGCCCAGCTCCACCATCCCGTCCCCCGCGCCCACCCCGAGCAGCGCCAGCAGCACCACCGGCTGGGACCAGCGCAGCAGCAGGCTGGGCGGTATCCGCTTCACCAACTGCTCGGTCGTCACGCTCCCGACGCCGGCCAGGACCGGCACGGCGGCGAGAAAGGCGGGCAGCAGCGCGTCCGAGACGCCGTACCGATCCTGGATGGCCGGGATGCGCGTCACGAGCAGAGCGAAGGCCGCCCCCTGCGCAAAGAAGCTGAACGCCAAAGAGGCCCTACCGCGCCGCAGCACTTCTGTCATGGCGGCGAGCGTAGGGCCCCGGCGTACTCGTGGGTAGATCCAGCCAAAGATGAATTTCCCTCAGCTTTGCCGGGCCTACCGGGCGAGGGCGACCTCGAGCGCCTCGCCCCGGACCTCGGCGCCCGCGTCGACGTCGACCACGGCATCCGCCACGACGTCGTCCACGGCACCCGCCTCGGTCGCGACCATCGCCTGCATGGGCCCGGCCCCGAGCGCCCCACCGACCAGAATCCCGACGACCATCGCACCGATCATGATGACCGATCCGAGCCACACCATGGTGTCCACCGGCACGGTGTACGCCCCCACGATCCGCACCACGCACTCGACGAGAAGAACCACGCCCCACACCACCGAGAAGGCCCGCTCCCGCCGCCGGAAGTCCGCCGAAGCGGCCGCCGCCCCGCTCTGCAGCCGCTCCCAGGCCACCTCCTTGGCCGCGTCGCCCTTCACCAGGAACGGCTTGAGGCCTGCGGTCATCATCGGCTTCCCCAGCGCCACGGAGACCAGGATCCCGATCCCGACCGTGCTGCTGACCCCGCTGTCCTTGGCCAGCATCAGCCGCGGATCCCCGGAGACGAAGCTGAGGAGCAGCCCGACGACGTTCACCAGCAGAATCAGCCCGGCGAGCCCGTTGACCGTCCGCTCCCTGACCGCACTCCACCCGGTCCGCACGGCGGGCACCAGACTGCTCCAGGCCAGCGCCGCGAAGGTGCTCATCCCGAAGGCGCCCTTGAACAGGTAGTACGACCCGAGCGGCACCGCCACGTCCAGGACGAGCGGAGCGAAGGCGTTCTTCTTGTGCTGGTTCGTCGTCATGCCCTCAGCTTCGCCGCTGGGAGGGGTCTCCCAGTAGGAACGATCGTCCGGAGCTAGGCATGACAAATGTCAGACCAGCAGGTCGGCCAACTCCCCCATGTCGGAGAAGAGTCGAGTGGCCCCCGCGAGCTTCGCGGCCGGCGTCATCGCGGTGAACCCGTACACGTCCATCCCGGCCGCGACGGCGGCCTGCACCCCCAGCGGACTGTCCTCGACAACGACACACCGCTCCGGCGCCACCCCCATCCGCTCGGCCGCGTGCAGGAACAGATCCGGCGCCGGCTTCCCCTTGCCCACGTCCTGCGAACTGAAGATCCGCGCCTCCTCGAACCACCGGTCCAGCCCGGCCGCCCGATGCCCCACCCGAATCCGCTCATGACTCCCCGAGGACGCCACACAGTACGGCACCCCGTCCACAGCGAGCTTCTCCAGTACGTCCATGGCGCCGGCCACGGGCTCCAGCTCCCGTTCGAAGGCCGCGAAGACCCGGCCGTGGAAGACGTCGTCGAACTCCGCGGGCAGCCGCTGTCCCGTGCGCTCCTGGACCAGGTCGTGGATCCGGTGCATCGCGGACCCCATGTAGTCGCGGATGGAGTCCTCGTAGGACGTGGGGTGCCCGAGCTCGGTCAGATAGGCGGCCAACAGCCTGTTGGAAATGGGCTCGCTGTCCACGAGGACGCCGTCGTTGTCGAAGATCACCAGGTCGTAGCGCATAACCGAACCTTAAACGCAGAAAACCCCGCACCATAAGGTGCGGGGTTTCCCACAAAATTTGTTCGGCGGTGTCCTACTCTCCCACAGGGTCCCCCCTGCAGTACCATCGGCGCTGTGAGGCTTAGCTTCCGGGTTCGGAATGTAACCGGGCGTTTCCCTCACGCTATGACCACCGAAACACTATGAAACTGTTTCAGCCGCACCACGCCGTGACCGGACGTGGGGCTGTTCGTGGTTTCAGAACCAACACAGTGGACGCGAGCAACTGAGGACAAGCCCTCGGCCTATTAGTACCGGTCAGCTCCACCCATTACTGGGCTTCCACATCCGGCCTATCAACCCAGTCGTCTACTGGGAGCCTTACCCCATCTAGTGGGTGGGAACACTCATCTCGAAGCAGGCTTCCCGCTTAGATGCTTTCAGCGGTTATCCCTCCCGAACGTAGCCAACCAGCCATGCCCTTGGCAGAACAACTGGCACACCAGAGGTTCGTCCGTCCCGGTCCTCTCGTACTAGGGACAGCCCTTCTCAATGTTCCTGCGCGCGCAGCGGATAGGGACCGAACTGTCTCACGACGTTCTAAACCCAGCTCGCGTACCGCTTTAATGGGCGAACAGCCCAACCCTTGGGACCGACTCCAGCCCCAGGATGCGACGAGCCGACATCGAGGTGCCAAACCATCCCGTCGATATGGACTCTTGGGGAAGATCAGCCTGTTATCCCCGGGGTACCTTTTATCCGTTGAGCGACGGCGCTTCCACAAGCCACCGCCGGATCACTAGTCCCGACTTTCGTCCCTGCTCGACCCGTCGGTCTCACAGTCAAGCTCCCTTGTGCACTTACACTCAACACCTGATTGCCAACCAGGCTGAGGGAACCTTTGGGCGCCTCCGTTACTCTTTAGGAGGCAACCGCCCCAGTTAAACTACCCATCAGACACTGTCCCTGATCCGGATCACGGACCCAGGTTAGACATCCAGCACGACCAGAGTGGTATTTCAACGACGACTCACCGTGAACTGGCGTCCACGTTTCAAAGTCTCCCACCTATCCTACACAAGCCGAACCGAACACCAATATCAAACTGTAGTAAAGGTCCCGGGGTCTTTCCGTCCTGCTGCGCGAAACGAGCATCTTTACTCGTAGTGCAATTTCACCGGGCCTATGGTTGAGACAGTCGAGAAGTCGTTACGCCATTCGTGCAGGTCGGAACTTACCCGACAAGGAATTTCGCTACCTTAGGATGGTTATAGTTACCACCGCCGTTTACTGGCGCTTAAGTTCTCAGCTTCGCCACCCCGAAGAGTGACTAACCGGTCCCCTTAACGTTCCAGCACCGGGCAGGCGTCAGTCCGTATACATCGCCTTACGGCTTCGCACGGACCTGTGTTTTTAGTAAACAGTCGCTTCTCGCTGGTCTCTGCGGCCACACCCAGCTCGGGAAGCAAGTCCCCTCACCAGACGTGGCCCCCCTTCTCCCGAAGTTACGGGGGCATTTTGCCGAGTTCCTTAACCATAGTTCACCCGAACGCCTCGGTATTCTCTACCTGACCACCTGAGTCGGTTTAGGGTACGGGCCGCCATGAAACTCGCTAGAGGCTTTTCTCGACAGCATAGGATCATCCACTTCACCACAATCGGCTCGGCATCAGGTCTCAGCCTACATGTGCGACGGATTTGCCTATCGCACGGCCTACACCCTTACCCCGGGACAACCACCGCCCGGGATGGACTACCTTCCTGCGTCACCCCATCACTCACCTACTACAAGTCTGGTCCGTCGGCTCCACCACTTTCCATTCCCCGAAGGGTCCGGAACGGCTTCACGGACTTAGCATCGCCTGGTTCGATGTTTGACGCTTCACAGCGGGTACCGGAATATCAACCGGTTATCCATCGACTACGCCTGTCGGCCTCGCCTTAGGTCCCGACTTACCCTGGGCAGATCAGCTTGACCCAGGAACCCTTAGTCAATCGGCGCAAACGTTTCTCACGTTTGTATCGCTACTCATGCCTGCATTCTCACTCGTGAACCGTCCACCACTGCCTTCCGGCGCGGCTTCACCCGGCACACGACGCTCCCCTACCCATCCCAGCACCCGTTGGGGCTATATGCTGGAATGACACGACTTCGGCGGTACGCTTGAGCCCCGCTACATTGTCGGCGCGGAATCACTAGACCAGTGAGCTATTACGCACTCTTTCAAGGGTGGCTGCTTCTAAGCCAACCTCCTGGTTGTCTGTGCGACTCCACATCCTTTCCCACTTAGCGTACGCTTAGGGGCCTTAGTCGATGCTCTGGGCTGTTTCCCTCTCGACCATGGAGCTTATCCCCCACAGTCTCACTGCCGCGCTCTCACTTACCGGCATTCGGAGTTTGGCTAAGGTCAGTAACCCGGTAGGGCCCATCGCCTATCCAGTGCTCTACCTCCGGCAAGAAACACACGACGCTGCACCTAAATGCATTTCGGGGAGAACCAGCTATCACGGAGTTTGATTGGCCTTTCACCCCTAACCACAGGTCATCCCCCAGGTTTTCAACCCTGGTGGGTTCGGTCCTCCACGAAGTCTTACCTCCGCTTCAACCTGCCCATGGCTAGATCACTCCGCTTCGGGTCTTGAGCGTGCTACTGAAACGCCCTATTCGGACTCGCTTTCGCTACGGCTACCCCACCCGGGTTAACCTCGCAACACACCGCAAACTCGCAGGCTCATTCTTCAAAAGGCACGCAGTCACGAGAGTGCATGCAAGCATGCACTCCGACGCTCCCACGGCTTGTAGGCACACGGTTTCAGGTACTATTTCACTCCGCTCCCGCGGTACTTTTCACCATTCCCTCACGGTACTATCCGCTATCGGTCACCAGGGAATATTTAGGCTTAGCGGGTGGTCCCGCCAGATTCACACGGGATTTCTCGGGCCCCGTGCTACTTGGGTGTCTCTCAAACGAGCCGCTGATGTTTCGGCTACGGGGGTCTTACCCTCTACGCCGGACCTTTCGCATGTCCTTCGCCTACATCAACGGTTTCTGACTCGTCTCACGGCCGGCAGACCGTAAAAGAGAGATCCCACAACCCCGTATGCGCAACCCCTGCCGGGTCTCACACGCATACGGTTTGGCCTCATCCGGTTTCGCTCGCCACTACTCCCGGAATCACGGTTGTTTTCTCTTCCTGCGGGTACTGAGATGTTTCACTTCCCCGCGTTCCCTCCACATACCCTATGTGTTCAGGTATGGGTGACAGCCCATGACGACTGCCGGGTTTCCCCATTCGGAAACCCCCGGATCAAAGCCTGGTTGACGACTCCCCGGGGACTATCGTGGCCTCCCACGTCCTTCATCGGTTCCTGGTGCCAAGGCATCCACCGTGCGCCCTTAAAAACTTGGCCACAGATGCTCGCGTCCACTGTGCAGTTCTCAAACAACGACCAGCCACCCATCACCCCGAACCAACCGGTTCGAGTTCACTGGGGCCGGCATCAGAAGGCTTCCCGACCTCACGGCCGTGCCCTCAGACACCCAACAGCGTGCCCGATGCTCCCCGCCGCTTCCCTCATCCGTTCCACGCTCCGAAGAGCAGTACTAGGAAGGACAAGACGACCGAGTGCACCGAATAATCAACGTTCCACCCTTGAGCAACCATCGTCGAACATTCGCCGACGTAATGGCCCTGGACCACCGGGCAAGCCCGGCGGCCTAGATGCTCCTTAGAAAGGAGGTGATCCAGCCGCACCTTCCGGTACGGCTACCTTGTTACGACTTCGTCCCAATCGCCAGTCCCACCTTCGACAGCTCCCTCCCACAAGGGGTTGGGCCACCGGCTTCGGGTGTTACCGACTTTCGTGACGTGACGGGCGGTGTGTACAAGGCCCGGGAACGTATTCACCGCAGCAATGCTGATCTGCGATTACTAGCAACTCCGACTTCATGGGGTCGAGTTGCAGACCCCAATCCGAACTGAGACCGGCTTTTTGAGATTCGCTCCACCTCACGGTTTCGCAGCTCTTTGTACCGGCCATTGTAGCACGTGTGCAGCCCAAGACATAAGGGGCATGATGACTTGACGTCGTCCCCACCTTCCTCCGAGTTGACCCCGGCAGTCTCCTGTGAGTCCCCATCACCCCGAAGGGCATGCTGGCAACACAGAACAAGGGTTGCGCTCGTTGCGGGACTTAACCCAACATCTCACGACACGAGCTGACGACAGCCATGCACCACCTGTACACCGACCACAAGGGGGCGCCTGTCTCCAGACGTTTCCGGTGTATGTCAAGCCTTGGTAAGGTTCTTCGCGTTGCGTCGAATTAAGCCACATGCTCCGCTGCTTGTGCGGGCCCCCGTCAATTCCTTTGAGTTTTAGCCTTGCGGCCGTACTCCCCAGGCGGGGAACTTAATGCGTTAGCTGCGGCACCGACGACGTGGAATGTCGCCAACACCTAGTTCCCACCGTTTACGGCGTGGACTACCAGGGTATCTAATCCTGTTCGCTCCCCACGCTTTCGCTCCTCAGCGTCAGTAATGGCCCAGAGATCCGCCTTCGCCACCGGTGTTCCTCCTGATATCTGCGCATTTCACCGCTACACCAGGAATTCCGATCTCCCCTACCACACTCTAGTCTGCCCGTATCGAATGCAGACCCGGGGTTAAGCCCCGGGCTTTCACATCCGACGTGACAGACCGCCTACGAGCTCTTTACGCCCAATAATTCCGGACAACGCTTGCGCCCTACGTATTACCGCGGCTGCTGGCACGTAGTTAGCCGGCGCTTCTTCTGCAGGTACCGTCACTCTCGCTTCTTCCCTGCTGAAAGAGGTTTACAACCCGAAGGCCGTCATCCCTCACGCGGCGTCGCTGCATCAGGCTTTCGCCCATTGTGCAATATTCCCCACTGCTGCCTCCCGTAGGAGTCTGGGCCGTGTCTCAGTCCCAGTGTGGCCGGTCGCCCTCTCAGGCCGGCTACCCGTCGTCGCCTTGGTGAGCCGTTACCTCACCAACAAGCTGATAGGCCGCGGGCTCATCCTTCACCGCCGGAGCTTTTAACCCCCACCCATGAGAATGGAAGTGTTATCCGGTATTAGACCCCGTTTCCAGGGCTTGTCCCAGAGTGAAGGGCAGATTGCCCACGTGTTACTCACCCGTTCGCCACTAATCCACCCCGAAGGGCTTCATCGTTCGACTTGCATGTGTTAAGCACGCCGCCAGCGTTCGTCCTGAGCCAGGATCAAACTCTCCGTGAATGTTTTCCCGTAATCGGGACTACACACACGAGAGCGGAACGGTCAGGCGGAATAAGCCCGGCCGTTCACAGCGTCCTCGCTGTGTTTTTTCAAAGGAACCTCATCCTCGGCTATCACTGCCGGGGACGGGGTATCAACATATCTGGCGTTGATTTTTGGCACGCTGTTGAGTTCTCAAGGAACGGACGCTTCCTTTGTACTCACCCGAGAGACTCTCTCAGGCTTTCCTCCGGGCGCTTCCCTTCGGTCTTGCGTTTCCGACTCTATCAGATCCTTTTCCGATCCGATTTCCTCGGTGCTTTCCAGGTTCCCGCTTTTGTTTCGCGGTTTCCCTTTCCGGCGGTTCCGACTCTATCAGATCCTTTCGGCGCTGATTCCCAGTCAGAGGGGGCTTGTCTTCCGGGCTGTTGGGCCGTTCCGACGAGTGAGACTTTAGCGGATTCCCGGCTCCCGAAGCCAATCGGGGGCCTGCGTCCTTTCGAACGCGGATTCCTCATTTCGCGAATACGCACGCCAATGACACGACGGCAGACGGAACGACTGCTCACCGAGGAGTGGTTGGTACTTGCGGAATGGCTGTCCGGGGACCGACCGGAGTCGGCGCTCACGTCGGACAACTCGGAGAACAGTACGTACCCGATCGGGGCGTGTCAACTCACGTCCCAAGGGCACCCTGGAGGCGTACTCTGAGGGACATGACTACGCGTACGTGCACCCAGCAGTGGTGGGCCGCCTGACCGGCGGCCGTACGCACGTATGCACGACAACGGCCGCCGCCTCGGCGGCCGTTCGTGTTTCTCCCTCCGGGACTCCAGAGGGTCGGCCGGCCGGGGTGGCGGTCTCGACCAAGAGGTGGAGAAGAGATGACACGGGTCTTCAGCGGGATCAAGCCGACCGGACACCTGACCCTGGGGAACTACCTGGGGGCCATGCGGCCGTGGGCCGAGGTCGACCAGCATCGGGCGGACTCCCTGTTCTGCGTCGTCGATCTGCACGCGCTGACCGTGGACCACGATCCCGCGCGGGTGCGCCGGCTGAGTCGGCAGGCGGCGACGCTGCTGCTGGCGACGGGGCTGGATCCACAGCTGTGCACCGTGTTCGTGCAGAGTCATGTGGACGAGCACGCGCGGTTGTCGTATCTGCTGGAGTGCGTGGCGAGCGACGGTGAGATGCGGCGGATGATCCAGTACCGGGAGAAGGCCGCGCGGGAGCGGGAGCGCGGGGGGAGTGTGCGGCTGTCACTGCTGACCTATCCGGTGCTGATGGCGGCGGACATCCTGGCGTACGGGACCGATGAGGTGCCGGTCGGGGACGACCAGACTCAGCATGTGGAACTGACGCGGGATCTCGCGGTGCGGTTCAACCAGCGGTACGGGCACACGTTCGTGGTGCCGAAGGCGACGCATCCGCCGGTGGCCGCTCGGGTGATGAACCTGCAGGAGCCGGCGTCGAAGATGGGCAAGAGCGACGACTCGGGGCCGGGGATCGTCTATCTGCTGGACGAGCCGGACGTGGTGCGGAAGAAGGTCATGCGGGCCGTCACCGACAGCGGGCGGGAGGTCGTCTACGACCGGGAGGGGCGGCCCGGCGTCGCGAACCTGTTGGAGATCCTCGCCGCGTGCACGGGTGGGAACCCGGAGATCCTGGGCGGCGTTTACCAGTCGTACGGCGCATTGAAGAAGGACACGGCCGACGCTGTGATCGAGGTTCTCAGGCCGGTGCGGGCCAGGCACACGGAGTTGTGCGCTGACCCGGTCTATGTGGAGGGGGTGCTGCGGGATGGTGCGGAGAAGGCGCGGGAGATGGCTCGGCCGGTCGTGGACGCCGCCTATCGGGCGATCGGGTTGCTGCCGCCGGTGAGCGAGCCGACTTCGGAGCCGGTGTCGGCGGAGGCGGTGTCGGCGGAGGCGGTGTCGGTGTCGGACGTTGTGGTGAAGGCGGCTCGGTAGGCGCGTGGGCTGGTGGCGAGGCGCGAGGCGAAGTGCTGGCGCATCGTGACCTCGCTGCCGAAGCCTGCGCGGCGGGCGACCTCGGGCATGGGGAGGTCGGTGCGTTCGAGGAGTTTCTGGGCTGCGGCGATGCGCTGGTCCAGGAGCCAGCGCAGGGGGGTGGTTCCGGTCGCCGCCGTGAAGTGGCGGGCGAAGCTGCGCGGGGACATGCCCGCGTGAGCGGCCAGGTCGGCGACCGTGAGCGGTTCGTGCAGATGGCGCAGGGCGTGTTCGCGGACGGCGGCGAGGCTGTCGGCGTCGCGGTCCGTGTGTGGGGTGGGGTGCTCGATGAACTGGGCCTGGGTGCCGGTGCGGAAGGGAGCGGTGACCATCGAGCGGGCGATGGTGGCGGCCGCCTCCGCACCGTGGGAGCGGCGGACCAGGTGGAGGCAGAGGTCGATGCCGGCCGCCGTGCCGGCGGCGGTCCAGACGTTGTCGTCCTCGATGAAGAGAGCGTCCGGGACGACGGTGACGCGGGGGTGGTGGGTGCGCAGGAGGTGGACGAGGTTCCAGTGGGTGATCGCGCGGCGGCCGTCGAGGAGGCCCGCCTGGGCGAGGGTGAAAGCGCCGCCGCAGAGGGCGGCCAGGGTGGTGCCGCGGGCGTGGGCGCGGCGCAGGGCGTCGAGGACGGCGGGCGGTGCGGGGGTGAGGTGGTCGTCGAGGCCCGGGATCAGGATGAGGTCGGCGCGGGTCAGCCAGGCGAGGGTGCGGTCGGGGTGGAGGGCCAGGCCGCCGCGCATCGGGATGGGGGTGGTGGTGTCGGCGGCGACGCGGCGCAGGTCGAAGGCGGGGGCGCCGCGGTCGGTGCGGTCCGCGCCCCAGACCTCGGTGATGACGGAGACGTCGAAGGCGCGGATGCCGGGGAAGGCGACCAGGGCTACGCGGTACGGATGTTCCACGCTTGGCAGTAAAGCATCGATCGCTGGCTTTTGTAGCTCTGGGGTGGAGGTGGGCCCGGCGGCAGGATCTAGGGCATGGACATCGCAGAGAACGCAGCACTGGTGGTCGTGGACGTGCAGAAGGGCTTTGACGAGCTCGGCTACTGGGGGGCCAGGAACAACCCCGGCGCCGATGACAACATCGCCTCGCTCATCGACGTATGGCAGGCGACGGGGCGGCCTGTCGTGTTTGTGCGGCATGACTCTTCGGGGGCGCAGTCGCCGTTGCGGCCGGGGTATGTGGGGAACGAGTTCAAGGAGTACGTGGAGGAGAGGAGGGGGAAGGGCGCCGGGCGCGAGCTGTTCCTCACGAAGACGGTGAACTCCGCCTTCCTCGGGACGCCGGATCTGGGGGCCTGGCTGACGGCGGAGGGCATCGCGCAGATCGTGGTGGCCGGGATCCAGACGAACATGTGCGCGGAGACGACGGCGCGGATGGGCGGGAACCTCGGGTACGACGTGCTGTTCGCCTACGACGCGACCTACACGTTCGACCTGGAGGGGCCGTTCGGCTGGCGGCGGAGTGCGGAGGAGATCGCGCAGGCGTCCGCGGTGTCCCTGCACGGGGGCCGGTTCGCCCGGGTGGTGACCACGAAGGAGATCGTGGGGGCGGCGGCGACCGGCGAGTGACCGGATCCGCCCGGATTCGCCCGCATCCGCCCCCGCGGGTGTCAGTCCTTCGTGCCTGAGGCCAGCTCGCGGCTGCGGTCGCGGGCGGCTTCGAGGGCGGCGATGAGGGCGGCTCGTACGCCGTGGTTCTCGAGTTCGCGGATGGCGCTGATGGTGGTGCCCGCGGGGGACGTGACGTTCTCGCGGAGCTTGACCGGGTGTTCGCCGCTGTCGCGGAGCATCGTCGCGGCGCCGATCGCGGACTGGACGATGAGGTCGTGGGCCTTGTCGCGGGGGAGACCGAGCAGGATGCCGGCGTCGGTCATGGCCTCGACGAGGTAGAAGAAGTACGCCGGGCCCGAGCCGGAGAGGGCCGTGCAGGCGTCCTGCTGGGACTCGGGGACGCGGAGCGTCTTGCCGACGGCGCCGAAGATCTCCTCGGTGTGGGCGAGGTGGGCGGCGGTGGCGTGGGTGCCGGCGGAGATGACGGACATGGCCTCGTCGACCAGGGCGGGGGTGTTCGTCATGACGCGGACGACGGGGGCCCCGGCGGTGAGGCGCTCCTCGACGAAGGCGGTCGTGATGCCGGCGGCGCCGCTGATGACCAGGCGGTCGGCGGGGACGTGGGGGGCGAGTTCGTCGAGGAGGGCGCCCATGTCCTGGGGCTTGACCGTGAGGATCAGGGTGTCGGCGCTCTTGGCGGCCTCGGGGTTGCTGACCGGGGTGACGCCGTAGCGGGTACGGAGCTCTTCGGCTCGTTCCAGGCGGCGGGCGGTGACGAAGAGGTCTGCGGGGGGCCAGCCGCTTCGGATCATTCCGCTGAGGAGGGCTTCGCCGATTTTGCCGGTGCCGAGGACTGCGACTTTCTGGGACATGGGTGGTGGGTCCTCCGGGGTTTGCTGTGCTCGTCGTCCGGGGTCATCCTCGCACCGGGGGTGGCGGGTGGAGGGGCATGTCCGGTGGGCGGACTGCGGATTTCGCCCCCGCCGCCCCTTCCCGTTCCCGTCCCTGGGGGCTGCGCCCCCAGACCCCCGCTTCGGCCCCGAAAGGGCCTCGTCCTCAAACGCCGGACGGGCTGAAAGGCACCGCCCGGGGCTGGAGGATTCAGGGTGTCCTGCGCTTCAGCGTCGCCGCTCCCAGCGTCAGGACCAGCAGGGCGCAGCCCGCCACGATCGCGATGTCCCGTACGAAGGTCGCCGTCATGTCCGTGTGCTTGAGGACCTCGTTCATGCCGTCGACCGCGTAGGACATGGGGAGAACGTCGGAGAGGGCCTCCAGGGCCGGGTGCATGGTGTCCCGGGGGGTGAAGAGGCCGCAGAGGAGGAGTTGGGGGAAGATCACCGCCGGCATGAACTGGACCGCCTGGAACTCCGAGGAGGCGAAGGCGGAGACGAAGAGGCCCAGGGCGGTGCCCAGGAGGGCGTCGAGGAGGGCCACCAGGAGGAGGAGCCAGGGGCTGCCGGTGACGTCCAGGTCGAGGAACCAGACGGCGAGGCCGGTGGCCAGGGCCGACTGGACGATCGCGAGGGCGCCGAAGGCGAGGGCGTAGCCGGCGATCAGGTCGCCTTTGCCGAGGGGCATGGCGAGGAGGCGTTCGAGGGTGCCCGAGGTGCGTTCGCGCAGGGTGGCGATGGACGTGACCAGGAACATCGTGATCAGCGGGAAGATGCCCAGGAGGGACGCGCCGATGTTGTCGAAGGTGCGCGGGCTGCCGTCGAAGACGTAGCGGAGCAGGAACAGCATCACACAGGGGATGAGGAGCAGCAGCGCGATCGTGCGGGGGTCGTGGCGCAGCTGGCGCAGGACCCGGGCGGCGGTTGCGGTGGTGCGGGCGGCGTTCAGGGCGCCGGTGGGGGCGACGGGGGCCGCGGGGGTGGTCGGTGGTGCGGTCATCGGGGTCATCGGGTCGGCTCCTTCGCGTCCGTCGCGCGGGCGGTGTCGTTCGCCTGGTCCACCAGGTGCAGAAAGGCCGCCTCGACCGTGTCCGTGCCGGTGTGGGTGCGCAGGTCCTCGGGGGCGCCGTCGGCGAGGATCTCGCCCTGGCGCATCAGCAGCAGGCGGTGGCAGCGCTCGGCCTCGTCCATGACGTGGGAGGAGACGAGGAGGGTCGCGTCGCGGGAGGCCGCGATGTGGTGGAAGAGGTCCCACAGGTCGCGGCGGAGTACGGGGTCGAGGCCGACGGTCGGTTCGTCGAGGACCAGGAGTTCCGGGGTGCCCAGGAGGGCAACGGCGAGCGACACGCGGTTGCGCTGGCCTCCTGAGAGGTTGCCGGCGAGGGCGTCGGCGTGGGTGGTGAGGTCTACGTCGGCGATGGCCCGGGTGACGTTCTCGGCGCGGCGGTGCGCTGCGGCTCGGCCCGGGTCGAGGATCGCGGCGAAGTAGTCGAGGTTCTGGCGGATCGTCAGGTCGTCGTAGACGGACGGGGCCTGGGTGACGTAGCCGATGCGGGTGCGGAGGGAGGGGTGGCCTGCGGGGTGGCCGAGGACGTCGAGGGCGCCGGTGACCTTGGCCTGGGTGCCGACGACGGAGCGCATGAGGGTCGACTTGCCGCAGCCCGAGGGGCCCAGCAGGCCGGTGATCTGGCCGCGCGGGACCGTGAAGTCGAGGCCGCGCAGGACGGGGTGGGCGCCTCGGACGACGGTGAGGCCGCGGGCGCCGATGGCGGGGGTGGCCGGGGGTTCCTGGTCCGGCGGGCGGGGTGGGCCGTCCGTGGAGTCCACGGAACGCGAAGAATTCATCATGCGATGAATAATGCTCGGAGCGCGGGGGGTCGTCAAGAGGCGCAGGCGCACGGCGGTGGGATTGGAAGCGGACGCTCCGGTTCATCCGCCTCTGTGTTCACACGACGCGCACAGCGACCCGCTGCGGGGGTCGGTCGTTTCAACTGACAATGGAATTCATGCGCGGCACCCTCCCCCGGTGCGGCGCGCCCACGCATCTCCCGTTCCCTACCGGAGGTGCCGCCGTGTTGCGCCGTGGTGTTCTCAAGGCCGATCTGTTCGCTTCCCTCGTCGTCTTTCTCGTCGCGCTGCCCCTGTGCGTGGGCGTCGCCGTAGCCTCCGGCGTGCCCGCCGAGCTGGGGCTGATCACCGGAATCGTCGGCGGCCTGGTCGCCGGAGCGCTGCCCGGCAGCAGCCTGCAGGTGAGCGGGCCGGCGGCGGGGCTGACCGTTCTCGTCTACGAAGCCGTGCACCGGTACGGCTTCGAGGCGCTCGGCGTGCTCGTCCTCGCCGCCGGGCTGCTGCAGCTCGGGCTGGGGGCGCTGCGGCTCGGGCGGTGGTTCCGGGCCGTGTCCGTGGCCGTCGTCCAGGGGATGCTCGCCGGGATCGGGCTGGTGCTGGTCGCCGGGCAGGCGTACGCCCTGGGGGACGCGACCGCGCCGGCGGGCGGGCTCGGGAAGCTCGCCGGGCTGGTGTCGTTGCCGGGGCGGGCGGATCCGGCGGCGTTGTCGGTGGGGGGTGCCACCATGGTCGTGTCGCTGCTGTGGGGGCGGTGGCGGCGCGGTGCGCGGCTGGTTCCGGCGCCGTTGGTGGCGGTGGTCCTGGCGGCCGCGGCGACCTGGGCGTTCGACCTGGAGGTGCGCCGGGTCGAGGTGCGCGGACTGTGGGATGCCGTACGCGTGCCGGAGGCGGCGGACTTCGGGCGGCTGACGGAAGTGGGGGTGATCGGGACCGTCGTGGCGTTCGCGTTGATCGCGTCGGCGGAGTCGCTGTTCAGCGCGGCGGCGGTGGACCGGCTGCACGACGGACGGCGCACGGACTACGACCGGGAGTTGATGGCGCAGGGCGCGGGCAACGCCGTGTGCGGGGTGCTGGGCGCGCTGCCGATGACGGCGGTCATCGTGCGCAGCGCGGCGAACGTGCAGGCGGGGGCGCGGACCAAGGCCTCGCGGGTGCTGCACGGGGTGTGGCTGCTGTTGTTCACGGCCGTCGCGCCCGGGGTGCTCGGGGCGATTCCGGTGGCGGCGCTGGCCGGGCTGCTGGTGCACGCCGGGTGCAAGCTCGTGCCGGTGCGGGAGGTCCGGGCGCTGTGGCGCGGCCGTCGGGGGCAGCAGGGACTTCGGGGACAGCAGGGGGACCGAGGACATCAGGAACACCAGGGGCACCAGGTGCACCCGCGGCATCGGGGTGAGGTCGTCGTGCTCGGGGTGACGGCGGGGGCGATCGTCGTGGGGAATCTGTTCGAGGGGGTGCTGGTCGGGCTGGCGCTGGCCGTGGCGAAGACGGCGTGGGAGATCAGCCATGTGCATGTGGAGACCGAGGACCGCGGCGACGCCGGGATCGTCGTACGGGTGCTCGGGCATGCGACGTTTCTGCGGCTGCCGAAGCTGCTGGACGCGTTGGACGCGCTGCCGTACGACCGTGAGGTCCGGCTGGAGTTGGGCGGGCTGCGGCATGTGGACCATGCCTGCGCGGCGGCCCTTGAGGGATGGGCCGCCGCACGGGAGCGGCGGGCGGAGGCAGAACGGCTTCAGGAGGAGGGGCTTCAGGGGAAGGGGCTTCAGGGGGAGGTGGCCAGCAGTAGTTCCACGTCGTAGGTCTCCTCGATCGTGCCGTCCGGGAAGGCGGTGAGGAGGTGGCGGCGCTCCTCGGTGAGGAAGGCGGCGGTGCTCTCCTCGCCGTGGACCAGGAAGATCGAGTGGCTGCTGATGTTGGCCAGATGGAGGTCGACGGGGACGCGGCGGTTCCAGCGGACCCGGCGGTGGACGAAGTCCAGTCGGCCCGTGGGGTCGGCGAGGGCCGAGCGGCTGCCGTCGCCGTTCTTCTCCACGACCCCGTCGATGCCGAAGTGGCGCTGGATGCGGTCCGCCTGGGCCTCGATCCACGGGACGTCCAAGGCGCCGGTGTTCCACCAGAGGGCGAGCGCGCCGCCGGGACGCAGTACGCGCAGGGCCTCCGGGACCGAGCGGGCCGGGTCGGTCCAGTGCCAGGACTGGGCGTAGGTCAGGAAGTCGAGGGAGGCGGTCGCGAGGGGGAGGCGGTCGCCGTCCCCGCGGACGATCGGCACGTCGGGGAGGGCGTTGCGGAACTGCGCCGCCATGCCGTCCCCGGGCTCGACGGCGAGGACGTGGGCGCCGCGGGCGTGCAGCAGGGCCGTCGCTATGCCGGTCCCGGCGCCGACGTCCGCGACGCGCGCCCCGGCGAGGGGGCGGCCCGCCAGGTCCTCGATCGCTTCCAGGAGGGCGGTCGGGTAGGAGGGGCGGTTGGCGGCGTACTGGGCCGCGGCGGAGTTGAAGGAGTGGGCTCGGGAGGGGTGGGAGGGGTCGGAAGAGTGGGAGGGGATGGTGTGGGAGGAAGCCGTCATGAATCCATGGTGACCGCGGGGAGTTCGGCGTGGAGGCGGATCGTGGTGCCGGCGCCGTCCGTGGTGGTCAGCGTGAGGGTGTCGGCGGTGGTCTCGGCGCGGAAGGGGCCGGTGCCGGGCGGGAAGTTCCGGGTGAAGTCCGGGGCGCCGTCGGGGCCGAGGTAGCAGCCGATCGCGGTGGAGGTGATGTCGTCGGCGAAGGTGAGGGTGGCTGCGCCGGTGCCGGTGCCGATGCCGGTGCTGATCTTTGCGGTGCTCTTGAAGTGGTTGCATCCGTCGAAGCCGGTGATCGTCGTGCCCGTCTCGCCGTTCCCGCCGGTCCCGGCGCTCCCCGCGCTCCCCGCGCTCCCGGCGCTCCCGGCGTCGAGCTTCAGCCAGGCGGAGATGTTCTCGGGGACGGGGTGGCGGGTTCCGTCGGTGGTCACGCTGTCGAGCTTCCATACGACGCCGGTGAGAGCGGCCGGGTGGGACGGCCGCACGCTGGGGGCCGCGGTGGCGGTGTCGGTGGGCGTCGGGCCGCAGCCCGACAGGAGGGCGGAGAGGAGCGTCGTGAGAGCGGCGGCGGTCAGGGGGGCGGCGTACGGCGTCCTGCTGATGCGTTCCATGGCCCTGTGACGTGGGATGCCCGTGGAACGTTCGGTCAGCTCAGTCAGCTCGGGAAAGGCCTCAGCCGCGGCGGCGCTTCTTCGAGGGGTTGCCCGTGCGGCGGGACGTGCGGCGTTCGTAGGCCTGGCGGGCCGTGTCGTACTCCTCGCGGTGGAGCTTCTCGCCGGGGGCCTCGGTGAGGGAGCGGAAGAAGTAGGCGACCAGCGAGCCGACGAAGCCGATGGCGAGCAGCCCTCGCAGGGAGGCCTGGCGGTCGGGGTCGGGGCGCTTGGCGAAGGCGTCCCAGGTGTGGCGGAAGGCGAGCGCGCTGCAGATCGCGAACATCGCCACGACCAGCACCGTCACGAAGCTGCCGATGTCGGCGATCGCCAGGCCCTGGTAGGCGAAGCGCAGGACGAGGCAGGAGACGGTGACGGCGGCGAGGGAGCCGACGGACGCGGCGATGCGGCGGGCCGTGTAGCCCTGGTAGCCGGGGTCGCGGTTCACCCAGGTCGTGCCGAAGAGGCGGAGGGGCTCGGGGCGGGGGCCGCCGGGAACCGCCCCCTGACCGGGAGCCGCCCCCTGGCCGGGAAGAGCCGTCTGGTCCGCGGGTGCCGCCTCGCCCGTGTCCGGGGCGCCGTTTTCGTCGCTCACGGGACGATTATGGCTCCGGGCGGAGGCGGGCTCCCAGGTGGGGCGGCTCCCGCGTGTACCCCCGGGTCGGCCCCGGGTCGCCCCGGGGCCGCCGTAGGTCAGGCGCAGTGCGAGGCGACGTAGCCGTCGCTGCCGGTGTGCACATAGGCGTCCGAGACGAAGTCGCCGTTGCCGATGTTGTCCCAGATATTCGAGGTGCCGTACGGGCCGGCGACCGAGGTGCCCGGCGTCTGGCAGTAGATCGCGACCTTGGAGCCCTCGGGCAGGACGCGCACGATGCTGTAGCCGGTGCCGGGGCCGCTGCGGACGTTGAGCCGGACGCCCGGCGCGATCGAGTAGTACGTCACCGCCGCCGCGGCCGTGGCGACCGCCTCCGACTCGCTGCCGGCCGTCTCTTCCACCGTCTCCTGCGCGCGGTCAACAGACATGAAAACCTCCCCCGTTGGTCCCCATGACTCCCATGGGGACACGTTGATTCCCTTAGAACACGCCATAAAACATATGTACGTGATTCGTACGCGGAGGCTAGCAAGCCGCCTCGGACTCGTCAGAGTCATCGACTAGGCTCCGTGCGTCGCGCGCGCGGAGAACAGCACGGGGGTGAGTTCCATGACGCCACAGCGCAGCACCGGAGCGGGCGCGGAAGCGGAACTTCCGGAGTACGCCGGTCACTACCGCCTGGAGTCATGCCTGGGTTCCGGCGGCATGGGCGTGGTGCACCTGGCCCGGAGCACCTCCGGGATGAAGGTCGCGGTCAAGGTCGTACACGCGGAGTTCGCGCGGGACCCCGAGTTCAGGGGGCGGTTCCGGCAGGAGGTGGCGGCCGCGCGGCAGGTGAGCGGGGCCTTCACCGCGCCGGTCGTCGACGCCGACCCGGAGGCCGAACGGCCGTGGATGGCCACGCTGTTCATCCCTGGCTCGACGCTCGCCGAGCAGGTGAAGCGGAACGGGCCCATGGGCTCGGGCGAGTTGCGGCGGCTGATGGCCGGGCTCGCGGAGGCGTTGCGCGACATCCACCGGGTCGGGGTCGTGCACCGCGATCTGAAGCCCAGCAACGTGCTGCTCGCCGAGGACGGTCCGAAGGTGATCGACTTCGGCATCTCCCGGCCGAAGGACAGCGAGCTGCGGACCGAGACGGGCAAGCTGATCGGCACGCCGCCGTTCATGGCGCCGGAGCAGTTCCGGCGGCCCCGGGAGGTCGGGCCGGCCGCCGACGTCTTCGCGCTCGGGTCCGTGATGGTGCACGCGGCGACGGGACGCGGACCGTTCGACTCCGACAGCCCGTACATCGTCGCCTACCAGGTCGTCCACGACGAGCCGGACCTGACGGGCGTACCGGGGAACCTCCTTCCGCTGGTGGTGCGCTGTCTCGCCAAGGAGCCCGAGGGCCGGCCCACGCCCGACGAGCTGATGCGCGAACTGCGGTCGGTGGCGGCCTCGTACGACACGCAGGCGTTCATACCGGAGCAGCGGGCGACGGTCGCGGACACCGATGCGGACACGGACACCGATGCGGGCCCGGGAGCGGATGCGGGCCCGGGAGCGGGCCGGGGGGCGGATGCCGCGGCGGGCGCGGATGCACATGCGGGCGCAGGGGCGGATGCAGAGGCGGGCGCGGCCCGGGCTCGGCGGGCGCGGCGGTTCCCGCTGAGTGTGCGGAGTGCGCGGGGGCGGGTGGCCGTGGTGGCGGGGGCGTTGGCGCTCGTCGTCGGCGGGGTGTTCGTGTCGGTGCAGGCGCTGGGTGACACGCCCGCGCGACAGGACGGCAGCCCGCGGACCGCGCCGGCCGGGTTCGACGCGTGGGAGGCCGCGTCGGTGGCCGCCACGCCGACCGTGCCCCAGTGCTCGTACGGGGAAGGGAAGCTGCTCTGCTCCCAGCCCGGTGTGGTCTTCTCGCTCGATCCGTCCGACGGCAAGCGGTTGTGGAAGCACTCCGTCGCGAAGTCGCGGCGGACCGGCCCGCCGGTGCTCGCCGGGGAACTGGTCCAGCCGCTGACGGACCAGGGCCCGCAGTTGGAGGCGCTCGACCCGGCCTCCGGCGAGGCGCGCTGGCAGCGGGCCATGCCCGAGCACAGCGGAATGCAGTCCGCCGGCGGCATGCTCCTGCTCACCTCCGCCGACGGGACGGTCACGGGCGTGGACGGCGCGTCGGGCGAGACGAAGTGGAGCCATGCCGTCGCGGGCCAGAGCGCGCCGTACTTCTCGTCGTTCGCCGGGGACTCGCTGGCGTACGCGACGAGCGCGTCCGACGGAGGGACCACCAAGGTCACCGCCGTGGATCCGGAGACGGGCGAGGTGCGGTGGGACGCGCGGCTGCAGGGCACGTTGACGCCGGTCGGCAGCCATGACGGGGACGTGTTCTTCCGCTCGGTCGACCTGGGCTCGGGCTACACCGACGCCGTCGTCCGCTACGACCCCGGGGCCCGGTCGGCGCACCGGGTGGAGCTGCCCGTTCGGCGGTCGGACCCGACGGCCGGGGTGTCCGGGGACATCGTGTACCTGCTGGCCACCGGCGGGTCGCTGGAGGCCTTCGACACGGTGGCGGGCAAGCGGCTGTGGAGCCTGGAGACGGCCGTCTACCGCGGCTCGGCCCCGGTCTCGGACGGCAGCCATGTGTATCTGACCGCCGCGGACGGGCGGCTGCTCGCCACGGACGCCCGCACCGGCAGGCTGCTCGGACAGACGAAGCCCCGGCTCGGCACCGACTCCGACCGGATCAGCAGCGCCCTGCCCACACCCGTCCTCGTCGACGGCCGGGTCTACGCGGGCGCCCCCGACGGGACCGTGTTCGCGGTGGACGGGCGGGATCCGGCGAGCTGGTGATCAGGTCACCAGATCTCCTGACCGGGTGATCTGGTGATCTGGTGATCTGCCTGGCCACAGCGCGAGGGGCCGCCTCCCTCGGAAGCGGCCCCTCGCGACGGTCAAGCGCGTGTGGGCGTCAGCCCAGCTTCGACACGTCCCGCACCGCGCCCTTGTCGGCGCTCGTGGCCATCGCCGCGTAGGCGCGCAGGGCGGCGGAGACCTTGCGCTCGCGGTTCTTCGGGGCGTAGACCCCGCCGAGGGCGGCCTCGCGGCGGGCCAGCTCGGCGTCGTCGACGAGGAGCTCGATGGTGCGGTTCGGGATGTCGATGCGGATGCGGTCGCCGTTCTCGACCAGGGCGATCGTGCCGCCGGAGGCCGCCTCGGGGGACGCGTGGCCGATGGACAGGCCGGACGTGCCGCCGGAGAAACGGCCGTCGGTGATCAGGGCGCAGGTCTTGCCGAGGCCGCGGCCCTTGAGGAAGGAGGTGGGGTAGAGCATCTCCTGCATACCCGGGCCGCCCTTGGGACCCTCGTAGCGGATGACGACGACGTCGCCGTGCGTCACCTGCTTGTTGAGGATCTTCTCGACGGCCTCCTCCTGCGACTCGCAGACGACGGCCGGGCCCTCGAAGGTCCAGATCGACTCGTCGACGCCGGCCGTCTTGACCACGCAGCCGTCGACGGCGAGGTTGCCGCGCAGGACCGCGAGGCCGCCGTCCTTGCTGTACGCGTGCTCGGCGGAGCGGATGCAGCCGCCCTCGGCGTCCTCGTCCAGGGCCTCCCAGCGCTCGGACTGGGAGAAGGCCTCGGCCGACCTCACGCATCCCGGGGCCGCGTGCCACAGCTCGATCGCCTCCGGAGAGGGCGACCCTCCGCGGACGTCCCACGTCTTCAGCCAGTCGGCCAGGGAGGGGCTGTGGACGGAGTACACGTCCTCGTTGAGCAGACCGGCGCGGTGCAGTTCGCCGAGGAGGGCGGGGATGCCGCCGGCGCGGTGCACGTCCTCCATGTAGTACGTGCGGTCCTTGGCGACGTTCGGGGCGACCTTCGCCAGGCAGGGGACGCGGCGCGAGACCTCGTTGATCTCCTCCAGGCCGAACGGGACGCCCGCCTCCTGCGCCGCCGCCAGCAGGTGCAGGATCGTGTTCGTCGAGCCGCCCATCGCGATGTCGAGCGCCATGGCGTTCTGGAAGGCCGCGAAGTTGGCGATGGTGCGGGGCAGGACCGTCTCGTCGTCCTGCTCGTAGTAGCGGCGGGTGATGTCCATGACCGTGCGGGCCGCGTTCTCGTACAGCGCCTTGCGGGCGGTGTGCGTGGCCAGGACCGAGCCGTTGCCGGGGAGGGAGAGGCCGATGGCCTCGGTCAGGCAGTTCATCGAGTTGGCGGTGAACATGCCGGAACAGGAGCCGCAGGTCGGGCAGGCGTTCTCCTCGATACGGAGGATGTCCTCGTCCGAGATCTTGTCGTTCACGGCGTCGGAGATCGCGTCGACCAGGTCGAGCGTGCGGACCGTGCCGTCGACCAGGGTGGCGCGGCCGGACTCCATCGGGCCGCCGGAGACGAAGACCGTCGGGATGTTCAGGCGCAGGGCCGCGTTCAGCATGCCCGGGGTGATCTTGTCGCAGTTGGAGATGCAGATCAGGGCGTCGGCGCAGTGCGCCTCGACCATGTACTCCACGCTGTCCGCGATCAGGTCGCGGGAGGGGAGGCTGTAGAGCATGCCGCCGTGGCCCATCGCGATGCCGTCGTCGACGGCGATCGTGTTGAACTCGCGCGGGATGCCGCCTGCCTCGGTGATCGCCTGGCTGACGATCCGGCCGACGGGCTGGAGGTGCGTGTGGCCGGGCACGAACTCGGTGAAGCTGTTGGCCACCGCGATGATCGGCTTCCGGCCGATGTCCGCACCGGGTACACCGGAGGCGCGCATAAGGGCGCGGGCGCCCGCCATGTTGCGACCGTGGGTGACTGTGCGGGACCTCAGCTCGGGCATCGTCGCTCGCTCCTTCAGGGACTGCAGAGGGCTGCAGAGAACTGCGATCAGAGACTTCTGACTGCTAACGAGCGTACGCCGGTCATCCAGGGGGCGGACACGGTGTCCGCATTACGGGACACCCGTCTCGGAAACCGGCGGCACTTCCGAGCCCCGCCCGAGCCCTGCCCTAGCCCCGCCCTAGCCCCTCCCTAGCCCCGTCAGAGCCCGGTCCCAGCCGGTCAGGGCCCGGTCAGATGCCCCTGCACCACCGGCGCCAGCCGCTCGACGATGCGCTCCAGATCCGCCGAGGCCAGCGGCTCCACCTTGATCACGTATCGCAGCATCGCCGCGCCCACCAGCTGCGCCGCCGCCAGCTCGGCGCGCAGTTCCGCGTCCGGCAGGTCCAGCTGGACGGCGATGCGGCGCAGCAGCTGGGAGGCGACCAGGCGGCGGAAGACGGCGGCCGCGGTGTCGTTGTTCACGGCGGAGCGGACGATCGCCAGCAGGGGCGTACGCGTGGTGGGGTTCTCCCAGATGCCGAAGATGAAGCGGGTCAGCCGCTCGCCCACGCCCTCCAGGGGGCCGTCGGCGACCGCTTCGGGCGCGTTGAGCGCGGGCGCGAAGGCGACCTCGATGGCCGCCTCGAAGACCTTCTCCTTGGTGCCGAAGTAGTGGTGGACCAGCGCCGAATCGACCCCGGCGGCCTTGGCGATGCCTCGCACGGACGTCTTCTCGTAGCCCCGCTCGGAGAACTGCTCGCGGGCCGCGGTCAGGATCCGGTCGCGGGTGTCGGCGGATTCCGTACGAGGGGGGCGGCCGCGCTTGCGGGCGGTCGCACCGGTACCGGTACCGATGCTGCTGCTGGCGCCGTTACCGGAACTCGTGCCGGTGCGGGTCATCGGGTCACCGCCGGGGCACCTTGGCCGCCGAGGCCAGGTGCAGCCGGGTGAAGGCCAGGGCCTCCGCGAGGTCGGCCTCACGTTCGGCGCCGGACATGGCGCGTCGGGTGTTGACCTCGATGACGACGTGCCCGTCGAAGCCGGTCGCCGCGAGCCGTTCCAGCAGCTCGGCGCAGGGCTGGCTGCCGCGGCCAGGGACCAGGTGCTCGTCCTTGGCGGAGCCGTTCCCGTCGGCGAGGTGGACGTGACCGAGGCGGTCGGCCATGCGGTCGACCATCTGCATCGCGTCCGTGCGGGACGTCGCGGCATGGCTGAGATCGATCGTGAAGTGGCGGTAGTCGTCCTTCGTCACGTCCCAGTCCGGCGCGTACGCGAGCATCTCGCGGTCGCGGTAGCGCCAGGGGTACATGTTCTCGACGGCGAACCGTACGTCCGTCTCGTTCGCCATCCGCCAGATGCCGCTCACGAAGTCGCGCGCGTACTGGCGCTGCCAGCGGAACGGCGGGTGGACGACGACCGTGCTCGCGCCCAGTTTCTCGGCCGCCGCGCGCGCCCGCTGCAGCTTGGTCCACGGGTCGGTCGACCAGACCCGCTGGGTGATGAGCAGGCAGGGAGCGTGCACGGCGAGGATCGGGATGCGGTGGTAGTCGCTCAGTCTGCGCAGCGCGTCGACGTCCTGGCTGACCGGGTCGTTCCAGACCATGACCTCGACGCCGTCGTATCCGAGGCGCGCGGCGATCTCGAAGGCCGTCGACGTCGACTCCGGGTAGACCGAGGCCGTCGACAGGGCGACCTTCGCATCCGGGATGCGCACGACTGGCTCTGCCATGGGGGACAGGTTACGGGGTGCGGTTCGGTGCGAACGGGCGTCTGTTACCCGTTGTGGACTTCGCCACGCGCGGTACGGGTGGTTTGTGGCCGCTCGTGGCGTAGGTCGCCTGTGACGTGAGTCGCTCATGGCGCACGACATCCATGCCGTACGTCCACGGCGTGCGTCCGCGGCGTACGTCCATGCTGTACGTCGACTACACCGAGCCCATGTGGTCGAGTCGGCGCAGGATCACGCCCTCTCGCAGCGCCCACGGGCAGATCTCCAGCGTCTCCACGCCGAAGAGGTCCATCGTGCCCTCGGCGACCAGCGCGCCGGCGAGCAGCTGGTTGGCTCGACCCTCGGAGACGCCCGGGAGCGCGGTGCGCTGGGCGGTGGTCATGCCGGCCAGCCGGGGCACCCAGGCCTCCAGGGACTCGCGCTTGAGCTCGCGCTGGGCGAAGACGCCCTCGGTGGAGCGGGCGGCGCCGGCGATGCGGGCGAGCTGCTTGAAGGTCTTCGACGTGGCGACGACCCGGTCGGGGGCGCCGAACCGGCTGAACTCCCCCACCGTACGGGCGATCTGCGCGCGGGCGTGCCGGCGCAGGGCCCTTATGTCCTCGGGTTCGGGCGGGTCGCCGGGCAGCCAGCCCGCGGTGAGGCGGCCGGCGCCCAGCGGCAGGGACACGGCCTTGTCGGGCTCCTCGTCGATGCCGTAGGCGATCTCCAGGGAGCCGCCGCCGATGTCCAGGACCAGGAGTTTTCCGGCCGACCAGCCGAACCAGCGGCGGGCCGCGAGGAAGGTGAGGCGGGCCTCTTCGGCGCCGCTGAGGACCTGGAGCTCGACGCCGGTCTCGGTCTGCACGCGCGCGAGGACGTCGTCGGCGTTGCTGGCCTCGCGCACGGCGGAGGTCGCGAACGGCAGCAGGTCCTCGACGCCCTTGTCCTCGGCCGCCTGGAGCGCCTCGTGGACGACGGTGACCAGTTTGTCGACGCCCTCGGGGCCGATCGCTCCGTCCTCGTCGAGGAGTTGGGCAAGGCGCAGCTCCGCCTTGTGCGAGTGCGCGGGCAGGGGGCGCGCGCCCGGGTGCGCATCCACGACCAGCAGATGCACCGTGTTCGATCCCACGTCGAGGACACCGAGTCTCATGTAGGGAACGCTACTGCCCACGAGGCGGTCGACCGTCCCCTAAGGGGCCTTCGGCGACTTACCCTGGACGGGTGCCAAAGACGAAAAAGGCGAATCCTGACAAATCCACCGCCGGTTCTGCGCAGGCGAAGCCGGTGACGTCGGCGAAGAAGTCGAAGAAGGCCCTGGCTGCGGACGAGAAGGGCCTCGACTTCGCGCGCGCGTGGGTGGAGTTCCCTGATCCGGCGGACGACGAACAGGTCTTCCGGTGCGATCTGACCTGGCTGACCTCTCGCTGGAACTGCATCTTCGGCAGCGGCTGCCAGGGCATCCAGGCGGGCCGCGCGGACGACGGCTGCTGCTCGCTGGGCGCCCACTTCTCCGACGAGGACGACGAGCAGCGGGTCGCCGGGCATGTGGCTCGGCTCACGCCCGACATCTGGCAGCACCACGCCGAGGGCGAGCGCGGCGGCTGGGTCTCGGAGGACGACGAGGGCTCCCGCCAGACCCGCCCCTTCAACGGCTCGTGCATCTTCCAGAACCGCCCCGGCTTCGCCGGCGGCGCGGGCTGCTCGCTGCACATCCTGGCCCTGAAGGAGGGCCGCGAGCCGCTGGAGACCAAGCCGGACGTCTGCTGGCAGCTGCCGGTGCGCCGGACGTACGACTGGATCGACCGGCCCGACGACACACGCGTGCTGCAGGTCTCGATCGGCGAGTACGACCGCCGCGGCTGGGGTCCGGGCGGCCATGACCTGCACTGGTGGTGCACGTCGGCGACCTCGGCGCACGGCGCGGGCGACCCGGTGTACGTGTCCTACCGGCCGGAGCTGACCGAGCTGATGGGCAAGGCGGGCTACGACCGGCTGGTCGAGCTGTGCGAGGAGCGGCTGGCCTCGCAGCTTCCGCTGCTGGCGCCGCATCCGGCGGACCCGGTCAAGCCGGTCGGCCCGGTCGGCTGAGGCCCAGGAGGCCCCGGAGTCGCCTGAGTCGCCTGAGGGCTACGACGTCGTCGGGCTCGGGTCACCGTTGTCGCCGTTGTCGCCGTTGTCGGTAGGCGGCGGCGTCGAGCTCTGCGGGGCCGACGGGGACGGGTCGCCGGGCGTGGGCTCGGGGTCGGAGGAGGGCGGCGGGTCGCTCGGGGCGGGGTCCGGGGAGGCGGGGGCGGTGGGGGTCGGCTCCGGGTCGCCGGACGACGGGGGCTGGTCACCGGGATGTCCGGGGCGGCCGGGACCGGGGTTCCCGGGGCCGCCGGGCGCCCTGCCGTAGCCGTCGATGGAGACGACCGCGCCCGCCGGGGCGACCGCCACGCGCGCGTGCCAGTGCCCTGACGGCTCGCGCAGAGAGTCGACGTACACCTTGATCGTCACCGACTCGCCGGGCTTCAGGGAGCCCGTGGACTCGCTGAGGTAGAGCCAGGGGGCCGGGGTGGTGGCCGACCAACGGACCGGGGCGTCGGCGTCGTCGGACGCGGTGAGCGTGATCAGGGTGGTGTCGCCGCTGTTGCCGGCCGTCACGGAGAGGCCTCCGGCGCCCTTCTTGCCGAGTCCCGTGACGCTGACGACCTCCACGGAGACGTCGGGCCTGCCGCCCTTGCCGGTCTTGTCGAAGCCGGAGCCGGGCCTGGTGCTGGCGTTTCCGGCGTTCTCGTAGCCGCCGGCCGTCCCGCCGTCGAGGCTGCCGGGGTCGTGGGCCTCGCTGGCGCTGGCCGAGCGCCCGTCGCCGCCCTCGCCGGTCGGGGTGGCGCGGTAGGCCGCCCACAGGGCGAGCACGGGCGCCGCGATGACGGTGGCGACCACGGTCGTGGTGACGGCACGCGCGCGCAGCCGGTCCCGGCGGGCGGCGCGGTCCTTGGGGTCCATCGGGAAGCCGCGCCGGTCGAAGCGCGGCGCATCGGCGCCCCGCGCGCGCGGGAGGTGCGCCATCGCCAGGTGCAGGGCCGCGCGGGGCGCCTCCAGGACGGGCAGCTCGGCGGGGGTGACCCCGGCGCCGGGCCAGCGGCCGGGGACGGCGCGCTCGGCGGCCCGGCGGCAGTGCGGGCAGTCGTCGACGTGCCGGACCAGTTCGCGCCGCAGGGTCGCGCTGAGCACCAGCCGACGGTCGCCGGTGAGCCGGGCCACGCCGGGGCAGCCGCCGGTCTCCACGACGGCGAGGGCCGCGCGGGTGCGCTCGACCTCGCAGGCGGCGCAGGCCAGCAGCTCGCGGGCGGACACGTGGTCCATGCCGAGGACGGCGGCGACCTCGTGGGCGGCGAGGCGGTGGCGTACGGCGAGTTCGAGCGCCTCACGCTGCTCCGGGGTGGTGCCGGCGGCCTCCGGCCAGGCGAGCAGGGCGAGTTCGCGCCGCCGCTGCTGCTCCTGGTCGTCGGGGACGGTCGGGGTGGCGGCGGGCTGCGCGCCCGGCTCTCGGTGGGCGGCGGGACGGCCCGCCGCGTGCGTGCCCTGACGTTTCTGCTTGGCCTCGGTCAGCCTGCGCAGACAGGACCAGCGGGCCAGGGCGTACAGCCAGGCCCGGAGATCGCCGACGGCGCCCGGGACACGGTGGCCGCGCCGCTCGGCGAGCGCGAGGACGTCGCCGAGGGCGGCGATGGCCGCGTCGTGGTCGCACAGGACGGACAGGCAGTAGGTGAAGAGTCCGTCCAGGTACGGCTCGTAGCGCGCGGGCGTCCGCTGCGCCGGCGTACGCGCCGCAGTGGGGTCGTGCGCCTCCCGCTGCACCCGGTGTGCGCCGGTCGTGCGGGTCGAGGTTTCCGGGCTGCTGCTCATCACCCGTGGACCGTAGGCGGCGCGGAACTAGGTCTTCTTGTCCCTTGAGTCCTTTTAATCCGTACGGGTGAAACGATCCCTCATAAGGGGACAGGAAAGGGGGGTTCCATGGCTCATTCGTGACGGGGGTGGCTGGTTCACAGGGGGTGCCCGTCCCGTCCGGGGGCCGGCGCGGGGCGGCCGGGAACGCCGTTCGTCCACAGGCGCGTCCGGCTGTCAGTCGCGGCGGTTACGGTTTGCGCATGGCCACCCGTACGAAGACCGCCAAGGACCGTCCGTCCTACCGCTGCACGGAATGCGGCTGGCAGACGGCCAAATGGCTCGGCCGCTGCCCCGAGTGCCAGGCCTGGGGGACGGTCGAGGAGTACGGCGCGCCCGCGGTGCGCACGACGGCGCCGGGCCGCGTCACCACCTCCGCCGTGCCCATCGGCCAGGTCGACGGCCGTCAGGCCACCGCCCGCTCCACCGGCGTGCCCGAGCTGGACCGGGTGCTCGGCGGCGGACTGGTCCCCGGCGCGGTCGTCCTGCTCGCGGGCGAGCCCGGCGTCGGCAAGTCGACCCTTCTGCTGGACGTGGCGGCCAAGGCGGCGAGCGCCGAGCACCGCACGCTGTATGTGACGGGCGAGGAGTCGGCGTCCCAGGTCCGGCTGCGCGCCGACCGGATCGGCGCGATCGACGACGACCTGTATCTGGCCGCCGAGACCGATCTGGCGGCTGTCCTCGGCCACTTGGACGCGGTGAAGCCGTCGCTGCTGATCGTGGACTCCGTGCAGACGGTGGCCTCCCCGGAGATCGACGGAGCCCCGGGCGGCATGGCCCAGGTCCGCGAGGTCGCCGGCGCCCTGATCCGCGCCTCCAAGGAACGCGGCATGTCCACGCTCCTGGTGGGACATGTCACCAAGGACGGCGCGATCGCCGGCCCCCGCCTGCTGGAACACCTGGTGGACGTCGTCCTGAGCTTCGAGGGCGACCGGCACGCGCGCCTGCGTCTCGTCCGGGGCGTGAAGAACCGCTACGGCGCCACCGACGAGGTCGGCTGCTTCGAACTGCACGACGAGGGCATCACGGGCCTCACCGACCCGAGCGGCCTCTTCCTGACCCGTCGTGACGAACCGGTCCCGGGCACCTGTCTGACGGTCACCTTGGAGGGCCGCCGCCCGCTCGTCGCGGAGGTCCAGGCCCTCACCGTCGACTCGCAGATCCCCTCCCCGCGCCGGACGACCTCCGGTCTGGAGACGTCCCGGGTCTCGATGATGCTCGCCGTCCTGGAGCAGCGCGGCCGGATCAGCGCCCTGGGCAAACGGGACATCTACTCGGCGACGGTCGGCGGGGTGAAGCTCTCGGAGCCCGCCGCGGACCTGGCGATCGCCCTCGCGCTGGCCTCCGCCGCGAGCGACACCCCACTGCCGAAGAACCTCGTCGCGATCGGCGAAGTAGGCCTCGCGGGCGAGGTCAGACGGGTCACGGGCGTCCAGCGCAGGCTCTCCGAAGCCCACCGTCTGGGCTTCACGCACGCGCTCGTGCCGGGCGACCCCGGCAAGGTCCCGGCCGGCATGAAGGTCCTGGAAGTCGCGGACATAGGGGACGCTCTGCGGGTGCTGCCGCGGTCCCGTCGCCGAGAGGCCCCACGGGAAGCGGAGGACCGCCGGTAGACTTTGCCCTGGTCTCGCCCGTCCGTACGAAACCAGTGCGCGAAACGGGAGCGCCTCAGAACCTGTGACCGGAGGAGTGCAGTGGCAGCCAACGACCGGGCGGCAGCTCCCGGAAAGTCTGGTGGGAGTTCCGGCGCCGACGGCCTGATGCGCGCCGCGCTGAGCGCGGTGGCCCCCGGGACGGCCCTGCGCGACGGCCTGGAGCGGGTCCTGCGCGGCAACACCGGCGGGCTCATCGTGCTGGGCTCCGACAAGACCGTCGAGACGATGTGCACGGGCGGATTCGTCCTGGACGTCGAGTTCACGGCCACGCGCCTGCGTGAGCTGTGCAAGCTCGACGGCGGCATCGTGGTCTCCTCCGACCTGTCGAAGATCCTGCGGGCCGGCGTCCAGCTGGTGCCGGACCCCACGATCCCCACGGAGGAGACGGGCACCCGGCACCGTACGGCGGACCGGGTCAGCAAGCAGGTGGACTTCACCGTCGTGTCGGTCTCCCAGTCCATGCGCCTGATCGCCCTGTACGTCGACGGACAGCGCCGCGTCCTGGAGGACTCGGCGGCTATCCTGTCCCGCGCGAACCAGGCCCTGGCCACCCTGGAGCGCTACAAGCTCCGCCTGGACGAGGTCGCGGGCACGTTGTCGGCGCTGGAGATCGAGGACCTGGTCACGGTCCGGGACGTCTCCGCGGTGGCCCAGCGCCTGGAGATGGTGCGCCGCATCGCCACCGAAATCGCCGAATACGTGGTCGAACTGGGCACGGACGGGCGTCTGCTCGCCCTCCAGCTCGACGAGTTGATCGCCGGCGTGGAGCCGGAGCGCGAGCTGGTGGTCCGGGACTACGTTCCGGAGCCCACCGCCAAGCGCTCCCGCACGGTCGACGAGGCGCTGTACGAGCTGAACGCGCTCACCCACGCCGAACTCCTCGAAATGTCCACGGTGGCCCGCGCCATGGGCTACACCGGCTCCCCCGAGGCTCTCGACTCGGCCGTCTCACCGCGCGGCTTCCGCCTCCTGGCCAAGGTCCCGCGCCTCCCGGGTGCGATCATCGACCGGCTCGTCGAGCACTTCGGCAGCCTGCAGAAGCTCCTCGCCGCGAGCGTCGACGACCTCCAGACGGTGGACGGCGTCGGCGAGGCCCGAGCCCGCAGCGTCCGCGAGGGCCTGTCCCGTCTGGCGGAGTCGTCGATCCTGGAGCGGTACGTCTGACGCACGCGGTACGTCTGCGCACGCGATGCATCCGGACTCAAGCAGTACGGCGTGAGACCGGCGCCCTTGGCCCGGGTGGCGTGCGCCGAGGGGCGCGGGCCGTTGCTGTGCGCCGAGTCCCGCGCGGGCGCGAGTTGTGAGTCGTAGCGCCTGGTCGCGCCCCTGCGCACCCCCGGGGGCGCCGGCTCAGTCGGCCTCGAGCACGAACGACGTCTGCGCCTTCGCAAAGCCGGGGGCCTTCGCCTCCACGAGATACGTGCCCGCGCCCGCCGTACCCGCCGGAGGCGTCGCGCACTGCGGTGCGCTCGGCTTGCGGTCCCACTTCACGGTGTAGACGAAGTCGCCGCCGGCCGGCACCCGGTACAGCAGACCGCCGGACGTCTTGGGGCAGTCGGCCGACGACCAGTAGTCGTCGTCGCCGTCTGCCTGAGTGATCGTCAACACCGCGCTCTTGGGCCCGAGATCGACCTTGCAGTCGCTTCCGGAGGAGTTCTTCGCGGTCAGCCGGAACGTGGGCGTCTCGTCGGGCGAGTACGCGTTCTGGACGCTGCGCAGGGTCAACGTGACGATGCTGGCGGTGCAGTTGGGCAGCGTGGTCCCGGCCGGCAGCGTCGTGCCCGAACCGCTGCCGCTGCCGTTGGCGCTGTCATCCGCGCCGTCGGAGCCCGTCGAGCCGACGCTGCCCGTGCCGGAGTCGCCGGAGCCGTCCCCCGACCCCGATCCCGTGCCCGAGCCGGAGCCACTGGAGGCCCCCTCGCTCGACTCGTCGCGCCCGCCCGGGTGTTGGCTGATCGCGGGCCCGGAGCCGGACGGCCCCGGCGTGATGGAGGACGCGGGATTCTTGCCGTTGGCCCCGTCGGTTCCGTTGTCGCCGCCGCCCCCGCCCGAGGCCACGATCCACGTGACCAGCAACGCCAACAGGGCGATCACGGACAGCAGTACGCCCCTCCGTCGCCAGTAGATGGTGGAGGGAAGCGGACCGACCGGATTGCGCAGAGATCCCACGGCGCAAACTGTACGAGAGATCGTCGGCTTACCTGGCCCCACCCGCCGCCACGACCACAACTTTTCCGGATCATCATTCCGGTCGGCCTTCCGGTCGTCCCTCGGACCGCCCTTCCGGACTCCGCGCCTCCGCTCCTCCGCAGCCGATTTCACTCACCGACCGCCCCCCGGCGACAGCCGGTGAGCGCCACCCTCCCCGCCGCCCCTGCGCCCGCCCGGCCCGCTCCGCGTTAGCAGTCGCGCTCCTTGCACCTCTGGCCATGACTACGGCGTACGCGCGACGCGGCTTCCGGGCTCCGCCCCTGCGGGCCGCGGTACGCGCGCGTGCCCCGTCGCGCATGGCAGGATCGGAAGGGCCATGACTGCGCCCACGAAGCCCCCGTACAGCCGTCCCGCCGACGACGTCTCCGGCCCGCCGCCCGCCGAGCGGCCGACCCCCGGAACGGTCCCCAGGATCCCCGGCGAGGCGTCCGGAGCCGACCTGCACTCCCCCGTCATCGGCTGGTTCGACGAGCACGCCCGCGACCTGCCGTGGCGGCGCCCCGAGGCCGGCGCGTGGGGCGTGCTGGTCAGCGAGTTCATGCTCCAGCAGACGCCGGTCAGCCGCGTCCTGCCGGTCTACGAGCAGTGGCTCGCCCGCTGGCCGCGCCCCGCCGACCTGGCCGCGGAGGCCCCCGGCGAGGCCGTACGCGCGTGGGGACGGCTCGGCTACCCGCGCCGCGCCCTGCGGCTGCACGGGGCGTCGGTGGCCATAACGGAACGGCACGGCGGCGACGTACCGTCGGACCACGCGCAGCTCCTGGCACTGCCCGGCATCGGCGAGTACACGGCCGCGGCCGTCGCCTCCTTCGCCTACGGCCGACGGCACGCCGTCCTGGACACCAACGTCCGGCGGGTCTTCGCGCGCGCGGTGACCGGCGTGCAGTATCCGCCGAACGCCACCACGGCGGCCGAGCGCAAGCTGGCCCGCGCCCTGCTGCCCGACGACGAGGAGACCGCCGCCCGCTGGGCCGCCGCGTCCATGGAGCTCGGCGCGCTGGTCTGCACGGCGAAGAACGAGACGTGCGTGCGCTGCCCGATCGCCGGACAGTGCGCGTGGCGGCTCGCGGGCAAGCCGGAGCACGACGGACCGCCGCGCCGCGGCCAGACGTACGCCGGCACCGACCGGCAGGTCCGCGGCAAGCTGCTGGCCGTCCTGAGGGAGGCGCACGCGCCCGTGCCGCAGGCGGCCCTGGACCGCGTGTGGCACGAGCCGGTGCAACGCGCGCGTGCGCTGGACGGCCTCGTCGCGGACGGCCTGGTGGAGCCGCTGCAAGGCGGGCTGTACCGCCTGCCGCTGACCTGACGCACGGTCAGTTCACAGCCGAGCGGGCTCCGTACGGCCGTCCGCGCGCCTTTGTCACGCTCCCCGACGGGATGAAACGCCCCATACGCGAGCGATTCAGCCTGCTTCTTTACCCCGAACTCATTTCCGTTACACAACCGACGGACAGCCGAGCGCTAGCCGCAGGCTGCTTCGGACAGCGCCGTGACAACACCTCCGTAGCTTCATTTGTGTGCCCGGCAGCGGCACGACGGCTACCGACCACAGGCGGGAACCGGCGGACGACAGTCCGGCCGGAAACGGGGATTCGAAGGGGTTGACCATGGCGCAGGGCGAGGTGCTCGAGTTCGAGGAGTATGTCCGCACCCGACAGGACGCGCTGCTGCGCAGCGCCCGTCGGCTGGTCCCGGACCCCGTCGACGCACAGGACCTCCTGCAGACGGCGCTGGCGCGGACGTACGGCCGCTGGGACGGCATCGCGGACAAGCGGCTCGCGGACGCCTATCTGCGCCGGGTGATGATCAACACGCGGACCGAGTGGTGGCGGGCCCGCAAGCTCGAGGAAGTGCCCACCGAGCAGCTCCCGGACGCGTCCGTGGACGACTCCACCGAGCAGCACGCGGACCGCGCCCTGCTGATGGACGCGATGAAGGTGCTCGCTCCGAAGCAGCGCAGCGTCGTGGTGCTGCGACACTGGGAGCAGATGTCCACGGAGGAGACGGCCGCAGCCCTCGGCATGTCGGCGGGAACGGTCAAGAGCACGCTGCACCGGGCGCTCGCCCGGCTCCGCGAGGAGCTGGAAGCCCGCGATCTGGACGCACGCGCGCTGGAGCGTGAGGAGCGGGAGCGTTGCGTGGCGGCCTGACCGACGCAGGGCCCACACCGGCCCGAGGCGCCCTCCAGGCGGCGATCACGGCGGTGGCCGTGCTCGCCGCCCTCGCCCTTTTCGTCGCCTCGTGCGCCACCGGCGGCACCGGCGCCCGCGACGAGGGCCCGGCCCACGCCGACGCGATGGTCGGCGGCACCACGGCCTCTCCCTCGGTCGAGCCCACCGCCGCCCGCGGCCAGGTGGACGCGGTCCGGCTCGTGAAGGACGACCCCGAGGTCTCGGCGGAGGTCAAGCGCGAGCTGAAGCCCTGCGTCGGCGACGAGTACCCGGTCGACGTCTCCTACGGCGACCTGACCGACGACACCGTCAGCGATGTCGTCGTCAACGTGCTGACCTGCGGTGACGCGGTCGGCGTCGGATCGTATGTGTACCGGGAGGAGGGTCACCGGTACGAGAACGTGTTCAAGGACGAGGAGCCCCCGGTGTACGCCGAGATAGACCGCGGCGACCTGGTGGTGACGAAGCAGGTGTACAAGAAGGGCGACCCCGTCTCGAGCCCGTCCGGCGAGAACGTGATCACCTACCGCTGGGCGACCTCGGGCGGCTTCGACGAGGCGTTCAGCACCCACAACGACTACAGCACCGTAGTCGGCGGCGACCCGACGCCCGTACCGGCGAGCGGCTGACCTGTACGGCGGCGAGCGGTGGACCTGTCCCGGGGCGAGCAGCGGACTTGTACGGCCGTGGCGGAAGCCTGCACCGCGGTGGTCGGGCGGAAAAGCGGGCGGAAGAATCGGCCGGAAGAGTCGGGCCCGCGAATCGGGCGGAGAAAACCTCCGGGGACGTGAACCGATCGGGCCGCCCCGACCGATGAACAAATGAACGGACCACCCGCTCCGGGCGTCCCCCTCAAGGGGCGCCCCGCGCCCCGACCGCCGTACGACCGACACCACACGGTACGACCGACACCACATATGAGGACTGAGAGCACCGGGATGGCAGACCAGACCCACGTTCTGTTCGTCGAGGACGACGACGTCATCCGCGAGGCCACCCAGCTCGCCCTGGAGCGGGACGGCTTCATGGTCACCGCGATGCCCGACGGACTGTCCGGCCTGGAGGCGTTCCGGGCGGACCGCCCCGACATCGCGTTGCTGGACGTCATGGTGCCCGGCCTGGACGGCGTGAGCCTGTGCCGGCGCATCCGCGACGAGTCGACCGTGCCCGTGATCATGCTGTCCGCGCGCGCCGACTCCATCGACGTCGTCCTGGGCCTGGAGGCCGGCGCCGACGACTATGTGACCAAGCCCTTCGACGGCGCCGTCCTGGTCGCCCGGATCCGCGCCGTGCTGCGCCGCTTCGGGCACGCGGGCGGCGGCGACCGCGCCGAGGACAGCGCCGCGACCGCCGGGGGCGTGCTGACCTTCGGCGACCTGGAGATCGACACCGAGGGCATGGAGGTGCGCCGGGCGGGACAGCCCGTCGCCCTCACCCCGACGGAGATGCGCCTGCTGCTGGAGTTCTCCTCGGCGCCGGGCACCGTCCTGTCGCGGGACAAGCTGCTGGAGCGGGTGTGGGACTACGGCTGGGGCGGTGACACCCGGGTCGTCGACGTCCATGTGCAGCGGCTGCGCACGAAGATCGGCCAGGACCGCATCGAGACGGTCCGCGGTTTCGGCTACAAGTTGAAGGCCTGAGCGGGGCAGGGGCAGCAGAGGTGGAGGCAGGGGTAGAGGTGGAGGGATGCGGGGGATGATCCGGCACCTGGTTCCGGCCCACATGGAGCGCACGGGCATCCGGACGGGTCTGCGGTGGAAGCTGAGCGCGGCGATCGCCCTGGTCGGCGCGCTGGTCGCGATCGCGCTCAGCCTGGTCGTGCACAACGCGGCCCGGGTGTCCATGCTGGACAACGCGCGCGACCTGGCGGACGAGCGCGTCCAGGTCGCCCAGCGCAGTTACGAGCTCTCCGGGCGGCTGAACTTCCCCAACGTCAAGATCGACGACTCGGGGCTGCCCTCGGAGCTGCGGGAGAAGGTCCGGGAGGGCCGCCGGGCGACGTTCGTCTCCGACCGGCCCGGCGGGGTGCCGGACATCTGGGCGGCCGTGCCGCTCAAGGACGGTCATGTGCTGTCCCTGCACACCGCCTTCACCGACCGCAGCACGGACATCCTCTACGACCTCGACCAGGCGCTGGTGATCGGCTCCATCGCGGTCGTCCTGGGCGGCAGCGCGCTCGGCGTCCTCATCGGCGGGCAGCTGTCGCGCCGGCTGCGCAAGGCGGCGGCCGCGGCCAACCGGGTCGCCAGGGGCGAGCCGGACGTACGGGTGCGGGACGCCATCGGCGGAGTCGTCCGGGACGAGACCGACGACCTGGCGAGCGCGGTGGACGCCATGGCGGACGCCCTGCAGCAGCGGCTGGAGGCCGAGCGCCGGGTCACCGCCGACATCGCGCACGAGCTGCGCACCCCGGTGACCGGGCTGCTGACGGCCGCCGAGCTGCTGCCGCCCGGCCGGCCGACCGAGCTGGTCCTGGACCGGGCGAAGGCCATGCGCACGCTCGTCGAGGACGTCCTGGAGGTGGCCCGGCTGGACGGCGCCTCGGAGCGGGCCGAGCTGCAGGACATCGTGCTGGGCGAGTTCGTCGCCCGGCGGGTGGCGGCCAAGGACCCCGACGTCGAGGTGCGGATCGTGCACGAGTCGATGGTCACGACCGACCCACGGCGCCTGGAGCGCGTGCTGTTCAACCTGCTCGCCAACGCCGCCCGGCACGGCAAGCCGCCGATCCAGGTCACCGTCGAGGGCCGGGTCATCCGGGTCCGCGACCACGGCCCCGGCTTCCCCGAGAACCTGCTCGCCGAGGGCCCCAGCCGCTTCCGCACCGGCAGCGCCGACCGCGCCGGACACGGCCACGGTCTCGGGCTCACCATCGCCGCAGGTCAGGCCCGCGTGCTGGGTGCCCGGCTGACCTTCCGCAACGTCCGCCCGGTGGGGGCCCCGGCACACATACCCTCCGAGGGCGCGGTCGCCGTCCTGTGGCTGCCCGAACACGCCCCGACGAGCACGGGAAGCTTTCCGATCATGCCGTAAGGGCCCCTGCGACGCCGGGGGCCCCCGCCCACGCCGAAGGCCCCCGGGGCGGACGCCGACCGGAGGCCTTCGGCTCACTGAGAGATCAGGGGATCCGAGGGATCCGAGGGATCCGAGGGATCCGAGGGATCACGAAGATCTGGGATCCGGGGGATCTCGGGATCACGGGGGATCAGACGGCCTCGACGACCGAGGGGAGCGTGCCCGCGCCCTCCGTCGACGTCTCGTCCGCCTCGTCCGCCTTCTGCGGTCCCGCTCCCTTGAGGGGGACCTCCTTGACGAACAGGGACGCCGCCAGCGCGGCCACCGCGACGATGGCTCCCAGCAGGAACGCCGAGTGCGTGCCCGAGGACACCGCGTGCTGGTAGGCCTCCCGTGCCGCGGCCGGCAGCTTCGCCAGGCTCGCCGCGTCCAGCTGTGCGGACTGCTCGGTGACCTTGGACCCCAGGGACCCGGCGCGCTCGGCCATGACGTCCTGCACCCGGTTGTTGAACAGCGCGCCCATGATGGCGACGCCGAACGACGACCCGAGCGTACGGAACAGGGTGGTGGAGGAGGACGCGACGCCCATGTCCTTCATCTGCACGCTGTTCTGCGCGACCAGCATGGTGATCTGCATCAGGCAGCCCATGCCGAGACCGACGACGGCCATGTAGACCCCGGAGGTGAACCGGCTGGTCCCGGTGTCCATCAGCGACAGCAGGTACAGACCGACGACCATCAGCACGCTGCCGACGATCGGGAAGACCTTGTACTTGCCGGTGTTGGTGGTCACCCGGCCCGCGACCATCGAGGTGACCAGCATCGCGCCGAGCATCGGCAGGAGCAGCAGACCGGAGTTGGTCGCGGAGGCGCCCTGCACCGACTGCTGGTACAGCGGCAGGAAGAGGGTCGCGCCGAACATCACGAAGCCGGTGACGAAGCCGATGAGGGACATCAGCGTGAAGTTGCGGCTGCGGAAGATGTGCAGCGGCACGATCGGCTCGGCGGCCCTGGTCTGCCAGAAGACGAACCCGATCAGCGAGGCGACGCCGATCCCGATCAACTCCATGATCCGCGCGGACGACCAGGCGTACTCCGTGCCGCCCCAGGTGGTGACGAGGACGATGGAGGTGATGCCGACGGTCAGCAGCCCGGCGCCCAGATAGTCGATGCGCGCCTGCGACCGCTTCTTCGGCAGATGCAGTACGACGCTGATCGCAGCCAGCGCGACCACGCCGAGCGGCAGGTTGATGTAGAAGGACCAGCGCCAGCCCCAGTTGTCGGTGATGGTGCCGCCGACCAGCGGGCCGCCGATCATCGCGAGCGCCATGACGCCGGCCATCATGCCCTGGTACTTGCCGCGCTCCCGCGGCGGTATGAGGTCGCCGATGATCGCCATGACGCCGACCATCAGACCGCCCGCGCCCAGACCCTGGACGGCGCGGAAGCCGATCAGCTCGCCCATGTTCTGGGCCATACCGCTCAGCGCGGAGCCGATCAGGAAGATCACGATCGACGACATGAAGGCGCCCTTGCGCCCGTACATGTCGCCGAGTTTGCCCCAGATCGGGGTGGAGGCCGCGGTCGCGAGGGTGTACGCGGTCACGACCCACGAGAGGTGTTCCAGACCCCCGAGCTCGCCCACGATCGTCGGCATCGCCGTGCCCACGATCATGTTGTCGAGCATCGCGAGCATCATGGTGATCATGAGTGCGAGCAGGACGACCCGCACGCTCCTCGGTTTCTTCTCTTCCTCGACCCCGACTGCCTGTGCGTCCGCCATCTGCCCACTCCCCTGGGTACTCCCCCGGCCGGCTACTTACTTGCCGCCCGGCTAGTTCACTACACTGGGGAAGGTAGACCTGTCACTAGCCGGGCGTCAAGTAAGTTTCCGAGGCTAACTAGCCGGGCGGCAAGTAAGTTTCCGCGGCGGCGCGAGGAGTACGAGGATGGACGTCATCATGGACGGCACCAAGCAGCAGCGGCGCGGCAACACCCGCCAGCGCATCCAGGACGTGGCACTCGAACTCTTCGCCGAACAGGGCTACGAGAAGACCTCGCTGCGCGAGATCGCCGAGCGCCTGGACGTCACCAAGGCAGCGCTGTACTACCACTTCAAGACCAAGGAAGAGATCATCGTCAGCATCTTCACGGATCTGACGAAGCCGATCGAGGACCTGATCGAGTGGGGCAAGGGCCAGCCGCACACCCTGGACACCAAGCAGGAGATCGTACGGCGCTACAGCCAGACCCTCGCCGACGCGTCCCCGCTCTTCCGCTTCATGCAGGAGAACCAGGCGACGGTGCGCGAGCTGCGTATCGGCGAGTCCTTCAAGGACCGGATGAGCGGTCTGCGCCACATCATCATCGACCCGGACGCCCCGCTCACCGACCAGGTCCGCTGCGTGAGCGCCATCTTCACACTGCACGCCGGCATGTTCCTGCTGCAGGACCTCGAAGGCGACCCCGAGGACAAGCGGGAAGCCGTCCTCGAGGTCGCCATCGATCTGGTGACTCAGGCGCACCAGGGCTCCTGACCACCTGAGCGTCGAGCCGACGCGCCGGTTCTCTACGTCAGACCTGCGCGTCAGACCTTCACGCCCTTGGCACGAAGGAAGGCGACCGGGTCGATCGCCGAACCGTAGTTCGCGGTCTTGCGGATCTCGAAGTGCAGGTGCGGGCCGCTGGAGTTGCCGGTGTTGCCGGACAGGGCGATCTTCTGACCGGTCTTGACGACCTGGCCGACCTTCACGTCGATGCGCGAGAGATGGGCGTACTGCGAGTAGACGCCGTTGGCGTGCTTGATCACGATGGCGTTGCCGTAGGCGGGGCCGTCGCCGGCGCCGTTGCCGCCGGCCTTGACCACGGTGCCGCCGTGGGCGGCCATGACCGTGGTGCCGCTCGGCACGGCGAAGTCCTGACCGCTGTGGGTGGACTGCCACATCGCGCCGGCCTGGGCGAAGCCGGCGGACAGCGTGTACTTCTTCACCGGGTCGATCCAGGACGCGGCCGAGGCGGCCGTCTTGGCGGCGGCGGGTGCGGCGGCAGGCGCCGCAGCAGGCGCGGCGGCGGACGCCACTCCGGTTCCCAGCACGACCGAGGCGCCCAGGGCGGCGACGCCGACGGCCACACGGGCGCGGAGCGGGGACGTACGGGAAGAACGGAACGTGACGCGCTGGAACATCGAAGACCTCATGGGGACGGGGACAGAAAAGCCACCCGGCGCACGGACGGGCTCGGTCGAGCACGGACATCCGCCGAATGGGTCATCCCTTGGTAACCCCGGGGCCCCCGGACCCCCAAACGTGTGATCTACGACTGAAGCTAGTACTTCATCCCAAAACTTAATGATCCTTGACAGATCGCCCATAAACCGCACATTCGATGCCGATCCAGGTCAGAGGCCATGCCTGAAGTCGCCCCGGAGGCCGGAGCAGGCATCGAGGTTCCAGGACTTGCGTCCTTTTTGACCCGATTCGCGCTGCGACTATCCGCCCTAGTAGGGGTCGAATCGCCTGTGCGGCTTGTCACCGGCCGCCCGCTTCAAGGGACTTCGGAATGTGACGGGGGCTACTCCCCTGCCCCGGGGGCCACTTGTGACCCTGGTCACGATCGTATGCACGGGGCTGTGATCGGCCTCTCATCGCCATCTACCGTCCAGTAACCCGCTGGTTCCCCTCAGGCCACCCCCACCGAAGATCATGCCCACGACATAGGCAGCGCACGGACGCGAGAGGACCCCCACCCCATGACCAGAGGTACCTGGACCCGCCGCATAGCCATGACCGCCGTGGCGACGGCCGCCGTCACCGCGATGGCCGTCCCGGTCGGCGCCCAGGCCGCGACGGCCGCCGGCACCTCCACCGTCGCCACCGCAGCCGCCGCGGAGGACGTCGACTACGCCACCTGGCAGGCCGACTGCCAGACCGTGATGAACCAGGCCCTGCCGGAGCTGAAGCAGCGCATCGCCGCCGTCAAGCCGGGCGAGAAGCAGGCGATCGTCTTCGACATCGACAACACCACCCTGGAGACCGACTTCGGCTTCAGCTACCCGCAGCCGGCCAACAAGCCGGTCCTCGAGGTCGCCAAGTACGCCCAGGAGCACGGCGTCTCGCTGTTCTTCGTCACCGCCCGCCCGGGCATCATCTCCGGGGTGACCGACTACAACCTCAAGTACGTCGGCTACCAGGTCTCCGGCCTCTACGTCCGCGGCTTCCTCGACCTGTTCAAGGACGTCGCCGCCTACAAGACCGCCCAGCGCGTCGACATCGAGTCGAAGGGCTACACGATCATCGCGAACATCGGCAACAGCGCCACCGACCTGTCGGGCGGCCACGCCGAGAAGACGTACAAGCTGCCGGACTACGACGGACAGCTGTCGTAACTCCGGCAGAACACGACTCAGCCCGGGCAGGACCCGGCCCGGGCCAAATGGCAGCTCGGGCATGCGAAAGGGGCCGGTGCTTTTCAGCACCGGCCCCTTTCGTCGGCTCAGACCCCGGAGGCTCAGCCCCCGGAGGGTCAGGCCTCCTTGCTCAGGTTCGGTCCGGCGCCGCCGGCCGCCTGCTCGATCGGCGGGACGTCGGGCAGCGCCGACTTCTCCTCGCCGCGGAAGGTGAAGGTCTTGGTCTCACCCTCGCCCTCCGTGTCCACGACCACGATGTGACCGGGGCGCAGCTCGCCGAAGAGGATCTTCTCCGAGAGCGTGTCCTCGATCTCCCGCTGGATGGTCCGGCGCAGCGGCCGGGCGCCCAGCACGGGGTCGTAGCCCTTCGTGGACAGCAGTTCCTTGGCGGACTGGGAGAGCTCGATGCCCATGTCCCGGTCCTTCAGGCGCTCGTCCACCTTGCCGATCATCAGGTCGACGATCCGCAGGATGTCCGCCTGGGTGAGCTGCGGGAAGACGACCACGTCGTCGACACGGTTGAGGAACTCGGGGCGGAAGTGCTGCTTGAGCTCGTCCGACACCTTGTTCTTCATGCGCTCGTAGTTGGTCTTCGAGTCGCCCGAGGCCGCGAAGCCCAGGTTGAAGCCCTTGGAGATGTCCCGGGTGCCGAGGTTGGTCGTCATGATGATGACCGTGTTCTTGAAGTCCACGACCCGGCCCTGGGAGTCGGTCAGGCGACCGTCCTCCAGGATCTGCAGCAGCGAGTTGAAGATGTCCGGGTGGGCCTTCTCGACCTCGTCGAAGAGGACGACGGAGAACGGCTTGCGGCGGACCTTCTCGGTCAGCTGGCCGCCCTCTTCGTAGCCCACGTATCCGGGCGGGGAGCCGAAGAGACGCGAGACCGTGTGCTTCTCGCTGAACTCCGACATGTCGAGGGAGATCAGCGCGTCCTCGTCGCCGAAGAGGAACTCGGCGAGCGCCTTGGACAGCTCGGTCTTACCGACGCCGGACGGGCCGGCGAAGATGAACGAGCCACCGGGACGCTTCGGGTCCTTCAGACCGGCACGCGTACGACGGATCGCCTTCGACAGCGCCTTGACGGCGTCGACCTGGCCGATGACCCGCTTGTGGAGCTCGTCCTCCATGCGCAGCAGGCGGCTCGACTCCTCCTCGGTCAGCTTGAAGACCGGGATGCCGGTGGCGGTCGCGAGGACCTCGGCGATCAGCTCGCCGTCGACCTCGGCGACGACGTCCATGTCGCCGGCCTTCCACTCCTTCTCCCGCTTGGCCTTGGCGGCCAGGAGCTGCTTCTCCTTGTCGCGGAGGGAGGCGGCCTTCTCGAAGTCCTGCGAGTCGATCGCGGACTCCTTGTCGCGGCGGACGCCGGCGATCTTCTCGTCGAACTCGCGCAGGTCCGGCGGCGCGGTCATCCGGCGGATGCGCATCCGGGAGCCGGCCTCGTCGATCAGGTCGATCGCCTTGTCCGGCAGGAAGCGGTCCGAGATGTACCGGTCGGCCAGGGTGGCGGCCTGGACCAGCGCCTCGTCCGTGATGGAGACGCGGTGGTGGGCCTCGTACCGGTCGCGCAGACCCTTGAGGATCTCGATCGTGTGCGGCAGGGACGGCTCGGCGACCTGGATGGGCTGGAAGCGGCGCTCGAGGGCCGCGTCCTTCTCCAGGTGCTTGCGGTACTCGTCCAGCGTGGTGGCGCCGATGGTCTGGAGCTCACCGCGGGCCAGCATCGGCTTCAGGATCGAAGCCGCGTCGATCGCACCCTCGGCGGCGCCCGCACCGACCAGCGTGTGCAGCTCGTCGATGAACAGGATGATGTCGCCGCGGGTGCGGATCTCCTTGAGGACCTTCTTCAGACGCTCCTCGAAGTCACCGCGGTAGCGGGAGCCGGCGACCAGCGCGCCGAGGTCCAGGGTGTAGAGGTGCTTGTCCTTGAGGGTCTCGGGCACCTCGCCCTTGACGATGGCCTGGGCGAGGCCCTCGACGACGGCGGTCTTGCCGACGCCGGGCTCACCGATCAGGACCGGGTTGTTCTTCGTACGGCGGGACAGCACCTGCATGACCCGCTCGATCTCCTTCTCGCGCCCGATGACCGGGTCGAGCTTGGACTCACGAGCGGCCTGGGTGAGGTTCCGGCCGAACTGGTCGAGGACCAGGGACGTCGAGGGCGTGCCCTCGGCAGGGCCGCCGGCGGTGGCGGTCTCCTTGCCCTGGTAACCGGAGAGCAGCTGGATGACCTGCTGCCGCACCCGGTTGAGATCTGCGCCCAGCTTGACGAGGACCTGGGCGGCGACGCCCTCGCCCTCGCGGATCAGGCCGAGCAGGATGTGCTCCGTGCCGATGTAGTTGTGACCCAGCTGAAGGGCCTCCCGGAGCGACAGCTCCAGGACCTTCTTGGCACGGGGGGTGAAGGGGATGTGCCCGGACGGGGCCTGCTGCCCCTGCCCGATGATCTCCTCCACCTGCTGGCGGACCGCCTCGAGCGAAATCCCGAGGCTCTCAAGGGCCTTGGCGGCGACACCCTCACCCTCGTGGATCAGGCCCAGGAGGATGTGCTCGGTGCCGATGTAGTTGTGGTTGAGCATCCGGGCTTCTTCCTGAGCCAGGACGACAACCCGCCGCGCGCGGTCGGTGAACCTCTCGAACATCGTTAATCGCTCCTCAGAGCGGTCAGGCAGTGGGGGGAACTTCCCCTCCCTGTCCTTCCGCAGCTTAGTCCCGCAAGCGGGGACCGCTCATTCCAACTGCCGACACCGTCGATGGCCTCCTGACCCCGAACGCCGACATCTGCTCCAACCTGATGGTGCGAGACGATGTTCCCGCAGGCCAGGCACTTACCCCAGTCACCAGTACGCCGATGGCGAACGTGAGACGGCCTTTTTCTGCGTGTCGCCCCCTCCCACTAGGGATGTCTTACCCGCTCGGACTGACAGTCCATGCCGTGCGCACCGGTTCCCTCCGCTACGGGCGAACAACCTTGCGCCTCCCGAGCCCCCCGCACGCCCCCTTTGTCGACACTGTGTGCATCCGTGAGAGCACCCAGCGTAACTCGCACGCTCTTCCGGCGGTTGCACTTGGCATGGTTGGCTCAGTCCCCCCGATCGTCCCTGCGGTCGTCCCGTCGATCGCCACCGTTCCCCTCCCTCGTCGCCCGCTCACCCCGGACGGTCCGGACGACCTGATCCGCGGCTGGTACGAGAACGAACTGGGCTGGGCGACCGTGCCCGGGGAGCCGGTACGACTTTTGGTGGGCGAGCGCTTCGACGTGCTGGAGGCGCCGGCCGAGGTGGGTCACGCGGCGCTGCGGCGACTGGCACCGGGCTCTCCGGTGGCCGTGCGGGGCGACCGGATGCGGCTGCTGGTGGCCGCGGGCGGCGCGGAGGAGCTGCCGGGGATCCTGCAGTGGCTGGAGTGGGGCGCGCTGCCGCTGGATCTGACGGCGATCGGGGTGGGCGGGCTCATCGAGGCGCCCTCGCCCCCTGGCCGCGACGGCCCGAACGTCCCCGGGCCAGTGCAGGGGGCCGCCGTATGGCTGCGGCCCCCCGTGGCGGGGTGCGAGGTCGAGGCCTCGCTGCCGACGATGTCGGCGCTGGGGGGCGTTGGGGGCGCCCCCGATCTCGTACGGCTGGTGGACACGCTGGCGACGCACTGTCACCGTGTCCGGCTTCGGCGCGCGTGCGCTCAGCCGTTGGCCTTCTCGTAGGCCTCGCGAATGGACGCGGGAACACGGCCACGGTCGTTGACCTCGTAACCGTTCTCCTTCGCCCACGCGCGAATCTGGGCGGTGTCCTGGCTGCCGCCGCCGGAAGCGACGCGCGCCTTTCCACGGCCGCCCGAAGCACGGCCACCGGTACGACGGCCACCCTTCACGTAGGGCTCGAGAAGACCGCGCAGCTTGTCCGCATTGGTCGTCGTGAGATCGATCTCGTAGGTCTTGCCGTCCAGCGCGAACGTCACGGTCTCGTCCGCCTCGCCGCCGTCGAGGTCGTCGACAAGAAGGACCTGAACCTTCTGTGCCACCGGATTTCCTTTCATCGAAAACGTGAGGGTCGGGGGTCCGCGGCGTCCGCCGTTTAGCCGAGCCCTGTTATATGCAGTACTGCAGTACGTCGGAAAGCAAACCGCTTTTGCTGGGAAAACACAAACCCCCGGCAGAGACCGGCAGCCCGCCTCCCGCCCGGAAACGTGCGCGTTTCGGACATAGGGAACCCGGGCAAGGCGGGGCCGGACAGAATGAACACAGACGATCACAGATGCAGAAGCATCCGACTGTTGCCCAAGGTGTTCGGTTTCACTCGTTCGAGTCCGAGGAACTCTGCTACGCCCTCGTCATAGGAACGCAGCAGCTCCGCGTAGACATCGGTGTCGACCGGCGTCTCACCGATCTCCACGAAGCCGTGCTTGCCGAAGAAGTCCACTTCGAAGGTCAGGCAGAAAACACGGCGAACGCCGAGCCAGCGTGCAGTGTGGAGCAACTTCTCCAACAACTGGTGACCTACCCCGGCGCCCTTCAGCCCGGGCTTCACCGCGAGAGTGCGCACTTCCGCCAGGTCTTCCCACATCACGTGCAGGGCGCCGCAGCCGACCACCTCGGCGTTGTCGTCGCGTTCGGCGACCCAGAACTCCTGGATGTCCTCGTAAAGAGTCACCGTCGCTTTGTCGAGCAGGATGCCGCCGCGGACGTACGCGTCAAGGAGACGACGTACGGCGGGGACATCGCCGGTCCGGGCCCGCCGGACGGTGATGGCTTTAGCACTGACTTCGAGGTTCTCGGCGGAGGGGCTCTCTGCTGACATGTGCGGACGCTATCGCCCGCCGCCCTCCGTTGCCGAGCCGGGGTTCTCCTCGGCACCCCCCGCAGTTGCCGGTTCGGAAGTTTCCGGACCTTGGACGATACGGACGGCGTCGCGCAGCGCGTGTCGCTGTTCGTCGCTCATCATCCCGAAGAACGCGACGAGAGCGGCGGCGGGGTTGTCGCTCTGCGCCCAGGCGTCGTTCATCAGGGCGGCGGCGTAGGCGGCACGGGTGGAGACCGCCTCATATCGATAGGCCCGGCCTTCCGCCTCACGGCGCACCCAGCCCTTCTGATGGAGATTGTCCAAAACGGTCATCACCGTGGTGTAGGCGATGGACCGTTCCTGCTGAAGGTCTTCCAGGACTTCTCGAACGGTCACCGGGCGGTTCCACTTCCACACCCGCGTCATGACCGAGTCTTCGAGTTCTCCCAATGGGCGAGGCACAGCTCAGAACAATAGTGGGAGATCTCGCCAATCGCGTGCCGGACGTGCACGTTCATCGGTAAACAGCAACAAAAAGGGCGTACGGCTCCGAAGGGAGTCGTACGCCGTGGAAGAAGCCGACGCGTCAGGCGTCGCGGCTCACGGAGGCCTGGTGGGCGCCCTCCGCGCGCGCGAGGGCGGCGTCGACGGCCGCGTCCTCCTTGGCCTTGTTGGCCCCGCCCTGGGTCTTCACGATCACCCTGATCACGCCGATGAAGAACACGGCCATGACGACGGGAGGCACGAGCGCGGAGACATAGTCCATGGATCCAGGGTAGCCACGGAGAAACGGGACACCGGGGCGGGGTCGGTTAGGCGTGAGGTGTGCTTGCAGCGGCCAGTGGCGCCGCTCAGCCGGCCGCCAGTCGCTGCCGCTGCTCCGGATCGGCGGGCTGGGGGGCCGGTTTGCGGCGCGGGAAGACCTCGCCCGGGGTGGGGACGGGCCGTCGCGCGGGCTGCGGATCGGCGGGCTTCACGGGGACGGGACCGGGAGCGGGCGCGGCCGGTTTCTCGGCGGGCTTCCGCCGCGGCTCCTCGCCCGGACTCTCCCCCGCCCCCTCGACCAGGACGGAGAGCCGGTCGCAGCCCTCGCCGGAACGGCCCCCAGGAAGGGCCAGGAGGCGCGTACGGGACGTCGGGACGGCCGGAGCGACGATTGATGCGGCCGGAGCGGCCCGACGGGCCGTACGGCGGGCCAGGCGGACGCGTACGCCCTGCTCGGCGAGCGTCCGGCAGCGGTCCAGGAGGGCCGCGGCCACGGGATTGCCCCGCAGGGCGCGCAGGGCGGCGAGGTCGTCGGGGTCGGGCCGGTGGCCGGCGCCGAGCACCTCCCCCAGGAGCGTGAGGTAGCCGGCGGCGGTGCCGGGGAGGGCGGCGCGGTACCGGGCGAGGTCGGCCACCAGGAAGGCCCGCAGCCGGGCGGCCTCGCACATCGCCTCGTCGAGGGACTCGGCGAGGCGATGGCAGTCCTGGACGTCCTCTGCGGAGACGGGGCCGGGGTGGAGGGCGAGGGCGAGGGCTCGGCGGAGCACGCGCAGCTCCTCCGCGCCGAACGCCATGCCGCCGCGGGATCCGTAGGGCGTGGGCATGCCGCGACGATACGCGCTAATCAGACAAATTCGACATAGGGGGCGGGTGTGGCGCGCCTGATTCCGCCCGGCGGCCCCGCACGGTCCGAAGACCTGACCGCGCGAAGACCCGACCGCGCGGGGCCACGCCGAACCGCCGAGCCGCTGAGGTCACTCAGCGGCTGAGCCACTCACATACGCGCCACATTCCGCTCGTAGACCAGGCGCAGGCCGATCAGGGTCAGCCACGGCTCGTGTTCGTCGATCACCGAAGACTCGCCGAGGACGGTCGGCGCCAGGCCGCCCGTCGCGATCACGGTCACCTCGTCCGGGTCGTCGGCCAGCTCGCGGGCCATGCGGGTCACGACCCCGTCGACCTGGCCGGCGAACCCGTACACGATCCCGGACTGCATCGCCTCCACCGTGTTCTTGCCGATCACGCTCCGGGGCCGGGCCACCTCGATCTTGCGCAGCATCGCGGCCCTGACGCCCAGCGCCTCGACCGAGATCTCGATGCCGGGGGCGATGACCCCGCCGACGTACTCCCCGCGCGCGGAGACCGCGTCGAACGTCGTCGCGGTGCCGAAGTCGACGACGATCGCCGGGCCGCCGTAGAGCTCGTTCGCGGCGACCGCGTTGATGATGCGGTCGGCGCCGACCTCCTTGGGGTTGTCGAAGAGGATCGGCACGCCCGTCTTCACGCCGGGTTCGACGAGCACGGCGGGCACGTCGCCGTAGTAGCGCCGGGTCACCTCGCGCAGTTCGTGCAGCACCGAGGGGACGGTGGCGCAGATCGCGATGCCGTCGATGCCGTCGCCCAGCTCCACTCCGAGGAGCGGGTGCATGCCCATCAGGCCCTGCAGGAGCACCGCGAGTTCGTCCGCCGTGCGGCGGGCGTCGGTGGAGATCCGCCAGTGCTCGACGATCTCCTCACCGTCGAAGAGGCCGAGCACGGTGTGCGTGTTGCCCACGTCGATCGTCAGCAGCATGACCGGTTCCCGCTTCCTACTCCGCCGCTCGCAGATCCAGACCGACGTCCAGGATCGGCGAGGAGTGCGTCAGGGCTCCGACGGCCAGGAAGTCGACGCCGGTGTCGGCGTACGCCTTGGCGTTCTCCAGGGTCAGCCGGCCCGACGCCTCCAGCAGGGCGCGCCCGCCGACGACGCCGACCGCCTCGGCGCACTCCCCGGGCGTGAAGTTGTCCAGGAGGATCAGGTCCGCGCCGGCGTCCACGACCTCCCGCAGCTGGTGCAGGGTGTCGACCTCGACCTCGATCGGCACGTCCGGGAAGGCCTCCCGCACGGCCTGGAAAGCCTGGGCGACGCCGCCCGCGGCGACCACGTGGTTGTCCTTGACCAGGGCCGCGTCGGACAGCGACATGCGGTGGTTGACGCCGCCGCCGCAGCGGACGGCGAACTTCTCCAGGGAGCGCAGGCCCGGCGTGGTCTTGCGGGTGTCCCGCACGCGTGCCTTCGTGCCGTCCAGCACGTCCGCCCACGCGCGCGTGGCGGTCGCGATGCCGGAGAGGCGGCACAGCAGGTTGAGCGCGCTGCGCTCGGCGGTGAGGAGGTCACGCGTGCGCGTGGTGACCGACAGCAGCTTCTGGCCGGCCTCCACGCGGTCGCCGTCCTCCACGTGCCGCTCGACCTCGAACTCGTCCGTGCAGACGACCGAGACGACGGCCTCGGCGATCCTGAGGCCGGCGACCACGCCCGCCTCGCGCGCGGTGAAGTCGGCGGTGGCGACCGCCTCTTCGGAGATGGTCGCGACCGTCGTCACGTCGACGCCGTGGTCCAGGTCCTCCTGGATGGCGAGGTTGGCGATGTCCTCGACCTCGACGGGGTCGAGTCCCGCGTCGGCCAGGAGCTGGGCGAGCGCGGGGTCGAGCCCGCACTCCAGGTATTCCTCGTCGGCGTCGGCAGCGCCGCAGGCACAGCCGTCGCCGCAGCCGCCGCTCTGGGCAAGGGGAAGGTCGGGGGTGCTCACGTCTGTCACTGCTCCTGGTGGTGCTGCCGGGTCGGGGGGAAGTCTGCGGTATCGGTGGTGTGTACGGCGAGCGTGCGGTCCGGATTCAGCCGTACGACGATGTGGCGGCGCCAGTCGGCGTCGTCGCGGTCGGCGTGGTCCTCGCGCCAGTGACAGCCGCGGGTCTCCTCGCGCTGCCTCGCGGCGGCGACCAGGACGCGGGCCACGCACAGGAGGTTGGTGGCCTCCCAGGTGTCGACGCCGGGCTCGGCGGTCTTGCCGTTCTCGTCCAGGGCGTCGCGGGCCTCGGAGTGCAGCCGTTGGAGCTGGTCGGCGGCCCGCTCCAGGGACTCGGCGGAGCGCAGGACGCCCGCGCCGCCGGTCATGATCCGCTGGATGGCGAACCGGGCCTCCGGGGCGAGCAGCGGGTGCGCGGGCTTCTCGGGCCGGCCGGGCTGCTCGGGCTGCTCGATCGGTGCGGACACGCACGCGTGGAGGCCGTCGTCCGCGTGGCTCACGGCGATGTCTGCGCTATCAGAGATGTCTGCGATGTCGTCGGCGTCGGCGGCGTCGGCGATATGCGCGATGTCGGCGACGATGCGCTCCGCGTACACGAGGCCCTCCAGGAGGGAGTTGGACGCGAGCCGGTTGGCGCCGTGCACGCCGGTGCAGGCGACCTCCCCGCACGCGTACAGGCCCGGGACGGTCGTGCGGCCCCGGGAGTCGGTGCGCACGCCCCCGGAGGCGTAGTGGGCCGCGGGGGCTATCGGGATGGGCTCGTGGACCGGGTCGATGCCGTGGGCGCGGCAGGCGGCCAGGATCGTCGGGAAGCGGTGCTCCCACATGGCGGCGCCGAAGTGGCGGGCGTCGAGGAACATGTGCTCGGCGTCCTGCTCCTGCATCCGGCGCATGATGCCCTTGGCGACGATGTCCCGGGGCGCCAGCTCGGCCAGCTCGTGCTGGCCGACCATGAAGCGCACGCCGTCCGCGTCGACCAGGTGGGCGCCCTCGCCGCGCACCGCCTCGGAGACGAGGGGCTGCTGGCCCTCCGCGTCCGGGCCGAGGAACAGCACCGTCGGGTGGAACTGCACGAACTCCAGGTCGGAGACCTCCGCGCCGGCGCGCAGGGCGAGCGCCACGCCGTCGCCGGTGGACACCGACGGGTTGGTGGTGGCGGAGAAGACCTGGCCCATGCCGCCGGTCGCGAGGACGACCGCGGGGGCGTGCACGGCGCCCACGCCGTCGTGCTGGCCCTCGCCCATGACGTGCAGGGTCACGCCCGCGGTGCGGCCGTCGGCCTCCAGGAGCAGGTCCAGGACGAGCGCGTTCTCGATCGTGCGCAGCCCACGCGCGCGTACCGCCTCGACGAGCGCGCGGGAGATCTCCGCGCCGGTCGCGTCGCCGCCCGCGTGCGCGATGCGGCGGCGGTGGTGGCCGCCCTCGCGGGTGAGCTCCAGGCGTCCTTCGGCGGACTCGTCGAAGTGGGCGCCGGTCTCGATCAGCCGGCGTACGGCGTCGGGGCCCTCGGTGACGAGGATCCGTACGGCCTCCTCGTCGCACAGGCCGGCGCCCGCGACCAGGGTGTCGTCCAGGTGCTGTTCGGGGGTGTCGCCCTCGCCGAGGGCCGCGGCGATGCCGCCCTGCGCCCAGCGGGTGGAGCCGTCGTCGAGGCGTGCCTTGGTGACGACGACCGTGTTCAGGCCGGCGGCCTCGCAGCGCAGGGCCGCGGTCAGACCGGCGACGCCTGAGCCGACGACCACGACGTCCGCGGCGATGCTCCATCCGGGCGCGGGCGCGTGCAGTCGTATGCCTGTGCTGGTCACGAGGCGGCTCCGAAGGTGAGGGGGAGGTTGTCGATCAGCCGGGTCGTCCCGACCCGGGCGGCGACGGCGAGGACGGCCTCGCCGGTGAAGTCGTCCTCGTGCACGGCGATCTCCGTGAAGTCCGACGGGTCGACGAGCGCGAGGTAGTCCAGTTGCAGGGGCGGGTCCAGGCGGGCGGCCGCGTCGAGGACCAGGCGGGCGGCCGCGCGGACGGCGGCCGGGTCGGCGGGGGCGGCCTTGGCGACGGCGTGCGTGTCGGCGGCCGCGCGGGACTCCCCCAGGGCGCTGAGCGCCTCGGCACGCGCGTGCGTGGCGGGCACCTCACGTGCGCGGGCCCGCAGCGCCTCCTGGGCGGCGTGCCGGTCGCGGCCGGCGAACAGGGCCTCCGAGAGCGCGAGCGCGGTGCGCCGCTCCTTGGCGGACAGATAGCGGTTGCGGCTGGACAGGGCCAGCCCGTCGGCCTCGCGCACGGTGGGCACGGCGACGACGTCGACGCCGAAGTTCAGGTCCTTCACCATGCGGCGGATCAGGGCGAGCTGCTGGGCGTCCTTCTGCCCGAACAGGGCGGCGTCGGGCCGGGTGAGGTGCAGCAGCTTGGCGACGACGGTGAGCATGCCGTCGAAGTGGCCGGGGCGGGAGGCGCCCTCCAGCCGCGCCCCCATGGGGCCGGCGCTGACCCGGACCTGGGGTTCGCCGCCCGGGTAGACCTCGTCGACGGACGGGGCGAACACGACGTCCGCGCCGGCCTGCTCGGCGATCTTGAGGTCGGCGTCCAGGGTGCGCGGATAGCGGTCGAGGTCCTCGCCCGCGCCGAACTGCAGGGGGTTGACGAAGACCGTGACCACGACCTCGCCGTCCGGCCCGGCGAGCTCCCGGGCGGTGCGGACGAGGGTGGCGTGTCCTTCGTGCAGGGCGCCCATCGTCATCACGACGGCCCGGCGGCCGGCACGCGTGCGTGCGTGCAGTTCGCCGGCGGTGCGCAGCAGGGCGGTGGTCATCCGGCATCTCCTTCGGCGCCCTGGGCGCCAGGGGCTCCGTCGGCGAGTACCCCGAGGAGGTCCTCGGCGAGCTCCGGCTTGAGCAGCCCGTGGGCGAGGGCGCGGTCGGCGGTCGCGCGGGCCATCGCCAGATAGCCGGCGACGGTCTGCGGGGCGTGTTCGCGCAACTCCGCGACGTGCGCGGCGACCGTGCCCGCGTCTCCGCGCGCGACGGGGCCGGTGAGGGCCGCGTCGCCGGAGCGCAGCGCGTTGTCGAGGGCGGCGCCGAGCAGCGGGCCGAGCATCCGGTCGGGGGCCTCGACGCCTGCGGCGCGCAGCAGCTCCATGGACTGGGCGACCAGGGTGACCAGGTGGTTGGCGCCCAGGGCGAGGGCCGCGTGGTAGAGCGGCCGGCTCTCCTCGGCGATCCACTCCGGTTCGCCGCCCATCTCGATGACGAGGGCCTCGGCGGCCAGTCGCAGCTGGTCGGGCGCGGTGACGCCGAAGGAGCACCCGGCCAGGCGCTGGACGTCGACGGGGGTGCCGGTGAACGTCATCGCCGGGTGCAGGGCCAGCGGCAGCGCGCCCGCGCGCAGGGCGGGGTCCAGGACCTTCGCGCCGTACCGCCCGGAGGTGTGCGCGAGGAGCTGTCCCGGTCGGACGGCGCCGGTCTCGGCGAGGCCCTGCACGAGCCCGGGCAGGGCGTCGTCGGGGACGGTCAGCAGCACCAGGTCGGCGCGCCGGAGAACCTCGGCGGGCGGCAACAGGGGCACGTCGGGCAGCAGCAGCGCGGCTCGCCGCCGGGAGGCGTCGGAGACGCCGGAGACGGCCACCGGGCGGTGTCCGGCGAGTGCGAGGGACGCGGCCAGGGCGGGGCCCACCCGGCCGGCGCCGACGACGCCGACGGTGAGCCGCGCGGGGCGGTCCTTGGGGTCTGGCTGTGGGACTGTACTCACGCGACGGCGGCCTTCCGTTCCAGTCCGCTCGGGGTACCGGACGATTTCTCGTCATGTTAACGCGATTGGTTCGAGAGGCGTTCGGTTGTCCACAGGCTGTGGGTTTTCGCACCCTCGGTTTGCACATCCCTTCCGGATGTCTTCCGGATCTCTTCTGGATCCCTTCCGGGTCTCTTCCGGGTCTCTTCCGGACGCCTTCGGGACGCCTTCCGAAAAGGGGCGTGCTCGCGACGCTCGGCGCACGGCATGATCCGGGCATGACTGATACGGCGCAGCAGGACGGGGAGAAGTCGGCGCAGGAGCGGCTGCGGGAGCGGAGGGCGGTCGCCTACCGGGAGGCGAGCCGCGTCCTGTCACGCGGCGGCTTCCGGAGCACCCTGCGCGAACGGCTCGCCCTGCTGCACGACGGCGCACCCGAGGTGTACGACCTGGACGAGCCCGCGGACATCTATGGCAACGGGGTCGTGGAAACCCTGGAGGAGCGGGTCGCCGCACTGCTGGGCACGGAGGCCGCCGCGTTCTTCCCGACCGGCACGATGGCCCAGCAGGTCGCCCTGCGCTGCTGGGCGGGCCGTACCGGCAACCCCACGGTCGCGCTGCACGCGCTGGCCCACCCGGAGGTCTGGGAGCGGGGCGCGTTCGGCGCCGTCAGCGGGCTGCGCACGGTCCGGGTGACGGGCGAGCCGCGGCTGCCCACGGCCGACGAGGTGCGCGACTTCGGGGAGCCCTTCGGCGCGCTGATGCTGGAGCTGCCCCTCAGGGACGCCGGTTTCGTGCTGCCCTCCTGGGAGGAGCTGACCGAGGTCGTGGAGGCCGCGCGCGAGCGCGACGCGGTGGTGCACTTCGACGGCGCGCGCCTGTGGGAGTCCACCCTCCACTTCGGCCGCCCTCTGGCGGAGATAGCGGGCCTGGCGGACAGCGTCTACGTGTCGTTCTACAAGTCCCTCGACGGCTTCGGCGGAGCCGCGCTCGCCGGCCCGAAGACGCTGGTGGAGGAGGCGAAGACCTGGCGCCACCGGTACGGCGGCATGGTCTTCCAGCAGTTCCCCACCGCCCTGTCGGCGCTCATCGGCCTGGAGCGGGAGCTGCCCCGGCTTCCTGTATACGCGTCCCACGCGCGCGTGGTGGCCGCCGCACTGCGCGAGGGGTTCGCCGAAGCGGGCCTGCCGTGGGCGCGCGTGCACCCCGAGACGCCGCACACCCACGAGTTCCAGGTCTGGCTGCCGTACGAGGCGGACGTGCTCGGTGAAGCGGCGGCGCTGCAGGCCGAACAGACCGGGACCATGCTCTTCGCCTCCGCCTGGGACCGCGGCGGGCCGGGGCTGTCCCGCACCGAGGTCACCGTCCGCGCCGCGGGCCTGGAGTGGACGGCGGACGACGTGAAGGCGGCCGTCGCGGACTTCGCGGCCCGGGTGACCGAGGTGGCGAGCAGGTAGGAGACGGTCGGCAAGCGGCGCGGGGGCGGTCAGCCGGTGGAGCGGGGCGGTCAACCGGTGGAGCGGGGGCGCAGGTGCAGCCAGCGGCCCAGGGTCCTCCGTATCCGCCCGTGCGCCGGGCGCTGCGCGAGCACCACGCGGAACCGCCCGTGGTCGCGCAGCTCGCGGACGACCTGCCAGTCGTTGGCCCCGGGCGCGGGCGGGAGGGGTTCGCCGTGCTGCCGGGCGCGGTGGACGTCGAGGGCGTGCTGCTGGGTGATGCTCATGGCCGAGGCCCCTTCGGAACGCGGTCGGAACGCTGTCGGGATGTGTCTGGATTTATAGGTGTGCATCGGGACGTGGACGAGCCGGGGGAATGCGTGGGGAACGGAAGTCCGGAAGGCCTGCCCCGCGGCGGCCCCGGTGTCCTCAGGTTGCGCCCGGCCGGCGCCGCTCGTCGCGTCGATTGACGTCGGCCGTCAATCGGGGGCCGCGCTGTCAGTGGCGGGGTGCACCATGAGGGCATGAGCGTCTGCATCGACATCGCGGGGCTGCGGCCGGAGAGGGTCGCCGTCGTGCCCTCGCCCCTCGCCGAGCTCGGCATGGCGCTGCACGCGCTGTCCGAGCCGGGGCACCACCCCGGTCTCCAGGGCTGGGTCACCGGCGTCACCGCACGGCTCGACTCGCATCTGGCCGACCGGATGTGCGAGGCGGACTTCCTGTGGCGTTCGACGTTCTCGGACCTCTTCCTGCCGTACGCGGGCATCCCGGGCGGTCACACGGTCCCCGGGGCGACGCTCGCCGAGGAGCTCGATCTCCTGGACAAGCTGACGGACGAGCAGTTCGTGGACTCGGCGCTGGAGTTCACCTGCGCGCCGGGGTACGACCTGCCGAGCCTCGACGTCCTGTCCGACCCGGCCCTGCACCGCCGCGCTCTCGAACTGGCCGCCACGCGCGGACCGCGACAGGTGCGCTTCACCCGGCGGCTGCTGGACGACCCGCCACGCGTGCGTGCCTGGCTGCGGCAGTTCCTGGAGGACTGCGACGAGGCGTTCTTCGCCGACGTCTGGGCCCGGGTGCGCCACCCGCTCGCCGCGGACTCCCGCCACAAGACCGACCTCCTGCGCCACAAGGGCCTGGCGGAGGCGCTCGCCTCGGTGTCCACCGCCGTGACGCTGGACGAGCACACCGCGCGGATCACCGTGGACAAGCTGGTCGAGGGCCGCAGCGCCACCGGCGACGGAGGCCTGCTGCTGGTGCCGACGAGCCTCGGCTGGCCCCACCTGATGGTGCTGCACCGGCACGGCTGGCAGCCGGTGCTCCACTATCCGGTGGGCTCCCCGGAGCTGGCCTCGCCGCCCTCGGTCGAGCAGTTGACGCTGCGCATGACCGCGCTCTCCCACCCCGTGCGGATGCGCATCTGCCGTCTGCTGGCCCGCAGCACCTACACCACGACCGAGCTGGCCCAGGTCCACGGCATGACGGCCCCCGAGATATCCCGCCACCTCGGCGTCCTGAAGAAGGCGGGCCTGGTCACCACGCGCCGGCGCGGCCGGTACGTGCTCCACCAGCTCGACGTGACGATGGTGGCCCGACTGGGCAGCGACTTCCTGGAAGGGATCCTCCGCTAGAACCGGTCCGGCGGGCGGCCACCGTGATGACCGCATCCCATCGGCCCGTCAGTCGAACCGGATGTGCCGTACGCCCACCCGCGCCTGCCTGAGCCGGGTCCGCAGCGTGCCCTCGTTGTTGGGTCTGAGGGTCAGACCGGCCAGGACGGCTATGCGGTCCGCCGTCTTCGGCACGGTCGAGTGGTCCGTCCACAGATGTTCGGCGAACTCCGGCTCGCGCAGTTTGCGAAGGCAGTCGTCGAGCTGCTGCACCGCCCAGCTCTCCCGGCGCAGTCCCGCGCGCTGTCCGACGAAGAACCGAAGGAGACGTCCCAGGCCGCGTTCCCGCAGCCGCGTCAGGACCGTCTCGCGTTCGGCGAGGAGCGTGAAGTGGCGGACGTCGTGGCCGAGTTCGCGCAGCCTGCCGACGGTCTCCGCGAAGTAGACGGGATCGGTGACGGTCATGGGGGCGATCACCACGCCGTCGTGCTTGCCGAGCGCCAGGTCCAGGACCTCGACGACGCCCTGCCGCCACGACACCAGGTCCTGGAAGTCGCCCCGCAGCTCGGGCGGCAGCATGCGGCGCAGCCCGAAGCCCACGTGCTCGGGATCGCAGATCACGCTGCCGGGCAGCCGACGCCGAATCTCATGTGCGGTCTGTGTCTTGCCGCCCCCGAAGGGGCCGTTGATCCACAGGAGCATGCGCCGACCCTAGTGGCCGCCGGTTGCGCGCAGGTCACGTTCCGCTGTGACCGGCGGTCCGCTGAACGCCGTAGCGCCCCCGGGGCTCAGCCGTGGCCGCCCGCACGGACGATGCCCGTCTCGTACGCCAGGACCACCACCTGGACCCGGTCGCGCAGCCCCAGCTTGGTCAGGATGCGGCCCACGTGGGTCTTGACGGTCGCCTCGGACAGCACCAGCCGGGCCGCGATCTCGCCGTTGGACAGGCCCTGGGCGACCAGCACCATGACCTCGCGCTCCCGGTCGGTGAGCCGCTCCAGCTCCTTGTGGCGGGGCTCCTTGCCGGTGGTGGGCAGCATCGGCGCGAACCGGTCGAGGAGCCGGCGGGTGGTGGACGGGGCGACCACCGCGTCGCCGCTGTGCACCGAGCGGATGGCGGCGAGGAGCTCGCCGGGCGGCACGTCCTTCAGCATGAAGCCGGAGGCGCCTGCCTTGAGCCCGGAGAACGCGTACTCGTCGAGGTCGAAGGTGGTCAGGATCAGCACCTTCGGCGGGTGGGCCTCCGCGCAGATGCGGCGGGTGGCCTCCACACCGTCCAGCTTCGGCATGCGGACGTCCATCAGCACGACGTCGACCGCCGTGGAACGCACCACCTGGAGAGCCTCGACGCCGTCCCCCGCCTCCGCCACGACGTCCATGTCCGGCTGGGCGTCGAGCACCATCCGAAACCCGGTGCGCAGCAGCACCTGGTCGTCGACGAGCATCACGCGGATCGTCATGAGGTCCTCTTCCGGGAGTCTTCGGTCGTGAGTCGGGCGGCTTCAGTGGGCCGGTTCGGTGGGCCGGTTCGGTGGGCCGGTTCGGTGGGCCGGGGGGCGTGACAGGTGTCAACAGGGGGCGTGCGTCGGCGTCAATGCGCTGGTTTGAGCGGGAGCAGCGCGCTGATGCGGAATCCTCCGCCGGGGCGCGGGCCCGCGTCCAGCGTGCCGCCGACCATGCCGACCCGTTCGCGCATGCCGATCAGGCCGTGCCCCTGGCCGTCGGCGCCGCCCTCCTCGTACAGCTCCTGCGGGGCGCCCTTGCCGTCGTCCTCCACCAGCAGGCCGAGGCCGTCGTCGAAGTAGACCAGGCGCACGCTCGCACCCGCGTTCGGCCCGCCGTGCTTGCGCGTGTTCGTCAGCGCTTCCTGCACGATGCGGTACGCGGTGAGCTCGACGCCGCTGGGCAGCGGCCGCGGGGTGCCCTCGACCTTGAAGTCCACGGGCAGTCCGGAGCCGCGGCACTGCTGCACCAGGTCGTCGATCTGCTCGACGTCCGGCTGCGGCACGTACTCCCCGCCCTCCTGGTGCTCGCCGGTGCGCAGCACGCCCAGCAGGCGGCGCATCTCGGCGAGGGCCTGGCGGCCGGTGGAGGAGATCGTCTCCAGGGCCTTCTTCGCCTGGTCGGGGGCGGCGTCGAGGACGTAGGCGGCACCGTCGGCCTGGACCACCATCACCGACACGTTGTGCGCGACGACGTCGTGCAGTTCACGCGCGATACGGGCGCGTTCGGCGGCGACCGCGACCTTCGCCTGCGCCTCGCGCTCCTTCTCCAGCCGCGCCGCGCGCTCCTCCAGCTGCGCGAAGTAGGCGCGCCGGGTGCGGATGGAGTCGCCGAGCACCCAGGCGAGGGCGAACGGCACCGTCTGGAAGACGACGATCGCGACCTCGCCCAGCGCGCTCGTGTCCCCCTGCGGCCAGCGCAGCTCCGACAGGGTCGCCGCGCTCAGACCCATGGCCAGCGCGAGCCGGGAGGCCCATCGGGCGCCGGTCGCGGCGACGGTGTAGACGATCACCAGCAGGGCGAAGTCGGCGGCCGTGACCCCGACGTCCAGCACCAGCTGCGCCAGCCCGAGCGCGGCGGCCAGCAGCAGCATCTTCTCCGGCATACGCCGGCGCAACGCGATGACCAGGCACAACAGGAACACGACGGGCACCAGCAGCGCCATGGAGTCGGTGCCACGCTGCTCCTGACCGCTGGTTCCGGCCGCGACGGAGATCCCGAACAGGACGAGGGCCCAGAAGCCGTCGACCCCGGTCGGGTGTCTGCGGAGGAAGTCGTAGAGGCGCTGCACGTAACCCAGCGTAGGGAAGCGCAAGGCGTGCGGGGGTCAACCGGAGGGCCGATCCGGTCCCGACGCGTGTACTCCGCAAGGTGGAGGCCGTGATCACCTGTACGCCTAGTCTGACCGGATGACGGACGAGGCGACGGGCTCCGGAGAGTGGCGCGGTTGGCGCGCGGCGACACAGACGGCCCTGTACGGAACCGACGGAAGCGGCGGCTTCTACCGGCGCCCCGAGGGCCCGGCCGGACACTTCCGTACGTCGGTGCACGCCTCGCCGCTCTTCGCCGGGGCCGTGGCCGGCCTGCTGTGCCGGGTCGACGAGGCGCTGGGCCGGCCCGCGTCGCTCGACTTCGTCGACATGGCCGCCGGGCGGGGCGAGTTGGCCGCCGGCGTCCTCGCCGCGCTCCCCGCCGACGTGGCGGCACGCACGCGTGCGTACGCCGTCGAGGTCGCCGCCCGCCCGGTGGGGCTCGCCCCCGCAATCGCGTGGCTGCCCGAGCCCCCACCGCAGGTCACCGGGCTGCTGTTCGCCAACGAGTGGCTGGACAACGTGCCCGTCGAGGTCGCCCAGGTCGACCCGGCGGGGGCGGTGCGGCTGGTGCTCGTGCGGGACGACGGCGCCGAGCGACTGGGCCCGCCGGTGTCCGGCGCGGAGGCGGAATGGCTGGCGCGGTGGTGGCCGCTGCCGGACGAGGACGGGCTGCGCGCGGAGATCGGGCTGCCCCGGGACACGGCGTGGGCGTCCGTCGTCTCACGCGTCACGCGCGGACTCGCGGTGGCGGTGGACTACGCGCACACGGCGGACGCGCGCCCCCTGTTCGGAACGCTCACCGGCTTCCGCGAGGGACGCGAGACACCGCCCGTGCCGGACGGATCCTGTGACATCACGGCACACGTGGCACTGGACGCGTGCGCGGAGGCGGGAGCGGGGGCGGGAGCGGGGACCGGTATTGGGGTGGCCGACCACACAGAGGCGTACGCGCTTCCCCGCGCGCTTCTGCTGCCCCAACGCGCCGCCCTGCACGCCCTGGGTGTCACCGGCGCGCGCCCCCCGCTCACGCTGGCCTCCACGGATCCCACCGCCTACGTACGCGCCCTCGCGAGCGCCGGGGAAGCCGCCGAGCTCACCGCGCCGGGCGGACTCGGTGACTTCGGATGGCTGCTCCAGCCCGTTGGAATTCCGAACCCGCTCGCCGCGGACCCGACGGACCCCACGCGCGCGTGACCCAGCACGGCTGACCGGCGCGACCTTTCTCGCTCTACTCGCCGCTCTTGTCTACTTATCGCTCTTGTCGCTCTTGTCGCTCTACTTGTCGATGTCCCCGACCACGAAGAACATCGACCCCAGGATCGCCACCATGTCCGCGATCAGCGTGCCCGGCAGCAGTTCGGTCAGCACCTGGATGTTGTTGTACGAGGCAGACCGCAGCTTCAGCCGGTACGGGGTCTTCTCGCCCTTGCTGACGAGGTAGTAGCCGTTGATGCCGAGGGGGTTCTCGGTCCACGCGTACGTGTGCCCCTCGGGCGCCTTGAGGACCTTCGGGAGCCTCTGGTTGATCGGGCCGGGCGGCAGGTCGGCCAGCCGGTCCAGGCAGGCGTCCGCGAGGGCCAGCGCGTTGTGCGTCTGCCCCAGGAGGCACTCGAAGCGCGCGAGACAGTCGCCCTCGGTCCGGGTCACCACCTTCAGCGTGTCCTGAAGCTCCCCGTACGCGAGATAGGGCTCGTCGCGGCGCAGGTCGAAGTCGACGCCCGAGGCGCGCGCGATCGGTCCGCTGACGCCGTACGCGTGCACGGCCGGCGGCGCGAGCGTGCCCACGTCCCGGGTGCGGCCCCGGAAGATCTCGTTGCCGAGGACGAGGTCGTCGAAGACGTCCATGCGCGAGCGCACGGCGGCGACCGCGCCACGCGCGCGTGCGGCCCAGCCGGCCGGCAGGTCCTCCTTGAGGCCGCCGACCCGGTTGAACATGTAGTGCATGCGGCCGCCGGAGACCTCCTCCATGACGTTCTGGAGCACCTCGCGCTCGCGGAAGGCGTAGAAGACCGGGGTGATGCCGCCGAGCTCCAGCGGATAGGACCCCAGGAACATCAGGTGGTTCAGCACCCGGTTCAGCTCCGCGAGCAGCGTGCGCGTCCACACCGCGCGCTCGGGGACCTCCATGCCGAGCATGCGCTCCACGGCCAGGACCACGCCCAGCTCGTTGGAGAAGGCCGACAGCCAGTCGTGGCGGTTGGCCAGCATGACGATCTGGCGGTAGTCGCGCGCCTCGAACAGCTTCTCCGCGCCGCGGTGCATATAGCCGATCACCGGCTCCGCGTGCCTGATGCGCTCGCCGTCCAGCACGAGGCGCAGCCGCAGCACGCCGTGCGTGGAGGGGTGCTGGGGGCCGATGTTGAGCACCATGTCGGTGCTCTCCGCGGCGCCGCCGATCCCGACCGTGGTCTCCGTCGTAGGAGTCATGGGCCCAGTCTCCCCTACCCGCTCCCCTACGTACGCTGGGCCTATGGAAACGGGGAGCCCCGCGGGCGCAGAGGTGACGAGGTCCGGACCGGTGTGGAACGGGCTGCCTCCGGAGCTGCTGCGGATGCGGCGGCTGTTGCTGGTGGTGTGGCTGGGGCTGGCGGCCCTCGGCGTCGGCCTGCTGCTCGGCCTGCTCGTCGGCCCGGGCTGGGCCGCCTTCGCGCTGCTGCCGCTGGCCGGGATCGGGTGGGGCTGGGTGCTGCTCGGCCGCAACTGGCGCTCCTGGCGGTATGCCGAGCGCGCCGACGACCTGCTGATCAGCCGGGGCGTGCTGTGGCGCCAGGAGACCGTCGTGCCGTACGGGCGCATGCAGCTCGTGGAGGTCACCTCCGGTCCCGTCGAGCGGCACTTCGGGCTGGCCAGCGTCCAGCTGCACACGGCGGCCGCCGCGACCGACGCGACCATCCCGGGGCTGGACCCGGACGAGGCGGAACGGCTGCGCGACCGGCTCACCGAGCTCGGCGAGGCCCGATCGGCGGGGCTGTGACGACGCCGGGCGTCGAGGACGGCGTACCCGTCGAGGACGCTCTGGAAGGTACGCCCGACGCGCCCGACGCGCCCCCCGCGCGGGCCGTCGTCGAGCACCGCCTGCACCCCGTCACGCCCTTCCGGCGGGCGTGGGCGCCTGTCGCGGTGCTCGTCGGCTGGGCGGTGCACGACCCGAACCAGGCACAGGAGCAGCTGACCCGGCTGACCACGACGACCCTGCTGATCGCGCTCGCCGTACTCCTCCCGGCGGCCGCCGCCTACGGCTTCCTGAGCTGGTGGTTCACCCACTTCGCGGTGACGGACGCCGAACTGCGCATCCGGACCGGCCTGCTGTTCCGGCGCACCGCGCATATCCGTCTGGAGCGCATCCAGGCGATCGACGTCACCCAGCCGCTGCTCGCGCGGATCGCGGGCGTCGCGAAGCTCCGGCTCGACGTCGTCGGCGTCGACAAGAAGGACGAACTGGCCTTCCTGGGCGAGGCGGAGGCACGCGCGCTGCGGGCCGAGCTGCTCGCGCGGGCGGCGGGTTTCGCGCCCGAGACAGCGCACGAGATAGGCGAGGCTCCCGCGCGCGAGCTGCTGCGCGTGCCCACGCGCCGGCTCGCGATCTCGCTGGTGCTGACCGGCGCGACCTGGGGCGCGCTGGCCGCCGCGCTCGTCCTGCCGCCGGTCCTGTGGCTGGCCACCCACAGTGTGGTCACGGTGCTGGTGACCGGTGTGCCGTTGCTCGGCGCGGCGGGCGCGAGCAGCGTGGGGCGGTTCGTCGGCGAGTACGACTGGACGGTCGGCGAGTCGCCGGACGGGCTGCGTATCGACCACGGGCTGCTGGACCGCACGCACGAGACGGTGCCGCCCGGACGCGTGCAGACCGTGCGGATCGTCCAGCCGCTGCTGTGGCGGCGGCGCGGCTGGGTGCGCGTCGAGCTGGCGGTGGCCGGCTCGGCGAACTCGGTGCTCGTGCCGGTCGCCCCGCGCGAGGCCGCGGAGGCCGTCATCGCGCGCGTGCTGCCCGGGGTGACCGTCCCGGCGGCGGCCTCGCTCACGCGCCCGCCGCGGCGGGCCGGGCGGTGCGTGCCGGTGTGGTGGCGGGGCTACGGGATCGCCGTCACGGACTCGGTGTTCGCCGCACGGCAGGGGCTGTTGCGGCGGAGCCTCGCGCTCGTGCCGCACGCCAAGGTCCAGAGCGTACGGCTGACGCAGGGGCCCTGGCAGCGTCTCTGGCGCGTCGCGGACGTCCATGTGGACACGGGGGCCAACAAGACCGTCACGGCGCGGCTGAGGGACGTGCAGGAGGCCGCGGAGCTGCTGCGGGGGCAGGCGGAGCGGTCGCGGACCGGGCGAAGGGACGCCCGGCCCGACCGGTGGATGGCCTGAGCGGCTCGGCCGAGCTGCGCGCCGACGCTCGCTCGGCGGCGTTCAACTCGTCGGCGTTCAGGAGGCGGCGCTGCGCAGTCCGTGGAGGTTGATCTGCTCGGTCTCGTCGTGGGCGGTCAGGTCGATGACCTGGCTCACCCCGCGCGCGTGCTCGTCCACCGGCTTGAACTCCGACTCGGCCTCGGCCTTGTGCAGCGCGAGCGCCTCCTGCCCGACCACGTCGGCGAGATCCTCGTTCTGCACGGCCTCCAGGGCGGCGGACGCCGAGGACGCCTTCGTACCGAAGAAATCGAATCCGCCCTCGGCCGTCGGCCGCCGCAGCGGCTGCGCGGCCGGTACGACGGCCACGGCGGTCGGCACCGTGAAGTGGCCGGAGGGACGCATCACGGGCGCGGCCTGGCGCGGGACGAGGGCGCCGGAGGCGGCGGACTCCGTCGGCGCGGCGGGGAGGTCGGGGACGACGGGCTCGGCGAGGACGACGGACTCGGCGAGCGCTCGCGAGGCCAGGGCCCGCGGGTACGCCGACGGGGCGTACTCGGGTACCGGGGTCTTCGCGCCTGCGGCGGTGCGCTCTGCGGCCGATCCCGGCTTTTCCAGCTCTTCCGGCTCTTCCGGCTCTTCCGAAGTGGCCTTCTCCGCCTCCGCCGGGGTCGCGTTCTCCTCGGCGGACGTGTAGGCGGCGGCCGCGCGCGTGTGCTCGTCGACCGCCTCGGGCTTCCCCTCGGCTTCGTCCTCCTGCGCGGCCTCCGTGTCGCCGGCGGAGCCTTCGGTCTTCACGGCCTCGCTCTTCACGGCCTCGGCCTTCACCGCCTCGGCGGAGTCGGCGTCGGCGTCGAGGAGGGCCAGCGCGGCCTGCGCCCGCAGAAACAGCTTGGATCCCGCCGGGGAGAAGACCGCGGGAGCCTCAGGCTCCTCATCGGCCGCCTCGGAAGACTCGACGGCCTCGGCCGACCCGCTCTTCCCGTCCGACTCGGCCTTCCCGTCCGCCGGCTCAAGGGCCTCGGAGTCCGCCTCGGTCTCCGCCTCCGTCTCGGCGTCGGCAGGATCGGCGGCGGCCTCGAGCTCCCGTGCGGCGACCGTGCCCGTCGCCGTCGACTTCCCGGACCCCTCGGCCTTCTCCTGCTTCTGCTTCTCCTGCGCCACGCGCGCGGGAGGCAGGGCCGGCGCCGGGTCCGTGGTCTCTATCTCGAGCAGACGGCGGCCCTCCAGGGCGCTCGCCCGCTCGGTCTCCGCCGTGGCGTACCGGCGCAGCAGCGCCGCGTGCTCGTTGCGCAGGCCCGCCAGTTCGGTGCGCTTGGCCCGCAGCCGCTGCTCCAGCTTGACGCGCAGCTCGCGCGACTCGTCGAGGTCGGTCTCCAGTTCGGCGACGCGTTCCTCGAAGCGCCACTCGTCGCCCGCCCGCGCGCGCGTGAGGTCGGCGACCTGCTTGCCGGCCTGCATGTCCCAGCGGCGCATCACGAACGCGCCGCCGATCGCCGTCGCCGCGGCAGCGGCGGCCAGACCTCGCAGCACCAGTTGTTCCGTGAACACCCAGGGACCAAAAGCGCAGACTAGGGAGACGCCTGCGATCGCCGAAGGCGGCAGCAGCCTGTGCAAAGGCGGGGAATGGCGGTGACGTCCACGTGGCATGGCCAGAAACTTACCGCGCGTAGGCGAATGTTGGCGCGCCGCCCCGTAAAAACACAGCCATACAGAAGTCTTCACAGGGCATCAGGAAACAGCAGGGAAACAGCGCGGGCGACCCATTCGGGAAGAAGCAAGATCATTTCCGGCCGAGCCGCTCAGTACGCCGCCTCAGTACCCCGCCTCAGTACGCCGTAGCCGCACGCCGTCCCCGCAGACCGCCCAGGCCGCCCCGCACGCCGTCGCCCGACGTCACCGGTCGCTCAGCCGCCCGCTGATCCACTGCAGCGTGGGCGGAATCTCGCGCCGCCAGGTGTTGAAGTTGTGCCCGCCGCTTTCCAGGATGATCGACGAGATCCTGGTCCTGTTCGTGGCCTTCACCTGGTCTATGAACTTCAGCGTGGCCTTGTAGTTGGATTCGCCCACTTTGCTGCTGGTCACGAGCAGCGAGGTGTCGGGCGCGGGCCGGTGCTTCAGATACCAGTGCAGATCCGCCTCGCCCCGCAGGGTCGCGTCGCCGCGGAAGAGGTTGCCGGTGGTCGGGTCGATCGGCGCCTTGTAGTACGCCGACAGGCCCGCGCCGGCCGCATACACGTCGGGGTGGTGCATCGCCAGCTTCAGCGCGCAGTAACCGCCCGTGGAGTCCCCGATGACACCCCAGCTGCCGGGCTTCTTGCCGACTCTGTAGTGGGCCGTCACGGCGTCGGGCAGGTCCTTCGCGAAGAACGACTCGGTCTGCGGTCCGCCCGGGACGTCCACGCACTCCGTGTCCCGCGGCGGCGCCACGGTCGGCCGCAGCATCACCAGGATCATCGGCTGCATGCGCCCGTCCTTGGCGAGCTGCCGCGCGGTGCGCGGATAGTGCAGCTTGTCCACGAGCGCCTCCGCCGTACCCGGGTAGCCGGTGAGGATCACGGCCGCGGGGAACGTACGCGTGCGGTACTGCGGGTCGAAGTACTCCGGCGGCAGGTACACGTACGCGGGCGAGACGATGTGCGTCGTGCGGCCGGTGACGGCGATCTTCTGTATCTGCCCGGCGGACCGCGGCCGCCCGCTGCCCGCGCCGTCCACGCGCCGGGTGTCGATCACCTGCACCGGCCCCGCCGAGCCGCCGGCCGCCGTGTGGTCGACGACCACGCCCGGCTCGGTCTCCTTGCCCAGCAGGTCCGCCCAGCTGGCGTAGAAGCCGAAGGCCTGGTTGGCGAAGAGGCCCACTGACAGGAAGAGCGCCAACTGGGTGGCGAGCAGCAGGCCGACGCGTCCACTGACGGGCCGCCAGCCGCGCCGGGCCAGGCGTGGCCACAGCCACACCGTGCCGGCGAACAGCAGTACTGCGAACAGGATTGCCAGCAGCAGCACATTGTTGCTCGTGAGACCCATGAGGTGTTCTCCGCCTGCGCTTTTCCGTCCGGACTACGGCGCTCCCCCAAGGCCTTCGCGAGGGCTTGTCCCGGACTTTCCTTGGCCTTTTCAGTGGCTTTGAAGAGACGAGTGAACCTCTGTCCCCGAGACACCGTCCTAGAGGGCGCAATGTCGCCTGATGCCCGAATCGGCACTGGGTCCAAGGTCTCTCGCGGAACAACGGGATGCGATGTCTGTCAGGGAAGATGGGGAAATGTCGGGCGGGGTTCCGCACCGATCAAGCCGGGTGCGGCAGATAGTGCGAGGTCCGCGCCCCGAGTCCGTACCCGCCCTCGTCGGCAGAGCCTGTGCCCTCGTGGGTCTGTTGGACGTGGCCGGGGGCGTCTTCCCGCGGTTCCGTCACAGCCGTATGCACACCCTGGCCGAGGTGCTGCCCGGTGCGTTCGGCCCGTTCGCGGCCGCGCTCTCGCTCAGCTCCGGCGTCCTGTTGCTGCTGCTCGCCCATGGCCTCAAGCGCTCCAAGCGGCGCGCGTGGCGGGCCGCCGTGGTGCTGCTGCCCGCGGGCGCGGTCGCGCAGTTCGTGTACCGGCACTCGCTGGTGGGCGCGCTCATCTCGGTCGCGCTCCTGGTGCCGCTGGTGGTGCACCGCGACCAGTTCGCGGCGCTGCCCGACCCGCGCAGCCGCTGGCGCGCGCTCGCCAACTTCGTCCTCATGGGCGCTGGTTCCCTCATGCTCGGTCTGGTCATCGTCAGCGTCCACCCGCGGCGCATGATCGGCGACCCGAGCCTGGCCGATCGCATTACGCACGTCCTGTACGGCCTCCTCGGCTTCGAGGGCCCGGTCGACTACCAGGGCAACACCTCCTGGACCGTCGCCTTCTCCCTCGGCGCCCTCGGCTGGATCACCGCGGTCACCACGATCTACCTCGCGTTCCGGCCCGAGCACCCGGCCGCCCGCCTCACCGAGGAGGACGAGACCCGGCTGCGCGCCCTGCTGGAGAAGCACGGCCGACGCGACTCCCTCGGCCACTTCGCGCTGCGCCGCGACAAGGCCGTCGTCTTCTCGCCCAGCGGCAAGGCGGCGGTGACCTACCGCGTCGTCTCCGGCGTGATGCTGGCCAGCGGCGACCCGATCGGCGACGTCGAGGCCTGGCCCGGCGCCATCGAGCGCTTCATGGACGAGGCCAAGGCCCACTCCTGGACGCCCGCCGTCATGGGCTGCTCGGAGACCGGCGGCGAGGTCTGGACCCGCGAGACCGGCCTGGACGCCCTGGAACTGGGCGACGAGGCGGTGGTGGACGTCGCGGATTTCTCCCTCGCCGGCCGCGCGATGCGCAACGTGCGCCAGATGGTCAAACGCATCGAACGCGCCGGTTACGAGACCCGGGTCCGGCGTGTCCGTGACGTCGGCGAGGCCGAGCTGGCGCGCATCCGACGGGCCGCGGAGGACTGGCGCGGCACCGACACCGAGCGCGGCTTCTCCATGGCGCTGGGCCGCATCGGCGACCCCGACGACGGCGACTGCCTCATCGCCACCGCCCACAAGACCGACCCCGAACCCGGCGAGTACGGCGATCTGAAGGCGATCCTGCACTTCGTGCCCTGGGGCACCGACGGTGCCTCGCTGGACCTGATGCGCCGCGACCGCTCGGCGGACCCGGGCATGAACGAGCTGCTGATCGTCGCCGCGCTCCAGGCCGCCCCGAAGTTCGGCATCGCGCGCGTGTCGCTCAACTTCGCCATGTTCCGCTCGGCGCTGGCCCGCGGCGAGAAGATCGGCGCGGGCCCGGTGCTGCGCGCCTGGCGCGGACTGCTGGTGTTCCTCTCGCGCTGGTTCCAGATCGAGTCCCTGTACAAGTTCAACGCCAAGTTCCAGCCCCGCTGGGAGCCCCGCTTCGTCGTCTACCGCGCCTCCGGCGACCTGCCCCGCATCGGCTTCGCCGCCATGCAGGCCGAGGGCTTCGTCAACCTCGCCCTCCCCCTGCCCCGCTTCCTGCGCCGCCGTTCCACCGCGCCCCGCGCGTGCGCGCACGCGGTGGCGGAGAGAGACGTACGGGCGGCGTGATCCCGGTGACCGGGCGGCACCGCCGCGGTACGCCGTGCCCGGGCCCCCGCGGACCGGCCCGGGCGGAAGCCCCGCCCCTCTCCCGGCCCTGGGGCTTGTGCCCGGGCCGCCCGGCGGCGCGGCCCCTTCCTGGGCCTACGCTGAACGCATGAGCAAGCAGAGCGGGCGCGGGCGCGTCGTCGGCCTTCCGGAATGGGACCGCTGCGCGGTCATGGGGGTCATCAACGTGACCCCCGACTCCTTCTCCGACGGCGGCCGCTGGTTCGACACGACGGCCGCCGTCAAACACGGCCTCGAGCTCGTCGCCGAGGGCGCGGACCTGGTCGACGTCGGCGGCGAGTCCACCCGCCCCGGCGCCACCCGCGTGGACGAGGCGGAGGAACTGCGCCGGGTCGTCCCCGTCGTCCGCGGCCTCGCCTCCGAAGGCGTCGTCGTCTCCGTCGACACCATGCGCGCCTCCGTCGCCGCCCAGGCCCTCGCGGCCGGCGCCGCCCTCGTCAACGACGTCAGCGGCGGCCTCGCCGACCCGGCGATGATCCCGACCGTCGCCGACGCGGGCGCCCCCTTCGTCGTCATGCACTGGCGCGGCTTCCTCGAAGGCGGCAACGTCAAGGGCGTCTACACGGACGTCGTCGCCGAAGTCGTCGACGAACTCCACGCGCGCGTGGACGCCGTTCTGGCCGGCGGCGTCTCCCCCGACCGCATCGTCGTCGACCCGGGCCTCGGCTTCTCCAAGGAGGCCGACCACGACCTGTCCCTGCTCGCCCGCCTCGACCGGCTGCACGCCCTGGGCCACCCGCTGCTGGTCGCCGCCTCCCGTAAACGGTTCCTCGGCCGCGTCCTGGCCGGCCCGGAGGGCGCGCCGCCGCCCGCGCGGGAGCGCGACGCCGCCACGGCCGCCGTCTCCGCCCTCGCCGCGCACGCCGGCGCGTGGGCGGTACGCGTGCACGAGGTCCGTGCGACAGCGGACGCGGTACGGGTCGCACGCGCCGTGGAAGGAGCCCGGTGAGCGCCCCCCACACCGACGTCGAGCAGGTCGAGGCCGCCAACACCGCCTTCTACGAGGCCCTGGAGCGAGGCGACTTCGAGACGGTCTCCTCGCTCTGGCTCACCCCGACCGACCTGGGCGTCGACGAGGAGTACCACGACCCGGCGGACACCGGCGTGATCTCCTGCGTGCACCCGGGCTGGCCGGTGCTCACCGGCCGCGGCGAGGTGCTGCGGTCGTACGCGCTGATCATGGCGAACACCGACTACATCCAGTTCTTCCTCACCGACGTGCATGTCTCGGTCACCGGTGACACCGCCCTGGTGACCTGCACGGAGAACATCCTCAGCGGCGGGCCCGCGCCGGTGGAGGGCGAGGAGCTCGGGCCGCTCGTGGGCCAGCTCGTCGTCGCCACGAACGTGTTCCGGCGCACCCCGGACGGCTGGAAGCTGTGGTCCCACCACGCCTCCCCGGTCCTGGCCGAGAACGACGAGGACGACGAGGACGGAGACGCGGACGGGGACTCCCCCTCCCCATAGGAACCAAGAAGTGGTTGGAATCACGAACCCGCGGGTAGGGGCGGCTACCAACCCGTGAGCCACCAGGTTCCCCAAGGGAAACGCACGGTGAAACCTCCTGGCTCCGGCCCGGCCCGGCGTCGCCGTGGCCTGGCCGTGTCAGTGCTCGCGGGTAGATTCGTTCGAGGCCAGGGTGCCGTCCGCACCCGGTACGCACTGGCCGTCAACAACGACTGCAGGAGTGATTCGCGTGGATCGTGTCGCGCTGCGCGGCCTCAAGGCCCGCGGGTACCACGGGGTGTTCCCCAAGGAACGCGAGGAGGGCCAGACCTTCATCGTGGACCTCGTCCTGGGCCTGGACACCCGCCCCGCGGCGGCCGACGACGACCTGGCGAAGACCGTGCACTACGGCATCGTGGCGGAGGAGGTCGTGGCGGTCGTGCAGGGCGATCCCGTCGACCTCATCGAGACCCTCGCCGAGCGCATCTCCCAGGCCTGTCTGCAACACGAAGGGGTACAAGAGGTCGAGGTCTGCGTCCACAAACCGGACGCGCCGATCACCGTGCCCTTCGACGACGTGACCGTCACCATCACCCGGAGCCGAGCATGACCGCGTTCTTCACCGCGGGTCAGAGCGACCCGACCGTACAGCCGGTACCCGCCTCCGTCGTCGAGAAGGTCGACGCCGCCGACACGACCCTGCACAACCCGCAGCGGGCAGTGATCTCTCTCGGCGCCAACCTCGGCAACCGGCTGGAGACCCTCCAGGGCGCCATCGACGCCCTCGAGGACACACCCGGCGTGCGCATCAAGGCCGTCTCCCCGGTGTACGAGACGGTGCCCTGGGGCGTCGAGCCCGGCAGCCAGCCCTCGTACTTCAACGCGGTCGTCGTCCTGAAGACCACCCTGCCCCCGTCGTCGCTCCTGGAGCGGGCGCACGCGGTCGAGGAGGCCTTCCACCGCGTACGGGACGAACGCTGGGGCGCGCGCACCCTCGACGTCGACATCGTCGCGTACGCAGACGTCGTCGACGACGATCCGCACCTCACCCTTCCTCATCCCCGCGCCCACGAACGCGCGTTCGTGCTGGCCCCCTGGCACGACGTGGACCCCGAGGCACTGCTGCCCGGTCGCGGCCCGGTCGCCGATCTCCTCGACGCCGTCACCCGCGAGGGCGTCGCGCCCCGCAAGGACCTGGAACTCCACCTGCCCGCGTAGTCGTTAAGGTCAAGACGAGCATCGTCCGCGGGAGGGCCCGCGGGCCCCGGGGGAGCTGAAGGGACACCGTGAGAGAGCTGCGCATCAGGGTGCTGGCAGGCGTGTTCATCGTTGCCGGAATCCTGTCCTGGGCGGGCGCCCGCCTCTGGAACTCGATCGGGACCCTGCCCAGCGTCCCGCTGGCCGCACCCATCGTCCTGGCCCTGATCGCCGCGGTCCTGCTGGCCACCGCGCTCTCGCTGCGCGCCCGCCTCAAGGCGCAGCGCGAGCGCCGGCCCGAGGCCAAGGGCGTCGACCCCCTGATGGCGGCCCGTTCCGTCGTCTTCGGCCAGGCCAGCGCCCTGGTCGCCGCCCTCGTCGCCGGCATGTACGGCGGCACGGGCGCCTTCCTGCTGGAGCAGCTCGACATCCCCGCCCGCCGCGACCAGGCCATCTACGCCGGCTTCTCCGTCGTCGCGGGCATCGCGGTCATAGCGGCGGCCATCTTCCTGGAGCGGGTCTGCAAGCTCCCGGAGGACGACGACCACGACAAGGGAGCTGCGTCACCGGCGTGAGGCTCCGGCGCCTCGGCGCCCCTGCCTCGGCTGAACCCCTGTCTCAGCGGCTCAGCGCGCCATGATCAGGCTCATCGCCTCGTTGCGGGTGGCGGGGTCACGGAGCTGACCGCGCACCGCCGAGGTGATGGTCTTGGCCCCGGGCTTGCGCACCCCTCGCATCGACATGCACATGTGCTCGCACTCGACGACGACGATCACCCCACGCGGCTCCAGGATCTTCATCAGGGAGTCGGCGATCTGCGTGGTGAGTCGTTCCTGCACCTGCGGGCGACGAGCGTAGACGTCCACCAGCCGGGCCAGCTTGGACAGGCCCGTGATCTTGCCGTCCGTGGACGGGATGTACCCGACGTGGGCCACGCCGACGAACGGCACGAGGTGATGCTCACAGCTGCTGAGCACCTCGATGTCCTTCACCAGGACCATCTCGTCGTGCCCCAGGTCGAACGTCGTCGTCAGCACGTCCTCGGGCTTCTGCCACAGCCCCGCGAATATCTCCCGGTAGGCCCGCGCCACCCGCGCCGGCGTCTCCCGCAGACCCTCTCGGTCCGGATCCTCGCCGACCGCGATCAGCAGCTCCCGTACGGCGTTCTCGGCGCGCTTCTCGTCGAACTCGCCGATGGCGCCCTCGCCGTCCAGCGTCACGGGGTCGGTCATCTGGTGCCTCGTTCCTGTGCGGGTCGTGCGTGAGGGTCACGCGCCTCTTTTCGGACATGCGAAATGCCGCGCCCCCCAGGCTAAAGCCAGGGGGGCGCGGCATCCATTCCGGGCCTGGTGGGGCCACCGGGAGCCGGGTCAGCTCTCGGGGCGGTCCTCCGGGGCGGGCTCGGCCACCGGGGCGGACTCCGCCGCGGTGGACTTCGCGGTGGAGATCGCCGGCGTCGCGCCGTTGGCGCCGTTCGTCAGTGCGAGCTCCCTGGGGGAGAGCACCGGCGGACGGGTGGACGGCGTACGCCGCGAGGAGCCGGTCCAGGCGGGCCGCGCCGGGCGCTTGACGATGGAGGCGAAGACCTCGGCGATCTCCTCCTTGCCCAGCGTCTCCCGCTCCAGCAGCTGAAGCACCAGGTTGTCGAGGACGTCGCGGTTCTCGACCAGGATCTCCCAGGCCTCGTTGTGCGCGTTCTCGATGAGCTTCTTCACTTCCTCGTCCACCAGCGCGGCGACCTCTTCCGAGTAGTCGCGCTGGTGAGCCATCTCACGGCCGAGGAACGGCTCGGTGTTGTCGCCGCCGAACTTGATCGCGCCCAGACGCTCGGTCATGCCGTACTGCGTGACCATCGCGCGGGCCGTGGCGGTGGCCTTCTCGATGTCGTTCGCAGCGCCGGTCGTCGGGTCGTGGAAGACGAGCTCCTCCGCAGCGCGGCCGCCCAGCATGTAGGCCAGCTGGTCGAGCATCTCGTTGCGGGTGGTGGAGTACTTGTCCTCGTCCGGGAGCACCATCGTGTACCCGAGCGCACGGCCGCGGGACAGGATCGTGATCTTGTGGACCGGGTCGGAGTTGGGAGAAGCCGCCGCGACCAGGGCGTGGCCGCCCTCGTGGTACGCGGTGATCTTCTTCTCCTTGTCCGACATGATCCGGGTCCGCTTCTGCGGGCCCGCGACCACACGGTCGATCGCCTCGTCCAGGCTGTGGTTGTCGATCAGCTTCTTGTCCGAGCGGGCCGTCAGCAGCGCGGCCTCGTTCAGCACGTTGGCGAGATCGGCACCCGTGAAGCCGGGGGTGCGGCGGGCGACGGCGCCCAGGTCGACGTCGGGCGCGACCGGCTTGCCCTTCTGGTGGACCTTGAGGATCTCCAGACGGCCCTGCATGTCCGGACGGTCGACCGCGATCTGGCGGTCGAAGCGGCCGGGGCGCAGCAGCGCCGGGTCGAGGATGTCGGGCCGGTTCGTGGCGGCGATGAGGATCACGCCGCCCTTCACGTCGAAGCCGTCCATCTCGACGAGCAGCTGGTTCAGCGTCTGCTCGCGCTCGTCGTGACCGCCGCCGAGGCCGGCGCCGCGGTGGCGGCCGACCGCGTCGATCTCGTCGACGAAGACGATCGCCGGGGCGTTCGCCTTGGCCTGCTCGAACAGGTCGCGGACTCGGGAGGCGCCGACGCCGACGAACATCTCGACGAAGTCGGAACCGGAGATCGAGTAGAAGGGGACGCCCGCCTCGCCGGCGACGGCGCGCGCGAGCAGGGTCTTGCCCGTACCGGGAGGCCCGTACAGGAGCACACCCTTGGGGATCTTGGCGCCGACGGCCTGGAACTTCGCCGGCTCCTGCAGGAACTCCTTGATCTCGTGGAGCTCCTCGACGGCCTCGTCCGAACCGGCGACGTCCGCGAACGTCGTCTTCGGGGTGTCCTTGGTGATGAGCTTCGCCTTGGACTTGCCGAAGTTCATGACGCGGGAGCCGCCACCCTGCATCTGATTCATCAGGAACAGGAAGACGACCACGATGAGGACGAAGGGGAGCAGGGACAGCAGGATCCCGACGAAGGCGTTCTGCTTCGTCGGCGAGACCGTGTAGCCGTCCGGGATCTGCTTGTCCTGGTACTTGGTCTGCAGCGTGTTGGCAATGGTCACGCCCTGATCGCCGATGTAGCTCGCCTGGATCTTCGAGCTGCCCTCGATCTTTGTGCCGTCTTTGAGCGTGGCCTTGATGGTCTGCTCGTCACCGGTGGTGAGCTTGGCAGACTCGACCTTGTTGTCGTTGATCGCTGCAATGACCTGGCCGGTGTCCACCGTCTTGTAGCCGCCGGACGAGCCGACGACCTGCATCAACACGACCACGGCAAGGACGGCCAGCACGATCCACATGACCGGCCCACGGAAGTATCGCTTCACGTCCATCCATACGGAGCGGTGTCGCCCCGTCCCTCCTGCCATAGTGAGTTTGATAAGACAGTTCTTCTGACGGTACCCCAGCATTGTCGCCCGAAGGCGCACGGTACGGCTGGCGAACCCGTCTGCATGCTCCAACGGCGCGAGGCCCGCCGGGGTTCCCGTCAGTCCCACGAGCTTGGGCCCTTAGGGGTCAGCCGGGATTTCAGCCGGGGTTTCAGCCGCCGTAGACGTGGGGCGCGAGCGTACCCACGAACGGGAGGTTGCGGTACTTCTCGGCGTAGTCGAGGCCGTAGCCGACGACGAACTCGTTGGGGATGTCGAAGCCCACCCACTCCACGTCGAGCGCGACCTTGGCCGCCTCCGGCTTGCGCAGCAGGGTGCAGATCTTCAGGGACTCGGGCTCGCGCGAGCCGAGGTTGGAGATCAGCCAGGACAGGGTCAGTCCGGAGTCGATGATGTCCTCGACGATGAGGACGTGCTTGCCCTTGATGTCGGTGTCGAGGTCCTTGAGGATCCGCACGACACCGGAGGACTGGGTGCCCGCGCCGTACGACGACACGGCCATCCAGTCCATGGTGACGGGGGTGGACAGCGCCCGCGCGAGGTCGGCCATGACCATCACCGCGCCCTTGAGGACGCCGACGATGAGCAGGTCCTTGCCCGCGTACTCCGCGTCGATCTTCGCGGCCAGCTCGATCAGCTTCGCGTCGATCTCTTCCTTGGTGATGAGCACTTCTTTGAGGTCGGTGCCCATGTCTTTCGCGTCCACCCGCATCACTTTCGGTCGTCCCACCGGCTGACCAGCCCCTCCGTGACGTGCCGGGAGGGGGCCGGATTCAGCTTTGCCGAATCACCAGTCTGCCACCCTGCCGCTGGGCGACCACTTTGCCGGGGAGATTGATGACCCCCTGGCCGCGCCAACCGGTGATCAGCCGGTCGACCTCCTCGATGTGCCGGGCGAAGAGGGAACCGGCCGGGGCGCCCGCCTCGATGGCGGCACGGCGCAGGATTCGGCGGCGTACGGCGGGCGGCAGGGCGTAGAGCTTGGCGCACTCCAGGAGGCCGGTGGCGTCCCGTACGGAGGCCTCGGCCTGGCCGGCCCAGGCGTCGAGGGCGTCGGCGTCGTCGCGGGAGAGCTGGGCCGTGCGGGCGAGGGCCTCGACGACGCCCTTGCCGAGGGCCTTCTCCAGGGCGGGCAGGCCCTCGTGGCGCAGCCGGGAGCGGGTGTAGGCGGGGTCGGCGTTGTGCGGGTCGTCCCAGACCGGCAGGGACTGGACCATGCAGGCCTTGCGGGCGGTCTGCCGGTCGAGTTCCAGGAAGGGGCGGCGGTAACGGCCGCCGGCCCCCGAGACCGCGGCCATTCCGGACAGGGAGCGGATGCCGGAGCCGCGGGCGAGGCCGAGCAGGACGGTCTCGGCCTGGTCGTCGCGGGTGTGGCCGAGGAGGACCGCGGCGGCGCCGTGGCGTTCGGCCGCGGCGTCGAGGGCGGCGTAGCGGGCGTCGCGGGCGGCGGCTTCGGGTCCGCCTTCGCGGCCTACGGACACGGCGGCGGACTCGACGGGGTCGAGTCCGAGTTCGCGCAGGCGCAGGACGACCTCGTCGGCGCGCAGGTCGGAGCCGGGCTGCAGACCGTGGTCGACGGTGACGCCGCCGGCCCGGATGCCGAGCTTGGGTGCTTCGAAGGCGAGGGCGGAGGCGAGCGCCATGGAGTCGGCGCCGCCGGAGCACGCCACGAGCACGAGCGGCGCGGGCGGGCGCTCGTGCGCGGTCGGCGCGGAGACGGCGGCGGGCTGATGGTCGTTGAGGATGTCGTGAAGAACGCGGCGGACCGCCAGGCGTATCGCCGCGACCGCAGGATGGGGACCCACTGTCCGGTTCCCTTCATGAAGTTTCGGGGGTGAACCCGAGGTCGGTCACTCAGAGTGTGTAGATGGTGACAGAACCGGGCCGTTCCCCGAGCATTGCACGCCTGCCGAGGGCTCACGGTCCCTCGGACGGGTGATTGAAGGGGCGTTCGCCTGCCGTCGGCCGGTTTCGGCTCACCCCGCTCGTGGCGGGCTCACGAATCCGCCTTGCGGTGCACCCGCGCGACCCAGTCCGCCGGGGTGGCGATCTCGGTCTTGGTCGGAAGTGTGTTCGGGGAGGTCCATACGCGGTTGAAGCCGTCCATGCCGACCTGGTCGACCACGGCGCGCACGAACCGCTCGCCGTCCCGGTACTGCCGGAGCTTGGCGTCCAGGCCGAGCAGCTTGCGCAGGGCGCCGTCCAGTCGGGAGGCGCCCTTGGCGCGACGCTGCTGGAACTTCTCGCGGATCTCCGCGACGCTCGGCACGACGTCGGGACCGACTCCGTCCATCACGAAGTCGGCGTGTCCCTCCAGGAGGGACATCACGGCGGTGAGGCGCGCGAGGATCTCCCGCTGGGCCGGGGTCTGCACGAGCTCGACCAGGGAGCGCCCGCCGTCGTCCTCCTCGCCCTCGGGACGGCCTCCGGCGAGGGACTGGGCGGCTTCCCGGATGCGCTCCAGGAAGGTCATGGGGTCGACGTCCGTCTCCCCCAAGAACGACTGGATTTCACCCTCGAGATGGTCGCGCAGCCAGGGCACCGCGGAGAACTGGGTGCGGTGGGTCTCCTCGTGGAGGCACACCCAGAGGCGGAAGTCATGGGGCTCGACGTCGAGTTCGCGCTCCACGTGCACGATGTTCGGCGCGACGAGGAGCAGTCGGCCGCCGCCGTTGCCGCCCGCCGGGAGTTCGCGGGTGGCCGGGGCGAAGGTCTCGTACTGGCCGAGGACGCGGGAGGACAGGAACGACAGCAGCATGCCGAGCTCGACGCCGGTGACCTTGCCGCCGACGGCGCCGAGGACCGCGCCGCCGGGGGTGCTGCCGCGCCGCTCCTGCATCTTGTCGAGGAGGGGCTTGAGGATCTCCCGGAAACCCGCGACGTTCGCCCGCACCCAGCCGGGGCGGTCGACGACCAGGACCGGGGTGTCGTGGATGTCCTCGGTGCCCATACGAGTGAAGCCCCGGACGTGTCCCTCCGAGGCCTTGGCGTGCCGGCGAAGCTCCGCGACGATCGCCCGGGCCTCGTCGCGGCTCACCTCGGGGCCCGGCCGTACCAGCCGGGTCGCGGTCGCCACCGCGAGATTCCAGTCGACCATCCCGGGAGAAGCGGCACCACCGATGCTCGTCATGTGTCAACCGTACGGGAGCGCCGCCGTTGCGGGCAGGCCGCGACGGGCGAGTCAGGGGGACGTCAGGGTCGCGGGTGCGGGGCCGACGGGGAACTCCCCTACCTGCACCCGCAGCCCGCGAGCGCCGTCGCCGTCCGGTCCAGGGCCGCCTGAGCCGCCGTCGGGTCCGTGGTGTCCGCCGTCAGGAGGGCGAACGCCAGCAGCCGGCCGTCCTGGTCCACGACCGTGCCGGCGAGGGCGTTGACGCCGGTGAGGGTGCCGGTCTTGGCGCGTACGACGCCGGCCGCGCCGTCGGCGTAACGGGCGCTGAGGGTGCCGGTGAAGCCGGCGATCGGGAGGCCGGTGAGGACGGGGCGCAGATCGGGGCGGGTCGGATCGCCGGCCTTGACCAGGAGGGCGGTCAGGAGGTTCGCCGTGAGGCGGTCCTCGCGGTCGAGGCCGCTGCCGTCCTTGAAGGCGGCGCCCTTCACCGGCAGTCCGAGCTTCTTCAGCTGGGCCTGGACGGCCTTGCCGGCGCCGCCGAAGTCGGCGCGGGCGCCGGTCGCGACGGCGGTCTGGCGGGCGAGCGCCTCGGCGATGTCGTTGTCGCTGTTGGTGAGCATCCGTTCGACCAGGGCGGACAGCGGGGGCGAGGAGACCGTGGCGAGGGTCTGCGCGCGGGTGGTCGCCTTCGAGGGGCCGGGGGTCGTGGTCGTGACGCCGGCGGACTTCAGGAACCCGGCGAACTTGCGGGTCGTGTCCGCCGCCGGGTCGGCCACGCGGGTCACCGGGCCGCTCGCGGAGTCGTCGGTGCGGCCCTCGTCGGCACTCAGGGCGGTGACGGGAGCGAGGTTGGGGTTGACCCCGATGGGGTGAACTTCGGGGCCGGCGAAGAGCGTCGTGTCGTACGAGAGCGTCACGCGCGTGATGCCGCGTTTCTTCAGGGCGGTGGCCGTCGAGGCGGCGAGGGTGCGCAGGCTCGCCCAGTCTCCGGCGTCCTCGCGGGCCGTGAGGGTGGGGTCGCCGCCGCCGACGAGGACGAGTTCCTTGGTGTCGGCCTCGAACGCGGCGCGGGTGGTGAGGCGGTGCTCGGCGCCCATCGCGGAGAGCGCGGCGACGGCGGTGGCGATCTTCGTGGTGGAAGCCGGGGTCAGCGCCGTGTCGGCCCCGACGCCGTACAGGCGTTTGCCGGTGGCCACGTCGACGACCGCGGCGGTGTGCCGGGCGCCGAGGGCCGGGTCGCTCAGGAGCGGCTTCAGGACGCCCGCCAGGCCCGTGCCGGTCGGGAGGGCGTTCGGGGCGGCCTTCACGGCGCCGGCGGACCCGCCGAGGCCCGCGAGGACGGAGGCGGCGCTGGGGGCGGGCCGGGGCGCTCCGGCGGCGCTGTCGGACGTACCGGAAGAACCATCTGAACCAGACGAACCCGACGAACCGGAGGAATGAGCGGATTCTTCCGTGCGGCCGTGATCTGCGCCACCCGTCCGTTCGAGTGCGGCGGCCCGGTCCCGCTCGGCCGTACGCTGACCGGTGGAGTCCCAGGGGCCTGCGGCGGTCACCACGCCGGCGGCCAGCGCCAGCCCGGCGGTCGCCGCGCCCGCGGTGTACTGCCAGGATCTGACGTTCCGGCCGACCTTCGGCCTCGTGATGCGCGCGAGCTGCGGTTTCGCCGCCTGTGTGAGCCGTGCGACCTGCGGCTCGACGGCCGCGGCAACGCGCGCGAGACGTGGCCGTACGATCTCTGCGGCCCGTGCCAGACGCGGTCGTACGGCGTTCGCGGCCCGCACCACATGCGGTCTCGCGGCTCGCCAAGGCCTCAGCTCTGGCACGAACACCAGCCCCTTTCGCGATCACCCAGCTGCGTGAGGGACACTTAACCACCAGAACTATGTGCTGATCATGGAGGAGCCACCGGTGGAGTTCGACGTCACGATCGAGATCCCGAAGGGTTCGCGGAACAAGTACGAGGTGGACCACGAGACCGGTCGGATCCGCCTGGACCGTCGACTCTTCACCTCGACCGCCTACCCGACCGACTACGGATTCGTCGAGAACACTCTCGGCGAGGACGGCGACCCGCTCGACGCGCTGGTCATCCTGGACGAGCCGACCTTCCCGGGCTGTCTCATCAAGTGCCGTGCGATCGGCATGTTCCGGATGACGGACGAGGCCGGCGGCGACGACAAGCTGCTGTGCGTCCCGGCGACCGACCCGCGCGTGGAGCACCTGCGGGACATCCACCACGTGTCGGAGTTCGACCGCCTGGAGATCCAGCACTTCTTCGAGGTCTACAAGGACCTCGAGCCCGGCAAGTCCGTCGAGGGCGCCGACTGGGTGGGCCGCACCGACGCCGAGGCCGAGATCGAGCGGTCGTACAAGCGCTTCAAGGACCAGGGCGGTCACTGAGGCTCCAGGTCTTGCAGAGACCGGCCTTGTAGAGGTGCGTAAAGGGCCGCACGCGTACGCGTGCGGCCCTTTCGCGCGTCTGTGCGCATACTGAGGCCTACGGAAGGCGTCGTTCAGGGAGCTTGCTCAGTGACGGAGGCGGAGGACCGCAAGCCGCAGTCGGACGAGGCGAGGAACGCCTTCGAGTCCGAGGTGACCTCCGAGTTCGCGATTCCGGCGGGCATGGCCGTCGGCAAGAGCGGCGGGAAGAGCGGCGGCGAGTCGGAGACGACGTCGGAGTTCGCCGTTCCGGCGGGGCTGGACGTGTCGGCGGCCGGCGCGGAGGCCGAGGGGTCGGCGTTCAGTCGGCCGAGCACGTACAGCGCCCGGCACGCCCCGGCCGCGTTCACGCCGGCCGACGGGATACCGGTGGTCAGTCTGACCAAGGACGTGCCCTGGCAGGACCGGATGCGCACGATGCTGCGGATGCCGGTGGCCGAGCGGCCCGCGCCGGAGCCCGGCCCGAAGGCGGAGGAGGACGGTCCGGCCGTCCCGCGCGTGCTCGACCTGACCCTGCGCATCGGGGAGTTGCTGCTGGCGGGCGGGGAGGGCGCCGAGGACGTGGAGGCCGCGATGTTCGCGGTCTGCCGCTCGTACGGGCTGGACCGCTGCGAGCCGACCGTCACCTTCACGCTGCTGTCGATCTCGTACCAGCCGTCGCTGGTGGAGGACCCGGTGACGGCGTCGCGGACGGTGCGTCGGCGCGGCACCGACTACACGCGCCTGGCGGCCGTCTTCCGGCTCGTCGACGACCTGAGCGACCCGGACCCGGAGACCCACGTCACCCTGGAGGAGGCCTACCGGCGGCTGGCGGCGATGCGCCGCAACCGGCATCCCTACCCGACCTGGGTGCTCACCTCGGCGAGCGGGCTGCTCGCGGGCGCGGCCTCGGTGCTGGTCGGCGGTGACGTCGTGGTGTTCGTGGCGGCCGCGCTGGGCGCGATGCTCGGCGACCGGCTGGCGTGGCTGTGCGCGGGGCGCGGGCTGCCGGAGTTCTACCAGTTCCTGGTCGCCGCGATGCCGCCGGCCGCGCTCGGCATCGCGCTGACGCTGGCCGACGTCGACGTGAAGGCGTCCGCGGTCATCACCGGTGGACTGTTCGCCCTGCTGCCCGGGCGGGCGCTCGTGGCGGGCGTCCAGGACGGTCTGACGGGCTTCTACATCACCGCGGCCGCGCGTCTGCTGGAGGTCATGTACTTCTTCGTCGGCATCGTCATCGGCGTGCTGGTGATGCTCTACGTCGGCGTGCAGCTGGGCGCCCATCTCAACCCGGACGCGGCCCTGGGCGTCACCGAGCGGCCGCTGTGGCAGCTCGGCGCGTCGATGCTGGTGTCGCTGACCTTCGCCGCGCTGCTTCAGCAGGAACGATCCACCGTGCTCGCCGTGACGCTCAACGGGGGCGTCGCGTGGTCGGTGTACGGCGCGATGCGCTACGCCGGCGATCTCTCGCCGGTGGCCTCCACGGCCGTCGCGGCGGGGGTGGTGGGGTTGTTCGGGCAGCTGCTGTCGCGCTACCGGTTCGCTTCCGCCCTGCCGTACACCACCGCCGCGATCGGGCCCCTGTTGCCAGGGTCGGCGACCTATTTCGGGCTGCTGTCCATCGCGCAGAACGAGGTGGACGCGGGGTTGGTGTCGCTCACCAAGGCCGCGGCGCTGGCCATGGCCATCGCCATCGGGGTGAACCTGGGGTCCGAGGTGTCGCGGCTGTTCCTGAGGGTGGGCTCCGCGGAGAAGCGGCGGGCCGCCAAGCGGACGCGGGGGTTCTGAACGGCGTACACCCCTCCGCCCGGCCCCGCGTCCCTCAAGGGGCGCTGCTGCGCTGCTAGTAGCCCTGGTTCTGGTTGTACGGGTACTGCTGCTGGGGCTGGTCCCATTCCTGGGGGTACTGCGGCTGGGCGTACTGCTGTTGCTGCGGGTACTGCTGCGCGTAGTAGTCGTTCTGCTGGTTCTGGTTCTGGTTCTGACCCTGGTCCTGGTAGCCGTACTGCGTGGGCTCTTCGATGCGGCGGAGCTGGGTCGTGGCGTCGTCCATGACCGGGGGGTGCTGCTGGTACGGCTGCTGGGGCTGCTGCTCGGCCGGGGGCTGCGCCGGGTTCTTCTTGCTCTTGGAGCGTGCGCGCAGGAACTCGATGATGATCGGGACCACCGAGATGAGGACGACCAGGATGAGCATCGCCTCGATGTTCTTGTGCACGAACTCGATCTTGCCGAGCCAGGAGCCCAGCAGGGTCACGCCCGCGCCCCACAGGACACCGCCGACGACGTTGAAGACCAGGAACGAGCGGTACTTCATGCCGCTGACGCCGGCGATGATCGGCGTGAACGTGCGCACGATGGGCACGAAGCGGGCGAGGACCAGGGACTTCGGGCCGTACTTCTCGAAGAACTCGTGCGCCTTGACGATGTTCTCCTGCTTGAAGAGGCGGGAGTCCGGTCGGTTGAAGAGGGACGGGCCCACCTTCTTGCCGAACATGTAACCCGCCTGGTCCCCCAGGATCGCGGCCACGCAGATGAGGGCGATCGCCCCCCAGAGCGGGAAGTCCAGCTGGTTCGTCGCGATCAGCAGACCGGCCGTGAACAGCAGCGAGTCGCCGGGCAGGAAGAAGCCGATGAGGAGCCCCGACTCCGCGAACACGATCAGGAGCAGGCCCCAGATGCTGTAGGTGTCGAGGAGGTAGTTCGGATCCAGCCAGCTCGGTCCGAGGGCAAGCGTCGTCACGGTTCCGGGCTCCTGAGGGGGTGGAGGGAGGTGCAGCGGCCTGGTACGGCCGCACAAAGCTATCAACGCAATGTGTCCGCCCCAGGTTCCACCGGTGACTCCAGGATGCACTGTGGCCCTGCTGGGGCAAAGCTGTGAACCATGGGCATCGAGGAATACGGCGGCGGCCAGGGTCCCCAGTCGGACGTGCTGGTCGTGACGACGAACGACGTACCCGGCCACCGGGTCGAGCAGGTCATCGGCGAGGTCTTCGGACTGACCGTGCGCTCGCGGCACCTGGGCAGCCAGATCGGCGCGGGGCTGAAGTCGATGATCGGCGGTGAGCTCAAGGGGCTGACGAAGACCCTCGTGGAGACCCGCAACCAGGCAATGGAACGGCTCGTCGAGCAGGCACGCACGCGTGGGGCCAACGCCGTGCTGATGTTCCGCTTCGACGTGACGGAGGCGGCGGACGTGGGCACCGAGGTGTGCGCGTACGGGACGGCGGTGGTCCTGGCCCGGGAGTGACCCGGGCCAGGACCACCGCCAGGCCGTCAGACCGTCAGTCCGTCAGTCCGTCACGCTGTCCCACGGGCCGCGTTCGCCGTGATCGCCTCCTTGAGGTGCTCGGCCAGACCCGGCCGCATGGAGTCGTAGAACGCCTTGAAGCGCTCGTCGGAGACGTACATCCCGGCGAGGCTCAGATGCATGGGGTACGGGCACTCGTAGAACCAGGTGCCGATGTGCCGCCGGTGCTCCTCGGCCAGGTCCATGGCCGCGTCGCCGGTCGGGGACTCTCCGGCGGCCATCAGGGCCACGTAGCGCTCCTGCCAGGCGTCGACCTCGGCCTGGAGGCGTTGCCAGTCCTCCTTGGTGTAGCGGGCGGCCCTGCGCTGCGACTCGGCGTACTCCGCGGTGCCGCCCCAGCGCGCTTCCGCCTCTTCGGCGTACTGCTCGGGGTCCTTGCCGCCGAAGATCTCGAACCTTTCCTCGGGTGTGAGGTCGATGCCCATCTCGCGTGCCTCCATGGCGTGTTCCACGGCCGCGGCCATCTTCTGCAGCTTCTCGATCCGGGCGGTCAGCAGTTCGTGCTGGCGGCGCAACTGCGCGCGCGGGTCCGCCGTCGGGTCGTCGAGCAGGGCCGCGACCTCCTCGAGCGGGAAGCCGAGCTCTCTGTAGAACAGGATCCGCTGCAGCCGGTCGAGGTCCGCGTCGCCGTATCGGCGGTGGCCCGCGTGGCTGCGCTCGCTCGGGACGAGCAGGCCGATGGCGTCGTAGTGGTGCAGTGTGCGCACCGTGACTCCGGCGAAACCGGCCACCTGTCCTACGGAGTGACTCACTTCGTCCGCTCCCTTCTCGGTACGCGCTCCACGGTGCGTCCTCACGTCGCGTGAGGTGCAAGCCCCGCCCCTCCCTGCCCTGCCACGCCTCCGCCCCGCCCCCGCCGCCTGCGTCCCCGAAGAGACTCCTTCAAGGTGTTCATGCCGTTATGCCCCCTTATCGTGAGCGCGTGGCCCAGGACACCGCGCAGACGCCCGTCGCTCCGCCGGCCCCGGCACGCGCGCTGCTGCCGTTGATCCTTCCCGCCCTCGTCGTGGGCGTGGTGGCGAGTCTGCTGTTCGTCGGGGTGAGCGCGGCGGCCGAGCAGCTCCAGGACGTGCTGTGGAAGAACCTGCCGGACGCGCTGGGCGTGGGCCGGTACTCGGTGCTGTGGATGATGGTCATGCTCACCGCGACCGGGGTGCTGGTGGGGCTCGTGGTGTGGAAGGCGCCGGGGCACGCGGGGCCCGATCCGGCGACGACCGGCCTGGACGCTCCCGTGCTGCCGCCCGCGGTGCTTCCCGGGCTGCTGCTGGCGACCGCGCTGATGCTGGCGGGCGGGCCGAGCCTGGGGCCCGAGAACCCGATCATCGCCGTGAACGTGGGAGTCGCGTTCTGGCTGGGCAGCAGGCTGGTGCCCCGGATGCCGGGCGCGGTGTGGCCGATGCTCGCGGAGGCGGCGACGATCGGGGCGCTGTTCGGCACGCCGGTGGCGGCCGCACTGCTGATCTCCGAGGCGCTGGCGGAACGGCGGACCAAGGGCGCGCTGTGGGACAACGTCTTCGCCCCGCTGGTCGCCGCCGCGGCCGGAGCGCTGACGACCGACCTGGTCGACCATCCCACCTTCGACCTGGATCTGCCCCCGATCGGGCGGCCCGGCTGGGGCGATCTGCTGGCCGCGCTGGTGATCGCGTCCGCGGCCGCGCTGCTCGGCCTGTGCGCCGTGTACGCCTTCCCGTACGTCCACGGCGCGTTCGCCCGCCTGGGACACCCGATGCTGATGCTGCCGGCCGGCGGAGTCGTGCTGGGGCTGCTGGCGGCCCTGGGCGGCCGTCTGACGCTCTTCAAGGGGCTGGACGAGGTCGGGGAGCTCGCGGCCGATCCGGAGGGCTGGTCGGCCGGGCAGTTCGCGACGATGACGGTGGTGAAGCTGGCCGCGCTGCTCGTCGCCGCGTCCTGCGGGTTCCGGGGCGGGCGCATCTTCCCGGCCGTGTTCGTCGGCACCGCTCTCGGTCTCACCGCCCACGCGCTGGTGCCCGGGGTGCATCCGGCGGTCGGGGTCGCGACGGCCGTGCTCGGGGTCCTGCTGGCGATCACCCGGCACGGCTGGTTGAGCCTGTTCGTCGCCGCCGTCCTGGTCGCCTCTCCGACCATCATCGCCCTGCTGTGCTTCGCCTCGCTGCCGGCCTGGCTGCTGGTGACGGGGCGGCCCCAGATGCAGTTGCGCAAGGACGGAACTCCCGTCCGCTGACGCCCGTTCGCTCCTTGAGGAGGCACACCCATGGCGTTGCACAAAGGACCCGAGAATCCCGACGAGCGCCCCCTTTCCGTGAACCCGTTCTACGGCGAGGCGAATCCGGTCGGCGGCATGACCGAGGCCCCGCCCAAGCACCGGCTGCCGGACGCCCCGATGCCGCCGTCGACGGCGTACCAGCTGGTGCACGACGAGCTGATGCTGGACGGCAACGCGCGGCTGAACCTGGCCACTTTCGTCACCACCTGGATGGAGCCGCAGGCCGGGGTGCTGATGGCGGAGTGCCGGGACAAGAACATGATCGACAAGGACGAGTACCCGCGCACCGCCGAGCTGGAGCGGCGTTGTGTGGCGATGCTCGCCGACCTGTGGAACGCGCCGGACCCGTCGGCGGCCGTGGGCTGTTCGACGACCGGGTCGAGCGAGGCGTGCATGCTCGCCGGGATGGCGCTGAAGCGCCGCTGGGCGCTGCGCAACGGCGACCGGTATCCGTCGAGGGACGTCCGCCCGAACCTGGTCATGGGGGTCAACGTCCAGGTCTGCTGGGACAAGTTCTGCAACTTCTGGGAGGTGGAGGCCCGCCAGGTCCCCATGGAGGGCGACCGCTTCCATCTCGACCCGCAGGCCGCTGCCGAGCTGTGCGACGAGAACACCATCGGGGTCGTCGGCATCCTCGGCTCCACCTTCGACGGGTCCTACGAGCCGATCGCGGAGCTCTGCGCGGCCCTGGACGCCCTCCAGGAGCGCACCGGCACCGACGTCCCCGTGCACGTCGACGGCGCGTCCGGCGCGATGATCGCGCCCTTCCTCGACGAGGACCTGGTGTGGGACTTCCGTCTCCCGCGCGTGGCGTCCATCAACACCTCGGGGCACAAGTACGGGCTGGTGTACCCGGGCGTCGGCTGGGCGCTGTGGCGCGACAAGGAGGCCCTGCCGGAGGAGCTCGTCTTCCGGGTCAACTACCTGGGCGGCGACATGCCGACCTTCGCGCTCAACTTCTCGCGGCCCGGCGCTCAGGTCGTCGCGCAGTACTACACGCTGCTGCGGCTGGGGCGGGAGGGCTTCCGGGCGGTGCAGCAGTCCACGCGGGACGTGGCCCGGGGCATCGCCGACCGGGTGGAGGCGCTCGGCGACTTCCGGCTCCTCACCCGCGGCGACCAGCTGCCCGTCTTCGCCTTCACGACAGGGCCGGACGTGACGGCGTACGACGTCTTCGACGTCTCGCGGCGGCTGCGGGAGAACGGCTGGCTGGTGCCCGCGTACACCTTCCCGCCGAACCGGGAGGACCTGTCGGCGCTGCGGGTCGTGGCCCGCAACGGCTTCTCGGAGGACCTCGCCGACCTGTTCGTGGAGGACCTGACCCGGCTGCTGCCGGAGCTGCGCCGGCAGTCGGGACCGCTGACGCGCGACAAGGCGGCGGCGACCGGGTTCCACCACTAGACGGGCGTACGGATAGACGGGCGTAGGACGCTACCGGTCGTCCTCGGGGTGGCGCTCCCCCGTCGCGTACGGGTTCTCGCGGCCCTCCGTGAGCACGCCGACGAACGGCTCGCCCTCGCCGGCGAACGTGTAGGCGCCGCCCTCGATCCGGGCGATCAGGCCCCGGGTCCACTCGGCCTCGGCGTCGGCCGTGTGGACCCAGAGGTTCATGATCTCGCCGATGTGGCCCAGCTGTTCGGGGCCCTGCTCGGGGGCGTAGTCCTGGGTGACGACCCCGCGCCACTCCTCGATGCGGCGGATCCGCTCCTTCAGGAGGGCGACGGCCTCGGCGCGCGGCAGGTCCACGATGAAGCCGATGGCCGCCGACTTCACGTCCGTCCGCTGGTCGTAGGAGGTCAGCGCCTCGCGCAGCAGCCGGACGTACTCCTCGGAGCCCGCCTCGGTGATCTCGTACTCCGTGCGGGGCGGGCCGCCGACGGTGGACGGGGCGATCTCGTGCGCGTGCAGCAGTCCCTGCTTCGCCATCTGCTTCAGGGCGTGGTAGATCGAGCCCGGCTTGGCGTTGGACCACTCGTGGGCGCCCCAGTACTCGAGGTCGTTGCGGACCTGGTAGCCGTGGGCCCGCCCGTGCTGGCGCACCGCGCCGAGCACCAGGAGACGGATCGCTGACATGCGGTCCAGCTTATGACCTGGCCGCCCCGCGCCTCGGCGGGCGGGGGCGGCGGACAGGCGTCGGGGCGGACCGGGCCGACCGGATCGTACGGATCGTCTGAATCAGCCGGATCAGCCGGATCAGCGCGATCAGAACGGGAAGCCGCTGCGGCCGTGCTGGACCGAGATCCACTTCGTGGTGGTGAAGGCCTCCAGGGTCGTCTCGCCGTTGAGGCGGCCGACGCCGGAGCTCTTCTCGCCGCCGAAGGGGACGATCGGCTCGTCGTGGACGGTGGCGTCGTTGACGTGGAACATGCCGGTGACGATCTGCTTGGCGAAGGCGACGCCCCGCTCGATGTCGGCGGTGTGGACCGCGCCGCTCAGCCCGTACGGCGTGGCGTTGACCAGGCGTACGGCCTCCTCCTCGCCCTCGAAGGTGTTGAGGAAGACGACCGGGCCGAAGACCTCCTGCTGGAGCAGGGCGGAGTCGGTGGGGAGGCCGCCGAGGACGGAGGGCTCGACGAGGTTGTCGGTGGTCGTGCCGTGCAGCAGGGCGGTCGCGCCCTCGGCGAGGGCCTGGGCGACGACGCCCGACAGGGCCTCCGCCTGGGAGGAGTTGATCACCGGGCCGATGAGGGTCTGCGGGTCGCGCGGGTCGCCGGCCTTCAGGGTCTTCACCTTGGCGACGAACTTCTCGGTGAACTCCGCGGCGATCGAGCTGTCGACCAGGACGCGGTTGGCGGCCATGCAGACCTGGCCTTGGTGGACGAAGCGGCTGAACACCGCCGCGTCGACCGCGTAGTCGACGTCGGCGTCGTCGAGGACGACGAAGGCGCTGTTGCCGCCGAGTTCGATGACGGACCGCTTGAAGTGGGCGGCGGAGACCATGGCGACATGGCGGCCGACCTTGTCGGAGCCGGTGAAGGAGATGACCCGCGGGATCGGGTGCTCCAGGAAGGCGTCGCCGATCTCGGCGATGTCGGTCACCACGACGTTCAGCAGGCCGGGCGGCAGGCCCGCGTCCTCGAAGAGCTTGGCGATCACGGTGCCGCCGGAGATCGGGGTGTTCTGGTGCGGCTTGAGCACCACGCCGTTGCCGAGGGCCAGCGCGGGGGCGACCGACTTCAGCGACAGCAGGAAGGGAACGTTGAAGGGGCTGATCACGCCGACGACGCCGACCGGCTCGCGGTAGACGCGGTTCTCCTTGCCGTCGATCGGCGAGGGGAGGATGCGGCCCTCGGGGCGCAGCGACAGATGGATCGACTCGCGCAGGAACTCCTTGGCGAGGTGCAGCTCGAAGGCGGCCTTCCCGAACGTGCCGCCGGCCTCGTCGACGAGGACCTGGCTGATCTCCGCCTCGCGCTCCTCGACCAGCCGCAGCACCTTCTCGAACACCGAGCGGCGGGCGTAGGCGTTGGTCGCGGCCCACTCCTTCTGCGCGCGGGCGGCGGCCGCATAGGCCTCGTCGACCTCGTCGACCGTGGCTATGGTGATCGACGCGAGCTTCTCACCGTCGTAGGGATTGAAGTCGATGATGTCCCAGGACCCTGTCCCCGGACGCCACTTACCGTCGATGTACTGCTGGGCCAGGTCGGTGAAGTAGGACGACATGTGATCCCTCAATCCCCTGCTGCGATCGGCGCTGCGATCGGCATCACGATCTGATCACACGTCATCGTACGTGTGTTTCAGGGGAGTTGGGAGCGATCCCCGACCGTTCTAGGGGAAACCCTAGGGCCCGCCGAAAGACCGGTGAAAGACGGGTCAGGAAAGCTGGAGCAGGCCGCGCAGCAGGTCCCGGCTCTCGTCCGGCCCGGGGCTGTCCTGCTGGAGTTCCTTCAGCGCCTGCTCGTACTGGGCGACGTCCTCGCGCTTGTCGAGGTAGAGGGCGCTGGTGAGCTGCTCCAGATAGACGACGTCCTGCAGGTCGGACTCCGGGAAGCTGAGGATGGTGAAGGCCCCGGACTCCCCGGCGTGCCCACCGAAGCTGAACGGCATGATCTGCAGCCGTACGTTGGGGCGCTCGGAGATCTCGATCAGGTGCTGGAGCTGTCCGCGCATCACCGCGCGGTCGCCGTACGGCCGGCGCAGGGCGGCCTCGTCGAGGACGATGTGGAAGTCGGGGGCGCTCTCGGCGACGAGGTACTTCTGCCGCTCCAGGCGCAGCGCCACGCGCCGGTCGATGTCGGCCGCGCTCGCGCCCTTCATCCCGCGGCTGACGACCGCGTGGGCGTACGCCTCCGTCTGCAGCAGCCCGTGCACGAACTGCACCTCGTACACCCGGATCAGCGCGGCCGCGCCCTCCAGGCCGACGTAGGTGGGGAACCAGTTGGGCAGGACGTCCGAGTAACTGTGCCACCAGCCCGCCACGTTGGCCTCACGGGCCAGTCCGACGAGCGCCTGGCGCTCCGCGTCGTCCGTGATGCCGTACAGGGTCAGCAGGTCCTCCACGTCCCGGGTCTTGAAGCTCACCCGGCCCAGCTCCATACGGCTGATCTTCGACTCGGAAGCGCGGATCGAGTACCCCGCCGCCTCGCGCGTGATGCCGCGCGCCTCGCGCAGCCGCCGTAGTTGCGAACCCAGCAGCATGCGCCGCACCACCGATCCGGGCTCTCCCGCGCTCACGTTCGCCAGCCTCCCCAACCGTCTTCAGGGCCCGCAGTCTGCCACTAAAACACTTCGAGCAGTACTCGTCCGATTACAGAGATGGAAAGAAGCCAAAGGATACGCACAGCGCGCCGTGTGGGAAGAGGGTGAAGAAAGGAAGGGAAGTGCCGGTGGCAGGTGGGAAGTTGGCGGAAAAAATGGCCAAGAAGCGGTACGGGAAGGTCCATTTCGGTCACGTGCACGTGCATCTGCCCTTGCATCTGCTGTACGCATCCGAAACCATGGTCCCGCGCCACCGCTGCATCGCAACGACCGCGAATCCGGGGAGTGCCTCGCATGGGGACGAATGGATCGACCATGCTCGAGCCGTTACGGCAGGGCCTTCCGCCGCTTGATCCCGCGGCCGTGTCCAACGCGGCCTCCTGCGCTCTGCCCGCCGGGCTCGAAGCGGTGCGCGAGGCACGGCAGTTCGCCAGGAGAACGCTCGGCCAGTGGGATGTCGGCGACCGCTTCGACGACATCTGTCTGGTCGTCTCGGAACTGGTGACCAACGCCCTGCGGCACGGACTGTCGCCGGACGCCGCCCCCTGTATGACGGACGAGCATCCGGCCGTGCGGCTGCATCTGATGCGGTGGACCGAACGACTGGTGTGCGCGGTGCGCGACCCCAGCCGCGACAGTCCGGTGGCGCGCGAGACGGAGGACTTCTCGGCCGAGTCCGGCCGCGGCCTGTTCCTCGTCGACTCCTTCGCCGACAGCTGGGGCTGGCACCCGCTGTCCGGCTCGCTCGGCGGCAAGGTCGTCTGGGCGCTGTTCCGGCTGCACACGCCCACCGAGTGAAGAACCGCGGCGCTTTTCCAGGCCGCGGTTCTACGCGCGTCGTAACCGTTCTTGACGTGATGTCACCGGATCTCGCGTGATGTCACGCGTTGTCACACGATGTAGTCGACCTTACGGCGATATTTCCGATATCCACGATGCCGACGGGGAACGTCAGCTCGCGATCAGGTGGTCGAACTCGCCGTCCTTGATGCCCAGCAGCATCGCCTCGATCTCGGCCCGCGTGTAGACGAGCGCGGGTCCGTCGGGGAAGCGCGAGTTGCGCACGGCCACGTCACCGCCCGGCAGCCGGGCGAACTCCACGCAGGAACCCTGCGAGTTGCTGTGCCGGCTCTTCTGCCAGGCAACCCCGTACAGCTGTGTGGCCGTCATGCCGTTGTACACGTCGTGCCCCCCGTCAACGTGGTGGTCCACAGGTCGCTCCCTGGTGGTGCACTGGCTCACGTGGCCATTGGTGCCGTGGTCAACTGTCCCGGATCATAACCCCGTTCATGTGCAGTTGCATGAGCATATGCACGTGCACGCGGGGTACTTGCGCGGTTACAGCTTTGACGCCCGCTTTACCCAAGTCGTTCGGCTCGTCGGCCGGGTGAAATCGTCCGGATCGAACCACTCGTGCACTAGGGACAGACGCGCGGCACGGCCCTCGTGTTCCGTTGACGCCGCAACGAATCCGCCACCGGGCTCCCTCGGCCGCCCTCGACACCGGCCGGAAGGCCGCCGTTCCTGCGGACGCCCGGCATCCGCTCCTTACAGTAGGCGGGACCTCCGGATGTGGGGGTTCCGAGGCCCGTCCCGGGCGGCGGCGAGCGCCGCCTGCCGACCGGGAGGCCGGGACATCCCCAAAGGTTCGGACCAGATCTCCCCGTCCGGGACCGGCCATGAAAACGCCTCGCCCTCGCGTACGACGACGGGAGTCGTCCGTGAGGGCGAGGCGGAGTTGGGCTCGGGCGGGACCGGGTGTCGAACGGTCGGCGGAGGAACGGCGCAGGCGAGCGTCCACACTGACTAGACGGATGATGTGACTCTGCTCATACGAATGCGTCTCTATGGACGCAGACGCCTCCGTACGCCCGTCGGCCGCTGTCGGGTCAGCGGCCGCCGTACGGGAGCAGGGCCATCTCGCGGGCGTTCTTGATCGCTCGGGTCAGTCGGCGCTGCTGCCGGGCGGAGACGCGGGTGACGCGGCGGCTGCGGATCTTGCCCCGGTCGGAGATGAACTTCCGCAGCAGGTCGGTGTCCTTGTAGTCGATGTAGGTGATCTCGGCCTGGTCGAGCGGGTTGGGGCGGGGCTGCGCGGACTTGCGGCCGGCACCGCGGTCGGGCTTGCGGGGCATGGGGTCAGACCTCCAGGAGGGTGTCGAAGGCGGGCGGCAGTCGCTTCCAGGCGTCGCGGCCTGCGGCGTACTCGGCGTCGGTGAGCAGACAGGACTCCAGGAGCCGTTCGAGTCCGTCGCGGTCGAGTCCTGGGGACGTGAAGACCAGGTGCTGGCAGCAGTCGCCGTGCTCGGGGTGCCAGTCCAGCGCGGCGGCGGCGCGGCGCACCGGCGGGAGCAGGTCCCAGGCCGCGTCGGGGAGGGAGGCCAGCCACGGGCCGGCCGACTCCACGCAGAGGGCTCCCCCGGCCGCGTCCCAGTGGAGCAGGACGTCGGGCTTGTCGGCGAGCCAGAACCGGCCCCGGCTGCGGGCGGCGGCGCAGGTCAGGTCCTCCAGCGCGTCGTAGAGCCGCTCCGGGTGGAAGGGGCGGCAGCGGTGCCAGACCAGCGTGCTCACGCCGTGCGCGTCGGCCTCGGCGGGGAGCAGGGCGCACGCGGGGTGCTGGGCCGCGGCCGCGGCCTCCACGTCGAAGCCGGCGAGGACGGCGGCGGCCAGGGGCGAACGGGCTCCCCCGGCTCCCTCGGCCGCCCCGGCTCCCCCGGCTCCCCCGGCTCCCCCGGCTCTCTCGTCCACTGCTTCCTGTGCAGCTCCCCTTGCAGCGGGTTGTGCGCCTTCACGTGCAGACGAGGATGCGCCCGCCGGATTCCCTGGGCGGCCGCCCGGAACGGGTATCCGGCGGGCCGTCGGATGGAGCTGTTCGAGCAGCTCGCGGTCCTCGTCGTCGGCCTCCTCGGAGTCGACGACGGCCAGCACGGGGGCGTACTCCAGCTGTCGGGCGAAGGTGTCGGCGACGGTGCGCTGGTCGGTGGCGGCCGCGGCGAGGCCGCGTTCGGCGAGGTCGTCGCCGTTGCCGAGGCAGGGCAGCAGCAGCGCCGGATCGACGGCGGTGACGACGCCGGTGAGCGTGAGCCCGCCGGCCACGACCACCTCGGCCATGGCCTTGGGCTCGACGGAGTCCCACAGCTCGACGATCGCCAGCCGGGTGAGGCCGTCGTCGGCGAGGCGGAGCAGCTCGGGCACGAGGTCCTCGCGCAGGGCGCAGCAGGCGCAGTCGTTGACCAGGGGGGCCTCGCCGGCGGACAGGATGCCGGTGGCGTCGCTGATCGTGCGGACGACCGTGCCGACCGCGGCCGTCGCCAGGTCGTGGTGGAGCACGACGCTGCCGGGCACGTCGGCGAGCAGGCGCGCGACCGTCGCCCGGCGGGCGTCGACGTGCAGCCCGCCGACGATCACGACCGACAGGCTCACGCCCCGTCCCGCTTCCCGTACCGGCGCTCGAAGCGCTCCACGCGGCCGGCCGTGTCCAGGACGCGGGCGGCGCCGGTGTAGAAGGGGTGGCTGACGTCGGAGATCTCGACGTCCACGACGGGGTACGTGCGGCCGTCCTCCCACTCGATCGTCCGGTCGCCGGACATGGTCGAGCGGGTGAGGAAGGCGTAGTTCGCGGCGCGGTCGCGGAAGACGACGGGACCGTAGGCCGGGTGGATTCCGTTGCGCATGGCGGGGGTCAGCGCTCCTCTCGGAAGTCGACGTGGCGGCCGACGACCGGGTCGTACTTGCGCAGGGTCATACGGTCCGGGTCGTTGCGGCGGTTCTTGCGGGTCACATAGGTGAAGCCGGTCCCCGCGGTGGACCGGAGCTTGATGACCGGACGGAGTTCGTTGCGAGCCATGCTGCTATGTTACTGAAAATGAATTCCATTAGCGATAGTTGCCGTCGATCGGCAGAGAGAGGTACGTCACCCATGTCCGCGCACTGCATGCTGACCGGCGCACAGCCGGGCTTCGGCAACCGCATCTCCCACTCCCACCGGCGCACTTCGCGCCGCTTCGACCCGAACATCCAGTCCAAGCGGTACTGGCTGCCGAGCGAGGGCCGGCATGTGCGGCTGCGGCTCAGCGCGAAGGGGATCAAGACCGTCGACACGATCGGCGTCGAGGCGGCGGTGGCCCGGATCCGGGCGCGCGGAGTCAGGGTCTGAAGGGGCTCGAGGGGCTGAAGGGGCTGAAGGGGCTGAAGGGGCTGAGGAAGTGAAAGGACTGAGGGTCTGATGGCGAAGAAGAGCAAGATCGCGAAGAACGAGCGGCGGCAGGAGATCGTGGCGCGGTACGCGGCGCGGCGGGCCGAGCTGAAGGAGATCGTCCGACGGCCGTCGTCGACGGAGGCGGAACGGCTGGCCGCCCAGCGGGAGCTGCGCGGCCAGCCCCGGGACGCGAGCGCGACGCGCGTACGCAACCGGGACCAGGTGGACGGGCGGCCCCGCGGCTACTTCCGGGCGTTCGGCCTGTCCCGGGTGGGGCTGCGGGAGCAGGCGCACGCGGGGTATCTGCCGGGGGTGCGGAAGTCGTCCTGGTAGCGGGCGGGGTCCGTCGAGGCGGGCTCGCGGGTCGACCCGGTAGCGGGCGGGGTCGTCGGGGCGGGGCTCGCGGGTCGACCCGGTAGCGGGCTGGATCGTTGAGGCGGGGCTCGCGGGTCGCCCTGGCGACTGGCGTGGGTGCTCGGAGACTGATTCCTTGCACATAAGTCATGCCCATGGCACGCACACACCGTGCTGGTAGCTTGCTCCGGTCTTCGCGGTCCTTGCCGTCCTTGGGGTTGATCGGGCCGTCCGGCTACAGCTTGGGAGCTTGCAGTGACTTCGGCGATCTTCACGCGACCCGCCTCCTCCGCGCGGCCCGGCCGCGGCGCGTCCCGCCGGCCGATGCGGGGCGCGGCCGTGGCCGCCGTGCTGGTCGGCGCGCTCGCGTTGACCGCGTGCAGCAGCGACGGGGGCTCCGACGACGACGCTTCGGCGACGCCGTCCACCACGGCGGCCTCGGGCGTCGCAAGCACCGGGAGCGCGACCGGCGGGACGTCCTCGGCGTCCGCCGCCGCCTCCCCCGAGCTGGAGGGCAGCTGGCTCGCCACGGCGGACGGCAAGGCCGTCGCCCTGATCGTCACCGGGACGCAGGCCGCCCTCTTCGTGACCGGCGGGACCGTGTGCAGCGGGACCGCCGGGGAGGAGGCGGGCATGCAGATGATCCACCTGACCTGCACGAGCGGGAGCAAGGACCGTACGACCGGCATGGTCGGCTCCGTCGACGCGAAGTCGCTCGAGGTCACCTGGTCGGGCACGGTCGGCAAGGAGACGTACACCAAGGCGGAGGGCGGTCAGTTGCCCTCGGGGCTGCCCACGGCCGGTCTGTCGCAGTGAACCCTCGGCAGTGAACCCGGGGCAGTGAGCCTCAGCCCGTGAAACAGCCGTAGACGTGGGGGCGCGGGACCGCGTGGGCGGGGGCGCGGGAGAATGCGCCGCACGCGTGCGTGATGATCCTTCGAGCACCGTCACGAAACCCAAAGGGACCACTCATGCGCGCCGTTCCGATCACCGTCACCGCCCTCGCCGCGGCCCTGCTCCTCACCGCCTGCTCCAGCAGCAGCGACGACGACAGCGGCTCCGGCGACGGGGAGAGCAAGGCAGCCGCCGGTTCCGCGTGCGCCTTCGACGACCTGGGCCAGGAGGTCGGCCCCGTCGACGCCGCCCCCGGGGCCGGGGACACCGGCAACGTCACCGTCACGCTCACCAACAAGGGCGCGGAGTGCACCCTGGAGGGCTTCCCCACGGTCGACCTCGAAGCGGGCGACGCCTCCGCGACCGTACCGAAGGACGCGGCCGCCGAGGCGCAGAAGCTGACGCTTCCGGCGCAGGGCACCGCCTCCTTCACGATCACGTACACGCGAGGCGAGAGCGGCGGCGACCAGAGCCTCGCCGTCAAGACGGTGAAGTACGGGCTGCCGGGGGCCTCGGCGACCGAGAGCTTCACCTGGTCCTACGGCGATGTGGCGCTCAAGAGCGCGGACGCGCCGGACGCCTCGGTGAGCGCGTACCAGCAGGCGGGCGACTGACGGCCGGAGGGGACCCCGGTCAGGGGAGCCGGGTCAGGGGAGCCGGGGGCGGGAGTGGACGCGGGCTCGGTCCGCGGCCTCCGCGCCCTCGGTCCAGCCGGCCTCGTCGGTGATCCCGCGCAGCCGGGTGGTGACCGTCCGCGGGAACATCTGATCCGTGGCCGTGGTGACCGCGACCTCGCGGGTGGCGAGAACCGGCAGCAGGTCGTCGCTCACCTGGGTCTCGGCGGCGGTCGTGAGACGGGTGCCTATGCGGTGGGCGTAGGCGGCCAGGAAGGACTGCCGGAAGGTCTTGGTCCGCTTGCGGCCGCCGGCGCGCTGGGCCGCCTCCGCCTTCGCCATCGCGGACTGCGCCTGCACCAGCAGCGAGGTGTAGAGCAGTTCCACCGCCTCCAGGTCGGCCTCGAAGCCGACGACCGTGGAGAAGGCGAAGGCCTCGTTCCACACGGCCTTGCAGTGGTTGGCGTCGGCGACCGCGTCCAGCAGCACCGCCTTGGCCTGCTCGTACGGCGGTTCGACGCCGATCCGGCAGGCCCCGGGCGCGTCCGGGGCCGGGGCCTGCGCGTCGAGCAGCGCCTCGTCGACGCTGTGCCGGGCCATCAGCTCCTGCGCCTTCGCGGTGAGCGCCTCCGCCTCCTCCGGAAACCCGGTCGCCTCCGCCTTGGCCAGCAGGGCGCGGATGCGGGTGAGCATGCGGGAGTGGGCGTGCGACGCGGCCCCGGAGCGGGGTCGGCGGGCATGCTCGTACAGAGGTTCGAGGGTGGGCAGGCGCAGCAGCAGGCGGTAGAGCTCCAGGGTCGCCGTGGCCTGCGAGAAGCGGTCACTGGACGGCGGTGCGCCGGCGGCCAGGTCCGCCAGCTGGGCCGCCCACCGCGGGCCGCGCGCCTTGTCCCGCGGGGCCTGCGCGCGGATCAGCGTTTCGACGAGGGGGACGTGGACGTCGTCCAGCTCGCGCCGCACGAGCCGTACGACGTCGGCGGGCTGCCAGCCGCGCCGCCAGGCCGCCGCCACGAACTCCTCGCCGCGTCGCGCGAGTTCGGCGTCGGCCGCGGGGTCTGCGGCGAGAAGGGACGCGCCCGTGTCGAGGGCGGCGTCCGCGGTGTCGTAGAGGGCGGCCTGGAAGGCGCGGTCGACGGTGCCGGGCGGGTCGGCGCTGTCGCCGGTGCGGGTGCTGCTCACCGGTCGATCGTGCCACGCGCGCGTGGGGCGACGCACCGACCCCGAGGGCGAGTGACAACCTCGGGTTGACACCCCTCTACTGTCAACCTACGGTTGACACATGACGAATCCGCGACCCGACACCACCCCATCCGGCTCCGCGTCCGGCTCCGCAACCGTCCGGCTCGACGACCTCATCGACGCCATCAAGAAGGTCCACGACGAGCCCCTCGACCAGCTCCAGGACGCGGTCATCGCCGCCGATCACCTGGGCGACGTGGCGGACCACCTGATCGGCCACTTCGTCGACCAGGCCCGCCGTTCGGGCGCGTCCTGGACCGACATCGGCCGGAGCATGGGCGTCACCCGGCAGGCCGCGCAGAAGCGGTTCGTGCCCAAGGAGTCGGCCGACCTCGACCCGAGCCAGGGCTTCACCCGCTACACCCCGCGCGCGCGGCACGTGGTCATGGCCGCCCACAGCGCCTCCAAGGAGGCCGCCAACGCCGAGGGGCTGCCCGCGCACCTGGTCCTCGGACTGCTCGCCGAGCCGGAGGCCGTCGCGGCGAAGGCGATCGCCGCGCAGGGCGTGACCCTGGACGCGGTCCGCGAGGCCGCGACCGCCGTCCTCCCGCCGCCCGTCGACGAGGCCCCCGAGCTGGTCCCCTACGGCTCGGACGCCAAGAAGGTCCTGGAGCTCACCTTCCGCGAGGCGCTGCGCCTGGGCCACAACTACATCGGCACCGAGCACATCCTGCTGGCGCTGCTGGAGTTCGAGAACGGCGAGGGCGTCCTCAGCGGCCTCGGCGTCGACAAGGCCGGCACCGAGCGGTACGTCGCGAAGGTCCTGACCGCGCTCTCGGTGGAGCCGCGGGACGACGACCAGGACGACGGCTCGGACGACGGACGGGACGACGGACGGGACGACGACTGAGGGGCGTTGATGCTCCTATTGCTGTCAAGCGGTCTGGACCCATTCGCGGTAGGCGTGGGCGAGGTCGTCGTCCCGGCTGAGGCCTCGTTCAAGTCTGGAGATGGTGGTGGGCCAGACACCGAAGTGCTGGGCGACGGCGGTGAGGGTGATGTTCTTGGCTTGCCGTAGGGGTCGCAGGTCGGCGATGCCGGGGACGGTGACGGTGGTGGTGAGACAGCGGAACATCTCCCGGGCGATGGCTCGTTTCAGGAGCCGGATGATCTCCCTCTTCGTCCGGCCGGCGGCGGTCTGCCGTGCCGCGTATGCGCGGGTTCTGGAGTCGCTGGACATGCGGACGAGGGCGATGCGGTAGAGAGCTGCGTTGGCATCCCGGTCTCCGCCCCGGGACAGGCGGTGCCGGTTCGTTCTGCCGCTGGAGGCGGGGGCCGGGGCGACGCCGCACAGGGCGGCGAAGGATGCCTCGCTGCGCATGCGTTCGGGATTGCCTCCGGCGGTGACCAGCAGCTGGGCCGCGGTGTCGGGGCCGACGCCGTAGGCGGCTCGCAGGCCGGGTTGTGCGCGCTGGCCTCGCTGTCCAGGGCCTGGGTCAGGGCTCCGTGCTCGGCGGTCAGCTCCTTGACGCGTCGGGCGAGGCTCTTCAGCGCGGTGAGGACCGCTGTGTGCACCGCGTCTCCGGCCGGCCGCAGCCGGGCCAGGGCATCAGTGCGGTCTGTCCCTTTGAGCTGCCCGTATTGGGTGCGGATGGCTTCAGGTGCGGTGAAGAGAAGGTGGGTGGTCTGGTTCAGGGCGGCGGTGCGGGCCTTGACGGCGGAGCGGGCGGCGTTGTGCAGGGCGCGTGTGCCGGCGACGGTGTCGTCCTTGGGGGCGCTGGAGGCCCGGCCGGACAGGGCGGCGCGGGCGGCGGCGTAGGCGTCGATGGGGTCGGACTTGCCGATGCGGCGGCGTTCGGCCCGGTCGGGCCGGTTGACCTCGATGACCGGGTGCCCGTGTGAGCGGGCGGCGCGGGTGAAGCCGGCGCCGTAGGAGGAGGTGCCTTCCACGCCGATCGCTCTCACGTGACCGTGGGCGTTCAGGAAGGCCAGGGCCGCGGCGTATCCGGCGGCGGCGGTGGCGAACTCGGCGTCCGCGAGGTGGCCGCCGTTGTCGCTGATCACCGCGACGTGGATGGTGTCGGCATGGGAGTCGACCCCGCCGAACACGTCCTGGTCCGCGGTGTCCTCCACAACCTCTGATGTCATGCTGATGATGCCTTCCCAACCGGAGGTGGGCACCGGCCGGGTGGCGCAGACAGGACATTGAAGGGGCTTCTGGACCAAGCTCCTATCAGGTCATGTTCCGCCCGGCCGGAGCCATGAGAACAGGTCCCGGCGGCCGGACAGAACAACCGGAAGACAACCCAGCAGGGCGTCAGTCAGACCCCGAGCCACGGCCACCGGGACCTGAGTATCAGCATCAATGTCAGACCCGCCTGCCACACTCGCAGCATGGCCGACCGCTGGGCACTCGCTCCGGCCGAGGACGGTGGCGTGGAGCTCGCCCCCCTCGGTCCGGACGGGCTGCCCGCGGGCCCGGTGCTGCGGGAGGCGGATCCGGCACGGGCCGTGCGCGAGCGGCCCGACGTGATCCGCTGGGTCTGGCGTTCCACGGCGGAGATGTATCCGCGACTGCTCGGCACGGGGGTGCGAGTCGAGCGGTGCTACGACGTCGAGGACGCCGAGACCCTCCTCCTCGGCCACGAGGGGCGGCACGGCGAGCCCCGCTCGGCGGCCGCCGCCCTGGCCCGGCTGCGCGGCGGACCCGTGCCGCCGGATCCGCCGCAGCGCTCCGCCGAGCCCGGTGCGCAGTCCCCCCTGTTCGAGCCGCAGGCCGCCGCCCGGCTGCCGCTCGACGACCTCCTCGCCGTCTACGCCGAGCAGCAGCGGCGGCACGAGCGGGCCGCGCACCCGGAGCGGATGCGGCTGCTGACGGCGGCCGAGTCGGCGGGGATGCTGGTGGCCGCCGAGATGAACCGGGCGGGGCTGCCGTGGAGCGCGGACGTGCACCGCGCGGTGCTGCACGAGCTGCTCGGCGAGCGGTACACGGGCGGCGGCGAGCCGCGCCGGCTGGCCGAGCTGGCGGACGAGGTGTCCACGGCCTTCGGCCGCCGGGTGCGGCCCGATCTGCCCGCCGACGTGGTCAAGGCGTTCGCGCAGGCCGGGATCAGGATCAAGTCCACCCGTCGCTGGGAGATCGAGTCCCTCGACCATCCGGCCGTGAAGCCCCTGATCGAGTACAAGAAGCTGTACCGCATCTGGGTCGCGCACGGCTGGTCCTGGCTCCAGGACTGGGTCCGCGACGGCCGCTTCCGGCCGGAGTTCCTCGCGGGCGGCACCGTCACCGGCCGCTGGGTGACCAACGGCGGGGGTGCGCTGCAGATCCCCAAGGTCATCCGGCGGGCCGTGGTCGCCGACCCCGGCTGGCGGCTGGTCGTCGCCGACGCCGACCAGATGGAGCCGCGCGTCCTGGCGGCGATCTCCCGCGACCCCGGGCTGATGGAGGTCGCGGGCCGGGAGACCGACCTCTACCAGTCGGTCTCCGACCGCGCCTTCTCCGGCGACCGCGACCAGGCCAAGATCGCCGTGCTCGGCGCGGTCTACGGCCAGACCTCCGGCGACGGCCTGAAGAACCTCGCGGCACTGCGCCGCCGCTTCCCGCGCGCGGTGGCGTACGTCGACGAGGCGGCGCGGGAGGGCGAGGAGGGGCGGCTCGTGCGGACCTGGCTGGGGCGGACCTGCCCGCCGGCGGTGGGAGCGGGGGACGGGGACGACGGGACGGAGGAGGCGGGCATCCCGGACGGCTCGGGAGAGGGAGACGGGGGCGGCGGCTTCGGTGGAGGCGGCGGTTTCGGTGGGCGCGGCGGCTTCGGTGGGCGCGGGGGCGAGGAGGCCGAGGGGCAGCAGTGGGCTCCGGGGTACGCGTCCAGCAACGCACGCGCGCGTGGCCGCTTCGCCCGTAACTTCGTCGTCCAGGGCAGCGCCGCCGACTGGGCCCTGCTGCTGCTCGCCGCGCTGCGGCGCACCTGTGCGGGGATGGCGGCGGAGCTGGTGTTCTTCCAGCACGACGAGGTGATCGTGCACTGTCCGCAGGAGGAGGCCGAGACGGTCGTCGCCGCGATCCGGGACGCCTCCGACCTGGCCGGACGGCTGACGTTCGGCGAGACGCCGGTGCGGTTTCCGTTCACGACGGCGGTGGTGGAGTGCTATGCCGACGCGAAGTGATCGGCCGCCTCGGGGTGGGCGAGCCTCAGATGACCGGGGGCCGGCCGAGTCGGGTCAGTCGCCACACCGTCCGCCAGCGCATGGGCCGGCGCGGTCCTGCCGGCTTGCGCACGCCCTCCATGAACCCGCCGAACCAGGCCTTGAGCCCGCCCAGCGACCGCGTGCGCAGCAGCGTGACCGCGATCCACACGCCCAGGTGGACCGGGACGAGCAGCAGCGGCAGATTGCGCCGGACCAGCCAGACCCGGTTGCGGGCGGTGACGCGGTAGTAGATGGCGTGCCGGGCGGGCGAGGTCTTGGGGTGCTGGAGGAGCAGCTCGGGCGCGTAGAGGATCTTCCAGCCGGCGTCGGTGGCCCGCCAGGCGAGGTCGGTCTCCTCGTGCGCGAAGAAGAACTCGGCGGGCCAGTCGCCGGTCTCGGCGAGCATGGCCATGCTCAGCGCGTGGCCGCCGCCGAGGAAGCCGGTGACGTAGCCGCCCTGCATCGGGTCGGACGCGCCGACGCGCGGCACATGGCGGCGCTGGGTCTCGCCGTGCTCGTCGGCGATGCGGAAGCCGACGATGCCCAGGCGCGGGTCGGCGGCGTACAGATCCCGTACGCGGCGCAGCACGTCGGGGTCGACGAGCAGCCCGTCGTCGTCCAGTTCGACCACGACGTCCACGTCGCCGTACTCCCGCAGGCGGGCCAGGGCGACGTTGCGGCCGCCGGGGCAGCCGAGGTTCTCGTCGACGTCGATCGTGGTGACCTCGCCGGGCAGGGAGAGGCGGCGGGCGAACTCCGGGAGCTCGCAGCCGTTGCCGACGATCACGATGCGGGCGGGCGCGAGGTCCTGCTTGGCCACGGCCTCCAGCAGGGCGTCGACCTCGTCGGGCCGGTTCCCCATGGTCACCACGGCAACGGCGATCCTCGGCTCCACCACGTCCCACACTCCGTCCGGCCGACGGCGGCGGCCGCGCGCGGATCGCACGACGCCCCTCGTTCACCAAGATGTTGCCTCAGATCCGGAGGTTGCTCTGACGCAGGTTCACTTTGTGCCCTGTTTACGGCGATTTTCCCTACGGCGGACGAACTTCAGCCCCGACCAGTCCTCCCCCAGCGCCGCGACCTTGACGTCGACGACGCCGAGCGGGAGGAAGAGGTCGCGCAGGGCGTTCTCGGTGAGGTCGCTGGTGTGGCCGGCGGCCTTGCGGGGCCAGGCGATCCAGAGCATGGCGGTGTCGTCGAGGTCGCTGACGAGGAGGGCTGTCTCGGCGGCGAGGTCGGCGTGGGCGCGGTAGAAGGCGACGGTGACGTCGGCGTCGCGGGGGCCGCCGGGGGCGACGTCGCAGTCGGCGGGGAGGTCGGGTACGGCCCAGCCGGGCGGGGCGTGGCGCAGGCGCAGCCGGTGACCGGGCTTGACGCCGAGCTTCCTGGCGAGGGGGGTGCCGGAGTAGCCGCCGGGGGCGGGGGTGTCGCTCACGTTTCCACCGTAGCCTCGCAGCGGACCCACCCCACCTGGAGGAGACGCCGTGCCCGCCGTGCCTTTCCGCTGTGCCGTACTCGACGACTTCCAGAACGTCGCGACGACGTTCGCCGACTGGTCGACGTCGGCTTCCCTGCCGGGTTCCGTGCCGGGTTCCGTGGCGGGTTCCGTGCCGGGCGAGGGGGTGGGGGTGGAACTGGAGGTGGTGTCCTTCACGGAGCACTTCGCGACGGAGGACGAACTGGCCGCCGCCCTGGCCGACTTCGACTGTGCGGTCACCCTGCGCGAACGCGTCCCCTTCCCCGCGTCGCTGCTCGATCGGTTGCCGCGGCTGAAGCTCCTGATCGCCTCCGGCATGCGCAACTCGGTGATCGACTACGCGGCGGCGCGGGCGAACGGCGTGACGGTGTGCGGCACGGAGAGTTCGTCCACCCCGCCGGTGGAACTGACCTGGGCCCTGCTGCTGGGCCTCGCCCGGGGGCTGGTCGAGGAGAACACCGCGCTGCGGGAGGGCGGTCCCTGGCAGTCCACGGTCGGCGCCGACCTGCACGGACGGCGGCTCGGGCTGCTGGGCCTGGGGAAGATCGGGAGCCTGGTGGCACGGGTGGGGCTCGCCTTCGGCATGGAGGTGAGCGCGTGGAGCGAGCACCTGACGGCGGATCGGGCGGAGGCGGTGGGCGTACGACTGGCGACCTCGAAGGAGGAGTTGCTGGCGGAGAGCGACTTCGTCTCGGTCCACCTGGCGCTGGGCGACCGGACGCGGGAGCTGGTCGGCCCCGCCGAACTGGCGTTGCTGAAGCCCACGGCCTACCTGATCAACACCTCCCGCGCGGCGATCGTCGACCAGGGGGCGTTGCTGGCAGCGCTGCGGGAGGGTCGTATCGCGGGGGCGGGGGTGGACGTCTTCGACGTAGAGCCTCTGCCGGCCGACCATCCGATGCGGACGGCTCCCCGTCTGCTGGCGACGCCTCACCTCGGGTACGTGTCCCGCGCGAACTACGAGCGGTACTACGGGCAGGCGGCGGAGGGGATCCGGGCGTATCTGGCGGGGGCGCCGGTGCGGGTGCTGGGCTGATCGGCTACGCCGCCCTCAGTTCGCACCACACCAGCTTGCCCCGGTGGCCGAGTCTGGACAGCGGCTGCCAGCCCCACAGGTCGGAACAGGCTCGGACCAGAGCGAAGCCGCGTCCGCTTTCGGCGTCGGTGAGCTCGTCCAACTTGCCCGAGGGCTCGGGGGGTTCGGGGTCCGCGTCCCAGGCTCCGATCTGGAGTACGCCGTCCCGGTGGCGGACGCGTAGACAGGCCGGGCCCTTGCTGTGCCGTACGGAGTTGGTGATCAGCTCGGAGGCGAGGAGTTCGGCGGTGTCGGCGAGGTGGGCGAGGTTGTGGCGGGCGAGGATCGCCCGAAGGGTGACGCGGGAGACCGTGACGGCACGGGGGTCTTGGGGGATGTAGAGGGAGTACTCCCAGGAGTCGGGGGCGGTTTCGGGCATGGGGCAGCTCCAGGTGGGGGTCGGGTCGGGATGGAGTTCGCGTGCGGTGGCAGTGCCGCGCCGTCGTGGCAGGACGGGGCGGTGCGCTTCCGTAGCGCGCATGTCGCGTCACCGACAGTACGGGTAAAATTTGGGACGCCACAAGCCGTTGCCGTAATCTGTCCCCCGAACGAGGTGCCGCCCCAGGGAAGTTGGACGGCTAGGAGGAAGCGATGCCACGCAGGCGGCAGCCCACAGCACGGCAAGAGCGGCTGGGCGTTGAGCTGCGGAAACTGCGCGAAGCCGCAGGCCTCAAGGCGCGTGAAGCCGCCGCCCTCATCGGGACCGACTCGGCGCAGATGAGCCAGATGGAGTCCGGAGTCGCGGGCGTGGGCGAGGGGCGGTTGCGCAGCCTGGCATCCCACTACGCCTGCATGGACGAGGTGTTCATCGATGCCCTGGTGGCGATGGCCGCCGACAGGACACAAGGCTGGTGGGAGAAGTACCGGGGGCTGCTGCCCGCGCCCTTCCTGGATCTCGCCGAACTGGAGCACCACGCCACTCACCGGTACGACGTGGAGTTCCTGTACATCCCCGGCCTGCTCCAGACCGAGGACTACGCCCGCGCCATCTACTCCTACAGAGTCCCGGAACTGCCATACGGCGAGCTTGAGTTGCGCGTCCGCCATCGGATGGACCGGAAAGTCGTCATTGAGGGTCCCACCCCGATCCCCTACGCGGCGGTGATCCACGAGTCGGCGCTCCGCATCAGAGTCGGCGACCGGGCCGCTTCACGCGTTCAGCTCGCTCGCGTCCTGGAAGCCTCCGAAGCGGACCGGATCACCGTGCGCGTCATCCCCTTCGACCTGGACGGCTTCGCCGGTGCCGCAAGCGCCATGGGGTACGCGGGAGGGACCGTGCCCAAGCTGGACACCGCGTTGCGCGACACCCCGCATGGCACCGCCTACATCGACTCGGAGACTCAACTCGGCGCGCTTCGAACGCTTTTCCGTAAAGTGGAAGCAGTGTCACTGAGCCCCGAACGTTCACGTGACTTCATCCACAGGCTGGCGAAGGAACTGTGATGCGCGCCATGACGACCCTCGACAACTGGCAGAAGTCGTCCTTCTCAGGCTTCGGCGACGGCAACAACTGCCTCGAACTCGCCTCCACCCCCACCCCAGCCACCCTCCACCTCCGCGAGAGCGACACCCCTACCACGATCCTCACCACCGACCCCGCCGCCCTCGCCCACCTCCTGGCAGGCATACGCGCGGACAGTCAGGGTCAGTCCCAGTGGCTGGCCTCCGCGAACTCCTCCACCGAAGGCGTCACCTCGGCCACGAACGCCTGAGCCGACTCCTGGGCTTCGGCGACGGCCGGGGCGGCCAGAACCTCTCGTTCGGCGTCTTCCTCCCGCTGGACCAGGGGGCCGGGCGCGGGCCGGGGCTCGCCGCCGCGCACGATGACCGGCTTCTCTCCGCCCAGCTTGAAATCGACCATGGAGAGCAACGTCCGCAGGGTCTTCAGTACCGTCTCGACCCGCTCGGCGGACGGCCTGATGGACATGGCCAGCGCTTCCCCGACCAGACCGACGGCCTGGTCGGCGTAGAAGCCGGGACGGGCGGTGGGGTCATCGTCGTAGCCCCCGTGCCCCTCGTACGCCTCGCCCTCATCGTCCCCGGCATCGAGTACGTCGAGTGCGTCGAGTGCGTCGAGGAGTTCCGCGCACTCGTCCGCCACCTCCTCGCCGGCCGCCGCCGACCAGGCCAGTTCCAGTCCGGAGTCGAGCCAGCTCTGCTGCTCTGCGGAGCCGAGGACCCGGCAGAACGCGGAGCCTCGCTGCGCCGCCGCCGTGCAGAGCAGCATCAGCTCGGTGTCCGACGGGCACGTGAGCGCTACTTGGGCCATTACTCGCCGGGAAACCAGGACGGAACAAAGGAAATCAGCTCTTCGTCCGTCACGCCGCCTTCGGTCCAACTCAACAGTTCAAGCTTCTGCTTCACTGACCAGCCGTATTCTTTGCCGAGAGCGGATGCCGCGTTGATTTTCCTGCCGCCATTCTCCCCGAACGCCCGGAGGGAGTCGGCTATGTCGATAATCGACGCCCCCTCTCGCTGCATTCGGCACGCTTCTGCGACCCAGTCATCCAGAGACATCGCCACGCCCCTCAGGATCTCGTAAAGATTGGCTCGACCTTGGAAAAGTTCCCAGGCTCGCCGATAAGTTTAAGAGATTGCAGCACGCCAAAGCCGCTTCGCGTAGCTAGCTTCCCTGTCCACGTTTGGAGGATCGCCTGTTCTGGCGACATGCCTCCACCTGTGAGCGCATTAAAGGTGGCCCTGTTCTCTTCGATGAGGTTGCCATTGATGGACGTGACTCGATCACCAAAGTGGTCAAGAGCCCTGTTGAACAATTCGATGCCTCTCACAGGGCTCTCCTTTGTTACCCCAGCAAGCATCGTCATGGTTCCGTTCTCGTCAACCTCTGCCTCAAACAGGCTGTCCGATTCCTCGTGCTCCCATGAATAGGTGTTGGGGCCACGCGTCTCGGTGCCGCAGTTGTGAACAAGGACCGGCGTGGCCCCGGCAAGCACATAGTACGTATGCACCATGCTGACGGTGAGGTTGTGAACCGTGGCGTCCAGTGCCGTCCATCGCTTGACGGCCGTGATCTCGACCAGCGTGCCGGCGCTCGTCCGCAGCCACTCGCCCGCCTTGAGGTCGGTCGCGTCGATCCAGTCGCCGAGCTCCGGGACCCAGAAGGGGTGCTTGTCGGTCGCGGTGACCTCGGCGGTCTTCGTGCCCTTCTTGCCGTCGGTGTCGATGGTGACCTTGACCAGGTGCTTGACGCCCTTGCCCAGGATCTCGGCGGTGACCGTCTGCGCCCGGGTCTCGCCCGTCTCCGGGTCGGTCGCCAGGACCTTGTCGCCGGCCTTGACGTCCTTGATCGCCTTGGCGGAACCGTCGGCCATCAGGACCTTGGTGTCCGGCGTGAAGCTGTTGGGCGGGGCGTTGACCGGGCAGCTGCCGCCCTCACCGCCACCAGAGCCGCCCGACTCCTCCTTGCCCGAGCCGCTGCGCGAGCCGCCGGACTTGTTCTCCGCCTTGCCGCCGCCCGAGGTGCCCTTGGACTGGGCGCTTCGGCCGGCCTTGACCTGGACCGGGTTGCCTCGGGCGCCCTTCGAACCGGTGTGGGCCTTCTTCCTGACGGCCGCGGCCGCGGCCTTCGCCGCTTCGCGCGCCTTGCGTTTCGCCTCCGCCGCGGCCACCTCGGCGGCCTTCTTCGCCTTGAGCAGGGCCGTCTTCGCGGCGCGGGCCGCCTTCAGGCCGACCTCGGCCACCCGCTTGGCCACCCGGTAGGCCTTCACCGCGCTCAGCGTGCCCTCGAAGGCGCGCCACATCTTCTTGCCCTTGGAGAAGATGCTGGTCCACGGGATGGCGTCCATCAGGAGGCTGCCGCAGGCCCACAGGTCGCCCTGGGAGAAGCAGCCGACCACGTCGTTCCAGCCGATGAACTCCTTGAACACGGCCCAGCCGGTCGCCAGGATCACATCGCCGATGGAACGGCTCAGGCTCTTCTGGTACTCGGCGATCTTCGCGTCCAGCGCGGCGATCGACGCGTCGAAGCTGGAGGCGGAGGACGTCAGGCCCGAGGGGTCCGAGTGCGTCACCGGGTTGTTGTTGGCGTACGAGTAGCCGTTGGCCTGGAGCGGATCGCTGTCGTCCAGGACCGGGTCGGCGGAGAGGAAGCGTCCCGTTCCCGGGTCGTACTCTCGTGCGCCCAGGTGGACCAGGCCGGTCTCGGCGTCGTCGTCGCCGGTGTGGAAGCCGGTGTGCGAGCGCGGGGAGAGGTTCGCGGCGCGGTCCTCGCCCCACGGGTCCTTCTTCGCCGTGCGCACGGTCATGCCGCCGTCGAGGCGGACCTCCGCCAGCGGGGTGCCGTTGAGGTCGGTCGCCTGGGCGAACAGGTGCTCGCTGACGCCGGACGTGGTCGCGGATCCCTCGCGGTAACGGGTCACCGCCGGGCCGCCGGCCCCCGCGTAGGTGCGCTCCGCGTAGCGGACCGCGCCCGTGGTGGTCAGGGAGACCTTGGTGTCGGGCAGGTTCAGCACCGCGCCCGCGCTGGTGCGCTCCAGCAGGCGGTTGCCCATGGCGTCGTAGACGTACGTCGTCTTCGAGGCCGGCTTCCACAGCTGGGTGGCGACGGTGGAGTTGCAGGCCACGAGGGTGAGGTCGGCGCCGGCCGTGGCAGCCGGCGTCGACAGGCACAGGCCCGTCGCGACGTGCTTGATCTGGCCGGTGCTCAGGGTCTGCCAGCGCTGCGCCGCCACGGTGGTGTCGCAGGCCTGGACCAGGACCGGGGAGGCTGCCGCCGTGCCGTTCGGCTGGGCGCAGCGGCCGCCGACGACGAGTTGGCCGATCGTCGCGTCCTCGACCGTGCCGTCGTTGTTGGTGTCGGCCGGCTGGATCCGGAAGTTCTGCGGCTTGCTGCCGTTGCAGGTGTAGATCTGGACGGCGGTGCCGGCCGTGGGGTCGCCGTTGGCCAGGTCCAGGCACATCGCGCCGGCGCCCACCCAGGCCCCGGAGCCGTCCGCGCCGAAGCCCGTCACGGACTCGACCTTGCCGTCCCAGGTCCAGGTCAGGCCCTGGGCGGTGTCCCCGCTGACGCCCCGGGTCTCCAGCTCGCCCGCGGTGTCGTAGGTCTGCGTCGAGCGCGCCTTGACCGTCGCCCCGGCCGCCGTCGTGGAGGTCGTGGTGTACGAGGTGAGCGTGTGCGGCTGGTCGTTCTTCACCGTGTCGCTGGTGTTGGTGCCGTACAGGTAGTCGGTGACGACGTCGCCCTTGGTGTCGCGCACGCCGGAGGTGATCGTCGGGTCCGCCTTGTACGCCGTCTTCTTGGTGCGGTTGCCCAGGGCGTCGTAGTCGTAGGACTGCCAGTAGCCGGAGTTGTTGGAGGAGACGTTGATCGTGCCGTCGGAGTAGACCGGCTCGGCGGTGGTCTTGCCGGAGGCCGCGCAGGCGCCGCCGCCCGGCGTGGTCCACGCCTCCTTCAGCTGACCGAGGGTGTCGTAGGTGAAGCACTGCTGGTCGGTGACCGTGCCCGCCTTGTCCTTGACGGACAGGACGTTGCCCGAGGGGTCGTAGGCGTAGGCGCGGGAGCTCACGCCGTAGCTCGGCACGACGGTCGTGTCGGTGGCGTTCTCCCGGACGAGGGTGCTGGTCAGCAGCTCGCCGGTGGATTCGTTGAAGGTGTTGTCCTGCCACAGCCGGTGGCCCTGCTCGCCGACGGTGGCGCGCAGCACCTGGCCGTAGGGCGAGTAGGAGGTCTCGGCGGCGTACCAGTCCTGGCCGGAGACCGAGGTCGGCAGGCCGGCCTCGTTGTAGCGGGTGATCACGGCCTCGGCGCTCAGGCCGCCGGCCGCCGGGGTGGTGTACGTCTCCAGCTGGCCGTCGTCGTTGTAGGCGTAGGTGTAGCGGTACTGGGTGGCGAAGCCGTCGGCGGTCAGGCCCGCGGTGGAGCCCGGGGGCAGCGCCGTGGTCATCGCCGTCGGCTGGTAGTCGGCCGTGTAGCCCTCGATGGTGGTGGTGTAGGCCTTGGCGTCGGTGTAGCGGGTGGCCGAGGAGAGCTGGCCCTTGCCGCCGGTCGCGCCGTCGTAGGCGTACGTCTGGGCGAGGGTGGCGGTGGTCGAGCCCTTCGGGGTGACCTTGACCTGCTCGACGCGGTTGAGGCGCTCGTAGCCGTAGGAGACGGTCTGGCCGCGGGCGTCGGTCGCCTTGTCCACGCGGCCGTAGGCGTCGTAGTCGGTGTGGGTGGCGCCGGCGTCGGGGTCGGTGGTGTCGGTGACCCGGCCCAGGGCGTCGTACTTCCAGGTGCGGGTGTTGCCGACGTCGTCGGTGCTGGTCACCATGTCGCCGCGGAGGTCGTAGGCGTAGGTGGTGCTGATCGCGCCGGCCTCGGTCAGCGAGGTGTCGCTGAAGGTGTCCTGGCGGACCGTGCGGCCCAGCGTGTCGGTCCAGACCCGGGAGGCGGGGGTGCCCTTGGGCTGGCGGACGACCGTGTAGTCGAGGGCGTACTCGTAGCGGGTGCGGCGGTCGGTGGTGGTCACCGTCTTGCCCGCGTTGGTGAACGACTCGCCCGTCTGCGGGTAGGAGTTGAGCACCGGGGTGACCGTGAGCACCCGGCCCAGGCCGTCGTACGTGTACGAGGTGGCGTTGGGGACCAGCGACTCGGAGTCGGGGACGATCAGGTCGGCGCCCGGGTCGCCCTCCATGTAGTACGCGTTGCGGGTGTAGCGCACCTGGCCCGAGCTGTTGTGCAGGGTGTCGGTGATCAGCCGGCCGCCGCCCACCGCCGGGGTCTGGGTCTGCCGTTCGCGGCCCAGACCGTCGTAGATGGTGGTGGAGGCCTCGTACTTGCCGTCCCCGGCGGCGGCGGTCGGATTGTCCGACAGCGACTCCGTGACCACGGAGACCGGCTTCTTCAGGTCGATGTTGTAGCTGTAGCGGACGGTCGGGTCGTCGGTGGCGGCCTGCGTGGCGTCCCAGGCGGCGACCGCGCGGCCCAGCGGGTCGTACTCGTAGGACGTGACGCGGTTGTTGGCGTCGGTCGTCCTGATCGTCGCGCCGCGCCCGGGCTCCAGGGTGGTGCTGTCGGCGAAGCCGGTCTCGACGCCGTCGACGACCTTGCTGGCCGTGACCGTGTCGATCTTGTAGACCTGGCCGCTCGACGGCGTGTACGTCGTGGTGTTGTACAGGCCCGTCGGGTCGGTGACCTTGACGACGCGGCCGACGGAGTCGTACTCGGTCCGCGACTCGGGGCTGGCCGTCTCCCAGGCGGTGCCGGCGCCGGTCGGCGCCTCCGTCCGGGTCACCAGACCCTTGGTGGGCGTCGCGGTCGACGAGGCGGCGCCGTCGTAGTACATGCGCGAGGCGCTGACCAGCGTCGATCCCGTCGCGCTGGACAGGTCCGTGGAGCAGGTGCTCGCGCCGGAGGTGGTGACGGTCCGGGCGACCAGGCCGACGAGGTAGTTCGTGCCGGACGTGTTGTGCACGTACGAGGTCGCGGTGCACGACTCGTCGCCGGCGGCGGCCGCGTCGCCGTACTCGTGGACCTTGGTCGGCAGACCGTACGTGGGGTCGTACTCGGTCTCCGTGGTCACCGTGCGCAGGGTGGACGCGTCCGCGCCCTTGCCGGAGGCCTTGGTGATGGTCTTGGTGGCGCCGAGCGTGACGCGCTCGGAGACCACGTCCGGGCCGTCGGTGCGGTTGCGGGTGGCGAGGCGGACCGGGTCGTCGGGGATGTTGACGGTGCGCGATATCCAGCCGGTGGCGGTGGCGTCGCCCGTCCCGGAGTAGGTCAGCGACTCGGCGACCATGCCGGCGTACGCCCTGAGGTCGGTCTTGAGGGCCGTGCCGGTGACGTCGTACAGCGTGTAGGAGCGCTTGACGTCGTCGGACGCCTTCTCCGGGGTGTCGTCGGCGATGACGTCGTCGCTCATGCCCCGGAAGTAGCGGGTGACCGACTTGGACGCGGTGCTGCCGCCGACGGCGTCCGTGGTGCCGGTGATCGTGGTGACGATCGGGTAGCCGCGCCAGTCGTCCCAGGTGCGCTTCTTGGGGCGGGAGAACTCCGACTGGCTCTTGGCCCACAGCGCACCGTCGTACTCGTCGCCGAAGGTGTCGTACGAGTACTGCGTCACGATCTCCTGGGAGTCCGCGAGCCGCGGGAACTCGGTGATCTTGTCGACGACGTACTTATGGAACCAGGAGATCCGCTTGTCTTCGAGCTCGCCGTCCGCATGCCAGTACGCCGGATAGCAGAGCTGCTTGTTCTTGTCGACGGCCGGACGGGCGGCGCCGGTCAGGCACTTGTCCTCGGGCGCCTTGTAGTCGACGTGCGTGCGGCCGCCGTACTCGGAGACGACGTCCTGGATGCGCAGCCGGGCGAACAGCGGGTCGGTGTCGGCGGAGTTGACCCTGACCCGGTTGGGCAGCGCCTTCTCGTTGTGGCCGAAGGAGACCGGGTTGAGGCGGTCGGTGCCGCCGTCCACCGCGTACCCCGTGCGGGTGATGGCCTCCAGCCAGAGCGCGGTGTACTCGCCCGTCAGGTTCCAGGGGAAGGACTGCTTCAGGCCCCAGGAGTCGACCTTCGACAGCAGGGTCGTGGTCGCCGAGTCGCCTTCCAGGCCACAGGCGTTGCGCGAACCGCTCTCGTTGCCGTCGGCGTCCGAGGTGTACTCGGTCAGCCGCACGCCCTGCTCGCGCTGCGCGCAGGCGTCGATCGAGGCCAGCCGCTTGCGGGACCAGAACGTCGGGGCGTACGTCGAGCACTTCTTGCCGGTCGCGCAGGCGAGGTCGGCGGGGGTGTCGAACCAGGGCCGGGTGCGGTCGGACTGCTTGGAGTCGAAGTTGGCGTCCGAGCACTCCACGTTCAGCGCCGGGTCGTCGAAGCAGCGCTCGCGGGCGGTGAACAGCATCCGGCCGAGGGGCTCGGCGGAGTAGAGGGACTCGGCGCGCTGGCCGTAGTCGATGTGGGAGAGGTAGCCGGCCCGGTCGTAGGAGACCGCGGGGGTCTCCTTCATGTTGCGCGCGTAGGCGTTCTTCTCCTTCTCCCACCACAGCGACATCGCGTTGCCGGTGGTGTCCACGACGTAGTCGAGCTGGAAGCGCCAGCCCTGGTCGCAGAAGGAGTTCTCGAACTTGGCCGCGTAGCAGGGGTCGGAGCTGTGGTTGCCGGCGACCGGCACGTTCAGCACCGACTTGGTCTCGGGCTTGCCCGACGACCAGCCGGGCAGCCGGTTGAGGCCGAAGAAGTACTGGGTGCCGTCGTCGGTGGTGACACGCCAGAACTCGCCGTTGTTGTCACCGTTGTTGGAGCTGTACGTGATGTCCTTGCCGTCGGCGTCCTTGCCGATGACGGCCTTGTAGTCGTCCTCGGTCAGCAGCTCGATGCGCAGGTTGTCGCCGCGCGCGGACTTCCACTGCTTGGTGGTGTCGTCGCGCACCAGCTCGGTGGTGGTCCCGTTGAGGGAGAGCACCGCGTTGTAGCTGCCCCAGCACTGGTCGCCGGTGAAGTGGTCCTTGTTGTTGGCGTCGGCGGTGTCGGCCGCGCAGCCCACGAAGGTGCGGGTGATGGAGCCGGGGTTGTAGTCCCAGCCCTCGCCGACCCAGGAGACCTGGTTGTTGGTGGACGAGGTGCGCCCGTCCGAGGTCTGCGAGCTGTAGCTGAGGCTGACGTTGGGGGACGGACCGGCCGAGACCTGCGGGGCGGCCATCGTGTACCCGTAGGTGAAGGCGCCGGCGGAGCCGCCGGCCGTCCAGGAGCCCGCGGACACGATCGGGCTGGCGCCGAAGTCGCCGCCGGAGCCGGCGCCGTAGGAGCTGCCCACGAGCAGTCCGCCGCCGGTGGACGTGGCGATCTGCCGTATGGCGTCGGCGGCGCGACCGCCGTGCCAGACGGCCGAGCTGACCGAGGAGTCGTCGCCCTTGCTGACCGCCGTGGACGCGGTGGAGGCCGCGGCCGAGACCGACTGGAGGTCGGCGGTGTCCAGCGTGACGTTGACCAGGGTCTCCGGGACCTGCGCGGAGGTGGCGGTGTCGCCGACGACCTCGTCGGTCGCGGTGTCCTCACCGGTGTCCGCCTCGGAGCCCGAGGAGTCGCCGGCCTCGAGCGGCACGGTCACGGTGTCGCCGGTGCGCTCGACCGCGGTGGTCACCGGGATGCCCGTGGAGCACGCCTCCACCTCGGGCGTCGTCGCGTAGCAGGCCGGCATCAGGGTGAAGGAGAGCCGGTCCAGCCACTGGGCGCTGTAGGTCTCGGCGAGCTTGGTGACGTCGAGGGAGACGACGGCGTCGCCGGTGGCGGTGTCCGGTGCGTCGACGGCGAGCATGAAGCCCTGCGCGCCGCTCGCGGCGGTCTCGTCCTCGGAGGCGGTCGCGACGCTCCACTGGCCTTCGAGGGCGTCGACCTGGGCGGGCGTCGCGCCCGCCGGCGCGCCGACGCCGATGCTCATGCTGCCGTCGGCCGCCTTGGCGACCTCGGCGGTGGCGCCCGCGGCGAGGTTGTCGACGGCCTTGGTCCCGGTGGCCGCCGGGACCTCGGCGACGGCCGCCGGCGCGTACGTCTTCTGCGGTTCGGTCGCGGCGGAGCCGGAGAGCTCGTCGAGTTCGTCGGTCAGCTCCTCGTCGACCGGGACGGCGTCCGTCTCCTGCAGGTCGGCGAGGTCGACCGCGGTCCGCGGGTCGTCGGGGCCGAAGGCCACCGCACTGGGCAGAAGGGTGACATTGAGGGCAAGGACCAGACCGGCTATGACGCCGGCCCGAGTTCTGCGACGGACCAGGCGCTCACGCGGCGATCTCGCCAACGAACCCCTGCCGCACCACGACAGCACCGCACGCACGGCCAATCGACCCTTCCCCCGCCGAGAAACCATCAGAAACGCTCAGAGCAACGCCCGGAAGCGTTCAGAGCAGCGCTCGGACCCGATGGCACATGGTGATCAATGACTTACAGACTGAGCACGAAATAAAGGCACCGTGAAGATCCTCGTCAAGGTGTGCTGATTTTGTGTTAGTTATGTCACTAATCAAAATCAGACAAAGAACGGCAAAAATTCACGCCAACGCTCTTTGTGCGGCCGTTGCCAACACCCCGCCGTCCAAAGGGTGTTGATCTGGCCGGGAAGAGCTGTTCATACTCCAACCGCCCAATCCGGCGCGTCGCGCGCTCACCACGGCCTGTCACCAGGCCCGAGGGCAACCCGAAAGAGCCACGCCGTAGCGGCGCCGCCGCACCGCGGCCCAGCCTGTTGGAGAAGGGCCCTTGAGCGACCTCGACACCGCCACGGAACCAAGTCCCCCTGGCAGAAGGCGCGTCCGGCGCGCCCTGGCCGTCGCCGTCGCACTGGCGGTGCTGGCCGGCGGCGGCGCGGCGCTCGTCCTGCGGGACGACGGCACGACCGCCTCCGACGCGAAGACCAAGCGCGCCGCTCAGCCGGTCGACGAGGACGAGGCCCAGCGCCGGGCGCGCAGCACCGGCGACCAGGTCGAAGTCGCCACGCTCACCGACGAGTTCTCCACCACGTACGCCAACCCCGACGGAACGTTCACCTACGAGGCGTCCGTCGCACCCGTGCGCGCGAAGAACGCCAAGGGGCGATGGGCGCCGATCGACACCTCCCTGCGCGCGGACGACGAGGGCTGGCACACCGTCAACAGCCCCTATCCCGTGACGTTCTCGGCGGGCGGGAAGGGGGGCGGGACGGCGAAGAAGGCCGGGGCGCGTGCCTCCGGGGCGACGGACACATCCGGATCAGGCAACTCCGGATCACGTAACTCCGGTTCGGCCACGACCGTGCAGGCCGCCGTGTTCCGCGCCGGCTCCGGGAGCAGCGGCACCGAGCAGATCGACGACGACGCCACCTCCTGGACCCCGCTGCTGACGATGACCGCCGAGGGCCACGAGATCGGGTTCGAGTGGCCCGGCACGCTGCCCGAGCCGGTGGTCGAGGACAACCGCGCGCTGTACGAGGGCGTGCTGCCCGGCGTGGACCTGATGCTGTCCGCACGGGACACCGGCTTCACCCACGTCCTGGTCGTCCACACGCCCGAGGCCGCCACGCGGCTCGCCGCCGACCCGCCGCGCTACCGCGTCACCTCGCCCACCCTCTCCTTCACCCTCGACCCCGGCACCGACGTGCTCATGGCCAAGGACAAGGACGGCACGGAGACAGCCGTCTCCCCCACCCCCTTCCTGTGGGACTCCGCGGGCGCGCACGACACGGACACCGCGTCCGCCGATCCGGACGCCGCGACCGGCGCCAACGAGGACCCCGAGGTCGTAGAGAAGGCCCCCGCGCGCGAGACCGACACCCCGGCCGACGAGGTGCCGAACGAGAACCCGGACGCACCGCGGACCACCGAGCCGGGAGCGGAGGAGGCGGGGGCCGAGGACGCAGGGGCCGAAGATGCGGGGGCCCAAGATGCGGGGGCCGAGGACTCCGGAGTCGACCCGGTCGCCTACGAGGCGGCCGGCGCCGCGAGCGACACGCTCGCCCTGCCGGCCGTGAACGGGCCCGGCGAAGGCGCCCACGCGACCGAGGCCGCGGCGGCCTTCGAGGACGGCGTGCTGACCGTCACCCCGCCGGGCGCCTACCTGGCGGACACCGAGGACCTGACCTACCCGCTGTTCCTCGACCCCTCCACGACCGGCATCCGCGCCAACTGGACCACGGTCTACAAGCGCTACCCGGGCTCCAGCTTCTACGACGGCGCCAACTACAACGAGGACACCAAGGAAGCCCGCGTCGGCTTCGAGAAGCAGACCTGGGGCACGGCCCGCTCGTTCTTCCGGATGAAGCTGAAGAACTCCATCAAGGGCGCGGACGTCTCCAGCGCCACCCTGAAGGTCCTGGAGACCCACTCCTGGTCCTGCAGCAAGCGCACGGTCCAGCTGTGGCGCACCGGCGACTTCACCTCCAAGACCACCTGGAACCGCCAGCCCGACTGGAAGCGGAAGATCACCTCCAAGTCCTTCGCCTACGGCTGGAAGTCCAACTCCTCCTGCCCGGACGCCAACGTCAACTTCACGGTCACCACACTCGCCCAGGACGCCGCGGACGACGGTCTGACCAGCTTCAACGTGGGCCTGGTGGCCTCGACTTCGTCCTCCGCGCCGACGGGTTCCTCCAGCAGCCTGGAGACGGACACCTACTCCTGGAAGAAGTTCCAGGCCGAGGGCGGCGGTTCGCCGACGCTGTCGATCACCTACAACCGGAAGCCGAACACCCCGACGTCCGTCACCATGAGCCCCGGCTCCTGCGACACCAGCGCCTCGCCGTACATCAAGGTCGGCAAGGCCGACACGATCACCATCAGCGGCAAGGCCACCGACCCCGACGGCGTCCTCTCCAAGCTCGAGTTCGAGCTCTGGCAGACCGGCAAGGCCGACACGACGAAGAAGACCTTCACCAAGTCCATCGCCAACGGCGAGGTCGGCGGAGTCTCCATCAGGTCGTCCCTGACCACCGGCGTCACCTACTCCTGGCGGGTACGGGCCTGGGACGACAAGGCCAGCAGCGGCTGGGCGCCCACCGGCGGGGACGGCGTGTGCCGCTTCACCTACGACACCGACCTGCCCGACTCGCCCGCCCCCGTCGTCTCCACGGACTTCCCCGGCGACGACGACGGCAACAGCGTGCCCGACGTCTGGTCCGACAAGCCCTTCGGCAACTCCGGCAGCTTCACCTTCGCGGTGGGCTCGTCCTCCGAGACCGACATCGTGAAGTTCGTCTGGTCCATCAACTCCACCAACTACGCCGGCTATGCCTGCGCCGGCGGTTCGCAGGGCACCTCGGGCGGCCTCACCAAGTCCTGCACCACGGCCGTCAAGACGGCCACCGTCACCGGCATCAAGCCGCCCTCCGCCGGCCCCAACACCCTGTACGTCAAGTCGGTCGACACGGCGGGCAACATCTCCCCCAACGCCCGCAAGTACTTCTTCTACGTCAAGCCCCGCTCCACCGCCGACGGCCCCGGCGACCTCAACGGCGACGGCACCGCCGACTTCGCCCATGTCACCGCCGCCGGCAACCTCTGGATCGACTCGGTGTCCCAGAACGGCGACTGGATCTCCAGCGCCTTCGGGACGCACGACAAGGGCACCCTGATCAAGGACGGCGGCACCGCCCCGCACATCTGGAACGGCGCCGACACCTACGCCCTGGTCACCCACAACGGCGACTTCGCCCCCGGCGACGGCGTCACCGACTGGGTCATCCGCACCCCCGACGGCCGGCTCTTCGTCTACCCGGGCGACGGCTACGGCGCGATCGACGTCAGCAAGCGCATCGAGGTACGGCTGCCGGCCAACGCCCCCGACCCGTCTACCTTCTCGGAGATCAAGTCCGCGGGCGACATCACCGGGGACGGCCAGCCGGAGCTCTTCGTCGCAGGCGGCGCGGCCGGCGCCGAGCTGTGGATCCTCAGCGGCTACAGCGGCGGTTCGTTCAGCGAGGCCACCCAGATGACGACCACCTCCTGGGCGGACGCCGACCGGGACTTCGTGGCCATCGCCGACTACAACGGCGACGGCGCGGCCGACATGACCTACCGCACCGCCGCCGGAAACCTCGTCCTGCGCAAGGGCATCCTCGACAGCGACGGCGTGGGCACCGTCCTCAAGAGCCTGGGCCAGTCCGGCTGGAGCCTCGACGGCGACGACACCTACGCCGCCGGCACCTTCACCCGGGCCGCCTTCCCCAAGCTCTACGGCAGCCCCGACACCGCCGCCGACGGCCTGCCCGACATCTGGGCGACCAACGCGGCGGGCGCCCTGCTGCTCTACGAGGGCGGCGCGACCGCCGTCGGCTCGGCCACCACGCTGAGGTCCAGCGGCTGGGACACCATCAAGCAACTGGGCTGACGCCCGCGCCCGAAGGGCTGTGCCCCCTCACCCTCCCCGGGTGAGGGGGCACAGCCCTCTCCCCCGGCACAGCCCTCTCCCCCGAGTCACGGTGACCAGGAGCGTGCGGGCCGGGCGGCCCCACCTGGATCTACGGCAGCGAGGATCCGGCCGTCGGTGTCGATCCGGGTCCAGGGGCCGTCGTAGGAGGCGTCGTCGGTGTTGAGGATGACCTCGGCGGTTCCGTCGCGGAACGGCGTGACGCTCAGGAACCGGGTGCCCATCGGGATCCGCCACCGCCCCTCGGCGCCGATCAGACCGTAGGAGCAGGGGGCGCCGTCCTGCTTCTCGACCCAGCTCAGCTCCAGATCCGCCGCGCTGTACGGCGGTTGCGCGCCGTCGGTGCGGCCGCTGAGGGAGTAGTCGAACAGCCGGTGGGACTTCGACGAACCGACCCTGGCGGACTCCCTGAGGGACGCGCTGTCCCCTCCGCCCGCCGCCGGACCGCTGACGGTCGACGAGGTGTTCGAGCGGGTGGCCAGGGGGCACTGCCCCGAGGGACCCAGCTGCACGCGTCCCCGGTGTGGTCGGCGGGCATCTTCGTGGCCAACACCGTGCTGGTGGTCGCCCTCCAGGTGCCGGTCACCGTCCTGCTGTCCCGCTACCCCCGGCGGACCGTACTGGCCCTGGCCGGCGTGGTCCTCACCGTGTCGTACCTCGGCTTCCTCGCCGCCGCCTCACTCGGCGGCGGCTGGGCCGCCCCGGCCGTCGCCGCGGTCTCCGTGCTCTGCACCCTCGGCGAGATCGTCTACGCCGGCAGCGCCACGGCCCTGGTCACCGCCCTCGCCCCGCCCCACGTCCTGGGCCGCACCCTCGCCCGCTTCCAGCTCTCCACCGGCTTCGGCCTCGCCGTCTCCCCGGCGGCCATTACCGCCCTCGCCGCCCACAGCCCCGCCGCCCTCTGGGGCTCCCTCGCCGCCACGACCCTCCTCTCGGCCGCCGCCGTCGCACGCTGAGCCGCTCACCGGTCGTCGGCGTTGCAGGTCATACGACGATGCAGGTCATCGCCGCCCACAACAGGGGCGAGTGCTCGATCCGGCCCCCGGTGCGCCAGTGGTCGAGCTGCTCGCGCTGCCAGCGGCCGAGCCGGTCGACGGGGTCGGGGTCCTCGTGGGCGGCGTCGACGGCGATGACCGCCTCCGACAGCGGGCGTACGGACTCGGGCAGACCGGCCAGCCGGTGGAAGGCGAAGCTGGTCGGCAGCACCCAGCGGGTGGCGGTGACCAGCTCGGCGCCGTTGTGGATCATCGCCGTCGCCAGGCCGAACGACTCGGCGAACCGCAGATCGCCGCCGCTCTGGCAGCCGATCAGCGCGACCCGCGGCGGCGCGGGCCAGATCCGCGCCCCCGGCTCGCCGTCCGCGCGCAGCGGAAGCGTGCCCAGCAGAAGGTCCTTGGCCGACAGCGGCCGATGGGTGCGGACCGGTTCCGCCAGGCCGACGGTCTGCGGGCCGCAGCTCAGATGGAGCGTGCCGTCCTCGCTCTGCCCGCCCTCGACCGGCGCGCCGCTCACATGCCCGACGTACATCAGCCTGCGCGCTCCCTCGCGGAGCGCGCCGCTCAGCCAGTCCCGGTCCAGGTCGGTGCGGCGGAAGGCCTCCGCCGGGGTGGCGACGGACGGTACGACGGCGCCCGCGTCGAGACGCCGCTGGACGAACGCCAGCAACTCCGGATCCGAGCCGGGCGGCCCCAGGACCGAGCCGAGCGGGGAGTCGGCCCGGAATCCGGGCACGCGGGGGTCGAGGACGAGGACGACCGTGCCGGTACCGGCGTTCGCATCGGTGTCCGCGGCTGTGTCCGTGTCCGTGTCCGGCTCCGGCTCCGGCTCCGGGGGTGTCGCGCGACGCTGCCGTCGCAACGACGTCGGCGCGGTGGTCACCACGTCCGCCAGATCGATGAGCCGTACGTCGGTCCCGTCGTCGACGGCCAGCAGCTCCCAGGGGACCTGGGCGACCCGGGGCGACGGCTGGATCCGTACCAGCGGACGGCCCGCCCGCTCCGACACCTGGCGGATCTGCGCCGTCAGCCCTTCCGGCCACAGCGCCTCGGCCAGCTCCCGCGCCAGCCGGCGTTCGGTCCGGTGCTCGGCCATCGCGCCCGAGTCGAACGCCCGCCGCATCCCCTCCGCTCCGCTGTCCGCTCCGTCGCCCGTGCCCGGCAGCGCGTCGGCCAACGCCCGTACCGCCCGGTCGACTTCGGTGCCGGGCCCGTGACCGGTGCCGAACCCCCGGGCCCCGCCGGCCCACGTCCAGGTCATGAACAGGTCGCCGGCGTCGGCCAGCCGGACCTGGACCACCGGGCGGCTCGTCAGGTCCTCGGTGATCCAGAACGGCGTCTCCTCCTCGTTCACGATCCGCCGGTGATAGCGGAACTCGGCCGCCGCGATGTACTCCTGGAGCGCGACGCGGCCCGGGCCCGACTGCGCCGACATCCGCACCTTCGGCGGCGGCGCCACGCGCAGGCCCGCGGAGGCGGCGGCCTCCGCCGCGACCCCCCCGAGCGTCATCGCGGCGTCGCCGTCCTCGGGGTGGCCGTACGCCTTCATGGCCGCACTAGGGAAGACCGACGCCCGGTCCCCGACCGGCTCGGAGGGCGGCGTACGGTCCAGGGCCAGCGAGGCGCCCGCGCAGCGGTGTTCCGCCAGCTCGAAGAGCAGGCCCTGGTCCTGCCGGCGTATCGCGAGGCGGAAGACCAACTCCATGGCTTTGTCCGCCAGTTCCAGCCACTGACTGCGCGCGTGGGCGGTGACGAAGTCGAAGCGGGCGGCCTCCAGGGCCAGCGCTGCGGGGAGGGCGAGGGAGAGCGCGTTGTCGATGGACTCGCGCTCGCGCTCGCCGTGGTCCGTCCGGTTCAGGTTGTCCTCGAGGGTCCTCGCGAGCATGAGGTCGACCTGTGCGCACCGCTCGTACACCTCCCGCTCCTGGTACACGTCCCGGGCTTCCTGGGCCAGCCGCTTCATCTCGTCGACGTCGCCCCGGTCGTACGCGTGTTGGGCGCCCAGCAGCATGGTGTCGGCGGCGGCGATCGAGGCGCCGAGCCGTTCGAACCGGGCCAGGCTCGCCGCCAGCAGGTCCTCCGCGCCCGTCGCGTCGCCACGCCGGCCGGCGAGAAAGCTGCGGGCCTGCTCGCAGACCGCCAGATCGCCGAACCGCCCCTGCCGTTCGAAGAACGCGGACGCCTCCGCGAACAACCGCTCCGCGAGGTCGAGTTCGCCCCGGTGCATCGCGTTGTACGCCCGGTGCGCGAGCAGCGACTGCAGCTCACCGGTGTCCCCCCTCGCCCGGAAGTGGTCCTCCGCGCGGGCGAAGTAGTCCTCGGCCGCGTCGAACCGCCCGGTCGAGGCGCAGATCAGACCGAGGGCGATCAGCAGCCGCGCGATGGGCTCCACGGCGGTCGTCGGCGTGGTGGACAGCAGCGCCGTGGCCTGCTCCTCGGCCGCTCCCCACTCGCCCCGGTCGATCAGCAGATGCACCCGGTTCAGGCCGAGTTCGGCGGTGCGCAGTCCGTCGGGGTCGTCGAACTCGGGCAGCCTGACCGCCGCCTCGTCGAGACAGGCCAGCGCCTCGTCCAGCCGCCCGGTCCTGCGCAGCAGGTCGGCTCGGGCGAGCAGCGTCCTCAGCAGCATCTCCAGCCACAGTTGACGGCCGCGCGGCCCCATCGGCGCCGACGCGATGCCGTCCAGCAGGGCACGGGACCGCTTGTCGGCGTCCTCCGCCTCGACCAGGTTCGTGGCGGTGAGCTGGACGCTCGCGATGTTCGCCAGCAGATGCGCCCGCAGGAACCGCACGTCGGGCGAGTCCTCGAAGGACTCGGCCACGGTGAGCAGCTCCTCGTAGACGGCGAGCGCGGCGGCGTGATCGGCGGCCGACTGAAGTTCCTCGGCCCGGGCGAGAGCACTGTCGAAGGGCTCTCCGTACATCGGCGCCACCGCGTCGACCTCCTCGTCCGGCATCCGTCAGTAGTCCTCACCCGTGGCGGCGGCGACGATCTCGGCGAGGAACGGCCCCGAGGAGGCGTCGTGCGGCGATCCGTCGTGCAACGAACCGTCGTACGGGAGGGGTTGGGCCGCGGTGGCCAGCCGCCGCCGGGCCAGCGCGCGGATCGCGTCGCGGTCGGCACGGCCTTCGGAGCCCGGACCCGGGTCGAATCCCGGCAGCAGCACCCCCACCTCGAAACGCGGCGGTACGGCACCGGCCGAAACGTACGGATCCAGGTCCGCCCGGCCGGTCCACATGTCGTTCCGCCGGGCCAGGGGCACCCGTCTCCGGGGGCCGCCGTCCACGCGGACCTCCGCCGCGAGGGGCGCCCCGGCGGTGGGCGCGGCGATGTGCGCGACGACCTCGACCTCGATCTGCCGTCGCGCGCCGAGTGCACGAGCGGTCCAGGACACCGCGGTCTCGGAGGCGTCGACGAAGCCGGGCGGATAGCGGCGCCAGTCGTTGGTCCCCGGCCCACGGGCGATCACCCGGCCGCCCGCGACCAGCGGTTCGCCCGCTGCGAGGGCGTAGCCGTCGACGGGCCGCGCGAACAGCGCGCCGGGATCGACCGGCGTACCGGCGGGACGGCGTCCGTCCAGGTCCCGGTCCTGGTCCCGGTCCCGGTCCCGGTCCCGGTCCCGGTCAAAGTCCAGGCCGAGGTCCAGGCCGAGGTCCAGGCCGAGGTCCAGGCCGAGGTCCAGGCCGAGGTCCAGGTCCAGCCCGGCGGCGTCCGCCGCGTCGTCGAGCAACCGCAGGACGCCCTCCAAGTGACGTGCGGTGTCCGCCGGTTGCGGTGCCGTGCGCCACCACTCGACCAGCGGGTCGAGGGCGGCCCGATGGTCCTCGATCAGTTCGGCCGCGCAGTCGTCGGGCTGGTCGCCGAAGTCGTCGAACAGCTGCTGGCACCGGTGGGTGAGCGCGGCCAACTCCAGTCCGAGCACGTCCGGTTCGAGCGCCGGTATCCCGTCCGCGTACGACGTCGGCCACCAGCGGGCCGCCCAGTGCCCGAACCCGAGCCGGGCGGCGGCGCCCGCGAGAGCGGTCGGGTCGGCGGCCGCTCGTACGGCGTCCGGGGGCCCCGAGGCGCAGTCGTGGACGGCGGCGGCGACGCGCTCGCCGTAGAGCGCCCACAGCCACTGCTGCGCCCGCCCCACGTCATGCACCTCCGCCACCGGCGGACCCGGGTCGCCGAGGACCGGCCAGGTCAGCACCGCTCCCGCGACGTCGAGGACGGCACGGGTGAAGTCGGGGCCGACGGCGCCGAAATCGTCGTAGGCCTCGGTCTGTCCGAAGGCGGGACCGGCGGCTACCCGGATCGTGCCGTCCTCGCCCCGGGTGACGTGGACGTCGACGTGGGCCCCCGCCATCACGCGCTCCTCTGTTCCACGGCTTCCGCCGACAGTGTGCGCAGCGCCGACCGGACCCTGGCGCGGTGGTCCATCATCACCGAGCGGGCGACCCCGTCGAGCACCGCCCAGGCCGACGCGAGGTCCCCCAGCGGTGCGTCGCGGACGTCCCGCCCGTGCAGCCGCACCCACAGCCGCCGCATGTAGGCGGCCCAGGGGGTGCGGAGGTCCTGCGCGAGGGCGTCCAGGACGCCGCCGTCGGGGTCGGGGCGCGGAGAGACGGTCATTCTGCGGGCTCGCAGGACCGAAGCCTCCCGTCGCCAGCGGCTGTTGACGGCCCGGTGCGCCGCGGTCCGTCCCGGCGCGGGCTCCCCGGCGCCCAGCGGGTCGAGGCCGACCGCGAGCCGGCCGCCGAGGAGCAGGGCGACGCGCAGGCTCTCGTCGTACAGGCCGAGTGGGGCGCAACTGCGGCCGGCCTCCCGCCCGACGAGTTCCGGCGCCGTCGGCAGTTCCTCGCGCCGGGCCGACGACTGCAGCACGACGAAGAGCCGCTCGAAGAGGGTGCGGTCCAGCGGCGCGGGAAGGGTGGCCGTCGACGCGCCCCGGCCGACCTCCGGACGCGGCGGCACCGGTCCCTCGGTCAGCCCCAGATGGGCCGGCAGATCGTCGCGGCCCCAGACGCCGCTCGCGTGCGCCCACAGGGCCCGGCCGAGCAGGCCGCCGTGTCCGGCCTCGACCATGGCCGCGTACTGCGGCGAGTTCCGTGTTCCGCCCGGCGCGCCGCAGGCCTCCAGGACCTCGGCCGCCCGTGCGACGACCACCGTCGCGTCGGCGGCCGGGGCCGGCCGACGGCTCTCCCAGGCGGTGGCCAGCTCCGCGTCGAGCCGGGAGCGCCGGACGGGGTCGGCCAGACAGCCCTTCAGCGCCTCCACCGTGCGTCCGTCGGCCGTGTCCGCCATGTCCTCGACCACGGCCCTGGCCGTCGCCTCCGCGTCGGCCGAGGGCGCGCCGTGCTCGGCGGCCAGCTCGAAGCACCGCTGGAAGTAAAGGTCCTGGGGGTTGCCCGCCACGATGCCCAGCGCCCGACGGACCCTCTTGAGCAGCGTGAACCACTGTGCCGTCGCCTCAAGTCGCGTACCGGACTCCCGGATCAGCGCGTCGAGACGTGCGGCCTGCGCCGGTCCGAGGAAGTCCACCGCGAGTTCGGGGTGCAGCGTCGGCCTGACGATCAACGGCAGCACGATCAGCTTGACCGTCCGGGTCAGCGGTGCGCCGCCGGGGCCGCTCAGCGGCTCAAGACCCGGCCCGAGGCCACGCCAGGCGTGGTCGATGACCAGGGCTCGCGGTCGGCGCTCGCCGGTCGGCTGGCTCGGGGGCGGCGGCATGTCAGGAGCGTACGTCGTCCGGAAACGGGCGGGCGAACCTGGGATCGGTAGGCGCGGACGGTCCCCTAGCGTCCACACCGTCGAGCAGAACCCCCAGCTGGGAGGACGTCATGGGAATGTTCGGAAAGCGCAAGAGCCGCGAGGAGCGGGCCGCCGAGATCGCCGGCAAGGTGGCGAGCGGCAAGGGTTTCTACGGCCGTGCCACGCGCGCGTTCCTCGGCGCCGAGGACTTCGCCAAGGTCCAGTCGTCGGTCGGCGCGTACAACTCCGGCCTCGAAGTACAGCAGTTGCTCGCCATGGGGGCGCCGACCATACCCGCCGCCGTCGTGTCGATCAGCGACACCGGCAAGCTGGTCAACTTCGACCCGGTCGTCGACCTGGTCCTCCAGCCGACCGGGGCCGCCGACCGGATCGCCCTCCAGACCATCGTCTCCAAGCTGCGGATTCCCCGCGCCGGCGACCAGGTGCTGCTGGTCGCCGACCCCGCCCGGCCGGGCGGCTTCCTGTACGCCGGGGACGGTGTCACGCCGTGAGCCGGCCTTCACCGTCTTCGCCGGTGCTCCCCTGATGAGCGGTCACGAGCCGCTGGAACTGTGGTGGGCGGTGCCCGCCGGGCTGGCGCTGCTCGGCTACGGGCTTTCGTTCGCCGGGCTGACCCGGGCGCAGCGAGCGGTGTGGGTGACGGCGCGGATCGTAGGAGTGGAGCAGCCGACGCACGGTGACTCCAAGCGGCCCGGGATACCGGTGACGGTCGCGTTCCAGGACCCTGCCACCGGGCGGGAGTTCATCCTGCCGAACGCGGGCAAGCACGGCGACTCGGTCGAAGAGGCCTGGGTGGGGCGTGAGTTCGAGGTGCGCTACCCGCCCGGGCAGCCGCACCGGTTCCGCATCGTGCTCGACACCACGGGCGAGAAGAACGGCCGGCTCGGCCCGACCTGCGCGGTCATGCTGCTGCTCATCGGGCTGGCGATCCACGCGACCGTCGTCTGGGGCTACCCGTGGGCGCTCCTCGGCTTCGGCGCCCTGCTCACCGCCTTCGCGGCGGCCAGCCCCGACATCCGCTCGGCGCGCCTGCGCGACCATCTGCTGGCCTCGGCCGTCGCCGTCCCGGCCCGTGTCGTGGCCGTCGCCAAGGACGTCCACACCGCCGGGGAGGGCGACGAGATCGTCGACCACACCCCCGTCGTCGCCTTCACCACCCACGAGGGCGTCCACGTCACCGTCCTGTGCCGCGACAACATCCCCGACCCGGGCCGCTCCCTCGACCGCGCCCTCACCGTCCACTACGCCCCCTCCGACCTCACCGTCTACACACCCGACCCGGCAGCGGACCGCCGGGACCGCGAGGGGTCCATCGGCCTGATCGTCATCCTGCTGATCATCGGGACGGCCGCGATCGTGACCGGCGCAGTCACCCTGTGACCCCGTGCGAGGCGCTGACGGGCGGCGTCAGAGCCGCCTTCGGGATGCGGCCCCAAGGCGCCGGTCGCCCCCTGTGACGTTTCAGACCTCGGCGACAGCCCGTGCGGCGCTCTCGACCGCCGACCGGAACTGCGCGATGTCGTCGTCCGAGATGACGGCCGGGGGCGAGAACCGGATCACCGTGTCCTTGCCGACGGTCGTGGTGGCGATCACTCGGTGCTCGAGCAGCTCGACCATGAACGTCTTGACGTGACGGGGGCTGGTGAACTCGATGCCGAGCAGCAGTCCCCTGCCGCGCACCTCCCGCACGACCTCGGACGGCACGTCCTTCATCGCCTCGGTCACGATGCCCAGGAGTCTCTCGCCCAGGGTCGCTGCGCGCGCGATGTGGTCCTCTTCCTGGAGGGCCCGCAGGGTCGCGGTCGCGGCCGCCATGCCCAGCGGGTAACCGGAGAAGGTTCCGCTGTGCAGCCGGGGGTTGCGGTCGATCGGGCGGAAGGCCTCGGCCGTACAGACGGCCGCGCTGACCGGTACACAACCGCCGCCGAGCGCTTTGCCCACGAGCAGGATGTCCGGGCCCGTCGCGGCCTCGTCCCATCCCCACCAGGTGCCCAGTCGGCCGAGACCGCTCTGGATCTCGTCCGCGATCAGAATCGCTCCGTGGTCGCGGCACAATGCCGAGACGGCGCTCAGATATCCGGGCGGCGGCAGGTGGACGCCCCCTTCGCCCTGCACCGGTTCGACGATGACCGCGGCCGGCTCTCCGGCCGCCAGCGCTTCGGACAGCGCGGCCTCGTCCCCGAAGTCGATCGTCTCGACGCCGGGCAGCAGCGGGTGGAACGGCATCTGGAGAGACGGCCGGTCGGTCACACTGAGCGCGCCCAGCGACTTGCCGTGGAATCCGCCCCGCATGGCGAGGACGCGGCGGCGGCCGTTGGCCCGGGCCAGTTTGAGCGCCGTCTCCACCACCTCGGCGCCACCGGTGCCGAAGTAGACCCGCTCCAGTCCGTCGGGGGTGACGGAGACCAGCCGCTCGGCCGCCTCGGCGAGTTCGCGCGACAGGAAGGTCTTGGTGGCTATGGGGTGGCGGTCCAGCTGGCGGTGGAGCGCCTCGACCACCGCGGGATACCGGTGGCCGAGGATGAAGACCCCGTACCCGCCGAACTGGAGGTACCGGCGGCCCTCTTCGTCGTAGACATGGGCTCCCTCGCTCTCCACCTCGACCGGGAGGCCGAGGACGTCGGCCAGGCGGGCCGTGCCCTGGCCGAGGTGCGCACGGTAGAGGTCGGCCACAGCGCTTCTGATGGATGTCATGCGGAGAGAACCTCCAGTACGCCGATGGCGGGTCAGGGCATGTCGGGAACGAGTACGGAGCGCGCGAACCGGCGGGACGTGAAGGCGTCGACGGCCTCGTCGATCCGGTCCAGACCACGGTGCACGTCGAGTGCGCCCCCGAACCCGATCTGTCCGGATTCGACGAAGTCGCACAACTGCGCGAGGTCACGGCCGGGTTCGAAGCCGCCGAAGACCGCGCCCTGAAGGATCCGGCCGGAATGGAAGAGTTCGAAGGCGCTGAACTGCACACGGTCGGAGGTCGCCCCGGCGCCGACGACGGTGACCGCACCCCCGCGGCGGGCGAGCGCCCACGACTGCCGGATGGTCGGTCCCGTCCCCACGCACTCGAAGACATGGTCCGCTCCACGGCCTCCCGTGCTGTCCCGCACCGCCTTCGCGAGTGCCGACGCCGGGTCGTGGGCGGCGTGCGCGCCGAACTTCAGGGCCAGGTCACGACGTTCCGGCGAGGGGTCCACGGCGATGACACAGGCGGCCCCGAGAGCGAGGCTGGTCTGGATGACGCTCAGCCCCACTCCGCCGGCCCCCATGACGACCACCGACTCGCCGGCTGCCACACCGGCGATGCGGCGCGCCGCCCCGAATCCGGTCGCCACGCCGCATCCGAGGGTCGCGGCCTGCGTGTCGGGGAGAGCCGACGGGAAGCGGACCACGCTCCGCTCCGACACCAGGGCCTGCTCGGCGAACGCGCCGATTCCCATCGCGGACTGGACCTTGGCGCCGTCCGGGAGGCGCATCCGGTCCGTCCGCCGCGCCGACACCGCGGCGGAGCACAGGGCCGACTGCTCGTGCCGGCAGAACCAGCAGGCGCCGCAGGGGCCGACCCAATGGAACAGGACCCTGTCGCCGGGTACGACCGTCTCCACACCGGGTCCGGTTCCGAGGACCGTTCCGACGCCTTCGTGGCCGGGGACGAACGGAAAGCGCTGCGGGAGTCCCCCGCTGCCGAGCGAGAAGTCCGTCCTGCACAGGCCGGCGGCGCCGACCCGCACGAGCACCTCACCGGGACCCGGGGCCGCCAGGGACACTTCCCGCACCTGCCAGCGCCCCGACGGCTCGTCCACGACGACGGCTCGCACCTTGCCCCCTGGTGAGAGATACAATTCCCGACTTCCGTGGAACACCCTCCAGTAGCCGACTTACGCCCGGCTAAAATCTCGCATCTTCTCGACTAAAGCCCCGCAGATCAGCCTTGCGGACGCCGTGGCCACAGTGCATAGACTCTTCGACGTCATTCTTCTTCGTGGAGCCGCACGGAACGCGCAGCAGGACACAGGGGGCGAAGCACGCGTCATGGCCGGTGAAAACGGATGGCTTAATTCACTCGCCGCACTGTACGCAATGCCGGAGGACCACCGCGATTTCAGCGTGGGCCGACCGGCCGCTCTGGACGTTCTCCGCTGCGACGGGCCCGTCCTCGACCTTCTGGTCGGCGCCGGGCTGCAGTGCGCCGACATCGACGGCGCCCAGCACTTCGACCGTTACGACCTGTTCAACCTGGCGCTGGCATCGCAGTCCGGCCGGTCGCTGCCGGAGATCTCGATGCGCTACGCGCTGCGCTGGATGCAGGGCGCCCCCGCGACCTGGACCGAGCCTCTGGACTGGAACTTCGACGTAGAACTGGGGTGCCCGCTGGGTGACGGCTGCGGAGCCGATCCTCGCTGGGAGCATGCCCGGCTGCTGCCCGAGGCGACGGGCGGACAGCTGCTGAGCTGGCAGACGGAGCCGACGGACGTACGGGTCACCGACGACGTCGTACGCCACTCGGGGCCCGGCCCCGTCCGCCTCGCCGGCTCCCTCCGCACCTGCGGCGAGCTGCGGACACTGCGGTCGCAGAAATTGCGGTACATCGTCGATGAATTCCTCGCCCACGACTACACATGGGCTCGCATGCCCGAGACGTTGCAGGCTCAGGAAACCCGGATGCTCGCGGCGGGAGTGGCCCCCTGTATCGCGGCCAGCATATTTCTGGAGCGGGAGTTCCGGGCAGCCGGATACGAGGCGATCACACGTCGCGGGTGGATTATGGGCGTCCTCGATCTCGCCCATTCATGGGTCGAAGTGACGGATGACGACGGCATGACCAAATGCGTCGACGTCACCTTCAGAAAGCTCACGCAATACGCGCACCGTCCTCATCCGGAACTGGCCGAAGCCTGCGTCGGGTCCCGGCTCAACCGGCTGCTGCCCACATCGATTCCCGCCGACGGCGCCATGGCCGGTCATCGCTGCGGAGGTGTCGCCAGAACACCGCTGCGGAAGACGACCGTACGGAAGATCGGTCGCGGATGAACGCCACAGCATTGCGAGCGCCACAACAGTGCAAGCGCCACAACAGTGCAAGCGCCACAGCAGCGTGAACAGCCCCGCGTGACCGCCGGACGAACGCACATCACCTCACGAAGGAGAGCCATCATGACGGACGAAGACTTTTCCGCCGAAGCGGCCGATCCCCACTGCGTCTCGCCGGCCGAGAGCGACGCCCTGCTGGCCTCCGCTCCCTGGAAGAGACTCGCCGTGTTCGGTGACAGTGCGGCGGAAGGGCTCGGCCAGCCGGTACCCGGATACCGGACGATCCCGTGGGGAGAGCGGCTGAGGGACTCCCTCGCACGCGTCAGCCCCGGCCTCGAGTACGCGAACTTCGGGCGCCGTGGGCTCCTTTCCGGACAGATCCGTGAGCAGCAGTTGGAGCGTGTGCTGGAGTTCGCTCCCGATCTGGCCTGCCTCGTGGCGGGCGGCAACGACGCGTTCGCTCCCAGGTTCAGCCCCGACGAGGTCGAGGAGACCATCGACGGCATCGTGAGCGCGCTGCGCGCGTCCGGGTCGGACGTCCTCCTGTTCGGCCTGATGGACGCCTCGGCGGCGCTGCCGGAGCTGCGGCCCGGACGGTCGCGGATGATCAAGCTCAACGCGGCGGTGCGCGCCGTGGCCGAGCGGCACGACGGCGTGTTCGTGGACCTGTGGGAGCACCCGGCGCGCGCCGACGCCGACATGTACAGCGACGACAAGATCCACAACTCGATGCGCGGTCACGCCGCCATCGCCGCCGACACGATCCGCGCACTGAGCCGGCGCATCGGTTCGTGATCGGGTCGCTGCCGCACCCCGTACCGGCGACGACCGGCGCCAAGACGATCAAGCGCACCGACTCAGATGCGGAGACCCCATGCTGCTCGACTGGCTGAAGGACCCTCGCCCCGCGCGAGGAATCCATCTCGCCGCCGACGACGGCTCATGGAACTTCTTCTCCTACGTACAGCTCGCCGCCGACACCCGCCGCATCGCCGACCGGCTGCGGGAACGCGGCGCGGGCCGGGGCCGGGTGGTCTCGCTCGTCCTCGACGACCCGTACCAGTTCGTCAGCTCGTTCATGGGAACGCTCCTCTCCGGCGCCGTGCCCGCGCCCCTGGCCCCGGCCACCGCGCTCCGTGGCACCGACCGTTATGTCACGCACCTCGGGCGGGTGTTCGGCACGGCACGGCCGAGCATCGTGCTGACCGAGGCCGATCATGTGGATCTCGTCGCCCGGGGGCTGAAGGAGTCCGACTGCGGGACGACGGAGATACTCCAGCCCGCAGACCTGGCGGGCCCGGACGTCCGGTCCGGTGAACTGCCGGACGTCTCCCGCCCGTCCGACGAGCTGGCGCTGCTGCAGTTCACGTCGGGCTCCACCGGCAACCCCAAGGGAGTCCGTGTCACCTGGGGCAGCTTCGGCGCGAACGCCGAGGCCATCCGGCGGTGGCTGCGCTGGACGGACGAGGACTCGTTCGCGAGCTGGCTTCCGCTCCATCACGACATGGGACTGATCGGCGGCATGGTGATGCCGGTCGTGACGGGCACGGATGTGTGGCTGATGCGGCCCAACCAGTTCCTGCGCTCGCCCCTGCGCTGGCTGGAGTGCTTCGGCAAGAAGGGGGTCACGCTCACCACGTCCCCCAGCTTCGGATACGCGTACACCGCGCGACGGGTCACCGCCGAGCAGGTCGAGGGCATGGACTTCTCACGCTGGCGGGTGGCGATCCTGGGCGCCGAGCGCATCGATCCGCTCGGTGTGGCGGACTTCTCGGCCCTGTTGTCTCCGCACGGCTTCTCGCTGAACACGCTCGTCGGTGCGTACGGCCTGGCCGAGACGACGGTCGCGGCCAGCGGGGTGCCGGCCGACCGCGGCTCCCGCCTGCTGAGGATCGACTCCGCACAGCTCAAGGACGGCGAACCGGTCCTGGTCGCCGAGCGCGGCACGCTCGGCAGCGATCGGGTGGGCGGCAACGGCTGGTTGACAGGCTGTGGCGTGGCGGTGCACGGGAACACCGTCTCGATCATCGACCGGCACGGAACGGAACTGCCCGAGGGCACGTTCGGTGAGATCAGGATCGACGGCCTGTCGCTGGCGGACGGCTATCTGAAGGCCGCCGACGAGGTCGAACCCTTCGACGCGGACGGTCTGCACACCGGCGACGCAGGGTTCGTCGACGACGGCGAGCTCTATGTCGTGGGCCGGATCGGCGAGTCCCTCAAGGTCCGCGGCACGAGCCTGTACGCCGAGGACGTCGAAGCGGACCTCAAGGAGCTGACGGGCAAGGGCAGCCAGGACTGCGCCGTCGCCTTCGGCACCACCGACGAGGCCCACCACGTCGTCGTCTTCGTCGAGGGCCGGGTGAGCGAGCAGTGGCTGCGCGCCGCGCACGATCGCGTCGTCGCGCACACCTTCGGCGCGCTCAGCATCACCGTTCTGCGCGGCTCCCGTGGGTCGATCAGCCGCACGTCGAGCGGCAAACCGCGGCGCCGCGCGATGTGGGAGCAGCTGCTGAGCCCGGCCGGCGGTCCCGACTGGAGCGTGGAATCCGGAAGCCTGCCGACAGAGTCGAAGGCCTGACAGCAAGAGCTGGGGAGACATGAACACCGAGGACATCGTGGACACCGACAGCCCCCGCGCCGTGGTCAACCTGCCGAGCCCGGCAGAGCTGTACGACCGGTGGGAACAGCAGCAGTGGAGTGTCGCCGACCTCAAGGTCGAGCAGGACTCCGCGCGTTGGACGCAGTTCAAGCCGTTCGTCCGCAGGGAACTGCTCACCGCTCTGGCGGACCTGGAGATCGGTGAGGTGAGCGTCACCCAGACGCTCAGCTCGCTCGTCGATCACGCGCCCTCCGAGGAGGACCGGATCTATCTCTGCACCCAGATGGCCGACGAAGGCCGCCATGTGCAGTTCTTCAAGCAGTACCTGCTCAAGGCGGTCGGCGTCACGGAGGGGGATCTCGCCCCCGACGGCGAACTCGGCATGGCCTCGGCGTACGGGAACATCTTCGAGCCGACGCTCAGGGAAGCCACCCGCCTGGTCCGCGAGCACGACGGGGACCGCCCCGTCTGGTACGCCGGCGTGGTCTGGTACCACCTGATCACCGAGGGCGTCCTGGCCGCGGCCGGCCTCAAGTCGCTGCGGGCCTTCGTCCGCAGCGTCGGGGAGCTGCCCGCCCTGGAGGTGGGGCTGGCCAACGTCACCAGGGACGAGACCCGGCATCTGACGTACGGCCTGTCGGCGGCCCGGGAAGGTGTCACGTCCGGCTACGCCGACATCATCGCCGAGACCTACCGGGCGGGCATCGACAAGACGGTCGAGGTCCTGGTGAACCCGCGTCAGCGGGCCCTGACCCCGATGATCCCGGTGGCGCTCGCCAAGCGGGCAGAGCAGCTGACCGAGCAGTGGAACGCCGCTCGCGGCCGGGTGGTCCGGCAGCTCGGTCTGATCGGACTCGGTGAGCACCGTGCCGAGGCCGAGCAGCGGTTCGACGCGGCTCTGGAGCGCACGCTCGACCACTACCACGAGGTATGGGGTGTGCAGCACCCGGTCCGCCGCGCCGCGGCCTCCGGGCTGATCAACGCGTGACTCCGCACACCGACCCACTCGGTGTCCGCAGACCGCAGAGATCGCAGAAACACAAGCAGAAGAAGCAGCAGCAGCAGAGGAAGAGGAACACAGACATGGCAACGCCTGACGACATCGCCGCACGCGTCCGTGAGATCACCGGGAAGATGTCGCCGCTCGGTGAGCGCACGGTGACCTCCGAGGAGCGTCTGATCGAGGACCTGGGCTACGACTCGGTCACCTTCATGGAGCTGTCGCTGGCCATGGAGGGCGAGTTCGACATCAACGTCATCGAGGAGGACGAGGTCTCGGACCTCACCACCGTCGGCGATGTGGAGCGGCTGATCGGCAAGATCACCGGAACGGCGCAGCAGGCCTCCTGACATCTGAACGTGCGGTTCACCATCCGAGGGACGAGAGCAGATGACCACCGCCAACGCTCCGCTGGAGCCGCTTCGGAACATAGCCGGAGCGCTCCAGGCGAACAGCCGTTTCCAGGACGTTCTCGATCGTCTCGTGGCGATGTCGGAACGCGACTACTACGACCCGTACAAGCTCTTCCAATGGCCGGACTCCCTCGACGAGGACGCCTACTGGATGTCTCCCGAGCTGATGACGGTGTACGGCACCGAGGTTGCGTCGGCGTTCGACGAGAACCAGCTGAAGGCCATCAGCAAGTGGGAGAGCATCAACTTCTACAGCGTCAACGTCCACGGCATCCGTGAGCTGCTGACCTCGATCATCGGGCGGATCCACACCACCGGATTCGAGATCCCGTCCGAGTACTTCCACCACATCATCGGCGAGGAGAACGACCACATGTGGTTCTTCGCCAAGTTCTGCCTGAACTACGGTGGCAAGATCTACCCGGACCGCCAGATCGTCTTCGCCGGACCGCAGATCCCCGAGGCCGAGAGCTTCCTCATCTTCTCCCGGCTGCTGATCTTCGAAGAGCTGGTCGATGTCTACAACCAGTTCATGGGCGGCGACGAACGTCTGCACCCCACGATCCGCCAGGTCAACGCGGTGCACCACCAGGACGAGTCCCGGCACATCGCGTTCGGCCGCCAGATCGTGTCCATCCTCCACGAGGAGCTCCGCGCGCGGCTGAAGACCGCCCAGCTCACCGAGCTCGGCGACTACCTCAAGAGGTACATGCGTGCCTCGGTGGAGATGCTCTGCAGCCCCGCCGCCTTCCGTGACGCGGGCATCGAGGACCCGTACGGGGTCCGGCGCAAGGTGGTCGGCGATCCGGCCTTCGACGCGTACGTGGCCCGTGCGCTCAGGCGTTCCACCAAGTTCCTGGCGAACGAGCAGATCATCGACGACGAAAGGATTCCGCGGCTATGAGTGATGATCTCTCCTTCATCAGGGACTACCTGCTGTCCCGCAGGCCGGAGTTCACCACCATCGACCCGGATCTGGACCTGATCGACAACCGCATCCTCGACTCCCTCGGGTTCATCAGCTTCCTCTACGTCCTCGAGGAGCGCACCGGCCAGGAGATACCCCTGGATTCGGTGTCCCCGGAGGACTTCCGTACGCTCAACCGGATCCGCGCGCGGTTCCTCGACGGCGGTGCCGCCCATGCCGGCGCCTGAACTCGGCGACACCGGGTTCCGTGTCGACGCCGGTCTCGCCACCCTCGGCCCCGAGGCCCTCGAGCTGCGCAACGAGCTGGACGCGATCTTCACCGGCTGGGGCGCGCGGGCGGGCGCGGTCGCCATGGCGTACCCGCCCCTGATCGCGGCCGACGACCTCACCGCGCTGGACTACTGGGAGAACTTCCCGCATCTGGCGATGACCGCCACCGGTCTGCGCGAGGACCGCCGCCAGAACCTGGTGGTCGACTCGGCCAGGCCGGCGGTGGACCACGCGGCGCTGTGCGATGCCGGCCATGTGCTGCCGTCGTCGGCCTGCTACCCGGCCTACCTCGGCCTCGGCGGCATGAAGGTGCCCGACAACCACCTCATCACGACCGTCGCCACCTGCTTCCGCAACGAGTCGCACTTCGACGGGCTGCGCAGGCTTCTGGGGTTCACCATGCGCGAGGTGATCTTCCTGGGCAGCCGTGCGGAAGTGCTCTGCCGCGTGGCCGACTTCAAACGGCTGACATCGGAGTTCATCGCTGCTCTGGGGCTTCCGGTCGAGGTGCGGCCGGCTCGCGACCCGTTCTTCGACGCGGACTCCCGGCGTTCGCTGATGCTCAGTCTGTTTCCGGCCAAGGAAGAGTTCGTGTACGGGGACACCGTGGCGATCTCGTCCGTCAACTTCCACCGGAACTTCTTCGGCGAGCGGTGCGGCATCCGTACCGAGGACGGGGAGTACGCCTTCTCCGGATGCATCGGTTTCGGCCTCGAACGTTGGCTGCACGCCCTCGCCGAGCACTTCGGCTCGTTCGAGGCCGCGCTCGCCGAAGTCCGTAAAGAAGCCTCGGCATGACCGCCGGCCTCGCCCCCGCGCGGGAGGTGTTCCTCGGTGCGCCGCAGGCGGACTCCTTCATGGCCTTCGGCCGCCAGGTGGACGTCTGGGTGGCGGACATCGGGACCGAACCCGGAGCGAACCGGCTCGCCGCCGGGGATCTCACCGCCGACAGCGACGCCGAACTGGCCGCCTCGATCGCCCATCCCGCCGGGCGCAGGAGGTTCAGCGCGGGGCGGGCGCTGGCCCGCTGGGCCCTCGCCGGCCGTCTGCGGTGCCGACCCCACGAGGTACCCATCGGAATCGGCCCGAACGGCAGACCCATGCTCACGCTCCCGGAGCCCGGGGGATCCCGGGGCGGCCGGGGGGCCGTCGACTTCAACCTGTCGCATTCCGGCGACCGGGTGGCCGTCGTCGTGTCACAGGGCCTGCGGGTGGGGATCGACGTCGAGCGCACCGCCGACCGGGAGAACGCCGCGAGCCTGGCGCGCCGGATCTTCTCCGAAGCCGAGCTGGCGCTGCTCGCCGAGACCCGGCCGTCGCGGTACCTGGAGCAGTGGTACCGCATCTGGACGACGCGCGAGGCCTATGTCAAGGCGAACGGCACCGGATTGAGCGCCATCTCTTCCGACCTGCCGGTGTGCGGCCGGTCCTGGCTTCGCCATGACGTTCGGATCGCAGGGGACTACACAGCCACCGCGGTCGCCTGCCGCAGAGAGACAGGAGCAACAGCTCAGCCATGACCTATGTCATCACCGATGCATGCGTCGGGGTCAAAGAGGCGTCCTGCGTGGCGGTGTGCCCGGTGGACTGCATCGGCCCACTGCCCGGCTCACCGGAATTCGACAGCGCCGAGCAGCTGTACATCAACCCCGCGGAATGCATCGACTGCCAGTCCTGCGCTGTGGCCTGCCCGGTGGACGCCTGCTACCCGGAGGACGAGCTGCCCCCGGAGTGGAGCGGGGCCCAGCAGTCGAACGCGGACTACTTCGCGCAAGGCATCACCAGTCGCCCTTCCTGAGGAGCCAAGCATGACCGCCGACCCTTCGTGGATCACCGAAGAAGTGGACGCCGACCAGCCGAGCATCGCCCGCCTCTACGACTACCTCCTCGGTGGCACCCACAACGTGGAGTCCGACCGGAAGCTGGCGCGCGAGGCCATGCGCGCGGCGCCGGGTCTGCTGAAACTGGTCCGGGAGAACCGGAGTTTCCTGCGCCGCGCCGTCCGGCACGCGGTCGACGCCGGCATCGACCAGTTCCTGGACCTCGGCTCCGGCATTCCCACCCGCGGAAGCGTCCACCAGACCGCCCAGGCGCTGAACCCCGAGGCCCGGGTCGCCTATGTCGACATCGACCCGGTGGCTGTGGCCCACGGTCGTCGACTGCTGGCCGACAACGACCGCGCGACCGCCGTCCAGGGCAGTCTGCTCGAGCCGGAGGCGGTGTTCGACTCCCCCGAGATCAGGAGCGTCATCGACTTCGACCGTCCGGTCGCCCTGCTCTTCCTCTCGGTGCTGCACTTCTTCTCCGACGACAAGGTGCTGCCCGCCCTGAAGGTCTACCGGGACAAGGTGGCCCCCGGCAGCCATCTGGTCTTCTCCGTCGCCACGAACGCGGAGAACGACGATGCGGCCGACATGGTGCGGAGCATCTACGCGGACGCCTGGGCCGACTGCGTCATGCGCTCGCGCGACGAGGCCGCCCTGCTCCTGGGCGATTTCACCGTCCTGCCCCCCGGCATCGTCTTCCCCGTGTACTGGGAGAGCGGCATCCCGCTCGGGACGGAGACCAATCCGGTGCACCACAACTACTTCGTCGGCGTGGGCCGGAAGCCGGAGTAGGGCGTGAGGGACGAAGACATCCGGCTGCTGCACACCCTCGAGGACGCGGTGGCCGAGGAGCTGAACCGTCATCTCGGCACGGCTCAGTCATGGATGCCCCACGAATACGTTCCCTGGGACCAGGGGCGCAACTTCAACGGCGTGCTCGACGGCGAGGAGTGGTCTGCGCACCAGTCGAAGATCTCCGAAGCAGCCCGGCTGTCGCTGGTGATCAACCTGCTGACGGAGGACAACCTTCCCAGCTACCACCACTCGCGCGCGGAACTCTTCGGACTCCAAGGAGCCTGGGGCGAGTGGCTGCACCGGTGGACCGCGGAGGAGGGCCGCCACTCCATCGCCATCCGGGACTATCTGCTCACCAGCCGCTCGGTCGACCCGGTCGAACTCGAAGAGCTGCGCATGACCCAGCTCTCCAAGGGCCACGAGGCGGACGCGAGTGCGAGCATTCTGCATTCCATGGTCTATCTGACCGTCCAGGAACTCGCCACGCGTATGGCCCACCGCAACACGGGGAGCGCCTCAGGTGATCCGATCTGCGACCAGATGATGGCCAGGATCGCCAAGGACGAGAACCTGCACATGCTCTTCTACCGGAATCTGCTCGGCTCCGCGCTCGAAGTGGCACCGGACCGCACCATGGTGGCGTTCAAGGACATCGTCACGCAGTTCAGGATGCCGGGGCACTCCATTCCCGGATTCCAGCGCGCGGCACGGCTGGTCGCCGTCGAGGGAATCTACAACCTTCGTATCCACCACGACGACGTGCTGCTGCCGATTCTGCGCAAGCTGCGCGTCCTGGACCTCGGTGGACTGGGCACCGAAGGCGCGGCCGCCCAGGAGGAGTTGGGAGCGTATCTGTCCGAACTGAGCACCAGGGCAACTCGGTTCGACGAGGTCCGTGCGGCGATCCTGTCCAAGAAGACCGCCCTCGCCGAGTCAGGAGAGAAGCAGTGACCGGACCCCGCGTGCTCGGCATGGGCCACGACCAGCCGGGGACCGTTGTGACCGACGAGATTCCTTCCGGTGCGCCGGCCCTTCTCTTCGGGTCCGGCGGTGACCTGGCCTACGCCGGCCAGGTCGTCCGGCGCCCGTGACCGGACGGACCGACGTGAAACAGAACCCGGTGCCGAGCGTGGCGGCGACCTGGTGGACGCGACTGCGCCCGGCGTCCTCGGACGGCCCGGTCCGCGGCCGACGGCTGTTGGTGCTGCCGCACTCCGCGGCGGGGCCCACCGCGCTGGTCGACGTGCTCGCCCATGTGCCCGAGGACGTCGAGATTCTGGGGCTCGCCCTGCCGGGCCGCGGCGGGCGCTTCACCGAGGCGCCCGGCTGCGGCCTGGACGACGTCCTGGACAGTGCGGTGAGGGAACTCGCCGGCCGGAACGTGCCGACGGTGCTGTTCGGGCACAGTCTCGGCGCCTTGCTCGCCTTCCATGTCGCGGGCGTACTCGGGGAGGACTGCAAGGGGCTGGTGATCGGTGGACAGGTGCCGCGCGGCTGCCGCATCGTGCTCGACGCCGAGACTCCGGAGGAACTGCACGACGTGCTGGTGGCCGGTGGCGGAACCTCGCCGGAGGTGCTGGAGAATCCTGCCCTGCTGAAGGCGGTGACCCGGATCCTGTCCGCCGATGTCGCTCTGGGCAGGGAGGCGTCGGCGGCCGGCCGCCCACTGCGGGCGGGCGTTCCGCTGTTCGTCCTCGGGGCGCTCGACGACCCGCTGGCGCCGTTCGCGCAGCTGCCGGAGTGGGGCGCCCGGACCACGGAGTCGTGCGAGGTCTTTCCCCTGCCCGGGGGGCATTTCGCCCTCCTGGCGCCGGAGAACAGACGCGCCGTCGCGGACGTGCTGGCGAAGGCGCTGCAGAAGGCCGCGCCAGGCGCCTGCCCGACAGCTACCAGGTCAAGGCAGGGTCATGGGTGAGGATCGACTGCTGCAACCGCTTCAGCTGGGGGCCGGGTTCGATTCCGAGATCCTGGACCAGGACTTGGCGAATCCTTCCGTACGCCGCCAGCGCCTCCGCGGTGCGACCGCTCCGGTAGAGGGCCACCATCAGATATCCATAGAGGTTCTCCCAGGTCGGACGCTCGTCGATGAGGGAGCTGATCTCACTGATCACCGCCTTGTGGTTGCCCAGTTCGAGCTCGATCTCGAGGCGCTGTGTGTGGGCGAAGGCGCGTCGCTCGTCCAGGCGTTGACCGAGGCTGTCGAAGGCCGGCACGGTACGCAGGTCCTCGAGAGCGCGTCCCCTCCACAGCGCTATCGCGGAGTCCAGGACCTCGGATGCCTCCTCGAGCGATTCCAGTGACGACCTGAGTCGACCGGCCCTGGCGAGCAGCACCTCGAACTGGTCAAGGTCCAGCACGTGACCGGACAGATTGATCCGGTATCCGGGCGGCTGAGTGACGATGAGCGAGGTGGCGTCAAGGCCGAGCGACTGGAGGTACTGCCTGAGCTTGGATATGTAGACATGAAGCGCGGTCGGCGCCGTCCGGGGAGGCGCACCCGACCAGAGAACCTCGGTGAGCCGGCTGACGGAGACCACTTCCTCGCGGTGAGCGCAGAGGTAAGCCAGGAGGGAGCGTAACTTGAGGGCTTTCGGCGCGACCTGAAGGCCGTCCTGTGTGGCGATCCCGATCGGCCCCAGTACCTGAAACTTCACAGATTTCCCCGGTGATGTCCAGAATTCTCGGTTCTTTCCTGCGAGAGCGCCGCTGACCACGCGGGTGAGAGTGCCGCGACCACGCCTGCGAGGGCGCCGCAACCGCGAGCGTCAACGCTCCCGGCCGCCGCTCACTCGGCCCGGTCGCAGGACATCGTCGGCATCAGCGGGAGCGCCCGCAGCCGGGGCGTCGGCGAGCTGCCGCACACCCCGGTCAAGTGCACCTCGATCGTCGCCTCCGTCGCCTCCGTCGACGCTGACGGAGCATGCGTACGCGACAGCGTTTCCGGGCACGCCGCGCAGCCTTCCGCCGCGGGGCCGCGCGAAACCTCGACGGGTGAGCGATGGGTGAGCAAGGGGGATCCCCGTGCGGTTGCCGCCGCGGTCGACCCGATAGCGCGCGAAGGCCGTGCCTCAGGGTCTCGGATTTTCCCCGTCGGGCGCTTTGTTTTCGACCGGCCGCCGAATGATAAAAAGCATGCCTCGCATCACCCCCGTGATACCGCAGAACAAAACCAGGATGCTCACGCTCTCTCGATCCTCAACGATGCCGTGGTGACAGTCAAGAGCATCGACATGGGAGAAACGAGGGCCCTGGGTGACTCTGCCCCGTATGGTGCTTTATTTTCAACCTGATCCACGATGCGGCGAAATCCATGATCACGCCCCTCGCGAATCGACCAAGCGCACAAGGCAGGCATATGCGATTCACAGAAACTCATTTGCCGTTCGCCGCGGGAGCCCAGGGCTCTCCCTGGACGCCGCTCACGGAGACGTCGATCGTCATCCAGGAGGGCGTCGCCACGGCCGGCGAGGGCATCCCGCCCGCCGCCGTCGAGCAGGCCGCTGCTCAGATGGGCCGCCCGGCTCCGTGGCACGGGCAGACCCGGGCCGACCGGACGCCCAACCAGGACCAATCCGCCCGTGCTTCGCAAACCATTTTTAGAGTTCACCCATAAAGTGCATGTCAGGCACAATAATCCAAAAGACGGGCACAAGGGTTGGCAAAATCGTCACGAAAGACCTGCGGCAGCCCTTGACGCCCATCAAAGGCGTGAGCGATGATCATGGTTCTGAAAATGTGAATATTCAATGGAGGGCGTGCGTCAATTATGGAAAGCTTGGGATAACCCCGGACGCGGCTGGGAGATTCCTGCGGTTCGACTGAAGATCGGGCGGTTATGATTTTTAGAGTGCTGGGCCCCTTGGAGATAGAATCCTCCTCCGGACGCCAGAAGAGTCCTCGGGCACTCAAAATTCGCTCACTACTTGCGTTCCTGTGCGTGCACAATGGAAAGTCTGTTTCCACGGAGACCCTGATCGACGCACTCTGGTCCAGCCTGCCCCCGCAGACCGCCGCGACGGCACTTCAGGTCTATGTCTCCAAGCTGCGCAGGCACCTCGCCGACCTGGGTCTCGACGCATCCGTACTCACCACCCAGCCGCGGGGGTACCGCCTCAACCTGCCCCCTGAGCTGCTGGACGTCAGCCGCTTCGAAGACCTGTGGACCGAAGGGCAGCGACTGCTCAAGGAGGACCGCAAGGAAGAGGCGGCGGTCGTACTGGCATCAGCCCTGGCGCTGTGGCGAGGTGGCGCCCTCGGTGATCTGCGCTCGATACCGGCCTTCGACGCTCTCGGACGTCGGCTCGACGAGAAGCACATGGCCGCGCAGGAACTGCACATGGGACTTCAGCTCCGCCTGGGCAGGCACCGTGCCCTCATCGGCGAACTCTATGCACTCATAGCCGAGCTTCCCACCTGGGAGAACCTGTACGCCTACCTCATGATCGCCCTTTACCGATCCGGCAGGACCGCGGAATCTCTTGCCGTTTACGGCGAGATTCGCGATGTCCTGGTGAGCGAGTTCGGCATGGAACCCGGAGCCGGCCTTCGCCATCTCCACCAGGCGATTCTGTCCCGGGCGGCCCACCTCGACGACGTGGAGAACTTCGACCCGAGGCATCCGGAGCCCGTCCTGACCCACAGGCGCTAGGGCAGCCGACTCGCTTCCCGCTTGCGCGACCAGACTCGGTACATGTAGCGGTTGACGCTGTCCGGAGTGTCCGTGTCCATGTCGATCACCCGGGGTGTGAAGCGGTCGACGAACGTGGTCCTGGTGTGCAGAAATCGATCGTCGGCAGAAACCATGGTCTGCCCTCGCTCGAGCCGCATCCGATACTGCACGGACGACTGGTCGAGAACCGCGTCAAAGAAGTCGAGAGCCTCGCGCTGACGCTCACTCAGCGGTTCTCCGACCTGCTCGTGTGCGCTTTCGATGTAGGCCCTGAAATAGCTGACCAGCGGCTCGCCCTCGGCCGAGTACTTGATGATGGGGGACTGGAAGAAGTCGGCCTCCGTGGTCATTCCGCGCTTCTCGAACCAGAATTTTCCGGTCAGGATGTCAAGAATCTCAGGATGCTTCAGGAGAAGGTCATGGGCGGTCTTGGCGTCCACCATGACGCTCTCGCCGCCAATGTAGGCGCGCTGGGCACACGACAGGACGAGGTAGTCGATCGGCTCGATGTCGCTCACGCCGTCGTTGTGTATGTAGGCGCCCTGCTTGGTCTGGTGGTACCTGGCTCCCTCGGCGATCGTGCGGCCGGTGCCCCGGTCGTACACCTCGATCAGGCGCCAGCCTTCGTGGTTCTGGAGCATCGGCTCCCCCAGCGCCGAACCGAGTATCCAGGTGAAAAGAGCCTGGGAGCGCAACGATTCGATGCCGGCGACTCGGTCATAGATGACGAAGTGAGTCCCGGAATCGACCACTTTCCGCGTCGATTCGATTTCCTGCGTGAACTGCGGGCAGCGAGTCAGGTCTACCGCCAGATCGTCCACCCGCATCCCCCGAGACGCTTCGCCGAGCTCCCTGATGTACGGGACCAGCTCCTCCTGGGCTCGCTTCGAGAAGGTGTGCAGCGCTTCGGCGGGCACCTCGAGGGTGCGGGAGTACGACATTTCAAGAGCTGTAGCCATTCCGCAGTTCTTCCTTTCCTGACACTTTAAGGCAGTAGCCCTGATCCCCTGCCCTGTGGACCTGACGGACAGGGCTGCCTCGACTCTATGACTCAGGTCGACCCGCCGCAAACAAAAAGGCTCGGCTTACCTATCGGATTTCAACAGCGGTGCCAGTCCCGTGCAATTCCTCTGTTAGGAGAGTTTTAGCTTCACACACGAATGTCGGCGTGCTGCTCCGACCCGCGCCGGATGAGAAGCGCGGCCCCGGTTCCACAGGCGGCCACGACAGCCGTGGCGACCAGTGCGTGTTGCATCCCGTCGAGGAAGACGGCCTGACCGATGCGGGCCAGCGTGTCGGACGTGCCCAGGTGGAGCGCCGCGCCCGGAGACTGGCCGACCGCCACAGCCTGGGACGCCTCGTAGGCCTGGGACGTCGACAGGGAGAAGCCGGCGTCGGAGAGTTGCCGGGGGAGCGTCGAGTTGACGCGTGTTCCGATGATCGCGGCGATCAGGGCTGTGCCCAGGCTGCCGCCGACCTGCATCGCGGTCTGCTGGATCCCGCCCGCCACGCCGGACAGCTCCACCGGAGCATGGCTCATGACCAATTTGGTCGCACCGACTTTCACCGGACTGAATCCGAAGCCGAGCACGAAGAAGCACAGCATGATCTGGAGCGAGCTCGAACTCGCGCCCAGCCGGGACAGCGCGCACATGGCCACCGTCGTGGCCAGCATGCCGAACACGATGGGCGTCCGGGCTCCCCTGCGGTTCATCCACAGCCCCACCAGCGGAGCGCCGACGATCATCATCAGGGTCAGCCCGAGCACCCGGACACCGGACTCCACCGGGGTCAGGTGCTGGACGTTCTGCAGATAGAAGACGAGGACGAAGGGCGCCCCGATCATCACGAAGGCCAGCACGACGGTGAGAAAGGCGCCGACCGAGAACTGCACGGAACGGAAGATCCGCAGCGGAAGAAGTGGTTCCGCAACCCGGCTCTCCCACCAGAGGAAGCAACACCCCAGCACGGTCGCCATGCCCAGGAACAGCAGGTTCTGGCCGTATCCGCCGCCCGCGGCGGGTGTCCGGGTCAACCCCCAGACCAAGGAGCAGAGCGCCACGGCCAGCATGACGACACCTGGCATGTCGAACGACTTGGCCGCGCGGTCCGGCCGCACCTCGCGCAGTCCGACCAACCCGAGCACGAGCGCCAGGGCGCCGAGGGGGACGTTGACGAAGAAGATCCACCGCCAGGACGCGTGCTCGACCACCAGACCACCGACGATCGGACCGGCCGCGGTGGAGGCCGCGATGATGGAACTGCGGACCGCGATCGGCATGTTGAGCCTTTCCGGAGGAAAGGCGTTGCGCACCAGACCGAGAGTCGCCGGCTGCATCAGCGCCCCGAAGACTCCCTGCAGGGCCCGCAGTCCCACCACCCAGGCGATGCCGTCGGACAGGCCGATCGCGACCGAGGACAGGGTGAACCCCAGTACGCCGGCCAGGAAGACCCTGCGATGTCCGAAGCGGTCCCCCAGCTTGCCGGCCGTGATGAGCAGTGCCGCGACGGCGAGCAGATAGCCGTTGGTCACCCACTGGATCTGGGACAGGCCCGCCCTCAGCTCGTGCTGGAGGACCGGCTGGGCCACCACCACGATCATCCCGTCGAGCGACACCATCATCGCTCCGATGGACACGGTGATCAACGTCAGCCAGGGCCGGCCGCGAAAGCTTCGCCACCCCACTCGTTGCGTGCCGTGTGCCGCCGCCGCAGGGCTCGGCGGAGCTGCCTTGCTCATCCTGGGATTCCTTCGCCGACCTTGGCCGCCGCCATCGACCAGAAGCCCGACAGCCAGGTCAGCACGTCCTGCATGATGTAGTGATCCGCGTCCGGGCGCAGTGCTGAGATGTTGAACGTGCGTGCCCCCTCGGTGGGCACCCCCAGCACGGTGATCCGAGGATCCGGACTGCCGTCGGAGCGGATCGCGTGGAAGTCACGCGTCAGATCGATTCCGCCGGGTTCGAGGACGTCCCCGTCGGCGGACTCATTGCGCCAGAGCCGTACGACTCCCCGGCTCAACAGGTTTCTGTAGAGGGGACGGATGTCGAGCCTGGGGTCGAAGCCGTGCACCCGCGCCTCCACCACCACGTCGACCGGGCGGCGCGCACCGGTGTGCGGGCCCTCGACGACGAGCCCTGGCCGTGGGCCCGACAGGCGCAGATCCGCTTCGGGGCCCGCCGAGACGTCCAGCACGCCGTGCCGGATCAACGCGGCGAGTTTTTCCGAGAGTTCCGGCGCCGCCCCGTTGACCAGCCTGTTGTGACAGCGAACGTACTGCTGCAGGAACGTCCGCTGCGAGGACGCCGTCAGCCCGGCCTCGTCGACGGCGTAGGAGATGACGGAACGCAGATCGCGCCAGACGCCGTCCGCGGCGGCCTTGTGGGGGTTGGTCAGATTGCCTTGCAGCGACCAGAGTCGGTCACGCCTCATGAACTCCAGCACCGCCTGGCGGTAGGAGTCGGCATCGCCGTCGGCCGCGAGAGGGGAGACGACGCGCTCCCAGTCGAAGCGGTTCCCGCGGATGTCCCGTTCCAGGCCGGTCGGCCCCTCGCCGCCTCCGATGAGGGGTTCCAGCGACAGCCCTCGCTCCAGGTGGCGGCGGCACTCCCGCTCGGAGGCCGGCCCCAGCACCACCTTGGTCCAGTGCAGGAGTACGTCCCGGACCGGCCAGGGCAACCGTCGCTGCTCGGCCTCGACCGAGGACGCCCCCCGGGCAACGCTCTCGAGCACGTCCGTGATCTCGTCGAGCGCCTTCTCCATCGGCGCCAGCAGACGGGTCGGCTCGTCCCCCTCGGGCCTCCTGCCCGCGAGGAAGTCCAGGTATCCCGGCATCACACGCTGCGTCAGGAGGAGAGCCGTGCCGGGGCCGAACAGGGTGACGTAATGCGTGTGGGCCATCTCGAGCAGCACGAGCGGCAGCACGTTCCGCTCGAAGTCGAGCTGGAGCCGTTCCTCTCCGCCGCGTCGCACCGGACGTCCGGCACTGGCCCGCAACTGGTCGATCGCCTCACGGGTGAGGAACGTGCCGGGGTGATCACCCGCCCCCTGCATCCGCTCCTTGTCGTTGTACGGCCGCGCGCAGTTGAAGAGTCCCGACCGGCTGAGCGCCACGATGCCGGCCGGCTCGTCCCCACTGGGCCGGTAGCGGAGACCGTCCGGCCCGTCGTCGACGAACGTCCCTCCCCGTCCCTCGGTCAGATGCAGGATGACGTCGATCGCGGTGAGCCCCATCCCGATGCAGCCGACGACCGAGTCCCGGCCGACGATCTGCGAGGAGAGCTCGGTCCGGAGCGGGTACGGGTGCGGAACGTGGTGGGCGCCGGCCCGCGCTGCCAGATCGGCCAGGCGGCGCCCCTCCCGAGCACGTGCCGGATCGTGGTGGGAGTGCCCCGTCAACAGCAGGGCCTCGTCCACCAGGTACCCGTCCCCGTCCCGGGTGACGATCCGAAGTCCGTCGCCCAGCGGCTCGATGTCGGTGACCTCGGCGACGTGCAGCCGGATCTCCACTCGGGGATGGGCACTCAGCCTGCGCGCGAAGCCGTCGAACATGTCGCGCAGGGCGAGGCCGTGCACATAGCGTTTCGGCACGTCCTGCGGCGACACGTCGAAGTCGGGCTCGCCCGTCTCCGCGTAGCGGTTGCGGCACCACTCGTACAAGGTGGGGCGATCCGCCGCCGGCAGCAGCGGACGGGCACCCGTCACACTGTCGTCGGCGGCGAAGCCGACCTGGCCGCTGATGCGGTTGAGATAGCTGGTTCTGGCCTGGGAGGGACTGTGGACCTGACCGGCGCCGAACTCACCCGACGGTTCGAAGACATGGACCTCGAGCCACTGTCCGGCTCCCAGGTTGTCGACGGTCGCCGACAACCGCTCCAGGGCGTAGGTAGCCCTTGGTCCGCCGCCCACGAACGCCAGGCGATAGGGCTCGGCAGCCGACGTCGGTCGGTCCGGCGCGATGGCTCCGGTGAGCGTCACCGTGTACCTCCGGGCAGCGGGGCCTCATAGGAGGACTCCGTCTGTCCCCCGCCCCGCGCCGTGCCGGTGGCGACGGGCTTCCAACCGGGCGGGCCGAAGACATATCCCAGGCGATGGCGCCAGCTTCCGGCCCGCCGCACATCACGGAACATCTTCGCGAATTCATGGATCTGAATGTGCCAGACACTGTTCGAACTGAGCGGGGTGGTGAGCCCGTAGGTCGGACGGTGCAACTCCGGCTGGAAAGTTCCGAACAGCCGGTCCCAGATGATCAGAATACTGCCGTAGTTCTTGTCCAGATAGATCTGGTCGCTCCCGTGGTGTACGCGGTGGTGCGAGGGAGTAACGAATACGGCCTCGATGAATGCCGGGCACTTCCCGATCTTCTCGGTATGCGCGAAGATGCCGTAGAGGAGATGCAGCGACTGCATGGTGAAAACCAGGACCGGTGGTACGCCCAGCAGGGGAAGCGGCAGCCACATGAGCTTCTCGAACCACTGCGCCCACTTACGACGGACCGCGACGGCGACATTGAGATACTCGCTGGAGTGGTGGACCTGATGACCCGCCCACATGACGCGGACCCGGTGAGTCATCCGATGGTATCCGTAGATGGTGAGATCGACTCCGAAGAAGAGAATGACCCAGGTGTACCACGCATTCTCCGGCAGATGGAAAGGAGCCACCTCGACGTACACCCATGCGTACACCAGGAGGGAAATGCTCCGCGATACCGTCGAAACGACGAGCGCGCCGACTCCCGTGAGGACGCTGGCCCGCGTGTCCCGGAGATCGAAGCGCCGGGTGTCGTCCTCGTCGTAACGCAGCACGAGTATCTCGACAATGATGATGAGCGCGATGGCCGGCAGGGCGTAGGTGATCGGATCATGCAGGCGCTGGCTTATCTCGGAAATCATGCTGCCCCCTCTTTGAGCGGCGTCTTGTCCTTGTCCTTGTGCATCGAGGCGAACCTGGGGACGTACTCGAGGCCCGACAGCAACTCGATCTGCTTCATCACGTCATCGGTGACACTGCGCCGAAGCCGAGGGTTCCCCTCTTTGCCGCGGTGCTCCGGGAAGGTCATCGGAGCACCGAAGTGCATGTCGAACCGGACGATCTTCGGCAGCAGCCGCCCGAGCGGCTGAACCCGATCGGTGCCGACGAGCCCGCACGGCACCACCGGGGCGCCGGTCGCCATGGCCAGCCAGCCCACACCGGTACGGCCCCGGTAGAGCCGGCCGTCGGGGGACCTCGTGCCCTCCGGGTGAATGCCGAAGACCTCGCCGTCCGCTATGACCTCGCGGGCGAGTTCCAGAGCGGCCACACCCCCGGGGCCGCCGTCCCGCTCGACCGGCACGATCCCTATCGTCCGGAAGAACGCCGCGCTCAGCCTCCCTTTGACTCCCGTCCCGGTCAGCCGCTCGGCCTTGCCGATGAAACGCACCGGGCGCACCACGGCGAGCGAGATGAAGACATGGTCGGAGAACGACAGGTGGTTGGCCGCGATGATGCACGGTCCACTCGCCGGGATGTTGTTCAGACCGCTGACCCGTGGCCGGAATATCACGCGCATCAACAGGGACAGGACAGCCCTCACGAATTTCCTGAACATAAAACCCCCCTCGATTCTGCTGTCTGGTGTGCTCAGTCCGCGAAGACGTGCAAGATGACCTGTTCAAGTTGATGGGCGTACAGCGGGGCGCTCGACGCCCGCACTGCAAAACGCACCTGCGGGGCCGCCCGCTCGGCGTTGTCCAGGAGCAACGGCGGCAGCATCAGCGCGGGTACCTCTCGGAGCGTCCCGGAAGCGTTCGCCAGGTGCCGGAGCCCTCTTTCCCGCAGCGAGTCCGGCAGCCAGTTCAGCCGCGGAATTTCGATGTCGATTATCTCGGAATCGGTTCCGACGGTCTCGCCGATTCCCGGCGGGAGTGCGGAGAACTCTGTCGGCGTCAGCGAGACGACTGCCGGTTCCCGGTTCAGCACAATCAGCATGGGGGAGCCGTCGGCCAGATACTCCTCCAGCGCTTGTGCATCCTGAGGACCGGGCCACAGGCTGTCAGCCCGCCACTCCCCGGAACCGTCCCTCCGGAAGGGGAGACGGCCCGTCCCCTCGAACACGACCAGGGCGCTGCCGCAACGTACCAGGGGGCGATCGGCCATCCGGACCGTCCTTCCTCTCCGTGAAGTCGACGACAGACCGCCGAACGATCTCCACTGCACACGAGTTTCGTCCGGGATCGACGCGCGTTATTCCCGAACCGAAATCTAGACGCTCCGAGGCCGATACGGTAAGCCCGGTCCTGGCGCTTGTACGCGTATTTCAGCGGGTGTTCAGGGGTGGTGAAACCAGAATGCTAGCCAGGCTTTAGCCAAAAGAAGTGTGCGAGTGCCGCCCACGGAATTGGTCCCGCGCGGAACGGCGGAGGCGCCGGTGGCGCGCCCGCCCCCTCGACCGCCGGCCGGGGACCGAGTGCCCCATACCCGGGCAAGGCGCCGAGCCGTCCCCAGGACGGTGTTGTAGACAGCGTCTACCTCATGCTAGACACTGTCTACGTGAGATCCGACGCACATCATGCAATGCGAGCGCGACTACTCGACTGCGCGCTGGACATGGTCGCGGAAGGCGGCGTCGAGGCACTGTCGCTGCGCGCCATCGCCCGGCGCGCCCGCGTGTCCCACGGTTCACCGCTGCGCCACTTCTCCGGGAGGGCCGAGCTTCTGTCCGCCGTTGCCAGCGAGGGCTACCGGAGGCTGGCGGACCGCAGCGACAACGCACTGCGCGCGTGCGGCGCACAGGCCACGCCGGCACAGCGACTCCGAGCAGTCGCGTTCGCGTACGTGGAGTTCGGCGTGGCCAACCCCGGACTTCACGAGCTGATGGCACGTCACGATCTGCTCCTGCAGAGCGATCCGGAACTCGGCACGCTGAGCCGCTCCCTGTTCGAGAAAGCAGTCGAACTGGTGCGGGACCGGCAACAGGACGAATGCTGGCACTCGGAAATCGAGAGCAGCCGGCTCACCGCCGTCCTATGGGCCGCACTGGAGGGTTTCACCCACTTGTGGCTGATCAACTCCATTGCCAGAGCCGCCGGACCCGTTTCCTTGAACGAAATGGTCGCGCTGGCCCTGCAGGCGCTCGACATCGCACCCCGCGTTCAGAAGTGATCCCGTCCCTGACATCAAGTGAGACATCATGCTGCTCCACGCCGTCGTGCGACTAGCGGTCGCCCCGCTCGCCCGAATGATCTACCGGCCCGTGATCGAAGGACGCGACAACGTGCCCTCCCACGGGCCCGTCATCCTGGCCGCGAATCACCTCTCGTTCATCGACAGCGTCATCATTCCCTTGGTGGCGCCACGCCCTGTCGCGTTCCTGGCCAAATCCGAGTATTTCCAGGGACATGGCGTCAGGGGACGCATGATGCGGGCGCTCTTCACGGCGCTGGGCGCCGTTCCCGTCGAACGGGGCACTCACCGCGCCGCGCAGGCCTCGCTCGACGAGGCGCGCAGAATCCTCGACAGGGGCCAGGCCTTCGGCATCTATCCCGAGGGAACGCGATCACGGGACGGAAGGATCTACCGTGGCCGCACCGGCGTGGGATGGCTCGTTCTCGGTACCGGCGCGCCGGTTGTCCCCGTCGCAATTCTCGGCAGCGACCGGATTCAACCTGTGGGGGCCCGGCTACCACGCATTCGCCGCGTGACCGTCCGTTTCGGACAGCCCCTGCAGTTCCCGGAGAACGATTCGTCGGTGCGCAGCGCACAGGCGCGACGCTTCATCACGGATGAGATCATGAACGAGATCCAGCTGCTCTCCGGTCAAGAGTCGGCAAATTGTTACAACGAACACCAGGAAGTCGCGTGATCGACCGCGCCGGAATCACCAAACCCTCTCGACCATCCCCCCTAAAACACCGCTAAAACCAGGGCTAATTACCCGCCAGTAACCTCAAATCTACCTCAAGTCCACTTGACCCTGATCGACACGGAAAGCAAGGATTGTTTTAGTCAACAAGGAGTATTCATCGGCGAGATACGAATCTCGTCAACGGGGGAGTAGAAATGATGTTCAGAATACTTGGGCCACTGGAAATAGAGACTTCCGCCGGCATCAGTATCACCCCTTGGGCACTGAAACAGCGCGCCCTCCTGGCATATCTCTGCGCCAATAACGCAAGCTTCGTCTCTTCGCGGCGCCTCCTGGATTCGTTGTGGGCCGACACCCCGCCGCGCAGCGCGTCCACCGCGCTCTACGTTTATGTGTCCAAGCTGCGGAAGCACCTCAAAGAACTGCACATCGACCCGGCGATCCTCGTCACCGTACCCTCCGGATATCAGCTCGATCTTCCCGAGGAGTACCTGGACCTGCACCTTTTCGAAAGTCGCTTCTCCCAGGCCTGCGATCTGCAGGCGAGGGGATGGGCCGAACAGGCCTCAGACGTCCTGAACAGCGCCATCGGCCTCTGGCGCGGGCAGGCGGTAGAGGATCTGCGACACCTTCCGGCATTCGACAGCATCGGCCGTCGCCTGGACGAGAGGCGCATGCTCGCGATTGAGCGACGTTTCGAGCTGGAAATCAGCCTGGGGCGTCACAACGTACTGATCGGGGAGCTTCAGTCGCTCACTGAGGAACAGCCTACCTGGGAAACCATCTACGGCTATCTGATGATCTCGCTCTACCGTAGCGGACGCACCGCGGAATCTCTGTCCGTCTTCAGTCGGATCCGCCGGGTGCTGGTTGACGAGCTCGGAATCGAACCGGGCCCCAGGTTGCAGGAGATCCAGCGTGCCGTCCTCACCCGGGATGCGTGGCTGGACGACATTCATTCCCCCATCAGCAGCAGCGTTGCTTTCGCGGCCTGAGGAACGACGAAATGAGGAAATCCATATGACCGGATCTCGCGTGCTCTCTTTCGGCCATTACCAGCCGTCCAAGGTCCTGACGAACGAAGACCTCGCCATGATGGTCGATACGAGCGACGAGTGGATTCGGACCCGGGTGGGAATTCGCACGCGTCGCATCGCGGGCGATCACGAGTCCGTTTCGGACATGGCCGAGAAGGCCGCCGCGAACGCGCTGGACAGGGCCGGAGTCAGCGCAGCCGACATCGACCTGGTCATCGTGGCCACCTGCACCGCCCAGGACCGCTCGCCGAACATCGCCGCGCGCGTCGCCGCCAGGATCGGGGCCCCCTCTCCGGCGGCACTCGACGTCAACACGGCCTGCTCCGGATTCCCGCACGCCCTGGCCCTGGCCGATCAGAGCCTCAAGGCCGGCAGTGCTTCGCGCGCCCTCGTCATCGGGGTCGAGAAGCTCAGCGACTTCACCGACTGGACCGACCGCACCACCTGCGTACTGATCGGTGACGGCGCCGGCGCCGCCGTCGTGGAGGCCTGCGAGGAGCCCGAGATCAGCCCGGTCGTGTGGGGTTCCGTGCCCGAGATGGGCCAGGCCGTCCGAATCGAGGCGCCCTCCGACAAGTTCGCCCAGGAAGGGCTCACGGTCTACCGCTGGGCCACCATGACCCTGCCGGACGTCGCACTGAAGGTGTGCGAGCGGGCCGGTGTGCGGCCCGAGGAACTGGGCGGAGTGGTGCTCCACCAGGCCAACCTGCGCATCATCGAGCCGCTCGCCAAGAAGATCGGCGCCGTCAACGCCGTGGTCGCACGGGATGTCGTCGAGTCCGGGAACACCTCTGCCGCCAGCATCCCCCTGGCACTGTCCAAGCTCATCGAGCGCGGCGAGATCCGGAAGGGATCACCGGTTCTGCTGTTCGCGTTCGGCGGCGGACTGGCCTATGCGGGCCAGATCATCCGCTGCCCCTGACGCACCCCGCCACGCCCTGGTCTCCCGTCGCGGCGCCGTACTCGGCGCCGCGACGTCTGCGACGTCTGCGACGGCACACGCGAAACCCTCCCGCCACACCCGGCCCGGGTCAGTTCTTGCCGGGCAGCAACCTGGCGAGCGCGACGAGGAAGCGGTCGACGTCCGCCGCCGTCATGCACCCCATCGTCGACAGCCGGAAGAAGTTCCGGGACAGCCGCTCCTGGGCGCTGTAGATGACGAACCCCTCCGTACGCAGGCCGCGGTGGAGTGCGGTGTAGTCGAGGGCCTCGGGGATCCGGACCGCGGTGAGCCCGACGGCCCGCTGGTGGGGCGGCAGGAGTATGTCCAGGCCCAACTCCTCCAGTCCCGAGCGCAGTTGCCGCGCAAGGCCTTCGTACCGGGCGTGCCGGCGCCGGGGGCCTTCGGCGAGCACCAGGTCAAGGGCGGTCTCGAAGGCGTAGAAGGCGGGGATTCCCGGGGTGAAGGCCGGGGCCGCGGCCTTCGCCTGGGCCGTGTAGTGCCGGTACAGATCGAGGTAGTAGCTTCTGCGGGGCGCGTCCGCGAGAGCCTCGAAGGCCTGCCGCGCGGCGCAGACGAAGGCCAGGCCGGGAGCTCCCTCGAGGCATTTGTTGGCTGAGCCCGCCAGCCAGTCGATGCCGTCGTCGGCCAGCGAGACGGACTCGGCGCCGATGCTGCTGACCGCGTCCACGATGACCTCGCGGCCGTGTTCGTGCGCGATACGGGTCACGGCGGCCACGTCGTTGAGCATGCCGCTGCTGGTCTCGTGGTGGACGACGCCCACGTGGGTCAGCGCGGGGTCGGCGGCGAGTGCGTCCTCCACCGCGGACAGGTCGAGGGACGTGGCCCAGCCCATGTCCAGTCGCCGGCTGCGAATGCCGTGCGCGGCCGCGATGTGATGGAACCGCTCGCCGTAGTGACCGTTGTCGAGCACCAGCAGGCCGCCCTGGGCCGGCACGGCCGAACTGACCGCCGCCTCCACCGCGGAGGTGCCCGATCCGGTCAGGACGACCGAGGAGTGCCGTTCATCGCCGCCGGCGACGAGTGTGGTCTTGTGCCGCACCCGGGTGAGGAGGTCGGAGAACTCCGGCTCGCGATGGCACATGTCGGGGCCGGCCAGGGCCGAGCGGACCCGGTCGTCCGTGATGACCGGTCCCGGATTCATCAGGACCAGTCTCTGCGGCCGGGACGTCGTGCTGTGGCTCATCGAGCGATCGCCTCCGCGAATCGTGCCGCCGATGCGGGCGGCGAGAGAGAGGGGCGGCCGAGGCCCGGGTCCGAGCCGGGGGCGATACGGACCCTGATGAGCTGGGCGCCCCCTTCCTCCTGGGCCCGCCGTACGGCGGTCGACAGGGCGTTCGCATCGGACACGTCGTAGGCGGCCCGATAGCCGCAGGCCCGGGCGATCGCCGCGAAGTCCACGCCCGCCGAAGCGGTGGGCTGCCCCCCGGTGGATTCGTAGGATTCGTTGTCGAGCAGGATGTGGCAGAGTCCGGAATGCGCCAGACGGCCGATGGCGGCCATCGCCTCGAGTCGCATCAGGGCCGCTCCGTCCCCGTCCAGAACTGCGACGCGGCGGTCGGGAGCGTGCAGCGCCACCCCGAGAGCGACGCTGGAGGCGCAGCCCATGGAACCGACGACATAGAGGTTTTCCGGACGGTCCCAGTCGCGTTCCAGCTCCCGCGCGGTTTTGCCGGTGGTGGCCACGAGCAAGGTGCGCTGGTCCATGGCCCGCGCCACATGCCCGATCGCCTCGGCCCTGGCCATCAGCGACGGGCCAGGAGCCGCCGACGCCGGCTTCGGATAGGGGCGGATGCTTCCCTTGGGCACGACGAAGGCGTACGGCAGGCCCGTTGCCGCCATGTGCGCCGCCGCCACGTCGAGCCGTTCCGCGAGGAGTCCGGGATCGTCCGGGAGGACCTCGTGCCGGATGTCCATGGCGGTGAGCATGTCGGGGGTGATCCGGCCCATGAGCTCGTGCTGGGGTTCGTCCGGGTGGCCGGGACGGCCGCGCCAGGTCACGAACAGCAGGACCGGCAGCCGCAGTGTGTGGCAGAGCGAACTGAGCGGGTTGACCGTGTTGCCCAGGCCGGAGTTCTGGAGGATGACCACCGGGCTGCGCCCGGCGAGTCGGGCGCCCGCCGCGAGGGCGACCGCCTCGCCTTCGTTCGCGGCGATGATGTACTCCTGCGGGTACTCGGCTTCCAGGCAGGTGATGACCGGACCGAGGAACGAGCAGGGCACTCCGGTGAACGGGCCGAAGCCCCGGTCGTGCAGCAGGCTCACGACAACGCCTGCGTCAAGGCCCGTGTCCGTCGCCGTGCTCATCGGCCGGCCCCCTGTCCGAAGAGCAGGTCGGTCGCGAGCCGTACGTCGTCGGCCGTCCGCAGCTCCAGCCAGCCGGAACCGATCTCCACCGCGCGGATCCGGTGGCCTGCCGCGACCAGATCGGTGATCAGGCCGGCCAGCGTCGCGGGCACGGAGTCGGCCCGGCGCTTCTCGGCGACCTCACGCAGGAGGGCGAAGCCCCTCGGGGAGAAGGCCGCGGCGCCCGCGAACTCTCCGTCGGCGTCCCGGCTCCCGGTCCCGACGACCTCGGCCTCCTCGCGTGCCACCCTGCGGGCGCCGCCGGCCGAGGAGCTGAGGCTCAGCGACAGCGCATCGGCCCGACGGGCGGCTTCGGCGCCTGCGGAGACGTCGACGAGGACAGCGATGTCAGCGCCCGCAGCGATCAGCCGGCGCAGCGGCTCGCTCGCCACGAACGCGTCGCCGGAGAGCACCACCGTGTGGCTCGACGGCGCGTCGGGCAGGTCCAGCAGGGCGGTCGGCGCATCCGTGCGCTCGGGGAGGATCGTCACGTCCTGCGGAGGACGGCCGGGCAACGGCGAGGCCATGGCCAGGGTCACCGATTCCATCCCGGACTGACGCAGGGCCGACGTCTGGTGCTCCAGCAGCGCGGACGTGAGCCCGACGTTCCCGGGTCCGCCTCCCGGTACCACGACGGCACGCGAGCGGGCCTCGAACGGGGTGATGAACTCGGCCTCGTGCTTCTTCTGCGTCGACATGCCCTGCAGGTCGAAAACCGTGGCCAGCGGGGCGATGCGGGTCTCGAGGCCGGTGGTCCGGTCGTCCCGCAGAATCGTCTCGAAGGTCTCGGTGACCGCGGTGATACCCGCCCGCAGCCCGTGATTGGCATAGATGACCATCTTCGCTCCGGCTTCACCGAGCTCGGTGGCGGTGATGGTGTGGTAAGTCGTCGGAACGACGACCACCGGCGTCGGCAGGTTCCATCGCTCGAGGAACTCCAGGACGGGTTCCGGGGAGTCGCCCTTCGCATGGATGAGCACCGCGTCGGCACCGGCCTGCGCGTACGCCTCGCCCCGGTGCAGGGCCTCCTCCATGCCCCAGCCGGCGATCAATGCCTCGATACGCGCTATGACCATCAGGTCGGGGGCGATCTGGGCGGCCTTCGCGGCGGCGATCTTCCCGCAGAACTCCCCTGTCGGGGCCAGCTCCTGACGTCCTGGAATGAAGCTGTTCACCTTGGGGAAACGCTTGTCCTCGATGGACACCGCCGAGATCCCCGCGGCCTCGTAGCGGCGGATCATGTTCATCACGTTGTGCGCGTTCCCGTAACCGGCGTCGCAGTCGGCCACGACAGGGACGTCGACCGCGGCGGCCAGGGACGAGGCCACGCCCAGCAGTTCGCTCATGGTGAGGATGTCGGTGTCCGGGACACCCTGGGAGGCGGACACCTCGAGGCCGCTGGACCAGACGCCGTCGAAGCCGGCGCGTTCGGCGAGCCGGGCTCCGAGCGGGTTGTGGGCGCCGACGATGCGTACCACGCCGGGGCGGGCGAACAGCTCGCGCAGCCGCCGGGCCCCCGTCACCGTGGTCTCCTGGCTCTTTCCTGTTGTCGCAGCACTCATTCCGGTTCTCCTCTTCTAGGCTGCTAAGCCGGGGACAGCGGCGTCCGTGAAATCAAGCCACTAACCGGCCACGGGAAACCACGCTTTGCACGTTGATTCATCGACGTTGAACAGGATGTATTCCAAGCCTTCCGCACAACGTAGCCCGATGCCCTAAAAAGGACCTTAACGATCACCGTGCAATCGACTTCCGAATCCGGGAATACAGATCGACTCGACGCCGACCACCGGTGATTAAGCGACTCTTTAGCTCACCCCTCGTAGGCTCTGTCGAAAGCGTCATAGATTCAGTAGCGGCGCATAATTCCAAGTCGATAGGAATCGGCGAGAAAAGAGGGAGACGCCCATGAACGCCGCTCGCCCTCCGGATGTGCTCGTCACCGGCCTGGGCACCGTCAGCTGTCTCGGACTGAGCACCGACGAATACTGGGCGGGACTCCAGGCTGCCTGCTCCCGCCCTTCCGCGGTGCACGGGCTCGCCACGCATGTGCCCGACGCCCTGGCCTATCAGGTGCCATCGGCCGGCGCATGGTCACCAGAACCCGAGGGCGGTCGGGGCCGCGCCACCGAGTTCGCACTGCACGCCTCTCGTCAGGCGGTCGCCGACGCGGGCCTCTCGGCCGACGAGATCGCGGACATGGCGGTGGTGATCGGCACCGCGGGCGGCGACGGCACCGGGTGCGCGCCTGCCGCCACCCCCTCGACGGCCTCCCGGGCGGACACCGGTGAGTGGTCCCCCATGTTCTCCGTCGCGTCGGCGATCGGCGCGGAGTTCGGCGCCTTCGGCACCAATCTCAGTGTGAGCAACGCGTGCGCCGCCAGCGGCTACGCGCTGTCCATGGCCGCGGGCCTGATCCGGCGCGGGGAGGCGGACACGGTCCTGGTCGGCGGAGCCGAAGCGCTGGCTGCGGTCCCGCTCGCGGCTTTCAGACGGCTCGGCGTGTCCGACCCGCACCGGTGCCGGCCCTTCGACGCCGACCGCCAAGGCACCGTGTTCGGGGAGGGAGCGGCCCTTCTCGTCGTCCAGTCCGCCCGTGCCGCCGCCGGGCGGCGGGTGTACGGCCGGATCAAGGGCACCGCCTGGAGCTGCGACGGGCATCACCCCACCTCCCCCGATCCCGAGGCCCTGCAGTTGGTCAGGGCGGCCGAGGAAGCGCTGCGGGAGGCGGGAAGCCGCCCGGAGGACGTCGGCTGCGTCATCCCGCACGGCACGGGCACCCAGCAGAACGACGTGGTGGAGACCCAGATGCTGCACGCCGTGCTGGGCGAACACACCCACGCGACGCCCCTGTTCAGCCTCAAGGCGTTCATCGGGCACACCGCAGGATCGGCCGCCGCGTTCGGAGCGCTCACTGCCGCGCTGATGGCTCGGCAACGGACGATCCCGGCCAACGTACGCCTCGCGCGCCAGGACCCGGCCTGCCCGCTGTGGATACCCCAGGACGGGTCCACCCCCCTCGGTCGCGGCGACGTCCTGATCAACGCGTACGGATTCGGCGGCAACAACTTCTCCATGGTGTTCGGAGGCGAAGACCGGTGAACGCCCGTAGCAGCGTGGCGGAGTCCCTCGTCATGGCGAGCGGACTCGTGTCCTCACCGCCCGGGACCGTCGACGACACCTGGTTCGACCACCGGGTCCGTCTCGGCCCACGCGGATACAAGTACCTGCCCCCGGCCTGTCAGTACCTGCTGTGCGCGGCCCGGGAGGCGCTGTCGCGGACGGGTGGCGAGGCGGAGCGGCATCCGCAGGAGCGGCGCGGTGTGGTGGTCGGGACGAACTGCGCCGTATCAGCCCTGCACGCGGACATCGAAGAGACCGTGCGCGACCAGGGCATCGAGCGGCTGAGCCCGATGATCACGCCCTTCTTCTCGGTCAACCTCGTCGCGTCGCGGCTGTCCACCGAGCACCGCTTCAAGGGCTTCAACGTGACGGTGACCTCGCCGCGGACCGCCGGAATCGAGGCCCTGCACATCGCTTCCCAGGAGCTCGCCGCGGGGCGGGGGGACCTGGTGCTCGCCGGAGTCACGGAAGCCGCGGACCCCCGGCCGAATACCGCGGAACCCGAATCAGGGGCCGCGGTGCTGGCACTGCGGCCCCTGGGGGCGGCGCACGCCGGGGGCGACGCGGTGCTCAGGACGGCGCTGCGGTTCATCCCGCCCACCGCGCTGGAGTCCGAGGCAGGACGCCGTCGCGCCGAGGACACCGTGCGCACCGCTCTGGACGAGCTGTGCGCGTCGGCGCCGGCGCCGTCGGGCGCCCGACCGGCCTCGGTGACGCTGGTCATCGACGACTCGCCGGTCGCGGGCGCCGTCGCCGCGGCCGTCCGCGGCCGGCTGGGGCCGCGAGCCTCCGTGTCGACGGCGTTCCCGGCGGCCCGCGCGGGCGCGCTCGCCCCCGTGGAGGTGCTGCTGAGCCGATCCGACGCAGAAGACCTCGGTCCGCGCCTGGTCGTGGTCGCCGCCCGCGAGGGCAATGTCGCGCTGGGGTCCATTTCAACGCGCCCGGGCGGCGACGCCCGCGGGGCGTCCTGATTCGAAACGCAGAGCCAGAGGTTGAAATGCTGTCATCTCTCAAAGGGACGTGGTGCCTGGTTCTCGGCGCCTCCAGCGGTATGGGCAGGGCCACGGCTGTGGCCCTGGCACGCGAGGGAGTGAACGTCTTCGGCGTCCACTTCAGCACGGCGTCCCAGCAGGACGAGGTCGACGAACTGATCGAGGAGCTGCGCGCGACCGGCGTGCAGGTGTCGTTCCACAACAGCAATGCCGCGAGCAAGCAGACACGTGCCGAACTGGTCCCGCTGCTGGGTCGGCTGGCCGGCGCGAACGGCGTACGCGTCCTCGTGCACTCGATCGCGTTCGGCAGTCTGCTGCCGCTGATCCCGCGCGACGGGCAGCAGGACGTGATCACCCCACGTCAGATGGACATGACGGTCGACGTCATGGGACACAGCCTCGTCTACTGGGTGCGCGACCTGTACGTCGCCGGTCTGCTGCCCCGTGGCGCCAAGGTCTTCGCCCTCACCAGCCGCGGCGACGAGCACGCCATGCCGAGCTACGGCGCCGTCGCGGCCGCCAAGGCCGCACTCGGGGCGCATGTGCGCCAACTGGCCGTCGAGCTGGCCCCGTCGGGCATCGCGGTCAACGCGCTGCGCGCGGGGATGACGCTGACGCCCGCCATGCGGCGCATCCCGGACAGCGATGCTCTGGCCCAGCGTGCCGCCGAGGGCAACCCGCACGGCCGGACCACGACCACCGAGGACGTGGCCGAGGCCATTGTCACGCTGTCGGCCAGCGATTCGTCCTGGCTGACCGGCAACACCATCGCCGTCGACGGCGGCGAAGGCCTTGTCTGACCGCTCAACGAGAACCGATCGAGGGAGAGAGTGCACATGCCCAGGACGACCGCTGTCGCCGCCGGTGAGGAAGAACCGAACAAGGTCGCCGTTGTCACCGGCGGCTCGCGCGGCATCGGTCGCGCGATCGTGGAGCGCTTCCTCGCCGACGGCTATGACGTGAGCTACTGCTACCGCGCCCGCCCCGAGTCCGCGGGCGAGGTGGAGCGCTTGGCGGAGAAGCATGGCCGTCGGCTGTTCGAGGCCTCGGTCGATGTGACGGACGCGGAGGCGATGTCGCAGTTCCTGACCGCCACCGCGAGCCGGCTCGGTCCCGCAAGCGTGCTGGTCACCAATGCCGGCATCGTACGGGACGCTCCGCTGGCGACCATGTCCGGCAACGACTGGCACGACGTCATCGACACCAATCTGACCGGCACCTACAACGCGTGCCGCGCGATGATATTTCCGCTGATCAAGCAGCACGGCGGGGCCATCGTGAACATTTCCTCCGTTTCGGGGATTCACGGCAACGCCACCCAGACCAACTACGCCGCCTCCAAGGCGGGGATCATCGGTTTCACCAAGTCCCTGGCCAAGGAAGTCGCTCGCTTCGGCATCCGCGCCAACGTCGTGGCTCCGGGACTCGTCTCGACGGACATGACCCAGGGAATGAGCGACAAGGTCCGCGCCCGGGTGCTGGGGCAGATTCCCCTCGGCCGCGCCGGCACGGCGGCCGAAGTGGCCGACGCCGTCGCGTTCCTCGCCTCCGACCGGGCCGCCTACATCACGGGGCAGGTGCTCCAGGTCGACGGCGGAATCAGCAACTGAACAAGCCGGCCGAGGGGCCGGGCTGTTCATCAGAAGCCCTGGACGCCACCACCGGCATTTCACCCACACAGAACGCACAGAACGCACGGAACACACGGAACGAAGGGCGGCCTACCGGAAATGCAAACGACCACCGACATGCAGGACCACACCCCGGCACTGGACGTCGAAGATCTGCGGCGCACGCTCGCCGACATCCTCGACGTGAGCGTGACCGAGGTGACCGACACGGCCGACTTCGTCGAGGACCTCGACGTGGACTCGCTCATGGCCCTGGAGATCCTGGTGAGCCTGGAGCGCAAGTACCTGGTGAAGATGGAGCAGGAAAACCTCCAGCAGGTTCGCTCACTGCGCCACGTCCACGACCTTCTCGTCGAAAAACTGCAGGCCTCGTGACCCATCGGAACCGTGGACGAGGACGCCCCATGCTGCGCATGCTCCTGCGACGCCTTCTCCTGATACCCGTCAGACTGATCCTCCGGCCCCGGGTGACCGGTCTGGAGAATCTCCCGGACGGGCCGTTCATCATCGCGTCCAATCACCTCTCGTTCTTCGACTCGTTCTTCATTCCGCTCCTGACGCCACGCCAGGTCTACTTCATCGGCAAACAGGCCTGGCTCGACATCCCCGGAGTGAAGGGGCGGCTGCAGGCCGCGTTCTTCCGGTCCGTCGACATGATCTCCGTCGAAAAGGGCAACGGCGCGGGCATGCTGGCCGGGCTCAACACGGCACTCGACGTCCTGCACGGTGGGGACGTCGTCGGAATCCACGTGGAGGGCGGACGGTCACCCGACAGAAGGCTGTACAAGGGGACCTCGGGAATCGCCTGGCTCGCACTGGCCAGCGGCGTCCCCGTGGTCCCCTGCGGACTGATCGGAACCGAGCGAGTGCATCCGCCGGGGAGCAAGATGCTCCGTGTCGCCCGGTTCGACGTCAGATTCGGTACGCCGCTCACCTTCGCGGAGCACCTGGGACAGGAGTCCGACCGCAGGCTGCGGCGCAGTGTCACCGACCGCATCGTGCGGGAGATCGGTGCGCTGTCCGGGCAGGAGTACGCGGGCATCTACCTGACGACGATGCGGGAGCGGAGCGCGCGTACTTCGTGACGCGGCCAGGCGGGCGCCGACGGCGCCCGCCTTCGCTCAGCCGCAACCTCCAGCGGTGTCACGGTCGTAGAGGCCGATGTGCTCGGCGGCGTCGGCCGGAGGGACCGGGATCAGCCGTGACTCGGGCCTCGGCTGCGGCTGCGGCTGCGGCTGCGGTGCGGGCGCCCCTTCCCGGTCGGGGTGAGCGGCCTCCAGCGCGGCGACGAACTCGTCGAGTCTGTCCAGACCCCACAGCCGCTCTCGTCCGATACGGAAGTACGGGATGCCGAAGATGTCGTCGTAGTACGCGGCGACCATCACCTCCACCGCCTCGGCCCGGATCAGCGGATCGTGTTCCGCCGCGACCAGATCCGCGCCGTCGAGTCCGGCCTCGTCCGCCGCCCTGGCCAGCACACTCGGGTCACAGATCGGCTCGCCCCGGTGCCAGCGGGCCTCCACCAGCGCCCGGTAGAGCACTCGCTCCTGCCCTTGGCGACGGGCCTTGAGCCACGCCAGGTGCGGCAGTTCCCAGGCCTGGTCCGTGTCGATCGGCCACACCAGCGGAGAGCCGAACCGGGCGGCGGTCCGCTTGATGTCCGCAAGCAGGTACAGATGCTTGGCCTTGCTCATCGGCGTGTACAGCACTTCGGCGTCCTGGGCCCGTATGTCCTGCAGGATGCCGCCTTCCGGCTCCCAGTACGGGCAGTAGTCGAGGTACTCGCCGGCGCGGGGAAACCGGCGCTCCAGCTGGTCGATCGCGATCCAGCTGTACGGGCTGCGGAAACTGAAGTAGACACGAGGACGTCTACGCATGCGCATGCCTCCAGGGCAGATCGGTAGAGTCGCCGGGCCCGCGCGCGGCCTGGGCGAGAAAGGCCTGCACGTCGGCCGCGAGCTCGTCGGCGTGGGTGAGGTGAAAGCAGTGCCGGTACTCGGCGTGCCGGGTGACGGTCGCTGCCGGCATGGCCCGGCCCAGGAGGCCGCCGCGCCTCTCGTTCAGCGCCGGGTCGGGCTCCCCGGACAGGACCCGCGACGGCGGTAGCACGCCGGACAAGGGCAGCGTGCCGGTCTTCACGAACTGCTGGAACAGCGTCGCGATGCCGCTCTCGCCGATCCGGCCCAGCGCGGTGTCGACAATGGATTCGAACAACGACCGGTCGAGCCGTGCGTACCGTGCGCCCATGGCGGTGCGGATCCCGTCGGCGACGGCGTACCGGAACGATGTGGAGAACTCCTGCCGCAGCGCGTCGTCCACCCGGTCTTCCCGCGGGCGGTAGAAGGGCGCGAGCAGCATCGTGGCCGCGAGGTCGACCCTGTCGGGCATGCACAGGTACTCAAGGAGAGCGTTCGCCCCGAGGGAGTGGCCCAGCATCGCGAAGACCGGTTCGTCGAACCGGGCCATGGCCCGGTGCAGCCAGTCTCCGGCGCTGCCGCCGCTCCCCCAGCCGTAGTCGTTCCCGGCCCGCCACGGCAGGTCGAGCGCGACGAACCGGTAGCGGTCGCCCAGCCGCTCGACGAGCGGTTCCCATTCCCGCCAGCTGCCCTCGGCGCCGTGCACCGCGACGACGAGGGGCCCGGCGCCGGAGAGAGAGTGGAATCCGATGGTCTGCCCTGCGACGGACAGCATCTGCTCCGCAGTCATCACCGGGCCCCCGTCCGGCTCCACCCGCGCAGCACGACGGCGCCCACCGCGCCCTCCGGCGAACAGGACGTCACCACCGACACCTCACCGTCCCGGCCGGGATCGCCGCGGTGGCGGGCGAGCACCGCGGCGATCTGCAGGGCCCCGGACGCGCTGTCGCACTCACCGGCCAGCTCCTTGATCCGCAGGCGCTCCGTTCCGGCGCCGAACACCTCGTCGACAGCGGCCCCTTCGACCTCGTCCAGGGACGGTATGCCGCGCTCTCCCGTGGCCACGGTGACCACCTCGGCCGGGGAGGCGCCCGCCGCGCGCAGCGCGCGGCGGATCGACTCGGCCAGTCCCTGAACGGCTTGCCGCGACCGCCCGACCGGCTCGAACTGGCCGAACTCCGCGGCCAGGACTTCTGCGTCCATCGGCCTGCCGGAGGCCCGAACCTCCTGCGCGTCCTCGGCGACCAGCACGACCGCGGCCTCGCCGAGGGGCGCCCTGGTGGTCTCGGACGCGTACACATGGTGCTCGGCCCAGGCCCGGTGCGGGCTGAACTCCTCCACCGCGCCCAGCAGGAGGGTGCGCGCATGTCCGCGGCCGATGAGCGTACGGCCGTACCGCAGCACGGAGACCGCGGAGAGCGGGCCGCTCGGCACGGTGGCGTTGACGCCTCTGAGCTGATGCCAGATGGCGCACCGGCTTGCGGCGCAGTTCATCACGGCGTTGGGGAACAGCAGTGGTTCGACCATGTAGGGCCGCTCGTTGACGAGCGTCTCCCGGTCGAACTCGGCGGTGGCACGCAGACTCCCGAGCGTGGTTCCGAGTACGACGCCCACGTCGTCCCGGTTGTCCTCGGTCACGTCCAGACCGGCGTCCGTCAGCGCGAGACCGGAGGCCGAGACGGCAAGGGCGGTGCTGCGGTCCAGATTGCGGGTGCGCTTGCGGCCCAGGTAGTCGCGGACGTCGAAATCCACCATCGCGTGGGCCCGCGGCTGGGGCAGCCGCTCGTCGAACATGTCGCTCACGTCGACGAGACCCGACTTCCGGTCGCGCATCGCCCGGGCCAGGGCATCGGGCCCGACCGCCATGGAGGACAGGGTCGACCAGCCCGTGATCGCCAGTGTCGTAGCCATCAGGCGACCTCGCCGAAGACCGTCACCGCGTTGTTCCCGCCGAACGCGAACCCGTTGTTCTGTACGACCCTGAGCCGTGCGGGCCGGGCCACGTTGGGCACCGGATCGATGCCGGCCAGTGCGGGATCGGGTTGGCTGTAGTTGATGGTCGGCGGCATGAAACCTTCCTTGATGCCCAGTGCGGACGCGATCGCACCCAGGCCGCTCGCGGCGCCCATGGTGTGTCCCAGCATCGATTTGATCGAGCTCATGGGCGGTGGCGTGGCTCCGAACACCTGCCGGACGGCGTTCGCCTCCGTCAGGTCGTTGGCCGGGGTTCCGGTGCCGTGCGCGCAGATGTAGTCCACGTCCGACGGCACAATCCCCGCTTGGGCGTGCGCACGGCGCATGCACCGCGCGATGCCCTCCGCGTCGGGAGCCACCGGGTGGTTGGCATCGCAGCTGAGCCCGTATCCGAGCACTTCCGCATAGATACGGGCGCCCCGTTCCAGCGCGGATTCCAGCGTCTCCAGAAACAGCGCGGCCGCGCCCTCCCCGGCGAGAACTCCCGTCCGGTCCCGGTCGAACGGGGAACAGGTGCTCTCCGCCATCAGGCCACAGCGATAGAAACCCGCGTGGCCCCAGCGCACCACCGAATCGGCGCCGCCGGCGACCATGTAATCCAATTCGCCGTCGGCGATGAGGTCGTAGGCATGACCGATCGTGTAGTTGCTCGCCGAGCAGGCCGCCGAGATCATCATCGAGTCCCCGGTGAATCCGAGTTCCCGGTTGACGGCGGCACCGATCCTGGGCGTCGGCGTAAGGCGTATCTGCTCGGGCTCGAGGGATTCGAAGCCCTTGCGCACCCAGCTCTCGGTCAGGCCCTGCACCGGATAGGCCTCGCCCGTACAGGTGCCCATGCTCGATCCGGATCTGGGGCCGGTGATCGCCTCGGGGTCGATGCCGGCGTCCTCGACCGCGAGGCGGGCCGCGGCCGCCGCGAAGAGACTCGCCGGCCCCCATTCCCCGGGGGCGAGCCGACGCAGCATCGCCTCCGGCTCGAACCCGGTCACTTCACCGCCCATGACGTGCGGAAAGCCCGTGGTGTCGAAACTGGCCAAGGAGCTGATCCCGCTCCGCCCCGCTCGCAGACCGGCACCGAAGGCATCGATCCCGATCCCGATACTCGTCACCGGCCCGAGACCGGTGATCACAACGCGCCGGTCCATGCGTCAGTCCTGCCAACCGGCGTACTGGGCAACGACCTTGTACACGGCCCGCAGGCTTGTCATGTTGGGCAGCTCCGCCTGCGGGAGCTCGATCCTGTACTTCTTCTCGATCCGGGCCAACAACTCGATGGCGCGCAGCGAGTCACCGTCGTGATCCTCGATGAACAGGTCTTCGTCACCCAGTTCGTCCGGCTCGATTTCCAACGCGTCGGCCGCGATCTCCCGAAGTTCCTCGAGTCGCTGCAGCTGCAGGGTCTGCGTCATAAAATTCCCCTTTTGAACGTCCACTGCCCCGCAACTTCTAATATCGTTGCGAGTAGCACATAGAGGCAGCATAACGACCGACCCCTTACCCGCGCCTAAAATACCGCTATCCCCCGTTCAGGTTGCTCGCTTAAACTCGCTCTCGACCGAATCAAAACGCCGGAGATGCGTTCACCATAATTCCGGAGACACAATTCTCGCCGCGAATGACCCCTACCGCTCAGGGCGATCCGGCCGCAGCGCGAGAGACGGTCGTCGCCCCGGTCGACGGAGCCCGGCAAACCGCGCAGATCCTCAGGCGACACCGCCACCCGTCGAACCCGGCGATCACCGTGCCGGGGTCGCCTTCCAGCAGCACGGCGAGCGTCTCCAGATCGGCCGCGAGCGGGCACAGGAGGGGGACCGCGGCGCCGGTCCGCCGCGGTGCGCCGGGTCTGCTGCGCTCGCTGACGCGGATGGTCGTCTGCGAGGTGCTCATGCCCTTGGCGGGGATGCCGAGTTGCGTGTGCGGTGGGCATGTCAATATTGCCGCGACCGGAGATGGACGGTTCCGCGGCATGCCAGAGCAGTACTCACCGGCCTGCGCCTGCACGACGCCGTCCGTCCTGAGGTCCTGTCATTCTCTGAGGGCTCACAGACACCCGGGGCCCGGACTCGTCACCCCCCCCCCACGATGCCGGCCCGGTCCGTAGCGTGCCCCGTCCCGCCTTACGTCTTGGCTGTCGGCGGGGCGTCGCCGCATCAGGCCGGCGGCGCTCCGGTCAGACCGTTTCCGGTCCCGTGCCCTGCAGAAAAAGAGCCCCATACCGCCAGGACAACAACCAGGTCAGCTCGGGTCTGGACGCGAACCTGGTGAACCACAACCAGGTCGCAAGGTCGACGGACGGCGGCAGGACCTGGACCGGACCGGCCGTGATCTCCACTCCGAGCGCCCAACGCCCAACGCCCGGCGATCGACTTCGGCGCCAACGGTGATCTGGGCGTCATGCGGCGGACCACCACGGGCGACGCGTTCTCTGTCGTGGGTCCTTCTCGGTCCTTCTCGGTCCTTCTCGGTCCTTCTCGGTCCTTCCGCTCCCCCAGCGTTCCCCTTGGCTCCCCGGACGGCCCCGCGCAGAGCAGCCGCGACGGACACCGACAGCAGATTCGCTGGCGAAAGCGGGGGATACGAACCTCGGAGCTACGCACCCCCATTGGGATGGCCCCGGCGTCACAGGAGGCGTTCGCCGAGCGTACGCCGTGCGAGGTCAGCCGAGGTTGTTGCCCCAAAGGGGCGGGTCGTTGCTCTTGAGACTGGGAACCCCGCCGTAGGTCCCACCGTCCGCGGTCACCAGCGGTGCGGACAGCTGGTCCTCCAGCACACCGTCACGGACTTGGACGATCGTGCTGTCGTGGTCGGTCTTGCCGGGCTTGAACGTCTTGCCCTCGATCGCCGCCTTGAGGTAGTAGAGGGCGTACTTGGCGTAGAGGTCGGCGGGCTGGGAGACCGTGGCGTCGATCTTGCCCGCGGCGATGTCCTTGAGCTCCCTGGGGATGCCGTCGTTGGAGACCACGAACACATGCCTCTTGTCCTCCGGGCCGACCAGCAGACCCTGCTGCTTGAGCACCTGCAGGGTGCCGGAGAGCGCGAAGCTGGCCTGCATGTAGACGCCCTTGACATCAGGGTGGGCGGTGAGATCCTTCTGCAGCTTCTGCGCCGCGACCGCCCCGTCCCAGTTGGTCGCCTCCACGAAGACCTTGATCTTGGGATAGTTCTCCTTCATGCACTCGTTGAACCCCTCGGTGCGGTCCCGGCCATTGATCGAGGCAAGGTCGCCCTGGAGCATGACGACCTTGCCCGCGCCGCCGAGCTTGGTGCCGAGGAACCGGCAGGCTTTCTCTCCGTACGCGCGGTTGTCGGCGCGCACCACCATGTAGACGTCGCCGGTGTCGGGACGGGTGTCCAGGGTGACCACGGGGATCTTCTGCGCGGCCAGCTGCCGGAGGGTGGGCTCGATCACGGCGGTGTCCTGCGGGGCCATCGCGACGCCCTTCACCCCGTGGATGATGAAGGTCTGTGCGTTGGCGGCGAGTTTGGCGACGTCGTTCTGCGAGCGGGTGGTCTTCAGCCCCAGGCCGAGCTCCTTGGCGAACCGCGGCGTGTACTTGATGTACGCGTTCCAGAAGTCGGTGTCGGAGCGGGGGTAGTCGACGCCCACCACCGGGGCGCCGTCCGCGTCGCCCCCCGAGTCGGCGCCGGAGCCGCCGCAGGCGCTGAGCGCGGTGACGGCGAGGGCTGTGACGGCGCCGAGGCCGGTATACCGGAGGCATCGGGTCTTCACTGCTGGTTCTCCTTGGGGACGGTTTCGTGCGGGAGGTCAGGCGCGGGGCCGCATCCGCAGTCCGTGCATGACGCCGTCGACGGCAAGATCAGTACCTGTGGTGGAACCGGAGAGTGGACTCGCGGCGTACACGACGGCGACGTCGTCGGTGGTGACAAGTCGGCCCATCGGCTGGCGGGCGACCGATGCTGGCACGGTCGGTCTCGGGGTCGGCGGCACGGTCCAGCAGACGGCCGATCCACGGCTTGTCGGCCGTGCCGGGGTTGACACAGTTCGCTCGGATCCCGGGAGTGCACGAGGTCGAGGCGGTCGCGCGGGTGAGGGAGAGAACCGCGCCCTTCGTCGATGAGTACCGGGCCCGGTGGGGCGGCCCTGCGGTCGCGGCGATGGAGCAGGTGTTGACGATCGCTGCACTCCGGGAGCGGCGCAGATGCGGCGGGGCGGCCCCGGGACACTCGCACGACGCCGAAGACGTTGACCTCGAAGACCCGGCACCATTCGTTGCTGGTGTTGACCTCCCTTGAGCCCTGGGCGCCGATACCGGCGTTGTCGACCAGGGTGTCGATGCCGCCGAGCCGCCGTGCGGCCCCCTCGACCGCCGCCCGTATGGTCACGTCGTCGGCCATGTCGGCCACGTCGGCCATGTCGGCCGGTATGCCGGCCAGCGGTGCGGGCACGTCGTGGGGCTTGAGGTCGGGGCAGGCGACACGGGCCCCGCGGGCGGCGAGCAGCCGTGCCGTGGCCAGTCCGATACCTGATGCGCCACCGGTCACTACTGCCGTCAGCCCGGCATACTCCGACGCGCCCATGCTGTTGCCTCCGTTTTCCACACTAAGCCGTCGGGGCGGCGATGAGCGGTCAACGATGCCGGGTGGAGGTCGGCGCTGATGCCCGGGCGGTCCGGGCTGAAAGTGGCCGTCGAGGATGCGGGCCGGGTGGCGAAGTGCTCGTGCAGATGGTCGATGTACTCGATCATGCGGTTCTCGGTGCCGACACGCACGGCCACGTAGCAGGACCTCGTTCACCTGAGAGGTCACTCCGCGATGGCGGGCGGTGCGGCCAGGAACGGGCGCACCTCGAGCCACTCGCGGATCGGCTTCCCGCCCGCCTCAGGGGCGGCCGACAGTTCCCCGCCCAGCTCGACGGCGCGCTCGTAGCTGTCGACGTCGATCACCATCCAGCCGGCGGGTCACGCATGTACTGCACGTGCGCCGAGGACCGGGAGGAGTTCAAGGACCTACGACCCACCGGTACGTGAAGGGGAGGTCGCACCTTTCGAAGGCCGCCATGCGCCGGATGGGAGACACCTTCACGCCGGGCCCGGAGCCTGGCCCGGAACCCACAACTGAGACTAGAACTGAGACTAGGGACAGCCGCACGGCCCGCGCTCAGCACCGTCGCCGCATCCGCCAAAAGCAAAAGCCCCAGGTCACGGCGAGTGAGTCCTGAGGCTTCTACAGAGCCGCCTTCGGGATTCGAACCCGAGACCTACGCATTACGAGACCGTGAGCGTTCGTGTTGCGTAGTGCCTGGTCGTGCTGCTGAGTGACGTTCTGCCTGATCAGAGCACGTGTAGCTGGCTGGTCTGCGCTGCCTGGTATTACGTCGTCCAAAGGCGTCCGGCCACCGGCTGGCCACCGAAACGGGCACCGCAGGTGACAAGGAACCGCATCAGGGGTTGTCGGCCTCCCACAGAACCTCCTGCGGGCGGTCGCCTGCTCCCAGCGAATCTCTCCAGAGAAGTCTTTTCAGCGTAGCCGGTGCCGACCACCGCGTGCCCAGGATGGTGTCGAGGTTGTCCAGGTCCTGCTGCTGTTGGAGATTACCGGCCCGGACGACGCCGAGTACTTCGTGTCGGCGGCGGTTGAATTCATCCGTCGGCGACACTTCGCTGTCGGGAAGCGTTGCTGCACGCGGGGGTAGCTTGCCCGCCCGGGGCAGGGGGATGTCCAACTGCAGCTGACTGACGGCCTCGGCGCCGGACCGGTGAGGATGCGTCCTCGTTGCTCTCATCTGTTGCCTCGGTCTCGAAGCTGACACCGCGGTACACCGGGTGGTTGCGGTCGACCTCGCCTGCGACGTGGAGGGAGACTGGATGGCGAGTGCGGGCGTCCCAGGCGGCGAGGGACTGGTGGCAGAGTGTGGCGGCTATCGCAGCCAGGTCCTGTGGCCATCCGGCCGAGACACGGTGATCTGGGTCGCGGTGAAGCTGTGCCAGTCCTTACGGAACAGAGCCCTTTGAAGCTCTTCGGGGATGGTCAAGCGGGTGCATGTGCTGCCGTTGATACGGCAGGCCACACACCCGCTGTTGTGCGTGGCCGGGACAGGATCGCGGCTGTCGTCGCCCGTGCTGGTCTCGTCGAGGTCCTTGCGCCTTCCCCGAAAGGGCCCGAGGCGGATACGGTCCAGATCTGGCTCGACTCACTGGACGACGAGGCGGTTGTGGAGCGAGCCGTTCGTCTGGAAGCTGTGCGCGACCAACCGCATGAACTGGTTGAGGCGTGCCGCGAGCTGATCGCCGAAGCCCTCAGCCACAAGGAGCGGACTTCCAAGCCCTCTCGCACGAACAGCGGCGAGGGGCAGTAACGGATAGCGGGCCACGGCACGGAGATCCCGACGCCCTTGCGTGGGGACAGCATGACACGGCTGTGTTCAGACCTATTGCATGTACGAGCCAGTGTCCTCATGCCGCTGCCGCGGTCTGGAGGCTTTCCACGATCTGGGACGGCAGGATGGCCCGCGCCGGGGCGCTCTCGGCAGAGGCAAGGTAAGCGAGGAGCCTTGCCGGCTGCTCCGGCCGACCAAGAGGGACCGGTTCAACGCGGCGCCATCCCCGGGCAGACGCCGCCTTGATGGCGGTCAGATAGGTGTTCTCATTCATGCGCCCCAGGGTCCGGGCACGCATGAGCAAGGCGGCCAGGGACACCTGCCACTGCCGTTTGAGCGCGAAGAGGGCTGGCCAGTCGACAGTGGTCGGCAACTGGTCGTGGATGTCTTCGGCGGGCATAAGGAAGGCCGCCGCGAACTGGTGAGCCTGGGTCTCGACCTCCTTTACGCCCCAGATCTCCTCGCCGTGCAGCACTAGATGGGCGAGTTCGTGTGCGCTGTCGAAGCGGGACCGGGCTCGGTCGTCCTTGTCTGTACCCAGGACGACAACAGGATGATCAGGAAAAGGCAGAGAGAAGGCGTCGACATCCGTGTTGTCGAGGGGGAGACGGATCACCGCGACACCATGCGCCTCAAGAAGTCCAACGACGTTGGAGACCGGTCCGGAAGGCAGTCCCCACATCTTCCGTACCTGAGCCGCAACCTCTTCGACCTCCGCCCGTTCCGCCTGCAGTCCGCTTACGGGGAGCATCGGCACGTCGCCGGCGCAGAACCGCTGCGCGGATGAGGCATGGACGGCCAGGTCGTGAGCCACGTGAGCGATGGCCCGCGCACGGCGGCGGTCGGACACCGAGGTCCGGCGCAGCGACCGGAAGAAGCCCTCATGGCTTTCGACCATCGCTTCGTGGAAGAACTCCTGAGGCACCCCAAGTACCGAGGCCAGGACACTGCTCGTCTCCGGGCTGGGTCGTGCCGCGCCGCTCTCAAACTGGCTGATCGCGGCAGGAGTGAGCCCGCTCGCGCGGGCGAGCTGCGTCTGGCTCAACCCTGTCAGTTCGCGGGCGGTCCGCAGCCGAGAGCGCTCGAACGCCTGCGTGCTCATCTTTCCCCTTGCCTGGCCTGCCTGACTTTGATCTCCACATCTTGGCGGAACACAGAAACCACGCACGCTCCAGGGTGCGTGGCCAACACAAACCTTACGACTTCCGCGTGGAAACACACACGGAAACGCATGCTGTGATAATAAGTACTCTCGATAGTGGAGATCCGGCTGCGACAGGCGGAGCTTCCTCGAACCCATGGCGCGGGGGCGGTTGAAGTGACGGAGCGTTTCCAGATTCTGGCTCTCGACGGCGGTGGCTTCCGCGGCATGTTCTCCGCTGCGGTCCTAGCTCGCCTCGAAGAGGATCTCGGTGTCCGCATCGCCGACCACTTCGACCTGATCGCTGGCACCTCGACAGGCGGAATCATCGCGCTGGGCCTCGGACTCGGGCTGCCCCCGCAGCAGATCCTGGAGTTCTACACCGAGCATGGGCCGCGCATCTTCCGGGACCGTAGCCGCCTGCGGGGCCTGAAGCACCTGGTGCGCGCGAAGTACAGCGCGGAGCCACTGCGCGCGGCCCTCACCGAAGTCTTCGGCGAACGGACCTTCGGAGAGAGCACCAAACGCCTGGTCATCACCTCCTACAACGTCGCCGCCGACGACGTCTACCTCTTCCGGACCCCGCATCTGCCCGGCCTCAAGCGCGACTGGCGCGAGAAGGCCGTCAACGTCGCGCTGGCCACCTCCGCCGCGCCGACCTACCTGCCCGGGATGCCTCTGGACGGAGCACGGCTCGTCGACGGCGGCATCTGGGCGAACAACCCGGCCATGGTCGCGCTGACCGAAGCGGTGGGCCCGCTGTCTGTGCCCCTCGACACGATCCGGGTGTTCAGCCTCGGGACCACGACCGACGTCCGCCACCGCCACCGCCGTCTCGACCGCGGCGGTCTGCTGCCCTGGGCCCGCGACGCGGTCGAGGTCCTCATGCGGGCGCAGAGCGAGAGTGCCGCCAAGCAGGTACGCCACTTCGTCGGCAAAGACGACGTGCTCCGCCTCAACCCGACGGTCCCCACCGGCGCCCTCGCTCTGGACGACGTGGACACCACAACCCTCTCGGGATGGGCCGGACACGTCAGCCGCGACGTCTCCCCGGCCGTCCACCGCACCTTCTGTGATCACCTCGCGCCGGCTTTCGTCCCCCTCCACCCCGCTCGTAAGGAATGACGTGAACGCGTACCACCAGACGCAGGACAACACCGACTCGGCCGAACAGATGCTTTCCATGCTGCTCGACGGCGCCGTGGAAGTCCTCGACATCGCCCCCGACCTCCACGACACCGCCATCGAGCGGTACGGAGAAGTCGGAACCTGGCTCGCCGAGAACGGCAGCCCCGGATGGGAGATCCACTCCCAGGGCTCCTTCCTCCTCGGCACCGTGGTCCGCCCCAACACCGAGACCGGCGATTACGACATTGACCTCGTCTGTCGACTCCCTCTACAGCGGGACAGCACGACCAAAGAGGAACTCAAGCAGCGAGTCGGTGACCAACTGGCGGCCTACCGGCGCTGGAAGCAGCGCCGAGGACACACCGACGGCCCCGAAAGCCTCGAAGCCCGCCGCCGCTGCTGGACCCTCGGGTACCCCGGCTTCCACCTCGACGTCCTGCCCGCCATCCCCGACGAGGAACACCCGACCACCGGAATCCTCCTGACGGACAAGAAGCTCCACAAGTGGCAGCACAGCAACCCCCTCGGCTACGCGGACTGGTTCCGCGCCCGCTCGGAGCTCTCCCCCGCCCTCCTCGAAAAGCGGCTCGTCGCCAGCGTCGCGAAGGTCCCCGAACACCACATCCGCAGCACTCTGCAGCGACTTGTGCAGATCCTCAAGTGGCATTGCATGCTCTTCTTCGCCGAGGACACCGACAACCGGCCGCCGTCCATCCTCCTGACCACGCTCGCCGGCCGCGCCTACCGCGGCGAGGACGACCTGTTCACCGCCGTACGCAACGTGCTGGCCGCCATGCCTCTGTTCATCGAGAAGCGCGACGGTCAATGGTGGGTTCCCAACCCTGCCCACAAGGAGGAGAACTTCACCGACAAGTGGAACGAATACCCTGAGCGGCGCCAGGCCTTCCTCGCCTGGTTCGGCGAGATCACCACGATCATGGACAACCTGGCACTGACGGAGTCCAAGGGCCTGCACGTGGTCTACTCCCAGCTCATCAAGTCCTTCGCACCCGGCCCCGTGATGCACTCCTTCGCGAGCTACGGCGCCCGCATGAAAGCCCCCACCGGGCAGCGAATGAGTGCCACCGGGCTGCTCTCCGCGACGGCCACAGGCCCCCGCAGGAAGCCGAACACCAACTATGGCCAGCATCCCGCCGCGCGCAGTTAACCTCGGCCGCCAGCTGGCCGCGATCAAAGCGGCCGTCCCCGACACCCGAGGGACCGTGCGGGGCGGTGAGCTCGTCTGCACGCTCACCCTGCAACCCACCCCGGTGAGCAGGAACTACACGGTGCGGATCGTCTACCGCCACCGGCGCAGGCCACTCATCACCGTCACCGACCCACCCCTGGCACTCCATCCGGACGCAACGGCACTCCCGCACGTCTACCCCGACGGCGATCTGTGCCTGCATCTGCCCGGGGAGTGGCAGGAACACATGTTCCTCGCGGACACGATCCTGCCGTGGACCTCGGCATGGCTTCTGCACTACGAACTCTGGCTGGTCCTTGGTCACTGGACCGGCACCGGCGACGAACACGCAGTACCGTCACCCGCGAACCGGATCCGATGAGCGATTCACGACCGGGGACCACACCTTCCCTCACAGCCCAAGAGATGTGGCGCGCATCAAGGTCATCAACCCACCCAGCTGAAGTCCGAGTTGGCGACGGAGTTCATCCCAAGTCTCTGGCGAGATCGGTTCCCTCTGGGTGCTTAGGCGGGCGGGGATCAGCCGGGCGAGCGGCACGTTCAACTTGCCGCGCATCGCTTCCGCATAGCCCCACATCGACGTTCTATCCGTGTTCAGGGCATGCCAGACGGTCAGCGGATCGATGCTGGCGCCGCCCTCATATCGCGCTGCCGCGCAACCAGCTGCCAGCGTCTCGTGAACAAGGACGATGAACTTCGCTCGGATGCCCTCCAACGCCTGTTGCCGGCGAGTGTCGGTGAGGGCGCTTTCGTACGACCGTTGCCTTCCAAGGGCTTCAATCCGAATGGTGTTGGCTGTCTCTTCGGCCTCACCGCGTGCGGCCGCAGCTCCGAGGTTGTCAACGTCCTTCAGCCCCTGCACCACGGTGGGTGGAGTGCGGTCGGCGCGTACGGCAACACTCGGCCATGCCCCGTCGCCAGTAATGACCAGCGCGCTGTCGTCAGGAAGGCTTGCCCCTGCCCTACGCGCGAGCGCCTCGGACAAGGCCGGGTGACCATAAGTCGCCAGTGCAGTCCAGCTCTCCCCGTCACGCGATGCCCGCGCAGGGTCAGACGTGACGGGGCGGCCGGGCTTGTCGAGTACGGCACCGAAGCGTTCGAAGAGGACCTCGCGTAGGTCCTCCAGAGCAACGGGGGAGGGGGCGTGCTCGGGCAGCGGCATCGCATCTTCTGCGCCGAAGCCGACGCCTTCCTGCCGCACGACGTCGATTTGGTCGACCAGCTCGCGGATTGCTTGTTGCTGAGCTGAGGCCCTCTCGCTCTTCGGCGCCTTGAAGATCGCTTGAAATGCACGTTCGGTGGCGCCAAGAATCGGCTGAAGTTGCCCAAGCAGCTGACGGAAGTCGTCGATTCGTCCGGCGAGCGCTGCGTAGACGTCTTGCTCAACGGTGTTGGGTACGAAGTAGCTTCGGATGTGGACAACATCGCGCGCTTGACCGAGGCGATCCACACGGCCGATGCGCTGTTCGACGCGCATGGGGTTCCACGGCATGTCGTAATTGATGAGGAAGCTGCACGCCTGAAGGTTGAGTCCTTCGCTGGCCGCGTCGTTGGCCAGCAGGACGGTCACACGGCCGGAGCGCACAGCGTCGACAAGGTCACGCTTGGAGATGTCGACCCAGCCTTCGTGTTCACGGAAGACCTGTCCGCCTTGTCCGGTGAAGGTGGCCAGCTGTGATCTATAGGCTCCGACAAGCCTGTCCCGAAGGCTGAGAAGTGTGTCCGTGTACTGGGTGAAGACGATAGTTGAATGTCCTCGCCCACGGGCAGAGTCCAGATCGGAGCGCAACCGGTCAAATTTCGAGTCCGGCACGTGCTTCATCCGGCTGATGTACCCCCGGATGTCCTCTATTTCGGTCGGCGTCAGTGGCAGTGCCTGAGCGTCGTTGACCTGGTGCCCTTCTCCGGTCTCCAGTCCAGCGTCGCTCCACGCCTCCTCGAAGTCCTCTGCCGCCTGATCGTCGTCGAGCGCCAATGCCTCGCGATTGAGCCGCTTCGTCAACGTCGCGTGGATCGCGGCCCAAGACGAGGTCAGCCGACGGCGGTATACGGTCAATACGAAGCCGGCGCCGCGCTTGCTTCCGTGCGCAGACATGAGCCGGTCGATGAGGTCGTCGAGCTCGTCGTAGAGGTCCTGCTCCTCCTGGGTGAAGGGCACGACGACCGGCTGGGTGTCCCGATCAGCGAGGTTCTCTGTGAGGAGTCCGCGATCGCGGTACATCTTCAACGTCTCTCGGCTATGGCGGGTGACGAACTGGCCGACAGGGCTGAGAAGAGACAGCCATTCCCGCAGGGCTGCCAGTCCGCTGGGCGTCAGCTCCTGGGCGATCTCCTCCCCAGACAGGTCTCCCGTGCCGAACTTCTCAATGCGGGCTGCCGCTATCGGACCCACTCGGCTTCGGATCCCCTGCAGGACCGCTTCCTCTGCAGCGGTATGCGGTAGCCGAGGCGTGTCACGCAGCGTCTGGTCCAACCATGCCCAAGCCGTCTTGCGGCCCTTCGGGCCATCGCCCCTGGCTACCTCGCGGAAGTACTTCTCGAATGCATGCGGGCTAGCCAAAGGGCCCTGCAGACCCACATGGACGAGCAGGTCGCGCAGCTCGATCGGGGCAACCTGCATCGGCGTGGCGGTCAGCAACCAGAGTGCCTTGGCCGCCCCCCGTTGAGTGATGCGATCGAGCAGTTCGAGCAAGCGACCCGGGCGGTATTCATCCTCATCAATATGGGTACGGCGAGCGTGGTGTGCCTCATCCACAATCACGAGGTCGTACGGTCCGGCCGCAAGGAGACGCTCCTGCTCAGCCGGCCGACGCGCCAGGTGGCTGGAGGCGATCAGTACGGGCTCGGACTCCCATGGATTCACCCCTGGTACGACACTCCGCACATCGTCAGGGTGAGCACCATAGATCTTGCCGCCTTCAAGGCGGGGAACCCATAGCCCGAACTTTTCGAAGAGCTCGTCCTGCCACTGCCGACAGACGTTCGCAGGGGCCAGGATCAGGGCTCGTCGCACGCGCTTGGACAGCAAGAGCCGACGCAAGGACATGCCAGCTGAGATCGTCTTGCCGAGACCAACTTCGTCGGCAAGCAGCCAGGAGCGAGGGTAGAGTCCGGCAAGCCGTTCAACCACCTGCTGCTGATGTGGGAAAAGCGTCAGTCCCGTCGTTGCCACCGGAAGAGCCTCGGCGTCCACAAGGGCCGGTGCCACTTGCAGATAGCGAGCGACGGCAGCATCGTCGCCCATCGGCTCTGGCTCTTCGGGATCCCTCTCTCCCGGCACCACGTCTGGCGCCATGCTCAACAGGCGCGCCGACGCGGCATCCGGTAGCGCATACACCTTGAAGCCGACCATCCGGCCGGCCCAATGCTCCTCAAACTTCAGCGCCCAGTGACTGAAGTACATGGCAGCTTCAGTCCACGAAGGATAGACAGAGAACGACTCGAAGTTACGAGTCCACGCTTGGGCAGACTCGTTCACCGACCCCTGGAACGCAACGCCGTCGCCAGCCGTGTCACGCAGGACCCCGATTTTCTCGTGGAAGTACGGGTCCGTGTTGCCGCCGACAATCGGCGTCCCGTCCTGGTCCACCGGGATCGCAATCCGTACCTCCAGACGCCCCACCTTCGCCAACCAGGCAAGTACCTCAAGGCGCCGTCGATCCACTTCGGACTCAGTGACCAGCGCGTCGGCAAGCTTCTTGGCGAACGCCGGGCCGATCTCGGCACGGCCAAGTAAGGCGTCCCGGTCCCCCGGGCTGACCTCAGCACCGCACAGCAGCCGCACGCGTCCGCCGCCGTTGATGAAGCGGGACAAACCACGCGCAGCGACGCTCAGCGAAGAGGAGCGGAAATACCCCACCGAGCGGTCGTAGTGCACCGACCGTGACAGCACCGGGATGTAGAACGCCTCCAGCACACGGTCGCTGGAGTCATAGCCCGGCTTGAGGTCCAAGCCTCTCAAGCCGGGCAGCGTCGTGCCGTTGACTTCAGACATCAAAGCCGAAGGTCTGCTGCTCGTGCTGGGCAACGGGCTCCACCTCGTCGGCCGGCGGCTCAATACGATCGAACAGGGCCGCGCGGAGACTATCTAGGATCCGCGCCTCTGGGCGAGCGAAAGCCCCCTTGTCCTTCACGCGCGGAATCGCATGCAGCGCTGCACGGACCACTTCGACAAAGGTGGAGTCATCAGCCAAACCAGTGCGGTTCAGCCAGGCTTTCGCCGCCCCGAGACCATCCGAATCGTAAAGCGACATCAGAGCATGCAGCCGGTCGAGCCAGGTCCCGTATTCTGCAGCATCAGGGTCAAGTACACCTGCCGTGGCTCGCTGCGCCGGAGTAAGCAGGGTGACGCTGCCACTGGATGCCTTTACCACCTTATGCCGCTTGGCAAGATCGTCAAGGTCAAGATGCGTCGCGATGGAAAGCTTACGAGCCTCATCGTAGGGGAACTCTGCAGCTGCAAAGTCGCTCCACGCGAGCAAGTACCAGTCAGTGATCCGGTCAAAGTCGATGTCTCGACCGCCAAGCAATTCCCGCTTCTTGAGTGAAGCAACCTTCTCACGCGCAAGATCGAGAGCCGCATCGGGGCGCAGGACTTCAGAGTTTCCCTCGGCGTCAAGCTGGCCAGTGTAGACCGGCCAGCGATCAGAGAGTACGGATAGCACAGGGCCATAAGTCGCGATCGTGAGGTCTACACCTGTCATGCCCTGCGCTGCGAAGCGACCAGCAGCCTCTTCAGCCGCACGCTCAACGTCGCGGCGAATATCAGACCAGAAGGCTGGCTCGCTGCCAGAACGTTTACGGCATGCAAGGAAGATCGTGGACGAGGCGGCGTTCTTTTTCGCCACATGGAGAGAGTGCTCGCTTTCGGTCTGCACAGGCCACGAGGCGTCAATGGAGAACCCGGCATCAAGCAGGGCCGCGCCGAGAGTGTCCCATGCATCGATCCGCTTATGGGTGAACATCACCGTAAGAACACCAGTTGGCTTGAGAACGCGGTATGCCTCCCCGAAGGACTGCTTAAGCAGCTCTTCGTACCGTTCATCTGCCAGCTGGGCGGCACTCTTCGCGCCGTCATCCTTGCGGCGCCCGCGCCGGGCAGGAGCCGCAACGTCTTTGAAGAGCGATGGGTTGGCAACGGCTTCAGCGTTCTTGTCGGTCAGGATGAGATCGGTGAACTGCGGCCATGTGTCGCGTAGCGAGCGCTTGAGCCAGACGTAGAAGTAGTCCGAGATCTCCGCATACATGACGTTGTCGTAATATGGAGGATCAGTCACTACAGCATCGACCGATGCATCTGGCAGCGGCAGAGACGTGGCCGATCCGCGAATGATGCGGGCTTGGGCGCGCCACTCCTCTTGGTCATCGAGTGCTGCGTCTCGCTGGGTGAGCTTGCACATGCCAGCATAGACTCGTTCGACCTGACTCACGGTCCATGGAAGCAATGAATGCGCGCCATCGAATTCGGCAAACGACCACTTGTACGCGAAGTCATGCCTATCAAACGTGTTACGAATCTTGATCCGTGTGGCATCCCAGCTACTAAGCATGCCATTGTAATCACACGCCTTATCCAACGCCAGGGCCAGGTAGAGTCCGAGCGCGCGGCTGCGATCATCGCCCACCTCGGAACGCGCTTCCTCAACAACCTCCCGCAGCTCTTCCAGTGCAGTCACATTCGCGAGTAGCTGCCTAGGTGAAAACATGTCGGACCAGCGAGTTAGGCCCATTCTGCGAGGCTCGCCAGTTTTCCATCCATCAGGAATTAGGTCATTCGGAACAAGGTCCGCGATCTCCCATCCGGGCAAGCGAGCCGCAAGCTCCTCTTCTGCCGCCTCAACCGCAGCAAGATCAACCGGGGAAGGGCAGCGGAACTGGCGCCCCCTGACGCCATCGCGAGAAATGGCGACCGCGAGTAGCATTTGCCCGACCCGCCCTTCATTACCCATGGCATTAATATATTGACCAGAGAATGTTTCACCTGTCCAAATGCTCGTAGCGGTCCCCCTCTTGTATGTGGATCGCTCGCCCCACTTCTTTGCCGCCTCACCCTCCACAACGCTTAGCTCGTAGGTGCCCGCATCTGTATCGACTTCCAGCGCGACAGCGACGCTCCGACCAGAGTTTCCTCGCGCCAACCAGAAATCCGGAGACAACGGTGTCGGTCGACCTGTCGTCGGGCACGGGACGGTGTGAGCCCACACATAGGCAACGATGGTCTCCGCTCCCTGCCGGGGAAAGTGTGCTTCCAAGCGCTTGCGGACTCGATCAGTCCATCGACCTCCCCAGTCGCTGATAGTTTTTGCGAACTCAGGACCCATATCCGCCGGCAGTGCGACAGTCCCTTGCAGGATCGCCGTCGCAACCGGGTTTAGCTCATTCGCGATCGTGTCAAATCCATATCGCGAAGCCTCGAACGGAATTGACCCGCCTCCGGAAAAGAGGTCTAGAACGGACTGCGAGATGCCATCTGCTGCCTCATCGGAGGAGCGGATTCTGGAGAGGCGATGGATACGTTCGAGAATCGACTTATCGGGGCTTACGGAAAATGCGCGCGGGTATCCGTACCCATTTCCGGCAAGCTTGATTCCCGCCTCGTTTGCGGCGTTAATCTCCTTCTTCCGGGCCACGGCATCGCCAAGGATCCCGATCGCATTCATGAACCAGGCGTGGTACGCCTCTTCCCCACCAGGGAACTCTGCTTCAAGAGCAGTCAAGATGTGACGGGCTTCTACATCTTTAGCAGCGTCCTCGGTGGAAGGCCAGGCTGGCAGCACTGAAGCGACCACAGCTGCGCGGCTGGCGATGAGCGGACGCCGTGCCCACCAGACATGAAGTGCAAACGAAGGCGGCAGCGCCGTGAAAGTCGCGCGCTCTCGCACGCTCTCGACTCCGAGGGGGGCCGCCGGAAGCCACTGCTCAATCAAACTGCGGCTCACAGGCCGACCTCCCATTGCTCTTGGACAGCGGTCGTGTCCGCCACGTCCCGCCAATCGTCTCTCTGCCCATCACTGGGGCCACTCGTCTCAGATCAGTACGAGTCGTCCCGACGCGCCCAGCATGCCATTCCGCACCGACACGGTGAGGCCAGTTTGCGGCTTCTGCCTGAACGCGTGGGTAGTCAAACGCGAGGACATCGGTCAACACGTACCGACTCATGTGGTCACCGAGCCCGCCTTCCGCCGCGGTGCCGGGGAGTTACCGTCGCTGGCCGCCATCGAGGAGAATGCGCAACGCCTTGAGCCCATGCCGATGCTGCACCTGGGCGTGCCAGTATGCAGCCTCCTCGCGGCTCATGCCTGCCACGCCCTCAGCGATGTCGACGATGCGATCGGTCCGCCGGAGCGGTTTGACAGCACGTAGCAACAGTTCTGCGTGGGCGCCGAGCATGGGATCAAGGTCTAGCGGCTTCCGTGAAGTCCAGTCCCGGCCGCGAAAACCTGCGGCACGTAGCACGTCCTGGAGCGGAGCAGCGATATGCGTAGCCCGTCCGCCGTTCACGTGGATGGAGCGGTGGCCGCCGTCGAGGTCGTCAGCGGCTACGTCTACAGCGACAATTCGCCCATCCTCATCGCGGGTAATCAGGCAGGTGTACTGCTCGGCTCGGCTCATTCGTCACTCTCAGTGCGCATCGAGATTCTGCACTTGGTGGGACCAGTGTCTCGTGCAGCCTGAGCAAACCGTTCAGCCACGTCCCCAGACAACGGAGTCGGATCGGCGAAAGCCGCGGTGACCGATGCCTTGAGAACGGACTCACGCGGGCCGAGTAGCTGCTTGAGGGCTTCTCGAAGCGGAGCATAGTCGCTGGGTGTGCCCAGGTAGGAAACCTTTGCCGTGTGCATCTGGCTGTCGCCATCGCCGAGGGTGACGACCACGTCTACGGCGTAGGTCAGCTCGGCACCCAGAGTCGCCGCTGGCACGATCGAATGCAGTCGCAGCAGCTCGGGGCCACCTCCGGCGCCAAGGTGATCGATCTCGATCTTCAGTTCCAGCAGCCTCTCCCGCTGCGTATCCGCCGCTGCGCTGCGTGCCTGCGCGAAGGCGCTCCCAGCCGCGCCAGTTCCGGTGAATACCGTGGGCTTGGCCGGTTGCAGGCCCAGCTGGATGCCGCCGTTCGGAGAGCCGTTCAGTGTCTCGTCCGGGCAGCCACGACCAGGATGGACGGTGTCGCACAGAGGACACGCCTGCTCGGCGGGCGCCGGAGCTGAGCCGGGCGGGTGCAGGAGCACGTCAGCCGCTAGACGAATGCTCGCACCAGGGTGCTCCCTGGTTGCCCAGCCATCGTCGCCACGGTCCGGGTCCTGGTATTCCCACACTCCGTTGCGAACACCGGCACTGATCAGGGAAACCAGCTGGGCCCGGTCGAAGACCATCTTGAGGTCAGGACGCCTGGCGAATGCCTTGACCAGCTCTTCAGTCGGCTGGGGCCGATTCATCAGGTCGCCGAGCTTGTTCTTGACATGAGCCGGGTCGATTGCCTTGTCGCCGGCGCGGAGTGTCTTCTCCATTGCAGCCAGACGACTCAAGATCGCATCGGTCTGGTTGGGCCATACCGAAGAGGTGGTGACCTGATCAAGCTGTACTGCTTCGAGGCCCTGGCTCGTAGGCACATACAGCGCGTTCACGTGGTTGCAGACCGCGACCCTCGCCATGAGGGCGGACTCCTTGGCCTTGTCCTTGAGCTCCCCACGCTTTTCAGGCGTCAGGGCGTTCAGCGTGTCGGAGCTCATGGAGAGCTCCTCAAGGGCGAGATGCGTCTTCACGGCACGGACCATCGCATCATGCGTGCCCAGTGACGGTGCTAGAAGCACCAGCCTGTTGCGGTACTCGCGAACTCCGCCGGACGGAGTGCGCTCCCACAGCTCCTGGATCTTGGGCGGGATGACGCCGTGAAGATCCACGCCGCGCGGGTCGCCGAAGTCGTCCCAGTGCATTACGACCAGCCAGGCATCCTCGGCGTTGTCTGGGACCTTCGCGTCGTCCCAGTGGCGACGGACCTTGAGCGTGCTGTCGCGGAACTGTTCGGTGAGGATCTTCGTGGCCTTGGTGCGCGCCTTGGTCACGCTTATTTCACTTTCGGCCTCCTGGATCAGCTTCACCAGGGATGCCTCGGTCGAGAAGCGGTAGCCGCGCACATCGGCGTGCAGATACCAGCAGGCGGTCTCGAGGCCATCAAGCGCCTTCTGAAGCAGGTTCGGATCGTCCCCAGGGACGAGCGTTGCGCCGAAGAGCTCGGGGGGCTGCACACCCGGCACTTCACGTGTAAGGGAGTAGAGGTAGACCGCGGCAGCAAGACGACGCCCGTACGGCGCGCCCATCCGCTCGTCGACCCGCTCCGCGTGTGACAACTCCGCCCCGGCCTGCGACGCGATGTCTGCGCGGATCACAGGCTCGAACTGTGGTCTCTCCAGCCGGCTGGAGAGCTCCTCGGCGATAACCCGTTCCGCGAGATCGATGTGGTGCGGGTGAATCAAGTAGGTGCTTTCCGGTTGCTGCGCCCACAGCCGACGCACAACACGGGCAAGGAGCCGCAGCGCGCCCCGGGTGCGCTGGAAGTTCGGGATCGTAGACAGACGCTTGTCCAAGATCCGGATAAGGGCGGGATGGAACGGATACGTACGCGCAACCTCTGATGCCCAGCCGCTGCCAACCATGCCCTCTGGGAGGTCAAGGCCACTGGCATACGCGGCGTCGGCGGCCTCCGCATACGCCTGGGCGGCCTCCGCCGCGGCGCTACCGCTCTCGCGCTGTTTGAAGAGGCGACGCGCAAGGATCTTCGGGAGATCGGGTTCCTCACTGGGGCGAAGGACCAGCTCCTTGCGCGCCATGAGCGAACGAGCCTCGTTGATGGCCTCAAGCACATCGCTGGTCGCGTCGCCGAATGCGTCAGTCACCCCGGTGGTGGTAATCACCAATGCCGCATGGGGCAGACCGTCCACCGCCTCCATGAGCGCCATCAGGAAGGCCGTGGTCTGGCTGGCGAGCGTAGTCTCGCCGACTCGCACCCCCTTGGCGACGTGGTAGTAGCGAGCGATCTCATCGATGAGGAGCAGGGAGGGGCGATCTCCCAGCATCCGCTTGATCGCATCGGAGCCCGGAGCAGTCAGCGCCTCGTCATCCGCTCGAACGAACTCGTACCCGGCAGCCCCACCAATCTGAAGGGCTAGGTACCCCCAGACAGTACGGGGAGTGACGCCGGCGACCTCGGGGAAGCTCTGCGCACCGGTGCTGGTGCCGACGAACGCCCCCACCTGCTCCACCGGCTCGGCCGGGAGAAGTGAGGCGTCCATGAACTCTGCCGCGTGAACTGCGTCAAGTCGTCCTCGAGCCGCATGGAACAGCGCGATGAGGTTGTGGGTCTTACCACCGCCGAGGTTGGTCTCCAGCCGGATCACACTGGCGCCGTCCGGCTTGCCACCGCCGATGCGGCCCAGGACCTCATTGAGCAATGACTTCAGGCCAGCCGACGGGAAAGTGGCCGCGAAGAAGTGCCCTGCGTCGGCATACGTGTCCGGGGCCGTACCGGCGATGACCTCCTCGAGTGACGCGGCAAAACGCGACTCTGTGAGTTCGCCAGCCAGCACGTCGTCGCGCGGCTCGACCACTCGGAACAGGCTCTCCACGTTTCTCCCCTTCGCCGCCTTCTCCACAGAGTATCCGTGAGTATGGAGCCCGAAGGGACCAATCTGTCCTGATCCACAGCACAGCCGCCAGCTCGCCGGATCCAGACGCGGCGAGGTCTCCCGTAGGAAACCAGGCGGCCGTCACGCATCCCAAGTCTTCGGGGATGCGAAGGGCCCGTGGACCAGCACGACTCCGACGCGCGACGGTTCCACTTCACCTCCGTACCCAGGTTCTCTGTGGCCGCGTACATTCTTCCGCAAGGCGGCCTTGATTGGGGTGGTTTGCGCCCAGTCCGGAATACCGGCAGGCCGGTTTCGATTGCTCCTCCTGTAGTGATCACGGAGGGGGACGCTGGTGACCGACCTGAAGCTGTTCCGGTTGGCTGCCGATGGCCAGGACGCCGAGCTGCGGGGCTCGACGGTCGCGCTGGAGGTGGAACTGCAGCGGCGGGTCGAGGCAGGTATGGAGGCCATGCTCGGCATCCGCTTCCTGGCGTCGGAGTACCCGACGGGGCCTTGGCACCGTGGCCGGATCGACTCGCTCGGCCTGGACGAGAACGGCACGCCTGCGCTGATCGAGTACAAGAAGGGTGCTGACAGCGGTGTCCTCTCACAGGCCGTCTCCTACCTGTCGTGGCTGGACTCCGCACGTCACGAGTTCGAGGCGCTGGTCAAGGAGAAGCTGGGTTCCGAGGCCGCCGAGGCGATCGACTGGCGGAACCCGCGGATGGTCTGCATCGCGGCCAGCTTCTCGCACCACGACCGGGTCGCCGTGCACCGGCTGCACGAGCGGATCGACCTGGTTCGCTACCGCGTCTTCGACGGCGAGCTGCTGAGCCTGCTGCTGATCGAGTCCACATCTGGGTCTCCCAGTCCCGCTCCGGCTCGGCGGCGGAGTCGGCAGAGGGAGGTGCCGACCGGTGCCAGCGTCGGGTCGGTCCAGGCGCCTCCGGACGCGGCTCCCGCTTGCCTGCAGGACCTGTACGCCGAGTTGGATGAGTCCCTCACCGTCTGGGGCGAGGTGGAGGTGGCTCAGCTTCGGCACTACATCGCCTACCGTCGGTTGGTGAACGTCGCCTCCGTCATCTTCCGCCCGAAGCACCAGGCGATCCTGGTCTACCTCAAGGTCAACCCGGACACGGTCGAGCTGGAGGAGGGCTTCTCGCGCGACATGCGCGGCATCGGCCACCTCGGGACGGGCGACCTGGAGGTGCGGATCGCCTCGGCGGCCGACCTGGAGAAGGCGGGACCGCTGATCCGGCGGGCGTTCGAGGCGGCCTGACGCAACAGGAAGGGCGGCTGGTGCCTCGGTTTCTCAATGCACCAGCCGTCCTTTGGGGTCTGCGGTCCGTCGGCCCTGGTCCGGTCGCTCTCATACTCATGCCTCCGGTCCTGCCAGGACGAAGTCGTCCTGGGTCAGCTCCGCTCGGAGCCTTCGCTCTGCGACGTCGGCGTAGTGCGAGGACAACTCGACGCCGACGAACCGCCGGCCCTCGCGCAGGGCGGCGACGCCCGTGGAACCGCTGCCTGTGAAGGGGTCGAGCACGGTGCCGCCTTCGGGGCAGATCCGCACGAGCTGCTGCATGATCTCGACCGGCTTCTGGGTGATGTGGACGCGGTCCTTGCGCGGCTGGGAAGCGATGAAGTGGCCGGGCAGGTAGAGGTCCCGGTCCTTTTCGAGGCTGCCCTTGACGCCCCAAGTGATGAACTCGGCCGACTGCTTGAACCCGCCCTTGCGGGGCCGGCTGGCGGGCTTGATCCAGGGGATCGTGCCGCTCCAGGTCCAGCCCGCCATCTGCAGGGCGTCGCTGGTGGTCGGCTCCTGGCGCCAGTCGGAGAACACCATGGCGACGGAGTGCTCGGTCGCGGCCCGGTATGCCTCGGTGAGCAGCGCGGTCAGCCAGCTTCGGTAGCTCCGCTGGTCGCGGTTCTCTCCGGGGAAGTTTTGCAGGTCGTGCGCCGATCCGCTGGTGACGTACTTGGCGCGGGCGGTGCGGCCGGTGCGGTCCGAGCTGGTGCGTCCGCCGGAGTTGTACGGGGGGTCGGTGATGACGGCGTTGACGCTCTCGTCCGGGAGGGTCTTCAGCACGGTGAGGGCGTCGCCTCGGTGCAGCGTGTAGCTCATGTGCGGGGCCTCTTTCAGGGCACGACGGGACTGGGCCAGCTCCGGACGGCGGTCAACAGCGGCCGTTCGGAGCTGGGTTGCGCCGGAGGTTAACCGCGATTTCCGGCCGCACCTAACGAGCCCGTGTCGTACTCCGGGCCCGGGTTCGGCGGTCGTTTGGTGCGGCCGGAATCCCGGTCTACTGTCTCGCCGTGTCACCGAGGAAGAGCCCGGCTCCACCCCAGATGACCTGTGCTGATCCGTGTTGCCGCGTCCAAAAGCGCGGCCGGGAGGGCACGTTGGCCCCCCGTTCTCGAAGCCGTGAGGAGACCCGGTGCACCGCCTGAGATTACGAGCGCGGCTGGCTGCCGCGCATGACCTGAAACCGGCGTCCGGGAGCTACCAACTCCCCTGACACGGGCCCGCCCTGAGAGGCGGATTCACATCGGCGCGGTGCCGACGGCTTTGCACGAGAAGTCGGCACCGCGCCTCCTACGAACCCGAGGAGCCGCTGCGATGCAGCACGCCCTGATACGCCCACGCCCTGACCCAACCCCGTTGCCCGGCCGGGCTGTCCGCCCCTGCGAACGGCGACGGCGATGAAGAAGACCACCGGAACTGTCGTCGGTCTCTGCGCCTCCGGTCCGCTGCTGCTGGCCGTTCCGATCCTCGGTATCGCGGCCGGGAGTGCTTCGGCCTCCTGCTCGACCGGCGGTACACAGGCTGTGGATACCTCGGCCGTTGCCGCTCAGGTGAAGGCGATCCTGGACGACGGAGACAGGGGAACGGTCTCGGTGCCGGGCCTGGACGACCCGGCCGAGCAGGTGCCCAACGCCAAGACCATCCAGGCCACGGGTGTCGCGATGAACATCCCGGCCCGGGGCCAGATCGTGGCCCTGGCGACTGCCTTGCAGGAGAGCGGCCTGCGGAATCTGACCTACGGCGACCGCGACAGCCTCGGGTTGTTCCAGCAGCGTCCATTGCAGGGATGGGGCACCGCGAACGAGATCCTCGGCCCTGTGTACGCCTCGACGAAGTTCTACGAGGCGCTGGAGAAGGTCTCGGGCTGGCAGTCCCTGTCCGTCACCCAGGCCGCCCAAGCGGTGCAGAAGTCCGGCTTCCCCGAGGCTTACGCGAAGTGGGAGCCCCTGGCCACCGCCTTGCAGCAGGCGATCGAGCCGCTGCTGTCGACGGCCGGCGGCACGTCGCCGAGCCCTTCGCCATCCGGCTCGGGCAGCACGGGTAGTTTTCCGGCGAGTACCGCGGGTGGCTGTACGAGCGGCGGGGACGGGACCGACTTCGGGACCATCCCGCCCGGCGCGGTGCCGGCCGGATACAAGATCCCGGCAGACGCTCCGCCGAAGGTCCAGACGGCGATCCGCTGGGCGCTCGGCCAGCTCGGCACCCCGTACCAGTGGGGCGGGAGCTGCGCCGATTCCCACGGGCCCGACCCCATGGGCCGCTGCGACTGCTCCTCGCTGATGCAGCAGTCGTACAAGGCCGCCGGGGTCGCCCTCACGCGGACGACGTACACGCAGGTCAAGGAGGGCAAGGCGGTATCGGTCGACGCTCTCCAGCCCGGTGACCTCGTCTTCACCGAGGGGACTGCCGAAGTCCCGGAACACGTCGGGATGGTCGTCGGCCAGGGCTTGATCGTGAACGCCCCACACACCGGTGACGTGGTCCGCCTCGCGACCCTCGCGTCCTGGAAGCCGCAGATCCTCGCGGCCCGCCGAGTCGTCTGACCGGCGCTTCTCCCCTCCCCCTTTCCTTGCACCGCCGCTTCGCCCCCCTCGGGCTTTGGTGTGCATTAAATCGAACTGGAGTTCTTAATGTATCTCGCCGACAAGGTCGTCCAGCTCGCCTACGACCCCGGGATCAAGCCGAACGATGGTGGCCTCCCCGGCTTGGCGGTCCTCAAGCAGGTGATGGGCTCGATCAACCTCTTCGGGATCATCGCCGTGGTCGGCGCGCTCGCCGTCAGCGCGGGCGTGTGGGCCTGGGGCCATCACTCCGGCGGTCACCAGGCCGAGGCCAGCGGCAAGAAGGGCGTGCTGGTCAGCGCTGGCGCGGCCCTCCTGCTGGGTGCCGCGAACGGTGTGGTGGCGTTCTTCAGCACGCTTGGGACGCAGGTCCACTGATGTCTCCCCGTTCCACGAACCCCGGCGGCGCATCTCGCGTGCGCCGCCGGGCGCTGCTCGGCACCGCTGTCCTGGTGGTGCTCGTCGCCCTCGCCGGCCTGGCCGCCTACCTCACCCGCGACGGCAGGACCTCCTCCAAGGCTCCCGCACCGCAGGCGAGTTCGGCTTCCCACTCCTCTCCGACCGCTTCTGCTTTCTCCTCCCCACCACCGCACGGGAGCCGCAGTGCACTGCCCATGCCCCCGTCCACGCACGACCCGATCACCTTCGGGAAGGCGGCAGCCGCGGCGCTGTGGTCCTACGACACCCGTGCCTACTCCCAGCATGAGCTGCTGTCTGCCCTGCACAAGTGGCTGACCAGCGAGACAAAGTACGCCGACAGCGCCTCGGTCGACGCGCTCGTTCCCTCGCGCGTGCTGTGGAAGGAGATGGCCGCCAACGGCCAGTTCGCCACCGCCACCGTGAACGAGGCGCACTTCCCCGACTCGTTCACCCAGGCCCTGCAGGCGGACCCTGGGGCGATCACCACCGCGTACGTCTACGCCGTGACGGTCTCCGGCAAACAGTCGATCGCCTGGAACGGCTCACCGCACGGCGGTGCCGAGAACCGCGTCACCACCCTCGCGGTCCAGTGCCGCCCCTCCCAGCCCTGCTCCCTGGCCGGTGTCCTGCCGACCGTCGCGCCCTGACCCCCACCCCAGAAAGGAGGTACCGCCATGGGAGTCTGCGACCTTCCGCTGATGAACACCGTCTGCGACACCGTCGACTTCGCCACCAACCCCGCCGGGACCGTCACGGACGGCATCGGGGCGTGGATCGCGAAGTCAGCGGGTGAGCTGGCCGCCAGCGCGGCCGACCTCGCCGCCAAGGCCGTCAACGAAACCACCGCCATCGATCTCAACGCCGGTTGGTTCCGGGACAACTACGAGCTGCTGTTGCCCATCGGCCTCGCCTTGACCGTCGGCACGTTCTGCATCCAGTTGATGTTCGCGGCCTGGCGACGGGACGAACGCGCCCTCGCCCAGGCGGCGATCGGCACGATGACCGGCGTCCTCTTCTCCTTCTGCGCCGTCGCCTTCACCTCCGTCGCCATCACCGTGGTCGACGCTCTGTCCGACGGCCTGTTCCAAGCAGCCAACAGCTCAGTCGACGACGCGATCCGCCGCGTCATCAAGGTCAACAACCTGGGAGCGATGTACGGCCTCGGCTGGACAGTCCCAGCCCTGGTCGCCCTCGGCTGCGCGATCGGCGCGTGCTGCGTCACGACGTCTTCCATCTTCTTCCTCGGAGGTAAGGGCGCGGCGACGGGCGCGTGTTGAGCAGGCATGGCGAACGCCTCCATGGCGAGCGAGTAGGGCTGAAAGGGGTGTGCGGTGGGGGTCGGGCCGCAGGGGACGGACTCTCGGCGTTTCACGACCGCGAGAACCCGCTTGCCGCTGCCGTCTTGATTGAGGCAAGCCGTCCATGCGTCGGCCTCGGCCGTGACGAGCAGAAGACCGCGTCCGTCCAGCGAGTCCGGCCCGCTGGTGCGAGGGATCGGCGGCAGGGGGGAGTTGTCCTCCACCTCGATGCCCACGGTTCCGCTCTGGGCGGTGAGGGTCAGCGTGATGTGCTCGACCACCACCTGGCTGTCCGCGTCCGAAGGGCGCTCGGTGCCGCCTGGCGTACCGCCGTGGCGCTCGGCGTTCGTGGTGAGTTCGCTGACGATCAGGACCGTGCGGTCCATCAGCTCTTCAAGTCCCCAGGCCGACAGCGTTTCCCGCGTGAAGGTCCGTGCCGCCCCGGGTGCCATGTCGTCCGAGACCATGGTGAGGCTCACCCGGTACTCGGGGGACTCGATGACGGACTCCAGGCTCCAGATAGGCATCATCTCGGCCTCCTCACAGTGTCCGCCGGAGTCCGTCAAGGACTCGGCGGCAGGTCTCGGTGGAGGCGTCGAAGCTGCGGAGGTGCGTGTCGACCGCCGTTCTCGGACCTCCTTCTCTGGCCTGGGCAGGCTCGGAGACATGGCCCTGCCCGCCCGGCGGCATCCGGTCTCCAGAGCCGTACGTCTGAATTGCGTTCACCGAATCCCTCCCGGGGGAAAGCCAGTTGGTGGTTTGGTTGACCTTGAGCGAACCGTGAATCACGGTGGGTTGGTATCCCCCACCGGTCGGCGATGCCGTCAAACCCGTCAAAGATCATCTTGTGAACAGGGGCGCACGATGAGGCGCGAGCGGAACGAGAAGCTTGCCGCTGTGATCGCGGAAACCGGCTGGTCGCAGCCGAAGGTCGCCGCTGCCCTCGTACGGGTTGCGGCCGAGGTCGGCGCCGACGAGCTGCTCGGCACCAGCCGCTCGCACATCGCGATGTGGATCGCGGGAACGGAACCCTCCGGGCGGGCGCCCATTATCTTGAGCGAGACATTGTCCCGTCGGCTCCAACGCCCCATCACTCCCGCCGAGATCGGCCTCACCCCGCCGAAATCGGGTGCGGTAATGGCATCCGAATGGGACGTCGATACGGTGAGTGCGTTGGTGGATCTGGGGAGAAGCAACGTGGACCTGGAGCGACGCCGAGTGCTGGCCGGCACTGCCTACTCGGTGACCGGACTCGCCCTGCCTGGACAGACGTGGTGGGACGAGGCCCCCGAGCGTGCCCGATCGCGCCCCGCTTCGACGACCCGGAGAATCGGGACTGCCGAGATCAACGCGCTGAAGGAGATGACCGAGTTCTTCTCGAAGCGCGACCAACGCCAAGGCGGAGTGGACGGCCGGACAGCCCTCTACCAGTACATCTACGACGACGTCGCGACGTACGTCGGCGGTGTCTTCGCCAGTGACGAGACGCGCTGCCGCCTCTTCGCCGCCGCCGCCGAGCTGGTGTACGTCGCCGGCTGGATGAGCTTCGACGCATCGCACCACGAGGCCGCCCGGCGGTACTTCACCCTGGCGGTGAAGCTGGCGGCCGAGGCCGAAGACGCACCGCTGGCCGGCCACGTCCTGCGAGCCATGGCCCACCAGGCGACAGATCTCGGCCACCCCAAGGCAGCCGTGGACATCGCGACGGCCTCGGTCCAACACAAGCGGTACACCCTGGCGACTCCGCGCGAACGAGCCTTGCTAGGCGTCGTGCGGGCGCGGAGCCTGGCCACGGCCGGACGGCGGCAAGAAGCGCGTACAGCCCTCCTCCGGGCTGAGGACGACCTCGCGGCGGCAAAGCCCGGGGATGACGAGCCCGCCCGTGTCTGGTTCTTCTCCGAGGCCAGCCTGGCGCACGAAACAGCTCGCGCGCTCTGGGCTCTCGGCGACCTCCAGGGAGCCCAGGACGAGTTCTGGCGCAGCGTCCATACGAGGGAGACCGGTGCCTTCGGTCGCACTCACGTCGTGACCTTGGGATACCTGGGCGCCGCGCAGGCAAGTCAGGGCAACGTCGAGGCCGCGTGCGGCACTTGGGCCCAAGCCCTGGACGCCATGAACGGCGTCCATTCCGGTCGAGCCCGCGATGCGGTGATCAACATGCGCCGGGTTCTCTCCCCGTACCGCAACCGCGGGATCAGCGCGGCAGCGGAGATCGACGAACGAGCCAAGGCCGTGCTCAGGCGAGTAGCCTGACCGCGCCATGACGATGGGGCGCGCGGTGCGGACACGTACCGGGCATCCCATCTGGAGGGAAAGAAGGGGCAGTTGTGACCGAACAGTCCATCGAGGTGCCGATCGTCGCCACGGTTGTGGGGGGCCATCTGAAGGTCGGCGACGACTTCCAGGGCGGCGTGGAATCCATCATCCGGCTGCGCCCGGACTACCCCCTCGACACGTTGCAGGGGATCGAGGAGTTCTCGCATCTCCAGGTCACCTGGTACTTCTCCGAGGGCTCACCCAGCGACGTCGCGCTGCATGCCCGCAGCCCTCGCAACAACCCGGAGTGGCCGGCGACCGGAACCTTCGTACACCGCAACCACCGGCGCCCCGCCCGGATCGCGACGTCGTTCCCCCGCCTGCTCGGAGTGGACGGGCGCGACCTCCACGTGACGGACCTCGACGCCGTCGACGGCACACCGGTCATCGACTTCGTGGCCGTGTTCAAGGAGATGCTCCCGCGCGGCCCTGTCACACAGCCTTCGTGGCCAACCGAGATGCTCCATGACTACTGGAGGGATGCGCGCGAGCGGTGATCGAGTGCCGATGGAGGGCTGGCAGCCCGTCGAGTCCCTCCTCGTACGGCTGTCGTTCAATCTGCTTGTGCTCGTGGCTGAGCACCGGTTCCGCGCCCGGAGTCGTGCAGCCGCACATGATGATCACGACCCGGCGCTCGGGGAGGGCCTCCGGAAGAGGCTTCCTGGTCACCGACTTCATCGGCCCGGAACTCCCCGATGTCCTCGCGCTCGCCGGCGTCGTCATCTCCCGCAGGCGGCGCGGGCACGATCGCCGAACTCACTGCCCTCCGCAAACCATCCGTCCTGATCCCTTTGACGACGTCGGCGGGCAACGAGCAGGAGCACAACGCCGGCGCAGGGCGTGGCGCCGCACCCGGCCCACCTGCACTGGTTCCGCCGTCTGCGGATTCGCTGGGAGGTTCGCGACGACATCCACGAAGCCTTCCTCACTCTGGGATGCGCACTCGTCTGCTGGCGACGCTTGTCTGTCACAGCCGACCCGAGCCCTCGCCCTCCCGCAGTAGCCATTCCCTGACCGAGGGAGCGTGACCGAGGAGCTGACGTACCTGCATGCCTTCATCTCGTGAAGTCACCCGCGGCAGCGGGGTGAAGGCATCGGGAAGTACATCCAGCAAGCTCCCCACGCGTTCTCCCTCACGCAGAGTGATCAGCAGTTCGCACCGCAGCTGACGTGGAACGTCCGGGCGGTGGGACAGGGAGTGCCAGAAGTCTGGCCACAGGTAGTGGGTTCCGTCGGGCACCACATTGGCTTGCACCCACGCTGGCTCAAACCGAGGTCATATGCCCGCTTCTCCAACCTGAACAGCGAGGAGGAATCGACGACCTTCAGCTCGCGAGGCAAGGGCTGATCGAAGTGCATCGTCCCATGCAGCAATAATTCAGGGCTCACCTGCTACGGGTGCCACCTTCTTTGGCAATCGCTTCCAGTTTGCCCCGATTGGTGAGGGTGTCGTGGTGTTGGGGACCCAGCAGTCGCTCGCTGTCGGCCACCACCTGCTCCAACAGGGCAACGGCCTCAGCCGTACGCCCCGCCCGCGAGTAAGAGCTGGCCAAGTTGCTCCGGACAGCGAGGGTGTCGTGGTGTTCGGCACCCCACAGCCGCAGGGCGTCGTCCAGCACCTGCTCCAGCAGGACGATGGCCTCAGCCGTACGCCCCGCCTGCCGATAGGAGCTGGCCAGGTTGGCCCGGACGGTGAGGGTGTCGTGGTGTTGGGGACCCAGCAGCCGCTCGCTGTCGGCCACCACCTGCTCCAACAGGGCAACGGCCTCAGCCGTACGCCCTACCTGCCGGTAAGAACTGGCCAGGCTGCTCCGGACAGCGAGGGTGTCGTGGTGTTCGGCACCCCACAGCCGCAGGGCGTCGTCCAGCACCCGTTTCAGCAGGACAATGGCCTCAGCCGTACGCCCCGCCTGCCGATACGAGGTGGCCAGGTTGTTCCGGACAGTGAGGGTGTCGGAGTGCTCAGGACCCAACAGCCGCTGAGCGTCGGTCAGCACCTGCTCCAGCAGGACGATGGCCTCAGCCGTACGCCCCGCCTGCCGATACGAGGTGGCCAGGTTGGCCCGGGCGGTGAGGGTGTCGGAGTGCTCAGGACCCAACAGCCGCTCGCTGTCGGCCACCACCTGCTCCAACAGGGCAACGGCCTCAGCCGTACGCCCGGCCCGGCGGTAAGAGCTGGCCAGGTTGGCCCGGGCGGTCAGGGTGTCGTGGTGTTCAGAACCCAACAGCCGCAGGGCATCCGTCACCAGGCGGTCCCAGTGGACAATCGCAGCGGTGTAGAGGCCCGCGTCGGAAAGGCTGTGGCCGGCCCGGTACAGGACCGGGTGGCTGTCAGGGCCCCACAGGAGGTCTGCGGCGTGCGTGTGCAGGATGTCGGTGTTGGCCCGCAGGACGGCGCACAGCTCGGGGTCCGTGTGATCAGCTTCTGGCCAGAGCTCCAGGAGAGCGTCGGCGGCAGCTCTGACGGTCGCGGGGAGTTCGGCGGCCGGGGTTATCTCCAAGGCGGCTCGGGCGGTGAGGGCGTGCACCTGGACGGCGCGCGGGCCGTTGCGGAAGTTGTCGGTGATCAGGCCGTAGCGGTGCAGCAGCCGAAGCGCGGCCCGGGCCGAGCCCGAACCGGGGCGCGCGGCGTGGTGGGCTTCCAGGTGATGGTCGAAGAATTCGCCGGTCCATAAGGTCTGGGGGTGGCCAGCGGGGTCCAGGACAGCGGCAAGGCGTAGTGCAGGGACAGCTAGCCCGATGGGGTCGCATTTCTGGGCGGCGTCGAGGGAGAGGAGTAGCGCGGCGGCGACCTGGCGGCCGTATCCCTCGGTGTCGGCGTGGCGGGGTAGGAGGTCGTCCAGTTGTGCGGTGCTGTCGTTGAAGAGGTGAAGGTACTGGGAGCAGTTCACGTCTTCGTTGATCATGTAGGCGGCGGCGTGGGCGAGCGCCAGCGGCAGAAGCCCCAGCGTGGTGGCGAGTGCGACAGCACGGTCGTCCAGCAGGTGGGTGGTTTCTTCGGTGGTGAGACGATCGCGCAGGTAGGCGGCTGCTTCACTGGGAGTGTAGGTGTCAATGGGGATCACGGTCCGGCCACCCCCGGAGAGTTGGGCCTCACGGCGGCGGGTGGTGGCCAGTACCCAGCCTCTGCTGGAGAGGGAGGGGGGTGGCCACCACGGTTCGGCGGCGTTGGGGTCAGTGATGTCATCGAGGACCACCAGCCAGGAGCGGGACGTCGTGGCGAGCCAGGTCATGAATGCCTGCGCGTCGCTCTCGGCGTCTACGCCCTGAGCCCCGGGGGCTTGGACGCGGTGGGCGGCTTGCGCGTACAGGGCGGTGATCTGGTCGATCTCGGTGGCGTTGGCCCACACCACCAGTTCGGTCCCGGCGGCCAGCGCTTGGTGGGCGTAGGCGGCTGCCATCTGGGACTTGCCCACTCCGCCGCCGCCCGAGAGCACCTGCGTCAGGACCGTCGTGGCATGACTGTCACGGGCCCGATCGATCCTGTGACGCACGCTGGTGCGGTCCTGGAAGGCCGAGGCCAGCCGCGGCACGGACCCGACCAGAATGGGGGCGGCCACCGCCGGTGAGGGCGGCGAGACGAGTAGACCGGGCATGGTGACCGGCACGCCGGAGGGCTCGGCGGGCGGCGTCCAAGGCGGTGTTGCCGTAGCCGCCGGCGCGGCCAAAGATCCGGCGAGGGCCTCGATCAGGTTCTGTGGCACGTTCTTGACGGTGGAGATCTGGATGTTGCCGGTTGACCCGCCGAGCCGCTGATGCTCGCACGCCCACAGCGCGACCAGGTCATTCCCCTGATCCTGGGCGCGCATCCTCAGGGCTGCCTTACGGGTGGCGATCCGCAGGAGAAGCTCCACATAGCGCCAGTCCGGCTCGTTGCCCCGGTTGGGGGTGGAGTGGTTGCAGAACGTCGTCCCGGACGGCGCCTTGTCGAGGACAAGCTTCAGCTCAGGCGTGAGGGCGAGGACCTCATCGCCGTGGTCCTGGAGCTGGGTCGTCGGGTGCGTGTACTTCACCCGGAAGTCACCCAGAACCTTCCCGTACTGCGACCAGTTGCTCGTGTTCCGCAGGTCCATAAACCACTCGCTGGCCATACCGCTGTGATCCTCCACGCCGAGAGATCCGGGGGATCAGCATGACCCATCGCCCCGAGCAGCGTCCGTCGAACTGCGAACAGATCCGGCACGGCCCGAACGGTCTCAACAGATCATGCCTCTACCTGCACAAACAGGCTGACCTCGCGGCTCGATGGCCTCGGATTGATTCCACGGTCATTCCGATGTCGATCAACGATGCCCCTTGTGCGCAGAACCTGTTGCATCAGTCCTGGCTGCACGGCGCAGCCAGGGTCGGCCAAGACCGGGCGGCTCCAGAAACCACGTAGGAGGCCTCCGACATGGCCACTTCCCTCGCGCATCTGCAGACGGACAACCGCTCCCTCACCGAGAAGCTCGACCGGGCGAACGCGAAGATCACGTATCTGAAGGTCGCGGTGTCCCTCATGACGGGCGTCATCGCGTTCTTCGTCGGCTACCTCGTGGTCCGGCACCTGGCCGCCGAAGCACTCGCCGCGCTCGGTGCCGGCGGCGTCTGCTTCGCGACGTTTACCGGTCTGAGCTTCACCGTCCAAGCTCACCTCAAGCGGCCGTGACCCACTTGGCTACGTGACCTCCGCCGGACGAGACGGACCCGGTTGCATCTGATGGGTGTGGCCGGACGATCGGGCCAGGCCGGGTCCTTCCTCTCCCTCCACACCACCGTCGTCCTGCTGACCGGACTCGTCATCGGCGGCCTCACCGCCCTCACCGGCGTCCACCCCGCCACCGCCGTTATCGGGGGCCTCACCACCACGGAGCCAGCAGCGACGTCCTGCGCACCCTCATCCGGTGACCTTCAGAACCGGGTCGGGCCACAAGCCGCGTGGCCCGACCCGGCCGCACGTCAGCGGGAAGACGGCCGGTGGTCCATGCGGGTCCGCGACGCGAGCGGCGACAAGGCGCGTGTGCCACACGTGACATGGCAGTGACGGCGGTCCAGCCGAGCGTCCTGGAGTTCGTCCGGCTCCACGCAGGCATGCTCAGCGCCAACCGCTGTACCGCAGTTGCTACTACTGACCTTTTCGGATTGGCTTCGAGGGGTCTGAAGCGAGGGTCAGTCCGGTTTCGGTGAGGCAGCCGTCGATGAGCTCGGGGTGGCGCTGGATGCGGGCGAGTCCTCGGCGGAGGGTTCGGGTGAGGTGGTCGGGGTCAGTGAATGCGGTGTTGGCCATCGGGCCGCGCCGCAGCAGAGACCAGATGCCCTCCACGGGATTCAAGTCCGGGCTGTAGGAGGGAAGTTGGATGATGGTGAGCCATTCGTGGTCGCCCGCGTACTTCCTCATCCCGGCGGCACGATGAGTGTTCAAATTGTCCCAGACGACAACGATCGGGGCGCCGAGTTGCAGGTGCGCGCGGACCAGGAGGTCGCGGTAGTCCTGCCAGGCGAAACTCTTACGTGCTCCTTTGAGTAGCAAGTGGAAGCGGGGCCGGTAGATCATCCGGGACCTTTCCCCGGGCCGGTAGCAGCACATCGCGGCGATCGAGATCCGTCGCCGGGACCGTCCCCGCACTCTCACTACGGGAGTCTGCCCGCGTCGCCCCCACGTGCGGGCTCGTGGCGGCGTCATCGCGAACCCGGCCTCGTCCTCGAAGACGATCCAGGCATCGAGCGCCGCCGCGGCGCTTCCACCTGCGGCCACACATCCTTCTTCCAGAGCTCGACCGCGTGCTCGTCACGTTCCAGCGCGCGACGGGCCGGGCTCTGCCAGGACCAGCCGTGGCGGTGCAGGAGCCGCCACACTCCCGCGATCGAGCAACTGACCTTGAACCGGCGGCCGATCAGCGTTCTGACACGTTCCAGCGTCCACCGCTGATCTTCCCAGCCATGCGCGGCCGGCCCTTTCGCCAGCTCCTTTTCCAGCAGGGCGAACCGTTCATCCGACAGCTTCGGCAGTTTCGCCGGTCCCTTCGACTTCAGACCCTCCATACCGCCTTCACGCCAGGCCCGGCGCCACTGCTCCACCGAACGCTCGCTCACCCGCAGGTCCCTGGCGATGTCCGAAGTCCTGTCACCTCGTGCGAACCTCTGCCCGGCTTCCAGCCGGATCCCTTCACGCACGGCCCGCCGCTCAGCAGTCAGGCCCCCACCATCCGCGTACCGCATAACACCGGCATACCGCAGGGATCACCCAACGTCACCACCCGAAGGCAACCCGAAAAGGTCAGTAACCGCCGGATCGGTCCAGTTCTCGTATTGCTACGGCAGAGGGACATGTAGCGGAGAGTGACATGCCGTCAAGGTATGTCGCGGTAATGCATACACCTCACCCGCGGAAACGGGTCCGTTGTCGCACGCCGGCCCTACGTCGGCAACCCGCTGCTGGTGCCGAAGAGGCTCCCGGGCTGCGAGAACCCAGATCCGGGTCCGATGGGGTAGCCCACGTTGTTTCGCACGTAGTGCGTCTCGCCGAGGACCCAGTAGAAGAGGTCGGTCAAGCTCCGCGGCCACAGCACCAGGCCAGCGCCACCGATGTAGCCGTGAGCGTTGCGCCTCGCCAGAGGCTTGAGCAGCTCGACGAGTTCCACACCGGCTTCCCGACCAGCGACGGCCGCGGTCGTCGCAGCAGTTACCAGATCTGCGAGCTGGAGGTGGGGAAGGTGGTCGGAGGGAGCCGTCACGATCGGCATGACCACGCGGTTCGGCTTCACGTACGTGGTGCCGACCATCGTGAGGTCCAGAGCCTCGGCCAGCCACTTGGTGTGATCCCGATTGCCGCCGCCGGGGATGTCGGCGATGACGACCCCGCGCTCCTCCCTCGACTCCAGGTGCATCTCGATGCGCTCGTAGAGGTAGCCCAGGATCTCTCGCGCGACCCTCTCCTTCGGCCAACCGATCTGGCCTCGGTCCCAGATCACCACGGCCGTGCTGACACCGCAGCTGGCGGCAATCTCCAGCATGCGACGGCGCGTGCGCTTCACCACCTCGCCACCGGCTCCCGCCATGAAGCTGCCCTTCGAGGAGTTCCACTTGAATTCCTCGCCGGCAGGCATGCCGAGCTCAGTCCGGAGCTCGTCGATCTGGAGGCTGTACGCCGCCACCTGGTCCTCCGGGAACATGACGGCGCCTACCGAGACGAGTTCACCGAGGTGCTCCCGGGGCGGGCTCTGCTGCCCGCTGTCGTCGATGAAGATCAGCTGCATGTGCTCTCTCCCGTCCCCAGCCCAGCCACATCAGCCTGCGTCGCCTTCGCGGCGCGCGCAGCCGCGGATCAGAGCGTACGACGGGCCCGCTGAAGGACCTGTTGGGCAGGTGAGGGGCGGCGCAGTCCAGCGCAACGCGCCTGGCTGGCACCCGGCGTAGGCCCGGCCGGTGTCCCGCTCTACCCTGCCGGATCATCACGAACGACGCAGAGCAGCGGCAGGCACGGATCTGAGCAGGGCTGGAGGACGGCGTGTCACTCTCCGCTACATGTCCCTCTGCCGTAGCAATACGAGAACTGGGCCGGATCAGGAGAAACACCCATGGTGCTCGCGTTGGCCGGACATCATGACGGGCTATGGAGATCGAAGCCGTGGCAGCGCTCGTCGCCTCGGGCGCCGCAGTCCTTGGCGTGCCCGCCGCTCTTGTTGTGGGTATGCGGCAGGCGCGCGCCGCCCGCCAGGCTGCGGAGCTGGCCGCCGGTTCGGCCCGTGAGCAGTGGCGTAGCAGTACACGCCGCGAGGCCGCCGTCACCTTCGTTTTGGAGATCGACCGCGCTCTTGAAGAGGCCCGAAAGCTCTCGGTCTCTTACGACGTGCTCGACCTTGACGAGTCCAAGCAGGTCCAGCGCGCGCTGTGGCGCGCCATGGCCGTGGTGCGGATCGAGGGCCCGAAGTCCCTGTCGGATGTTGCGGCCGACGGGTACAAGGTGGTGAACGGAGCTCTCGGCCGTCATCTGGTGCATCACGTCCAGGCGCGACCCCAGTTCCTCATCCGAGCCGCAGCCAACGAGGGGAGCGAGGTTGCGGACAAGGTCCGCAAGCGGCTGGCTCTGCCGACGGGCCGTGACAGCCTCTTGCAACATCCGATGTGGGCGGAACTGGCGGCGAGCGGCATCCTTCCCACCAGGGAACTGCGTCGTCTGGAGGGCCACCTTAGGCACTCGGGGACGTGGCCGGACCGAGAAGACCACAGCACTTTCCTCAAGACGTACGAGCGGGCGCGCGGCGAGATCGACGCGTTCATTGACGCCGTGTACGCCCACTTCGACCAAGAATCCGCGCATTGACCAGCAGGGTGGCAGCGAGGCCGACGCGGCCCTTCACGTAGCAGCGCTGCCGGCTGTCGTACTCCCGAAGCGCTTCGATCGGGCCACCGGACGAAAATGCCCACTCCAGGCCAGACCTTGGACACTGCCCTCATCACTCAGGGTGACCAATTGCGGCACTCCGAGCTGGAATACGCGACACCTCAACATGCGAGCCCACCAGTCTCGACCCCGGTGAGCCAGCCAGGTCCAGGGGCGGGCGAGTTGTCCAGGATGGACGAAGCCCAGCGCAACGCGCCGCCGAAGGCGTCCTTGACCGCTCGGCACGGCCCGCACACTCCACAAGCGGGCGGCCCCGGCCGACAGCGCACGCAACACCCGTTGAAACTCCCCACTCCGTTGAACGACGGAGCGAATGAGGCGACGAGCGGCACTGGCCGATTCCAGAGATCCCCATCAACGCGGCTGCACCCGGGACGCTCGGCGACGACAGCGCGGAGTTCGTCCATGACGCGGGCGCCGAAGCCTTGTCGGCGGAGGGTGTCGCGGACGCAGAGCTCCTTGAGAAAGACGCGTAGGCGGCGAGACCGACGATGTCACCGGCTTCGTCCTCGACCAAGAGCGCGGACGCCAGGGGTGGGGAGCCCGAAGAGGGCCTCCTCCACCTGAGCCCGGCGTTCCTCGAACGGCTGGATCTCCGTCGAGCTTGGTGGCGTCGTTGGCCACATCAGCGACGGCGTCAACCGGCAGCTCGGGTCAGCAACGCTTCTATGCGGGAGCGGATGGACGTGGCCCGGGGGTCGGCATAGGGGGTCAGGTGGGTCAGGGCCTCGATCCAGTGACCACGGGCAGTCTCGGGGTCCTCCGGGTGAACGGCTGCGGCCAGGTGGTCGAGTTCCAGGGCGAGCTGCCAGGTGTCCCCCAGGTCGCGGTGAACGGCCGCGGCCTGGCGGTGGAAGGTGGTGGCCTCGTCGTGCCGATCCATCGCGGCATACGTCTGGCCCGTGCCGCGCCAGGCCAGGGCTTCGCGGCTGCGGTCGCCGAGGCGGCGGTGGAGCATGGCGGAGCGCTGGTAGGAGGTCAGGGCGTCGCCGTGCTGGGTGGCGGTGCGCTGGATGTCGCCGAGGGTGAGGAGCCAGAAGCCTTCCCGGGTGTGGTCGCGGAGGGCGAGCGCGATGTCGAGCGCCTCGTCGATGGATCGCCGGGCGGCATCCGTGTCGCCCTCTTCGAGTCGCAGGGCGGCTGCGATCCGAAGGAGGTTGCCTTCACCACCACGATTGGCCAGGGCCCGGTGCGCGGCAAGCGCCTCGTCGATGACCGAGGCGGCCTCGGGCAGGCGGCCGGCGCTGAGGCGAGCGCTGGCGATGTTGGACAGTGCGGTGGCGGTTCGTTGACCATTTCCCAGGTCTCGGAAGACGGACATGGCCTGCCCGAAATGCGTGTCCGCCAAGTCGAGTTCGCGTTGTCGTAGATGGATCAGGCCCATGAGGTTGAGGGCTTGGGCCTCGTCGAACCGGCTCTGCGAGCTGCGAGCCAACGTGACGGCTCGCTCCAGTGCGTCCAGGCCCTCGGAGAAATTGTTCAGAGCCCTGTGCGCGATGCCCGTGTTGATGAGCAGCCGTGTCTGCGCTCTCTGGTCCTCTCGTCTGGTCGCTGCCTCCAATCCGATTCGGCCCAGTTCCAGCCAGTCCCGCTCCGATGAGGAGGCGGGTCGTGCGAACCACAGGATGGTGGCCAACTGCCAAGCCGTCTCGTCCATTCCGTTTCGGGCGGCGTCGCGCACGACGGGGAGGAAGTTGCCCTGTTCCCGTTCGGACCAGTCGACGGCGGCGTTGTAGTCGGTGAAGACGAGGGGCGTGACTTCCGGCAAGGGGCCAGGCAGTGGCAGGTGGTCCTCTGACGGATAGAGCCACGTCTGGGCGGCGTCGGCGGTGTGGAGGTACCAGCTCAGGACGCGTCGTCGCGCAGCTTGCCTCTGGACGGACGGCTCCTCTGCCTGCGCAAGGTCGGTGGCGTACGCGCGTAGGAGGTCGTGGAACTGGAACCGGTCCGGGGCGGTCTGCTCCAGCAGGTGGGCCCCGACCAGATCGTCGAGCAGCTGGCGTGTTCGGTTGGGTGTGGCTTCGCCGAGGGCGGCGGCAGCAGGGAGACTGAACGCCGCTCCAGGGTGCAGTCCAAGGAGGCGGAAGAGGCGGGCCGAGTGCGTGGGCAGAGCGCGGTAGGACCAGGTGAAGACCGAACGGATGGCTTCGGCCTCGTCATCGATGCCGGTGCTGAGGGCGTCCCAGAGGGCGGACTCGTCACGCAGATCGCTGATGAGATCGTCGAGTCGCATGTGCGGGTGGCTGGCGGCCCGTTCGGCGGCGATCCGCAGGGCAAGCGGCAGACGGGCGCACAGGCGCGCCAGTTCTGCGAGTTTGTCGCCGTCGTCCTCGGGTCGATAGCCCCTCGTGACCGCGCGCAGCAGAGCGACTGCCTCTGGCTCCGGAAGCGTGCCAAGGGTGATCCTTTGGGCGCCGTTCCGCACTGAGAGACCCGCCAGGCGGCTGCGGCTGGTGACCACAACGAGGCTGTCTCCTCCGCCGGGGAGCAGCGGCCGGACTTGGCTGACCGTGGCCGCATTGTCCAGGAGGATCAGGACCCGGCGGTCGGCGATCAGTGAGCGGTACATCGCTGCTGCGTCGTCGACGTCCTGGGGAACCTCGGCCGGGGCCACGCCCAGGGCCCGCAGGAATCGCTGAAGTGCCTGCGCGGCTGTGACTGGTTCTCCGGGATCGTACCCGCGGAGGTTGACGAAGAGCTGGCCGTCGGGGAACTGGTCCTTGACCTGGTGCGCCCAGTGCAGGACCAGCGAGGTTTTGCCCGCGCCCGCCGTGCCGGCCACCACGTGAACGGAGACGACGACGCGCCCGCCGTTTCGGTCGGCAAGCACCGCGTTCAGCTGTCCCAGTTCGTTGAAGCGGTTGACGAAGCTGTTCACGTCCGCTGGGAGCTGGCGTGGGACGGGCCCCGATGGCCCCGAAGCGGCGGCGTGGTGGAAGTGGATGTCACCAGTGACGCTCCCGGCCTGTACGACATCGCGAGACGACCCGGAGAGGTCGTTCTGCGAGTCTCCGGGTCGCCTGTTGCCCTCTGTAGGCATGTCGATCGATGTGCCCTGGTCAGGCCGCGGGCGGCGGAGGCAGGTCGGCCACGGCACGGTCGAAGTACGCCTGGACGTCCTCCGCAGCCGCGTACAGTTCCCGCAGATGCTCCGCCCAGTTCCTCACGGTGCTGGGATCGGTGAAGCGAATCGCCCCGTCCGGTTGGCCGGCAGCGGTGTACAGCACACGGTAGAGAACCCGACTGTCCAGAAGGTTCAACTCGGGCAGCAGCGCATCGCCCTCCGCGGCGGCGACCGCGGAAGCAGGCAGGACGCGAACGGAATGCCCGCATTCCGCGCTCAGTCGTAGCCAGTTCAGCTCCCACTGCACATATGGCGTCAGCGGCTCCTCAACCACACGAATACGATGAAAGACCGCCCCGCGCGACGCTTCATCCCTGGCCCTTCGAACCAAGGCGTCACGGTCGGCCTCGAACAGCCGCAACACTGCTGGCCAGTCCCCCTGACGCAGCGCCTCCCGGCTGTCGTCGTTCGCCTCCTCGAAGTGCTGCAACCGCTCCAGTTTCCAGGACTCCCCGTCGCGGATCGCGGCGCGCCGCTCCCGGAAGTCCCGCTTGTAGTCCTGGCGTGTGAGCCGCTCACCCAGCTCGTCCGGGAGCCCAGGAGCGAGGAGATCAAGCATCGGGAATGTCCACCTTCGCCGCACTCAGCATGTTGCCCGGGATGACGACCAACCGCTCGTCCGGCCCCAGGTTCACCTCGCTCGGCAGGCGCGACCGGTAGTGCGCGGTGAGATCGCGGCCGATCACGGCAACGTCACCGTTGCTCAGCTGCCAGATGTCCGGGCACTCGTCGTCGTCCTTGGAGTTGCCCAGCTCCGCCGCCGACTTACCGAGGCGCTTGACGAATAACGCAGACGGATCGGCTTCCCATGCGCGGGCCACGACTGCCTCCAGTATCCACAACATCACTGACAGTGGCCTCAACGATACCGGGCACACCTGGATGCGTACATCAGGAAAACCGCCAGTTCACGCAGCACTCCCCCAGCGCACGCACGGACGTCCTGAGCTACCGCGCAATACCGCACGGGTGATCCGAGTCATACAGATGACGGGACGCAACCCCCTGCGTCGACGGCATCCGAACCGGGGCTGCCCGGACGCCGCAAGGGTCGACCGAAGCCTTCAACTCTCCCGCGCGGGGGGAACTGCAGCACTGTTGAAGGTGATGCCGGAGAAGTCCCGACCCTGGATCACCGGACCATACTGGGCACCGCCACTGACTGTGTTGGTCACCGAGCCCTCAGTCAACGCTGGAATCCGGCCACGCCACGAGTCCAGCGCGGCAGCGAACTCCGGGTCAACGGCCGCCCGCGCGGCGAGGGCACCACTCAACGCTTCTGCCCGTGCCGGTTCGCCTGGCGCCTCGCCCAGCGCCACCAACTCGGCCTCCCCAGGTGCCGGGGCTCCCGCCTGCCTGCCGAACGGTCTCCGCAGCAGCTCACTCAGCGCCGCCCATGCCTGCCGCCCCATCTCGCCCCCGGCCCCGCCTGCCAGCGCCGCCAACACTCCCACCGATACCGGATCCAAGGCGTCTCCTCGACTACACGTTCCCGGTCTCATTTCGACTGACCCACGGTAGAGGCGCAACCATCCTCACCGCAGCCCGAATCTCTGAACCTTTCCAGACGCCGCTCAAATGAGCCGAGTCAGACCACCCGCCACTCTCGGGGCGGCAGACTGCACCGAGCCCGAGACGATGCCGCGCAGGCCCTGCGCGCGGCCGGCAGTCCAGCCGGTGGCATAGACGAGCAAACCGCTAGCAGGCGGCAAGGCCGTGACGCTCGCTTCGGGCATCGTCCTGGCCCCCATCCCCTTGCTGGCGCCCCAGCCCCAGCAGCTTCAGCAGGTCGGCCGTCACCACTCGGTAGGCGTTCCCGAGCCGCAGAACCTTGACCGGGTACTCCCCTTGCTTGGCGAGTCCGTAACCGGTGGATCGGCCGATCATCAACGCCCGGTTCGAGGTGTCGAGGTCGATCACGGCAGGAAGGGCAAGCAGTTCGTCGCCCGTCAGCCCTCGCGCCTCACGGACCAAGTTAGATGCCGCCATGATGCCATCCTCGTAATTTCTAGGTGCCGTAGTGACGCCGAAGATGTATCACGTAGTTGCGGCGGCACTTTATCGCCGCATACAGTGTTGCCATGACACCTGATCAATGGCCGACAGCGTTCACCGGTCGGATCGCCCAGCGCTTGCGGGACGCGCGCAAGGCTGCCAGCCTCACCATGGCCGAAGTCGCCCAGGGCTGCGCCGACCGCGGCTTGCCAGAGTTCACCGAGCACTCCATGAAGAACCTGGAGTCCGGGCGCAAGACGAGCATCACCGTCGCGGACCTCGTCGTCCTGGCTGACGTCCTGGGCGTCCCGCCAGTGACTCTCCTCTTCCCACTCGGTTCCTCGGCCACGGTCGAGGTCCTCCCGGGCCGGGAAGTGTCCACCTGGGACGCGGTCGCGTGGTTCACCGGCGAGTCGCCCCTGGAGGGCCCCGCCCCCGAAGGCACCGCCCGGGACGTCCTCGACGTCTTCCGCCAGCACGGTGACCTGGTGGCTGCCGCGATGTCCTCCCACGCCCTGGCCAGGGAGCGGCGACGCACGGCGAGCACCACCCTGGACCGGGCCCGCAGAGCCACCCTCCTGCAGCGTGCCGAGGGCTACGAGGAGCACGCGTTCGAGGACTGCCAGGAACTGCGCGCGTTCCGTGGCCGGATGCGTGACCGCGACCTCGCACCTCCGGTTCTGCCCGACGAGCTGGCCTTCGTCGACCAGCCCGAAACACCAACCCACCCAGAGGACAACGAGTGAAGAACGGCAACCTCATACGGCGGTGCCGCTGCACCGACCCGAGGACCAAGAAGGAGTACGGCACTTCCTGCCCCAAGCTCAAGTCCTCCCGACGACACGGCACCTGGACCGCCGCCCAGGAACTCGACCCCGCACAGGACGGCCGCCGAAGGCGGTTCCGTCGCGGCGGCTTCGAGACCTCCGCCAAGGCCCAGGAGGAGCTGGACAAGGTTCGCGCCCTCATGGCCATTCCCGAGGAGGACGACGCCTGGGGCAAGACCCAGATCAGCGACCTCCTGGAGAACTGCGTCAAGGACAAGGACCCCGTCCCGGACTACGACGAGACCCGCCGCCGGTTCAAGACCGGTCAGACCCTCAACTCGAAGACCACCGTGGCGGAATGGCTCGACACCTGGCTCACTGGCCGCAAACGCCTGCGACGCGGCGGGGCCACCCGCTACGAGCTGGATATCCGGGTCCATCTCAAGCCGCACCTGGGCCACCTTCGGCTCGACAAGCTGCGCGTCCACCACGTCGACTCGATGTTCAACGCGATCAACGAGCGCAACATCGAGATCCAGGAGCAGAACACCCAGCGCCGCTCTGTTCGCGACGAACTCAACGCGACCCCATGGAAGGGCGCGGAGAACCGGGCGCGACGCAAGTGGCTGCAGGAACAGCTCGACGCCATGCCGCCCTTCCGCCGGATCACCGGCCTCAATACCCAGCCGCATATCCGCGACACCCTGCGCGCCGCGCTGAACGTCGCCATCGCCCAGCAGGTCATGCCCGCTTTCAATCCCGCCGCCCACGTCGAGCTGCTGCCCGGCGCCAAACCGAAGGCCACCATCTGGAGCGACGAGCGCATCGCCCGCTGGCAGGAGACCGGTGAGAAGCCCTCACCGGTCATGGTCTGGACCCCCGAACAGACCGCCAGGTTCCTCGACTCGGTCGCCGACGACCGCCTGTACCTGTTCTGGCGGCTCATCGCCTTCCGGGGTACCCGGCGCGGCGAGGCATGCGGCGTCCGCTGGCAGGACCACTCGGCGAAAGCCCGCTCCCTGGCCATCGCCACCCAGCTCGTCCAGGACAACTGGGAGGTCCACGAAGGCGCACCCAAGACCGACAGCGGCGTCCGCCTCATCGCCCTCGACGACGAGACGCACCAGTTCCTGCTCGCCCACAAAGCCCGTCAGGAGCAGGAACGGGAAGTCTGGGGCGAGGGCTGGCAGGAGTCCGGCCGGATCTTCACCCAGGAGGACGGCTCCCTGCTCCACCCCGGCAAGGTCAGCGACCTCTTCGAGCGCCTCGTGGACGCCGCCGGCCTGCCGCCGATCCGCCTTCACGATCTTCGTCACGTCGCCGCAACGCTCATGCTCGCGGCCGGGGTCGACGTCAAGGTCGTCTCCGAGACCCTCGGCCACTCCGACACCCGCATCACCCGCGACACATACCAGTCCGTCCTGGACGACCTCGCCCGCGACGCCGCCGAGAAGGTCACCCAACTCGTCCCGCACACCCGCAAGACTCTCTCCGTCGTCATGGACCAAGAACCGGTTACCGGCACCCGCAGGCCCCGGATGATCCCGCCCCGCAAGGGCAGCCCAGCAGAAGACGAACGCACCGCCTGACCACCACCAGGCAGCAAGGAGCCCGGCCAGGGGTGGACGAGGTCGGATACCTCCCGCTGGAACGTGACGAGGCGAACCTCGTCTTCCAGATGCTCTCCAAGCGCTACGAAAAGGGCTCCACCTTGCTGACCTCGAACAAAAGTTTCAGCGAGTGGGGCCAGGTCTTCGGCGACGACGTCCTGGCCACAGCCATCATCGACCGCCTCCTCCACCACTGCGAGATCCTCGCCATCAACGGCGCCAGCTACCGGCTGAAGAACCGACTCGCCGCCATCGAAGGCGGCATCACCGCTGTCAGCTGACGCAGTCTCAAGCTCCGTACGTCAGCCCGTACATACCTCTGCACTACAGCCCGTACGCCGACAGTTCGTGGAGGGACTGACCAGGGCGGCTTCAATTCCCGGTAGGAGTGGGCTGTCGGTGATGCCCCAGATCCAGACGGCGTGTTCGGGTGCGTCCCGGATCGCCCGGGTGGTCTTGGCGATGTTGTCCGCTCCCAGCAGCCGCAGTCGGCCGATGGCCAGGTTCCGCAAGGCGGCCATCGCCCGCGGCGCGCTGCCGGTGTGGACGGTGGAGGCATCCTCGGCGAACACCACATCTCTGACATGGTGGCTGGAATTTTCGATTCCCCAGTGCCCGCGCACGTATCCGCCCAGGTCAGCGGGGCTGGCTTGGTGGGTATCGAGGCTGGTGACGGCGTAGACCGTCTCCCGGGTCTGCCGCTTGCCGCTCTCCTGGCGGCGCCGGTGGATGCGCAGGGCCAGCCGCGCTTTGGGGAAGGCGATCCCGCCCAGGTTCGCCGCGATGGCCATGGTCTTGACCGAGCGGGACTCCCGCCGGCCGTGCCCGGTGCCGGAGACGGTTGCGCCACGGGCACCTGTTCCCACGGCAGGGCCTTGAGCTGGGCCGACGCAGTCGGCTGATTTCCCTTGATCACCGCGATGTAGTGGGCCTTCTTCTTCTGCACCAGCCAGCGCACCTGGTCCTTGACGCTGTGCAGGGCGTCGAAGGTGACCACGGTGCCGGTCAGATCGAGTGGTTCCAGCAGCGGGCGGAAGGCGGCTGTCTCGTTGGTCTTGGCCCCCACCTCCCGCTGGGCCAGGGTCACGGCGGGGGCGTGGGTGACGGCGGACAGCAGGTGCCGGTGGCGCTGCTGGCGGTGCGCGGAGCCGGACAGCGCCTTGCCGTCCACCGCGATCGCCGGCCGCGGCGCGAAGCCGGTGGCGCCGACGGCGGTGTGGTCGCGTTCGGCCAGGTAGGCGCCGATCGCGGCGTCCAGGGCATCGCCGTCGAGGGCGGCCAGGAGCCGGGTGAAGGTGGCGTGGGACGGGGCGCGTCGGCGTCCGGGCAGGTGGCGGCGGATGCCGAGGTGTTCCAGCACCGTGGTGGTGGCGCGCTGTCCCCACTCGGTGATCTCGGTGATGGTCCGGGCGCCGGAGACGACTGCGCAGGCGCAGATCAGCAGCAGGCCGACCAGGGGATACCACCGCCCGCGACGCGAACGCGGGTCGGGCACGCACTGGAGGTGGGCGCGCAGGCGGCCGGTGTCGTGCTGGTGCAGGGGGCCCAGTTTCGCCAGGGCGGCAGGGGCCGGGGAGGATGGAGCGGCAGGCACGGGACCTCGATGTGATCAGCTGGCATAGACACCCTGATGATCATCGGTCTCGTGCCTTTGCTGTTACTGCGTCAACTCCCGCTGGACGCGGACGATCTACGCGATCCCGGAACTTGCAACCGCCCTGGTCCTATCGTTTCAGCTCAGAGGCAATTTCTACTTTCTCATTCCTTTCCCGGTCTGCCTTGCTCCTGCCAGATCTCGTCTGCGACTTTGAGTGCCATTTGATGAATGCCGGGGGTGCCAGGAGTTTCGGCAGGACGCTCATGGAATGTCATTTCCCGGCCTGGCGCCATCCTAATAGAAACACATTGTTCAAGCGGTGACGATTTAGATTGGATTCGGTCGTACAGTCGCAACAAATAGCTGTAAAAATCCCGCAACTGGTATGCGGCATGATGCTCATTGACATGAAGGTTCCATGCATCGACGGCCTGCGCGTACACGCCGAATTGGTTCTCACGAAACTGCACTGCGTCAGACCACGAGGGCCTTTCGACCTCACTTTTAGGCCATGATCCATCCGGACATAGGGACTCAGGATGCTGGGCGATGCGTCCGTTTCGTGCCGCCATTGGGTACACCTGGCACACCACCGGTCGGTTAGCGTAAATGCGGCAGCGCGAGCGCTGCTCGGTGACTTCTTCCAAGAAGATGCATGGCACGCCTGGATGCATTTCGCCGCGTTTATCGAGGGTAAGAATAAACTCCTTTCCCCCTTCCGTAAGGAGGAACCCATGCGGGGTGGCTTGCCTTTGCCGTAGCGCACGAACATATTCTATCGGATTAATCTTAAGGTGGTGATTGATGCGCCAAATATCGTAACCGCAAACCGGGACTACATAAGCGCGGCAGCACGTGCCGCAAGGGCCGCAAGGATCACGAGGCGCGGAGGATTGTTGTGGAGACATGGAGGGCCAATCATCGTCGTTCGTCAGGAACGGTGCACCGCGCACAACAGGGCTACGGGGGTTGAAGATCTGTTTCCTCCACCTTTTTTGGTCGGCATCCAATTGTTCCAGTCGCATACTGTGTTGGATCGCTCATGTCGGCCGCCTTAAATGCTGCCTGCCTGTCGAGGCATGAGGCACAGGTTCCGTCATGCAAGTCGTGAGTTGGGGTCATGCAACTGAAGGTGAAACCGAGATCGATCCCAAGCTCGGCCCCTCGGCGTAGGACCTTCGCCTTTGGCCAGCTGTGGTAGGGCACAAGCAGCCTACAGTTAACCCTTGATAGCTCCAGGCCATCACGGAATTGTCTGATGAATTCGGGGCGATTTTCGATGAATGCTAGTGCGTCGTCGGCGTTTAGTCCCACGGCGACGTGTGGGATGTCTCTTGCCACGGCGAATGCAATTGACATCGACAGCACAACGGAATTTCCGTACACCAGCCGACCGTCTGAGTCCCGAGGCCGGGCACCTTCGGGGATGCACGCTTGCACGAAAGATTTCACGTCCACAGGTACGAATTCAGCTCCGATTCGTTCAGCTATTGCTCTCGCGGCGCTGGTCTCGCGAGTCGCAGCGAATCCGGAGAAATGCAGCGCGATGGGCGGAACTGAGGATTGTCGAGCAACGTCACAGAGCAGGACAGTGGAATCGATACCGCCGGAGAACATGATGACCGTCCTCTGGTTCGATCGACTGATCGGCTGATACTCGACCATTATCCTGTATCCTATCGCTTCAGCGAGTTACTGCCCTACCCGAATCAAAGCGCTCCTCAAGATGCTCAAGGATAGCGTCGACTCCCGATTTAATGCGTAGCCGACATGAAGACGTTTCGGTCGATTTAAAAGTGTCGGTCTCCGCCAACTTATTCGCAGGCCAACCACCCCCACAGAAAGAATAGTAATCACACGTCGCGCGACAGCGGCTGACTCCCTCCTCGATTTCTGCGTTCAACAACCGAAACCGATCAGTATGAATTAGATCCTCAAGTGACTGTTCGAAGACATTTCCCAAGATGAACTGACCATACCGATGATGGCGTGCAGTAAGCAGCTCTGGGGAGAACGTCGAGACATTACCCTCGCAATCAAAGTTGAGAATAGCCATTGGCACATTATCCTGCGGGCGGGTATTTGAACTCTGTGACATGATGTGACGCATGGCGTTTTCATACTCGCGAAGCAGAGGTGAGGAGGGCTCCTTTTCCATACTTGACAGAATCCGCTTCAGGAAATCCTTATAAGCATTCTCAGCGCCGTCGTGCTGCATGCTGGAGGTAACATTGACGCCCTCCACCGACTCGACGTTCAAGCCAACATAAGCGGCACCGATTTCAGTGAAGAAACGCCAGATATCTTCGGGATACGCCAGTGAAGCATCCGTTACGACGGCGATGATCGCGGGTCGAAGACCCGCTTCCCTCATCAGTCGCAGGCCGCGCATGGTCCGATCAAATGTGCCTCTCCCTGCACGGTCCACTCGATATGCGTCGTGGACCTTCCTCGGTCCATCCAGACTAATACCAACTCTGACCTGGTGCCGCTTGAAGAATTCGCACCAATCGCCCGTAATCAGTGTTGCATTGGTCTGGATCGACCATGTAATTTTTACTCCGCGCGTGTTCCGCTGCTCAATCTGCTTGTGCGCTTCCTCATAGAAACTGATTGGCAGCGAAAGTGGCTCTCCAGCATGCCAGACAATCGTTACCGCGTCGGCAATGAAAGAGGATTCAAATAGCCGATCCGCAATTTTGGCGACCGTCTCCAATGAGATGCGCTTGTTCAGCTTCCGGTCTGGTAGATAGCAGTACTTGCAGTCCACATTGCAGAAGCTTGTGGCCTGGATCACTACGATCTCTGTTCGGCCTTTCGCCATGGAGTTCCAACCTTCAGCTGGCGTCCGCCAGGTGCCGATGGCGAATCTACCTGGCTTCGCGTCATGACCTACGTGCGCTCGCCGGCTCGCCTAATGTCAGCCCGCCGTTCCGCAGGGCCGCGACCAGGATTAATTACTGACTCTAGTTGAGGATCTTTGTCCAATCCTGCCACTTGTCCCACGGCGTCTCCTCCGGGTCCGGTTCATGTTCCTCATCAGAGTGAACGTTATCGCCATGGAGAGTGGAATTATTGTGCGCCACCTCCTCCGCCTCCTCCTGAAAACCGGGTGTTTCGCGGAGCCGGGACGCGCGTTCGGAAATCGACTCAGTGCTTTTCGGGTATGAGTTCTCTGGCATTCGCCACACCTTCCTAGTTGAGGACCTCGTCAGCTTGATTCCCCACTCTGCGATGAGGTATATGTGCGATGGCGTTTTTCCCTCGATTGGAGGTCACAACGAGCCCAGTCTGGCACTCAGGGTGGTTGCGAGTCTGGAGTACGCGTCGGGCTCTCACGGGACGTGGCGAACCTGGTCTCGTACGCGTGGACGGCACCCTCGTGAGGTGCACGGCCGGTAGGCACTTGGCTCTCTCTTCCCATCTCGACCGCCCTGCCGCCGGCCATAGCGGTTGGCGGCAGGGCCGGAGCGTCCCGAAATGGTGGCCTCGATGGCGGCGTCGCAGCCCGACGGGCGGCGAGAGAGTGCTAATGGGGCTGTAAACGCTAGGTTCACGCCGTGACGTCGGTATTGGGTAGCGGGTCAGTCGCTCACCTCGAGATGACGTAACGGCATCCGTTAGGTACATATGGGTGTATGACACGACTGCGGAGGAGGCGGGCCTGGGGCGGGGCGGTTGTCGGCGCGTTGCTGGCCGCAGGGTTCATTGCGCTCGTGGTGGTGGGGGACTTGGACACCGCAGGCAAGGTGGCGGGCATCGTGGGGACGATCGGCGGCGTGGCCGTGTCGGCGTATGCGCTGAAGCAGCCGGAGGGCGATCGCTGGCCGGATGTGCCAGCTCCTCCGGGATTGATCAACCTCCCCCCACACCCGGACCCGAACCAATTCGTCGGCCGCGAACAGGTCCTGACCCGCCTCAACGAGACCCCAGAGGACCCCGGCGCCATGGTGGTGCAGGTGGTCCACGGCCTCGGTGGGATCGGCAAGAGCACCGTCGCCGCGCACTGGGCCACCAAGCGCGCCGCCGACTATTACCCGATCTGGTGGATCAGCGCTGACAGCCCGGCCGCCCTAGAGACGGGCCTGGCGGCTCTGGCAACCGCATTGCAACCCGCGCTGTCCGACGAAATGTCCCTCGATCTCGAGTCCCTGCAGGAGCGGGCGGTGCAGTGGCTCGCCGCCCACGACTGGTTGGCTGGTCATCCTGGATGACGTCAACGACCCAGCCGACATCCACCGGCTGCTGGCCAGAATGCGCGGTCGGCCGGGTAGCGTCCGGCGCCACAGACGACTACATGGCCGATCACGCTACCGCCGCCGGTCAAGCGGGCGCTTCCTGATCACCAGCCGCCGCACCAGTGGCTGGCGCGGCCTGGCGACCCCCGTCCCCGTGGGCGTCCTGGACCAATCGGAAGCCGTGGAACTGTTCACCCGCATAGTCAGCCCCAACCCCCCTGGGGAACTGGACGGGGCGGACGAACTGTGCGAGAAACTGGGCGGCCTCCCGCTAGCCGTCGAACAGGCGGCTGCCTACATCGCCGAGGCCGACATCACTCCACGCATTTACCTGGACATGCTCGCCATGTATACGGTCGAGATGTTGGAGCAGGGCACTATCGCCGGCACCTGGCGCGTCACCCAAAATCGGATGACCGACGAACCCCTCACCGCTACCATCTTGCAGGTCCTGGCCTGGTACGCCCCCGATGCTATTCCCCGTACCCTTCTGGACGGCATCGCGGACCCGCCCGCACTTACCCATGCTGTCGGCCGTCTGGCCGCCTACAGCATGCTCGCTACGGGGTACAACAACACCCTGAACGTGCACCCCTTGGTCCAAACCGTCGCCCGTACCCCCAACGACGAGGACCCTTACCGGCAGCCACAGGACATCGACGAGGCCCGCATTCTGGCCACCACCCAACTGATCAATGCTCTGCCCGCTCATTGGAACACCGCCACTGACTGGCCGACCTGGCGTGCTCTGCTCCCGCACGTCGAAGCTCTCGCCGACCACGCACCACCGGACGCCGGTGCCGCCGCCACCGCCCGCCTCCTCGCGCGGACGGCATCGTTCCTCCAAGACCAGAGCGCCGTCGTCCTCGCCACCGTGTATCTCGAGCGCACCCTCACCGGGGGGCAGCGGCTGGGCGAAGACCGCCCCGTCACCCTGACCTCCCGCAACAACCTCGCCAGCGACTACTGGGAGGCGGTTGATCTGGGGCTGGCCGTACCCGTGTTCGAGCGCACCCTCGCCGACAGTCGGCGAGTGTTCGGCGAAGACGACCCCGTCACCCTGACCTCCCGCAACAACCTTGCCGGCGCCTACCAAGCGGCGGGGGATCTGGGGCGGGCCGTCCCGCTGTATCAGCAAACCCTCGCCGACCGGAAACGGTTGCTGGGGGAAGACCACCCCGCCACCGTGACCTCCCGCAGCAACCTCGCCGGCGCCTACCTAGCGACAGGGGATCTGGGGCTGGCCGTACCACTGTTCGAGCGCACCCTCACCGACAGTCGGCGGGTGCTCGGCGACCACCACCCTTTGACCAAAATGGTGCGGGACACCCTAGCTGCAATACCCGGCACCTGATCCGTGGGCCCCGTCGCCAAAGACTTTGAAAGTCTCCGGTCCGCGCTTGGGCGTCTCCCTTGATCGTGAGCAGCTGATCATTGGGGCATGGAGATCCCTAGGATTAGGAGTTCCTGTTGGGTGGTCGAAGCACTCGCCTGAGTTCCGGGCCGATGTCGTTGCGCTGTGCCGATCCAGCCTCGGGGCGCACGTATGCGCCGGTGGCCGAGACTCGCTGCGCGGCGGCCCCATCGCGGCCCGGGACGACGCACGTTGCGCCCCCGACGGATGGCCACACCCGGTCTTCCCACAAGCACCACGGCCACCAGCCACTCGGTCAGTCCAGCCCGCTTTCCAGGAACGACCGGCTCACCGATCACCTCCTGCTCGTTCCAGCCACGGCGGAGGCGGGCCGCTTCTAGGCCGCAGCAGCCAGGCCGCTCGGGCTGCTGCGGACCGGCACCGAAAAACTCTCATCCAGGCGCTTTGTAGGAACCTGACAACATCTCAGCGTGCTCCACACGCACCCCGGCCACCGCCGCTGCACGCCCGCTGCACAAATGGCCACCGCTCGGCCACCGGAGGCCCTTGAATGCTGCCCCGCGAGGGGGCCAGGGACAGTACAGAGGCCGCAGAAAAGGAAAAACCCCAGGTCACGGCGAGTGAGTCCCGGGGTTTTCCAGAGCCGCCTTCGGGATTCGAACCCGAGACCTACGCATTACGAGTGCGTTGCTCTGGCCATCTGAGCTAAGGCGGCGCGCTGTCCGCACTATGGTGCGGTCAGCAACGTCGGTAAGTCTACACAGTTTCCGGGGGTGCTCAGACCGCGCCCCGGAGGGGTCCCGTCAGGGGTGGTCACCTGCAGCGCTTGCCCTTCGCCGGAGGCGTCCCGTGGAGCAGGTAGGCGTCGATCGCGGAGTCGATGCAGGCGCTGCCGCGGCCGTAGGCGGTGTGGCCGTCGCCCTCGTAGGTGAGGAGGCGGGCGGAGGTGAGCTGGCGGGAGAGGGACTGTGCCCAGCGGTACGGGGTCGCCGGGTCGCGGGTGGTGCCGACGACGACGATCGGGGCGGCGCCCTTCGCCTCGATGCGGTGCGGTTCGCCCGTGGGCTTCACCGGCCAGTACGCGCAGTTCAGGGAGGCCCAGGCGAGGCCCTCGCCGAAGACCGGGGACGCCTTCTCGAAGGCGGGGACGGCGGCGCTCACCTGGTCGGGGGTGGAGAAGGCGGCGGGCAGGTCGAGGCAGTTCACGGCGGCGTTGGCCGACATCAGGTTCGCGTAGCGGCCGTCGGCCTCACGTTCGTAGTAGCTGTCGGAGAGGACGAGCAGGCCTGCGCCGTCGTTGTCCTTGATCGCCGAGGTCAGCGCCTCGCGCAGCTGTTCCCACGAGCTCTCGTCGTACATCGCCGCGATCACGCCGGTGGTGGCGAGGGCCTCGCCGAGCTTGCGGCCGTCGGGGTCGCCGGTGGGGATCGGGTGGGCGTCGAGCTTCCGGAAGAAGGCCTTGAGGTGCTCGCCGACCTGGGCAGGCGTCGTGCCCTTCGCTCCGAGCGGGCAGTCCGCCTGCCGCACGCAGTCCTTCGCGAACGACTGGAACGCCGTCTCGAAGCCGGCCGTCTGGTCCAGGTTCAGCCGACGGGCGGGCAGCGACGGGTCCATCGCGCCGTCCAGGACGAGCCGTCCCACCCGCTCCGGGAACAGCCCCGCGTACGTCGCCCCGAGGAACGTCCCGTACGACGCCCCCACGTACGTCAGCTTCGCGTCCCCCAGAACCGCCCGCAGGACGTCCATGTCGCGGGCCGCCTCCACGGTGGAGACGTGCCGCAGCAGCTTGGGTGCCTGGGCGCCGCAGCTCTCCGCGAACCCTTTGTACGCGTCGACGAGTTCGCCGGTCTCCCGCCGGTCGTCGGGCGTGACGTCCGTCTGCGTGTACGCGTCCATCTTCCGCCCGTCGAGGCACTCCACGGGCTCGCTGCGGGCCACGCCCCGCGGGTCCACGGCGACCATGTCGTAGCGTGCGCGGACCGCCGCGGGGTAGCCGATGCCCGCGTACTGCTGGAGGTAGCCGACCGCCGAGCCGCCCGGCCCGCCCGGGTTCACCAGCAGCGAGCCGAGTCGCTTGCCCGGGCCCGTCGCCTTCTTGCGGGAGACGGCGAGCCGGATGTCGCCCGCCTCCGGGTGCGCGTAGTCGAGCGGCGCTTTCATCGTGGCGCACTGGAATCCGGGCACCCCGCAGGAGTGCCAGTTGAGCTTCTGTCCGTAGTACGACGACAGCGCCGACGGGGTCGCCTTCGGCAGCGCGGCGAGCGCCACCGACGCCGCCCCCTCCGACCCCGTCGAACACCCGGCGGAGCAGGCGGAGACGAGCAGCGCGGCGAGCGAGAGCAGGGTGACGCCGGTACGGGACCTGCGGGGGGAGCGCCTGATGTGCATCAAGCGAGCGTAACTCTGCGCAATGGCCCGCACGCCGTACGTGCACGAAGTGCCACGGACGAGTTACGCAGTCAACGCACGGACGACTCGATCCCGACCTGATCACGACCCGGTCCCCGGCCCTTCAGCCCGATCCCGCCTCCCTCAGTCCGCTCCAGCCCGTTCTAGCCCGCTCTCAGCGCCATCGTCATCGCCTCCACCGCCAGCAGCGGGGCCACATTGCGGTCGAGGGCCTGTCTGCACGCGGAGATCGCCTCGATGCGGCGGAGGGTGGACTCCGGACTGCTGCCGCGGGCCAGCCGCTCCAGGGCGTCCTCGGCGTCCGCGTTGGCGATCGCGACGCGGGAGCCGAGCTGGAGGGCGAGGACGTCGCGGTAGAAGGCGGTGAGGTCGGTGAGCGCGACGTCGAGGCTGTCGCGCTGGGTACGCGTCCTGCGGCGCTTCTGCTTGTCCTCCAGGTCCTTCATCACGCCCGCCGTGCCACGCGGCATCCGGCCGCCCTGGGCCGCGCCCATCGCCGCCTTCAGCTCTTCGGTCTCCTTGCCGTCCCGCTCCTCCGCGAGCACCTTGGCGTCCTCCGCCGCCGCGTCGACCAGCTCCTGGGCGGCCCTGAGGCAGCCGCCCACGTCGTCGACCCGCAGCGGGAGCTTGAGGACGGCGGCGCGGCGCTCGCGCGCGGCGGGGTCGGTGGCCAGGCGGCGGGCCCGGTCGACGTGCCCCTGTGTGGCCCGGGCGGCGGCCGCGGCCACGGCGGGCTCGATGCCCTCACGCCGTACGAGCATGTCGGCGATGGCGTCGACGGAGGGCGTGCCCAGGTTCAGGTGCCGGCAGCGGGAGCGGATCGTCGGCAGCACGTCCTCCAGAGAGGGCGCGCAGAGCAGCCAGACCGTACGCGGGGCAGGCTCCTCGACCGCCTTCAGGACCGCGTTGGCGGACTTCTCGTTCAGCCGCTCGGCGTCCTCGACGAGGATGACCTGCCAGCGTCCCGTGGCGGGCGAGGTGTACGACTTGCGCACCGTGTCCCGCATGTCCTCGGCGAGGATCTGCGAGCCCACGGCGGCCACCGTGGACACGTCGGCGTGGGTGCCGATGAGCGCCGTATGACAGCCGTCGCAGAACCCGCAGCCCGGGGCTCCGCCGAGCGCCCGGTCCGGGCTCACGCACTGCAGCGCGGCGGCGAACGCCCGTGCCACCCGCGCCCGGCCCGCGCCGGGCGGGCCGGTGAACAGCCAGGCGTGCGTCATCTTCGAGGCCTCGGGCGGCGGTGTGCCGGAGACGGCCGCGGTGACGAGCGCGTCGGCGTCCCGAGCGGCGGCCGCCAGCTGCTCGCTCACCTTCTCCTGCCCGACGAGGTCGTCCCACACGGTCATGGCTCACGCCGCCCTTTCGTCACGTTTCGCGGTGCCGGTTCCATTGTGCGGGGGACCACTGACAACGGGGGTCGGGCGACCGGATCGGGCCACCGGATCGGGCCACCAGGTCCGGCTACTCCGCCGACGGACCGCTCATGGCCCCGGCCCCCGGCGACCTCGGCGCGCCTGCGCCTCGGCAGCCCCGGCCGCCCCCGCTGCCTCAGCGCCGCCGACCGCGCCCGCGACCGTCGCCCCTGCCGTCACCCCGACCGTCGTCGTAGCCGTCCTCGTCCCGGTGCGGTCCCAGCAGCTCGTCCGCCAGCGACGGCAGATCGTCCAGGGGCGTCTCCTCGGCCCAGTCGGGCCGTGGCCGCTGCCGAGGCGCGCCCGCCTCGTCGACCTGCGGGAGCTCGCGCGTACGGTCGTTGGTCTCGTCGCGGAAGTACCCCGGAGGCACCCGGTCCGTGGGCGCGTCCCCGCGCACGGGAGGCAGCACGGCCGTCTCCTCGGCGGGGTCCTCGTCCCGCACCGGAGGCAGTACCGCCGTCTCGTCCGTGGCCCCGGGCGGAGCCACGGACGGCAGGACGGCCGTCTCGTCGACCGCGCCGGCGGGCGCGGGCGGCGCCGGCGGCTGCGGCAGCTCCGCCGTCACCTCGGACTCCTCGGCCCTCGCAGCCTCCTCGGCGTCCTTGTCCATCCGTACAGGCCGCAGCACCGCCGTCTGCTCCACCGGCTTCGCCGGCCCACCCCGCGCGTCCGCCGGCGACACCACCGGCGTCGGCACGGTCACCGCCTCCGGCGCGGCGGCCGAAGTCACCGGAGCTGTCGGAGCCGACGAGGCCGCCGGAGCCGAAGGGGTCACCGGCGCCGACGCGAACCCCGCCCCCGCAGACCTCGTCGCCGTCGACGGCGACGGCTTCAGGCCGACCTCCGCCGCCGCGGCGGCGGCCTGCTCAGCCGCACGCCGTGCCTGCTCGGCCCGCAACAGCGCCTCTTCAGCCTTGCGCTGCTTCTCCAGGCGTCGTGCCTCGGCCTCGGCGCGCAGCCGGGCCTCCTGCTCGGCCTGCTGGCGGCGGCGCTCCTCCTCCGCCTTGCGGCGGACCTCCTCCTCGGCGCGGGCCTTCTCCTCCGCGAGGAGACGGACCCGCTCCTCCTCGGCACGCCTGCGTGCCTCCTCGGCGCGCAGCCGGGCCTCCTCGGCCTGCCGTTCGGCCTCGCGGCGCTGCGCCTCCTCCAGCTCGCGCTGCTTGCGCTCCTCCTCCTCGGCGCGCAGCTTGGCGAGCTGTTCCTGGCGCTCGCGTTCCAGGCGCTCCTCCTCGGCCTTGCGGGCGGCCTCTTCCTCGGCCTTGCGGCGGGCGTCCTCCTCGGCCTTCCTGCGCGCCTCCTCCTGGGCCCGCACCTCGGCCTCGGACAGCGGCAGCAGCAGGTCCAGCCGGTGCCGTACGACGGCCGTGACGGCCTCGGGCTCCTGGCCCGCGTCGACGACCAGATAGCGGCCGGGGTCGGCGGCGGCCAGCGTGAGGAAACCGGACCGCACGCGCGCGTGGAACTCCGCCGGCTCCGACTCCAGCCGGTCGGGTGCCTCCGTGAACCGCTCGCGGGCGGTCTCCGGGGGAACGTCGAGCAGCACCGTCAGATGCGGCACCAGGCCGTCCGTCGCCCAGCGCGAGATCCGCGCGATCTCGGTCGGGGACAGGTCGCGGCCGGCGCCCTGGTAGGCCACGGACGAATCGATGTACCGGTCGGTGATCACCACCGCACCGCGCTCCAGGGCGGGCCGTACGACCGTGTCGACGTGCTCCGCGCGGTCCGCCGCGTACAGCAGCGCCTCCGCGCGGTGCGAGAGTCCGGCACTGGACACGTCCAGCAGGATCGAGCGCAGCCGCTTGCCCACGGGCGTGGCCCCCGGCTCGCGCGTGAGGACGACCTCGTGGCCCTTGGACCTGATCCACTCGGCGAGCGCCTCGGCCTGCGTGGACTTGCCGGCGCCGTCGCCGCCCTCCAGGGCGATGAAGAAACCGTTCGCCGCCTGGGCCTGCACCGGGTCGTCGCCGCCGAGGAGCGCGTCCCGCAGGTCGTGCCGCAGGGGCACGCCGGAGCGGTCGTCGACCTTGGCCAGCACGAGCGCGGCCACCGGCAGCAGCAGCGCGCCGACCAGCATCAGCGTGAACGCGGCGCCGCCGTGCGCGAAGACGAACTTGCCGTTCTCCAGCCGGTGCGGCCCGATCAGCGCCGCCACCAGCGGGGCGATCAGCGCACCAAGGGCCACGAAGACCCGTACGACCGCGTGCAGGTGCTCGGTCGTGCGCGTCCTGCGGTGGTCCTCGGTCTCCTGGTCGAGCAGCGCGTGCCCGGTGTTGGCGGCGACGCCCGCGCCGACGCCGGCCAGGGCGACGAGCAGCAGCACGCTGGTGACGTCCGGGACGAGTCCGGCGGCCAGCAGGGCCACGCCGGTGAAGGCGATCGCCAGCGCGAGGAGCCGCCGACGCGACAGCGCCACCAGCACCTTCGGCGCCGTACGGACGCCGACGACGACCCCGCCGGTCAGCCCGAGCACCAGCAGCCCGTACATCACCGGGCCGCCGCCCAGGTCCTTGGCGTGCAGCGCGGCCACCGCGACGGCGGCCGCGACCGCTCCGGCGACGGCCGCGCAGGCGAGGACCAGCAGCGGGATCGCGCCCGTGCGGCCCGCGTCGACGGCGGTGGCCGTCCTGGGCCGGCGCAGCCCCTCGAGCGGAGACCGCGTGCGCGGGGTGCGTACGGCAGGCAGTTCCAGGAAGACCACGACGGACAGCGAGCCGGCGAACAGCCCTGCCGCGACGTACGAGGCGAGGGCCGCCTGGTGCTGGGCGAACCATTCGATCCCGGTGCCCAGCAGATTGTTGACCAATGCGGCCACGACCAGGGTGGCCGCGCCCAGCGGGATCGCGGCGAAGCCCGTACGCAGCGACAGGCGGCGCAGGGCGTCCATGTGGTCCGGCAGCGGCCGGACCGTCGCGCCCTCCAGGGGCGGCGCCGGCAGCAGTGCGGGGGCGGCGCTCTCGCGCGCGACCGTCCAGAAGCGCTCGGCGACACCGGTCACGAAGACGGTGACCAGCAGCAGGGCCAGCGCGTCGTCCGGCGTCCAGTCGATCCACAGCGGCGCGATGATCAGCAGCACGGCGCGCACGCCGTCCGCGCCGACCATGGTCCAGCGGCGGTCGAGCGGACCGTCCGGGGAGGTGAGCGAGGTCAGCGGTCCGAGGAGGACGGCGCCGAAGAGCAGGGTGGCCAGAATGCGCACCCCGAAGACGATCGCCACCGCGAACGCCACGCCCCGGTAACCGCCCCCGAAGGAACCCTCGGAGATGGCTGCCTGAAGCGCCAGGAGGACGAACACCAGGAGCGCCAGGGCGTCTCCCACACCGCTCACCAACTGTGCGCTCCACAACCGCTTGAGCTGCGGCTCGCGCAACAGGGCGCGGACGGCGCGCTCGCGGGAGTCCGCCACCAGGGCGTCGTCCGGGGCCGGGTGGTGGGCCGTTGGCTGCTCGGCTCGCGTCATGCTTTCAGCCTATCGGCAGCCACCGACAGCCCGGGCCGCCCGTCCACGCGTACGACCGCCCCGACACCAAAGTGATGCCGGGGCGGTCGTTTCACGAACTCGCGGTGGAGAAGCAGTGGAGGACCTGGCTCCGTTCAGCGTCCGAGCCGTCGTCCGCCCAGTCGTCCGCTCAGTCGTCCGCTCAGTCGTCCGACGACGCTGCCGAGGAGGACGCGGACTTCGCAGCCGTCGCCTTCTTCGTGGCCGTCTTCTTCGCCGTGGTCGTCTTGGCGGCGGTCTTCTTGGCCGCCGTCTTCTTCGCCGGGGCGGCCGTCTTCTTCGCCGTCGCCTTCTTCGCGGGCGCCTTCTTCGCGGGCGCCTTCTTCGCCGTCTTCTTGGCGGGCGTCTTGGCGCGCTTCTCGGCGAGCAGCTCGTAGCCTCGCTCCGGGGTGATCTCCTCGACGCTGTCGCCGGAGCGCAGGGTCGCGTTGGTCTCCCCGTCGGTGACGTACGGCCCGAAGCGGCCGTCCTTGACGACGACCGGCTTCCCGCTGACCGGGTCCTCGCCCAGTTCCTTCAGCGGCGGCTTGGCGGCCGCGCGGCCGCGCTGCTTGGGCTGGGCGTAGATGGCCAGCGCCTCTTCGAGGGTGATCGTGAAGAGCTGGTCCTCGGCCTGCAGCGAACGCGAGTCCGTGCCCTTCTTCAGGTACGGCCCGTAGCGCCCGTTCTGCGCGGTGATCTCCTGGCCCTCGGCGTCGGCGCCGACCACGCGCGGCAGCGACATCAGCTTGAGGGCGTCCTCCAGCGTGACCGTGTCCAGGGACATCGCCTTGAACAGCGAGGCCGTACGCGGCTTGACGGCGTTCTTGCCGGTCTTCGGGGTGCCCTCGGGGAGCACCTCGGTGACGTACGGGCCGTAGCGGCCGTCCCTGGCGATGATCTGGTGGCCGCTCACCGGGTCGGCGCCCAGCTCGAAGTCGCCGCTCGGCTTGGCGAGCAGTTCCTCCGCGTACTCGACGGACAGCTCGTCCGGGGCCAGGTCCTCGGGCACGTCCGCGCGCTGGTGGCCCTCGGAGTCCTTCTCGCCGCGCTCGATGTAGGGGCCGTAGCGGCCGACCCGCAGCACGATGTCGTTGCCCACGGGGAACGACGACACCTCGCGCGCGTCGATCGCACCCAGGTCGGTCACCAGCTCCTTGAGACCGCCGAGGTGGTCCCCGTCGCCGTTGCCCGCCTCGGCGGCGCCCGTCGCCTCGCCCTCGCCGAAGTAGAAGCGCCTCAGCCACGGCACGGCCTGCGCCTCACCGCTGGCGATGCGGTCGAGGTCGTCCTCCATCTTGGCGGTGAAGTCGTAGTCGACGAGCCGCCCGAAGTGCTTCTCCAGGAGGTTGACCACGGCGAAGGACAGGAAGGACGGCACCAGGGCCGTGCCCTTCTTGAAGACATAGCCGCGGTCGAGGATCGTGCCGATGATCGACGCGTACGTCGACGGGCGGCCGATCTCGCGCTCTTCGAGCTCCTTGACCAGGCTGGCCTCGGTGTAGCGGGCCGGGGGCTTGGTGGCGTGCCCGTCGACCGTGATCTCCTGGGCGCCGAGGGCGTCGCCCTCGCTCACCTGGGGCAGCCGGCGCTCGCGGTCGTCCAGCTCCGCGTTCGGGTCGTCCGCGCCTTCGACGTACGCCTTCAGGAAGCCGTGGAAGGTGATCGTCTTGCCGGAGGCGCTGAACTCGACGTCCCGGCCGTCGGCGGCGGCGCCGCCGATCTTCACCGTGACCGAGTTTCCGACCGCGTCCTTCATCTGGGAGGCGACCGTCCGCTTCCAGATCAGCTCGTAGAGCCGGAACTGGTCGCCGGTCAGACCCGTCTCGGCGGGCGTGCGGAAACGATCACCCGAAGGACGGATCGCCTCGTGCGCCTCCTGCGCGTTCTTGACCTTCCCGGCGTACGTGCGCGGCTGGGCCGGCAGGTAGTCGGCGCCGTACAGCTGCGTGACCTGGGCGCGGGCGGCCGTGATGGCGGTGTCGCTCAGCGTCGTGGAGTCCGTACGCATATAGGTGATGAAGCCGTTCTCGTACAGCTTCTGGGCCACCTGCATGGTCGCCTTCGCGCCGAAGCCCAGCTTGCGGCTGGCCTCCTGCTGCAGCGTCGTCGTACGGAACGGGGCGTACGGCGAGCGGCGGTACGGCTTGGACTCGACGGAGCGGACGGCGAACCGCGTGCTCTCCAGGGCGGCGGCGAGGGCTCGGGCGTTCGCCTCGTCGAGGTGGAGGATGTTCGCGCTCTTGAGTTGTCCCAGGGAGTCGAAGTCGCGGCCCTGCGCGACCCGCCTGCCGTCGACGGTCTGCAGGCGGGCGACCAGCGACGACGGGTCCGACGCATCCCCCGCGCGGCCCGTCGCGAAGGTGCCCGTCAGGTCCCAGTACTCAGCAGAACGAAACGCGATGCGCTCGCGTTCCCGCTCCACCACGAGTCGGGTGGCGACGGACTGGACACGGCCGGCCGACAGACGCGGCATGACCTTCTTCCACAGGACCGGCGAGACCTCGTAGCCGTAGAGGCGGTCGAGGATGCGGCGGGTCTCCTGCGCGTCGACGAGCTTCTGGTTGAGCTGGCGCGGGTTGGCGACGGCGGCCTGGATCGCGGCCTTGGTGATCTCGTGGAAGACCATCCGCTTGACCGGGACCGTGGGCTTCAGCACCTCCTGGAGGTGCCATGCGATGGCCTCGCCCTCGCGGTCCTCATCGGTGGCGAGGAAGAGTTCGTCGGACTCCCGCAGCAGGTCCTTGAGCTTCTTGACCTGGGCCCTCTTGTCGGCGTTGACGACATAGATGGGCTGGAAGTCGTGTTCGACGTCCACGCCGAGGCGGCGGACCTCGCCGGTGTACTTCTCCGGCACCTCCGCGGCGCCGTTGGGAAGGTCACGGATGTGCCCGACGCTGGCCTCGACGATGTAGCCGGGGCCGAGGTAACCCTTGATCGTCTTCGCCTTGGCAGGCGACTCGACGATCACGAGTCGGCGGCCGCCCTTCGCGGTCTCGCTGGTCGGGGACAACTTCGCTCTTCTCTCCGGTCGACGCTGGGGCCTCCCCAGGCCTTGCTCCCGGGGTCGGGTCATGGTGACGCTGCGGAGTGTGACGGTACATCCCGCCCCCGTGTCAAACGGGAAAAGCCCGCAACGGCCACTCGAACGGTAACCCGACTACCGCCATTCCTGCCGCCCGGAGTGTCGACCAGCCCTTTTCTGCCAGAGCGGAACGCATCCTCCCCTTTACCGGTGTGACCGCGCCGACCCGGTTCAAACAGGGACCCCGGCTCGATCCTCGGAGGCGGGCTCAGAAGCGGTTTCAGCGGCGATTTCAGAGGCGGGTGAAGCACCACGCCGCGACGGCCAGCGCGACGGCCGCGGCCAGGGTCGCCAGGGTCGCCGATGCGACGGGACTCACACCCTCGGCGACCGGCTCACGGTGCCGCACCCGGGCCGCGGTCCACACCAGCAGCCCGCCTCCGAACAGGGCGAACACCGCTCCTGCGAAGATCGCCGGTCCAGTCTCCATGATCGTCCGCGCCCCTCTTCCGCCCGCCCGCACACGCCCCGGTCCCCGCAGACTGGCACGCGCGGACGGCACCTGGGCGAACCCGAGGTGAACGCCCGGTCTTCGGGCGGGGTCGACGGCCCGCGCGCGGGTGCGGGCCGCCCGCGCAGGGACGCGCGCGGCCGCCGCCGGCCCCGACGGGCGCGCGCGGAACCTTCGCGAAACCTTCAGACCGAACCGGGCGCGGGTATCTTTCCGGTCGTCTTCCCGTTGTCGGCCCGGCTCACCGTGCACACGATCGTGGTGAATCCGGCGTTCCAGTCGTCCTCGTCGGTCATCCAGCCCACCACGAGGCGCTCCGAACCAGGCGCCCAGACGGACTCGAATTTGTTGCCACAGAGCTTCGTCGCGTTGTCGCGGCCCTTCTTGTAGCTCATTTCATCCGGAGCCTGAACGGTCCCGATCACTTGGTCCGTGTGCGGTTTCGCGCAGTCCGTGAGGGGCGACTCGTAGCCGTTGTCCAGCTCCTTGTAGATCCAGCAGTCGCCCACGCTCATCTGTCCGACCCACAGGTCTGTGCCCGCGTCCCTGAAACGGCCCACCTCGCCGCCTATCGCCGCATGGCGGCCCAGTACGAGACATGCCGTACCGCTGTCGGCCGCATCGAAGCCGTCCCGCGTCGGTACGACGGCGTAGCCCCCGGCGTCCGGCAGCGCGTCGACGACCGCCTTGCTCTGCGCCGCGCACCGCGTGGCCCCCTGGGCCCTGGCGTCGGCGAAGTCGGTCGCCGTGTCGACCGCCACGACCTGACCGTCCGGCCAGTCGTCGACGCAGTCCACCACGCCCAGGTTCGGCGCCGAACCGAACGGCGTCCCCGACCAGACCGCCTTCACGCAGTCCCCCGTCTCCAGCGGCTCGGTGAGTCCGACGACACTGCCGTACGGGTAGACGGGCCCCGTCGGCGAGGGCGACTGCGGCCCGCTCGACGCGGACGACCGCCTCGCCGCCGTGGTGTCGCCCCCGTCCCCCTTGTCCCCGGCCAGCAGCACGACTGCCCACGTCCCACCGGCGACGACCAGCACGGCGGCCACGACGAGAGCGACGACGGCGAGCCGCCTCCGCCCGCCGGACGGCGGACGCGAGCCACCGCTCCCGTAGGCCGTCGGCTCACCCCCGTAGGGCGTCGAGCCGCCGCCATAGCCCCCGGAGCCGCCGCCGTACGGCGGCGAACTCCCTCCAAAGCCACCCGCGTTCCCCCCGTACGGCGTCGGGTCGCCGGAGCGCGGCACCGGGTTTCCCCCGTACGGCGTCGCAGCGCCCCCGTACGGCGACGGGTTCCCGCCGCTCGCCGCGAAGGGGTTGCCGGACGCCTGGGCGTGGGGGTCTGCGGGGGCGGCTCGCGCGTGGGAGCCCTCGGAGGTCTGGGCGTAGGGGTCGACCGCGTCGACCACGTCGAAGGACTGCTGCGGGACGGGCGGCGGCCAGGAGCCGTACGGCGCGAAGCCGGGGCCGGGGCCGGGCGGAGTGCCCGGCCCCTCGGGACGGGGCGGGTGGCCAGGCGTGTCGGGGGCCGAAGGCGGCGCGAACCCTCCCGCGGGCACCACCCCTCCCGGTCCCCCCGCCCCTCCCGGTCCGGCCGGGCCGCCGGGCGGCGCGGAGCCGGCCTCTGATCCCGCCCGCCCGGCCGCCGCTCCCGGCCCGAGGCCGCCGACCACCGGAAAGTCGTGCGGGCCTGCCGGTGTGTGCGGAGTCCGGGGCGTCTGCGGGGTGTGCGGGGCGCCTGGGGTGTACGACGCCTGGGGTGTGCCCGGTGTGTACTGCGCTGGAGGCGTGCCCGGTGGCTGCGCGGCGCCCGGTGCTCCCGCGCCGGACGGGGTGCGGGCGCCGTAAGCCGCCGCGCCCTGCCCGGGAGCCGCCGCGCCCGGTCCAGGAGGAAGCCCCGCCCCGGGCGACACGCCGTCCCCACCGGGCCGGGCTTCCGCGCCCGCGCCCGCCGTGCCGTACCCCGCGGGCGGCGGCCCGAAGCCGACCGGAGGTGTGTCGGGGCCGCCCCGCGGCACGCCCGAGCCGTCGGCCGCCGCCCGCGCTGCCCATCCCGCCGCCGCGCCCTCCGTGCCCTCCGCCGACCGCAGCACCCGCTCCAGGCCGCGTGCCACCGCCTCCGGGGACGACCGGCGCATGGGGTCCTTGACCAGCAGTCCCCGGATCACCGGAGCCAGCTCGCCGGCCCGGGCCGGTGGGGTCGGCTCCTCGCCGAGGAGGGCGGTGAGGGTGGCGTAGTCGCCGTGGCGGTCGAAGGGACCGCGACCCTCGACGGCGGCGTACAGCGTGGCGCCGAGGGAGAACAGGTCGGCGGCCGGGGTGGGCGGCTCGCCGCGCGCGCGTTCCGGGGCGAGGTAGCCGGGGGTGCCGAGGATGCCGGCGGTCGCGGTGAGCCGGGGCTCGAGGGACTCGGGCTGGAGCGCGATGCCGTAGTCGGTGAGCAGCACGCGCGCGTAGGTGTCGCCCGAGGCGTCCGGCGAGAGGAGGATGTTGGCCGGTTTCACATCCCGGTGGAGGATGCCGATGCGGTGCCCCGCGGTGAGCGCGTCGAGGACTGCGAGACCGATGCGGGCCGCCTGCGCGGGCGGCACCGGGCCGGACCGCCGGACGACCGCCTGAAGGTCGACGGCGTCCGGGACGTGCTCCATGACGATCCACGGCAGGCCCTCGTGCACCACCACGTCGTGCACCGTCGCCACATGCGGATGGCCACGCAGACGGGCCGCGTGCCGGGCCTCGCTGCGGGCGCGCGCAATGCGCCCCGTCACAGGCTCGGCCCGGTCCATGGCAAGGTCGGGCAGCGCGATCTCCTTCATCGCGACCTCGCAGGCCAACTCCTCGTCGTACGCCAGCCAGACACGGCCCATGCCGCCCGCGCCGAGCGTCCGCAGCAGCCGGTACCGGCCGGCCACGACCCGGACCGCGCCCCGATCCGGTGTCTCCCCCGCCATCGCGCCTCCCCCGAGACAGCGCGCGCCTCCCCCGAGAACGCGCGGAGTTCGTCCCTAGAAGGTAGCTTCGCACGCACCACTGACAGGAGACCTTTTCCGCAGCAATCCTGCCAATCGCTCCAGATCGGGGCACATGGGTATCAGAGGTGTGGGTCCGCCTCAGTCGTGGCCCGTCCCGGAGGGATTCACTCCGCCGGTTCCAGGAAGCCCTGCTCCACCAGGAGTCGGATCTGCGCCGGCGTGCGGTCGCGCAGCGACACCGGGTCCTCGCCGACCAGTTGCGCGATGGCGTCCAGGATGCGCCCCGCGCTCAGCGAGCCGTCGCAGACGCCCGCGAATCCCGCGCCGACCGTGTCCACCTTGGTGGCGCGGCGCATGCCGCGGTGCTGGCGCAGCACGACGTGCTCCGGGTCCTCGGCGCCGGGCAGCCCGACCTGCTCCTGGACGACCTCGCCGGCCAGTGTGAAGTGCCCCGCGAGCAGGGCCGCGTCGTCGCGTCCGCGCAGGTAGTCGAGCCGCTCGAAGTGCGCCCTGATCGTGTCGCCGAGCGGCTGCTCGACCGAGTGCGGCCACTCCTCCACGGTGACGGCGGGCTCGGCGGCAGCCGTCCTGCGCAGGGTGATCCAGCCGAAGCCGACGGCCTTCACCTTGCGCGCCTCGAACTCGTCCAGCCACGCGTCGTACCGCGCCTGGTACTCGGCCGGGTCACCGCGGTGGTCGCCGGCGTCCCTGAGCCACAGCTCGGCGTACTGCGTGACGTCCTGCACCTCGCGCTGCACGATCCAGGCGTCGCACCCGCGCGGCACCCATGCCCTGAGCCTGTCCTGCCAGTCCTCCCCCTCCACGTGCTGCCAGTTGGCGAGGAACTGCGCGAACCCGCCCTCGTTCAGCCGTTCCCCCGCTCCCTGAACGATCGACCGGCACAGATCGTCCCCGCCCATCCCGCCGTCCCGGTACGTCAGCCGGGCGCCCGGCGAGATCACGAAGGGCGGGTTGGACACGATCAGGTCGTACGTCTCGTCGTCCCGGATCGGCTCGAACAGCGAGCCCTCCCGCAGATCGGCGGCGGGAGCGCCGGACAGCGCGAGGGTGAGGGCGGTGACGTGCAGCGCGCGCGGGTTGAGGTCGGTCGCCGTCACGCGCGTGGCGTGCCGGGCGGCGTGCAGCGCCTGGATCCCGGAACCGGTGCCGAGGTCGAGGGCCGAGGAGACGGGCGTACGGACGGTGATCCCGGCCAGGGTCGTCGACGCGCCGCCGACGCCGAGGACGACGCCCTCGTGGTGGCTGCCGATGCCGCCGGCCCCGCCGACCGCGCACCCCAGGTCGGACACGATGAACCAGTCCTCGCCGTCGGGCCCGCCGAACGGCCGTACGTCCACGGCCGCGGCCACCTCGTCGCCGACGCGCACCAGCCAACCGCTCTCCACGCACGCGTGGAGGGGCAGGAACTCCTCCACGCGCGCGTGCGGCACGGGCTGCTGGAGGAGAAAGAGACGGACGAGCGTCTCCAGCGGCGTGTCCCCACGGGTCGCCCGCAGTGCGGGGACGGTCTCGCTGCGGGCCAGGGCCGCGTAGGCGGGGGCGCCGAGGAGGTCGAGCAGGCCGTCGGCGGTGAAGGAGGCTGCCAGCAGGGCCTCGCGCAGCCGGGCGGCCACGTCGGGGCGGTCGGCGGAGGGCAGGGGGGACAGGGTGGCGTTACTCACGCCCCCCATTGTGTCCCGTGGCCGCCGCTTGTCTCCCCGTCACGGCTCATAACCGCCTGCCCCGTCGCGCCGTACCGTGCGGCCCGGGACCTCAGCCGGTCGTCGCGCGAGCCGAGGCGGAGGCGGCCACCTTCTTGCAGCTCGCCTGCTTGGCCATGGCGTTCTTGACGTCGCCCTGTTCCAGGTTCTTCAGCGCGGTGTTGCCGCTCTGGCTGAGCTTGCCGAGGTCGGTGGCGATGCCCTGCAGGCCGTCGGCGAACTTCGCCTGGTCCTTGGTGTCCAGCGTGTCGACCTGCTTCTTCAGGTCGGCGTAGGAGGTGGAGAGCGTGTTGAGCGCCGTGACGGCGTCCTTCTGCTTCTTCGCGGCGTCGTCGACGCCGGGCGGCGCTCCGGCGGTCTGGACGGCCTGGGCGAGCGCCTTGTAGGCGTCGGACATGTCCTGGAAGGCCTGTGAGTCGGTTTTCTGAACGTTCGCCGGAGCGTTGTCGTCCGTGGCGGCCTGCTTGATCGCCTCGTTGGCCGCGTCGACCTTCGCGTCCTGCGCGGGCAGCGCGTCGCAGACCTTTTTGGCCCAGGCGTCGAGCTCCTTGTTGCCGTCGTCCCCACTGCATCCGGACAGCGCCAGTACCAGTACCGCACCGCCGGACAGTGCAACCGCGAGCTTCTTGTTCACCGGATCGGTCCCTTCCATGGCTCTCGGCCCCGGAACATACACGCCAACCGGGCGACAACCCCAGAATGAATGTCCGCAATATGTGCTATTGACGCCTTTTAAACCAAGAGAGAGAAGGCTCACGGGTAGGGCATGGTCACGACACAGCGGGCGGGCGACGCGTCAACGCGCGCCACCCGCCCGCCCTTTGAGCCGGGCGACCGTGGACCGCCCTACGAAACCACCGCCGGATCCACCGACTTGGACGAAGTGTCGGCGTTGTCTTCGTCACCCACGGCGATGCCTCGCCGCTTGGAGACGTACACCGCGCCGACGATCACGGCGAGCGCGAGCACCGCGATCACGATCCGTACGCCGACGCTCTTGTCGTCGCCGTAGCTGAACTTGATCACGGCGGGCGCGATGAGCAGCGCGACCAGGTTCATGACCTTCAGCAGCGGGTTGATCGCCGGGCCGGCCGTGTCCTTGAAGGGGTCGCCGACCGTGTCGCCGATGACCGTCGCAGCGTGGGCCTCGCTGCCCTTGCCGCCGTGGTGGCCGTCCTCGACGAGCTTCTTGGCGTTGTCCCACGCGCCGCCGGAGTTGGCGAGGAAGACGGCCATCAACGTGCCGGAGCCGATCGCGCCCGCCAGGAACGAGCCCAGGGCGCCGACCCCGAGCGTGAACCCGATGAAGATGGGTGCCAGCACGGCGAGCAGCCCTGGTGTGGCCAGCTCCCGCAGGGCGTCCCGGGTGCAGATGTCGACGACCTTGCCGTACTCCGGCGTCTCGCTGTAGTCCATGATCCCCGGGTGCTCGCGGAACTGCCGCCGCACCTCGTAGACCACGGCGCCGGCCGACCGGGAGACCGCGTTGATCGCCAGTCCCGAGAAGAGGAAGACGACCGCCGCGCCCGCGATGAGGCCCACGAGGTTGTTGGGCTGCGAGATGTCCATCATCAGGGTCATCGGCGCGCCCGGCCCCGACAGCTTCTCGCCGACGTCCTGCGCGCCGGTGGTGATCGCGTCCCGGTACGACCCGAAGAGCGCCGACGCCGCCAGGACGGCGGTGGCGATGGCGATGCCCTTGGTGATCGCCTTGGTGGTGTTGCCGACCGCGTCGAGATTGGTGAGCACCTGCGCGCCCGCGCCCTCGACGTCGCCGGACATCTCGGCGATGCCCTGCGCGTTGTCGGAGACCGGCCCGAAGGTGTCCATCGCGACGATCACCCCGACCGTGGTGAGCAGGCCGGTGCCGGCCAGGGCCACCGCGAACAGCGCCAGCATGATCGACGTACCGCCGAGCAGGAACGCCCCGTACACGCCGAGGCCGATCAGCAGGGCGGTGTAGACGGCCGACTCCAGGCCGACGGAGATGCCGGCCAGGACGACGGTGGCGGGGCCGGTCAGCGACGACTTGCCGATGTCGCGCACCGGGCGGCGGGTGGTCTCGGTGAAATAGCCGGTCAGCTGCTGGATGACGGCGGCCAGGAGGATGCCGATCGCCACCGCGACGAGGGCGAGGACGCGCGGGTCGCCGTTCTTGCCCTGGATCGCCGCGTCGGTGACGCCGTCGAGGTCCGCGTACTTCCCGGGGAGGTAGACGAAGACGGCCACGGCCACCAGCACCAGCGAGATCACCGCGGAGATGAAGAAGCCCCGGTTGATCGCGGACATGCCGCTGCGGTCGGTGCGGCGCGGGGCGACCGCGAAGATGCCGACCATGGCCGTGAGCACGCCGATCGCGGGCACGAGCAGCGGGAAGGCGAGCCCGGCGTCGCCGAAGGCCGCCTTGCCGAGGATCAGCGCGGCGACCAGCGTCACGGCGTACGACTCGAAGAGGTCGGCCGCCATGCCCGCGCAGTCGCCGACGTTGTCGCCCACGTTGTCCGCGATGGTCGCGGCATTGCGCGGATCGTCCTCCGGAATGCCCTGCTCGACCTTGCCGACCAGGTCGGCGCCGACGTCGGCGGCCTTGGTGAAGATGCCGCCGCCGACCCTCATGAACATGGCGATCAGGGCGGCGCCGAGACCGAATCCCTCGAGCACCTTCGGCGCGTCGGCCGCGTACACCAGCACCACGCAGGAGGCGCCCAGCAGACCGAGCCCCACCGTGAACATGCCGACGACGCCGCCCGTACGGAATGCGATCTTCATTGCCTTGTGCGATACAGCGGTGAGATCTTTTTCCGGTTCGCCTTCCGCCGGAGTCGCTTCCCGGGCCGCCGCGGCGACACGCACATTGCTGCGCACGGCGAGCCACATGCCGATATAGCCGGTGGCCGCCGAGAACCCGGCGCCGATCAAGAAGAACAGCGATCTTCCGGCGCGCTGACTCCAGTCGTCCGCGGGCAGCAGCAGGAGCAGGAAGAACACGGCGACGGCGAATACGCCGAGCGTGCGCAGCTGGCGGGCCAGATAGGCGTTGGCGCCTTCCTGGACCGCCGCCGCGATCTTCTTCATGCTGTCGGTGCCCTCGCCGGCCGCGAGCACCTGGCGCACCAGTACGCCCGCGACCACGAGCGCGGCCAGTGCCACGAGCCCGATGACCACCACGAGGAGTCGGTTGCCGTCGGTCAGCACTGCGGCTGCGAAGGTTGTGGGCTGGTCAAACCGATGAGGGGAAGAAAGCCCCGCCATTCGTCCTCCTTGACGCTTGGGCTGAGCTCAAGATGGTGGACGGATTGTAGGTACCGGAACCTGATCAAAACAGTGCGCGGTAAACGGTATTCGCCTTCACATGCGAAACCGTCACGGTAATGCCTTCAAGGCATTGGCATTCGTGAATTGATTCACGATATTCGCCGCAAGATTCACTTCACCGGAGATTCCAAGATTCACTTCACGGAACCACTGTAAGCGCGGTCACCGAGGTCCGCACATGCCGAAGGGCCCTACCAGGTAGGGCCCTTCGGATACCTCTGATGAATCTGATACGCCTGGTGCGTCCGATACGCCAGTGACGGCAGTCGCCGAGTGCGGCTCAGGACAGCGGAGTCGTCACCGGCGTGGTCGGCCAGGTCATGCGGATCAGCCCACCGTGCTCGCCGGCGGTGACCTCGACGTCGTCGACGAGGCCGCTGATGACCGCGAGGCCCATCTCGTCCTCCTCGGCCTCCACGTCGGCCTCCGTGCCGGAGCCGGGCACCCGGTCTCCGGGGGCGGAGCGCGGCGCCTCGTCGCCCACCTCGATGGAGAACTGCTTCTCATCCTCGATGAGCAGCACCTTCACCGGGGCGGTGATGCCACCGCTCTGGTGCAGTCCGACGGCGCGGGTGCAGGCCTCGCCGACGGCGAGCCTGACCTCGTCGAGAACGGCCTCGTCCACTCCGGACCTGCGCGCCACCGCTGCCGCCACCAGTCGGGCGGTCCTGACATGCTCGGGCAGCGCGCTGAAGCGGAGCTCAACGGTGGCCATGCGTCCCCCTCGGAACTACGGGCGTGCTGTCGAGGGGCCGGGCCACCGAAAGCCCGGTCCCCCGGTGTTCAACTGTGCCGTCCCGGGCCGCACGGACCCGGGACGGGTGGTCAGTCGGTGGCCGCAACCGCTTCGTCGACCGAGGTGTGGATCGGGAACACCTTGGTCAGACCGGTGATGCGGAAGATCTTCAGAATGCGCTCCTGGTTGCAGACCAGACGGAGCGAGCCCTCATGGGCACGCACCCGCTTCAGTCCGCCGACCAGCACGCCGAGCCCGGTGGAGTCGAGGAAGTCCACGCCCTCCATGTCGACGACGAGGTGGAAATTCCCGTCGTTCACCAGCTCGACCAGCTGCTCGCGCAGCTTGGGCGCGGTATATACGTCGATTTCGCCACCGACCTCGACGACCGTACGATCGCCGACGGTACGGGTCGACAGAGACAGGTCCACGGATCCTCCAGCACCTTGCTATCGAGCGGTCGCCCCTCGGAACACCTGGGCAGGAGCCCCCGGGACGGTTCGCCAGCCGCGATGGCATTCAATCACTTACCGGCAGGCGTGCACGACGCCTTGGCCCCATTGTCCGTCACGCCAGTGACACACTCGGTGCCGATGGCCAAGAATCACCGATCCGATCGACCCTCGTCTGAGGCCGCTCCCCGCCTGTCGCCGGGTGCGGTCCTGGACCGGCTCGCCCCGGGCCCGAGCCGGGCGTCGCGCATCACTCATACGGAGCACTTGCCCCCGCGCGAGGGTCGCCATGCCGTCTGGCCCGACCGGATTCGCCCGGAGGTCGTCGCGGCCGTGCAGGCCTACGGCATCGAGCACCCGTGGGCCCACCAGGCACTCGCCGCCGAACACGCCCTGGACGGCCATTCCGTGGTCGTCGCCACCGGCACGGCGTCCGGCAAGTCCCTGGCCTACCTCGTGCCGGTCCTCTCCGCCCTCCTGGACGGCTCCGAGGCCCCGAACGGACGCGGCGCCACCACCCTCTACCTGGCCCCCACCAAGGCCCTGGCGGCGGACCAGCGCCGCTCAGTGAAGGAACTTTCACAACCCCTGGGAAACGCCGTACGCCCAGCCGTGTACGACGGCGACACTCCGTTCGAAGAACGGGAGTGGGTCCGCCAGTACGCCAACTATGTGCTCACCAACCCGGACATGCTGCACCGCGGGATCCTCCCGTCCCACCCCCGCTGGTCCTCCTTCCTGAAGTCCCTGAAGTACGTCGTCATCGACGAATGCCACACCTACCGCGGCGTGTTCGGCTCCCACGTCGCCCAGGTGCTGCGCCGACTGCGCCGCCTGTGCGCCCGCTACGGCTCCTCCCCCGTCTTCCTGCTGGCCTCGGCGACGGCCGCCGAGCCCGCGGTGGCCGCCGGCCGCCTCACCGGCCTCCCCGTGGTCGAAGTCGCCGACGACGCCTCGCCCCGGGGTGAACTGGTGTTCGCCCTCTGGGAGCCCCCGCTCACCGAGATACAGGGCGAGAAGGGCGCCCCCGTCCGGCGTACCGCCATCGCCGAGACCGCCGACCTGCTGACCGACCTCGCCGTCCAGGGCGTGCGCACGGTCGCCTTCGTACGCTCCCGGCGCGGCGCCGAGCTGATCGCGGTGATCGCCCAGGAACGCCTCGCCGAGGTCGACCGCTCACTGGCCCGGCGTGTCGCGGCCTATCGCGGCGGCTACCTCCCCGAGGAGCGCCGCGCCTTGGAGCAGGCCCTGCACTCCGGCGAACTCCTCGGCCTCGCCGCGACCACCGCCCTGGAGCTCGGCATCGACGTCTCCGGCCTGGACGCCGTGCTGATCGCCGGCTACCCGGGCACCCGCGCCTCCCTGTGGCAGCAGGCCGGGCGCGCGGGCCGCTCCGGGCAGGGGGCGCTGGCGGTGCTGGTCGCCCGGGACGATCCGCTGGACACGTTCCTCGTCCACCACCCGGAGGCGCTGTTCGACCGGCCGGTGGAGTCGACCGTCCTCGACCCCGACAACCCCTACGTCCTCGCCCCGCACCTGTGCGCGGCGGCCGCCGAGCTCCCGCTGACCGAGGAGGACCTGGCGCTGTTCGGCCCCGAGACCGAGGGCCTGCTGCCGCAACTGGAGGCCGCGAAGCTGCTGCGCCGCCGGACGAAGGCCTGGCACTGGACGCGCCGGGAACGGGCCGCCGACCTCACCGACATCCGCGGCGAGGGCGGCCGGCCGGTGCAGATCGTCGAGAACGGCACGGGCCGGCTGCTCGGCACGGTCGACGAGAGCGCCGCCCACGCGAGCGTCCACGAGGGCGCGGTCCACCTCCACCAGGGCCGCACCTATCTCGTGCGCTCCCTGGACCTGGAGGACTCGGTCGCCCTGGTCGAGGAGGCCAGCCCGCCGTACTCGACGGTCGCCCGCGACACGACAGCCATCTCCGTCCTGGAGACGGACGTCGAAATCCCCTGGGGCGAGGGCCGGTTGTGCTACGGCTCGGTCGAAGTCACCAACCAGGTCGTCTCCTTCCTGCGTCGACGTGTCATCACCGGTGAAGTACTGGGCGAGTCGAAGCTCGACCTCCCTCCTCGTACGCTGCGCACGCGTGCCGTGTGGTGGACGGTCACCGAGGACCAGCTGGACGCCGCCCGGATCAACCCCGAGATCCTCGGCGGCGCCCTGCACGCCGCCGAGCACGCGTCGATCGGCATGCTGCCCCTCTTCGCGACCTGCGACCGCTGGGACATCGGCGGGGTCTCGATCCCCCTCCACCCCGACACGTTGCTCCCGACGGTCTTCGTGTACGACGGCCATCCCGGCGGCGCGGGATTCGCGGAGCGCGCCTTCCACACGGCCCACGCCTGGCTGACCGCCACCCTCCAGGCCATCGCCTCCTGCGAGTGCGACGCCGGCTGCCCGTCCTGCATCCAGTCCCCCAAGTGCGGCAACGGCAACGAACCGCTGCACAAGAGAGGCGCGGTACGGCTCCTCACGGAACTGCTGCGCGGGGCTCCCCAGGAGAAGGCGGAGGAGCCTCCGACGCGGGAGCAGGCGGGGACGGTGCAGGAGGAGCCGACCGAGGAGCAGGCGAACGGACAGGGGATGCGACGGGCGGTGGGACGGACGAAGGGACGGGCGGAGGCCCGGCCGGAGCGTCCGTCGGCTGATCGGCCGGAGGAGCGGGCGGCGCCTCAACCGGCGGATCGGCAGGAGGCGGCGGCACCGGCCACCCAGGACCCGCCCGCGCCCTGACCTCGGCGGCGAACGGCCCGCTTCCAGACGCCGCCGTCAGGTCCGAGACCTCCCCGACGACCGTGCACCGCACCACCCGCGCGCTCTGCGCCCGGGCCACCCGCTCCGCCCGGACACAGGCCTCCGCCTCGCCGTCCGCCCAGTGGTCCGCCGCAGCGAGCGCCGCCAGATCGGCACCCCCGGCGGCACGGTGCCGGGCCACCACGGCCTGCCCGAGCAGGAGCACGACGCCGAACACCACGCACAGCACACCGATCACCCCGAGACTCCAGACGGTGGCGGAGCCGCGATCCCCGCGCACTCCGGCGGAGAAGCGCCCCTCGTCACCGACGGCCGCGGAACGGCGATCGCCGCAGACGGCCGAGGGAAGGCGATCGCTGCGAACGGTCGAGGGAAAGTGACCGCTGCGAACGGTCGAGGAAAGGTGACCGCTGCGAACAGTCCAGGAGCGGCGATCCCGGCCGACGGTCGCGGGACCGGTACCGCTCCGGGTGACCGCGGAGCCGCGAGGGGAAGGGCGACCGCGGCCTCCGCCGAGACGACTCTTCATGACCCCGCTCCCACGTCCCGGGCAGCTCCCGCGCCCTCGACGGCCCTCTCAGCCCCCTCGGCCTCCTCAGCCCCCTCGGCCTCCTCGGGCTCCTCGGGCTCCTCGGGCTCCTGTGCCGTTCTCGCGGCTCCCGTGGCTCCCCCGCTCCCCACCGCTCCCGCAAGCTCCTCAGTCGCCGCCACGGCCTCCTCACGCACCTCGAACGGCAGCCCTCGCAGCACGGGTGGCTTCGCCACGACCACCACCCGGACCTGGTCGCCCTCCCGGCTGACCGTCACCTCCGCGTCGCTCGGCGCCGCCGCGCGGGCCACCTGGAGGACCGTGTCGGCCGGATCCTGGCGAGCCGCCGCGCGGGCGCCGCTCCTTGCCGCGTCCACGCACTGGATCTGGGCCGCCATGACGAGCAGCCACCACACCAGCGCCAACGCGAACCCGGCCAACACCGGCAACGTCATGGCCGCCTCCGCCGTCACGAACCCCCGGTCGCCTCGCCACCGGCCACGCACGCGCCCCCACTCACATGCGCGCACTGAGCGCCCGCTTCACGATGTCCTGCAACTCCGCGCTCACGGTCTCGCTCGTCACCACCTGGTAGAGGATCACCGCGAACGCCACCGCCGCCACGATCCCCATCGCGTACTCCGAGGTCACCATCCCCGCGTCCCTGCGCGCCGCACGCACCTTGCACACGTGGGCACGCAACCGCGCCCGTACCGCCTTGCCCATCTCAACCCCCGTGAGGTTCGTTCCTGTTGGTGTGTTGTCTTGATCTCTCGGCCCGGCCGGTCTCTCGGCCCGGCCGGTCTCTCGGTCAGCCTCATCGCACGCTCACGGCACACCCCCTCCCAGCGCCCCGCCCGCGAGCCCGATCACGAGGGGCACCACCCCGACCGTGATGAAGGCGGGCAGGAAGCACAGCCCCACCGGCGCGGTGACCAGCACGGCCGCCCGGCGGGCCCGAGCCGTCGCGGCGCGCGTCCAGTCGGCGCGGGCGTCCGCGGCGAGCCGGGCGACCGGCACCGCCGTCGGCAGCCCGGAGACGCCGGCCCGCTCCAGCAGCCGGGCCAGGGCGGCCGCACCGGGCGCCGAGGCCAACCCACGCCAGGCGGTGGCCGGTTCGCCGCCCAGCCGCACCTCGGCGGCACCCCGTGCGAGACCTTCCCCGACCGGGCCGCCCAGGGCTTCGCCCACGGCCTGCGCGGCGATCACCGGACCGGCGCCCGCCGCGATGCACGCGGCCAGCAGGTCGGCGGCGAGCGGGAGTTGCCGGGCGGCGAGCCGGGCATCGGCCTCGCTCACGGAGCCCGCCTCCGGTCGCCGACGACGCCACCGCCACAGCCCCACCGCGCCGATCAGCCCCAGAACGAGACCGGCGACGCCACCGACCACCGCCCACCCGGCACCGGCCACCGCCGCCTCGGGCAGCCACAGCCGAACGACCTCCCGCACCCCCTCGCGCGAAACGTCCGGAGCCGTCTCCAGGGGCGCCGGAGCCGTCTCCTGGGGCAGCACCTCGCCCAGGCGCTGCCGGGTCCGGCGTTCGCACCGCACGCTCTCCAGCCACCGCGCCAGCCATCCGAGAGCCAGCGCGATCCCCACGGCCACCCCCAGCCTGTGGACAACTTCCGCGCTCATGTCGCCTCCGCGTTCCGTACGATCCGCAGCGCCCACCACATCCCCACGGCCTCCAGGGCGCCGCCGACGAGGAGACAGCCCAGCCCGGGTCCGGTGTGCAGCAGGACGTGCAGGGGGTCGGCGCCGAGCGCCGCGCCCAGGAGGAGGCCCAGGATCGGCAGGCCGGCGAGCATGACGGCCGTGGAACGAGGTCCGGCCAACTGGGCGCGCAGGTCGGCACGTTGGTCGCGCTCCGCACGCAGCGCCCCTTCGAGGCGGTCGAGTCCGGACGCGAGGCCCGCGCCCTGGTCCACGGCCACCCGCCAGCACGCCGCGAGTCCCAGCAGTCCGTCGGCTCCCGGTTGCCGTGCCGCGGCCGCGAGCGCCCTGGGCACGTCCCCGCCGAACCGGGCCGCCGCCAGCACCGTCGCCTGTGCCGGGCCCAGCCCGCCGGAGTCCTGCGCGGCCCGCTGCAACGCCTCGCCGGGCTGCCGTCCCGCACGCACCTCCCCGGCGAGCGCCCCGCACAGTGCGATCACCGCGTCCGCTCGCCCCTCCCGCGCCCGCCGTGCCCGACCGGCCCGCCGCACCCGGCGCAGCAGAGGTACGACGGCCGCCCCCGCGACGACCGGGAGCACCGAGGCGCCCAGCACCGCCAGGGCCAGTCCGACGACCGGCGCCCACCACTCGGGCCGCCAGCGTCCCCGGAGCCGCCGCAGCTCACCGGCCAGCTCGGGCCACGACGGAGGCCCGCTGCCGACCGCCCCGCCTCCGGCGAGCAGCAACTGCGCCCGCCGGGCGCCGGAGTACGGCCCACCCATCAGGCCGACAGCCACCCCGAGGCACGCCACAGCCGCTCCCGCCGTCACCTCACCCATCATGTTCATCGCTCCCCTGCGCCCTCTCGAATCGGCTCTCCTGGCCTGCTTGGCGTGCTTGACGTGCTCGGCTTTCTTCTCGACCTCCGTCTTCGCTTTCTTCTCGGCCTCCTTGGCTCCGCAGCAGCTCCCGCAGCCGCTCCCAGCCCCGCTCGTGGGCGAACGCGTCCGCCTGCCACCGCAGCGCCGGCACGGTTCGCACCAGCCCGGACGGGTCCCGCTCCAGCACGTGCACCTCGGCGATCCGCCGCCGCCCGGCCGGGTCGCGGACCAGGTGCAGAACCACCGACAGCGCGGCCGCCAACTGGCTGTGCAGCGCGGCCCGGTCGAGCCCGGCGGCCGTGCCGAGGGCCTCCAGCCGGGCGGGGACGTCCGCGGCCGCGTTGGCGTGGACCGTCCCGCAGCCGCCCTCGTGACCTGTGTTGAGGGCTGCCAGCAGGTGGACGACCTCCGGGCCGCGGACCTCACCCACGACGAGCCGGTCCGGCCGCATCCGCAGGGCCTGCCGCACCAGGTCCTCGAGGGTGACGAGCCCGGCCCCCTCCTGGTTGGCGGGCCTGGACTCCAGACGGACGACGTGCGGGTGATCCGGCCTCAGCTCCGCCGAGTCCTCCGCGAGCACGATCCGCTCCCCCGGCCCGACCAGCCCCAGCAGCGCACTCAGCAGCGTCGTCTTGCCGCTGCCGGTGCCGCCGCTGACCAGGAAGGACAGCCGCGCCCTCAGCAGAGCCCGCAGCACCCGGTCCCCGCCCGGCGGCACCGTGCCCGCGGCCACCAGTTCGTCGAGCGTGAAAGCCCGCGGCCGTACGACACGCAGGGACAGGCAGGTGCAGCCGACGGCGACCGGGGGCAGCACCGCGTGCAGCCGTGTCCCGTCGGGCAGCCGGGCGTCCGCCCAGGGTCGGGCGTCGTCCAGCCGACGTCCGGCCACCGCGGCCAGGCGCTGCGCGAGGCGTCGTACGGCTGCCGCGTCCGGGAAGGAGACGGCGGTCAGCTCCAGGCCGCCGCCCCGGTCGACCCAGACCCGGTCGGGGGCCGACACCAGCACGTCGGTCACCGACGGGTCGGCCAGCAGTGGCTCCAGGGGCCCGCTGCCGACCAGTTCGGACCGCAGGTGCTCCGCCGCGCCGAGGACCTCCGCGTCTCCGAGGACGCGTCCTTGCTCCCGCAGTGCCTGCGCCACGCGCGCGGGCGTCGGTTCGGCCCCGCTCTCGGCCAGCCACTGGCGTACGCCGTCGAGCAGCGTCCCGGTGCCTCGCGACCGGGCCGGCCCGGTCGGCGTGCTCATGAGCCGCCCGCCTCGGTCAGGGCCCGCTCCCAGAACTCCTTGCAGAAGCGGGCGAGAGGCCCGCGCGCCGCCGCACCCGGCGGCGCCTTGCCGCCGTCCGGTCGCAGCAGCCCGGATTCCACGGGCACCTCACCGGCCAGGGGAAGGCTGAGCAGCCGGGCCACCCCGCGGTCGTCGAGGCCGGGCGCGTACGGGCCGCGCACCGCCACCCGCAGATCGCGCAGCATCATGCCGACCGAGGAGGCCACCCGTGCGGCCGCCGCGACGCCCCGCAGCTCGGCGGGGACCACAAGGAGCCCGACGTCGAGCTGGGCGAGGACCTCGGCGACCCCGTCGTCGATCCGGCGGGGCAGGTCGACGACGACCGTGCCGCCCCGGCGCCGGGCCGCCGCGAGCACCGCGCGGACGGCCTGTGGCGGGATCGCGACGCAGTCGCCGCGGTCCCAGCTGAGCACCCGCAGCGAGTGCAGGCTGGGCAGCGACTCCTCCAGGGCTCCGCCGCCGACCCGTCCGCGCGAGGCGGCGAACGCGGGCCAGCGCAGGCCCTCGGCGGTCTCTCCGCCGAGGAGGACGTCGAGTCCGCCGCCCAGCGGATCGGCGTCCACCAGAAGGGTCCGCAGCCCTTCCCGCGCGGAGGTGACGGCGAGGGCGCACGCGAGCGTGGACGCTCCGGCGCCGCCGCGTCCGCCGATGACGCCGACGGTGAGCGCGGGTCGGCCGATGCCTTCGGCGACGTCGGCGATGCGGTCGACCAGCCACTGCTCGCCGTCGGGCAGCATCAGGACGTGGTCGGCGCCGATCTCCACAGCGCGCCGCCATACCCCGGAGTCATCCTGGTCGCGGCCGACGAGGACCACTCCGCGTCGGCGGGCGGCCCCGCGCACCCGGCGGGCGGCGTCGTCGCCGACCAGGACGAGCGGCGCGGACTCCCAGCCCCGGCGCTCCGGCGCCGAGTGGTGTACCTCGGGTGTCGCGCCCGCCGCGGCGCACAGGCGCAGCAGGTCGTCGAGGAGCTCCGCGTCCTCCGTGACGATCAACGGCTTGCCCTGTCGCCCTCCGGCGGTGGGCGGCGGGTCGTGTGTGACGGCTCCGGCCATGATTTCCATCCCCCTTTGCTGCGGGGCAGGCAATCCCTGCGGCCCCGCGATTCCCGGACATGCGGAGAACCGGCGTCCGGTCTCCTTGAAACGGCCGACAGAAACCGGCCGTACGCGCACCGCAGAACGGAACCGGGCGTGAAGTCGGCCCGAGCGGACGCGTTGGAATCACGGTGCAACGAACCCGGAAATCGTGTGGATCTTGGTGGAAAACTGTGGACGAGTGGACGAATGTGAATATCGCCGTCACCCAAACCGGTGACGGCTGCACTGCCCCCTGACCGTCCCCCGACTTCCCCTGACTTCCCCTGACTGTCCCCTGACTTCCCCCTGGTCGTCCCGTGTCGCGACTTCCACAGAGCCGTGCGATGACTACCCACAGTGACGGGCGGTGGGCATGCAAAAGAGGCGGCCGCAGCCGCCTCGATGCGGCACCACGGCCGCGCACAGAAGGGGAAAAACACACCCGGACATGCGACGACCCCCGCCGGGGGGGAGAGCGGGGGTCGTCTCCACGGCCGACTCGGGGGGGGAGGAGCCGGACCGGGTTAGCACGGTCGCGAACGATCCGTGACTTCCATGGTGTACCCGAGAGGCCTCTCAGGCAAACCCACGCGCCCACCTTACGCCGAATGGGCTGCCCCTATGCTCAGGGTTGTGGAAAACCACTCCTTGCCCCGCACAGCGGCCTTCTTTGACCTGGACAAGACGGTCATTGCGAAGTCGAGCACGCTCACCTTCAGCAAGTCCTTCTACCAAGGCGGGCTGATCAACCGCAGGGCGGCCTTGCGTACCGCATATGCCCAGTTCGTCTTCCTCGTGGGCGGTATGGACCACGACCAGATGGAACGGACCCGCGAGTACCTGTCCGGGCTCGTGCGCGGCTGGAACGTCCAGCAGGTGAAGGAGATCGTTGCCGAGACCCTGCACGACCTGATCGACCCGCTCATCTACGACGAGGCGGCCTCCCTCATCGAGGAGCACCACGCCGCCGGCCGCGACGTCGTCATCGTGTCCACGTCGGGCGCCGAGGTGGTCGAGCCGATCGGCGAGCTGCTGGGCGCGGACCGCGTGGTCGCGACGCGCATGGTCGTGGGCGAGGACGGCTGTTTCACCGGCGAGGTGGAGTACTACGCGTACGGCCCGACGAAGGCGGAGGCGGTCAAGGAGCTGGCCGAGTCCGAGGGGTACGACCTCTCGCGCTGCTACGCCTACAGCGACTCGGCGACGGATCTGCCGATGCTGCGGGCGGTGGGCCATCCGCACGCCGTGAACCCGGACCGGGCCCTGCGGCGCGAGGCCGTCGCGCGCGGGTGGCCGATTCTCGACTTCCATCGGCCGGTGCGCCTCAAGCAGCGGATCCCCAGATTCTCCGTACCGCCCCGCCCGGCGCTCGTCGCGGCCGCGGCCATAGGAGCCGCGGCGGCCACCGCGGGCCTCGTCTGGTACGCCAGTCGTCGCCGGTCGGCGACCGTTTAGCTCCTGTTTGAGAGTAAAAGTAAAGAAGTGCAGCCTGGACTTCCGCTTACCCAGGTCCTGGAGTACAAAGGACTCATCGGCCCGCGAGACCAAGGACATCCGAGAGGATCACCTTAATAACGCATTTGGCCCCACGGACCGCGCATGAACATCGAGCACCCACGCGACGTCGACCCGTCGATTACGGGCCAGCCGCACCAGGTGACGGGCGAAGTTCCCGACCTGATGGGCAATATTTCGAGGACGCTTGGTAACCCGGTGAACATGCCAGCGGCGGTACGAGGACTCGTACCGCCGCAACCCTTTGTCCGGCCCCCGCGCGGGGGCCTTTTTTCGTACCCCGAACCCCTGTATCCCGTACGCCGCACCCCACAACCCGCACCCCACAACCCGCTCCACGCGCGCGTGGACCGTTACGCCGCCCCGCGCTGCAGCGCCTCGCACACCGCCGTCGACTCGCGGGCGCCCAACTCGACCGCCCTGCCGCAGTGGGCGATCCAGGCCGCCATGCCCTCCGGAGTGCCGGAGACATAGCCGTCCAGGGCCGCCAGGTAGGCCGCCCGGCCCAGCTCGGCGTGACCCACCTCGGCGGGGCAGACCGACTTGGGGTCGAGACCGCTGCCGATCAGGACGATGCGCTCGGCGGCGCGGGCGACCAGACCGTTGCGGGAGGTGAAGGGACGCAGGGCGAGGAGTTCGCCGTGCACGACGGCGGCCGTCACCAGGGCGGGCGCGGAGCCGCCCGCGATGATCAGCTCGGACAGCCCCTCCAGCCGGCCGGCCACCTCGGCGGCGCCGGGCAGCGGAAGCTCGATCAGCGGCTCGTCGACCGCCTCACCGGCCTGCCGTGGCCGCCCGACCTCGTCGCCGTTGCTCGCCCCGGCCACCAGGTGCAGTCGCGCCAGCACCCGCAGCGGCGACTGCCGCCAGATCGACAGCAACTGGCCCGCCTCGGCGGTCAGCCGCAGGGCGGCCCCCATGACGCGCGCCTCGTCGTCGACGCTGAAGTCGCTGCGGCGACGCACCTCCTCCAGGGCCCAGTCCGCGCCGGACAGCGCCGCCGAGCCACGCGCGCCACGCAGGGCGGCCTCGGAGGTGAGCTCGGTGCTGCGGCGCCGCATGACCCGGTGTCCGTAGACCCGGTCCACGGCCTTGCGCATGGACTCCACGGATTCGGCCACGCCGGGCAGCGAGCCCAGGGCCGCGAGCGGATCGGCGGACGCGCCTGTCGTACTCATGAGTACGACCCTACGCAACAGGCGACCGCACCCCACGAAGGAGTGGTCTTCTTCACGCCCACCTGCCACATACAGTTATTACACGACTACCCTTGGTGAACATGAAAATTGCTTTCGTCGGGAAGGGCGGCAGCGGCAAGACCACCCTGTCCTCCCTGTTCATCCGCCACCTCGCCGCCGTCGGCGCACCCGTGATCGCGGTCGACGCGGACATCAACCAGCATCTGGGGCCCGCCCTCGGCCTGGACGAGAACGAGGCCGCCGAACTCCCCGCGATGGGCGAGCGGCTGCCGTTGATCAAGGACTACCTGCGCGGCTCCAACCCCCGCATCGCCTCCGCCGCCACGATGATCAAGACGACCCCGCCCGGCGAGGGCTCCCGGCTGCTGCGCGTGCGCGAGAACAACCCGGTGTACGACGCCTGCGCCCGGCCGGTGGAACTCGACGGCGACGCCGTCCGTTTGATGGTCACGGGCTCCTTCACGGACGCCGACCTGGGGGTCGCCTGCTACCACTCCAAGACGGGAGCGGTGGAGCTGTGTCTCAATCACCTGGTGGACGGCTGTGACGAGTACGTCGTGGTCGACATGACGGCGGGCTCGGACTCCTTCGCCTCCGGCATGTTCACCCGCTTCGACATGACGTTCCTCGTCGCCGAGCCGACCCGGAAGGGGGTCTCCGTCCATCGCCAGTACAAGGAGTACGCCCGCGACTTCGGCGTCGAGCTGAGGGTCGTCGGCAACAAGGTGCAGAGCCAGGACGACGTCGACTTCCTCCGCGCCGAAGTCGGCGACGACCTGCTCGTGACGGTCGGGCACTCCGACTGGGTACGCGCCATGGAGAAGGGCCGGCCGCCCCGGTTCGATCTCCTGGAGGACGCCAACCGCCACGCCCTGCGCCTGCTGCAGACGACCGTCGACACGGCGTACGAGCGGCGCGACTGGGAGCGTTACACCCGCCAGATGGTGCACTTCCACCTGAAGAACGCCCAGTCCTGGGGCGACGAGCGCACCGGGGTCGACCTGGCGGCGCAGGTCGACCCCGGATTCGTGCTCGGCGAGAGCGAAAGCGCCGCAGCCGCCGTTTGACGGCTGTGCGGCTGTGCGGCTGTGCGGCTGTGCGGCTGTGCGGCTGTGCGGCTGTGTGACGTCTACCGCCGAGCCGCCGGCGCCCCGGGCACGCCCTTCGGGGCCGGGGCCGGGCGGCCCGACAGGAAGGACGCCCAGCCGCGCTCGGGTGTCTCGCCGACCCCCAGCGTGCGCAGCTTGGCCAGCGTCTTCGGGTCCTGGGCGTCCAGCCAGTCGGCCAGCTGCCGGAAGGACACGCAGCGCACGTCGGACTTGTTGCAGACGTTCTCGACGACCTCGTCGACGGCGTGCATGTACGTGCCGCCGTTCCAGGACTCGAAGTGGTTGCCGATGATCAGCGGCGCGCGGTTGCCGTCGTAGGCGCGGTCGAAGCCCTTGAGCAGGCCGTCCCGCATCTGGTCACCCCAGTACGCGTACTTGTCGGGGTCGCCCTGGGTGGCGGTGCCGGACTGGTTGACCATGAAGTTGTAGTCCATGGTCAACTGCTCGTAGGTGTGGCCGGGGAAGGGCACGAGCTGCATCGACAGGTCCCACAGGCCGCGCTTCTTGTCGGGCCAGAGCTGGTCGTTGACGCCGCTGGTGTCGTAGCGGAAGCCCAGCTCCCGGGCGGCCTTCATGAAGTTCTTCTGGCCCTCCAGGCAGGGCGTGCGAGCGCCGATGAGCTCCTTGTCGTAGTCGAAGGGCAGCGGGGCCGCGTTCTTCCTGCCCGTGTTGGTCTTCCAGGTCTTCACGAACTGCTTGGCCTGGTCGATCTCGTCCTTCCACTCCTCGACCGACCACTCGCCGACGCCGCCGTTCTTCCCGCAGAAGTGGCCGTTGAAGTGGGTGCCGATCTCGTTGCCCTCCAGCCACGCCAGGCGCAGCTGCTTCACGGTGTCGGCGATGCCCTGCTCGTCGTTGAAGCCGATGTCGGAGCGGCCCGGCGAGTGCTGCGGCGGCTTGTACAGGTCGGCCTTCTCCTCGGGCAGCATGTACACGCCGCTGAGGAAGTACGTCATCGTCGCGTGGTTGGCCTTGGAGACCTTGCGGAAGTGGGAGAACAGCCGCTGGCTGTCCTCGCCGGCGCCGTCCCAGGAGAAGACCACGAACTGCGGGGGCTTCTGGCCCGGCTTGAGCCGCTCGGGTCTGGGCAGGTGCGGCTGTGCTCCGGTGTACGCGGTGGAGCCGTCGCCGATCAGACGGACCACGTTCTTGGGCGCCGGGGCCGGCTTCACCTTCTGCGGACCCGACGCCCCCTCCGAACCATGGGAACCATCGGTTCCCGTCGCGCAGCCGGCGAGCGATGCGGCGACTGCCGCGGCGATCACTGCACCGGCGGCGATCCTCTGGGTGGCGGCCATCTTCCGCCCACCTTCTTCCTTCTCTCAGGCCAACGCCGACGACGGCGCTCTCTGGTGGTGTGCCGGGACGAGCCGACAGCGCCGTCAAGGTCGCATGGGGGCCGGGAAGGAATTAATACGACAAGCCGACAAAAAGACCGCTTCACACTTGAGGGCGACCTGCTACCCCATTTGCCACAAAAGTCTATGCTTGACCTTTACTCTGCATTACGATCCGTTTACCGAGCGTTGATTTCATCCCGCCGCTGCACGCCGTGACCCACGGCCGCGACCGCCCCCGCCATCGACGGGGACCACCTGTTCCGCGACCGCGCTGCCCCGGAGGAGACGGGAACCATGTCAGCCTGCCTACCCCCTCGTGCTTCCACCTCGACGCGCACCCAGCGCATCCACCGACCCCACTGCCCCCCACCGGCCCCGCACCGCCGTTTCCGGCTCGCGGGCGCCGACGTGTCCGCCTCGATCGCGGTCTTCCTGATCGCCCTCCCCCTGTCCCTCGGCATCGCCCTGGCCACCGGCGCCCCCCTCCAGGCCGGGCTCGTCGCCGCCGCCGTGGGCGGGCTCGTCACCGGCTGGATCAGCGGATCGCCGCTCCAGGTCAGCGGCCCCGCCGCCGGCCTGACGGTCGTCACCGCCGACCTCATCCACCGCTACGGCTGGCGGACGACGTGCGCCATCACGGTCCTCGCCGGCCTCGCCCAACTCGGCCTCGGCTGCCTGCGCGTGGCGCGCACCGCGCTCGCCGTCAGCCCCGCCATCGTGCACGGCATGCTTGCCGGCATCGGCGTCACCATCGCCGTCGCCCAACTGCACATCGTCCTCGGCGGCAACCCGCAGAGCTCTGTCCTGGACAACCTCTGTGCCCTTCCCGCCCAGTTGGCCGGGCTGCAGCCCGCCGCCGTGGCCGTGAGCGCGCTGACGCTGACCCTGCTGCTGCTCTGGCCCCGCATCCCCGGCCGGGTCGGCCGCCTGCTGGCCAGAATGCCCGCCGCGCTCGTCGCCGTCGCCGGAGCCACGACCGCCGCCGCGCTCGCCGGACTCACCGTCCCCAAGGTCGACCTGCCGTCCTGGAGCAGCCACGCCCTGGCCGGGCTGCCCGAGGGTCCGGTGTCCGGCCTCGCCGCCGCCGTCCTCACCGTCACGCTGGTGTGCAGCGTGCAGTCGCTGCTCGGCGCGGTCGCCGTGGACAAGCTGATCGCCTCCCGGCCCGACCTGATCGCCTCCCGCTCCGGCCGCTCCTCGCGCGTCGGCCGCTCCGACCTGGACCGCGAGCTGCTCGGACAGGGTGCCGCCAACGTCGTCTCCGGCGCGCTCGGCGGGCTGCCCGTGGCGGGCGTGGCCGTACGCAGTTCGGCGAATGTCCGAGCCGGCGCCGTGAGCCGGAACTCCACGATGCTGCACGGCGTTCTCGTAGTAGTCGCCGCACTGCTGATGGTCCCGATCCTGGAGCTCATCCCGCTCGCCTCGCTCGCCGCCCTGGTGATGGCCGTCGGCATCCAGATGGTGTCCCTGCACCACATTCGTACGGTGACCCGCCACCGAGAGGTGCTGGTGTACGCCGTCACCACCCTCGGCGTGGTGTTCCTCGGCGTCCTGGAGGGCGTGACGCTGGGAATCGCCATGGCCGTCGCCGTCGCCCTGCACCGCCTCACCCGCACCCGTATCACCCACGACGAACAGGAAGGAGTCCATCACGTACACGTACGAGGCCAGTTGACGTTCCTCGCGGTGCCGCGGCTCAGCCGCGCCCTGCATCTCGTGCCCCAAGGCACCCATGTAGTGGTCGAGTTGGACGGCTCCTTCATGGACCACGCGGCGTACGAGTCCCTGCAGGACTGGCAGAAGACGCACACCGCGCAAGGCGGCTCCGCCGAGCTGACCGGCCGCCGCTCCGCCGCCGGGGCGGGATCCGGGACTGAGGCTGGATCCGAGGCTGGAGCTGAGGCCGAGACCCGGGCCGGCGAGCCAACCGCCGCCCAGGCTCCCGACTCCGCTCCCATGACGGGGACACCCGTCGCCGACTGCCGCTGCCGCCCCTGGACACCGTGGCGCAACCACCAGTGCGAAGGTCCACGATCCACACCACCGCCGCCGGGCGGCCTCTCCGACGATCACTTGAGCGGACGATCGTCCGGGGAAGCCTTCGGGGGGATCGGTGGGGAAGGCCGCAGGGAAGCCGGTGGACCTTCCGGCGAACTCCCGGCCGGACTCGCTGGGTTCACCGGGGGTGACCGGTCTGCGGGGGCCACCGGGTCCATGGGGGCTGCGAGGTCTGCGGAGGCTGCGGGGTCCGTGAGGATCGCAGGGTCTGCAGGGGCCGCGGAGGCCGCCGGAGCCACGGAGGCTGCGCGGTCCGCCGGAGCCACGGAGGTCGCGGGGTCCGCGGGGTCCGCCGGACCCACGGAGGCCGGCCGGTTCGCAGAAGCCAGCGGTCATACGGGGGCCACGCGGTCCGGGGTCGCCGGAACTACGGAGTCTGCGGGGCTCACCGGATCCGCCGGGTCCGCCGGATCCGAGTCCCTGGGCACCTCGCCCCCCTCCGGTTCCTCAGTCTCCGCCGATTCCTGCAGCCGCTCTGGCCCTTCCCCCTCCCCCAGCCGCTCTGGTCCCTCCGCCTCCTCTGGTCCCTCCGCCTCCTCTGACCCCTCTAATCCATCCGTCCGTTCCGATCCATCCAGCCCTTCTCTCTCCGGCTCCTCCGGCCAATCCATCCCAGTCGACTCCCCCGCCCTGTCCAACTCTCTTGCCCTGTCCGACTCCCCCGTCCCGTCCACGCCCTGTGAGTCCGCCAAGCCCACCGGACCCCACGGCTCCACCGGACCCCACGCCCCTTCCGGACCCCACGGACCTTCCGAGCCCACCGAACCCCACGGCCCCTCAGCACCCACCAAGCCCACCAAGCCCACCGAACCGACCGAGCCCTCCCGCTCCCCATACGCCTCCGAGACCAGCGGTCGCCAACTGGTGCGTGGGATCAGTGCGTTCCAGCGGAACACCGCGCCGCTGGTCAGGGGTGAGTTGGCGCGGCTGGCGCGGGAGGGACAGCGGCCGACGCAGCTCTTTCTCACCTGCGCCGACTCACGGCTGGTCACCTCGATGATCACCTCCAGTGGTCCCGGCGACCTGTTCGTGGTGCGCAACGTGGGGAACCTGGTGCCGCCGCCCGGCGAGGAGAGCGGCGACGACTCGGTGGCGGCGGCGATCGAGTACGCGGTGGACGTGCTGAACGTACGGTCCATCACGGTGTGCGGGCACTCCGGGTGCGGGGCCATGCAGGCGCTGCTCAAGTCCGAACCGGGGGATGCCCGGACACCGTTGAAGCGGTGGCTGCGCCACGGGCTGCCGAGCCTGGAGCGGATGGGCGACGCCGGCCGCCCCTGGGCCCGGCTGGCCGGGCGGGCGGCCGCGGACGCGGCCGAGCAGCTCTGTCTGACCAATGTGGTCCAGCAGTTGGACCATCTACGCGCTCACGAGCCGGTGGCCCGAGCCCTGAAGGCCGGAGTGCTGGAGCTGCACGGGCTGTACTTCCACGTGGGAGAGGCGCAGACGTACCTGCTCACCGAGGAGAGCGGGGACGACCTGTTCGACCACGTAGGACTGGCGGACCTGACGGCGTGACGTGCCACTCACCCCACCTCACCCCGCCTCCCACCTCCCACCTCCCACCTCCCACCTCCCACCTCCCACCTCCCACCTCCCACCTCCCACCTCCCACCAGCAAAGGAGTGTGAAAGGCGTTACACCGGCTGAACTCCGTTCGGCCCGTGTCCGTGTCCGTGGGTACGGATGACTTCGATCACCGAACCCGAGAGGTCTAAACCAATATCAGGTCGGCTCTTGTCATCGGCCCCCTGGGTCTGATGAGCTGTGGCCTGGGACACAACGGACACGGACACCCTTCGAGAGGGAGATGTCGTGAGCAACGAAAGCCTGGCCAACCTGCTCAAAGAAGAGCGCAGGTTCGCGCCGCCCGTCGACCTGGCTGCCAACGCCAACGTCACGGCGGAGGCGTACGAACAGGCCAAGGCTGACAGGCTCGGCTTCTGGGCGGAGCAGGCCCGTCGGCTGGCCTGGGCCAAGGAGCCGACGGAGACGCTGGACTGGTCGAACCCGCCGTTCGCCAAGTGGTTCAAGGACGGCGAGCTCAACGTCGCGTACAACTGCGTCGACCGCCATGTGGAGGCCGGACACGGCGACCGGGTCGCCATCCACTTCGAGGGCGAGCCCGGCGACAGCCGTGCGATCACCTACGCCGAGCTCAAGGACGAGGTGTCGAAGGCGGCCAACGCCCTGCTGGAGCTGGGGGTTCAGAAGGGCGACCGGGTCGCCGTCTACATGCCGATGATCCCGGAGACGGCGGTCGCGATGCTGGCCTGCGCCCGGATCGGCGCGGCGCACTCCGTCGTCTTCGGCGGCTTCTCCGCGGACGCGCTGGCGACCCGCATCCAGGACGCCGACGCGCGGGTCGTCATCACCTCCGACGGCGGCTACCGGCGCGGCAAGCCGTCCGCGCTGAAGCCGGCCGTCGACGACGCGGTCGACCGCGTGGACAACGTCGAGCACGTCCTCGTCGTCCGCCGCACCGGCCAGGACGTCGCATGGAAGGACGGCCGGGACGTGTGGTGGCACGAGATCGTCGAGCGGCAGTCGGCGGAGCACACCCCGGAGGCGTTCGAGGCCGAGCACCCGCTGTTCATCCTCTACACGTCCGGCACGACGGGGAAGCCGAAGGGCATCCTGCACACCTCCGGCGGCTACCTCACCCAGGCCGCGTACACCCACCACGCGGTCTTCGACCTCAAGCCGGAGTCGGACGTGTACTGGTGCACCGCCGACGTCGGCTGGGTCACCGGGCACTCCTACATCGTCTACGGCCCGCTGGCCAACGGCGCGACCCAGGTCATGTACGAGGGCACCCCGGACACCCCGCACCAGGGCCGCTTCTGGGAGATCGTGCAGAAGTACGGGGTGACGATCCTGTACACGGCGCCGACCGCCATCCGTACGTTCATGAAGTGGGGCGACGACATCCCCGCGAAGTTCGACCTCTCCTCCCTGCGCGTCCTCGGCTCGGTCGGCGAGCCCATCAACCCCGAGGCGTGGATCTGGTACCGCAAGCACATCGGCGCCGACCGGACCCCCATCGTCGACACCTGGTGGCAGACCGAGACCGGCGCGATGATGATCTCCCCGCTGCCCGGCGTCACCCACACCAAGCCCGGCTCCGCCCAGACGCCGCTGCCCGGCATCTCCGCGACCGTCGTCGACGACGAGGCCAACGAGGTGCCCAACGGAGGCGGCGGGTACCTGGTGCTCACCGAGCCGTGGCCGTCCATGCTGCGCACCATCTGGGGCGACGACCAGCGCTTCCTCGACACCTACTGGTCCCGCTTCGAGGGCAAGTACTTCGCCGGCGACGGCGCGAAGAAGGACGACGACGGCGACATCTGGCTGCTGGGCCGCGTCGACGACGTCATGCTCGTCTCCGGCCACAACATCTCCACCACCGAGGTCGAGTCGGCGCTCGTCTCCCACCCCTCGGTGGCCGAGGCGGCCGTGGTCGGCGCGGCGGACGAGACGACCGGACAGGCCATCGTCGCCTTCGTCATCCTGCGCGGCACGGCGAACGCCGAGGACGAGGGCCTCGTCGCCGAACTGCGCAACCACGTCGGCACCACCCTCGGCCCGATCGCCAAGCCCAAGCGCGTCCTGCCGGTCGCCGAACTGCCGAAGACCCGCTCCGGCAAGATCATGCGCAGGCTGCTGCGTGACGTGGCGGAGAACCGCCAGCTCGGCGACGTCACGACCCTGACCGACTCCACTGTCATGGACCTCATCCAGGCGAAGCTCCCGGCGGCGCCGAGCGAGGACTGAGCAGCGCATACGTCCCCGAGGGGCGCCCGGCGGGACGCGCCGGACGCCCCTTTTGCGCATAACGTGAGACCCGCCGGATCCGTCCCGCCGCATCTTAGGTAAACTAAGCAAAGCGTCAAGGACGCGCCAGGATCGAGAAGGTGTGCCGGGAAGTCTGGTCGGCAAGTGCTCTGTGCTGCCCACCGACCGGAGGTCTCCCCCGTGACCGCGCCCCGCACCCCCGCGCCCACCCCCACCCCTCGCAGGGTCCTCGGACGTCTGTCCCTGCCCGAGCGGACCTTCGTCGCGGACGCGCTGCGCACCGAGACCGTCGGCGGTGTACTGCTCCTGGCGGCTGCGGTCACGGCGCTGATCTGGGCGAACGTACCCGCACTGCACGACAGCTACGAGAGCGTCAGCCACTACCACCTGGGCCCCGAGGCCCTCGGCCTGGACCTGTCCGTCGCGCACTGGGCGGCCGACGGCCTCCTCGCGGTCTTCTTCTTCGTCGCCGGCATCGAGCTCAAGCGCGAACTGGTCGCCGGCGACCTCAAGGACCCCAGGGCCGCCGCGCTCCCCGTGGTGGCCGCGCTGTGCGGGATGGCCGTACCGGCGCTCGTGTACACGCTCACGAGCCTCGGCGGCGGGGGTTCCCTGGGCGGCTGGGCGGTGCCCACCGCGACCGACATCGCGTTCGCGCTCGCCGTGCTCGCCGTCATCGGCACGTCCCTGCCGAGCGCCCTGCGCGCCTTCCTGCTCACCCTCGCCGTCGTCGACGACCTGTTCGCGATCCTGATCATCGCGGTCTTCTTCACCGCGGACATCGACTTCGCCGCGCTCGGCGGCGCGATCGCCGGCCTCGTCGTCTTCTGGCTGCTGCTGCGCAAGGGCGTACGCGGCTGGTACGTGTACGTCCCGCTCGCGCTCGTCGTCTGGGCGCTGATGTACAACAGCGGCGTCCACGCGACCATCGCCGGCGTCGCCATGGGCCTGATGCTGCGCTGCACGACCCGCGAAGGCGAGGAGCACTCCCCCGGCGAACGCGTCGAACACCTCGTACGCCCCCTGTCCGCGGGTCTCGCGGTCCCGCTGTTCGCTCTGTTCAGCGCCGGGGTCACGCTCTCGGGCGGGGCGCTCGGGGACGTGTTCGCGAGGCCGGAGACCCTGGGCGTCGTCCTCGGTCTCGTCGTCGGCAAGACGATCGGCATCTTCGGCGGGACCTGGCTGACCGTCCGGTTCACCCGGGCCTCCCTCAGCGAGGACCTCGCCTGGGCGGACGTCTTCGCCGTCGCGTCCCTCGCCGGCATCGGCTTCACCGTGTCGCTGCTGATCGGGGAGCTGGCCTTCGAGGGCGACGCGGTCCTGACCGACGAGGTGAAGGCCGCCGTCCTGCTGGGCTCGCTGATCGCGGCGACCCTGGCGACGGTCCTGTTGAAGCTGCGCAACGCCAAGTACCGGCGGATGTGGGAGGCCGAGGAGCGCGACGACGACCTCGACGGCATCCCGGACGTCTACGAGCAGGACGACCCCGCGTACCACCTGCGCATGGCGGAGATCCACGACCGTAAGGCCGCCGAGCACCGCAGGACCGCCGCGGAGATCGCCCGGCGGATCGCCGGGGAACAGGCCGCCGCGCGCCACGGGCTGGCCGAAGTGCCGGGCGGGGCGGGCGAGGACGGCGACCGTCCGGCATGATCTGACGGGACGGTACAAAAGAAGACGGTACAAAGAAGTCAGAAGCAGCAGGCAGCACAGAAGCAGCAGGCAGCACAGAAGCCAGAAGCACCCGCAGCAGAAAAGGGAGACCCCGATGAGCGCACCCGACGGCAGCCCGGTCGGCGCCGAACGCAGCATCGGCCAGCTGTTCGCCTCGGCGACGACCGAATTGTCCGCGCTGGTGCACGACGAGATCGCGCTGGCGAAGGCTCAGCTGAAGCAGGACGTCAAGCGCGGGGCGGTGAGCGGCGGCGCGTTCACGGTGGCCGGCGCGGTCCTGGTGTTCTCCCTGCCGATGCTGAACTTCGCGCTGGCGTACGGCATCCGGACCTGGAGCGACTGGAATCTCGCGGTCTGCTTCCTGCTCTCCTTCGCGGCGAACGTCCTGATCGCCGGCGGCCTCGCGCTGATCGGCGTGGTCTTCGCGAAGAAGGCGCAGAAGAGCAAGGGTCCGCAGAAGGTGGCCGCCTCGATGAAGGAGTCGGCGGGCGTCCTGCAGAACGCGAAGCCGCACCCGCGGCCCGAGCTGCCGCAGGACCGTGTCCCGGAGGCCATCGAGGCTGTGGCACGCTCGTCGTCATGACGGACCCCGGCACTCCTTCGGCGCAACCCGCTTCGGTCGTCCGGCCGGAAGGCCCCTGGACCCATCGCGAAGTCGCGGCGAACGGCGCACGCTTCCACATCGCGGAGGTCGGCGACGGTCCGCTGGTCATGCTGGTCCACGGCTTCCCGCAGTTCTGGTGGACCTGGCGGCACCAGCTGACCGCACTGGCCGACGCGGGCTTCCGGGCCGTCGCGATGGACCTGCGGGGCGTGGGCGGCAGCGACCGCACACCCCGCGGCTACGACCCGGCCAACCTCGCCCTCGACATCACCGGCGTGATCCGCTCGCTCGGCGAGCCGGACGCCGCCCTGGTCGGCCACGACCTGGGCGGCTATCTGGCGTGGACGGCGGCCGTGATGCGCCCCAAGCTCGTACGGCGGCTCGCCGTCGCCTCGATGCCGCACCCGCGGCGGTGGCGCTCGGCGATGCTCGCCGACGTCCGGCAGACGTCCGCGAGCTCCCACATCTGGGGGTTCCAGCGGCCCTGGGTCCCCGAGCGGCAACTGACCGCCGACGACGGGGCGCTGGTGGGCCGGCTCATCCGGGACTGGTCCGGGCCGCTGCTGCCGGACGACGAGGCCGTCGAGACGTACCAGCGCGCGATGTGCATCCCCTCCACGGCCCACTGCTCCCTGGAGCCGTACCGGTGGCTGGTGCGGTCCCTGGCGCGGCCGGACGGCGTCCAGTTCTACCGGCGCATGAAGCGGCCCGTGCGGGTGCCGACGCTCCATCTGCACGGTTCCCTCGATCCGGTGATGCGCACCCGCAGCGCGGCCGGCTCCGGCGAGTACGTCGAAGCGCCGTACCGCTGGCGGCTGTTCGACGGGCTCGGGCACTTCCCGCACGAGGAGGATCCGGTCGCCTTCTCCACCGAACTGGTCAACTGGCTGAAAGACCCCGAACCCGACCGGTGAGCGGCGGCGAGCGCCCGGTATCCGGACCAGAACAGCTGTACTACGAACAGCCAATTGCCTGGCGCATAGGCCGATTGGCGGGTCCGAGGGCGGTTATCGACCTTGGGGCAGGGGCAGACGTCGGGGTATGGGCTGGACGCACGACTACAGTGACGCCGCACGCAACCGCCGCTCGGCCAATGGCCTGAGCTCCCACCGCCGAGGCGCCGACCCGCAGTTGCCGGGCACCGACCTCCGGGTGGGCATTCCGCGCATTCTGCGCCGCCGGGCCCGTTGGGTCTCGGTGCGCCTGCGTCACCCTCGAGGCTGACGACACCCGCCCTCTGGGACGTCCCCTTCCGGGGAACTCAGAGGGCGCAACTGTCGCTGTCCACCTGTTGGCCCGCGGTACGCCCCTGGGCGATGTCCTGCTGGATCTCGTCCGCGGTGAGCGCGTAGCCGGTGTCGGCGTCGTCGAGGGACTTCGCGAAGACCACGCCGTACACCTGGCCGTCGGTGGTGAGCAGCGGGCCGCCGGAGTTCCCCTGACGGACCGTGGCGTACAGCGAGTACACATCGCGGCGGACGGTGCCACGGTGGTAGATGTCCGGGCCGTTGGCCGTGATGCGCCCACGCACGCGCGCGGGACGGACGTCGTACGACCCGTTCTCCGGGAACCCGGCGACGATCGCGCTGTCGTCGCTCTCCGCGTCGTCGGTGGTGAACCGCAGCGCGGGCGCGTCGAGATCCGGTACGTCGAGGACGGCGATGTCGCGCTTCCAGTCGTACAGCACGACCGTGGCGTCGTACTTGCGGCCCTCGCCGCCTATCTGGACGGTCGGCTCGTCGACGCCGCCCACGACATGCGCGTTGGTCATGACGCGGCGCTCGCCGAAGACGAAGCCGGTGCCCTCCAGGACCTTGCCGCAGCTCTCGGCGGTGCCCATGACCTTCACGATGGAATGCTGCGCGCTGGCGGCCACCGGGCTGTCGGCCAGGGCCGGATCGGGCGGCTGTACGTCGGTGATCGGCTCGTTGGAGAACGGGCTGAAGACCTGCGGGAAGCCGTTCTGCGCGAGGACGGTGGAGAAGTCGGCGAACCAGGTGTCGGCCTGGTCGGGCAGCGCCTGGGACACCCCGAGCAGCACCTTGGAGCTACGGACCTCCTTGCCCAGCGTGGGCAGGGTGGTGCCGGCGAGCGCGGACCCGATCAGCCAGGCCACCAGAAGCATGGCCACCACGTTGACCAGCGCGCCGCCGGTCGCGTCGAGCGCGCGGGCCGGGGACCAGGTGATGTACCGGCGCAGCTTGTTGCCGAGGTGGGTGGTCAGGGCCTGCCCGATCGAGGCGCAGACGATCACGACGACGACCGCGACGACGGCGGCCGTGGTGCTCACCTCGGAGTTGTCGGTCAGCCAGTCCCAGACCACGGGCAGCAGGTAGACGGCGACGAGGCCGCCGCCCAGGAATCCGATCACCGACAGGATGCCGACGACGAAGCCCTGGCGGTAGCCGACGACCGCGAACCATACGGCCGCGAGCAGCAACAGGATGTCCAGCACATTCACGAACGACACCCTGTCATGACCGCCAGTCGAGCGGGACCTGCTTCTCGCGGTCCCAGGGCCGCTCCCAGCCCGCGTAGTGCAGCAGGCGGTCGATCACGCCGGCCGTGAAGCCCCAGACGAGGGCGGATTCGACCAGGAATGCCGGGCCGCGGTGGCCGGCGGGGTGGACGGTGGTGGCGCGGTGGGCGGGGTCCGTGAGATCCGCCACGGGGACCGTGAAGACCCGGGCCGTCTCGCCCGGGTCGACGACGCCGACCGGGCTCGGCTCGCGCCACCAGCCCACGACCGGTGTGACGACGAAGCCGCTGACCGGGATGTACAGCTTGGGCAGCACGCCGAAGAGCTGGACGCCGGCAGGATCGAGGCCGGTCTCCTCCTCGGCCTCGCGCAGGGCGGCCCGCAGGGGGCCGTCACCGTGCGGATCGCCGTCCTCCGGGTCGAGGGCGCCGCCGGGGAAGGAGGGCTGTCCGGCGTGCGAGCGCAGCGAGGTCGCACGCTCCATGAGCAGCAGCTCGGGGCCGCGCTCGCCCTCGCCGAACAGGATCAGGACTGCGGACTGTCGGCCTCCACCGTCCTGGGGCGGCAGGAAACGGCTGAGCTGGACCGGCTGGACCGTCTCCACGGCCCGCACCACCGGGTCCAGCCAGTCGGGCAGACCCTTCTTGCTGAGCGTCACCGGATCGCCCTGATCACTGCCCTGCGTCCTGCCCTGGGCATTGTTCTGCGTATTGCTCGCCCTCGTCATCGCCACACCACCCCCCGTTCTGCCGAGTCCAACGCCCGACGGCCCACAGATCGTTCCGCGGCCTGTCGCCGCCCCGCGGCTGATCGCCCCGTGGCCTGGCCCGCTGCCGGTCGTCGTCCCGTCATCCGGCCCCCAGCGGCGGGGCCGGCCTGCCGCCCGCGTCGAGGTAGGCCTGGGGCGGCTTCAGCCGTTGGCCGGGGAAGCCGCCCTTCTCGTACTTCAGGAGCTTCGTCGCCTTCTCGGGGTCCGTCTCGCCCTCGCCGTACGCCGGGCAGAGCGGGGCGATGGGGCAGGCGCCGCAGGCGGGCTTGCGGGCGTGGCAGATACGGCGGCCGTGGAAGATCACGTGGTGCGAGAGCATCGTCCACTCGCTCTTGGGGAAGAGCGCGCCGATCGCGGCCTCGATCTTGTCCGGCTCGGTCTCCTCGGTCCACCGCCAGCGTCGCACGAGCCGCTGGAAGTGCGTGTCCACGGTGATCCCGGGGCGGCCGAACGCGTTGCCCAGCACCACGAAGGCGGTCTTGCGACCCACGCCGGGCAGCTTCACCAGGTCCTCGAGCCGACCGGGGACCTCGCCGCCGAACTCCTCGGTCAGGCCCTTGGAGAGCCCTATGACCGACTTGGTCTTGGCACGGAAGAAGCCGGTCGGGCGGAGGATCTCCTCGACCTCCTCCGGATCGGCGGCGGCCAGGTCCTCCGGCGTGGGGTACTTCGCGAAGAGCGCGGGGGTCGTCTGGTTCACCCGGAGGTCGGTGGTCTGGGCGGACAGGACCGTGGCGACCAGGAGCTGGAAGGGGTTCTCGAAGTCCAGCTCGGGGTGGGCGTAGGGGTAGACCTCGGCGAGCTCGCGGTTGATGCGGCGGGCACGACGGACGACAGCGGTGCGGGACTCGGGCTTTCCGGCCGGGGCCACGGCGGCGACAGCAGGCGTCTTCGCCACAGCGGGCGCTTTCGCCGCCGCGGTCGCCTTCTTCGCCGCAGGTGTCTCCTGCGTCCCGGCCGCCTTCTTCGCCTTCACCGGAGGCGCCTTCTTCGTCGCAGCCGTTTTCCCCGCCTCGACCGATTTTCCGGCAGCCGTCTTCTTTGTCACTTTTGCCGTTTCCTTACCGCCGCCGGAGGCCCGTTCGCCCACAGCGGAATCGCGACGTACAACCACCCGCCCAGCCCCCTCGGCCTGTGCTCTCACCGGCGATTTGGACACCCGGCCAGCCTAGAGCCCGGCACTGACATCCGCCCCGGACCCTGAAGATCAGCCCCCAATTGGACCCCTGCCGCTTACCTCGGGACACGTGTGCGGCATCCTTGTGACAGATCACACTGTTTGGACCGTCCGGCAAAATGGGGAGCACGGTCCCCTGGTAAGCGGGGGAGCAAGATCCCCTGAGCAGGTCGACAAGGAGAGAACTCGTGGACGACGTCCTGCGGCGCAACCCGCTCTTCGCGGCTCTCGACGACGAGCAGGCCGCAGAGCTGCGCGCCTCCATGAGCGAGGTGACCCTCGCCCGTGGAGACTCGCTGTTCCACGAAGGCGACCCGGGCGACCGGCTCTATGTCGTCACCGAGGGCAAGGTGAAGCTTCACCGCACGTCCCCGGACGGCCGGGAGAACATGCTGGCGGTGGTGGGGCCCAGCGAGCTGATCGGCGAGCTGTCGCTCTTCGACCCGGGCCCGCGCACGGCGACCGCCACCGCGCTGACCGAGGTCAAGCTGCTCGGCCTCGGCCACGGCGACCTCCAGCCCTGGCTGAACGCGCGCCCCGAGGTGGCCTCCGCGCTGCTGCGCGCCGTCGCCCGGCGTCTGCGCAAGACCAACGACGCCATGTCCGACCTGGTCTTCTCGGACGTCCCCGGCCGCGTGGCCCGGGCCCTGCTGGACCTCTCCCGGCGCTTCGGCGTGCAGTCCGAGGAGGGCATCCACGTCGTGCACGACCTGACGCAGGAGGAGCTGGCCCAGCTCGTCGGCGCGTCGCGCGAGACCGTGAACAAGGCGCTGGCGGACTTCGCCCAGCGCGGGTGGCTCCGCCTGGAGGCGCGGGCGGTCATCCTGCTGGACGTGGAGCGGCTGGCGAAGCGGTCGCGCTAGCCGCCGCCCGAGGGGTGAGGTCGGTCGGTGCGACCGTCACTGGGGGCTGCCGCCCCCAGCCCCCTCGACAGCCCCCTCGATCTGAACGCCTTCGTCCTCAGACGCCGAACACCGGACGCCGAACACCAAACGTCGGACGTCACGTCGGACGTCGGACGGGCTGTGGTTGGCACAGTTGTCCCATGGCTGAAACGGTTCTCTCCAGAGGTCTCGACCCTCAGGGCTACATCGCCCGCGAAGGCTCTCTCGCGCGCGTGCCACACGACTTCCGTCCCGTCGCCGCAGCCGCCCGGGACCGGATCCTGGAGCTCTTCGGGGCGCGGCTGCACAGCGCGTACCTCTACGGCTCGATTCCGCGCGGCACCGCACGCGTGGGCCGCAGCGATCTCGACCTCCTAGTGGCCCTGTACGAGGAGCCCACGGAGACGGACCGGGCCGACGGCCGTGTCCTCGACGAGGCCCTCGACAGAGAGTTCCCCCAGATCGACGGCGGTGGGACGCTCATGGTCAGCCGCGCGCGCGTGCTGAGCGACCTGGAGACGTACGACCTGGGGTGGTTCGTCGCGTGCCTGTGCACGCCGCTGCTGGGCGAGGACCTCGCCGAACACCTTCCCCGCTACCGTCCCGACTCGCTGCTCGCGCGCGAGACCAACGGAGACCTCGCCCTGGCGCTCCCCCGCTGGCGCGAGCGCATCGTCTCGGCGGACGACTCCGACGAGGCCCGCCGACCCCTCGTACGGTTCATGTCCCGCCGCCTCGTGCGCACCGCGTTCACGCTCGTCATGCCCCGCTGGAACGGCTGGACGAGCGACCTGCACGAGATGGCGGAGGCGTTCGGCGGGTACTACCCGCAGCGGGCGCAGCAGCTACGGACAGCGGCCGTACTCGGCTACGAGCCGACGGGGGACGCAGACGTGCTCAGGACGTACGTCGACGATCTCGGGCCGTGGCTCGCGGACGAGTACGCGCGCGTGCACGGCATCAAGGCCCCCAGACCCGACTAGGCGGCGATTCGGCGGCGATCAAGCGGCGACAGATCGCGACCGGGCCTGACCGGACCCGCCTGGGCTCGGGCCAGTGCCTGTCCGGCCGACCAAGTCGCAGGAAACGGGCGGGCGGGGCCTTGGAGCGGGGGTGAGCGGGGTCTGGGGCGTGCAGGGGCAATCCGGAGGAGGGAGTCGACGCGATGGGGGCCCCTGAGGGAGTGCGTGTCAGACCGACCCCGCGTCTGCGGCATGAGCGGCCGGACCGGTCCTAGATGAGCCCGTGCTCCTCCAGGTACTCCAGCTGCGCCCGTACCGACAGCTCCGCCGCGGGCCACAGGGAGCGGTCCACGTCGGCGTACACGTGTGCGACGACCTCGGCGGGGGCGCGGTGGCCGTTCTCGACGGACGTCTCGACCTGGGCGAGGCGGTGGGCGCGGTGGGCGAGGTAGAACTCGACGGCGCCCTGGGCGTCCTCCAGGACGGGTCCGTGGCCGGGCAGGACGGTGTGGACGCCGTCGTCGACCGTGAGGGACCTCAGCCGCCGCAGGGAGTCCAGATAGTCGCCGAGACGGCCGTCGGGGTGCGCCACGACCGTCGTACCGCGCCCCAGGATCGTGTCGCCGGTCAGGACCGCCCGGTCGGCCGGGAGGTGGAAGCACAGGGAGTCGGCGGTGTGGCCCGGGGTCGGGACGACCCGCAGCTCCAGGCCGCCGACCGTGATCACGTCCCCGGCGCCCAGGCCCTCGTCGCCGAGCCGCAGCGCGGGGTCCAGGGCCCGCACCTTGGCGCCGGTCAGCTCGGCGAAGCGGACGGCGCCCTCGGCGTGGTCGGGGTGGCCGTGCGTGAGCAGGGTGAGGGCGACGCGCTTGCCGGCCTGCTCGGCGGTGTCGACGACCGCGCGCAGGTGTGCGTCGTCCAGCGGGCCCGGGTCGATCACGACCGCCAGCTCGGAGCCGGGCTCGGAGACGATCCAGGTGTTCGTGCCGTCCAGGGTCATCGCGGAGGCGTTGGGCGCGAGGACGTTGACCGCGCGGGAGGTGGCGGGGCCCGAGAGGACTCCGCCGCGAGGCTGCCCGGGGAGGGCCGCTGCGTCGGTCATGCGGGGCCTCCACCGGTCCGGGCGAGCGGGATGTGCTGGGTGAACTCGTCGTGGCCCGGCCAGGACAGCACGACCTCGCCGTCCGCGAGGCGGGCCTGCGCCAGGACGGGGGTCAGATCGCGCTCGGGGGCCGCGGCGAGCGCCTCGGCGGCGCCGGCGTGCGGAGCGAGCTGACGCAGGGTCGCGATGGTGGGCGGCATCATCAGCAGCTCGCCCTTGTCGTACGAGGCCGCCGCGTCCGCCGGGCGGATCCACACCGTGCGGTCGGCCTCCGTGGAGACGTTGCGGGTGCGCTGGCCCTCGGGGAGGGCGGCCACGAAGAACCAGGTGTCGTAGCGGCGGGGCTCGAACTCCGGGGTGATCCAGCGCGTCCAGGCGCCGAGGAGGTCAGAGCGCAGGACCAGTCCGCGGCGGTCGAGGAACTCCGCGAACGACAGGTCACGGGCGACCAGGGCCGCACGGTCGGTCTCCCAGTCGGCGCCGGTCGTGTCGCCGACCACCGAGTCGGGGGTCGGCCCCGCGAGCAGGACGCCGGCCTCCTCGTACGTCTCCCGGACGGCCGCGCAGACGATCGCCTGGGCCGCCGTCTCGTCGACGCCGAGGCGCTCGGCCCACCACGCGCGCGTGGGGCCCGCCCAGCGCACCTGACGGTCGTCGTCGCGCGGGTCGACGCCGCCGCCGGGGTAGGCGTACGCGCCTCCGGCGAAGGCCATGGAGGCGCGTCTGCGCAGCATGTGGACGACCGTCGAGCCGTCGCCGGCGTCTTTCAGGAGCATGACGGTGGCCGCGCGCTTGGGCGTGACGGGTGTCAGCGTGCCGTCCGCCAGCGCGCGGATGCGTTCCGGCCAGTCCGGGGGGAACCACTGCCCATTCGCCATGGGCGCGAGGCTATCCCCTGGGGAGCGAATGTTCGAGAGGTACCCGAGGTCAGAGCATGCCTGGCGTGCCTGGCTGGCCTGGCTCGCCTGGCGTGCCTACGGGACGAGCTCGACCTGGATCTCGACCTCCACGGGCGCGTCCAGCGGCAGCACCGCGACGCCCACCGCACTGCGCGCGTGCACGCCCTTGTCGCCCAGGACCTCGCCCAGCAGTTCGCTCGCGCCGTTGACGACGGCGGGCTGGCCGGTGAAGTCCGAGGCCGACGCCACGAAGCCGACGACCTTCACCACGCGCGCGATGCGGTCCAGGTCGCCCGCGACCGACTTGACGGCGGCCAGGGCGTTCAGCGCGCAGGTGCGGGCCAGCTGCTTGGCCTCCTCGGGGGTGACTTCCGCGCCGACCTTGCCGGTGACCGGCAGCTTGCCGTCCACCATGGGCAGCTGGCCGGACGTGAACACGTACGGGCCGGACAGCACGGCCGGCTGGTAGGCCGCGAGGGGCGGCACTACCGCCGGCAGGGTCAGGCCCAGCTCGGCGAGCTTCGCCTCGACCGCGCTCACGCCTTCGCCCGCTTCAGGTAGGCCACGAGCTGCTCGGGGTTGTTCGGCCCGGGCACGACCTGGACGAGCTCCCAGCCGTCCTCGCCCCAGGTGTCCAGAATCTGCTTCGTGGCGTGGACGAGCAGCGGCACGGTTGCGTATTCCCACTTGGTCATGCGCCGACTGTATCCGCTGCACGGGACGGCACCTGCCCCAGGCCAGACGGCCGATCGCGGCACGGGCGGGGCCGGCGTCCACAGGCTGTGCGTCGGCACCCGCAGGCAGCCGTCGGCAGCCGCCGCCGGGCACCCGTATCCCCAGTGGCCCCAGGCCATGTGGCCGATAATCACTCCCGTTGTCCACAGCCTCCCGGTTGCCTCGGGCGCGGACTGGTTACGCTCGATGATGTGAGCAGGCTCCAGGTCGTCAGCGGCAAGGGCGGGACCGGAAAGACGACGGTCGCCGCGGCCCTCGCGCTGGCCCTCGCCACGGCAGGGAAGCGGACGCTTCTCGTCGAGGTGGAGGGCCGGCAAGGCATCGCGCAGCTCTTCGAGACGGAGACGTTGCCCTATGAAGAACGGAAGATCGCGGTCGCTCCGGGGGGCGGTGAGGTGTACGCCCTCGCCATCGACCCCGAGCTGGCCCTTCTGGACTACCTCCAGATGTTCTACAAACTGGGGAGCGCCGGGCGAGCCCTGAAGAAGCTCGGCGCCATCGACTTCGCCACCACCGTCGCGCCCGGCCTGAGGGACGTACTCCTCACCGGCAAGGCGTGCGAGTCGGTGCGCAGGAAGGACAAGCAGGGGCGGTTCGTGTACGACTACGTCGTCATGGACGCCCCGCCCACGGGCCGCGTCACCCGCTTTCTGAACGTGAACGACGAGGTCGCCGGCCTGGCCAAGATCGGCCCGATACACAATCAGGCGCAGGCCGTGATGCGGGTGCTGAAGTCGCCGGAGACGGCCGTGCACATGGTGACGCTGCTGGAGGAGATGCCCGTCCAGGAGACCGCGGACGGCATCGCCGAGCTCCGGGCGGCCAGACTCCCGGTCGGGCGGGTCATCGTGAACATGGTGCGGCCCGAGGTGTTGGACGAGAACGAGCTGGAACTCGTACGGGGCCTGACGCGTTCTTCTGTCGCCCGGTCGTTGTCCGCCGCCGGGCTCGGCGGGGCGCGGCGCGGCGGGCATGCCGAGCGGCTGGTGGACCCGCTCCTGAAGCAGGCCGAGGAGTACGCCGAGCGGTATGCGCTGGAGCACGAGCAGCGCGCGGTCCTGAGCGACCTGGACCTGCCGCTGCACGAACTGCCGCTGCTCGCCGAGGGCATGGACCTCGCGGGCCTGTACGAACTCGCCGCCGAGCTGCGGAAGCAGGGGGTCGCATGAGTGGGGATCGCAGGAGTGGGGATCGCGTGAGCGGGGATCGCGTGAGTCCGGATCCGGCCCGAGCCGCCGCCAAGGCCGCGTCCTCGTCCCAGCACGCACAGGACGGCGGCGCCCGTCGGCTCTCCCCCGCGCCCGTGCTGGACGTCGATCCGCTGATCGACGATCCGGCGACCCGCATCGTGGTGTGCTGCGGCTCGGGCGGGGTCGGCAAGACGACGACCGCGGCGGCGCTGGGGCTCAGGGCCGCCGAGCGCGGCCGCAAGGTGGTGGTCCTCACCATCGACCCCGCGCGCCGGCTCGCCCAGTCCATGGGCATCGACTCGCTCGACAACACCCCGCGCCGGGTGAAGGGCGTGGACGACTCCGCGACCGGCGACCTGCACGCCATGATGCTCGACATGAAGCGCACCTTCGACGAGATCGTCGAGGCGCACGCGGACCCCGAGCGGGCCGCCGCGATCCTGGGCAACCCCTTCTACCAGTCGCTCTCGGCGGGCTTCGCGGGCACGCAGGAGTACATGGCGATGGAGAAGCTGGGGCAGCTGCGCGCCAGGGACGAGTGGGACCTGATCATCGTGGACACGCCACCGTCGCGTTCGGCTCTGGACTTCCTCGACGCGCCGAAGCGGCTCGGGTCGTTCCTGGACGGCAAGCTGATCCGGCTGCTGACGGCCCCGGCGAAGCTGGGCGGACGCGCGGGGATGAAGTTCCTGAACGTCGGGATGTCGATGATGACCGGCACCCTCGGCAAGCTGCTCGGCGGCCAGCTGCTCAAGGACGTCCAGACGTTCGTGGCCGCGATGGACACGACCTTCGGCGGCTTCCGCACGCGCGCGGACGCGACGTACAAGCTGCTCCAGGCGCCCGGGACGGCGTTCCTGGTGGTGGCGGCTCCCGAGCGGGACGCGCTGCGGGAGGCCGCCTACTTCGTGCAGCGGCTGGCCGCCGAGGACATGCCGCTGGCCGGTCTGGTGCTCAACCGGGTCCATGGCAGCGGCGCCGCCCAGCTGTCCGCCGAGCGGGCGCTCGCAGCCGCGGAAAATCTTGACGAGTCCCGCATTGTCGATCAGGAGGGCGGGAAAGCTGGACTTCGTAACTCTCCCGACACGTACGACAGTTCAGAACCTCCCGCATCCGAGTCAGCAGCATCTGAGCCCGCAGCATCCGAGCCAGCCGGACCCGAGTCAGCCGCATCTGGGCCGACCGGACCCGAATCGCCCCCAGTCGGCTCCGTCGGCTCCGAGCCCGGCTCCCCCGCCGGTGCGGACCGGACGGTCGACGATCTCACCGCAGGTCTGTTGAGACTGCATGCCGAGCGGATGCACCTGCTCTCCCGCGAGCAGCGCACACGGGACCGCTTCACCGCCCTCCACCCCGAGGTGGCGGTGGCCGAAGTGGCCGCACTGCCCGGCGACGTGCACGACCTCGCGGGGTTGCGGGACATCGGGAACCGGCTCGCGGCCAACCGGCCGGAGCTGCCCGAGGCTGTCGACAGCTGAGCCGAGGGGTCCCCTCAGCTCACCGCCGCGTAGTTCTCGTAGATCTGGTCGTCGTCGAGCGGCACGATGACCGCTCCTCGCTCGTACCCACGCTCGTACTCCGAGCGCGCCGTCTCCAGGAGTCGGCGCCACGAGGTCACGGTGGGCCGCCGGCGCAGCAGTGCGCGGCGCTCGCGCTCCGTCATGCCTCCCCACACGCCGAACTCGACGCGGTTGTCGAGCGCGTCCGCCAGGCATTCGGTGCGTACCGGGCATCCGGTGCACACCGCCTTGGCCCTGTTCTGCGCTGCTCCCTGAACGAACAGTTCATCCGGATCGGTAGTGCGGCAGGCAGCCTGCGCACTCCAGTCGGTTACCCAGCCCATACCGGCGCCGTCCTCTCCCGAATCGAGGCTCCCCCACGGCGGCAGCGGCATATTCACCGCCGCCAGTTGAGGACGTTACGGAAGGTGGGCACAGCGCAACACCCCCTTCGGGCCCAATCTTGAATGGCCCGAACGGACTATGCGTAAGCGGCAGATCACCCGGGGGAGTGAGCCCGCGACATACATGACTATCCCGACAAACGGGACAGTTCCACTGAGTCACAACGGACGCCAGGTGACACACAAGGCGGATTCGGGCACGTCCCCAACAAAAAAGTTGGGAACCTCCGGAACGATTCGGGGTCGCCGGACGTATTGATACGTAGCCCTGCTGCTGTGACAGTTGAGAGCAGCTTAGGCCAAGGCATTGACGCGTGTCCGGCGAATGAGAACGTAGGCTGCCCCCATGCCAAAAAAGCGCTCGGGCGGTGGTCTGTCCCCAACGCAGCAGGCCGCCAAGTTCCTCGGTGTCAGTGTGCTCGCGGGAGCCGTCATGGCGGGCATCGCGCTGCCCGCGTTCGGCGCGCTGGGTCTGGCCGCCAAGGGGTCGGTGGAGTCGTTCGACGAACTCCCGGCCAACCTCAAGACGCCCCCGCTGAGCCAGCGCACCACGATCCTCGACGCCGACGGCGACCAGATCGCTTCGGTCTACTCCCGTGACCGCACGGTGGTCGACCTCAAGAACATCTCGCCGTACATGCAGAAGGCGATCGTCGCGATCGAGGACTCGCGCTTCTACCAGCACGGCGCGATCGACCTCAAGGGCGTCCTGCGCGCGCTCAACAAGAACGTGCAGAGCAGCGGGGTCTCCCAGGGCGCCTCGACGCTCACCCAGCAGTATGTGAAGAACGTCTTCGTGGAGGAGGCCGGCGACGACCCGACGAAGGTCGCGCAGGCCACCCAGCAGACCCTCGGCCGCAAGATCAAGGAGCTGAAGTACGCGATCCAGGTGGAGGAGGAGCTCGGCAAGAAGAAGATCCTCGAGAACTACCTGAACATCACGTTCTTCGGCGAGCAGGCCTACGGCGTCGAGGCGGCCGCCCAGCGCTACTTCTCCACGCACGCCAAGGACCTCACCCTGCCGCAGGCGGCCATGCTGGCCGGCATCGTCCAGTCGCCCAGCCGCTACGACCCGGTCAACGACGAGGCCGAGGCCACCAAGCGCCGTAACACCGTGCTGCAGCGGATGGCCGAGGTCGGCGACATCTCCGAGGCCGAGGCCGCCAAGGCGCAGAACACCCCGCTGAAGCTGAAGGTCACCCAGCCGAAGAACGGCTGCATCACCGCCGTGCAGGGCGCCAGCTTCTTCTGCAAGTACGTCGAGCGGGTCTTCCTCAGCGACCCGGTCTTCGGCAAGACGAAGGAACAGCGCGCGAAGGTCTGGAACCAGGGCGGCCTCACGATCCGTACGACGCTCGAGCCGCAGGCCCAGGAGTCCGTCCAGGACTCGCTGAAGGACCACGTCTACAAGTCGGACAAGGTCGCCGCGGCCGCCACGCTCGTCGAGCCCGGCACCGGCAAGATCCTCGCGATGGGCCAGTCCAAGCCGTACGGCTACGGCAAGAACGAGACCGAGTACAACTACTCGGTCAACGCGTCGATGGGCGGCTCGAACTACGGCTTCCCGACCGGTTCGACGTTCAAGCCGTTCGTGGCCGCGGCCGCGCTGGAGGAGGGCCGTCCGGCCAACCAGACCTACTCCGCGCCGTACGAGATGTCGTATCCGGCCACGGTCCAGACGTGCAGCGGCAGTCCGTGGGTCAACGACGGCGACTACAAGCTGGAGAACGAGAGCGAGTCCGAGAAGGGGCCGTACGCCCTGAAGGACGCGATGGCCAAGTCGGTCAACACCTACTTCGTGCAGATGCTCGCGGACATCGGCATGTGCCCCGTGGTGAAGATGACCAACGCGCTGGGCGTGGTCCAGGGCAACGGCGACAAGGTCCCCGAGGTCCCGTCCTCCATGACCCTCGGCTCCACCGGCCTCTCCCCCCTGACGATGGCGACCGCGTACGCCGCCTTCGCCAGCCGGGGCATGTACTGCACCCCGGTCGCCATCGAGTCGATCACCCAGACCGTGGGCGGCACGAAGAAGTCGCTGGAGGTCCCGAAGTCGACCTGCTCGCGCGCGATGAGCGAGAAGACCGCGGACACCGTCAACACCCTCCTGAACGGCGTGATCGACTCCGGCACCGGCCAGCAGGCCGGTCTGTCGGGCCGCGAGAGCGCCGGCAAGACGGGTACGACCGACTCGCGCAAGAACGCCTGGTTCGTCGGCTACACCCCGAACCTCGCGGGCGCCGTCTGGGTCGGCAGCGCCACCCAGAAGGTCCAGATGACCCAGATCACCATCGGCGGCGTCTACCACGATCAGGTCTACGGCGGCGACACCCCCGGCCCGATCTGGCGGGACGCCATGAACGGCGCCCTGTCCGGCAAGGAATCCCCGAGCTTCAACCTCGTCAACATCCCGAGCGCCGAGAAGGACCGCGACAAGGGAGACGGCAACAACGACGGCGGCAACGGGGACAACGGCGGCGACACCGGCAACGACGACGGCTTCATCGGCGGCCTGCTCACCAACGGCACGACGAACGGCGGCACCACCGGCGACACGACCGGCACCACCACCGGCGACACGTCGACGGGCGGCTTCTTCCAGGGCCAGACCAACTCCGGCAACGGCAACGGGGGCAACCGCGGATAGCCCCGGCTAGCCGGGGCTTCGGCGGCGAACGGCCCCTACTTCTCCGTACACGTACTTCAGATCAGATACGTACGGAGAAGTAGGGGCCGTTCGTCGTACGGGGGCCGTCGGTCGGCATGCCGGGGTCAGCCGCCGACATGTCGGGACGGTCGGCCGGCATGGGGGGTCAGCCCGTCGGCATGCCGGGGTCAGCCCGCGAGGAGCTTCTTGACGACCGCGGCGACGCGGCCGCCCTCGGCCAGGCCGGCCACCTTCGGGTTCACGATCTTCATGACGGCGCCCATGGCCCTCGGCCCCTCGGCGCCTGCGGCCTTGGCCTCCGCGACGGCCTGGGCGACGATGTCGTTCAGCTCGTCGTCGCCGAGCTGCTTGGGCAGATACGTGGCGAGGATCTCGCCCTCCGCCTTCTCCCGCGCGGCGGACTCGGGACGACCGCCCTGCGCGAAGGCGTCCGCGGCCTCGCGCCGCTTCTTCGCCTCGCGGGTGATCACCTTCTGCACCTCGTCGTCGGAGAGCTCGCGCTTCTCCTTGCCCGCGACCTCCTCCTTGGTGATCGCGGTGAGCGTCAGCCGGAGCGTCGAGGAGCGGAGCTCGTCGCGCCCCTTGATCGCGGCGTTGAGGTCTTCCTGCAGCTTCGACTTGAGCGTGGTCATGGGTTTGATTGTCGCAGGTGTCGGCGGCAGGACGCCCGCTGATTTAAAGGGCTTCGGGGCAGAGGTAGTTGGGGATGGCGGCAGGGGTGACCGTGACTGTGCCGGGTGGGGCCCGATCGGAGGGGCCGCGGGGCACGGGGCGTCCGCGGGGTCTGACACGATGGACGTATGCGCGCGCGATACGGAGTACCTCTGTCCATCGCGGCGGCTGGCGCCGCCGGTCTGGTGTACGCGGCGGGTTTCGAGGCCCGCTCCTTCCGCCTGCGGCGAGTGACGGTCCCCGTCCTCCCCGCCGGCATGCGCCCCCTGCGGGTGCTCCAGGTCTCCGACATCCACATGGTCGGCGGCCAGCGCAAGAAGCAGCGCTGGCTGCGCTCGCTGGCCGGCCTGCGCCCCGACTTCGTGATCAACACCGGCGACAACCTGTCCGACACGGAGGGCGTCCCGGAGGTCCTGGACGCCCTAGGCCCGCTGATGGACTTCCCGGGCGCGTACGTCTTCGGCTCCAACGACTACTACGGCCCGAAGCCGCGCAACCCCGCCCGCTACCTGCTGGAGAAGAGCGCGGGCCGCCACGGCCTCAACGGCAACCCGCCCGTGGTCGGCGTGGTCCACAACCCGTGGGAGGACCTGCGCGACGGTTTCGACGCGGCAGGCTGGCTGAACCTCACCAACACCCGGGGCGTGCTCAAGGTCGAGGGCGTGTCGATCGAGCTGACCGGCCTGGACGATCCGCACATCAAGCGGGACCGCTACGCCCAGGTGGCCGGCGGCCCCTCCGACTCCGCGGACTTCTCGATGGGCGTGGTGCACGCCCCGTACCTGCGCGTCCTGGACTCCTACACCGCGGACGCCTACCCCCTGATCCTGGCCGGCCACACCCACGGCGGCCAGCTCTGCATCCCCTTCTACGGCGCCCTGATCACCAACTGCGACCTGGACACCGACCGTGTGAAGGGCCTCTCCACCCACACGGCAGAGGGCCGTACGGCCTACCTCCACGTCTCAGCAGGCTGCGGCACGAACCGCTACACACCGGTGAGGTTCGCTTGCCCGCCGGAGGTGACGTTGTTGACGTTGGTGGGGCGGGAGTAACGGGAGTGGACGTTGGTGGGACGGGAGTAAAGGGGAGGGGGAGGGAGCGGAGGGACGGGAGGTAGGGGCGGGAGGCCAGGGGCGGGGGCGGGCGACTTCCCCCGTACGGCCCTGGCCATACAGCCATACGGCCCACCCGAATCGCCCCATATACCCCTCTTGCCTAGCGTGAGGGCATGACCGCGCCGATACCCGGGGACATCCCGGACCTGCCCGCGATTCCGCGGACCCACGCGCTCCTTCCCTCCTTCGTCCCCGCCTCGGCGGTGGTGCCTCCGGTACGCCGTCCCCTCGCCGCCTGTCTGCGCCTGCTCCTCGCCGGCGCGGCGGCCGCGGGCGTGGCGCTCGCGCTCCTGCTCGGCAGCCCGCTGCGGGTCCTGAGCAACTTCTCGGTCCAGAGCAACATCCTGCTCGCACTGGTCACGCTGCTCTCGGCCCGCCGCGCCTGGACGGCCCGCCGCCCGCTTCCCTCCGCCCTGACCGGCGCCGCCCTGCTCTACGCGATGATCACCGGGCTGGTGTACCACCTGCTCCTGGCGGACACGGCGACCCCGTTCTCCGTGACCCACACGGGGACCGCCCCCTCGGGCTGGCACGCCGTCGCCAACCACCTCCTCCACACCGTGACCCCTGCGGCCGCCGTGCTGGACTGGCTGCTGCTGACCTCCCCCGACCGGCTACGCCTGCGCCAGGCCGCGACGTGGATGGTCTACCCCTTGGCCTACCTGCTGTTCTCCCTCGCCCGGGCCCAGTTGATCCTCCCGGGCACACCGGGCCGCTATCTCTACCCCTTCCTCGACGTCGAAGCCCACGGCTACAAGGACGCCCTCGCCAACTGCCTCCTCCTGGGCCTCTCCTTCTACGCCCTGGCCGTCCTCCTCGTAGCCCTCGACCACACCCGCCCGAACCCCACCCGCCACCGCACCAAAACCGGATTTCGTCTCCAGCCACCGGTGGGCTAAAGTAAACGACGTCGCCGCGAGAAGCAGGACCAGCAGCGACATCGGGGTGTAGCGCAGCTTGGCAGCGCGCTTCGTTCGGGACGAAGAGGTCGTGGGTTCAAATCCCGCCACCCCGACAGCTGGATAGCAGTTCAGAGGGCCCTTACCGGGTAGGTAAGGGCCCTCTGGCGTTGCGAGGGCATCGTGAGGTGCTGGCCGCGATCATCTTCGTGGCCACCTCGGGCTGCACCTGGAACCAGTTGCCACCGGGTTTCGGACTGTCGGGGGTGACCGCCTTCCGCCGGTTCACCGAGTGGACCGAGGCCCGGGTGCGGGCCAAGCTTCACCGCCTGGTCCTTGGGCGAACTCGGTTCCCGGGGCGGTCTGGACTGGTCGCGCTGCGCAATCGACTCCGTCAGCGTCCAGGCCTCCAAAAGGGGGCAGCTGACGGGACCGAATCCGACCGGCCGCGGCAAGACCGGATCGAAAATCCACCTCACCGTCGACCGCAGCGGCCTGCCCCTGTCGATCGGTGTCTCCGCTGCGAACCTCCACGACAGCCAGGCCCTGATCGCGCTGGTCCGTGGCATCCCGCCCATCCGCTCACGTCGCGACCCCCGGACGAACAGCGTCCCGGATGTCCGGCTGCCGACGCCCCCACCGTCGCTACGCGCGCAAGCCGGAACACTTCACCGCCTTCCTCGCCTTCACCGCCATCGCCGCAACCCTCATATGCCACCGTCGACTCACCGATCGAAATGACCTCTAAGTCCGGCGTTGACGACCAGCCAACTCCAGAGCCCCGCCCGGCACTGCCGGGCGGGGCCGCTTCTGTCTATGTGCCCGCCGAATCCGATGTCCGCCAGACTCCAACGGATCAAGGATTGGTGCGATATGCCTGGAGCGAGGCCCAGCTGACGGCCGGAATACGGCCTTTCCGGGTGCAGGACTGTGCACACTGCGCGGACCTCGACCACGGGACCGCGACGCCTGCGGACGCGTGCCCCGTCGGCCTGATCGTCACGGGCCCGTCTGGCCACCTTTCGCGACGAGCCGCGCCGGGGGCGCCGCACTGAACTGCTCCGCCACGTCGACCCGATAGGTCCTGGCCACCTCGTCCAGTCGCTGGAAAATTTCAGGTTCCGGCATGTCAAGGGAGAGCTCTGAAATCTCCACCGTGTGCACGTATTGCCCGACGCGAGGTTCCACGCCGAAGGTCGGCCCCTCTTCCGGTGACACCACGAGCGACAAAATAGTGCCGGCTGGGTCATGGACGGCGATTACCTTCATCCGTCTTCACTCCTTAGCTGAAACAGCTTACGGGTTTACCGTACTGACCATCAAGCGAACATAGGGGCAATAATTGTCGCCGTGGTTTCGCACCGTGATGTCGAGGTATGGGTCCCAACCGCCCCCAGCCCCCGGGTTGCGTGTCTTGAGCAGCTCTACCCCCAGGACCATGGACCCCGAGACGAACCCAGACAGTCCGTGCGCAGTGACCGTGACGGTTCCGGAGTCAAATAGCGGGTGCGGCCCCACCCAGTAGCCCGCGGCCCCGCCGGGAGGGATCTGATCCGTATTGAAAATGAGTGCATTGAAGAGCGTTACCGACGCCATTGACTCTCCTTCGACTTTCGGTCGTATGCCTGCGATGATCTGAGCGCCAACCTATGTAATCGGGTCGGTCTTTCGTTTACAGAACTGACCGAAACCGTTACAGAACGCACTCCAGGTTTCCTCGCCGAAAGTAGCAGAGCATTTCACCTGCCTCACTCCGACTCACGGAGAGTTCTGATCTATTTCCCCGAAATAGACGGTCACCTCTTCGGGTGTCGGCCATGCCGGGCAGCCACGGACAACCCGGAAGGGAGAGGTTCTTGACCACGCCCTTCGTTCTAGCCATCGCGAGCTGCGGGCGAATGGAGAACCAGGCCGCCGTTCACCCAGGCGGCGGACCGGGTTCACCGCAAAAACGATTACCCAGGACGCCCATCGCGAGATGGACCAAGAGCCGACGTCACGACCCATCCGCCCACGACCTCACCAAGGATCTCCGCGCCGCGACCGCCGGACTTAAAGCGGGGGTTGTCGTCCCGGACAGCTCCGTTCAGCGGGCTGAGCCCTCGCGCCGCTGTTCGGCATTTCGAAGTCGGCGGCCGACCGGATCGTCGACCATCAGGTCGTCATAGACGCCGACACCCGCCTGGTCGTCGTGGTCGGCGAACCCCTGCCCGGTCACCGCAATGACTGCAGGGCGTGGGAGGAATCCGGCGCGAATGCCGCCGTGGGCAAGACCTTGACGATGGCCGACGGCGGCTGTCCGGGCACCGGGGTCCTTCGCCCATGAGCCCGTATAGCAATGACGGCGAGCCCTGGCCGGGGGTGATCGACGAGGTCCCTGAGCTGTACAAGCCCTTTGTCGAGGAGCCGGCGCTCACTGACGAGGACGGCGTGCCCGTCACGACGGCCTGCTTGTGGCGGGAAGCGACGGATGATCGGTGGCACTACGGGACGATCGGCTTCCCTGGGGGCGCTGTCGATCGCGCCGCAGATTCCGACGCCCGGGCTCGCGGTGACAAACGGCCATGACGGCCATATCGACGTATTGGGCAAAATCCGCTTCTTCCGTCAGGTCGTCATTACCGTCCAGGCGGGCGTGGGCAAAACCCGGGCACAGAACGAGGCGATATCGAAGCAACCGTTCTGCGATGGCCGCCGTCTCCACAGCACGACAGTGGTGTCGTGATCATCACGGCTTTGCGGTGGCGTCAAACCGCCCGCTGTCCTACCCGATGGGGAGAAAAATTGAAGAACATACGTCGCGTTCTGATTGTTTCCGCTGCAGGCGCCATCGCCGCTTCGTCTCTGGCACTGGGAGCCGGTTCGGCCTCCGCCGCCACCGCCAGCCCTCGCCTCTTCAGCAGCGCCGTCGCCTGTCAGACCGCGGGCAACACCTGGGCTCAGCAGGGGAAGATCACGGGCTTCCGATGTGCCCAGACCAAGGACAACGCATGGGCCCTCTACACCTGGTAGACCCTGCTCGGTAAGGGGAGGGAGTGCGGACGCACCCCCTCCCCTTCATCAGGAAAGCGGCACCGGACCGCTCGCCGCATTCGTGAGACATCTGGATGCATCAGGATGCATCCGGCTACATCCGCTATGCGAATATCTCGGCGCCTCGCAAATGACGGCAGGTGACCCCGCTCGCCCATCCGCCGGGGATTACGGGACAGCCCTTAGGGTGTCGCCATGTTGCAGCTACCGCCTGGCCCAGAGGACGCAGTCACGACCAGGGAAGATCTGGTGGCCTTCATCGCCCACCTCCGCAACGACTTCGCAGAACGAGGCGAGCAGTGGGAGAACCCCACTCTGGACCGTTTCCTGGATGCACTGGCCAGCTGGATCGATGCCTCGCCCGGCTGGTACAAGAACGTCCAGCAGGAAATGCCCCCACATGGGGACTGGACGTTTTTCGCTCGCGCGCTGGGCGCCGCGGTCGTCTACGAGTGACCAGGCACCGCAGCCAGCCGCCAACGGCCCTCTGTGACCGACTGACCAGCTCACCAGATCCTCAATGCCCCCTCAGCCGAGAGTTCGGGCCGAAGAGGTCGTGCCAGATCCGTGCCAGGTCGTGTGGGGAACCGCAGGTCAGCCCATCAACTGCCTTTAAAAGAACCGAGCTTCCCAAGCTGAGGGCTCAGTGCTGACGCTCTGCTGCGCAGCGGTGAGGACGGACGGCCTGTCCCGGAGCCCCGTGCCCGGGCGGCCGCGAGTCCCGGCTACCGGTGATCAGGTGTGGCTGATCAGACGGGGATCCATTCAGGCCACGATGGCGGAACGTTGCTCGCGGGGCAGAGGCCGGAGTCGCCGGGATAGCCGTCCAGCGTTCCTCGGGTCGCGAAGAACCACCATGCCAACCCCACCGTCGCAACAACCGCCAGCAGCGTCGGCAGTGAGGCGCGGACCGCCGTTGGCGCGCGAAGCACCAGGCGTCGGCCGATGGCCCGAGCCACGAGCCCGACGAGTGCTTCGGCTCCCACGACAAGAGGGAGCAGGAAGTTGAGTTCGAAGCGTCCGCCGGCGTCGTAGCCCGCGTCGCAGTATGCGCGCGCCCAGACGGTCAGGGACCAGGCGACGCAGCCCATGGCGGCTCCGAACAATGCGGAGCCCGCCCAGGGGAGACAGGATGTGGATCTCGGCTTGGCTGTGTGCACGACATGACACGACATCGAACGCACCGTTCACGGTTCCGAGATGCGCGGGGGTAAGCGTCTGACTGCGTGACGACGCTGATCGAAGGACGGAACCGACCCCGCATCACCCGGACCGGCCGGAACCTGCTCCGCGCAGGTCGCGTTCGAGGGTTTCCGAGCCAAAGGCATGAACCAGTCTCTCCACCGCATGAGCAAGCCACAGCCTCGCCCTAGAGGGAGCCGGCGCCGCAGCGCACAGCGAAGTCCCGACGACCGTCGGCAGCGGAAGTCAGCTCCCGAGAGCCCCTCACGCATGGTCACAGCAGAAATGCGGGCATGGATCGCAAGGACACAGGGACTGGGTGCCGCGCGCGTCGCAGGTCTCGTACGGCAGGTCGAGGCGGAGGCCGCCGCGCTGCGTGAGAAGGCGTCCGCCGAAGCAGCCGAAGAGGCCGCGGGGATCCTCAAGGACTGGCCGGCACAAGGCGAGCGGCTCCACCCGGACCGCCGGAACTCAAGACAGCCTCCGGCGGGGGATCGGCCGGCACCGGGATGGAGGGGGTGCCGTTCGCGACCGCGGGTCCGTAGTGGTGCGCGCGAGGAGCTCCCGTCCGGGGTGAGCGGTGGGAAGAGTGGGCCAGTGGCAGGCCCAGAACCGCGACGGGAGATGATCCGCTCATGCGCATACGACGAGAGGCCCGCTGGGTCTTGTGGGGGCTGTGGCTTGCGTGTCTGGTGTTCACCATCTGGTTCTTCGCGGAGGTGATCACGCTGTTCCTGCAGGCCGAGTCCTGGTGACGCGGCGAGGTGCCGTGTCGCTCCCGTGCCGCTCCCGTACCTGAACGGACGGGGACTCACGGGGACTCGGGGTTCGCCAGGGTGTGTACCGCCCCACGCCACCCAAGGCAGGGAATCCCCAGGTCACCCTGTGATCGCCCGACCTCGCTCCTGAAGCGGTGGTACGCGACGCGTGCGAGACGTGCCGGCGTGGGGAGGCGCCGACTACGACGCGAGGCTCAGGCCCGGAACGACCGGAATGACCGTCGCTGACCGAACAGCCACGGACGTCGCCGGCCGAGGCTCTCCCTTCGCTTCATCCTGCGCGAGGCGCGCCGGCGCAGTGGGCGGCTCGGAGAGGGGTGACGTGCCGTCTTCGATCGCCTCCGCGGGCGCCCCGCCGACAACTCCGGAGGGGCGCCCGCCCTTTCGTGCTACTCGGTGCGCAGGGCGGCGGCAGTACGGGTCCGGGCGGCCCAGCCGGCCGGCAGCAGCGCGCCCAGGACCGCGATGGCCAGGCCGCCGAGCGCGAGCAGGGTCAGTTCGGGCGTGTGGTAGACGGCGATGACTGAGTCCGGGAGGTTCAGCCCGGCGCTGTGACCCATGGCAGGCACGATCCAGCCGTGGAGGACGACGCCGAGCGGCACGCCGAGGGCGCCGCCGGCCAGTCCGGTCACGAGGATCGAGGCGATGACCATCGTGATGGTCTGCCGGGGTGTCATGCCGAGAGCTTTGTGGATGCCGAGGTCGCGGACGCGTTCGCGGGTGTCGAGGACGACACCGTTGAGGACGCCGAGGGCGGCGACGGCGACGAGCATGAGGGTGAGGATCGCGGACAGTGCGTTGAGGGTGAGGGCCACGGAGCTGCTGCGGTCTGGGCCGCCCACCTGGGCGGTGACCCCCAGTGGTGTGAGGTCCTTGTTCAGCGCGGCGGCGTAGGCGGTCGTGTCGGTGCCGGACTTCACCGCGATGTGGTGGGTGGTGTCCGTCAGATCGGGGTGCGCGGCCGTGAGGGTCTCGGCGTCGGTGAAGGCTTCCATGCCGTCGTTGCGGGTGTCGAGGACCTCGCCGACGATCCGGACCGTGACGGCCTCACCGAGACCGTCCAGCCTGACGGTGTCCCCGATCCGGGTCCCGGTGGTGCGCAGGAAGGGGGTGGGCACCACGGCCTCGCCGGGCCTCGCGAACCAGCGACCCGAGATCATCGTGTAGCCGCCCCAGGAGGCGTCGCCGGTGAAGGCGATGACGGCGGTGGTGCCGGCCGTCCCGGAGACGGTCGCCCGTGCCGTCGCGCTGGAGTAGTACTTCGCGGTCCCGGGCTGGGCGTCGATCGCCGCGGCGACCGCGGCGGGGTCCGCCGGGGGCTCCGTCCGGGGCATCGGGCCGTCGGGGCCCGGCTCGGCCAAGGGCGCGGCCACGGTCACATCGGCGACGTCGTGCGCCCTGGCCTTCGTCACCTCGCCCAGTGACGCGCCCAGACCGACGGTGAAGGTGACGGCGGTGGCGCCGAACACGATCGCCGTGCCCATGGCCAGGGCGCGGGCGGGCCGGACGAAGGGCCGGGCCAGACCCAGGCTGATCGGCCGCGGCAGCGGGAGCCGTCCGGCCAGGCGAGCCGCCCGCCGGCCGCGGCCCGGCCGCGCGGCTCGTCCCACGGCGATCGCGTCGACCGTGCGCAGCCGCCCGGCCCGCCACGCGCTCGCCCACGCCGTCACCGCCACCAGGCCCAGCACCCCGGCGATCACCGCCGCGTCGACCCAGGGGGCGACGGCCAGGGACGTCGAGCCGTAGACCTCCTCGGTCTCGGCCAGTACCGGGACGGCGAGCAGATGACCCGTGACGACGCCGAGCGCGGCGCCGACCGCGGCGGGGACCAAAGCCTGTCCCACATAGGCCCGCACCACCTGGGCCGGCGTGAAACCGACGGCCTTGAGGATGCCGATCCGCCGCGTCGCGGCGCCGACGGCGGCCACGACCACGTTGCCGACGACGAGTACCGACATGACCAGGCCCAGTGCGCCGAACGCGAGGAGGAACGGGACGAAGAGCGCCGTGTCGCGCTCGACGGTCTTCTTGACGGTCAGCCAGGACTGCTCCCCCGCCACCGCTCCCCGGGGCACGGCTGCCGTCACGGACTCCCGGCCGTGGGCGATCTGTGCGGCGGTGTCGGCTGCGGTGAACCGGTAGAGCATCTGGTAGCCGCCGGCACCGCCGGACGCGGTGAGCGCGTCCATCTGGGAAGGGACCACCCAGAGGTCGGCGGTCCGGGTGACCGAGCGGGCCACGCCGACCACCTTCAGCGTCGGGTCGCCTGGCAGCGCGGGGAAGGTGAGCCGCAGGCCGATGGTCGGGATGAGCGAGGCGTCGGCGGACAGCACGACTTCGCCGGGGCGGGTGGCCCATCGCCCGTCCATCAGCGTGATGTCGTCGACCTTTCCACCGGGCTCGGCACGGCCCACCACGGTCATCGGCCACCCGGGAGGGCCGTCGTCCGTGTGCGGGGTGACCGTCGCCGTACGGAACGGGCCGGACGCGGCGGCCACCCCCTGGGCCTCCACGGAGGCCGACACCTGTTCCGCGCCGGTCCGGCCGGCGTCGAACTGCACGGACAGGTGCGCGCCGTGCCGACGGGCGAAGGCGTCGTCGAACGGCGCGCTGGAGACCACCAGCAGGGTGCTGCCGAGGACGGACGCGGCCACCGCCATCATCGTGGCCAGAGCGATCACGGCGGTCGGAACCCGGCGGCGTCCCACACCCGAGCGCACCACCCTGCTCAGTGCGCTCATCGGGCGGACTCCGCGGCGACGGCGCCCGCGGTGGAGTCGGTGGGGCCGGTGGGGCCGGTGGGGTCGGCGGCACGGTCGGCGGTGATCCGGCCGTCGACGAGCTGGATCGTGCGCGTGGTGCAGGACCGGGCCAGGGCGAGGTCATGAGTGACCACGACGATGGTCTGACCGTCGGCGTTGAGCTCGGTGAGCAGTTGACTGACGTCCTCGCCGGAGGCCGTGTCCAGCGCGCCGGTCGGCTCGTCGGCCAACAGCAGCGGTGGCCGGTTCATCAACGCCCGGGCGACCGCGACGCGCTGCCGCTCGCCGCCGGACAGCCTGCCCGGGTAGGCGCCGGCGTGTCGGTCGACGCCGAGCACCTCGAGGAGTTCCGCCGCACGCCGGGATGCCTCGCCGCGTGCCATCCCCGCCAGTTGGGCGGGCAGGACGACGTTGTCGGCGACGGTCAGATCGTCGAGCAGGTTGAAGAACTGGAAGACCATGCCGATCTTGGCCCGCCGGTAGCGCGCCGAGGCCGCCTCGCCCAGGCCGTCCACCCGTACGCCGTCCACCGTGACCGTCCCCGTGTCCGGCCGGTCCAGCCCCGCGACCAGGTTGAGCAGCGTGGACTTGCCGCTCCCGGACGGACCGAGGACCGCGACCGCCTCTCCGGGCCGCACGGTCAGCGACACGTCGTGCAGGGCCGGCGGCCCGTCGTCGTATCTGCGGCTCACGTCGCACAGCTCGATCACCGGCGCGGTCATGGCAACTCCCTCGGTCCGTCCGTCTGGCCCGTCGGACGCTAGGTGCGCTCCGGGTGCGGGCGCGTCGGTCGGCCGAGGCATTTCCGTGGCGCGAAGGGATGAGGCGGTCCCGTGTCATCCCTGAGAAGTAGACGAGGGAAGGACGCGGGCGGCGCGCGGGTGGTCAGCGGGGAGGATTCCCCGGCGCCCGCGCGTCCGTGAGAATGCCCCAGTGATGAGCGCGTCAGTGGCACACCGGCTGGACGACGGGGTTGGGCGGCTGAAGCGCCTACTGCGAGGGGGAACGGGGGTGTCGAAGCACCCGCTGCGCGACGGGATCGGGCTGCTGCGGCACCCGACCGGCCCGCTGCCGCGCCCCACCCGGCGCAGTCTCGCCTTCGACGCGGTCCTGGTACTGGCCTTCGGCGTGGTCATTCTCAACTGGGCCGTGAACCAAGGGGCCGACCTGGTGCGCGGCTCCAACGACGGCATCGCGCCCCTGGTCCGCGCGACGGAAACGGGCAGCGTGATCGCCGCGGCGGCCCTGGCCGTCCTCGCCTGGGCCCCTCTGGCGCTGCGCCGCAGATACCCGCTGACCACGCTGTGGATCGTGACGAGCGCGGCCGTCCTGACACCGCACGACGCGCGGCGGCTCGTCTTCTACGCGTGCGTCGTCGCCGCCTACAGCGCCGCGGCCTACAGCCCCTACCGCGTGGCCACCCTGGCCAGCCTGCCGGTGCTGGTGCTCACGGTCGCCGGCGACACCGACGGGGTGATGGTCTCGCCGTCCACTCCCGTCCCCAACCAGTACGTCCCGCTGCTGATCCTCGTCCCCCTGCTCATGGCGACCGTCGGGCTGCGCACCTGGCGGCTCCGGGCCGACGAGAGCCGGGCGAAGATGTCCGTACTGGAACGCGAGCAGGCCGAGGAACTGCGCCGGGCGGCCGGGCGGGAGCGCGCCCGCATCGCCCGCGAGCTGCACGACGTCATCACCCACAACGTCAGCATGATGGTCATCCAGACCGGGGCGGCCCGCAAAGTCATGGACACGGCCCCCGACCAGGCCCGCGACGCCCTGCTGGCAGCCGAGGCCGGCGGCCGGGCGGCCCTGGCCGAACTGCGGCACGCCATCGGCCTGCTCACCATGGACGCGGACGACGGCGCCGATGCGGCCGCCACCGCGGACCTCGCCCCCCAGCCGGGTCTCGACCAGCTGGAATCCCTGATCGCCCGCGTGCGGCACACCGGCGTCCCGGTCACGCTCTCCGTCACCGACGTGCCGCACGACGTGCCCGCCGGAATCGGGCTGGCCGCCTACCGCGTCGTCCAGGAGGCGCTGACGAACACGGTCAAGCACGCCACCGGCGCCAGCGCGACGGTGACCGTCACACACGAGGCCGACCACCTCCGCGTGGAGGTCGCCGACACCGGAGGCAGCCCGTCCGCATCCGCGGCCACCGGCAACGGCCGCGGGCTGATCGGCCTGCGCGAGCGCCTGGCCGTCTACGACGGCACCCTGCACACCGGCCGGCGTCTCACCGGCGGCTACCGCGTCACCGCACTCATCCCCCTGGAGACACCGTGACCGCCCCTCTGCGCGTGGTCGTCGCCGATGACCAGGCGCTGGTCCGCACCGGCTTCCGGATGATCCTCACAGCCGACGGCATCGACGTGGTCGCCGAGGCGGCAGACGGAGTCGAGGCCATCGGCGCGGTCCGGCGCACCCGGCCCGACGTCGTCCTGATGGACATCCGGATGCCCGAGCTGGACGGTCTGGAGGCCACCCGCCGCATCCTGACCGACGCTGGATCCGACGCTCCTCGTGTGATCATCCTGACCACGTTCGACCTCGACGACCTCGTCTACGCCGCCCTCTCCGCCGGGGCCAGCGGCTTCCTCCTCAAGGACGTCACCCCCGAACACCTGGTCTCCGCGGTCCGCATGGTCCGCTCCGGCGACGCACTGCTCGCACCCGCCATCACCCGCCGCCTCGTGGAGCGGTACGCGCGCCGGGCCGCGGGCGCCGGGGCGGCCGTCCGGCAGGACCCGGGCTTCGAAGCCGCCGCGCTCCACCGCGGTCTGGCCACCCTGACCCGACGTGAACTCGAGGTCCTGCGTCTGCTCGCCCAGGGTCTGAGCAACGCCGAACTCGCCCGCCGGCTCCACCTGGCCGAGACCACCGTCAAGACCCACGTCGGCCGCGTCCTCGCCAAACTCCGGCTCCGCGACCGGGTCCAGGCCGTCGTCCTCGCCTACGAGACCGGACTGGTGAGCCCCACAGCGCGCCGGGGCACGCCCCTCGGCGCCGACGACTGGACCGCCAGGGACGACGAAGACTGACGACGGAGACTGACGACGAAGACTCATGACGCGACGCCCTTGACCGTGCCGCGCGCAAGGGATTCGTCGGCTGGGGCCCATCAGTCAGTCAGCTGCAGGGCCGCTCGCTTGTCCGAGCCGTCCCACCCGCCCGTGGTCCTCCATACGACGTGCACTCCGAAGACGTCCCGTACCGCGGCGGGCGCCCAGTCCTCCGTGGGCGGCTCGGACAGGACCAGGTACCGGCGGTCAGCGGGGCGGGGTTCGATGTGGTCGAGTTCCAGGAGGCGCATCGCTCCCGCGCGCAGGTCCGTGTAGCCGGACCGGCCGGCGCCGAGCACTTCATAGTGGACGAGACCGCTCCGGCCGTCCAGGATCACATCGGCCACGGGGGAATCCGAGGGGCGAAGTCCTGCTCGCAGCAGTGCGGCCTTCAACTCGAAGCGCACGGCCTCATGGGTGTTGCAGTCCCTGTCGGCCTGCGCCGCGATGGCCGTTTCCCGCGCGAGTGCCTCGCTCCACGCTGCACGTCCGTCGGACGGGGCGGTGCTGATGTCCAAGGGAGCGGCTGTGTCCATCGGGTCGGTGTCCTTCTTCTCGTGTGTCTTCCCAGGCTCCGCCGGTGAAGCCGTGATCGCCTCGAGTACCGCGATCGCCCCAGGTGCCGTGACCGATTCAGGTGCCGTGATCGATTCAGATGCTGTGCCGGGCTCGGGTTCCCGTTCGGTGTCGACTCGACGGTGCATCTCGTACCGGGCCTGGGTGAGAGCGTCGGCCCAGTGACTGAACGCCGGGTCGTCCGCCAGAGCGGCTCGCAGGCTGGGAACGTCCGACGTGACCGCTTGACGCGTGCGCTGGGCGAGATCCGCCAGATCGCTCAGGCGGTCCCGGTCCGCAGAGCCCAGCAGGCGCCAGACGTTCAGCCAGTCGACCCGGTCACGGCGCAGGCAACGGTTCGCCATGCCTTTCAGCTCGGAGAGGTGGGACGCGGCCTCGGGCGGAGGCGTGCCGTCACCCCGGGCGAGGTCGTGCAGGACGCCGAGTGCGGCCTCGTAGCGGGGCGCCATCCGGGCGGTGATGGGTCGGCGGCCGAAGTCGCCGGCCGAGATCAGGCTCACCTGTCCCTCGTTCCTCGTCACCCAGCCGTCCAGTCGGGAGCCTGCGGTCGGGGCGGGCTCGCCGTGCCGGGGGACGAGGAGAAGGGTGCGCTCCGTTGTCGGTGCGAGGGCTTTGACCTTCCAGTGAGGTCCGGGGCCGGGGCCGAGCACACGCACCTCGACGGAGGTTCCGACCGGAAGCTCCTCGGCGGCGGAGGCATCGGTGCTCGACCGTGCCCCCGCAGGTGATGCGGCGGGCGCCGGCTGCGGGGAGGTCGCGGAGACTCCGGACTCCACGCCGTCGTCGGCCGCACCGAGTTCGTTCGGCAGCGGAGTCGTGTGCAGGACGGTCAGGGTCTGGGTGCTCCGGGTCAGAGCGACGTACAGCTGGCGCAGTCCCGCGGGACCGCGGTCGGCGATGGTCGTCGGCTCCAGGACCACCACATGGTCGAACTCCATGCCCTTGGCCTGAGCGGCGGGGAGCACGGACACCGTCCGGACCTTCTCCTCGGTCATGCCGTCCACGCTGTCGACGCGGCGGCGAACCTCCTCCAGCCAGTCCGAGTCGTCGGGCACGATGACGGCGATCGACCTCGGGGACCGCCCGTCATCGGTGCCGACGAGGCGGGCCGTGCAGGTCGCCGCCTCGTCCAGCAGTCCCCAGGGGGTCGTCGGGACGAGCCGTACCGCGTCACCGCCGGCCCGTCGCACAGCCGTCGGGTAGGGCAGGGAGGGCGCGACGGCTCGGGCCAGAGGCGCCACGAACTCCATGATCTCCGCCGGCACCCGGTAGCTGGTGTTCAGCTCCGTCACGCGCCAGTTTCCCTGGTCGGACAGGAGTCCGCCCAACTGGTCCCAGGCGGTGTAGGAGTGTGGCCCGGTGGCCTGGGCCAGGTCGCCGAGTACGGTCATCGAGCCGGTCGGGCAGCGCCTGTGAAGGGACCTCGCCTGCATCGGAGTCAGGTCCTGGGCCTCGTCGACCACGATGTGCCGGTACCTCCGCGGGGTCTCGCCCGCGATGAGGAAGCGCAACTCCTCCAGACACACCAGGTCGTCGACGGTCCAGGGCTCTTCGGCGGCGCTCTCGGCCTTCGGCCGCTGAAGGGCCGCCTGCTCACCGCCTTCGAGGAGCTGCGCGGCGCACTCGCTCAGTCTGGTGGGTGAGTTGAGCAGGCTGCGCAGCGCTTCCTCGGGGCTCAGCGAAGGCCATGTCCTGTCGACGAGGGCTGTGACCTGCCGATTGCGCTCCAGGTCGCGGCGCACGGTCGTGTCCCTGCTGCGGCGCGGGGCGATCCGGACGAGTTCGCTCAGGAGCCGGTCGACCAGCAGAGTACGGAACCGGTCCCTGCGCGCCCGATAGGCTCCGGCGCCCTCGTGGGCGTCCTGGAGGAGGCCGAGCACCTCCGAGCGCGGCAGACGCAAGGACGCGCTCCCCACGGCGACGACGAAGGCCGGCTCGTCCTGAGCGTGGGAGGGCGGGGAAACAAGGGAATCGAGGGCTTCGGGCCGGCACTCGCTCTCCACTCGCTCTCGCAGCACGGCCGCCATCCGTTCGTCGGACTTCACCAGCCGGGCGGCGACGGAGTCCGTGCCCCGGACCTCCCCTTCCCAGAGGAAGGCCAGTTGTACGGCGGTGACGTTGCGGGTGCCGAGGGTGGGCAGGACGCGCCCCACGTACTCCAGGAAGTTCTGGTGCGGTCCCACGACGAGGATGTCCTGTGCGCGGAAGTGGTCGTTGTTGACGAGCCAGGTCACGCGGTGCAGACCGACCGCCGACTTCCCCGTGCCGGGTCCGCCCTGGATGACGAGGATGTCCGCGGGTGAACCGGTGACCAGTGCCATCTGGTCACGTCTGATCGTCTCGACGATGTCACGCATCCGGCCGCTGCGGGAGCGGCGCAGTTCGCGCAGGAGGAACTCGTCGACCGGTTGCGGCTTCTTCCGCTGTCTGCGGACGACATCCCGAGGCGACAGGACACGACGCGGCTGTCCGTCGTCGCCTCCGGCGGGCTGGTCGGCGGTCTCGTCCCGCGTCTCCGGGGGTTCTGCCGTTCCAGGGGCCTCGAACGGAGCGACGTCCTCCTCGAAGGCCGGCGGTACGGCGGCATCCCGCCGGGGCGCCCGCGAGCCGGTGCGCGATTCCGCCGCCGGGACGATCTCGTCCAGGAAGTCCTCGACCGTACGCTCGGCGCAGCGAAGCCGGCGCCGCAGGAGCACCTCACCGGGCTTCTCCGGCTGGGCGTTGTGCCAGCGCACGGCGATCGGGTTGGTCCAGGAGACCACCACCTGATCGCGGGTCTCGGTGTCGAAGACATGACGTCGCCCGATGTAGAACGTCTCCGGCTCGGTGTCGCCGTTCTCCTGGACATCGACCCGGCTGACGACCAGAGCCTCTCCCCCGAGACCGCCGTACTCCTCCGCCGTGGTCTCCGCTCCCTTGCGGACGGCGATGCTGTCCTTGCCGCTCGCGGACGCCGTCGCAGCCGACTGGGAGGTCATCTCCGCGAGCCGCGCCTCGTAGCAGTCGTATGCGCGGTCGACGGCCTTCTGCTCCGTGGCGATGACCGTGTCTCGTGATGTCGTGCTCACGTGTGCCCCCTCCTGACAACGCTCCTCGCGCTGCCGCGGGCCAGTGCCCGCCTCCCCTGTCACAGAACTAGCAGAAACCGCCGGTCGAGCCGCGATCATTCGGACAACAACCCCACGGTCGGGCTGACTTCGGTACTCCACGCCCGCACCTGCTCCTCCGTGAGCCCGAGTCCGTACCCCGGGGGCGGCGAGCGGCGGTCAGCTCTGTGTGCCGGTCAGGATGCCCAGCAGGGTGAGGGTGACGAAGGCCGCGCTCCAGGCCATCGCGTGGCGGATGCAGCGGTACTTGATCCAGACCGTGTGGGACAGGATCGTCAACTGGCTGAGGTCGCGGTCCAGGGGGTCGGTGTGGCGTACGGCCTCTTCGAGGAGGAGGCCGGAAGCCGCCGCGCTCACGTCGCCGAAGTAGTGCGCGCGGGAGCCTTGCGGGCGGCCGACGCGGGGGGTCATGGCCAGGCCGAGCAGGACGAGGGACATCAGGCAGGTGATGCAGCCGGCCCAGAGCAGGACCTGTGCGATCACGGCGTAGTGACGGGGTTCGATGATGCCGCTGCAGATCGCGCCGAGCAGGGCGGTGAGCGCTGCGCCCAGGGACGCCAGGAGGAAGCCGGCCTTGTTGTCGGCCTTCATCAGCTCCTCGCGTACCTCGGTCAGCAGGGTCCGTGCGAGTCGGGCGTCACGAACGGGTTCCGTCGCGCCCTCGCCTGTGGCCATGTTTCCCCTCTCTTCGGGCAGGGGCCGCCCCGGTGTGGGACCGGGGCGGCCGGGTCGCCGGGTCTCGTCAGACGCTGGAGCTGCGGCGGAGTTCCTCCTCCAGCGCGTTCACCGCCTGTCGGACGCGGATGTTCATCGCGGCCGTGTGCTCGCGCAGGGCGGCCTCCGACTCCGCCCGGTTACGCCGGATCTCCTGCTCGATGGCGTCCTGGGCGATCTCGAAGTCGGCCAGGGCCCGGCGTTCGTCGAGCCTGACCTGCTCGCCGTAGATCCGGACCGCGCTGTTGCTGTGGATGGTCAGCATCTGGTCGTAGGAGTTCTCGCGGCTGAAGAACTTCACCAGCACGGGGAGCATGTCGAGCAGGACGAAGAACAGCCGGATCATCCAGATGCCCACGAGGACCACCGTGTTGCCGCCGGCGAGTTCGTCCAGGGCCTGGATGCGCTCCAGGGCCCCGATCTCCTTCTGCTTGGCGCGTTCCTCGGCGATCCGCTGCTCGATGCCGGTGGAGCGGGCCTCGAGGAAGTCGCCGCGCGCGGAGGTCAACCGGCCCTCGATGCTCGTGATGCGGCTGTTCAGGCCGGCCAGCCGGGTCTCGTCCTGTTCGGTGTGGTGGGTGGTCCGGTAGTCGCGGGCCTTCTCCCGCAGCCGGACGCATTCCGACGACCGCTGGTACAGGCCGGTGGCGGCGATGCGGATCAGCTGACGGCACTCGTCGCGCACCTCGCTGTCGATCGCCTCCAGCCGGGTGGCGTCCCGGTCCACCCGCTTCTGGAGTTCGGTCGCGTCCGCGCGCAACACGGCCAGCTCGTCGGCCTGTTGGCCCGGGGTCAGGGCGAAGGACAGCACGTACTCGGTGGCGCAGTCCTTCGGCGCGGTGACCGTGGTGGTGCTCGGCACGGGGTTGCAGCGGACCAGGTTCGACCTCAACCTGTCGATGTCGCCCATGCGTTGCTCGGCGACATGCTCCTCCACGGCCGTCGCGAAGATCCTCAGCACCAGAGGTTCGGCGATCACGACGCCGAGCATCACCGCGATCAGCAGACGCAGCGCGAACGGCCCGACCTGGCGTCGTGCGTTGGGCTGCGGGGTGACCAGCAGACGGTCGAGGTTGAGTACGAACAGCATCCAGATCACGGTCGGGATCACCGCCAGGAAGGACACCCTGCCGAGCGCCTCCGTCGCGAAGTTCCACATGGAGAACGCCGCGATGACGGAGGTGCCGAGCACCACTCCGCCGAGTGCCGTGTACTTGGCGCGTTCGTGCCGTGTCCGGTCGAGGAGTTCCTCGCTGACGCCGCTCAGGGCGCGCAGTCGTGCGGAGAGGTCGACGGACCTGCGGGGCCGTGGGTCAGTCGACAAGATCTTCCTCGTTCTGGACGAAGCCCTCGCGCCGGTCCTTCAGCGGCCCCGCCTGCTCCCGCCGCGCCGACGCGGCACGGCCGGCCGGTCCCGGCTCCACCATGGGGGCCTCGGTCGCGCCGGAGCCGATGCCGGGGCGGCCGCCCGTCTCCCGCAGGACCTGCTCGAGGACCTGGTGGTAGTCGACGTAGTCGCCGCTGCCGCCCATCTGCCGCAGCAGGGTCAGCACCATGTCGCGCCGCATCTGCCCCTCGGCCGTCTCCCGCGCCCGCGCGTGGGCCCGGTCGGCGGCGTCCTCCTCGCGCCTGCGGGTCGCCTCCTCGTCGGCGGCCCGGTGGATGCGGGCCGCGGCCTCGGTGACCTCGATCTCCTGCCGCGCTATCCCGAAGGCGTCCACGTGGTCGGAGCCCTGAGCCAGCACATCGGCGATCCGTGAGGCGGTCTGGGTGTCCAGGTCCAGCTTGAACTGGCTGAGTTGGCCGGTACGACGCTCGTTGCGCAGGGTCTCCTCCCAGGCGCGCAGACTCTCCGACGTACGCACCTCGGCGCTGACGAACTCCACGGTCATGCCCGCCACCCGCGGGGGCACCACCGCGCTGTAGGCGGTCATCCGGCGGGCGACCTCGGCCCGGACGGCGTTGATCTCCTCCACCCGGTGTCCCGCGCTCACCTTCGGAAGGTCGCCGTCGCCGAGCAGATAGGCGCGCAGGGGTACGGCGACGTCGATGACCCCCTGCCGGGCGATGACCGTCGGGTCGGTCACCTGGCAGGTGAAGGTGGCGCTGATCGTGAAGTTGTCCGCCTCGCTCACCGAGGGGAGTTGCCGCTCGACCTCCACCAGCCGGGCCCGGGTGTCCACCAGGCTGACCGAGGAGGCGTCGAGCACGTCCGGATGGGACGGGTCGAAGACCATGCCCTCGGGGAAGGAGCGGTAGTTGCCGCCGACCCTGAAGACGTAGACCGCGCCGGGCGGCAGCGACGGCACGTCGTCACGGCGTCTGCGCCGTGACCACCAGCCGCCCTGGATCGTGTCCAGGACGTGCTCGGCGATGACCGGGTAGTTCACTTGCTTCGGCCTCCTTGGGCAGAGGAAGAGAGGGCTGGGGAAGAGGCGGCGGGGGTGCGCCCGCGCAGTGATTCGACGAGCACGCGGGCCAGTTCGCGGGTGCCGGGGATCGAGAAGTCGGGATCCCGCAGGGCGTTGGAGAGGGCATGGGCGAGCGCGTTCCACTGCCGGGCGCTCGTCTCGGCCTGCATCGCCTCGCCGAGCCGGCGCACGGCGTCGGTCGCGGCGGGGTCGTCGCGCAGATGGACCAGGGTGCGGCACAGGGCGCGCACCGCGCGGCGGCGGAAGTTGCTGAGGAGGACGACCGCCCACAGGGGTCCCAGGTGGCGGGCGCTGTCCGGAGTGTGGCGCAGCAGCGCCGCGGGGACCGGTCCGGGCCCCTCCAGCCGTTCGGCTTCGAGGAGTTGCATGATGGTCCGCAGCGCGTCGAAGCGGTCCTTGGACCGTGGTGCGGTCGACGCCACGCAGGTGCGCGCGTACCGCAGCGTGAGCAGGGCGCGTTCCGGCTCCTGTTCGGCGGTCTGCAGCAGCAGCACCAGGGAGCGACGCGCGGCGAACGCGATGCGCTCTCCGCGCCCGGTCAGGAACCAGAGCCAGTTGAGCGCCTCCAGCCGGTAGAGCGAGCCGAGCCGTCCGGTGAGCGCCATGGCCGCGGTGACGGCCCGGCCCGGCCCGTTGTCGTCCGCCCAGCGCAGGACGATGTTCAGCGCCTGCGGTGCGAGCTGGTCGACGTCGCACATGAACTGCAGGGTCAGCGCGGCCGTGACCCGCTGGCTGGTGATCCCCTCGGCCCAGTTCCGCAGCAGGTACTCCTCGACCTCGGGCAGTGCGTACCGGGCGAGCACGGCCGTGCCGCGGGCGACCTCCGTGCGGGCGTCCAGGTCGCCTTGCCGGGAGAGGTCGCCGAGCCACTGCCGCAGCGGGTACCACAGCTCGTACCCGTACAGACCGTGCAGTTCGCCGATGACGAGGTCGCGGATGCGGGGCGAGGCGAAGACGAGACGTCGTTCGCCGTGGGAGGCGTCCTGGCCGGGGCCGGGACGTCGTTCCACGTGGACGAGCCCGACGGCTCGCTCCTTCCAGCGGGCGCGGGACTGTTCGAAGCCGGCGCCGCGCGGCGCGAGCGCGGCGACGGCCTCCGGCTCGGCGACCGGTGTCTCGCCGCTCAGCTCCCAGTTGCGGACGTACGCGAAGAGCAGGGCGCACGCCTTCTCGAACGTTCGCTCGGGGACTCCCTCCACGAAGGCGAGGGCGGCCAACGGCAGCAGGTCGTCCGCGCCCGGCTGGGTCCGGAACCATTCCTGGACGCTTTTGCTGTCGCCGTCGCGGAGCGTCTCCAGGGCCGTCCGGGGGCTCTGGTCGAGGGCGACCGCCGCCGCCACGACGTCCGCCGGGCGCCGCTGTTCGGCGACGCTCTCCAGCAGCTCCTTCTCCGTGTCCGGGGCGATCTCGACGTACGGCAGTCGCTCCCGGCAGTGGCGGAAGAGTTCCACGGGGTCCGGGGTGCGCCACTGCACGCAGTGGTCCTTGAGCGCGAGTCGCCGCAGGCTCGTGCGGTCCGCGGTGATCACCAGGAAGGCGCCCTTGCGGCGCAGTTCCTCGCTCAGCCGCCCGATCTCGTACGCCTGCACCGCCTCGACGTTCGCCTCGCCGACGTAGTCGCGGATGACGTACGCCTGGCCCGCCTTGATGGACGTGGTGGTGGCCAGGTCGGCCAGCGCGTTCGCGGGGGACAGGCTGCGCAGCCTCGCGCCCTCGCCGGCGATCTCCCTGAGCAGCGCGAGGGCGCCCGCGCCGCGGCCGCAGTCGTCCTGCCCGGTCAGGACGACGAGGGAGTCGCTGCGGAGCCGGCCGAGCGCCTCGTCGAAGCAGGGCTGGGGGCGGACGTAGAAGCGCAGGGCCGCGTCCACCGTCTCGGGCTCGACGATGCCCGGCGCCAGGCCGGGCCTCGAGCCCGTGGCGAACCCGAAAGCCGCCCCGGAGGCGTCCACGGAGGCGTAGAAGTTGTTGTAGACGCGCTGCTGGACCCGCCGCAGGTCGTCATATCCCTTGCCGTCCTCGTCTCGGGCCTGGGCGTGCGCGTCCTGGCCGTCGGCCTCGGCGTGCTCCGCGGGATCCGGCGGCTCGCCGTCCTCGGCCTCGGCGTCCTCCGGAACCGAGGTGACCGGAGTGACCGGAGTAACCGGTGTGACCGGTGTGACTGGGGGTCCGTCGAGGCCGTCGTCCGGGTTCGGCCGGTCCGGGTCGTCGGCGGGGTCAGGCATCGGTGTTCCCGAAGCCGAACACGGCGTGGTGCGCGTCCACCGGGCCGGACATGTTGGTGACGCTGATCTGGTGCGCGTGGTAGCCGCCTCGCGGGCCCGCGTCGCCGTCGGGATGCGCCTTCGCGTCGGCGCGAGCCGGGGGCGCGTCGGCGGGAGTCGGGGGTGCGTCGGCGAAGGGTGGCAGGGAGGAGGAGGCGGGCACCGTGAGCCAGGCGGCGGACTCGTACTCCTTCTCCTTGACGGTGACGCGGCTGAAGTCCGAGGTCCGCAGGGTGGTGTGGCCGCCGGCCACGGTGGAGCGGAAGACGTCGTCGGACAGCATCAGGGCCAGGTCGGCGGTGCCGTGCGCGTCCAACGCGTCGTACAGCAGGCGGGAGTTGAGCAGTCGCGCGGTGACCACCACCGCGGTTCCGGCGAACCCGTTGTCGGCGAGTTCCACGGGGCCGTGGTGCACGGCGGCGCGCAGCCGCAGGCGGGCGGCCGCGGTCCGCTGCCCGTTGTAGTGGGACAGCTCGGACACCAGGTGCCGAAAGTAGTCGTCGACCAGGCGCGGCTCGTCACCGTTCATCGGCAGGACGGCGAGCTGTTCGTCGCCCTTGCGCTGGATCTGCCATTCCGAACGGTCGAGGCCGGCCCTCCTGGCCGCTCCGTCGAGAAGCCTGGGCAGATCGTGTTGCGTTTCGGACTGGGCCCGATCGTTCTTGCTTCCGTAGGACTGTGCGTCCACGGCTATACAGGTACAGGGGTAGTACCCGGACCACTCAACCACTCGATCATTCCTCTCTGGGCAGGCACTGCCTGCAATGCACTGCCCAGAGGCTAGGAGAGTTGGCTCGATCCGACTCCGTATCAGTACGGGATCTCACCGTCGAGTTTGGCGAATTCGCGCAACTTCGGAACGTCACAGATGGTGATGTTTCTGTAGCTGCGTTGCACCAGTCCCTGTGCTGTCAGGACGGCCAGGCTCTTTTCGGCCGTGGGCAGGGCGAGGCCGGCCAGTGACGCCAGTTCCTTCTGGGTCAGCGTGACGCCGAGGACGCACCGCTTGCCGTCACCGTCCGACGCGGGCCGCGCGTACGCCTGGCCCAACTCGGCCAGTACGCGGGCGAATCGGGTGGGCGCGTCGTACGCCCTGTAGTCGATCCGCCGGCGGTTGGCCCAGCGCAGCCGGGCGCACAGCATCCGCAGGATGGCCCTCATCGCCTCCGGATGTCGGGTCAGAAAGCTTTCGAGCGCCTGCAACTGAATGATCCGCGCGGTCACTTCGCCGCACGCCACCACCGTGCCGGACCGCGGCAGCTCCTCGAAGGCCGCCATCTCGCCCACGAGATCACCCGCTATACGGACGGCGAGAAGGACGTCGTCCCCGCTCTCGGAGCTGGCGGTCACCTTGACCACACCACTGGTGATCAGCAATACGTGACGGCTCGAGTCGCCTTGTTGCAGAAGTGACTGATGAGGCGAGTAATTCTTCTCGATTCCCTGCTGGAGAAACTCGTCCCGAGTCTCCCACCGCAGCCTGCTGAGAAAAGTGGACGGCGGCCACTCGTAGTTCACCCCGCACCCCCGAAGGTCACACTCCGCGGCGAAACACGCCCTCAAGTGACCCCGACCATGCTGCCGTCGCGCACCTCGCAGGCAAGGCGTCCGACGACAACATGGCCTGTTGTCGCGCACAACAGCTCAAATTGATCGAACACGCGGCAGGCGAGGGCGTCTCAGGGGGCCGCGGCCTCCGGTTCGTCAGCGGCCGACGGGTGAACGTATCTGCTCTCGTTGAACGGCGTGAACCAGGAGCCGAAGGTCATCGGCGCGACGCCCAGAACCGCGCCCGCCGCATCCGTCACGCCCACCGCGGCCTCGTCGGCCGTTTCGGCTCCGTGCATCGAGCCGTCGTAGAGCCATTCGTGGTCCCGGTCGTCGTAGACGTGGTCGGCGAAGGCGTCGAGGGCGGCCGACACGTCGTCGTCGAGGAGTTCGTACAGCTCCAGGGTCGTGGTGGTCTGGCTCAGGAGGAATCTCAGGGCGAGTTCCTCGGCCACGCAGCTGAGGCGCTGGAAGCTTCCGTCGGTGAAGCGGGTGGTCAGGGCGATCGTGGTCACCAGGAAGCGGCGGGCGAAGCGGGCGTCGTAGCGCAGGGCGTAGCGGTCGGGGAGGCGCTCCAGATGCCAGAGGGGGCCGTCGCACTCCGCGACGGTGGAGTCCTCCTGGGTCAGAACCTGCATGTCCTCGAAGAGTTCGTCCACCAGGATGTCGGTCGCGTAGACGAGGGCGCCTGCGGCGAGTCTGGCGCTCTCCAACGGGACGGCGTTTCCCGTGACTTCGGCGTCATCGGCGTCATCGGCGGATTCGGTGGTTCCGGTGATGCCGGTAACACCGGCGGAGTCGGCGGCTCCGGCGGCTCCGGCGTCGGACGCGCCGAACGTCGTCGGCGGGAAGGAGCGGAGTTCGTTCGCCAACTCCAGCAGCCGGTTTCGTACGGCCGTGGTCTTCGCCTCGGCGTCGCCGTGTTCTTCGGCGCCCTGCGTCGTCCGGCTCTCGGTGTGCCGGGCCTTGCGGGCGGCCGGGTCGTCGGGCGGGGCGCCGGGGCCTTCGGCCGCGTCGAGGCTCTTCCTGGCCAGGTCCTGGTGCAGCTCAACCTCGCACCGCTCGATCGTCCAGTCGGCCAGCAGCTCGGAGCGCTCCAGCAGTTCGTCCACGAGCACCTGGACCGAGTCCTCGGCGAACTCCAGCGTCGGGGCGTCCACGATGACCTTCAGATGGGCGCCGCCGGGGTGGACGGCCACGATGGCGTCGAGGAGATCGACCTCCACGCCGTCGGGTCCTTCGACGGCCCTGACGGAGTCGAATCCGTCCTCGATGAGCGCCAGGGCGCCGGCGCGCTGCAGCGGGTCCATCTCCGGAGTGCCCTCCGGGATGCAGCTGTCCACGGTCACTACGTACGTCACGGGTCCGAGCCTGACAGGAAACACCCGGTCAGCGCGAGGGAATGCGCCGGGGGATGTACGTGGGGATCGGCATTCCGCGGAAGTCTGCGGGCGCGGAGACAGCCCGCCGCCGTCCTCTTTCCCCCGGGCCCCCGTCTCCGCCCCCGCCCCCGCCCCGCCCCCGCGGTCAGCGGGAGAAGCGGCTCATCGCGCGGCGTTGGGTGCTCATGCCGCGCAGCAGCGGCTTGTCCGGGCGGTGGGACGTTTCGGCGCGGGGGGCGCCCTCGTCCTTCGCCGCACTCTTCCGCCGGGTCGAGGGCTCCGCAGTCGGCGTGCCCGAGCTGCTGCCCACGAAGACCGTGGCCGGGTGGCCGTTCACGAGGATGTCGTGGGTCGTGTCGATGGTGAAACCCGCACCCTCCAGGCTCTGCCGGAAGTCGGCGGCGCCCCGGCGGGCGCACATCAGCACGAAGCGGCCGGTCGTCGGGCGGAGGACGCGCGCAAAGGATTCCGAAACGGATTGCGTGAATTCCGGATAAGGCATGGGGAGTTCCTCATACTCTCCCCAGGGCGGGTCGGTGACGATGACGTCCACCGATCCGTCCGGAATGGAGGTCAGCGTCAGAGCATCCTCAGAAAGGAGACGAACTCGCTTGTCCCTGATCAGCTCGTCGGGGAATTCCCTACGATGGGAGGCGAGGTCGAGGTCGGAGTAGACGATGTCCCGCGCCGGCATCTCCGCTCGGGAGAGGGCGAATGATCCGCTCCCGCCGAAGGGGTCGAGGAAAACGTCTTGGTCGCCTGGCCGCGAGGCCAGCACCAGCATCGACGACAATTCGTGAGAGACCGCGCCCCGCGCCTTCTTCGGGCGCTTCCGCTTGGGCAGCCGCGCGCAGAACATCAGGTCGCGCAGGTCCAGGCGCCCGATGAGCCAGAACTCCTGACACGAACCGCGGGGCTCCACCCGACCGCCGGTGTTCGCCGACACCGCCCGCTCGAACCCGGTCTTCACGCCCGGCGCGAGGGAGGCGAGCTCACCGTCGACATGAGCCATGATGCGGAATCCGGAGACACGGCCCCGCAGCGCGGAGAAGTCCCCTTTGTCCAACCTCTGGGCCAGCTGCAGTGCGCTCTGGTTGACATCCTTCCTCGGGATGTCCGCGAGGACCACGAAAGCGTTCTTCGCGAAGGGGAGGAGGGAGACCCGTTCGGCGCTCGACGTCGAGTCGAACAGCATGGCGCTGTCGTCCTGATAGCGCACGCTGAAATTCTCGACAAAATTCGAGACGGCATCGACGACAAGTTTGCCGGTGCCGGCGGGGTACTGAATGAAATAGCGCACTCCCCGAGGGTACCCCGACCGGGACCGGCCCTGAGGAACACCCGGGTCTCCCTCTCCGCCCCCGCTTCCCTCGCCCCTTCGCCTCCCCCTCAGCGGCGCACGACGTACGGAGCCGCCACCAAGAGGTCCACCTCCTCGCACTCCTGCATGAGGGCGAGGGCCTGCTCGGCGTGCAGCACCATCGGTTCGCCCCGGGTGTTCAGCGAGGTGTTGATCAGGGCGGGAGGCGCCTCGGCCCGCTCCGCGTAGTCGGTCAGCAACTGGCCGAAGGCGGTTTCCTCCGGTACGAGCTGCGCCCGCGTCGTCCCGTCTACGTGCACACCAGCCGGAGCCAGCCGCTGTCCCTCCTCGCTCACCGGGTGGGCGCACAGCATGTACTCGCTCAGCCCGTCGAGCGGCGGGGTGAGGCCGAGCGCGGTGAAGCCGTCGGCGGTCAGGGAGAGCGCCGCAGGCCGCCAGGGGGCGCGGCCCTTGATCCGGTTGATCCGGTCGACGGCCTCGCGCCGGCGCGGGTCCGCCAGCAGGCTGCGGGCTCCGAGCGCCCGCGGCCCGAACTCGGCCGGCCCGTCGAACCAGGCGACCACGCCACCGCCGGCCAGCACCTCCGCGGCCTCGGCGCGGGCCTTCTCCGGCTCCACCTGTTCCGCCGCGCCGCCCACCGACGCGAACGCCTCGGCCGAGGCCTGGCCGGGGGCCGGTCCCAGCATGATGGGCAGGGCTGCCCCGGACCACGGCGCGACCGGCTCGCCGAGCGTCGCCGCGGCCAGCATCGCCGCGCCCACCGCGGTACCCCCGTCGTGCGGGGCGACGGTCGCGGACACCCCCCGGTACCAGCCGCTCTCGGCGATACGGCGGTTCATGTGGGCGTTCAGCGTCACCCCGCCCGACAGCAGCAGCTGGTCGGAGCCCGAGAGCCGGTGCAGCCGGTCGGCCAGGGCCAGCCCGAGCTCCTCCAGCGTCAGCTGAACGTCGGCGGCGAAGGCCGCGTAGTCGAAGACGTTGCCGGAGCGCCCGGAGTACGGGAAGACCCGCTCCTCGAACATGCGCAGCCAGACGGCCGCGATCTCGTCGCCGTCCTCGGAGCGCAACCGGTCGGCCATGCCGGTGCCGGGCTCGAACCCGAACGCTCCGTCGGCCGGGTCGAACGTCATCAGCCGGCGCCCGCTGGGCCTGGCGTAGGAGGCCAGTCCCATGAGCTTGCCGGCGGCGTTCCAGCCCATGGCCGAGTAGTAGGCCGCGGCCTCGTAGAGGATGCCGAGCGAGTGCTTCGCGGGATGCCGCTCCAGCAGGCGGAATTCGCCGTCGCGGACGTGGTACATGGACGTCGAGCAATTGCCTCCGGACCCGTCCAGGACCAGCACGTCGGCCTCGTGGTGCGGATTCATCCAGTACGTCTGCGCGGCATGGCAGAGATGGTGGTCGAAATACATCACCTCCCGGCTGCGCAGCTGACCGGCGAGGCGCGGAAGCAACGCCTCGGTGTGGTCCGCGGTGACGGCCACGTCGCCGGGAAGCGGCGACCCGAGGCGTCGTACGTCCTCCTCCGGCGGTGCGCCCCAGGCGTAGCCGACGGCGTCCACGTCCGCCGCGCTCAGTCCGTGCGCGGTCAGCAGGGCGAGCGCCGCATCCTCGGCGGCCTCGGCCGTGGAATACCGGCGGCGACTGATGCGCTCCTGTTCCAGCGCCCCCACCACCACGCCGTCCACGACCAGACAGGCGGTGGCGTCGTGCGCCCAGCCCCGGCCCGCCCAGCCGATGAGTCCCAGCACGATCACAGGTGTTCCTCCTTCTTGCCGACGCCCACGCCGACGCCGTCGCTGTCGGTGTCGGTGTCGGTGTCGCTGTCGGCGTCGGTGGAGAGCGCGCCGCGAACCGCCGAGGCCGCGACCGCGCAGAGGATCTCGCGGGTCCGCTCCGGGCTGAGCGTGTCGTCCGTGGCGACGAACAGTGCGGCCGCCCGTACGTCCCGGGCCGTGGCCACCGCGAACAGGGTGGCGGCCTCCATCTCCGTGGCCAGGACGCGGGACGCGCGCAGTCCGGCCCAGCGCTCGCGCCACTGTCCGGCGAGCGGGAAGCCGTCCGGCTTCTCCGCGTAGTAGGCGTCCTTGCAGTGCGTGGGACCCACGAAGGGAGCGTGTCCGTCCTCGACCGCCGCGTCCACGATCGCCCGGAGCAGGAAGAAGTCCGGAACGGCGGGATACTCCGGCGGCAGATACTGGTGGCTGGTCCCTTCGTCGCGGACGCAGCCGGTGGAGATCACGACGTGCCCCGCGTTGATGTGCCGCTGGATGGAGCCGCAGGTACCCACCCGCACGAACCGTGTGACGCCGAGCTGAGCCAGCTCCTCGACGGCGATGGCGGTGCTCGGTCCGCCGATGCCGGTGGAGCAGACGAGCAGCGGCTGTCCCTCGACCTCGGTCTCGGCGAGGACGTAGCCGCGCTGCGACCACTGCCGTACGACCTTGCCCAGGTGGTCGGCGAGCAGCGGGACCCGGTCGGGGTCGCCGGTGAGGATCGCCGTGGTGGCGGTGGAGTCGATGTCTCCAAGATGGTGCAGTCTCATCGGGTGCTCCGTAAGTTGTCAGGCGGCCCGGGGAGAGGCGTAGGGCGCGACCATCGCGACGGCGGCGTCCTCCAGGGCGCTCCAGGGATAGGCGGCCGCGTTCGCCAGTCCCGCGGCCCGTACCTCGGCCTGCGCCGCCGGGTCGCCGAGCAACGCCGCCAGCGACTCGCCGATCGTCCGGGGGGACACGTAGTGCAGGCGCTGACCGATCCGGCCGATGCCCACGTCGGACGCCGGCAGCAGCACTCCGCCCCGGCCGACCGCGTCGCTCATCACGGCCTCGTCGTCGGTGTGCAGCAGCGGCACTCCGCACGCCTGGCCCTCGATGATCACCTGCTCCACGTCACCGCTGTGCGCGACGTTCATCAGCACGTCGCAGACGTTGATGCGGTCGACGTACGAGAAGTCCTCCGGCAGGTGCGCGAGGCCCGTGACAGGGCCGGGCCCGATGCGGGGGACGCTGTGCGCCGTCGGCACGCCGCGGTGCTCCTCGAACTCCTCTGCCGCGGGGAACAGCACCCGGTCGGCCAGCCCGTAGCGGGCGGCCAGGTCCCGTAGGTCCCAGTAGCCGCGTGACCTGCAGTGCAGGTACAGCCGCAGGTCGAGGTCTGGGCGCAGTTCGGCGGCCACGGCGAAGCCGGCCACCGCGCGGGCGACCTGCTTGCGTTCGGTGTTGGTGGCGAAGACGCCCACCACCAGGGAGTCGCCGAGTCCCGCGCGGGCGCGCAGCGCCGGGCGGTCGGCGGCCGGCCGGAACTCCTCGGGGGCCACGCCGGGGGGCGCGTACCCGGCGACCTTGACGCCTTCGCTCTCCAGATAGGCCGCGCCCGTGCGCGAGGTGGCCCACACCGCGCTGCAGGAGCGCTGCGCGTCCAGGTGAGCACGGCTCACCGGCAGGCCGTCGAAGCACACGTAACTGACCGTCGGGCCGCGCCAGCCGGCCCGCTCACACACCTCGACGCACTCCAGCGCGTTGTAGGCGTCCATGTTGAGCAGCAGGACTTCGGGACGGGTCGAGGCGAAGAACTCGGCGAGGGTGTCGGTCCAGTGCCCGCCCTGTTCGGCGGGCCAGACCGTGTAGGGCAGGCCGGTTCCGATGTCGGCGCGGCGCGCCTTGACGCCGTAGCAGGCCACGTCGTGGCCGGCCCGGACCAGCGCGTCCGCCATGCGCCTGGTGGTGCGGGCGAAGCCGCTGGTGAGGGTCGGAGAGTCGGCGAATATCGCTACGGTCACGCGGTCACCACCGGGGCAGGGCGTCGAGCCCGTGCTTGGTCAGTAGGTACTGTTCGTTCTTCGCGGCTCCGGCGTCCTTCTGCCGGGCGTGGTCGATGCCTCGGCCGCGGTCGTTGACCGGTGTGTGGTTCTGGTGGAAGACGCCGACTGCGGGGTCGTAGACCAGGCGGGCGCCGGCCTGCGCGGCCCGGCAGGCGAACTCGACCTCGTGAAAGCCCCAGCCCGTCATCCGGGAGTCGAAGGGCCGGTCGTGCTCGTCCGTGCTGAGCAGGGACACGAGTTCCCGGGAGTAGCTGAGGCTGGCGCCCCAGAACGCCGTCCACAGGTCGGTCTCCCGGGCCTGCCCGTCCGCCGCGGCCAGGTGGGCGCGGCGGCACGTCTCCAGGTCCCAGGTGGGTTCGTCGCCCTCGAACTTCGACCCGGTCACCAGGGCGAGGCCGGCCTCGCCGTGCCAGGCCGCGTGCCGTTGCAGGAAGTCCGGGCGCAGCCGTACGTCGTCCACCTGGACGAAGACGTCGGTCTCCGGGTGGGAGGCTGCGATGCACTCGTTCCACCGCTGGGCACTGAGGTAGTCGGCCTCATGGACCCGGCGCAGCACGTCGATCCGGTACGGCAGTTTCCGCGCGGCCTCCTCGAGGGCGTCGGCGGTCCCGTCGGAGCCCCCGTCGTCGAGGACGGTGAAGTGCAGCCGGGCGGCAGGCCAGTCCTGGGCGGCGAGGTCGTCGGCCAGGGCGAGGATCTTGTCGCGCTGGTTGTAGGTCATCGTGAAGACGGTGACGAGGGGGTGGTCGGTCATGGGCGCGGTTCACTTCCTTGAAGTACCGGGTCGTACAGGGCGCGGACGAAGCGACGGGCCTCGTGCTCGCCGTCCCGCCGCACCGGGTGGACGAAGGGCACGTCGCCGCGTCGGCGAGCCCGGGCCACGGAGGAGGCGGCGTGATAGGGGCGGTAGCGGTTGCACGCGGTCATGTGGGCCGGATAGTCGGCGGCGCGCAGGTCCAGCACGTCGGCCAGGGTGGGCAGCAGCACTTCCTGGAGGGTGAAGGACCTGCCAGGTTCCTGGTTGCGTTCGACGAAGGCGCGCAGCCGGGGGTACCAGGGAGCGGCGAGCAGCGTCTGGACGTAGCGGCGGCTGAAGACCTGCCCGGGGCTGAAGGCCTCGTTGGTGTGGTCGATGCCGAGGATGTCGAACAGTTCCGGCAGTTCCGGGCGCAGGCTGCGGTAGGGCCGCCAACGGGAGGTCTTCGGGGTCTTGCGGGCGAACCGCGGTGCCATGTAGTCGAGTTCGGCCATGGCGGTGGCGAGGAATTCCTCGAAGCCCGCGTTGACGAAGGCCATGTCGGACTCGACGTTGACCACGTGGTCGTAGTCGCGGTCGGCGGCCCACTCCAACATGTCGAAGAAGTACGGGGTGACCTTCGCATACGTCAGGGGGCGACTGCACTCCAGGCGGGGCACCCCGGTCGTCGGGGGCGCGGCGGGCCGGTCCGCCGGGGAGGAGTCGTACCAGTGCAGGTCCGCGCCCGGGCAGAAGCGTCGGATGCCGCGTACCAGGTCGTCGAAGTAGTCGTCCGGAGCGTGGTCGAGGACCACGAAGCACAGTCGGGCGGCCATGTCAGTTCGCCCTCTCGGCCACGAGCCGGGCGGCCGTCACCAGTTCGGCGAGCCCGCTGTCCAGCGTGTGCACCGTGGTGAAGCCCCGGCTGCGGATCTTCTCGTAGGACACCTCGTAGTCGCGCTGGTCGGCGTCGGTGGCGAACTCCTCGAACCGCAGGTCGAAGGGGACCATCGACCGTATGCGCTGGGCGAGTTCGGCCTTGGTGCAGTTCATGCTCTCGTTGCCGACGTTGTACACGTCGTCCGCGAGCGTGTCCCACGACTGCAGGGCGAACAGCACCGAGCGCGCCATGTCCTGGACATGGACGAAGGTGCGGCTGAAGCCGCCTTCGTAGACCGTGATGGCCCCGTCGTGGACGGCCTGGCGCACGAAGTCGTTGGGCAGGAGGTCGAAGCGCATCCGCGGGCTCGGCCCGAACGCCGTCGCGTAGCGGTAGACGACGCAGTTCCCCGCCTCCAGCACCAGCTGCTCGGCCTCCAGTTTGGTGGTCCCGTACAGCGTCAACGGCTCGCTGGGCGTCGACTCCGTGCAGATTCCGGTGGGGACGGCGCCGTAGACGCTGCCGGTCGAGGCGAACACCAGGCGCTGGTCCGGGCGGCGCAGGCCGAGCAGCAGCTTCGTGCCGTTGACGTTGGTGTTCAGCGCCCGCTCCGGCTCGTTCCGGCAGGCCGGATAACCGACGACGGCGGCCAGGTGCACGATGGCGTCGACGCCCCTGAGCGCGGCCGAGAGGGTCTCCGCGTCGCACACGTCCCCACGGACGAACTCGAAGTTGCGTCGGGACGCGCAGGGCAGCAGCCCTTGGCCGCCGGCGTACAGCTGGTCCAGTACCCGGACCTGGTGTCCGGCGTCCAACAGGACCGGCACCAGCGCCGACCCGACATAGCCGGCGCCCCCCGTGACAAGTATGTGCATGGATCCTTCTTCGTCCGGCTGTCAGTCTCTGGTGACCGGGGGGCGTTCCTGGGAACGCCCCCCGGGGCGGGCTTCGGGGTGCTCCAGCAGCACGGTCCGCATCAACTCGCCGTTCTGCAGCGGGTATTCGAGAACCACGTCGAGGTGAAGACCGAACGGCTCGAGCTCCAGGTAGAAGCCGTTTCCGAAAAGGTCGCGCGGCGTGTACTTGCCGGTGGGCTTGTCGAGGTTGCGGCGCTCCTGCGCGGGGAGGTCGGGCTGCCCGTCGGTGATCAGGACGTAGCGGTACCGGCGGAGCTTGGGCAGTACGGCCTGGACGTGCTCGAACGACATCAGGTAGAGGGCCATGGAGATCAGACACAGGTCGCCGGGCGGCAGTTCGTCCTCGACCATGTCCCGCACCAGGAACTCACGGCGTTCGCCGCCGTAATGGCGCCGGTTGTGCTCGATGAGCCGGTCGTAGATGTCCACGCCGACGTAGTGCGTGTCCCCGAGGTCCGTCTCCGCGGCCACCTTGTGGTCCCCACAGGCCAGGTCGACCACCCGGCGGATCTCCGGCCTCTCGCGGATGAAGGAGGCGACGTACTGCCGGTAGGGGTATGTCGACGCGGTCGGGGAGTCCGAGTAGTACTTCTCGCCTTCCGGGGAGCGCCCCCACTGGTTGTTCTCGTAGACCCAGCCGTACAGCTGTTCCCTGGACGCCCGATCCTGGCCGGGCGGGGGCGGAAGGGGTGTGACGCCGTCAACCACGGAGCACCTCGCTCAGGGCGTCGGCCACGTGCGCGGCGTCGCTCAGCGGCATGTCGGGATAGACGGGAGGACAGATGTGGGCCGGGCACATACGGTCGGCTCCGGGGAACGGGCCGGTCGCGTAGGACCGGAACGCCTCCTGGAGGTGGCAGGGGACGTCGTAGACGTAGCCGCCCAGGGCGATGCCGTAGCGGTCGCGCAGTATCTTCTGCACGTCCCTCGGGCGGTGGCGCTCCAACTCGACGATGTACTTGTACCGGTTGTGCACGGCCTCGGTCGGCGGGGTGAGCAGGCGGATGCCCTCCACCTCGGCCAGTCGCTCGTCGTAGAGCGCGGCGACCGCGTTGCGGCCCCTGACCATCTCGTCCAGGCGACGCAGCTGGGTACGGCTGACGATGGCCTGCATCTCGGTGAGGCGCCAGTTGTAGCCCGTCGTGGACATGGTCCCGTCCGGATTCTTGGCGTGGTCGCGCAGCAGCCGCGCACGGTCACGGATCCGCTCGTCGTCGGTGACGAGCAGTCCGCCCTCACCGCTGGTCATCACCTTGGTACTGAACAGGGAGAAGGCCGCCGCCACGCCGAACGACCCGGCGTGCCGTCCCTGGAGCGAGGCGCCGGCAGCGTGTGCCGCGTCCTCGACCAGGGGGATGCCGCGCTCCTCGCAGAGCCGGGCCAGCTCGAGGGTGTGCGGTGAGATCAGGCCGCCGATGTGCACGGTGACGACCGCGCGGACGCGTGGTCCGAGCTTGGCTGCCACGTCCGCCACGCTCACCGACATGTCGTCGCCCGTGTCGGCGAACACCGGGACGGCACCGGCCCGCAGCACCGACACCACGGTGGCGCCGAAGGTGTTGGTGGGTACGACGACCTCGCCGCCGGCCACGTCGAGCGAACGGAGCGCGATCTCCAGGGCTGCGGTGCCGCTGGCGACGGAGACCGCGTGGCGGACGCCGGTGTAGCGGACGAACTCCTCCTCCAGGGCCTCTCCGTGGGCGCCCATGGTCAGGTGCCGACCCTCGCGGAAGAGCCGACCGACCTCGTCCGTGATGAAGGCGACGTCGGACTCGGTGAAGCTGTAGCTGAAGGATGGGATGCGGATGTCTGGCACAGCGAGCAGGTCCTCCGAAAGCCTTGTGGAACGGGAAGCCGACGACGGGGCGAGGGGGTGGATCACCGGATGTCGATCACTGGATGTCGAGCATCGCCCCGACGGTGGGGTTGACCTGCTCCTGGAGTGAGAGGTAGCGGTAGAACACGTCCTCCTCGATGCCCCACTCCTTCAGACGCAGGGGCGAGAACTGGGTGTCGTACCGGTAGTCCCCGGACAGGTCGTACGCCCAGATGGCGACGGGCACGAACTCCGGTTGAAGCTTGGCGATGTACTCGCGCGTCGCCTCGTAGTCGGCGAGTTCGGTGACGCCTCCGATGAGGAGGTAGGTGACGACCTTGATCCCGCGGTCCTTCAGGAGAGCGACCGCGCGCTCGATCTTCTCCAGGTCGGTGCGCTTGTTGAAGGACTTCAGCAGGTCCCGGGTGATGCCCTCCACGCCGATCTTCACGCGCTCCACGCCGAGTTCGGCGAGCAGGTCGACGATCTCCGGAGTGATCAGGTCGACCCGGGTGTCGATCGTGAACGACTTGCGCACCCCCGCCTCACGCAGCTTCTGCGCGAGCGCGGTCAGCCGTTTACGCGGGGCGTAGGTGAACGTCAGGTCGGTGAGATAGACGTTCTCCTCGGGCCGCTGCGCGATGTCGGCGACGGCGACGTCCAGATCCACGAAGCGGACCCGTTCGTCGAGTTCGCTGTAGAGCTGCTGGACCAGGCAGAAGGAGCAGGGGAACCGGCAGCCGAACGAGGTCATCACGAAATCGGTCTGCTGGTCGGCCGGGTAGAGCCGGCTGAGGTTCGGCAAGGTGTCCAGCGGGACGGGCCTGGGGGCCACATAGCCCCGGCGCCGCTCCCGCAGGATGTCGACGATCTGCTCGGAGGGTTCACCGCCGAGCACGCAGTCGAAGTCGTTCTCGAAGCGTGCCCGGTCGAGGGTGAAGAAGTGTCCGACACCGACGGTGTACACGCCCAGCTGACGGAACAGCTCGGCGTAGTGCGCCGCGATGAAGGGGTTGCCCCAGTCCTTGGTCGCGATCAGCGGCTCGCCGCCCAGGATGACCACGGCCTTGGGCGAGAACGACATGACGATCTCGGCGACCTCGCCGTACAGACTGCCCTTGCCGTCCACCGCGTCCACGAACGGCTGGTAGTTCTGGAACATCCACTTCATGCTCCAAAAACGCCTGCCCGGCGTGTGGTCGGCGTTGTAGACGACGTGCGAGATCCCGGCCTTCTCCAGATACGCCGAGAGGTACGTCAGCGACGGGGCCGCCCTGTTGTTGTGGCTTCCGCAGAACCGGTAGTAAGGGGGTGCGAGGAGGACGACGTCGACCTCGTTCATGGCAGTCTCCCTTCGCCCTTTGGGTCCATGCACTACCGGCTGCGCTTCTGCTCGATCCGCAGCCACTCCGTCATCTCGGCGATGCCGTCGCGCGGCGCCCGGCGGGGCCGCCACCCGAGCTGCTCACGAGCCTTGGCGATGTCGCTGATGTAGACGTGCTGGTCGCCGGTGCGCCACGGCTCGTACGTCACCGGCGGCTCGCCCGCGGCGAGTTCGGCCAGGAGGGCGCCGAACTCGGCCCAGATGGACAGCGAGTAGTCGACTCCGCCGCCGATGTTGAACACCTCGCCCGCGCCGCGCCCGTCCTCCAGCACGCTGAGCACCGCGGCGATCAGGTCGTCCACGTGGAGCAGATCGCGGACCTGGAGCCCGTCGCCGTAGATCGTGATCGGGTTGCCCAGCAAGGCCGACTTCACCAGCCAGCTGACCCAGCCCTGGTCCACGGTGCCGTTCTGCCACTTGCCGTAGATGCAGGACATGCGGAAGACGGTGGTGGCCATCGAGTAGGTGGCCGCGTAGTCCTGCACATACAGGTCGGCGGTGAGCTTGGAGCAGCCGTAGGGCGTCGCGGCGAGGGTCGGGAAGCTCTCGGAGACGCCGTCGGGGTGATCGGGCAGGACGTAGCGGGTCGGGGTGCGCTCCGTGCGGTGCTGCTTCAGGCCGCCGTACACCTTGTTGGTGGAGGTGAACAGGACGCGGGCCTCGGGCGCGTGCCGGCGCACCGCCTCCAGGACGTGGAGGGTGCCGCGGGCGTTGATGTCGAAGTCGACCAGCGGGTGCGTGACCGAGTCGGTGACCGCCACCTGGCCGGCCAGATGGGCGACCGCGTCGGGGCGGTGATCGGCCACCACCGCCGCCAGCCCGTCCGCGTCCCGTACGTCCACGGGATGGAAGCTGACCTTCTGCGCCGCGACCGGATCCTCCAGCAGCACCTGGAGGTTGCGCAGACTCCCAGGCCGGGAGAGGTTGTCGACCACGGTCACCTCGTGGCCGCCGCGCACCAGCGCAGCCGTGAGGTTGCAGCCGATGAAACCGGCCCCGCCGGTCACCAGTGCTCGCATGAGCGCTACTCCTTCGTTGGGAGGTCTCGTCAGTTCTGGGCGGTCGCGAGGATCAACTCGCGTTCGAAGAGCACACCGAAGTCGTCGACGTCCGTGCTGTGGGCGACCGCTTCCATGGCCGCTGAGGGATTTCCGGACTCCGCGATCAGCCGCAGGCTCTGAATGGCCGCGTAACGCACCCGCCCGCAACCGTCGTTGCGCAGGGAGCGCGCCACCTCGGCAAGCGTCGGGCCGCCGTGTGCCGCCCGGGCGAGCCTGCCCAGCGCGGCGACCGCCTCGGCCCTGACCACGTCCTGTGGGTGCTGACGGGCCGCCAGAACGACTGCGTCGGCGGAGGCGACGAGGTCGTCGCGGTCGGCGCTGTCCCCCTCGTTCTCCGCGCGTTCCGCGAGCATGCCCCAGCACCACAGCGCGGCGCGCGCCGTCTCGTAGTCCTCGTGCCCCAGCCGCCCGACGACGGCCTTCAGCAGGGCGGTGCGGCCCTGCGCGCTGCCCAGCTCGCCGAGGAAGTAGACGGCGTCGCGCTCCACCTGCGGGTCGCCGTCGGACAGACAGCGCTCCAACAGGTCGAGCCCTGCCGTCCGCCCCTCCTGCGTGCCGGACATACCGAGGGCCAGGGACGCGAACGGCAGCGACCCGTGGGCCATCCGGCCCGGCTGCTGCACGGCCTTGAGGACTTCGGGCACGGCCGTCGCGCCGAGCCGGGCCAGCGACCAGGCGCACTCGTCGCGGGCGTAGAAGGACGGGTCGGCGAGTCCGCGCACCAGGTAGGGGACCGATTCCGGGTAGTCGAGTCGCCCGAGGGCGCCGGCCATGCGCCAGCGCACGTCGAAGTCCCAGTACTCGAGCAGGTAGCGGCCCAGCAGCGGCACCGCGGCCCGCGTCGCCGGTTCACGCCACAGGCTGCCCAGGGTCATGCCCGCGGACATGGCGGCGGGCCAGGACACGGAGTCGCCTTCCAGGACGCGGACCGCCTCGCGGATGCGGGTCTGCGCGGGCGGGCCGTCGGGCGTCAGGAACTGGCGGTCGTTGCGGGTCTCGTGGCCGTAGTGGTAGACGCGCGCCTCCGGCTCGAAGCGGATCCAGCGGTTTCCCTCCGGCAGGATCTGCTTGGTCCAGTGGTGGTCCTCCAGCTCGATCACCGTCTCGTCGAACGGCTGCTTCTCCCAGGAGCTCACGCCGAACGCGGAGTTGGCGTTCCAGAAGTCGGAGTCCCGCGTCTCGCTGCGCGGCCGGATGTCGGAGAAGATGTCCAGGTCGCGCTTGTCCAGGAACTTCGCGCTGATCGGATAGATCTGCCCGCCGTACACACCGAGCACGTCCGGGTTGCGCAGCGGACGGATCAGGTTCTCGAGCCAGCGCTCGTCGGACGGAATGGCGTGGGCGCTCACCACGACCACGTGGTCGCCGGAGCAGCGCTCGATGGAGCGGTTGAGGGCGGCGCCCGGCCGGTAGTCGGTGATCTGTACGAGCTTGTCGGCGAACTGCGCTGCGATGTCACGCGATCCGTCGGTCGAGGCGTTGTCGACCGCGACGATCTCCACCGGCACGGAACAGCGCTGTGCACGGATCGCCCGCAGCACGGCGCCCAGGTGCACTGCCTCGTTACGGAATCGGACGATGACACTCAGCTTCCGCATGGTCGTGCTCACTTCCTGACCGGCGCTTCAGCGAGAGCGGCAGCCACAAGATCGATGTCGGTGTCGGACATTCCGGCGTAGCTCGGCAGCCAGAAGGCGCGGCGAGCGACGTCCTCCGCGACCGGGCAGTCCACGCCGGGACGGGCGAGCACCGGCTGCTCGTGCAACGGCGGCCACACCGCGCGGGCGTCGATGCCCCGCGAGCGCAGATGCGCCAGGACTGCGCCACGGCGGTCCGCGGGCACGGTGACGGTGTGCAGCCAGCAGGAGTACCCGGCCCACGGGGCGACGGGACGAGGCACGTACGCCTCGGGGTCCAGCCGCTCGGTGTACCGGTGCGCCACACTGTTGCGCGCTCCGGTCAGCTCGTCCCAGCGGTCGAGCTGTCCCAGGCCCAGTGCGGCCGTGAGGTTGGTCATCCGAAAGTTGCGGCCCACCACTTCGTGGACGTACGGGCGTTGCGGTGTCATGCCGTGGTTGGTGAGCAGCGTCATGCGTGCGGCCAGCTCCGCGGAGTCGGTGCTGACGCTTCCGCCCTCCCCCGTGGTGATCGCCTTGTTGGCGTGGAAGCTGAACACCGACAGATCGCCCTGCCCGCCGACGGGCCGACCGCGGTACGCGGCGCCGTGCGCCTCGGCGGCGTCCTGGATGACCGGCGCCCCCAGGTCGCGCAGGGCGTCGTAGTCCGCCGGGTGGCCGAGCACGTCCACGGCGATGACCGCCCTGGTCCGCGCGGTGCGCGCGGCCCGGGCGGCGTGGGCGTCGATGGTCCAGGTCTCGGGGTCGACGTCCACCAGCACGGGGACGGCTCCCACGGCCAGGACGGTGGTGGCGGGAGCCGCGAAGGTGAACGCGGGCACGATCACCTCGTCGCCCGGTCCGATGCCCAGAGCGCGCAGGGCCAGCTCCAGGGCGAGGGTTCCGTTGGCGACGGCGGTCGTGTACGTCCGTCCCACCCGCTTCGATATGCCTTCCTCGAAACGGGTCACGAACCGGCCCGTGCCGGAGATCCAGCCGTCGTCCAGCGCGCTGTCCACATAGGAGCGCTCCAGAGCCGTCAGGTTCGGCCGGGAGAGCGGGATGCGGATCACGGTGTCGGTCGGGGTGTCGGACACGGGCAGCGCGGAAGAGGGGTCTTCAACACCATTCGCCATGGTCACGACGTCTTCGCACCGCCGTCGGTCTGCCGTTGCTCACCGAACCAGGAGAGGGTCTGCTTCAGGCCGTCGGCCACGGACACCTCGGGCGACCAGTCCAACAGGCGGGCGGCCAGGGAGATGTCGGGTCTGCGTCGCTCGGGGTCGTCCTCGGGACGCGAGACGAAGGTGATCGGCGTCTGCGATCCGGCGATCTGGCGTACCAGTTCCGCTATTTCCAGGACCGTCATCTCCCCTGGATTCCCGATGTTGACCGGGCCGGCGACGTCCGAGGCGAGCAGTCGGCTGATGCCTTCCACCAAGTCGGACACATAGCAGAGAGAACGGGTCTGCGTTCCGGTGCCGGACACCGTGATGGGCTCGCCGTCCAGCGTCTGGCGAATGAACGTCGGTATGGCGCGTCCGTCATGGGTGCGCATCCGCGGGCCATAGGTGTTGAAGATCCGCACAATGGCGGTGGAAAGCCCGAAGCTACGGCGATATGCCATGACGGCCGCTTCAGAGAATCGTTTTGCCTCGTCATAAACCGAGCGCGGTCCGACGGGATTGACGTTTCCCCAGTAGCCCTCGTGCTGTGGATGAACCGCGGGATCGCCGTACACCTCGCTCGTGGAGGCGAGGAGGTAGCGGGCGCCCTTCTCCCGCGCCAGGTCCAGCGTGTTGAAGGTCCCGAGCGAGCCGGAGCGGAGGGTGTTCAGCGGGAGCCTCAGGTAGTCCACCGGGCTGGCCGGGGACGCGAAGTGCAGGACCGCGTCGACCGCGCCGGGGATCTCGAACGGCTCACTGACGTCGGCCTCCAGCAGCGTGAAGCGGCTGCCCCCGAGGAGGTGACCGATGTTCTGCGGCCTCCCCGTGGAGAAGTCGTCGAGACACAGAACCTCGTATCCGTCCGCCAACAGCCGCTCACAGATGTGAGAGCCGAGAAAGCCTGCGCCTCCGGCGACCACTGCCCGCCGCCCCATGCAACCCCCTAGTTCGCCCCGCCCGAGACCGTCGATCACCTTGGATGACTGTGTCTATACACAGGACTCTGGCATCCCAGAGGAAGGCTGTCAACGGGGTTTACTCAAGAGGCCGATGGGGAAGCGTCGCTTTGACCTGCGAAAACAAGGGACACGGCGGACGCCGCTTTCATCGCGCGACCGTCAGCGCCGCCCGTCCTTCGCCTTCCGCTCGCTGGGCAGGAAGGCGTCCGGGTTGACGTAGCGGACGCGGCGCAGCCACAGGGCACCGCCGCCGATGCTGGCCATGACGAAGCCGGCGAGGGTCAGCAGGAGCATGAGGCTGCGCAGGAAGGCGGCGTCGATGCGCTCGTACACGGCCCAGCTCACGGTGCAGAGGACCACGCCGACCAGGAACAGGGCGAGCGAGCGCCAGGACATCCAGGTCTTGAGGGCGTGCAGCGGGTCGCCGTCCACCCACAGCAGCTGTGAACGACCGCTGCGCACCGCCGACTTGACAGCGGTCGCCGCGCCTTCGGGCTCGCCCTCCGGGGTCAGGTCGAGGTACTCCCAGAGGTCGGCGAGGGCCTCGTAGGCCTGCTGATCGTCGTAGTGCACGGGCTCGGCCGGGGTGCCGTCCTCGAGCGGTCCGTCCTCCTTGGCGCGGCGCTCGAACTCCTTGTTGATGACCTCGGTCGGCACCGGGACCTCGCCCTCGAGGATCCGCCGCAGATGCTGGCAGAACGCGTTGATGACGGGCTTGCGCCGGACCGAGTGCACCGCCTCCTTGAGGTCGGCCATGCCGCTCTCGCCGTAGGAGAGGTAGTCCCGCATGACGACGGCGAGGGCGTGTGTGGAGGGAGCGGCGGGGGCGGCGGGAACGGAGGGAGTGGGGGAAGTGGGAGGCGGCTGTTCGGTCATGGGGGTGTCCCTTCCCACTCAATACCGGCGGTACCCAAGGCGATTGGCAGTATAGACACTTACTCGTAAGGTATAGACACACACGCATCCTGAGAGGTGCAGCCAACGGGGGGCACACCGAGCAGTGGACAAGAAGACGCTCATAGCCATTCTCGCCGTCTGTGCATTCCTCTTCAGCGGCTGCGGGTTGGTCGCCGTCGTCGGCGGCGGAGCCGTCGCGGGCGTGGGCAGCATTCTGTCCGGCGTGGTCGGCGGCGACGACGGAGGCGACGGCAGCGGCGCCCCCTCGGGCACCGTCTGCGACCCGGGCGGGGAGGAGCTCCAGACCAACGTCCCCGGGGTCGGCTCCTACCGCGTGACCGAGGAGCAGATGGGCAACGCGGCCATCATCGTGCACGTCGGCGAGGCGACGAAGGTTCCCGACGACGGTCTGGTCATCGCCATCATGACGGCGCTCCAGGAGAGCCAGCTGCGCAACATCGACTACGGCGACCGCGACAGCATCGGCCTCTTCCAGCAGCGCCCGGCGGCCGGTTGGGGCTCGCACGACGAGATCATGGACCCCAACTACTCGGCCAAGGCGTTCTTCGGCGGTCCCAACCACCCGAGCCCGCCCAACCCCCGCGGTCTGCTGGGCGTGCCCAACTGGCAGCAGATGGACAAGGGCGCGGCCGCGCAGGCCGTCCAGGTCTCGGCCTTCCCCGACGCCTACTCCAAGTGGGAGGGCGTCGCGGGCCAGATCGTCGGCCGGGCCAAGAACATCGAGTGCTCGGACGTCGGTCTCAGCGGTGACGTCGGCAAGGTCATCCAGGCCGCGAAGAACCAGCTCGGGATCGACTACTGCTGGGCCGGCGGCGACGCCAAGGGCCCGACGTACACCAGTTACTGCCCGCAGGGCGTCTCCACGGGCTTCGACTGCTCCGGGCTCACCCTCTACGCGTACGCCCAGGTCGGCATCACCCTGGGCCACTACACGGGTGACCAGTGGAACGTGGGAAGCCGGGTGGAGTCGTACAGCGCTCTCCAGCCGGGGGACCTGATGTTCTGGTCGTCCGACGGATCGGTGGGCGGCATCCACCATGTGAGCATGTATCTCGGCAACGACGAGATGATCCATGCGCCGCGCACCGGGAAGACCGTCGAGATCGTCAAGCACGTCAGCGCGAACACCTACTGGATGAACCAGTGGATCGGCGGCTCACGGATCCTGAAGAGCTCGGGCGACAGCGGCTCCGCCGACACCGGCTCCACCGGCGCCACCGGCAACGACGGAACCGACTAGCCCGCACCAGCTCGAACCCCAAACCCCCGTCCCCCGTCCCAGGAGGCCCCTGTGATCGCAATGCCCCGCCGTGCGGCGGTCCTGTGCCTGGCGGCGGCGCTGGCCGGCCTCGCCGTCGCCGGCTGCACGAAGGACGACAAGGAGCCCGCCCCCGCGTCCTCCTCCCCCACGCCCTCGGTGAGCGCCGCGCCGGGCACCGGGCAGCAGACCTCCGAGCCGACCCCCTCGACCTCGGCCTCGGCGAGCCCGAGCGCCTCCGCCACGGGCGTCGACTTCGGCGATCCCGAGGCGGTGGCGTCGGCCTTCGTCTACTCCTACGTCCTGCAGGACTGGGCGGTCGACGGCCCGCGCGGCTATCTGGACCGCATCAGGCCGTACAGCACCGCCGCCTATGTGAAGAAGCTCCGGGACACCAGCAGCGACCGGTGCGACCTCATCTGCCAGGGCGACAAGAAGAGCGGGGTCAAGGTCACCGCGGACGACATCGGCACCGTGATCCCCGACGAGGCGCCGCGCTCCGCGAACTCGGCGTGGGTGCAGGTCTCCTACACCGAGCGGACCAGTTGGGAGGGCGGGGGCGACGGGTCGGACACCGGCATGGTCCTGGTCCTGACCAAGTCCGGCGGCAAGTGGCTGGTGAACGGTCGGATGGGCAGCGAGTGAGGCGAACGGGCCTCGCGTGAGGGCGTGTCAGACGTGCTGTTCGCTCAACGCAGCTGTGCCGGACCCATGTTGCCGAAGCCGTCGGCGAGAAGGGCGGCGAGGTCCATGTACGCGCCGCGGGTGGCGGACGTCACCTGGTCGTAGCGGATCGTGCCGCCCGCGTACAGCTGTGGGTCGTAGGGGATCCGCACCACATGGGTGCAGAGCTGCTGGAAGTAGTCCACCAGCGTGTTCATGTTGATCCCGACGGCCTTCGGGGCGTCCATGGTGATCACCACCACGGCGTCCCGCACGAGGTGCGGATAGCCCTGCGCGTACACCTCGTCCAGGGTCTTCGCGGCGCGGCGCGCGGCGTCGTAGCGCGGCGCGGCGACCACGACCAGCCGGTCGGTGGTGGCCAGCGTGCCCTTCATCGCCGAGTGCTTCATGCCGGTGCCGCTGTCGGTGATGACGATGTCGAAGGCCCGGGTGAGGATGTCCTGCGCGGTGCGGTACTGGTCCTCGTCGAACAACTCGCTGATGTCCGGGTTCTGTTCGCTCGCCGCGACCATCAACCGGTCGGCCTGGCCGAGGTACTGGTGGATCTGCACCGGCTCGACCAGCCCCTGGCCGACGCCTTCGCGCCGTCGGCGGTCCGCGATGACCAGGTCCCGTACGGTCGGCATGATCCGCTCGCCGAGCAGCCGGTCCGCGAGCGTGCCCGCGTGCGGGTTGGCGTCGATCACCACCGTGCGGTCGGCGCGGTAGCGGGCGAAGGTCAGCCCGAGCATGGCCGAGGTCGTCGTCTTGCCGACCCCGCCCTTGATACTGGTGACGCTGACCCGGTACGGCCGGGCCACCGGCGTCTGCAACCGGGCGAGCCGCTGCTGCTCGGGCCCGGAGGGCCGCCCGCCCCGGCCGGGCCAGCGCAGGAAGCCGCCCCGGGGGTCGGCGTCGCCGACGGCGGCCGGGGGCCGCTGGCCGCTGTACGGCTGCCCCGGATACGGCTGGGCGGCGACGTAGGGGTTGGCGGACGCGGCCTGCTGCGCCGGGTCCTGGCCGACCACGCCGTCCGGCAGGGGCGCGGGAGCGGGAGCCGGTCCGGGCGCGACCCCGTTCGGCAACGGCGCGGGGCTGGGACCGGGGCCGGGTCCGGGAGTCGGACCGGGTCCGGGCAGTGCGCCGTACGGCAGCGGCGCGGGAAGCGGTTGCGGGGCGGAGCCGCCGTTGTACTGCTGTGGCCCGCCGGACGCGCCGTTCGGTAGCGGCGTCGACTCCGGGGCCGGACCGGGGGCGGGGTTCGGTCCGGGGGCGGGGTTCGGTCCGGGGATCGGGCTCGGCGGCGCCGACGGCGTCGGAAGCACTCGGGCGTGGCTCGGGGGCAGTTCGTCTTCGTCCTGGTCGGCGGCCGACGACGCGCCGAAGGCGCTGTTCTCGGTCACGCTGTTCTCCCCCACCGTTCAGTGCCCGGCCGGGCCCCAAACCGTCAACCGAATCGCGGTCCTAGTCCTCCTTGCGAGTGTACAAGGACAGCAGTCGGCGGCTGACGGTCTGCGGCCGGGTGGGCTTGCCTGTTGCGTACTTGACCAGCATCTCTTCGAGGATGGCGGTCAGGTTCGTCCCCTCGACCTCGGCGCGGGCATGAGCCATGGCCAGGTAGCGCGCCGGGAAGCGGTTGACGACCGGCACCTTGCGGGCGTCCTCCGGCGGCAGCTCCGAGGGGACCTCGGGGCGCTTGGCGCCCTGCCGTTTGGGCGCCTGGCTCAGTTCGTTGCGCCGGCGTCGGCGCAGTACGCCGAGCGCCTCGGCCTCGGTGATGGGGCCGCGGTTGGATGTCCACTCGAGGGGTTCGAGCTCACCGGGCAGCGCCTGTCCCTCGTCCACCCCGTCGGGGCGTCGGGTGAGCGCCGCTTTGGACGTCACCATCCGTCGGCGATGCGACCGTCGAGGAATCTCCGAAGTGCTCATCGCCTCTCCAGTAAATCGACCGACGACTTGAGATGGGACATGCTCCACACCTGCGTAATTGCAAGTATGTACAGACACTACCTCATGGCATTCGGCACAACCATGTCATGGCTTCCTCACATCCTCTTCACGACATTCACCTGTCCCAAAGCAGCGTTTCCACTGCCCAGTTCCGACAGAAACAGCATGTCCGCGTCGGGCGCCCGCAGGTCCACCCCGAAGCAGATCCCGAGCAGGCAGGAGGATTCCGCCTCCGATCCCGCCGCCGGCCGCGTCCATTCCTCCGGGACCGTGGGCAGTCCGTCGACGAACAGCCACGGATAGCCGGCGAGATCCACGGCGAGCCCTTCCTCGGCCGGCCGGACGCCGATCAGCGGGGTGTCCGCTATCTCGGTCGTCTGGTCTCCGTCGAGCCGGGTGAAGCCCCACACGGCCGACAGGTACTCGACGTCGTCCTCCAGCTGCGGGCCCGTCCCGGCGCCGGCCTGGCTCATCTCCTGATCGTGCGCCAGAAACAGGCCGCGAGGCAGCGACAGCAGCAGCGCGGGACCGGCCTGATCGAGTATGTACGTCATGCGCGCGGACCATTCCCGGTCCCGTACGTCGAGCACGAGTGAACCGTGCGTGTTTCCGCGCACGGCATTCTTTCGCTTCATGACTGGCTCCCCCGACAACAGGCAATGAAGGCGTGGAAGTTACTGCTGCAACTTCCGTTCCGGAGAACATCATGGCAGCAAATCGGTCTCACGAAGTAACCGTTGTGACACAGCACGACTCTGAGTGCGCATCAATGATCAGTCTTGTCGTCGCCGGTATCCACCCCTGCGTAAAAAAGCAGGTGAGAGCCGTGCGGCCGGTGTCAGCGCCCCAGCGAGTCCCGGCTTCTGAGCTGGTCACGATGGCGTCGCGCGGCGCGCAACTGAGGTTCGGTGCCGGGCACTTTCAGCCAGATCCGGACAACAGCCTCGCCGATACGCTCGTACTCCTCGGGGTCGGTGACACGCAACCAGCAGTAGTGAGCGTTTGCTGCGCACTGCCGAACCTGGGCGCTGCGGTCGCCCGACAGCTCCAACCAGTCGGCGGTGAGGGCGAGATAGAGGTCGGCGGCCCGGGTCCAGTCGTTCGCGAGGGTGATGATGTGGGCGCGCACCGCCCGTGCCTGCAGGACGTGCGGATGCGAGCTGCCGAAGAGCAGGGCCACCTCGCGCTCCAGGTCCGCGGCGAGGGTGAGCGCGGCTTCGATGCGGCCGCTCCCGCCCGCCTCGGATATCCGGGCCAGCCGGTCCCGGAAGCGCTCGGGCGCCTCGGGCGTCTCCACGGCGTCCGACCACTGCGCGTTGAGCACGATGGTCTGGGTGCGCGGGCCGCGCGGTGAGGCGGGGGACGCGGGCAGCGCCGTAGGAACGCCTGCGGGCGGGGTCCGTCCGCCGGTGCGGCCGGACGGATCGTGCTCGGCGGCCTCGGCGTCCTCCTCCACCCGTCCGTCCGGATGGAGCAGCAACGGCCAGGTGGAGCCGTCCGGTTCGAACGCCAGGGCCCGCAGGGGCCGCCCCTGTCGCACGGCCATCCCGAGGGCGGTGCTCAGCGCCGCACCGCGCACGGCGGCCAGGTCGCCGCCGTCCGGAACGACAACGGGGACTCCGCCGACGCTGGCCCGTCCGTCCGCGTACACCACGATGGTGAGCTGCGGGGTCTCGCGCCCTGTCTCCCGCTGTGCGGCCGGGTCGGTCATCGTGAGCCCCCCTTCGTGGTTCCCCTTTCGTGGTTCCCGACCATGATAGGGCGGGCCCCGCGAACAGTAGACTGTGTATTGACACTAGCGAGGGGGATCAGAGGGGGATCTGATGAGCAACGCAAACGGGGTGGGCATGACCGCCTGGGTCAGCCTGGCCGTCTCGGCGGTCGGCCCTGCGGGCGACCGCCCCTACGACGTCTGGCTCGCCGAGGTCGAGCGGATCGCCGTGGACCTCTGGCTGATGTCCGCACCGGGCGGTTCGACCGCGCGGCTGGCCGAGGCCCTCTCGACCTGCACGCCGGTCACCGGAGTGCTGGCCCAGGCGCATGTCGACGGCGGGCGGGCCGGAGCCCGGCTCGTGGTGCGGGTGCCGGGCGCGGACGGCGGACCCGGGCAGGAGTACACCTTCCACACCGAGGAGTTGACCGGCCGCAGGGCGCGGGACGTGCTGGAGCGGGCGCAGTCCCTCATCGGCGCCGGCGTCCGGCTGCTGCTGAGCCCGGGCGAGGCAGGCGCGCAGCGCGTCCTGCACATCAGCGACTCGGGCGAGCGCGAGCCGGGAGCGGTCCTGGCCCCCGCGACGCACAGCAGCGCCCGCGCGCCGCAGCAGCCCGTAGCCGCCCCGGTGCACGAGCACCAGCCCGCCCCCGCGCCGGTACACGAGCACCGGCCGGCGGAGTCGGCTTCCGCGCCGACGCCGATCCCGGCCCAGGCCCCGGCCCAGGCGCCAGCCCAGGTCCAGGCCCCGGCTCCCGCGCCCGTCCCGGTCCCGGAGGCCGCCCCGGCGCCCTCCGCCGAGCCCCCGGCGCCCCGGGCGACGGTCGGGGTCGCCTGGGAGGAGGGTTCGGTGTCGGTGTGGCGGAACATCAACCGGAACTGGCCCAAGGCGTACCGCACTTCGTGCCTGCTCGCGGTGCGCGAGCGCGTGGCGGTGGACGACGAGGGCCTGGTGCTCAACCTCGACGAGCTGATCGAGCTGGCTCAGCAGTCCCCCGACCCGGACACTCCCCGGGGCAAGGACATCGCCGCCCGCTTCCCGGCCTGACGGCCAGGCAGATCTACGGCCCGACGGAGATTCAGCTCCGGCGCGCCCGTCGCTCGCGCAGGCGGCGTACGGCGCGCCGGGCGTTCTCCTCGGCCCGGGCCCACAGCACCAGCGCCCCGCAGATCAGCGCGCCGAGCAGGCCGGCGCGGCCGCCGAGGACGGCGTAGGTCAGGGTGCCGCCGACGGTGGAGGCCAGGAAGGTCCAGGCCAGGGTGCGCCAGCGGGCGGTGCGGGGCGGGAACGCGTAGACCACCACGACGCTGCCGAAGGCGAGCGCCCCGACGGCCACGATCGCCTGCGCGTAGTACAGCCACCAGTCCGCGATCACCTCGGCCTGCTGGCGGACGAGAGTCATCCAGATCAGGAACGCGAAGAGGACCTTCAGGTGCTCGAACAGCGGGGAGGTCAGCCCGGACCTGGCCCGCCACCGGCCGAGGAGGCCGCCACGGGCCGACGGGGCGTCCTTGCCCGACGCGCCCTTCACCGCCGCACGACCGGGCTTGCCCGCCGCACGACCGGGCTTGCCCGCCGAACCCGTACCCGTGCCCGCGCCCTTCCGCGACTTCCCCTTCTGCCGGGCTTTCGCCGACGCCGTCCTGCTCATCCCGCTCCCCCGCTCACTCCCCGGCTCATTCCCTCGCTCACTCCCCCGCCAGGGTCACCGTCGTGACCTCCCAGCCGATGTCGCCCTTCGTCATGACCAGGCTCATCTTCAGGGTCCCCTGGTCCGCGTTCTGCGTGTCCATGATGACCGTCAGCTCCGCCTCGCCGTTCTGCTGGGCGGTCGGGTCGGGGTCGCTGACGGACGCCACGGTGGCGCCGCCGCCGATCTGGGACAGATAGCGGTCCCAGTCCTCGGCCAGCTGCGGGCGCACCTTGTCCCGGGCGTCCGGGGCGAGGCGCGGCAGCCCGGCGAGGAAGTCCTCCGCCGTACCGCTGTCGGGGTCGTACTTGACGTACGCCCCGGCGAACGCCTTCGCCACCTCCTGCGGGGACGACTCGCTGCTCAGCGAGCCGCCGTACCCGCCGGAGATCAGCGACGCCGGGCGGGGCACGTAGAGCGGGGACAGCGGGCGGGCCGCCGGGGTGGCCGGCTTGGCCTCCTCGGCGGCCGCCTGCTGGGTGGCGCGGGTGCGGGCGTTGATGTTGTTCAGCACCAGACCCAGCACGACCAGCAGGATGGCGAGGGCCGCGAGCCTGCGGCCGCGGTGCGTCACGGCGTACCGCCCGAGCTCGTGTTCGGCTGGCTCGGCACGGGGGCCCCGGCGGCCTGCTGCACGTTCGTGAGCGCGTACTGCACCTGCTGGGTGGTCGCCTCCGCGTTGCCCAGCACGCCCCGCAGGTCGTTGAGCGCCGAGGACAGGGCGGTGGCCACCGGTATCTCCGCGGCGATCGCGTCGACGCGCTGGAGCAGTTGCAGCCGTCCGTCGGCCGTGGCCGTCTGGCTGGTGGGCTGCGGCGGCAGCTCGTGCGCCACGCGCTGGAACACGTCCACGCTGACCTGCACGTTGGCGGCCCGGCCGACCGCGTCGATGCGGTCCGGCACCCCGTGCGAGGCGACGGCCTCCGAGGCGGCCCGGCGCTCCACGTCGGTGTACAGGCTGCCCGAGTTGACCTGACCGGAGAGCCGCCACAGGGCCTCGCCCGCCGCATGGCTGCGGTCGATGTTGGCCGGGTTGTTGTCGTACATCGCCAGCACCCGGTCGAGGTTGCCCGAGGCCTGCTGCGGGGTGAGCTGGTTGCGGGACAGCAGGTCCTCGCCGCGCTCGGCCGGCCGGACGCGACGCGCCTCGTCGATGCCGCCGGTCGCGCTGCGCCGCAGGTTGTTGGGGTGCTGCGGGTCGTCCTGGTGACGGATGCCGGTGCGCGGGTCGCGCAACGCGTCGAAGTGCTCGCGCTCCATGGCGTCCGCGCCGGCCGTGTCGCCCATGCTGCGCCGGTGCGCGATCGCCGACACCGCGGCCTCGTGCCCCGGCTGCTGCGCCCGCTGCTGACGCCTGCGCTGCAGTCCCTCGCGCGCCGCGGTGCTCCTGCTGAGCAGATCGGTCGAAGCCCGCCTCTCCTCGCGCTCCTGGCCCTCCTCGTAGCCGGACTTGCCGGCGTCCTTGGCGTCGCTGAGCTTGCCGAGGCCGGCTCGGGTGCGCTTGCCGAGGTTGGGCGCGTTCTTCAGCAGGCCCTGGCCGGCCGCCTTCATACGGGCGCCGGCCGACAGCGTCTGCCCCGACGCGGAGGCCGCCGCGGCCGCCCCGCTGGCGCCCGCGACCGCGCTGGCGCCGCCGGTGGCGATGGCGAGGCCGGCCTGGCCGGCGAGCTGCGCGGTCTGCTTGGCGAGGTTGGCCCCGACGCCGACGATCTGGTGGCCGGCCTGCTTGTCGCCCATCGCCATGCCGGAGAGCGCGCGCATGGCGGGTTTGGCGTACACGCCCAGCAGTACGGTCATCAGGGCGCAGGTGAGGATCTTCAGCAGCCAGCCGTGGTCACCGCCGGGCGCGAGGATCATGGTGTCCATATAGGTGACGATCACCAGGCCCAGGCCCCAGCCGCACTGGCGGAAGACGTTGATGAGGAACAGCTCGCCCAGGGCGATCGCCGCGACCCGGGAGGGGCCGGGGAAGATGCCCAGCAGCAGATAGAACGGCGCGAAGATCATCAGCGTGAAGACGCCCAGCTTGGCGGCGAGCAGCATCGCGCAGATGAAGTACACGCTGGAGTTGATGATGATGCCGCCGAGGACGCTCATCGCGGAGGCGGACAGCCGGGCGGTGAAGTCGTTGCCGCTGGCCATCCGCAGGACGGCCTCGTCGGCGGGCTTGACGTGCCGTTCGTCCGAACCCCTGAGCCACTGGAGGTTCTTGCTGTCCTTGCCTCCGAAGCACATGCGGAAGTTGTGCTGGTCGTTCTCGTGACAGAGGTCGTTGCCCCAGAGTTTGAGGAAGGGCACCTTGTCGACGTACTTCTTGTCCCAGGCCATGTTGCCGGACTTGCTGTCGCTGCCGACCTCGTTGCTGGTGCCGTTCCAGTTGGCGATCTGGCTGATGACCTCGACGCCCTTCGCGTCGAGCTTGCCGTCCGCGGTCACGCCCACGAACTGGGCGTTGAGCATCGCGGGACCCCACTTGTCGGTGTCCGCCTGACTGTTGCCCACCTGCCCGTAAAGCCAGGGCGTGTACACGAGGGGTGTCCACAGGGCGTCCTGGACGCAGGAGGCGGCTTCGGCCTGGGAGTCCTCGTTGCACAGGGAGGTGTCGGCGCGGCCGGTGGACGGCAGTTTCGCCAGGGACTGGTAGCCCGTCGCGGTCACCGAGCCGACCAGCGAGTTGATCTTCGAGCCGGCGGCGACCGGATTCGCCTGGAACCAGAAGAACAGGCCCGCTATCAGCAGCATCCAGCCGAAGCCCTTGAGGACGGCCGTCACTCTGCCGTTCGGCCCCAGGTTCTTCATGCCCAGATAGATGCCGCCGAGCGCGCCGACCAGCCCCAGGAACGGGGCCGCGATGTTCGACATGGCCTCGGCGACGTTGGCGATGGGTTCCTGGAGGAAGCTGAACGGGTCCTTGCCGAAGGACCAGCCGACCAGCGCCATGGTGAACAGGGCGAAGATCTTGGAGAGGTTGAAGATGCCGTTCGGCAGGAAGAGGGCCCAGCGGTTCATGGAGAAGCAGCCGGGCGTCCAGCCGAACGCGTTCCACTCCAGGCCAGCCATGCCGTAGCGGTGGTAGGAGGGCTTGGGACCCTTGTACGGCCACTCGTCGGCCTTGGGGACGTACGTCTCCAGCTCCGACGCCTTGACGCTGCGGTCGACCTGGTCGGTGCCGAGGAAGGACTCCAGGCCGCTGCCGCGGGCCTGCGGCGAGGGGACGTCGAAGGGGCCGCAGATGGCCTTGATGTCGTCCTCGAGGGCGAACGACGGTGTGGCCATGCTGAACCACAGGGTGACCGTCGACATCAGGGCGAGCAGCACGATGACCGCCCGCCGCCGCATCTTCCGCAGCCGGACGCGCCGTTCGCGCGTGCTCGGCCGGGGTCGCTTCGAGGCCGGTACGTCCCGGAAGGACGTCAGCCGGGTACGTGCCTCAGCAGTCGAGGCGATGGCCATGCGGATCCCCCGTGGCTCCTAGGACTTTCACCCGATGTGTATATACGCTAGAGACGTTAGCACGCGGGTCTGACACAACTGGTTTGGTTTCAGGGCCGCATGAAGGCGGCGTACGAAGGCGACGCGCGGACGGGGCACCGGGGGGCGGGCGATGGGGCAGAGGACCCCGAGGCGGGACGGTGAACCCTCGATCCACGAGGCCGCCCTGGACAATCTGCGCCGCGGCGCGAAGCCCGTACTCATCTTCCTGAGCGGCCTGTTCGGCCTGATGGCGCTCTACGTCGTCGGGGGCCTTGTCATCGCCCAGAACTCCATGCCCACGGTCCCCGACACGATCGGGACCGGGACCTCCGGGACCTCCGGGACCGGCACGCAGACCTCGGCCACGCCCGCCTCCTCGGCCTCCGCCACCGGCGGCGACACGACCGGCAGCGCGGCAGCCGACGCCTGGCGGAGCGGTCTGGTCGCCTTCCTGAGCGACGCCGTGAAGAAGGACTCCGCGCGCTGGTTCCCCGGGGCCACCGCCGAGACGGACGGCCTCACCTACACCCCGCTCTCCCCCGACGACCCCGGCACGGCGGACCGGCACGACGGCCTGGCCCGCGTGTTCTACCACGACCTGCCCGACGCCGAAGCCGAAGCCGCCCTCGGCGCGGTCTCCCGCGACGGGAAGGTCGACCCGGCGGACCTCGACGTCACCGGCTACCGCGGCACGGACGACAGTTGGACGCTCACCTTCACGGTCGGGGTGCGCGGGACGGACGCCCCGCTCGGGGGCGAGGCCGAGGGGTACACCACACCCTCCGGGGCCACGGTGATCCTGCGCCTCGTCTATCCCAAGGGCGCCGCCGGGTCCGGGGGCTGACGTCATGACCGTACGAACATGTCCTGAGCGCGGAACGGAGAAGGTGTGCTGAAGACGCCGAAAACGGTGAAGACACAGCGAACCAGGGCGGTGGCGGTGATCGCCGTCGCGGCGGGGCTGGTCCTGTCGGGCTGCGGCGGCGGAGGAGACGACGGAGGGAAGGGCGACGGCAGGAGCAGCGCGTCCGCCTCGCCGACCCCGACCGTGCAGGCGGACCCGTATCTCAAAGCGCCCTGGCGGCTGCAAGTGGTCAACCTCCTCACCGCGCTGCGGACTCCGGAGACCGGCAAGTACCGCAACTGGATGTCGGACGACCCGGAGTACTGGACCACCGACTTCATCTACACGCCCCGCGACTCGGGCGACCCGGGCTGGAGCAACCGCGGCTCCGACGGGACCTCCGTCGTCTACCCGGGGAAGATGGACCCCACGGAGAAGAAGACGTTCTTCAAGGCGCTCACCCACGACGGCACGGTCCTCGCCGACACCCTCACCGTCGTCGACGCGTACGGCGAGCCCGTCACGGGCGACGGGCCCTACAAGTTCACCTTCACCGTGAAGACCAGCGACGGGAAGCAGCTCAGCGGCATGGCGCTCGGCAGCCCGGCCACCGACGCCGATCACAGCACCATCGGCCGCATCACCTACGACTCCACCTCCGCCACCGAAGCCGCCTCCGCTTCCTGAGGGCTCTGCTCACACGCCGAGATAGGCCGCCGGCGGCACCGGATCGTCGTCCTCTCCCCGCGCGGGAAGGTCGCCCCCGGCGGGTTCCTCGCCCTCCGCCGTGCCGCCGCCCTTCTTCGCCTCGATCTCCCGGCGCGCGCCGGCCGCCTCCTCGCCGAAGATCTCGGCGATGATGCGGGTCATCTTCTCCGGGTCCTTCTCCGGGTTGGTGTCGAAGATGTCGAGGACGAAGTCGTGGATGAACTCCACCTTCATCCGGGCGAGTTTGCCGGTGCGGTCCTTGAACACGCAGACGCCCTTGCCGACGCCGCTCAGCGACAGCACCGCGCCCACGTTCGCGTCGTTGGGCTCGACGCCGAGGAACTCGCAGGTCCTGAACGCCTCGTCCTTGGACGTCGTGCCGAAGGCCCACACACCGGTGACGAAGCTGGAGTCGAAGTCCCCGGCGGACTGCGAGATCAGCCGCAGAAACGTGTTGCGGGAACGGCCCAGGCGCTTGATCCGGTCCACCAGGGTGCGGGCGCGCGGGTTGTCCTTGCTGGTGTGCCACTCGTCCCAGGTGATCGCCTTGGGGATCGCCGGGTCGAGGGTGGCCATGATGTTCCAGGTGTTGTCCGCCATCAGACCCGAGATCACGTCCGACAGCAGCTCGCGCTCGGACATCATCTCCGGCGGCTTGCCCGGGTCCGGCATCTGCAGACCGAGCGTGCAGAAGATCACCGTGTAGCCGACGGGGATGCGGAACGGCTGCGGGGCCCGGCCGAAGACCAGCTGGCCGAGCCGGGTGCGGGACACCTCGCGGTAGCGGCGGGCGGGCGGGCCGGAGAACTGGCGGCAGCGCTCCTGGTTGATGTTGCCGGGCGACGGCGGCAGCTTCTCCCAGGCCTCCAGGATCTCCACGACCCGCATGAGGTACGTCGATCCGCTGCCCTCGTTGATGGCCGCGCCGACCGCCTGCCGGATCACGTCGCCGAAGTCGCTGCCGCTCTGGCCCGCCAGCAGGTCGGGGACCAGCCGCAGCAGCGTCTCGCGCATCAGCTGCGCCGCGTCCTCCGGGGTCTCCGCCTGGGCGGCCGGGTCGAGCATGCCGGCCTCGGCGTCGTAGACGTTGACACAGATGATCTTGTCGGGGTTGAGGCCCAGTTCCGTCGCGTACTTCTTCAGGACCAGGTAGTCGCCCTTGGGGTCCCAGATCACCTGGGTGATGCCGCGCAGCGCGTCCTCCCAGACCGGCTTGAGGCCGCGGCTGACGGTCTTGCCGCCGCCCGGGTCGCCGGGGACGCCCTCGGTCGGGGCGAGCTGGGACTGGGTCGCGTACAGCATGTGGTCGACGAAGACCGGCTCGGCGGGCTGGCCGCCGGCGCCGATGGTGTAGCCCTGGTAGAGGCCCTCGCCGTCGCCGACCGCCGGGGAGATGTGCGGCATGCCCGCGGCGAGGTAGTCCAGCGGGACGCGCCGGATGTAGTCGCTGTCGAGGGGGCGGCCGCCGGGCAGCGACTCGTAGAAGAAGAACTTCTGGTGGGTGGGCGGCCCGTCCACCGTGTACCCGGCCTCGCGCATGGACCGTACGAAATCCCGCGCGTTCTCGCGGAGTTGGTCCTTGTCCGTGTCGGCGACGCCGAACAGGGCGCGCATCCGAACGAACGGGGTGCGGTGGTGGTCCACGAGATACTTCATCTGTGTGGCCAGTTCCCGCTTCTGATGGTAAGTCAGGTCGGTCGAGACGCCGGCTTCCTTGTCGTTGAAGAACTGCTCCTCGACGTTGCGCAGCGCCTTGTCCGCGTCCTTGCGGGTGTCGTTCAGCTCCTGGATCTCGAAGCCGATCGACTGCACGACCGGGAACGGCAGCGCGTCCTTGTGGTGCAGCCACAGCGTCCCGGGGAAGTTGATCTCCTCCGGCCCGAGCGAGAGCGCGAACCAGATCTGGTACGACGTGCCGGTGACCGTCTCGTGGCGCAGGCACTTGTAGTCGTACTTGCCGATCCGGCCGAGCGGCTCGCGGGTCACCTCGCCGCCGCACAGCGCCTGCAGCTCGCCGGGGCCGTAGCGCTGCGGGGCGACGGCGGACGGGTCGGGGGCGTGCAGTCCCGGATGCGTGAGATGCAGCAGCAGCATCTCCGCCTCCTGCCGGCCCACCGGCTGGCCGCGCAGCGGGGACCCGGCCAGGGTGTTGCGGATGTCCCGGGCCGTGTCGTGCCACACCTCGATCTCGTCCAGGGGCGGCATCTCGTCCTCGAGGTCCAGCGGCCGGCGCATCCGCTCCCAGGCCCGCTGGGCGCGGCCCCAGGCGCCGTTGTACGAGGCGCGGTCGCCGAGCCGGACGACGAGGTAGACCCGCTTGACGGGCCAGACGGCGTCGTTGATGCGGTCGCGGGTGTCGGAGAGCAGCCCGGGCCAGCCGGGCGCCGGGATGCCCTGGCGCTTGGTGCGCTCGTCCAGCCGCTCGGCCCAGGCGTCCGCGTTGAACGGGAACTCCGTGGTGATCAGCCGGGTCTCGTGGCCCAGCCCGCGGGGCAGTCCGGACAGCCCGGCGTACACCTGGGCGAGGCCGGCCCGCTTGTCGAGCGGGCTCATCAGCTCCCAGCTGCGGGTCGGCACCCGCACCAGCGTGTACGCCCCGAAGGCGTCCAGCATGATCACGTCGTCCAGGTAGCGGTAGCCGATGCGGGACGGCGCCTGGTAGCCGTCCGGCAGGAGGCGGGAGACGACGTTCTTCACCTGTCAGCCCTTCCGGGGTCTGGTCGACTGCCGTTCTTGCACGGCCTGTTCGTGCTCTTCGGCGTGTTCGCGCTCTTCGGCCGATTCGTGCTCGTCGGGCTCTTCGTGCGCGTCACGCTGTTCGGGCGGGGGTACCGCCGACGGGGGCACGGCCTTCCACCCGTTGGGCAGGGGCGTCCTGGGCGCGAGCCCCGGCAACAGGTCGGGCCGGGCCCGCCACAGCACGACGCGGTACGACCGCGGGCCGTGGCCCTTGCGCACGGGCACGCCCTTGCGGTGCACGGGATCGTCCATCCAGTCCCGTACCGCCGCCCGCACCAGGCCGAAGATGCCGAGGTTGTGGCGGACCGGACGCCGGGAGGCGGCCACCGCGAAGACCGGCGGCACGAAGAGGACGAAGAGATAGGGGACGCCCCGGGGCGAGGTCGTGCCGAACAGATGCGCCAGCACCTTGATCGGCGGGGCGAAGACCATGTTGTAGGCCATCACCCAGACGAAGAGGGTGACGGCGAAGATCTTGATGTCGTCGACGAACAGCCCTTCCTTCAAAGGGATGTTCGCCTTGCCGACCTTGCGCAGGGCCTTCTTGACCTTGAACGCCTCGGTGTAGTCCCGCAAGGTCACGGTCTCGTCGCTCATCGCACCTCACCCCCTGGTGATCTCTGCGTGCACGACCGGCGCCGGGCGGCCCCGAGGGCCGCCCGGCAGGCCGGGTCACGGGTTCAGGATCGGGTCCCAGATGTTGGTCTTGATGAAGTCGCCGCCCTCGCTCAGCAGCGTCTTCGGGTCATCGACGATCATGAAGGTGAAGCTGCCGATCAGCAGGATGGTGACGACCACCATCCACTTGCGCTGCGCCTGCGTGAAGAAGGCGGCGACGACGGCGAACACCACGGTCGCGGCAAGGACGGCCTTGCCTATGGAGCTGGTCTTCTTGGTGATGTCGTCGGCGGCCGCGAGCTGGACGTGCATGTCGGCGGCGGTGGCCAGGAGCTGCTGGCTCAGCATATGGGTGTCCTGTTCCTCTTCTGCGTGGCGCGCATGGAGCTACGTACTCGCGCGAGCTGATCGTATATACACAACATGGATGCGGCACGCGGATTCCCCCCGTTGGGGCCACTCGTCCCCGCAGTCACTCTCTATGTATAGACGGTGCTCACGGGGTGCTGGATGCACTGGGGGTGGGCTGTTGCACGTCTGTAGATGTTGTTGCACTGGGGTAAGGAGCGGGACTCTGTGAGTACATGTCACCGGTCCCCTCGGAGGGCTGCACGTTCGGCACCTGGTCGCCGCCGTTCGCGCCCACCGCGGGAGTCGGGTCCGACGCGAAGTACCACTGGCCGTTCTTCTTGACGATGACGACCCGGTACATGGAGGTCTGCTCGGCCTTGCCGTCGGTGCTCAGCAGGGTCGTGGTGAAGGTGACCGTGCGACGGCCCGCGCTCACGCCCGAACCCGCGTTCGCCGAGGGGACGTAGACGCTGTCGACCGTCGGCCGGCCGCCCTCGCCGGAGCCCATGTAGGCGCCGCCGAGGCCGAAGGAGACCGTGCCCGGCAGCAGATAGCGGTCGAGGTTGACGGTGTCGCTCTGCGCCCACGCGGCCAGGAACGGCGGCAGCAGGTCGGTCTTCAACGTCTCCGACAGCGCCGAGTCGTTGGAGACCTGATTGGAGGCGGTGTCCTGGGGCGGCGAGGTGAGACCGGCGCACGGCACGTAGACCGGCGCGGCGGTCAGCCCGAAGGCCGTCGACCCGCCCCGGACCACCGTGTACACCGGCACCGCCACACACCGCCAGGAACCGTCCTGGACCTGCACGGTGGCCCGCACGACCGCGTTGTTCTTGCCGCTCACCTGGACGTCGTCGCTCATCACCAGGTCGATGACGGTCTGCTTGCCCTGACCGTTCCAACCCAGCTGCTGGTCGATGCCGTTGATGGCGTACGGCTGGAGGGCCCGGGAGCGCTCGTCGGTGTGCTGCACGTCGTAGGTGGCGAAGATCTTCACCAGCGGCGCGGACCACAGCACGGCGGAGCCGCGGGGGAAGTCCTCGGCGGAGGACTTCAGCCGGGCGTCCACCTCGGCCTGCACCTCGGCCTTGCTCGCCTTCCCGTTCACCTTGGAGAACAGGAACAGCAGGAGCAGGACGGCGAAGAGCCCCAGCATGCGGCGCAGCAGGATGCCCCGGCGCGGTCCGGCCCACATCTGGGCGGAGGAGACGTTCGAGCGGTCGGCCGCCGACGAGGCCGTCTTGGGCTTGGCGAAGGGGTTGTGGAACCACCCGTTGCCGGTGGGCGCCTCGGCCTGTCCGGACCGCTTGCCCTTCTTCCCCTTGCCGCCGTCACCGGAAGCGGACCCAGGCCCGGACCCGGACTCGGGTGCGGGAGCGGCCCGTTGGGCGTTCGAGGCGGAGCCAGGGGCCGAACCCGCCGCGTCCAGCCACGGGTTGGGCGGCGCCGGCGGATCGGCGGGCTTCTTGCGGCGCAGCGAGCCCCGCGAACGCCCCTTGCCGCCACCGCTGTTGCGGATCAGCATCTCCTCGGTCAGGGCGGGCACCTGCTGCCGCCCTGACCCCTGCCCGAGTCCCTGGCCCTGCCCCTGACCGCCGGGCTGCTGCCCGGCGGCCCCGCCGTATTGCGGAGCGTCACCCTGAGGCGGCACTGCCACGGCTCCCCCTTCCGCTGCCACCAGCCACACGTATAGACACAGCACTATACTCCGACAGTCACTTTACGATGTGTATATACACAAGTGATTGTGTCCGAGACATCGCGGAGGCCGGTGGCCCACAGCACATCGGCGCACGCCGCCGACTACATGCTGCGGCTGATCCAGATGGCGGGTTTTCCAGCTGCCTTCCGGACCGCTGTGCCGCCGTCGGTACGGCGGCACAGCGGATATCAGCGCCGTCTCGCGGGTGGCGCTGCCGGCGGGTGTCCGTTCCTTGACCGCCATGATGGCCATCCACAGCGCAGACCGGCTGACCGCTGGACCGCCGCGGCCCGCACGGACGAGAGCCACGGTTTGCGGGCCTTCTCCCATGGACGTGGAGCCCGAGCGATGCGCGGTGATCGAGGACAGCGCATACGGAGTTCGAGCGGCGCGTGCCGCCGGCATGCGGAGCTTCGGCTATTGCGACGGTGTCACGCCGGCTTCTCGACTGGAAGGACCAGGCGCCATCCTGTTCGATGATATGCGTGACCTGCCCAAGCTGCCGGTCACCGCTACCCACTGAACTCTCGCGACACCTCGCCCGCTACGGCCAGGAGAACATGTCCACCATGCAAATGGCAGGCCCCAGCCGACGGCCTTTCCAGAGGTCGGCCTGACTCGCTGTCAATGGCACGGCACCTGACCGGCCGTCGCCCCACTCACGACCGGTCCGATGGCTCATGCCGACGATCTTGCTTTGCTTTGCGGTTGGTGCAGCCCGGCTCAGTGAGCCGGAAGTGGTCCTCCCGCTCACGGCCGAGTCTCCCCCGGCCCGCTTCAGGTTCCGGTGACCTCGATCGCCGCCAGATTCTTCTTGCCCCGGCGCAGTACCAGCCAGCGCCCGTGCAGCAGTTCGTCGGCCGTGACCACCGCATCCTCGGCGGTCACCTTCACGTTGTTCACGTAGGCGCCGCCCTCCTTCACGGTGCGACGGGCGGCCGACTTGCTCGCCACCAGGCCGACCTCCGCGAACAGATCGGTGACCAGGCCGAACTCGCCCACCTTGACGTTCGGCAGCTCGGAGACCGCGGCGGCCAGCGTCGCCTCGTCGAGCTCGCCGAGCTCACCCTGCCCGAACAGAGCCTTCGACGCGGCGATCACGGCGGCGCACTGGTCGGCGCCGTGCACCAGCGTGGTCAGCTCCTCGGCGAGCACGCGCTGCGCGGTACGTGCCTGCGGCCTCTCCTCGGTCACCTTCTCCAACTCCTCCAGCTCCGCGCGGGACTTGAAGGAGAGGATGCGCAGGTAGCGCGAGATGTCCTGGTCGTCGGTGTTCAGCCAGAACTGGTAGAAGGCGTACGGCGTGGTCATCTCCGGGTCGAGCCAGAGCGTGCCCGTCTCCGTCTTGCCGAACTTGGTGCCGTCCGCCTTCGTCATCAGCGGCGTGGCGAGCGCGTGCACCTCGGCGTGCGGCTCCCGACGATGGATCAGATCCAGACCGGCCGTGAGGTTGCCCCACTGGTCGCTGCCGCCCGTCTGGAGGGTGCAGCCGTACCGCCGGTAGAGCTCCAGGAAGTCCGTGGCCTGAAGCAGCTGGTAGCTGAACTCCGTGAAGCTGATGCCCTGATCGGACGCCAGGCGCTGGGCGACTGACTCCTTGGTGAGCATCTTGTTCACCCGGAAGTGCTTGCCGATGTCCCGCAGGAACTCGATCACGGTCAGGTCCCCGGTCCAGTCCAGGTTGTTGACCATGATCGCCGCGTTGTCGCCCTCGAAGGAGAGGTACGGCTCGATCTGTGCCCGCAGCCGGGTCACCCACTCGGCGATCGTCGCCGGGGCGTTCAGGGTGCGCTCGGCGGTCGGCCGAGGGTCGCCGATGTGGCCGGTCGCGCCGCCCACGAGCGCCAGCGGCCGGTGCCCGGCCTGCTGGAGCCGACGAAGGGTGAGCACCTGCACCAGGTGACCGACGTGGAGGCTGGCCGCGGTGGGGTCGAAGCCGCAATAGAACGTGAGAGGGCCGTCCGCAAGAGCCTTGCGCAATGCGTCCTCGTCAGTGACGTGGGCGATCAGCCCGCGCCACTGAAGCTCGTCGACGATGGCCGTCACGGTCCCGTGTCTCCTTGAGTCGCGCGTGTCAGTATGGCCGCTATTGTAGTCCTCCGGTCGGGCCGCTCTGTTTTTTATGGTCAGCGGCCGAACACAGGGTTTCAGCCGGGCCACCCCCACATGAGGAGTGTCCTGGATCACACAGCCCCAAGCCATGCGTCGAGCAGTCGGCCGATGACCGCTTCGCTGTGATTACGGTAGTCACGTACGAGTTCTTTGCCGTCGGCTACGAATCGGGTCCTGAGCGTGGCATCGTGATCGATCGCGTCGACGGCCTGGCCGAAGGCCTGCACGGCCCGCTTGATGTCATTCGGGGAGATCACCGGATACAGCACATTACCCTCGAGCACATAGCCCGTGATCGGTGGCGGGGCGACGAACATCGCGGCGTTTCCGAGTTCGGGCAGGCTGCCTATCCGGTGAGCTACGACGGGCACTCCCGACTCCATTGCTTCAAGCGTGACTCGCGCGAGACCTTCCGGACCCAGGGACGGCACCAGCAGAATCCTGGTGCGGTTATAAATCGTGGTGGGATCCGGGGCGAATGGTGCCACTTGGACGTTCGGCAAGGGCGGCGTGTACGCCGGGGCATCGGGCCAGGTTTCCACGACTAGGTAGGCATCGCTGCGGCGTTGACGAATGAGCGCGTCCCAGACACGCCGGCCCTTGATGGGGTGGTGATTGACCAATGTCAGGAACCGACCCTCCGTGCCCAGAGGCACCCGACCGATTCGTCGCTCGGGGAGGAGGTTGGGGAGCACCTGCGCCGGCACGCCGGTCTGGCTGTGGAAGGCGTCGGCGACGGTCTGACTGACCGCGTGCGCGCTGGCCTGCCGCATCAGGTCGTAGTAGCTCCGGACAGCGCAGCCCCGGACCGTTCTGGTTCTGCGTTCGATTCCGGGATTCTTACGTTGGGCGATACAGACGAGGCCAGCCGGGTGTCCTCGGGTCATGGCGCGTTGCAGTAGTTCGCGGACTTGCAGGAAAAGGCCATGGGTGAAGCCCTCGCGGGTGAATTCGTCGATACTCGCAAAAAGGATCCCGGACATGGCGTTACTCCTTGTGGGCCGTGGCGGCGAAGGCATCGAGCAAGGTCCGGAGCCGGGCAGCGATCTGGTTGTCGGCGGAGGGAGGGCCAGCGACGCTGAGGGGACTGGGAGCGAGCATTTTGAGGCATGCGATCGCCGAGTACAGGTCGAACACGCGCTGCCGTTTTGGACCGACGCACAGCGGCGCTGCAACCTGCTCGATGCAGTCAGCGAAGTCTGGGCGTGGCTCGTGAATAGTTCTGCGGATTTTTCCTATGGCCGGGGTCTGTCTTTGCAGGGGTGTGAGTTGATCGATCGCACCGGTGAAGTACTCCCACTGCACGTCCGACCAGCGTGAGTGGCAACGAAGGTCGCCGTGGCTGGCGATACCGCCGTACCCGGGACCGGGCGGAAGGCTGCGCGTGCGGTGCTGGATATCGAGCAGGTCGTCGGCGACGCTGAAATCAATTGTCGTCGCGGATCACAGCGCCTCGGAGGATCAGCACGACCGTGCTCATCGCCCGGGCTTTCCGTAAGGCTTCATGCGCTCAGGCCGGGGAGTGCGCCGCCGAGCGGACACGAGATCCTCGCAAGCGACCGCGATGGACCACACCAGATCGTCGCGCTGACGACGCAGAATCGCGACGCGCTCCATCACGCCAGCGCCACCCCCGACCAGTCGCTCGGTATGCACGATCCGAAGCGTCTGCACCGAGAGTCGGTCAAGCGCCGAGCCGATCGACTCCGTGCGTGGAGGCACATCCTCGTTCGCACCCCACGCAGGATCCAGGATTCGATCGACTTGCTCGATGAGCACATGGCGAAGGCTGTTGAGTCGGTCGATCTCCCGTTTGATGGCAGGAATCTCCGTGTCCCCAGCTTGCCGCACTCGATCCTCGGCGTCCCACTGCCGGTGTTGACCGCATGCAGCCGGTCCAAAGGCTGCAACAACTCCGGCGAGCAAGGAAACGGCACCCGGCGAGAGCGTCCTCGCACCATCCACGTCGCCCGTCTGGACTGTCGAGCCAGGATGCGCCCGCCGTCATCACAGCGCGCGAGTCTTCCTCGAACTCCACCCCTCGCCCGGCGGCCGTTCCGGAGTGCCGCCGGGGCCGGGGCGCCGCGTCAGTTGTTCCACGTCTCGTCGTAGGGGTCCCGGGGTGTCGGCACCGGCTTGGCGCTCGTCACGTCGAGGAAGGGGATCGGCCCGTCGTTGACCGGGTCGTGCAGGCTGCGGGGGGTGTAGGCGCCGGTGACGGTCAGCCAGGTGTCGGGCTGGAGGACCGGGGGGATGTGGCCGCTCAGGGCGACCTTGACCGGCTGGGCGTCGGCGGCGCAGCAGTTGAGGGCCATGCGGACGAGGTAGGGCGTGCCGGCGTGGTCCAGGGCGACGAAGCCGGTGAGCTGGACCTGACGGCCGGCGAGGGTGCGGCCGTGGTCGTAGATCGCACGGCCCGCGTAGTCGACGACGCTGAGCCGGAGGGTGCCCTGGGCGGGGAGCGCCGCGTAGGCGAGGGGCTTCTGCAGGGCCGTACCGGTGCGGGTGGCGCTGTAGGAGCCCAGGGCGGGCGGGGCGACCAGGATCAGGGCGAGGAGGGGGAGGATCAGGAGCCAGGAGACGCGGGGTTCGGGGTGGACGTGGACGTGGCCGTCTGCGTCTGCGCCGGTGTGCGTCGTCTGCTTCGTCTGCTTCGTCTTCCGGCGCTCGTACCAGGCCGTGGCCAGGGCCGTCAGGATCAGGACCGCGCCGGCGGCCAGCAGCAGCGGGCGCAGGCCGGCCTTGACGTAGCGGAGGTAGAGGTCGGTGGTGCCGGCGTGCAGGAGGGCCGCGCCGAGCAGGAACAGGACGGCCGCCTGGGACTGTCGGTTCACAGCAGCACCGCCCCCGTCAGCACCGCCGAGGCGATGGCCAGGACGAACGTCGCCGGGGCGAAGCGCAGCGCGAAGCCGCGGCCGAAGGTGCCCGCCTGCATCGCGAACAGCTTCAGGTCGATCATCGGGCCCACCACCAGAAACGCGAGCTTGGCCGTGAGCGAGAACTGGGTCAGGGACGCGGCGACGAACGCGTCCGCCTCCGAGCAGATCGACAGGATCACGGCGAGGACAGCCAGCGCCAGCACCGCCAGCACCGGGTTGTCGGCGGCCGTGCGCAGCCAGCTCTGCGGGGCGACCGCCTTCAGGGTCGCCGCCGCCATCGCGCCCACGACCAGGAAGCCGCCCGCGTGCATCACGTCGTGGCGCACCGAGTCCCAGAACGCCGCGCCCTTGGTCTCGCCCTCGTGCGGCGCGTGGGTCGGCGGGCGCAGCCAGTCCGTGCGGCCGACGCGCTGCCAGAGCCAGCCCATCACACAGGCCACGAGGAGGCTGGCCACGAACCGGGCCAGCACCATCTCCGGGTTGCGCGGGAAGGCGACGGCGGTCGCGGTCAGCACGATCGGGTTGATCGCGGGGGCGGAGAGCAGGAAGGCGAGGGCCGCGGCGGGGGTGACGCCCCGGCGCACCAGAGCGCCCGCCACCGGGACCGACGCGCACTCGCAGCCCGGCAGCACCGCCCCCGCGAGCCCGGCGACCGGGACGGCGAGCGCGGGGCGGGAGGGCAGGGCGCGGGCGAAGAAGGAGGGGGGCACATAGACCGCGATCGCCGCCGACAGCAGCACCCCGAGGACCAGGAACGGCAGGGCCTGGACCACCACGGCCACGAAGACCGTCGTCCAGCTCTGCATCACCGGGGCGGACAGGGCACGGCGGATGGGGCTCTGCAGCAGCACCATCAGCAGCAGGAGCGTGGTCAGCACGAGCGGCGAGGTGAGACGCCGAGCCTCGGAGGACTCCTGGGACGACTCCGCAGAGGACTTCTCGGGAGACCTCTCGGGAGACCTCTCGGAGGACTTCTCGGGAGACTCCTCGGGACGCCCCTGTGGACTCTCCTTCGGACGTTTCCCGGAAGGTGCGGTGCGCTCGCCCGTCGGCGGGGCCGCTTTGGTGATGGCCACGGGTCGGGCACCTCCGGGTTCCGTGTGCTCCTTGTTGCCTGTTTCTTGCATTCCCTCCCCTTTCATACGGGACTTCCGCCCGTCGTGTTCACTCCGTTTGTGGAACCGTCCCTCCCGGTGAGGCAGTCTTCTCCCTCGTGGGGAGCGTTCCGAATCAGGGTCAGCCGCGGCAGGGTCAGCCGCCGCGCGCCGCCGGCGCGCACATGGTGGTGTGCGGCGACGACGGTCTGGCGCACCGCCTCGCCGCCGAGCTGCGCGGGGTGTACGAGGAGCAGGTCACCCTCGTCGTACCGCCGGCCGAGCGCTCGGTGCGGCCGCCGGTCGTCGGGCGGGCCCGTGCGGTGTCGGCGGCGCTGCTCGACCGGGTGGTGAGCGCGGCGGTCAACCGGGCCGCGGGCAACGGCACACCGCTCGCGACGACTGAACCCACCACCGGCCAGCGGACGTTGGAGGCGGTCGAGGCCACCGAGGCCGTGCTCGCCGAGGCGGGAGTGGAACGGGCCGCCGCCCTCGCGCTCGTGTACGACGACGACGAGACCAACATCCGCGCCGCCCTCACCGCCCGTCGGCTCAACCCCCGACTGCGACTCGTCCTGCGGCTCTACAACCGGCGGTTGGGGCAGCACATCGAGGAACTCCTGGACCAGGCGGCCGCGTTGGCCACCGGAGACGCCTCGGGGGACGGCGTGGCGGCGGGCGACGCCTCGACCACCGTACTGTCCGACGCCGACACCGCCGCGCCCGCGCTGGCCGCGACCGCCGTCGTCGGCACCAGCAAGGTCGTCCAGACGGACGGCCTGCTGCTGCGGGCCGTGGAACGGTTGCCGGCCGCGCCCGGGGACCCCGCCGAGCCGGGCCGCGCCACACTCGCGCTGCTCTCCGCGAACGCCAACGACCCGGCGTTCGCGGACGGTTCCGAGGCCAGCGGCGAGCAGGGCCCGCTGCTGCTGCCGGACGCAGCGGCGGTACGGGACGCGGCCGGCCGGCGCGGATCCGTCGTCCTGGAGCAGGTGTCGTACTCCGCGGGCCCGGCGCTGCCATCCGGCCGAGGGGTCGGCATGGTCCCCTCCTTCGCCTCCCTCTTCTCGCGACGGCTGCGGCTCTCGCTGGCCGGACTGGTGGCGTGCGTGTTCGCGCTGGCGGTGGCGTTGTGGCTGGCGACCGGCATCCACCCCCTCGGGGCCCTGTACCTGACCCTCCTGGACCTGTTCTCCATCAACGACCCGGCCATCGGCTCGACCACCGACCGCCAGATCCTCCAACTCCTGTCCGGCCTGGTGGGTCTGCTGCTGCTCCCGGTGCTGCTGGCGGCGGTGCTGGAAGCGATGGGCACCTTCCGCGGAGCGGGCTCCCTACGGCGGCCTCCCCGCGGCCTGGGCGGCCACGTCGTACTCCTCGGCCTGGGCAAGATCGGCACCCGGGTCCTGATCCGCCTGCGCGAACTGAACATCCCCGTGGTCTGCGTCGAGGCGGGCCCCGAGGCACGCGGCCTCGCGGTCGCACGCCGGTTACGCGTCCCGGTCGTCCTGGGCGACGTCACCCAGGAGGGCGTCCTGGAATCCGCGAAGATCCACCGGGCCCACGCCCTCCTGGCGGTGACCAGCTCCGACACCACCAACCTCGAAGCGGCTCTGTACGCCCGCTCCCTGCGCCCCGACCTGCGCGTGGTCCTCCGCCTCTACGACGACGACTTCGCCACCGCCGTCTACCGCACCCTGCGCGCCGCCCACCCCCAGGCCCTGACCCGAAGCCGAAGCGTCTCCCATCTCTCGGCCCCGTCCTTCGCCGGCGCGATGATGGGCCGCCAGATCCTGGGCGCGATCCCGGTCGAACGCCGGGTACTGATGTTCGCCGCGCTACGAGTGGGCGAGCACCCACAACTGACGGGAAAGACCGTCGCCGAGGCCTTCCGCCCGGGCTACTGGCGCATCCTGGCCCTGGACACCGGCCGAGAGGGCCAGGGCGGCTCCGGCCTCCTCTGGGACCTGCCGGACACCTACGTCCTGCGCAACTCGGACCGGGTGATCCTCGCGGCGACCAGACGGGGGTTGGCGGAGCTGCTGGGGCGGCGGCGGGGGCGGGGGGTCGCGGGGGTGTAGGGGTGGATGTCCTGCTACTCCTCCGTGAGGCTTCGGGCTCGCCGCGCGGCCCCGGCGGGCCAGACCACGTCGACGGGGAGCCCCGCGTCACGCGCCTCCAGGACGGCGTCCGCCGTGCCGCCGCCCTTGCCGCTCGGGGGTTCGCCGTCCCATACGGCGACGAGCCGCTGGGCGCGGCGCAGCAGCACGCGGTTGGCGTCCTCGTACGCCGAACGGTCCGCGATCCCGTGCTCCAGGACAAGCACCTCGTCGGCGACCCCGACGAGCCGGTCGAACGTGGCGGCGTGCTCCGTCCCGACCTCGTTGCGCCGATAGTCGCGCGACGGGATCACCGCCACCAGCCGTCCGCCGAGCTCCAGAACGACGTCGGCGAACAGACAGTCCGCCCCCCGGGCCAGACACGAGACGCCCGTCAGACCGTCCCCCGCGTACGGCTGGAGCGCCGCCCGCAAGGCGTCGCGCACCAGGGGCACGCCCGCCTCGGCCAGATCCATGTGCCCGGTCACGGCGATGGTGGTCATGACACTCCTTCAGCCAGGACCGATCCGGCCGGCTCCTGGGCTGTCCGAGATGCTGAGCCCTACGGCCCAGCACCGGCCCCGGTCGTCGTCCTTCTCTCCCGAAACGGTTCCCCCGCCTATCCCAGATACCGCTCCGCGAACTCCAGCTCCAACCGCACCTGCTTGATCCGCTCGTCCACCACGAGCGACCCGTGCCCCGCGTCGTAGCGGTACACCTCGTGGGCCGCCTCCCTCGCCTCCAGGCGTCGTACGTAGTTGTCGATCTGGCGGATGGGGCAGCGGGGGTCGTTCACGCCGGCCGAGATGTAGACGGGGACCTTGACCTGGTCGACGTAGGTCAAGGGGGACGAGGCCTCGAAGCGGTCGGGGACCTCCTCCGGGGTGCCGCCGAGGAGGGTGCGGTCCATCGCCTTCAGGGCCTCCATCTCGTCGTGGTAGGCCGTGACGTAGTCGGCGACGGGGACCGCCGCGATGCCCAGGGCCCAGGCGTCGGGCTGGACGCCGAGGCCGAGAAGGGTGAGGTAGCCGCCCCAGGAGCCGCCGGTGAGGATCAGGCGGGCGGGGTCCGACAGGCCCGACGAGACGGCCCATTCCCGTACCGCCTCGATGTCCTCCAGTTCGATCAGGCCGACGCGGTGCTTCAGCGCGTCCGTCCAGGCGCGGCCGTAGCCCGTAGAGCCCCGGTAGTTGACGCGGACGACCGCGTAGCCGTGGTCCACCCAGGCCGCCGGGGCCGCCGCGAAGGCGTCGCTGTCGTGCCAGGTCGGGCCGCCGTGGATGTCGAAGACCGTGGGGAGGGGGCCGGTCGCGCCCGCGGGCTTCTGGACGAGCGCGTGGATGCGGCCGCCCGGGCCCTCCACCCACACGTCCTCCACCGGCACCGAGCCCGGGGACTTCATGCCGGGCGGGTCCAGGACCACCGCGCCCGTCGTCGCACGGACCACGGGCGGCTCGGCGGCGGACGACCACAGGTACTCGACGGTGCCGTCCGGGCGGGCCGTCGCCCCGGACACGGTGCCCGGCGGGGTCGGCACCCTGACGAGTCCGCCGCCCGCCAGGTCGTAGCGGAACAGTTCGCTGCGGGCCTCGAAGCCGTGGACGACGAGGAGGCCCGAGCCGTCCGGGTACCACTCCGCGCCGACGTCGCCCGGCAGGTCCAGCGCCAGGTCGGTCTGCTCGCCGGTCGCCACGTCCCAGACCAGGGGCTCCCAGCGGCCCCGGCGCTGATGCCCGATGAGGAGCCGGGTGTCGCCGTCCACCGGGGCGAAGCCCAGGACCTCCAGGCCCAGTTCCCGCGTGCCGCCCTCGGTGTCGTCCAGCTCGGCGACCGTCGTGCCGTCCGGGCGCAGGACGCGCAGCGCGGAGTGCATCGCGTCGCCGTGCTCGGTGTGCTCGACGGCGATGAGCGAGCCGTCGTGGGAGAGGTCGCCCACGCCCGCCGACTCCCGGTGGCGGTACAGCTCGAAGGGGGCCTCGCCGGTCCGGGACACATGGATCGTCGTGCCCTCCTCGTCCGTCGAACGGCCCACCACCGCCGTACGGCCGTCGTGGCCGAGGGCGAGGCCCGCGGGGTAGGAGGGGTCGAGGCCGGGGGTCGCCAGTTCGTCCTCGCCGCCCGCGAAGGGCTGGCGACGCCAGACGCCGAACTCGTCGCCGTCCTTGTCGTCGAACCACCAGATCCAGTCGCCGTCCGGGGAGAGCACGCCGTCCGTCGTGCCGTTCGCCCGGTTCGTCACCTGGCGCTGCTCGCCGGTGGACCGGTCCCAGGCGTACAGCTCGTACGTCCCCGTCGCGTTGGACACGAACAGGGAGCGGTCCGGTGCGTCCTCCGCCCAGTCGGGCAGCGACACCCGGGGCGCCCTGAAGCGCCTCTCCCAGTCCGGCATCTCCTCGTCCCGCTGCGATGCGGCGGACCCGTTGCTCTCAGTCATGGCCCCATACTGCCCGCCTGCGACGACAAACGAGCGCCAAGCTTTCCAGCTGGTGGATGACTTCCCACCCTCTTCCCACCCTTCCCACTCCCTTCCCACTCCCTTCCTGCCCTCTTCGCACCCCGAAGGCCGCTCCCGTACCCCCGCCCCGTACCGTGGAGGGCGTGTACCGGTTCCTGCTGACGCCCCGCTGGTGGGGGATCAACGTCTTCGTGCTGCTGGCCATCCCCTTCTGCGTCTTCATGGGGTCCTGGCAGCTGAGCCGGTTCGAGGCGCGGGTGGACGACAGCCGCGACGCCAAGGCGCAGGCCGCCTCCGCCCGTACGGAGGCCGCGCGCCCGCTGGCCGAGCTGCTCCCCGTGGACAAGGCGACCTCCGGCAAGCAGGCCACCGTGACCGGGCGGTACGCCACCCAGCTGCTGGTGCCCGACCGGGACCTGGACGACAGGAACGGCTACTACGTGCTGACCCTGCTGCGCACCGACGGCGGCAAGGCGCTGCCCGTCGTACGCGGCTGGCTGCCCGGCAGCCCGGACGCGGCGAAGGCCCCGGCGCCGCCGGCCGGCGAGGTCACCGTGACCGGCGCGCTCCAGGCGTCCGAGACGCCCGGCGACAACGGCGTGAGCGCCCGCGGCGGCCTGCCGGCCGGGCAGACCGCCGCGATCAGCGCCGCGTCCCTGGTCAATCTGGTGCCGTACGACCTCTACGACGCCTGGATCACGCTCGCCAAGGCCGACCCGGGGATGACGGCGGTGCCGGCGACCGCGGCGGCCGACACGGGGCTGGACCTGAAGGCGTTCCAGAACCTGGGGTACACCGGCGAGTGGTTCGTCTTCGCGGGGTTCGTGGTGTTCATGTGGTTCCGGCTGCTGCGGCGCGAGGTGGAGTTCGTCCGGGACGCGGCCCTCGGGATCGTTCCCGAGGAGCCGGTGCTGTCAACGGTTCACGACGAGGCCAGCACGCCCGTCCGGTAGACGACTCCCGCGCACGCGTTCGACACCGTCGCCGAGACCGTCGTACCGCCGTCCTCCGTCGTGTAACTCACCAGGACGCTGCCGTCGGCCGTGCCGTCCTCGGGGAGCAGCTGGGAGCTGACGCCGGACGTGGTGTCGCCGGTGGTGGCGGCCGCGTCGGTCGGGGTGGGGTCCGGGGAGGACGTGCCGCCGGTGTCGCCGCCGCTACTGCCGCCGCCCGTGGTGGGGCAGGTCTCGGAGGGCGCCCAGGCGAACTTCACGTCGTACGCGGAGCCCGGGGCGAGGGCCAGCTGGGAGACGTACAGGGAGGGGTCGGGCAGGGCTGCCGCCGCGTCCCCCGAGGCGTGCTGCACCACGGTGATCTTCGTGGCGTCGGCCGCGCCCTGCGCGGTCGTCGTCATGGTGACGGCGCCGCCGACGGTACAGGCGGTGCTGGAGACGTTGACGACGCGGAAGGTGCCGTAGACGATGCCCGCCGAGTCGGCGACGGCGACGTCGGCGCTGGTGGAGCCGAGCTGGGACGCCGTGCAGGCGGGGGCGCTCACCGAGGCCGTGGCGGCGGGGTCCGCACCGCTGGAGGTGCCGGCCGCGCTGGACGCGCCCTTGGTCTGGCCGGAGTCGGAGGCGCCGTCCGCGGCCTGTTCACCGGTCTTGCCCGAAGAGTCGCCGACCTTGCCCGAGGAACCGCCGTCGGGGCCCTTGCCCTGACTCGTGCCCCCCTGCGCCTGTGAGGCCTGACCGGCGATGGAAGGGTTCGCGTCGGAGCCGCCCGCGCGCGAGACGTGCAGTACGGCGGGGACGGCGGTGCCGATGAAGAGGGCCGCGGCCGCCATGCCCACGGCGGCCTGCCGCTTGCGGGCCCGGCGCACGGGGACGGCTCGCCGGAGGTGGTCCAGCGTCCCGTCGCTCGGCTCCATCTCCTGGACCGCCTGGTGGAGCATCCGGCGCAGTGCCAGCTCGTCCGAGTCGAGCCCCTCGGGGCCCTGGTCGTCGAGGCGGTGGTTCACGGTTGAGTTCCCAGCGTGCGAGTGCTTCGACTCTTGCGAGTGCTTCGGCTCTTGTGTGCGCGACGTCGTCGGCTCGGGCGCGTGCGGCGCCGTCGGCTCGGATGCGGGCGGCTCCGTCGGCTCGGCCGCGTCCGGCGTCATCGGCTCGTGCCAGGCGAACGGCTCGTGCCGCTCGTGGGAGCCCCTCCCCTCGACTTCCTCGCTCACGCCGGCGCCTCCATCGCTATGCGCAGGGCGGCGATGCCGCGCGAGCCGTACGCCTTGACCGAGCCGAGGGAGATGCCGAGGGTCTCGGCGACCTGGGCCTCGGTCATGTCCGCGAAGTAGCGCAGCACGAGGACCTCGCGCTGGCGGCGCTGCAGGCCCTTCATCGCCTTGATGAGCGAGTCGCGCTCCAGCTGGTCGTAGGCGCCCTCCTCCGCGCTGGCCATGTCCGGCATCGGCTTGGACAGCAGCTTCAGTCCGAGGATGCGGCGGCGCAGGGCGGAGCGGGAGAGGTTGACGACCGTCTGGCGCAGATACGCGAGGGTCTTCTCGGGGTCGCGGACGCGTCGGCGCGCGGAGTGGACGCGGATGAAAGCTTCCTGCACGACGTCCTCGCAGGAGGCGGTGTCGTCCAGGAGGAGGGCGGCGAGGCCGAGCAGCGAGCGGTAGTGCGCCCGGTAGGTCTCGGTGAGGTGGTCGACGGTGGTGCCGGCCGCCGCGGTGTCCTCCGCGGACTCGACGCCGTCACGCTGGCTGGGTATGCGGGCGGGCCGCGCTGCGGGCATGGGCGCGATCACCGGCATGCCGCCGGGCGCGCCGGGCATGCGGGGTCGTAGGGCGGCGCGGGGCGGCCGGAGGGCCGTACCGGCGGTCGCCGCGCTGAAGTCGAGTACCTGTGCCACGTCTGTTGGACACGCATCCCCCCGTGGGGGTTGTACGCGCCGGGCGTCACTTTCGTCTCGGCCGGCATCACTCGCGCCCGGCCCAGGCCGACCGGTACCGCACGCGCCCGTCTCGCGTCGGCCGGCAGCAGCACAGACGGCGTCTCACATGCCCTCACGTGTCCCGCTCTTCCCTTATATCCCATATGAACGGGCGTCCCCACGCCCGGATCCCGGCCGTCCCCATGCGACGGGATCACCACACGCCTGCGCACCCCGGAGGGTGACCGCCACCCGGAAGGGTGACCGCAAAGACGCTCCCCGCACTCCGCACGGTTGCGGAGAGCGGGGAGGAAAATCTTCGGATGCCGAAGGTGTCCGATACAAGTGGTTCGGACCATCGACCGGCTCACATCGACCGGCACCCGTCTGTTCCGTAGATCCTACAAACGTCGGCGGCCCTGGCCAGCATCTTTTCCGGGATCTCGGTCGTCGTCACGACAACTCGGCCGCCACCAGCTCCGCGATCTGCGCGGTGTTGAGGGCGGCGCCCTTGCGCAGGTTGTCGCCGCAGACGAAGAGTTCCAGGGCGGTGGGGTCGTCCAGGGCGCGGCGCACGCGGCCGACCCAGGTGGGGTCGGTGCCGACGACGTCGGCGGGGGTGGGGAACTCCCCCGCGGCCGGGTTGTCGAAGAGGACGACGCCGGGCGCGGTGGCGATGATCTCGCGGGCCCCCTCGACGCTGACCTCGTCCTGGAAGCGGGCGTGGACGGTGAGGGAGTGCGTGGTGACGACCGGGACCCGCACACAGGTCACGGCCACCGGCAGCTTCGGCAGCCCGAGGATCTTGCGGGACTCGTCCCGCACCTTCATCTCCTCCGACGACCAGCCGTCCTCCCGCAGCGATCCGGCCCACGGTACGACGTTCAGCGCGACCGGCTCCGGGAACGGCCCGGTGTCGTCGCCGACGGCCCGTCGCACGTCCCCGGGGGTGGTCCCCAGCTCGGTGCCGGCGACCAGTGCGATCTGCCGGCGCAGCGTCTCCACGCCGTCCCGCCCGGCCCCGCTGACCGCCTGGTACGACGACACCACCAGCTCGCGCAGCCCGTACTCGGCGTGCAGCGCGCCCAGGGCGACGATCATCGACAGGGTCGTGCAGTTGGGGTTGGCGACGATCCCGCGGGGCCGGACCCGGGCCGCGTGCGGATTGACCTCGGGCACCACCAGGGGCACGTCCGGGTCCATCCGGAAGGCGCCGGAGTTGTCGACCACCACCACGCCCTTGGCCGCGGCGATCGGCGCCCAGTGCGCGGAGACCTCGTCCGGCACGTCGAACATCGCGACGTCGACCCCGTCGAAGACGTCCTCCGACAGGGCCGCCACCTCGACCTCCTCGCCGCGCACGGACAGCTTGCGGCCGGCCGAGCGCGGGGAGGCGACGAGACGGATCTCGCCCCAGACGTCCGCCCGCTGGGACAGGATCTGGAGCATCACCGTGCCGACCGCCCCGGTCGCCCCCACGACCGCGAGCGTCGGACGGCGTGTCTCCGAGATCAACGCCCGGTGCCTCCGTAGACGACGGCCTCGTCGCTGTCGGAGTCCAGTCCGAACGCGCTGTGCACGGCGCGCACGGCCTCGTTGACGTCGTCGGCGCGCGTCACGACCGAGATGCGGATCTCGGAGGTCGAGATGAGCTCGATGTTGACGCCCGCGTCGGACAGGGCCTGGAAGAAGTCGGCCGTGACGCCCGGGTTGGTCTTCATTCCCGCGCCGACCAGGGAGATCTTGCCGATCTGGTCGTCGTAGCGCAGCGAGTCGAAGCCGATGCCGGCCTTGTTCTTCTCCAGGGCGTCGATGGCCTTGCGGCCCTCGGCCTTGGGGAGGGTGAAGGAGATGTCCGTCAGCCCGGTGGACGCGGCGGACACGTTCTGCACGATCATGTCGATGTTGATCTCGGCGTCGGAGATCGTCCGGAAGATCGCGGCCGCCTCGCCCGGCTTGTCCGGCACGCCCACGACCGTGACCTTGGCCTCGGAGGTGTCGTGCGCGACACCGGAGATGATGGCCTGCTCCACCTTCTGGTCCCCTTGCTGCTGTGTCTTCTGAACGAGTGGCTCGCTGCTGACCCAGGTGCCCTGAAGTCCGCTGAAGCTGGACCGGACGTGGATCGGGATGTTGTAGCGGCGGGCGTACTCCACACAGCGGTGGAGCAGCACCTTGGAGCCGGAGGCCGCGAGCTCCAGCATGTCCTCGAAGGCGATCCAGTCGATCTTCTGCGCCTTCTTCACCACGCGCGGGTCGGCGGTGAACACGCCGTCGACGTCGGTGTAGATCTCGCAGACCTCGGCGTCGAGCGCGGCGGCGAGGGCGACGGCGGTGGTGTCGGACCCGCCGCGGCCGAGCGTGGTGATGTCCTTCTTGTCCTGGCTGACACCCTGGAAACCGGCGACGATGGCGATGTTGCCCTCGTCCAGCGCGGTGCGGATGCGCCCCGGCGTGACATCGATGATCCGGGCTTTGTTGTGGACCGAGTCGGTGATGACGCCTGCCTGGCTGCCGGTGAACGACTGGGCCTCGTGGCCCAGGTTTTTGATCGCCATGGCCAGCAGCGCCATGGAGATCCGCTCTCCCGCGGTCAGCAGCATGTCGAACTCACGTCCGGCAGGCATCGGTGACACCTGCTCGGCGAGATCGATCAGCTCGTCCGTCGTGTCGCCCATCGCGGAAACGACGACGACCACCTGGTGGCCGTTCTTCTTCGCTTCCACGATTCGCTTGGCGACGCGCTTGATGCCCTCGGCATCGGCTACGGAGGAGCCTCCGTACTTCTGCACGACAAGGCCCACGTGCGCTCCTCGCTCAGTTTGTCTCTTTCCGCACATACGCCCTTGTACTGCGGTCGGCTCAGTCTAACGAGCGCCCGAAAACCGCCTCCCGAGTACCGCATCGTGAGATGTCCGCGCGCCCGCTCCGGGACTTCCCTTCCCCCTGCGGCCGAAGTGATAGCTGTGAATTAAGTTTCAAGCACTATCGTGCGCGTGTGCACGTACTCCTGGTGGAAGACGACGAACCGGTCGCCGAGTCGCTCCGACGCGGACTGAAGCGCTACGGCTTCGAGGTCGACTGGGTCACCACGGGCGCCGCCGCCCTCGCCCACTCCGACCCCTACGACGTCGTACTCCTGGACCTGGGCCTGCCCGACACCGACGGCCTCGACGTCTGCAAGGCCCTGCGCGAGCGCGGCGACGTGCCGATCATCGTCATCAGCGCGCGCAGCGACGAGACGGACCGGGTGGTCGGCCTGGAGCTGGGAGCCGACGACTACGTCTCCAAGCCGTTCGGGGTGCGGGAGGTCATCGCACGCATACGAGCGGTGATGCGACGCGTGCAGCCGCGCACGGCCGCCGCCGAGAGCGGCGCCGACCAGTACGGCGCCCGCCTCGCCATCGACCGCAAGGCGGCCCGCGTCCACGTCGACGGCGCGGAGGTCTCCCTCGCGCCGAAGGAGTACGACCTGCTGTCCTTCCTCACCGAGGAGCCGGGCGCGCTGATGTCCCGGGAACAGATCATGGAAGCGGTCTGGGACGCGAACTGGTTCGGCCCGACGAAGACGCTGGACGTGCACGTGGCGGCGCTGCGCCGGAAGTTCGCGGGCGTCATCGCCATCGAGGCGGTGCGAGGCGTCGGCTTCCGCCTGGAGATCGTCAAGAACGCCGAGGACGCGAAACCCTCATGAACCGGCAGCTCATCCGCAGCTACATCCTGCTCGTCGCGGTCGCCATCCTGCTCTTCACGGTGCCGGTGGCCTTCACGCTCACCAAGCAGCTGCGGGACGACACCGAGCTGTCCGTCCTGCGCGAGGCCGACACCATGGCGCTGCTCCTCGGCAACGGCGATCGCATCTCGTGCGAGGCCCTGAGCGAGGTGGCCAAGGCCTACCGCGACAAGACCCCCGGCGCCGTCCAGGTGACGCCCACCAGCAGCTGCGCCCCGGACCTGCCCAAGCCCGCCGCGGGCCCGGCGCTGACCCGGGCCGTGGAGGGGAACCAGCCGACGACCGACTGGGGCTCGGACTTCATCTGGGGCAAGCAGCTGACGGTCACCGTGCCCGCACAGGGGGACACGGCCGTACGGATCGTCTACTCGACCTCGGACATGACCAGGCGGCTGTGGCAGATCTGGGGCTTCCGGGCCGGGCTCGCCGTACTCGTCCTGGCGGCGGCGGCCGCGATCGGCGCAATCGCCGCCCGCCGGATCACCGCGCCGCTGCGCGCGCTCAACTCCATGGCGAGCAAGTTCAGCGACGGCGACCTCACGGCCCGCTCCCCCGTGACGGGCCCCCAGGAGACGCAGACCCTGGCGCGCACCCTCAACCAGGCCGGCGAACGCCTCGACACGCTGATCGCCTCGCAGCGCATCTTCGTCGCGGACGCCTCGCACCAGCTCAGGACGCCTCTCACGGCCCTGCGCCTGTCCCTGGACAACATCGCGGACGGCGTCGACGACGAGTTCGTACGGGAGGACGTGGAGCAGGCGACCGCCGAGGTGGTGCGGATGAGCCGCCTGGTCAACGGGCTGCTGGTGCTGGCGCGGGCGGAGGCCAAGGTGACGGCGGCGGAGCCGCTGCCCCTGACCGACATCGTGGCCGAACGCCTGTCGGTGTGGAGACCGGCCGCCGACGAGCGTGGAGTCACCATCACGCTCAGGGGGAGTGGTGTCGACGACCGGCCGTCTGTGCTGGCCAGCCCCGGTCATCTGGACCAGGTGCTGGACAACGTGCTCTCCAACGCCCTGGAGGTCTCACCGGACGGCGGCACGATCACCGTCCGGATCGACCGGGTCGAGTCGAGCTCCGACACCGTGGTGCTGTCGGTCCTCGACGGGGGTCCGGGCATGTCGGACGCGGAGAAGTCCCGCGCCTTCGACCGCTTCTGGCGCGGTCAGGGCCTGACCGGGCGCTCCGGTTCCGGGCTCGGCCTCGCCGTCGTCAAACAACTGGTGACGGACGACGGCGGGACGGTGACCCTGACGGACGCGCCCGGCGGCGGGCTGTGCGTACGCATCACCCTGCGGGCGGCACAGCGCACCGGGTGATCCGAGGCTCGACGCCCGCGGGGCTCAGCCCTCGGGCATCGCGGACGAGTGGTGGTTGACGATCTTCCACGTGCCGCCGCGCTTCTCGTACTCGTAGGTGTAACGGGCCTCGACGACGCGCTTCTTGCCGGTGTCCGGGTCGGTGAGGGTGAACTCGTAGACACCGGTGTCGATGGCCGAGTCGCTGTCGAGGACGTTGACGATCGTCTGGACCTTCTTGCCGACCGGCTTGTTCACCAGGAAGTGGTCGAAGTAGTCGACGATGCCGGCGCGGTCGGTACGGACCTTGTTGGACACGGTGGGCAGCAGGACCGCGTCCTTGGCGTAACGGTCGGCGACCTTGTCCGGGTCACCGGTCTGCAGCGCGGCGTTCCAGCCGTCGAAGAGGGCGGCGATCTGCTTCTTGGACGGCTTCGCGGACTTCTCGGAGCCGGCCGCACTGACCCCGACCGTCACCGTGGCGGCGGTGACGAGGGCGGTGGCGGTGACGAGGGCGGCGCGTATGCGGGTCTTGCGGGTCATCGCAACTCCTGTGCGGCTGGTTCCTGTTGGGATGACTCAAGATTCGCGTTCGGCCGGTTAGCGCCCGTGCAGCCGTCGTACAGCGGACGTCCAAGACCCCGCCAATTCTCCGGAGGCGGCCTTTCCCAGAAGGCCACCGCAGGCCACCGGAGTCCTCAGGAGGCGGCCTTCTTCCCCCGGTCGCGGACCAGGCTGACGCCGGCCCCGAGTGACACGACGCCCATGCCGACGGCCGTCATCACGCCCTGCGATCCGTCGACCACGAAGGGTGCGACCGCGGCGACGGCCAGGTTGAAGAGGAAGAGGAACCACAGGACGGGGCGGGAGGAGAGCAGGGCCTTCATGACAGGGCTTCCTTCGGAGGAGGGGATCCGGGGAGATCCGGGCTCGTTCGCTTACGAGATCAACGATCCCGTCTCCGACCTGCACGAACGAGGGAGCGCACTCCCGAACCGAGGGTGTAGACAGTTACACCATGACGAGTGGAGCGGGCACGGCCGACGCGGCCCTGGCGGGGATCGTGCTCCTGGGATCGTGCGTGCAGTGGCTCACCGGGATGGGCTTCGCCCTCGTCGCCGTCCCCGCGCTGGTGCTGCTGCTCGGCCCGGCCGAGGGGGTCGTCCTGGCGAACTGCGCCGCGGGCGCGATCAGCGTCGTGGGCCTGGCGAGCGGCTGGCGCCGGGTACGCCTGTCCACGATGGTCCCCCTCTGCGCGGCCGCGGCCTGCACGGTCCCGGCGGGAGCCTGGCTGACCCGCCGACTCCCCGAACCAGCCCTTCTGTTGACGATGGGCGCCCTGGTGACAGCAGCCGTCCTCCTGGTCCTGCGCGGCGTCCGCGTCCCCGCCCTGCACGGCACCCGAGGCGCACTGGCGGCCGGCGCGACGGGCGGCTTCATGAACGCGGCGGCGGGCGTCGGCGGCCCACCCATATCCCTCTACGCCGTCAACGCGGGCTGGACGGTACGGGAGTTCGTCCCCAACGCACAGTTCTACGGCGTGCTGGTGAACGCGTTCTCGGTGGCGGCGAACGGGGTCCCGAAGCTGGCCGCTCCGCAGTGGACGTCGGTGGCCGTCGCCATGACCGTGGGTGCGTTGGTCGGGAGGGGACTCGCGGGACGATTGCCGGAACCGCGTGCCCGACTGCTGGTGCTGGGGCTGGCGTTGGCGGGCGGGGTGGTGACGGTGGGAAAAGGGATCTGGGGGTTGTGATCGGCGCCGGTGGCAGTGGGGCCGTGCGTCACCGCGGCCGCTGCCCCCGGCGGGGCAGCGGCCGCTCGACCATGGCTCACGCGTTCCAGCGCCTCGGCAGGAGGCCGTTGGCGATGCGGTCGCGGTTGTCGCGGTCACGGGGGAGCAGATGTGCGAAGTCCGCATCGGCGCGCGGGTCTTCGTCAGCCGCGACACGTTTCCCGTAACCCGTATGGGCCATCGGGTGCGACGGCGACGGCAGCGCAGGATCAGGCTGGGCGTAGGCCACGATCGAACTGCGCCGCTTCAACTCAGCTTCAGACTTGCCCGGGGCTCGAGCCCCGGGCCGACCTGCGCGTATTTCCATACGCGCAGGTCGGCGCTCACCGCTTTCCCCGCACTGCCCGAACCACCTCGGCGACGGCCGCCAGGATGCGGGCCCGGTCCTTCGACTCCGTTCCGTCTAGGGCGGACCGGACGACCAGGACGGCCGCGGCGGCCACGATCAGCAGGGTGAGGGCCGTGCACAGGGCGGCGGATACAACCGGGTCCATGGCGACTCCTTCGAGGTGTCGTACGACGTGGACGATGACGTGATCGACGGTGCCAGGACGAGGAGGGCCACAGCGTCGGGCAATCTGTCCGATCGGGGGTTGGCTCGCAGGTCAGAGCGGTAACTTGAGACTTCGCGAGTCGGCCGAGTCGCCCGACTCGGGGGCACGGACGGGGGCGGGGGCCATGGCCGAACCGTTGGACTACTGGAAGGCGCTGAGCCGGCTCGTGGAGTCGGCGGGCAGACCCAAAGGTGCTGCCGTGCGCGCGGCGATGGCGCGGGGACTGCCCCGCCAGGCGCCCGTCCCGGCGGAGAGCACCGTCGCCGACTGGACCGCGTTGCGCAGGGTCCCCCGCGACGACGCCGAGCTGAAGCTCTTCCTGACCGCGCTGCAGCACCTCGCGCTGACACGGGACACGCGTCCCGCACCTCGCTTCCGCACCGAGGGCGAGTGGCGGGACATGGCAGAGGCAGCCCGGTCCGAACAGCGGGGAAAGACCAGGGGCAACGCTTCATCGAGCCCTCCGCAGGCCTCCCGCCCCAGCCTCGGCTGGGGAGCGGACGTCGCCGAGTCCCCCGTATGGCAGTTGCTGACGCCCGGCGACCCGGCGCGGTCCGGTGAACTGCGGGAGCAGGCCCGCCGACTCGCCGACCACCTGGCCGAGTCGTACGAGGCCATCCGCCCCGCACTGCTCGGCGACCCCTGGCACGACGAGAAGCTGGCGCGGCGGACCCTCCGATGGACCAGCCGGATCGTCCAGTCGCTCTGGCGCGACAAGGACGGCTTCCGGGAGGGTTTCCTCTCCCCCGCCGAGGGCGCGCTGATCGCGCTGCTCCCCTTCCTGTACCAGGTGCACCGCTCGCGCACGGCGGCCGAGCTGTCCCCCGTCGACCCCACGGATCTGGGCCAGCGGACCGCGCCGGACAGGGATCGGCGGGCGTACGAGGTCGTGCTCCGTGCGCATGAACGTCTCGTGCGCCGGGCCGAGTTGGGGGACCTGAAGGACCGCCCGGACGGGCGGCCCGAGATCGGTTGGTGGCTGTTCCACCAGTGGGCGAAACGGCAGCCGGGACGGCTCGCGGAGCTGCTCGCGGACCTCGTCGACCCGGGATCCGGCCTCGACATGGTGGCCGCTCTCCTCGAACCCGAGCTCATGTCCAGGCTGTTGTTCTGCGCGTCTGCCGGCCCTTCGGAGTTCTTCGACCCCGCCCGTGCCGAGCACCTGCGCGAGGACCCCTTCGAACTCGACTTCCACGGTCGTGACTTCCAAGGCGTGCGGGAACGTCTGGTCGGCCCCCTGTTCGCCGTCGCCCACTCCATGGCGATCGAGGTCACGGACCTGTCCTCGGTGGTCGTCCGGCATGTGGGCATCCCGGAAGCGCTGGATCCCGGTCGGCTCCTGACCACCCTGGAGAAGGCGACCTGGCAGTCGCGGCGGGACGGCACCGGGCTCAAGGCCGGCTGCGACCATCCCGCCGTCGTGGCCGCCCTCACCGAACACACCAAGCAGTTGGAGTCGCTGCTGCGCGTGGTACGGCACACGGGCGCGCCCGAACTCGGCGCGCTGCCCCTGTACACCCGGGCCGACGAGGTCCGCGAAGTCGACGACAAGGGCGTGCCCGTGCCGGTCGACGGACTCATCCGCTTCCGGCTCGACGAGGAACGCGTCCAGGAGCTCCTCATGGGCGAGAACCTCTACCGCGACCGTTCCCTGGCGATCCGCGAGCTCTACCAGAACGCCCTGGACGCCTGCCGCTACCGCCGCGCCCGGTCACGGGCCTCGGATCCCCACAGCACCCCCGAAGGGGTCATCCAGTTCACACAGGGGTTCGACGCGGCCGAGAACCGCCACTATCTGCAGTGCCGGGACAACGGCATCGGCATGGACGAACTCACGCTGTCGGAGGTGTTCTCCCAGGCCGGCGTGCGTTTCACGGACCTTCCCCGCTACCAGGAGGAGTCGCACGACTGGCAGAAGCGCGGGGTCACCATGCACCCCAACAGCCGGTTCGGCATCGGCGTGCTCAGCTACTTCATGCTCGCCGACGAGGTGCGGGTGACGACCTGCCATATGGACCGGGTGGACGGCAGACTGCGGGAGATCACCGTCCTCATCACGGGACCCGGCCACTACTTCCGGGTACGGCCCACCGGAGAGCCCGGGCCGATCGGGACGACTGTCCGGCTGTATCTGCGGGAAGGAGACAAGGCGCCCTCCTGCGTCCGCGAGCTGCGCCGGTTCCTGGGCATCGCGGAGTTCACCACCACTGCCCAGCACGAGGGACCGGCGCTGACCTGGGACCCCGGGATCCTGCGCCCGCGGGAGCCGTTGGGAGTCCGGTCCAAGGGCTTCGAGGCCCACGGCCGCAACGTCTCCTGGTCCGCCGGCCCGAGCGGCGAGGACGGCCAGGTGGTGTGGTGCGAGCACGGCGGCGGCCTTCTGGTCGACGGCATCCACGCCGAGCCCAGGGTGAACAGGGGCATCCTGAGCAGGCTCGAGGACAGCGCCCGGCTGCGGGGCGTGGTCGTCAACCTCACCGGCTCGACCCGACCGCGCCGACTCTCCGTGGACCGTACGGAGATCCTCGACGACGACGTCTGCGTGGACGTGGAACGGCTCGTCAGGAACGCGCTCCCGACACTCCTCGCCGCCGAACCCGCGCTCCTGACCGACGCCTGGCTCAACCAGGTCGCGAGCCGCAGCATCCGGCTGGCGGACATCGTGACGGAGGCGGCCGGCGCGGCGGGCTACGAGCTGGAGACGCAGGGCGTCCTGTCGGCGGTCGCCGTCACCGGGTTCTTTCCGTCCGACATCGAGATGGTCCATGACGACGCGTTCGGAGAACTGGGCATCGCCGTGTACGGCCCTGCGGACAGTGTCACTCAGCTCTGGCGGATTCTGGCTCACCGGCCCAACGGCATGCTGACCGCGTTGACCGAGCTGGTGCCGGAACTGGATCGGGTCGAAGGCGTGCTCCCCGCTCTCCCGTCGGACAACCTCGTGCGAACCATCGGCGACATCGATGGGACGAACCGCACCTGGCCGTCACCGGAGCGACTGCACAAGCTGACCGCACCAGGTCACTCGCTTTCTCTGGCCAGTGCCTGCGGCCTGTCGTACGGAGAGATCGTGGCCCGTATGACGGAACTGCGGCTGCCGACTGCGGCGCCACCCGACGGGGATCCGGTCGTCGACGACGTCAATCTCGCCCTTCTCAGCGACCGTCTGAACGGATCGGACCCGCTTGGGACGGACGGAATCGTGCCGCCCGGGCATCTGCTCAAGGCGCATTTCGAGTTCGGTATCAGCATCCAGGAAGCCGCGCTGAGGATGCGGACGTTCGGCTTCCACGTCTCGGAACCGGACTGGGCGGCAGGCGACGACGACGAGCTGACACTCCGGCTGGTCAGCGAATTCCTGAACGGCCAATGCCCCTGGCTCGACGTGGAAGAGCCCGTGTCTCCCGTCCATCTCTACAAGGCCTACTCCCGACTGGATATCGGCATCGGCGATGCCATCGGGCGACTGACCGCGTTGGGCTTCAGCATCCACGGAAGAGACGCGCTGAAGGACGACCCGAACGACAGCACCGTCCGCCTCTTCACCGACGGCCTGGAAACCATGTGGTTGCCCAGCCTCACCACGCCCGTCTCAGCCGCCAACGTGTTCAGGGCCGCTGTGGAGTTGGACCGCCCCGTAACAGAGGTGGTGCAGGAAATACGCGCCCATGACCTTCTCGTGGACATCGATCCCGTTCACGAACGGCTTCCGCTCGACGTCCTCAGGGATTCTGAGGCATGGGGCTTGAGCATCGAGGAGTGGGGAGATCTCTGCGAGAGCCGGAAGATCCCGCCAGGGCTCCTTGCCCATACGGCGTTGCTCCAAGGCGTCTCACTCGAAGAGGCAGCCCGGCGTTTCAGAGCGTTGGGGTTCGAGACTCCCTCGGCTCTGCCCGTGGACACGGACCCCACGGACCTGGCGATTCTCAGCATCGCCCTCAGGGGAAACGCTCCTTGGTGCGAGACGGATCGTCCCGTATCCATTCTTCACGTGGCACGGGCGTCCCTTCGTACCGGCATTCCGCCCGCGGCGGTGACGTCCCGGCTCCGCGCCTACGGTCTGGAACCGCCTGACACTCCGTTCGAGCCCCACCACGAAGTGGACGGCGAATTCAGAATCGACGCCTACTTCCGTGACCCCGAGAACAACAGCAGCTCCTTCAGGGAACCCAGCGAAGACAGACCGGTGCCCCTGCACTATCTGGTGTCCGTCGCACTCCAGCTGTCCACGGAACCACGCAGAATCGCGAAATGGCTGTCCTCGTACGGTTTTCCGATCCACCACGCCGGGCTGCACCGGCTCGACTTGCTGGACGAGGCCGACCATCGGCTCTGTCGACCGTGGCGCTGGGGCACGCATCTCAGACTGCACCTGGACACACCGCTCACCGACTTCTGTGCGATCGCGCGAGCGTCCGACCTGCCCGCCCCCGACCTCATCGCTCGGCTCGATCGCCTGGACGTCGACCTCGACCGCGTCCGCGAAGCGGTCCGAGCCGCTCTCCCCGAGGTCCCCGGCCTGGTCATGCGCCCCGCCCCCGAAGGGGAGCCGGGGCCGCTGGCGGAGGCTACTTGAGCGTCCCCAGGCCCAGCTGACCGCCGATCTCCTCCGCCATGACCTGTCCCGCCTCGAACTCCAGCGTCTCGTCGCCGATGGCCGCCTGGTCGGTGTCCAGGCCGTCGAGTTCTTGGAGGGGCTGGTTCAGGCGGACATGGGCCAGGACCGAGTGCAGGGCACGCAGGGTCGCCGACGCCGTCGAACCCCAGTTGGAGAAGTAGGAGAACTGCCACCACCACAGGGCCTCGGTGGTGCGGCCCGCGCGGTAGTGGGCCATGCCGTGGCGCAGGTCGGCCATGACGTCGGCGAGGTCGTCGGAGATCCGGGCCGGGACGGGCGCCTTGCGGGGCTCGTAGGGGTCGAAGACCTCGGAGTAGACGTCCACCGGCTCCAGCAGGCGGGCGAGGTTCTCGCGGAGGTCGTCCACGTCCGGCTCCGGGCCCGGGTCGGGCTCGTAGCGCTCGTCCGGGAGGATGTCCTCGTGGGCGCCGAGACGGCCGCCGGCCAGCAGCAGCTGGGAGACCTCCAGGAGGAGGAAGGGGACCGCCGAGCCCGGCTCGTCGCCCTTGGCCACCTCCGTGACGGCTACCAGGAAGCTCTCGACCTGGTCCGCGATCTGGACCGCGAAGTCGTCCGGGCTCCGGCCGGTCGCGTGCAGCGTGGCGTCAGACATCTAGGAGTCGTCTCCCCTCGAAGGCGCGGCCGAGGGTGACCTCGTCCGCGTATTCCAGGTCGCCACCCACCGGGAGGCCGCTGGCCAGGCGGGTGACCTTCAGGCCCATGGGCTTGATCATGCGGGCGAGGTACGTGGCCGTGGCCTCGCCTTCGAGATTCGGATCCGTGGCCAGGATCAGCTCCGTGACCGTGCCGTCGGCCAACCGCGCGAGAAGTTCTCGTATCCGCAGGTCGTCCGGGCCGACGCCCTCGATCGGGCTGATCGCTCCGCCCAGGACGTGGTACTTGCCGCGGAACTCGCGGGTGCGCTCCACCGCGACGACGTCCTTCGGCTCCTCCACCACGCAGATGACGGTCAGGTCGCGGCGCGGGTCGCGGCAGATGTTGCACAGCTCCTCCTGTGCCACGTTGCCGCAGGTCGCGCAGAAGCGGACCTTCGCCTTGACCTCCATCAGGCACTGCGCGAGCCGCCGTACGTCCGTCGGCTCCGCCTGCAGGATGTGGAAGGCGATCCGCTGCGCGCTCTTGGGACCGACGCCGGGCAGCCGCCCCAGTTCGTCGATGAGGTCCTGGACCACGCCTTCGTACAACGGACTGCCGTCCCTTCCTGGGTTCCTTGCGGTACGTACGCTAGTTGGCCGCGGCCGTCTTAGAAAGGCAGGCCCGGGATGCCGCCGCCGAGACCCTGGGCCAGCGGGCCGAGCTTCTGCTGCTGGAGAGCCTGCGCGTTCTCGTTGGCCGCCTGGACGGCCGCGACGATCAGGTCGGCGAGGGTCTCGACCGTCTCCTCGATGGATGCGGGGTCCGGGTCCACCGCCTTGGGGTCGATCTTCAGGGCGCGCAGTTCGCCGGAGCCGGTGACCGTGGCCTTCACCAGGCCGCCGCCCGCCTGCCCGTCGACCTCGGTCTGCGCCAGCTCCTCCTGCGCCCTCGCCAGGTCCTGCTGCATCTTCTGGGCCTGCTGGAGCAGCTGCTGCATGTTGGGCTGGCCACCACCGGGAATCACGATCAGCTCCTCTTCATCGGTCGCTTGAGACGAGCCTACGTGGTCCGCGCGGGCGTCGCTCCAGCACTCTTTCGAGTGAGTCTCGTCTGTGGCCTATACCTGATCAAGGCCCTCTTCCAGGCGGAAAAGAGACGAAACCTTCTTCTTCGCCACCCATTGGGCGGTAGGAAGGATCCGGCGCATCAGGAGCATCGGTGACACCAGGTGACATCAGGTGACATCAGGAGCACGCAGGAGGGAGTGCCGGGTGGGTCAGCAGCCGGAGATGCAGCCCGAGGGTCCGCCTCAGGACGGGCGGGGCGAGGGTGCGGCCGGGCTGCGGCCGGGCGATCTGACCGGGCGGGCGTTTCCGCTCGGGGACTGGGGCGAGCCCGCCGAGCGGCTGGACGAGCTGTACCGGTGGGTGGAGCGCGGGGCGCTGGAGACGGCGGCCTGGTATCTCGCCGACCGGGTGTGGAAGCGGCGGGGCGCCCGGGCGCTGCGGGCCGGGGCGGCGGCGGGGGCGGTGTGCGGGGCCTCGCTGCCGTTGCTGGATCTCACCGGGGTGCTGGGCGAGGTGGCGCCCTGGGGGTATCTGGCGCTGATGCTGGCGGTGGCGTGTGTGGCGGTGGACCGGTTCTTCGGGGTGACGTCCGGCTGGATAAGGGACGTGGCCACGGCTCAGGCGGTGCAGCGCAGGCTCCAGGTGCTCCAGTTCGACTGGGCCGCGGAGAGCGTGCGGGAGGTGCTGGGTCCGGCCGAGGGGACGGCGAGCGAGGCCGCCGAGCGGTGTCTGGGGGTGCTGCGGCGGTTCTCGGAGGATGTGACGGAGCTGGTGCGGGTCGAGACGACGGACTGGATGGTGGAGTTCCGGACCGGTTCGGCGCCGTTGGGGATCCAGACCGCGGTCGCCTCCGGCGGGCGGTCGGACGCGGGGGGCGGGCACGGGCGGTTCCCGCTGCCGCCGGGCGCGAACGCACGGCCCAACATGCCGAGGCAGCGGCCCCCCGAGCCCCGGTGAGCTCCGCGCCGTAGCGGAAGGCGCTCAGGGCGAGAACGACGCTCAGGGCGAGAACGACTCGTCCGCGCAGAGCCGCAGCCCCTCCGGCGTCCAGCAGGGCAGGTGCCCGTGGGTGCGGATCACGTCCTGGCCGTTGCCGCGGGTGAGATAGGTCAGGAAGCTCGACGCCAGGGAGTCGGCCGGGGGACGGCCGTAGGTGTAGGCGTACTCGATCTCACGGTACGGGTAGTCGCTGGTCCCGTGCTCGATGGCGTCCACGGACGGCGGGTCGCCGTCGAGGTCGAGCGGGTGCAGGCCCTTCGCACGGTCGGCCAGGTTGAGCTCGCTGTAGCCGATCGCGCCCGGGGTGGCGGCGACCGTGGCCAGCACCTGGTCGGTGGAGTCCAGCTCGCAGCGCAGGACGGGGGCCGTCGGATCGTCCTGGTGGACGCAGTCGACGGAGGAGTTCGCGATCTCACCCCGCCCCAGCACCCGCCGTTGGAACACCTGCCGGGTCCCGGAGTTGGCGTCCCGGCTGACCAGCACCACCGGCAGGTCCGGCCCGCCGAGCTGCCGCCAGTTGGCGATCCGCCCGCGGTACAGCCGTCGTACGTCCGCCGTGGAGAGGTTTCTCAGGGGGACGTCGTCGTGGACGACCAGCGCGAACACGGACACGGCGACGCGGTTCTCGCGCAGGTCGTCGAGGCCGGCCGGTTTGGGGCCGTCGGAGAGCGCGACGACCGGCGGGGAGCCCTTCTTCCGCGCCGCTCCGGCGGCGGCGAGCTCGCGGATGCCGGACGTCGAGCCGTGCGGGTCGACGGTGATGTGCGCGCCCTCGCAGTCGTGGGCGTAGGCGCGGGCCACCTCGCGCACGACCGGGGCGAACGCCGTCGAGCCGGTGACGGTGAGCGTGCCGCGCGCGCAGCCGATCGGGGGCGGGGAGTCGTCGCGGACGACGACGATCGTCGCGAGGGCGACCACGCAGAGGGTGAGCAGGATCGAGATGAGCCGTGCGGCCCGGCTGAACAGCGGCGGGGTGTCGTCGGGGGTCGCGCTGCGGTTGGGGTGCACCTCGCCGTCGCGCAGCCCGCCGTACAGCCGTATGCCGCGGCCGACGTCGCCGCCGGACAGGAGCACGAGGAGTTTGAAGTGGTCGCCGCGGTTGAGGGGGACGCGGGGGATGCGCAGGGTGTTGTCGGCGTAGCCGAAGCCGCGGTCGGCGGTGAAGTGGTCCATGAGGTGGTCGGTGTCGGTCGGCTGGGTGACCGACACCCCGCGGATGGTGCGGTCGGTGAAGACGGCGGTCAGGCCGTGGCGCTCGGGGCCGGTGTAGTCGTCGCGGTCGATGCCCTGGGAGCCGTCGTTCTCGACGCGGAGCAGGACGAGCGTGGCGTCCGACATGCCCGGGGTCTCCTCGAAGAGACCGAGCCGGCGGTTGGGGCGGCCGGAGCGGACGTCGTCGCCGACCGGGTTGTCCATCTGCACGCGATACCCGATGCGCTTACGTCGCGGCACCCGGCGCTCGTACCAGACCATGACGCCGGACGCGACGATGCCGACCACGGCCGTCCCCACGGCCACCACGTTCTCAGCGCTCAGCCACTCCACTGTGGGTGCCCCCGCAACTCCCGCCAGTCGGATCGTGGGGTCACCGTACGGCTGTGCGAGGGGACATTCCGGACTGGTCGGGGGACGTTCGCCGGACGTTCACCCTCGGCGGTAGGTCAGCTTCTCCCCGGTGCCGGAGTTGATCCGCTGGAGCCTGCCGTCGGACAGCAGCGTGACCTCGGAGGCGGTGCCCGGGGTGCACGAGGAGAGCGGTTTCCCGGTGGTGACGGTGGACGGCCCGATCTTCAACGGGCCGTCGCCGCCCGGCTTCTGGGAGAGCTCGGCGGCGAACTCGCAGTGGTACGCGGCCCCGTCGGCGACCAGCGTGAGGACGGGGTCGCCCACCTTCCCCTGGGTGATGGTCAGTTCGCGGGTGTCGGTGCCACCGCTGCTCGCGTTGTCGATCGTGGCCTTCCACGCGCCGAGGTAGGCGGCCGGGACCGCGCCGTCCGAGGGGGACGGGGAGGGCGAACCGGAGGCGGACGGCGAGGTCTTCGAGGAGGGGTCGGACCCGTCGGCGGTCGAGCCGGGCGTGGCGGAGGCGGCGGCCGTGGTCGGCGCGGAGTGCGCGCTCGCGTCCTCGCCGCCGTTCATCAACGCGTACAACGAGCCCCCGGCGGCCACCGCCACCACCAGCGCGACCGCGACGAGCAGCGCGGTGGTACGACGGCTGCGGCGCGGGGGCTCCTCGGGGGCGTCGGGGCCGTAGGACGGGCCGCCGCCCGGGGCTCCCGGGGCTCCCGGGGCGTGGGTCGGGCCGCCGAGGCCGTAGGCCGCCGGGTCGTGGGCGTGCGGATCCTGGGCGTACGGATCCTGGGCGTACGGGTTGTCCGGGACCGGCTGCGGGTACGGCGCCTGCTGGTGCTGGTGTGGATAGCCGTACGCCTGAGGCGCGGCGCCGGTCGACTGCGGGTGCTGCTGGGCGTGACCGTAGCCCTGGCTCTGACCCTGGCCGTAGCCCTGGCCTTGGGCCGGCTGCTGCTGCTGCGGGATGCCCTCGTGGCCCGCGACGAGCGTGGGGTACGAGTCCGGGGAGGGGCTGTGTCCGCGTGGGCCGGAGTGCTGCGGGGCGGCCTCGGGGGTGTGCGCGGGGCGCTCGGGTCGCTCGGGGCGCTCGAAGAAGCCGCCGCCGCCCGTCGCCGTGTCGGCGCCCTCCGGGTCCTCCACCTCCAGCAGCCGCACGGCGTGCTGGCCGAGTTGGGCGACCAGAGCGCTCGGCAGCCAGGGGTCGCGGGAGCGGCCGTCGAGGAGGGTGTCGCTCGCGCCGGTGCGCCGGAGTATCTCGTCGAGGGACGGGCGGGCCGCCGGTTCCTTGCGCAGGCAGGCGCGGACCAGGTCGGCGACGCCCTCGGGGACGCCCGACAGCTCGGGCTCCTCCTCGACGATGCGGAACATCAGGGCGTGCACCCCGCTGGACTCCGCGCCGAAGGGAAGGGCGCCGGTGGCCGCGTAGGCGAGGACGGAGCCGAGGCAGAAGACGTCGCAGGCGGGGGTGATGCGGTCGCCGCGCACCTGCTCGGGGGCCATGAAGCCGGGCGAGCCGACCACCGACCCGGTCTGCGTCAGCCCGCCGTCACCCGCACCGCCTGCCCCGTCCGTACCGCTCGCACCACCCGTTCCGCCGGTCACGGACTCCAGTGCCCGCGCGACGCCGAAGTCGATGACCCGGGGGCCTTCGATGGTGACCATCACATTGGACGGCTTGAGGTCGCGGTGGACGATGCCGGCCGCGTGGATGTTGGTGAGCGCGTGGGCGAGCCCGGCGGCGAGGATGCGCACCGACCGCTCGGGCAGCGGCCCGTGGTCGTGGCCGACGACCTGCTGGAGGCTCGGCCCGGCGACATAGCCGGTGGCGACCCAGGGCACGGCGGCCTCGGTGTCGGCGTCGAGGACGGGCGCGGTCCAGAATCCGCCGACCCGCTGGGCGCTGCGCACCTCCTGCCGGAACCGGGCCCGGAACTCCTCGCGCGCCGCCAGCTCGGGGCGGACCAGCTTGACGGCGACGGTCCGCCCCCGGTCGGAGCGGGCGAGGTAGACCTGCCCCATACCGCCCGAGCCCAGCCGCGCGAGCAGCCGGTAGCCGCCGATGCGCTGCGGATCCCCCGGTCCCAGCTTCTCCATGGCAGCGCCGCCTTTCCCCCACATCCCCCACAGGTGTGAACGAGCCGAGGATAATCCGGCCATTCGGGGAGTCGCGCGGCACGGTGTCTACGGTTCGGTAACGGGCTCCTCCGAAGGTCCGGCGGCGGGTCCTTCCGAAGGCCCGGTGACGGGCTCATCCGCAACAGGCTCTGCCAGCGCGTCCAGCACCTGGGACAACCGCTCCAGCGTGCGGACGGCCTCGGCCCACTCCGTCTCGCCGTACGCCCGGGCCAGCCGGTCGGCGAAGGCCGCGTGTCCGGGGTCGATGCGGGCGATCGCGGCCCGCCCCTCCCCCGTGGGCGCGAGGAGCTTGGCGCGCCGGTGGGCGGGGTTGGGCCGATACTCGGCCAACCCCTTCTCCACCAGCAGATCGGCGATGCGCTGCACGCTCTGCCGCGTGATGCCCATGGCGCGGGCGACGCCGGACACCGGCAGGGGCTCGCCCAGCACCGCGCCGAGCACCTGCCACCAGGCGGCGGTGAGCCCGGCGGGCCCGGCCAGTTCCTCCGCGACGGCGAGGAACTGCCCGTTCAGCCGGAAGACCCCGAGGGCGCCACGGCTGAGCAGGTCCTGGCGCTCCCGGCTCACCGCGCGGCCGCCGCCTTCTCCAGCACGGCGTACGCCTCCGGGTCGGAGTCGTGGAACAGCCGGTACCAGGCGTCCAGCACCTCGCCCTCGTACACCCCGAGGAGCCGGAGGATCTCGCGGGCGAAGGCGACGGGCTCGGTCGGGCCCGCGGTGATCAGCCCCCGGTCGGTGACGGCGTCCGCGTCGACGTACCGCCTGCCGCCCGCGTAGCCGGTCGCGGCCAGGTAGAAGGAGACGGCACCGGTGTGGTCGCGGTCGTCGAGCAGCCCTTCGCGGGCGAGCCCTGCGGCGGCCCCGCAGATCGCGGCGACGGGGGCGCCGGCGGCCAGGAACTCCCGCGCGGCGCGGGCGAAGGGGGCCAGGTCGTCGCCCGTGTCCCAGAGATCCGCGCCCGGCAGGATCAGCAGGCCGCTGTCTTCGGGGCGTACGTCGGCCAGGGCCAGGTCGGGCGTGACGCGCAGCCCGCCGATGCTGACGACGGGCTCCCGGGTCGGGCCCACGGTCCGGATCTCGTACCCGGCGCGGGCCAGATACGCCGTCGCGTGCCCCGTCTCCCAGTCGGCGAAGGTGTCGTAGACGGCGAGATGCACGGGCTTGCGGCTGCTCATGGCTCCTCCTCGGTCTGCTTCTCGATTCGCTCTCTATGACAGCATACTGCCTTTTAGACAGCATGCTGTCAATCTGCCGGCCCTCGGCCCCGCCCGCCCCGCGACAATCGCCCCGCATACGCGACAACCTGTCGCGGAATCGCCCCGTCCAGGGAACAGGACGCCGATACCGCTTCCGCATCGCGGACATTTACGCTCACTCACATGACCCCTCAGCCCAACCCCCAGGCCGGCGCCGCCGTGAAGGCCGCGGACCGCGCGCATGTCTTCCACTCCTGGTCCGCGCAGGAGCTCATCGACCCGCTCGCCGTGGCCGGCGCGGAGGGGTCGTACTTCTGGGACTACGACGGCAAGCGGTATCTCGACCTCACCAGCGGACTCGTCTACACGAACATCGGCTACCAGCACCCGAAGGTCGTCGCCGCGATCCAGGAGCAGGCCGCGAAGCTGACGACCTTCGCGCCCGCCTTCGCCGTCGAGGCCCGTTCGGAGGCGGCCCGGCTGATCGCCGAGCGCACCCCCGGCGACCTCGACAAGATCTTCTTCACCAACGCGGGCGCGGACGCCGTCGAGCACGCGGTGCGCATGGCCCGGCTGCACACCGGGCGTACGAAGGTGCTGTCGGCGTACCGCTCGTACCACGGCGGCACCCAGCAGGCCGTCAACCTCACCGGCGACCCGCGCCGCTGGGCCTCCGACAGCGGCACGGCCGGGGTCGTGCGCTTCTGGGCCCCGTTCCTGTACCGCTCCCGCTTCTACGCCGAGACCGAGGCGCAGGAGTGCGCGCGGGCGCTGGAGCACCTGGAGACGACGATCGCCTTCGAGGGTCCGGCCACGATCGCCGCGATCATCCTGGAGACCGTCCCGGGCACCGCGGGCATCATGGTGCCGCCGCCCGGCTATCTCGCCGGTGTGCGCGAGATCTGCGACCGGCACGGGATCGTGTTCATCCTGGACGAGGTCATGGCCGGTTTCGGACGGACCGGCGAGTGGTTCGCGGCCGACCTGTTCGACGTGACGCCCGACCTGATGACCTTCGCCAAGGGCGTGAACTCCGGATACGTGCCGCTCGGCGGGGTCGCCATCTCCGGCGCGATCGCGGAGACCTTCGGCAAGCGGCCCTACCCGGGCGGTCTGACGTACTCCGGGCACCCGCTGGCCTGTGCCGCCGCCGTCGCGACGATCGAGGTCATGGCGGAGGAGGGCGTCGTCGAGAACGCGAAGAACCTGGGCGCGTCCGTCGTCGAGCCCGGCCTGCGGGCGCTGGCCGAGCGGCACCCGAGCGTCGGCGAGGTGCGCGGCGTCGGCATGTTCTGGGCGCTGGAGCTGGTGAAGGACCGCGAGACGCGCGAGCCGCTGGTGCCGTACAACGCGGCCGGCGAGGCCAACGCGGCGATGGCCGCCTTCGCGGCCGCGGCCAAGAAGGCCGGTGTGTGGCCGTTCGTGAACATGAACCGCACCCACTTCGTGCCGCCGCTCAACGTCTCGGAGTCCGAGGTCAAGGAGGGTCTCGCGGCCCTCGACACGGCACTGTCGGCGGCCGACGAGTTCACCGTGTGAGGACCGCCGAGTTCACGGTGCGAGGGCCGATGAGATCACGGTGCGAGGGCCGATGAGATCACGGCGTGAAGGCCGATGAGATCACCGTGCGAGGGCCGACGAGATCACCCCGCAGCAGCAGGGGCTTGAAATCCTCGAACGCGTAAGGTGGCGTGCTCGTACATAACGACGAGCACGCCATTTTTTCGCACACCCGAGGGAGACGCCCCGACCATGCCCGGCAGCACCGGCAACGCCGCCGTGACGCGCAACACCCTGCGGCAGCAGATCGCCGACGCGCTGCGCGACGAGGTGCTGGCGGGGCGGCTGCAGCCCGGGCAGGAGTTCACGGTGAAGGAGATCGCCGAGCAGTACGGCGTCTCCGCGACCCCCGTCCGCGAGGCCCTGGTCGACCTGTCGGCGCAGGGGCTGCTGGAGGCGGACCAGCACCGGGGCTTCCGGGTCCACGAGTACTCCGCCGAGGACTTCCGGGGCATGATCGAGGCGCGCAGCCTGATCATCGAGGGCATGTTCCTCCTCCTGGACGAGGGCCGCCAGCGGCGGCAGGACTTCGAGGAACCGCGGATAGCCGCCGCCATCGCGGGCGTACGCCGGCGCGGCGAGGAGGCCCAGCGGGCCGCGTCGGCCGGCGACCTCACCGTCCTCATCGGCTACGACCTGCGGTTCTGGCGCGAACTGAGCGCTATGTTCGGCAACGCCTATCTCTCCGACTTCCTGCACCGGCTGCGCGTGCAGTCCTGGGTGTGCACGGTGCAGCATCTGCGCCGGCTGACGGAGCTGCGCGGCCAGCTGTGGGCCGGGCACACCGAGCTCGTCGACGCCCTGTACCGCCGTGACACCTTCGCCGCCCGCGCGATACTCGCCGCGTACAACGCCCACTCCGTCGCCCTGATCGAGCGACTGGCGGCACGGTGACGTCCAAGTCCAACGGCACGGTCTCCAACAGCGCACTCGAGAACACCGGCGCACTCGAGAAGACGGCGACCAGGACGGCCGAGGCGGACGTCCTCGACCTCTCCGTCGTCGTCCCCGCCTACAACGAGGAACGACGGCTCGGCCCCACCCTCGACGCGCTCACCCGCTATCTGGAGCGTGCCGAGCGGGCCGGGGACCGCTGGGGGACCTGGGAGATCCTGGTCGCCGACGACGGCTCCACCGACGCCACCCGCGAGATCGTCGCCCTGCGCCGGGACCCGCGGCTGCGGCTCGTCTCCGCGCCCGCCCGCCGGGGCAAGGGCCACGCCCTGCGCCTCGGGGTCGCCGCCAGCCGGGGCCGCCGCGTCCTGGTCACGGACGCCGATCTCGCCGCCCCGGCAGAGGAGTTGGAACGGCTGGAGGCGGCGCTCGCCGACGGACGCGCGGCGGCGGCGATCGGTTCGCGTGCCGTGCCCGGGGCGACCCTGGGCGAGCGGCAGCACCGGGTCCGCGAGCTGGTCGGCACGGCGGGCAACGCGCTGATCCGCGCCACCTCGGTCCGCGGGATCCGGGACACCCAGTGCGGCTTCAAGCTGTTCGACGGCGACCGGGCCCGCGCCGCGTTCGCCGCCTCCCGGGTCAACGGCTGGGCGATCGACGTGGAGGTGCTGCGCCACTTCCAGCGGTCCGGCTGGCCGGTCGCCGAGGTGCCGGTGCACTGGTCGCACCGCCCCGGCTCGAAGATCCGCCCGCCGGACTACCTGCGGTTCCTCGTCGACCTGGCCCGCATACGCCTCCCCCGCCCCCGCCCGGCCGACATGCTCGCCGCCTTCCTCTTCCTGGCGATGGCCGTGGCGCTCTGCTCCGGCCGCTTCTTCGACCCGGCGCACCGCTACCTCACCGACTCCCTCCAGGACCAGAACCAGTGGGAGTGGTTCTTCGCGGTGACCGCCGACAACGTCTCCCATCTGCGCAACCCCTTCTTCACCGACCTCCAGGGCTTCCCCGACGGCGTCAACCTGATGGCCAACACGGCCATGCTGGGCCTGTCGGTCCCCCTGACCCCCGTCACCCTGCTCCTCGGCCCGGCCCTCGCTCTCAGCCTCGTGATGACCCTGGGCCTGGCCGCGACCGCCGCAGCCTGGTACCGGCTGATCGTGAAGCGGCTGGTGCGCCAGCGCGGGGCGGCCTTCGCGGGAGCCGCCCTCGCCGCGTTCGCGCCGCCGATGGTCAGCCACGCCAACGCCCACCCCAACTTCGTCGTCCTGTTCATGATCCCGCCGATCATCGACCGCGCCCTGCGTCTGACGACCGGCGCGCGGGTCACCCGGGACGCGATCGCCCTCGGCCTGCTGGCGGCCTACCAGTTCTTCCTCGGCGAGGAGCCGCTCCTCCTCGCCGCCCTCGGCATGCTCCTGTTCGCCGCCGCCTACGCCGCCGTACGCCCGCAGGTGGCGCGGAGAGCCGTAGGCCCTGTGCTGCGCGGCCTCGCGATCGCCGCCGCGGTCTGTCTGCCGCTCGTCGTCTACCCGCTGGCCTGGCAGTTCTCCGGCCCGCAGAGCTACACCGGGATCGACCACGGCGACGCCGTCGGCACCGCGAACTCCGTGCGCGCGCTGCTCTCCTTCGCCGAGCGCTCCCTGATCGCGGGCGACGCCGCCCGCGCCGACGCCCTCTCCCTCAACCCGACCGAGCAGAACGCCTTCTACGGCTGGCCCCTGGCCCTGCTCGCCCTCGCGATCACCGTACGGCTGTGGCGGCGGCCCGCCGTCAAGGCGCTGGCCTGCACCGCGGCGGGCGCGGCCGTGCTCTCGCTCGGCCCCCGTGTCCCGCTCCCCCTCACCGACACCACGGTCCCCGGCCCCTGGGCCCTGCTGGACGGCCTCCCGCTCTTCGAGTCGGTCATCGAGAGCCGGGTGGCGCTGGTCTGCGCCCCCGCGCTGGGCATGCTGCTCGCCCTGGCGATCGGCGACCTGGCCCGCGCCCGCCGCCTCGGCACGCAGTACGCCGGACTCCTCGCCGTCTGCCTCGCCCTGCTCCCCCTCGTCCCGGCCCCCCTGAAGTCCGAGCCGCGCACCGAGGCGCCCGCCTTCTTCACCGACGGCACCTGGAAGTCGTACGTCCGCGCCGGCGAGACCCTGGTCCCGGTGCCGCTCGCCGAACCCGAGGACGCCGAGGCGCTGCACTGGCAGACCGCGGCCGGCCTCGGCTTCCGGATGCCCGGCGGCTACTTCAACGGACCGTACGGCGACGGCGACCGCACCGGCGTCTACGGCGTCCCGCTGCGCTGGACGGCGAGCCTGCTGCGGGACGTGCGGTACACGGGCGTGGTCCCGGTGATCGACGCCCGTGCGCGGGCCGAGGCCCGCCAGGACCTCGCGTACTGGCGGGCGGGCGCGCTGGTGCTGGCCCCGCAGAAGAACGACGACCGGCTGCGGGAGACCGTACGGAAACTGGTGGGCCGCCCGGGTAGGCAGGTGGGCGGTGTGTGGGTATGGGACCTGCACGCGACGGCGCACGAGGGGCGCTGACGTGCGCCGTACCGACTACCCTTCCTGACCGGGAACGCCGACCGGGAACACCGGCCGGGAACGCGACGCGCTGAGTGAGGAGCTTTCTTTGGCCTGTGACCTGTGGCTGGTGCCGCTCGTCGACGTGTTGTGCCACACCCCCGACAATCCGTTCGCCGAGGAACTCGCGCAGTACAACAAGGTGCTCGCGGAGGCGGGACTCCCGCCGGTGCCCGTGTACCAGTACATGCCCGGCCTCTCCGGAGACGTCGCCCCGGTGGCCGGCTTCGACTACGACGCCCTGCACTTCCTGCGCCGCGCCTATCTGCTCCAGGTGTGCGGACTGCCGGTGACGCCCGTCGACGAACTCGGCGGCGACTACGAGCAGCTGCTGGAGATGTTCGAGGGCACGGCCCAGCAGTCCCACCTGGTCTGGCACTACGACCACGCGGGCGCGTACGTCCCCGTCGACTTCCCCGCCCCGCTGTCCAACGACGAACTCCTCGCCGGGGGCGGCCCGCTGGGCTCCGCCCAGTGCCTGCTGCGGGAACTGGAGTTCGTCGCCCCGTCGATCGGCATCGACCCGACGAACCCGCCCGCACCGCCCCAACCGCCCGCCGCGCCCACGGAGTTGGAGGAGCCCGCCGTACCGGCGCCGTACGACCCGAGCCCCTTCGCCCGCGAGCGGCACGTCTGGCTGGGACTGCACGCGGCGGCCACCCGGAGCCTCGCGCAGGGGTCGATGATCGTCTTCAGCTAGCGGATCTTGGCGAGACCCTTCGCGACGTCCTCCGCGTTCATCACCGGGGTGTAGGTGAGGTCGGCGCCCAGGTTGAGGAAGAACGGCTCGCTGATCGACGGGAGGTCGGAGGGATCCTGGAGATCGAAGACGAGAAAGGCGGTGCGCCGGCCACCCTCGGCGGTGAAGTACGCCGCCTCGGGCTTGATCTGTTCCATGGACTCCTCGAGCAGCTTTCCGAGAGTCCCGTTCCGGATGGCCTCGTTGGCCTTCTCGGTGTCCATGGACGCCTTCAGCATCATGCGCATCGCACTCACCTTCTTCTCGTCGACTTCTTCCGGGCGGCGCGCGCGGTCACACAGCTTCACGATATGCCTGTTTGGGCCGTTATGCTGGATATGTACGCATATGCGGGCGGCGCGGAACGGTGCCGACGACTCGGAACGCAAGACGATCAACGGGGTCGCAACTGTTCGATCATGAGCTTCCGTTCGGCCGACCCGTCACGGCCGACCCGTCACGGCCGACCCGTCACGACCGGCCCCCGAAGTGCACGGACCCGTTGATGTCCCGGGCCTGGACGACCGTGCCGTGGAAGACGCCGCCGGAGATCTCGCTGCGCACATCGCCCGAGCCGGTCGGGGTGGCGTCCACCGCCTCGGCCTCGCGCCGCCAGGCGTCCAACGCCCTGGCGAACGCCGGGTCCTGACGGGCCCGCAGGGCCAGCGCCTCGGCCAGCTCCCGGGCCCGTGCCTCGTCGTCGCGCGCCGCGTCCAGCGCCGTCAACTCGTCCTCGCCGCGCGACTCCCCGTCCGGCAGCCCCTCCGTCGACCGGCGCCTGACCAGGCTCCACAGGGACGCCCAGACCTGCTGTCCGGCCGCGCCCAACGTTCCTCCGGCCAGGGCCATCAGCAGCGCAGGTGCGATCGGTTCCACGGACACCCTCTTCCCTGAGGCCGGCCGGGCCGACCAGGCCGACGGTATGCGTCGTAAGTCGAGAATAGGGCAGGAACGAGCGCTGTATGCGGCGCATGTCGCCCTCGTTCCGATGCCCACCGCCACGCGACCACGGCGCCCGGGAGGCCGCCCCCGGCCCCTCAGAACACCGGCGTCCCCGCCTGGGTCAGCTTCCAGTTGGCGACCGCGAAGTCGGCCGGGTCCAGGGCGCCCTTGGCCACCACGTAGTCGATCATCAGCTGGCGGATCTCGTTGGTGGAGCTGTACGCGATGTCGGCGGCGGCGATGTGCGGGTAGCCGGAGCCGCCGTTGGCGCGGTAGTTGTTGACGGCGACGACGAAGACCTGGTCGTCGGCGACCGCGGTCCCGTTGTAGGCGAGGTTCTTGATCCTCGACCCCTCCGCCTGCGCGATGTCGATCTCGTAGGAGACGCCCGCGGCGGTGTCGTACATGTAGTCCCAGAAGTTGTTGGCGTTGGTGAGGGTCGCCGTGTCGACGGCGGTGCCCGCCGGGACCTGGTGGTAGTACTTCGCCGCGTACTCCAGGTAGTCCTTGAGCTGGGCGCCCGTCAGCTTCTTTCCGTACAGGGTGTTGTCGTAGATGTAGAGGCCCGCGATGTCCTTGATGGTGACGGAGCCCTGCGGGATGTCGGCGGTGCGGCTGAAGGGGGCGGCGACCGAGATCAGCGGGAGGGCCGCGTCGGCGGTCGACAGGCCCGCCTTGACGGTCTGCGTCTGGACCTCGTGGATGAAGTCCATGATGGGCACGTCCTTCCAGCAGGACTCCGCCGCCGAGAGGTCGGACGTACAGGTGCCGACGGCCGTGTTGACGTACTTCACCACCAACTCGTGGTCGGCCTCCAGGAGTTTCCTGATCTCCGGGTCCTCGTCCACGGTGTTCGGGTTGAGCGTCTGGGCCGTCTTGCTCGTCACCTTCCAGCAGCCGTGCTCCAGCTCGACCTCGAAGTCGAAGACGCTGAGCCGGTAGCCCCAGCAGTACGGCTCGGAGAGCAGGACGTCCTCGCCGGTCTCCTCGTTCTTGACGGTGTACGACGGCACCTCGACGTGGGTGTGGCCGACCAGGATCGCGTCGATGCCCGGGACCTGCTGGGCGACGAGGTTGGACGCGTTCTCGACGTAGGGCAGCTCGTCGCCGTACGACGAACTCCCGTCCAGACCCGAGTGGTCGGTCAGGAAGACCACGTCACAGCCGAGCGCGCGCAGCCGGGGCACGTACTTCTTCGCCTGCTCGACGAGGCCCGGGAAGACCATCTTCCCGCTGACGTTGTCCTTGTCCCACAGGGCGATGCCGGGGTTGGTGAGGCCGAGGATGCCGACCTTGATGTCCGGGGCGCCGGGGACGCGGATCCGCTTCACGGTGTACGGCGCGAAGGCGGGGCGCAGGGTCTTCGCGTCCAGGGCGTTGGCGCCGAGGAGCGGGAAGCGGCACTGCTGCTCGAACTTCCTGAGCACCTCGATGCCGTAGTTGAACTCGTGGTTGCCGAGGGCGGCGGCGTCGTAGCGCATGTGGTTCATGGCGACGGCCATCGGGTGCCGGGGGCCCTTCTTGCCGTCCGTCCCGGTGATCGGGGCGACGCGGGCGAAGTAGTAGGCCAGCGAGGTGCCCTGGATGATGTCGCCGGCGTCGACGAGCAGGACGTGGTCCTCGCCCTTCGCCGCGCGCTGCTGCTTGACGAGGGTCGCGACCCGGGCGACGCCGACGGAGTTGCCCTTGGCGTCCGTGTAGGCGGCGTCCTTGTAGTAGTCCCAGTCGAAGACGTGGCTGTGCAGGTCGGTGGTGCCCAGGATGGAGAAGGACCAGGTGCGGGGGGACTTCGGCGGTCTGGGGCGCTTGCTCTCGGCGGCCTCGGCGGTGCCGGCGCCGACCGTTCCCGCGATGGCCACCGCCGCTCCGGTCACGGCCGACTTCTGCACGAACTCACGGCGGTTCATGGGGTTGTCGACGGGGTCGACGGGGCTGACGTGCATTCGGGGCTCCTGAAACGGGGGGAGGTTGGAGGAACGGCACTACCCGCGTAGATGGTTGCGTTCCGCCAGTTCCGGGCGGAACCAGGAGCAGGCCATGGGCCGGTCAAGGAAGGGCATGGGGGGCAGCAGGGGCGTGGGGCGAGGAAGCGGCGCGGGGCGGGAGGGCCTGGGCACGGTGGCCTGACGCCCCGTTGTCCTCCGTATCGAATTGGCTACAATCCGTAGTGGGTGGTTGTGCCATTTAAGCGAAGACATCGACTGGAGGCGGTACATGACCCGCGCCCGCGCCTGGGAGGCCGACCCGTCAGCGTTATTCGAACGAAGGCTGGGGAAGTCGGCCGAGGAGTTAGGCAACTCGGACGGCCGTGACGAGTGCCCGGACATCTGGCAGCTGGACAACGGCGACATCGCTGTCATCGGCCGGGACCTCACCGGCGCCTACCGCTCCCGCCTCCCGGACGGCGTACGCCTCGCCCCGGACGAGCGGTTGGTCGTCATCCCGGGGAACATGCTCAGGGCGGCCGGGGAGGACATCGCCGATGCTTGACCTCCTTCCCCCGATCCTCGCGCCCGAGCAGGGGCACAGCCTCACCCTGGCCGCCTACAAACGCGACTTCCGGACCCGCGAGGCGGCGATCCGCGACACGGACTCCTGGAAGCTGGAGCGACGGCAGCACTTCGAGGAGGAGGGCAGCCCCAGCCGGGACGCGCTGCGGCGGGGCGAGTGGGAGCTGGCGCTGCGGCTGCTCGACGACCGGCGCGAAGCCCTGCACGCCACCGCCCGCGAAGACCGGCGCAAGGGCCATCTCTTCCACCGCGTGCGGGTGGTGGAGCAGCCGCTGTCGCCGTATGCGCAGTGGGAGCTCCACTCCCATCGCCAGCGCGCGGAGTACGGCGAGCGGATCCACGTCGTCAGCGCCGAGCAGGTGGCCTCGGCCGAGCGCGAAGGGCGGCTGCCGGAGATCGTCGTCCTCGGCCGCAGCACCCTCTTCCAGGTCCTCTACACCGAGACCGGCGCCACGGTCGGCGCGGTCCGCTACACCGACCAGGAGCTGGTCAGAGGCTGGGAGAACTACATCAGGAAGCTCTACGAGACGGGGGAAGACGTGCGGACCTACTTCGAGCGCGAGGTGGCGCACCTGCCCCCGCCCGTAGCACTGTGACCGGCGCCGACGACGAGCGGCCCGGCAGCACGCACTCCGAACTGTCGGAGACGTCGTCCCGCGACGTCGTGCAGGCCAGGGACATCACCGGGGGAATCCACTTCCACGAACAGGCGACCGCGCCGGACCGCGACGGCTCCACGACGCCCACGCCACGGCAACTGCCCGCCGACGTACGCGGCTTCGTCAACCGAACCGACGAACTCGACGAGCTCAACGCGGTGCTGACGGACGACAGCGGCGGTCCGCTCGTCGTCTCGGTGTACGTGATCGCCGGGACCGCGGGCGCCGGCAAGACCTCACTCGCGCTGCGCTGGGCCCACCAGGTCCGCGACCGCTTTCCCGACGGTCAGCTCTACGTCAATCTCCGCGGGTACGACCCGGGGCAGCCGGTCACCGCCCAGGAGGCTCTGCACCGTCTGCTGACCTCGCTGGGAGTCCGTGCGCCGTCCGTGCCGCAGGACCTCGACGCGGCGGCGGCGCTCTACCGCTCGCTCCTCGCCGACCGCCGGACCCTGGTGGTGCTCGACAACGCGGCCACGGTGGCCCAGGTCCGCCCGCTGCTGCCCGGCGGCGCCAGCTCACTCGTCGTCGTCACCAGCCGCAGCCGGTTGTCCGGCCTCGCCGTCCGGGACGGAGCGCGCCGACTCACCCTGGGCACGCTGCCCGAGCGCGAGGCCATCGCCCTGTTGCGGGCCGTGACCGCCGGCTACCGGCCGCAGGACGACGAACAGCAACTCGCCGAACTGGCCCGGCTCTGCGCGCGGCTGCCCCTGGCCCTGCGCATCGCCGCCGAACGGGCCGCCAGCCATCCCCACATGCGACTGCACGATCTGACGGCCGACCTCCGGGACGAGTCCGCCCTGTGGGACGCCTTGAGCACCGGCGACGACGACGAATCCGAAGCGGTCCGCACCGTCTTCGCCTGGTCCTATCGCGCACTTCCCGACCAGGCCGCCCGGCTCTTCCGTCTGCTGGGCCTGCATCCCGGCCCCGAGTTCAGCCTGGCCGCCGCCGCGGCCCTCACCGGGGTGACCACGATCCGGGCCCGCCAGCTGCTGGACTCCCTGGTCGGGGCTCACCTGTTGGAACAGACCGCCCCGGACCGCTACCAGTTCCACGACCTGCTGCGCGCCTACTCCCTCGACCAGGCACAGCACGAGGAGCCCCCACAGGAGCGGAGAAGCGCGCTGCGCCGCGTTCTGGAGTGGTATCTCCACACCACCGACGCGGCACAGAGCTGGATCAGCCCCGACGAGGACCGCCTGGCTCTCCCGGCGCCCCCGGACGGGGTACGCCCGCTGACCTTCGCCGACTACGACGCGGCAGTGGACTGGGCCGAGCGGGAGCACCCCAACATCCTTCAGGCGGTCCGCGCCGCGGCCGCCGTCGAGGACGACCGGCTCGCCTGGCAGCTGTGCGCGGTGCTGTGGCACGCGCAGTTCCCGTCGGCCGCGGGCGCCGACTGGCTGGGCGTGGGCCGTATCGGGCTGGAGGCGGCGGGCCGGGCCGGCGACCGGGCCGCGGAGGGCCTGCTGCTCACGGACCTCGGCATGGCCTACGCACGGGTCAACGATCTGGCCGCGAGCCTCGCATGCCATCGACGCGCGCTGGAGATCTGGGAGGAACTGGGCGACCGGCTCAACACCGCCCACTCACGCAACCTGATCGGGCTGAACCACCTCCACCGCAGGCAGCTGGACGCCGCCGCCCGCCACTTCGAGCAGGCCATCGCCGACTTCCAGGAACAGGGCTCGGCCCACTGGACCGCCACCGCGCTGTCCAACCTCGCCACCACCCACTACCGGGCCGGACGCCTTCCGCAGGCCGCGACGGCCGTCGAGCAGGCGCTGACGGCACACCGCGCCCTGCGCAACCGGCGAGGCGAGGGCAACGTCCTGCGCCTGCTGAGCGGGCTCCAGCGGGAACAGGGCGACGTCGAGGAGTCCTTGTCCTCGGCTCAGGCGGCGGTCGACATCGCCCTCGGTCTGCGCAACCTCCGTCTGGAGGCCTACTGGCTGCTCGCTCTCGGGGAGGCCCAGCAGGCGGCCGGCAAGTTCGCCGACGCCCTGACCACCTACCAGCGGTCCGCCGCGTTGCAGCTCCAGCTCGGAGACCGCAGCAAACAGGCGTTCGCGTGGCACCACACGGGCGAGGTCTACCGTCGCCTCGACCGTCCCGCAGAGGCGGCCGACTTCCACCGACAGGCCGCCGCCGCCCACCACGGCCTGCACGACGCCTGGCACGAGGCCCTGGCCCTGGACGGCCTGGGCTCGGCCCTGCTCGACGAGTCCCCCGAGGCCTGGCGGACAGCACGTCGGCACTGGGCGGAGGCGCTACGCCTCCTGTCCGACTTCGACGACCCACGAGCGACGACGATGCGCGACGGGCTCGAACACCGGCTGGCGGAAACCGCTTGAGACGGGTGCGCGACGGCGACCGGCGGGGTCTCCGCCGAGGTCGCCGTCGCGCTGGGGTCGGCTACAGGAACGAGTTGATCTCGATCGTCTCGGTGCGGCCCGGGCCCACGCCGATCGCGGAGATCGGGGCGCCGGACATCTCCTCCAGCGCCTTGACGTAGGCCTGGGCGTTCTTCGGGAGGTCGGAGAACGTCTTCGCCTTGGTGATGTCCTCGGACCAGCCGGGGAGGGTCTCGTAGATCGGCTTCGCGTGGTGGAAGTCGGACTGCGAGTACGGGAGTTCCTCGACGCGCTTGCCGTCGATCTCGTAGGCGACGCAGACGGGGATCTGCTCCCAGCCGGTCAGGACGTCGAGCTTGGTGAGGAAGAAGTCCGTCAGGCCGTTGACGCGGGTCGCGTACCGGGCGATGACCGCGTCGAACCAGCCGCAGCGGCGGTCCCGGCCGGTCGTCACGCCCCGCTCGCCGCCGATGCGGCGCAGGGCCGCGCCGTCCTCGTCGAAGAGCTCGGTCGGGAACGGGCCCGAGCCGACGCGGGTCGTGTAGGCCTTCAGGATGCCGATGACCCGGCTGATCTTCGTCGGGCCGACGCCGGCGCCGGTGCAGGCGCCGCCCGCGGTCGGGTTCGACGAGGTGACGAAGGGGTACGTGCCGTGGTCGATGTCCAGGAGCGTGCCCTGACCGCCCTCGAAGAGGACGACCTTGTTCTGCTCCAGGGCCTGGTTGAGGACCAGGACCGTGTCGGTGACGTAGGGGGCCAGCTTCTCGGCGTAGCCGAGCAGCTCCTCCACCACCTGGTCGACGGCGATCGCGCGGCGGTTGTACAGCTTGGTCAGCAGCTGGTTCTTGCCGTCGAGGGCCGCCTCGACCTTCTGCGTGAGGATCGACTCGTCGTAGAGGTCCTGGACGCGGATGCCGACCCGGTTGATCTTGTCCGCGTAGGTCGGTCCGATGCCCCGGCCGGTGGTGCCGATCTTGCGCTTTCCGAGGAAGCGTTCCGTCACCTTGTCGACAGTGACGTTGTACGGCGTGATGATGTGCGCGTTGCCGCTGATGAGCAGCTTCGACGTGTCGACTCCGCGCTCGTTCAGACCGCTCAGCTCGGAGAGCAGGACCGACGGGTCGACGACGACGCCGTTACCGATGACCGGCGTACAGCCGGGAGACAGGATTCCGGAAGGGAGGAGGTGGAGTGCGTACTTCTGGTCGCCCACGACGACCGTGTGGCCGGCGTTGTTGCCGCCCTGATAGCGCACTACATAGTCCACCGAGCCACCGAGCAGGTCGGTGGCCTTTCCCTTGCCTTCGTCACCCCACTGAGCACCGAGCAGCACAAGTGCGGGCACGCGCGTACACCCCTTCCGGGTGGGGCATGTCCAAGGTCAGGGGCGTACGCGGCAGATCGTTCCACCACGTGCACCGCGGCCGTCGTTGGCCGCACCGTGACCGTCGCCGGCCACACTCCGTCGGACCCGGATGCCCCGGAATAGACGAAGCCCCTGGCGCAATAGCGCAAGGGGCTCTTGCACAAAGATGCTACCCGAGGAAGCGAGGCAGGACCGAGGTGGCGACTTTCGCGACGCCGGATCAGCTGCTGGTGATCATCGATCCGGTCGCCCGGAGGGCGGACGGGGAGTCCGTCAGGATCGCGAAAGACGTGCTCAGCGCGGGTGCGGCCAGCACCAAGGTGTGTCTGCCGGACGGCCCGGAGGAATTCGCCCGGGTTCTCGCGCGGCGCGGTTCGCGACGGCCCGTGGTGGTCGGCGACGACCGTGCGCTGCTGCGGACGGTGGGCCTGCTGCACCGGCAGCGGGAGCTGGCGGGGTGCTTGTTGTCGGTGGTGCCGGTGGGCGGCACGCTCGGCGTCGCGCACGCCCTGGGGGTGCCCACGGGCGCGGTGGCGGCGGCCCGCGCCGCGCTGGACGGGTCGGAGCGGCGGCTGGACCTGCTGGTCGACGACAGCGACGGGGTGGTGCTGGGCGCGCTGCGGATCCCGCCGGCCACGCCGGCTCCGCAGGAGGAGCGGGCGGAGGAGGCGACCGGGGGCGGGCCGCTGGCGGAGGCCGCCGCCGCCCGGCCGTGGCTGCGGACGTACCAGTCCCTCGTACGGACCCTGGCGCCGTCCCGGCCCTCCCGTGGCCTCGCCTCCGCCCTCTCCCCGCCCGGACCGGCCCGGCTGCGGATCGAGGTCGACGGGGTGACGCTGATCGACCTCGACCAGCCGGTGGAGGCGGTGTCGGTGACCCCGGGCCCGGCCGGCACGGCGCTCGTGGAGGTGCGCCCGCTGTCGATGGGCGCGGAGGCGCCCCCGCTGACGGCTCTGGGGCGGACGGTGACCGTCTCGGGCGCGGACTTCCGCTACCGGGCGGACGCGCAGGTCGCGGGGCCGGTACGGAGGCGGACGTGGACGGTGCGGGAGGGGGCGCTGGGGTTGATGCTGCCGGGGCGGTGACTCAGGGCTGGGTGGTCTGCCCAGGCGGGTGGAACCCGGTCGTGTCGAGGGTGCAGTCGAAGGGAGCGGGGATCGGGAGCTTCTCGCCGAAGGGCTTGCTGAAGCGGACCTCGTAGCCCGTCGCGGAGGGGGACCCGTAGACGATGGCCTGCTCCTTCTTCATGTCGAGTACGAGGTAGACGGGGACGCCCGCCTTGGCGTAGACCTCGACCTTGTCGGTCAGGTCGTCGTCCCGGGTGGAGGGGGAGGTGAGTTCCGCGACGAAGGAAAGCGCTTCGCCGTCCAAATGGTTGCTCGTGTGCCGACTGACGCTCCGATGCGCGGCGTGGATGTCGGGGCCGTAGGCGCGCTCGGAGTTCGGGAACACGAACAGGAACGGGCCGTAGCTGATCCGATGTCCTTCAGGAAGGTGCGGCCGCAGTTGGTCGCACACCGACTCCAGGACGTCGTAGTAATAGGCCTTCGACCACGGCGAGACGACGACGCTCCCCCTGATGATCTCTGCCTTGAAGCCGTCTCGCAGGTTCAGCTCGTCGAGGATGTCCAGAAGTTCCTCGAAGCTGTCGGGCTCGGTGTCGCTTATCGTCGGTCCCTCTGCCATGAGTGTCATGATGCGCCCTCCCCTTGTTGCGGACCAGCCACAACTCAGAGTAGCGGCTCGACTACGCCATCAGGGTCGGTCTCGTCCTTCAGCCGCACCCCCGTGCCCCCCAGCTCCCGCGCCCGCTCCATGAGCCCCGCCAGCTTCGCCGCCGCCGTCTCGTAGTCCAGGCCCAGGGGCGGCCGGATGTTGGACAGGCAGTTGCGGTCGGCGTCGGTGGTGACGCCGGGGTTCGGGGCGTAGGTCAGGTACGCGCCGAGGGAGTCCGCGGCCGACATTCCGGGGCGTTCGCCGACCAGGACCACGACCGCTTTCGCTCCCATCGCCGCCGCCACGTCGTCGCCGAGGGCCACCCGGGCCTGTTCGGCGAGGACGACGGGGGCCACGCGCCAGGTCTCCCCCAGCCGGTCCGCCGTGGAGCGCACCATCCGTGCCGCGTGCTCGTGCACCGCCCGGCTGGAGAGCCCGTCGGCGACGACGAAGACCACGTCCCAGTCCCCCACGGGCAGATGGGCCCGGTCTGTGGGGTGCAGGCGGCGGCCCAGGTCGGGGCGCTGGAGGTAGGTGAGGCGGTCGGGGGCAGCGCTGCGGACGCGGACCGTCGGCATGCCGGGCAGCCGGCCCGCGACCGCGTCCGGGTCGAACGGCGAGTGCACCGCGTCCCGGGCGGCGGCGTGCGCGGCCTGGAGTTCGAGGCGGTGGCGGGTGGGCAGCGCGGAACCGGCCCGGCCGAGGCCGATGCGGGCCTGGGTGCGGCGGCGCAACGCGGTCCACAACTCGCCGTTCGCCATGGGTATGTGAGGTATCGGGGACACCTGGGACACCTCGGAGATTTGCGATACCGCGGACACGTGGGACATCTCGGAGACTCGAGATGCCTCGGGGACTTGAGACACCTCGGGGACTTGAGACACCTGGTCGTTCGTCATGCCGCCAACTCCCGTCCGATCGCCGTCAGTGGATGGGTGGTTCCGGACACCTCGCGGATCCCGCCCCGTTCGTCCAGCAGCCCGATCGACCCCAGCCACGCCTCGAACTCCGGCGCCGGTCGCAGCCCCAGCACCTCCCGCAGATAGAGCGCGTCGTGGTACGAGGCCGACTGGTAGTTGAGCATGATGTCGTCGCCGCCCGGGGTGCAGATGACGAAGGACGCCCCGGCCACACCGAGCATCGTGAGCATGGTGGCGATGTCGTCGTCATCGGCGTCGGCGTGGTTGGTGTAGCAGATGTCCAGGCCCATGGGCAGGCCGAGCAGCTTGCCGCAGAAGTGGTCCTCGAGGGCGGCGCGCAGGATCTGCCGGCCGTCGTAGAGGTACTCCGGGCCGATGAAGCCGACGACCGTGTTGACCAGCAGGGGGTCGTAGCGGCGTGCCACCGCGTACGCCCGTGCCTCGACCGTCTGCTGGTCGACGCCGTGGTGCGCGTCGGCGGAGAGGGCGCTGCCCTGCCCGGTCTCGAAGTACATGACGTCGTTCCCGACCGTGCCGCGCCCCAGCCCCCGCGCCGCCTCGTGCGCCTCGTCGAGCAGGCCGAGCGTCACGCCGAAGGAGGCGTTCGCGGCCTGGGTGCCCGCGATGGACTGGAAGACGAGGTCGACGGGCGCGCCGCGCTCCATGAGGTCGACGCTCGTCGTGACATGGCACAGCACGCAGGACTGGGTGGGGATGGCATACCGCTCGATCACCCCGTCGAGCAGTTCCAGCAGGTCCCGTACGGCCTTGGGGCTGTCGGTGGCCGGGTTGATGCCGATCACGGCGTCGCCGGAGCCCAGCAGCAGGCCGTCCAGCAGTGCGGCCGCCACGCCCGCCGGGTCGTCGGTGGGGTGGTTGGGCTGGAGGCGGGTGGCGAGCCGGCCGGGCAGGCCGATCGTGGACCGGAAGGCGGTCACGACCCGTACCTTGCGCGCCACGGCGACCAGGTCGGCGTTGCCCATGAGCTTGGAGACGGCCGCGACCATCTCCGGGGTCAGCCCGGGGGCGAGAGCGGCCAGGGTCACCGCGTCCGCCGCCTCCGACAGCAGCCACTCCCGCAGTTCCCCGACGGTCAGGGCGGCGACCGGTGCGAAGGCGGCCGCGTCGTGGGTGTCGAGGATGAGCCGGGTGACGTCGTCGTCCTCGTAGGGGATCAGGGGCTGGGTGAGGAAGTCGGTGAGGGGCACCTCCGCCAGCGCCCAGCGCGCCGCGACCCGCTCCTGTGCCGAACGGGCGGCGAGGCCGGCCAGCCGGTCGCCGGAGCGTTCGGGGCTCGCGGCGGCGAGCAGGCGGGCGAGGGAGTCGAAGCGGTGCCGCTCGCCACCGAGGGTGGAGGTGTAGGGGCTCATGTCCGCGACCGTACGAGGCACGTGTTGCCGCCAGATTTCGCCAGGGCCAAGGGAGATTTCTAAAGGTCTGGTTGACAAACATTTAACGCCCCGACACCCTTGGCCGACTCATTCGGGCTACAGAGTTCCGGTCCAGTGCACGAGCGAGTGCACCAGCGGACGACCAGGAGAGGGGCCACCCCGATGGCAGTGGACGAGTCAGTCGCCCCGGCGGCGAAGACGGACGAGGAAGGCGTCGTTCACCGGCTGAAGCCCAACGCCGTGGGCCTGCTCGGGGTGGTCTTCATGGCCATCGCGACGGCCGCGCCGATCACCGCGATGACGGGCAACGTGCCCTTCATGGTGTCGTCGGGCAATGGCATCGGCGCCCCCGCGAGCTACCTCGTCGCAATGGTCGTCCTGGCAATCTTTTCCGTCGGCTTCACCTCGATGGCCAAGCACATCACCTCGACGGGCGCCTTCTACGGCTTCATCTCCTACGGCCTCGGCCGCACCGTCGGCCTCGCGTCGGGCCTCCTGGCGACCTTCGCCTACGTCGTGTTCGAGCCGGCGCTGATCGGCATCTTCTCGACCTTCGCGACGACGACTCTCAACGACCAGACGGGACTTGACGTCCCGTGGTGGGCGTTCGCGATCCTGATGCTCGCCGTCAACGCGACGGGCACCTGGTTCGGCATCTCCGTCGCCGAGAAGCTGCTGGTCGTCCTGTTGGCGACCGAGGTGACGATCCTGGCGGCGATGGCGATCTCGGTCGCCTTCCACGGGGGCGGCCCGGACGGCTTCAGCATCGACCCGGTCAACCCGGTCAACGCCTTCAAGGGCACCAGCGCCGGCCTCGGCCTCTTCTTCGCCTTCTGGTCGTGGGTCGGCTTCGAGTCGACGGCGATGTACGGCGAGGAGTCCCGCAACCCCAAGAAGATCATCCCCAAGGCGACGATGATCTCCGTCCTGGGCGTCGGCGTCTTCTACGTCTTCGTCTCCTGGATGGCCATCACGGGCACCGGCGAGTCCTCGGCCGTGAAGGTCGCCACCGACAACCCGCTCGGCCTCTTCTTCGGCCCCACCGAGCAGTACGTCGGCCACTGGGCGGTCGACGTCATGCAGTGGCTGATGATCACCGGCTCGCTGGCCTGCGGCATGGCCTTCCACAACTGCGCCGCCCGCTACATGTACGCACTGGGCCGCGAGGGCGCCCTGCCGTCCCTGAAGAACACCGTCGGCCGCACCCACGCCCGGCACGGCTCCCCGCACATCGCGGGTCTCGTCCAGACGGTCGTGTCCGCCGTCCTGATCGGCGCGTTCTGGGCCGCGGGCAAGGACCCCTACACCGGTACGTACGTCCTGCTCGCGATCCTCGGCACCATGGCGATCCTCGTGGTGCAGGCGGTGTGCTCGTTCGCGGTGCTGGTGTACTTCCGCTCGCACCACCCCGAGAGCCGGCACTGGTTCCGCACCTTCGCCGCCCCGCTGCTCGGCGGCGTCGCGATGCTCGCGGTGGTGGCGCTGCTGGTGTCCAACATGGGCGCGGCGGCGGGACCGGAGTCGGGGTCGCTGGTGCTGAAGGCGACGCCGTGGATCGTCGTACTGATCGCGGCCGGCGGCATCGGCTACGCCCAGTACCTCAAGCGACGCGACCCGTCCCGCTATCTGCTGCTGGGGCGGACGGTGCTGGAGGAGACGAAGGAGCGGTAACGGCCGCCGGCTGTACGGGGGCAGGGGGTCTCAGTCCCCGAAGGTCTTCTCCCGGTGCGCCCGCCACCGCTCCATCATGGCCGAGACCTCGCCTTCGACGAACTCGAAGAAGGCGAGCGTCTCGGCCATCCGGCGTCCTGCCGGGGTGTCCGCTCCGAGGCTGGCGACGCCCTCGCGCAGGGCGCCCTCCCACCGCTTGAGGACGGCCTCGCGGTTGGTCAGGGCCTCGTACCACTGGTCGCCGTGCACCCGGTAGCGCTCCCGGCGCGAGCCGGGCTCCCGCTCGCGCGCGACCATGTGCGTCTGGGCCAGGTAGCGCACCGCGCCGGAGACGCCGGCGGGACTGATCCGCAGCTGCTCGCCCAGCTCGGCGGAGGTCATCGAGCCCTCGTCGGAGGAGAGGAGCGCGGCGAAGACCCGGGCGGGCATGCGCTGCATCCCGGCCTCGACGAGCTGCGCGGCGAAGGCCTCGACGAACCGGGACACGGCCTCGGCGTCCCGCCCCGCCTCCGTTGATTCGGTCATCCCTCACTTTAACCCGGGCTTCATACTCTTCCTTAACTTCACAAACTTCTGAAAGAAGCGTACGTTCGGAAGCATGACGAAGGCCATCACGGTGTCCGGACTCCACAAGTCCTTCGGCCGCACGCACGCGCTCGACGGCCTCGACCTGGAGGTCGCCTCCGGCGAGGTGCACGGCTTCCTCGGCCCCAACGGCGCCGGCAAGTCCACCGCCGTACGCGTCCTGCTCGGCCTGCTGCGCGCCGACGCGGGTGCCGCCCGGATCCTGGGCCGCGACCCCTGGACGGACGCGGTCGAGACACACCGCCGCATCGCGTACGTCCCCGGCGACGTGACCCTGTGGCGCAACCTCTCCGGCGGCGAGGTCATCGACCTCTACGGCCGGCTGCGCGGCGGACTGGACCCGGCCCGCCGCGCCGAGCTGATCGACCGCTTCGAACTGGACCCCGCCAAGAAGGGCCGGACGTACTCCAAGGGCAACCGGCAGAAGGTCGCCCTGGTCGCCGCGTTCGCCTCGGACGTCGACCTGCTGATCCTGGACGAGCCGACCTCGGGCCTGGACCCGCTGATGGAGGAGGTCTTCCAGCGCTGCGTGCAGGAGGCGCGGGAGCGGGGCCGGACGATCCTCCTCTCCTCCCACATCCTCAGCGAGGTCGAGGAGTTGTGCGACCGGGTCAGCATCATCCGCAGGGGCCGCACGGTGGAGACGGGCTCGCTGGCCGACCTGCGCCATCTGACCCGGACCAGCGTGACGGCCGAACTCGCCGCTCCTCCCGACGGGTTGGCGCACCTCCCCGGCGTCCACGATCTCGACGTACAGGGCCGGCGCGTCCGGCTCCAGGTCGACACGGACAAACTCGACGCCGTACTGCGGTCGTTGACGGACTCGGGCGTACGGTCGCTGACGTCGACGCCGCCGACGCTGGAAGAGCTGTTCCTTCGGCACTACCAGGAAGACCTCGGCGAGGAAGTCCTCGGCAGGGAAGCCCTTGGCGAGGTGGCGAAGTGAGCACCCTCGCGCAGCGCCAACTGACCGGCACCGGCGTCCTGTTGCGCTTCGCGCTCCGCCGCGACCGGGTGCAGATCCCCGTCTGGGTGGCCGTGAACACCCTGATGGTCCTCTCCATGCCGAACACCCTCGAGGGCCTGTACGACACCCCCGCCGACCGCGCCCACCTGCTCGACCAGATGAACGCCAACGCCTCCTTCCGCGCGCTGATCGGCCCCGTCTTCGACGACTCCCTCGGCGCGCTCACCGCCTGGCGGGTCGGCGTGTACGCCGGTGCGCTCGCGGCGGTGACCAGCCTGCTGATCGTCGTACGGCACACCCGGGACGAGGAGGAGAGCGGGCGTCAGGAGTTGATCGCGTCCGGTGCGGTGGGCCGGCGGGCCTCGCTGACGGCGGCGCTGCTGGCGGCGGGGGTCGCGAACGCCGTGCTGGCGCTGCTGGTGACGGCGGGCCTGGCCGGCCAGGGAGCGGCGGGCGCGCTGGCCCTCGGTCTGGGGCTGGCCGGGGTGGGCATGCTGTTCGCCACCATGGCGGCGATCGTCGCTCAGCTCACGGAGAGCGCGCGGCTGGCCCGGGGGCTGACGGCGGCGGTGCTGGGCGCGGCGTTCGTACTGCGCGCGGCGGGCGACTCGGCGAGAGCCGGGGAGTCGTCGCCGCTGACCTGGCTGTCTCCGCTGGGCTGGCTGGAGAACCTGCGGGCGTTCGCGGGCGAACGGTGGTGGGTGCTCGGGCTGTTCACCGGGGCGGTCGGGGTGCAGGCGGCGGTGGCGTACGGGCTGGCCGGCCGCCGGGACCTGGGCATGAGCTTCCTGCCGACCCGGCCGGGCCCGGCGGCGGGGCGGCTGGGGTCGGCGGCCGCACTGGCCTGGCGGCTGCAACGCGGCGGCCTGCTCGGCTGGAGCGTCGGCTTCCTCCTCGCCGGAGTCGTCTACGGCGGGCTGACGGACGGCGCGGCCGACCTCGTCGCCGACAACGACAAGGCCCGCGAGATCTTCGAGCGGATGGGCGGACACACGGGCCTGACGGACGCGTTCCTGGCCGCCATGGTCGGCATGCTGGGCCTGATCGCGACGCTGTACGCGGTCGGATCGGTGCTGCGGCTGCACGGCGAGGAGACCTCGGGCCGGGCGGAACCGATCCTGGCGAACGCGGTGGGCCGACTGCGCTGGGCCACGGGCCACCTGCTCGTCGCCTTCGGCGGCGCGGCCCTGATCATGCTGCTGGCGGGCCTGGGCTTCGCGGTGGGCTACGGCAAGGAGACCGGCTCGATCCTCGCCGCGTGCCTGGTGCAGCTTCCGGCGGTGTGGGCCGTGGGCGGGCTGGCGGTCCTGCTGTACGGGGTCGCTCCGCGAGTGGCGCCGACTGCGTGGGGCGCGGCGGGCGCGATCCTGCTGCTGGGCTGGATCGGCCCGGCGCTGGACGCCCCACAGGCGGTGCTGGACCTCTCCCCCTTCGCCCACCTGCCGAAGCTGCCGGGCGGGGAGATGGACTGGCCGCCGGTGCTGGTACTGGTGGGGGTGGCGGGGGTGCTGGTGGGAGTGGGTCTGGCAGGGCTGCGCCGACGCGATGTGACGTGATGCGACGTGACGCGACGTCGTAACCCACATGGATGTACAGGGATGTAACCCACATGGGGGAACCCGGCGGCGGTCGGCGCACGTCCGTCCCGGGCATGGGACAACGTACGCAGGCCGCCGCAGGATGTCTGACCATGGCCCTCGGCGCGGGCGCGGGACTCGCGCTCTGGGCCGTCGACGTCCGCGCCCGCCTCTGGCGCTTCGAGGCGGCCCCCGACTGGAAGGTCCTCTACGCGGAACTGCCGCTGGCGCTGCTGGGCGGGATGGCGTTGGGCGCCGCGCTGTGGGCCCTGGTCAGCCGGATCAGAGCACGACGCTGACGTCAGAGCACGACGCTGAGCCCCTCCAGCCCCCGGATCACGAAGTTCGGCTTGCGCCGGGGCTCGGCGGCGAGGGCGAGGGTCGGGGCCTTCTCCAGCAGTGCGGCCATGGAGGCGGCCAGCTCGATCCGCGCCAAGGGCGCGCCGATGCAGTAGTGGATGCCCGCGCTGAAGGAGATGTGCGGATTGTCGGCGCGGCCGAGGTCGAGTCGGTCGGGGTCGGCGAAGACGGCGGGGTCGTGGTTCGCCGACCCGAAGAGCATGGCGATCTCGGCCCCGCGGGGCACGACGGTCCCGTCGATCTCGATGTCGTCGAGCACCCACCGTTCGAAGAGCTGGAGCGGAGTGTCGTAGCGCATCAACTCCTCGACGGCGGAGGGGACGAGCGAGTGGTCGGCGCGGAGCGCGGCCAGCTGGTCGGGGTTGCGGAACAGCGCCCACCACCCGTTGACGGTGGCGTTCACGGTGGCTTCGTGCCCCGCGTTGAGCAGCAGCACGGCGGTGGAGATCATCTCCTGCTCGGTGAGCCGGTCGCCTTCGTCGTGCGCGGCGATGAGCCCGGAGATGAGATCCTCGCCCGGCTCCTTGCGCCGCTCGGCGATCAACTCCAGCAGATACTCGGAGAACTCGACGGAGGCCCGCACCGCCTTCGCCGCCGTCTCCTGCGACGGGCTCAGCTCGTACATCCCGCAGATGTCCGCCGACCAGGGCCGCAGCGGGGCCCGATCCGACTCCGGAATGCCGAGCATCTCGGCGATCACGGCGACGGGCAGCGGCTCGGCGACATCGGTCAGCAGATCGCCCCCGCCCTCCTGCGCCAACCGGTCCACCAACTCCCCGGCGAGCTTGCGCACGTACGGCTTCAGCTGCTCGACCGTGCGCGGGGTGAACGCCTTCGACACAAGCCGTCTGATCCGGGTGTGGTCCGGCGGCTCGAGGTCGAGCATCCCGTGATCGTTGAGCGTGTGAAACGGCTCGTGCTCGGCCGGGGGCGCCGTCCGCCCGAACTCCTCATGCGTGAACCGATGCTGATACGTCCGCCCCAGCCGCCGCTCCCGCAACAACGCCGACACGTCCGCGTGCCGCGACACCAGCCACTGATCGGTCGGCTCGTAGTACGTGACCCGCCCCCGCTCCCGCAGCTCGGCGTAGGCGGGGTAGGGGTCGGCCAGGAAGGCGGGGTCCCAGGGGTCGAAGCGGAGGTCGAGGCCGTGGGCGCGGTCGTGATCTCGGTCGCGGTCGTCAGGAGCTGCCATGGACGGACGCTAACCGGTGGGGCGGGGTGCTGACCAGGGGGGTCTCGGGGAATGGCGATCAGTTCCGCGCGCCCGCCGCCACAGCAAGCACAGCGGGGACCGTCGGCCGCCGCCCTAGTGGTTTGTGTCACGTACTATCCGCGTGCTGCGGAACCTCGTGCTGCGGAACCTGAGGGGTACCTCGATCCTGGAGGCCCGAGGATCTAACCGCTTACGCCACTGCGTTCGACCTACTACGATCGGCGGTCGTCCTATCCCGGGACGCAGAGCAACTGCGTAGAGGTCGCCGACACGGCACCCCACGGCCGAGCCGTCCGCGACAGCAAACAACCGCTCGGCTCCCCTCTACTCACCGTCTCCCGCGAGAGCTGGACCTCGTTCCTCAGGCAGTTCGGGCACTCCCCGCAGGGATAGTCCCCTCAGAGCGTCGGGAACACCACCGCGAAGAACAGCCACAGCAGAACCGCCCAGAAGAGTGCCGCCGCCAGCGACACCAGCAGCGAGCTGCGCCACTTCAGGACCAGGAACGGGAAGAGGGTCAGGGCGGCCCAGCGACCGCCGAGGTCGATCGACAGGCGGGCGGCCTCGGCGAGGGTGCCCCCGCGGCCCGCGGCGATACCTCGGAGCAGTCGCTGCGAGCTGAAGCCATACAGGCCGAAGACGATCGGGAAGAACCACAGCGGCGTGATCGTGACCAGCTCGGTTTCCGAGAAGTCGTCGAACATGACGAAGTAGATGAGCACGGCCCCCATGAGGCCGCCGATCAGCGCGATCACGTAGAGAGCGGTCAGGAGAACCGGCTCCACCGCACCGGCCGGTACCGGGACGGGCGTGGCGTACGGGACGTCCGGCGACGGGACCCGGACCACCTGGTGGCAGTGGGGACATCGAACCTCCTGTCCGGCGCGGTCGGCCGGAGCCGCGATCAAATGCCCGCACGAGGCGTGGAACTCCGTCTGCTGACCTGGGTTCATACCCTGCCCCTCCCTGTCCCGGCCCGGCGCGAACCGGATCCGATCAGAGACAGGGACGTTGCGGGAAAGCCTCCGGTTTCCGCCGGGCGGCCAGCACCGCGCCCCCGTGGCTAGGGTCGGCATATGGCGGGGAGTGAGTGGACCGAGTGGAGCGAGGCCGAGTACTGCTCGTATCTGCAGAACGAGCGGCGCTGCTACGCGTGGGTCATGCGGCGGTACGGGCGGATGCCCCTCGCGGAGTCCTGGGCGGCGGCCCTGGCGTGGTACCCGTACGAGCCGAGCGAGGCACCGTACCGCGGGCTCGTCTTCCACGACGAGGCGTGGCACTGGGCGATGTGCGCGCTGCACGGGGAGCGGTACCCGGTGGAGCGTCCGGAGCTGGTGGAGCCTTCGGACGAGTACCGGGCTCTCTGCTGACAGGCCGCCCTACCCCGGCGTCACCAACCGCGCCTCATACGCGAACACCGCCGCCTGCGTGCGGTCCCGCAGGCCCAGTTTCACCAGGATGCGGCTTACGTGGGTCTTGATCGTGGACTCCGCCACCACCAGCCGGCCGGCTATCTCCAGGTTGGACAGGCCCTGGGCAATGAGGATCAGTACCTCCGTCTCGCGTTCGGTCAGGTCGCCGTAGGACGACTGGGCGGTGTAGGCGAGGCGGGGGGTGTCGGTGAGTTTGGAGAACTCGGTGATCAGGCGTCTGGTGACGGAGGGGGCCAGGAGGGCCTCGCCGGCTGCCACGATGCGGACGCCGTCGGCCAGTTGGCGGGCCGACGCGTCCTTCAGGAGGAAGCCGGAGGCTCCCGCGCGCAGGGCCTGGTACACGTACTCGTCGAGGTCGAAGGTGGTCAGGACCAGGACCTTCGCCGTGCCGTCCGCCGCCACGATCTCCCGGGTCGCCTCGATGCCGTTCAGCTCCGGCATGCGGATGTCCATCAGGACCACGTCGGGGGTCAGCTCGCGGACGCGGTCGATCGCCTCACGGCCGTTGACCGCCTCGCCCACGACCTCGATGTCCGGCATCGCATTCAGCAGGACCGAGAAGCCCTCGCGCACCATCATCTGATCGTCGGCGATCAGTACTCGGATCGTCATGACCTGTCCTCGGGCGAGGAGGGGCCGGAGGGATCGGAGGGCGCGGAGGGCGCGGAGGGCGCGGACTGCTCCTTGGCCATCGGGACCGGTAGGAACACCGTCACCTCATAGCCTCCGTCCTGGGTCCGTTCGGCCGTCATCTCGCCGTTCAGCATGCTCACCCGCTCCCGCATGCCCGTGATGCCGTGGCCGGCGCCGGGGGACGGTTTGATCAGGGCGGGGTTCGGGGGTGCTCCGTTGACCATGCGCAGGCCCAGGCCGCCCAGGACATAGCCGATCTCCACGCGGGCGCTCGCTCCGGGCGCGTGCCGGAGCGTGTTGCTCAGCGCCTCCTGGACTATCCGGTACGCCGACAGCTCGACGCCCTGCGGGAGCTCGCGGACCGCACCGGTGATCGTCTTCTGCACGTCCAGGCCCGTCTCCCGGACGTTGGCGAGCAGCGCGTCCAGCTCGGCGAGCGTGGGCTGCGGGGCGTCCGGCACCTCGTAGTCCTCGGCGCGGACCACGCCCAGCACCCGGCGCAGCTCGGTGAGGGCCGCCACCGCGTTCTCCCGGATGGTGGCGAAGGCCTTCTCCAGCTCCGGCGGCGGGTTCTCCACCCGGTAGGGGGCGGCCTCCGCCTGGATGGCGACCACCGACATGTGGTGGGCGACCACGTCGTGCAGCTCGCGGGCGATCGTGGTGCGCTCCTCCAGCAGGGTGCGGCGGGAGCGCTCGTGCGCGGTCACCGTCTGCTGCGCGGTGACCTCCTCCTCGGCCTGCCGACGGATGTGCCAGACGGTGATCGCGAGCAGGATGATCGCGGAGGTCACCAGCATGGGCGCGGAGTTCGTCGCGTAGTGGCCGCTCCCGAAGACGGTCTCCGCGACGAAGGCGTAGAGCGCCGTCATCAGCCACATCCAGGCCGCCGTGCGCGGGCGGGTGCGTATCGCCACGACCGTCAGCACCAGCAGGTGAGAGATGAAAGTGCCGGGCAGCCACGGCCAGTTGTCGTACGCCGAGCCGAGCAGGGCCACCACCGAGGTCGACGCGAGGGACAGCCAGAACGCCCCCACCGGCCTGATCAGCGTCATCAGCACGGGCGCCAGGACGAGCAGGCCGAGCAGAAGGGACAGCAGGCCGCCTTCGTCATCCCCGGCGACCAGCATCGCCACTACGCCGCCGGCCACGACCAGCGCGTGCCGGGACCAGGACGCGTACTCCCGTTTGCGGCCCTTCAGGCGGCGCAGCAGGCGGCCGGTGGGCTCCCTGCGGGGCAGCGGGCGGTAGGCGAAGGCGTCGTGGATCAGGTCCTGGCGCAGCCCGCGCAGGGCGTCCATCGCCGCCCGGAACTCCGGGCTTCGCGGCTGGTAGGCCTCGAACGATTCGTCCGGGGGCGGCGTGAGGTGCGTCTGCGTCGTGTCGGTCACATACAAGACGGTAGGGGGAGGAAGGGGTCGCGGTCGTCACCAGTGAGAGGGGTTCCGGCGGATCCGCCTCAAGTACTACGGGGACTGCCGGGGGTCCCGGGCCGGGACCCCCGGCAGTCCCCGGTCAGGACTCCGCCGCTCAGTACCCCGACGGCCGCACCAGCCCCGACTCGTACGCGAACACCGCCGCCTGCGTACGGTCCCGCAGGCCCAGCTTCACCAGGATGCGGCCCACGTGCGTCTTCACGGTCTGCTCGGCGACGACGAGCTGCCGGGCGATCTCCGCGTTGGACAGGCCCTGCGCGATCAGGGTGAGGACCTCCGTCTCGCGTTCGGTGAGATCGCCGACGCGCTCCTTCACCGGGGCTCTGGGCTTGCCGTTCAGCCGGGAGAACTCGGCGATCAGCTTGCGGGTGATGCCGGGCGCGAGCAGGGCGTCGCCGGCCGCCACCACCCGGACCGCCTCCGCGAGCTGGTCCGCGGAGGCGTCCTTGAGCAGGAAGCCGGACGCCCCGGCGCGCAGCGCCTCGTACACGTACTCGTCGAGGTCGAAGGTGGTGAGGACCAGCACCTTGATGTGGGGGTGGGCGAGGGTGATGCGGTTAGTGGCCTCGATGCCGCCGAGCTCGGGCATGCGGATGTCCATCAGGACGACGTCCGGGGCGAGTTCGGCGACCTTGGCGATGGCGTCCAGGCCGTCCACCGCCTGTCCGATCACCTCGATGCCCGGGTGGGCGTTGAGCAGCACGGTGAAGCCCTGCCGGACCATCTGCTGGTCGTCGGCGATCAGTACGCGGATGGCGCCGCTCGTCATGGTCTTCCTTCTCCTGTCGGGGGCGAGGGCGGGTCGTCCGGGAAGTCGTCCGGGAAGACGAGTTCGAGGCCCTCGGGGACGGCGGGGTCGTCGGAGTCGTGAGCATCGGGGCGGTCGAGGGCCGCGTCGAGAGGTGTCGCTGCGCCGTCCCTCGGGAGGAACGCCGTCACCGTGAAACCGCCGTGCAGCGTGGGGTGGGCGCTGACGTGGCCGCCCAGCATCACCGCCCGTTCCCGCATGCCGAGCAGGCCGTGCCCCGCGCCCGGGGAGGGCCGTACGGGCCGGCTCGGGCGGGAGTTGGCGACCTCCAGGTGCAGGCCCTGGGGACGGTGGACGACCTCCACGCGCACCCGGGAGCCCGGCGCGTGCCGCAACGCGTTGCTCAGCGCCTCCTGGACTATCCGGTACGCCGACAGCTGCACGCCCGGCGGATACCCGGGGGCGTCGCCCTCGACGACGGCCAGCACGTCCAGTCCGGTGGCGCGGGTGTTCTCGATGAGGGCGTCGAGACGGTCGAGCGTGGGCTGCGGGGTGTCCGGCGCGGCGCCGGTGCCGGCCGCGCCGAGCCCGTAGGGGTCCTCGGGGTTCTCCGAGCGCAGCACGCCCAGCACCCGGCGCAGTTCGGCGAGCGCCTCCAGGGCGTTCTGCCGGATGCCGGCGAGGTTCTCCTTCAGCGCCTCGGACGGGTTCTCCACCAGGTGCGGGGCGACCTGGGCCTGGATGGAGATCACCGACATATGGTGGGCGACCACGTCGTGCAGCTCGCGCGCGATGCGGTTGCGCTCCTCCAGCACGGTGCGCCGGGCGCGCTCCTCTGCGGTGATGCCGGCCTGCTCGACGAGCTGGCTGCGGGCCTCGCGGCGGCCGCGCAGGGCGGTGCCGAGCAGGACGACGACGGCGAAGAGGGCCACCGCCAGCACACCGGTCGACTCGTAGTTCGCGCCGCCGATTCCCCCCTGCACGAGATAGGTGACCAGCGCGGTCAGCACCAGCGCCTCGACTGACACCCTGGTGCGCACCCGCAGAGCGAGCAGCAGCAGCACCATGCAGTGCGCGATCAGACCGGGCGGGCCCCACGGCCAACCGGGAAGGTCCGTGGTCGTGCCCGGACTGGGCGGGCCCCACAGACGGCCGCCCACGTTGAGGTCGGCGAGCATCTCCGCCCGGGCGCCCAGGGCGGCCAGCACCGTGACCACCAGGGACAGCCACCAGGCCGGCACCGGCCGCCACAGAGCGAGCACCACCGCTGCGCCCTGCACCAGCGCGGCCGGCACTCCGTACGTCATGCCGAGCTGGTAGCGGTCGGTCATCTGGTCGAGGTTGGCGACCGTCGTGCCGAACGCGACCAGCCAGACCAGGCCGTGCGGCAGCCAGCGCAGCCAGACGGAGGGCGGAAGGGGCTCAGCCCGGGCCGTCCACAGGTCGTCGCGCAGCACCCGCAGGCCGCGGATCACCCACCCCTGCACCCTGGTCAGCAACCTCTCCACCCCGTTCGTCCGCACCACCCTAGACACGGCGGGCCGTCGACAGCCCCGCCGGTTCGGGTCGCCGCCCGACCCGCACGACCCGTGACCCGCCCGGCCCCGGGCCCCGGCTCCCGCGCGCCCGTCGTCCGCCGCCGTGCTCGAAGCCGTGGAACGCCGCCCAGCACACCCCCAGGACCAGGGCGAACACCGGCAGCCACAGCAGCCTGTCCGCGACCCAGGTCAGGCCGTCGGGGGCCGTGTGCAGGCCGGGCAGACGGCCCGCGAGGAGGCCGGTCGCGGTGGTCGCCATCATCGCCGTCTGGTGCCAGAGGAACACCGTCATCGCGGAGAGGTTGACCAGGGCCACGGCCGCCCAGGCCACCGGGCGGCGCAGCGCGCGGCGCAGCCGGTCGCGCAGCAGCAGGGCCAGTCCGCACTGGGCGAGGCCGAAGGTGACGGCGGCCAGGGTGGGCGGGTCGAGGTTGGAGACCGCCGCGCCGGGCACGCCCACCATCGACGCCGGGTAACCCGCCACCGCGACGAGCAGCGCCGTCGCCGCCGCGCCGCCCAGCAGCAGGGTCCAGCCCGCTCGGGGGCGCTCCAGCTCGCCGCGGGTCCAGGCCGCGCCCAGGGTGTACGGCACCAGCCAGCCCGCCGCCACGTTCACCCAGCCCAGCCAGGCCGGTCCGCCGAGGCCGAAGCGCACCACGTCCACGTGCAGGACGACGGCCAGCGGCCACAGCGGGTTGAGCCGGGCCAGCAGCGGGGTGGCCGCCGTCAGCGCGGCGAAGACCAGCAGGAACCACAGGGGGGACAACGCCAGCTTGACCACGGTGTGCACGGTGACGAAGGGCGCGCCGCCGAGCAGCAGGGCGAGCGCGGCCGCCGTCCACACCGCCAGCACGGCGGCCACCGGCAGGAACAGCCGGGCCAGCCGGGCCCGCAGCCAGCCGCCGTAGGTCCCGCGGGTCCCGCCGTGGGCGCGGGCCGAGGCGAGGCTTCGGGTCGCCACATGGCCGCCCACCATGAAGAACACGGCGAGGGTCTGGAACACCCAGGAGACGGGAGCCAGCCAGGGCATGGGGCCGAGGGGGCTCGCGGCACGCAGGGTGTCGCCGTCCGCGACCAGGGCGGTCACCAGCCAGTGGCCGAGGACCACGCCGAGGATGGCCAGGGCCCGCAGGGCGTCCACCGCCCGGTCCCGCTCGGGCGGAGTGGCCGCGTCGACCCGGGCGGCGGCCCGCCGTACGCGCTCCTTCGCCCGGCCGGTTCGCCGTACGCGCGAAGTCTCAAGGGGCGTCTCGAACGAGGTCTCGAACGAGGTCTCAAGCGGGGTCTCATGCACGGGACACCTCCGTGGTCCGGCCGAGCACGATCCGGGCGAGGTTGGTCAGGGAGACCGAGCCCGGGCTGAAGTAGTCGCTGTGGCCGCCGTCGCCGGCGGCGAAGACACGGGCGCCGAAGGACGGGGAGACCGGGTCGACGCCGAAGCCGACCGTCGTGAAGAGCAGGTCGACGCTGGCGTGCGGGACGTCCGCCACCCAGTCGTCGGCGCCCCGGGCCGCCCAGACCCGCGCGCGGGTGCGCAGGCCGGCCGCGGAGTCCGCGCCGGTGCCGGGGCTGCCGAGCAGGACGAGGTCGTCCACGTCCAGGCCGGGGGCGGCGCGGCCGCACACGACCGAGCCGTAGGAGTGGCACAGGAGGGAGATGCGGACGTCCGGGGCGGTGACCGCGCGCAGCTCGCTCACGAACTCCCGCAGGCCCGGGGCGGCTTCGTCGGCGCGGGCCGGGGTGATGACGGTGGTGCTCACCGTGCCGGGTGTGGTGTAGCCGAGCCAGGCGATGACGGCGGTGCGGGCGCCGGTCTGCCGGGTGAGCCGCTTGTACAGCGCCTGCGCTCCGGCGTCGAAACGGCCGTAGGTGTCCAGTGAGGTGTCGGAGCCGGGCACGAGGACGGCGACGCGGTCGGCGTGCGCGAGGTCTCCGAACACCTCCGTCGCCCGGCCGGCGCCGCGGCCGTCGAAGGCGAGGAGTCTGCGGGACGGGGCGGCGAGCGTCCGGTCCGCGGCCGCGCGATGGCGGTCCCCGTGGGCGGCGGCCATCCGGGACGCCAGGGCGGCGTTGGCCCGGTTCGCCGCGTACGTCTCGTCCAGGGTCGCCGCCGTCGCCGGCGCGAGGGCGGCGGGGGCCGGGGCGGGGATCCGCGGTCGGATCGCCGCCGTGAGGGGGACGACGACCGCGGCGGTGACGAGGACGGCCAGCAGGGCGCGGAACCAACGCCGGCCCCGGGCCGTTCCCTCCTCGCGCTGCCGTCGGCCACGCGAACGAACCCCGTCGAGCCGCGTCATCCCGCCCCTCCCCCGCCAGTCCCGCCCGTCATCGGGCCTTACTGGCTTGGAAGTTACGGATCGGCTCGCGTAGCTCGCGTCCCGCTGAGGAGCTGTCCTGGGAAGTAGCTCTCAGGTACTACGGGTACGACACCCAGGGGTCGAAAGAAACAGCTGTCACCACGCCAGCTGGGCGATCTCCTCCGCCACCACGGCACAGGCGTCCGCCACCGGATCGATCAGCGGGAAGTGGCCGACGTCCTCCAGCAGGGTCAGGCCGACCACCTCGCCCGCCTTCGCCGCCTCGTCCGCGTACGCCTCGGCGACCGCCTGCGGGACGATCAGGTCCGTACGCCCCTGGACCAGGGTCGTCGCGATGCCCGTCGGGAGGAGGAGCGCGGGGTCGGCGTACGGCCGCCGCAGCGCGAACTCCTCGTCACCGCCGAGGAGTTGACGGACCGCCCCGTCGCACACGTCCAGCTTCCCGGCGACCTCGAAGTCCGCGATCGGGGCCAGCGCGACCACGCCCCGCAGCGGGGCCGGGCCGCCGGTGCGCCAGGGCGCGTCGGCGGGCAGCACATGCCGGGACGCCGCCCACAGCGCGAGATGGCCGCCCGCCGAGTGGCCGGTGAGCACCGTGCGGCGCGCGTCGGCCTGGGGCAGGGCCTGCCGGACGAGCGAGGGCAGCGCGTCGAGGGCCGCGGCGACGTCGTCGAAGGTGTCGGGCCAGCGACCCGCGACCGGAGGCCCGCCCGGCGTCGCGGCCCCCCGCCGGTACTCCACGTTGGCCACCGCGAACCCGCGCCGAGCCAGGAAGTCCGCGAACGGCGTGGTGTGCCGCCGGTCGTACGCCGCCCGCCAGGCCCCGCCGTGCAGAACGACGATGAGCGGAACGGAAGCGTCCGGAGCAGGGCCCTCCAGGCCGGCCGCCGCCCGCGGGGCGTAGAAGTCGATCACCTGATCGGGGTGGTCGCCGTACGCGGCGGTGGCGTCGGGGTCGACGGGCGGATGCGAGAAGGCCGACTCCTCCTCGTCAGCGGCCCGGGCTGCGACGACGTCGTCCGGCATTACTCCAACCTCTCAGCGGTGAAACGGATTTGGGCGGAACAGATGTGGCGGACCCGAGGAGAGTTCGACCGTTGGCCGGGACGGTATCAGGCCGGTGACGTGCGCGGACACGCGGATGTCACGCTCGGTGAGGGTTAAACGGTTCTGCTGTTTCGTTACGCTGACGACGTGCGCGTTCTGATCCCAGGAAGGGCCGTTATGTCTGCCGAGCCCGGCACCGTCCGCCCCGGAGGACGCACCGCCCGCGTCCGCGCCGCCGTGTTGCGGGCGGCCGGGGACGTCCTCGCCGAGGAGGGCTTCGACCGCCTCGATCTGACGGACGTCGCCCGGCGGGCCGAGGTCGGCAAGACGACCGTATACCGGCGCTGGGGGTCCGTGCCGGGACTGGTCGCCGATCTGCTCTCCGACCTGTCCGCCCAGTCCGACCTGTCCAACCCGTCCGGCCTTTCTGCCCAGTCCGACCCGTCGGCCGAGGCCTCGCTCCCTAGGACCCAGTCCGACCCGTCGGCCGAGGCCTCGCTCCCGAGGACCGAGACCTCGCCTCCGGAAACCGGGGCCACGCTCCCGATGGCCGAGACCTCGCTCCCGCGCGCGGGGACCGGGTCCGTCCTCGGCGATCTGCTCGCCAACGGCCGTGTGGTGCAACGGACGTTGGCCGACGCCCGCCAAGGGCCTCTGCTCCGGGCGGTGATCGCCGCGGCGGCCTGTGACGCACGGACCGCCGAGGCGCTGCGCCGCTTCCACGAGGTGCGCGTCGCGGAATGGGCGCCGCGCGTCCAACAGGGTGTGACACGCGGTGAGTTGCCCGCAGGGACGGACGCGAAGGCGGTCGTACGGGCCGTGTCCGCGCCCCTCTACTACGCGTTGCTGACCACCGGCACGCCCCCGGACGCCCCCGCCGCCGACCGCGCGGCACGAGCCGCGCACGCCGCCGCGACGGCGGGGGTGTACGTCGTCCAGGACGCGCCCCGGAACCAGGGCCCTAGCGGGACGCCAACACGTCCCCCAGTACCCGCGCCGCCCGCTCCACGTCCGCGAACCCGACGTACAGCGGGGTGAAGCCGAAGCGGAGGACGTCCGGGCGGCGGAAGTCGCCGACGACCCCGCGCTCGATGAGCAGGCGCATGACGTCGCCGGCGTCGGAGCAGCGCAGAGCGATCTGGCTGCCGCGCTCCTCGTGCCGCACCGGCGTCAGGGACTCGACGCGGCCCTCGGGGACGTACGCCTCGACGCACTCGAGGAAGAAGTCCGTCAGGGCGAGGGACTTGGCGCGGACGGCCGCCACCGAGACCCCGTCCCAGACGTCGAGTGCCGCTTCCAGCGCGAGCATCGAGAGGATGTCCGGGGTGCCGACGCGCCCGCGCCGCACACCCTCGGCCGGCGTGTAGGCGGGCCGCATGCCGAAGGGCTCGGCGTGCGAGTTCCAGCCGGGCAGCGGCGAGTCGAAACGGTCCTGGAGGTCGCCGCGCACATACAGGTACGCGGGTGAACCCGGACCGCCGTTCAGGTACTTGTAGGTGCAGCCGACCGCGAGGTCCACGCCGTGCTCGTCGAGGCCGACCGGCAGCGCGCCCGCGCTGTGGCACAGGTCCCAGACGGCGACCGCGCCCGCCGCGTGCACGGCGGAGGTCAGTCCCGGCAGGTCGTGGAGGCGTCCCGTGCGGTAGTCGACGTGGTTGAGCAGCACCGCGGCGGTACGGTCCGACAGGGCCGCCGGGACCTCGCCCGGCGTCACCGCACGCAGGGTGTGGCCGGTCAGCCGGGCCGCGGACTCGGCGATGTAGCCGTCCGTGGGGAAGGTCGTGGCGTCGACGAGGATCTCGTCCCGGCCGTCGCCCCCACGCTCCTCCACGAGTCGCACCGCGCCCACAAGCGCCTTGAAGACGTTGACACTTGTGGAGTCGCCCACGACGATCTGGCCGGCCGCCGCGCCCACCAGCGGGGCGATCCGGTCGCCGATCCGCTCGGGCGCGGTCCACCAGCCGCTCTCGTCCCAGGACCGGATGCGCAGTTCACCCCACTGTCGGCGTACGACGTCCTCGACGCGGCCGGGGACGGCGGCCGGCAGTGCGCCTAGCGAGTTGCCGTCGAGGTAGACGCCCGCGGCGTCAGCCGCATGATCGGACACCGTGTCGAGGACGAACCGCGAGCGCACCTCCGCCAGCTGGTCACCGGCGTCCAACTCCGCTGCCTTGAAGGAGAGTTCAGACATGGGACCGCGCCGTCCACAGCTCGGGGAACACGTTCTTCTGCGCGCGCTTCTCCAGCCAGGCCACGCCGGCCGAGCCGCCGGTGCCCGCCTTCGCGCCCATCGCACGGCGGGTGGCGACGAGGTGGTCGTTGCGCCAGCGCCACACCAGCTCGGCCACATCGGTCAACGCCTCGCCGAGACGGGCGAGTTCGTCGTTCTCGTCGCCCGAGTAGAGCGCGGTCCACACCGCCTCCACCTCGGCCGACGGCTCATAGCGCCGGGACACGTCGCGCTGCACCACTGACGCGGGGATCGCGTGCCCGCGCCGCGCCAGCAGCCGCAGCACCTCGTCGTAGAGACCCGGCTCGTGCAGGGCCTTCTCCAGCTCCGCGTGGACGCGGGGCGCGCCGCGGTGCGGGACCAGCATGGACGCGGACTTCTCGCCGAGCAGGAACTCCATCCGGCGGTACATCGCCGACTGGAAGCCGGAGCCCTCGCCGAGGGCGGAGCGGTAGGAGTTGAACTGCGCCGGGGTGAGCTGGCCGAGCGGCCGCCAGGAGGCGTTCAGCGCGTCCAGCTCCCGTACGGAACGCTTCAGCGCGGCGACGGCCGTCGGCACGTCGTCGGAGCGCAGGGCGCGCGCCGCGGTCTCCCACTCATGGACGATGACCGTGAACCACAGCTCCATCACCTGGGTCGTGACCAGGAAGACCATCTCTCCGGGATCGTCGGAGAGGGTGTGCTGGAGGTGGGTGAGGACGTCGGCCTTGACGTAGTCCTCGTAGGGGGTGGTTCCTGCGAAGTCGAGATGCGGGGTCTCGGGCTCCGAAGCCTCTGCGGTTTCCTGAGAAGGCTGAGCCTGGTGGGACATCGCTGTCTCCTGATACGTGCTCCGGGTAGCGGTCCGCCCCTGCCGTTCTCGACACGGTGGCCCCGGTCCCCGCCGGGCATCCTCTTCGATGGTCCACCGAAATGGCAAGGTCCGCCTGGTCACACCAGGCGGACCTGCGCAAACGCGCCGCGTATCAGTCCGCGTACCGGGACGGGACCTAGCCCAGCGTCTGGGCCGCCGTCGGCGAGGAGTCCTTCAGGAACTGCGAGCAGCGCTCGTACTCGTCCTGCTCGCCGATGGACTGCGCGGCGCGGGCGAGGGCGTGCAGGGCGCGCAGGAAGCCGCGGTTCGGCTCGTGCTCCCAGGGCACCGGGCCGTGGCCCTTCCAGCCGCCCCGACGCAGACTGTCCAGGCCGCGGTGGTACCCCGTACGGGCGTAGGCGTACGACTCCACGACGCTGCCCCGCTCGAACGCGTCGTCGGCGAGCTGGGCCCAGGCCAGCGAGGACGTCGGGTACTTGGCGGCGACGTCGGCGGGGGCCGTGCCGTTCGCGAGGAGCGTGCGCGGCTCCGGGTCGTCGGGGAGGTGGGTCGGGGGCGGACCCCCGAGGAGGTTTTCGTGAAGGGACATGGGTCAAGTCTCCTCCACCCGTTCCCCTGCGCGCACGACGACGCCCCACCGAGCCCGGCACACCCGTCAGGGTCGGCGAAATCCACCGCCGTCCACCGCCGTCCACCACCCCTGGGTTCCCTGGGTTCCCTGGGTTCCCTGGGTTCCCTAGGTCCCCTAGGTGAGACGCTTCCGCGTCCGCTCCCCCTCCAGCGGCGGCGCCAGCACGCTCCCGTGGGTCCGGCACTCCGGCCGACGGCAGCCCGGGGCCGGACGTCGTACCGTCGTGAAGGCGATCGCCGCGCCCACCGCCAGGACTCCCGCGCACAGCGGCATCGCCCGTCGGAAGGCGTCGTCGAAGGCGTCCGCCGAGCGGTAGGACTCCGGGCCCATCCCGGTCAGCAGCGGCAGCGCGGCCACCGCGACCAGCCCCGCCGCCCGCGCCGCCGCGTTGTTGACGCCGCTGGCCAGACCGGCCCGGGAGACGTCCACGGAGGCCAGGACGGTCGCGGTCAGCGGGGCGACCAGCGCGACCATCCCGACGCCGAGGACCAGGACGGCGGGCAGCACGTCGGCGACGTAGGACGCGTCCGGCCCCACCCGCAGCATCAGCAGCATCCCGGCGGCGCACAGCAGCGGTCCGACGGTGAGCGGGATGCGCGGCCCGATGCGGTCCGCCAACCCCCCGGAGCGGGCGGAGAACAGCAGCATCAGCACGGTCGTCGGCAGCAGCGCCGTGCCCGCGCCGAGGGCGGACCAACCGGCCACCACCTGGAGCTGGAGCGCGCAGAGGAAGAAGAAGCCGCCGAAGGCCGCGTACACGCACAGCGTGACCAGGTTGACGGCCGTGAACTGGCGGGAGGCGAAGATGTCGAGCGGCAGCATCGGATCCGGCCGCCGCCGCTCCACGGCCACGAAGGCGATCCCGGTCACCACGCCCGCGACCGCCGTCACGGCGACGAGGAGGGAACCGCTGCGGGCCTCGATCAGGGCGTACGTCACCAGGGCGAGCGCCAGCGCCCCCAGCGCGGCTCCCAGGACGTCGAACCGGCCGTGCGCCCGCCCTCCCCCACTCTCGGCTTCGCTCGAGCGGGAGGTGCCCGCATCCGACTCCGGGACATGCCGTAGGGCCACCGGCACGCACAGCACCGCCAACGGCACGTTCAGCAGGAACACCCAGCGCCAGCCGGGGCCGTCCACCAGCCAGCCGCCCAGGAACGGCCCCACGGCCGCCCCGATGCCCCCGAAGCCGGACCACAGGCCCACGGCCCGCCCCCGGTCGTCGGGGTGGAAGGACGCCTGGATGAGGGCGAGGGAGCCGGGCGTCAGCAGCGCGCCGCCCACCCCTTGCAGGGCACGGGCGGCGACCAGCACGCCCACGTTCGGGGAGAGCCCGCACAGCAGCGAGGCGGCGGCGAACCACACCACGCCCACCACGAACACCTTGCGCCGCCCGTACCGGTCGCCGAGGGAGCCGCCCAGCAGGATCAGCCCGGCCAGCGTGACCATGTACGCGTTGGCCGTCCACTGGAGGGCGGCGAGATCGGCGTCGAGGTCACGGCCGATGCGGGGCAGGGCGACGTTGACGACGGTCGAGTCCAGCAGGGCCATGCTGGAGCCGAGCACGGTGGTGAGCAGGATCCACTTGCCCTGCGGCGAGGCCATCCGGACGTCGGGCATGTTCCAGGTATACAGCGAGCCCGGTGCCGTAGCACCGGGCTCGCCAGGATCAGCTGCGATCAGCCGATTACTTGATCTTCGTACCCGCCGAGCGCAGGTGCTGCGTGGCCTCGGTGACGCGCGCGGCCATGCTCGCCTCGGCCAGCTTGCCCCAGGTGCGCGGGTCGTAGGTCGACTTGGAGCCGACCTCGCCGTCGACCTTCAGGACGCCGTCGTAGTTCTTGAACATGTGGTCGGCGACGGGACGCGTGAAGGCGTACTGCGTGTCCGTGTCGATGTTCATCTTGACGACGCCGTTCTCCAGCGCCGTCGCGATCTCCTCCGGGGAGGAGCCGGAGCCGCCGTGGAAGACGAAGTCGAACGGCTGCGAGCCGGCCGGCTTGCCGTACTTCGCGGCGACGCCCTCGTTGAGCTCCTTGAGCAGCTCGGGGCGGAGCACGACGTTGCCCGGCTTGTACACGCCGTGGACGTTGCCGAAGGACGCGGCCAGCAGGTAGCGGCCCTTCTCGCCCAGGCCGAGCGCCTCGACCGTACGGAAGGCGTCGTCGACGGTCGTGTACAGGGAGTCGTTGATCTCGTGCGAGACGCCGTCCTCCTCGCCGCCGGTCGGGGTGATCTCGACCTCGAGGATGATCTTGGCGGCGCGGGCGCGCTCCAGGAGCTCCTGCGCGATGGCGAGGTTGTCGGCGAGGGTCTCGGCGGAGCCGTCCCACATGTGCGACTGGAACAGCGGGTTCTCGCCGCGCGCCACGCGCTCCTCGGAGACCGCGAGCAGCGGACGGACGTACCCGTCGAGCTTGTCCTTGGGGCAGTGGTCCGTGTGCAGGGCGACGGTGACCGGGTACTTCTCGGCGACGATGTGCGCGAACTCGGCCAGGGCGACGGAGCCCGTCACCATGTCCTTGCTGTACTGGCCGCCCAGGAACTCGGCGCCGCCGGTCGAGATCTGGATGATGCCGTCGCTCTCCGCCTCCGCGAAGCCGCGCAGAGCCGCGTGCAGGGTCTGGGTCGAGGTGACGTTGATGGCCGGGTAGGCGAACTTGCCTGCCTTCGCCCGGTCGAGCATCTCGTTGTAGACCTCGGGGGTTGCGATGGGCATCTGTCCGCTCCTTGGTATGTGCGGGTTGGCGTGCTACGTGCTTACGGCCCTGACCTAGACCTTGGGTGCGACGTCATCGTCGTCCCCATCTTTCCAGACATGCGCGGATGGTCCAGGCTCGGTCCGCACGCCGGTCACATCAAGTTAAAGCCGACGTCAAAAATGCTGGTCAGTCGAGGCCCAGCTCGTCCTTCGAGAACGCGAAGAGGTACGGCACCCCGGCGCCCTCGCGGATCTTCTGGTCGGCGCCGGTGGCCCGGTCCACGATGGTCGCCACGGCCACCACCTCGGCGCCCGCCTCCCGCACGGCCTCCACGGCGGCGAGCGGGGAGCCGCCGGTGGTGGAGGTGTCCTCGACGACCAGGACCCGGCGGCCCGCGATGTCCGGCCCCTCGACCCGCCGCTGCAGCCCGTGCGCCTTGGCCGCCTTGCGGACGACGAAGGCGTCCAGCTTCCTGCCGCGCGCGGCGGCCGCGTGCAGCATGGCGCCGGCGACGGGGTCGGCGCCCATGGTCAGGCCGCCCACCGCGTCGAACTCCAGTCCCTCGGTCAGGTCCAGCAGCACCTGCCCGACCAGGGGGGCGGCCGTCCCGTCGAGGGTGACGCGGCGGAGGTCGACGTAGTAGTCCGCCTCCAGCCCCGACGACAGGGTCACCTTGCCGTGCACCACGGCCTTGTCCTTGATCTGCTGCAACAGCGCGCCGCGTACGTCCACTGCATCCACATCCACGTCCGTCATGCCCTCAGCTTAGAGGCGCGTCCAGGACCAGGTGGTCGTGGCCTCGAGCGGCTCCAGGGGCGTGACCAGGCGCGGGAGGGTGTTGAGGCCGTTGGGCGGACCGGTCTGCGGTTCCACGCACACGGCCGCCTCCTGCTCGTCGTAGACCACGACCCACCGCTCGGGGCTGGTCACGTCGAGCCGGAGCTGCCCCGGCCAGGTGAGGCCTACGGCGACGCCGTCGGGCATGCCGAAGCAGTCGTCCCAGGGGCCCGGCTTCGGCTCGACGCGCTCACCGGTGGGCAGATGGTCCTCCCCGCGCTCCTCCTGCCAGGCCGGGGCGAAGGACACCTGCACGTCCTGGTCGCCCAGGTTCCGGTTGAACCAGGGGTGCCAGCCGATCTGCGCCGGGAAGGACGAGTCGTGCGTCTCCACGCCCATGGTGAGCGTGAGGGCGTCCTCGGTCAGGGTCACCACCTGCGTGACCCGCCCGGGGTGGGGCCACGGCTCCACCAGGTCGTACGTCAGAACCGCCTCGGCCGCCGTGCGGCGCGCGACCTTCCAGCCGCCGTCGCGGACGGTGCCGTGAATGGCGTGCGGGGCGGCGTTGAGCGGCATCTGACGGAGGGTCCCGCCGTCCAGGAAGCGGCCCTCGCGGATCCGGCCGCACCAGGGGACCATCGGGAAGCAGCCGAACCGCTCGCCTTGGCGCAGCAGTTCGAGGCCGCCGACGCGCAGTCCTCCGACCCGGCCGCCGTTGCCCGGCCGTACGGTCGCCTCCGCGTCGCCCGCGGTCAGCGTGAAGTCTTCGTCACTCACAGGTCGACCCTATCCACTCCTTGATCCGCTGCTATCCGCGGCGGCGCAACGCCCGGCCCACCACGATCGCCGAGGCCACGACCAGCGCGGCGGCGGGCGCCGCCCAGCGCAGGGTGTTGCCGGGGACGACGGTCTGCGGGGCGGGCACCGGCGCGTAGCGGCCGCGCGGCGGAGCGTGGTCCACCTCCTCCGCACTGCGCCCGATCATCGTCCGACGGGCGTGCGCGGCCTCGGCGGGCGGCTCCACGGGCACGGTGAAGTCCTCCAGGGCCTCGGGGGACACCTCCGCCACATCGGCGTCGAACCCTGGCTCGGGATCGGGCTCAGCCCCGGAAACAGGCTCGGGGTCGGGCTCAGCCCCTGAAACGGGCTCGGGCTCGGGCTCAGCCCCGGAAACAGGCTCGGATTCGGGCTCGGCCCCGGAAACAGGCTCGGATTCGGGCTCAGCCCCGGAAACAGGCTCGGATTCGGGCTCGGCCCCGGAAGCGGGCTCGGGGTCGGACGCCTCCGCCCCCAGCTCCTCCGCGAAGCGACTCAGCAGCCGTACGACCGCCGCGCCCACCGCGTCCGAGGGCAGTTCGGCGATCCGGCCGTCCGCCGAGGCCGTTCCCTCGAAGCGGAGGGTCGTGCCGCCGTCGGTCTCGGTGGGCCGCAGGGTGAGGGCCAGCTTGACCGAGCCGGCGCCGCGCGCCTCGGTCGCGTCGCCCTCCACGACGTACGCCCCGTCCGCGCGCGCAGTGATACGCGCCGTGCCCCGATAGGTGATGGTGTGGCCGGCCACCCGCAGTTTCAGTCGCCCTGTGACGGGCTGCGCGCCCGCGTCCTGCTGGAGCCCGGGAACCGCACGGGCCACCTGCGCGGGGTCGGCGAGGGCCGCCCTCAGCCGCTCGGCCGGAACCGGAACGAACACCTCATGCTCCATGGTTGCGGAGCCTACCCAGAGGGGGCGGCAACGCACCCGCCGAAACGGGTATTCGCCCCGCCCCGAGCCCGCCGGGCGTACCCTCCCCCGACCCTCCCCCGATCCCCTCTCCGCGCTCAGTACCGCGGATGCACCAGCGTGGAGGCCCGTACCCCCGCCACCCGCGTCCCCTCCGCCGCCCGCGCGTCCGCCGTCAGCGCGGCCTGGGTCAGGGTCCGCGGCGGGGGCTCACGGAGGTCGAGGCGCAAGGGCGGGCGGGGGCCGGCGCCGGCCAGGACGAAGCCCCAGTCGTGGGGGGCGCGGGAGGTGTCGGCGGTGCGGTCGGGGCCGCCGGTGAAGCCGGCGTCGCGGCCGGTCACGCGGTAGGGGACGGTGTGCAGGCCGGCCGCCCGCATCGTCGCCTCGACCGTCCAGAACGCGCGCGCCCGGGCGGCGACCGGCCCCGCGTGCACGACGAGCCGCCCGCCGGGGGCCAGGGCGCGCCGGGCGAGGCCGTAGAACTCCTCGGAGTAGAGCTTCGTGCTCCGCGTGATCCCGGGGTCGGGCAGATCCGCGATCACCACGTCGTACGTCGCCGGAGGCGCTCCGCGCAGCCAGTGGAAGGCGTCCGCCGTGCTGACGTGGACGCGCGGGTCGCCGTAGACGTGGTCGTTGAGGCGGGACAGGGCGGGGTCGGTGCGGGCGAGCCGGACCAGACCGGGGTCGAGTTCGACGACGTCGACGCGGCGGACGCCGGGGTGGGCGAGGGCCTCGCGGGCGGCCAGGCCGTCGCCGCCGCCGAGGATCAGCACGCGCGCGTGGGGGCCGTTCAGCGCGGGGTGGACCAGCGCCTCGTGGTACCGGCGCTCGTCGCGGCCGCCGGCCCGGAGGCGGCCGTCGAGGTAGAGGTCGAGGGGGCGGCCGTCGACGCCGCCGGTGAGGACGATCTCCTGGACGCCGGTCTGCAGCGCCACCCGCACGTCGTCGCCGTAGACCGCCTGCCGGGCGGCCCGCTCGAAGTCGTCGACCAGGACGGCGGCGGAGGCGAGGACGCCGAGGGCGGTGACGTTGGCGACCAGCAGGAGCCAGCGGGCCCGGCGGGTGAGGTCGCGGCGGAACAGGCCGAGGACCAGGGCGGCCCCGGCGACGACGTTGACCGCGCCGGTCAGCAGGGAGCTGGTGAGCTGCCCCAGGAAGGGCAGCAGCAGGAACGGGAAGGCGAGGCCGCCGACGAGGGCGCCGACGTAGTCCGCGGCGAACAGGTCGGCGACCGCGCCGCCCGCGTCCTGGCGGCGGATGCGCTGGATGAGCTCCATGAGGAGGGGGACCTCGGCGCCGATGAGCAGGCCGATGGCGAGGGAGAAGGCGACCAGCAGGATCCTGGGCCCGTTCGCCCACAGGCCGCCCCAGTCGCCCGTCCAGGCGAACACCGCGTACAGCGCCATGGCGCTGCAGCCGCCGACCAGGGCGAGCGTCGCCTCCAGCGCGCCGAAGCCGGCCGCGGCGAACCGGCGCAGCCGTTTGGCGGCGAGGGAGCCGATGCCCATCGCGAAGACCATGACGGACAGCACGACGGAGGCCTGGGTGACGGAGTCCCCCATCAAGTAGGAGGCGAGGGCGACCAGTTCGAGTTCGTAGACGAGACCGCAGGCCGCGCAGACGAAGACGCACGCGAGGACCAGCAGCCGTCCGGTGTCCGGCCGGACGGGGAGCCGCGCGGGGCCGCGCCAGGACGGCGGGGCGCCGGGCGGTGCCGGGGCGTGCGGTTCGATCACGACTGCGACGTTACGTCACGGGTCCGGAACGCTTCGTCACCCACACGTGTGGAAACCGCTCCTCAAACCCGTACGGGATTCACACGTCCGGGGGTCTCAGGGACCCGATGAGCCCCCCGGTGATCCCTGCGACGATCCCTGCGGTGATCCCTGCGGCCCGACCGGCACCCGGACGCCGACCCTCGTCCTGGTCGCCACCAGCTGCCCGTCCTGCGGGTAGGCGTGCCAGGTGCGCCAGTGGACATGGCCCTCGTGGCGCTGCGCGAGCAGGGCCGTGAAGGCGTGCGGGCTGCCGGGGAAGACGCCGGCCAGGCCGTGCGGGTGGTCGGCGACGAGGGCCAGCAGCTCCTGGGCCCGGCCCGCGAACTGGCCCGGCGTGAGGACCTCGACGCGCGCCGCGAACTCGTACTCCCAGTCGCCCACCCGCTTGGCGACGCCCAGGGGGAGCGGGGTGCTGCTGCCCGGGATGCACGCCACCGTCTCCGAACAGCGGCCCTGCTCCTCTTCCAGCAGCACCTGGTGCGAGGCGCCGAGCAGTCTCAACTGGAGCTTGGCCCCCGCGAGTTCGAGGTCGAGCGTGGCGAGGGCGGGCAGCGGCTCGCGCCCCAGGGCCCAGGCGAGGTCGGCCGCGCGCGTGTCGGTGTAGGAGGTGTTCAGGGTCGTGAGCATGGATCGGCTCCGCGGAGACGCAAAGAAAAGAAGGGAAGGTCCGGCGCACCCCGGTACACCCGGTAGACACCGGGAGATCGGCCCCGGCCGGCCCGGTCCGGGAAGAACGTCCGCGCGGGACGTCCGTAGGGGTCCGAGGGGCTGCGTTGGTGGTTTAGAGGGAATCATGAACGGTGGCGCCGCCACAGCGTTTTTACCCAAGTTCGTGGGGTTTCCATCCCTCGGGGGGCTCCACAGCTCAACTGTTCAACTACGGCGTACGCCGGGCGGCCCATGCACACGCCCTTCACGCCCGCTCCATGCACATGGTGTGACCGCGGGGCCCGTGGTCGGCTGCGGGCCCCGCGGTCCGGATGCGGCTCCCCCGCGGGGAGCTCAGCTGCCCCGTGTCAGCTGCCTCCGCCGCCGCATCCGCCGCCTCCTCCGCAGCCGCTGCCCCCTCCGCAGGACGAGCCGCCGCCGCAGGACGACCCGCCGCAGGAGGAGTGGCCGCCCGAGTGGCCTCCTGAATGGCCGCCGGACGAACCGCCGTCTCCCCCGCCGGCCCACCAGCTGCCGCCGCCGGCCGTGCCGGCGCTGCCGCCGTGCGACCGCAGCCCGCTCTTCCGTCCGGCCCTGCGTCCGCTCCTGCGTCCGGCGTTGACGACCGCCGAGACGAAGAGAACCGCGATCACCGCCAGGATGATGCCGAAGACCATGGCGTCACCCTCCTTCCGTATCCCCCGAAGCGACCCCCCGTGGGCGCCTCGCGCAATGCGTGGGCGTTGCGTGAACGGGGGATGCCCGTCCGTCTCACCTGCCAAAGCAGAGTTGAGGAAGTCCAGAGCTTCGGCGCAGGATGACGGGCATGACCTCCACCGCACGCCCCTTCCTCAACCGCCGCCTCGCCGAGTTCGGGACGACGATCTTCGCCGAGATGTCCGCCCTCGCCGTGCGGACCGGGTCGATCAACCTGGGGCAGGGCTTCCCCGACACGGACGGCCCCGAGGAGGTCCGGGAGGCGGCCGTGCGGGCGCTGCGCGACGGGCGCGGCAACCAGTACCCGCCGGGCCCGGGCGTCCCCGAGCTGCGCACCGCGATCGCCGACCACCAGAGCCGCCGCTACGGCCTGTCCTACGACCCCGACACCGAGGTCCTGGTCACGGCGGGCGCGACCGAGGCGATCGCCGCGACGCTGCTCGCGCTGCTGGAGCCGGGGGACGAGGTCGTCGCCCTGGAGCCGTACTACGACTCCTACGCGGCCTGCATCGCGATGTCCGGCGCCGCGCGGGTGCCGGTCACCCTGCGCCCGGACCCCGAGCACGCCCGCTTCCGCCTCGACCTGGACGAGCTGCGCGACGCGGTCACCGACCGCACCCGACTGCTCCTGGTCAACACCCCGCACAACCCGACCGGCACGGTCCTCACCCGCGAGGAGCTGACCGCGATCGCCGAGCTGGCGGTGGAGCGGGACCTGCTGGTCGTCACGGACGAGGTGTACGAGCACCTGGTGTTCGACGACGCCGAGCACGTGCCGCTGGCGACCCTTCCGGGGATGCGGGAGCGCACGGTCACCATCGGCTCGGCCGGCAAGACGTTCTCGTTCACGGGCTGGAAGGTCGGCTGGGTCACGGCGGTCCCCGGCCTGGTCACGGCGGTGCGCTCGGCGAAGCAGTTCCTGACGTACGTGGCGTCGGGGCCCTTCCAGTACGCGGTCGCCGAGGCCCTCGCCCTGCCCGACGGCTACTTCGACGCCTTCCGCGCGGACATGCAGCGCAAGCGCGACCTGCTCGGCGACGGCCTGCGCGGGGCCGGGTTCGAGGTCTACCAGCCGCAGGGCACGTACTTCATCACCACCGACATCGCCCCCCTCGGCGAGAAGGACGCCCACGCCTTCTGCCGCGCCCTCCCCGAACGCTGCGGCGTCGTCGCCATCCCCAACTCCGTCTTCTACGACGACCCGGACGCCGGCCGCAGCCAGGTCCGCTTCGCCTTCTGCAAGAAGGACGACGTCCTCGAGGAGGCCGCCGTCCGTCTGCAAAGCCTCATGCCCTGAGCCCACGACCCCTTGGTACGCAGGTCACTCGGGACTCCGGCCGTGGGCGGGCTGCCCTTTACGGCTCTTCGGTGATGCTGGTGGCGATACCGTCGGTGACCTTCACCGTGGCGGACAGGGTGCCCGCCTTCGCGGCCTTCTCCAGCTGCGCCTCGGTGCACTCCTCGGCGGCCTGCCCGTCGGCGTCACCGCACATCCCGCCCACACCCCAGATCTTGGTGTCCTCGGCCAGCCAGAACTGCTGCTGGGTGTCCTTGGTGTCCGACACCGTGTACTTGCCCGGCGCCAGGTACGACACCGTTCCCAGCCAGGTCCCGTTCACGCCGCTGGACGAACCGCTCCCACCGCTGCTCGAACCACCGTTCGTGGACGGCGTCGAATCGCCCGAAGAGGAGGACGAGCCGCCGGTGGACGAGGACCCCGTGGACGAGCCGCCGGTGGTGGAGGAGGAGCCCGTGCCGGAAGCGTCGGCGGGCCGTTCGGTGACGGTCACGGCTATGCCGTCCTTCAGCACCACGTCCGCCGGCACCGCACCGCTCTTCGTGGCCTTCTCCAGCTGCGCCTCGGTGCACTCCTCTGCGGCCTGCCCGTCGGCATCGCCGCAGATCCCGCCGGCGCCCGAGATCTTGGTGTCCTCCGCCACCCAGAACTGCTGTGCCTTGCCGCCGGTGGTGACCGTGTACTTGCCCGGCGCCAGGAAGGCGACCGTGCCGTCCGTGAACGTGCCGCTCACCCCGCTCTTGCCCGCAGCGGCCTGCGCCGTCGCCGCGCTGTCCGTGGCGGTGCCCTGGGCGGTGTCGTCGTTCTGGCAGGCCGTCATCAGCAGCGTCCCCGCCACAGCGGCAGCAGCGATCAGGACGGAACGGGCACGCAGTGAGGTCATGACGAAGTAGCCCCTTTGGGAGCAGTGGAGTGGGAAGTGGTCAGCAGCCCGTGAGCCGCTGTGGATCAACTATGCCCCACCTCGAAACCGCCTCGGCAGCAATGTCCATGACCCTCCACGCTGCCGTGACAGAACGCGGACACATCAACGTCGTTGAATCACAAGTCGGTTGTCACCGGCGCATCGCGAGGGCCTGGCCTGGGCACGCTGCGCTCGCGGCACAGGGCGCAGTGGCTGAAAGCACCTGGGCGCCGCCGCACCTACCGCAACGGCACGACCGGCATCAGCACCCGGTTGAGCTGCCGACTTTGCCCTCCGGCCCAGGCAAAGGTGCCCTTCGGTACAGGAACAGGCCAAGACTCACTCGCCAGCTAAGGGCTTCCACCTGTAGGTGGACCACAGGCCCGGCCACCGGCTCAGCCCGCCGCGCGGAGACGGTTCCCGGATCGGCAGTCCCGGCAACGGCCGGGTTCCGTCGCGCGGAACCCCCGATCGCAGCCGTCGCAGTTCCGCATGGGTACGACCGCCGGTCGTACGGGGGGTTCCGCGCTTCCGGCCGGTGCGGGCAGGGAAAAAGGTGTCTCCTTGAGCCGGTAGGCGAGGATGCCGACCGGGCGGGTCAGGAAGCGGTCCGGGAGCCGTGCGGTGAGGTGGTCGGTGATCTGTGTGGGCAGGAGGCCTGCCGTGAGCCACCGGGTGACGGCCGGGGCGAGGCGGGCGGCTTCCTGCACCGACAGGACGAGGCGGGGGTCGACCCGGCGCAGGGCGGCGAGTACGGCGACGGCCCGCGGGTCTGCGTCGACGAGCGAGATCTGCGTCTCGGCCTCGGCCTGCACGGGCGCGGCCGCCGTCTCCTCCACGGGCGCGGACGCGGGTGTGACCGCAGCGGCGGCGGGCTGCATGCGGGGCCGACGCGGCTTCGGCGGCTCGGGGGGCCCGTCCGGATCCGGATCCAGGTCCGGTTCGCCGCCGGGTACGTCGTAGAAGTACGTCCGGGTACGGACCTGCCCGGTGGACGTTCGCTCTCGGCGGCGCTCCAGGTAACCAGCCGCTTCAAGTTCCCTGAGTGCCCGCGAGATCAGGATCTCGCCCTCGCTGAAGTGCTCGCACAGGGCTGAGATGGTCACGGGGGTGCCGGTGGGCAGGGAGGAGATGTACGCCGCGACGCCCACCGTGACCGCGCTGCCGCGTCGCTGGGCGAGGGCGTTGGAGATCACGGTGAAGTCGGCCGTGAGGCGGGTGCGGACATGGATCACGCCGGAGGTCGGAGCTCCGGCATCGGCGCGCAAAGGCACGTTAGACTGCGAGTCAGCCATCGGGAAGGGCTTGCTTCCTGGTTGGTCAGGCCCTCGATCGGGACGCCAATCCCGGCCGGGGGCCGAATTTGTCTGTGGTTGTCGCGGCGAACGTAACCGTCCGTGTCCCAAACCCGCAAGCTGGTCACTCGGACGGGTGACGTGGGCTTCGCGGCCGGGGAGGGTGGGCGGGCGGGCAGTTCTTTCCCCCGGTTCTTTCAGGAGGTCAGTGGCCCGCCGGACCCTCGCGGACAAGGGTCCGGTGAGCCCGGAAGGCGGACGGCGGCCGGGGCCCGGCCGCCTCAGGGACGGTGACGCCCGGCCTTCAACTCCTGTGAAGGCAGAGCAGGAGTCGGCTTCGAACCCGACGTACCGTCGCCCCCTCTCCGGACATACCGTCGCCTCCGCCTCCCGACGCGCCGTCGCCTCCGCCTCCCGACGCGCCGTCGGCGTCCGACGCCCCGTCAAGTCCCCTCACCCGCCCGGCCGCTCCCTGCTCGCGTCGTCCCGTGTCGCCCTGCACAGTGCGGTTGTGACCCACGTCAGCACGCTCGGCCCGCACGCCGTCACGCAGTCCGACCCCGAGGCCGGTCCCGGTGCCGGTCCAGGTGCCGGTCCAGGCACCGGTTCCGGCGCCGACGTCCGGGCCCGGCTGCGGCCGCTGCGCGCCACGGCCGTCGCGCTCGGGCTGTTCGCCGCCGCCCGGCTCGCCGGAGCCGTCGTGCTCGCCCTGGCGGCCCTGGCCACGGGAAAGCAGCCGTTGGCGCTGCTCGGCACGTCCTGGGACTCCATGTGGTACCTGCGGATCGCCGCCCACGGTTACGGGCGGACCCAGGAGTTCCGGCCCGGCGTCGTCCACAGCGACCTGGCGTTCTTCCCGCTCTACCCGGCGCTGGTGCGCGCGGCGAGCGAGCTGAGCCCGCTCAGCGGGGGCGCGGCGGGCCTGCTGGTGTCCTGGACGGCGGCCGCGGTGGCCGCCTGCGGCATCTACCGGCTGGGCGCGCTGCTGCGCGGCCGGACCGTCGCGACGGCGCTGGTGCTGCTGTGGGGCCTGCTGCCGCACTCGGTCGTGCTGACGATGGCGTACACGGAACCGCTGCTCACCGCCCTCGCCGCGTGGTCGCTGTACGCGGTGCTGCGCGGGCACTGGCTGTGGGCGGGCACGCTGGCCGCGCTCGCGGGGCTGGCCCGGCCCAACGGGGTCGCGGTGGCGGCGGCGGTGATCGCCGGGGCGGGGTGCGTGGTGTGGCGGGAGCGTCGGCGGCTGCGAAAAGTTACCCACAGGCTGTGGACGGGCGCGGCGCTCGCCCCGCTCGGCTGGGCCGGATACGTGCTGTGGGTGGGCGTGCGCGAGGGCGATCCGCTGCACGGGTACTTCGCGGTGCAGCGGCTGTGGGGCTCGCGTTTCGACTTCGGCCGCGGCGCGCTCGGCTTCGTCCGTCACGTGCTGCTGGACGGGGAGCGCTTCGTCTTCCCCATGACGATGGTGATCGTCGCGGCGGCGCTGCTGCTGTTCGCGCTGCTGGCGGCCGACCGCACCCCGCTGCCGCTGCTGGTCTACAGCGGCGTACTGCTGCTGGTGGCGCTCGGCGGGTCGGGGTTCTTCGAGTCCAAGCCGCGCTTTCTGCTGCCGGCCTTCCCGCTGCTGCTGCCGCTGGCGGCGGCGCTGGCCCGGACGGCCAGAGCCCGGCCCTGGCACGCGACCGCGGTGGTCGCGTCCCTGGCCGGGCTCTCGTTCGCGTACGGCGCGTACCTGCTGGTTCTCGCGCGCACACCGCTGTAGGCGTCAGCCCTGCGCGTCGCCCTCGTCGCCGGTGGCGCCGTCCTCGGGCTTGTCCTCCGCGTCGTCGGCGCCCTCGGCGTCCTTCTCCAGGCCGAGCTGCTCCACGAGCCACTTGTCGAACTCGATGGCCGCCCGCACCCAGCTGACCGTCGAGGAGACGAACAGCTCGATGTTCACCCCGGCGCCGATCAGCAGCTGCGCCTCGCCGATGAGGCGGACGGTGCCGTCGTCGTGGGTGTGGGTGTAGACCTTGGGCCACAGGGTGCGCCGGTTCCAGTCGTCGATCGACTCCAGCAGCTGTGCCTTGTCGTCGATCCCGTGGGGCCGGTCGTAGAACGTCCGCACCGAGTAGACCGCCTGGTCCCCCTCGCCGCGGAACATGAAGTACGTACGGAACTCCTCCCACGGCGCCGCGAGGTCACCCTCGTCGTCGACGACGTACTTCAGCTCCATCTGGTCGAGGAGCTGCTTCACGAGGTCCTGATCCGGGACGACGGGGCCCGCCGGTCCACCCTGGGGCTGCGGCTCGGGCTGGCCCCCGAAGTTCGGAATCGAGGACGGGTCGATGCTCACCGTGATTTTCCCTTCGTACGGATCCCGCCATCCTCCCCCATCCGGGGAGGGGGGTGGCAAGCCCCGCCCCCCAGGGTTCACCTCCGGTTGGCGGAATTCCGCTCAGGGCGTGCTCAGGGCGTGCTCAGAGGGTTTTTTCAGGGGTCCCCCCGAGAGGCTCCGCCATGGCCGGGCCGACGATCAGACCCTCGCCGAAGGCGTCCACCCGGACCGTGTCCCCGTCCTTGACCTCGCCGGCCAGGATCTCCTTGGCGAGCCGGTCGCCGATGGCCGTCTGGACCAGCCGGCGCAGCGGCCGGGCGCCGTACGCCGGGTCGTTGCCCTCGGCGGCGAGCCAGGCCAGGGCCGCCTCGCTGACCTCCAGGGTGAGCCGGCGTTCGGCCAGCCGCTTGGCCAGGCGGTCGACCTGGAGCCGGGCGATCCGGCTCAGCTCCTGCGTGTTCAGGGCCGAGAAGACGACCAGGTCGTCCAGCCGGTTGAGGAACTCGGGCTTGAAGGACGACCGGACCACCTCCAGGACCCTCGCCTTCTTCTCCGCCTCCGTCGGGACCGGGTCGACCAGGTACTGGCTGCCCAGGTTGGAGGTCAGCACCAGGATCGTGTTGCGGAAGTCGACCGTGCGGCCCTGTCCGTCGGTCAGCCGTCCGTCGTCGAGCACCTGGAGCAGGACGTCGAAGACCTCCGGATGCGCCTTCTCCACCTCGTCCAGCAGCACCACGCTGTACGGCCGCCTGCGCACCGCCTCGGTGAGCTGGCCGCCCTCCTCGTAGCCGACGTAGCCGGGGGGCGCGCCGACGAGGCGGGCGACGCTGTGCTTCTCGCCGTACTCCGACATGTCGATGCGGATCATGGCGCGCTCGTCGTCGAAGAGGAAGTCGGCGAGCGCCTTGGCCAGCTCGGTCTTGCCGACGCCGGTCGGGCCGAGGAAGAGGAAGGAGCCGGTGGGGCGGTCGGGGTCGGAGATGCCGGCGCGGGAGCGGCGTACGGCGTCGGAGACGGCCTGGACCGCCTCGCGCTGGCCGATGAGCCGGCGGCCCAGCTCGTCCTCCATGCGCAGCAGCTTCTGCGTCTCGCCCTCGAGGAGGCGGCCGGCCGGGATGCCGGTCCAGGAGGCGACGACGTCGGCGATGTCGTCCGAGCCGACCTCGTCCTTGACCATGGTGTCCTTCGCGGCCTCCTCCTCGGCCTGCGAGGCGACCTCCAGATCGCGTTCCAGGGTCGGGATCTCGCCGTACAGCAGCTTGCTGGCGGTGTCGAAGTCGCCGTCGCGCTGGGCGCGTTCGGCCTGGCCGCGCAGTTCGTCGAGCTTCTCCTTCAGCTCGCCGACCCGGTTGAGGGACTGCTTCTCCTTCTCCCAGCGGGCGTTGAGGCCGCGCAGTTCCTCCTCCTTGTCGGCGAGGTCGCGGCGCAGCTTCTCCAGCCGCTCGCGGGAGGCGGCGTCGGTCTCCTTGTCGAGGGCGAGCTCCTCCATCTTCAACCGGTCGACGACGCGCTGGAGTTCGTCGATCTCGACGGGCGAGGAGTCGATCTCCATGCGCAGCCGGGAGGCGGCCTCGTCGACGAGGTCGATGGCCTTGTCGGGGAGGAAGCGGGAGGTGATGTAGCGGTCGGAGAGGGTGGCGGCGGCGACCAGGGCGGCGTCCGCGATCTGCACCTTGTGGTGGGCCTCGTAGCGGCCCTTGAGTCCGCGCAGGATGGCGATGGTGTCCTCGACGCTGGGCTCGGCCACCAGCACCTGCTGGAAGCGGCGCTCCAGGGCGGGGTCCTTCTCGATCCGCTCCCGGTACTCGTCGAGGGTGGTCGCGCCGACCATGCGCAGCTCGCCGCGGGCCAGCATGGGCTTGAGCATGTTGCCGGCGTCCATGGCGGAGTCGCCGCCCGCGCCGGCCCCGACGACGGTGTGCAGCTCGTCGATGAAGGTGATGATCTGCCCGTCGGAGCCCTTGATCTCGGCCAGGACGGTCTTCAGGCGCTCTTCGAACTCGCCCCGGTACTTGGCGCCCGCGACCATCGCGCCCAGGTCGAGCGCGACCAGCCGCTTGTCCTTGAGGGACTCGGGCACGTCTCCCTTGACGATCCGCTGGGCCAGCCCCTCGACGACGGCGGTCTTGCCGACGCCGGGCTCGCCGATGAGGACGGGGTTGTTCTTCGTGCGGCGGGAGAGGACCTGGACGACCCGGCGGATCTCCTGGTCGCGCCCGATGACCGGGTCGAGCTTGCCCTCGCGGGCGGCTGCGGTGAAGTCGGTGCCGAACTTCTCCAGGGCCTTGTACTGCCCCTCGGGGTCGGCGCTGGTCACCCGGCGTCCGCCGCGGGCCTTGCGGAAGGCCTCCAGCAGCAGCTTCGGGGTCGCCCCCTGCCGGGTGAGCACGTCGCCGGCCTGCCCGCCCTTGGCGGCGACGCCGATCAGCAGGTGCTCGGTGGACAGATACTCGTCGCCGAGGTCGCTCGCCCGGTTCTGCGCGTCGGCGAGCACGGCGAGCAGCTCGCGGTTGGGCTGCGGGGGCGCGACCGTGGACCCGGCCACGCTGGGCAGCGAGCCGAGCACCTGCTCCGCGCCGGCCCGGACGGCGGCCTGGTCGGCGTCCACGGCGACGAGCAGGTCGGTGATGTTCTCGTTGTCCTTGCCCTGGAGCAGCGCGAGCAGCAGGTGCACGGGGGTGAGGTCGGGGTTGCCCTCGGACAGGGCACGGTTGCCGGCCGCCTGGATCGCTTCCCGGCTCCGGTTGGTCAGCTCTGCGTCCACGTTCGCTGTCTCCTCCTGGCGTCAGCCGTCCATCAACAGTCCATGAGCACTGACTCAATCAGCGTACACAAAGTTGAGTCTATTCCACTCAAGGTTCAGAGAGGTTCCGCAGAGGCGCCGGAGCGGGCCGGCGTGCCGCTAGATTCCGGATGCATGGCCACCTCTCAGCAGGACCCCGGCGCTCCCGACGCTTCGTACCTCGCCTTCTGGCGCGAATGGCATCTGTGCACTCTGACGACACCACGCCCGGACGGCAGCCCGCACGTCGTTCCGGTAGGAGTGACCTACGACCCCGAGGAGCGACTGGCCCGGGTCATCGCCGACAAGGCGAGCACGAAGGTGGGCAACATCCTGGCGGCGGGCCCGGACGGGGCCCGGGTGGCGGTCTGCCAGGTGGACCGGGGGCGCTGGGCCACCCTGGAGGGTCGCGCCTTCGTCCGCACGGACCCGGAGCGGGTCGCGGACGCGGTGCGCCGGTACGCCGAGCGTTACGGGCGCACTCCGGGCCCGAATCCGACGCGCGTGGCGATCGAGATCGAACTGACGCGGGCGATGGGGCGGGGCTGACCGGATTCCGCCCCTGGCGGCTCTCCGACGCTCCATCGATTTTCAGCCACCGCTCGGCAGGTCGATAGCCGGAAATGTCGCCACAAACTGCAGCGGCGTCACCGTGTTCAGGTCACGGTGACGCCGCTGCGGGGGGAAGCGCCTGAGGCGATCTGTTACGACGGGGGAATCGCGTCAGGCACTGCGGGGGGTGGCTGAGATGGTTCGTGGGGCGTCCGAGGCGGTCGGCTCCGCCAGTCGGTGGTCGCGCTGGTCGAGGTTGACGAAGATCATTCCGTACCGGATGGCGCACCTCACGGGCTGCGGCGCCCCCCGAGGCCGTCGCAGACACCGATACGCCCGTACGTCGTCCTCCTCGTCCCGCGTCACGACGACCGGCTCGCCGAACACGGTCACCATCAACGAGTCGCCGCTGTGGGGGATGGCGGTGACCAGGTCGATGAAGTGCCAGCCGGAGCGGTAGGCGGTGGCCATCTCGCGGCGGAAGGAGCGGTCGTCCGGAGGAGTCGTCATCTCAGGACCAGATGCTGTCGTCTGTGTGAACCGACGTGTCCTCACCGCCAGGAGCGGCGGCCACCACCACCGTGGCCGGACTCGCACCGTCCGCCCGTGCGTCACCCTTCGCCACGGCGAGGCCACCCAGAGTTCCGATGGCCACGACGGTGGAGAAGGCGGCGACAAGCACCGAGCGAAGCATTCTCTTTGGCATAGTCGGCTTCGTCCTCACTTGATGGTCCCCTCATTCCCCCGTCGGATAAGACGATGGCTCATTCAGGCACGTCATGGCCACACAATCAGTGCATCATGTTCCTGCATGTTCAGGACCCTGGGGGGTGGAGATTTGACAACAAATCGGGCTAAGGAGACACATCCCCACGCCATCACTGAACTGTGCGCCGAAGGAGAGCGCCTCTACGCGAACGCCCTGAGCACCGGACGTATCGCCCGCGCCGAGGTGGACGCCGTCCCCTGCCTGATGGAGTTCGCCTTGCTGCACCCCGACCCTGATGACGCGAACTGGCTGCGTCCCGTTCCCGCGTCGGTCGCCCTGGCACAGCGGCTCAATACGATCGAACGCGAGATCTCCGAGCGCAGACGGACCTCGGTCGAACTCGCCGAGGTCTTCGAACCGTTCATGGACCTCAGCGCCCAGCCCGCCGCCCCCACCCACTCGATCACCGTGCTGGAGGGCCTCGACCGCATCAACGCGGCCCTCGACCTGGCCACGGACCAGTGCCAGAACGAGATGCTCACGGTCCAGCCCAGCGCCCGCCACCCCGAGCACCGGGTCATCGAGGGCCTGGAGCGCGACCGGACCCTGGTGGACCGGGGCGTGCGCATCCGCACCCTCTACCAGCACACCGCCCGCTACAGCCCCGCGCGCCTGGCCTACGTGGACCGGTTCGCCGACGGCAAGGCGGAGTACCGCACCATCGACGAACTCGTCGAGCGCCTCATCATCTGCGACGAGGCGGTGGCCTTCATCCCCATCCGGGACGACCGCCAGGTCGCCCTCGAACTGCGCCACCCCGGTCTCGTCGGCTACCTGATCAAGGTCTTCGAGTTCATGTGGGGCCGCGCCGTCCCGCTGACCGCCGGCACGCCCTACGAGACCGCCGCCGACGGCATCACCGACATCCAGCACTCCATCGCCAAGCTGCTCATCGAGGGCCACGTCGACGAGGCCATCGCCCGCCGCCTGGGCATGAACGTGCGCACCTGCCGCGCCCACATCGCCAAGCTGGCCACCTCCCTGGGCAGCGGCAGCCGAGCCCAACTCGGCTACCTCATCGCCCAGTCCGGGATCCTGGACCGCGAGCACTGACCGGCCCCCGACACAGGAGAGAAGCTCCGAGTGACCCCGGCCCCGCACACGGATCACGGCGTGGAGGAACTGTGCGCCGAGGGCAGACGGACGTACGAACGGGCACTGAGCGAGGGCCGGCTGGCCCTGGCGGACGCCGACGCCGTCCCCTGTCTGCTCGAGTTCGGCCTGCTGCACCCCTCCGTCGACGACCCCGACCTGCTCGAGCCCGTCGCGCCCACCGTCGCCCTGCACCGCCATCTGGTGACGGCGGAGAACCGCATCGCGGGGGAACGCCGCCGCGAAGCCCGGCTGGTCGACGTCTTCGACCCGTTCATCCGGCTGCGCGAGCGCGGCACGCAGGTCGCGGACACCCCCGCCATCAGCCTGCTCAGCGGCTACGCCCCGATCAACCTGGCCCTCACCGAGGCCATCGCGGACGCCGCCGAGGAGATCCTCGCCATCCAGCCCCGCGGCGAACACCCCGGCGCACTGCCCCGCTCCCACGACCAGGCCATGGTCCGCGACCAGGCCTTCCTGGACCGCGGCGGCCGCATCCGCACCCTCTACCAGCACACCACCCGGCACGCGCCCACCGTCCTGGCCCGCTACGAGCAGCTGAGGGGCGACGCGGAGGCCCGCAGCCTGGACGAGGTCACCGAGCGCCTGATCGTCATCGACCGGACGGTCGCCTTCATCCCCGCGAACGCCGACCGCACCATGGCCCTCGAAGTGCGCCACCCCGCGCTGATCGACTACTTCGCCACCACCTTCGACCGCCTCTGGCGCCTCGCCACCCCCATGTACCCCCAGGCCGTCCAGCACCCCTCACTCAACGGCGTCACCCGGCGGCAGCACGCCATCGCCGCGCTCCTGGTCGAGGGCCACACCGACGCCGTCATCGCCGCCCGCCTCGGCATGAACGTCCGCACCGCCCGCGTCCACATCGCCAAGCTCGCCGCCACCCTCGGCAGCGACAGCCGCGCCCAACTCGGCTACCTCATCGGGCAGTCGGGGATCCTTGACCAGGAACACCAGGACCTCCGGGAACACCGGGACGACCAGGCCCGCCGGGAACCTCACGACCGCCTGGAACCGGAAGGCTGACCTCAGCCGCGTCCCGGTCCTCGCCCCGGGGCGGCCGGTCCAGGCCCACCTGGGCGATGCGCACCCCGAGCTGGGCACGGCTCGCCGCGCCCAGGGTCTCCGAGAGCCGGGCGATGTGCGCCCGGCAGGTGCGCACGCTGATGCCGAGCCGCTCCGCGATCACCGCGTCCTGGTGCCCCTCCGCGAGCAGCGCGGCGATGGACTGCTCCCGGTGCGAGATGCCCTCGATACGGGTGTCGGGCAGGGCCGCGGTCAGCGGGACCGCCAGCCGCCACAGCCGCTCGAAGACCGTGACCAGGTAGGAGATCAGCGCCGGGTGGCGCAGTTCGAGGGCCATCGTGCGGTCGGCGTTCGCGGGGATGAAGGCGACCTTGCGGTCGAAGAGGATCAGCCGGTCGATGACCTCGTCCAGGGTGCGGGCCTCCACCGCCTCGCCCATCAGCTCCAGGTAGTTCAGCAGGCCCTGGCCGTGCCGGGCCACATGGTTGTAGAGGTCGCGCATGCGCACGCCCCGCCCGCGCAGCTCCAGCGCCCGGTGCAGCCCCTCGGAGAGCTCGTGCTCACGCCGGATGCCGCCGGGCTGCACGGTCAGCACCTCCGTCGTGCACGCCTGGGTCGCCGCGTCCAGGGCGGCCTGGATGCGGGAGGCGCCGTCCAGCACCCGGATCGCCGCGCCCTCCCCGGCGCCGGCGCCCTGCGCCGGACCGCCCAGACCCGCGTACCACTCGAAGGCCGCGACCGCCGAGCCCATCCTGCGCCGGCTCGCGCTGACCTCGTCGTACAGCCCGTGCAGCAGCCGGGTCATGACCTCCTGCGGGGAGGTCGGCACCAGCCATTCCATGTCGTCGGGGTCCGGATGCAGGAGGGCCAGGTCCAGGAGGCACGGCACCGGTTCGGCGTCGGGACGCGGCACCCTGCCCCGCCGTACGGCCCGGGAATACACGCGATCCCCGGCCTCGCACAGTCGGTCAGCACCGTGCGGGTGCTCCTCCCCGTGCCCGGCCATCGCCCATCCCACTCCCGCCGTACGCCTCTTCCGGACCGCAACTATGCGCGGAGCGGACCGGCTCCGCAACACGGCGCCCCCCGCCAACGCGGCGGAAAACAACCCGTATACAGGGGTTTCTCCCGGCCTCCGCCCCTCGCACTGCAACAAGCTGACGGTGGTGCGCGGGCGCACGCCGGGTGCATCGTTGGTTCCGCTTCCCCGGGTGTGCGCCACCCGAAGGAGGCCCGGCCGGGCAACGGGGGAGCCCGGCCGGTCAGAGCCCTTCCTCCGCACACGCGTGCGCTGGCGGAAATGTTCGAGTGATCGTGGCGTTACGTCCCGCCTCTAACGTCCTTTCATGGCGGACATATTTGACGCATACGCGTTGGCCGACGCGTGGGACGAGATGTTCGAACGGCCGGGTGAGGTCAGGACCGCCTATGAGCCGGTGCTGGCGGCGCTGCAACCGATCGAACCAGGTGAACTGCGCTTCAGGGCGGACCAGATGGCCCGTGCGTTCACCGACCGGGGCGTGACCTACGCCTTCGCGGGCGAGGAACGTCCCTGGCCACTGGATCTCGTGCCCAGGATCCTCGACGCCCTCGAATGGGATTTCATACAACGGGGCGTGAGCCAGCGGGTCAGAGCCCTGGAGGCCTACCTCGCCGACGCCTACGGACCCTGCCGCGCCTTCGAGGACGGGGTCGTGCCCTGGCGGCTGCTGCTCGGCTCCGCGCACTTCCACCGGGCCGCGCACGGCGTGGAGCCGCCCGGCGGGGTGCGCATCCACGTCGCCGGCATCGACCTCGTCCGCGACGAGGCCGGGGACTTCCGGGTCCTGGAGGACAACGTGCGGGTGCCCAGCGGGGTGTCGTACGTCATCGAGAACCGGCGGGCCATGACCCGGGTCTTCCCGTCCCTGTTCGACGGGCAGCACGTCGTGCCCGTCGACGGGTATCCGGCGCGGCTGCTGGCCGCCCTGCGCGCCGCCGCGCCCGAGCGGACCGCGGACCCCCGGGTCGTCGTCCTGACCCCCGGGCCCAGCAACGCGGCCTACTTCGAGCACGCGCTGCTGGCCCGGCTGATGGGCGTGCAGCTGGTCGAGGGGCACGACCTGGTCTGCCGCGGGAACCGGGTGTGGATGCGCACCACCCGGGGGGAGGTGCCGGTGCACGTGGTCTACCGGCGGCTCGACGACGACTTCCTGGATCCGCTGCACTTCCGGCCCGACTCGGTGATCGGCTGCCCCGGCATCATGAGCGCCGCCGTGGCCGGAAACGTCACCCTCGCCAACGCCGTCGGCAACGGCGTCGCCGACGACAAACTCCTCTACACCTACGTCCCGGACCTCATCCGCTACTACCTCTCCGAGGAACCGATTCTCCCCAACGTCGAGTCGTTCCGGCCGGACGAGCCGGGCCAGTTGGAGGCCGTCCTCGACCAGATCGACCGGCTGGTCGTCAAGCCGGTCGACGGCGCCGGCGGGCAGGGCATCGTCATCGGGCCGAAAGCCGACGCCAAGACCCTGGAGAGAACGCGCAGGGCGGTCGCCGCCGATCCGCGCGGCTTCATCGCCCAACGGCCCGTCGCCCTGTCCACCTCCCCCACCCTGGCGGGCGAGCGCATGGCGCCCCGCCACATCGACCTGCGGCCGTTCGCCGTCAACGACGGCAACGACGTCTGGGTGCTGCCCGGCGGCCTCACCCGGGTCGCCCTCCAGGAGGGCAACCTGATCGTCAACTCCAGCCAGGGCGGCGGCTCCAAGGACACCTGGGTGCTCGCCGAGGGACCCGCGGAGGGACCCGCCCGATCCGCCGACGAGGGCGCCCCGCCCGCCGTCGCCCCCCGTCAGCTCGGCCCCGACGGCACCCCCGCCGGCGTACAGGAAGGGGCGCAGCAGCAGTGAACGACGTGATCCTCTCCCGCATAGCGGAGGCGTTGACCTGGACCGGCCGCTATGTCGAACGGGCCGACGCCACCGCGCGCATCCTCGACGCCTACCTCCACCGCATGCTGGAGGACCCTTGGCGCGACGAGGACCTGGCCTGCCGGTCGCTGTACGCGATCCTCGGGGTCGACGCGGGCCCCGACCCCGTCGACATGCAGCAGGTCCTGGACCAGCTGGCCTTCGACGCCCGCTCCACCTGCTCCATCGAGGGCGCCCTGGGCGCCGCCCGGCTCAACGCCCGCAGCGCCCGCGAGGCCGTCTCCTCGGCGATGTGGGAGTGCCTCAACGCCACCTGGCACGCCCTCGCCGACCAGCGCCGCGCGGCCCGCCGTACCGGCCCCTACGGCTATCTGGAGCTGGTGCGCAGCCGGGCCGCCCTGTTCTTCGGGCTCGCCGACTCCACGATGAGCCGCGACGACAGCTGGCGGTTCGTGGTGCTGGGCCGCAGCCTGGAGCGGGTCGACATGACCGTACGGCTGCTGTCGGTACGGGTGCTGGACGCCGCCCACGCACCCGACTGGCCCACGTTGTTGAGCGCGTCGGGTGCCGACGAGGCGTACGCGCGGGTGTACGGCGGCTTCGGGGACACCCCCCGGGTGGCCGAATTCCTTCTCCTGGACCGGGACTTCCCGCGCTCGGCGCTGCACGCGCTGACCACCGCGGAGGAGTGCCTCAGTGCACTCGGCCGGCCCCGGCAGGACCCCGCCCGGCGCCCCATCGGTCGGCTGCGCACCCGCCTCGAGTACCTCGACTCGCCCGCTCTGGAAGAACAGCTGCCCATCCTCCTGAGGGACCTGCAGACCGCCTGCATGGCCTCGGCGGAGGCCGTGACCGAGCGGTTCTTCCCGCACCAGGGGCCCGTCGTGTGGGCCCAGGAAGGAGCGTGAGCAGCATGAACGCCAGCAGCATGAGCACGCCCACGACGCGCCGGCTCCGCATCCGGCACACCACCCGTGTCTCGTACGCGCAGGCCGCGGTCTCCTCGCACAACGAGGTCCGCATGACCCCCCTGACGCTGCCCGGACAGACCACGCTGGACGCCCGGGTGACCATCCGCCCGGCGGCCACCACCTGGTCGTACTGGGACTACTGGGGCACCCAGGTCACCGCGTTCGAGCTGATGGACCCGCACGCGGACCTCACCATCACGGCGTCCAGCCTGGTGGAGACCGCCCCGCCGGGCGAGCTGCCGCCGGCCCCCGGCTGGCCGGACATCGCCGAGCGCACCGCGCACTCCCGGCTGCTGGAGTTCGCGAACCCCACCGCGCGCACCTCGGTCTCGCCGAAGGTGCTGAAGAAGGCGCGCAAGGCGGCCGCGGGCCTGGACCCGCACGAGACGGCGGTGGCCGTGTCCTCGCTGGTCGCCGACCGGGTGGCGTACCTCCCGGGCGCCACCGGCGTGACCACCTCGGCCGCCGAGGCCTGGGAGCAGGGTGCGGGCGTCTGCCAGGACATCGCGCACCTGACGATCGCCCTGCTGCGCGGCCTGGGGCTGCCGACCCGCTATGTCTCGGGCTATCTGCACCCCGAGCGGGAGGCGGAGCTGCACCGGCCCGTCGCCGGGCAGAGCCATGCCTGGGTCGAGTACTGGGCGGGCGACTGGCACGGCTACGACCCCACGAACCGGACCCGGGCCGACGAGTCCCATGTGGTGGTCGGCCGCGGCCGCGACTACGACGACGTCACCCCGCACAAGGGCGTCTACCGGGGCGTCGCGGGCGGCCCGCCGGAGGTTACGGTGGAGTTCACCCGGGTGGCGTGAGCGGCCCGTACGGGAGCTCCTGCAGGGGAGTTCCCGTACGGAGGTTCCCGTACGGGAGCGGCCCCTACGGGGACTACTTCAGGCCGATGGCGTCGCAGGCCGCCTTGTACGCGGCGGTGCAGATCTCGGAGACCTTGTAGATGCCGTCCGCGACGACGGTCTCCTTGATGTTGCTCTTGGTCAGGGCGACCACGGTCACCAGCTTGGCCGGGATGTCCTTGTCGGTCGGGCTGTCGACCTTGTCGCGGGTGAGGGCGTCGAACTGGATGTCGCGGCCCTGGACCTTGGCGACGGCGGCCTCGGCGGCGGCCTCGGCCTCGCCGGGGTACGGCTTGTAGACGCTCATGTACTGCTCGCCGGCGACGATCCGCTGCACGGCCGCCAGTTCGGCGTCCTGGCCGGTGATCGGGGGCAGGTCGCCGTCGCTGACGCCCGCGGCCTCCAGCGCCTTGATGATGCCGCCGGCCATGGCGTCGTTGGCGGAGTAGACGCCGGCGATGTTGTCCTTGCCGATCGCGTTGATCGCCTTCGTCATGCTGGCCTGGGCGATCTCCGGGCTCCACTTGTCGGTGTCGTACGTCTTCGCGATCGTCACCCGGCCGTTGAGCTCGTTGAGCGCGCCCTGCTTGAACTGACCGGCGTTGGGGTCGGTGGGCGAGCCGTTCACCATGACGATCTTGTCGCTGAGGTCGGCGTTGCCGATGGCCTCCACCAGGGTGCGGCCCTGCACCTCGCCGACCAGCTCGTTGTCGAAGGAGACGTACGCGTCGATCGGGCCCTCGGCGAGACGGTCGTAGGCGATGACCGGGATGTTCGCTTCCTTGGCCTTCTTCACCATGGCGGCGATCTTGTGCGAGTCGACCGCGTCGAGCAGGATGACGTCGACCTTGTCGTCGATCATCTTCTGCATCTGGCTGTCCTGCGTGGGCGCGTCGCCGTCGGCGTTGACGTACTCGGTCTTGCCCTTGTTCTGCGTCAGGGCGGCGACCTTCGCCTTGATGATCGGGTAGTCGAACTCCGCGTACCGGGTGTTCGTCTTCTCCGGCATCAGCACGCCGACGGTGATGTCGTTGCTCTTCGTCGGCGTCGCGGTGGTGCTGTCCCCCGACGCGCCGAGCATGCCGCACCCGGCGAGCGAGAGGGACATCGTGGAGGCGGCCACGGCTATGGCGATACGACGCATTCAGGTGCTCACTTCAGGTGCGTTGCGGACATGGGTCCGGCATGGTGACCCAGGTGTCCCAAAAGACAACGCGGCGGCACGCATCGGAGTCAAGCGGAACTACTTAACGAAGTAGCAACATCACACTCCGCTTGATGAGGAAGACGCATGGAGACGACGCGAAGAGGGAAGCTGATTCTCTTTACGGACTCTCCATCGGAAGAGGGCCGGAGCGAGGCCGACGCGGGTTCACGACGCGGCAAAGTCCCGTACAACCAACCCAGTTCCTCGCGAGTCGTGATCACGACGGGCCTTCCGCCCGCGATCCCGACCAGAGGACCGTATGAACCCAGCAAGACGCGCGACGGCCGCGGCGGCGACCGCCGTCGCGATCGCCACGACGAGCGGCCTTCTGACGGCCGCCGCCGCGCCCGCCTCGGCCGCGACGAGCTGCACCTCACCGGTGTACAAGCGGCAATTCTTCGCGAACACTACTTTTTCCGGCACCCCGAAGAAGACCGACTGCGACGCCACGGTCAACGAGAACTGGGGCGCCGGGGCCCCGGCCCGCGGCCTGCCGAAGGACGGCTTCGGCGTCCGCTGGACCATGACCCGGGACTTCGGCTCCGGCGGCCCCTTCGCGCTGTCGCTGTCGGTGCAGGACTACGTACAGGTGTACGTCGACGGCGACCGCAAGGCCTTCCTGTGGTCGGACACGGGCAGGACGGCGTCCAAGACCGTCAACCTCACCCTGTCCAAGGGCAAGCACACCCTGCGCGTCGACTACCGCAACTGGGACAACGGCAACGCGAGGGTCAAGTTCGGCTACGCGCCCCGGACGTCGGCGAGCGTCGACAAGGTCAGGCCGCTCGCGCCGACGACGCCCTCCGCGACGTACACCCAGGCGACCGGCAGGACCAAGCTCACCTGGGCGAAGAACAAGGAGATGGACCTCGCGGGGTACCGCGTCTACCGGAAGGCGCAGGGCGCCGGCGCGTGGCAGCGGCTGGCCTCCACCACCGCCACCACGTACACCGACGCCACCCTGCCGGTGACCGGCGAGACGTACGTCTACGAGGTGCGGGCCCACGACAAGGCGGGCAACGAGTCGGCGGGCTCGGCGGACCGGTCCGTCGTCACGGTGGACCGGACCGCACCGGCCCAGGTCACCGGCCTGACGGCGACGGGCGCCACGGCGGGCAACTCACTGGTGTGGCAGGCCTCTTCGTCGAAGGACGTCGACCACTACGAGCTGTGGGGCGCGCCGGAGGGCGGGCAGGACCCGGACGGGCCCGAGCTCGTGTTCGGTACGTCGTTCACGGACGTGCGGGCGGAGGCGGGGACGGCGTACGGCTACACCGTCCGGGCCGTCGACGCCGTCGGGAACGTCGCACCGGCCTCCGCCCCGGCGACGGTCACCCGTCCCGTCGCCTCGGCCGCCCCCGCGCCGACGGACGTCCAGGGCACACCGTCCGACACCTCCACGACCGTCACCTGGACCTCGGGCGCTGCCTCCGACTCGGCCTCCGACTCGGCGGACGTCACCGGATTCCACGTCTACCGGCGCGCGTCGGCCACCGCCGCCTGGTCCCTGATCGGCAGCACCGCCACGGGGTCGTCCCCCTACTCCTACGACGACACGACCGCGCCGAAGGGCAAGGCGTACTACTACGTCGCCGCCGTCGACGGCACGGGCGTCTCCGAGTCGGCTCCCTCGACCGAGGCCGTCGTCGACCGCCTCTCCACGGCCTCCGCGACCGGCCCCGCCGCGCCCCGGCTGACCCTGGTCTCGACGGGGATCCCGGCGCGCTCCGCCATCCAGGTCACCGCCGCGCCCGCCGCGGGCGAGGAGGAGCGGGGCCTGAAGGGGTACTCCTGGGAGATCGAGGGCGCCTGCGGCTCCAGCGGCGTCCGACTGTCCACCACGGGGGCCCTCACCTGGACCCCGCCCTACAACGGCCCCTGCACGGTCACCGCGTACGCGGTGGACGCCTACGGGCGTCAGGGCGAGCAGAGTTCGTCGCTGGAGTTCTTCGTCGGCCGCTGACACGAACCTGCTGACGCGAACCTGCTGACGTGAAAGGGGCCCGGAGGTCTTCCTCCGGGCCCCTTTCGCGTTTCACGCCTCACGGTCTCCGCGTAGGCGCTCGCGTCAGTCGGACTGCTGCCGCTTGGGCCGCCACACCACCAGCGCGCTGGTCTGCTGGACCTCCTGGTACGGGACCAGGTCCCGTCGGTAGGAGGCGTGCACGGCGGCCTCGCGCTGCTGCATCGCCGCCGCCGCGCCGTCCAGCGCCGCCTGCAGCTCCGCGGCCCGGGCCTGGAGCGCCGCGACCTGGTTCTCCAGCTCGATGATGCGCTTGATGCCGGCCAGGTTGATGCCCTCGTCCTGGGACAGCGCCTGCACCGCGCGGAGCAGTTCGATGTCACGGGCCGAGTAGCGGCGGCCCCGGCCGGCGGTGCGGTCCGGGGAGACCAGGCCCAGCCGGTCGTACTGGCGCAGCGTCTGCGGGTGCAGGCCGGAGAGCTGGGCCGCCACCGAGATGACGTAGACCGGGGTCTCCTCGGTCAGTTCATACGGGTTACGTCGACGGCCGTCCATCACTCTCAGGCTCCCTTCGCGGCCTCGAACAGCTCCGCCCGCGGATCCTCCTCCGCGGTCGCCTCGCGATACGCCTCCAGCGCGTCACGAGCCTTCCCCGACAGGTCCTTCGGAACACTCACCTCCACGGTGACCAACAGGTCGCCGCGGGTGCCGTCCTTACGGACCGCGCCCTTGCCCCGCGCCCGCATGGTGCGGCCGTTGGGGGTGCCGGGCGGCAGCTTCAGGGTCAGGGAGGGGCCCCCGAGCGTGGGGACCTTGATCTCACCGCCGAGGGCCGCCTCCGTGAACGTCACCGGAACCGTCACCGTCAGGTTGTCTTCCCTGCGGCCGAAGACCGGGTGCGCGCCGACGTGGACCACGACGTACAGGTCGCCGGACGGGCCGCCGCGCTCGCCCGGTGCGCCCTTGCCGCGCAGCCGGATCCGCTGACCGTCCGTCACCCCCGCGGGGATGCGGACCTGCATGGTCCGCGACGACTTGGCGCGGCCGCTGCCCTTGCAGTCCAGACAGGGGTGCTCGGCGATCAGACCCCGGCCCTTGCAGTCCGGGCAGGGGTCCGTCAGCGAGAAGCCGCCGCCGGAGCCGCGCGCGACCTGGCCCGTGCCGACGCAGGTCGGGCACACCCTCGGCGTGCCGTTCTTGTCGCCGGTGCCCGAGCAGGCCTTGCAGGGGGCCTGCGAGGACATCCGCAGCGGGACCGTGGCGCCTTCGATGGCCTCCGTGAAGGTCAGGGTGACCTCGGTGTCGATGTCCTGGCCGCGCCGGGGCTGCGTACGGGTCGTGCCCGCACCGCCCCGGTTGAACAGGCCGCCGAACACGTCGCCGATGCCGCCGCCGAAGCCGCCGGAACCCCCGCCGCCCTGGGGGGCGCCCCCGAAGAGGTCCCCCAGGTCGAAGTTGAAGTTGCCGCCGCCCGCGCCCGGCCCCGGACGGAAGCCTCCGTTGCCGAAGAGGGCGCGCGCCTCGTCGTACTCCTTGCGCTTCTTGGGGTCACCGAGGACGTCGTTCGCCTCGGAGATCTCCTTGAAGCGCTCCTCCGCCTTGGCGTTGCCCTTGTTGGCGTCCGGGTGGAACTCGCGGGCGAGCTTGCGGTACGCCTTCTTGATCTCGGCCTCGGTGGCGTCCTTGGGGACGCCGAGAACCTTGTAAAAGTCCTTCTCGATGAAGTCCTTGGTGCTCATCCTCGACGTCCCTCCTTCCGCTGCGGACCCCTCGTCGGTTCAGACTCAGCCCTCGTCCGGGCCACCGCTGTCCTTGTCGTCGGCCGCCTCGGCCTCGTCGGAGGACTTGGCGGCCGTCGCTCCGGGCTGCGGTTCGGCCACGGCCACCCGCGCGGGGCGGATGGTGCGCTCGCCGAAGCGATACCCGGGCTGGAGAATCGCCACGCACGTCGTCTCGGTGACGTCGGGCGCGTACGAGTGCATCAGGGCCTCGTGGATCGTCGGGTCGAAGGGCTCGCCCTCCTTGCCGAACTGCTGCAGGCCCATCTTCGCCGCGACGACCTCCAGCGACTCGGCCACCGACTTGAAGCCGCCGAGCAGTTCGCCGTGGTCCCGTGCGCGGCCGATGTCGTCGAGGACGGGCAGGAGCTCGGTCAGGAGGTTCGCGATGGCGATCTCCTTGACCGCGATCCGGTCGCGCTCGACCCGGCGGCGGTAATTCTGGTACTCGGCCTGGAGGCGCTGGAGGTCCGCCGTGCGCTCGTTGAGCGCGGTGCGCACCTGGTCCAGCTGGGCCACCAGACCCGCTGTCTGGTTCGTGTCCCCGGCCGGGGCCGCCCCCTCCGCCGAAGCGGAGCTGGGGGCGGCCTTCGGCTCGGCGTCTTCAGGGGTGGCGCCGGAGGGGACGTCGGGCTTCTCCTCGAAGCCCGGGGTCTCCTCCGTCACGCGGCACCGTCCTTGCGCTCGTCGTCCACGATCTCGGCGTCCACGACGTCGTCGTCGGCCTTCGGGGCCTCGGCGCCGGGAGCGTCGCCCGCCCCCTGCGCGGCCTGGGCGTCGGCGTACATGGCCTGGCCGAGCTTCTGCGAGACGGCCGCGACCTTCTCGGTGGCGGTGCGGATCTCGGCGGTGTCCTCGCCCTTGAGCTTCTCCTTGAGCTCGGCGAGGGACTCCTCGACCTCGGTCTTGATCTCGCCCGGGACCTTGTCCTCGTTGTCCTTGAGGAACTTCTCCGTCTGGTAGACGAGCTGCTCGCCCTGGTTGCGGGCCTCGGCGGCCTCGCGGCGACGGTGGTCCTCGTCCGCGTACTGCTCCGCCTCCTGGCGCATGCGGTCGACCTCGTCCTTCGGCAGCGAGGAGCCGCCGGTGACGGTCATCTTCTGCTCCTTGCCCGTGCCCAGGTCCTTCGCGGTCACGTGCATGATGCCGTTGGCGTCGATGTCGAAGGCGACCTCGATCTGCGGGACGCCACGCGGGGCCGGCGGCAGACCGGTCAGCTCGAACATCCCGAGCTTCTTGTTGTACGCCGCGATCTCGCGCTCGCCCTGGTAGACCTGGATCTGCACGGACGGCTGGTTGTCCTCGGCGGTGGTGAAGATCTCGGACCGCTTGGTCGGGATCGTCGTGTTCCGCTCGATGAGCTTCGTCATGATCCCTCCCTTGGTCTCGATGCCGAGGGAAAGCGGGGTCACGTCGAGGAGCAGGACGTCCTTGACCTCGCCCTTGAGGACACCGGCCTGGAGCGCGGCGCCGATGGCGACGACCTCGTCCGGGTTCACGCCCTTGTTGGCGTCCTGGCCGCCGGTCAGCTCCTTGACGAGCTCGGCGACGGCGGGCATACGGGTGGAACCGCCGACGAGAACGACGTGGTCGATCTCGCTCAGCGCGATGCCGGCGTCCTTGATGACGTTGTGGAACGGCGTCTTGCAGCGCTCCAGCAGGTCGGCCGTCAGCTGCTGGAACTGGGCGCGGGTGAGCTTCTCGTCCAGGTGCAGCGGGCCCTCGGCGGAGGCCGTGATGTAGGGCAGGTTGATCGAGGTCTCGGTGGAGCTCGACAGCTCGATCTTCGCCTTCTCAGCGGCCTCGCGGAGGCGCTGGAGGGCCATCTTGTCCTTGGCGAGGTCCACGCCGTGGCCGGCCTTGAACTGCTGCACCAGGTAGTCGACGACACGCTGGTCCCAGTCGTCGCCGCCGAGGTGGTTGTCGCCGTTGGTGGCCTTCACCTCGACGACGCCGTCGCCGATCTCCAGCAGGGACACGTCGAAGGTGCCGCCGCCGAGGTCGAAGACGAGGATCGTCTGGTCGTCCTTGTCGAGGCCGTACGCGAGCGCGGCCGCGGTGGGCTCGTTGACGATGCGAAGGACGTTCAGACCGGCGATCTCGCCGGCTTCCTTCGTCGCCTGACGCTCGGAGTCGTTGAAGTACGCCGGGACGGTGATGACCGCGTCGGCCACCTTCTCGCCCAGGTACGCTTCCGCGTCGCGCTTCAGCTTCTGCAGGATGAACGCGCTCATCTGCTGCGGGTTGAAGTTCTTCCCGTCGAGCTCGATCGTCCAGTCCGTGCCCATGTGGCGCTTCACGGAACGGATGGTCCGGTCCACGTTCGTGACCGCCTGGCGCTTGGCGACCTCGCCGACGAGCACCTCACCGTTCTTCGCGAAGGCGACGACGGACGGCGTGGTCCTGGCACCCTCGGCGTTGGTGATGACGGTGGGCTCGCCGCCCTCCAGAACGCTGACGACGGAGTTAGTCGTGCCCAGGTCGATGCCGACCGCACGTGCCATGGTGATCTTCCTCCAGCTGACTTGAGTGGAACAGGCTCAAGTGTGCACGACGCCCACCGCTCGGTCAACAGACCTGAGTCGCACGGACTCAACTCTTATCCGTTCCTTACACGCAATCCGGCACTGACCTGCGCAGACACAAACCGCCCCACCCTGCGAACCCCGGATTCAGGGGGACGAACATCGACCTCGGGTTGACGCCTGGGGGCGTAGACGGGGGGTCTGGGGGTGGCCTCCGTCGCCGTACGACGAAGACCGCCGGCCGGCGCGCGAAGGGGACCGCCCTCCGCCGCGCGACGAAGGCCGCCCTCCGCCGTACGACGGAGGTCGCCGACCGGCGCGCGACGAGGGCCTTCGGCCGCCGCACGAGGGAAGTCGCCGGCCGGTGCGCGGCCAGGAGCCTCGGCCTCCGGGCCGCGCGGGCCGGTCGCCGGCGGCTGGGGGGAGACCCGCGCCCTCAGGCCGCCGCCCCCGCCGGTGCCCCCGCCGGTGCCGCCGCCGCGGCGGCCACGCGCGCGTGGCGGCTTCGGTCCGTACACCGCCACCCGTAGCAGTCCGAGTACGACGACGAGGGCCCCGCCCGCCACCCACAGCAGCGCCTGCGCTCCCGCCCAGCCGGTGTGCACGAGAACCCCGACGAGCACCCCGGCGAAGGCGGCGACGCCGATCAGGACCGTCGCCCCTTGAGGGGTGAGCCCGAGTCTGCGCAGGCGGTGGGCGAGATGGTCGGGGCCGCCGCGCAGCTGGGGCCGTCCGGCCAGTCGGCGCGACGCGGCGACGAGGACGGCGTCGGCGACCGCGACCGCGGTGAGCGCGAACAGCACCCCCGCCCCGGCGACCGCGTCGTGCCCCGCGCGGGCGAGCAGTGAGGCCGCGGCGAGCAGGAACCCGGCGAACAGCGAACCGCACGCGCCGAGCGCCACGCGCGCGGGAGGCCAGTTGTGCATCAGGAACCCGGTCAGCGCGGCGGCGAGCACGCTCAGCAGCACCGCCAGTCCGTCCATGACCTCGGCCGCGGCGCAGGCGCCCACGCCGAAGGCGGTGACGACCCCGACGGTGCCGGCCACCCCGTCGGCGTGGTCGAGGGACCGGAAGGCGAGGGCGACGAAGGTGATCCAGCCGACGCCCGCCGCGCCGGCGACCGCCCCGGTGTCGCCGTACGGCACCACGCAGGCCGCCGCGACCGCGGTGCCGATCACCAGGAACCGTGCCTTGAGCCGCCACACGTCCGCGATCAGGCCGAGCCCGGCGACGGCGGCCCCGGCGACGAGCAGCACGCCGATGCCGTCGCCGAGCGGGGCGATGCCGGTCCGGTCCCCGGCGACCGCGACGAGGCAGGTGCCGAGCACGACGGCGACGCCCCCGAAGAGCGGCACCCGTCGCTGCCGCTGCCGCCGGTCGGTCAGCCCGAGGCGCAGGGCGGGCTCGCGCAGCAGCGCGGCGAGGACGGCGGTGAGGAGCAGGGCGGTGGTGGCGGCGACGATCCCGTAGAGCACGGATATAAATTAGTCATAAATGTACCAATTTGGTACGAATAACACGACCGGATTACCGCCCCGATCCCTACGACTCCCGAGCGACTTCCGAGCCGTTCCTCAGGCAACCCTCAGCGATCCAGATCACTCCGCACCCCGCTACAGTGCGACGGAGAATAAGGGGTAGTCTCAGACGGACTGCATAAGTTACCGCTTAGTAATGACCCCTCGCAGGCCCGAGGAGCCCCCTCATGCAACTCGCCGCGATCATCGTGTCGCTGGTTCTGACCGTGGTCGGCGTCGCGCTGCTCGCACGCGCCATCGGTCAGTTCGTCCAGTACTTCAAACTGGGCCAGCCGCTCCCGGCCGGCGCCCGGATCGACAACCCTTACCAGCGCAGTGTGACCCTGGTACGGGAGTTCCTCGGCCATACGCGGATGAACCGCTGGGGCATCGTGGGCTTCGCCCACTGGTTCGTGGCGGTCGGCTTCCTGACGCTGCCGCCGACCATCGTCACGGCGTACGGCCAGCTCTTCGAGGCCGACTGGACGCTGCCGGTCATCGGCGGCTTCCTGCCGTACGAGCTGTACATCGAGTTCATCGCCGCGATGACGACCCTCGGCATCGCCACGCTGATGGTCATCCGGCTGCTGAACCTGCCGTCCCGCCCCGGCCGCAAGTCGCGCTTCGCGGGCTCGAAGATGGGCCAGGCGTACTTCGTCGAGTACGTCATCCTCACCATCGGCCTGGCGATCTACGTGCTGCGCGGCCTGGAGGGCGCACTGCACCACGTGGACCACTTCGAGGCCGCGTACTTCGCCTCGTACCCGCTGATCCTGGCCTTCAAGGGCCTGAGCGTCGCCACGCTGCAGAACCTGGTCTACCTCACCGCGATGATCAAGCTGGGCACGACCATGATCTGGATGATCACGGTCTCGCTCAACACCAACATGGGCGTGGCCTGGCACCGTTTCCTGGCGTTCCCGAACATCTGGTTCAAGCGCGAGGCGACCGGCGGGACGGCCTTGGGCGGCCTCCAGCCGATGACGTCCGGCGGCAAGGCGATCGACTTCACCGACCCGGGCGACGACGACGTCTTCGGCGTGTCCCAGGTGGAGCAGTTCTCCTGGAAGGGCCTGCTGGACTTCTCCACGTGCACCGAGTGCGGTCGCTGCCAGTCGCAGTGCCCGGCCTGGAACACGGGCAAGCCGTTGTCCCCGAAGCTCCTGATCATGTCCCTCCGTGACCACGCCCACGCCAAGGCCCCGTACCTGCTGGCCGGCGGCGGCAAGACGGCGGAGGGCGAGGAGAAGGGGTCCGAGGAGCAGCTGAAGGACGTCCCCGCGGCGGCTCTCGCGGAGGCCGAGCGCCCGCTGATCGGCACCGCCGAGGAGAACGGCGTCATCGACCCGGACGTCCTGTGGTCCTGCACCACCTGCGGCGCCTGCGTCGAGCAGTGCCCGGTGGACATCGAGCACGTCGACCACATCGTCGACATGCGCCGCTACCAGGTGATGATCGAGTCCGCGTTCCCGTCCGAGGCGGGCACGATGCTCAAGAACCTGGAGAAGAAGGGCAACCCCTGGGGCCTGGCGAAGAAGCAGCGCCTGGAGTGGCTCAAGGAAGTCGAGTTCGAGGTCCCGGTCGTCGGCAAGGACATCGAGGACCTGACCGAGGTCGAGTACCTGTACTGGGTCGGCTGCGCGGGCGCGCTGGAGGACCGGGCGAAGAAGACGACGAAGGCGTTCGCCGAGCTGTTGCACATCGCGGGCGTCAAGTTCGCGATCATGGGCGGCGACGAGAAGTGCACCGGCGACTCCGCGCGGCGGCTGGGCAACGAGCCGTTGTTCCAGGAGCTGGGCATGGAGAACGTCATGGCCCTGAACACGGCGTTCGGCGAGGAGCTGGACGACGACGGCAAGGTCGTGGCGGAGTCCGCGAAGCCCAGGTCGGCGAAGAAGATCGTCGCCACCTGCCCGCACTGCCTCAACACCATCGGCAACGAGTACCCGCAGCTCGGCGGCGACTACGAGGTCATCCACCACACCCAGCTGCTCCAGCACCTGGTCGACGAGGGCAAGCTGATCCCGGTGACGCCCGTCGAGGGCATCATCACCTACCACGACCCCTGCTACCTGGGCCGCCACAACAAGATCTACACGCCCCCGCGCGAGATCATGTCCGCCGTCCCGGGCCTGCGCCAGCAGGAGATGCACCGCCACAAGGAACGCGGCTTCTGCTGCGGCGCGGGCGGCGCACGGATGTGGATGGAGGAGCGGATCGGCAAGCGCATCAACAACGAGCGCGTCGACGAGGCCCTGTCCGTGAACCCGGACATCGTCTCCACGGCCTGCCCCTTCTGCCTGGTCATGCTGACCGACTCCGTCAACGGCAAGAAGAACGAGGGCAAGGCCAAGGAGTCGATCACGGTCGTCGACGTCGCCCAGCTGCTGCTGGAGTCCGTCAAGACGCCGGTGGTGGACGAGGAGCCTCCGGCGGGGGCGGCCGAGTCGGAGAGCGAGCCGGAGCCTGCGCCGGTGAAGTAGCCTGCGCGGCTTGCGCATCGTTGTGCGGCGCCCCCTGTCCTTTCGGACGGGGGGCGCTGTGGTTGTCAGCGGGCCAGATGGCGTATGAGGCCGGCGAGTTGGGGCCGGGTGACACGCAGAACCGCGTCCGGGGCGTCGCTCTCGCGGAGGAGGACGGCGATATTGGGGATGGCAGCGACTTCAAGGCAGTTGGGGGCGTCATCGTCCTCGGAGGAAACGGGCCGTGGCCTGCACCTGGTGCACGCCTACGCGGACGACTGGGGCTGGTTCCAGGTGAACGGTGTGCACGGCGGCGACGGCACGTACGTCTGGTGCGAACTGAACCCCTGACTGCTCCCTGACTCCTCCCTGACTGCCCGTCGACTTCCCACTGACCGCTCCCTGACCACCCCTGACGGCACCCCCGACCCGCCCCCTAAGGGATGTCACAGCTCAGCAGCAAACCCGCCCCCGAACCACTCGGCCGGGCACGTCACTCCCCCGGACCAGGTACGTTCGATGACGTGGCTGGATTCAGGATCGGACGTGGCGGCCGGGACGGCCGCGCCCCGCAAGCGCGCCCCCAAAACCCTCCGTACGGGCAGCAGGCGCCGCAGGGCCAACCGGGCCCCTCGGGGCCGTCGTACGGCTACCCGCCGGCGCAGCAGCCCCAGCGCCCGCAGTACCGCGGTGGTCAGCAGCCGCCGTACGGCGGGGGAAGCGGCGGCGGCCAGTGGCCGCAGGCGAACGGCGGCGGACAGGGCGGCGACGAGCCGGAGTACTTCGGCGGAAACGGGAACGGCAGCGGAAACGCCCCGTACAACCCTCCGGGCCAGGGCCCGCACGACCCGTACGCGGCGAACAACGCGGGTCACACCCAGGCCTTCTCGATCGACGACCAGTACAACCAGGGCGGGACCTACCACGCGGGCTCCACGCCCCCGGCGGGCCCGATCGGCCCTCGGCTGCACTGGAAGGACCTGCTGCGGGGCATCGTCCTGGCCCCGAACCAGACGTTCCTCCAGATGCGGGACTACACGATGTGGGGCCCCGCCCTCGTCGTCACGTTCCTCTACGGCCTGCTCGCGGTCTTCGGCTTCGACGGCGCCCGCAAGGACGCCATAAACGCCACCCTCTCCAACGCGATCCCGATCGTCCTGACGACGTCCGTCGCGATGGTGCTGAGCTCCTTCATCCTGGGCGTGGTCACCCACACCGTGGCCCGCCAGCTGGGCGGCGACGGCGCCTGGCAGCCCACGGTCGGCCTGTCGATGCTGATCATGTCCCTCACGGACGCCCCACGCCTGGTCGTCGCGATGTTCTTCGGCGGCGACGCGTCGTTCGTCCAGCTGCTGGGCTGGGCGACCTGGGTCGCGGCCGGCGCCCTCCTCACCCTCATGGTCACCCGCTCCCACGACCTCCCCTGGCCGAAGGCCCTGGGCGCGTCGGCGATCCAGCTCATCGCCCTGCTGTCGATCGTGAAGCTGGGCACGTTCTGAGAACCTGAGGACCCGAGAGCCTGTCCACACCTGTGGAAAACAGAGAATGAAGAAGGGGCTCCCCGCACACAGCGGGGAGCCCCTTCTAGCTGGACTTCCCCGGCCAACCCGCTCAGCCTGCCGGCTCGTCAGCCGGTCTCGGCGAACTGGCCGGTGCCCACGACCTTGAGCAGGGCGAGGCGTTCGGCGGTGTCGCTACCGGCGGGCGGGGTGTACAGAACCACACGCTGGTCGCCCTCCGGCGCGAGCAGCACCTGGCAGTCCAAGTCGACCATGCCGATCAGCGGGTGGACGATGCGCATGCGCGAGGTCCGGCGTACGGCGACTTCGTGCAACTCCCACAGGCCGGCGAACTCCTCACTGGCCTCCCGCAGTCGCTCCACCAGGCGCGTCGCGGCGGTATCGCCCACGTGTCGACCCACGGCCGCCCGCAGGTCGGCCACATGCAGCCGGCTGTAGTAGTCGTGCTCGTCGGCCGGGTATGCGGCGCGCTGGGAAGAGTCGGTGAACCACCGCCAGACCACGTTACGCCCGTGCTCGGACACCGAGCACACCCTGCCCAACAGGGCCTCGGCCATCGCGTTCTGGGCCAGGACGTCGCCGAGGTCACCGAGTACCTGGACCGGTGTGGTCGGAAGCTGGTCCAGCAGGTGCAGCAACCCCGGCTTCACATGGTCGCCGCTGGACCGGCCGGCGGGCGGACGACGGCCTGCGAGGAGGTGGAGGTGGTTGCGTTCGTCGGTGCTCAAACGCAGGGCGCGGGCCAGCGCTGCGAGCATCTCCGGCGACGGCTGGGGGCCGCGGGCCTGTTCGAGACGGATGTAGTAGTCGGCGGACATGCCAGCGAGCTGCGAGACCTCCTCGCGGCGCAGGCCCGGTGTACGGCGCCGTGGGCCGTTCGGCAGACCGACGTCCTGCGGACGCACCCGATCCCGGGAACGGCGCAGGAAGTCTGCGAGTCCGGCTCGGTCGATCGTCATGCCGGTCATCATGCCGGAGGCCTCCGGGCTCAACCAGGGACTGCCGATCCCAGGGTCGAGAAGGCTCTCCCGGCACCTGCACTCCGGCGGCACTGTGGGGCGGGCCGGAGCGCAACCGCCCCGGTCACAGCAGCGGCAGCGACACACGCGGGGAGCACTTCATGGCCACTGTCACCGTCAATGGCGCCCAGGTCCACTACGAGCGAGTCGGCTCGGGCCCCGCGCTCGTCCTGGTCCACGGCACCGGATCGGGGGGTGCCGCCGTCAACTGGGGGCAGGTCGCCCCGCGGTTCACCCCGCACCGCACCGTGATCACCCCCGACTTGTCGGGCACCGAAGCCACCGTCGACGACGGCGCTCCGCTGACCGCCGAGGGACTCGCCGCCCAGGTCATCGCCGTCATCGAGGACGGGGCGGAGGGACCGGTGGACCTGCTGGGGTTCTCCATGGGCGCCACCGTCGTCGCCACCGTCGCGGCGCTCCGCCCCGACCTCGTACGACAGCTGATCCTGGTGGCCGGCTGGGCGCACACCGACGGCGACGAGTACCTGCGCAGCCTCCTCACTCTCTGGCAGGACCTCGGCACACGTGATCCCTCGTCCTTCGGCCGCGCCGTGGCGATGACCGGCTTCAGCCGCGGCTTCCTCAACGCCATCGGCCGTGACCAGTTCGAGGCCCTGATCCCCAATATGCCGCCCACCCCGGGCACCCTGCGCCACATCGCCTACGACCTCCACGTGGACATCCGTCCGCTGCTTCCCCGCATCCAGGCCCACACCCTCGTCATCGGCTGCAGCCAGGACATCACGATTCCGGTCGAACACAGCCGCGCTCTTCATGCCGCCATCACGGGCAGCACCTACGCGGAGATCGACTCGGGCCACGTGGCTTTCTTCGAACAGGAAGACGTCTTCGTCAAGCTCGTGACCGACTTCGTCGAAGGACCCTCCACGGCACCCTCCACGACCGACGCGTGATCGGATGCAGCCAAGCCCAGAACGCCTCATGCCAAGGGGCCTAAGTTGAAGTCGTGGACGATGAAGCGATCACCATCAAGCTCACGCGCGATCAGGCGTTGGTGCTGTCGGACTGGCTCTACCGAGCGATGTTCCGGTCCGACGACCTTGAAGGGATCGTGTCCGACCGGGCCGTCTGGTCGCCGATCTACGCGATCTCAGGAACGCTGGACAAGACGCTGAGCGAGGTCTTCATGCCCGACTACGGCCCGCGACTCGAAGCGGCAAAGCAGCGCCTCCGCGTCGGCCTCTACGGCGAAGGCGATGAACCGACGTCCCCGGCCGAGGGCGGCTGACCCGCCGCTCGACATCTGCACACCACCAAGGGCCCTCGGCAGACAGCCGAGAGCCCTTGCCTCACCTCGCCTGCCTGCGCGGCAGCAGACACAAAAATCCGCAGGTCAGAGTGCTTCCCGAGACGGAGTGATCGGCTCCCCCGACTTACGCACTACAGGCAGGACACTCCACGGAAAGTTGATCCAGGCATCCGTCCGCTTCCACACGTACTCGCACTTCACCAGCGACTGCGGCTTCTCGTAGATGACGGCGCTGCGTACCTCGGCGACGGCGTCCAGGCAGAAGTCGCGGACCAGCTTGAGGGTCTTGCCGGTGTCGGCGACGTCGTCGGTGATGAGGATCTTCTTCTGGGAGAAGTCGACGACGTTGGGGACGGGCGCGAGCATGACCGGCATCTCCAACGTGGTCCCCACCCCCGTATAAAACTCCACGTTCACCAGGTGGATGTTCTTGCAGTCCAGGGCGTAGGCGAGCCCGCCGGCGACGAAGACGCCCCCGCGGGCGATGGAGAGGACGACGTCGGGGACGTACCCGTCGTCGGCGATGGTCTGCGCGAGCTCACGGACGGCGACGCCGAACCGCTCGTAGGTCAGGTTCTCCCGTACGTCGGACATGCTCACGCCCTCACACCTGGGTCCGATGGAAGTTCAGGAAGGACCGGGAGGCGGTGGGACCGCGCTGGCCCTGGTACCGGGAGCCGTACCGCTCGCTCCCGTACGGGTGCTCGGCCGGCGAGCTGAGCCGGAACATGCACAGCTGGCCGATCTTCATGCCGGGCCAGAGCTTGATGGGCAGCGTCGCGAGGTTGGACAGCTCCAGCGTCACATGCCCGGAGAAGCCGGGGTCGATGAACCCGGCGGTGGAGTGGGTGACGAGCCCGAGCCGGCCGAGGGAGCTCTTGCCCTCGAGCCGCGAGGCCAGATCGTCGGGCAGGGAGACGACCTCGTAGGTCGAGGCGAGCACGAACTCCCCGGGGTGCAGGATGAACGGCTCGTCGCCCTCGGGCTCCACCAGCCGCGTCAGATCCGCCTGCTCGACGGAGGGGTCGATGTGGGGGTACCGGTGATTCTCGAACACCCGGAAGTAGCGGTCGAGGCGTACGTCGACACTGGACGGCTGCACCATGGATTCGTCGTAGGGATCGATCCGTACCCGTCCGGCGTCGATCTCGGCCCGGATGTCCTTGTCTGAGAGAAGCACGCCCTGAGGATACGCAAGGCGCGCGGAGCCACCACAATCGGACGGCTTCCACGCGCCAGGCAGTCTCCTAATGCTGCGTTTCTACGTTCCTACCGCTTCTCAAGCGTCACCTGCACCACGCTGCGCAGCCGCGCGCAACGAGGACACCGGACGAGCCGCCCGGGACCGAGCCGCTCGGCCTGCTGCATCGGGAACGAAGCGGTGCTGAACACGTGCCCATCGGCACAACGGACGACGGTGCGCTCCATCAAGTCCTAGAGTCCCTTCCCCAAGAGCCGCGTCCGGCTGCTGCTCGCCGGACGACGAAGCGCCACATTACGGGACGAACGGGACGGCCCTCCAGGCGGCACTCCGACCCCGCCCGACCCCTCTTCCACCGACCCCACCGTACGCCCCAACTCCGGCCCCCCGCAGCCCGATCCCTCCCCCGAAACGCACACGGACCCCTGGGCTTCAGCGCCCGGGGTCCGGCATGAGGTAGAGTGACTGAGCGTTCGGACACCGGTTACGGACCGGCGTCTTACGCGGGTGTAGTTTAGTGGTAGAACATCAGCTTCCCAAGCTGAGAGTGCGAGTTCGATTCTCGTCACCCGCTCCAGCAGAAACCCCCAGGTCGTGGACCTGGGGGTTGTTTGTTGTCTAGACCGGTGGGCCGGGCGCGCACCATATCCGCACCACGAGGGGGTGTGGGATGTGAACCCACGGCGCCATCGCTGCCACGACGGTTTTCAAGATGGCTGATGACTTCACTCAACTTCAACGCTGATAGCTTCGCGAGTGTGATCGTGTATCCGCTTTGGCATGTTGGCCACCAGAACGAGGCCGGCAACAACGACTCGACCGTTCACGTCGACGAGTGCGGCGTCTTCGTCGACGAGCAGGACGGCGACGACGTGAAACTGCTCGGCATCTACTCGACACGGGAGCGGGCAGAGGAAAGCATGAAGCGAGCTCAGTTGCTGCCGGGCTTCCGGGACGAGCCGGAGTGCTTCATCCTCGATGGTTACGAACTCGATGAAGACATCTGGACCGAGGGCTTCGTGCGGATCCCACCAGGCGAATAGGGGCAGTGACTGCCGCGAGAGGTGCAGCAGCGACTACGAGCGGCCGGTGCCGGCCGTGCCTTCCAGGCATCCGAAGCTCCCAAAGCCGCGTTGATCGAACCCCTGAAGCGGTGCTCTGAGAAGCCATGCCGCACTCGGCGCGTGCGGTGGCTGTCATCATCATGGGATGGCAGGCAGGCAGCTCCCGGCAGGTTGGACCCTGGAGGAGATCCGCAAGGTCTCCGGCGACGGGGAGGCCACACCTCTCGACACCGATCGCGTCGTGACAGGCTGGCCGGCACAAGGCGAGCGACTCCACCCCGAGATCGTCCTGGGATTCCACGGGCTCTGCCTGGTGAAAGCCGTCAACGACGACGACTGGTACATGGGCAGCCTGAACGACGACGGCAGCGTCACCTGCTGGAGCGCCTACGGCGACCTCTACGAGGCACTTCGCGGCCTCTAGCCCGACGACACCTGTACCGGCCGGGCGCCGACGTCCGTCTCGGTTTCCGTCTCATTCAGCGCCGTTCACAGCCATTCACATCCGTTCAGAGTGGAAAGCGTGTCGGCCCGCGTCTGAGGAGCCTGGTGTCGAGACCGCAGTCGACAACTTCTGGCGTTCTGGCCATGATTGGCCAATGCCCGAGTTCAGTTTTCCGGACCGCTCCCAGGTGCCGACCTCGGATGCCGTAGACCGGAGCTGGCCGGCGACCGTTTCTGCACTGCCCCTTGGGTCTCATGTCAGCGGACTGGTCATCGGCCGGCAGCCGTTCGGTGTCTTCCTTCTCCTCGATGGCGTACCGAATGCAGTCGGCCTCGCCGAGATCACCGCCATGCCTCACCACATGGAACTGCCCGCCGTGGGCTCCACCGTCGCCGGTGAGGTGATCTGGCACGCAGATCACAACCGCCAGGTGAAGATCAAACTCGATGTATGGAACGTATCCGGCTGATCACCTCCCGGACATGACAGCACGAGCTCCGGACCCGGCTATTCCTCCTGGTCAGTGCCCCAAGCATCGGATGGTCGGCTCAGCGGGTGACCATGACGGCGTCCAGGATGACGGTGGATCTTTGGGGTGTGCTGCCGGAGAGGACCCGCAACTGCACCTTGTGGGTCGTGATCGTGGTGCCGAGTGTGTGGGTGAACACCACTGGCCGGTAGGCGGTCTTCGCAGCGTAGGTGTTCACCGTGCCGACCGTTTTTCCGTCCACCACGACCGCGAAGCGCCCGCCGTTCGACTTCCGGGTCGCCACTATGCGCAGTTGGGTGCCGTCCGCCGAGAAGGACACGTACGCACCCTTGGCGGCGGAGGTACGTTCGGTGCCGGACCAGGCGGAGGATGCCGCCACCGACTTCCAGGCGCCCGTGTAGTGCAGTGCCGCCGCACGGTCGTCGACCGGGATGCCGGTGGTCGCCGCCTTGCTCCAGGGGCCGGTCTGGCCGGCGTCGTCGTGAGCGCGGACGTAGAAGCGGTAGGTGAGTCCGGCCACCGGCTTCACGGGGCTGCCCGCTTTGCCGAAGACCGCGGAGGTGGCCGTGGTGCCGGTGCGCCAGGTCTGCAGTGACCCGAGCTTCCAGACGCCCGCGCTGTTACGGGTGGCGACGCGCCAGCCGATGTCGTACGACTTCACGCCTGCGGTCTTCGCCGACCAGGTGACCGGCACGGACGCGGTGGTCGCCGCGCTGCTCGCGACGGCCGGCGCGGTGACGGAGGCGGCGGGGGCCGCCCGGCGCAGGGTCACCTTGCCACTGATGTCGGCTGCCGCCCGGCCGGTGACCGTGTCACGCGCGGTCAGCGTCCAGGTGTACGCGCCCTCGGCGGCTGCTCCGCCCGTCTGTGTCGTCCCGTTCCACACCGGTGCGACCTTGCCGCCGGAGGCTGTACCGGTCAGGGAACGCACCTGCGTGGTACCGGACTTGAGGGTGAGCGTCCAGCTCACCGGCCGGTTGTAGGCCCAGGTAGGGGTCCAGGTGTCGGCCGATCCGTCGCCGTTGGGGCTGAAGCCTGCCGAGGCGGCGGCCGAGGCAGCGGTGGGAACGCCTGCCCAGGTCACGTGGGTGACGCCGGCGGCGTCCATCCAGGCTGCCCAGGGCGCGTCACGGTCGACCGCCCACCGGTCGGCGGCGGCGGAGTCGGCCTTCTCGGGGAGGGCGAACAGGGGCTGCGCCACGGTCGCCGTCCCGCCCAGCGGCTGGGCGTTCAGCGTGACGGCGCCGCCGTCCGAGGACTTGGTGAAGGTGTAGAGAACGTCCGTGCCGAGGATCGGCGTGTGTACGGAGGCGTCCACGGCGGTGCCGGTCGAGCTCCCCGCCGTGAGCAGCAGGCCGGTGGTGGAGGCGGCCCCGCAGGTGGTCAACAGGATCCGGGAGCCGCGCACCTGGAGGCCACCGGGAAGGCAGCTCACGGTGGCGACGGTGGTGGCGGTGCCGGTGGTCAGGTCGGTCCGGCGGATCGACCAGGTGGACGTGGTGCCGTTGCGTACCGAGGAGTACACGGCGCCGCCGTCCAGCGCGGAGCCGGCAGGCACCCTCTGCCTGTCGTCGTTGGCGAAGGTGTCGAGGAGGAGAGTGCCGTCGGAGGCGGTCGTCTTGTCCGCCAGCAGGACGTGCGCACCGTCGAAGTCCACGACGTTCACGTCCGAGAGGTCGTAGAAGTTCAGCTGTGTGCCGACCAGCTTGCCGTCCTCGTATACCTGGAGGTGGGCCAGCGCGGGGGGACCGCCCTGCCCGACCAGGACGCGTCCGCCGGCGGCGGCCAGGGTCTGGTGGACCAGGCCGTCGGAGTAGTCCAGGACCCGGGACGGCGTGCTCGCCGAGGCCCCGGCCGGGCCGGCCGACAGGTTCGAGCGGAGCAGGACTCCCCGCTGACGGGAGGAGTCGTCGGCCGTGTAGAGCGCGCCATGGGACAGGGCCAGGGCGTCCAGCCTGGCGGGGCCGGCGGGGATCGTGGTGGCGTCACCGGTGGCGGTGGACACCCGGCCGTCGGCGAGGGTCTGGATCGCGGCGTCCGCATCGGGCCGGTAGAGCGTCACGCGCATCTTGCCGTCGTCGCCGACCGAGAGGTCGGTGAAGGTTCCGCCGAGGTCTTTCGCCGCGGTGGAACCGTCCCTGGCCATCGCGAACAGCTCGGACGATCCGTCCGACGAGTCGAACTGGTACCAGGCGAGCGTGTCATCGCTGATCCAGTGCGCCCCGCTGACGGGCAGGGTGACGGTGGACGAGCCGTCCCCGGGCGCCGACCGCTGCCACTGCGTCAGGGTCGCGCCGTCGATGACCCCGACCCGGCTGGGGGTGAACTCCAGGCCCTGCGGCAGCTCGTCGGTCGTGGGCTCTGCCACGGTGACCGTGCTGCCGGTGGCGAAGTCGACGTACACGATCTCGTGGCCCCAGCCGGGCGCGGTCCGCCGGAGCACCAGGGCGCCATGCGCGTCCGAGGCGAGGATCTCGTACTGCTCGTCATCGGACAGCAGTGTGCGGTCTTCGCTGCCGGGTGCGCGCAGCAGCAGGCGCACTCGGCGGGCGGAACTGTCGTCGTCGTAACTCTGCTGGACGAGGATGCCGTTGCCGGCCTGCCCGCGGTAACGCTCGTCCCCCGCGGCTCCCGAACTGTCGTAGGCGATCGGGAGAACGTCCTCGTCACCGGAGTCGAGGTGGCGCAGCGTGACATGGTCGGCGAGATCACCGTTCGGGTTGGCGGAGGTGGCGGCGGCCGCCACCCCGTCCTGCACGGACACCGCGTCGACGTTCACCGATTCGTCGGTGTCCGCAAGCCTGCCAAGGTCCTGGGGGGCGCCTCCGGAGACGGCGAGCCAGCCGTGCGCCAGCGTGTCGGCGGCGGTCTTCTGCCGCCAGACGACCGCCTGACCGGAACCGGATATCTCGTCTGCGGCGGGCACCGAAGTCGTCCGCGCGGCCAGCGTGGTCGACACGTCGGTCGCAGGCACGGCAACGGCCGTGACAGGGGTGATGGCCTGGGCTACGGCGAGCGCCGTGAGGGCTGCCGGGACAGCGAGGAAGCGGCGTCTGTGGGAAGGCATGGCAGCCCGATCTCTGCTCGAACATCAAGGCGCGAATCATGACACGGAGGTCCGCGACGCACAGCGGCCTGATCTTGTTTCTCACCGAACAGGGCACCCCTCTTACCAAGCAGAGGATGGAAACCTCCCGAGGTCCGTCGCCCCGCCCCCGGACCACTACAGCCGTCAGGGACGATCTGGTCGGACGCCTGGAACGTCGTCCGGGGCTCAGCCGTGCAGTGAGCGGTATGCCGCGATCGCCCCGGGGTGCAGGGGGACGGCGCCTGTGCCGATGAGGCTGCGGACGTCGAGGAACTGGGTGCCGACGGCGTTGTGGGGCACGAGTTCGGTTGCGCGGAGGACCAGCAGGCGGGTGAGCGCCTCGGCCATGCTGCGGGGCAACTCGGGGCGGCACACCAGCAGGTTGGACACTCCGATGGTGGCGACCCCGCCCGCCGCCCGGTACGCGCCCTGCGGCAGGGACACCTCTTCCAGGCCCGAGCCCGCCTGGCCGACCTGTCCGCCGAGCCGGGGCAGCAGGCCGGCCAGCGGCAGGAACCGTAGACCGAACCGGTCGTCGAGCTCGGACAGAACCGGCAGCGGCACACCGCCCGCCACGAGCAGAGCGTCGACCGAGCGCGCCCGCAGGGCGTCGGCCGCGTCGGCCAGCGGGAGATGGCGGACGACGGCATCGCCGCCCGGCGACAGACCCGCGGCGTGCAGGATCTGTTCGCCGAGTACGGCCGCGCCCGATCCGGTCGCGCCGAGCGACACGGTGTGTCCGGCCAGGTCGGACACCGCACGCACGGGCGAGTCGGCGCGGACGACGAACTGGAGGTAGGTCTCGTACAACCTGCCGATCGCGCACAGGGGCACGGGGTGCGGGAAGAGGGCGGCGCCCTGGGCTGCCCGTGCGGTGTCGGTGAGGACGAGCGCGAGGTCGGCGCGGCGGTCGCGGAGCAGTTCGATGTTGGTGACGCTGCCCGGGGTGGTGCCGACGCGGCAGCTCAGACGGGGATATGCCGCCTCGAGTTCCGTGGCGAAGAGGCGGCCGAAAGCCTCGTAGAACGCCGTGGGCTCCCCGGTCGCGAAGCGCAGGACACCGCTCGGTCCAGGCCGCTGCCGGGAGGCGTCGCCTGTGAGCGCGCCCCCGAGGACGGCGACGGCCGCCGAGCCGAGGGCGGTGTGCAGAAGGGTGCGGCGGTCGACAGGACGGGTCATCGCGCACCGCCGCGCGGATCATGGGGCGTTGTGGTCTCCCGGGGATCAGGAGCGAGCCACCCGTGCGGCCGACGAGCGTCGCGGCGGCCGTTCATCCCGTACCTCCGTCGCTGCGGTCGGCCGCGGCCACAGCGCACGGCACGAGCGCTGTGGCCCGCAGTCCTCGCGGTCGCGCCGGCCCCAGCTCCAGTCGGCCTCCCCGGCCCGCCAGCAGCTGTTCGACGATGGCCAGCCCCAGGCCCGTCCCCGCTGTCCCGTCCTGTCGTTGTCGGCCGGAGCGCCAGAATCGCGTGGTGGCCTGGGCAAGTTCCTCCGGGGTCAGGCCGGGTCCGTCGTCCGTCACCGTGAGGAACGCGTGCGGACCTTCGACGGCGCAGCGCAGGGAGATCTCGGCGTCCGGGCCCGCGTACTTGATGGCGTTGTCCAGGAGGATGTCCGTGATCTGGGCGAGTTCGCGGTCCGTGCAGCCGGCCATGACCGGGGTCGCGGCGGCCTGGAGCGTGAGGCGGGTGCCGGCACGGCGGGCGACCGGCGCCCACAGCCGGAACCGGGCGGCCGCGACCGCCGCCGCGTCGCAGTGGGCGTCCGAGCCGTCGGTCACGGCCAGTTCCCCGGCCCGGTGTTCCGCGGCGGCGAGAGCCAGCATGTCGTCGAGCAGGGTCTCCAAACGGTCCAGTTCGGTGGTCACGCCCCTGTACGTGCGGTCGGCGGACGCGGGCAGGTAGGAGTGCAGGGCGTCGACGCGCAGCCGGAGCGCCGCCATCGGGTTGCGCATCTGGTGGGAGGTGTCTGCGACGAGTCGGCGCTGCTGTTCCAGGGCTGCCGTGACCGTACGCGCCATGCGGTTGAAGCCGGTCGCGAGCTGGCGAAGTTCCGGTGGGCCGCCGACGGGGGTCCCCCCGCTCGGACGGAGTCGAGAGTGGGGGAGGGTGTGTTCGGGCGGGAGTCCCGCGGCGAGTTGTCCGACCGCGCGGTCAAGGCGACGCAGCGGGCTGACCACCCATCTCGTCGCGGCCCGCGCGAGGACCGTGCAGGCGACGGCGACCAGAGCGGTCCCCGCGAGGACGGCGGCCCAGCGCCGGGTGACGTCCTCCGCCGCGGTCTCGACCGAGGCCCGCAGCACGACGGCCCCGGAGACCCGGGTCCCGGTGCCCGCGGGCTCGGCGAACATCCGGGACCCCTTTGACCAGGGACGCAGCGCGCCCGTGGGATGCGCGGTCTGGTTGCGCAGCGCCGCGTCGAGGAGCCGGCCGACGGCGGGGTCGGCGGCCCTCATACCGCCGGTCTGCACGACGGGACGCCGGCGTGTGTCGGTGACGACGAGCGGTTCGCCGTACAGCTGTGTGTAGCGGCGTGCCTCGGCGGTGACGGCCGAGGTGTCGCCGGTCTGCGCGGCCTGGTCCATGAGGGACGCGAAGCGGTCGAGGTCCGCGCTGCGGGCGAGGACGAGTTGCTGGGTGCGGTCGGACGCGGTGAACAGCAGCAGCGGTACGGCGAACGCGGCCACCGCGATCACGACGAACAGCAGCAGTGCGGCCTGGACCCGGGTGCGCACGCGTCGGCTCCTCAGTCCCCGAGGTCCCCGAAGCGGTAGCCGAAGCCCCGGATGGTGGTGAGCAGCTCGGGGCGGGCGAGCTTGGCACGCAGTTGGGTGAGGTGGACGTCGAGCGACCGGGACACAGCGTGGAAGGCGTCGCCCCACACCTCGTCCAGGAGCTGCTCACGGCTGACCGCGGTGCCCGCCCGCCCCGCCAGCACGGCGAGGACGTCGAACTCCTTCGTGGTCAGCTCGACCTCAGCCCCGCCGACCCGGACCCGGCGCGCGTCGAGATCCACCTCGACGTCACCGGCACGGACCGTCCGCACCGTCGGGCCGTCCTTCGCCGCGGTCCGCCGGGTGACGGCGTCGATCCGCGCGAGAAGTTCGGCGAGGCGTACCGGCTTGACGAGGTAGTCGTCGGCCCCGAGCCGTAGTCCGCGCACGACCGAGCGCTCGTCGCCGCGGGCGGTGAGCACCACGACCGACATGTCGCTGACCGCTCGCAGAGCGCGCAGCACGTCCAGGCCGTCGGTGTCGGGCAGGCCCAGGTCGAGAAGCAGCAGGTCGGAGCTGCGGTGGTAGGTCAGCACATCCCGGCCGTACCGGACGCGTCTGGTGATGTGACCGTGGTCGTACAGGACCTCCACGAGCGCCGCGGCGACCCCGTCGTCGTCCTCTGCCAGCAGTATCTGCACTCTGCCCACCTCCTTTCAGCCACTCCAGAGACGCCCCGCAGCCGAATGTAGACCACACAGACCGGATCTTCGCCGGAGTGTTAAGGGGAGGTTAGTTCTGTGTTCGGCCCTCTCGTCCGCCGGTGCGGTGCGGGGCCAGGCTGCACGGCACCCAGCAGCCTGAGAAGGACGCCGTAATGATCATCGACTGTCACGGTCACTACACGACCGCACCGCCGGCCCTGGAGGCATGGCGCAAGCGGCAGATCGTCTCCCTCACCGATCCGTCGGCCGCCCCCGCCCGTGCGGACCTGCGCATCGGCGACGACGAGCTGCGCGAGACCATCGAGCCGAACCAGTTGCGGCTGATGGACGAGCGCGGCATCGACATGACGGTCTTCTCGCCCCGCGCGTCGTTCATGGCGCACCACGTCGGGGGTTTCGAGACCTCCGCCGCCTGGGCGGCCATCTGCAACGAACTCTGCCACCGCGTGAGCCAGTTGTACCCGGAGCGCTTCGTGCCGGCCGCGATGCTGCCGCAGTCACCCGGCGTCGATCCGGCCACCTGCGTCCCGGAACTCACTCGCTGCGTCGAGGAGTTCGGCACCGTCGCAGTCAACCTCAACCCCGATCCCTCGGGCGGCCACTGGACCGCCCCGCCGCTCACCGACCGCTCGTGGTACCCGCTCTACGAGAAGATGGTGGAGTACGACATCCCGGCGATGATCCATGTCAGCACAAGCGTCAACCCCGCCTTCCACACCACCGGCGCGCACTACCTCAACGCCGACACCACGGCGTTCATGCAGCTGGTCCAGGGTGACCTGTTCGCCGACTTCCCGACCCTGCGCCTCGTGATCCCGCACGGCGGCGGGGCGGTCCCCTACCACTGGGGCCGCTTCCGGGGCCTCGCGATGGCGCTCGGGAAGCCTCCCCTGGAGGAACACGTCCTGGGCAACGTCTACTTCGACACCTGCGTGTACCACCAGCCCGGCTCCGACCTCCTCTACGACGTCGTTCCGGCCCGCAACATCCTGTTCGCCTCGGAGATGATCGGCGCGGTGCGGGACGTCGACCCGTGCACCGGCCACCACTTCGACGACACCCGCCGCTACGCGGAGGCGGCCAAGCTGCCCGCGGACGACCTGGCGGCGGTCCAGGAGCACAACGCCCGGGCGGTGTATCCCCGCCTGGACGCACTGCTGAAGCGCCAGGGTCGGTGAAGCGCATAAGCACTCTCTTCCCCAAGTCCCCCGGCTGGCTGGACTGGTACGAGAATCCGTCCGAACCGGCCTTCCGGCTGCCGCCGGGGACTGTCGACGCCCACTGCCATGTCTTCGGCCCGCAGAGCGAGTTCCCCTTCGCTCCGGAGCGGAAGTACACGCCCTGCGACGGCGGCAAGGACGAACTGTTCGCGCTCCGCGACCATTTGGGCGTCGCCCGCAACGTCATCGTGCAGGCCACCTGCCACGGCTCGGACAACAACGCCATGGTCGACGCCGTCCGGGCGGCCGGCGGCCGGGCGCGCGGCGTCGCGACCGTCCGACCGGACATCGACGAGGGCGAACTGCTCGCGCTCGACGCGGCGGGCGTGCGCGGAGTGCGCTTCAACTTCGTACGGCGTCTGGTCGACGCCTCGCCCGAGGACGACCTGCAGACGATCGCCAAGAAGGTCGCCCCGCTGGGCTGGCACGTCGTCCTCTACTTCGAGAGCGCCGACCTGCCCGAACTGGAGGGCTTCTTCGGGTCGCTGCCCGTGCCGCTGGTGGTGGACCACATGGGTCGCCCTGACGTGACCCAGCCGGTGGACGGGCCGCAGTTCACCCGGTTCCTGCGCTTCGTCGAGAACAACGACGTCTGGGTGAAGGTGACCTGCCCCGAGCGTCTCAGCGTCACCGGGCCAGCCGCCCTGAACGGCGAACGCCGCGCCTACACCGACGTCGTCCCCTTCGCCCGCCGCGTCGTGGAGGAGTTCCCCGACCGGGTGCTGTGGGGCACCGACTGGCCCCACCCCAACCTCACCGACCACATGCCGGACGACGGCCTCCTCGTCGACTGCATCCCGCAGGTGGCGGTCACCGACGAACAGCGGCACAAGCTCCTCGTCGCCAACCCGATGGGCCTGTACTGGCCCGGCGAGAGCGTCTGACGCCTCAACTCCCCGCTGACGCCCCCAACTCCCCTCCCCTCTCCTCCCCTTCCCTTCTCCTCCCCTTCTCCCCGACTTCGACAAGGGCCGCTCATGCAACACGCCAACGCGCTGAACCGGCTGGACCGGCTTCCGGTCGCCCGGTTCCACAAGGTCACCCTGCTCGCCGTCGCCTTCGCGTACTTCTTCGAGTTCGCCGACATCAACAGCTTCGCCACCACCGCACCGAAACTGATCAAACTGTGGGGCGTGACCGTCGACCAGATCGCCTACGTCACCTCGCTGTCGTTCGTCGGCATGTTCGCCGGGGCGATCGTCGCCGGATCCATCGCCGACCGATGGGGCCGCAAACGGTCCCTGCTGTGGACGACGCTCTTCTTCGGCCTCTCCTCGTTCGCGGCGGTGTTCTCCTGGGACCTCGTGTCGCTCGGCGTGTTCCGCGTCCTGACCTCGGCCGGCCTGTCGGCGATGACCGTCGTGGGGGTCGTCTACGTCAACGAGATGTACCCGTCGGCGATCCGCGGCAAGTACCAGGCGTACGCCATAGCCATCGGCATCTGCGGCACACCCGTCACCAACCTCATCGCCAGCGCGGTCGTACCGCTCAACGACTGGTCGTGGCGGCTGGTCTACCTCTGGGGCTCCCTGGGCATCCTGCTCGTCCTGTTCACCCGGCACCTCAAGGAGTCACCGCGCTGGCTCGAAAGCAGGGGGGACCACGCCACGGCGGACGCGATCCTGCGGGAGATCGAGACAAGCGTCGCCGAGGAGAAGGGCCCCCTCCCCGAGCCCGCGCCCCCGGTCGACGAAAAGCCGTCGACAAAGGCGCCACTGCGACTGCTCCTCCAGCGGAAGTACCTCTTCCCGACGCTCCTGCTCACCGTGCTGTGGATGACGCAGACCATCGGCTTCTTCGGCTACTCCAGCTGGGCGCCCACCCTGCTGGCCAAGGAGGGGTTCAGCGTCGAGAAGTCCGTCTTCTACGTGGCCCTGACCACCGTCGGCGCACCACTCGGCTGCTACCTGGCCTCCCTGGTCACCGACCGGTTCGAGCGCAAGTGGTGCCTGGTCGCCTTCGGCACGGTGATCGCGGTCTGCGGCCTGCTGTACGGCCTCACCTTCAACCCGGTCCTCATCATCGTGTTCGGCTTCCTGGTGAACCTCTTCGAACGCGGCTACACCGCCCTCGCCTACGCCTACTCCCCCGAGCTCTTCGACACACGAAGCCGCTCGCTGGGCACGAGCGTCTCCTACGGCCTCGGCCGACTGTCGAACGCCGCCGGTCCACTGATCGTCGCAGCGCTCTACAACGGCCACGGCTACCAGAGCGTCTTCTACTTCATCGCCGGCACCTGGCTTCTCGGCGCGATCGCCCTGGCCGCCTTCGGCACCCGGACACGCTCAGCACGACTCGCGGAGGCGGAGCGGCAACGTGTGAGCGTGCCCGTGTGAGCGTGCCCGTGTGAGCGTCCCCTGTGAGGCGGACGACCGCGGTCGACAGCGATGCGGTGCGATCCGGCCCGTACAGCCACTCCAACAACGAGACATCTCCGCAGGTCGGATCCATACCAGCCGGTCAGGCGCCGGCGCTTCCCTCTTGGTCGTCCGGACCGGCGGGCGGGGCGCGCGGCGCATCCGCATCGCGGGAGACGGGTTGCTTGACTTAAGCAAGCGAATATGGTTGCCTAACTCAAGCAAGCAAACGGCTTCCCTGAAAGGAAAACCCCATGAAGGCGCTCCTGTCCTCCCGCCCCGTGCTGTGGTTCCTGTTCCTGTTCAACCTCGCCGTCGCCGCGGTCGCCCCCTTCGCCGTCGCCGGCGCCCAGGGCCTCCTCACCAGCGCCGGCATGGGCGTCGTCGCCCTCGGCGCGGGCAGCGGTCTCCTCCGGAGCCGCGGCCGACACGCCTGACCCGAACGGGACACACCGCGCCCCGCTCTCGGACCCGCCGAACCGTCTCGAACGTCTTTGCAACACACCCAAGTCCCAGAACCACCTCAAACCCCTTCGAACCTCTCGAGCCCTGTCGAACCTAAGGAGCGTCTCCCATGCCGCACACCGTCAGCTCCACGACCAAGCCGTCCCGAACCGGCCGGCCCACGTCCACCGCCGCCGGGCCGACACGGCACAGCGTTGACACCACCGCCCGCAACACGTCCCTACTGCACGGCATGGCCCTGCTCTTCGTCCCGTCGAAGAACAACGAACAGTCCTGAGCGACAGCAGCAGGGGCACACCGTCGTCGGCGACCGGCATCGAACAACGCGCCTCCCCCGGCGAATCACCGCGCCCGAACGCCTACGGCACTTTTCCGAAATCTAAGATTGCGCGTCGCGCATCTTCGCAAGGGACACCTCACCGGCATGCAGGCAGGTTCCAAAGCATTCTGCTTGCTCAAGGCCGTCAGCCGGGGCCGCGGACCCGCGGAAGCCTTATGAACCGGTCGTTCCATTCACCCAGGGCATCGCCCACCTCAAGACGCTCGGCGTCAGAAGCATCGCTGCGGCGGCCGCATCCAGCGGAATCGACCGCCCGGTCGATGACACGGGGACGGGATCAATATCCTCAGGTAGGGACCACATCACAGGGAGTTCAGAGGAACTTGAGAGCTCGGATCCTGGTGACGACGTGATAGACAAGGAATTCGGAACACGCTTCCCCCCTTCTCTCTTCTCTCTTCCCCCTTCTCCCTTCCCTCTTCTCTCTCCCCCGTCTGCGATCCGAGGAGATTTCTCCGACCATGCGCAAGAACCTTGCTCTCACAACCGGCGCTGTTCTGTCGGCGACTCTCGTCGTCAGCGGCTGCGGTTCAGGTGATTCGACGACATCGTCCTCGACCCCCTCGGCGCAGCAGAGCAACAGCCAGGGGGGCCCAGGCGGGATGGGTATGCAGGAGGTCACAGAGGTCAACCTCAACACCGACGGGGCAAGCGCGGGCGGCGCCAACACCGCGGCGGTCGTCAAGGCGGTCAAGGAGTTCCTGGCCACGCTGGACGACACCAAGCGGGACAAGGTCGAGTACGACTTCTCGGACAACAAGGCGCGGCAGACCTGGTCGAACTTCCCCGCGACCACCGTGCCCCGCGAGGGCATCGAGATGTCCGACCTGACCACCGCGCAGCAGAAAGCCGCCGACGCGGTGCTCCAGGTGGCCCTGAGCCCCAGCGGCGCCCAGGAGGACGCCGACATCCGGGAGGCCGACAACAAGCTGAACAGCCTCGGGGGCCAGGGCGCGGACGGTTTCGGCAGCCTGAAGGACTACTATTTCGCCGTATACGGGACGCCGTCGACGACGCAGCCGTTCATGGTCCAGTTCGGCGGGCACCACCTGGCCCGCAACCTCACCTACAACGGTGACAAGGTCAGCCAGACCCCGCAGTTCGTCGGCTCCGAGCCGACGTCGTTCAAGTCCGGCGGCACCACGGTCGAGCCGGTCAAGGCCGAGTCGACGGCCATGTTCGGCATGCTGGCGGGGCTCGACGCCACGCAGAAGAAGGCCGCGGAGATCACCTCCGGAACGTTCGACGACCTGGTCATGGGCCCCGGCAAGGACTCGGGGGTGTTCCCCACCTCCGAGGGGCTGCTGGTGTCGGAGCTGACCGCCGCACAGAAGAAGCTGGTCATCGCGGCGATCAGGACGTACGTCGGTGACCTCGCCAGCACGGCCGCAGACAAGCTGACGGCGAAGTACGAGTCCGAGCTGGACAAAACCCGCATCGGCTGGTCCAACAACGCCGGCCCGACCGACGAGAACAGCTACATCCGTATCGACGGCCCGAGCGTGTGGATCGAGTTCATCAACACCCGCAGCCAGAGCACACCCGACATCCACTACCACTCGGTGTACCGGGACAAGACCAACGACTACGGCAGCAGCACGCCGAAGTGACCGTACGCGCCTTCACGCCTCCCCTGGCGGCGCCCCGCACAGGGCGGCACCCCCGACGCGGCCCGCTCGGCAGGTGGGCGGCCCGCGCCGGGACACTGCTCACATGTCTCGCGGCCCTGACGGCCATCCTGACGATCACGGCGCCGACGCGCGCGAACGCCCACCCCCTCAGCACCACCGCGATCCTGCTCGACGTGGCACCGGAGCAGGTGACCGGCACGGTGGAACTGCCCATCGACCGGCTCGCCATCGCCCTCGACGAGCCCCTCACCGCGAAGACCGTCGTCCAGCCGGCCAGGCTCGAGGAACTGCGCCGCTACGTGCTCAGCCACACCTCCGCGGCCGACCCCGACGGCACTCGGTGGACCACCACCGTCAGCGGCGGTCGCGTCGAGAACATCGACGGTGTCGACCACCTGGTCTTCAGCCTGGTCCTGAGGCCGCCGACCGGCACGGTCCACGACTTCCGGCTCACCTACGACGCGATCGTCCACCACCTGCTGTCCCACCAGATCCTCGTCTCGCTGCGCCCCGACGGTTCCGACGGCTACACGACCGTGGGCGTGCTCGACTGGCAGCAGCACACCATCTCGGTACCGGCCGCCGGCGCCTCCACCGAGCACGGTTTCGCCGCCGCCGTACATCTGGGCATCCGGCACATCGCCGAAGGCGCCGACCATCTGCTGTTCCTCATCATGCTCCTGCTTCCCGCACCGCTCCTGGCCCGCCGCGGCCGTTGGGTCCGCGCCGACGACCTGCGCCGCAACTGCCTGCGCGTCGTGCACGTGGTCACCGCCTTCGCCGTCGGGCACTCCATCACCCTCGCCCTGGCCGCCCTCGGCTACATCAGTGCTCCCACGCGCGTGGTGGAAAGCCTGATCGCCCTGTCCATCCTGGTCTCCGGCATCCACGCCCTCCGGCCCCTCGTGCCCGGCGGCGAGGCGTGGATCGCCGCCGGATTCGGGCTCATGCACGGCCTGGCGTTCGCCACGCTGCTGGGCGGCCTCGACCTCGGCCGCGGATCCCTGGTCGCCGGCCTGCTCGGCTTCAACCTCGGCATCGAACTCACCCAACTCATGGTCGTCGCCCTTCTCATGCCGTCGCTGCTGCTCCTCAGCCGAACCCGGATCTACCCGGCGGCTCGCCGCACCGTCGCGGCGATCGGCATCGTGCTGGCCGCGGCGTGGCTCGCCGAACGCACCACCCTGCTCCCGAACAACCCGCTCAACCACGTCTCCGACGCGCTCATCGCCCATCCGTTCCTCGTCGCCGGAGCCCTCGCGGCCGTCGCGGCAGTCGGCTGGTCCGTACCCGGCCTGCGCACAGCCAGGACCTGAGGAACGACGTCCGGCGACGGGTACCCGATCGTCAGATCAAGCTGCACCGATGGACGACACACCGCCCGACGATCACGGCACCCGTGATCGTCGGGGCCGGGTGTGCTGGTCCTCGCTCGAGGCGGCGGCGACCTCCCTGAAGCCTGCCTGACTGCTTGAGGGACGTGGCGACCTTGCCGCGTTCAGTCGGTGAGATGGGCGATCGACAGAACCGTGGTGGTCGGGGAGGCGCCGGACATCGCGGAGCTGTAGTCGGGAGTGGCGGACGCGAAGGCCCAGCTCAGGCTGCCGTCCGGCAGGGTCGCGATGTCGCCGGCGATACGGGCGTCCACCACCTCGTCCGCCGAGACCGGCGTACCGGTGTGGTCGATGACCTGCAGGTGGGTGCCGGTGAACTTTCCGTGCAGGTGCCGTCCTTGCAGGTCGCGTCGGCGACGCTCTCCCACGAGACCAGCAGGTTCCTGCCGTAGGGAGTGATGCGGACGTTGATGTGATCGGTGCCGGGGTCGTCGGTGAGCAGCACCGTGCTTGACCGCCGAGGCCGCTCCGCGGTCGGCGAAGGCGGTGGCGTACCGCCGGTGGAGGTCTTCACCGGGTCCCCGGAGGCGTTGGGGTACGCACCATCGCGGTAACCCGCCCAGCACTGCTCGCGCTGCACGACGGGGGCGTCGTCCGGAGCGCTGATCCCGGTGCTGACGAACAGTCCCGACCGCCAGTCGTCGAAGCACAGGGACGGGAAGGGGCCGGAGGCCGCCGGGGCCAGGGCGATGCCCTCGTTGTGGCTGCAACCCCAGTCCCAGCCGCCGGACTTCGTGGTCCCGGCGTCGTCGACGTAGGCCAGCTTGTCGCCGTAGTGCCCGTCGACGAAGCCGCCCGCGCCGTGGACGACGAAGTAGGCGCCGTACTGGCTTCCGTTCCACTTCAGCGCGCAGTCCAGCACAGGCGAGGTGTCGTTGCTCGCGGCGCCGGTCAGCTTCTTGTCGAAGAGGACGGAGCCGCCCTTGTAGCGGATCAGGGCGGCGGCCGTGTCACCCCACTTGTTGGCGTCGGAGACTCCGGTCAGCAGCGCGAAGCCGTCGTCGTGGGCGACCAGTCCTCCAGTCCTCCATTCCGTTCGGCATCCCAGGAAGGTCACGTTTCCCCAGGTCAGAGCCGGTTCGCGCATTCCAGCGTCCCGAAACTCCCGATGGAACGGCTGACGGGACGCCGTATGGCACAGGCTTGGGTCATGCAAGCAGGGCGCTTCGCCGGAGACGGTGATCGGCCCCGCTCGACTCCCCTCTCATGGCCCGCACTTCGGGCGCGCCCTTCCGCACCCCACACAGCACGGCCAAGACAGGACCGACCGACTGACCGACCGACCGACACAGTCCATAACCGGAAGATCACCTTCCTGATGTTCAGAGAAAGCAGTCCACTCATGCGTAGCGCCACTCGTCTCGTCTCCCGCACGGCCGCCTCCTCCATGGTCGTCGCCGCCCTCGCGCTCGTCGGGTTCCAGGCCGCCGGGCAGACCGCCTCCGCCGCCACCCCGAAGGCGTCCTCGGTCGTCACCTGCACGACGGCGAACACCGCGCTGACCGTCACCGAGGCGTCCCGCCCGATCAACCACCTGCTGCTCAAGGCCACCAACACCGGCACCAAGCCCTGCTACGCCTACAGCGCCCCCTTCCTGAGGGCCGGCGCCGACGCCCAGGCCCCGCTGCCGTGGGCTGACGAGACCACGCCGCAGGCCGTGCTGATGCTCGAGCCCGGCCAGTCCGCGTACGCGGGCATCCTGACGTACTCCCCCGACGGCGAAGGGGGCGGCGAGGAGAAGACCCTGGGCGTGTACTTCACCGACAAGAAGGGCAGCTCGACCGGCACGGAGAAGACCCTGAAGCTGCCGAACGGCGGTGTCCTCTTCAACAGCGCCGCCACCGTCACCTACTGGCAGGACAACGCGGCGGACGCCCTCTCCTGGTAGCCGCAGATCCGCGACGGTAGTGCGCCCATCTGTCGAACTCGCCTGATTCCAGGCGCTGTTCGATGACATCTGCCTCTGTCGGGTCAGGGCTCACCTGTGCGATTCTCGTCCGTCCACCGGTGTACGGAGCCGGTACGGAGAACGGGAGACCATGCACAGCACGGAGAGCACACCAGTCCCCGGCCACCGCCGCAGAACGCCCAGCCGACGCCGGTTCATCGGACTGGTCACGGCCGGAGCGGCAGCTGTCGGGGCGGCCGGGATCGGCCGAGTGGCCCTTGCCGCGGACGCGGACGCGCCGCTGCGGACGTTCGGCTCTCAGCGGGAGATCGACCTCCGCAGGCTGGCCCTGTCGGGGATCCTCAACGCCTCCGACCCGGCAGCCGTCGCGGCCTGGATCACCGGCAGGGGGCCCGCCCCCGACGCGATCAAGCCGGAGACGGACACCCAGGTCGACGCCTTGGCCGACGCCGCGGCGGCCGGCCTGGGCGCCGACCGCGACGCGGTCCTCGTCTCCTGGGTGCGCACCGCGGCGACGCAGCGCACGATATGGGACCGCAAGTACGAGTTCCTGCGCACCGGTTCGGGCGGCGCCGGAACCTTCGGCGTCATCACCGACGAGGTGCGCGCCAAGTACCCCGCCCAGCTGGGCCCGGACCCGCAGTGGGACCCGGACAAGGACTCCCACCGCGCGGTGTGGACGGCCCTGACCTCGGACGAACGCCAGATCGAGATACTCCGCACCTCGACGGCGCCCGGCGTCTCACGCCACCACCTGGGCTCCGACGCGGACTTCTTCGACACCACGCCCCAGGACTGGAAGGACGACGGTCCGGAGGCCGCCAACTACACGTGGCTGCGCACGAACGCGGCCCGCTACGGCTTCCTCCAGACGTACACGGCGGAGTCGGCCACGACCAGGCCCGCGATCAGCGAGGAGCGCTGGCACTGGTCGTACGCGCCGGTCTCGGAGGCGGTCCTGGACTTCGTCCGCGCGAACCAGGACGTGATCGCCGGCTCGTTGGACGAGCTGTGGAGCTACGACCCGACGCGGTTCACCTACATCAGGGCGAACTGGCGCGCCTACATGTTCCACGTGAACGAGGAGGCTTACTTCGGCTGAGAAGGTGTCCGTGAAAGGGGGGCGAGCCGTGGGCTCGCCCCCCTTTCTCACCCCCGCCGCCGTCAGGCGGACGGGTTGACGATCACCTTGGCCGTGTTGTTCTCGGTGTTCGGGTCGAAGGTGGCCGACGTGTCGGAGTGGGGGTGGACGACGACGTGGCCCGTCGCGTCGGGGACGACCCGGTCGATGCGCAGCTGGAAGGGGTAGCTGACCTTCAGGTGCGGCTTGGCCCACATCGGGAGGGTGCAGGCGTAGTGGCCGATGGCCGGGTCGTCGCCGGACGTCCAGGCCGTGTGGCAGGTTTCGGGGACGGAGGTGGCCGTGGTGCCTTCCGGGAGGTAGAAGTCCATCACGGCGACCGGGTCGCCGGAGGCGACGTTGCCGACCCAGGCCGGGCCGTGGTTGACGAAGCGGAAGGCGGCGGTGACGGTGTCGCCGGCCGCGCCGCTCACCTTGGCGCCGTGCACGGCGAAGTCGGCGGTGTTGTCGGCGGTGATGTGCCAGGAGCGGCCGTTGTCCGAGGTGTCGAGGTCGGTGGCGTCGCCGCCGGGCTGGATCTCGTAGTCGAACCGCTCGTACAGCGCGTGGCGGGTGACGGCGAGCCGCAGCGGCGCGGGCAGCTCCACGGTGGCACCGGGCGCGACGTCGGTGTCGAAGGAGCAGGTCACGTACGTCATGGGCGTGTACTCGCCGCTGTCGTCCGGCCCGGTGTAGGTGCACTGCGGGTAGCGGGTGACGACGTCGAGGCCGTACGTCGCCCACATCTTCACGCTGAAGCCGTGGGCGGTCTCGTTGCCGGTGTTGGTGACGGAGAACGGCACGGTGAGGCGGGTGCCGGTCGCGACGCCGGTTGTGTCCTGCGGGGCGCTGACGCCGAGGTCCGGGCCGGAGGCGACGGTGACGGAGGTCTCCGCGGAGTACTCCGGGGCCACGAGCGTGCCGTCGGGACCGCCGGTGGCCTCGGCGGAGTACTCGATCGCGCCCTGCGCCCCCACGGCGGCGCCGGCGGCGGCCCGCACCTTCAGCTGCACCTGCGCGCTGTAGCGGGTCGGCACGTCCCCGGTGTCGCAGACGGCGACGGTGCCGGCGTCGTTCGGCGTGCAGTTGTCGGGCCAGGACACGTCCGCGACACCGGCGAGTCCGGAGACGTCGACGGTCAGCCGGCCGTCGGTCACGGTGAAGTCGTCGTTGTCGTGGTACAGGCCGAGCGCCAGCGACCGGTACTGCGCCGTACCGTCGTCCGCGGCGACGGTGACCGCCTGGTCGTACGGCGCCTGGATCCACAGCTGATCGGTCTGCGGCTCGTCGTCGGCGAAGGCGACCCCGCTCGCGAGGCCGGCGACGATCAACGCCCCCACGGCTCCGGCGCATGCCCCGCGACGCAGCGCACGCCCGACGGAGACAGAACTCATGACATCCCCCAGATGGGACAGAAGAGACCCCGGCAAGTGACCAGCACCGGGCGCGAGTTCGACGGCCTGTCGAGACGGAAGGTTGTAGGCGGGAGGCGCGTGGCGCGTGGTTCTTACCGTCTTCTTGATCGGCGAGAGGCCGGAGCAGTGCGCAGAGGCTAGAGCAGTTCGAAGGAGATGTACGGGGACAGTGCGCGCAGGAAGTCGGGCGCGTCGAAGATCTCGCCGGCGGAGGCGACGCCGACCGTGCGGGTCCGGCCGGTGAGGATGCGGTGGACCGCCTCCACCGCGAGCGGTGCGGTGACGGCGTAGATGTCCCTGCCGCATGCCACGGCGCGCCGTTCGGCGCCGCCGGAGCGTACGACGGCGTCGACGAGGAAGGTCTGGTCGGACCGCCCGTTCTCGTCGGCCGCGGTCGGCGCCGGTGTGTCCGGGGCAGAGAGGTCCCTGGCCGCTTCGGTCGTCATGTGGGTGCGCACCTCGGGGATGGAGAGGTGGCTGGGGACGGTGACCACGTCGGCCATCGTGAACTCCCCGACGACCTCCCTGACGCCCATCGGGTCGGGGAAGGGCCACTTCAGGAGCGTCGGCTCGTCGTCGTGGTAGTCCAACCGCCCGTCCGTGTAGCGGACGCGCCGGCCGCCTCGCCGCTCCCGGGAGACCGTGCCCGCGGTGCGTGTGCCGGGGGTGGGGCGCCAACTGCTCAGTCCGTAGGCGATGTCCGCTTCGTCGGCCGCCGTCCACTCCCCCATCGCGGCGGTGGCCAGCAGGTCGCCGAGGCCGCCGTAGAAGGCCATCGCGGGAACGATCACCGCTCCCGCCGTACGGGCACGGTCCGCGAAGTGCGTGAACGTGTCGACGTTGGCCTCGATCTCGGCCGCCACATCGACGTACGGGATCCCGGCGCGCAGGGCCGCCTCGATCACGGGAGCGGCGGTCACGGCGAAGGGCCCGGCGCAGTTGATCACGGCGTCCGCACCTGCCAGGGCGCGGTCCAGCGAGGCGGGGTCGTCGACCGACGCCGGCCGGACCTCGAGTCCGGGGGCGGATGCCGCCAACGCCCGCAGCTTGTCGGCGTCACGGCCGGAGAGAACGGGGACGAACCCGCGCTCCAGCAAGTGCGCCACCACAAAGCGTCCGGTGTGTCCGTACGCACCGAACACCGTCACCTTCGTCACCGTCGTCACCTTCGCCGCCGTCGCCGGCTGTCCCGATCCCATGAGTTCTCCCCCGTGCTCGTGATCCGCTTGATCTGCTTGATCTGCTTGATCCGTTGAGAACATCCTGGCCGGGGCAGGCGGCCCATCGCGAGTGTCCGGAACGACGTACCCCGTACAGTTTCGGACATGGGTACTGTCGCGCTGGCCGTCACCGAGGGCATGCTGCACTTCGAACTGTCCATGGCGTACGAGGTGTTCGGCGCCGCTCCGGTCGACGTGACCGTGCCCTGGTACGACGTCGAGGTCTGCGGGTCGGACGCCGTGCGGGTCGGCCGGTTCCGGCTGGAGCCCGACCAGGGGCTCGACCGGCTCCGGCATGCCGACACCGTGATCGTCCCCGGCTGGGCGGACGTCGACGAGGACCCGCCCGGCGAGCTCGTCGACGCGGTGCGCGCGGCCCACCGGGCAGGTTCGCGTGTGGCCTCCCTGTGCACGGGCGCGTTCGTACTGGCCGCCGCCGGTCTGCTGGACGGCAGGCGCGCGACCACGCACTGGGCGCACACCGAGGTCCTGGCCGCCCGCTACCCGCGGGTGGAGGTCGATCCGGACGTGCTCTACGTGGACAACGGCAGCGTGCTCACCTCCGCCGGCAAGGCCGCCGCGATGGACCTGTGTCTGCATCTCGTCCGCCTCGACCACGGTTCGTCCGTCGCCAACTCCGTCGCCCGCCGCCTGGTCGTGCCGCCGCATCGGGCGGGCGGCCAGGCGCAGTTCGTGGCCGCTCCGGTGCCCTCCCGTGACGACCACCCGCTCGCCGCGCTGTTCCCCTGGGCGATCGAACGCCTCGACCAGCCGCTCACCGTGGAGGACCTGGCCCGCCAGGCGCGGATGAGCTCGCGCCATCTGGGCCGCCACTTCAGGGCGGTGACCGGCACCACTCCGCTGCAATGGCTGCTGACCCAACGGATCCGCCGTGCCCAGGAGTTGCTGGAGGCCACCGACGACGTGGTCGACGCCATCGCGACCGCCACCGGCATGGGCACCGCCGCGACGCTGCGCCGACACTTCAACCGCACGGTCGGCGTGCCTCCGGACGCCTACCGCCGAACGTTCCGCTCACGGCCCCGCACCGACTCGAACGACGACGACCGGCAACACCGAGGCTGACGCCGACGCCGACGCCGACGGTGTCTCGTCCGGACGTGGTTAACCTTCGGGCATGACCACCGAGTTGACTCTGCTGTCCCGAGTCGCCTACCGCGGGCGGGAGATCACCGCGCCCCGGCTGCGCGGGCTGTTGGCGTTGCTCGCCGGGGAGCTGCGCACCGGGTGCAGCACGGGGCGGCTGGTGGAGGGGCTGTGGCCCGACGAGCTGCCGGAGCGGCCGGGCAAGGCGGTGCAGGTCCTGGTGTCGCGGCTCAGGGCGCAGCTGGGCGCCGAGCTGATCGTGAGCACGCCGACGGGGTACCGGCTGGCGCTGGACGAAGCACAGGTCGACAGTTCCGCGCTGCTGCTGTGCGAGGCGGCGAGCGCCGAGTGTGCGCGGGCCGGAAATCACGAAGGCGTCCTGGCACGGGCCGAGGCCGGCTTGGCGCTGTGGGACGGGAACGTGGGCGCCGGGGCGGGCGAGGACCTGCACGATCCGGTGGTGGCGCTGCGCGCCGACCGGGTCCGGACGCATGGTGCGCTGGTCCGTTTCCGGGCGCTCGCGCTCGCCCGGGTGGGGCGGCGGGAGGAGGCGGCGGCGCCGCTGGCCGGGCTGGCCCGGGAGCTGCCGCGGGACGAGGAGGTGTTGGCGGAGCTGCTGCGGTGTGAGGCGGCGACGGCCGGGCGGGCCGCGGCGCTGACCCGGTACGACGCCTATCGACGTCGGCTGCGGGACGAGCTGGGGACCGATCCGGGGCCCGGACTCCGGTCCGTGTACCAGGAGTTGGTGCGGGCGGACGTGCCGACGGTCCGGCACGGTGTGCCGCACGATCCGAACCCGCTGCTGGGGCGGGACGCCGATGTCGCCGCCGTGGGCGAGTTGCTGCGCACGGTCCGGGTGGTCACGGTCGTCGGTCCCGGCGGGCTGGGCAAGACCCGGCTCTCCCACGCGGTGAGCCGGGCGGCCGCACACACCGTGGTGCACTTCGTCACCCTGGCCGGTGTCCTCACCGATGACGACGTGGCCGGTGAGGTCGCCTCGGCCGTCGGCGCCGCGGAGGGCGGGCGGTTCGGCGGGGACGTGGTGGGCGCCATCGTCGCCGCGCTCGGCGCCGGGCCCGCCCTGCTGGTGCTGGACAACTGCGAGCAGGTGATCGCCGGCGCGGCGGATGTCGTAAAGGCGTTGGTGTCGCGGTCGAAGGAGCTGCGGGTCCTGGCCACCAGCCGGGCTCCGCTGGGGCTGACCTCGGAGTCGGTGTACGCCCTGCCGGAGCTGTCGCTCGCGACGTCGGTCGAGCTGTTCGGGCAGCGGGCGCGGGCCGCCAGGCCCGGCGTGGAGCTGCCCGCCGACCAGGTGGCCGAGATCTGCCGGCATCTGGACGGGCTGCCGCTGGCCGTCGAACTCGCCGCGGCCCGGGTCCGGGTGCTCTCCGTGGCCGACATCTCGCGCCGGCTCCGGGACCGTTTCGCGCTGCTGCGCGGCGGCGCCCGCGACGCGCCCGAGCGGCATCGCACGCTGCAGGCCGTGGTCGAGTGGAGCTGGAATCTCCTGGAGGCCGACGGCCGGGCCGCGCTGCGCGCCTTGTCGGTGTTCCCCGGGGGGTTCACCGAGGAGGCGGCCCAGTGCATGCTCGGCGAGAGCGCGGACGCGCTGACGCTGCTGGAGCAGCTGGCGGATCAGTCCCTGGTCAAGGTGGGCGAGAGTCCTTCCGAAGGTCCTTCCGGGGGTCCCGCCGGGGGTCCCGCCGGGGTGCGTTTCCACATGCTGGAGACGCTGCGGGAGTTCAGTGCCGCCCGGCGCGCCGAGGCCGGCGAGGAGGAGGCGGTGACCGGCCGGTTCCTTCTCTGGGCCCGGGACTTCGGGCGGGCGCACCACGACGTGCTGTTCAGCGGCGGCCCACAGCGCCCGTGGATCCACATCGGGGCCGAGCAGGACAACCTCGTCCTGGCCCTGCGGTACGCGCTGGCCCGCGCCGACGGGCCCACCACCGCGGCGCTCACCGCGGCGCTGGGCTCGTTGTGGGCCACCGGATCCAACTACGCCCGGCTCGCCGCCCTCGCCGACGAGACCGGTGGGCCGCTGTCCCATTTCCGTCCCGGCCCCGAGGACCCCGAGGACGTCGAGACGGCCCGCAGCGCGGCGACGGTGTGCACGGCCAGCCTTTTCATGGGCCGCGGCCCCTACGCCGTACGCCATCTCGTCACGCTGCGCCGGCTGCCGCCCGCCCCGCCGGACACGCTGGCACGGGCGCTGGCCATCGTGCTGTGCGCCTTCCCGGAGATGCACCCGCCGCGGTTCACGCGGCTGCAGGAACTCTGCGACGCCGACGCGCCCATGCTGGCGGGCATGGCGGCGGGCGTCGCCAGCTATGTGTGGGAGGCCGAGCACGAGACGGAGCGCGCGCTGGAGTGCGCCCGCCGGATGCTCGACACGCTGGGGTCGCTCGAGAATCCGGCCATGCGGCTGATCAGTCATGGGCGGATCAGCGAGCTGTGCCTGAAGTCCGCGCACGGCGCGGAGGCGTACGACCATCTGCGGGCCGCACTCGGCGCGCTCGAGGAGGTCGGCGACTGGTCGGACTCGATCGGCGTCCGCTGGGGGCTCGTGCTGGCCTGTCTGCAGCGCGGGGAGGTCGACGAGGCGGAGCACTGGCTGGGGCTCGCGACGCTGGATCAGCAGTCGGAGTCCGCCGAGCCCTCCTTCGGCAGCGATCTGCCGGCCCGCGCGGAGATCGCACTGGCCCGTGGGCTGACCGAGGTCGGGCTCGGGCTGTGGCGCCAGGCGGTGGAGCGGATACGGGAGGGCAGCCTGCTGTACGCCGACGATCCGTTCGTGGATCCGTGGGTACTGGAGATCCAGTCGGCCGCGGTGGCGGCGCACGCGCAGCGCGGCCGACTCGAGCCGGTGGCCGGGCTGGCCGAGCAGTTGCGGGAACGGCTGCTCGGGATGCTGTCCGGCTCCCCGGGCGACGGTTCTCCGGCGGAACTGCCGGTGTACGGAACGGTGTTGCTGGCACTCGGCTTCGCCGGGCTGGCCAAGGGCGACCCGGCGGCCGTACGGCTGGTGGCGCTGGCGGAGCGGATGCCGGCGGTGCGGGAGTTCCCCGCCCTGTCGTCGGCCCGGTCCCGGGAGGCCGCCGAGAACGCCGACAGGGCGGCCTACGACGACGCGAGGTCGACGTACGCCACCCTGAAACGGGAGGAGCTGCGGGCGGCCGCACTGCGGGAGCTCAGGTCCGCGGCTCTCGGTTGAACGTCGCCTTGGACCACAGGTAGCCCAGCAGCGACAGCCCCAGGCACCAGGCGACGGCCAGCACCGCGTTCTTGGCGCCGATCCCGCTGCCCAGCAGCAGCCCGCGCAGGGTCTCGATGGCGGGCGAGAACGGCTGGTACTCGGCGAACCAGCGGAACCAGCCCGGCATGGCGTCCACCGGCACGAACGCGCTGGACAGGAACGGCAGCATCACCAGCGGCGTCCCGATGTTGCTGGCCCCCTCGGCGTTGGGGCTGATCAGGCCGATGCCGACCGCGAGCCAGGTCAGCGCGAGGCTGACCAGAGCCATCAGCCCGGCCGCCGCGATCCACTCCACCGGCGTCGCGTCGGGCCGGAAGCCGATGGCCAGTCCGATGCCCACGACCAGCACCAGAGCCGCCATCGTCTGGATCACGCTGCCGATCACGTGGCCGATCAGCACGGAGGCGCGGGAGATCGCCATGGTGCGGAACCGGGCCATGATGCCCTCGGTCATGTCGGTGGCCACGGACACGGCGGTGCCGAGCGAGGTCATGGCCACGGTCAGGAGAAGAATGCCGGGGACGATGTAGGCGACGTAGTCGGCGCGGTCCGCGGGGCCGCCGGTGATGCCTGCGCTCATCACGTTGCCGAAGACGTAGACGAACAGCAGCAGCAGGATGACCGGGGTGAGCAGCAGGTTCAGGGTGAGGGAGGGGTAGCGGCGGGCGTGCAGGAGGTTGCGCCGCAGCATGGTGAGGTTGTCGCGGAAGGGGTTCGCCCGCGGGGACTGGGGTGCGGTGGTCATCGGACGGTCTCCTTGGCGGTGGCGGTGGCGGCGCCGTTGTCGGCGTCCGTGTCGGCGGGGGCGGGGCTGTCTGTCAGGGCGAAGAACACGTCGTCCAGGTCCGGGGTGTGCACGGACAGCTCGTCGGCCTCGATGTCGGCGGCGTCCAGCCAGTCGAGGATGGCGCGCAGCTCGCGCTGGCTTCCGTCGCTGGGGATCTGCAGGGTGAGCGCCTCGTCGATGGGGGTCCCCCCGCGCGAGCGAAGCCGAGCGTGGGGGAGGGTCGCCTCGCGCAGCGCGGTCGCCGCCCGCTCGTACGCCGCCGGGTCGGAGAAGCGCAGCCGTACGTGGCCGCCGGGGACGAGCCGCTTGAGCTCCTCGGCGCTGCCCTCGGCGACCAGCCTGCCGCCGTTGAGCACGGCGATGCGGTCGGCGAGCTGGTCGGCCTCGTCCAGGTACTGGGTGGTCAGGAAGACGGTCGTACCGCGGGAGACCAGCTCGCGGATGATCTGCCACATGGTGTGGCGGGAGCGCGGGTCGAGGCCGGTGGTCGGCTCGTCGAGGAAGATGATCCGCGGGTCGCCGACCAGGGTCATGGCGATGTCGAGGCGGCGTTTCATGCCGCCGGAGTAGGTGGAGGCGGGCTTCTTCGCGGCCTCGGTGAGGTCGAAGCGCTCCAGCAGTTCGGCGGTCGTCCGTCGGCCCTCGGCGCGGGGCAGGTGGTGCAGGTCGGCCATCAGGAGCATGTTCTCCTCGCCGGTGATCAGGCCGTCCACGGCGGAGAACTGACCGGTGACGCCGATCGCGGCCCGAACGGCCTGGGCCTCGGCGGTGAGGTCGTGTCCGGCGATCCGCGCCTGTCCGCCGTCGGCGGAGATCAGCGTCGACAGGATGTTGACCACCGTGGTCTTGCCCGCGCCGTTCGGCCCGAGGAGGGCGAAGATCGTGCCGGCGGGCACCTGGACGTCTATGCCGTCGAGGACGGTCTTGTCGCCGTAGGACTTCCGCAGCCCGGTGGCCGCGATCGCGGGTTCGTCCTGGTGTCCGGGCCCTTTCCCTCGTTCGTGTCCGTTCCCTCGTCCGTGTCCGTGTTCGCGTTCGTGGTTCGTCTTCGTCATGCCGCAGAGCTTGCGGGCGGGGCGGTTCAGAACGGCTTCAAGCCGGTTTCAACCCTCCGGGGAGAGCTGCAGAGCGTTGAAACCTGCGGGTCGGGCCATATGGACCAGGACCCGCCGAAAAGCAGCGCCATTCGGCCCATTAATCATTTGGCGAAACAGCACGAGGAATTCTCCCACTCAAGCCATGTCGCCTGAATATGCCGCATTTGGATCACTTTCCTGCGTAATATGCCAGCCGCAGAATCAGGCGATTCTGCGCGGCCGGGAATCGCCAAGATCATCCCCTCAAAGGAGTTGGCCCCTCGATGACGCTGAATATCCATGACGCGCCTCCCCAGCGCACGACGTCGGTATGGATCGCGGCGGTGACGGCCGTGGCGATCGCCGCTGTCGTCACCGCGATGACGCCGACACGCGCCCATGCCGTCGCCACCCCGGTGCCTCTGGGCACGGCAGCCAGTTTCGGAGTACTGGCCGGCGCCACGGTCACCAACACCGGTCCCACGGTGGTCAACGGTCTCAACGTCGGTGTGAGCCCCGGAACGGCCATCACCGGGTTCCTCACCTCCGACGGAGGGCCCGGCATCGTGACCCCGCCCGGGGTTCTGCACTCTGCCGACGCCGTCGCGGGCCAAGCCAAGACCGACCTGAACACGGCGTACAACCAGGCCGCCGGACAGACTCTGACGGACGCGATCTACAACGACGCTCCCCACGAGTTCGGCGGCCAGGTGCTGACGCCGGGCCTCTACAGGGCGAACAGCTCCGCCGGGATCACCGGCACACTCACCCTGGACGCCCAGGGCAACTCCAGTGCCGTCTGGGTGTTCCAGATCGGTTCGACACTGACGACGGCATCCGCCAGCACGGTGAGCTTCATCAACGGCGCCTCGCCGTGCAACGTGTACTGGAAGGTCGGCAGCTCGGCCACGCTCGGCACCAACTCCACGTTCGTGGGCACCATCCTGGCCGACACCTCGATCACCGCCACCACGGGGGCGACCATCAACGGCCGGCTGCTGGCCGATGCAGGCCTACGCGGTGACGGCGCCGTGACGCTGGACACCAACAGGATCTTCCAGGGGCCGTGCGGGACCGGTGGGACCGGCGGGACCACGGGCGGTCTGATCACCGGCGGCGTGATCGCCGGGGCCACGTCGGCGGGCACCACGGGCAGCACCACCGTCGGCGCCATCGGCGGCGTGCCGACCGGCGGCGGCACCGGTGGCCTCCTGGGTGGTCTCCTCGGCGGCATCCTGACGACGGGCGGCACCACGGGCGGAGCGCTCGGCGGCCTCGTCGCCGGCACTACGACAAGCGGGACCACGGGCGGCGTCAACGGCGGCGTCAACGGCGGCGTCAACGGCGGTGTCAACGGCGGCGTGATCGGCGGACTGCCGGGCAAGCCCGGTGGCCACGACCACGGAAAGCCGCACAAGCCCAACAAGCCGCACAAGCCAAACAAGCCCAACAAGCCCAACAAGCCGGTTAAGCCGGGCAAGCCGGGTGGCCACGATCACGGTGGGAAGCCCGAAGAGCACGGCGGCTACGGCGGGTACGGCGGGTACGGCGGGTACGGAAGCAAGCCCGGCAAGAACGACGGCTACGGCGGCGTTCGTCACTGAGTCGTACGCGCGTCCCTGAGGGGACGTGCGGCGCGCCCGGCGCGCGGCGGATCGTTGTCGATTCCGTCGCGCGTCGGCCGCCGAGAACTCAGGAGAAGCAGCGAGAGAAGCCGAATCGAAAGGCGAAAGGCCGGGTGGGGCCGTGCTGGACGGCACTGCATCGACGGATGCGGATGAATCTGCGGATGAATCTGCGGACGCATTCACGCGGGAATCCGCGCAACAATCGACAGAGGGATCCTCGGAAAGAACCGCGGAAGGACCCACAGAACACTCGGCGCCTCCGCCGATCCTCCTGCAAGCGGTGACGAGTGTCGCCGTGTTCCTCTGCCTGGCGACGGCCCTGGTCCATGTGCTCCTGGTGTTTCTGCACGTGGCGCCCCCGAATCCGCTCTCCCGGCAGTACAGCCGGCAGGTCGACGCGTGGGTCTTCCCGCTGTTCGAACAGAACTGGCGACTCTTCGCCCCGGATCCGGAGTCCGTCAACCGGCAGATCTCGGCGCGGACCATGCACACCACGCCGGACGGCGCCATGCAGGTGAGCGGCTGGTTCGATCTGACCGCCGTGGACGGTTCCGCGGTGAGGCACAACGCCTTCCCGAGTCATACGGCGCAGAACATGCTGCGACGGGCCTGGAGTTCCTACCTCGAGAACCATGTCAGCGACGATCAGCCGCGCACGCAGCGGGCGTTGATGACTCAGCAGTACCTGACCAACATCGCGTCGGATCGCGTCGCCGCCCACCGTGGCGGGAGCTTCGAGGCCATCCAGCTACGGGTGGCCACCGTGCCCATCGCCGCGGGAACGGGAACCGGAGCGGGAGCGGCCGCAGTCGCTCCGACAGCGGCCGATACGCGGTATCTGCCCTGGTGGAAGGTGGAGGCGGACTCCCATGGAAACTGAGCTGGTTCCCGCACCGCACCGCGTCCCCGACCACGTCCACGACCACGTCCACGACCACGTCCACGACCACGTCCACGACCGCGTACGTGCGGCTCTCGGCGTCCTGACCGAGCGGCCGGTCTCCCTGTACGCCGCGGCGGTCCTGCGCATCGGATACGGGCTCGTCTACCTCGTCTTCCTGCTGCGCGAGTTTCCGCACCGCGACGAGATCTGGGGTCCGGGATCGCCGTGGACGCCGGAGTTGGCGAGGCAGCTGTTCGACCAGACGGGGTGGGTCAGCATCCTCACCCTGTCCGACAGCCGGGCCTACTTCGAGGCCTGTTACGCCCTGGCCGTCGGCGCGTCAGCGCTGTTCGCCCTCGGCTGGCGGACCAGGGCGGTGTCCGTGCTGTTCGCGGTCGTGGTCGCGTCGTTCCACGGCAGGGCGATCTTCATGACCGACGGAGGAGACAACCTCATCCTCCTCATGGCCCTCTACCTCGTCCTCACCGCGTGCGGCCGTCGCTGGTCCCTGGACGCACGCAGAACCCGGCTCCGAGCCTGCACGCGTGCCGAGGCGTGCCCGCCGACGGACCGGATCGCGGGCGGGCTCCGCCCTCACCTTCGCGCTTCCCGGCGGACCGTGACCACCGCGCTGCACAACTGCGGGATGTTCGTCATCGCGGCCCAGGTCTGCTTCCTCTACGGGTCCGCGGGTCTGTACAAGGTGCAGGGCGGATCCTGGGGCAACGGGACCGCCCTCCACTACGTCCTGAACCTCGACCTGTTCCGCCCCTGGCCGGGGCTCTCCCTCATGGCGGACGAGCACGACGTACTGATCGCCGTCGCCTGCTACCTGACGGTGCTGTTGCAGGTCGCCTTCCCGTTCGTCCTGTTCGGGCGGCTCAAGTACCCGGTCCTGACCATGCTGTTGGGCATGCACCTCGGTATCGCGGTCCTCATGGGGCTGCCCCTCTTCTCCGGCGCGATGATCATCGCCGACGCCGTCTTCCTGCCGGACCGCTTCTACCGGGCTCTGGGACGACTGTGGCGGCGCACCGCGCGGGGAGCGGGTTCCGGAAGAGTCGCGGACGCGCCCCGGACATCCCGTGCACGGGTACGGGCTCGGGTACGCGCACGGGTACCGGCGCAGAGCGAAGTGGCCGGCTGAGACCACGCCGTACCGCCGTACTGCCGTTCAGCCGTACGGACAGGTCGGGAACGGCGATCTTCATGCCGCCGTTCCCGATCCCGGCCGGAGTCCGTGCGGGACCCCGCGATCACCGGTCGCGCACGGCCGCGTACACCCCGCCGTCGACCAGGACGTCGATGCCGTTCAGGAAGCTCGCCTCGTCCGACAGCATGAAGGCGACGACCGCGGCCACCTCCTCGGACTCGCCGGCGCGGCCCAGCGGGGTCGCGTCGATGAGCTTCTGCATCGACGCGTGCTGCGCCGCCTCCTGCCGCCCCTGCGGGGTGAGGACGATGCCGGGCGAGAGGGAGTTGACGCGGGCGCCGACCGGTCCGAGCCGGACGGCCTCCTTGCGGGCGAAGCGGTGCACGCCGTGCTTGGCCCACGGGTAGGCGAGCGACGTGTTCTCGATGTCCGGGCCGACGGCGTCACGGATCCGGTCCAGGAAGTCCGGCTGCAGCGGGTCGTCCAGAATCGCGGCGATCTCCGGGGTGGGGTCGATCCGGGCGATCAGCGGTGACATCGAGGCGAAGTACACCTGGGCCGTGCCCGCGGTGGCCAGCGGGCGCAGCGCCTCGGCCAGGAGGGCGGTGCCTACGAGGTCGACCTCGAAGATGCGCCGCCAGTCGGCCATGGTGGGCGAGATGCCGGCCGCGTGGGCGACGGCCCGCAGCGTGCCGAGTTCCGTGACCCGCGTGGCGAGCCGGGCGAGGCCTTCGCGGTCCGTGACGTCGAGGGCGAACGGCTCGGCGGTGGCCCGGCGGCCGGCGTCGTTGAGGTCCTTCGCGACCGCGGCCGCTCCCGTCTCGTCCCGGTCGACGAGCAGCAGCACGTCCACCATGTCGGCGAGCCGCCGCGCACACGCCTCGCCCATCCCGCGTCCGGCACCGGTGACGATTCCTACGGTTGTCATACTCACTCCTCGTGGAAAGACGGGGTCTTGTGCGTTCGGGTCACGGCTGCCGGGACCAGGCGCGCTCCAGGGACGGCTGGGCCGCCCTGCTGACCAGCTCGACCCGGAAGCCCGTCTGCTCGCCGCTGCGCAGGAACGCGAAGAACAGGGCGCCGTCGGGACCCCTGCGGGTCGCCTCGATCACGTAGCCGTGGCGTTCGAGTGCGGCGGTGTCGGCGTCGACGTCGTCGGACCAGTAGCCGAAGTGGTGGATGCCGGACCCGGGCGTCGGCTCCCACAGGGTGGTCCCGGGAACGCGCCGGACGATCTCCAGTCGGGTCCCCGGGCCCTCCGACAGCGCATAGGCGCACCGGAAGTCGACGACCACGTCGCCGGTGGGCAGGGTCACCTCGGTGGGCCCGCCCATCTCCGCACCCCACTCGACCCCGAACAGCTCCGCGAGCTGGTCCTTCGACGCGTGGAAGTCCTCGGCGACGATGCCGACGTGGAAGTGGTCTTCGGGCCTCAGGATGCGGGTCATGGCGGCTCCTCGGTTTCGGGCTGCGCAGCTGCGCAGACCTTGAACAGGTGGTCGAGCACGCGACCACCTGCATGCAAGCGAGGAAGGCTGACTTCTTCCGGACGGTCTCCGGGAATCAGCCAGATGCGACCCGCGTCACATCCCGCGTCACGACCCGCCTCACGACCCGCGTCACGTCCCTGGTCGCCCGAACACGTAACCGAAGCCCCGGCGCGTGTGGATCAGCGCGGGTTCCTCCTGGTCCACCTTCTGCCTCAGGCGGGAGACGAGCTTCTCGATGGCCTCGGACGCGCGGAAGTCGTTCCAGACGTGCCGGCTGATCTGCTCCTTGGACAGCACCTGTCCGGCGTTGACCAGCAGATGGCGCAGCAGCCGGTACTCGGCGGGGGTGAGGTCGAGCGGCCTGGCGCCGCGCCGGGCGCGGCACGTCACCTCGTCCAGGACCAGATCGCCGTAGCGGGGCATCCCCGAGGGCGGCTCGGTGCGGCGGCCGCGCAGCAGGACCTCGACCCGCCCCAGGATCTCGGCGGCCCGGAAGGGCTTGGTCACGTAGTCCTCGGCTCCCCCGCCGAGTTCCGGGAGCAGGGTGTGGAGGTAGTCGCAGGTGATCAGGAAGAGCACCGGAGGGCGGTTGTCCAGGACGAGGCGGCGACCCCTGGCCAGGTCCTTGTTGTCCGGCAGGGTGGCGTCCCAGACCACCAGATCGAAACGCGCCGTCGTCAGCCGCGCCATCCCCTCGGCGGCGCCGCCCGCCGCGCCGACGCGGTAGCCAGCAGACTCCAGCGTCGTGGCAAGCAGCTCGGCGTCCCCGGGATCGCCCGCCACGACCAGAACGTCCGGCCCGTCCCCTGAGGACGACAGCGGCCTCTCGCCGGCATGAGCGCGCATGACCAGACCCTTCGTGGCCCTCGTGACTCTTCGTGCACGTCCGCCCGCACCGCCGAGCGGGCCGGCGGGCGCGCGCGGCCACGCGATCCCAGCGTAGGAGCGTGGCGCGTCATCGCGTCCCACCACGGTAACAGCCAGTTGCGTGACTCACGCAAAGTCCGCGGCCCGGGCGGTCGCCGCGACGGGCTTGCAGGGCGTCCGACCGACCCTCAAGGCCACTGTCCGGCAGGGGACTTCAGGGGCTACAGGTAGTCCTCCAGCGGGGCGACCGTGAAGCCCTGTTCCTGGATGTGACGCAGCAGGTTCACCGTCATCTGCGTCAGCGTCGTGCCCTTGAGCTCGGACGGCCCGCGGAAGTGGGCCAGAACGATGTCGCCCGGGTGGAGCTTCCTGTCGCCGCGCTGGTACTGCATGTTCTTGATCTGCATCGACTCGCGCCACAGGATGATCGCCTCGATGCCGCAGGACGCGGCGGCGGCCCGGGTGCTCTCGTTCCAGTTGCCGTAGGGCGGACGGAACAGCCGTGGCGTGGTGCCGTATCGATCCTTCAGCTTGCTCTGCTGGCCGCAGATCTCCTCCTTCTGAGCGGCCGCGCCCAGGGTGGGAAGGTTCGGATGGGTCAGCGTGTGGTTCTGGACGCCGTCGCCGAGAGCCTGGAGCTTCTTGAAGTAGCCGTAGTCGGCGCGTATGACGGAGTCCGTCAGGAACATCGTGAAGGGGATCTTCAGCTCCCGCATCATCGACACGAACTCCGGGTCCTTCTCCGCCCCGTCGTCGAACGTGAGAAAGACGATCTTCTCCTCGGTGGGTATCTCGCTGATCACCGGCACCCGACCGTCGGCGGCCGGCAGCGTTATCGGCTTGGCGGCGGGCGGGGCGGGCGGCGCGGCCAGCGGCTTGACGCCCCACTTGCGGTAGGCGACCTCGACGGCCGCCTGCGCACCCTCCTGCGCATCCGATGCGCCGCCGGGAAGCGGGGTCGACGACGCGGAGGGGGACGGCTCGGCGGAACGGGAGTCCGCCGGGGGCTCGGCCCCGCAGCCGCCTGTCGCCCAGCCCGCCGCGAGAAGGGCACAGGCCAGCGCCGCGCCCCTGATCCGCCTGTCCATCGTGTGCACCCCATGTCGTCCGTACGCCTCAGGCTGTCCACCTGGTTGATGTCGAACGGACATCCGAGGTTCCGCTCCGGACGCGACGCCGGGGGCCGGGCGGCGCGGGGAGTAAGGCGTCAAGGCGTCAAGGCGTCAAGGCGTCAAGGCGTCAAGGCGTCAGGAAGTCAAGGCGTCAGGGATTCAGTCGGCGGGCGCGCCGCTTGGGCGGATCAGGCCGCTTTCGTAGACCACGCTAGTCGCCTTGCGTGGGGTGAGCGCGCCGAGGGCGCCGGTGACGGCGGTCGGCGGGAGCGCGCCCTGGGCGAGGCGTCGATCAGGCGGCGGGTGACAGCCGGGGCGAGGATCCCCTCGCCGGAGGCCACGACGCGCAGGGCCGCGCACGCGGTGCGTCTCTACCCTGCGATAGAGGCCCTGTTCCTCCGCTGCGCCGACGATTCGCCGTCCGGCCGGCGGAATGCTGAGGGGCATGGACATCGCAACGCTCACCGTCGTACTCAGCGTGGTCGTGATCTTCGCGGCCGCGGTCCTCACCGCCTCCAACGAACCCCCGCTGTGGGTCTGTCTGCTGACCGGTGCGGGCTCCTTGCCGCTGAGCGGCGCCCTGGTCAACGCGCCCGTCTTCACCTCCTCCGTCGGGGACAGCGGGGCCGGCGAATGGGCCGTGCGGCTCGCCGTCGCCTCCACCCTCACGGCCGCGTCGAGCTTCTTCGTCGGCAGGGACAGCCGGGAGGGCGCCGCCGACGACACCACCGCCGACGGTCCTCCGTCCCCTCATCAGGGGAACGCCCTGAGCGCACCCCGACCGCACCCCGATACACGCATGCCGTCGGGCGTACACGGATGCCGTCGGGCGTACGGCCCTCCTGGATGATCTCCGCCCGCGGAGTCGTCGCCCCGCTGCCAGACTGGTCGAGAGGAAGGGTGCGGCACGGGATTCGGCCTCCGAGGGGCGTTCCCGGGACCGGTGCGGGTCTCGCCCGCGGAGTGGGGAACTCGGTCGGGCGAGAGCGAGGGAAAGAGGCCCATGAACAGTAGGGGCGTCACATCCGGAGGCACGGTGGAGGGACGCGTGCCGGAGGACTTCGCGGTCGTCGTCGACGCCGGTGGGGCGGTCGCGATGTGGAGCGCCGGGGCTCAGCGGCTGCTCGGCTACGAATCCGCCGAGGTCGTGGGCCGTCCGGCCGGCGACCTGCTCGCCGCCGGCCTGCCCGAGTCCGCGCGGCGGCACGTGGCCGTCGGCCGCGGGGTGGCCACCGAGGTGGCGCTTCGGCACCGGGGCGGAGACCGTGTCGTGGTGCGGCTGCAGGGGACGCCGTTGGCGGACGCGGGCCCCGGTCGGCTCTGGCTCGTGACGGGAGCCGCACCGGCGAGCGGCGCCGGGCGGCCCGAGCCGGGGACACAGGCCCTGCCGGGGACACAGGCCCTGGCGGGGGCACAGGCCCTGCCCGCGCCGCAGGACCTGCCCGCGCCGCAGGACCTGCCGGAGGCGCAGGCCCTGTGGGACCTCACGCTCGCGCAGCTCCCCGTGCCGGTGGCGGTCTACGACCGCGAGGCCCGGCTGGTGGCCGCCAACGCCGTCATGTCCCAGGTGATGGGCATGACCATGGCGGAGATGCGCGGCCGGACCCTGTCGGAGATCGAGCCCACTCCGCCGTTCGACGAGTACGACCGCCTCCAGCGACAGGTCCTGCGCACCGGGGAGACGGTCTTCCACGAGAACCACGGCAAGGCTCCCGGCGAGACCCGGGAACACGCCTGGTCGATGTTCATCACCCCGTTGAAGGACGAGAGCGGCGCCGTCCAGGGGGTGTCCGCGGCCGTCTTCGACACCACGGAGCAGTACTGGGCCCGGCAGCGCCTGGCGGTTCTCAACGACGCCGGCGTGCGCATCGGCAGCACCCTGGACGTGTCCCGGACCGCCGAGGAACTGGCCGACGTGGCCGTGACCGGGTTCGCGGACTTCGTCACCGTGGACCTGCTGGAGTCCGTCGCGTTGGGCGACGAGCCGGAACCGGTGCCTCCGGACGAGCCCGTCACCGTACGCCGTACGGCGCAGCGGTCGGTGCTGGAGGGCTGTCCGGAGTCGGTGGTCGCCACGGGCGGCACGATCCTCTATCCGGTGGGGACCCCGCCGATGCGCTCGCTGATCGCAGGCCGGGGCACCCGGCACACTGCGGGCGAGCCGGGGATGCAGGCGTGGATCAGGTCCTCGCAGGCCCGCGCCGAGTCCGTGAGCAGGCACATGATCCACTCGGTGATGCTGGTGCCGCTGCGCGCCCGGGGAGTGACCCTGGGTCTGGTGCACTTCCTGCGGCACCGGACGGCGGAGTCCTTCAGCGCGGACGATCTGCTGCTCGCGGAGGAGATCGTCGCCAGAGCGGCGGTGAGCGTGGACAACGCCCGCCGCTACACCCGCGAACGCCGGACCGCGCTGGCGCTCCAGCGCAGTCTCCTGCCCGACCGGCCACGGGACCTGGCCGCGATGGAGGTCGCCTACCGCTACCTGCCGGCCGGCTCCGGCGCGGACGTGGGCGGGGACTGGTTCGACGTCATCCCGCTGTCCGGCGCCCGGGTCGCGCTGGTCGTGGGCGACGTGGTGGGCCACGGCATCCACGCGTCGGCCACGATGGGCCGCCTGCGGACCGCCGTGCGCACGCTCGCGGACGTCGATCTCGCCCCGGACGAACTGCTCACCCAACTCGACGACCTGGTCCTCAGGCTCGACCGGGAGGAGGGCCCCGAGGCGCGCGGGCGGGCCCAGGACGCGTCGGGCGAGGTCGGGGCGACCTGCGTGTACGCCGTGTACGACCCGGTGTCCCGGCGCTGCACCATCGCGCGCGCCGGACATCCGCCGCCCGCCCTGGTGACCCCCGACGGCGCGGTGCGGTTCCTCGATCTGCCGGCCGGGCCGCCGCTCGGCCTCGGCGGTCTGCCGTTCGAGGCCGTCGAGGTGGAGCTGGCGGAGGGCAGCCTGCTCGCCCTCTACACCGACGGCCTGGTCGAGGCCGCCTCCCGCGACATCGACGTCGGTCTCACCCTGCTGCGCGAGGCGTTGAGCGGCCCGGCCGCACCGCTGGAGGAGACCTGCGACCAGGTGCTGCGCACCGTGCTCGGCGACCGTCCCGGCGACGACATCGTGCTGATGCTGGCCCGCACGGCCGCCCTCGACACGGCGAAGGTCCGCACCCTGCGGCTGCCCCGGGATCCCGCGGCCGTGGCCGGGGCCCGCAAGGCGGCGGGCGAGCAGCTGGCCGCCTGGGGGCTGACGGAGGCGGCGTTCGCCACCGAGCTGATCGTCAGCGAGCTGGTCACGAACGCCATCCGGTACGGCGTCGACCCCATCGTGCTGCGGCTCATCCGCGACGCGACGCTCATCTGCGAGGTCTCCGACGGCAGCGGCACCGCGCCGCATCTGCGACGAGCCCGGGTCTTCGACGAGGGCGGGCGCGGTCTGATGCTCGTCGCCCAGATCGCCGAGCGCTGGGGCACCCGCCAGACCCCCACCGGCAAGATCATCTGGACGGAACAGGCGCTGCCGGGGTCGTAGCTCCGGTCCGCCGAGTCGGCTTGCGTGGCATGCGCATGCGCATGCGCTGATCACCCGTCGCCGGCGGGGAGCCGTACCGTGAAGGCGGTCGATCCCGGGCCGCTCTCGAGGGTGACGCTTCCACTGTGGGCCTCGGCGACCGCCGCCACGATCGACAGGCCGAGGCCGGCGCCGGTGCCGGCGCCGTCGCCCGAGGCCTCGGTGCGGCGGCGGTCCGCGTGGGTGAAGCGTTCGAAGACCTTGGGCTGGACGTCCGCGGCGACGCCGGGTCCGTCGTCGTGGACCGTCAGCACCGCCGTCCCGTCGCCGTCGTCGGTCTTCAGCGAGATGGTCACCGTGGTGCCGACGGGTGTGTGCAGGCGGGCGTTGGCCAGCAGGTTGGCCAGCACCTGGTGCAGCCGGTGGGCGTCGCCCGGCACCGTCACCGGCTCCTCGGACAGCTCCAGCAGCCAGCGGTGTCCGGGGCCCGTGGCCTGCGCGTCCGTCACCGCGTCCAGGACCAGACGAGTCAGGTCGACGGGAAGGCGTTCCAGGGGGCGGCCCGCGTCGAGGCGGGCGAGGAGCAGCAGGTCGTCGACCATCTCGCCCATGCGGGCCGCCTCGGCCTCGATGCGTTCCAGGGCCCGCGCCACCTTCGGCGGCACCGGGCCGGGGTGCAGCAGCGCCAGTTCCGCGTGACCGCGGATCGACGCCACGGGCGTGCGCAGCTCGTGGCTGGCGTCGGCGGCGAAGCTGCGCAGCCGTTCCTCGCTGGCGTGCCGTTTGGTCAGCGCGTCCTCGACATGGCCGAGCATCGCGTTGAAGGCGCCGGCGACGCGTCCCACCTCGCTGCGCGGGTCGCTCTCGGGCGCGCGGGGCGCAGGCGCCACCTCGCCGCTGGAGAGCGGCAGTTCACTGACCCGGGTGGCGGTCGCGGCCACCCTGCTGAGCGGTCGCAGCGACCAGCGCACCCACAGGGCGCCCGCGACGCCGGCGACGGCGAGCGCCGCGCCGAAGACGACGGCGGCGACCAGTTCCAGCCGGTGGACGGTGACCTCGACGGACTCCAGAGGAAGCCCGGTGATCAGGACGTCGCCGTCCCTGCCCTCGGTCGCCATCATGCGGTACTCGCCCAGGGACGAGAGAGCGGTCGTGTGCCCCTGGCCGTCGGCCGGCAGACCGGCGAGCCTTCTCCTGTCCTGCGCGCCGAGCGCGACGGTCACCGTGCCCGTACCGCTGCCGGACGCCACCACCGCGGCGTTGGTGACCGTGTCGCCGACCAGCCGGGCGCCGAAGGTCCCGACGGTCTGCCGGCGGGTGTCCCCGTCGCCGTCCTCGTCGCCGTCGTGGTCCGAGGGTCGGGTCCCGCCGTGTTCCAGGCTCGCCGGGAACCGTGCGCCCGTCTCGCGCAGCTGCTGGTCGAGCCGGCCGGTGAGAAAGCCGTTCAGCTCCACCACCGCCGCGACTCCGACGGCCGCGCAGCTGACCGCGAGCAGCACGACGAGGCCGGCCGTGAGGCGGGCTCGCAGCGTGTGCGGCCAGGGCGGCCGCGGCGGCCGCCACCGTGTCCCGCTGCCGGGCCGTGCCCCACGGCCGGGCCGCCTCCTCACCGGGCCGCCGGCTTGAGCACGTATCCGGCGCCCCGCACGGTGTGGATCATGGGCGGGCGGCCCGCGTCCACCTTCTTGCGCAGGTAGGAGATGTACAGCTCGACGACGTGGGCCTGCCCGCCGAAGTCGTAGGACCAGACGCGGTCGAGGATCTGCGCCTTGCTGAGCACACGTCGCGGGTTGCGCATGAGCAGGCGCAGCAGTTCGAACTCCGTCGGGGACAGCTCGACCAGTTCGCCGCCGCGGGTGACCTCGCGGGCCTCCTCGTCCATGACCAGGTCGCCGACGGTCAGCCGCGGCCCGTCCTCCGCCTGCCGGGCCATGCCGGCGCGGCGCAGCAGTCCGCGCAGCCGGGCGACGACCTCCTCCAGGCTGAACGGTTTCGTCACGTAGTCGTCGCCGCCCGCCGTGATGCCCGCGATGCGGTCCTCGACGGCGTCGCGCGCGGTCAGGAAGAGCACGCACACGTCGGGGCGCACGGCGTGCAGCGAGCGCAGCACGGCGAAGCCGTCGGTGTCCGGGAGCATGACGTCGAGGACGACGGCGTCGGGCAGCAGCTCGCGCGCCTCGGCGACGGCCGAGACGCCGTCGCCCGCCGTGCGCACCTCCCAGCCCTCGTAGCGCAGGGCGCCCGAGAGCACCTCCGCGAGATCGGGGTCGTCGTCGACGACGAGGACCCGGAGCGGGGCGCCGTCGGTCCGGGTCAGCGCGGGGCGGCCGGAGCCGCGGGGGCGGGGAGTGTTCATCTCAGGTACCAGGATGCCGTCTCGCCTCGCCCCGGGCCGCTTCCCCGACCTCTGAGTCCGCTCTGAGTCCACTGTGAGTCCGCCGCGCCGCCGGTCCGCTCCGCTCGTCCGTACGACCCTTCCCACCTGCGGCAAGGCCGCGCCGCCCACCCCGCGCTGAGAGCAGGCTCAGAAGTTGCGGCGGCACAGTGTCGTCCGGGCGGCCGAGGGACACAGGGCCGCCCACAGGAACGTAGAGACGCAGGGACGCAGACACGTGGGACGCAGACACATGGGACGCAGACACGTGGGGACAGCCGAAGGGACACGCGGATGACGACGGCGTACGCGCAACGAAGGGCCGCCCCCTCGCCTCCCGCGCCTCCTGCACCGACGCGCTCCCCCGCCGGCCCCCTCCTCGCCGTCCTGTGGGGCGGGGCCGCCGCCTTGATCGCCCTGTGGTGGCACGACACGGGGTCGGTCGTGGGCGCCGCGGGCTGGCTGACGGGCGCGGGGCGGATCGCGGGACTGCTGTGCGGATACGCCTGCGCCGTCCTCGTCGGTCTGATGGCCCGCGTCCCGCTCCTGGAGCGGCGGATCGGGGCGGACCGGGTGACGCGCTGGCACGCGATGGCAGGCCGCTACACGGTCTGTCTGCTGGCGGCCCACGTCGTGCTGATCCTGCTCGGGTACTCCGCCCAGGACGGCTCCTCGTTCCTGGACGAGACGCTCACCGTGGTCCTGGACTACCCGGAGATGCTCAAGGCCACCGCCGGCGCCGTCATCCTGTTCGCGGTCGGGCTCGTCTCGGCCCGCGCGGTGCGCCGTCGGGTGAGCCACGAGTTCTGGTACTACCTGCACCTGCTCACGTACGCGGCCGTCTTCCTCTCCTTCGGCCACCAGCTCGCCCTGGGGTCCGACTTCATCGGCAGCCAGTCCGCCCAGGCCGTCTGGTACGCGCTGTACCTGGGCGTCGCGGCCCTGGTGGCGTGGTTCCGGATCCTCGCCCCGGTACGGCTCAACCTGCGTCACCGGCTACGGGTCGACTCCGTGCACAAGGAGGCGCCGGGCGTGTACTCCGTCGTCGTGCGGGGCCGTCGGCTGGACGAGATGGGTGCGCGGCCGGGGCAGTTCCTGCGCTGGCGGTTCCTCACCGAGGGCATGCGCTGGACCTCCACGCCGTACTCCCTGTCGGCGCCGCCGCGCCCGGACCTGCTGCGCATCACCGTCAAGGCGCTCGGCGACCACAGCGCCGCCGTCCCCCTGCTGCGGCCCGGCACCCGCGTGTGGGCGGAGGGCCCCTACGGCGCGCTGACCGCCGACCGACGGACCGCGCACAAGTCCCTGCTGATCGCGGGCGGGGTCGGCATCACCCCGCTACGCGCCCTGTTCGAGACGCTGCCCGGCGACGTCACCCTCCTCTACCGCGCCCGCACCGCCGAGGACCTCGCCCTCGGCGGCGAGCTGGAGGCCGTCGCCCGGTGGCGCGGCGCGAAGGTGCTCTACGCGCTCAACGGCCCGGACGGCCGGCGCCCGGACCTAACGGCCCAGTCCCTGCGCGCGGCCGTGCCCGACCTGGACGCCCACGACGTGTACCTGTGCGGCCCGCACGGCTTCGCACAGGACCTGTACGAGGCGCTGCGCACCGCCGGGGTCCCGGACCGCCGCATCCACCACGAGTCCTTCGAGCTGTGAGGCCGTCTTGCACACGTTGAGGAAGAACCGTCCGCTGCGCCGCATCGCGTTGGCGAGCGCCGCGACCGTCTCCGGCATGGTGCTGCTGCTGTCGCTGAAGCCGCACACGACGCCGACCGTCGCCGGACTCGCGACCTCTCCGGCGCCGTCCAGCAGCTCCGGCAGCTCCGGCAGCTCCAGCAGCTCCGGCACGTCGAGCGGAGCGACCGGCTCGACCGGATCGGCCACCGGCACCCGGACCGTCACCGGGGACTCCGTCCAGACCCGCTACGGCCCCGTCCAGGTCCGCGTCACGCTGAAGAACGGGAAGCTCACCGACGTCACCGCCCTCGCCTACCCGCAGGAGAACCCGAGAGACCAGCAGATCAACGCCTACGCCGTCCCCCAGCTGACCAGAGAGGCGCTCACCGCCCAGAGCGCCGACATCGACACGGTCTCCGGAGCCACGTACACCAGCGAGGGCTACCGCGAGTCGCTCCAGTCGGCACTGGACTCGGCCGGCGGCTGACACCTGCCCGCGCCCCTGCCCCTGCCCCTGCCCCTGCCCCTGCCCCAGCCCCAGCCCCTGCCCTACGCCAGTTCCCTCCACAGATCGAGTTTGGGGGCCTCCGACTTGTACGAGGAGCCCGAGCGGCCGTGTTCCGGATGCAGCGCCTTGTAGTGAGCCACCAGCGACTCCGCCGCCTGAACCGTGCGGCCGGGCAGATCACGCTCGATCGCCCGCTCCCAGGCGAACGGCGACTTGGGGTCGTGCAGGGTGAGCAGGGGCAGCCAGCGGCAGGCCTTCCAGCAGATCAGTTCCGGCGCGTACTCGATCAAGTGGCCGTGGCCCTGCCGGGACTTCCTCGGCATCTCGGCCAGCGCCGATCGGGCCGTCCGCCACGCCTCGACGGCACGCATCACGCCCACCGGGCTCATCCGCCCGTGGAAGAGGCCTCGGTAGACCGCGGAGGCGTGGTCGCCCCACAGAGCTTCCTGTCCTTGCGGGGTGGCCGCCCGGTGCGCCGCGACCGGCTGCGAACCGTCCGACAGACAGGCGAGGGCAGAGGTCACGTCGGCCATGGAGAAACGCAGTCCATGGGGCCCCGCGGTCACGCCCCGGCGGGGATCGAAGTCGCCCTTCTCCCAGTCGGCGTCCATCAGGCGGCGGATGTTCGGGCACCGGATCAAACGGTCCTGCGCCGTCGACACGTTGAGGCAGCGATCCGCGCCGTCGTGAGTGCGACGGGCCCGGTCCCGCTCGCCCCCGCACCGGATCTCCAGGCGGATGACGGCGCGCTCCAGGTGCTCGCGCGGCAGACGGTCCCGCAGGTCGGCGATGACCCTCAGGCGTTGGAGGCCGTCGATGCACTCGGGTTCGACGACACGTAGGCAGTCGGCGAACGGGCGTAGACCGGGACGGACTTCGACCGCTTCCGCGCCCCACACGATCTGCCCCACGGCCCCGAAGTCCTCGGGCCGCTCCTCGAGCATCCGCGTCAGCTCCACGTTGGCCGCGGTTCCCCCGAGATAGCCGCGTTTGGCCCGGAGCCGGCGCGGGGCGGCGACCGAAGCGGCGATCGGGGCGAGGTCGGCCGCGGTCACGTCCGCGGACCAACCGCGGGTGAGCTGGGCGAATCGCAGGGGCCGAAGGGAGAGACCGGGGTCGGTCGCGAGCGAACGCTCGGCGGACGAGGAGAAGGTCGACGAGGAGATGGTGTGCACGACTGCTCAACGCATGAGTTCGCAGAGCGTGACGGTCCCCGGGCGACCTGTTGCGGTGTTCTCGGGGCCGGTCCTGGGCATCTTCGATACCGTCGCCCTCCGCGCCGCGGAAGGGGACGGAAGGGGGAGGGGAGAGAAAGGGAGACAAGGGGAGAGAAAGGGAGAGAAAGGGAGAGAAAGGGAGAGAAGGGGGAGGGAAGGGGGAGGGAACATGCGCACTTCGGTGCGGATATGGCTGGTCGTAGGCGTGAGCCTCGTCCTGTCGGCCTGGACCGCGGCGACCGTGCTGAGCGGGGCGTCGGCTCTGGTCGTCGCTCTGCCGATGGTCGGGACGGTCTGGATGCTGATCGTCCTGGACAGCGGATACCTGCTCGGCCGGCAGTGGGCGCACCGTCGCCGACGCCGGGTCGGCCGACCGCAGCGTGCGGCCTGGACCCCCGCCCCGGAGATACGCCGGCCGATCGACTACCCGAACGTTCTCCCGCGCCCGGCGGGCGACACCGTGGTGGACCGGCAAGGCCGGTTCCGGGCGACCGGCATCCGTCTCGCCGTACTGCCCGCGCTCGCGGTGACGTGCCTGACCGTTCAGACCGTGTTCCTCGAGCACGGCGGCGACCTGGGCCTCGGCTTCGTCCTCGCCGAGTGTCTGCTTCTCGTCTCCATGGTCTGGACGGTGTGGACCAGTCAGGAGCCGTCCCAGCCCTGGGTCACCAGCCGGGTCAGAGCCGAACTCTTCCGCCGCGAGATGTTCCTCCTGCTGGCAGCCGTCGGTCCCTATCTGGGGCGGACCGACAGGGAAGCCGAGCAGGTCCGCGACGCCCGGCTGAGCCTGCTCGCCGCCTCGGGCCCGGCCGACCTCAGCGCGTTCGCCCGCCTCTGCGACCGGGGTTCGGACGGCGCGGAGAGCCATTGGCAGGACGCCGTCCGGCTGCGCGGGGACGGGGGCGTGCCCGTCGCCGACGCCGAGACCTCCGAGCGGATGCGCACCTATCTCGACTATCGCATCAGGCGGCAGAGCCTGTTCTTCGAACTGGCCGCCGGCGCCTGCGAACGTACCGAGGACCGGCTCGGCAGGACGGCCAAGGCCACGATCCTGGCGGCCGTCGCCGTCGCCGTCGCGTACGCCGTTCTCCTCCAGTCGGGCCGTGGCGGGGACGGGCCGTCGGGGACCTCGGCGGTCGTCGCCCTGCTCGCCGCCGGGCTCCCGCCCCTGTGCAACATGGCCCTGGCGGTACAGAACCTCTTCGCCTCGCAGCGGCTGGCCGCCTCCTACCGGGAGACCCGCCAGGAACTGCTCGGGCACGAGAACACGCTGCGCCGTCTGCTCGCCGAACCCGCCGGCGCCGAACTCGCCGTCTCGTTCCGCTCGCTGGTCGTCCGGGTCGAGTCGACGCTCACCGAAGAACTCCGCCGCTGGCGCATCATCGTCGCCAAGACGGAGTTCGAGGCAGGTTTGTGAGACTTGCCCGCACGGTGACTGACGATGGATCACAATCGGCTCCGTGGGGGACGTGTTCATCAGTCACAGCGCCCGGGGCGACGCGTTCGCCGTGGCCGTTCTCGAGAAGATCGAGGAAGGTCTCCGGGGCAGGGCCCACACCCCGCTCGTGGACCAGTCGGACATCGACCCGGGCGACGAGTGGCGGCCCCGGCTCGTCCACTGGCTCGCCCGCTGCGACGCGGCCGTCGTGCTGCTCAACGAGGCGGCCCTGCGATCCCACTGGGTGCGGCGCGAGGTCAACATCCTCATGTGGCGCAGGGCGCTCGGCGCACCCCTGCTCGTGGTGCCCGTACTGCTGGACGGCCTCACGACCGGGGCCGTGAAGAAGGCGGGCCTGGAGGAGCTTCGGCCGATCCAGTTCGCGCGCACCGCGCAGGGCGACCAGCAGGATGCCGAGAGCCTCGCCGACCAGGTACTGGGACGCTTCGCCCGGCTCCCCCGGGCGGCCGCGGGCAAGGACCCGATGAGCAGTTGGCTCGACCGGCTGGCCGTGTATCTGTCCGAGGCCCGGAAGCAGCCGAAGCTACTGGCCGAGGCCGCGAGGGAGCTCGGAGCCGAGCAGGACTTCCGTGCGCACGTCGCCGCTCAGCACGGCGACTGCCTCTTCCTGGCCCAGCAATTCCTCGTGGCCCCTCCCGAGCGGATGGAGAAGGCCCTCGACGTCCTTGCTCCGTCCCTTCAGGACCAGACCATCCGCCGGTTGACCGGCGCGCTGACCGCCACCTGGGTCAACGAGGAGGCCGCCCGCAGCGCCCTCCCGGCCCCGGACAAGCCGCCGCGGGAGATGACCCTCCTGCTCAACGCCTTTTCGCACGGCACGGCCGAACAGTACATACGCCGGGCCACGTGCAACGCCATCCACGGCTTCGAGACGAAGTCGGTCGGAAGCCTGCCCACGGGCGAGGACCGGGTCGGTGAGCGGTTCCGCACATGGGAGGACGCGGTGTGGAAGGAGTTCTTCGACGCCGACACCGAGGAGGAGCGGATGTTCCCGAAGGACCTCACCACCCGCACCCACTACCTCGTCATCAACGAGTTCCGCCCACCCGACGCCGAATTCGCCGAAGCCGTCAACCTGCTCCACCGCGCCTTCTCCTGGCTGATCGTCCTGGTGACCACCGGTACCGCGACACCCGACGACCAGGTCCGGAGCGCCTTCAAGAACGCGGTTGTGCTGGAACCCCTGCTCACCGCGGAGGACGAGAAGACGGCGAAGCTCCGCGGCAAACGCCTCAGACAACTGCCCGACCTCCTCGCCGGCACGTACTAGGAGCCCTCGTGACCAGATTCGTCTCTCATGGGCCAGATCCGCGGGACGGCAGGATCTACGACCTGTCGCAGGAACTCCGGCTCGCGATCGACGTCGCTCTGGCCACCGACCGACCGCTGCTGCTGAGCGGAGAACCGGGATCGGGCAAGTCCTCCCTGGCCCCGTTCTACGCACGCGACAAGCACCTGCGGTACTACGAACACGTCGTCACGTCACGGACCCAGGCCACGGACCTGCTGTGGACGTTCGACAGCGTGCGCAGACTGGGGGACGCCCAAGTGCACCGCGACAGGCTGAACGACGGCGTGTACGTCAACCCCGGTGTCCTGTGGTGGTCGCTCGCCCCCGAGTCCGCCCGTACCCGCGGCGGCCTCCTCAAGGACGTCCACCGGCATCAACCCGACCCGCTGGACCGGTTCCAACAGGAGTACTGGACCAGGAGGGCCGTCGTCCTCATCGACGAGATCGACAAGGCCGACCCGGACGTCCCGAACAGTCTGCTCGTACCGCTGGGCTCGCAGGAGTTCACCATCGCCGAGACCGGAACGCCCGTCCGGCGCGAGTCGGGCGTCGACGCCCCGCTGATCGTCATCACCACCAACGGGGAGCGGCAACTCCCGCAGGCGTTTCTGCGTCGCTGTGTCACGTTCACCCTGCCCGCCCCCACCCGGGAGAGCCTGGTGCGGATCGCAGGGCTGCATCTGGAACACGCGGGCGTGCCGCTGGACGAGCAGACCCTCGCCCTCGTCGGCGCCCTCGCCGACGAGCTCATCGACGTACGAGAGAACGGGCGGCTCGGGCGCGAGCGGGCGCCCAGCACCGCCGAGTACCTGGACGCCCTGCGAGCCTGCCGTGCGCTGGGCGTCCGTCCGGGGGACCCGCAGTGGCTCCTCGTCCGCAATCTGACGCTGGTCAAGTCCCCACAGCAGGAGGGGTGAGGCGATGCGTTCGCAGATCTGGGTGGGTGACGCCGTCCGTGCCCTGAAGGTGGCGCGGACCCCCGGCGAACAGGCGCACGTCCTGGAGATGCTGGGGTTCGCCCCGGCGGTCGTACCGGCCACCGACCGCGGCACGCCCTTCGCCGCCCCCGACGGGTCGCGGACTCCCGTCGAAACCCCCCGTCAGGAACGGGACCCGGAGCCCGATCACGAGCCGCCGCCGAGTCCCGCCGACGACGACGGGACGGAGACCGTCGACGTGACGGAGGAACTGCCGTTGCTCCGCCCGACCCGCGTCGAGCCCGTGCAGGCGCCGCGTGAACCGGTGGAGCCGCTCGCGAGGCCGACGTCCGAGCGGGCCCCGCTCCCCCATCAGCCGCTGTTCGTTCCCGCCTGGACCAGCGCCGTCCTCAGGGCCATGATCTCCCGGCGGGTGCCCGAGGGCGCCGTGGACCTCTCGTCCCTCGTCGACACCCTCGCCCACGGCCGCCCCGTCGGCCGGCTGCCCCGCCTGCCCGTGCCCACGATGCGCTACGGAGTCCAGGTCCTGGTCGACCGAGGCACCGGAATGCAGCCCTTCCGGCGCGACCAGAACCACCTCCTCGAACGCATCCGTGCCGTGGTCGGCCCCTCTCTGGTCGAGGTGGGCTACTTCTCCGGCGCCCCCCAGCGCGGCACCGGGCCCGGCGCACGCTGGACGCGCACCGCCTACGCTCCCCCCGAGTCCGGCAGGCCCGTCCTGCTGCTGTCGGACCTCGGTCTGGGCGGACCCCCCGACGACCCCCAGCGCGGCGCCCGGGAGGACTGGGAGCACTTCGTCGGCCTGGTCACCCGGGCGGGATGCGGCGTCGTCGCGCTCTCCCCGTACCCGCCCCGCCGCTGGCCACGATGGATGACGAGCCTGCTGCCACTGGTCAGTTGGGACCGTACGACCACCGCGGCCCGGGCCGCGGTGAGGCTGCCGTGACCGGACCGCTGGGCGAACTGTCACAGGAACTGCCGCCGGCGCCCCCGCCCGGCGCGATGGAACTCGCCACGGTGCTGAGCATCGCGACCCGTATCGAACCCGAGCTGATCCGCGAGGTCAGGCTCCGGCTCCTGCCGCACCTGGACGTCGGCGCCGAAGCCGACCTCTGGTTCTGCGACTGGGTGGGCGCCCGCACGCCCGAGGCCGTCGCGCTGCTCCCGGAATGCCTGCCCTACCTGCGCGCGGGTCTCGTGGACAAGCTGGAGAAGGAGCCGCGGCTACGGGAGATCGCGAGCATCGTCAGCGAGTTCCACCACGACCTGTCGCCCGCGCTGCTGCTGGAGGAACAGGTCACCTGGGACAGCCTCAGCGGGAACGCCGAAGGCGCGACCCAGCACCTCAACCGTGCCCTGCACTCCCTGGTACGGGAGAACCGGTCCGGTCTGGCGGGCTGGTTCGCGGAGGCACAGCGCCGGCTGCCCTCCGAGACCCTCTCGACCGCCACCGCGTGGAGCCTCGCCAACGCGGCCCGCCCGCACGTTCCGTCCCTCGACCCCGGCACGGCGCCCGAACTCACCCTCACCACCGTGTCGTCCATCGCCTCGGCCGTCGGAGAAGCCCCGCTCGGCGTCCTGCGCGAAGGAAGGACGCTGCTGCTGGGAAAGGTCCGGGGCAGGGACGCGGCGGCCGTCCTCGTCCCCGACACCTCCCCGCGGGTGGTCGAGATCACCGCGGGCTCAGCCGTCCGCACGGTGCGCGTCGACGCGGCCGAGGTCGTCCGCCTCGACGTGGGGACCGGCCCGGTCGGCCTGCGCACCGGCGCGGGGCAGGTGTACGTCATCGACGAACCCGCCCCGGCCACGCCACGGCCGGACGCGTCCGAGTACGAAGCGCTGAGCGAACTGATCGGGCCCGACGTGGACCCCGAGTTGGCGCCACGGCTGACGCAGGCGATCCGGGACCTGCGCGAGCGGTACCACCACCGCGCGGGCAAACCCGATGACCTCCTCGCGGCCCTCGCTCTGGCGACGCATACCCTCGAGACCGGATACGAGCTGAGAGAATTCCCCGAACTCGGCTGCGAAATCGCGGAAACGCTGTATCTCCACGGCCTTCGCTTCGGCTCACGGAATTCGCTTGAACGCGCCGTCGGCGTCGTAGTGCTCATGACCGGCGTGGTGTCCCTGGAGCAGAGCATGCGAGCCGACACCGTCCTCGGGGCCGCCCAGCGCGAACTCTTCCACTACACGGGTGACCTCTCCTACCTGCACCAGGCCGTGGACGCCCTCGCCACCCGGGAGATCCGACTGCGGGGCGGCACGATCGCCACCGGACGGCTCATCTCGGAACTTCTCGACACCTACGTGGTCCTCCATACGGTCCGGCCACGCGAGAACGCCCTGCGTCGGGCCATGGATCTCATGGACTCGACGCTCGACTCGACTTCCGACCGGGAGACTTACGCGCTGTCACTCGCCCGGGTTCTCGTCGCCTGGTACGAGGCGGAGGGAGATCCGGCCGACCTCGACCGGGCCGAAATCCTGGTAGCGGAAGCCGCGCCCCCGCAGGAGCCCCGATCCGTACTGGCCGAGCGGGCGTCCGTACTCGCCTCGGTGCATCTGGCCCGCTTCTGGAGGGACGGTTCGCAGGCCGCTCTCCACGCGGCGCTGCGGCAGAGCCGCTCGGCCGTCAAGCTCAGTCCTGAGAGGGACATACGGCTCCGTCCCCGGCTGCAACACGCTCTGAGCGACGTCCTGCGGGTGGGCTCCGCCGTGCTGTCGGAGCAGGCGGATCTCGACGAGGCGGTCACTCTCGCCGAACAGGCGGCCAGATCCCTGCCGACGAGGTCCGTCTGGAGAATGACGGCGCTCATCAGCCTGAACCGCTGCCTGCTCGACAGCTTCCGCCGGACCGGAGACGTGTCCGCACTCGACCTCGCCGTCGACGCCTCCCGGGAGGTCGTCTCCCAGTTCCGGCACCACCCGGACCTGCCCTACCGGCACACCGCACTCGTCCAGCAAGGCGAATGCCTGGTCCTGAGATACCGGGCGACCGGGGACAGCCAGTCGCTGAGCCAGGCCATCGAGAGCTTCAGGTCGACCAGGGAGGATCTCGTCGCCCTCGGCCCCGCGGACCATCTCGCACGGACCGCCGCCTACGCCTCCGCCCTGCTCGAACTGCACACACTCGACTCGTCGCGGACGGACCTCACCGGCGCCCTGGCGGAGTTGGACTCACTCCTGCAGTACGGCGACGGTGGCATCGACCGTCCGCTCATCGATCCAGAGTCGTCGTCCGTGCTCCTGGCCCGCGCCGCGTTCATCTCAGGCAGACCGAAGACGTCGTACGCCTCCCTCCGCCGTGCGGCCGACAGAGCGCAGGAGGTCGCTGTCCGCCGGTACGCCCTGCCGCTGCAACGTCTCTGGGCCGGACTCCTCTGGGGAAGTCTGGCGGTGCGCCTCAACCTGCCCGAGGACGTCGTACAGAGCTACGAGACCGTCGCCGACCTTCTCCCGCTGATGCTGCTGGCGTCCGGCCGTGACCACGCGGACATCGTCAGGGCCTGGGAGAAGCTGAGCGGGGAGGCCGCCGCCTGCGCCATCGAGGCGGGGGCGCCGGAACGCGCACTCGAGTTCCTGGAACAACGGAGTGTTCTCCTGTCGGCCTGGCGTCAGGAATCTCCTGTGGAGGTGCACCGGCTGCGGGGAGCCGCGCCGGATCTCGTCGCGGAGCTCCGTCGGCTGTGGGCGCTCCTCCATCTCTCCCCCAGGCCGATCGCATCACGGATCCACCGGCTGCAAGCCTCGGTTCAAACCCGGCTGGACCAGCTCGTCACAGAGATGCGTGCCGTTCCCGGTTTCGGGGACTTCCTCGCCCCCGTACCCGCTCACCGGCTGGTGGCGGCTGCGAGCGAAGGTCCCGTCGTCGTTCTCAGCACGGCCGCCCGCCGCTGCGACGCACTGCTCGTGACCCGCCAGGGGGTGTCGTCGCTCCCGCTGCCCGAATTGAGCCCGGCCGCTCTCAAGAACCAGACGAACAGTTATCGGGCCGCGATGAGCACCGGCCCTGCGCCACAGGATCAGCACGTGGTCTGGCAGATACTCGAATGGCTGGATCGAAGCACGGTGGGGCCTGTCCTCTCCGCTCTCGGGCTGGGCTACGGGACCAGCACCGGCATCCCGTACCCCACCACAGAGAGTGCGGCGGCGAACGACGCGGTCTGGTCCGACATGCTGCCACGCATGTGGTGGTGTCCCACCAGCCCGTTCACCATGCTCCCCCTCCACCTGGCGGGGCAGCATTCGAGGTCCGCCATGGACTACGCGGTTCACTCCTACACCTCAAGCCTTCAGGCGCTGACGACCGCACGAACCCGCGAAAGGCACTCGGGCCACCAGCCTGTCCAGCCGATGCTGCTGGTCCTCGCGGACGACGACCTGCCGTACGGGGCGAGGGAGATCGACGCAATCCATCGGCTCCTCCCGCACGCCCGCGTCCTGCGCGGCACGCAGGCCGCCGGTGCGAACGTCGCGGCGCACCTCGCCGACCACCCGTTCTTCCACTTCGTCGGCCGCGCCCGTCTTCACGAGGGCGTCCCCCAGCTGGGATTCGGCACCGACGGCGCCGACGGAGCACTGGCCTATCTCTCGGTCCGCGAGTCGAACGGCGGCGATCAGGGCTTCGAGAGCGACGGATGGACCTTGGCCACCGCCTTCCAGACCGCCGGCTTCGACCACGTGATCGGGCTGCCGGGATGGAGTGCGGACGCGGCCGTCCACGACTTCGCGCACTCCGTGTACGTCCTGCTCCTGGGCCCCGACGGACGGCTTCGTCCGGAGGGCTCGGCCCGCGCCCTGCACCAGGTCGTGCGGACGTGGATCGCCCATTCCGCCGAGCACGCGCTCGCTTTCGCCGCAGTCGTGCACCTGGGCCCCTGATAATGGCGGGCCGGAGCGGAAACGGGGGCCGGATGGAAGACGACGGACGCATAGCCCTGCTCATAGGCGTGGGCGAAAACCCGGGGGCGGAGCACCGTCTCCCCTCCCTGGCGGCGACGGTGGACGCGGATCTGCGTGTCCTGAGCGCCTCCCTGCGGGGCAGCGGCTACGTGGTCGAGACCTTGTCGAATCCCACCCGGAACGAGATCACCGAGCGCATCTCCGAGCTGTCCGGGAACGTGCCGGCCGGCAGCACGCTGCTCCTCTACTTCACCGGGCACGGCGTCCGGATCGGCACCACCGACTACTTGGTGCCCGCCGACGCCCGCGCCCCCGCCGACGCCGACGCCGACGCCGACGCCGATGCCCACGCCGACGCCGACGCCGAGGACGGCGACCCCGCGGCCGGGTGGGAGCAGCCCCACGTACGGGAGTCGCTCCTCGAAGCCGACATCAGCCGGTATCTCGCCAACTGCTCGGCCGGCACCGTGCTGTGGTTGATCGACGCCTGTCGTCGGGCGGAGAGCGAAGAAGGCGGCGGATTCGGCAGCAACGTCGTCAAGGGGCCCCCGCACAGCGGCTTCGCCATGATCACGGGCTGTGGCCCGGGTGAGCGCAGCGGCTTCGCGGAGACGGGCAGTTTCTTCACGTCGTCGCTCGCGCGGGCCTTCGACCCGTTGACGGAGGCCACGACGGTGGAGCAGGTGTACGAGGCGACCAAGCGGGAGACCCACGCGCTCGCGCTCCGCGCGCCGGCCGGGCCACAGAGGGTCGTGATCCACTACGGGACCGATCTGGCGGAGGCGACCAGGTCCCTGGAGGTCGCCCGGGGCAGACGTCTGCTGGAAGCCTGGCAGGACGCCGTGCGCACACCGGCGCTGTGGGAGCGGGTGCCGGAGGCCGACACGGAAGCCGTGGCCCCTCTGCAGGACTGTCTGTCCGCTCTGGCCGCGCAGGCCGCCCGCCACGTCCACCTCGCCCAGGAACGGCTGCCCGATCCCTGGGCCGACGACGAGTATCCGGTCCGCCTGCTGACCGACCGGCTCCCGCTGCTCCTGCCCAAGGGCGCGGAGCTGTCCGCGCTGGAGGTCACCGCGCTGATCGCCGGCGTCCTGCTGCACGAGGCGGCCTGGGCCGACCGGCTGAGCCAGGCCGCCGAGTTCCGTCCGTACCGGGTCCGGCGCGACGACCAGGCCGGCGAGCAGCGGCGGCACTACGAGCAGATCACCGAGCACTACCCGCAGATCACCGAGAAGCTCACGGACTGGTACCGGTGGGCGACGCATCCCACGGACGACCGGCACGCCGTCGTGCTGTGGCTGGTGCACCGGTGGATCGAGGAGCGGTTCGCGACCGACGAGGAGGCGGTGCCCGCGGCCCTGGCCGACGGCTTCGTGGCGCGGCTCCTCGACGTGGCGCCGCCCGCGGCGGGCGAGCGGCTCGGCGGCCGGGCGGGAACCCTGTCCGCCGCCCTGCGCGCGGTCGCCGCGGGCCTCGTCCTGGGGGCTCCGCCGGACGATCAGCGGCTGCCGCCGGACCGTCACGTCGTCCGCAGGACACCGTGGCGCCTGCGCGTACGGCCGCTCGCCGCGCTGCTGCGGCTCGCGGGGCTGCTCGCCTTCGACGCGCGATGTCTGCCGGAGGTCCTCGCCGAGCATCTCGCCGTGTCCGATCCGGTGGTGCCGCGCGAGGTGGTCACGGTGCTCCGGGACGCCTTCTGGGACCTCGACCAGGACGGTGACACTCCCTCGTATCTCCATCTGGACGCCGTCTGTCCGCATCCGGCGATCCATGCGGCGCTCGCCTCGGTCGTCGAGGACGCCGACGACCTCGGCTACACGCTGCGGGAGTCGGCCCGCCACCTGCCGCAGGTCGAGGCCGCACTGCTGCGGGGACTCCCCTCGCGGCTGTCCGACCACCGGCTGCGGCCGGACGGCGAGCGCGGCAGGAGCGCCTACGACGTGCCGCTCGCGCGTTTCTCGCTGGCGCAGACGGAGATCCGCCGCCTGCTGATGGGCGAGAAGCTGTACGACGGCGAACCCGAACTCGCCCTGCGGGAGCTGTACCAGAACGCCATGGACGCCTGCCGCTACCGGGAGATGCGCGTCCGCTACCTGCGGGGTCTGGGCAAGGAGCCCGCGCAGTGGGCCGGCCGGATCCGCATCGAGGTGGGCGAGGACGCCAGCGGGCGCTATGTCGAGTGCGTGGACAACGGGGTCGGCATGACCGTCGACCAGCTGAAGAACACGTTCACCCGGGCCGGCCGCCGCTTCGACCAGTCGCACTCCTTCCGCCGGGAGCAGGCCGCGTGGCTGCGCCACGACAGAGCGCTGCGGCTGTACCCCAACAGCCGGTTCGGCATAGGCGTCTTCAGCTATTTCATGCTCGCCGACGAGATGACGATCGTCACCCGGCCGGTCGGGACGGACGGACGCCCGGCGGAGCGGGCGCTGCGGGTCGAGATCCCGGTCAGCGGCAGTCTCTTCCGGGTGCGTGAGGACGACGGGCGCGACGGCGCCGCGCTGCCCGAGGGCGGCACACGGGTCCGGTTGCATCTGCGCCGTGCGGGGGCGCTGGGCGAGGACTCCGCCGTGTCGGTGCTGCGGTCTCTGGTCCTGCTCAGCGAGTTCCGGCTGGAAGTCCGGGGCGAGGACGGCGCCGAGGAGGTCTGGCTTCCCGGACGCCTCAAGTCCGGAGAGGGGCCGCGCGCGGTGTCCGCCGAGTCCGCCCACGAGGCGGTGCCGGGCACGCTGTGGTGGGTCGGGGGCGACGGGGCGATCGTGTGCGACGGGATCGCCACCGACCAGCGGACCTTCGGGTACGTGCTCAATCTGTCGGGCGCGCACGCGGGCGAACTCAGCGTCAACCGCAAGAAGCTGGAGAGCTACGACGTCCGGTGGGCCCGCCGGCAGTTCCGGCAGGGCGCCCACGTGCTGCCCGCCGAGGCGAGGTTGAGCCTGGCCTGGCTGTGGGACATGGAGTCCCGCGAGCCCTCGATCGCGCGCATCCTGTGGAAGGCCTGGCGGGGGCGAGGGGTGCTCGCGTCGGACGGTCACGGCCGGACGGCGAACCTCGACGAGGTCGGCTGGTTCAAGCTGGACGCCTCCTTGAACAGCCGGACGGGGCGACGCGAGCAGGAGACGCTCACGGACATGGTCCGGCCCTGGCGGTCGGCCGCCCTCGGGCCCGAGTACCGGACCCGGAAGGAAGCGGCGCCCCTGTCCCTCGCGGGCCACCCCGTGCCGCAGCCGGGCTGGTCGGACATCGCGGCGAAGGTCGACGGCGACTGGCGCACCGCGGTCCTGGTGGCCCACGAGCAGAAGACGACCGTGGCGGAGGTGCTCCGCGCGGCACGGGGTCTGCGCATCGTGCATCCGCGGCTGGCGGCGCCGGCCGTCCACGGCGGCGGCGACCTGGACTGGAAGCCGGACTTCACCGACTGGTGCGTCGCGACCGGGCTCCTGGGCAGTGAACCCGATCCGCTGGACGGCCTCGCCATCACCGTCTGGGGGCAGCGTCTGCCCAAGCGGCGGGCCGCCGACGAGATCTACTACCGGCACGCGCCCGAGGACCTGTCCGGCATCGCCCGTGCCTCCGCCAAGTACCGCACGCCGCTCGGCGAGCTGGCCGAAGCCTGCGCCCGGTACGCGCCGTTCGTGGAGAGGCCGCTGCCGCCGGCGCCGGACCGCCATCGCGATCACGTCTGCACCGGCGAGGAGCTGAGGCTTCTCTACCTCCAGGAGGACAAGCAGCGCTGGCGCCCGGCCGTTCACCCCTGGGACGTACCGGTGGTGGCCGCCGCGACGGGCCTGGACGCGGGCGAGGTGCGGCGGCGCATGGCCGACTTCGCCTGGCTGGGCCGCCCGGTGCCCGACGCGGTCCTGACCGCCCGGTGGGACGCCGTACCGGCCGAGGTGCTCCCCTTCCTGCGCCACTACGTCGTCCACGGCGCGGACGGCCGCCCTGTGCTGCCGTGGGCGGCCGCCGTCGAACTGGCCGGGGAGTGGGGGATCTCCGTAGGGGAGGCGGAACGCGTACTCGCCCGCGAGGCGAAGTCCGTCGGACTGGTCCACCGCCGGCGCTACACCAAGCGCTCGGCCGCACGGGACCTGGTCCCCTCGCCCGAGACGGGCCAACTCGTACGGTGGCTGCACGACGCGGACATCCGGCTGGAGGGCGGCGTCTCGCTCCGGGACCTCGCGTTCGTCCGCTCCCACCAGACGTCGTGGGAGGAACTGTCCTGGTTCGCGGAGGAGCTGAGGGACGCCGGGGTGGATCTCCCGGACGCGGCAGGCCTGTTGCGGGCCTGGGACGACCTGCCCATGCCCAGCAGATACGCGTTCTCCGGGGAGGATCCCAGCTGGGACGGCGCCGACTATCCCGTGCCGGCGACCTCGGCCGTGCTGTTCACCGGAAGCCAGCGGCTGCGGCAGAAGCTGTCGGTCCTGTGGGACACCGCCCGCCGGGAGGCCCGGAACCTGGGGCTGAGCGCCGATCTCGTGGCCCCGCGTCCGCCCAAGGAGTTGCGGAAGTACAGCCCGAGCTGGGAGGAGACGGCGGCGCTGATCGACCAGGGCCCGCACGAGGAGGTGGACTACGAGTGGTTCGAGACACCGCACTGGGTCCCGCTCACCGCGCGGCGGCTCGTGGACTACGCCCGCGCCCGTCATGTCGGCGTGGGGGCGGCGTACCGGACCCTGGCCCCCCTGCGGGCCGTGGGCGCGCTCGTACCGGAGCTGTCCGGCGAGGCGGTGGCCGCTCTGCCGGACGACGTGCCCACGCTCCACGACGCCGTGGCGGTCGACCCGGCCCATCGCGTCTCCCCGCCCGGATCCCCGCTGCTGCCCCTCGACCTGGTCGGCATCGCCGGCCGTCTCGGCGAGTCGGTACGGCACACCTGGCAACGGCGTGTCACCCCCTACCTCGCCCTGGAGGGGATACCGCCGTCGATCACCGGCGTACCCGACGTCGTACCGGGCTGGCAGGACCTGGCGATCCTCTCCGAGCGCCTCGACGGAAGACTGCCCGCCCTGACCGGCCCGGTACGGCAGGACCGGATCGAGCACTGTGCCCGGGCGGTGGGTGAGCCCCCGGAGTGGGTGCGCCTGCGCCTGGAGCTGTACGCGGACATGTTCGCGCTCCGGTTCGAGCCGAGCCCTTGAGTCCCTGGGTCCAGGACCGCGTCATGTCAGGGTCGGTGGGGGTGGCGGGTCCGCGCTGCGGGCCTGGAGGAACAGGAAGGCGACCAGCAGTACGGCCGAGACAGCGAAGGCGCCACCGGCCGTGAGACCTGTACGAACCGGCAGACTTTCCGGGCCTGGGACTCAACTGGGGCTCTTCACAGGCACGTTGACTGAGATGAGCCGCCGAGATGTGGCTCGATCCTTGTCGAACCCAGGTACGATCGGCGGCTCAGCGCTGCCGGACGGGTTCGGCACGGCTCTCCTGGACGGCTCTCCTGGAAGGACGCCACGACAGTGCAGGCTCCGCTGCCACGCCGGTCGAAAGGACCGTCGGCGATCGCGGCGGCGTCCGCCGCCCTCAACGGGCCGGATTCCGGCTCCGGGAAAGACTCCGAGCCCGGGGCGAAGTCCGCTGCCACGGTCGCGCCGCTGTCCGCCGCGGCGGCCGCGTTCGCGGCGGGGCGTGCCGACGCGCGGCCGGACCGGGCGGGTGCCGACACCGCCGACGCCGCCGACGCCGCCGATGCCGCCCACGCCGCCCTTCGACCCCCCGTCTGGCGGCGGTTGCCCCGGGCGGTGCTGCTGGCCGGCGTCGCCGTGGTCGGGGCCGCGCTGATCGGCGGCGCCTTCCTCGTGGTCGGCGGCGGCGACGTGCGGCCGTCGGCGTCGACGCCGGACGACGTACCGCAGGCGACCGGGGGCGGTGGCCCGTACGAGAGCACGCCGGGCGGGCTCGGGCCGGCCCTGCCGTCCGTCTCGCCGTCGGCGGACGGCGAGAGCGCGTCGCCACAGGCATCGGCCACGGCATCCGCCGCGGCCGGCGACGCCCAGCCCTCCGCGAAGGCCCGGCCCTCCGCCACCACGGCCGCTGCCGACCATGCCAAGACCGGGTCGGGCGGTGACGACGGCGGGGCCCCCTGCACGCCCATCGCGGGCTCCGGGCCCATCACCGGCTACTCCGCCTGCGTGTCCGCCGGAACCGTCACCCTCCGGGCGACCTTCCACACCTCGCAGAAGTACTACCACGCCTTCATCGACACCGACGGCGACACCGCGACCGGCTATCGGCTCCCCTATCCGTCGCCCTCGGTCCTCGGCGCGGACTACATGATCGAGAACGGCGTCCTCTACCGGAGCCTGTCGAGCCACTGGAGCTGGACCGAGGTCGGCGCCGATCCCGGAACGACGGTCAGCGGCTCCACGCACACCTGGACGCTCCCGCTGAGCGGGATCCACGCGCCGACCGGCACGCAACGGGTGGAGTTCCACGCCGGAACCGACTACACGCAGGTGATCACCTTCTCAGCCGGCTGACCGCCGGATGGACCAGACGGCCGTGGGAGATGAGGGAGGCGGCCTGTTTGAGGCGGCGGACCCTGATGCTCACGTCGTAGGAGTCGATGCCGGGGAGCGGGGCGACCCGGGTGACCAGATAGCGGTAGAAGTCCTCGGCGTCGTGGCAGACGACGATGGCCATCACGTTGTGCCGCCCGCTGATGGCTCCGGCGAAGGCGATCTCGTCGTGGCGGGCCAGCTCTTCTCCGATGTGCTGGAGGTGGGCGGGGGCCACGCGCAGCCAGAGGGTGGCGTTGAGGTGGTAGCCGAGGCGTTCGGGGATCGAGTCGACGTCGTAGGAGAGGGTGCCGGAGGCCTCCAGGGCCTCGAGTCTGCGGGCGACGCGGGCCTTGGACCAGCCGGTGAGTTCGGCCAGCTGGGTGTGGGTGGTCCGGCCGTCCTGGGCGAGGGCGTCCAGGAGCGGGGCGTCCTCGTCGGCCGGGGGCGGCGGAGGGCCGGTCGGGGCGGCGGAGGGCCGGTCGCCGGTCAGTCGGCGTACCTGCTCGGGGGTGAGGCGTCCGCCGGCGCCGGCCCAGCCCACCCTGCCGGGATCGCCGAACGGATGGATCATCAGGTCGATGCTCACGTCGAGGACGGCGGCCGACTTGGGCAGTTGCCGCAGCAGCATGTCGTCGCGCTGGAAGTCGACGGGCGAGCTGATGACGCAGATGATCTCCGAGCCGCCCGAGGCGATGTTGGCGTAGGCGATGTCGGGCCGCCGGGCGAGTGCGTCGGCGAGCGGGGCGACCCGGTCGGGGCGGCAGCGGACGCGGGCGACCCACTGCGCCTGCCCGTACACGGCGGGGTCGACCACGCCCACCACCCGCACCACCCCGTCGCGGCGCAGCGCGTGGTAACGGCGGGCCGCGGTCTGCTCCGACACGCCGATCACCTCGCCGATACGCCGGAACGGGGCCCTCGGCGCGCACTGGAGGGCGTGGAGGATTCTCCTGTCCATGTCGTCTGCCACGGAGGAAGTGTGCCACCGGGGTGGCGCTGTCAGCGGTTGATGCTCGCTTCCGGCCGCTTTGGCGGTGATGGGCGTGGGCTTCTCCGATGTCGGTTCGGGCGCAAGCAACGGCTCCGCGGCCTGCCATGCCACGCCATGCCACGCCATGCCACGCCACGTCGCGCCGCGCCGCGCCGCGCCGCGCCGCAAGGGAAACCCCCTAGGGCCTGCCCCTCACAGCCACCCCACGAAAGCGACATGAGCAATTCACATCTCGTCCACATCCGGCGCGTTGGGGGGACAGGATCCCGCCATTGACTCTCCCCCGCGCGGCTCGATCACGAAGCCGCATGGGGTGAACCGTGTCCTTGGGGGGCGCAGTGGTGTCCGTACAGGAGGCTTCCGGCGAACCGGAGCCTGACAGACCCGTCCCTCGACGGCCGCACGCGGCCCACGGGCTCGGTGACCGGATCTTCCGGTATCAGTTGACGGCCACCGGAGTCGTCGTCCTCGGCATCATGGCGGCCGTCGGGCTGTTCCTGCTGCTGAGGGCCGGTCAGGCGCTGCGCGCCACGGGGCTGTCGTTCCTGACCACGGCGCAGTGGCAGCCGGACGTCCACCGCTTCGGCATCGCGGCCGTGCTCACCGGCACCCTGCTGATCGCCGCCGTCGCGGTGACGATCTCCGTGCCGCTGGCCGTGGGGACCGCGCTGTTCATCTCCGACGTTGCCCCGCGCAGACTGCGCCGCACCCTGGTCACCCTGGTCGACCTGATGGCGGCCGTCCCGTCGGTGGTGTACGGGCTGTGGGGACTGTTCTTCCTCCAGCAGCATGTGATCGGGCTGTCGCGGTGGCTGTCCGACTGGCTCGGCTGGATCCCCCTGTTCACCGTCGACGGAACCCAGCCCGGCGAGCCCCTGGCCTCCGACAGCGTCTACACCGCCTCCGCCTTCGTCGCGGGGATCGTCGTCGCGCTGATGGTCGCGCCGATCCAGTGCTCGGTGATGCGGGAGGTGTTCACGCAGGCCCCGGCCGGCGAACGCGAGGGCGCGTACGCGCTGGGCGCCACCCGCTGGGGCATGATCCGGGCGGTCGTCCTGCCGTACGGCAAGGGCGGCATCATCGGCGGGACGATGCTCGGGCTCGGCCGGGCGCTCGGCGAGACGATCGCCGTCTATCTGATCATCTCGCCGGTCTTCGTCATCCAGCCGCACATCCTGCAGACCGGCTCGAACTCCGTCTCCTCCCTCATCGCCCTGCACTACGGCGACGCGTCCACCTTCGGCATGTCGGCGCTGATGGCGGCGGGCCTGGCGCTGTTCCTGCTCACCCTGGCGGTCAACTTCACCGCCTCCTCCATCGTGGCCCGCTCCCGTTCCGGCGCGCAGAGCGAGGCATGAGATGACGGTCGTGGAAAACGTCGCAGAAGAAGCCAGAGAAGAGGCCGCGGGAGAAGCCGCGGAGGTCGCGGAGGTCGCGGAAGCCGCAGGGGAAACGGCGGAAGCTGCTGCGGAAGTAGCGGCGGAGGAAGCTGCGGAGGAGCGCGCATCGGCGGCCGCGGCGAGCGCCCCCGGCCTCGCCTCTGCCTCCGCCCCAGGCCTCGCCCCCGCCCCCGCCCCCGCCGCTGACCCCGCCCTCACCCCCGCCGCCGACCTCCCCGACGAGCCGCGTCGTATCGGCGGGCCCACCCGTTCGGGGGTGTTGGCTCTGTGGGGCGCGGCCGCCTCCGGGCTGTGTGTGGCCGTCCTGCTCTTCGGGCAGATCGCGCCGTTCTCCGGCGGTCTGGGCTTCGTCGTCACCGCGTATCTCGCCTTCCTCGCGGCGTACGCCGTCCTCACCGGTCTGGAGGAGGACGGCCAGGCGGTACGCGACCGGGTGATGACGGTGGTGCTGTGGACGGCGGCCGGGCTGCTGTTCGGCGCGCTCGCGCTCGTCATCGGGTTCACGGCCTGGCGGGGGCGCGAGGCGCTGCCGCACGGCAACTTCTTCACCCAGGACATGCAGGCGGCGGGCCCGCTGGACCCGCTGTCCCACGGCGGCATCGCCCACGCGATGCTCGGCACGGTGATGATGATCGCCATCGCGCTCACCATCACCGTTCCGCTGGGGCTGGCCTGCGCGGTCTACCTCAACCAGATCCCGGGCCGCCTCTCCCGGTTCGTACGGACCATCGTCGAGGCGATGACCGCGCTGCCGTCGATCGTCGCGGGACTCATGGTGTACGCCACCTGGATCCTCGGCCTCGGCCTGCAGAAGTCGGGGCTGGCGGCGGGCTTCGCGATCAGCGTGATGATGCTGCCGATCGTGATCCGGGCGGCGGACGTCGTCCTGCGGCTCGTGCCCGGCACGCTGACGGAGGCGGCGGAGGCGCTGGGGGCCCCGCGGTGGCGGACCGTCTGGCACGTCGTCCTGCCGACCGCCCGCTCCGGGCTCGCCACCGCCGTCATCCTCGGCACCGCGCGCGGTATCGGCGAGACCTCGCCGGTGCTGCTCACCGCGGGGTTCACGGCGGCCCTCAACGCCGACCCGACGAGCGGCCCGATGGTCTCCCTCCCGCTCGCCGTCTTCAACTTCGTCAAGTCGCCGGAGCCCACGATGATCGCCCGCGGTTTCGGGGCGGCCACCGTGCTGATGGCGCTGGTGCTCGTGCTGTTCGTGATCGCCCGGGTGATCGGCGGCCGCGGCCCGGGCCACCAGAGCCGCCGCCAGTCCCGCCGCACGGCGCGCGCCTCGCGGAGCGACGCGGCACGGTTCGCCGCACTGCACCCGCCCGAGCCGTCGCCCCCCGCCCACCAAGCCGTCACCGGAGAGACCGGAGAGAACGACTGATGCTCAGCCACCTCAAGACCAGCCTGCGCCGGCTGGGCATCCTGGCCGCGCTGCTCGGCGTCCTCGCCGGGACGGCGGCCGCCCCCGCCGCCGCCGACAGCTACACGCCGATCGCCGGGGCCGGCTCCACCTGGGCGGAGAACGCCGTCGACGAGTGGCGGCGGGCCGTCAACCAGTACGGCATGCGGATCTCGTACGCCGGCACCGGATCCTCCGACGGGCGGCGGCAGTTCCTCAGCGGGACGGTCGACTTCGCGGTGTCGGACATCCCGTTCCAGACCCACCCCACGGACGGCAGCGCCGCCGAGCGGCCGGGCGCCGGGTCGTACGCCTACATGCCGATCGTGGCGGGCGGCACCGTGTTCATGTACCACCTGACCGTCAACGGCAAGCGGGTCACCAACCTGCGGCTCTCCGGCGACGTCGTCACCAAGATCTTCACGGGGGCGGTGAAGACCTGGGACGACCCCGTCATCAAGGCCGACAACCCCGGGCTCCAGCTTCCCCACCGCACCATCGTGCCCGTCGTCCGCTCCGACGGCTCCGGCTCCACCGCCCAGTTCACGATGTGGATGGCGGCCCAGCACAAGGCGCTGTGGCAGGCGTACTGCGGGCGCGTCGGCCGCTCAGGAGCCTGCGGGCAGACCTCGTACTACCCGACCGTCACCGGCATGATCGCCCAGTCCGGCGACCTGGGCGTGGCCGGGTACGTCGCGCAGAACTACGGCGAGGGCGCGATCGGTTACGTCAACTACTCCTACGCCCTCAACGCGCACTATCCGGTCGCCAAGGTCCTCAACCACGCCGGCTACTACACCGAGCCGACCCCGCAGAACGTGGCGGTCTCGCTGCTCAAGGCGAAGATCAACACGAACAGGAGCTCGGCGGACTACCTCACCCAGCAGCTCGACGGCGTCTACAACGACAGCGACCGGCGCAACTACCCGCTGTCCAGCTACTCGTACATGATCCTGCCGCTGAAGGTGCAGGGCACCTTCACCAAGGCCAAGGGCAAGACGCTCGGCGCGTTCTCCTACTACTTCATGTGCCAGGGCCAGCAACAGGCGCCCGACCTCGGCTACTCGCCGCTGCCGATCAACCTGGTGCAGGCGGGCTTCGACCAGATCCGCCGGATCCCGGGCGTGCAGGCGCAGAACATCAACATCCGCAACTGCAACAACCCGACCTTCACCACGGGCGGCCGCAACAAGCTCGCCGAGACCGCCCCTTACCCGAAGGCCTGCGACAAGAAGGGCGCGGCCGCCTGCACTTCGGGCAGTGGAGGAGCCAAGTCGACGAGCACGAACGGGAGTTCCGGAGGCTCGTCCGGCGGTTCGGGTGCGACCGGCGGTACGGCGACGGGCGCGTCCGGCGGCTCGACCGGCGGCTCCTCCGGGACCGGCGGCGGGCAGCCCTCCGTGGACCCCGACACCGGCCAGACCCTGTCCCCGGGCGCCGGCAGCGCGGCCTCGGGCTCCGGCGGCGGGACGGCCGCCGACGGCACGATCGCCCTCGCCCAGCCCGTCTCGGTCGCCGGGCGCACCGGCTGGACCTCCGCCCAGACCCTGATGGTCCTCGCCGCGTTCCTGGTGCTCGCGATGATCCTGCTGCCGTCCCTGGTGTCCCGCCTGCTGCGCGCCAACGGGCGTTCCTCCGAAGGGAGTTCGCGATGAAGGCCGTACGCCGTCTGCTCGCCCGCCTGGTCGCCGGGGCGGCCGTCGGCGCCCTCGCCGGGCTCGCGGTCGCCCAGGCCGCCCCGCCCGCGACCGCCGCGAGCAGCGGCTCCGGCTCCGGCTCCGGCTCCGCCGTCACGGTCTCCGGGCGCGGCGAGTTCAAGGACATGCGGTTCACGGTCGACCAGACCACCCGCCTGTCCAGCCAGGCCGTCACCGTCTCCTGGACCGGCGGCGACCCGACCACCTTCGCGGGCACCTGGTTCAACACCGACTTCGTGCAGATCATGCAGTGCTGGGGCGACGACGACGGCACGGTCCCGGCCAACCCGGGACCGCCGCGCACCCAGTGCCAGTACGGGGCCTCCCCGACCAGCGACCGGGGCAGCTGGCCCGGCAACGACTACGACGACACCCGCCGCGTCTTCTACAGCGCCGACCCCGCCAACTACGGTCAGGACGACCGGTACGGGGCCGCCAACCCCAACGCGCCCGGCGAGGTCCCCTTCAAGCCGGTCAGCGGGGCCACCGTCACCTCCGACACCCAGAACAACCCCTACTTCAACCGCAACACCACCAACGAGGTCGACTTCGCCCGCACCGGCGCCGACGGCACCGGGAAGGAGTTCTTCGAGGTCCAGACCGCCAACGAGGCCCCGCACCTGGGCTGCGGCACCCCGGTCACCGCCAACGGCGTGACCAAGCCCCGCAGTTGCTGGCTGGTGATCGTGCCACAGGGCCATCTCGACCTCGACGGCAAGCCGTACGCGGACCAGAGCCAGGTCAACGCCGGCTCCCCGGTCTCCTCGACCAACTGGAAGAACCGCGTCGCGATCCCGCTCGGCTTCAACCCGGTCGGCGCCAACTGCGCCCTGGGCTCCGCCGAACGCCCCACCACCGGCAGCGAGCTGGTCGCCGACGCGATGACCAGCTGGCAGGCGGCCCTGTGCCCGTCCGGCAAGGTCTACGGCTACACCGAACAGGGCGAGCCCGACACCCGCGCCCGCCTCACCCGCGACGGCGCCTCCAGCCTCGCCTTCACCACCCGCGCGCTGGGCGCCGACGAGGGCACGACAGCGCCCTCCGGCACGACGTCGTACGCGCCGGTCGCGCTCTCGGGAACCGTCATCGGCTTCACGATCGAACGCAGACCGAAGGCCGGCGCACCGGAGTCGGCACAGAGACTGGCCGGCACCAAGGTCGAGTCCATCGACCTCACCCCCCGCCTGGTCGCCAAGCTGCTCACCGAGTCGTACCGCAACTCCCCCTGGGGAGCGGTGATCAACGGCACCGCCGCCAAGGGCTACGGCTGGGCGACGGACAATCCGGCCGGCCTCGCCTCCGACCCGGAGTTCATCGGCCTGAACCCGCAGTTCGCGGATCTGTCGGTCGCCGAGACCCCCGCGACCGACACCGACCTGCTCACCACGCTCGGCCACTCCGACTCGGCCCGCGCGCTGTGGCAGTGGATCCTGGCCGACAAGGACGCCCGGCGGTTCCTCGCCGGCGTCTCCGACGACTGGGGCATGCGGGTCAACCCGTACTACTCCACGAACACGGACCTCAACCCGACCGGCGCCGTCTTCGACCCGTCCCGCGCGGACGACTACCCGAAGAGCGACCCCTGGTGCACGACCCCGCCCGGCACCGGCGCCACCCAGCCGCAGTGCATGATCGACTTCCATCCGTACGTCGACGACATGCACGCCGGCGCGCTGCACACCCGCCGCGCCGACGGCCTGTGGAAGTCGACCTGGGACCCGCTGGCCAGCCCGCCCGCGTACAAGAGCCCCGGCCCGCAGACCGTCGGCTCCCGGTTCCTGATCACGGTCACCGACGTGGCCTCCGCCACCCGCTACGGCCTGCAGACCGCCCGGCTGCGCAACGCGGCCGGCGCGTTCGTCGCGCCCACGGCCGGCGCCCTGACCTCCGCCGCCGCGAGCGCCGCCGGCAAGGGCGTCGCCGAGATCACCCCGGCCGGGGCGACGGCCAAGGCCGCCTACCCCCTCGCCCAACTGGTCTACGCGGCCGCCCGCCCCGCCGACCTCGACGCCGCCGCCCGCAAGGACTACGCGACCCTGCTGCGCTACGCGGCGGGCGACGGCCAGCTCACCGGCGCCGACCCGGGCCGACTGCCCGCCGGATACGCCCCGCTGCCGAAGAAGCTGCGCGCCCGCGCCCGCGCCGCCGCCGACGCCCTCGCCGCCTACCAGGGCGGCGACTCCGGCGACGGAAGCGGCGACTCCGGCGGCTCGTCCACCGGCGGAAGCGGCTCGGCCGGCGACACCGGCGCAGGCGGCGGCTCGACCGGCGCCACGACCGACGGCGGTACCGGCACGGCAGCGGGCGGCGCCAGCGCCTCGCCCGCCGCCTCACCGTCGTACGACGGAGGCGACGCGGTGCGCACCACCGCGCTGGGCGAGACGCCCGCCGACCCCGCGAACGCCCTGCGCTACGCCGTCCCCGTGGGCGCCGCCCTCGGCGCGGCGGCCGCGGTGGGCGCGCCCTTCGCGGGCGGCCGACGGCTGCGGCTGCCGCTGCGGGTGCCGCTCCCGGGCGGCCGCACGGTGACCGTCGTACCGGAGTTCACCCTGCCGGAGCGGCTGCGGAAGCTGCTGCGGCCCTGAGCGCCGCCCCCTGCGGCGGCCCTCCCCCAGACGGCCGCCCGCCCCGAAGGACAGTCGGGGCGGACGGCCCGCACCACCCTGCCAGATCCACCCCCGAAGCACCCCTTCGCACAGTCACGGAGACTCTCGATGCGCAGAACGCGCTCCACGGCGGCCCTGGTCGCCGCCGCAGTGGTGGCCGGCGGCATGGCTCTCGCGAGCCCGGCGTACGCCGACCCCACCCCCGCCGGGACCTTCCGCCAGCTGGTCGGCGTGGGCTCCGACACCACCCAGGACGTGCTCAACGCCCTGGCCGGCGAGACCGTCAACGGCAAGAACTACGGCGACACGGCCGTGAAGTCGGCATCCGGCGCGCGCGTCGCCTCGTACGACGCGATCGGCTCCGCCACCGTCCAGACCCGCTCGGGCGGCCCGTCCTTCGTCCGCCCCAACGGCTCGGGCGCGGGTCTCAAGACGCTCAGCGCGGCGCTGACCGGTGTCAACTTCCCCACCGCGAGCGACCCCGTCCTCACCGGCCAGGTCGACTTCGCCCGCTCCTCCAGCGGCCCGAGCGCCTCCGGCAACACCCTGACCTACATCCCGTTCGCGCGGGACGCGGTCGGCATCGCGGTCCGCGGCTCCGGCCTGGACACGCTGACGGCCCAGCAGCTGTTCGACATCTACAAGTCCGGCGGCGTGCGCACCCTGAACGGCCAGACCCTGCACCCGGTCCTGCCGCAGGCCAACTCCGGCACCCGCAAGTTCTTCCTCGCCGCGATCGGCCTGACGGAGGACAAGGTCGACACCACCCTGCCGACCGCGCAGGAGAACCAGGCCAACGCGGCCCTCACCCAGGACGGCGCACTCGTTCCGTTCTCGGTGGGCAGCTGGATCGCGCAGAACAACCACATCGCCCCCGACTTCAGCTCCGTCGCGGTCGCCGCGGGCGCGCACCTGGCGAGCGTCCAGCTGCCCGGCGACACCGGTGGCGTCACCAACCCGGTCAGCACGGTGAACGGCGAACTCGCCCCGGTCACCCACTACTACGAGAACGCCACCTTCGGCCGCGACGTCTACAACGTCGTGCCGAGCCGGGCGATCGACCCGACCAGCATCTTCTTCGACAAGGACCTCTACGACGTCTTCGTCACCAGCGGCGACCACGAGGCCGCCACGGCCTCCGACGCCGCCGAGGAGGTCATCGCGGACTTCGGCTTCCTGAACGAGTCGTACAACGGCTCGGTGAACCTGGCCAAGCACGCCAGGGTCGGCGGCCTGGAGCCGTCCAACACCTCCAGCGCGCCCGCCCAGCCCACGCTGAAGACCACGGTCGGCGACGCGAGCGTCAAGCTCGACTGGACCCCGAGCGGCACCGGCACGGCCCTGCCCGTCACCGACTACCGCGTCACGCTCACCGGCTCGGACGGCGCCGTCGTCGCCGCCAAGGACCTGCCGGCCACCGCCAGGTCGTACTCCTTCACCGGTCTGGCCACCGGCGCCTACACCGCCACGGTCACCGCGAACAACCTCGTCGGCACCGGTACGGCCGCCACCTGGACCGGTGCGGTCAAGTACGCCAGCACCGTCAAGGCGACGACCGCGACGACCGCGTACGGCAAGGCCCCGAAGGTCGCCGTCACCGTCACCGGCTCGCACTCCGTCGTCCCCGGCGGCAAGGTCACCGTGAAGGAGGGCTCCACCACCCTCGGCACCGGCACCCTGAGCTCCGCGGGCAAGGTCACCGTCAGCCTGTCCAACCACCTCAAGGTCGCCACGCACAGCCTGACCGTCTCCTACGGCGGCAGCGCCCAGCTCAACTCCTCCTCGACGACCGTCTCCCTGAAGGTCGCCAAGGCGTCCCCGGCGGTCTCCACCAGTGCGCCCACCTCGGTGAAGCACACCGCCCGCGCCAAGGTCACCGTCAAGGTCACCGCGACCGGCACCACCCCCACCGGCACGGTCCGCATCTACGAGGGCTCCCGCGTGATCGCCACCGGCACCCTGAGCGGCGGCAAGGTCACCGTCACCCTGCCCAAGCTCAGCAAGGCCCGGCACACCCTGCACGCCTCCTACGCGGGCTCGACGACGGTGAGCGCCAAGAACGGCGCCAACTTCGTCATCAAGTCCACCTGATCCACCTGCTCCATGTGATCCACCTGCTCCATGTGATGCACCCGAGTCCGGCGGCCGGGGAGACCCGTGAGGGAGCGTCTCCCCGGCCCCGGCCCCTGACTGTGAAGGAGGCGGGCCGCCGTGACGGTCGCCGTAACCCTGACGCTCCCCCGCGTCCCCAGCGTCACCGCCGTCCGCCACCTCGCCCGCGGCGGCCTGCTCGCCCTCGCCGCCCTGCTGCTCGGCATCACCGCACAGCTGCTGTTGGTCAGCGGCGCGCAGGAACGGGCCGCACAGCACGCCGCGTTCGACGAGCTGCGGGGCCGACTCGCGCTGGGCACCGCCCCGGTGGCCCAGACCGACCAGGACGGCCGGCTGCTCGCGCCGGGCACGCCGGTCGCGCTGATCGCCGTCCCCAGGCTGGGGATGACGCAGGTGGTCCTCGAGGGCACCGACTCCACCGTGCTGACCGACGGCCCCGGCCACCGCCGGGACACCCCGATGCCCGGCCAGACCGGCACCAGCGTGCTGCTGGGCCGCGCCGCCGCCTACGGCGGCCCCTTCGGACGCCTCGCCTCCCTAGCGCAGGGCGACCGGTTCACCGTGACGACCGGCCAGGGCAAGGCGACGTACCAGGTCAGCAGCGTACGACGGGCCGGTGACCCGGCGCCCGCGCCGCTCGCCTCCGGCAAGGGCCGGCTGGTCCTGGTCACCGCCACCGGCACCCGTTTCGTCCCGTCCGGTGTCCTGCGCGTCGACGCCGACCTGGTCTCCGCGCCGTTCCGGACCCCGGCCGCGGTCATCCGTTCCGGCACGCTGCCCGACTCCGAGGAGCCCCTCGCCCGCCCCTCCGGAGTGCCGTGGCCGCTGGTGATGTGGCTCCAGGCGCTGCTCCTGGCCTCGGTGGCCGCCGTATGGACCTGGCACCGCTGGGGCCGGCACCAGACGTGGATCGTCTTCGCCCCGGTCGTCGCGGTCCTCGGCCTCCAGGTCGCCACCCGCACCACCGAGCTCCTGCCCAACCTGCTGTGACCGCGCTCGAGAAGGACCGTGAGGTGTCCGCCGTGACCGAAGTGACCGAAGTGACTGACGCGACTGACGCGACTGACGCGACTGACGCGACTGACGTGACCGAAGTGACTGATGTGATCAAAAAGGCGGATGGGGCCTATGGGGCTGCTGGGGCCGACGCGGTGACCGACGCGGCGACCGGCCCGCAGACGGACACGGTGACCGACACAGTGGTCCTGCCCCCGGCGGCGGCCCCCGTCGGCGTCTCCCCCGCCACCCTTGAAGCCCGGTCGGTCTCCGCCTGGTTCGGCGGTCACCAGGTGCTCAGCCGGGTGTCGTTGACGATGCCCGCGGGCCAGGTCACCGCCCTCATCGGCCCCTCCGGCTGCGGCAAGTCGACGTTCCTGCGCACCCTCAACCGGATGCACGAGCTGATCCCGGCCGCGCGGTTCGGCGGCGAGGTCCTCTTCGAGGGCGAGGACGTCTACGACCCGTCGTGGCGGCTGACGGACGCCCGCCGCCGTATCGGCATGGTCTTCCAGAAGCCGAACCCGTTCCCCGCCATGTCGATCTACGACAACGTGGTCGCGGGCCTGCGCCTGACCGGGGCGCGCGCGAACCGCCGTACGAAGGACGAACTCGTCGAGGAGTCGCTGACCCGCGCCGGCCTGTGGAAGGAGGTCAGGGACCGCCTCCGGCAGCCGGGCGGCGCGCTCTCCGGAGGCCAGCAGCAACGGCTGTGCATCGCGAGGGCGTTGGCGGTCCGGCCCCGGGTCCTGCTGATGGACGAACCGTGCTCGGCCCTGGACCCCACCTCCACCCGCCGCGTGGAGGAGACCATCCAGGAACTGGCCGGCCAGGTGACCGTCGTGATCGTCACCCACAACATGCAGCAGGCCGCCCGCGTCTCCCAGCGGTGCGCCTTCTTCCTGGCCGAACAGGGCACTCCCGGCGGCATCGTCGAGTCCGGCGCCACTGAGCGGCTCTTCGGCGCCCCGAAGGACCAGCGGACGGCGGACTACGTGGCGGGCCGCTTCGGCTGAGCGGGCGGCCGGTCCGCGTAGCGGTCGCGCATGGCCGGGCTCGCGGCCGGGCCCGCCGTGAAGACGTACGCGTCGCTGTCGTCGAGGCGGCGGCCGGTTCCGGCGTCGACGACCGCGGGTTCGACCTCCTCGCCGCTGCGCGCGTCCACGAGGATCATGCTGCGTTCCTCCGGTGCGAGGCGGGAGTTGCCCCACGCGGCCAGGGCCACGACGACCGGGCGCAGCGAGCGTCCCAGGTCGGTCAGCACGTACTCGTGGCGTACGGGGTTCGTCTGGTACGGCCTGCGCTCCAGCAGGCCGTCCGCCACGAGGGTCTTCAGGCGGGTGGTGAGCATGCTGGAGGAGATGCCCAGGCTCTCCTGGAACTGGTCGAAGCGGGTGTAGCCGTCGAAGGCGTCGTGGAGGATCAGCAGCGTCCACCACTCGCCGACGTGCTGCACCGTGGTGGACAGCGGGCACTCCCGGTCCTCCAGCCTGACGCGACTCGCCATCGCCACCATCTCCTCAGTTGCTGCTAAAGTCGAAGTCAGTTGCTTCTATTTTAGCAGCAACCGTCACAAGCGAAGGGACCGCCATGCCCCAGCCCCGGAATCAGTCCCCGAGTCAGTCCCCGAGTCAGCCCCGGAGTCAGCCCCGGGCCATCGCCCCCGACGCGCTGCCCGAGGTGATCACCCGCTGTCTGAAGGCGCACCGCGCCCATGACACCGCCGCCGCGGTCGCCTCGTTCGCCGATGACGCCACCGTGGTCGACGACGGACACACGTATCAGGGCATCGCGGCGATCGAGGGCTGGCTGGACCGTGCGGCGAGCGAGTTCACGTACACCGTGGAACTCATCGACGCCCAGCAGACCGACGCGACCCGCTTCGTCGCCGTGCAGCACCTCGAAGGCGACTTCCCCGGCGGCGCCGTCGACCTGCGCTACCAATTCACCCTGCACGGCGACCTCGTCGAAAGCCTCGTCATCGAGCCCTAGCGGTCCTCGTCGTCGAGGTCGAAGGGCAGCGAGTCCAAGTCGCCGTCGAAATCCGGGGTGTCGAGGAACATCAGGTCCAGGGGGTCGGGCGGCACGTCCTGCGGGCCGTCCGGGTCGAGGAGGGGCTGTTCGGTCCAGATGCACTTTCCCGTCGCCGTGTAACGCGTTCCCCAGCGTTGCGAGAGCGCCGTGATCAGTTGTAGGCCGCGGCCTCCCTCGTCGGTGTCGGTGGCGCGGCGGATGCGGGGCATCGTGAGGCTGCCGTCGAAGACCTCGCAGGTCAGCTCGGCGCCGTGCAGAAGGCGCAGGGCGACCGGGCCCTTGGCGTGGCGTACGACGTTGCCGACCAGCTCGCTGGCCAGGAGCTCCGTGGTGGGCGCGAGGTCGTCCAGGCCCCAGACGGAGAGCTGCTCACGGACGTGCCGGCGGGCCTGGCCGGCCGCCTTGGGGTCCTCGGCGAGCTGCCAGGAGGCCATCCGGTCGCCGGTCAGGGCGTGCAGCCGGGCGACGAGGACCGCCGCGTCGTCGGCCGCCTGGTGCTCGGCGGGCAGCAGACCGGCCGTCAGGATGTCGCAGAGACCGTCCAGATCCGCGTCGGCGCCCTCCTCGTGGGCGGCGCGCAACAGCCGGGACAGCTCCGCCATGCCCTCGTCGATCTCGCGTTTCGACGACTCGACGAGGCCGTCGGTGTAGAGCACGAGCAGGCTGCCCTCGGGCACCGCCAGCTCGACCGTCTCGAACGGCGGCTCCGCCGCGCCCAGCGGCGGGTCGGCGGCCGGCTCCGGGAAGTGCACGGTGCCGTCGGGGTGCACCAGCGCCGGCGGCGGATGCCCGGCGCGGGCGATGGAGCAGACCTGGGTGGTGGAGTCGTAGAGCGCGTACAGACAGGTCACGTACGACTCCTCGCCCATGCCGCCGACGATGTCGTTGAGGTGGCTCATGATCTCGTCGGGGGGCAGTTCGAGGTCGGCCAGGGTGTGGACGGCGGTGCGCAGCCGGCCCATGGTGGCCGCCTCGGGCAGGCCGTGGCCCATGACGTCGCCCACGACGAGGGCGACCTGGCCGCTGGAGAGCGGGATGATGTCGTACCAGTCGCCGCCCACGTCCATGCCCTGGCCGGCCGGGAGGTAGCGGGCGGCCGCCTCGCAGGCGGGGACGGTGGGCAGGCCCCGGGGGAGGAGACTGCGCTGGAGTTCGCGGGAGCGGATGTGCTCGGCGTCGTAGAGCCTGGCGCGTTCCAGGGCCTGGGCGAGGAGGGCGCTGATCGTCGCGAGGAGGGTGCGCTCCTCGTCGGTGAGGCGGCGCGGGCGGTCGAAGGCGACGACGCACACCCCGAAGGTCTGGCCGGAGGCGGTCAGCGGCAGGAACGCCCACGCCTCCTTGCCGCTGAGCCGCACCAGTTCGGCCAGGTCGGCCAGGTCGGGCGAGTGCGCGGTGAACTCCCGCACCGAGGACAGGAACAGCGGCGTGCCCGCCTCGATCGCGTCCCAGGCCGGGTCGCCGGGCGTCTGGGGCCGGTAGTTGATGCGCTGGAGGAAATCGTCCGGGTAGCCGGTCGCGCCGACGTAGTGGAGCCGGTCGTCCTCGATGACCTGCACCAGGAGTCCGGCGGCGGCGAACGGCGGCAGCACCCGTCGGGCGAACGCGTCCACCACGTCCCGTGAGGTCGTCGCCTTGGCGAGCGCCGCGGTCAGCTCCGCCATCCGGGCCGCCCGGTCGGACGCGGCGCGCTCGGCCGCCCGGCGCTCCTCCTCCAGACGGCGTTTGTCGGTGACGTCGGTGAAGTAGAGGGTGCGGCCGTCGGGGCCCGGGACCAGCCGCACGTGGTAGCGCCGCCCCGGCCCCACGCCCGGCATATAGACGTCGAAGCTGGTGGACTGCTCGTCGGCCGCGGCCTTGCGGCACCCGATTTCCAGGCCCGCCAGCTCCCGTGCGGAGGGCAGGTCCCACAGCACCCGCCCGAACAGCTCCTCCTCGGACAGGCCCAGGGTGCGTTCCGCTTCCAGGTTGGCGAAGGTGATCCGCCACTCGTCGTCCACCGCCAGGAAGCCGTCGCTCATATGGCGCAGGGCCCGGCTGAGCGCGTCCCGTGCGGAACGGGACTCGTTGCTCTCCCACCCCACGCCGATCATCCGCAGGGGCTCGCCCTGTCCGTCGTAGGTCGCCCGGCCGCGGGCCTGCGTCCAGCCGTACGTGCCGTCCAGCCGGCGTACGCGGTACTCCGCCTCGTACACCGTGTGGTCGCGGATGGCCTGCTGCGCCGCGCCGAGCGTCGGCGCGAGGTCGTCGGGGTGGACGATCCGCATCCAGTTCTCGATCTTGCCGGTGAAGTCGGCCGGCCGGGTGCCGTAGAGCTCCAGGGCCGCCTCGTCCCAGATCAGGTCGCCGGTGCGGATGTCCCAGTCCCAGGAGCCGACGCTGACCTCCTTCAGCGCCTGCCGCAGCCGCTCGCTGCTCAGCTCCGGCTGGGCGGGGCCGGACGGCGGCGGCGCCTGCGCCATCCGCTCCTCGGTCCAGGCGATGACGGCCCGCAGGAAGTCCCACTGCTGCGGGGTGGGCTCGCCCCGGTCGCCCGTCAGCACCGTGAGCGCGCCGATGCTGCGGTCCCCGCTGAACATGGGGAGGGCGGCCAGACCGGTGCCGGGCCAGACGGCGATGTCCGCGGCCGCCGTCTGCGCCGCGGGAACGAAGGGATCGACGCGACCGGCGGGATCCGCGAGGCCGGCGAGGGCAGCCGGTTGTACGGAGGCGGCGGGCTCGGTGGAGTGCAGCGGAACCCATACGCCGCTGCCCTGGTGCAGGGCGCGGGCCGGGGCCAGCGGGCCCTCCTGGTCGACGATCTCCCAGGACCGGGTGAGGGCGGGCGGAAGACCGGTCACCGACACCAGACGCAACGCTGACATGGGGCCACGCAGGTGAATCGTTCCCCCCAGCGCACCCAGCTCTCCCACCGCGTGCTGGAGCGCCAGCCGGAAGACCTCGCTCTCCGCAACCCCGGGATCCACCGTGCTGAGCAAGGCCAGCCGTGCGTTCATACGATCGACTCTAACGTTCTCCGCTCAACCAAGGCACTCCGTCGCCGGCAACAACGGCTGGCTCATCTCGAAGAGCTCTCCCCAGTACCTGCCGACCTTCGAGCTGAACAAGGCCATCGTGCGCAAGGCCGAGGAGCACGGGCTCGACTTCGCCCTGTCGATGATCAAGCTCAGGGGGTTCGGCGGCGAGACCGAGTTCATCGCCGACGAGACCGACGAGGCCGCCCAGGCGAAGTGGCGGGACTACCACGACAACGCCGACCTCGCGGCGCTGGCGTACATGGCGGGGGAATCGGCCACCGACACCACCGACGACGACTCCTCCACCGCCCGGACCAACGTGCTGCCCGAGGGCGCGGTGAACTTCAACATGGGCACGCTCGTGGGCTCGTACGAGACCGTCGCGAGGATGCTCGCCGAGGTCGCCGAGGTCACCGGCACCAAGGGGTCATGCTGGTCTTCGACGACTTCCTCGACGGCATCGAGGCCTTCGGCACGCGTGTCCAACCACTGATGAAGTCCCGGTCGGACCGGTCGGGAGCTTCTCACTAGCGGTCGGCTACGCGACGAGAACCGCCACTCCCACCAGCTGAAGCGGCACGGCCAGGATCCCGAAGAGCAGGGCCCTGTTCCGCGCGATCTCCGCCGTCTCTCCCCGCGACCGCGACCAGACCCAGGTCACGACGGTCACCAGGAGCGGCACGAGGGCCACGACGACGTGCCACGTCCCCTTGGTCCACAGCGGCCAGCCGAGCAGCAGGTCGAAGACGTGCAGGATCAGCAGGCCGGCCCGGACCGCGCGCGCCTCGCCCGCCCCGGGTCGCCCGGTGTGCGCCGCGCCGTAGATCGCGGCGTGCACCGCGGCCACGAGGGCGCAGACGACGACCGCCGACAGGGCCCAGCCGCCCAGGTCCGCCAGCACGTTCCCCGACCACAGTCCGCGCGGTATCTCCCGCAGCAGCAGGTCGGGGACCATGAGGACGAGGACGACGAGGAGCGAGACCCGCAACTGCCTGATCAGGCCGCTCATGAACGTTCCGTTCTCTCCGCCGGCCTCCCGGCACCGGGAGCATCCTGCCTGAAGCACCCTGCCTGGAACATCCCGCAGCGGGGTTTCTCACGGGTTTCTATGGGTTCAGCACGATCTTTCCGGCGACGGTGCCGGACTCGGCCAGCCGCAGGGCGTCCGCGACGCGGGCGAGCGGGAGTCGGGCGGCGATCTGCGGAGTCACGTCACCGCGCTGGAGAGCGGCGAAGACCTGGGTGAGGTCGGCGCGCAGCCGGGCCCGGAAGCGGGTCCTGGACAGGGCGCGCCCGGCCCAGACGTTGAAGAAGTAGGCGCGGCGACGGTTGGGCGCCGCGTTCCACCACCACACCCGGCCGAGCAGCTTGAGCACGGGCCACTGCTTGGAGCCCTCGTCGTCCCGGGTGGAGGCGCTGCCGTAGGAGACGAGCGTGCCGCCGGGCGCGAGCAGACGCCAGGAGTCGGTCACGCTGCGCCCGCCGACGTGGTCGAAGACCGCGTCCACCCCGCCGGGGGCGAGTTCACGGACCCGGGCGGCGACGTCCTCGGTGCGGTAGTCGACAGGGGTCACACCCTGTTCCCGCAGGGCGTCGTGATGGCGGGCGGACGCCGTGCCGATCACCTTGACGCCGGCGGCGTGCGCGAGCTGGACGAGGACCGAGCCGACCCCGCCGTTGGCGCCGTGCACCAGGATCGTCTGCCCCGCCCGCACCCGCGCCTTGCGGTGCAGCATCTGCCAGGCGGTGACGCCGTTGACGACCAGGGCCTCCGCCTCCGCCGCGTCGACCCCGTCCGGCACCGGCACCACGTCCGCCGCCTCGACGAGCACATGGCTGGCCCAGCCGCCGACCTTGACCAGTGCGGCCACCCGGGCGCCGGACAGGCCGGGCTCGACTCCCTCGCCGGTCGCCACCACGGCGCCGACCAGGTCGTAGCCGGGCACGAAGGGGAAGGCCGGCTGGTCGTAGTAGCGGCCGCGGCGCATCTGCTGCTCGGCGAAGGAGACGCCGGTCGCCTCCATCCGGATCACGACCTGTCCCGGGCCCGGGGCGGGGACGACTCCGTGCCGGATCCGCAGCCCCTCCGGCTCGACCTTGCCCGGCAGGACGACCTCGACGAGTTCTTCGACGAGTCCCTCGGTGCGTCCTTCGGCGTTCATGACGACCTCCACAGCGGCGAGTTTCCGACTATCGCGTTCGTTAGAAGTTGTAACTCACCGACTCTGCGACTGTCAATAACTCCAGTGATAACCTCTAACCATGGTGGAGACGGCAGGCACGGAGACCCCGCGCGAGCGCTACCGCGCCCAGGTCCGTGCGGAGATCAAGGAACACGCCTGGGAGCAGCTCGCCACGGCGGGCGCGTCCGCGCTCTCCCTCAACGCGATCGCCAAGCAGATGGGCCTGAGCGGCCCCGCGCTCTACCGGTACTTCGCGAGCCGCGACGAGCTGATCACCGAGCTCATCAGGGACGCGTACCGCAGTCTCGCCGACACCTTCCGCGCGACCGCCGCCGCTTCCGCCGACGCCGACCCGGTCAGGCTGGGGCACGCCCTGCGCGGATGGGCGCTGGCGGACCCCCAGCGGTACTTCCTCGTCTACGGCACACCCGTCCCCGGCTATCACGCGCCCGACGACATCACCGCGATCGCCGCCGAGATCATGGCGATGCTGCTCGACGCCTGCGCCGCACAGCCCCCGGCCCCGGATCCGACCCCGGACGGCCTCGAAACGCCTTTCGACGCGCACCTCGAGGACCACCGGGAGTGGGCGGCCGGCCACCCCGCCCCGCCCGCCGTTCTGCACCGGGCCCTGACCTTCTGGACCCGGCTGCACGGCGTCCTGTCCCTGGAACTCGCGGGCCACTTCACCGGGATGGGCTTCGACCCCGCCCTCCTCTTCGCCGCCGAGCTGGAGTGAGCGCCGGACGTGGATGCCGGACATGAACGCTGGAGGATGAACGCCGAAGGATGAATGCCGGATGATGACCGGCATGCGCATCCGTATCGACGCCGTCGACCTGCCCGGCCGCACCTGCCCGGCCCCTGCCGACGCCAGGGTCCCCTCGGACGGCGGCCTCTCCTCGGACGGCGCCCTCCCCACGTACGGCAACGTCCACGTCGCCGTGCAGCGTCGCGACCGTCCGGCCGAACTCCTCGCACCACAGCCCGGCGACGCCCCGTCCGCGACCTGGACCCTGGAGTGCACCACGAGCGCCTCGCCGACCGGCGTCGACGTCAAGGGCCCCTATGTGCAGGACCGGCTGGGCCGACGGTTCGTCTATCTGTCGTGGGGCACGGTCGACGAGGCAGGCGTCTTCACGATGTTCCGCCGCGCCAAGCTGATGATCGACGCCGTCCCCGCCGACGTACTCGCCGCCGCCGCACACGACGGTCTCCTGGTCGGACGCCTCGGCCTGACCGACGCGACGGGCGGCCCCCTGTGCGCACGCGTCGAGCCCCCGCACATCACGTGGACCGCCGAGCCGTGGCCCGCCGAGCGCACGCTTGGGTAAGAGCCCTCTCCACTCCGAGAATTCTATTTCCCTATATTGACAAGGACATGTTCAACCGCGCTACGCTCCCGGCGTCCGGGCCGTGGCCGTGGCCGTGCAGAACCGCCCCGCCCAGGGTCGACAGATCATGGCTGGAGTCTCATGTCCGAGCATGCTTCCTCCCCCCACTCCGCTCCCGCTCCCGCTCCCGGCATCAGCCGCCGCAGACTGTTGGGCGCGACCGCGGTCGCCACGGCCGCCCTGGGCGGTTCCCTGACCGGCGCCGACCAGGCGCGAGCAGCGACCTCATCGGCGTCTACGACGCCTTCCGCGTCCTCGGCCCCCGTCGCCGTGACCGAGCAGCGCGAGCGGGCCGTCGTCGTAGGAACCGGTTTCGGCGGTGGAGTCACCGCGTTACGGCTGGCCCAGGCCGGGGTGTCCACCCTCGTCCTGGAGCGCGGACTGCGCTGGCGTACCGGCCCGAACGCGACCACGTTCTGCCGTTTCGGAAACATGGACAACCGTTCCGCCTGGCTGACCGACCACAGCATCGTCGGCAACGTCGAGAAGACGTGGACGCCCTTCACCGGGGTGCTCGAAGCGGTCGAGGGCAACGGCATGACCGCCATGTGCGGGGCCGCGGTCGGCGGCGGCTCGATCATGTACCACGGCATGACCCTCCAGCCGACCAAGGCCAACTTCGCCATGTCCCTGCCGCTCGCGGCGGACCTCTACGACGAGTTGAACCAGTGGGCCTACCCCACCGTCGCCCGGATGCTGGGCATCTCCACCATCCCCTACGACATCCTGGCCACGGACGCCTACAAGTCCTCCCGGCTGTTCCAGGACGTCGTCCCCCAGGCGGGCCTGACCCCGTTCAAGGTGCCGCTGCCCGTCGACTGGAGCTACGTCCGGGGCGAGTTGCAGGGCCGGTACGAGCCGACGTACACCACCAGCGACATCGCCTTCGGCGTGAACAACGGCGGGAAGCACTCCGTCGACGTCACCTACCTCGCCCAGGCGGAGACCACCGGTCTGGTCCGGGTCGCTCCGCTGCACGTGCTGCGCGACCTCGCCCTGGACGCGAACAGCTCGAACGGCTCGAACCAGCGCTGGATCCTGTCCGTCGACCGCATCGACACCGCCGGCACGGTCCTGGAACGGATCCGGATCACCGCGGACGCCGTGTTCCTCAACGCCGGCTCCCCCGGCACGACCCGCCTCCTGGTCAAGGCGCGCGCCAAGGGCCTCGTCCCCGACCTGCCCGACGCGATCGGCACACGGTGGGGCAACAACGGCGACCGTATCTACGCCTGGATCGGCATGGACGGCGACATCGGGACCCAGCAGGGCGGCCCGGCCTGCGTCGGCGGACACGCCCCGGACAGCCCCATCCCCCTCACCCTCGTCCACGCGGGGTCGCCCGTCCAGGTCGAGGGCCTCAAGGCGATGACCGTCGTCGGCTTCGGCATCGTCGACGCGGCGGGCACCTGGGCATACGACGCGGACCGCGACGACGCCGTACTGACCTGGCCGTCCTCCGGCGACGCCGCGCTGCAACAGCTGATCGCGGCCCGCATGCAGGCCATCGCCGCGGCCGGCGGAGGCATCATGCTCGACACCGACGCCCAGGGCCCCTCGACCTGGCACGCGCTGGGCGGCGTCCCCATGGGAGACGCGGTCGACCTCTCCGGCCGCGTCCTCGGCCACCAGGGCCTCTACGTCCTGGACGGCGCCCGGATCCCCGGCTCCACCGGCGCCTGCAACCCGTCCATGACCATCGCCGCCCTCGCCGAACACAGCATGCGCACCATCGTCCGCGAGGACCTCGGCCGCATCTTCTGACCGACCCGATCGTCAACGGCCGCCGGTGACCTGCATGCCGGCGCGGCACCCTCGACCGATCCGGATCAGAGACGAGTGAGCTCGCGCAGCTCTCCGACGGCCGCATCGAGCTTGGCGCGACACCACGCCAGATGTTCCGCGGTGTATCCACGCGGCCCGCATTCGACGACCAGGATGAGACAGAAATACAGGCGATACAGGGCCAACCGACCGAGGGTGGCAGGCGTGAACTCCAGCCTGCCACCGCCGTCGATATATCCGGAAAGGAAATCGCTGCCCGGACCGATGTCTCCGCATATCTCCAGCGATACCAGCTCTGCCACCGGATCCCCCCAGAAGGCCCTTTCATGGTCGATGATGCCGACGAGTCGTGGCGCATCCCCGCCGGATGGGGATCCAGTGGCTATGAATATGTTTCCCGGCCACAGATCGAAGTGCACAAGGCTGGGGCGTCTGACCTCGTCGAGTGCGTTCGCTCCCGCCTCCAGGAAACCCAGCACTTCCGCTCGGGTGACGCCGAGCGGGGACTCCCATCTCTCGGCGTCCTCCAGGATCGCCTCCACCATGGCGGTGAAGGCCGTGCGCCAATCCCTCGAGGACAAGCCGGCCTGGGGAGCGGGACACCCGAACCGGCCCTCGTCCGACGTCAGGGCGTGCAGCCTGGCGACAACGCCTCCGATTTCACGTAGAAGCATTCCTCGCGCGCCATCCGGAAGCCGCTCCGCCACTCTGCTCCACGGGTCCCCTTCCAGCGTCGATACCAGCAGAAAGTCGGGCTCCACATGCAGCAACTCGGGGGTCGGAACACCACCCCATTCTGTTACCCGGCGGTAGAACATCGCCTCGGTGTCCAGAATTCCGCGCTCGTACCGCAGAACGGAAGCGTCAGCGGCCGGGGATATCTTCACGACCGCCGAGCTCCCGTCGCTCGCGACGACAAGATAGGCGGCGTTGAACCAGCCGTCGGTCAGCTCACGCTCCACTCGCCAGCCGACTCCCGTCGACTCCAGCAGTCGCTTCTCTACGGCGGCCGGGCTCAGTACGCGCTTGATCAGGCTCCTCATCCGGCGCATGCTAGTGCCGATTCACACAAGTCCGTTACTACTACAGGGAGTTGACCGAGGATGAGGACCGGGCCTCTCCTCCGGCCCGCTTCACGGCATCCACAGGGTCCGCGGAATGGCCCGCACAGAGGCACCGTGACCGGGTCCCCCGCATGTCGATGTGGAGGCGATCCAGGGCCTTCCCGTCGCCCGTGAGACGGCCCGTCCCTCCAAGGTCGGAACGGCTACCATGGCCCTGTCGCCGCCGGACTGGTGCGGCGATGCCGCAGATCATCCCAACCTGGCCGTTCCTGTATCGACCATAGATTGAGGCGCTCATGAGTTATCGCGACCGGCCGGTTGTCGGCGTGATCGACTATCAGACTGGGAACTCGCAGAGCGTGCAGTACGCGCTCAATTTCCTCGGTGTGCCGAATCGTTTGATGAAGACACCCGACGAACTCACCGAGATCGACCGCGTCATCCTGCCCGGAGTGGGCTCGGCAGGAACCACGATGGACTACCTGAACGCCGCCGGATGGCCTTCCGCGTTGCACCCGAAGGTAGTCGAGGGAGACATGCCCTTCCTGGGCATCTGCGTGGGCCTGCAGGTCCTTTTCGATTCGAGCGCGGAGCAGGACGCAAAATGCCTGGGCTGGCTTCCGGGAACGGTACGCCCATTTGACCCCGAGACTGTACGTGTGCCTCAAATGGGATGGAACCAGGTGCGCCGCGCGTCTGACCACGCCTTTGTGGCCGAACTTCCCCAGGACGGGCACTTCTACTTCGTCAACTCGTATTACGCGGAGCCGGCGGACGCCTCGGACATCGCCGCGACGACCGAATACGGAGTGGACTTCGTCTCCGCCGTGGCCAAGGGGAACATCATGGCCACTCAGTTCCACACGGAGAAGTCCGGTCCGCTCGGCCTGGACCTGCTCGAGCGTTTCGCGAAGCTTCCGCAGGAGGAACTGTGCTGACTGCGAGGCTGATCGCCTGCTTCGACATCGTCGAAGGCCGGGTCACCAAGGCCCGGAGGTTCCAGGACAACATCGACGTGGGAGACGCCGCCACGATCGCCGAATCGGTGTACGCCGACGGCGTCGACGAGGTGATCTTCTACGACATTCTGGCCAGCGCGCACCGTAGGCAGGCCGATCTGCGCACCATCGAGGCGGTGGCCCGGAAGGTCTTCGTGCCCCTCACGGTCGGTGGCGGCATCCGCTCCCTCGAGGACATGCACGCCGTGCTCGACGCCGGCGCCGAGAAGATCTCCCTCGACTCCATGGCCGTACGCGATCCGGAGATCATCGCCCAGGGGTCCAAGGAGTTCGGCCGCCAGTGCATGGTTCAGTCCATGCAGGTCAAGCGGGTTCCCGTGACACCGGAGATCCCCAGTGGCTACGAGGTGTTCATCGACGGCGCCCGCGTGGCGACGGGGCTGGACGCGGTGCAGTGGGCGAAGCGCGGCGAGGAACTCGGCGCCGGCGAGATCGTGGTCAACTCCATCGACCAGGACGGCACGCACGAGGGCTACGAGCTGAACATCACGGGCACCATCGCGCGAGCGGTGAACCTGCCGGTGATCGCGTCGGGCGGAGCCGGCTCCTCGGGGCACGTGGCGGCGGCCTTCAAGGAGGCGTCCGCCTCGGCGGCGATCATCAGTTCGCTGCTCTACTCCCCCCGCATGGAGCGCACGGTGTCCGTGCGCGAGGTCAAGGCGGATCTGACCAAGGCTCACGACCTGACGGTCAGGCCCTGCCCGTAGGGCTCCCGCCACAGCGTCACGGCAGGCCGAGCGGCGGCGTCAGATACGCACGTCCCACCACGGCTCCCAGGCCCAGGCTCCAGGCCTGACGCAGTTCCGCCCACTGCGTCAGGCCGCCCGCGTACCAGAACTGGCACCCCGGGTTGGACGCGGCGATGGCCTCGACGTGGCGCCAGGTGGGCGGCCGGCGCCGCAAGGCGGCAGCGGTGTCCGTGTAGAGCACGGGGCAGCGCCCACCGGTGGCCTGGAGCACGGCGTCCAGGGCATGGGCCACGGACAGGGTGGTGGGTGTGGTGAACCCGTTGATGGCCACCCGGTCGTCGATGGCGTCGATGCTCACCATGAGGCGCTCGGGCGCGGGGAAACGGGCCAGGGCTTCGAGTTCGGTGCGATTGACGCGACCCTCGCGGAACAGCCCGGAAGACCCCATCAACAGGCCTTGCGCACCTTCGTCGAGAAGGCGGCGCGCCAGCGGATCCGACGCGGTGAGCCGTCCCCCGAGCCAGAGTCGGCCGGGGTACCGCCTGGCCGCCCGTTCCAGCAGCGTGGTCTCGGGGACCGCGTCGATGCTCCGGTCCAGGTCGATGAGGGCCAGGGGGACGCCCTGTTCCAGGAGCAGGCCGAGGAGATCGTCCGACGGTTCACCGGGACGTGCGGTCACATCGCCTCGGCGTATGTCCACGTTGACCCGCCAAAGCCCTGTCGGACGGTCGTCGGGAAGCAGCCCGATCATGCGGCTCTCCTGCCGGACAAGGTGACGGGCGCGGGAGGAACAGGGGGCTCGCGCCAGTTCAGTACGGCGTGTGCGAGTTCCGCGCGCATCGCCCGCAGCTGCCGTGGCGCCAACGTGCCCAGGCCCAGCGCCATGTCGTACGAAGTCCTCATCTGCTGATGGAGAGTGGAGCGCACTGCGTGGGCGGAGTCGTCGGCATAGGCGTCGGCGTCTCCTCGAAGCAGATGGCCGATGAGCCGGTCCTGGATCCGGTGGTGCAGGTTGGGACGCAGACTGGGCAGGTCGGCGGCGTCGGCGACGTCATGCCGGCCGTCGCGGCTGTACAGGTGCCACGCGGTTTCCACGCTCCGCGTGAGGGCCCTGCCGCCGAGCTGACCGATCAGGGTCCTGGCCGCCCGCAACGTCGTTCCGTAGCCCACGTTGTCGTCGACGACGAGCACATGGGCGCCATGGACGTCGGCCGCGAGGCGCTCACGCTGCTCCGGCGGACCGACGAGTTCCGAGCGGATGGTCCCGTCGGTCCTCTTGTAGTCCACCGTGGACAGGTCGTGGAAACCGAGGCGGATGAGGTGGACCGAAAGCTTCCGGTGGGGTCGCGCGACCGGCAGTATCGCGCGGGCCGCGAGCCCCAGGGAGAACGAGCCGTACAGCGGAACGACCACGGAGGTGATCTCCGGGTACTCGTCTATGACATGGGTGAGCAGGAAGTCGAGCTCGTCGTGGAGCTTGGCCTGGCTGTCCAGTTCACGGAAGACCCGCAGGGAGGCGAGGGACGAGAAGGGCGCGAGGTCGGGCAGCGGCTCCTCGGTCCAGCCGCGAGGCGCTGTCCCGGCAAGGTCGGCGCTCAGGCGCGTGCCGGCTTCCAGGAGGGAGTCCAGCACCTTCTCGTCCACGCCGGAGGTGCGCACCTGGTCGGTCAGGTGCTCCCACACGGTGTAGGCGACGGCGGCGTAGACGTTGTGCAGGTTCTCCACGAGGGCACGGCGAAGCGCGGGGGCGGGTCGGTCGGACCGCCGGTCGATGACACGCAGGGCGTCGTACAGCTCCGGTGCGGCGCGCAGGCCGATCCGGGGTGCGTAGTAGCCGGAGGACCGGCTCAGCGCGGTTCCTTCGGTCGTCGCCGGGAACTGGTCGAGGAGCGCCTGCGGAATGCCCATGCGGGTCGCGGCGGATCGTTCCGCCGCCGGTATGCGGAACACGCCCAGCACATCGTGTGACGGGACCGGTTCGGAATCCGGCACACGGGGTTCGGCCGCCGCGAGCGACGACGCGATCCATCGGTTCACAGGATCTCTTTCTGAAGGAGTCGATCCGCACGGAGGCGGTCGGGCGTGGACCGTTCGTCGGTGGCTCGCAGGAGGTCGCGCAGACAGGCCTGGACCGTGCGGTAGCGCGGCGGCGGCCGCTGGCCGTCAGGCACGAGTGCGGCAGGATCGGTGGGGATCCACAGCGGGCGAAGTCCGGCCCGGCGGGCCGCGTCGACGTCGTTGCTCCAGTCGTCACCGATGTAGAGGCAACGTTCCGCCTGGACGCCCAGGGAGCGGCAGCAGCGGGCGAAGAGCTCCGGATCCGGTTTGCGCACCTGCTCGTCGATGCCGCACACGACCGACTCGAAGTACTGGAGCACACCGGCCCGCTCCAGTTTCATGCGCGTCTGTTCGCCCTCGCCGTTGGAGCACACCGCCAACCGGTATCGCTCGGCAAGGAGGCTCAGCAGCCCTGGGAGCTGCGGGTCGGGCCGGATCTCAGCGCGCTGCAGGGCATCGAACTCCGCCACGATCCACCCCAGCCGGTCGGACGAGACCTCGACCCCGCGGGCTCGCAGGGTTCGTTGCCACACATGGCGACGGATGGCGGGGACGGAACCGAGCGGAGCGAGCGCACGGGCGTAGTCGCCCCACAGGGCGTCGGAGGTCACGCGGTAGGCGTCCGCCAACGCCTCTGCGTCGGATCCGGGCACCGACGCCACGATGTTCCGGCACAGGGTGTCGAGGGCCCGCTCCCACACACCGCGTGTGTCCACGAGGGTGTCGTCCACATCGAACAGCACCGCCTCGATCCCGGCAGGCGCGACTGTCATCGCTGTCCTCGTCCTCGTCCTCGTCCTTGTCCTTGGCGTGTCATCCGAGCGCCCAGGGCGAGGGCGGCCAGCCCGAAGGCCGGCACGGCATCTCCGTCGGCTGTCGCGGTCAGCCGGAAGTACAGGTCGGGCAGCAGAAACGCGAACACTCGCCCCGAGTCCAGCGGCAGCTCCGCGAAGAGATCGAGCAAGTACGGCGTGTTCAGCAGTCGATGCCCCAGATCGCCTCTGATGCCGACGGTCAGGGACAACTCGCCGGGCCCGACTTCCGCTCGTGCGTCGGTGATGAGACCGCTGTGCTTGAGACATGAGCCGAGGAGTCCGGCGACCGTGCGGTCGAGATCGTGCAGTCCGGCGAACTCCAGGTCCAGCAGCCACCAGCGCTCGCCGTCGGGAGCGACGTGCACGTTGCCCAGGTGCACATCGCCGCTGCTGTGGACGAGCCACTCGGGATCGCGACGGATCAGGGCCCGGGACTTCCGAACGGTGTCGCCCAGCGTTTCGTCCAGCAGCGTGCCGTTGAGGCTGAGCCGGTGGTTCCGCCAGGGCGCCAGCGCGTCGCCGATGCCCTCCAGCCACTCGCTCACCACCTCGGGGGACTGAAGCGTGTGGTCGGCGCCGCCTTCGACGTCGGCCGCCGGTGTCAGCGTCGCGGACGCGGTGTCGGCGAGGCCGGTGACCACCGCCCTCAGGACGCCGTCGAAACGGTCGGAGTCCGTGGCGGCGAGGGCCGAGAGCGGTGCCCCTTCCAGGTGTTCCATGACCAGAGCGGCCTGCTCGCCCTGATAGTGCAGGGCCGCCGTGGGGAGCGGCAGATGCCGCGTCAGTCCCTGCAGCCCGTCGAACTCCCGCTCCACCGAGGCTCGGCCGCGGCCGAGCTTGACGACCACGCTGTCGCGTTCACCGCTCGGGGAGCGCACGGCGAAGACGGGAGTCGAACTGGGACGCAACTGGCGGATCAGCCCGTCACGGGACCGGTAGACGGGGGCCGGGCCGTGGCAGTCCTCAGGTACGTCCAGGAACGATTCGTCCACGTCCTCCCGAATGAACGCGACGCTGTCGGCGGCTGTCCCGGAGAGTGACAACGGCTCCGGGCGTGCGGCGAGAAGAGCGAGGTCGACCACGCCCGCGCTGAGAATCGTCCACCGGCTCCTGTGGTCCTCACCCGCGTACAGGAGAGTGGCGGAGCCTGTGCCGTCGTGCAGCAGCGCCGGGTAGAAGGCGTACCGGGAGTCCGGGGCGCCATGCTCGCCGCGGTGCAGAACCGGGCCGATCTTGCGCCACGTGAGGCCGTCCTCCGAGACCGCTCCGGCGAGCGACCGGGAGGAGCCCGCCCCGTAGAGCGCCAGAAAGCCGCCGTTCGGCAGGGATACGACAGCCGGGCAGTCGGTCGCGTAGGCGTCGGCGCTTCCGGGCGTGCCCAGTTCGATCGCCACACCGTGCCGCTGCCAGTTCGTCCCGTCGGCGGAGCGGGCCAGATGAATGCGCCGGTGAGCACCGTCGCGCCCCGCGTACCACATCCACCAGCCGTCCCTCCTGTGGACCACGGCCGGCAGCAGGACGTGCTCGCAGTCGCCGGACCCCGAGGGCCCCTGCTCCAGAGCGAGTTCGGGAGGAGACCACGTACGACCGCCGTCGGCGCTCACGGTGTGATGGATCCGCCACGGTCCTCCGGCGGCACGGGCGCCGAACCAGAGATGAAGGCCGTCGCCGACGCTCACCAGACTCGCGCCGGTCATGTCCTCGACGGCCGGCGGCACGGGTATGTCGACGCCCTCGTCCTGACAGGCCGAGCCCTGATCCGACAGAGGCATCACACGGATTCTGTTGCGTCCCCCCGTGTACCAGGGTTCCGGCGCGCGATCCGTGTGCTGGATCGGTGTGAACACCCGGTCGTCGGCCGCTCCGACCGCCATGGCGATCAGCCGGCGACCCGCGTGCGTCACGACGGAGGGCGCGAAACAGATTCGGCCTTCCTCAGCCGCCACCAGGGTGCGGTGACGTCCCGTCACCGCACCGCTGGAAGAGGTGCGTACGCCGTGTCGCCCCTCCGCCGCCGGCCTGGCCACGCGGGCCGCTCCGTCGCCGGTCCCCGCACCGGGGCGACGTGCGGTGATCACGAAATGATCCCCCGCCTCGATCAGCTCCGGCAGCCGCGCGGTGGCCCGCACCACCGCGCTGAGCTCGCGGAACGACGCGTCGTCAGCGCCCACCTCGTCGATGTACGGACGCATCCATCCCGCGGCGCCTTCGAGGGAGTGCACGTCCACGGTCTCCAGGCCGGCGTCGCGCACCAGGCGCTCCGCCTCCGCCAAGCCATGTGTCCTCACCGGCGGCATGTAGTCGGCACGGGACTGCTCCGACAGAGGCCGGTAACGTCCTTGAGTGAGATAGCCGTTGTCGATCAGCGCCTGGATCTCCGCGAACCGGCCCCGCTTGAGCAGATCCCGGACGATCGAGGTCCTGGTCAGAAACGTCGCGAACAGGTGCCCTCCCGGACGGAGCGCTGCCACCGCGCGCCGCATGCACTCGGCGGCCGCCGCGTCGTCCACAAGGTGGTAGAGCGGGCCGAAGAGCAGAACCGCGTCGAATGCGCCGGGCTGGACGGACAGGTCCGTGGCGCTGGTGTGCTGTACGTCCAGCAGCCGGTCGGTGAGCCCTGCCTCGTCGAAACGGCGACGGGCCTCCGCGAGACACGCGGCCGAGAGATCGGCGAGCGCGAGGCGGTGCCCCCGCGCGGCCAGCGCCACGGCATGACGCCCCGGGCCGCTCCCCACGTCCAGAATCCGGCTGCCCGGCTCCAGTACGCCGGGCAGGATGTCGCGGTGGATGACCTCGAACTCCAAGCGGTGATAAGCGCCGTCCTGGGTTCGCCGCCATTCGCGTTGCGGATCGCTGTCGTAGAAGGCGCGGACTTCCTCAAGCGCCGCCCCGGCTCCAGGTTCCGTCGTCGCCGAGCCTGACCAGTCCCCGGGCCGCGAGGGAACGCAGTCGGGCGTCGAGGACCCGAGGGGCGATGTCATGTCCGAATTCACGTAGTCTCTCGTCAATCTGAGAAGTGGTCATGGGTTCGGCACGCAGCAGACACGCCGCCGTCTGCTCGAAGTCCCGCAGCACCCGCCAGGGCAGGACCAACGCAGGAAGCGAGTCCATCCGCTGTGCCGCGAAGTCCGGAGCGGGCCGGGCGGCGGTGTCGGCGGCCAGACACACCAGATGCGCGTGGACCCCGAAGTCGTCGCGCAGACGCTCCAGATAGAAACCCGCGGTACGACCGGAGTCGACCACCTCGTCGACGAGGAGGGCGGTGCTGCCGGGCTCGGGCACCACCTCGGTGTGCAGGCCGTCGGTCGCCCCGAAGAGCACCACTCGCGCCTCGTCGTCTCCCTGTCTCGCCAGGCAGCCCAGAACCGGGGCGCCCGGGAAGTGGTCGGCCAGACACTGGGCGACGAGCCATCCGCCCTGAAAGATGCCGATCAGCGCGGTCGGCACCACGCCCGCCGAGTGAATGGCCTCGGCCAGGGCATCGACGTCACGTTGCACGGCGGCCCAGGACACCATGCGCGACGCGCGATCGCGGGCGGCGCGGAAGACGAGACGTTCCTTGACCTCTTCGCTCAGTTCAGGCATGGCGTATCTCCATGGCGTAGCGATCCCACAGCAGGGCCAGCAATCGGTCCGACCCGCCCAGAACCCGGGCGAACGCTCCTTGTTCCGACGGGTCGTGAACGCCGTGCCGCTTTCGTCGCGCCCACAGACTCATGGCCGAGGGCAGGTTCCCGCCGGGGGCACGCACCAGTTCTTCGATCAGGTCCAAGTGCTCGTTCACGTTCCGGCCCAAAGCCGTGATTTCTTCCGGATGGTTGAAGGGAGTGCCTACATCGAACGTCAGAGATGCCAGGTAGACCGCTGTCGGCCCGCCGTCGAGCACGCCGCGCAGCGCGGCGTGGGTACGGCCGGTGAACACCGAGTCGTCCAGGTGCACCACCACCCGGCCCATGGCCTCCACCCGTTCGGTGCGCCACCCCGAACCCGACACCCGTCCCATCTCCTCCTCGTGCACGGACAGCCGGCAGGCGGCCGACTCCACGCTCTTCACGTCTTCTTCGGACATCAGGGCCGCCCACAGCGGTCCGACGGACATGGCTCCGAAGGCTTCGCTCAGCAGCAGCACGGGCTGACCCGGATGTGCCGCCCGGAGGGCGGGCCAGCGCAGTTCGTACGCTGCGGCGATCTGCCAGAGACAGTCGCCCTCCCTGATCGCGCGTACGGCCCATGAGGGAGGGCTCTCTGTGCCGATCGCCGCTTCGATTCCGCGAAGAGCGGCGGCCAGATCGGGGTCGGCCACGACGGCGTGCGCCCGCTCGGCCCAGGTATCGGGCCGGGCACGATGCGGTTCGTTCCACAAGTGCCAGCCGGCCTCGGCCAGCAGGCGGGAGACGGCCCGCACAGCGACGTCGACGCGCGGGGCCGCCGACCGGTCACGCAGATGTTCCGCGCTCCAGGCCGCCGCGCACAGATCGTTCAGCACGGATTCCAGAAAGGCGAGCCAGGCCAGCCAGCGTCCCCAGGGCACCGGCGTCACGGCTGCCTCCTCGGCCAGCTTCGCCGCGTGTTCGGCATAGCGGGGCCAACCGCTCTGTATCAACCCCCACCGTCGGACGGCCGAGGGCACACGGCCGGGGAGGTACATCTCCGCGTCAGCCGCGTAGTACCGAAAGCCACGCAGGTAGGTCCATCCGTCTCGAGTGACGGCATCGGCGAAGAAAGCTTTCGCGGTGTCTCCCAGCTGCGCCAAGTCCGCGGGCCGCAGGCGAAACCCGCCGCCCGGCGCCAGGCCGGAACCCGGCTCGAAGTCCTCGCCGTCGGGGATCGCCACCGTGCGCGCGGCACGCAGGCGCGCACTCCAGTCCTGGCGCAGGGCCCGCTGGTCAAGCGCTATCTCCCGGGCCAGGTCCAGAACGCGCCGGCCCTCGTCGCGCGTCAGCCGGTCATGGGCGGGCTTCACCGTCATCGAGCGCCGACCGCGGCGGATCCGCTCCATCCGTTCATGACGTCGGCGAACGCGTCCGCATACGCTTCCATCCGGTCCAGGTCGTCCGCCGCGGTCACCGTCACGGACAGCCGGTCCTGCTCATAGGCCCGCGCACCGTCGAACGGCCCGCACAGCCTCGGCCGCCAGGTCGACGTTGCGTGCCGCAGCGGAGGGGGTCCGGTGAACAGGGGCATCGAGTCGAGCGAGCCGATCGAGGGCCGGTGCGCGGGCACTCCAGCCTTCTGCAGCGCATCCACGGATCGTTCGAAGGCCGCCCGGGGATCGTCGCCGCGGGGGACCAGCGTGGGCCGGTAGCTGAACCAGCCGCCCATCGTGACGTCGTCGTGCACGACGGGGGGACGCACACCGGGAGTCTTCTCCAGCCTGGAGCTCAGACGCGTCAGCAGCCGCTGCCGCCTTTCGACGCGCTCCACCAGATGTGCCGCCTCGGACCAGGCGATGACCGCCGCCAAGGGATGCAACCGGTACTTCAGACCCATGCCCGTGTCGGCGAACGCGCGCAGCGCCGGATCGGCGATCTGCTTCTCCGAGCGGCCGCGATAGTGGCCGGCCAGGCAGGCTCGCTCGAACAGGGCGCGGTCCTCGGTGGCGAGGAAGCCCCCTTCTCCGGCGACCAGCGTCTTCGCTGCCTGCATGCTCCACACCGCGATGTCCCCCACGGTGCCCACCGGACGTCCACGGTAGGTGGAGAGATAGGCGTGCGAGCAGTCCTCGATCAGGCGCAGCCCGTGTTCACGGCAGATGTCGGCGATCTCGTCCAGCTCGACCGGGTGGCCCAGATTGTGCGTGACCACCACGCACCGCGTCCGCTCGGTGATCGCCTCTCGCAGCGCGGAAGGCGACATGTTCCCGTTGTCCGGGTCGACGTCCACCAGCACCGGTGTCAGACCGCACTGCAACGCCGGTGTCACCGACGCGTGGAACGTCGTGACAGGGGCGACCACTTCCGCGCCTGTCGGCAGGTCCAGGGCGAGGTAGGCGGAGTGCAGCGCCGCGGTGCCCGAGCTGCAGGTGAGTACGTTCCGAATGCCCAGCAGATCTTCCAGCCGACGCTCCAGGCGTTCGATGATCCCGGAGCCGTCACCGATGGACAGCGGGCCTCCCCGGCCCAGATAGCGGGCGACCTCCTCGATGGTGTCCTCGCCGATCCCCGACGTTTTCGAAACCGTCATTCGCGACACATCAACCACAGATGTTCCCCCTTGAAATCGAAAAGACGAGCTGAAGCAACCTCCTTACTCCCCAGGTGAGTTGGGGCACAATCTAGCCACCTAGATCATTTTCAGGCAACAGATTTCTCAGGACCTCGGTCGAGCCGCCCGCACCAATCCCGTCTGGTAGGCGATGACGACCAGTTGGGCGCGGTCGCGGGCGCCGAGTTTGGTCATGGCGCGGTGGATGTGGGTGCGTACGGTCAGGGGGCTGAGGGTGAGGTCCTCGGCGATCTCGGTGTTGGACTTGCCTTCCGCGGCCAGGGCCATGACCTCGCGTTCGCGGACGGTGAGGTCGGCCAGGCGTTCCGGGGGCGCCAGCTGGGCGCCGGGGGCGGGGGACGTGAGGAAGCGGGTGATGAGGGTGCGGGTGGCGCCGGGCGAGAGGAGGGCCTCGCCGCCGGAGACGGTGCGCAGTCCGGCCAGCAGGGTGTCGGCGGTGACGTCCTTGCCGAGGAAGCCGCTGGCGCCGGCCCGCAGCGCCTGGGCGACGTAGTCCTCGGTCTCGAAGGTGGTCAGGATGAGGACCCGGGTCGCCGACAGGTCCGGGTCCGCGCAGATGGCGGAGGTGGCGGCGAGGCCGTCCGTGCCCGGCATCCGGATGTCCATGAGAACGATGTCGGGACGGTGGACGCCGGTCAGCTGCACCGCCTCCGCGCCGTCGGACGCCTCGCCGACCACCTCCATGTCGTCGCAGGAGTCGATCAGGATCCGGAAGGTCGCCCGCAACAGGGCCTGGTCGTCGGCGAGCAGCACCCTGATGCTCATGGGGTTTCTCCTTCAGTCACTACTGCGGTCACATCGGTTGCTGCGGGTTCTGCGGTTGCTGCGGTTGCTGCGGGTTCTGCGGTTGCTGCGGTTGTTTCCGTGGTGTCCACGACCGTCCCCGCCGGCGTCGGCTGCAACGGCAGGGCCGTGGTGACCTCGAAGCCGCCTTCCGGGCGGGGGCCCGCGCACAGTTCGCCGCCGATGGAGCGGGCGCGTTCCTGCATGCCCATGACGCCGAAGCCCCGGCCCGGCACGGCGGCGGTGTCGGAAGCGGTGACCGCGGCCGTGGCCGGCCCGTCGTCGCTCACCGTGATCAGCAGCCGCAGCCCGGAGTACTCCAGCCGTACCTGCGCGGTCTCCGCCGCCGCGTGCTTGGCGACGTTGGTGAGCGCCTCCTGCACGATCCGGAACGCGGTCAGATCCACCCCCGGAGAGAGCGGCCGCGGCTCGCCCTGCGTGGTCACCGTGACGGTGAGTCCCGCGGACGCGTACGACGAGACCAGTTCGGGCAGGCGGGTGAGGCCGGGGGCCGGTTCCAGCGGGGCGGAGGCCGGGTCGTCGTTCTGGCGCAGCAGCCCCAGCGTGGCCTTCAGCTCGCGCAGCGCGGAGGACGTGGTGCCGGTCAGGTCGGTGAGGATCTTCTTCGACTGCTGCGGACTGGTGAGCGCGAGGTGCGCGGCGGTGCCGGCCTGGGCGTTGGCCAGGGCGAGGTGGTGGGCGACGACGTCGTGCAGCTCGCGGGCGATGCGCATGCGCTCCTCGGTGACGCGCAGCCGTGCCTCCTCCTCGCGGGTGCGCTCGGCGTGCTCGGCGCGGGCCTGCACCGACGTCAGATAGGCGCGCCGCAGCCGTGTCATGTTGCCGGCGGCCAGGGGCAGCAGCAGCCAGAAGAACGGGCCGATGGTCCTGAGCAGCAGGGAGACGTCGTCCATCGAGTCGGAGAACGCCGCCGCGACCGTGAGGGCCGCCATGGTGGTGATGCCGTAGACGCGGGTGGTCCTGCGGTCGGCGACGCTGGCCAGCCAGTAGAGGGACGCCATGACGGGCGCCAGGAGCAGAGGGGTGAGCAGGTACCCGACCACGATCGCGATGGCCGTGCAGACGGCGGTCACGGCGACGGCGATGCGCGGGTGGCTGCGGTACTTCAGCAGGGCGAGACAGGACACGCCCATGAGGACGACGGCGGTCACGTCCTGGTCCGGCGGGTCGGCGCCGGGCATGGTGAGCGAGCTGCCGAGGGTCGCGCAGCCCATCAGCGCGAGGACCACCACCACGTCCACGACCAGGGGCCACCGCTCCGCGTAGTGCTCGAAGCGGTAGGTGTAGCGCTCCAGGTTGCTGCTCATCGTGGTCTCCGGGTGCTCTCCGGTCAGGGTCTGGTCGGTTCTCCGGCCGATGTCCGATCGCCTCTCCGGCCGATGTCCGATCGGTTCTCCGATCGGTGTCCGGCCGGTTCCCCGATCGGTGTCCGGCCGGTTCCCCGATCGGTGTCCGGCCGGTGGGTTCGATCCATCGTGCATCGTGCACCTCCGGGCGCACGAACCGCCCGGCGCACGAACCACTGGGCGCACGAACCGCCGACGGGACCGCCCGTGTCCTCACGGGCGGTCCCTGGCGGGGTGGGGCGGGGCGGTCGGATCAGGTGTGCGCCACTTCCCGGTCCGCCGCCGCCTCCGCAGGACCGCCGGACGCGGACGCCGGGTCCGCGTCGGCCCGGCGGCTGAGCGCCTCGCCCTCCACGTCGACGCGCGGGAGCGCCCGGTCCAGCCAGCCCGGCAGCCACCAGGCCTTGTGGCCGAGCAGGGCGAGCACGGCCGGCACGATCGCCATCCGGACGACGAAGGCGTCGAGGAGGACGGCGGAGGCCAGCCCGAACCCGATCATCTTGATCATCGACTCGCTCTCGCCGATGAAGCCGGCGAAGACCGCGATCATGATCAGCGCGGCGGCGACGACCACCCGGGCGCTGTGCCGGAAGCCGGAGGTGACCGCCTGGCCGGGGGAGTCGCCGTGGACGTACGCCTCGCGCATGCGGGAGACGAGGAAGACCTCGTAGTCCATGGCGAGGCCGAAGACGATGCCCACCAGGAAGATCGGCATCAGGCTCATGATCGGGCCGGTCTGCTCCACGCCCAGGAGTTCCGCGCCGTGGCCCTGCTGGAAGACCACGACGACCGCGCCGAGGGAGGCCAGGACGGAGAGCAGGAAGCCGAGGGCCGCCTTGAGCGGGACGAGGAGGGAACGGAAGACCAGCATGAGCAGCACGATCGCCAGGCCGACCACGACCACGAGGTACGGGATCAGCGCCGCCTGCACCTTGTCGGAGATGTCGATGTTCAGCGCGGTGGTGCCGGTGACCTCGAAGGTCGCTCCGGTCTCGGTCTCGACCCCGGGACGCTCGTCCCGGATGGTCTCCACGAGCGTCTTGGTCTTCTCGTCGGTCGGCGCGGTGGAGGGGACGGCCGAGAAGACCGCCGTGTCGCCGGCCTCGTTGAAGCGCGCCGGGGAGACGGACACGACGCCGTCGGTGGCCGCGATGTCCTTCGAGATCGCCGCCGCGGCCGTCTTCGGGTCGTCGGCGCCCTTCGCGTCCACGACGATGGTCAGCGGTCCGTTGAAGCCGGGTCCGAAGCCGTCGGCGAGGGCGTCGTAGGCGCGGCGCTCGGTGGTGGCGGTCGACTTGGCCTCGTCGCCGGGCATACCGAGCTGGAGGTCGGTCATCGGCACCGCGAGGGCCCCGAGGCCCACCACGCCCAGCAGCAGCACGGGCACGGGCCGACGCAGCACGAACCGCGCCCACCGTGTGCCCCCGTTGTCGACGGCGCTCTCCTCTGTACGACCGCTCTTGCGGGCCCGCCGCGAGAGCACGGCGTCGGGCCAGAAGCCGAGGAACGCCGGGACCAGGGTCAGCGCGATCAGCACGGCGACGACGACCGCGCCCGCCGCGGCGAGCCCCATCTTGGTGAGCATCGGGATGCCGACCACGGCGAGCCCGGCGAGGGCGATGACGACGGTGAGCCCCGCGAACACGACCGCGCTGCCGGCCGTGCCGACCGCCAGACCGACGGCCTCCTGCGGCGTACGGCCCTTGCCGCGCTCCTCGCGGTAGCGGGAGACGACGAACAGGGCGTAGTCGATGCCGACCGCCAGGCCCAGCATCATCGCCAGGGTGCCGGTCGTCGAGGACAGGCCGAGGGCGCTGGCCAGCGCCAGGATCGTCGCCATGCTCACGCCGATGCCGATGACGGCGGTGAGCAGCGGCAGTCCGGCCGCGGCCAGCGAGCCGAAGGTGATCAGCAGCACGACCGCGGCCACCGATATGCCGATCACCTCGGCGAGGCCGCCCGCCCCGCCCTGCTCGGCCATGGCGGTGCCGCCGGCCTCGACGGTCAGCCCGGAGTCGCGGGCCGCCTCGATGGTCTGCTCGAGGTGGGTCTTGCTGGCGTCGGTGAGGTCGGTGGCCTTGACCTTGTAGGTGACGGTCGCGTACGCCGTCGTGCCGTCCTTGCTGACCGCCTGCGCCTGGAAGGGGTCGGCGGCGCCCGCCACCTGCGCGCTGTCGGCCAGCTCGTCCACGGCCTTCTCGACGGCCTCGCGGTTCTCGGCCGCGGTGACCTTCTCACCGCTCGGCGCGACGAACACGATCCGCGCGCTCGCCCCGTCCGCCGTCGTCCCCGGGAAGCGCTGCTCCAGCAGGTCGAACGCCTTCTGGGACTCGATGCCCGGCATCGAGAACTCCTCGTCGACGGCTCCCGGCGCCTTGACCGCGCCCAGTCCGACGGCGGCCAGGACCGCCGCCCAGATCAGGGCGACGTACCAGCGTCGCCGGAAGGCCAGACGGCCTACTCGGTACAGGAAAGTTGCCACGACAGGGGGTCTCCGCATCTGATGCCAGGCTGTCCGCCCAGCGTCTCCGGGACGCCCCCGTCCTGTCGTCGTACGGCTGCCGACACTCTCCCCTACTCGCCACGCAGTACGAAACCGTCGTCGACTCCGTCGCGAGGACTACGGGCGCGTGCGGGCGACTACGGCCGAACCGCTTGGTCAGTTAACTGTAAAGAACCTTGACAGTTAACTGGTCTAGTCCAAAGCTGGTCGCCATTCGCCCCCACGCGAACGCACCTCCGACCCACCCCCACGCAACTCACCCCTGCCCTCCAAGGGAGCGTCAATGAGACGACCTGGTTCTCTTCGTGCGTTGCTGTCCTGTCTGTCCGTCACCGCCCTGTCCGCCGGACTGGTCGCCCTCGGCGGAGGCGGCGCGCTCGCCGCACAGCAAGCCCCCTCGCACCCGGCCCACCCCCTGCCCGCGCACGTGGCCGCGCCGTACTTCGAGGCGTGGACCGGCCACAGCCCGGCCGCCCTCGCCGCCGCCTCCGGCAACAAGTACCTGACCATGGCCTTTCTCCAGACGGACGCGGCGGGCTCCTGCACCGCGTACTGGAACGGCCAGGCCTCCCAGCCCATCGGCAAGGCCGTCTTCGGCGCGGACATCGCCACGATCCAGGCGCGCGGCGGCGACGTCATCCCGTCCTTCGGCGGCTACAGCGCCGACACCACCGGCACCGAACTCGCCGACAGCTGCACCGACGTCCACTCCATCGCCAAGGTGTACGAGAGCCTCGTCACGACGTACGGCATCAGCCGTATCGACCTCGACATCGAGGCCGACTCGCTCGACAACGCCGCCGGGATCGACCGCCGCAACAAGGCCGTCGCCGAGGTCCAGCGCTGGGCCCGGCACACCGGCCGCAGCGTGCAGTTCTCCTACACCCTGCCGACGACGACCAAGGGCCTGGAGGTCAACGGCCTGGCCCTGCTGAAGAACGCCGTCGCCAACGGCGCGCGCGTGGACGTCGTCAACATCATGACGTTCGACTACTACGACGGCGCCGCCCACGACATGGCGACCGACACCGAGACCGCCGCCACCGGGCTGCACGCCCAACTCGCCGCCCTCTACCCGGGGAAGAGCTCGGCCCAGCTCTGGCGCCTGATCGGCGTCACCGAGATGCCCGGCATCGACGACTACGGCCCGGCGGAGACCTTCACCGTGCAGAACGCGGTCACGGTGGAGCGGTGGGCCGTCGCCAAGGGGATCGGCACGCTCTCCTTCTGGGCCCTGCAGCGCGACAACGGCGGCTGCGTGGGCACCGGCGGCTCCGACTCCTGCTCCGGGATCGCCCAGGGCACGTGGGACTTCAGCCACACCTTCGAGCCGTTCACCCGCGGGGCCCACGGCCGCGGGTGACCGCCGCGTCCAGGAGGGGGCCGAGTTCTCCGGACACGGTCGTCAGGGCGCGTACGTCCCGTTCCGCCCGGGCGATGAGGAGGGCCCCCTCCAGGGAGCTGATCATGAGCGTGGCCAGCGCGTCGGCGCGTTCCCGCGGCACCCCCATGTCCACCAGGGCCCCGGCCACCGGCCCGGTCCAGGCCGCGAACGCCCCGGCCGCCGCCTCACGCGTGGATACGACGGACTCCGCGCAGTCCACCGTGGCGGCGGCCACCGGGCAGCCGGACGCGAAGCCGACGGCCTCGTACTCGTCGGTCCACTGACGCACCATCTCGGCGAACAGCCCGCCGGGCGTCGGCTCGGGCAGCGCGGCGAGGAAACGGGCGACCCGGTTGCCCGCGTACCGGCCCGCCCAGCCCACCGCCTCGTTGACCAGCTGCTCCTTGCCGCCGGGGAAGTAGTGCTGGAGCGAACCGCGCGGCGCCTCGGCGTGCGCGGCGACCTCCCGCATTCCCGTGGCCACGACCCCGTCCCGCCGGATCAACTGAGCCGCGCTGAACACCATCCGCTCCCGCGGCCCCCGCCCGGACGCCCCCGGCACCGCAACCGCCACCTCCACCGGCGCTGTCACCGCCTCCGACTCCGCCTCAGCCATCTCCGACCACCTCCGCCGCCGTTCCACACGCCTTCCCACTCCCGCCGCCCTCAGCCTATGACCGCCGTCATGAAGCCGACCACCGAGCTCACCAGACGAACTCGTCCACAGGCTGTGGACGGACTCGGCGGTCGCACGAGCACGGCGGCAGGTGTCAGAGGGGATCAGATCGGAGGGGATCCGAGAGGATCAGAGAGGAAGCGTGCCAGGAAACGCCCCGTGCCCCACGTCCGGTTCGGTGAGCGCCAGCCAGCCGTGGCCGCGTATCCGGGTGTCGGCTCCGACCTCGCCCGGGTCGACGGAGAGGTGGGCGCAGGCGGTCTCGGCGCCGTCCGTGCCCGCGTTGGCCGGCCAGTCGTCGAACTCGGGGTCGTAGTAGCGGTCTTCGGTCGCGAGGGTCTCCCAGGGCAGCGGGTCTCCCACCCATTCGGGGTCGTCCTCGGCGGTGTACCGACGGATCACCCGGCCCTTCTCGGCCACCACCCACAGGTCCGAGCCGCCGTGGTCGTCCACGAAGAAGAACTGGGCCTGACCGCAGTGGGCGCTGAGCCGCTCGACCGACTCCATCCAGGGGTCCCACGGTTCGCCGAGCAGCAGACGGAGCGGACCGTAGACGAGCCGCCAGCCGTCCAGTTCCGGGGTGACGAAGACCCGTCCCACCGTGCGACGGGCGCCGTCGGACCCGGTCAGCTCGAGCAGGGCACGGCTGCCCTCCGTCGCCTCGACGCCGGCCCGGACCGTGATGGGCCGCCGGTCGTGCAGCCCCAACGCCTCGAACAGTCCCTCGTACGACGCTCCGGGCACGGCCAGCCACCAGGCGCTGAGGATCGGCGCCGGAAGCTCCGGGATCTCGTGCGGGATCTTCACCCGGATCAGCCGCTCGATCGTCGCCCGGTCGCGCGGGTCGAGGGCGTCGGCGCCGCCGCCCGCCGCCAGCGCCGCGAGTGCCGCCCGCCGCGTCTTCGGGGACTCGGCGGGGTCGCGGCGCAGACGGCGCAGCCGGGGTCCGAAGGCGTCGGCGAGCAGCCGGGCGTAGTCCGCGGCCCCGGAGGGGACGCCGTCCCGGCGCGTGAAGGCTCCCACCAGGGCCCGGAGTCCGGCGTCGGACTCCACCCGCAGCCGGAGGAGACCGGCGAAGCCGCCGGCGGCCAGCGACCGGTCGGGGTCGGCCGCGGCGGCCGCGTACTGGTGCGCCGACCGCTCGTCGAAACCGTCCAGGAACCGGCCCAGCTGCCAGGCCGTGAACTCCTCCCGCCGCCAGGCCGCCACGACCGCGTCGAAGGCCGGGGGACCCATGCGCTTCAACTCGTCCGTCAGCGGCTGTAGTTCACTGGCTTTCAGCTGCCCGGCGGGGTCTGCCAGTTGCGCGATGAGGGTTTCGATCTCCATGCAGGAGCAGAGTAAAGGAACGCGCCCGGTGGCCCGTTCCCGGAGACCCGTCCCCGCAGGGCCCTTCCCGGAGGCCCTGTCAGGGTCCGACGACCAGGGCGCGGCACGGCGAGGACCAGGACGCGTCCCGGGGGTCGGCCGCGACGGAGCGCCAGCCCCAGGACCGTAGGGCCCGGAGGGTCACGGCGTCGTCGCGGTCCACCAGCGTGACGCCGAGCACGGCGGAGTGGTCGGCCAGCCCGGCGGCGTGGTCGGCGAGGAGCCGCTTCTGCAGGCGGCGGGCGAGGTTCCACTCACGGCCCTGGTCGTGGGTGCGCACCCGGGAGGGGACGACGAGGCCGGAGATCGCGTAGAGCCTGCCGGAGGCGGCGAGCCGGAGCAGGTCGCGCGGGAGGTATCCGTCCAGGCCCTGCCACCAAGGGCCGTCGTCGCGCACCGGAAAGCCGTAGGCGCAGCCCGTCAGCACAAGGCCCTCCCCACGGCCGACGCCCGCCCCGGCCCCGGCCGTCGCCTCGGCCCCGGCACCCGGCTCGACCCAGGCGGCGGCCTCGTGGAACACGTCCCTGCCCGCGAGTGCGTCCCTCCCCGCCAGCACGTCCGTCTCCACGCCCGTCTGTACGCCCGTCTGTACGCCCGTCTGCACGCGCATGCTTCTCTCCGCGATCAGCAGGGCGAAGCCCGGCCGTCGTACATCGAGGGCGAGGCGGTGCAGGAAGAGGGCGCGCTCCCGGTCCCACGCGTGGGGCTCGGCTCCGGACGTCTGCGCGTACAGGTCCCCGAGTTCGCGCCGCCGGTCCTCGATCTGCCACCGGCTCAGCGGGCGGATGTGCTCCCCCTCCACGGGGGAGGGGCCCTGTCGGTGCCGCCGGTCGGGCAGGTTCACAGTCATGAGGCGCACCCTGCCCCAGGCCAGGACGGGACCGGCCCGGCGTCGTCGTACGCCGAGAACGGCGCCGCGTGGAAGCGGGCGCGCGAAGAACCCTCGACTCCTTCACGGTACTCCCACCTCCCGTAGGGCCCCTGCCCGTTCGCTCGCACCCGTCCGGCCGGGACCGCGCGAGAGTACGGTGGGCGTGTCGGGGGCAGGCGGCAGCAGAGAGCGGTGGCGTCCATGCGTACGAGGTCAAGCGGCCCCCGGGACGTCGACGGCACCCCTGAGACTGTTCCCGCGACCGTTCCCGCGACCGTCCCTGAAACCGTCCCCGGGACCGTTCCCGAGAGCTGGGAAGTCCCGCCCCTGCGCGACGGGCTCGCCGAGGTGCGCGTCATCGCGGCTGACCCCGAGGTCGCCCAGCAGGTCGCGCTCGTCCTGCGCCAGGTGTTCCACTGCGACGAACCCCGCAGTTATCCCACGGGCGCGAACGGCGGGGGCACCCTGCTCCACCTGACGGTGGACACCGGCCGCGCTGCCGACGCCGACGCCGCCGACGGAACGTCGGTCCCCTCGCCCTGGTTGGACAGCAGCCGTTCCCAGGCCCGGCGTGCGCACACCGACGAGCCCGGCTGAGACGGCACGGCTGTCACGGATGTCGCCGCCGTTGCAGTCGTGGAAGCCGTTGCCGCTGTTGTGGCCTTCCTCGCACATCCGCCGCCCGGCCCCGCCCCGCCCCACCCTCGTCCCCCTGCCCCACCCCCGCCCCTGCTCCCCGTAGGGCGAGGTCATGGAGCCGAGGCCCGAAAAACCCGCAGCAACGCTGTCGTCCGGGCAGAGCAATATCTGTGACCGCGGCAGGAGAAATTACCGCGGGGCGCGATGAATATTCCCGCGAGGGCGGACCAGGAGGAAATCATGCACCGTACCGGGGCGATCGCGCCATGCTAGTGTCGACCTCAGTTGCAGTTGTGGTTCCCAGAAGGTTTTTCCGACGGGCGATCATCACGGCGACCGGAGTTCGCATTCGGCGGCTCCGAACACCGTCCCGAAGGAGAAACAAAATGGCTACTGGCACCGTGAAGTGGTTCAACGCGGAAAAGGGCTTCGGCTTCATCGAGCAGGACGGCGGCGGCCCCGACGTCTTCGCCCACTACTCGAACATCGCCGCCCAGGGCTTCCGCGAGCTGCAGGAAGGCCAGAAGGTGTCCTTCGACATCGCGCAGGGCCAGAAGGGCCCGACGGCCGAGAACATCGTTCCCGCCTGACATCGTCTCCGCCTGACATCAGGCGCTGACGCGTACTTCGCAGCTGGGGCCCGCACCTTGGGGTGCGGGCCCCAGCTCGCTGCTTTCCAGGGCGATTCCAGCCCTGTCGACTTCGGCTCGTTCTCGCGATTCTTTGCGCCGTTCAATTTGCTGCGGGAATTCCTTGATACGCGCCCGCATCAAGGAAGGTTTCTCATGAACCGTGAACGTGCCCGAAATACCCGCAACACCTACGACCGTCGCTCGGGATCCACAGCCGGCCGCTCCGGCGCTCCGCGCCGCTCCTCCGGTCAGGGCCGTCGACCGGCCGCTCTCCAGGGCGAGTTCGCGCTGCCGAAGACCATGACTCCCCCGCTGCCCGCCGTCGAGTCGTTCGCCGATCTCGAGCTGCCGGCGCGTCTGCTGGCCTCGCTCGGCCACGAGGGCGTGAGCGTGCCGTTCCCGATCCAGGGAGCGACGCTGCCGAACTCGCTGGCCGGCCGGGACGTCCTGGGCCGTGGCCGCACCGGCTCCGGCAAGACCCTCGCCTTCGGCCTCGCCCTGCTGGCCCGTACGGCCGGCCGGCGCGCGGAGCCCCGCCAGCCGCTGGCCCTGATCCTGGTGCCCACCCGGGAGCTCGCCCAGCAGGTCACCGACGCGCTCACCCCGTACGCCCGCTCCGTGAGCCTGCGCCTGGCCACCGTCGTCGGCGGGATGTCGATCGGCCGGCAGGCCGGTGCGCTGCGCGCCGGAGCCGAGGTCGTCGTGGCGACGCCGGGACGGCTGAAGGACCTCATCGACCGCGGCGACTGCCGGCTCGACGCCGTCGACATCACCGTCCTCGACGAGGCCGACCAGATGGCGGACATGGGCTTCATGCCCCAGGTCACCGCGCTGCTCGACCAGGTGCGTCCCGGCGGACAGCGGATGCTGTTCTCGGCGACCCTGGACCGCAACGTCGACCGTCTGGTCCGTACGTACCTCCACGACCCGGTCGTGCACTCCGTCGACCCGTCCGCGGGCGCGGTCACCACGATGGAGCACCACGTGCTCCATGTACACGACACGGACAAGCACCGCACGACCACCGAGATCGCGGCGCGCGACGGACGCGTGCTGATGTTCCTGGACACCAAGCACGCGGTGGACCGGCTGACCACGCACCTGCTGAACAGCGGTGTGCGCGCCGCGGCCCTGCACGGCGGCAAGTCCCAGCCGCAGCGCACCCGCACCCTCGCCCAGTTCAAGACCGGGCACGTGACCGTGCTGGTGGCGACCAACGTCGCCGCCCGCGGCATCCACGTCGACAACCTCGACCTCGTCGTCAACGTCGACCCGCCCAGCGACCACAAGGACTACCTGCACCGCGGCGGCCGTACCGCCCGCGCCGGCGAGTCCGGCAGCGTGGTCACCCTGGTGACGCCCGGTCAGCGGCGCGGCATGAGCCGGCTGATGGCGGACGCCGGCATCAACCCGCAGATCACCCCGGTGCGTTCCGGCGAGGCGGAGCTGACCCGCATCACCGGCGCGCAGGCCCCCTCGGGCGTGCCCGTCGTCATCCGCGCGCCCGTCGTGGAACGCCCCCGCCGCTCGTCCGGCGGTTCCGGCGGGTCCTCGACGTCGCGTTCGTCCCGTGGTCGCCGTGGTGGCCGCGGCGCCGGGGAGCGTACGGCCGAGGGCGGCCAGGGCGCAGGCGAGGCCGCGCGCCGCAGGACCCCGCGCCGCTCCGCCTTCCGCCCGGCGGCCTAGTCCCCATCCCCCCCTTCAGGAGGCAGCTTTGCCCCAGGTATCGACGCAGCTCCGCCCGACGCCGGCCCACGCCCTGCACGACATGGACGGGTCCGGACCCCGGGTGAGCGACGACATGACGGTCGAAGTGGCCCTGTCCGTCATGGCCGGCGCCCGCGTCGACTACCTGCTCCTGTGCGACGGCGACGACCAGTGCACGGGCTCGATCACCCGGGCCGAACTCGTCGCCCACCGCGCCGGCTCCACGTACACGGACCGAACCCGACTGCGGGACGTCGTCCCGGTCAGCCCGCCCTTCTACTCTCTGTGAGGCAACATGCGCTGTGTCATCGCCCGGTACCCGTTCGACCTGACCAAGAGTGGGGTGCTGGCCTCGATGGCGGGCGTCGCGCCCGAGCTGATCACGGGTGAGTCCGTGACCATCGGCCGCCGCCGCTACCCGGTCAAGCAGGTCGGCGAGATCGTCACCCGGCAGGACCGCCGCGACTTCACCAGCGGCGAGGTCACCCGGGCCATGACCCGCCTCGGCTTCACCTGCCACCCCACCCCCGAGGCCGCGGCGCCCGCGCCCTCGCCCGCGCACCGCCTCACCCCGCTCCAGACGGCATCGGCCCTGCTCGGCAGCGCCGAACCCCAGGACGCGTGACAGAGGTACGCACGACAGAAGTACACAGAGAAGGGACCTGCCGACGCGCGTCGGCAGGTCCCTCCCTTGTTTCTACGACGCCGTAGGCGACGTCAGTCGCATCTGCCGGTGGGTCTGGTCATCGCAGAACCGGGCTGGTCAGCCAAGGCCCGTCGCCCGTCCCTCCGCGTCCCACCGGACCTCGAGGACGTGGGTGACGGCGTCGCGGTCGAGGGGACCGAAGACATGGGGGAAGAGGGTGCTCGCGGCGACCCCCGGCGGGGGTGTGGGAGCGGCCGCCTCCCAGGCGCAGCGCGCGGTGAGCCGCTCCTCGTCGAGCAGCAGCGCCACCAGGGGGCGGGGCCCGGGCCCGTAGAACGCGTTGACCACGCCGAGCGTGGTCTCCTCGTCCGGCGAACAGTGCACGAACCCGTCCTCCGCGAGCGAGGCGGGGGCGTACGGCCGACCGGGGTCGGCGGTCCACTCGTCGGGCGACACGACGTGATAGATCATTTCCTGCTCCTTCGTATCCATGAAATCTACCGTGGCCGTCATAGACATTGCCCCACGACAGCGTTAGGGTTTCTGCTGTAGCCAAGAGTCGAGCGGGCAAACGACCCGGGTTGGGAAGGTGGTCCCCAGTCGAGCAGCCACGATCCCCGCACCCCCGCCCTCCCGGGCGTCGTTGCGGAAACAGAGCGTCGGCGCAATAACCCGCCGACAGATGTTGTTGATCCCTTCGGGGCCCGGGTGACCAACGCACCCGGGCCCCCTCGACGCGTCCTCGGGGCACATCCTCGAAGCGCATCCTGCACACGAAGACGAAGTTCCCGAAACGAAGGTGTTATGCCCGCTGATGACTCCCCCGCCGTCGCGAGCCTCGATGACGACGACTACCCCGCCTACACCATGGGCCGGGCCGCCGCCATCCTGGGCACGACCCCCGCGTTCCTGCGGGCCCTCGGCGAGGCCAGGCTCATCACCCCGCTCCGTTCCGAGGGCGGCCACCGCCGCTACTCCCGCTACCAGTTGCGCATCGCCTCCCGCGCCCGCGAGCTCGTCGACCAGGGCACCCCGATCGAGGCCGCCTGCCGCATCATCATCCTCGAGGACCAGCTCGAGGAGGCCCTCCGTCTGAACGAGGAGATGCGCCGACGGCACACCGAGCCGACCAGAGCCGAGTCGAGCGTCCACGAAGGCTGAGGAAGGCCGACGCCGACACCCGGGCGACCGAATATCTGTCGCGGCTACTGTAGAAATACGACTAGAAGCCGCCAGAAGCAGCCAGAAGGCGCCCTGTGCTACCGTGATAGTCGTTGCAGTTTTGGTTACCAGAGGCTTCGAGTGCTCTTCCGACCTTCGTCGACGAGCACTCTTTTTGTTATCGGGGTACATCGCCACTGCGACTCCGGGTCGGCAAAGTGCGGACTCCGGGCACCGCCCCAAAGGGAGATTCAATATGGCATCTGGCACCGTGAAGTGGTTCAACGCGGAAAAGGGCTTCGGCTTCATCGAGCAGGACGGCGGCGGCGCCGACGTGTTCGCGCACTACTCGAACATCGCCACCTCCGGCTTCCGCGAGCTTCAGGAAGGCCAGAAGGTTACCTTCGACGTCACGCAGGGCCAGAAGGGCCCGCAGGCCGAGAACATCGTTCCCGCCTGACGCTGACGCTTTTTATGTGACTGGGGTCCGCACTCTGGAAGTGCGGACCCCAGCGCGTTTCTTTGTGTTCTGCTTTTTTCTGCTTGTTCCTGCTTTTCTTCGGCTCAGTCTTGCGAATCCCCATACGGCCCGGCCCACTCGGCCCGACCCGGCTGGCAGGAATTCCTCGATACGTGCCGGCCACGCATCGAGGAAGGTTCCCCAATGAACCGCACGGATCGCACGGATCGTACTGATCGCACGAGCAACGGCTCCACCCGCTCCCGCACGGGCGCGCACCGCAAGAACGCTTCCGCCCCGGCGGCCAAGGCCGCGCCCAAGGGCGTGCGCAACGGTCGTGGCGGCGGCCGAGGCAACGGGGCCGCCGCCGCCGGGCCCCGCGGCGAGTTCGCCCTGCCCGTCACCGTCACCCCGGCCCTGCCCCCGGTCGAGTCCTTCGCCGAGCTGAACCTGCCCGCGCAGATGCTGACCACGCTCGGCGCCGAGGGCGTCACCGCCCCGTTCCCGATCCAGGCCGCGACCCTGCCGAACTCGCTGGCCGGCCGGGACGTCCTGGGCCGTGGCCGCACCGGCTCCGGCAAGACCCTCGCCTTCGGCCTCGCCCTGCTGGCCCGCCTCGACGGCCAGCGCGCGGAGCCCCGCCACCCGCTGGCCCTGGTCCTCGTGCCCACCCGAGAGCTCGCCCAGCAGGTCACCGCCGCCCTCACCCCCCACGCCCGCGCGCTGCGCCTGCGCCTGGCCACCGTCGTGGGCGGACTGTCGATCGGCCGCCAGGCCAGCGCCCTGCGGGGCGGTGCCGAGGTCGTCGTCGCCACCCCCGGCCGGCTCAAGGACCTCATCGACCGGGACGACTGCCGCCTCGACCGGGTCTCCATCACCGTCCTCGACGAGGCCGACCAGATGGCCGACATGGGCTTCCTGCCCCAGGTCACCGCGCTGCTCGACCAGGTCCGCCCGGACGGACAGCGGATGCTGTTCTCCGCCACCCTGGACCGCAACGTCGACCGCCTGGTCCGTACGTACCTCCACGACCCGGTCGTGCACTCCGTCGACCCGTCCGCCGGCGCGGTCACCACGATGGAGCACCACCTGCTGCACGTGGACGACGACGACAAGCACGCCACGACGACGGAGATCGCCGCCCGCGACGGACGCGTGATCATGTTCCTGGACACCAAGCACGCGACGGACCGGCTGGTCAAGAAGCTGCTGGCCGTAGGCGTGCGCGCCGCGTCCCTGCACGGCGGCAAGTCCCAGTCCCAGCGCACCCGCACCCTGGCCCAGTTCAAGGACGGCCACGTCACCGTGCTGGTGGCGACCAACGTCGCCGCCCGCGGCATCCACGTCGACGACCTCGACCTCGTCGTCAACGTGGACCCGCCCGCCGACCACAAGGACTACCTGCACCGGGGCGGCCGTACCGCCCGCGCGGGCGAGTCCGGCACGGTCGTCACGCTGGTCCTGCCCCACCAGCGCCGCGAGATGACCCGCCTGATGGCGGACGCCGGCATCAGCCCGCAGACCACCCGGGTCCGCCCCGGCGCGGCCGAGCTGAGCCGCATCACCGGCGCGCAGGCCCCCTCGGGCGTGCCCGTAGTCCTCACTCCCCCGCCCGCCGAAGCCCGCCCCGCAGGCGGACCGGCTGCCCGCAACCGCCGCAGCCGTCCCGCCCAGGGCCGCCGCCGCGCCCCCGCCAAGGGCAACGGCCGACCGGCCGACGCGGGACGCAAGTCGCAGTAAGGGGCACGTCGCGGCAGGGGGCATCAGGAGTAGGCTCCACACCCATGGCGCCCCCTGATGACCTGCTCGTCCGTATCGCCGCGATGGTGGAGGCGGAGCAACAGAGTCAGATGTCTCTCACGGTGGTGCTCCCCGGAGCCGTCATCACGGGACGGCTGGCCCCCGAGGCCCTGTGGAAGGAACGGGTGGCCGAGGTGCTCCGGGCCTCCGAGGAGCTGCGGCCCTTCGCCGCCGTCTTCACCGCCCCGGACACCGGCCAGAAGCCTCCGCGCCCCACCCACCTGCACTTCCACCTCGCCCGCATCCTCCAGGGCACGATGGGCATCCCCGACACCGGCGGCATGTACCGCGTCGCCCTCGCGGACGTCAGCGCCTGGACGGTGGGGGACATCGCCTACTCGGATCAGTGAGCCCCCGCGTCGGCGCCGCGCTCAGCGTGCGCCGTCGCCGGCCAGCAGCCCCAGTTCGTGGAGGAACGCGTCCGCGAGGAGGTCCGCGTCCTCGTCGCCGGAGTTGGTGGCGACGCTCAGGGTGTGTCCCTGGGCGCAGCCGCCGAGCGCGAAGGTGACCGTGTCGTCCGGGGGCACCATGGGCACCGCGGTGATGTACCGCAGAGGCCGCCCGGCGAGAGTCCGTCCGGCCGCTCCGTCCACTCCGGTCTCACGGAAGCCTTCGCGGACGCCCGCACGGACGCCTTCGCGGAGATGGACGTAGGAGCACGCGGCCGGTGCATAGGCGGCGGCGAAGAACTTTCCGCGGGCCAGCGCCTGGGTCGTCCCGGGGAAGGCTCCGAGTGCGCCCTCGATGAGTCTCTCCGCCGTGCGGCGGGGCCGGGTGACGGCGGTCAGCAGACCGCCGCACGCGATCAGCCGGGCCGCGGGGTCGGGCAGCGTCACCGGCGCGGGGACGCGCACGTTGGTGAACGCGTTGCCGAGGAAGTCACCGCACTCTGAGGGCCGTTGGTCCACCGGGACCGACAGCCAGACCTGCCGCGCCCCCGCGGTCGAACCCAGGCCCGACCCCAGGCCCGACCCCCCTTCCAGGCCGTCGGCGGACGTCAGCAGACACGACCGCAGCACCCCCGAGGCCGCCGCCAGGAACACGTCGTTGGTGGTCGCCGTCCGCCCGCGCGCCGCCTCGCGGGCCGCCCGCAGCAGGTCGGCGGGGAGGCGTACGGCGGTGTGGGCCGGGCGGCGCTCGCCCTTGCCCGGCAGGGGCACCGGCAGTCCCGTGGTCAGCATTCCGGGCGGGCCGCCGATCGCGGGTTCGACCGTGCGTCGGCGCGCGCCGGGCGCGGCGAGGGACGCGGGGGCGTCCACCGGGCGGCCGCCGTCGAGGAGGGCGCGCAGCAGGGTGGTCACGGAACGGCCGTCGAGCAGGCTGTGGTGCATACGGAAGAGAAGGGCGAACCCCCCGTCCGTATCACCGCCCACGTGCCCGTCCGCGGCTCCCCGCAGCAGGTGGAGGTTCCAGGGCGGCCGGTCGGCCGGGAAGGGGCGCTGGAACCACTCCCGCAGCCCCTCCTGGAGGGTGCTGTCGGTGCGGACGACCTGGTGCGTCAGGTCGTAGGAGCCCTCGTCGGTCGCCCAGCGATGGCGGCGGCCGGGGCCGCGGGCGGGCGGGACCAGGAGGTGGGCGAGGCGGGGCAGCGCGGCCCAGCGTTCGGCCGCCAGCGCCCGCAGTTCCTCCAGCGGGGGCGGGGTGCCCGCGCACTCCAGGGCGAGTCCGGCGTGGGGCGGACCGAACGGCCAGCGGGCCATCCCCTCCTCCATGAAGGGCAGATGCGATCCGGCCATGAGGCTGCTCCTGTGCTGGGCTCCCGCTGTCCTGTACCCCAACGGCCCATCGCGACCGCGGGTCACGGCCCCGCTGTCAACGCGCCGCCGTGCCGGGCTCCCTGATGGAGTGACCTTTCCGCAGATGCCGGTAGCGAGGACGGGCGGTGCGTCTTTAATCAGACGCCCCGCCTCCGACGCCCCATGCCCCCGCCCCGAAATCCCCACTCCGTACCCCCCACGCCCCCCACACCCCGTAACAGGACAGGAATCACGCAACGTGTCTGGCACAAGCCCCGCTCACATCGCCGTCGTCAATCTGCCGATGCACGGGCACGTCAACCCGACCCTGGGGGTGGTCGAGGAGCTGGTACGGCGGGGGCACCGGGTCACGTACGCCATCACCGAGGACTTCGTGCACCAGGTGAAGGCGGCCGGCGCCGAGCCCGTGCTCTACCCGGTCGCCTCCGACGGCGGGGACGCCCCCGAGCTGCTCTCCGAGGGCTTCGAACTGGCCGTCCACGCCTCGCTGGGCTCCCTGCCCGCCCTCACCCGCGCCTACGCCGGGGACCGCCCCGACCTGGTGCTGTACGACGTCTACGGCTTCGCGGGCCTGCTGCTGGGCGCGCAGTGGAACGTCCCCACCGTCCTGTGCTCGCCCACCCACCTCTTCTACGACGGCATCGTCCCGGAGCTCTTCGACCTGCCCGGCCTCGCCGACATCCCGGGCTATCCGGAGCTGGCGGCGGCCTTCACGGAACGCGGTGTCAGCAGTTCCCGGATCCACGAGATCGAGCGGCCGGACTTCGCCGTCGCCTGTCTGCCCCGCTCCTTCCAGCGCCGCGCGGAGACCGTCGCCGCCCGCAGCGTCGCCTACGCGGGACCCGCGCTCGGGGACCGCTCCTACCAGGGCTCCTGGCGGCCGCCCCACCCGGACGTGCCGGTGCTGCTGATCTCGCTGGGCTCCCAGTTCACCCGGCGGCCGGAGTTCTACCGGGCCTGCCTGGCGGCGTTCGGCGGGCTGCCCTGGCATGTCGTGCTGTGCGTCGGCCCCTCGGTCCCGCCGGCCGATCTGGGCCCGCTGCCGGGCAACTTCGAGGTCCACGCGCAGGTGCCGCAGCTGGCCGTGCTCGCCCACGCCGACGCGTTCGTCACGCACGCCGGGATGGGCGGCGCCATGGAGGCCGTGCAGCACGGCGTCCCCATGGTGGCGGTTCCGCAGATGGCCGAACAGCGCGTCAACGCCGACCGGATCGAGGACCTGCGGCTCGGCGTCCATCTGCCGCGCGAGCACGCCACTCCGCAGGCCCTGCGGGACGCCGTACTGCGGGTCTCGTCCGATCCGGGCATCCGCGCGGGCATCTCCGCCCTGCGCGAGGAGATCGCCCGGTCGGGCGGGGCGGGGACCGCGGCCGACCTCGTCGAGGAGGCCCTCCGGCCGATCGGGAGCCACACGGCCGGGTGAAGCCGGGCAGCAGAACCGAGTGAAGCCGAGTGAAGCCGAGCAACGCTGAGAGAAGCCGAGTGAAGCCGAGTGAACGCGCCTCGCCGCCCGCCGCCGATCCGGTCCACCGGGACACGCCCCCGCCCACGGAGTGACACCTTGACCCCCCACGCCCTGGCGTCCGACGTCCGCAGCACCCTCGACGTGCCGCCGGACGGCCGCCCGCACCTCTACAGCCGCCGGGTCCGCATGAGCGACCTGGACTCCCTGAACCATGTGAACAACGTCCGGCTGCTGGAGATGATCCAGGACGCCCACATGGACCTGCTCTACCTCCAGCAGGGCCGGCCCGACCAGGAGGTGCGCCCCCGGGCCGTCTACTCCCGCCACGAACTCGACTACCTCGAGGCCCTCGTCCCCCAGCCCGAGCCGGTCGTCATCAGCACCACGTCCGGCCTGGTCCGCCGCGCCTCCTTCCGCCTGGTCAGCCGCATCACCCGCGGCGCCCGGGTGTACTGCACCTGCGTGAGCACCCTCGTCGCCTACGACCCCGCCGCCCGCTGCTCCCGCCGCCTCGACGAGGAGGAACTGACCCTGCTGGCCCGACACGCGGCACCCGACCCGGAGCTGTGACGAGAGACAGCGACGGGCTTACGGGCTCACGGGCTCACCCGGGCACCTGGTCACCTGGTCGGGAACCGTGCCCTGACCTCCCAGCCGTGTCCGGTCCGCGTCGGGCCGGCGTGCAGTTCGCCGCCGAGGGCGGTGACGCGTTCCGTGAGACCGACGAGGCCGAAGCCGCCGCCGTGCGCCTCGGCGGGCAGCTGCGTGCCGCCGCGGCCGTCGTCGCACACCGTCACCTCCAGCCGAACGCCGTCCTGGCGCAGCCCCACGGTGACCGTGTCGGCGTCGGCGGCATGCCGTCGTACGTTGGTCAGCGCCTCCTGTACGACACGGAAGGCGGCGGCCTGCACCTCGTGCGGGAGGTCGTCGGAGACGGCCGGGTCCCGGTCGAGGACGACCCGCTGGGCCGTGCTCGCGAAGTCGTCGGCGAGCTCGGCGACGGCGGCCAGGTCGCCGACGGGACGGCGGGCGCCCTCCGCGTTCGGGTCGCCGTCGGGGGCGCGCAGGACGCCGACCGTACGGCGCATGGACGCGAGGGCCTGCGTGGCGGCGCGCTCGATGCCCGCGAGGACCGGGTCGAGACCCGGGCCGTCCTGCGAGACCTGGCTCGGTGGCCGGTCCCGCCGCGAGGTCTCCATCATGCGGGCCATCTGTGTCTGCACGAGGATCCCGGTGACATGGTGGGCGACGAAGTCGTGCAGGTCGGCGGCGATGGCGAGGCGTTCCGCACGGCGCGTCTCGGCGACGGCCACGGTACGGCGGTAGTCCAGCGAGCGCAGATAGGCCGCGAGCCCGGCGACGAGCCCGACGAGGACCAGCCCGATCAGCGCGTAGGCCAGCCACTCCCCCGACCACAACGGCCGAAAGTACCGGGCCGGCGTCACCAGCAGCGCCCCCGCGTCCAGCGCCGCGCACACCACGGCCCAGCGCGGCGGACAGTGCCGTACGGCGATGAACAGCAGGCACAGCAGGACGGCGAGCTCGCCCGGGCCGAAGGGCGCGTGGCGATCGAACAGCACCGCCGTCGCCGTATAGAGCACGGAGAGAAGGCCGGGTACGGCGGTGCGCAGCTGCGGGGTGAGCCAGGCGGGGCGGCGCGCGGCCGGCCACAGCACGGCGGCCAGGCCGACCGCCAGGACGGCCATCGGACGCCAGACGCCGTGACCGCCGTCGCTCGCGACCATCAGGTCGACGACGGACATCGTGACCAGCGCGCCGACGACGGCCCCTCGTGCGCAACCCCGTAGCAAGCCGGATCTCATGCAGCTCACGGTAGGCGCAGCCGTCGCCGACGGGATCGGCCGAACGGTCGAGGCGTGAGGTGGACCAGTGTCCGCAAAACCCCTCAATCACCGTAGGTATCAAGCAATGATGCTCCGAAAGGCTGTTAACGACTGTTGTCGAGGAACGACTGTTGTCGAGGACGGGGAGTCAGCACGTGCGAATCAGGCGGACGAGGCCGATCAGGCGGAGCAGAGTGACGGCGGCGGTCCTTTTCACCACGCTGCTGGCGGCGGGGTGCGGGGGCGGGGGCGGCGATTCCGACGCGAAGGAGTCCGCGTCGACGTCCGGGTCGACGTCCGCGGCCGCGTCAGGTTCCGCCTCGGCGACGGAGTCGGACGCGCCGGCCGCCGCCCCGCTCGACGAGCCCCGGCTGAAGTCGGCCGCGGTGACGGGCGGCGATGTGGACGGCTTCCAGATCACCGAGTTCCCGGCGAAGCCCGACGGCGGCGGCACCGCCCGGCCCGCGGCCTGCCAGCCGCTGGAGAACATGCGCACCGCCTCCCCCGACCCGGGCCCCAAGGCGTTCGTCGGCCTCCTCGCCTACGCCGGCGCGGGCCCCTCGGCCGGCTCCGCGACCACCGTCGGCCTCATGGCGTACGACCAGTCCGCCGCCGCGGGCATCCTCGACGGCCTGCGCACCGCCCTGAAGACGTGCACCGCCTACGAGGGCGGCGTGCCCGCCCGCACCACCGCCGAGTCGGCCACCGCCCCCGACGCGGGCGACGACGCCGTCGCCTTCCGTCTGACGACGTCCGGCGACTCCTCGGACGCCTTCGTGGTCGTGCGCACCGGCGCCACGGTCGTCCTCTTCTACACCGCGAGCGGCACCGGCTCCGCGGCCGAGGTGCCCGAAGCCCTCGTCTCCGCCCAGATCAAGAAACTGGAACAGGCCGCCTGACGGGCCCGCCCCCGCTCACTCCCCCAACGCCCCCGGCAACTCCCCCCTCCGCCGTATCCCCAGCTTGCGATACGTGCTGGTCAGGTGGGTTTCCACGGTGCGGCGGGCCACGTGGAGGAGGTCGGCTATCTCCGTGTTCGTGCGGCCGTCGGCGGCCAGTTCGGCGATGCGGCGCTCGCTGTCGGTGAGGGCCGCCGAGCCGGTCAGGGCGAGCGCGGGGCGGCGGGCGCCTCCCGCGCGCAGGGCCTCCTCGGCGCGGGAGCGCAGGCGTACGGCGCCGAGGCGTTCGGCGTGTTCGGCGGACTCGCGGAGGCTGTCGCGGCCACGGGAGCGGTCGCCGGCGGTGGTGAGGAGACGGCCCCGGGTGAGCAGTGCGGCCGTCAGCTCGGTGGCGGCCGGGGAGGTGCGCAGGACGGTCACCGCCTCCTCCGCCAGAGTCAGACCGCGGCGGCCGCCCGTCGCCCGGGCCAGTACGCGCAGGGCCCGGCCGACCGTGCGCGGGGTGTTCCAGACGCGGGCCAGCCGGAGTTCGTCCTCGGCCAGGGTCAGGGCCTCCCGTGCGCCGCCCAGCTCGAGGCTGCACTCCGCGGCGGCCGTCCGCCACGGGGTGACCACCGGGCTGAGCACGTCACGGGCGGACTGGCGGCGGCCGCACTCCAGGAAGTCGTGGAGGGCGCCCGCCGGGTCTCCCTCGGCCCGGCGGAGACATCCCCGCGCGTAGAGGAAGCGGTTCAGCACCCAGGAGTCGCCCGACGCGCCGAGGTCGAAGGCGTCCGCCAGCCGCCGCGCCTCCTGGGTGCGGCCGGTCTCGACGAGGGCCAGCAGCGCGTGCGCGTCCAGGTTGGTCGGCCCGGAGTGCTGGGCGGGGGGCCGGTCCGCATGGGCGGCGAGGATCCGCCCGTACGCGCCCCGGGCGGCGGCGATGTCGAACGAGGTGTCCAGCAGGGCCTGTTCCATCGGATGCAGGAGGGCGGAGCGCTGACTGGCCAGGCCTCGTTCGACCAGCCGCTGCGCCTCGTCCAGCTCGTCGGCCCACTGGGCGACCACGGCGGCCGTGCCCAGCAGGAACGGCTCCGCCAGCGGGTCGGCGGGCTCGGACAGCAGGGCCCGCAGCCGTCGCATCGCCGCCTCGGCCGAACTGGCCCCGGCCGTCGCCGCGTAGCGCACGAGCAGGGCCTGGCCGGACGCGCCGACGAGCTCCGGGGAGCGGTCGGCGGTGTCGGTGAGCCAGCGGTAGGCCTCCTGACGGACCGTCTGGTCCTGGTCGGACAGCAGCGCGCACGCCGTCTGCACGGTGCGGGCCAGCTCGGGGTGGTCGGCCAGCCGCCCCTCCAGCCGGCGCAGGACCTCCACCGCCGCACGGACCTCGCCGCGGCCCGCGAGCGCGGTGCTCAGGGCGATGGCGGTACGGACCTGGTCACGGGGTTCGGCGGGCAGGTCCAGCGCCTCGGCGAGGCGGGGGATGCCGGCCGGGGCGTCGGCGAAGGCGTACTCCAGGGAGCCCAGTTCGGTCAGCAGCCGCTGGCGGAGGTCGTCGGGGAGGGGTTCGCGCAGCGCGCGGCGGAGGTGGCGGACGGCGTCGTCGGGGCGACCCGTGCGCACCGCGAGCGTGGCCGCGTCGCGCAGGACGCGCAGCGCCCAGGGCAGGCCGACGGGCCCGCTGCCCAGCAGTTGCCGGGCCACCGCCTCGACGCCGTCGCCGCGGCGCAGCATCGCCTCCGCGGCCGCCCGGTGCGCGTCCTGACGGCGGGCGCCGGGCCAGCCGGTCAGGACGGCGTCCCGTAGGAGGGGGTGGGCGTAACGGGGGCGGCCCGCGGAGTCCGGGCGCAGCAGGCCCAGCCGGGTCATCGCCGTCAGCCAGCCGGAGACCCGGGCGGGGTCGGCCCCGGAGGCGTCGGCGGTTGCCGAGGCGTCGGCGACGAGCGCGGCCAGGGCCTCGGGCGCGCCGGACTCGCCGAGCGCCCCGGACTCGCCGAGCGCCCCGGACTCGCCGGGCGCGCCCGTGCCCGCGCCTTCCAGCGCCGCCAGGGTGCGGGCGACCTCCGCTGTGGCCGGTCCCGCGTTGTCCAGCCACCAGGCGACGGCCGCCGGGTAGGACCCCGGGTACAGCGCGGCGCACGTCTGGGGGACGGCCGTCTGGGGCGGGGCGCCGCCGAGGTCGTCGAGGAGGGCGTGCAGGAGCAGGGGACTGCCCGCGCCGGCGTGCACACAGTCCGCCGTCCACCGGTCGGAGGCGGTGGGGAAGGCGGCACGGACCAGGTCCGCGGCCGCCTGGTCGGTGAGGGGGGAGAGGGTGTGGGTGCGGACCAGGGACGGGGACAACGCGTGGCTGAGGCCGGGGGGTTGGGGGTCGATGTCGTACTGGCTGCGCTCGGTGGCCACGAGCAGTACCGGTAATCGGTCGACCCGGCGGGCCGCCTCGACGAACCAGCGGCGCGAGGCGTCGTCGGCCAGGTCGACGTCGTCCACGGCCAGCAGCACCGGCCCCTCGGCGGCGTACGACCGCAGCAGTCGCCACAGTCGGGCCGCGCTGCCGCGGTCGTCCAGGCCAGGCGACACATCGGCGAACTCCGGTACGGGACCGAGGAGATGGAGGATCGCGGAGAACGGCACGGTGGTGTCCTCGGGGGAGCAGCGGGCGCGCAGCACGCGCAGGCCGAGGGTCGCCGCCCGGTCCGCCGCGGCTTCCAGCACGGCGGAGCGGCCGGTGCCCGTGGCCCCGCGCAGCAGGACGAGACGGCCGCTGCCGGCGCGGGCGCGCTCGGCCTCCGCCGCGAGCAGTGCGTGCGCGTCGTCGCGTTCCCGCAACGGACCGGTCATCGCTGCCTCCTGCTGTCAGGCACATCGGCTATGGAATCGGACAGGGAGAGGTCGTGGGGTGAGAGGTGGTGCGGTGAGAGGTGGTGCGGTGAGAGGTCGTGGGGTGAGAGGTCGTGGGGTGAGAGGTCGTGGGGTTCGGTGCGGGTTCGCGCGGGCGTTGTGGCGCGGCTCACCATCCCCCCACAATCGGCGACTACACCCACTCTGACCTGCACTGATGTACGTACACCACGGTGTGGGGGCGGCTGCTCTCGTGGTCCGCCTCGTGGTGCTCCACGATTGCGCGCGCCACAGGCGGCGCAGAAGTCTGGACCTGACCCACCCGTCACCGGTCCCCGCCGGACGGCGGGCCCGTGAACATGGGGGATACGGTTGCTCAGCTCACCCCGGACACCAGAGACCGGCGCCGCGCCCGCCCCGCGGCGGATACCCGTGGCCGTACAGGCCCCGGACCCGATCTCCCGCGAGGGCGCCGTCAGCCAGCTGCGCGGCCGCCCCGAGATCGAGGTCCGCGAGGAGTCCACCGGCCCCGGCACCGTGGCGCTGCTCATCGAGGACACCCTCGACGAGGCGGCGCTGGCCCGGCTGCGCCGGATCGTGCGCAGCGAGGGCACCCGGGCGGTGCTCGTCGTGGGCACGATCCGCGAGACGGAGCTGCTGGACGTCATCGAGTGCGGGGTCGGGGCCATCGTCTGGCGACGCGAGGCCACCGCGCACCGGCTGGTGCAGGCGGTGGTGGCCGCCGCGCGCGGCGACGGCGACCTGCCCTCCGACCTGCTCGGCCGGCTCATCAGCCAGGTGGGCACGTTGCACCGGGGCGCGGCGGGCCGGCCCGGCGCCCCCTCCCTGGGCCTCGCGGCACGGGAGGTGGACGTCCTGCGACTGGTCGCCGAGGGGCTCGACACGGGAGAGATCGCCAGCAAGCTGTCCTACTCCGAACGAACCGTCAAGAATGTGATGCACGGCCTCACGACGAGACTGCACCTGCGCAACCGGGCCCACGCCGTGGCATATGCCCTGAGGGAAGGCTACATCTGACCGAACGGGCAATCGAAAGGGCGCGCGTGGGCAGCGTGTCGTGCCCGGCGACCGGCCCCGGCGCGCCTGCGCCGCCGCCCCCGGTCGGGAGACGATCGAAAAACGTGCGGGAACATACGGGAACGTGCGCTGACGATCGGGAAAAGGCTGTCGACGCGGGGCGATTGAGGAGCACGACAGTGATCCACGAGGTGGACGAGGTCCTCAAGGGGCTGCTCGGCGGGGGCACGCTGACGGGTTCCGACATCGACGTCTCCTTCGAGGCCCCCACCCGTGACTGGGCGGCCCGGCGCAACGCCCCCGTGGTCAACGCCTATTTGTACGACATCCGGGAGGATGTGACCCGCCGTCAGCGCGGCCAGGTCGCGATCCGCGACGAGCGGGACATCGTCGTACGCCGTCGTCAACCGCCGCGCTGGTTCCGGCTGTCGTATCTGGTGACCGCCTGGACGCGGACCCCGCAGGACGAACACCGGCTGCTGTCCGCCGTGTTGTCCAACCTGCTGCCGCGCGAGCTGATCGCCGCCGAGGAACTTCCCGGATCTCTGGGCGAGTTGGGGCTCGCGGTGCCGGTGAACGTGGCCGGCACCCAGACCGAGTCCCGGTCCCTCGCCGAGATCTGGTCCGCGCTGGGCGGCGAGCTCAAGCCCTCCCTCGACCTGGTGGTGACGGCGCCCTTCCCGGCGTACCCCGAGTACGACGCCGGGCCGCCGGTCACCGAGGGCGCGGCGGTCCGCGTACGCGGGATGGACGGCGAGCCGCCCGAGGACGGCGAGCGCGCCCACCGCCCGCACCAGGTGGCCGCGGCCCGCGCCGCCCGGAAGAACCGCGGGTGACCGCCGACGACGAGCCGACCGGCGACCTGCTCGGCCGGAACCTGCTGGCTCGGCTGGCCGAACTCCGCGCCCGGGTCGCCGCCCTGGTGGACCACCGCACCGCCGACGACCCCACGGCCACCGACCCCCTGCGCGGCCTGTACCTCTCCGAGGAGGCGGTACGCCATCTGCTGAGCACCCCCGTCGCCCAGCACTCCTCCGCTGCCCCTTCACCTTCCCCATCACCGTCGCCTGCACCTTCACCGTCGCCTGCACCTTCACCTTCCTCTCCTCCCTCAGCCCAGCCCCCCGCCGACCGGCTGACCGCCCTCGCCGCCCGGCTGCGTCTCACCGAACTCGACACCGCGGTCCTGCTCATCGCGCTCGCGCCCGACCTCGACCGGACCTTCGAGCCGCTCTACGGCTATCTCAACGACGACGTGAGCAGGCGACGGGCGACGGTCGGGCTGGCGCTGGAGTTGTGCGGGGCGCCCGCACATCTCGCGTCGGCCCGCGCCCGGTTCCACTCCTCCGCGCCGTTGCGCGCGCTCGGGCTGCTGGAGGTCGAGGAGCCCGAACGGCCCTTCCTCTCCCGCTCGTTGCGCGTCCCCGACCGGCTGCTCGCCCACCTCCTCGGCGACGACACCCCGGACGCGGCCCTGCACGGACATCTGCACCCCCTCCCGCAGCCGCTGCCCGTCGACGACGAGACCTTCGTCCACCGGCTGGCGAAGCGGATGCTGCACGGCCCGCTCACCGCCTACCTCCGCGAACACCGCGAGGGCGACGGCCTCGCCGCGATCGCCGCCGCCCTGCACGCCACGGGCGTCGACGCCCTCCGCTTCACCGGCCCCGACGACCGCGTCCCCGACCTCCTGCGCGAGGCCCGCCTGGGCGGCCGGGCCGTCGTCCTGTCCGGGCTGCCGGAGCAACCGGCCGCGCTGGTCGGCGCGTTGACCGCCGCGACCGATGTGACCGTGCTCGTGACCGACCCGCGCCCCTACGACCCGCACTGGTGCGCCCGCGACCCGCTGGTCCTGGACGCGCCGCGCCGCCGGGCGGGCGGAACCGCCGCCTGGGCCACGGCACTGGACGCCCACCACGCAGGCGCCGCAGGCTTCGACCTGGCCGCCGCCGTGGCCCCCTACCGCCTCGGCGGCGAACGGGTGGTGCGCGCCACGGAGGCGGCCCAGGCGCTGGCCGCCTTCGAGGACGGGCCGCTCACCGCCGACCACATCCGTCTCGCCGCCCGCCAGCAGTCGGCGTCCGGGCTGGAGCGGCACGCCCGCCGGATCCGGCCCGACGTCGGCTGGGAGGACCTGGTCCTGCCCGAGAGGCCCCTCGCCCAGCTCCATGAACTCGCCCTGCGCGCCCGCCACCGCGACCGCGTCCTCGGCGACTGGCGACTGAGCGCGGGCGGCGGCCGGGGCCGGGGCGTGCTCGGACTGTTCGCGGGCGAGTCGGGGACGGGAAAGACCCTGTCCGCCGAGGTCGTCGCCGCCGAACTGGGCCTGGATCTCTATGTGGTTCAGCTGTCGTCGGTCGTCGACAAGTACGTCGGCGAGACCGAGAAGAACCTGGAGCGCATCTTCAGCGAGGCCGACCGCACCGACGCCGTGCTCCTCTTCGACGAGGCCGACGCCGTCTTCGGCAAGCGGTCGGAGGTGAAGGACGCGCACGACAAGTACGCCAACATGGAGAGCGCCTACCTGCTGCAACGCCTGGAGTCCTTCGACGGCATCGCGCTGCTCACCACCAACCTGCGCGCCAACATCGACGAGGCGTTCACCCGCCGGCTCGACCTGGTGGTCGACTTCCCGTTCCCTGATCCCGGCCAGCGCCTGGCCCTGTGGCGGCACGGGCTGTCCCACGTCCCGTGCGCCGACGGCGTCGACCCGGAGCCGCTGGCCCGGCAGTTCGAGCTGGCCGGCGGCTCGATCCGCAGCGCCGTCGTCACCGCCGCCTATCTGGCCGCCGGACGCGACGAGCCGGTCGGCGACGGCGACCTGCTGGAGGGGGCCCGCCGCGAGTACCGCAAGGCGGGCCGACTGGTCCCGGGCGAGGCCAACTGGTAGCCCCGGCACGGGCATCCGGTACGAGACTCACCCCTCCCGAACCACCTCTTCCGAGCTACCCCTTGCGCCACTTCTGGTTGGGGGTGCCCGAGCACGTCCACAGCTGGAGCTTCGCGTTGTTGCCGGTGCCGTTGTCCTTGACGTCCACGCACTTGTCGGCCTGCGGGTTGACCAGGTCGCCGTACTGGCTCAGCACCCACTGCTGGGCGGGGTTGCCACTGCAGTCGGCCAGCTGGATGACGGCGCCGTCGTCGCGCGAGCCCCAGGCGACGTCCATGCACAGGCCGAGCGAGCGCACGGTGCCGTCGCTGCGGAAGTCCCACTTCTGGTTGGCGGTGCCGGCGCAGTCGTAGATCTGGAGCGGGGTGCCGTCCTTGCCCTTGCCGTTCTGCGCGTCGGTGACGTCGACGCAGCGGTTGGAGGCCTGGCCGATGATCAGCTTGCCGGCCACCGGCTTCGCCGTGTTCGTGTCCGACGAACCGCCGGAACCGCTTCCACTCCCGCTGCCGCTGCCGCCGGAACTCCCGCTGCCGCCCGAGCTCGACGACGACCCGGAACCGCCCGAGCCGTTGTCCTGGGCCGGGGCGGAGGGGGTCTCGACGCCGGGCAGGGGGTCGGCGGAGGCGTCCGTCTTCGGCGCGGACGGCGCGGACGCGACCGGCGGGCTGGGCAACGCGGTGCTGCCCGCCTGCGCGAGGTCCTGGCCCGGTCTGGCCCCGGTGGTGACCGAGGGCTTGTACGCCAGCCAGATCATCACGAACGCGATCGCCAGCGCCACCGAGACGCTCAGCACCGTCGCCAGCCAGCGCGGCAGGAACCCGCGCTGCACGAACGTACCGTCCACCGACAACGGCGCCGCGCCCGAGCGCTGCACGTTCAGCGCGTACGGCCGCTGCTCCTTCGACCCGAACCAGATGATCTGGCGCGGCCGCAGCGTCGTGTCGACGAACACCGCACGCCCCGGCTCGATCTGGACGTTGCCCGGGCGGAACTCGTAGCCCAGGTTGTCGCCCATGTCGCTGCCGGTGACGGAAGCGGTGACGCGCGTGTTCCCGAGGTTGTCGACGGCGAGCCGGGGGCGACCCCGGAAACGCCCCTTCACCGTCGGCGGCACCAGCTCCGCGCGCAGCTCCGTGAACGGGGTCACCGTCAGATTGCCCTCGGGGACGGTCACCGCGTCCGGATGCTCGGTCGGGGTGACGCGCACGGCGTACGGGTTCGGGCCCGCCACCGCGTCCGGGGTGCGGGGCGGGGCGAAGGTCAGCTCCACCGTGCCCGTCGTACCCGGGAAGAGCCGCAGCGACGGCGGCTCCACCGTCGTCCAGGGAGCGATGGAACCCACCGGCTCGAAACGGTACTCGTCGACGACGTCACCGGTGTTGCGCACCCGCAGGCGCACGGTCGTCACTCCACCGGGATCGACGGTCGCGGCCGCCGGTTCGAGAGAAGTCCACAGAGTCACCCGGCAAACCCTTTCGACGTTTTTCCACAGACCGACGGCTTCATACGGTGAGCCGGACGGCTTCCAGCTGGAGCTTCTGTTCCATCGGGCTGCCCGCGTACACCCACTCGGTCGGCTTGGTGCAGCCCATCGCCAGCCACCCCGTGTTCTTGATGTGCGTGCTCTGGCAGACGGAGCCGTCGTTCACCCCGATCGTGAACCCCTCCATCGGCGAGAGCGCCTCCTTGGTGCTGCCGATGTACATGTCGACGCCGTCGGCCGCATGCGACCAGTCCCCTCCCGTGGGCCAGCCCTCGACCACGTGCGCGCCGTTGCCGTTGACGCCCTTCGTGCCGGACGTCGCGATGTTGAGCGCCTTGATGGGGATGCCCTTCCCGGTCGTGCCCGCGATCGCGCCGTCGCACACCGGGTCCTGCCAGCCCTGGTCCGCGACATAGGCGCGGTAGCAGATGTGGCGGCCGTCGCTCTGCGCGGCCACCTTCATCACCGCGTCGGCGGCCGTCTCCTCCTCGGGCGCCGCGGGCTCCTTCGACGTGGTGTCGCCGCCGCCCCCACCGCCGCTGTTCTTGTCGCTCCCGGCCGAGTCGTCGTCCTTGCTGGTGTCCTCGGGGACCACCGGGGCCGCCGGCTCCTCGCCCGCGGCCGGCGGGGCCGAGGACGAGGCGACGGGCGCGGAGGGGCTGGGCAGCGCGGTGCTGCCGGCCTCCGCGAGGTTCTCGCCCGGCCTGGCACCACTGGTGACCTGCGGCTTGTACGCCAGCCAGATCATCACGAACGCGATCGCCAGCGCCACCGAGACGCTCAGCACCGTCGCCAGCCAGCGCGGCAGGAACCCGCGCTGCACGAACGTGCCGTTCACCTCCAGCGGCTGCGCCCCCGACCGGCGCACCGCCAGACTGTACGGCTGCTCCTCCTTCGACCCGAACCAGATGATCTGGCGCGGCCGCAGCGTCGTGTCCACGAACACGGCGCGGCCCGGCTCGATCTGCACATTGGACGGCTGGAGGTCGTACGACAGCCGGTCGCCGTTGTCGCTGCCGCTCAGCGAGGCGGTCAGCCGGGTGTTTCCGATGTTGTCGACGGCGAGCCGGGGCCGGCCCCGGAAACGCCCCTTCACCGTCGGCGGCACCAACTCGGCGCGCAGCTCCGTGAACGGGGTCACCGTCAGGTTCCCCTCGGGGACGGTCACCGCGTCGGGGTGCTCGGTCGGGGTGATGCGTACGGCGTAGGCGTTGGGGCCCGCCGTCGCGTCCGGGGTGCGGGGCGGGGCGAAGGTCAGCTCCACCGTGCCCGTCGTACCCGGGAAGAGCCGCAGCGACGGCGGCTCGATCGTCGTCCAGGGGGCGATGGGGCCCACCGGCTCGAAGCGGTACTCGTCGACGACGTCACCGGTGTTGCGCACCCGCAGGCGCACGGTCGCCCGGCTGCCGGGGTCGACGGTGGCGGAGGCGGGTTCGAGGGAGGTCCACAGGCTCACGCGCCGACGTTACGGGGCGAGTCGGCATGAGGTGAGAGGCTGCGGGGCACACCCGTTGCACGAAGGTGCCGTCGCACCCTGCCCCGGCCGTCGCCCGACCGGGGGCGACGCACCCCCGGCGCACCCCCGACTCTCCCCCGGCCTGCCCCTGTGGGCACAAAGGATGCCCCCGGATGTGCACCCCGGGCCGTTTCGACCGACGCGCTTCGCGCGTGACGGTGAGAGACGTCCTGACGCGTACCCCGAGGAGAGCACAGCATGCCGTCCTACCTGTCGCCCGGCGTATACGTCGAGGAGGTGGCCAGCGGCTCCCGCCCGATCGAGGGAGTGGGCACCTCGGTGGCGGCCTTCGTCGGGCTCGCCCCGAGCGGGCCGCTGAACGAGCCGACCCTGGTGACCAACTGGACGCAGTACGTGGCGTCGTTCGGTGACTTCACCGACGGCTACTACCTCGCGCCCTCGGTCTACGGCTTCTTCAACAACGGGGGCTCGGCCGCCTACGTCGTCCGGGTCGGCGGATCGCCCGCGGGCGTCGCCGGGGAGACCAGGTCCCCCGCCGCGCTGAGCGGTTCGTCCGCCCAGGGCGGCCCGGCCGCGCTGGCGTCCGGCGAGCCCAAGCAGCTCGGCACGTTCAGCGTCACGGCCATCGCGCCGGGCGCGAGCGGCGGCCCGCTGAGCGTGGAGGTGGCCGACGCTGAGGGCGAGGGCCCCGCCGAGCGGTTCAAGCTGGTCGTCAAGGACGGCGACAAGGCCCTCGAGACGTTCGACGTGACCGCGAAGAAGGGCGGCCGCAACTACGTCGTCACGCAGGTCAAGGAGCGCTCCAAGCTCATCACCGTGACCGAGGCCGTGCCGTCGGCGCAGCTGGCCCGCCCCGAGAACCAGACGGTGGCGCTGCCCGCGCCGACCGGCGCCCCCGCCGTGCCGGCGGACGACGCGGCCGGCTCCGTCGTGTCCGTCGGTCCGGCGCAGTACCTCGGCGACAGCGCGGACCGCACCGGCTTCGGCGGCCTGGAGGCCGTCGACGAGGTGTCCATGGTCGCGGTGCCCGACCTGATGGCCGCCTACCAGCGCGGCGCGATCGACCTGGAGGCCGTCAAGGCCGTCCAGCTGGGCCTGATCGCGCACTGCGAGCTGATGGGCGACCGGGTCGCCGTCATCGACCCGCCGCCCAGCCTGAACGCCCGTCAGATCCGCGTCTGGCGGCAGGAGACGGCCGGCTACGACTCCAAGTACGCGGCCCTGTACTACCCGTGGATCAAGGCCTTCGACCCGTCCGCGGGCCAGTCCCGGCTGATCCCGCCGAGCGGTCACGTGGCCGGCGTCTGGGCCCGCAACGACGCCGAGCGCGGTGTGCACAAGGCCCCGGCGAACGAGGTCGTACGCGGCGCCGTGGACCTGGAGATGCAGATCACCCGCGGCGAGCAGGACCTGCTCAACCCGATCGGCGTGAACTGCATCCGGGCGTTCCCGGGCCGCGGCATCCGCGTCTGGGGAGCCCGCACCCTCTCCTCGGACCCGGCCTGGCGCTACCTCAACGTCCGCCGGTACTTCAACTACCTGGAGGAGTCGATCCTGATCGGCACCCAGTGGGTGGTGTTCGAGCCGAACGACCACGCCCTGTGGGCCCGCATCCGGCGCAACGTCTCCGCGTTCCTGGTCAACGAGTGGCGCGCCGGCGCCCTCTTCGGCGCCCGGCCCGAGGAGGCCTTCTACGTCAAGTGCGACGAGGAGACCAACCCGCCGGAGTCGGTCGACGTCGGCCGGGTCGTGTGCGAGATCGGCATCGCGCCGGTCAAGCCCGCCGAGTTCGTGATCTTCCGGCTGGCCCAGTTCCAGAGCGGGAGCGGGGAGCTGGAGGAGTAACTCGACTCCGTCCGTCAGTCCTCCCTCCCTCACCTCACTTAGAAGGAAAGCAAGATGAGTCTCCAGCCGGGTGACGCCCTTACTTCACACAATTTCGGCCTGCAGATCGACGGTGTGATGGTCGAGTACCTCGCCGAGGTCAGCGGCCTCAGCCTCGAACAGGACGTCATCGAGTACCAGCAGGTCTCCGCGCAGGGCAAGCCCGTCACCAAGAAGCTGCCGGGCGTGAAGAAGGCCGGCACCTGCACGGTCGTACGCGGTATGACCCAGTCCGCCGCGTTCAACCAGTGGATCACCGAGTCGATCAACGGCGTGATGGGCACCGCCCGCAAGAACGCCACGATCATGGTGATGGACTACCAGAACAACCCGGTCAAGCGGTACAACATGCGCAACGCCTGGTGCAGCAAGATCGACACCAGCTCGGTGAAGGCCGGCGAGGCCTCCGCGCTGACCGAGACCGTGACGATCACGTTCGAAGAACTGGTCATCGAGTAATGCGTCGTACGGCTCTGCGGGCGCCGTTGGGCGGGGAGCAGGCGCAGTCCCAGGAGAACGCGCCGCTCCTGCCCACGGCGCCCGCGCCCGCACCCGCTGCCGCACCCGCGCCGGTGCAGCAGCGGCTGCAGACGGAGTTCCCCTTCGAGCTGCCGCGCGGCTACGTCGACGAGGCGGGCACGGTCCACCGCGACGGCGTGATGCGGCTGGCGACGGCCCGGGACGAACTCGTCCCGCTGCGGGACATCCGCGTCCAGGAGAACCCCGCGTATCTGTCGGTGGTCCTGCTGGGCCGGGTCATCACCCGGCTGGGCACGCTCCCCCTGGTCCACGACGGCATCGTGGAGAACATGTTCGCCTCCGATCTGGCGTTCCTCCAGGACTTCTACCGCCAGGTCAACGCCGAGGGCCACACCCGCGCCACGGTGGAGTGCCCGCACTGCGCGGAGCCCTTCGAGGTGGAACTGGGCGGGAGCCGCCTGGGGGAATCGTGACGTACGCGACCGACCGGCTGCAGGAGGAGATCGCGTACGTCGCCTACCACTTCCACTGGTCCCAGGACGACATCCTCGACCTGGAACACCACGACCGCCGCCGCTACGCGGACCACATCGCGTCCCTGGTGACCCGGGGCGGGGCGGAGGCCTGAGAAGTGGCGGACGCGGACGAGAGAGGGAGCGGCACGGGGAGCAGGAGCGAGGGGGGAGGAGGCGCCATGGGGTTCCTGGAGCGGCTGCGGGGCGGACGACGGGGTTCGGACTCGCCGCGTGCGGAAGCGGGTTCGGGAGCGGGTTCCGGTACGTCGACCGGCGCGGCCTCGGGTACGAGTACGGGTGTGGGTACGGGTACGGGGGTCGCTCACGGCGGCGAGCCCGCGCGTCCGGTGGCGCCCGCCGCGTGGCCCGGGATGCCCCCCATCCAGCGGGCGGTGGCCGCGACCGCGGCGGCGGGGGTCGCCGACGCCGGGTTCGGCGGTCGACTGGCCACCTGGCAGAACCCGTCCTTCATCACCAGCCGGCGCTCCCACACGGTCCTGGACGCGGCCTCGGGCGGCGGCCTGACGAGCAACTTCCCGCCCGCACAGCCGAGTTCGACTTCGCCTTCGCCTTCGACTTCGCCCCTGCCGGGCCGTCCCGTCCCGCAGTCGGCGGCCACTCCACCACGAGCGGCGCTGCCAGGACTGCCAGGGCTGCCTGGAATGCCTGGAATGCCCACGGCGCCTTCGGCACCTTCGGCACCCATGGTGCAGCGAGCCCCCGCTCCCCTGACCTCGTCGTCGGCCGCCGGTCCGTCGCGATCGACGGCGTCTGCGGTGCCCGTAGTACCCGTAGTACCGCCCGTGCAACGAGCCGCCGCTCCCCGCACCACACCCGTCACCTCACCGGCGCCCGCGAGCCCGCGATCAGCCGCTCCCGCCGCCTCGCCCGGGGCCATGCCGGCCCGCCAGGCCCAGCCGTTCGCCGCCGCCTCCGCGCCGGTGCGCGGCATCCGGGTGTCTCCGGCACCGGCACGTCCGACGACCGCGCCGCCCACCCCCCTGACCCGGTCGACTCCGGCGACGCTGCAACGACGCCTGCCCGCCCGTCTCCCTGCCGCGCCCACCGCCCCCACCGGATCCGCTCCGGCCACGGCCCGCGCCAAGAACACCGACGGCAGCACCCCGCCGACCGCCAAGGAGCCCGCGCCGGCGGCTCCCCCGGCTCCCCCGGCTACCCCGATTCCCTCGACGACGGCGGCGACGACGGCAGTTACGGCTACGGCTACGGCTACGGGGGTACCCGCCCCACCCGTCCAACGGTCCGCATACGAGCAGGACAGCCCCGGTGGTACGACGCCCCCGGCCACGCCTGCACTCCCCGCACCGCCGGTGACCGAACGCCGGGTGCAACGAGCCATGCCCCAACGGCAGTCGGCCACGCCGAACGAACCCCGTACGGCATCCCGCGCGTCCACGCCCACGCCCACGAAGCCGACGGCGACGGCGACGGCGACGGCGAAGCCCGCGAACACCACGCAGGCCCCGGCGACCCCGCAGACCCCGGCCGCTCCGGCGAACCCGGCCCCCGCGACGGCCCCCGTCCAGCCTGTCCAGCGAGCCGTTCCCCCGCGCAGGCAGGACGGCACTCCCGCCACTCCGGCGACGCCCGCGAACCCGACGGCTACGAGCATCACGCCGACCTCAACGGCTGCGCAGACCCCGGCCACTCCGCAGGCTCCCGCCGCTCCGGCGAACCCGGCCCCCGCCCGGTCCGTCCAGCGAGCCGTCTCCCCGCGCAGGCGGGACCCCGCCCCCGCCGCTCCGGCAGCCCCCGCGCCCACGAATCCGGGCCCGACGGTCACCGCGCCCCCGGCCGTACAGCGGGCCACGAGCACCCCGGCCGGCACTGCCGCCCCGACGGCCCGACCCTCCGCGCCCACGAACGCAACGCCTAGGCCTACGCCGACCCCGACGCCTACGCCGACCACAGCGCCCCCCGTCCAACGGGCCGCGCCCCAACGGCAGGACGCCCCCGCGGCTCCCGCCGCCCGGACGGCCCCCGCTGCAAAGCCGACGGCCGCCGAACCCGCCGTACAGCGGGCCGTGCCCAACGCCCCAACGGCCGCCGTGCCCCCGGTCGTCCAACGGGCCGTGCCACACAGTCAGTTCACCCACACCCCCAGCGCCCCCACGCCGGTCCGCCCGACGCCGACGTCGGCCCCGACGGCAGCGAGCACTCCGCCGCCGCGCTCCGAGACCTCCGCCGGTCTGCCGAACCAGGCCCCTGCACCGGCCGGTTCAGCCCCTTCCAGCACCCCGGGCGCACCAGTCGTACAGACCGCGTCGGGCCCCTCGGCACCCTCCGCCGGCGAAGCCAACCCGACGGGCACCGGCCCCGGCATCCAAAGCGCCGCCGCCCGCAGCACCGCCCCCTCCCCCGCAGCACCCCGCTCCACGCCGACCAGCGACCCTTCGCCGGTCCCGGCCGTTGCGAGCACCCCCCGCTCCACGCCGGTCACGCCGGTCACGCCACCCTCACCGCGCCGCTCAGGCCTGGGCGCCCCCCTCCCCCGTACACCCGCCGCCCCCACCCCGTCGGCCGCGCGACTCCCCGTCCAGCGCACCGCAAAGACCTCTGCGCCCGCCACCGCCGACACCCCCGTGGTACCCGCACGCCCCCAGTTGGGCGCCCCCCTCTCCACCCGCCCCCTGAGCACCACACCGCTCACCCCTCCGGCGACCGCACCGCACCGCACCTCCACCTCACCGGCACCGGCACCCGCGCCCGCGCCCTCGTCGGCAGTCGCCCCCGCCGTCACCCCCGCACAGAGCAGCCCGCTCTCCTCAACCACCCCCACCACAACCGGGGTTCACCCGCTCGTCGGCACCCCCCTCCAGCGAGCCACGCACCCGGCCCCCTTCCTGCTCCAGTCCTCGCCGCAACCGGCGCCCCAGCCGACGCCCCACCACCCCGCACCCAGCCCGTCCCCTCGGCCCACCGCGCCGGCCACCGCCCCCGCGCCCGTGCAGCGCCGCCCGGTCAGGGCAGCCGCCGTACCCCTGCGTCGTACCGCCCCTGGTACGCACGCCGTCCCCGTGGTGCACCCGCGCCCCCCGGCCACCCCGCTGCACGCGCCCGCACCTGTCACGCCCGCCGCCCCCGCCACAGTCGTCACGCCCCTCCCGGCGCCACGCCCCCCGGCGCTCCCCGCACCCCTCCCCACCGCCGCCCCCGCCGTCCAGCGCGCCGCCACCCCACCGCCCCCACCGCCCCCACCGCCTCCGCCGAAGGCGCCCGCACCCAAGTCATCCGCGTCCGCGCCCACCCCCGCGGCCGGCGCGAGCGTGCCGGCGCCCGGCTTCGACCCCCGTGCTCTCACCGACTTCCAGCTCGACGAGTTGACCCACCGTCTGACCGGACGCATCACCCGCCTCCTGCGCACCGAACTCCGTCTGGACCGCGAGCGCATCGGCAGACTCCGCGACCCCCGTCACTGACCGGGCCGAAACGCCGAAACCCAGCCCCCGCACCGTTCCCAGAAAGGCCAGGCCCCTCGATGTCCCGCGATCTCGACCCGGGCTCCACCATCTTCTTCACCCTGACCATCGACGGCGAGAGCCTCGGTTACTTCAACGGGTGCGAGGGACTGTCGTCGCAGGTGGAGATCGAGCACCGGCACGAGGGCGGCAACAACGGCTTCGTCTGGCAGCTCCCCTCCCGCGTGACGTTCTCCACGATCCGGCTGACCCGCCCCCTCACCCCGGACACCGCCAAGGTCGCCAAGTGGATCTCCTCGGTGACCACCGGCGTGACCCGCCCCACCGCCCAGATCGCGGCGCTGCGGGCGGACGGGTCCGAGGTCGCCCGGTGGGGCCTCATCGACGTGCTGCCGGTCAGCTGGCAGGGGCCCTCCCTCAGCCCGGACAGTCCGGGCGTCGCCACGGAGGTCCTGGAGATCACCCACCACGGGTTCACGGACTAGGCCGGGAGAGGCAGAGACACATGGCCAAGGGAAGTAAGGGCGGCGCCGGCAAGAGCCTGGTCCGCGCCACCCTCGCGATCCACGAACCGCCGGTCGGCACGAGCACGACACCGGGCGGGCTGATCAAGTCCTTCGGGTTCGACTTCAACCCGGCGCAGTTGCAGCTCGGCCGCCGGGCCCAGTGGAAGGTGACACCGACGGCGGCCGTCCGCGACGGCTCCGTACCGGAGTTCATGGGCCCGGAGCCGCGTGAGATGACCGTCGAGATCTTCCTCGACTCCTCCGACCAGCCGAGCAGCAACAACGTCCTGAAGAAGGTCGAGTCGCTCCTCGAGTGCTGCGAGGTCACCACCAAGAGCATCGCCGCCAAACAGCCCTCGCCGCCGTGGGTGGTCTTCCAGTGGGGGTCGTTCTCCACGGCCCGGTTCACCGCCTACGTCAGCAGCATCGACGTGACGTACTCCCTGTTCGGGACGACGGGCGTGCCCATCCGCGCCACCTGCCAGGTGCGGCTGCACGAGATCCCCAGCAAGACCAAGGGCCAGAACCCGACCTCCGGCGCCCTCACCGCCCAGCGCGTGCACCGCGTCGTGGCCGGCGACTCCCTCCAGTCGCTCGCCTGGCGCGAGTACGGCGACGCGTCCGCCTGGCGGTCGATCGCCGAGGCCAACGACATCGACGACCCGGGCCGTCTGCCCACCGGCGTCGAACTCGTCCTGCCCGCCGCCGAGGAGGTGCGCTACTAGTGGTCCAGTCGGCGTTCTCCAGCGTCATCCAGGTCACCCTCGGCGGACGCCCGCTCCCCGTCGACTTCGCCCCGATGCTCGTCGAGGGCTGGGTCGACCAGGGCCTCGGCGTGCCCGCCGCGTTCCGGCTGACCTTCCGCGACCCCTACCACCTGGTCCTCGGCAAGCTGGGCGTCAAGTTCGGCACCCCCGTCGTCCTCGCCCCGATCGCCGACGGCAAGGGCGCCGGCGACCCCCTCCTCACCGGCGAGGTCTGCGGCCTGGAGGCCGACTACGACGGCACCGGCTCCTTCACCGTCATCCGCGGCTACGACTTCGGCCACCGCCTGATGCGCCAGCGCCGCGTCGCCGCCTACCGCAACCAGAGCGCCTCCGACATCGCGCGCAAGCTCGCCGCGCAGGACGGCGTGCCGGTGGGGAAGATCCAGTCCACCAAGACCGTCTACGAGTTCATCAGCCAGGCCAACGTCACCGACTGGGACTTCCTCGCCCGGCTCGCCGACGAGAACGAGATGGTCATGTCGATCGACTCGAAGGGGAAGTTCCAGTTCGTCAAGCCGGACCCCGCCTCCGGCGCGCCCTCGCCCTCCACCCCCGGCGAGAAGAGCCCGTACGTCCTGGAGGCCGGCACCGACATCCTGCGGCTGCGGGCCGCCGTCACCTCCGCCGAGCAGGTCGCCAGGGTCGAGGCGCGCGGCTGGGACGTCACCACGAAGAAGAAGCTGACCGCGACCGCGCCCGCCACCTCCAACCCGGGCATCAGCATCGGCACCACCCCCGGCGAGGCCGCCGCCAAGTTCAAGCCCGCCAAGCTCGTCGACGCGCAGACGCCGTACGACCGTCAGTCGGAGGTGAAGTTCGCCGCGGAGGCCCTCGCCGACGACGTCACCGGCTCGTTCGCCGAGCTGGAGGTCATCGCGCGCGGCACCCCGAAGCTGCGGCCCGGCCTGCCGGTCGCCCTCGCGGACGTCGGCGCCCCCTTCGAGGGCAAGTACACCGCCACCTCCGTACGGCACGTCTTCGGCGACGGCAAGCACTACGAGGCGTGGGTCACCGTCAGCGGACGGCAGTGGCGGTCGCTGTACGGGCTGGCCTCGGGCGGCGGCGACGCCGCCAACGGCCTGCGGCTCCCCGGCACGACCAACGCCCTCGTCACCGACATCCAGGACCCGCTCAAGCAGGGCCGCGTCAAGCTCCAGTTCCCCTGGCTCGACGACGCCTACATCAGCGACTGGACCCGGGTCGTGCAGTGGGGCGGCAAGGACGGCGGGTCCATCTTCCCGCTGGACGTCGGCGACGAGGTGCTGGTCGCCTTCGACCGGGGCGCCCTCGACCACCCGTACGTCATCGGCGGCCTCTACAACGGCAAGGACAAGCCGACCCCGGTCAAGGACGTGCCGCTGCACGACGGCGCACGCCGGCGCGCCTCCCGGCACACCCTCTCCGACCGCGACGGCAACCGCGTCGACCTGCTCAGCCAGAAGACCGGCGGCCGCAAGCAGGGCGTCCGGGTCACGTCCGGCGACGACAAGCTCGTCATCAACCTCGACCGGACGAAGACCGAGATCACCGTCGACAGCAAGGGCACGGTCACCATCACCGGCACCCGGTCGGTGTCCGTGGAGGCCGGCACCGACCTCACGCTCAGCGCGGGCCGCAAGCTGACCATCAAGAGCGGCGGGCTGCTGGACATCAGCGGCCGGGGCATGGTCAACGTCAAGTCGCTGACCAGCGCCGTCAACGTCAACGCGACCGGTCTGCTCAACCTCAGGGCGGGCGGCGCGGCGACCCTCGGCGCGGGCGGCACCGTCCAGGTCAACGCCGCCGCCAACGTGGGCATCCGGGCCGTCACCCTCATGCTCCAGGGCGCCGTCCTCGTCAACGCCAAGCCGTATCCCCTGCCGTGACAGCAGAAGACAGAAGAGTACGTAGAAGGCGGGTGGCCCTCTGATGGCCGAACAGTTCGTCGGGTCCGGGTGGGCGTTTCCGCTGCGCATCGGGCCCACCGGCGGCATCGCCATGGTCAGCGGGGAGCGCGAGGTCGAGGAGGCGATCCGGCTGGTCCTGGCGACCGCGCCGGGCGAGCGGCCGATGCGCCCGGAGTTCGGCTGCGCCATCCACGACCTGGTCTTCGCCCCGGTCAACGAGGCCACCGCCGGCCGCATCCAGCACGAGGTGTACACCAGCCTGGACCGCTGGGAGCCGCGCATCGAGGTCACCGACGTCGAGGTCACCGCGGGACCCGAGCAGGGCGTGCTCTTCATCGACGTCCGCTACGCGATCCGCGGCACCAACAACCCGCGCAGCCTCGTCTTCCCCTTCTACGTCATCCCGTCCCACGACGAGCCGGACTCCTCCGGTCCGGCGTCCGGCCCGACCTCCGGCCCGATCTCCGGTCCGCCTTCCGGCAGCCCGGCTTCCGAAAGCGACCGCTGATGGCCCTGCCCTCCCCCAACCTCGACGACCGCCGCTTCCAGCAGTTCGTCGACGACGCCAAGCGCTACATCCAGCAGCGCGCACCGGAGTGGACCGACCACAACGTCTCCGACCCCGGCGTGACGCTCGTCGAGACGGTCGCCCACATGGCCGACCAGATCGTCTACCGCCTCAACCGCGTCCCGGACAAGAACCACCTCGCCTTCCTGGACCTGGTGGGCATCCGGCTCTTCCCGCCGTCGGCCGCCCGCACGGACGTCACCTTCTGGCTGTCGGCCCCGCAGGAGGAACCGGTGCTGCTGCCGGTGGGCACCGAGATCGCGACCGTGCGCACGGAGAGCGAGGAGGCCGTCGTCTTCGCGACCGAACGCGAACTCACCGTCGTGGCCTGCTCGTTGCGCTACCTGGTGGTGCAGCTCCAGGGCGAGCCGGTCAACGACCGGACCACCGACCTCACCGAGGGCAAGGACCTGCTGTGCTTCGCCGAGGCCCCGCAGCCCGGCGACTGCATGCTGCTCGGGCTGAGCGCGGCCGTCCCGCACTGCGCCGTCGCCCTGGAGCTGGACAGCCGCGTGGACGGCGTCGGCGTCGACCCGCGCCAGCCGCCGCTGGTGTGGGAGGCGTGGACGGAGGACGGCTGGCAGGAGTGCGAGGTCGACCGCGACGGCACCGGCGGCCTCAACCGCCCCGGCGAGGTCGTCCTGCACATCCCCGCGGGCCATGTCCTGTCCCGCTCCGGCGGCCAGGAGGCCGGCTGGCTGCGCTGCCGCGTCACCGAGCCCCTGCCCCGCCAGCCCTTCTACACCACCTCCCCCACGGTCCGCTCCGCCGAGGTCTTCACGGTCGGCGGCACCGCTCCGGCCGTGCACGCCGAGACGGTGTACGACGAGGCCCTCGGCGAGTCGACCGGCCTGCCCGGACAGCGGCTGCGCCTGGCCCACGCCCCGGTCGTCGGCGACGACCCGCCCCTCCTCCTCCAGACCGCCGAGCACGAGGGCTGGGTGGACTGGCAGGTCGTCCCCCACTTCGCCGCGTCCGGCCCCTACGACCGCCACCTCACCCTCGACGCGGCCACCGGCGAGATCGCCTTCGGCCCGTCCGTCCGCGAACCCGACGGCAGCCTGCGCCAGTACGGCGCGGTGGCCCCCAAGGGCTCGGTCGTCCGCGCCCGCCGCTACCGCACCGGCGGAGGCCGCGCCGGAAACGTGGCCCGGGGCGCGGTGCAGGTGCTGCGCACCTCCGTGCCGTACGTCTCCGAGGTCGTCAACCGGGAGGCCGCGCGCGGCGGGGTCGAGGGCGAGACGGTGCAGGAGGCCAAGCTCCGCGCCCCGATCACCCTGCGCGCCCAGGAGCGGGCCGTCACCCTGCGCGACTACGAGGAGCTGGCCCGCCGCGCCGCCCCCGAGACCGCCCGCATCACCTGCCTGGAGGGCGAGGAGGGCGAGCACGGGGCCTACGCCGTACGGGTGTTGGTGGTCCCGCAGGCCGTAGCCGACCCCGGCGGCCGACTGCGCTTCGAGCAACTCGTGCCCGGCGACGCCCTGTTGGACCGCATCACCCGCCACCTGGACGAACGCCGCCTGATCGGGACGCGGTTGTCGGTCGGGCCGCCTTTCTACCAGGGCGTCACCGTCGTGGCGACCGTGCACGCCTTCCGGGGCGTCGACACCGACCGGGTGCGCCGCCAGGCCCACGACGCCCTCTACCGCCACCTCGACCCGCTGACCGGCGGCGCGGACGGGCGGGGCTGGCCGTTCGGGCGGCCGGTGCAGTCCGGCGAGGTGTTCGCGGTGCTGCAACGCGTGCCCGGCGTCGAACTCGTCGACCAGGTCACCCTGCACGCCGCCGACCCGCTGACCGGCAAGCGCGGCGAGGCGACCGACCGCATCGACCTGGCGGCGCCGGCCCTGGTGTTCTCCTACGACCACCGCGTCCGGGTGATCGGGGACGGGTCGTGAGGGGGCCACGGGAGTCGTCCGCCGAGGGTCTCTCCGGCCGCCCCGACGGAGCCCGGGGAGGAGTGCGATGAGGGGCTCGGTGGACGGGCTCGAGTCGTCCGCACCGATCGGCGGGATGCTGCCCGCCGTGTTCGCCGAGGACGACCTCGCCCAGCGCTTCGTCGCCGGGCTCGACGAGGTGATCGCGCCGATCCTCAACGTCCTCGACTGTCTGCCCGCCTACTTCGACCCGGCCCTCGCGCCGGTCGACTTCACCCGCTGGCTGGCGGGCTGGGTCGGCGCGGAGACCGACGGCACGGAACCGGAGCCGCGGCTGCGGGCCGCCGTCGCCGCCGCCGCGTATCTGCACCGGGTCCGGGGCACCCCGCGGGGGCTCGCGGAGGCGGTGCGGCTCGCGTTCGGCGTGGAGCCGGAGATCTCCGAGAGCGGCGGCGCGACCTGGAACGCCCGCCCGCTCGGCCCGTTCCCCGGCCTTCCCCGCCCCCATCTGCACGTCACGATCCGGCTGCCCGACCCCGGCCCGGCGGACGAGCACCGCCTGGACGCCCTGGTGGCGGCCGCCCGCCCCGCCCACATGCCGTACACGGTCCAGGTGACCGCCGCCGAAAGGATCCCGGAAAGATGACCACCCAGAACTGCGCCGAGTGCGGCACCCGGGCAGAGCCCGGCCAGTCGTTCTGCGACGCGTGCGGGGCCGTACTCAGCTGGACGGACCGCTCCCCGGCACGGGCCACGGCCCCGGCGGGGACAGGAACGGGAACGGGAACGGGGACGGGGACGGCGAGCGGTTCGGCTTCCGGTTCGGCTTCCGGGTCGGCTTCCGGTTCGGCGAGCGACGCGAGCACCCGACCGGCCTCCGGTTCCGCCGCCGTTTCGGCCTCGGGCTCCACGTCCGCGTCCACGCCCACGGCTACGGCCGGCTCCGGCACCGGCACCGGCACCGGGGAGGGCTCGCCGCAGGCCGCCCCCGCCCCGGCGGACGACCACCGCACCTCGGACGACGACGACACGGCGGAGACGCCCCTCCCGCCGATCCCCCCGGACGCGGACGACCACGGCACGACCGCCGGAGCCCCCGCCCCCTCACCCGTGCCCGCGCCCGCGCCCGCGCCCGCGCCCGACGAGACCGCGCCCACCCGGCCCGTGCCCGCGGCCCCCGCCCTCGGCGACACGATGGCCGCCCGGGCCCGCTCCCTCCTCGTCCCCGTCGCCGACCCGGAGCCGTCCGCCGCCGCACCGCCGACCGTCGCTCCGGTGCTGCCCGGCCGCCCGGTCGCCGACCGCCCCCAGGTGCGCGCCCCCGGCCCCCAGTACGGCGACGAGAACGGCGTCCCCTGCCCCTGGTGCTCCACCCCCAACCGGCCCGACCGGCACTTCTGCGCGCGGTGCGCGATGCCGATGGCGCGGGAGGACCGTTCGACGGAGCGTCGGCCCTGGTGGCGCCGGGTGCTGGACTTCCGTAACCGGGAGACCCCGTGGGCCGGCGACCGCCCGCGGCTGCGCCGTACCTTCGACCGGATCGTCACGTGGGTGGTGGCGGCGGCCGTCCTCACCCTCCTCGTCATCGCGGGGGCGAAGACACCCGCCGCCGTACAGGCCACCCGCGACCACTTCGCCAAGCGCGCGCCGGTCGCTCCCGACACGTTCGCCGCGTCCCGCTCCTACCCCGGGCACAAGCCGGAGCTGGCCTTCGACAAGATCAACAACACCTGGTGGGGGCCGGGGGTCTCGCAGTCGGGCGAGGGCGAGTGGATCGAGGCCCGCTTCGAGGAGCCGACCCGGCTGCTGAACGTGCTCTTCACGTCGGGCACGTCGACCCGCGCCGACCAGCTCACCCAGTCGGCCCTGCCGCACCGGCTCAAGGCGACGATCACCCTGAAGGACGGCAAGACCACGACCCGCGAGATCACCCTGGACCAGAGCGCGGGCTCCCAGCCGCGCGCGTTCCGCGTCGGCGAGGTCACCAAGGTCCGCTTCACCATCGAGTCGGCGTACTCCGCCTCGACGAGCAAGCAGGTGGCGATAGCGGAGATCGAGTTCTTCGGACCGTCGAGCGCCAACGCGTCCTGATCAACGGGTCCTGACGCGCGTCCTGACGCGTCTGGCAAGTCGGCGAACACCGCGGACGGGAGTGGGGGTCTTCGGCCCCCCGCTCCCGTCCGCGGCCGTATGGGGAGCGAAGGGGGGCTTCCTCCGTTGCGGTACTTGCGTAAGTCAAGCAAGCTATTTATAGTTGCCTGAGTTAAGCAAGCTTGGTCCGCTGCGGAAGGAACCGCCGTGAAGGCACAGAAGTCGCTGAAGTCGCTGCCCGCCCTGGGCTCCTTCGCCCGCTTCGTCGTCTTCGGCGGCGGGGTCGGCGTCCTCTCCAGCCTCGCGGTCCCGCTGCTGGCCGGACTGATGCCCTGGACGTTGGCGAACGCGCTGATCACGGTCGCGTCCACCCTGCTGTGCACCGAGCTGCACGCCCGCTTCACCTTCCGCACCGGCCGCCGCGCCGGCTGGCGCCGCCACTGGCAGTCGGCGGGCTCCGCGGCGGCGGCCTACGCCGCGACCTGCGTCGCGATGTTCGCCCTCCACGCCGTGCAGTCCTCCCCCGGCCTGCTGACCGAGCAGCTCGTCTACCTCTCCGCGTCCGGCCTCGCCGGCATAGGCCGCTTCGTGATCCTGCGCCTGTTCGTCTTCGCGACGGGCCGAGCCGGACAGCAGACGACCACGGTCCCGACGATGCAGGCGCCGACGGCCGCCGTTGCTTCTCCGACCCACCTGACCGCCCCGGCGGTCCTGATCGCCCCGGCGGCCCCGATGACTCCGGCGACCCCGTTCGGTCCGGCTCCCCTCAACGCCCTGGCCGCCATGACCAGCCCGGCCGCCCTGATCGCTCCGGCTGCCTCGATCACCCCGGCCACCCCGGCCGCCCCGAGCATTCCGGTCACCGCGCAGGCCCCGGCCGTACCCGGACGGGCCGGCCACACCGGCCGCACGACCGTCACCCGACCGCAGCGAACGCCCGACCGCAGCGGTCGCACCGGCCGACGTCCCGTCACGACGGCCGCGCCGGTTCTGGCCGCAGTGGGCGGCTGAAGCGGGCGGCTGAAGCGGGCGGCTGAAGCGACGGCGGCCACCTCGGCGCCCACGCAGGGCTGGACGTACGACAACGCCCGCGGCCACCGGCCGCGGGCGTCGACAGTCGATTCAGGCCTCCGACTCTTCAGACCTCCGACTCCTCAGACCTCGGACGCGCCCTCCACCGGCACCTCCGCGTGGGCGACGAAGTCGTCGACGAGGCGGTGGAAGAGGCCCGAGAGTCGCCGCAGGTCGTCCGGGGACCAGTGGGCCAGGGCGCTGCGCATGCCCTGGTGACCCACTTCCCGTATGCGGTCGACGGCGGCCTGGCCGGCCTCGGTGAGCTGGATGAGCTGGGCCCTGCGGTCCTCCGGGTCCGGGACCCGGATCACGAAGCCGGCCGTCTCCAACTGCCTCAGCTGGCGCGTGACATGAGAGGCCTCCACGGAGAGACGTACGGCCAGCACCCCCGGGCGCAGCAGGTCCTCCTCCCCCAGGTAGCGCAGGATCGCCACGGCGGCCCGATCCAGCGGAAGTCCGACGAGCGCCATCAGCCGTTCGTGCTGACGGGCGCGTCCGGCCAGGTACGTGATGCGGGTCAGAGCCTGCTCGATCGCGATCACGTCTGCGGGTACGGGCGGTGCGGAGGGCGGTATGGGCATACGCCCACGGTACCGATACTTGCCTAACTCAAGCAAGATCAAGAAGGTTGCTTGACTTAAGTAACCTCAACATGATTGCCTAACTCAAGCAACTTACTGGTTACGTCCCACGCCCACAGGAGCGTCCGTCATGCCGCACACCACCATCGCCCCGGCCAGGAAGAGCCGCCCCCGCCGACCGGCGCCCGCCCGCCGACCTGCGGAACGCCAGACCCCCGCGCCCGCCTGGTCGGTCGTCCCGCTCTGGCAGGCCCTGCTCCCGAACGGGGTGCGGCCGTGACCCCCCAGGCGACCCTTCTCTTCCTCCTCTCCGCCGCCGCGGGCGCCTGCGCACTGGCCGCCGCCTGGCGCGGCTGGGGCCACCGCACCGGCTGACCCGCCCGCCCCCTCACCCGAGGTCGAGCGACAGGACCCCCACTCCCATGAGCTCCCAGCCCCACAGAGACCCGAGACCCCCCAGAGACCCGAAGGCCCGGAGAAACCCCGAAGTCCCCCGACTCCCCGTGAATGTCGGTCTGACCAGCGGCCTGAACGGCGGCGGCAGCCGTCCCCGGGCCGTCGACGCGGCCCTCGCGCTCGCACTCTTCGCCTGCGCCTTCCCCGGCAGTGTGATCACCTTCCCCGGCGAGGACCTGGGCGTCGCTTGGTGGCCCGGCGTCGTGCTCGCCGGGATCTCCTGCGGCGCGCTCGTCTGGCGGCGCGGCCGGCCCCGCTCCACGGTCGCCGCGACCCTGGCCTGCGCGGTGGGCGCGGCCTCGCTCGGGTACCTGCTCACCGTTCTGCTGCTCGCGCCCCTCATGGTCGCGCTGTACTCGCTGGCCGTCGGCACCGACCGCAGGACCGCCAACACCTTCGCCTTCACCGCCGTCGCCCTGCTGGTCGCGGCCGGTCTGCTCGCCGGTCCCGCCGGCGAACCCCTGATCCTCAAACTGCTCGGTCCCGCCGCCTGGCTGCTGCTGCCCACCTCGCTGGGCACGGTGACCCGGCTGCGCGCGGCCTATCTGGACGCCGTGCAGGCCCGGGCCGAGGACGCCGAACGCACCCGGGAGGAGGAGACGCGACGCCGGGTCGCCGAGGAGCGGCTGCGCATCGCCCGCGACCTGCACGACGTGGTCGCCCACCACCTGGTGCTGGCCAACCTGCAAGCCGGCGCGGTGGCCCGCCAGTTGCCCGCCCGGCCCGACGAGGCCGCCCGACTCACCGCCGACCTGACCTGCGCCACCGCCTCGGCCCTACGCGAACTCAAGGCCACCGTGGGCCTGTTGCGCCAAGAGGACGACACGGAAGAGCCCACACCCCCGACACCCCCGGAGTCGACGGCGTCCACGGCGTCCACGGCGTCTACGGCGTCCACGGCGTCCACCCCGGGTCTCGCCCAACTCCCCGAGCTGGCCGCCTCGTTCCGGAGCGCAGGGCTCGAGGTCGCCGTCAGCAGCGAGGGCGAGCCCCGGCCGCTCACCGCCGGTGCGGATCTCACGGCGTACCGGATCGTGCAGGAGGCCCTCACCAACGTGACGAAACACGCCGGCGCGAGCACCGCGGAAGTGCGGCTCGCCTATGCCGGAGACCGGCTGTCGGTGACGGTGACCGACGACGGAGCGGCGCCCTTCTCTCCCGCCGCCTCCCCCGCCGCCTCGCCCTCACCCCCCGCTCCCTCCTCTGCTTCCCCCGCCGCTTCCCCCGCCGCTTCTCCCACCGGCTACGGCCTGCTCGGGATGCGGGAGCGAGCCCGGTCGGCCGGGGGTCGGGTGCGGGCGGGGCGGCGGCCCCGGGGCGGCTTCGAGGTCGTCGCCGAACTGCCCCTCCAGGATTAACTTGCGTAAGTCAAGCAACCCCTCTATTGTTGAGTAAGTCAAGCAATCTTCTTGACGCCCCTCATGTCCCCCCTCTCAGTGCTGATCACTTCTTGTCCACGGAGGCCCTGCCATGTCCGAAGCACTAGCCCGACCCGCCGCAGCGGGGGCGTCCGCCCCGCCGCGGTCGAACGCCGTGGTGGCGGTCCTGGCCCTCGCCGGCATCGTCGTCTCGCTGATGCAGACCCTGGTCATCCCGATCGTCCCGGAGCTGCCGAAGCTGCTGAACGCACCCGCCTCCGACACCGCCTGGGCGGTCACGGCCACGCTGCTGGCCGCCGCCGTGGCCACACCGGTCGCCGGCCGGCTCGGAGACATGATCGGCAAGCGCCGGATGCTGCTGACCAGCATCGTGCTGCTGGTGGCCGGCTCGGTGGTCTGCGCGTTCGCCGACTCACTGGTCCCGATGATCGTGGGCCGCGCCCTGCAGGGCCTGTCCGCCGCCGTGGTGCCCCTGGGCATCAGCATCCTGCGGGACACGGTCTCCGCCGAGAAGCTCGCCGGTTCGACCGCGGTGATGAGCGCCTCCCTCGGCGTCGGCGGAGCGCTCGGTCTGCCCACCGCCGCGTTCATCGCGGACAACTGGAACTGGCACATCCTCTTCTGGACCTCCGCCGCCCTCGGCGTGGTCTCCTTCCTGCTGGTCCTGGTGTTCGTGCCGGAGTCCAAGGTGCGCACCGGCGGCCGCTTCGACCTGGTCGGCTCGCTCGGTCTGTCGGCCGGACTGCTCGCCCTGCTGCTCGCCGTCTCCAAGGGCGGGACCTGGGGCTGGACCAGCGGCACCACGCTGGGTCTGGGCGCCGCCTCCGTCGTGATCCTGGTGGCCTGGGGCTGGTGGGAGCTGAAGGCGAAGCAGCCGCTGGTCGACCTGCGCACCACCGCCAAGCCGCAGGTGCTGTTCACCAACCTCGCCTCGATCGCCCTCGGCTTCTCGATGTTCGCGATGTCCCTGGTGCTGCCGCAGCTGCTCCAGCTGCCCACCCAGACCGGCTACGGCCTCGGCAGGTCGATGCTGACCGTCGGCCTGGTGCTGGCCCCGCAGGGCCTGGTGATGATGGCCATGTCCGCCGTGTCCGCCAAGGTCACCAAGGCCAAGGGCCCCAAGGTCACCCTGATGATCGGCGCGCTGATCGTCGCCTCCGGATACGGCCTGAACATCCTGCTGATGTCCGAGGTCTGGCACCTGGTCCTGGTGTCCTGCATCATCGGCGCCGGCGTCGGCTTCACCTACGGTGCGCTGCCCGCGCTGATCATGGGCGCCGTCGACCCCTCCCAGACGGGTGCGGCCAACAGCCTCAACACCCTGATGCGGTCCCTGGGCACCTCGTTCGCCAGTGCGCTGGCCGGCGTGATCCTGGCCCAGATGACCACCGACTTCGGCGGCTACGCGCTGCCCTCGGAGAACGGCTTCAAGGTCGTCATGGCCATCGGCGCCGGAGCCGCCCTGCTGGCCTTCCTGCTCGCCACGTTCATCCCGAACCGCAAGGCGGCCGCCGCCCGGCCGGAGGCCACGGAAGGCGAGGGCGAAGGCGCCGAGGAGACCGCCACGGTCAAGGCGTAACCACGGGACCGCGGTTACCGCCGCTACCGACACCGACACCGCACAACGAACGAGTCCCACTCCGCCTGACAGGGAGTGGGACTCGTATGTGAGAGCGCCGGGCAGGCCTTGCACCTGCATTTCCCCGCAGGAAGCGGGGCGTCTTTCCTTGGACGACCAACGCAGAGACCGTTCACCGCTGTTGCCGTGACCAGCTCAAGATCAAGCTTACCCCATGCCCCGGACCGCCCGAGACCACCGAGCCCACCGAGCCCACCGAGCCCACCGAGACCCCATGAGGCCGTCCGTCAGGCGACGTCGTCGACCTTCAACTCCGGCCCTACGACGAGGGTGATGACGCCCGCCGCGGCGGAACCGTCGGCCGTGGGACGGATGTCGGGCAGCCGGGAGGCGAGTACGGCGGCCTGGCTCTCCAGTCCGGCAGGGTAGGCGAGGGAGGTCTTGGCCACCGTCTGGGGCGCGTTGCCGGTGCCGGTGACGGTGTAGCCGGCGTCCTTCAGCTTCTCGGCGACGGCGGCGGCGCGGCCGGAGACTCCGGTGCCGTTGAGGACCTGGACGCGCACGCTGGAGGCGTACACCAGGCTCTTCTTCGCCTTCTCCAGCTGCGCCTTGGTCACCTCCTTGTCCTTGGCCAGGGAGGTGAACAGGTCGGTGGCCTGCGGGTACTGCCACACGACGTTGGCCTTGTCGGTGGGCTGGTCGGCGACGCGCCCGTAGTTGGGCACGGTGAGGAAGCTCAGCCGCTCGCTCGGGATGCCCTTCAGCTCGTCGGCGAGCCCGTACAGCGGCTGGATGCCGGCCAGGTCGGGGTCCGTGGTGAGGGACTTGGTGATCGACTGCAGGAAGCCGTACATCGCGTTGGGGCTGGTGAGCTTGGACTTGGCCTTCTTGGCCAGGGCGTCCATGAACTCCTGCTGGCGGCCGATGCGTCCGATGTCGGAGCCGTCGCCGACGCTGTAGCGGGCGCGGACGTAGCCGAGCGCCTTCTCGCCCTTGAGGGTCTGGCAGCCGGCCGGGAGGTCGAGGTGGGCCTTCTCGTCGTGGATGGCCTCCTTCGGACAGACCTCGATGCCCTCCAGCGCGTCGACCATGCCCTTGAAGCCGGAGAAGTCGACGGTCATGAAGTGGTCGATGCGCAGGCCGGTGTTGGCCTCGACGGTCTTGATGGTGCAGGCGGCGGCCTCGGCGATCTTGCCGTTGGAGCCGCCGAGCGCGAACGCCTCGTTGATCTTGAAGTGGTGCGGGGAGGACGTCGTGCCGTCCCCCTTCTGGCAGGAAGGTATCTCCACCCATGAGTCACGGGGGAAGGAGACGACCGAGGCCCACTTCCGGTCGGCCGGGACGTGCAGCACCATCAGCGTGTCCGACTGCATGGTGGTCAGGTCCTTGCCGTACTTGGCGTTGGCGCCGTCGCGGCTGTCGGAGCCGACGACCAGGATGTTCTTCGAGCCGGGGCTGAGGTTCACCGGCCGGTCGCCGCCGAGCTTGTCGTCCACGTCGGCGGAGCCGATGTTGTTGTTGAGGTCCTCGTAGATCCAGGCGCCGACCCCGCCGACGGCGAGGAGCACCACGGAGGTCACCCCCGCACCCCAGACGAGGATCCGCCCGCGCCGCGTCAGCCGGGTCCCGCCCCGGCCCTCGCCCCGGGTCTGACGGAGTCCGTCGCCGCCCGTCCGGCCGGCCATGTCCCCCGTAGGACGCCCACGCCTTCTCGTTCCGCTCACCGGCGTTCGCCCCTCCGCATCGGCTGTTTCCCCCGTACACCGTGCTCGGATCGTCGACGTTGGTCACCGCCGAACGACGGAACCCTACACGCAGGTAGGAATACGTCCAGAAAGCACAGGCGTCTCAGGAGACTCACAGAGCCGCGCGAAGGTTGCCCCCTCTTTCCGGGACGGCGCTCCCCTTCACGCCCCGTGCTGCTCTCACGCGCCCTCCGTTTGCCGAACGCCGAAACGGCAGGTCGGACGGGGGCCGCGACGGGTATGTGAGTCTGTTGGCGAAGAACCTGGGCTGAGCACGTCGCCACGCATCCGGCCCCGGAACGCCTGAGCGGTCCGGGGCCGTGGGGACACGACGGCCCCCTGTGAAACGGAACAACTACCTTCCGGCTACGGCGCGTTGATCAGGTCGACCGGCGGGACCTTCACCGTGCGGGCGCCCGGGGTGCCGCCCAGGACGACCTTGCGGAGGGAGACGTTGTTCTTGGTCGTGGTCTCCTTCAGACGGTTCGCCGGGTTGGCGATGACCTGGATGTAGTAGGTGCCGTTGGGCAGGGTGGTGATGTCGAAGGACTGACCCGGGCGGTACTGGGTGTACGTGTCGCCGGAGCCGACGTCGAGGACCTCACGCACCGAGATGGAGTTCTGCTGGCCGCAGGCGGTCGACAGATCGGTGTTGTACGGGTGCCAGTTGGCGTTCTTCACCGTGTAGTCGACGGCGTCGGTGTTGGCCAGGCAGAACGCCTCCTTGCCGCTGCGCACCTCCTCCGTCTTGTCCGCCTTCAGCAGCCGGTAGCTGGCGAAGTCCGTGAAGTGCCAGTGCTCGTGGCCGATGCGCGGGTCCCACTCCATGGTGCCGGTGGGGGTGTAGCCGATCTGCTTGCCCTTGGCGTCGTAGAAGTACTGGTAGGCGTCCATCAGGTCCGCGCCCGGCTTGCGGAAGCCGTCCACGACGAGCGGGGCGGGGCCGGCGTTCCAGACGTTGGCGCTGAAGGCGAGATAGTCCTTGCCCGCCACGTCGCCGTCCTCGCCGTCGGTGACCGCGATGTCCCAGGCCGGCAGCGAACGCAGGTCGGGCTTGGGCGCATTGGCCGGAACGGTCGCAAGTCCGGTGGGCCGCTTGGAGTTGGCCTTCAGACCGGGCGCGATACGGGAGCCGTCGGTGTGACCGGCGCCGTCGCCCAGGTGGTGGGCGAGACCGCGGGCCTCGAGGGCGTGGGAGAGCGCGGAGGGAGTGGGGGCGTCGGCGCCGCGGGGACCGTAGTGGTGCCCGGCGTGACCGCTCGCGGCCGCGGAGTGATCCCCGCCGGTGCCATGGGCCCCGTGAGCACCATGCATGCCGCTCATCGACGAAGACTGGGCGGCGACGCCCACGCCCCCGCCCTCGCCCCCGCCGGTCTCCTGACGGACCGTCACCTTGATGGTGGGCTGGTCGTTCGGGATGCCGAAGAGGTCGCGGTACTTCTTCGCCACCGACACCTTGGCCGTGTACTCGCCCGCCGGCAGGTCCACCGGCTTGTCGTAGTCGACGGTGGTGGAGTTGGCCGCCCACCCCTTCTCCACGCCCCAGACCGAGCCGAGCGTGAAGGGGTTGGTGGGGCAGCTCTCCGGATAGTGCGAGGTGGCCGGGGCGTCCGGACGCAGCCGCCCGGAGGCGTTGTTCGGACAGAAGGAGCCCTTGGTCTTCTGCACCTCCACCCCGGCCGCGTTCTTGATGGACACCTCGAGGAAGCCGGGCAGGCCGCTGAAGTCCTTGACGAGCCCGGCGGGCAGCGCCTTCGTCGTCGTCTTCGACCCGTCGCGCAGGATCTGCTGGGCGACGACGGGGTCCTTGTACGACTTGCGCGTCACCTTGAACTCGAGCGGCGCGTTGTCGACCGTGACATACGTCCCGAGGTCGAGATAGACCCCGTTGTTCCCCTCCCACCGGTCGAGGGTCACGGCCTTCGACGCGGCGATCAGCTTGAGCTTCGGCTTGCCCGCCGTGCTCGCCGGCGCGGCGCCCGCGCCGGGAGCGGCCCCGGCGACGGTCACTACGGTGAGCGCGGCCGCCGCGGCGAACGCCGCACGGTTGAGGCTCTTGCGGTGTTGCAGTCTGGTCATCGGTTCCTCGTCTGCGAGTGCCATGGTCAGTGGCATCGGACTGGACAACCCACGGCCCGGCCGCCGTAACAAACCCCGGACGCGCCCCACGCGCCCCGACCGACACTGTGGGCGCCCTGTGAGATAGGCAAAGGGCGTGCCACGGTTGCCTGTTGAACCGGAAGTCCACGAAGAAGGAGCCAGAGAAGGGGACGGAGAAGGTGACGGAGAAGGGGGAAGAAGAGGCAAGAAGGGGACGGAGAGTTGTTGATGTTCCGTCCTGCGCCCGCTCAGGTCACCGGCGTTCCTCGGTCAGCGGGCGCGCCGGCGCCCGGCGGCGCCCGCCGGACTTCCTGCCGTCGGGCCACAGGCGCGGGCGGCGCTTCGCGGCCAGGTCCTCCGCCCATCCCGCACCCGTGATCATCAGGCCGATGAGCGGCCAGACCAGCAGGAACATCAGGAAGTTGTACGACGAGTCGAGCGCGGACACCGCCGTGTCGCTCTGCATGAACGGCAGGTCGTAGGCCAGGTCGATGATCGGCACGGTGGCCATGATCAGCAGGTTGTGCCAGAGGTAGATCGTCACGGCGCGGTTGTTGGACAGCGTCACCAGCGGGTCCCAGCGGCGCAGCCGTCCGGGCAGTTCCTTCCAGGACGGGGAGTACTGCAGGAGGATCACGACGAAACCGAAGGACCAGCAGGCCTGGGCCAGCGGGATGTCGTTCAGGTCCCAGCCGTCCGGCCCCAGATGACCCGAAGCCCACCACAGCGCGAAGGCCATCACCAGGGCCGAGGCGGAGACGGTCAGGTAACGCGGGATCCTCGCCAGCACGCCCTCGTGGTGGGCGAAGCCGAGGGTCCAGCAGGCGCCGTAGACCGCGAAGTCGGTGACGGCGTTGCCGGTCTCGCCGGGGATCGTGACGAGACCGGTGCCCACCACGGCGGTCAGGGCCAGCGGGGCGAGCACCGTCGCCCAGGGGGCCCGGCGGAAGGCCCACAACAGCAGCGGGGAGGCGATCACGAACCACAGATAGGCCCGCAGGTACCACAGCGGGCCCGCCGCCTGTACGGCCCAGGTCTGCTCCAGGAGCCCCGACTGGGACCCGAGCTGCCAGGGGAAGGGCGGGGCGCCGATCGGCACCACGTAGTCGAACAGCTCGACCAGGCCCCAGCCGCCCCCGTGGTCGGGGTCGTGCACGGGGTTCCACCCGGCCGCGAACATCAGCGTGAGCATCACCGCGCCGAACAGCCACATCGGGGGGAGCAGCCGGCGCAGCCGGCCCTTGATCACCCCGAGCGCCGGACGGCTGAGCGAGCGCGCCATCAGCGAGCCCGCGAGCGCGAACATCACGCCCATCGAGGGGAACAGGACGGTCAGCCAGGCCCAGCCGAACAGGTGGTACACGACGACCCGGACGAGAGCTATGGAACGCAGCAGGTCCAGATAGCGGTCCCGGCCGGAGGGGCGTGCGCCCGGCTGTGCGGGGGCGGCGGGGAGCGGGTCGCCGCCGGGGTGGGTTCCGCCGCCGACCGTGGGTGCGGGGTTCATACGGTGGAGCTCCAATCGGTGAGGTGCTGCCCCGCCGGGCCGGACGTGCCGCCGCCGGGCGCCTCGACGACACCGGTGCGGCGCAGCTTCTGCCAGCGCAGTCGGCCGCCGGTGAGGGCGGTGATCCAGGACTGGAGCAGGACGACGTACATCAGCTGGCGGTAGAGGAGCTGCTGGAGGGGGAGCGAGATCAGGTGTGTCATGCGCTCGCGGTCCAGCCGGAAGGCGTACGCCGCGCACACCGCCTGCACGGCGAGGACGCCCAGCCACGCCACCACGGTCTTCTGCGTCGGCCCGAAGACGATCCCGTACAGCAGGAAGACGTCGATGAGGGGGGCGAGGAGCGGGGCGACGACCATGAAGAGGGAGACGAGCGGCAGTCCGACGCGGCCGAAGCGGCCGGAGGGTCCCCTCTCGACGACCGCGCGGCGGTGCTTCCAGATGGCCTGCATGGTGCCGTAGGACCAGCGGTAGCGCTGGGACCACAGCTGCTGGACGGACTCCGGGGCCTCGGTCCAGGCGCGCGCCTTCTCGGCGTACACGACCTTCCAGCCGTCGCGGTGGAGGGCCATGGTGATGTCGGTGTCCTCGGCGAGCGTGTCGTCGCTCATGCCGCCGACCCGGTTCAGCGCGGTGCGGCGGAACGCGCCGACCGCGCCCGGGATGGTGGGCATGCAGCGCAGGACGTCGTACATCCGGCGGTCGAGGTTGAAGCCCATCACGTACTCGATGTGCTGCCAGGCGCCGATGAGGGTGTCCTTGTTGCCGACCTTGGCGTTGCCGGCGACGGCGCCGACGCGCGGGTCGGCGAAGGGCTGCACGAGTTCGCGGACGGTGGCGGGCTCGAAGACGGTGTCGCCGTCCATCATCACGATCAGGTCGTGCGAGGCGTTGGCGATGCCCCGGTTGAGCGCCGACGGCTTGCCCGCGTTGAGCTGCCGCACGACCCGTACGCCCGGCAGACCGAGGTTCTCCACGATCCGCGCGGTGCCGTCCGTCGAACCGTCGTCGACGACCACGACCTCGACGGGATGCTCGCTCGTCATCAGCGAACGCACCGTGTTCTCGATGCACTTGGCCTCGTTGTACGCCGGGACCAGCACCGACACGGGTTCGGTGACGGGTGCGTCCGGACCCCAGCGGAAGCCGTGCCGCCGGACCTTGCGCGCATGCGCCGCGGACAGCGCGAGCATGAGGAGGAACCGGCTGATCACCAGTGTGCCGACGACGGCCAGCCCGGCGGCGAGCACATCGGTCACGGTCTCCGACGCCCGGACGAGGAAGATCCAGGCCTTGCCCTTCCACAGGTCGGTCCCGGTGACCGGGGTGTGCGCGCTGGGGGCGCCCAGCGCCTCCGTCAGGTTGTCGAACCTGTAGCCCTCGGCCGCGAGCGTGGGCAGGAACCGGTCCAGGGCCTGCACGGTCTGGTGGCGGTCGCCGCCGGAGTCGTGCATCAGCACGATCGCGCCCTTGCCGCCGTGGGGCGTGGCGTTGCGGATGATCTCCCCGACGCCCGGCCTCTGCCAGTCCTCGCTGTCGGTGTTGTTGACGACGGTGATGTAGCCGCGGCTGCCGATGTACCGCGTCACGGGCCACGACTTGTCGTCCATGGCGTCGGCGAACGAGGAGTAGGGCGGGCGGAAGAGGGAGGTCCGGATACCCGCGGCCCCGGCGAGGGCCAGCTGGTTCTGGGTCAGCTCCCAGTCGATGCGCTTCTTCGACTGGTAGGAGAGGTCGGGGTGGTTGAAGGTGTGCAGGCCGATCTCGTGACCCTCGGCCACCATCCGCTCGACCAGGTCCGGATAGCGCGAGGCCATGGTGCCGGTGACGAAGAAGACGGCGTGCGCGTGGTGCTTCTTGAGCACGTCCAGCACCTTGGGCGTCCACTTCGGGTCCGGACCGTCGTCGAAGGTCAGGACGAGGTGATGGTCCGGGATCCGCAACGTGTCCGTCCGGCCGTTGCGGGTGTCGATCACGGGGCCGCCGTCGAGCACCGACTGCGGCACCTTGTCCGCGGACGCCTCGGGCTGGACGCGGTGGTCGGCCAGGATCTCGCTGTGGACGTACCCGCGCAGCATCAGCATCGCGACGAGGGCGACCAGGAGGAGTGCGGGAAGCAGCAGGCGCATGGGCACGCGGCGTCTGGACGCCGGTGAGGCCGGCGCGACGGGTCTGCGGCGGCGGTGGAAGAGGGGTGCCATCGGGCGGTGTGCTCCGGGGAGGAGTAGGAGAAACGATTCTGTTGTGACGTGGGGAGGGGAGGTCAGAGTCCCGTGCCGGAGTCCGTGCCGCCGTCGGCCTCGGAGGAGGAGGGGGAGGGTTCGGACGTCGGATGCTCCGAGGCGCCCGCGGAGGGTGAGGAGGTCGGCGACGGGGTGGGGCCGGCGCCCTCCGTCGCCGTCTCGGCCTGCGAGGGGACGGTGGCTCCGGAAGCGGACGGCACGGGCGTGGCGGACAAGCCCGGAGCCACGGTGCCGGCGGTCACGCCGGGGGCGGTGGTGGCGCTCCCCGCCGAGGACGCCGTACCGTCACCGGCCGAGGCGCCTGCGTCCGGCGTGGCGCCCGGCTCGGTGGCCGCCGTCTCGGAACCGGACGGCGTGGGCAACGGCTGGACCTCGACGGCGGGCGTCTCCTCCTGCTGGCCCGGTACCGGCAGCCACGGCGCGTCGGAACGGCCGGACAGCAAAGTGGCGACGATGACCCCGGCGTACAGCGCGCAGGCGGCGCCCACTCCGATGCCGAGCCGGCGCAGACGCTGGCCGCGCCGCCCGGTCTCGTCGACGAAGACCGGTCTGTCGCCCGCCGACCCGCCGGCAGCCGCTCCGGATCGGGGCCCGGGCAGGGCGCCGGGAGCCGCCCCGGTGATGACGACGTCGAGCTGGAGCGTCACCTCGCCCGAGTCGTGGGTGTGCTTCCGTTCGTCCTCGTCGAGGGGGATGCCGACGGGGACCGGTCGGGTCGCAGACGCAGACTGACGCTGCTTGGGTTGGGCGTCTTCTCGCCACATTCTCACGCGCGCACATTCCCCAGGTTCGATCGGGGCAGCGTAGGGACCCTGGGGACATGTCGACCATGTACGCCCAAAGCTGGTCGAACGAGCCCCAGATTAGATCGCATTCATCGGAGAACGTATCCCATGTGATGAAAATGTGTGCACGCTGCTCGGATTGTGGGCTTTGAGTGCACGTCACGGGTGGCTGAAACAGGTCGATGATCTTCCCCGAGCGCCGAGCTCCGAGCACCGAACCCGGGCCCCGAGCCCCGGGCCCCGGGCCCCGACTCGTCGCACTGCCCGGCCGGACAACCGGTGGACGCGGTGAGCAGCGTGGGAGGTGGGGCTGTTCGCCGCCTGGCGGTCCCAGCCCCGCCCGCCACGCCGATGACGACGACGGTCGGCAGGGGTGTCTCAGAGCCCGTACCGGCTCTTCAGGTGGCGCCAGAAGTCGCGGAGCATCCACTTGTCGAAGTCGGTGATCTGGGTGGCGGTGCCCGCGTTCATGAGGAAGCAGCACTGGCCGGTGGGGGTCCAGTCGTAGAAGTCGTCGAGGCCGAAGGTGTGGCCGACCTCGTGCAGGTAGATGTGGATGTTCTCCTGGTCGAGGGCGGCGGTGAAGTACTCCTGACCGACGCGCTGGCCCCAGTCGCCGCCGGCGCCGCCGCCGAAGCCCTTGGTGAGCCAGAGGGTCTGGTCGTAGTGGCGGGCGGTGCCGCCCGGGCACTTGGAGTAGTTGCCGTCCTGGTGGAAGAAGCGGCCGCAGTCGGGGGCGCACTGCGGGGCTCCGGCGTCGTCGAGGACGCCGGAGTAGATGTCGACCGAGTTGTCGGTCCACTGGAGGGTGGAGCGGTTCTTCACCGCCCAGCCGACGATGTTGACCGGGACGGTGGTGTACGGCCAGTTGTCGTAGCCCCGGCCGTTCTCCACCTGGGCGGCCATCCACTTGGCGAACTGCTTCTTCAGGGCCGCGTGGACGCGGTCGCGCAGGGCGGTGCTGACGGGGGCGTCGGACTCCCAGCGGACGCAGTAGTTGACGCTGCCCTTGTTGGCCATGACCTGGTCCCAGCCGTAGTTACGGAAGCCGTAGAGGTCGGGGTAGGTCGACGAGACGTGGTTCCAGACCTCGTTGAGGGGCTGGACCAGGTTGGCGGGCGGGTTCCACTCGTCGGCGGCCGCGGCGCGGGGAGCGGCGACTCCGGTCGCGTGGAACAGGAGGGCGGCCAGGGCCGCGAGGACGGTGAGCAGTCGGGCGAGGGGGCGTGCAAGGTGCCGTGCGGGGTGCCTGTGCATGGTGAACTCCTCGTGTGGGGTACGGGATTCACGTGCGCGCTCGCGTTCGGTCCTCTGTGCTTGGTTGGTTGTGCTTCGGTCGTCTGCGTTTCTGTCGTCTCTTCGTTGCCGCTCCCCCCGCCCCGGGTTGCCGCCTTCCGGCCGTAGCATCTGCGCCATGGGGGACTGGGGGATGCGCCCGGCCACCGCGGACGACGTCGAGGCCGTGGTGGAGATACGGGCTGTGGCGATGCGGGCGGATCTGGAGCGGCTCGGGCGGTACGACGAGCACCGGGTGCGGCAGCGGCTGCGGGACGGGTTCGTGCCCGCGCACACCCGGGTCGTCGAGGTCGACGGCGCCACGGGACCTGTCCTCGCCGGCTGTGTCGCCTTGCGCCCGGCAGACGACGACCCGCACGCGCCGGCGTACTGGCTGGAGCACTTCTATCTCGCCCCCTGGGCCCAGGGCCGGGGCATCGGCACGGCCGTCCTGCGCGAGTTGCTGGAGGACACCGACCGCGTCGACGCCCGCGTCCGTCTCAACGTCCTCCAGGGCAGCGCGGCCCGTCGGCTCTACGAACGGCACGGCTTCGTCCTCGACCGGGAGGACGCCGTCGACGTGTTCCTGGTACGGGAGTCGACTCCCCGGGCCGGTTGGTGAGCGGGTCCCTGATCCGGTGGTGAGCGGGTCCCCGGTCCGGTGGTGAGCCGGTCCCCGGTCCGGGTGGTTCGACGGCGAGTGCGGGGTGCGGGGGAGGCGCGGAGGCCATCATGAGCCGATGGCCCAGCCGGTGTTACCTCGCCTTCGCGCCCTCCTGACTCCGCTCCTCGCCGCCCTCGCCGCACTCGCCCTCCTTCTCGGGCCGGCCTGCGTCCCCGTGGGGCAGGGGGCGGGCGCGTCGACCGGGGCCTTCGGGGCGTACGTCGGGTACGAGGCGGCCGGGGTGCGGCGCATCGCGGGGCTCGACGGCTGGCTCGGGCCCGCCACCCCCCGCGTCGGGCACGCCTACCTCCCCGGCGACCGGTGGAGCAACATCGAGGGCGCGCCGAGGTACCTCGAGTACTGGGCACGCTGGCGCAAGGCCCGCGCCGACCGGCTGTTCGTGCTCAATGTGCCGATGCTGGAGCACACCGAGGAACAGGTTCCCGATCCGGGCGTGCGGGCCGAGCTGCGCCGGGGCGCGAGCGGGGCGTACGACGGGCACTTCCGGGCACTGGCTCGGCGGCTGGTCGCGCTCGGGTTGCCGGACGCCGTGCTCGTCCTGGGCTGGGAGATGAACGGCGTCACCTACACCCACCGCTGCGGTCCCGACCCGGCCGCCTGGAAGCGGTACTGGGCGCGGATCGTCGAGGCGATGCGGTCCGTGGACGGCGGTCAGCGGTTCCGTTTCGAGTTCACGCCCAGCCGGGGGCGGGACGCCGTCCCGTGGACCGCGTGCTACCCCGGCGACCGGTACGTCGACGTCCTCGGCATGGACGCCTACGACCAGCCCCACGGCATGTCCTTCGCGGAGCAGGTCGCCGAGCCGTACGGCCTGGCCGCGCACGTCCGGTTCGCCCGGGCGCACGGCAAGCCGGTCGCGTACCCCGAGTGGGGGCTGTACCGCAACGGCGACGACCCCGACTACGTACGCGGGATGCTCACCTGGTTCGCCCGGCACCTGCCGCTCTACCAGACCATCAGCGACTACTGCCCGCACGGCGTGTGGCAGTGCACGGAGAATCCCCGGTCGTCGGCCGTCTACCGGGAGCTGATGGCCGGGTCATGAACCTGGGCCGTTCGGCTGAAGCCACGGAGTGTCGGGCGGCCGCGTACCGCGCGTCCCCGATCGCTGATCCGATGATCGCAAGATGCGACGAGAACACCGTACGGGTCTCCAGAGTCTCCCGACCGGCTCCGCGCGCTCCGCCCGCTCGGCCTTCCTCCTCGCCCTATTCCTTGTTCTGCTCCTCGCCCTCCTCGTGGTACCCGCGGCCGTGCCCTCTGGTACCGCGTCCGCCGCCGTCGTCTCCGGTGCCGCCGACGGGGACGGCTGGTTCCGCAAGGCGACCGCCCGTGCCGTCCGCGCCCATGAGCGGGCCCGCGCACGGGTCGACCGTCTTCGGGAGGCCGACGCCCGCCCGCCGAAGATCGAGGCCGCCGAAGAGCGCCGTATGGCCATCCGGGCCGGTCTGTGGGACCTGCTGTGGGCGGTGGAGAGGAACGTGGGCGATCCGGTCGCCGTCGACCCGTCCGGGCGGGCCGGCCACTGCCCCGTACCCACCAGAAGCCACGCCCAGCAGCACCAGCGGCACCAGCGAAGCCCGAAGAAGAAGACACGGACGATGCAACGGACGAAGCCACGGACCTTGAAGACCCCGCAGGACCTCAAGAAGCCCCAGACCGTCCAGGTTCCCCAAGCCACCCAGGTTCCCAAGACCCCCCAAACCCCCCACCGCCCCTGGACCGCCCCCACCCGTGGCTACTGGCTCTCCGCCGGATTCGCCGCCCAGGGCTCGCGTTGGGCGCACCGGCACACCGGTCAGGACTTCGCCGTGGGCGCCGGCACGCCGGTGTACGCCGTCGGACCCGGCACCGTCCGCGCGACGACCTGCGGCGACGGCTTCGGGAACCAGGTGGTCGTCCGTCACCCCGACGGCTACTTCACCCAGTACGCCCATCTCTCCCACATCGACGTGCGCAAGGGCGGGCACGTGTCCGCCGGGCAGCGCATCGGCCTCTCCGGCGCGACCGGCAACGTCACCGGCCCGCACCTCCACTTCGAGGTGCGCATCACGCCGTACATGGGCTCCGCGGTACCGCCCCTGCCGTGGCTGCGGAGGAAGGACGTCCAGGTGATCCACTAGTCACCTGCCCCGTGGACACGCCTCGCCCCCATAGCCCATGCTCGCCGCATGATCCGAGCCGCCACCGTCGACGACGTCCCCGACATCCGCGCCATGATCCGCGAACTCGCCGCCTACGAACGGGCCGTGGAGCAGGCGCGGGCCACCGAGGAGCAGTTGCGGGAGGCGCTGTTCGGCGCGCACCCGGCCGCGTACGCGCTGATCGCCGAGGACGACGAGACCGCCCAGGCCGTCGGATTCGCCCTGTGGTTCCCGCGCTTCTCCACCTGGACCGGCACCCGGGGCATGCACCTGGAGGACCTGTACGTACGTCCCGACGCGCGCGGCGGGGGACACGGCAAGGCCCTGCTCGCCGCGCTCGCCGCCCTCTGCGCCCGCAGCGGCTACGAGCGCTTCGAATGGTGGGTCCTGTCCTGGAACGAGCCGACGATCGCCTTCTACAAGTCGCTCGGCGTGGAGTTCCTGGACGAGTGGAGGGTCTGCCGGCTCAGCGGGGCGCCTCTCGGCGAGCTCGCCGCCCAGGCCGGTCCGGTCCCGTCCCTGGACTGAATGCGGGGCTGCCCCGCCGACCTGGGGCAGCCCCGCGCTGCCGCCGGAGGGACGAGGTGCCGGACGCCTGCCATGACAGCCGGCCGAAGGTCCGACCTGTCGGCCCCGGCGCGTCCCGTCCCCCGGGCGGCGACTCCAGGCTGCCGTGCCGGGGGCGGCGGCGCACACCGGTGCGGGGAAGATCCGTATGCGTACCCGCGGGAGTGACCCCCGCGACCCGCCCTCAGCCCTACCTACGTACGTCTACGGCCCCGCCGCCGACGTCGGGATCTCGGTGCGCGAGGCGATCCCCAGCTTGGCGAGGATGTGCTCGACGTGGGCGTCCACGGTGCGTTTGGAGATGACGAGGCGCTCGGCGATCTCCCGGTTGGACAGGCCCTGCGCGACGAGCGCGGCGACCTCCCGCTCCCGCCGGGTGAGCACGTCCACCGAGCGGGACGCGGACCGGGACGCGGACCGGGACGCGGACCAGGGCTCGGAACGGCGCTCGGAACGGCGCTCGGACGGCCGTACATCGGCCGATACCGCGATCGCCACCTGCACCGCGTTCTCCACCTCCACCGCGACCTGCGACGGAACCGGCGCCGGGGTCTCCGCGTCCGCGCGCACCGCCTCCAGCACCTCCCGCCCCGACATCCGCCCGCCCGCGTCCCGCCACCGCTCGAACGCAGCCGCCCCCAACGCCGCCCGCACCGCCCGCTGCGCCGCCTCCTGCTCCTCGACCAGCCGGGGCAGCAACGCCACCGGATCCCCGCTGAGCCGGCGCGCGTTCTCCGCGTACCCGAGGAGCCAGCAGGCGCGGACGTGCCGTTCGCAGCGGGCCGCGTGCCAGGCGAGGCCCAGGCAGGCCAGCGCGGCGACCAGCACCTCGCCGATCTCGCTCGCGGCCTCCAGGCCCCGGCGCAGACACTCCTCGCCCTCCGCCTCCCGGCCGGTCAGCATGAGGATCACGCCCTGGGTGGTCACGGTGGACGCGTACAGCTGCCGTTCGCCCCGGCCCTCCAGATACGCCAGGCCCGTCGCGCACAGCTCCAGCGCGCCCTCGGTGTCCCCGAACACCGCCCGCAGCAGGGCGGCCTCGTAGTGGACGACGCCGATGGCGAGGCCGTCGCCCGACGCCACGATGCGCAGCCGCGCCGACTCCACCTGCGCCAGCCCCTGCTCCACGGCCCCGCCGAACGCCGTCAGCGCGCCCAGATACGCCTCCGCGGACACCTCCACCCGCGGCTCTCCGACCCGCCGTGCCATGTCGCAGGCCTGCGGGAACCGGTCCAGGGCGGTCTCCATGTCCGCCGTCCACATGGCGAAGATCCCCGTCATGTGCAGCCCCCAGGCCCGCTCGGGGCAGTCCTGCGGTACGAGGTCCAGCGCCTTGTCGATCCAGTGCCGGCCCTCCGACAGCGTGCCCGCGGCCCGCCAGTACGGCCCCAGCCGCGTCGCCAGCCACAGCGCCTCCACCGCCCGCCCCGGCGCCGCGCACCCGTACTCCAGGGCCGCCCGCACATCGGCCGTCTCCTCCCGCACCGCCCGATGCAGCGCGGCCTGCGCGGGGCTCAGGAACTCGTCCCAGAACCGTCCGACGAGCCCCTCGTAGTACGCGAAATGCCGCTCCCGTACGGCGTCGGCGGCGCCCTCCGCCCCGGCCGGGCACCCGGCGCCGTACTCACGGATGGTGTCCAGCAGCCGGTAGCGGTCGCCGTCCTCGCCGATGCGCTGCACGACCGACTTGTCCACCAGCCCGATCAGCGCCTCGACGACCTCCCCGGCGGGCAACTCACCGCCCCCGCAGATCCGTTCGGCCGCCGACAGCTCGAAGGACCCGGCGAACACGGACAGCCGCGCCCACAGCAGCCGCTCCTGCGCGGTGCACAGGCCGTAGGACCAGTCGATGGCCGTGCGCAGCGTCTGATGCCTGGTCAGGGCGGTGCGGCGGCCGCCGGTGAGGACCTCGAAACGCTGGTCGAGGCGGGCCACCAGCTCCGCGAGCGACACCGCGCGCAGCCGTACGGCGGCGAGTTCGAGGGCGAGGGGGATGCCGTCGAGGCGGTCGACCAGGGCGAGCGTGCGCGGCCGGTCGGCGTCGGTGAGGGCGGCGACGGCCGAGGCCCGCTGCAGAAACAGCTCCACGGCGTCGTCCCTGCTCAGCGGGGTGATGGGCACGCAGTGCTCGCCGGGCACGTCGAGCGGCTGACGGCTGGTGGCGAGCACGCTCAGCCCCGGCGCCTCGCGCAGCAGGATGTCGCTGAGCATCGCGCACGCGTCGACCAGGTGCTCGCAGGTGTCCAGCACCAGCAGCATCCGCCGCCCCCGCAGATGCTCGACGACGGCGTCCAGCGGGGTCATCCCGGGCTGCTCGGGCAGCTCGAGGACGCCCGCGAGGGTGGCGGGCACCAACTCCGGGTCGTGCAGCGCGGACAGCTCCACCAGCCACACCCCGTCCGCGTACCGGGCCGCCGCCGCGCCGGCCGCCCGCAGTGCCGTACGGCTCTTGCCGACCCCGCCCGGACCGACCAGCGTGACCAGCCGGAACCGGGCCAACGCGGCTCTGATCAGCCCGAGTTCCTCGACCCGACCGACGAAGCCGGTCATCTCCACGGGGAGTTGCCCACCCCGTCGCTGCCCGAACCCGAATCCCATGCCGCCCCCGCACCTGCCCTGCGCCGATCTGCACCGGTCTTCACCGATCTTCACCGATCATCCATCACAGCGTAAGCACGCGGCTGCCTAGCGTGAACGGCGCGGCCGGACGCCGGTGCGCCGCCGCGGATACGTAGGTATCCCCCGGGACGGGGACGGTGGGCGAACGCCTGCGCGAGGGGTGAACCCGGGGCTAGGAGGAGACGGGTGGGCGGTACGCGGCCAGCGCCCAGATCACGAACACGTCGGTGGCGATCAGGATGATCGACCAGATCGGCGCGTACTGCAGGAACAGGAACTGCAGGATCAGGTTCAGCGAGGCCAGCAGGATGCCGGTGAGGCGGGCCCACTCGGCGCCCCTGAGGATGCTCCCGCCGACCACGGCCGTCACGACGCCCACGCTCAGCAGGAGCCAGCCCCAGCCGGTGAGGTTGATCTTGTAGACGTAGTCGCCGAGGTCGGCGTACACGTCGTCCTCCGCGATCGCCGAGATGCCCTGGAGGACGGCGAGGACGCCGTTCACCAGCATCAGCACGCCGGCGAAGACCACCCCGCCGCCGGCCAGTCCGCCGTGCGTCGGCGGGAGCGTACCGGTGCCCTGGTGAGAGGGGTCCCAGACCGGGGACCTCGGCGAGGAGTGGGACTGCGGCTGACCACTCATGGCGTATCCCGTCCGTCGTCGTCCGGCTGCTTCTCCGAGCATCCGTCCGGACGGGGGAGACCACCACGAGGAGTGCGCCGTACGGGTGAGCCCGGCATGCGGGCGGGGGCGGGCGGGCCTTCACTGGAGGGAGGTCCGCACCCGTTCATTCAGTTCATTCAGTTCATTCAGTTCATTCAGTTCACCAGGAGGCGACATGTCCGCTCACCGCACGCGCCCCGCCGTGAAGGGCGTGGCGCTCGCGGCGGCCTGTGTCGCCGCCCTGGCCGGTCTCACCGGCTGCTCGGACGACAGCAGCCCCTCGTCCGTCGCCAGCAAGGCCGCCTCCGCGGCCTCCTCCGCGGTTGCCTCCGCGGCGCAGTCGGTGGGCGGCGAGGTCACCGCGGCCGCGTCCTCGCTGGCCGCACAGGCCTCGGAGGCTTACGCGTCGGCGACCGCGGAGGCGGGCCGCAAGCTGGACGACATCAAGGGGGGCGTCGACGTCACGGGCGATGTGAAGCTGGGCACGCCGGGCAAGGACTCCGACGGCCGCAGCACCGTCGAGGTGACCGCATCCAACACCGTCGACTCCACGAAGTCCTTCAGCGTCCAGGTCGACTTCACCGACACGAGCGGCAACTGGCTCGACACCGTCCTCGTCACCGTCTCCGACGTCCCCGCCGGAAAGACCGGCACGGCCACGGCCCACAGCAACCGCACGCTGTCGGGCGAGGTGAAGGCGAAGGCGGCCAGAGCGGTGCGCTACTGAGGCAGGTGGACGGGTGAACGGGCCCTGGGCAAGGTGGGCCCCGCCGAGGTGGGCCCCGCCGAGGTGGGCCCTGGCAAGGTGGGCCCTGGCAAGGTGGGCCCTGGCGAGGTGGGCCCTCACGCCATCCAGAAGAAGACGGCCGTCATTCGCTTCTCCTCCAGCGTCGTGCCGGAGTAACCGGTCGCGCTGTGCACGAGGTTGGCGTTGTACAGCAGCAGCCGGTTGTACTTGTGCGGCACGCGTACGTCCTCCTCGAAGGCGTCCGGGGCGACGAACCGGGTGCCGAGCGCGTCGACGAGGTTGTTGTGCGGGGCCTGCACGACATTGCCGCCGAGCCGTCCGCCCGGCAGGGACTGCCGGTAGAAACTGGTCCCGCAGTCCTTGGGCACGCCGGGGTTGAGATACAGCACGGCCGCGTACCGGCACAGCGCGCGCGAGTCGGAGTGCGGCCGGGGCGTGCTCTCGCCCTCGCCGACGACCTGGATGCAGTTGTGGTTGAGGGTCCCGCCCCCGGGAGCCTGCTGCACCCACAGCTTCTGCGCGCCGGTCGCCTTCCTCACCAGCCGCTCCACCCGCCCGAGTTCACTCGGCTCCAGCCCCGGCATGGTGCGCAGTCCGGGCCAGCTCTCCGAGGTGTACGGGTACCCCTTCACCCAGTCGTCCTTCGCCAGACACCGCTCGCGCACGGCGGCGATGTCGGCCTCGGGGAAGACGTCGTCGATCACCCAGTAGTCGCGGCCCTTGGTGGGCTTGCGGTAAGGGAGGACGGGGAGCGGGGCGGCGGCTCGGGCGGGACGCACAGGCCCCCCGGGTCGCAGTGGCATGGACATGCTGCGAATGTAGGTCGGGGGTTCGCAAGGCTTCTCCCGCTATTTCCCCCGGACTCCGCCCCGAAGTGGTCAACGTTTCGTAGAAGAGGTCAACGCGTCGTCAACCGGCCTCGAGTTCACACCACACCAGCTTCCCCCGATGCCCGAACCTCGACAGCGGATGCCACCCCCAGACCTTGCTGCAGGCCCCGACCAGGGCGAAGCCGCGTCCGCTCTCGGCGTCGAGCAGCTCCTCCAACCGCCGCGGCGGCTCGGGCGGTGCGGGATCCGCATCCCAAGCCCCGACCTGCAACACCCCCTCCGACAACCGCACCCGCAGACAGGCCGGCCCCACCGTGTGCCGCACGGCGTTGGAGACCAACTCCGAGGCGACGAGCTCGGCGGTGTCCGTGAGCCGGGAGAGGCCGTGGAGGCTGAGGATCATCCGGAGGGTACGGCGCGAGACGGTGACGGCGCGGGCGTCCTGGGGATGTAGAGGGAGTACTCCCAGGAGTCGGGGGTGGGGGTGGGGGCGGTTTCGGGCATGGTTCAGCTCCAGGCGGGGGTGGGTGTCGGGATGTGCGGAGGGGGCGGTGGCAGTGCCGCAGCCGTCATGGCAGGACGGAGTCGGTGCGCTTTCGCAGCGTGAACTTCGCATCACCGACGGTAGACCTTAGATTTAAGAGTCGGCAAGCCGGTCGCGTAATCTGACACCCGAACGAGGAGCGCTGCCCAGCGTGTTGAATCGAGGAGCGGTCGATGGGGACCAAGCGGGAGCCCACCGCGCGACAGATGCGGCTGGCCGTGGAACTGCGCAGACTCCGCGAAGCGGCAGGCCTCAGCGCCCGTGAGGCTGCGGCGCTGCTCGGCGTGAACTCTGTACAGATCAGCCAGATCGAGTCCGGCGTCTCGGGCGTGAGCGAGACGCGGCTACGCAGACTCGCGGGGCATTACGTCTGCACGGACGAGGCGTTCATCGACGCCTTGGTCGCGTTGGCGACCGACCGGACGCGCGGTTGGTGGGAGGAGTACCGGGGCCTACTGCCCGCACCCTTCCTGGACTTGTCGGAGCTGGAGCACCACGCCTTGTCCCTGCGCGAGGTGTCCATCCTGTTCGTACCGGGTCTCTTGCAGACGGAGAACTATGCCCGTGCCCTCTTCTCGTCCAGGGTGCCCGAACTGACGCCCGAAGGGCTCGAGTTGCGTGTCCGCCACCGCATGGCACGCCAGGAGATCACCATCCCGTACGAGGCGGTGATCCACGAGTCAGCCCTACGCATCAGGGTCAGTGACCGCACCGCTTCACAGGCTCAACTCGTCCGTCTCGCCGAGCTTTCCGAAGCGGACAACATCACCTTGCGCGTCATCCCCTTCGACCTGGACGGATTCTCCAGAGCCGCCAGCAGCATGACGTACGCGGGTGGCCCCCTGCCCAAACTGGACACGGTGGTGCGTGACGCCCCGCACGGCTCGACCTTCATCCACTCCGAAGACCAGCTCAGCGCCTATCGAACACGTTTCCATAAAGTGGAGGCTGCATCCCTCGACCCCGAACGGTCGCGTGACTTCATCCACAAGCTGGCAAACGAGCTGTGAGGCACCCCATGCCCCTCCCCGACAACTGGCAGAAGTCGTCCCACTCAGGCGAGGGCGACGGAAACAGCTGCCTCGAACTCGCCGCCACCCCCACCACCCTCCACCTCCGCGAATCCGACACCCCCACCACCATCCTCACCACGACCCCCACCCCCCTCGCCCACCTCCTGGAAGGCATACGCGCCGGCTCGCTCCGGTGTTAGCCAGGGAGCGTAAGGCGGCCTCCAAAGCCAGGGGCCGGTACAACTCGCTACAGCCGCAGCAGGGACGTCTGGGCTTCAAGAGCTTTGGCGTCCTGCTGGCCTTTATGGACCCCGATGCGCTTGAGGAGTCGCCAGGCCGTGGTTTCCGTCGCCGAGGCTCGGGCGGCCTCGGTGTACTGTGCCTTGGCCTCATCCGAGACACCGATGGCGGACAAGATGCGTTCGACGGCTGTCGCACTGGCTGCCAGCTTCGCATTTTCAATCTTGGACAGCTTGGATGGAGACATGAGAGCGCTGCGGGCCACTGCTTTGGCTTCCTTGCCGGATGCCACTCGCAGAGCCCGCAGCGCGGCTCCAAGCTGTGCTCTGTTCACGTCCCGTGCTTAGCCCACCAGCTGGCGAACGGTTCCGCGTGCGCAAGTGCCACATCGCGGTACCGAATGAATTCCGCAGTTCGAACCTGAGATATCCCGTGAGCGGACGGGATAGACTGTGAACCCGGTAGACTCGCTTCCCTTTTCCGATATGCGAGCGGAGTTCTTCGACCCAGCCCGCATTACAGTCAGCCGGCTGCGAATTTCCGGCCAAAAACGCGTGATAGGCGTCGACGTTTCCGGAATTGCTGTAGTCGTTGAGACGTGACGTAGATCGTCGGGCAGTCCTTGAGGTCGCACGTACTGGGGCTCGTGGCTCACGCCCCCTCCCCCAGCACCCGTTCCACCAGCTGCACCTGGACCGCCGTAAGCCTCGGGTCGGCGAACTCGACCGTCCGGTCGGCGGCGGTTCCGTCGGCTTCGACGGTCAGGGTGTAGTGGTAGCCGTCGGGAACGCCGGGCGTGGGGCCGGGGGGTGTCGTGGTGAGGACTTCGCGGGCGAGGCGTTCCAGATCGGCCCCGTCGGGCCGGCCGGAGGTGTCCAGCTCGGCCCAGCGGGGCACGGGGAGCAGACCGCCGCTCCTGGTCACGCGGATGCGCATGGCGCTCCCGGCGACGACGGTGCGGGCGTACGGCGGAGGTCGCGGAGGTCACGCTCCATTGACGTTCACCCCCACGTCCGACCAGGCCTTCATGACCGCGTCGAGCTCGGACCGGGTGCCGTAGAGGTGCTCCGCGACGTCCGCCGTGACATGCGCGAACTGCTCGAAGGTGGCGTTCTCGGCGAGTCGGCCGGAGGTGATCGTGTCGTACCAGATCTTGCCGGCCCGCTCCCAGGCGTAGCCGCCGATGGCGACCGCGGTCAGGTAGAAGGCGTGGTTGGGGATGCCGGAGTTGATGTGCACTCCGCCGTGGTCGAACGTGCCGCGCACATAGTGGGTCATGTGGCTGGGCTGCGGGTCGGCGCCGCCCAGCTGGGCGTCGTCGAAGGCCGTGCCCGGCGCCTTCATGGAGCGCAGCGCCTGGCCGCGCACCGCCGGGGTGAACAGGCCCGCGCCGATCAGCCAGTCGGCTTCGTCGGCGTTCTGGCGGCGGGCGTACTGCTTGACGAGCGAGCCGAAGACATCGGAGATCGACTCGTTGAGCGCGCCGGCCTGGTCCTGGTACACGAGACCCGCGGTGTACTGCGTGACGCCGTGGGTGAGCTCGTGGGCGACGATGTCGTGGGAGATGGTGAAGTCGTTGAAGACGATGCCGTCCCCGTCGCCGAAGACCATCTGCTGGGTGTCCCAGAACGCGTTGTTGAACCGGCGACGGTAGTGGACCGTGGCGTCCAGCGGGAGGTTGGCGTCGTCGATGGAGTGGCGGCCGTAGACCTCCTTGAAGAAGTCGAAGGTCAGGCCGAGGCTCTCGTAGGCACGGTTGGCCGTGCCGTCCAGCACCGGCTGGCCCCCTTCCTCCCGGACGACGTCGCCGGGCAGCTCCGCGGTGTGGTGGGTGTCGTAGATCGTGCGCTGGAGGACGAAGTCCTCGGGCATGGCGGGCGAGACCAGGCTCGGCGTGGCGACCCTGTTCGCCCGGAACTCGGCGTCGATGGCCAGGGTGTTGCGGGCGGCCTCGCGTACGTGGGGATCGTCGGCCTCGGTCAGTTTGTGCAGGATGTACGGCGGCAGGATGCCGCATACGACGCGGCGTCCGGTCGGCGTGCCGTGCGTACCGGACTTCTGGGGCTCCGACATCTCAGCCTCCGTTGAAGCTGTGCACATGGTCGGAGGTCGTGACCTCGAACTGGTGCATGTTGATGGTGCGGCACTGGGTGCTGGAGGTCTTCTCGCACCACTCGAACCGCTGCGGCGGAACGAGTTCGGGGAAGGTGCCTCCCCATTCGACGCCGTCGTCGGTGTGGGCGTAGGCGTACCAGAAGCGGTTCACGGCGTCGGCGTCGCCGCCGTACACGATGACTTCCTGGCCTGGGGCGATCTGCCACCAGCCCTTCTTCAGCCAGTCGCCGCCGTCGGGACAGTTGGGGAAGGACCACTCGACCATCGCCCAGATGGTCGCCTGGTAGTTGTTCCTGAATCGCATGGCCATGGCGCGACCTCCTGACTGGAGTTCACTGGACCTCACATGGAGGGGGCTTGCTTGCGGACTGCGGGCTTGGAGCCGCCGGCCTTGAGGTCGACGTCCGCTCCCGCGGTGGGGCGCGCCTCGGTAGCGCCTGCCCTGACGTTTCCTGCGGCTGCCCTCGCGGCCAGAGCCCGGTCCAGCGATTCCTCGCTGGAGTCGGTGGTCGGATCAGCCTGGGCGGAGGAGTCGTAAGTCATGGGGGTGCTCCAGACCTGAAGCAAGGGGGTGAATGCGGGGGTGAATGCGGGGGTGAAACAGAGGTGACGGCAGAGGTGGTCACGGGGTCCCGGGCGTGGGGACCGGGACCAAGGGCCGCGAGGTCACCGCGATCTCGGTGACGCGGGCCGGATCAGTCCCACACGTCCCAGTTTGCGCCTGGACGCCTCATCGTGCATGCGGAGGACGGGTGCTAGCGTCCGGCAGCGTGAACGACGGTGTGTACGTGGGCAATGCGGGCAGGGACGCGGCACTGGACCGGGGGTGGCTCCTCGGGCACTTCAAGGATGCCGACGATCCCCGCCACAGCGAGGCGGTCGAGATCAAGTGGGGGGTGCACCCCCGCGGCGACGAGCGGGCGGAGTGGGTGAAGGGCGAGGAGCGCACGGCCCTACTGGTGCTCGTCAGCGGCCGGTTCTGCGTTCAACTACCCGGTCGGGACGTCGTTCTGGAACGGCAGGGCGACTACGTCCTGTGGGGTCGGGGCGTCGACCACTCCTGGCGCGCGGAGGAGGAGTCGGTCGTGCTGACCGTCCGGTGGCCGTCCGTCCCCGGGTATGCGGTGGGCGCGGAGCTGTGACGGTCACTCCTTCCAGGCGGTCACCTCGTCCCCCACCGCCGCCTTCCCCGGCCGCCGCACCGTGAAGTACGCGCCGAAGACGATCCCGCCGTCCGCCCGCCGGTAGTCGGCGAGGGTGCGCAGGGGCTCCGGGCTCGCCCGGCGGCCGGTCTCCTGGTCGACCATCGTGATGGCGCAGCGCACGGTGAGCTCGGTGAGGGCCAGCTCCAGCGGGCCGTCGGCCGCGTCGGCCCCGGCGATCGTCATACGACGGGCGTCGTCCTCCGTGTGGGGCGCCGTCCAGCCGTCGACGACGAGGTTGGGGCGGAAGCGGTTCATGGGGAGGGGCGGGACGCCGCGTTCGGCGAGTCTGCGGTTCAGTTCGTCCAGGCTCGCGCGGGAGACGACGTGCAGGCGGCTGTGGTTGGCGACCGGAAGCGCACCCGGGGCTCCGACGTCCGTCGGCTGCTCCCTTCGCCGTACCCGGAGCAGCCTGGTCGGTCGGCCCAGCACCTCCGTCAGCCAGCCGGCCGCCGCGTCCCCCTGGTCGACGCCCCCGTACGACCGCCCCGGCAGCGTCACCGACTCGCCCGGCTCCCCGGACACCCGGACCTCCCCGCACCCCGGCGCCCGCAGGGTGAGCGAGCCGGGTCCGGGTCCGGGTTCGGGGCCGAGTTCTGGGGTGATCAGCGCGAGCCTCGGGTCTCCCCACTGCCAGCGCAGCTCCCTCGCCTCGTCGACGACCACGTACTCACGGTCGTGCTCCAGCCCGTCGGCCGTGACCCGGGACGCGGCGACCGCGACCCCGGCACACCCCTTCACCGGGTAGTACGTGACCCCAACTATTCTCGCCATGCGACGCCCCCCGTCAGCCCGTCAACTCGTCACCCATGCCCGCGCGAAACCGTCGTACCCGTTCCGCCCGGCAAGTTTTTACGAACTCCAGTGAAACCGAACAGCTTCGCGTCCGTACTTCTCAGTAGTCCGACCCCGCCGAAGCCTCACCCACCGGCGGATCCCCGACGGGCAGGAGGAACGGTGCAACTTTCGCGGAACGCGATGGGAACTCTTTTCGTGGGCGGCGCTCTGACCCTGACACTGGGCGCGCTCGCATACCCATCGATGCTCGGCCTGGACACCGTGTCGACCTCGACCGACCGGGTCATCGCCAACACCCAGTGGGGGCCGTTGACGGAGGGCGACAGAGACTTCGTGGTCAAGGTGCGGGCCGCCGGACTGTGGGAGTACCCGGTGGGGCAGATCGGGCTGCAGAAGGGGCAGAGCAAGGCGGTTCTCACCGCCAGTGAGCACCTCATCGACGGGCACGCGGCGCTGGACATCACCTGCCGCAAGATCGCGCCGATGCTGAACATCACGCTCCCCAACATCGCCAGCCCGCAGCAGGAGGGGTTCGTCAACACCCTCAAGGCGGACAGCGGCAAGCAGTTCGACGTCGACTTCGCCAACATCCTGCGCCTGACCCACGGCTCGATCTTCAACACGGTGGCGAAGATCCGGTCCACCACCAAGAACTCGCTGGTGCGCGCCCTGGCCGACCAGGCCAACGACACCGTGCTCGACCACATCACGGTGATGGAGAAGACCGGCCTGGTCGACTTCGACACCACTCTGTTCCAGCAGACCACCCCGCCGAAGCTGCCCAAGTCGGACCTGACCCCGCCGGCCCCGGCCCCGGGCCAGCCCATGGTCGTGCTCACCCCGCCGCCGAACGCCACGTCCACTCCGGTGGCGATCGACGGCGTCCCGGCGACCGGCAACTAAGCCCCACACGCGCAACCCCCGCACCGCCCCCGCGCGGCCCCTACGCGAGCCAGACCGTCGTGTCGGGGCCGACCCTCCCGTCGCCGTCCAGGGGGACGCTGCTCAGCAGCACCTCCCCGGGCGGCAACGGCACGGCCGCGTCCGACAGGTTGGCGACACACCGCCAGCCGTCGGAGCGGGCGAAGGCCAGCACGCCGGGCCGGTCCGCGTCCGCCCAGGTCAGCTCCTCCCCGGCGAGCAGCTTGCGGCGCAGCCGCAGGGCCGTGCGGTACAGCTCCAGGGTCGAGCCCTCGACACCCGCCTGCGCCGCGACGGCGTACCGCGCGAAGTACGGCGGCTGCGGCAGCCACGCACCGCCCGCCCCGAAGCCGTACGACTCTCCCGTCGACGTCCACGGCAGCGGCACCCGGCAGCCGTCGCGGCCCTTGCGGACGTGACCCGTCTGCTCCCACAGCGGATCCTGAAGCACCTCAAGAGGCAGGTCGGCGACCTCGGGCAGCCCGAGCTCCTCCCCCTGGTAGAGGTACGACGATCCCGGCAGCGCCAGCATCAGCAGCGTCGCCGCCCGGGCCCGGCGCAGACCCGCCGCCTCGTCCACGCCCGGAGCGCGGCCGTCCGCCAGCAGCCAGGCGTTGTCGTCCGTGCCCGGCGGCAGCATCAGACGGGAGGGGTGGCGTACGACGTCGTGGTTGGAGAGCACCCAGGTCGCGGAGGCGCCGACGGTGCGGGCCGTGGCAAGGGAGTCGGCGATCACCGCACGGATCTCCTCCGCGTCCCACCCCGCCTGGAGGTACTCGAAGTTGAAGGCCTGGCCGAGTTCCTCGGGGCGGGCGTACAGCGCGCGGCGGGCGCCTGGGACCCAGGCCTCGGCGACGGCCGTGCGGGGCGGGGAGTAGGAGTCGAGGATGCGGCGCCAGTCGCGGTAGATCGCGTGGACCTCGTCGCGGTCGTAGAGCGGATGGGCGCCGGGGGGCAGGGTCGCCAGGGCCGTCTCGCCGTTCTGCGCGAGGGGGCCCAGGTCGCGGAGCGGCTCGCGCAGGTCCTTGGCGAGGCCGTGGGCGACGTCCACGCGGAAGCCGTCGACGCCCCGGTCGGACCAGAAGCGCAGGGTGGTGCGGAAGTCGGCGCGGACCTCCTCGCAGTCCCAGTTCAGATCGGGCTGCTCCCGGGTGAACAGATGCAGATACCACTGTCCGTCCGCGACCCGCCGCCAGGCGCTGCCGCCGAACACGGACTGCCAGTCGGTGGGCGGCAGTTCGCCGCTCGCGCCCCGGCCGTCGCGGAAGACATAGCGGTCGCGGGCCGGGGAGCCGGGTCCGTCCCGCAGCGCCTCCTGGAACCACGCGTGCCGGTGGGAGGTGTGGTTGGGCACCAGGTCGACGATCACCTTCAGGCCCAGCCGGTGCGCCTCGGCGGCCAGCGCGTCGAAGTCGGCCAGGGCGCCCAGGCGCGGATCGACGTCCCGGTGGTCGGCGACGTCGTAGCCGCCGTCGGCCAGTTCGGACGGGTAGAAGGGGCTGAGCCAGAGCGCGTCCACACCGAGGTCGGCGAGATGACCCAGCCGCTCGGTGACGCCCCGGAGGTCCCCGAGACCGTCGCCGTCGGCGTCGGCGAAGCTGCGCGGATACACCTGGTAGACGACGGCCTGACGCCACCAGTCGGGGCTGCGAGGGGAGAAGTCAGTCGTGGAGGTCACGGCGGTCATGGAGGTCACGGCGGTCATGGAGGTCATGGGCAGAAGACTGTCCATTCCTCCGGAAAAGTGAACGTACGCACCCTTCGGAACAGATCAGGAATGGATCACTCCGTACATGGCGAACCCGTGACGGAATCTTGAACTCCTCGGGGTTTGACCCAGGTTGACAGCCATCTAGCTGGGCGACGACCATGGCCACACACTGTGGCGCCTGTGAAGGAAGAGCCCAGTGTTTCTCATGACCTGATTCCTGTGATCTGACCAATCACCCCTGGCACTCGCCAAGATGGGATACGCATGTCCATAGCGAGACGTGTCACCGTACGCCGCCTGCTGGGGACGGGCGCCGCTTCGCTCGCCCTGTGCGGAGCCTCCGTGGCGGCCGCCTCCGGCGCCTGGGCCGGCACCGGCACGCCCGGCGGCGACGGCTGGAAGTCCGGCGGCCACTACCAGCCGGGGACCGGCGCGGGCACGGAGACGAAGACCGACCGCTGCCAGTTCTCGCTCGACGGCACGAACTTCTACGACTCCGTGCGCGTCGACGACCAGAACCTCAAGCCGGGCAAGGACGGCAAGGTCCACATCACGGTCCGCGCCGCCGGCGACGCCGGCGTCTGCACCGCCTCCCTCGCCTCCTACCTGGCCCACGGCGCCACCTTCGGCACCTCCGGCGAGCAGGTCTTCGTCGACTTCGACAGCGTGAGCGTCAAGCCCGGCGCGACCGACACCCTCGACATCGCGGTGCCCGACGCGGGCTGCTACGCGCAGATCGACCTCTACCGGGGCGCGGTGAAGTTCGACGGCAAGCTCGACGCGAAGGACGGCTTCGAGCACGGCGACCTGCCCAAGGGTCCGGACCGGCCGGTCATCAAGGACAAGCTGATCGCGGCCTGGAACGGCGGCACGAAGGACTGCACGGCGACCGAGCAGCCGCCGTCGTCCCCGCCCGCGTCCGTGCCGCCGGCCGGCGACACCTCGCCGTCGCCGTCGACGCCGGCCTCGGACACCCCGTCCGAGAACCCGCCCGCCTCGCCCTCGTCGACCGAGTCGACCTCCCCGACCCCGGAGGCGTCCGACACCCCGGTCACCACCGCGTCGTCCAGCGCACCGGCCGCCACGCCCGACGGAGGCGGCGGCGACCTCGCCGAGACCGGCGCGAACAGCAACTCCGGCCTGATCGCGGGCGGCGCGGCGGCGCTGCTGGCGGGGGGCGCGGCGATCGTCGTGGCCACGCGCCGACGTAAGGGCTCGCGGGCGTAACACCCACCGCTGACCCGCTTCTTCCGCGGTACGTCCGCCCCGGCACGCTCATGGCGCCGGGGCGGACGTGCGTCGTGGCGCGCCCTCGAAGGACAGGCTAGAGAGAACCCTCCACCGTCTCCAGCCACAGCTTCACGTACCGCTCCACGTCCACGTCCAACGCCACGTCCACCCACTGCTGTTCGCGGGGAGCGCCGCCGTGGATCTCGGACTCGCCGGGGCGGGGGCGGCGGTCGACGATGGTCTGGCCTCGGGACGGGCCGGGGGAGAGGGAGACCTCCACCGGGAGGCGTTCGGTGGTGAGGCCGGAGGGGTCGGCCACCGCGCAGATCGCGCCCGCGTCGCCGAGGCCGCCGGTGGGCGTGGGGTCGCCCGAGAGGGCCGGGTCGCGGTGGGCGAGGAGGTCGCCGGCCAGGCGGAGGCGGGGGTCGGGGCTGGTGCGCAGGCGCTGGACGTCCGCCGACGGGACCAGGACGCGTTCGAACACGTCGAGGCCGTACATCGTGATCGGCACCCCCGCGGTCAGCAGGACGGCCGCCGCCTCCGGGTCGTGCCATACGTTGAACTCCGCAACCGGCGTGGCGTTCCCGGTGGCCACCGCGCCGCCCATGAACACGATCCGCTCGATGTTGCGCGTCACCTCGGGGTGGGTGCGCAGCAGCAGCGCGATGTTGGTCAGCGGGGCGGTCGGGACGAGGGTGACCGGGCGCGGGGAGGCGAGGATCTCGCGGCGCAGCAGGGTCACCGCGTCCACGTCGACCGGCCTGCGGGTCGGCGCGGGCAGGCCCAGGTCGCCCATCCCGTCCTGGCCGTGCACATGGCTCGCCGAACGGGCCGGCTCGATCAGCGGGCGTTCGGCGCCCCGCGCGACCGGAATGTCCTTCGCCCCCGCCTGCTCCAGCACGGTCAGCGTGTTGCGGACCACCCCGTCCACGTCCGTGTTCCCGGCCACGCAGGTCACCGCCCGCACGTCGAGCCCCGGGTGCCGGACGGCGAACAGCAGCGCCAGGGCGTCGTCGACACCGGTGTCGCAGTCGATGATCACGGGGATGGGCTGACCGGTCACGGCAGACTCCTCTCGGGGGCTGATCAGTAGCTCGGCACCGACCTTACGCATCGGCCCACAGTTCGGCGCCCCGCGCCTCGACCCGGGCCGCGACGCGACGCAGGAGTTCGGCGGTCGGCAGGGGCGCCGGACGCCGGCCGTCCCTCAGCCGTACGGCCGCCAGGCCCCCGTCGGCCTCCCGCTCGCCGATCACCGCCTGGTACGGCACGAGTCGCGCCGCCCGGACGCGGGCGCCCAGGCTGCCCTGGTCGGGGCCGGCCAGCTCGGCGCGCAGGCCCTGGTCGAGGGCCCGGCGCAGGAGTTCGTCGGCCGGGCCCGCCTGTGCCTGAGACACCGGCAGGATCACCAGCTGCACCGGGGCCAGCCAGACCGGGAACGCCCCGCCGTGCTCCTCGACGAGATGGGCCACCGCTCGTTCCACGCTGCCGATGACACTGCGGTGCACCATCACCGGGCGGTGCTTCGCCCCGTCGGGCCCGATGTAGTGCAGGTCGAAGCGCTCGGGCTGGTGGAAGTCGATCTGCACGGTGGAGAGGGTCGCCTCCCGTCCGGCCGCGTCCGCGATCTGTACGTCGATCTTCGGACCGTAGAAGGCCGCCTCGCCCTCCGCCTCCTCGTACGCGATGCCCGAGCCGTCGAGGACCTCTCGCAGGAGGGCGGTGGCCCGGTCCCACAGGGCCGGGTCGGCCACGTACTTGCCGCCCTCGCCGGGGAGGGAGAGACGGTGGCGGGCGGCTCGGATGCCCAGGTCCGCGTAGGCGCGGGCGATCAGGGCCAGGGCCGCTCGGGCCTCCTCGACCGCCTGGTCCAGGGTGCAGAAGATGTGCGCGTCGTTGAGCTGGATCGCCCGGACCCGGGTGAGTCCGCCGAGCACACCGGACCGTTCGGAACGGTACATGCCGCCCAACTCGGCCATGCGGAGCGGGAGTTCGCGGTAGCTGTGGGACCGGGAACGGTAGATCAGGGCGTGGTGGGGGCAGAGGCTCGGGCGCAGCACGACCTCCTCCGCGCCCAGGTGCATGGGCGGGAACATGTCCTCGCTGTAGTGGTCCCAGTGGCCCGAGATCTCGTACAGCTCGCGTTTGCCGAGGACCGGCGAGTAGACGTGCCGGTAGCCGGCCGCCTGCTCGGCCCGGCGGACGTACTCCTCCAGCTCGTGCCGGACCACCGCCCCGTCGGGCAGCCAGTACGGCAGGCCCGCGCCCATCAGGGGGTCGGTGTCGAAGAGGTCGAGTTCGCGGCCGAGGCGGCGGTGGTCGTGCATGGTGAACTCCTCCTGGGGTGACAGGCGAGCACCACGAAGCCCCGGGGCGCTCACCCCGGGGCTACGGACATCCAGTCGTGGATCAGCGCGCCGGGACAGTGTCCGGCGTCGTCGTGAGGGACGGCTGGGCGCGCTTCATGGCCGTGACGGTAGCAGCGGGGCCCCGGCGGACGCGATCCGTTTTCCTGCGTGGACACGATCCGTTTTGCCGCGCGGACACGATCCGTTTTGCCGCGCGGACACGATCCGTTTTGCCGCGCCGCCCGCCCGCTCCCCGCCCGCTCCCCACCCGTCGCCCACCCGCCTGATCCCCTGCCGCTCGCCCACCGCCCACCCGCCCGCAGCAACGCCGGTAACCCGTACGGCCCGCCGCGCTGGTCGCCTCGTGGCGCCGGTGTTGCCGTGAGAGGAGGCGCCGCCGCCCGGCGCCGCCGCCCAGCACCCCCGCGCGCACTCCCGGAGGCATCCCCGATGACCCGTCGTCCCCTCCTCGCCTCCGCCCTGTTCCTCCTCGCCACCGTCACCGGCTGTGCCGCCCTCGGGCTGGAGCATCCGCCGACCGCCGTGCCTCCCGCGCCCACGATCGCGCCGTCGACGACCAGACCGGCCGCCCCCACCGCCGACCCCGCCCTCACCGAGGCCCAGGCGCACGCCGCGCTCATCACCGGCACCGACCTCGGCGCCCCCTGGATCCCGACCCGGGGTGCCGCCACCTGGCGGGACGGGATGCTGAAGGCCGCCGCGCCGGCCGGCGACTGTCAGCGGCTGCTCGACGCGCTCTACGCCGACGAGGTGCTCGGCGGGCCCGCCCGCGCGGTCGTCGCACTCGACGATCCCGACACCGCGGCCCAACTGCGCTACCAGCTCACCGGCAACCGTCCCGCGGACGTGGACCGCAGGCTGGCCTGGCTGAAGACGCTCCCGCAGAAGTGCGCCCGGTTCACGGCCAAGGCGTCGGGCGACGCCGTGCTGGACGTACAGGTCGCCGAGCTGCCGCTGCCGGAGGTCGGCGACGTCCGGCAGGGGCTGCGGGTGACCCTGACGAACTGGGCGACCGCCGAGGACGATCCCGACGGCGACCCGACCGCCCTCACCCTGGACGTTGCCGCGGTCCGGGCCGGCGAGGACGCCTTCGCCCTCACCAACGGCGGCCTGGGCGACGTGCTGAACGAGGCCACCCAGGCCGCCGTCCAGCTGGGCGTACGGCGGCTGGCGGACGTCAGGAAGCAGGGGAGGGTGCAGGTCTGAGCCCTTGCCCACACCTCTGCCCTACGGCTTCTCGTACGGGTCCGCCGGCTGCTTCACCCGCTGCACCGTGGCCGCGTCCAGGACCGGCGGCCAGGCCGCGTCCGAGCCGAGCTTCCCCTTCGGACGCCAGACGCCGGTGACGGTGACCCAGGTGTCGGCGGGCAGGGCCTCGTCGTCCGCGCCCCGGATCTCCACCTTGCCGGTGGTGGCGTCGGCGGCGCAGCAGGTGACGACGAGCCGGGTGACGTACCAGGCGCCGTCGTCCCCGTGCGTGACGAAGCCCGTCAGCCGGACCGTACGGCCCTTCAGGGAGCGTCCGCTGTCGTAGATCGCCCGGGAGCTGAACTCGGCGACGGTGAGCGCGACCGGGTCCCCGGCCGGCAGCGCCGGGAACGTCCCGACGCCCTGCGCGGCCCGCTGGGCGGCCTCCCGGCCCGCGCTGTAGGAGCCGAGGGCGGGCGGCGGGAAGAGGAGAAGGGCCAGCGCGGGAAGGGTGAGGAGCCAGGCGACCCGGGGGCGGGCGGGGCTGTGGGAGTGCCCGTGGTGATGCTCTTCGTGGGCCTGGCCTTCGGGGGAGCGCGCCGATCGTCGGCGTACGACGGCCATCGCCGCCGCCAGCAGCACGAGCACCGTGCCGGACACGATCAGACAGGGCCGTAGCGCGGGCTGCACGTACCGCAGGTACAGCTCGCTGAAGAGGGAGACGCGCAGGACCGCCGCGCCGACGAGGGCGAGGAGCAGGCAGGAGCCGTAACGCCTCACAGCAGCCACCACCCCGCGAGGACGCTGCTCAGCAGGGCCACCGCCCAGGTCGCGGAGGAGAAACGCAGGGCGAAGGACCGGCCGAAGGCGCCCGTCTGCAGGGCGATCAGCTTCAGGTCGACCATCGGGCCGACCACCATGAACGCCAGCCGCGCGGTCGGCGAGAAGCCGCTGAGCGAGGCCGCGACGAACGCGTCCGCCTCGCTGCACACGCACAGCACGACCGCGAGGGCGGCCAGCAGCGGCACCGCCAGCCAGGGCGAGCCGGTGAAGAGGTCCAGGACCGAGCGCGGGACCACGATGTTGAAGGTCGCCGCGGCCGCCGCGCCGAGCACCAGGAAGCCGCCCGCGTGCAGGAAGTCGTGCTGGAGGCCGGCGAGGAAGGCGCGGACGCCGGTGGCGTGCGGGGCGTCCCGTTCGGGCGGCCGCAGCCACTCCTCCCGGCCGAACCGGGCCCACAGCCAGCCCATCGCCACGGCCGCGGCGAGCGAGGCGAGGAGCCGGGCGAGGACCATCTTCGGCTGGCCGGGGAAGGCGAGGGAGGTCGCGACGAGCACCACGGGGTTGATCGCGGGCGCGGAGAGCAGGAAGGCGAGGGCCGCCGCCGGGGCGACCCCGCGGCGCATCAGGCTCCCGGCCACCGGCACGGACGCGCACTCGCAGCCCGGCAGCACCGCCCCGGCGACCCCCGCGACCGGCACGGCCAGGGCGGGGTGGCGCGGCAGGAGCTTCTGGAAGACCCGCTCGGGCACGAAGGCCCCGATCGCCGCCGAGACGACCGTGCCGAGGAGCAGGAAGGGCACGCCCTGGACGGCGACGGCCGTGAAGACCGTCCACCAGGCGGCGACGGGCGGGGTGTAGAGGTCGAGCGCGAGCATCGGGCCGAGGACGGAGACGACGGTCGCGACGGCGACGAGCGCGGCTCCGCCGACGACGGCGTACACGAGCGCGCGCACGACGAGCCGCAGCCCGTCGAGGACCGTCCGCTCGTCGGTCGCGGTCGGTCGGTCTCCCACGTCCCGCGCGTCCTGCGCGTCCTGCGCGTCCTGCGCGCTCTGCACGTCCTGCACGTTCCGCACGTTCCCGGGTCCGCCCGTCGATGTCGCGAGGACGCTAGCCGGGGCGGCTGTGGGTCGGCCGGGTTTCGGCGGAGAGGAACCTGTGACCCGAGCAGGTGCTAGAGCGGCGGCTGGGCGGGGGCCGGGCCGAGGGTGGTGGTGCCGGGGGCCGTGCGGTGGCCGAGGCCCGTGCGGTAGGCGTCCAGGGCGGCCTCGACGCGGCCGGTGCGGCGCAGCAGGTCGCCCAGCATCCGGCACAGGTCGGCGAGGTCGCCCGCCGCGCCGGCCCGTTCGAGGAGGCTGAGGGCGCGGACGTAGTGCTCCTCGGCGGCCTCCGTGTCCCGGGCGTCCTCGGCGATGATGCCCAGCAGCCGGTGCGCGCCCGCGGAGTGGACCGCGCCGCGCTCGGGGGAGAGGTCCCCCAGGACCTCGTGCAGCAGCTCGGCGGCCTCCTCCGACTTGCCCCTGCGGTGCAGTACGTCGGCCAGCTCGACGGCGACCTGGCTGCTGTAGAGGGCGGCGCGCTGGGCGGAGAGCATCTTCTGGGCCTGCCGCAACTCGCCCTCGGCGCGCTCCAGTTCGCCGTTCTGTGCGGAGACGTAGCCGCGCATCCAGTGGCAGTTGGCGAGTTCGGTGCGCAGCTGGAGCTGGCGGTAGAGCTCGGCGGCCTTGGCGAGGGAGGCGTCGGCCTCGGCGATGCGGCCCTCGGCGAGGAGGGTGCGGGCGACCGAGCGGTGCATGCGGGCGACCAGCGCGGGGTCGCCTACCTGGGGGGCCAGCGCGAGGGCGAACTCGGCGGCCTGGGCGGCGCGGGCCTGGGCGCCGAGGTCCATGTACGGGCCGATGACGGAGGCGTAGAGCAGGAGCAGCGCGTCGGGGTCGTGCAGTCCGCCCCGGTTGAGCTCGTCGAGGGTCGACTCCAACAGGTAGACGGCGTACCGGAGTTCGCCCGCCAGATAGTGGGCGACGGCGCGGCCGCGCAGCGCGGGCACCCGTACCGGGAGCGGGGCGTGCGCCAGACAGCCCTCGGCCCGTTCGAAGAACTCCCGGGCCGCCTCCAGGTCGCCGGTGTCGATCCCGCACTCCCCGAGCCCGAGCAGCGCGGTGGCCTGTTCCTCGACGAGCCCGTGCTCCTCGGCCTCGGCGAGCAGGACGGCGTACTCCCGGGCCGCGTCCCGCGCCTCCCCGGTGGCGAGGGCGCGTTGGGCCTCGGTGAGGCGCAGCCGCAGATCGGTGACGAGCCGGGCCGACCGGCCGGTGGCCAGCTCCCGGAAGTCCACCCCGAGCCGTTCGGCGATGTGCTTGAGCGCCTCGTCGGAGGGCCGCACCCGGCCGGCCTCCAGCGTGGAGACGTAGGCAGGGGTGTAGGTCGGCTCGGCCAACTGCCGCTGGGTCAGCCCCCGCTCGACCCGCAGCCGCTGCACGCGCCGCCCGATGACCTCCGGATCGTCCCGCTCTCCCACGCCTCGACTCCCCCCAACTCCCCCAGTGCCTCTTGCCGTTGGACTATCGCAGCCCCTAGGTTAAACGGCGAGTTAAGCATGCTTAATACAGGGTTGATGCCCCTGTCGTCCTTCCCGCAGTCGTCGACGTTGCGAGGTTGCCGTGCCAGAACGCACATCCGCACCCTACGGACGCCCTTCCCTCAGGTACGTCCGGGCCGTCGCCGCAGCCGTCCTGGCCGCCGCGGCACTGATCGCCGCGGCCAACGCGGGCCCGGCGAAGGCGACGGACACCGCCCCGGCCTCCCCGACGGCCCAGCACCAGCCTCAGAGAGGCTGACCGCACGTCCTGCGGTACGGCGTGTCCGGGATGTACGTCTTCCACTGGTCCCTCGTCAGACCCCCGCCCGTCCGCGCGCACACCCGCTCGACCGCCCGGGCCGGGTCGATGTCGTAGCACTGGAGGGAGACGTGGACGCCGGCCGCGCGCTTCCACGTGTTCGGGGGCCGGGGACCGTCAGTTCTGGGTCTGCAGTTGTCTCAGTTGTCGGTGGACGTGGTCCAGGGCGCCCTCGCGGCGGCCGGGGACCCGGCCGCGCAGCTCCGCGAGCGCGGGGCCCAGTTCACGGGCCCCGGCCGCGTCGCCGATACGGCCCCACTGGTGGTGCGCCCGGTCCACGGCCGCCTCCACGGCGGGCGCGTCGGCCGGCTGCCCGGCGGCCAGTCGCGCCGCCGCGACCTGCATCCAGGTACGGCAGCTGCGCGCGGCGTCCCCCGCGAACATCGCGAGATCCGCCCGCACCTCGGTCCAGTGCAACGCCGCCTCGGACCCGACCCCGTACGCGACGGCCGCCGCCTGCTCCCAGCGCGCGGCGAGAGCGTCGGCGGAGGCGTGCTGTCCGGACTGGACGGCGGCGGCGATGCCTGCGTGGGCGTCGGCTTCCTCGGGAGTCTCCAGCCGGTCCGCGGGCTGCGTCTTGGGGCGAGTCCGAGGACCGGGCCCGTCCAGGGTCGGCGGCGGAGGGCCGGGGGCGCCCCCGGGGACGGGCGGGGAAGGGACGGCGGGGGCGAAACCGACTCCGGGCCCCACACCTGCAGCCACACCGACTCCGGGCCCCACACCTGCAGCCACACCGGGTCCGGGCCCCACAGCCACAGCCACACCAGCCCCGGGTCCGGGTCGGGGTCCCGCCCCGGTCTCCGCCTCCGCTCCCACCCCCGACAGCACCAGATCCCCCACCTCCCCCTCGCCCGCGATCCGGGCCAACGCCATCTGGTGCAACAGCCCCGGGTCCGGCCGACCCCCGCTGCGCAGTATCGTCGCGACCGCCTTCATGTACGTCGGCGCGGCGACCGTACGACGTCCGGGCGGCGGCGCGACCCGGCCGTAGACCATGGCCGTCGGCCCGCAGTCGAGCGTCTGCTCCCGCAGCCACCCCCATGTCTCCGCGTCGGCGTGCAGATCGAGCAGCACCGTCGTCGAGCCCGTCGCCGAGCCGGTCGCCGACCCGCCCGTCCGCAGCCGCAGTTCCTCCCGGAACCAGTGCCAGGGGAACCCGGTGTAGCGGACGGTCGAGGGCGTCGTACGCGCCAACGCCAGGTGGGGCAGATGCTGGCGCCGGTCGAGCAGCAGCTGGCCGGCGACGTAGAGGGTCAGCGGCCCGGGCGCGGCCGCGGCGGCGCGCAGCCGGGTCAGCACGGCCTGCGGCTCCAGCGGGTCGGCGAGCTCGACGACGTTCGCGGTGTCGGCGCCGGCCAGCACGGCGGGCGGCACGGCCGCGAGCACGGGGAGCACGGACGCCGCGTCCACCAGACACCCCTTGCCCACAGGCGATGCCGCGAGCAGCAGCACGGTTCCGGGCATGGTCGGCCCCCTCCCCTGTCGATCACGTACGTCAGCACCGTAACGGCTGCTGCTGCAAAGGTGGACCTCCGCACTGCAAACGTCCCCGTACGAGGCCTTCGTCGCCCTCGCCCCGGCAGAAAACCCGCGCACCCGACTTGCCACCGCCCCTCCCCAGGTGTGCTCTGGAAGGCAGGGGCGGAACACGGGGGCGAGGAGAGAGAGGAGTCCTCTCATGGCTCATTCGGCGCCCGCACTGCGGGCCCCTTCCCCAACACCCGAAGTCTTCAGCGGACGGACCCACCGGATCATGGCCTGGGCGATCCCCGTCACGCTGGGGCTCGTCTACGGCTACTGGGTCGCGGCCAACAACCGTTCCGGCGGCCCGATCACCGGCTGGAACGTCCTGCTCGGCTTCGTGAGCGCGATCGCGTTCACGGCGCTGTACATGGGCGTCCGCTCCCTGGCCCCGCGCATGCCGCGCGAACTGCACGCCCTCCTGTGGACGGCGTTCGCCGGCTGTGCGTTCGGCTTCGTGTACAGCCAGACCGGAGCGAGCGTGCTGCGCTCCACGATCATGTCCCTGGCGGTCGCGGCGGTCGTCTTCGCATCGCTGTTCTTCCGCTACTACACGCACGAGGACGCGGAGGGACACCGCATTCGTTAGCACCCGTCAGCTGCCCGTGTGCGCCGCCTGCCGTCAGGCGGCGCACACGGGCAGACGGGCAGACGGCGCGCACGCGCATGGGCAGACGGCGCACACGGGCCCCGGCGGTGTTCCGCCGGGGCCCATGCGTTCCCTCATCCCTCCGCTCACCGGCCGACCGGGACCCAGTCCCAGCCGCCCGACGAGGATCCGGAAACCGTGACGCTGAACGACCCGGAGACCGACACGCTCCAGGCGTCGTTCCAGAACGGGTCGTCCCAGTTGGTCCACGTGCCGTTCTTCCACTGCGGACACGGGTCGGCGCAGGTCGGCGGCCACGCGCCGCCGGTGTCCACGAAGGCGGCGCTCGCCCAGGCCTGGGCGCCGACGAGCCAGTACCAGTCCGGGTCGCCGTTGACGCTCTGTCCCAGGACCCTGCACTGCACACGGTCCTGACTGCCGGGCGAGAGCGAGTCGACGGCGGGCGAGTGGGTGGTGGGCGCCTGCCGCAGGTTCAGATCCGTGCGGGAGACGACGGTCCCCCAGACAGGACCACCGCCGCCGTCACCACCGCTGCCGTGTCCTTCGGGATAGGTCGGCGGGGCTGCCGCCGCCGTGGTTCCCGCCGTCGACACGGCGAGGGCGCCGCCGGTGAGCAGGGCCGCGGCCAGAGTCCGCAGGGCCGGAGTGGTGCGCATGATCGCCTCCTTCTCCCCAGAACCAGGAAACACCCGTTCGGGTGAACCCTCCACCGGAGGCCTCATCGGGCCTGCCGGAGGTCCCGTCGGAGGTCCCGTCGGAGGTCCCGTCAGAGGTCCCGTCAGAGGTCCCGTCGCAGGCGACGTCTGCGCTCCCGCGCCCGCCACCCGACTGGCCGCGCCCCGCTCGCGCGTCCACCCCGCACCGCCTTGCCTGGAGGCGTGTCCCGAAGCCCCCGAACCCCCCGAAGCCCGCACGGCGCCCAAGACCCCCGAAGCAGCCACGGCCCCCGAGGCCCCCAAGGTCCCGGAGGCAGCCGAGGCGCCCAAGGCCTGCGGACCATCGCCTCGGCCGTCCTGATCGCCCTGTCCTGCCTCCTCGTGCCGCTGGGCGCGCTGGCGGCCTGGGCGGCGTACGGCCTCACGGACACCGCCCGTTACGTCACCACGATGGCGCCGCTCGCCACCGACCCGGCCGTACGGGACGCGGTCGCGGACACGGTCGGCGACGGCGTCGCCCGCGAGGCCGGCGTGAACCCGGTCTTCGTCCGCGACGCCGTGCGTTCCTTCACCGCGACCCGCGCCTACCGCACCGTCTGGAACACCGGCAACGAGGCCGCGCACCGGGCGGTGATGAGGGCCCTGCACGACGACGGCGCCCACGGCGGCGCCGACCACGACACCGCCGCCGACGACGACCGCGCACTCACCGTCGACCTCGCGACCGTGACCACCCCCCTCAAGCGCCGACTCACCGCCGACCACGTGCCGTTCGCCGAGCGCATCCCGATCGAGCACACCCGCGTGGCGCTGCTCCCGCACCACGAACTGGCCGCACTCCGGAAGGGCTACCACGTGCTCGACGTCGCCGGTTTCTGGCTGCCCCTGGCGGCCGTCGTGTTCGCCGTCGCCGGCATCGCCGTCGCCGCCTGCCGCCGCCGCGCGATCACCGCGACCGCCCTCGGCACGGCCCTCGGCGGCGCGTTCCTCGGCCTCTCGGTCGCGATCGGCCGCCGCTTCACCCTCGCCGACCTCCCCGACGCGGCCCACCGCCCGGCCGCGGGCGCGATCTACGACGCCCTCACCACGACCCTGCGCACCACGTCCTGGCTGCTGCTCGCCCTCGGGCTGACGGTGGCCGCGGCCACCTGGCTCACCCGGAACGTCCGGACGGTCCGCGTTCTGCGACGCCGACGAGCACCCGCAACGCCCACGCCAGCTCCTCCGGCGAAGCCGACGCGAGTCCGAGCCTGACCGCGTTCGGGGTGCGGTGCGGGTCGACGGCGAAGGCGGTGCCCGGCGTGACCGCGATCCCGTGCGCGGCCGCGGCGGCGGCGAAGGTGTCCGCCCGCCAGGGCGCGGGCAACTCCCACCAGGCGAAATAGGCGCGAGGGTCGGTCCGTACGACGAACCCGTCGAGACGGTGGTGCAGGATCCGCTGCCGGCGGGCGACATCCGCCCGCTTCTCCTCGACGAGCCGCCGCACCACCCCCTCCTCCGCCCACCGCACGGCCGCCTCCAGCGCGAACCGGCCCGCACTCCACCCCCCGGACCGCACCGCCGCCCCCACGGCCTCGACCCGCTGCTCGGGCACGACGAGAAAACCGACGGTCAGCCCCGGCGCGACCCGCTTGGACAGTCCGTCGACGACATGGGTGAGACCGGGCGCGTACGCGGCGAGCGGCACCGCGTCCGGATGGAGGAAGGACCAGATGCGGTCCTCCACGACGGGCAGGCCCAAGTCGGCCGCCTGCTCGCCCAGTCGGCGCAGCCGCCGCTCGCTGACGGTCAGGGACGTCGGGTTGTGCAGGGTGGGCTGGAGGTAGAGGGCGGAGAGGGGAGCGGCGCGATGGGCGGCGGCCAGGGCGTCCGGACGTACCCCTTCCTCGTCGCCGGCGAGCGGGACGAGCACTACTCCCAACCGCCCGGCGATCTCCTTGACCAGCGGATACGTGAGCTCCTCGACGCCGACCCGGCCGCCCGGCCGGACCAGGGAGGCGAGGACGGCGGCGATGGCCTGACGGGCGTTGCCCGTGAAGAGGACCTGCGCGGGGTCGGGCCGCCAGCCGGGAAGGGCGAGCAGCCCGACGGCGGCCTCGCGCGCCGAAGCGGTCCCGGCGGCGGCCGCCGGACGCATCACGTCGGCGAGGACGTCAGGTCGCGTCAGGGCCGCGAGGGCGGGAGCGAGCAGTTCGGACTGCCCCGGCGCGGAAGGGTAGTTGAGCTCCAGGTTCACGGGCGCGGCGGTCGCGGCCTCGATGAGCGCCCGCCCCTGCGCAGCAGCCGGGGCGGCCCGTACGAAGGTGCCGCGTCCGACCTCCCCCACGACCAGTCCCCGCCGCACGAGTTCGCCGTACACCCGCCCGGCCGTCGAGGGGGCGATGCGATGCCGGCGCGCGAACCACCGCTGCGGAGGCAGCTGTTGACCGGGCCGAAGCCGCCCGGAGGCGATGTCGTCGGCGATGCGGTCGGCGATGCCCAGGAAGTCCCCCACCGTGCCGACCCTCCGCCCTCTCGCCGATTGCACCGAGGGCAAAGATCTTATTGCACCGAGGATTTGACCCGCCCTAGGGTCGCTGACATGACCCCGTTCCTCGCATATGACGACAAAGGCGACGCGGACTCCTCCGCACTCCCTCTCGTGCTCATCCACGGCCACCCCTTCGACCGCACGATGTGGACCCCGCAGATCGAGGCGTTCGCCCCGTCCCGCCGGGTGATCGCCCCCGACCTGCGCGGCTACGGCGCCTCGCCGGTCACCCCCGGCGTCACGCTCCTCTCCCGCTTCGCGGCGGACGTCGAGGACCTGCTCGACTTCCTCGAGGTGCACGCCTTCGTCCTGGCCGGGCTGTCCATGGGCGGCCAGATCGCCATGGAGTGCTACGACCGCTTCGGCGACCGCGTCCGGGGCCTGGTCCTCGCCGACACCTTCCCCACGGCCGAGACGACCGACGGCAAGCAGGCCCGCAACGAGATGGCCGACCGGCTGCTGGCCGAGGGCATGCGCGGCTACGCCGACGAGGTCCTGGAGAAGATGGTCGCCCCGTACGCCGCCGACGACGTCAAGGCCCACGTCCACCGCATGATGACGTCCACACCCCCCGAGGGCGCCGCCGCGGCCCTCCGGGGCCGCGCCGAACGCCCCGACTACCGCTCCCTCCTGACCCGGGTCGCCGTCCCCGCCCTGGTCGTCGTGGGCGAGGACGACGAGTTCACCCCGGTCCCCGAGGCGGAGGCGATGCACGCGGCACTCCCCCACTCCGACCTCCAGGTCGTCAAGGGAGCGGCCCACATGCCGAACCTGGAGCGGCCGGAGGAGTTCAACGCGGCGCTGGGGGACTTCCTGAGCCGGATCGACGCGGCCGACGCAGCCGACGCAGCCGACGCAGCCGACGCGGCTGACGCGGCCGACGCCGGCTGATCCCCGGGTCGGTCGGCGGAAGGAGGACCGCGTCACTTCTCCTGTATCCAGGCGAGCGTGATCCGCATGTCGCCGAATCGCCAGCCCGCCGGGGTCCGCACGGCGGTGCAGGCGGTGCGCAGGCCGCTCGTCCGATGGGGCGCCTCACCGTCGCGGTAGAAGTACACGAGTTGGTTCGCGGTGGCCTTCGCACGATCACCGTCGACGTCCACCAGCACGTCCCCGTGCACGTGTTGCGTGCGCTCCCCCTCGACCGGGCTTCGCTTCAGAAAGGCAGTCACCTCGTCGAGGCCGTGCAGCTCACCGCCCCGCGGCGAGTGCACCACGATGTCGTGGTGATAGACGGTGGCGGCGTCTTCGTGGCGGCACTCGTCCAGCAGGTTGGCCAGGCGGGCGAACAGGTCGGCGATCTCGGCTCGGTCGATGGTCTGGGAAGCAGCGGACACGACGACTCCTTTGATGGTTTCTCCAACATTGGAGAGACCAACACTATGGGTGGAGTGTTGGTCTTGCCAACACTCCTGCCGATAGAGTGGTCGCCATGGACGAGATCCCCGAGCGCCTGGCGGTGAAGCCGAGCTGGCTGATCACCCAGCTGGCCGTGCACGCCCGCCGGCTGGCGTTCGACGGCTTCACCGCCGCCGGAGCGCGCGGGTACCACTACCGCATCCTGGCGGCACTGCACGAGTTCGGGCCCGCGAGCCAGGCGGAGCTCGGCCGCCGGTGCCGCATCGACCGCAGCGACATCGTGGCGGCCGTCAACGAACTGGTCGAGCAGGGCTTCGTCGACCGGGCGCCGGACCCGGACCATGGACGGCGCAACAGGGTGACGCTCACGGGGGGCGGTGCCGGGCAGCTGCGGCGCATGGACGGAGTGCTCGACCAGGTGCAGGACGACCTGCTCAAACCGCTGTCGCCCGAAGACCGACAGACCCTGACCCGCCTGCTCAGCCGAGTTCTCGCCCAGCACGAACCGGAATGACCGCCGCAGTACGGCACGAACCGTGACGCCGCCTCGCCCCGCAAACCCTTGGCCGGCACGCCCCTCCCCCCTCTACCGTCGCTCCGTGAGCGAGACGACGACCCTGTGGCGACCGACGGGTCCCGAGGAGTTGGCGCTGGTGGAGGCCTCCGGGTGGACGGCCTGGCCGCCGCGCCTCCCTGAACAGCCGATTTTCTATCCGGTGCTGAACGAGGACTACGCCGTGCGCATCGCGCGGGACTGGAACGTGCCCGCCTCCGGATGCGGCTATGTCACCCGCTTCGAGGTCGACTCGGAGTTCCTGGAGCGGTATCCGGTGCGGCAGGCCGGTGGAGAGACCATCCTGGAGCTCTGGGTGCCGGCGGAGGAGCTGGATGAGTTCAACGCGCACATCGTGGGACGCATCGAGGTCGTCCGCGAGTTCCGCTGACCCGCCTCGGCGGCGGTGGCACGGGCGGAGGGTGGCCGCCTGGTGCGCGGGGGCGCTGCTCACGGGCGCGAGCGTGATCGTCGGGTGCCGTGCCGGGGACACCGACGCGATCACTCCCGTACCGCAGTTGCTGGCGTTTCTGCCGTGGCTGGTCGTGCCCGCGGGGGTCGGGCTGTCGCTGGCCCTGCTGGCGCGGTGGTGGACCGGGGTGGCGTGGGCCGTGGCGGTGCTCGGACTGCTCGCCTGGTTCGTCGGGCCGTACGGCCCCAGCGAGGAGCCCGCCGGGCCCGCGGTCGCCGGCCTGCGGGTGCTCACCTCCAACGTCGAGTTCGGCTGGGCGACCGACGCCCTGATCCCGGTGATCCGGCGCGAGCGACCGGACATCGTGTTCGTGGAGGAGTGCGAGTACACCTGCCAGGCGGCGCTACGACGGGAGGTCGGGGCCCGCTACCCGTACCGGCAGGCCGTCCCCGGCGACACCTCGGTCGGCTCGATCGTCCTCAGCCGCTTCCCGCTGACGTCCGCCGCCGTCGTCCCCGGCCGCATGGGCATGCCGGGCGCGGTGGCCGACGTCGACGGTCACGCCGTGCGGCTCCAGCTCGCGCACCCCAAGCCGCCGTTGCCGCGCCAGGTCACCCTCTGGAAACGGGAGCTGGGCCGGCTGCGGGACTTCGCCGCCCGGTACTCCGGCAGCCCGCTGATCCTCGCCGGCGACTTCAACGCCTCCCAGGACCACGCCGCCTTCCGCCGCATCCTCGACACCGGTCTGCGCGACGCGGCCCGCCTGGCCGGCGACGACCGCGCGCCCAGCTGGCCGAGCCGCACCGCCCCCGCCTTCGGCGCGCAGATCGACCACGTCCTCGTCTCCAAGGAGTTCGCGGCGAGCCGCGCCCGCTTCCTCCACCTCGACGGCACCGACCACCGCGCCCTGCTCGTGAACCTCACCCTTCACCAGGAGAGGTGAGGGGCGGGATCCACGAGCAGCGCCAGGTCCTAGACGCCTATGTCCTTGCCGTCCGTCCGCCATACGGCGACCACCGCCGGCCGTGTGATCCTGCCGGGCCCGTCCGGCCAGGTGCTCGCCGGCTTCTCCACGGACGCGCCGTCGATCTCGCCCGGGTGCTGCACGGCGACGATCACGCGCCGGTCCTGCACGATCGGACCGCAGGTCTCGGCCCCCGTCGGCACGGTCAGGAACTGCTTCAGCTCACCGCGCCGCGCACCGCGCGTGGCCACGCCGAACAGTCCGTCGTGCGAGCCGAGCTGGTTGCCGTCGGTGGAGATCCACAGGTTGCCGTGCGGGTCGAAGGCCACGTTGTCCGGGCAGGAGATCGGGCTGACCTCGTCCTTCGGGAAGCCCGCGAAGTACGTCGCCGGGTCGTCGGGGTCGCCCGCGACGAGGAACAGCGACCAGCCGAACGTCAGGCTCTCCGGCCGGTTGCGGCCCTCGGTCAGCTCCAGGATGTGCCCGTGCTTGTTGGCGTTGCGCGGGTTCGCCTCGTCCGCCTTGGCGTTGGCGCCGACCCCGCGGTTGCTGTTGTTGGTGAGGACGACGTAGACCTTGCCGGTCTGCGGGGAGGGCTGGATGTCCTCGGGGCGGTCCATCTTCGTCGCGCCCACCTTGTCGCCGGCGAGCCGCGTGAAGACGAACACCTCGTCGGCGGTCATGCCCTCGACGTGCGAGACGCCGCCCTTCGCCGTCGCGGTGGCCAGCGGGATCCACTCGCCGCCGCCGTCGAACTCGCCGTCCGCCGGAAGCTTGCCTGCGCCGTCGATCTCGGCGGCCGGGGAGTCGCCGGTGAGTCTGGCGACGTACAGGGTGCCCTCGTCGAGCAGCGAGAGGTTGTGCTCACGGACGGCCCGCGAGGAACCGTGCTTCATCCGCTTGCTGCCGACGAACTTGTAGAAGTAGTCGAAGCGCTCGTCGTCGCCGGTGTAGACGACCGGGCGGTCGTCCGCGGTCAGCCGCACGGTCGCCGCCTCGTGCTTGAACCGGCCGAGCGCGGTGTGCTTGCGGGGCGTGGACGTCGGGTCGTACGGGTCGAACTCGACCACGTACCCGAAGCGGTGCACCTCGTTCGGCTCCTGGGCGAGGTCGAAACGCTTGTCGAAACGCTCCCACTTGCGCTCGGTGACGCCGGTGCCGATGCCGTACCGCTTGTCCGTGGCCCGGCTGCCGCCTGCGAAGTACTGGTTGAAGTTCTCCTCGCCGTGCAGCGTGGTGCCCCACGGGGTGGTTCCGCCGGAGCAGTTGTTGAGCGTGCCGAGGACCTTGCGGCCGGTCGGGTCGGCGGAGGTCTTCAGCAGGTCGGACCCGGCGGCGGGGCCGGTGAGCCGGAACTCGGTGGTGGCGGTGACCCGACGGTTGAGGTGGTGCCGGGTCACGGCGGTGAGCTTGCCGGTCCTGCGGTCCTCCTCCACCACGACGGCCGCGAGACCGTGCGCCGCCCAGGCGACCTCGACCTGCTGCCGGGTGGGGTTGGCCGGGTCGTAGCCGCGGAACATGAGCACCTCGTCGGTGTACTCGTGGTTGGCGACGAGGAGCTGCCGGTCGCACTCGCCCGGCAGGGGCAGCAGCGCGAGGAAGTCGTTGTTGTACCCGAACTGGCCGGCCTGCGCGGCGGCGGTCTGGTTCTCCGGGTCGAAGGCGGGAGCGCCACGGAGGATGGGCTCGCCCCAGCGGATGACGACGTTCTGCCGATAGCCGTCCGGGACGGTGACGGCGTCGGCGGTGTTGGGGGCGACGGACGAGTAGCGCAGTCCGCGGGCCGCCTGCTGGTTTCCGGACGGTTTTCCGGACGGTTTTCCGGATGCGTTCCCGGACGGTTTTCCGGTCGCGGCGGCGGCCGGCAGCGCGGCGGCGACGCCGGCCGTGCCTGCGGCGGTCGCGACGGTGACGACGGCGGCGGCCCGCATCATCGAGCGACGGCCGATCGCCCCCGCGATGACGTCTCCGACGTACTCGTTGTCACTGGTGTTGGGCACCTCGTGGAAACAGGCGTCACCACACCGGAAACGACAGGTCATGGCGGAGCGTCCGCCGGGATGGGACCCGGAACGGGACTGCGACGGCGTACCGATCAGCGGCAGAAGCTTGCGCACCTTTACTCTCCCCTTGCGTGCCTTTGGTCTCACCGTGACGCTAGGTGCCCGCCCGTGCGGACGCGCGGCCGCCGGGTGAACGGGGAGTGAATCCCCGGCTGCGACAGGGGTGTTGGGGTCGGAGAGCGGGTGGGGCGGTGCGGGGGCGGGGTGCGGAGTGACGTGCGGAAAGCGGTATCGAGGGCGGTGTGGAGAGCGGTCTGGGGAGTGGCGCGGGCGGCGGCACAGGCCGAGCACGGAGAATGGCGTGAACTGTGGCGCGAAGAGTGGCCTGGAGTGTGGTGCGGAGAGTGGCGCGGAGGCGGTGTTGACACACCCCGCTTCGCCTTACTCACCCCTGCCCAAGATCACCCCCTGGGGCCGCTAACCTTACGTGTCCGTCCTGGCCAGGGATTGACGGGCACCAACTCACGCGAAGGGTTGCGCACATGGGCATTCTCACTCGCCTTCGGAACGCGTTCGGCCGCTCACGCAAGGGGCGTACCGCCGAGGCAGAGGGTGCGGAACGGGTTCCTTCGCAGGCGACGGAGGCAAAGCCGGCACCGGACCAGACCCCGGAGCCGACGCCTGCGTCCGCCTCCTCCCCCTCTCCGTCGGCTACGGCTACGACCGCGGCCGCGACTACGGCCGCGGTTTCCCCGTCGCCGGAACCGACCGCCTCGGCTCTCCTCCCCGAGCCCCGCACGGCGGCCGACGAGGAGCACGACCTGGTGGCAGCGGCTTTCGACAATGTGTCGGTGCCCCGCCAGACAGAGCCGGAGAAGTCCTCGGCTGAAGCGAAGGCGGAGGCTGCGGTCACGGCTGAGGCCGAGGCTGTGACCGAGGAGCCGGAAACGGTGGCCGAGGCCACCCCGGCCGCGGAGCCGGAGACGCCCGCTGCCGCAGAAGCGCCGGTCGAGGCGGAGGAGCCGGAGACGGCCACTGCCGAGGAAGCGCCGGTCGAGGCGGAGGAGCCGGAGACGGCCACTGCCGAGGAGACGTCCGCGGAGCCGTCGGCGCCCGAGGCGACCGACGCTGCGGAAGAGCCCGCGGAGGAGCCGGAAACGGCCACTGCCGAGGAAGCGCCGGTCGAGGCGGAGGAGCCGGAGACGGCCACTGCCGAGGAGACGTCCGCGGAGCCGTCGGCGCCCGAGGCGACCGACGCTGCGGAAGAGCCCGCGGAGGAGCCGGAAACGGCCACTGCCGAGGAGACGTCCGCCGAGGCGGCCGAGCCCGAAGCGGCCGCTGCCTCTGAGACGCCTGCCGAGGAAGCCGAGCCGGAGGCGACGGCTGCCGCCGAGGAGCCGCAGCCGGAGGCGGAGCTCGTTGCAGAGGCCGAGGCAGAGGCAGAGTCGCAGCCCGCGGCCGAGACTCCCTCGGAGCCGGAGCCGGAGCCGGAGCCGACGACCGAGCCGGAGGCCGAGGAACCGGCCAAGGCGCAGGAGCAGGCCAGAGGGCCAGAACCCGAGACCACGTCCGAGCCTGCGGCCGAGGCGACGCCGGAGACGGTGGAAGAGCCGGAGCCCGTCGCCGAGGTCACCCCGGAGCCCGAGGCGCAGCCCGAGCCCGTCGCCGAGGTCACCCCGGAGCCCGAGGCGCAGCCCGAGCCCGTCGCCGAGGTCACCCCGGAGCCCGAGGCGCAGCCCGAGCCCGTCGCCGAGGTCACCCCGGAGCCCGAGCCCGAGGCCACCCCCGAACCGGAGGCCGAGGTCGTCCCCTCGCCCGCGCCGGAACCGGAAGCCGCGGAAGAGCCGGAGCCGGAGCCCGCCGCCGCCGAGGAGCCGGAGTCGGAGCCGCAGCCGGTCGCCGCCGAGGCGAGCGAGCCGCCGACCGCCGAAGCCGACGCCCCCGAGGCCGAGGCCGAGGCCGAAGCCGGCGCCGACGTCCCGGTCCCCGCAGCCGCAGCGGCAGCCGCCGAGGGCGGAGCCGAGGCCGAGCTGCCGCAGAGCCTCCTCACCGCCTACAACGCCGCCGCCGACGCCCTCGCCAAGCACGACCTCACCGGTACGAAGGCCTCCGTCTACCTCGTCCTGGACCGCTCCGCGAGCATGCGGCCGTACTACAAGGACGGCTCGGCGCAGTCCCTCGGCGAGCAGACCCTCGCCCTGGCCGCCCACCTGACCCCCGCGACCGACGCCGAGGCCACCGTCCACGTCGTCTTCTTCTCGACGGAACTCGACGGCACCGGCGAGCTGACCCTCGCCCACCACGAGAACAAGATCGACGACCTGCACGCGGGCCTCGGCCGCATGGGTCGTACGAGCTACCACGCGGCCGTGGAGGCCGTGCTCGGGCACCACGAGAAGTCGGCCTCGGCCGCCGCTCCCGCGCTGGTCGTCTTCCAGACGGACGGCGCTCCGGACGCGAAGACGCCCGCCACCCAGTCCCTCACGGACGCGGCGAAGAACCACCCCGGCGTCTTCTTCTCCTTCGTCGCCTTCGGCGAGCACGACAACAAGGCCTTCGACTACCTCCGCAGGCTGAAGACCGACAACACGTCCTTCTTCCACGCGGGCCCGACCCCGCGGGAGCTCACGGACGCCGAGCTCTACGAGGGCGTACTGGCGAACTGGCGCCCGTAGCCCCACCCGGTACCCCTGGTACCCCCGGGGCCCCGGCCCCCGTGCCGCCCGCTTCCCACCCCGTAAAACGGGAGGCGGGCGGCATACACATGTCGGCTACGATTTCAAGGTTCGCAATTCGTAGAACGACCGTAGAACGACCGACCCGGGAGCAGCCACCATGGCTCGACACCTCATCACCAGCGCCCTTCCGTACATCAACGGGATCAAGCACCTGGGCAACATGGTGGGGTCCATGCTCCCGGCGGACGTCTACTCCCGCTATCTGCGCCAGCGCGGCCACGACGTCCTCTACATCTGCGCGACGGACGAGCACGGCACCCCCGCCGAGCTCGCCGCCAAGGAGCAGGGCGTCCCGGTCGCGGACTTCTGCGCGCAGGCGCACGACGCGCAGAAGGCGGTCTACGACGGCTTCGCGCTGGCGTTCGACTACTTCGGCCGCAGCTCCAGCCCGCAGAACGTGGAGATCACCCAGCACTTCGCCCGCCGTCTGCACGAGAACGGCTTCATCGAAGAGCGCGCCATCCGTCAGGTCTACAGCCCCGCCGACGAGCGCTTCCTCCCGGACCGCTACGTCGAGGGCACCTGCCCGCACTGCGGCTACGACAAGGCCCGCGGCGACCAGTGCGAGAACTGCACCCGCGTCCTCGACCCGACGGACCTCATCAACCCGCGTTCCGCGATCTCGGGCTCCACGGACCTGGAGGTGCGGGAGACCAAGCACCTCTTCCTCCTCCAGTCGAAGCTCCAGCACGAGGTCGAGGAGTGGGTCTCCCGCCACGAGGCCGACTGGCCGCAGCTGGCGTCCTCCATCGCCCGCAAGTGGCTGACCGAGGGCCTGCACGACCGCTCCATCACCCGCGACCTGGACTGGGGCGTCCCGGTCCCCGCCGACACCTGGCCGGAGCTGGCGGCGGAGGGCAAGGTCTTCTACGTCTGGTTCGACGCCCCGATCGAGTACATCGCGGCGACGAAGGAGTGGTCGGACGCGGCCCCCGCCGGTGAGACGCGGGACTGGAAGTCGTGGTGGTACGAGGCCGACTCCGGTGAGAACCCCGTGCGCTACACGGAGTTCATGGCCAAGGACAACGTCCCGTTCCACACGGTGATGTTCCCGGCCACCGAACTCGGCGTGCGCGAGCCGTGGAAGAAGGTCGACTACGTCAAGGCCTTCAACTGGCTGACGTACTACGGCGGGAAGTTCTCCACGTCCCAGAAGCGCGGCGTCTTCACCGACCAGGCCCTGGACATCCTCCCGGCCGACTACTGGCGCTACTTCCTCATCGCCAACGCGCCCGAGTCGGACGACTCGTCCTTCACCTGGGAGCACTTCACGGCCACGGTGAACAAGGACCTCGCCGACACCCTCGGCAACTTCGTCAACCGCGTCCTGTCGTTCTCGAAGAAGCGCTTCGGCGACGAGGTCCCGGCGGGTTCGGCGGCGGGCGAGGCGGAGACGAAGCTGGGCGAGCAGATCGCCGAGCTCCTCGCCGAGTACGAGTCGCAGCTGGAGGCCCTGCAGTTCCGCAAGGCGGCCGCCGCCCTGCGCGCCCTGTGGTCCGCGGGCAACTCCTACCTCGAGGAGAAGGCCCCCTGGCTGGAGATCAAGACCGACCAGGAGGGCGCGGCCCTCACCCTGCGCACCGCGATGAACCTGATCCACCTGTACGCGGTGGTCTCCGAGCCGTTCATCCCGGCGACCGCGAAGACCATGCGCGAGGCGTTCTCGCTGGGGACCGACACGGCGGTCTGGGTCACCCCGGAGGAGGCCAGGGCCCTCGCCGCGGTCCCCGCCGGCACCCCCTTCACCGTCCCCCCGGTCCTCTTCGCCAAGCTCACGGACGAGGACCTGGAGAACTACAAGGAGCGCTTCGGCGGCACGCCCGCGTAAGCGGCCTGCGTGACCATGGGGTGAACGCCGTACAGGAGACGTGTCTCGGGGGAGGCTGACTCGGTGGACTTCACGTCCTGGGCCGACTGGATACGCGCTCTCCTGGGCGCGGCGGTGGCGTACGCCACGCTGATGTCGGGCTGGCGGCTGGCCGCGAGGGCGGCCGCCTTCGGCGATCCGCACCGTCACACGGGCCGGCGCGTCGCCTTCGTCCCGCGCCGTGCCATGCGGCCGCGCACGGAGGCCCTCCGCCGCCGCTTACGCGTCGTCCTGGCGCTGCGCCGGCATCAGGGGCTGGTGAGCGCGACGCCGCCCGACCGGCTGCTGCGCCGTCTGGTGGAGGCGGACCGCTCGGCCCGGGTGCTGGCGGCGGGGCGCGTGGTCTGGTGCTGGGCGATCCCGTTCACGCTGGCCGCGTCCGGCCTGCTGCTGGCGGCGTGGCTGGTCGTCTGGACGTACTTCTACGACGGTCCGCTCGCGGAAATCTCCAGCCCCTACACCGTCATACAGCAGTACCTGGGCTCGAACGGCTGGTATCTGCCGGGCAGCGAGTCCTGCGCCTCATGGTCACTGCTGACCGGGTGCGAGGCGACCCCCGGGCCGTGGTGGAACGGCGCCCAGTCGGGCTTCCTCTTCGGCTTCGCACCGGCGTTCCTGCTCGCCGCGTGGCGCATACGACGGGCCGCGCGGCAGAGTTTCGACCTCTGGCAGCGGCAGGAGCCGCCCCTGCTCGCCTGTCTGGACGCGCTGGCCGCCTGCCGCGACGCGCTGCGCGCCGTACCCCCGGAGGCCACCGTCCTCGATCTGCGAACAGCCGAACTGCTGGCCGCGTTGAGGGACTTCGCCCAGGACGGTCTGCCGGTCGACGTGGAGCGAGGCGCCGAACTGCGGGCGCACACCGCGCGCGTGGCCGAGACCCTGGGCGAGGCGGCGGGGCAGGTCCTGCGTGACGGGACCCCGGCCCTGCCCGGCCTCATAGCCCTGCTGGCCACCGTTCAGGACCGGCTGGACGCCTCCCGGTGGTTCGTACTGCTCGACCCCGCCCAGCTCGTCGCCGCGCCCGGACCCGGTCCGGGTCCGGGCCCGACGCCCCCGCAGCCGGCCGCGGCCGGGCCGCCCGCCGACGCCACCCGCTGGCAGCGCTACATGTGGGTCGCCACCGCGATGCCCACCGTTCCGGCCCTGCTGGCCCTCGCCTTCACCGCCGTGACGATCAGCCAGGCCAACGAGACCCTCGGCCTCTCCCGGCGCGACCAGGTGGCCTCCACCTACAGCGACACCGTCGGCGGCCTGGGCGACGACTCGGTCGACGTCAGGATCAGCAGCCTGTACGCGCTGAAGCGCATCATGCGCGAGACGCCGAGCGAACAGCCCGCGATCGTCAAGATACTCAGCGCCTACGTCCGGGAACACGCGAAGACGCCCAAGGCGGCGACCGCCGAGCGCCTTCGCAAGAACCCGAAGACCCGGCCGGCCGAGGACGTCCAGGCCGCCCTCGACGTCCTCGGCTCCCGCACCCAGACGGTGGACGGGGAGCCGTACATCAACCTGCGGGACACCTTCCTGGTGGGCGCCGACCTCGCCACCCTGGACTTCACCGACGCGGACCTGCGGGGCTCCGATCTGAGCCGGGCCGACCTGCGGGAAGGCCGGTTCGACTACGTCTGGTTCAGCGACGGCCGGATGGACGGCGCCCTGCTCAGCTCCGGAAGCTTCACCGACGCCGAGTTCATCGGGACCGATCTCACCGGCGCCTGGCTGGACGGCGCGCAGTTCTACTCCGCGGACCTCACGGGAGCCGTCCTCGCCGGCGCGCAGGCCCCGCCCGGCGATGACGGCTCCGTCACCAATCTCGTCGAGGCCGACCTGACCGGCGCGATCCTGACCGGAGCCGACCTGACGCGCGCGTCGCTCCAGGGCGCCGACCTCGGCAAGGACGACACGCACCCCGCGGCGAACGTCACCGACGCGGACTTCACCGACGCCGACCTGACCGGCGCACGACTCGACGGCGTCGACCGCGCCACGGCCGCCGGCTGGTGAGCGCAGCCGACAGGTCCTGGCTAGGACAGCACTCCGGCGCCCGTCGTCGTCGCCAGCGACGTGGGCAGGTTCTTCGCCGACGTCTCCAGGCCCGCCGTCAGGGTCGGGGTCCAGTTGACCGTCGTCTTCAGCTTCTTCGACGAAGCCGCGTTGTACGCGGCGACGACGTCGGTGGCCGTGCCGTTGACGAGGTTGCCGGAGCCCTTGATGGAGCCGGTGCCGTCGCCGCTCAGCAGCTTGGCGACCTTCGCGCCCGTCGGGACCTTCCAGTAGTTGTCCTCGGCGACGACCTGGGCCTTGGCGCGGGAGTTGATGCTGTACTGCGTCGCGTAGCCGTTGAGGGTCGTGACGTCGTAGTAGTTGTTGTAGATGTGGACCTGGCCGACACGCGTCAGCGGGGCGCGCTGGACGATGCCCTTCCAGATGTTGTGGTGGATGGAGACGCGCAGCTTGCCGCTGGGCTCGCTGTCGCTGCTGCCGATCAGCATGGTCTTGTCGTGGTTGGTGAACTGGTTGCGGGAGACGGTCACCAGGTCGGAGCTCTTGGTGATGTCGAGTTCGCCGTCGTGGATCTGGTACTCGCGGCCGTAGTACTTCGGGTTGGCGCTGTCGAAGTGCGCCGCGTCGGTGAAGGTGTTGTGGTCCGCCCAGACGTGGGTGGCGCCGCGCAGGGTGACCGCGTCGTAGTTGGAGTTCCAGTTGCCGTCGTCGCCGTCGGTCGGGTCCCACTGCGGGAAGCAGTCCTCGGCGCCGGCGAAGGTCAGGTTGCGGACGATGACGTTGTCCACGCTCTGGATCTGGAGCATGCCGCCGGAGATGCCGGCGTTGGTGCCGGGCACGCCCACGATGCTGGTGTTGGCCGGCACCTTGAAGACGATGTTCTTGCCCTGCTTGGTCTGGGCGGCGGCGCGGGCCTTCTCCTGGGTGCCGGAGGGCAGCTTGGAGGTGCCGTAGGAGGAGGGGGCGTACGCCTTCAGGTACGCCGAGAGCGAGTAGCCGGTGCCCGAGGCGTAGTCCGCGCAGGTCAGCTTCTTGCCCGCGTCGTCGGTGTTGGCGTCGATCGTGCCCTTGACCTTGATGATCCGGGGCGTGGTGTCGGACGTCGAGCCCAGCGCCTTCACGAGCTGGGCGCGGGTGGAGACGGTGAAGGTGTGCGCGGCGTCGGCCTTCGTGCCACCGGTCGTGCCCGTGCCGGAGGAGGCCCAGCCGTCCTTGGCGGCGAGGGTCTGGTGGTACAGGTCGACGGTCCCGGCGTTGGCGTTCAGCACGATGACGCCGGCGCCGACGCCGGCCGCCGCGACGGCGGCGGAGACGACGAGGGCACGGCGCGTGCGGAGGGACCGGCGGTGGGAGGGAGCTGCCACGGGGGATCCTTACGGGTCTGTCGAACAAGCCTTACAACCCGTCAGTGGTCACCGGTCCGTGAAGAGTTGCCGCGAGTCGAGAATTTTTTCGCCGGCCCCTTCCACCACACGATCACACGCGATCGAACGCCTTCACTATTCCCTCACCCGCCGCTTAGGGTGCCCTTTGGGGGGCGAATGCCCCTACGGGGAGGGGAATCCACACACATGGGCAGATCAGCGCTGCCGCCGCGCCGCCGCGCCGCGGCCACCGCACTCGTCACCGTCTCGCTCGTCCTCGCGGGCGCCGTGCTCCCGGCCGCTCCGGCCGCCGCCGCGACCGTGCTGCCGCCGTGGGCCGGCCAGGTGGCGCTCAGCTCCGCGCAGGCCGAGGTCCGGGACCTCGTCGTCACCCAGGACGGCACCGCCGTGGCCGTCTGGACCGAGTACCCCAGCGGCGACCTCTACGCGGCCACCCGCCCCGCGAACAGCGACGCCTGGAGCGCCAAGGTCTGGCTCGCCGACACGATCGACGAGGCGCGCCTCGCGGCACGGCCGGACGGATCGGTCGCCGCGCTGTGGACCACCACCGAGCAGATCGCCTCCGCCACCCTGGGCGCCGGACAGTCGGCCTGGTCACAGCCCAAGGTGATCGCCGCGGACGGCAGCACGTCGTTCGAGTATCCCGACCTCGCCGTGGGGCCCGGCGGGACGGTCGCCGCCGTGTGGCGGCAAAGAGTGTGGCGGACCGGCCGGAGTGAGGCCTACGCCGCCACCCTGACCGCGGACGACAGCTGGTCCGCACCGGCGCAGGTCAGCAACGCCGCCGTCTACGCGGGCGTCTCCGGTTACGGGGTCGTCGCGCAGCCGCAGATCGCCTACGACGGGCAGGGCGGGCTCGTCGTGTCGTACTGGATGAAGGTGGACGAGACCTACCGGGTGATGACCAACGCCCGGCCCCTCGGCGCCTCCACCTGGCCGACCCCGCAGCTGATCAGCGCTTCCAGAGAGTTGCCCACGCTGGCCTCCGCCCCGGACGGCTCGGTCCATCTGGTGTGGCAGGACCTGGACGGCGCCTTCCAGACCATGCGGCGCGCCGACGCGGCCTCCGCGTGGAGCGAGCCGACGACCGCCGCGTCCGCCGTGGGCGATCCCTCCACGACTCCGGAGCCGCTGGTCGGGCCCGACGGCGATGTCACCCTCGTCTGGTTCGACGGGGCCACGAGCGCCAAGAGCATGCGGACCACCACGTTCGACGGCGCCACCGGCGTGTGGTCGGCGACGAGGACCCTGTCCGTCGGGTCCGCGCAGTACACCACCGACGCCGCCATCGCCGCGGACGGCTCGGTCCATGTGCTGTGGCCGGAGCTCGACGCCGCGACGCAGTCCGACATCCTGTGGGAGGCCACCCTGGTCGACGGGGAGTGGACGTCCCCCCGGCGGGTGGGCCGCGGCGACACGGTGCACGGCGAGATCGCGGCGAACACCGCGGGCGCCGCCACCGCCGTGTGGGGCTCGTCGACCAGCACCGCGGTCGGCAGAGCCGTGGCCGCCTCCCGCACCGTCTGGCCCACGCTGAAGGTGACGGACAAGACGGTCCCGGCCACCGTGCCCCTCAAGGGCACCACGTCCTCCAGCGCCGCGTGGAAGCCGACCTGGACGACGAACTCCGCCGTCGCCTCCTGGACGCTCACCCTCACGGACGTCGCGGGCAGGACCGTGCGCACCCTCACCGGCGCCGCCGACCCCACGACCGGCTCCACCACCGTCGCCCCGGTCTGGAACGGCCGCACGAGCACCGGCGCGGTGACCGTCGACGGCAGGCTGACCTGGACGCTGAAAGCCGTCCAGTGGGGCTCCGGCACCGCGGCGAGCTTCGGGACCGGCACCGTGACGGTGACCGGCGGCAGCCCGGCCTTCCGTGACTTCGGCGGCCACGACGTCACCCCGGACGGCCTCGGCGACCTGCTCCAGCTCGACGCCTCGGGCAGGCTCCAGTGGGATCTCGGCACCGGCAACGGCGACCTCGAGACGGGCGCGTCGGCCGCGGGCTGGTCGACGAGCGTCAAGGCGGTGCCGTTCGGCGACCTCAACGGCGAGCGCTGCAACGACGTCCTCGTCCGCGTCGGCGACGCCCTGCGCGCGTACCGGCCGGCCTGCGGGACCGCGCCGAAGCCCACGACGACGTACAAGACGATCTCCACGACCGGCTGGAAGCAGTACGACGTCCTCACCTACCCCGGTGACGTGACCAAGGACGGCCGCCCCGACCTGATCGCCCGCAACGCCGCCACCGGCGCGGTGTACCTCTACAAGGGCACGAGCACCGCCACGCTGTCCGCGCGCGTGAAGCTGTACGCCGACTGGAGGACGTACAAGAAGGTCGTCGGCGCCGGGGACCTGAACGGCGACGGGATCGGCGACCTCATCGCCCAGGACAAGTCCAACAACCTGTACCGGTACTACGGCAAGGGAAACGGCGCCTTCTCCGCGCGGGCGAAGATCTTCTCCAACTGGGGCTCCTCGTACAACGTGGTGGTCGGGGTCGGGGACGTCAGCGGGGACGGGAAGACCGACCTGATCGCGCGGGACACCGCGGGCAACCTCTACCGCCAGTCCGGCACCGGCAAGGGGTCGTACGGCAGCAGGGTCAAGATCGGCGGCGGCTTCGGCCGTTACAAGGGGCTGTTCTGATGTAGGCAGACAGGCAGACAGGCAGGTGGGCAGACAGGCAGGCGGGCGGGGGGCGGGGGGGCGTTCGCTAGCTGCGGCCCCCGCCCGGGCCTCCGCCGCCGCCTCCTCCGCCGAAGCCTCCGCCCTCCGGCGCGTCCCCCGCCGTCACCGTCGCGATCTCCTGCGCCGAGCCGAGCGTGCCCGGCTTCGCGGAGAGCCCGCCCAGGCCGTCGGCGCCCGCCGCCTTGCCGCCGGAGTAGACGCGGTACTCCTTGCCGCTCTTGATCGCGGACGACGAGTAGACGACGTTCTGGATCTGCTTGGACGTGACGTACGTGGCGACGACCTCGCCGTCGGCGTCGACGATGTGCAGGGTCGTGCCCGCCGGCACGGAGGAGTCGAGGGTCGCCGACAGCCAGCCCTGCGCGGAGTCCTCGTCGGGGGCGACGACCATGCCGGAGCTGCCGGAGGCGAGCAGGGCGCCGCCGCTCACGGTGAAGTCGCCGTTGACGTCGAGGGCGCCGTTGCCGCCCTGCTGGGGGCCGTTGACGACGACCGTGCCGCCGGTGATCTCGGCGGTGCCGTTGGAGTCGAGGCCGTCGCCCTCGGAGTCGATGAGCAGGGTGCCGCCGGTGACGGTGAGCTGGTAGTCGCCGACGCTCTCCCCGCCGCCTCCTCCGCCGCCGAAGCCTCCGCCTCCGCCTCCGTCTTCGGAAGTCCCGCTGTTTCCGGACGCGTTGACGCCGTCGTCGCTGGAGACGACCGAGACCGAGCCGCCGTTGACGACGATGTCGAAGCCCTCCAGCCCCTCGACCGCGGACGTCACCTTCAAGGTGCCCTTGTCGACCACGAGTTGGCCCTCCGCGTGCACCCCGTCGTCGCCGCTCGCGGCGGTCACCGTGGCCCCGGCGAAGTGGACGGCGCCGTCGCTGTGCACGGCGTCGTCGGAGGCGTCGACCGCGATCGTGCCGCCCGCCAGGACGCTGATGACGCCGGCCTTCAGACCCTTCGCGGACGTGTCGTCGTTGTCGTCCGAGGGCTGCGTGCCGCTGCCGCCGCCGCTGCCGACGGTCAGCCGTCCGCCCGTGACGACGAGGTCGGTCGCCGCGTCGACGCCGTCGCCCTCGGCGGTGAGGTCGACGGCCCCGCCCGCGACGGACACGTAACCGGCGTCCTCGTCGTCCTCGTTGTCGGCCTTGAGTCCGTCGCCGCCGGCCGTGACGGTGACCTTCCCGTCCTGGACGACGAGATAGTCCTTGCCCCGGATGCCGTCGTCGGCGGCCGTCACGGTCACCGTTCCGCAGGCGATGACCAGGCCGTCCTTGCTGGCGATCCCGTCGTTGCCGTTGCCGCGCACGGTGAGCGCGCCGGCGCCCCCGACGGTCAGGTCACCGGCGCTGAACAGGGCGGCGTTCACCTCGGCGTCGTCGGCGTAGGAGTCGGCGTCGGAGAGGGCGTTCACACTCCCGTCGGCGAGGACGACGACGAGCCGGTCCACGGCGGTGGCCGCGATGGCGGAGCCGTCGGCGCTGGAGATCTTCGCCCCGTCGAGGACGAGCTTCACGGTCGCGTCGGGCGCGTCGACGACGATCCGGCCGTCGGACAGGGTGCCGCTGAGCCGGTAGGTGCCGCCGGCGGTGACGGTGACCGTCGCCCCGTCGGCCTCGGCCCCCTCCCCGTCCACGGAGGCCGAGTCGCCGTCGAGCGCGATGTCCACGGCGTCGTCGGACGCGTCCCACTCGGTTTCGCCCTCCGCCGCGTGGACCTCCTTGTCGGCGGCCAGCACGGCGGCGGCGCTCTGCGTGCCGTCCACGTCGGGCGCGGCGCTCGACCCCGAACTCGCCGACGCGGAACCGCTGTCGGCTTCGCCGTCCCCGCCGGACGAGCACCCGGCGAGCGCGGCGGAGGCAAGGGCGGCGGAGGCAAGGGCGTAGGCGGCCCGGTACCGCAGTCCTGCCCGCACCGTTCCTCGCCTTCTCCTCTTACTGCTGCTGCTCATACAGGGCTCCCGTCGAGGGCGGTGGGGAAGTGGCGCCTGAGGACCGGCAGCCAGCGGTGGGCGGGGAGTTCGGGGCGCAGGGCGGCGAGCCCGGTGCCGTACTTCGAGACCGTGCAGGGCCGGTGCCCGAGCGACCACAGCAGCCGGTCGGCGCCGCACCCGGCCCGCCCGGCCTTCGTCTCGACGACGGCCCGGTCGGACGTGGCCAGCGCTCTGCGGCCGTCGGGCAGGCTCCAGACCAGCCCGGTGTCGACGGTCAGCCGGCTCCCGTCGTCGGGGAGCAGCAGGGTCGTACGGCGGTACGTCGTCGTCAGCACGGGCCCGAAACGGAAGCGGCGGGAGTCGATGCCGGCGCCGGCGAGGACGGTGTCGACGTAGGCCCGGGAGGGGCCGTCGAGAAACGGATGCCCTTCCCTCTCGTACGGGATGCGGTGCTTGACGGTCGTCCCGCGCGGCCCCCGTGTCTTCACCTCCAGGAAGTCGAGCCCGGAGTCGAGGTAGCTGCGGATCCGCACCTTGAAGCGGCGCCGGCGGCCGCGGGCCGCGCCCAGGTAGGCGTCGAGGCCGGGGGTGTCGAGGTAGAGGGAGCGGTAGCCGAAGTCCCGTTGCCCGTCGATCTCCAGGACGCGTACGTCCGTGTCGAGGCCGCCCAGGACGAAGGGCAGGTCGGCGAGCGGGAGGACGTACTTGCGGTCGAGGCGGGTCAGCAGCTCGGCGCGGGCGACGAGTTCGTCGAGCCCGACGGGCCGCAGCGCGCCGACGGCGACGCCGACGGAGTCGAGCGCGCTCACGCGGGCACCCCGGGTCGCCGTACGGGCTCGGCGTCCGACGGCAGGGGCGATCTGGTGTGTGCCACGTACCGAACTTCGACCTGGGTGGTGTCGTTGACGAGGTCGATGCTCTTGACGGACAGGTTCACCACCCGCCCGCCGAGCAGTCCTTCGAGGTATGCGCGCAGGGCGGTCTCGTCGGTGTACGCGGAGTCGAGCCGGAGGCTGCGCGTGCGGTGCCGGGCGAAGAGCCGCGGATGGTCGGCGACGTACAGCGTGCCGACGATCAGCGCCGTCAGCGAGATCGGCAGGACGGAGGTGCCTTCGGGGATGCCGTTGAGCAGGCCGATGGCGAGCGCCGAGAAGTAGTAGGCGATCTCGTGCTGCGCGATCTCGTAGGACCGCAGCCGGATGATCGACAACACCCCGAACAGGCCCATCCCCAGCCCGATCCCCACCGACGCGCTGCTCAACGTCATCGCCACGGCGAGCACGCCGACGTTGATGCCGAGGAACGCGGTGATCAGGTCGCGGCGGTGGTGGCGAGGGAAGTAGACGGCGAAGGCCAGCACGGAGATGGCGACGAGGTCCGTGGCCACGAGGACCGGTTGGGTGCTCATGACACGACCATCGGGCGAGCGCCTGTGAGCGGCCTGGGGGAATCCTTAAGCGACTTTGAGAAGTACAGAGAAAGTCTTGGCGGTTAACAGACCTTTCGCGCAGGGCGCTTGACGAAGCGACAAGATCAAATCGACTGATAAAGTCCGCTCACTTGTGCGAAGGCGGGGGCCTTCGACGGGAGGTGAGAACACGTGGGCAGCTTCGCCCTGTCACGCCGCCGGCTCGCGGTCGCGATCTCATCGGTGGCGCTCTCGGTCGCGGGAGGCGTGGTGCTGCCGTCGACGGCCGCCGCCGCGCCGGTCGTCCCCTGGACGACGGCCACCGCCATCACCGGTACCGATGTCACCGCCTCCGTGCAGGACGTCGTCACCGCCGCCGACGGGTCCGCCGTCGCGGTCTGGAACCAGTTCGCGGGCGCCAGCGGCAACGAGCGCAGGCTCCACGCCGCCGTACGCCCGGCCGGCAGTGACGCCTGGGGCACGCCGGCGCTGCTGGCGACCACGCCGACCGAGGCCGGAAGCGTCAAGGTGCACGTCTCCGCCGACGGCACGGTCACCGCGGTGTGGTGGGAGTTCCCGAACTCCACCGCGCCGTACGACGGCCACAACGAGAGCCGGCTGGTCAGCTCCGTGCTCGCGGCCGACAGGTCCGGCTGGTCCACGCCCGTCGCACTCGTCGGCGCCGACGCCTCCCGGGGCGACGGCGGCCTCGACCTCGCCGAGGCGGCCGACGGCACGCTCACCGCGGTCTGGGGCAGCAAGGCCTCCAGCGCCGCCAAGTGGGAGGTGAGCACCGCCACCCGCGGCGCCGACGGCGCCTGGTCCGCGCCGGTGCGGGTCAGCACCGCGACCGCGGACGGGGCCGACCTGGCCTCCGCACCGAGCGTCGCCGTCACCTCCGACGGCGCCACGGTCGTCGTCTACAAGCAGACGGCCGGCGAGTCCGCCCAGCTGCGCGCCGTCTCCCGGGCGGCCGACGCCGCCGAGTGGAGCACGCCGGTCGCGGCGAGCGGCGCCTACCAGTCCGTCAGCGCTCCCGAGATCGCGGCGGCGGACGACGGATCCGTGACCCTCGCCTGGAAGGGCACCGACGCCTCCGAGGACTCGGCGCTCCTCACCGCGACGCGCGCCGCCGACGGCGCGTGGTCCGCGGCCGGGTCCGTCACCGCCACGGAGAATCTGGCCGAGACCCCCGAGCCGCTGATCGCACCCGACGGAGACGTCACCCTCGTCTGGGTCGACTACACCACCACCTTCGGCGCCCGCACCGCCACCCGCGACGCGGACACCGGCGTCTGGTCGGCCGTACGGACGCTGTCGACGGCGTATGTGCCCGAGCAGTACGACACCGCGATCGGCGACGACGGCACCGTCCACGCCCTGTGGACCCAGGGGAGCGGCGGCCGCGTACTGATGGAGTCCGTGCGCAGCGACGGCGTCTGGTCGACGGCGGCCCCACTGCCGGGCTCGGCCGATGCGTTCGTCCGCGGCCGGATCTCGGTCGGCGACGACGGCGCCGCCACCGCCGTCTGGTCCGGCACCGCGAGCGGCAACGACGTGGACCGGCTGTACGCCTCCCGCACCGCCTGGCCGGCGCTGGCCGTCAGCGGCTCGGCCGTCCCGGCGGCGGCCCCGCTGAAGGGCACCGCCACCACCGGCACCGCCTGGGCGCCGACCTGGCAGCTCAGCAGGCCCACCTCGGCATGGACGGTGACCCTCACCGACCGGGCGGGCAGAACCGTACGCGCCCTCTCCGGTTCCGCCGACGGCCTGAAGGTCGCCGCGAGCTGGAACGGCCGTACCGCATCGGGGAGTTACGCCCCCAACGGCCCCCTGACCTGGACCCTGCACGCCACGCAGGACGGCGCGTCCTCGGCCGTGCGGCTGGCCTCGGGCACGGTGACCGTCACCGACGGCGCGGCCCTCGCCCACGACTTCGGCGGCGCCTCGGCCACCCCCGACGGCACCGGCGACCTGCTCACCCTCAGCTCCTCGGGCGGCCTGACCTACCAGTACGGCACCGGCGCCGGCACGTTCTCGGGCAAGCTCACCGGCACCGGCTGGGCCACGTCCGCCAAGGCCGTCCCGGTCGGCGACCTGAGCGGCGACCGCTGCAACGACGTCCTCGTCCGCCTCGCCGGTGGGGCGCTGCGCCTGTACAAGCCGGCCTGCGGCGCGGCCCTGAAGCCGACGACGTCGTACACCACGCTCGCCACCAGCGGCTGGAACCAGTACGACGTGCTCACTTCGCCGGGAGACGTGACCAAGGACGGCCGCCCGGACGTCATCGCCCGCAACAGCTCGACCGGCACGGTGTACCTGTACAAGGGCACGAGCACGGGCAGACTCGCCGCGCGCGTGAAGCTGTACGCCGACTGGAAGACGTACAAGAAGGTCGTCGGGGCCGGTGACCTCAACGGGGACGGCGCCGGCGACCTGCTGGCCCAGGACAAGGCCGACAACCTGTACCGGTACCTCGGGACGGGCAAGGGCACGTTCGGCGCGCGGGTGAAGGTGGCCGCGAACTGGGGCGGTACCTACAACGCCGTCGTCGGCGTCGGCGACCTCAACCGCGACGGCAAGGCCGACCTCGTCGCCCGCGACACCGCCGGCAAGCTGTACCGCCAGTACGGCGACGGAAAGGGGTCGTTCGGGACGCGGACGCTGCTCGGGACGGGCTGGGGCGGTTACAAGTCCCTGTCCTGACGGGAATGAGGGGGCGGGCGTATCCGGGTCGTGCGCCCGCAACGGCCGTCACTCCTGCTACGACTACTCGGTGGACCTCCTCCGACCGCACCTCCGCCTCCTCGCCGAGGTCTTCGGCGTGACCGCCCCGGCCGTTTCCCTCTCGCTGGCCGGCGGTTACGCCCTCCAGGCCCACGGCCTGCTCCGACGCCCCCACGCGAACGTGGACCTGGCGACGGAGAGCGCCGAGCCGATGCGCACGATCGCCGGGACGCTGAGCGCGGGACTGACCTCCCGCGGCCGCGAGGTGAGCGTCCGGGACACGGACCCGCTGTCCGCGCATCTGACGGTCGAGGACCCCGAGACGCAGGTCGGGCTCCAGCTGGCCCTCCACAAGGAGACCCTCTGGAGCCCGCCCGCCCTCACGCCGTACGGCCCGGCCCTCTCCCTCCAGGACGCGGTGGGCACGAAGATCCGTGCCCTGTACGACCGGGGACTGGCCGTCGACCTGATCGACGCGAGGGCGGCGTCCGCCCGTTTCACCCACCCCGACCTGGAGGAACTCGCCCGCCGGCACGCCCGCGACGACTTCGACCTCCCGACCCTCCAGACCCGCCTCACCGGCACCGACCACTACCCGGACACGGCGTTCACGGCCTACGGCCTGGCGGCGGACGACATCACCGACCTGCGGGCCTGGGCCCAGTCCTGGTCGACGGACATCGCGGAACGACTGCTGGAGGAGGGGGCGTCACCGGACGAGTGAGACCGGTGAGGCGGGCGGGACACGTGAAGACGGGTGAGACGGCCGACGTCAGCCCTGCTACGAGGCCGCCGACTCGGACGCGGACGTCGTGGCGGACGCGCCCGGCTGGACCGCGTCGTCGGTGCCGTCATGGGTGGCGTCCGGGTCGACGCCCATGGTGATCGAACCCACCACGCCCTTGGCGATGTCCTTCTTGTTGTAGCGCAGCTTCAGCAGGCCGCCCGTCGTGCCGCTCTGGTCGTAGATCGTGTCCTCGGTGAGCGTCGTGCGCTCCGTGGTGCTGGTGGAGTACGGCGCCACCTCCGCCGAGGCGAGCACGGACTCCTCGTCGAAGAAGAACTGCCCGGTGTGGCAGGCGTGCCCGCCCTCGTAGCCGGCGTCGGTCCACTCGCCGTCCACGTGCACCTTGGTGTGGATGTGGACGGTGCGGCCGCGGTACCAGCCCGGGAAGATCGTCTTGAAAGTGACCCGGCCTTCCTTGTCCGTCTTCCAGGTGCCGCGCAGGTAGCGCTCGTCGTCGGTGGGCTCCTCGTGCCCGCCGCCACCGCCGCCGCCGGAGGGCGGCTCACCGGTCGGAGTGCCGGTCGGGACGTCGGTCGGGGTACCGGAGGGCGCGTCGGTCGGAGCGCCGCCCCCACCGCCGGTGGACAGGCTCTCGTAGCCGGAGTAGATGCCCAGCGCGTCGCAGTGCCAGACGTCGACGGCCGCGTTCCGGATGGGCTTGCAGGTCTCGGAGTCGATGACCTTCAGGCTGAGGGTGAGGGGGATGCCCTCCTTGTCCTCGGTGATGTCCCGGCGGAGCTTGTCGGCGTCGATGTAGTACGGGCCCTCCGTGGTCTCGGAGGTGAGCTTGTAGCAGACCTCGCCGGCACTGGCCGAGGCGGTGGCCTTCTTCCCCTTCGCCTCCCCGGCGAAGGCGCCCGCGGCCAACGACCCGCCGACCCCGACCGCAGCGACGGCGCCCGCACCGGCGACGACGACCTTACGGCGGGTCAGATCACGCTTGTGCTTGGGCCCTTGCTGGTCGTTCTCGGCGCTCGCGCTGTTCTCGGTGTTTCCTGTGCTTCCTGTGTTTCCCGTCATGAGCGTGAAGCTAGGAGCCCGGCCTGTCAGGGGCGTGGGAGAGACCTATGGAATTCCAAGGCAAGGTAAAAGAGGGGCCGGACAAGGGTCTTTTTCTGGCCTGATTCCAGTAAAGAGCATGGTGAGGCTCGCCTTACTTGTGCTCCACCAGGGTGCGGAGAAGCGCGGCGAGGGCGGCAGGGGCGGCGGGGGTGAGGAGGAGCATTCGAGCAGGGTCGTCGCTCTCGCGGAGGAGCAGCGAGGTCTGTCCGTCCCGCGACACCCCTGGGACGCGGAATCCGGCCGTGGCCTGACACTCGTCCGCACCTGCTCCGACGGCTGGGGCTGGGTCCAGCAACCGGATCACAAGAACCTCGTCGGCGCCGGCAAATACATCTGGTGCGACCTGACCAACGCCGTCGCCTGAACGTTCCTCCGCCCCAACAACGGACTGCAAAGACCTGATCAGGGCAGAGCGGGACGGCTTCCCCCGCCCTAGGCAGACGTAGCCGCGACCCCTGCTCCGACGGCGGAGCGCCTGGCGGCCTCGCTGCCGGACGTGGCCGGGACCGGGACCGGGCCGAGGCCAAGCGCTGTCCGGGCCTCGCGCAAGTGCTCCAGCCCCTCCTTCGCCACCCGCGTGACCTCCGCGTACTCCCCCGCCGTAGAAGCCGCGGCCAGCCGCACCCGCGCCGCGCGATGACATTCCGCCGCGTCGGTCAATGCTCGCCCCGCCGTCTCGTCCGCGTCCACCCACACCCGTACGTCCGGTGGGACCAGCCCCCCGCCCAGCCGTACGAGCCAGTGGTTCGCCTCCGCCTCCGCGTCCAGGTCGGACGGGCGGCGGCCGCGCTGGGCGCGACGTTGGGCCACGACCCCCACCACCGCGCCGACGATCAGCATCACCGACAGCATGATCATGAACCCCGTGCCCATGGCCGGCTTCCTCCCTTGCCCCTTGCCCCACCGACCTTCGCCGGCCTACGCCCCCATGAGACGCCAACCGACTGTGGGCACCCCTCGTGATTCCTGTGCGGCTCCGGTGAGGCGGCCAAGAGGGAGTGCCCCGCCCCGGACAGCGCCTTTCCGTCTCCTGCCCGCGCCCCTCCCCATCCCTCCGCGACCCCCGGCGGACGGCGCGCGCTACCGTGATCGGGTACGCGTGGTGACGTAACGCCAAACTCCCTGTGCGCATGGGATGTTGCCGGGTTGCCGCAGGACGCATTGGGGGGTGCGCCGGCCTTGCGGATCGGCATCATGGGAGGAACCTTCGATCCCATCCACCGCGCACATCTGCACAACGCCTCCAGGGCGGCGTCCGCGTGCGGCCTCGACCAGGTCGTCCTGGTTCCGACCGGCGAGCCCTGCCACAAGGATCCCCGTGCGGTGTCGCCTTCGGCGGACCGCTTCGCGATGGCGGCGATCGCCTGTCGGCCCCATCCGCTGCTCTCCGTCAGCCGCGTCGAACTCGACCGGCCGGGCCCCAGCCACACCGTGCCCACGCTCCAGGAGTTCCGCCGTCGACTGGGACCCGAGGCCGAGCTGTTCCTGATCGTCGGAACGGACACCGCCGAAGGAATGTCGCAGTGGCACCAGGCCGAGGCGATCCCCCGACTGGCCCGACTGGTGGTCTGCGGCCGGGCCGACCACGTACCGGACCCCGGCCGCCTGCCCCGGTCGGGGCTGTACGTCCCCGCGTCCCCGCGCCCGTGGCGGATCTCCTCCACCCAGATCAGGGCCCGCATACGCGACGGACGCCCCGTCCGTCACCTGTTGCCGGACGGCGTCGCCGCCTACATCGCCGAGCGCGGCCTCTACCTCGATCGCGCGGTGCACCAGGAGTCGTACTGAGTCACGTCGTACTGCGTCACAGGGAGGCGTCGTCCCGCAGGACTGTCGTGGCCGGCGACGGTCCCCTCCCGCCGCCGCGGTGGAAGCGGCGGGGGAGAGGACCTCGTCAAGCCGATCCGATGTCAGGAAGGCGGCGTCAAGGCGACGGCGTCAGGAGGCCGACGCGGAAGGGGACGCCGAGGCGCTCGGCTGCGGCGGGGCGTCCTGGCCGTCGTGCGTGGCGTCCGGGTCGACGCCGACCGTCAGCGACGCGCGCACCCCCCTCGCGATGTTCCGCTTGTCGTAGCGCAGCTTCAGCAGGCCGCCCGTCGTGCCGCTCTGGTCGTAGATCGTGTCCTCGGTCAGGGTCGTCCGCTCGGCGGTGTTGCTGACATACGGCTCCACCACCGCCGTGGCCAGGACCGACTCCTCGTCGAAGAAGAACTGCCCGGTGTGGCAGGTGTGCCCGCCCTCGTAGCCGGCGTCGGTCCACTCGCCGTCCACGTGCACCTTGGTGTGGATGTGGACGCAACGGCCCCGGTACCAGCCGGGGAAGACCGTCTTGAAAGTGACATGGCCGTGCCGGTCCGTACGCCAGGTGCCGCGCAGATAGCGGGTGTCGTCCGTCGGCTCCGCGTGGCCGCCTCCGCCACCGCCGGGAGGAGGGCCGGTCGGGGCGTCCGTCGGGGGCTCACCCGTGGGAGCGGGGCCGCCGCCTCCACCGCCGCTGCCCATGTCCTCGTACCCCGAGTACACCCCCACCGCGTCGCAGTGCCAGATGTCGACGGCCGCGTTCCGGATCGGCTTGCAGGTCTCGGAGTCGATCACCTTGAGGGCGAGGACCAGCGGAATGCCCTCGCGGTCCTCGGTCACGTCCCGGCGGATCTTGTCGGCGTCGATGTAGTAGGGGCCCTCGACGGCCTCCGAGGTCAGCCGGTAGCAGACGCCGTCCTCGGCCGGCGTGCCGGTCGACGTGCCGGCCGGCACGCCTCTGCCGCCCTTCTCCTCGCCTAAGGCGCCCGCTGCGAACGCGGTGCCGCCCAGGCCCGCTGCCGCGACGCCGGTCGCACCGACCGCGACGACCGTCCGGCGCGTCAATTCCCGTTCGCTGTGTGGTTTCTGAGTTCCCGTCATGAAGCCGGGACGCTAGGGAGGAAAGCTGTCAGGAGCATAAGGAAGGGCTGTCAGTTTCCGTGGAACACAAAAGTGGCCCGGAACCGTCGTCGGTTCCGAGCCACTCTCAGGTCTCAGGTCTCAGGTCTCAGATCGCCGGTCTCAGATCTCCGGTCTCAGATCTCCGGTCGGATCTACTTCGGCTGCGGCTTGCGCACCGTCAGGTGCAGCTCCCTCAGCCGGGCCTCCTCCAGCTCCGTCGGCGCGCCCATCATCAGGTCCTGGGCGTTGCCGTTGAGCGGGAAGGAGATCGTCTCGCGGATGTTGGGCTCGTCCGCGAGGAGCATGACGATGCGGTCGACGCCCGGCGCGATCCCGCCGTGCGGCGGAGCGCCGAAGCGGAAGGCGCGCAGCATGCCCGCGAACTTCTCCTCGACGGTGTCACGGTCGTAGCCCGCGATCTCGAAGGCCTTGAGCATGATCTCCGGCTCGTGGTTGCGGATCGCGCCGGAGGACAGCTCGACGCCGTTGCAGACGATGTCGTACTGCCAGCCCAGGATGTCCAGCGGGTCCTGGGTCTCCAGGGCCTCGAGGCCGCCCTGCGGCATGGAGAACGGGTTGTGCGAGAAGTCGATCGCGCCGGTCTCCTCGTCCTTCTCGTACATCGGGAAGTCGACGATCCAGCAGAAGCGGAAGACGCCCTCCTCGAAGTGGCCGGCGCGCTTGGCCGCCTCGACGCGGACCGCGCCCATGATCTTCGAGACCTCGTCGAACTCGCCCGCGCCGAAGAACACGGCGTGACCGGCGGCCAGCGACAGGCGCTTGGTCAGCTCGGCGACGTTCTCCTCGGTGAGGAACTTCGCGATCGGGCCGGTCAGCGAGCCGTCCTCGGCCACCCGCACCCAGGCCAGACCCTTCGCGCCCAGCGTCACCGCGAAGTCGCCGAGCTGGTCGAAGAACTTGCGGGGCTGCGCGGAGACGTCCGGCACCGGCAGGGCGCGTACGTGCTTGCCCGCGAAGGCCTTGAACTCCGAGCCTGCGAAGACGTCGGTGATGTCGAAGAGCTCCAGCTTCGCCCGCAGGTCCGGCTTGTCGGAGCCGTACTTCAGCATCGACTCGCGGAACGGGATGCGCGGGAAGGGGGAGGTGACGTGCCGCCCGCCGCCGAACTCCTCGAAGAGCTCGGTCATCAGCTTCTCGATCGGCTGGAAGACGTCCTCCTGCTCGACGAAGCTCATCTCGACGTCGAGCTGGTAGAACTCGCCCGGCGAGCGGTCCGCACGCGCGTCCTCGTCCCGGAAACAGGGCGCGATCTGGAAGTAGCGGTCGAAGCCCGAGATCATCAGCAGCTGCTTGAACTGCTGCGGGGCCTGCGGCAGCGCGTAGAACTTGCCCGGGTGCAGACGGGACGGTACGACGAAGTCGCGGGCGCCCTCGGGGGAGGTCGCGGACAGGATCGGCGTCGCCATCTCGTTGAAGCCCAGCGCCGTCATCTTGTGCCGCATCGCCGAGATGACCGACGTACGCAGCATGATGTTGCGGTGCATGCGCTCGCGGCGCAGGTCCAGGAAGCGGTACTCCAGGCGCCGCTCCTCGTTGACCCCGTCCTCGGTGTTGATGGTGAAGGGGAGCGGCTGGGCGGCGCCGAGCAGCTCGACCTCTCCGACCTCGACCTCGACCTCACCGGTCGGCAGGTCCGCGTTGACGTTGTCCGTACCTCGCGAGACGACCTTGCCGTCGACGCGGACCGTCGACTCCTTGGTCACCTTGTCGAGGGCCTCGTACGCGGGCGTGCCCGGACGGGCGACCAGCTGCGTGATGCCGTAGTGGTCGCGCAGATCGATGAACAGGATGCCGCCCAGGTCGCGCCGATTGTGCAGCCAGCCGCTCAGCCGGACGTCGGTGCCGACGTCAGAGGCGCGGAGCTCGCCGCAGGTGTGGGACCTGTACCGATGCATCGTCGTTCATCCAGTCTTCGCGGATCGGGGGCATGTTTCACGTGAAACAACGCATGAAACAACCCCCAGCGTACCGGGCAGTCACTGATCACCTCCCCTCAATACCGATCCGGCGATCAGTGGCACTTTCCGATCGCGTCTTCTTAAAGTGGGGCAATGCGCACTGGCGAGCCGCTGCCCGCCGTGGGGGAGGTCCTGGCCTCCCTCGCGACCGGCCTGTGGCACTGGAGTACGGCCACCGGGCTGGTCACGGTCGACGCCGAGGCGGCCCGGCTCCTCGGGCTGCCCGCAGACGGGACCGGCGACGGGACCACCGACGGGACCACCAGGGAGACCGTCCTCACGGAGGCCCAGACCCGCGCCCGGCTGCACCCGGTCGACTGGAACGAGATCACCGGAGTGGTCCAGCTCGCCGTCGCCGAGGGCACCCTCGCCGAGGTGCGCATCCGGATCATGGACGAGCGGGGGCGAGTCCTGCGCGTCGTCCGCAGCCGCTCCAAGCCGTCCTTCGACCCGGTCAAGAAGGCCTACGAGCTGATCGGCACCCTCCAGGAGGTCACCGAGCCCCGCCCGGGCACCCCCGCCGGACGCACCGCCGTCACCGGCGACTGGCGTCGCTCGCGGGAGGCGTTCCTGCTGGACGCGGGCCGGGCGCTGGCGGAGGCACGGTCCACGGAGGAGGTGCTGCGGGTCGCCGCGGGCCTGTCGATGCCGGGCTTCTCACCGGACGGACTGGCGGTCTTCGGCGTCACGGGCGACCGGCTGACGATCATCGGCCATCACGGACAGCAGCCCGGCGACGAGGACCCCTTCTCCCAGATGTCCCTCCAGACGGACTATCCGGCCGCCGAAGTCGTCCGCACCGGCCGGGCCGTCTACATCTCCTCCCCCGAGCAGTACCAGGCCCGCTACCCGCTCACCTGGCCGCTCGCCGCGCACTTCGGCCGCCACTCGTGGGCGTTCCTGCCGCTGACGGTCGCCGGCCGCACCATGGGCGCCTGGATGGCCGGCTTCGCCTACCCGGTCGCCTTCACCCCCGACGAACGCTCGGTCCTCACCACCGTGGCCCGCATGCTCGCCCAGGCCCTCGCCCGCGCCGGCGACGCCGAGACCCAGCGCGAGCTGACCGACGGCCTGCAACGCTCCATGCTCCCCACCCTCGGCCCCGAGATACCGGGCATGACCCTCGCCGCCCGCTACATCCCCACCGGCGGCGGCCTCCAGGTCGGCGGCGACTGGTACGACATGATCCCGCTCCCCAGCGGGGGGTTCGCGCTGGTCATCGGGGACGTCCAGGGCCATGACGTCCGGGCGGCCGGCCTCATGGGCCAGCTGCGCATAGCCCTGCGGGCGTACGCCTCCGAAGGGCACCGCCCCGACGCCGTCCTCTCCCGCGCCTCCGGCTTCTTCCACGGCATCAACCAGGCGCACGACGGCGAGGACGCCGACCTGCGCTTCGCGACCTGCCTCTATATAGAGGTCGACCCGGTGACCGGCGTCCTGGAGACCGCCCGGGCCGGCCACCTCGACCCGGCCGTCCGCATGGCCGACGGCACGGTCCTGGTCCGCGCCACGGCCGGCGGACTCCCGCTCGGCATCGACCCGGACGCCGACTACCCCACCACCCGGCTCGCCCTGGAACCCGGCGAGACGCTGCTGCTGTCCACCGACGGCCTGCTGGAGACCGGCGGCCACGACCTCGACACCGGCTGGCAGCGCGTCCGCAAGATCCTGGAGTCGCACGAGGGCGACCTGGAGGAACTCGCCGACGCCGTGGTCCAGGCCGTGCACGGCCCGTCCTCCCACCACACCATCGGCCCCCTCGCCGACCGCCGCGAGGACGACATCGCCGTCCTGCTGCTGAGCCGCCAGACGGCGTCGGCGACGGCGCCGGTCCGCACGCCCGTGCGACGCACGGTGCTGACGGTCGCGCAGGCCGAACCCGAACGCGTCGCCGTGTCCCGACAGCACCTGCGCGAGCTGCTGCACGACTGGCCCAGCGACGACCAGGTCGACTCCGCCGTCCTCCTCGTCTCCGAGATGCTGACCAACGTCCTCGTGCACACCGACGCCGACGCGCTCCTGGTCGCCGAGATCACCGGCGCCCCCGGCGAGCGACGCATCCGCATCGAGGTCACCGACGCCGGCGACGACCTCCCCCACAAGCGCCGCCCCGGCGAACTGGCCTCCTCCGGCCGCGGCCTGATCCTCATCGAACTCCTCGCGGACATCTGGGGCGTCGCACCAAGGGGCCAGGGCAAGAGCATCTGGTTCGAGATCTACGAGAGACCCTGAACGACAGGGCCGTACGGCTACGACACACGCGCGCGTGACTGCTACCCGCCCGTGTAGCGGTCCCGCAGCACTCCGAAGACCCCGAAGGCCGCCGCCGTCACCGGTACCGCGAGCAGCATCCCGAGGACCCCGGCCACGGACGCCCCGCCCGTGATGGCGAGCATGACGAGCGCCGGATGCATCTGCACGGTCCGGCTCTGGATCATCGGCTGGAGCACATGCCCCTCCAGCACCTGCACGGCGAGCACGACCCCGAGCGCCCACAGCGCGATCACGAACCCCCGGTCGGCGAGCGCGACGAGCACGGCGACCGCGCCGGAGAGAAAGGCCCCGAGGTAGGGGATATAGGCCCCGACGAAGACGAGGGCGCCCAGCCCGACGGCCCCCGGGACGCCGAGGACGAGCAGTCCTACGGTGATGCAGACGGCGTCGATCAGCGCGATGAGGGTGGTCCCTCGCATGAACCCCTCGACGGCCTCGAAGGCCCGCCGCGCCATCGCCTCCGCCGTGTCCGCGCTGCCGCCGGGGACGATCGCCCGCAGTGTGTCGACCGCCCGGTGCGAGTCGCGCAGGAAGAAGAAGACGAGCAGCAGCGCCAGTACGGCCATGGCGATGCTCTCGCCGACGATGCTGACCCCGCTGATGACGTTGGAGGCCGCCGTCCCCCCGAACTTGGTCAGCAGCTCCTTCGCGTTGGTCGCGAGATCGTCGAGCGAGGTCCCGGCCGCCCCGAAGTGATCGGCGACCCCCTGCGCCGCGTCCTTGAGCGAGGCGACGATCTCGTCCCCGGTGTCGATCAGCGCGGCGACGACGATGTACACCGCCCCGCCGACCACGGCCACGACGGCGACACAGGTCAACCCCGCCGCCAACGACCTCGGCACCCGCGCCCGCACCAGCCGCCGGTACAACGGCCCCAGCAACGCCGTCCCGAGCAACGCGAGCAGCACCGGCGTCACCGCCGTACGAAACTCCGCGCACAGCCGGATCCCCACGTACCCCACGCCCGAGACGAGCAGGACGACGGCGCACCAGGCGGCGAGACGGCGGACGGGCGCGGGGAGCAGCTGCACGGCTCCAGCGGATCACGGGCCGCTGCGCTTGTCCTGCGCGGACAGCCGACCGGGTGACGGACCGTCACCCCGTGCGCAGAATCGATGCATCAATCCCCTAACGGGTGAACGTCCGTACTACGGACATGAGTTGCTCCGGCATATGCCTACCGTCCGAGCAGGAGGTGACGCTCGATGTACGAGCAGAACAACACACCGCCGCCGGACCAGTCGGCGGCACAGCAGCAGGACGCGATCGACATCAGCGACTTCGTGTTCGCGGCCACGGGGGCGCGGGTGCGGAGGCTGACCATGCCGGACGGGATCCACTGGTTCCCGGCCGTGGACGTGTGCAAGAACCTGGGGTACACCCATGTCGGCTCCACTCTGCGGAACATCGCCGACACAGTGAACTTCGACAGTGTCGAGAGTGTGCTCCAGCGGCACACTCTCGACATTCCCGCAGGTCGAGAGTGGCGACGAGACATGAATCTCGTGAATCTCCAGGGCCTGATCCGGTTGGTCATCGCCTGCACGAAACCCGAGTCCCAGCCTTTCAAGACGTGGGTCTCCGAAGTCATCGCCACCATCCAGCGCGACGGTTCCTACTCTCTGGAACCGGCCCCCGTGCAGCCCGCCCCCACCGGCGGGACCGCGTATGTGATGCCCCACCAGGTCGCCGACGCCATCGTGCGACTGGAGGAGCGGAACATCCGGGCGGACGAGATGCTGGTGGCGTTCCAGGAGGAGCGCAATGATCTGCTGCGGCGCATCACTCACAGCCAGAGCCTGATGGCCGACGCCCTGCGGGACATCGCCGAGTCCCTCAGGCGTCCCGACCACACGTACAGGAGTTGACGCCTCAGCAGATCCTCGCCGGCTGGAGGGCGAAGAACCTCGTTGTCACGGAGGACGTCCACGCCGTCGCCGCGCTTCTGGCCCCGGCGTTGGCGCGCGGTGAGGCTCATTACCGCGTGGAGGAGATCGTCGCCCGTACGGGGTTGTCGCAGGACCGGGTGCACGACTGTCTGCGCATGCTGCTCAAGCGGGGATGCGTACGGCAGACCGGTTGCACTGCGGACGGAGCGCCGGTCTACGTGCTGCCGTAGTCGAACCCGCTGACGTAGACAGGCCCGAAGTCGCAAAACTAAGTTGCGGCTTCGGGCCCTCTCGTACCGTATCGGATCCCCGCTGATCCACATGGGTGAAATGAACGAAAGAGAAACCTTCCAGCTCCCGCCCGCCGCATACGCGCCCCGGCCGGAGGTTAGAGGTGCGGGTGATCCAACTCACCCACCCCCTCAGGAAACGAGAACTTTCGTGCGTCTCCGGCACTCGTTCGCCGCCGTCTGCGGTGCCCTTGCCCTCACCGCCGCTCTGGCCGCTCCCGCTCATGCCGCGACCGGCGACTTCGGCTACAAGTTCGTCGGGCTGAACGGGCAGCCTCAGTCGGCCACCCTGCACGACCCGGCCAGCGGCGAGTGCGTCACCCTCCCGGAGGTCGCCGACCCGGGCGCGTCCGAGCCCGCGTTCGCCCCGCACAACGACACCGACGAGACCGCGCTGGTGTTCACCGAGCCGGACTGCTCGGGCGACTCCTGGACGCTGCGCCCGCACGGGCGTCCCGCCACGGACCGGCTCACGCTGCGCTCGGTCGTCTTCCTTCGCTGACACCGACGCCGTCGCCGACGTAGGTACAAACACAGGGGAGCCCCGTCCTCAAGGACGGGGCTCCCCTGTGTCGCCCTACCTCACGCGTCCGGACCGCTCTCCGTCATCCCGTGGACCGCCGGAACCGTCCCCAGCCGGCCCTTCTGGAAGTCCTCGAAGGCCTGCATCAGCTCGTCCTTGGTGTTCATGACGAACGGGCCGTAGTGGGCCATGGGCTCACGGATCGGCTGTCCGCCCAGGAGGACGACCTCCATGTCCGGCGTGTTCGAGTCCTGCTGCTCGTCCGCGCGGACGGTCAGCGAGGAGCCCGCGCCGAAGACCGCCGTCTGGCCCAGCTTGATCGGCCGGCGCTCCGCGCCCACCGCGCCCTTGCCCGCGAGGACGTAGGCGAGGCCGTTGAAGTCCTCGCGCCAGGGCAGGGTGATCTCCGCGCCCGGCGCCAGCGTGGCGTGGATCATCGTGATCGGGGTGTGGGTGATGCCGGGGCCCGCGTGGCCGTCCAGCTCGCCGGCGATGACGCGCAGCAGCGCGCCGCCGTCGGGGGACGTCAGCAGCTGGACGTTGCCGCCCCTGATGTCCTGGTAGCGCGGGGCCATCATCTTGTCCTTGGCGGGGAGGTTCACCCACAGCTGGAGGCCGTGGAAGAGGCCGCCGGACATGACCAGGTGCTCCGGCGGGGCCTCGATGTGCAGCAGGCCGGAGCCGGCCGTCATCCACTGGGTGTCGCCGTTGGTGATGGTGCCGCCGCCGCCCTGGCTGTCCTGGTGGTCGAAGATCCCGTCGATGATGTAGGTGACGGTCTCGAAGCCGCGGTGCGGGTGCCAGGGGGTGCCCTTGGGCTCTCCCGGCGCGTAGTCCACCTCGCCCATCTGGTCCATCATGATGAACGGGTCGAGGTGACGGTAGTTGATCCCGGCGAACGCGCGGCGCACCGGGAAGCCCTCGCCCTCGTAACCGCTCGGCGCGGTGGTGACGGTGAGCACGGGACGTGCCACGGCGTCGGCCGACGCGGCCACGCGCGGCAGCGCCAGCGGGTTCTCGACGGTGACTGCAGGCATGTCGGTACCTCCTAGGGCGACGTACGTCCACTGTAGTTGAAGATTGAACTTCCTGCCACCCAGAACGACAGCGACCCGAAGGACATTCCCTCCGGGCCGCCGCAACTTCACTCAGTTGCCTCAGTGCCTCAGTTGCTGAAGTACAGGTACTTCCACGCGCCGTACGTCGTCGAGTTCACGCTGTCGCCGGACGAGCCGTTGACGTACACCGAGCGCATCCGGGCCTTGACGCCGGACTCGCCGGGCGCGCCCAGGGAGACGGCCGACTTGCCGTTCGAGCCGACGGGGAAGTACTCCGAGTCCGCCGAGTACCACGAACCCTGGTAGTAGACCTGGAGGTCGAAGCGCTGCTGGCGGCCCGGGTAGTAGGTCATGCTCGTGGTGAGCAGCGGGTCGGTGTTCTTGTGGAACCAGGAGTACGTCGTCGAGCCGATCTTCGCCGTCTTGTAGTGCTTGGAGACGGTGGTGGAGATCTTGACCCGGGCGTACGCCGTCGCCTTAACGGTCTTCGGCGCGTATCGGCCGTCGCCCGCGAAGACCGCGGTGACGGTCGTGTCGCGGGTCATGTCGACCCACGCGCCGATGTTGCCGCTGGAGTTGACCTTGCCGGTCTTGATCAGCTTCTTCGGCTTGTCGCCGCCGAAGGGGTCCGCCCAGATCTCGACCGTGCGGTTCTTGTACGTCGTGCCGAGGTGCGCCGTGAACTTGACGTCGGCGCCGTAGTTGTACAGCTTGCCGTTGTTGTTCAGGCTCAGCGTCGTGGCCGCGCGGGAGACCGCGACCTTGTCGGAGGCGGCGACCGCGGTGTGGGCCGCGTCGCCCGCGTAGGCGACCTTGTAGGTGACCGTGCCGCCGGCCGGCGGGGTGTCCGTGAAGGAGTAGGTGCCGTCCGCCTTCACCGTGACGGCCGCGAGCGCCTTGCCGCTCGGGCTCTCCACATCGGTGCGGGTGACCGCCAGCTTGACGCCGGCCGGCAGCGCCACCGTCGCCGAGATCTTTCCGGTGACGGTGAGCTTCTTGGCGCGCGGGGCGGACGTGGGGGCGTTCACCGTGAGGGTGGGGACGTTCTTCGTCGGGTCGGTGAACGTCTTCAGGGTGTAGCCGCTGCCCGCCGCCACCAGCGCGAAGATCCGGGAGGAGTCCGGGGCCCAGGTCAGGCCGGCCGTGTCGCCCGTGCCGGCGGTGTAGGTGCGCAGCGGCCTGACGGCGTTGGGCTCGAAGACCGCGATCTTGGTTCCGTCGACCTGGGCGACCAGTCCGTTCGGGGCGATGTCGGCGCTCTGTCCCCCGGGGTAGACGCCGACCTCCTTGAACCCGACGCCGGTCACGTATGCATCCCGCATCGTGCCGTTGACCAGCAGCTCCTGGGCGCCGGGCACGACGTCGACGTCGTGGATGCCGCTGTTGAGGCGGTAGTCGCCGTTGTAGAAGGCGAGCGTCTGTGCGGTGCCGCCGGAGACGTCGAGGACGGCCATGGAGTCCGAGGACAGTCCGGTCTCGCCGACGGCCAGCACACCGGGCGAGGACGGGTCGGCGTCGAGGAGACCCGGGTCGTTGATCGAGACGTCGCCGGGCAGCTGCCCGAGCGCCACCGGGTCGGTCCCGCTCGCGGGGTCCACCGCCGGGTCGACCGAGCCCAGGCTGCTGTCCCACTGGTCGCCGTAGGTGAACCAGACCTTGCCCGAGGTGAAGGCGAGGTGGCGCGGGCCCGTGCCGGTGGCGACGCTGTAGCGGGCCTTGACCTGGAGCGTGGCCGCGTCGAGGGCCACGATCTCGTGGGTGTCCTGCAGGGCCGCGTACAGGGTGGCGCCGTCGTCGGACACCGCCAGGTCGCTGACGTCGCCGAAGCCGACGTTCAGGCCGACGAGGGTGCCGTTGTAGTCGGAGGCCAGGATCCGCCCGTTGGCCCGGTCGCTGACGAAGACGCGCTGGAGGGCGGCGTCCGCGACGATGCCGCCGGGCGAGGAGACGGTGACGGAGGCGGCCGAGGCGGTGCCGGCCGCGGAGACGCTCAGCGCCGCCGAGCCGAAGAGGACCGCGAGCGCCGTCGCGGCCGAAGTGCTGCGCATGCGCACAGTGATGAACCCCCACGAAAGAACCCGGCGTCGCCGGGAGTCGAGAGCGCCGCGCGACGCCCGGGCGCGACCGCGAAAGAGCGGTTGCGCGCGGGGCGCGGCTACTTGAGGGCAGCCTATGGCATGCCTGTGACAATCGCGGAGAGGTTTTCTGCCGTCCGGGACCCGCTCAGGCCGGGCCAGGGCCCGGCCGGGTCCCCTCAGCCGCCGTACATCCGCCGCATCGCGAAGTCGACCATCTGTTCGACCGCCTTCGCATCGAAGACCATCCGGTGCTCGCCCTCCATGTCGAGGACGAAGCCGTAGCCGGTGGGCAGCAGGTCGATCATCTCGGCGCCGGTGATCACGAAGTACTTGGACTCCTTGCCCGCGTACCGGCGCAGCTCCTTGAGGGAGGTGAACATCGGGATGACCGGCTGCTGGGTGTTGTGCAGGGCCAGGAAGCCGGGGTTGTCGCCGCGCGGGCAGTACACCTTGGAGGTCGCGAAGACCTGCTGGAAGTCCTCGGCGGCCAACTGCCCGGTGGTGAAGGCGCGCACCGCGTCGGCGAGGGAGGGCGGGGACGGCTCGGGGTAGAGCGGCGGCTGCTGCTGCTGGCCGTAGCCGCCCATGCCGCCGCCCATGCCGCCGGGCATCTGCTGCTGCGGCGGCGCGTACTGCTGCTGCGCGGCGCCCCCGTCCATGGGCTGGCCGTAACCGTACATGCGCGCAAGCGTACCGAGTGGGGAGGCCGCCCGAGAGAGGTAGACCCTTCTCACACTTGGCCGAGTTGGGGTTGCGACTTATTACCGACGGGTAGCATCATCGTAGCTACTTGTTGGTACGTGAACTAGCTATCTGTTGGCACGTGAATTAGGCGCGAGGAGTCAGTGCCTCGCCGATCTCTCTACGGAGCAGTCGCCATGGGGCACTACAAGTCGAATCTCCGCGACATCGAGTTCAACCTCTTCGAGGTGCTCGGCCGCGACAAGCTGTACGGCACCGGCCCCTTCGCGGAGATGGACACGGACACCGCGAAGAGCATCCTCGACGAGCTGACGCGCCTCGCGGAGAACGAGCTGGCGGAGTCCTTCGCCGACGCCGACCGCAACCCGCCGGTCTTCGACCCGGAGACCAACACCGCCCCGGTCCCCGCGTCCTTCAAGAAGAGCTACCAGGCCTTCATGGACTCCGAGTACTGGCGCCTCGGCCTGCCCGAGGAGATCGGCGGCACCACCGCCCCGCCGTCGCTGATCTGGGCGTACGCGGAGCTGATCCTGGGCGCGAACCCGGCCGTGTGGATGTACTCCTCCGGCCCGGCCTTCGCCGGCATCCTCTTCGACGAGGGCAACGACGTCCAGAAGAAGATCGCGCAGATCGCCGTCGACCGGCAGTGGGGCTCCACCATGGTCCTCACCGAGCCGGACGCCGGCTCGGACGTGGGCGCCGGCCGCACCAAGGCGATCCAGCAGGAGGACGGCTCCTGGCACATCGAGGGCGTGAAGCGCTTCATCACCTCGGGTGAGCACGACATGTCGGAGAACATCTTCCACTACGTGCTGGCCCGTCCCGAGGGCGCGGGACCGGGCACCAAGGGCCTGTCCCTCTTCCTCGTCCCGAAGTTCCTCTTCGACTTCGAGACCGGCGAGCTGGGCGAGCGCAACGGCGCCTACGCCACGAACGTCGAGCACAAGATGGGCCTGAAGGCGTCCAACACCTGCGAGATGACCTTCGGCGACCGGCACCCCGCCAAGGGCTGGCTGATCGGCGACAGGCACGACGGCATCCGCCAGATGTTCCGGATCATCGAGTTCGCCCGCATGATGGTCGGCACGAAGGCGATCTCCACCCTCTCGACCGGCTACCTGAACGCGCTGGAGTACGCCAAGGAGCGCGTCCAGGGCTCCGACCTCGCGCAGTTCGGGGACAAGGCCGCGCCCAAGGTCACCATCACCCACCACCCCGACGTGCGCCGCTCGCTGATCACGCAGAAGGCGTACGCCGAGGGCATGCGCGCCCTCGTCCTTTACACGGCCTCCGTCCAGGACGCCATCGCCGTCAAGGAGGCGAACGGCGAGGACGCCAAGCCCGAGCACGCGCTCAACGACCTGCTCCTGCCGATCGTCAAGGGCTACGGCTCCGAGAAGGGCTACGAGCAGCTCGCCCAGTCGCTGCAGACCTTCGGCGGCTCCGGCTTCCTGCAGGAGTACCCGATCGAGCAGTACATCCGCGACGCCAAGATCGACACCCTGTACGAGGGCACGACCGCGATCCAGGGCCAGGACTTCTTCTTCCGGAAGATCGTCCGCAACCAGGGCGCGGCGCTGAACTCCCTCGCCGAGGACATCAAGAAGTTCCTGGCCCTGGGCACCGGGGGCGAGGACCTGGCGGGCGCCCGCGAGCACCTCGCGAAGGCGGCCGTGGAGCTGGAGGCGATCGTCGGCCTGATGCTCACCGACCTCGCGGCCACCGAGCAGGACGTCAAGAACATCTACAAGGTGGGCCTGAACACCACCCGCCTGCTGCTCGCCTCCGGCGACGTGGTCGTCGGCTACCTGCTCCTCAAGGGCGCCGCGATCGCCGCCGAGAAGCTGGAGACGGCGTCGGCGAAGGACAAGGCCTTCTACACCGGCAAGATCGCGGCGGCGAAGTTCTTCGCGGCCAACGTCCTGCCCGGCGTCACCCTGGCCCGCAAGGTCGCCGCGAGCGTCGAGCTGGACCTGATGGAGCTGGACGAGGCCGCGTTCTAAGACGCCTCCGAGCCGCCTGCCGCCTTCCGAGCCACCCTCCAGGTCGCCCTCCGAGCCACCCTCCCAGGTCGCCTTCCTGGTCGCGTTCTAGGACACATCGGCACAGCTCAGCGAAACTGCACACCGTCCTCACGAGGGCCCGTTCCCACAGCCGGGAGCGGGCTCTCGTCCGTCGTTAAGGTGAACCCCATGAGCGAACCCATCCGCTTCGACCGCGGCCACACCGACGACCTCATGACGTTCCTGACGGCGAGCCCGTCGCCGTACCACGCCGTGGCGAACGCGGCGCAGCGGTTGGAGAAGGCAGGCTTCCGGCAGGTCGCGGAGACCGACGCCTGGGACGCGACGAGCGGCGGCAAGTACGTGCTGCGCGGGGGCGCCATCGTGGCCTGGTACGTCCCGGAGGGCGCCGCGCCGCACACGCCGTTCCGGATCGTCGGGGCGCACACCGACTCCCCCAACCTGCGCGTCAAGCCGCTGCCCGACACCGGGGCGCACGGCTGGCGTCAGGTGGCCGTGGAGATCTACGGCGGGCCGCTGCTCAACTCCTGGCTCGACCGCGACCTGGGCCTGGCGGGCCGGCTGACCCTGCGGGACGGCTCGACGCGCCTGGTCGACGTCGGCCGGCCCCTGCTGCGCGTGCCGCAGCTCGCGATCCACCTCGACCGCGCGGTCAACACCGACGGCCTCAAGCTCGACAAACAGCGCCACCTCCAGCCCGTCTGGGGGCTGAGCGGCGCCGTGCACGACGGCGACCTGATCGCCTTCCTGGAGCAGGAGTCCGGGCTGGCCGCGGGCGAGGTCACCGGCTGGGACCTGATGACGCACTCCGTGGAGCCGCCCGCCTACCTGGGCCGCGACCAGGAGCTGCTGGCCGGCCCGCGGATGGACAACCTGCTGTCCGTGCACGCCGCCACGGCGGCGCTGGCGGCCGTGGCGACCGGCGCGGGCGAGCCGCCGTTCATCCCGGTGCTGGCCGCGTTCGACCACGAGGAGAACGGCTCGCAGTCGGACACCGGCGCGGACGGGCCGCTGCTCGGCAGCGTGCTGGAGCGCTCGGTGTTCGCGCGCGGCGGGTCGTACGAGGACCGGGCGAGAGCCTTCGCGGCCACCGTCTGTCTGTCCTCCGACACCGGTCACGCCGTCCACCCCAACTACGCGGAGCGGCACGACCCGACGCACCACCCGCGCGTCAACGGCGGCCCCATCCTCAAGGTCAACGTCAACAACCGCTACGCCACGGACGGTACCGGTCGGGCGGTGTTCGCCGCCGCCTGCGAGAAGGCGGGCGTCCCCTTCCAGTCGTTCGTCTCCAACAACTCCATGCCGTGCGGCACGACCATCGGCCCGATCACCGCGGCCCGGCACGGCATCCGCACCGTCGACATCGGGGTGGCCATCCTGTCGATGCACAGCGCCCGGGAGTTGTGCGGCGACGCCGACCCGTATCTGCTGGCCAACGCGCTGGTGGCGTTCCTGGAGGGATGACGACCCGCGGCGCGGGCACCCGACACCGCACTCGCGGCGGCACTCACAGGACAAACAAAGACAACCGTGAGCACTCCGTTACTTGGGACAACTTGCCGGGTTATGCGGAAATCGTGAAGACTCGGGAGGTCTCAGGGGTCCGGGGACATGCGGTACCGGACCCTGCCCGTTTCACGACAGGGGGGGTCCTGCCGTGCTCGATCCGGCAGCACCCGCCGGCCCGGCCACCCGCGGCCCGCAGCCGCGCCGCCACGCCACCCGCCGTGCCCACGCCGCCCCCGAGGAACCGACCGTCAGACCACGCCTCGCGGTCCTGATACCGGCCCACAACGAAGCGGACCGCATCGCCGCCGCCATCGACGGCCTGTGGGAGCAGACCCGGCGGCCGGACCTGATCGTGGTGGTCGCCGACAACTGCACCGACGACACCGCCGCCGTCGCCGCGGCCCTGGGCGCGCAGGTCTTCCACACCCAGGGCAACACGCACAAGAAGGCGGGCGCCCTCAACCAGGCCATCGCCTGGATCCTGCCCCACCTGGACGACCGGGACCTGCTGCTGGTGCAGGACGCCGACACCGTCCTCAACCCGTGGTTCGCCGAGACCGCCCTCGCCACCTTCAACCGCAAGGTCGGCGCCGTCGGCGGCGTCTTCTACGGCGAGCAGGGCGGCGGCTTCCTCGGCCTGCTCCAGCGCATGGAGTTCCACCGCTACGCCTGGGAACTGGAACGCACCGGCGGCAAGGCCCAGGTCCTCACCGGCACCGGGACGATGTTCCGCGCCCGGGTGCTGCGCGAGGTGCGGGCCGCCCGCCGCGCCGGGGTGATCGGCGGCGGCAGCGGCTACTACAGCCTCGCCTCGCTCACCGAGGACGACGAGATGACGAAGGCGGTCAAGACCCTCGGCTACCGCGCCATGTCCCCGGTCGGCTGCGAGGTCGTCACCGAGGTCATGCCCACCCTGGGCAAGCTCTGGCACCAGCGGCTGCGCTGGCAGCGCGGCGCCCTGGAGAACCTCCGCGACTACGGCTGGACCCGCGTCACCGCCCGCTACTTCGCCCAGCAGTTCCTGATGGGCTTCGGCGCGCTGTCCTTCCTGGTCTACCTGACCTTCATGATCACGTCCACGGCGCTGTACGGCCTGCCCGGCCTCTCACCGTTCTGGACGGCGATCGGCCTGCTCTTCGTGGTCGAGAAGACCGTCTCCGTACGCCGCGCCGGGCCCAGGGCCGTCCTGGTCGCGGTGCTGATGCTCCCGGAGATGCTCTACGACCTGTTCCAGCACGCCGTCTACTTCTCCTCGCTGTGGGGCCTGGTGCGCCGCAGCGAGGAGAAGTGGGTGTCCACCTGAACCGCCCCCCACGCACCAACCCTCCTAGGAGACGCACGATGTACGGAAGAGTGATCGGCGCCGGTACCACCGGTGCGGGCGGCGCGACCCTCGCGGCCACCGGCCTGTGGATGAACAGCATGGCGCTGATGGTCACGGCCACCACCCTGGTGGCCGCGGGCGTGGCCCTGTACAAGCTGGCGCCACGCCCGCGCCGCCGCTGAGGCCGGAGTCGCTCGGAGAATTCCGGGGTTGTTCAGGGTCCGGGGTGCCTCAGGGAGTTCCGGGGTTGCTCAGGGAGTTGGGATTGCTCAGGGAGTTACTGAGGGTCCATCCCGGCCAGGACCAACGGCAGCCGGTCCGCCCCGCCCTCGGTGAGGCGGACCGGAACGCCCCAGTCCTGCTGGTGGACATGGCAGGCGGGGTACTCGTTGGACGGGTCGTCGTCACAGGACGCCGCCATCGCGGAGACGTGCAACACCCCTTCCGTGAGCGCCGGGTCGAGCTCCAGGGTGCGGGTCAGGTCCGTGTCCGCGCCGTCCCCCGCGAGCAGCAGCTCGGGCGGGGTGGCGGAGACCAGCAGCCGTGTCGACGGGCCGTACCGCGTGTCCAGCTTCTGGCCGGCCGGGGCCTGGAAGATCACGTCCAACCGGAGCTTGCCGGGCGTCACTTCGGTCGCGGCGCGCTGGGTGCGATGGGCGACGGCCTCCACTCGCACCGCCTCCTCCGGCAGCCGCAGTCGGGTCAGCCGGTGCCGGGCGGACTCCACGACCACGATGTCGTCGCCGACGAGGACCGCGTCGCTGGGCTCCCGCAGGTCCGTGGCGAGGGTCGTGACCTGGCCGGTCGCCGGGTCGTAGCGGCGCAGGGCGTGGTTGTAGGTGTCGCAGACGGCGACCGAGCCGTCGGGCAGGACGGTCACGCCCAGCGGGTGCTGGAGCAGCGCCCGGTCGGCCGGGCCGTCGCGGTGCCCGAAGTCGAACAGGCCGGTGCCGACGGCCGTGTGGACGATGCCCTCCCTGTCCACCCGGCGCAGCGCGGACGTCTCGGAGTCGGCGAGCCAGAGCCGCTCCCCGTCGGGCGTGACCGCGAGGCCGGAGGGCTGGGCGAACCAGGCCTCGGCGACCGGTCCGTCGACGAGCCCCTCGTTGGTCGTGCCGGCCACGACGCAGACCGACGCGTCGGCGGGGTCGTACGCCCACAGCTGGTGCACGCCCGCCATCGCGATCCACACCCGGCCGCCGAAGAGCGCCACGTCCCACGGGGAGGAGAGGTCGATCTCGCGGGCCGGACCGGACGTCGGCGAGCCCTGCCACCACTGCTTTCCGGTGCCCGCCAGGGTCGTCACCGCGCCGGAGGCGAGGTCGAGGCGGCGCAGGGCGTGGTTGACGGTGTCGGCGACGACCACGGTGGCGTCGTCGAACAGCGCCAGCCCCTGGGGCTCGTTGAAGGACGCGGTGTCCGCCGTGCCGTCGGCGAAGCCGCGCACACCGGAGCCGATGCGGCGCACGACGCTCTCGCCGTCCCCCGCCAGCTCCACCAGCTGATGCCGGGTGGTGTCGCTGACCAGGAAGTTCCCGCCCGGCAGAACGAGGGCCTTGCCCGGGAAACGCAGGGCGGTCGGCTCGGGTTCCGGCGCCACGTACGGGCCGTCGCCGCGCCGCAGCGTGCCCTTGGCCTCGTGCTCGGCCTCCAGCTCCGCAACCAGCCGCTCGATGGCGTGCGCATGCCCCTCACCGGCGTGCTGGGCGACGACGTACCCTTCCGGGTCGATCACGACGAGCGTCGGCCACGCGCGCACCGCGTACTGCTTCCAGGTGGCGAGCTTCGGGTCGTCGAGGACCGGGTGCTCGACGCCGTACCGCTCCACCGCGTCCACGACCGCCTGATGCTCGGCCTCGTGCACGAACTTCGGCGAGTGCACGCCGATGACGACGACCGTGTCCCGGTGCTTCTCCTCCAGCTCGCGCAGCTCGTCCAGGACATGCAGACAGTTGATGCAGCAGAACGTCCAGAAGTCCAGGATGACTATGCGTCCTCGCAGGTCGGCGAGGGTGTACTGGCGTCCGCCCGTGTTCAGCCAGCCGCCCTCGCCGGTCAGCTCGGGAGCGCGGACTCGGACACGACGAGGGGTCGGGGCCGGGGAGGAGTCGGTCATGGATCAAGGGTGCCACGACAGTGAAGGCTCACCCCAGCGCATGACCCGTCGTGACGTTCACAGGAGCCGGGACCTCCTCGTGGCGGTCGCCGATCAGGCAGTGGGGGAGGGCGGTCCTCGCCTGTCGGCTGATCGAGCGGGGCGAGAGCGGCTGGACGTGGTGGCGGCCAGGAGCGGGCTGGGGACGGCCGCCAACCCTTCGCGCGCGCGTGCGGCGCGAGACCGCGCTCAGCCCATCGGCCTATCGACGGCGTTTCGGACCGGCGTCGGGGGAACCGGTAGGGCATGAGATTCCTCGTGCGCGACCGGCTCCTCGGCTTCGGTGACGACTACTGGATCGAGGACGACCGCGGGAACAAGGCGTACCTCGTCGACGGCAAGGCGATGCGGCTGCGCGACACGTTCGAGCTGAAGGACACACACGGGCGGGTCCTGATCGACATCCACCAGAAGATGTTCGCCCTGCGCGACACGATGGTGATCGAACGGGAGGGTGGGCCGCTGGCGACGATCCGCCGAAAACGGCTCTCCCTGCTGCGCAACCACTACCGCGTCGCCCTGGCCGACGGCCGCACCGAGCTCGACGTCAGCGGCAAGATCCTCGACCGCGAGTTCGCCGTCGAGTACGACGGTGAGCTGCTGGCCGTCGTCTCCCGACGGTGGCTGCACGTACGGGAGACGTACGGCGTCGACATCGTGCGGGACGACGCGGACCCGGCGCTGCTGATCGCGGTCGCGGTGTGCGTGATCCACCTCGCCGAGAAGGATCGGGAGGACTAACGTCCAGGGGTGCGCAGGCCCAGCATCCTGTCCTTCAGGGCCGGGAACTGCTCCCGGGTCGCCGCGACCTTCCCGGGGTCGAACTCGACGGTGAGGACCTGCTCGCCGGCCCCCGCCTCCGCCAGCACCTCGCCCCACGGATCGACCACGATCGAGTGACCCGCCTGCGGAACTCCGGCGTGCGTCCCGGCCGTTCCACACGCGAGCACGAACGCCTGGTTCTCGACCGCCCGCGCCTGGGCCAGCAGCGTCCAGTGCGCCCGGCGGCGCTCCGGCCAGCCCGCCGACAGGACGAAGGTCTCGGCGCCGGCGTCGACGAGACCACGGAACAGCTCGGGGAAACGGAGGTCGTAGCAGGTGGCCACGCCGACGGTCGTCTCGGGAAGGCGGACCGTCACCAGGTCCTCGCCCGCGCCCATCAGCACGGCCTCGCCCCGGTCGAAGCCGAAGCGGTGGATCTTGCGGTAGACGGCGGCCAGTTCACCGGAGGGGGAGAAGACGAGAGACGTGTTGTAGAGGGGACCGGCGGGGTCCTGTTCCGGAATCGAGCCCGCGTGCAGCCACACGCCCGCGTCGCTCGCCGCCTTGGCCATCGCCTCGTACGTCGGCCCCCGCAGCGGCTCGGCCTCGCTGCCGAACAGCTCGTAGGCGAACGCCCCGGTCGTCCACAGCTCCGGAAGCACCACGAGATCGGCGGAACCGGCCTGTTCGCGCACCAGCGAGCCGACCCGCTCCCGTCGCGATTCAACCGATTCGCCCGCTTCTACGGCGATCTGGATCAGAGAGGCGCGCACACTACCACCGTCCTGGCATTCGAGTACTCCACACAGGCCTACGATCGTCACACGAAAGCACTGCCGGGGTGCCTCACAGCAGCGTAACTTGGGGGTCCCCCCGATTCGAGCACAGCCGAGAATCGGGGGAGTTTCACGACACCCGCCGACAGCCACCGCCGCCCGCCGGCAACGCCGCCACAGCCGCCCACTGCCCACCCGTGTACCGACCGCCGAGGGGTCCCGTTCCGTGAGTCTGCATCCCACCCTCCAGCCCTACGCCGACGCCTGGACGCACTCCATCGAAGCGATATCCGAGCTGGTGCAGCCCCTTGTGGAGGGCGAGTGGAACTGGCGGACACCGTGCCCCGGCTGGTCGGTCCGCGACCTCGTCTCCCATGTGATCGGCCTGGACAGTGAGATGTACGGCGATCCACGGCCCATCCACTCACTCCCGCGCGACCTTTTCCACGTCACCACCGACCTCCAGCGGTACATGGAGATGCAGGTCGACGTCCGCCGCCACCACACGGCGCCGGAGATGACGTCCGAGCTGGAGCTGTCGATCATCCGGCGCAACCGCCAGCTGCGCAACGAGTCCCGTCAGCCCGGCGCCCTGGTGCGCGGCCCGCTGGGCGCCGAGCTGACGCTGGAGGAGTCGATGCGCAACCACGCGTTCACCGTGTGGGTGCACGAGCAGGACCTGCGCGCCGCCCTCGGCCGGCCCGGCAACCTCGACTCCCCCGGCGCGCACATCGCCTGTGACGTGCTCCTCGCCGAGCTCCCGTCGGTCGTCGCCGTCAAGGCCGACGCCCCGCGCAGCTCCGCCGTCGTCTTCGACGTGAACGGGCCGATCGAGTTCCTGCGCACCATCCGCGTCGACATCCAGGGCCGCGGCACCCTGGAGACCGCCCCCGCCCTCGGCCCGGCCGCCTCCTTCGCCCTGGACTGGGAGACGTACGTCCGGCTGGCCTGCGGCCGGGTGACCCCGGAGGCGGTCGCGGACCGGGTGAAGGCGGAGGGCGAGCCCCGCCTGACGGAGGCGATCCTGCGCAACTTCGCCGTGACGAAGTAGCGCAGCGGCTCCGCGCGGGCGGGGGCGCCCGGTGAGGCTCCGGCCTTGCCCCTGGTCCCGGTGGGGCCTGTCCTAGCCCTGACGCCGGTCCACGGCGATGGACTCGATGGCGATGTCCGTGGCGGGGCGGTCGTTGCGGCCGGTCGGGCTCTTGGCGATCGCGTCCACGACGTCCTGGCCCTGGAGCACCTCGCCGAAGATGGTGTGGCGGTTGGTGAGGTGCGGGGTCGGGCCGACGGTGATGAAGAACTGCGAACCGTTGGTCCCCGGCCCGGCGTTGGCCATCGCCAGCAGGTAGGGCCGGTCGAAGCGGAGGGACGGGTGGAACTCGTCCTTGAACTCGTAGCCCGGGCCGCCGCGGCCGGAGCCCAGCGGGTCGCCGCCCTGGATCATGAAGCCGTCGATGACCCGGTGGAAGATCGTGCCGTTGTAGAGCGGTCCCTGCCCCGGAGCCCCGGTCTCCGGATCACGCCAGGACTTGCTGCCGTCGGCGAGCCCGACGAAGTTCGCCACCGTCTCCGGCGCGTGCTCCGGGAACAGCCTGACCACGATCTGGCCGAGGGTCGTGTTGAGCGTGGCGATCAGTTCTTCCGCCATGGATGTACGTCCAATCTTCTGTCGTTGAGACGTCGTTGCGACGTCGATGCGGCGCAGTTCCCGCGTCGTTCCGGCGTCGTTCCGGCGTCGTCCGGCATGTGCTTCGCCGTCGTACCGCCGTTGATTCTGCCGTGCCGTGTGCGCCCGACGCGGAACGGGCCCGTCGTGGCGATCACGACGGGCCCGTTCAGAAGTGCCGAAAGGTGCGCGGACGTCAGCCCAGCCGGGCGAAGCCGTAGTTCAGCAGCTTCGTCGCGTCCGTGGCGCGCACCGACGCCGAGGTGGACGCCAGCACCGTGCCCACGACGGTCTTGCCGTTGCGGGTGGCGGCGAAGACGAGGCAGTACTTCGCCTCCGGGCCGGAGCCCGTCTTCACGCCGATGGTGCCGCTGTAGCTGCTCAGCAGCGTGTTGGTGTTGGTCCAGGCGCCCATGGTGCGGGTGGTGCCCGTCTTGGTGATGGTCTTGGCCGTGTACGACTTCGTCTTGACGACCGCGCGGAAGTTCGCGTTCTTCAGCGAAGCGCTGGCGAGCTTCGTCAGGTCCTTGGCCGTCGAGTAGTTGGAGCCGTTGCCGATGCCGTCGAACGAGTCGAACTTCGTGTTCGTCATGCCGAGCGACTTCGCCTTGGTGTTCATCTTGGCGATGAAGTTCTTCACGCGCGCGGCGCGCGTCGTACCCGTGCCGAACTTGTCGGCCAGCGCGTACGCGGCGTCGCAGCCCGACGGCAGCATCAGCCCGTAGAGCAGCTGACGGACGGTGACCTTGTCACCGACGATCAGGCGGGCGGACGAGGCGTTGTTCGCCACGATGTAGTCGCTGTACGCCTTGACGATCGTGACCTTGGCGTCCAGGTTGAGGTTCGTCTGCGACAGCACGACGTTCGCCGTCATGATCTTCGTGGTGGAGCCGGTGGACAGCTTGGTGTCCATGCCCTTGCCGTACAGCTTCGCGCCGTTCGCGTTGTTCATCACGTAGCCCGTCTTGGCCACGATCGTGGGCGTCGTCACGGCTTGCGCGGGAGCCGCGGTGAGGACTCCGGCCGCAAGCACTGCACTGGCCGTGACGGAGACGGCTGCGGCTCGGCGGACCCGGATGCCCTTGATTGCGGTTATCAACTGAAATACCCCGATTACGTCGAATGTCCCTGCGATGCGGCCGAGTTGCGTGGGGAACGAAGAGTGGGGCCGCACGTGTGTGACACGTAAGTAGCACACAAGGTTGTGCGGCTGCTGGGACGAATTTCTGACTACTCCCGCCGCGGTCCCGCATGCTGGACGCGCCTCCCGATGCGTACGTGTTGTATCTATCCTGTGGCCATGCCGTCCTCCGCCCCGACAGCCCTCGCTCCCACCCCTGTCTCCGCCCCCGACTCCACCCCTGCCTCGGCTCCGGCTCCGGCTCCGGCTCCGGCCAAGCAGCCACCCGCCGCCGACCGCGTCTACGCCCACATCAAGCAGGGCGTCCTGGACCGTCGTTACGAGGGCGGCACCCTGCTCACCGAGGGCGAACTCGCCGACGCCGTAGGGGTTTCGCGGACCCCGGTGCGCGAGGCCCTGCTGCGGCTCGAGGTGGAGGGACTGATCAAGCTCTACCCGAAGAAGGGCGCGCTGGTCCTGCCGGTCTCCGCGCAGGAGATCGCGGACGTCGTGGAGACCCGGCTGCTCGTCGAGGAGCACGCGGCGCGCAAGGCCGTGCCCGCGCCCGCCGGGCTGATCGAACGGCTGGAGAAGCTGCTGGCCAAGCAGAAGGAGCAGGCCGCCGCGGGCGACCTGGCCGCGGCCGCCGTCACCGACCGCTGCTTCCACGCGGAGATCGTGCGCAGCGGCGGCAACGAGATCCTCTCGAGGCTGTACGACCAACTCCGCGACCGCCAGCTGCGGATGGGCGTGGCGGTGCTGCACTCCCACCCCGACCGGATCGCCAAGACGCTCACCGAGCACGAGGAGATCCTGCAGGCGCTGCGCGCCGGAGACGCGGAAGCGGCGGTCGGGATCGTCCACCGGCACGTCGGCTGGTTCTCGCATCTGGCGCGGGGAGAGGTCCGATGAGCGCCGGTCGTCTCTCGGCCAACTCCACCCTTCCGGGTGACCCGCCCGGCGGACGGCGCGCCATGGCCGTCTGGGGGATCGGCGTCTCCGTCTACTTCGTCGCCGTCATCTTCCGTACGTCGCTGGGGGTGGCCGGGCTCGACGCCGCCGACCGCTTCCATGTGAACGCCTCGGCCCTGTCGACCTTCTCGATCCTCCAGCTCCTGGTCTACGCGGGCATGCAGATACCCGTGGGCCTGCTGGTCGACCGGCTCGGCACCAAGAAGGTCCTGACCATCGGCGTCGTACTCTTCACTGCGGGACAGCTCGGCTTCGCCTTCTCCCCCACGTACGGCACGGCGCTCGCCTCGCGCGCGCTGCTCGGGTGCGGGGACGCGATGACGTTCATCAGCGTGCTGCGGCTGGGGACCCGCTGGTTCCCGGCGCGGCGCGGACCGCTGGTCGCACAGCTCGCGGGTCTGGCCGGGATGGCGGGCAACCTGGTCTCCACCCTGCTGCTGGCCCGGCTGCTGCACGGCATCGGCTGGACGGCCTCGTTCGCGGGCAGCGCGCTCGCCGGCGTGGTGGTGCTGGTCCTGCTCCTGCTGTTCCTGAAGGACCACCCCGAGGGCCATGAGCCCGCCCCGGTCCCGCACCTGGGCGCCGCGTACGTCCGCCGTCAGATCACCGCGTCCTGGCGGGAGCCCGGGACCCGGCTGGGCCTGTGGGTGCATTTCACCACCCAGTTCCCGGCCATGGTGTTCCTGCTCCTGTGGGGCCTGCCGTTCCTGGTCGAGGCACAGGGCCTGAGCCGGGCCACGGCCGGCGAGCTGCTGACCCTGGTGGTGCTCTCCAACATGGTCTTCGGCCTCGTCTACGGCCAGATCGTCGCCCGGCGCCACGAGGCGCGGCTGCCGCTGGCACTGGGCACGGTCGGGGCGACCGCGCTGATCTGGGCGACGACGCTGGCCTACCCCGGCGAGCACGCCCCGATGTGGCTGCTCCTGACGCTCTGCGGGGTACTGGGCGCCTGCGGTCCCGCCTCCATGCTCGGCTTCGACTTCGCCCGCCCCGCGAACCCGCCCGAGCGGCAGGGCACCGCGTCCGGCATCACGAACATGGGCGGCTTCGTCGCCTCCATGACGACCCTGTTCGCGGTCGGCGTGCTGCTGGACGCGACCGGCGGCGACTACACCGTCGCCTTCTCGTTCGTCTTCGTCCTCCAGGCGCTCGGCGTCAGCCAGATCCTGCGGCTGCGCAAGCGGGCGGCCCGGCGGGAGCGGGAGCGGCTGGTGGCCAGCCGGGTGGAGACGGTGCATGTGCCGGCACAGGCCGGGTGAGACCAGACCCAACGGGACCTGGCGAGTTTGGCGGCCGTGGCGGCTCTGACGGCTCTGACGGCTCTGACGGCTCCATGTTTCACGTGAAACCCGTTTGTCCGGACGCCCGTTCGACGTCTACCGTCGGGCTCATCGACGTGTAGCTCAGTAGCCAGAGCACCGGGCTGCAAACCCGGGGGTCGCGGGGGCGGAACCCGCCACGTCGGCTCAACGGCGTGTAGCTCAGCAGAAGAGCGCCGGGCTCGAGACCCGGAGGGCGCGGGGGCGGTACCCGCCACGTCGGCTTATGAACGACGACGCTGACCAGCAGCATCCCGCACAGGCCAACCCGGGCTACGCCTCCGGCCAGCTGGCCAAGGCGCTCCGCACCGCGCTCACCCACCAGGACCCCGAGACCCGACGCCGGGCGCAGCAGCGCGGCCAGGGCTGGCGGGCCGTCCTCGCCGGCATGGCCGACGGCCGGCTGACCATCGGCTCCCGCACCCCGGTCAAGGAACTGCCCGCCTGGGTGACGCCCGAGGTCCTCCGCGGCGGCTTCGCCACCGGCAAGCCCAGCGCGGGCGGTCCGCTCACGGCGTACGAGATCGAGACCGCGCGTCGGGCCGGGGTGCCCGAGGACCGGCAGGCGCTGTTCGCGTACTGGCTGTCGGAGGAGGGGCTCGGGCGGCTCTACGCGCTGCTGGACAGCACCCGCTACGAGGTGACCGTCCCCGAGGAGGCCGCCCTACTCACCGTGGCCTGGCTGGGCCGGGCCGGGGAGACGGACGCGGCGCTCGAACTCGTCGAGGAACTGATGCCGTTCGCGGGGCGGCTGCGGTTCGCCCCGCGGCCGACCGACCGGCCGGCGCCCGACTCCGGCGCCGTGCACCGGCGCACCGTCTCCGAGGCCGTCGACACCCTGATCCGACGACGGCCGAGCCGTGCCGTGGAGACACAGCGGGAGGCCCTGAGCGTCTGGCAGCCGTTCGCGGACGAACTGCTCGCGCACTGGCTGGAGACGGCCGACGACGACGGAACCGTCCGGGTGCCGGCGCCCGACTCCCGCGCCCGCGAGGCCTGGCACGAGCGGGGCGCCCAGCTGCTGGTGCGCTACCGCGCGCTCGCGAAGCGGCACACGTACTGCACCAAGCACCGCGACCCCAAGCAGAACCTGGCGATCCTGCGGGGCGCGCTGGAGGAGACCGTCGCCGGACGGGCGCTCGACGCACGTCGGCTCGGGCTGCTGCGGCACGCCGTCACCGCCATGGTGCGCCGGCGCGGGCTGCCCGGCTCCGGACCGCACACCGCGCTGCGCCGGGCGCAGGCCGCCCAGGCCGCGCTTCCCTCCCACCACGCCCTGGCCCAGCTCGTGCTCGGCCGGCTGGCCGGGCTCGACCAGGAGACGGGCGTGGCCGAGGTCGCGCCGCTGCTCGTCCCGGTGAGCGAGCCGGAGGCCCGGGAGACGGGACTGCCGACGGGGGCGGCGATTCCGGCCGCCGTCCGGCAGCCCGTCGAGGCCGCGCTGAGCGCGCCCCTCGGCACGCTCGTGGAGCGCGGTGTCGTGCCCTCGGCCGAGGTGCTGGCCGAGCTCGTGCCGCAGCTCGTCGCCGCGACCAGCACGCAGGCCTACCCCGACCCGGCGCTGCGTGCGCTCGCGGCCGCGAACCACCGTGCGTTCAGCGACCGTCGTTCGCTGCTGCTGCTCAGTCTCGTACGACAGGTGCGGGCCGAGGAGCTGCCCTGGGTACGGGCCGTCGCCGGGCACGCCCGGGAGAACGACGCGGTGTCGGCCGTCGCGTTGCGGCAGCTGGGCGAGTTGGCCGTGCAGGCCTTCCCGGGCACGATCCTGCCCAACCCCCTGGTCCGTGAACTGTCCGTCCTCGCCCGCCAGGCCGAACTCGGCGCTCCGCTCGTCGAGGAACTCGCCGCGGACATCTTCATGGGCGCCTTCACCCCGAAGTTCCTCGCCGCGGCCCGCATCGCGGCGGAACTCCTCGGCGGCGGCTCCCTCTACGAGCGCTACTACGCCATCGACTACCAGGCGATCCGCAACCTGGCGATCGCCGAGACCGGCGAGGCCCTGACGCGGTCGTACGGCGCGAGGACCTCCCCGGGGTTCGCGAAGCTGTGCCTGCAGCGGGCAGGGGCCGCTTCGTCGGGGTCGAGGTCGGGGTCGGTGGCCGCGAACGGGAAGGTGATCGAACAGGCGCAGATCCTCACGACGCACAACCTGGCCACGCTGGTCCACCGGGTCGGCATCGCCCCGGCCGCGGGCTGGGAGGACCTGGCCCGCCGCTGCTTCGTCACCGTGTGCCGGCTGACCACCCGCGTACACGGCAACCCACGGCCGCTCGGCACCATCAAGGACGTCGCCTACGCCTGGCGGCAGATGCTGTTCCACCTGTCCCTGTGCCCGCCCCACGAGCAGACGCGCACCCTGGCCTGGCTGTCCGAGGAGGTCGCCCGCCACCCCGGCCATGTCGCGGGCCGGCTGGCCCCCGCGCTGACCGGACTGCACCAGGTCGCGGCGGGCCACTGGGCGGACGAGGGCGCCGGCCGACTCCTCCTCGGCTGGAGCACGGACGGCCACTGGCTGCGCCCGGACCCGACGTCGACCGACCCAGGTCGGTGAGACTGCCCGGGGGCCGCCTCACCGACCATCCGGTCACCCGGTCACCCGGTCACCTGGTCACCTGGTCACCTGGTCAGCCCCAGGTGATCAGTCTCTTCGGCTGCTCCAGGATCGCCGCCACATCGGCCAGCACCTTGGAGCCCAGCTCCCCGTCCACCAGCCGGTGGTCGAAGGAAAGCGCCAGCGTCGTCACCTGACGTGGCTTCACCTTGCCCTTGTGGACCCACGGCTGGAGCCTGATCGCGCCGACCGCGAGGATCGCGGACTCGCCGGGGTTGAGGATCGGTGTGCCGGTGTCGACGCCGAAGACGCCGACGTTGGTGATCGTCACCGTGCCGCCCTGCATCGCGGCGGGGGACGTCCTGCCCTCCCGCGCCGTGCCGACCAGTTCGCCGAGCGCCTCCGCGAGCTGCGGGAGCGTCTTGGCGTGCGCGTCCTTGATGTTCGGCACGATCAGCCCGCGCGGGGTGGCGGCCGCGATGCCCAGGTTGACGTAGTGCTTCTGGACGATCTCCTGCGCCGCCTCGTCCCAGGAGGCGTTGATCTCCGGGTGGCGCTTGAGGGCGACCAGCAGGGCCTTGGCGATCAGCAGCAGCGGGTTGACCCGCAGGCCCTGCATCTCCTTGTCGTCCTTGAGCTCCTCGACGAGCTTCAGCGTGCGCGTGACGTCGACCGTCACGAACTCGGTGACATGCGGCGCGGTGAACGCCGAGCCGACCATCGCGGCGGCCGTGGCCTTGCGCACGCCCTTGACCGGGATACGGGTCTCCCGCGCGGAGTCGTACGCGACCGCCGGGGCCGGTGCGGACGCCGCGGGCACGGCGGGAATGGACGTGGGAAGGGGCGTGGGCATAGACGTGGGCGTGGGCTGCACGACGGGCTCGGGCGCAGGCACCTGCGTCGGGGCGGCCGCCGCGTGGACGTCCTCGCGGGTGATGACGCCGTCAGGGCCGGAGGGGACCACCGCCGTCAGATCGACGCCCAGGTCCTTGGCCAGCTTGCGCACCGGCGGCTTGGCCAGCGGACGCTCCTTGACCGGCAGAGCCTCCTGCGCCTGCGGGGCGGGAGCGGACCCGTGGCCGTGGCCGTTCAGCTCCGCCTGAACCGCTTGGGCGACCGGCGCCGACTCCTGGGCCGGGATCTCCGGGCCCTTGCGCGGGCGGCGCTTGGTGGAGGACGTGGCCACGCCGTAGCCGACGAGGACCGGCTGGCGGCCGGAGCCCACCGACTTGGGCGCCTCGGGCGTCTTCTGCGCGGCGGACGCCTTCTCGGGAGCGGGCGTCTGCTCTGGAGCGGGGGTCTGCGCCGGAGCCGACGCAGGCGCCGCCCCGCCCGCCACGTCCACCGCGATGATGGACGTGCCCACGTCCACCGTGGCGCCCTCGGGGAAGCGCAGCTCGCGGACCACGCCGTCGTAGGGGATGGGCAGTTCGACGGCGGCCTTGGCCGTCTCGACCTCGCACACCACCTGGCCGTCCGTCACCGTGTCCCCGACCTGGACATACCACTTGAGGATCTCGGCCTCGGTGAGTCCCTCGCCCACGTCGGGCATCTTGAACTCGCGTACGGACGCTTCCGTCATCGTCGTCACGACCTTCTCCTCAGTACGCCAGGGCACGGTCGACGGCGTCGAGCACCCGGTCCAGACCCGGCAGGTACTCCTCCTCCAGGCGCGCCGGCGGGTACGGGGCGTGGTAGCCGCCGACCCTGAGCACCGGGGCCTCCAGGTGGTAGAAGCAGCGCTCCGTGATCCGGGCGGCGATCTCCGCACCCGTACCGAAGAACACCGGCGCCTCATGGACGACGACCAGCCGGCGGGTCTTCTCGACCGAGGCCTGGATCGAGTCGAAGTCGATGGGGCTCACCGAGCGCAGGTCCAGGATCTCCAGGCTCTTGCCCTCCTCGGCGGCCGCGTCGGCGACCTCGTGGCAGAGCTTCACCATCGGGCCGTAGCCGACGAGCGTCAGATCGGTGCCCTCGCGGACCACCCGGGCCTTGTGGAGGGGGCCGGGGATGGCCTCGGTGTTGACGTCGCCCTTGTCCCAGTAGCGCCGCTTGGGCTCGAAGAAGATCACCGGGTCGTCGCTCTGGATGGCCTGCTGCATCATCCAGTAGGCGTCGGAGGCGTTCGACGGGGAGACCACCTTCAGGCCCGACACATGCGCGAAGAGCGCCTCGGGGGACTCCGAGTGGTGCTCCACCGCGCCGATGCCGCCGCCGTAGGGGATGCGGACGACGACCGGGAGCTTGATCTTGCCCAGCGAGCGGGCGTGCATCTTGGCGAGCTGCGTGACGATCTGGTCGTAGGCCGGGAAGACGAAGCCGTCGAACTGGATCTCCACGACCGGGCGGTAGCCGCGCAGGGCGAGGCCGATCGCGGTGCCCACGATGCCGGACTCGGCGAGCGGGGTGTCGATGACCCGGCTCTCGCCGAAGTCCTTCTGCAGGCCGTCCGTCACCCGGAAGACGCCGCCGAGCTTGCCGACGTCCTCGCCCATGATCAGGACCTTGGGGTCCGCTTCCAGGGCGCGGCGCAGCGACTCGTTGATCGCCTTGGCCAGCGCCATGCCTTTGAATTCCGTGGTCTCCGCCATGTCAGTTTCCCCCCTCTTCGTCCGCGAACGACGCCTGGTAGGCGGCGAACTGGGCCCGCTCCTCGTCGACGAGCGCGTGCCCGTCCGCGTACACGTTCTCGAAGATGGCGAAGTGGTCCGGGTCCGGCATGGCGCGGACCGCTTCGCGCACTCGCCTGCCCAACGCCTCGCTCTCCGCCTCGAGTTCCGCGAAGAATCCCTCGTCCGTGTGGTTTGAGGTCTCCAGGTGCCGGCGCAGGCGCAGGATCGGGTCCTTCGCCTCCCACGCCTCGCGCTCCTCGTCGGCCCGGTACTTCGTCGGGTCGTCGGAGGTGGTGTGCGCACCCATGCGGTAGGTGTACGCCTCGACGAGAGTGGGGCCCTCGCCGTTGCGGGCCCGCTCCAGCGCCCACCGGGTGACCGCGAGGCAGGCGAGGACGTCGTTGCCGTCCACGCGGACGCCCGGGAAGCCGTAGCCCTGTGCACGCTGGTACAGCGGGACACGGGTCTGCTTCTCGGTCGGCTCGGAGATCGCCCACTGGTTGTTCTGGCAGAAGAACACGACCGGGGCGTTGTAGACGGCGGAGAAGGTGAAGGACTCCGCGACGTCGCCCTGGCTGGAGGCGCCGTCGCCGAAGTAGGCGATCACCGCGCTGTCCGCGCCGTCCTTGGCGACGCCCATCGCGTAGCCCGTTGCGTGCAGCGTCTGGGCGCCGATGACGATGGTGTAGAGGTGGAAGTTGTTGCTGTTGGGGTCCCAGCCGCCGTTGTTCACGCCGCGGAACATGCCGAGCAGGTTGGTCGGGTCCACCCCGCGGCACCAGGCGACGCCGTGCTCGCGGTACGTCGGGAAGACGTAGTCGTCGTCGCGCAGCGCCCGGCCGGAGCCGATCTGGGCGGCCTCCTGACCGAGCAACGAGGCCCACAGGCCCAGCTCGCCCTGGCGCTGCAGGGAGGTGGCCTCGGCGTCGAAGCGGCGGGTGAGCACCATGTCGCGGTACAGGCCGCGGAGCTCTTCGGGGGTGACGCCGGTGACGTACTTGTCGTACACGGCGTTTTCTGCGTGCTTGACTCGCTCGCCCTCGGGCGTCAGCAGCTGTACGAGCTCGGGCTCGGCGCCTGGCGTGTTCCTTGCGGTCGTCCGCTTGCCGGCCGTGCTCTTGGTACCGGCGCTGCGTCGCGGCTTGCGCGCGGCAGTGCTCTCCACGGTCACGTGTGCTCCTCCGTCGGTCCGGCTACCCGGGTTCGCCGGGTGCCAGTGCGGCTCACCTGCATCCTCACGGACGCACAGGGTGGGTGCGGCCCGGTCGGGAACAGGCGTGACAGGTGCCCCGGCGAGCGCCCTGCAACAGGCACGTTACCCAGTGCTCCACATTTCTGTGAAACCCCTCCTGACCTGCGTTTTTGCTTGGATTTCCAAGTAAATCGCGAAATCGGGAACTCTTCCTGGTCACAGCCTTGCAGGGGGCCGGAACAACGGCACGTTATCCCGGTGACCCAGGTCACGGGAAGAGCCGACCTGGAGCGGGTCCGCTGATCTCGTGTGAGACCGCCACCGTGCGCGAAGAAGGAAAAATCACTGTATTCCTCCTGGACGACCATGAAGTGGTCCGACGCGGCGTCCATGAGCTGCTGTCGGTCGAGGACGGCATCGAGGCGGTCGGCGAGGCCGGCACGGCCATCGACGCCCTGGCGCGCGTTCCGGCCATCCGCCAGGCGAGCATTTCCCGCCCGAGCCTCGACCTGAAGCGACCGACGACGACTGTCTGCGACCGGCGGCGATCACCTGTGACTACTGGTGACTTTCTGTGACAACTCCCAGCTCACAGGCTCGGATCCTGGCTTAGCATCGAGCGCGTGCCGCGCTCTTGTGTACCACCCCTCGTGCCCCACGCGCCCCCTCTGGGCGCTCTGCTTCGCCATTACGCCGCCGGCGCCGCGCTCGCCTGCGAACCCGTCGACCAGGGACTGCTGAACCGCGGCTACCGGCTGCGCACCACCCGCGGCCGCTACTTCCTCAAGCACCACTTCGACCCGGACACCGCCGACCCCGCCTCGATCGCCCGCCAACACCGGGCCACCGAGCGCCTGGCCGACCTGGGCGTCCCGGTCGCGCCCCCGCTGCCCGGCCACGACGGCCGCACGGTCGCCGTCGTCGCCGGCCACGCCTACGCCCTCCACCCCTGGATCGACGGCCGCCACCGCCACGGCGCCCAGCTCACCCCGGCCGAATGCGGCCGCCTCGGGGCGCTGCTGGGGGTGGTGCACACGAGCCTGGAGCGCGTGATGCCGGCCCACGGCGAGGTGCCTGCGGCGCGCGAAGAGCGCTTACCTCCGGCATCTCCAGCACCTCCGGCATCACCGGCGCACAAGTGGGTGCGCACAACCCCCACCGCCACCCCCGCCCCCGCCGAGCGCCCCGCAAGCCCCGCCCCCTCCGACCCCGCCGACACCGGCACCGCCGACCCCTCCGACACCTTCGCCCTCATCGACGACCTCCTCGCGCGCGTGCGCCGGCACCACCCGGCCGACTCCTTCGACGAGCTCGCCCGCCACCGCCTCCTGGAGCGCCGCACCCTGCTGGAGCTGCACGCGGACCGACGCCCGCCGCACACCGGCCCGGTCGGCTGGGTGCACGGGGACTTCCACCCCTTCAACCTGCTCTACCGGGGAGACGCGCCCGCCGCCATCGTCGACTGGGACCGGCTGGGCGTGCAGCCCCGCGGGGAGGAGGCCGTCCGCGCCGCCGCGATCTTCTTCGTCCGGCCCGACGGCGCCCTCGACCTGCCCAAGGCGCGCGCCTACGCGCGCGGGTACCGGCGTACGGCCATGGCCACGCCCTCGGAGCTGGCGGCGGCCGTGCACCGCGTGTGGTGGGAGCGCCTGAACGACTTCTGGATGCTGCGCTGGCACTACGAGCGCGGCGACACCCGCGCGGACTCCCAGTTCCCGGCCGCGTCCGCCCTCGCCGTGTGGTGGACCCAGGAGTACGACGCGGTGTGCGCGGCCTTCTCCGACTGAGCGGCCGTCCGACCCCCTGGGGAGCGCCCCTTGGCGGCGCAAAGACAAACACGCGCTCGTGGAGCCCTTTCAAGGCTCCACACACGCGTGCGGGACGACGTGAAGTACGCGGACGTGAAGTACGCGGACGTACGCCGGTCAGTTGCCGAGGCTGCCCAGGGTGGTGCCCTGGTCCGCGCCGTTCGAGGTCCCGTCGGTCGTGCCGCCGTCGTCGGTGCCGCCGTCCGCCGCCGGGTCGGTCGACGTCGTGTCCGTCGGCTCGTCCGACGGCTGGGCGGTCGTCTGCTCGTCCGACGGCTCGTCCGAGGGCTCGCTGCTGGCCGACTCGGACGGCGAGTACGACGGCGAGTACGACGGCGAGTAGCCCGACCCGGTGTTCGAGCCCGTGCCGCTGTCCGAGGTGTCGTCCGTGGCCGTCTCGCTCGCCTCGTCCGACGGCGTCTCGCTGGCCTGGTCGTCCGTCGCGGACGCGGTGCTGCTCGGGGACTTCGTGGGATCGGTCTCGCCGCTGCCCGAGCCCTTGCCCTGCAGCGCGAGCGCGACGCCCGCCGCGATGGCGATCACCGCGAGGACGGCGAGGATCCACAGCTTGCCCCGGCCGCTGCCCCGGTTGCCGTGGCCCTCGAAACCGCCGTCGTCGCCGCCTCCGTAGCCCGAGGGCAGGATCGGCTGGGGGATCTGCGAGGTGCTGGAGCCGTCGCCGTGGTGCGGCATCACCGTGGTACCGCCCGCGAAGCCGCCCGAGGCGGGTCCGCGGCCGTCGTTCAGAGCGACCGGGCCGGTGTTCCAGGTGCCGGTGTGGCCGCCCTGGTCGTACAGCATCTGCAGGCCGTACTGGATGAGCCCGCGCATCTCCTCGGCCGTCTGGAAACGGTCGTCCGGGTCCTTGGCGAGGGAACGCATGACAAGGCCGTCGAGCTCCGGCGGGCAGGCGCCCTCCGAGGTCCGCGACGGCGGCACCGGGATGTCCTGCACATGCTGGTAGACCACCGACAGCGGCGTCTCGCCGGTGAACGGAGGCCGCAGCGCGAGCAGTTCGTACAGCAGGCAGCCCGTCGCGTACAGGTCGGAGCGGTGGTCGACGGCCTTGCCGAGCGCCTGCTCCGGGGAGAGGTACTGCGGCGTGCCCATGACCATGCCGGTCTGCGTCATCGTCGTGGACGCGCCGTGCAGGGCGCGCGCGATGCCGAAGTCCATCACCTTGACGGCGCCGTTGTGCGTGATGATCACGTTCGCGGGCTTGATGTCGCGGTGCACGATGCCGTGCTGGTGCGAGTAGGCGAGCGCCTCCAGGACGCCGGAGACGATGATCAGGGCCTGCTCGGGCCCGGGCGCCTCGGCGTTGAGGAGCAGGTCGCGGATGGTGCGCCCCTCGACGATCTCCATCACGATGTACGGCACGCTCTGGCCGCCCACGGCGTCCTCGCCGGAGTCGTACACGGCGACGATCGCATGGTGGTTGAGGCCGGCCACCGACTGGGCCTCGCGCGTGAAGCGGGCCTTGGACACCGGGTCCTCGGCGAGGTCGGCGCGCAGCAGCTTGACCGCGACGGTGCGACCGAGACGTACGTCCTCGGCCGCGAACACCTCGGCCATGCCACCCCGGCCGAGTCTGTGGGTGAGCCGGTAACGGCCGTCCCCGACCAGCCCGCCGTTGCCCCAGTTCTCCGGCGCATCTGACATACCGCCGCCAGTCGCCTCGGGGTCGGACGGGCCCTGAGCGCGCTGCTGTGCCATCAGTCCTCGCCGTCGTTTCTGCCCGCGGTGCGCGCGGTGTTGTCACGGTCTCCGTCGGCCACGCTACAGCCTTCCCGCAAGCCGCCGGTCCGGGGCGATCCCGAGTACCGGTCCGGGACGGACCGGTCATCAAACCCGTAGCGCGGTGCGGCGTGCAAATTCTGTGTACCGGTCGTACGGCACCTGTAACGCTTCCGCGACGCTTCTTTCTCGTAGGGTCACGGAACGGGCACCGAGCTTGACGTGTCGGTGCCCTGAGGCAGACTTGGCCGGGAATAGCACATTGGATCACTGGATCGAGCGGCCGATCACTGCACTGATCGCCGGATCGATCACCGGGGCGACGACAATCGCCGGCGCCGGAAGGCTATGGGGGAAGCGGAACATGAGCCAGGACGGCGCACAGGGCCGGTACGCGGGGCGGGCGCTCGCCGGCGGCCGCTATCAGCTGCGCGACTTGCTCGGCGAGGGCGGCATGGCCTCGGTGCACCTCGCCTACGACGCCGTGCTCGACCGGCAGGTCGCGGTCAAGACGCTGCACACCGAACTCGGCCGCGAGCAGGCCTTCCGCGAGCGCTTCCGCCGCGAGGCCCAGGCCGTGGCCAAGCTCACGCACACCAACATCGTCTCGGTCTTCGACACCGGCGAGGACGATGTGGACGGGCTGACGACGCCGTACATCGTCATGGAGTACATCGAGGGCCGCCCGCTCGGCTCGGTGCTCGACGAGGACGTGACGCAGCTGGGCGCGATGCCCGCCGACAAGGCGCTGAAGATCACCGCGGACGTGCTGGCCGCGCTGGAGATCAGTCACGAGATGGGGCTGGTCCACCGCGACATCAAGCCCGGCAACGTGATGATGACCAAGCGCGGCGTCGTCAAGGTGATGGACTTCGGCATCGCGCGCGCCATGCAGTCCGGCGTCACGTCGATGACGCAGACCGGCATGGTCGTCGGCACCCCGCAGTACCTCTCCCCCGAGCAGGCCCTGGGCCGCGGGGTGGACGCGCGCTCCGACCTCTACTCGGTCGGCATCATGCTGTTCCAACTGGTCACCGGGCGGCTGCCGTTCGAGGCTGACTCGCCGCTGGCGATCGCGTACGCGCACGTGCAGGAGGAGCCGGTGGCCCCCTCCTCGATCAACCGGGCGCTGCCGCCGGCGGTGGACGCGCTGATCGCCCGCGCGCTGAAGAAGAACCCGAACGAGCGTTTCCCGACCGCCGTCGCCATGCGCGACGAGTGCCTGCGCGTCTCCGCCTCCTTCCAGGCGGCCCCGCCGAGCATCGTCCCGGGCATCCCGACGCAGAGCGGCTCGGGCGTCGGCTCCGCGGTGTTCCCGCCGGTCGGCCAGGGCGCCCAGCCGCCCGTCGCCGGCGTCCAGACGCCGTACCAGCCGCCCCAGACCCCGACGCCGAACCCGTACGGCGGTCCCACCCCGGTCCCCTCCTACGGCTACCCGCAGCAGGGCGGCTACCAGACGCCCGCCCCGCCGTACGGCCACCAGCAGGCGCCGCACACGCCCCCGGCGTACAACCTCAGCCCTCAGCCCTCGACCACGGCGCCCTCCGGCGGTGGCCGCAAGGGCAACAAGGCGGTCGTCGTCGGCTCGACCCTCGTCGCCGTGCTGGCGGTCGGCGGTCTCCTCGTCAGCCTCGCGCTGCAGGGCGGCTCGGACGACGAGGGCGGCACGGGCGGCTCCAGCGCCTCGCCGTCGGCGACGACGGTGGCGGGCTACCGCGGTCCGGACACGTCCAAGTCGATCGACTCGACCGAGTGCTCGGAGCCGCAGGAGTCGTACAACGACCCCGACAAGATCCAGGTGCCCAACTTCAAGTTCAAGTACGTCAAGTCGGTCAAGGACTGCTTCCAGGCCGCCGGTTGGCAGTACAAGGTCACGAACGTCGACGAGAACACGTACGGCGAGGGCGCGGTCATGGACCAGTTCCCCTCCGCCGGGACGGACGTCGACCCCGAGGACATGCCCGAGATCGAGATCAAGGTGTCGACGGGCAACCCGGCGTCCTGACGCCGTACGCGTGAGGCACACGCGAAACCGCACGCGAAACCACAGGTGAAAGGGCCCTGCGCGGGATGCGCCGGGCCCTTTGTGGTCTGTTGTCGGTCCCGCTTCTCTAGAGGTACGGCCCGCCCGCCCGGCCGCCCGCGCGCGGGTCGTCGTCGCCCTCGTGGCTCACACCCGGCGGCAGCGCGCGACGCATCTGCTCCAACTGGGCGCGCGCGGCCATCTGCTGGGCGAACAACGTGGTCTGGATGCCGTGGAAGAGGCCCTCCAGCCAGCCGACCAACTGAGCCTGCGCGATCCGCAGTTCCGCGTCGCTCGGCGTCGACTCCTCGTTGAACGGCAGGGAGAGCCGCTCCAACTCCTCGACCAGCTCCGGCGCCAGACCGTCCTCCAGCTCCTTCACCGAGCTCGCGTGGATCTCCTTGAGCCGGACCCGGCTGGCCTCGTCCAGGGGAGCCGCCCGCACCTCCTCCAGCAGCTGCTTGATCATGCTGCCGATCCTCATGACCTTCGCCGGCTGCTCGACCTGCTCCGTCACCGGGATCTCACGGGAGTCCTCGTCAGCGTCGACGCCGCCCAGTGCCATGCCGTCCTGACCTACGACCAGGATCCTCTGGGCATTCTCCGGCGACCTTTCGTTCCTCGGCATCTCCATGCCGCCATTCTCTCGCACCCGTACACCTCATCACCGAGGTGCCCCCCGTGAAGGGTGATCCACCATTTCCGTTCGGCGCAGTCCGCAGTGCGGCTCATATCCCTGAATGTGACGCTTATGGCGTCTTTTCCTTGGCGACCAGGCAGCGGGAGGGGGTCACGAGCGTGACTCCATGGCGGTGGACGTGGTGTGCGGTGGGAGCGAGCGTGGTGCTGCTCCCGTACGGAGGCGCTTCGTCGTACGCGGCCGTCTCGGCGTACGGGACGGTATCGGCGTACGCAGGCGGGTCGTCGTACGGCAGCGTGTCGACGCCGGTCGAGTCGCGCCCCTCGCCGTCCCCGTCCCCCTCCGCGTCCTCCCCCGGGGAGCCCGACCGTGCCGGAAGCCGGGCGGGCGAGGGGCGGGCGCGGCCCGGGCGAGGGAACGCGACGGAGGACCGGGGCGAGCAGGACGAGGACTCGGGCGCGGACGAGGACGAGGGGGAGGACGACGGCGAGACGAGCGACGGTACGGAGGTCTCCGGCGTCGACTCCTCCGCCGTACCGGAGTCGCCGCCGGAGGACGTCGTCGCTCCCGTGCCCTCCGCGGCGCCGCCGGATGCCGTTCGGCAGGCCGCGACGCAGGGGGAGCGGGCCGAAGACGAGCCGGTGCTCCGGATCCTGCCGCTGGGCAGCGGTCTGGTCCTCATCGGCCTGGGCCTCGCCCTCGCCCTCGCCGCGCTGCGTCTTCGGCGCGGCTAGGACGCGGCGAGAGCCGAGCCAGGGCTCCGTCAGGGCGCGACCAGCAGGACCTTGCCGACGTGACTGCTCTCCTCGACGATCCGGTGGGCGGCGGGCGCGTCGCTCATCGGGAGTTCCCGGTCGACCACGGGACGTACCTGGCCGGCGTCGAGCAGGGGCCAGACGTGTTCGCGTACGGCGGCGACGATGGCCGTCTTCTCCGCCGGCGGGCGGGCCCGCAGCGAGGTCGCGCTGATGGCCGCGCGCTTGGTGAGCAGCGCGGCGATGTTCAGCTCGGCCTTGATCCCGCCCTGCATCCCGATGATCGCGAGCCGCCCGTTGACGGCGAGGGCGCGGACGTTGCGGTCCAGGTACTTCGCGCCCATGTTGTCGAGGATGACGTCGGCGCCGGCACCGCCCGTGGCCTGCTCGATCTCGGTGACGAAGTCCTGCTCGCGGTAGTTGATCAGGACGTCCGCGCCCAGCTCGGCGCACTGGTCCAGCTTCTCCTTGGTGCCCGCGGTGACGGCGACCCTCGCGCCGACGGCCTTGGCCAGCTGGATCGCCATGGTGCCGATGCCGCTGGAGCCGCCGTGCACGAGCAGCGTCTCGCCGGGGCGCAGGTGGGAGATCATGAAGACGTTCGACCAGACCGTGCAGGTCACCTCGGGGAGCGCGGCGGCCCGCCGAAGGTCGATCCCCTTGGGCACGGGCAGCAGCTGACCGGCCGGGACGGCGACCTTCTCGGCGTATCCACCGCCCGCGAGCAGCGCGCACACCTCGTCGCCGACCGCCCAGCCGGAGACTCCGGGGCCGATCGCGGCGATGCGGCCGGAGCACTCCAGGCCGGGGTAGGGGGACGCGCCCGGCGGCGGGTTGTAGAAACCCTGCCGTTGCAGGATGTCGGCCCGGTTGACGGCGCTGGCCGCCACCTCGACCAGCACCTCGCCCTCGCCGGCCACCGGATCGGGGACCTCGTTCCACACCAGCGCCTCGGGCCCACCAGGTTCGGGAATCGTGATCGCATGCATGAGAGGGACGCTACCCCCGACGCTCAGGCCGGGGGGAGCGGCGGGACGCCGGGCCCGTAGGGCGCGCCCAGCCCGCCAGGCGAGCTGTCCGAGCTCACCCGCACGATCGTGACCAGACGGTCGGTCGGCTCCAGTGCGCCGATGGCGGGATCGTCGTAGCCGAGGACCCGGTGCCCCCGGATGACGCTCACCACCAGGTCGTCCGTCTCGCGCGGGCCGCGGCCCGCCTCGGCCTTGGTGACGGGCCGTTCGACGAGGTCGAGGCCGCTGCCCTGCTGTATGAGGTCCTCCATGACCAGACCGGCCGCGGGACTGAGCACGGACAGGCCCAGAAGGCGGCCGGCCGCGCCGGCGCTGGTGATGACCTCGTCGGCGCCGGACTGCCGCAGCAGCGGGGCGTTCTCCTCCTCGCGCACGGCGGCCACGATCTTCGCGCCGGGGTTGAGCTGGCGGGCCGTCAGCGCCACGAGCACCGCCGTGTCGTCGCGCTCGGTCGCGATGACGATCCGGCCCGCCCGCTGCACCTCGGCCCGCCGCAGCACGTCACTGCGCGTCGCGTCCCCGACCACGCCCTCGTAGCCCTCGGCCGTCGCCGCCTCGATCGCCTTCGCGCTGGGGTCGATCACGACGACCTGCTCCTTGCGCAGCCCCGAGGCACAGGCCGTCCGGATCGCGGACCGCCCCTTCGTGCCGAAGCCGACGACGACAGTGTGGTCGCGCAAGGGGACCTCCGGAGCGCTGGGCGAAACCTGGACGTGGACTCGTGTTGCTTCACGGCGGGCGCCGACCCGCCGGGAACCATGGTGCCCACCGAACCGATCACCATCACAGGGGGCACACGATGACGGACCACGAACGGCAGCAGTCCAAGGCGGACAGACTTCCGCTCCTGCGGTCCCTCTGGTATCGCTCCCGCAGAGAGGCCCGGGACGACGCCGAGGCGGGCCGCTCCATCACGATGCCGGTGCGCACCGCGACGCCCCCGCTCCTGCAGGTGATACGGCGCCTCGCGCTGGCCCTGCTGGTGCTGGCCCTCACCACGCTGATCGTCTACGTCGACCGCGACGGCTACAACGACAACTCCGACCAGTCCGTCGACCTCCTCGACGCCGCCTACTACGCCACCGTCACCCTCTCCACCACGGGCTACGGCGACATCACCCCGGTCAGCGACACGGCTCGGCTGATCAACATCCTCGTCATCACACCGCTGCGCGTGGTGTTCCTGATCATCCTGGTCGGCACGACCCTGGAGGTGCTCACCGAGCGCACCCGCCAGCAGGTCCGCATCCACCGCTGGCGCGCCCGCACCCGCGACCACGTCGTGGTCGTCGGATACGGCACGAAGGGCCGCCACGCGGTGCAGACGCTCGTCGGACAGGGCATCGCCAAGGACCGGATCGTGATCGTGGACGCCCAGCGCAAGGCCTCCGACGCGGCCGGCGACGACGGACTGGTGACGGTGACCGGGGACGCCACCCGCTCGGAGACGCTCCTCAAGGCCGAGGTGCAGAGCGCCACCCGGGTGATCGTCGCCCCGCAGCGCGACGACACGGCCGCGCTGGTCACGCTCACCGCTCGCCAGCTGAACCGGCGCGCCACGATCGTGGTCGCCGCCCGGGAGGACGAGAACGTGCCCCTGCTCAAGCAGAGCGGCGCGGACACCGTGGTCACCAGCTCCAGCTCCGCCGGCCGACTGCTCGGCGTCTCGATGGTCAGCCCGACCGTGGCCAGGACCCTGGAGGACCTGATGACCCTCGGCAGCGGCCTCGACCTCCTCGAACGCCCCGTCACCAAGGAGGAGACGGGACAGCCGCCCCGCAGCTGCGCGGACCTGGTCGTGGCCGTCGTCCGAGGCAAGGAACTGCTGGACTACGCCGACCCCCGACTCACCCGCCTCCAGTCGGGCGACCGCGTGATCACGGTCAGCCGGGCCACGACAGCCGATCAGGCGTGACGGCATTCGGGTCGAGCGGGACGATGTTTCACGTGAAACGCCGCCGAATGGCTACCGTTCCACTGAACTTCGGCTGTTTGCCGATCTTCGACCGTTTCACGTGAAACATGCGCCGATCCCTGCCGTAGCCCACGGCAGGTCGAGAAGTTCCGTCTCCTGACCCGCCTGCGAACCGCCCGGCGGTACGACGGCGAGGGCGTCGGCCGCCGCGATGCCCCGCAGCATGGCGGGCCCGTTGTAGTGCAGCGGCATGGCATGGTCGCCCCGCAGGACGACCGGAATGAGCCGGGTGTCGTACGGGTGCCCGTGCGCCGCCTCCCTCAGCCGCAGCGCGTAGCGCTCCGGGGCCGGGCGACCGGCGAGGGTGCGCAGCAGGGGCTCGGCGAGCGTGAGCAGCCCGGAGACGGCCGCGAGGGGGTTTCCGGGCAGGCCGACGAGGTGCTGGTCGTCCTTGACGCGGGCCAGCAGCATGGGGTGGCCGGGGCGCACCTTGACGCCGTCGACGAGGAGCTCGGCGCCGATGCGGCGCAGGGTGGGGTGCACATGGTCGACGGGTCCTGAGGCGGTGCCCCCGGTGGTGACGATCAGGTCGGCGTCGGATGCCGTGACGGCCTGGTGGAGGGCTTCCGCGTCGTCGCCGAGCCTGCGCACGGCGATGACCTCGGCCCCCAGCGCCCGCAGCCACGGCGGCAGCATCGGGCCGAGCGCGTCCCGGATGAGGCCGTCGTGCGGCCGACCCTCGGTGAGCAGTTCGTCGCCGAGGACGAGCACCTCGACCCGGGGACGCGGTACGGCGGCCAGCGTGTCGTACCCGGCGGCCGCGGCGAGCCCGAGGACGGCCGGGGTCACCACCGCCCCGGTGGGCAGCAACTGGTCGCCGCTACGGCACTCCTGGCCCCGGGGGCGGATGTCCTGGCCGTGGCTCATGTCCCGGGTGGGATGCAGCCGGGCCTTGTCGTCGGCGCGGCCGTGCTCGCTGCGCAGGACCGCGGTGGTGTCCGGGGGGATCCGGGCGCCGGTGGCGATCCGGACGGCCTCGCCGTCGGCGAGCGGCGCGGGCGCGGTGCTTCCGGCCAGCACGCCCTCGTCCCGGACGCGCCAAGGGCCGGGGCCCGCGACCGCCCAGCCGTCCATGGCGGAGGTGTCGAAGGAGGGCAGGTCGGTGAGGGCGGTCAGCGGGGCGGCCAGGACCAGGCCGAGGGCGTCGCCGAGGCTCACGGAGACGGGGGCCCGGCGGGCGGCGCCGGCCCGGGCGGCCCGGGCGGCGATCTTGCGCGCCTCGGGCCAGAGGGTGGCCCGGTGACCTGCCTCCGGGGCGGTCCCCGGGGCGTGGGAGGCGCGGGGGCCTCGGTCCGCGCCCCGCGCGGCCGTCGGCACGGTCGCGGGGCCGCGGTCGTCGGCGGGGCGGGCGGAGCCGTTGCCGTCCTTCACGAGGGCGAGCGCCTCCTCGACGTCGAAGTCCTCGGCGTCGAGGCCCTGCCGGGCGCCGCGGGCGGTCATCCGGCGTCCGGCCCGGGGGCGCCGGGCCCGGTGGGGGTGTCCTTCTCGGCCTTCTCCGCTTTCTCAGCCCTCTCGGCCTTCTCCGCCTCGGCCTCCTCCGCCCATCGCAGCGCCAGCGCGGCCGCCTTGCGGGCGGCCTCGGCGACGGCCTCGGGGCCGCCCTGCGCCTGGGCGGCCGCGTAGCCGACCAGGAAGGTGGTCAGCGGGGCGGCGGGCCGGGCCACTCCGTGGGCGGCGTCACGGGCGAGGTCGAGGAGGACGCCGATGTCGACCTCGAGGTCGATGCCCAGTTCGTCCTTGACTGCGGAAATCCATTCATCCAACACGTGGCCATGCTCCCTGATCCGTGCCCTGGCGGTGGCGATGTCGTCCCAGGTGTCGCAGTCGAAGGACGCGACCGGGTCGGGGACGCGGGTGAGGTCGAGCCCGGCGGTCAGCCGGCGCAGGGGCAGCCCGGTGAGGCCGCCGCCGGACCCGGTCGCGGAGAGCGCCGTCAGTTCGCGGCGCAGGGCGGCCGTGCGGTAGGCGGCGACGAGCGGCTGGTCACGGCCGTCGGCGTCGGTGAGCAGCGCGCCCTCGGCCCCGTCGGCGTGCAGGGCGGCCAGCAGCCGCCGGACCGTGTCCGCCGCGAGGAAGGGCAGGTCGGCGGAGAGGACGAGGACGTCGTCCGCCGTGGCGCGGCCGAGTCCGGCGGCGAGGGCGGCGACGGGTCCGCCGCCGGGCGGGTCCTCGCGCGCCCAGCGCACCGGGCGCGCGGTGGGCCGGGGGGCGGCGACGACGACGGTCGTCCGCGCGTCGGCGCAGGCCCCCAGGACCCGGTCGAGCAGTGCGCGCCCGCCCACCCGCACGCCGGGCTTGTCGGCGCCCCCGAGTCGGCGGGCGCCGCCACCGGCGAGCACCACGGCGTCGTACGCGCCGGTGGTGTCGACGGGCTCGTTCGAGGTCATCCCCCGAGTATGCGTGCCGCCCCGGGGACGGCGGCACCCCCGATCACGGGGAACCCGGAAGCCGACGCGGGATCACAGCGTGCGCAGCAGCACCGCCGGCTGTTCCACGCAGTCCGCCACGTACCGCAGGAAGCCTCCGGCCGTGCCGCCGTCGCACACCCGGTGGTCGAAGGTGAGCGAGAGCTGGACGACCTGGCGCACCGCCAGCTCGCCCTCGTGCACCCAGGGCTTGGGGATGATGCGGCCGACGCCGAGCATGGCCGCCTCGGGGTGGTTGACGATCGGCGTGGAGCCGTCGACGCCGAACACTCCGTAGTTGTTCAGCGTGAAGGTCCCGCCGGTCAGCTCAGCGGGGGTGAGACGGCCCGCCCGCGCGGTCTCGGTGAGCCGGGCGAACTCCGCGGTGAGCCCCTCGGCGTCCCGGGTGTGCGCTTCGCGGACGACGGGCACGACGAGCCCGCGCTCGGTCTGCGCGGCGAAGCCGAGGTGCACGGAGTCGAGCCGGACGATCTCCCTGGCCTCCATGTCCACGGTGGAGTTCAGCTCGGGGAAGCGGGCGAGGGCCGCGGTGCAGATGCGTGCCAGCAGGGCCAGTAGGGCGATCTTCGGGCCGCCGGTCGCGTTCATCGCCGTACGGGCGCGCATCAGCTCCGTCGCGTCGGCGTCCACCCAGCAGGTCGCGTCCGGGATCTCGCGGCGGCTGCGGGAGAGCTTGTCGGCGACCGCGCCCCGGACGCCCTTGAGGGGGATGCGGTGGCCGTCGGCCGGGGGGCCGACGGGCGTCGGCTCGGGTGCCGGTGTCCGCAGCGCGTTCTCCACGTCCGCGCGCAGGATCAGTCCTTCGGGGCCCGAGCCGGTCAGCTCCCGCAGGTCCAGGCCGTTCTCACGGGCGAGCCGGCGCACCAGCGGGGAGATCACGGGGACCGGCTCGTCCGTCGCCCTGGTGGGGACGGCGGGCGCAGGGGCGGCGACGGCGGCGGACACAGTGGGCGCCGGCTGGACCGGCCGTACGCGCCTGCGTCGCGCCGGCGCCTCGGAAGTGCCGTAGCCCACCAGCACGTTGCCCGAGCCCTCGGCCTCGCCGCCGGTGGCCGGCGTGCCGACCGCGACCGTGATCAGCGGGGCCCCGACGGGCAGTTCGGCGCCCTCCTCGCCGAAGCGGGCGGTGACCACGCCGCCGTAGGGGCAGGGCACCTCGACCATCGCCTTGGCCGTCTCGACCTCGACGACCGGCTGGTCGACGGCGACGACGTCGCCGACCTGGACGAGCCAGCGCACGATCTCCGCCTCGGTGAGTCCCTCCCCGAGGTCGGGGAGCTTGAACTCCAGTACCTGTGCCATCAGTTCTCGGCCTCCCACTGCAGCCGGGCCACGGCGTCCAGGATGCGGTCGACGCCGGGCAGGTGGTGGCGCTCCAGCATCGGCGGCGGGTAGGGGAGGTCGAAGCCGGCGACGCGCAGGACCGGGGCCTCCAGGTGGTGGAAGCAGCGCTCCGTGACGCGGGCCGCGATCTCCCCGCCCGGGCCGCCGAAGGAGCCCGACTCATGGACGACGACCGCGCGGCCGGTCCGCCGTACCGAGGCGCAGACCGTCTCGTCGTCGAAGGGCACCAGGGAGCGCAGGTCGACGACTTCCAGGTCCCAGCCCTCGGCGCGGGCCGCCTCGGCGGCTTCGAGGCAGACCGGGACCGACGGCCCGTATGTGATCAGTGTGGCGCTGCGGCCCGGGCGGCGCACCACCGCGCGGCCGATCGGCTCGACGGGCTGCGGGTCCTCGGGGTTCCAGGTGTCCTTGGACCAGTAGAGACGCTTGGGTTCGAGGAGGACGACCGGGTCGTCGGAGGCGATGGCGGCGCGCAGCAGGCCGTAGGCGTCGGCGACCGTGGCGGGCGTGACGACATGGAGGCCCGGGGTCGCCATGTAGTAGGCCTCGGAGGAGTCGCTGTGGTGCTCGACGCCGCCGATGCCGCCGCCGTAGGGCACGCGGACGGTGATCGGCAGGGGCATCCGGCCACGGGTGCGGTTGCGCATCCGGGCGACATGGCTGATGAGCTGCTCGAACGCCGGGTAGGCGAAGGCGTCGAACTGCATCTCCACCACCGGGCGCAGTCCGTACATGGCCATGCCGACGGCGGTGCCGAGGATGCCCGCCTCGGCGAGCGGGGTGTCGGTGCAGCGGTCCTCGCCGAACTCCGCGGCGAGTCCGTCGGTGACCCGGAAGACTCCGCCGAGGGCGCCCACGTCCTCGCCCAGGACGTGCACGGACGGGTCGGCGGCCATCGCGTCGCGCAGCGCGCGCGTGAGGGCCTGCGCCATGGTGGCCGGCTTGAGGGCGACGGTGGTCATCGGTGCGCGCTCCCCTGGTCACTGCCCCGGTCACTGCCCTGGTCGGCGTGCTCGGCCTCGAGCTCCGCCCGCAGCAGGGCCTGCTGCTCCCGCAGCTGGGGGGTGGGTTCGGCGTACACGTGGGCGAACAGGTCCATCGGGTCGAGGACCGGGTCCTGGTTCATCCGGGCGCGCAGGTCGGCGGCCATCGTCTCGGCGGCGTCCCGCGCGGCCTGCCGGCCGGCCTCGTCGAGCAGCCCCCGCGCGGTCAGCTCGCGCTCCAGCAGCAGGATCGGGTCGTGCTCACGCCAAGCCTCGACCTCGGCGTCGCCCCGGTAGCGGGTCGCGTCGTCGGCGTTGGTGTGCGCCTCGATGCGGTAGGTCACCGCCTCGACGAGGGTGGGACCGCCGCCCTCGCGCGCGTGCCGTACGGCGTCGGTGAGGACCTGGTGCACGGCGGCCGCGTCGTTGCCGTCGACCAGGCGGCCCGGCATGCCGTACCCGACGGCCTTGTGGGCCAGGGAGGGGGCGGCGGTCTGCTTGGCGAGCGGAACGGAGATCGCGAAGCCGTTGTTCTGGACGAGGAAGACGACCGGGGCCTGCCAGACGGCGGCGAAGTTCAGCGCCTCGTGGAAGTCGCCCTCGCTGGTGCCGCCGTCGCCGACCAGGGCGAGGGCGACCACGTCGTCGCCCTTGAGACGGGCCGCGTGCGCGAGGCCCACGGCGTGCGGGAGCTGGGTGGCGAGCGGGGTGCACAGGGGGGCGACCCGGTGCTCGTAGGGGTCGTAGCCGGTGTGCCAGTCGCCGCGCAGCAGGGTGAGGGCGGCCACGGGGTCCACGCCGCGGGCGACGGCGGCGAGGGTGTCTCGGTAGCTGGGGAAGAGCCAGTCCCGTTCCTCCAGGGCGAGCGCGGCGGCGACCTCGCAGGCCTCCTGGCCGGTGCTGGAGGGGTAGACGGCTAGCCGGCCCTGCTTGGTGAGGGCGGTGGCCTGCGCGTTGTAGCGGCGGCCGCGCACCAGCTGGGCGTACAGCCGGCGCAGCAGCTCGGGGTCGGCCTGCGCGGCCGCTTCGGTGCCGAGGACGCGGTACGGCTCGGCGTCGGGCAGCAGCGGCGCGGGGTCGGTGCGGGGCTGCCAGGCGGGCGGCGGCGTGGGCCGGTACGCGCCCCGCTGCTCCAGGACCGTCATGACGGCACCTCCTCGTGGAAGCGGCTACGGGAGGCGTGTCGTGTGACCCGCCTCACCTACCGATTGTTCGGTCGTCGGCACATTTTGGCTACAGGCACCCTCAGGCTGTGGACAAACGGTTCTCCACAGCCTGAGATGGACGCAGTACGTCCATGACGGAGAGGCGGGGGGACATGGCACCTGAACAAATGGCCGACGGTCCGGACAGCAGCGCCCCGCCGCTGGACGGCCGCGCCCCGCTGCAGGAGGGCGGCGCCCGGCTGCCCGAGAGCACTGCCCTCCTGCCGCAGAGCAGCGCTCCGCTGCCGCCGCCGCGTCCGCTCGACCCCATCGATCAGGACATCCTGCAGATGCTCCAGGCCGACGGCCGCGCCTCGATACGGTCGGTCGCCGAGCGGGTCCACGTCTCGCGCGCCAACGCCTACGCGCGGATCAACCGGCTCATCGAGGACGGCGTCATCCGCGGCTTCGGCGCCCGGGTGAACCACGAGCGCGCGGGTCAGGGGACGAGCGCGTACATCACGCTGAAGATCGTGCAGAACTCCTGGCGCACAGTGCGCGACCAGCTCAGACAGCTGCCCGGCGCCTCGCACATCGCCCTGGTCGGCGGCGATTTCGACGTCCTGCTCCTGGTCCACACGCCCGACAACCGGGCCCTGCGCGAGGTCGTCCTCACCCGGCTCCAGGCGATCCCCGAGGTGCTCAGCACACGCACGCTGCTGGTCTTCGAGGAGGAGGACCTGGAGCCGCAGGGCTAGGACGGGCCGGGACAGGTCCGCGGAGGGACTCAGCGCGCCGTGCGCAGCCCCTCGAAGACCAGCCGCACCACCGCGTCGGCCACCTCGGCCTCGACCATCCCCCGGCCGCCCGGCCGGTACCACTCGACGATCGAGTTGATCATCCCGAAGACCAGCCGCGTCGCGAGCCGCACGTCCACGTCGGCGCGCACGTCCCCCTCGGCGGCGGCCGCCTTCAGCAGCTCGGCGACCCGGTGGTCGAAGTCGCGGCGCCGCTCCAGGGCCCACCGCTCGGTGTCGGTGTTGCCGCGCACCCGCAGCAGCAGCGTCACGTACGGCAGCTCCCCGATGAGCACCTCGACCATGCGCCGTACGACGTACTCCAGGCGCTCCGAGTCGCGTCCCACGCGCGCGTGCTCCTCGTCGAGGATCCCGAAGAGGCCGTCCAGGGCGCGGCTGACGGCCCGGCGCAGCAGCTCCTCCTTGCCGGCGACGTGATGGTAGATCGACGACTTGGAGATGCCGGCCGCCTTGGAGAGGTGCTCCATGGAGGTGCCGTCGTAGCCGCGCTCGTTGAAGACCTGGACGGCGACGGAGAGCAGGGTCTCCGGGGTGTACGTGTCGCGCTTGGCGGTGGTCACGAGGCGCCCTCCCGCTTCTCGGTGGCGTAGGAGTGCCGGTACAGCGCGAGGGACGGCGCGTAGCGGCCGCTGGGGTCGCGGTCGTGCAGGTCGTCCAGGAGGGAGTAGGCCCACATGCGGCCCAGCCGGCGGCTCCACTCGAAGGGGCCGAGCGGGTAGTTCACGCCCAGGCGCATCGCGGTGTCGACGTCCTCCTCGGTGGCCACGCCCTTGGCCACGGCGTCGTGCGCCAGGTCGACGATCCGCGCGACCGTACGGGCGACGATCATGCCGGGGACGTCGCCGATGACGCTGACGTCCTTGCCGAGCGCCTGGAAGAGGCCGATCGCCTCGGACAGGGTCTGCTGGGAGGTGTCCTGGGAGGCGGACAGGGCGATGCGGGTGGCCTTGCGGTAGTCGAGGGCGAGGTCGAAGTAGACGACGTCCCGGAACTCCACCGAGGTCTGTCCGTCGGCGAGGGCCAGCTGGCCGCCGCCCGGCAGCACCAGTCGGGTGCCGTGGTCCTCCTCGTCCTCGCGGACCTGGATGCCCGCCTCGCGGATCAGCGCGAGCACCTCGGAGGCGGGGCCCAGGTCGCCCTCGGCGACGACGTACGCGGGCCGCTGGTGGGGCTCGGCGGTGTGCGGCTCGGCCGGCTCGGCGTCGGCCTGGTGGTCGTACCAGCCCTGGCCGGTCTTGCGGCCGAGGCGGCCCGACTCGACCAGGCGGCGCTGGGCGAGCGAGGGCGTGAAGCGCACGTCCTGGAAGAAGGACTGCCACACGGAGTGCGTGACCGACTCGTTGACGTCCTGCCCGATCAGGTCGGTCAGCTCGAAGGCGCCCATCCGGAAGCCGCCGGACTCGCGCAGGACCGCGTCGATGGTGGCCGGGTCGGCGCCCTGCGCCTCGTAGACGGCGAACGCCTCGGCGTAGAAGGGCCGCGCGATGCGGTTGACGATGAAGCCGGGGGTGTCGGCGCAGGCGACCGGGGTCTTGCCCCACGAGCGGGCGGTCTCGTACGCGCGCGTGGCCGAGGTGACGTCGGTGGCGTGCCCGGAGACGACCTCGACCAGCGGCAGCAGCGGCGCCGGGTTGAAGAAGTGCAGGCCGACGAGGCGGCCCGGGTTGCGCAGCGCGCCTCCGATGGCGGTCACCGACAGGGACGAGGTGTTGGTGGCGAGAAGACAGTCCTCGCCGACGACGTCCTCCAGGCCCCGGAAGAGGTCCTGCTTGGCCGCCAGCTGCTCCAGGACGGCCTCGACGACCAGGGTGCAGTCCGCGAGGTCGGCGAGGCGCTCGGCGGGCAGCAGGCGGGCGCGGGCGGCGTCGCGGTCGGTGGCGGCGAGACGGTTCTTCTCGACGAGCCGGTCGAGGCGCGCGCCGATCGCGGCGGCCGCTTCCCGGGCGCGGCCGGGGACGGTGTCGTACAGCCGTACGACATGGCCCGCGACCAGTGCGACCTGGGCAATGCCCTGGCCCATGGTGCCGGTGCCGACGACGGCCACGGGGCTGCTGAGGTCGAGTGCTGTCATGTGCGCGATCCTCCCGCACGAGGTTTTCCACAGATGCGGCAGGCCCCCTTGTCCCGACCGATCGTTCGGTTACTCTAACTCTGACTGGCTGTTCCTGCCCATGTTTCTGCCAGGTCATGAGCTCGACGAAGAGATCTCAAGACGAGGAGTTGGTCCCGCATGGCCGCCGAATCGACCGCGCACGACCTGATCGCCCAGCACCGGCCCACCCTCGACCAGGCCCTGGAAGCGATCCGCACGCGCGCGTACTGGTCCCCGCACCCGGAACACCCGAAGGCCTACGGGGAGAACGGCAGTCTGGACGCGGCGGCCGGCAAGGCCGCCTTCGACGCCGTGCTCGACACCCGCCTCGACCTCGGCCAGCCCGGCACCGACGACTGGGTGGGCGGCGAGGTCTCTCCGTACGGCGTCGCACTGGGCGTCACGTATCCGCACGCGGACGTGGACGCGCTGCTGCCCGCGATGCGGGCCGGGCAGCGCGCCTGGCGGGACGCGGGCGCGGAGATCCGCGCGGTGGTCTGTCTGGAGATCCTCAAGCGGATCAGCGACCGGACGCACGAGTTCGCGCACGCCGTCATGCACACCTCCGGCCAGGCGTTCATGATGGCGTTCCAGGCGGGCGGCCCGCACGCCCAGGACCGCGGCCTCGAAGCAGTGGCGTACGCGTACGCGGAGCAGGTCCGCACGCCCGACGCGGCGGAGTGGACCAAGCCCCAGGGCAAGCGCGACCCGCTCGCGCTGACCAAGCGGTTCACGCCGGTCCCGCGCGGGATCGCCCTGCTCATCGGCTGCAACACCTTCCCGACGTGGAACGGCTACCCGGGCCTGTTCGCGTCTCTGGCCACCGGCAACGCGGTCCTGGTCAAGCCCCACCCGCGCGCGGTGCTGCCGCTCGCACTGACGGTGGGCGTCGCGCGCGAGGTGCTCGCCGCGGCCGGCTTCGACCCCAACCTGGTCGCGTTGGCCGCCGAGCGGCCCGGCGAGGGCATCGCCAAGACCCTGGCCGTCCGCCCCGAGATCAGGATCGTCGACTACACCGGCTCGACCGCCTTCGGCGACTGGCTGGAGGCCAACGCCCGCCAGGCGCAGGTCTACACCGAGAAGGCCGGCGTCAACACGGTGATCGTGGAGTCGACGAGCGACTACAAGGGCATGCTCGCCAACCTGGCGTTCTCGCTGTCGTTGTACAGCGGCCAGATGTGCACGACCCCGCAGAACCTGCTGATCCCGCGCGACGGCATCCGCACCGACCAGGGCCCGAAGACCTTCGACGAGGTCGTCGCCGACCTCGCCCGCTCGGTCGACGGCCTCCTCGGCGACGACACGCGCGCGAACGGCCTGCTCGGCGCGATCGTCAACCCCGACGTCAAGGCCCGCCTGGAGGCCGCCGCGGGCCTCGGCGAGGTCGCCCTCGCCTCGCGCGAGGTGAGCAACCCGGAGTTCCCGGACGCGGTCGTGCGCACGCCCGTGATCGTGAAGCTGGACGGCGCGCGGAAGTACTGGGAGGGGGCGGACGACGAGGCCGCCTTCATGAACGAGTGCTTCGGCCCGGTCTCCTTCGCCGTCGCCGTCGACTCGGCCGCGGACGCCGTCGACCTGCTGCGGCGCACGGTGCGCGAGAAGGGCGCGATGACCGTCGGCGCGTACACCACCGACGAGGAGGTCGAGAGGGCCGTCGAGGAGGTCTGTCTGGAGGAGGCCGCCCAGCTGTCCCTCAACCTCACCGGCGGGGTCTACGTCAACCAGACGGCCGCCTTCTCCGACTTCCACGGCTCGGGCGGCAACCCGGCGGCCAACGCGGCCCTCACCGACGGCGCGTTCGTCGCGAACCGCTTCCGGGTGGTCGAGGTCCGCCGGGACGCGTAGCCCCCAGGGCCCGTCCCTAAGCGGGTGCGCCCCCGGTGGCGCTCCAGTGGTACAGCGTCATGGCCACACTGGTCGCGAGGTTGTAGCTGGAGACCTGGGGGCGCATCGGCAGCGCGAGGAGATGGTCGGCACGCGCGCGCAGCTCGACGGAGAGCCCGCTGCGTTCGGAGCCGAAGGCGAGGAGGGCGTCGTCCGGGAGCTTCACGCCCCGGATGTCGTCGCCCTCCGGATCGAGGGCGAACACCGGCCCGGCGGGCAGCTCTTCGACGGACAGCCGCTCCACGGCGGTCGCGAAGTGCAGACCCGCCCCGGCGCGCACGACCGTGGGATGCCACGGGTCGACGGTCCCGGTGGTGACCACGCCGGTCGCGCCGAACCCGGCGGCGAGGCGGATCACCGCCCCCGCGTTGCCCAGGTTGCGCGGATTGTCGAGGACCACCACGGGTGCCGCGCGCGGGAGCCGCGCCAGCCGCTCCAGACGGGCCTCGCGGGAGGGCCGTACGGCCAGGGCGGCGACCCCGGTGGGGTGCGGGCGCGGGACGAGGGACCTGTACGTCGTCTCCGGGACCTCCGTGAGGAGCGCGTCCAGGGTCCGGCGTACGTCGGGGGCGAGTTCGTCGGCGAGGGCGAGCGTCGCCGACCGGTCGACGGCGACCGCCACCGGGACCTCGGCGCCGAAGCGCACGGCGTGCTTGAGGGCGTGGAAGCCGTCGAGCAGCACGGAGGCGTCGGCGAGGCGGCGCCACAGGCCGAGGGGGTCGGTCATGCCGGGAAGCCTACGTGGGTCGGCTCGGGGCTCTCCGGGGCCTGCGGCCGCGGCGCGTCCTTGCGCGGGGCGCGCGAGAGCACCAGGTCACGCGCGCGCAGTGCCCAACCGCCCAGCCGGTGCAGGAACGGCGTCGGCAGGAAGACCGCGTCCGTGGCGATCATCGCCAGCGAGAAGAACGGCAGCCCGAGGACCAGGGCGATCGCCGCGTGCTCGGTCATCATCACCGCCAGCAGCACGTTCTTCACGCGCCGGTTGAACAGCGTGAAGGGGAAGGCGACCTGCACGATGACCGTCCCGTACGTCACGAGCATGACCATCGTGCCGCTGCTGGAGAGCAGGTCGCCGAGAGCGGGCCAGGGCGAGAAGTAGTCCAGGTGAAGCGGGTAGTAGACGGCCGTGCCGTCCTGCCAGCGCGAGCCCTGGATCTTGTACCAGCCGGCCGTCGCGTAGATCAGACAGGCCTCGGCCATGATCACGACCAGGGCGCCGTTGTGCAGGACGTTGCCGATCACGTCGAGCAGGATGCGGGGCTCCGCCGACTTCGCAGAGCGTCCTACGGCCCACCAGAGGCCCTGGGCGACCCACGCGGCCCACAGGAGCGCCGGAATGGTCCAGTCGCCGTCGAGTCGGCCGGCCGCGGTCACCGTGACCAGCGCGAACCCGAGCACGGCCCACAGGGCGGGACCGACCCGGTCGGTGAACCGCTCCCCACGCGCGCGTGCCTCGTCCGCGCGCCGCGTCCGTCGGGCGTCCAGCGACCACACCCGGCCGCAGCGCGTGAACACCAGGTAGATCGACATCAGGTGCAGCACGTTGTCGCCGCCGTCGCCCATGAAGACGCTGCGGTTCTGCAGCGAGAGCACGCCGACCATGAACAGCACCGACATCGTGCGGGTGCGCCAGCCGACCAGCAGCAGCGCACCGGCCAGCACGGCGAGCGCGTACACCGCCTCGAACCAGCCCCGCCCGTCCGACCACATCAGGGCCGTGAACGCGCCGTTGTTGTCGATCAGCTGCCGGGCCAGCTCCCAGCTCCAGGGGCCGTCGGGGCCGTAGAGCTCCTCGCGATGGGGGAACTCGCGCAGCAGGAACAGCAGCCAGGTCGCGCTGAAGCCGATGCGGATCACGGCGCTCTGGTACGGCCCGAGCGCCGACTCGGTGACCCGGCCGATGGCGGCGGACACCGACAGGGTGAACCGGTTCACTTCACGCCTCCCTCGGCCTCGGCGGTCGGCACCGGCCACCAGGACAGCACGCGGTACACCGGACTCGTCGACACCTTCTCGGAGCTCCACTTCGGCGGGGTCACGTTGGACGTGCTGGAGCGGACCTGGACCCGCTCGACGACGCCGCCCGCGCCTGCCGCGCCGCCGCGCTCCAGACGCAGCACCACGATCCGGCGCAGATACGTCTCGGAGAGGGCGCCGCGCACGCCGACGGAACGGTTGTCCGTGTTGTGCGTGGCGGTGAAGAAGTCCCAGGCCCGGCGCAGCTCGTTCTGCTCGGTGTGGCTGGGCACCAGGTTGCCGTCGATGGCGCGGCCGTCCTGCGCGGACAGGTCGTACCAGCCGGTGGTCCGCGACCCGCCGTCCGCGGTGCGGACCTGGGCGCGGACCTGGACGGCGATGTTCTGCTGCAGCGGGTTCGGCGCGAAGAGCTTCCAGTTCTGCTCGAACTCCGGATAGACCCATTCGTCGATCGCCTTGCCGTGCGTCTTGGTGACCGTGTTCGACGGCGCGACGTGCAGGAACACCATCCCCAGGTGCACACAGACGGCGACCGCGACGACGGCGAGCGCCAGGGCGGCGCCCACCTGGTAGCGGGGGGAGAGCGCGGCCACGCCGGTACGGGGTTCGGGGGCGAGTGCCTGGGCGGCGGCAGGCTCGGGCCGGGGGGCTGCGTGGGGGGGCGTCAGCTCGGGCCAGGCGGGCCGTTCGGCGGGCGGGGCAGGGGACGGGTCTACGGGCGTCGGCTCGGGGAGGACGCCCGCGTCCGCACGCGGGGGCCCTGCGGGGGCGTCACGGGCCGCATCGCTCGCGCCTGCGCCGACGCCCGCGCCTGCACCTGCACCTGCGTCCGCCTCGGCGGTCGGGAGTTCGGCGCGAGGGCCCGGAACGGCGTCCTCCGCGGGCGGCGCCGGCGTCTCCGCCTCCGGTCCCGCTGACGTCCTCGGCCCCCGTGGGGCGTCAGAGCCTCCGTCGTACGCGTCCATTCCGCCCCGTCTCCCCGATTCCGGTCGTCGTCCCGCTGCGTCGCGGGGCCGCGCACGGAACGGTACTCAGCCTCACCCGTTCGGCGCAGCCCTCCCCCCGCACGGCCCGACCCGGCTCGGCCGTGAGGTTTTCCACAGCGGACGCCCGCAGGTTATCCACAGCGGTTGACACCTTACGACGGCCGTCTCACCATGGAATCGCACGGACCGAACGATCGGTCGGGGAAAGACTCGGGCGACACCCGGGTCGACGCCCAGGTCAAAGCCCGCACAAAGGCCCACGTCAAGGCAGAAGGTCAAGGGGGACCGCATGGCGACAGCAGCCGCCCACCAGACGGCCCGCACACAGCGGCACGCCGGCGAGAACAGCGCCGACACCGCCGACGACGCTTTCCAGCGCGTCTTCGACGCTGCCGTGGCCGCCGACGAGCGCATCGAGCCACGCGACTGGATGCCGGACGCCTACCGCGCCACGCTGGTGCGGCAGATCGCCCAGCACGCCCACTCCGAGATCATCGGCATGCAGCCGGAGGCCAACTGGATCACGCGCGCGCCCTCCCTGCGCCGCAAGGCCATCCTGATGGCGAAGGTCCAGGACGAGGCCGGCCACGGGCTGTACCTGTACAGCGCCGCCGAGACCCTCGGCACCGGCCGCGACGAACTCCTGGACAAGCTGCACACCGGCCGCCAGAAGTACTCCTCGATCTTCAACTACCCCACGTTGACCTGGGCGGACGTCGGCGCGATCGGCTGGCTCGTGGACGGCGCCGCGATCACCAACCAGGTCCCCCTGTGCCGCTGCTCCTACGGCCCGTACGCGCGCGCGATGGTCCGCATCTGCAAGGAGGAGTCCTTCCACCAGCGCCAGGGCTACGAGCTGCTGCTGGCCCTCAGCCACGGCACCCCCGAACAGCACGCGATGGCGCAGGACGCCGTGGACCGCTGGTGGTGGCCTTCGCTGATGATGTTCGGCCCGCCCGACGACGAGTCCGCGCACTCCGCGCAGTCCACCGCCTGGAAGATCAAGCGCCACTCCAACGACGAGCTGCGCCAGCGCTTCGTCGACATCTGCGTCCCCCAGGCCGAGTCCCTCGACCTCACGCTCCCCGATCCCGACCTGCGGTGGAACGAGGAGCGCGGGCACCACGACTTCGGCCCGATCGACTGGACCGAGTTCAAGGAAGTCCTCAAGGGCAACGGCCCCTGCAACGAACAGCGGATCACGCAGCGCAGGCAGGCCCACGAGGAGGGCGCCTGGGTTCGGGAGGCCGCCGCGGCCTACGCGGCCAAGCACACCGGCGGCGCCGTGCCCCGCGGGACAGAAGGAGAGCAGGCATGACGAACACCGACTGGCCGCTGTGGGAGGTCTTCGTGCGCTCCCGGCGCGGCCTCTCCCACACCCACGCCGGCAGCCTGCACGCCCCGGACGCGGAGTTCGCCCTGCGCAACGCCCGCGACCTGTACACCCGGCGCGGCGAGGGCGTCTCGATCTGGGTGGTGCCGTCCTCGGCGGTCACCGCCTCCTCCCCGGACGAGAAGGACCCGTTCTTCGAGCCGTCCGCCGACAAGCCGTACCGGCACCCGACGTTCTACGAGATCCCGGAGGGGGTGAAGCACCTGTGACCGCCACCCTTCCCGTCACAGCCGCCCTCGCCCTGGGCGACGACGCCCTGGTGCTCTCGCACCGCCTGGGGGAGTGGGCGGGCCATGCCCCCGTCCTGGAGGAGGAGGTCGCCCTGGCCAACATCGCGCTGGACCTGCTGGGCCAGGCCCGGGTCCTGCTGTCGATGGCCGGGGACGAGGACGACCTGGCGTATCTGCGCGAGGAGCGCGCCTTCCGCAACCTCCAGCTGGTGGAGCAGCCAGGCGGCGACTTCGCCTACACCATCGCCCGCCAGCTGTACTTCTCCACCTACCAGCACCTGCTGTACGCCGAACTGGCCGCAGGGCAGGGCCCTTTCGCCCCGCTCGCCGCGAAGGCCGTCAAGGAGGTCGCCTATCACCGCGACCACGCCGAGCAGTGGACGCTGCGGCTCGGCGACGGCACCGACGTCAGCCATGCGCGGATGGAGAAGGCCTGCGAGGCCCTGTGGCGGTACACCGGCGAGCTGTTCCAGCCGGTGGAAGGCCTGGACGTCGACTGGGAAGCCCTGGACGCGAGCTGGCTGGAGTCCGTCGCGGGCATCCTGCGCCGGGCCACCCTGACCGTCCCCGAGGGACCCCGCTCCGGTGCGTGGGCAGCCGGCGCGGGCCGCCAGGGCCTGCACACCGAGTCCTTCGGGCGGATGCTCGCCGAGATGCAGCATCTGCACCGCAGCCACCCGGGGGCGTCATGGTGACGCTCACCCCGCTTGAGGCGGAACTTTTCGCGGTCGCCGGTTCGGTGCCCGACCCCGAACTCCCGGTGCTCACCCTCCAGGAGCTCGGCGTGCTGCGCGCCGTCCATGTGCGCGACGCCGATACCGGCACCGGCACCGACGCGGTCAGGGTCGAGGTCGAGCTGACCCCGACGTACACGGGCTGCCCGGCGGTGGAGGCGATGTCGCTGGACATCGAGCGGGCCCTGCACGAGCACGGGATGCGGGACGTCACCGTACGCACGGTGCTCGCGCCCGCCTGGTCGACGGACGACATCTCCGCCGAAGGCCGCCGCAAACTCCAGGAGTTCGGCATCGCGCCCCCGCGCGCAGGAGTGGTGTCCGGTCCGGTCGGGTTGGAGCTGGGTCCGACGCGCACGATCGCCGTCGAACCGGACCCCGTGCGCTGCCCGCACTGCGGATCCGTCGACACCGAGCTGCTCAGCCGTTTCTCCTCCACCGCCTGCAAGGCCCTGCGGCGCTGCCTCGCCTGCCGTGAACCCTTCGACCACTTCAAGGAGTTGTGATGGCCCGCTTCCACCCGCTCCCGGTGGCCGCGGTGGACCGGCTCACCGACGACTCCGTCGCCCTCACGCTCACGGTCCCGGACCGGCTGCGCGAGGAGTACCGGCACGCGCCCGGCCAGCATCTCGCCCTGCGGCGCGTGGCCGACGGCGAGGAGATCCGGCGGACCTACTCGATCTGCTCGCCCGCGCCCGATCCCGGCGGCGAGGGTCCGTGCACCCTCCGGGTGGGCGTACGACTGGTCGACGGCGGGGCCTTCTCCACGTACGCGCTGAAGGAGATCGCCGTCGGCGACGAGCTGGAGGTGATGACCCCGGCCGGCCGCTTCACCCTCGAGCCCGCGCCCGGCCTGTACGCGGCGGTCGTCGGCGGCAGCGGCATCACCCCGGTGCTGTCGATCGCCGCGACGCTGCTGGCGCGCGAGCCCGCCGCCCGGTTCTGCCTCGTCCGCAGCGACCGTACGGCCGCCTCGACGATGTTCCTGGAGGAGGTCGCCGACCTCAAGGACCGGTACCCGCAGCGGCTGCACCTGGTCACCGTGCTCTCACGGGAGGAACAGCAGGCGGGGCTGCCGTCCGGGCGACTGGACCAGGAGCGGCTGACCGAGCTGCTCCCCGCGCTGCTGCCGGTCGAGGACGTGGCGGGCTGGTTCCTGTGCGGGCCGTTCGGGCTGGTGCAGGGCGCCGAGCAGGCGCTGCGGGCGATCGGCGTCGCCCGGACCCGCATCCACGAGGAGATCTTCCACGTCGACGTCACGGCGGCCACGACGACCGTGGCGGCCCCCGCCCACAGCACCGTGACCGCCCGGCTCGACGGCCGGGGCGGGAGCTGGCCCGTGCGGGACGGGGAGTCGGTGCTGGAGACGGTGCTGCGCAACCGGCCCGACGCTCCCTACGCCTGCAAGGGCGGGGTGTGCGGGACCTGCCGGGCCTTCCTGGTCTCCGGCGAGGTCCGCATGGACCGCAACTTCGCGCTGGAGCCGGAGGAGACGGACGCCGGGTACGTCCTGGCCTGCCAGTCGCATCCGGTGACGGAGGCGGTGGAGGTGGACTTCGATCGGTGAGATCGGCGAGATCGGGGAGATCGAGGAGGAGATGGGCCTGGACGGTCTGACCATGAACCGGTGACCAGCTGTTCCGGTCCCCTGCGTTCCCTTCTTCTAGAACCTGTTCTATCTTGACGCTCCGTCAGATGAGCTGACCCGTCGGGAGGACAGGCCGTGGACTTCACCTTCACCGAGGAGCAGCAGGCGGCGGCCGAGGCCGCGCAGGGAGTGTTCGCCGGGGTCGCCCCCGACGGCGTGCCGAGCCCCGCGCTCACCAGGGGCGCCGTCGCCCATGACTTCGACCGGGCGCTGTGGGCGAAGCTCGTCGACGCGGACCTGCTGAGCCTGCTGCTCGACGAGAGGTTCGGCGGAGCCGGTCTGGACGCCGTCGCGCTCTGTCTGGTGCTGCGCGAGTCGGCGAAGGTGCTCGCACGAGTGCCGCTGCTGGAGAGCAGCGCGGCCGCCGCGGCCGTACAGGCCTACGGCGGACCGGAGTTGACGTCCGCTCTGCTCGCGCGCGCGGGCCGGGGCGAGGTCGTCCTGACCGTCGCCGCGAACGGCCGTACCGGCCACGACGCCGCCGAACTCTCCGTGACCGCACGGAGGGACGGCGAAAGCGGCGGCGGTGCCAGCGCGGACCACGGTGACGGCGGCGACTGGGTGTTGGACGGGGTGCAGACGGCGGTGCCGTGGGCGTACGAGGCCGACTTCGTCCTCGTGCCGGCGCGTACCGGCGACGACGGCCGGAGCGTCCTCGCCGTGGTCGCGCGCGGGCAGGAAGGGACCGTGCTCGCCGAGCAGATCTCCACCACCGGCGAGCGGCTCGGCGAACTCCGCCTGGAATCGGCACGGATCGCCGCCCGGGACGTCATCACCGCCGACGGCGCCTGGGAGTGGCTGCGCACGCTGCTGACCACGGGGACCTGTGCGCTGGCCCTCGGCCTGGGGGAACAGGCCCTGCGGATGACCAGCGACTACGCCGGCAAGCGGGAACAGTTCGGGCACCCGATCGCCAGCTTCCAGGCCGTCGCCGTCCAGGCCGCCGACCGCTACATCGACCTGCGGGCGATGGAGGTCACGCTGTGGCAGGCCGCATGGCGCATCGCCGCCGAGGCGCCGGGCGCGCTGCCCGCCTCCGGGGACGTCGCCGTGGCAAAGATCTGGGCCTCGGACGGCGTACGGCGGATCGTGCAGACCGCGCAGCATCTGCACGGCGGCTTCGGGGCCGACGTGGACTATCCTCTGCACCGGTACCACGCCTGGGCCAAGCACCTGGAGCTGTCGCTCGGACCGGCCGCGGCCCACGAGGAGGCACTGGGCGACCTGCTGGCCGCCCATCCGCTGGCCTGACCTGCCGCCCCGCCGCGCCTTGCTCTCCGGCGGATTACAGGACGAAGCCCGGCTGCCCCTCGTCCGTCACGACCGGGCGGCCCGCGGCGGCCCAGAGCTGCATGCCGCCGTCGATGTTCACGGCGTCGATGCCCTGCTGGACGAGGTACATCGTGACCTGGGCCGAACGCCCGCCGGAACGGCAGATCACATGGACCCGGCCGTCCTGCGGAGCCGCCTCGGTCAGCTCGCCGTAACGGGCGACGAACTCGCTGATGGGGATGTGCAGCGCCCCTTCGGCGTGGCCCGCCTGCCACTCGTCGTCCTCACGGACGTCCAGCAGGAAGTCGTCGTCCTTGAGGTCCCCGACCTCGGCCGTGGGCACACCAGCTCCGAAACTCATGCCCCGACGCTACCCGACGGGCCACCCCGGCCGACGCCCACCGCCACATCGGCCGACGCCCACCGCTGCTGCGCCGCCGCACCGCCGGTCGCAACGGCTCCGCACCGCCGTCACACCACCTGCCGCACCGCCGCCGCAGGGCACCGCAGCGCCTCCGCAGAGCGCCGCTAGCCCACCAGCTCCGCCAGTTCGGCCTCGCGCTGGGCCACCTCGGCCAGGAGTTTCTCGGCGATCTCGTCCAGGAGACGGTCGGGGTCGTCCGGGGCCAGCCGAAGCATCCCGCCGATCGCACCCTCCTCCAGCTCCCGCGCGACCAGCGTCAGCATCTCCTTGCGCTGGGCGAGCCACTCGAGGCGGGCGTAGAGCTCCTCGCTGGGGCTCGGGCTGCGCTCCGCGGGCGCCGGACCCGCCGCCCACTCCTCGGCCAGCTCCCGCAGCAGGGCCTCGTCGCCGCGGGCGTAGGCGGCGTTGACCCGGGTGATGAACTCCTCGCGCCGGGCCCGCTCGCCGTCCTCCTGCGCCAGGTCGGGGTGAGCCTTGCGGGCGAGCTCCCGGTAGAGCTTGCGGGCGCCCTCGCTGGGCCGCACCCGCTCCGGGGGCCGGACCGACTGGCCCGTGAGCATCGCCGCGGCCTCCGGGAACAGCCCCTCGCCGTCCATCCAGCCGTGGAACAGCTCCTCGACCCCGGGCATGGGCATCACCCGGGCCCGTGCCTCGGCCGCATTGCGCACGTCCTCGGGGTCGCCGGTGCGGGCGGCCCTGGCCTCCGCGATCTGCGCGTCGAGCTCGTCGAGCCGGGCGTACATGGGTCCGAGTTTCTGGTGGTGGAGCCGCGAGAAGTTCTCGACCTCGACGCGGAAGGTCTCCACCGCGATCTCGAACTCGATCAACGCCTGCTCGGCGGCCCGCACGGCCTGCTCCAGCCGCGCCTCGGGACGGGGCTGCTCAGCTTCGGGGGTCGTCACCCGACCAGCCTAGGCCAAGGGTGCGGCCAACGAGGCTCCCCGCCCGCTCAGCTCCCGTCACACCCCCGTCTCGGCCGCGATCCGCCCCGTCCGTACCGCCGTCACCAGATCCGTGTGGTCCGCCTCCGTGCGGTCGGCGTAGGCGACGGCGAAGGCCGCCGTCGCCTCGTCGAGCTCCTCGTTCTTGCCGCAGTAGCCGGCGATGAGGCGGGGGTCGGCGCTGTGGGAGTGGGCGCGGGCGAGAAGGGCGCCGGTCATGCGGCCGTAGTCGTCGACCTGGTCGGCGGCGAGCGCGGCGGGGTCGACGCTGCCCTTGCGGTTGCGGAACTGCCGTACCTGGAAGGGGTGTCCGTCGACGGTCGTCCAGCCCAGCAGGATGTCGCTGACGACCTGCATGCGCTTCTGGCCGATCACCACCCGACGGCCCTCGTGGTCGACCTCCGGCGTCTCGAAGCCAGCCGTGCGCAGATGCGGCACCAGGGCGGACGCGCGGGCCTCCTTCACCTGGAGGACGAGCGGTTCGCCCCGGTGGTCCAGCAGCAGGACGACGTACGACCTCGTCCCGACGCTGCCCGTGCCGACGATGCGGAAGGCGACGTCGTGGACCGCGTGGCGGGCCAGAAGCGGGTGGCGGTCCTCGGAGAGGGTGGTCAGGTAGTGCTCCAGGGACGCGGCGACGATCGCCGCCTCCTCGTCGGGGACACGGCGCAGCACCGGCGGCGCGTCGACGAAGCGGCGGCCGCCGTTCTCGGTGCGCTCGGTCGACTTCGCAGCGAACCGTCCGCTGGTGTTGGCCCGCGCCTTCTCCGACACCCGCTCCAGGGTGCCCAGCAGGTCATGGGCGTCGGTGTGGGAGACGAGCTCCTCGTCGGCGATGGCGTTCCACGCGTCCAGGACGGGGAGCCCGGCCAGCAGGCGCATGGTGCGGCGGTAGGAGCCGGCCGCTCCGTGCGCCGCCTGGCGGCAGGTGTCCTCGTCGGCGCCGGCCTCCCGGCCCGCGAGGACCAGGGAGGCGGCGAGCCGCTTCAGGTCCCACTCCCAGGGACCGTCGACCGTCTCGTCGAAGTCGTTCAGGTCGATGACCAAGCCGCCGCGTGCGTCGCCGTAGAGGCCGAAGTTGGCCGCGTGGGCGTCGCCGCAGATCTGGGCGCGGATCCCGGTCATGGGGGTGCGGGCCAGGTCGTAGGCCATGAGGCCCGCGGAGCCGCGCAGGAACGCGAAGGGGGTGGCCGCCATCCGGCCGACCCTTATCGGCGTCAGCCCGGGGATGCGGCCGCGGTTGGACTCCTCGACCGTCGTCACCGCGTCAGGGCGGGCGGGGTCCAGGTCGAACTCGGCGTGCGCAGACCGCGGCACCCGGGTACGCAGCGCCTTGCCCGTCTCCTTCGGGGAAGCCGCCCCCTGAACGGGCCACTCGGCGAATCCCCGCACCTGGGGAAGGCGCGGCCCCACACCCGCGGCCCCGCCCGTCCCGTCCGCCCCCGCCACGTCCGTGCCCCGCACGTCCCCACCGACCTCGGTCACAGCGACCGCCTCCCCCACACACGTACATGCCGATCAATTCGAGCCGACCGTACAGCCCGACGCCTGCACCGCGTCAGCCCCTGTGGACAACTCGGCGCTTGTGGACAACTCCCCGCCCGAACCGAGCGACGCAGGTCACCGATGGTGTAGCCCGCTACACCCTCATCCGGGAGGCCGCCCCCTCGTTCCGCCGCGGCCCCGCAGGAATCGTGGACAACCAGAGAAGAACGTCCGCGAGGACGTCCGAGACGAACGTCCCCGTTCCACCGATGTGGAGGCCCTCCCACCATGGCAACTGTCCTTTACCACCTAGGCCGTGCGGCCTACAGGTGGCGCTGGTTCGTGGTCCTGTTGTGGGTGGGCGTCCTGGGCGCGGCCGGCTTCCTCGCCGCCAAGGCCCCCACCGCCTCGGACGAGGGCTTCACGATGCCCGGCATCGAGTCGCAGAAGGCGTTCGACCTGCTGGAGCAGCGCTTCCCCGGGACGGCGGCCGACGGAGCGAGCGCACGGATCGTGTTCGTCGCGCCGAACGGCGAGAAGGTCACCGCGGCCGAGAACCGCAAGGCCGTCGAAAAGCTGGTCGACGAGGCCGCCGACGGGTCCCAGGTGGCCGCCGCCGTCGACCCCTTCCAGGCCAGGACCGTCAGCGAGGACGGCACCACCGCCTACGCGACCGTCACCTTCGAGGCCAAGGCCTCCGACCTCACCGACACCGCCAAGAAGCACCTCGAAACGGCGATAGCCCAGGCCCGGGACGCGGGTCTGACCGTGGAGGTCGGCGGGGACGCGCTGGCCACCCAGCCGTCGGCGGGCGGCTCCGCGGAGGCGATCGGCATCGCCGTGGCCGCCCTCGTGCTGCTGCTCACCTTCGGCTCGCTCGCCGCCGCCGGACTGCCGCTGCTGACCGCCGTCGTCGGAGTCGGCGTGAGCATGGCGACGATCATGGCGGCCTCCGAGGCCTTCGGCCTGTCCGAGACGACCGGCACCCTCGCCACCATGCTGGGCCTGGCCTGCGGCATCGACTACGCCCTGTTCGTCGTCTCCCGCTACCGCGAGGAACGCGCCAAGGGCCACACGCCCCGTGAGGCGGCGGGCCTGGCGGCCGGCACGGCGGGCTCGGCGGTCGTCTTCGCCGGTCTGACCGTGGTGATCGCACTGGCCGGTCTGTCGGTCGTCGGCATCCCGATGCTCACCAAGATGGGGCTGGCCGCGGCCGGCGCGGTCCTCGTCGGCGTGCTGATCTGCCTGACCCTGGTCCCCGCGCTCCTCGGCTTCTGGCCGAACGCCGTCCTGTCCCGGGGCGTCCGCAAGAACTCCAAGCGCAGTCGCCGCAAGGCGCTGAAGCCGCACAACGGCGGCAGCCGCTGGGCCGGCCTCGTCGTCCGACGCCCCCTGCCCGTCCTGCTGCTGGGCGTCGTCGGTCTGGGCGCGGTCGCCGTGCCCGCCCTGGACCTCCAGCTCGGCATGCCCGGCGACGAGGCCAAGTCGACCTCCACCACCGAGCGCCGCGCCTACGACGCCCTCGCCGACGGCTTCGGACCCGGCTTCAACGGACCGCTGACCATCGTCGTGGACGCGAAGGGCGCCGACGACCCGAAGACGGCCGTGGCGACGATCTCGAAGGACATCGCGGCCACCGACGGCGTCGTGTCCGTCTCCCCCGCCCGTTTCAACGAGGCCGGCGACACGGCCGTCTTCTCCGCCACCCCGTCCACCAGCCCCACCGACGAGAAGACGAAGGACCTCGTCCAGCTGATCCGCGACGAGCGGAGCGGCATCGAGGCGAAGGCGGGCGCGCACTACGAGGTCACCGGCTCCACCGCGCTGAACATCGACGTCGCCGAGAAGGTCCAGGCGGCCCTGTTCCCCTACCTCGCCCTGGTCGTCGGACTCGCCGTCGTCCTGCTCCTGCTGGTCTTCCGCTCCCTCCTCGTGCCCCTCAAGGCGGCCCTCGGCTTCCTCCTCTCCGTCCTCGCCGCCCTCGGCTCGGTCGTCCTGGTGTTCCAGCAGGGGCACGGCGCGGAACTCCTCGGCGTGGAGCAGACCGGCCCGATCATGAGCCTGATGCCGATCTTCCTGGTGGGCATCGTCTTCGGCCTCGCCATGGACTACGAGGTCTTCCTCGTCTCCCGGATCAGGGAGTCGTACGTCCACGGCGACCGGCCCGGACAGGCGGTGGTCTCCGGGTTCCGGCACAGCGCCCGAGTCGTCGTCGCCGCCGCGCTGATCATGATGGCGGTGTTCTCCGGCTTCATCGGCGCCGGCGAGTCGATGATCAAGATGATCGGCTTCGGCCTCGCCATCGCCGTCTTCTTCGACGCGTTCGTCGTCCGCATGGCGATCGTCCCGGCGATCCTGTCCCTCCTCGGCGACAAGGCCTGGTACCTCCCCCGCTGGCTGGACTTCCTCCTCCCGAACATCGACGTCGAGGGCGAGAAGCTCAGCCACAAGATCCCGGCGCCGACCACGCCCGAGCCCGACCAACAGCCCGAACCGGCCCTCCCCACCGCCCACTAGGCCCCTCCCCGGACAACACCAGGACGGTGCCTCGGACCGGGGCGGCACCCCAGACCGGGGCCGCGCTCAGGGCAGCGGCCCCGCCGGCGCCGTATCCCGTGGGGACTGGATACGGCGCAACCCGCGGGCCCGACGGCAGGAGTTCCCCTGACTCCGCCGCCGGGCCCGCGGGCTTCGCACATGTTTCACGTGAAACACGCCCACCGGGCCTCCGGGCCAACGGGCCAACGGGCCTCCAGGCGTCCCACGCCTCACGCCACATGCCTCACACCCCACGCCTCAGGCCTTCAGGCCTCATGCCTCCGGGACCTCCAGCACCTCCAGGGCCTCCACTTCCAGCCCCCAGCCCCCAGCCTTACCCCCTCCAGGTCTCCGGCCCCAACCCGCAACCCCCCAGCGCTCCAACCTCAGCCCGCAAGCCCTCAAGCCCCCAGCCCCCCAGCCGCCGCTCCCACCGCGACCTCCCTCTCCCACACTCCCCTCCGCTCCCGCACCCTCCGCGCTCTCCCGCGCCCTCCCCACCCCCAGTCGGTCACCACCCCCAGTCGGTCACCACACGCACGGCAGCTCCACGACGATCCTGGTCGGCCCCCCGCCGGGACTGCTCACACTCACCACGCCGTCCAGCGCGGCCACCCGCCGCCGGATCCCCAGCAGCCCGGACCCTTCCCCGTCGTCCGCGCCCCCGAGCCCCTCGTCCGACACGACGGCCCGCAGCCCGGCGCGCAGCCGCTCCAGCTCCACCGTCGCCCGCGGCGACCCACTGTGCTTGGCGACGTTGGTCAGCGCCTCGGCCACGGCGAAGTAGGCGGCGGCCTCCACGGCGGCGGGCGCCCTAAGCCCGACCGACCCGGATCCCCCCGAAGCCCCGGATCCTCCCGAAGCCCCGGATCCCCCAGAACCGCCAGAACCACCCCCACTCCCCGAACCCCCCGAAGAACCGCCGGAACCACCCGCGCCCACGGCCCCCCACCCGTCCTCAAGCCCCTCCACCCGCACCGTGACATCCAGTCCGCTGCTCGCCGCCAGCGCCCGTACCGCGCCGACGAGGCCGCGGTCGGTGAGGATCGGCGGGTGGATGCCGCGTACGACGTGACGCAGTTCCGTCAGTGCCTGTTCGGCCTGGTCCTGGGCGTCGCCCATCAGCCGGCGCGCGGTGTCCGGGTCCCGGTCGAAGGCCCGCTGGGCGAGCCCGATCCGCATGGACAGGGCGACCAGGTGGGCCTGGGCCCCGTCGTGCAGGTCGCGTTCGATGCGGCGCAGCTCGGCGCCGTGCGCGGCGATCGCGTCGGCGCGGGTCTCGGTGAGCGCCCGGACCCGGGCGGCGAGCCGCGCCTTGGGGGAGGGCGCGAGCAGCGCGGCGGACCAGCGGGCCTCGGTGTCGGCGAGCCGGACGATCAGCGGCAGGACCAGCGGAGCGCGGCGCAGCAGTCCGCACCGTACGCCGTCGACGAGCAGCGCGGCCGGCCACAGCGGCAGCGCGAGCAGCACCAGCCAGCCGTAGACGTAGTGGGCGGCCATCCAGCGAAGGTCGGCGAGGGTTCCGGGGTCGCGGACGGCGATGCGCAGGCGGGTGCGCACGGTGCCGGTGAGCGGTTCGTAGGCCTCGGGGATCTCCCGGCCCGTCCAGGCGGCGACCTGATGGCGTTTGGCGCCGGCGATGCGGCGTATCAGCAGCACCGCCTCGGGCAGCAGCCACGCGCCGACGACGGCGAGCGTGCCGATGGCCGCGATCAGCAGCACGGTGACGAACAGATACGTGCCGAAGGTCATCAGCGCGGCGAGGGCCAGCCGGCCCGTGGCTCGCCCAGCCTGCCGGAGTGTTTTCCCCATGTGTCCCACGCTAGGTCGCGCCCTGCGCAGACGCGGGGTAGCAGACCACCGCGCGCGTGGTGTAGCCGGCTACACCGTCGATCGACGAGCGGCCCCCTTTGCGGACCGGCAGCAGACCGGCAGCGGACCGGCAGCAGACCGGCAGCGGACTTGCAGCAGACCGTCAGCAGACCGGCGCAGGACCGACAACGGACCGTCAGCGGACCGGCGAAGGACCAGCCAAAACCCGGCCAGGAACCGCCTCTGACCCTGAGACGTTCCTCACAGGAACCCTTACAGGGCAGACATGCGGAAGCCCCCAGGTCTGAGACCTGGGGGCTTCCGGCTGGTGCGCGAGGGGGGAGTTGAACCCCCACGCCCTTTCGGGCACTGGAACCTGAATCCAGCGCGTCTGCCTATTCCGCCACCCGCGCATTGGGTGTGTCCTCCGGCTTGTGGGCTTTTCGGCCCGGCGCGCCTTCCGACATGCAGAACATTAGCACGCGGTCCAGGGTGCGTTCACATCCCTTATGGCAGGGCAGAGGACACGGGAGGAGGCACGTCGGAGGCACGCCGCAGAGCCGCCGGCGACCCCCTGCGTCTCGGCGACGACCGGTTCACGTATCAACCTCGTACCTATGGCGGCCGTCTCCCCAGGAGCAGGGCAAGGTCCACAGTCAGGTGCGGGACACTGGTCCTCTGCCGCCTCTACGATCCTGGGCAGAAGCCCGACGGGGCCGACAGGGGGAACCAGCCGATTCACCCGCGCGTGGATACGATCAGTAAGCAGTACCAGGTAAGCGGCAGCACGGTAAGCGGCACGACGGCAAGCAGCAGCACGCGGGACGCAAGTCACGACAGAGGAGGTGCCCCATGGGAGTCCTGAAGAAATTCGAGCAGCGTCTCGAGGGTCTGGTCAACGGCACCTTCGCCAAGGTCTTCAAGTCCGAGGTCCAGCCCGTCGAGATCGCGGGAGCGCTCCAGCGCGAGTGCGACAACAACGCGACGATCTGGAACCGCGACCGCACGGTCGTCCCCAACGACTTCATCGTGGAGCTGAGCGCGCCGGACCACGAGCGCCTCAGCCCCTACTCCGGCCAGCTCGGCGACGAGCTCGCCGGCATGGTGCGCGACTACGCCAAGCAGCAGCGTTACACCTTCATGGGACCGATCAAGGTCAACCTGGAGAAGGCCGACGACCTCGACACCGGCCTGTACCGGGTGCGCAGCCGCACGCTCGCCTCCACCACCGACCAGCAGGCGCCCGAGCGCGCGCCCGCCGGCGGTCAGCGCCCCGGCGGCTACGGCTATCCGCCCGCCGGCGCGGGCGGCGCTCCGCCCATGCCTGCCGCACCGCCGCCCGGCGCCCGACCCGGCGGCTACGGCTACCCGCCCACCGCGGGCGCCCAGCGCCCCGGCGCGGCAGGCGGCGGGCTGGCCGGCGCACCGCAGCCCGGATCGCGCACCCGGCACTGGATCGAGATCAACGGCGCCCGCCATCAGATCTCCCGCGCCACACTCGTGCTGGGCCGCTCCACCGAGGCCGACGTACGGATCGACGACCCCGGCGTGTCCCGCCGGCACCTCGAGATCCGGACCGGTTCGCCCTCGACTGTCCAGGATCTCGGCTCCACCAACGGCATCGTGGTGGACGGACAGCACACCACCCGCGCTACGCTCCGCGACGGCTCGCGGATCGTCGTGGGCAGCACCACCGTTATCTATAGGCAAGCCGAAGGGTGAAGCGGGGGCAATGTCAGAGCTGACCCTCACGGTCATGCGGCTGGGTTTCTTGGCCGTACTGTGGCTGTTCGTGATCGTGGCCGTGCAGGTCATCCGCAGCGACCTCTTCGGAACGCGCGTCACTCAGCGCGGCTCGCGGCGGGAAGCGGGACGTCCGCAGCAGGCCCAGCGCCAGCAGGCGCCCCCGCAGCAACGCCAGCAGGCCGCCGCCGCCGGCGGCCGCCGCGGCCGTAACGCCCCGACGAAGCTGGTCGTGTCCGAGGGCATCCTCACGGGCACGACCGTCGCGCTCCAGGGCCAGACCATCACCCTGGGCCGCGCGCACGACAGCACGATCGTGCTGGACGACGACTACGCCTCCAGCCGCCATGCCAGGATCTACCCGGACCGCGACGGCCAGTGGATCGTCGAGGACCTGGGCTCCACCAACGGCACGTACCTCGACCGAACGCGGCTGACGACCCCCACACCGATCCCGCTGGGCGCGCCGATCCGCATCGGCAAGACCGTCATCGAGCTGCGGAAGTAGTGCTACATCATGAGTGAGCGCGAGCGGAGCGAGCACGCGGCGGCGGCCGGCACCCCGGGCCCCGGCGTGCTCCCGACCGGAGGGTGGGCAGTGTGGCTCGACACGACCGGCTGTACCCGGGGCCGACGGGCGAGGTGCGCATGAGTCTGTCACTGCGTTTCGCCGCCGGATCGCACAAGGGCATGATCCGGGAGGGCAACGAGGACTCGGGTTACGCCGGTCCCCGCCTGCTCGCCATCGCCGACGGCATGGGCGGCGCCGCCGCCGGAGAGGTCGCCTCCTCCGAGGCCATCTCCACCATCGTCGCTCTCGACGACGACGTGCCCGGCTCCGACGTCCTCACCTCGCTCGGCACCGCCGTCCAGCGCGCCAACGACCAGCTGCGCGCCCTGGTCGAGGAGGACCCCCAGCTCGAGGGCATGGGAACCACCCTGACCGCCCTGCTGTGGACGGGCCAGCGCCTGGGCTTGGTGCACGTCGGCGACTCGCGCGCGTATCTGCTGCGCGACGGCGTCCTGACCCAGATCACCCAGGACCACACCTGGGTGCAGCGGCTCGTCGACGAGGGCCGGATCACCGAGGAAGAAGCCACCACCCACCCCCAACGGTCCCTGCTGATGAGGGCGCTGGGCAGCGGCGAACACGTCGAGCCGGACCTCTCGATCCGCGAGGTGCGGGCCGGCGACCGCTATCTGATCTGCTCCGACGGCCTCTCCGGCGTCGTCTCCCACCAGACGCTGGAAGACACCCTCGCCAGCTACCAGGGCCCGCAGGAGACCGTGGGCGAGCTCATCCAGCTCGCGCTGCGCGGCGGCGGCCCCGACAACATCACCGTCATCGTCGCCGACGTCCTGGACCTGGACACCGGCGACACCCTCGCCGGGCAGCTGTCCGACGTCCCGGTCGTGGTCGGCGCGGTCGCCGAGAACCAGCTCCAGCTGCACGACAACGGCATCATGCAGACCCCCGCCGGACGCGCCTCCGGGCTCGGCCGGCGCGGCCACGGCGGCGGCGGCGAGTTCGGCCCGCCCGGCTCCGGCGACGTCACCGGCTTCATCCCCACCGGCGGCTTCGCGGGCTCCCTCGACTACACCGACGACGACTTCGTCAAGCCCCGCACGGGCCGCAGATGGCTCAAGCGGTCCGCCTACAGCCTGCTCGCCCTCGCCGTCATCGGCGGCGGCCTGTACGGCGGCTGGCGCTGGACGCAGACGCAGTACTACGTCGGCACCAGCGGCGAGCACGTCGCGCTGTACCGGGGCATCAGCCAGGACCTGGCCTGGGTGTCGCTGTCGAAGGTCGAGAAGGACCACCCCGAGATCGAACTCAAGTACCTCCCGCAGTACCAGCAGAAGCAGGTCCAGGCGACCATCGCCGAAGGCAGCCTGAGCAGCGCCCGAAAGAAGATCGACGAACTGGCCGTGCAGGCGTCCGCGTGCAAGAAGCAGACGGACGCCAACGCGCCCAAGACCGACGCGACCAAGTCCTCGGCCGGCTCCAAGACCCCCGCGGGCAAGGCCACACCGACCACGGGAACCGTCACCACATCCCTCACGTCCAAGGCATCACCGAGCCCGACCCCGCAGGGTTCGCAGTCCCCGTCCACGTCCGCGACCGCCACTCCCAGCCCCGGCCCCACTCTCTCGGAGGAAGAGCAGAAGGTCGTCTCGCGGTGCGGTGAGCAGTAGGCAAGCCGTGAGAGGCCCTGTCACACGATGAGCAGTACGAACACGTCGCCCACGCCGACGCATCACACGTCCACGATCGGCTCGATCGGCACGCCGAGCCGGCGCAACACCGAGCTCGCGCTCCTGGTGTTCGCCGTCCTGATCCCGGTCTTCGCCTACGCCAACGTGGGCCTCGCGATCAACGATCAGGTGCCGTCCGGCCTGCTGAGCTACGGCCTCGGCCTCGGCCTGCTGGCCGGCGTCGCCCATCTCGTCGTACGCAAGTTCGCGCCGTACGCCGACCCATTGCTGCTGCCGCTGGCCACCCTGCTCAACGGGCTCGGGCTGGTCGCCATCTGGCGGCTGGACCAGTCCAAGCTGCTCCAGCGGATCGAGCAGGCGGGCACGGCCGCGCCCCGGCAGCTGATGTACACGGCGCTGGGCATCGCGCTCTTCATCGTGGTGCTGATCTTCCTCAAGGACCACCGCGTCCTGCAGCGCTACACCTACATCTCGATGGTCGGCGCCCTGTTCCTGCTGCTGCTGCCGCTGGTGCCGGGCCTCGGCCAGAACATCTACGGCGCGAAGATCTGGATCTCCGTCGCGGGCTTCTCCATCCAGCCCGGCGAGTTCGCCAAGATCGTCCTGGCGATCTTCTTCGCCGGCTATCTGATGGTGAAGCGCGACGCGCTCGCCCTGGCCAGCCGCCGCTTCCTCGGCCTCTACCTGCCGCGCGGCCGCGACCTCGGCCCGATCCTGGTCGTCTGGTTCATCTCGATCCTGATCCTGGTCTTCGAGACCGACCTCGGAACGTCGCTGCTGTTCTTCGGCATGTTCGTCATCATGCTGTACGTCGCCACCGAGCGGACCAGCTGGATCGTCTTCGGCATGCTGATGTCGGCGGCCGGCGCGGTCGGCGTGGCCAGCTTCGAACCGCACGTCCAGCAGCGCGTCCAGGCCTGGCTCGACCCGATGAAGGAGTACAAGCTCTCGCAGGACCAGGTCGTCGGCCACTCCGAGCAGGCGATGGAGGCCCTGTGGGCCTTCGGCTCCGGCGGCACCCTCGGCACCGGCTGGGGCCAGGGCCACTCCGAGCTGATCAAGTTCGCCGCCAACTCCGACTTCATCCTCGCCACCTTCGGCGAGGAGCTGGGCCTGGCCGGTCTGATGGCCCTGCTGCTGCTGTACGGCCTGATCGTCGAGCGCGGCGTGCGCACCGCCCTCGCCGCCCGCGACCCCTTCGGCAAGCTGCTCGCCATCGGCCTCTCCGGCGCCTTCGCCCTCCAGGTGTTCGTCGTCGCCGGCGGTGTGATGGGCCTCATCCCGCTCACCGGTATGACGATGCCGTTCCTGGCCTACGGCGGCTCCTCCGTCATCGCCAACTGGGCGCTGATCGGCATCCTCATCAGAATCAGCGACACCGCGCGCCGCCCGGCGCCCGCCCCCGCCGCCAACCCCGACGCCGAGATGACCCAGGTGGTCCGCCCGTGAACAAGCCCCTGCGCCGGATCGCGATCTTCTGTGGCCTGCTGATCCTCACCCTGCTGCTCCGCGACAACTGGCTCCAGTACGTCAAGGCCGACAGCCTGGCCACCGACGACGCCAACCGCCGTGTCAACATCGCCCGCTACGCCACTCCGCGCGGCGACATCATCGTCGACGGCAAGGCCATCACCGGCTCCACGGAGACCACCAGCGGCGACTTCAAGTACAAGCGCACCTGGACCAACGGCGCGATGTGGGCGCCGGTCACCGGCTACTCCTCGCAGGCCTTCGGCGCCACCCAGCTGGAGAACCTCGAGGACGGCATCCTCACCGGCAACGACGACCGGCTCTTCTTCCGCAACACGCTCGACATGATCACGGGCAAGGAGAAGGAGGGCGGCAGCGTCGTCACCACCCTCAACGCCGCCGCGCAGAAGGCCGCCTACGAGGGCCTGGGCAGCAAGAAGGGCGCGGTCGCCGCGATCGAGCCGTCCACCGGCAAGATCCTGGCCCTGGTGTCGACCCCGTCGTACGACCCCTCGAAGTTCGCCGGGAACTCCGACACGGACGCGAAGGCCTGGAACGCGGTCCAGAAGAAGAACGACGCCGACGACCCCATGCTCAACCGCGCGCTGCGCGAGACCTACCCGCCGGGCTCCACGTTCAAGGTGGTCACCGCCGCCGCGGCGCTGGAGAACGGGGAGGTCGCGGGGATCGACGACAAGACCGAGACCCCTGACCCGTTCCCGCTGCCGCAGTCCTCGTCCAAGCTCACCAACGAGCACGGCGCCTGCGAGAACGCCACCCTGCGCTATGCGCTCATGGTCTCCTGCAACACCGTCTTCGCGAAGATGGCCGACAACGTCGGCAACGAGAAGATGATCGCGCAGGCGAAGAAGTTCGGCTTCAACGACAAGGAGCTGGACACTCCGGTGCGCGCCGCCGAGAGCGTCTTCCCCGAGGACAACCGGCCGCAGAACGCCCAGGACGGCATCGGCCAGGGCTCCAACCGCGCCACCCCGCTGCAGATGGCCATGGTCGCCTCGGCGGTCGCCAACGACGGCAAGCTGATGAAGCCGTACATGGTCGACGAGCTCAAGGCCGCGAACCTGGACACGATCGAGACGACCGAGCCCAAGGAGCTCTCCCAGGCCGTCTCGTCCAAGACCGCGCAGGCCCTCCAGGAAATGATGGAGACCGTCGTCAGCAACGCGCAGGGCACCGGCGGCAAGGCGAAGATCGACGGCGTGATCGTGGGCGGCAAGACCGGTACCGCCCAGCACGGCCTCAACAACAGCGAGAAGCCGTACGCCTGGTTCATCTCGTACGCGAAGCTGTCCGACGGCAGCGCGCCGGTGGCCGTCGCCGTCGTCGTCGAGGACGGCGCCGCCAACCGCGGCGACATCACCGGCGGCGGTCTGGCCGGCCCGATCGCAAGGGACGTGATGAAGGCAGTCATCGACAGCAAGAAGTGACCCCTATCACGTCGCCTACGTATCGGTGCACGTTGCGATACCGGTCCTGTATCGGGTGACGGGCTTGGCCAGGTCACAGGAAGCGAGCCGGGTACGGTATGCCCGGACGGCAGCCTCCGACCGCACACGTGTGCCGGTCGGGACCGACGGAGAGGGCTGGTAGGTAGCTATGGAAGAGCCGCGTCGCCTCGGCGGCCGGTACGAGCTGGGCCATGTGCTCGGTCGTGGTGGCATGGCCGAGGTCTACCTCGCGCATGACACCCGCCTCGGCCGCACCGTGGCGGTGAAGACGCTGCGCGCGGACCTCGCGCGCGACCCTTCCTTCCAGGCCCGGTTCCGCCGGGAGGCCCAGTCGGCCGCCTCGCTCAACCACCCCGCGATCGTGGCGGTCTACGACACGGGCGAGGACTACATCGACGGGGTCTCGATCCCGTACATCGTCATGGAGTACGTCGACGGCTCCACGCTCCGCGAGCTGCTCCACTCCGGCCGCAAGCTGCTGCCGGAGCGGACCCTGGAGATGACCATCGGCATCCTCCAGGCCCTGGAGTACTCGCACAGAGCCGGCATCGTCCACCGTGACATCAAGCCCGCGAACGTCATGTTGACGCGCAACGGCCAGGTCAAGGTCATGGACTTCGGCATCGCCCGCGCCATGGGCGACTCCGGCATGACCATGACGCAGACGTCCGCGGTCATCGGCACCGCCCAGTACCTCTCCCCGGAGCAGGCCAAGGGCGAGCAGGTGGACGCGCGGTCGGACCTCTACTCCACGGGCTGCCTGCTGTACGAGCTGCTCACGGTCCGCCCCCCGTTCGTCGGCGACAGCCCGGTGGCGGTGGCGTACCAGCACGTACGGGAGGAACCGCAGCCCCCGAGCGTCTTCGACCCCGAGATCACCCCCGAGATGGACGCCATCGTCCTGAAGGCGCTGGTCAAGGACCCGAACTACCGCTACCAGTCCGCCGACGAGATGCGCGCCGACATCGAGGCCTGCCTCGACGGCCAGCCGGTCGCGGCCACGGCGGCGATGGGCTCGGTCGGCTACGGCGGCTACGGCGACGACCAGGCCACCACGGCCATGCGCTCCGCGGACGCCGGCGCCACGTCGATGCTGCCGCCGATGAACCCGGACGACGGCAGCTTCGGCTACGACGACCGCCCGGACCGGCGCCGTCAGAAGAAGTCGAACGCCTCGACGATCCTGCTGGTGGTGGCCGCCGTCCTGGTGCTGGTCGGCGCGGTCCTGATCGGCAAGTGGGTCACCAGCGGCGGCGCGGCGGACAAGCCGTTCCCGGTGCCGAACTTCGTGAACCACACACAGGCCGAGGCCAAGACGATGGCCGTCAACTCCGAGCTGAAAGCGGTCTTCACCGAGAAGGCCTGCGAGAGCACCGCCAAGGGCAACATCTGCTCGCAGGACCCGGCGGTCGGCCAGAACGTCAACAAGGGCGACACCGTCAACCTGGTCGTCTCGACCGGCGCGCCGAAGGTGGCCGTGCCCAGTGTCCTGGGCAAGCAGCTCGACGAGGCCAAGACGATCCTGGAAGGCGACAAGTACGGGTTCGTCGTCGAGACGAAGGAGCAGGTCTCCACCGAGGAGGCGGGCACCGTCCTGGAACAGGACCCGAAGCTCGGCGAAGAGGTGCAGAAGGGCACCACCATCACCCTCACCATCGCCAAGGCCGAGGAGAAGGCGACCGTCCCGGACGTCTCGGGCAAGAGCTGCGACGAGGCCAAGGCGCAGATGCAGCAGAACAACCTGACCGGCAACTGCGTCGAGGTCGACACCCAGGACCAGAACCAGGTCGGCAAGGTCATCTCGACCAGCCCGTCCATCGGCTCCCAGGCCGACAAGGGCTCCACGGTCACGATCCAGATCGGCAAGAGCAGCCAGGTCCAGGTCCCGTCCAACCTCCAGGGCATGAAGCTGAAGGACGCCAAGCAGGCGATCGAGAACGCGGGCCTCCAGGTCGGCAACATCACCGGCTCGGACGACGACGACGCCATCGTCTTCAGCGCAGACCCCAGCCCCGGCAGCACGGTGAACTCGGGCCAGACGGTCAACCTGGTGACGGTAGGCGGCAACAGCAACAACAACGGCGGCAACAACAACGGCGGAACCAGCTTCTTCGGCGGCACCGGCGGCTAGCCGCACCCGTCGAGCAGCGAACAGCGAACGAAAAGGGCCCTGCCGGACAACACGTCCGGCAGGGCCCCGCTCTTTTCCCGTAGCCCCTGCGCTTCCCGTAGCCCCTGCGCTAGCGCAGTTCCTTCGGCGGAGTGCGGTCCGCGTTCACCTTCTCCACCCGCTCCAGCTCGCCCCAGACCACGTAGCGGTACCGCGAGGTGTACACCGGGGTGCAGGTGGTCAGCGTGATGTAGTGCCCGGCCTTCTTCTTGCCGGACTCCTCCGGGATCGTTCCGAGGACCTCGACGTTGTACTTCGAGGTCTCCGGGAGGACGGCGTAGACCTTGTAGACGTACCAGTCGTCCCTCGTCTCGAAGACGATCGGGTCGCCCTTCTCCAGCTTGTCGATGTTGTGGAACTTCGCGCCGTGGCCGTCGCGGTGCGCGGCGAGGGTGAAGTTGCCCGTCTTGTCGGTGGTGGGGAGCGTGGCCTTGACGGGGTCGGTGTAGTAGCCGGCGACGCCGTCGTCGAGGACGGACGTCGAGGTGCCCTTCTCGACCAGGACCTCGCCGTTCTTCATCGCCGGCACGTGCAGGAAGCCGATGCCGTCCTTGGTGTCGAGCGCGCCCGGCCCGCTGTCGCTCCGGGCCCAGTTGTCGCGCACCTTGTCGGCCTGCTTGCCCGCGTGCCGGTCGGCGACGACGTTCGTCCACCAGAGCGAGTAGACGACGAACAGGCCGAGCACCAGCCCGGCCGTGATGAGGAGTTCACCGAAGACGCTGACGGCGAAGGCGATCCGTCCCCGGCGCGGCGGCCCCGCCACCGTGCCCTCCGTGCCCTCCGTGTCCTCTGCGTCCGGTGCCTGCTCGGTGTCGCCGGTGGTCGCTGCCACGTTCATGTGCCCCTACTCGACTAGCGCATCCGGCTTGCCCTTGCTGCGCGGCCGTTCCTCGACCATCTTGCCCCAGACGATCAACCGGTACTTGCTGGTGAACTCCGGCGTACAGGTGGTCAGGGTGATGTAGCGGCCGGGCGCGGTGAAACCCGAGCCCGGCGGGACCGCGTCCAGGACGCTGGTGTTGCTCGGCGCGGTCACCGGCAGCGAGGACGTCATCTTGTAGACGAAGTACTCGTCCTGCGTCTCTACGACGATCTCGTCGCCGGCCTGCAACCGGTTGATGTAGCGGAACGGCTCGCCATGGGTGTTGCGGTGGCCCGCAAGACCGAAGTTGCCGGTCTTGGCGTCGGGCATCGCCGTGGTCAGCGCGCCCTCCCCGTAGTGGCCGACCATGCCCTTGTCGAGCACCTTCTTGTTGCTGACGCCCTCGGCGATCGGCACCACCACGTCCAGCTTGGGGATGTGCAGGATCGCGAAGCCCTGCCCCGGCGAGAAGACGCCAGGGGCGCCCTTGCCGTTCGCCCAGTCGTCCTGGAGGCTGCTCGCCTCCTTGTCGGCCTGCGCGTGCGCCCGCACGTTCGTCCACCACAGCTGGTAGGTGACGAACAGCAGCATCAGCACGCCGGTGGTGATGAACACCTCGCCGACCGCCCGGCTGGCGACCACGGCCGCGCTCGGCTTGCGCGCCCGCTGCCGTCGGCGGGCCTCCATCCGCGACAGGGGCCGCTCGTCCTGCGACGGCGCGTCGGCCTCGAAGGCGGAGGCCGCGGAGGCCTGGGAGGACGCGGAGAACTCCTCGGATGCGCCCCCGTGACGCCCACGACGGCCCTTGGCGGCCTTTCTGCGGGCCGCCCGGCCGCCCGGAGGGACACGGGAGGCGGCAGAGGCTGCTGTGGCGTCAGAGGCGGATCTGGGGCCGCCGAACCCGGGCGGCGGCGGCGGTATCCGCAGCGCCACCGTCTCCTCGTCGATGGGCCCCTCGAACGACTCCCCGCCCTGCGGAGAGGCTCCATGACCCTGCGGAGAGACGTACGGATCGGCCACGTACGGATCGCCGCCGAAGGACTCGTAGGGCGCGGCGCCGTACGTGTCCTCACGCTCGGGGCGCAGCGCGGTCACGCCGTGGCCCTGCCCACCACCGGGGCGAGCCCCGCCGACCTCGCCACGGCGCCCTGGTCCCCGCACTCCACCAGCCAGTTGGCCAGCATCAGGTGGCCGTGCTCGGTCAGCACCGACTCCGGGTGGAACTGCACGCCCTCGACAGGCAGTTCACGGTGGCGCAGGCCCATGATGATGCCGTCGTGCGTCCGGGCGGTCACCTCGAGCTCGGCCGGGACCGTCTCCGGCTCGGCGGCCAGCGAGTGGTAGCGGGTCGCGGTGAAGGGGGTCGGCAGGCCCGCGAAGACGCCCTTGCCCCCATGCTCCACCAGCGAGGTCTTGCCGTGCAGCAGCTCGGGCGCACGGTCCACGACCCCGCCGTACGCCACCTGCATCGACTGCATGCCCAGGCAGACGCCGAAGACGGGGACGCCGGTCGTCGCGCAGTGGCGGACCATCTCGATGCAGACGCCGGCCTCCTCGGGCGTACCCGGGCCCGGCGACAGCAGCACCCCGTCGAAACCGTCCTGGGCATGGGCCGTGGAGACCTCGTCGTTGCGCAGGACCTCGCACTCGGCGCCCAGCTGGTACAGGTACTGGACCAGGTTGAAGACGAAGCTGTCGTAGTTGTCGACGACGAGAATGCGTGCGCTCACTGGTTGTCCACCGTCACATCGTTGAAGGGAAGCAGCGGTTCGGCCCACGGGAACACGTACTGGAAAAGGACGTAGACCACGGCGATGACCAGCACGAGCGAGATCAGCGCCTTCGCCCAGGCGTTTCCCGGCAGATGCCGCCAGATCCAGCCGTACATGCCGTCCCTTCCGTCGCACCACGGCACCTGACTCACGCCGTACACCACCAGACTAACGGCGCAGAGCCTTGGGTTCGCCTGCCTCCACGGGCTGTGTGGAGTCCAGGTGCGCCCAGACGATCAGCCGGTGACTGTGCCCCCATTCCGGATCGCACGTGGTCAACGTCAGATACCGGCCCGGACGCGTATACCCCGACTTACGTGGCACAGCGTCGATCACCTCGACGTCCGAGGGCACGGTTTTGTAAGGGCCTTTGTCGATCCGATACGTGAACCAGGTCGTCCCGTCCGTCAGCACCACCGCGTCCCCGCGCCTGAGCTCCGGAAAGTCCTTGAACGGGTCGCCGTAGGTGCGCCGATGGCCGGCGACGGAGAAGTTCCCGGCCTGCCCGAGCCGGGCGGTGCCCGTGTAGTGACCGAGGCCCTTCTTGAGGGTGCCGGTCGCCGTGCCCTCGAGGACCGGCTTGTTCCACGTGAAACCAAGCCGCGGGATGTACATGATCGCGAAGGGCTTGGCGCGGGCGTACGGGGCCGGCGGGGCGGCGGCGCTCGCTCCGGGACCGGCGCCGCCGGCGCTCGCGGCCGGGGTGGGCTGCACGGTCTGTTGCGCCCACTGGTTCTGGAGGTCGTCGATCTGGTCGCCCATGACCCGGTCGGCCTGGACGCCGGTCCAGAACAGCACATAGACCACGAAGAGGACGATGACGGCCCCCACGGTGATGCACAGTTCGCTGACGGTCCTGACGACTAACCGCACCGACACCCCCGAGGGCTGCTCCGGGCTACTCCACAGGCTTCGCGTAGTGCAGATCCACTGTGCCCGAGTAGCCCGGCAGAGTCACCGTCCCGTCCTCGGTGACTTTCCAGCCGAGGCCGTAGACGTTCACGTAGACCATGTAGTTCTGGATCGACGGCGAGTCCGCCAGCGCCTTCTGCAGCTTCCCGGGATCCCCGACCGCCTGGATCTTGTACGGCGGGGAGTAGACGCGGCCCTGGAGGATCAGGGTGTTGCCGACGCAGCGCACGGCGCTGGTGGAGATCAGCCGCTGGTCCATGACCTTGACGCCCTCGGCGCCGCCCTTCCAGAGGGCGTTCACCACGGCCTGGAGGTCCTGCTGGTGGATGACCAGGTAGTCGGGCTGCGGCTCGGGGTAGCCGGGGAGCTTGGCGGTGGCGTTCGGCGGGGCGTCGTTGAGCGTGACGGTGATCGCCTCGCCCTTGAGCTTCTGGGTGCCGGCGTTCTTCTCCAGGGCGGCGAGCTTCTCGTCCTCGGCCGTGGTGCTGCCGTCGTCGGCCTCGGCCAGCGACTCCACGTCCTCGCGCAGGCGGGCGTTGGACTCGTCCAGCCCGCCGTTCTTGTGGCTGCGCTCCTGGATCAGGTCGGACAGCTTCAGCAGGGAGGCGTCCGTACGGATGTCGGTGCCCTTGGCCGTGTTGAAACTGGTGATGAAGAGGAGACCCGCGAGGGCGAAGACGCCGGCGGTGAGCGCGCGCACGGGCCGGAATCGGGATCTGGGGGACCTGGAGGCCGGGGCGGGGTCGGAACCCGTTGTGTCCGTCCCGGGGGAGTCGGCAGAATTGCTCAACGTACCCTTATCTCCTTCGGCGCCGTAGAAGCACTACGCTAACGGACGCCCGGGGGAGTGCTCAGTGTCCCCTTGTACGCTGCTCGGAGCCCGACCCCGTACCCTGCGCGGCCACGCAGCGCATCGACAGGAGAGACCCTCGTGCCGAAGTCACGTATCCGCAAGAAGGCCGACTACACGCCGCCGCCCGCGAAGCAGGCGACCGCCATCAAGCTGACCAACCGTGCCTGGGTCGCGCCTGTGATGCTGGCCATGTTCCTCATCGGGCTGGCCTGGATCGTCGTCTTCTATGTGACCGACGGTTCGCTGCCCATCGACAAGCTGGACAACTGGAACATTGTCGTCGGCTTCGGGTTCATCGCTGCCGGATTCGGCGTCTCCACGCAGTGGAAGTAGCTGCCGGACCACCTCTACCCAGGGGTATCCGCTGAGTTATCCACAGGCAAGGCCCCGCTTTCCACAGAGTGGGGAAAAGAAACGACGATCTGTGGATAACTCCCTGGAGGTTGACGCCGGTATGACGTAACTACCGGCAGTCACCACCCCTCGAAGGCTCGTTCGCCCCCTGCCTGACCTGCATAAACATGGGTCGGTGACAGGGGGCACAGCTGTTCCCGCACGTTGTGCACAAGATTCGCCACCCGCTGTGGACAACAGGGCGCTCAGGGTGGCGCTCAGGTGAGCTGCGCGGTCCTCAGGAGGGTCAACACCACGACCGCGGCCAGCACCACCGCGCACGTCCCGAACTGCACGAGGGCACGGCGCTCACGCGGGGCGTGGACCATGGCGACGCCGACGACGACGCCGGCGACGAGGCCGCCGATGTGGGCCTGCCAGGAGATGCCGCTCCACCCGAAGGTGATGACCAGGTTGATCACCAGCAGGGCGATGACCGGGCGCATGTCGTAGCGCTGCCTGCGTACCAGCACGGCGAGCGCGCCGAAGAGACCGAAGATGGCCCCGGAGGCGCCGAGCGAGGCCTGGTTAGGTGCGGCGATGAGGTAGGTCAGCGCGCTGCCCGCGAGACCGGAGACCACGTACAGCGCGAGGTAGCGGACGCGGCCCAGGGCGGCTTCGAGGGGGCCGCCGATCCACCACAGGCTGAGCATGTTGGACAGGATGTGGATATAGCTGGCGTGCAGGAACATCGAGGTCAGCAGCCGGTACCACTGCCCTTCGGCCACGCCCTGGAGCTCGCCGAAGCCGAGGGCCGGCATGATCGCGCGGCCGATCAGGTCGAAGCGGTCGGTGAACCCGTCGCCGACGGCCGTCTGGACCAGGAACAGCGCGAGGTTGAGGCCGACGAGGATCTTGGTGAGCAGGTGGGGGTCGGCGGCGACCGCGCCGCCCGCGATCGTGCGGGGCTGCGACGCCGTCGGTGCGTGACCTGTGCCGGAGCCGGTGCGCACGCACTCCGGGCACTGGAAGCCGACCGAGGCGCTGATCATGCACTCGGGGCAGATCGGGCGCTCGCAGCGGGTGCAGCGGATGCCGGTCTCGCGGTCGGGGTGGCGGTAGCAGACGGGCAGGCCGCTGTGCGCGTCGTCCTGCCGGCTGCCTGGCGCCTGGTCCATGGGGTCCCCCAAGTCGTCACACTCGTCGTGAGCGGGGCCTCGCCCGAGCAAGGCTCTGCCCCGCCCATCCTTACGGACGAGCGGGGCAAATGGTTCCCCTCGGGAACCACGCTTCTGCGCGTGCGGTCGCGTCCCGCCGCGGATGCGCGCTAGCGCTTCTCGACGACGACCGACTGGATGACGACGTCCTTCAGCGGACGGTCGGTGCGCGGGTTGGTCGGTACGGCGATGATCTCGTCCACGACCTTCTGGCCGGCCGGGTCGACGACCTCGCCGAAGATGGTGTGCTTGCGGGTCAGCCAGGCCGTCGGGGAGACGGTGATGAAGAACTGCGAGCCGTTGGTGCCCGGGCCGGCGTTGGCCATGGCCAGCAGGTAGGGCCGGTCGAAGCGCAGGTCCGGGTGGAACTCGTCCTCGAACTGGTAGCCGGGACCGCCGGTGCCGTTGCCCAGCGGGTCACCGCCCTGGATCATGAATCCGCTGATCACCCGGTGGAAGACCGTACCGTCGTAGAGCTTGTCCGTGGACTTCGCGCCCGTCTCGGGGTTGACCCACTCGCGCCCGCCGGTGGCGAGGTCGACGAAGTTCTTGACCGTCTTGGGCGCATGGTCCGGGAAGAGCCGGATCTCGATGTCGCCGTGGTTGGTCTTCAGGGTGGCGTACAGCTGCTCGGCCACGATGTGCCTTCCGTTGTCTTCCTGTGACTCCCCCGATCCTCGCACGGGAAAAGGGTCCAAGTCGCCCGGGACAGGAGCGGGCGGGGCCGATCCGTGGCATTGTCGGCATTGCCGACGACACACCCATGTTGCCCCTCATTGATCCCTTATTGGTGCGTCTTGATCCCTTACCGGCACCCGTATGCCCGATCGCGCGTGCCGCACCCGCCGTCGGCAGGCATGATCCGTAAAAGGGTGGAAAGTCGAAATACCGTACGCCACCGAGGAGGAGGAACCCGTGACCCGCATCGACAGCGTGCGCTCCGCGACCGGATCGGCGAAGGACAGCGTGCTGCACGCCGCGGAAGTGGTGGCGCCCTACGCCGACACGGCCAAGGAGAGGGCAGCGCTCTACGCGCAAGAGGCCCGTGTACGACTCGCGCCCAAGGTGTCGCAGGCCGCCGAACAGGCCCGCAGCCAGTTCGACGCCCATGTCGTGCCCCGGCTGGAACAGGCGCGGACGCATGTCCCGCCGAAGGTCGACCAGGCCGCGTACGAGGCGGCCGTCCGTGCGCGGCTCGCCGCCCGGCAGGCCGCCGACTACTCCCGGCCGAGGATCGAACAGGCGGTGGCCGCGGCCGGGCCCGTCAAGGACGAGGCCGCCGCCCGCGGCGTCGCCGCGCTGGCCGCGCTGCGCGGCCAGGTGACCCCGAAGGAGATCGAGAGGCTGGTGCGCAAGCACCGGCGCCGGGCCAGGGCGGGAAAGCTCGGCAAGGCGCTGCTCGTGGTGGGCGTCGTCGCCGGCGGCGCCTTCGCGGCCTGGAAGTGGTGGGACAAGCAGGCCAACCCGGACTGGCTGGTGGAGCCGCCGGCTGCCACGGAGGTCGCCGCCTCGGGCGGTCTGACCTCGGTGGACGGCACCGGCTCGCCCTCGGTCCTGGACCCCGAGGTGCAGGCCAAGGAGGCCGAGGAGGAGTCCGCGGACCGCGACGACCGCGGCTGAACAGTCCTCAGCGGCTGAACAGCCCCCACAGTCGTACGGCCGCCATCCAGCCGTGGGGCGGAGACCTGAACGTGGTCTTCCGCCCCACGGCTGTGTCGTGCGCCCCGAACTTGCCGGAACATGCCGGAACTTATCCGCGGAGCCGTTAGTTTCTACGTTGCTGTAGATGTAGCTGCAGACGATGCAGATGTAGACATAGATGGATGGAATGGAGTTCTCATGGCCCTGTGGGACCGCATCAAGGAGTCCGCGTCGACGATGCAGACCCAGCTCGTGGCGAAGAAGAACGACCTCAAGAGCGGCGCCTTCCGTGACGCGAGCATGGCGATGTGCGCCCTGGTCGCGGCGGCCGACGGCACGATCGACCCGTCCGAGCGGCAGCGCGTGGCCCAGCTGATCGCGACGAACGAGGTGCTGCAGAACTTCGACGCCATGGATCTGCAGCGCCGCTTCGACGAGAACCTGAACAAGCTGACCACCGACTTCGCCTTCGGCAAGGTCAGCGTGCTGCAGGAGGTCGCCAAGGCGAAGAAGAAGCCCGCCGAGGCGCGGGCCGTCATCCAGATCGGCATCGTCATCGGCGGCGCTGACGGCGACTTCGACAAGACCGAGCAGGCCGTCGTACGGGAGGCGTGCTTCACCCTCGACCTGCCGCCGCACGAGTTCGACCTCTAAAGAGCCCACAGAGCCCGAGGAGCCCACAGGGGCTAAAGGGGCTAAAGGGGCTAAAGAGGGGTCGCTGCCTTCAGGATGAGGAACATCGTCACCGCCGAGTTAGCCGACGACATGGCGGACAGGGCGGCGCCGGCGGCCGCGGTCCAGGCGGCGACGCCCACGGTCGTGAACAACGGCGGCCAGGCGCGGGCGGCCGGGGCCGGGCCGAGCAGGGCGGCGACCCTGCGGGGCACCGGTCCCGCCGGGGCGGCGAGGGCCGCCATCGTGGGGGCGGGAGCGGGCCGGGAGATCAGCGCGGCCTTGGCGATCGCGCGGGCGGCGGTCCGCCGGTCGCCGACCGTCGCGGCCGCCTCCTCGTCCGCCCAGCGCTCCACGGTGTAGACGACGGCGGTGCGCAGCGGGCGCAGGAACGGGTTCGCGCGGGCCGCCAAGCCGGCGAGCAGCAGGTGGCGGTGGTGGCGGCCGGTGAGATGAGCCCGCTCGTGCGCGAACAGGACACGTCGTTCGCGTGAGGTGAGACCGGCCAGCATGCCGGTGGAGACCAGGATCCGGCCGCCCGCCCGTCCACGTCCCGGCACCGTGTGGGCGTACGGCATCGGGTCGGGGAGGACGGCGACCTGGGCTGCGGGCAGCCCGCGCAGCGCCCGTGCGGTGCGGCGGCGTACCCGACGATGGCGCAGGAGGAGGGCCGCGCAGGCTGCGGCCGCCGCGGCGAGCAGGCAGACCGCGCTCTTGCCGACCACCTCGTCGTGCGGCACGGCCGCCCGTACCTCCGGGTCGGCCCAGCCGTCCGGCAGCGGGTTGCCCGGGAGTTGGGCCGTGCCGACGATCGCCAGCAGGCCCAGGCAGAGGCTGCTGCACAGGCCGAGGACCGCGGCGACGGCGGACAGCAGACGGGTCGCCAGGCGCGGGTGCAGACGGTGTTCGGCGAGCCGGGCGACGGGCCACGCGGTCAGGGGCAGCACCAGCGGCAGGAAGACGAACACGCCCATGGGTCAGCTCTCCGGGCCTTCGCCGGTCTCCTGGAGCAGTTTGCGCAGCAGTTCCTCGTCCTGCGGCGGCAGCCCGGAGACGAAGCTGACCAGGACCGCCTCCCGGTCGGCCTCGTTGTCCAGGACCCGGCGCATACGGTGCGCGGCGAGGCCCGCCTCGTCGGCGGCGGCGGTCCAGGTGAAGGACCGGCCCGACCGTTCCCGGGTGACGGCGCCCTTGGCCTGGAGACGGGTCAGGATCGTGATGACGGTGGTGTAGGCGAGGGTGCCGCCGAGGCGCTCGCGCACCCAACCCGCCGTCACCGGCTCCGGCGCGCCCTGCAGGGCGGACAGCACCTGGGCCTCCAGCTCGCCCTGCCCACGCCGACGCACGGGCGGGTCCGCCCCCCTGCCGTCGTCCTGCTTGCCCATGCTGCCTCCCTGACCTGGGACGGAAAAGAGCCCCTCCAGCCTGCGTTTCCGCAGATCAGAGGGGCTCTCGGAGTGTGGAGCCTAGGGGAGTCGAACCCCTGACATCTGCCATGCAAAGACAGCGCTCTACCAACTGAGCTAAGGCCCCGGAAGGGACGTCCGGCCGGAGGAACCTCGCACCGGCGGCCGCCGCAGACCAGAGTACCGGGTCACCCGGGGTATCTCGCAAAAAGATTGGGGGTCCCCGCGGATGACCACTCTCCGTAAGATGCTCGGACGTGGTTCGCGACAGCGAACCGCGGTTCTCTGGGGAAGAGCGATGGGGAGACGCAATGGACGCCGCACAGCAGGAAGCCACCGCGAGAGCGCGGGAACTGCAGCGGAACTGGTACGGGGAGCCGCTGGGGGCGCTCTTCCGTAAGCTCATCGACGATCTTGGCCTCAACCAGGCTCGTCTCGCGGGGGTACTGGGACTGTCGGCGCCGATGCTGTCTCAGCTGATGAGCGGTCAGCGGGCGAAGATCGGCAACCCGGCCGTGGTGCAGCGGGTGCAGCTGCTCCAGGAGTTGGCCGCGCAGGTCGCGGACGGCAGCGTCAGCGCGGCCGAGGCGACCGAGCGCATGGACGAGATCAAGCGGTCGCAGGGGGGCTCGGTGCTCAACAACACCACACAGACCACGAGCAGTTCGGGGGCGCCGACGGTGAAGCGGGTGGTCCGCGAGATCCAGTCGCTGCTGCGCTCGGTCGCCGCCGCAGGCGACATCATCGACGCCGCCGACACCCTCGCCCCGAGCCATCCCGAACTGGCAGAGTTCCTCCGGGTGTACGGCGCCGGCCGTACCTCCGACGCGGTCACGCACTACCAGTCCCACCAGAGCTGAGCCCTCGGCCCGGTCGCCGAAGGGGGTTCGGCAGCCGGGCGGACGGCGGCTCGGGGGACGTCCGGGGGAAACCCCCGGGGCACCAACCGGGGGAGCAACGGGGGGGAACAACGGGGGGAATCCGTAGGGGGAGGAGCGACGCGCTGCTATGGGTGACTGCCATGGATGACTGTCATGGGTGACTGCTATGGGTGACTGCCATGGGTGAGGTCTTCGCCGGACGGTACGAACTGGCCGATCCGATCGGCCGCGGAGGGGTCGGCGCGGTCTGGCGCGCCTGGGACCACCGCCGCGGCCGTTACGTGGCCGCCAAGGTCCTCCAGCAGAGCGACGCCCACTCGCTGTTGCGCTTCGTCCGCGAACAGGCGCTGCGCATCGACCATCCCCATGTGCTCGCCCCCGCCAGCTGGGCCGCCGACGACGACAAAGTCCTGTTCACCATGGACCTCGTCGCCGGCGGTTCGCTGGTCCACCTCGTCGGCGACTACGGTCCGCTCGCGCCGACGTTCGTCTGCACCCTGCTCGACCAACTGCTGTCCGGGCTGGCCGCGGTGCACGCGGAGGGCGTCGTGCACCGCGACATCAAGCCCGCGAACATCCTGCTGGAGGCCACCGGCACGGCCCGGCCCCGGCTGCGGCTGGGCGACTTCGGCATCGCGATGCGACTGGGCGAGCCGCGCCTGACCGAGACCAACCTCGTGGTGGGAACGCCCGGTTACCTCGCCCCCGAGCAGATGATGGGCGCCGAACCCGACTTCCCCGCCGATCTCTTCGCCGTGGGCCTCGTCGCCCTCTATCTCCTCCAGGGCGCCAAACCGGACGCCAAGGCGCTCGTCCAGTACTTCGCGGAGCACGGGACGCCGGGCGCCCCCAAGGGTGTCCCGGAGCCGCTGTGGCAGGTCGTGGCCACCCTGCTCCAGCCGGACCCGCAGGCCCGCTTCCGTACGGCCACGGGGGCCCGCAAGGCGCTGGCGGCCGCCGCCGAACTCCTCCCCGAGCCCGGCCCGGACGACGAACTGATCGAGATCTTCGACCAACTCGGCCCCCTCCCCAAGGGGTTCGCCCCCGCGGGTCCCCTGAAACCGGCATCGGGAACAGGTCGGGGCTCGGCTCCGGGTGCGGGTGCGGGTGCGGGTCCGGGTGCGGGCGCGGGCGCGGGTCCACCTGCGGGCACGGGCTCCCTGCCCTCCCCTCCCGACTCACCCCCTCGTCACTCTGCGTGGCCGGGCACGGACTCCGTACCGTCGGCCCCTACGGGCAGCGGCTCCCTGTCGTCCGGGTCGGGCGCAGCCGTCGTACCCCCTCCGCCGCTGCAGCCCCCCACCGCTGCCCCTGGCCCTGCCCCCACGCCCACTCCGGTCCCCTCCAGGTCGGACACCGGCAGCTTCCAGCTGCCGCCCCCGCGGCCGACGGGCATCGGGACGCCCCGTCCACCGACCCCGGCGCCGGCGCCGGCCTCCGCGGCCGTATCGGGGCCCGCACCCGTCCTCCCCTACGACCCCACCTTCGTGTTGGCCGCCCGGGCGCAGCGCGGCGAGGCGTCGACCGCCTCCTACACCGCTCAGGTCCCGTTGGATCCCCCTGCCGTGCAGACCCGTAGGGGCCATCGCGCCGTGCGTCGGGCGCGTCCCGGGCCGCCCGTCAAGGTGGCGGTTCCGCTGCTGCTGCTCGCGCTGGTCTGTTACGCGGTGGGGTTCTGGGCGTTGGCGCGCGGCTGAGCGGAGGCCCGGCGGCGGGCCGTCAGCGTCCACCCGCCGAGGATCAGCAGCAGTGCGGTGCCCGTACCGATGCCGCCCACCGCGACCGCCCTCATCACGGGGTCGCCGCCGGCCGACGTACCGCCGTCCGCCCGGGCCGTGTCCACGGCGGCCGGGCCGGTCTCCGTGTCGGGGCCGAAGAGCCCGCGGGGGACCGACTTCCCCGCATATCCCGGTCCGGCCTGCGCGGTGCCGCCGAGCCGGACCCGCAGGGTCAGCCCGTAGGGGCCGTCGCCGAAGTCGTCGGCGACCTGGGCGGCGAGGTGCACCACCAGGTAGTAGGAGCCGGCGAAGCGCAGGCTGTTCGCCGGGTCGGTGGGGGCGTACCGGTTGGCGTAGCGGACGGGCGGGGCGGGGTCCAGGACGGCGGACTTCTGGCCGCCGCCGTAGCCGATGCCCTTGTCCTCCACCTTCGCCCGCACCGGGTTGTAGAGGGTCAGGTCCAGCGCGTCGACCACGAACGCGGAGTCCTTGCCCGCGCTCGCCAGGTCGACGCCGGCGTACAGCTGCTGCCCCCAGTCGACGGGCACCTTGTAGAAGAGGGTCTGTCCGGGGGCGATCTCGTCGCTCCAGACGCCCTGCTCCACGGCGGCCGCCTTGGAGAAGCCCGCGCCGCCCGCACGGTCCACCGGCTCCCCGACGGCCGGGTCGGGGGTGGCGGAGTTCCACGTCTCGGGCGTCCCCGTAGGAGCGGCCTTCTTCAGGGGCGGCTCGGAGACGGGCGCGAGCTCCAGCTCCCAGGGGTCGTCGGCGCCGGCGGCAGAGCCGGCCGCGCGCTCGACGACCACGTAGTACGTGCCCGCCTCCTGGCACACTCCCTTGCCCGGCAGCAGCTCACGCGCGCCCCAGGCCGTGATCGGCTGCGGACTCCGGCTCGCCCCGACGATCACGGTGTCGTACGAGCAGTTCGCGCCGTCGGCGCTCTGCACGGAGACGCTGACGCCGTCCCCTACGGCGAGCCCGGCACCCGGGCGGGGGATCGCCGTGACGGAGACGTACGCGTTCGACGTGCCGTCCAGTTCGAGGCGGTAGTACACCTTCCCGCCCCCCGACAGGGCACTGCGATACGTCGCCCCGGCCTCCAGGGGTACGGCGTCGGCGGTGCCCTTCGCCGCCTCGGCGTCGCGGACGTCGGCGGCGAAGGCGTAGGTGTCCGTATCTGTATCGGTACCTGTATCTGTGCCTGTGCCTGTGCCTGTGCCTGTACCTGTACCTGTACCTGTACCTGTACCTGTACCTGTACCTGTACCTGTACCTGTACCTGTACCTGTACCTGTAGATGCTGCTGGGGCCGCTGCCGCCGTCGAAGCGGGTATCAGGATCGCCGCCACGCAGAGCAGCGCCGCTCCCACGACGGCGAACCGAAGCCCAGCGGTACGGCTCCCCCTTCGCCGGGCCATCCCGCCCGCCCCCTCCCCGTCACCCGAAAATCTCGTACGACGCCTTCGTCCGAACGTGGGCCATCCTGCCCCGCCGCCCCCGTCGTCACCCCCGCATTCCGTACGAGCGTCCGAAACCCCGCCCCCTGTAACCGCAACCCCGGGGGTACGCAACACAAAACCCCGACCGCGAGGCGGTCGGGGTCTGATTCAGTCTCTGGTGTCGGTACTCAAGAACCCGTGGGCACGGAGTCAGTCGCCTCCGTCCACAGATCCTGCTCGGCGCGATCCGCCTGGATCTGGCGGTACACGAGGAGCCCGCCGATGGCGGCCAGTGCGACCAGGAGAAGCTTCTTCACCGCGCGACCTCGTCTTTCCTTGACGTAGGGGACCTCTGGCGCCCGACTATACACACCGACCGATACCGATCGGTGACCTGCGTCGGCCGCTCAACTGCCGCCCTCGACGGCGTAGTAGAAGGTGCGACCACCACTCCGATCGGAGGGTGATCACATCCCCACGGACGGTTACTTCGCCCCTTTTTCGCCCCAGTTCCTGGGTTTTCTTACGACTTGCACCCATCCGAGTGGTGTTCATCGGAACATCGCCAGGCCGCGAGCGTCGGTCCCGCACTTCGCGAGCCCCATACACATCATGAGGAAAGTACGCAAATCGCCCAACCTGAAAGTGAGGGGCCATGACCGACAACCGGGTCATGAAGCTATGGACCGCCTTCGTCACCGCCTTCCTCGCGCTGTGCACGGCGCTCGGACTCATCACCACCACCGCCACGACGGCGGCGGCGCAGACCGAGGCGACGGCCACCAGCAGCGAGAGCGCGCACACGGAGACGAGCGCCGCGCCCACGACGGCCTGGCCGATGGCCTCTCCCTTGGCCTGGTCCCACGCCCGGGCCCTGCCCCCCACGATGAAGCAGCGCATCCGCGCCGAGGCCCACGGCAAGTCCCCCAGCTGCCGCCAGCGCCCGCTCCCGGACGCGGAGCAGGCCGAGCAGACCGAGGACGCCAGCGCCTCCTGCGACCCGGCGGACCCCGCCGACCCGGCCGAGCCGGCCACGCCCCTCCAGCGCTGAGCAGCCTGCGGTTCACTCATCCGGCGCCACCCATCCGGCGCTACGACGTACCGGCGAACTTGCGTACAGCCGCACGATGCAGGCCCGGCAGCTCCCAGGAGCCGACCGGGCCTTCGCCGGACAGACCTTCCAGATTCTCCAGATCTTCCAGATTCTCTAGATTCTCTAGATCCTTCAGGCCGTCCCGCCTGTCTTGCTCATCGAGCCCTATCCCTTTTCTTTCCCAGCCCCTCCCGCCACCGCCAGCCAGTGGGCGACCCTGCGCAGCGTGGTCTCGTCGACCTGGGCCACCAGTGTCCGAACCGCTGTCGCATCGTCCGGCGCGAGGTCGTACAGGCCCGCCTTGCTCAGACCCGCCGTGAGCACCTGGTGCCGACGGTCGTCCATGCGCTCCGCGAGCTTGCTCTGCCCCGGCGCGGCACCAGAGGAAACCGACTCCGGAAGCAAGGCCTCCGTAGGCGCCGACGCCTCGGCCGCAACGACCGCCTCGGCCACCGCGGGCGACGACTCGAAGCGCTGCCACGCGCCGTCCTTCGGGCCCCACAGCTCGACCGCCACCTCATCGCCCCGCGCCCGCTTGACCTGGGTCATCTCGCCGATCGCGTACAGCACGGGCGAGCGGTCGGGCGACTCGGCGCCCAGCCGCCAGGACGCCGAGGACGGCTCGTAGAAGAGGGCGACCCAGCGGGGATCCCCCGGCGGCTGCGGACTCCGGGGACGAATCGAACGGGTCGAACCGGCCTCCATGGCGTTCACCCCTGTCTGCTCTGCGCCGGCATCTGCACGGCTACAGCAGCCGACGATAACTGACGGACCGTCAGCTATCCAGGGGTGGTCGGAGGGGGCCCGAGGCGGCCGAAGGCGTACGTCCGGCTACTGGGCCGCGGCCATCGCCGCCCGGGCACGGGCGCGGAAGGCCTCCAGCTTGTCCACCGGCTCGGTCAGCTGACGGCTGCGCGAGCGGACGCTGACGTCGTGGCCCGCGGCCGCCCTGCGCAGCGCGCCCACCGTGGCCTGCTCGCGCGGGAGGTGGGCGAAGGGGTCGAAGGAGTACCAGCGCATCGCGTTCTCGTGGGTCATCTTCGCGATGTCCGCGTCCGGAACGGCGCAGTCCACCAGCACCTCGTGCAGCTGCTCCGGGGCGTCCGGCCACAGGGAGTCGCTGTGCGGGTAGTCGCCCTCCCAGGCGATGTTGTCGATGCCGATCTCGTTGCGGAGCCGTACGCCCAGCTTGTCGGTGATGAAGCAGGTCAGGAAGTGCTCCCGGAAGACCTCGGACGGCAGCTTGCCCCCGAAGTCCTGGAGGGTCCAGGCCGCATGCATCTCGAAGGTGCGGTCCACCCGCTCCAGGAAGTACGGGATCCAGCCCGTGCCCCCTTCCGACAGGGCGATCTTCAGGTCGGGGAACTCCTTCAGCGCCCGGGACCACAGCAGGTCGGCCGCGGCCTGGACGAGGTTGATCGGCTGGAGCGTGATCATCACGTCGGGCGGCGAGTCGGCGGACGGGATGGCGAGCCGGCCGGACGAGCCGATGTGCACCGACAGCACGGTGTTCGTGTCGCACGCCGCCCGCCACACGGGGTTCCAGTAGGGGTCGTGGAAGCTCGGGTAGCCGAGGACGGCGGGGTTCTCGGGGAACGTCATCGAGTGACAGCCCTTGGCCGCGACGCGCCGCAGCTCGGCCGCGCACAGCTCCGCGTCCCAGATCGCGGGCAGCGCCATGGGGATGAACCGGCCGGGGTAGGCCCCGCACCACTCGTCGATGTGCCAGTCGTTGTAGGCCCTGACCAGCGCGATCGAGAAGTCGGAGTCCTCGGTGGCGAACATCCTCGCCGAGAAGCCGGGGAAGGACGGGAAGTTCATCTGCGCGAGGACTCCGCCGGCGTTCATGTCCTTGACGCGCTCGTGGACGTCGTAGCAACCGGGGCGGATCTCGTCCATGCCCTGGGGGTCGAGGCCGTACTCCTCCTTGGGCCGCCCGGCGACCGCGTTGAGGGCGGCGTTGCCCACCGTGCTGTCCCGGAACCTCCAGACGTCGCTGCCGTCCTCCCGGTGAATGAGGCGCGGCGCTTCGTCGTGGTACCGCTTCGGCAGATGGTTCACGAAGATGTCCGGCGGTTCGATGATGTGGTCGTCCACGCTGATCAGGATCAGGTCGTCCCGTTGCATGTCGGTCCTTCCAGTCGGCCCTCGCACCAAGCTGAATCCACGCTCTCAGTTTTTGAAAACTACATTCTCACCTAAAGGGAATCAAGCATCCGAACATGTGGAACGTCACGCGGAGACAAGGGACATGAGGGAGAGGAGGGAGACCCGAGAGCCGAGACCCGAGAGCCGAGAGCCGAGAGCCGAGAGCCGAGAGAGACGTGTACCGGCGGGAGACAGGCCGACGTCGGACGGAAGAGGCGTCGGACGGAAGAGGGCGTCGGGCTGAGAGCGCGTCAGGCGGAGGGCGCGTCAGGCGGAAGGACGCGGCGGGACGAGTCCACACACCACACCGTTCGGCACCGGTCCCTCCCCTCGTGCGGACCGCTGCCGAACGGTGCGGGTGTGCATCGATCCCATGCCACAAGGGCGCGGGTCGAGAAGCCGGGCGTCGCTGCGGCGAAAACGGCCGAGAACATGCGGCGCCTCACACTGCCCCGAAGCCCTGAGCTGGGGACCTGTCAGGGCGACTCCCAACTGTGGGGCTACTGCGTCCGGATCCTGCCAGCTGGGGCTCGTTCCGAGGAGGCCCCGGCGTCCGGTCCGCCGCTTCTTCGCAGGTCAGCCGTATAAGGTGAGTTTTCCGGTCCGGATTCAGGTGCGGGGGAAGTAAGGGGTGGAGGCCTTGAGTCTCGACTCAGAGGCACGCACAGCTTTCGCGGAACGTCTCGCGCTGCTGTACAAGGAGGCCGGCAATCCTCCGCTCAAGCGCGTGTCCGAGGCAGTCGTCCGACTTCAGCGGATCGACGAACGAGGACGCCCGGTACGGGTGTCCGCACAGCGGATCAGCGACTGGCGGCGCGCCAGGAACGTGCCCGCCCAGTTCGCCGCCCTCGCGGCGGTGCTGCACGTGCTCATACCCGAGGCCAGACGCGCACGGCCCGCGCCGGTCTCCACAGGACTGTACGACCTGGCGCAGTGGCAGCGCATGTGGGAGCGCGCGCTGGCCGATCCGGTCGGCGAAAGCCCCACGTCCTCCGAGGAGGAGAAGGAACAGCAGCCCTCGGCCGAGGCTCCCGCCGTCCCCGGCGGGGTGTGCCCCTACCGGGGCCTGGCCTCCTACCGTCAGCAGGACGCCCGTTGGTTCTTCGGCCGGGAGCGCAGCACGGACGCCCTCGTCGCCCAACTCCGCGCGGCGGAGGGCACCGGCGGCCTGGTCATGCTCGTGGGCGCCTCGGGGGCGGGCAAGTCCTCGCTGCTGAGCGCCGGCCTGGTGCCCGCGCTGCAGGACGGCGCGCTCGGCGACGCCGACGGCCTGGGCGACGCCGACGGCCGGGCCCGGGAGGTCCTGCACCTCGTCCCGGGCGCCGACCCCATCGCGGAGCTGACCGCCCGGATTCCCGAGCTCGCCCCCCTCGTCCCCGCCGCGCTCGACGCGGCGCAGCCGACGGCGAAGGACGACCCTCGCACCCCGGGCTTCGCCGACGCCGTACGCGAAGCCGTGACGGCGTGGACGCGCCGCGAGACGCCCTCCGGCGCCCGCCCGGTCCTCATCGTCGACCAGTTCGAGGAGGCGTTCACCCTCTGCTCCGACGAGACGGCCAGGCGCGCCTTCATCCAGCTCCTGCACACCGCGAGCACACCGGCCGCCGTCCCCGCCGTGCCCGTCACCCCTGTCACACCTGTCGTACCTGTCGTACCTGTCGTACCTGTCGTCCACGCGGCCTCTCTCGCGTCTGCAGGACCCGGAGAACCCGTAGGACCCGTAGAACCGGGGGCCCTCGACACACCCGAAGCGCCCAAGACATCCAAGTCACCCAACGCCCCCACCACACCCACCGGACCCGCCACACACACCGAGCACGGCGCCGCCGACGACACGGCGGCCCCCATCCTCGTCGTCCTCGGCATCCGCGCCGACTTCTACGAGCAGTGCCTCGGCTACCCCGAGCTCGCCGACGCCCTCCAGCACCGGCACATGGTGCTGGGCCCGCTCACCACGACCGAGCTGCGCGAGGCGGTGAACCGCCCCGCCAAGGCCGTGGGACTGGAGCTGGAACCCGGCCTCGCCGAGCTGATCGTGCGGGAGGTGAGCGCCGACGGCCCGCGCGGGGCGCACGACGCGGGCGTGCTGCCGCTCCTCTCGCACGCCCTGCTCGCCACCTGGCAGCGCCGCAAGGCGGGACGACTGACACTCTCCGGCTACCGCGCCGCCGGCGGCATCCAGGGAGCCGTCGCGGCGACCGCCGAGCGGGCCTGGTCCGGCCTCGACCCCGCCGCCCGCACCGCCGCACGACTGCTCCTGCTCCGACTGGTCCGGCTCGGCGAGGACACCCAGGCCACCCGCCGACGCGGGACCCGACGCCAGCTGGCGGAGGAGTCGACCGACCCCGACAAGACGGAGGAGTCGCTGGAGGCGCTGGTCCGCGCCCGGCTGGTGACGCTCGACTCGGAGTCCGTGGAGATCACCCACGAAGCCCTGCTGACCGCCTGGCCGCGACTGCGCGAATGGATCGACGAGGACCGCAGCGACCACCTGGTGCGCCAGCGGCTGGAGGAGGACGGCCGGGCCTGGGAGGGCTCGCACCGCGACTCCTCGCTGCTCTACCGCGGTTCCCGGCTGGAACAGGCCCACAGCTGGGCCAAGTCGGCCGGCGACACCTTCCTGACCCGCAGCGCGGTGGACTTCCTGGCCGCCTCGGTCCGGCTGCGCAAGCGCACGGTGTGGATCAGCCGCGCCGCGGTGTCGACGCTCGTCGTCCTCGCGATCCTCGCCGGCGGCGCGGCCGTCATCGCCTGGCAGCAGCGCAACGACGCCGTGTTCGAGCAGGTCGTCGCCGAGGCCGACCGCGTCCAGTACACGGACCCGTCGCTGTCCGCCCAGCTCGACCTGGTCGCCCACCGGCTGCGCCCCGACGACGCGGGCGCCCGCAACCGGCTGATCTCGATCGTCAACGCCCCGCTGGCCACCCCGCTCCTCGGCCACACCGGCGCCGTCTACCTCACCTCCTTCAGCCCCAGCGGCAAGGTCCTGGCCACAGCCAGCTCCGACCGCACGGTCCGGCTGTGGGACGTGGCCGACCCCGCTCACCCCGCACTGCTGGGCAAGCCGCTCACCGGGAACAAGAGCTGGGTGAGCAGCGCGGTCTTCAGCCCGGACGGCCGCACCCTCGCCAGCGCCGGCGACGACGGAACGATCCGCCGGTGGGACGTCACCGACCCGAGCCGGCCGAAGCCCCTCGGCACGCCCCTGGCCGGCAAGGGCGGCACGATCTACCTGATCGCCTTCAGCCCGGACGGCAAGGTCCTGGCCACCGCCGACGAGGACCACACCGTCGGCCTGTGGAACATGACGGACCCGAGCCGGCCGACCGCCCTCGCCACCCTGACCGGCCACACCGGCGCCGTCCGCTCCCTCGCCTTCAGCCCCGACGGACGGACGCTGGCGACCGGCGGCGACGACAACACCGTACGACTGTGGAACACGGCCGATCCGGCCCGTCCCAAGGCCCTCCCGAAGACGCTCACCGGCCATGACGGCACGGTGCACTCGGTCGCCTTCAGTCCCGACGGGCGCACCCTCGCCAGCGGCAGCGCGGACGACACCGTACGGCTGTGGAACGTGTCGGACCCGGGTCGTGCGGCGGCCATCGGCACGCCGCTCGCCGGGCACACCGGTCCCATCTGGTCCGTCGCCTTCTCCTCGGACGGCTCCATGCTGGCCGCCGCCAGCGCCGACAGCACGGCGAGCCTGTGGAACGTGAGCGATCCGGAGTTCCCGTCCCAGGTCGGCGAGCCCCTCTCGGGCGGCAGCGGCGAGATGTACGCCCTCGGCTTCAGCCCCGACGGCGCCACCCTCGCCACCGGCAGCGGCGACAACAAGGTCCGCCTGTGGTCGATCCCGACGTCGGACATGATCGGCCGCAGCGGGGTGTTCCGCCCGGACGGGAAGGTGCTCGCCACGGCCGCACGCGACGGACGCGTCCGGCTGTGGAACGTGGAGTCCCCCGACCGTCCGGTGTCGCTGAGCGAACCGTTCATGCCCGGGGACAGCGGCGACCGCTCACCGGCGTTCTCCCCCGACGGCCGCACCCTCGCCGTGCTGTCGCCGGACCGCCTGGTGTACCTGTGGAACGTCACTGACCCGTCCCACCCGGTCTCCTCCGGACCGCCCATCCCCCTGAAGACCCGCTTCATGGGCCCCGAGGCGCTGGGCTTCAGCCCCGACGGACGAATCCTGGCGACCGCCTACGACGACCGCACCATCCGGCTGTGGAACGTCAGCGACCCCTCCCACGTCGTCCCGCTCGGCAACCCGCTCACCGGCCACAAGGGCTACATCAACTCCCTGGTCTTCAGCCCGGACGGGCGCACCCTCGCCAGCGGCAGCGCGGACGGCACCATCCGGCTGTGGAACGTCACCGACCCGCACCGCACGACCCCGCTCGGCAAGCCCCTCACAGGCCACGCGGCACCCGTCAACTCCCTCGCCTACAGCCCGGACGGCCACACGCTGGCCAGCGGCAGCGACGACGACACGGTCCGGCTCTGGGACATCACCGACCCGGCCGGCGCGACCCGCCTCGGCTCTCCCCTCACCGGGCACTCCGAGGCGGTCGTCTCCCTCACCTACAGCCGCGACGGCCACACCCTCGCCAGCGGCGGCGACGACAACACGGTCCGCCTGTGGAACGTCAGCGTCCCCTCCGACGCCTCCCCCATCGGCCAGTCCATGAGCCCCAACGCCAAGACCGGCAACTTCCTCTCCTTCAGCCCCAACACCCGCATGCTCGGCGTCTCCAGCGGCGCCGACACCGTCCGCCTCTGGAACCTGGACGTGGACGACGCCATCCACCGCATCTGCGCCACCACCCAACGCGTCCTGACCCCCGAGAAGTGGCACGAGTACCTCCCCCGCCTCTCGTACGACCCCCCGTGCGACTCCTGAGCCCAGAGTGATCCCGATCACAACTCCCCCCTACGCCTGAGCAGTCACCCCCCACCGACCAACCACCCTTGTTAGCCTTGGCCATAGCCCGGTCGCTGGTGCATCCCCCGTCGCCAGCGACCGGGCGTTGACATGCCCGCACGCACACAACACCCACAGCCGGGCAAACACCTACGGCCCGGGAACACACCTGCGACCCGGGAAACACCGGCCCCAGCAGTCGTGGGCCGGTCGCCCGCCTCCCCGACCTTCGACCGTGATCGTCTGGCACGGCCTGTGATCATGTCGCAACCTGGTGGAGTGAGGGACCGTAAGCAGGCAGGGCAGAGGCGATCACGCCTGGTGTGGGTAGGCGCCGCCCTGATGGGGGTGGGCCTGGTTCTGCTCGCTGTAGTCGTCTTCAGCAGCCTGAATCAGGAGGAACCCGACCACTCGGCGACGCCGACATTCCCGACGCCATACGGCAGTCACACCGCCGGCACGCGGCCCCCCGGGAAGTCATCGCTCGACAGTGCGCTCCCTCCCTCCAGCGGAGAGAGCACCGGGCCGGCCCCTCCCCAGCACTCCGGCCCCTCATCACCCTCGGCCGCTCCGACCGTGATCGTGACGGTCACCGAAACGGTCTCCCCCGTGGACCCGGGCAAGACGGTCACCAGCGGGTCAGGAAACGACGCTCCTGCCCCGCCCACTGCATCCTCGGCCACCTCTGACTGACCGGGCACCGGGCTGAGCAGGCTGACCGCAGCCGTTCCCGACCGCTCACGACCGTTGGTGTCAGCCGTAGATGTCAAAAGACCCCCAACCATGATTGGTTGGGGGTCTTTTCGCTGGTGGGGCTAACAGGATTTGAACCTGTGGCCTCATCCTTATCAGGGATGCGCTCTAACCAACTGAGCTATAGCCCCGCCGCGCTCTGCGGTGTTGTCCCGCGCGCTGACTCCTGAAGATTAGCGCACGACCGGGGCAGTCCCAAAATCGATAGTCGGGGCCGCTCACTCGTCCTCGGCGAGCGTCAGCTCGACGCCGCCGACGAAGCCTGCGGAGAGGTTGTAGATGAACGCGCCGAGCGTCGCGAGGGCCGTCGCGAGGACGACGTCGATGACCGCGATGATCGACGTGAACATCAGGACGTGGGGGAGGGACAGGAAGGACTGCAGGTCGAAGCCGTTCGACTCGTTCGAGCCGGTCGCCTCCGAGATGGTGCCGCCGACCGTCGAGAAGACGCCCATCGCGTCCATGACCATCCACAGCACGGCCGCCGCGACGATCGTGCAGATGCCCAGCGCGATCGAGAGCAGGAAGCTGACCTTCATCACCGACCACGGGTCGGCCTTCGACACCCGCAGCCGCGCCTTGCGCACTCGCGGCGCGGTGCGCGCGCCGGTGCGCGGACGCCGTACGACGCCGGGCGGCGCGGGGGCCGCGGTCGCCTGCGCCGCGTAGGCCTGCGGCGGGTGGTAGGGCCCGGCGGGCTGCTGGGGCCGCCGCTCCCCGGGAAGCGGCGACGCCTCCTGCTGAGCCTGTTGCGACTGCTGGGCCTGCTGTGACTTCGGGCCTCGGGTGTCCGTCACGGTTCCCCCCTGGGATCCCTGCGTGTCGGGCGAGGGCGAGTCGGCCGGCGGCGGCTTGATCGCCTTGAGCTGGGTCGTGTGCGTGTCCGCGGGACGCCCCTCGGCTCCCGGACGCCCCTCGGCTCCCCGCCCGTCGGCGCCCCGCGCGTCGGTCGTACGCGCGTCCCCCGCCGGCGCGGCGGAGCCACGGCCGCCGCCGTCCTTGTCCGTACCGGCAGACGTACCGGCGCCCGTGGCTCCGCTCACGATGACTCTCTCCTCGTGCTACTCGACCGAGGGCGACTCACCCTCGTCCGTGCCGGTGGTCGCGGCGCCCTCGGCGGTCTCGTCCACGGCGTCCTCGCCGTCGACCTCCTCCGCCTCACGCCCCGCTTCGGCGTTACGTGCGATGCCGACGACGGCATCGCGCTTGCCCAGGTTGATCAGTTGGACGCCCATGGTGTCACGGCCCGTCTCCCTGATCTCGTTGACTCGCGTACGAATCACACCGCCCGACAGCGTGATGGCGAGGATCTCGTCGGTCTCCTCGACCACCAGCGCGCCCACGAGCGAGCCGCGGTCCTCGACGATCTTGGCGGCCTTGATGCCGAGGCCGCCGCGACCCTGGACGCGGTACTCGTCGACGTTGGTCCGCTTCGCGTACCCGCCGTCTGTGGCAGTGAACACGAACGTACCGGGTCGAACAACATTCATCGAGAGCAGCTGGTCTCCCTCACGGAAGCTCATGCCCTTGACACCCGAGGTGGCACGGCCCATGGGCCGCAGCGCGTCGTCCGTGGCCGTGAACCTGATCGACTGTGCCTTCTTGCTGATCAGCAGCAGATCGTCCTCGGCCGAGACGAGTTCGGCTCCGATCAGTTCGTCGTCGGAACCGTCCTCCGTCTCCCGGAGGTTGATCGCGATGACACCGCCGGAACGGGGCGAATCGTAATCCTTCAGAGGCGTCTTCTTGACCAGGCCGCCCTTGGTCGCGAGGACCAGGTACGGCGCCGCCTCGTAGTCGCGGATCGCGAGGATCTCGGCGATCGCCTCGTCCGGCTGGAAGGCCAGCAGGTTCGCGACGTGCTGTCCACGCGCGTCACGTCCGGCGTCGGGCAGCTCATAGGCCTTCGCCCGGTAGACGCGGCCCTTGTTGGTGAAGAACAGCAGCCAGTGGTGCGTGGTGGAGACGAAGAAGTGGTCGACGATGTCGTCTTCCTTCAGCTTCGCGCCGCGCACGCCCTTGCCGCCGCGCTTCTGCGCACGGTAGTCGTCCGCCTTGGTGCGCTTGACGTAGCCGCCGCGCGTGACGGTGACGACGATGTCCTCCTCGGCGATCAGGTCCTCGATGGACATGTCACCGTCGTAGGGCACCAGCATCGTCTTGCGGTCGTCGCCGTACTTCTCGACGATCGCGGCGAGCTCCTCGCTCACGATGCCCCGCTGGCGGACCGGGGACGCGAGGATCGCGTTGTACTCGTTGATCTTCGCCTGGAGTTCGTCGTGCTCCTGGACGATCTTCTGACGCTCCAGGGCGGCCAGGCGGCGCAGCTGCATCTCGAGGATGGCGTTGGCCTGGATCTCGTCGATCTCCAGGAGGCTCATCAGACCCGTGCGCGCGATGTCGACGGTGTCGCTGCGCCGGATCAGCGCGATGACCTCGTCGATGGCGTCCAGGGCCTTCAGCAGGCCGCGCAGGATGTGCGCCCGCTCCTCCGCCTTGCGCAGCCGGAAGCGCGTACGGCGGACGATGACCTCGATCTGGTGCGTCACCCAGTGGCGGATGAACGCGTCGAGGGACAGGGTGCGCGGGACTCCGTCGACCAGGGCGAGCATGTTCGCGCCGAAGTTCGACTGCAGGTCCGTGTGCTTGTAGAGGTTGTTCAGGACGACCTTCGCGACGGCGTCCCGCTTCAGCACGATGACCAGACGCTGCCCCGTGCGGGAGCTGGTCTCGTCGCGGACGTCCGCGATGCCGCCGATCTTGCCGTCCTTCACCAGGTCGGCGATCTTCTGCGCCAGGTTGTCGGGGTTGACCTGGTACGGCAGCTCCGTCACCACCAGGCACTGGCGGCCCTGGATCTCCTCGACCTCGACGACCGCGCGCATCGTGATGGAGCCACGGCCCGTGCGGTATGCCTCCTCGATGCCCTTGCGGCCGACGACGAGCGCGCCGGTCGGGAAGTCGGGGCCCTTGATGCGCTCGATGAGGGCGTCCAGGAGCTCCTCGTGCGAGGCCTCCGGGTTCTCCAGGTACCACTGGGCGCCGGAGGCGACTTCGCGCAGGTTGTGCGAGGGGATGTTGGTCGCCATGCCGACCGCGATGCCGGCCGAGCCGTTGATCAGCAGGTTCGGGAAGCGGGCGGGCAGGACGGTCGGCTCCTGGGAGCGGCCGTCGTAGTTGTCCGTGAAGTCGACGGTCTCCTCGTCGATGTCGCGGACCATCTCCATGGACAGCGGCATCATCTTGCACTCGGTGTACCGCATGGCGGCCGCCGGGTCGTTGCCGGGAGAGCCGAAGTTGCCGTTGGAGTCCACCAGCGGCATCCGCATCGACCACGGCTGCGCGAGGCGGACCAGCGCGTCGTAGATCGAGGAGTCGCCGTGCGGGTGGTAGTTGCCCATGACGTCGCCGACGACGCGGGCGCACTTGTAGAAGCCCTTCTCGGGCCGGTAGCCGCCGTCGTACATGGCGTACAGCACGCGACGGTGGACGGGCTTGAGGCCGTCCCGGACGTCGGGCAGCGCGCGCGAGACGATGACGGACATCGCGTAGTCGAGATAGGAGCGCTGCATCTCCGTCTCGAGCCCGACGGGCTCGACGCGGAGGACGATCTCGCCGCCTTCTTCAGGCGTCACCGGAGTGTTGTCGGTCATTGCTGGTGAGGATCCTTCCTGGTGCGGTCAGCTGAGACCGACTCAGATGTCGAGGAAGCGGACGTCCTTGGCGTTGCGCTGGATGAAGGCGCGACGGGCCTCGACGTCCTCGCCCATGAGGACCGAGAACAGGTCGTCGGCCTGGGCGGCGTCGTCGAGGGTGACCTGGCCGAGGACGCGGTGCTCCTGGTCCATCGTCGTGATGCGCAGCTCCTCGGCGTTCATCTCGCCGAGGCCCTTGAAGCGCTGGATCGAGTCGTCGCGCACCCGCTTGCCGCGCTGGCGGCCCATCTCGAGCAGCGCGTCGCGCTCGCGGTCGGAGTACGCGTACTCCACGTCCTCACGGCCCCACTTGATCTTGTAGAGCGGCGGGCGGGAGAGGTAGACGTGCCCCTCCTCGACCAGCTTCCGCATGAAGCGGAACAGGAAGGTCAGCAGCAGGGTGTTGATGTGCTGACCGTCGACGTCGGCGTCCGCCATCAGGATGATCTTGTGATAGCGGAGCTTGGCGATGTCGAAGTCCTCGTGCACGCCGGTGCCGAAGGCGGAGATCAGCGCCTGGATCTCCTGGTTCTGCAGGATCTTGTCGATCCGCGCCTTCTCCACGTTGAGGATCTTGCCTCGGATCGGGAGGATCGCCTGGTACTGCGGGTTGCGGCCGGACTTGGCCGAGCCGCCGGCGGAGTCTCCCTCGACGATGAAGATCTCGCACTTGGTCGGGTCGTTCGACTGGCAGTCGGAGAGCTTGCCCGGCAGGGACGCCGACTCCAGCAGACCCTTGCGCCGGGTCAGGTCGCGGGCCTTACGGGCCGCCACGCGCGCGGTGGCCGCCTGGATGCCCTTGCGGACGATGTCCGCCGCCTCGACCGGGTTGCGGTCCAGCCAGTCGTTGAGGTGCTCGTAGACCGCCTTCTGGACGAAGGTCTTCGCCTCCGTGTTGCCCAGCTTGGTCTTGGTCTGGCCCTCGAACTGCGGCTCGCTGAGCTTGACCGAGATGATCGCCGTCAGACCCTCGCGGATGTCGTCGCCCGTGAGGTTGTCGTCCTTCTCACGCAGCAGCTTCTTGTCGCGCGCGTACTTGTTGATCAGGTTCGTGAGCGCCGAGCGGAAGCCCTCTTCGTGCGTGCCGCCCTCGTGCGTGTGGATGATGTTGGCGAAGGAGTACACGCCCTCGCTGTAACTGCTGTTCCACTGCATCGCGACTTCGAGGGAGAGACTGCGCTCCTTGTCCTCGGCCTCGAGGTCGATGACCGTCGGGTGCACCGGGTCTCCCTTGCGGGAGTTCAGGTACGTCACATAGTCGACGATGCCGCCCTCGTAGTGGTACGTGACGGACCGGACCTCGTCCTTCTCGTCCGCACCCGCCTCGTCCGCACCGACCGTGGCCTTCGCCACCTCGCGCTCGTCAGTGAGTTTGATCGTCAAACCCTTGTTGAGGAACGCCATCTCCTGAAAGCGCCGCGACAGCGTCTCGAAGGAGTACTCGGTGGTCTCGAAGATGTCGCCGTCGGCCCAGAAGGTGACCGAGGTGCCGGTCTCCTCGGTGGCCTCGTGCTGGACGAGCGGGGCCGTCGGAACGCCCAGCTTGTAGTCCTGCGTCCAGCGGTGGCCGTCGGTCTTGACCTCGACGGCGACCCTCGTGGACAGCGCGTTCACGACGGAGACGCCCACGCCGTGCAGACCGCCGGAGACCGCGTAGCCGCCGCCGCCGAACTTGCCGCCCGCGTGCAGCACGGTCAGCACGACCTCGAGGGCCGGCTTGCCCTCGGAGGGCACGATGCCCACCGGGATGCCCCGGCCGTTGTCGATGACGCGCACGCCGCCGTCCGGAAGGATCGTGACGTCGATCGTGTCCGCGTGCCCGGCCAGCGCCTCGTCGACGGAGTTGTCGACGACTTCCTGCACCAGGTGGTGCAGGCCGCGCTCACCGGTCGAGCCGATGTACATACCGGGTCGCTTGCGGACCGCGTCCAGACCCTCGAGGACGGTGATGGCGCTGGCGTCGTACGAGGCGGTGACCTCGCCGTTCGAGGTGTCTGCCTTGACGTTGGCGCCGGCGTCGGTGGACGGGATGTTCTCGTTGGGGTTGCCGGAATCGGCCACGAAGCGCCCTTTCTGGCACAGCACGAGCCAGGCTCCTCGGCGGGTTGCCGGAGCGGCTGCGGCATGTTGCGTTGGTAAGCCTTGATCAGCGTTGCTCAGCGTCTCCCGGGCGGTCCCCACGTTTGGGGCGGGATCGGCTTCCAGTCTACCGGTAGCGCCGACAGTGATGGGGGTTTGCCGGTACCTGAGTCCTGATGTGCCGCCCTCAACCCGCCTCGCCCGGGTCCCGATATGTGGAAGGGGTCTCCAAGAGGCTCACGGAGGCACTCAGCGCTTCCGGGTGTCAACCCTTGGCTACTGCGGAGTCAGGTCCCGATTCGCCCCCGCGCACGGCCCGAACACACCCCCGAAAACACCCCGAACAAGCCCCGAACAAGCCCCGACCGCAGGTCGTGCGCGGGTCGGACGAGGGGCGGACGCACGCCAGCCGCCGAGGCGGGCGCAGGCATACAAAACGACGGCCGGGACGGCACGACGGGACCGTCCCGGCCGAAGAGGCGCGAGAGACGCAGGATGTGCAGGAGAAGTGAGAGAAGTGAGAGACCGGGATCCGCGAAGTACGTGAGGTAAGTCACCCCCGCGCGCGGGCGTCACCCGTAGGTGTCACCGGGCCCCGTGCTGCCCGGAGCGCGCAACGGCCCGTACCGGCGCACGGGACCGCTGGGGCCCTGCACCTTGATCAGCTGCACCCGACCGTGCCCCAGGTCCTCGTTGAGCCGGGCGACCAGCGTCGGGGCGAGCAGCCGCAGGTTCGTCGCCCAGGCCGTGGAGTCGCAGCGCACCACCAGGACGCGCTCGTCCTCGTCGTACCGCTCCGGCTCGCAGTGCTTGGCGACGTCCTCGCCGACGATCTGCGGCCAGCGGCCCATCACCCCGCCCACCGCGGCCGGCGCCTCCCAGCCCCGCTCGGTGAGCAGCCGGTTGATCGCCGAGCCGAGCGCCATGGGGTCGCGCCCGTCCGCCCGCGCGCCGGAGCGCAGACCGCCCCCGCGACGCGCCTGCTTCTTCTGCTGCGCCGCGTCCCCACGCGCGCGTGCCTGCTCGCGCGCCGCCCTGAGCGCCACGCGCGCGAGGTCGACGCCGGAGGGCTCCGGGTTCTTCTTCGGATCCGGCTCGGTCATACGCGCTCCACCGCCCCGTCCGACACCGTGTACCGCGTCCCGCTCAGCACCTGCGGCACGTCGTCGTCGACCGCGGCCGTCACCAGCACCTGCTCGCCCGGCGCAACCAGCTCCGCCAGCCGCTCCCGCCGGCGCGCGTCCAGCTCGGCGAAGACGTCGTCGAGCACCAGCACCGGCTCGTTCCCCTCGGCCCGCAGCAGGTCGTACGAGGCCAGACGCAGCGCCAGCGCGTACGACCAGGACTCGCCGTGGGAGGCGTACCCCTTGGCCGGCAGCTGGCCGAGTCTGAACATCACATCGTCCCGATGCGGTCCCACGAGGGTGACGCCCCGCTCGATCTCCTGCTTGCGCACGTCCGCCAGCGCGGCCGTCAGCTGCGCGTAGAGGTCCTCGCGCGTGTGCGCCTCGCCGGGCGCGGACGGCCGGTACTCCAGTGCGATCGGACCGCCGCCCGGGGCCAGCTGCTCGTACGCCTTGTCGGCGAGCGGCTGGATGGAGGCGATCAGGTCGAGCCGATGGGCGAGCAGCTCGGCGCCCGCGCGCGCGAGGTGCTGGTCCCACACGTCGAGCGTGGACAGGTCCATGGAACGCCCGCCGTGCCGACGGGCCAGCGCCGCCGACTTCAGCAGTGTGTTGCGCTGCTTCAGCACCCGCTCGTAGTCCGACCGCACCCCCGCCATCCGCGGGGACCGCGCGGTGATCAGCTCGTCGAGGAACCGCCGCCGCTCCCCGGGATCCCCCTTCACCAGCGCGAGGTCCTCGGGCGCGAACAGCACAGTCCGTACGATGCCCAGCACGTCACGGGGTCTGACCTGCGAGGACCTGTTGATGCGGGCGCGGTTGGACTTGCCCGGGTTCAGCTCCAGCTCGATCAGCTGCTGTCGCTCGCCCTGCTTGACCTGGGCCCGGATGATCGCGCGCTCGGCGCCCATGCGGACCAGGGGCGCATCGGAGGCGACCCGGTGACTGCCGAGGGAGGCGAGATAGCCGACGGCCTCGACGAGGTTCGTCTTGCCCTGCCCGTTGGGGCCCACGAAGGCGGTGACGCCCGGGTCAAGCGGCACCTCGGCCCGGGCGTACGAGCGGAAGTCGGCCAGCGACAGATGCGTGACGTGCATGGTCGTTCACCGACCTCCCCAGGCTGCTCGGATACGGGTTGCTATGTCTTACTTCGGATTCGGACCGCTTTTGGACCGTTTCCGCTTACTTCGTCTCGACGGCGTGGCCGCCGAACTGGTTGCGCAGTGCCGCGATCATCTTCATCTGCGGCGAGTCCTCCTGGCGGGAGGCGAACCGGGCGAAGAGGGACGCGGTGATGGCGGGCAGGGGCACGGCGTGGTCGACGGCGGCCTCGACCGTCCAGCGGCCTTCGCCGGAGTCCTCCGCGTAGCCGCGCAGCTTGTCCAGGTGGGTGTCGTCGTCGAGGGCGTTGACCGCCAGGTCGAGCAGCCAGGAGCGGATGACGGTCCCCTCCTGCCAGGAGCGGAAGACCTCGCGGACGTTCTCCACGGAGTCGACCTTCTCCAGCAGCTCCCAGCCCTCGGCGTAGGCCTGCATCATGGCGTACTCGATGCCGTTGTGGACCATCTTCGAGAAGTGCCCGGCGCCGACCTTGCCCGCGTGGACGTAGCCGTACGGGCCCTCCGGCTTGAGCGCGTCGAAGATCGGCTGGACGCGCTCGACGTGCTCCTTGTCGCCGCCGACCATCAGGGCGTAGCCGTTCTGCAGGCCCCAGACGCCGCCGGAGACGCCCGCGTCGACGAAGCCGACGCCCTTGGCCGCCAGCTCCTCGGCGTGCTTCTCGTCGTCCGTCCAACGGGAGTTGCCGCCGTCCACGACCGTGTCGCCTGGCTCGAGCAGCTCGGCGAGCTCGTCGACGGTCGACTGGGTGGCGGCGCCGGCCGGGACCATCACCCAGACCACGCGCGGGCCCTCGAGCCTGTCCACAAGTTCTTGGAGGCTGTGGACATCGGCGAGGTCCGGGTTGCGGTCGAATCCGACGACGGTGTGGCCGGCGCGGCGGATCCGCTCGCGCATGTTGCCGCCCATCTTGCCGAGGCCGACGAGACCGAGCTCCATCAGTTGTTCCTTAAGTCGCTGTGTGGCGTGTGGGGCACCTTCGTGCCCACGTCCGAGCCTAGACCCGGACACTCACGCACACCTGTGGGGCTACGCGCTCAGACGTACCGCCCCACCTGCGGTTTTCCCCACAGGCCGGGACACTTTCTCCACGGCCTGTGGACAACTCCAGGCGACTCGGCCGACCGGTCAGCCGGTCAACCGCTGAGGCGCACCGGCATACCGCGATCTTGTGGGGGACGACCCCCACACCCCAGCCGGTCAGCCGCTGAGACGCACCGGCATGATCAGGTACTTGTAGGCCTCGTCGGCCTCCGCGTCCAGTGCCGGCTTGCCGCTGAGCAGCGCGGGCTTGGTGGACGTCGTGAAGGACAGCTGGGCGACCGGGGAGTCGATGGCGCTCAGGCCGTCCAGCAGGAAGGTCGGGTTGAAGGCGATCGAGATGTCGTCGCCCTCCAGCTGGGCGTCGACCCGCTCCACAGCCTGTGCGTCGTCGCTGGAGCCGGCCTCCAGGATGAGCACGCCCTGCTCGAAGCTGAGCCGCACCGGGGTGTTGCGCTCGGCGACCAGGGCCACACGCTTGACGGCCTCCACGAAAGGGGCGGTCTCGATCACGGCGACGGAGTTGAACTCGGTCGGGAACAGCGTGCGGTACTTCGGGAGGTCGCCCTCCAGCAGCCGCGTCGTCGTACGACGGCCCGCGCCCTCGAAGCCGATCAGGCCTTCGCCCGAGCCGGAGCCGGACAGCGCCAGGATGACGCTGTCGCCGCTCGTGAGGGCCTTGGCGGTGTCCAGGAGCGTCTTGGCGGGCACCAGCGCGACCGCGGACGTCTCCGGGTTCTCCGGCTTCCACAGGAACTCACGGACCGCGAAGCGGTAGCGGTCGGTGGAGGCCAGCGTGACCGTGTCGCCCTCGATCTCGATGCGCACACCGGTCAGCACGGGCAGCGTGTCGTCACGGCCGGCGGCGATGGCGACCTGGGCGGCCGCGGAGGCGAAGACCTCGCCGGGAACCGTGCCCGTCGCGTTCGGCATCTGCGGCAGCGACGGGTACTCCTCCACCGGCAGGGTGTGGAGCGTGAAGCGCGAGGAGCCGCAGACCACCGTCGCCCGTACACCGTCTGTGGAGATCTCCACCGGCCGGTTGGGCAGGGCACGGCAGATGTCGGCGAGCAGCCGGCCGGAGACGAGGACCGTGCCCTCCTCCTCGACCTCCGCCTCCAGCGACACCCGCGCGGAGACCTCGTAGTCGAAGCTGGACAGGCTCAGCTGGCCGTCCTCGGCCTTCAGCAGCAGGCCCGCGAGGACCGGCGCCGGCGGACGGGCCGGAAGGCTGCGCGCCGCCCAGGCCACTGCCTCTGCGAGTACGTCGCGTTCCACCCGGATCTTCACTCTTGCCGCCTCCTGCTGTTGCCGGCGCTTCTCGCCCTGCCTGGCCTTCGTCGTCTGACTCGGTGTCGTCGGTCCCTGTGAGGGGAAGGACCACCGGGGACCAGTCTGACGCACACCACTGACAGTAGGTGCCGCTCGGGGTCAAGTCGTGATGAGGGGCAGTCGGGCACCGAAGAGCGAGTTGTGCACAGGACCCCCTTCTAAACGGATTCCTCGCTCTCTCTAGTTGGGAGTAGTAGTAGGGGCTGTGGAAACCGTGGATAACCCCGTTTTCCCAGCTCAGAGGCGATATTTTGTCCACCGACCCTGTGGGTGGAGGCGGTGGACAACCGGGGCCTTCTGTGGAGAACAGAAAGTTCTGCACACTCCGTGCACAGGGAGGGGCCACTTGTCCCCAGCTGCGTCCCCAGGTTTGGCCCCGTTTCCCACAGGGCAAGGCGGCAGCTTCGTGTGACGCCTTTCACTCGACTCGGTGAGGGGGCGCGTCGCGTTGCCGAACAGTGGACAGAGGTGTGGAGAAGTCGGTGATCCCTGGGGACAACCGGCTACAGCCTGTGGGTCACCCGGTGGACAACTTTGTACACAGGGTGTGGATCATTTCTTCGTCCACAGCCTGTGGAGATCCTTCGTCCACGAATCCACAGCCTGTTGACCTGGTCTGATGGTCTATCACCAGGGGGGTCTGTGGACAGCGATCTGGACAACTTCCCGGTCCCCAGGGTGTGGACGGGAAAAAGTCGGCGAATCTGTGGAGAGTGGCCGTAACCCGGCAGGTAATCGAACAGCGGATGACCGGCGGACGAGCGGTCGCCCGGGGCGCGGACCCCCGAAGGACGTCCTTCGGGGGTCGTGACGGGGCGAAGAGGGCCGCTGCGAGCGACCGAGGGCGCTCCCTCGGCACGACGAAGGGCGTCCCCGGGATCGCTCCCAGGGACGCCCTCGGCGCCGTATGCCGGTGTCTCAGCCGATCTGTCTCGCGGTCGGTCGGTGTCCCGGTCGATCGGTGTCGTGGTCGGCCGGTGTCTCAGCCGGCCTTGATGCGGTTGGTCAGCTCGGTCACCTGGTTGTAGATGGAGCGGCGCTCGGCCATCAGGTTGCGGATCTTGCGGTCCGCGTGCATGACCGTCGTATGGTCGCGGCCGCCGAACAGCGCGCCGATCTTCGGCAGTGACAGGTCGGTGAGCTCGCGGCACAGATACATGGCGATCTGCCGGGCGGTGACCAGCGCCCGCCCGCGCGAGGTGCCGCACAGGTCCTCGACCGTGAGCCCGAAGTAGTCGGCGGTCGCGCTCATGATGGCCGTGGACGTGATCTCGGGCGCCGAGTCCTCGCCGCCGGGCATCAGGTCCTTCAGGACGATCTCCGTCAGACCGAGGTCCACCGGCTGCCGGTTGAGCGACGCGAACGCCGTCACCCGGATCAGCGCACCCTCCAGCTCGCGGATGTTGCGAGAGATGCGGGACGCGATGAACTCCAGGACCTCCGGCGGGGCGTTGAGCTGCTCCTGGACCGCCTTCTTGCGGAGGATCGCGATCCGGGTCTCCAGCTCGGGCGGCTGGACGTCGGTGATCAGCCCCCACTCGAAACGGTTGCGCAGCCGGTCCTCCAGCGTGACCAACTGCTTCGGCGGCCGGTCGCTGGACAGCACGATCTGCTTGTTGGCGTTGTGGAGCGTGTTGAAGGTGTGGAAGAACTCCTCCTGCGTCGACTCCTTGTCCGCCAGGAACTGGATGTCGTCGACGAGCAGGATGTCCATCTCGCGGTACCGCTTGCGAAAGCTGTCGCCCTTGCCGTCGCGGATCGAGTTGATGAACTCGTTGGTGAACTCCTCCGAGCTCACGTACCGCACGCGCGTGCCGGGGTAGAGGCTGCGCGCGTAGTGCCCGATCGCGTGCAGCAGGTGCGTCTTGCCGAGCCCCGACTCCCCGTAGATGAAGAGGGGGTTGTACGCCTTCGCGGGCGCCTCGGCGACGGCGACCGCGGCCGCGTGCGCGAAGCGGTTCGAGGCGCCGATGACGAACGTGTCGAAGAGGTACTTCGGGTTCAGCCGCGCGGTCGGCTCACCGGGTCCGCTGCCCGGCGCGGGCTGCCCGCCCGAGGGTCCGCCCGCGCCTACGCCGGGTCGGCCGGGGCCGCCCGGACCGCCGCGGTGCGGGTGATCCGAGCCGCCCGAGGACTCGGACAAGTCCCGCCGCCCGCCGTCGCGCGGACCGCCCTGTTCGCGACCCTGGTCGCCCTGACCGTAGTGCGACCGTTTCTGCTCGTACGGCGACGGGTCGTACGGCGGCCGGTCCATGCCCTGCCGGTCCATCGGCTGGGGACGGTAGTCCTGGGACGGAGAGCCGTACGGGTCCTGCGAGGGAGGCCCGTAGGAGTCCTGCGACGGCGACGCGTACGGGTCGCGCTCGGGGAAGCCGAGCCGCTGCTGCTGCCAGCTGTACTCGTCCTGCTGCGGCGGCCGCGGCCAGGCGCCGGGCTCGGGGCGCTGGTACTCGGAAGGGTAAGCGGGCCGCGCGGTGGGCAGCTGGTCCTGGCGCGAGCCGGGCAACTGGTCGCCGGGCGTGGGCGGCAGCTGTTCGGCGCGGTGCCGGCCGTAGCCCTCGTACTGGCTCTCGTAGCCGTTGTCGTAGCGGCCGCGGTCCTGGCCGCCGTCGTACTGGCCGGACGGGAGCTCGGGCTCCTCGTAGCGCGACTGCTGCAGGGGAGGCGCCGGCGGGGACGGCGGCTCGCCCGCGGAGTCGTCCACGGTGATCGCGATGCGGATCGGACGGCCGCACTCACGGCTCAGCGTCTCGCTGACGATCGGGGCGAGGCGCCCTTCGAGGACGCCCTTCGCGAATTCGTTCGGTACGGCGAGCAGGGCGGTGTCGGCGACCAGCGCGAGCGGCTGACAGCGCCGGATCCAGTGCTCGTCCTTCACCTCGACACCCTGGCCCCGGCCCTCACCGAGGAGCTGCTCCAGCACTCGTGGCCACACTGCGGCAAGATCGGCAGGCACGTCAGCCACAGGGCACGCTCTCTCGTGGGTCCCACGAACGTGTGGTTGCGGGACGAATCGGGATTCATATCGGGTGGGGACAGGGACAAAGGAACGAATCGGAGTTCAGCCACGGTAGTCAGGGCGACGGCTGCGGTTCAAGTTGTTGTCCCCAGGCTGTGGACAGTGTCTCTCGACGGCCGCCGGTTTGACCGGATGGCGTAGCCGCGCGTACCGTAACCAGGTCGAGTTGTCGATGGCTGCTGCCGCCTGCCTCCGATGGGCACAGATCGCTTCAGGTGATCGGGAAGCGGTGCACTCGGGCGTGACGCGAGCTACTCGTGGGCGCACGGTGACAGCCAGGACGGCACCCCGCCACCACCGATTTATCTCTGGAGCCCCCGAGTGAGCAAGCGCACCTTCCAGCCGAACAACCGTCGCCGCGCGAAGACCCACGGCTTCCGCCTGCGGATGCGCACCCGTGCCGGCCGCGCGATTCTCGCGAACCGCCGCAGCAAGGGTCGCGCGAGCCTGTCCGCCTGATTCTGATCAGGTCATGACGTCGTGCTGCCTACCGAGCATCGGCTGAGGCGGCGCGAGGACTTCGCGACCGCAGTACGACGGGGCCGTCGGGCCGGACGCCCGACTCTCGTCGTCCATTTTCGAAGCGGTGCCACGGACCCGCACGCGCCTGGGGAGAGCGCTCCCCCGACGCGTGCGGGTTTCGTCGTGAGCAAGGCCGTGGGCGGTTCGGTCGTGCGCAACAAGGTGAAGCGCAGGCTTCGCCATCTGCTGCGCGACCGAGTCGACCTGTTTCCCCCCGGTAGCCTGGTAGTCGTACGGGCGCTGCCCGGCGCGGGCGACGCCGACCACGCACAGCTGACCCAGGACCTGGATGCCGCCCTTCAACGGCTGCTGGGAGGGGGCGCGCGATGAAGTACCCGCTACTGGCACTGATCAAGCTCTACCAGTGGACGATCAGTCCGCTGCTCGGGCCGGTGTGCAGGTACTACCCGTCGTGCTCCCACTACGGGTACACGGCCATCGACCGGCACGGTGCGGTCAAGGGAACGGCACTCACCGCCTGGCGGATCCTGCGGTGCAACCCGTGGTCGCCGGGGGGTGTGGACCATGTCCCACCGCGGAAGCGTCCGCGGTGGCACGAAAAGCTGCGGGACGCCTGGCGTGCACGCAGGGGCGGGACCTCCGCCGCCGAAACGGCCACCGAGGGGAATACCTCCTCGAGCCCGGCCGCAGAGACACCGTCCCATGCCCAAGGAGCATGATTAGTGGACACGATTGCCAGCCTCTTCAGCTTCATCACGACACCTGTCTCCTGGGTCATCGTCCAGTTCCACTCGGTGTACGGGGCCATCTTCGGCCCTGACACCGGCTGGGCCTGGGGCCTGTCGATCGTGTCCCTGGTGATCCTGATCCGCATCTGCCTGATCCCGCTCTTCGTGAAGCAGATCAAGGCGACCCGGGCCATGCAGACGCTGCAGCCCGAGATGAAGAAGATCCAGGAGCGCTACAAGAACGACAAACAGCGTCAGTCCGAAGAGATGATGAAGCTGTACAAGGAGACGGGCACCAACCCGCTCTCCTCGTGCCTTCCCATCCTGGCGCAGTCGCCGTTCTTCTTCGCGCTGTACCACGTGCTCAACGGCATCGCGTCGGGCGACACCATCGGCGTGATCAACGACAAGCTCCTGGAGAGCGCCCAGAAGGCGCACATCTTCGGTGCTCCGCTGGCCGCGAAGTTCACCGACGGCCAGGCGAAGGTGGAGGCGCTCGGCGCCTCGCTCACCGACGTCCGCGTGGTCACCGCGATCATGATCGTCCTGATGTCGGCGTCGCAGTTCTTCACCCAGCGCCAGCTGATGACGAAGAACGTCGACACCTCGGTGAAGACCCCGTTCATGCAGCAGCAGAAGATGCTGATGTACGTCTTCCCCGTGATGTTCGCCGTCTTCGGCATCAACTTCCCGGTCGGTGTCCTCGTCTACTGGCTGACCACCAACGTGTGGACCATGGGCCAGCAGATGTACGTCATCCGCAACAACCCGACCCCGGGTTCCAAGGCCCAGGCCGCTTACCTGGAGCGTCTGTACAAGCACGTCACGCACAACGGCAAGACCCGTCGGCGCAGCGAGCGGACCATCATCAAGGCCATCGTCGCCAAGGGCCGTGACCGCAACGAGGCCGAGCGCAAGTTCATCAACGGCCTGACCAAGGCGGGCCTCGCGGCCCAGGCCGACGGCAACGTGGTGAAGAGCGACGGCCAGACCGTGGTCCAGACCGAGGACGGCACGACCACGACCTCGGCCGCGGCGGCCGCCGCCGCCAAGCGTCAGCAGCCCAAGCGGCAGTCGAAGTCCCAGCGCCAGTCCGGGGGCCCGAAGGCGGCCGGCGAGACCACCTCGCTGAGCAAGTCCGACGAGCCGGAGGACGCGAAGCCCTCCGGTGCCGCCCAGCAGGCCGCTTCCAAGCCCGGCGCCGGTGGGCGCAGCAAGGCCCAGTCCGGGCAGCGCAAGGGCGGCCCGCAGCGCCCCAAGTCCCCGTCCAAGAAGTAAGAAGGAGCCCATCCCGTGACGGAAGGCACCACCTCCGCCGCCGCCGAGGGTGCAGACACCCTGACCCGCCTGGAGCAGGAGGGCGAGATCGCCGCGGACTACCTCGAGGGTCTGCTGGACATCGCCGATCTCGACGGCGACATCGACATGGACGTCGAGGCCGACCGCGCCTCTGTGTCGATCATCAGCGACGCGGGCACCCGTGACCTGCTGAAGCTGGTCGGCCGGGACGGCGAGGTGTTGGAGGCGCTGCAGGAGCTGACGCGCCTGGCCGTGCACCGGGAGACCGGTGACCGCAGCCGGCTGATGCTGGACATCGCAGGCTACCGCGCCCAGAAGCGCGCCGAGCTCTCCGAGCTGGGCGCCAAGGCGGCCGCCGACGCGAAGAACAGCGGCGAGCCGGTGAAGCTGAACCCGATGACGCCCTTCGAGCGCAAGGTCGTCCACGACGCGGTCAAGGCCGCCGGTCTACGCAGCGAGTCCGAGGGCGAGGAGCCCCAGCGCTTCGTCGTCGTGCTGCCCAACTGATTCGGTACGTAGGTATCCCCGGCCCCGTCTGTTGCGCAGGCGGGGCCGATCTTTGTCAGCCTGGTAGTTCTGGTGGTCGGCGCTCAATGCGCTGATGCGGTACGGAAGGACGGTCCCCGTGACGGAGGCAGCGGAGCTCCCCCCTGCGCCCGAGGTGGCACGCGAGGTATTCGGTGATCGCTTCCCTGATGCGGTCCGATACGCCGAGCTGCTGGCCGAGGCAGGCGTGCAGCGTGGGCTCATCGGCCCACGTGAGGTGCCCCGCCTGTGGGAGAGGCACATCCTGAACTGCGCGGTGCTCTCCGAGGCCGTGCCCGAAGACGTGACGGTGTGCGACGTCGGCTCGGGCGCCGGCCTGCCGGGCATCCCCCTCGCGCTGATGCGTGAGGACCTGAAGATCACCCTGCTGGAGCCGCTCCTGCGGCGCACGAACTTCCTGAGCGAGGTCGTCGAGCTCCTCGGCCTGGACCATGTGACCGTGGTGCGCGGCCGCGCCGAGGAGGTCATGGGCAAGCTCCAGCCGGTCCATGTGGTGACCGCCCGCGCCGTGGCGCCCCTGGACCGTCTCGCCACCTGGGGCATCCCGCTGCTGCGTCCCTACGGCGAGATGCTTGCACTCAAGGGTGACACCGCCGAGGAGGAGCTCAAGAGCGCGGCCACCGCACTGAGCAAACTCGGCGCGGTGAGCACCTCGATCCTGCATGTCGGCGAAGGAGTGGTCGACCCCCTCTCCACGGTGGTGCGGGTCGAGGTCGGGGAGAGCCCCGGCGGTGTACGGTTCGCGGCCAAACGGGCCAAGGCTGCCCGCACCGGCCGCACGCGCCGCCGCCGCTGACCGGACGCTGGTGTGGAGTACCTCACGGCCGCCTCACGGGGCGGAGGGGCGTGATCGCCCTGACGACGAGATGTACTCCACACAAGCTTCCCAACCTCTGCGGCGCGGAGTGTCGCGAAGATCCGGCCGCGCGCGCTGTGCATCGTGTTTCACGTGAAACGTCGCTCCCTGCTCCACGGCATCATCAGCCGCGGTCGCGCCGCAGCCGAACCCCGCGACCGCAAGCCTCTCGGTTCCCTCGATAAGCCCGTCGCTTCACTCGATACGGGACGGGAGTTGTCCACAGAGGTGGATTTCTCCACAGAACACCAGGCCTCACTGGTTCATGACCCCGAAGGCATGGCAGGCTCTGTTCATTGCGAGCTTGAAGTCGAGGAGAGTGAATCCTTGCGGTCCGACGCCAACATCGCGGGACCGATGACCGATCCGGTCCCCGGTCCCCGCACCGAGTCCCTGGGGGAGGATGTTTCACGTGAAACACCGCCCCCCATGGACGACACTCCGATCGGTCGTGCTGCCCAACTGGCGGTAGAAGCTCTGGGCCGCGCAGGCGAAGGTCTGCCACGCCCCGAGCAGACCCGCATCATGGTGGTCGCCAACCAGAAGGGCGGAGTGGGCAAGACGACGACGACCGTCAACCTTGCCGCTTCCCTGGCCCTGCACGGGGGCCGTGTCCTGGTGGTCGACCTCGACCCGCAGGGCAATGCCTCCACCGCCCTGGGGATCGACCACCACGCCGAGGTCCCGTCCATCTATGACGTGCTGGTCGACAGTCGACCACTGGCGGAGGTCGTCCAGCCGGTCCTCGATGTCGAAGGCCTCTTCTGCGCCCCCGCCACGATCGATCTCGCCGGTGCGGAGATCGAGCTGGTCTCCCTGGTGGCACGAGAGAGCCGACTGCAGCGGGCGATCCAGGCATATGAGCAGCCTCTGGACTACATCCTCATCGACTGTCCGCCCTCGCTCGGCCTTCTGACGGTCAACGCACTGGTGGCCGGCGCGGAGGTCCTCATCCCGATTCAGTGCGAGTACTACGCGCTGGAGGGCCTGGGCCAGTTGCTGCGCAACGTCGACCTGGTACGGGGGCACCTCAACCCCACGCTGCATGTGTCGACCATCCTGCTCACCATGTACGACGGCCGGACGCGTCTCGCGTCACAGGTCGCGGAAGAGGTGCGCACCCACTTCGGCGAGGAGGTGCTGCGGACGAGCATTCCTCGCTCGGTCCGTATCTCCGAGGCGCCGAGCTATGGGCAGACGGTGCTGACCTACGATCCGGGATCGAGCGGCGCCCTCTCCTATCTTGAGGCGGCACGAGAGATCGCGCTGAGGGGAGTGGGGATCAGTTACGACGCCACCCACGCCCATATCGGCGCCCAGAACAACCCGAACATGGTGGAGGGGATCCAGTGAGTGAGCGACGGAGGGGGTTGGGCCGTGGGCTTGGCGCACTGATCCCTGCTGCCCCGACCGAGAAGAACCCGGCGCAGGCCGCGGTCGGCGGGGGCTCTACGTCCCCCGCCGCTGTCCCGGTCCTGACGACCGACCGCGGGGTGGCCGCGGCGAAGGTGGCCACGCTGCCGCCGGTTTCACGTGAAACAGAGGAGCTGTCGGCGAACGGCGTCCTGGAGATGCCGCCGCCGCCCATCGGTGCGCACTTCGCCGAGATCCCGCTCGACGACATCACGCCGAACCCCCGTCAGCCGCGCGAGGTCTTCGACGAGGATGCGCTGCACGAGCTGATCACCTCCATCCAGGAGGTAGGTCTCCTCCAGCCGGTCGTCGTACGGCAGACCGGTCCCACGCGCTATGAGCTCATCATGGGCGAGCGGCGCTGGCGGGCCTGCCGGGAGGCGGGCCTGGAGGCGATCCCGGCGATCGTGCGGGCCACGGACGACGAGAAGCTGCTTCTGGACGCCCTGCTGGAGAACCTCCACCGGGCTCAGCTGAACCCGCTGGAAGAGGCGGCCGCCTACGACCAGCTGCTGAGGGACTTCAACTGCACGCACGACCAGTTGGCGGACCGCATCGGCCGGTCCCGTCCGCAGGTCTCCAACACCCTGCGCCTGCTGAAGCTCTCGCCGGCGGTCCAGCGTCGGGTCGCCGCCGGAGTCCTCTCCGCCGGCCATGCCCGGGCGCTGCTCTCCGTGGACGACTCGGAGGAGCAGGACCGGCTGGCCCACCGGATCGTGGCCGAGGGGCTCTCGGTGCGGGCCGTCGAGGAGATCGTGACCCTCATGGGTTCGCGCCCACAGACGGCCCAGCGCTCCAAGGGCCCGCGGGCCGGTGGTCGGGTCTCCCCGGCGCTGACCGATCTCGCGACCCGGCTCTCGGACCGCTTCGAGACACGGGTGAAGGTCGACCTGGGGCAGAAGAAGGGCAAGATCACCGTCGAGTTCGCCTCCATGGAGGACCTCGAGCGCATCCTCGGCACACTGGCCCCCGGTGAGGGACCCGTCCTGCAGAAGGGCCTCGTGGACGGCGACTCCGAGGAGACGGACGGATCCGAGGAGACGGACGGCTGAGCGAGTGCTGTGAGCGAGCCGTGTCCGGTGTGTACCGGAACACGGCTCGCTCTTTGCTTTCGGTCGGTATCGATGCAATCGCATCGTCGATACGATGCGATGAGGTAGGGCGCATCCACCTGGCAGCACCTCGGAGTGGGAGGCGGGGGCCTTGCGAACGATGAGCCGGACCGGACTGGTGAGCGCGGGATTGGGGCTGGGCGCGGTCGGCGGCTTCGTCGGCAGCCTGCTCAGGGAACGGAGCGCTCTGACAGCCGCTCGCGACGCTGCGGGCGACGGAAGCGAGGAACAGCCTTCATGGGGCGTCGGCTCGTACCGCTCACGCTGGACAACCTTCAAGACCTTCCCAAGCGCTGTCGCTCGTGCGTCTTCTGGGAGCTGGACCCCGTCAGCGGTGCGGCCGCGCTGAGGTCGGGCACGGCAGCAGTGGAGAAGGAGGGCTGGATCTCCGCCGTCCTGTTGGACTGGGGGTCCTGCGGCCGGGTCGTCTATGTCGACGACGTTCCCGTGGGCTTCGTGCTCTACGCGCCGCCGGCATACGTCCCCCGCTCGACGGCGTTCCCCACGAGCCCCGTGTCGCCGGACGCGGTGCAGCTGATGACCGCGTTCATCATGCCGGGCTACCAGGGCCAGGGGCTGGGCCGGGTGATGGTCCAGACTGTTGCCAAGGACCTGCTGCGGCGGGGCTTCAAGGCGATCGAGGCGTTCGGCGACGCCCGCTGGAAGGAACCGTCCTGCATGCTTCCGGCCGACCATCTGCTGGCGGTGGGCTTCAAGACGGTGCGATTCCATCCCACCCATCCTCGACTGAGGCTGGAACTGCGGACCACGCTCTCCTGGAAGGAAGACGTGGAGATGGCGCTCGACCGGCTGTTGGGGGCGGTCCAGAAGGAGCCTGCGCTGCGACCGCTCTGAGTACGGGAGTGAGTCTGAGTACGCGAATGGGCCGACCCTTGCGGGTCGGCCCATCGATGTTTCACGTGAAACATTGCCGTCGGTTCGACGGCTCAGCGCGTCACTCGGCGATGAAGCCCTCGAGGTCGCGGACGAGCGCGGCCTTCGGCTTGGCCCCGACGATCGTCTTGGCGACCTCGCCGCCCTGGTAGACGTTCAGGGTCGGGATCGACATGACGCCGTACTTGGCGGCCGTCGTCGGGTTCTCGTCGATGTTGAGCTTGACGATCTCGATCTTGTCGCCGTGCTCGGCGGCGATGGCCTCGAGGGAGGGAGCGATCTGGCGGCACGGACCGCACCACTCGGCCCAGAAGTCCACCAGGACGGGCTTGTCGCTCTTGAGGACGACCTCGTCGAAGTCGGCGTCGGTCACATTCTTCAGGGTGCCGGCCACAGGGGCTCCTTCATTCTGTGCGGTGGGAGAGAGGGGATCAGACGGAGGTCTTCGCAGGCTCGGCCTGCTCCTCGTCCGCGAGGGCGGCGAGGAAGCGCTCGGCGTCGAGAGCGGAGGAACAGCCGGTGCCGGCCGCGGTGATCGCCTGGCGGTAGGTGTGGTCCACCACGTCGCCGGCGGCGAAGACGCCTGTCAGGTTCGTCCGGGTCGAGGGCGCGGCGACCTTGAGGTAGCCCTCCTCGTCGAGGTCGAGCTGGCCCTTGAAGAGCTCGGTGCGCGGGTCGTGGCCGATCGCGATGAACAGGCCGGTGACCGCAAGGTCGGAGAGCTCGCCGGTCTTGAGGTTGCGCAGCTTGAGCGACGCGAGCTTCTGGTCGCCCTGGATCTCGGCGACCTCGCTGTCCCAGACGAACTTGATCTTCGGGTCGGCGAACGCGCGCTCCTGCATCGCCTTGGAGGCGCGCAGGCTGTCCCGGCGGTGGACGATCGTCACGGACTTGGCGAAGCGCGAGAGGAAGGTCGCCTCCTCCATCGCCGTGTCGCCGCCGCCGATCACGGCGATGTCCTGGTCCTTGAAGAAGAACCCGTCACAGGTGGCGCACCAGGAGACCCCACGGCCGGAGAGGGCGTCCTCGTTCGGCAGTCCGAGCTTGCGGTGCTGGGAGCCGGTCGTGACGATGACGGCCTTCGCCCGGTGGACGGTGCCCGCGGTGTCCGTGACGGTCTTGATCTCACCGGTCAGGTCGACGTTGACGATGTCGTCCGGGATGAGCTCGGCGCCGAAGCGCTCCGCCTGCGCGCGCATGTTGTCCATGAGCTCGGGGCCCATGATGCCGTCCTGGAAGCCGGGGAAGTTCTCCACCTCGGTGGTGTTCATCAGGGCGCCGCCCGCGGTGACGGCACCTTCGAACACCAGCGGCTTCAGCGACGCGCGCGCGGTGTAGAGGGCCGCCGTGTAGCCGGCGGGCCCGGAGCCGATGATGATCACGTTTCGGACGTCGCTCACGGCTTGGTTCCTCGTCTCTGGTCTGCGTCGATCGACCGGTGGGAGCTGCTCTGAACTCTCACCCCACCCAACGGATCCTAAGGGGCGTGCATTCCCGGTGTGTCCGGGCACACGAAGGGAGGACCTCGTAGGGGAGAGGCGACGGGAGACGCCATGCAGGAAGGGGCCGACGCGTCGCGCGTCAGCTTCGGGTGTAGGAGTCCTTCAGCAGCACCTTGGCGGTGCCGGTCGAGGGGTGCTGCACGCAGGTCGCGTCCATGAGATAGACGGTGATCCGGGTGCTGTCGGAGGCGTCGGGCAGCACCACGAGCAGGGCGTCCCTTCCCTGGTACGTGCCCTCCTCGGTGGCGAGAGCCGCGTCGCTCTGTCCGATGCCCTTCTGCACACAAGGGGGGACCGTGGGCTCCCGGAGAATCTTGGGCGTCGCGGAGTCGGGCTCGTTCTCGACGCCCAGGCTGTGCGGGGCGCGGGAGCCGGAGGACTTGCCGAGGAGATCGGTGACCTGTTGTTCCAGACTGCTCGCGGCGAACGTGTCGGCGGCCGTGGACTGTTGCCCATGCGCCGATCCGCCCGGTCCCCCGCCGCCCGTCAGCGACGACACCAGGACGGAACCGAGCCCCAGGGCGGCAACCGTGAAGACGGTGCCCAGGACGGCGACCTTGCGGCGTCCGGCCCGCTTGCGGTCCTTGTGGTCCTTGCGGCCGGGTCCGGTGGAGGCGGTGCGGGCGTGCCCCGTGGGTCGGGCCGTCGCGGCCGTTGTTTCACGTGAAACATGGAGAGCGCCTGCGTCGGCTGCGAGAGCGGTACTCGTCTTCGCCGCGTCCTCGTTCTCCGTCGTCGCTCCGCCTTCCGGAGCCGTGGCGGTCAGGAGAGCCTCGGCGGCGAGGGCGGCATCGATGCGCTGGGCGATCTCGTCCGGCATGCGCGGCGGACCGGGGAGCGTGCCGAGCAGACCGCGGATCTCCTCCAGGGAGGCGTGCACGTCCGCGCAGAGTGCGCAGGCGTCCAGGTGCCGACGGACGTCGGCGCTCCGGGAGGGGGCGAGCAGGCCCTCGGCGAGGTCGGAGATCTCCGCGACGTCCGGGTGCCCGGTCGTGTCCGTCGTGGATGTCACGCTCGCCCACCTCCGCCCTTCACAGCAGCTGAATCGCCTGTCCCGGCGCTGTCCGGACCCTCGTCACGAGGTTCCGCTGCCGGTGGGACGGATGTCCCCTGCGCCCGGTTCCGTCCTGCGCCTCTTTCTCTGTCGTCGCCGGTGTTTTCCGGCCGCAGATGGGTGAGCAGCGGCAGAAGTCTGGCTCTGCCTCGGGCACAGCGGCTCTTCACTGTTCCGGTCGGCACGTCGAGGATGCGGGCGGCCTCGGCGACCGGGTAGCCCTGCATGTCCACCAGGACGAGGGCGGCCCGCTGGTCGGGCGGGAGCGTGCCCAGCGCCTCGAGGAGCTGGCGGTGCAGATCATTGCGCTCCGCGGGGGCCGAGGCCGACTCGTGTGGCTCCAGCAGCTGCTCCAGGCGCTCGGCGTCGTCGACCGGCGAGGTCTTGCGGGAGGCCATCTTGCGGGCCCGGTCCAGACAGGCGTTCACCGTGATGCGGTGGAGCCATGTGGTGACGGCGGACTGGCCTCGGAAGGTGTGGGCGGCCCGGTAGGCGGACACCAGGGCGTCCTGGACGGCGTCAGCGGCCTCCTCGCGGTCTCCCAGCGTCCGCAGGGCCACCGCCCAGAGCCGGTCGCGGTGACGCCTTACAAGCTCACCGAAGGCCTCGGGGTCGCCCTCGACATGGCGGGCGAGGAGGTCCTGGTCGTTCGCCGCGTCATATCCGGCGCCTTCCGCCATCGGACCTCCTCCCCCTCCGGTGAGACGTCAGCCCGTGAACTTCACGTCCGTGATGGCCTGCTTGTAGCCGGTGCCGCTGTACTGGTCCTGCCCCGAGTAGGGCGCGGCGGTGATCCATACGAGAACGTACCGCGTCTTCACCGGCGTCTTGGCGGAGATCTTCAGTTCTTCACCGTTGGTCCGACCGTCGGCGATCTTCTTCATGGAGCTGAGCGAAGCCGACGACGAGAGCGAATCGGCCGCGTACAGCGTGGCCGCCGTGTACGGGCCGCCGTAGTGCAGCCCTATCGAAGCGGCCGACACGCTCTGCGCGGAGCCGAGGTCGTAGACGATGCCCACGCCCTGCTTGTACGGGGCCAGCACCGGCCCGGCTTCGAAGGAGTACGACCGCCAGTACGTGGAGCTGTCGCCGTCGTAGGTGAGCTTCGCGTCGCCGGCGTGCTGGGGCTTGCCGTCCGGGTAGTACTCGGCGGCGTCCTGGATCTTGAGCGTCTTGACCGGCTTGGGCGCGGCGCTGTTCTTGTCGCCGTCGTCGGTGGTCTGCGTCTTGTTCGTCTCGTCGGACTTGCTCTGGTCCATCAGGGCGTCCGCGAGCTGCCAGCTGCCCAGGCCGAGGGCGGCGATGAGCAGCGCGGAGACCGCCCACTTCAGCGCCCGGCCGGTACGGCTCTGCAGCGGGGGCGGCGGGGTCGGCACCGGCTGGGTGACGCCCGGATGCGGTGCGGGGCGGCCGTAGGTGCCCTGCTGGTACGTCGTGCGCTGGTACTCCGGGGGTGCGGTGAACGCGGGCTCCGGCGGGCGGATGCGGGGCATCTCGCTGATCGCCTTCACCAGTTCCTCCGGCGTGGTGCACGCGGCCTCGTGCCGGGAGGCGGTCGCCCCGTCGTTGACGAGGGCGCGCATGGCCAGCTCCGACAGGCCCCGGTGGACGCCGGCGCGTACCTGGTCGGGGGCGATCAGCCCGACGTCCTTGGGCAGCCCGGACAGGCCGTAGGCGTCGTTCTCGTACGGCCAGCGCTGGGTGAGCGACGCGTACAGCAGGGCGCCGATCGCCTCGGTGTCGGTGCGCTGCGGGGTGTCTGAGGTGATGCCGCGCAGGGCGGCGTTCACGGCGAGGCCGCGGATGCGCCACTGGCCCGAGGAGGTGCGCAGCACGGCGTTGGGGTTCAGGCGCAGATGCGACAGGCCTTCGCGGTGCGCGGCGGCCATGGCGGAGGCGATCTGACTGACCATCTGGTAGGCGTCGTGGGGCTCCAACGGGCCGGCCGCGAACAGCGCGGTCAGCTCGGTGGCGTCGGGCAGCCACTCGTGGACGACGTAGACGAGGTCGTTCTCCTCGACAGCGTCCAGCACCTGCACGAAGCGAGGGTCGCCGAGCAGCGCCGAGGAGCGGGCCGCGGCCAGCACCGAACGCGCCCGGACATGGTCCGCCGGCAGCACGTGGACGCCCACGGCACGACGGAGTTTCTCGTCGACCGCTCGCCAACTGCTGAAGCCGTCCAGACGGGTGACGCACTCTTCGAGGCGGTAGCGTCTGGCCAGTTTGTGCCCGCTGTGCAGTTCTGGCGCCGAGGCCTTCTCGAGACGTTCGGTCCCGTCGCTCCCCTGTGCCTCGTCGCTGTCCGTGTCCTGCTCCCGGTTCTGGGCCACCCCGTCGGCCGTGGACTGGTCCGCCTGCGCGGTCAGCGGTTCGTCACCGCTGTTGTCTGCCACGTCGACGGCAGCCGTACTCCGTTCCGCCACCGTCGTTCCTGCCTCCCCATCCATTGCGCGCCGTTCGACCTCGTGCGCGCCGTCCGACGCCGAACCCAATTGTGCCCACAGTCCGCCGCTATGCACGACACGCGGCGGTGGACGATGGTTGTGCGCCTACCCCCTGTCTCAGCGACCCAGGCGTCCGCGCACCATACCGACGAGCGAGTTGAGCTCCTCGATGCGCATGCGGCGGGCGGCGACGAAGAAGGTGCCGAGCAGCAGGGCCCCGCCCGCGAGCAGTGCGGCGAAGGAGCCGAGAACACCCTGCCCCAGGGTGTGTCCGATGCCGTAGCAGGCGGCGCCGCTGAGCAGCGCCGCCGGTACGGAGGCGATGCACAGCCTGGCGTACGTCCGCAGGACGTGGGAGCCGTCGAGGTCGCCGCCGAGCCGCTTGCGCAGCCGGTTCCAGGCGACGCCGACGCCGATCGCGTACGCCAGTCCGTAGGCGGCGGCCATCCCGGCCACCGCCCAGCGGGCCGGGAGCACGAAGTAACAGACCGCCGAGGCGGTCGCGTTGACCGCGGCCACGATGACGGTGTTGTAGAAGGGCGTGCGGGTGTCCTCGTAGGCGTAGAAGGCGCGCAGGACGACGTACTGCACGGAGTAGGGGATCAGGCCGAGGCCGAAGGCCATCAGCATGAAGCCCATGTTCGTGGCCTCGCTGGTGCCGGAGGAGCCGAAGATCAGGGTGCACATCGGGATGCCGAGTGCGAGGAAGCCGAAGGAGATGGGCACGATCGCGACGGCGGTGGTGCGCAGTCCCTGGGAGATGTCGTCGCGGACGGCGCCGGCGTCGCCCTCGGCCGCCGAGCGCGAGATGCGGGGCAGCAGGGCGGCCATCAGGGAGACGGTGATGATGGCCTGCGGCAGGCCCCAGATCAGCTGGGCGTTGGCGTAGGCGGCGAAGCCGGTGCCGTCGACGGGCGAGTCTTTGCCGGCCGCGGTGGACAGCTGGGAGACGACGATCGCGCCCGCCTGGTTGGCGAGGACGAACAGGAAGGTCCACTTGGCGAGGGTCACGGCCTTGCCGAGACCGTGGCCCCGCCAGTCGAAGCGCAGCCGCAGCCGGAAGCCCGTCTCGCGCAGGTACGGGATCATCGCCAGGGCCTGGACGACCAGGCCCAGCAGCACGCCGACGCCGAGGAGCCGCTCGCCCTCCGGCGGGATGGACGTGACCTTCATGCCGGAGTCGGCGGCGGTGCCGTAGACCCAGATGAACATGCCCAGCGTCACGATGATGACGATGTTGTTCAGGACCGGCGTCCACATCATCGCGCCGAACTTCCCGCGCGCGTTGAGGATCTGCCCCATCACGACGTGGACGCCCATGAAGAAGATCGAGGGCAGGAAGTAGCGGACGAAGGTGATGCCGACCTGGTTGGCCGCCGGGTCGCTGGCGACCGGGTCGGACAGAAGGCGGATCAGGACGGGGGCGCCGGCGACCGCGCCGACCGTGAGCACGCCCAGCGCCACCATGACCAGGGTCAGCAGCCGGTTGGCGTACGCCTCGCCGCCGTCCTCGTCCTCCTTCATGGCCCGCACGAGCTGCGGGACGAAGACGGAGTTGAGGCCGCCGCCGACGGTCAGGATGTAGATCATCGTCGGCAGCTGGTAGGCGACCTGGAAGGTGTCGCCGAGCAGGCCGACGCCGAGGGCAGAGACGATCAGCGCGGAGCGGACGAAGCCGGTGAGGCGCGAGACCATCGTGCCTGCCGCCATCACCGCGCTGGACTTCAGCAGGCCCGAGGCCCGGCCGCCCTTCTTCGCGGCGGGAGTGGGCTCCGGGGCGGGCGTCGCGGCCGGCGTGGCCGTGAGGTTCATGGTCTGGTCGGCCGCCGGTGACGGAGCCGCCGGCGACTGGTACTGCGGCGCGACCGGCGCCGCTGCCGGGCCGGGAACCGACGGGGACTGCGCCGACGGGTGGGCGCCGCCCTGCTGCTGGTCCCGGAAGAGATGCGCGAAGGCGTCGGGCTCGTGCCGGTCCTCGCCGGAGTGCGTCACCAGGTCGTCCACGCCCACGAACTGGGTCGTGCGCGGGTTGTCGCCGTACGGCAGGTACTGGGTCGGGCCCTCCGGCTCGGGCGCCGGGGTCTGCGCCCACACCCGCGGGTCGGGTGCGTAGGGAGACTGCGGAGGCTGCCCGTACAGCGGCTGCTGCGGCGGGTACGCCTCCGGGGGCGGCGGGGGGTGCGCGGCGCGGTCGTAGAGCGCCTCGGCGACCGGGTCCTGCGCGGTGAGGTCCTGGGCCCGGTAGGGATCCTGGTCGTAGGCGTCCTGGAGGTACATGTCCGCGGGGTGCTGCGGCGGCACCTGGCCGTGCTCGGGCGGCGGGCCCTCGGGATACCCCGAGCTGCCCGCGGCCTGGCCGCGGTCACCGTCGTACGGCGCGTTCATGGTTACCCCACCTCATCGTCCCGGGCCCACCGGCCACGACATCCTCAACGGTCCACTCTCTCACCCGTCCCGGAAGGGTCGGTGCTTTCCGCTGCGGTGTCCGGTGTCTCGTCACTCGGCTGCTCCGGGTCGTCTGCCCCGGACCGGGCGACGGACTCTTCCTCGGGACACTCCTGCGAGCCCCCGGGGTCCGCCGTGCGCTCCGCGTGCCCTGCGTGCTCCGCATTCTCCACGGTCGGGCCGTCGGCGGTCTCGTCCGTCTCGTCGTCGGGACCCTCCTCCTCGGCCGCCCGGGCAGCGGCCCGCTTGCGCTGGGTGTACATCCGGAAGCCGGCCAGCACGAGCAGCAGCACGCCGCCGCCGATGACGAGCATCACGGCGGCCGTGATCTCGGTGACCTTCACGTCGAAGTTGACCGGAGCGCCGTACGCCTGGCCGTCCTCGGTGAACAGCTGGGCGGTCAGGGTCGTCTTGCCGTTGACGTTGGCGGACGTGGTGAACTTCACCGTCGTGCTGTGCCCGCCGGAGACGGCGATGGACTGCTGGATGTAGGACTTGTCGTCGAACTCCAGACGGGTCGGGTTCGTCGAGGTGATCCGCAGCACCAGGTGGTCGACGCCCTGTACCAGGTTGTTCTGCACGGTCACGGGGATCGTCGCGCTGCGCCCGGAGAGCTTGGTCTCCGACTTGTCGATCAGCTTGACCTGGTCGGCGAGCGAGACGAGGTAGGTCCGCACGTCCTCGCGGAAGGTGCTCGCCGCCGTGGCCCGGCCCCGCCACGAGGTGGACATCTCACGGTTGACGGCCCGCCCGAACGGGGTCACCACCCGGGACTCGTCGGTGAGGATCACCTTGAAGTTGTCGAGCTTGTCCTGGGTGGCCGCGATCTGCTCGAAGGCCGACCGCGGCAGCTCCTGCTTGCGCAGCGAGGAGGGGTAGGCCGATCGAGACGGCACCTTCGTGGTGGCGCCGGAGTCGGGCTTGGCCTTGGCGGCCGCCGTGAGCTGCTGTGACTGCGACCACGTGCCGCCCTCGAGGGCCGTGACCGCCGCCGCCATCGCCTGGGCCTGGCTCGCGGTCGGCATGCGCTGCGGGGCGACGACGATGCTGCGCTGCTTGTCCGTCTGCATGTTCAGCGCCAGGCTCTGCGCGAGGAACGCCTGCACGGCCAGCGTGGACGCGGAGGCCTTCGTCAGATCGCCCTGGAACGCCTTGGACAGCCGCGCGTCCGCGACCACCGCCGTGGTGCCGCCGCCGATGGGCCGGGCCGCCGAGGGGGTGTAGGACAGACCGCCGGTCTCCTTGAGGCTGTCGTTGCGCGCGATCACCTGGTCGGCGCCGGCGGAGGTGGCGACCTTGACGATCGACGGATCCACCGCTCCCTCCACCGGCCAGGCGAAGTCGGTGCTGGGCGTCACGTGCAGGATCGTCTCCACCGTGGTGGCGGCGACGTCGGTGGCGGCCTTGAGCTGGCTCAGCGAGCCGGTGACGCCGGTGCCGTTGTGGGCGAGAGAGGCCAGGTCCGGGTCGCCGAAGGGCAGGGCGACGACCTCCTTGTCCAGCACCGCCTGCTGCAGCTCGGCGAGCCACTGCTTGGCGACGGTCTGATGCGTGCCGGCCGTGGTGGTGTCGCCGTCGCCCCGGATCCGGTAGCTGCCGGTCATCGCGTCGACGGAGGCCAGCAGGTCCGGGTCGATCACCCAGGTGACGTCGAGTTCCTTGCCCAGGCTCAGAAGCTGGTCCAGGCGGCCGCCCGGAGAGATCTCCTTGGCCAGGTCGTCGTTGAGGAAGACCGGCGTCTGCTGCGCGTTCGAACCGGTCTCGGCCGTCATGTGGACGGTGGAGACCAGCGGCCACAGCACGGTCGTCTTCGTCGCGGTGTCCGCCTGATCCGGCTGCCACGGCAGGAAGGTCCGCTGGATGCCCAGCAGCTGCTCCCACGGCTGCGCCGAGGTCTCGCCCGACAGGGAGACGCCCAGCGGGTAGACGCCGTCTCCGCCCAGGTCGAGCTCGTCGACCGGCACGGAGATGCTGAAGTGCTCGGCCACGCCCGGTGTGAGCTTGGAGAACTCGGCGACGTACTTGCCGCCCACCTCGGGGCCGTCGTTGCCGGAGAGGTCGTCGGCGTGACCGGCGAGGTCGTCGATCGACGAGCGGGTCGTCAGCACCGATCCCACCCGCAGCCCCACGTGGGCGTCGGTGACCGCCTGCTTGCCTTCGTTGGTCACCGTGCCGGAGACGGTCAGGGTGTCCCCGTCGGCGGGGGTCTGCGGGCTGAGCGAGTCGACGGAGACGGCCACCGTGCCCGTGTCGGAGGCGGCCTTGGCGGAGATCTGTTCGGCGGCGTCCGCGGATGCGGCGGGCAGCTGGAGCAGACCGGCCAGCAGAGGCGCCCCGGCGAGCAGTACGCCGGTGCGCCGCAGCCACCGGCGGGCAGGTGAGGGACTCGTCCCCGGGAAGTCTGCCGCCTCGGCCACGCGTTCGCCCGTCCCTCGTCGTCGTCAGTGGTCGTCGGAATGTGCGTCCACGCATGGTAACGATGCGCGCTGAGGGGAAGTGCCGCGGACTGGTCCACAAGATCAGGGAAGACGGCCGAGCTGTCCCCTATATGCCCGTATGAGGGCGAGTGGCTGTGAACTTCCTCAAACACTGACCTTGCGCGCTTTCGGGTGGGGTGTCCACCCCTGTTAAACCGGGCGCTCGCGGCCTGCCGGGCCACGTACCCTTTTCTGTTGTGCCGAACGCCAACGAAGACAACCTCAGTGCCCTGAGCCAGGTGCAGCACCGCGCGGTGAGCGAACTGCTGCGCGTCGCGCCTGTCGCCGACGACCTCGCCCGCCGTTTCCAGGAGGCCGGGTTCTCCCTCGCCCTGGTCGGCGGTTCGGTCCGGGACGCGTTGCTCGGCCGGCTCGGCAACGACCTGGACTTCACCACGGATGCCCGCCCCGAGGACGTCCTGAAGATCGTCCGGCCGTGGGCCGACGCCGTGTGGGAGGTCGGGATCGCCTTCGGCACCGTCGGGGTGCAGAAGGAGGCTCGCGTCGGCGACGTCGACCGACGCTTCGAGATCGAGGTGACCACCTACCGCTCCGAGGCCTACGACCGGACCTCGCGCAAGCCCGAGGTGTCCTACGGCGACTCCATCGAGCAGGACCTCGTCCGGCGTGACTTCACCGTGAACGCGATGGCCGTGGCGCTCCCCGAGAAGGAGTTCATCGACCCGCACGGCGGCCTCGGCGACCTCGCGGCGCGAGTGCTGCGCACTCCGGGCACGCCCGAGGACTCCTTCTCCGACGATCCGCTGCGGATGATGCGTGCGGCTCGCTTCGCCGCCCAGTTGGACTTCGAAGTCGCTCCCGAGGTCGTCGCGGCTATGACGGAGATGGCCGACCGCCTCGAGATCGTCTCCGCGGAGCGTGTACGGGACGAGCTGAACAAGCTGATCCTGTCCACGCACCCGCGCAAGGGCCTGGCGCTCCTGGTCGACACCGGGCTCGCCGACCATGTCCTGCCGGAGCTGCCGGCCCTGCGTCTGGAGAGCGACGAGCACCACCGTCACAAGGACGTCTACGAGCACACGCTGATCGTCCTGGAGCAGGCGATCGCGCTGGAGGAGAACGGCCCCGACCTCGCCCTGCGGCTCGCGGCGCTGCTGCATGACATCGGCAAGCCCCGTACGCGCCGGTTCGAGACGGACGGCCGTGTCTCGTTCCACCACCACGAGGTGGTCGGGGCGAAGATGACCAAGAAGCGCATGATGGCGCTCAAGTACTCCAATGAGCTGGTGAAGGACGTCTCGCGGCTGGTCGAGCTCCACCTGCGCTTCCACGGCTACGGCACTGGCGAGTGGACGGACTCCGCGGTCCGTCGCTATGTCCGTGACGCGGGGCCGCTCCTCGAACGTCTCCACAAGCTGACCCGCTCGGACTGCACGACCCGGAACAAGCGCAAGGCGGCCTCGCTCTCCCGCGCGTACGACGGGCTGGAGGACCGGATCGCTCAGCTGAAGGAGCAGGAAGAGCTCGACGCGATCCGTCCCGACCTCGACGGCAACCAGATCATGGAGATCCTGGGCATCGGTCCCGGCCCGGCCATCGGCAAGGCGTACAAGCAGCTGCTGGAACTTCGCCTGGAGCACGGGCCGATGGAGTACGACGCGGCGGTGGCGGCGCTCAAGGAGTGGTGGACCCAGCAGGACTGAGGCTGCGAAACGGGGTCATGTTTCACGTGAAACATGACCCCCGGCGGACAGTGAAGGGGCGGTGTTTCACGTGAAACACCGCCCCTCTCCACACTGCCTTACTTCGAGTAGTCCTTCAGGCAGAGCAGGAAGTCGCTGCCGTCACCGCTCTCGGTGTACGAGTACTGGAAGTCCTTGGCCTTCTCCGCGCACTTGCTGTCGGCCGTGAGCGCGGTGTACGAGCCCTCGACCTTGGCCAGCACGATGTACTGCGCCTTAGAAGAGCTGCACTCGACGACCTCGAGGTCGGGGTTGTCGTCGCTGCTGCTGCCGCGGTGCATGCAGTCGCCGACCGCCGCCGTGTCGGCGTCGTCCCGGCTGGCTATGTAACCGCCGATGGCCACGCCGATGACGGCGATGACGACCACGATGTTCTTGATCGTCTTGAAGCTGAGCTTGCGGCGGGGCTGCTCCGGCGGGACCGCGCCATAGGGTGCGGCGGGGTAGCCGGGCTGGCCGGGCTGGCCGGGCTGGCCGGGCTGCTGCGGGTAGCCGGGCTGCGGCGGGTACGGTGCCTGGCCCTGGGGCTGCTGGCCCTGCTGGGCGAATGGGTTCTGGCCCTGGGGCGGCGGAGTCGACACTTGGGGTCCCCCTAAGAACTTGGACGTGTGGCTCGAAAGCAGATGCACTGTAAGACGCACGTAAAGTACCGGGACCCACTGACAACCTTGAAGTCGAGGGGCAGTCTGTGTCATTGATGTGACACTTACTGGCGCTCAAAGCGGGCCATAGCGCCAGCAATTGCTCCGTAGATAACGGCGACCGTGACCACCAGCGCGACCGAGCGACCGTCAGGCGGCAGCATCAGGGCGGCCACAGCGGCGGCGCCGACGAAGGCGACGTTGAACAGGACGTCGTAGAGGGAGAAGATCCGGCCGCGGAAGCCGTCCTCCACGGAGGACTGGACGACGGTGTCCGTGGCGATCTTCGCGCCCTGGGTGACGAGCCCCAGGACGAACGCCGCGACGAACACGCTGACTTCGGCGAACGGCAGCATCAGGGCGAGCTCCAGGACGGCGGCGGCCGTGGAGCAGACGACGATCCAGCGGCCCGGGCCCAGTCGTCCCACCGCCGACGGGGTCACCACGGCCGCGACGAAGAAGCCGACGCCGGAGATGCCCACGGCCAGCCCGAGCAGGGCCAGTCCCTCGTCCGTGCCGGACGACCAGGCGTACCGGCAGAGCATCAGCACCATGACCGTCAGAGCGCCGTAGCAGAAGCGCATCAGCGTGATCGAGCCGAGCGCCCAGGCGGCCTCCCTGCGCTGAGGCGCGGTCAGATGGCGTACGCCGGCCGCGAGGCCGTGTGCGGTGCCCTTGAGGGCGGCCGTCAGCCGCTGCGGAACCTGCTCACGGTCGGGCCCGAGCAGATCCGCGGCCATCGTCAGCGAGACGAGCGCGGCGCACAGGTAGAGCGCGCAGCCCAGCAGCACGACCGCGGCGTCGGAGTCGGCGACCACCAGCCGGACGACGAAGGCGAGACCGCCGCCCGCGACCGCGGCCAGCGTTCCGGCGGTCGGGGAGAGGGAGTTGGCCATCACCAGGCGCTCGGCGTCGACCACGCGCGGCAGCGCCGCGGAGAGACCGGCGAGGACGAAGCGGTTGACCGCGGTGACGCACAGCGCGGAGACGTAGAAGAGCCAGTCGGGGACGTGGCTGAGCATCAGCACCGCCGTCGCCGACGCCAGCACGGCGCGCAGCAGATTGCCGTAGAGGAGGATCTGTCGGCGGCGCCAGCGGTCCAGCAGGACGCCGGCGAAGGGGCCGATCAGGGAGTACGGCAGCAGCAGGACCGCCATCGCGGAGGCGATCGCGCCGGCCGAGGTCTGCTTCTCCGGGGAGAACACGACGTACGTGGCGAGCGCGACCTGGTAGACGCCGTCGGCGCACTGGGAGAGCAGCCGTACGGCGAGCAGGCGACGGAAGTTCCCAAAGCGCAGCAGGACGCGCAGATCACGGACGACGGACATGGGGCACAGCCTCACATACGTGCAGGCCCCCGGATCACATGACCCGGGGGCCCTCGTCAGCCCTGGCAGGAGCGAATTTTCAGCGGGGTGTCGGGTTAGCGCTCGACCTCGCCGCGGATGAACTTCTCGACGTTGGCGTAGGCCTCGTCGTCGAAGTACTGAACCGGCGGGGACTTCATGAAGTACGAGGACGCCGACAGGATCGGGCCGCCGATGCCGCGGTCCTTGGCGATCTTCGCGGCGCGCAGGGCGTCGATGATGACGCCAGCCGAGTTCGGGGAGTCCCAGACCTCGAGCTTGTACTCCAGGTTCAGCGGGACGTCGCCGAAGGCGCGGCCCTCGAGGCGGACGTACGCCCACTTGCGGTCGTCCAGCCACTGCACGTAGTCCGACGGACCGATGTGGACGTTCTTCTCGCCCAGGTCGCGGTCGGGGATCTGCGAGGTGACGGCCTGCGTCTTCGAGATCTTCTTCGACTCGAGGCGGTCGCGCTCCAGCATGTTCTTGAAGTCCATGTTGCCGCCGACGTTGAGCTGCATGGTGCGCTCGAGACGGACACCGCGGTCCTCGAACAGCTTCGCCATCACACGGTGCGTGATGGTGGCGCCGACCTGCGACTTGATGTCGTCGCCGACGATCGGGACGCCCGCCTCGGTGAACTTGTCCGCCCACTCCTTGGTGCCGGCGATGAAGACCGGGAGGGCGTTGACGAACGCGACCTTGGCGTCGATGGCGGCCTGGGCGTAGAACTTCGCCGCGTCCTCGGAACCGACGGGCAGGTAGCAGATCAGCACGTCGACCTGCTTGTCCCTGAGGACCTGGACCACGTCGACCGGGGCCTCGGCGGACTCCTCGATGGTCTCGCGGTAGTACTTGCCGAGACCGTCGAGGGTGTGGCCGCGCTGGACCGTGACGCCCTTGTTCGGGACGTCGCAGATCTTGATGGTGTTGTTCTCGCTGGCACCGATGGCGTCGGAGAGGTCGAGGCCGACCTTCTTCGCGTCGACGTCGAACGCGGCGACGAACTCGACGTCACCGACGTGGTAGTCGCCGAACTGCACGTGCATCAGGCCCGGGACCTTGGACGCCGGGTCGGCGTCCTTGTAGTACTCGACGCCCTGTACCAGCGAGGCGGCGCAGTTGCCCACGCCGACGATGGCTACGCGAACCGAACCCATTCCGGTTGCTCCCTGTGTGATTCGAGGTGAGGCCCTGACTGGACCTCATGTGGTGGTGTCGTCGGACGGATCCGTCCCGGGGGTGTCCCCGGGACGGGGCAGGCCGCCCGCCGCTCCAGATGTGGTGTTCTGCTGTGCGGACCCCCCCGGGACGGAACCCTTCAGGTCCCGTCCGGCCCGCTCGCTCTCGATGAGCTCGTTCAGCCAGCGCACTTCGCGCTCCACGGACTCCATTCCGTGGCGCTGGAGCTCGAGCGTGTAGTCGTCGAGGCGCTCCCGGGTGCGCGCCAGGGAGGCGCGCATCTTCTCCAGACGCTCCTCCAGCCGGCTGCGGCGGCCCTCCAGTACGCGCATGCGAACATCGCGCGACGTCTGCCCGAAGAAGGCGAAGCGTGCGGCGAAATGCTCGTCCTCGTACGCGTCGGGCCCCGTCTGCGAGAGCAGTTCCTCGAAGTGCTCCTTACCTTCAGCCGTCAACCGGTAGACGATCTTGGCGCGACGCCCGGTGAGCGGTGCGGCGAGGGCGTCCTCGGTCGTGTTCCCCGGTTCCTCGATCAACCAGCCGTTGGCGACGAGCGTCTTGAGGCAGGGATACAGCGTCCCGTAGCTGAACGCACGGAACACACCCAGTGACGTGTTGAGCCGTTTGCGCAGCTCATACCCGTGCATAGGGGACTCGCGGAGCAGGCCGAGTACGGCGAACTCGAGGATCCCGGAACGCCGGCTCATCGTCGCCTCCTCCTGGCCTTATCTCGCGCTGATGTATCGACTCGATACATCACGACGATAGAACGGCCTTCCGGATGGGACAAGTGGGGAGACGGTGAACGGGATCACATCACCGATTCGTTGCAGGCGACTTGCCTGATTTGAGGTGAACCTCGGGGCAAGGCAGGTTTTGACGGTGCGTAGTCTGTGCGCCATGCACACCACCGGGACCCATGAGACGCCGGGGGGCGTCGAGGTCCTCGGTGCCGTACGGGTGAATGCGCGACCGACCGCATCCGTACTTCGGGGGGACAGGAAACCAGCCGCCCTTTCCAGGCGCGCACGGATGCGCCTGCCCGAGGAGTAATCGTTCGATGAGCGAGCACCGTCGCAAACCGCCGCAGCCGCAGGAAGGCGGACGTGCCGCGGCCCGACGCGGCCAGTCCGGTCCGTCCTCCGGCCGCCGCGCGGCACCGCGAGGCGCCACCGGATCTCCTTCCGACTACGGGTTGGGTTACGGGTCCGGAGACGAGGAAGAGTCGTACGGCAGCCGCGCCGAGGCCCGGCGCGCGTCCCAGAGAAGCTCGGGCGGCCGGCGCAGAACGGCCGAGCCCGCAGGGGGCCGCCGTGGCGACCCGTCCGGGCCCGGACGGGGCAGAGGGCGCTCGGCGCCCGGCCGGAAGCGCCTCATTGACTATCCGCGCTCCGAGAAGGACGGCTGGCAGCGCTGGGTGCCGTCCTGGAAGCTCGTCACCGGCCTGTTCGTCGGCTTCGTGGGCAGCCTGGTGGCCGTCGCGGGCATCGGGTACGCCGTGGTGGGCATCCCGAAGGTCGCCGATACGGCGGAGGCGGAGAACAACGTCTACTACTGGAAGGACGGCAGCCAGATGGTTGCCACCGGTGGCGAGACGAACCGTCAGATCATCGGCCTCTCGCAGATCCCCGAGGAGATGCGCTGGGCGGTGATCTCGCAGGAGAACAAGACCTTCTACGACGACAACGGCATCGACCCCAAAGGCATCGCGCGCGCCGTGTTCAACATGGCGCGGGGCGGACAGACACAGGGTGGTTCGACGATCACCCAGCAGTACGTCAAGAACGCCATGCTGAACGACCAGTCGCAGACGATCTCCCGGAAGTTCAAGGAGATCATGGTGTCGGTCAAGGTGGGGGCCGAGGTCGACAAGAACGTCATCATGGCCGGCTACCTGAACTCCGCGTACTACGGTCGCGGCGCCTACGGGATCCAGGCCGCCGCGCGTGCCTACTTCGACAAGGACGCCATCAAGCTCGACCCGGGCGAGTGCGCGTTCCTGGCCGCCACGCTGAAGGGCGCCACGTACTACGACCCGGCGGGCGCGACGTCCATCGACTCGATCAACGCCACGCCCGAGAAGAACAGCAAGCGCGCCCTGCTCCAGATGCAGGACACCCTTGACAAGATGGTCGAGTACGGGCACCTCGACGCCTCGGTGCGGGCCAAGTACACGTCGCTTCCCAAGTGGAAGAACCCCCGGTCGAACACCGACCTGAAGGGGCAGGTCGGCTACCTCGTCGACCTCGCCAACAGCTATCTGGTCACCAACAGCAAGACGACCGGAATCACCCAGAACCAGCTGCAACAGGGCGGCTACTCGATCTACACGACCTTCGACAAGAAGAAGGTCACGGAACTCGAGGCGGCGGTCAAGAAGGTCCAGAAGGCCAAGATCAAGCCGGACCAGCGCCCGAAGACGGATACGCACGTCCAGTTCGGCGGGGCGTCCGTGGAACCGGACACCGGTGCCATCCGGGCCATCTACGGCGGTGAGGACGCCACCAAGCACTTCACCGACAACGCCGACCAGACCGGTGCCCAGGTCGGTTCGACGTTCAAGCCGTTCGTGCTCGCGGCCGCGATGACCTGGGGCGTGCGCGATCCGGATCTGGGCTCGTCCCAGGCGCAGGACGAGCGCACCATCGTCTCCCCCGACAGTCTGTTCAGCGGCCAGAACAAGCTCAAGATCAGGAACTACGACGGCACGATCTGGAAGAACGAGAAGGGCGAGGAGTGGCTGCAGACCAATGACGGCAACGTCTCCGCCGGCAGCGCGCCCAAATTCAAGATCGACCTGCGTGAGGCGATGCGTGAGTCGGTGAACTCCGCCTTCGTGCAGCTCGGCATGGATGTCGGTCTGGACAAGGTGAAGGAAGCCGCGGTCAGTGCGGGCCTGCGGGAGAACAGCCTGACCGGCACCGGCTTCCCGTCGTTCTCGATCGGCATCTCCGACCCGAGCGCGATCCGTATGGCGGGTGCGTACGCCACCTTCGCCTCCAGCGGCAAGCAGCGTGACCCGTACTCCGTCGAGAAGGTCACGAGCGAGAAGGGCCAGATCTTCACGCACGAGACCCAGACGAAGCAGGCGTACACCTCGAAGGTCGCCGACAACGTCACGGACGTCCTGAAGACCGTGGTCGACAAGGGCACGGGCACCGCCGCCCAGCTGCCGGGCCGTGAGGTGGCCGGCAAGACCGGTACCACCGACGGCAACAAGTCCGCCTGGTTCGTGGGCTACACCCCGCAGCTGTCGACCGCGGTGACCATGTTCCGCTACGACGACGACGAGACGAACAAGAACCGCACGTTCCTGGAGATGTACGGAACGGGCGGCGAGGCGAAGATCCACGGTGCATCGTTCCCGGCCCAGATCTGGCACGACTACATGGCCGAGGCGCTGGAGGGCACGCCGGTGAAGGACTTCCCGGAGCCGGAGCCCATCGGTGAGGTCGTCAACGAGGAACCGTCCCCGACTCCGACTCCCGCGGACATCGAGAGCGAGGAGCCGGAGCCGTCCCCGACACCGACCGCCACGGAGTCGGAGCCCGAGCCCTCCCCCTCGCCGACCGACACCTGTAACACCTTCTTCGGGTGTGATGACACGGGCGGTACGGACACGGGTGGCACCGACACGGGCGGCACGGGCGGGGACACGACCCCGACACCGACCGCTACGGATACGAGCGACACCTCGAGAGGAAACGGCAACGGCAACGGAGGACTCTTCGGAGGTCCAGCCGGGTAACCGCGCTATCGCCCGACTCGGGTGTTTCACGTGAAACATGCGGATGTTTCACGTGAAACGAGGGCCGCTCCACCGGACCAGGTGGGGCGGCCCTCGGCTTTTTCCTAGGTCCGTACGGCAGGATGTGGCCCATGCCCAGTGCAGAATCGACGCCAGTGCGCGTGCACGAGCCGGAGCCGGTGCGGCCGACCAGGGACGACAAGGTGGCCGCGGCCGGAAGTGAGCTGATCGGCGGCCCCCTCGGTCGGCGGGCCCTGACCGGGACGTCCTGGTGGACTCCCGTGCGGGTCGTCGCGCTCGTGGCGATCGGGATGTTCGCCCTCGGCTTGATCCAGAAGGCGCCCTGCTACAACGGCGCCTGGTTCTTCGGCGCCAGTTCCCAGTACACGCACGCGTGCTACTCGGACATCCCACACCTCTACCAGGGACGCGGGTTCGCCGACGGTCTCGTACCGTACTTCGACAAGCTCCCCGGCGACATGGACTACCTCGAGTACCCGGTGCTGACCGGCGTGTTCATGGAGGTGGCGAACTGGCTGACACCGGGCAGCGGCAGCCTCCAGCACCAGGAGCAGTGGTACTGGATGGTCAACGCAGGGCTGCTGATGGCCTGCGCGGCCGTCATCGCCGTCTGCGTGGCCCGTACGCATGCCCGGCGCCCCTGGGACGGTCTGCTGGTCGCCCTGGCCCCCGCCTTCGTGCTGACCGCCACCATCAACTGGGACCTGCTGGCGGTCGCCCTGACGGCCGCGGCGATGCTGATGTGGTCGAGGGGCCGGTCCGTCGCGTTCGGCGTTCTGCTGGGCCTTGCCACGGCCGCCAAGCTCTACCCCGTCGTACTCCTCGGACCGCTGTTCGTGCTGTGCTGGCGCGCGGGGAAGTGGCGGGACTTCGGCCAGGCCCTGGGCAGCGCCGTCATCGCCTGGCTGGTGGTGAACCTGCCGGTGATGCTCTTCGCCTTCGAGGGATGGTCGAAGTTCTACCGGTTCAGCCAGGAGCGGGGCGTCGACTTCGGCTCCTTCTGGCTGATCCTGGCCCAGAACTCCAGCGATCCGCTCACCACCGACAGCGTCAACACCCTCGCCACGCTCATGGTCGTGCTGTGCTTCCTGGGCATCGCGGGGCTGACGCTGACCGCGCCCCGCCGTCCTCGCTTCGCCCAGCTCGCGTTTCTGATGGTGGCGGCCTTCATCCTCACCAACAAGGTCTACTCGCCGCAGTACGTCCTGTGGCTGGTGCCGCTGGCCGTGCTGGCCCGGCCGAAGTGGCGGGACTTCCTGATCTGGCAGGCGTGCGAGGTCGCGTACTTCCTGGGCATCTGGATGTACCTCGCCTACACGACCAGCGGAGACGCCCACAAGGGCCTGCCGACCGACGGCTACCACTGGGCGATCGGCGCGCACCTGCTCGGGACGCTCTACCTGTGCGTCGTGGTCGTGCGCGACATCCTGATGCCGGAGCGGGACGTGGTGCGGCAGGCGGGCGACGACGATCCCTCGGGCGGTGTGCTCGACGGGGCGGAGGACGTCTTCGTCCTGGGCGCCGCGGCCCATCCGCCCCGGCACGCCTCGCACTTCGACGGGCCGCAGGTGGAGTGGGGCAAGCAGGACGCCGTCGACGGTTCGCTGTGAGCGAACAGCGGGCTGTCCCGACGTAGCACCGGAAGTGGCGCCGGACACCGAAGAGGCCGTACACGGATCTCCGTGTACGGCCTCTTCGGTGTCTACGTCTTTGGCGTCTTCTGGGTCGCTCGGGTGCTCAGCGGTCGACGATCCGGTCGAACTGCGTGGTGGTGTGCCGCAGATGGGCCACCAGCTCGTCGCCGACCTGGGGCTCCGGGGCGTCCGAGGGCACGAACAGGATGGACACCTGCATGTGCGGCGGCTCGGCGAACCAGCGCTGCTTGCCGCCCCAGACGAACGGCGAGAGGTTCCGGTTCACGGTGGCGAGACCGGCGCGGGCGACGCCCTTGGCGCGGGGCATGACGCCGTGCAGGGCCTTCGGGGCCTCCAGACCCACCCCGTGCGACGTACCGCCGGCCACGACGACCAGGAAGCCGTCGGAGGCCGCCTTCTGCTGCCGGTAGCCGAAGCGGTCGCCCTTGGCGACGCTGGTGACGTCCAGGACCGCGCCGCGGTACTCGGTGGCGTCGTGGTCCCCCAGCCACAGGCGGGTGCCGATGCGCGCGCGGAAGCGGGTCTGCGGGAACTGCTGCTGGAGCCGGGCGAGTTCGTCGGCCTTGAGGTGGCTGACGAACATGGTGTGCAGCGGCAGCCGGGCCGCGCGCAGCCGGTCCATCCAGCCGATGACCTCCTCGACGGCGTCGGAGCCGTCGGTGCGGTCCAGCGGCAGATGGATGGCGAAGCCCTCGAGTCTGACGTTCTCGATGGCGGCGTGCAGCTGCGGAAGGTCCTGCTCGCTGATGCCGTGCCGCTTCATCGACGACATCACCTCGATGACCACCCGGGCGCCCACGAGCCCGTACACCCCGTCGACCGAGGACACCGAGCGCACCACCCGGTCGGGCAGCGGGACGGGCTCCTCGCCGCGCCGGTACGGCGTCAGCACCAGCAGGTCGCCGCCGAAGAAGTCCTTGATGCGCGCGGCCTCGTACGTCGTGCCGACGGCCAGGATGTCCGAGCCCAGCCGCGTGGCCTCCTCCGCCAGCCGCTCGTGCCCGAAGCCGTAGCCGTTGCCCTTGCAGACCGGGACGAGGCTTGGGAACTGCTCCTGCACGTGCTTGTGGTGCGCCCGCCAGCGCGCGGTGTCGACGTAGAGCGTGAGCGCCATGGCCGGACCGGGACCTTTCTCGTGGCTGCCGTGTGGGGAAACGCGTCAGAGGCGTCAGAGGTATGGAATCACTGAACGTGACGTCAGCGGCGCGACATGTAGATGTCGAGCGCCTTGTGGAGCAGCTTGTTGAGCGGGAAGTCCCACTCGCCGAGGTACTCGGCGGCCTGTCCGCCCGTGCCGACCTTGAACTGGATCAGACCGAAGAGGTGGTCGGTCTCGTCCAGTGAGTCGGAGATGCCGCGCAGGTCGTAGACGGTGGCGCCGAGCGCGTAGGCGTCGCGCAGCATCCGCCACTGCATCGCGTTCGAGGGGCGGAACTCACGGCCGATGTTGTCGGAGGCGCCGTAGGAGTACCAGACGTGCCCGCCGACGATCAGCATCGTCGCCGCCGACAGGTTCACGCCGTTGTGGCGGGCGAAGTACAGCCGCATGCGGTTGGGGTCCTCGGTGTTGAGGGCCGTCCACATGCGCTGGAAGTACGACAGCGGGCGCGGCCGGAAGTGGTCGCGCACGGCCGTGATCTCGTACAGCCGCTGCCATTCCTCGAGGTCGTGGTAACCGCCCTGGACGACCTCGACGCCGGCCTTCTCGGCCTTCTTGATGTTGCGGCGCCACAGCTGGTTGAAGTTCCTGTGGACCTCTTCAAGGGAACGGTTCGCCAGCGGCACCTGGTAGACGTAGCGCGGCTGGACGTCGCCGAAGCCGGCACCGCCGTCCTCGCCCTGCTGCCAGCCCATCCGGCGCAGCTTGTCGGCCACCTCGAAGGCGCGCGGTTCGATGAAGTCGGCCTCGATGTCGCGCAGCCGCTTCACGTCCGGGCTCTGGATGCCCGCCTTGATGGAGGTGGCCTCCCAGCGCCGGATGATCACCGGCGGGCCCATCTTCACCGAGAACGCGCCCTGTTGCTTGAGGTGCGCGAGCATCGGTTCCAGCCACTCCGTCAGATTCGGCGCGTACCAGTTGATGACCGGGCCCTCGGGCAGATAGGCCAGGTAGCGCTTGATCTTGGGCAGCTGACGGTAGAGGACGAGGCCGACGCCGACGAGGTCACCGGTGCGTCCGTCGAACCAGCCGAGGCTCTCCGAACGCCACTCCGCCTTGACGTCAGCCCAGGCCGGAACCTGCATGTGGCTTGCCGACGACAGGCTCTGGATGTACGCCAGATGCTGCTCGCGGCTGATCGTCCTCAGGGTCAGGCTCATTCGGGGCGCTCCTCGGGCTGGGGTGTCCCCATGGGTACAGGGGCTCCGGCTCTCGCGCCGAAGCCTACTGCGCCTGGGAAGCGGCCTGACTGGGCGTACGGAACCTTCGCCCCGGCCCGAGGCCGGCCGGGGCGATACGGCAGGGTTCGTAGGCGCCCTACGCGCCTTTCGGTGAGGGCGGTGCCGGTGGTGCGGGACCGGTGCCGGTCAGGTCACCGGGGTCCGCCTCGGGTCACCAGAGTCCGCCGAAGAGGCCCCCGTGTGCCATGCCGAGGAAGAAGCCGACGGCGGAGGCGCCGAGGCCCAGGATCAGACCGAAGCGCTCACGGGTGGTCTCGGAGATCCACTGTCCGTACGCGCCGGTCAGGATTCCCACCAGACCGGTCCAGGAGCTGAGCAGATGGAGGTTGTCGAACATCGCCGTGACGAAGGCCGTCACACCGAGCACCAGGGTCACCGCGAGCAGCGTGTCCTGGACTGGATGGGCCTTTCCGTCCGTGGCGAAGAAGGATCCGGCGGTGTTGGGTCGCAATGCCTGTGCCATAGGGCACCTCCTGCGGAAAACGGCGCATCGTAGCGCCATACACACCCGATGTGTACAGATTGACGGTCCGAGGGGCCGGATTTCAACCGGAAGCCGGTGTGCAGGTAGTCTGTACCCTCTGCACCGGTGTCTGCCCAGGCACAGCCAGGAATTCCGCCCAGGTCACAGCGGGGGGCGTCGCAGGACGACCCCCGATTGTCAGTGGCGGCGGATACCGTTGCGAACGCATCACAACCCTCCTGCCACGGAACGACCGTGGCCGCTGAGTCCAAAGGAGGTGGGTTCCACATGCGTCACTACGAGCTCATGGTCATCCTCGACCCCGATCTGGAGGAGCGCGCTGTCGCCCCCCTGATCGAGAACTTCCTCTCCGTCGTCCGTGAGGGCAACGGAAAGGTCGAGAAGGTCGACACCTGGGGCCGTCGTCGTCTCTCGTACGAGATCAAGAAGAAGCCCGAGGGCATCTACTCGGTCATCGACCTGCAGGCCGAGCCTGCGGTCGTCAAGGAGCTCGACCGCCAGCTGAACCTGAACGAGTCGGTCCTCCGGACCAAGGTCCTCCGCCCCGAGACCCACTGAGCTCTCCCGCTCAGCTGATCTCGGGATTCGAGTAGCAGCAACAAGCAGCCAGCAGCAAACCCGCCGAGAGGTTCCCCCATGGCAGGCGAGACCGTCATCACGGTCGTCGGCAATCTTGTCGACGACCCCGAGCTGCGCTTCACCCCCTCCGGTGCGGCGGTCGCGAAGTTCCGTGTCGCGTCCACTCCTCGCACCTTCGACCGCCAGACGAACGAGTGGAAGGACGGCGAGAGCCTGTTCCTGACCTGCTCGGTCTGGCGTCAGGCGGCGGAGAATGTCGCCGAATCGCTCCAGCGAGGCATGCGCGTCATCGTGCAGGGCCGGCTGAAGCAGCGGTCCTACGAGGACCGTGAGGGCGTCAAGCGCACGGTCTACGAGCTGGACGTCGAGGAAGTCGGCGCCAGCCTGCGCAGTGCCACGGCCAAGGTCACCAAGGCCTCCGGCCGCGGTGGCCAGGGCGGCCAGGGTGGTTACGGCGGCGGCGGTGCCGGTGGCCAGGCAGGCGGCGGCTGGGGTGGAAACTCCGGCGGCGGTCAGCAGGGCGGCGGCGCTCCCGCCGACGACCCGTGGGCCACCAGCGCTCCTGCCGGCGGCAACCAGGCCGGCAGCGGTGGCGGTGGCGGCTGGGGTGGAAACTCCGGCGGCGGCAGCGGCGGCGGCTACTCGGACGAACCCCCCTTCTAGGCCCACGGGCCCGGGCATCCGGGCCGGTGCGGCTCGAAGGCGGGTCGAATCCCAACTTCTTGATCACACAGGAGAAACACCATGGCGAAGCCGCCTGTGCGCAAGCCTAAGAAGAAGGTCTGCGCTTTCTGCAAGGACAAGGTCACGTACGTGGACTACAAGGACACGAACATGCTGCGGAAGTTCATTTCCGACCGCGGCAAGATCCGTGCCCGTCGCGTGACCGGCAACTGCACGCAGCACCAGCGTGACGTCGCCACGGCCGTCAAGAACAGCCGTGAGATGGCGCTGCTGCCCTACACCGCGCAAGCGCGATAAGGGAAGGGTGACCGAAACATGAAGATCATCCTCACCCACGAGGTCTCCGGCCTCGGCGCCGCGGGCGACGTCGTCGACGTCAAGGACGGCTACGCTCGCAACTACCTGATCCCGCGGAAGTTCGCTATCCGCTGGACCAAGGGTGGCGAGAAGGACGTCGAGCAGATCCGTCGCGCTCGCAAGATCCACGAGATCCAGACCATCGAGCAGGCCAACGCTGTGAAGGCCCAGCTCGAGGGCGTCAGGGTCCGTCTGGCCGTTCGCTCCGGCGACGCCGGTCGTCTCTTCGGTTCCGTCACCCCGGCCGACATCGCTTCCGCGATCAAGGCTTCCGGTGGCCCCGAGGTCGACAAGCGCCGCATCGAGCTGGGCTCGCCCATCAAGACCCTGGGCGCCCACGAGACGTCCGTGCGTCTGCACCCCGAGGTTGCCGCCAAGGTCAACATCGAGGTCATCGCGGCCTGATCGCTGCGCTCGGCTTGAACAGCTGAGGAGGGGCCGTACCTGCCGGGTGCGGCCCCTTCCGCATGCCCGGGGCGGGACTCCCGGCTGCTGGGCTCGGCGTCGCGTGCTCATGATTCACGTGAAACGTCGGTTTCACGTGAAACAGTCAGCGCGGCACGCGGCACGCGGCACACGGCACACGGGAAGCAGGCAGTGGGTAACGGGTGAAACGGTCAGCGGGTTGCTCCGGTGACGATCCAGCGGCCCGAGCGGGCACGCACCCACAGGGTCAGCATCCGCACGGCCATCATCAGCGCCATCGCTCCCCATACGGCGGTGAGTCCGCCCCCGAGCGTCGGCACGAGCAGGGCCACCGGGGTGAAGACCGCCAGGGTGAGCACCATGGCCCGGGCGAGATAGGGGCCGTCTCCCGCGCCCATCAGGACGCCGTCCAGGACGAAGACGATGCCGCAGATCGGCTGGGAGAGCGCGACCACGAGCAGCGCGGGCAGCGCGGCGTTCGTCACGCTGGCGTCGTTGGTGAACAGCGGCAGCAGGAGTGGCCGGGACGCGATGACCAGGATCGCGAGGGCGGCGCCGACGGCGATGCCCCACTCGACCATACGACGGCATGCCTCACGGGCGCCCTTCGCGTCGCCGGCGCCGAGATGGCGCCCGATGATGGCCTGTCCGGCGATGGCTATGGCGTCGAGGGCGAAGGCGAGCAGGCTCCACACGGACAGGGCGATCTGGTGCGCCGCTATGTCGGCGTCCCCGAGACGGGCGGCCACGGCGGTGGCGATCATCAGAATCGCTCGCAGGGAGAGCGTGCGGACCAGTAGCGGAACACCTGCCTGGGCGGAGGCCCGGATGCCGGCGGCGTCGGGCCGTAGCGATGCGCCGTGACGGTGGGCTCCCCGGACCACCACGGTGAGGTAGACCGCGGCCATGCCGCACTGCGCGATGACGGTTCCCCAGGCGGACCCCGCGATGCCGAGGTCCGCGCCGTAGACCAGACCGACGTTCAGGGCGGCGTTCGCCACGAAGCCCGCGACGGCGACGTAGAGCGGTGTCCTTGTGTTCTGGAGTCCGCGCAGGACGCCGGTCGAAGCCAGGACGACGAGCATGGCCGGGATACCGAGTGCCGAGATCCGCAGGTAGGTGATCGCGTGCGGGGCGGCCGTGTCCGAGGCGCCGAAGAGCTCCACCAGCGCCGGGGCCGCGGGCAGGAGGGCGGCGATCACGGCGGCGCCGAGCAGCAGGGCCAGCCAGATGCCGTCCATGCCCTGGCGGATGGCGGCCGGGAGATCACCGGCGCCGACGCGTCGGGCGACGGCGGCGGTGGTGGCGTAGGCGAGGAAGACGAAGATGCTGACGGCCGTCGTCAGGAGTGCGGAGGCGATGCCGAGCCCGGCGAGTTGGGCGGTGCCGAGGTGGCCCACGATCGCGCTGTCGGCCATGACGAAGAGCGGCTCGGCGACGAGCGCGCCGAAGGCCGGCACGGCCAGTGCGACGATCTCTCGATCGTGCTGTCGCCGGGTGGCCCTGGGGGGCGCGGGAGCCTGTGTCATGACCACCAATCTAATCGTCCACAGGTAAGAGATGCAATTGCGTACTGACCCTTACTTGTGCTTGTGGTGCCCATTGTCTCGCGCAGCGTTCGAGGCGATCTTGGTCCGACCGGGAAAGTTTTTCTTCTGCACAGCCGGTGGATCGTAAACATGCAGGTCAGATGAGTCTCCCAAGAAAAGACGAGTGCTTGTTCACAGGGCTGTCCACCGGGTCGTGCACAGGTTTTGCGGAGTTCTCCACAGCATCCGGGCCGTCGTCCACATGGCCTGTGGATAACCAGATTGGCTGACGGTGCCCGCGGGCCTACCGTGGTCCGGCGCCCGCTCTCTCCACCGACCGATGAAACCCTCACAAAACCGTCGCGGCGGAACCGGAGTTGGGCATCTCGATTGTCAGTGTCGTGCCGTAGAACAGAAGGCACGGCGAGGTCCGCTCGGCGGACGGGAGGAGGTGGCTCGGTGAGCATTTCCGAGCCCTTGGACGACCCGTGGGCCGACAGTGGGCCCAGTGATCGTCTGCCCGCCCGTCGCCGCGGCGACGGAGGCCGCGGCCGTGACGAACAGCACGAACGGGGCCAGGACAGCGGGGCGTGGGAGGGCGGCACCGCCTTCGAGCGAGTACCGCCGCAGGACCTCGACGCCGAGCAGTCCGTCCTCGGCGGCATGCTCCTGTCCAAGGACGCCATCGCCGACGTCGTGGAGGTCCTCAAGGGCCACGACTTCTACAAGCCCGCGCACGAGACGATCTACCAGGCGATCCTCGACGTCTACGCGAAGGGCGAGCCGGCCGACCCCATCACCATCGCCGCCGAGCTCACCAAGCGCGGCGAGATCAACAAGGTCGGCGGCGCCTCCTATCTCCACACTCTCGTCCAGACGGTGCCGACGGCGGCGAACGCCGAGTACTACGCGGAGATCGTGCACGAGCGCGCGGTCCTGCGCCGTCTGGTGGAGGCCGGCACGCGCATCACCCAGATGGGATACGCGGCCGACGACGACGTCGACGAGATCGTCAACCGAGCCCAGGCCGAGATCTACGCCGTCACCGAGCAGCGCACCAGCGAGGACTACCTCCCGCTCGGCGACATCATGGAGGGCGCTCTCGACGAGATCGAGGCGATCGGCTCGCGCAGCGGCGAGATGACGGGTGTGCCCACCGGCTTCACCGACCTCGACTCGCTCACCAATGGCCTGCACCCGGGCCAGATGATCGTCATCGCGGCCCGTCCCGCCATGGGCAAGTCCACACTCGCGCTGGACTTCGCGCGCGCGGCGTCGATCAAGCACAACTTGCCGAGCGTCATCTTCTCCCTCGAAATGGGGCGCAACGAGATCGCGATGCGTCTGCTGTCTGCCGAGGCCCGCGTGGCCCTGCACCACATGCGGTCCGGCACGATGACGGACGAGGACTGGACCCGCCTGGCACGCCGGATGCCCGAGGTCTCCTCGGCACCGCTCTTCATCGACGACTCCCCGAACCTGTCGATGATGGAGATCCGCGCGAAGTGCCGCCGACTGAAGCAGCGCAACGACATCAAGCTCGTGATCATCGACTATCTGCAGCTGATGCAGGCCGGTGGTTCCAAGCGCTCCGAGAGCCGTCAGCAGGAGGTCTCGGACATGTCCCGAAACCTCAAGCTGCTGGCCAAGGAGCTCGAAGTCCCGGTGATCGCGCTCTCACAGCTCAACCGTGGTCCCGAGCAGCGCACGGACAAGAAGCCGATGGTGTCCGACCTGCGTGAGTCCGGCTCCATCGAGCAGGACGCCGACATGGTGATCCTTCTGCACCGCGAGGACGCGTACGAGAAGGAGTCGCCGCGCGCGGGCGAGGCCGACATCATCGTGGGCAAGCACCGTAACGGCCCGACGGCGACGATCACCGTGGCCTTCCAGGGCCACTACTCACGCTTCGTGGACATGGCGCAGACCTGATCCGCCGCTGTGGGGCGCGTCTGCTCGACGGGCGCGTCCAAGGAGGCGAGGAAACCTCGGGCCTCGGACATGGTCATGCCGGTCTCCTCCTGAACGATGCGGACGGCGGTGAGGGGATCCTCGTCGCCCTGCAGCAGACGGATCCGGGCGACGATGCTGCCTCCGCCGAACTCCGGCGGGATCTGCTCTCGAAGGAACCGCGCGCCCGACGGTGTCGCAGAACGCCACCGCCGTCTCCAGGGACGGTCAGGACCGCAGCTCCTTGACGACCTGGATCTTCGGCGTCTTCGCCAACAGATCGGCGATGTGCAGCGGCAGCACAGGGTTCACGGCGCCCATGGAGCCAGAGCCGTCGGCGAAATGAACTCGACTCCGGCTGTGCGGGCGGCTGGACTGGGCCCATGACGACACCTCAGGAAGAGCTGCTTCCCGGCACACGGCGGGCGCTGCTGCACCGGATCGCCGTGGCCCAGGCCGAGGGGCGGGCCCCGTCGCTCGTCGCCGCGGTCGTCCGCGACGGACGGACCGTGTGGCACGGGGCGCGGACCTCGGTCGACGGGCACGCTCCGGACGAGAACGTGCAGTACCGGATCGGCTCGATCACCAAGACCTTCACCGCCGTCCTCGTGCTGCGGCTGCGCGACGAGGGAGCACTCGACCTCGAAGATCCGCTGGAGAAGCATCTGCAGGGCACGGGCGCGGGAGAGGTCACGATCGCCCACCTGCTCGCGCACACGGGCGGATGGGCGGCGGAGACACCCGGCCCGTGGTGGGAGCGGACGCCGGGTGCGCTGCGGCCCGGCCTCGCCGACGTCCTCGGAGACCAGGCCGCGCCGCATCCCGCCGGCCGCCGTTTCCACTACTCGAACCCCGGCTACGCCGTCCTCGGCGCCCTCGTCGAAGAGGTGCGCGGAGTTCCGTGGGAGGAAGCACTGCGGCGCGAAGTGCTCGAACCTCTGGGCCTGGACCGTACGAGCGTCCGATCACAGGCCCCGGCCGCGGGCGGCTGGGCGGTGCATCCCTGGGCCGACGCGATGCTGCCCGAACCCGTGGAGGACTTCGGCCGGATGGCTCCTGCGGGCCAGCTCTGGTCCACCACCGGCGACCTCGCGCGGTTCGCCGCCTTCCTGGCGCGGGGCGACGACCGGGTGCTCAGCGCGGAGACCCTGCGTGAGATGCGGACGCCTGCGGCGCCGGCCGAGGTCGGCGACGTGGCGGACGGCGCCGCGTACGGGCTCGGTCTGCAGATCCAGCACCGGGACGGCCGACTGCTCGTGGGCCACTCCGGTTCGGTGCCGGGCTTCCTGGCGAACCTCACCGTCGGCGTGGCGGACGACGTTGCCGCGGTGGTCCTCGCCAACTGCACCTCCGGCCCTCCGCTGGCGCAGGTGGGCGCCGATCTCGTAGGCATCGTCGCCGAGGCCGAGCCGCGGATTCCTGCACCGTGGCGTCCGCTGCGGGACGTCGACCAGGCCGTCCTGGAACTGGCGGGTCAGTGGTACTGGGGGACCAGTCCGGTCGCCCTGCGTGTCATGGCCGACGGACTCGTCTCCTTGGGGCCGCTCTCCGGCGGCGGCCGGCGCTCACGGTTCCGGCCGAACGGGGACGGCACCTGGACGGGCCTGGAGGGGTACTACGCCGGAGAGGCTCTCCGGGCCGTACGGCGGCCGGACGGAACGGTGGACCACCTGGACCTCGGGTCGTTCGTGTTCACGCGCCAGCCGTACGACGTGGGGGCGGCTGTGCCCGGTGGTGTCGATCCGGAGGGGTGGCGGGGGATCGGTTAGCCGTCGCCGCGTGCGAGAGGCGCCGTGTTTCACGTGAAACACGGCGCCTCTCGCACGAAGGCCGAGACCCGGTGAGCGCTCGTCGTCCGCAGAGTTCTTCAGAGTTGCAGCTTGAAGCCCACATGAGACGCCACGAAGCCCAGCCGCTCGTAGAAGCGGTGGGCATCGGTGCGGGTGGCGTCGGAGGTCAGCTGCACCAACTGGCAGTTCTCCCGCCGGGATTCCTCGATGGCCCACTCGATGAATCGGGTGCCCAGACCGCTGCCGCGCTCGTCGGCGTGCACACGGACGCCCTCGACGATCGACCTGGTCGCGCCACGACGGGACAGACCGGGCACGATCGTCAGCTGGAGGGTGCCGACGACGCGTCCCTCCCGCACCGCGACGACCAGGCGCTGGTTCGGATCTGCAGTGAGCCGCTCCAAGGCGATCAGATACGGGGCGAGGTCGTCCGGCGACTCACGCTGTGCGCCCAGGGGGTCGTCCGCGAGCAGGGCGACGATCGTGGGGACGTCGTCGGCGACGGCGGCTCGTATTTCAAGATCTGACATGGCCGCACCCTATGCAGCGGCGGGCGCCTTCAGTGATTCGACGACCCGCACCAGCGGGGCCAGTTCCGGGTTCAGGGCAGCCGCGTCGAGGGCCTCGCGCAGTGCGGCGTCGTTGGTCGGACGGGCCTGGTCGACCAGCTTGAGGCCGGCCTCGGTGACGTTGGTGTAGATGCCGCGACGATCCGTGGGGCACAGGTAGCGCTCGAGCAGTCCGCGGTCCTCGAGCCGGGTGACCAGCCGGGTGGTGGCGCTCTGGCTGAGGACGACCGCGTCGGCGACCTGCTTCATCTGCAGATGCCCCCCGTCGCCGTCGTGCTGCCGGCTGAGCACGTCGAGCAAGGCGTACTCGCGCACGCTCAGGTCGTGCCCGGCCTGCAGCGCGCGCTCGATGTGGGCCTCGATCCTCCCGTGCAGCAGGGAGAGGGCGCACCAGCCCTGGGCGAGAGCGGTGAGTGCGGGGTCCGTCGCAGTCATGGGCGTTCTCCTCGGTCCCGGAGCGGCTGACACCAGGATAGAGCAGCTCCGCAATAGTCGGCGGTTGCATATAGCCCGCGTATGCAACTATTGTGAACGCAGGTAAAGCACACCTGCAATCATCTGGGAAGGTCTTACCCCCTCATGCCTCTCGCGCTTCTGGCCCTTGCGATCGGGGCCTTCGGAATCGGAACGACCGAGTTCGTGATCATGGGCCTGCTGCCCGAGGTCGCGGGCGACTTTGGGATCTCCATCCCCACGGCCGGCTTCCTGGTGACCGGATACGCACTCGGCGTCATGTTCGGAGCCCCGTTGATGACCGTCCTCGGCACCAAGGTCTCCCGCAAGCGGATGCTGATGGTGCTGATGGGACTGTTCATCATCGGCAACCTGCTCTCCGCCATCGCCCCGACCTTGGCCGTGATGCTGATCGGCCGTGTGGTCGCCTCGCTCGCCCACGGCGCGTTCTTCGGCATCGGCTCGGTCGTCGCGTCCGACCTGGTCGCCCCGGACAAGAAAGCCGGCGCCATCGCGATGATGTTCACCGGTCTCACCGTCGCCAACGTCGTCGGAGTCCCGCTGGGCACCCTCGTCGGACAGCACGTCGGCTGGCGCGTCACCTTCGCCGTCGTCGCCGGGCTCGGAGTCGTCGGCCTGGCCGGCATCGCCAGGCTGGTCCCCGAGATGCCGCGGGCCGAGGGCGTACGCCTCCGTCACGAACTGGCCGCCTTCAAGAACACCCAGGTCCTGCTCGCCATGGCGATGACCGTCCTCGGCTTCGGCGGAGTCTTCGCCGCCATCACCTACATCGCGCCGATGATGACCCACGTGGCCGGCTTCGCCGACGGCTCGGTCACCTGGCTGCTGGTCCTGTTCGGTCTCGGCATGGTCGGCGGCAACCTCGTCGGCGGCAAGTACGCCGACCGTGCCCTGATGCCCCTGCTGTACGTCTCTCTGGGCGCTCTGGCGGTCGTCCTGGCGCTCTTCACGCTCACCGCCCACAACAAGGTCCTCGCGGCCGTCACGATCGTTCTGATCGGCGCCCTGGGCTTCGCCACCGTCCCGCCGCTGCAGAAGCGCGTCCTAGACCAGGCGCATGGCGCTCCCACGCTGGCCTCGGCGGTGAACATCGGCGCCTTCAACCTCGGCAACGCGCTGTCCGCCTGGCTCGGCGGCCTCGTCATCGCTGCGGGCCTCGGCTACACCGCCCCGAACTGGGTCGGCGCCGCCCTCGCCGCGGCCGCCCTGCTCCTCGCCCTCGTCTCGGCCGGCCTGGAGCGCCGCGACAGCGCACCCAGCGCCGTCGTCGCCGGTGCTACGCCCATCCGGCAGCAGACGCCGGTCCACCGCTGATCCCCATCCGTCCGCCGGGCCAGGGCCGTCCCGGCGGGCCTGTGCCGTCATCCCCACCACAGCGACATCGCAAGGAGAAACAGCTCATGAGCACCACCACCGCCGTAGCGCCCCTGACCATCCATGACGCCGAAGTCCTCGTCACGGCCGCCCGTCGCGCCGCCGAGGTCGCCGGGGCCACGGTCAGCGTCACCGTCCTGGACGCAGGCGGCCAGCTGCTGGCCTTTCGACGGAAGACCGGGCCGTGCTGATCTCGGGCGAGACGAGCACGCGCAAGGCGTACACGGCGCTTCAGCTCGACGCCCCCACCGCAGACCTCGTCGACGCCGTGCAGCCCGGCGGTCTCTTCCACACCCTGCCCACCGCACTCGATCGGCCGCTGCTGTTCATCGCGGGCGGTGTGCCGGTCCATCGCGACGGCCGCCTGGTCGGCGCCATCGGGGTCGGCGGGGGTGCCCCGGACCAGGACCACGGCTTCGCCACGGCCGTGGTGGCGGCCCTCGTCTGACGACGACGGCCCAGAAGGAGAACGCGCACGAACGTCGCCGGTTGCCGCTCCTCGGGCAACCGGCGTTCTCGCGCCCGCGTCGTCTCAGCCGGCCGCCACCGTCAGGGGAGCGAAGCGCCGGCTCCAGTCGCCTGGCAGCTCCGCGATCCCGTAGGTCATGACGGAGTTGAAGGCGACGGTCTCCAGGCCCCGCGCCTTCACCCACGCCAGCAGTTCCTCGTGCCGTACATCGATGTCGGTCCGCAGCGGACGGTCGGTGTGTGCCGCGAGTGAGGCCAGGAGCGCCTTCGCGGTCTCTGTGTCCCGGGCGATCAGGGGTCCTACGACATGGTTGTTCATGTTGGGCCAGGCGGCCGCGTAGCCGATGATCCGGCCGTTGTCCTCGGCGACCCGCAGCCAGTCGGCGAAGGCGGGCAGCCGGGTGACGACATGCGTGCGGTCGGCTCCGAACACCTCCTCGTCGAGCCGGAGGATCGTGGTGAGGTCCTCGGCCGTGGCCGCCCGCGTGGTGACTTCCGGCACAGGTCCCCCGGGAGTGAAGTGCCCGCGCACCATCTCCGCCCGGCCCGTGGTCTTGAAGCCCAGCTCTTCATAGAGCGGACGGCCGTTCGGGGTGGCGTGCAGGGTCAGTGGCGTGGTGCCCATCACGGAGAGGACGTGACGCATCAGCCGCCGGCCGACGCCCTGCCGGGCGTGCCGTTCAGCGACCAGCACCATGCCGATGGCGCCGAGACTGGGGTGGCCGTGTGGGCCGTACTCGGTGACGACACAGGCGCTGACAAGACCTCCGTCGGGGTCGTCGACGCCGTACCCCTTGCCGGCTGAGAGGAGGAAGCCCCACTTGTGCTCCTCGCGTGGCCACCCCCGGTCCTCGGACAGGTCGGCGCAGGCGGAGAGGTCGCGGTGCGTCAGACGGCGGATCGGCAGAGCGGTGGGGGAAGGAGTCGGCACGCAGGTCAGGCTGACCGACCGGCGGCCTCGGCGTCCACCTGTTTCCCCGGAGACGTACGTGCTTTTGGCCATGTCGTGGCCAACCGCACAGCGCGCTGCCAACGAGGCTGTTTCACGTGAAACAAAGGGCTGTTTCACGTGAAACAGCGGCGGCCGACGCGGAACCCCGTCGGTGGGGACTCGCGGCCCGCTTCCAGCGGGAAGGATCAGTGGGATGCCGATGAATTGGTGTGTCCCGCCCGGTAATTGAAGGAACCGACGGTTCGCACCCCAACCGTCGCCCAGGTGAGGGAAGGGGGGACTTGTGCGGCGAGCGGCGGCCGGTATGGTCGACTCCGGTTCGCTACTGGGATGTGGTGCGCGAGAGGGAGGGCGCTGGGGGGCTCTGTCGCACTCTCGCCTCAGGTGTTCGTGCGAAGCGGGAACGCGGGTGGACTGCGGCCGTCTCGGTCGCGGAACCCAACGGAACAGCAAGCCGTCTGCGGGGGAAGCAGGCACCTTCCGATCCAGGAAGTGCGCAGACCGATCGAAAGATGTTCGAGGCGAGGCACACCATGGACGCTCCGACCACCAGGTCGGCCGACAACGGCACCTCCGGCGGCGGGGACGGATGGTTCAAGCCCCGCAAGCAGCCCGAGCCGGGCGCCGGGGGCGAGCAGGCGCCTTCGGACGGCCGCCGTCTGGCCGCAATGCGGCCGGTGGGCCGCAACTCGACCGACGCAGCCGACGGATCGCCCCAGAACGGTGTGACGGATGCGGAGTCCCGAATACCCGCGGGCCCGCCGAGTCCGCCCGCGACGACGGCGCCCACGACCGCTCAGCCCCCGGCTCAGGTCGAGCCCTCGGCTCCCGGTTGGCTCCAAGCTCCCGTCGAGGCCGAAGTCTCCGTCGACGCACAGGCTTCCGCCGAGTCACGGGCCGCCGCGGACCCCTGGGCACCCGCCGGTCTTCGGGCAACTGCCCAGCCTCAAGCCACTACACAGCCTCAAGCCACGACACAGCCTCAAGCGGCCGCAGAGCCTCAAGGAACCGCCCACTGGCAGACCCCCGTCGGGCTCCAAGCCTCCGCCGAGCCATGGATCCCCCTTCAGCCGCAGGCATCCGACCAGGTAGCGGCTCATCCCACGACCCATGTGCCCGCGCAGCACCCCGCGTTCGCCGATCCCCTTGTGCCCGCCCAGCGGTCCGCTCCTGCCACGGCGGCCGCCTCGCCGGACGCCGTTCTCATCCGCCGGACCATGGCCGAGGTGGCACCCGTGGCCGACAAGGTCACGTCGTACTTCTACGCGCTGCTCTTCGTCCGTCACCCCGGCCTGCGTCCGCTCTTCCCGCCTGCGATGGACGCCCAGCGGGACCGGCTGCTCAAGGCCCTGCTGACCGCCGCCGAGCACATCGACAACACTCCGGTCCTCGTCGACTACCTGCAGAACCTCGGCCGCGGCCACCGCAAGTACGGCACCCGGGCCGAGCACTACCCGGCCGTCGGCGAATGCCTCATCGGCGCGCTGAACAAGTACGCCGGCGCGGTATGGGACGCCGAGACGGAGGCGGCCTGGGTCCGGACGTACACGACGATCTCCCAGGTGATGATCGACGCGGCGGCCGCGGACGAACTGCGCGCGCCGCCCTGGTGGTACGCCGAGGTCGTCTCACACGACCTGCGGACGCCGGACATCGCGATCCTCACCGTCCGTCCCGACCAGCCCTACCCCTTCCTCGCCGGGCAGTACGCGAGCCTGGAGACGCCGTGGTGGCCGCGGATCTGGCGGCACTACTCCTTCGCCTCCGCGCCCCGCTCCGACGGGCTGCTGACGTTTCATGTGAAGGCCGTCCCCGCAGGCTGGGTCTCCAACGCGCTGGTGCACCGAGGCCGGCCCGGCGACGTCGTACGGCTCGGCCCGCCGGCCGGTTCGATGACCGTCGATCACACCCGGGACAACGGACTGCTCTGTCTGGGCGGCGGCACCGGCATAGCACCCATCAAGGCGCTGGTCGAGGACGTCGCCGAGCACGGCACACGCCGCCCGGTCGAGGTGTTCTACGGCGCCCGCAGCGACCACGACCTGTACGACATCGACACGATGCTCAGGCTCCAGCAGTCCCACCCCTGGCTGGAGGTCCGCCCGGTGGTGGACAAGGCCGGACTGCTCCAGCTGCCCGACGCCATACGCGCCTTCGGGCCCTGGTCCGGGTACGACGCCTATGTCTCCGGCCCGCCCGGCATGATCCGCAGCGGTGTGGACGCCCTGCGCGGCGTCGGCATCCCCGCGGAGCGCATACGCCATGACTCGGTCGAAGAGCTCGTCGCCACCGGAAGCTGACCCGGTGCCCCGCAGGCCCGGGCAGGGCAGAGCAGGGCAGGGCCGGGCAGGGCCGCAACCGGTCTCTCAGCCCAGGTCGGGGGCGTGCATGGCCCGTACGCCCTCGATGTTGCCGTCGAGGTAGTGCCGCAGCGACAGCGGTACGAGGTGGACGGAGGCGATCCCGACACGGGTGAACGGCACGCGGACGATCTCGTACTCGCCGACGGGCTCGTCGACCTCGGGACCGTGTCGTAGGGCCGGGTCCATGGAACCCAGTCGGCAGACGAAGAAGTGCTGCACTTTCACGCCGGTCGCGCCGCCGTCGTCGCCGATGTGCTCGACGGTGTCGACGAAACACGGCACCACGTCAGTGATCTTGGCGCCGAGCTCCTCGTACACCTCGCGGTGCAGGGCGTCGACGACGGTCGCGTCCTCCGGCTCGACCCCGCCTCCGGGAGTCAGCCAGTAGGGATCCACGCCGGGCTTGGTGCGTTTGATCAGAATCAGGTCGTCACCGTCCAGCAGAACGGCGCGGGCGGTGCGCTTGACCACAGGTCGGACGGTCATGGGAGAAATGTGGCCCCGCTGGTTCCACGTGAAACATCGCAAGCCGTCACCGGGTGACCTCGGCTCGTGACATCGTGCCGGAACCCGCTCAGCACCACGCGGCCGCGGACGCCAGCAGCCACTCGTGGGCCCGCGCCACATGGGGCATCGCCAGCGTGCCGGTGCGCACCACCAGGACGTACGTCCGCAGCGGCGGCACCGCCGGCTCGTGGAGTGCGACGACGTCACCGTGTTCCAGGGCGTCCGCCGACAGATAGCGGGGCAGTACGGCCAGACCGGCGCCCGCGATCGCGCAGGCGAGGACGGCGCGCAGGTCGGGGACGACGACGGTGCCCGAGGCGGCGGGGCGGGAGTCGAAGACGGAGGCCCAGTAGCGGGAGACGAAGGGCAGCGACTCGTGCACCTCGACGACGGGGAGGTTCTCCAGGGCGGACGCGCCCTTACGGCGCAGCCTGCCGGCGTCGATCCGCTCGGACCACTGCGGGGCGGCGACCAGGACGTGCTCCTCGTCGCACAGCAGGGTGGCCGTGAGCAGCGCGCCGCGCGGCCGGGCCGTGCTGATGGCGAGGTCGTGGTGTCCGGCGGACAGCCCCTCCAGGACCTCCTCGGCGTTGCCGAAGGAGGCGCGCAGGGCGAACCCCTGTCCGTCGTGCCCGGTCAGCTCGGTGAGCGCGGGCAGAGCCCGTTCGGCGGTGAACTCGGGGGGACCGGCGAGGTGCAGCGTCCTGAGAGAGGACTCGTCGTCGAGGCCGGTCTCGGCGATCTCCACCAGGGCGTCGAGGTGGGGCGCGGCCTTGTGCGCGAGCTCGTCCCCGATGGTGGTCGGTGTCACCCCGCGGGCCTGGCGCAGGAAGAGAGGGCGGCCCAGCTGTCGTTCCAGTGTGCGGATCTGGGAGGTGACGGCCGGCTGGGAGAGGCCCAGCAGGGCGGCGGCGCGGGTGAAGGAGCCGGCCCGGTGCACGGTCACGAACGTGCGCAGCAAGGCCAGATCCATGGGGCGTCCTCCCTCTTCCCTGCCTTTCTCCCGGCTCCGAGGCAGGCCGAACGATAAATATGCCGATAGGTATCTGACACTACTGTGATTGGACACTGACACAGAGTCAACTAGCCTTGTTCGCGCGGTTCTTCGCGCGCAGAACCGAGGACGGTCCGAGCCACGAGGGGGGAGGCTCGGACCGTCCGTCGTGCGTAACGCGACACCACCCGGGCGCCGGTAAGCCGGTCATCGCGTCGACTCCTCCAGCGCACGCAGCACATCCGCCACGAGATCCTCGGGATCCTCGGCGCCGACCGACAGCCGGATGAAGCCCTCCGGCACCGCGTCCCCGCCCCAGCGTCCGCGTCGTTCAGCCGTGGAGCGCACCCCGCCGAAGCTCGTCGCGTCGTCCACGAGCTTCAGGGACTCGAGGAAAAGCTCGGCATGCGCGCGCGTGGGCAGCGTGAAGGAGACCACGCACCCATAGCGCCGCATCTGTTGCGAGGCCACCCTGTGAGAGGGATCGTCGGGCAGCCCCGGGTACCGCAGCCCGGTCACCTCGGGTCTGCCGCGCAGCGCCTCCGCCACGGCCAGGGCGCTGGCGTTCTGCCGGTCGACGCGCAACTGCAGCGTGGCGATCGACCGATGCGCGAGCCAGGCCTCCATGGGCCCCGGGATCGCTCCGGCGATCTTGCGCCAGCGCCGCACGGCCGTCATCGGCTCGCCCGACCGTCCCGTGACGTAGCCGAGGAGGATGTCGCCGTGGCCCGTGAGCTGCTTGGTGCCGCTGGCCACCGAGAAGTCGGCGCCGAGCTCCAGTGGACGCTGCCCGAGCGGGGTGGCCAGCGTGTTGTCGACGGCCGCCAGAGCGCCACGCGCGTGTGCCGCCTCGACGAGCCGCCGGATGTCGCACACGTCGAGCCCCGGGTTCGAGGGGGACTCGATCCACAGCAGCTTCGCCCCGTCGAGGACGTCGAGCTGGGCGTCGCCGCCGGTCGGCGCGGTGCGCACCTCGATGCCGTACGCCTCCAGCTGCGCGCGTACCAGGGGCAGCACCTGGTAGCCGTCGCCGGGCAGGACGACCGTGTCCCCGGAGCGCAGCTGGGAGAAGAGGACCGACGAGACCGCGGCCATCCCGGAGGCGAAGACGAGCGTCTCGACGCCGTCCTGCCCGGGTGCCTCGAGCTCGCCGATGGCGCGCTCCAGATGGGTCCAGGTCGGGTTCTCGTCGCGACCATAGGTGTACGGACCCGTGGGCTCGCCCGGCAGATGGAAGTGCGCGGCGAAGACGGGCCCCGGCAGGGTCGGCTCGTGCTTCACCGGCTCGGGCAGCCCGGCCCGCACCGCGCGCGTGCCGTCGCCGGCGCTCGCGACAGAGCCTCCGTCCGCTGGGGGATCGTTTGCGGAATCGTTCATGCCAGGTGTCCTTCCACGTCCTCGCGTACCGCGGCGAGCAGTCCCGTGCTCGCCTCCTCCACCATCTCAAGGCACTCCTCGAAGCCGTCCAGGCCCCCGTAGTAGGGGTCGGGGACGTCGAGGTCGTCCTCGGCCACTGTGGGGCCGTAGGAGCGCAGCAGACGCACCTTCGCGGCGTCCTCGGCGGTGGGGGCGAGGAGGAGCAGGGTCTTGAGGTGGCCGGAGTCCAGGGCGATCACGAGGTCGAGTCGGGCGAACCAGGACGGCTCGAAGCGCCGGGCCGTGTGGTCGAGGGTGTAGCCGTGCCCCTCCAGGACGGAGAGGGCGCGTGGGTCGGCGTTCTCGCCCTCGTGCCAGTCGCCCGTGCCGGCGCTGTCGACCTCGACCAGCTCGTCGAGACCGGCCTCCACCACCCGCGCGCGGAAGACCGACTCGGCCATCGGCGAACGGCAGATGTTGCCGGTGCAGACGAAGCAGACGCGGTAGGTCATGGCGGACTCAGTCCCCGTCGGGCAGGACGACGTTGAGCGCCCAGGAGACGACGGAGATGATCAGTCCGCCCAGGACCGCCGTCCAGAAGCCCTCGACGTGGAAGCTCAGGTCGAACTTGTCTGCGAGCCACGAGGTCAGCAGCAGCATCAGGGCGTTGACCACCAGGGTGATCAGACCGAGCGTCAGTATGAACAGGGGGAACGTCAGCACCTTCACGATCGGCTTGACCAGGAAGTTGACCAGGCCGAAGAGCAGGGCGACGACGATGAGGGTGCCGATCTTCTTGCCCGTGCTGTCACCGGTCAGGGTGATCTTGTCGAGCAGCCAGACGGCGACCGCCAGGGCGCCTGCGTTGGCGATCGTCTTGACTACGAAATTCTTCATGTGTCTGATCGTGGCAGAAGAGATCGGTTACGAGTGTGGACGAGGGCGATGAAGGCATTCCGGCTGGATGAACTCGAGGCCGAGCGGGCCGCCAACGACGGCGCTTACCTGCAGTTTCTGCGCGAACGGAACATGTCGGTCGGGCTGTACGCGCTCGACGCCGGCGAGCACGACCCGCAGAATCCGCACCAGCAGGACGAGGTCTACTTCGTGGTGAGCGGGCGCGCCTCCATCACCGTCGGCCTGGAGACCACCCAGGTGGCGCGCGGCAGCGTGGTCTACGTCCCGGCCGGGGTCGCCCACAAGTTCCACCACATCAGCGAGGACCTGCGGGTCCTGGTGGTCTTCTCGCCGCCCGAGAGCTGAGCGTCTCCGCCTTGCAGCCCATCCGCGGCCTCAGGGTTCCCTAGGGGATCGGTCAGGGGAGGACAAGGGGTGCCAGGCCCCCGTCGGCCCCCCTTCGGATCTAGCATCGAGAGCGGGCCGTCAGAAGGACCGGATGGACCCGATGGACCGGGCCCGACCGGGGCGCCGGACGGCTGAGAGACGAGGACAAGGGCGATGCGAGAGATCTTCACGGGACTGCCGTGGTGGGTGAAGTGGGTGGCGGTGCCGGTCATCGCGCTCGTCGTGTTCGGCGGTCTGATAGCCAGTGTCGTCGGCTTCGTGGTCTACCTGCTGTTCAAGGTGCTGATCTTCGTGGCGCTGGTCGGCGGACTGATCTACGTCGTACGGAAGTTCATGTCGAGTTCCTCGTCGCGCAGCGACTGGTGAAGCGACTGGGGAGTGGTACGGGAGACCGGTGAAGCGGTAACAGGAATCACCGGTTCCCTCGGCCGGGGGAAGTTTTCCGCACAGCCCGACTGCAAGCGGTGGCAGACGGTTAAAGTCCGGAACCCGACGCGGGGACGACCCCCGCGAGCGGCGCACACCCCCTCCCGTGTTCCCCCGCACGGACCGCCCTCTCGCGCTTCGGGAGTGACCTTTGGCCATGGTCGACACCGCCTCCGTGGAACCGCACAGCCCGACTCGACCGCGTTCCTCCGCACCCCCGTTCCCGTGCCCGCCGAGTCCGGCGGTCCCCGAGCAGCCGCACCCCGCGGCGACCCTCATCGGCTCCGTCCAGCGCGCCATGCGCCTGCTGGAGTCCGTCGCCGACCACGAAGGCGGTGCCCCGGCCAAGCAACTCGCCCGCGAGACCGGCCTCGCGCTCCCCACGGCGTACCACCTGCTGCGCACCCTCGTGCACGAGGGCTATCTGCGCCGGGACAAGGGGCTGTTCTTCCTCGGGGAGGCGGCCGAGCGGTTGGGCAGCAGCGGGGCGGCGCAGAAACGTCGCAGCACGGTCGTCGACACCCTCGCCCACTGGCGCGATTCGATCGGTGTCCCCGTGTACTACGCCCGGTATCGCGACGGCGAGATCGAGATCATGTGCGTCTCCGACACCCCGGGCAACCCGGCGGTGGTGGAATGGGCCGACTTCCGCGAGACCGGACACGCGCACGCCATCGGCCAGTGTCTGTTGTCCCAGCTGGACGAGGACGCCCGCCGCGACCACCTGGACCGCTACCCGGTGCAGTCGATCACCCCGTACACGGTGCGTGACGACCGCACCCTGCTGAGACGCCTCGAACGCATGGGGCGCATGGAACCGGTCGTCGAGCGGCAGGAATACGCACTGGGCACGGTGTGCGCCGCGATCTCGATCACGGTGGGCGCCACGGCGGCGGCGATGGCCATCTCCCTGCCCGTTCATCAGGCCGACCGGCTGCTGCCCGCGGCCCGACAGCTGCAGAGCGAGATCGGGCGGAGGCTGGGGTCAATCGCGATCTCTATCAGTATCTGAAAACTTACTCCTTGTGATCTGTTGTGTACGTTCAGCAAGATGCCTGTCAGTGTCAGGGGTCGATTCCCGGCCAGTCGACGTCACATGACGGGGTAGGGCGATGCGCGAGTCCGTACAGGCAGTACAGGCAGAAGTCATGATGAGCTTTCTCGTCTCCGATGAGCTCTCGTTCCGCATCCCGGTGGAGCTGAGCTACGAGGCGCGCGATCCCTATGCCGTGCGGCTCACCTTTCACCTGCCCGGTGACGCCCCGGTGACCTGGGCTTTCGGGCGTGAGCTGCTCATCGACGGGGTGGGTCGAGCGTGTGGCGAGGGGGACGTGCGCGTCTCGCCCGTCGATCCCGACGTGTTGGGCGAGGTGCTGATCCGGCTTCAGGTCGGCGGCGACCAGGCGCTGTTCCGCTCCTCGGCGGTTCCGCTCGTGGCCTTCCTCGACCGCACCGACAAGCTGGTCCCGCTGGGCCAGGAGGGTGCGCTCGCCGACTTCGACGCCCATCTGGACGAGGCGCTGAACCGGATCCTGGCGGAGGAGCAGAGCGCCGGATGAGGTGACGGCGGAGGGGGTGGCGGAACGCTTCGCCACGGGTGGGGTGGTGCAGGAACGCTTCTTCTGGAGAGGGGGCTGTGGGGTGCCACAGGTGCCACAGGTGCCAGAGGTGCCACAGGTGCCCCGGGGCGCCCCGGAGCGCCCGAGTCGGCCGGTGCGGCCGGGTCCTTGGGCACCCGGCCGCCTCAGCGTTTACGCCCGTGTTTGCATCCGTGCTTGCGTCGGCGCTCGGGTCAGTGCTTGCGTCGCCTGCCCCGGCCGCCCCGGGCCTGCGCCTGGGCGGGGCCTGCGGGGGACGCTCCCACGACAGCCGGCTCCGGGACCCCCGCAGGGGCCGTCGCGGATCCCGGCCGGTCGGCCGAGACCACCAGCGCCGCCAGAGCCGTCGTCACCGGCACCGAAGCGACCAGCCCGATCGAGCCCACCAGCGTGCGCACGATCTCCTCGGCGACCAGCTCGCTGTTGGCGACCGCGCCGACGCTGCTCTGCGCGATCGAGAAGAGCAGCAGCAGCGGCAGCGCGGCGCCGGCGTAGGCGAGGACGAGCGTGTTGACGACGGACGCGATGTGGTCGCGGCCGATGCGGATGCCGGCCCGGTACAGCCCGCGCCAGCCCATCGACGGGTTGGCCTCGTGCAGTTCCCAGACCGCCGACGTCTGGGTGACCGTCACATCGTCGAGGACGCCGAGCGAGCCGATGATGATGCCCGCGAGCAGCAGACCGCTCATGTCGATCGTCGGGTACAGCCCGTGGATCAGACCGGTGTTGTCGTCCGTGTTGCCGGTGAGCACGGCCCAGTCGACGAACCACGACCCCATGACGCCGATCAACAGCAGCGAGATGAGGGTGCCGAGGACGGCTACCGAGGTGCGGGCCGAGAGGCCGTGACACAGATACAGGGCGATCAGCATGATGGCGCTCGACCCCACCACCGCCACGACCAGCGGGTTCGAGCCCTGCAGGATCGCCGGCAGGATGAAGAAGTTCAGCACCATGAAGCTCAGGGCCAGCGCCACCAGTGCCATGACACCCCGAAGCCGTCCGACGACCACGACGGCGACCGCGAAGATGACGGCGAGCAGGGCCATCGGGAACCGGCGGTTCACGTCGGTGACCGAGTACTGCAGGTCCTTCGGCGCGGAGGGCTCGTAGGCGACCACGACCTTCTCGCCCTGGTGCAGCTGGCGTGACTGGTCCGGCTGGACGATCTCGGTGAACGTACGGCCCTTGTCCTTGCCGGTGTCCACGCGGATCGTGGCCTTCTTGCAGGTGCCCTTCGCCTGCTGCTCGGCGGAGGACCCCTCGGCCGTGGAGGTGTCGCCGGTGGGGGTGTCGCCCGAGGCGTTGACCGACGCACAGCTCACGCTCACGACCTTGGTGACCGTGGCCTGCTGACTCTGGCGGTCGAAGCCGACGCCCGTGCGCTCGTGCGGGGGAGCGCCGCCGGGCCACAGCACCGCGAGCCCGACCACCACCGCCCCCGCGAACGGGATGAGGACGGCCGCGATGACCTTGCGCAGATGCCGGGAGACAGGGGCGGCCGGACCATGACTGTGGCTGTGTGAATGACCGTGCCCGCCGCTTGGGCCAGGGCCCTGCCCACCACCGTGACCATCGCCCGAATCAGATCCGGATCCGGAACCATGCCCGTGGCCGCCGCCGTGCCCGTGACCTGGGTTCTGGCCGTCGCTCGAGCCACTGTGGCGATGTCCGTCGTGCGAGCCGAAGCCGGTGTCCGGGGCAGATCCGGGCCCAGACCCATACCCAGGCCCAGATCCAGATCCAGGGCCGAAGTCCGGAGTGCGGCCAGGGCCAGATCCAGTGCCTGGGCCGGCGGGTACCTGCCCCGGGGAGTATCCCTGCCTGGCCCCCCGGTCCGGACCGTGTCCCGGTCCGCCGGGCATCCCGCCGCGCCCCGGCCCGGCCGGACCGCCGCTGTACGCAGGATCGGGTCTTGGCTCACGTCCAGGCTCACGGTCCGGCCCGCCGCCTGGTTCGTGTCCAGGGGGTCCGCCCGGCTCGTGACCGGGCCCGCGCCCCGGGGCGTACCCCGGACCGTGTTCCTGGCCACGTCCCCGATCCCGATCGGGCCCGCTGTTGAAGTCGCGGTCGCCTCCGCGGCCAGGACCGTTTCCGGGTCCCGTTCCTGGACCGCTTCCGGTGCCCGGTCCGCGGGGCGGCTCGGGCGGCGGGTACGGGGGATGGTGTGTCGTGGTCACCGACCGATCATCGCAAGAACGACGGGGGCGCTCTGTTCACCGCGCCCGAATTGACGCTAGCGTGGAGCCACCTTTGCACACGCGGGAGCTCGGAGCACCGGGCTGAGAGGGCGCTGACCTCCGTCTTCGCGATGTTTCACGTGGAACGTCACTTGATTCGAGTGATGTTTCACATGAAACCTCGGCAGGCGGTAGCCGCTGCGTCGACCGCCGAACCTGTTACCGGGTAATGCCGGCGTAGGGAGTAGGTCTCATGACCAACAAGGACGCACGCACGCCTGCCTCCACGCAGATATCTGAGCCGATGTCCGAGCAGATGTCTGATGCTGTGGAGGCCGGGAAGTCCATTGGCTGGCACAAGGGGTACGTCGAGGGAACGCGCCCCGATCTAAGGGTGCCGGTCCGTCAGGTGCACCTCACCAACGGGCAGTCGGTCACGCTGTACGACACCTCCGGCCCGTACACCGATCCGCTCGTCGACACCGATGTCCGCAGGGGTCTGCTGCCGCTGCGGGAGAACTGGATCGTCGCCCGAGGCGACACCGAGGAGTACGCGGGCCGTCCTGTCCGCCCCGAGGACGACGGCATCAAGCACACCTCGCCGCGCGGCGGTCTGCGCAACCTCGACGCGGTCTTCCCGGGCCGGCCGCGGCTGCCGCGCCGCGGCCGGGACGGCCAGGCGGTGACCCAGCTCGCCTATGCGCGCCGGGGGGAGATCACGCCCGAGATGGAGTTCGTGGCCATCAGGGAGAACGTTTCTCCCGAGGTGGTTCGCGAGGAGATCGCGGCAGGCCGTGCGGTGTTGCCGGCCAACGTCAACCACCCGGAGATCGAGCCGATGATCATCGGCAAGCGGTTCCTGGTGAAGGTCAACGCCAACATCGGCAATTCGGCGGTGACCTCCTCCATCGAGGAGGAGGTCGAGAAGATGACCTGGGCGACCCGATGGGGCGCCGACACGGTCATGGACCTGTCCACCGGCCGCAACATCCACACGACCCGCGAGTGGGTGCTGCGCAACTCCCCCGTCCCCATCGGCACGGTGCCGCTGTACCAGGCGCTGGAGAAGGTCGACGGCCGCGCCGAGGAACTGACCTGGGAGATCTACAAGGACACCGTCATCGAGCAGGCCGAACAGGGCGTGGACTACATGACGGTCCACGCGGGCGTGCGCCTGCCCTACGTCCCGCTGACGGCGAACCGCAAGACCGGCATCGTCTCGCGCGGCGGCTCGATCATGGCGGCCTGGTGCCTCGCGCACCACAGGGAGTCGTTCCTGTACGAGAACTTCGAGGAGCTCTGCGAGATCCTCGCCGCCTACGACGTCACGTACTCGCTGGGCGACGGCCTCAGGCCGGGCTCGATCGCGGACGCCAACGACGAGGCGCAGTTCGCGGAGTTGCGCACGCTCGGGGAACTCAACCGGATCGCGAAGCGTTTTCATGTACAGACGATGATCGAGGGCCCGGGACATGTCCCGATGCACAAGATCAAGGAGAACATCGACCTTCAGCAGGAGATCTGTGATGAAGCTCCGTTCTATACGCTCGGCCCGCTGACGACGGACGTCGCGCCGGCGTATGACCACATCACCTCCGGCATCGGCGCCGCGATGATCGCTTGGTGGGGCACGGCCATGCTCTGCTATGTCACGCCCAAGGAACACCTGGGCCTGCCCAACCGTGACGACGTCAAGACCGGCGTCATCACCTACAAGATCGCCGCCCACGCAGCCGATCTCGCCAAGGGGCACCCCGGTGCACAGGAATGGGACGACGCGCTGTCCGACGCCCGCTTCGAGTTCCGCTGGGAGGACCAGTTCAACCTGGCCCTCGACCCGGACACGGCACGGGAGTTCCACGACGAGACGCTCCCGGCCGAGCCGGCCAAGACGGCGCACTTCTGCTCGATGTGCGGGCCGAAATTCTGTTCGATGAAGATTAGTCAAAGCATCACAGCGCAGTTCGGCGGGACGGCGGCTGCGGGGGCGACGGCTGAGGAGGCCGCTGAGGGGATGCTGCAGAAGTCGAAGGAGTTCGCGGCCTCGGGGAACAGGGTGTATCTGCCGATCGCCGACTGACGTCATTGCTCTCACCCGCTGGTCGCGAGGACGGTTGCTCACGGCCGTCGGCTCGGCAGACTGGCCCCATGACACCGCGATCCATGAGCAAGGGCGCCAATCTGCCGGTCGACGTGCCGGACGTCCGCGTCGAACTCAGTTGGTCCGAGGGGACCGGCGAGCCGGACGTCGATGCCTCGGCGCTGTTGCTGACGGCGGCGGGGCGGGTTCGTGACGACGGCGACTTCGTGTTCTACAACCAGCCCCGTCATGCGTCCGGCACCGTGACCCACCTCGGCAAGCGGAGGTCCGCCGGTGTCATGACGGACACGGTCGAGGTCGACCTCCGCTCGCTGGAGAGCGACATCGTCCGGGTGGTGCTGTGCGCCTCGGCGGACGGCGGCGCCTTCGGCCAGGTGAGCGGTCTGACGCTGAGACTGCTCGGCTCGGGCGGAACACTCGAGCTGGCCCGCTTCGAGATGCAGGCCGACTCGGAGACGGCGTTCATCGGCGGCGAGCTGTATCTGCGCGAGGGACGCTGGAAGTTCCGTGCGGTCGGGCAGGGGTACGCCTCCGGGCTGGCGGGACTGGCCACCGACTTCGGGATCACCGTCGACGAGGAGGCGGCGGAGGGCACCTCTCCACCGACCGCAGTCGCCGAAACACCGGTTGCGCCACCGTCCGTCGGCTCTCGTCCGTCCAAGGGCGAGGACCGGCTTCCGGTGGACATGCGCAAGCGGCTGTCCCTGCGGAAGGAGCAGGTCGCCGTCAGTCTGAGCAAGCGCGGAGCGGTGGGGATCAGTGCGCGGATCGTGCTCGTCCTGGACGCTTCCGGTTCCATGGCGTTCCTGTACTCGGGGGGTGTGGTGGCGGACGTCGTGGAGCGTATGGCGGCGGTCGCGGCCCAGCTCGACGACGACGGCGAGATGCAGGCCTGGACGTTCGCCAGCGAGGCCGCGCGACTGCCCGACCTCCGCCTGGGCGAACTCCCCGAGTGGCTGCGGCTGCATGTGCGGGTGGGCGAGATCAGTCTGTTCCGGCGCAGCAAGAAGCCGCGCAAGGGGATGGAGCCGGGGCAGGTCGACATGCGTACGGTCGGCATCCAGAACGAGGAGCAGAAGGCGATCGCCCAGGTCAGGACGTACGTACGAGAGAATCCGGTGGGTGTTCCCACGCTGGTGCTGTTTTTCTCCGACGGTGGGGTCTATCGCGACGCGGCGATCGAGCGGGAGTTGCGGGAGGCGGTCGAGGAGCCGATCTTCTGGCAGTTCGTCGGGCTCGGCCGGTCCCGCTACGGCGTTCTGGAGCGGTTCGACACGCTGCCCGGCCGTCGGGTCGACAACGTGGGCTTCTTCGCCGTGGACGACATCAGCACCGTTCCGGATCAGGAGCTCTATGACCGGCTGCTGTCCGAGTTCCCGTCCTGGATCACCGCGGCCGGCCGGGCGGGCATCCTCTGAGGGCCCCGCTGCGGGCGCATGGCTGAGCGCCGGGCCAGGGCGTACGACTGACCGCCGGGGCCCGGGCGTACGGCTTGCGCTCCTTTTGTGCGGGGGCGCAAGCCGAGGGCCCTATTCCGGCTGGTGCTCCGGGCCGCCGAAGTCCGGGCTGGTGTAGTCCGGACTGCTGAAGCTCGGGCGCGGGCCGGTGGAGCGGCCGTCGTCGGGGCTGCTGAAGCCCGGACGGCCGTAGCCGATCTTCGGGAGGCGGCCGGTCGGGCTCGGCGGGGTCGGCTCGGGGTGGAGCGCGGCCGCCGGGCCGGGGCTGGCGAGGGCCTCTCGCAGAAACGGCAGGATGCCGCGCTTCAGCAGGGCTTCCCGCCAGGCTTCTCTGGCCCGGTCGACCTCCTCGCTCAGCTCGCCGTGCTCTCCGGCCTCCACGGAGGGCCGGTTGTGCAGGGCGGTGACGAGCAGGCCGAAGGTGGCGACGAGGATCGCGGCCGCGGTCACGGCCCCGAACGCCCAGCCGACGTTGAGCATGGCCTGGGCGACCGTCGGTTCGGGTTCGAGCATCTTGAGGATGTAACCGACGAGCAGGAAGATCACCGCAGCGGTTCCGGCGAGAACAGGGGTGAGGACGGCGGCGACGGCGACGGCGCCCGCCCCGGCGGTCTCGGCGGCCTGGGCCGCCTCCCCCACGGTGGTGGCGAGCCCCATCGCGCCCCCGCCCGGCTCACCGGAGCCGGACTCGCGGGCGGGCGACGACGGGGTGGACGGCGCCGGGTGGCGCAGTTCCTCGCGGACCTTGACGTAGTGCTGGTACTCGGTCGCCGCGGCCGCCGTGATCAGTGCGGTGGCGTTGAGCGCCATGGTGCGCAGCTGTTCGGGGTTGAGCCGCTGTCCGACAGCGGCCAGCTCCGGGTGGGTTGGTGCGGAGCGCAGCGCCTCGTCGAGGATCCGCTCGTATTCCTGGCGGTCCTCGGTGAGCAGGTGCTGCGGAACGCTGTTCATGTGCATCCCCCGATGCTCCGTAGGGCTTGGGGCTCGCATGCCAACGAGCCGTCGGGCAGAAACGGAGGGGAGCCTGCTACGGATAAGCCGATGGTAGAGCGGCGAAGGCATGGGGTGACAGGGGGTTTGCTGAAATTAGCCCCTGGCCTGCGGCGTCGTCGGACGTTCCGACGTGGGGTACGCCTGCCCCGTAACCGCTCCGATAACCGTCAGATGTCCAAGGGAAGTTGCTGGACCAGCAGCTTTCCGGCCATCGTCACGCCGCCGTCCATCGCGATGGCCAGTCCGTCGGCGTAGACGTGCGGTCCTTCGACCAGGGGCCCGCCGTTGTCCTCGCCGTCCTCGGAGCCGACGTCGCCCAGCAGATAGGGAATCGGGCTGTGGCCGTGAACGATTCGGGTGCCGCCGTACGTATCGAGCAGGGAGCGTACGGCGTCGGCGCCGCCCTCGTCACGGAAGGAGAAGCGCTTGGTGAACTTGCGGAACAGGTCCCAGACTTCGTCCGCGTCGTTGCGGGTGATCGTCTCACGGACGGTGTCGTTGACCGCTTCGATCGAGTCGCCGTAGTCGAGGTAGGCGGTGGTGTCGGAGTGGACGAGCAGATGACCGTCGACCTCCTCGACGGCGTCGAGGCGGGCCATCCACTGCAGGTGGTGGTCCTGGAGGCGGTCCATGTCGTACTTCTGGCCGCCGTTGAGCAGCCAGGCCGCCTGGAAGGTGGCCGTGCCCGCGCCGGAGTTGACGGGGGTGTCGCCGAACCGCTTGGCGCCGAGCAGCAGCAGCTCGTGGTTGCCCATGAGCGCCTTGCAGTACCCGCCGGCCGCGGCGGCCTCGGCGGACAGCCGCATGACGAGGTCGATGACGCCGATGCCGTCCGGGCCGCGGTCGGTGAAGTCGCCGAGGAACCACAGCCGGGCCGTGCCCGCGCACCATTGGCCCGCCGCGTCGATCAGGCCCTTCTCCTGCAGCGCGGCCATCAGTTCGTCGAGGTAGCCGTGTACGTCGCCGACGACGAACAGCGGTCCGGGGCCGGTCGCGGGCAGCGGGACCGGCAGCGGGGCCGGGGCCGGCTCGACGGTCATCTGGAGGGTGTCGCCCCGGTTGATCACGGGCAGGTCGCGCTGGGTGGGCGTGTAGCCGTCCGGGTGCTCCAGCGGCTCCTCGAGCGGCGGCGCGGCGTTCCCGGGATGGGTGCTCTGGTCGTACGGACCGGTCTCGTGGACGTATGCGGGCACCCGGAAGTCGCGCAACGTCGCCGTCCGCTCCACCTCGGGTCCCTGACCGGCCCCCTGAGTCATCAGACCCCTCCACCATCGCGCCGCAGCTGCACCCTTTCGGACTGCCTGGTCGCAGCGGCCCGCGGTGCCGTGGGCCCATCATAGGAATGCGGATCGTGCCGTGTGACGACCCAGGGGTGGTGAATCGGAGCAAGCCTCCAGTTCGTCGTGGCTTTCGCCCCGATTGGGCCGGGCTTCGGCAGTCCCCACGCGGGTGACTCCGTCGGCGGACGGGTGAGACACGTGACGTCTGCGGTGTGGGGGAGGCGGCCGGGGTCTTCCTCCGGCGCCTTCCGTGCTTCCGGGGATATCGGGTGAGGGTGGCGGGTATCGGGTGAGGGCGGCGGGACTGAAGGGATCGGCCGTCGGCGGCTGTCTGCCGACCGCGTCGGTGATCCCGTTCCGCCGTCACGGCCTGCTGTCCGCCCTGCCGCCGTGGACCGGGTTCCTGTACGGCCCTCCCCAGCCGTTGCCGCTTCCGCTCTCCTGGGTGCCTGCAAACCGGCCCTGGGGCCTCCCTGCAGGGGCGCGAGCCGGCCTTCTGGCCGCCGGCAGGTGTCGCCGCCTCCCCCGGTCCGGTGCACCCTCGTCGCACGGCCGGGCGCCGCGCACGGACTCCGCCGCCCAGGGCGCCCCCGCCGGTCGGCGTCTTCGCCCCGCGCCCGCCCAGGGCGCCCGCGCCCGGACGTCGGGCGCACAGGACAGGCCGCCGCCCTCTCCGTCCCGCGCCAGGTTGCGGTTCGGGGAGGGCGGCGGCCTGCCCTACTTCTCCTCCGGTGCTCGCGGAGGGCTCACCGTCGTGCGTGGCGGACGTCGCTGAGACGAGGTACGCACGAACAGTTCGGTCGGTATCACCTGCTCGACGGGCCGGTCCGTCTCCACGCCCTCGATCGCGTCGATGAGGAGCTGGACCACCGCGGTGCCGATGCGCCGCGGCTTCAGCGAGAGGGTGGTGATGGGCGGCTCGGTGTTGGCGTACACGGTGGACTCGCTGCAGCACACCAGCAGCAGGTCCTCCGGGACGCGCAGGCCGTACCGGCGGGCGGCGGCGAGCAGATCGGTGCCGTTGGGGTCGAACAGGCCGTATACGGCGTCGGGCCGGTCCGGGCGGGCCAGCAGCCGGTCGGCGGCGACGGCGCCCGCGCACGGATCGTGGGCGGGGTAGGCCTCGTAGACGGGGTCCTGGCCGACGCGCTCGCACCAGCGCAGGTACGCGGTGGTCGACAGATGGGTGTACGTGTCCGTCGTCGTCCCCGTCAGCAGGCCGATGCGGCGGGCGCCGGCGTCGGCCAGGTGGTCGAGGATGTCGAGGACGGCGGCCTCGTGGTCGTTGTCCACCCACGCCGTGACCGGCAGCGCGCCGGCCGGGCGGCCGTCGGAGACGACCGGTAAACCCTGCCGGACGAGCTCGCTGACCACCGGATCCTGGTCGGACGGGTCGATGACGACCGTGCCGTCCAGGGCGACGTTCGACCACACGTCGTGGCGCGAGGTCGCGGGGAGGATCACGAGCGCGTAGCCGCGGGCGAGCGCCGCCGAGGTGGCGGCGCGCGCCATCTCGGCGAAGTACGCGAACTCGGTGAAGGTGAAAGGTTCATCCCCGTACGTCGTCACGGTCAGGCCGATGAGGCCCGACTTGCCGGTACGGAGGGTTCGGGCCGCGGCCGAAGGGCGGTAGCCCAGTCGGTCGGCGACCTCTCGGACATGGCGTCGGGTGGCGTCGGGGAGCCGGCCCTTGCCGTTGAGGGCATCGGAGACGGTTGTGATGGACACTCCGGCGGCGGCGGCCACGTCCCTGATGCCCGCTCGTCCCGGCCGGCTGCCTCGGCGTGAGGTTTCCGCGCGGCTCACCTGGTGCTTCCCTGCTGCTGTCATGGCGAGCCGATAGTAGGGCTCATCCGGTGGGGTAGGGCGGACGCATATGCACGCGTCGGCAGGCACGTTTCTGCAAGGTCATAGCGGGTCAAGTGCATGAGAAACAAAGGCAGTTGAACGTTCCAGTGGCAGGACGTGACGTGTCGGCACGGATGAGCCTGCCAAGGCACCGATGTTTCGAAGAGGTCTCAACTCACCTGCACGAGGGATGCGCGCCACGGCGCGAGCCACCGGCGCGTAGATATATGTATGACGCGCCCCCTGACGCGTACGCGTTCGTACGCCTTCGTCCTCAGACGTCGTAGAGGTCCGGCTCGGCAGAGGTCCGGCTGGATGGGTTCCGGTACACCCGTGCTGTACGCACCCGTGCCGAATCCTCATAAGGTGAGAAGCATTGAGCCGGTGGTGGTCACGAGGAGGACTGTGGTGAGCGAGACGAGCCCCAAGCTGCGCGCCGAGCTGGAGGGGATTCCCGCCTACAAGCCGGGCAGGCCTGCCGCGGCCGGCGGTCCCGTGGCCTACAAGCTGTCCTCCAACGAGAACCCCTACCCGCCGCTGCCCGGCGTGCTGGAGGCCGTGACGGCCTCCGCCTCCTCCTTCAACCGCTACCCGGACATGGCGTGCACCGCCCTGGTGAACGAGCTGTCCGGCTGCTTCGGGGTGCCCGTCTCCCATCTGGCCACCGGCACCGGCTCGGTCGGCGTCGCCCAGCAGCTGATCCAGGCGACCGCGGGGCCCGGCGACGAGGTGATCTACGCCTGGCGGTCCTTCGAGGCGTACCCGATCATCACCCAGATCGGCGGGGCTACGTCGGTGCAGGTGCCGTTGACGCCGGGGGACGTGCACGACCTGGACGCGATGGCCGACGCGATCACCGACCGGACCCGGCTGATCTTCGTCTGCAACCCCAACAACCCGACGGGCACCGTCGTGAAGCGGGCCGAGCTGGAACGCTTCCTCGACCGGGTGCCGGGCGATGTGCTGGTCGTGCTCGACGAGGCGTACCGGGAGTTCATCCGCGACCCGGAGGTGCCGGACGGCGTCGAGCTGTACCGGGACCGGCCCAACGTCTGCGTCCTGCGGACCTTCTCCAAGGCCTACGGCCTCGCGGGTCTGCGCGTCGGCTTCGCGATCGCCCATGAGCCGGTGGCCGCGGCGCTGCGCAAGACGGCGGTGCCGTTCGGGGTGAGCCAGCTCGCGCAGGATGCGGCGATCGCCTCGCTGCGGGCCGAGGACGAGCTGTTCGGCCGGGTCGGCTCCCTGGTGGGCGAGCGCACACGGGTGGTCGACGGGCTGCGCGGCCAGGGCTGGACGGTGCCCGAGACGCAGGCCAACTTCGTGTGGATGCGGCTGGGCGAGCGGACGGTCGCCTTCGCGGCGGCGTGTGAGCAGGCCGGTGTCGTGGTCCGGCCGTTCCCGGGCGAGGGCGTGCGGGTGACGGTCGGGGAGGCCGAGGCGAACGACATCCTTCTGAAGGTGGCGGAGGGGTTCCGCAAGGAGCTGTGATCCGCAAGGAGCGGTGAGCAGCGGCCGGGCACTGCGGGGCGCCTTGGTTTCACGTGGAACCAAGGCGCCCTACGCATGCCGCGGGCCCATCGGGCCCCCGGGAGTGCCTCCTGTCCGCATTAGGCACCCCCGCCTCTCCGCCGTCGAACGGGTATGCGTCATAATTGCTTGTGAATGTGAACGCGTTCACAAGCGTGTCCCTTTGCTCCGCTGTTGCGTGTGACACAAGGGGCAAACTGCCGCAGTACACGGCGACGTAAGGAGAGTGACGACGTGGACCTGGCTTTGGCGCCGGAGACACTGGCGCGCTGGCAGTTCGGCATCACCACCGTCTACCACTTCCTTTTCGTCCCCCTGACGATCTCGCTCGCGGCTCTCACCGCCGGGCTGCAGACCGCCTGGGTGCGCACGGAGAAGGAGAAGTACCTCAGGGCGACGAAGTTCTGGGGCAAGCTCTTCCTGATCAACATCGCGATGGGCGTCGTCACCGGCATCGTGCAGGAGTTCCAGTTCGGCATGAACTGGTCGGACTACTCGCGATTCGTCGGCGACGTCTTCGGCGCCCCGCTCGCCTTCGAGGCGCTCATCGCCTTCTTCTTCGAGTCCACCTTCATCGGGCTGTGGATCTTCGGCTGGGACAAACTGCCGAAGAAGATCCATCTGGCCTGCATCTGGATGGTCTCCATCGGCACGATCCTGTCGGCCTACTTCATCCTCGCGGCCAACTCGTGGATGCAGCACCCCGTCGGCTACCGGATCAACAAGGCGAAGGGCCGGGCCGAGCTCACCGACTTCTGGGCCGTGCTGACCCAGAACACCGCGCTCACCCAGGTCTTCCACACCCTCTCGGCGGCCTTCCTGACCGGCGGGGCGTTCATGGTCGGGATCGCGGCCTTCCACCTGTTCCGCAAGAAGCACGTCCCCGTGATGAAGACCTCGCTGCGGCTGGGCCTGATCACCGTGGTCATCGCCGGCATGCTCACCGCGATCAGCGGCGACACCCTCGGCAAGGTCATGTTCAAGCAGCAGCCGATGAAGATGGCCGCCGCCGAGGCACTGTGGGACGGCGAGGCGCCCGCACCCTTCTCGGTCTTCGCCTACGGCGACGTGGAGAAGGGCCACAACAAGGTGGCCATAGAGATCCCGGGACTGCTGTCCTTCCTCGCCAACGACGACTTCAGCTCGTACGTCCCCGGCATCAACGACGTCAACAAGGCCGAGCAGGAGAAGTACGGTCCCGGCGACTACCGGCCCAACATCCCCGTCGCCTACTGGGGCTTCCGCTGGATGATCGGCTTCGGCATGTCGTCGTTCGCCGTCGGGCTGGCCGGACTCTGGCTCACCCGCAAGAAGTTCCTGCTGCCTCAGCACCTGCGCGTCGGCGACGACGAGGTGCCCCACCTGGTCCTGTTCAGGAACAAGGCGCTCAGCCCCAAGCTCTCCAAGCTGTACTGGCTGGCGGCGATCTGGACCCTGGGCTTCCCGCTGATCGCCAACTCCTGGGGCTGGATCTTCACCGAGATGGGCCGCCAGCCCTGGGTCGTCTACGGCGTCCTGCAGACCCGCGACGCGGTCTCCCCCGGCGTCTCCCAGGGCGAGGTCCTCACCTCGATGATCGTCTTCACGGCCCTGTACGCGATCCTCGCCGTCGTCGAGGTCAAGCTGCTGGCGAAGTACGTGAAGGCCGGCCCGCCCGAGCTCACCGAGGCCGACCTCAACCCGCCCACGAAGATCGGCGGCGACCCCCGGGACGCCGACAAGCCGATGGCCTTCTCGTACTAGGCCGAGGGAGCTGCACAGTCATGGAACTGCACGACGTCTGGTTCGTCCTGATCGCCTTCCTCTGGATCGGCTACTTCTTCCTGGAAGGCTTCGATTTCGGGGTCGGCGTCCTCACCAAGCTGCTCGCCCGCGACCGGCCCGAGCGACGGGTGCTCATCAACACCATCGGGCCCGTCTGGGACGGCAACGAGGTGTGGCTGCTCTCGGCCGGCGGCGCGACCTTCGCCGCCTTCCCCGAGTGGTACGCCACGCTCTTCTCCGGCTTCTACCTGCCCCTGCTTCTCATCCTGGTCTGCCTGATCGTGCGGGGCGTCGCCTTCGAGTACCGCGTGAAGCGGCCCGAGGAGAACTGGCAGCGCAACTGGGAGCACGCGATCTTCTGGACCTCGCTCCTCCCCGCGTTCCTCTGGGGTGTCGCGTTCGGCAACATCGTGCACGGAGTGAAGATCGACCGGAACTTCGAGTACGTCGGCGACCTCTGGGACCTGCTCAACCCGTACGCGCTGCTCGGCGGCCTGGTGACCCTGACCCTGTTCACCTTCCACGGTGCGGTGTTCACGGCCCTCAAGACCGTCGGCGACATCCGGGAACGGGCCCGGAAGCTGGCCCTCAAGGTGGGTCTCGCGACCGCCGTCCTGGCGCTGGTCTTCCTGTCCTGGACGCAGGTCGACAGCGGTGACGCCAAGAGCCTGGTCGCGCTGGCCGTGGCGGTCGTCGCCCTGGTCGCAGCCCTCGTGGCGAACCAACTGGGGCGTGAGGGCTGGTCGTTCGCCTTCTCCGGGGTCACCGTCGTCGCCGCCGTGACGATGCTCTTCCTGACGCTCTTCCCGAACGTCATGCCGTCCTCGCTCAACGAGGACTGGAGCCTCACGGTGACCAACGCCTCGTCGAGCCCGTACACCCTGAAGATCATGACCTGGTGCGCGGGCATCGCCGCGCCGCTCGTGATGCTTTACCAGGGGTGGACGTACTGGGTGTTCCGCAAGCGGATCGGTACGCAGCACCTCGCCGAGACTGCGCACTGAGTCCGAGGTGGGGCATGTTTCACGTGAAACATGCCCCTTGAGAAGAGGGTGTGTTTCACGTGAAACCGATCGACCCGCGTCTGCTCCGATACGCCCGCGCCACCCGCCTCTTCCTCGTGGCGGTCGTCGGTCTGGGAGCCGTCGGGGCGGCGCTGGTCATCGCGCAGGCGATGCTCATCGCCGAGGCGGTGGTCGGCGCCTTCCAGCACCGGATGTCGGTCGCCGAACTGCGCACTCCCCTGCTGCTGTTGGTCGCTGTGGCGATCGGCCGTGGCCTCGTCTCCTGGCTCACCGAGCTCGCCGCGCACCGCGCGAGCGCAGCGGTGAAGTCGGAGCTGCGGGGGCGGCTGCTGGAGCGGGCCACGGCGTTGGGGCCGGGATGGCTGAGCGGGCAGCGGACCGGTTCGCTGGTCGCCCTCGCCACCCGGGGCGTGGACGCCCTCGACGACTACTTCTCGCGCTATCTGCCGCAGTTGGGGCTGGCGGTGGTGGTGCCGGTGGCGGTACTGGCGCGGATCGTGACCGAGGATTGGGTGTCCGCCGCGATCATCGTCGGCACCCTGCCGCTGATCCCGGTCTTCATGGTGCTGATCGGCTGGGCCACCCAGTCGCGGATGGACCGTCAGTGGCAGCTCCTGTCCCGGCTGTCCGGGCACTTCCTGGACGTGGTCGCCGGGCTGCCCACGCTGAAGGTGTTCGGGCGGGCCAAGGCGCAGGCCGAGTCGATCCGGCGCATCACGGGCGAGTACCGGCAGGCGACCATGCGGACGCTGCGGATCGCCTTTATCTCGTCGTTCGCATTGGAGCTGCTGTCGACGCTCTCGGTGGCCCTGGTCGCCGTGACGATCGGCATGCGGCTCGTGCACGGCGAGATGGACCTGTACATCGGTCTGGTCATCCTCGTGCTCGCGCCCGAGGCGTACCTGCCGCTGCGCCAGGTCGGAGCGCAGTACCACGCGGCCGCCGAGGGACTCGCCGCGGCCGAGGAGATCTTCGCCGTGCTGGAGACCCCGGTGTCGGCATCGGGCACGGCCGTGGTCCCGGAGGGCGGTCTGGCCTTCGAGAACGTGACCGTCCGCTACCCCGGCCGCTCGGCCGACGCCGTCTCGCAGGTGTCCTTCGCCGTCGAGCCGGGGGAGACCGTCGCGCTCGTCGGACCCAGCGGCGTGGGCAAGTCGACCCTGCTGTACGCCCTGCTGGGGTTCGTGCGGCCGACCGAGGGCCGGGTCAGGGTCGGGGGAGCCGACCTCGCCGACATCGATCTGGCGCAGTGGCGGGCCCGGATCGCATGGGTTCCACAGCGGCCGCATCTCTACGCCGGGACGATCGCCGAGAACGTACGGCTGGCGCGTCCCGATGCCGACGACGTGGCCGTGCGCCGTGCGCTGGCGGACGCGGGTGCGCTGAAGTTCGTGGACGCCCTGCCCGTGGGGGCCGACACCGTGCTGGGGGAGGACGGTACCGGGCTGTCCGCGGGGCAGCGGCAAAGGCTCGCGCTGGCCCGGGCGTTCCTCGCGGACCGGCCGGTGCTGCTGCTGGACGAGCCGACGGCCGCGCTCGACGGGGAGACCGAGGCGGAGGTCGTGGCGGCCGTACGGCGGCTGGCGGCGGGGCGGACGGTCCTGCTGGTGGTGCACCGGCCGGCGCTGCTGGGCGTGGCGGACCGCGTGGTGCGGCTGGCGGAGGCCGAGACGCACCACCCGGTGGCGGTCGCGCCCAAGGACGGTCCCGCTTCGCAGGAGGAGGCGGCCGACTACGTCGAGAGCGAGCCCGGGGCGCGGATCGCCGCGACCGGTGGCAGCGTTCTCGCCCGGGTCCGTGCCATGGCCGGCGCCCGGCGGGGCCGGCTGGCCCTTGCGCTGCTGCTGGGCAGCCTGGCCCTGGGCAGCGCCGTCGGGCTCATGGCCACCTCCGGGTGGCTCATCTCGCGGGCCTCGCAGCAGCCGCCGGTGCTGTATCTGATGGTGGCGGTGACGGCGACCCGGGCCTTCGGTATCGGGCGGGCCGTGTTCCGGTACGCCGAGCGGCTCGTGTCGCACGATGCCGTGCTGCGGATGCTGGCCGACACCCGGGTCGCCGTGTTCCGGCGGCTGGAGCGGCTGGCGCCCGCCGGACTGCGCACGACCCGCCGGGGCGACCTGCTGACGCGGTTGGTCGCCGACGTGGACGCGCTGCAGGACTACTGGCTGCGCTGGTTGCTGCCTGTCTCCGCCGCCGTCGTCGTCTCGGCCGGGTCCGTCGCCTTCACGGCGTGGCTGCTGCCCGAGGCCGGGGCGGTGCTCGCGGCCGGACTGCTGGCGGCCGGGGCGGGCGTCCCGTTGGTCACCTCCGCCGTGGCGCGCCGGGCCGAGCGCCGGCTCGCCCCCGCCCGAGGCGTGCTCGCCACCCGCACGGCCGACCTGCTCACCGGCACCGCCGAGCTGACCGTCGCGGGTGCGCTGCCCGCGCGTACCGCCGAGGTGCGCGCGGCCGACTCCGTGCTCACCCGGATCGCCTCGCGCACCGCCACCGCGACCGCCCTCGGCGACGGGCTCACGGCGCTGATCTCCGGGCTCACCGTCGCGGCCGCCGCCCTCGTGGCCGCCCAGGCGGTCGCCGACGGGCGGTTGAGCGGCGTGACGACGGCCGTGGTGGTGCTCACTCCGCTGGCCGCCTTCGAGGCCGTCCTGGGGCTGCCGCTGGCCGCGCAGTACCGCCAGCGGGTGCGCCGGAGCGCCGAGCGCGTGTACGAGGTGCTGGACTCCCCCGAGCCGGTCCGTGAACCGGAGCATCCTCGGCAGGCGCCCGCGTCGCCGTTCCCGCTCGTCGTCAAGGGGCTGTCCGCCCGGCACGAGGGGCAGGACCGGGACGCGCTCGCCGGGGTCGACCTCACCCTGGCACAGGGCCGCCGGATCGCGGTCGTGGGCGCTTCCGGTTCCGGCAAGACGACGCTCGCGCAGGTGCTGCTGCGGTTCCTGGACGCGGGCGCGGGCTCGTACACGCTGGGCGGGGTGGACACGTACGCCCTGGCCGGCGACGACGTACGGCGGCTCGTCGGGCTGTGCGCGCAGGACGCGCATCTCTTCGACAGCTCGGTGCGCGAGAACCTGCTGCTGGCGAGGAAGGGCGCGAGCGAGGACGAACTGAGGGACGCGCTGACGCGGGCCCGGCTGCTGGAGTGGGCCGACTCCCTGCCCGACGGGCTCGACACGCTCGTCGGCGAGCACGGGGCCCGGCTGTCCGGCGGACAGCGGCAGCGGCTCGCGCTGGCCCGCGCGCTGCTCGCCGACTTCCCCGTGCTGGTCCTCGACGAGCCCGCCGAGCACCTTGACCTGCCTACCGCCGACGCGCTCACCGCGGACCTGCTGGCCGCCACGGAAGGCCGGACGACGCTGCTGATCACCCACCGGCTCGCCGGTCTCGAGGCGGTGGACGAGGTGGTCGTGCTGGACGCGGGCCGTGTCGTGCAGCGCGGCTCGTACGCGGAACTGGCCGCCGTTCAGGGACCGCTGCGCGCGATGGTCGAACGGGAGGAAGCGGCGGAGGCGCTGGTCGGGGCGTGAAGGGATGGAGGGGGCGCAGGGGATGGAGGGGGCGCGTGGACCGGCGGCGGGATGAAGCTGAAGGCCACGCTGGAGCGGATCTCGCGAGCGGTGGATCGACGGGTCGGTCGCCGTCACCACCGCGCTGCTGTCCGGCGGGGACGCCGACGACGCCCTTCAGGTGGTCGACGAACGAGCCCGCGGACCGTCCGGATCGGTCGCCGGGATCGTGCTGCTGCCCGCAGACGACGGCGGCCTGGAGATCGTCGCCGTGGCCGCCGACGAGCCGTCGGCCCTGCTGGACCAGAGGTCATCCCGGCGAAGAGCGAGATCGTCGCCGGACTCTTCGACGGACAGTCGCTGTTCGTCGAGGACGCGGCCACGGACCCGGACCCGTTCAGCCCGGCCGGGCGGCGCTTCGGGTCGATCACGGTGCTGCCCCTGCCGAGCGACGGGCGTGTCCTGGGCATCCTCGTCACGCCCCGCCGGGGGAGCCGCCGTTCACCGACGGCCGGGCGTGCGTCTGACCGTCGCGGACGACGGCGTGGGCATCCCCGACGGCGGCCGGCGCAGCGGGCTGCGGAACCTGGAGCGGCGTGCGGAGTCCCTGGGCGGGGACAGCCGGCGCGGTCCGGGCATCGGTGTGGACGGCGCGGGCACGACGGTGGATTGGCAGGCACCCGTACTGACCTGGTGCCGTACTGATCGGGTGTCGTACTGACATGGTCCCGCACTGACGGGAACCGGAGCCGTACCGACCGGGCGCTGGACCATTGGAGGCGGCCGGTCCCCCAGGTGTACGTCTCCAACAGGACGGGCCGGGCGGGCCGGTACACGATCGCTGACATGCGCTCACCTCGCCGTCACCCCTTGCTCGTTCCGGCTCTGCTGTGCGCGGCGGCGGTGCTCGCGGCCCGGCCCACGACCGCCGACGGTGAGGCGGGCGACGGTCCCGACGCGGCCACGGAGCTCAGCGCCCAGGTGGCGCGGCTGTACGAGGACGCGGCGGTGGCCACCCAGCGGTACGAGGCGGGCCGGCGCCAGGCGGAGGCACGGCAGGGGCGGGCCCGGCGGCTGGAGGAACTCCTGGGCCGCGAACGGCAGGAGATCGCGGTGCTGCACGAGGACCTGGGCCGGATCGCCCGGGCCCAGTACCGCAGCGGGGGCGGGCTGCCGGTCGCCGCGCAGCTGGTCCTGGCGCACAGCCCGGACGAGCTGATGCGCGCTCAGCACGTCTTCTCCCAGGCCGATCTGGCCGTGGACAACGCGATCGGCAAGAGTCGGCGGGCCGAGGCGCGGCTGGCCGAGGACGAGTCGAAGGCCACCGCGGCCTGGCAGGCGGTGGAGCGGCGCAACGTCGAACTCGCCTCCCTGAAGAAGGACATCGAAGACAAGCTCGAAGAAGCGCGATGGCAGTTGCAGGGGCAGGCGGACGCCTCGGTCGCCGCGGGCTCCTGCCGTGGCGCGGTACGGCTCGACCAGCCCCCGGCGCACTTCACGGCCGACTGGGTCACGCCGGTGGAGACGTACGCCCTGTCCGCGGGCTTCGGCAGCGGGGGCGAGCGGTGGGCGCACCGGCACACCGGGCAGGACTTCGCGGTGCCCATCGGGACGCCGGTGCGGGCGGTGGGCGCGGGCCGGGTGGTGCGGGTGTCGTGCGGGGGCGCGTTCGGCATCGAGGTCGTGATCCAGCACGCCGACGGTTACTGGACGCAGTACGCCCATCTGGCCGCCGTCACCGTCGACCAGGGCGACCGGGTGACCCCCGGCCAGTGGATCGGCCAGTCGGGCACCTCGGGCAACTCCACCGGGCCGCACCTCCACTTCGAGGTACGGGTCACGCCCGCGCTGGGCTCGGCGGTGGACCCGGTGCCCTGGCTCGCGGCCCGCGGGGCGCCCGTCGCCTAGGCGGGACCACAGGCGCTGCCAGGGGGGAACTACCCGCGCTCGGCGAGCAGCTTCTCGATGACGACGGCGACGCCGTCCTCGTTGTTGGCGACGGTCTGCCCCGAGGCCGCCGCGATCACGTCCGGGTGTGCGTTGCCCATCGCGTACGACCGGCCCGCCCAGGTGAGCATCTCGACGTCGTTCGGCATGTCCCCGAAGGCGACGACCTCCGCGGGGGAGATGCCCCGCTCCGCACAGCACAGCGCGAGCGTGCTGGCTTTGGAGACGTCGGGGCCGCTGATCTCCAGCAGGGCGCTGGGGCTGGAGCGGGTGACGGTGGCGCGGTCGCCGATGGCCAGCCGCGCCGTGGCGAGGAAGGCGTCGGGGTCGAGCGTGGGGTGGAACGCGAGGATCTTCAGCACCGGCTCCCCCGCCCCGGGCGCGTCCGGCGCCAGCAGCCGCTCGGCCGACGCGAGGCTGTCGGGGATCTCCAGGTGCAGCTTCGGATACGCCGGCTCCTGGTAGAAGCCGTACGTCTGCTCCACCGCGTACACCGTGCCGGGCGCCGCCTCCCGCAGCAGGCGTACGGCGTCCAGCGCGTTGTCCCGCTCCAGCTCGCGCACCTTCACGAACCGGTGGCTGCCGGGGCCGCCGTGCAGGTCGACCACCGCGGCCCCGTTGCCGCAGATCGCCAGGCCGTGCCCGTGGACATGGTCGCTGACGACGTCCATCCAGCGGGCCGGGCGGCCTGTGACGAAGAAGACCTCGATGCCCGCCTCCTCGGCGGCTGCGAGGGCGGCGACCGTGCGCGGCGACACCGACTTGTCGTCGCGCAGCAGAGTGCCGTCGAGATCGGTGGCGATCAGCCGCGGCGGGAGGGCGGCGGCCGGGGTCTCGGGCTGTCGAGTCGCTGAGGTCACCGGGCCATTCTCGCGTATGGGCCCGGACGACCGTGCGAGAGCCCGCCCACAGGGGCCCGAGGTCGGTCAGCGGAGCTGGGCCGGGGCCTCCATGGCGATCCGCTCGAAGAGCTTCTCGTCCGCGGCGAAGTCGGAGTCCGGGATGGGCCAGTGGACCACGAGCTCCGTGAAGCCGAGCTCCCGGTGGCGGCCCGCGAAGTCGACGAAGGCGTCCAGCGACTCCAGCGGGCGGCCGCGGTCCGGGGTGAACCCGGTGAGCAGGATCTTGTCCAGCTCGGCCACGTCCCGGCCGAGGACCGCGCAGGCGTCGGTGAGCTTCTCGACCTGGTCGCGCAGGGCCTGGACCGACTGCTCGGGGGTGCCGTTCTCGTACAGCCTGGGGTCGCCGGTGGTCACCCACGCCTGCCCGTGCCGCGCCGCGAGCCGCAGTCCGCGCGGACCGGTCGCGGCGATGGCGAAGGGGAGTCGCGGACGCTGCGCGCAGCCGGGGATGTTGCGTGCCTCGTGCGCCGCGTAGTAGTCGCCCTCGTACGACACGGAGTCCTCCGTGAGCAGCCGGTCGAGCAGTGGCACGAACTCGGCGAACCGCTCGGCCCGCTCGCGCGGGGTCCAGGGCTCCTGGCCGAGGGCGGTGGCGTCGAAGCCGGTGCCGCCCGCGCCGATGCCCAGGGTCACCCGGCCGCCGGAGATGTCGTCCAGGGAGATCAGATCCTTGGCGAGGGTCACCGGGTGCCGGAAGTTCGGCGAGGTCACCAGCGTGCCCAGGCGGATCCGGTCGGTGACGGCCGCGGCGGCGGTCAGCGTCGGGACGGCCCCGAACCACGGGCCGTCGCGGAAGCTGCGCCAGGACAGGTGGTCGTAGGTGTACGCGGTGTGGAAGCCGAGCTGTTCGGCACGTGTCCAGGCCGAACGGCCGCCCTCGTGCCAGCGGCGGTACGGAAGGATCACGGTGCTCAGACGCAGACTCATGTCATCGAGCGTATGCGGCCGACCGTGTTTCACGTGAAACAGTCACCGCACGCGTCCGGCGAGCCACGGAGTGAGCAGGACCGAGATGAACTCCTTGTGCACGCGATCGCCGGGCAAGGGCACCATCAGGAAGCTGCTCGGCGGAAAGCGGCGGGTCTTGACCCAGGCGTGGCTCTCGTAGAGGGAGCGCAGGAAGGCGGGCACGTCGTCGCGGGCGATGTCGGGGCACTGGACCCCGTCGACACTGATCAGGGCGTCGTCGTCCGGGTAGAGCTGCACGCTCACGCTCGGTCGGCCGCCCAGCTCGACGTATGCCTCGTGGGGCAGGGAGCCGTCCGGATCGGTGGTCACGCCGACTCCCGCGGCGGTGCGGCGGGAGGTCTGGTCGGCGCCGATGTCGTGGGTGACCTCGATCTCGAGCCCGTACTCGGTGGCGATGGCGCGGAGGGCGGTGACGGCGGCCTCGGTGCTGGGGAGGTGGTCCATACCGACGATCATGCCGAACGAGCGCTCAGTGCGACTCGGGGAACCGTAGATACCCGGGCGGCACGGCCTTCGTCAGCCACACGCCGTTCGCGCTGACGTGGAAGACGTGGCCGTCGCGGTGCATGGCTCCGGCGTCCACGGAGAGGACGACGGGTCGGCCGCGGCGGGCGCCGACCCGGGTCGCGGTCTCGCGGTCGGCCGAGAGATGCACGTCGTGCCGGTTCATCGGCCGCAGGCCCTCGGCGCGGATCGCGTCCAGGGAGCGGGCGACGGTCCCGTGGTAGAGGTACGACGGCGGGGTCGCCGGGGGGAGGCCCAGGTCGACGTCGATGCTGTGGCCCTGGCTGGCGCGGATCCGGGTGCCGTCGACGGCGAAGCGCTTCTTGTCGTTGGCGGCGACCACATGGTCCAGTTCGTCCCGGGTGAAGGGGAACCCGTGCGCCGTGGCCGCCGCGATCAGCGTGTCGATCTCGACCCAGCCGGCCTCGTCGAGGGCGAGACCGATGCGCTCGGGCTGGTGCCGCAGGTGCTTCGAGAGGTACTTCGACACCTTCACCGTACGTTTTTCGGATGTGTCTCTTTCATTTTTGTCTCTTTGGTTCATCCCCTCAGGATGGCGGGAGAGACGTGGATCACGCATATGATTTTGGGTCCGAGGTTTGATCCACAACCAACTGTAGTTATCCACAGGTTAATTGGCGATTCTGTGGACAACTTCCTGACGCCTCAGCCCCGTTCGCCAAGATCATGTGACTGACCATGAGTTGAGGCAAGGCAGTTCAACACGCCGTCCTGCACGTTCCGTTCGCGGATCTCACAGGGGTGGCTCCGCTCGGGCCAGCGCGCGCAACGCCCGCGGCAGGAACCGCGACAGGGCATACGCGCCCCGCGCCTCCGGAGTGACCGGAACCACCGCCTCGTTGCGCGCGACCGCGCGCAGAATCGCGTCAGCGACCTTCTCCGGCGGGTAGTTGCGCAGCCCGTACACGCGCGTGGAGCGTCTCTGCCGGCGCTGTTCCTCCTCCGCGTCCACGCCCACGAAAGTCGCCGTGGACGTGATGTTGGTGTTCACCAGACCGGGGCAGATCGCCGTCACGCCGATGCCCTGGCCGGCCAGTTCGGCGCGCAGGCACTCGCTCAGCATCAGGACCGCCGCCTTGGAAGTGCTGTAGGCGGGCAGGGATTTGGAGGGCTGAAAGGCGGCCGCCGAGGCCAGGTTGACGATGTGGCCGCCCTGGCCGCGCTCGGCCATCCGCCCGCCGAAGATCCGGCAACCGTGGATGACACCCCACAAGTTGACGTCCAGGACCCTGCGCCAGTCGTCGGGCGTGGTGTCGAAGAAGGAGCCCGACAGACCTATCCCCGCGTTGTTCACCAGCACGTCCACCACACCGTGCTCGGCGTGCACCTTCGCCGCCAGTTTCTCCATCGCCTGCTCGTCGGAGACGTCCACCGCCTCCGCCCACGCCCCCTGCGCGCCGATCAGAAGGGACATCTCGGCGGTGCGGGCCGCGCTCTCCGCGTCCCGGTCGACGGCGACCACCCGCGCGCCCGCCTCGGCGAACGCGAACGCCGTGGCCCGCCCGATGCCGCTGCCCGCGCCGGTGACCAGCACGAGCTGCCCGCCGAAACGGTCGGCATGACGGCCGGTGGCCCGCCGCTCGGGCCGTCCGCCCTCGACCGACGTGACGAACTCCGTGATCCAGGAGGCGAGCTGGTCGGGACGGGTGCGCGGGACCCAGTGCCGGGCAGGCAGCGTGCGCCGGGTCAACTGCGGAACCCACTGCTCCAGTTCGTCGTACAGCCGCTCCGACAGAAACATGTCCCCCAGGGGGGTGATGAGCTGCACGGGCGTGTGCGCATGTGCGTCCGCGCGCGGGCGGCGCAGCCGGGTCCGTACGTTGTCCCGGTACAGCCAGGCTCCGTTGGCCGCGTCCGACGGCAGCGACGACGTCGGATAGCCGCTGTCGGGCACCTTCTCGATCCGCCGCAGCAGCCGGGGCCAGACCTTGCCGAGGGGCCCGCGCCAGGCGAGTTCGGGCAGGGCGGGCGTGTGCAGCAGATACACGTACCAGGACTTGGCCCCCTGACCGAGGAGTTGGCCGACCCGGCGCGGAGTGGGCCGCTTCAGCCGCGTGTCGATCCAGTGGCCGAAGTGGTCCAGGGACGGGCCGGACATCGAGGTGAAGGACGCGATCCTGCCCTCGGTGCGCGCCACGGTGACGAACTCCCAGGACTGCACCGAGCCCCAGTCGTGCCCCACCAGGTGCACCGGCCGGTCCGGGCTGACCGCGTCGAGGACCGCGAGGAAGTCGTCCGTCAGCTTCTCCAGGGTGAACCCGCCCCGCAACGGCTTCGGCGCGCTGGAGCGGCCATGGCCCCGGACGTCGTACAGCACCACGTGGAAACGGCCGGCCAGCCGGGCGGCGACCTTGGACCACACCTCCTTGCTGTCCGGGTAGCCGTGCACCAGGACGACCGTCGGCCGCTCTGGGTCCCCCAGTTCGGCCACGCACAGTTCGATTCCGCCCGTGCTCACCCAGCGCTCGCGCGCGCCTTCCGGCATCGTCACTTCGCCCCCGCCTTCGTCTCAGCCGTCGCTTGCGCCCAGCGCGTCACATGCGGCAGATCGTCGTCCAGCCAGAAGGCGCTCTGTTCGGGGTCCTTGGAGTCGGTGACGACCAGGATCTCCTCGAACTTCGCGCCCGTGCCCCGGAATCCGAGATGGGGCTCGACCGCCCACAGGCCCGGCCGCGGCGGATGGTCGGAGAAGCGGTACGGCGACCACAAGGGCGACCAGCCCTCTCGGTGGCCGTGCAGCGCGTCGGACGCCAGGCCCTTGAGGGACTGCGTCCCGAACCCGAACAGGCGCGGCGAGAAACGGCGTTCCCGCACCCGGTCGACCTTGTGCGCGATCACGCCGAAGGGGTACGCGCGGTGCCGGTTGGCGTAGCCCTGGCGGATCATGAGGCGGTCGACGTCCTCGTAGATCTCGCGCAGCGACCGCCGTGCGCGCACCTCGCGCAGGATCAGCTCCCGATGCGCCTCCAGATCGGCCGCCAGCTTCTCCTGGACCGGGTGGGCGCCGAGCGCGCCCGAGTAGCCGATGTCCGCCGTGTACCCCTCGAACACCGGGGCCAGGTCCAGGATGTACGGCATCCCCGGTTCGAGCCGGCGGCCGGTCGGGAAGAACTGCAGCGGAACGCGGAAGTCCGTGAACGCCGTGCGGTCCCCGAACCAGGCGAACGGCAGATGGAACCAGTCGCGCACGCCCCGCTCGCGCAGCCACTCCCGCAGCATCCGCGCCGCCTCGCGCTCCGTCACCCCCGGCTCCAGACGGGCCGCCACCGCCTCGGCGCACTCATAGGCGAGGCGCTGCACCCGCCTGAATCCCCGCAGTTCAGCGGAGAGTTCGCGTGTCACTGCCGTCGTCATGCCACCTCGTCCCACCGGTCCGCGCCGACTGCGGTACGTGTCCGTAACCTGACCCCGCCCGAATCTGGCACTTGTTAGAGAAAGCGTCAATAGGGCGGAGCGGGACCCGGCCCGCGACCCGGCCCGCGACCTGGCCGACGACCGGCCCGCGCCCCGGGATGCGACCTGGGGTAGAGCCCGCCCGTAGCTCTCAGGCACGGGATCCCCTACGGGCCCGTACATCTGAGGTCTGAGGCGAAGACGGCTCTGAGGTCTGACGAATTCCGTGGCGTGCGTCACTAAATTCGAAGCTGTGACTGTGATCGCGACCGAAAGCCTGAGCAAGCGGTTCCCCCGGGTGACCGCTCTTGACCGGCTCTCCGTGGACGTCGGGCCCGGTGTGACCGGACTCGTCGGAGCCAACGGAGCCGGCAAGTCCACACTGATCAAGATCCTGCTGGGTCTGTCGCCCGCCACGGAGGGCCGCGCCGAAGTGCTCGGCCTCGACGTCGCGAGCAAGGGCGCCGCCATCCGCGAGCGGGTCGGCTACATGCCGGAGCACGACTGCCTGCCGCCCGACGTCTCGGCCACCGAGTTCGTCGTGCACATGGCCCGCATGTCCGGCCTGCCGCCCACCGCCGCCCGCGAACGCACCGCCGACACGCTGCGCCACGTCGGCCTGTACGAGGAGCGCTACCGCCCGATCGGCGGCTACTCGACGGGCATGAAACAGCGCGTGAAGCTTGCCCAGGCCCTGGTGCACGACCCGCAGCTGGTCTTCCTGGACGAGCCGACCAACGGCCTCGACCCGGTCGGCCGCGACGAGATGCTCGGCCTGATCCGCCGCATCCACACCGACTTCGGCATCTCCGTCCTGGTCACCTCGCACCTGCTGGGCGAACTGGAGCGCACCTGCGACCACGTGGTGGTCGTCGACGGCGGCAAGCTCCTGCGCTCCAGCTCCACCACCGACTTCACCCAGACCACGACCACCCTGGCGATCGAGGTCACCGACACCGACGCCTGCCCCGACGGCACCCGCGCGGTGCGCGAGGCGCTCCACGCGCGCGGGGTCGACGTCCTCGACGCCGACAGCGCCCTGCCCGGCGCAGGCCACGTCCTGCTGCTGACCGCACAGGGCGAGGAGACATACGACGTCGTCCGGGACGTGGTCGCCGACCTCGGCATCGGCCTGGTGCGCATGGAACAGCGCAGACACCACATCTCCGAGGTCTTCCACGACAGCGACGAGCAGCGGAAGGAGGCCGTCGGCCATGGCAGTTGAGCACCCGGTCACCGCCCCCTCGGGCGACCAGACCCGCATCCACAACATCGGCTACCGCAGCTACGACGGCCCCCGCCTGGGCCGCGCCTACGCCCGCCGGTCCCTCTACTCGCAGTCCCTGCGCGGCTCCTACGGCCTCGGCCGCTCGGTGAAGTCCAAGGTGCTGCCGATGCTGCTGTTCGTGGTGATGTGCGTGCCCGCGGCCATCATGGTCGCCGTCGCCGTCGCCACGAAGGCCAAGGAACTGCCCGTCGACTACACGCGCTACGCGATCGTCATGCAGGCCGTCATCAGCCTGTACGTCGCCTCGCAGGCGCCCCAGTCCGTCTCGCGCGACCTGCGCTTCAAGACCGTGCCGCTGTACTTCTCGCGGCCCATCGAGACCGCGGACTACGTACGCGCGAAGTTCGCGGCGCTGGCCTCCGCCCTGTTCGTCCTCACCGCGGCCCCGCTGCTGGTGCTGTACGTGGGCGCGCTGCTGGCCAAGCTCGACTTCGCCGACCAGACCAAGGGATTCGCTCAAGGACTCGTCTCCGTGGCCCTGCTCTCGCTCCTCTTCGCCGGCCTCGGCCTGGTCATCGCCTCGGTCACCCCACGCCGCGGCTTCGGCATCGCCGCCGTCATCGCCGTGCTGACCATCTCCTACGGCGCGGTCTCCACCCTCCAGGCCATCGCCGAGGCGCAGAACAGCACCGGCGCCATCCCGTGGATCGGCCTGTTCTCGCCGGTCACGCTCATCGACGGCGTGCAGTCCGCGTTCCTGGGCGCCTCCTCCGCCTTCCCCGGCGGAATCGGCCCGTCCAACGGGGAGGGCGCGGCGTACGTCCTCGTCGTCCTCGGCCTCATCGCCGCCGCCTACGGCCTCCTGATCCGCCGCTACCGGAAGGTGGGCCTGTGACCACGCTCAGCATCGACCACGTCTCCCGCTGGTTCGGCAACGTGGTCGCCGTCAACGACATCACCATGACCGTCGGCCCCGGCGTCACCGGCCTGCTCGGCCCCAACGGCGCCGGAAAGTCCACCCTGATCAACATGATGGGCGGCTTCCTGGCCCCCTCCACCGGCACCGTCACCCTCGACGGACAGCAGGTGTGGCGCAACGAGCAGATCTACCGGCACATCGGCATCGTCCCCGAGCGCGAGGCGATGTACGACTTCCTCACCGGCCGCGAATTCGTCGTCGCCAACGCCGAGTTGCACGGCCTGGGCACCAAGGCCGCCCAGAAGGCCCTGGCCACGGTCGAGATGGAGTACGCGCAGGACCGGAAGATCTCCACCTACTCCAAGGGCATGCGCCAGCGCGTGAAGATGGCCAGCGCCCTCGTCCACGACCCCTCGCTTCTCCTGCTCGACGAACCCTTCAACGGCATGGACCCGCGCCAGCGCATGCAGCTCATGGACCTGCTGCGCCGCATGGGCGACGAGGGCCGCACCGTGCTGTTCTCGTCCCACATCCTCGAAGAGGTCGAGCAGCTCGCCTGGCACATCGAGGTCGTCGTCGCCGGACGGCACGCGGCCAGCGGCGACTTCCGCAAGATCCGCCGCCTGATGACCGACCGCCCGCACCGCTATCTGGTGCGCTCCAGCGACGACCGCACCCTCGCGGCCGCGCTGATCGCCGACCCTTCGACGGCCGGCATCGAAGTGGACCTCGCCGAGGGCGCGTTGCGCGTCCAGGCCGTCGACTTCGGCCGTTTCACGGCTCTGCTGCCGAGGGTCGCCAGGGACCACGGCATCCGGCTGCTGACGGTCTCGCCGTCCGACGAGTCCCTCGAGTCCGTGTTCTCGTACCTGGTCGCGGCGTAGGAGGCCCAAAGATGTACGACCCCACAGTCGCCCGACTCACCTACCGGGCCCTGCTCGGCCGTCGGCGGGCCCTCATCCTGGGCGCCCTGCCCCTGCTGCTGATCGCGATCTCGGTGGTCGTGCGCGGCCTCGCCGGCGCCGACGACCAGACGGCGTCCGACCTGCTCGGCGGGCTCGCACTCGCCACGATGGTGCCGATCATCGGCGTCATCGCGGGCACGGGCGCGATCGGACCGGAGATAGACGACGGCTCCGTCGTCTATCTGCTGTCCAAGCCCCTCAAGCGCCCGACGATCATCTTCACGAAGCTGATCGTGGCGATCGCGGTGACGATGGTGTTCTCCGCACTGCCCACCCTGATCGCCGGCTACATCCTCAACGGCAACGGCCAGCAGATCGCCGTCGCCTACACGGTGGCCGCACTGGTCGCCTCCATCGCCTACGCCGCGCTCTTCCTGCTGCTGGGCACGGTGTCCCGGCACGCGGTGGTCTTCGGCCTCGTCTACGCCCTGGTCTGGGAGGCGCTGTTCGGCTCCCTGGTGCCGGGCGCGCGCACTCTCAGCGTCCAGCAGTGGTCGCTGGCCGTCGCCCACAAGGTGGCCGGCGGGGACCTCGTCACCTCGGACGTCGGACTGACCACGGCGACGGTGCTGCTGGTCGCGGTGACCGTGCTGGCCACCTGGTACGCGGGGCAGAAGCTGCGGGCGCTGAAGCTGGCCGGCGAGGAGTGAACGGCCCTTCCGGGGCGCTCTCGGAGAGCCGTTCCTGACGGGTTGTTCGAGACGGATCGTTCTTGACGGGGGCTTCACCTCCGCCCCGGCACACTGGGCGAAGCGGACATGGCTGGGAGGACGGGGATGGCGGACGACAATGCGGTGAGCGGCAGTCGCGGGCGGTCCGAGGGCGAGGTCTGGGACGACCTCGTCCTGGACGAGGACTTCATACGGGACGCCGAGACCTCCGAGCCGTCCGCCCGGGCCCGGATGTTGGCCGCCCGCTGGCGCGCGGAGGAGCCCGAGCCGCAGCCGTGGCGCTCCGACGAGCCGCCCGCCGGCTGGTTCTTCAGCAAGGCGCGTCGCCGCAGGTGGCGCCGCCGGTAGCTGCCGTGGGCGCGCTGGTGCTCGCACGGCCGTTTTATTCGGTGGCGTCCAACTCGTCCCCCAGGCACAGTGGTTGTACCCGCAGCGCCGGAAGGGATCCGGCGCCCCGTACTGGGAGAGGAGCCCGACGATGTCCATGCACGGCAGTCCGTCGAGCTCCCTTCAGGGCAGCCAGCGGCGGGTTCCGGAGTAGTTACGACTCCGTCGACCCCGCCCCGCACAGGGGAGCTGCCCGGGGCGGCCGCTTCGAGCACGCGACGTCGCTCTCGCGTGGGCCGCCCACCCGGAGGATTGGCCGAGTGGTAAGGCACTGGCTTGCTAAGCCTTGGTCGGGTTGAAAAGCCCGCGCACGTTCGATCCGTGCATCCTCCGCCGAAGAACCGACCAAGCGACAGACGAGAACTAGAACTAGAACCAGAACTGGAAGTAGAACCAGAACTGGAACCAGAACTGAGCGCGCCAGAGAAGATCTGGGCGGCTCAGCCCAGCAACCGCTCCAGTACCACCGCGACGCCGTCGTCCTCGTTGGACGTCGTCACCTCGTCCGCCACGGCCTTCAGTTCCTCGTGGGCGTTGGCCATGGCCACGCTCCGCGCCGCCCAGGCGAACATCGCGAGGTCGTTGGGCATGTCGCCGAAGGCGATCGTGTCGGCGGCCTTCAGGCCCAGGCGGCGGGCGGCGAGCGACAGCCCCGTGGCCTTGGATAGGCCCAGGGGCAGCAGCTCCACGATGCCCTCGCCGGCCATCGCGACCGTGACGAAGCCGCCCGCGGCCTCGCGGGCCGCCTCGGCCAGCGCGTCGTCGCTCAGCGTCGGATGCTGTATGTAGATCTTGTTCAGCGGAGCCGTCCACAGGTCCGACGCGTCCGTGAACGGCATCGCCGGAAGCGTGCCGGTGACCGCGTAGCCGGGACCGACCAGCACGTCCCCGTCCAGGCCGTCGCGGCTCGCCGCCAGGTACAGCGGGCCGACCTCCGCCTCGATCTTCGCCAGCGCCACCCCGGCCAGCTGCCGGTCCAGGGTCACCGACGTCAGCAGGCGGTGCGTGCCGGCGTCGTACACCTGGGCGCCCTGGCCGCAGACGGCCAGGCCCTGGTAGCCGAGGTCGTCGAGGATGGGCTTGGTCCAGGGGGCGGAGCGGCCGGTCACGACGATGTGCGCGGCGCCCGCCGCGGTGGCCGCGGCGAGGGCGTCACGGGTGCGCCGGGTGACCGACCCGTCGGAGCGCAGGAGCGTTCCATCGAGGTCGGTGGCGATGAGGCGGTAGGGGAAGCCGTTGCTCACTTGGCCACCGGCTCCAGGACCTCCCGGCCGCCGAGGTACGGGCGCAGCACCTCGGGTACGTACACGGAGCCGTCGGCCTGCTGGTGGTTCTCCAGGATCGCGACGATCGTGCGGGGGACGGCGCACAGGGTGCCGTTGAGCGTGGCCAGCGGGCGGACCTGCTTGCCCTCGCGCATCCGGATCGACAGCCGACGGGACTGGAACTCGGTGCAGTCCGAGGTCGAGGTCAGCTCGCGGTACTTGCCCTGGGTCGGGATCCACGCCTCGCAGTCGTACTTACGGGCGGCCGAGGAGCCCAGGTCGCCGGAGGCGACGTCGATGACGCGGAACGGCAGCTCCAGCGCGGTCAGCCACTGCTTCTCCCAGGCCAGCAGGCGCTGGTGCTCGGCCTGCGAGTCCTCGGGGGAGACGTAGGAGAACATCTCGACCTTGTCGAACTGGTGGACGCGGAAGATGCCCTTGGTGTCCTTGCCGTGCGAGCCGGCCTCGCGGCGGAAGCACGGGGAGAAGCCCGCATAGCGCAGCGGCAGGCGGTCCGCGTCGATGATCTCGTCCATGTGGTACGCGGCGAGGGGGACCTCGGAGGTGCCGACGAGGTAGAGGTCGTCCTTGTCGAGGTGGTAGACGTCCTGGGCCGCCTGGCCGAGGAAGCCGGTGCCCGCCATCGACTGGGGGCGGACCAGCGCCGGGGTCAGCATCGGCGTGAAGCCGGCGGCCGTGGCCTGAGCGATCGCCGCGTTGACCAGGGCCAGCTCCAGCAGGGCGCCGACGCCGGTGAGGAAGTAGAAGCGGGAGCCGGAGACCTTCGCGCCGCGCTCGACGTCGATCGCGCCGAGGATCTGGCCGAGCTCCAGGTGGTCCTTGGGCTCGAAGCCCTCGGCGCCGAAGTCGCGGATCTCGCCGTGCGTCTCCAGGGTGACGAAGTCCTCCTCGCCGCCCACGGGCACGTCCGGGTGCACGAGGTTGCCGAGGCGCTGGAGCAGCTCATGGGTCTCGGTGTCGGCGGCGTCGCGCTCGGCGTCGGCCGTCTTGACGTCGGCGGCGAGCTGGCCGGCCTGCTTCAGCAGCTCGGCCTTCTCGTCCGGCGAGGCCTTGGGGATGAGCTTGCCGAGCGCCTTCTGTTCGGCGCGCAGCTCGTCGAAGCGGACGCCGGACGACCTGCGCCGCTCGTCGGCAGACAGGAGAGCGTCGACGAGCGCGACGTCCTCTCCACGGGCGCGCTGGGAGGCGCGCACACGGTCGGGGTCCTCACGGAGCAGGCGAAGGTCAATCACGTGGTCAAGGCTACCGGTGCCCGGTTGCGGCTCACGACTCCCTATTCCGAACGGGTCCCCTCCCGTTCCGAATAGTGGCTTACGTTCAGCTATGGGGTAATTGCCTAGCGTGTCAATAAAAAGTGTCTCACTCCCTGGGACGGAGCATACGGCGGGCGTCGCATTGACTCGAATCCCTTGGGGTGAACGGGACTTGAGGCGTCGTTGTCCACAGGCGTCCACACCCCCGGGAAAGTTATCCACAGGGTGTGCGAAAGATCTGTGGACACGGGAATTGATCATTCCGATCCCGGCCTGGAGGGTGGTGAATTCCTTGCCCAAACGCCCCTCGCACCCACTTTCGGGTGGAAATGGGTCGCTCCAAAGGATTGATCGAAGGAAACAGGTGGACGAAGGGTGATCGACGTGGCGGGGAACGGCGGGGCAGGCCGTGGAGCGATTTATCGACCGAGTGGCACTTCGTTGTCGACTTGTCCCCAGGTCGAGAAGGCGCCCTGTGGATAACTTCTGTGGATAACGAAGATATGCAGGTAGGACCGGCCGCAACGAGGCCGTAACCCGGTCGACGTCGGGTCGACGTCGGGTCGACGCCCGGGTCGACGCCCGGGCGACGACCCGACCGAAGCCCGACCGCTGAGCGGTCTAGAACCGGCCGTCCTGGCAGCGCGCCACCCAATCCGCCGCCGCCACGAACTCCCCGTCCGAGGTCCCGGGCAGCGGAGCCGACACGTCCGCCACGCTCACCTCCGCACGCGGGTACGAGCCGAGGAAGCGCACCTCGCGGCAGATCCGCTTCAGCCCCATGAGGGCCTCCGCCATCCGGCGATCGGTGATGTGGCCCTCGGCGTCGACGCAGAAGCAGTAGTTGCCGATGCCGGCGCCGGTCGGCCGGGACTGCAGCAGCATGAGGTTGACGCCCCGGGTGGCGAACTCGCCCAGCAGATCGCGCAGCCCACCCGGATGGTCGTCGCGCTGCCAGAGCACCACGGACGTCTTGTCCGCGCCGGTCGGCGCGGCGGGCCGCGCGGGCCGGCCCACGAGCACGAACCGCGTCTGGGCGTTCTGCGCGTCGTGGATCCCGGTCTCCAGGGCCGTCAGCCCGTACCGGGCGGCGGCGAACTCGCCCGCGAAGGCGGCGTCGTAGCGGCCCTCCTGGACCAGCCGCGCCGCGTCCGCGTTCGAGGCGGCAGACTCCCAGAGGGCCTCCGGGAGGTTCTTCTTCAGCCAGTTGCGCACCTGGGGCTGGGCGGCCGGATGCGCGGAGACCGTCTTGATGTCCGCCAGCGCGGTGCCGGGCCGCACCAGCAGCGCGAAGGTGATCGACAGCAGCACCTCGCGGTAGATCATCAACGGCGTGCCCGCGACCAGCTCGTCGAGGGTGGTGGTGATCCCGCCCTCGACGGAGTTCTCGATCGGCACGAAGGCGGCCTCGGCCTCGCCGGTGCGCACCGCGTCCAGCGCCGACTGCACGGACACGTACGGGATCAGCTGCCGGGTGGCCGCCTCCGGAAGTGTGCGCAGGGCGACCTCCGTGAAGGTGCCCTCGGGGCCGAGATACGCATAGCTCGCTGGCATGAGCTCACCCTAATGGCCCTTGCGAACCCAGGCGTCCGCATCTCACGACCGCCCCCCACAGGAATGAACCGGACGGAATCCGCGTAACCAAATCCGCGTGCCTCCCCGCCTTCGGCCACACCCCCGGCCACACCCCCGGCCACACCCCCGACCACGCGCCCGACCACGGGCTCACCCACGCCCCCGACCACACGCCCACCCACGCCCCCGGTCACGTTCTCCCGTCATGCCTCCAGCAGGCGCTGCCCCACGTACTCCCCCTCCGCCGCACCGCCCGGCACCGCGAACAGTCCGCTCGACTCATGGCGGATATACGTCGACAGGGCGTCGCCGCGGTCCAGCTTGCGCTGCACGGTGACGAAGCCGCGCAGCGGGTCCGCCTGCCAGCAGACGAACAGCAGGCCCGCGTCCGGCACCCCCTCCGCGTCGATGCCGTCGTGGTAGGAGAAGGGCCGCCGCAGCATCGCCGCGCCGCCGTTCTGGTCGGGGCGGGTGATGCGGGCGTGCGCGTTGAGGGGGACGACCAGATCGCCGTTCGCGTCCGTCTTCTCCAGGTCCATCGCGGTCGTCTCCGTGCCCCCGGACAGCGGCGCCCCGTCCGCCTTGCGGCGTCCGACGACCTGCTCCTGGGCCTTGAGCGACAGCTTCTCCCAGTCGTCGAGAAGCATGCGGATACGGCGTACGACGGCGTAGGAGCCGTTCGCCATCCACGCCGGGTCCTTCGTGCCGGCCGCCGGGACGAAGATGCGCTGGTCGAAGTCGGAGTCGGCCTGCTTGGGATTGCGGGTGCCGTCCAGCTGGCCCATGAGGTTGCGGGCCGTCATGGGGTGGGCGGTGGCGCCCGGCGTGCGGTTGAAGCCGTTCATCTGCCAGCGGACCTTCGCCGCGCTGCCCGCGTCCTTCTGGATCGCGCGCAGGGCGTGGAAGGCGACCAGGGCGTCGTTCGCGCCGATCTGCACCCAGAGGTCGCCGTTGCTGCGGGCCTTGTCGAGGTGGTCGGAGGAGAAGTCCGGCAGCGGGTCCAGCGCGACCGGCCGCTGCTTCTCCAGGCCGGTGCGGGCGAAGAAGCTGTTGCCGAAGCCGAACGTGATCGTCAGCGAGGAAGGACCGGCGTCCCGGGCCACGTCCGTGTCGTCGTCCTTCGCGGCCTCGCCCGCCATCAGTCGCCGTGCCGTCTCCGACCAGCGGCGCAGCAGCGCGGCGGCTTCCTTGCGGCCCGCGCCGGCCGCGAGGTCGAAGGCGACGAGGTGACCGCGTGCCTGGAGGCCCTGGGTGATGCCGGGCTGATGTTTCACGTGGAACATCACCTGCTCGGCCCCGATCGAGGACAGGGGCGTCGCCTGCGAGGGCGCGGCCGCATAGCCCACCGCTCCGCCGGCCGCCCCGAGGACGAGCCCGGTGGCGCCGGCGGTGCCGAGCAGCTTGCGCCGGGACAGGCTCTCGAGCGGGGGGTTCTGCTCGGGGGCGGCCTCGGGCCTGGCCTCAGTCGTGACCTGGGGCGTTGCCTCAGGCGGGACCTCGGGGGTGCGGGCCTGCGGAGGGGACTGGTCGGGCATGGTGCGGTTCAGCCGATCTGCGCGTTCTTGGAGACGGTGACCTGGTCGATGTCGGAGGTCCGCACGGTCACGGCGATCTTCCATTCGCCGGCCATGGGGATCTGCACTCCGTTCGCCGACCAGTGGCCGGTGGTGATGTGGTCGGGTACGACGGGCAGCGGCCCGATGTCCTTGGCCTCGAGGGTGAAGGCGACCTTCACTTCGGGGACGTCGAAGGCGCGGCCGTTGGGCCGGGTGACGTAGACGTGCATCTCGTTGGCGCCGGTCCGCGCGGGGTCGAGGTCGACGCTGACGACGCCCTTGCCGTCGGTGCCGCCGGTGTCGAAGGACATGTCCAGCGTCAGGGCCCCGGAGGCGCTGTCCGAGGAGGACGCGGCCGCCGACGAGGCCGAGGAGGTGGCCTTGGCGGCCTCCTGCTCCGTACGGCCGGGTTCGGTCGACGTCAGTGCGGTGGTGACGGCGAGCAGCACGACGGCGACGCCTGCCTCGGCGAGCACCGAACGGCGCAGCCCGAAGCGGTTCGGGTCGGCGTTGCGCAGCCGCTTCTGCCGCGTGGCGTCGACAGCGGTCCGCTGCCGGGCGAGTTGCGCTGCCCGCTGGGGGTTGCCGGGGGCGGAGTCGCTTTCAGAGGTGCTTGCGGAGGCAGCGGGAGTGCCGGAACCGGCCGACGACGCTTCGCCAGAGGCCCCCTTCGCCGCTCCCGTCTGCGCGCCGACGCCTGTCTTGACCTCGGAGTCCGCGTGGACCTCGGAGTCCGCGTGGACCTCGGACCCCGTGTCGACTTCGGAGTCCGCGTGGACCGCGGAGTCTGTGGTCGCTTCGGTGCCCTCGCCCGCCTCGCCCGCCTCGCCCGCCTCGCCCAGGGACGTCACCTCGGCCGTGTCGGCCCCCAGGCGGCCCGTCCAGCGCCGTGAGATCCAGGCGATGCCGACGAGCAGGGCGACCAGGCCGATCTTGACGAGCAGCAGTTGGCCGTACCCGGTGTCGGTGAAGGCGGACCAGGAGCCGAGCTGGCGCCAGGACTGGTAGATGCCGGTGGCGACCAGGGTGAGGACGCTGCCGAAGGCGACCTGGGAGAAGCGGCGGACGGCGGCGGCCTCGACGGGCTTTTCGGCGGGCGCCCGGTACAGCGCGACGAGGAGCGCGACGAGTCCGCCCAGCCAGGCGGCGACCGCCAGCAGGTGCAGCACGTCGACCGGCATCGCGATGCCCGGCTGCAGCCCGGTCGAGGCGTGCTCGGCCATCGCCCAGCTCGCCGCGAGCCCGGCCGCGACGACGGTCCCGCCGACGGCGAGCCCGAAGGTCAGGTCCCGCTTCTCCGCGTCGTCCCGGTCCTCGCGCTTGTCGTACGCCCCGAAGAGCACGGCGATGAACAGCGCGGCCGCGGCGAGCAGCAGCAGCCGGGACACCAGCGCCGCGCCCGTCTTGGTCTGCAGGACCTCGCCGAGGAGGTTCAGGTCGAAGACGTCGCCGAGCTTTCCGGAGCTGACGTAGGAGCCGCGCAGGAGCAGCAGGAACAGGGTGGCCGCGGTGATCGTGAGCCAGCCGGAGACGACGAGCCGCTGCAGGGCCCGCACCCCGGTCCCGCGCTGCCAGCAGGCCAGCACGAAGGCGGCCCCGCCGACCATCACGATGAACCCGGCGTACGACAGATAGCGCCCGAAGCCGTACAGCCCGCCGACGACTCCGCCGCCGGCCACAGGACCGGACGCCGAGACGCTGGTCTTGGAGGGGGAGCCGATGGAGAAGGTGTAGGCGCCGGCGACGGGATGGCTGTCGGCGGACACCACCTGGTAGGTCACCGTGTACGTGCCGTCGGGCAGTCCCGAGTGCAGCTGCACGGCGTAGGTCGTGCCGCTGAGGGCGGACGGCTTGCCGGTGTCGGCCCGGGCACCCTTGGGGTCGAGGACGCGCAGCGAGTCGTCGTTGGTGGAGACCTGCTCGGAGAAGGTCAGCGTCACCTGGGTGGGCGCCTTGTCGACCACCACCCCCTGTGCGGGGTCGCTGCCGGTCAGCGCGGCGTGCGCGGAGGCCGGTCCGGCGCCGGCCAGGAGCACGCCGGCGACGGCCAGGAACAGCAGCAGCAGGATCCGCACGCGGGGGGCGGTGGTTCGCGTCAAGGTGGTCCCTCCCTCAGTGTCCGGTCTTGGGGTTGTACGTGGCGGACTCGACCGGTATCTCGACCTCGACGGGGTCGGATGCGGCGAAGTGCAGTTCCACGGTCACCGTCTCGCCCTGCACCGGCTTGCGCTTCAGCATCTCGAACATCAGATGATTGCCGCCGCTCTTGAACACGAGTTGACCGTGTGCAGGCACAGTCAGGGAGGCGACCTCCTCCATCGAGGATCCGACGGTCTCGTGGAGGGTGACGCTGCGCGCGGCCGCCGAGGTGACGGACGTCAGCCTGTCCTTCGTACCGCCGCCGTTGACGACGGTCAGGAAGCCCGCGGCCATGGTGTCGGAGACCGGCTGCGGGATGTAGGCGCCCTTCACGGACAGCTCGGCGGCGGAGCCCGAGCCGGAATCGGAGCCGCAGCCCGTGAGGAGCAGCGCGGCGGTCATCGCCAGGGCCGCCGCCGGGAGGCGATGCCTCACGGGTTCTGTCCCTTGACGATCTTGGGGAGGTCCTTGGTGTAGTCGTCGACCGTGGCGTCCTCGTTGTAGAGGAGGTAGCCGCCGTCCGTCTTCGGGGAGAAGGCGATGACCTGGGTGCCGTGGGTCGAGACGATCTTGCCGTTCTTGTCCTTGTGCGGCGCCTCGACGGAGATGCCGACGGTGCGCGCGGCGGCCTGGATGGTGGCGAAGTCGCCGGTCAGGCCTACTACCTGGGAGTCGATTCCCTTGAGCCACTTGCCGAGCGCGGCCGGGGTGTCGCGGTCCGGGTCGGTGGTGACGAACACGACGCGCAGGTCGTCCTGGTCGGCCTTGGACAGCTGCTTCTTGGCGACGGCGATGTTGCTCATCGTCAGCGGACAGACGTCCGGGCAGTTGGTGTAGCCGAAGTAGATCAGCGTCGGGTGCTCCGCGGTCTCCTTGCGGAGGTCGTAACTCTTGCCCTGGGTGTCGGTCAGGACCAGGTCGGGCTTGGTGAAGGGCTGGTCGAGCACGGTCACGGCCCGCTGCGAGGTGTCCTCGGACACGGCGGCGACGGGGCTGCCGCCGCTGTCCCCGCTGCCGCAGGCGGAGAGGGTGAGGGTGGCGGCGGCGAGCAGCGCGGCCACGGCGAACGTCTTCTTGCGCATAGAAAAATGTCCCAGATGTATGAACTCCGGCGCGCACCGGGGTCGTATGGACCAGGCAGGGCCAGCAGCGGTCGTACGGACCGGCAGGGGCCGTACGAGCCCCAGTGCGCGTCGCGGGTTGTCAGGCGTCACACGTCGGTGGTCGTCACGACTCGGGCGTCGTCCGGCGGCGGCCGGCGAGCACGCCGTACGCCACGCCGGCGGCGCCGACGACGATGCCGACCACGCCGAGGACGCGGGCGGTGGTGTCGCTGCCGCCGGAGGAGTCGGACGCGGCCTCGGTCGTCGAGGCGGCCGCCTTCGCGTCGTCCGACTCGTCGGAGGCGTCCTCGGCGGTCGTCGTGCCGTGGGAGTGCTCGTCCTCGGAGGCGTCCGCCAGGGCCAGCACGGGCGCCGGGTTCTCCGGCTCCTCCGCGCCGTCCTCCTGGACCTCGATCCAGCGCACGACCTCCTTGTCGGAGTACGTCTGGACCGCCTTGAAGACGAGTTCGTCGGCGTCGTCGGGCAGTGCGCCCATGGACACCGGGAACCGCTGGAGGTAGCCGGGCTCGACGCCCTTGTCCTCGGCGGTCCAGGTCACCTTGGAGACGGCCTCGTTGATCTGCTGCCCGTGCACCTCGAGCGGCTTGGCGAGCTTGCTCTTGGTGACGGTGATCTTCCAGCCGTCGAGCTTCTCCGGCATGACCGAGGACAGCGGGTGGTCGGTCGGGAAGGTGACCTCGAGCTTGGTGGTCGAGGCGTCGTCGCGCTCGTTGGGGACGCGGAAGTTCACCAGGGCGTAGCCGCCCTTGGCGGCCGTGCCGTCCGGCTGCACGGAGACGTGCGCGTAGGCGGGGGAGGACAGGACGAGCACGGCGGCGCCGGCGACGCCAGCGGCGGCGGCGACGCGGGAGGCGGCACGAGAGGCGTTGCGGGGGGAGGCGTTGCGGGAGGTGATCCGAGAAGCCTTCATGAAAGCGGCACTCCACTCTGAGTGTGGTTCGACGGTGAGGGTGAGCGGCGAGCGCGGGAAGGTGCGCACGCGCGCGTGCCGCACGACCGCGGCCCGCCCCCCCCGTGTGGTGGAGTGCTGGTCGTGTCGTGTCAGGCAGCGAGGACGAGAGCCTCGGCGGCCGGCGGGCCGCGTCTGATCACCGTGTGCTGGAGTGCGGCGGTTCGGGGCTCGGCCGGCGCGTGCAGGGCGGTGAGCGGGGCGCGCGGACCGTTCTCGGGCGCGGCAGGCAGCCCCGAGAGCAGGGCGCGCACCAGCGCGAGCGCCGCGCGCAGGGATCGTACGAGCGCCCCCTCGGCGAGGTCGTGCGCGCTGTGCGCCGACAGTTGGAGCAGCCGCAGCAGGGCCGTGTCGCCGCGCCGCAGCAGCCATCCGGCGGCGACGGCCGCGAGCACGTGACCGAGCAGCATGGGCAGCGACGGCAGCAGCGACATCGACGAGTCGGCCGTGGTCAGGGCGTCCGCGGGATGGTGCATGGAACCCATGCCGCTCATCCCGTTCATCGCGTTCATGCTGTCTGTGCCGCTTGTGCCGCTTGTGCCGCCGGTGTTGTAGAGCCGCGCGTCCACCAGGAGCTTCTGGGCCTGGGCGGGGCTGATCACCGCCGCCGCGCTCCCGCACACCAGGCTGGCCGCCCGCTCGATCAGCGTCGCGTCGGAGAGGGCCGCGGTCGGGGTCGGGGTCGCCGCTCCCGTCGCCGCGGTCACCGTGGCGGTGTGCTGCCCGAGCCCGAACAGCGTGTGCAGCACGGTCTGTCCGACGGCGAGCAGCGCCGCGATGGCCGGCAGCGAGCGCGCGCGCCCGGCGAGCGGTACGACGATCGCGAGGGCGCCCAGGAATCCCGCGCCCAGCGTCCACAGCGGAACCGTGGCGCAGGAGGCCATGGTGTGCCCGGCCGCGGCCAGCACGACGCAGACCGCGGCGAACACCGCGGCCCGCAGCAGCCGTAGATCGCGTCCGGAGCGCGCTGCGTGCGTGGTGTGCGCGGCGCGCGCTGTGCGCCGGTGGGGGGCAGTCATGGCGGGCTCATCATCGCACTGGCCTTACGGCCGCCATACGGCAGGTCCACAAGATTCCCTACGATCCGGAAGATCAGCTTCTGATCACTTTTAAAAGGAACTGCTACGGCTGGGTCCCCTGAGCACCGCATACACCGTTTCTGGCCGTCCGCGCATCCCCCATATGGGCGGCATCACGCGGAATTCGCGCTTACATACGGGCCGGGGCGGCAATACGTATCGGTATGTCGAGCCGCGGCCGGGAGGCTGGAGCATGAGCATCTGGTGGTCACTCCATCTGAGGCGCGAAGCCGCGAGCGTTCCCCTCGCCCGCCGCCTTCTGCTCGGCACCATGGAGACGGCCGGCGTCGATCCCGACGTCAGTTACGACCTCTCCGTCGCCCTGAGCGAGGCCTGCGCCAACGCCGTGGAGCACGGCGGGAACACCGGGCACAGCGGCGGCTGTTCGGAGGCCTACCGCGTCACCGCCTACCTCGACGGCGAGAAGTGCCGGATCGAGGTCGCCGACTCCGGGCCCGGGTTCACCGGCGAGCGGCCCGCGCCCGCACCGGTCCAGGCGAGCGCCGACGCCGAGAACGGGCGCGGCCTCTGTCTCATCCGGGAACTCGCCGACCACGTCCACATCGGCAACAAGCCGGGGCTCGGTGGCGCGGTGGTGAGCTTCGACAAGATCCTCAAGTGGCGGAAGGACGCGCCGCTGATGGCCGTATGACCGCATGTCGGCACCGGTCGGCGTCGGCCGGCGCCGATCGGCGGGCGGAACTTCAGCTTCCACAGCACTCACAGGCGGCTCTCAGCGTTACCCCATGTTACTGACGGGTGACGTTCCTACGTTCATGTTCATGACGGGAAACCACAAAGACAACCTCACGCGGCGCCGCGCTCTCGCGGTGACCGGCGGCACGGTCGCGGCCGGCGGGCTCGCCGTCGCGGGCTACCAGTCGGCGTTCGCCGACACGACCGCGGAGGCCGAGACGACGGCCGCGTCCGCCTCGGCGACCTCCACGAGCAGCAGCTGCATGACGCTGATGACGAGCGTCACGGAGGGGCCGTACTACCTCGATGGCGCCTTGGTGCGCAAGGACATCACCGAGGGCAAGAGCGGCGTCCCGCTGACCCTGCGCCTCACCGTCGTCGACGCCACCGACGGCTGCACCCCGGTCTCCGGCGCCGCCGTCGAGATCTGGCACTGCGACGCCTGGGGCTACTACTCCGGCTACACCACCGCCAACCCCGGCGGTTCCGCCCCGGCGGAGAGCGAGGACGGCTCGACGGCCGACGACAACACCTATCTGCGCGGCTACCAGATCGCCAACGCCAACGGGGTCGTCAAGTTCGAGACGATCTTCCCCGGCTGGTACACCCCGCGCACCTGCCACATCCACGTCCGGGTGCACACCGGCGGCGAGAAGGCGGACGGCACCTACGAGGGCGGCAAGGTCAACTACACCGGCCAGTTCTTCTTCGACGACGACATCGCCGCGGAGATCTTCACGCTGGAGCCGTACTCGAAGCACTCCGGCAGCTACACCAAGCTCGCCGACGACATGGTCTACGACGGCGGCGGCGCGTCCAGCGGCCTGCTGACCCTCAAGGCCGTCCACAAGGCCGACCCGTCCAAGGGCTACAAGGGCTTCCTCACCCTGGGCGTCGACCCCGACGCCGAGAGCACGGGCGCGGGCAGCGGCGGTGGCGGCACCCCGCCCGGAGACGCCCCGACGGGCGCCCCGCCGAGCGACGCCCCGTCGGCCACGACCTCGGAGTCGGCCACGTCGTCGACGACGGCTTCGTAGGATCCGGCCATGACGAGCCGTGAGGACGAGTCGCTCGCGCAGGCCGCCGTGGCCGCGCTGACCGGACAACTGGCCCTGGTTCCCAAGCCGGGGCTGCCCGACCCGCGTGACCTCGCCGCCCGCGTCACCCGCCAGGACCACTGCGGGCTGCGCTGGTCGGCCAAGGCGCTCGCACCCGGCCTCGCGGCCATGGCCGCCGCCGCCCGCCGCACCGGCGAAGCCACGCCCCGGCTCCGCGCGGAGCTGGGCGCGATCGGGCGGTGCACCGAGCACTCGGTGGGGCTGGCCGGCGGCGGGCACCGGGGCGCGCTGTGGACGCTCGGTCTGCTGGTCTCGGCGGCCGCCCTCGACCCCCGCGCGCGCGGGGCCGAGATCGCCCAGACCGCCAAGCGGATCGTCGGGTACCCCGACCGGGGCGCGCCACGGCGGCCGTCGCGCGGCTCCTCGGTGTCCGCACGCTACGGCGCGGCCGGCGCCCGGGGTGAGGCACGCGCGGGATTCCCGCACGTACGGCGGGCGTTGGACGCGCTCGGCAAGGCCCGTTCGGCCGGCGCCCGCGAGCCCGAGGCACAGCTGGACGCCCTGCTCACCGTGATGTCCACCCTCCAGGACACCGAACTCCTGCACCTCGCCGGCCCACTGGCCCTGCGTCATGTGCAGGCGGGCGCCCGCGGCGTCCTGGAAGCGGGCGGTGCGGCGACCCCGGCCGGCCGGGAAGCCCTCGCCGCACTCGACGCCGACCTCCACACGCGCGCGTGGAGCCCACGCGGCAGCGCCGGCCTCCTGGCAGGCGCACTGTTCGTGGACTCCCTGCCCCTCGCCTCATCGCCCCGAACGGCGAACGCGCGGACACGGGTTGCTTGACCTCGCCCGCCTGACGGTTGGAGGGGGGGCGGGGCTGAGGCGGGGCCGGAGGGCGACCGCCGTTCAGCTCGCCCCCCGTTCAGCTTGCGCCCGTTCAGCTCGCCCCCTGCCCGGCTCGCACCTGATCCGCTCCCCGCCCCTCCGCAGTCCCCTCCGCTCCCCGCCCCTCCGCAGTCCCCTCCGCTCCCCGCTCCCCAGCCGCCGCCGCCCACCGTGCCGCCGGGCCCATCGCATACGAGGCCGCCGTCATCGCCGCGCCCAGCAGGAGCCAGCCCGGTGTGCCCCATTCGACCAGGAGCCAGGTCAGGAGCAGGGGGCCGAGGGTGCGGGCGACCGTGACGCCGGTGCCGAACAAGCCCTGGTACTCGCCGACGCGGTCGGCCGGGGCCAGGTCGAAGGAGAGCTGCCAGGAACCCGCCGACTGCCCCATCTCCGCGATCACCTGAAGTACCGCACCCACCACCAGCACCCCCGCGGCCACCCACGCCGACGCCCCCGTGGACAGCGTGAACACGGCGCACGCGGCCCACATCACCCACCCCGCCCGCCGCACCGCGCGCAGGGCGCTGTCCAGCCCGGTCACCCCGCGCGCCGCCCGTACCTGGAACACCGTCACCGCGGCCGTGTTCAGCATGAACAGCGCGGAGACCAGCCAGGCCGGCGCCCCGGTCCGCTCGGTGATCCACAGCGGCAGCACCAGGCTCAGCAACGGCATCCGCAGCAGCAGCACGGTGTTGAGCAGCGCCACGACCGTGTACGGCCGGTCCCGCAGCACACCGAGGCTCCCGCGCGGGCGGACCGGACCGGGCGCCACGCGAGGCAGCGCGGCGAGCAGCAGCGCACACACCAGGAAGCTCACCGCGTCGACCACAAAGACCCCGGCGTACGCGGCCCGCGTCCCGGCGTGCAGCGCGAGCCCGCCGAGCCCCGCGCCCACCGCGAGCCCCGCGTTCAGCGTCGACTGCAGGCGCGCGAGCAGCCCCGTGCGCTCCCCGGCGGGCACCAGTCCCGCCAGCAGCGCCTGCCGGGCCGCCGCGAGCCCCGACTGCGCTGCCGCGTACCCGCACGCCACGAGCACGAACGGCACGAATCCGCGCACGACGGTGAAAGACGCCACCGCGAGCCCCGTCGCCAACGCCAGCAGCACCGCCGTACCGCGCGCCCCACGGCGGTCGGCCAGTCGGCCCAGCGGCACCCCGGCCAGCGAGCCGACCGCCCACCCGACGGTCAGCCCGAGCCCCACGCGCGCGGGGGCGAGACCGACGATCTGGGTGAAGTACAGGGCCGACGTCGTGTAGTAGGCGCCGTCCCCGACCGAGTTGCCCAACTGGGCGAGCGCGAGCAGGCGTCCCGGGGCGGTCCTCGTCATACCGGCTTTCCTCATACCGGCGACGCTAGAGGCGCAGTGGGCCGCCCGACAGCACCAATCACCCGCCCTCTGACTGGCCCAATCCGGCCTGATCGAACCCGATCCAGCCCCATCGGGCTCGATCGGGTTCGATCAGGCTCGATCAAGTTCCGTCCAACACCGTCGCCAGCACCTCCAGCGCCTCGGGATACAGCCGCTCCCGAGGCGTCCCGTACCCCACGACGAGCCCCTGCGGGCGGTCGGCGCGGCCGCCGCGGTCGGTGTCGCTCACGCGCGTGTGCCAGTGCTCGCCGAGCCGTCCGACCGCCAGCCCCGCCGCCTCCGCGCGGGCCAGCACCTCCGTCTCGTCGTCGACCTCCACCAGCGCGTGCAGCCCGGCCGCGATCCCGCGCACGTCCCGGCGCGCGCCCAGCCGGTCCAGGAGCAGGTCGCGGCGGCGCCGGTAACGCAGTCGGCAGGCGCGCACGTGACGGTCGTAGGCGTGGCTGTCGATCAGTTCGGTGAGCGCGAGCTGGCCGATGGACTCGGTGTGGTGGTCGCTGTGCAGCTTGGCGTCGGCGACGGCGTCGACCAGCCGCGGCGGCAGCACCATCCAGCCGAGCCGCAGCGCGGGCCCGAGGGTCTTGGAGGCGGTCCCCAGGTAGACGACCTGCCCCGGCGCCATGCCCTGGAGCGCGCCGACGGGCTGCCGGTCGTAACGGAACTCCCCGTCGTAGTCGTCCTCGACGATCAGCGCCCCACGCGCGCGTGCCCAGTCGGTCAGCGCCCGCCGGCGCTCCGGGTGCAGCGTCACGCCGGTGGGGTACTGGTGCGCGGGCGTGACGACCACGGCCCGCACGTCCGCCAGCTCGCCGACGCACACCCCCCGCTCGTCGACCCGCACCGGCGTCACGGCCGAGCCGGCCCGCCGTACGACCTCCCGGTGGAAGGGCAGCCCCGGGTCCTCCATGGCGATCGGGGCGCCGTCCAGCACGCGCGTGAGGAGCGCGAGCCCCTGCACATACCCGGAGGTGATCACGATCCGCTCCGGCGGCGCGACCACGCCCCGTGCGCGCCCCAGATACCCCGACAGCGCCGTCCGCAGCTCGATGCGCCCCCGCGGATCGCCGTAGTCGTACGCCAGTGAAGGCGCCGTCGCGATGGCGCGGCGCAGCGCGCGCAGCCAGGCGGCGGCCGGGAACGCCCCGACGTCCGGACTGCCGGGCCGCAGGTCGAAACGGGGCTCACGCGCGCGTGCGGCGGCCTCCGGCGGTTCGGCGGCGACCGAGGGCAGCGAGGCGACCTGGGTGCCGGACCCCTGCCGGGCGGTGAGGTAGCCCTCGGCGACGAGCTGGTCGTAGGCCGCCTTGACCGTGTTCCGCGAGATCGCCAGCTCGCCCGCGAGCCGTCGCGTCGCGGGCAGTCGCGTCCCGGGCGACAGCCGACCGTCCCGTATGGCGTCGCGCAGGGCACGCTCGAGCCCGGCACGACGCCCTTCGCCGGTGTCGGGCTCGAGATGCAGATCGACCCCGACACCGGACCAGAAGCCGTCCAAAGGTCAGCTCTTCAACTCTTCAGGTCTTCAGCTCGTCGGCTCTTCAGTGCTCAGTGCTTCAGCTCTTCAGTGAGGCCATCCAGGCCTCCACCTCGTCGGAGCGCCGCGGCAGGCCGTCCGACAGGTTCCGGTTGCCGTTCTCCGTCACGAGGATGTCGTCCTCGATCCGGACGCCGATCCCCCGGTACTCCTCGGGCACCGTCAGGTCGTCGGCCTGGAAGTACAGCCCGGGCTCGACGGTCAGCACCATGCCGGGCTCCAGCGTGCCGTCGACGTACGACTCCACGCGCGCGGCGGCGCAGTCGTGGACGTCCATGCCGAGCATGTGACCGGTGCCGTGCAGCGTCCAGCGGCGCTGGAGGCCGAGCTCCAGGACACGCTCGACCGGGCCCTCGACCAGGCCCCACTCGACGATCCGCTCGGCCAGCACGCGCTGGGCGGCGTCGTGGAAGTCCCGGTACTTGCCGCCGGGCCGGACGGCCGCGATACCGGCCTCCTGGGCCTCGTACACGGCGTCGTAGATCTTCTTCTGGATCTCGGTGAACGTGCCGCTGATCGGCAGCGTCCGCGTGACGTCGGCGGTGTAGTACGTGTGCGTCTCGACGCCCGCGTCCAGGAGCAGCAGGTCGCCCGAGCGCACGGGGCCGTCGTTGCGGACCCAGTGCAGCGTGCAGGCGTGCGGGCCGGCGGCGGCGATGGTGCCGTAGCCGACGTCGTTGCCCTCGACGCGCGCGCGGAGGAAGAACGTGCCCTCGATGTAGCGCTCGCTGGTCGCCTCGGCCTTGTCGAGGACCTTGACCACGTCCTCGAAGCCGCGGACGGTCGAGTCGACGGCCTTCTGCAGCTCGCCGACCTCGAAGTCGTCCTTGACCAGGCGGGCCTCGGAGAGGAAGACGCGCAGCTCGGCGTCGCGCTCGGCGGTGACCTTGTCGGTCAGGGCCGCCTCGACGCCGGCGTCGTATCCGCGCACGACCCGCACCGGGCCGGTGGCCTCGCGTAGCTTGTCGGCCAGCTCGCGCACGTCGGAGGCGGGGATGCCGTACAGCTTCTCGGCCTCGCCGAGCGAGTGCCGGCGGCCCACCCACAGCTCGCCCTGGCCGGACAGCCAGAACTCGCCGTTCTCGCGGTCGGAGCGCGGCAGGAGGTAGATCGTCGCGACATGGCCCGCGCGCGTGGGCTCCAGCACCAGGACGCCGTCCTCCGTCTGGTTGCCGGTGAGGTACGCGTACTCCACGGAGGCGCGGAAGGCGTACTCCGTGTCGTTCGAGCGGGTCTTCAGGTTGCCCGCGGGGATCACCAGGCGCTCGCCGGGGAAGCGCGCGGAGAGCGCGGCGCGGCGGGCGGCGGTCTCGGCCGCCTGGGCGATCGGCTCCAGGTCATGGAGCTCGGTGTCGGCCCAGCCGGACTTCATGCTCTCGGCCAGCTCGTCGGACACGCCCGGGTACAGGCCGTTCTTCCGCTGCTTGATGGGCTCCTCAGACTCAGTCTCCGGGGTCTCCGGGGTGAGCTCGTCGGCCACGGTCATCCTCCTAGATACGGCACTGGACCCCATCCATCGTACGGTCGTACGTCAGGGGGCCCAGGGCCGGAAGGCCTCTTACCGTCGCCTCGCTCCGGCAACCGGTCGCCCTACTCGAAGCGTGCCGCCAGCAGCACCACGTCCTCCTCGCTGTCCTGCTCGGCCAGCCCGTCCGGCAGCATCGCGCGCAGCACGTGGTCGGCGATCGCGCCGGGGTCGTGGCGCAGCGCCTTCGGCACCCCGGCCGCGGCCGCGTGCAGCCGGGCGAAGGCGCGGTCGACGGGGTCTCCGGTGCGGTGCAGCAGGCCGTCGCTGTAGAGCAGAACCGTCTCGCCTGGCGCGGCCTCCAGCTCCACGCTCGGCGCCTCCCAGCAGGCCAGCATGCCCAGCGGCGCGGAGACGGACGTCTCCACGAACTCCGTGCGCCGCTCGCCGACCAGCAGCGGCGGGCAGTGCCCGGCGCCGGCCAGGGTGATCTTGCGCAGGGCGGGTTCGCAGTAGGCGAACAGGGCGGTGGCGGAGCGGGCGGGCTCGGTCAGCCGCAGCAGCAGCTCCAGGTCGGACAGGACGGCGACGGGGTCCTCGCCCTCCATCACGGCGTACGCCCGCAGCGAGGCGCGCAGCCGGCCCATCGCGGCGACCGCGCTCGGCCCGGACCCGGTGACCGAGCCGACCGCCAGGCCCAGGGCCGCGTCGGGCAGCGGCAGCGCGTCGTACCAGTCGCCGCCGCCGCGCGGGCCGGTGCGGTGCCGGACGGCGAGCTGGACGCCGGGAACCCTCGGCAGCCGCGAGGGCAGCAGCTCCTCGGCCATGGTCTTCATGCACGCGCGCGTGCGCTCGAGCTCCAGGAGGCGGGCGAGGTGCTCGGCGGCGTACCGGACGTACAGGCCGACCAGGTGGCGCTGGCGCTCGGCGGGCTCGGCGGGCTCGTCGTAGAGCCACACGGCCGCGCCCAGCCGGCCCGCGGGGCCGGTCATGCCCACGGCGCGGGCCGCACCGGACACCCCTGCCGCACCGGACACTCCCGCCGCACCGACCGCACCCGCCATACCGACCGCACCCGCCATACCGACGACGCCGGCCATGCCTGCCGCGCCCGTCGACCCCGAGCGGCCCGAGCGGCCCGGGCGATCCGAGGCCTCGGAGCCGACCGAGCCGACCGAGCCGTCAGACCCGGCGGAGCCGTACGAGTCGTCCGGCCCGGACGCTTCCGTGACGAGAGGCAGCGCGTAGCTGGCGGCGTAACCGAGGCGGGCGGCCACCTCGCGGTGGCGGGGGTCCAGGCCGTCCCCGGCGAGCAGGTCGGGCTCGGCGATCTCGCCCTCGCCGCCGGGCAGCCCGTCCAGGATCCGGCCGTAGGACAGGGCGCTGCGGGGCACGGTCTCGATGTGGCCGAGGTCGGCGCGGCCGAGGCCCAGACCGATCGTGGTGTCCGGGCCGAGTCCGTCGGCGGGCTCCAGGACGATGAGGCCGCGCCGGGCTCCCACCAGGGCGGCTCCGGCGCGCAGCAGCTCCGTCAGGGCGTCCGGGAGTGCGTCCGTGCGGGCCAGTCGTTCGGTGAGTTCGTGGAGGGTCGTGAGGTCCGAGACCCAGCCGGCGAGGCGGTCCGTCAGGACGGCTCCCGGGCCGGAGGAGACGGAGGAGGCCACAGGAGCCGCGGGGACCGTCGGGGTGCCCGGGGCGGCGGGCGCGGGCGCGACAGTGTGTGCGGGCGAGGGAACCGTTGAATCGATTCCAGCCACTTTCGGAGGGTGAGGGGCGTTCATGTCGTCCGGCTCTCGGACCGGAGCGTATTGCTCAAAAGCATCGCAAACCCCCATGTCATTCTGCGCCGCTAGCGGTGTCTCCACATGTACACGCACTCGTGAGGGGATGTCCAGCATTGTCCTGCTGGGATTGCTGGTGTCCATGGGGTCTTTGTGAGAATCACACACGCTTGTTCCGGCTCCCTTGCGAAAAAGCAAAGTTGGCTTAAAACTGCCTCGGGTAACGGGTGATTGCGGTCGACTGGGCTTGCTCGACGGAGCGTCACAGCGGTCGTGATGGGTACGTACTCGGTAAGGGCACTCGGTAAGAGCCAGGGGTCTTGGGAGACACCCGGAACCTGGTGACCGGTCCGGGCGTCCTAGCCACCGACGACCGTGCCCCATCCTCCCGTGGCGGAGGCGGAGAGAAATACGCGCGACGGCAAAACGCCAGACTTCGCCACCCCACGCCACGCCCAGGCATTTGATGGATGCAAGTCGGACGGAGCGGCCGCGAAGGCAGCCACCGCTCGACCCTCAGGGGTTCCCCTTGTCTCGGACAGGGGTGTGATGCGCCAACAGGTACGCACAGTGAAGTGATCGACACATGGTGTGATGTGGCCCACGGTGTTGCCAGCGGTGCAACGGAAAGGAACGAGCGCTCATGCGCGAGATCCTCGGAAAGCGACGCAGGCTCCTGTCCCAGCGCAGCGACGGGGGGCCTGAACTGATCGACGCGGCCCTTACCTTCGCGACGGAATGGCAGTGGCCCGTACTCCCGGGCGTGACAGCGGACCCGCAGGCGAACAACCGCTGCGGCTGCCCCGACCCGGAGTGCACGGTGCCAGGCGCTCATCCCTTCGACCCCGGCCTCCTCGCGGCCACCGCCGACGCGCGCATGGTGCGCTGGTGGTGGGGCAACAGGCCGGCCGCACCGATCATCCTGGCGACCGGGGGCCCGGCCCCCTGCGCGGTCAGCCTGCCCGCCCTCGCGGCCTCGCGCGCCCTCGCGGCGCTCGACCGCCAGGGCATGCGGCTCGGCCCGGTCGTCGCCTCGCCCACCCGCTGGTCGATCCTCGTCCGGCCCTACTCCATGGAGCAGCTCGGCGAACTGCTCTACGCCAAGGACTTCGTCCCCGGCTCCCTCCGCTTCCACGGCGAGGGCGGCTACATCGCCCTGCCGCCCTCCGAGACCGGCCGCGGCGACATCCGCTGGGAGCGCGCCCCGCTGCCCGGCTCCGCCTCTCCCTGGGTGCCCGACGTCGAGGCCGTCGTGGACGCCGTCGTCGACGCCCTCACTCGTACGGGTGTGAGCGCCCCCGAGTTGTAGGGGTGTCGGGCGCGCGCCGGACGGGACGCCCGCGTTCGCCCTTTATCTTCCGCTGTATGAACCTTCGTCTCCTCGCCCTCGGGGGCGCCGTGGCATGCGCGATCGCGCTGCCCCTGGCCATGGCGTCCGCGGGGCCGGCGGGTGACGAAGCACGATCCGCCGCCGCCCTCCCGGCCGCGGCGAGGCCACCGTCCGCTGCCGACGGCGCGGGCCCAGGCCCACGCGCGGGCTCAGACGCAGGCGTCGGGCACGGTACGGACGTCGGGCACAGCACGGACGCCAGGGGCCGTACGCCTGCCAGGGGTCGTACGGATTCCGGTGGCGGTACGGATCCCAAGGCGCCCCCCGCCGCGCCCTCCCGTTCCCCGCTGCTCCTCGGCCTGGGCCTGGCCACCGCCGCCCGCTGCGGTCCCGAGCTCACCTCGCCCGAGGGCGCGGAGGCGCAGACGTGCGTGCTGACGCAGGGCGAGGACACCTGGGCGCGTACCTACTACCGCAACGCCACCGGACGCGCCCTGGACGCCTTTCTGAGCCTCATGGGGCCTGCGGGCCGCACGGTGCAGGTGCGCTGCGCGGTGGGCGCCGAGGACGAGCCCGAGTCCTGCGAGACGCCGCGTGGGCGGACCCGGGGCGAGCTGGACGCGTACACGGCCGTGGCCGAGTTCTCCGCGTCTGCGGGGACGGCGGGCGACGGGCCGCTGCTGCTGCGCTCCGGAAGCAACTCCGAGAGCAACTCGGGGAGCACCTCGGGAGTCAACTCCGCGACAGACGGCGGGAGTTGACGTACCGCCTCGCCGTGTCGACGTCGGCCGGGCAGAGAAAGACCCGGTTGCTGGCGACGGGGGATGCACCAGCAACCGGGATATGGGAACCGTAACAAGAGATCGGCGCTAAGCAAATTCGATCTCTTGTCTTCGTCGGCTTTCCGGACACCGGCGGATCGGCGCTTCTGGCTTCGACTCGCCTTGTGCGGGCGGGAGTTGTGATCGGAGTCACGGCTTCCGCCGGAGCCGACCGTGCTGACTGGTCGGTCAGCACGGCCGGGTTCCGGCACCGCTTGTCAGCTGAGCGTCACCTGTCGGTTGGTCAGGCCGCCGCGTGCCCGGCGCTCGTCCGCGGTGAGCGGTTCGTCCGAGGCCAGAGCGGTGGCGAGGCGCTCGGCGAACTCGGCGGCCGGCTTCTCCACGTCCTCCGCCGAGACCCCGCTCGGCAGGTCCCAGACCGGCACTGTCAGGCCGTGCGCCCGGAAGGAGCCCACCAGACGCGTGCCCTCGCCGAGGCTCGAACGGCCCGCCGCGTGCAGCCGCGCGAGCGCGTCCAGAAGCTGCTCCTCCGGATGCGGCATGACCCAGCGCAGATGGTTCTTGTCCGGCGTCTCGCACCAGTACGCGGCGTCCACACCCGTCAGCTTCACGGTCGGGATCGCCGCCGCGTTGGCCCGCTCCAGGGAGGCGGCCACCTCCGGCGCGGTGTTCTCCGAGTCCGGCACCCAGAACTCGAAGCCGCTGTGCACAACTGGCTCGAACACGCCTTCGGGATCGAGCAGATCCTGCATCCGCGGACCGTCGGCCGGCGCGCGGCGGGCCTGCACCGGAGTGCCCGGATCGGCCGCAAGGGCCCGCTGCAGGGTGTCGGCCAGGTCGCGGCTGATGTCGCCCGACGGCGTGTCGTTCTGCAGGCCGAGCAGGACCGAGCCGTCGTCGCGGCGCAGGGCGGGCCAGGCCATCGGCAGGACCGTGGCGAGGGTGACCGACGGGACGCCCTCGGGCAGGCCGTCCTTCAGCGTCAGCCCGACCGTCGCGGCCGGCACCAGCTCACGCAGCGCCACCCAGTCGCACTCGCCCGGCAGACCGTCGAAGGGACGCTGCACCAGCTCGGTCACGGCGTGCGCGGCGGCCCGGCCGTGACAGGCCTTGTACCGGCGGCCGCTGCCGCACGGGCAGGGCTCACGCGCGCCGACGACCGGGATCTCGGCGTCGGTGAGCTGCGGCCGCTTGGCCTTCGTCTGGGGGCGCTTCTTGGCCATCTGGGTGTCTCCCGGGTACGGCTCGTCTGGTACGGCGGGAGCCTAGCCGTTCGCACGCTCCGTCACGGGAACCTGTGGACAACGCACAGCCTTGTGGACAACCCGCGTACACCGTCCGGGGGTCCGGCCCCGCCGACGCGTTGTTGCGACATGAGCGGCCGGACGGGCCTGGTCCGGCCCTGGTCGTCGGACGCTTCCGGCGTGGTCGTCGAACGTGTCACTCGCAGTCGTCGAACGCGTCAGTCCATGTCGTCGAACGCGTCCGCGAAGTCCAGCCCGGGGATCGACGACACCGACGGGGCCGTGACCCGGGAGGCGAAGTCGTCGCGCCGACAGCCGGCGTCCGGGTCGTACACGTCCGCGTGGACCAGGACCCACACCGTGACCTCGCCGCGGGCGTCGTCCCGGACGCCCCAGTCGTCGGCCAGCGCCGTGATGATGTTGAGCCCGCGGCCGCCGTGCGCCGTGACGGAAGGGGTGGCCGGGGACGGGCGGGTCGGTCCGCCGCCGTCGGTCACCTCGACGACCAGCCGGCCGCCCGGGTCGACGCGCCACGCGGCCAGGACGTCGCCGTCCCCGGCCAGGGCGTCGCCCAGCGGCCTGCCGTGTTTGCAGGCATTGCTCAAAAGTTCGGAAAGGATGAGTACGGCATCGTCGATGACCGCTTCCGAGACCCCACCGCTGCGCAGCTGATCCCGCATACGGTGTCTCGCCTTGCCCACGCCCGCAGGGCCATGGGGTACGGCCATGCTCGACGACGCGGGCACCTCCTGTGCCACCACCAACGCCACCCCCGAGACCTCCTTCGCCCCACGCCACGGTGTGAATGCCCCATTGGCCTGTACCGGAAACCGGCCAATCCATGTCCGGCGACGCATTCGCAACGATCGAATACGGACCGAACGCGCCGGAGCACTCCCTGTGAGGGGACTGTGATCGAGTGTGATCGCGTGGCTTGATTTCTTCGGTATGGCTGAGAGTGGAGGATGGTTCAGGTGTGCTGTTGTGGTCAAGAGGTGTGGATGGGACTTCTGAGACTTCTGTGACTTCCTATAAGTGTGCTTGGGGTGGGGCGGGCGCACTTGGGATGGATTTGGGGCGGGCTTGGGGTGCGGGGTCGGGCGAGGCGGGGTCAGGCGAGGCGGGGTCGGGTGGGGTGAGGCGAGGGGAGAAGGGGGAGCCCGGGCGGGGGCTCAGCGGCCGAGCTGGTCCAGCACCGCGCGCGGGCGGTTGGTGATGATCGCGTCGATGCCCAGCTCGACGCAGAGGTCGACGTCCTCCGGCTCGTTCACGGTCCACACGTGCACCTGGTGTCCGGCCCGCTTCAACCGCTCGACGTATGTGGGATGGCTGCGCACGATCCGCATCGAGGGGCCCGCGATCCGGACCCCGGCGGGCAGCCGGCCGTCGCGCAGCCGGGGCGAGACGAACTGCATCAAGTAGACCGTCGGCAGCGTGGGCGCGGCGGCATGCACGCGATGCAGCGAACGCGCCGAGAAGCTCATGATCCGCACTGGCGACTCGGCCGCCGACGCGGGCGCGTCCAGGCCGAACCGCTTCAGGAGCACCAGCAGCCGCTCCTCCACCTGTCCGGCCCAGCGCGTCGGATGCTTGGTCTCGATGGCCAGCTCGACCCGCCGCCCCGCACCGGCGACGAGCTCCAGCAGCCGCTCCAGGGTCAGTACGGAGGTGTCCTCGCGGTCCTCGGGGCGGAACTCCCAGTCGGGCTCCTCGTCGGGCTCCTGTTCGGGCCCCTCGCCACGCGCGGGCCAGGCCTCGCGCGCCTCCCGGGTCTTCCAGGAGCCGAAGTCCAGCGCCGCGAGGTCGGCGAGCTCCAGGGCGGAGACCGCGCCGCGGCCGTTGGACGTGCGGTTGACGCGTCGGTCGTGCACGCAGACGAGATGGCCGTCCGCGGTCAGCCGTACGTCGCACTCGAGGGCGTCCGCGCCGTCCTCGATCGCCTTCTTGTAAGCGGCCAGGGTGTGCTCGGGAGCCTCCTCGGAGGCACCGCGGTGAGCGACGACTTGAATGTGTTGCTGCCGTGCGTGGGTCACCGCGTCATGGTGCCACCGGGGGCCGGTCGTCTGAGAACCGTCTGAGATGTTTCGGGGATGCGCGCTTTTTGTGCGAAATGCACCTTATAAAGGATGGCCATGGACCCACAGCCACCGCTTATGGTGCTCTGACGGCCCGTGGGAAAAGCTGAGACATACAAAAGCACACGCACAGCTTCAGCGCGCCGGGTCGACGACACAGCGTGAATGAGCGTGAACCGAACCCACGCGAACGAGCGCGGGCGAGCGTGACCTAGTGCGACCGACGACAACAGCCGTGGATCGAGGAGAAGAGCTGTGAGCACCGAGAACGAGGGCACCAGCGAGGGCACACAGGTACCCCCGGCCCCGTCCGCACCCCCCGTGCCGGTGGATTCTCCTCCCTCGGCCCCTCCGCAGACGCCCGCGTCCGACGCCGGCGCGCCCACGACCCAGCTTCCGACGACGCCCCCGCAGGCCCCGGAGCCGGCCCACGTCTCCTCCCCGGCCCAGGGCGACTGGCCCCCGCCCGTCTCGCCGCAGGCCGCCCCGGCCGCCGCCGAGGGCGCGTGGCCGCCCCCGCCGCCGCCCACCCCGGCCTACGCCGACAGCGGCGCCGGCACGCACGCGTACGGCGACGGAGCCGCCGCCCCGGCCGCGCAGGCGTACGGCGGCGGCTCCGGTGACGGTTCCGCTGACGGCGGCGCCGTCTGGGGCGCCTCCTACCAGCAGCCCGCCCCGAAGTCCGGCCGCGGTCGCGGCGGCCTGGTCGCCGCCGTCCTCGTGGCCGCGCTGGTCGCGGGCGGTCTGGGCGGCGGTCTCGGCTACACGCTCGCCAAGAACGACGACGACAGCGGCTCGACCACCGTCTCCGCCTCCACCAGCGGCGGCGACGTCAAGCGCGACGAGGGCACGGTCGCCGGGGTCGCGGCCAAGGCCCTGCCCAGCACGGTCACCATCGAGGCCGAGTCCAGCAGCGGCGAGGGCGGCACCGGCACCGGCTTCGTCTTCGACACCCAGGGCCACATCGTCACCAACAACCACGTCGTCGCGGACGCGGTCGACGGCGGCAAGCTGACGGCGACCTTCCCCGACGGCAAGAAGTACGACGCCGAGGTCGTCGGCCACGCGCAGGGCTACGACGTCGCGGTCATCAAGCTCAAGAACGCGCCCTCGGACCTCAAGCCCCTCACCCTCGGCGACTCCGACAAGGTGGCCGTCGGCGACTCCACGATCGCGATCGGCGCGCCCTTCGGCCTGTCCAACACCGTGACGACCGGCATCATCAGCGCCAAGAACCGCCCGGTCGCCTCCAGCGACGGCACCAGCAGCAACGCCTCCTACATGAGCGCCCTGCAGACCGACGCCTCGATCAACCCGGGCAACTCCGGCGGCCCGCTGCTCGACGCGTCGGGCAACGTCATCGGCATCAACTCCGCGATCCAGTCCACCGGCAGCGGCGGCCTGGGCGGCACCACCCAGTCCGGTTCGATCGGCCTCGGCTTCGCCATCCCGATCAACCAGGCCAAGTACGTCGCCCAGCAGCTGATCAAGACCGGCGAGCCCGTGTACGCCAAGATCGGCGCGTCCGTCTCCCTGGAGGACTCCACGGGCGGCGCGAAGATCACCGACCAGGGCGCGGGCGGCGCCTCCGCCGTCGAGTCGGGCGGCCCCGCCGCCAAGGCCGGCCTCAAGCCCGGGGACGTCATCACCAAGCTCGACAGCACGGTGATCGACAGCGGCCCGACCCTCATCGGCGAGATCTGGACCCACCAGCCCGGCGACAAGGTCACGATCACCTACGAGCGCGACGGCAAGTCCCACACCGTCGACCTCACCCTCGGCTCCCGCAAGGGCGACAGCTGACGTAGCGGGTCGCCCAGGCGGCTCAAGGGAACGGGGTGCCTCTCACTGAGGGGCACCCCTTCGTCGTAGGTCCTTTTCGTCGTAGACCCTGTTCGAGGTCCTGTTCGTCGTAGGTCCTGTCCCACCAGGTTGCAGAAGAACCACGGACGCACACCGGCAGCGTGGGAAAGCATGAGGCATGCGACCGGATGACTGGCACCTCACAGAGGACGTCGACGACTTCCTCGCCCGAGCCGGAGAGTTCCTGCGCTCACGGCCCGCCCTGCACAACACGCCGCTGACGACGGTCGAGAAGCTGCGAACACGCCAGGCGGACGCGCACGGCCCCGCAGCCACCGTTTTCGGCCGACTGGAGCCAGGGGGCGAGGTCGGCGCCGTCTTCTACCGCCTCCCGTCCCGCGGCCTGAGCGTCACCCCCCTCACCCCCGGGCAGGCCGACACCCTCGCCGCCCACCTGGCCGGGCTCGGGCACTCCCTTCCCTACGTCAGCGCGGCCCACGACACCGCCACCGCTTTCGCCGAGGCGTGGCAGCGGCGCACGGGCGCAACACCGACGCTCAGCAAGCGGATCCGGCTGTACCGTCTCGGCACGCTCATCCCGCCGGAGCCGCTGCCGGAGGGCCGAGGTCGCGTCGTGAGCGAGCAGGACCACGAGCAACTCGTGCGCTTCTGCGGCGAGTTCTGCGCCGCCGTCGGAGAACTCCCCGCCGTGGACGCCGACTCCTGGGCCGGCTCACGCTTCGCCGACCGACACTTCACGTTCTGGGAGACCCCGGACGGCACTCCCGCCTCCATGGCAGCCGTGACCTCGATGGTCGCCGGCATGGTTCGAGTGGACCCCGTCTACACCCCGGCCCGCCTCCGGGGTCGCGGCTACGCGGGCGCCGTGACGGTCGAGGTGAGCAGGGCCGCGCTGGCCGCGGGCGCGACGGACGTCGTCCTCTACGCGGACCCCGCCAACCCCACCAGCAACGCCCTCTACCAACGCCTCGGATACGTCCCGATCACCGAATGGGCCGTGTACGACTTCTCGGACGCCACACCGGAAGCCGGTTGAGAACGAAGGCCGGCGGCCCCTGTGTGGACCATGCAGCCCGCTCCCTGCGCGGTGCCGGTACGCTGTACCCGCTCCGCCCCAGGTGGGCAGGGCGCAGGTGGGTTGCCCGAGCGGCCTAAGGGAACGGTCTTGAAAACCGTCGTGGCAGCGATGTCACCGTGGGTTCAAATCCCACACCCACCGCTTCGAGTACGGCGTGAACGGCGTGATCGGCCCCTGACCAGGTGCAACGGTCAGGGGCCGTTCCGTTTCCCGGTAGGGAGACGCACGTCACACTCGCTCCTGTCACATCCGGTCGAGGCGTTCCGTCAGACAGGTGAACCCATCGACAACGGCACAGGAGTTCACCATGGAAGCTCGTCTGAACCTCTTCGGTCACCCGCTCGCCGGCAAGTTCCTGAGGCACATCAACTCGGCGGGGAAGGTGGTCTCGGACTCGACGCTGCCCGCCGCGACGCAGGAGCTGGTGAAGATCCGCGCCAGTCAGATCAACGGCTGCGGTTTCTGCACCGACATGCACACCAAGGACGCCGCACACGCCGGGGAGACCCCGACCCGCCTCCACCTGGTCGCGGCCTGGAGGGAGGCCAAGGTCTTCACCGACGCCGAGCGCGCCGCCCTGGAGCTGACGGAGCAGGGCACCCGTATCGCCGACGCGGCCGGCGGCGTCACGGACGAGGCCTGGGCGAACGCCGCCAAGCACTACGACGAGGACCAACTCGCCGCCCTGGTGTCCCTCATCGCCCTGATCAACGCCTACAACCGCGTCAACGTCATCGTCCAGCAGCCCGCCGGCGACTACCAGCCCGGCCAGTTCGGATGACCGGCCGCACCACCTGACGGGCATCGCCCCGGGCACCCCTCGTCGGGACCCGGGGCGTTGTTCTGGGCCCGTCGTTCTCGAGCCGCCCGAAGAGCTTCGGCGGCGCGGGTCACAGCCGGAACACGCCCCGCCACGTCCACCCCGAGCCGACGATCGTGTCGCGGAGCGGGTTCCTCATGTCCCGGGAGTCGAAACGGAACGTCTCGACCTTGTGGCGGCGGCCGTCGGGGCCGCGTTCGTAGGTCCACTCACGGGAGGACTGGGGCGCCGGGCCGCGGCCGTAGGTGCGGGACAGGCTCCGCCGGGGCGGGTCCCCGATCAGCGTCGACTCCCACTGCTCGTCGAGGGACCGCAGCTCGCGCTTCGCGGGGTCCAGACGCATCCGGGTCTTCATGGTCCGCTCGACCTGCCTACGAGTGGAGCCGGAGCCCGTGGCGGGCATCAGGACCCTTCGCTCCGCCACCAGATCGGCCTTCTCCGCGGGGAGGGCGTTGCGGACGCGGAAGGGGACCTCCGGGCCGTTGAGCGCGAGCAGCGCGGAGCGGACGTCGGCGGCGGAGAGCGGCGCGACACCGCTGGCGGGGTACCTGGTGCCGGTGAGCCTGTCCCAGAGTCGGCCCATCGCTAAACACCCGCCCCAGGGCCGTCGGTGTTCGGTGTCGGCACCGGTGTCGGCACCGGTGTCGGTTTGGGTGCTGGTGTCGTGGTCATGGCGGATTCCCCCTTCGCGGGGAAGTACATCAGAACCAGGAACCAGCCGGTGAACGCCCCCTCGGCCCCAGCCGCACCTCCCGCCACCCCTCCCATCACCCCAGGTCACCCCCATCGCCCCCGTCACCCCCCGCCCTCCAACCGCCCCCCAGCCATCCGAGCCGCCGACATCACCGTCCCCCGTGCCTCACGTGCCGTCAGGCCGGTGTGTACGGCCGCGTCGATCAGGTCCTCGGTGAGCTCAGGGCCGATGCCGTCCTCGTAGGCGCGGCAGGCTGCCCAGAACAGGCGGGTGTTGCGCTGCCCCTCGTGGGCGGCGAGGACGAACTGGACGAGGCCGTGGCCATGGGCGCCGCCAGCCGTCGAGGTCGGGGTGGCCGTGGCGGGGCGGTGGCTGCGGGGCGGCGGAAGCAGGAGGCGCAGGAGGGCGCGCGGGCAGGGCGCGGGGGCCAGATGGGCGGTGCCGGGGGAGGTGGCGTAGACGCCGTGGTCGGTGCGGGAGCCGGGGCCGACCAGGTAGCCGCCGGCGCCCCGGATGTCGATGCCGGGGGCCAGTCGGCCCGCCGAGTTGGGGACGACGACGTCGGGCGGACCGGTGAGCCAGATGTGGCGGCCGCCCGACGGGGTGAGGACGACGACCGTGGGCGGGATGGTGAACAGATGGCGCAGGGCCAGCTCGCGCAGGGCCGCGGCGGAGTCCAGCCCGGCACCGGTCCCAGTTCCAGTTCCAGTCCCGGCCCCAGTTCCCGTTCCAACACCAGCGCCAGTCTCAGTCCCGGCGCCAGTCCCACTCGCAGCGCCCGCGCCAGTCCCAGCGCCCGTCCCGGCGCCCGTCCCAGCGGCAGCGCCCGCACCCGTCCCAGCGGCAGCGCCCGCGCCCGTCCCAGCGGCAGCGCCCGCGCCCGTGTCAGCGCCGGTCCCCGCGTCGGCGCCGGTCCCCGCCCCCGTCCCAACCCCCGCCTTCGTGTCCAGATCGACCCCGATCAAATGGTGCGGAGGCAGTCCGCAGGCGATGCCGTAGCCGGTGGCCCAGGGGGCGGCGGCGAACAGGGCGCGGATGCGTGCTGGGTCGGTGGAGGCGTCGTACACGCCATGGCCGAAGCGGCCGCACTCGCCGTGGCAGGGCGGGGCGGCGGCGGGGTCGTCGCGGTGGGGGGAGCGCAGGGCGGGGAGCTTCGTCCGGGACAGGGGGATGACGGCCAGGCCGCGCTCGGCGGCCGAGAGGGCGTGGGCGAGGGCCAGGGCAGCGGCCTGTCGGGGGTGCCCGTACCGGTTCCGGTCGGTGGGGGCCATGCCTCCATGGTCGTACATGTGTTCGAAAAAGGGAAGGGGGCGGGTGGGCGACTCGCCCGGGGCGGGGTGGCCCAGCTGGAATTGTTGGATTCATGGCGGAACGCTTCGCCTGGTGTGGGGTCCGAGGGGAGGGTGTCCGAGTTGCCGGGGATTGGTGGGTATCGGGGAAGAAAAGTGGTGCAAGGGGTTTATCGACTTGTCATCACGCTTGCGTGCTAATCACGGCTTCCAGGGTGGTTCGCCGGGGATTCGGTGGGCAACTCTGGTCTCGCGACGTCGAGCACGAACTCCGGGGCGGTCGGCCAACTGCCCTGGTGGAAGCCGTAGTTCATGTTCTGAATGTTCTGGAGGAACACCATGGCAAGCATCCGTACCGCCCGCGTCATCGCCGCCGTCTCCGCCCTCCCGCTGGCAGCCGCTCTCTTCGCCGGCGTTGCGGCGGCGGACAACGGCGGCTTCGCGGACGACGGATCGAACGCGGGTGTCGCGAGCATCGTCGGCAGTGGTGTCGGGCACGACAACAACGGCAACGCGTCCACCACACAACAGAACGCGGTCGGCTCCGGCGCCTCGAACCAGAGCAACACCGCCCAGGTCAACGGCTCCGCGTTCACGGCCGTCAATCAGGGCAACAGCAACACGGCCGTCGCCTTCGCCCCGCTGTTCTGGTGAGCTGAGGGGCCGGTGCGCCGGCTCCGGACTTCTGTGATGGGTGTGCTCCGTGGGGTGTGACGCGTCTGCGCGGCGGTACTTCGGTACCGCCGCACAGACGTATTCGCATACCCCGCCCCTGCCCCCGCCCCGTCCCCGCCCCTGCCCCCGCCTCCACTCCTGTCCCTGCCCCGCCCCGCCCCAGTGCCGCGACCTTGACAGTCACCACTATCTGACGGACAGTCAGAAACTGTCTTCCGTAAGGTCCGTGAGAGGAGCTCGGCGTGGACGACGACGGGCTGTACGCGCGACTGAGGGCCTACGAGGGCCTGCCCGCGGTCGTCGCGGGCGTCGGCCGGGATCCCGTCAACGCGCCCATGATCCGGCACTGGTGCGAGGCGATGGGCGACCGGAACCCCGCGTACACCGGCCCCGACGCGATCGCCCCGCCCACCATGCTCCAGGCGTGGACGATGGGCGGCCTCGGAGGTCTCGACGGCGTCAGCCCTCACGCGGGACGGGCGCAGGCCTACGACGAGCTGCTCGCCCTCCTCGACGAGGCGGGCTGCACCTCGGTCGTCGCCACCGACTGCGAGCAGGAGTACCTGCGCCCCCTGCGGCCCGGCGACGAGGTCGGCTTCGACACGGTGATCGAGTCGGTGTCCGGGCGCAAGACCACCAAGCTGGGAACCGGCTACTTCGTCACGACCCGCACGGACGTCAGGGTCGGCGCCGAACTCGTCGGCACGCACCGCTTCCGCATCCTCAAGTACGCCCCCGCCCACAACCGTTCACCGGAACCGGAACCGGAACCGGAACCGGAACCGAAGCCGAAGCCGGAACCCCGCGAGCTCCGCCCCCGCCCGGTCGTCAACCGCGACAACGCCGGCTTCTGGGAGGGTGTCCGCGACCACCGTCTCCTCCTCCAGCGCTGCACGCCCTGCGGTGTCCTCCGCTTCCCCTGGCTGCCCGGCTGCAACGCCTGCGGCTCGCCTGACTGGGACGCCGTCGAGGCGAGCGGCGAGGGCACGGTGTTCTCGTACGTCGTGATGCACCACCCGCAATTCCCAGCCTTTGAAGGGCCCTTCGCGGTCGTCCTGGTCGAACTCGCCGAGGGGGTGCGGATGGTGAGCGACGTGATCGGTGTGCCGTACGACAAGGTGCGGATCGGGATGCCGGTGCGGGTGCGATTCGAGTCGTACGACGAGGAGTTGACGCTTCCGGTGTTCGAGCCGTCGGAGACGCCCGAGGGGGTGGGGGCGTGAGGGTCGGCGACGCGTTCCCGTCGTGGGAGATCGAGATCACCCGCACCCTGATCGTCGCCGGAGCGCTCGCCTCGCGCGACTACCAGGACGTGCACCACGACCCCGAACGGGCCCGGGCGAAGGGCTCTCCCGACGTCTTCATGAACATCCTCACCACCAACGGCCTGGTCGGCCGCTATCTCACCGACTGCCTCGGCCCCACGGCGGTGCTGCGCAAGGTCGCCATCCGGCTCGGGGCGCCCAACTACCCGGGGGACACGATGGTGTTGCGGGGGGTGGTCGAGGAGGTCGACGGGGACACGGCGGTGGTGCGGGTCACCGGGGACAACGGCATCGGCCGGCATGTCACCGGCACGGCGACAGTCGTCGTACCCGCGACACTCGTCGTACCCGCTCAAGTCGTCGCACCGGAGGTCGCGGGGTGAGCGTACGGACGAAGGACTCGCTCGGCGGGCGGGCGGCGATCGTCGGGATCGGGGCCACGGAGTTCTCCAAGGACTCCGGGCGCAGCGAGCTGCGGCTGGCGGTGGAGGCGGTGCGGGCGGCGCTCGCCGACGCGGGGCTGACGCCGGCGGACGTGGACGGGCTGGTGACGTTCACGATGGACACCAGCCCCGAGATCACCGTGGCGCAGGCCTGTGGGATGGGGGAGCTGTCCTTCTTCTCACGGGTCCACTACGGCGGCGGAGCGGCCTGCGCGACCGTCCAGCAGGCGGCGCTCGCCGTCGCCGCCGGGGTGGCCGAGGTCGTCGTCTGCTACCGGGCCTTCAACGAGCGCTCGGGCCGCCGCTTCGGCTCCGGCGTCCGGCATCGCGAACCGTCGGCGGAGGGCACCGCGCTCGGCTGGACGCTCCCCTACGGGCTGCTCACCCCGGCCTCCTGGGTGGCGATGGCGGCCCAGCGCTATCTCCACGTCCACGGGCTGACCCCGGAGGAGGCGTTCGGGCCGGTCGCCGTCACGGCCCGCCGGCACGCGGCGGCGAACCCGGCGGCGTACTTCCACCACCGCCCGATCACCCTCGCCGACCACGCGGCCTCCCGCTGGATCGCCGAGCCGCTGCGGCTGCTGGACTGCTGCCAGGAGACGGACGGCGGGCAGGCGCTGGTCGTCACCTCGGTGGAGCGGGCCCGCGACCTGCCGCGGCCGCCTGCCGTGGTCGCCGCGGCGGCCCAGGGCGCGGGACGGGCGCAGGAGCAGATGACGAGCTTCTACCGCGACGACCTGACCGGCCTGCCCGAGATGGCCGTGGTCGCCCGCCAGCTGTGGCGGACCTCGGGGCTCGCGCCCGCCGACGTCGACGTGGGGATCCTGTACGACCACTTCACGCCGTTCGTGCTGATGCAGCTGGAGGAGTTCGGCTTCTGCGCGCCCGGCGAGGCCGCCGACTTCGTCGCGGCGGACCGGCTGCCGCTGAACACCCACGGCGGCCAGCTCGGCGAGGCGTACCTGCACGGGATGAACGGCATCGCCGAGGCCGTACGACAACTGCGCGGCACGTCCGTGAACCAGGTGCCGGACGCGGCCCGGACCCTGGTGACGGCGGGCACCGGGGTGCCGACGTCGGGCCTGGTCCTGACCTCGGACCGGTGCTGACCTCAGGGTCGGCGACAGCTGACCCCAGGGTCGGCGATAGGGGTCAACCCGCAGTAGGAGGCGTTGTCTCGTCCACCTTCAGGAGGTGGAGCAGGCACCACCCCTACAACCTGAGGCGGACTCGGCTTCGGGACCTGCGGCCGATCCGCCCGGCCGGGGTCCGAACCTAGCGTGGAGCCATGACCACACCCGTCTGCACCAGCGCTTCGAACGGCATGACGCGGTCCTACCCGTACCCGTCCTTCGCGTCGTACGTCAGGGCCCGCCAGCCGGTGCTGCTGCGCACCGCACGGTCGCTGACCGCGAACCCGAGCGACGCGGAGGACCTGCTGCAGACCGCGCTCGCCAAGACGTACGTCGCGTGGGAGCGGATAGAGGACCACCGCGCGCTCGACGGCTACGTCCGCCGGGCCCTGGTGAACACGCGCACCTCGCAGTGGCGCAAGCGCAAGGTCGACGAGTACGTCTGCGACGAGCTGCCGGAGCCCGATCCGACGCTCTGCGGGGACGACCCGGCCGAGCAGCAGGCCTTGCACGACGCGATGTGGCGGGCGATCATGAAGCTGCCCGCCCGGCAGCGGGCCATGGTCGTCCTCAGGTACTACGAGGACCTCAGCGAGGTCCAGACGGCCGAGGTGCTCGGCGTCTCGGTGGGCACGGTGAAGTCGGCGGTGTCCCGGGCCCTCGGCAAGCTGCGCGAGGATCCTGAGCTGGGACTTGTGCGATAAGCGCGACAAACCGCCGATCGTTGGCCGCTCCCTAGTGACATACCGCGCGGTATGTGCGCAGAATCAACGCAACCGTTACCACCGCGCAGGCAATGTCGCCGCCCTGGGAGGACGCCGTGCTGAGCACCATGCAGGACGTACCGCTGACCGTCACCCGCATCCTCGAGCACGGAGTGCTGGTGCACGGGAGGTCCCGGATCACCACCTGGACCGGCGAGGGCGAGCCGCAGCGGCGCACCTTCGCGGAGGCGGGCACGCGCGCGGTGCAGCTGGCCAACGCCCTGCGCGACGACCTCGGCGTCCGCGGCGACGACCGGGTCGCCACGCTGATGTGGAACAACGCCGAGCACGTCGAGGCCTACTTCGCGATCCCCGCCATGGGTGCGGTGCTGCACACCCTCAACCTCCGCCTGCCGGCCGAGCAGTTGGTGTGGATCGCCAACCACGCCGCCGACAAGGTCGTCATAGTCAACGGCTCCCTGCTCCCGCTGCTCGCGCCGCTGCTGCCCAAGCTGGCGACGGTCGAGCACGTCGTCGTCTCCGGCCCCGGCGACCGCTCCCTCCTCGACGGCGCCCACGCGCGCGTGCACGAGTACGAGGAGCTGATCGCGGACAAGCCGACCACCTACGACTGGCCCGAGCTGGACGAACGCCAGGCCGCCGCCATGTGCTACACCTCCGGGACGACCGGGGACCCCAAGGGCGTGGTGTTCAGCCACCGTTCGATCTACCTGCACTCCATGCAGGTCAACATGACCGAGTCGATGGGCCTGACCGACCGGGACACCTCGCTGGTCGTCGTCCCGCAGTTCCACGTCAACGCCTGGGGCCTGCCGCACGCCACCTTCATGACCGGCGTGAACATGCTGATGCCGGACCGCTTCCTGCAGCCCGCGCCGCTCGCCGAGATGATCGAGAGCGAGAAGCCCACCCACGCGGCCGCCGTCCCCACCATCTGGCAGGGCCTGCTCGCCGAGCTCACCGCCAAGCCGCGGGACGTCTCCTCCCTCGGCCAGGTCACCATCGGCGGCTCGGCCTGTCCGCCCGCCCTCATGGCGGCGTTCGACGAGCTGGGCATGCGGGTCTGTCACGCCTGGGGCATGACGGAGACCTCCCCGCTCGGCACGATCGCCCGTCCCCCGGCCCATGCGGTCGGCACGGACGAGGAGTTCGCCTACCGCCTCACCCAGGGCCGCTTCCCGGCCGGCGTCGAGGCCCGCCTCACCGGCCCCGGCGGCGAACGCCTCCCCTGGGACGGCGAGTCCGCCGGCGAGCTGGAGGTCCGCGGCAACTGGATCGCGGGCGCCTACTACAACGGACCCGACGCCGACCCCCTGCGCCCCGCCGACAAGTTCAGCGAGGACGGCTGGCTGAAGACCGGCGACGTCGGCACCATCTCCCCCGACGGCTTCCTCACCCTCACCGACCGCGCCAAGGACGTCATCAAGTCCGGCGGCGAGTGGATCTCGTCGGTGGACCTGGAGAACGCGCTGATGTCCCACCCGGCCGTCGCCGAGGCCGCCGTCGTCGCCGTCCCCGACGAGAAGTGGGGCGAGCGCCCGCTGGCCACGGTCGTCCTCAAGGAGGGCGCCGCCGCCGACTTCGAGACCCTGCGCGCCTTCCTCGCCGACGAGGGCGGCATCGCCCGCTGGCAGCTCCCCGAGCGCTGGACGATCATCGCGGCGGTGCCGAAGACGAGCGTCGGCAAGTTCGACAAGAAGGTGCTGCGCAGGCAGTACGCGGAGGGCGAGCTGGACGTCACCCGGCTCTGACCGGCACGGAGGCCCTGATCAGCACGGAGGCCCTGATCAGCACGGAATCCTGATCAGCATGGAAGCCCTGATCGGCACGGGCAGGTCCCTCAGGGGGCGTCAGTTCGTGCCGATCCGGGCCAGCAGGTCCACGATCCTGCTCTGCACTTCCTCGCTGGTGGAGCGCTCGGCGAGGAAGAGGACCGTCTCCCCCGACGCCAGCCGCGGCAGGTCCGCCTGGTCGACGGCGGCCGTGTAGACGACCAGCGGGGTGCGGTTGAGCTGGCCGTTCGCCCGCAGCCAGTCCACGATCCCGGCCCGGCCGCGGTGCACCTGCATCAGGTCCATCACGACCAGGTTCGGCCGCAGCTGCCCGGCGAGCGTGACCGCGTCCGCGTCGCTCGCCGCCCGCGCCACCTGCATCCCGCGCCGCTCCAGCGTCGACGTCAGCGCGAGCGCGATCTCGGCGTGCTCCTCGATCAGCAGCACCCGCGGCGGATGCTGCTCGCTGTCCCGCGGCGCGAGCGCCTTCAGCAGAACGGCGGGATCGGCGCCGTACGCCGCCTCGCGCGTCGCCTGTCCGAGTCCGGCCGTGACCAGCACCGGCACCTCGGCGGCCACCGCGGCCGTGCGCAGCGACTGCAGCGCGGTACGGGTGATCGGCCCGGTCAGCGGGTCCACGAACAGCGCGGCCGGGAAGGCGGCGATCTGCGCGTCGACCTCCTCGCGCGAGTTCACGATCACCGGCCGGTACCCGCGGTCGCTCAGCGCCTGCTGGGTACTGACGTCCGGGGCCGGCCACACCAGCAGCCGACGCGGGTTGTCCAGCGGCTCCGGCGGCAGCTCGTCGTCCATCGGCGTCGGCCGCGGCGGATCGGCCACCTCGACGGCCCCACCGGGCCCGTCGAGCGGCTCGGGCCCCTCGGCGGCGTTCTCGTCCGGAGCCCCTATGGCATACGACCGCCCGGCACCCTCGGTGTTGCCGGGAACGAGCCGCACCTGCCCGGCGAGCGAGGGCTGCGGCACGGCAGCGGCGGCCTGCGCCACTGCTGCCGGCGCCTGGACCTGAGCCTGAGCCTGCGGTACGGCGGGCTGCTCGCCGGTCGGGTGCGGACGGGCCGTCTGCTCCGGGCGCGCGGCCGGGTCCGGCGGCGTCCCCAGCTTGCGCCGCCGCCCCGAACCGCCGGGGCCGTGCGGGGCGGGAGTGGCCGTGGCCTGGGCTGCCTGGGACGGCTGGGACATCTGGTGGGGCAGGGCGGTCGGTTGCAGCTGCTGTGGCTGGAGCGGCTGCTGTGCCTGCTGTACCTGCGCGGCCTGCCGGGTGAAGGGCACGCCCTGCCCCAGCGTCCGCACGCTGATCGCCCGCCCCTGTGTCGAGTTGGGGTCCATGGGCTGGGCCGTCGCCGCCTCGGCGGGCAACGGCTGAGCCACCCGAGGCTGCCCGACGGCCGCTTCGGGAGGAAGCGGGGTGCCCCCACCCGGGGTGGGGTCGGCGGCGAGGGGAACGGGGGGTGCTGAGCCGTTCGGCGGCACGGGCGTGTGCTGGGCGGCGGGGGCGACGACCGGGGCGGCTTCGGCCGGGAGGGGCTGGCCCTGCACGGGCGCGGGCACGGGCGCGGCCACGGGGAGGCCGGGGGCCGCCTGCGCCGGAAGCGGCTGTCCGGGCACGGGGACCGGCTGGGGGGCGGCGGGCGCCGGCTGACCGGGAGCGGGCCGGCCGGATGCGTCCTGCGCCTGCGCCGGAACGGCCGCCGGGGGAACGGCCGCCGGGAGCGCCCCGGGAACCTCCGGCGAGGGTGCGCCCTCGACCTCCGCCGGCTGGCCCATGGCACGCCGACGACGGCCTGTGGGCGCGTTCGTCGGGTGCGGCTGCGGCGGGGTGTGGTCGTCGGCCTGGTCGTGATCGATCTGGGCATGATCGATATGAGCTTGGTCGATATGAGCGTGGTCGATGTGGGCAGGGTCCATCGGGGCGTCGGCGGAAGGGGCCTGCGCCTGAATCTGCGCCTGCGCGGGGACGGCCGCCGCCTGAGGCTGCGCCGCGCTCTGCGGGTGCCCGCCCGCAACCGCCGTACCGCCCGCAGCGCCCGCAACCGCCGTACCGCCCGCAGCGCTGGCAGTGTTCGTACCGTCCGTACCGTCCGCAGCGGCTGAGTCCTGGGGCCCGTCCGTTCGGTCCGCCTCGGCGGGCGGCAGGGCGAACACCGTGCGGGGACCCGCTTCCTGTGCGGCGGCGCGCTCCGTCGCGGCGGCCAGGGCACGCCGGCGGCGGCCGGTCGGGTGCTGGTCCTCCGACTGCTCGGAGTCGGCCGTGGCCGGGGCAGGTGCGCTCGCGAGCGCCGGCAGGGCGGGCGGCAACGCGTTCTGGGGCTGCTGTTCGTCGGAGCCGCGCCGGGCCCGCCGTCCGCCGGGCGCCGGTACGCCCTGCGGCGGAACGGTGCCGCCCAGTCCCGTACCCGAGGCGGCGGTGCCCGCCGTGTGCTCGGCGGCCATGACGACCGCGCCCTCGGAGACGCCCGCCCCCGCGATGGCGACCACGCCGTGATCCGCACCGGCGTCGACGCCCTCGGCCGGACGCGCGCGTCGTCGCCCGGTGCCGCCGGAGCCCTCCGCCTCGTCGGCCACGGCCTCGCCCGGCGTCTCCTCGGCGGCCGCGCCACGCCTGCGCCGCCGTCCGGTCGGCACCGCGGCCTCCGCGTCGGAGCCGCCGTCCGCGCCCGGTACGTCGCTCTCCAGGAAGGCGTCCACGGAGGACCGCCGGGCCCGCCGACGGCCGCCGGAGGCATCCTCGTCCACACGCGCGCCGTCGCCGACGACGGCCGGCAGCGCGGCGGGCGCCGGAGCCGGCACGGCCCCCGCCCCGCCGCCCAACGGCACCTCCAGCACGTACGCGCTGCCGCTCATGCCCGGCACCTCGTGCGTCTGCAGCACGCCGCCGTGCGCCCGCACGATCCCGCGCACGATCGGCTCGTGGACGGGGTCGCCGCCGGCGTACGGCCCGCGCACCTCGATCCGTACGACCTCACCACGCTGCGCGGCCGCGACCACGACGGTGTTGTCCATGTAACCGCCCGCCGAGACGGGCGCGTTGCCGGTGGCGTCGACGCCCGCGACGTCGGCCACGAGATGCGCGAGCGCGGTCGCGAGGAGGCGTGCGTCGACCTCGGCCTCGATGGGCGGCGCGTGCACCGCGAACTGGACCCGCCCCGGCCCGATGAGCTCCACGGCCCCGTCGACGCCGGCGGCGACGACCGCGTCGAGCATCACCTTCGTACGGGAGACGTTTTCCGCGCCGGTGTCGAGGCGCTGGTAGCCGAGAACGTTGTCGATGAGGGTCGTGATACGCGAGTACCCCGCCGAGAGGTGGTGCAGCACCTGGTTGGCCTCGGGCCACAACTGGCCGGCGTCGTCCGCCGCCAGCGCGGCCAGCTCACGGCGCAGTTCGTCGAGGGGGCCGCGCAGGGACGCACCGAGCAGGGTGAGCAGCTGCTCGTGCCGCCCGGCGAGCGCCTCGAAGCGGTCCTTCTCCCGCTCGCCGAGCGCGGCGTAGCGCTCCTCGCCCGCCGCCAGCTCCTCCTCGTGCTGCTCGCGCAGCTCCTCGAGTTCGGCGACGTGCTGCTGGCGCAGCGCGGTGAGGTCGGAGGCGTGCTCCTCGGAGAGCCGTTCCAGCTCCTGCGAGTGCCGCTTCTCGACGGCTTCCTTCTCCTCGGCGAGGCTGTCGTAGGGCCGCCGGTCGGTGAAGGTCATCACGGCGCCGACGAGCTGGTCGCCGTCGCGCACGGGAGCGGTGGTCAGATCGACGGAGACCTTGTCCCCGCTCTTCGACCACAGCACCTGCCCGCGCACCCGGTGCTTGCGCCCGGACCGCAGGGTGTCGGCGAGCGGCGACTCGTCGTACGGGAACGGCGAGCCGTCGGCGCGCGAGTGCAGCACGAGCGTGTGCAGCTCCTTCGCGCCGAGATCACTCGCCCGATACCCCAGAATCTGGGCGGCGGCCGGATTGACGAGCACGATCCGCCCGTCGGTGTCCGTGCCTACGACCCCTTCGGCCGCGGCCCGCAGGATCATCTCGGTCTGCCGCTGCGAGCGCGCCAGCTCGGCCTCGGTGTCGACGGTGCCGGAGAGGTCGCGTACGACGAGCATCAGCAGTTCGTCGGAGGCGGAGGAGTAGCCGTAGCCGTCGTAGGCCTGCTGCCCGTTCTCGAGATTCGCGCTGGTGACCTCGACGGGGAACTCGGACCCGTCGGTCCGCCGCGCGACCATCCGCGTCGGCTTGGTCCGGCCGCGCGGATCCATGTGATCGGGCCGCCGCATGGACCCCGGGATCAGCTTGGAGTCGAACTGCGGCAGCAGATCGAGCAGTCCCCGCCCCACCAGAGCCGTACCCGGCGTCTCGAAGGCCTCGAGCGCGATGGTGTTCGCGTTGACGACCGTTCCGTTGGCGTTGACCAGTACCAACGCGTCCGGAAGCGCGTCGAGTATGGCTGCGAGGCGAGCAGCGCCTCGGGATGGCCTGCTGCTCACGAGTCGCTTCCTCCCTGTTACCGCACCTTGCCGACCGCTCGGGCCATCTTGCCAACCGACCCGCAGCGTGTCACGCGAGGGAGTCTAAGGGCTGGGGTCCCACCGGCGACGCCGGATGAGAGGGAGCTCGCACGACGAAGTGACACAGAACGTATGCCCGGACGCCTGACCATACCTTTTCGCCGCTTTTTGTCTTCTACCGTCCCTGTTTGTCTCCCACGGCTCCTTCCTACGGCTCCCCCCTAAGGCCTACGGCTTCGCCGCACGTTCCTCACTTTTCCTAGGTGTTTCTCAGCTTCGGGGGTGGGGGGTGGTGGGGGCTTGGGGCTGTCGATGGGGGGCGGCGGGGGCGGCGGGGTCGGCGGGGTCGGTGCGGATTGGTGGGATTGGTGGGATTGGTGGGATTGGTGGGTTCGGGAAAGGCCGGTGCGGGATCGGGATATCAGGCGGGATTATGGGATTAGCGGCGATCGGAAGGAGGCGCCGGTTCGGCGAAGGTCGGGCAGCAGGGGCACGAGCCGGTCCCACCGCTCGATCCCGCATCCGTTGCCGCGGTCGTACGTCGCGTCGACGGGCCGCCCGGCCCAGCGGCCCGTGACATGGGCGGTGGCCGGACCGCCGTACCGCATCGTGCACACGCCGTCCCGCGGAACGGGCGCGAAGGCGTCCCGGCCCCACCGGGTGTTCCGCTCCACCGCCCGACAGGCGCCAGACACGTCCGGGTGACTGCCGCGCCCGGGATGGCAGTACACCTCGAACGTCCCGTCCACCCGCTCACCCGCGTGCCGGACGGTCACGGTGAGGTGATCGTCCCCGACCCGGTCCTCTTCCCGGACGGGCGGGGGCGCGAGGGAGAGAGCCGGTCGGGCTGTCCCGGCGTACGTCGGGGTGGAGGCGGCGGCGACGGCAGGGCCGGCGGACAGCGCGCCAAGGGCGGCGACGGAGGCGGTGGCAGCGGCGGAAGCGACGACGAGGATCCGCCGGAAGGACCGGAAGGACCGGAAGGACCGGAAGGGCCGGGAGGGCCGGGAGGGCCGGGAGGGCCGGGAGGGCCGGGAGGGCCGGGAGGGCCGGGAGGGGGTGACCTGGAGCATGAGCATGCCCTGACCAACGCCGCGCCCTCCGGGACGTTGCGCCCGGCCAACGCCTTTGCCCTGCGGCCCACCCGCCTAGTACCGTGGACGCCGATTGGTGACACCACGCTCGACTGTGTCATCATCTGCACGCACCACTCGCACACACGCGAGCGGCTGTGCGGGAGGCGTCGCCTAGTCCGGTCTATGGCGCCGCACTGCTAATGCGGTTTGGGTCTTAAAGCCCATCGAGGGTTCAAATCCCTCCGCCTCCGCACGATCACCGAAGCCCCGGTCCTCATGGATCGGGGCTTCGCCGTTCCCCACCCCGCCCGACCCCCCTCAGATCAACGTTTCCGCAGCTCACAAGGGGTATGGCAAACGGATTTCACATGTCGGCGGCAGTCATGTAATGTTCTTCCTGTCGCCGCGAGCGGGCCGGAAGGGCCGGGAGCGCAAGACAGAAAAATCGAATAACAAGCACTCGTAGCTTAACGGATAGAGCATCTGACTACGGATCAGAAGGTTGCAGGTTCGAATCCTGCCGAGTGCACACAGGTCGAAGGCCCCGGAGAGATCCGGGGCCTTCGGCGTTTTGGGGCTGTACAGCAGCGAAGTACAGCAACGGGTGATGTCAAAGGCTGATGTCAGCCCACTTCGCCGCCGCCCATCGCTGCGGACAGCTTGCCGAGCGACGAGCAGCGAGCTGCACGTGTGCCGGGTGTTTCGGAGCGGGATCACGCGGAGGCCGGCGCGGCGAGCGCGCAGGGCGAACATGCGGGTGAGGTTGCCCGGCTCGATGAGTGTCCCGTACTTGCGACCTGAGCTCCACGGCGTCACCGTTCGGCAGCCCTGTGCGACCTGTTCGGTAGGCATCCGGGCCGCCGTGGCGAACGTGAGCGCCTGAACCAGCGACGTTCCGACGCGCGGTGCTCCGTTGATCTGCGTTCTCACCACGAACCCGATGCGCTCCGCGCCGCCTCGGCATTCGGTGGCGAATCCTATTTACTACTCAAGAAGATGTGAAGAGAAAACCCGCTCGACTCATAAAGTGGAGTGAGATACGTAGGAAATTAATTAAGAAACGCTCTCCTTGCGTTTCACGACGTCAGGGTCACTCATTTGCCGCGCATCTGGAGGAGGGGGAGCGGCGTTAGCGGGATATGACGAAAGCAAGGTCCCAGGGCCTGCCTCAACGCAACGCAAGGACGGATAATCTGCCTGCGGTCCGTGATCTGACAGTGGGGAAATACACTTTCCCGCCTGGTGCGGCATACTCGGCGCTTGCGGCACAGGGCACCGTGATCGGGGACGGCGCGTGGGTCGAACGTCAGGTTACCGAGCCACTGCTTCGCGAGTTCCTTGTGCTACTGGAGGCAATCCAGGAGGAACTCAATTCGCGGTGGAACGGTCAGGAAAACTCCGGCCGTCGAGTGGACGGCGCCCGACAGGCGCATTTCTGTGAATCATGAACATGTAGATCCTTCCTTTGCGCGACGTGAATGGTATTCCGACGCGTACTCCTATGGGTCGGGCACTGGCTGGAACGGTGGACCTGCCGACAGCGTGCACGCAGGGGTTCCCCTGACCCCACCCGACGCGGGCTGGGACCCGGTCGAGGAACTTGCCTATCTCCTGCAGGACGCTGCTCCGCCGGAGCAGACGCCCAGGGTGCCGCCACCTCGCAGCGAGCACCCATCCGGAGTCAACTACATCGACCCGATGGAGAGCCTGGCGCAGATCACCGCTCAGCTGCCGCCCACCCGACGCTCTGCTGCCGGGCATCGGAAGATCCAAGTCCGAAAACTCCGACTCAAGTGGTTGCAGACCGGCAGCTTCGTCATCGTCGCACTCGTTGCCGTCATCGTGGCGATGGTCAGCGTCTTCGGCGGCATAGTGGCCTACAGGCCTCTGCAGAACATCACGTCCGGAACGGGAGGCGCGATGGTCCCGTCGTGGCCGCTTCTCGTGTACGGCCCCTGGATGGTGGCCTCTCTCTCCATCCTCCGGACTGCCCTGCATCAGCGTCGAGCTGTGCACTCATGGTTCATCGTTCTGCTCTTCTCCTCCGTCGCGATAATGCTGTGCGTAGCACAGGCAGACATGACCTTCACCGGTATTGCTGGAGCTTCCCTGCCCGCTCTCGCGTCCCTCGCGTGCTTCCAGCAACTCGTCCGGCAAATCACATTGACCCTGCCACCGCGACAGGGCACGCGCCGCCACCGCCAATAGCGGCCGATTTCCGGCCGGTGCCGTGCCGCACGCGGGGTCCGGAGCGGGATCACACGGGGGCCGGCCTGGCAGGCAACCGCAGGTTCAGCCCGTCAGCCGCAGCCGGCAGGCGTCGGCTCGCCGGAGTGGCCATACCCAATCCTCCCGACGTCTTCGCCGCTGCACCGGAACGATCAGCTGGTGACGCACCAGGATCCGACCGTTCGCCCTGGTCAGCCCCCGCACTGAACTCTCTACTGAGTTCGACGTGGTCACGGCTTCCGAACTAACGAGACGCAGGCGGTTGCACATCATTTCGCATCAGCCGCTCCAGGGATTCCAGATCGTTAAAGAACAGTCGTATCGCCCGCTGATATTCAACAGAGGCGGCTTCTGCCGGACCCGAAGCAATTATGTCGCGAGCAAGCCGAAGTTGCTCGTATACCGGTACCGCCGCCTGATATATGTGCTCCGGGGCAGCAATCGCCAACTCTCGGAGCAGCGATTTGGCATCACTGTGCTGTGGATCGCTGAGGAAGGCCGCGTGTACAGCTCGCTGACGTATGGGTCCTGGCTCCTCCCGGAACGCTGCCACTGTCATGCGGCTATGCGCTTGGGCTAGCGAAATCAGGAAACGCACGTAGATTGCACGCTTAGTTTCGTTCCATTGGTGATTTTTTTCGCGACGAGAACGGAAAACATCAGTTATAAGAGTCGTCCCCACGCCAAAGAGAGCACCGAGCGCTGCAACCGCCAGAGTCCCCCACTCCATGGGCGCAGCGTACGAGCATGGACGCGAACGGTCCAGATGGCCTTCCCGAGCTGGCGCGACACACTCCGCCGTAACCCAACCGTCGCGGCCGCGGAAGCCTTCTGGGTGATGTCAGTGGCGGTTGCAGCGGAGAGTGTTGGTCGTGCCCAAGGCTGCCGGTTGTGACGACGAACGGAATGTATGGGGGGTGTACTGCCGTACCGGGGTGCGTAGCTACAGCGGGGGCGCACGCTCTTGCGCGAGCTATGACCGTACGTTCGTGCGCCTGTTCTTGGCGGGAGACAGAGGCTTTTGTGACGGCCATCCTGATTACTCCCATCTAGTCCGGATGGGTGCGGCAGGGGGAGGATCAGTATGTCGCTTGTGCGAATACGTCGAGGCAAAGCGACCAGCTTGGTCTGGGCGTTAGTGCTGAGTGGAGCGATCGTCGTGCCGATCGGAGGTGCCACACCGGCCGCTGCGGCCGACTGGTGGACATGTCCTGCCGGTAGTAACCCCAACTCGTGGGACCCGCGCTACACGTCGGTAGTCGGTACCGCCGGGGTCTGGTGGCGGAAGATCGAACTGCGCTATCACCGTGGTACCCGGTGCGCTTGGGGTCATATCTTCAACGGCTCACCCGGTGACTCGGTCTGGGTCGACTGGTCCGCCAACGGGGGACAGACCTGGAAACAGTTGGACGTGACCAAGATCCGGCGAGGCCGTCGCGAGGTGTACACAGTCGCCCGTAACGATGCTGGGTACGTGATGCGGGCGTGCGGCAAGGCGGGGAATCGTTCGGAAATCGCCTGCACCGGTTGGTACTAGCTGGCCGTCTCGCTGAGCGCGCATCCGATGTGCGCGCGTAGTTCAGCAACTCCCGTCACCACCAGCAAGGTTGCAGGTTCGAATCCTCGTGGCCACCTCGGGTTGCACCTGGCGGTCGTTGCCGCCGGTGTTCGGGTCGGCCTGGCCCACGGTGCGAAGGTCCACCTCATCACGGACCGGACCGGACCGGACCGGACCGGACCGGACCGGATCGGAGCGGACTGCCGCTGGGTGTCTCCGCCGCCGACATGCGCGACAGCCTCGGTCTGAAGCCGCTCGTGTGCGGGATTCCGCCGATCCGCTCCCGCCGCGGACCCGCCGTCGTCGTCCTGCCCAACAAGGGCGTCGAGTCGTCCACGCGGCTCGACCGTCACCGCCAGGTGGTCGTCGAGAGGACTGTGTCCCGGCAGGTCGCCGACGCCTGCGCCGCCGTTACGAGCGGAAGCCGGAACACTTCCTCGTCTTCCTCGTCTTCCTCGTCTTCCTCGTCTTCCTCGTCTTCCTCGCCTTCGTCGGCCTGGTGGCGCTTCTGGTCGGATACCGCCGCCTGACCAGGACCGCCGGCATCGCCGATCAGCGGTCCTGCGGCCCAAGGGGAGGCGTCCTCCACATCTTCAGTCACGCCAAGTCGTAACTCATGCCCGGAGGTCCCCGCACGGCAATGACGAGGGCAACTATCCGAGTGACTGGCCAGGGGTAAATTCCCGGTCAACACTCCGTTGACGTTCTGTGGAGATCGACGCGGTCCTCTGGCTCACCCTCCGTCCGGAGATATGCTCACGGCTTCTCGCATCCCAAGTGCACTCTGCACAAAGGGAATTGACAGTGAGATAAAAGAGAGAAGCACTTTCATGCGACGGATGAATCGGGCGGCATCAGTGGTTGCCGGAATAGCGGCCCTGGTGCTGGGGGCCTCGACTCAGGCCTACGCCTCCGCGGACAGCGGCTGGGTGTACACGGACAACAAGGGCGGCAAGGCCTACTTCGACGCCGATGTGAAGAGCGGCAACAAGGAGAAGGTCACGGTCTGCGACCTGAAGACCAACAACCGGGCGGTCAAGGTCGAGTTCTACCTGACCGGTGGCGGCGACGGTGCGGACAGCCCGATCCACACCCTTGTGGACAAGGACAACGACGGCAAGTGCGTCTCGAAGTCCTACAACTGGTTCGGCGAAGAGCGGGACGTCACCATCGCGGTGCTGGAGTACCACGGCTCGAAGACGTACAACATGAATTTTGGTCACGCCACGTCGTAGTTGACGCATAGGGGGGTGGTCGGCACGGCTTCCGCCGTGGCGACCACCCCTCACCGCTTCAGGAACACCGGGCTCGTGAACCCCGCCGGCGTGGCTGACTGTCGTCGGCCCTCACGGGAGCTCAGCCAAGGCTGACAGAGAGGGGTGGTGGCTACCGGCGGCTACCGCCGGTGAGGGGTCACACCAGGCCTGCGTGTCGGACAGTGCTTGGCACTTTCATCGGCGAAAGCGCAGAGCTGACCGATGAACTCTCGGTAGCTGTCCGGGGCGTCGCGGTCCTTGCTGGGCGGCCCGTCGATCCACTGCTGCCAGAGTCCGTCCGGGGCGAGGAACCGGGCCGCGTGGTCAGCACCGAGCTTGGCGTCGAGCAGCAAGAGCGCGCCGAGGGCGGCTTCCTGGTCGTAGTAGAGGTCAGGGCGGGGCAGATAGCGGTCGAGGTAGGCGACCAAGGGGTCGGCGTCGGCAGAGGTGCCGAAGGCGGCCAGAGCGACACAGTAGGCCTGCCCCGCGTAGGGCCCTTCGCTGGCGAGCAGGAGTTCGCCGAGACGTTCCCGGAACTCGGTTCTGCCGGCAACGGCGATGAGCCAGGCCGCCGTCTTGCGCTCGCGCCATCCTCGGTCGAGCAGCATGCCCAGTTCACGAGGACTGATCTCACCGGCAGCCTTGCCCAGCTTCTTCATGAACCGGGCCCGGTCGCGCCCACTCATACCGAGAAGGCCGCCGCCGACTTTGAGGTACCGGCGGTCGGGCGTGACGTAGCGGCGGATCAACCTGAGCGGCTCATCCTCTTCGTCGGTGTGGCGCATGACAGCATCCTCGTACGGCCGAAGCTGTCAGACCAGCGGTCCGGCCGGTCGGGAGACTCAACCCTGTGTGCAGCCGATCCATCCGCGCACCCAGCTTCCCGAGCTCCGCCCTCCGCCCTCCGCCCTCCGCCCTCCGATCTCCGCCCTCCGATCTGTGGGCTTCGGGCTTCGGGCACCGGATACGCGGTGGCTGCCTGGCGCGTGGTTCTGTACCTTCCCTCCCATGACCGACAACCGAAGGGGCAATGCCGCGTAGGCGCCCGTCAGCCCTGCGGGGCGACCTCTCCGTCCGGCCTCTGAGGCCGCGGCGGTACCCGTTGATCGATCGCCTTTCAGGCTCTTGCACAGCTGACCTGCGGCGGCTGGAGCGGACCCGCTTCTGGCCCGAAGCCACGGAAGAGGCGTTCTGGCACTGGAGGGTTCGTGCCCATGGCCCTCTCAGGCAACTTGTAGACCCGGTCGCAGGTCCTGATTGCGGCATCCTTGCGTGCGGGTGCTACGGCGTCGACTTCCGCGGGCACCTCGAAGCCGTGCTTCACGCACTGCCCGGGAAGAGCGCGCGCGAGTTGCGCGTCCTCGTGCGGGCCCTCGACAAGAAGATCCTGGCGAGGGCCAGGGTCATCCCGGCTGACAGCCTGGACGTGTTGTGGTGGCGAGGCCGGTTCTAGGACATGGGCGGTCGGCCGCCCATGAACGCAGATGAACGTGTCCAGGGCCTGGGAAAAGCTCATCCCCGTTGCCGACACCAGCCCCAGAGCTACGAGCAGGAGGCCGAGCGGCTCATGGTCGGATACGGCGCTTCCACCAAGGATCGTCGGCCGAGGCGTACGGGTCTTGGAGTGTCCGCTTGAGGAACCTTGTGTCCAGAGGCGCCAGGGCTGCCAGAAACTCTCGACGGGCGCTGCGTTTCATGCCCGCCGCCGTGCCTGCCAGGAGGCTTCGGGCGTGCCCGTCTCTCCAGAGCGTGGTTCCGTATCCGTAGTTGGGACCCTCTTCCGGCCACTTGTGCAGGGCGAGGGACCAGGCCTGGAAGGCGTGTGCGACGTGCCCGAGGGGCAGCCTGTGCCGCGTCTCGAACTGGGTGATCTGCCGGTTTGTCGCAGCAGACAGACCCGTGATGACTCGTCTGCTGCTGGGCGTCCTCGCAGAGGACCGCCCGGCCCTGATCTCGCCTGGGGGCCGGCGAGGCATGAACACTTCCGGTGGGAAGACGGCACGGATGCCGAGGCTAAGCCGCGGCAGCGGCTGACATCAAGCTTCCGCGGGAGCAAAATCCGAACGGCCGCAAGCGCCGAGTTGCCGTGGAGGAAGAAGCGATGAGCAGGAAGAGGCAGTGAACACGATGCGTATCGTCGAGCTGTGGCTCGCGCAGGAACGGCCCGCGGTGGACGGGCTGTTTCGTGCGGACGGTTCCGCTCGGGTGGTCGAGGTGGACGGCCCGGAGCTGTCCTGGTTCGACGTGGCCGAGCCGTTCGACCTGGATGCGCTGCTGGCCGACGATCCGGAGTGTCTGACCAGGGCCGACATCCATCCGCAGGGTCTGGCGGAACTGCCGGACGGGTCGGGATACATGTGCTGCGGCGACGGTTCGCTGGGTTCTGAGGGTTTCTTCGCCCGGCTCGATCAGGACGAGAACCTGGTGTGGGTGGTGTCGTTGCTGGAGTCCAATCCGTTCGAGCGGGCGGAGGTCCACGGCTCGCTGGCCACCTTCACCAACAACCTCGGCAACTCCCTCACCATCGACCTGACAAACCCGGACTTCGCCTGACGCCAGCCGGGACTACGGCACCCCGCGACTCCGGCACTCCGGCACTCCGCCACCCCGGGACCTCAGTAGACGATGACTCGCCAGCGCTCGACCCACAGCAGCCACTCCCGCCCGTGCCGCGCACCTGGACGCGGTCGCGTTCGACCTGCCAGACCGTGCCGTAGAGCGTGGCGTCGGGGAGGTCCACCCTGACGACGTCGTAGACCTCCAGCTCGTCCTCGACCGGACGGGACCAGGTATGCGCGCAGCCGTCGCAGACGTAGCCGACCACCTCGCGTCCCGCGACGGACATCGGTGTGCGGGCCTCGACGTCACCCGTCGCCCCCTTCCCGCATCCGCAGCTCCCCCCGATACGCCTGGGCAAGGCCCGTCGCGCGGGTGAACCAGTCGGTCAGGACGGCGATCTCGGCCGGGGAGTAGTCGGCGAAGAGGGTGTTCAGGCGGGCGTAGTAGGGCTCGTAGAAGGCGTGTACGCGGGCTACCGCGGACGGTACCGCGGCTACGCGGACTCGGCGGCGGTCTTCGGGGTCGGGGCGGCGGGTGACGTAGCCGGCGCGTTCCAGGCGGTTGAGGATCCCGGTCACCGCGCCGGTCGTGACCTGGACGCGGGTGGCGAGGTCACCGGCGGTGAGGAGGTTCTCGCCGGCCTGGAGGACGTAGGCGAAGCAGGTGAGGTCGGAGACGTTCAGGCCCAGGCGTTGGGCCATCTCCTGTTGGCCGACCATCGACGCCGCGATGAGGTCGTCCATCGCCGCGAGCGCTTGTTCGGGGGTGGCGGCCGGGCGGGACGGCGGCGGCGGGACCGGCGGGTCGGCAGTCATCGCGGGTTCTTGCTTCCTCTTCGGCCAGTGGTTCGTGCTGGGTCCTTGTTATCTGCTTTCCACTTCTCTTACCTTGTAAGAGGTTCATGTTCATAACCTCTTAGATCGCGAGGGATCTTGATGTCCGAACATATATACGACGAGGGGCATACGGTCGCCGGCTGGACGGGGGTGGCCGTCGCGGCCGTCGGGGCCGCCCTGGCGGGGGTGGGTGTGTGCGCCGGGTCCGCCGCGGCGATCGCCGGCGGGCTGGTCGTCGTGGGCGTGAGCGTGCTCGTCACCTGGGGACTGCATCTCGCCGGGTGGGGCAAGCCGCCGGGGGTGCGGCCGCGGGCGGAGTGGGGGATGCGGGTGCGGGACTCGGGGGCGCGGGGCGGGCATTCGGGGTGTGCGGGGTGTCGGCTCGCGGGGCGGGGGCGGACGGCTGTCGGGGCGTTGTCAGTGGCGGGTTCTACCGTGGGGGGTGATGGCACAGGCATGGAAGTGCACGGGGCTGCGGTGGTCGGCGGAGGGTCCGGTGCTGATGTGGGACGGGGGGCGTCGTAGCCCCTTGTCCTGGGGGAAGCGGGTGGCCTTCGGGGTCGCGGAGGGGGGTGTGCGGGTGTGTGTCGGGGCTCGGGGGCATGCGTGTCCGGTGCGGGCCGGGATCTCGGGGAGGAGCACCGGCGGACGGTGCGAGGAGTGTGCGCGGCTGGATCGGGCGCACTCCGTCGCCGCCGACGGGATCGCGGACGATCCACGGCCGTACCGGGTGTATCTCGCCTGGTTCGGGCCCGGGCTCGTCAAGGTCGGGATCACGGCGGTCGAGCGGGGGTCGGCACGGCTGCTGGAGCAGGGGGCCGTCTGCTTCGGCTGGCTCGGCGTCGGGCCGTTGATGGCCGCCCGGCGGACCGAGGAGCTGCTGCGCGCCGCCCTGCGGGTGCCGGACCGGATCCCGTACGTCGAGAAGCGCGCAGTGCGCTCCTCGTTGCCGGAGACGGAGGAGGAAAGGGCCCGTGAGGTGCGGGAGTTGTATGCGCGGGCCGTGGAACTGGCCGGGTGGCCCGAGTCCTTGGCGTGTGAGCCCCTTCATGTCGTCGATCATGTGCGGGCGTTCGGGCTCGACGGGGTTCCGGTCGCCGTCGGGGAGGTGAGCGAGCTGGTCGCGGGGGGTGCGGTGAGCGGGGAGCTGGTGGCGGCCGCCGGGCCCGATCTGCATCTGGCCGCCCGGGGCGGGACCGTGGTGCTCGACACCCGGTTGATGCGGGGGTGGGAGCTCGTTCCGGCGGGCGCTGCGGAAGGGGCCGGGGAGGTCGGGCTGCCGGTGCGGGAGCTCGGGAGACGGAAGGGGAGGGGGCAGATTCAGGACGGTTTGTTCTGATGCGGGACCGGCAGGAGTGAGGGGCGGGGCGGCTGTGACAGGTTTCCCGGCGGCTGTGACAGGTTTCCTAAAGGAATTCCATCGGGGAATCAGGACCTCGGGGTGATCATCCAGGGGTGTGAAGTGGGGCGAACGCGGGTGTTCCGCGCAAGGGGTCCCGGTTCCCTGAGAGCCGGCTGTGCGTTTCTCAGGAAAATCACAGACAAGGGAAAGCGTGCTCTCAGAGGGCACCGACATGGTGTCTTCCATGACCACGACCTCGCCCCAGGGGCGCACCGAACTGCTGAGGCCGGACGGGAGCCCCGTCCGAGTGCTTGTGGTGGACGACGAGCTGTCGATCACCGAGCTGCTGTCCATGGCCCTGCGCTATGAGGGATGGCAGATCCGGAGTGCCGGCGACGGCACGGGCGCCATCCAGACCGCGCGGGACTTCCGTCCCGACGCCGTCGTCCTGGACATGATGCTTCCCGACATGGACGGGCTGACGGTCCTGGGGCGGCTGCGGCGCGAGCTGCCGGACGTTCCGGTGCTGTTCCTCACGGCCAAGGACGCGGTCGAGGACCGTATCGCCGGGCTCACCGCCGGCGGCGACGACTACGTCACCAAGCCGTTCAGCCTCGAAGAGGTCGTGGCCCGGCTGCGCGGACTGATCCGGCGCTCCGGCGCCGCAGACCGGCGCTCCGACTCCGTGCTCGTCGTCGGGGACCTCACCCTCGACGAGGACAGCCACGAGGTCTCGCGCGCCGGGGACAACATCCACCTGACCGCCACCGAGTTCGAGCTGCTGCGCTTCCTGATGCGCAACCCGCGGCGCGTGCTCAGCAAGGCGCAGATCCTGGACCGCGTGTGGTCCTACGACTTCGGAGGCCAGGCCAACGTCGTCGAGCTGTACATCTCCTACCTGCGCCGCAAGATAGACGCGGGGCGTGAGCCGATGATCCACACCCGGCGTGGCGCCGGGTACCTGATCAAGCCCGCGGCCTCATGAGCGGGCGACGACGGCCGCGTCCGCAGAAGAGACGAGCGGGGAAGCCGCGCACCCTGCGGACCAGGCTCGTCGTCGTGTCCGTGACCCTGATCGCCGTGATCTGCGCGGTGATCGGCACCGTGACCACCCTGGTGCTGCGGGACCATCTGTACGGGCAGCTGGACGGCTCCCTGAAGGAGGCCACCATGCGCCTCTCCGGCGGCCCCGCCGGAGGACCCGGTGGCAAGGACGGCGCCAAGAACAGCAACGGCACCGCCAACGGCAACACCAACGCGCCCCAGAAGCAGATGACCCTCGACGAGTTCGTCTCCCAGGGCCCGGGGCCGCAGAGGGCCCTCGCGGCCAAGGTCGAGAACGGCTCGATCACCAGCGGCAAGGTCGGCGAGAAGAAGAACGACGACAACAACATCCCGCGGATGGACCCCGAGGGACTCACCGAGGCCCAGATGAAGGTGCTCGGCTCGGTCTCGCAGGACGGGAAACGGCACACCGTCGAGATCTCCGGTCTCGGCACCTACCGGGTCCAGTACATCCACGGCAACAACGGCGACTACTACGTAGGCATCCCGACCTCCGACGTCGACAACACCATCAACACCCTGATCATCGTCGAGATCAGCCTCACCGTCGCCGGTCTCATCGCCGCGGCCCTCGCGGGCACCGTGATGGTCAGTGTCGCCACCCGCCCCCTCCGCAAGGTCGCCGCGACCGCCACCCGGGTCTCGGAACTCCCCCTGCACACCGGCGAGGTCAACCTCAGCGAGCGTGTCCCGGAGTCCGAGACCGACCCGCACACCGAGGTCGGCCAGGTAGGCGCCGCGCTGAACCGGATGCTGAACCACGTCCACGGCGCCTTGCACGCCCGCCAGGAGAGCGAGATGCGGGTCCGCCAGTTCGTCGCGGACGCCAGTCACGAGCTGCGCACCCCCCTCGCCTCCATCAGGGGATACGCCGAGCTGACCCGGCGCGGACGGGAGGAGGTCGGCCCCGACACCAAGCACGCGCTGGGCCGCATCGAGTCCGAGGCCGGCCGGATGACCTTCCTCGTCGAGGACCTGCTGCTGCTCGCCCGCCTCGACGCGGGTCGCCCGCTGCAGTTCGAGCAGACCGACCTCGTACCGCTGGTCATCGACACGATCAGCGACGCCCGCGCCGCCGGACGCGACCACGTCTGGCGCCTGGAACTTCCCGACGAGCCCGCCCTCGTGTCCGCCGACGCGGCACGGCTGCAACAGGTGCTCGTCAACCTGCTGGCCAACGCCCGTACGCACACCGCGCCCGGTACGACCGTCACCGCACGGGTGCAGCGGCGTGGGCCGTGGCTGTGCGTGGACGTCCAGGACAACGGTCAGGGCATCCCGCCCGATCTGCTTCCGCACGTCTTCGAACGGTTCGCGCGCGGTGACTCCTCGCGCTCCCGCGCCTCGGGCTCGACCGGTCTGGGCCTCGCCATCGTGCAGGCCGTGGCGACCGCGCACGGTGGCGCCGTGACCGTCGACAGCGTGCCCGGGCAGACCGTCTTTACGGTGCATTTGCCCGCGCTTGCCCCCGCCGTGCCCCAGCCCGCGCCCGAAACGAACTGGCAACTCGACTCACAGGTCGAGCACAGTGCCACCACATGGGTGCAACAGGGCGCTTGACGAAAGTCGTTGACATGCGAACCGACTCTTCTCCCGGCACCCTGCCGGCGCGGGAGCACCTCCCGGCCGCGGCAGCCGGTACGCCTGTCCTGGACGTAGTGATCCCCGTCTACAACGAGGAGAAGGACCTCCAGCCGTGCGTCCAGAGACTGCACGACCACCTGGCGCGTACGTTCCCGTACCCGTTCCGCATCACGATCGCGGACAACGCGTCGACGGACACCACTCCCGAGGTGGCGCGGCGGCTGGAGACGCGGATCCCGGAGGTCAAGTCCTTCCGGCTCGAGCAGAAGGGCCGCGGCCGTGCGCTGCGGACCGTCTGGTCGGCCTCGGACGCGCCGATCCTCGCCTACATGGATGTGGACCTGTCCACCGACCTCAACGCGCTGCTGCCGCTGGTGGCGCCGCTGATCTCCGGCCACTCCGACCTGGCGATCGGCTCCCGGCTCGCCCGTAGCTCCCGTGTCGTGCGCGGGACCAAGCGGGAGTTCATCAGCCGGGCGTACAACATGATCCTGCGCGGCTCGCTCCAGGCCCGCTTCTCGGACGCGCAGTGCGGGTTCAAGGCGATCCGGCGTGACGTGGCACAAGTTCTGCTCCCCCTGGTGGAAGACACCGGCTGGTTCTTCGACACTGAGATGCTGGTCCTGGCCGAGCGGGCCGGTCTTCGTATCCACGAGGTGCCGGTCGACTGGGTCGACGACCCGAACTCCACGGTGCACATCGTGAAGACGGCGACCGACGACCTGAAGGGGGTGTGGCGCGTGGGGAAGGCGCTGGCCGGCGGCTCTCTGCCGCTGGACCGGCTGACCAGGCCGTTCGGCGACGACCCCCGCGACCGCGACATCATGGACGTACCCAAGGGCCTGGCCCGCCAGCTCGTCGGCTTCTGTGTCGTGGGCGCCCTGTCCACCCTCTTCTACCTCGCGCTGTACAGCGCCTTCCGCCAGTTCGGCGGCTCGCAGGTCGCCAACGCGCTCGCGCTGCTGGTCTCCGCGGTCGCCAACACCGCCGCCAACCGCCGCCTCACCTTCGGGGTGCGCGGGCCCGGCGGGGCCGTCCGGCACCAGGCGCAGGGCCTGGTCGTCTTCGGCATCGGCCTCGCGCTGACCAGCGGATCCCTCGTCGCCCTGAACGCGGCGACCTCCAGCCCGGCGCACTCCACCGAGCTGGCGGTGCTCATCGCCGCCAACCTCGCGGCGACCGTGCTGCGCTTCCTGCTCTTCCGGGTGTGGGTGTTCTCCGACCGGCGCGAGGGCGAGGACCCGACGACCGCCGTGGTCGCCGCCCACCCCACGGCGGGCGCCTCCGCACCGACGTACCCGACCGGCTCTCCGCAGGCCGGCGGCGCGTACGCGCCGCTGCCGCAGCGCCGCCAGGTCGACCACCCGCACAGCACCAGCACTGCCGGCACCACCACCGGTGCCACCACCAGCACTACTCAGTTCCGCGCCGGCGAAGCCGCGGACGGCACCTGGAGGGACGCCACCATGCGGCTGCAGCCCGTGCGCCCCCACGACACCGACGCGGGGGACCCCCGATGACCACCCACCTCGATCAGACGACCACCTGGGACACACCGCAGGCCGACGTGCTCGCGGCCCCCGGGGAACCGGCCGCCACGGCGCCCGGGTCGGGTGAGCCGAAGCAGCCCTTCGTCCGCAGACTGTGGCGCGGCCGCCCCGAGGACCCCCGCTGGGCGCGCCCGGCCTTCCTCGGCCTGCTGGCCGCCACCCTGCTCCTCTACCTGTACAACCTGAGCGCCTCCGGCTACGCCAACTCCTTCTACTCCGCGGCCGTCCAGGCCGGCAGCCAGAGCTGGAAGGCCTTCTTCTTCGGCTCGCTGGACGCGGGCAACGCCATCACCGTCGACAAGCCTCCGGCGTCGCTGTGGCCGATGGCGCTGTCGGTGCGGATCTTCGGCCTGAACTCGTGGGCGATCCTCGCTCCCGAGGTGCTGATGGGCGTCGGCACGGTCGCCGTCGTCTACGCCTCCGTGCGCCGCCGGTTCAGCCCCGCGGCCGGTCTGATCGCGGGCGCCGTGCTCGCGCTCACCCCCGTCGCCGCGCTGATGTTCCGGTTCAACAACCCGGACGCGATGCTGGCCCTGCTGATGGCCGTGGCCTGCTACATGGTGGCCCGCGCGCTGGAGGACGGCCGGACGAAGTGGCTGGTGTGGGCCGGGGTCGCGATCGGCTTCGCGTTCCTCGCCAAGACCCTGCAGGCCTTCCTGATCCTGCCGCCGCTGGCCATCGTGTACGGGGTGTGCGCCCCGGTGGGTCTGAAGAAGCGGTTCGGTCAGCTGGCCGTCGCGACCGGCGCGCTGATCGTGTCCGGCGGCTGGTGGGTCGCGATCGTCGAGCTGTGGCCCGCCTCTTCCCGCCCGTACATCGGCGGCTCGCAGAACAACTCCTTCCTCGAACTGACCTTCGGCTACAACGGTCTCGGCCGCCTCAACGGCGAGGAGACCGGCAGCGTCGGCGGCGGCGGTGGCGCAGGCGGCACCGGGCAGTGGGGCGAGACCGGCTGGGATCGGATGTTCAACTCCGAGATCGGCGGCCAGATCTCCTGGCTGCTGCCGGCCGCGCTGGTCCTGCTCGTCGGCGGTCTGGTCGCCACCCGCAAGCTGAAGCGGACGTCGACGACCCGCGGTCTGTTCCTCGTCTGGGGCGGCTCGCTGCTGATCACCATGGTCGTCTTCAGCTACATGGCGGGCATCTTCCACCAGTACTACACGGTGGCCCTCGCCCCTTACATGGCGGCCGTGATCGGCATGGGCGCCGGCGTCCTGTGGGAGAAGCGGTCCGAGCTGTGGGCCTCGATCACCCTCGCGGCCTCGGTCGTCGCGGCGGCGGCCTGGTCGTACGTCCTGCTCAACCGCACCTCCGACTACCTGCCCTGGCTGAAGTGGCTGGTCCTGATCGGCGGCCTCGCGGCGGCCCTCGGCCTGATCTTCGTGGGCCGGATCAACCGTCAGCTCGCCCTCGCGGCGGCCTCCGTGGGCCTGGTGGCCGCGCTGGCCGGACCCACGGCGTACACCATCAGCACCCTGCAGGAGGGCCACACCGGCTCCATCGTCACCGCCGGTCCGGCCGGCGCGAGCATGATGGGCGGCGGCGGTCCCGGTGGCGGCGGTCGGGGCGGCTTCGGCGGCAACGGCGGCGGCCCCGGCGGCCAGACCCAGAACGGCAACGGCAACACCCAGGGTCAGGGCCAGCAGGGCGGCGGCGCCGGCGGCTTCCCCGGCGGCGGCATGCCCGGCCAGAACCAGCAGAACGGCAACGGCAACACCCAGAACGGCACCGGCGGCACGCAGGGCCAGGGCCAGGGTCAGAACCAGCAGGGCGGCCAGACCGGCGACGGCGGCGGCATGGGCGGCGGTGGCGGTGTCGGCGGTCTGCTCAACGGCGCCTCGGTCACCGACGAGGCCAAGAAGCTGCTGGAGGCCGACTCCGGCAAGTACACCTGGGCCGCGGCCGCGATCGGCGCGCAGAACGCCGCGAGCTACCAACTCGCCACCGGTGACGCGGTGATGGCGATCGGCGGCTTCAACGGCACCGACCCGTCGCCGACGCTGGCGCAGTTCAAGCAGTACGTGACCGACGGCAAGATCCACTACTTCATCAGCAGTGGCTCCGGCGGCGGCATGAGCGGCAGCAGCAGCGGCACGTCCTCGCAGATCACCTCCTGGGTCGAGGCCAACTTCAAGAAGGTGACGGTCGGTTCGGCCACCTTCTACGACCTGACGCAGAAGGCGAGCAGCTGACGGCGGGTTCGCCGGTTCGCCGACCGGGCTGAGAGAAGAGAAGGGCGGTGGCTTGATGCCACCGCCCTTCTTCGCAACCCTGTTGTACAGCGTATGGGAACCCTTCTACGGTGTACGGCATGACTTCGTCCCCGTCCCAGTCCCCCTCCCCGTCGTCCCCGTCCCCGCCCCCGTCCCCGACTCCCCAAGGACACCCCCAACGCTGGCTGATCCTCGGCGTCATCTGCCTCGCGCAGCTCACCGTCCTGCTCGACAACACCGTCCTGAACGTCGCGATCCCCTCGCTCACCCGCGAGCTGCACGCGGCCACCGCCGACATCCAGTGGATGATCAACGCCTACTCGCTGGTGCAGGCCGGCCTGCTGCTCACCGCGGGCAGCGCCGCCGACCGCTACGGCCGTAAGAAGATGCTGATCACGGGCTTGGCGCTGTTCGGCGTCGGCTCGCTGGCGGCCGGGCTCGCGGACGGCACGGGACAGTTGATCGCCGCGCGCGCCGGAATGGGCGTCGGGGGCGCGCTGCTGATGACCACCACCCTCGCCGTGGTGATGCAGATCTTCACGGCCGAGGAACGGCCGAGGGCGATCGGCGTCTGGGCCGCGGTGAACGCGCTGGGCTTCGCGACCGGCCCGCTCATCGGCGGCTTCGTCCTCGACCACTTCTGGTGGGGTGCGATCTTCCTGATCAACCTGCCGGTCGCGGCGCTGGCCCTGGCCGCGGTCGTCGTCCTGGTCCCCGAGTCCAAGGCCGAATCCTCCCGGGGGGCAACCCCCGGAGCTCCGGGCCAAGGCGACCGGCCCGACCTGCCGGGCGCGGTCCTCTCCACGATCGGCATGACCGCACTCGTCTTCGCGATCATCTCCGGCCCGTCGCACGGCTGGACGTCGGCGCGGGTGCTGGTGAGCGGGGCCGTGGCGGTGACCGTCCTCGCCGGGTTCGCCTACTGGGAGAGCCGGATCCCGTACCCCATGCTCGACCTGCACTTCTTCCGCGACCGCCGGTTCACGGGCGCGGTCGCCGGCATGGTGCTGATCACCTTCGGGATGGCCGGCGCGCTGTTCCTGCTCACCCAGCACCTCCAGTTCGTCCTCGGATACGGCCCCCTGGAGGCGGGCCTGCGGACCGCTCCGCTGGCGCTGACCATCATCGCGCTGAACTTCTCCGGGCTGTCGGCGAAGTGGACGGGGAAGCTGGGGGCGCCGACGGCGGTCCTGCTCGCGATGGTGCTGATGTCGGGCGGCCTGGTGTCGATCGCGCTGCTCACGACCCACGGGTACGCCGGGCTGCTGCTCGGGCTGGTGCTCATCGGGGTGGGCGCCGCGCTAGCCAACCCGGCCATGGCCAACGCCATCATGAGCGCGATACCGCCGGAGAAGGCGGGCGTCGGGGCCGGGGTCAACGGCACGCTGGCCGAGTTCGGCAACGGGCTGGGGGTGGCCGTCCTCGGGGCGGTGCTCAACTCGCGGTTCGCGGCGGCGATTCCGGTCGCGGCGGGGTCGCTGCCGGCGGCCCTCGCGGCCGCGGGGTCGGCAAAGGAGAAGCGGGCCGTCACCGACGCGTTCGCCTCCGGGCTGGAGAGCAGCCAGCTGGTGGGGGCGCTGGCCGTGCTGATCGGCGGCGTCGTGGCGTCGGTGCTGCTGCGCAGGGCGGAACGGGACGAGAAGCCGCCGGTGCTGCCCCTGGCCCCTGAAGGGAGCGCCGCGGCCTAGCATCTTCACCAAGGACCGGGAACTCCAGGAAGGTGCCCTGCCATGGCCGAGACCGCCGGGGAAGCCGCGCAGCGCAGCGTCTGGCTGGAAGGCAAGGCACGCCGGCGCGGACGCGGCGGTGGCGGGCAGCCGTCCGGGCTCGACCGGGAGCGGATCACCGAGGTCACCGTGCGGCTGCTGGACGCCGAGGGGCTCGCCAAGTTCTCCATGCGACGGCTGGCGGCCGAGCTGAACGTGACGGCGATGTCCGTCTACTGGTACGTCGACACCAAGGACGACCTCCTCGAACTCGCCCTGGACGCGGCCTTCGGCGAGCTGAGCCTGCCCGACCTGGACGCGGACGAGGACTGGCGCGAGCAGCTGCGCGCGCTGGCCCGGTCCTACCGCACGCTGCTGGTCCATCACCCGTGGCTGTCGCCGCTGGCGGGCACCTTCCTCAACGTGGGCCCGAACAACCTGGCCTTCTCCCGCGCGGTCCAGCACGTCATCCGCCGTACCGGGCTGCCCACGCGCGGTCTGGCGGCCGCCGTCTCCTCCGTCTTCCAGTTCGTGTACGGCTTCGGCACGATCGAGGGCCACTTCATCGCCCGCTGTACGGCCGTCGGCATGACCCCGGACGAGTACTTCCAGCACGCCATGAGCGCCGTGATCCGGGCCCCGCAGGCCGCCGACGTCGTCAGGGAGTCAGAGGACATCGTGGCGGCCCGGGGCGGCGGCACGGTGGAGGAGATGTGGGAGCGGGACTTCGACTTCGCCCTGGACCTGCTGATCGCGGGCATCGAGGCGATGGCGGAACGCGGCTGACCCTGTCGTCCGCGTTCCTCGCACTGCCGCGCAGGCTTCGGGACGCCGCGCAGGCTTCGGGACGCCGTGCAGGCTTCAGGACGCCACGCCGGACTCCGTCCGTCGGTTGACCTTCGCCGGGTTCAGTCCTGCTGGTCGGCGACCAGCCGCGCCGGGAACCCGCCCGTGGCCACCGGCCCCCACCGCTCCGGGGTGACCCGGATGATCGACTTTCCCTGCTTGACCATGGCCGCCCGGTACTCGTCCCAGTCGGGGTGTTCTCCGGCGATGTTGCGGTAGTACTCCACGAGGGGCTCGACGGAGTCCGGCGTGTCGATCACCTCGGCGGAGCCGTCGATCTGGACCCACGGTCCGTTCCAGTCGTCGCTGAGCACGAGGAGGCTGACCCGCTGGTCCCGCTTGGCGTTGCGGGTCTTGGCCCGCTCCGGGTACGTGGAGACCACGATCCGCCCCGAGTCGTCGACCCCGCAGGTCAGCGGCGAGGCCTGGGGGCTGCCGTCGGCCCGCCGGGTCAGCAGGATCGCGCGGTGCCGGGGCCGTACGAAGTCCAGCAGATCGTCCAGGGAGACCGTGGTGTTCGTCGCGATGTTCGGTGCCATGGGGCCAGCCTAGGCGCACGCCCGCCCGTCCCGGCTGAGCCTGACAGGCCTACGCCTGCGGCAGCGCGTCCCCCTGCACCGCCTGGACCTCCAGTTCCACCTTCAGTGTGGTGCCGATGGCCGCGATGCCCGCCTGGACGACCTGGTTGTAGTTCATGGCGAAGTCCTCGCGGTGCAGCTCCGCCGTCGCCCGGAAGGCCGCCCGGGTGCCGCCCCAGGGGTCGGAGCCGGTGCCGAGGCAGGCGAGGTCCAGGTCGACGGGGCGGGCGATGCCGCGCATCGTCAGGTCGCCGTGGACCGTCCAGCGGTCCGGGCCCGCCGCCGTCAGCCCGGTCGAGCGGTAGACGATCTCCGGGTGCGTCCCGACGTCCAGGAAGTCCGCCGAGCGCAGATGGGCGTCGCGGATGCCGTTGCCGGTGTCGATGGACGCCGCCTGGATCACCGCCTCCACCCGGCACTTGGCGAGGTCGTCCGGGGCGACCTCGATCGCCGCCGAGAACTCCGTGAACCGGCCGCGCACGCTGGAGATGCCCAGGTGCTGGGCGACCGCGCCGACCGTGGAGTGCGCGGGGTCGACGGTCCAGGGGCCGGGCGGCGGCAGCTCGGTCCCGCCCTGCCGGGCGAGGGTGACCGTCCCGACCTCCGCCCGTCCTCCCGCGGTCACGATCGCGGTGGCCGCGGCGGGCGCGTACCCGACGGCCGTGACGATGACGGTGTACGGCCCGGGCGCGAGCCCGGTCGCATCCCGTACGGCGCCCTCGTCGTCCGCCTCCGCCCGCAGCACCTGGGCGCCGGTCATGTCGGTCACCGTGACGACGGCGTGCGACACGGCCCAGCCGTCCCTGGTGCGGATTCTCGCGGTCAGTGCCATCTCGGGTAACTCCTCCAAAGAGCCCGGTGGGCGGCGGGGCGCACCCCACCGCCCACCGGGACCGTCCGTCCTACTCCCCCGGGTGGGCGAGCTCGATGTCATGACCGTCGACGCCGGATCCGGCGACGGTCAGCGCGGCGGCCACGGGCGGGTAGCCGGTCGCGATGACCGTGTACTCGCCGGCGTCGAGATCCGCGAAGGCGTACGCCCCGTCCGCACCGGTCGTCGCCGAGCCGGCCACGTTGCCCGCCGCGTCCACGAGCGTCACGCGCGCGTCGGCCAGCGGACCGTGCGGCGCCCGTACGACGCCGTGGAGCTGGGCGCCCGCGTCGAGGACGACCTCCGCACGGGTCACGCCCGTCGCGCCGATCTCCACGGGCAGGGCGCTCGGCCGGAACCCGGCGGCGTTCACCGCGACGGTCACGGCGCCCGGCACCAGCTCCGTGAAGGAGAACTCGCCCTGCTCGCCGCTGGTTGCGGTGGCCAGCAGATCCCCGCGCACATCGGTGACGATCACCATCGCGTCCTTGACGCCCGCACCGGACTCGCCGGCCCGCACGACCCCGGTCAGCCCGCTGGTCCCGCTGAGCAGCACGTCGTACGCGACCGGCTCGCCGTTCACGACGATCGTGGACGCCTGCGGCTGGAACCCGTCCGCGGAGGCGATGAGCACATACGATCCCGTGCCCGGCGCGTCCAGCGCGTAGGAGCCGTCGGCCTGGGCGACCGACCGGCCCAGCTGACGTCCGGCGAGGGAGATCAGCGTGACGGCGGCCTGCGCGAGAGGCGTGCTCTCGGCACCACGGACGAAGCCGTGCACCGGGACGCCGACGGCGGAAGCGCTGTTGGTGGGGGAGGCGACGGCGGTTGTCGTCTCGGGCTCGGGCTCGGGCTCGGGCTCGGTCTTGGTCTCGGTCCTGGTCTCGGCGACGGCGACGGTGTTGGTCTTGGTGTCGGCGTCGGTGGCAGTGTCGGCGTGGGCCGCCTGGGCCATGCCGCCCCGGGTCTTGAGCGGCACCTCCTTGATGAACAGCGTGATCAGGAAGGCGAGCAGCGCCAGCGCCGAGGCGATGAGGAAGACGTCGGCGATGCCGTGACCGTACGCGCTCTCCATGACCGTGCGCAGCGGGGCGGGCAGCTTGTCCATGTCCGGGATGGAGTCGCTGCTCGAACCGGAGGCGAGGGACGCGTACTGCGGGCCGAGGCCGGCGATGCCGTCCTTGGCGTAGTCGGTGATCCGGTGGGCCATGACCGCGCCCAGCGCGGAGACGCCGACCGCGCCGCCGAGGGAACGGAAGAAGGTGACCGTGGAGCTGGCCGAGCCGAGGTCGGACGGGGCGACCTGGTTCTGCGTGGAGAGGACCAGGTTCTGCATCATCATGCCGATGCCGAGACCCAGCAGGGCCATGAAGATGGCGATCTTCCAGTAGTCCGTGTCGTACCGGATGGTGCCGAGCAGGCCGAGGCCGGCCGTGACCAGCACACCGCCGCCGACCAGCCAGAGCTTCCACTTGCCGGTCCGGGTGATGAACTGGCCGGAGACGGTGGAGGAGATGAAGAGTCCGCCGATCATCGGGATCGTCATGACGCCCGACATGGTCGGCGACTTGTCCCGCGCCAGCTGGAAGTACTGGCTGAAGAACACCGTGCCGGTGAACATCGCGACGCCCACGAAGAGCGAGGCCAGCGACGACAGGGTGATGGTGCGGTTGCGGAACAGCCGCAGCGGGATGATCGGCTCGCTGGCCTTCGACTCCACGAGCACGAACAGCAGCCCGAGCAGGATCGAACCGGCCACCATCGTGTACGTCTGCCACGACACCCAGTCGTACTTGTCACCGGCGAAGGTGACCCACAGCAGCAGCAGGGAGACCGCGGCGGAGATCAGGAACGCGCCGCCCCAGTCGACCTTGACCTCGCGCTTGACCACGGGCAGGTGCAGGGTCTTCTGCAGCACGATCAGCGCGATGACGGCGAAGGGCACGCCGACGTAGAAGCACCAGCGCCAGCCGAGCCACGAGGTGTCGGTGATGACGCCGCCGAGCAGCGGGCCGCCGACGGTGGCGACGGCGAAGGTCGCGCCGAGGTAGCCGGAGTAACGGCCGCGCTCCCGCGGGGAGATCATCGCGGCCATCACGATCTGCGCGAGGGCGGAGAGACCGCCGACGCCGATGCCCTGCACGACGCGGAAGGCGATCAGTGTGCCGGCGTTCTGCGAGAGTCCGGCGGCCGCCGACCCCAGCACGTAGATGACGAGCGCTATCTGGACGAGCGCCTTCTTGCTGTACAGGTCGGAGAGCTTGCCCCACAGGGGCGTGGCCGCGGTCATGGACAGCAGCGCGGCGGTGACGACCCAGGTGTACGCGGACTGGCCGCCGCCCAGGTCGCCGATGATCTCGGGCAGGGCGTTGGAGACGATCGTGGACGACAGGATCGCCACGAACATGCCGAGCAGCAGCCCGGAGAGCGCCTCCATGATCTGCCGGTGCGTCATCTGGACCTCGCCCGAGGGGCCGGTGGAGCCTCCCCCGTGCTTGGCGTGGGCCCGCACACCGGCTGGTGTGGTCGTTGCCATGGTCTTCCTTCTCTGGTGATGCTTATGCGGGTGTACGGGTGGTCTGTTCGAAGTCGGCCCTGAGGCGGGCCATGAGACGGGTGAGCTGGGCGACGTCGTCGTCGCTCCAGTCGTCCAGCCGCTCGGCGAGCATCCGGCAGGTGCGCAGGGACAGTTCGTCGACCTGGTCGCGGCCCGCCGGGGTGAGGCGCAGGATGCGCGAGCGCTTGTCGGCCGGGTCCGGGGAACGGTCGATCCAGCCGCGGTCGGCCACATGGGTCACATGCCTGCTGGTCACCGACATGTCCACGGCGAGCAGCTCCGCGAGCCTGCTCATGCGCATGTCGCCGTAGCGGCCCAGCAGCGCCAGCACGGCGGCGGAGCCGCTCGGGCAGTCGCCCGGCAGGATCCGTCCCATCTCCCGGCGTACGGCGCCGAAGGCGCTGAACTGACGGATCAGCTCCTCGTACTGCGCCCGCTCGGCCATCGCCGCTCACCCCTCCCATATCGTTGCTCCGAGCAACCATAGAGCTGGTTGGTTGCTACAGGCAAATAAAACGGCAGGGGGGTGAAACAAAGACTTGGCAAAGGCAAGTATTGCGAACGTAAACGGGCAGGTAAGGGGGGCTGGTGCGAGGGTGGAGCCCCCCGTGGGTCGGGGCGGAGCCCGCGCTTGGGTCGTACCCCGGGATTCGCTAGTGTCTCGGGACATGGCTAACACCCAGGGCCCCCAGGGCAACCACGACCCCGCCGGCAGCACCCAGATGTTCCGCGCGTTCGTCGACGAGGCCCCCCAGGCCCGTCAGCAGCAGGCGGTGGCCCCCGCGGGTCCCCGCATCGGCCTGATCATCGGCATCGTCGTCGCGGTGGCGGTCGTCGCCGCGGTGGCCTGGCTGGCGCTGAAGTAACCCGCGTACGCGTACGTTTCCGCACGTCGGCTCATGGGCGCGGCGTGCGGCTTCGGCGTGCGGTCATTCCCCGTAACGTCCGCGGAGTCGGTGTCGTCGGGGCCGACTGCGCGGAGGAGGGCTGCACTGTCCCCCCTGTACCGCTCGTGTCGCCCGTATGGCCTGTCACGGCTGTACTGCCCCGCCCGGCAGCCGAGTTGAGGCTCCCGTCTCCGTTTTCGTCCCCGTCCCCGCCCCCGTCCGCCCGCCGGACCGATCGCGGTGGACACGACGGCGGCCGCCGACGCGCCCAGTGCGGCGCCTCGACGGCCACGTGTCCGTGTCGCCCCTTCTCGCATCGCGCCAGCGTGGCTGTCGCTCCGTCAGGAAGGAGGCCTCCGGCCCGGGATGGCCGGACGGCCGGGGTCAGTCGGAGATCAGGCCCTCGCGGAGCTGGGACAGCGTCCGGGTGAGGAGGCGGGAGACGTGCATCTGGGAGATGCCGACCTCCTCGCCGATCTGGGACTGGGTCATGTTGGCGAAGAAGCGCAGCATGATGATGCGCCGCTCGCGGGGCGGGAGCTTGGCGAGGAGCGGCTTGAGGGACTCGCGGTACTCCACGCCCTCCAGCGCCGTGTCCTCGTAGCCGAGGCGGTCGGCCAGGGAGCCCTCGCCGCCGTCGTCCTCGGGGGCCGGGGAGTCCAGGGAGGACGCCGTGTACGCGTTGCCGACGGCCAGGCCGTCGACCACGTCCTCCTCCGACACGCCCAGGACCGCGGCCAGTTCGGCGACGGTGGGCGAACGGTCCAGCTTCTGCGAGAGCTCGTCGCTGGCCTTGGTGAGGGCCAGTCGCAGCTCCTGCAGTCGCCTCGGCACGCGCACCGACCACGACGTGTCGCGGAAGAAGCGCTTGATCTCGCCGACGACGGTCGGCATCGCGAACGTCGGGAACTCCACGCCGCGTTCGCAGTCGAAGCGGTCGATCGCCTTGATCAGGCCGATGGTGCCGACCTGGACGATGTCCTCCATCGGCTCGTTGCGGGAGCGGAAGCGGGCCGCCGCGTACCGGACGAGCGGGAGGTTGAGCTCGATGAGCGTGTCCCGGACGTAGACGCGCTCGGGGCTGTCCTCGGCGAGCGCGGCCAGTCGCAGGAACAGGGAGCGGGACAGGGTGCGGGTGTCGATGGCCCCGGTGGCCGGGAGGGCCGGGGCAGGCGCGGCCTCGGGGGCCGTGACGCTGTCGAGTACGTCGGGCTCGACAGGCGCGACGGGCGAGGCCTCGCTCTTCATGAGCGTGAGCACCTTCGAGCTGCCCTGGTCTGCGGACATGCCACCCCCTTTGGGTCGCGGGACGGTCGCGATCGCTCCCGGTTGAGGAACGTCGACCTTCACCTGAATACCGGAGCCGAGGCCCCGGCAAACGCGCTTCCCGCAGAATGTCACATGTCGGCAACACGCTGTAGTGACATGTCGACATCTCTGTAACGAATCAGCCCTGGAAAGAGGGGGTGTGACGGTTTTTCAGCCCAGATCTGTCGGGAAGCGCCCTGTTGAGCGATTCGCTCTCAACGGTGACGACTCGGTCGCGCTTGCGATCCCGGATCGAGTGACGTTTCGAGGGGCGTGTCGGGTCACGCCTCGATGCGGTTCGCGGAGCGAAGTCGCTGGAAGCTACGCGCGAGTAGCCGGGACACGTGCATCTGGGAGACGCCGAGTTCCGCGCTGATCTGGGACTGCGTGAGGTTGCTGTAGTAGCGCAGGAGAAGGATCCGCTGTTCGCGTTCGGGGAGTTGGACCAGGAGGTGGCGGACGAGGTCGCGGTGCTCCACGCCGTCCAGGGCCGGGTCCTCGTAGCCGAGGCGGTCCAGCAGGCCCGGCAGGCCGTCGCCCTCCTGGGCGGCCTCCAGCGAGGTCGCGTGGTACGAGCGGCCCGCCTCGATGCAGGACAGGACCTCGTCCTCGGCGATGCGCAGCCGCTCGGCGATCTCGGCCGTGGTCGGAGTACGGCCGAAGGCGGTGGTCAGGTCCTCGGTCGCGCTGTTGACCTGGACCCACAGCTCGTGCAGCCGGCGCGGGACGTGGACCGTGCGGACGTTGTCGCGGAAGTACCGCTTGATCTCGCCGACGACCGTCGGCATCGCGAACGTCGGGAACTGCACGCCCCGCTCCGGGTCGAAGCGGTCGATGGCGTTGATCAGGCCGATGGTGCCGACCTGGACGACGTCCTCCATCGGCTCGTTGCGGGAGCGGAAGCGGGCGGCGGCGTAGCGCACGAGCGGGAGGTTGGCCTCGATGAGCGCCCCGCGCACCCGGTTGTGCTCCGGCGTGCCCGGCTGGAGCCCCTTGAGCTGGCCGAAGAGCACCTGGGTGAGGGCCCGGGTGTCGGCGCCGCGGCTGCGCGGCGCGGTCGGCTGCGGGGTCGGCTGCGGGGTCGGCGGGGCTTCCGCGGTTTCCTGGGGCGGCGCAGTACTGGCCGACACGGTCAACGCCACCTCTTCATCGGTCACACATCGGACACTCAACGGGCACTCGTCGGTCAACTCATCCGTCAATAGCGGTCATAGCATCACAAGACATGTGCACTGTGTGCAAGCACCGCATATCACCGTGTTACGCCGTGTTGAGGGGCAAGTTGGGGCGTAATGCGCACGAAAGCCCCCCGCCGTTCCGGCGGGGGGCTCCTGAGCGAGGGGCTCAGAACTCGTAGTCGGCGACCACCCACGTGGCGAACTCGCGCCACAGCGCGACGCCCGCCTGATGGGCCGGATGCTCGATGTACCGCTTCAGCGCGTCCACGTCCTCGACCGCCGAGTTGATCGCGAAGTCGTAGGCGATGGGCCGGTCGCTGACGTTCCAGCCCAGCTCCCAGAAGCGCAGTTCCCCGATCTCGTCGCCGAGACCGCGGAAGGCCGCCTCGCCCCGCACGACCCGCGGGTCGTCGCGCTCGACGCCCTCGTTGAGCTTGAAGAGGACCAGGTGGCGGATCATGGGCACTACTCCCTACTTGGCCCCGTCGGCGAGCCAGGTGAAGAAGTCGCCGATGGCCTTGGCGGCGTCCGATATGCCCTCGAAGCCTATCTGGACGTAGTCGGCCGCCTTGGACGGGTCCGTGATGATCACGTAGAGCGCGAAGACCACGAGTACGTAGACGGCGATCTTCTTGGCGTTCACCGCCACGGCGGCCTCCCTGTGAGTGCTGACCCCTGGGGCCCCCTGTTGCCGGCCGTGAGTGTAACCATCAGATCATTTCTCCTGACAAGCAGAACACCCCCTGACCGTGTTTCCACGATCAGAGGGTGTTGTCAGCGGTAGCGGAGGGATTTGAACCCTCGGTGACTTGCGCCACACTCGCTTTCGAGGCGAGCTCCTTCGGCCGCTCGGACACGCTACCGAGAGAGACCTTACAACAAGGTGGGGCGTGGTTTGAAATCGGTTTGCGGCGGCTGCTGCACGGGCTGATTCAGCGGCTGCGGAAGAACTCGGTGAGCAACTGGGCGCACTCGTCGGCGAGGACGCCCTCGACGACCTCGGGCCGGTGGTTGAGGCGTCGGTCGCGGACGACGTCCCAGAGGGAGCCGGCCGCGCCCGCCTTGTCGTCGCGGGCGCCGTAGACGACCCGGTCCAGCCGGGACTGGACGATCGCGCCCGCGCACATCGTGCACGGCTCCAGCGTCACGACGAGCGTGCAGCCGGTCAGCCGCCACTCCCCGATCTCCGCCGCCGCCCGCCGGACGGCGAGGACCTCCGCGTGGGCCGTCGGATCGCCGCCGGCCTCGCGTTCGTTGTGGCCGACGGCGAGGACCGTCGTCCCGTCGGCGGACAGCACGACGGCGCCGACGGGCACGTCCCCGCCCCGGACGGCCAGCCGGGCCTCGTCCAGGGCGAGCCGCATCGGAGCCCGCCAGCGGTCGCGTACGGGATCGACCGGGGGATCGACTCCGGAGTCGAGTGCCGGGTCCAGCACCGGTACCGGGTCGTCGTCGCGACCCGATGTACCGGGTGCACCGGGTGCACCGAGTGCACCCGGCTCGCTCGGCTCGCTCGGCTTCCTGGGCTCGCCCGGCTCGCCCGGTTCGACGGATGCGGTCAGCGGACGGTCTCCAGGACCTCCGAGGCGCCCAGGGCGTCGGCGATCTCGCTGAGCGCGTCGTCCGACAGCGTCTTCAGCTCCTTCTCGCTGACGCCGAGGTCGTCGAGGATGCGGCTGTCGCCGACCGGGCCGTGCGGCACGGCCTCGGCGGAGCCGCCGGTCCCGGCGTCCTCGGTCCCGTCGTCGTCCTCGTCCTCGTCTTCACCGTCCTCGGTGCCGTCGAGGTCGAGGGCGTCCAGATCCGGGTCGTCGTCGTCCGGATCCCTTCCGAGCAGTTCGTCGGTGAGCAGAAGCTCGCCGTACGAGCTGCGGGCGGCGGCAGCGGCGTCGGAGACGTAGATGCGAGGGTCCTCCTCGCCGTCGATGCGGACGACCCCGAACCAGGAGTCCTCCTGCTCGATCAGCACGAGCACCGTGTCCTCGTCGGGAGAGGCTTCCCGGGCCAGGTCGGCCAGATCCGACAGGGTTTCCACATCGTCGAGCTCTGTGTCGCTCGCTTCCCACCCGTCTTCGGTGCGCGCGAGCAGTGCGGCGAAGTACACCGTGACTCTCCCACTGGTCATAGGCGTGCCGGTTGGGGGTCCCCCCGGCGGAGGCTATGGGCGGGGAGAGCTGTGCTCCGAGCCCCACCCACTCGGAATCGTGGCAGAAACAAGGCGTCAAGGGGACGTCTTCGGCTCCCTGTGTCCGGCTGTTTTGATCGCGGGCCGTGCGCATGTACCGCGCAGGTACGTGACACGCCCGCAAGCAACCCACCAGCGCACTCGTTGCCGCCAACAGCGGATCGTACGCGGCTTTCCGATGCGCCCACGCACGCCCACCCCCGCAACGCCCGTGACGTCGGCGATCTTCCGGCGGCCCGAAGTCCCCCGCGCCCGGCCCCCCTTGGGCCTACGACGCGGTACGGCAGCCGACCGCTACCAGCGGAACGTGCGCATGCGCATCGCGTGCCGCAGACGGGCGGTCTTCGCGCGGCGCGGCTGGACTCGGTCGCGCAGTTCGCGGGCCTCGGCCAGCTCGCGCAGGAACCGGGCGCGGCGTCGGCGGCGCTCGGCGTCGGACTCGGGCGGCTCCGGCGCGTCCGGCGCGTCGCGCTCCGGCAGGTCTGGCAGGTCTGGTCGATCTGGCAGGTCAGGCATAGGCACACCACCCCGGTACCCCGGCTCCGTCCCCACCACCTTCCCTCCGTCGGGGGGTTTGACGCCAACGAACGGCCCAAGCCCGGGGGAGAGGTTCACCATGTGTGGGGACGCCGGGCGGGTTCGGCCCGGTTACTGTTGTGGACATGCGTCTCCACGTCGTCGACCACCCCCTGGTCGCCCACAAGCTCACCACGCTGCGCGACCGCCGCACGGACTCCGCGACCTTCCGCCGCCTCGCCGACGAACTGGTCACCCTCCTCGCCTACGAGGCCACGCGCGACGTGCGCACGGAGCAGGTCGACATCGTCACGCCGGTCGCCGGGACCACCGGCGTGAAGCTCTCCTACCCGCGCCCGCTGGTCGTGCCGATCCTGCGGGCCGGCCTCGGCATGCTGGACGGCATGATGCGGCTGCTGCCGACCGCCGAGGTGGGCTTCCTGGGCATGATCCGCAACGAGGAGACCCTGGAGGCGTCCACGTACGCCACGCGCATGCCGGAGGACCTCTCCGGCCGCCAGGTGTACGTCCTGGACCCGATGCTGGCCACCGGCGGCACGCTGGTCGCGGCGATCCGCGAGCTGATCAAGCGCGGCGCCGACGACGTGACGGCCGTGGTGCTGCTCGCGGCCCCGGAGGGCGTGGAGGTCATGGAGCGCGAGCTCGCGGGCGCCCCGGTCACCGTCGTCACGGCGGCCATCGACGACCACCTCAACGAGCACGGCTACATCGTCCCCGGCCTGGGCGACGCGGGCGACCGGCTGTACGGCGCGGCGGAGTAGTCAGCCGACAGCCGAACGGCAGCCGAATGGCAGCCGTGCAGCGGCTGCCAGGCTGGATGAGCGGGCGGGCTTGATGAGCGGGCGGGCTGCTAGCAGCCCTTCTTCGTGTCGGCGCTCGCCGACGGCTGTGGCGCGGCCAGGGCCGTCAGCGCCTCGGTGGCGTCCGCCTGGCTGCTGAGCGCCTTGAAGCCGTTGCCGATGATCAGGTCGAGCTCGGCGCCCTTGCGGGCCGCGTCGGTGCGGCGCTCGGCGGCGGTGAGCTGGGTGGCGAGGACCGGCAGCGAGGTGTTCAGGGAGGACGCGGGGCCGAGCAGTATCCCGGTGCCGGTGACCTTCTTGTCGTACTCCTTGGACGCGTTGCCCACGTCGCCGATCTTGAAGCCGCGCTTCTTCAGCTCGTCCGCGGTGGTCTTGGCGAGGCCGCTGCGGGTGGTGGCGTTGAAGACGTTCACGGTGATCTGCGCGGGCTGGGGGAGCGCGGCCGTGGAGGAGGCGGGGCTCGCCTTGGACGTGCCCGTGCCGGTGCTTGCGCCCGCGCTCGTCTTCGTGTCCGCCTTCGTCGAGCACTCCGAGCTGGAGCCGGCCGCGGAGGCCGTCCCTCCGCCGCCCGTGAAGACGTCGATGAGCTGCAGGGTGCCCCACCCGGCCACGCCCAGGGCGGTGCCGCAGGCGACGACCACGACGACCAGCCTGCCGCGTCGTCGGTGGGGGCGCATGCGGGGGTACTTGTCCCCCGTGATCCGGTACTTGCCGCCCATGCCGGGGGGAGTCAGCATGCTCATGGGCGCAGCGTAGTGCGCCCGAGCGGCCGTGACTAATAAACGATCATCCGACACCGCGAGGAAGCCCGAGAAAGAACCCGAAAGGGTCAACCCGGGGCCTGTGACGGGCGTGTTCCGGTGCGTTCCGGTGCGTTCCGGGGTCTACGACGGGCGCGTCCCGGCGGCGAGCGGGCGGGGTCAGTCCAGCTCGAGCACGCGCGCGTGCAGCACCTGGCGCTGCTGCAGCGCCGCTCGGACCGCGCGATGCAGCCCGTCCTCCAGATACAGGTCGCCCTGCCACTTCACGACATGCGCGAAGAGGTCGCCGTAGAACGTGGAGTCCTCGGCGAGCAGGGTCTCGAGGTCGAGCTGCTGCTTGGTGGTGACGAGCTGATCGAGGCGGACCGGGCGCGGCGCCACGTCCGCCCACTGCCGGGTGCTTTCCCGGCCGTGGTCGGGGTACGGCCGGCCGTTTCCGATGCGCTTGAAGATCACACGGAAAGCCTACCGGCCCAGACCTTCCGGGCGCAGCCATGGCGGCGGAGTGCGAGCCTGGAAAAGACGCAATGAACAGGGGCAAAACGGAACGAGGCCGCCGATGGGTCTGTCGACAAATGCCGGCGAGATCGCCGCCGGGTACGCCTTCTCCGGCCCGGCCCTCGACCTGGGCGCCCTGTTGTGGGAAGGGGCGGACGGGAAGGGAATGACGTGTCTGCCCGACGCGCCCGTCCGCATCCCCCTGCCCGTGCTCAACCGGCACGGCCTGGTCGCGGGCGCGACCGGCACCGGCAAGACCAAGACGCTCCAGCTGATCGCCGAGCAGCTCTCGGCGCAGGGCGTGCCGGTCTTCCTCGCCGACGTCAAGGGCGATCTGTCGGGGATCTCCGCGCCGGGGACGGCGAACGACCGGGTCGTGTCCCGGGCCGCCGAAGTCGGCCAGAAATGGACGGCGACCGGCTTTCCCACGGAGTTCTACGCCCTCGGCGGCCTCGGCCACGGCATTCCGCTGCGGGCCACGATCACCAGCTTCGGCCCGGTCCTGCTCTCCAAGGTGCTCCAGCTCAACCAGACCCAGGAGCAGTCCCTCGGCCTGATCTTCCACTACGCCGACACCAAGGGCCTGGAGCTGCTGGACCTCAAGGATCTGAGGTCGGTCGTCGCCTTCCTCACCTCCGACGAGGGGAAGGCGGAGCTGAGGAACATCGGAGGTCTGTCGACGGCGACGGCCGGGGTGATCCTCCGTTCCCTGACCGCCTTCGAAGGCCAGGGCATGGCGAGCTTCTTCGGCGAGCCGGAGTTCGACACGGCCGAGTTGCTGCGGACGGCGGCCGACGGCCGGGGCGTCGTGTCGGTCCTGGAGCTGTCAGCGGTCCAGGACAGGCCGAAGCTCTTCTCGACCTTCCTGATGTGGCTGCTGGCCGACCTCTTCCACGACCTGCCCGAGGTAGGCGACGTCGACAAGCCGGGGCTCGTCTTCTTCTTCGACGAGGCGCACCTCCTGTTCGACGACGCGTCGAAGGCCTTCCTCGGCTCGATCACGCAGACCGTCCGGCTGATTCGCTCGAAGGGGGTGGGCGTGTTCTTCGTCACGCAGACCCCGAAGGACGTGCCCGCCGACGTCCTCGGCCAGCTCGGCAATCGCGTCCAGCACGCGTTGCGCGCCTTCACCCCCGACGACCAGAAGGCCCTCAGGGCCACGGTGAAGACCTTCCCGAACTCCCCCTACGACCTGGAGGAGCTGCTCACCGGCCTCGGCACCGGCGAGGCCGTCGTCACCGTCCTCGGCGAGCAGGGCGCCCCGACCCCGGTCGCCGCGACGCGGCTGCGCGCCCCCGAGTCCCTGATGGGCCCGGTGGGCGCGGCCGCCCTGGACGCGGCGGTCCAGGCGTCCCCGCTCCACGAGCGGTATGCACAGGCTGTGGACAGAGAGTCGGCGTTCGAAAAACTGGCGACCCGAACGGCCGAGCGGCCGCAGCAGCGGGAGCAGTCGAAGGCAGGCACGCCCAGGGAGCCCAGGGAGCCCAGGGAGCCCAGGGAGCCCAGGGAGCTCAGGGAGCCCAGGGAGTCCAAGAAGACCGAGGCCGACCGTTCGGTCGTAGAACAGGTGGTGGGCAGCGGAATGTTCAAGTCCCTGGCCCGTTCCGTCGGTACGCAGATCGGCCGGGAGATCACCCGCTCCCTCTTCGGCACGGCGCGGCGGAGGCGGTAGACCAGGGGTCGCCCGCCTCCGCCGGCAGATCAGCGGCCCTGGTCGTTCTTGGGGGCCGACTCCTCCGGCTCGACGACCCTCGCCTGCGGTTTCGGCGTGTTGCGGACGGCCTCGGCGCGCAGCAGGGCGCGCAGGACCGCGTAGGGATCGGTGGGCATGGCTGTTTCCCTCGCGTGAGTGATGTGACGGGCCTTCTTCCGCAGGCGTCCGTCAGCAGCGCAGGACCACGGTGCGCAGGGCACGCAGGGCGTACGGCGGCCGGGGCGACGCGTGCGCCGACCGGTCCGGGACGCCGGGCGCGGGCCCCGGGAGGGGCGCGGGGCGCAGGGGTACGACGGGACGGGGAGCGCCGGCGACGGGTCGCAGCGCCGCGTCCAGGACGTCGTACTCGGCGATCTCGCCGGCGACGACGGGCGCCGCGGACGCCTCGACGGGCGCGCCCGTCGCCAGGAGGGCGAGCAGCAGCACGAGAACCCGCAGCCAGGCGCGGCTGCGCGGGAGGCGGGGGGCGGGGCTGCTCATGGGAGGCATCTCCCCACGACACGCCCACGAGTCAGCACGCCGGACGCAAGATACGCCCGTACGGAGTAGTCCCCCCGGGGGAGGGCGGGGGAGGGCGGGCAGGCGGGTGAAGACCTACTTCTTGGCCTTCGCCGCCGCCTTCATCTCCTGCTTGTGCTCCCGCACCTTGGCCAGCGACTCCGGTCCGGTGATGTCGGCGACGGAGCGGAAGGACTTCGCCGCGCCGTACGCTCCGGCGGCCTCCCGCCAGCCCGTGGGCCGTACGCCGAGCTGCTTGCCGAGCAGGGCCAGGAAGATCTGCGCCTTCTGCTTGCCGAACCCGGGCAGCTCCTCCAGCCGCTTCAGCAGCTCCCTGCCGCTGCCGACCCCGTCCCAGACTGCGCTCGCGTCACCGTCGTAGTGCTCGACGAGGTACTGGCACAGCTGCTGGACGCGCTTGGCCATGGAGCCCGGGTAGCGGTGCACGGCCGGCTTCTCGGAGAGCAGCGCGGCGAACGTCTCCGGGTCCTGGGCGGCGATGTCGTGCGCGTCGAGGTCGTTCGCGCCGAGCCGGTCGGCGATGGTCCGGGGTCCCTTGAACGCCCACTCCATCGGAACCTGCTGGTCCAGCAGCATCCCGACCAGCGCGGCGAGCGGGGAGCGGCCGAGGAGTTCGTCGGCCTCGGGGTCCTGGGCGAGGTGAAGGGTGACGTCCATGGCACCGATCATGCCGCGTGCGCGGTCAGGCCGCCCGCCAGTACCCCAGCGCGTGCATCCGCTCCTTGGGCACGCCCAGCTCCTTGCGGACGTACGCCGACAGCGCGCGGGTGGTCCGGGTGTCGCAGGCGATCCAGACGTACGGGTCGGGGGTGGCCGTCAGCAGCGCGGGCAGCTCGGCCCGCACCCGCTCGACCAGGTGGGCGCCGGCGTCGCGGCGGGGCACGCGCCGTATCTCGTGGCGGCCTGGGGCGGCCCGGAACGGGAGGTCGCGCGTGTCGTCCGGCGCGCCCTCGAACCAGACGGTCGCCGGGGCGGAGCCGAGCGCGTCGAGCAGGGAGTTGAGGGCGGGCAGGGAGGCCGGGTCGCCGATCGCGAGGACGTGGGAGGGAGCGGGGGACGGCTCCTCGAAGCCGGTGCCCTGGACGGTCGCCTCGATGGTGTCGCCGGGCTTCGCCGTCCGCGCCCAGTCGCTCGCCGCACCCTCGTGCAGGGCGAACTCCAGGGAGAACGTGCCGGCCTGCGGGTCGGGGTCGACCAGGGTGTACGCCCGCTGGTGCGGCCTGCCCGCGTTGTCGAACCACAGCCGGACCCACATCGTGGGGTGGACGCCGGCAGCGGCGAGCAGCCCGCCGTCGGTGAGGCGCACCCGGCGGAAGCGGGCGGTGACGTCCTCGCCGCCCGTGACGGTGAAGGTGAAGTCCTTCGCCCGCATCAACCTGAGGACCGCGCCCTCCCAGCCCCGCCCCTGCGCCATCGTCTCTTCACCTCTCGCGTACGCTTTCCCCACCGATTACTTAGGCAAGGCTAACCTAAAGCAAAGCGAGTCCGTAGGGTGACCACCGATATCTACCGGGACGCCTGGGGCGTCCCGCATCTGCGGGCCGACGACGCCCTCGAGCTGGCCCGCCTCCAGGGTCTGGTCACCGCCCGCGACCGCGCCTGGCAACTGGAGGTCGAACGGCACCGCGCGCAGGGCACCTCGGCGTCCTTCCTGGGCGCGGAGGCGCTGGCCTGGGACGTGTTCGCCCGCCGCGCCCGCCTCGCCGACACGGCCCGCCGCTGCTTCGACGCCCTGGAACACGACGACCCGGAGACCGCCGAGTGGGTCCGGGCCTACGTCGACGGCGTCAACGAGGGTCTCGACGAACGCCCGGGCGACTCTTCTACGTCGTTCCCGTCCCCGGAGTTCCGGCAGGCCGGTCTCGCCCCCGGTCGCTGGGAGCCCTGGACCCCGCTCGCCGTCTGGCTGAGCACGCACATCCTGTTCGCCGGGTTCCCCGCCAAGCTGTGGCGCGAGGAGGCCGCCCGCCACCTCGGGCCCGAAGCCGTCGGCCTGTTCGCCACCGACGGACCCGGCACCTCCGGCAGCAACGGCTGGCTGGTGAGCGGCGACCGCACGGTCACCGGCCAGCCGGTCATCGCCGGCGACCCGCACCGCTTCATCGAGGACCCCGGGGTCTACCAGCAGATCCGCCTCGCCTGCGACGAGTTCGACGTCGTCGGCCTCGCCGTCCCGGGCGTCCCCGGCATCGCCCACTTCGGCCACACCGGCGCCGTCGCCTGGGCCATCACCAACGCCATGGCCGACTACCAGGACCTCTACCGCGAACGGCTGCGCCGCACCGGCGCGGGCGTCGAGGCCCTCGGCCCCGACGGGACCTGGCGGCGGGTCGCCCGGCACACCGAACTCGTGCGGGTGGCGGGGGAGCAGACCGTCGAGGCGGTCGAGGTGGAGGTCCTGGAGACCGAGCGCGGGCCCGTGATCGCCGGCGGCCCCGAGGGCCTCGACGACGGCGCCCCGCTCGCCCTCGCCCTGCGCTACCCGCCCCGCGTCACCGCCGACCTCGGCTTCGGCGCGCTGCTCCCGCTGCTGCGCGCCCGCCGGGTCGCCGACGTCGACCGCGCCTTCGACCGCTGGGCCGAGCCGGTCAACGTCGTCCAGGCCGCCGACACCGAGGGCGGCCTGCTGCACCGGGTCGCGGGCCGGGTGCCGGTGCGCGCCGAGGCCAACGGCACCCGCCTCGTCCCCGCCTGGGAGAGCGGCCACGAGTGGACCGGCTGGCACGAGATGCCCCGCGCCGACCTCACCGACGGCGTCGCGGTCATGGCCAACCAGCGCGGGCCCGCCGCGGAGTTGGGCGTCGAGTTCGCCCCGCCGCACCGCGCCGACCGCATCCGCGCGCTGCTCGACGAGCGGCGGGAACGGAAATGGGGCGCGGCGGACATGCCGGCGATCCACACGGACACGTATCTGGCCTCCGCCGCACCGCTCCTGGAGCACCTGGCCGCGCTCGACGACCTGACCGCCCCGGCCGCCGCGCTCCGCGACCGCCTGCTGCGCTGGAACCGCCGGATGGACGCCGACAGCCAGGACGCGGCCCGGTACGCGGCGGTGCGCAGCGCGCTGGTGCGCCGCTTCGCCGCCCAGCCGGCCTTCGCCGCCCTGACCGACCCGCCCGCCTACCCCGAGGTCCTCCTCCCCTGGCTGGCCCTCCTCCCCCGCATCGGCTTCGCCCTCGAACACCTGCTGCGCGCCGAGGAGTCGTACGGCGTCGACCGCCCGGCACTGGTCCGGGAGGCCGTCGAGGAGGTCGCGGGGCAGGAGGTCGGAGGGCTGGAGGGCGCCGAGCGGGAGGGTGCAGGGCTGGAGGTCGCCGAGCGGGAGGTGACAGGGCTGGAGGGCGCAGGCGAGTCGGCCGCCCGCTGGGGCGACACCCACCGCCTCGCCCCCTGGCGGGCCCTGCCCGACCCGTCGTACGAGGCCCCCGCGCTCTCCGGCGACCACGACTGCGTGCTGTGCACCTCGGCCGTGCCCGGCTGGACCGACCGGGCCGCGCGCGGTCCGGCCGCCCGCTACGTGTGGGACCTGGCCCGCCGCGAGGACAGCCTGTGGGTCGTCCCCTTCGGCGCGTCCGGCGTCCCCGGCCACCCCCACCACCACGACCAGCTCCCCCTGTGGCTCGAGGGCGAACTGGCCCCGGTCGTCACGGACTGGGAGCGCCTGACGAAGGAGAGCGAGCAGAGCGATGTCTGACACCTACGTGCACCAGGAGACCGCGAACGGCTTCGGGACCGTCGGCATCCGCCCCCTGGACGCCGAGCGGGACGCGGACGTCGTCCACGGCTGGGTGAGCGAGGAGCGGTCCGCCTTCTGGGGCATGAACGGCCTGACCCGGGACCAGGTCGCCGAGGTCTACGCCCATATGGCCGGCCTCGACACCCACCACGCCTTCCTGGTCGAGCTGGACGGCGACCCGGTCGGGCTGCTGCAGACCTACGAGCCGACCGAGGACCGCGTCAGCGAGTGCTACGAGGTCGAGCCCGGCGACATCGGCGTCCACGTCCTGCTCGCGCCCTCCGGGGAACGGGGCGTGCGGTCGGGCTGGTCGGCGGCGCTGATGGGGGTGTTCGCGTCGTACGTCCTGGTCGGACTGGACCGGCGCAGGGTCGTCGTGGACCCCGACGTGCGCAACGAGAAGGCGGTCGCCCGTTTCCTGCGGCAGGGCTTCGAGGCGGGACCGGTCGTCACGCTCCCGGAGATCGACCTCCCGGACGTCCACCTGCCCGAGAAGAAGTCCCAGCTCGCCTTCCTCCGACGGGAGGTAGCGTTTCCGGGGTGACGACCGACGAAGAACTGGCGGCCCCCGAAGAACTGGCGGCCCCGGGAGAGCAGGTGCGGCCGGTACGGCCGGTGACCGCACAGGACCTCGTCGCGCACTACGACCTGGAGCCGATCCCCCGCGAGGGCGGCCTGTTCCGCCGTACCTGGGCCGGCCCCGAGCAGCCCGACGGCCGGCCCGCCGGCTCCGCGATCGTCGCGCTGCTCACCGCCGACGACCACTCCGCCCTGCACCGCCTGCCCACCGACGAGGTCTGGCACTTCTACCTCGGCGACCCGCTGCGCCTGCTGCTCCTCGCCCCGGACGGGACCTCCCGTACGGCCGTGCTCGGACCGGACGTCCTGGGCGGGCAGCATCCGCAGCTCACCGTGCCCGCCCGCACCTGGATGGGCGCACAGGTGGTCGCCGGGGGATCCTGGACCTTCTTCGGCTGCACGATGGCCCCCGGCTTCACCTACGCGGACTACGAGCACGGCGACGCCGCCGACCTCACGGCGCGTCACCCGGACCGGGCCGCCCTGATCGCGCGACTGTGCCGACCATGACGAATCCGAGGAAGCCCGTGGGACAGCTGGCCGCGGGCCAGGTGGTCCTGATCACGGGCGCGGGCGGCGGCCTGGGCCGGGGCATCGCGCTGCGGTTCGCGCAGGAGGGCGCGGCGGTGGCGCTGCACTGCCGTACGGCGGTTCAGGCGGCGGAGGAAGTCGCCTCGGCCGTCCGGGAGGCGGGCGGCCGGGCGGTCGTCCTGCGCGCCGATCTCACCGTCGAGGACGAGTGCCGGCGAGTGGTGCGGGAGGCCGCCGAGTGGGGCGGCGGACGGCTCGACGCGTTGGTGAACAACGCGGGCGTCCAGCCGGTGCAGGCGCTGCCCGGGATGACGGCGGCGGACTGGCGGGCGGTCGTGGACGCCAACCTGACCAGTGTGTTCGCCTGCACACAGGCGGCGGCCGACGTCATGAGGGCAGGGGAGCGCGGAGGGACCGTCACGCACATCGCCTCCGTGGAGGCGGGGCTGCCCGCCCCCGGGCACGCCCACTACAGCGCCTCGAAGGCGGCGGTCGTGATGCACGCCCGGGCGGCCGCACAGGAGTACGGGCCCTGGGGCATCCGCGTCAACACCGTCTCGCCCGGCCTGATCGGGCGGGAGGGGCTGGCCGAGGCCTGGCCCGAGGGGGTGCGGCGGTGGCGGGAGGCGGTCGCGGTCGGCCGGCTGGGGCGACCCGAGGACGTCGGCGACGCCTGTGTGTTCCTGGCCTCGCCCCTCGCGTCCTGGGTGACCGGGCACGACCTGGTGGTGGACGGCGGGGCGTCGGCCCGGCCGACCTGGTGAGCAGGACGCGGCCCCCGTCCGTACCTAGTGCAGAGCACACGAGTCCGAAGACGGAGCGGTGATGTGAGCGAAGGGCACGATGACGGACGACACGGCAGGGACAGCGGGAGTGGGCGGAGGGGACTTCAAGGGCTGGTGCTGCTGGGCGCCGTGCTGGTCCTGCTGCTCCTCGGCGGCGGACCGGCCTCGGCGCACGCCGCGCTCCGCTCCACCGATCCCGCCGACGGAAGCGTCGTCAAGACCTCACCCCGCAGCATCACCCTCGCCTTCACCGAGTCCGTAGGCCTGCTCGACGACTCCTTCCGGGTCCTCGACCCGGACAATCAGCGTCTGAAGCTGGGCAAGTCGGGGCATGTGGAGGGCCGTTCGGACACGGTCCGGGTCGCCGTGCCGGAGAAGCTCGCGACCGGCACCTTCACGGTGGCCTGGCGCGTGGTGTCGGCGGACAGCCACCCGGTCTCCGGCGCCTTCACCTTCTCCGTGGGCAAGCCCTCTCCGACGGCGGCGGTCCTGCCCTCCGACGCCACCGAGGACCCCCTCACCGACGGCCTCTACAACATCGGCCGCTACCTCGCGTACATCGCCGCGGCCCTCCTCGTCGGCACGGCGGCCTTCATCGCCGTATGCCGTCCGCCGGACAGCCGCCCCCTGCGCCGCCCGCTGCTGATCGGCGCCTGGACCCTGGCGGGCTCCTCGGTCTTCCTGTTCTTCCTGCGCGCCCCCTACGAGGCGGGCACCGGCCCGGCCGACGCCCTCGACCCGTCCGGTCTCGCCCGCACCCTGACCGGCCGCCCCGGCCTGGCCCTGCTGGCACGGCTGGTCCTGCTCGCCGCGGCCCTCTTCGTCCTCGTACGACAGCGCAGGCGCGCCGAGCCGTCCCGCGCCGCGCTCGTGGTGGGCGCCGTGCTCGCCGTGGGCCTCGCCCTGACCTGGGCGGGCGCCGAACACGCGTCCGCCGGCATCCAGGTCCCGGTGGCGATGACCTCCGCGGTGCTGCACCTGCTGGCGATGGCGGTGTGGCTGGGCGGCCTGGTCGCCCTGCTCACCCTGCTCCCCCGGGCCTCCGTGCCCTCCCGGGTGGTCATGCGCTTCTCCCGCGTGGCCGGCCTGTCCGTGACCGTCCTGGTGGTGACCGGCGTCTACCAGTCCTGGCGCGGCCTCGGCTCCACGGCCGCGCTGACGGACACGACGTACGGCCGCGTCCTGCTCGCGAAGCTGGTCGCGGTGGTGCTGCTGCTGATGGCGGGCGCGTGGTCCCGGCGGACGGTGACCCAGGGCACTGCGACGAAGGAGACGAAGACGAAGACGAAGGAGGCGACCGTGACAGTGGCTCCGGCGGAGAAGGCTTCGGCAGAGAAGGCTGCGGTAGAGAACAAGTCCCGGGTGCCCGTCCTGGCGGCCCGGGCAGCCGACGGTTCGGCGTCGACGACGGTCGAGGTCAGGGAGACGCCCCCGCCTTCGCCCCCGCCCCCGCCCGCCGAGAAGCAGCCGTCCCTCACGCCCGCCGAGGACGCCCGTAAGCGGGCCCTTCGCCGGTCCGTGCTCGCCGAGGTCGTCGTCTCCGTCGTGGTCCTCGTCCTCACGACGATCCTGACCGGCACCCTGCCGGGCCGGGCGGCGGCGGAGGCGGCGACCACGGAGCAGTCCGCGGGCCTGCCCGTGGCCTCGGTCATCAACGTCCCCTTCGACCTCGGCAGGCCCGGCGCCCGCGGCAAGGTACAGGTCACCCTCGACCCCGGCCGCGTCGGCGACAACGGTCTCCAGGCCGTGGTCTACGGCCCCGACGGCGGCTTCGTCAGCATCCCCGAACTCCGGATCTCCTTCACCCTCCCCAGCCAGGACATCGGCCCCCTCGACGCCAAGGTCGTGGACCGCGGCGGCTACTGGGGCGCCGACGCCGTCAACCTGCCCATCCCCGGCGACTGGGAGATGAAGGTGACGGTACGGGTGTCGGACATCGACCAGGTGAGCGTGACGAGGGACGTACCGATCGCGCGCTGAGAAACCGCGCGCCGAGAAACCGTGCGTAGGCGGCGACCGTGTACGTGCCCTGCGTGTCGGCCGCCACCGGTGTCACCGTGTCATCGGAGAGGGCGGTGATGCGAGCGGCGGGAGGATCGCACGGCGAAGAAGGCGATGTCGGCCGCGAAGATCAGGATGCCGATGAGCAAGAGATAGAGCAGGCCGTCCGCCACCGCGCCGATGAGTCCCAGGACGAGGGCCACGAGAAGCAGGAACAGGAAGATCGCCATGCGGCTGCACCTTCTCCGTCGGGTTGCGGGCGTCAGCGGCGCGCGAGCTGCCGTTCGCCGTTGACGCCCGGCTGATAGGCCAGGCCGTAGTGGTGGAAGATCGCTTCCTCCCGCTCGGCGGGCAGGATGTCGTCGGTGCCGATGGAGGGGGCCTTCTTCACCAGTCCCTTGGAGTGCGCGACCTTGACGTACCCCGGTCCCAGAATCGCCTCGTCGAGGGGGACGAAGACGAGGCGGTGCCGGGTGGGCAGCCCGGTGCGTACGGTGGCCATGGTCGGCTGGTCGGAAGCGGTGTCCACATAGATCGCTTCCAGGGAGCCGATCCGGCGCCCCTTCGGGTCCACGACGTCGCGGTCACGCCATTCCCGGACATCGGCGGAACGGATCATGACCTACCCCCGATCATGCCCGGTTCCCGGGCGGGCGCGTCGGACGTGCTCCAACGACCCCGGCGTATACACACCGGGGTCGCCCTTCCGGGTCGGTCGCACGTGAGAGTGCGCCTACCCACTCTCATGCTAAGCCTGGTGCACATTTCGGGCATCAGGCGTGGCCCACCTTTTTCGTGTCCGCGGTTCGGCGGTTCTTCCTCCGCAGTCGGCCGATTCCCGGCAGCGCGTCGCTGTAGTGGAAGGCCGCGATTCTTTCGTCGTGCTGTGCGTTGAGCCGGTGGATCAGGACCATTCCCATGACGATCACGGCGATGATCAGGACCACGGTGATGACGGTCTCCACGTCCTCACCTCCCTCGGGCGGAGGGCGGAGCGTACGCACAGACCGCGTTCTCGTCTTCGACGTTCCGGCCCTGTTGCTCGCCGAGAACGGCACCAGCATCGGAGCTGATGTACGAGGAACTCCCGGTATTCCAACCCTACTCCCGCCTGTGCCACGGCCCGTTCTGCTCGTCAGAGAAGCAGTAGAAGCAGTAGAAGCAGTAGAAGCAGTAGAAGCAGTAGAAGCAGTAGAAGCAGTAGAAGCAGTAGAAGCAGTAGAAGCAGTAGAAGCAGAGAAGCGGTAGAAGCGGTAAGGGGGAGCCGGAGGAGTAGGCTGGAAGATTACCGAGGATATTTCGCGCACCGGCTTCCACGCCCGTGTCGTTTTCGGCGATCCAATAGACCGGGTCGGCCGTGGTCGGCCTGGGGCAGGGTCCGCGTCATGACTGCGACCGTTTCCCTCTCGCCGACACCAGAAGCCCGAACTGCCGAAGCCCGAACTGCCGAAGCCGGGACTCCCGAAGCCCGGACCCTCGATGCCGGGACGCTCGATGCCCGAACAGCGGAATCCCGGGCCTCCACTCCGTCTCTCCGCCTGTCGCTGGCTCCCACCGGTTCCGTACCGGCTCTCCTGGACGGCGCCTGGTGGCCCCGCTCCCGCGATCTGGAGTCGGAACTCCCCGCGCTGACAGCCGTACTCGACCCACTGTGGGGCCGGATCACCCGGGTCACGGTGAACCCCACCCACTGGCCGCCCATCCCGCGCAAGGTGCCCGTCGCCGGGCACGTCGTGAAGGTGGGCTGGTTCCTTGCCGAACAGGACCCGCACGAACTCCTGCTCCTCTCCTACGGCAGTGGCCGCTGGAACCTGCTGGTCATCCCGCCCCGGACGACTCCCGCCTCGGCAGCCTGGCTGATGGCCGCCGCGAGCGACCCTCTCCGTATGTCGACCGCGAGCGAGCTGATGGAGGAGGCCGCACGTCTGCGGACGGCGACGGAGACCGAGCGCGCCGGGGAGGCGGTCTGGGACTCGGAGGGCGGCCACGGGGCCCGCGATCCGGCCGTACGGCCACGGATCCCGGCGGCGACGGCCGAGGACGGAACCGCCCGGTTCACCGACTCGGCGAACCGGACGGAGAGTTCATGAACATCCACAGCACCGCTGCCTACCTGACGTCGATCGCTTTCACCTTCTGCGCGGGCGGCACGCCGTGACGACCAGGCCCAGGTGGGACAGGCAGGGCAGGTGGGAAAGGCAGGACAGGCGGGACCAGCCGGCGCACCGTGTCGACAGCACACCGCGGGCCATGGACGCGTTACGCCTGCGCCGCCTGAACCGCTGGCAGGTCGAGACCGTCAAGGAGGACCTGGCCGATCTGTACGTGGAGTCCTCGCTCGCCCAGCCCGGAGAGGAGTACCGCGACCGGGAGGCGTTTCTGCGCCGGCTGACCGGCGCCGTCCGTCGCCCCGGCTTCGCCCTGCTCATCGCGGAGAACACCGCCTTCGCCGGCTGCGCCTACGGGTTCCCGCTGCGGCGCGAGGGAACGTGGTGGCGGGGATTCGACGGCCCCCTTCCCCGAAGCGTCGAGCAACTCACCGCGTCCGGACACGTCTTCGCGATCACCGAGACGGTCGTCCACCCCCACACCGCCGACCACGACCGCGACCTGGCCCGCCGACTCCAGCAACGCCTCCTCGCCGACCACCACGCCTCGCTCGGCGCGACCCTGGTGGACCAGACCGACCCGGCGACCTGCGACGCCTTCCTGTCCTGGGGCTGGCAGGACATAGGAACGATCCACCGCCCACCGGACGACCCCACCCTCCGATCATCGGCCCCCGTCCTCCTGCGAGCCCTGGTCCTCCCCCTCGTACTCACCCCACACCCGCAGACCCACCCACCGACCCACCCAGACGGCCTGGCCCACGAAAACCGCACCCAACGCCCCGATTGAGGTCGCCTCGCAACGGGTTGCCCCTCGGCTCGCGTCGCAGAAGTCGTCGAAGAGCGCGTGGAATACCGGGCGGCATCGCTTGCCGGTCTTGGTCTTGGTCGACCCGCACCCGACCTGCTTACAACTGTGCATACGGCCGGCCGGACGGCGGTGACCGAACTGACCACACCCTCGACGTCCCAGGGCCTGGCGAGGCCCGAGGCGTCGCTCACCAGGCGTCGCTCACGAGGCGTCGGCTGCTCCTCCGCCGGCCCGGTGTCGGCGGATCTCTTCGTGGTGGTCGGCGGCCCAGTCGATCAGGGAGGCCACGACGTCGTTCAGGCTGGCGCCCAGGGGAGTGAGCGCGTACTCCACGCGCGGTGGCACCTCGGCGTAGGCGGTCCTGGTGACCAGGCCGTCCTGGTGGAGCTGGGCCAGGGTGCGCGAGAGCATCCGCTGGGAGATGCCGGGGATGCTGCTCTGCAGGTCCTTGTAGCGCATCAGGCCGCCGTGCAGGCTCGCCACCACCATCAGCGTCCACTTGTCCCCGATCCGGTCCAGGACCTGGCGGATGAAGTCCGCGTGCTCGACCGGGACCCGGGAGCAGGGTTCCGGGAGCGCGACGGCGTCCTTCTGGGCTGCTACGGCGTCCATTGCGGACGTCCCCCTTCGGTTACGGACACGAATGTTCCTTTTGTGCGGCCTTCCATACTGGCGCATCATGGCGCTACATACCAATCGTAAGTATTGGAGGTGAGAGCCATGAAGGCAGAGATCTGGTCCGAGATCACCTGCCCGTGGTGCGGTCTGGGCAGTCACCGTCTGGACAAGGCCGTCGAGCGGTTCGAGCACCGCGACGAGGTCGAGCTGATCCACCGCTCGTTGCCTCTCTCCGACCGACTGCCGGTGGGCGGCGGGCTGAGCGTGCGCCAGGGCCTGAAGCAGATTCACGGCCTGGCGGACGACAAGCTGGAAGCAGCTCCCCGGCGGATCGAGGGGCTGGCCGCGCGGGAGGGCCTGGCACCGTACAACGTGCTGGAGAACCAGGTCGGCAACACCCGGTGGGCGCATGAGTTCCTCGCCTACGCCTCCACGCAGGGCAAGAACCGTGAAGCGTGGGACCGGATCTTCCGCGCCTACTTCGGTGAGGCCCGGTCGGTCTTCACCGTCGAGGCGCTGCTCGACCTGGCCGACGAGCTCGGCCTGGACCGGGACGAGGCCCGGCGAGTGCTGGACGACGGCCGATTTCGGCAGCAGGTGCAGGACGAGGCACGCCAGGCACAGCGACTGGGCGCCACCGGCGCGCCGTTCCTCGTCATCGACGGCCGCTACGCCGTCCCCGGCGCCCAGGACACCGACACCCTCCTGCGCACGCTGCGCCAGGCGTGGGACGCCACGCACCCGCCGCTCGTCCGGATCCCGCTCGCGGACGCCGAGGGGGTGTGCGGGCCGGACGGCTGCGCGGCGCCCGCCCCTCGTCCCGCCGGCGCCTGAGCCCCGATCCACTCCCTCCTTCCGGCAGGCCGCCCCCACGGCCGCCCAGGCGGGGCCCTCTCTCACCTCCCTTTTCCACATACACAGAGGTCGCCATGTCCTATCTGCTGCACATCGACTCCTCCTCCATAGGCACCGCCTCGGTCTCCCGCCAGGTCGCCCAGTCCTTCCGGGACGCCTGGACGGGCGAGGTCGTCCACCGGGACCTGGCCGCGTCGCCTGTGCCGCACCTCAGCGCCGCAGGCGTCTCGGCCCGCTTCACCGACCCCGCCCAGCACACCCCCGAGCAGGCCGCGGCCGTCGCCGTCCAGGACGAACTCATCGAGGAGTTCCTCGGGGCGAGCGCCTACCTGTTCACCGTGCCGCTGTACAACCGCTCGATGCCCTCGGTGTTCAAGGCGTGGCTGGACCAGATCATCGTCGACGGCCGCACCATCAGCTACGGCGGCCAGGGCGCCGCGGCCGGTCGTCCGGCCGTGCTGGTCTCCGCCCGCGGCGGCGGTTACGGCCCCGGCACCCCCAACGAGGGCAAGGACTTCCTCGTCCCGTCCCTGGAGTCCGTCCTGGGCGACCACGCCGTCCTCGGTCTCGACGTCACCACCCTCACCCCCGAGCTGACCATGGCCCCCGTCGCCCCGACGCTCGCCCACCTCCTCCCGCTCCACGAGGCGTCCCTGGCCGACGCGCACGAACAGGCCCGGGCCCGCGCCGAGAAGATCGGTCGGCAGCTCGCCGCCTGAGCGATCCGGCAGTCGCCGCCGCGGTGGGGCCCTGACGTCCCACCGCCCTCGGCCCAGCCGTTCCACGCCGTCCGGCATCCCCCTCGGGAGCACCTCGGGAGCACCTCGTGAGCCAAGCCGACACCGCCCGACGCAAGCGGCCCCCGGTCGCGTTGTTCCGTGCGGCCAACCGCCTCGTCCGCCCCCTGCTGGCCTCGCGCCTGCACGGCGTCCTCAGCAGATTCCTGATGCTGCTGACCTACACCGGCCGCAAGTCCGGCCGCCGCATCACCATCCCCGTCGGCTACTTCGACTGGGAGCCCGGCACGGTCCTGGCCACGTCCTCGGGGACCACCTGGATCGCCAACCTGCGCGGCGGCCCGACCGTCCACCTCCGCATCCGCGGACGGGAGTACGAGGCGGTGCCCACCGTGATCGAGGACCGCACCGCGATCACCGAACTGCTCGCCGAGTTCGCCGACCGCAAGACGCCTCGCGAGGCGAAGACGCTCGGCCTGCCCGGCGACCGCACGCCCACCCCCGAAGAGCTGCACGCGGCCGGCGCACGGGGACGCTTCGTCCTCTTCCGGCTCCAGACCTGACCGGCGCGGCCGACCCCGACTGATCGCCCCTGGCTCCTGTGGCCACGTTCCCTCGCCCGGGTGCCGTCGGCTCAGGGGCCGTCGGCGCACGTGCCCGTCGGCGCACGTGCCCGTCGGCTTCCACGCCGTACCGCTGACTCCCGCTGCCGTCAGTACAGGCCGCCGCGGCCGGGCTCGCCTTCCGACCCCACCCTTGGAGCACTCCGATGCATGTCACCGTCTTCGGCGCCAGCGGCGCCATCGGCCACCTGGTCGTCCACCAGCTCCTGGACGCCGGACACCACGTCACCGCCTACGTCCGCACCGCCGCCAAACTCACCCTCGCCGACGAGAACCTGACCGTGACCGCCGGCCGGCTCTCCGACACCACAGCGGTCCGCAAGGCCGTGGCAGGCGCGGACGCGGTGATCAGCGCACTCGGCCCGTCGCTGAAGCGGTCCGTGAAGGGCACCGCCCTCGCAGACGGCACCCGCACCATCGCCGAGGCGATGCGGGCCGAGGACGTCACCCGGTTCATCGGCCTGGCCACCCCCTCCCTGGCCGACCCGCGCGACAAGCCGCACTGGAAGCCCAAGGTCCTGCCCGTCATGGCCAGGCTCGCCTTCCCCAACGCCCTGGCCGAGCTGAAGGGCATGACCGAGGCGGTCACCTCCTCCCCGCTCGACTACACCATCGCCCGGATCACCAACCCGGTCGACAAGCCCGCCACCGGCCGCATCAGGTCCGGCTTCCTGGGCCACGACAAGGTCGGCTCGGCGATGACCCGCGCGGACATCGCCGCCTTCCTGGTCTCCCAGCTCACCGACCCCCGCTACCGCCGGGCCATGCCCGTCATCAGCAACTGAGGCAGGAGCCGGGCCATGAGCCCACCACAGGTCCGGCCGACAGGTCCGCGGCCGTCACCGGGGCGGGCTCCGGCATCGGCCACGCCACCGCCCCGCACTTCGCCGCCTCCGAAGCCTCCGAAGCCTCCGAAGCCGCTGACGACGTCGACGGCTTCACCCGCCGGCCGACCCCGGCCGACCCCGGCCGTCCCGCCGTCTCAGCCGCTGATCCCGCCCACTCCCGGAGATTCCCATGCCCGTGACCTCGCCTGCCACCCCCGGTTCGAGGGGCCGCACCGTCGGCGCACCGGCCCTCGCAGCCGCCGTGGCCGCCGTGGGATCCGGCATCGCAAACGCCGTCATCGCCCTGACCGCCTGGCCGCCGGGGCCTCGGACGACTTCCAGCCGCTGTGGCCGAGCAGCTACCTGCCTCTGACGGTGCTCGGTGTCCTGGCCGGCGCGATCGGCCGGCAGATCGTGCGGGGCCGAGCGGATGATCCGGAAGCCGCCCTGCGGTGGCTTGTGCCCACGGTGGTCACCCTCTCGCTCGTTCCGGACATCGCCGTCGGCGTCGAAAACAGCGCGCCAGGCGCCAGTTGGGGCGGCGTCGCCGCCTTGATCCTCATGCACCTGGCCGTCGCCGCAGTCGCCGTACCCGCATACCGCCGATGCACTCATGCACACATGCACTCATGACGCTGTGGATGCGGGAGAGGGTGAAAACGCGCTCGGCGTCCCGAAGACGGCACCAGGCTTCGAGGTAGGGCGGGTCGAGCACGAGGCGACTCAGGGTGCGCACGGTCCGGTTGCCCGAGGTGGCGACGTACTCGACGGTGATGTCCTGACCGGCATCGATGGCATGGGCGAGCTGGCGGACGTCGCTGTACGGCAGGCGCTTCGCCCACCATGCGACGATCTCCTCGGTGTCCGTGGCGAAGGGCACTCCTCCTTCGAACGGCGCAGGATCGGGAGTCGTCGGCGGGGCGGCCAGCAGCTGGGCCGCCAAGGTGTTCGGGTCGATGGCGGCGGATGCCTTCGCCGCGCGCGTGGCAGCGATCCGCCCGGTGGCCCTCGCGCTGGTGCCGCGCGGAGCCGGAACGGGAGCTGCGGCCCGCTGAGGCCGGGTTTTTTCGATGCGTACCGTGCCCTCGGTCGTCTCGGCGACAGGGGCGTATCCCTCGGCCCGAAGCGCGGCGAGAGTGGCGTCGAGCGGGCTGCGGCTGATCAGCACCGTCGGCGCCAGCTGTCGCAGTGCGAGCTTGGCGAGCCCGCGGTGGGCGGCGAGTTCGGCCAGGAGCGCGGGTTCGTCGCCGTGGACCACGCAGGCAGCGGGGGTGATGCGCACGCGCCCGTGGGCGCGCGCGGTGTCGGCGATCAGGTACGACAGCGGCTGCGGCAGAGGCCCGCGAGCGACGGCGGTCAGGTCGGCTGTGATGTCGTCGGGGATACGGCCGGCGTCCAGAGCCCGGCGGATGCTGCCGGCGCCGAACCGCCACACCGCTGCCGTGCCGCTGGTCTCCCGGTCGGCGACGGAGTCCAGGAGTGCGGCCAGCCGCGCGGACGGTGTGCCGGTGACGACGGCGGTGAGGTCGGCGCCGATCCGGGCCGTTGCGGTGGCCGGGGGCAGCAGCCGCCGGCACGCGGCATTCAGTTCTGGCATGTCGTCGGTCCACAGGTGGGCGCCGAGCGGGGAGAGGGCGCCGCGAGCGAGTACGCCCAGGAGTTCGGCCTCACGGATCACGGCGGCGAACGGCGTTCCGTCCTGGGGCGACGAGTCGGCAAGCGGTCGGTGCCAGGCGATCAGGGGCCCCAGATCCGAGGTGACCCTCATGCCCTGTCCTGTCGGGAGCTGTGCGGCTGCGGCCAACAGTCCGTGGCGGGCCTGTACGCAGCCGTTGCAGGGCGGTGCTCCCGCGAGAGCGGGCAACACCTTGTTGTCCTCATCGCGCGCCCGGGTGGGGGTGAGCGGCAGGTTCCGCCACGCTTGGAGCAGTACGGCGAACTGCTCCGGGGGTTCCAGTTCCGCCCAGGCGTCGTACACCTCGGTAGGTGCCACGCGATCGCCGTCCCGACCCAGGAGCCCGGCCGCGTACGCGGTTTCGAGAGTGAGGCGTACGACGGCGTCGTCGGCCTGGGCGGCCTTGCCGATCCGGGCCAGTTCCCGCGCACCGATCCCACCGGACTTCAGCCGGGTCGGCGCAGCTGCCGAGCAGGCCGACAGGACCGAGGCGGCATGGGCAGCGAAAGCCGAGGCCACGGCTGACGCCTCGCGGTCCACCTCCGTCAGGGTGACGGACGCCCGTCGCGCGGAAGGCGGGACGGGTTCGAACGGTGCGTGCCGGCCGGGCCCGCGCAGCGCGAGCGCCACCTCGGCAGGCATACGGGCCGGACCGTAGCGGCCACGGTCCTGGATCAGCAGTCCCCGTTCCAGTGCCCATAAGGCGCCCGGTTCGAGGCCGGGGCTCGCATGCCCGAACACGATGGACTGCGGGGGCTCCCCCGGCACAGCCCCCGCTCGGCGTTCGAGCAGCTCCCGGGCTGCCGCAGGGGCCTTGGCGACCACTGAGGCGATCTGTTCCGGGTCGCTGTGGTGTTCCACCAGTGCGGACAGCCGCTGCGCCTTGGTGCTCGGCGGCTTGACGCCCAGTGCCGCCAGCATGCCGCGCAGCTCGTCGGAGGTCGTGCCCGCGAGTAGTTCCTCCAGCGGAGCATCCAGCCCCAGGGGCGTGTCCCACGCCTGCCGCAGCGGTCCGGCCATGCGGAGCTTCCCCGCGCCGTCCGGCCAGACCAGAGCGTGATCGGCCAGCGCCTCCAGCACGGCCTCCAGTTCGCGAGTGGTTTCGTCGTCCGCCGCTCCTCCCAGCAGTTCCGCCAGGGCATCGCGCGATGCGGGCGTACCCAGCGCCGCCAGCGCCTCGGCCACCTGGAGGTGCGGCAGCGCGAGCCGCGGCAGGGCCAGCGCCACCGATCCCGGGCGCTGAAGACGGTCCGCCAGTTCCCCCACCGAGCGCGGCTCCGGAGGGGACACGGCGTCCTTCCGCGTCCCGAGTACGCGTGCCAGACGAGAGGCGTCGAGGCTGCCCAGCCATGTCGCCAGCGTTGATCGGGACTTCATGCGGGTGCACCTCGCCAGACCAGGGAGCGTCGCAGCGGGGCCGGAGCCCCAGTGCCGGGTCCAAGGATGGCGTATCCCCATGATCCGGAGTGCCATATCGGGGCAGGTTCCCTCTTGGCGGGCGTTGGCGGACCTTGGCCGCTCAGTGCACGCCGGGCAGCCGAGCCGCGATGTGCGGGTGTGGGCGGCTCGCGTCGTTCGAGAGACGTACTGCACCCAGCTCCAATTCCTACTTGTTTGATAAAGTCGGGTCCCATGAGCGAGATTCCTTACAGCGTCGGTGAAGGACCGGCCACCAGGGTCAGCCTCTCCCTCCCTGAGGGGACGGCGGAGGCGATCCGCCGACGGGTCGGCAAGCGTGAGTTCTCCGCGTTCATCACCGAGGCGGTCGAGCGCGAGCTGCGCGGCCAGATCCTGGACGAGTACCTGGCCGACTACGAACGCCGTCAGGGGCCGATCTCCGAGAACGAGCAGGAGCGGTCACGCCGGGTCTTCGACGAGGTGTTCGCCGAGGAGGGGCAGTGGCCCACCGCAAGCTGAGCCACGAAGGCACCCTCGTTCTCGACTGCGAGGGCCTGTCGAAGTTCGTCGGCGATCACGAGTCCGTCGTCGCCCTCGTCGCCGAAGCCCGCAAGCGGGGCATGGAGGTGGTCATCAGCGCACTCACCATCATCGAAGCGGTGCATCACCGGACCGACAAGGCGCGGCTCGCCTGGGTCCTGTCCGGCGTGCGGATCGTGCACATCGGCGACGAGGAGGCCAAGGCCGCCTCAGCCATGCTGGTCAACGCTGGTCTGAGTGGTCACAAATACGCCATCGACGCCGCCGTGGCAGAGGCGGCGCTGCGCCAACGCCGCCCGGTCGTCATGCTCACCTCGGACGTCGACGACATGACGAAGCTCTACGGCGACAGGGTGCGCCTCGTCGCCGTGTAGCCGACGCCCAGGACCACAACGCCGGGGACGGAAGGTCGGCCCGTACGTTCATACCCGGGCCGCGCCGACGCACAGGTCAGGAACGCCCGGCTCCACGACGCCCGGTACACCGCCGCCACCGTGCTCATGCTGCTCAGGTACCGGACGCCATGCTCAAGGACGTCACCCGGAAGATCGCCGAAGCCATCAGGGGATCACCGGAAAGCCCCCTGTGGACAAAACCAGGACAACGAGGTCTGAGGACAACGACGAAGGGCCCCACCGCGAACGGTGGGGCCCTTCGACATCGTGCCCGGTGAGGCACTGGCGGAGGATACGAGATTCGAACTCGTGAGGGGTTGCCCCCAACACGCTTTCCAACTGTGGTGGTCGGACGGCTGGATGCGTGCGGGGGCGTTCACCTGGGTTCATGGGCGGTCGGCCGTGGGAGCGGCTACGGGCTTCGGTCTCGGTTGAACGACCGTGAACGGTGCTGAATGAGACGGAAAATGAGACGGATGCACTCTTGATCGCCGGAGGTCGGCGGGGCTGGCTGCTCCAGCCCAAGGGCGCATTTTCGTCGGGATGGGTGACGGGACCGGGCTCGCGCCTTACCTCGGGAGCTTGCTGATCCAGGGCTGTCTCCCTAACTGGCTTGCGCCGGAGCCGTGTCGGCACCTCCCCCTACCCACCGTGACCACTTGCTTCTAGCATGTGATCTAGGGACATGTTGGGGGGATGAATGCTCGATGCTCAAGCCGCTGTGCCGGAGGTTCCGCTGCGGGGGGACTTGCCCAAGACGCAACGGATGGAGATGTTGCAGGACGGCTACCTTCGGGCAGTCGCTGCGGCAGCTGGCTGCACCATGGCCAAACCCGATCCGGATGACGGAATCGATTGGAAGCTGAGCCACACTTCAGAGTCCCATACAGCGGACTGTCAAATAGATCTGAAAATACAACTAAAGAGCACTTGGACCTCGGCACCCAACCCTGCAAATGGGTTCGTTTCGGTGAATCTATCCAATGAGCGTCTAAATCTTCTCGCACGCCCCAACGTGATCGTTCACCGAATATTGGTGGCCATGATTGTGCCTGAAGATATTGCCAAATGGGTTGAAGCCAGTCACGATATATTTCAATTGCGGCATTGTGCATACTGGCGGAGCGTTACGGGGGTTCAGCCGTCCGGCGAAAAATATACGGCGGTGAGAGTTTCCACAAGCCAAATATTTGACGACATCGCATTGTGTGCAATCATGGAGCGAATAGGCAAGGGAGGTGCGCCGTGAGGGTGCCAGATTTCCGCGAGGTTGCTGAGCACCTGACGGATGCGCAGCTTGCCCTTGCTCTCGAAGCAAGTGGGTGGCATAAATTCGGCGGCCAGGCCAACCTATATAGCCGTTGGCGGCCGGGGTCGGATTCCGACAATCGATCTAATGGCGGCCTCCTGCTACCCCAGGATCGAGAAACAGACGACTACTCTGATCTGCTTAGTCAAGCGGTTGCGCAGGCCTGGAAGTTGGGTGATGAAAGGATTCGTGCGATCCTGACGCGTGCTGCGACTCTACATGCCCTGGGTGACGAATTGAAGTTTCACAAAGAAGTAGCCTCCCGAAAGGGGACAATTCCATGGAGTGCTGGTGAGGATCTCCATGCCGGCGCGCATAAATCCATGGTCGTTGCGGCAAAAACCCGGAAGTCCAAAGCCGCTTACTATGGGAACGCTAATACTTTTCTGGCGAAGTCATTCCTAGACTCGGTCCTGATGGGGCAGACTGAAGTCGGAAGCTACGTGATCACCGCTTATGCTCCTCCGGACGAGGTGTTCTCCGAGCGTAAAATCAAGCCAGGTGACACGATTCCGCTTATTGGAAGGCATACCGGACGGGAGATCACTCTAGGGCTGGTAGGAGCGCTTGAAGCCGCGCGTGAGGCTGTTGATCATTTCAAGGAGACCGGGTCCACCTATTCGTTCGTAGAGAATGTTGAGCGAGGATTCTGTTACGAATTGACTCAAGCGGTCCGTAATTTGATTAGAGACTCAGAAGGTGCCGAGGTTGAGGTTGAGCTAAATTCTGCCGACGATCTATTCACGGGGCGTCCCGTTGAGCGGCATAAGCTCGAGTTTATTCCTTCAGACTATGCGGCACTTGAACGAGCTGGGAATATGCTGGCAGCGACAGTCGATCCGCTATTCGTCACTGTCCTGGGAACGGTTACGCTACTTGAACGCCCAAAACCAGGAAACCCTGGAGTTGTACGATTGGACGTTCTAGGCGGAACTGAGGCCCGCAAAATGAGGGTCCGTCTCAAGGTTGACGATTACGACATGGCGGTTGATGCCCATCGTAATAATCTTGCACTAAGGATTTCTGGCCGCCAGGAACTGGAGGGTCACTACTACTGGCTTTATGACCCGCAGATACTTGAACTAGTGGCGATTACGCCCGAGGCATCAGATAGCTCGGTCGGGCAAGGCAGCCAAGACTCGCTATTTTGATGACAAATCCTTATCAGGTCGATGACCGGGGTCGGCGACGTCGGTCATCCGGCTGTGGTCCTCGGCTGCTCTTCCGCTGGGGGCTCGGGCTGGCCGCCGGCGTCCGGGGCTGTTGGTATCAGCTGCCAGGGGCAGACTTCACAGCTTCGCTACCCGGCGTCGCAAGCTGCGGCGCGGTCATCACTCCAGAGCTGAATCCGGGGCCCGCTTCAACCTCAGACGACGACAGCCAGCCACGACGGCGGGTGCGCCGACTGGCCACGCACGCGTGTGCCTCGCTGTACCCCCACCGGCCTCAGCCACGCATTCGAGGTGCCGAAATGAGCAACCCCCAACCGTCAGCCAGTGACGACGGCGCGGGGAGCCTCAGCCTGGAAGCTGAGAAGATGTAGGGCTAGAACCGGCCTGACCTGGGTGAATGTCTACCCTTGACGGGCTCCGATTGTTCGACCCGACGATTGGCCTGTTCATTCAACCCGGGGGCGCCCGCGTGACGCTGCAATGCGCAAGATGTTGATCATGGCATCCGTGGAGGCCTTCGTTTGAGGGTGCTCGACCTGGGCTTCTCGGCCCTGGAGCGCCACGATTACCGCGTCCGCATCTTCAGGCTTCATTGACGGTCTAAACCACCGCACTCGTCGGGTCCTCATTGAGCACCTCCTCATGTGTCTCCCCAGTATGCACCCACAACTTCGAAGTAGGGGCGGGCTGGGCAATAAGATTACGGATCCCTCGGCCGCGGAAGCGCGAGCGCGATTAGGAACAACAAAGAGAAAAAGCCAGAGATGAATCCAAAAACGCAGAATGCGGGCGAGAGAGACTCACCAGATCCCACCGTGATCAAAATCAGGACAGCAGCCAAAGAAAAGGCCACCATAATCCACATAGAGAAGCGGAAGCGGAACAGCAGACGAGAGGTCAAGAGATGATCCCCTGCCCGCGCCGCGATTGTTATGATAGCGGCGGCGGCAGCCAAGAATAGAGTTGTGACCAGAAAAAGGATGTCCGTTTCCGGATATACGCAGTTATTTGGATCGAGGATCCGGCCGCTGAAGAAGGAGCAGACGAACATAAGCGTAGTAATGGCAAGGCTTGACGAAACAGCAGCGATCAGCCATCCGCTACGCGAGGGACGCAAGTCCATGATCATGTTGTAACTGCGCGAATCGTCAGGAATTTCATGGGCTACACAGTGTCCGTAGTGCGCATCCCAGACTCTATAAGCAACGGGAGTACTCGGGGCGCCCCAAGGGAATGGTGGATCGGGCACCAGGGAAATCCGGCAAATATGCAGCCCCTCCGGAACCAGGACCTCAAAATGATAATTAGTGCAGTCACTTGCCGTAGTTGAAAAGAGTAGGCTCCAGGGGGAGACTCCCACCATTTGACCCCAACTGGTAGCCCAGTCGGTTCGGACGTCATGGTCAACCCCGAGGACTCGCTGCTGCCCAATTTTAGCGCCCTCCAAAACCGCGATTAGGAGATGCCTTTCCGTCAGGTTTTTCACCCAGCGTTCGAATTCCGGATCGCCAAATATTCTATTTTCTTCCTGATGGCTCAAACCCCACTGGCTGGGCCGTATCAATTCGCGCCAAACATCATTGGGCTTCTGTCGACATTCCCCGGAGGCTATTCTTTTTAGCTGCCGAGGAAAATCGCTGCCAGCGAGATCCCTTCCGATTATTCCAGAAGCCATGGCAACTAGGGCATCCCCTAGGAGGGAAGTGCTTGCAGCTACGTCTAGTCGCCGTAGCGAGCAACCGGCTTCGTCGCGCAAGTCGAACTGTATGGACAACTGCTTCTTATCCAGCCACATCAAAGGCAGGAAGAGGAAGGTAGTTCCATTTTCATCTGGCGTCGACTCTGGAGCCTCTGGGGGAATTTTCAGATCTATACTGGTATGGCAATGAGCCATTTCTGCATCGCGAAAATTATACGTCTCGACTTTGCGATTAATCCATGTCGAGCGAAGAGCCCAAGTCAGGCAAACCGCGGGCCCCGGCGAGTATTCATCCGCCGCGGGGGTGGCGGCACCGTCGACACGTTCCGTGGAGGTCAGATTCCCCAGGATGCGTCCAGTCTTTCGCCGAATCTTTTCGATTACTGCGTATGTCATACCGGCCACATCCGCCCCAAAAGTCCGATACATATCCCTTTCCACGGTAGGAGCAGTCACCTTGATCTGCATCCGGAGTGGGGCGTGTCGCATGTCAGGGACGGGCTCCTGGCCACTGGAGATTGCAGCGCTCGCTTCTCAGCCACCGGGCCTGCCGCAAAGCCCCTGTCGACGGATCGGCCAGCCAAGTGGAAGACGAGCCCTGTCTGCAACAGCCGTACCTGCCGCTCGCCTCGGCTGACCGCCCGCACCATCTCATCCACCCGGGATGGCGCTACCCGTCGCGTCAACATTCTTAAACGATCCGGCAACGAATGGCACGACCGGTCCCGAAAGGTGCCGCGTAGACACACTTAATGCGTGGTGCCGATCACCCAAGCCACGAGGAACCCCTCTTCTGACGCCAGACTGCTGATTGATGTGGCGCGGCTCGGGCGCCGGTCGGGCTGGAGCGGGGCGGAGACAGGAGCGCAGGCCCGGCCGGGGGCCGGGCCGCGCGCGGTGAGCGGAGCGAGCCGCCTTGAACCAGTAGAGAAAGTTGTAACTCAGTCGGTGGTGACGGGTTTGTCCGATCCCGGTAGATGCTTGACAGTTCGATCCCAGCTGATGGTTGACGGTGGCCGTGATCGGCTTTGCTGTGCGCGTCGTTGCGGCGTGTGGCGGGAGGCCGGGATTGGCTCTGGTGGAGTTGTCGGTTGTCGAGCAGAGATACCGGGCTGTGCTTGCGGTGCTGGCGGGTGCGACGGTGACGGAGGTTGCCGCGTCACTTGGTGTGTCCCGGCAGACGGTCAGCGGGTGGAAGTCCCGGTATGAGGCCTCCGGTCTGGCCGGGCTGGCGGACCGTTCGCGTAGGCCGGCGTCGTGTCCGCATCAGGTGTCTGCCCAGGTGGAGGCGGCCGTGTGCGAGCTGCGGCGTAAGCATCCTCGGTGGGGTCCGCGGCGGATCGCTCATGTGCTGGAGCGGTCCGGGGCGGTGAGCCCGGTGCCATCGCGGATGACCGTGTATCGGATCCTGGTGCGGCATGGCCTGGTGGAGCCGGGTGTGCGGCGCCGGAAGCGGTCGGATTACAAGCGTTGGCAGCGGGATCGGCCGATGCAGCTGTGGCAGATGGACATCGTCGGCGGGGTGATGCTCGTCGACCCGGTGACTGGGGAGTTGTCCGAGGCCAAGGTCGTGACCGGGGTGGATGACCATTCCCGGTACTGCGTGATCGCGTCGGTGGTCGAGCGGGCGACTGGGAGGGCGGTGTGCTCGGCGTTCGCTGGGGCCTTGCGGACGTTCGGGGTGCCGGAAGAGGTGCTCACGGACAACGGAAAGCAGTTCACCGACCGGTTCGGGCAGGGCGGTGAGGTGTTGTTCGACCGGATCTGCCGGGAGAACGGGATCGCGCACCGGCTCACCCAGCCGGCGTCGCCGACCACGACGGGCAAGGTCGAGCGGTTCCATCAGACGCTGCGGCGTGAACTCCTCGACGACTGCGGGGCGTTCGAGAGCATCGGGGCGGCTCAGGCAGCGCTGGATGCGTGGGTCGAGGAATACAACTCCTCGCGGCCGCATCAGGCGCTGGACATGGACTCGCCTGCCGACCGGTTCACCCCGGTGCCCGAGCAGGAGCGGGACGTACTGGGCCTGAGGGTGCCCGGAGCGCTCGCGCTGGTCCCGCAGCAGCGGACACCTCCTGCGGAGCCGGATCCGGTCGAAGTGGCGTCCGTGCCGGCCGGCCTGCCTGAGCTGGCCCCGGCGGCGGTGTTGGTGGAGCCCGGTGGGCCGGTGGAGTTCGAGCGAGTGGTGCCTGCGAGTGGGAATCTGCAGGTCGCGGGCAAACAGTTCTGGCTGGGGCCTGCCCGCTCAGGACTGACGGTGACCTTCTGGGCCGACACCTCGGTGATCCATCTGCTGATCGCCGGAGCACGGATCAAGACCGTGCGCTCGCATCTGTCGGTGGCGGATCTGGCCCGGCTGGCCGTCCGGGGTGGACGCGTGGCGGGAGGGGCCCCGCTTCCGGCCGGCGACGGGGCCGCGTTCGAGGTGGACCGGGTGGTGAACAACAGCGGCCTGGTGGGCCTGGGCGGGCACCAGGTGCTGGCGGCGGAGATCCTGGGCGGCCGCCAGGTGGGTATCCGCATCGACGACGAAACACTGTCGTTCTTCGACCTGTCCTCGCGGGAACTGCTTCGGGTGCGGCCCAATCCGCTGACCAGCGAGGAAATCCGCAGGCTGCGGGGCCTGCGTCCGGCCGGACCGCCACCGCGTCCGGCCGTCGAGCCCGTGCGGGTACAGCGGCGGGTCAGCACGGTGGGCACGGTCATGGTCTGCCGCCAGGTCGTCTCCCTCGGCCGCCCGTACGCAGGGCAGACCGTGACCGTGCACGTCTCGGACTCCACGATCACTGTCGAGCTGGACGGCCAGGTCCGGGTGATCCGCCGCACGACCGACGTCCCGGTCCGTAACGTGAAAGCGAACAAGCCCCACGGGGCTTCCCATGTTGTCTAGGCCCACCGTCAAGCATCACCTGGGACCAGAACGTCAGGCATCAGCTGGGATCCGACACGGTGGTGACGGGTGGTGTCTCGGTTGATGCTTGACGTTGTGGCTTCACCTGATACTTGACGCTGCTCACCTCGGCTTGCCCGTGAGCCTGCTTCCCGACGGAATGGCCTGAGGCGCGGAACTCATCCAGTAGCTCGAAGAACACCTCCATGGCGGGCCTCCCGGCCTGTTCCGCCGTGCGCTCGATCTCGACTGCCCAGCCCGAGGAGGAGTTGTGGCCCAGTCGTTGCCACAGCCAGTCGGAGAAGCGGCATTGGCCGCCGGGGTTCCAGAAGTCGAACGGCTCCGTGATGTCGTGCACGCCCAGGGCGACGCGGTAGCCGGTGAGCATGGAGTCCAGGTGCTGCAACGAACTGCGGCGGACCCACATGCTTGGACGGAGCCGCACTTCCTCCAGGAAGTCGTACACATCGGTGAGTTCGTCGAGTTGTCTCGGGGCCGGCCGTGCCTTGTGCGTCTCTGTCATGCGAGCACTGTAGGGAAGATCATGGACTGTTCAGCTTCCCTTGCGGCGCTTGAAGTCATGTGAGCAGGACGGGAGTTCGACACCCTGGCGGTGTGCCATCGGCAGGAAGAGCGCTGGTCGGACTGTCCATGTGATGCGGGTGCTGACGTGGGTGACGGACACCGACCAAGGCTCTCGCCGCAGGAGGGCTCGTCTCGTGTCGATGCGGTGGTCGTGAAGTCGTGTCCACGCCTTTTGAGAGGTGGCCGTGTCGAGGGCTGGGGAGATGGTGCGGAGGATCGTCGCCACCCAGTTGTTCGCCTCGTAGGCCGAGTAGGCGTCGAAGGAACCGAAGAGAGCTGGCGGGCACCGCCCGTCTAACCCTTCCGTCCAGCACTCGCACCAGAACCCGCTCCTGGTCGTGGCCCTCAGCATGGGTGCGCTCCTCGTCGTACGTCCGTGAAGAGTTCCGCGGTGACCGTGTGTCCGCCGTCGCTGTCGTGGACCACGACCCGGTGGGCGATCGCGCCGACCATGCCCAGGCCTCGGCCGTGCTCGGCGTCCTGGTCCCGGTGCTCGGCCTTCGGGGCCGTTCCCGTGCCTCCGTCGTCCGTCACCGACACCGCCACTACCCGGTCCGAGACCACGACGACCAGGTGGAAGGTCCCGAACTCCCGGCCGCTGGCCGTGTGGAGGATCGCGTTCGCGCTGAGCTCGCTCACGATCAGTTCGGCGTCCTCGGCAAAAGGGGAGCCGCGCAGGATGTCCCGGGTCCAGCGGCGGGCCCGGCTGACCTCTTCAGGGAAACCTGGGCAAGACAGTCCCCAGACCCTCGCCATACTCGTATACTCGTGCATACAAGTTCCTTCATGCTGATAGGCCGCCATGTGCAGCGGGTTCGGACTAGACGAGTTTCACGCCGTCGTGGGCGCGGATGGCCGGCGGAGACGCCGCGTCCAATGCGTCGATGACGCGAATCGCGTACGCCTCGTCGGCGAGTTCGGAGACTTCTTCACGGGTTGCCCAGCGCAGTGCGCGGGTCTCGCTTCCGGTGGTGGGCATGCCGTCGGCGGCCTCGCAGCGGAAGACAAGCGAGACGATCAGGCCCGTCATGTTCTTGTAGACGCCCGTGAGGGTCGCGGGAAGCGTGATCTTGACGCCGGTCTCTTCGAGCACCTCGCGCTGAAGGGCGTCGGGGATGGCCTCCTCGGGTTCGAGGATGCCGCCCGGAGGTTCCCAGTGGCCGTTGTCGCGGCGCTGGATCAGGAGGGCCCGGCCCTGGTCGTCGACGACGACTCCGGCCACGCTCACGGAGTGCGGGCGCTCAGTGCTCACGTTCCTCTGCCCTCTCGGGATGGCTAGGCTCTCCACCGTAGCAACAATCACTTGCCCACTCGTCTAGATACCTAAAGGAGTACACGTGAGCGCTCTCTCTTCGGGCCTGCTCGGTGATCTCGACCCCACGAGCGATCGTGCGGTCTTCCGGCAGATCGCCGACCACCTGCGCGAGGCCATCGACCGCGGGCGGTTCCGGGAGGGCGAGAAACTGCCCTCGGAGGCCGAGCTGGTCGACCACTACGGGGTCTCCCGCATGACGGTCAGGAACTCCTTCTCCATCCTCCAGGGCGAGGGGCTCGTGCACGCCGAGCACGGCAAGGGCGTCTTCGTCCGACCGCGTCCGCCCGTGCGACGGCTCGCCTCCGACCGGTTCGCGCGACGGCACCGGGAGCAAGGGAAGTCCGCCTTCATCGTCGAGGCCGACGCCGCAGGCAGTCACCCCCAGGTCGACAGTCTTGAGGTGAAGGAGGAGAAGGCCAGCGCGGACGTCTCCGCCCGGCTCGGGTCCGTACGGCGAGTGCTCGCCCGTCGACGCCGGTACCTCCTCGACGGTCGACCGGTCGAGTTCGCTACCTCCTATCTCCCGCTCGACATCGCGCGCGGTACGCCGATCGCCGAGCCCAACCCCGGTCCCGGCGGCATCTACGCCCGCCTCGAAGAACTGGGCCACCGCCTCGATCACTTCGAAGAGGAGATCCGCGCGCGGATGCCCTCGCCCACCGAGGTGAAGACGCTCCGCCTGGCGGCCGGCGTGCCCGTGATCCACCTGATCCGGACTGCCTTCGACGCCGAGGGACGGCCCGTCGAGGTCTGCGACACGGTCATGGCGGCAGACGCCTACGTCCTGTCGTACCAACTCCCGGCGACCTGAGCGGGTGACTGGCGGTGGTGCGCGGGGACGTCTCTCCGAACTCGTACACCCCAACACGCTTACTCGTATAGACGAGTAGCTAAGTTGTGTGCAAGGTGATCATCACGACCCCGCGAGATCGGGTTCGTAGATCGCATCTTGTATAGACGAGTAGATAGGAACGCAACCTTGCGCACCATCCGTGTTGAGACCTCCGCCGCGACCATCCTTCTGACGGAGGCCCCTGAGCCGAAGGTCCGCGACCGGCAGACCGGCGAGATCGCCAAGGACGCCGTCAGCGGTGAGGCGCTGATGACTCTCGGCGTCGTCTACATCGAGGACGGGGAGTCCTCGCTGATCAAGGTCACCGTCCCGGAAGGCGGTGTCTCCGAGGGGCTGAACCTCGGTGCTCCGGTCTCGCTGCCGGGGCTGGTCGCCCGGCCGTGGGAGTCCGTGTTCAACGGGCAGCAGCGTCACGGCATCGCCTACCGCGCCGCCGCCGTCACCCCAGCCGCCTTCCCGGCCGTCATGGGGGCCACGGCCTGATGTCCGACCTGATGACCCTTCTGGAGGTGGGTGGTCCTGTCGCCGCGCTCGGCGGCGGGGCTGCCTACACCCGAGCCAACCACCCCAGCCTCTACTGGTCGGCGGGCGGCGGGCCGATATCCACCGTCCGGCTGCTCAGCTCGTACGCCTCCGTCATGGAAGCCTGAGGCCTGACCGTCGCTCCCTCCCGGCTGCGGGTCCTCGCCGTCAAGGTCACCACCCGACGGGAGGTGCGGCCCGTACCGCCCCGCCGGGGCATCCTCCGGCCCACGGCGACCGGCCTCCGGCTTCGGCTGCGCCTCGCCCCTGGCCAGGAACCCGCCGACGTCGCCGCCTCGGCCGAACGGCTGCGGCACGCCTGGGGTGTGCACGCCGTGTACGTCACCACCGTCAAGCCCGGTGTGGTCGAACTGCGGCTGGTCGGCTTCGACGTCCTGCGCAAGGTGCGGATGCCTCGCAAGGCCGAGGGCGGGTTCCTCAGGGTGCCGGTCGCGCTGCGGGAGGACGCCATGCCCTTCGTCCGCGACTACCGGGCCGTGCCTCACCAACTCACTCTCGGGGCAACGCTGTCGGGCAAGTCCATGTACCTGCGGCACCTGGTCTCCGGGCTCGCCCGTCAGAACGTCGCCCTTGTCGGCGTCGACTGCAAGCGGGGCGTCGAGCTGGCTCCGTTCGCCCCGCGTCTCTCCGCGCTCGCCACCGACCCCGACGAAGCGGCCGAGCTGCTGCCGGTCCTGGTCAAGGAGATGGAGGATCGCTACGACCTGATCAAGGCCCGACAGGGCATCGCCTCCGACACCCCGGACGAGGAGATCACCTCTGACATCTGGGGCCTGCCTGAGAGCGAACGGCCTGTGCCCGTCGTCCTGTTCGTCGACGAGGTGGCAGAACTCTTCCTCACCGCCACCCGGAAGGACGAGGAACGTCGAGACGAGATGGTCACCCAGCTCATCAGGCTCGCCCAGCTGGGCCGCGCGGCCGGCATCTACCTGGAGGTGTGCGGGCAGCGCTTCGGTGCCGAACTCGGCAAGGGCGCGACAATGCTGCGGGCCCAGCTCACCGGCCGGGTGTGCCACCGCGTCAACGACGAAGCCTCCGCCAAGATGGCTCTCGGCGACATCGCGCCGGAAGCGGTCGGGGCCGCCTGCGCCATCGCTCCCGAACGTCCCGGCCTCGCCGTCGCAGGCGACACCTCCGGCGGCTGGTCCCGCATCCGCACCCCCTACCTCTCCCTCGGCGACGCCGCCGACATCTGCCGGGAGACCGCCCACTTGGTGCCCGACCTGCCCGCGCTGAAGCCCTTCCGGCCGGACGTCCCTGTACGGCACGTCGAGACCTCGGCCCCCGCCGCCGTCCAGCCGCACCCCGTCACCGGCTGACAACCTCCCTCGCCCACGGTCGGCGTGACCGCCTCGCGCCATGTCCCTACCCCTCCCATGCCTGCTCCCGGAAGGAGTCGCCATGCGCGCCCAACTGGCCCGCGTCGACGCGGTGCTCGTCCAGGCGCTCATCGCCGCCGCGCTGTCGTTCGCGCACATCCATGACATCGCCGTGGCGGCCGGACAGGACGGCTGGAAGGCCTGGGCCTACCCCGTCTCCGTCGACCTGCTGCTCGTCGCCGCCTGGCGTCGACTGCGCTCCGGCTCGGCCAAGGGTGCGGCCTGGTGCTGGTTCGTCATCGCGCTCACCGCCTCCCTCGGCGCGAACGTCGCCACCGCCGGCCTGCTCGACCTCGGCGACGTCCCCGCCTGGCTGCGCATCCTCGTCGCGGGCTGGCCCGCCGTCGCCTTCCTCGGCGGAACGCTGCTCGCCCACTCGGCACCAAAGGCGGCTACCGCCGTCGCGGTTGTCGAGGACCAGGAGGACGAGCCCGAAACCGCCCCCGAGCCGCCCGCACAACCCGCCGCCGAGGCACCACCAGAACGCCCCGCCGTCCCGGTCCCAGCCGCCCTCATCGATCACGCCCGCAAGGTCGCCGCCGACCACCGCACCCGAACCGGTACCCCCATGGACGTCTCGACCCTGCGCGCCCGCCTCGGCGTCCCGGCGCCCATGGCCGAAGCCATCGCCGCCCACCTCACACCGACTCCGACAGGAAGCTGACCCGTGCCCCTCCTCAACTTCAACACCACCGCCGACTACCTCGACGCGGCCCGCGAGATGGCCCGCAGCAGCCGATGGGCACTGGCCCGGCTCCTCGCCGAGGAAGCCGCCGACCGCACCTCGGACCCTGCCGAAGCCGCCCGGATCCTCGCCGAGTTCCCCGCCCCGAACCCGCGAGAGGAGGACTGACCATGACCGCCCACCGCCGCTTCCGCAACGTCACCCGCATAGGCCCTGTCCAGGTCGGCACCGCCTACGACCACCGGGGCCGCGAGAAGCACACCGCCGCCTGCACCGCCCCGCGCTGCAACTTCTCCGCCGACTACGACAGCCGCGCCGCCGCCGAACTCGCCGCCCGCACCCACCGCTGCCCCGCCCGCTGAAAGGACCCCGAATCCCGTGACCGTCAGCCTCCCGCTCGTCGTCGTCCTCGGCTTCTTCGCCTGGGGAGCGGTCAAGTTCCTCGGCGTCCGCACCTGGATCGTCGTCCTGATCGCCCTCTTCGGCTTCTGGCTCTCCCACACCTTCCTGGCCCCCGCCATCGAGTCCGGCACGCGTTCCGGTGTGGACGTCGTAAACGGCTAACACATCTAGACGAGTAGGCAAGAAGGGATCCCGTGTTCCTCCCCAAGTACCCGGACACCCCCACCCCGTCGCCCGCGCACAGTCATACCCCGATCGGCCCGTTCCCCGCCCGCCGCTCGCTCCCGTCGGTCTCTCTCGGCCAGAAGACCGTGACGGCCGTGCTCGTCGGCGGAGTCGTCCTCACCGCGCTCCTGGCCGCCGTTGCCATCACGGCCATCTCCGTGGCCATCGCCGCCGTGGTCCTGCGCTCCCTGCTCCGCGACCACCGCCGCCGCTGAGCTCCTTGCCCGACTCCTGGGGCGGCCACGACACCGCCAAGCATCCGGCCGCCCCGGGGCCCGTCACTCCTGACCGAGCAAGCCAGAAGGAGACCGCCATCTTCACCCGCACCACCCCACCCCCACTCCCGGAGCTCTCCGCCCTCGCCGCACACGGCACCCTGCCCGGCATCCTCCGCCAGCTCTCCGGCCTCGGCGGCTGCACCCACCCCATCCGCCTCGACGGCCACCGCACCGAATACGACGTCGACACCGCCACCGGCGAGATCGGCCGCATCCTCCAGCACCTCGACTCGACCGACCTCCCAGCCGGCCAACTCCTCGTCCGCTGCAACAACCGCCGCACCACCCGCTGCCCGGCCTGCGCCGAGGTCTACCGCCGCGACACCTTCCAGCTGATCACCGCCGGACTACGCGGCGGCAAGGGCACCCCCGAAGACGTCGCCACCCACCCCCGCGTCTTCGCCACCTTCACCGCCCCCGGCTTCGGCCCGGTCCACAACCGCCGCACCGACGGACGCCCCTGCCGCTGCGGCACCCACCACGACCAGGACGACGAGACACTCGGCACCCCGCTCAACCCGGACACCTACGACTACGAAGCCGCCGTCCTCTGGAACGCCCACGCCGGTCCCCTCTGGCGCCGCTTCTCGATCTACCTGCGCCGGGAGGTCGCCAAGCGCGCGGGCCTCTCTCAGCGCGATCTCCGCGACCACGCCCGCGTCTCCTTCGCCAAGGTCGCCGAGTACCAGAAGCGCGGCGCGGTCCACTTCCACGCCGTCATACGCCTCGACGGCCCCACCGGCGGCGACACCCCGCCCCCGCCCTGGGCCACCGCCGAACTGCTCACCGACGCCATCAGCACGGCCGCCGCGAAGGTCCGCGTCGACGGCCCGACCATCGCCGACCGCCCTCACACCTTCGCCTTCGGCCGCCAATTCGACGTCCGCACCATCCGCTCCGCCGACTTCGACAACGGCCAGGAACTGACCGAACGAGCCGTCGCCGCCTACATCGCCAAGTACGCCACCAAGGGCGCGGAAGCCGCGACGGGCGCACTCGACCGCCCCCTCAAGTTCGTCGCCGAACTCGCCCAGCTCGATATCAGCGATCACGCCCGCCGCCTCATCCGAGCCGCCTGGAACCTCGGCGCACGCAAGGATCTCGAACACCTCCGCCTGCGCGCCTGGGCTCACATGCTCGGCTTCCGCGGCCACTTCTCCACCAAGTCCCGCCGCTACTCCACCACCCTCGGCGCACTCCGCACCGCCCGCGCCGAATGGCGACGAGTACAAGCCGCAACCACCACCGCCCCCGACAACGCGCCCGAGACGACATACGTCCTCGCCCACTGGGCCTTCGCCGGAACCGGCCTCTCCGACGCCGAAGCCTGGCTTGCCGCATCCCTCGAACCCGCCCCCGGCACGGAAGGAGAGCCCACCCATGGCTGAACCTCAAGTCACCACCCTCCGGCCCGACCCCTTCGACCCGTCCTTGGCTCTGCTGACCGTCGAAGAGGCGGCCAGACGCCTCCGTATCGGCCGTACGACGTGCTTCCGGCTCGTCCTCGCCGGAGAGATCGAGTCGGTCACGGTCGGGCGGCTGCGCCGAGTCCCCGCCGAAGCCGTGCCCGCCTACGTGGCGAAGCTCCGCCACCAACCCGCCCGGCACACCCAGTCCGCCCAAGCAGCCTGAGGGAGACGAGATGGCAGAGAAGAACCGCACCCGTCAGCCCAACGGTGCCTCGTCGATCTACCTCGGCAAGGACGGCAAGTGGCACGGACGAGTGACCGTCGGCGTCCGTGATGACGGCAAGCCGGACCGACGCCACATCGAGCGCAAGACCAAGCCCGAGGTGACCAAGGCAGTCCGCGAAATGGAGCGGGCCCGCGACGACAAGAAGCTCAGGAAGCCGGGGCAGGGCTGGACGCTCCAGGCCTGGCTTGAGCACTGGGTGGAGAACATCGCCAAGCCGTACGTCTCCGAGAACACGTACGACGGCTACGAGGTCGACGTACGCGTTCACCTCGTCCCCGGCCTGGGCGCTCACAAGCTCGACCGCCTGGAGCCGGAGCACCTCGAACGCTTCTACGGGAAGATGCAGGCGTCCGGGAGCTCCGCCGGCACCGCCCACCACGCTCACCGGACGATCAGGGTCGCCCTCGGCGAAGCGGTCCGGCGTGGGCACGTCGCCACCAACGCGGCCGAGATCGCCAAGGCTCCCCGCCTCGAAGAAGAGGACATCGAGCCCTACACGATCGAAGAGGTGCAGAGCCTTCTCGTCGAGGCGGCCAAGCTCCGCAACAGCGCGCGCTGGGTCGTCGCCCTGGCGCTCGGCCTCCGGCAAGGCGAGGCACTCGGCCTGCACTGGGAAGACGTCGACCTGGGCGCGGGGTACGTCCGCATCCGCAAGAACCGGCTGCGTCCCAGGTACGCGCACGGCTGCGGTGCCGACCCGTGCGGCCGGAAGGCGGGGTACTGCCCCAAGAAGGAGCAGACCCGTCGCGAGCACAAGTCCACCAAGTCCCGAGCCGGGCGGCGCACCATCGGCCTGCCCGATCCGCTGATCAAGATTCTCGGTCAGCACCAGGAAGCCCAGGAGCGGGAGCGGATCGCGGCCGGTGGCGACTGGGAGGGGAAGGGGTACGTCTTCGCCTCGCCGATCGGCGGACCTCTGAGCCCCAACACCGACTTCCACGTCTGGAAGCGGCTGCTGCGGGACGCGGGCGTCCGGAACGGCCGTCTCCATGACGCTCGCCACACCGCCGCGACCGTGCTCCTGATCCTCGGAGTCCCGGACGTCGTGATCGACTCGATCATGGGGTGGGAGCCCGGGGGAGCGGCCCGGATGCGCGCCCGCTACATGCACGTGACCGGCACCATGCTCCGCAAGGTCGCCCAGCAAGTCGGCGACGCTCTTTGGGAGCTCCCGAAAACCAACTGAGACGGAAACTGAGACGGACAACGACGAAGGGCCCCACCGCAAGCGGTGGGGCCCTTCGACATCGTGCCCGGTGAGGCACTGGCGGAGGATACGAGATTCGAACTCGTGAGGGGTTGCCCCCAACACGCTTTCCAAGCGTATCGTCCAAATGCTGCGACGGACCTAGCTTGACCTGCGGAAACGCGGTGGGTCAAGGCAGGGCTGGCGATCAGAGCGACTTGTCTAGCGCGGGCTTGGATCAGCCTGTGCCGTCTTGAAAAGGGTCACGCCGTCGAGCGCATTGCTGGCCACGTCGGACGCAGATAGTTCGGCCACCGAACCAAGGCCCCAAGCCATAGGCCAGGCGACTCACGCAACGGGGGGTTGCACCACACCCACCGACCGTCATCGAGGCCGTCCGCATGACACAGCATCCTCAGACCTGTCCCGAGTACGGCTCGGTCCTCCGGCCCGCTCCTCCAAGCGTTGCGCCCTAGGCCCCAATGGCTCAGAACCCCAGCTCAAGATCATCAGACCGTGAAAGCGAGCGTGAAGCGCTCCCCACGTGAGCACCGTGAAAAGTGCCTCTTTCACGTTCACGTTTCACGCCCACGCACCGTGAAATCGAGGCGTGAAACGTGAAGCGTGAACACGAGCGTGAAACGACATTCACGCAGCTCAGAGGCGTGAAACGCTCTTTTTCACGGTCTTGCGCTGCGTGCTCTCGTTAGAGAGCAGCGCGCAGAGCGCAAAGATGATCGGTAATGACATGCGTACGCGCGCGCGAGTAGGACTAGAGACCCAGTCAGACAGCCAGGGGACCTATCACCGCTGTTGCCGTGCACGGCCCTTCCATGCGCCGCATAAGCACGGTGTCATCCTGAGTGATCACGAACTCACCCACGAGCTGTCCAGGGTGCTTCATCATGACGGCCAATACCTGCTGAGCCAGTTCCCCATTTGTCTTGGCGTCAAGCGCTGAGGGCGGCATCTTGGACCACGGCTGGCGATTGAACCACTGCTTCATGTCTCCCGCGAATACCTCATCGCCGACAAACTGAGAGAGTCCCGGCGCACCCTCACCCGGCCATGTTTCCCCAGGGATGTACTTCCTGAGAATGTACTTGGGCAGCTTTGCCATATTCCTGTTCGCGGTCTTGTTCATGATCTTCCCTCCCCCTGCCGAGCGCTTCTCGGCTGGTGTGGTGAATGTGCCATGGCACTATCTCTCCGAGCAAGCACGGCCCGTCACTGTCCGTGTTCGCGTGATGTGTCACGGGGGTGATGATGATCAAGGGATGCGCAGGTCAGAGGCAATGGTAAAGACTTCGCAAAGTCTCGAACCCGCCATCGACAACGCACCCTCGCTCGCCTTTCAGCGTGGAATTTCCTTGTAATACATTGAGTGCAAGGAAATTCCGACAGAGAGGAAATGGAGATGTCCGAGAACCTCAGCCACAAGGCTTGCGAGCATCCGAATACGCAGTTCAACCGTTGGAAGTGCCGCGCCCAGAGGCGGCACGCCGAATGCGACCACAAGCAGAACGTCTCCCAGTGGCGAGCCTGTGAGAACGACGTCCGAGCCAAGGCCAAGGAGAGCTGAACATGTCCCACACCATCCTCCCTGCCGATGACCTCTCTCCGAACCAGCGCGAGTGGCTGAGCGAACTCCGCTACCGCCTCCCGCTCATGCTCAACGGCACGTGCTACACCACCGTGGAAGAAGTCCTGGAGGACTTCGCCATGCCCGAGGACGAGCGGGTAGCGGAGCGGGTGACTGCCGACCGTAAGTGGTACCGCGAGGCCAAGGCGGAGTACGACGAGGAATGGGATTCGTGGAAGTCCGACTACGACGCGGACACGCCGTCTGAGGACGAGCTGGAGACGGCCCTGACCCTCTATGACGCTGGCTACCTCCGCGTCATCGAGTTGTCCGACCCGATCAATCCCGCCGACGTCGGAAAGGCCGGTGAGTACCTGACTCGCCTGGCCCCGCCGCCGAAGTGGCTGATCGAGAAGGAGGCCAAGCGGTTCGCCCAGGAACAGATGGGCGTCGAGGACATTGACGACAGCCCCTCTGAGCTGAGTGTGGGACTGCTCTCGGACGAGTCCGGTAAGGCTCTGTTCTACAAGGGCATGGACAACTCGATCTATGGCCCCGGCGACGCCTACAAGACGTGGCTTGCCTGCTACGTGGCCAAGGAGACAATCCTCAAGCGGCAGCATGTCGCCTGGTTCAACTTCGAGGCTCGGTCGCCCAACCCGCCGCGCTCTCGCCTGATCAGCATGGGTGTCCCGGCCGCCAAGGTGGACATGTACTTCCACTTCTACGACCGGCCGACCGCGACCCCGGCGATGAAGTTCCGCGTCGGGCTGGTCATCATCGACGCCCTGAACCCGGCGATCGACTTCCTCGGCCGGAACGCCACGTCTGACTCCGCTGGCCCGGATGTGGTGGTGGCGAAGTTCATCACGCCCCTGCGCGCCCGGTACGCCGCCCTGACCTCGGTCATCATCGACCACACCAACAAGTCCAACGAGCGGGACGAGAGCGGGCACGCCCGTAAGCAGCAGTTCACCCAGGCCGCCAAGTACCGCATGGCGTTGCTCAAGCGTTCGTCCCGAGGCTCGATGGGCTACGCCAAACTCTTCCTGGCCAAGGACAACGGCGGAAGCGTGATCCCGAACGACGATTTGGGCGTTGCTCACATCGTCGTTGATAGCTCGCACGCAGACGACGTGACAGACGTCCAGATCACCTCCGACGCGCCGCTAGGACGCTCTGAGACGCGCACGCAGCGCGCAGAGAAGCAGAGCGCTAAGACTGTCGCCCTGGCGATTCTCAGGGCCCAGCAGCCCCTTTCTCGCGCCGACTGGAACGCCGCGATGGAAGAGGCCGGAGTCAAGTCCGGTGAGAGCCGCCGCCGAGCGGTCGCGGACCTGAAGAAGGAGGGTGTGGCGGCTCAGAATTCGGACGGTGACTGGTACGAGGAATCCACAGATTGATGAACCGCAAAGGAGGCAATAACGTGTTCACTACGTCAACTCACTCGCAGGGAGCGGACCATGACGGCAATTCAGATCGTCCGGAAGTACATCGAGGATCGCAAGAGCCTGGGTCTCACCGACCCGAAGCCGATGCGCTGGGGCGGATTCCCGCCCGGCAATGGGAGGGTGCAGACGGTCGACTTCTCCCGCGCCCCCTCGGTCTCGCCGACGTGCTGACCCGTATGGAGATGCGACTCGATCAGCACCTCGCCACGTGACCGCCAAAGAGCCCCGAGGCTATCCCAACCTCGGGGCTCAATGGCGGGTCCACACCATTCATGACCGACCCGTCAAGCGTATCGAAGCGAGATCCACGCGCCAAAGGAAAAACCCCCGGTCCGATCTCTCGGCGGCCTCCGGGGGTTTTCCTACTTGCGATGAACCAACCCAGCCTTAACGCGGCCAACAGAGAGTCGAGATCTACGCAGGTGTGGTGGATGCCCTTTCAGCGTATCGCGCTGAATTCCCACGCTCCAAAGCGTCAGATACGGGCGCCGTGCTGGCGGGCCGAGATCTTGATGTTCTGGACCAGCTTGATCACGTCGGCCATCTCCTGAACCTGCGAGGCATCCACCTGGAGAGTCAGGCTCTCGATGTGCACACCTCCCTTGTTGGGTGTGGCAGAGCTGGCGACCAGCTTCTCGATGAGGCCCCACTGAGCGTCCGTGAGAACCGCCTCAGGCTTCTTGGTGCCGTTGTACGTCGCCTGAGGGCCCGGCGGGAGCCAGCCGCCCGAGTCGTAGCCGCCCGGCCGGTCGTAGGCCCGCGAGAGGCTGCCGTAGGCGCCCAGCGCGTAGCGCATGGAGCTGAACACGTTGGCCATCGGGTCGACCGACGTGCCGTACAGGAACGGTCCCTTGTTCTTGTACTTGCCCGCGTACGCGCGGAACGTCGGGCCGATCACCTGCATGAGACCCACGGACGGGTGTCCCGCCTGCCAGTTGGAGTCCCACTTGTTCACGATGTTCGGGTTGCCGCCCGACTCCTGCTGCATCCGTCGGAGAGTCGAGTTGGCGAGGCCGGCTGACTGGTTCACCTCGCGAAGTGCCTGGAGAACGACGGGACGCCACTGCTCCACACCAGCCGACGGGTTGTACTTCACCTTGGGTGTGGCGAGCTTGTCACCCTTCTTGCCCGCCCCGATCAGGCTGTCGACCATGCTGTGAGCGGAGCTCTTGAGGATGCCCGTGAACCCGGACTTACCCGGGATCTGGTTGATCAGCGGATTGACCACGTGCTTCACGCCCGCCTGGATGGCTCCACCGAATGTGTCCTTGAGCCAGGAGAACCCCTTCTTGGTCTTGTCCCAGGCCCCGCCGAGCGCGTCCCCGATCCCGTCGAAGATGCCGCCCAGTGCGAAGCCCTGGCCGCCCTGGAACGGAGCCAGGCTCTTGCCCTGCATGGCCGCTCGGTTCACCGCGTGGAGACGTGCGCGCTCGTAGGGATTCCGCATGGCCTCCGAGACGTACACACCCTCACCGCGCCTCATCGGCACGAGCTGGTCATCGCCGTTGCGGAAGGACGACTGTCCCGGCAGCACGCCACCACGAGCAAATCCGGACTTGATGGCACCCAGCTTGTGACCGCCGAAGGCCCCGACTACTGCGTTCCACACCTTCCTGATGCCGTTGTTGTAGACCGTCTCGATCACGAACCGAACCGGGCTGGCGGCGATCTCCTTGAGCTTGTTCCAGGCGGTCTTGATGGCGTCCTTGGCCGACGAGAACGCGCTTACGGACTTCGTCTTGAGCGTGTTGAATGCACCAACGACGTTGTCTCGGAGAGTCCTAGCGGCGCCCGTAATGCTGTCTCGGATGCCGGTGAACACCTTCACTGCGCTGTTCTTGAGCGTCGTCACTCGGTCGAGAGCGCTGTTCCGCATACCCGTGAAGCGGTCCACGACCCAATCACGCATCTTGCCGACAAGCGCACTGGCCTGATCGCGGAGCCAGCGAATCTTGTCGGCGATGGCGGTAGCGACCTTCTGGACGAGATCCTTGGCGTCTCGCCAGGCACCCGAGAAGTCGCCGTGGAGCAGCTTGGTCAGAATGCCGACAGCCGGAACCACGATGTTCTGGACGTACTTGGCAAAGACGTTCGCGAGGACCGCCGCCAGCTTTCCGATGAGCTGGATAAGCGGAGTCAGAATGGGCATGAGCGCCAGCAGGAGGTCACCGACGAGTTCCCCGAGCGCGCCCAGCAGAGGCGACAGAGCCACGAGGACCTTGCCGAAGCTCACGCCGATACTCGCCAGCGACGGAGCCAGCGCCACAATGAGCTGAGTGAGGATGGGCAGAATTCCCTTAACCAGGGAATTGAAGATGTCCATCAGCGGCTGGATGATGGCCGGGAGCTGAGCCAGGATCGGAGCCAGCGCGGTCATGAGCGCCTGCACCAGTTGCTTGACGACCGGAGCCATCATCTGGAAGTGCTTGCCCAGCGCCTCGAATACCGGGATGAGCGGCGGCAGGAGCGACGCGATGAGTTCCCCGAAGATGGGGAGCAGCGGAGCCACGGACTTGACCAGCTCGCCGAGCGCACCCGAGACGGCATCGAGCACCGGGCCAAGCGCGTCGATGATGGGCGTGAGCGCAGCGCCCAGTGCCTTGATGAGGATGGTGAGCGGCGGCCCGAGAGCAGCGATGGCGGGAGCCAGCGCGCCCAGTAGCGACTTGATGAGCGGCGTCAGGGCACCCAGAAGCGCAGCGATCACAGGTCCGCCGGCCTCCGCCAGCAGGCCGATGGCCTGGCCCAACGCGGGCACGATCACCTTGAGCGCACTGAACAGGGAGCCGAGCGCCTGCGCTGCGCCACCGGTCCCGCCTGCGATGCCCTCGAACAGACCCGACAGCGCTGAGCCCAGGTCGGCGAGCCCGGGTCCTAGCGTGTCCATGACAGGCTTAAGGGCGCCAGTGATCGCCTGGAGTCCAGGCATCAGGTTGGTGATCAGGCCGCTCAGGCCGTCCACGAGCGGAGCGACCGAGGGTGCCACGTTGGCGAACACCTGGGTCAGCTGAGGGGCGATGCCCTGGAACGTCTTGGTGATCGTCCCGGCCGCATCGACAAAGGGCTGAACCAGGGGTGTGGCAGCCTTCGCCATCGTCCCTTGGATCGACTTGGTCATGTCCGAGAAAGCGGACTTGACCTTGGCGTTCTCCTTGAGCGCCAGCGCGCCCAGGCCGATGATCCCGACTCCCACACCAGCGATAGCCGCGCCAGCTCCGAGCGCAGCGCCCGACAGTGCCAGCGTGGATCCACGCAGCGCGGTCATGACCTTCGAGAGACCGGCGCCTGAGAACTTGCCGAGTCGCGAATCCATTCCCCGTGAGAATGCGTCGCCACTTCGCTGCCCCGCCTGATTCGCAGCGCGGACAATTCCGCCCTCATCGATATCCGGCTGCACCGTAACGACGCCGGTGGCAATAGTGACAGCCACGTTATTCACCTCCCCATTCTCCGAATAAGCTCATTCTGAGCTTATTCGAATTGTCAATAACGAGGAGATTGCCGCTTTCTTGAATTCGCGATATTCTTGATTTGGAAGTTGAAAGGAGGCGAGAGTGGCAAGAGAAATCAGCGGCTTGGCTAAGGAAGCGTCCGACTGCTATGTCTCATGGATCCGGGGGCGCAGCGTCGGCGATATCGCGGAAATGATGGGGCTGACACCCACCCAGGTGGAACTCCGGATCTCCCGTGCTCGGACGAGCAGGGCTGAGCTGACTGGTAGCGGTGTACTCACGGATGTGAGCGCCACTCTCGATGACGTGATCCGACGCAGTTACGAGCTTCTGGATTGGGACCTGGAGCTCAAGGTGACGGATCACCTCGCTGTCCTCGAACTCATCACGGATACCGCGATGAAGAAGGCGGAACTGTACGGCCTCGTGACTGGAGAGTCTGATGCCTGACGCAGTAATCCAGCCTGCAAGTCTGGGTGACGAATCGGAGCTGGCTCTGTTTCTCGCCCAAGCCATTGCCGATGGCCACGCCATCCTCCGCGAGGACGGCACGGTCATTCTGTCGGCGGAGTTCGTCCGCCAGATCCGAGAGGAGTAGTCATGGCCGACAAGGTCAGTCAGCAACTCTGGGACCAGCTGATGGCGGGCACGTCGCCGAAGCGGTTCGAGGCCCCGGAGCCGAAGCTCGACGCCACGACCCAGAAGGTTGTCGACCAGGCGCGAGGCCGTACCGACTACAGCAGCGTCCACGAGTCGAATGCGGAAGGCCGCGAGCGTTTCGAGCGCGCCGTCCGTGCCCGTGCTCGTGTGCTCGAAAACCAGGGCGTCCCGCACGCGGAGACGGCGGCACGCACTCAGCTCCAGCGTGAGGCCCGCGAGGCGACCGAGGCCGCGAGTCGGCGCGCTACCTACGACGCCATGAGCCAGACGTCCGACAAGGAGCGCGAGCGGGCCTACTGGGAGGAGCGAGCCAACCGGCCGCTCCGTGCCGATCGCTCTCCCGAACCTGGCGCCCCGTACGTCACGCCGAACGGTGAGACCCCGCGTCGTGACCGCACGTCGGAACGCCTCATGGCTCAAGCCAACGGCGTCGTCTTCAACATCTACGACCAGGAGCAGAACGGCGGCTGACCCCAGCCGGCCGTTTGCACCGCCCATCCATCCCCGCGTAGAACGCGGCACCTCCCCGTGCCGTCAGTAGAAAGGTAGGCCCAGAAATGGCCGACATCACGATGGACCTCCAGCTGTTCCGTTCCCTCATGGCGCTGGGCCTCCAGCGTCGGCGGGCCGTGTTCCAGGACATCCACAACGTCGCCGCCGTCAAGGGCGGCACCCCCCAGGTCACCGACCCGGGCAGCGTCATCCTGACGCCGGTCAACCCGAGCGCGACGCTCCCCCTGGAGGCCCAGGTCATCAGCCAGGTCAAGGCCCGGATCGCCGCCGCCTCGTAGCGACGCACAGACCGGCTGGGTGTGGGACAGAGCTTCTTGCCCGGATGTCCCACACCCAGCCTTCGCATTCCGCGGGAGGTGTCCGGTGAGCCGGATCTTCGATGGGAGGTACCGGGTGGACAACGTCGACCGGCCCCACGCCACGTGTGACCACGAGGCCACCCGCGTTGCCCGTGCCGCCTGTCGTCGGGCACGCCAGCGCGAGACCGGTGAAGCGCCCGCGCCGAAGCCGGTACGCAAGCGCCCCGCCAAGCGGAACCGATCCCGGCGCAGCGGCGTAGGCGGGCCCATCAAGAAGCCTCCGCTGTCGGATCTCGCGTGGAGCGTGTACGGGCACATGAGGGCGAACCGAGAACAGCAGCCGTTCACTTGGTTCTGGATTCGTTCTGAATTCCCTAACGCCGACGCAGGGGACGTTACGGAGGCTGTTAGCGCTCTGCTCAGTCACGGCAAAATCCGCGAGGAGTCCTGGTGACCAAGACGATCAACGACGACCTTGTGGTGAGTGGGTCGCTCTCGGCAGCCAACATCCTGTTCGGCTCGGTCGAGATGAGCCCCCAGGAGAACACGGCCACCTCGATGGAAGTGAAGACCAACCACGTCGCCACGAATGAGCCCGTGGTTCTCCTCACCGCTCACTCGGCTTACCCGTGGACCAGGGTGCGTGAAGTCGGCTACCGCTTCGCCACTCAGACGGGATTCACCGCCTACATCTTCCGGACCAACGATGTGGCAACCACCGTCCATTGGCTGTCGTGGCAGGAGTTCACGCCGTGAAGCGATCCGAATACGAAGCGGCAGCCGTCGAGTTCCGAGCGCGCCTCAATGCCGAAGCGGCCAAGCCATCGGGTGAGCAGACGTGGCCCGAGCTGGACGACTGGCTTTCCGTGCCCGGCACCGTCACATGCACCACACCCAACTGTGCGGTGTTCGCCGAGCCGTGCTCGGTCACCCTGCACGAGAACGGTGACGGCATCTACCGCGCGCAGTGCGGAGGGTGTGGAACGTCCCTCGATCCTGTCCTGACTCTGGAGGACGACTGATGCCCGGCAGTGGGAGCAGCAATAGCGGGCACGAGTTCCTGCGAGCCATCGCGGGATTCACCGAGGCCAATCCGTCGTCATCCGTGGACAACAGGCCGATCCGACTCGGCGTCATCGACTACGAGTACAACCCCCTGGACTTCCTCGGCAGCATCAACCCAAGGGTCCAGTTCGACGGCGAGACCAAGGTCAGCCGGAAGCGGTACGCCGTCATGTCCGGGTACTACCCGTTGCCTGGCGCGAGGGTCGTCCTCGTCCCGGTCGGCACGACCTACCTGATCATCGGAACCGTCTCGACCCGGCCGATCGATCCCAAGGTCGAGATCTTCACCGAGTCGGACACGTGGGAAGTGGTCTACGGCGCTCGCGTCGTGCGCGTCCAGGTCCAGGCGGGCGGTGGTGCCGGAGGCGGTTGCGTGGCCTCGCCGTTGAACGAAGCCTGTTCGGGCGGCGGTGGTGCTGGGGGTGCGTACGGCGAGTCATGGATCACTGCCAACTCCCTGACTCCCTCCGTGACGGTCACTGTGGGTACGGGTGGAGCGGGAGGCACAGGCACCGGAGGCAGCGGCACACAGTCGTCGTTCGGCTCCTACGTGAGCGCCACGGGCGGACCGGGTGGAGGAAGCAACGGCACCGGCCCCGGTAGTGCCGGTATCTCGGGTGCCACAGGTGCATCTCAGGTCATCGCCGCCGACCTGGCCATCAACGGCTCTGGAGGCGCGGCCGGTATGCGCATGGCCTCGATCGGGGCGTTCGCAGGCGCGGGCGGTAACTCCCACCTCGGCGGTGGAGGTCGCGGCGTTGCTGCCGCTGGCAACCTCGTCACCGGAACGCCAGCAGCCGGGTACGGCGGCGGAGGTGGCGGCGCCTGTAGCGGCATCAACGACAACGCCGCAGCCAACGGAGGCAGCGGCGCCGACGGGGTGGTCATCGTGACCGCGTTCTTCTAGGGGGCTGTGATGAACCATGAAAGATGCGGACACCCAGCCACCGCGAACGCGCGCAGGAAGTGCCGTAGTCAGGCTCGATTGGTACCGGGGGACATGATGCCTCGTGGCCATCGAGGGAACCTGTACCGGTTCCTTGCCGACGGCGAGGTGCGAGAGATCACCACGGAGAAGATCCAGGAGATCCACGGCGGAACCGTCCGGCAATTCATGAAGTGCCTACGGTCCTACGCGATCCGCCACGACCTCGAACTGTCCGTTCGTCAGACGTGGGGCGGGCTCAAGTTCTGCATGGGTGAGGGCCCGCTCCTCTGGCACTCACGCCGAGGGCTCATCACGGATCGTCCGCGAGCAGAGCAGGACGCCCTGTGGAACAACCTGATGGCAGAGCTGGTAGGGCACCGTGACTGACCTGGCCAGAGAAGATGTTGAGCGGCTGGTCCGCATCGAAGCCAAGCTGGACGACGCGCTCACCCGGAGCGCCGAGGATCGCGGCGAGCACGACCGCGACATCCGAGACGTGCGCTTGGAGATCGGGACCACGGAACAGCGCGTGGGCTCCTTGGAGAACTGGCGCTATGCCATCGTCGCCGCACTCCTCATGGGAGCGAGCGGGACAGTGGCTGCCGCCATCAATGCAGTGCCGAAGTGACGTAGCGCGACGCGTGAGCGTGCGTCTCGCGCGTGCTTGCTCCCAAACGGCGCTCAGGCGCGTCTCTCGGCTCCCAGCAGTACGAGCGCGACAGAAGACGCGCGCTCAGCAACCGATCTCGCCAGACGCGCGCTCAGCGTTTCGGCAGGTCAGCGTGCGCCGGCGAGCACGCCGAGAAGCCCCCGACTCGTGGTGAGTCAGGGGCTTCTCTGTTGGGTGTGGTGCGTCAGACGGTCACGCGCTCGACCGTGCTCACGGGGATCTGCTGACGCTTGCCGTCGGCGTCGTTGAACTGGAGGAACTTGATGCTCCAGCCGGTGATGCTCTGAGCGGCGAAGGGTTCTTCCACACCCTTCACGAAGATCGAAGCCGCGGTGCCCTTGTGCTCCTTCCACGTCTCGGACGTGATCTCGACGGGCGCGGCGACCGGAGCGGCGGCGGGCTCGGTCTGTGCCACACCAGCCTTCTCGCTCTTGGCAGTTGCCGACTTCGCCTCTGCCGTCTCGCCGAGTGCGGCGGCTCGCATCGTCTTACGGCAGCCTGCACGCCCAGCCTTCGTGCTCGGGTGAGTGCACTGGCTGTGGTCGAATCGCTGACGGGTCATCTCGTCTCCCTGGTCGCTGTGTCGTTCTGACACGGCTGACGCTAGGAAGTCGACGAGTGCCGTCCGTAGGTTCTCGGCTGGACTCCGTGGCGAACTGTTATCCAGGCTCATGCGTTGGCTTCCTCGTCTCAGGGGCGCTCAGCCCGGGCAGACCAGATGCGGAGCATGATCCGCAGGAGGTCACTGTCGATTACGTCGACCAGCTCGGCGTGGTCGCGATGAGCCCATACCGTCCAGCCAGGGCCGGAGTTGCTCAGCTCGTGGTGGACCGCGACGGCGTCAGCCGGGTCCGTGATCACCTCGTCGCAGTGACGGCACACACGTACCGGCTCACTCATGAGCTGACCCGAGGTTCACGTAGTGGTCGGCCAGCGCGCGGACCGAGCGCGCCAACCGCTGTGCGTGGGCGATCTGTTGAGGCAGCTTCACGCCCGGCTCCATGCGGAGACGCATCTGCGCTTCTCCTATGCACGCCCTCGCGCACGTGGCCGGGATGTCGTCGTTCGGCCAGCGAGCGGCGGCAACCTCGATCTCCGGGATAGCCAGCATGATCATCCCGCGCAGCCGGAGCGTCATGACCACCAGCTCCGGGATGGAGGGAAGCTCCGCGTCTTCCGAGAGGATGAGAGCGGCGGTCTCGCGCATCAACTCCAGGTCGATGGGCGCGTTGGTAGAGGGCTTTCCGTCTGGCGGCCCCGTCCTTACCGGGGACGGTGACTGTGGGCGATGACTAGGCTGGCTCATGTCGTCAGCTCCTCTGTAGCTGGTGGCCATACCCCCGGGCCGTTCGCGCGGTCGCGGGGGCCCTTCGTGTGCTGGTGCTGCTGTCGTGCTCGTGGCGAGCATACGCGCATACGCGTATACGCGGTCGCGTGATCACGCAGATACGCGGACGCTGGGAACCATGGATCTTGACCGTTCAGTGCCCGTCTGGCCCCAGGTAGCGGCCGAGCTTCGGCGCAGGCTGGACGCTGGCCAGTACCCGAAGGGCGAGCGGTTCCCCGCCGTCAACGTGCTGGCCGCTGAGCTGGACGTGGCACCGAGCACGGTGCAGAAAGCTGTGGCCGCTCTCCGTGAAGAGGGACGTCTCTACACCGTGCTCGGGCAAGGCTCGTTCGTCTCGGCCTAGTGGGGTGTGGGACGTGGGTCAGTACCTGTCGCCCAGGTTCTGCACTGCGGCAACCGCGCGCTGTGAGGCCATGTCCGCGCCGTAGCGGCGCAGCATCGCGGGGGACTTCCACCCTCGGATAGCCATGATGTGCTCGCCCGAGACTCCCGCTGCCTTGAGGTCGTCAGCCCAGGTGTGGCAGAAGGAGTGGGGCGAGACCACCTTTGGGTCATACCCAGCTTGCTCGGCCCTGGATTTGGTCATGCGGTGCAGGCCCGCGTACAGGAGACGCGAGCGATTCCGCGTGCCCAGCCATAGCCACTCGTCGTCGGCACGGCGGTGCAGTGCTCGCACGCGGAGATAGCGGGTCAGTGCCTTCACCGTCTTGGGCTGGAGCGGGATCACGCGGCCGTCTGTGGAGTTGCGATCCATCTTGATGGGGACGACGACCAGGGTGCCCGCTCGGAGATCCAGGTCGATGACGCGGAGGTTCAGCACCTCGTCTGAGCGCAGGCCCTCGGTCAGCACGCGCAGGATCGCGTGATCACGGACGGCGTGGAACTCCTTGTTGCCTGGACGCGGTCCCCACTCGGTGACCTTGAGGCAGTCGCTCACGAACTCCTCGGACAGCGTCTTGGGCCTGCCCATCGGGGGAGTGGCGTAGCGCTGGAGCTTCGGGTCGCCGTACGGGTCGGGGACGTCGTACTCCTCGGCCAGGTAGGCGAACAGCGCGCGGAGGTTGCGCTGCGTCGTGTTGGTCCCGCCTGTGTACCCGCCCTTGCCATCCTGGCTCTTGGGCACGTCGTGGGTCTCGTAGTACCAGCGGAAGTAGCGGTTGAGCGTGGCCGTGTCGACGCAGGTGAAGTCATGTTCCACACCAGCCTGAGTCAGCCAGTGGTCGAGCTGCACAGCCGCGTACTTGTAGGCGTTGATCGTGCGCCGCTGGAACGGCCGGCCTTGCTTGTTGGTCGTCGTGCTGAGGTGAAGCTCAAGCTCTGCGATCAGCGACGCGCGTACGTCCTGAGCGCTCCTGACGCTGCGCACAGGCGCCGGTGAGAGCGCGTGCGTCTGTGTCTGTGCAGAGCGCGTGTCGGCGCTCCTGACGCGCGTCTGTGCGCGCAGTGGGTTGCGTGCTGCCATGTGTCTGCTGGCTCCTCGTGCTGGGCCGCTAGACAAGCGCCGGTTACCGAAGCGTCTTGCCTAGCGACCTGCGGTCAGTGAGCCGCAGCAAGAGGACCCAGGAAGCAAAGAAGCCCTGATCCGCGAAGTCGCAGATCAGGGCTACCTTGATCGTGCCCGGTGAGGCACTGGCGGAGGATACGAGATTCGAACTCGTGAGGGGTTGCCCCCAACACGCTTTCCAAGCGTGCGCCCTAGGCCTCTAGGCGAATCCTCCGCCGCAAACAATACAAGACGTTGAGGAGTGCTCGCGAACTCGTTCCCGCCCGCTCGCATCGGGTACTGTTTGGGCAGCCCCTCACGCGGCGCTATCTGACTGAACTCCCCCAGGGCCGGAAGGCAGCAAGGGTAGGTCGGCTCTGGCGGGTGCGTGGGGGGCGCTTGCGTTGTCGGGGGCGGGCGTCCTGCGGCGGGGAGTCCCGTGAAGGGAGTCCTGTGCGTGGGGCTCGTTGTCAGCGGTCGCCTATAACCTCGTATGTGTGTCGTCTCTCGCGCTGTACCGCCGCTATCGCCCGGAGTCGTTCGCCGAGGTCATCGGGCAGGAGCATGTCACCGACCCGCTGCAGCAGGCGCTGCGGAACAACCGGGTCAATCACGCGTACCTGTTCAGCGGGCCGCGTGGGTGCGGGAAGACCACCAGCGCGCGGATTCTGGCCAGGTGCCTGAACTGCGAGCAGGGGCCCACGCCCACGCCGTGCGGGGAGTGCCAGTCCTGCCAGGACCTCGCGCGCAACGGGCCCGGCTCCATCGACGTCATCGAGATCGACGCCGCCTCCCACGGTGGCGTGGACGACGCCCGTGACCTGCGCGAGAAGGCCTTCTTCGGGCCTGCCGGAAGCCGCTACAAGATCTACATCATCGACGAGGCCCACATGGTCACGTCGGCCGGTTTCAACGCGCTCCTCAAGGTCGTCGAGGAGCCGCCGGAGCATCTGAAGTTCATCTTCGCCACCACCGAGCCGGAGAAGGTCATCGGGACCATCCGGTCGCGGACGCATCACTATCCGTTCCGGCTCGTGCCGCCCGGCACGCTGCGCGAGTACCTCGGTGAGGTGTGCCAGAAGGAGGCCATCCCCGTCGCGGACGGCGTGCTTCCGCTCGTTGTGCGCGCCGGCGCCGGATCCGTGCGCGACTCCATGTCCGTCATGGACCAGCTGCTCGCCGGGGCCACCGAGGTCGGTGTGACGTATGCCATGGCGACCTCTCTCCTCGGGTACACGGACAGCTCGCTGCTCGACTCCGTCGTCGAGTCCTTCGCCACGGGGGACGGGGCCGCCGCCTTCGAGGTGGTGGACCGGATCATCGAGGGGGGCAACGACCCCCGGCGGTTCGTCGCCGACCTGCTGGAGCGGCTGCGCGACCTCGTCATCCTCGCCGCCGTGCCGGACGCCGCCGAGAAGGGGCTCATCGACGCCCCGGCCGACGTCATCGAGCGGATGCAGGCCCAGGCCGGCGTCTTCGGCGCCGCGGAGCTCAGTCGCGCCGCCGACCTCGTCAATGAGGGGTTGACCGAGATGCGCGGCGCCACCTCGCCCCGCCTCCAGCTCGAGCTGATCTGCGCACGTGTGCTGCTCCCCGCCGCCTACGGCGACGAGCGCTCCGTCATGGCCCGCCTCGACCGCATCGAGCGCGGCGTGAACTTCTCCGCGGGCGCCGCCACGCCCACCGTGCCCGCGATGCCCGCGATGGGGTACGTGCCCGGGCCGGAGGCCCATGGCGGTGGAGTGGCGGGAGGTGCGCCCGTTCCGGCGGGCGGCGCGCACGTTCCTCCGGGGGACGTGGCCCCGGGGGGCGTGCCCATTGCGCCCGGTGGTGGGGCCGCGGCGGCCCGCGCCGCGGTGCGGGGGCCCCAGCCTCAGCCCCAGCCTCCCCACCCTCAGCCCCAGCCGCAAGCTCCCGCTCCCCAATCCCAGCCGCAGGTTTCCCAAGCTCCCCAGGTCACCCCTGCCCCTGCCCCCGCTCCTGCCGCTGCCTCGGCCCCGCCGGAAGCCCCCGCCCCCGCCCCCGCCCCCGCCCCCGGCGCCTGGCCCACCGCCACCGCCGTAGGCAGCGGGCGTCGGCCCGGCGGCTGGCCCACGGCCGCGCCTGCCGGCGGTGGCGGACGGCCCCCGGCGACCCCCGCTTCCGCCCAGGCCCCCGCCGTCCCTCCGGCCTCGGCTCCCGCGGCCGCCGGGGCCCCCGCCCCGGCTGGGTACGCGCCTCCCGCAGGCGGCCTCGACCCCCGCATGCTCTGGCCCAACATCCTGGAAGCGATCAAGAACCGCCGCCGCTTCACCTGGATCCTGCTCAGCCAGAACGCCCAGGTCGTCGGCTTCGACGGCACGACCCTCCAGCTCGGCTTCGTCAACGCCGGCGCCCGCGACAACTTCGTCAGCAGCGGCAGCGAGGAAGTGCTGAGGCAGGCGCTGTCCGAGCAGTTCAACGTCCAGTGGAAGGTCGACGCGCTCGTCGACCCGTCCGGCGGCTCCACGCCCCCGCCGACCGGCGGCTTCGGCGGTGGCGGAGCTCCGGGTGGTGGCTACGGCGGCCCCGGCCCCGCCGGTGGTTACGGCGGAGGCGGCGGTGGCTACGGCGGGGGTGCGTCCGCCCCGCCCTCGGCGCCGAACGCCCCGGCCCAGCCCGCACCCCGGTCCCCGTCGGCTCCCACCTCCGCGGCTCCCACCTCCGCGGCTCCCGCCTCGCCCCCGCCTCGCCCCGCCGCCCCGGATCCGGTCGCCCCCGAGGACGACACCCCCGAGGACGACGACCCCGACCTCAACGAGTCGGCCCTCTCGGGCTACGAACTGATCGTGCGCGAGCTGGGAGCGACGGTGGTCGAGGAATTCACCAACGAGTAGAGCGACTCCCAGCCTGTCCGGCGTTCGAGGCCCGTTCAGGGCCGGCGGCGGGGGTCTGGGGGCGGCAGCCCTCAGGGGACGCCCACGTCGACACCGGGCCGCTTTGGAGGAACGCACAGTGTCCCCACCCCCCAGGCTTCGGAAGCCCGCACAAAACACCCCGCCCCCCGCCCGTTAGGCTGACCCCCGTGAACGTCCTCGTCATCGGCAGCGGCGCCCGCGAACACGCCCTGTGCCGCTCACTGTCCCTCGACCCCGCCGTCACCGCGCTGCACTGCGCCCCCGGCAACGCCGGAATCGGCGAGGTCGCCGAGCTGCACCAGGTCGACGCCCTGGACGGCAAGGCCGTGTCCGCGCTGGCCGTGGCGCTCGGCGCCGAGCTGGTCGTCGTAGGCCCGGAGGCGCCGCTCGTCGCCGGGGTCGCCGATGCCGTGCGCGAGGTGGGCATCCCGGTCTTCGGTCCTTCCAAGGAGGCCGCGCAGCTGGAGGGCTCCAAGGCGTTCGCCAAGGACGTCATGGCGGCGGCCGAGGTCCCGACCGCCCGCTCGTACGTCTGTACGACGCCGGAGGAGGCCGCCGAGGCCCTCGACGCCTTCGGCCCGCCGTACGTCGTGAAGGACGACGGGCTCGCCGCGGGCAAGGGCGTCGTCGTCACCGACGACCTGGAGGCCGCGGCGGCGCACGCGGCGGCTTGTGAGCGGGTCGTCATCGAGGAGTTCCTCGACGGTCCGGAGGTCTCCCTCTTCGCGATCACCGACGGCGAGACGGTCGTCCCGCTCCAGCCCGCGCAGGACTTCAAGCGCGCGCTCGACGGCGACGAGGGCCCGAACACCGGCGGCATGGGCGCGTACTCGCCGCTGCCGTGGGCCGATGCCAAGCTGGTCGACGAGGTCATGGAGACGGTCCTCCAGCCGACCGTCGACGAGATGCGCCGCCGCGGCACCGCCTTCTCGGGCCTGCTCTACGCCGGGCTCGCGATCACCTCGCGCGGCGTCCGCGTCATCGAGTTCAACGCCCGCTTCGGCGACCCCGAGACGCAGGTCGTGCTCGCCCGTCTGAAGACCCCGCTGGCCGGCGTCCTGCTGGCGGCGGCCACCGGCGACCTCGCCGACCTGCCGGCCCTGCGCTGGAGCGACGACGCGGCCGTCACCGTCGTCGTCGCCTCGCACAACTACCCGGACACTCCGCGCACCGGCGACCCGATCACCGGCCTCGACGAGATCGCCGCCGAGGACGCCCCGCACGCCTACGTCCTGCACGCCGGGACGAGGCGCGACGGGGAGGCGGTCGTCAGCGCGGGCGGCCGCGTCCTGTCCGTCACCGCGAGCGGCAAGGACCTCACCGAGGCGCGCGAGCGGGCGTACAAGGCCGTCGCGCGCATCGGACTCGACGGCTCCCAGCACCGTACGGACATCGCCGCGAAGGCGGCGGCGGAGGCGTAGCCCGCTCGCGAAGAGGCGTCACCCGCTGACGAACATGCAGGTCGCAGGCCCCGGGGTCACCATGGAAGTCGCCATGGAACCCGGGGCCTGATCGTTGCCCACCGTCATACACCTTTCCCCAAAGCCATTCCATCGAGTGAGCGCTGAGCTATCCGGCTGACGGGGGCCGGAGTGCCAACTAGGGTGCGGCGCAAGCGTTCCGGCACTTGGCCCACCGGCATTGCGATGTCAGTCGTGGGTGCCACAGTGGGGGAGTGAGCAAGAGCAGGAGAGGCCGGAGAACCAGAGCGGGGGGTGAGGTGCGGTCGTGACCGGTATGGGTGTGGAGGTGGGAGCGCAGGCCGCGCGGGCCCGTGCGCTGGCCGTGCTGCGGATCCGCAGCCGGGCGTTCGCCGTCGCGCTGCTGCCCGCGGCCGCCGCCGTGATCCTGCTCGCCGGCGGCTCCACGGACCATCTCGTGGGCCCCGGCTGGCACACCGCCCGCTGGGTCGTCTCCGCGGCGGCGCTCCTCGTCCTGCTCGCCGCCGGCGTCGTCGCCGTGGTCGTCGCCCGCGCCCGCCCCGCCGTCAGCCCCACGGTCGCCATCGCCGAGGAGGCGGCCCCCGATCTGTACCGGCTGGTGCGCGATCTCGCCGACCGCCTCGACGTGCCCGCGCCCTCCGCGATAGCGCTCACCCCGGACTGCGACAGCTGGCTGGAGGACCGCACCCACCCGGCCCACGGCCCGCCCGCGCCCCGGTCCGACGACGAGATAGCCGACCCGGGCCACGCAGCCGGCCGAGGCCTGCACCGCCGTACGACGGTCGCGCCCGTTCTCGTCATCGGCTCCCCGTTCCTGTGGTGGATGCGGGTCGCCGAGCTGCGCGCCGTCCTCGCCCCGGTCGTCGCCGGTACGGGCCCTTCGGCGCACCCCGACATAGCCGCGGCCCGGCGCTTCGTGCGCGGGCTCGACGCGGCGGTGGCCGTCTCCGCCGACCGTGGCCGCTGCCTGGGCGTCCGCGTCGTCTGCGTGGGCATCGGCTGGGTCACGCGGCTGCTGCTGCGCAGCTGCCAGGTGCACGCCGCCGAGATGGAGCGCGGTGTGGCCACGGCGGCCGCCGAGCGTGCACAGGCTGTGGACTACGGGCTGCGGATCGTCGCCCAGGAACAGGTGGGGCTGGCGTACGCGGGCTGGGACCGTCTCCTCACGCGCGTGGCGCTGCCCGCCTGGCGGATGGGCCGCTGGCCCTCGCGGCTGGACGCAGGCGTCGTCGCCGCCCTGACCGAGCTGTCCCGGCGCGACCGCCTGGCCGAGGGCTTCGCCTCCCGTCTGGGCGAGCGCCCCGCCTGTGACCTGCTCGAAGAGCCCGGCGCCATCGACGAGGCCGCCTCCCTGCTCGCCGCCCGCCTCTTCCACGGCGGCCCCGCGGAGCCCGGCCCGGACTGGTCGCCGGTGAGCTGGCAGGAGTATCCGGACGAGGTCGTCGACCGCAAGTGGCGCACCGACGCGGCCCGGCTGCACCGCGTCCTGGACGCGGTGGGCGTCTGCCACGCCCCCGACTCCACGGCCTCCCCGACCGCGCACATCAGCCCACACAGCACCCCGCACCTCACCGGTCCCACCCTGGCCCGAGTCCTGGACCACCTGACGGACCCCTCCCCCGCGCCGGACCCCTCCCCCGCGCCGGAACCCGACCCCACGACGGCCGTCACCGCATCAGGGACCGGGACCGCCGACGCGGCCACCGCTGCAACCACGTCAGTGCCCGAGTGCGAGGCGACCGAGGAGGGCGAGGTGACCTACGACCACGAAGGGCAGGACCAGGCCGACGAGGACGACGACCCCGCTCCCAACCCCCGCAGCGTCGCCCTCGCCGCCCGCCTGGGCGTGGAGATCGCCCGGGAGGAAGCGGCGGCCGCGCCCCCGCCCCCCGCCGGCGGCGCCCCCGCGTCCGGCGGCCCGGGGCCGGACGTATCCCTCTGGGACGACGGCGCGCTCCCTCTCTTCCCGCTCCAGCCCCCGCGCACCGAGCGCGAGCTGCTCGCCGATCATGTGACGGCGATGGTGTGCTGCGCGGCGATGGACACCGTCGGCGCGACCCCGGGCCTCGACTGGCTCGACGGGCCGACCCTGCTGGTCGAAGGCGAGCGGGTGGCCGACCTGGCGCCCCGTGTCCTCAGCCTCGTCGAGGACGGCGACGCGACCCCGCTGCGCGCCTGGCTGGTGGAGCTGGGGATACGTCCGGAGAAGCCGGTGCGGCTCGGCTGAGGGAGTCGACCGGGTACCGGATCCCCCGATTCCACTTTCGGCCAATTCGCAACGAATAGTGACCGTCTGCGCGCGTTATGTGATGTGCTGGGGACCGATCGCGCCCATGGCATGGGCAGCCGACATAAGACAAACAGAAGAATCACCGGCGCCGGACGTCGGCACGGCGGCGTCGCACGCACACACACGGGGGCACGAGGGAGGGGAGCGCCATGGCATCGGGACGGGGACGGGGACCAGGACCGGAGCGGATTCGCCGATGGGAGTCGGGAGCCCTGGCCCACGCCGTGACGGACCCCTTCGGCCAGGGCCCCGTCCCGTGGCTGCGCGGCAGCGAGACGTACTTCGACGACACCGGGCACGTAGTCCCCTGGTACGTCGACCCGGACCCGGCCCTCGCCCCGAAGGACGGCGCCACCCGGGTCCCCGAGCCCCGCTCCGCCCACCCCGCCCGCGTTCCCGGCGCCCGCACCTCCGGCGGCCCCCGCTCAGCCGACGACGTCCGCCGCCAGATCAAGGGCTTCACCTCCACCGGCGCGGTCGCCCCCGGCGAGGCCGTCGACTTCCACATCACGGTCGACCCGCCCCAGGAATTCAGCGTCGACATCTACCGCATCGGCCACTACGACGGCGACGGCGCCGCCAAGATCACCACCAGCCCGCGCCTCTCCGGCATCGTCCAGCCCCCGCCGCTGACCGCCGACCGCACGGTCTCCTGCCACCACTGGTGGCTCTCCTGGCGCCTCCAGGTCCCGTCCTACTGGAAGGTCGGCGCCTACGTCGCCGTCCTCACCACCGTCGACGGCTACCGCTCCCACATTCCCTTCACGGTCCGTGACCAGCACCCCGCCGACCTGCTCCTGCTGCTCCCCGACATCACCTGGCAGGCCTACAACCTCTACCCCGAGGACGGCCACACCGGCGCGAGCCTCTACCACGCCTGGGACGACGACGGCCGCCTCCTCGGCGAGGCGGACGCCGCGACCACCGTCTCCTTCGACCGCCCGTACGCGGGCGCCGGCCTCCCCCTGCACGTCGGCCACGCCTACGACTTCGTCCGCTGGGCCGAGCGCTACGGCTACGACCTCGCCTACGCCGACGCCCGCGACCTGCACGCCGGTCACATCGACCCCACCCGCTACCGAGGCCTGGTCTTCCCGGGCCATGACGAGTACTGGTCGACGGCCATGCGCCGCACCGTGGAACTCGCCCGCGACAGCGGCACCTCGCTCGTCTTCCTCTCCGCCAACACCCTGTACTGGCAGGTGGAGTTGGGGCCCTCCCCGTCCGGGGTCCCGGCCCGGCTGCTCACCTGCCGCAAGCGCAAGGGCCCCGGAAAGCCCGTCCTCTGGCGCGAGATCGACCGCGCCGAACAGCAGCTCGTCGGCATCCAGTACGCGGGCCGGGTGCCCGAGCCGCACCCGCTGATCGTGCGTAACGCAGACCATTGGCTGTGGGAGGCCACCGGCGCGCGCGAGGGCGACGGCATCGAGGGCCTGGTCGCCGGCGAGGCCGACCGCTACTTCCCGCGCACCCCCCTCCCGCCCCACGAGGACCGCATCCTCCTCGCCCACTCCCCGTACGCCGACGGCGAGGGCGTCCTGCGCCACCAGGAGACCTCCCTCTACCGCGCCGCCTCCGGCGCCCTGGTCTTCGCCTCCGGCACCTTCGCCTGGTCCCCGGCCCTGGACCGCCCCGGCCATGTGGACCCCCGTGTCCAGCGCGCCACCGCCAACCTCCTGGACCGCATCTGCAAGCGCGACTGACCCCCGTAGGCCCCTCCCCGCATCCCGCTGCCCGGACCCGGACGCTCATACGGGACAATCGAGCCGTTAGGTCAGAACCACGGGGAGGAACCGTGTCCGGATTCGTAGAAAAGCCCGAGCCGCTTCAGGTGCCGGGCCTGGTGCATCTGCACACCGGCAAGGTGCGCGAGCTGTACCAGAACGAGGCGGGCGACCTCGTGATGGTCGCCGGCGACCGTACGTCCGCGTACGACTGGGTGCTGCCGACGGAGATCCCCGACAAGGGCCGCATCCTCACCCAGCTGTCCCTGTGGTGGTTCGACCAGCTCGCCGACCTGGTCCCCCACCACGTCCTGAGCACCGAACTGCCCGCCGGCGCCCCCGCCGACTGGGCCGGCCGCACCCTGATCTGCAAGTCGCTGAAGATGGTCCCCGTCGAGTGCGTGGCCCGCGGCTACCTGACCGGCTCCGGCCTGGTCGAGTACGACGAGTCCCGCACGGTCTGCGGCCTCGCCCTGCCCGAGGGCCTGGTCGACGGCAGCGAGCTCCCCGCCCCGATCTTCACCCCGGCCACCAAGGCCGCCGTCGGCGAGCACGACGAGAACGTCTCCTACGAGGAGGTCGCCCGCCAGGTCGGCGCCGACACCGCCGCCCAGCTGCGCCAGGCGACCCTCGCCGTCTACGGCCGGGCCCGCGACATCGCCCGCGACCGGGGCATCATCCTGGCGGACACCAAGTTCGAGTTCGGCTTCGAGGGCGAGACGCTGGTCATCGCCGACGAGGTCCTCACCCCGGACTCCTCCCGCTTCTGGCCGGCCGACCAATGGCAGCCGGGCCGTGCGCAGCAGTCGTACGACAAGCAGTTCGTGCGCGACTGGCTGACCTCGCCGGCCTCCGGCTGGGACCGCAAGAGCGAGCAGCCCCCGCCGCCGCTGCCCCCGGAGATCGTCGACGCGACCCGCGCGAAGTACGTCGAGGCGTACGAGCGCTTGACCGGCACGAGCTGGAGCTAGCGGCCCCGGCGCCGACAGCATCGGAGCGGCACGAGAAAGGCCCCCGGAGAACCGGGGGCCTTTCCTGATACCGAGCGGACGACCAGGTTCGAACTGGCGACCTCAACCTTGGCAAGGTTGCGCTCTACCAACTGAGCTACGTCCGCACTGCGCCGTGGTGACCCTGGTGCAGGTGCCGTGGCGCGAGAACAACTATACCCAACCCCGCTCGCGTGCGAGCCGCACCGCCGCGTGCCGGTTCTCCGCCCCGAGCTTGGAGACGGCCGACGACAGATAGTTGCGCACGGTCCCCGGCGACAGCGCGGCCCGCTCGGCGATCTCCGCGACGGGCGCTCCGTCGGCGGCGAGTTCGAGCACCTCGGCCTCGCGCGTGGTCAGCGGCGAGTCCCCGGCGGCGATGGCGTCGGCGGCCAACTCCGGGTCGACGTAGCGGTTTCCGGCGTGCACGGTACGGATGATCTCCGCGAGCCGCTGCGCGCTCACCGTCTTCGGGACGAACCCGCGCACACCCGCCGCAAGCGCTCGCTTGAGGTGCCCGGGCCGGCCGTGACTGGTGACGATCAGTGCCTGGCAGCCGGGCAGTTCGGCACGCAGCGATGTGGCGACCTTCACACCGTCCGCGCCCGGCATCTGCAGATCCAGCACGGCTACGTCGGGCTCGTGCGCCCGCGCCATCGCCAGCGCCTCCGGTCCGGTGGCCGCCTCGGCGACGACCGCCAGGTCGTCCTCCAGCGAGAGCAGCGCGGCCAGTGCACCCCGGATGAGGTGCTCGTCGTCGGCGAGCAGCACCCGCACCGGCGTCGGCGCCGTCATGACGTGACCTCGCTCACCACTTCGCCGACGGTCGCGACCTGCCCGCTCAAGGGCACCTCGGCCACCACCCGGAACACGCCCGTCCCCACGAACTCCGCCTCCAAGGTCCCGTCGACCTTCCGCAGCCGCTCCCGCAGCCCGGCGAGACCGGATCCACTGCCGAGATCGGATCCACTGCCGATGCCAGATCCACCGCCGAGACCGGATCCACCGCCGAGCCCCGACCCGTCGCCGCCGACGGCGGCCGTGCCCGCCCCATCGTTCTCCACCGTCAACACCACACGCCTCTCCATCCCTGCCGTCCCCGCCGTCCCCTCGGTCCCCGCCGTCCCCTCGGTCCCCGCCGTCCCCTCCGTCACCCGCAACATCACCGAACACCGCCCTGCGTCCCCGTGCCGCAGCACGTTGGTGGTCGCCTCCCGCACCACCCAGCCCAGCGCCGACTGCACCCCCGCGGGCAGCGCGCCGACCTCCCCGTGGACCTCGCACGCGATCCCGGCCGCCGTCAACACCCCCTGCGCTCCGGCGAGTTCGACCCCGAGGTCGGCCTCCCGATAACCCCGTACGACATCGCGCACCTCCCGCTGCGACTCCCGCGCGATGCGCTGCACCTCGATCATCTGGTCCACGGCCTCCGGCCGCCCGCGACGGGCCAGCTGCACGGCCAGCTCGCTCTTCAGGGCGATCACCGCCAGGTTCCTCCCCATCACGTCGTGCAGATCCCGCCCGAACCGCAGCCGTTCCTCGGCGACGGCGAGCCGGGCGCGGGTCTCGCGGGCCTCGTCGAGGGCGTACACGGCGTTGAGCAGCCAGACGGAGAACACGGAGGTGAAAGCCAGGAACCCGCTGCCGAGCAGCACGCCCGCCATGGTGAGCAGGGTCGCGGGCCCGGGCATGCCGATCGGGAACGCCACGACCCCGGAGCCGAGGGCGAAGCCGACGACGATCGCGAACACGCGCCGCCGCCTGCGCACGCCGAGCGCGATGGCGCCGGCCCCGAAGATCAGGACGACCGCGAAGACCGTGCCCGCGGCGGTGTCGACGTCGTCACCGGCAGGGCCGCGTTCCGCGACGCCGACCGCCGCGACGGCGACCGCCGCGGTGACGGCGGCGAGCGTCCACAGCAGCCGGAGCGGCTGGGGACGGCGACCGCGCGTCCAGTCCAGTGCACGCGAGACCGTCAGGAAGCCCACGCCCGCGTGCAGGCACACCAGCATCAGCAGCCAGCCCCCGAGCCCTGTGCCGAGCGCGCCGAGGAGCGGCAGCCCGACCGAGAGGACCTCGATCACCCCGAAGAAGTGGAACGAGCACCGCGTGTACGTCTCGACCTTCGCCGGCGTGCTCTTGCGCCGCCACCAGCCCCCCGGCTCCCGCATCGTCGCGTCCCCTGTTCCCCGTACGTCGGCTGGTGTTCCGGTGGCTCTGGTACGCCGGTTGTTCCCGTGGCTCTCGTACGTCAGCGCCGCGGTTCCCAGCGGAACCACCGCTGTACAGCAAACACCGCCAGCACGGTCCAGGCCAGCGCGGTCGCCAGGGCGCCCAGGGCCTCGTAGGCCGACAGGTTCCCGGTCCAGCCGCCGCGGACGAGGGTGATGACCGGGGTGAGCGGCAGCAGTTCGCAGAAGGAGGCGAGCCGGTCGGGCAGCATCTCCAGGGGCACGGCGATGCCGGAGCCGATCATCGAGACCAGCACCATCGGCATCGTGGTGACCTGCGCGCTCTCCACCGTGCGGGTCACGGTCGCCGTGACCGCGGCCAGCGCCGCGCACATCACCAGGCCCAACAGCAGCCCCAGGACGGCGAGATGGGGCGCCTGGGGCGCGGGGACGTCGAGCAGGACCGTACAGCCCGCCACCAGCACCAGGGACTGCACCAGGCCCGTGGCGAGCACCGGCAGCGCGGATCCGGCGAGGATCTCGGCGTCCCGCAGCTCACCGGTGCGCAGCCGCTTCAGCACGAGTTCCTCGCGCCGGGCGGTGTAGATGGCGGCGAGTGCGCCGTACACCCCGAACAGCAGGGAGAAGCCGATCGAGGCGGGCAGCAGGACGAGGCCGACGGTGAGTCCGACGTCCTCGACGTCCATGTCCTCGATCACCGACGACAGGCTCAGCGGCAGCACGAGCGGTACCAGCACGGCCGCGACGAGCGTGCTCTTGCTCCGTCCGAGCAGGGTGAGCTCGGCGCGGGCGAGGGCGGCCATCCGGCCGGCGGGAGTCGTGACCGGGCGGGCGGCCGAGCGGGCGGCCGGGTCCTTGACCATGTCGACGCTCATGCCGCGACCTCCTGTTCCGTCTGTTCCGTACGACCCTGTTCTGTACGACCCTGCTCCGACGCTTCCTTGGCGATCCCCAGGAACGCCTCCTCCAGCGAGGCCGACCGCACGTCCAGCCGCCCCAGCGCGACCCCGGCCCCCTCGGCCCACACCAGCAGCCCGGTGGCCGCCCGCTGCAGCTCGTGCGTGCGCAGCCGTACGACGCGCCCGTCGACCTCGTGACCGCTCACCCCCAGCTGCGCCAGCGGCGGCAGGTCGCCGACGAAGTACCCCTCGGGCAGCTCGAAGGCGATCCGGGACGGCTGGGCGCCGGTCACCTCGGCGGGCGTCCCGGCGGCCGCGATGCGCCCCTGGTGCAGGATGGCGAGCCGGTCGGCGAGGTTCTCGGCCTCCTCCAGGTAGTGCGTGGTCAGCAGCACCGTCGTACCGGCGTCGCGCAGGGCGCGCACCAGGTCCCAGGTGTCCCGGCGGCCCTCTGCGTCCAGGCCGGTCGTCGGCTCGTCCAGGAACAGCACCTCGGGTTCGCCGAGCACCGCGAGCGCCAGATCGAGCCGCCGCCGCTCGCCCCCGGACAACTGCTTGACCCGTACGTCGGCCCGCGCGGCGAGCCCGACCAGCGACAGCGCCTCTTCGACGGGACGAGCGCCGCTCACGCAGCCGGCCCACATCCGCGCGGTCTCGGCGACGGTCAGCTCGGACGGGAAGCCGCCCTCCTGGAGCATCACGCCGGTGCGCGGCCGTACGGCGGCCCGCTCGCGGTAGGGGTCGTGGCCGAGGACGGCGATCCGCCCGCCGTCGGGCCGCGCGAGGCCCTCCAGGAGTTCGACGGTCGAGGTCTTCCCGGCCCCGTTGGTGCCCAGCAACGCGAAGATCTCGCCGCGGCCGACGTGGAAGGAGATCCCGCGGACCGCCTCGAACCCGCCCCCGTACACACGCCGAAGGTCAGTGACCTCAATCACGTGTTCGTGTTCATCCGTGTCCATGCCTTCAGCCTCCCCGCGGACGGGGACCGACAGCAGTGCGCGGTGTCACCACTCCTTGTGACAAATGTCAGTCGGAGTCCGGAGCTGGGACGGGGCGCACGAAAAAGCCCCGGCCGATGACCGGGGCTTCTACGATGGAGCGGACGACGAGGCTCGAACTCGCGACCTCAACCTTGGCAAGGTTGCGCTCTACCAACTGAGCTACGTCCGCATTGCCTCCGACCGGCTCTCACCGATCGGCGCGAGCACCAGCCTACCCGATCCACCACAGTGGTCCGGACGGCGATGCAGAGCGGGTGACAGGAATTGCACACTGCGCCTTCCCCCTGGAAGGGGGATGTTCTGCTACTGAACTACACCCGCGTGTACTCCGTGAGCCGGGCCCTTCGGCCTTGCCCCTCGGCGTGTTCCAGACTCTAGCTGACCAGGAGGGGTGCAGCGCAAGTCGGTTCTCCCGAGGGGCGGATGACCGGCCGTCGCCCGTGGCTCACGGGCGCGGCTCGCAGCTCACGGGCACGGCTGTGCCAAGAGGGTCACTGAGCCTCGGCGAACGCCTCGTAGACCTTCTTGGGGATGCGCCCGCGGGCCGGCACCTCCAGCTTGTTGGCCTGGGCCCAGGCCCGGACGGCCGCGGGGTCGGGGGCGACCTCCGTCTGCTTGTACGCCTTGCCGGACCTCGACCGCTTGCGGCCGGCGTCCACGTAGGGCTCGAGCGCCTTACGCAGTTTCTTGGCATTGGCTTCATTCAGGTCGATCTCGTACGACTTGCCGTCGAGTCCGAAGGCGATCGTTTCCGCCGCTTCCGAGCCGTCGATGTCGTCAAAGAGAGTGACCACGACCTTCTGCGCCACGAATATCGGTCCCTTCGTGCGACAGCTCTGCGATGACGTGCCAAGACGTCACGGAGATGTCGACTGTCAGCCAGTTATGGGGCAAAGTATCGGCTATTGCCAATTCATTTGTACAGTGCCCGGCATTGCAATGTGAAGCCCGACTAAATCTCCCCGCGTGTCTCGGCGCAATGGGCAAGCCGGGCGTATCACGGATCTTTCCCTGAACTTTTCGTGAAGGCACTGGTCCGATACCGGATCGTGATGGCGCTCACGTAGTTTCCTACAACTCTACTCGCGTAGAAATTTTGTGCGGGTAGTCTGAAGACACCTGTTGGAGACACCTGCAGGGACCCTGCTCAGCACCACACCACCGGGAGTGCCCGTGGCACGCGTCGTAGTCGACGTCATGCTCAAGCCGGAGATCCTCGACCCCCAGGGCCAGGCGGTGCAGCGCGCACTGCCGCGGCTGGGTTTCGAAGGGATCTCCGATGTACGCCAGGGAAAGCGATTCGAACTGGAAGTTGACGGGCCGGTCGACGAGGCCGCCCTCGCCCGCATCCACGATCTTGCGGAATCCTTCCTCGCCAACACCGTGATCGAGGACTTCACCGTCAAGGTGGAGGAAGTCGCGGGGGCCGCGAAGTGACCGCTCGTATTGGCGTCGTCACTTTCCCGGGCAGCCTCGACGACCGCGACACCCAGCGCGCGATCCGCCTCGCGGGCGCCGAACCGGTCGCCCTCTGGCACAAGGACAAGGACCTCCACCAGGTCGACGCGGTCGTCCTGCCGGGCGGTTTCTCCTACGGCGACTATCTGCGGGCCGGCGCCATCTCCCGCTTCTCGCCGGTGATGGAGACCGTCATCGAACAGGCGAAGGCCGGCCTCCCGGTCCTCGGCATCTGCAACGGCTTCCAGATCCTCACCGAGGCCCATCTGCTCCCCGGCGGAATGCTCGGCAACGACCACCTCCACTTCATCTGCCGCGACCAGAAGCTGCGGGTGGAGAACGCGGAGACCGCCTGGACCGCCGACTACACGGCCGGCCAGGAGATCCACATCCCGCTGAAGAACATGGACGGCCGGTACGTCGCCGACGAGTACACCCTCGACCAGCTCGAGGCCGAGGGCCGCGTCGCCTTCCGGTACGTCGTCGGCGGCGAAGCCGCCGACGGATACGGCAACCCCAACGGTTCGCTCCGTGACATCGCCGGCATCACCAACGAGGCCGGGAACGTCGTAGGCCTCATGCCGCACCCGGAGCACGCCGTCGAGCCGCTCGTCGGCTCCGGCCGCACCGACGGCCTCCCGTTCTTCACCTCGATCCTCAAGAAGCTGGTCAACGCATGAGCCGGACGCCTCTGGACACGGTCGAGCACGCGGCCGAGACCCCCGACGTCGAGCTGCCCTGGGCCGAACTCGGTCTGAAGAAGGACGAGTACGAGCGGGTCGTGGAGATCCTCGGCCGCCGCCCGACCGGCGCCGAGCTCGCCATGTACTCGGTCATGTGGTCCGAGCACTGCAGCTACAAGTCCTCCAAGGTCCACCTCCGCCAGTTCGGCGAGAAGGCCCCCCAGTCCGATGCGCTGCTCGTGGGCATCGGCGAGAACGCCGGCGTCGTCGACGTCGGCCAGGGCTACGCGGTCACCTTCAAGGTCGAGTCGCACAACCACCCGTCGTACGTCGAGCCCTACCAGGGCGCCGCGACCGGTGTCGGCGGCATCGTCCGCGACATCATCGCGATGGGCGCCCGGCCGGTGGCCGTGGTCGACCCGCTGCGCTTCGGCGCGGCCGACCACCCCGACACCAAGCGCGTCCTGCCGGGCGTCGTCGCGGGCATCGGCGGCTACGGCAACTGCCTGGGCCTGCCCAACATCGGCGGCGAGGTCGTCTTCGACGCCTGCTACCAGGGCAACCCGCTGGTCAACGCCGGCGCCATCGGCGTCATGCGGCACGAGGACATCCACCTCGCGAAGGCGTCCGGCGCCGGCAACAAGGTCATCCTCTACGGGGCCCGCACGGGCGGCGACGGCATCGGCGGCGCGTCGATCCTGGCGAGTGAGACCTTCGACGACGCCAAGCCCTCGAAGCGCCCCGCCGTCCAGGTCGGCGACCCCTTCCAGGAGAAGCTCCTCATCGAGTGCACCCTGGAGGCCTTCAAGGAGAAGCTGGTCGTCGGCATCCAGGACCTGGGCGCGGCGGGCCTGTCCTGCGCCACGTCCGAGCTGGCGTCCAACGGCTCCGGCGGCATGACCGTCACGCTCGACGACGTGCCCCTCCGCGACTCGACGCTCTCTCCCGAGGAAATCCTCATGAGCGAGTCCCAGGAGCGCATGTGCGCGGTCGTGGAGCCGGCGAAGGTCGACCGCTTCCTGGAGATCTGCGACAAGTGGGACGTGATCGCGACCGTCATCGGCGAGGTGACGGACGGCGACCGCCTGGAGATCTTCTGGCACGGCGGCAAGATCGTCGACGTCGACCCGCGCACGGTCGCGCACGACGGCCCGGTCTACGAGCGCCCCTACGCCCGCCCGTCCTGGCAGGACGCGCTCCAGGCGGACGACGCGGGCAAGCTCCCGCGACCGGGAAGCTCCGACGAGCTCAAGGCCCAGGTCCTGAAGCTGGTCGCGTCTCCCAACCAGGCCTCCAAGAAGTGGATCACGTCCCAGTACGACCACTTCGTGCAGGGCAACACGGTGCTGGCCCAGCCCGAGGACTCGGGCATGATCCGCATCGACGAGGAGACCGGCCTCGGCGTCGCCATCGCGACGGACGGCAACGGCCGTTACGCGAAGCTGGACCCGTACACGGGAGCGCAGTTGGCGCTCTCCGAGGCCTACCGCAACGTGGCGACGACCGGCGCGAAGCCGCTCGCCGTCTCCGACTGCCTGAACTTCGGCTCGCCCGAAGACCCGGCGGTCATGTGGCAGTTCGCGGAGGCCGTCCGCGGACTGGCCGACGCCTGCCAGCAGTTGGGCACCCCGGTGACCGGCGGCAACGTGTCCCTGTACAACCAGACGGGCGAGGCCGCCATCCACCCGACCCCGGTCGTGGCGGTCCTGGGCGTCATCGACGACGTCGCGCGGCGCACCCCGGTCGCCTTCCAGGAGGAGGGCCAGCTGCTCTACCTCCTCGGCGACACCCGTGAGGAGTTCGGCGGCTCGGCCTGGTCCCAGGTCGTCCACGACCACCTCGGCGGCCTGCCCCCGAAGGTCGACCTGGAGCGCGAGCGCCTGCTGGCCGAGATCCTGATCTCCGCCTCCCGCGACGGCATGATCGACTCTGCGCACGACCTGTCCGACGGCGGTCTGATCCAGGCGGTCGTCGAGTCCGCGCTGCTCGGCGGCAAGGGCGCGCGCCTGATCGTCCCCGACGGCCTGGACGCGTTCACCTTCCTCTTCTCCGAGTCGGCGGGCCGCGCGGTCGTCGCCGTACCGCGCTCGGAGGAACTCCGCTTCAACGACATGTGCGGCGCGCGGGGCCTCCCCGTCACCCGCATCGGCGTCGTCGACGGGGGCACGGTCGACGTCCAGGGCGAGTTCGAACTCTCCCTGGAGGAGCTGCGCAAGGCCCACGAGGACACGATCCCGGCGCTGCTCGCGTAAGCGGACACGCGGACACGCGGTTTCGCGGAGTTCGCGGTTCTACGGCGGTGAAGGCCCCGTTCGTTTCGACGAGCGGGGCCTTCACCGTGTGCGCGCCTCAGCGCGGGGCGTAGGGGCGTCGAGACGTCAAGGCGTCGGGGCGGAGGCGCCTGACCACGTGGGTGTGACGGTCCTGTGGGAACTCCGTGGCCGGGAAACGCTGTTGTCAGTGGCTGCTGCTAATTTCGAGAGCACGGGAGCCACGGGGGACGTGGGGGACATGGGGGAGCAGTGAAGGTACCCGAGCGCGCGCAGAAGTTCGTGAACGTGACGTTCTGCCTGGTAGCCGTCGCCGGCATCGGATGGAGCGGCATCGACATCTGGCAGTACGGCTACGGCAGGTACCAGATCGACCAGGCCTGCGCCGGCCTGGTCCCGGCGGGCCGCGTGCTCACCCTCTCCGCCGCGGGCGGCACCGTCTCGCACCGCGTCGCCGACGAGGGCACGATCGACCTCGACGACGGGCTCCCGCAGGACTGCGAGCTCTTCAGCACCGAGGCCGGCGAGAAGTACGGCACGGACAGCGGGGAGCGCTGGTTCTTCACGGGCGCGGTAGGGGCCCTGCCCGCGGACAAGGGCCTGTTCCCCGAGGAACCGTGGGACGACCTCCTCGACCCCAACGGCCCCTACGGCGACCACACCTACCCCGACCAGCCGCTCGGCGGCGGCATTGCCGGCATCGTCACGGACAGCGGCGTCACCGTCGAGCTCCCCTGCACCGACGGCGAGTCCGACGGGGGACCGGGCGAGGTCAACGCCCTCTGGGCGAGGGCCTCGCTGATGGCCACGGGCTCGCCGTTCACCGAGGACGGCCAGCTCACCGCGCACGACCGCGCCGTACTCGCCGAGACCGCCGTGATCACCGCCAACCGCCTCGCCGGCCGTCAGGGCTGCGCCGAGCGTCTGCCCGACCCGCCGGACGACATACCCGCCCTGACCGAGGGCCCGACCCCGGCCGCCGAGGCGGACGCCGACGGCACCTGCGGCTGGTACCGGAAGGCGGGCCTCGCAAGCCGGACGCTGTTCGCGGACCAGGTCCTCGAGAGCCGCACGGACGCCAAGGTGTGGGACGAGCGCTGCGCCCTGGTCCTCAGCGAGGACCGCGCGTACGCCCTCTGGTCCGCCCACGCCGCCGAGCTGAGCAAGCACGGGATCGACAGCCCCGACCGTCCGGGCCAGTACTTCGCCTCGTTCCACACCTACTCCGGCGAGGAGGCGAAGAACATCCGGCTGCCCGACCTCGACTCGGACAACTCCACCAGCCCGCTTCTCGCCGCCCCCGGCGAGGCCGGCCGGGACCGCGACGAGCCGATCTGGTGGGCGTCCTCCGTCTGCGCCGGACAGCCCGAGATCCACACCATGACCCTGTCCTCCGGCTACGCCAGGCTGGCCACGGCCGACTACGAGAAGGTGTTCCGCACGTACGCCGAGGACGCCATGAAGCGCCGCGGCTGCACCGACCTGACGTTCCCCACGCACGCCGACTTCACCGACCAGACCTAGCTAGGACCCGGTTCCAGGAGACCCGTCCCAGGACCCGTCCCAGGGCCCGTTCGAGGACCCGTTCCAGGACCTGTCCTAGGCTCACCGCCATGCCTCCGGCCAAGAAGCGCACGCGCGCGTACGACCCCGTCAAGATCCGGGCCGCGGTACTGGCCCAGTTCGCAAACGTGAGGGAGGCGGTGGGCGGCCTCACCCCCGAGCAGCTCGCGCTGCCCACCCGGCTCGGCGACTGGACCGTACGGGAACTGGTCGCGCACATCGGGACGGCCCTCCTCGCCGTCGGCCGGTTCCTCGAGCAGCCGGAGCCGGCCCGGCAGGACGCCACGCTCCTCGACTGGCCGTTCGCCACCTCAGCGAACTCCGGCGTCGTCGACGGGCGGGCCCACCTCCTCGCCGAGCAGCACGCCGACCTCACCGCCTTCCTCGCCGACACCGGGCGCCGCTTCACCGAGCACCTGGACGCCCACCCCGCCCCCCGCCTCCTCGCCACCCACGCCGGCGCGATGCCCCTGGCCGACTACCTCGTCACCCGTACCGTCGAACTCGTCGTCCACACCGACGACCTCAACGCCGCCGTCCCCGGCCTGGAGATCCCCCACGACCGTCAGGCCCTCGCCGCGGCCACCCGCCTCCTCGCCGACGCCCTCGCCGTCAAGGCCCCCGGCGGCTCCACGGAGGTGCGGATCCCGCCGTACGCCGTCGTGCAGTGCGTCGAGGGCCCCCGGCACACCCGGGGCACCCCGCCCAACGTCGTCGAGACCGACCCGCTGACCTGGATCCGGCTCGCCACCGGCCGGGTGACCTGGAAGGACGCAGTGGAGGCGGCCGAGGTCAGCGCGAGCGGGGAGCGGGCGGACCTCGCCGGGCTGCTGCCGTTGACGACCTGACCCGCTGCCGTTCGAGGGCAGGGACGGCACAAGGGGAACCGGTCGTCCCGGGCGACCGTCCCATCGGCATGGACCCCATCGGCGTGTACAGGGACAGGTACAGGGGCACGTACAGGCAGCGCACGCTCCCGGCCGTCGTCGCCGTCACCGTCGTCGTCCTCGGTCCGCTCGGCGCGGCCTGCGGCGGGGAGCGGGCGGACGGCGAGCAGCCCGGCAGCGCGGCGGTGAGCCCCGCGCAGCCCGTCACCGGCGTCCGGTGGAACGTGGTCGGCGTCACCGTGGACGGCACGGCCCACCGCGCCCCCGACGGCGCGCACGTGGAGATCGAGGACGGCCGCGCGGCGGGCAGCTACGGCTGCAACCACTTCAACGCCAAGGCCGTCGTCGAGGGCGACCGCATCCGGTTCAGCGACGCCCGCTCGACCAGGATGGCCTGCGCGGACGAGCCCATGGAGTTCGAGCGCACGCTCTCCCGCACGCTCGCCGAGGGAACCCTCACCGCCGAGGTCGGGGACGCCACGCTGACGCTCAGCACGACCGACGGCGACCAGGTCCGGCTGACCGCCGAATGAGGGCCCGGCAGGGCGAGTCCCGCCCCCGTCGGCCCGAATGGTGTGCGACACCTCACTCACGCCTACGGAAACGGCTCCCCGCCCGCCCTTCGCCAGGCGGCGCCCGCCTCCCTAGTGGATCACCTGACGCACACCCTGACCTGCGAAAATGAGTCGATCATGGAGAGGCTCGCCGACCGGTGATCCAGTTACCGGCAGGTATCCCCAATTCGGACCAGTGGACGACCTCGCCTACACTCGGTGGCGTGCCACGTGGTGACGGTCGACTCAGTCATGATCTGCTCCCCGGCGAGAAAGGCCCCCAGGACGCTTGCGGCGTCTTCGGAGTCTGGGCTCCCGGTGAAGAGGTCGCCAAGCTCACTTACTTCGGGCTCTACGCCCTCCAGCATCGGGGTCAGGAATCCGCGGGAATCGCGGTCAGCAACGGCTCCCAGATCCTCGTCTTCAAGGACATGGGCCTCGTGTCCCAGGTCTTCGACGAGACCTCGCTCGGTTCGCTCCAGGGTCACATCGCGGTCGGACACGCCCGCTACTCGACCACCGGCGCCTCCGTGTGGGAGAACGCCCAGCCGACGTTCCGTGCCACCGCGCACGGTTCGATCGCGCTCGGCCACAACGGCAACCTCGTCAACACCGCCCAGCTCGCCGAGATGGTCGCCGACCTGCCCAAGCAGGAGGGGCGCACCCCGCGCGTCGCGGCGACCAACGACACCGACCTGCTGACCGCTCTCCTCGCGGCCCAGGTCGACCCCGACGGCAAGCCGCTGACCATCGAGGAGGCGGCCCACCAGATCCTCCCGCAGGTCCAGGGCGCCTTCTCCCTCGTCTTCATGGACGAGCACACCCTCTATGCGGCCCGCGACCCGCAGGGCATCCGTCCGCTGGTCCTCGGCCGTCTGGAGCGCGGCTGGGTCGTCGCCTCCGAGTCCGCCGCCCTCGACATCTGCGGCGCCTCCTACGTCCGCGAGATCGAGCCGGGCGAGTTCGTCGCCATCGACGAGAACGGCCTGCGTACCTCCCGATTCGCGGATGCGAAGCCCAAGGGCTGTGTCTTCGAGTACGTGTACCTGGCCCGCCCCGACACCGACATCGCCGGCCGGAACGTGTACCTCTCCCGGGTGGAGATGGGCCGCAAGCTGGCCAAGGAAGCCCCGGTCGAGGCCGACCTGGTCATAGCGACTCCGGAGTCCGGCACCCCGGCCGCCATCGGCTACGCGGAGGCCTCCGGCATCCCCTTCGGCGCGGGACTGGTCAAGAACGCCTACGTCGGCCGGACCTTCATCCAGCCCTCGCAGACCATCCGCCAGCTCGGCATCCGCCTGAAGCTGAACCCGCTGAAGGAAGTCATCAAGGGCAAGCGGCTGGTCGTCGTCGACGACTCGATCGTGCGCGGCAACACCCAGCGGGCCCTGGTGCGGATGCTCCGCGAGGCCGGGGCCGCCGAGGTCCACATCCGGATCTCGTCCCCGCCCGTGAAGTGGCCCTGCTTCTTCGGCATCGACTTCGCCACGCGCGCGGAGCTCATCGCCAACGGCATGACGATCGACGAGATCGGCACCTCGCTGGGCGCCGACTCCCTGTCGTACATCTCCCTCGACGGCATGATCGAGGCGACCACCATCGCCAAGCCGAACCTCTGCCGCGCCTGCTTCGACGGCGAGTACCCGATGGCGCTCCCGGACCCCGAGCTGCTCGGCAAGCAGCTGCTGGAGACCGAGCTGGCCGCGGGTCCCGCCGCCACGGCTGCGGCCGACGCCATCCGTCGCCCGTAAGCCCCGTATCAATCAACGCGAAAGATCCCAGGCAATGTCTGCTGTATCTGATCAGTCGACTCCGTCGGCGGGCACTGGTGCCGGTGCTTCCTACGCGGCTGCCGGCGTCGACATCGAGGCGGGCGACCGCGCCGTAGAGCTGATGAAGGAGTGGGTGAAGAAGACCCAGCGCCCCGAGGTCCTCGGCGGCCTCGGCGGCTTCGCCGGCCTCTTCGACGCCTCCGCCCTCAAGCGCTTCGAGCGGCCGCTCCTCGCCTCCGCCACCGACGGCGTCGGCACGAAGGTCGACATCGCCCGCCGCCTCGGCGTCTACGACACGATCGGCCACGACCTGGTCGCCATGGTCATGGACGACATCGTGGTGTGCGGCGCCGAGCCGCTCTTCATGACCGACTACATCTGCGTCGGCAAGGTGCACCCCGAGCGTGTCGCGGCCATCGTCAAGGGCATCGCCGAAGGCTGTGTGCTGGCCGGCTGCGCCCTGGTCGGCGGCGAGACCGCCGAGCACCCGGGCCTGCTCGGCGAGGACGACTTCGACGTCGCCGGCGCCGGCACGGGCGTCGTGGAGTACGACCGGCTGCTGGGCGCGGATCGTATCCGGACGGGTGACGCGGTGATCGCCATGGCGGCCTCCGGCCTTCACTCGAACGGGTACTCCCTGGTCCGGCATGTCCTCCTCGACCAGGCCGGCCTGTCCCTGGAGGCGCGCGTCGACGACCTCGGCCGCACCCTCGGCGAGGAGCTCCTGGAGCCCACCAAGATCTACTCGCTGGACTGCCTGGCACTGACCCGGACGACGGACGTGCACGCCTTCAGCCACATCACCGGCGGCGGACTCGCGGCCAACCTGGCCCGGGTCATCCCCGACGGACTGCACGCCGTCGTGGACCGCTCCACCTGGACCCCGGCCCCGATCTTCGACCTCGTCGGCCGGACCGGCTCCGTCGAGCGCCTGGAGCTGGAGAAGACCCTGAACATGGGCGTCGGCATGATCGCGATCGTGCCCGAGGAGTCGGCGGACGTGGCCCTGGCGACGCTGGCCGACCGCGGGGTCGAGGCCTGGGTCGCCGGCGAGATCGCCGAGCGCGGCGAACACACCACGGGCGCCGAACTGGTCGGGGACTACGCGGTGTGAGTGCTCCGTAGACGGAGTGATCGCAGACGGAGTGATCCTCGCTGGAGCAGCACAAGACCCGGTCGGTGACCGAAGTCACCGACCGGGCGGGTGCTCAGTACAAGGTCAAGCGCCGCGACGGTGTTGTGAGGAGTCCTCTTCGTCGTCCTCGTCGTCGGCCCCGTACAGCTCGGCGTACCGTGCGTACGGGTCGTCGTCCTGCTCATCGTCATCGTCATCGTCCTCGAACGGCTCACCGTTCGGTGGAATATTCGATGGCGATGCGCCCAGCTCTTCGGCCAGGCGTGAGAGATCCGTCCCGCCGCTGTTGTACTTCAGCTGGCGGGCGACCTTCGCTTGCTTGGCCTTGGCCCGGCCGCGCCCCATGGCTCGACCCCCTCAACGACGGGGCTCGACGGCCCCAGGTTGACACGCGTTCATGATCCAGAACGGCCTCTCCATGGAGAGCCCGTCGTAGGGCTCCCACGGTACCTGAGCCCACGCCCGTACGGTACGTCGCCCGTAGCACGCGCGTGTGCGCAGCACGTTTGAAGCGCCCCGTCCTTGCTGGTCAGTGGCGATTTTAACCACTTATCTGCGGCCGACCCGCCCGGAGGGGTGAGAGTTCTCTCTAACTTTCCACCGAGCGGTACCGAACAAACCCGCGAGAGACCTCGCGAGAGACCTGCGAGCCGAGGCGCTTTCGAACCTCGGCGGAACGTCACCGACCGCGCCCCCGGACGGCGTCGTGCATCCGCTGCTCGGCGATCCGGTCGGCCGCGGCGGCCGGCGGAATCCCGTCTTCCTTCGCACGTGCGAATATGGCCAGCGTGGTGTCGAAGATCCGCGCCGCCTTCTCCTTGCACCGCTCGAAGTCGAACCCGTGCAGCTCGTCGGCGACCTGGATGACCCCGCCTGCGTTCACCACGTAGTCCGGCGCGTAGAGGATCCCGCGGTCGGCGAGGTCCTTCTCCACGCCCGGGTGGGCGAGCTGGTTGTTGGCCGCGCCGCAGACGACCTTCGCCGTCAGCACCGGCACGGAGGCGTCGCTCAGCGCCCCGCCGAGCGCGCAGGGGGCGTACACGTCGAGCCCTTCGACGCGGATCAGCGCCTCGGTGTCGGCGACGGCCGTCACGCCCTCGGGGTGCCGGTCGAGGACCCGGCGTACGGCGTCCTCGCGCACGTCCGTGACGACCACCTCCGCGCCCTCCTCGCGCAGGTGGTCCACCAGGTGGTGGCCGACCTTGCCGACGCCCGCGACGCCCACCTTGCGGCCGCGCAGCGACGGGTCGCCCCACAGGTGCTGGGCGGAGGCCCGCATGCCCTGGTAGACGCCGAAGGCGGTCAGGACGGAGGAGTCGCCCGCGCCGCCGTTCTCCGGCGAGCGCCCGGTCGTCCAGCGGCACTCGCGCGCCACGACGTCCATGTCGGCGACATACGTGCCGACGTCGCAGGCGGTCACGTACCGCCCGCCGAGCGAGGCGACGAAACGGCCGTAGGCGAGCAGCAGCTGATCGGTCTTGATCGTGTCGGGATCGCCGATGATCACGGCCTTACCGCCGCCGTGGTCCAGACCGGCCATGGCGTTCTTGTACGACATCCCGCGCGCGAGGTTCAGCGCGTCGGCGACGGCCTCCGCCTCGGTCGCGTACGGGTAGAAGCGCGTACCGCCGAGCGCGGGGCCCAGAGCGGTGGAGTGGATGGCGATGACGGCCTTGAGGCCGCTCGCACGGTCCTGGCAGAGCACGACTTGCTCATGACCCCCCTGATCCGAGTGGAAGAGGGTGTGCAGCACATCAGCAGACGCGCCGGATACGTCGGTCACGGTGGTGACTCCTGGGTAACTAGCGGCTGGTCGGGGCAGGGCTCCGTAAGGATGGCGGGGCCGGTGGGATGAGCGTAGAGCCTGGGCGGCCCGCGGATCATGCAGTGTCCGGGATCACCTCCTCCCGGAGTACGGACGTGCGACGATTCGCATGGTTTGCCCACGGCCCCGCACGTGGGTTCCGCAGGTTTCCCGGTCGGGTGGCGGGGGAGGGAGCAGGCGTGCCCAAGGTGTCCTCGGTGATCGTCCCGTACGCGGTCTATCTGCGCGTCTACGAGCCGTTGGCCGCCTTCCCCGAGCCCGAGCGCACCCACTGGGCGCGCTACGCCCGCCGCGCCGACCTCCCCACCTACCAGGACGAGCTGCGCCGCTCCCTGACCGACCTGGCGGCCACCCCGCCGGTGATCGTGCCGGTGCACGAGAGCGGCGACGCGTTCGTGGCCGAGGTCGACGGGGTGCTGTGCGTGTGCCCCTGGCGGACCCGGCTGCGCGGCTGGGAGGCCCTCGCCGAGCTGGACGACGAGCTGCCCCGGCCGGTCCTGGAGGCGGCGCTCCCCGAGGTCGTACGGCTGCAGGCCGGTCAGGACCACGAGCGGTGGCTGGAGGCCAACCCGGACGCCCGGCCGTGGATCCGCACGGCGACCTGGCAGGTGCCGCTGAACTGGTTCGTGCTGGTCTCCGACGGGGAGCGGGAGTACCAGAAGGGGACCGCCGAGGTCGCCTCCGTGCTGCGCTACCGCACGCCGATGGTGCAGGCGCGACGGAGGGTGGCGCGGGGGCTGCGCACGCTCAAGGACGCCATGGACGAGGGGCCGCTGATCGACGGCCTGTTCGACGTGGGGCGCTGGCTGGAGGAGTTCCATCCGCGTTCGCTGGTGGAACTGGACTACGGCGGCCTGGTGCATGTGCTGCCGGCCGGTGAGCTGGAGGACGACCACTCGGCGAAGGACGTGGCCGAGGGCATCGAGGCGCTGCGGATCGGCGACGGCGAGGCGGCGGGCGAGGCGTACGGGCGGCTCGTGGACCGCTGGCGGTCGATCCGGGACCGACGGTCGGCGAACTGACGGGACCCGCGAGACCCGCCGTCTGTGAACTGACGGTGTGACAGAGGCGACAGCGCTTTCATAAGTGACGTACGTCACGGCCGTGGGCGTTCGAACAGCGTACGGTTCACGCACTTCACGGAACTGACGGGACGTAGGTCCCGATCCGGGCTTTTGTCTCAAGGGTGACGGACCGCACGTACACGGCCCTTGCGCCGCTTGCCCCTCCTCGTGCCAAAATAGGACAAGGAGTCCGGGGAGGGCTCCTTCCGTCCACTTGCGTTCCACCGTGGGGGGATTTCTCGGCATTGCGCGCTTTGGGGGGTCTCGTGACTCCTGATCGTCCTGTGACTGATCGTCACAGTGGCGTGACTGTCCGCTATGGCATGGTCCATCGGCTTCCGTCGCCGATGAACACCTGGGGGGCAATTCCATCGGTTTGGCCGACGCGGCTGGACGGATGGTGTAGTTGTAGTGCCGAGGACAAGCCGTTCGTCCTATAACCGACTCGACTCGCGTCCGCCATTTCGGGCAACGCGGGTCAAGGTGCAGAATTTAGAGGAAAGAACCGAGAAGGTTCGGTTCTCCCGAGGAGGCCGCTCATGACCGCTCGCACCCCTGATGCTGAGCCGCTGCTGACCCCGGCTGAGGTCGCCACCATGTTCCGCGTCGACCCCAAGACGGTCACGCGGTGGGCGAAGGCCGGCAAGCTCACGTCGATTCGTACGCTCGGCGGACATCGCCGATACCGCGAGGCCGAGGTCCGCGCACTGCTTGCGGGTATTCCGCAGCAGCGCAGCGAGGCCTGACAACTGAATATGAGGGCAACGCGCCAGGTCCCCCAACCTGTCGAGGCGTCCGAAACCTAGCTACAAGCGACGCGGGTCTGCCCCAACAGGCCCGTCGCCCACAAGGTGCGTCGTCGATCGCGCTGGACTCCGCCGAGTCCGGCGCGATCTTTTTTGTGCGCCGGAGTGTGCTGGAGGGGGGCCGGGCCTCCGTATCGGGTCGCTTCTGAGCGGTATCAGGTGGCTCTGTGAGCGACCTTGTCGGAGTCTGGGGAGGCTCTGGGGGCGTGCGCGGGAGGGGGTGTGGGGGCATCCTCGGACATCCCTCCGGACATCCTCCTGAGTGGTGCAATTGCACATATTAAATTGACCAGTTGTGCGTGCGGGGTAAGAACCACCGTTTCAAAAACTCATGCCGTGACACCCGTCACACGCCAGAGGCCTTGTTGCCGCCGACAGGTGTGCGCTAGGAAAAGCGACTCGCGCCCCAGCGTCCCCCGCAGGAACGGCTGTTGACGCCGACGCGGGTCATGCGGTCGAGGGACTCCCGTCCCCGCCGGCCGCCTCCTCGGGGGCCTGTACGGCCCGTGGAGCGCCGTCCAACGCCAGCCGCAGTAAGCGGTGGCAGATCGGGCAGTGGCGGGTCAGATGCCGGTAGGACGACGCGGCTGCCAGGTGCGCGCGGAGCAACGCCCGCGTCTCGTGCCTAGCCGATGCCGCCATACGCCACCTCCAGCGGGGGCGCGCGGGAAACGGGCCCTGACTTCTGGGTACCGGCGGAACGTGACGCCGTCAAGGGCGCGTCGGGCGACGCGAGGGCGACGTAAGGCCGAGGCAAGAGCAACGCGAAAGAGCCCGGATCCGAAGATCCGGGCTCCTTCCTGCTGCTGACGACTGAGGCCCGCATCCCCTGCTGGGGTGCGGGCCTCAGTCCTTCACTGCGGTCCTGACGGGATTTGAACCCGCGGCCTCCACCTTGACAGGGTGGCGAGCACTCCAAACTGCTCCACAGGACCTTGTTTTGCGGCGCTTGTTGCTGCGTTGCGCTGCGAGAAGGACTGTACAGGAGGGTGAGCCCGGTGGTCGAACTCACCCTCCGTGCGCAGACGATCACGGGGCCTCGGCGTCGATCGCCTTCACGATCCGCTTGTCCGAGACCGGGTACGCCGTGCCCAGCGCATGGGCGAAGTAGCTGACTCGCAGCTCCTCGAGCATCCAGCGGATGTCGAGGACGGACGAGGAGACCGGGCGGCCCGGCGGGAGCTGCTCCAGCAGCCACGCGTACTCGTCCTGCATCTCGTGGACCTTCTCCATGCGGGTGGTGTCCCGCTGGACGCTGGTCGGCATCTGCTGGAGCCGGCGGTCCGCGGCCACCAGGTAGCGCATCAGGTCGGGCAGCCGGCGCAGCCCCGCCCAGGTGACGAAGCCGGGCTTCACCAGGGCGTCCAACTGCTTGCGGACGTCCGCCAGGTTCGCCAGCAGCGTGGGGCTGCGGACGCCCTTCAGCCGGCGCTCACAGGCCTGCCAGGCGGCCAGCACCTGCTGCACCTGCCCGACCGCGCGCACCGTCGTGTCGACGATCTCCGCGCGCACCTTGTCGTACAGCTTGCGATACGACTCCTCGTCCCACGCCGGTCCGCCGAAGTCGCCGATCAGCTTGTCCGCCGCCGCCATCGCGCAGTCGTCGAACAGAGCCTGCACCGAGCCGTGCGGGTTGGCCGACAGGGCGAGCTTCTGGGCGTTGGTGAGCTTCTCGGATGCGAACTTCGCAGGGTTCACCGGGATGTTGCGGAGGATGAGCCGACGCGTGCCCTTCCACATCGCCTCCGCCTGCTCCGCCTCCGTGTCGAAGAGGCGTACGGAGACGGTGTCGCCGTCGTCGACCAGCGCCGGGTACGCCTTCACCGGCTGGCCGGCGCGGCGGGTCTCGAAGACGCGCGTGAGCGTGCCGATCGTCCAGTCGGTGAGGCCCGACCGTTCCAGGGACTCGCCGCCCTGCCGTTCGGCGGTGGCCGCGGCCGCCTGGGAGAGGGCCTGTCTCGCCTTCGGCTTCAGCCGGAGCTTCAGCGCCTCCAGGTCCTTGTCCTCGGCCAGCTTGCGCCGCCGCTCGTCGATGATCCGGAAGGTGATCTTCAGGTGGTCGGGGAGCCTCGACCAGTCGAAGTCCTCCGCCTCGAAGGGCACGCCGACCATCCGCTTCAGCTCACGCGCCATGGCGTCCGGCAACGCCCCCTGGAGGGGCGCCGCCTGGTCCAGGAAGCGCTTCGCGAAGTTCGGGGCCGGCACATAGTGGCGGCGGATCGGCTTCGGCAGGGAGCGGATCAGCTCCGTGACGACCTCCTCCCGCAGGCCCGGGATCTGCCAGTCGAAGCCCTCGTCCACGACCTGGTTGAGGACCTGGAGCGGAACGTGGACGGTCACGCCGTCGGCGTCCGCACCCGGCTCGAACTGGTACGTCACCCGGAACTTCAGCGGGCCCTGCCGCCACGAGTCCGGATAGTCGGCCTTGGTGACCGCCTCCGCCGACTCCCGGATGAGCATCTCCCGCTCGAAGTCGAGGAAGTCCGGCTGCTCGTGCCGCTTGTGCTTCCACCACGAGTCGAAGTGCGCCCCGGACACCACGTGTGCGGGCACCCGCTGGTCGTAGAAGTCGAACAGCGTCTCGTCGTCGACCACGATGTCCCGACGCCGGGCGCGGTGCTCCAGCTCCTCGACCTCGCTCAGCAGCCGGCGGTTGTCGGCGAAGAACTTGTGGTGCGTACGCCAGTCGCCCTCGACCAGGGCGTTGCGGATGAAAAGCTCGCGGGACGCCTCCTGGTCGATCCGGCCGTAGTTGACCTTGCGCTGCGCGATGATCGGAACGCCGTACAGCGTGACCTTCTCGAAGGCCATCACGGCCGCCAGGTCCTTCTCCCAGTGCGGCTCGCTGTACGTCCGCTTCAGGAGATGCTCGGCGAGGGGCTCGACCCACTCCGGCTCGATCTTGGCGTTGACCCGCGCCCAGAGACGGGAGGTCTCGACCAGCTCCGCCGACATGACGAAGCGGGGCGTCTTCTTGAACAGCGCCGAGCCGGGGAAGATCGCGAACTTGGCGCTCCTCGCCCCCAGGTACTCGTTCTTCGCGCCGTCCTTCACGTCCTTCATGCCGATGTGCGAGAGCAGCCCGGCGAGGAGGGAGACATGGACGCTGTCGCCGGAGGCGTCCTGCTCGTTGAGGTGGATCCCCATCTGCTTGGCGACCGTGCGCAGCTGCGAGTAGATGTCCTGCCATTCGCGAATGCGCAGGAAGTTGAGGTACTCCTGCTTGCACATCCGGCGGAACGACGACGAGCCGCGCTCGCTCTGCTGCTCGCGCACATACCGCCACAGGTTGAGATAGGCGAGGAAGTCGCTGGTCTCGTCCTTGAAGCGGGCGTGCTGCTGGTCGGCCTGCGTCTGCTTGTCCGCCGGCCGCTCGCGCGGGTCCTGGATGGACAGCGCGGCGGCTATGACCATGACCTCGCGCGCACAGCCGTTCTTCTCGGCCTCCAGCACCATCCGGGCCAGCCGCGGGTCGACCGGCAGCTGGGCCAGCTTGCGGCCGGTCTGCGTGAGCCGCTTGCGCGGGTCCTTCTCGGACGGGTCCAGCGCGTGCAGCTCCTGGAGGAGCTGCACGCCGTCGCGGATGTTGCGGTGGTCCGGCGGGTCGATGAAGGGGAACTTCTCGATGTCGCCGAGGCCGGCCGCGGTCATCTGCAGGATGACGGAGGCGAGGTTCGTCCGCAGGATCTCGGCGTCCGTGAACTCCGGGCGGGCGACGAAGTCGTCCTCGGAGTAGAGGCGGATGCAGACGCCGTCCGACGTACGGCCGCAGCGGCCCTTGCGCTGGTTGGCGCTGGCCTGGCTGATCGCCTCGATGGGCAGCCGCTGCACCTTCGTGCGATGGCTGTAGCGGGAGATGCGGGCGAAGCCGGGGTCGATGACGTACTTGATGCCCGGCACGGTGAGGGAGGTCTCGGCGACGTTGGTCGCCAGAACGATCCTGCGGCCCGTGTGCTGCTGGAAGACCCGATGCTGCTCGGCGTGCGAGAGCCGGGCGTAGAGCGGCAGCACCTCGGTGAACCGGTAGCTCTTCTTCTCCAGCGCGTCCGCCGTGTCGCGGATCTCCCGCTCGCCGGAGAGGAAGACCAGGATGTCGCCCTGGCCCTCGGCCTGGAGTTCCTCGACCGCGTCGCAGATCGCGGTGATCTGGTCGCGGTCCGCGTCCTCGGCGTCCTCCTCGAGGAGCGGCCGGTAGCGCACCTCCACCGGATACGTCCGCCCGCTGACCTCGACGATCGGGGCGTCGCCGAAGTGCCGGGAGAACCGCTCCGGGTCGATGGTCGCCGAGGTGATGACGACCTTGAGGTCGGGCCGCTTGGGGAGCAGCTGCGCCAGATACCCCAGCAGGAAGTCGATGTTGAGGGACCGCTCGTGGGCCTCGTCGATGATGATCGTGTCGTACGCGCGCAGCTCGCGGTCCGTCTGGATCTCGGCGAGCAGGATGCCGTCCGTCATCAGCTTGACGAAGGTGGCGTCCGGGTTCACCTGGTCGGTGAAGCGGACCTTCCAGCCGACGGCCTCGCCGAGGGGGGTGCGCAGCTCCTCGGCGACGCGCTCGGCGACCGTACGGGCGGCGATACGACGGGGCTGGGTGTGGCCGATCATGCCGCGGACGCCGCGTCCCAGCTCCATGCAGATCTTGGGGATCTGCGTGGTCTTGCCGGAGCCGGTCTCACCGGCGACGATCACGACCTGGTGATCGCGGATGGCGGCCGCGATGTCGTCCTTCTTCTGGCTGACCGGGAGCTGCTCGGGGTACGAGACGGCGGGGACGCGGCCGCGCCGTAGCGCCATCCGCTCCTCGGCCGACGCGACCTCCGCCTCGATCTCGGCGAGGACGGCGGCGCGGGCCTCCGGCTTGCGGATCTTGCGCGCGCCTTCGAGCCTGCGCCCGAGCCGGTGCGCGTCGCGCAGGGACAGCTCGGCCAGACGGGGGGCGAGGACGCCGAGGGCGGGGGCAGGGTGCGTAGACATACGCGGTCCAGGATCTCATCCCGGGGAAATTCGTGGCGAACGGATTTGTCGCGCCCTCAGACTCCCCCCGAAGGGGCGCCTCCGGACGGGTCGACGGGGTTGCGGTCGCGAGCGTTGTCGCGGGCCATGGCCTTCGCCGTGTTGGACACCGCCTTGATGCCCAGATAGGCGGTGGTGATGCTGCTCACCGTGGTGAAGGCAGCGGTCAGGACGCCCACGATCACCGACTTGTCGCCGTCCAGCCGCCACACGCCGAACATCGCGACGGCGGCTATCGCCAGATTGCTCACGACCACCGCGAGCAGCCCGTATCGCGCCCGGTCCTTCTCCAGCCCGACGTCCTCGTTCATCGCCACCCCCGTTGCACGACATAAGCAACAAGGCCCCGATCCGGTGGATCGGGGCCTTGATCTGTGGCTGGGGCCGGGGTCGAACCGGCGACCTATCGCTTTTCAGGCGATCGCTCGTACCAACTGAGCTACCCAGCCACGAGGTTTCACGTGAAACGGAAACCTCAGCGGTCCTGACGGGATTTGAACCCGCGGCCTCCACCTTGACAGGGTGGCGAGCACTCCAAACTGCTCCACAGGACCAAGCTGTTGCGTACGACAGTGTCGCACACGGTGTTGCGTGCCCCCAACGGGATTCGAACCCGTGCTACCGCCTTGAAAGGGCGGCGTCCTAGGCCGCTAGACGATGAGGGCTATCGGCCCGCCTGGGCGCTTCTCAGCGCGTCGGGGACGTGAGAAGCATATGGGATGGCGGGAGGGATCGCCAAAACGGTTTATCGGGCGGGAGTGGGGGAGGGCTTGGGGGAGGGAATGGCCGACGGCGTGGGCAGTGGCGTGGGGGATGGGCTGGGGGATGGCGTGGGGGTTGGGCTGGGCGACGGCGCGGCCCCGGGCTGGTTCTCCTTCGGCAGGTGGCGGCTCACCTCGGCCGTGGTCAGCCCCAAGCCGCCCAGCTTGATCTCGTCCCAGGCCTGCAGCCGGCGGGTGTCGCGGTCGAAGTAGAGGATCGACGCCTCGATCGGGTCGGGGTACTTGCCCTCGACCGCCCGCAGCCCGCTGCCGCCGGTCGAGCCCTCCACCCGCAGCCGGGTGCCCTTCTTCATGACCTCCGTCTCCTCGTGGTGGAGGTGTCCGGCCAGCACCAGCGGCACCTCGCCGTCCGTGCGCCGTGCGGCGGACGGCTCGTGTACGACGGCCACGTCGACCGGGGTCCCGGCGGAACTCTGGTCGCGCAGCGCGCCGGCCAGCAGGTCGCCCGCCGCCTCCTGGGTCGCGCCGGCGCCCGGCACGGTGGACCGGTCGGGGGTGAACTGGGGATCGCCGATGCCCGCGAACCGCAGTCCCGCGACCGTCTGCGCCCGCCCCTCGTCCAGGACGTGCACGTTCTTCATGCGCTCCAGGTACCGCTGGGTGACCGCCGAGTCGTGGTTGCCCCGCACCCAGACGTACGGCGCGCCCAGGTCGGCGATCGGGTCCAGGAAGCCGTTCTCGGCGGCCGTGCCGTGGTCCATGGTGTCGCCGGAGTCGACGATCACGTTGACCTTGTACTGCTCCACGAGCGAGGCGATGATCTTCCAGCTCGCCGGGTTGAGGTGGATGTCCGACACGTGCAGCACCCGCACGGTGGTCGGGTCCGGCTGGTAGGCGGGGAGCGTGGAGGTGACGTCATACAGCTTCGTCACGTTCGTCACCAGGCGGGCCAGTTCCTGCTGGTATACGTCGAACTCGGTGACGATGCTGCGGGCGTTGCCGACGAGGGACGGGGCGGAGGACAGCAGGCCCGAGAAGCGGGGCTCCAGCACGGATTTGGGGTTCCAGGTGGCGTACGCGGTCGCGCCCGAGGCGGCGAGCAGGGCGAGGGCGAGGCCGCCGGCGGCGAGGGCGCGGCGGGGTCTGCGGTAGACGGCGAGGCCGAGGGCGGTGGCCCCGGAGACGACGGCCACACAGGAGCGGACGGCCAGGTCGAGGGTGCCGTGCTCGACGTCGTGGGCGACCTCGTCCTGGAGGCCGGAGAGGCGTTCGGGGTGGTCGACGAGGGCCTGGGAGCGGACCGGGTCGAGCTGGTCGACGTTGACGTCGAGGCGGACGGGGGCGATGTGGCTGTCCAGGGTGAGCGCGCCCAGCGGGGAAATGTTGATCTTCGTGCCGCCGGTGAGGGAGGGGCGCAGGGTCATCGTCGTGTTCATGGGGCCGACGGGGGCGCGCACGTTCCCGACGACCAGCAGGCCCAGCCAGGCGCCGAGCAGGACGACGGCGGTCAGTCCCAGGGCGCGGGTCCAGGGGTTGGCGTGGACGGCGAGCTCGGGGACGGGGACGGGGTTCCTGCGGCGGGCGCGGGCCATTGGTGCCGTATGCCCCGGTGTGGGGGTGGGTATGCGGCGGCGAGGGCGACGGTTCGGACCCCCGTACGACGCCGTCGTGCCGGACAATGGCTGTGTGCTGGAGATGACGCGCGAGGAGTTCGAGGAGCTGGTCTCCGAGGCGCTGGACCGGATTCCGCCGGAGTTGACGCGGCTGATGGACAACGTCGCGGTGTTCGTCGAGGACGAGCCCCCGGCGGACGATCCGGAGCTGCTCGGGCTGTACGAGGGCACTCCGCTGACGGACCGCGGCGAGTGGTACGCCGGGGTGCTCCCGGACCGCATCACGATCTACCGGGGGCCGACGCTGCGGATGTGCGGGACGCGCGAGGAGGTCGTCGCGGAGACCGAGGTGACCGTGGTCCACGAGATCGCCCACCACTTCGGCATCGACGACGCGCGCCTGCACGCGCTGGGCTACGGCTGACCCGTACGGCAGACCCTCACGGCGGGGCGCGTGTCCTCTTGCGGGCGGCGGGAGTTGGGGAGGTCGACTCCCTGTGCCTGCCCCGGAGGTGGCCCCGTGCGCCCCATGTACGTACCCGTTCGCCTGGCCGCCACCGTCCTGGCCGTCGCCGCGGCCGCCGGATGCATGAGCGTGGGCGACGAGGAGGGCGGCCACGCCAAGCCGTCGCACTCGGCCGGGCCGCGGGGCGGTGCGGCGCGCGACGGGGGGTCCGCGGGCGCGGTCGGCCGCTTCGGGAGGGGCGCGGTGGGCGGCGGCGGGCGGCACGGGCACGGCGAGGACGAGGCGAAGCCGGGCGAGTCGGCCTCCGCGTCGGCCGCGCCGTCGACGGGCGTGAGCGCGCAGGCCTCGGCGGGCACGCCCCAGCCGGGCCGCAGCGACAAGCCGGGGGTCCCCACGCCGTCCGGGCCGCAGCAGCCGACGCCCACCCGTCCGGCCGACCCCGAGCCGCCCGCTTCGACCCCCGAGCCCCCGGCGTCCCCGTCGCCGGAGCCGACGGTCGCCGAGCCGTCGTCCTCGGCGCACGAAGAGGGCAGTGGCGGGGGTGCGGCGCCGCAGCTGATCCAGCGCGAACCGGCCCCGGAGGCGGGCGCACCTGTCTAGCGTCCGGCCGGCTGGATGGCTGCTGACCTGCCTCTGATCTGCCTCTGATCTGGCTCTGAGCTGCGACGATGGGGCTCGGTTTGCCTTCAGTGGGGCAGGGTGCGTATGGTAGTAGATCGTTTGATCCCAATTGCCCGGCGCCACTGCAGAGCGCGCCGTGTGGCGCGTACTCTCCCTTGCCGTGGCTGACCGCATAGAGGCGGTCGTAATGCGAACACGGAGTTGACGGGCGCGTGCCGACGAGACTCCGGAAGGTTTCGCATTCGCATGTCCATTTCCAGTACTGATCACTCCGTCGTGCCCGAGAACAACGACGAGGCGATCGAGGTCACCGAGGTCGTCGAGGCCGCTGAGGCCGTCGTCGAGACCGCGGAGACCGCGGAGGCTCCCGAGGCCCCCAAGACCCCCGAGATCACCTTCGCCTCCCTCGGGCTTCCCGAGGGCGTGGTGCGCAAGCTCGCGCAGAACGGCGTGACCAGTCCCTTCCCGATCCAGGCCGCGACCATCCCGGACGCCCTCGCCGGCAAGGACATCCTCGGCCGTGGCCGCACCGGCTCCGGCAAGACCCTCTCCTTCGGTCTGCCGACCCTGGCCTCGCTGGCCGGCGGCCGCACCGAGCGCAAGCGCCCGCGCGCCGTCATCCTGACGCCGACCCGCGAGCTCGCGATGCAGGTCGCGGACGCGCTGCAGCCGTACGGCGACGTCCTCGGCCTGAAGATGAAGGTCGTCTGCGGCGGTACGTCGATGAGCAACCAGATCTACGCCCTGGAGCGCGGCGTCGACGTCCTCGTCGCCACCCCGGGCCGACTGCGCGACATCATCAACCGCGGCGCCTGCTCCCTGGAGGACGTGCAGATCGCGGTCCTCGACGAGGCCGACCAGATGTCCGACCTGGGCTTCCTGCCCGAGGTCACCGAGCTGTTCGACCAGATCCCGGCCGGCGGCCAGCGGATGCTGTTCTCGGCCACCATGGAGAACGAGATCTCCACGCTGGTCAAGCGCTACCTGACCGACCCGGTCACGCACGAGGTCGACAGCGCCCAGGGCAACGTCACGACGATGTCCCACCACATCCTCATCGTGAAGCCCAAGGACAAGGCGCCGGTCACCGCCGCGATCGCCTCCCGCAAGGGCCGCACGATCATCTTCGTCCGCACCCAGCTGGGCGCCGACCGCATCGCGGAGCAGCTGCGCGACGCCGGGGTGAAGGCCGACGCGCTGCACGGCGGCATGACCCAGGGCGCGCGGACGCGGACGCTGGCCGACTTCAAGGACGGTTACGTCAACGCCCTCGTCGCCACCGACGTCGCCGCCCGCGGCATCCACGTCGACGGCATCGACCTGGTCCTGAACGTGGACCCGGCCGGCGACCACAAGGACTACCTGCACCGCGCCGGCCGTACGGCCCGTGCCGGTCGCACCGGAACCGTGGTCTCGCTCTCCCTGCCGCACCAGCGCCGCCAGATCTTCCGGCTGATGGAGGACGCGGGCGTCGACGCCGGGCGTCACATCATCCAGGGCGGCGCGGCCTTCGAGCCCGAGGTCGCCGAGATCACCGGCGCCCGTTCGATGACCGAGGTCCAGGCCGAGTCCGCGGGCAACGCGGCCCAGCAGGCCGAGCGTGAGGTCTCCCAGCTCAGCAAGGAGCTGGAGCGGGCGCAGCGCCGTGCGACGGAGCTGCGCGAGGAGGCCGACCGTCTGGTCGCCCGCGTCGCCCGTGAGCGCGGCGAGGACCCGGAGACGGCGGTGGCCGAGGCCGCCGCCACGACCGAGGCCGAGACCGTCGTGTCCCTGCCGGAGCAGTCGGCCGCCCCGCAGGCGACCGAGGCGGCGGCACCGGTGCGCGAGGAGCGTCCGTCCTCCTACGAGCCGCGTCAGCGTCGTGACGAGCGCGGCAACTACGAGCGCCGCGAGCGTCGTGACGACCGCGGTGGCTTCAACCGTGACAACGACCGTGGCGGCCGTTCCTTCGAGCGTCGGGACAACGACCGCGGTGGTCGCTCCTTCGAGCGTCGTGACGACCGTCCCTCGGGCGGCGGCTTCAACCGCGACCGTCGGGACGACCGTCCGTCGGGCGGCTTCAACCGTGACAACGACCGTGGCGGTCGCTCCTTCGAGCGTCGCGACGACCGTTCGTCGGGCGGCGGTTTCAACCGCGACCGTCGTGACGACCGCGGTGGCTTCAACCGTGACAACAACGACCGTGGCGGTCGCTCCTTCGAGCGTCGTGACGACCGTTCGTCGGGTGGCTTCAACCGTGACAACGACCGTGGCGGCCGTTCCTTCGAGCGTCGCGACGACCGTTCGTCGGGCGGCGGCTTCAACCGCGACCGTCGGGACGACCGTCCGTCGGGCGGCTTCAACCGGGACAACGACCGTGGCGGCTTCCGCCGCGACGACCGCCCGTCCGGTCACCGTGGCAGCGACCGTCCGTTCAACCGTGACCGTCAGGGCAGCAGCGACCGCCCGGGCTTCCGCGCCGGCGGCCACGACCGCCCGTACGGCCGTCGTGACGACCACCGCGGCGGTACCGGTACCGGCACCGGCTCCTTCGGCCGCCGTGACGACAAGCCGCGCTGGAAGCGCAACGGCTGACGTCAGCAGGTAGCGAGCTGAGTGGCCCCCACCGAACAGGTGGGGGCCATTTCGCTTTCCCGGTTCTATGAACTGACTGTACGATCAGCGGACTTGTGAGACGGATGTGACGGCCGGGGGGCCGGGAGCACCGAAGGAAGAGCGCGGTGCGGCCCGTCTCACGCTCTTGGAGAGGGTCTTCGTGACTCGTCATGCCTTCGTACGTCTGCGTCTCGTCGCCGCCTCCGCCGTGCTGGCGGCCGGCCTGAGCCCCCTGCTGCCGTCGACCGCGGTCGCGGACGGGGCGCAGGAGACGGTGGTGCCGGCGGCGCTGCGCACCACGTACACCTCGGGTTCCGTCTACGGCGGCTCGTCCTACGACGGGCACGACGGCGCCGGCGCGCAGGGCGTGTTCCACAGCCTGGAGGGCTCCGGGCTGGTCTGGACGCGGTACGCGGACGGCACGTCCGTCAAGGTGGTCCACCCGACGGGCTACGCCAGTTACGCGACGGCCGGCGGCGACGTCCTCGCGTACCGCTACGCCGACGGCCGGGTCGACCTGTGGAACGCGTCCGACGACACCACGCGCACGATCCGGACTCCCGAGGGGCTGACGTTCCTCACCGCCTACGGCGATCTGGGGGTCGCCTTCCGGTCGGTGAAGGACGACAGCGGGACGACGGTCCAGCGGGAGATGCACCTGCTGCTCCCGGAGGCCGACGGCTCCACACGTGACGTGCCGGTGACCGGAGTGCCCGAGGGGTACATCCTCGGCCAGCCCAAGGGCGGGGACGCCGACGGGCTGCTGTTCCAGGCCGGACAGGCGGGCGGGCCGTATGCGTCGGTCATGGTCGACCGGCGGACGGGGCAGGTGCAGGGCTGGACCCCGCCGCGCTCCAAGGTCCTTCCCCGGGCGCAGGTCACCGCCGACCACGTGGTCCTCTTCGACGTCGGCGACCCGACGGTCCAGGTGTTCTCCCGCTCCGACCTGTCCGCCGCCCCGGTCGAGGTCGCGCTGGACGGCGGCGGCACGAACCCGGCGCAGAACCTCGCCGTGGTCGGCGACTGGCTGGTCACCCGGCCCGGTACGGCGGTGATCGCCAAGCCCATCGCGGGCGGCCCTTCGAAGACCCTGCTGCCCGCGTCGAACGTCGACGTCTCCGCCGTCTCCGACGGCAGCGCCGTGGCCGTCGGCCGTACCGCGGCCGCCCAGGACGACTGGGGCGTCCAGCGCATCCGGCCGGGCGCCGACGGCAGCCCGGCCGTCACCCTGGTCAAGGCGCTGCCGAAACCGCCGTACAAGATCCAGGGGCTCTCCCTGGACCAGGGCAGGCTCGTCGTCGCCGATCGCAGTCATGCCGGTTTCCGCGATACCTACGGGCGGACCGTCGCCGCGACCGGGACGCCGACGTTCGGGGAGCGCTCGTCGTACGACGGGACGGACACGCTGCTGGACTCCTGCTCGGCGACGGACGTCGGCTGTTCCCAGCTGTTCGGCACGGCCGGCGGGCCGACCGTCTGGCTGGAGCGCGAATCGGAGCAGTACGACCGGATCAGGGTCAACGGGCCCGACCCGTACGACTTCTGGGAGGTCACCGTTCCCGCCGGGGGACGGGTCACCGACGTGTCCGGCGGGTACGTGCTCTACACGACGTCCGCCCAGCAGTACGTCTACAGGATCGACAGCGGCACGCCGGTCGTCACCCGCACGCCGGGCCCCGCCGCCCTCTCCGGCGACGTCCTGTGGACCGCGGGCGCGGCCCCGGGCACGGTCACCGCGTACGACCTGACGACGAAGAAGACCGTCGAGACCCTCACCACCGACGCCGGCTGCTCGCCCACCGAACTCCAGGCGCTGGGCCGCTGGCTCTACTGGAACTGCGGCGACCAGGCCGGGGTGTACGACCGTACGGCGAAGAAGTCCGTGCCCGTACCGGCCGACGAGGCCAAGCTCGGCGACGGGTACGTGGTCACTCACGACAAGCGGGCCGGGAAGCTGACGCTCACGACGGTCGCCGACGGCACGGCCGTGAGCCGGGTGATCGGCGAACTGCCGGACACCGGGGTCTCGCAGCGGGACGTGCGCTGGACGGTCGACGAGTCGGGCGCGAACGCGGCCTATGTGGACGCCGAGGAGCAGGTGCACCTCGTTCCGTCGGGGGTGGCCCAGCAGCCGTTGCGACTGTTGGAGACCCCGCGGATCTCCGACCAGATCTGGGCGGACGCGAGCAACAGCGCCCTGCTGACCGACAACGGGATTCTGCTGTCGAAGCCGGCTGCGAGCTGGCAGCTCACCATCCGCGACAAGACGACCGGCAAGGTCGTCGCCGGCAGGAGCGGCGGCCCGGTACGCGGCGGGCTTCCGCGGCCGGAATGGAACGGAACCACCGGCTCCGGCTACGCCCCCAACGGCCTGTACGACTGGACGATCTCGGTGACGCCCGCCGACGGCGTCGGCGCCCCCCTGACGGTGAAGGGCACGGTCCGGCTCCACCAGGGCGGCGCGGTGCACCACGACTACCTCGGGACCCCGAGCTTGTTGCCGGACGGTGTCGGCGATCTGGTCACCGTCGACTCCGACAGCAGGCTGAACTTCCATCAGGGCACGGGCAGCGGCACGTTCTCCAGGAAGGTCGGGGGCTGGGGCTGGGGGACGAAGATCACGCCGGTGCCCGTCGGCGACCTGAACGGGGACCGCTGCAACGACCTGTTGCTGCGGATGGGCGACGGGTCCCTGCGCCTGTACAAGCCGGGATGCGTCGTCACGTCCACCCAGTGGACGTCGTACACGTCGCTGGGCACCGGCTGGAACCAGTACGACGTCCTGACCGCGCCCGGCGACGTCACCAAGGACGGCCGCCCCGACCTGATCGCCCGCAACGCGAAGACCGGCACGGTGTACCTCTACAAGGGCACGAGCACGGGCAGGCTGGCGGCGCGGGTGAAGCTGTACGCCGACTGGAAGACCTACAAGAAGGTCGTCGGGGCCGGTGACCTCAACGGGGACGGCGTCGGCGACCTGGTGGCGCAGGACAAGGCCGACAACCTGTACCGGTACTACGGGACGGGCAAGGGCACGTTCGGTGCACGGGTGAAGGTGGCCGCGGGCTGGGGCGGGACGTACAACGCGGTCGTCGGCGCGGGGGACGTCACCGGGGACGGGAAGGCGGACCTGGTGGCGCGGGACACGGCGGGGGTTCTGTACCGGCTGCCCGGCAACGGCAAGGGGGGCTTCGGCGCGCGGGTGAAGATCGCCGGCGGCTGGCAGGGCTACAAGGGGATCTTCTAGGCGAGGGGCCTTCTGGCCGAGAGGATCTTCTGACCGAGGGATCTTCTGACCGAGGGATCTTCTGGCTGCGGGATCGCTGGCCGCGATTTTCGGCCAAGTTGTGACGTGTGTCACGCCCCCGGCAAGGGAATTGCTGGGGGCATGACAGATGACGCCAGAGTGGCCGGGCCGACTGGACTGTCGGACGAAGAGCGGCTGGCCCAACTCGGTTACACACAGGTTCTCGCCCGCCGCATGTCGGCGTTCTCCAACTACGCGGTCTCCTTCACCATCATCTCGGTCCTGTCCGGCTGCCTGACCCTGTACCTCTTCGGCATGAACACGGGCGGCCCGGCCGTGATCGTGTGGGGCTGGGTCGCGGTCGGCCTGATGACGCTGTTCGTCGGTCTGTCCATGGCCGAGATCTGTTCGGCGTACCCGACCTCGGCGGGCCTGTACTTCTGGGCGCACCGCCTGGCGCCCTCGCGCTCGGCGGCGGCCTGGGCCTGGTTCACGGGCTGGTTCAACGTCCTGGGCCAGGTGGCCGTGACGGCCGGCATCGACTTCGGAGCGGCGTCCTTCCTGGGCGCGTACCTGAACCTCCAGTTCGACTTCGAGGTCACCCCCGGCCGAACGGTCCTGCTCTTCGCCGCGATCCTCCTCCTGCACGGCCTGCTGAACACCTTCGGCGTCCGCATCGTCGCGCTGCTGAACAGCGTGAGCGTGTGGTGGCACGTGCTGGGCGTGGCGGTGATCGTCGGAGCGCTGACCTTCGTCCCCGACCACCATCAGTCGACGTCCTTCGTGTTCACGGAGTTCGTGAACAACACCGGCTGGGGGAGCGGGGTGTACGTGGTGCTGCTGGGCCTGCTGATGGCCCAGTACACCTTCACCGGCTACGACGCCTCCGCCCACATGACCGAGGAGACCCACGACGCGTCCACGGCCGGCCCGAAAGGCATCGTCCAGTCGATCTGGACCTCCTGGATAGCCGGCTTCGTCCTCCTCCTCGGCTTCACCTACGCCATCCAGTCCTACGACGGCGCACTCGACTCCCCGACCGGCGCGCCGCCCGCCCAGATCCTCCTCGACGCCCTGGGCGCGACCGCCGGCAAGCTGCTCCTGCTGGTGGTCATCGGCGCCCAGCTGTTCTGCGGGATGGCGTCGGTGACCGCCAACAGCCGCATGATCTACGCCTTCTCGCGCGACGGCGCCCTCCCGTACTCCCACGTCTGGCACACCGTCAGCCGGCGCACCCGCACCCCGGTCGCGGCGGTCTGGCTGGCGGCGGGCGGCGCGCTGGTACTGGGCCTGCCGTACCTGATCAACGTCACCGCGTACGCGGCGGTGACCTCCATCGCCGTGATCGGCCTCTACATCGCCTACGTCATCCCGACCCTGCTGCGGATCCGCAAGGGCGAGGCCTTCGAACGGGGGCCGTGGCACCTGGGCCGCTGGTCGAAGGCGATCGGCGTGGTGTCGGTGGCATGGGTCGCCGCCATCACGGTCCTCTTCATGCTCCCCCAGGTCTCCCCGGTCACCTGGGAGACCTTCAACTACGCCCCGGTCGCCGTCCTCGTCGTCCTGGGCTTCGCGGGCGGCTGGTGGCTGCTCTCGGCCCGCGAGTGGTTCCTCAACCCGAACCACGAACGCACGGCGGCACGGGAGGCGGCACGCGTCGAGAAGACCGTGTAGCGGGACCGGAAAGCCGCGGACACGGCCGTGTCTCCGATACCCGATCGGAGACACGGCCGTGTCCCGCTATGCTCGGGGAGGCAACATCGCCTGGGCCCTTAGCTCAATTGGCAGAGCAGTGGACTTTTAATCCATTGGTTGTGGGTTCGAGTCCCACAGGGCCTACGAGGTCGTTCCTCTCCGGAGGGCCTTGACCTGCAGTTTTACGGTGCCCCGGTCGTCTTCGGACGGCCGGGGCACCGCTGTGTCCGGCCCCATGCGTGAGCGGTTGTACCGGCGGAGCTCTTGCCGTGTGGCGTGCCTGCTACCGGTTGGCCGCGAGGAAGTCCTCCAGGATCTCGACGAACCGCGCCGGCTGCTCCTCGGCCGGGTAATGGCCGCAGTCGTCGAGGACGACCCCCGTGACGTCGTCGGCCGCCAGCCGCATCGTCTGGGCGGCGTTCGCGCCGCTCCACAGCGCGCCGCCGACGGCGAGCACCGGCAGCGTCAGCCGGGTCTTGCTGCGCTGCTCGTTCTGCGCGATCGTCTCGTCCAGCGCCCGGTAGTACGCGAAGCTCGCCCGCAGCGCGCGAGGATCCGCGGCGATCGCGTCGACGTAGACGTCGACGGCGTACGCGGGGATCGCGGTCCGCGTGGCGGCCTTGGTGGCGAACTGCCAGCCGAAGAAGAGTTGTTCCCGTCCCCGGACCAGTTCCTCGTTGAGGTCGGTGAGCCGGTTGAAGCCGAACTGCCAGAGCTTCAGGTTGACCGCGGCCGGGCCGAAGAACGGCGGGGACGGCGTGAGACCGGGGATCACCGCTTCGAGGACGGCGAGCCGGCCCACCCGCTCGGGGTGATCGGCGGCGAGGGCGTAGCCGGTCCACGTACCGATGTCGTGGCCGACCACGTCGAACCGGTCGTGCCCGAGCGCGGCCATCAACGCGACCAGATCGGCGGCCAGCGTGCCGGCGTCGTACCCGTCGTCGGGCTTGTCGGAGAGCCCGGCGCCGCGCGAGTCGACGGCGACGACGGTGTGCTCACGGGCGAGCGCGGGCATCACTTCCCGCCAGGCGTACCAGGTCTGGGGCCACCCGCCGATCAGCAGCAGCGCCGGGCCGTCCCCACCGGTGACCGTGTGCAGCCGCAGCCCGTTCACCTCCACGAGCCGGCTGGTGAATAAGTCGAGGAATCCGTCAGGCAGTCGCAGCGAACGCAAGCTCGTCATGCCGGCGACTCTACCCATCTTTGAACGATCGGTACAAGATGTGTAGGCTGACGGACCATGGCAGGCCGCAAGCAATTCGACGTGGACGAGGCGCTACGACGTGCGATGCACGTCTTCTGGCGCTGGGGTTATTCGGAGGCCTCGATCGATCGCCTGACCGAGGGCACGGGCCTGGGCCGGGGCTCGCTCTACGGCACCTTCGGCGACAAGAGCGCCCTCTTCCGGAAAAGCCTCCAACGGTACGCGCAGACTTACCACCCGCTGTACGAGCAGGCGCTGTCCGGCCCCCACCCGAGCCCGAGCGCCGTTGTGGCCGCCTACCTGCAGGTCGCCCTGAACCGCATCGCCGACCCGACGGTCCCGGACGGCTGCCTGCTCACGGTGTCGGCAACGCAGTTCCCGGCCCTCGACGCGGAGGGCCGGGCGATGGTTCGCGCCATGATCGACGGTCTGCGGGCGAGGCTGGAGCAGGCGCTGCTGGCGGCGGGGGCCGGTGAGCAGGAGGCGGCAGAGCTGGCGTTGTGCACGCTGGCGACGAACAAATCCCTGGCGGTGCTGAGCCGCGCCGGCTTCTCGGGCGAAGACCTGGCAACCGTCGCGGCAGCCGCCGCCAAGAATGCCAAGGCTGTGCCGAATCGACCGGTCGAACCGTCAGGGCCGCGATAGGCGGGAACGACTCCGCCGCCAATGGATCTGCAGGGACCTTGGGGCAGCCGGCGGCTCGGCAGGAAGCGACTCGGCCCAGCCCCCTCCTCGGCCCTGTCGCGAAGACGTACCGGCACCGAATCCATTAGATGGAACCGCGGGACAGATCATCTGACCTGCGGTTTCTTTTATGCCCGGATCGATTCGAACATCATCATGTTCATTCACTCACCTACATGGTAGAAATGCCGTCATGGGTGTAGCCAACCGTCTCGACCTGACCCTCCGGCTGGTCCAGGGCCAGCCGCCCGGGGAGCGGGTCTCCGTCGCCGAACTCGCGCAGCGGCTGGGGGTTTCGGAGATGACCGTGCGCAGGGATCTGGACGTGCTGGAGCGGCAGGGGCTGGTGCGGCGGGTGCACGGTGGGGCCGTTGCCGCGCGGGCTCGGGAGGAGGGCGGGGGGTTCGAGGCCCGGAAGGGGTGGCAGACGGCGACGAAGGACCGGCTCGGGGCCGCCGTCGCCGGGCTGGTCGAGCCGGGGTCGCGCGTGCTGCTCGACGCCGGGACCACCACCGTGCACGTGGCGGAGCAACTCGCCGCGCAGGCCCCGCTGACCGTGGCCGTGCTCAGTCTTCAGGCGGCGGTGCGGCTGGCCGACCGGCCCGGGATCGAACTGCTGGTCGTCGGCGGCCGCTCCCGTCCCGGCGAGCGGTCCTTCGTCGGGCCGTTGGCCCTGCGCACCCTCGACTCCCTGGCCTTCGACGTGTTCGTGATGTCGATCGGCGGGGTGCACGCGGTGCACGGCTGGTCGGAGTTCTCCCTCGACGACGCGGCCGTCAAGCAGGCGGGCCTCGCCCAGGCCGCCCGCACGATCGCGGTGGCCGACGCGACCAAGCTGGGCGTACGCGCCTTCAGTCAGGTCGCTCCCCTCGACGCCGCGCACGCCTTCGTCACCGACGCCGCGGCGGCCGACCCCGTCACCCATCCCGGCGGCCCGCCGACCCTGGACGCCCTGCGCGAGGCGGGCGTCGAGATCCATCTGGCCCCGTGAGGGCCCCGTGAAGGCCGGTCAAGGCCCGTCAAGGCCCCGTCAGGGCCCGGGCCCTGTGAGCCTTGTGAGCCTTGTGAGGAGCACCCCATGCCCCAGTCCCCGCTGATGATCCTGGTAGCCGGCCCGTACCGTTCCGGCACCGGCGACGACCCCGCGAAGCTCGCGGCCAACGTACGCGCCATGAACGAGGCCGCCCTCGCCCTGTACCGCGCCGGGCATCTGCCCGTCACCGGCGAGGCGCTCGCGCTGCCCCTGCTGGAGGCGGCCGGCAGCACCGCCCCGGGCGACCCGCTCTTCGACGAACTCTTCCACCCCGTCGCCGAACGCCTGCTCGACCGCTGCGACGCGGTCCTGCGCATCGGGGGCCCGTCCCAGGGCGCGGACCGCATGATCGCCCGGGCCCACGCTCTGGGCAAGAAGACCTACGGCGACCTCGCCGACGTACCTCGACCGGCCGACGTACACGACACTTCGGGCGGCCGCCGATGACCGACGACCTCGAAACCGCGCCCCGTCCCGGCATCGACGTCCCCGACCCCCGCGGCCGCACCGGCCTCGACCGTCAGGGGCGCGACCTGACCGGCAATCCGCGCGTCCGCGTCCAGGAGGTGGAGGTGCTCGCCTGCGACTGGTCCGTCCTGCGGCGCACCACCTTCGACTACCGGCACAGCGACGGCCACTGGAGCCGCGAGCGGCGCGAGACCTACGACCGGGGCGACGGCGCGACGATCCTGCTCTACGACCCCGACCGGCGCACGGTCCTGCTGACCCGTCAGTTCCGGCTGCCCGCGTACGTCAACGGGCACCCCGACGGGATGCTGCTGGAGACCGCCGCCGGTCTCCTGGACGGGGACGATCCACGGGAGGCGATCCGCCGTGAGGCCGCCGAGGAGACCGGACGCGCCGTCCACGAGGTCGAGCATGTCTTCGACGTGTACATGAGCCCCGGCTCGGTCACCGAACGCCTCAGCTTCTTCGCCGCCCCCTACGACGCCTCGGCCCCCGGCGTCGACACGGCGGGCGTGGCGGCCGAGGGCGAGGACATCGCCGTGGTCGAACTCCCCTTCGCCGAGGCCCTCGACCTCGTCCGCACGGGAGCGATCGCCGACGCCAAGGCCATCATGCTGCTCCAGTGGGCCGCCCTCGACGGTCCCTTCCGGGACTCCATCCGGGACTCCTCCCAGGGCCACTCCCCGTCGGGCCGGATCAGCTGACGCTGAGCTCCGTGAGGTCCGCCAGCGGCAGCGTGTGCTGGGTCTGCAGGACCTTCGCGCGCAGGTAGCGGACGTTGTGCGGGGTCGTGAAGACGCCCGTCGGGACCCGGTCGTGGACGTCCGTGCCCAGTCCCCTCAACTGCTCCGCCTTGTCGGGGTTGTTGGACAGCAGGTCCAGCTCGGTGATGCCGAGGGCGCGCAGCATCTGGGCGGCGGCGGTGTAGTCCCGGCCGTCCTCCGGCAGCCCGAGGGCGGCGTTCGCCTCGTAGGTGTCCAGGCCCTGGTCCTGGAGGGCGTACGCGTCGAGCTTGTTGTAGAGGCCGATGCCGCGGCCCTCCTGACGGAGGTAGAGCAGGACGCCGCCCGTCTCGGCTATCCGCTCGACCGCCTCGCGCAGCTGGGGTCCGCAGTCGCAGCGCGCGGAGCCGAAGACGTCCCCGGTCAGGCACTCGGAGTGCAGCCGGACCAGCGGGACGGCGCCGGGGGCCGGTTCGCCGAGGACGACGGCGACATGCTCGAGGCCGTCGGCCAGACCGTGGAAGGTGACGAGTTCGGCGTCGACGGAGTATCCGTCGGGGAAGCGCAGCGGTACGCGGACGCGGGCGCGCTGGGTGGCGGCGGCGGGGGTGTCGGGCATGCGGGTCTCCCGGGTCCGGTGAAACAAAGAACGAAGAACGAAGAACAGAGAACTAACGGCAAGAGGCAAGCAGCGAAGAACAAGCGACAAGCGACAAGCGACAAGCGACAAGCGACAAGCGACAAGGAGCAAAACGAGCATCTGCTTCAGATTTGAAGCAGGCCCTCGCTTCGAGACCCTACCCATGTTTTAAATTTGAAGCAACTGGATTGCGACCCAGATCACGAACAGGACGACGACGGCGGCGACGACCGCCTCCGCCACGGCACGTCGTCGTCCGCCGGCCGCGTCCCGTCCTCCTCCAGCGCCCGAGCGATGCCCGTGCAGATCTCCTCCAGCTGCCCCACCTGCTCCTCGTTCAGGTGAGCGAACAGCGAGTCCCGCACGGTCTCGACATGGCCCGGGGCGGTCCGTTCCAGTACGGCCATCCCCTCGTCGGTCAGGACGGCGACGCTGCCCCGCTTGTCCCACCGGCAGTTCTCCCGCCGGACCAGCCCGTCCTTCTCCAGCCGCGTCACCGCGTACGTCAGTCGACTGCGGGTGATCTTCGTCCGCTCGGCCAGGTCGGTCATACGCAGCTGACGCTCCGGCGTCTCGGAGAGATTGGCGAGGATGGAGTAGTACAGGTGGGGCATGCCGGCGTCCTGCTGGAGCTGTCGGTCGATCGCGTCCTCCAGGAGGTGCGTCGCGGCGATGTACGCGCGCCAGGCGCGCTGCTCCTCGGGGGTGAGCCAGCGGGTCGTCATGCCACCCAGTGTAGGTTTGTTTCAAACTTGAACCAAGACCCTGCCGTCGTTCCTGGAGAGCCGCGCCGATGTCGTACCCGTACCTGTACCCGTACGTCCTGCTGTCCGCCGCCGTCTCCCTCGACGGCTACCTCGACGACACCTCCCCCGAGCGCCTGCTGCTCTCCAGCCCCGCCGACTTCGACCGGGTCGACGAGGTGCGGGCCGGCGTCGACGCGATCCTCGTCGGCGCCGGCACCATCCGCGCCGACAACCCCCGGCTGCTGGTGAACTCCCCCGAGCGGCGCACCGTACGGGTGGCGGCCGGGAAGGCGGAGTACCCCCTGAAGGTCACCGTCAGCGGCTCCGGCGACCTCGACCCGGCGGCGAAGTTCTGGCACACGGGCGGCGAGAAGGTCGTGTACACGACCGAGAAGGGCGCGGTCCGGGCCCGGTCGCTGGGGCTCGCCGCCGATGTCGTCCCCCTCGGCCCCGAACTGGACTGGCGGCGGCTCCTCGAGCACCTCCACGCCGAGCGCGGCGTACGCCGGCTCATGGTCGAGGGCGGCGGAACCATCCACACCCAATTGCTCCAGCAGGGCCTCGCCGACGAACTCCAGCTCGTCCTCGCCCCGCTCCTCGTGGGCGACCCGGACGCGCCCCGCCTCTTCGGCCCGGGCGGCTACCAGGGCGGACGCCTGCGCCTGACCGAGACCCGGCGGATCGAGGACGTGGTCCTCATGCGCTACGAGCCCACCGCCCCCGGCGCCGGCCCGCTCCCCTCCGCGGCCGACCGCCGCTGGCTGGCCCTGGCCTGCGATCTCGCGGCCGAGTGTCCTCCCTCGCGGACCGCCTTCAGCGTCGGCGCGGTGATCGTGGCCGCCGACGGCACGGAGCTGGCGCGCGGCCACTCCCGGGAGGCCGGCGACCCGGTCGTGCACGCCGAGGAGGCCGCCCTCGCCAAGCTCGACCCCGCCGACCCCCGGCTGCCCGGCGCCACCGTCTACAGCAGCCTGGAGCCCTGCGCGCACCGCTCCTCCCGCCCCACCCCCTGCGCCCGTCTCATCCTCGACGCGGGCGTGCGCCGGGTCGTCACGGCCTGGCGGGAGCCCAACACCTTCGTCACGGAGGCGGACGGCACCGGGCTCCTCGCGGCCGAGGGCGTCGACGTCGTCGTACTCCCGGAATACGAGGAGCGGGCGCAGGTGGCGAACCTGCACCTGAGCGGGTGATACAGTTAAGTCAACAACGACGCGGGGTGGAGCAGCTCGGTAGCTCGCTGGGCTCATAACCCAGAGGTCGCAGGTTCAAATCCTGTCCCCGCTACTGAAGGCCGAGGGCCGGAATCCGAAAGGGTTCCGGCCCTCGGTTTGTTTGCCTTCCTCATGTCGTCACCCCTCGTGACCGCTCGACCGCCCTGCGCATAACAGCTGAGTCACCATCAAAACGCGTGTGACTGCTGAAGCGTTCCCGAGGTGAGGTCAACTCGCCCGTTTTTCACCGGTCATGGCCTGAAAGTCCAGGCCATGAATGTTGTTGATCAAGGGGAACAGCTTGGAAACCCACCCCTAGGTCTATTAACGTTCGATAACGCAGCGCGGTCGTCCCAGCCGACACAAGAGTCGGCTCCGTGCGCACTGCCGAATCCCGCAAGGGAACCGGGGAACCACCACCTTGGGGTGAATCTCGCGGAAGCCGCCGTGTGGCAACGGCCGGTATACGCGCGTAGGAGACCTTCCCGCTCCGAACCCGTCAGCTAACCCGGTAGGCGACGGAAGGAAAGGAGTACGCCCGCGTGGCGTCCAACCCGCCTGCCCCAGAAGCCCCGTTCGTGCCGGGCCAGCGTTCCCCCGAGACCTTCGGCTTCGGCACCTACCGCACCGACGAGGGCCCCTGGGAGGAATGGAACCCCACCGCGGAGTCCGTTCGCCCGGTACGCGGCAAGCACCGCGTCGCCAAGCAGCGCGGCGGCGGGTTCGCCCGCAGCTCCACCGTCCTCGGCGTCGGCGTCATAGCCGCCGTCAGCGCGGGCGGCATGGCCAGCGCCAACACCGGCAAGGCGCCGGTCTCCATCTCCATGCCCGACCTCCCCTCGGTGGGCGGCCTTCTCACGGAGGACGACGCCCCCCCGGAGCCCGCGCCCGCCCTCAGCAGCTTCGGCACCGAGTCCGACGACACCGCCCAGGGCGGCGCCGCCGACGCCGGCGAGGCGCTGCGCAGCCGGATCATGGCGCAGGCCGAGTCGCAGCAGACGCAGATCGAGGCGAAGGCCAAGGTCGCCGCCGCCAAGGCAGAGGCCGCCGCGACCGCCAAGGCCGAGAAGGAAGCCAAGGCCAAGGCCGCGGCCGCGAAGGAGAAGGCGGAAGCGGAGGCCAAGAAGAAGGCCGAGGCCGCGCGCCTGGCCGAGCTGGCCAAGCAGTACACGCTGCCGACCTCCTCGTACACCATCACCTCGACCTTCGGTCAGGCCGGCTCGCTCTGGTCGTCCGGGTACCACACCGGCCTCGACTTCGCCGCGCCCACGGGCACCCTCATCAAGGCCGTCCACAGCGGGACCGTCACCGAGGCGGGCTGGGCCGGTTCCTACGGCTACCGCACCATCCTGACTCTGGACGACGGAACCGAGCTGTGGTTCTGCCACCAGTCGTCGATCAGCGTCAGTGTCGGCCAGAAGGTCGGCACGGGCGACGTCATCGGCCGCGTCGGCGCCACCGGGAACGTCACCGGCGCCCACCTCCACCTCGAGGTCCACCCGAACGGCAGCGCCGACGGCATCGACCCCATGTCCTGGCTGCGGAGCAAGGGCCTCAACCCCTGACCCGTAAGGGTCTCCCCCGCCCGTTGGAACCCCGGCAGCCCTGACGACACCCCCCCGACGTCAGGGCTGCCGGTTCCGTCTGCCGGTCCCCTCGTGCTGTTCACACGTTCTTCGTACAGTGCACGGAATGGGCCTCTCCGGCACGGCGTTGATCCAAAGCATGACTTCTCTTCGCCAGCTCGGCTCCTCCGACCTCAAGGTCTTCCCGCTCTCCCTCGGCGGCAACGTCTTCGGCTGGACCGCCGACGAGGCCGCCTCCCTCGCCGTCCTCGACGCCTACGCGGACGCCGGCGGCAACTTCATCGACACCGCCGACTCCTACTCGGCGTGGATCGAGGGCCATCAGGGCGGTGAGTCCGAGACCGTCATCGGCAAGTGGATCAAGGCGCGCGGCAACCGCGACGACATCGTGATCGCCACCAAGGTCAGCCAGCACCCCGAGTTCCCGGGCCTGACCGCCGCGAACATCAAGGCCGCCGCCGACGCATCCCTGCGTCGCCTGGACACCGACCGCATCGACCTCTACTACACCCACTTCGACAAGCCCGAGGTCCCGGTCGAGGAGATCGTCGGCGCGCTGGACGACCTGGTGAAGGCGGGCAAGGTGCGGCACATCGCGGCCTCCAACATCTCCCCGGAGCGGCTGCGGGCGTCCCTGGAGTTCTCCGACCGCGAGGGCCTGGCCCGCTACGTCGCCCTCCAGCCCCACTACAACCTGGTCTCACGCGACACCTACGAGGGCGAGCTGCAGGACCTCGCCGCCGCCTCCGGCCTCGCCGCCGTCCCGTACTACGCGCTGGCCTCCGGCTTCCTCACCGGCAAGTACCGGCCCGGTACGACGGTGGAGAGCCCGCGGGCCTCCGGCGCGGCCAAGCACCTCGACTCCGAGCGGGGCCAGAAGGTCCTCACCGCCCTGGACGAGATCGCCCAGGCCCACGACACCCAGGTCGCCACGGTGGCCCTGGCCTGGCTCGCGGCCCAGCCGACGATCGCCGCGCCGATCGCGTCCGCCCGTACGGTCGAGCAGCTGCCGGCGCTGCTGGGCGTGGCGGAGCTGGAGCTGACGCAGGCCGAACTCGAGAAGTTGACGGAGGCGTCGGCGTAGCGGTCCGTACGACCAGCTGCATCCCCTACGACTGGTAGGGGTTGTAGCTGGGGTGCTGCGCCGCCGGATATCCGTACCCGTACCCGTACCCGTACCCGTAGCCGTACCCGTAGCCCTGTCCGGGGCCAGGGCCGGGTCCCTGCGCCGGGTCGTGCACCCCGTGCGGCCCAGGAGCCCCGTGCATCCCGTGCGGTCCAGGAGCCCCGTGCATCCCGTGCGTCCCGTACACCGCCCCGTACACCGGCCAGGGCGTCGCCGGCACAGCCACCCGTACCGGTGGAGCCGTCATCCACGCTGCATGGTCCAGCGCGGGCCGCGCCAGCTCCCTGCGGCGCCACAGCTCGTTCAGCAACTCCCGTTCCCGTACGACGAAGTCGGCGTCGGCCCGCCCCTGTCGCCCGCGGTGCCGCAGAAACGCCAGGGAGGTCGCGTACGCCTCGTACTGCGCCACCGCCTGCGCCGCCGGCCGGCCCAGGCGCTGCTGGGCGTACTCGCGGGCCAGCCGCCGTGCCCGCATCGAGCCCAGCGCGTACGGCTCGGCCGGGCTGAGCCAGCCGGCGGCCGTGTAGGCGGGCAGCTCCTCGCGCACGGTGCGCAGCTCACGTTGGCGCGTCCACACCACCAGCCAGGTCAGCAGCCCGAACGCGGGCACCATGAACGCCCCGTACACCGCGAAGAACCCGAACTCGCCGAACGTCGAGGAGCCGTTCCACAGGGCGTGCATGCCCATCGCCAGGAGCAGCCCGGACAGCGGGAGCAGGACGTGCCGCAGGCGCAGGCGGTTCCCGGAGAGCGCGGCGACGCCGAAGCCGATGCCGGTCAGGACCGTGAACAGGGGGTGCGCGAACGGCGACATGATCACGCGGACGAAGAAGGTCGCGGCGGTGACGGAGGCGATGCCGCTGTCGCCGGAGAGCTGGTCGGTGCCGAAGGCGGTGCCGAGGTAGAGGATGTTCTCGGTGAACGCGAAGCCGGTCGCGGTGACCCCCGCTATCACCACGCCGTCGACGATCCCGGTGAAGTCCCGCCTGCGGAAGAGGAACACGAGCAGCACGGCGGCGGCCTTGGCGGACTCCTCGACGATCGGCGCTATGACGGTCGCCCCCAGGGTGTCCGCGCTGGACGGGTCGGCGGTCGCCGTCGCTATCCAGCGCGTCGCGAAGCTGTTGGCGACGATCGCGATCAGCGCGGCCGCGCACGCGCCCCAGGCGAAGGCGAACACCAGGTTCCGCCAGGGCCCGGGCTCGACCCGGTCGAGCCACCGGAAGGCGGCTATGAGCAGCGGAACCGGCAGCACGGCGAGCCCGAGACCGACCAGGAACCCTTCCGTGCCGGTCTGTTCGCGCACCAGCGCGAGGATGACGAGACCGGACAGCGAGAGCAGGGTGATGAGCGCCCCGTACCGCACCCAGCTGCGCTGCCACCAGTGCGCGTGCCGCAGCGCCGCCGCCCCTGGCGGGCCGCCGGGGTGCGGGGGGTACGGCGGAAACGGGGGACTGATGGCCACGGCATCGACCCTAACGAGGGAGAGGACTGTGGTGGAGGGCTGTGGGCTGTGGGTGGAGGGCTGTGGGTGGAAGGCTGGGGGGAGGGTCCGGGGGAGGGCCCGGGGGAGGAGGACGGTCGGTCAGCGATCCCCGTGCTGTACGCGACGGAACAACAGGTCGTTCACCACATGACCCTTGTCCAGCCCCTGTCCCTCGAAACGGGTCAGCGGCCGGAAGTCGGGCCGGGGCGCGAAGCCACCGTCGACCTGCGTGTTCTCGAAGTCGGGGTGCGCGGTGAGCACCTCCAGCATCTGCTGCGCATACGGCTCCCAGTCGGTCGCGCAGTGCACGATCGCACCCGGTCTCAGTCGCGTCGCGGCGAGGTCGAGGAACTCCGGCTGGATGAGGCGCCGCTTGTGGTGGCGCTTCTTGGGCCACGGGTCCGGGAAATAGACGCGCAGTCCGTCGAGCGAGTCCGCCGGCAGCATCTCCCGCAGCAGGATGATCGCGTCGCCGTTGGCGACCCGGACGTTGGTCAGTCCGGTGCGGTCGGCGAGGTTGAGCAGATTGCCCTGGCCCGGGGTGTGCACGTCCACGGCGACGAGGTTGGTGTCCGGGTCGGCGGCGGCCATCTGAGCGGTGGCCTCCCCCATCCCGAACCCGATCTCCAGCACCACGGGACGGCTGTTCCCGAAGAGCTCGGCGAGGTCGACGCGGTGCCCGTCGATGTCGAGCCCCCACTGCGCCCACAGCCGCTGCAAGGCGTCGGCCTGCCCTGCGGTCACCCGGCTGCGCCGCGGCTGAAAACTTCTGATCCGCCGCTCGAAGTGCGACCCGGCGGGATCCGCATGGGGCCCGTCGGGGAAGCGGGGCTCCCCCTTGGCGCGGGTATGCCGAACGGACTCGCCCGGGTGGTGCGGCCCGCCGGGGGCGGGCTCGGAGACGTCAGAGGCGTTCACAGAACTCACGGAACTCACGGAATCAGACACAGTGGGATCGATTTTACGGGGCGGCTCGCCGACGCCACAGAAAGGCCTACGACGGCGTAGCAGGACGGGCCCCGTCACACCGCCCCCAGCACCCCCAGCGCCCTGCGCGCCACCTCCCGCCCGATCGGCAGCGAGGCCGTCGCCGCCGGGGAAGGAGCGTTCAGGACGTGCACAGCCCGCGCCCCTTCGCGTATCAGGAAGTCGTCCACCAGCGCCCCGTCGCGCAGCACCGCCTGCGCCCGCACTCCGGCCGGGGCCCGCACCAGGTCGCGTTCCTCCACCGCGGGCAGCAGTCTGCGCACGGCGTCCAGGAACGCGCCCTTCGACACCGATCTCCGCAGCTCCCCGACCCCGTACCGCCAGTGCTGCCGTCCCATCCGCCACACCCCGGGCCACGCCGCCGTCGCCGCCGCCTCCCGCGGCCGTACGACGCCCCAGCCGTACCCCTCGCGGGCCAGGGCCGGCACCGCGTTGGGCCCGATGTGCACGCCTCCGTCGATCCCCCTGGTCAGATGCACGCCGAGGAACGGGAACGCCGGATCGGGCACCGGATACACCAGTCCCCGCACCAGCTCCGGCCGCGCCAGCTCGTAGTACTCCCCGCGGAACGGCACGATCCGCACCCCGGGCTCGTCGCCCGTCAGCCGGGCGACCTCGTCGCAGTACAACCCGGCGCAGTTCACCAGCACCCGCGCCCGTACGACGTCCCCGCGCGCGGTGAGCACGGCCGCGCCCCGCTCGGGCCGCCGGTCGACCCGTACGACCTGGGCGCCGTAGCGGATCTCCGCCCCGGACGCCTCGCCCAGCCGCCGGGCGACCGCCGTGTAGTCGCAGATCCCCGTGGTGCGCACCCGGATGGCGGCGAGGCCCCGGACCTCCGGCTCGTACTCCGCGATCTGGGCGGCGCCCAGCTCCCGGACCGGTATCCCGTTCTCCCTGCCGCGCTGGACGAGCGCGTGCAGCCGGGGCAGCTCCGCGCGGTCCGTGGCGACGATCAGCTTGCCGGTGACGGTGTGCGGGATGTCGTACTCCGCGCAGAACTTCGTCATCTCGGCGGCGCCCCGTACCGCGTACCGCGCCTTCAGCGAACCCGGCCGGTAGTAGATCCCGCTGTGGATGACCCCGCTGTTGCGCCCCGTCTGGTGCCGGGCCAGGCCCGGTTCCTTCTCCAGCACCGTCACCCGTGTACCCGGCGCGGCGCGCGTGATCGCATACGCCGTCGACAGCCCGACGATCCCCCCGCCGATCACGAGCACATCACAGTCGTACCCGGCCGTCCGCACCTGCACCACCTCCCGGCTTCGATAGTGCACTGCGCCACTGACAACGCCTTCAAACCCGGGGAGGGTCGGCCGACGCGGCAAAGGCGCCCTTACGCGGGGGCCGGCGGGCGGTGGCCCCTACGCAGGGGCCATGAGTAAGGGCCGGGCACGCTCACGGAGCTCCACCACCCGCGGCTCGTCGCCGTACGGCTCCAGCCGGTGCAGAAGATCCTTCACGTACTCGGTGGTCCGGGCGGACGAGATGCGCCCGGCGACCTCCACCGCCCGCACCCCCTGCTCGCACGCCGCGTCGAGGTTCCCCGACTCCAGCTCGGCGACCGCCGAGACGACGAGCCGCAGCCCGTGCGACCGCACGAACTCCTCCGTCGGCTTCGACAGCGCCTGCTCGGTGAACCTCCGCACCTGACGGGGCGCCTTCAGATCGCGATAGCACTCGGCCGCGTCGGCGGCGAACCGGTCGTAGGAGTAGAACCCGAGCCAAGACGGATCGCTGTCGCCGTCGCGCGAGCGCTCCAGCCAGCCCTCCGCCGCCTTCAGGGCCGCACCGGCGGCATGCGCGTCGCCCGCGCGGGCGTGCGCGCGTGCCTCGACGAGCCGGAAGAAGCTCATCGTGCGGGCCGTGGCCAGTCCGCGGTTGCGCTCCAGGGCGGCCTGCGCGAGGTCGACGCCCTCGTCGCCGAAACCGCGGTAGGTCGCCTGGAGGGACATCGACGCCAGCACATACCCGCCGAGGGGTACGTCCGCCGCCGCGCGGGCCAGCCGCAGCGCCTGGATGTAGTAGCGCTGCGCGGCCTCCTGCTGCCCGGTGTCGAAGGCCATCCAGCCCGCCAGGCGGGTCAGTTCGGCGCTCGCCCCGAACAGCGCCCTGCCGACTTCGTCGGAGTACGCGCCGAGCAGCAGCGGCGCCGCCTCCACCCGCAGACACTCCGGCACCATGGACGAACGCCAGTCGCCGCCTCCGTACTTGGAGTCCCAGCGCCTGGCGTCCTCGGCGGCCTCCCGCAGCTTCTGCACATCGCTGTGGCCGACTTTGAGCGGTGCGCCGGACCCCTCCAGGAAGTGGACCTCGCGCGCCACCGAACTGTCGGCCGGGGTTATCAGCCAGCGCGAGGCGGGCGTTGCGTATGCGCTTACTGCGAACGATCCGGCCAACGACTGCCAGATGCCCCCGGAACCGGCCCGGCGGCCGGCGAGGTCGAGGCGGTACAGGTCCGTGGCCGAGCGCACGGCCTGGCCGACGTCCCTGGGGAAGGCGAGGCCCACCTCGGGTGCGGGATCCGCGTCCGCCAGGCCGATCTCGTGGAGCGGCACCGGGCGGCCGAGCTTCTGGCCGATGGCGGCCGCGATGAGGTGCGGCGCGGCGCCCTGCGGCACCATGCCCTTCGACACCCAGCGCGCCACCGACGTCTTGTCGTAGCGAAGAGTCAACCCGCGTTGAGCGCCAAGGTCGTTGACACGTCGTGCGAGTCCTGCGTTGCTGATTCCCGCGAGGGCGAGAACGGTGCCGAGTTTTTCGTTCGGCCCGCGTTGCTCCCTGGACATTGCGCCACCCCTCGACACAGACGGCTGCCGCGCTGGCATAACCACGCGGCATTCGTAAACCCAGCGTAGTTCGCCGCATCCCAAGCGTTAAGGGGCATTCTTCCGGATGGCGGGATTGTGGTCCGTACGCGAGTACGGCCGTCCGTACGGTGCGTCGCCGCGTGCTCCCGCTGTGTGGCCGTGCGCCCGTGCGTGCGCTCTTCTCCGGCCACCGCGGGAGCGGTTCCATGGGCCGTGCGTGGGTCGGCCCGCTGTACTGGATCCAGTGGGCTGGGGGACACCGCCGCCTTCATCCCCGCGGGCGGCGGAACGGTCCGGGAGGCGGACTCCGCCTCCCGGACTGGCGCGACCCGCCGAGAGCGCGCGGGTGTGCGCGGAGTGTGCACGGAGCGTGTGCGAGCCTGTGTCAACACCGGGCAGTCGTGCAGGATTTGGCTGAAAATCGCCCCTGTGTTCGTCGGGGGAGAACGCCTCCCACCATGGAAATCGAGGGCGTGCAGGGCGTTTTGGGGGAGCGTACCGGGGGCGCATTCACGTCGCAGACACCGGGGTGCGCGCGGTCGCCCGAGCCGGGTCCGACGCCCTCACGCGGGCGCACTCCGAGGATCGCAGGCGGCTCCGCCTCCCTCTGGGGCGCGTTCTTCGTGGCAGCATGGTGAACCGTTCGTACGGTGCACTGGTTGTCCACGGCATGTGGAGGCGTCGATGCGGTGGTTGGTGGGATGGAGCAGCACCGCCGCGGGCGCGCTGAGCGGATCAGGCGGCTACGACGGTCGGTTCGACGGCAGACTCGACGGCCGGCTCGACGGTCATGAGGCCTACGGCGGCCACGGCGGACACATCGGCCTCGACGGCGAGACCCTGCATCCGGTCGGCTCCCAACTCCTGTGGGGCGACCCCGATCCCCTGTGGGCGGTGGGCGACTGGCGCCCCGACGAGGTGCGCACGGTGAAGGCCGACGCCCAGAGCCGGATCGCCGTCCTCGGCACCTGCGGGGCCACCGACGAGCAGCTGCGCGTCGGACTGTTCGCCGCGCGCGGAGGGGCACTTCGGCATCTGACCGCCTGGTCGGGCAGCTACACCGCGATCGTCCAGGTCGGCCGACGCATCACCGTCTGCGGCGACCTGGCGGGCGCACGCCCGGTGTTCCACACCCCCTGGGCCGGCGGCACGGCGTACGCGACGGCCGCGCTGCCGCTCGCCGACCTCATCGAGGCCAACCTCGACTTCGGCCACCTCGCGGCCCTCCTCGCCGCCCCCGACGTACCGGCCGCCCTGCAGGACTCCACCCCGTACGACGGCGTGCGGCGCGTTCCGCCCGGGCATGCGCTGATCCTGCGCGCCGGGGCGCGCGAGATCGCCGGGTACGAGCAGGTCGCCTCCCTCGCCGTGGCGGCGCCCACCGCCGACCCCGACAGCGCGGTCGACGCCGTGCGCGACGCCCTCGTCGAGGCGGTACGCGCGCGTCTGTCCGCGCCCCGGCACGTCCCCGACATCGACCCGGGCCCGGTGCCCGGCATGGGCCCCGCCGAACGGCGTGCCGCGCGCGGGATGCCGGTTCCGGGCATCGGCGCCGACCTCTCCGGCGGCCCGGCCTCCGGAACGCTGGCGCTGCTGGCGGCGGGCCTGCCCGGCATGCCCGGCACGGTCCTGGGCCACGGCACGGGCGCGGGGGAGCGGCTGCTGGCCGTCACCTTCAACGACCTGACCGTGCGCGGCCGCGAGGAGGAGGTGGAACGGGCCGTCGCCCTCGCGGCCAACCCGCGCCTGCACCACGTCGTCGTGGCCGGCGGCGAGGAGACCCTGCCGTACGCCGACCTGGACGGCCCGCTCACCGACGAACCCGGCCCCAGCCTGGTGGCGGCCGCCCGGCACCGCGCGCGCCTCGCAGCGGGCAGCGCGGACCACTTCACGGGCTACGGCGCCCGCCAGGTCCTCGACGCCCACCCGGCCCGCCTGGCCGACCTGCTGATGGACCGCAAACGACGGCACCTGGTCCGACCCGTCGCCGCCCTCACCAAGGCCGACGGCTCCGTCCTCGTCCCCGCGCGTGTGTACGGCGCGGCCCGTCGGCTGGCCCGCACCCCGTACCGGACGGGCGTCGACGGCCTGGCCGAACGGCTCCTGCAGCGCCGCTTCGACGACCCCGGAAGCGCCGTGGGAGCCTCGCTGGCGGCGCTGACCTGGGGCGGGCCGGGCCCCGCGGCGCGCTGGCTGACGGGGGAGGCGCTGGCTGAAGTATCGGTTCGCCTACAGGGTGCGGCGCTCCGCAACGGAGTGGGCCCCGGCCAGCGTCCGGGCGACCACCGCGCGCGTGCCGCCCTCACCCGGCACGCCGCCGACCTGCGCATCCTGGAACAGGCCGTCGAGATCCGCTCCCAGCGGCTGCACGCACCGTTCCTCGACAACCAGGTGGTCCGCGCCTGCCGCGCCCTCCCCGAGACCCTGCGCGTGCAACCGGGGGCGCGCGCCGCGATCCTGCGCACCGTCCTGAAGGACTCCGGCGTGACCGACCTCCCGCCCGGCTGGGGCGCCCCCTCCCAGGCCTCCGCCAACGCGGCGACCCGCGCGGGACTCCGCCTGGCCACGGACCCCCTCCTGACCCTCTTCGACGCACCCCTCCTGGCGGAGGCGGGCCTGATCGAGGCCAGAGTCGTCCGCAAGGCCCTGCGCGCCGCGGCCGCGGGCGAACCCCTCCCCCTGGACGGCCTCGCCGACCTGATCTCCCTGGAGCTGTGGCTGCGCCGCCTCCTCTCCCGCCGAGGCACCTGCTGGACGGGCACCCCGGCACGCGCACGTGCGGTACCGGCGGGAATCGCCCCACAGAGACGGGCGGTGTCCTCCGGAGGGTGAGGGACCGAACTGGACGGGCAAGCACCACCCGACCGCCCAGCACCCCCACCGACACCCCCACCCGCGAAACCCCATGCCCCGCGCCTCACCCCCGGTGACAATGGGCGGGTGCGGTACAGAATCCTGGGCGTCACCCAGACCGAGGACGACCAGGGCGCCGTCGTACCCGTTCCCGGCGCACGCCTGCGCACCCTCCTCACCGCGCTCGCCCTCCGCCCCGGCCGCCTCACGGCCCCCGACACGCTGATCGACGAGGTCTGGGCCGACGCCCCGCCCCAGGACGCCCCCGCCGCCCTCCAGGCACTGGTCGGCCGGCTGCGCCGTACCGTCGGCAAGGACGCCGTCGCCTCCGCCCCGGGCGGCTACCGCCTCGCCGCGACCGAGGACGACGTGGACCTCTTCGTCTTCGAACGGCTCGTACGCCAGGGCGTCGCGGCACTGCACGACGACGCGCCCGCCGCCGCCCGCATCCTGGACGAGGCCCTCGCCCTGTGGCGCGGCCCCGCCCTCGCCGACCTCCCCGACCGCACTCCGGCCGCCCGCCCGGACGCCCTGCGCCTGGAAGCCGACCGCGCCCGCGCCGAAGCGGACCTCCTCCTCGGCCGCGCCCCCGACGCCGTACCCCGCCTCACCGAACTCACCGCCGCCCACCCCTACGACGAACCGCTGCACGCCCTCCTCGTCCGCGCCCTGCGCGACACGGGCCGCGCCGCCGACGCCCTCGCCGCGTACGAGACCGCCCGCCGCACCCTCGCCGACGGCCTCGGCACCGACCCCGGCCCACGACTGCGCGCCCTGCACACCGAACTGCTGGACCACCCGGAGCCGGCCCGCCGGGCAACGCCCCTCACCCCGCCCCCACGCCCCGAACGCACCGGCAACATCCGTCCGCGGCTTACCTCTTTCGTGGGCCGGGAACCCGAACTCGACGCCATCCGTTCCGCAGTGCACAGGGCCCGTCTCGTCACGCTCACCGGACCGGGCGGCTCCGGAAAGACCCGTCTCGCCGAGGAAGCCGCCGCCGGGCTGCCACAGGCGTGGCTCGTCGAGCTGGCGCCGCTCGACCGGCCGGAGGCGGTGCCGGGCGCGGTCGTCAGCGCCCTCGGTCTGCGCGAGACCGTGCTGATGTCCACCGACCTGGCGACCTCCCAGGACGACCCGGTCGCCCTGCTCGTAGAGCACTGCGCCCCGCGCAGCCAGCTCCTGATCCTTGACAACTGCGAACACGTCATCGGCGCGGCCGCCGCCCTCGCCGAGACCCTCCTCACCCACTGCCCCGGGCTCACGATCCTCGCCACCAGCCGTGAACCCCTGGGCGTCCCCGGCGAGTCGGTCCGCCCGGTCGAGCCCCTCCTCCCCGACCAGGCGCGCCGCCTCTTCACCGACCGCGCGGCCGCCGTCCGCCCCGGCCCGGCCGCCGACCCGCCCGGCCAGGACGAGGAGGCGACGGCGGAGATCTGCCGACGCCTCGACGGCCTGCCCCTCGCCATCGAGCTGGCCGCCGCCCGGCTCCGGCTGCTCACCCCCCGCCAGATCGCCGACCGCCTCGACGACCGCTTTCGCCTCCTCACCTCCGGCAGCCGCACGGCCCTGCCCCGCCAGCAGACCCTGCGGGCCGTCGTCGACTGGTCCTGGGACCTGCTCGACGAACCCGAGCGGACCGTGCTGCGCGAGCTGTCCGTGTTCGCGGGCGGCTGGGACCTCGAGGCCGCCGAGGCCGTGTGCACCGGCCCGGTCGCGGACCTCCTCGGCGCGCTCGTCGACAAGTCCCTGGTCGTGGCGGCCCCGCCCGGGCGACCCGACGGCGCCATGCGCTACCGCATGCTGGAGACCATCCACGAGTACGCCACCGAACGCGCCGCCCAGCTCCCACGGTCCCTCGCGGCGGCGCAGCGCCGACACCGCGCGTGGGCGCGCGCACTCGTCGAGCGAGCCGACCCCCTGCTGCGCTCCTCCGAGCAACTCCCCTGGATCTCCCGCCTGGAGAGCGAACTGGACAACATCCGGGTGGCCGTCCAGCGCGCCCTCACCGCCGGCGACGAGCCCGAGGCCGCCGCGCTCTGCCTCGCCATGGGCTGGTTCTGGTGGCTGCGCAACTACCGCCACGAGGGCGCCGACTGGACCGACCAGACCCTGCGCCTGGCCGCCGCCCTGGACGCCCGTCAACGCACACCCGGGGGCGCCCTGCCCTCCGCGCCCCGCCGGGACGGTCTGTCCTCCGTCCCGCCGGGGGCACCCGCCTCGCCGGAGGCGCCCGCACCCCCCTCCGACCTGGCCGCCCGTATGGCCGCCCTCGACCCCGTCGACGCCTTCCTCGCCGAACCGGCGGAGGTCGAGGAGGGCGGCGACCCGCGATACGCGCGGCGGATGGGTCTGCGGATGCTGCATCTGTTCCTGCTGTCCGAGTCCGAGCCGACGGGCATGGAGTCCGACCCCCGCTACCAGGCCTACCTCAAGCGCCTGCACGCCCGTTACGAGCCCGGCGGCCCGGAGGCGGCCCGTATGCCGGGGCTGCTCTGGCCGTTGACGACCTTCCATCTGCGGGAAACGTTCGAGGTCCGCCGCATCCTGGACCTGTCCGTCGCCAACTGCCGTGAGCACGGCGGCGACTGGGAGCTCGGCTGCGCCCTGATGTTCCGCGCGCACGTCGTCGTCGACTCGCCCGGGGGGCTGCGCGGTGTGGACGACGATCTGGCGGAGCTACGTGTGCTCAGCCGCCGCGTCGGCGACCGCTGGATGCGGGCCCAGGTGTGCAGCGCGGCCGCCGAGGCGGAGATGGCGCGCTCCCGCTTCGCGGAGGCGGAGCGGGAGTACCGCGAGGCGCTGCGGCTGGCCTACGAGGTCGGCGCGTACGCCGAGTCGCCGTTCCTCATCGCACGGCTCGCGGAGATCGCCTACCGCACGGGCGACCTGGACGACGCCCGGGCCGCACTGGACGAGGCGAGCGCCGCAGCCGACCGCTACGGAGTGACGGACGCCAGGGCGTTCGTGAATTTGCTGCGCGGCCACATCGCACTGCACGAGGGCGACACGGCCCGAGCACGGCAACTGTGCGACGAGACCCTTGCGCAGGTGCGACGCGGCACCCCGCCACCCCAGTTCATGGCGGCCCTGCGCCTGCTGGACGCGGACGTCACGTCCGTCGAGTCCGGCCCCGAGCACGGCCTGCCGATGCTCGCCGAAGCGCTGCGCCGCGCGCTGGCCGACCAGTGCGCGGAGGCGGTCACCTCGGCGATCGTGGACAGCGCGGCGGACCTCCTGGCCCGGCTCGGCGACTTCCCGCGCACGGCCAGGCTGCTGGCGGCCGGCGATGTCCTGCGCGGCCCCTACCCGCGCCCCGCCCCGCAACGCGCCCGAGTCGAACACGTCGAGGCCGCGGCCCGCGAGGCTGGCGGCCCCGAGCGGTACGCGGCCGAGCGCGCCCGGGGCGCCGCCCTGACGGCGGCAGACATCCTGCGGGAACTCACCGACGCCGAGCGCGACCACCCGGCTCCTACGACTTCTACGGCTCCCGCGACTCTCACGGCTTCCACGAGCCCTACGAGTCCCCGGAGCCCCACGCACCCTACGAGCCCCACGCACCCTACGAGCCCCACGCACCCTACGAGCCCTACGAGCCCTACGAGCCCTACGAGCCCTACGAGCCCTACGAGCACGTGAACTTCGACTCGGCCCAGTCCGCGAGCGCCAGCGCGTCGAAGTGGCTGTACGGCTCGACCACCAGGCGGACGGTCTTCCGGCCGGTGAGGTTCACATGGACGGGCACGGCCGGATCCCCGCCCTCGATCGTCCCGGACGTCCACTGCCGGACGCCGTCGGCGTAGACGGAGAAGGCCACCTTGCCGAGCTTCAGCGTCAGGTCGTCGACGCCCACCAGCGCGTCGTAGGAGGTGCACGCGCGGTTGAGGGCGACGGTCACGGAGGAGGCGCCGTGCACGGTCACCCCGCGCGTGTACTCCCGGTCGGCGATGGAGAGCGCGCCCCGCTGCCACACCCAGCTGCTGTCGCGGAGCCGGATCTCGGGCCCGGTGCCGTCGCCGTTGACGTCGAAGGACAGTTCGCTCAGCGGGTAGACGGCCAGGGCCGGCGGGGGAGTGGGCGTCGGCGTCGGGGTGGGCGTCGGAGTGGGCGTCGGCGTCGGCCGGGGCGTCGGGGTCGGGGCGGGTGTGGGAGGAGGCGTGGGCGTCGGCCGCGGAGTCGGGGTGGGAATCGGGGTGGGAATCGGTGTCGGGGCCGCGGCAGGGACGACCACGGGGGGCTCCGGCTCGGGCTCCTTCGGCGTACGCGACGGCGTGGGCGTCGGATCCTCGGGCTGCACGACCGGCGCCGGCGCGGACGCCGGGGGTCCGGCCTCCGCATGCTTGGCCGGGCTGTCGTCGCCGACCAGAGCGAGGGCGATCGCCGCGGCCGCCACCGCGACCACCCCGGCCGCGATCCCGGCCTTCACCGGTGCGCCCAGCCCCTCCGAGGCCGCCGCACCGCCCCCCGCGCCGGCCCCGCCCGAGGAGCCGCCGCTCGCCGCCGCTGCCGCGCCCGCGGCGCCCGCCGCTCCCGCTCCGGCGCCCCCGGCGATGAGCGCGACCGCCTTGGCGTACCCGGCGGCGCCGAACCAGCCGATGACCGCGACCGGCACGACGGCGGGGATGCTGCTGGCGACCTCCTCGATCTGCAGGGCGGCCAGCCGGCACTTGGCGCACTCCTCCAGATGCTTGCGAAGCCCGCGTTCGGCACGGGTGCGCAGCCGGCGGCGGGCGTACGTGCCGAGCTGGTCGGCGTAGCGGGCGCACTCCTCGTCGCTGGTGAGGGTGGCGCTGACATGGGCCTGGAGGTAGGCCTGCTTGAGTCCCTCGCGGGCCCGGCTGGCGAGCACGCGTGTGCCGTTGGCGTCGAGGCCGAAGAGCATCGCGACCTCGCTCGGCGACTCGTCCTCGACCTCGGTGTGCCACAGCACGGCCTGCCAGCGCTCGGGCAGCGAGCGGAAGGCCTGCATGGCCATGGACTGCTCGGCCTCGTGCATCGCGCGGACGTCGGCGCCCAGATCCAGTGTGTCGCTGTCGGACGCCTCCGACGGGCGGGAGGACTGCGCGGCGAACACCGCGAAGTCGTCGACGAGCTGCTCCCGCTTGGCCGACTGCGTCCACCCGGCGGCCACCCGGCGCACGGAGGTGAGCAGATAGGCGCGCACGGCGTACTCGGGCCCCGAACCGCCGCGCACCGCCTGGAGCATGCGGGCGAAGACCTCGGCGGTGAGGTCGTCGGCGGTGTGAGCGTCCCGGCAGCAGGTGCGGGCGTAACGGCGTACGGCGTCGGCGTGACGCCGGTACAGCTCCTCGTAGGCCGTGTCGTCGCCCGCGCGCATCCGGCCGATCAGGTCGGTGTCGGGGGGCGGCAGGTCGCGCGGCGGCGGCAGGACGCCGTCCTCGCGCCGGTCGTGCTGCGCCGGAACGCTGCCCTGCCACGGATCCGCAGCAGGCCCACCCACACCAGGCCCACCCGCAGCCGCCCCACCGGCGGTCGGCCCACGCATCGCCGACCCACCCGCAGTCGGCCCGCCCGCGCGTCCGCCCTGACTCGGCACCTGCGGAGCGGTCAGGCCCGAGGCCTCCGCGTCACCGTCACCGAGTGACTCGTCCCACCCGTCAACGCTCATCGCGGAAAGCCCCCGCCGCCTGCCTCACCGGTCCCGACCACCGGGTCAGAGTGCCATATTGGCTTTTGGTCAGAACCCCGCAGGACGAGCCATCCACTCGTCCGTGGGGACTTCCCGCAATCCAGTACTAGATTTCACTCGTACGGGGAAGGTTCAACTCTCGTACTGCGGGCAGCAGTTGGGCCGTGCGCCCGAATAGGCCCGAATGTCCCGGGCGGTGGGCGAGGCGAGGGCCGGACCGCGCCCCCACCCCACAGTCACCTCATCGAGTCATGAGCCGTCGGCCCCGCTGACGAAACCGCCCCTCAAGAAGGCCTTCGACAAGAAGACCTTCGACAAGAAGGCCTTCAAGAAGTCGGCCGCGATCGCAGACCCTCCAGCAGGATGTCCAGCAGTCGCGCCGACGCCGCCGCCTGCTGGGCCGGATCCGGCAGCGAGGGCGCCGCCGTCGCGATCACCAGCAGCACGTCCGACACCGACACCTCCGGCCGCAGCTCGCCCGCCGCCTGCGCCCGGTCCACGAGCTGACCCACGACGTCGAGCAGCGCCGCCGCCCCGGTGTCGTCGTCCCCCAGGGAGGCGTCGACGGAGGCGCCGGCCGATGCACCCGCAGACACACCAGAGCCCGACACGCCAGAGCCCGACACGCCAGAGCCCGACCCGCTCTCCTCGCCGACCAGCCGCAGCTCACCGACGCCCGACTGGCTCCGCTGCTGCGGCACCCGCGCCTCGTCGGCCGACGCACCCTCCGCGCCGTCCTCGGAGAAGGCGCCGACCCGCAGCACCTGCGGCGGCAGCAGCCGCCCCGCGCCGGACGCGACCGACGTCCGCAGGAAGCGCGACAGCGCCGACCACGGCTCGTCCTCCTGGCCGAGCGCCGCCCGCGCCTGGTCGGTCAGCCGGGACGTCTCCTCCTCGGCTATCCGCCGCACCAGGACGTCCTTGCTGGGGAAGCGCCGGTACACCGTGCCGACGCCGACCCGCGCGCGCCGCGCCACGTCCTCCATCGGCGCGCCGTAACCCAGCTCGCCGAAGACCTCGCGCGCCGCCCGTAGTACGTGCTCCAGATTGCGCTGTGCGTCCACGCGCAGCGGCGTCGTCCGCGGGCCGTCCCCGCGTCCGTGACCCGCCGCCGCGCCTACCGCGCCCACCGCTCCGCCGGATGCAAGGGCGGAAGCGGACGACCAATGCGTGTCCTGAATGTGCATGACTAATCCCCCGGTAATGACGTCTCCCCCCGGAGACTCTCCCCGCCATCGAAAGCCGGAGTGTGGAACACGGGACGCGGTCCCGGCCCGCCCGTCGCGGACCCGCAGAGCGCTTCCCCCTGACACCCCGTCGACACGAACATAGTTGAGAGGCAGTCAATTCAGAAGGGGCACGTTCCGCACGGAGCGCCCCCCGATCGGAGTACGGGCCGTATACGTCCCGATTGCACCCCCTCCCACACCCCGGCGCACACCCGCTGACCTGCACACCTACCCCGCACTCCGGTGTTTCGGCCAACCCCGGGCCCGCCCGACTCGTGGTCACACAAATTGTCGAGGCTGTGGACAAACTCCGGCGGCCGGTGCGTCATGGGATGGTGAAGGAACGTGCGCGCATTCTCGTTGTCGGCGGCGGCTACGTCGGGATGTACACGGCTCTGCGGCTCCAGCGGAAGCTGAAGCAGGAAATCGCGCGGGGCGAAGCCGAGATCACCGTGGTCACTCCCGACCCCTATATGACGTATCAGCCGTTCCTCCCCGAGGCGGCCGCCGGCTCCATCTCTCCCCGGCACGTCGTCGTCCCCCTGCGCCGCGTCCTGCCGCACTGCCGCGTCGTCGTCGGCGAGGTCACCGCCGTCGACCACGCCAAGCGCGTCGCCACCCTCACCACCCTCGCCACCGACGAGGAGGGCACCGGCCCACAGCAGCTGTCGTACGACGAACTGGTCTTCGCGCCCGGTTCCGTCTCCCGCACGCTGCCCATTCCGGGACTCGCCGACTACGCCATCGGCTTCAAGACCGTCGAAGAGGCCATCGGGCTGCGCAACCACGTGATCGAACAGATGGACATCGCCTCCTCCACCCGCGACCCCGCCATCCGCGACGCCGCCCTCACCTACGTCTTCGTCGGCGGCGGCTACGCGGGCGTGGAGGCGCTCGGCGAACTGGAGGACATGGCCCGCTACGCCACGCGCTACTACCACAACGTCAAACCCGAGGACATGAAGTGGATCCTCGTCGAGGCCTCCGACCGGATCCTGCCCGAGGTCGGCGAGGACCTGGGCCGCTACACGGTCAGCGAACTGCGCCGCCGCAACATCGACGTCCGCCTGAGCACCCGCCTGGACTCCTGCGCCGACCGCATCGCCGTCCTCAGCGACGGCGCCCGCTTCCCGACCCGCACGGTGGTGTGGACCGCCGGCGTCAAACCCCACCCCGTCCTCGCCGCCACCGACCTCCCGCTGAACGAACGAGGGCGGCTGAGATGCACCCCGGAGCTGACCATCGAGGGCGTCACGCACGCGTGGGCGGCCGGAGACGCGGCTGCCGTCCCCGACGTGACGGCCGCCGAGCCCGGCAGGGAGACCGCCCCCAACGCCCAGCACGCCGTCCGCCAGGCCAAGGTCCTCGCCGACAACATCGCGCACTCCCTGCGCGGCGAACCGCTCCGGACGTACTCCCACAAGTACGTCGGCTCGGTCGCCTCCCTAGGACTCCACAAAGGCGTCGCGCATGTCTACGGGCGCAAGCTCAAGGGCTATCCGGCCTGGTTCATGCACCGCGCGTACCACCTCAGCCGCGTGCCCACCTTCAACCGCAAGGCGCGCGTGCTCGCCGAATGGACCCTCTCCGGGCTCTTCAAACGAGAGATCGTCTCTCTGGGATCCCTCGAACATCCCCGCGCGGAGTTCGAACTGGCTGCCGGTGGAAAGCCTTCTGACGAGTCTTCCGACGACCCGAAGGGGTCGTCCTGACCGGATCCAGGAACTCCACCGGCCACCCCCACGTCTGACGAATGTCGGCCCGGACGGCGGCCACCCTGCCAGACTGCTCCCTGCTCACCGCTCCCCGAGCCCCGCACCGCCCCCGATCCCCGGCGGGCCCCACCCGCCCCGCGAAACCCACGAGGCCGTTCCCCAGTGCTCCACCTCCCGGGTGCTGTAACAATGTGCCGCCACCGCCGCGCGGCCTCCGGAGCCCAGGCCGGGCCCGGAGCCGGCCGACGACGACTACACGAGGCAAGGATTCGTGAACTTCACGCGCTGGAGCGCCCGGCTCCCCGGAACGCAGCGCCGCGCCGCCGCGCGAGCCGAGCACACGGTCACCACCACGGACCGGCGGAGCGAGGGCTCCGTACCCGCGGCCCGCGCCGAACGACTCACCGACGAGCCGCCCCCGGTGCCCGCCGTCGACGAGCTCCCGGTCCGTGAGGTCCTCGACCGCGTCCCGGCCCTCGTCGCCCTCGTCCACGGCCCCGACCACCGCCTGGCCTACGTCAACGACGCCTACGCGGCGGCCTTCGGCGTACGCCCCCCGGGCGAACCGGCCGCCGACGCGCTCCCCGAACTGCGCGACCTCGGCCTCATGCCCCTCCTCGACCAGGCCCTGCGCAGCGGCAAGCCCCGCACCCTGAAGTCCCGCAAGGCCCCCGACGGCCGCTCCTACACCTTCACCTGCACCCCGGCCGCCGAGGACAACGGCGAGGGCGCCGTCCTCATCTTCGCCACCGACGTCACCGACCACGCCGAGGCCGCCGAACGCCTCAGAGCAAGTGAGCGCCGCCAGCGCGAGACCGCCGTCACCCTCCAGCGCTCCCTCCTGCCCCAGGAGCTCGAAGAGCCCGACGACCTGCGCATCGCCGCCACCTACCAGCCCGGCGGCACCGAGGCAGCCGTCGGCGGCGACTGGTACGACGTCATCACGCTGGGCGGCGGCCGCACGGCGCTGGTCATCGGCGACGTCATGGGCCGAGGCGTGCGCGCGGCAGCCGTCATGGGCCAACTCCGCACAGCGGTCAGGGCGTACGCCCGCCTCGACCTCCCCCCGCACGAGGTCCTCCAGCTCCTCGACGGCCTCGCCACGGAGATCGACGCCAACCAGATCGCCACCTGCGTCTACGCCATCCACGACCCGAACGAGGGACGGCTGGTGTACGCCTCGGCCGGCCACCTGCCCATCCTGGTCCGCGACGAGAACGGCACCGTCCTGCGCGCCGACGAGCCCACCGGCCCGCCCCTGGGCACCGGCGGCTGGATGCACGCCTCCGGCTCGATCCCCCTCGGCCCCGGCTCGACGGCGGTCCTCTACACGGACGGCCTGGTGGAGCGGCGCAACGAGGACCTCGACGAGGGCATCGCCGCTCTGGAGCGCGCCCTGTCCGGCGCGACCGGCACCCCCCAGGTCGTCTGCGACCGCCTCGTCCGCTCGGCCGGCGTCACCGCCGACCACGACGACGACGTCGCCGTCCTGGTCCTCCAGCACCCGGCCCGCACCGGCCCCGACGGCGAACTGTTCCGCAACGCGGCCCTGGAGCTCCTCGGCGGCGTGGAAGCGGCCCCACGCGCGCGTGCCTTCGCCTCCGGCGTCCTCACCAGCTGGCGCTTCCCGCCCGACCTGCAGGACCTCGGCACCCTCGCCACCAGCGAACTCGTCGCCAACTCCCTCCAGCACGGCACCCCGCCCATGCGCCTGCGCCTGCGCCGCACCGACCGCCGCCTGATCATCGAGGTCACCGACGGCGACGACCACCTCCCCCGCCGCCGCCGCGCCGAACCGGGCGACGAGTCCGGCCGAGGCATCGCCATCGTCGCCACGATCGCCTCCAACTGGGGCAGCCGACGCACCCCGGGCGGCGGCAAAGCGGTGTGGTGCGAGTTCGTCCTACCGAACCCGGCAGAGTGAACAAAGGCGGCCGCCGTCCCGGAAAGGGAACGACGGCCGCCTTCTTCTCCGCGATCAGGCCTCCACACCCACAGGCTCCACCACAGCCCCACCCTTCGCCACCACCCGCGTCCGCACCGACCACGGCTGATCCTGTACGGCGGTGAGCTCCCGCCCAAGCCGCAGCGCGAGGTAGGTGATCCCCAGCGAGAACAGCAGGAACGTCACGATGTACGGCGCATGCAGCGAGGCCCCCATCGGCCCGCCCACCGCCGGCCCGACGGCCAGCGCCAGCTGCTTCACCAGGGCGAACGCCGAGTTGTACTGCCCCGCCAGCCCGGCCGGCGCCAGATCGGCCACCAGCGGCGCGACCGTCGGCGACAACATGGCCTCCCCCAGCCCGAACAGCGCGTACGTCGACACGAACGCGGCCGTAGCCATGGCCTGACTGCCGTGCCCGAGCCCCGCGTACCCCGCAACGGACCACGCCACGGCCCAGATCAGCCCCACGGCCGCGATCACCCGCGACCGCTTCTGCCGCTCGACGAACTTCAGCACCGCGAACTGCGCCACGACGATCACCGCGGTGTTGGCGGCGAGCGCCGTCCCGAGCGCGGACGTCGAGATCCCGGCCGCCTCGACCCCGTACGCACTCAGCCCCGACTCGAACTGCCCGTAGCAGGCGAAGAACAGCACGAAGCCCAGGACGCTCAGCCGCACCATGGCCCGATTGCCGAGCAGCTGCTTCCAGCCGCCCTTCGCCGAGCCCTTCGGCGCGTCCCCGACGTGCGGCGCATGCGGCAGCCGCACCGTCGACACCACGACGGCCAGCAGCAGGAACATCGCCGCCTCGATCGAGAACAGCAGCGTGAAGGACGACGCGCGCGTGGTGTCGACGAGATGCCCGCCGATCAGCCCGCCCACACCGAGCCCGAGGTTCTGCAGAAAGAACTGCATCGCGAACGCCCGCGACCGCGTCTCCGCCGTCGAAGAGTCCACGATCATCGTCGCCAGCGCCGGCTGCATCACAGCCTGTCCGGCCCCGAGCGCGGCCGCGGCGGCGAGTACGGCGGTGGCGCTGCCGGCGAGCCCCAGGCTCAGTGCGCCCAGCGCGGCGGTGACCAGGGCGGCGAGCAGGACCGGCAGGGGGCCGCGCCGCACGATCGCCCGACCGGCGAACGGCAGCACGATCAGCGCGGCCACGGCGAAGACGGCGAGGACGAGCCCCGCCGTCACAGCGCCCAGACCCCGCACCTGCGCCACATAGACGTACAGGTAGGGGACGGTGAAGCCGAGCCCGAACGCGCTGAGTGCGTTGCCCACGTGGATCCGGCGCATCGCTGCGCCCATCGCCCTGGTCACGTTCACCTCTCTCATCTCTCAGGTAGTTGCCTGGTTCAGTACTTAGAACCGAAGACTTCAAAGCTAAAGTTCGAATCTAAACTGTACACCTCGAAGAACTTCAATGCGAACGAGCCCCGTGCGATACTTCCGCCATGGGCGACACCCTCGGCAGCACGGGCAGTACCGGCATCGGCGGCGAGCCGACCCTCGAAGAGCAGATCGCCGCCTACCAGCGCGAGTTCCGGGACCTCGACCCCCAGGTCGAGAAGATCGTCTCGGCACTGTCCCGCCTCAACCGCCGGATGAACGTCGCCTACGGCCGTCAGACCGCCGACCTCGGCATCAGCAACGCCGAGTGGGAGGTCCTCAAGGCCCTCGTGCTGTCCGGCGCCCCCTACCGTCTGGGCCCCAGCGACCTCGCCAAGCGACTCGGTCTGACGCCGGCCGCGATGACCCACCGGATCGACCGCATGCTCGCTGAGGGACTGGTGACCCGGGAACGGGACGAGTCCAACCGGGTCCGGGTGATCGTGGAGCTGACGCCCGAGGGCCGCGAGAAGTGGCTGGAGGCGATGCGCATGGCGACGGTCTTCGAGGGAGACCTGCTCCAGGACCTCTCGGCAGAGGAGCGGACGGTCCTGGGCGAGGTCCTGACCAGGCTTCTGCGCCGGGTGGAGCACGCCCAGCCGGACGCAGGCGGCCGGCTCAGCGACCTCGACTGATCGCCACTAAAAGATCTTGACAAGGGGTGCTTGACAGCCCCCTCGGGGATACGTAAAGTTCTTCGGGTTGCCACGGAGCCGTAACGGTTCTTCGGTGACACCTCCGCCGCAGTAGCGGCACCTCACACCACCAGCACGATCTCCCTCCAGGGTTGAATTCGGCGTGCCCGAATTAAATTCGATTGAGGGTCGGTAGCCCGATTAGGAACTGCCGAGCGGATCCGCTAAGGTTTGAGACGTCGGAACGGCCCAACAGCCCGGAAGACAAGCCCCCTCTGACTGGGAATCAGCGCCGAAAGGATCTGATAGAGTCGGAACCGCCGGAAAGGGAAACCGCGAAACAAAAGCGGGAACCTGGAAAGCACCGAGGAAATCGGATCGGAAAAGGATCTGATAGAGTCGGAAACGCAAGACCGAAGGGAAGCGCCCGGAGGAAAGCCTGAGAGAGTCTCTCGGGTGAGTACAAAGGAAGCGTCCGTTCCTTGAGAACTCAACAGCGTGCCAAAAATCAACGCCAGATATGTTGATACCCCGTCCCCGGCAGTGATAGCCGAGGATGAGGTTCCTTTGAAAAAAACACAGCGAGGACGCTGTGAACGGCCGGGCTTATTCCGCCTGACCGTTCCGCTCTCGTGTGTGTAGTCCCGATTACGGGAAAACATTCACGGAGAGTTTGATCCTGGCTCAGGACGAACGCTGGCGGCGTGCTTAACACATGCAAGTCGAACGATGAAGCCCTTCGGGGTGGATTAGTGGCGAACGGGTGAGTAACACGTGGGCAATCTGCCCTTCACTCTGGGACAAGCCCTGGAAACGGGGTCTAATACCGGATAACACTTCCATTCTCATGGGTGGGGGTTAAAAGCTCCGGCGGTGAAGGATGAGCCCGCGGCCTATCAGCTTGTTGGTGAGGTAACGGCTCACCAAGGCGACGACGGGTAGCCGGCCTGAGAGGGCGACCGGCCACACTGGGACTGAGACACGGCCCAGACTCCTACGGGAGGCAGCAGTGGGGAATATTGCACAATGGGCGAAAGCCTGATGCAGCGACGCCGCGTGAGGGATGACGGCCTTCGGGTTGTAAACCTCTTTCAGCAGGGAAGAAGCGAGAGTGACGGTACCTGCAGAAGAAGCGCCGGCTAACTACGTGCCAGCAGCCGCGGTAATACGTAGGGCGCAAGCGTTGTCCGGAATTATTGGGCGTAAAGAGCTCGTAGGCGGTCTGTCACGTCGGATGTGAAAGCCCGGGGCTTAACCCCGGGTCTGCATTCGATACGGGCAGACTAGAGTGTGGTAGGGGAGATCGGAATTCCTGGTGTAGCGGTGAAATGCGCAGATATCAGGAGGAACACCGGTGGCGAAGGCGGATCTCTGGGCCATTACTGACGCTGAGGAGCGAAAGCGTGGGGAGCGAACAGGATTAGATACCCTGGTAGTCCACGCCGTAAACGGTGGGAACTAGGTGTTGGCGACATTCCACGTCGTCGGTGCCGCAGCTAACGCATTAAGTTCCCCGCCTGGGGAGTACGGCCGCAAGGCTAAAACTCAAAGGAATTGACGGGGGCCCGCACAAGCAGCGGAGCATGTGGCTTAATTCGACGCAACGCGAAGAACCTTACCAAGGCTTGACATACACCGGAAACGTCTGGAGACAGGCGCCCCCTTGTGGTCGGTGTACAGGTGGTGCATGGCTGTCGTCAGCTCGTGTCGTGAGATGTTGGGTTAAGTCCCGCAACGAGCGCAACCCTTGTTCTGTGTTGCCAGCATGCCCTTCGGGGTGATGGGGACTCACAGGAGACTGCCGGGGTCAACTCGGAGGAAGGTGGGGACGACGTCAAGTCATCATGCCCCTTATGTCTTGGGCTGCACACGTGCTACAATGGCCGGTACAAAGAGCTGCGAAACCGTGAGGTGGAGCGAATCTCAAAAAGCCGGTCTCAGTTCGGATTGGGGTCTGCAACTCGACCCCATGAAGTCGGAGTTGCTAGTAATCGCAGATCAGCATTGCTGCGGTGAATACGTTCCCGGGCCTTGTACACACCGCCCGTCACGTCACGAAAGTCGGTAACACCCGAAGCCGGTGGCCCAACCCCTTGTGGGAGGGAGCTGTCGAAGGTGGGACTGGCGATTGGGACGAAGTCGTAACAAGGTAGCCGTACCGGAAGGTGCGGCTGGATCACCTCCTTTCTAAGGAGCACTTCTAAGCCGGTCCTTCGGGGCTGGTTCAGAGGCCAGTTCATCGGCGAACGTCCGGTGCTGGTTGCTCAAGGGTGGAACGTTGATTATTCGGTGCACTCGGTCGTCTTGTCCTTCCTAGTACTGCTCTTCGGAGCGTGGAACGGATGAGGGAAGCGGCGGGGAGCGTCGGGCACGCTGTTGGGTGTCTGAGGGCACGGCCGTGAGGTCGGGAAGCCTTCTGATGCCGGCCCCAGTGAACTCGAACCGGTTGGTTCGGGGTGATGGGTGGCTGGTCGTTGTTTGAGAACTGCACAGTGGACGCGAGCATCTGTGGCCAAGTTTTTAAGGGCGCACGGTGGATGCCTTGGCACCAGGAACCGATGAAGGACGTGGGAGGCCACGATAGTCCCCGGGGAGTCGTCAACCAGGCTTTGATCCGGGGGTTTCCGAATGGGGAAACCCGGCAGTCGTCATGGGCTGTCACCCATACCTGAACACATAGGGTATGTGGAGGGAACGCGGGGAAGTGAAACATCTCAGTACCCGCAGGAAGAGAAAACAACCGTGATTCCGGGAGTAGTGGCGAGCGAAACCGGATGAGGCCAAACCGTATGCGTGTGAGACCCGGCAGGGGTTGCGCATACGGGGTTGTGGGATCTCTCTTTTACGGTCTGCCGGCCGTGAGACGAGCCAGAAACCGTTGATGTAGGCGAAGGACATGCGAAAGGTCCGGCGTAGAGGGTAAGACCCCCGTAGCCGAAACATCAGCGGCTCGTTTGAGAGACACCCAAGTAGCACGGGGCCCGAGAAATCCCGTGTGAATCTGGCGGGACCACCCGCTAAGCCTAAATATTCCCTGGTGACCGATAGCGGATAGTACCGTGAGGGAATGGTGAAAAGTACCGCGGGAGCGGAGTGAAATAGTACCTGAAACCGTGTGCCTACAAGCCGTGGGAGCGTCGGAGTGCATGCTTGCATGCACTCTCGTGACTGCGTGCCTTTTGAAGAATGAGCCTGCGAGTTTGCGGTGTGTTGCGAGGTTAACCCGGGTGGGGTAGCCGTAGCGAAAGCGAGTCCGAATAGGGCGTTTCAGTAGCACGCTCAAGACCCGAAGCGGAGTGATCTAGCCATGGGCAGGTTGAAGCGGAGGTAAGACTTCGTGGAGGACCGAACCCACCAGGGTTGAAAACCTGGGGGATGACCTGTGGTTAGGGGTGAAAGGCCAATCAAACTCCGTGATAGCTGGTTCTCCCCGAAATGCATTTAGGTGCAGCGTCGTGTGTTTCTTGCCGGAGGTAGAGCACTGGATAGGCGATGGGCCCTACCGGGTTACTGACCTTAGCCAAACTCCGAATGCCGGTAAGTGAGAGCGCGGCAGTGAGACTGTGGGGGATAAGCTCCATGGTCGAGAGGGAAACAGCCCAGAGCATCGACTAAGGCCCCTAAGCGTACGCTAAGTGGGAAAGGATGTGGAGTCGCACAGACAACCAGGAGGTTGGCTTAGAAGCAGCCACCCTTGAAAGAGTGCGTAATAGCTCACTGGTCTAGTGATTCCGCGCCGACAATGTAGCGGGGCTCAAGCGTACCGCCGAAGTCGTGTCATTCCAGCATATAGCCCCAACGGGTGCTGGGATGGGTAGGGGAGCGTCGTGTGCCGGGTGAAGCCGCGCCGGAAGGCAGTGGTGGACGGTTCACGAGTGAGAATGCAGGCATGAGTAGCGATACAAACGTGAGAAACGTTTGCGCCGATTGACTAAGGGTTCCTGGGTCAAGCTGATCTGCCCAGGGTAAGTCGGGACCTAAGGCGAGGCCGACAGGCGTAGTCGATGGATAACCGGTTGATATTCCGGTACCCGCTGTGAAGCGTCAAACATCGAACCAGGCGATGCTAAGTCCGTGAAGCCGTTCCGGACCCTTCGGGGAATGGAAAGTGGTGGAGCCGACGGACCAGACTTGTAGTAGGTGAGTGATGGGGTGACGCAGGAAGGTAGTCCATCCCGGGCGGTGGTTGTCCCGGGGTAAGGGTGTAGGCCGTGCGATAGGCAAATCCGTCGCACATGTAGGCTGAGACCTGATGCCGAGCCGATTGTGGTGAAGTGGATGATCCTATGCTGTCGAGAAAAGCCTCTAGCGAGTTTCATGGCGGCCCGTACCCTAAACCGACTCAGGTGGTCAGGTAGAGAATACCGAGGCGTTCGGGTGAACTATGGTTAAGGAACTCGGCAAAATGCCCCCGTAACTTCGGGAGAAGGGGGGCCACGTCTGGTGAGGGGACTTGCTTCCCGAGCTGGGTGTGGCCGCAGAGACCAGCGAGAAGCGACTGTTTACTAAAAACACAGGTCCGTGCGAAGCCGTAAGGCGATGTATACGGACTGACGCCTGCCCGGTGCTGGAACGTTAAGGGGACCGGTTAGTCACTCTTCGGGGTGGCGAAGCTGAGAACTTAAGCGCCAGTAAACGGCGGTGGTAACTATAACCATCCTAAGGTAGCGAAATTCCTTGTCGGGTAAGTTCCGACCTGCACGAATGGCGTAACGACTTCTCGACTGTCTCAACCATAGGCCCGGTGAAATTGCACTACGAGTAAAGATGCTCGTTTCGCGCAGCAGGACGGAAAGACCCCGGGACCTTTACTACAGTTTGATATTGGTGTTCGGTTCGGCTTGTGTAGGATAGGTGGGAGACTTTGAAACGTGGACGCCAGTTCACGGTGAGTCGTCGTTGAAATACCACTCTGGTCGTGCTGGATGTCTAACCTGGGTCCGTGATCCGGATCAGGGACAGTGTCTGATGGGTAGTTTAACTGGGGCGGTTGCCTCCTAAAGAGTAACGGAGGCGCCCAAAGGTTCCCTCAGCCTGGTTGGCAATCAGGTGTTGAGTGTAAGTGCACAAGGGAGCTTGACTGTGAGACCGACGGGTCGAGCAGGGACGAAAGTCGGGACTAGTGATCCGGCGGTGGCTTGTGGAAGCGCCGTCGCTCAACGGATAAAAGGTACCCCGGGGATAACAGGCTGATCTTCCCCAAGAGTCCATATCGACGGGATGGTTTGGCACCTCGATGTCGGCTCGTCGCATCCTGGGGCTGGAGTCGGTCCCAAGGGTTGGGCTGTTCGCCCATTAAAGCGGTACGCGAGCTGGGTTTAGAACGTCGTGAGACAGTTCGGTCCCTATCCGCTGCGCGCGCAGGAACATTGAGAAGGGCTGTCCCTAGTACGAGAGGACCGGGACGGACGAACCTCTGGTGTGCCAGTTGTTCTGCCAAGGGCATGGCTGGTTGGCTACGTTCGGGAGGGATAACCGCTGAAAGCATCTAAGCGGGAAGCCTGCTTCGAGATGAGTGTTCCCACCCACTAGATGGGGTAAGGCTCCCAGTAGACGACTGGGTTGATAGGCCGGATGTGGAAGCCCAGTAATGGGTGGAGCTGACCGGTACTAATAGGCCGAGGGCTTGTCCTCAGTTGCTCGCGTCCACTGTGTTGGTTCTGAAACCACGAACAGCCCCACGTCCGGTCACGGCGTGGTGCGGCTGAAACAGTTTCATAGTGTTTCGGTGGTCATAGCGTGAGGGAAACGCCCGGTTACATTCCGAACCCGGAAGCTAAGCCTCACAGCGCCGATGGTACTGCAGGGGGGACCCTGTGGGAGAGTAGGACACCGCCGAACAAATTTTGAGAAAACCCCCGTACCGTTTATTCGGTACGGGGGTTTTCTGCGTTTCGGCTACCGTGGTCCATATGAACTACAAGATCCGTTCCGTACGCGCCGACGAGTGGGCTGCGGTGAAGGAACTGCGGCTCGTCGCGTTGCAGGATCCGGTCGCGCATCTCGCTTTCCTCGAGACGTACGAGGCTGCCGCTGCCCGGCCGGACTCCTTCTGGCAGGAGCGGGCCGTAAGAGCTGCCGGGGGCGCCGGCGGGGCGCAGCAGATCATTGCCGAGGGGCCGGACGGTGAGTGGGTCGGGACCCTGACCGTGCTCCTTGAAGAGCCGGGGACGACCGACTGGGCCGGGTTCGACGTCGGACAGAGGCAGGGGCACATCGTCGGTGTGTTCGTGCGGCCGGAGGTCCGGGGCATAGGGCTGACCGAGGTGCTCTTCGACGCCGGCATCGAGTGGGCCTGGAGCCGTGAGGCCGAGCGGGTCCGGCTCATCGTGCACGAGGACAACGGTCGGGCCCTGCGCTTCTACGGCAAGGTCGGGTTCGTGCCCAGTGGGGTCGTCGTGCCCCTCTCGGAGAACACGGCAGAGCGCACGCCAGAGGGCACGGACGAGCGTGAGCTGGAGATGGTGCTCGAGCGGGCCCTAGACCGGGAGTTCGTGGTGGGGCCAGCGGGCTCTGGCCTGCTCGCGGGAGCGGAGGAGGGCCAGGGTGGGCAGGCCGCGACCCGCGCCGGTGGACAGGAGCTCCGGTAGCTGGGGCAGCGGGGCCACGGCCGCGATGTCGTCGAGGACCAGGGTAAGTGGTGGGTCGAGGCGACCGGAGGATGACCGTTCGGCCATGCGCCGGCCGCGCTCGACCACGCTGGAGACGAGGGCCGTCAGAAGGGGCATCGCGCCCGGGCTGGTCCTGGGGTCCTCGATGGATTCACCGACCACATAGACAGTTCCCCCTTCGGCCACGAAGGAATCCAGGGCGAGGGCATCAGTTCGGTTGGGAGTGCATGCCTCGCGGATGTTGATCGTGGAGAGGGCGGACAGGGCGCGGGAGGTCAACTCCTGGGCGATGTCCCGGCGTTCGGGGTGGGCGGTCAGTGCGGCTTCCAGTTCGCCGGCCGCGCCCGGGGCGGCCTTGGGGCTGGTGCGGAGGGTGCGGACCGCCTCCTGGATGCCGGTGCCCTGGGACCAGCGGTGGACGTGGCGGATGGTGCGGCCGTCGATGGCGGCGGCGTGGAGACAACTGCGGAGGAGGGTCTCCGCGGTGTCGTTCACCGCCTGGTCCAGGCGGGCGGAAGGGCGTACGGGGGCGAGGAGGGCGGTGGCTCTCGCCTTGGCGGTCTCTCTGTCCTCGCAGCCTGTCGTCGGGGACCAGTGGAGGCGGGCGGGGGTGTCGCAGCGGTGGGTGGGGTCGTAGAGGTGGACCGGGCCCAGCTTGGCTCTGGCGTCCTTGGTGTCCTGCCAGAGGGCGGGACTTGAGGTGACGACCAGGATGGGGCCCTCGGCGTCGCGTACGGCCTCGGCGGCGGTGATGTGCCGGATCTCCGCGGGGCCGTACAGCAGTGACGGGGTGGTGGGAATCACGGTCGCCGGAACCGGCAGCGACACCGGCGCCGGTGTCGGCGTCGCTGCCGTCGCCTCGGTCCCCGGTTCCAGGTCGGGGCTCGGCTTAGCCTCCGCTCTCGGCGTCGGCACCTCGTGGTGGGCCGGTGTCTGCTGAGCCTCACGGGCTTCCGGACTCTCGGCCGTCCCTGCGGTCCCCGCCCTCGTCTGCGTCCCTGTCTGCGCCCCCGTCCTCCTCCGTGCCCTTACCGCTCTCCAGCGGGCCAGGGTGCCCATCACGAAGACCGTGAGGACGAAGAGGATCATCAGCTCGCCGATGAGCAGGCCCCAGAACAGGCCGTATCCGGAGAGCGCCGTCTCCCGGGCTTCCGGCCAGGCGCCGGGGATGTCGTGGGGCTGGGCGGCGAGGTGGCGCATGGCCAGGGGGGTGCGGGTGAAGGTGACGCCGGTGGGCCAGGCGCCGTGGGAGAAGAGGGCTGCCAGGCCCGTCGACGTCCAGACCAGCAGCGTCATCCCCAGCAGGAACGCGAGTATGCCCACGAGCAGGCCGTCGGGGATGCCGCCCTGGCCCTCGGGGCCGGGGGCCCGCTTGTCGCCCGGTCTCATGACAACCCCCCGCCGCCTAGGCCACCGTCGACTCGGACGAGCCGTCCAAGTCGGCCAGGTGCTGTTCCATGAAGGCCGCCGCCCGTCGTTCCTGTTCCAGTTCGGCCGCGTGCAGGGCGTCGTCGGCGGCGGCGAGCTGGTCGGCGGAGGACTCCGTCATCGCGCGGTCGGTGAAGACCAGGGGGCGTTCCGTCTCCGTGATCAGGTGTTTGACCACTTGGACGTTGCCGTTGACGTCCCACACCGCGATGCCGGGGGTGAGGGTGGGGATGATCTCCACCGCCCACCTGGGCAGGCCGAGGACCCGGCCCGTCATTCTCGCCTCGTCCGCCTTCTGCGCGTAGATGGTCCGTGTCGAGGCCATCTTCAGGATCGCGGCCGCTTCTTTCGCCGCCGCTCCGTCCACCACGTCGGACAGGTGGTGGACCACCGCCACGAACGACAGACCGAGTCGTCGGCCGAACTTCAGCAGGCGCTGGAACAGCTGGGCCACGAACGGGCTGTTGATGATGTGCCAGGCCTCCTCGACCAGGAAGATGCGCTTCTTCCGGTCGGGGCGGATCCAGGTGTGCTCCAGCCAGACGCCGACGATCGCCATCAGGATCGGCATGGCGATCGAATTCCGGTCGATGTGGGACAAATCGAAGACGATGAGGGGTGCGTCCAGGTCGATGCCGACCGTCGTCGGGCCGTCGAACATGCCCCTGAGGTCACCGTCGACCAGGCGGTCCAGGACGAGTGCCACGTCCAGGCCCCAGGCCCGTACGTCGTCTATGGCGACGTTCATCGCCTCCGCCGACTCGGGTTCGGGGTGGCGCAGTTGCTCGACGATGTCGGTCAGGACCGGCTGGCGTTCGACGATCGTCTCGTTGACGTAGGCGTGGGCGACCTTGAGGGCGAAGCCGGAGCGTTCGTCGAGGCCGTGGCCCATCGCGACCTCGATGATGGTGCGCAGCAGCGCCAGCTGGCCGGTCGTCGTGATCGACGGGTCCAGCGGGTTGAGGCGGATGCCGTGGTCCAGGGCGGCCATCGGGTCCAGGCGGATGGGGGTTATCCCCAGCGCCTGCGCGATGAGGTTCCATTCGCCCACGCCGTCCTCGCCCTGGGCGTCCAGGACGACGACCTGGCGGTCGCGGAAGCGCAGCTGTCGTAGGACGTACGTCTTCTCCAGGGCCGACTTGCCGTTGCCGGACTCGCCCAGGACCAGCCAGTGCGGGGCCGGGAGCTGTTGGCCGTACAGCTGGAAGGGGTCGTAGATGTAGCCCTTTCCGGAGTAGACCTCGCGGCCGATGATCACGCCGGAGTCGCCCAGGCCGGGGGCGGCGGTCGGGAGGTAGACCGCCTGGGCCTGGCCGGTGGACGTGCGGACCGGCAGCCGGGTCGTCTCGACCTTGCCGAAGAGGAAGGACGTGAAGGCGTCGGTGAGGACGGACAGCGGGTCCCGCATGAGGTCCTACCTCCGAATGCCGGTGGCGAAGGGGAGAGTGTTCACGAACGCGCGGTGGTGCTCTCGGTCGCACCACTCCAGCTTCAGGTACGACTTTCCGGCCGACGCCCTTATCGTCCGCTTGTCGCGGGCGAGGGCCTCGGGGTTGCGGGAGGAGACGGTGATGTAGCCGACCAGGTTCACGCCGGCCGCGCCGCTCGCCAGGTCCTCGCCGCGCTGGTCCAGGCGGGAGTGGGCGGCCACGTCACGCGGGTCCACGGTGCGGTTCATCTTGGCGGCGCGGCTGGCCTCCGCCTCGTCGTTCGTCTTCTCGGTCAGCATGCGTTCGATGGCGACCTCGGTGGGTTCGAGGTCCATCGTGACGGCGACCGTGCGGATGACGTCCGGGGTGTGGACCAGGAGCGGGGCCAGGAAGTTGACGCCGACCGGGGTCATCGGCCACTCCTTCACCCAGGCCGTGGCGTGGCACCAGGGGGCGCGGGTGGAGGACTCGCGGGTCTTGGCCTGGAGGAAGGTGGGCTCCATGGCGTCCAGTTCGGCCGGCCAGGCGTTGCGCCGGGTCATCGCCTGGATGTGGTCGATGGGGTGGTCCGGGTCGTACATGGAGTGCACGAGGGACGCGAGGCGGCCCTGGCCCAAGGGCTGTCGTACGCGGATGTCCGCCTCCTGGAGGCGGGAGCAGATGTCCGTGAGCTCGCGGGCCATGACGACGGCGAGGCCGGCGTCGCGGTCCAGTTTGCGGCCTGCCTGGGGGCGGGCGGCGCGGGCCATGGCGTGGGCCTCGGCGGCGAGTTCGCGGGAGTACTGCATACAGGCGACGAGGTAGGCGCGGTGCTGCTCGCTGCTGGTCGACACCATGGACTGGAGCTGGTCGTAGGAGCGGGAGAGCCACTCCGGGGACTTCTCGTCGCCGCGTACGGCCACGTCCTTGGCGTGCGCGTCGGGGTCGGCGGGGAGGGTGCGGGCGAGCATCTGCAGGCGGGTGACGAAGCCGTCGCCGTTCGCCACGTGCTTGAGCAGCGTGCCGAAGCGGTCGACGAGGGCCTCCTGGTCCTCGCTGTCGCGCAGGCCCACGCCGGGGCCCTCGATCTCGATTGCGGCCGTCACCGTACGGCGGTCGGCGTGCAGGAGTACGGCGATCTCGTCGGGGCCGAAGGGGGCGGCGAGCCAGCTGATGCGGCCGATGCCCGGGGGCGGGCCGATCTCGATCTCCTGGCCGTCGATCCTGGTGCCCGCCTCCATCACGCCGGAGCGGTACGTCGTGCCCTGGCGCAGGCTGCGCTTGTAGCTGCGGTTGATCTCGAACCACTTGTAGAAGGTGCGGTGCTTGTACGGCACGTACACCGCGGCCAGCGCGATCATCGGGAAGCCGCTCAGCAGCACGATGCGCAGGGCGAGGACGGGGACGAGGAGCCCGCACATCATGCCGAGGAACGCGCCGATGACGATGAGCGCGATCTCGCCGGTCTCGCGGTTGCGGCCGACGATCGCGTTCGGCCGGGCGCGGCCGATCAGATATGTACGGCGGGGCGTGACCGCGTGGGACACGTGGGAATCAGTCGTCAACGCCCTTCACCTCCCGTGCGGTTGGTACTGCTGTTGCGGGTGTTGCCGGCGTGCGGGGTGTTCACCGGGTTGCTCGTGCGGGGTGCGGGTGCGGCGGAGGGGACAGATCCGCCGCCTCCGTTCGAGGGGCGCGAGCTGTGCGCGGCGACTCCGCCGGAGGCGGGGTTGGAGGGGCGGGCGCCGCCGGAGCCGGACTGGCCGCCACCGCCGTTGTTGTCGGCGCGGGTGCTGTGCGTCTTGATGCCCTGGGCGACGAGGGTCGCCGGGGAGCTGATGACGGCGGCGGCCTTGCCCTCGGCGCCCTGCATGATGCGGTTGTTGCGGGAGTTCGCGATCTCGTCGCCGAAGCCGGGGACGAAGCGGTAGATCATCGCGCTGGCGAAGATGGCGAGCAGGATGATGGAGAGGCCGGAGACGACCGCGGAGAAGGCGTTGGGGCCGTCGTCCGTGGAGAGGGCGCCGGCGAGGCCGAGGACGATCACGATGACCGGCTTCACCAGGATCACCGCGATCATGATGCCCGCCCAGCGGCGGACGTGGCCCCACAGGTTCTTGTCGACCATGCCGGCGTAGACGACGGTGCCGAGGAGGGCGCCGACGTAGAGCAGTGCGGCTCTGATGACGAGCTCCAGCCAGAGGACGCCGGCGGCGAGGATCGACACCATCGACACGACGATCAGCATGATCGGGCCGCCGCCGATGTCCTCGCCCTTGGCGAGGGCGCCGGAGAAGGTGCCGAAGAACGTGTCGGTCTGGTCGCCGGTGCCCTTCGCGAGGACCTCGCTGATGCCGTCCGTGGCGGAGACGACGGTGTAGAGGATGAGGGGGGTGAAGGCGGAGGCCAGGACGGTCAGCCAGAGGAAGCCGACGGCCTCGCCGATCGCGGTGGTCAGGGGGACTCCGCGCACCGCCCGCTTGGCGACGGCCAGCAGCCACAGCACCAGGGTCAGGACGGTGGAGGCGGCGAAGACGACCGCGTACTGCTTGAGGAACTTCTCGTTGGTGAAGTCGACGTTCGCCGTGTCCTTCACTGCCTCGCTGAGCTTGTCGACGGTCCAGGCGGCGGCGTCGGCGCAGCCCTTGGCGAGGGAGGAGAGGGGGTCGAGGGTGTCGGTGGTGGGCGTGGTGGTGCCGGAGGTGGCGTTGCCCTTCTCGCAGTACTTCTTGGCCTCGCCGGAGATGAGGCTGCAGTCCAGGCTGCTGCTGGGCGAGGCCGAGCCCGACGGCGAGGGCGACGGCGAGGGATCGGGCGACGGGGCCGCGAAGGCGCGGCCGGCCAGCAGGATCGCCGACGTCTGTACGGCGGTCACGGCTGCGGCGAGCTTGAGCAGGCGGTGCGGCTTACCGGGCATACGTGAACCCTCCGTACTCCTGGATGGCCTTGCTGATCTCGTCCGAGGTGGCGGCCTGGTCGTCGCCGGGGACCGGGGCGGGGCCGTTCTTCTGGGTGGCGGCGCTGACCTTCCAGTCGCCGTCGGCCCATCTCAGGTCGAAGGTCCACGTCTTCCAGGACGAGGTGACCGGGTCGGTCGAGCTCGTGCCGGACATGCCGATCAGGCCGAGGTACCAGACGGCGACCTTGGCGGCGCCGTCGGCGTACGACTGGACGGTCGTGCCGACGGGCACCACGCGGGCGACGAAGGTGTCGCCCGCAGGGGCGTTGCCGTCGGCGTCGAGGCCCATCTTGGCGAGGAAGTCGGCGGAGTAGGCCTGGTCCATGGCGCTCTGGAGCTTGGCGGCGGCGTCGGCGGTGTACACGGTGTCGACGAGGGTGTGCCGGATGCTCTTCCGGAACATGCCGGTCCCGCCGAGCGCGGCGGCGTAGTTGGCGGCCGCGGACTGCGCGCCCTGCTGAGTGTGCGCGAAGCCCGAGGGGATGCCGCCCGTCTTCGACTCCACCGGCTCGGTCCCGCTCGCCGCGGTGCTCGCGGTCTCCGGCTTGCCGCCGGCGCCGGCGCCGGTCGACGAGGTGGCGGAAGGGGAGTCGCCGCCTCCGCGGTTCGCGAAGGCGATCGCCGCGATGAGGAGGACGACGACGCCGACCACCGTGACCAGGCTGCGGGAGGAGGAGCGGGCGCCGCGCCGGGGGCTGCCGTAGGGATCGTTCTCGGGCAGGCGCAGCCGGGTCCCGCCCTCGGTGCGCACGGTGGTTTCGCCGTAGTCGTTCTCGTCGCCGGGAGTCATGCCGCGGACGCCCCCTCGCTGCCGTACCGGACCGCGTAGGAATACGACGGTAGCCGTGCTGGTTCCCGCGCGGGCGCGGTGTGGTGACTCGACATCAGGGAAACGCAACCTCAGCCGGTGGGCACGACGGGTGGGTGGGTCGGGAGGAGCCGGGCGTGCCCGGTCGGACGGGAAGGCTCTTCGAACGGGGAGCGGGCTTCGGACGGGCACGGGCTTCGGACGGGAGGGGCTTCGGACGGGAGGGCTTCGGGCTACACGGCCATGCCGTACACGATCGTGAACAGTGTGCCGAGGGAGCCGATGATGAAGACGCCCGTCAGGCCGGCGATGATGAGGCCCTTGCCCTGTTCCGCGCTGAAGGTGTCCCTGAGGGCCGTGGCGCCGATGCGCTGCTTGGCCGCACCCCAGATCGCGATGGCGAGGCAGAGCAGGATGGCGACCGCCATCACGACCTCGATCATCACCTTCGCCTCGTTGCCCAGGCTGCCGAAGGGGCCCCAGTCCGGAGCGATCCCGCCGATGATGGTGTTGATGTCGCCCTTGTCGGCCGCAAACAGCATGTAAGTCACCGCCCCTGGTGGGTAGTTCCGCAGTCCCCTGCGGGTGTGCAGAGGTCACTCCTCATTGTCGCCGACAAAGTCGCCGTCGTATGTCGACTTGGCGTCATTGATGGGCGGGATTCGTACGAATAGCTTTGTACGGTCACTCTGTGTATCACGGCAGGTCACGCCGGGCAATGAGGTCGGAGCGGAACCTGTCGTGTGGTTCCGTCGTTGACCCACTTCACGGTCCCGTGCCGTTTCTGACGGCCGGTCGGGTGAGAGTCCGTCTCGATGTTCTCATGATGGAACGGTAGTAGGCGGGCATGGCGAACGGGCCGCGGCTGGATGCCGCGGCCCGTTCGTCTGTGCCACAGGTGGCCCCCACGGTCCCCTGTGGCCGGCTCTTCGGTCGGTCGCCCGGGGTAGTCCGCCGGGTGACGGTGGGTCAGCCGGTGAAGGCGTCCGTGCCCTCGGGGGTGCCGAGGCCGGTGGGGCCGTCGTAGCCCGACTTGGCGGTGCAGAGGTAGCTGGCGCTGGAGGAGCAGGTGCCGTTGCTGCCGCTGGTGACGTCGTTCAGCGCGGAGGTGCCGGCGGACGCGTAGGGGTAGGACGCCGGGTAGTCGCTGCTGCCGGGGGTGCCGGCGAGGGCGTAGACCGCGGCGATGATGGGCGACGAGGCGCTGGTGCCGCCGAAGGTGTACCAGCCGGCGGTGACGCCGTAGGAGTCGTACACCGAGACGCCGGTCGCCGGGTCGGCCACGGCCGAGACGTCGGAGATGGTGCGCTTGGTGCAGCCGGTGTCGGTCTGCCAGCTGGGCTTGGCGTCGTAGGCGGAGCAGCCGGAGCCGGTGCCCTCGGTGGAGCTGGTGTTCCAGACCTTCTCGGTCCAGCCGCGGGTGGTGGAGCTCGTCGACAGGGCGGTGCCGCCGACGGACGTCACGTACTTGGAGGCGGCGGGGTACTCGGCGCCGTAGCCCTCGTCGCCCGCGCTGACGGTGATGGCGACGCCCGGGTGGTTGAAGTAGGAGGAGTCGTAGGAGGTGTCGGAGGAGGACTCCGAGCCGCCGTAGCTGTTGGAGACGAACTTCGCGCCCAGCGTCACGGCCTCGTTGACGGCCTTGCCGAGGTTGGCCATGGTCGCGGAGGTGGCCTCGACGAGCAGGATGTTGCAGTTCGGGCAGACGGCGCTGGCCATGTCGAGGTCGAGGGACTCCTCCTCGGCCCAGCCGCTGTCGGCGGTGGGGAGGGAGGTCGTCGAGCCGGTCTGGCTGACCTTCTTGAAGCAGCCGTTGGCGACGGTGCAGGCGGAGAGGCCGTAGTACGAGCGGTACTTGGCGAGGTCGGCGGCGGCGTTCGGGTCGTCGTACGCGTCGACGATCGCGATGGTCTCGCCGGAACCGTCGCTCGCGGCCGCGTCGGTCAGGCCGTAGGCGTCCTGGAGGTCGGAGGGGCCGTAGCCGGAGGGGGTGGTGGCGTCGGCGGCCTTGGGCGTGACGCCGTCCACCTTCGCCTCGTGCTTCTGGAACGCGGTGAGGCCGCCGGTGACGCGGAAGGAGTTACAGGCCAGCTCGCCCTTCTTCTTGGGCGTGGCGCAGGGGGTGGCCGTCCACGTCGCGGCGGTGGAGGTCGCCTTGGCGGTGGCGGCCGTGGTGGCGGCCGTGGACGCGGGCGCCGCGCTCGCCTGGGCCGCGGTGCCGAAACCGGCGAACACAAGGGCGGCGGTGCTGAAGCCTGCGGCGCCTATGCGGCGCCATCTGCCGGATATGGCAGAGGTGTTGGGGGGTGTCGTACGCAACGTACAGCCTCCTGGGCATGGGTGACAGGGGCAGTGCGGGTGGGGGGATGGTGCGTGCCGTCGGTACGTGGTCCCCGGCGGCGGGCGGCGGCCCGCGACGACTGTTGCTTGTTGAGTACGCGACAACAAGACGGGTTGTGGAATTCTGACTTCCGCCATACTCAAGGGGGTTGGGGGATTGCTGACCGATGGCTGGGGGATGGCTCGTCGATGGCCGGAACTTGACTTGGGGCACAGAGGGGTCACAGGTACGGGGGGATGAGGGAGCAGCCGGTGCTCGGGCTCTCGGGCGGCGGGCTGGAGCTGCGGCCCCGGGGTTGACCGGAGGGAACGACGTCGGTCTCGCCGGAGGCGGCGCGGAGATCGTGTACTGGCTGCCGCCGGCGGCACGGGGTGGCGGCGTCGCCGTCTAGGCCAGGTGCCAGGCGGTGCGGCGGCTGACCCGGTGGGCCGTTCGACGACCTCGGTCTGCACCGGCTGCGACGGTGCCGCGCGGTGGCCGACGAGGCGTCCTGCCGGGTGGCGGTGAAGGCCGGGTGCGCGTACGAGGGGACGATGCGGGGGGCGTTGCTGCATGCGGACGGCCAGCACGACCGGCATCGGCATGCGGTGGTGCAGGGCGACGTCCGAGACGCAGTTCGCGGTGGTTCAGGCCGGGATCGGAGGCGGTGAGCGCCGTGGGTGTGCGCAATGCGGCGGACGGCACATGGTCTACGGGTTCTCGAGGATCCCTTCCACGAAGTGGTCGAACTCGCCTGCTTGTACGCCCAGTACGAACGCGTCCCACTTGCGGCGGTTGGTCGTGACGACGTTCTCCGGGTCGCTGGTCTCGCGGAGGTAGACGGGGGCCTCGCCGTCGTCGCCCTCGCCGAAGGCGATCTCGATCCAGGGGCCTGGGCCGGTCGCCTCCGGCGGGGCGGCGCGGATCCAGGTGAGGTCGGGGGGGATGTCAGACACGGGGTTCCTTTTTGGGGGCGGTGGGGGCGGCGGCTGTGCGGACGCCCGCGCGCAGCCAAGCGTAATACCCCGACTTCCCTCAGTGATCGGAAAGGTGCTGTGGGCCCCGAGTGCGGGTAGCGTCGGGAGGGCTGTCTGACGTTTCTCTCACCTTGGTGGGCCACAGTGACCCGGATGAAGCGAAACGCCCTGCTCGGTGCGGTCGTGCTGCTGGCCGTCACCTCTGCCTCCGAGGCGGCCGCCGACGACGGGCCGGGGCCCTTCGGGGTGACCGTCGTCGCGGCGGCCACGGCGGAGTCGGCGCGGGTCGGCGCGCTGTTCGACGCCGAGGACGCCACGGACGCCGGCAAGCGCGCCGGTGCGCATTTCTGTACCGCCTCCGTCGTGCACAGCCCGCACCGCGACCTCGTCGTCACCGCGGCCCACTGTCTGGGCGGGGGCGGCGACCTCGCCTTCGTGCCCGGGTACCGGGACGGCAGAGCGCCCTACGGCGTCTGGAAGGTCGAGCGGTCCTTTCTGCCCGACGGGTGGGCGAAGGGGGAGGACGAGGACAGTGACGTGGCGTTCGCGGTCCTCGCGTCGCACGGCCGCAAGGCCGTCGAGGACGTCGTCGGCGGGAACCGGTTTGCGGCACGTACTACCACCGGCGCCACCGCCGTGACCGTCACCGGGTATCCCGACTCCCGCGAGGCGCCGATCCGCTGCGTCAACAAGCCCGCGCAGCACAGCAGCACCCAGCAGCGCATCGCCTGCCCCGACTTCACCGGCGGCACCAGCGGCAGCCCCTGGGTGAACGGCGACGGGCAGGTCGTCGGCGTCCTCGGCGGACACGAGCAGGGCGGGGCCACCGCCGACATCTCCTACAGCGTGGTCCTGGGGGCCGAAGCGGCGGAGCTGTATCGGGACGCGGCGAGCGATCCCTGAGGCCGGCGCCCACCCGTCCTCGAGGTCAGCTCAGGGCGCTCACGATCAGGAACACCAGCCAGCTGCCCACCAGCGCGACCCCTACGTATGACAGGGGACGCTTGAAGATCGGCTTGCCGGGGTCGAGGGTGGCGGCGGTGGGGGTTGCGTGGGGGAGCTTGGCGATCTTGAAGTGGGTGTAGAGGTTCCAGGCCAACGTCAGCCAGCACAGCAGGAACAGGGAGAGGAAGCCGAACCAGCCGCCCGCCAGGGTCTTGGTCGTCATCTCGCGGTGGATCGCGGTCGCGCAGGTGCGGCAGAACGGCCCCTCCGCCTTGGCCGTCCTCATCACCAGGACGAGTCCCGTGTGCTGGCGGATCTCGAGGTCGGCGGAGGCCGGCTGGGCGGTGCATATCCGGCAGGCCGGAGCCGGAGCGCCTACGGGGTACGTCCCGGGGTAGGGCTGCTGTCCATATGCCGGTTGTCCATATGCCGGTTGTCCATATGCCGGTTGTCCGTATGCCGGTTGTCCGTACTGGCCGTACGGCCCCTGCGGCTGCGGCTGACCGTATCCCGGTGCCGCGTAGGCCGGATGTTGCGTCCCGTTCGGCGTGTAACCCCCTTGTGGCGCCGCTGGATTGTGCTGAGGGGGGTACGGGGTCGCCACGTGCGGGTTCTCCTTCTGCGTGATCACCCCGGAGGGCGGGGACCGCCTCTACACTGGCCGGGGCGGACTCCGGGGCGGCGAGGGGCGGTTGACGGTGCGTAAGGCATGGATCGTAGCGACCGCTGCCGTCGGTGCCGGGGTCGCCTTCGTGATGGTGCTCGTCGTCAGCGTGTACGTCGTCGCCGGGAACCTCACGAACGGGGTCGGCGCGGGGACCAAGTCGCTCGCCAAGGGCGCCGTTCCCGCCGCTTATCAGGCGCTCGTGCAGAAGTGGGGCAATCTCTGCTCCGCCATCAATCCGGCGCTGCTCGCCGCGCAGCTCTATCAGGAGAGCGGATTCAACCCGAGGGCGCAGAGCGGGGCGGCCGCCCAGGGAATAGCGCAATTCATCCCGGGCACATGGGCCACGCACGGCGTCGACGGCGACGGCGACGGCGATCGCGACGTCTGGGATCCGAATGACGCGATTCCATCGGCCGCGACCTACGACTGCCAGCTCGCGTCCTACGTGAAGAAGGTCCCCGGGGACATCACCGACAACATGCTCGCCGCCTACAACGCGGGGGCCTACGCGGTCATCAAGTACGGGGGCGTGCCGCCGTACAAGGAGACCCAGAACTACGTGAAGACGATCACGACTCTGGAGGACTCCTTCGCCGCGCCCGCCAGTCGGGTGGATCCGTCCGAGCAGGCCGCCGGGGCCATCTACTACGCCCAGAAGAAGCTCGGCACGCCCTATCTCTGGGGTGGGAACGGCACGGCTGACCAGGGCGGACGGTTCGACTGCTCCGGGTTGACCAAGGCCGCCTACGCGAGCGTCGGGATCACGCTGCCCCGGGTCGCCAACGACCAGTACAACGCCGGGCCGCACCCCAAGCGGAGCGAGCTGCTGCCGGGGGACCTGGTGTTCTTCTCCACCGACCCGAACAACTCGCGGGCCATCCACCACGTGGGGATGTACGTCGGCGGCGGGTACATGATCGACGCGCCCTACACGGGGGCGGTCATCCGCTTCGATCCCATCGACACGGCCGAGTACTTCGGGGCCACCCGCGTCACCGAAGATGGCGCGAAAGCGCTCCCCACGACCGTGTGACCGGCCGTGAACCCACCCCCTGAGCTGCGGCTATGTATCTCTCTTCGATAACGTCTGAGTGATCTTTCAGTGGAGAGTGGAACGTATCAACCGGGGCCGTGCGTTCCTGTTGAGCGGGCGCATGTGAGGTGCGCAGAGCAATACACGACGAAGGGGCCGCAAGCACCATGGCTGGACTCGCCGAATCCGGGTCGAACCCCGACGTCGACCTGCTTTATGACATAAACGGGCTCGCGAAAGACGCTCCGCACTGGTTCGACCGGATCGTGGAGTTCGTCGGCGAGTACGGACTGCTGCTCGCCATGGTGCTGCTCATCGTGTGGTGCTGGTGGACCGTACGGCGTCGCCCGAGCGGCGCGGAGGAGGCCGCCTCGTCCGTCGCCGCACTCGTCTGGGCGCCCCTCGCGGCCGGCGTCGCGGTGCTCGTGAACGTGCCCATCCGCGGATTCGTGGAGCGGCCGCGGCCCTTCCTCGACCATCAGGGGCTCGACGTCCTGGTCTCCGGCAAGACCGACTACTCGTTCGTGAGCGACCACGCCACCCTCACCATGGCCATGGCGGTCGCACTGTTCGTCGCCCACCGCAGATTCGGGCTCGTCGGGCTGGGGATCGCCCTGCTCGAAGGGTTCTGCCGGGTGTACATGGGCGTGCACTACCCGACCGACGTGGTGGGCGGCTTCGCCCTCGGCACCGCGGTCGCCCTGCTGCTCTCGCCCCTCGCCTCGATGCTGCTGACCCCGGTGCTGAAGGCCGTCGACCGGTCGCCCCGGGCAGGCTGGATCGTCCGGAGCCGCTCGGCCCGGACCGGCGCCCGGGACGCGCTGATCCCGGGGGCCAGGACGGAGAACTCGACGGCCTCGGCGACCGAGGAACGGGACCTCGCCGCCTGACCTCCGGTGTCCACAGCGCCGACGGCGCCTACAAGGCTTGCGGGTAGGTGAAGAAGCCCGTCGGGTCGTACTGCTTCTTCAACTGGGTCAGGCGCGGCAGCGCGTCGCCGTAGTACGCCTTGCGCCAGTTCGTCAGGGTCGGGTCCGCGTAGTTCTGGTAGGCGGCGCCCGAGGCGTACGGGGTCATCGCCTTGTGGGCCGTCGTCAGCCAGGACTGGGCCGCCGTGCCCGTCGTGCCCGCGCGCCAGGACGCGATGTACTGGGCCAGCATCCGGGAGCGGCGGTGGACGAACGCGGTGGCCGTCGGCGAGACCCGGTTGACCGCGCCGCCCAGCGCGGTCAGCGCGATGCTGCCCGAGCCGCCGTTCACCGTCTTCACCTGCTTCAGCAGCGTCTGGATGCCCGCCGCCGACAGGGACTTGTCGAAGAAGTCCGAGCGGGCCGCGTACGTCTCCCGGCCCAGCGCGCCCTGCGGGGAGCGGCCCGGCGTCGAGCCCGGCAGATGGCACTGGGCGTCGGAGGAGAAGGAGGAGCAGCCGGCGTAGATCTCCATCGCGTCCTCGTACGTACGACGGCGCAGGGAGACGCTCGTCGCGGAGGCGCCGACGCGGTCGGCCAGGCGGTCGACCGCGTTCTGGAGCTGGCCGTAGGTGCCGATGCAGAACGCGGCGACCGAGATGGTGGGGGTGCCGCCCGCCGCGTTCGCCAGGTGCAGGGACGACCAGATCTCGTCGGGCTGGGACGGGCCCCACTCCTGCCAGGCCTTGACCACCGCGGCCGCCTTCGACCAGGGCCAGGTGAGGTAGCCGGTCACCGCCTGGGGCGCGGGGTGGGTCTTGAAGTGCAGTTCCGTGACGACGCCGAAGTTGCCGTTGCCCGCGCCGCGCAGCGCCCAGAACAGGTCCTTGTTCGTGGTGGCGTCGGCGACGAGCTGCTTCCCGTCGGCCGTGAGGATCGTGGCCTGGGTGAGGCTGTCGCAGGTCAGGCCGTAGGCGCGGGAGACCACGCCGTGGCCGCCGCCGAGGACCAGACCGGAGACGCCGACCGTCGGGCAGGAGCCCGCCGGGATCGTCACGCCCTTCGCGGCGAGCGCGCGGTAGACGTCGATCAGCTTGGCGCCCGCGCCCACGACGGCCGTCGTGCCGCTCGCCCGGACGCGGTTCAGCTTGGACACGTCCAGGATCAGCCGGCCGTCGCCCGAGGACCAACCGCCGTAGGAGTGGCCGCCGTTGCGGATCGCGACCTTGGTGCGGTGGGCGCGGGCGTAGGAGAGGACCGTACGGATGTCGTCGGCGTGGGCGACGTAGGCGACGGCGGCCGGCTTGAGGGCGTCGAAGCGGGTGTTGTAGAGCTGGCGGGCCGCGGGCCAGGAGGCGTCGCCGGGGCGGACCAGGATGCCGTCGAGGTCGCGGGCGAGGGCGGCCCAGGTGGCGGGGGCCGCGGCGCTCGTCGTCCGCAGAGAGGTGTGGTCGGAGGTGTTCGTGGCGCTCGCGGAGCCGGTGGCGCTCGCGGCGCCGCTCGCACTGCCGTCGACCCTGCACGCGGCCGTGGCCGCCGCCGCGACCGCGGCCGTTCCGCCTGCGATGAACGTACGCCGTTCCATGTTGTCGTCCTGCGCCTTCCGTCGGCCCATCGCCGTCATGGCATCGGGTGCGTGCCCTCGGCTTCATGGAGCGAGACGGGACCATGTGACCACGGGTTCCGGCGGTGACGGAACGGTGACGTCAGCCACGGGCGGGTGTCCTCGGTCGCGTGTGTCCCTCGGTCAGGGGCGCGTTCCTCAGCTGCGGGCGTGTCCCTCCGCGTCCCTGCGCGCCAGGCTTCTCGCTCTGCGGGCCGGGCCGCGCCAGCCGCAGGTGCAGCGGGCCAGGCAGAAACGGCCCTGTTCGATGGTCGTGGTGCTGTGTTCCCCGTCGGCTCCGCCGGAGAGTGGGGGCGCCGAGCCGTCCTGCTGTGTCACGAGGACAACGGTACCCACGATTTGTGAAAGGACCCGTATGGCGGTCGCAAGCCTTCGGTCACGCGTGACGGGGGCACCCACCCGTCGTTATGCGAAACGACAGGGGACCCGTGACGGACGTACCGGCTGGGGGCAGGCAGGCGATGGCGGAGCGGCGGAGGAGGTTCGGTGCGGCGGTCGCCGTAGGGCTGGCGGCCGGGGTGTGCGCGGGCGCCGCCGGGTGTTCCGGGGGCGGCGCGGCCGCCGAGGACGGGCGGGCGGCCGATCCCGTCGAGACCCTGCACCGGGCCGCGGACGCGCTGCGGGAGGCGGGGACGTCGAAGGCGCGTACGTCGATGGAGATGGCCACCGGCGGGACCCGGGTGACCATCCGGGGCGAGGGCGTCTACGACTACCGCAGGCAGCTCGGGGAGCTGAAGGTGCTGCTGCCGCAGGATCCGTCCGGGGCCGTCGAGCACCGGCCCATCACCGAGCTCCTCGCGCCCGGCGCGCTGTTCATGAAGAACCGGGGGGCGGGGGTGCCGGACGACAAGTGGGTGCGGGTGGAGACGGCGACGCTGTCGGACGGGAACCTGGTGACCGGCGGGGCGACCGATCCGTTCGCCGCGGCGGAGGTGCTGCGGGGGGCGCGGACGGCGACGTATGTGGGGAGGACGGAGGTCGCGGGGACCGCCGTACGGCACTATCGCGGGGTCGCCGATCTGGCGGTCGCCGCCGCGGACGCCTCGGCCGGGAGCCGGGGGTCGTTGCGGGCGGCGGCGAAGGGGTTCGCCACGGCTCGGGTGCCGTTCGACGTGTATCTGGACGACGCGGGGCGGATCCGGAAGGTCCGGCACCGGTTCAGTTTCGTCAACGGACGGCAGACGGAGGCGGTCGCGGTCGCCTCGACGACCCTGCTGTACGACTTCGGGGCCGCCGTCGACGTACGGCTGCCCGCGGCTCGGGACATCTACGCGGGGCGCATCGCCGAGGACTGAGGATCCCCTTACGGTCAGATTCGGCCACAGGGTGGGCACAAGGACTAGCCCTTCCGTGCCATGCGCGCGGTGTATACCACTGCCTACTCTAGGAAGCCGGTAACGGCGGAGACGGTGACGGCAGGGACGAGGTGATGCGCGTGGCTCCGGTCGGCGGTACGGCAGTTCAGGACCACGTGGCCCTCGCCGAGATCGAGCTGTGCGGAGAGCTGATCATCGCGGCCTCGGCGGCCGGCGAGGAGCGGCTCAGCCTTGCGAGCATCGACGAGGTGCTGCGGGTGGGGGAAGAGCGGGACGGCCGGGACGGCCGGTGACGGTGTCGGGGGGTGACGTCACGTGCGTAGGAGGCGGGCGATCGCCTTCGTCGCCTCTTCCACCTTCGCGTCGATCTCCGTGCCGCCCTTGAGGGCCGCGTCCGCGACGCAGTGGCGCAGGTGTTCCTCCAGCAGTTGCAGGGCGAAGGACTGCAGGGCCTTGGTGGAGGCGGACACCTGGGTGAGTATGTCGATGCAGTAGGTGTCCTCGTCGACCATGCGCTGCAGGCCGCGGATCTGGCCTTCGATGCGGCGTAGGCGCTTGAGGTGTTCCGCTTTTTGTTTGTGGTAGCCGTGGACTGTCGTGGGTTCTGTCGCGGGTTGTGGTGTGGCTTCCGTTGCGGGTTCCGTTGTCGGTTCGGTGGCCTCGGTGGTCGTCATCGCTTCCTCCAGCACTCCCGCTCCCGACATATACCCCTACTGGGTATATCGTACCGAACTTCGGCGGGTATTCGGCCCGAGCAGCCCCCTTGCCGGTCGCCCTGCTCGATGGGCGACACTGGTGGACGGCCCATTAGCCGTGGCCGGATGATGCGCCTAGCATCAGCCTGACCGAAACCGATGCATCTTGAGGACCCCACGTGCGCTTTCGTCTGACCCCCAGGGAGACGAGCTTCTACGACATGTTCGCCGCATCCGCGGACAACATCGTCACGGGCTCGAAACTCCTCATGGAATTGCTCGGGGCGGACACCGCCGGCCGGGCCGAGATCGCAGAGCGTATGAGGGCCGCGGAACATGCAGGTGACGATGCGACGCACGCGATCTTCCATCAGCTGAACTCCTCGTTCATCACGCCGTTCGACCGTGAGGACATCTACAACCTCGCATCCTGCCTCGACGACATCATGGACTTCATGGAGGAGGCCGTCGACCTGGTCGTCCTCTACAACGTCGAGGACCTGCCCAAGGGCGTCGAGCAGCAGATCGAGGTGCTGGCGCGCGCGGCGGAGCTGACCGCCGAGGCCATGCCGAACCTGCGGACCATGGAGAACCTCACCGAGTACTGGATCGAGGTCAACCGGCTCGAGAACCAGGCCGACCAGATCCACCGGAAGCTGCTCGCCCATCTGTTCAACGGCAAGTACGACGCCATCGAGGTGCTGAAGCTCAAGCAGATCGTGGACGTGCTCGAGGAGGCGGCGGACGCGTTCGAGCACGTGGCGAACACCGTGGAGACCATCGCGGTCAAGGAGTCCTGACCTCTTCATGGACACCTTCGCACTGGTCGTGACCATCTGTGTCGCGCTCGGATTCACCTATACCAACGGCTTCCACGACTCGGCGAACGCCATCGCCACGTCCGTCTCGACACGGGCGCTGACCCCGCGGGCGGCACTGGCCATGGCCGCCGTCATGAACCTCGCCGGCGCGTTCCTCGGAAGCGGCGTCGCGCACACCGTCAGCAGCGGGCTGATCGAGACGCCCGACGGTTCCAAGGGCATGGGAATCCTGTTCTCCGCGCTCGTCGGCGCGATCGTCTGGAACCTCGTCACCTGGTACTTCGGGCTTCCCTCGTCGTCGTCGCACGCGTTGTTCGGCGGGATGGTGGGGGCCGCGCTCGCGGGCGGTACCGACGTCATCTGGTCCGGGGTGCTGGACAAGGTCGTCATCCCGATGTTCCTGTCGCCGGTCGTCGGGCTCGTCGTCGGCTACCTCGTGATGTGCGCCATCATGTGGATCTTCCGGCGGGCCAATCCGCACAAGGCGAAGCGGGGCTTTCGCATAGCTCAGACGGTGTCGGCGGCGGGGATGGCGCTGGGGCACGGCCTGCAGGACGCGCAGAAGACGATGGGCATCGTGGTGATGGCGCTCGTCATCGGCGATGTGCAGGGGGCGGACGATCCGATTCCGGTGTGGGTGAAGATCGCTTGTGCGGTGATGTTGTCGCTCGGGACGTATGCGGGCGGGTGGCGGATCATGCGGACGCTCGGGCGGAAGATCATTGAGTTGGATCCGCCGCAGGGGTTCGCCGCGGAGACCACGGGGGCGTCGATCATGTTCATCTCGGCGTTCCTCTTCAAGGCGCCCATCTCCACCACGCATGTGATCACTTCGGCGATCATGGGGGTGGGGGCGACCAAGCGGGTCAATGCCGTGCGGTGGGGTGTCGCCAAGAACATCGTCCTTGGCTGGTTCATTACGATGCCGGCGGCGGCGCTGGTTGCTGCGTGCGCGTTTTGGATTGTGAATCTGGCGGTTCTGTAGGGGGGGTGGGTGTGGGGGCGGGTCCTGCCCACCCGCCCGCCCGACTCGGTGGGTTGAGAAGTCACCCTTGCCTCGGGGCTCCGCCCCGGACCCTGGCGGGGCTTCGCCCCTGCACCCCGGATCCTCGCCCACCCGCCCGCCCGACTCGGTGGGTTGAGAAGCCACCCTTGCCTCGGGGCTCCGCCCCGGACCCCTGCGGGGACCGCGTCCCCTGCATCCCTGCGGGAGCTTCGCCCCCCCCACGCGTGGTCGCCCACCCAACCCGTGCTGGCCCAGCCCCCTGCTCGCCCCCCCCGCCCTGCTTCGCCCCCCCCACGCTTCGCGTGCCCCCACACACGAGCCCGCCCCCCGGGAGCCGGGGGGCGGGCTCTTGTGGCCTCGCGGTGGCACCGCCATGCAGCACCGCGAGGGGTTCTTGAGGTGGGTGTCGGCTCAGCCGAAGCGGCCCGAGATGTAGTCCTCGGTGGCCTGGACCGACGGGTTGGAGAAGATGCGTTCGGTTTCGTCTATCTCGATCAGCTTGCCGGGCTGGCCCACTGCCGAGAGGTTGAAGAACGCGGTGCGGTCGGAGACGCGGGCGGCCTGCTGCATGTTGTGCGTCACGATGACGATCGTGAAGCGTTCCTTCAGCTCGCCGATGAGGTCCTCGATCGCGAGGGTGGAGATGGGGTCCAGGGCCGAGCACGGCTCGTCCATGAGGAGGACCTTCGGTTCCACCGCGATCGCTCGGGCGATGCAGAGGCGCTGCTGCTGGCCGCCGGACAGGCCCGAACCCGGCTTGTTCAGGCGGTCCTTCACCTCGTTCCAGAGGTTGGCGCCCTTCAGGGACTTCTCGACCACGTCCGCGAGCTCGCTCTTCTTGTACGAGCCGTTCAGGCGCAGGCCCGCCGCCACGTTGTCGAAGATCGACATCGTGGGGAACGGGTTCGGGCGCTGGAAGACCATGCCGATCTCGCGGCGGACCGACACCGGGTCGATGCCGTGGCCGTAGAGGTCCTCGTCGTCCAGGAGGACCTTGCCCTCGACGCGGCCGCCGGGGGTCACCTCGTGCATACGGTTCAGCGTGCGCAGGAACGTCGACTTGCCGCAGCCGGACGGGCCGATGAACGCCGTCACCGAGCGCGGCTCGACCGTCATCGAGATGTCTTCGATCGCCTTGTGGGATCCGTAGTAGGCGGTCAGTCCGCTTACGTCGATTCGCTTGGCCATGTCTTCTACTTCACTTCCAGTTGGTCGCTGAGGGGGGCGGCCGGTCAGCGACCGGTCTTCGGGGCCTTCCAGCGGGCGATGCCGCGAGCCACCAGGTTGAGGATCATCACGAAGGCGATCAGTGTGAGGGACGCCGCCCAGGCACGGTCGTAGGCCGCCGTCGAACCCGCGCTCTGCGAGTACTGCTGGTAGATGTACAGCGGGAGCGACGCCTGCGCACCCTCGAAGGGGTTGGCGTTGATGAACGGGTTTCCGAAGACCAGCAGGAGGACCGGGGCCGTCTCGCCGGCGATGCGGGCGATGGAGAGCATGACGCCCGTGATGATGCCGCCGATCGACGTCGGGACGACCACCTTCAGAATCGTGCGCCACTTCGGCACGCCCAGGGCGAGCGAGGCCTCGCGGAGCTCGTTCGGGACCAGTTTGAGCATTTCCTCGGTCGAGCGTACGACGACCGGCATCATCAGGATCGCCAGGGCCAGGGAGCCCGCGAAGCCGAAGGGCTGCATGTCGAACATCAGCATCAGGCTGAGGATGAAGAGGCCCGCGACGATCGACGGGATGCCCGTCATGACGTCCACGAAGAAGGTCACGGCTTTCGCCAGCGCGCCTCGGCCGTACTCCACCAGGTAGATCGCCGTCAGGATGCCGATCGGGGCGCCGATGAGGGTGGCCAGGCCGACCTGCTCCAGGCTGCCGAGGATGGCGTGGTAGATGCCGCCGCCCGGCTCGGAGTCGGCGACCACGCCCATGGAGTGGGTGAGGAAGTAGAAGTCCAGGACCTTCACGCCCCGGACGATCGTCGTCCAGAGCAGGGAGACCAGCGGGACCACGGCCAGGATGAAGGCCACCCAGACCAGGCTCGTCGCCACTCGGTCCTTCGCCTGGCGGCGGCCCTCGATCCTCGCGGCGATGCCGAACGTGCCGAAGATGAAGAGGAGGCCGGCGATCAGGCCCCACTGGACCTTGCTGTCCAGGCCGCCCACCAGTCCGATGAGGACGGCGAGGACGATCGAGCCGCCGGCGATGGCCCAGGGGGACCACTTGGGGAGGCTGGCGCCTTGCAGGGTGCTGGGGCGCTTCTCCGCGACTGCGCTTGCGTGGCTCATGCGTTGGCCCCCGAGTACTCACTGCGGCGGGCGATGATCATGCGTGCCGCGCCGTTGACCAGCAGGGTGATGACGAAGAGGACGAGACCGGAGGCGATGAGCGCGTCACGGCCGAACTCCGTCGCCTCGTTGAACTTGCTGGCGATGTTCTGGGCGAAGGTGCCGCCGCCCGGGTTCAGCAGGCTGGCGTGGATGTCGAAGTCCGGGGAGAGGACGGTGGCCACCGCCATGGTCTCGCCCAGCGCTCGGCCCAGGCCCAGCATCGACGCCGAGATCACTCCGGAGCGGCCGAAGGGGATCACCGAGATCCGGACGACCTCCCAGCGGGTGGCGCCCAGCGCCAGGGCCGCCTCCTCGTGCATCCGCGGGACCTGGCGGAACACCTCGCGACTGACGTTGGTGATGATCGGCAGGATCATGATCGCCAGGAGGACGCCGACGGTGAGCATCGAACGCGGCGCGCCCTCGTCCCAGGAGAAGACCCCGGTCCAGCCGAAGTAGTCGTTCAGCCAGCCGAACAGGCCGTCCATGTGCGGGACGAGGATCAGCGCGCCCCACAGGCCGTACACGATGGACGGGACGGCGGCGAGCAGGTCGATCACGTACGAGATCGGGCCGCTCAGCCGACGCGGGGCGTAGTGCGTGATGAACAGGGCGATGGCCACCGCGATCGGGACCGCGATGACCATGGCGATGATCGACGACACGACCGTGCCGAAGGCCAGGACCGCGATGCCGAACTTCGGCGGGACCAGGCCGGTGTTCCACTCGAAGGTGGTGAGGAAGTTGGCGTCGTCCTTGCTGATGGCGAGGAAGGCGCGGTAGGTGAGGAAGGCCGCGATCGCGGCCATGACCACCAACAGGAAGATGCCCGAGCCGCGGGAGAGACCGAGGAAGATCCGGTCGCCGGGTCGGGTGGCGCCGCGGGCCGCGCGCTTCTGCTCGAGCGCGGTCTGCGGGGCGGTGGGGGGCGGAGTGTCGTCCGTGTCTGTCTTCTGCGTCGATATGTCCATGGGGTTCTCCGGTCTGCGGAGCCGCGCGCTCGTGGGGCGGCGGCTCGGGCGGGGCCGGGTGTGCGGGCGGCCCCTGGCGGCGGTGCACCGGACGGTGCGGCCCGGACCGGGTACCCCGGTGCCGGGCCGCACCTTCAGATCAGCTCAGGCCCTCGATGGTGGTGCGGACCTTGGAGATGATGGCGTCGGGGACGGGCGCGTAGTCGATGCCCGAGAGGATGCCCTGGCCGTCCTCGCTGGCGATGTAGCGCAGGAACGCCTTGGTGGCCGGCAGGGTGGCGGCCTTGTTGCCCTTGTCGCAGACGATCTCGTACGTGACCAGGGTGATCGGGTAGGCGCCGTCGGCCTTGGTCGCGTAGTTCAGCTGGAGCGAGAGGTCGCTGCCGGTGCCGACGACCTTGGCGTCCGCGATCGCCTTGGTGGCGCCGTCGGAGGAGGCCTCGACCGGGGCGGAGGCGCCGGTGTCGATGGCGACGGGGTTCAGACCGTCCTTGGCGTACGACAGCTCCATGTAGCCGATGGCGCCGTTGGTCTGCTTGACGCCCTGCGCGACGCCGGAGGAGCCGGCCGCGGACTGGCCGCCCTTGGCCTGCCAGGCCTTGCCGCCGGAGTAGGGCCAGTCGGTCTTGGCGGTGGCGATCAGGTACTTGGTGAAGTTGTCCGTGGTGCCGGACTCGTCCGAGCGGTGGTACGGCTGGATCTTCAGGTCGGGCAGCTTCGCGTCGGGGTTGAGCGTCGCGATGGCCTTGTCGTTCCAGTTGGTGATCTTGCCGTTGAAGATCTTGGCGATCGTCGCGGCGTCCAGGGTGAGCTTGTCCACGCCCGACACGTTGAACGCGACGGCGATCGGGCCGCCGACCATCGGCAGGTCGATGCCCTGGCCGCCGGAGCAGACCGACTTGGAGGCGGTGACCTCTTCGGGCTTCAGCGCGGAGTCCGAGCCGGCGAAGGCGACCTGGCCCTGTGTGAACGCGGTGACGCCGGCGCCCGAGCCGGAGCCCTTGTAGTTCACCTGGACGCCGCTGCAGGCCTGCGTGAAGTTCTTGACCCAGGCGTCGATCGCGTTCTTCTGCGCGGAGGAGCCGTCGGCGAGGAGCTGGCCCTTGGCGTCGTCACACTTGATGGAGCCCGCGGCGGCCGTGGCGGAGCTGCTGCTGCCGCTGCTCGAGCCGGTGTCGTCGGAGCCGCACGCCGTGAGGGCCAGGGCGCCGGAGACGGCGAGAGCACCGAGGGAGAGGGCCCGCCGGTTCATGCGCTGAAGCTTCACTTGAGGGAGATCCTTCCAGGAGCCGCCGTCCTGAATTCCGGCGGCGTGCGGAGTCTGCTTGGCATGGCGGCGTCCCGTCAGGTCGCGTGCCGCACCGTGTAAGGCCGAAATTAGGCAGATCAGGTGAAGCCGCCTACGGGCGTGGGTGAACGGGGGGTGAACCCCTGGGGACGGTGCGGTTAGGTCACGGAACGCTCACGTCGAGGACACGGCGGGATCCCGGATTTCGGTCCGGGTCGTGGTCCGGACGGCGATCCAGGTGGGCCATGTGGTGACCCGGGTCACTTTGCGGATCATGCCGCGTGCAGGACGTCCAGCAGCGCGTCCACGAGGGTGCGGTCCCTCGGCTGGGTGAGCCGGACGCGGGCGGCCGGCGGGGGGAGCCACAGCAGCCGGTCCACCTCGTCGTTCGGGGCGAAGGCGCCGGCGACCGCCTCGGCAGCCCAGTAGCGGACCTGCTTGGGGCGGCCGTTCGCCTCGTAGTCCACCGTGGGCAGGCGGGTACCGGGCGCGGCGCGGTAGCCCGTCTCCTCCTCGACCTCGCGCAGTGCGCCGGCCAGGGGGGCCTCGCCGTGCTTCAGCTTGCCCTTGGGGTGCGACCAGTCGTCGTACTTGGGTCGGTGAACGAGGCACACCTCCAGTTCACCGTCGACGGGGGATCGCCGCCACAGGACGCAGCCGGCCGCCTGGACGGTGTCGTCGGTGCTCCCGGTCGCCGGGATGTCGGCGCCGTCGTCGTTCGGAGAGCTCATGTGGTCCTCGCCGCCTGCCGGGTCAAGGAGTGCCGATGGATCGGTGAGTCAAGGAGTGGCGATGAATCAGGGAGTGCCGAGGATCTGCTTCTGCCACGACCGCTGGAACGCGTACCGCGCGGCCTCCACCTCGTGCCGCTGGTCGGCGTGCAGCACGCCGAGCGCGTACGCCGTGGCCGGCGCGATGCGGGGCGTACGGGCCGCCTGGGCCGCCGCGGACGCCGCCTCCGACGCGTCGCGGTGCCGGTCGAGGGCCTGGCCGGCGGAGAGCGTCCGGACGTCCAGGGGCGTGCCGCGGCCGTGGCGGACCTCGCACGCGTAGCGGTGCAGGCGCAGCAGGAGGCGGACCTGGTGCCAGGGGGCGTCCTGCGGATGCGGGGCCGGGTCCGGGGAGAGGCCGTGCACCAGGGCCTCCGCGTTGTACGGGCTGCCCGCGGTGACCAGGGGGAGCACGCCGACGGCGTCCGCGAGGCGCTCCTCGGCGGCGGTGGCGAGCAGGTGGAGGTCGGTGGCGGGGGCGGCGGGGGTCAGGGGGACCTCGCTGGCCAGTACGGCGACCTTGTCGGCGACCGCGTGGAAGCGGGAGGAGCCGAGCGCCTGGAGGGCGGTGCTGTGGGCCCGGGTGCGGGCGAGGGTCAGCTGGCGGTCGAGGAGGGCGCCTGCCTTGGCCGCGCCCACGGTGAGGCTGCCGCGGTCCGGGGCGGGCGGCGCCTGACGGGTCGGGGTGGTGCCGGGCGCCGCTGCGGAGGGGCGAGCGCTCATGGCCGTACCGGATCTGCCGGATGCGCTCAAGGTCGTAATGGACGCACCGGACGCACCGGACGCACCGGACGCACCGGACGCACCGGACGCACCGGACGCACCGGGTGCACCCGTGGGGGCGCCGGACGGCTGGGGCGGCACCGTCGTCGAGCCGGACAGGCGGTGCAGTGCCAGCAACAGCCTTTCCAGGCGGGCCTCGTAGGCGTGCTCCAGGGCCAACGTGCCCGACACCCAGGCCAGTTCGGGGCGGATCTCCTCGGACCAGGCGGGGTCCAGGAGCGGGTGGAAGGTGTGCAGGCTGCCGCTGATGCGGCGGGCCGAGCGGCGCAGGGCGCGCGCCGCGTCGACCGCGTCCGCCGTGCCGTTCGCGGACCCGCCCGCGCCTCCGCCTCCGCCTCCGGTCTCCCGGTGCAGGCGCAGTGCGCGCAGGAAGTCCGTGGCCTGGGCCCGGAGATAGCCCGCGAGGGCCTCTCCGGTGACGGGCGCGCCTGCCTCCGCGTGCCCGTCCCGCTCGGCGGAGTCGGAGTCCCGCCGGCCCGTCAGGTCATGGTGTCGCTGTGCCACGCCGGCGCCTCCGGGCGTCTATGAGCATCTCCTGGACATTGCGCAGGGGCGCGCCGTCCGCGTCGGTCGCGTGCCGGGTCCACTCGCCGTCCGGGCCGAGGTGCCAGGAGGCGGTGGTGTCCGACATGCCGGTCTCCAGCATCCGGTTCAGGGCCGCCCGGTGGGCCGGGTCGACGACCCTGACCAGGGCCTCGATACGGCGGTCGAGGTTGCGGTGCATCATGTCGGCGCTGCCGATCCACACCTCGGGCTCGCCGCCGTTGCCGAAGCCGAAGACGCGGGAGTGCTCGAGGAAGCGGCCGAGTATCGAGCGGACCTTGATGTGGTCCGACAGGCCCGGCACGCCGGGGCGGATCGCGCAGATGCCGCGCACCCAGATGTCCACGGGCACGCCCGCCTGGGACGCGCGGTAGCAGGCGTCGATGAGCGCCTCGTCGACGATGGAGTTGACCTTGATGCGGACGTGCGCGGGACGTCCGGCACGGTGGTGCTGGACCTCCTTGTCGATCCGTGAGATCAGGCCGTCGCGCAGGGACTTGGGGGCGACCAGCAGACGGCGGTAGGTCTCGCGGCGGGAGTACCCGGAGAGCCGGTTGAAGAGGTCGGAGAGGTCCGCGCCGACCTGCGGGTCGGCGGTGAGCAGGCCGAGGTCCTCGTACAGCCGGGCGGTCTTCGGGTGGTAGTTGCCGGTGCCGACGTGGCAGTAGCGCCGGAGCGTGTCGCCCTCCTGGCGGACCACGAGCGACAGCTTGCAGTGGGTCTTCAGACCGACCAGGCCGTACACGACGTGGCAGCCGGCCTCCTCCAGCTTGCGCGCCCACTTGATGTTGGCGTGCTCGTCGAAGCGGGCCTTGATCTCGACCAGGACGAGGACCTGCTTGCCGGCCTCGGCGGCCTCGATGAGCGCGTCGACTATGGGGGAGTCGCCCGAGGTCCGGTACAGGGTCTGCTTGATGGCGAGGACGTCCGGGTCGGCGGCCGCCTGCTCCAGGAAGGCCTGGACGGAGGTGGAGAAGCTGTCGTACGGGTGGTGCAGGAGCACGTCCCGGTTGCGCAGGGCGGCGAAGATGTCGGGCGCGGAGGCGGACTCCACCTCGGCGAGGTCGCGGTGGGTGCCCGCGATGAACTTCTGGTACTTCAGCTCGGGCCGGTCGAGCGAGTGGATGCGGAACAGACCGGTGAGGTCGAGCGGGCCGGGCAGCGGATAGACCTCGGCCTCGGAGATCTTCAGCTCGCGCACCAGCAGGTCGAGGACGTCGCGGTCGATGGACTCCTCCACCTCCAGCCGCACCGGCGGCCCGAAGCGGCGCCGCATGAGCTCCTTCTCCAGGGCCTGGAGCAGGTTCTCGGCGTCGTCCTCCTCGACCTCGAGGTCCTCGTTGCGGGTGAGCCGGAACGCGTGGTGCTCCAGCACCTCCATGCCCGGGAACAGCTCCTCCAGATGGGCGCCGATGACGTCCTCGATCGGGACGTAGCGGCCCGGGGAGCTCTCCAGGAAGCGGGACAGCAGCGGCGGCACCTTGACGCGCGCGAAGTGCTTGTGGCCGCTGACGGGGTTGCGTACGACGACCGCGAGGTTCAGCGAGAGACCCGAGATGTACGGGAAGGGGTGCGCGGGGTCGACGGCGAGGGGGGTGAGGACCGGGAAGATCTGGTGCCGGAAGAGCGTGAACAGGCGGGCCTGCTCCTTCTCCGTCAGCTCGCTCCAGCGGACCAGGTGGATGCCCTCCTCCGCGAGGGCGGGGGCGATGTCCTCGTGGTAGGTCGCGGCATGCCGGGCCATGAGCTCGCGCGAGCGGGCCCAGATCATCTCCAGGACCTCGCGGGGCTGGAGGCCGGAGGCGGAGCGGGTGGCGACGCCGGTGGCGATCCGGCGCTTCAGGCCGGCCACCCGGACCATGAAGAACTCGTCGAGGTTGCTCGCGAAGATGGCGAGGAAGTTCGCCCGTTCGAGGAGAGGCGTGTTCGGGTCCTCGGCGAGTTCCAGGACGCGCTCGTTGAAGGCGAGCCAGCTGCGCTCTCGGTCGAGGAAACGACCCTGGGGAAGCTGTGGCCCGTCGTACGGCGACTCCTCGTACTCGTCGAGGTCGGCGTCGATGTCGGGTTCCAGGTCGGAGACCGCGGCGGACACCGTGTGCGGGCGGTGCGCGGCTATGGAGCCCACGGAGGGCTGCGCGTGCTGGACCTCGGCCGGGGCGTGTGACTGGCTCATGGACCCATTCTTCCGCGCCAACAGCGTGACCGGCGCGTCGGAACGTGCGGGCGGGATCGCGGCGGTGCTTCCCTCGGGGTGATTTCCCTCGGGAGGCGGCGAAGGCTCGGGCACGACGGGCTTCATTCAGCGAGCGTCGCAAGGTCGTCTGAACCGACGGTTACGGAGACATGGCGTGCGGGATATCGGGGGGCGGCTCGCGGGGGTCGCGCCGGCCCGGACAGCCCTGGGGACAGCCGGATGTCAGGCGGCCGGTGTACGTCCTTCCCCCCGTGGAGGGACGTACACCGGCCGGTTCGTGGTGTTCGCTGCTCGGCTCTCAGCCGGTCGGGAGGGCGGCTGCCGTGCGGCGGCGCAGGACGCGGAACGCGGCGAAGGTCGCGAGGGCGGCGACGGCGAGGAGGATCCCGGTCTCCACGAGCTGCAGGGGCCAGAAGTGGGAGGCGGGGTGGTAGGTGACGTAGTAGCCGGTCACGCCGAGGTCGTCCAGGCAGCGGCTGATGTCGGCGCTCGAGCCGTTGCACTCCCAGTAGGCGACGTTCGGGGTGGGGTGTCCGTGGATGAGGGCGCCGTTCTCCAGCTGCCACGCGTTGAGGGGGGTCTCCAGGTCGTCCGTCGCCGCGGTGCGGGTCACGGTCGGCCAGAAGGACGCGCGGTACTCGGCCAGGACGAGGTTGAGCAGCCAGATCGCGGCGACCGACACGCCGAGCGCGGGCAGGGCGCGGCGGAGCAGGAGCCCGGCGAGGGCGCCGACGGCGAGTGCGCACAGGGCGTAGCCGAGCGTGGCCGGGCCGCGGGCCAGGAATATGTCGGGGGACATCCACTCGAGGAGCAGCTCCCGGTACGCGGACCAGGTCCAGCGGAACGTCAGGACCAGGACGGCGGTGCCGAGCGTGAGGACGGCCGCGGGGACGGCGAGCTTGGCGGCGAGCCAGCGGGCGGGGGAGACGCCCTGCGTCCAGGCGAGGTGCGCGGTGCCGTTCTCCAGCTCGCGGCCGATCAGCGACCCGCCCGCGAAGGCGGCGACGGCGAGGAAGGAGTAGCCGATCAGCAGGCATATCCAGCCGGCCGGTCCGCTGAAGCCGGGCAGGCCGATCATCGTCAGATCGCACCAGTCCTGGCTCGCCCGGTCACAGGCGTCCAGCGCCGCGCTCTCCTTGTCGGCGGTCACCTCGGTGAGCCACACCAGCCAGCCGGTGAGACCGACCACGGTGACGGCCCAGACGACGAGCGAGGCCCGGTGCAGCCGCAGCACCGTCCGCACGACGCCCCAGCCGCCGTCCCGGTCGACGGCCACGGGCCTCGCGGCCGGACTCCCGCCGGAGCCGACGGGACGGGGGCTGCTCTCGGCGGCTACGGCGCTCGTACGGCGGTCTCCCGGGCTTTCGGCGCCTGCCTTGATCTCCTGGGTCTCCTGGGTCTCCTGGGCGGTGCGCCGGGTGGCGGTCGAGCGCCTGAGCAGGGCGAACGCGGCCACGGTGAGGACGGCGGCGAAGGCCAGCACAAGGGCGGTCGTGGTCAGCTGCAGGGGCCAGTAATGGGACTGGGGGTGGTACGTGGTGTAGAAGCCGGTGGCGTCGAGCTTGTCGTACACGGCGACGCAGCCGGGGGTCGCGGACGTCGCCCCGCAGCCGGGGTCGGCGAGGTGCGCGCCGGTGGAGGTGACCAGGCCCGAGTCGACTTCCAGGCCCACGCCCAGGTAGCCGTCGGTCAGGCTGGAGACGCGGGTGACGGCCGGCCACAGGTGCGGCATCGCCTCGTCGGCGACGACCCGTGCGGCGACGACCAGGCCCAGGGCGAGCGTCAGCGCGGGCAGCGTACGGCGCAGCAGCAGGCCCGCGAAGGCCCCGCCGGCCAGGCCCGTGAGGGCGAGGGCGACCGTGACGGGGCTGTTGGCGTGCAGGGTCGTGATGTCGTACCAGCTCTTGGCGGTGCCGATGCGGCCCTCGCCCGCCGACCAGGCCAGACGGTGCAGCGCGACCAGCAGGCCGGTGCCCGTGGCGACGAGGACGGCGGGCACGGCGAGCTTCGTGGCCAGCCAGCGGACCGGCGACACGTTCTGCGTCCAGGCGAGCTGCGCGGTGCCGTGTTCCAGCTCGCGGCCGAACAGGGCGGCGCCCGCCCAGGGGGCGACGAGGAAGGGGAGCGCCACCAGGGCGAGGGTCGTGTAGTCGTACACGTCCTTGTAGCGGCCGATCGCGTCCCGGTCGTACGCGCACGGCCGGCTGTCGCCGCAGGCGTGGTACTGCCGCCAGGCCGTGGCCGCCGCGTCGGTCAGCGGACCCCACAGCCACAGCAGGCCGAGGGCGAGTACGACGACGAGGGCGGCCCAGAGGTACAGGGCGGGGCGGTGCAGGCGCAGCAGCCAGCGCACGCGGGCGAATGCGGAGCCGGGGGAGTCGGCGGAGCCGGTGGGGGCTGCGGAGGCCGGTGGGGTCGCGGGGGCCGGGGAGCCGAGGGCGAGGACGGTCACGCCACCGCCTCCTCGGACTCGGCCGGGGTGAGGGGCGCGGCCTGCGGGTTGCGCAGATAGGCGAGGACCAGCTCCTCCAGGGAGGGCGTCGCGGTACGCCACCCGGCGGGAAGCGGGCCCGCGGGGCGCACGAGCGCGGTGAGCTGACGCCCGGTGACACGGGACTCGACGACGGTGTGGGGGGAGAGGGCGGTGAGGGCGGGAGCGGGGGACTTCGTGCTTGCGGGCTCGGCGTCTGTCGGCTCGGCGCCTGTCGGCTTGGCGTGCGTCTGCGTCTCCGTCGGCTCGGGATCCGTCGTTGCGTGCACGCGCGTGTGGGCGGCGAGCAGGTCGTCGATCTCGCCGGCCAGCCGGACCCGGCCGCCGCCGACGAGCAGCAGATGGTCGCAGGAGTCCTCCAGCTCGGCGACCACGTGCGAGGACATCACGATCGTCGTGCCGTGCTGCGCCGCCTGCACCATGAGCGCGCCCATCAGCTCGTGGCGGGCCAGCGGGTCGAGGTCGGCCATCGGCTCGTCGAGGAGGAGCAGCTCGGGCCGCTTGGCGAGGGCCAGGGCGAGTGCGACGCGGGTGCGCTGGCCGCCGGAGAGGGAGCGGATCTTCTTCTTGGGGTCGAGATCGCCGGTAGAAACGATCTGCTGTGCCGTTTCGGCGTCCCAGCGGCCCGGGTTGAGATCGGCGCCCACGAGCAGCGTGTCGGCCACGCTGAGCTGCGGGTAGAGCGGCTTGTCCTGGGCGACGTACCCGACACGCGCGCGTGCCGACGCCGGGTCCGTGCCGAGGACGGTGACCGTGCCCTCGGAGGGGGCCAGCAGGCCGGCGGCGAGGGCGAGGAGCGTGGACTTGCCCGCTCCGTTGGGCCCGACGACGGCGCAGACGCGTCCGGCGGGCAGCCGGAACGTGCAGTCGCGCAGCGCCCAGCCCCCGCGTCGGCCGAAGCGCTTGCCGAGCGCGGTTGCCGCCATGGCGGTGTCGGTCATGAGGGGTCTCCCGGGGAGTGCTGCCGCTCTTCGCGGGCAGTGAGGTCGTCTTCGGCGGTGGGGCGGGGGGCAGGCGGGTCGGGCGGGTTGCGCAAGTCGGGGAGGTCGGGGGGGTCGGGCAGGCCTGGCGGGTCGGGCGGGTCGGGCGGGTCGGGCAGACCGGGCGGGGCGAAGTGCGCGTCGGGCACGGCGAAGTGTTCGTCCAGCACGGCGGTGAAGAGCGCGGCCACGTCGTCGCGGTCCAGCCCGGCCGCCCCGGCCCGGACGGCCCAGCCGTCCAGTTCGGTGCGCAGGGGGGAGTCGGCCGGGGCGGTGTTCAGCCCGCGCCGTACGAAGGTGCCGAGGCCGCGGCGGGCCTCCACCAGCCCGTCGCGCTCCAGCTCGCGGTACGCCTTCAGCACGGTGTTCGGGTTGATGGCGGTCGCCTCGACGACCTCGCGGGCGGTCGGCAGCTTGTCGCCGGGCCGCAGCACGCCCAGGCGCAGGGCCTGTTTGGTCTGCTGGACGATCTGCACATAGGTGGCGACGCCGCTGTGCCGGTCGATGCGGTACTCGACCACTCCTTCCACCACCCTTTCACTAATTGAGTAGTGAAAGGGTGGTGGAAGGAGGTGGTGGAAGTCAAGGGCCGGCCGGGACGCCGGCGCTTTTCCGGGCCTCGAAAATTGGGTCGCCGAGTCGTGAACCGATCGGCAGGGCTCGTCCGATGAGGGGATGTGAGCGAAACGAGAAGCGACGGGGAGCTGCTGCGAGCCATCGCGGCGGACGGGGACCGTCACGCCTTCGAGGAGCTGTACCGGCGGTACGCGCCGTGGCTGACCGCGCGCATGCGCAGCCGCTGCGCCGACGCCGGGATAGTCGACGACGTCGTACAGGAGACGTTCCTCGCGGTGTGGCGCGGCACCGCCCGATATCGCGAGGAGGGCGACGTGGCGGGCTGGCTGTGGCGCATCGGCGCGCGGCGGCTGGTCGACGCGGTGCGCGGCGACGGTGCGCGCGGCCGGCTGCGCCAGGCGCTGGCCCGGCTGCGCCATCGCGACGAGGCGTCGGCGGAGGAGCGCGTGCTCGCGGGGGTGGAGCACGGGGACCTCGCCGGCGCCCTCACCCGCCTCTCACCGGAGCTGCGGGCCGTCCTTCAGGCCACCGTCATCGACGGGCTCACCACCCGGGAGGCTGCCGTCCTGCTCGGCATCCCGCCCGGCACGGTCAAGACACGGGCCCTGCGAGCCCGCAAGCAACTGCGAGAGGCGCTGGCATGAGGCGGTACGAGAACGGGGGCGGCCTGCGCGAGCGCGGGGGACCGTCGCCGGCGGCCGAGGGTTCCGAGGGTCCCGGGGGACCTGATGGACCCGGGGGATCTCAGGGGCCCGACGGGCTTGAGGAGGCCGTGATCGTGAGACGGCGGGACATAAGCGGGGGCGGTCCGCGCGCAGGCGTGGGGGCCGAGCGGCTGAAGGAGGCGCTGGCATGACGTGGCACGTGGCTGAAGAGGATCTGCGGGCGTACGCGCAGGGCACGCTGGCGCCGCCCCTGCTGTGGTCCGCCGACACGCATCTCACCGGGTGCGCGCAGTGCCGGGCCCGGCTCGCGCACAGCACCGACCCGGTGGCGCTGGACGCCGGCTGGGAGCGGCTGGACGCGGAGCTGGACGCGCCGCGCCAGGGCCTGTTCGAGCGGCTGCTGGTGCGGCTCGGCGTGGCCGACCACACCGCCCGGCTGCTGACGGCGACCCCGATACTGCGCCGGTCCTGGCTGCTGGCGGTGCTGCTCCTGCTGGGCACGACCGTGCTGGCCGTGCATGTGGTGGGCCGGCCCGCGCTGTTCCTCGCGCTCGCCCCGCTGCTTCCGCTCGCCGGCGTCGCCCTGTCCTTCGGGCCGACCCTCGACCCGACGTACGAGATGGCGGTGGTCGCCCCGCTGCACGGCTTCCGGCTGCTGATGATCCGCACGGTCGCGGTGCTCACCGCGGGCCTGGCCCTCAACGGCCTGGCGACCCTGGCCCTTCCGGGGTACGGGCTGCTCGCCCTGGCCTGGCTGCTGCCCGCGCTCGCCCTCACCGCGACGGCTCTCGCGCTGACCTCGCGGCTGGGCCCGGTCCTGGCGCATTCGCTGGTCACCGGCGGCTGGCTGACGCTGCTGCTGACGGCACAGGCCCCGGACACGTCCACCGCGCTCTCCCCCTTCACGACGGCCGGACAGTCGGCCGCGGCGGCGGTCGCGGCCCTCGCCGCCCTGCTGCTCTACAAGGCACGCGACCGCTTCGACGCCCGCCCGGTGGGCGGCTTCACGGACGGGGGCGCGCTGTGACACCGCGGGCAGCGGCGGTATCGCCGACATCGCCGACAGCACTGACATCGCCGACAGCACTGACATCGCCGACGCCGTTCCCGACGGTCACCGGCCCGGGCTGCGGTACGGCGGCGTCGTCGTCAGCAGTCCATCGGACCGGAGGCCGGACCTCTTCGCGGACGACCAGCCCGACCCGCGCCCCTGTCCGCGGCAGGCGCTTCGCCGTCCACCGCCCTTCGACCTCGCCCGCCCACCGGACGACCTGGAGTTCCGCATGACCACCGCACCCACCACCCTGACGGCCACCGGCCTGTCCCTGCGCTACGGCGGTACCCATGCCCTCGACGGGGTCTCGCTGCGGCTGACCCGGGGCGTGACCGGGCTGCTCGGTCCCAACGGCGCGGGAAAGACCACCCTGTTGCGGGTGCTGGCCACCGCGGTGCCGCCCGACGGGGGCGAGTTCACGGCCCTCGGCCACGACCCCGGCACCGCCGCCGGTCGCCTCGCCCTGCGTCGCGAGCTCGGCTATCTGCCCCAGACTCCCGGATTCCACCCGGAGTTCACGGCCTTCGAGTTCGTCGACTACGTGGCGATCCTGAAGGAGGCGACGGACCGCGGCGCCCGCCATCGCGAGGTGCGGCGCGTGCTGGACGCCGTCGACCTCGCGGACGTGCGCGGCAAGCGGCTCAAGCGGCTGTCCGGCGGAATGCTGCAGCGCGTCGCGCTCGCCGCCGCCCTCGTCGGCGACCCCGGCTTCCTCGTCCTGGACGAGCCGACCGTCGGCCTCGACCCCGAACAGCGCATGCGTTTCAGGGAGTTGATCGCCCAGGCGGGCGAGGGCCGCACTGTGCTGCTGTCCACCCACCAGACGGAGGACGTGGCGATGCTCTGCCACCGGGTCGTGGTCCTGGCCCATGGCCGTGTCCACTTCGAAGGCACCCCCGCCGACCTCACGGCCCGCGCCGCCGGCCGGGTCTGGAGCGGCACGGAACGCGATCCGAACGCCAAGGCCGGCTGGCGCACCGGCGCCGGCTCCTTCCGCAACGTCGGCGACCCGCCGACGGGCGCCGACCTGCTCGAACCCACCCTGGAAGACGGCTATCTGCTGGCCCTCGACGGCGAGAGCACGGAGGTGACGGCATGAGCACCTCGGCTTCCCAGGGCCCCCAGGCCTCCCAGGCCTCTGCGGTCACTTCGGCCTCTGCGGTCACTTCGGCCTCTCCGGTCATGGAATCCTCCACCGAGCTCCCCCAGTCCCCGCCCCATTCCCCGTCCCAGTCCCCGCCCTCGTCCCCGCCCTCGTCCCCGACCGAGGCCCGCCGCGCCGCCGCCGTCCTGGCCCTCGCCCGGTTCGAGACGCGCGAGCTGTTCCTGCAGATCCCGGTGCTGTTCTTCCTCGCCCTCTACATCGCGCTGGTCGTCTGGCGGCTGGCCCACGAGGAGGGCATGAACGACTTCCCCATCCTCAACATGGTCGACCGAGACACCCAGGAGTCGCCCCTGCTGCTCGGCATCGCCCTGCTCGTCTGCGTCAACTCGGCGACTCTGCGCTCGCGGAAGAACGGCACGGTCCAGCAGTTCGACGTCCTGGCCATGGATCCCTGGCGGCGCACCCTCGCCCATGTGCTCTCCGTGGTCCCGTTCGCGGCGCTCACCGCGGTCGCCGTCGGGGCGGAGTTCACCCGGGCGGCGCTGAAGCCCGGCGCGATCGGCCACGGCTCCTTCGGCGAACTGGCCCTCGGACCGCTGAGCATCCTGGCGTCCGGAGTCCTGGGCGTCCTGCTGGCCCGGCTGGCGCCCTCTCCCCTGGCCGCCATGGTGTTCGTCGTCGCCGGGTATCTGCTCGTCATCACCGCGTCCGCGTCCGTCGACGAGGGCGGCTGGGCGGGCTGGCTCTCCCCGACGATTTTCGGCGCGGACACCAACGGCGATCCGGTCCCCTCGGACCTGATCGGCCGCCCCGCCGCCTGGCACGCGCTGTATGTGGCGGCCCTGTGCGTCCTGCTGGCCTGCGCGGCACTCCTGCTGTCCGGCGGCCGCAACCGAGCCGTGAAGACGGCGGGCGCCCTCGCCCTCGCGGCCACCGTGGCGGGCGCGATCGGCCAGTACCCGCGGGACGCATCGGCCCTCGACGCGGCGCGCAGGACGGCGTCCGAGACCCCGCAGAAGGTCCAGTCGTGCACGACGTACGACGGCTCGACGTACTGCTCCTTCCCTGAGTGGAGCGTCGTGCGCTCCGACTGGGCCGACGTCGTCGACCGCGTCCAGTCCCTGGCGGGAGGCGCGGCGGCGAAGGCGCCGTTGACGGTCCGCCAGCGCGTCGACCTCAGCGGCGGCATCGAGTCCGACAGCACCCTGGCCTCCTCCGCCACCCCGCAGGAGGTGACGGTCGGCACCCGCTGGGGCGGCAATCGCGTCCCCGAGTTCGCCGTCGGCGTCGCCTCGGTCGTCGTGATGGGCACGGAGGCGGCGGCCCTGGACGCGTGCGACGCCCGCAACGTCACGACCATGTGGCTGGCGCTGGGCGCCGACCCCACCCCGTTGCAGACCTTCAAGAACCTGCGCCTGGACGACAGCACCGAGGGCTCGGGCGTGGTCCTGGCCCCGACGAACCCGCTGAGCCTGACGGCCCGCCAGACGGCGGTGGTCCGCGAACTGCTGGACCGCCCGCGCGCGGACGTGACCGCCCGGGTCAAGGCCCACTGGACGGAACTGACGTCCGCGAACACGACGACGGCCGAGGCGGCGAAGCTGCTGGGCGTCCCGGTGCCCGAGGAGGCGGAGAAGTGCGAGGAGTAGAGAAAGAGCCAGGAGCAGAGAGGGAGCCAGGAGCAGAGAAAGAGCCAGGAGCAGAGAAAGAGGGCAAGGCGGGGAGAAGGGAGGTCTCCGGGGTCCTGCTCCGATCCCTGGCGCCGCTGGTGTGGCGTTCCCTGCCCTGGCGGGCGCTGGCCGGGGCCGGTGCGCTGGGCCTGCTGCTCGCGGGCACCACCCGGTTGCCGGACCGGGCGCCGGGCGACGGCCTCGGATGGTTCGTCCTGCGGCTCACCGCGCTGGCCGGCGCGCTCGGCCTGGCCTTCCTGCTCGACGACCCGGCCCGCAACACCAGCGCGACGACACCGTTCGCCCGCCCGGCCCGCACCGTCCTGCGGCTGGTCCTGATCACCCCGCTCACCGTCCTGTGGTGGACGGCGGCCGTGCTCCTCATACCGGCCCCGACCCGCCCCCCGCTGGGCCCGGCCACGCTGGAGGCGGCGGCCATGGCCGCCCTGGCCCTGGCCCTCGCGACGACCGCCGTCCGCTTCACGGACACGGCGGAGACGGGCAGGGGAACGGCGACCTGGCTGACGATCGCGGCCGCGGTGACGGTACTGGTCCCGGAGCGGTGGGGCCTGCTGGGACTGCCGGGGGAGCCGTACTGGGTGGCGACGCAGGTGCGATGGGCGGCGGTGCTGGGCGTGACGGCGGCGCTGAGCGCGCTGTGGACACCGGAGCCGTTGCGGGGGCTTTTTCTGCGAGGCCTCTCCACGCGGGGGCTCTCCCCACGCCGGTCTGCATCCTTCAGCCCGTCCGGCGATTGAGGACGAGGCCCGTTCAGGGCCGAAGCGGGGGCTGGGGGCGGCAGCCCCCAGGGACGGTCACCAGGACCCCGGACCCCGGACCCCGGACCCCGGACCCCGGTCACCTCGCACCCCGCTCAGGACTCACGTCTCGGACCGGTACATCAGGTCCGTCTCATGGGTGAGGAACCCCAGCCTCTCGTACACCGACACCGCGGCCTTGTTGTCGGCGTCGACATAGAGCATCGCCGTGGGGAGTCCCTGGGCCGCGAGATGCCGCAGGCCGATCGTGGTGAGGGCCTTGCCGAGCCCGCCGCCCTGCACACCGGGGGCGACGCCGAGGACGTACACCTCGCCGAGTCCCTCCTCGGCGTGGACCTTCGTCCAGTGGAAGCCGACCAGCTGCTCGCCGCGGAAGGCGAGGAAGAAGCCGGCGGGGTCGAACCAGGGCTCGGCCTTGCGGTCGTCGAGGTCGCGTTGGGTGAGGGAACCCTGCTCGGGGTGGTGGGCGAAGGCGGCGGAGTTGACGGCGAGCCAGGCGGTGTCGTCCTGGCCGGGGACGAAGGCCCGGACGGTCACGTCGGCCGGCAGCACCGGGTCCGGCAGGTCGAGGCCGCTCAGGGGTCGCCGCATCTGGCGCAGTTCGCGGAACAGGGTCAGTCCGAGGACCTGGGCGAGGTGCCGGGCGGCGGAGTGGCCGCCGTGGGCCCACACCCGCAGCCGTTTGCCGGAGGCGGCGAGCAGGGCGGAGCCGAGGGCGCGGCCGTGCCCGTGCCCTCGGTACGAGGGGTGCACGACCAGCTCGGCGGCCGGGGCCTCGACCGGGTCGGTGTCCTCCAACTGGGCGTAGCCGACGAGTTCGGCGCCGACGGTGAGGACCAGATGGGAGACGCCCTCGCGGGCGCCGCCGCGCAGCTGCAGCCGGCCCTGTTCGGACACCGCCTGCTGGCCGTCGCTTTCGGCGGCCTCCGCGAGCAGGTCGAGGACGGCCTCGGTCTGTTCGGGGGAGAGCGCGGAGTGGGTCTCGATGGATCGGGAGCCGTGGGTCCGTGCGGTGTCGTCGCTGGTCATGCGTACGAGGGTAAGGGGAGGGCGCCGCAAAGTGGGGGCAAAGAGGAGGGCAAAGGGAAACCAGGATGTAACCCTGAACCCCCTGTCGCGCTACGCGCGTTGACTCTAGGCTGCGCCGGACGGGGCCACCTACTTCAGCCGATTCCAGGGGGGCGCATGCCAGCCACATCCCAGTCGTACCTCAGCCGCAGACGTCGTACGTATCGCATGGTCGCTGCCGCCGCCACGCTCGCCACCGCGGGCGCTCTGGCCGCCGCCCTCCCGGCGGACGCGCACGACGCCAAGCACTCCAAGCCGCTGCCGAGCCGCTACCAGGACGTGCAGCTGCTGTCGTTCAACGATCTGCACGGCAACCTCGAGCCCCCGTCGGGCTCCTCCGGCCGGGTCACCGAACTCCAGGCGGACGGCACGACGAAGACGATCGACGCGGGCGGTGTGGAGTACCTCGCCACGCATCTGCGCGAGGCCCGCAAGAGCAACGCGTACTCCATCACCGCGGCCGGCGGCGACATGGTCGGCGCGTCCCCGCTGATCTCGGGCCTCTTCCACGACGAGCCCACGATCGAGGCGCTGAACAAGCTGGACCTGGACGTCACGTCCGTCGGCAACCACGAGTTCGACGAGGGCGCGAGGGAACTGGCCCGTCTGCAGAACGGCGGCTGCCACCCGACGGCCGGCTGCTACACGGACAAGAAGTTCCAGGGCGCCGACTTCCCGTACCTGGCGGCCAACGTCCTGGACGAGAAGACCGGCAAGCCGATCCTGAAGCCGTACTTCGTCTGGAAGAAGAAGGACGTCAAGATCGGCTTCATCGGCGTGACGCTGGAGGGCACCCCCGGCGTCGTCTCCGCCGAGGGCGTCAAGGGCCTGAAGTTCAAGGACGAGGTCGAGACGATCAACAAGTACGCCAAGGTGCTGCAGAGGCAGGGCGTGAAGTCGATCGTGGCGCTCATCCACGAGGGCGGCCTCCCGGCCTCGTCCTCCTACAACTACAACTGCGACTCCCCGGGCGCGGGCGACGGCGTCTCCGGCCCGATCGTCGACATCGCCAAGAACATCACCCCGCAGGTGGACGCGCTGGTCACCGGCCACACGCACGCCGCGTACGCGTGCACGATCCCGGACCCCTCGGGCAAGCCGCGCACGGTCACCTCGGCCGCGTCCTTCGGCCGGCTGTACACGGACACCACGCTGACGTACGACCGCTTCACCGGTGACATCGCGCGTACGGCGGTGAAGTCGGCGAACCACGTGGTCACCCGGACCGTCGCCAAGGCGCCGGACATGACCGAGCTGATCAGCAAGTGGAACACCCTGGCGGCCCCGGTCGGCAACCGCGCGATCGGCTACATCTCCGCCGACGTCCCGAACACGGGCACCGAGTCCCCGATGGGCGACCTGATCGCGGACGCGCAGCTCTGGTACGGCAAGGAGCTGGACGCCGAGACCGACCTCGCGCTGATGAACCCGGGCGGCGTCCGGGCCGGTCTGACCTACACGGCCAAGGGCAGTGAGGGCGACGGCGTGGTGACGTACGCCGAGGGCTTCACCGTGCAGCCGTTCTCCAACACCGTGAACCTGCAGGACTTCACCGGCGCCCAGCTGATCCAGGTCCTCAAGGAGCAGGTGAGCGGGACGAACGCGAGCGCGCCGAAGATCCTCCAGCCGTCCGCCAACCTGACGTACACCCTGGACCTGACGAAGACCGGCGCCGACCGTGTCGTCACGGACTCCGTCAAGGTCAACGGCACGGCGATCGACCCGGCCGCCACCTACCGCGTCGCGACCAACAGCTTCCTCGCGGGCGGCGGCGACGGCTTCACCACGCTGGGCCAGGGCACGAACGACCTCGTCGGCAGCGACGACCTCGCGGCCCTGGAGCAGTACCTGCTGGCCAACTCCTCGGCCGCCGCGCCGATCACCCCGCCGGCGACGAACCGGATCACGATCGTGCAGTAGCCCCACCCGCACCACACTCACGGCAAGAGGCGGCCGCGTCACCGACGCGGCCGCCTCTCGTCGTATTAAAACCTGTGTAAGCCCGGATTTGGTTCCCGCATTCTCCTGAAAACTCATCTCAGCCGCAATTCATCGAGGTCTAAGCGGAATTGGCTTTTTCTTCTTCCGGTGTCCCGTAGTGTTTTCCATGTCGAAAGCGAACGACGCGAAAGCGAAGATCGCGAACAGAGTGAACAGACTGAGCGGAGAACGCCATGAGCTTCCACAAGATCGCCCCCGTCAAGAAGGCCCGCAAGACTGCTCCGGCCCCGGTCGCGAAGCCCGTCGCCAAGAAGAAGGCCGCTCCGAAGGTCACTCCCAAGCGTCGCCCGGTGTCCCATAAGGACTGACACTTAATTCACAGCTGCACATAACACATTCCTGATAAACGGAAAGGCAATTCACATGAGCTTCCACAAGATCGCCCCGGTGAAGAAGACCCGCAAGGCCGCTCCGGCCCCGAAGCCGGTCGCCAAGAAGAAGGCCGCTCCGCAGCCCGCGCCGAAGCGCCGCCCGGTCGCGCACAAGGGCTGACGGAACGCCACGAGGCGGGGCCACCGGAGGAATCCGGTGGCCCCGCCTCGCCATGCACGGATGCACCGGACGCACTGGAAGGAGTCGTGGACGATGAGGGAAGCCCGTGAGGCCTTCCGCCGGTTCTGGCCGCTGACCCGCGGTGACCGCAGATGGATGCTGGTGATCGTGGGGTGCGTGGTGGCGTCTGCGCTCGCCGAGACCGCCGCCATCCTGCTGTTCGCCGAGCTCACCGACAACGCCCTGCAGGCCGGTTCGCTCTCCGCGTTCTGGGGGCCGGCCGGCGCCTGGCTGGCCGTCGCGGCGCTCGGCGCGCTCGTCGGCTACCTCGGCAACTCGCTCGCGACCTGGACGGCCGAGCGCTTCGTCCTGCGCCTGCGCGCGAACGTCTTCCGCCATGTCCAGGACCTCCCGCCCCACTTCTTCCAGAAGCACCGCCAGGGCGACCTGGTGGAACGCCTGACGGGAGACGTCGAGGCGATAGAACAACTGGTGGTGTCGGGCGTCGTGGGAACGATCTCCGCGGCCTTCTCGGCGGTCTTCTACTCGGCGGCGGCCCTCTACCTCCGCTGGGACCTGGCCCTGGTCACCTTCGTCCTCGCGCCCCTCTTCCTGCTCGCCGCGCGCCGCTTCTCCGGCCGCATCAAGGAGGCCTCGCGGGACGAGCGGGCGGCGGACGGCGCGATCACCTCGGTGGTGGAGGAGTCGCTGGGCAACATCGTGCTGACCCAGGCGTACAACCGCCGCCGCGACGAGGAGCGGCGGCTCGACAAGGAGGCCCGCGCCTGGATGCGGGCGAGCGTGCGCGGGGCGCGGCTGAGCGAGATGTACGAGCAGTTCGTGGAGGTGGTGGAGACCCTCTGCGTCCTGACGGTGATCGGCCTGGGCGTCTGGGAGATCTCGGCCGGCCGGATGACGCTCGGCGCGCTGCTCGCCTTCGCCGCCTTCATCGGCTACCTCTACCCCCCGGTCCGCAGCCTCGGCCAGCTCGGCCTGACGGTCACCGCGGCCACGGCGGGCGCGGAGCGCATCGCCGAGATCCTGGACGCCGAACCGGCCGTCAAGGACCCCGCCGCCCCCGTCCCCGCCTGGCCGGTCCGGGGCTGGGTCAGCTTCCACGGCGTCGGCTTCCGCTACCCGGACGCGCCCCGGGAGTCCCTGAGCGACGTCGCCTTCACCGCGGGCCCGGGCGAACTCGTCCTGGTCACGGGCGCGAGCGGCGCCGGCAAGTCCACCCTCTCCAAACTCCTCACCCGCTTCTACGACCCCGAGACGGGCGTCGTCTGCCTCGACGGCGTCCCGCTCACGGACGTACCCCTGGAGTTCGTCCGCGAGAACATCGCCCTGCTTCCCCAGCAGACCCTCGTCCTCAACGGCACGATCCGCGAGAACATCGCCTGCGGCCGCCCCGGCGCCACGGACCCGGAGATCGAACAGGCGGCCCGGTCGGCCGCGGCCCACACCTTCATCACCGCGCTCCCCGACGGCTACGACACCCACCTCGCCCCCGGCACCGCCGCCCTCTCCGGCGGCCAGCTCCAGCGCGTCGCCATCGCCCGCGCGATGCTCCGCGCGGCCCCGGTCCTCGTCCTCGACGAACCGACCGCCGGCCTCGACTCGGTCGCCGCCCGCCAGATCGTCCAGCCTCTGCGCCGCCTGATGTCCGGCCGTACGACCATCATGATCACCCACGACCTCAGCCTCGCCCCCGACGCCGACCGCATCCTGGTCGTCGACGAGGGCCGCCTCCTGGACACCGGCACCCACACCGAACTGATGCTCCGCTGCCCCGCCTACGCAAGGCTCGCGGAGCCCTGGCCGGGCGCGGCGGGGGAGAAGGGGCTGGCGGAGGACACGCTGGTTCTGCGGATATAGGCCAGATACGGGACGGATGCGGGCCAGATACGGGACGGATACGGGACGGATGCGGGTCTGTCCGTCCCGTCACTCCACCCGCAGGATGTACCCCAGCCCCCGCACGGTCTGGATCAGGCGGGGTTCGCCGTGGTGTTCGAGTTTGCGGCGGAGGTACATGACGTACACGTCGAGGGTGTTGGACGTGGGCTCGAAGTCGAAGCCCCAGACGTCGCGGAGGATCTGGGAGCGGCTGAGGACCTTCGCCGGGTGGCGCAGGAGGTACTCCAGGAGGGAGTACTCGGTGCGGGTGAGGTCGAGCGGGCGTTCGCCGCGGGTGACCGTGCGGGACGCCGGGTCCATGGCGACGTCCTGGAAGGCCAGCAGATGGGTGTCGGCCCTGGCCGTCGACCGCCGGCCCGGGCCGCGGCGGCGTGGGTCGCCGCGACGCAGCAGGGCCCGTACCCGGGCGAGGAGTTCCTCGACGGCGAACGGCTTCATCAGGTAGTCGTCCGCGCCGTTGTCGAGGGCGACGATCCGGTCGCCGACCGCGTCCCGGCCGGTGATCATCAGGATCGGCACGGTGCAGCCGGAGGCCCGGATCCGGCGGGTCGCGGCCAGACCGTCCAGACCGGGCATCGTCACGTCCATCAGCACCAGGTCGGGCGCGTCGGGCGCGCCCACGAGATCGAGGGCGAGCCGTCCGTCGCCGGCGAGGACGGTCTCGTACCCCTCGAATCTGAGCAGCCGGCCGATGCCTTCCCGTACGTCCTCGTCGTCGTCGGCGAGCAGGATCCTGCCCGCCGCGCCGTCACTCGGGTCAGGCGCCGCCGGCCGCGCCCTCGTCCCCGCCCGTGTCCCTTCCACCATCCCTTTCACAGCCCCTTTCACCATTCCCTCACGGTGGGGCGGAGGGCTGTGGCGGGGCTGGCAGGGGGATATGGGTGGGCTGGGGGATGGCGGGGACGGGGACGGGGACGGTGCGATCGCCTCGGTGGTCGAGGAGGTCGGGAAGCCGTGGGGGTCAGGAGGCCGTGGGGGTCCAGTCGCCCAGCCAGTCCGCGACCTCCTGGTCGGCGGCCTGGGCGGTGGTCAGCTGCGGGCGGTCGGCGCTCGCGGCGCCCGCGCCCGCGCCGGTGTTCCTGTACTCGGCGAACCGGTCGTCCTTCCAGGAGAAGCCGCCCATGTCCTGCCACGGGGTCGACTTGACCGCGGCGCTGAGGGCGGTGTCGCGGACGGTGGTCTGCGGGTCGACGGTCGTGTCGCCGCCGGGGTGCCAGTTGCGGCCGAGGAAGAAGGAGGCGGCCGACACGTCACCGGTCACCGACGAGCGGTTGATGAGGATGCCCTTGCGGGCGGCGGGGGTGCTGGGGGCGGTGACGTAGCCGGCGGAGGTGCCGTTCCAGCGCTTCTTCAGGGTGATGACGGACTTGTCGACGACGACCGTCGCCCGGCCGAAGATGAAGTCGACGTTGCCGGTGATGTAGGAGTTGCTGATGTAGACCCGGCCGAGCTTGTCCTTGGCGGCGGTCTCCATCTCCAGGGTGTCCTGGTCGCCGTTGACGATGACGCCGTCCAGGACGATCTTGTCGGCCTGCGTCAGCAGCGCCACCGCCTGGTTGGCGATGTCCTGGTGCTTGGACTCGTCGAAGTCGTTGGTGACGGTGAGGTTGCGGACCTGCGAGTCGTCCGACTGCACGGAGACGGTGGCGCTGCCGGGCGTGCCGTACGTCCCCGACCCGTCGGGCTTGGTCATGCCGGCCGCGTTGCCGTACACGATCGTCGTGTCCTTACGGCTGGCGCCCGAGCCCTGGATCGTGACGTGCGGCTTGTTCGCCGGGACCTTGACGACCTCGCGGTACGTCCCCGGCTTCACGGAGATCACCACCCGGGAGGCGTTGTTCGCGGGTACGGCGTCCACGGCGGCCTGCACGGTCCGGTACTGACCGCTGCCGTCGGCGGCGACGGTGAGGGTGGTGGCCGCGGCGGCCTTGGTGCCGGTGGACGCACTCGTGGACGCGCTCGTGCCGAGAGAACTACGCGGCCCCGTACCCGACTTGAGGAGCGCGGGCACGTCCGCGGCCTTGTCGAGCGTGTAGGCGTAGTACGTCTTCGGGTCCCAGGCCGCGCCCGTGCCGCCGCTCTCGTTCTTGCCCGTCGTCCCGGAGAAGACGTTGCCGCGCTGGACGAGGGTGGCGGTGGCGTCCCGGACGACGGGGTTGGTCAGGCCCTGGAAGTAGGAGTTCTCCAGGAGCATGTTGGTCTTGCCGCGCGAGTAGTTCCCGTACGACGACTTGATGTCCGTCCCCGCCACGTCCTCGAGGAAGTTGTTGTACAGGTGTGCGTGGGCGACGTTGTCCGTGGACGGGTTGCGCTGCTCGGTCTCGCGGATCCAGTTGTGGTGGATCGTGATGTCGGCGGTGACGTTGTCGGTCCAGCCGATGCCGAAGGCCTTGTTCTCCTGGCTGAGCTTGTTCCAGGAGACGGTCAGGTAGGTGGTGTCCTTGCGGCTGTCGATGAGGCCGTCGGCCATGTGCCGGATGTCGTTGTGGTCGATCCAGACGTGGTGCGCGCCGTCCATCTGGATGCCGTCGTAGTCGTGCTCCTTGTCGTTCCAGACGCCTTGGTACGCATCCCGGATGGTGAGGTTCCGGATGATGACGTTGTGGACGCCCTGCCCGAGGAAGAAGCCACCGCCGACGATCTGCCCGGAGGTCCCGGAGCCGATGATCGTCTTGTTCGACTGGACCTTGATCTCCTTCCCGACCGGGTCCATGTCGATCGTCGCCGCGACGACGATGACGTACGGCTCGCTCGCGGTCGCGTACTTCTCCAGGTCGGCGAGGGTCTTCACGGTGACGGTCTTGCCGTCCCGCCCGCCGTACGTCCCGTTCTGCCCCAGCGCGTCGACGGACGCGAACCCGTCGGCGGAGGCGGTCGCCCAGGCGGGAGCAGCGGTCGCCGCCGACGCCTTCGCCTGCGCGTCCGCACCGAAGAGGCCGAGGTCGGTGCCGTAGGCGAGAGCGCCGGCGGCGGTGAGGGCTAGGGGGACGCCGACCGCCAGCGCGGTTCTGCGCTTACGGTGACGGGGCCTGGCGGTCGCCTTGGTGGACTCGGGCGACTTGCGGCGCTGCTCGCTCATGCGGCGAACCTTTCCTACGAGGGGGTGACTGACCGTGAGTCGCCACCCCGGCCGGAAAGGTTGCCGCTGCGCGGGAGTTCGTCACACAGAAGTGGGGATCCACCTCGTGGGCCCTGATCGGTTCACCAGTTGCTCCTGGGGAGGCGGTCGCCCCGGCTGACCGCGCGAAGCGCACCGTTCGCTTCTGGCAGGGAGCCGATCCCCTACGGCACCTCCGGCGTCTCCGGCGGAGGCGTAGGCGCCCCCGGCAGCCGTACGGTCGCCACCGTGCCGCCGCCCTCCGCGCGGGCCAGGGTGACCTGACCGCCGGACTGCTCGACCGTGCGGGCGACGATCGACAGGCCGAGGCCCGAGCCGGGGAGGGCGCGGGCGCTGGGGGAGCGCCAGAAGCGGTCGAAGACGTGGGGGAGTTCGTCCTCGGGGATGCCGGGGCCGTGGTCGCGGACGGTCAGGGTGCCGTGCGTCAGCTGGACGTCGATCGTGCCGCCCTCGGGGCTGAACTTCACCGCGTTGTCCAGGATGTTGACCACCGCACGCTCCAGGGCGGCCGGTTCGGCCCGGGTGTACCAGGGCTCCACGGACGCGTTGATCGTCAACTCCGGTCCGCGGAGGCGGGCCCTGCGCAGGGCCGACTCGACCGTGTCCTCCAACGACACCACCTGCACGCGTTCGCCGCGCTGGCCCTCCGAGCGGGACAGCTCCTGCAAGTCGCCGATCAGGGACGCCAGTTCCGTCATCTGCGCCTTCACCGAGGCGAGGAGCGCCTTGCGGTCGGCGGCAGGAATGGGGCGGCCGGTCTCCTCGCTGCGGGTGAGGAGTTCGATGTTGGTGCGGAGGGAGGTGAGGGGGGTGCGCAGTTCGTGGCCGGCGTCCGCGATGAGCTGCTGTTGCAGCTCACGGGAGTTGGCGAGGGAGCCCGTCATCGAGTTGAACGAGCGGGAGAGCCGGGCCACCTCGTCCTCGGCGTCGTCCTCGACCGGGATGCGGATGCTCAGGTCTTCGGTGCGGGCCACGTGCTCGACGGCCTCGGTGAGCTTGTCGACGGGGCGCAGACCCGCACGGGCGACGGCGAGGCCGGCGGCTCCGGCTCCGAGCACTCCGACACCCGAGACGAGGAGCAGGATGAGGGCGAGTTCGTTGAGGGTGGACTGGGTGCTCTTCAGCGGTACGGCGACGAGGAGGGCGGTGTCCTTGACGAGGTACTGGCCGTTGCCGTTCTGGACGACGAGCGGTGTGGTCAGGATGCGGACCGCGTTGCCCTTGCTGTCGACGCCGTTGCGGAAGAACAACTTCCCGGCCTGCGCGTTCTTGGCCACGCTCTTGTCGCTGCCGGTGACTTTCACCAGCGAGTCGGAGCCGCCGTAGATGCAGGCCTTGCCGTTCGACTGGACGAGCTGGGAATAGCCCTTGAAACGCGGGCCGAAGGGGAACTCGTTGGACTCCGACTGTGCACAGGTGTCGAGGGCCGCGAACACCTGAGTCGCCGGCTGGGCACGCTCGACACCCGATTGCAGATCGGCGTTCAGCTCCTCGTACAACTTCCCCTGCACGATGAACCAACAGGTCACCGAAACCGCCGCCACCGCGAAGGCCACAGCGGCAGCGACCAGCATCGACAGTCGCGCCCGGATCGGAAGGGTCCGGAAGCGGCGTACGACCTTGTTCACTCCGCGCCGCCCTGGCGCAGCACGTACCCCACACCCCGCACGGTGTGCACGAGGCGCGGCTCGCCGCCCGCCTCCGTCTTGCGGCGGAGGTACATCACGTACACGTCCAGCGAGTTGGAGCTCGGCTCGAAGTCGAAGCCCCAGACGGCCTTCAGGATCTGCTCGCGGGTGAGGACCTGGCGCGGGTGTGCCATGAACATCTCCAGGAGGGTGAACTCCGTGCGGGTCAGTTCCACCGGGCGTCCGCCCCGGGTGACCTCACGTGTGGCGAGGTCCATGCGCAGGTCGGCGAAGGTGAGGGCCTCGTCCTCCTCGACGGCGCCCGCTCCGGCGGCGGCCGCGTAGGAGCTGCGGCGCAGCAGGGCCCGTACGCGGGCGAACAGCTCGTCCAGTTCGAAGGGCTTGACCAGGTAGTCGTCGGCGCCGGCGTCGAGGCCGGTGACCCGGTCGCCGACCGTGTCGCGGGCCGTCAGCATCAGGATGGGGGTCGTGTCGCCGGCGCCCCGGATGCGGCGGGCCGCGGTGAGGCCGTCCATGCGGGGCATCTGGATGTCCAGGACCAGCAGGTCGGGGTGGTAGACCGTGGCCTTCTCCAGCGCGTCCGCGCCGTCCACGGCGACCTCCGTGTCGTATCCCTCGAAGGCGAGGCTGCGCTGGAGTGCTTCGCGCACTGCCGGCTCGTCGTCGACGATCAGGATGCGCTGGGTGTCACGGTCGCCTTCGGCGGGGCTCATGGGCGTGGATTCCTCGGGTGCGGTGGGACGGGCGGGGGCTGAGCGCTTTCAGCCTCGCATGCTTCCCGGCCGGTGCGTTAGGGACGACGGGCGGCGGGTTCGGAGCGGGGAGGTTCAGCCGCGCATCGTCGTGAGCCGGGTCAGCGGCACCTTGCGCAGGTGCGGGCGGGCGGCGGTGGTGCGCAGGCCCATCAGCTGCGGGGCCGCCACCTCCGGCGCCCGGGTCGGCGTCACCGGGGCGTGCAGTGCGAACGCCACGTCGAGGGCCAGGGCGAGGTCGGCCGCGCCGACGCCGGTCACCGTGTGCGAAACCTGCTGGATCATGACGTACTCCCTGAGCGCTAGAAGGTGGTTCAGCTGTCGGAGCCGCCGGCCCGCAGTGTGGCCAGGTCGGACTTGACGGTGTTGATCGGGATGGCGAAGCCGAGGCCGACGCTGCCGGCGTCGGAGGACGACGAGGACGAGGCGGCCGAGTACATCGCGGAGTTGATGCCGACGATGTTGCCCGCGGCGTCGATCAGCGCGCCGCCGGAGTTGCCGGGGTTGAGCGAGGCGTCGGTCTGGAGCGCCTTGTAGGTCGTGGTCGAGGTGCCGGTGTCGCCGTTGAACTGCTGACCGCCGAACTGGAAGGGCCAGCTCCCGTCGCCGCCCTCGCTGCCCTGGCTCTGACTCTGGCTCTGGCTCTCGTCGGTCGAGACGGTCACGTCACGGTCCAGGGCGGAGACTATGCCGCTGGTGACGGTGCCGGTCAGGCCCTCGGGGGAGCCGATCGCCACGACCGTGTCGCCGACCTGCACGCCGTCGGAGTTGCCGAGGGTCGCCGCCTTCAGACCGGACGCGTTCTCCAGCTTGATCAGCGCGAGGTCCTTCTTGCTGTCGGTGCCGACGACCTTGGCGGTGTAGGACTTGCCGTCGCTGGTCGTCACCTTGATCGAGGAGGCCCCGGAGATGACGTGGTTGTTGGTGACGATCTCGCCGTCGCTGGTGATGATCACGCCGGAGCCGGTGGACGACCCGTTGCTGAGGGTGGCGCTGATCTCGACGACGCTCGGGCTGACCGCCGCGGCGATCGTGGCGACGTCGCCCTGCTTGCTGGAGGGCACCACGCTGGTGGTCGTCGAGGAGGAGACCACCTGGTCCTTGCCGGTCAGCTCCTGGATGCCGTACGCCGTGCCGCCGCCGATGGCCGCGGCGACGATCGCCACGGCGGCGAGCAGCGCCAGCGGGCCGCGGGTGCGCTTCTTCTTGGGCGCGGGCTCCACGGCCACCGCGGTGAGGAGAGCGGTCCCGCCGTCGCCGCTCCCGGAACCGTCCGAGGAACCGTCCGAGGAACCGGCCGAGAAATCGGCCGAGGAGGCGTATGCGGTCTGCGGCTGACCCGGCCACACCGAGGTGGGCTCTACGACCGGCTGCTGCACCGGCTGCTGCTGCACCGGCTGCTGCACCTGCTGCGCGATCGGCTGGTACGCCGGCGGGGGCGGCCACTCCGGGTTCACCGGAGAGGAGCCCACGGGAGAGGAGCCCACGGGGGCGGAAGCGTGCTGCTGGGCGCCCTCGTACGGGGCCTGGTACGGGTTCTCGTGGTTCTCGTACTCGCCGCTGCGGCGGATGCTCTCGGTCATGACAAGAAGCTTGTCCCGAGACCATGAGAGCTCCCTGAGTGCTCCCTGAGAAGCCCGCCAGAACCTCGTATGCCCGATATAAAGCCGAATCCGGCAGGGAGGCGAGGTCTCTCAGGCAACCCTCATGCAAGCCGCCGGACGCTCATCGGTCGGGTCGCCGGACGGTCATTCGCAGCCGCACGACCGACGCGGCACCAGCCGCGACGGGAACACCTTCAGCCGCTCGCGCCGCGAGCCCGCGACCCGCAGCCCGTCGTCCAGCACCAGGTCCACCGCCGCGCGGGCCATCGCCGAGCGGTCCGATGCGATCGTTGTCAGAGGAGGGTCGGCGAGGGCCGCCTCCTTGATGTCGTCGAAGCCGGCCACCGCCAGCTCGCCGGGCACCTCGATGCGCAGCTCGCGCGCCGCACGCAGCAGGCCGATCGCCTGGTCGTCGGTGGAGCAGAAGACGGCCGGCGGCCGGTCCGGTCCCGCCAGCAGTTCCAGGCCCACCTTGTAGGCGTCGTAGCGGTTGTACGGCGCCTCGAAGAGCCGCCCCTCCGTGCTCACCCCGGCCTCGTCCATCGCGCGCCGCCAGCCCTCGACGTGGTCGGAGACGGGGTCGCCGACCGAGGGGGTCTCCGCGGTGCCGCCGACACAGGCGACGTACTCGTAGCCGTGCTCGAGGAGGTGGCGTACGGCGAGCTGGGCGCCGCCGAGGTCGTCGGTGACGACGGCGACGTCGTCGATGGCCTCGGGCCGCTCGTGCAGCAGGACGACCCGGGCGTCCCACGCGTCGATCTCGGCGGCGGCGTTGTCGTTGAGCGCGTGGCTGACGAGGATGAGCCCCGAGACGCGCATGCCGAGGAACGCCCGCAGATAGTGGACCTCGCGCTCGCCGACGTAGTCGGAGTTGCCGACGAGCACCATTTTTCCGCGCTCGGATGCGGCCTGTTCGACCGCGTGCGCCATCTCCCCGAAGAAGGGCTGGCGCGCGTCCGGCACGATCAGGCCTATGAGGTCGGTGCGCCGGGACGCCATCGCCTGGGCGACCCGGTCGGGCCGGTACCCCAGTTCCTTGATGGCGGCGAGGACACGCTCGCGCGTGGCCGGGGCGACCGGCCGGGGTCCGTTGTTGATCACATAGCTGACGACGGCGGTGGAGGTACCCGCCAGTCGCGCCACGTCATCCCGAGTCACCTTGGCCACGCGCGGAGTCTACGCGGATGGACCCGCTCTGGGCAGGGCGTACAGGAGCTTCCCTGTGCGCGAGCAACGCCCTTCCCGAGCGGGTGCCGGGCCTACCGGCGGGTACTACACCTCCGTCGAGACCTCTTCGGCGTCCAGGGCGGCCGCGTTGTCCGCATCCTCCGCTTTTGACTGCTCCGGCCGGTCCGTCTTGGCCTTCGCGTCCTCGGTCGCGCGCTCGCCCTTCTCGGGCGTAACGAATCGATAACCGACGTTGCGGACGGTCCCGATCAGCGACTCGTGCTCCGGGCCGAGCTTGGCGCGCAGCCGTCGTACGTGCACGTCGACGGTGCGGGTGCCGCCGAAGTAGTCGTAGCCCCAGACCTCCTGGAGGAGCTGTGCGCGCGTGAAGACGCGGCCCGGGTGCTGGGCCAGGTACTTCAGGAGCTCGAACTCCTTGAAGGTGAGGTCGAGGACCCGGCCCTTCAGCTTCGCGCTGTAGGTCGCCTCGTCCACCGACAGATCGCCGTTGCGGATCTCCATCGGGGAGTCGTCGTTGACGATCTGCTGGCGGCCCATGGCCAGGCGGAGGCGGGCCTCCACCTCGGCGGGTCCGGCCGTGTCGAGGAGTACGTCGTCGATGCCCCAGTCGGCGGTGACGGCCGCGAGGCCGCCCTCGGTCACGACGAGGATGAGCGGACAGCCCGGGCCGGTGGAGCGCAGCAGCTGGCACAGGCTGCGGACCTGCGGAAGGTCACGGCGTCCGTCGATCAGGATGACGTCGGCGCCCGGGGTGTCGACGAGAGCGGGTCCCTCGGCCGGAGCCACGCGCACGTTGTGCAGCAGGAGGCCCAGCGCGGGGAGCACCTCCGTCGACGGCTGGAGAGCGTTGGTCAGGAGCAGCAGAGAACTCATACGTCTGGTTCCTCCTCGGTCCCTGCGAGGACGTTTGGCACTGCGGCATTGCACCGCATGGCATTGCATGCGGACTGCGCTGCGTTCCCGGGGCCCGTACACCCGCGGTCACCTGGCGTTTCCCGCCCGGTTCCCGTTTCGTATACAACACTTCCGAAAGCACAAAAGGACCCGGGGGCTACGCTGCCCGAGTCCTCTGTCCAGCAGAATAGCCCACATGAGCAGCAGTCCGGCAGGTCATGTGGCGGGTTCCACCGTTCGTCCGAATTCCGAGACGGGCACGCGCACACCATTGCGGACGTTTCTGCCCACCGCCGACGGGATTTCCATCGATTCCGTATACGACCCGGGTGCGGTTGTATACGACGCCTCCGCGCCATCCGCCCGTCACCCGGTGTTCGTGATCGCACATGGGTTCACGGGTGACGTGGACCGCCCGCAGGTACGGCGCGTGGCGTCCGCCCTCGCCCGGCACGGGGCCGTCGTCACCTTCTCCTTCCGCGGCCACGGCCGCTCCGGCGGGCGCTCCACCGTCGGCGACCGCGAGGTCCTCGACCTGGCCGCCGCGGTGGACTGGGCGCGCGGGCGAGGGCACGCGCGCGTGGTGACGGTCGGCTTCTCCATGGGCGGCTCGGTGGTGCTGCGCCACGCGGCGCTCTACGAGGGGACGGTGGACGCCGTCGTCTCGGTGAGCGCGCCCGCCCGCTGGTACTACCGGGGCACCGCCCCCATGCGCCGACTGCACTGGATGGTCACCCGCCCCGAGGGCCGCCTGGTCGGCCGCTACGGCTTCGGCACCCGTATCCACCACCGTGAGTGGGATCCGGTGCCGCTCTCCCCGACGGAGGCCGTCCCGAAGATCGCCCCCACCCCGCTGCTGATCGTGCACGGCGACCGGGACGGCTACTTCCCCCTCGACCACCCCCGGATGCTGGCCGAGGCCGCCGGTGACCACGGCGAACTCTGGCTGGAGCCCGGCATGGGCCACGCTGAGCACGCCGCCGACGACCGTCTGCTGGCCCGCATCGGGGACTGGGCGGCTGCGCGGGCGGGCTAGCCTGACCGTGTACACAGCCGATTGATTGAGGAATCCGATGCCCAAGGTCACGGTGCGCTACTGGGCGGCCGCGAAGGCCGCGGCCGGGGTCGCCGAGGAGCCGCACGACGCGGACACCCTCGCCGAGGCACTCACCGCCGCACGCGCGCGACACCCCGGCGAACTCGTGCGTGTCCTGCAGCGATGCTCGTTCCTCGTCGACGGTGACCCCGTGGGCACCCGCGACCATGAGACGGTACGGCTGGCCGACGGCGGCACGGTCGAGGTGCTCCCGCCGTTCGCAGGAGGGTGACGATGACCGACCAGCAGCCGTATCAGCAGCATCAGCCGCATCAGCAGCCGTACGAGCCGTATCAGCCGTACGAGGGCTACGACCCGTACGCCCAGCAGCAGCAGCCCGCCCAGCAGCCCCAGCAGCAGTACCCCCCGCAGCAGGCGTGGCCCGGGCAGCCGCAGGGGTACGACGAGCCGCAGGCCCACCTCCAGTACACGCAGGAGTGGCAGGGCCAGACCTGGGAGACGAGCGTGCAGGCCCCGGTCGTCGCGGACCCGGCCCAGACCGCCTATCTGCCCCCGCAGACGGGCGACGCGCCGCCCTCCCCCTACGCGAACGCCTACGGCGACGCCCTGCCCCCGGCCGCCCCCGCGCCGCAGGCGCAGGCGCAGACGAGCGGTGAGCCGGAGGGCGGCGTCGGCGCCTCCTACGGCCCCGCGACCGTCGCCGGCAACGCCCGCGTCACCGACGCCCAGCGGGCCCGGCTCGAGGGCCGCTCCCCGATCATCGAGCCGGGCATGCAGCCCGCGGCGCTCACCGCGCTCCTCGGCCTGCTCCTGTCCGGCACGGCGGCCATCGGGTCGTACGCCCTGCTGGTCCCGCTGGTCGCCCTGCAGGCCGTCACCGCGGCGGGCTGGTTCCGGCTGAACGGCATGTGGCCGGCCCGGCAGGGCATCGCGCTCGCCTTCCTGGGCGCGCTGGTCTCCGACGTCGTCCTCCTCGCGGCCGGCCGCGAGCACGCGCCCGCGGCGATCCTCGGCACCCTCGGCGTGTGGGTCCTGCTCTGCCTCGTCCTTCAGCTGCGCTCGCACGCCGACCCCGACGAGCGCATGTACGGCCTGATGGCGACCGTCGCCTCCTCCGCCCTGGCCGTCCTCGCCACCGGTCACCTCGGCGCGGACCCGGACGCGGTGACGGTCGGCGCGGCCGCGGTCGCGGTGGCCGTGCTGGCCCGCGCGCTGCCGCTGCCCACCCCGGCCTCCGTCGTCGTCGCCCTGCTCGCCGCGGCGGGCGCGGGCATCGCGGTCGGCGGGATGACCGGCATGGGCGCGCGGGGCGCGCTGCTCGGCGCGGGCGCGGCGGTGTGCGCGCTGATCGGCCACCGGGTCGCGAGCTACGACTACCCGTCCCGCTTCGTCCACTTCACGGCGGGCGTGGCCCTGCCGCTGGCCGCCGCGGCCCCGGCGGTGTACGTGCTGGGCCGGGCGCTGGCGTAGGCGACTACGCGCAACTTCCGAGGAGCCGGCGGAGATTGCCGGCCCCCGGGGGTCTGTCACAGCTGATCGACAATCCCGCGGAAGCCCTTCCCCCGAGGGTTACCGTGGGCCGTCAACTGACCTTTGCAGGCCATCCGGGTGGGGGAACGACCGCATGCGTGCGCTTCGAATACTGCTGATCGTCGTCGTGGTCCTGGGCGGTCTGTTCGTCCTCGCGGACCGCCTCGCCGTCCATCTCGCGCAGGGCGAGGTGGCGGACAAGCTGAAGACCACCGAGAACCTCGCGGCCACCCCGGACGTGTCCATCAAGGGCTTCCCGTTCCTCACCCAGGTCGTCGGCGGCTCCCTGGACGACGTCGAGATCGGCATCAAGGACTACGAGGCGGTCGGCACCGACGGTCAGAAGATCCGTATCGACGACCTCGAGGCCGACATGAAGGGCGTCGACTTCTCCGGCGACTACAGCTCCGCCACCGCCTCCTCGGCCACCGGCACGGCGACCATCGCCTACGCCGAGCTGCTGAAGGCCGCCAAGTCCGAGCCCACTCAGGTCGCGCCGGGCGTCACCGCCGAGGTCGTCGGCCTCGCCGACGGAGGCAACGGCAAGATCAAGGTCACCATCGAGGCGACCGTGCTCGGCACCAAGCTGCCGCAGCCGCTCTCCGTCCTGAGCACGGTCACCGCCGAGGGCGACACCGTCCGTGTGCACGCCGACTCGCTGCCCAGCTTCGGCGGGGTGTCGGCCGCGGAGAACGAGGTGCGCTCGATCACCGACTTCGAGCAGAAGATCGACGACCTGCCCGGCGGCATCCAGCTGGACAGCGTCGAGGCGGCGCAGGACGGTGTGCAGATCAAGGTGAAGGGTTCGAACGTCCGGCTGGCCGGGTAGGACAGGCCCTCGGTGGGGTGGACGGTGACCCGGACGGGGACGCACACGTGTACGGGGACATGGACGGGGACATGGACGGTCGGCGTCCGAAAGGCGAGACGTCGCCGTCCGCACCGTAGATGTGACGGCGGATACATGCGCCCGGAGGCCCTGTACGGCGGGATCGGGCCCACGTTCATCCCACAATTCGGACGATCGCATCTCACTATGCGGAGCGCTGGTGACATGCCCGCCCGTCCGTCCCTACGATCGACGGCATGATGCAGCGACAGGCGGATCTCACGAAGCGGCGGGCAGTAGACCTGTGCCGCGTCGCCGCCATGCTCTGTCGCACTTTCTGAAGCGGAAGCGCCGCCGGCCTTCCGCGCCTCCCGGCGCCCTCGTATGAGGGCATCCGTGCGCCGGCCGCCGGCGAGACCCGGCCGCGCACCCCTCTTTCTTGTACACCCCCGCCGTAACTGCCCCGGAGGAGAACGAGCATGAGCCGCAGCGACGTCCTGGTAGACGCCGACTGGGTCGAGGCCAACCTCGACAACCCGAACATCGCGATCGTCGAGGTGGACGAGGACACGTCCGCCTACGAGAAGAACCACATCAAGAACGCGATCCGCATCGACTGGACCAAGGACCTCCAGGACCCGGTCCGTCGTGACTTCGTCGACCAGGAGGGCTTCGAGAAGCTCCTGTCCGCGAAGGGCATCGGCAACGACACCCTGGTGATCCTCTACGGCGGCAACAACAACTGGTTCGCGTCCTACGCCTACTGGTACTTCAAGCTGTACGGCCACGAGGGCGTCAAGCTCCTCGACGGCGGCCGCAAGAAGTGGGAGCTGGACGCCCGCGAGCTGGTCGACGGCACCGACGTGCCCGCGCGCCCGGCGACCGACTACAAGGCCAAGCCGCAGGACACGTCCATCCGCGCCTTCCGTGACGACGTCGTCGCCGCGATCGGCGCGCAGAACCTGGTCGACGTCCGCTCGCCCGACGAGTTCTCCGGCAAGCTGCTGGCCCCGGCCCACCTGCCGCAGGAGCAGTCGCAGCGTCCGGGCCACGTCCCGTCCGCCCGCAACATCCCGTGGTCGAAGAACGCCAACGACGACGGCACCTTCAAGTCGGACGACGCGCTCAAGGAGCTCTACGCCGACGAGCAGGTCGACCTGGCGAAGGACACCATCGCGTACTGCCGTATCGGTGAGCGTTCCGCGCTCACCTGGTTCGTGCTGCACGAGCTGCTCGGCGTGGAGAACGTCAAGAACTACGACGGCTCCTGGACCGAGTACGGCTCCCTCGTCGGCGTGCCGATCGAGCTCGGCGCCAACAAGTAAGCCCCCGACCAAGCCCTTGACCCCGTAAGGACAGACCATGTGTGGAGCGAAGGCCGGCGGCCCGGACGCCTCGACGATCAAGCCCGGTGAGACCACGATCCAGGGTCAGGTGACGCGCGACGGCGAGCCGGTGGTCGGATACGTCCGCCTGCTGGACTCGACCGGCGAGTTCACGGCCGAGGTCCCGACCTCGGCGACCGGACAGTTCCGCTTCTATGCGGCCGAGGGCACCTGGACCGTCCGCGCCCTCGTTCCGGGCGGCACCGCGGACCGCACGGTCGTCGCCCAGCAGGGCGGCCTCGCGGAGGTCGCGATCGCCGTCTGAGACACCCGGCGACCGGAGGGCCGTACTCCCCGCGCATGGCATGTGCCGCCCTGCGCTCGGGTACGGCCCTTAGCCCTGTCCGGACCTACTCTGGACATATGTACGCGCGACGGCGCCACGCCTACTTCGCCATGATGGGGACCTGCGTCGGTCTCTTCGTCCTGGCCTGGGCGGTCGTGCGCATCTGGTCGGTCCCGGTGGCCGTCGGGATGTGCGTGGTGGCCATGGTCATCCCGCCGCTCGCCGCGATCGTCGCCAACCGCCGAGGCCCCGACGACCGCTGGTGGGACGACCCCTCCGGCGACCCGAAGTCCGACGAGTGGTGGGACGAGCTGGACGGCAAGAAACGCCGGCCGTAGCGATACGACGTCCCACGGGACGCCGCACGGGACGCGGCACGGCACATCCCACGGGCGGCCTCCTCAGTAGACGAGCGCCTGCGTCTCGTCCCCCAGCGCCTCCTGTACGAACACCTGCGCGCCCGCGATCCGTACGCCGTCCAGGACGTCCTTCTCCGTGATGTCCCGCCGGGCCGCGCACTGGGTGCACAGCGTGAGACGGCCGCCGGCCAGGATCGAGTCGATCAGGTCCGGCAGCGGGGCCGCGTGCGGCAGCTCGAACTCGGCGGCCCGGCCCGGCAGCGCGAACCACGCGGACTCCCCGGTCAGCCACAGGGACACCTCGACCCCGCTGGCCACGGCCACCGCCGCCACCGTGAACGCCTGCGAGCACCGCTCGGGGGCATCGGCCCCCGCGGTCACCTTGATCACGAGCTTCTTCGCCATGCCCGAATCGTAATCAACTCCCTTACAACTGGCCGCGTTGACCATGAGTCTCCTGTGGAGCGCGAAATGGAAACGCGCGTTCGACGTTTTGAGGGGGACGTTGTGGAAGATCCCGAAAGGGCGGAAGAGCCCGAAAGGGCGGCAGGGCCAGAAGAGGCAGACGAGCTGCCAGAAGAGGCAGAAGAACTGCAAGGGGAGAGCGCGGAGCAGGCCCCGGACGATGCCGTCGACCCGCCTGCCCGACCCGGACCCCGACCCCGTGGCCGTACGACGTCGATGGTCGCCGTGGCCGCCGTGCTGGGCGTCGTCGCGGGCGCCTGCGCCGGATACCTCGTCCAGGCCGATCGCGAGCCCACCGCGCTGCCGTCGCTCTCCCAGCCCGTGGTCGGACAGGCCAAGGGCGAGGTCGAGCCGCTGTCGGCGGCGCAGGACCGCCGGGTGAAGACGAACGGCGATCTGCGCAAGCTGCTGCTCGACCGGCCCAAGGGCGCGCGGGACAGCCTGTTCCCGGTGGGCAGCGACGGCTGGCTGGACCTGCCCGAGTACGCGGACCGGTTCGGGAAACCGGGCAACGCCTTCAACGGCCTCGTCGACGACGAGTTCCGCCGCGCGGCCGGGACGTCGTGGCGGGTGGGCGACACGTACAACGCCGAGATCGTCCTCGTGCAGTTCCGCCAGGAGAGCAAGCCGGCCGCGTCCGAGTGGGCCGAGAACGGCGCGTACTGGGCCGAGGACGAGGACGACACCCGCAGCTGGCCCGTCCCCGGCACCGGGGACGGCAACGGGACGGCCTACGTGCACGACACCCCTGACCGGAAGGCGGGCTACCTCCCGCTGTACACGGCCGAGGCGCACGCCTGGCGCGGTGACCTGTACATGGAGATCTGGATCACCGACAGCAAGCCGATCGCCAAGGCGAAGATCATGGACCTGGCCAAGCGGCAGATGGGGAAGCTGTGAGCGAGAACCCCGAGATCACAGAGACCGCAGAGATCACAGAGACCGCAGAGATCACAGAGACAGCAGAGATCACAGAGACCGCAGAGACCGCAGAGATCCCTGAAAAGGGCGTGCGTAAGGTGCGCCCCGGTCGGATCGCCGCCGTGGCGGGGGCCGTGCTGCTGGCCGGTGCGTTGATCGGCGGTGTCGGCTACACCGTCGTGACCGTCCAGGACGCCGACCGGGCCGGCGGCGAGCCCACGTGGAAGTTCCCGTCGTCCGACGACGGGAAGAGCGGGCAGAGCGAGAAGGGCGAGAAGGGCGCGAAGTCCGCGTCGGGGCTGAGCTCTCTGTTCGTGCCGTTCGGAACCGACGGCTTCGACCCCGGTCCCGACCTCGAGGAGTTCGGCTCGGACGCCGACTTCAACGGGGCGCAGGCCAACGCCCTGCGCAAGGAGTCGATCAAGGACCTGCCCAGCTCCACGCGCAAGCAGTTGGAGAAGCTGTACGACAAGCAGCGCATCCAGGCCATGGCGATCCGGAGCTACGCCGTCAGCCGGCTGGACTACAACATCACGGACGCGATCACGGTCGACGCCACGTTGACGCGGCTGAAGAACCGGACCGCCGTACGCGAGACGGCGTCGTCCTACAACGCGTTCCTCGCCGACACGGACCTCTTCCGCGAGGGCCCGAAGATCGCGGGCCACAAGGACGCGCACTGCTTCCTGACGCCCAAGGGCGAGGACGAGGAGCTGGGCAACGCGTTCTGCACCGCCTCCGTGGGAGACGTGCTGGTCAGCGTCACCGCGAATGGGCCAGGGCCGCTCGACGGGGCGTTCGTCGCCAAGTTCTTCGCCGCACAACTCGACCGCATCGACGACCCGGGACAGGCCGTATGACCGACCAGCCGCAGACGACGGACATTCCCGAACAGATCCCGAACGAGCAACCGGAGCAACCGGAGCAGCTCGACCAGCCGGAGCAGCTCGACCAGCCGGAGCAGCCGGAGATCGAGCAGCCCGCCGCCCCCAAGGACCGCCGCGTCCTGCGGGCCGTCCTGCGCTGGACCGCCGTCGTCACCGTCTTCGCGACGCTGGGGGCGGGGACGGCGTACGGGATCACGCGGATGGAGCGTACGGATCTGCTCGGTCTCGCCACCGAGTCGGACGGGCGCTGGGCGTACCCGGAGATCACCCGGCCGCCGCTGCCCTCGGGCAGCCCGGGCCCGCTCGACACCAGGAACTGGGCCGGCGCGCACTACGCCGACCTGCGCGCGCTGCTGCTGCCCGCGCCCGAGGGGGCGACGGACGACAAGGCGCTGCGGGGCACGGACGGCTGGCTGGCCACGAAGGACTTCCTCGCGGTGTTCGAGGCGGGCAAGGACCGGGACACGGCGGGGCAGTTGCTCACCGACTACGGCCTGCGGCATGTGGCCGCCCGTGGCTGGACCGCCGAGGACGGCACCCACACGGGCGTCTACCTGCTGCAGTTCGACACGGCGACGGTGACCGAGCGGCTCTTCGGGGAGTTCACCGGATACGCCTCGCCCGTGTTCGCCCTGCGCGGCGCCGCCGAGACGGAGTTCGACGCGACGTACCCGACCGCCGCCGACCCCGCCGGGATCACGCGCAACGCCTACGACGAGGTCAAGCCGTACGGCGCCGAGCAGGTCCGGCAGGCCTACCTGCGCGCCGGGGACGTCGTCGCCCTGATCGTGCAGTCCCGCAAGGGCACGGCAGCCGCCGTTCCCTTCCAGCAGACGGTGGCCCTGCAGAGCCAGCTCCTCGGCTGACCCGTAAGCTGGGGCCCGGCCCTGTCGTACGTGTGCCGAAGCCGTACGTGTACCGAACCACGCTCATCCGAGGAGCACCCCGTGGAGATCTTCTTCGAATCCCTGCTGGTCCTGGTCTGCGTCGGCGTTCTCGCCTTCGCCGGTCTGACCGTGAAGAAGCTGTACCAGGGCCAGCGCTGACCACCACGTCCAGGAACTGTCACTCATGATCGAGATCCCGTCCGACCTCCACAAGGACCTCGTCCCCCTCGCCTTTCTGCTGGGCACCTGGGCGGGCGCCGGCGTCCACGACTTCCCCGGCTCCGAGAAGTGCAACTTCGGGCAGGAGGTCACCTTCGCCCACGACGGCCGGGACTTCCTGGAGTACCGCTCCCACACCTGGGTCCTGGACGGCGACGGCAACAAGGTCCGTCCCCTGGAGACCGAGTCCGGCTTCTGGCGGATCGACGGCGCCCGCAAGGTCGAGGTGACGATGACGCGCGACGACGGCGTCATCGAGATCTGGTACGGCGAGCTGGCCGACAAGAAGCCGCAGATCGACCTGGTCACGGACGCGGTGGCCCGCACGGCCGCCTCCCGCCCCTACACCGGCGGCAAGCGTCTGTACGGCTACGTCAAGAGCGACCTCATGTGGGTCGGCGAGAAGCAGACCCCCGAGGTCGAGCTGCGCCCCTACATGTCGGCCCACCTGAAGAAGGTCGTCACCCCGGAGGACGTCCAGCGCTGGGCCAAGGCCCTGCCCGACGACATGCCGGACGACGGGATCGCTTTCTTCAAGTAAGACCCACATCGGATCACCCGGGACTACCGCCTGGGTAGCTGACGTAGTCCTAGACTCTTGGGTGTGGTGAGCACCGACTGGAAGAGCGACCTCAGGCAGCGCGGCTATCGACTGACGCCGCAGCGCCAGCTTGTCCTCGAAGCTGTGGACACCCTGGAGCACGCGACCCCCGACGACATCCTCGTGGAAGTGAGGAAGACGGCGTCGGGGGTCAACATTTCCACCGTCTACCGGACCCTGGAGCTCCTGGAGGAGCTCGAGCTGGTCAGCCATGCCCATCTGGGGCACGGTGCGCCGACGTACCATCTCGCCGACCGCCACCATCACATCCACCTCGTCTGCCGTGACTGCACGAACGTGATCGAGGCCGATGTCGAGGTGGCCGCCGAGTTCCGGGCCAAGCTGCGCGACACCTTCGGGTTCGAGACCGACATGAAGCACTTCGCGATCTTCGGTCGCTGCAAGGACTGCTCTCTCAAGTCTTCAACTACCGAGTCGTAGGCTTAGGCGTATGAAGAGCCCTCTGCTGTCCCTGCCCGGCGCCGTCCCCGCCGAGGGCGTGGACGAAGGCGTCGCCGCCCACTACGGCGACCTGTTCCGCGAACAGCGCGCCCTCGCCGACGGCACCGGTTTCGTCGACCTCTCGCACCGCGGGGTCGTCACCGTGACCGGCGAGGACCGGCTGAGCTGGCTGCACCTGCTGCTCACCCAGCACGTCAGCGACCTCCCCGCGGGCCAGGCCACCGAGGCGCTGATCCTCTCCGCCAACGGCCACATCGAACACGCGCTCTACCTCGTCGACGACGGCACGACGGTCTGGGCCCATGTCGAGCCCGACACCCAGGAGGCGCTGATCGCGTACCTGGAGTCGATGAAGTTCTTCTACCGGGTCGAGGTCGCCGACCGCACGGCCGACATCGCGCTCGTCCACCTGCCCGCCGGCTCGATCGCCGCGCCGCCGGCCGACGCGGTCGTGCGCGAGACGCCGTACGGCCGTGATCTCTTCCTCCCGCGCGCCGACCTGGAGTCGTTCGCCGAGCAGGCCGCCCCCGCGGCCGGTCTCCTCGCCTACGAGGCGCTGCGCGTCGAACACCACCTCCCGCGCGTCGGCTTCGAGACCGACCACCGCACGATCCCGCACGAGCTGGGCTGGATCGGCACCGCGGTCCACCTCCAGAAGGGCTGCTACCGCGGCCAGGAGACGGTCGCCCGGGTCCAGAACCTCGGCAAGCCCCCCCGCAGGCTCGTCTTCCTCCACCTGGACGGCAGCGAGGTACACCTGCCCCCCGCCGGCACCGAGCTCCGCGTCGCCGACGAGGCCCCCGACGGCCGTAAGATCGGCTTCATCACCACCTCCGTACGCCACCACGAACTCGGTCCCGTGGCCCTGGCGTTGGTGAAGCGGAACGTACCCCTGGACGCACCGCTGCTCGCCGACACGACGGCGGCGGCCCAGGAAGCGGTGGTAGAGCCCTAGCCAGTAGCCGCCGGGCTTACATCTCGATCAGCACGGTGAACGGGCCGTCGTTCGTCAGGGAGACGCGCATCTGCGCGCCGAAGCGGCCCGTCGCCACCGTCGCGCCCAAGGCGCGGAGCTGGGCGACGACCTCGTCGACGAGGGGCTCGGCGACGTCGCCGGGGGCGGCCGCGTTCCAGGTGGGGCGGCGGCCCTTGCGGGCGTCGCCGTAGAGCGTGAACTGGCTGACGACGAGGAGCGGGGCGTCGAGGTCGGAGCATGACTTCTCGTCGTGCAGCATGCGAACCGACCACAGTTTGCGGGCCAGTTGGGCGGCCTTCTCCTTGGTGTCCTCGTGGGTGACCCCGACCAGGACGCACAGGCCCTCGCCGGCGATCTCCCCGACCGTCTCCCCGTCCACGACGACGCTCGCGCCGTCCACTCTCTGCACCACTGCACGCATGCGGACCATGATGCCGGGCGCCGGCCACGGACTCGCCGGTGGCCCATTTTTGCTCCTTAACCCACCATCTGCGGCCGTTCGGGGGCACTCGGTCACATACGGGCCACTTAGGGTGGCACGATGCTTCCCACAGGCCGGTCGAGGGGACGGTAGACGCACATGAGCACACCGAGTACCGGGCGGGTCCTGCCCGTGGAACCGCCCGAGCCCGCCCTGGCCGGGCTGAGCCTGCCCGAGCTGCGCACCCTGCGCCAGGGCGCCCAGCGCGACGAGGCCGACCTCAGTTACGTACGACGGCTGCTCCAGGGCCGGATCGACATCCTGCGCGCGGAGCTCGCTCGGCGGGGCGTGACGGCCGGAGCGTCGGTCGTGGCCCGGCTCTCCGAGATCCTCACCGACGCCCCGGCCCGGCACCGCTCCTCCGCCCGCCACGTCACGCTGGGCACCCCGCACAGTGAGGAGTACCGCCGACTGGCCGCCGAGATGCTCGCCGAGGTCGAACTCTCCGACCTCGGCGCCCGCACCGACCCCGAACTCCATGAGGCGATGGCCCGCCTGATCCGCTACGAACAGCAGGTCTCCCGCCGCCGCCAAGGCCTCCAGCGCACCGCCGACGACTGCGGAGCGGAGATCACCCGGAGGTACCGGGAGGGGGAGGCACAGGTGGAGGACCTGCTCGTGTAGCTCCGGGCGGCGCAATTCGGCCCGTGGGGGAGGGAAGGGGCGGCGGGGACGGGAAAACCCCCGAGACACCCGCCCTCGCCCCGCCTACCGTGACCTCTATGTCCATAGACGTCCGCCGGATCACCGACACCGAGACCCCCGCCTGGATCCGCACCCTCGACACCGGGTTCCTCCGCGCCACCCCCCTCACGGAGGACACGCTCGCCGCCCGCCGTGCCCTCCTGGAAGGCGCCCGCGTCTCCGGCGCCTTCGAAGCCGGAAAGTGCGTGGCCACCTTCCGTTCCTTCCCCCAGCAGCTCACCGCGGTCGGCGGCGCGACCGTCCCCGCCGACGCGGTCTCGAGCGTGGCCGTGGCCCCCACCCACCGCCGCCGAGGCCTCCTCACCCGTCTGATGACCGAGGATCTGGCCGCAGCGAAGGACCGCGGGGACGTCGTCGCCACCCTCGTCGCCGCCGAGTACCGGATCTACGGCCGCTACGGCTTCGGCCCCGCCACCTGGACCACCGAGTGGACGATCGACGTCACGCGCGCGGGCCTGGACCCCCGCTGGTCCGGCCCCGAGGACGGCGGCCGCATCGACCTCGTGGACGCCGAGGAGGTCCGCAAGCTCGGCCCCGACCTGCACGAACGGCTGCGCCTTGCGCAACCCGGCGCGGTCAGCCGTACGGACCGCTGGTGGGAGGTGAACACCGGCGACCTGCGCCCGTACGGCGACTCCTGGACCGAGCCGTTCTACGCGGTGCACCGGTCGGCGGACGGCGAGGTCGAGGGGCTGGTCTCGTACGAGACGAACGACAACTGGACCGACGGCAAGCAGCCGCTGAACACCGCGTCGGTGAACTGGCTGATCTCCACGACCCCGGCCGCGGAGCGCGCCCTGTGGCGCTTCCTGTGCTCCATCGACTGGATCGCACGCGTGAAGACCGGCTACCGGGCCCCCGACGACCTGCTCCCGCTGCTTCTGCCGGACCCGCGGGCGGCGAGCGTCACCACCCAGGCGGACTGGCTGTGGCTGCGCGTCCTGGACGTCGTGGCGGCCCTGGAGGCGCGCACGTACGACGCGACGGGCGCCGTGGTCCTGGAGATCGTCGACCGGGCCGGCCTGGCCGGGGGCCGCTTCCTGCTGGACGCGGCGCCCGACGGCGCCTCCTGCACGCCGACGACCCGCGACGCCGACCTCACGCTGGACGTGGCAGATCTGGCGGCGCTGTGGCTGGGCGACGAGTCAGTGGCGCGGTTGGCGGCGCTGGGCCGGGTCCGGGAAGAACGAGCGGGCGCCGCCCGGGGGGCCGACGCCCTGCTGCGTACGTCCGGGCGGCCTTGGTGCCCGGACTTGTTCTGAGGCCCTGAAGCCCCGAGGTCTCCTTCCTGCTGCCGCTGTCGACGACGAGAGTGCCTTCGTTCATCCGTAGCTGTTCAGTGGTGCTTTTCGGTGGTGCTATTCAGTTGTCGGTGTGAAGTTGTGGCTGTGCGGGCGGTGTGAAGTTGTGACTGTGCCTCGGCGCCGACTGCTCGGGCTCCCGGCTCCCCTCCGGATGGGAACCCGACCGGCCAACCGTCTGAAAGTTTGACCATGTTGTTGAAGTTGGCAGCCAACTTCACTGTACTTATGTCCGCTTGGAAGCGTCCTATAACCATCTCTCTTTGAACTGCCCAAAGATGGCGGGAAGTTGTAGTGTTCGGTCGTGGAGCCGGAACATGCCTCCGTCAATGGGCGGAGGAGGGCGGAGCGGCCGCAGCGGTCGCATCGCGAGGTGGCCGACGAGCTGCGCACCCGGATCAGGACCGGAGTGCTGCGGCCCGGCCAGCGCATGCCCACCCAGGCCAAGCTGGCGGACGAGTTCGGCGTCGAGCGCGGCGCCGTACGCCAGGCCCTGCGGATCCTGCAGTCGGAGCACCTGCTCACCAACGTCTCCAAGGGAAGCCCCGCGACGGTCGCCGCGCACCCGGGCCCGGCCGGACCCCTGATGGGACCCGCGGCCACGCCCCAGCCCTCGATGGTGGGGCTCCCGCTGCGCATGACCGAGGCCTTCGCGGCGGAGCATGTCGAGGTCGACGCCCTGTGCCTGACCGCGGTCTCGCTGACGGCGGCGATCGGCGAGCCACTGCGCCAGATCCACGCGGGACAGCTGAAACCGGCCAAGATCGATGTGCGGGTGCTGCTGCCGTCCCGGAACATCGACCTGGCCTTCCCGACGCCGGTGGACGACTCGGCGGCCACCGGGCGGCTGCAACGCCACTGGCTGGCCCATCGCAACGCCCAGGGCCAGGTGCTGCGGCACAACCTGCTCACGCTGCGCTCCACGCACGGCATCGACGTGAACGTCACCTTCCGCGCGCTGCCCTTCACTCCGCCCGTCAAGCTGTATCTGCTCAACGGGACGGAGGCGCTGTTCGCCTACTACACCGTGTTGCGCAGCGAGCAGACGATCGACCAGGAGCATCTGGAGATGTACGACGCCGAGGGCACGCGGTCGGTGCTGTTCGCCTTCGAACAGGGCGCCGGGCCGCGTGACACGACGTTCGTGGAACAGTCCTGCGTGTGGTTCAACGCGCTCTGGGAGACGATCAGTTCGGAGCTGCTGCTCACGAGCTGACGGCGGGCCCGCTGACCAGGAGGGCGAGGATCACGGCACCGAGCGAGCTGATGGCCGGGTTTCTGGCTTTGATGCCGACGCTGAGCAGGAGCAGGCCGACGGCTCCGGCGGCGCCGTACTTCCACTGGATGGTCTGCTCGACGCCGACGACGATGACGGCGGAGAGGAGAGCGAGGACGGGCATGTTTCCCCCCTTCGGAGACGAACTTCAGAGATGCACTTCGGAGGCGGACTTGGGCGACGTACTGGGAGGCGGACTCGGGCGACGTACTGGGAGGCGGACTCGGGCGACGTACTGGGAGGCGGACGATTGGCCAACTTTCTACCAACTCGGATAAGTTGGTAACCAACCATGTCTATGTTGTCCCCACTTGGTGACAACCGCTAAACAACTTTCAAACAACTCCCGTTAGATGGATCGAAGTTGTAGCGTCTGGTCGTGACTCAGGAGAACGTGGCAGTGAACGGCAGCAGAAGGCTCTCGGCCCGGCAGATCGCCGATGTCCTGCGCGAACGCATCCGCGTGGGCGATCTGAAGGCGGGCGACCGGCTGCCCACACAGGCCGAGCTCGCCGACGAGTTCGGGGTGGAGCGCGGTGCCGTACGCCAGGCCCTGAGGGCGCTGCAGGACGACGGACTGCTCACCAACGTGTCCAAGGGCAGCCCGCCGAGGATCGCGGAACCGCCCGCGCCGGGTCACGGCGAGCCCCAGCCCACCATGGTGAGCCTGTCCCCCCGTCTGACCGCGGCCTTCTCCGCCACCCCCCACGTCCGCATCGACGCGGCCTGTCTCACCGCCGAGAGCCTGATCCCGGCCCTGGGCGAGCCCCTCCGCCTCATCCACGGGGGCAGCATCCGCCCCCAGAAGATCGACGTCCGCATCCTGCTGCCGTCCCGCGACATCGACCTCGCCTTCCCGGTCCCGGTCGACGGCCGCGGCGACGACGACCCGGTCCACCAGCGCTGGCTGGCCATGCGCAACGCCCAGGGCCACGTCCTGCGCCACAACCTCCAGACCCTGCGCTCCCACGGCATCGACGTCGACATCACCTTCCGCGCCCTGCCGTTCACCCCGCCGGTGAAGCTGTACCTCCTCAACGGCACGGAGGCCCTGATGGCGTACTACATGGTCACGCGCCGGGAGGAGGCGACCGACGCGGGGACGCTCGACATGTACGACGTGATGGGCACCGAGTCGCTCCTCTTCTCCTTCGAGAAAGCCACCGGCCAGCGCGACGCCGCGTTCGTGGAGGAATCCCAGAAGTGGTTCGACGCCCTCTGGGAAACCATCACGACGGACCTGACACTCTCCTAGTGACCTCTGATACGACGCAGACCGAACAGCAGACGGACCTACCGGATCTACAGGAGCTGATCACACGTGCGCGGGTCGTCCTCTGGGACTTCGACGGGCCGATCTGTCGGCTGTTCGCCGGGCACTCGGCGGAGAGCGTGGCCGACGGCCTGGTGGAGTGGCTCCAGGGGCGAGGCCTGCACGGCCTGTTGACGGAGTCCGAGCGCGAGTCCCTCGACCCGCACGTCGTGCTGCGCGCGGTGGACCGTCGGCACCCCGGCAGCGACCTGGTCGCGGAGCTGGAGGAACGTCTCACCCAGGAAGAGCTCAAGGCCACGTCCTCGGCGATGCCCACGGCCTACGCCGATCCCCTGATCCGCACCCTGACTGCGGTGGGCCTGCGCCTTGCGATCACCACGAACAACTCCCCCCGGGTGGTGACCCAGTATCTGGCGAGCCGAGGTCTCACCTCCTGCTTCACGCCCCACTTCTACGGCCGCACCCAGGACCTCCATCTCCTCAAGCCCGACCCGCACTGCCTCAACCGGGCCCTGCGCGCCATGGGCTCGGCCCCCGCCACCGCCCTGATGATCGGCGACACCCCCTCCGACTTCCTGGCCGCCCGCACCGCCGGCGTGCCGTTCCTGGGCTACGCGCGTAACGAGCACAAGGAGAAGCTGCTGAGGGGGGCGGGCGCCACGATGGTGGTGAACTCGCTGGAGCCGGTGCTGCGGGCGGTCAGACTCCAGGTCTGAGCTGCCCTCAGGCCTGTGTCATGAGGACCACCAGCGCGACGGCGGCGCCGACGGCCAGGCCGTTGTGCCGGGCTCGTACGCCCACCCCCAGCGTGAACAGCAGCATCAGACCCACCGCCCCGAGCCTGGTCTGCGCCGCCATCCCCGCGAAGAGCCCGAGGAACTCCCAGAGCGTCGATAACAGGAGCATGACCTTCCACCTCCCTACAGATATCAGTGAAGCTTGCAAATCCCGGTCCAATTGGACTGGTTGCCTTGAAGCTGGTGTGCCCTGTCTGTTTGATCCCTTAACCAACCGGGCATTGCGGCCTGCTACTTGACTGAAAGTGGTTTGCCCGCGACAGCGGAGCGGTACGGTCGGCGTGTGGGCGAACGGCAGAGCGGCGACGGCGGCGGCAGGGAATTCCAGCGAGTCGCCGACGAACTGCGCGCCCGGATGGCCGAAGGGGACTATCCCCTGCGCTCGTTCCTCCCGTCCCAGCGCGACCTCGCCGAGGAGCTCGGCGTCTCCCGGGACACCGTCCAGCGGGTGCTGCGCGAACTCGCCAACGAGGGGTGGATCGAGTCCCGTCAGGGCAGCGGATCCCGCGTGGTCAGGACGCCGCGGATCCCGACCCCGACGGCCGGGACCGGCCGCCCGCGCCGCTCGGTGACCCTCGGACCGCTGATCGGCGAGGCCTTCGAACGGCCCGAGGTCACCCTGGACGTCTACACGCTGACGTCCGAGTCCCTGGACGCGCACATGCGGCTCCAGGCCGAGCGCATCCACGCCGGCGTCGTCGCGCCCCAGCGCATCGCCCTGCGGCTGCTGCTGCCCCTCGAGGACCTGCCCATGCCCTATCCACGGGACAGGGACGACCAGTCCAATCCGCGTCCGGGAAACCGGCTGGGAGACCGCCTGCACGTCATCACGCGCCGGCACACGGCGTCGTTGCAAGCGCTGTTCAGGGACCTGCGGACCGAGGGGCTCGTCCCGTCCGCCGACCTCCAGATCCGGCACGCGCCGCTGGTCCCGGCCTTCAAGCTCTACCTCCTGAACGGCGCCGAGTCCCTGCTGGGCCCCTACGAGGTGGTCGAGCGGGACATCGAGCTGGAGTCCGGGGAGACGATCGCCGCCCTCGACGTGATGGGTCTCGGCGCGACCCTCACGCATCACGTCAGGGACGCCGACCCGAACTCGGTCGGCACCGTGTTCGTCGACAGCTGGCAGGCGTGGTTCGACTCGGTCTGGAATCGTCTCGCCCGATAAGGCGAGAGGCGTGCGCTAGCATCCCCAACCACGCGAGCAACCGCTCCCGTCCACACGTATGGGATGGCGAACAAGCCACCATCGAACGGCCAGACGCTGAACAGTGGCGAGCCACCCGTTGCGGCCACTCGGACGCCCCGCCGGCCGTGCGTCGCATCATCAGGCGTCTAGCGTGTCTGCCACTCATCAGGCGTCTAGCCTGCCTGCCATCTCGTCCAGCCATGTGAGTTCTTCGGAGCGGCAAGTGGTCGAACCCTTTGTTCCCCGTCACTGCCCTGGTGGGGAGCCGACCGCCGGCGATCAGCAGACCGCCGCGTTGCGGGCGTTCGTCAAAGAGGCGGAATCGGCGCAGCCGTCCAGCGGACACCACAACCGGAACTATGTGGTCCCCCTGACGGAGGACGTCGCGGCCGTGGTGAAGCGCGAGGCCGGCCCGGCGGGGGCCGTATCCCTGGAGGTCGGCACGCCGGTGACCGTACGCGTCCGGCGCGACGACGTCCTGTCCGTGGTGATCAGGACCTGGAGGGACGAGGCGGCGATCCTCAAGGCCGTCGGAGGCGTTCTGCCCGACGTACCCGTGTGTCTGGCCCGGCGGCCCGAATTCAGCGTCCTCAGCTTCGTGGAGGGCGTCACGCTCGCCAGCGTCTGCGGAAACGGTAAACCTGTCGACCCCCTGCTGGTGGAGGCGCTGGTCGGACTGCTGGCCCGGATGACTCAGGTGCGCCTGAGCGCGCTGCCCCCGCTGCCGGCCGGCTGGCCCGCCCACCGCACCGACAGCCAGGCCTTCCTCCGGAACCTGGCCCGGCTCGCCGACGAACAGATCCGAGAGCGCAACTGGACGGAGTTCGGCGGCCTGTTCAAGGCGCTGGGGATCCCCGAGGACGCCCTGCTCGCGCTGGCCGGGCGGGTCCCCGCGATGACCCGGCGGCCGTACAGCCTGCTCCACGGGGACCTGCACCGGGAGAACGTGATCATGACGTTCGGCGGAGAGCCGCCGCTGGTCTGCGTCGACTGGGAGCTGGCCACCTACGGGGATCCCCTGCACGACCTGGCGATCCATCTGGTGCGCATGCGGTACCCGTCCCACCAGGTTCCCGAGGTGGTCGACGCCTGGGTGGCGGCGATGCGGGAGGTGCGCCCCGCCGCGGTCACGGGCTACGGCAAGGACCTGCGCCACTACGTCGACTTCGAGCGCGCGCAGTCCGTGTACCCGGACGTCATACGGGCCGCTCGCTCGCTCGGGGAGTCGTTCACCCAGAAGCGCCTGGACGAGGCGACGGCGGAGGTGCGCAGGGCGCTGCTCGCGGCGGAGGAGCCCCTGCGGCTCAGGAACGTTCCGGCGGAGAAGGAGATCGGGCGGGCCCTCTTCCGCTGGTTGATGTCGCGCGGCGACATCAAAGGCCAGGACTGGATCGCGAAGGCCTGCGACTGGGAGCCGGACCTGCGGGTTCTCGAACAGCCCGGCTTCCCGGCGTCCTCCGTCCGGGACGCCCTGCTGGCGGAGGGAGGCGCGCCGGCGGACCGGGTGTTCAAGGGGACCGCGCACCTCAATACGGTGGTGTGGGTGCCGGGCGACCTCATGCCCGTGGTCGTACGGCGCATGCTGCCCAACGTGTGCCGCAGGGAGCCCAGTTACCTCAGCGAGCACGCCGTGCTGCGCGCGATCCAGGAGTCGGGGGCGAACGTGGCGGCCCCGCGGGTCCTCGCGCTGGGCCGCAGCTATCCGGACGACCCCTTCGCCATTCACACATACGTCGGGCCGCGTGTCGACGAGCCGCCCCGGCACCCGGTCGACGGGCTGCGCCCGCACGAGGCGGACGCACTCGTCGACCAGCTGTGCGAGCTGACGAAGGTGGACCACACCCTGGTCGACCCGAACGCCGGCGCCGTCGACTTCCACGAGTGGATGAAGGAGCAGCTCGTCGGGCTGGTGCAGAATCTGCCCAAGGAGCCGATGCAACTGGCCCGCACACTCGGGCTGCCCGACTCGCAGCGGCTGCGGGAGATCTTTTCGGAGCGCAAGGTGACCCGTCGTACCCCCGCGCTGCTGCACGGCGACCTCAACCCGTGGAACCTGGTGCGACGCGACGACGAGCTGGCGCTGACCATCATCGACTGGGAGATGGCCCAGGTCGGCGATCCCCTCTACGACCTGGTCCGGCACATGCATCTGACCCCGACCCGGCCGGAGATCAGGGAGCGCATGTTCCGCCGCTGGGAGCGCAGGCTGGCGCCGGCGTACACCAGCAACTGGTTCCTGGACTGGCACGTCTACCGGCGCCTGGAGATCGTCCGCTCCGCCTACGTCGACCTCGACCGCCTGGTGACCCGGGCGAGCCTCGACGCCCCCAACGTCCGCCGGGCCGTGGACTCCTACGGCAGCACCCTGTCGGCGGCCCTGGCCGCACTCGGCCTGCCCGCCCCGCGCACGGCGAACCCCTACCTGCCCCGGGCCCTGGCCCGGGAGAAGCCCTGAGGTCCGGGTAGCTCTGACGTCAGGGGAGTCCTGGGGTCCGGGGGGTCCTGAGGTCGGGTGGTTCTCACCTCGGGGGAGCGCTCGCCTCCTTCGGGAGGTCGGGGGCGGCCCGGGCTGCGTAGGCTCACGGCATGAGCGAGACGGGGTTGCGTGAGCGCAAGAGGCGGCGGATGTACCAGGACGTGTCGGACATCGCCGTACGGCTCTTCATCGAGCGGGGCTTCGACGCGGTGTCCGTCGCCGAGGTGGCCGCCGCGGCGGAGATCTCCAAGCCGACCCTGTTCCGGTACTTCCCGGCCAAGGAGGACCTCGTCCTGCACCGGCTCGCCGACCATGAGCGGGAGGCGGCGGAGGCGGTCGCCGCGGCGCGGGCCGAGGGAGTCGCGCCGCTCGCCGCCCTGCGCCGGAACTTCCTCGACGGCCTGGCCGCCTCCGACCCCGTCACCGGCGTCAACGACCACCCGGCTGTCCGCGCCTTCCACACCCTCGTCTACAGCACGCCCTCGCTGGTCGCCCGTCTCTTCGCCTACCTGGAACGCTCGGAGGCGGCGCTGGCGGACGCCCTCCTCGACAGCCTGCCGAACGCCCTGGAGGCCAGGCTGGCCGCAGGCCAGATCATCGCCGTCCGGCGGATCCTCGCCGAGGAGAACTGGCGGCGGATCGCGGAGGGGGAGCGGCTGGACGATGTACGGGAGGAGGCGGTGGCGGCGGCGGAGCGGGCGTTCGCGGCGCTGGGGGCGGGGCTTCCGGAGCTGGCCTAGGTCGGGAGCGGGGTGTTGTCCGGGTGACCGCGCGGTTGACGCCGTCGATGGTGTTACTTGGTTAAAGATGTGACTCGGTTACATTATTCGGTACCCTTGTCATATGACGGCACCCGACCTCACCCCCGAGGACGACCTCCACACCGTCCTCCGCCACGAACGCGCCCACCACGACACCTGCCGTGCCGCCCTCGCCGCCATGGTCGAGGGCGCCGACCTCCAGGTGGTCACCGGCGTGGACGTCTCCGCCTCCGGCGCCGGCGCCGAAGTCCTCGGGTACCGGCTGCGCAGCCAGGCCAAGGCTCTGCACGAACTGCCCGAGGGCCCCTTGTTCTTCGGCCGGCTGGACTTCGTCCGGGGAACGGGCGGCGCACACGACGGACTCGGCTACCACGTCGGCCGGCTCCGCATCAGCGAGCACCCCGCCGCGCCGCCCCTTGTCGTCGACTGGCGCGCCCCCGTCTCCCGCGCCTTCTACCAGGCGAGCGCCCGCGACCCCCAGGGCGTCGCCGTCCGCCGCCGCTTCGGCTGGGCACAGGGCAGCCGAGGGGACTCCGCCGACCTCACGGGCTTGGAGGACGAGCACCTGGACGGACTGGACGGACTGGACGGACTGGACGGACTGGACGGACTGGACGGGGGTGAGACTTCCGCTCCGGCGTCTGCGGTGACTGTTCCTCCCGGTGTCGGCGCCAGTGCCATCGTGACGCGAGAGATCGAACGCCCCAGAGTGGGCCCGATGCGGGACATCGCGGCGACGATCCAGCCCGAGCAGGACGACCTGGTCCGGGGCGAACTCGCCGAGTCGGTGTGCGTGCAGGGCGCGCCCGGCACCGGCAAGACCGCCGTGGGCCTGCACCGGGCCGCCTACCTCCTCTACACCCACCCCCGCCGCATCCAACGCGCCGGCCTGCTGATCCTCGGCCCCAACCGCACGTTCCTCTCCTACATCGCGGAGGTCCTGCCCGCCCTGGGCGAGACGGGCGTACGGCAGGCGACGCTGCACGACGAGATCGCCCGCCACCCGGTGACCGGAGCGGACCCCGACCGGACGGCCGCCGTCAAGCACGACGCCCGGATGGCGGAGGTGCTGCGCAGGGCGCTGTACGGACGGGTGCGGGTGACGCCCGACCGGGCCGAGGACCTCTGCCTCCCGGACGGTTCGTACCGCTGGCGGATCGCGGGCGATGCGCTGACCGAGCTGGTGCGCGGAGTGCTCGCCGAGGAGCCGCCGTACGAGATCGGGCGGGAGCGGGTGCGCAGCCGGATCGTCCGCCGGATCCAGCACCAGGCCGAACGGCGCAGCGGACCGCGCCCCGGTTCCTGGCTGCGCAGGATCGAACGGGCGCGGGCGGTGAGCGCGTGCGTGGAGGCGATGTGGCCGAGAACGACCCCGGAGGAGGTGCTGGCCGAACTCCTCACCGACGCGAAGTCGCTGACGCACGCGGCGGAAGGCCTGTTGAGCGCGGACGAACAACAGGCTCTGCACTGGCCGCGCCCGCCCCGCTCGCCGAAGTCCGCCCGCTGGTCGGCCGCCGACCTGGTCCTCCTCGACGAGATCGCCGGCCTCCTGGACCACCCCCAGGGGTACGGCCATGTCGTCGTCGACGAGGCGCAGGACCTCTCCCCGATGGAGTGCCGGGCCATCGCCCGCCGGGTCCCCTTCGGCTCGCTCACGGTCCTCGGCGACCTGGCCCAGGGGACCACTCCTTGGGCGGCGAGCTCCTGGCCGACGCTGATGACCCACCTGGGCAAGCCGGACGCGACGATCGTCTCCCTGACCACGGGCTTCCGCGTCCCGACCGAGATCCTCGCCCTCGCGGCCCGCGTCCTCGACCGCCTGGACGCCGACGTGCCCCGCCCCCGTTCCCTACGCCGGGACGGCTCCCTCCGGATCCGCCGAGCCGACGGCGACCTGCCGGCCGCGGTCGTCTCCGCCGTACGCGACGCACTCGTCCACGAGGGCTCGATCGGCGTCGTCGCGGCCGACGCCGACACCCCCCGCCTCCACCGGACCCTCACCGACTCCGGCCTCACCCCGTCCCCCCGGGTCACCGTCGTCCCCGCGACCCTGGCCAAGGGCCTGGAATACGACCACGTGGTCGCCGTAGAACCGACGGCCATCGCCGAATCCGACCCACGAGGCCTGAACCGCCTCTACGTCACCCTGACCCGCGCGGTCTCCCGACTGGAGGTGGTGCACGACCGGGAGTTGCCCTGGTGACCGCCGCCCGACCTGAGAGATCCTGTACGGCGATGCTGCTCTTCCTCGACATCGACGGCACGCTGATCCCGTTCGGAGGCACGGAGCCCTATCCGCTGCACGGAACGTCGCCCCACCCCCTGCTGCCCCGCCTCGACCCGGCCCTCGGCCCCCGCCTGCTCGCCCTGGGCTGCGAGCTGGTGTGGGCCACGACCTGGCTGGACGACGCGAACGCCCTCCTCGCGCCATGGCTCGGCCTGCCCCCGCTGCCGGTGGTGCACTGGCCGGACGAACCGGAGACCAGGGGCCTGCACTGGAAAACCCGCCCCCTCGTCACCTGGGCCGCCGCCCGCCCCTTCATCTGGCTCGACGACGAGATCACCCCGACCGACCACGCCTGGGTCGCCGCCCACCACCCCGCCCCGGCGCTCCTCCACCACGTCGACCCGCGTCGGGGCCTCACGGACGCGGATCTGGCGGCGGTGGCGGAGTGGATCGGGGACGGACAGCCGTAGATCCACGACCCTCAACAGATCCACGACCCTCAACAGATCCACGACCCTCAACAGATCCACGACCCTCAACAGATGCGCGACCTTCAAATTCGCGCCCATCGAGCGGTACATCCGGGCAGCGTCCGGGTGATCCGAAGGTCGGCGGTCACGGTCGCTCGCCTCGCGTGGAGATTCCGAATCTCGGTGGCGAATGCCTCCCGCGGCGAATGCCTCCCGCGACGGGGAAAGGAGGTTGCTCACTCCTTTCCACTCCCAACGTATAGCGCACAGGGGGGCTTGCGGCAAGGCCCGGGTGGGGGCGCAGAATCGTCGGTCGAGGCCAGAACCTGCGGGAATGGAAGGTTCGCGAAATACGCGTGGCGTTGTCGGTGTCGACGTATTGCGGGTGCGGCGCGGGCCGTCGGAAATGCGCGGAGCGACTGGCCGGAATCCAATCTCGATTCTCGTTGAATGGGTGTTTTGATGATTGACGTGATCGTGGTCGGCGGCGGACCGACCGGCCTGATGCTGGCCGGCGAGTTGCGGCTGCACGGCGTGCACGTGGTCGTGCTGGAGAAGTCGGCCGAGCCGACCGGGGAGTCCCGCGGGCAGGGTCTGCACGCGCGCAGCGTCGAGATCATGGACCAGCGCGGCCTGCTGGACCGGTTCCTCGCGGTCAGCGAGAAGTTCCAGGTCGGCGGTCTTTTCGGCGGCATCGTGAAGCCGTGGCCGGACGGGTTGGACACGGCTCACCCGTACGGCGTCGCCATCCCGCAGCCGGTCACCGAGCGGCTGCTCAACGAGCGTGTCCTCGAACTCGGCGCCGAGATCCGGCGCGGCTGCGAAGTGGTCGGGCTGAGCCAGTCCGACGACGGGGCCGACGACGGGGTGACCGTCGAGCTGGCGGACGGGACGCACCTGCGCTCGCGCTACCTCGTCGGGTGCGACGGCGGCCGCAGTACGGTGCGCAGGCTGCTCGGCGTCGGTTTCCCCGGCGAGCCCTCCAAGGTCGAGACGCTGCTGGGTGAGATGGAGGTGACCGAGGATCCGGCGACGATCGCAGCCGTAGTCGAGGAGGTCCGCAAGACCCAACTGCGGTTCGGAGTCGCTCCACCCGACGAGAGCGGAGTGTGCCGCGTCATCGTGCCCGCCGACGGCGTGGCCGAGGACCGTGCGACCGCGCCGACCCTGGAGGAGTTCAAGCAGCGGCTGCGGGCGGTCGCGGGCACCGACTTCGGCGTGCACTCGCCGCGCTGGCTGTCCCGGTTCGGCGACGCCACCCGGCAGGCCGAGCGCTACCGGGTCGGCCGGGTGCTGCTGGCCGGCGACGCGGCGCACATCCACCCGCCGGCCGGCGGGCAGGGCCTCAACCTCGGCGTGCAGGACGCGTTCAACCTCGGCTGGAAGCTGGCCGCCGCGGTCGACGGCTGGGCGCCGGAGGGGCTGCTGGACAGCTATCACGCCGAACGGCATCCGGTGGGCGCCCGCGTGCTGGTCAACACCCGTGCGGGGATCACGCTGCTGGGGACCGATCCGGGTGCGACCGCACTGCGGGAGCTGTTCTCGAAGCTGATGGACTTCGAGGAGGTGAACCGGTACGTCACCGGGATCATCACCGCGGTCGAGATCCGCTACGACTTCGGCGAGGGCCACGAACTGCTCGGCCGACGGCTGCGGGACGTGAAGCTGAAGCAGGGCCGCCTCTACGAGCTGATGCACGGCGGCCGCGGCCTGCTGCTCGACCAGACGGGCCGGCTTTCGGCGGCGGGCTGGGCGGACCGGGTCGACCACGTCGTCGACGTCGTCGACGCCGGGGAGGAACTCGACGCGCCCGCCGTGCTGCTGCGGCCGGACGGCCATGTGGCGTGGGTCGGCGAAGACCAGCAGGATCTGCTCGTCCACCTGCCCCAGTGGTTCGGCGCGGCCGTCGGCGAAGCCGACCGACGCGGGCAGAACCTCAACTCTTGACGGCCTCCGCGATCTGCAGGGCGGCCTGGGCGGGCGTGAGGTGTGTGGTGTCGACGACCTCGGCCTCGCCGTGCAGCCAGGTGCGGGCCGCCTCGGCGTAGGGCTCGAGGTATCGGAGACGGAACGGAGAGTCGGGGCCGAGAACAGTGTCCCCCGCGATGCGCCCGCGGAGGGTGTCCTGGTCGGCGTGGAGGACGAAGTGCCGTACCGGAATGGCGTGTTGGGCGAGGCCCGTGCTGATCTCGCGCCAGTACTCCTCGACCAGGACGGTCATGGGGATCACCAGAGTGCCGCCGGTGTAGTCGAGCACGCGGCGGGCGGTCTCGACTACGAGCGGCCGCCACGGCGGCCAGTGCTGGAAGTTGTCCGTCCGGGGCAGTCCCGGTGTGATGTCCATGAGCGTCTCGCCGACCTTCTCGGCGTCGAACACCCGTGAATCCGGGATCAGCTGCTGTACGAGCGGACTGGTCGTCGTCTTGCCCGCGCCGTGGGTGCCGTTGAGCCATACGATCATGGCACCTGACGCTAGCGCCGTGCGGGCCCCGGGGGCGGGCACAGCGGGAATCCGGTACGGCAGAGGACCGTGATCCGGTGCGGCCGGGGTTTCGCGGGCGGAAAGTGGCGCGACACACTTTTGCAAGCGGGTGCTTGCAATAGTTAGCAAGGGTGGTGCAAGGTGGAGGCATGGCATCGCTCAACGTCGGCAATCTCGGTGACTATCTGCGCGAGCAGCGGCGCAACGCCCAGCTCTCGTTGCGGCAGCTCGCCGATGCCGCCGGGGTGTCCAATCCGTATCTGAGTCAGATCGAGCGCGGGCTGCGCAAGCCGAGCGCGGAGGTGTTGCAGCAGGTCGCCAAGGCCCTGCGGATCTCCGCCGAGACGCTGTACGTGCGGGCCGGCATCCTCGACGCCGAGCGGGACCGGGACGAGGTCGAGACGCGCGCCGTCATCCTCGCCGATCCCACGCTGACCGAGCAGCAGAAGCAGGCGCTGCTCCAGATCTACGAGTCCTTCCGCAAGGAGAACGGATTCGACGGAGCGGACGCCCAAGCGGCGGACGCCCAGGTGAGCGGCGCCGATCCGCAGCAGACGGCCAGTTGACCGGACCAGGGGACCGGCCGCTCCGCTGCGGACCCGCACGACCCTCAGCCGAAGACGACGTACCTCACGACATGCACCAAGACATGCACCGAGACGTACAACACGACGACGTACACCACGTACGTGAATCCGGGAGGACCTACACCATGGCCATCACCGACGACCTGCGCAAGACCTTCAGCGACCCGACCCCGTTCTACTTCGCCGCAGGCACCGCCGACCTGGCCCTCCAGCAGGCGAAGAAGGTCCCGGGTCTGGTGGAGCAGCTGCGCACCGAGGCCCCGGCCCGTTTCGAGGCCGTCCGCAGCACCGACCCCAAGGCCGTGCAGGAGAAGGCCGCCGCCCGTGCCAAGGAGGCGAGCGCCAAGGCCAAGGAGGCTCAGGAGACCCTCCAGACCAAGGTCAGCGAGTTCATCGGCACCCTCGACGGGGACATCAAGAAGCTCGGCAGCACCCTCGACGCCGACCTGAAGAAGCTCGGCGAGTCCGCCCAGGACCTGGCGCTGCGCAGCGTCGGCGTCGCCGCCGAGTACGCCGTGAAGGCCCGCGAGACCTACGAGAAGGTCGCCGAGCACGGCGAGCAGGCCGTGAAGACCTGGCGCGGCGAGGCGGCCGAGGAGATCGAGGAGCTGGCCATCGCGGTCGAGCCCAAGACCGAGACGAAGGCCGAGCCCGCGGCCGAGCCGGTCGAGGTCAAGGACGAGCCGGCGCCCGCCGCGACCACGACCGACGCCTCGGCCGAGCCCGCTCCGGCCAAGAAGACCGCGGCCAAGAAGCCTCCGGTCCGCAAGGCCGCCGCGAAGAAGACGACGCCCCCGGCCAAGTGACAGACAGAGATATACATACGGTCACGGGCCGGGCACTCAGGCGGTGCCCGGCCCGTTGTACGGGTAGCGGAAGCGCGGTTGCGGGTACGGTGACCGCGTAGGAGTGACCGCGTAAGGACGAGCCGGTCGCGCCGAGTCGCGTCGAGTCGGGTGGTGGACGTAGTGCTGATGCAGGGGTTCTCGGGTTTCATGGCTTTGCTGAGCCTGGCCCTGATCGTTTTCAGCGGCTTCGCGCTGCTCGACGCCGCCGTGCGCCGCGAGGACGGCTATCGGGCGGCCGACAAGCAGACCAAGCCGTTCTGGATGATCGTCCTCGGGATCGCCTTCGTGGTGAACCTGATCTTCCCGATCCTGTCGTTCCTGCCGATCATCGGCCTGGTCGCGACCATCGTGTACATGGTCGACGTCCGACCGGCCCTGCGCTCCCTGCCGGGCGGCGGCCGCAGCCGCCGAGGCGGCGGCTCCAGCAGCGACGGCCCTTACGGCCCGTACAACGGCGGCCGGTAAGCCCCGTACGACCGTTACGGGATCTGTGGATCTACGGGATCCGTGAGATCTGCGGGATCTGCGGGATCCGTGAGATCTGCGGGATCTGCGGGATCTGCGGGATCTGCGGGATCTGCGGGATCTGCGGGATCTACGGGATCCGGTCCAGCAGGACCAGCGCCACGTCGTCCGCCAGCTCGCCCCCGTTGAGTGCGCGCACCTCGTTCACGGCGGCCCGCAGCAACTCCTCCCCGCTCAGCCCCTCGGAGAGCTGGCGGCGGATCATCTCCACCATGCCGTCCTGGCCCAGCCGTTCCCGGCCCTTGCCGATCCGGCCCTCGATGAGCCCGTCGGTGTACAGCATCAGGCTCCACTCCGCGCCCAGCTCGACCTGCATCCGCGGCCAGCGGGCGCCCGGCAGCAGGCCGAGGGCGGGGCCGTTGTTGTCGTACGGCAGCAGTCGCGCGGGCCGGTTGGGGCGGGCGATCAGCGGCGCCGGGTGGCCGGCCAGGCACAGGCCCGCGCGGCGGCCGTCGGGCGCGATGTCCACCGTGCACACCGTCGCGAAGATCTCGTCGTCGTCCCGCTCGTGCTCCAGCACCTGTTGGAGCGTGTTGAGCAGCTCATCCCCGCACAGCCCGGCCAGCGTCAGCGCCCGCCAGGCGATGCGCAGCTCCACGCCGAGCGCCGCCTCGTCCGGGCCGTGTCCGCAGACGTCGCCGATCATGGCGTGCACGGTGCCGTCGGGCGTGCGGACGGTGTCGTAGAAGTCGCCGCCGAGCAGCGCGCGCGAGCGGCCGGGGCGGTAGCGGGCGGCGAAGCGCAGCGGGGAGCCCTCCAGGAGGGGCGTGGGCAGCAGCCCGCGCTCCAGACGGGCGTTCTCCTGCACGCGCAGCTTGCCCTCGGCGAGCCGCCGCTCGGCCGTGTCGGAACGTTTCCTCTCCACCGCGTAGCGGATCGCCCGGCTCAGCAGCCGTCCGTCCAGCTCGTCCCGGAGGAGGTAGTCCTGGGCGCCCACCCGCACCGCCTCCGCCCCGCGTTCGGCGTCGCCGGACGCGGTGAGCGCGAGGACGGCGTGCCGGGGGGCGAGCTGGAGCACATGGCGCAGTACGGCCAGCTCGTCGTCGCCGGCGCGGCCGGGCGCGGGCAGCGCGAGGTCCAGCAGGATGCAGTGGACGTCGTCGGTGAGCAGCCGCTCGGCCTCGGTGAGGTTGCGGGCGGTGCGCACCCGGATCGGCTTGCCGTCCGAGTCCAGCAGGTCGGGGACGATCGGCGCGGCCGTGGGGTCGTCCTCGATCAGCAGCAGGGTGAGGGTGGTGTGGGTGGTGTGGGTCGTATGAGGGGCGGGGGTGGTGTGGGCGGTGCTCACGCCGGTGTGGACGCCGTCGGCGGGCGTGGCGTTGCTCGGGGCGGTCTGGACGGCCGGGGGCGTCGGGGCGGCCGGGGGCACCTGGGCGGCCGGCTCGACCGTCGCCTCGTCGCGAGCGGTCTCTTCCCTCAGGCGCTCGTCCTGCGTGCGCGGGGCTTCTTCCCTTGAGGGGCCGCCGACTGCGGGCGCGGCCTGCGCCTGACCACTTTCCGCGGCCGGGACCGGTCTCTGCCGCGGTATGGGTACGGGCATCGTCTTGGGTTCCTTCCCTCCCCCCGAGGGCACGGTGGGGCGAGGGACCTCGACCCACCGACCGGGACCATAGCGGCAGAAGGTCCCGCAACGGAATGGTGTGCGGCACGCCGCTTGATCTCTGGCCAGCGTCATATGCCGCGATCCGTACCGCAGTTGGGCAGTGCGGTACGGGTGCGGGGATGACGAACGTCACGTCCGCACGGGGTTTGGCGGCGGGGGGAGGTGCTCTGGGTCACATGGCGGGGGTCGCCCGCACCAACTCCAGCGGGCCGTACGGCCCCTCACGCGTCCGGCCGCACCACCCCGAGTATCGGCATCGTGCCCGCCCCCGCCAGCGTGACCGTCCGGCCGGGGCGCGGGGCGTGGATGATCGAGCCGTCGCCCACGTACAGCGCGACGTGGCTCGCGTCGTCGAAGTAGATGATCAGGTCGCCGGGGCGCATGTCCGCCACGGCGACGTGCGGGAGCTGCTTCCACTGCTCCTGGGAGGTGCGCGGCATCGCCTGGCCGGCGCTCTTCCAGGCCTCGGAGGTCAGACCGGAGCAGTCGAACGACCCCGGGCCCTCGGCGCCCCACTCGTACGGCTTGCCGATCTGCGCGGTGGCGTACTCGATGGCCTGCTTGCCCTGTACGGACGCCTTGCCCTTGATCTCGTCGAGGATGCCGGTGTCCAGCCAGGCGGTCTGCGCCTTCTGCGCGGCCTGCTCCTGGAGCTGGGCGAGGCGCTCCTTCTCCTTCTCCGCCAGCTGGGACTCGAGCTTCTCGGCCGCCGCGATCTGCTTCTCGATCTTCTTCTGCGCCGTCGCCTTCGCCTTGCGGTTGGTCTCCAGCTTCTGCCACTGGGCCGAGGCGTCCTGGGAGTACTGCTCCAAGTCCTCCTGGGTGCGGGTCAGCTCGCCGATCAGGCCCTTGGTCGCGCGGTGGCCCTGGAGCACCCGGCCCGCGCCGTCGAGGAACTCCGAGGGGTCGTCGCTCAGCATCAGCTGCGCCTCGTCCGGCAGGCCGCCCGTGCGGTACTGGGAGCGGGCCGCGGCGCCGGCGCGGTCCTTCAGCTCGTCCAGCTTCTGCTGGCCCTCGACGATCTTCTTCGCCAGTTCGACGAGCTCAGCGGACTGCTTCTTCGACGCCTCCTCGGCCGCGTTGTAGGCGTCGGTGGCGACCGCGGCGTCGTGATAGAGCGCGTCGAGCTTCTCGCGGACGGCTTCGAGGTCGGTGCTGGGCGCGGGGGTCAGATCGGGACTGGTCGTGGCCGACGAGGAGCTCGAGGAGGGTGAGGACGACGAGTTCGGTGTGGGGCCGGGGCTCGCGAACGCCGTGCCGGGCGCTCCCAACACGGTGACCGCGCAGACGACGGTCACCGCCGCCGCGATCAGGCTGCGCTTGCCCGAACCCATAACCCGCCCCCCAACTGATTTCCCGTCAGTAACTTACGGTGCCCGGGGGATCGTGCCACGTCACGGCCGAAAACGACAGAGGTCATGACAGAAGCACTGACACAGGCAGCCCTGCCCCCCGCCCCGCCCCGGCATGACGATCTCCCCGCCTGTGTGACGAACGACTCACAGAGATCGTTCCCGCCCACCGGGAGTGGACCAGCGCTCGACCGGCGTTCAGCCGCCGGGCGCCAACGCCCCCCACCGCACCGTCACTTCCCCCTGCCGCCACCGCACCGGCCCGTCCGTCACCGGCCAGTCGGCCGTGAGATCCCGTACCGACCGGATCCACCGCTGCCGCGCGCCGTACGACGCGTAGGGTGCGGCGGCCGCCCACGCGCGGTCGAAGTCGCGCAGGAAGGCGTGCACGGGTTCGCCCGGGACGTTGCGGTGGATGAGCGCCTTGGGCAGCCGTTCCGCCAGGTCGGACGGCCGTTCCAGGGATCCCAGCCGGGTTGCGAAGGTGACCGTGCGCGGCCCCTCCGGGCCGAGCGCGACCCACACGTGCCGTCGCCCGATCTCGTCGCAGGTCCCCTCGACGAGCAGTCCGCCCCGGGAGGCCCCGGTCGCCGGCGCGAGCCGCGCGCACAGCCGCTCCCAGACCGCGGCGACCTCGCCCTCGTCGTACTGCCGCAGCACGTTGGCGGCGCGGATGAGGTACGGCCGCTGGGGGAGCGGGATCTCGAAGCCGCCGTGCCGGAAGACGAGACCGTCGCGTTCGTACGGCTTCGCGGCGGCGACCCGGGCCGGTTCGATCTCGACGCCCACGACCCGCGCGCGTGGCGCGACGCGGCGCAGCCGCTGCAACAGCTCGACGGCCGTCCAGGGCGCGGCCCCGTACCCGAGGTCGACGGCCACGGGATCGACGGCGCGGCGCAGCTCGCCGCCGTGCACCGCGGCGATCCAGCGGTCCATGCGGCGCAGCCGGTTGGGGTTGGTCGTCCCGCGCGTGACCGTGCCCACGGGGCGGTTCGGGGCACGGGAGGTCATGCCTACGAGGGTAGGCGGTGCCGCGCATGTCCTACGGCGCGAGGCGCCGACGCCGCCGAACCTCCGGTGGCCGCGCATTTCCCGCCGACGGGACGTCTGTCGGGCCCATCGAGCCCCTGAACAACGCATCCCGGCCTCGAACGGTTGAGCGACCCCCGGTAACGCCTAGGCAAAAACCACTCCCCGCCGAAACCCGCCCGGAATGGGAATGCCGCCGTCCGGCGTTGCACCGGGACGGAGGGCGCCCCACACCCTCCGTCCGGCATGCCCGCAGGCAAGGAGGAAGGCCACGTGAGCCAGTACGTCAGCAGGCTCGGACGTCGCTCTTCGGCGGCGTCTCCGCGACTCAGGCTCCACCGTCGCCCCCGCCGCGTCGCGATGCTCTCCGTGCACACCTCACCGCTCCACCAGCCCGGCACCGGAGACGCCGGCGGCATGAACGTCTACATCGTGGAGCTCGCGCAGCGCCTCGCCGCGATCAACATCGAGGTCGAGATCTTCACGCGCGCGACCACGGCCGCCCTCCCCCCGACCGTCGAGCTCGCGCCCGGCGTCCTGGTCCGCCATGTCGACGCCGGCCCCTACGAGGGCCTCGCCAAGGAGGAGCTCCCGGCGCAGCTGTGCGCCTTCACGCACGGCGTGATGCAGGCCTGGGCCGGCCACCGCCCCGGCTACTACGACCTCGTGCACTCGCACTACTGGCTCTCCGGCCACGTCGGCTGGCTCGCCGCCCAGCGCTGGGGCGCGCCCCTCGTCCACGCCATGCACACCATGGCCAAGGTCAAGAACGCCAACCTGGCCGACGGAGACACCCCCGAACCCCCCGCCCGGGTCATCGGCGAGACCCAGATCGTCGTCGCCGCGGACCGCCTCATCGCCAACACGGCCGAGGAGGCCGAGGAACTCGTACGGCACTATCAGGCCGACCCCGGCAAGGTCGCCGTCGTCCACCCCGGCGTCAACCTCGACCGCTTCAGCCCGGCGGACGGCCGCGCCGCAGCCCGCGCCCGCCTCGACCTCCCGCAGGACGCACTGGTCCCCCTCTTCGCCGGCCGCATCCAGCCCCTGAAGGCGCCGGACGTCCTCCTGCGCGCCGTGGCCGTACTGCTCGACGAACGCCCCGAGCTGCGCTCCCGCATGGTGGTCCCGGTCGTCGGCGGCCCCAGCGGCAGCGGCCTCGCCAAGCCGGAGGGCCTGCAGAAGCTGGCCGCGCGGCTCGGCATCGCCGACGTCGTACGGTTCCGCCCGCCGGTCGGCCAGGACCAGCTCGCGGACTGGTTCCGCGCCGCGTCCGTCCTGGTCGTGCCCTCCTACAGCGAGTCCTTCGGCCTGGTCGCCATAGAGGCGCAGGCGGCGGGCACCCCGGTGCTCGCGGCCGCGGTCGGCGGCCTCCCGGTGGCCGTACGGGACGGCGAGACGGGCTTCCTGGTGCAGGGCCACGACCCGGCCGGCTACGCGCGCGTGCTCGCGGACTTCGCCGACCGCCCCGAACTCCCCGCCCGCATGGGCGCGGCCGCCGCCGCGCACGCCCAGTCCTTCGGCTGGGACACCGCGGCCGCCGCCACCGCCGACGTCTACACGGCCGCGGCCCAGTCCCACCGCCGTCACGTACGCTCGCAGCATGGGTGAGATCGAGCGGACCACGCAGGTCATGCAGGTCATCGAAGGCTTTCTGAACGACGCGCAGCCGGAGTGGGAGAGCCCCAGGCCCGGCTCCTACGTCGTCCAGCTCCCCGGCACCCGCAAGCTCAGGACGACGGTCTCCCTCCTCGTGGGCCGCCACTCCCTCTCCCTGAACGCCTTCGTCATCCGCCACCCCGACGAGAACGAACCCGGCGTCCACCGCTGGCTCCTGGAGCGCAACCTCAAGCTGTACGGCGTGAGTTACGCCGTGGACCCGCTCGGCGACGTCTACGTCACCGCCCGCCTCCCGCTGGCATCCGTCACCCCGGACGAGATCGACCGCCTCCTGGGCCAGGTCCTGGAGGCGGCCGACGGCGCTTTCAACACCCTTCTGGAACTGGGCTTCGCCTCCGCGATCCGCAAGGAGTACGCGTGGCGCGTCTCGCGCGGTGAGTCGACGCGCAACCTGGACGCGTTCGCCCACCTGACCCTCAGGAAGGAGTAGGGGCGGGCGCCGGGTCGAGCTGATCGGCGAAGGCCCGCAGGGCGTCGGCCAGTTCCTCCTTCGTGGGCAGCTTGTCCACCTTCGCGTCGAGCTCGTCGATACGTCGGCCGAGCTCGGCCAGGTCGGGCTGTGCGGTGGGCGTGGCGGTGGGCGTCTGGGTCGGGTCCGGGTCCTCGCCGCCGGTGGTGCCGCCGTCGACGGTGCTGCCCACGATGAGACCGCCACTGCTCCCGCCGTCGACGCTCCCGCCGTCACCCCCGGTGCTGCTCCCGCTGTCGCCTCCGGCGACGCCGCCGCTGTCGGCCGGCACCGGCGGGTCCGACTGGTCGGTGGTGGCCGCGATCGGCAGCGAGCGATCCTCGTCCGAACCGGCCGCGAGGGCGGCGCCCACGCTCAGGGCCACCAGGGTTGCCGCCCCCGCGACGGCAACCGAGAGCCGACGGACCCGCCCGACGCCGTGTGATCTGTGTGTTTCCTCTTTTTCCTCCATGGAGGGGACGCTAGCCGCCGCCGATCACCGGACGAAAACCTTCCGCCGATCTTCCTCTCCCTCCGTACCGCCCCGGCGTGACCCCCACCAACTTCCTGAAATGGCGCGTGAGATGGGACTGGTCGTAGAAGCCGGTCACCGCGGCCACCTCGCCGGGCGGCACCCCGTCGAGCAGCAGCCGTCGCGCCCGGTCGACCCGGCGGGACATCAGGTACTGGTGCGGTGCGATGCCGTACGCGCCGCTGAACGCCCGTACGAGATGCGCCGGATGGGCCTGCACGCGCGTGGCGGCCTCGGCGAGGGTGAGGCCCTCGACGACGTGCGCGTCGAGGAGTTCACGCAGCCGGCGCGCGAGGACGGGGTCGGGGCGCGGGACGGGTACGGGTGCGGTGCGCCGGAGATGGGTGCGCAGCCGCTCGCCGATGAACGTCAGCCTGCTCTCCGCCTCCAGCTCGTCCCCGGCCCGCGTGAGCGCGGTGTGCAGCCGGCCGACACGGTGGCGCAGCAGCGGGTCGCGCAGGTCGGGGCCGTCGACGGCGGGGCCGATGAGGTCGTGGGGCAGATGCGTGCCGTCCAGATACAGGACCCGCTTGCGGAAGCCGTCCGGGGTGGCGGGGGAGCCGTTGTGCGGGACGTGCGGCGGCAGCAGGGAGACCGTGTCGTGCGGGGTGCCGTGCTCATGCCGGTCGAGGTCGTACCGTACGGCCCCGGCGTCCACGATGAGCAGCGTCCACGCCTCGTGCACGTGCATCGGATAGGCGTACTCGGTGAAATGGGCGTGGAACACCTCGACCACGCCCGGGACCTGCGGGCGCCAGGCGGTGACTTCCTGCTCGGCGGCCATGCAAAGAACGTACAAGACGGTGTCGTACGACGGTCGGCAGTCTCGTCGTATGAACGCGAACGACGAAGCGAACGACGAACAGCCCCTCCGTTTCGACACGAAGATCGCCGTCCTGCTGCGCGAGGACCTGGAGACCTGGCAGCGCCTGAACGTCACCGCGTTCCTGGTCAGCGGCCTCGGCACGGTGGTCCCCGAGGTGGTCGGGGAGCCGTACGAGGACGCGGACGGCGTCCCCTACCTGCCCATGTTCCGCCAGCCGGTGCTGGTCTTCGAGGGCACGAAGGAGACGCTGATCGCCGCCCACGCGCGCGTGCTGTCCCGCGGCCTCCCGCGCGCGGTGTTCACCGGCGACCTCTTCGCCACCGGCAACGACCGCGACAACCGCGCGGCGGTCCGCGCCGTGCCGACCGCGGAGCTGGACCTGGTGGGGCTGGCGGTGCACGGCCCGCGCAACGCGGTCGACAAGGTGCTGAAGGGGGCGCGGATGCACCCGTAGCCACCACCGCGGCCGGTGTCAGGCGGCGCTGACCTCGGACTTCGCGGCGGTGGCGTCGGCCGTTCGGTCGGCGGGCGTGGGCTCCTCCGGCGGGATGCGCCGCATCAGCACCCCGTACCCGACGCCCGCCGCCGTCCCCACGACCGCGCACATGCCCCACAGCCACTCCGCGCCGAACCGGTCGATGACGAAGCCGGACATCAGCGGGGCGACGAGGGAGGCGACGGCCCACGACAGCGTGTACATGCCCTGGTAGCGGCCGCGCCCCTGGGCGGGGGAGAGGCGTACGACGAGCCCGGTCTGGGTCGGCGCGTTGACGATCTCGGCGAGCGTCCACACGCAGACGGTGAGCGCGAAGACGCCGACCGACCCGGCGAAGGCGGTGAGGCCGAAGCCGTACCCGGCGAGCACGGACGACACGACGAGCAGCCGCCGCGGATCCCGGTGTTCGATGAACCGCGTGACCGGGATCTGCAGCGCGACGATCAGCACGCCGTTGACGGCGATCGCCATGCCGTAGTCGGCCGGGGTGAACCCGGCCGCGCCCATCGCCACCGGCAGCGCCACGGACCCCTGCTGGAAGATGAGCGCGACGAGGAACGACAGTCCTACGACGCCCATGAACCGCCCGTCGCGCAGTACGGTCCCCAGCCCGACGGCGTCGCCGCCCTCGGCGTTCTTCTCCCCAGGGACCGGCCGGGACTCGGGCAGCTTGAGGAAGACCACGACCGCGCAGACGAGGGTCATGCCCGCCTCGATCAGGAACCCGGCGCGGTAGCTGACCTCGGCGATGAAGCCGGCGCCCATGGAGGAGACGGCGAAGCCGAGGTTGATGGCCCAGTAGTTGAGCGAGAAGGCGCGGACCCGGTCCTCGGGCCGCACGATGTCCGCCATCATCGCCTGCACGGCGGGCCGTGAGGCGTTGGAGGCCATGCCGACGAGGAAGGCGACGCCGGCGATGGCGACGGGGTCGGTCGTGAACCCCAGCAGCGCGACGGACAGAGCGGTGGAGGTCTGCGCGATCAGCAGCGTGGGCCGCCGCCCGAGCCGGTCCGCCATGACGCCCCCGCCGAGGGAGGAGACCACCCCGCCGAGCCCGTGGAGAGAGGCGACGAGACCGGCGTAGGAGGCGGAGTAGCCGCGGTCCAGGGTGAGGTAGAGGGCCATGAAGGTGGCGACGAAGGCCCCGAGCCGGTTGACGAGTGTGCTGGTCCACAGCCACCAGAACTCGCGGGGCAGCCCGGAGAGGGTCTCACGGGCGGCACGTCTCAGGACGGCGACGGACGACATGACGGATCCCCCGGGTTGAGCGGCGCAGGTAAGTGGCGCAGACGGTGATAGGAAGTTACGAGGGAGGTCGCCTCGGAGGCCACTCAATTAACAGATCCCGTCAACCGTCCGCTCGACAGTCCGCGGAGCGAGCGGGCGCACAACGGACCGGAGCGGTGGATTACGCTCATCCGCATGGCCGACGCACCGTACAAGCTGATCCTCCTCCGCCACGGCGAGAGCGAGTGGAACGCGAAGAACCTGTTCACCGGCTGGGTGGACGTCAACCTGAACGAGAAGGGCGAGAAGGAGGCAGTCCGCGGTGGCGAACTCCTGAAGGACGCCGACCTCCTCCCCGACGTGGTCCACACGTCCCTCCAGAAGCGCGCGATCCGCACGGCCCAACTGGCCCTCGAATCCGCCGACCGCCACTGGATTCCGGTCCACCGCTCCTGGCGCCTCAACGAGCGCCACTACGGCGCCCTCCAGGGCAAGGACAAGGCGCAGACCCTCGCGGAGTTCGGCGAGGAGCAGTTCATGCTCTGGCGCCGCTCCTACGACACGCCCCCGCCGGCCCTCGAGGACGGCACGGAGTTCTCCCAGTCGGACGACCCGCGCTACGCCTCCATCCCCCCGGAGCTGCGCCCCCGTACGGAGTGCCTGAAGGACGTCGTCGTCCGCATGCTCCCGTACTGGTACGACGGCATCGTCCCGGACCTCCTGTCCGGCCGCACGGTCCTGGTCGCCGCCCACGGCAACAGCCTCCGCGGCCTGGTCAAGCACCTGGACGGCATCTCCGACGAGGCGATCTCCGGCCTGAACATCCCGACGGGCATCCCCCTCGCCTACGAACTCGACGCCGACTTCAAGCCGCTGAACCCGGGCGGCACCTACCTCGACCCGGACGCGGCCGCGGCCGCCATCGAGGCGGTCAAGAACCAGGGCAAGAAGAAGTAACGCGACGCCAGCAAGCCCCCGACCTGCCGTTTCTTGACGGGGCGGGGGCTTTTTGGTGCGGCTGGGCCGCCAGGTGCTTGGCCGGGCCGTCAGGCGTCGCTATCCCGGCGCCACTCGTAGGCGCCGGGTGACGTCTCTACGACTTCGCGGGGGTAGACCTCGTGCACCCGGGCGAGCAGGTCGCGCTGCTTGCCGACCCAGTCCGTCGGAAGTGCGAACAGCGGGACGGTGACAGTGACTTCTGAGGCGGGTCCGTCGTGGGCCGACACCGACATCCGGTCGTGGCCGTCGGGCTTGAATTTCAACGACGGTGTCCGCCCCGAGGTGAGCCACATGGCGAATCGCCGGGTTTCCAGGGTCGCCAAGGTGTCCTCCCAGTCCTCCAGATCTTCGGGGAGGAGGGTCACCGAAAAGGCGGCGCTGAGGGACTCCGCCACGATGACGATCTCGCATTCGAGGAAGTCGTGGCCGAACAGGTTGCCGGGCTGTGAGCGCCCCAGAACGCGCACGGAGACGCTGTGCCCGCTGGTGCCCGGCCGGTCGGCCAGGTGGATCAAGTCGATGACGTCGTCCGTCGAGTCCATGGATTCTCTCCCCGATGACAAGGTGGACCCGTAGTGGTGACCGACCCCGCTCGTTACCTTGTCCCAGGTGTCGATCCCAGCCGCGAGCCCCTGCGTGGTTCACGGTCGTTCGGACGAGACCAGTAGCCGTTCGCCCGGCTCCGCGGCTGTATCCGCCGCAGGGTCAGGGCGAACTGCTCAGGTTCGCTCTCTGTCCGATGGGATCAGATGCGGGGCGCGGGCTCCGAGAATGCCGAGGACCTCCCTCGACGCCGGACCGTGGAGCTCTTGGAAGAAGGCCTCGTCGATCCGACCCTGCCGGGCCCAGATCCCGGCGAGCGACTCCGCGCAGAGCTGGGCGAGAACGGTTTCGAACCGTTCTCGCCGAAGGACCTTGAAGATTTCCTGTTCGACCCTGGCGCCCGAGTGGAACTCCAGATCCATGGCGGCGTCGAACTGGTCCGCTTCCGGAGCGTCGGGGTCGTTCAGGATGGCGATCAGCTGATCTGCGACGAGGGCGTCCGGCTGTGACGTCATCAACGAGGCTCACCCTTCCCAAGTGATTTCCGACTCCACGACGATGCTCTCATCCATGCTGCCGGTCCCGGCGTCCTGGTACCGCCCAGCCCTGAGGCCCCGGCATCGACAGCAGGTCGAGGCGTTCGGCGGCCTGGCCGCCCGGTTCTGCGGTGTAGATCATGATGCGCAGGTCGCTGCCCGCGACGCTGAGGACGTCGCAGTCGAGGGTGAGGGGGCCGACCTGGGGGCGGTCGATGGGCGTACCGCATTGTCACTGATCGGTCACAGTGCTTGTGGGAGGGAACCTCCTGCTCTGTCTGCTCTGTCTGTTTCGCCGAGTATCGAAGCGACCTTCAGGGCGACTTCGGAGCGACTTGAGAGCGACATCCAGGGGGACGGCAGCATGAAGTACGACATCGGGATCCGTGGTTCCGTGATGGCGATCGCCGCGGCTTCCGCCGCACTGGCGATGACCGGCTGCCAGCCGCCCGGCGCGAGCGGCGACACGGGGACGGGCCCCGGCGGGGCGTCCGGCAGCAGTACGGCGACCTGCCCGGCCGCCAGTCTGGACGTCTCCGCCCGGCAGGCCGCCAAGCGGCCCCCCGGTACCGGAACCGGCGCGGCCGTCGTCGAGTTCACCAACGTCTCCGGCACGGCGTGCGTCCTCAAGGGCCACCCGTCGGTCGCCGGGGCCGGCAACGGTTCCCCCGATCACAACTCGCCGCTGGTCGTGACGCCCACCGGGACGGCGTCGCCGGTGAAGGTGGCCCCGGGCGGCAAGGCATGGGTGAAGCTGACGTTCGTCCAGGTGCAGGGCGAGGCCGACGGGTACTGCGAATCCGGGGCGGATCCGGCGGTGTACCCCACGATGGTCGTAGGCCTGCCGGGGTCCGGAAAGCATCAAGTCGCCCTGGACGACGGAGTGTTCGCCGAGTGCGACAACAAGGTGACCGTCACGGCGGTGTCGGCGGTCAAGCCGGTCTGACCGGCTGCCCATGCCGATCCGACACCGGCGCCGACACCGCCGTCTCACACCGGCGTCTCACACCGGCACCGGCACCGGCGTCTCCCACCAGCGCCTCACACCGGCACCGAAACCGCTCCTCACACCGACAACGGCACCGGGTGGATCTCGGCCGCCTTGTGGCCGGTGCGTTCGTGGACGCGTTGGACCGCCTCGGCCGAGGGGCCCTCGGAGAGGCAGTAGACGGTGCCGGACTCCGGGTCCGCCCAGGCGCTCTCGAAGTGCACGCCCTCCTCGCCCTCGACCGCGAGGTCGGCCTGATGGGCCTGGTGGAGTTGTTCGGCGGTGATGCCCTGCATGTCGTGGTGGACGTCCATGAACCTGGCCACGGCAGCCCACCCCCTTCCCTGCTCGTCATTCGTGCCGGTGTGGGGTCGTTCCTCTTCCATGCTCAGCCCGCACGGCTCCCGCCGCTACCGGTCGCCCGACGATCACAAGAGGGCCCCGCTGCCGTACGACACCGGGGCCCACCCCGTCGTAACTCTTCGTAACGCTTCGTGACTCTTCGGCGTTCGTCAGCCGCACTGGCAGGGCGCGCCCGACTGACAGCCGCAGCCGCAGCCCGAGCCGCAGCCGCACGCGCCGATCAGCATCAGGTTCCTGATCTCGGCGGGCTGCTCGGTCGGGTGTTCCTGGGTCGGGTCGGAGGTGGGGACGCTGGGGGACTCGGCCATGGGTTCCTCCCGGAGGCGTAGGACCTGTGCCCATTGCATGCCCGCGCCGCTGGGCGCATCAACGGCGCACAGTGGCTTGCACGCGCCCCGGACGGGAGCCCGCGCGCGGTCGAGGCCCCCCGGCCCGGGCAGGCCCTCTCGGCCCGGGCAGGCCCCTTCGCCCGGTCAGGCCCCTTCGGCCCCGTTCGCCGGCGAGGGCTGGATGTCGGGCTGGATGTCCGGCTGCAGCTCGTCCGCGTGCTCGCCCGTCACCAGGAACACCACGCGCTTGGCGACCGCCACCGCGTGGTCGGCGAACCGCTCGTAGTAGCGGCCGAGGAGGGTGACGTCGACGGCCGTCTCGATGCCGTGCTTCCAGCGGTCGTCGATCAGGTGCTGGAAGAGCGTGCGGTGCAGGAGGTCCATCTCGTCGTCGTCCTGCTCCAGCTGGAGCGCCATGTCGACGTCCTTGGTGATGATGCACTCCGCCGCCTTCGCCATCAGGCGCTGCGCGAGCTGGCCCATCTCCAGGATCGTGGCGTGCAGGTCGTGCGGCACCGCGCGACCGGGGAACCGCAGTCGGGCCAGCTTCGCCACGTGCTGGGCGAGGTCGCCGGAGCGCTCCAGGTCGGCCGACATGCGCAGCGACGTGACGACGATCCGCAGGTCCGTCGCCACCGGCTGCTGGCGCGCCAGCAGCGCTATCGCCCTGGCCTCGAGGTCGTGCTGCAGCTCGTCGACCCGCTGGTCGGCCTCGATGACGCTCTCGGCCAGCTTCAGGTCGGAGTCGAGCATGGCGGTCGTGGCGCGTCCGATCGCCGACCCGACCAGCCGGGCCATCTCCACCAGGCTGTCGCCGATCGAGTCCAGTTCCTCGTGGTACGCGTCCCGCATCAGGATTCCCTCTCGTAACGTCGTACGTCTCGTTCGGCGTACGCATTCGTCGTGCGTCGTGCGTTATACGTCGTGTGTCGTGCTGTCGCTCTTCGCCTGTTCCGAGGGTCGGGAACCGGCCGCGGAACGGGTCAGAACCGGCCGTGAACCGGCGCTGCGAACCCCACGGTCCCACGGTCCGCCCCGTACGCGTCGATTTCCGTCACCCCAAATGAACCACCACTGGCTCCAAGGTGAACTCTGGGCGACGAGTGTTCGAGGTCGCACCTCGATGGCTGTAGCCAGGCCGGATCTCGTGCCTAACCTGGACGCATGGACGTGAACGCGGCGGTCGCCGCAGCGGCAGCGATCGCCGGTGTGCTCACCGGCGTCATCGCCATGCTGGCGTTCCGCTGGAGCGAACGCGACCAGAACCGACCCACCAGGACCTCCTTGCACACCGATCCCGTGCTCCCGCCCGGCGTGGACACCGTACTTTCCGTCCTCCGTTCCTCGGCCGTCGTCCTCGACGAAGCGGACGCCGTGGTCAAGGCCAGCTCCGCCGCGTACGCCCTCGGGCTGGTGCGCGGCGGCAAGCTCGCCGTCGAGCCGATGCTCCAGATGGCGCGGGACACCCGCCGTGACGGGGAGATACGCCAGGTCGAGCTCGACCTGCCCCGGCGCGGCACCGGCCGCGGCGAGGCGCTCGCCGTCTCCGCCAGAGTGGCCCCGCTGGGCTCCCGGCTGGTGCTCCTGCTCGTGGAGGACCTCACCGAGGCCCGCCGTATCGAGGCGGTACGGCGGGACTTCGTGGCGAACGTCAGCCATGAGCTGAAGACTCCGACCGGCGCGCTCTCCCTCCTCTCCGAGGCGGTCATGGGCGCGTCCGACGACCCGGAGGCGGTGGAACGCTTCGCCGGCCGGATGCAGATAGAGGCCACCCGGCTGACCAATCTCGTACAGGAGCTCATCGACCTGTCACGGGTCCAGAACGACGACCCGCTGGAGGACGCCGAACCGGTCGGCGTGGACGAGCTCGTCGCCGAGGCCGTCGACCGCTGTCGGCACCAGGCCGGCGCCAAGCAGATCACCATGGCCGCCGGCGGCACCGCCGACCTGCGCGTCTGGGGCAACCGCGGCCAGCTGGCCGCGGCCCTGGGCAACCTGGTCGAGAACGCGGTCAACTACTCGCCTGCCCGTACCCGCGTCGGCATCGCCGTCCACCGGGTGAACGCGCCGGGCGGGGATCTGATCGAGATCGCCGTGACCGACCAGGGCATCGGCATCTCGGACAAGGACAAGGAGCGCATCTTCGAGCGCTTCTACCGCGTCGACCCGGCCCGCTCCCGTGCCACCGGCGGCACGGGCCTCGGGCTGGCGATCGTCAAGCACGTGGCCGCCTCGCACGGCGGGGAGGTCACGGTGTGGAGCGCCGAGGGGCAGGGCTCCACGTTCACGCTGCGGCTGCCGGAGGCGGGCGCGGCCCGCGACCGCGACCGGGCGTACCAGCACCCCGATCTCGACGGTTACGACGACGATCCCGACGGTTACGACGACCCCGACGGCCTCGACGAAGAGGCCGTCGGGGCCGGCGGCGCCACCCACGCCGCGAACCGTGCCGCACACCATGCGGCACCGCACGCCTCATCCCCCGACCCGACCGCGTACCAGACGCTTTCCGCCCCGGAGGTCCTTCCGTGACCCGAGTGCTCGTCGTCGAGGACGAGGAGTCCTTCTCCGACGCCCTGTCGTACATGCTCCGCAAGGAGGGCTTCGAGGTCGCCGTGGCGACCACAGGGCCCGACGGGCTGGACGAGTTCGAGCGCAACGGCGCCGACCTCGTCCTCCTCGACCTGATGCTGCCGGGCCTGCCCGGCACGGAGGTGTGCCGCCAGCTGCGCGGCCGCTCCAACGTTCCCGTGATCATGGTGACCGCGAAGGACAGCGAGATCGACAAGGTCGTCGGCCTGGAGATAGGAGCCGACGACTACGTGACCAAGCCGTTCTCCTCGCGGGAGCTGGTGGCCCGCATCCGGGCCGTCCTGCGCCGCCGCGGGGAGCCGGAGGAGGTGACCCCGGCGGCCCTGGAGGCCGGCCCGGTCCGCATGGACGTGGACCGCCACGTCGTGACGGTCTCGGGCTCCAAGGTCGACCTCCCCCTCAAGGAGTTCGACCTCCTGGAGATGCTCCTGCGCAACGCGGGCCGCGTCCTGACCCGCATGCAGCTCATCGACCGGGTCTGGGGCGCCGACTACGTCGGCGACACCAAGACCCTCGACGTCCACGTCAAGCGCCTCCGCGCCAAGATCGAGCCGGACCCGGGGGCGCCGCGGTACCTGGTCACGGTGCGTGGCCTGGGGTACAAGTTCGAGCCGTAGAAAGCGGGCCTGGTGGCAGGTCGTCGGACGGAGTCCGGCGCAGCGCTCCGAAGCCCGCGCAGCGGTGCGAGGGGTGCGTCGAGAAGCCGGACGTATGCCGAAGGGCGGCACCCCCACGTGGGGGTGCCGCCCTTCGGCATACGTCCGGCGGACGAGTGCCTCACTGCCCGGCGGTCGCCGACTCCGACGCGCTCGCGGAGGCCGAGTCGGACGGGGAGGCCGATTCGCCCTCGCCGCCCGCCGCCGGGGACTCCGACGTGCCCGCGGACGGCGACTCGGAGGAGGCTCCCGAGGCGGACTCCGAGGCGGACTCCGAGGCGGTCGGGACGTCGCTCGGGCCCCACTTGGAGAAGTAGCTCTCGGCGGGGACGACGAAGGCGCGCAGGCTCACCGCGCCTGTGTCGCTGAAGGTGAAGGTGATCTTCTGGGCGTTGCCGTCCTGGACCGCCTCACGGCTGCTGGGCAGCATGGCGGCGGCGTTGTCCGCGCCGCCGATGACGACCGAGCCGCCGGCCGGGATGGTCAGCTTGCCCTTGCCCTTGGCGGGCTTGAGCTCGGCGGACTTGCCGGTGCCGTCGACGGTGATGGAGTCCAGCGTCTGGTCGGTGGTCCCGCTGTTGAAGACGGTCGCCGAGATCGCGGCGGGCCCGGTCGACTCCAGGTCGGGCTGGGTGATGACCACGACGTTCTGCAGCTTGATGTCGCCGACGCTGGTGGCGGCGTTGTCCGGCTTGATCTCCAGGGTCTGGGAGTCGTTGCCGGCGCCGCATGCGGCGAGCGAGGCGACCGAGATCGCGATGGCGGAGGCGGCGAGGGCGCCGCGTCGAAGGCTGCTGCTCACGGCGGCGGCTACTCCTTGAACGCACACGGACAGCTTTCCTTGTCGCAAAGCCGCCCTAAGGGTCTGTCAGCGGCCTTAGGTTACCGAGCCGTTCCCGCGCCACCGCACCCGACCCGCCTCTAGCGAGTTCCGGGCCTTCGCCGGGCCTTCGTCGAGCCTTCTCCGAGCCCTCGGCGGACCTTCGGCGACCTCTTCGTCGAGGCGCCGGACGCGCGGCCTCGGCACACCCGTCACGACGGCTGCGAGCGACCCGCGAGTCACATTAACTTCATTCTCTTAAGCGTCGGTGACGTAAGTGCTGGTGACGCCGGTCCGCGGATTTTCCGTGAAGGAATGCGCGGCCGTCCCGGAAATTGATCACGCCCCGACCGAACAGCCCGTGATCAATTCCGGAAACCGCTCGTATCCGGCCGCCGGCACCGAACGGAGTAGCGGAAGTCGCACGCTTGGAAGCGGACATATGGGGACGTTCGGCCACTCGGGCGAGGCTTCGGATGTGTGTAACGTACGCGTTTCACTCCCCTTGGACAGCCGCTCCGACCTGCGAATACCCGCCTCCGCGGGCCGCTCGAAGCACGTTCCTGTCGCTGTTGTCAAGCCCCGAGATATGCCCTGACCTGCGAAAACGCCATTCAGAACCCGCAGTTTCCGTGTTACCCTGGATAGCCACGGAAGGGGTACCTGTCACATGACGTTCAAGGTTGGCGACACCGTGGTCTATCCCCATCACGGGGCCGCGCTGATCGAGGCCATCGAAACTCGCCAGATCAAAGGCGTGGACAAGACCTACTTGGTGCTGAAGGTCGCCCAGGGTGACCTGACGGTACGTGTGCCAGCGGACAATGCGGAGTTCGTCGGCGTACGTGATGTGGTCGGTCAGGACGGGCTGGACCGGGTCTTCGAGGTGCTGCGCGCGCCGTACGCCGAGGAGCCCACGAACTGGTCGCGTCGTTACAAGGCAAATCTGGAGAAGCTCGCCTCCGGCGATGTCATCAAGGTCGCGGAAGTCGTGCGTGACCTGTGGCGTCGTGAGCGCGAGCGCGGACTCTCCGCCGGTGAGAAGCGCATGCTCGCCAAGGCCCGCCAGATTCTGGTGAGCGAGCTCGCGCTCGCGGAGAACACGAACGAGGACAAGGCCGAGGCTCTGCTCGACGAGGTTCTCGCGTCCTGACGCCGGCGAAAGCCAGCCTCAGCACATTGAAATGCCGCGGTGCCCGATGACGTATTTCCCGTCGCCGGGCGCTGCGGCATGTTCGCGCCCGGACACCTGTGCCGTCACATCTGCCGCCGGACACATCTGCCGCCGAAGGCCTGCTCCACCGCCGAAGGCCCGCCCGGTACCTGGCGTGCCCCGATACTTGACGTGCCGGGCCCGGGCTGCTGCCTCGACCGGTGTCACGGAAGGGTCCGGTCCTAGGCGTCGCGCCCGGCACGCTGTCTCCGTACCCACGTAGGCCGAGCACACAAACCTGACAGGAACCGATGTCTGACGATTCGCTTCCCGCGCCCGCTCCCTCGCCCGCGCCGGCCCGCACGGCCGCGGTGATCCCGGCCGCCGGCCGGGGCGTACGCCTCGGTCCGGGCGCCCCCAAGGCGCTACGCGCGCTGAGCGGCACGCCCATGCTCATCCACGCGGTGCGCGCCCTCGCCGCCTCCCGTGCCGTCTCCCTCGTGGTCGTCGTGGCCCCGCCGGACGGCGCCGCCGAGGTGAAGTCGCTGCTCGACGCGCACGCGCTGCCCGACCGCACCGACTTCCTGGTCGTCCCCGGCGGCGACTCCCGCCAGGAGTCCGTGAAGCTGGGCCTGGACGCGCTGCCGCCGGACTACGACATCGTGCTGGTGCACGACGCGGCCCGCCCGCTGGTCCCCGTGGACACGGTGGACGCGGTGATCGAGGCCGTACGCGACGGCGCCCCCGCCGTCGTCCCTGCCCTGCCGCTCGCCGACACCGTCAAGGAGGTCGAGCCCGCGGCCGTGCCCGGGGAGCCGGAGCCGGTCGTCGCCACGCCCGAGCGCGCTCGCCTGCGTGCCGTGCAGACCCCGCAGGGCTTCGACCGGGCGACCCTGCTCCGCGCCCACGAGACGGTCACGGAGAACGTCACCGACGACGCGAGCATGGTCGAGCAGCTCGGCCTGACGGTCGTGGTGGTCCCCGGCCACGAGGAGGCCTTCAAGGTCACCCGCCCGCTCGACCTGGTCCTCGCGGAGGCGGTCCTGGCCCGCAGGAGGCTCAACGATGGCTTCTGAGAGTTCCCCGGGGGCGCTCCTGCCCCAGGTCGGCATCGGCACCGACGTCCACGCCTTCGAGGAGGGCCGTGAGCTGTGGTGCGCGGGCCTGAAGTGGGAGGGCGAGGGCCCGGGTCTGGCCGGTCACTCCGACGCGGACGTCGTCGCCCACGCCGCCTGCAACGCGCTGTTCTCGGCGGCCGGCCTCGGCGACCTCGGTCAGCACTTCGGCACGGGCCGCCCCGAGTGGTCGGGCGCGTCCGGCGTCACGCTGCTGACCGAGGCGGCGCGGATCGTGCGCGAGGCCGGGTTCGTCATCGGCAACGTCGCCGTACAGGTCGTAGGACCCCGTCCGAAGATCGGCAAGCGCCGGGACGAGGCGCAGAAGCTTCTCTCGGAGGCGTGCGGAGCCCCCGTCTCGGTGTCGGGCGCGACGACGGACGGACTCGGCTTCCCGGGACGCGACGAGGGCCTGATGGCGGTGGCGACGGCGTTGGTCGTACGGACCGGCTGAGGCCGCGGGGCCCAGCCCTTCCCTTCACCGCCCTCACCATCGCCCTCACCCCGCCGAGTGCGAATGTCACGAATAAGCGCCCCTTGAGTTGGAAGGGTCGCGGGGCACTACCCCACGCCCACTACCCTGGAGTGGTGACCATTCGCCTGTACGACACCAACGCCCGGCAGATCCGTGACTTCGCCCCGCTCCAGCCGGGTTGTGTCTCGATCTACCTCTGTGGTGCCACCGTGCAGGCGGCCCCGCACATCGGGCACATCCGCTCGGGCCTGAACTTCGACATCATGCGCCGCTGGTTCGACCACCGCGGCTACGACGTCACGTTCATCCGCAACGTCACCGACATCGACGACAAGATCATCGCCAAGTCCCACGACCAGGGCCGCCCCTGGTGGTCCATCGGGTACGAGAACGAGCGCGCGTTCAACGACGGCTACCAGGCGCTCGGTTGCCTGCCGCCGACGTACGAGCCGCGGGCCACCGGGCATGTGCCCGAGATGATCGAGATGATGCGCGGGCTCATCGAGCGCGGTCACGCCTACGAGGCCGACGGCAACGTCTACTTCGACGTGCGCTCCTTCCCGGAGTACCTCCAGCTGTCCAACCAGGAGCTGGACAACCTGCTCCAGCCCTCGGGCGACGGCGAGACCGGCAAGCGCGACCAGCGCGACTTCGCCTTGTGGAAGTCCGTCAAGCCGGGCGAGCCGAGCTGGGAGACGCCGTGGGGACGCGGGCGTCCCGGCTGGCACCTGGAGTGCTCGGCCATGGCGCACAAGTACCTCGGCCCCGCCTTCGACATCCACGGCGGCGGCCTCGACCTGATCTTCCCGCACCATGAGAACGAGATCGCCCAGGCCAAGGCCTACGGCGACGAGTTCGCGCGGTACTGGGTGCACAACGCCTGGGTCACCATGAGCGGCGAGAAGATGTCCAAGTCGCTCGGCAACAGCGTCCTCGTCTCCGAGATGGTCAAGCAGTGGCGCCCCATCGTGCTGCGCTACTACCTCGGCACCCCGCACTACCGCTCGATGATCGAGTACAGCGAGGAGTCGCTGCGCGAGGCCGAGTCGGCGTTCGCGCGGATCGAGGGCTTCGTGCAGCGCGTGGTGGAGAAGGCCGGGGGAGTCGTCGAACCGGCCGCCGAGGTGCCGCCCGCCTTCGCCGAGGCGATGGACGACGACCTGGGCGTCCCGCAGGCGCTGGCCATCGTGCACACGACGGTACGCCAGGGGAACTCGGCCCTCGCCGCCGACGACAAGGAAGCCGCGGTGGCCCGCCTCGCCGAGGTCCGCGCCATGCTCGGCGTCCTGGGCCTGGACCCCCTCGACCCGCACTGGGCCGGGGAGAGCGACCGCGGCGAGGATCTGCACGGGGTCGTCGACAGTCTCGTACGCCTCGTCCTCGACCAGCGTGAGGCGGCGCGCGGCCGCAAGGACTGGGCCACCGCGGACGCCATCCGCGACCAGCTCAACCAGTCCGGTCTCGCCATCGAGGACGGCCCGCAGGGACCGCGCTGGAGCCTCGGTCCGCGCTGATCGGCTCCTGGTCGATCCCTTGATCGATTGTGCCGCCCGGCTCTCCGGGCGGCACACTGCATATACGTACGTTCCACAGCTCACGAAGAAGCTCACGAAAAAGCTCACGAAGACGGGTAGGTCATGGCAGCCAACAACCGCCGCATGTCCGGCAAGAAGGGCGCGCAGGTCGGCAGTGGCGGCCAGCGGCGCCGAGGCCTGGAGGGCAAGGGTCCGACCCCGCCCGCCGAGATGCGCAAGGGGCACAAGAAGAACCGCATCGCGGGCGCCAAGGCGAAGCAGGCCGTGCGCCGGCCCGCACCGCGCGGCCGGGGCGGCAAGGGCACGTCCGAGATGGTCGTCGGCCGCAACCCCGTCGTCGAGGCGCTGCGCGAGGGCGTGCCCGCGACGACGCTCTACGTCCAGCAGTTCATCGACAACGACGAGCGGGTGCGCGAGGCGCTCCAGCTGGTGGCCGAGCGCGGCGGGATCCACCTCATGGAGGCCCCCCGCCCCGAGCTGGACCGCATGACCAACGGCCTCAACCACCAGGGCCTGGTCCTCCAGGTCCCGCCGTACGAGTACGCGCACCCCGAGGACCTCGCGGCGGCCGCCTACGACGAGGGCCAGGACCCGCTGATCGTCGCCCTCGACGGCGTGACCGACCCGCGCAACCTGGGCGCCGTCGTCCGCTCCGTCTCCGCCTTCGGCGGCCACGGCGTCGTCGTCCCCGAGCGCCGCGCGGCCGGCATGACCGCCGGAGCCTGGAAGACCTCCGCCGGCACGGCCGCCCGCACCCCGGTGGCCCGCGCCACCAACCTCACCCGCGCTCTGGAGGCCTACAAGAAGGCCGGCATCGCGATCGTCGGCCTGGCCGCCGACGGCGAGGCCGAGGTCGGCACGCTGGCGGCGCTGGACGGCCCGGTCGTCATCGTCGTCGGCAGCGAGGGCAAGGGCCTGTCCCGCCTCGTCGGCGAGACCTGCGACCACCTGGTCCGCATCCCGATGCCCGGCGGCGCGGAATCTCTCAACGCCGGTGTGGCGGCGGGGATCGTGCTGTACGAGGCGGCGCGGCGGCGGGCCTGAGCGGGTGCCTCGGACGGGCGCCCGGGGGTTGGACGGGCGTCCGTAAGTTCACTCGAACGGGTTAATCCCGGCGGGTAGTGCAACCTTGACGGAGTCCGGACAGATCCCGGCGGGTCAAAGCAGTGTCCTAAACACACGTCACTCGGTTAGATGAGTGTGGACACCAGAACACCCCGCACACCCACGGGGGACCGCTCGTCGGGATTCGACGACGCTCCCGCGCTGAGCATGGTGAAGGTGCCGAGCGATCCGGCGCAGATCATCGTCACTCACGCGAGTTTCCGCGTGCAGCTGGGCGCATCGGCGCGGCGTAACCAATCCCTGCGGATCGCCCGGCATGTGAGCGCCATCGATGACACCGCGCGCATGCCCGTCGTCGGGGCGCCGGGCAGAGCGGGCGCCGGCGCCCGCCGTCGGCCCGTCGTCTGGAGCGGCAAGTCCGACCCCGACGACACCGGCGCACACCGCCTGCTGCAGGCCGTGCGGGCAGGCAGCGTCGGCCATGGCGAACCGCCCACGGCCGACGCCGGAGCCACCCAGGTCATCCCCCGCGTGGGCGACGGCGGCGGCAGCAACGGCGGGTACGGCAGCGGCTACGACGGCGGCTACGACGGGGACCTCGCCGCGCAGACCCTCGAGACCCCCGTCGTCGGCGCCCAGCGCGCACCCGCCGCCGGCGAGAACCGCCTCCTGCCGCACATGCGCACCGTCGGCAGCGCCTACGACGAACCGGGTTACGACGACGCCGAGTTCGAGGACTTCGAGGAGACCCGGCCGACGGACGGCGCCGGCCCGCGCGCCAGGCGGCACGCCGAAGACCCCGCCCGGCACGCCTACTTCCCCGGCCGCCGGATGAACCTCGGCGTCGTCCTGCTCCCGCTGCGCGTCTTCCTCGGCTTCATCTCCATCTACGCCGGCATGGGCAAGCTGTGCGACCCCGTCTACTTCGACGGCGGCAAGCGCGGCTCGATGGTGAAGTGGCTCAACACCCTGCACCCCTGGGAAGTCGCCGAGCCGCTGCGTCAGCTGGCCCTGCACCACCCCGTCGGCTCCGGGCTCGTCATCGCCTTCCTCCAGGTCGTCGTGGGCGTCCTCACGGTCCTGGGCTGCTGGCAGCGGGTCGCGGCCGTCGTCGGCGCGCTGCTGTCCGCCGCGCTCATCGTCACCGTCAGCTGGAAGACCGTCCCGGTCTACGAAACCCCCGACATCATCTACCTCGCCGCCTGGTCGCCGCTGATCATCGCCGGCGCCCCCGTCTACTCCGTCGACGGCCGGCTCGCCGCGGGCGCCTGGCGCCGGCTCGGCCCGCGCTCGGACCTCTGGGAGCTGCGCAGCTACGTCCTGCGCCGCGGCGCCCTGGTCACCGCGATCGTCGTCGGGCTCACCCTGCTGGTCGGCTCGCTGCTCGGCGGGGCCGTCCGCGACTCCGACCGCGTGGTCGTCCCCGGTCCCGGCGAGGCCCCGCGCAACGAGCTGCCCGGCTCGCCGCTTCCGCAGGCGTCCGGCAAGCACAAGGCCAGCCGCAAGCCCGCCGCGTCGACCTCGCCGACCCAGGACGCCACCTCGGCGGCGCCGACGGCCGGCACGGACAGCGCGCCGTCCGAGGCCCGGGACTCCGGCACCGCGACCACGGGCGCGCCCAGCCAGACCCAGGGCACCGGGGGCCAGGCCCCGCCCCAGCAGTCCACCCCGGTGGAGCAGGCGCCCAGCAGCACCGCGGGGCCCACGTCCGGTGGTTCGACCAGCTCCGGCGGCGGCACGGGCGGCTCGGACGGCGGCACGTCCTCCACGGGCGAGCCGGGGCTGGTGGGCGGGCTGCTGGGGTAACGCCCTGCGGCTGCCTGCTTCTACGGCGATGGGGTCCCGCTCGCTTGAGAGCGAGCGGGACCCCATCGCCGTAGGCCTTTGCCGTCAGTGGTTCTCAGCGGCTGTCAGCAGCTCTCAGCGGCTCTCAGCGCCCCAGCGCCGCCAGTTCCTTCGCCGCCTCCGTGAGGTCCTTCGCCGTGTCGATGGCCCGCCAGTACGCGCCCTGCGGGATCGGGAAGCCGGCCAGGCGGCGCTCGCGGGCGAGGTGCGGGAACGTCGTCCGCTCGTGGTCGCCGCGCGCGGGGAGCAGTCCGGCGAACGCCGGGGAGAAGACGTACACGCCCGCGTTGATCTCGTACGTCGTGGGCGGGGCCTCGATGAAGTCCGTGATGTGGCCGAAACCGTCCGTCTTCACCGCCCCCCACGGAATGCGCGGACGTGCCAGCGCGAGGGTGGCTATGGCGTCGCGCTCGGCGTGGAAGTCGGCCATCTCGCGCAGCGAGAAGCGGGTCCAGATGTCGCCGTTGGTGGCGTACCAGGGCCGGTCGGGGTGGGGGAGGCGGGCGGCGGCGTACTTCAGGCCGCCGCCGCGGCCCAGGGGCTCCGTCTCGACGACGGTGGTGACCTTCAGGGGCAGGTCGGCGGAGGCCAGCCAGTCCTGGAGGACCTCGGCGAGATGGCCGCAGGAGATCACGACGTCCGTCACGCCCTCCTCGGCGAGCCAGCCGAGCTGGTGGCCGATGATCGGCGTCCCCGTCCCGGGGATCTCGACCATCGGCTTGGGCCGGTCGTCGGTGTACGGGCGCAGCCGGGACCCCTGGCCACCGGCCAGGACGACGGCTTGCGTGGGGCGGGTCGCGGCGTGCGGATCGGTCATGCCCGCACTGTACGCGGCCGGTGTTTCGCCACGGTGCGGCTCCCCGGTGGAGCGTCTTCGATGGAACGTCCCCGGTGAAGACGGAGGCGAAGGGGACGGAGGCGAAGGAGACGGAGGAGCCGCACGGAGTCCTAGCTGTGCGCCGCCAGGACGCCCGAGGCGAAGGCGGTGTCGCAGACCGGGCGGGCGTAGGACTGGGCGCGCGAGGGGCCGTACGCGCGGACCGCGGCGCGGCCCAGGGCGCGGGCGATGGAGGCGCAGTGCTTCGCCAGCGACGGCTTGCCGTTCACCGCGGCCTGGAGGTGGGTCAGGGCGATGCCCGGATCCTTCTCCTGGAGCTCGGTGAGCAGCTGGTCGCGCAGGACGTCCTGCGGGGCCTTGGCGGCGGTGTGCGAGGACTGGTGCGCGGCGGAGACGTCGGAGGCGGTGAGCACCGAATCCGAGGGGTTCCCCGACCAGTTGACCCGGGTGACCGCGAGGGTCCCGGAGAGCACCATGACGACGGGCAGGACGAGGGCGAGCGAGCGGCCGATCCGGCGGGCTGGGCCGCCCTGGCCGCGGCGCGTGCGCTGGGTGGTGGAGTGGTTCGCGGAGTGCTTCACGCGTGAGAGGGTAGCGCGCGGTAATGAATTGGCGACATTTAGTCACCCGGACGGGGGATGAAGAGGTGCCGTTTTTTGGGTAGGGCGTTGACGGACGCCGAACGGACGCCGAACGGACGTCGAACGGATGTCGATTCGGCCGGAGCGAAATGCCTGATGCGTCTGGGTGTTTGAAGGCAACGAGAAGGGCCCCGCAGCGAGCTGCGGGGCCCTTCTCGTCAATCTGGGTGAATCGTCAGTCGGAGAGGCGCTCGCCCGTCGACGTCGAGAACACGTGGGTCTCGCCCGCGCGCGGGACGACGTTCAGCGTGCTGCCCTTCTCCGGGACGTCACGGCCGCCGACGCGGACCACGAGGTCCTTGGTCTCGCCGCCGACCTGGGCGGTGCCGTAGACGAAGGCGTCGGAGCCGAGCTCCTCGACCACGTTCACGACGACCGCGACGCCCTGGTCGGAGTCGGTGGCCACGTCGAAGTGCTCGGGGCGGACGCCGACCGTGACCGTCTTGTCGGTGGCGGCGGAGAGCGCGTCGCGCTGCACCGGCACCACCGAGTTGCCGAACTTCACGCCGCCGTCGGCGATCGGCACCTCGACGAGGTTCATCGCCGGGGAGCCGATGAAGCCGGCCACGAAGAGGTTGGCGGGGCGGTCGTACATGTTGCGCGGGGTGTCGACCTGCTGGAGCAGACCGTCCTTGAGGACCGCGACGCGGTCGCCCATGGTCAGGGCCTCGACCTGGTCGTGGGTGACGTACACGGTGGTGATGCCGAGGCGGCGCTGGAGCGAGGCGATCTGCGTACGCGTCGAGACGCGGAGCTTGGCGTCCAGGTTGGACAGCGGCTCGTCCATGAGGAAGACCTGCGGCTCGCGGACGATGGCGCGGCCCATCGCGACACGCTGGCGCTGACCGCCGGAGAGGGCCTTCGGCTTGCGGTCCAGGTACTCGGTGAGGTCGAGGATCTTCGCGGCCTCCTCGACCTTCTGCCGGATCTCCGCCTTGTTGACGCCGGCGATCTTGAGCGCGAAGCCCATGTTGTCGGCGACCGACATGTGCGGGTAGAGCGCGTAGTTCTGGAACACCATGGCGATGTCCCGGTCCTTGGGCGGCAGGTGGGTGACGTCGCGGTCGCCGATGCGGATCGCACCGCCGTTGACGTCCTCGAGCCCCGCGAGCATGCGGAGCGAGGTGGACTTGCCGCAGCCGGACGGGCCGACGAGGACGAGGAACTCGCCGTCCGCGATGTCGATCTCGAGTGCGTCGACGGCGGGCTTGGTGGAACCCGGGTAGATCCGGGTCGCCTTGTCGAACGTGACAGTGGCCATGATGAAGGGCCCCCTTCTACCGGCAGGAACGTGCCGGACGATCCGTTGTAGGAAGGTGGTGAGCCGTCCCGGGTCGCCCCGGGATGGTGTAGTCCACACAGGTGAACTGGCTCAGGACGCTACCTCGCGTCCATCCGATCTGTCAGTACCCGGAGGCATGTGAACTTCGAGGAAATTTTCGACAGGGACCCCGGGCGACCTGGGTACACTGCACGGGCACGTGCGCGAGCGGCAAGCGAGCAGCAGGCAAGAAGCACACGTGCACGCCTCCTTAGCTCAGCTGGTAGAGCACCGCTCTTGTAAAGCGAAGGTCGTCGGTTCGAATCCGACAGGGGGCTCCGCGATCTACCAGCCGAAACGCCCCCGCGATCTTGGACCGTGAGGGCGTTGACGGCAGTCCTTGACGGCAGTCCCGCATCGGCGAGGCCGTCGCCTCGTGTGCGGCGGCCCGGCGACGAAGGTCCGTCCCGTCGTGCCGTCGATCTTTACCTGTTCTGTCACCAGCTCGGCCGGAATGTCGATCACTTCCGGGACGATACTGGCGTGCGTGAATCGGCTCATGCGTCTTTCCGGGGCCCCGCGCGCGGTGTGGGCGTACATCCGCAGCGCCCCCGGCACGTACGTGTGGCTGGCGATCCTGTTCGTCACCACGGTCGCCCTGCATCACATGTCCCCGGAGTTCGAACAGGAGTTCCTGCGCCAGCGGTCCACCAACCTCCATGAGCTGTCCCGGCATCCGGTGCGGGTCCTGGTGTCGAGCGCGATGTGGATCGACGGCGGCCACTGGCTGCCGTACGCGGTGCTGTACTCCGTGTTCCACGCGCAGGCCGAGCGGTGGCTGGGGACCGTGCGGTGGCTGGCGGTGTGCGTGGCCGCGCATGTGCTGGCGACGCTGATCAGCGAGGGCGCGCTGCTGAAGGCGATCCGGGACGGCATCGCGCCGGGGTCGGCGGTCAACACCCTGGACGTGGGGGTGAGTTACGCGCTGGCGGGGGTCGTCGCGGTGCTGGTCTACCGGATCCCCTCGCCCTGGCGGTACGCGTGTCTCGCGGCCGTCCTCGTCGTGTACGTCGTCCCGCTGACCTCCGGGGCGACCTTCACCGACTTCGGTCACTTCGTCTCCGTGCTCATCGGGCTGGCGTGCTATCCGCTGGTCAGAGGGCGTACGGGAGGCCGTGCGGAACGACGGAATCCGAAGGAGACGGCGGCCGCCCCGCCGGGTTAACGTCCGTCCATGAACGGTTTCGTCAACGGCGGGGTCTCCTTCTGGTACGCGGACGACGGGCTGCCCGCCGTACGGGAGCCGCTCGCCGGGGACGCGTCCGCCGACGTGGTGATCGTCGGGGGCGGGTACACCGGGCTGTGGACGGCGTACTACCTGAAGCGGGCGTCGCCCGCGCTGCGGATCACCGTCCTGGAGCAGCGGTTCTGCGGCTACGGCGCGTCCGGGCGCAACGGCGGCTGGCTGTACAACGGCATCGCGGGCCGCGACCGGTACGCGAGACTCCACGGCCACGAGGCCGCCGTACGGCTCCAGCGGGCGATGAACGACACGGTCGGCGAGGTCGTGCGCGTGGCCGCGGAGGAGGGCTTCGACGCCGACGTCCAGGTCGGCGGGGTCCTCGAAGTCGCCCGCACGCCCGCCCAGCTGGCCAGGCTGAAGGACTTCCACGCGCACGAGCTGGCGTACGGGGAGGACGACCGCGAGCTGTACGGCGCCCGGGAGACCGCCGAGCGGGTGCGGGTGGCCGGGGCCGTGGGGTCGAGCTGGACCCCGCACGGGGCGCGCGTGCATCCGGTGAAGCTGGTGAAGGGGCTGGCGGCGGCCGTCGAGGCGCTGGGCGTGACGGTCCACGAGTCGACTCCGGTGACCGAGATCGGGGCGGGGCGCGCGGTGACGCCGTACGGGATCGTGCGCGCGCCGTACGTGCTGCGCTGCACCGAGGGCTTCACCGCGGCCTTGAAGGGCGAGAGGCGGACCTGGCTGCCCATGAACTCCTCGATGATCGCCACCGAGCCGCTCACCGAGGAGCAGTGGGCGGCGGTCGGCTGGGCGGGGCGGGAGGCGCTCGGCGACATGGCGCACGCCTACATGTACGCCCAGCGCACCGCCGACGGGCGGATCGCGCTCGGCGGGCGCGGAGTGCCGTACCGCTTCGGGTCGCGGACGGACAACGACGGGCGGACGCAGCCCGAGACGGTCCGGGCGCTGCGCGAGATCCTGGTCGGGTTCTTCCCGGCGCTGGCCGGGGTGCGGATCGAGCACGCCTGGTCCGGGGTGCTGGGCGTGCCGCGCGACTGGTGCGCGACGGTGACCCTGGACCGGGCCGCCGGCCTCGGCTGGGCGGGCGGCTACGTCGGCTCGGGCGTCGCCACCGCGAATCTCGCCGGCCGGACGCTGCGGGATCTCGTCCTGCTCGACTCCGGGGAGAGCGGGTCGACCGGACTCACCGAACTGCCGTGGGTCGGGCACAAGGTGCGCAGATGGGAGCCGGAGCCGCTGCGCTGGCTGGGCGTGCAGGGGATGTACGCCACCTACCGTGCCGCCGACCGGCGGGAGACCGGCTCGCACAGCGCCGGGTCCTCGCGGCTGGCGCGGATCGCGGATCGGGTGGCGGGGAGGTGAAGGACGTAGTCCTGGGGGTGTCGGGGACTGGTCCTAGGCGACCGGCTCCGGTGCGGTGGTTCGGGCCGGGGCTTCGCGGCGCGGGGGCTTCGCGGTCACCATCAGGCCCGCGACCAGGCCGGCCAGCAGCATGATGCCCGCGGCCCACCAGATGGCGACCGTGTAGCCGTGCACGATGCCCTCGCGGGTGATCAGTTCCTTCTGGGACGGGTTCGCGTGCGCGAGGTGGGCGGCGATGTAGGCGGTGCTGCTGGTGGTGGCGATCGTGTTGAGCAGCGCCGTGCCGATGGAACCGCCCACCTGCTGCGAGGTGTTGACGGTGGCCGAGGTGACGCCGGAGTCCTGCGGGGCGACCCCGGCGGTCGCCGTGGCGAACACCGGCATGAAGGTCAGGCCCATGCCGAGGCCCATGAGGAGCAGCGCGGGCAGGATCTCGGTGGCGTACGACGAGTCCACCGTCATCTGGGTCAGGATCACCATGCCGGTCGAGGCCAGGACCATGCCGGGGACCATCAGCATGCGCGGGGCGACGCGGTTCATCAGCCGGGCGGAGATCTGCGTGGAGCCGGTGATGATCGCGACGGTGAGCGGCAGGAAGGCGAGGCCCGTCTTCATGGGGGAGTAGCCGAGGACGACCTGCAGGTAGTAGGTCATGAACAGGAACAGGCCGAACATGCCGATGACGGCCAGGCCCATGGTCAGGAAGCAGCCCGCGCGGTTGCGGTCCTTGACGATGTGCAGCGGCAGGAGCGGGACCCGCGCCTTCGTCTGCCACCACACGAAGATCGTGAGCAGGACGACTCCGGTCGCGAGCAGGCCCAGCACCAGCGGGTCGGTCCAGCCGCGCGGCTGGGCCTCGCTGAAGCCGTAGACGATCGCGACCAGCCCGCTGCAGCCCAGCACCGCGCCGGGCACGTCGAGGCGGACGTCGGTGTGGCCGGGGCGGTCGTGCAGCAGGGCGAAGGCGCCGAAGACGGCGACGACGGCGATGGGCACGTTGACGTACAGGCACCAGCGCCAGTTCAGGTACTCGGTGAGCAGACCGCCGACGATGAAGCCGATCGCGGCGCCGCTGCCGGCCAGGGCGCCGTAGATGCCGAAGGCCTTGCCGCGTTCCTTGGGGTCGGTGAAGGTCGTCGTCAGCAGGGAGAGCGCGGAGGGCGCGAGCACGGCGGCGAACACGCCCTGGAGGGCGCGGGCGCCGAAGAGCATCCCCGAGTTGACGGCCGCGCCGCCCAGCGCGGAGGCGGCGGCGAAGCCGATCAGCCCGAAGACGAAGGTGCGTTTACGGCCCATCAGGTCGGCGATCCGGCCGCCCAGCAGGAGCAGTCCGCCGAAGGCGAGGCTGTAGGCGGTGATGACCCACTGGCGGTTGGCGTCGGACATGCCCAGGTCCTGCTGCGCGGAGGGCAGTGCGATGTTCACGATCGTCGCGTCCAGGACGACCATGAGCTGGGCGAGAGCGATGACCACCAGGCCCCACCAGCGGCGGGGGTCGGGTTCGGCGTCCGGCGGGTTCGATGAGTTCGAGGCGGCCGACGGTTCCGAGGGGTCCGGGGAGGGTTCACCTGTCCGGGTGACGCTCATTCAGCCAGAAGACCATGAATCGTGCTGAATCGCACCTTCAGGCGGCTTATTGCTGGTCAAGGCTCCAATACCACCTTTCCGGCGGTTTCGCGCGTCTGCAGTGCGCGGTGCGCGGCGGCCGCCTCGGCGAGCGGGAAGCGCTGTACGGCGGGGCTGAGCCGGCCGGCGGCGGCCTCGGCGAGGGCGCGCAGTTCGAGGGCGCGCAGGCCGCCGGCCTTCTCGATCATCGGGGGCCCGAGGACCGACTGCGAGACGCCCTCGACGAAGTGGCCCTTGCCGTCGCGGACGCCTTCCGCGGACCAGCCGAAGACGAGGTGCCGGCCGCCGGGGCCGAGAAGGGCGACGGCCTCGCGGGCCACGTCCCCGCCGACGCCGTCGAGGACGACGGTCGCGGTCCGGCCGCCCAGCCCCGTGCGGACCTGCTGCGGCCAGGAGGGGTTCCGGTAGTCCACAGCGAGGTCCGCGCCGTTCGCCCGTACCCGCGCTGTCTTGTGCGGGCCGCCGGCGAGACCGACGACGGTGGCGCCCGCGTTCCTGGCGTACTGCACGAGGAGGGTGCCGATGCCTCCGGCGGCCGCCGGGATCACGACGACGGAGTCCGGCCCGAGGTCGGTGAACTGCGCGATTCCCAGCGCCGTACGGCCCGTGCCGATCATCGCGACGGCCCTTGCGGGGTCCAGGTTCGCCGGGATCTCGTGCAGCCGGTCGGCGTCGGTGACGGCGAGCTCCGCGTAGCCGCCGGGGGCGAAGCCGAGGTGGGCGACGACGCGCTTGCCGAGCCAGGAGGCGGGGGTTCCCTCGCCGAGGGACTCCACGACCCCGGCGACCTCGCGGCCGGGGACGGTGGGCAGGGGCGTGGGTGCGGGCGCGGGGCCCCGCAGGCCCTCGCGCAGGGCGGTGTCGAGGAGATGGACACCGGCGGCCGCTACGGCGACGCGGACCTGGCCGGGGCCGGGGACGGGGTCCTCGACCTCCTCGTGGAGGAGGTTCTCGGCGGGGCCGTAGGCGTGGAGACGTATGGCGTGCATGGGGTCCACTCTTCAACCTCAAGCATTGTTGAGGTCAAGGGTGATTCGAGGGTGGCCCGGGGGATGGCCCGGGGGCGGTTCGAGAGCGGATCGAAGGCGGTTCGTGGGCGGCTCGGGGGATTGTCAGTGGCGGGGGGCAGGATGGGGGCATGGCGAGGACACGGGTTGGCGGGACGGGTGCGACGGGCAGGACCAGCGGGGCCGGCGGGGCGCGCGGAGCGGTCAAGGGGGCTCGGCGGCCCGAGGTGCGGCTGCCCGCCCTGGAGCCGTACGAGGGCGGGCAGCTGGAGCCCGACGGGGACTACGACGGGGTGGAGTTCCGCGAGACCGACCTCGCCGGGCAGGACGGCGGGGGCGCCCGCTTCATGGACTGCGCGCTGACGGGCTGCGCGCTGGACGGGACGCGACTGCACCACGCCCGCCTGCTCGACTCGCTCCTCACCGGCGTCCGAGGCGTCGGCACCGACCTCGCCGAGTCGACCCTGCGCGACGTCGAGCTGATCGACGCGCGCTTGGGCGGCACCCAGATGCACGGCTCCGTACTGGAGCGGGTGGTGATCCGCGGCGGCAAGATCGACTACCTCAACCTGCGCCAGGCACGGCTGCGGGACGTCGTCTTCGAGAGCTGCGTCCTGGTCGAACCGGACTTCGCGGGCGCCCGTCTGGAACGCGTCGAGTTCGTCGACTGCGCCCTGAAAGCCGCCGACTTCACCGCGTCGACCCTCACGGACGTGGACCTGCGCGGCGCGACGGAACTGGGCATCGCCTCCGGCCTGGACCGCCTGTCGGGCGCGGTGATCAGCACGGCCCAACTACTCGATCTGGCACCGGTGTTGGCGGGGGAGTTGGGGATCAGGGTGGAGGGGTGAGGGAGGGAGTCGTGGCAAGCGAGGGACTCCGTTACCCGACCCGGGGGAACCGGGCCTGGAGGGTCCAGATCGCCGGGTTCTCGCCCAGGTCCTCGTGGAGGTCGATGAGGTCGGCGAGGAGGTCGTGGAGGAAGTCGCGGGACTCGCGGCGCAGGTCGGCGTGGGAGAAGGTCAGCGGCGGCTCCTCGGCCGGCATCCAGTCGGCCTCGATGTCCACCCAGCCGAAGCGGCGCTCGAACAGCATGCGGTCGGTGGACTCGGTGAAGTCCAGTTCCGCGTACTGGGGGCGGGAGGCGCGGGAGCCCGCCGGGTCCTGGTCGATCCGCTCCACGATGTCGCACAGCGCCCACGCGAAGTCGAGCACCGGCACCCATCCCCAGGCTGTGGACAGCTCCCGGTCCGCCTTGGTGTCGGCGAGGTAGACGTCGCCGCAGAAGAGGTCGTGGCGCAGGGCGTGGATGTCCACGCGACGGTAGTCCGCGTGCGGCGGGTCCGGGAACCGGTTGGAGAGGGCGTAGCCGATGTCGAGCACGTAGGCGATGGTGTCACGCCCCCGTGGAACCCAGGCCTCCGACCATAGGATCACTGACATGTCCCGATCCGTGCGCCTTGTCCCGGCCGTCGCCGCCTCACTGCTCGCCCTCGGACTGACCGCGTGCGACAGCGGCGGCCACGACGAGTCCGGGGCCTCGGGCGCTTCGGGCGCTTCGGGCCTGGGCGACCCGTACTTCCCGAAGGCGGGCAACGGCGGGTACGACGTGACCCACTACGGCCTGACCCTCGCCTACGAGCCTGCCGACGACCCCGATGACACCTCCGACGGCGGCCGTCTCACCGGTACCGCCGTCCTCACCGCCCGGGCCACCCAGGCGCTGTCCTCCTTCGACCTGGACCTGAAGGGCATGGACGTCACGAAGGTCACCGTCGACGGCAGCGCGGCCTCCTTCGAGCGGGACGGTCAGGAGCTCACCGTCCGCCCGCGCGAGGGCCTGACCAAGGGGCGGACCTTCGAGGTGACCGTGCGCTACGCCGGCCGCCCGCAGACGATCACCGACCCCGACGGCTCCGAGGAGGGCTGGCTGCCGACCGCCGACGGAGCGCTGGCGCTCGGCGAGCCGACCGGCTCCATGGCCTGGTTCCCCGGCAACCACCACCCGTCCGACAAGGCGTCGTACGACATCGCCGTGACCGTGCCGAAGGGCCTGACGGCCGTCTCCAACGGCGAGTTGAGGAGCGAACGCACGACCGGCGACCGCACGACCTTCGCCTGGCGCACCGCCGAACCGATGGCGAGCTACCTCGCCACCCTCGCGATCGGCCGCTACGACGTCACCCGCACCACCACCGACGACGGCCTGCCGGTGTACGTGGCCGTGGACCCGCGGCAGACGGCCGCCAGCCGCAAGGTGCTCGCGAAGCTGCCCGAGGCCCTGGACTGGGCGGAGGACAACTTCGGCCCGTACCCCTTCTCCTCCACCGGCGCGATCGTCGACCGCCCCGAGGACGCCGAGTACGCCCTGGAGACCCAGAACCGCCCCGTCTACCCCGGCGCCCCCGACACCGAGACCTTCGTCCACGAACTCGCCCACCAGTGGTTCGGCGACTCCGTCACCCCGAAGACCTGGCAGGACATGTGGCTCAACGAGGGCTTCGCCACGTACGCGGAGTGGCTGTGGACGGAGGACCAGGGCGGCGACACGGCGGAGGAGACCTTCACCGAGTTGTACGACCACGGCGAGGAAGGCGAGGACGGCGAGGGCGGCTACGAGGACCTGTGGGCCTTCCCGCCCGCCAAGCCGACGAGCGCGGCCCACATCTCCGACGCCCCCGTCTACCAGCGCGGCGCGATGGTCGTCCACCGCATCCGCCAGATCGTCGGCGACGACGCCTTCTACGACATCGTCCAGGGCTGGGCGGCCGCCCACCGCCACGGCACCGCGGACACCGACGACTTCACGGCGTACGTCGAGCAGCAGGCCCCGGACGAGGACTTCACGGCCGTCTGGCGGGACTGGCTGTACGGAGCCGGAAAGCCGGACCTCCCGCCTGCGTGATGCGCTAGGCGAACCAATCCGCGTGGAGCAAGGGAGCATCGGAGTAACGGAGTGACCCCTACGGCACCGGCTGATCTCAGTCCCCGTGTCCCCCGTGTCCCGCTTCCCACTCCTCCAGCAGCCGGGCGAGCCCTGTCGGCCACACCGGCTCCGCCTCCTCGGCGAGCTCCGCCCGCGTCCACCAGCGCCAGGTGAGGATGCCGTCCGCCGCGTGGGCCGCCGCGAGGTGCGCGCCGCCGGGCTCCCGACGCGGACCCCGGGTGACGTACACATGTTCGTGCTGGCGGACGGGGACGTCGGAGTGGGTGAAGTCGTGCTCCCAGGTGCACAGCAGAGGCCCGGGCTCGAGGTCCTCCCACCCGGTCTCCTCGCGCAACTCGCGCAACGCCCCCTCGCGCGGAGCCTCGTCCCCCTCCAGCCCGCCCCCGGGCAGCGCCCAGTGGACGCCGACCTCGACGTTGTCGTACCGGAAGAGAAGGACCGACCCCGCCGGGTCAACGACGGCGACGCGGGCGGCGCGGCGGGGTGTGCGGGGTGTGACGGGCGTGTGGGACGGGTGGAGCGGCTTGCGCAGCACGGCGCAGGGGCGGCCGAGTTGGAGGTCGGGCCGGTGGCCGATGACCACGTACCCGAGGGCGGTCCAGAAGGCGAGGCCCTTGGGGTTGGCGTCGAGGACGGCGAGACGTACGGCGGTGTGGCCCGCCGCCTGGAACCGTTCCTCGACCCGCTCCGCGATCCGCCGCCCGTACCCCTGCCGGTGCACGCCCCTGTCCACCAGCAGCAGTCCGATCCACGGGTCCGGGTCGGCCGGGTCGGGGTGCCGTCCCAGGGTGACCGCGACTCCGACCAGCCGCCCAGCGCTCCGGGCGAGCAGCACTTCCACGTCCGGGTTCGCCAACTCGTCGGCGAGCGCCGCCGCCACCTGCTCCGGGCGGATGTCGTCCGGGTCGGGGAAGTCGCCGCTGAGGGCGTGGAACTCGTGGTTCGCCGCGTACAGGGCGGTGAGTTCGGTGAGGAGGGGGGCGGGGATGTCGTGGTCGGGGGTGAGGGGGAGAGGCTCGAGCAGCATGGGCGCAGGGTAGTGGTGCGGGCGTGACGGCGGGCATGACGGCGGTGCCCGTGCCGGGCGGGCGGGGGCGCACCGGGCACGGGCGGAGCGTGGTGGGCGCTCGCCCCGCCACCGGCCCGCCATGCCGGAGAGCACGGGTGGCCACGCGCTTGTCAGGTCCGCCCATTCCGAGGCCGGCCGTGAGCGCTACGGCCTGACTCCGCGCACCCGGGCCGACTTCGCCGCCTGTCTGCGCGAGGCGACCGACCCGGGGCTCGCGCTCGCGGCCCGCGCGTACCTCGACGTGGCGTTCTGCCCCCGTCGCGGGGCGCGGATCGTCTCCGAACCGGTCATGGAGAACGTTTGGTGGATTCGGGCCCGGCACGGCTGCGCTCGGCGGCTTTCGAGGTGGGCAGGAGTCCCCGTCGTAGGCCCAAATCCTCAGGTAAGGGCGCGCAATTCGGCCTCGATCAGTCTCGCGCTTCCTGGCCGCAAACCGCCGATTGTTCCGGCGTAGGTCTCGACCTCGACCAACTCGGCTTGCCCGTTGGAGGGAGGCGGCTGTGTCGGGCGTGGGCCTCGGTCAGCGCGCCGCCGGCCCGTATCCCTCGGACGGGCCGGGCGGCGCGTGGCTCCAGCCTTTCGAGTTGGCCGGTTCGGCGGGAGGGGTCCAGCGGGCCCCTGGCTCGCGTCGAACCGCCGTGCATCCGTTCTTATCGCGGCCGGTCGCGGCCGAGCGTGTCCGGCCGCCTCCGATCGGGCCGCGACCCGTGCCGCACAGGTGGCCTGTTTACGATTCCGGTGGAGCCGATTCCGGCCAGGGGGAGCCATGAACAGACGTACCGAACTCCGTGCCTTTCTCCGGTCCAGACGTGCCCGCTTGAGCCCGGCCGAGGTGGGGCTGCCGTCGTTCGGAGGGGTGCGGCGGGTGCCCGGGTTACGGCGGGAGGAGCTGGCGCAGCTGGCCGGGGTCGGGGTCGACTACTACGTCCGGCTGGAGCAGGGACGGAATCACAAGGTCTCCGCAGCCGTACTCGACGCGGTCGCCCGTGCGCTGCGGCTGGACGAGTTGGAGCGGGTCCATCTGCACAACCTCGCCCGTCCCGACCGTCCCGACCGGAGACAGCCCCGGCAACCCGTCGCGGACCGGGTCTCGGAGGGGTCGCAGTGGCTGCTGGACAACATGCCGGACACCGCGGCGTTCGTCCTGGGGCGTCGGACCCAGGTACTGGCGTGGAACCGGCCCGCCGCGAAGATCTTCCTCGATTTCGGGCCCGTCCCGGAGCGCAACCTGGCGCTCCTGGTGTACCGGCAGCCCGCCATCCGGCAACTGGTGCTCGACTGGCCGGTCATGGCACGGCACGTCGTCGCCTGGCTGCGGCTGGAGGTGGGCCGCCATCCCGAGGGCGAGGAGACGAACGCGTTCATCGCGGAACTGGCCGCGGCGGACCCCGACTTCCGGCGGCTGTGGAACGAGCAGAACGTCGTCGACCCCATGCACGGCTCCTACAGGCTCCAGCACCCGCTGCTCGGTGCCCTCACCTCCACCTTCCGCACGCTGCTCCTTCCCGAGGACCCGGACCAGATGCTGATCGTCTACGCCATCGAGCCGGATGTCTCCGGACCTGAACCCGGGGTGGCGGCGGACGTCTCCTGGAGTCCGCCGCCCGATCACGGGCCGGTCCTCCCGGGGTGCTGCCCCGACCACGACATCGCCGCCTTCATCGTGAAGGGGAGCGGTCTGACGTGACGTGAGGGGAGGGCACGGCGAAGCCCCCGGCCGGTGGGAACCGGTGGCCGGGGGCTTCGACAGGACGAGAACGAACCGTCAGGACGAGAACGGACCGTCCGTCAGACGCTCACGCCGAAGTCCTGGGCGATGCCGACCAGGCCCGACGCGTAGCCCTGGCCGACCGCGCGGAACTTCCACTCCGCGCCGTTGCGGTAGAGCTCGCCGAAGACCATGGCCGTCTCGGTCGCCGCGTCCTCGGAGAGGTCGTAGCGGGCGATCTCGGCGCCGCCGGCCTGGTTGACGATGCGGATGTAGGCGTTGCGGACCTGGCCGAAGTTCTGCGAGCGGTTCTCCGCGTCGTAGATCGAGACCGGGAAGACGATCTTCTCGACGTCGGCGGGGAGGCCCGCCAGGTTGACGTTGATCGCCTCGTCGTCGCCCGCGCCCTCGCCGGTGCGGTTGTCACCGGTGTGGACGATGGTCTGGTCCGGCGTCTGCTTGTTGTTGAAGAAGACGAAGTGGGCGTCCGAGTAGACCTTGCCCTGGGGGTTGACCGCGATCGCGGAGGCGTCGAGGTCGAAGTCCGTGCCGGTGGTGGTGCGGACGTCCCAGCCGAGGCCCACGGTGACGGCGGTCAGGCCCGGAGCCTCCTTGGTGAGCGAGACGTTGCCACCCTTGGACAGGCTTACAGCCATGGTTCGGGAGTCCCTTCCCTCGTTGCTTACGGCGTCGGCGTCGGCGTCGTAACGGGCTTCGTACGGCACGAAGCTACAGCTATCCCTATGAACGCAGCGAAGGGTGGTCAAGGTTCCCCGCGACTCCCGGTTTCTTTACTTTCTTTACCAAGCGGTCGGTGCTCGGGGGGACCCGCGCGGGATATTCGGGTGACTGGGGGACGGCGGGGGCGGGAACATGGTCGGCATGTCCGGTCCCTATCTCATCCGCGGCTCCGTCTCCCTCCCCGAGGCCGAGCTCGTCTGGCGTTTCTCGCGGTCTTCGGGGCCGGGCGGGCAGCACGTCAACACCAGCGACTCCCAGGTGGAGCTGCGCTTCGACCTCGCCCGCACCGAGGCCCTGCCCGAGGTGTGGAAGGCGCGGGCGCTGGAGCGGCTGGCCGGGAAGCTGATCGACGGCGTCATCGCCGTACGCGCCTCCGAGCACCGTTCCCAGTGGCGCAACCGCGAGACCGCCGCCGTACGGCTCGCCGCGCTGCTCGCCGAGGCCAGCGCCCCGCCGCCCAAGCCCCGTCGGCCCACCCGGATACCCCGCGGGATCAACGAGCGCCGGCTGCGGGAGAAGAAGCAGCGCTCCGACACCAAGCGAGGAAGAAACGGCCGCGACTGGTCGTGAACAGTCAGCTGGCGTGAACAGTCAGCCGGCGTGAGCAACCAGCCCTGGAGCTCCTCAGGGCCCCTCCTCGACGGGTCCCTCCGGCTCCTCCAGCGTCAGAACGCCCACCGCCTCCCCTTCGCTCCGCTCCGCGGTCTTGCGGAAGCCGAGGTTCAGGTAGAAGGCCTCCGGGCCGTTCTCGCCCTCGTGCCAGGTGACGTACATCTCCTTGGCGCCCCGGCGGCGCAGTTCCGCGGCGACGGACTCGACGGCGAAGCGGCCGTAGCCGCGGCCCTGTTCCTCGGCCGAGATGTTGAGCCGCCACAGCCCGGAGCGCAGGACGCTGCCGCCGTCGGCGCGCCAGTCGATGTCGAGAAAGGCCATAAGAAAACCGACGGGACGGTTTTCATCGACGATCAGTCGGGGCCAGGCGACGCCGTCGGGATGGACGTACGCCTCCGCGAGGGACTGCATCACGGGGGAGACCGCGAACTCCTGGTCGGGGCGTACGCGAATGGCGGTCGCGGCCTCGAAATTCCGCGGGGTCATTTCCTCGAGGCGGAGTCCCGGCCTCGTCGTGGGGGTCGTCATGTGCGCACCCTAGACACCCGAATCCCAGACCGGCCACGCTATTTCCGCGTCACCCCGACCGGTCATCCCAACTGCCGGTATCCGCCCCGGAAATACAGCAGTGGGCCGCCCTCGGCGCTCGGCACCCGCGCGCTCAGCACGCGCCCGATCACCAGCGTGTGGTCGCCCGCCGCCACCCGCTGTTCGGTACGGCACTCCACGGCGCCCAGCGCGCCGCCCACCAGGGGCGCGCCGGTCGCCTCGCCGCGGACGTACGGGATGTCCTCGAAGAGGAGGCGGTCGCTGAGGCGGCCCTTCATCGAGAAGCGGCCCGCGAGGTGCCGCTGGCTCTCGGCGAGCACCGACACCGCCCACAGCGGCTGCTCGTCGATCACGTCGTCCATCCGGGAGCCCGTGCGCAGGCTGACCAGCACCAGAGGCGGGTCCAGGGAGACCGACAGGAAGGCGGTGGCCGTCATGCCGGCGTACTCGCCGGCGGGCGCCCGCGGGTCGTCCGGGTCCAGCGACGGCTCCTGCGCGGTCACCAGGACCACGCCGCCGGCCAGCCGGGACATCACGGCGCGGAACTCGTCGTTGCTCACCCCCTCAGCATGCCCGGAGGCGGGGGAGGGGACGGGAACAGGGGTGTGGACAGGGCCGGGGGAAGCGCCGGGGGCGGGGGCGGTGTGGAGCACGTCTGGAGGCACGTCCGGAACGCTAGTGTCCGTCCCGGGCGCGCCGCATCGGACCTCCGCCCGAGAGCGGTCGTAGGACCCAAGACCGATGAAGGCGGATGAAAGCCGATGGAGACCGATGGAGACTGATGGAGACCGATGCCTATAGGGCGTGTATCGAGCCCTATACGCTCAGTAAACACACAGAGAAAACGCAGAAACCCCACGCAATTGTTCATGTTCATCTGTGACTTGAGTCACAAGGGGTATTAATTGTTGACCCTGTGTACCGAGTGGGCAGCGCGCTGTGATTCAGTGGCGGGGAAGCCGACAAGGATCAGCAAGGAACTGGCTAGGAACGTAACGCCGAAGACAACCCTTGATTCGCTGCGAAGTCTCGGGGGGAGGGCGAAGCATGGAGACCGAGTCGGAGCCGTACGTCCGTCTTGCGTCCCTGCGACAGCTGCACCAGGTCATGGCCGACATGAACACGGCCCGCAGCCTGGCCGACACACTGCAGACCGTCGCCGACGGCGTGGTCACGGCACTCGGGTACGAGCTGGCGTGCGTGAACCTCGTACGCAGCGACGGCGATCTCGTGGTCGCGGCCTTCTCCGGCAATCCCGCCGCCGAGGCCCTCATCACCGGCCGGGTCGGCTCGCGGGAGTCCTGGGAGCGGCGGCTGGGCATGGGCGAGACCTGGGGCGACCTGATCTTCATACCCCACACCGAGGGCTGGGTCCTCGACGACGACGACGTCCCGCAGTGGTACACCGACGGGCCCGCGCCGCGCTTCGAGGACGAGTGGCACCCCTCGGACCGGCTCTTCGCGCCCATGCTCACCCCGGCCGCGCCGGGCGGCGGCGGCTCGCCCGGCGAGCTGATAGGCGTCCTGTCCGTGGACCGGCCGCGCAACGGCCGGCGGCCCGGCGCCTGGGGCCGTGAAGCCCTCCAGATGTACGCCTTCCAGGCCGCGATCGCGATCAGCAACGCGCGTCTACGTGCCAACATGCAGCGCGCGCTGGTCCGGCTCGAACGCGAGCAGCAGGCCCTGCGGGCGAGCGAGGAAAGCTTCCGGCAGGCCTTCGAGTACGCCCCCTCCGGCATGGCGATAGCCGAGATGGGCGGCGACCAGCACGGGCGGATACTCAGGACCAACGACGCGCTGTGCCGCCTCCTGGGCCGCCCCGCCTCCGCGATGCGCCGCTACTCCTTCTCCGACCTCGTCCACCCCGAGGACATAGGCACCCTGCTCCGCACCTCCGCCGAAGGCGGACGGGCCGAACTCCGGCTCGGCCGGCGGGACGGCAGCTACGTCTGGGTCTCGCTGCGCAACTCCGTCGTCGCCGACGCCGCCGACGGACCCCGCTTCCTCCTCACCCACGTCGAGGACATCGAGGAACGCAAGCGCCGCGAGCTCCAGCTCGCCCACCGCGCCTCGCACGACTCCCTCACCGGACTGCCGAACTCCGCCGAACTGCGCTCGCGCCTGTCCGCCCGGCTCTGTCGGCGCCCGCAGTCCGCCCACCCCGCCGCCCTCGACTCCATGCACGCCACCAACGCCATGGACGCGATGGAGGCCGTGGACACGGCCTACGGTCACCCCGCCTTCGACGCCAACGGCCACGGCTTCGACTACCGGCCCCCCGGCACCGAGGCGTACGACGCCTACGACCACCATGTGCACACCGTCGCCCCCGAGGACGGCGCGCCCGACGACGGCGCCAAGGGACTCGCGGTCCTCTTCTGCGACCTCGACGGCTTCAAGTCGATCAACGACCGGTTCGGGCACAACGCGGGCGACGCGGTCCTCATCGAGGTCGCCCGGCGGCTGTCGCGGGCCGTCCGCGACGGCGACACGGTGGCCCGGCTCGGCGGCGACGAGTTCGTGATCCTCGCCGACGGACTCGGTCGCGCCGACGCCGCCGACCTCGCCGTACGCCTGCGCAACGAGATCATCCAGCCGATCCGCGCCGAGGGCCGGGCCGTCCGGGTGGGCGCCAGCTTCGGCATCGGCTGGGCGCACTGCGGGATGACCGCGGACGAAGTGCTGAAGTCCGCCGACGAGCGGATGTACGTCGAGAAACGATCTCGTCCCAAACAGCACAGACGTGCGGGATGAGCCGCAGTTCAGCGGACCCGTCGCCGACCTGATGCGATCCGAGTCACCCGTTTGGGGCACTGGGAGCGGGTAGGCTCGCCACTCTGAACCCTTGTATTGCATCCGCTGTATTGCATCCGCCCCGCACCTGTTGAGGAGTACGAAGGGATGACGCCCGGCAACAACGGCGCGAGCCCGCCCGAGGACGACGACCCGTTCGGTTACCTCTACGCCGACGGTCAGGCCAACGGAGCGCAGCCGCCCTCCGGCGGCGGCTACGGCTACCCGAACTCGGTGAGCCGGGTGCGCGCGGTCGGCGAGCGCCAGTACGGCCAGCCGCAGCAGCAGACCGCCCAGTACGGGCAGTACGGCCAGCCGCAGCAGCCGACGGTTCCGCAGCAGGGGGCGTACGGCCAGCCGAACGCGCCCTACGGCGCCCCCGAGAGCTTCCCCGGCGGACCCGGCACCGGCCGGCAGTCGGCGCAGGGCGGCGGCCGAGGCCGCGGCCCCAACACCAAGGGGCTGCTGATCGGCGCGGTCGCGGTGGTCGCCGCGGTCGTGGTCGGCATCGCGGTCGCGATGGCCAACGGCGACTCCGGCAACGACGACAACGCGGGCAGCGACCAGGTCTCCACCTCGCCCTCCGCCTCCACGAGCCCCTCGCCCAGCGAGTCCAGCACCAGCGACGCGAGCGCGGCGGAACTGCCGACGATCGACGCGAAGGCGCTGCGTCTGGACGGCGGTGCCGCTCTGGCCTCGGACGTCGAGGGCGCGCAGGCGGACGGCGGAATCTACGTCGGCAACCTGAACCAGACGGGCGCCTCGGTCACCTGGACCGTCAACGGCATCCCCTCGCAAGGCACGTACACCCTCTTCGCGCACTTCAGCGCGACCGGTGACGACCAGTCGATGACGCTCAGCATCAACGGCAAGACGTTCGGCAGCAAGTTCAACCTGGGCAACTTCGCCCATGCCGAGGACGGCGACTTCGCCAAGGGCTGGACCCAGACCTACTCCTGGCCCACGCTGACCAAGGGCACCAACACGATCTCGCTCTCCTGCCAGGACGGCGACAAGTGCAACGTGCTGCTCGACCAGCTGTGGCTGAAGGCGGGCCAGGTCAAGGAGTAGCGGTGTCCGTCAGGCCGCGGTGGCCTCACCGGTCACCGTGATCCGGGGCAGCAGGTCCTCGTAGGCCGTCCGGTCGAACTCCCCTGCCACAGGGGAGTGGACCGTCGCCGCGGAGAGGGCTGCCGCGCGGGTCAGGCGGGCGGGCCACGGGAGGTGTTCGGCCAGGGCCGAGAGGAGGCCGGCGGAGACCGAGTCGCCGGCGCCCGTCGGGTTGCCGTGGACGCGGGCGGGCAGGGTCGCGCGCCAGCGGCCCTCCGGGGTCGCCGCGACCAGGCCCTGCGCGCCGAGCGAGGCCACCACGGACTGCGCCCCGCGCCTACGGGCGTCCTGGGTGGCGCGCAACGGCTCGTGGGAGCCGGTGAGTTCGGCCAGTTCGTCGGCGTTCGGCTTGACGATGTCGGGGCGGGCGGCGACGGCCCGGCGCAGCGGCTCCCCGCCGGTGTCCAGCAGTACGGGTGTCCCCGCGGCCCGCGCGACGCGGATCAGCCCCGCATACGCGCCCACCGGCACCCCCGGCGGCAGGCTGCCGCACAGGGCCACCGCGTCGACGCCGACGAGGAGATCCTCGTACGCCTCCTGGAAGGCGGACCACTCGGCGGGGGCGATGATCGGGCCGGGTTCGTTGAGCTGGGTGGTGTCGCCGGTGCGGGCGTCGACGACGGCCACCGTGCGACGGGTGGCGCCGACGACCGGTACCAGGGCGTCCACCAGCCCTGATATTCCGGTGAGTTGTTCCTGCACGACGCGGCCGGTGGCGCCGCCCACGAAACCGGTCACCGTCACCTCGTGGCCGAGGGCCGCCAGCACCCGCGCCACGTTCAGCCCCTTGCCGCCGGGCCGCTCCCGCACGTCGGTCACCCGGTGCGAGGCGTGCGGGGTGAGGGCCGGGACGCGGTAGGTGACGTCGAGAGCGGTGTTCAGCGTGACCGTGAGGATCACCTGGGCCGACCTCCCTCTCTCGAACTCCTGTCTGCGGAGGCTCGATCATGCCAAAAGGACGGCGACCGGCCCAGTCCCCGGGTCGGTCGCCGTTCCTGTACGCGCCTGTACGAGCGCGCATTTCAGGCCAGTTGGGGATCCACCACCCAAACCCCCTGCCGCATCACGCCCTTGAGCGCGAAGTCCTCGTCGAGGAGGACCAGGTCGGCGTCCTTGCCGGGTTCCAGGGAGCCCACGCGGTCGGCCAGGCCCAGCAGGCGGGCCGGGTTGGCGGACAGGGCGGCCACCACGTCCTCGACCGGGAGGCGGTCGATCGTCACCGCCCGCTGGAAGGCCCGGTCCAGGGTGAGGGTGGAGCCCGCGATCGTGCCGCCCTCCACCAGCCGGGCCACGCCCTCGCTGACCTCGACCTCCAGCGGGCCGAGCAGATAGCGGCCGTCGCCGATGCCGGCCGCGTCCATCGCGTCGGTGATGAACGCCACGCGCCCCGCGCCCGCGTGACGGAACGCCAACTCCAGCGCGGCCGGGTGCAGATGGGTGCCGTCGTTGATGAGCTCGACCGTGACCCGCTCGTCCTCGAGAAGCGCGGCGATGGGACCGGGGGAGCGGTGACCCAGCTGCGGCATCGCGTTGAAGAGGTGGGTGGCGACCGTGGCGCCGGCGTCGATGGCCTGAACCGTCTGCTCGTACGTCGCGTCCGTGTGCCCGACGGCGGCGATCACCCCGTGTTCGACGAGCAGTCGTACGGAGTCCAGGCCGCCCGGCAGTTCCGTCGCCAGCGTGACCATCCTCGCCTGGCCGCGCGCCGCGTCGATCAGCTTGCGGACCTCCGCCGGGTCCGGGTCGCGCAGCAGCCCCTCGGAGTGCGCGCCCTTGCGGCACGGCGAGATGAAGGGGCCCTCGAAGTGGATCCCGGCCAGGTCGCCCTGCTCGGCCAGCTCGCTCAGCAGGCCGGCCTGGCGGACCAGGACGTCCATGTCGTCGGTGACGGTGGACGCGACGAGGGTGGTGGTGCCGTGCAGGCGGTGCGTGTGGATGGCTTTCTGTACGTCGTCCGCCGTGCCGGAGAAGGAGGCTCCGCCGCCGCCGTGGTTGTGCAGGTCGATGAAGCCGGGGACCAGCCAGTGGCCCCGTACGTCCACGACCTCGGCGTGTCCCTGCGGGGCGTTGGCCGTGATTCGGGCGCCGTCGATGGTCACGCGGCCGTCGGGCACCGTGCCCGTGGGTAGTACCACCCTCGCGCCGGTCAGTACCTGCGGGTGCGTTGTGGCTGGTCGCGCCCACGCGGCGGAGCCGCATGATGTGACGCCCCGCGCCCCTGAGGGGGTGGCCATTAGGTTGCTACCTCCATGCCGTCGGTCGTGTTGAGGAGATCCCAGGCCAGGAGGCCTGCGCCCAGGCAGCCGGCGGTGTCCCCCAGCGCCGCCGGGACGATCTCCGGGAGTTTTTGGAAGGTGACCCGTTGGCGGACCGCTTCCCGTAGGGGGGTGAAGAGGGTTTCGGCCGCCTCTGCCAGGCCGCCGCCGATGACGAGGGTGCGGGGGTCCAGCAGGGTGAGGGCGGTGACCAGGCCGTCGGCGAGCGCGTCCACGGCCTGCTGCCAGACCCGGACGGCGTTCGGGTCGCCGGACGCGACGGCCTTCGCGCAGTCCGCGGCGTCCGCCTCCGGGTCCCCGCAGGCCGCCGCCCACGCCTCGCTCACCGCCGCCGCCGACGCGAACCGCTCCAGACAGCCGCGCTGCCCGCACGGACACGGGGTCCCGCCGGGCCGTACGACGATGTGGCCGATCTCGCCCGCGAAGCCGTGCGCGCCCGCCTCCACCCGGCCGTCGACGCCGATCGCGCCCGCGATGCCGGTGCCCAGCGCCACGAACAGGAAGCGGTCCGCGCCCCGGCCCGCGCCGATCCGGCCCTCCGCGAGCCCGCCGGTGCGCACGTCATGGCCGAGCGCGACCGGAATCCAGAGCTCCGCGGAGAGCAGCCCGCGCAGGGGTACGTCCCGCCAGCCGAGGTTGGCCGCGTAGGCGGCGATGCCGGCGGTCTCGTCGACGATGCCGGGAACGGCCACGCCGGCCGCGACCGCGGGCTCGCCGAACCGCTCCACGCCGAGTGCGCGCAGCTCGGCGGCGAAGCCGAGGATCCCGGCGACGACCGCGTCGGGGCCGCGCTCACGGCCGGTGGCCCGGCGGGCTTGGTGCAGCAGAGCGCCGTCCGCCCCGATCAGGGCGGCCTTCATCCCGGTGCCGCCCACGTCGAGGGCGATGACATGTCTCACGGAAACAGTGTGGACCGAGACCCGCGAGAGGTCTAGTCCACTTACGCGTCTTGGGGGTACCGTGCGCCCTCGAGAGGCCTGTAGAGGTCTAGTCCACAGCCATGGTGTAGACCTTACTCCGGATAACGGATCCATTGGTATGAGCAATCAGTTGTGCAGTCAGTCGGACAATCGGCCGGGCGATCGGCCGGGCGATCGGCCGGGCGATCGGCCGGGCGATCGGTCCGGTGAACAGTCCAGTGATTCAGTGGGGAGCGGTTCGGTGCAGCGGCGGGCAGGGAAGTCAGGGATGGTCGCGGGGGTGTCCCTTCTCGGGATCGCCGCGGTTCTCGCCGGATGCGGGGTCACCTCAGGCGCCGAAGACGTCACCCTGAGACTCGTCGCCGCCGACTACGGCGACAGCGGCGCCAACAGCTCCGAGAAGTACTGGGACCAGCTCGTCGAGGCGTACGAGAAGGCCCACCCCGGCGTCACCGTCGACGTGAGCGTCTACTCCTGGAACGACGTCGACGCCAAGGTCAAGAAGATGGTCGACTCGGGCGACGCCCCCGACATGGCGCAGATCGGCGCGTACGCCGACTACGCGGCCGCCGACAAGCTGTACCAGGTCGGCGACGTGGTCTCCATCCCCGTCGAGGCCGACTTCGTCTCCCAGCTCGCCGACGCGGGCAAGGTACGAGGCGTGCAGTACGGCATGCCGTTCGCCTCCTCCACCCGGCTGCTGTTCTACAACAAGACCCTCTTCGCCAAGGCGGGCCTCACCCCGCCCACCACCTGGGCCGAACTCGCCGAGGACGCCCAGGCGCTCAAGGCACAGGGCGTGAAGTACCCGTACGCGCTGCCCCTCGGGCCCGAGGAGGCGCAGGCCGAGACCATGCAGTGGCTGCTCAGCGGCGGGGGCGGCTACGCCCAGACCGCCGGCGGCTACGACCTCGACTCCACCGAGAACGTCGACACCTTCGACTGGCTGAAGAACGACCTGGTCGGCAAGGGGCTGACCGGGCCGGTCGCGCCGGGCAAGCTCAACCGGGCCGACGCGTTCACCGCGTTCACCGCCGGTGACGTCGGCATGCTCAACGGCCACCCCTCGCTGATGAAGGCGGCCGAGAAGAAGGGCGTCAAGTTCGGCATGGTCCCGATGCCCGGCGTCAACGGGCCCGCCAAGGTCTCCATGGGCGTGGCCGACTGGATGACGGCCTTCAAGCAGAACGGCCACGCCGACGAGATCGGCGACTTCCTCGACTTCGTCTACAGCGAGGACAACGTCGTCGACTTCTCCCGCGAGTACGACCTGCTGCCCGTCACCAACTCCGCCTCCCAGGCGATGACCGGGACCAAGGAGGACGCCGACCTCCAGCCGTTCCTGGACCAGCTCACGCTCTCCCAGCTGCCCCCCGTCGGGCGTACCTCCTGGGCCGGGGTCAGCGCGGCGATCAAGAAGCGGATCGGTCAGGCCGTGACCGCGGACGGCAGCCCCGCCGAGGTCCTGGACCAGCTGCAGACGACGGCCACGGCGCTGGCGAACTCCTCCGGGGAGTGAGCCGCTGTCGGTGGGCGGGGATACCGTGCCGGGCATGGAGGAAGAGCTTGAGCTTGCGGCCAGGGAGCGGGGCATCCTGGCCTTGGAGCGGCGCGGGTTCCCCGGCCCCGGTGCGAAGGAACGGGCGATCCGGGAGGAGCTGGACCTGTCCCCGGTCCGCTACTACCAGCTCCTCAACGCCCTCCTGGACGATGCGCGTGCGCTGGCCCATGACCCGGTGACGGTGAACCGACTTCGTCGCGTACGGGACGCTCGGCGGGGTGAGCGCTGAGTCGTGCCGGTGGGCAGGGGGCGCCGTCCCTGGGGGCTGCCGCCCCCCAGACCCCCGCTTCGGCCCCGAAAGGGCCTCGTCCTCAAACTCCCCCAGAGGGGGCACCCCCACGGGCTGAGATGTCCGGACCGGCGTCCATAGGTGCCGCGGGCTGGATTGGCTATCGTCGCCGTATGGGCACCCAAGAGACACCCTCCACGGACCCCGTATCCCCCACCCTCCCCGTCCCCACCACCTCCGCCGGACGTGAAGCGCTCGCCGCCATCCTCGCCCGGCCCGGCCGCGCCCTCGTCGCCCTCGACTTCGACGGGACCCTCGCGCCGATCGTCGAGAACCCCGAGGACGCTCGCGCCCACCCCGGCGCCCGGCCCGCGCTCGCCGCGCTCGCGCCGAAGGTCGCCGCCGTGGCCGTCGTCACAGGCCGGCCGGCCGAGGTCGCCGTGCGCAACGGCGGGTTCGCCGGGGTCGCGGGGCTGGAGCGTCTCTCCGTTCTCGGCCACTACGGCGCCGAACGCTGGGACGCCCGCACCGGCGCCCTCACCGCCCCCGCCCCCCACCCCGGCGTCGCCGCCGTCCGCGCCGAGCTGCCGGCGGTCCTGGAGGCGGCCCAGGGAGGTCCGGGCGTCTGGGTCGAGGAGAAGGGCGGCCGGGCCGTCGCCGTCCACACCCGGCGCGCCGACGACCCCCAGGCCGCCTTCGACGCCCTGCGCGCCCCCCTCACCGACCTCGCCGCCCGGCACGGACTGATCGTCGAGCCGGGCCGCATGGTCCTGGAGCTGCGCCCGCCGGGCATCGACAAAGGCGTGGCCCTCCTCGACCACGTCCGCGAGGTCGGCGCCGAGTCCGTCCTCTACGCCGGCGACGACCTCGGGGACCTCCCCGCCTTCGCCGCCGTCGAGAAACTCCGCGCCGACGGCGTGCCCGGCCTGCTGGTGTGCAGCGGCAGCACGGAGGTCGGCGAGGTGGCCCAGCGGGCGGACCTGGTCGTCGACGGGCCGGCCGGGGTCGTGGAGCTGCTGCGGGCCCTCGCGGATCAGCTCGGCTGATCCGGCTGGATCGGCTCGATCTCCCGTAGCGCTGTCAGCTGGTTCAGGAACCACTGGGCCGGAGGCAGCGCGGTCGCGGCCGCCGCCAGCTTCTCGGTGCGCTCGGCCCGCTCCTCCGGCTTCATGGTGAGACCCTCGTGCAGGGCGCGGGCGGTCTCCATGACGTCGTACGGGTTGACCACGAGGGAGTCCTCCTTCAGCTCCCAGTACGCGCCCGCCTCCCGGGACAGCACCAGTGCGCAGCCCTCGTCGGAGACGACCGGGATCTCCTTGGCGACGAGGTTCATGCCGTCGCGGATGGGGTTGACCAGGGCCACGTCCGCCAGGCGGTAGGCGGCCAGGGAGCGGGCGAAGTCGTCCTTCAGGTGCAGGAGGACCGGGGTCCAGCCGGGGGTGCCGTAGCTCTCGTTGATCTCGTCGGCCACCCGCTGCACCTCCGCCATGTAGTCGCGGTAGACGGCCAGGTCCTGGCGGGACGGGTACGCGAACGCCACGTGGACGACGCGTTCGCGCCACTCCGGGTGGTCGTCGAGCAGCTGCCGGTAGGCCAGCAGGCCGCGCACGATGTTCTTGGACAGCTCGGTGCGGTCGACGCGGACGATGGTCTTGCGGCCCTCGCCGCCGATCTCCTCCCGGAGGGACGCCATCCGCTCCTCGACGTCCGGGCGGTGCGACCGTTCGCGCAGGAAGTCGGCGTCCGCGCCGAGACCGTGCACGCCGAGCCAGGTGCGATGGCCGGGCCCGTTCCAGTTCGGGACGTACTGGAACGACTCGGGCACTCCCGAGAGGGCCATCCGCGGAGACGCGTCCAGGTCCGTGGCCTCGACGCACGCGGAGAAGGCGCCCAGCCACCGATGGGTCAGGAACCCCAGCCGGTCCGCGCCCAGCATGCCCAGGATCAGCTGCTTGCGGATGTCCTCGGGCAGCAGGCCGAAGTAGTCCGGGGGCGCCCACGGCGTGTGCGAGAAGTGGCCGATGCGCAGGTCGGGGCGGAGTGCGCGGAGCATCCCGGGGACCAGACACAGGTGGTAGTCCTGCACCAGCACCGCCGCGCCCTGCCCCGCCTCCTCGGCCAGCGCCTCGGCGAACGCGCGGTTGTACGTCTCGTACGACGCCCACTGGCGGCGGAACTCCGCGTCGAAGACCGGCTCCAGCGGGGTCTGGTAGAGCAGATGGTGGACGAACCACAGGACCGAGTTCGCGATGCCGTTGTACGCGTCGGCGTGCACGTCGGCCGGGATGGGCAGCATCCGCACGCCCTCCTCGCCGACCCCGCGCCGGACCGCCTCCCGGTCGCCGTCGGACAGCGCCGCGCACACCCACAGGGCGCCCGCGTCCGGGCCGATCGCCGAGAGCCCGGAGACCAGCCCGCCGCCGCCGCGTTTGGCGCGCAGCGAGCCGTCCGGACTGTCCGGGTTCACCTCGTACGAGACCGGGCCGCGGTTGGACGCGACCAGGACCTGAGCACCACTGCCGGTGAAAGCCATACGCCTCAACCTAGCCAGGTACGGAAACGCTCAAACGTACGGTCGCCCTGCGTGAACGGGCCGTATCGGGCCGTATTCAGCCGTGAACGGCCCGCTCAGCAGCGTTGCGCAACCGCTGACGCGACTTACGCGACCTTGCGCGTGGCGTACTCCGCGATCTCCGCCATCGGCGGCCGCTCCTCCGTGTCCACCGAGTAGGTGCGCGGCTCGAAGCCGTCCGCGCTCCGCTCGAACTGGGTGAGGGACGGGCGGATCAGATGGCCGCGGGCCAGCCGGAGCTGGGCGGTGCGGTAGATGGCGGCCGCCATCCGGCCCAGGGCCTGGCCGTCCTGGTGACGGTGCTTGCGCACGCCGACGTCGACCTGGGCGAGGGCGTCCAGGCCCACCAGGTGCAGGGCGTCGACCAGCATGCCCAGCTCCACGCCGTACCCGACGGGGAAGGGCAGCTGCTCCAGCAGGCTGCGGCGGGCCGCGTACTCGCCGCCCAGCGGCTGCACGAACCCGGCCAGCTGCGGCCAGTGCATGTTGAGGAGGGGGCGGGCCATCAGCTCCGTGACCCGGCCGCCCTGGCCCGCGGCGCCGCCCAGGGGCCGGTCGTACATGCCCTTGACGAGGTCCACGCCCGGGTCGGTGAGCAGCGGGCCGACGATGCCCGAGACGAAGTCGGAGGAGAACTCCCTCAGGTCGGCGTCGATGAAGCAGACGACGTCCCCGGTCGTGACGAGCAGGGAGCGCCACAGGACCTCGCCCTTGCCGGGCACGGCCGGGATCCGCGGGAGGATCTCGTCGCGGTGGACGACACGTGCGCCGGCCGCGGCGGCGACCTGGGCCGTGCGGTCGGTGGAGCCCGAGTCGACGACGACGATCTCGTCGACGAGCGGGACCTGTTGCATGAGGTCGTGACGGATCACGGCGACGATGTCACCGACCGTCTCCTCCTCGTTCAGCGCGGGCAGGACGACGGACACCGACTGGCCCGTGGCACGCTTGGCGGCCATGATCCGGTGGAGCGGGCGGTCGGTCACGGACCAGGAGCGGGTGGCCAGCCAGCGCTCAGTTTCTTGCAGCACGATCAGCGGCTCCTCACTGTCGTGATCACACCGGGTGCACGGCAGGTGACCGTGTGATCCATCTCGCGGTTCGGACGACTATCTCAACTGTCCTGGCCTTCGGTTACAGTCTTGAACAACGCGGATGACCATCGCATGTCCGAGGTCGCTGTCGTTTACAACTTCATACCGCTCATCCAGAGGGGCAGAGGGATACGGCCCGATGAAGCCCCGGCAACCCTCCAGCCGGTCTTGCCGCATTTCATGCGCGCGAGGCTCCCGGCTCGGGAAGGTGCCAAATCCGTCTCACGGCGAGATGCGTCGTGAGGAAGATGAGGAGAAAGGGCCTCGCCTCCATGGCTGCGCAGACTGTTGCAAGCACCACCGAATCCCCCGCGACCCCCTCGGTCGACCTCGGCCCCGCCGCCGCCCTCTCCTGCCGCGAGTGCGGTCACCGCGTGCCCCTCGGCCCGGTCTTCGCCTGCGAGGAGTGTTTCGGCCCGCTTGAGATCGCCTACGACTTCTCCTCCTACGACACCGAGGAGCTCCGCAAGCGCATCGAGGCGGGCCCCGCGAACATCTGGCGCTACGCGCCCCTCCTGCCCGTCCCGGCAGACGTGGCGGACAAGCCGAACATCAACCCGGGCTGGACCAAGCTCGTCCAGGCCGACAACCTGGCCCGCGAGCTGGGCGTCGACGCCGGCAAGCTTTTCGTCAAGGACGACTCCGGCAACCCGACGCACTCCTTCAAGGACCGCGTCGTCGCCCAGGCCATCGAGGCCGCCCGCGCCTTCGGCTTCACCACCCTCTCCTGCTCCTCCACCGGCAACCTGGCCGGCGCCGTCGGCGCGGCCGCCGCCCGGGCCGGCTTCCGCTCCTGCGTGTTCATCCCGCACGACCTGGAGCAGGGCAAGATCGTCATGGCCGCGATCTACGGCGGCGAGCTCGTCGGCATCGAGGGCAACTACGACGACGTCAACCGCTTCTGCTCCGAGCTCATCGGCGACCCGGCGGGCGAGGGCTGGGGCTTCGTCAACGTCAACCTGCGGCCGTACTACGCGGAGGGCTCCAAGACCCTGGCGTACGAGATCTGCGAGCAGCTGGGGTGGCAGCTCCCCGACCAGCTCGTGGTGCCCATCGCCTCCGGCTCGCAGCTCACGAAGATCGACAAGGGGCTCCAGGAGCTGATCAAGCTCGGGCTCGTCGAGGACCGGCCGTACAAGATCTTCGGCGCGCAGGCGGAAGGCTGCTCGCCGGTGTCCGTCGCCTACAAGGCGGGCCATGACGTCGTACGTCCGCAGAAGCCGAACACCATCGCCAAGTCGCTGGCGATCGGCAATCCGGCGGACGGGCCGTACGTGCTCGACATCGCCCGGCGGACGGGCGGGGCGGTGGAGGACGTGAACGACGAGCAGGTCGTCGACGCGATTCGGCTGCTCGCCCGGACCGAGGGGATCTTCGCGGAGACCGCCGGCGGGGTGACCGTGGGTGTGACGCGCAAGCTGATCGAGAACGGTCTTCTCGACCCGACCAAGACGACCGTCGTCCTGAACACCGGCGACGGCCTGAAGACCCTGGACGCGGTGGCCGGCACCGGCCTGACCGCGACCATCCGCCCGAACCTCGACTCCTTCCGAGAGGCTGGCCTCGCGTCATGAGCGTCAACGTCCGCATCCCCACCATCCTGCGCACCTACACCGGCGGCAAGGCCGAGGTCACGGCCGAGGGCGCGACTCTCGGCGAGGTCATCGCCGACCTGGAGAAGAGTCACACCGGCATCGCCGCGCGCGTTCTCGACGACCAGGGCAAGCTGCGCCGGTTCGTCAACGTGTACGTCAACGACGACGACGTCCGCTTCGAGCAGGGCCTGGAGACGGCGACCCCGGACGGCGCGGGCGTCTCGATCATCCCGGCGGTCGCGGGCGGCTGACCTCCGGTCAGTACCCACGAGTAGTAACCGTCGGTAACAGTGATTACCGAGAGTTCACCGAATTGCCCCCTCCGTAAGAGAAGCGGAGGGGGCAATTCAGTGTGGTTGAGCGCGGTACAGTTGGGGAACCCGGTCCAGATCCCCGGAACCGGAGCCTTTGATTTCTGCCTTACGCCCGACAAGAAGTAGCCAAAGTGTGTGCCTCTTGCGTGGCATTTGTGGCTTTTGCGGGGCCTGACTTGCCCCGAATTCAGGCGAATTCTCGCCACATTCCGGACCCAGTGCGTCCAGAATTCTCGTCCGATTGACCTGTTGCAGAGGGCAGTTGGACAGATACATTCGGCCGCGGTCGACGCGTTCCGGCGCACGCCCCCAATCAGCTGGGGGGTGAGGTCTGACCCGGATCCGCGAAGTGTGGATCTGTGCAAGGGCCAGTAATAGGGGAGTTAGGCATGGCTCAGGGCACCGTCAAATGGTTCAACGCGGAGAAGGGGTACGGCTTCATCGCGGTCGACGGTGGTGCGGATGTTTTCGTCCACTACAGCGCGATCCAGATGGACGGATACCGCACCCTGGAAGAGGGTCAGCGGGTCGATTTTGAGATCTCGCAGGGCCAAAAGGGGCCGCAGGCGGACATGGTCCGTCTCGCGACCGGCTGAAGCACGCGCCGACTGCAGCGACGTTCTTCTGTACAACTTAGTACATCAGCACATCAGTACATATGCGAAAGCATAGCGAAGGGCTCGCGCCTCCTGGGGGGTGCGGGTCCTTCGGCATGTCCGGGGGCCTTCCGGGGGCTGTCGGGAGTCCTCCGAAGGGGCTGTCGGGAGCCCTCCGAGGGTCGCCGAGAGTCCTCCGGGCGCCGCCGCGAGTCCTCCCGAGACATGCCGGCGGCCCTCGGGAGACCTGCCCGGAGGCCCGTGTTCACCTGCGGATCAAGGTGAGGCGCTTGCACTCGGCATGGGCGAGTGCTAATCATTGGCGTTAGCACTCTGAAGGTGAGAGTGACAAAGAAGGACCGGGTCGGTGAGGCCCGCAGGCCAGGTGGGGCAAGGAACCACGGGGCAGGCGAGCCGTCCGTCGCGGGCGCGGGCGCGGTCCGAAGGAATCACCCCCAGTCCTGGAGGGACCACTTCACATGGCCAAGATCATCGCGTTCGACGAGGAGGCGCGGCGCGGCCTCGAGCGCGGCATGAACCAGCTCGCGGACGCCGTGAAGGTGACGCTCGGCCCCAAGGGCCGCAACGTCGTCCTCGAGAAGAAGTGGGGCGCCCCCACGATCACCAACGATGGTGTCTCCATCGCCAAGGAGATCGAACTCGAGGACCCGTACGAGAAGATCGGCGCCGAGCTGGTCAAGGAAGTCGCCAAGAAGACGGACGACGTCGCCGGCGACGGTACGACCACCGCGACCGTCCTGGCGCAGGCGCTGGTCCGCGAGGGCCTGCGCAACGTAGCCGCCGGCGCCAACCCGATGGCCCTCAAGCGCGGCATCGAGAAGGCCGTCGAGGCCGTCTCCGGCGCCCTGCTCGAGCAGGCCAAGGATGTCGAGACCAAGGAGCAGATCGCCTCCACGGCCTCCATCTCCGCCGCCGACACCCAGATCGGCGAGCTCATCGCCGAGGCGATGGACAAGGTCGGCAAGGAAGGCGTCATCACGGTCGAGGAGTCGCAGACCTTCGGTCTGGAGCTCGAGCTCACCGAGGGCATGCGCTTCGACAAGGGCTACATCTCGGCGTACTTCGCCACCGACATGGAGCGTATGGAGGCCGTCCTCGACGACCCGTACATCCTGATCGCGAACTCCAAGATCGCGAACGTCAAGGACCTGCTCCCGCTCCTGGAGAAGGTCATGCAGTCGGGCAAGCCGCTGCTGATCATCGCCGAGGACGTCGAGGGCGAGGCCCTGTCGACCCTGGTCGTCAACAAGATCCGCGGCACCTTCAAGTCCGTCGCGGTCAAGGCCCCGGGCTTCGGCGACCGCCGCAAGGCGATGCTGAACGACATCGCCATCCTCACCGGTGGCGAGGTCATCTCCGAGGAGGTCGGTCTCAAGCTCGAGAACACCTCCCTGGACCTGCTGGGCAAGGCCCGCAAGGTCGTCATCACCAAGGACGAGACGACCATCGTCGACGGCTCCGGCTCCTCGGACCAGGTCGCCGGCCGGGTCAACCAGATCCGCGCCGAGATCGAGAACAGCGACTCGGACTACGACCGCGAGAAGCTGCAGGAGCGCCTGGCGAAGCTCGCCGGCGGTGTCGCGGTCATCAAGGCCGGCGCCGCCACCGAGGTGGAGCTCAAGGAGCGCAAGCACCGCATCGAGGACGCCGTTCGCAACGCGAAGGCGGCCGTCGAGGAGGGCATCGTCGCCGGTGGCGGCGTGGCCCTGCTGCAGGCCTCCTCGGTCTTCGAGAAGCTGGAGCTGACGGGTGACGAGGCGACCGGCGCCAACGCCGTGAAGCTCGCCCTGGAGGCCCCGCTCAAGCAGATCGCCGTCAACGGCGGTCTCGAGGGCGGCGTCATCGTCGAGAAGGTGCGCAACCTGCCCGTCGGCCACGGCCTGAACGCCGCGACCGGCGAGTACGTCGACATGATCGCCGAAGGCATCATCGACCCGGCGAAGGTCACGCGCTCTGCCCTGCAGAACGCCGCGTCCATCGCCGCGCTGTTCCTCACCACCGAGGCCGTCATCGCCGACAAGCCGGAGAAGTCCGCGGCCCCGGCCGGCGGCGGCATGCCGGGCGGTGACATGGACTTCTGATCGACCTCTGGTTGATCTGCGTCCTTACCGAGGGCGGTACCTCCTGCTGCGGCAGGCGGTACCGCCCTCGGGTGTTTCAGTCGGCGTGGTTCTTGAGCGCCTCGGGGCGTGGGCGTGTCCCGGATCACAGGGGGTTGCGGTGGGGTGGCGGAATGTCGGTGGCAGGTGGAGTGGTTGGCCTTCAGGGGCGGTCGATGCGTGTGCACATACCGTGTGGAACGTGTGACCGTCCGCCGTTCGCCGCCCGAAGACTGCTCGACGTCTGACCGACCTCTCCGAGGAGCCCCCTGTCGTGACTGCCACCCCCTCCGCGGCCCCCTCCGCGTCTCCCGCCGCCTCCCGTGCCGCCGAGATCCTCTCCCGGCCGGTGTCGATCAACGGCCTGACCGTGCCGAACCGCATAGCGATGGCGCCCATGACGCGCATGTTCTCCCCGGGCGGCGTGCCCGGCGAGGACGTGGTGTCGTACTACGCCCGCCGTGCCGCCGCGGGCGTCGGTCTGATCGTGACCGAGGGGACGTACGTCGGGCACGACTCCGCCGGGCAGAGCGACCGCGTCCCGCGCTTCCACGGTGAGGAGCAGCTCGCGGGCTGGGCGAAGGTCGCCGACGCCGTGCACGCGGCGGGCGGCACGATCGTGCCGCAGCTGTGGCACATCGGCATGGTGCGGCAGCAGGGCGAGCCGCCGTTCGCGGACGCCCCCGCCGTCGGCCCCTCCGGTGTGCGCACCGACGGCACCGAGGGCGCAGGCAAGGCCATGACGCAGCGCGACCTGGACGACGTCATCGGCGCGTTCGCCGAGGCCGCGGCCGCCGCCGAGCGCATCGGCTTCGACGGCGTCGAGCTCCACGGCGCGCACGGCTACCTCATCGACCAGTTCCTGTGGGAGGGCACCAACCGCCGCACGGACGCCTACGGCGGCGACCTGGTCGCCCGGACGAAGTTCGCGGCGGAGGTCGTCGCCGCCGTCCGGGAGACCGTCTCCCCCGAGTTCCCCGTCATCTTCCGCTACTCCCAGTGGAAGCAGGACGCCTACCGCGCCCGCCTCGCCGAGACCCCGCAGGAGCTGGAGGCCATCCTCGCCCCGCTCGCCGCGGCCGGCGTCGACGCCTTCCACGCCTCCACCCGCCGCTACTGGGTCCCGGAGTTCGACGACTCCGACCTCAACCTGGCCGGCTGGACGAAGAAGCTGACCGGCAAGACCGCCCTCACCGTCGGCTCGGTCGGCCTCGACGGCGACTTCCTCAAGGGCTTCCAGGGCGAGGGCGCCCCGGTCAAGGGCATCGACGACCTCCTCGACCGGCTGGAGCGCGACGAGTTCGACCTCGTCGCCGTCGGCCGCGCCCTGCTCCAGGACCCGCAGTGGGCGGCGAAGGTCCTCGACGGCCGCCTCGACGAGCTGGCGCCCTACGACGCGGCGGCCCTCCAGACCCTCAGCTGAGAACGAGGGTTCAAAGCTCCAACTGCTGTGTAGTGTCCGGGAGATGAGGATTCTCCATCTCTCGGACACCCATATCGAGCGGGTCGACTCCCCGGGCTCCCGCGGCGCCGACGCGACCGGCTCCCTGCGTCTGATCCTCGCCGAACTCCGCCATCAGCGGGACGTGGACGCGGTCGTCGTCACCGGCGACCTCGCCGACGACGGCTCGGCGGAGGCGTACGCGACCGTACGGGAGCTGGTCGGCGACTTCGCGCGCGCGATGGACGCGCCGGTCTTCTACACCACCGGCAACCACGACGAGCGGTCCGCCTTCGCGAAGGTGCTGGGCAGCGGGCATCTGGGGGTCGACGGCACGGACCGGGCGCAGGCCCCCGACAGCGTGCGGGCCGCGGTGAGCACGGTCGGCGGATGGCGGTTCGTCACCCTGGACTCACTGGTGCCGGGGAAGGTGTACGGCCGCCTCGGCGCGGCCCAGCTGGACTGGCTGGGCCAGGTGTTGAGCACCCCGGCCGAGCACGGCGGCACCGTCCTCGCCTTCCACCACCCCCCGATCCACCTCGACCTCTCGACGACCCAGCCGGTCTTCGGGCTGCGCGACGCCGACGCCCTGGCGGAGGTGATCCGGGGCAGCGACGTCCGGGTCGTCCTGACCGGGCACTTCCACCTCCAGCTGTGCGGGTTCCTGGCCTCGACGCCGGTGTGGGTGACGCCCGGGGTCGTCAACCGCATCGACCTGACCACCGCGCCCGGGACCGAGCGGGCCGTGCGCGGGGCGTCGGCGTCGCTGGTGGAGCTGGGCGGCGCGACCGGCCCGATGTTCCACACCTTCCACGCACGCGACCCTCGGGCCCACGAGACGGTGTACGAACTGGACGAGGAGCGGACCCGGCAGGTCGTGGCCCGCCACGCCGATCTCGACTGAACATTTGTACGGGCGGTACGGGCGGTACGGGCGGTACGGGCACTCCGGGCTTGCTGGGCGGTCCGGGCGCTCCGGGACGCACGGGCTCTACAGGTTCCCCAGCGGCTCGATGTCGACCTTCACCGGGGTGCCCCAGATCCGCAGCACCTCGTAGTCGGTGAACTCGTGCACCAGCCGGTAGGCCATGGCGGGCCGGGAGCCGCGGCGCAGGGCGTTGATGTAGAGCTCGGTCTCGCGGCGGTCCCGCCTCGGGGTGCCGCACAGCTGCCACTCCTGCCCGTTCCACAGCTCGGGCAGCCAGCGCTGCTGGGGCTGCGGGCGTTCGGCGCGGGCGCCGTAGCGGGAGGGGGCGGGGGAGGTGTGCGCCGCCTGTGCGGCGGGGCCGTTGAACTCGTCGCGCCGGGCCGCGCGCCGCCGTGTCTCGCACAGCAGGCACAGGTCGGGAGCGCTCTCGTCGACGGGCCCGTTCGGATGCTCGGCGCACCGGGTGGTGGGGGCGGCGCCGGTCACTCCCTCGTCCACCAGCTCCAGGGCCCGCCGTAGGTCGGCCTTGACCTCGTGCAGCCGGGCGTCCGGGGTGTCGGAGGTGAGAGCCTCGCCGTGCTCGCCCAGGAGGCGGAGGGCGCGGCCCAGGGCGGTGAGCTGGGCGTGGTTCATGAGCCCCAAGGATAGAAGAACGGGTATCAGTTGCGGCCAACTTGCGCGTCGCCGAATGAGTTCATTGTTAACAATTTTGGTGACGATTCGCTCCGTTCGGTGGCGCAATGACGGGGTGGCCGCCCTGGCCGGTTCCCCTCCCGTCACTGGAGACACAAAGGAGACCTTCAGAAACGGTTGCTCCACTGGCGTCCGACCGAGCCGCCCAGAGGAGAGACGGAAGTGAAGCGAGTGAAGCGCAGAACTGTGGTCATGGGACTCACCGCGGCGGGAGCCGCCCCCGCCCTGGGGTTCGCCACGCAGGCCGCCGCCACCCCGCAGGCCGCCGCCGGGACGTCGCAGGCCGCCGCGAAAGCCGCCGCGGACTCCTCCCTGGTCTTCGACCCCGCCGCCTACACCGAGCAGACCGTCAGCGTCACGGACACCGCCGGCGCCGCCCACAGCGTGACCTACCGCTTCTACAAGGTCGCCAGCTATGTGGCCAACCCGGTGGACACGGCGTACCAGTCCCTGAACGTCAGCGTCCCGGTGTCCGTCGACGGCACGGCGGTCGACGCGACGAACGCACCCATCCTCTTCGCCAACCAGGTCGGCGGCTACATGCCGTCCTCCGTCGCGAACGCCACCGGCATCGGCGGCGCGATGGGCCCCGCCGGCACGCTCAGCCGCCAGCAGCTCGCCCTCGCCGCCGGGTACGTCGTCGTCGAGCCCGGCGCGCGCGGTCGTAGCCTCGTCGACGCGAGCGGTACCTACTACGGGGTCGCGCCCGCCGCCATCGTCGACCTCAAGGCGGCGGTGCGGTACCTGAAGTTCAACAAGGGCCGCGTCCCCGGCGACACCGAGCGGATCGTCACCTCCGGCGTCAGCGCCGGCGGCGCCCTCTCCGCACTGCTCGGCGCCTCCGGCGACAGCCCGCTGTACGACTCCTACCTCGCGGAGATCGGCGCGGCCGACGCCTCCGACGCGATCTTCGCCAGCGGCGACTGGTGCCCGATCACCGACCTGGAGCACGCCGACGCGGCCTACGAGTGGAACTGGGGCGCCAACGCACTCGCCTCCGGCGCGGCGGTCGACGCGACTGTCTCCGGCGAGCTGAAGGCCCAGTACACGGACTACATCGCGTCCCTCAAGCTGCGCGCCAGGGGCTACGGCGCCCTCAGCGTGCGCAACCTGGACACGTACATCCTGGAGACCTTCATCCAGCCGTCGGCCACCAAGTACCTGGCTGCCCTGTCGGACACCGCCCGCGCGACCTACCTCGCCGCGAACCCCTTCATCACCTGGTCCGCCGGCCAGGCCGCCTTCACCTGGGCCGACTTCCTCGCCCACGTCGGCGCCCGCAAGAAGAACGCCCCGTCCTTCGACGCGTTCGACCTGTCCACCGGCGAGAACAACCTCTACGGCGCCGGCGCCACCAAAGCCCGCCACTTCACGCTCTACGCCCTGCGCCACGAGGCCGGGGCCAGCGCGCGCCTGGACGCCGACATCCCGGCCAAGCTCCATCTGATGAACCCGATGTACCACCTCGTCGACAAGGTCAACCCGCACCGCGCGAAGCACTGGTGGATCCGCGTCGGCACCAAGGACAGCGACACCTCCCTCTCGGTCGTCGCCAACCTCGCCACCCGCCTGACCAACCTCGGCGACGACGTCGACACGTCGTACTACTGGGACGCCGGCCACGGCGCCGACCTCGACCCCGGCGACTTCATCACCTGGATCGGCAAGGTGACGGGCTACCAGAAGGCCCGCAAGTAGCTCAAGCAGCTCCATTTGTTCAAGTAACCCAAGCAGCTCAAGCAGCTTTCCTCACGCGGTCGGTGAAGCCGAAGACGTACGTCGCGGCGAAGCCGACCGCGTACCCCGTCAGCAGCCCGCCCCCGTAGATCGCCGCCGTCGCGCCCAGCCCCCGGTTGCCCGCGAGGAGCGGGAAGAGGGCCCAGCCCGACGGGCCGATCGCCGTCGCGCCCACCTTGTCGCCGAGCATCGCGAAGAACCCGACGAAGGCCCCACCCGCCGCGCCGCCCGCGCAGGCGGTGAGGAAGGGGCGGCCCAGGGGGAGGGAGACGCCGTAGATGAGCGGCTCGCCGACGCCCAGCAGGCCCGCCGGGAGGGCCGACCTGATCGTCGTACGCAGTGAGACGTCGTGGCGCAGCCGGACGTACACCGCGACCGCCGCGCCGACCTGGCCCGCGCCCGCCATCGCGAGGACCGGGAGCAGGACGGTGTAGCCCTGTTGCTCGATGAGGGTGGTGTGGAGGGGGATGAGGGCCTGGTGGAGGCCGAGCATCACCAGCGGGAGGAAGAGGCCGCCCAGGACCAGCCCGGCGAACGGGCCCGTCGTCGCCAGCAGCCAGTTCGCCGCCGTGCCGATGGCCGTGGAGACCGCGCCGGCCGCGTACATCAGGCCGTACAGGGTGCCGAGGCCGGCGACGAGGACGGTCAGGGTCGGGGTCAGCAGCATGTCCACCGTCTCCGGGACCCGGCCCCGGCACTGCCTCTCGACGTACGTCGCCAGCAGCGCCGCCGCCAGCGCCCCCAGGACCCCGCCCTGGCCGGGGGAGAGGTGCACCCCGAACGCCGTCACCTTCGCCACCCCCGGGTAGACGACGATCGCCGCGACCGCGCCGCCCAGCACCGGGGTGCCGCCGAACTCCTTCGCCGTGTTGTAGCCGACGAAGACCGCGATCAGCGCCATGAAGGCGGAGGCGACGGCCGCCAGGGCGGGAGTCAGGCCCGGCAGCCAGCCGGCGTTGAGGAGAAGCCCGTTGAGGCCGGCCAGGATCCCGCAGCCGACGAGGGCGGGGATGAGGGGGACGAAGACGGCGGCGAGGCGACGGAGGACGGACTTGAGGGGGGTGGCGTTGCGCCGGCGTCGCGACTCCCTCAACTCCGAGCCTCGCAGCGCCAGTTCATCGGCGGTCGACCGGCCTTGGCTCTGGTTCTGGTTCTCGCGCGGACTCGGGCTCGGACTCGGACTCGGACTCGGACTCGGGCTTCCGTCGAGGAGGGTCTCGAACTCGGCCGTCACCTTCGTCACCACGCCCGGTCCGAGCACCACCTGGTACGAGCCGCCGTCCACGACGAGCCCGAGCACCCCGGGCGCCGCCCGCAGCGCCTCCTCGTCCGCCCGGGACGGATCGGCGAGGCCCAGCCGCAGCCGGGTCATGCAGTGGGCGACGGAGGCGACGTTCGCGGGGCCGCCGACCAGGGGGAGGAGGGCGGCGGCGAGGGTGCGGTGAGAGGAGTCAGGGGTGTGCACTCCCCGAGCGTGCGGCTCAGGACCGTTCCGCGGCGAGCGCGGCGCGCAGATGGCCGCCGGACTCCTCCAGAAGGCGGGCGGCCGCCGCCCCGTCCACCCCGGCCAGCAGCACCAGGATCGCGTTCTTCACCTCGCCGTCGGCAGCCGTGAGCGCCGCCTCGACCTCGTCGTCCGCCGCCCCGGTCGCGAGCGCGACGATACGACGGGAGCGGGCGCGCAGCTTCTCGTTCGAGGCGCGTACGTCGACCATCAGGTTCCCGTACGTCTTGCCCAGGCGGATCATCGTGATCGTCGAGACCATGTTCAGCACCAGCTTCTGCGCCGTGCCCGCTTTCAGCCGGGTGGAGCCGGTGAGCAGCTCGGGCCCGACGACCACCTCGATCCCGTGCTCGGCGGCCGCGGCCAGCGCACTGCCCGGATTGCAGGCCAGCCCGACGGTCAGCGCACCCCGGGCACGGGCGTACTCCACCGCGCCGATCGCGTACGGGGTGCGCCCGGAGGCGGAGACCCCGACCACCGTGTCGTCGGCGGTGAGGGCGAGGGCGGCGAGGTCGGCCTCGGCCAGCTCCCGGGAGTCCTCGGCGCCCTCGACGGAGGCGACCATGGCCGCCGGGCCGCCCGCGATGACTCCGACGACCTGCCCGGGGGCGGTGTTGAAGGTGGGCGGGCACTCGGACGCGTCCAGAACGCCGAGGCGACCGGCGGTGCCCGCACCGGCGTAGACCAGCCGCCCGCCGCCCGCCATCCGTGCGGCGACGGCGTCGATCGCGGCGGCGATCTCCGGCAGCCGCTCGGCGACGGCGGCGGGCACGGCCGCGTCCTCGCCGTTCATCAGACGGGCGATGTCGAGGGTGGGAAGCCGATCGATCTCGGCACGGTCCGGCCGGAAGGCTTCGGTGGTGAGAGCGTCCAGTTGGGCGCGCAGATCAGGGGCGTCGGGGGTAGAGGGCATTCGTCTTCCGGTTCTCTTTCGACAGGGGCCGGTGAGGCCGACCAGGGGCGCGGGGCTGTGTATGGATGCGACTCCGCCGCGCGGGCGCGACCAGCCGCATCGGACCGGCAGATCCCCACGAACGAGCGCCCCTACGGTCTACCGGTGCCGATGGGCCAACGCCTCGTAAGACGCGGCCAAAGCAGGCGCAGCAGTCTCGTAGGTCCGCTGGACGACACCCAGGAACAGACAGTCCACGACCAGCAACTGACTGGTCCGGGAAGACATCGCCGCAGGCCGCAACTCGCTCTCCCGCGCAGTGGACGTGGTCAGCACATGGTCCGCGTACTGGGTGACGGGACTGTCCGGCCGCCCCGTGATGGCCACCGTCGTGGCGCCCTGCTCGAAGGCGACCCGCAGCGGTTCGATCACGTCGCCGGTCGACCCCGAGTGGGTGATCGCGACGGCGACGTCCCCCGCCTGCAGCTGCACGGCGTTCGTCACCGCGAGGTGCGGATCGCTGTGGGCGTGGGCGATGCGCCCGATCCGCAGCAGTTTCTGGGTGAGGTCCTGGGCGACGAGCCCGGACGCCCCGACGCCGTACACGTCGATGCGCCGCGCGGCCGCCGCCGCGGTGACCGCCGCGTCGAGCTGGCCGGTGTCGAGTCCGGCGGCCGTGTCGGCGAGGGTCTGCTGCTCGTCGTAGGCGAGTTTGGCGACGACGTGGGCCAGGGTGTCGTCGACCGCGATGTCGGTGGTGAGGGCCGGGGCGCGGCCGGACTGCTGGTGGGCGGCGAGTCCGGCGAGGGCGAGGCGCAGGTCGCGGTAGCCGGCGTAGCCGAGGAGGCGGGCGGTGCGCACGACGGTCGCCTCGCTGGTGCCGGTGCGTTCGGCGAGGCCGGTGACGGTGAGGGCGGCGCAGCCCGCCGGGTCGCCGGCGACGGCTTCGGCGACGCGCCGCATGGAGCGGGTCATGGAGGGGGACAGCGTGCGGACCTTGGCGGCGAGGGCTGCGGGAGCGGCGGGCACGGCGGGTGGCGCCGGGCTGAAAGTTTCCTTCGCATCCTGGGTCACTCTTGAAACATATTTTCGGTTCAGGACCCGGGTCAAGAGTGCGCACAATGGGTGCATGGATCCCTCGGTCAGCTCACTGGAACAGGCGTTGCACGCGGCGCGCGCCCTCGTGCTCTCCGATCTGGCCTCGGGCGAGGTCGCCGCGGCGGACGTGGTGTCCATGGTCGAGGACTCGGTCGTGCAGCGGCGTTGGTGGGTCGAGCAGTGGCCGGACGGGGTGGCGTACGTGGCCGGGCTGGTGGCCCAGGACGTGCAGGACGCGCTGCTGGAGCGGTACGGCCGCTGGCCGCTGTGCCCGGTCTGCGGCTCCGGCGATCCGCATGCCCTGGAGGTCGAGCCCGAGCTCGGCCCCGACCCGCACTGGGTCTGCCACAAGGCGAGCGTGAAGGTCGCCGCGGTGGGGGCGCTGGGGTCGGCGACGGGCGGGACCGCTTCCTCGTGACCGTCTACATCGACCCACCCGCCTGGCCGGGGCACGGCCGCCTGTGGTCCCACCTCGTCAGCGATGTCTCCTACGACGAACTGCACGCCTTCGCCGAGGGGCTGGGCGTGCCCCGGCGTGCCTTCGAGCGCGATCACTACGACATCCCGTCCCACCGTTACGCCGACGTGGTGGCGGCCGGCGCGGTCGAGGTCGGCAGCCGTGAGGTGGTGCGCCTGCTGACGGCGGCGGGCCTGCGCAGACGTAAGAACTCCGGGCTCAGTCGGTGAACACCGGTTCCATGGTGTGCCACCAGGCGGCGAGGATCCGCTGGTCGGGGCCGGTGATCTGGACGAGCGCCGGGCGGTCGTAGTAGCTGCAGAGGAAGACGTACTGTCCGCTCTGGGCCAGGAAGCAGACCACGTCCCCGGCGGAGACGCCGGTGTTGTTCTCGCGCCAGCTGCCGTAGACGTTGGTCTGCGACTCGCAGTCGCCCGGCTGCATCCGGCCGGCGTAGCTCTGGAAGACGGCGTCACGGTCGTACTTCGTCGGGTACGTCACGACGCTCGCCTTGCCGGTGCCGGTGACGCCGTACTGGTCCACCGTGGTCACCGTGCAGTACAGGGCGGCCTCCGCGCCCGCCCACACGGCGTGCGAGCAGCTCTCGTGCGACCACTGGTCGCTGTTGAGCGCGTCGCGCAGCTTGTGCTCGGCGGGGGTGAGGCCGTCGTCGCTCCCGGAGAGGCCTTCGTCGGAGGGGTCGTCGACGGGTTCGCCGGAGGTGGAGCCTGAGCTGGAGTCGGAGCCTGAGCTGGCGCCGGAGCTGGAACCGGAGTCCGTGGGGGTGGGACCGGGGGTGGCGGTGCCGCCGTTCGGGCCCGGGCCGACGCCGCCGTCCTCCGCGCCGCCCGTGTCGTCCCCGCCGTCCGTGCCGAGGGAACCGCTGCTGCTGGTCGTCGTACCGCCCGAGTCCCGGTCGCCGTCCTTGGGCGGCGAGGCCTGGAAGAACAGGCTCACCAGGCCGATCGCCGTGCTGGCCACCACGCCGATGATGGCCCAGCGCACGCTTCGCAGGGCCAGCAGATGGGTGGTGGGGTCCGGCGGCGGAGGGCCGGGCGGCCCAGGCGGCGTGGACGGGTCGGTCCGACTCATGGCGCTCCCCCGCTTCCCCCGGCGTACACGGCCCGTGCGCGGCGCGGCCGTGTCGGAATTATCGGAAACGCGCGGGGGCTGGTGGGAGGCGAAGGGGCGAAGATCGGCTCCGGCTACGTCAGGTCGAGGTCAGCGGCGCAGCTCATACGCGTACGCGTCCTCGCCTTCGCCGACCTTGACGAACCCGGCCCGTTCGAGCACGGCCCGCGAGGGGGCGTTGGCGTGTTCGACGGTGGCGAACAGACGTCGTACGTCGTCCCGGGCCAGCGCCCAGTCCGCCAGCGCGCGCAGCGCCTCGGTCGCGTAGCCGTGGCCGCGGGCGGCGGGAACGAGGTCGTAGCCGATCTCGCTACGGCCGTCCTCGTCGGGCGAGGCGTGGAAGCCCATGCTGCCGATCGCCCGGCCGTCCGCCCGCCGCACGAGGACGTAGAGCCCGAACTCCGGCCGGTGCACGCCGCGTTCGGACGCCCGCACGAGCATTCCGGCCGCGTCCCGCGTCCCCTGGAACGGCCCGCCGTCGAGCCAGCGGAACCCGCCGTCGCCGCCCGCCCGCAGATCGGCGGCGGCGACGGGAACGACGGGGACGAGGGTGAGCCGGGCGGAGGGGACGAGGGCGGCCGGGAGGCGCGGGGTGCTCATGAGGTCAGCAGCTCCAGCTCGCCCCGCAGGTTGTACCGGGCCGTCGCCTCCCACTGGGCCGCCCCGTACGGCGTCCTGAACAGTCTCGGCAGGTCGAGGAGTTGACGCAGGATCGCGGCGCGGCCGGTGCGGAAGGCGTCGCTGGGCACGAAGTGGTACTCCTCGCGGACGGCGGCGGTGTAGGCGGCGTACGCGGACGGCGGCGCGGCGAGGATCGCGAGGTCGGCGTCGCACAGGACCTGGCCGTCGCGGTCGTCGTCGGCCGGGTCGTGGGTGACGGTGAGGCGGACGAGCCGGGCGACCTCGGCGGTCTTGCCCGCCGGCGCCCCGGCCTCCGCCAGCGCCCGCTCCGCGAGCCGGGCGGACCGCTCCTCGTTCTCGGAGCGGTCGGGGAGGTAGACCGCGTCGTGGAACCAGGCGGCGAGGCGTACGACGTCCGGGTCGTCGGCGTGCGTCTCGAGTACGTCGATGTGGTCGAGGACCGCGGTGAGGTGCGTGAGCGTGTGATAGCGGCGCTGCGGCTCCTGCCAGCGGGCGAGGAGGGCGTCGGCGTAGGGCGTCGGGTCGGGGGCGTCGCCGGAGTCGCCACGGCTGGGGTCGGGGTCCTGGACTCGTTCCGGGGCTCGGACTTCTTCCGGGCCCCGGGCTCCTTCCAGGGCGCGGGCGAAGCGGGTGCGCAGGGCGTCTGGGTCGGCCATGACCTCATTCTCGCGCGCCGGGGCGTATTCTTGAATTGGACTAGACCTGTATGCCCGTAGCCGCCCGTCGAACGCCGACGGCCGTTGACGAATGGGGTCCCATGAGCAAGCGTGCAGTCCTGGAGGTGATCGCCCTCGACGTCGAGGACGCGGTCGCCGCCCAGGCCGGAGGCGCGGACCGCCTCGAACTGGTCACCGACATGGCCGCGGACGGGCTCACCCCGCCCGTCCCGGCCTTCGCCGCGATCCGCGCAGCCGTCGATCTCTCGCTGCGCGTGATGCTGCGGTCGGCGGACGGGTTCGCGGCGGGGGACGTCGAGCGTTTGGTACGCGTCGCGTACCAACTGCGGGAGGCCGGGGCCGAGGAGTTCGTACTCGGGTTCCTCGACGCGGAGGGGGCGGTGGACCTGCCCGCCGTGGAGCGGATCGCCGCCGAGCTGGACGGCTGCCGCTGGACGTTCCACCGGGCGCTCGACCACGCCGTCGACCGCGACGCCCTGCGCAAGCAGCTGGACGGCGTACCGGGACTGGACGCCTACCTCACGGCCGGCTCGGCGACGGGCGTCGACGAGGGCCTGCCCACCCTCCTCGCGGAGGCGGCGCAGACCGGCCGACAGGGGTACGGGCAGCAGCTCCTCGTGGGAGGAGGACTGCGCCTCGATCACCTGCCGGTCCTGACGGCGGCCGGGATCGACGCCTTCCACATCGGCGGAGCGGCCCGGCCCGACGGCTGGGCCGGACCGGTGTCGGCGGCGGCGGTGGGGGAGTGGCGGAAGGCGCTGGACGAGGGGTAGGTCCCCCGCCCCCGTAGACCCCGTAGGTCCCGTAGGTCCCGTAGCCCCCGTAGTCCCCCGTAGGGGGCCTGCCAGGGGGCTGGGGTTCAGTCGGCGAGCTGCTCCGGCAGCGCCGCCGCGTGGGTGACGATCAGCCCCGACACCGCACGGGTCAGCGCCACGTACAGCCGCCGCAGCCCCGTCCGCTCGTCCGGCTCGCCGTCGACGACGGCCCCGGGCTCGTCGAGCACCACGTAGTCGTACTCCAGGCCCTTGGCCAGGGAGGCCGGGACCAGGGTGAGCCGGGTGTCCTGGGTGGTCTCCTCGCCGGGGGCCAGGAATCCGATGCCCGCCCCGGTGAGCGCCTCGGCCAGCGCCGGGATCCGGGCGTCGGCGGCGATGAGACCGGTCGACCCTTCGTTGCGCAGCAACTCCTCGCAGGCGGCGACCACTTCGGCCGTGTCACCGATCGGACGGAGGTCGAAGAAGCCCGGATTCTCCCGCACCGACGCCACCGGCGTGAGGCCGGGCGCGATGTACGGCAGCAGCCGGGAGGCGTAGGTGATGACGTCCGTCGGCACCCGGAAGCCGGCCGTCAGCTCCTCGATGACCGCGTCGGACTTGCCGAGGTGGGTGAGAGCCTCCTCCCAACTCCGGGTCGCCCAGGGCGTGGTGCCCTGCGCCAGGTCGCCGAGGACGGTCGCCGAGCCGGTGGTGCAGCGCCGGCCGACCGCCCGGTACTGCATCGGGGACAGGTCCTGCGCCTCGTCCAGGACGACGTGCCCGAGGGAGTGCGTGCGCTCGACGAGGTCGGTCGTCTCGTCGATCAACACCGCGTCCGCGGGCGACCACTTGGCCGACTTCACGCTCCGCACGGCCCTCTTCCCGGACCCGGGCAGCGCCCACAGGATCGTCTTCTGCTCGTCCTCGTCGAGGATCCCCTCCGCGTGCACGGCGAGGAACTCCGCGTCGGTGAGCAGCCGCAGGACCAGTTTGGCGGGGTCGACCGGCGGCCAGATGGCCTTGACGGCCGCCTTCACCGCGGTGTTGCGGGCGACGGCGTCCTGCACGCGGTCGTCCGGGGCCTCGCCCGAGCGCTCCATCTGCACCAGCACGGCGTGCGCGATGCGCTGCGGGAGGGCCTCGCGGGCGGCCCCGTAGCGGATGTCCCGGTCGAGCAACTCGCCGACGATGACCTCCAGTTCGTACGCCGGGACCCGCCACCGGCGGGAGCCGCGCACCACGAGGACCTGCTCGGTCGGCATCGTCACATGCGAGTAGACGGCCCGTCGCAGCACCTCCGCCATTCTGGCGTCGCCCTTGACGACCGCGGCCGCCGAGTCGTCGACGCCCTGCACCTCCACATGGGCGACGAGATCGTCCACGGTCGCCTGGCGCACCGTCAACTCGCCCAGCGTGGGTAGGACCTGCTCGATGTAGTGCAGGAAGGACCGGTTCGGCCCGATGACCAGGGTCCCGGTGCGGGCGAGCCGCTCGCGGTGGGCGTAGAGGAGGTAGGCGACCCGGTGCAGGCCGACGGCGGTCTTCCCGGTGCCGGGACCGCCCTGCACACACACGGATCCGCCGAGCCCGCTGCGTACGATCTCGTCCTGCTCGGGCTGGATGGTCGCGACGATGTCGCGCATCGGGCCGACGCGTGGACGCTCGATCTCCTGCTGGAGCAGCTTGCTGGTGCGCGCGTGCTCCTGCGGGTCGGAGAGGTGCTCGTCCTCGTACGCGGTGAGGTCGCCGCCGGTGTAGCCGAAGCGGCGGCGCAGCCCGACGTCCATCGGGTCCTTCTTCGACGCCCGGTAGAACGGCTGCGAGACCGGCGCACGCCAGTCGATCACCATCGGATCGCCTTCGCCGTCGTGCACATGCCGACGCCCGATGTAGAACTGCTCGCCCTCGGCCCCCTCCGCCTGCTCCGCGCCGGGCGCGTGCAGGTAGTCGAGCCGCCCGAAGAACAGCGGGGTGTGGCTGAGGTCGGCGAGGGCCTTGATCCGCTCGCCGATCTGGCGCTCCAGGATCTGGGCGTTCACCCAGTTCGCGGCGACGTCGCGGATGTCGAGGTTCTGCACGTCCTCGCGCATCGCGCGCAGAGCGGCACGGGAGGAGGCCAGGTGGGCGCGCTCACGGGAGAGCGGATCGCCGGGGGTGTCGTCGACGACGGGCGTGGACAAGGGGGTGCCTCCGGGCCGGCTGATGGGGTGGCTGCGGGATGCCGCCCGGTTTCCGTCCGGTCGGCGGCGCTCCGTGAAGGGAGGCGGGCAAGAGCGGAGATTGTAGGCGGGCGGGGGAGGCGGACGCCAACGGGTTTTCCGCCGCCGGTTCCTCCGCCCCCTAGGGGACACAGACCTCCCAGGGCCTCCTCCCCGAGGGGAAGGGATCCCCCGTAAGGCGTACAGGCGCAGTGTGCAACGGGGCACCGGAGACCGATGCCCCCCTTATGCCCCGGAATCCATCATGGAGACATGAGCACAGCGACCATCACCCCGGCCCCCGGTCGCCCCTCCGGCGCGACCCCTCTCTCCGACACCCACCACCACCGCCTCGGCGACGCCCTGCGCGCCGTGAAGGTCTTCGCCGTCGCCGCCTTCGAAGTGATCGTCCTGGGCGAGTACGCGGAGGAGGCGGGCGTGCGCCGCAGGTGAGCCCTGCCGACGCGTCCGCGGATCACCCGTACCCGGGTGGCTCAGCCCTCCGCTGCTCGGCGGCTCAGCCCTCCGCCAGGAGTTCGTCCGCGTCCATGATGCGGTACGCGTAGCCCTGTTCGGCCAGGAAGCGTTGGCGGTGGGCGGCGAAGTCCTGGTCGATGGTGTCGCGGGCGACGACCGAGTAGAAGTGGGCCTGGTGGCCGTCCGACTTGGGGCGCAGGACGCGGCCCAGGCGCTGTGCCTCCTCCTGGCGGGAGCCGAAGGTGCCCGACACCTGGATGGCGACCGTCGCCTCCGGCAGGTCGATCGAGAAGTTCGCGACCTTGGACACCACGAGCACGCTGATCTCGCCCTCCCGGAAGGCGTCGAAGAGCTTCTCGCGCTGGGCGTTGGAGGTCTCGCCCTTGATCACGGGGGCGTTCAGATGCTCGCCCAGCTCGTCGAGCTGGTCGATGTACTGCCCGATGACGAGGATCTGCTGCCCGGCGAACCGCCGCACGATCGCCTCCGTCACCTTCCGCTTCGTCGCGGTCGTCGCACAGAAGCGGTACTTCTCCTCCGCCTCGGCGGTCGCGTACGCGAGCCGCTCGGAGTCGGTCAGATTGACCCGTACCTCCACGCAGTCGGCGGGCGCGATGTACCCCTGCGCCTCGATCTCCTTCCACGGCGCGTCGAACCGCTTGGGCCCGATGAGCGAGAAGACGTCCGACTCGCGCCCGTCCTCCCGCACGAGGGTCGCGGTCAGACCGAGCCGCCGCCGCGCCTGGAGGTCGGCGGTGAACTTGAAGACGGGGGCGGGGAGCAGGTGCACCTCGTCGTAGACGATGAGCCCCCAGTCCCGGGAGTCGAACAGCTCCAGGTGCGGGTAGACGCCCTTCCGCCGGGTCGTCAGCACCTGGTAGGTGGCGATGGTGACCGGTCGGATCTCCTTCTTCGTCCCGCTGTACTCGCCGATCTCCTCCTCGGTCAGCGAGGTCCGCTTCACCAGCTCGTGCTTCCACTGCCGGGCGGACACGGTGTTGGTGACGAGGATCAGCGTGGTCGACTTGGCCTGCGCCATGGACCCGGCCCCGACCAGGGTCTTCCCGGCGCCGCAGGGCAGGACCACGACCCCGCTCCCGCCGTGCCAGAAGTTCTCCACGGCCTGCTTCTGATACGGCCGCAGCGCCCACCCGTCCTCGGCCAGCTCGATCGGATGCGCCTCCCCGTCGACGTACCCCGCGAGGTCCTCGGCCGGCCAGCCCAGCCTCAGCAGCGTCTGCTTGATCTGCCCGCGCTCGGAGGGGTGCACGACGACGGTGTCCGGGTCGATCCGGGCCCCGACCAGCGGCGCGACCCGCTTCGAGCGCAGGATCTCCTCCAGCACCGGCCGGTCGGTGGTCGTCAGCACCAGCCCGTGCGCCGGATGCTTGCTCAGCGTCAGCCGCCCGTACCGGTCCATCGTCTCGGCGATGTCCACCAGCAGCGCGTGCGGCACCGGATACCGGCTGTACTGCACGAGCGCGTCCACGACCTGCTCGGCGTCATGCCCGGCCGCCCGCGCGTTCCACAGCCCCAGCGGCGTCAGCCGATACGTGTGGATGTGCTCCGGCGCCCGCTCCAGCTCCGCGAACGGCGCGATGGCCCGCCGACACTCGCCGGACTGCTCGTGGTCGACCTCCAGGAGCAGGGTCTTGTCGGACTGGACGATGAGTGGACCATTCACGTACGTAACATCCCTTCCGCACCGGACCGAGGCATCGGACCAAACCTCCAGTGTGCCTTACGGCGCGTCGGAACGGGGGTGCGCTCTTCCCGGGCCGCCCCGGGCTGCCCGCGCGCGATCACCAGGCCGCCCCCGCGCGATCACCAAGCCGCCCCCGCGCGATCACCAAGCCGCCCCCGCGCGATCACCAGGCCGGACACCCGGGCAACCATGCGCACCCTCCGGGTGTCTGAACGGGGGAGCAGCGCGGCTGCGTACGACGTGGTGAGGGGGCACGGTATGTCGGTCCTCAGATGGGCAACCGGCGTGGGAGCCGTGGTGGTGCTGGTGGGCACCGGCGGCTGGGTGATGTGGCCGGCGGCGGACGTCGACGCCCGGCTGTGGGGCGAGGTGCGGCCGGTGATCGAGGCCGGGCTCGTCGCCGAGGCGCGCGGCAGCGGATACGGCGAGACCGAGCCCGCCCTCGAGTCCCGCTGGTTCTGCCGGGCGGACGCGCTCGACCTGGCGGAGCACGAGGACGAGGTGCGGGCCGGCGTCAACACGCTGTGCGTCGAGTACGGCGTGCGCGGCGACTCCCTGGTGGAGTGCAGCGGCGCGCAGTTCCCGCAGGTGGTGCGGCTGAAGCGGGACGCGGACGCGGACGGCGGCTACCGGATCGTGTCCCGGGAGGAGGCCCCCGACGGCGAGGGGAACGCCGGATGGACCAAGGCCCACTTCGGCGTCCTCGCCGCATGGACGGTCCAGGACGAGATGTCGTCCCAGGGCCTGGAGACCGCGGCCCGCGCCCACTTCGGCCTCCCCGCGGACGCCTCCGTCGGCGACTGCTGAGCCCAGGCCGCCGAGCCCCAGTCGCCGAGCCCAGCCGCTGAGCCCCGGCCGCCGAGCTCTCGGCCGCTGGGCCTCGCCGCCGCTACTCCTCCGCCAGCTCCGCCACCCCCGTGATCCGGTGCAGCGGATACGTGCGTACCTCGTCCGCCGTGTGGTCGTACGCCGTCACGAAGCCGCCCTCGACGCGGACGGGGGCGATGACGCGCTGGCTGGCGGCGCCCTCGGCGTTGACGTAGCCGATCCACAGGGCCTCGCCGGTGAGGACGGCGGCCTGGACGGTGGCGAGGGTCTCTGCGGAGCTGGTGCGGGGGAGTTCGCCGGGGGCGAGGGCGGTCGCGTCGTCCGCCGGTTTGAGGGGGGTCGTGGCGGCGAGGTCGCCGGCCCGGATCGCGCGGATCGCCGCCGTGAGGAGCGTGCCGTCGGGAGCGGGCGGGCCGTCGGGCACCGGAGCGGGGGCCGTGCGGGGCGGGGTGCGATGGGCGAGGGCGCGGGTGATCAGGACGTCGCCCTCGGCGGACTCGGCGGCGGGCGCGAAGCCCATCGCGCGCAGGCCGTCGAGCAGCGTCGTCGGGTCGGCCTGCGTCGCGAGGACGGTCGGGGCCAGCCGGCGCAGCCGCAGACCGGCGGCGCGCTTGTCGGCGAGGATCTCGTTCAGGACGGAGTCGTCGTCGCAGCGGACGTACGCCGAGGCCGCGCCCACCCGCAGATGGCCGTGGCGACGGGCCACGTCGTCGATCAGGTACGCCAGCGGCTGCGGCACCGGCGTGCGGGAGTGCTCGGCGAGGAAGGCGTGCAGGTCGGCGGCGGCCCGGCCGGCGTCCAGGGCACGGCGTACGGAGGCGGGCGTGAAGCGGTAGACGGTCGCGCCGCCCTTGGACTCGACGTCGGCCAGGACGCCGAGCATGTCGGCCAGCGGGCGCCGCAGCGGGCCGGGGGCCACCGCGGTCAGGTCGGCCTGGAGCAGCACGTGGTCCAGGGGCTCGGGGAGGAGCGGGGCCAGGAGACGGGCGGCGGCCGCGGAGGCCACGGCCTTCTCGGTGGGGGAGAGCGCGGAAGCAAGGGCGGTGGGGGAGGGGTGTGCCGGTCCGGCGGCGGTCGCGGTCGGGACATGGCGCACAGGGAGTTTGTCGCCCGGGCTCGCCGCTCGGGTCGTCGTCCGTTCCTGATGTCCCGCCGGTGCGGGCTTCCCCTGCCGCCCGTCCGCCCTCGCCCCCAGCAACGCCCGTCCCTGCGCCGACAGCGCCCCCCGCCCGGTCATGCCGAGCATCTCCGCCTCCGTCAGGGTCCAGCGGGCCAGCCGGGTGCGCAGGTCGTCCTCGCCCTGCGGGGAGCGCGGCGGCCGTTCCCAGCGCAGCCGGGCCAGCACCGACTCAGCGTCGGGCGCGGCGCCCTCGGGGAGCGTGGCGAGCAGGGCCAGCACCCGGTGGCGCACCTCGGGCGCGGCGGAGCGGTCGAGGCCCGGGCCGAGCGCCGACAGCGTCCGTTCCTTCAGGTCCCGCCCGCCGACCAGCCCCGACGTCCGGGTCGCCGCCAGCCAGGTCTCCGCCAGCTGCGCCCAGCGCGCCGCGGCGGGCCGCTCCAGCCACTCGTCGTACGCCGGGGTCGCCGCGTACCGCTCGTCGGCCTCGCCGTCGGAGGCCAGCAGCCCGGCCCCGTACGCCAGCTCGACCCAGAACGCGGCCACCGGCTCGGACACGTCCAGGGCGACGGCCGTGCGCTTGAGGTCGCGCACGCTCAGCCCGCCGGCGCGCAGCACCGCGGGCCCGCCCTCGTCCCAGTCCTTCAGCAGCTCCTCGACGGTCGCCAGCGCCGTGTACGCCTGGCCGGCCGCGGTGGCGTCCACCACCTGGGGAGCGTGGACGGCGGCCGGCTCGACCGCCGGGGGCGCCGGCTCGGGCGTGCGGTGGGCGCGGCCCGCCCGCAGGTGCAGGGCGACCTCGCGGGGCAGGACCACCGTGCCGGGGGCCGTGGGCAGCAGCAGACCGCGGTCCAGCAGCCAGCGCAGCCGCGCGGCCGGATCATGCGTCACCTGCCCGTACGGCGGCCCCCACACCAGCCGGCGCAGCACCTCAAGGGACTCGGCCGGCGCGCCGTCGAGCAGCGCGGCCATCCTCGCGCGGTCGGTGAACAGGCCGCTCAGCGCGCCCACCGCCGACACGGAGTCGTGCGTGGACGCCAGCCCGGCCGCGGCCACGATCTCCTGGATCCGCCCCGGAGACATCCCGGCCGTCGCCTCCTGCACGCTCGGCCCGAGCCCCGTCGGGGACGGGTGCTGCGGCGACGGCGCGAGCAGCTCACGGGCGGTGCGCACCAGCCGGAGCCGGTCGTCGGAACCCCACACCAGCGCCTGCTCGCGCAAGCCCGCCACCGCACCGGGCAGCGCGGCGGCCACGTCCGGGTCGCGCCCGTCCCCGGCCGTCAGCCCCAGCAGCTCGTCGTACGTCGCCGGCTCCCCGGCGACGGCCAGCGCCTCCGCCGTCTGCAGCGCGAACCGGTCCAGCCGCTCCAGCGCGCGCACCACGGAGGCACGGGTGCCGGCCCGGGTGGCGAGCTGTGTGAGATCGGTCGGAACCGGGGTGATGAGATCGGGGCGGCTGCGCAGGAGGGCGGCCAGCGAAGCGTCGTCCCTGCCGCGGAGAGCTTCCGCGAGGGACCGGGGGGCCGGAAGGTCCTCGGTGCTCATCTTGCCCACGGTAGCGGGTGGGTACGACGCCGAGGCCCGAGTCCGTCGCCTGGGAGCCCCGTCCGGCCCCGCCGCGCGCGGTAGCGTCTCCCCGTGGGGATCGAGAGCGACCAGGTCGTCTACGAGTATCTGAGCCGTGTCGGCGACGTCGCCCAGCAGCGGCAGTTGTCGTCGGCGACGCGGATGCGGCTCGTCTCCGAGCTGCGCAACGAGATCGACCGGCGGCGCGCCAAGGCCCCCGTCGACTCGCCCGCCGCCGTCCGCCGCATCCTCGACCGGCTGGGCAGCCCGGACGACCTCGTCGCGGCGGCCGCCGACGGCGCCTCGGGCACGCCCGTCGCGCCGGGCGTGCCGTCGGCCTCCGTGCCCGTGCAGCGGGACGGCATGGAGAGGGGCGAGGAGAGGGACAAGGAGACGGCGAACCGGCCGAGGGGGCTGCGGCGGGTCGTGCCGCGGCCCCGCCCGAGCGCACCGCAGCCGTCCCCCGCCACCCCCTCCGACGCCGCGTCCCCGCCGCACCGGGCCCCCGCGCACGAGTTGGGCGACGGCACGCAGACGCCCGACTGGTGGCGGCGCGAGCCGGACCCCTTCGGTCCCGGCGAGGACGTGCCGGGGTTCGTCGGGGGCGTGGAGATCCCGGACATGCTGAGGCCGCCCAGGCCCAAGGCGGCCGAAGGCGACCCGGGAGAGCCCGGCGAGTCCGGGGACGGGGAGGGAGAGGGGGAGGAGCGGGAGCCCGCGGACGGCGATGCCGCGACCGCCCCCCGCCGCCGTCTCCTCGGACTCCTCCGCCCCGCCGGACGGACCGGACGCACCGAACGCACCGGGGGCGCCGGCTGGAGCAACCCCCTCCTCCTGATCGCCGCCTGCGCACTCGTCGCCGGTGCGGTGCTCGGCAACTGGCCCGCGCTGATCGTGGGTTGGCTCATCGCCTACGTCTCGCGCCGGCTGAGCGACCGGGAGACGAAGTGGGCGGTCATGGGACTGCCGGGGCTGGCGGCGGCGGCCGGACTCGTCTGGCTGTGGGGCCGTGGCGACGGCCGCTGGGGCGACCCCATCGCCGAGGGCCAGATGAACGACGCGATCGCCCAGACCTGGCCCTGGGTGGTGCGGGGCGCCGCCGTCGCCTCGGCGCTGTTCCTGGTCTGGCGGTCGCAGCGACGGCGCTAGCGCAAACAACGGAAACAGCCGCAGACGGCGGAGACGGCGGAATCAGCCGGAATCAGCGGAATCAGCCGGAGGCAACCGGAGACGGCGGAGACGGCCGGAGGCAGCTGGAGACAGCTTGAGACGGCGGAAACAGTCACGAACAAGGCCGGTAGAAAACCAATTCCGGCCGTTTCCGCCGACCGGACACAATGGCTCCCATGACCCTCGCTCCGCCGTTCACCGTCGGCTTCGACCTCGACATGACCCTCATCGACTCCCGGCCCGGCATCCGCTCCTGCTACGTGGAACTGGCCGAGCGGACGGGGACGTACATCGACGCCGATCTCGTGGTCACCCGGCTGGGGCCGCCGTTGGAGGAGGAGATGGCCCACTGGTTCCCGCCGGAGCGGATCGCGTCCGTGGCCGACCTCTACCGCGAGATCTACCCCGCGTACGCCGTCCCCGGCACCCATGCGATGCCCGGCGCCCGCGAAGCGGTCGAGGCCGTGCAGGAGGCCGGCGGGCGGGCGATCGTCGTCACCGCCAAGTGGGAGCCCAACGCCCGGCTGCACCTGGAGCACCTCGGCATCCCCGCCGACGCCCTCGTCGGCAACCTGTGGGCCGAGCGGAAGGCGGACGCCCTGCGTACGCACGGGGCGAGCGTGTACGTCGGCGACCACGTGGGCGACGTACGCGGCGCGCGCACCGCCGAGGCGCTGTCGGTCACCGTGCCGACGGGGCCGTGCGGCGCGGACGAGCTGCGGGCGGCCGGCGCGGACGTGGTCCTCGCCGACCTCACGGAATTCCCCGCCTGGCTCTCCGGCTACCTCGCGGCCTCGCGCGCCTGACGCCGTCCGGCGGCGACGGACCGGAGCACCCCCGCGCCCGCGATCAGGAACCCGACGCCCATGAGCATGCTCAATCCGAACATGTACGTCGGAAATGGCGTCGTGCCGAGGAACAACGGGGCGACGGTGACGAGTGTGGCCACCGCACCGGCGAAGAACACGATGGCACCGGCACGGATCAGTCGGTCACCGGGAGCGGCGGAATTCGTTTGGGTTTTGTCACGCACCGGACCAGGGTAGTTCCCAGCCCTGAGGAACAACCGGGGGACGTCTTGTCACCGGCCCGAAGACCATTAGCCTTGGTACCGGCGGGTCATGGTCGACCCGCCCAAGTGCTGTCCAGAGCCGTTCCACAACGGCTTTGGAGTTGTTTCCGAAGCAGTTTTCCGACGAGTACGAGGACGAGGACAGACGTGCCTACCGGCAAGGTCAAGTGGTTCAACACCGAGAAGGGCTTCGGCTTTCTCTCCCGCGACGACGGCGGTGACGTCTTCGTCCATTCCTCGGTCCTCCCCGCCGGAGTCGAGGCACTGAAGCCGGGCCAGCGAGTGGAGTTCGGCGTCGTCGCCGGACAGCGCGGCGACCAGGCGCTCTCCGTCGTCATTCTCGACCCGACCCCCTCGGTCGCGGCCGCCCAGCGCAAGAAGCCCGACGAACTCGCCTCCATCGTCCAGGACTTGACGACCCTCCTCGAGAACATCACCCCGATGCTCGAGAAGGGCCGCTACCCCGAGAAGAATTCCGGCAAGAAGATCGCCGGTCTACTGCGCGCGGTCGCGGACCAGTTGGACGTATAGCCCTTCAGGCAGCCCTTCAGACGAAGGCAAGTCGAGCGCACCACGGCCGAGGGGCGGCGCCAGCCCCTCGGCCGCCGCGCGTGTCCGCTCTTTTCCGCCGCCCTTGCACCGCTTCGCGGGCTGCGGGCGGCTGCGCCGAACTCCGTCCGGCGGCTCCGATGACCGACCGGCTCACGGAAACGACAGGGCCTCGGGCCCGAGCGCAGGCACCAGCCCCTCGGCCGCCGCGCGTGTCAGCAACCCCCGGACCGCCGCGTAGCCGTCCTCGCCGAGTTCGGCCGTGAACTCGTTGACGTACAGGCCGATGTGCTGGTCGGCGACGGTCGGGTCCATTTCCTGGGCGTGTTCCATGACGTACGGGCGGGAGACCTCGGGGGCGTCCCAGGCGGCCCGTACGGAGGTGCGGATCGAGTCGGCGAGCCGCGTCAGCGTGTCCGTGCCCAGGGAGCGCTTGGCGATGATCGCGCCGAGGGGGATGGGCAGGCCGGTGGTGGACTCCCAGTGCTCGCCCATGTCGGCCAGCTTGTGCAGGCCGTAGTTCTGGTACGTGAAGCGGGCCTCGTGGATGACGAGTCCCGCGTCGACCTTCCCGTCCCGTACGGCCGGCATGATCTCGTGGAACGGCATGACGACGACCTCGCCGACGCCTCCGGGGACGGTGTCCGCCGCCCAGAGCCGGAACAGCAGGTAGGCGGTCGACTTCTCGCTGGGCACCGCGACCGTTCGGCCGGTGAGGTCGACCCCCGCCTCCCGCGTGAGCACCAGCGGCCCGCAGCCCCGCCCCAGCGCGCCCCCGCAGGGCAGCAGCGCGTACGCGTCGAGGACGTACGGCAGCACGGCGTACGACACCTTCAGCACGTCGAACTCGCCGCGCTCGGCCATGCCGTTGGTGACGTCGATGTCCGCGAAGGTCACGTCGAGCGCGGGCGCGCCCGGCACCCGGCCGTGGGCGAGGGCGTCGAAGACGAACGTGTCGTTCGGGCAGGGGGAGTACGCGATCTGAAGCGGCTGCCGCGGCCCTTCCGGCTGCTCGGACCGCTCCGGTCGCTCGCCGGCGGTCAGGACGCCGGCGGTCAGGACGCCGGTGGTCTGGTCAGCGGTGGTCTGGTCACTGGTGGTCATACGGGTTCCAACGGTTGAGGACGGGCGCGAGCTTCCCGAAACCGGTTTCCAGGGCTTTCAGGGCGTCGGCGACGCGCCAGGCGGCGCGGTCGCGCGGACCCACCGGGTTGGAGACCGCGCGCAGCTCCAGGACGGGCGTGCCGTGCAGGGCGGCCGCCTCGGCGACCCCGAAGCCCTCCATGGCCTCGGCCAGGGCACGCGGATGGCGCGCGCGAAGGGCGGCGGCGCGGGCGGCGGTGCCGGTGACCGTGGAGACGGTCAGGACGGCGCCGGTGCGCGCTCCGGTGACGGCCGCCGCTTCCCGTACGAGGGACTCGGGGGGACGGTGGGTGACGGCGCCGAAGCCCAGCTCGGTGACCGGCAGGAAGCCGTCGGCGGTCTCGGCGCCCAGGTCGGCGGCGGTGATCTCGTCGGCGACGACGAGGGAGCCGACGGGCGCGTCCGGGGCGAAGCCGCCGGCGATGCCCGCGGACACCACGAGGGTGTACGGGGCGCCCTCGAGGGCGGCGGCGGTGAGCGCGGCGGAGACGGACGCCGCGGCGAGCGCGGGGCCCACCCCGGCGGCGAGGACGTCGAACGCCGGGTCGGGGCGGTGCAGCGTCACACCGGCGGGCAGGCCCGGCGGGCGCACCTCGTGGGCGGGGTCCGGGGCCGTGAACGCCCGTGCCACCGCGTCCCGTTCGGCGGGGACCGCGGTGGCCACGAGGATGCGCGTGACGTGCGTGGCATGCGTGTCGACGCGCGTGTCGGACGTGATCAGTCGTCCTTCTTCAGCTTGAACGACCACAGACCGGTCGCCGTCTGGCTGTCCTTCTTGCCGTCGCCCGCCTTGATGGTGACGAGGGTGGAGTTGCCCTGGGCGCCGTACTGGGCGTTGAAGAACACGCTGCCCGGGATCGTGCGGTAGGTCTTGTCGCTGTCCTCGGTGAGCGGCTGACCGTTCATCAGGATCGTCCAGCGCTTGTCCGCGACGTCGGGGTCGACGCCGAAACGGACGGTCTCGTCGGGGTCGACGCTGATGGACTTGATGTCCGTGTCCTTGAGGCACTTCGTCAGGGCCGCCGCGTTGAGGGCCGTGTCCTCGCCGCCGCAGGTGGCCTCCGAGCTGACCGACGAGCGGCCGACGGTGATCGTGGACAGCGGGGTGGGCTTGTCGCAGGCCGACAGGACGAGCAGTCCGGCGGAAACGGCGCCGGCGGCGGCGACGGCGCGGCGACGTCGCACAGCGCTGTGTACATCAGCGGCTCCGCCGCGAGGCATCGTGGTCATGGCGGAAGGCTATCGGGCACGTCCAGCCGTCTCCCTACGTGGGGTGCGGCGTGCCTGTGTGTTAGGCCACGCGGGCACGGAAACACCCCGAAACCCGCGGAAAGCGGAAGCGCGCGGGGTCACTGCGGGGTCACCGCGGGGTCACTTCACCCTCGCCTGGGACGAGCCCCCGTGCCGGGCCGAGGACAGCAGGCCGCGGGCGGTGGTCACCCAGCCGAGGGCGACGACCGCGGCCGCCACCGACAGGCCCAGCGTGCCGTTCAGCGGCATCACGATGCCGACCGCGCCCCCGAACACCCAGCACACCTGGAGCATCGTCTCCGAACGGGCGAACGCCGACGTGCGCACCAGTTCCGGCACGTCCCGCTGGATCAGCGCGTCCAGGGACAGCTTGGCGAGGGCCTGGGAGAACCCGGCGACCGCCGCCATGCACGCCACCAGGAACGCGCCGAAGAAGACGGCGGCGGTGAGCGTCGCGCCCAGCACGACCGCCATCACCGTCACGATGATCAGCTCCGGCGCCTTGGAGCGCAGCCAGGACCCCACCGCCGTGCCGAGCGCGTTGCCCACGCCCGCCGAGACGGCGACCATGCCCAGCGAGACGGCCGCGCTCTGCCCGGTCAGCGGATGCTCGCGCAGCAGGAACGCCAGGAAGAAGGTCAGAAACCCGGACAGCCAGCGCAGCGCCGCGTTGGCGCCCAGGGCGTGGGTGACGGCGATGCCGACCGTCCGCAGCCCGGGCCGCTTCACGGGATGCCGGTGCGGCCCGTGCAGGTGCTCCTCGTCCGCGGCGAGCAGCGCCACGGCCTCGCCCTTGGCGGAGTCGACCTTGCGGGGCAGCGTGAACGACAGGAACGTACCCGCGACGAAGATCACGAACGCGCCGTAGAGCGGCCAGCGCGGCCCGAGTGCCTGGAGGCCCGCCCCGACGGGCGCGGCGACGCCGGTGGCGAGCAGTCCGCCGAGGGTGACCCGGGAATTGGCTCTGACCAGGGAGAACCGGGGCGGCAGCAGGCGTGGCACGACGGCGCTTCTGACGACTCCGTACGCCTTCGAGGCGACGAGCACGCCGAGGGCGGCCGGGTACAGCTCGATGCCGCCGGTGACGACCGCGCCGGAGAGCACCAGGGCGAGCAGGGCCCGGGCGAGCATGGCGGCCGCCATCGCGGCGCGCCGGCCGTGCGGCAGCCGGTCCAGGAGCGGTCCGATGACGGGGGCCAGGACGGTGAAGGGCGCCATGGTGATGGCGAGGTAGAGGGCGACGCGCCCGCGGGCCTCGTCGGTCGGCACGGAGAAGAACACGGTGGAGGCGAGCGCGATGGTGATCATCACATCGCCGGCGCCGTTCACGGCGTGCAGCTCGATCAGTTTGCCGAGGCCGGACTCGCCGGCGCCGTGCGCGTGAGTGGCCTTGCGGATACCGCGGGCGGTGCCGGTGAACGGGAGGTGCAGGGCGCGGCCGACCGAGCGGAGGGCCCCGGCTGCCCGGCCCGAACCGCTTCCCGTCGTCCCCCTCTTGCTCCCTCTGCTCCCCTTGGCCCCACCGATCCCGGTGGCGCCCTGGGGTGTCTGCGCGGCTGCCACTCCGTCATAGTGCCCCGAGAATGATGTGTGTAGTGCGGTTACCGCGCGGATGGCGGTGTGGTTCCGGAGACCTCGGGGACGACTTGAAGCGGATCAGCGAGGGGAAACGGGCCGTCGGTGTAGGCCGAGCGTTCTCGAACAGGTAGCGTGCGTAGCGCGCCGTGGCGATCGTTCTCGGCCGCGCGCCTCCCGGCCATCCCGCAGAATGGATGACAGCAGGTGCGCCCGAGCGCGATCGGGCGCGGACGTCGACGCGGTCCCCAGGTCCGCTCCGTCCGCACCCGCCGCCTTCAGGCCGGCGCACCCGAGAGACGGCGTAGGAGAGAAGCGATACCTGTGAGCGCAGCGACCACGCGAAGCCGCACCCCCGACCGCCTGTGCGCCGAGGCCGTCGACCTCGCCCGTGCCGCAGCACAGGAGGCCGCCGCGCCCGGCGTGATCGGCGAGCACGTAGGCGTGCTGTCCGAGGGCGACCGCGTGGTCACGCACTACTTCGAGTGCAGGGAGCTGGGCTACCGCGGCTGGCGCTGGGCGGCGACCGTGGCCCGGGCCTCCCGCGCGAAGGTCGTCACGCTCGACGAGGTGGTCCTGCTGCCGGGCCCGGACGCGGTCCTGGCCCCCGAGTGGGTGCCGTGGAGCGAGCGCCTGCGCCCGGGCGACATGGGCCCCGGCGACCTGCTCCCCACCGACGCGGAGGACCTGCGTCTGGAGCCCGGCTACACCGGCGAGGACGATCCGCGCCTCCAGCCGGGCTACACCGACGCCGACGAGCCCACGCCGAACTCGCCCCTCTCCGAGGAGATGGCCGAGCTGGCGGACGTCGAGGACGCGGAGGTCACGGCGACCCCGCCGGCCGCCCTGTCCACCACCCCCCGCCGGGGCACGATCGCCGCGGTCGCCGAGGAGCTGGGCCTGCGCCGCGCCCGCGTCCTGTCCCGCTACGGACTGCACACCGCCGCCGACCGCTGGGAGGACTCCTTCGGCCCGAAGACCCCCATGGCCCAGGCGGCCCCCGCATCCTGTGTGAGCTGCGGTTTCCTGGCCCGTGTCGGCGGCTCCCTCGGCCAGGCCTTCGGCATCTGCGCCAACGAGTTCTCCCCGGCGGACGGCCGCGTGGTGTCGTTGGCGTACGGCTGTGGAGGCCACTCGGAGGCGGCGGTCATGCCGACACCGCCCCGCCCGGCGGAACCGGTCATCGACGAGACCCGGGTGGACCCGTTCCCCCTGCGGCCCGCCCCGGACTCGGGCTCGGTGCCCGCGGCGACGGCGGCGGACGAGGAATCGGCGGAGCTGGGGCACTCCTGATCCCGGAACCCTGGTTCCGGACGTCCAGATTCCGGACGTCCAGATTCCGGACCCCTGGCTCCGGACCTCCAGATTTCGGACCCTCTGATGCCGGGCCCCTCGATTTCGGACCCTCTGATTCCGGACCCCCGATTTCGGATCTCCTGATTCAGGGCCGCTGATCGAGGGCCGTCGGATTCCGGCTCTCCTGCTCCCAGGCCTCCGGATTCCGAGCCCTCCCAGGCATTGTTATCAGATCGTGACTCAGGGCTTCGGCTCAGCTCTCACGTCTCTCGCCCGTGCTGGGGGCGGACCGGCCTCCGGCGGGCGGTACCTTCGTCCTCACGCCGATGATGGAGAGTGAACGTGAGCAAGTTCGTGCGGCCGGCGCCCGAGGGCGCGGACCCCTTCGGCACGGCCCGCCTGCGTCGCGGAGTGCTGGACGCCTGGGCCACGAGTCCCGCCCGTTTCCGGGAGGACGCCAACGCCGAGGAGGACCTCGTCCTCGGCGGGTACCGGGACCGCCTCGTCGTCGAGCTCGCGCAGAACGCCGCCGACGCGGCCGCCCGGGCGGGGGTGGCGGGCCGGCTGCGGCTCACCCTGCGCGACGGCGTCCTCGTCGCCGCGAACACCGGCGCGCCGCTGGACGCGGCCGGCGTCGAGTCCCTCGCCACCCTCCGCGCCTCCGCCAAGCGCGAGCCCCAGCACGCGCCCCGGCAGGAGGCCGCCCACTCGGCCGTCGGGCGGTTCGGCGTCGGGTTCGCCGCCGTGCTCGCCGTCACCGACGAGCCCGCCGTCGTCGGCCGGCACGGCGGTGTCCGCTGGGACCTCGCCGAGGCCCGCGAGCTGGCCTCCGCCACCGCCCGGCACAGCCCCGGCCTCGGCGACGAGGTCCGCCGGCGCGACGGTCACGTGCCCCTGCTCCGGCTCCCGTTCGCCGCCCAGGGCACCGCCCCGGACCCCTACGACACGGCCGTCATCCTGCCCCTGCGCGACCCGGCCGCCGCCGACCTCGCGGAGCGGCTCCTCGGCGCCGTCGACGACGCCCTCCTGCTCGCCCTGCCCGGGCTGGAGGAGGTCGTCGTCGAGATCGGCGACCAGGAGCCCCGCACCCTGCGCCGGGCCGCCGACGGCGACCTCACCGTCGTCGCGGACTCCGACCGGGGGACGACCCGCTGGCGCACCGTCGCCGCACACGGGACGCTCGACGCCGAACTGCTGGCCGACCGGCCGGTCGAGGAGCGGCTGCGGCCGCACTGGTCGGTCACCTGGGCCGTGCCGGTCGACGCCGACGGCGGCCCCGTCCGGCCCCGCACCACCCCCGTCGTGCACGCCCCCACCCCCAGCGACGAGCCCTTGGGCGTCCCCGCCCTGCTCATCGCCTCCTTCCCCCTCGACACCACCCGCCGGCACGCCGCCCCCGGCCCGCTGACCGACCATCTGGTGCAGCGCGCGGCGGACGCGTACGCCCGACTGCTCGCCGACTGGCGGCCGGTGACCGCCGAGATCATCGACCTCGTGCCCGGACCGCTGGGCAAGGGCGAGCTGGACGGGGCGCTGCGCCAGGCCCTCCTCGAACGGCTGCCGCGCACCGCCTTCCTCCCGCCCGCCGTCGAGCCCAAGGGCCCCCAGGACGAGGACGAGGTCGAGCTTCCCGAGGCCCTGCGCCCCCGCGACGCCGAGGTCGTCGAGGGCGCCGGCGCCGACACCGTACGGGTGCTCGCCGAGGTGCTGCCGACCCTGCTGCCCGCCGGGCTGGAACGGCGCGTCGAGCTGCGCACCCTGGGCGTCGCCCGGGTCCCGCTCGCCGACGCGATCGACCGGCTGGCCGGTCTGGAGAAGGACCCGGACTGGTGGCGGCGGCTCTACGACAGCCTCGCCGGCGTCGACCCCGACCGGCTCTCCGGACTGCCCGTGCCACTGGCCGACGGCCGTACGACCATCGGGCCCCGCCAGGTGCTCCTGCCCCTGGGGGACCCGGCGGACACCGCGGACGCGACGAGCGTCGACGCCGACGTCCTCGCCCGCCTCGGCCTCAAGGTCGCCCACCCGGACGCCGCGCACCCCCTCCTGGAGAAGCTCGGCGCGCTGCCCGCCACGCCCCGCGCGGTGCTGACCACCCCGCAGGTGCGGGCCGCGGTCGCCGCGTCCCTGGACGACGACGGCGGGGCCTGGGACGACCAGGACACGCCCGACGCCGAGGAACTCGCCGACACCGTCCTCGCCCTCGTCCGCGACGCGGGCCTGGAGCCCGGCGACGAGCCCTGGCTCGGCGCGCTCGCGCTGCCCGACGAGGACGGCGAACTGGTCCCCGCCGGTGAACTCGTCCTCCCCGGCAGCCCGTTCGCCTCCGTCATCCGCGAGGACGAACTCGCGTTCGTGGACGCCGAGTTGGCGGACAAGTGGGGCGAAAAGCCGCTCGCCGCCTGTGGTGTGCTCGCGAGCTTCGCGCTCGTGCGCGCCACCGACGTCGTCCTCGACCCGGACGAACTGGAGCCCAGGGAAGGCGACTTCGCCGAGCCCGACGACGCGGGTCTGCTGGACGCCGTGGACGTGTGGTGCGAGGACATCCTCGACCGCTTCCCGGACAGCCCCGTCCCGCCGGTCGCCACCGAGCTGGTCGCCGTCCGCGACCTCGACCTCGTCGACGACGACCGCTGGCCGCAGGCCCTCGCCCTGCTCGCCCAGCCGCCCCTGCGCGACGCCCTCACCCAGCCCGTCCGCATCCTCCTGCCCGACGGCACCCACGAGGTCGTACGGCCCTACACCGCCTGGTGGCTGCGCGGGAACCCCGTCCTCGACGGCCGCCGCCCGGCCGGTCTGCTCGCGGCCGGCGGCGACCCCCTCCTGCACGGCCTCTACGACGAGGCCGACGCGACCGGCTTCGACGACGAACAGGTGCTGCGCGCCCTGGGCGTACGGACGTCCGTGTCCGCGCTCCTCGACGAGCCCGGCGGCGCGGCGGAGCTCCTGGACCGCCTGGCCGACCCGGACCGCCCCGTCTCCCCCGCCCAACTCCACGGCCTCTACAGCGCGTTGGCCGAACTGGACCCGGAGCAGGTCACCCTGCCGGACGAGGTGCGGGCCGTGGTCGACGGCCGGGTGGAGGTGGTGGACGCGGCCGACGCGGTCGTCGTCGACTCCCCCGACCTGCTGCCCTTCACGGAGGGCGTCCCGCTGCTCCCCGTACGGCCCGCGCGCGCGGCCGAGCTGGCCGAGCTGTTCCAGGTCCGGCGCCTCAGCGAGTCCGTCACCGGCTCGGTCGACTCCGAGGGCTCCGAACACGACGTACCGGAGCCGGTGCGGGTGCTGCTCGGCCCGCGGACTCCCACGTCGTACGTCGAGCACGACGAACTCGTCGTCGACGGCGTCGAGATCGACTGGCGGCTGACCGACGACGCCGTCCTGCACGCCTCGACCCTGGAGGGCGTCGCCGCCGGCCTGGCGTGGGCGGCCGGGCAGTGGCCCCGCCGCTTCGAGGTCGCGGCCCTGCTGGAGGATCCCTCGCGGACGGCGGAGCTGGCGCGGGACCGCTGGTTCGACTGAGATCGAGGAAAAACGAGCGCGACGAAAGAAAACGAGCCTGAACGAAAGAAAATGTTCTTCGCCTCGTACAACCATTCACACGCGTCACGGATCTGACTTCATGAGCCAACAGGCTCCACGATCACTTGGACCCTGTCCGATGACGAGCCGCAGGGCAACTCGGGCATTCGGGATCCTTTATTTACCGGGGGATTGCATGCGCATCCGTGCCACCGTGGCCGCCGTCACCGGCGCCCTGGCTCTCTCCGCCCTCGCCGTGCCGGCCGCACAGGCCGCCGACGCCGGATCGGTCAGCCCGACCGACGCCCGCGCCGCCGTGCAGGCCGCGCGTCAGGCCGCTTCCGGCAACACCACCTTCACCGGTACCACCACCGGCACCCCTTACCCGCTGGACGCCACCTTCTCCGCCGTGAAGGTCAACAACGGCAAGCCGATCGTCGTCGGCACCACCAACAAGGTCACCGTCCCGGTGACCTACAAGGTCACGCACGCCGCCGACATCGACCTCTCGGCGGAAGACGTCTGGATCGACGTCGAGCTCTACCGCGGCGACTACGCCTCCGAGGACGGCAACATCCTCTTCGGCGACGACTGGCCGGTCTGCACCGCCGCCTCGACGACGGTCGCCAACTGCAAGGGCACCATCGACATCTACCCGGGCGAGGAGCTGACCAACGCCGACGCCACCGGCTGGAAGGCGGCCGGGTACGTCATCGACTGGAACGACCAGGACCCGCTCGACGAGAACATCGACCTCAGCAAGGTCGGCTACGCCGAGCAGTACGCCCTGGCGGGCACCAAGCTCCAGCGCTACTCCAAGCTGACGGTCAACGCCGCCCCGGAGCCGGTGAAGAAGGGCAAGACCATCACCGTCACCGGCAAGCTGACCCGCGCCAACTGGGACGACGGCAAGTACCACGGCTACACCGTCCAGCCGGTGAAGCTCCAGTTCCGCAAGAAGGGCGCCACCGCCTACACCACGGTGAAGACCATCAAGACCAACTCCACCGGCGCCCTCAAGACCACGGTCAAGGCGTCGGCGGACGGCTACTTCCGCTACAGCTTCGCGGGCACCTCGACCACCCCGGCGGTCACCACCGCGGGTGACTACGTCGACGTGAAGTAGTAGTACGCCGGAAACGTCAGCGGCCGCCCAGGGAGCCACCCTGGGCGGCCGCTCGTTTCTCTTTCCAACCCCTTACCTCTCGCCGTACAACTCGCACCATCCGTCACGGATCTCACTCAACGAGTCAACAGACTCCGAGATCACCTCTCTCCATCTGGGGAACGCACATGCGCATAGCCGCCATCGTGGCCGCCGTCACCGGCGCCGTGGCACTTTCAGCCCTCGCCGTCCCGGCCGCGCAGGCCGCCCCGGCCGGCCCCGCCGTCACCTTCTCCAAGGTCAAGGTCAACGCGGGCAAGAACATCGTGGTCGGCACCACGGCCAAGGTCACCGTCAGCGCGACCTACACGGTGACCAAGCCCGCGAGCCTGAGCGCGAGCTCCTTCGCGAGCGGCCCGGTCTTCTACCGCGGCAGCACGATCGACCTGGACGGTGACTCCTTCGGCGGCGACAACCCCGGCACGTGCACGACGGTCTCCTCGACGGTCCTGAACTGCACGGCCAAGGTCGAGTTCCGCCCGGCCTCCTCCGACGACACCGAGGACCTGACCAACGCCTTCGCGGGCACATGGAAGCTGGGCGCCCTCGCCGTGGGCAGCAACGGCGGGATCACCACGCAGACCGGCTTCGGGACCAGCAAGGTCCAGCGCCTCGCCAAGCTCACCACCGACGCCGCCCCCGAGCCGGTGAAGAAGGGCAAGACCATCACCGTCGCGGGCAAGCTGACCCGCGCCAACTGGGACACCAACAAGTACGCCGGATACGCCGCCCAGCCGGTGAAGCTCCAGTTCAAGAAGAAGGGCGCCACCGCCTACACCACGGTGAAGACCATCAAGACCAACTCCACCGGCGCCCTCAAGACCACGGTCACGGCGTCCGCGGACGGCTCCTTCCGCTACGTCTTCGCCGGCACCACGACCACCCCGGCGGTCACCTCCGCGGCGGACTTCGTCGACGTGCAGTAACACGAAGCAAGCAGTACCCCCGCTAGTCGGGAAAGCGGCGGTCGACCCACTTCCAAAGCAGTTCCAGGGCGGCCGCCGCCACCACCGAGATGCCGACGGCGATCCACGGCATCGTCATCCCCACCAGCTTCAGCGCGAAGAACTCCTGCAGCGACGGCACCGCGAGGACCAGCAGGAACGCCACGCCCATCGAGGCCACCAGCACCACCCGCCACCAGGTGTACGGCCGGGCGACGATCGCCAGCACCCACATCGAGATCAGGAACAGCGTGAGCGTCGCCGCGCTGGTCTCGGCGTCCAACGAGCCCTCGCCCGTGTAGGAGTGACGGGCGATCAGATACGTCAGGAAGGTCGCGACGCCCGCGACGACCCCACCCGGGATCGAGTACCGCATCACCCGCCGCACGAAGTGGGGCCGGGCCCGTTCCGTGTTGGGGGCGAGGGCGAGGAAGAAGGCCGGGATGCCGATGGTGAGGGTGGACAGGAGCGTCAAGTGGCGCGGCAGGAAGGGGTATTCGACCTGCCAGCACACCACCAGCAGGGCCAGCAGCACCGAGTAGACCGTCTTCACCAGGAAGAGCGTCGCCACCCGCGTGATGTTGCCGATGACCCGCCGGCCCTCCGCGACCACCGACGGCAGGGTCGCGAAGCTGTTGTTCAGCAGCACGATCTGCGCGACCGCCCGGGTGGCTTCGGAACCCGACCCCATGGCCACGCCGATGTCCGCGTCCTTCAGAGCCAGCACGTCGTTGACGCCGTCGCCGGTCATCGCGACCGTGTGCCCCCGGGACTGCAGCGCGCCGACCATGTCCCGCTTCTGCTGCGGGGTGACCCGGCCGAACACCGTGCCGTCGTCGAGCGCCCGCGCCATCCCCTCTCGGTCGGCGGGCAGCCGGCGCGCGTCCACCGTACGGCCGTCCAGGCCGAGCTTGGCGGCCACCGCCCCCACCGACACCGCGTTGTCCCCGGAGATGACCTTGGCGCGGACGTCCTGCTCGGCGAAGTAGCGCAGGGTGTCGGCGGCGTCGGGCCGCAGCCGCTGCTCCAGGACGACGAGGGCGGTGGGCCGGGCGCCCCGGGAGACGTCGGCGCGGTCCAGGTCGCCGGCGGCCCGGGCCAGCAGCAGCACCCGCAGCCCCTGCTCGTTGAGCCGCCCGGTCTCGGCGAGGGCGGGGTCGCCGTCGCCCAGCAGCACGTCCGGCGCCCCCAGCAGCCACGTACTGCTCTCCCCGTTGCCCTCGCTGAAGCTGGCGCCGCTGTACTTGCGGGCGGAGGAGAAGGGCAGGGACTCGGTGCAGCGCCAGTCCTCGGCGTCGGGATAGGCGGCGATGATCGCCTGGAGGGAGTCGTTCGGCCGCGGATCGGACTCCCCGAGCGCCCCGAGCACCCGTCGTACGTACGTCTCGTCGCCGTCGTCGAGCAGGCGCAGTTCGGTGACGTCCATGCCGCCCTCGGTGAGGGTGCCGGTCTTGTCCAGGCAGACGGTGTCGACGCGGGCGAGGCCCTCGATGGCCGGCAGCTCCTGCACCAGGCACTGTTTCCGGCCGAGCCGGATCACGCCGATCGCGAAGGCCACCGAGGTGAGGAGGACGAGGCCCTCGGGGACCATGGGGACGATGCCGCCGACGGTGCGGGCGATCGAGTCCTTGACGTCGTTGTCCTTGACGACGAACTGGGTGATGACCAGGCCGATCGCGGCCGGGACCATCATCCACGTCACGTACTTCAGGATCGTGGAGATGCCGGAGCGCAGCTCGGAGTGGACGAGGGTGAAGCGGGAGGCCTCCTCGGCGAGCTGGACGGCGTAGGCCTCGCGGCCGACCTTGGTCGCCTCGAAGGCGCCGCCGCCGGCGACCACGAAGCTCCCGGACATGACCGGGTCGCCGGGCCGCTTGACGACGGGGTCGGCCTCGCCGGTGAGCAGCGACTCGTCGATCTCCAGCCCGTCCGCCTCCACGCAGGCGCCGTCCACGACGACCTTGTCGCCGGGCCCGATCTCGATCAGGTCGCCGAGCACCAGGTCGGAGGTGCCGACCTCCACGGCGACGCCGTCGCGGCGGACCGTGGGACGGGCCTCGCCGACCACCGCGAGGGAGTCCAGGGTCTGCTTGGCCCGCCACTCCTGGATGATGCCGATGCCGGTGTTGGCGAGGATCACGAAGCCGAAGAGGCTGTCCTGGATCGGCGCGACGAACAGCATGACCAGCCACAGGACGCCGATGATCGCGTTGAACCGGGTGAAGACGTTCGCCCGGACGATCTCGCCGACGGAACGGCTGCTGCGGACGGGCACGTCGTTCACCTGACCGCGCGCGACGCGGTCCGCGACCTCGGCGGCGCTGAGGCCGGTCGCCGCCGGTGCGGATGCGGGCGCGTCGGTATGGGTCATGGAATCGACGGTACGTGCGGTTTTGCGCGCACACCCGTCGGAAGCGGCGAAGATCCGACCAGGGGATGAGGGGAAGGAACGCCGGATCGTACGCCGGTTGTACCCGAGCCGCGCTATTCGGTCGCGTCCGTCTCCTGCGCCTGCGCCTGTGCCTGTGACTCGGCCGCCGCCCTCTTGAGCGCGGCGTCCCGCTTGCGGACGTACCAGATGCCGATCAGGCCGAGGCCCGCCCCGGCCAGGCAGGTCCACACCCACCAGGCCTGGCCGCGGTCGTCGAACCAGCCGTAGAAGGGGAGCTGGACGAGGAAGAGGACGAACCAGAGGATCGTGCCGCCGGTGATCGTGGCGACGACCGGGCCCTCCAGGGGCTCCGGCGCCTCGTGCTTGAGGGGTCCCGAGAAAAACGCGGCCATGGGGACAGCTTACGAGGCGGTCACATCTACGCGCGGAGATAGCGATCCTGGTTCTTATATGTTCATACTGAAACGGTTTGCGTCTGTCCACTTCTGCTCGTAGGAAAATCCATGTCCACCTCGGCCACCGCCAAGGTCCCCGCCCCCGAACAGCCGGGGAACGCGCCTGCTCAGGGCGCTCTCGACCGTTATTTCAAGATCTCCGAGCGCGGCAGCACGCTGCCCCGGGAGGTCCGCGGCGGTTTCGCCACCTTCTTCGCGATGGCGTACATCATCGTGCTGAACCCGATCATCCTCGGCAGCGCGAAGGACATGTACGGGCATCAGCTGGACAACGGTCAGCTGGTCACCGCCACCTGTGTGACGGCGGCCTTCACCACCCTGCTCATGGGTGTCATCGGCAACGTGCCGATCGCGCTGGCCGCCGGCCTCGGCGTGAACTCGGTGGTCGCGCTCCAGCTCGCCCCCAGGATGTCCTGGCCGGACGCCATGGGCATGGTGGTGCTGGCCGGTCTCGTGGTCATGCTGCTGGTCGCCACCGGTCTGCGCGAGCGCGTCATGAACGCGGTCCCCTTCGGCCTGCGCAAGGCGATCAGCATCGGCATCGGCCTGTTCATCATGCTGATCGGGCTCGTCGACTCCGGCTTCGTCAGCCGTATCCCGGACGCCGCGCACACCACCGTGCCGCTCCAGCTCGGCGGCGACGGTCACCTCACCGGCTGGCCGGTGCTCGTCTTCATCCTGGGCGCCCTGCTGACGCTGGCCCTCATCGTCCGCAAGGTGCCCGGCGCGATCCTGATCTCGATCGTCGCCATGACCTTCCTGGCGCTGATCGTCGACGCGGTCGCGACGATCCCCTCCTGGGGTCTCACCACCCCCGAATGGCCCGGCAACCCCGTCGCCACGCCCGACTTCGGCCTCATCGGCCAGGTCAGCCTGTTCGGCGGCTTCGGCAAGGTCGGCGTGCTGACCGGCGTGCTCTTCGTCTTCACCGTGCTGCTGTCGTGCTTCTTCGACGCGATGGGCACGATCATGGGCGTCAGCGACGAGGCCAAGCTGACCGACGCGCAGGGCCAGATGCCCGGCATCAACAAGGTCCTCTTCGTCGACGGCCTCGCCGTCGCCGCGGGCGGCGCCAGCTCCTCCTCGGCCACCACCGCCTTCGTGGAGTCCACGGCCGGCGTCGGCGAGGGCGCCCGCACCGGCTTCGCGAACCTGGTCACGGGCGGCCTCTTCACCGTGGCGCTGTTCCTCACGCCCGTCGCCACGATGGTTCCGTCCCAGGCGGCCACCCCGGCCCTGCTCGCGGTGGGCTTCCTGATCCTGGCCGGCTCGGTCAAGGAGATCGACTGGGCCGACCCCACCATCGCCGTACCGGCGTTCATCACCATGGTGATGATGCCGTTCACCTACTCGATCACCAACGGCATCGGCATGGGCTTCATCGTCTTCGTCGTGCTGCGGCTGGCGGCGGGCCGCGGCCGGGAGGTCCCCGTGCCGATGTACGTGGTCTCCGCCGTGTTCACGTTCTACTACCTGATGCCGGCCCTCGGCCTCACCTGAGCCGAGCGTCCCGTCATACCGCGGCTCAGGTGAGCCCGTAGAACTTCTCCGTCTCCTCGACGGCGGTCTGGAACCGCTCGTCGAAGTCGTCGCGGATGAGCGTCTGGACGACATAGTCCTGGACGCTCATCCCCCTTTTGGCCGCATGGTCCCGGAGCCGGTCGAGCAGCTCCCCGTCTATCCGCAGGCTGAGCACGCTGGTCCCCATGAGACGAGGGTCGCGGGCCTGTACCGCAGTGCGGTCACTTTCCGCTGCCGACTCACTCGTTCGAGTGATGATGGGGTTTCCGTGGCCGGACTCGCGGGAATCTCGGCGCGTCCCCGCTTGTTTAGCGAGAGTAATGAGTTACGCTAAAGAGATGTCGGACCTAACCCATGGCGACGATGCTGCCGCCGTGAACTCCCTGCGATCAGGCGTGATGCGGTTGTCCCGTCGACTCAAGCACCAACGGGTCGACGAGTCGCTGAGCCCCACCGAGATGTCGGTGCTCGGCACCCTGTCCCTGTGCGGCAGCGCCACCCCGGGCGAGCTCGCCCGCAAGGAACATGTGCAGCCGCCCTCGATGACCCGCATCGTGGCGCTGCTGGAGGCCAAGGGCCTGGTCCGGCTGGAGCCGCACCCCGAGGACCGGCGCCAGAAGGTCGTCACGAAGACCGAGCAGGCCGAGGCCATGCTCGCGGAGAGCCGCGCCAAGCGGAACGCCTTCCTGGCCACCCTGGTCGACGGCCTCGACGAGGACGAGTGGGCGAAACTGCGCGCCGCCGCCCCCGTGCTGGAGAAGCTCGCACACCTGTAGGCAGTTCACGAGGAGGCGAACCCTTTTGAGTACGGGACCCGGAGCAGACTCCGCCCCCGCACCGGCCACCCACGACACCTCCCCAGACTCTCCTGGGGACCCCGGCAAGTCCTCGAAGTCCTCGAAGTCCCCGAAGCCAGCGAAGTCCCCGAAGCTCTCGAAGCCTTCGAACCCCTCGAAGTCCTCGATGTTCAGCTCCTTGAAGGTCAGGAACTACCGCCTGTTCTTCCTCGGCCAGGTCGTCTCCAACATCGGCACCTGGATGCAGCGCATCGCCCAGGACTGGCTGGTCCTCAGCCTCACCGGCTCCGCGACCGCCGTCGGCGTCACGACGGCCCTGCAGTTCCTGCCGATGCTGCTCTTCGGCCTCTACGGCGGCGTCCTCGTCGACCGCCTGCCCAAGCGCCCCACGCTGCTCGTCACCCAGCTGTCGATGGCCCTCACCGGCATCGCGCTCGCCGCGCTCACCCTCTCCGGGCACGTCGAGATCTGGCACGTCTATGTCGCCGCCTTCGCCGTCGGTCTCGCGACCGTCGTCGACAACCCGGCCCGCCAGTCCTTCGTCTCCGAGATGGTCGGCCCGGACCAGCTCCAGAACGCGGTCAGCCTCAACTCCGCGAACTTCCAGTCCGCCCGCCTGGTCGGCCCCGCCGTCGCCGGCCTGATGATCACCGGCGTGGGCACCGGCTGGGCGTTCCTCTTCAACGGCCTGTCCTTCGTCGCCCCCATCGCCGGCCTGCTGCTGATGCGCGCCCGCGAGCTGTACGTCGTCGAGCGCGCCCCGCGCGGCAAGGGCCAGCTGCGGGAGGGGCTCCACTACGTCGCCGGCCGGCCGGATCTGATCTGGACGATCGTCCTCGTCGGGTTCATCGGCACCTTCGGCTTCAACTTCCCCGTCTATCTCTCCGCCTTCGCCGACGACGTCTTCCACGCGGGCGCCGGCTCCTACAGCCTCTTCAACACCCTGATGGCGGTCGGCTCGCTGGCCGGCGCGCTGCTCGCCGCCCGGCGCGGCACGGCCCGGATGCGGGTGATGATCGCGGCGGCGGCAGCCTTCGGCGCGGTGGAGATCGTCGCCGCGTCGGCCCCCTCCCTCTGGCTGTTCGCCCTGCTCATGGTTCCGATCGGCATGTTCGGCATGACGATCAACGTCACCGCCAACACCAGCATCCAGATGGGCACCGACCCGGCGATGCGCGGCCGCGTCATGGCCCTGTACATGATGGTCTTCCTGGGCGGCTCGCCGGTGGGCGCGCCGATCGCGGGCTGGATCACGGACGCGTACGGCGTCCGGGCCGGCCTCGCGGTGGGCGGCGCGATCGCCGCGGGCGCGGCCCTCACCGTCGGCTTGGTCCTGGCCCGCGTCGGCGACCTGCGCCTGTCGTTCGCCTGGAGCCACGGCCACCCCCGCGTGCGCTTCATCCCCCGCAAGCCCCGGGAGAACGAGCCCGGCGAGCACGAACTGGCCCCCGCGGCCTGACGCAGGCCGACCCGGGGGCCGCCCCCGGGTCGGCCGGGCGAGCCGTACGACGGCATCGCCCCCGGGGCCGGCCCTCGCCGTACCGTCCACACCCACCCGGGCAGCCGTCCACGCCCGCCGGGCAGCCGTCCCCACGCCCGCCGGGCAGCCGCCTACACCCGCCGGGCCAGCACCTGTCCCGGCCACTTGTTCTCGCCGAGGGTGTACCCCTCCGTCGGGACGAACCCGTTGGCCTCGTAGTAGGCGACCAGCTTGCCGTCGCCGCCCGCGTAGCAGTCCACCCGGAGGAGGGAGACGCCCGCCCGCCGGGTCTCCTCGGCGGCGTGCACGAGGAGGGCGCTGCCCACGCCGTGGCCCTTGAAGCGACGGTCGGAGGCGAGCCAGTGGATGTACCGCTCGGGTTCGCCGGGCGGCGCGAGGTGGGACAGATAGACGCCGGGCGAGCCGGTGATCGTGAGGGTCGCGGCCGGCACCCCGTCGACCTCGGCGACGAACACCTGGCCCTCCTCCATGTACCGGACGACCGACTCCACCGTCTTCGGGCTCTCCGACAGGGGCTTCGTCCCCCACTGACCGGTGCGCCCCTGTGAGACCAGCCACTCCACACTGCTGTCGAGCATGCCGAGTATCGCGGGGATGTCGTCGGGACCGGCGTCTCTGATGGTGATCTCCATGGGGCCCATAATGCCGGGCATCCGGCCGCGCGAGCCGGGAAAATCATCGGCATGAGACTCTTCGCCGCCGTGCTGCCCCCACAGGACGTCGCCCACGAACTCGCCGTCGAGGTGGAGCAGTTGCGCAGGCTGCCCGGGGCGGACGGGCTGCGCTGGACCGGCCGCCCCGGCTGGCATTTCACCCTCGCCTTCTACGGCGAGGTCGACGACGACGTCGTACCGGAGCTGTCGGCGCGGCTGGAGCGGGCCGCGCACCGGAGTGCGCCGTTCCGGCTGGCGGTGCGGGGCGGGGGACAGTTCGGGCACGGGCGGGCGCTGTGGGCGGGGGCGGCCGGGGAGGTGCCGGCCCTGCGACTGCTGGCCGGCCGGGCGGAGGCGGCGGCGCGCAAGGCGGGCCTGGAGACGGGCGAGCACCGCCGCTACAAGGCCCATCTGACGCTGGCCCGCAGCCGGGACGCGGTGGACGTGACGTCGTACCTCGAGGCGCTGGACGCCTTCGCGGGCCGGGAGTGGACGGTGGGAGAGCTGGTGCTGGTGCGCAGCAACCTGCCGACGTCCGGGGTGCCGGGGGAGCAGCCCCGCTACGAGCCGGTCGGCCGTTGGCCGCTCGGCCGGGCGGGTTAGGCTCGACGCGTGGACCCGAAGACCCGGAACCGGATCATGGCCGGTGCGCTAGTGCTGTTGTTCGTGGTGGTGGCGGTTGCGGCGGCGGTAGGAAAGTAGCCCACCGCCGCCGCACACCCGTGCCCGTGACCTACCAGGCGAAGGCCTCGGGGGACGGCCCCGGGCCCGGGAAGATCTCGTCGAGCCCGGACAGCAGCTCCTCGCTCAGCTCCAGCTCGACCGCGCGCAGGGCGGAGTCGAGCTGCTCGGCGGTGCGCGGGCCCACGATGGGTCCGGTGACGCCGGGCCGGGTCAGCAGCCAGGCCAGGGCCGCCTCGCCGGGTTCGATGCCGTGCTTGTCGAGCAGATCCTCGTACGACTGGATCTGTGCGCGGACGGCCGTGTCGGCGAGGGAGTCGGCCGCCCGGCCGGAGGCGCGCCGGCCGCCCTGGACCTGCTTCTTGATGACCCCGCCGAGCAGACCGCCGTGCAGCGGCGACCAGGGGATCACCCCGAGGCCGTACTCCTGCGCGGCCGGGATGACCTCCATCTCGGCGCGCCGCTCGGCGAGGTTGTAGAGGCACTGCTCGCTGACGAGCCCGATGGTGCCGCCGCGCCGGGCCGCGATCTCGTTGGCCTGGGCGATCTTGTAGCCGGGGAAGTTGCTGGATCCCGCGTAGAGGATCTTCCCCTGCTGCACCAGCACGTCGACGGCCTGCCAGATCTCCTCGAAGGGAGTCGAGCGGTCGATGTGATGGAACTGGTAGACGTCGATGTAGTCGGTCTGCAGCCGCTTGAGGCTGGCGTCGACGGCCCGCCGGATGTTGAGGGCGGAGAGCTTGTCGTGGTTGGGCCAGGCGGCGCCGCCGTCCCCGGTCGGGGCCATGTTGCCGTAGACCTTGGTGGCGAGGACCACCTTGTCGCGGTGGTCGGGGCTCTTGGCGAACCAGTTGCCGATGATGCTTTCGGTACGGCCCTTGTTCTCGCCCCAGCCGTAGACGTTGGCCGTGTCGAAGAAGTTGATGCCCGCGTCCAGTGCCGCGTCCATGATCGCGTGGGAGTCGGCTTCGTCGGTCTGCGGGCCGAAGTTCATGGTGCCGAGGACGAGTCGGCTGACCTTGAGTCCGGTGCGTCCGAGCTGCGTGTACTTCATGGAACCCAAGCCAATGTCCTGGAGTGGGCTCCAGGCAAGGGGGTTCCGGACAGGTCCTAGTCGCGGGGGAAGTCGTCGGTGGTGAGGGTGAGGCCGACCACGGTGTCCGTGAGGTCCACCTCGTCTCCGAAGGCGACCTTCGTCTCGGTCGCGTAGTCGTCGCCCTTGGGGTGGGTGTAGACGTGGCAGCGGCCCTGGTACGGGTCGGCGACGAGGTAGACGGGGACCTCGGCCTTGGCGTAGGCGGCCTTCTTCGGGCCGTAGTCGTTGGCGGCGGTGCCCTTGGAGATGACCTCGGCGACGAACTCGACGTCCTCGTGGCGCCAGCGCCCGTTCTCCGTCTTGGCGGCGCCCTCGGCCATCGCCGTGACGTCGGTCGCGAATCCGTTGAGGTGACCCGGGTAGTCGATACGGACGTCGGACTTCACGCGCTTCCGGGGGTACTTGGTCCGTAGCTGCTCGTAGATGTCCGCGATGATCTCCCAGTGGGTGTCCCGCTGTGGCGACATGAAGACGGTCCCCTCGACGATCTCGACCTTGTATCCCTCGGGGACGGGCATCGTCTCGAGCCGCTCGAACATCTCGTCCAGCGTGCTCGTGTTGTCGCTCTCGGCCATCGCGATCCTGTCTTCAAGGACGGTCATCGTGGCGCTCCTCCCCGGCTGCCCTCCGCACAAGTGCAGCCGCGCGGTACAACGATACGCACGGCGACCAGGTCACGGCGCGAAGCGCATATGTCGGTGGCCTCAGCCCTCGTACGCCTCGTAGACCTCCCCCACCCCCCACGCCTGATGCATCGCGTCCGCGAAGGCCGCCGCGATCTTGTGCTCGCCGGAGGCGTTGGGATGGGTGCCGTCATAGGTGTCGAAGGTGATGTCGTACGACGGCGGGGGCGAGGCGAAGAGGACGGGGGAGCGGGGTTCGTCCAGGTCGGCGACGGCCTTCGCGAGCAGTTCGTTGAAACGGGCGACCTGGGCGGCGAAGGGGGCGTCGGACTCGGCGCGGACGTTCGGGATCACCGGCAGCAGCACCATGCGGATACGCGGGTTGCCCGTGCGCGCGCCGGCCACGAAGCTCCGTACGTTGTCGGCGGTCTGCTCCGCGTCCGTGTAGAAGCCGAGGTCGATCAGGCCGAGGGAGACGAGGAGGACGTCGGCCCGGCACCGGCGTACCGCGTCGCCGATCAGCGGGGCCATGTGCTGCCACCCCTCGCCCCAGCCGGCCAGGTGGGCGCGGGGGAAGTCGGGGTCGGCGTACTCGTACGAGGTCGGCGCGTCCATCGCCTTGTCGTACAGCGTCTCGCGCGGGCCCACGAGGGTGAACGGACCGCCGAAGTTCTCGCGCAGGTGCTGCCACATCCGGTAACGCCATGTGTGTTCGCCGGCGCTTCCGATGGTCATGGAGTCGCCGACGGGCATGAACCTGAGCATCCGCTCATGATGGACGATCGGCCGGACGCGCGGGGTGTGAGGCCGGACACGCCCGCTGAACGGCGGTCAGGGATGGCGGGCTTGTGCGCAAGGGATGGCAGGCTTGTGAGCATGCGCCGACCACCCTTCGTCAGCCGTGCCGCAGTCAGCCGTGCCGCAGTCAGCCGTGCGGGAGCCCTCCTCGCCGGGGTCCTCCTCGTGGGCGCGTTCGCCGTGCCCGCCTCCGCAGCGGACGGGAACGCGGACGGCGACGGCGTCGGCGACAAGGGATTCACCATCGAGGACTCCCGCATCACCGAGTCCAGCGGCCTCGCCGCCTCCCGCCTGCACCCGGGCGTCTACTGGACCCACAACGACAGCGACGACGGCCCCTACCTCTACGCCGTCGACAGCGCGACCGGCAAGACCGTCGCCCGCCTCACCCTCACCGGCATCGGCTCGCCCCGCGACGTCGAGGCGATCTCCATCGGCCCCGACAACCAGATCTACGTCGGCGACATCGGCGACAACCTCGGCGGCAACTGGCCGTACGTGTGGATCTACCGGCTGCCCGAGCCGAAGACGCTGACCGACCAGACCGTGCGCGCCACCCAGTACATCGTGAAGTACTCCGACGGGGCCCGCGACGCCGAGTCGCTGGTCGTGCACCCCAGGACCGGGCGCGTCTACATCATCGACAAGAAGGAGGACGGCGGGCACCTCTACGAGGGCCCGGCCACCCTCTCCGCCTCCGGCGCCAACGTCTTCAAGCCCGTCGCCGCCGTCGACCTCTGGGCCACCGACGCCGCCTTCTCCCCGGACGGCGCCCGACTCGCCGTCCGCGGCTACTTCGGCGGCATCTACTACGACTTCAACGGCGGCGACCTCGAACGCAAGGGCCGGCTCGACGTGCCCCTCCAGCGCCAGGGCGAGTCCGTCAGCTACTCGGCGGATGGCGCCAAGCTCCTGTACGGCACCGAGGGCTCCGGCAGCTCCGTGGTCGCGGAGGACGCGCCCGGGGGCGGAACCGGAGGCGATTCCAAGTCGCCTTCCGGGGGCGGGGGTTCGGGCGCGGCGGCGGACGGGGGCAGCTCCTCGGCCACCGGCGGCGTCAAGCTGGGCGCGCTCGCCTTCGCGGTCCTGTGCGTCGCGGTCTTCGGCTTCGGCCGACTGCTGCGCCGCAAGTCTTGACGTGATGACGGTGGGTCAGTTTCCTGGAGGTGCGCGGGGCGTGGGAGCGCTCCCACCGGGTTCCGGCCCGCGCCCTCCCGAGAGGAAGCAGCGAGATGTTCCGCAGCTTGCGAAGAGCACTGTGCGCTGCCGTGGCGGCGCTGGTCCTGCCGCTGGGGGCGGGCGCGCAGTCGGCGTACGCGGCCGAAGCCACCGTCGATGCCACTGCCACTGCCACTACCACTGTCACTGCCGCTGCTCAGGCGGCTGCCGTTGCTGATGCCGGCGCCGGTTACTGGCACACCAGCGGTCGCCAGATCCTGGACGCGGCCGGGCAGCCGGTCCGCATCGCCGGGATCAACTGGTTCGGCTTCGAGACCGCCAACTACGTGGTCCACGGCCTGTGGTCCCGCGACTACAAGAGCATGATCGACCAGATGAAGTCGCTGGGCTACAACACGATCCGCATCCCCTACAGCGACGACATCTTCAAGAGCACCACCGTCCCCAACAGCATCGACTTCTCCAGCGGCAAGAACGCCGACCTCCAGGGCCTCAACTCCCTCCAGATCCTGGACAAGTTGGTGGCCTACGCCGGTCAGGACGGCCTGCGTGTCATCCTCGACCGGCATCGCCCGGACGCCGGCGGCCAGTCGGCGCTCTGGTACACGGCGGCGGTCCCCGAGTCGACCTGGATCGCCAACCTCAAGTCCCTGGCGGCCCGTTACCAGGGCCAGAGCGCCGTCGTAGGCATCGATCTGCACAACGAGCCCCACGATCCCGCCTGTTGGGGCTGTGGGGACACGGCGACGGACTGGCGGCTGGCCGCGCAGCGGGCGGGCAACGCCGTCCTGTCGGTCAACCCGGACCTGCTGATCTTCGTGGAGGGCGTGCAGAGCTTCAACGGCGTCTCGGGCTGGTGGGGCGGCAACCTGATGGGGGTCGCCCAGTACCCGGTCCAACTGAACGTCGCGAACCGGGTGGTGTACTCCGCCCACGACTACGCCACCAGCGTCGCCCAGCAGAGCTGGTTCAGCGACCCGACCTTCCCCGCCAACATGCCGGGGATCTGGGACAAGTACTGGGGCTACATCTTCAAGCAGAACATCGCGCCGGTGTGGGTGGGCGAGTTCGGCACGACGCTCGCCTCGACCGTCGACCAGAAGTGGCTGGCGGCCCTGGTGAGCTACCTCCGCCCGACCTCGACGTACGGCGCCGACTCCTTCCACTGGACCTTCTGGTCCTGGAACCCCAACTCCGGTGACACGGGCGGCATCCTGAAGGACGACTGGGCGAGCGTGGACACGGTGAAGGACGGCTACCTGACCAGTGTGAAGGCCCCGGGCTTCCCGAGCACGGGCGGCAGCGGAGGCGGGGGAGGCGGTGGCGGCGGGACCACGGCGTCCTGCGCCGCCGCCTACACCGTCAGCAGCGACTGGGGCAGCGGCTTCAACGCCGACGTGAAGGTCACCAACACCGGGACGACGGCCCTGGCCTCCTGGAAGGTCACCTGGACCTGGACCGGCTCGCAGCAGATCACGAACATGTGGAACGCGACGTACACACAGACCGGGTCGAGCGTGACGGCGGTGAACGCGGCGCACAACGGAGCGGTTCCGGCGGGCGGTTCGGCGAGCTTCGGCTTCGGGGGCGCGCCTGGGGGCGGGGGTGTGCCGAGTGTGAGTTGTACGGCGGCGTGAGGGGGTGGGGGGTGTGAGGGGCGCCCGGGGCTTGTCACCGGTCACCGGGTGCCCTTCCTGGCGGCCAGGTCGCCGTCTTCGCGGACAGGTCTTCGCCTTCGCGGACAGGCCTTCATGAATGGGGACGGCCCCGGGAGCGGTATCCGGCTCCCGAGGCCTGTTGTGCCACCCAATTGCGCACACCGGCGGCGTTTAAGAGCCGCGGATCATTCTGAGGTCGACGCGTTCTGCCTTTGAACTACCGTGCCACGGAAGGAAACGAAGAGGTGAAGAGGTGGAGATTAGGGAGAGGCACAGAGGGGACTTGAACCCCTATTCGTCGACGATCGTCCGCGCTCGGTCGATCCGGCGTTCGGTGGCGAATACTGAGACTGGAGCGAGAATCTGAGATTCATGGGGCCGCCTCTGCCATTTGGGCCACCCCGGCCTGTGTGCCGGGGGAGGGATTCGAACCCCCAACTGTCACCCCTGGTTCAGCTTCAACATCAGTTTCAGCTTGCGCTCTTCGCGCACCCCTCGCTCGCACGAGGGGCGATCAGGGGGCTACCGGAACAGGTAGCCGAACACCGCGTCACCCACTCTCTGTTCGGTGACCTCGATGCCGTTGGCCTCCTCGCGGGCGTACTTCACGGCCTGCTGCAGCTTCTCGACCCGGTCGATCAGCTCGTTGACCCTGCGGGCCGGCAGCGCGCCGGAGAACTTGACCGTGGTCCAGTAGCCCACGGGCACGTCCTCGTAGTACACCTCGACCTGGGCCGGGTGCTTCTCCGTGGCCTCGGCCTTCACATGGTTGCGGGGGACCTTCTTCGTACGGATGGTCCGCACCGCCTCCGTCTTCCACCCGTCCGTCGACGGGTCGAACGTCCACGACTCGGAGGCGTCCAGCACCGGCAGCTTGCGCACGAAGGTGTTCAGATCCGTGAGCTGCTTCTCCAGGAACAGGAGATACGGCACCGGGACGGCGGACAGCAGCACGGTGCCGTCGACGACCACGTCGGCGACCGCCGTACGGTTCGCCCAGTCCTTCGCCGCCGTCACGTCGAACAGCCGGGTGAGCGTCGCGGCCGCGGAACGCAGCACGTCCTCCGCCTTGACCTGGACCCGTGTGGACTCCGGCGGCAACTGCTCGCCCTCTTCGTCCTTCGCCTGGTACGTGCGAGAGATCCCGGCAAGCAACGCGGGCTTCTGCACATCGTGATGGGCCTGCGTGAGTTCTTGCAGGGACTTCGACTTGACGCCCTTTTCCACGGCGATGATCTGATTCAGCTTCGGCACGCGAGGAAGCTACCAAGGGGCGGGGCCGGGGGCATCCGTATTTTCACGTACGGCTGCGCCCCGCCGGATCGACCAGCGGGGCGGATGGTGAACGGGTCAGGAGTGCGGGCCCGTTGGGGGCCTTGCCGTGACGGACGGCGATGGCGTCTCCGTGGGCGGCGAACCCGGTGAGGCGCTCGAAAAGCAGTGGAGCGGTGCCGCTGTGCGCCATTACCGTGCTGCCGAACCAAGTCGTCTAGTCAAGGGCGTCCCGTTGTACACCGTGTGAGACCTCCCGAGTGCTGAATCGTCGCGCGTCGCGCCTGTGCGCCGCGCTCCTTTTTGCTGCGGACTTCTCACTGAAACCGGTGTATTTCTGTGCTCGAAAACTGGGTGGTCGCGCCCACCTGCCTGCCGCTCGTTCTCCGTCGTTGCCACGCGTGCGCGTCCGAGCGCTTCCGGGCAAACGGCAAGTTTCGCGTCAACGCACATCACAAGCTCATCGACGCCTGGCTCCTCGCGCTCTGCACCGCTTGCGGGGAAACCACGAAGCTCACGGTTCTGGAGCGGGTGAACGTGCGCTCCGTACGACCCGAGCTGCTGGACCGGCTGCATGACAACGACCCTGGCCTGGCAGCTGAGTTGCTCCAGGATCCGGTCGTGCGGCGTCGTAGTCGCATCGCCCTCGACTGGGACGACGCCTGGCGTCTCGACACCGGCGGATCGGATCATCCGGACCGCGAGGTGATCGACGCCTCGGTCCGCTTCAAAGCGCGGATCCCTGTCCGGCCGGTGCGACTGATCGCTGAAGGGTGCGGCCTCTCACGGGCCGAGGTCGAGAGACTGATCACGGAAGGGAGACTCGTTTCGGCAGTCCGGCTGAGCGGCAGGCTCTCCGGCGACTTCACCTTCACGCTCAAGCGCTGAGCCCTCCTCCCGACCAGGGGCCTGTCCGTCGACACCCGCCGGACAGGCCCTGCGGGTGGCTCCGCCACGCCCGTTCCCGCCCGCGGCACCTCTTCCGGTGTCAGTGGGTGCCGGTAGCTTCTTGGCATCCATGGACGGGAGTTGTCCGCGGATCGCCATCGCACGACGACTGCTCGATTACTGAGGGACGCTCATGGAACCGGTTCGGCACCACGGACGTCCCGCTGCACCGGTTCTCCACCGAGGAGGGACAGGACGGCGACTGGCGTCCCTCCGGTGAACTGCGCATCCTGCTCGACGACGGCCGGGGGACGCCCCTGGAGCGGGTGTCCTGGAGCGACCGGCGCGGGAACGCGGCCTCGGTCGTCCTGACGGCCGCCGTCGCGACGGCGGCCGTTCATGCCGCGCCCGGCGAACTGCGCGACATCACCGACACGGTCGTCGACGTCGAGGCGAGCGGCGAGTTCGCGGCCGGAGGCGAGGTCGCGCGCAATCTGCTCGACAGGTCCCCGAGCAAGTGGCTGGTGCACGAGGACACCGCCGAGCTGGACTTCACCCTTCAGCGCCCGGCTGCCGTGGCGTCGTACAGGCTGACCACCGCCAACGACGCCTCGGGCCACGATCCGCAGGACTGGCACCTCCAGGGCTCGCACGACGGCGGCACGTGGACGACGCTCGACACCCCTACCGGCGAACACTTCACGCGCCGCTTCGAGACGCGGGACTTCCCCTTCGCCAACACCACCTCGTACCGTCACTACCGGCTGCGGATCACCGACAACGCCGGCAGCGGCGAACTCCAGCTCAGCCAGGTCGAGTTCCTCGCCGGCGCCGGCAAGGCTCCCGCACCCGCCGCGTCCGACTTCATCGGCTACTACGGGCCCGGACCCCCGCATCGTAGGCGGAAGCACCCGAACTGGACGGACGGACAAAAAACGCGAAGACGCCCGCCGCGTTGTCGCGTCGGGCGTCCTCACGGTCGTACCGGATACGGAAACCGGATACGGAAACCGGATACGGAAGAACGGATTGCGGGAAGCGGTTACAGCTTCTCGATGACGTAGTCGATGCACTTGGTCAGTGCCTCGACGTCCGTCGGGTCGATCGCCGGGAACATGGCGACGCGGAGCTGGTTGCGGCCGAGCTTGCGGTAGGGCTCGGTGTCGACGATGCCGTTGGCGCGCAGCACCTTGGCGACGGCGGCGGCGTCCACCTCGTCGGTGAAGTCGATCGTGCCGATGACCTGGGAGCGCTTGGCCGGGTCGGTGACGAACGGGTTCGCGTACTTGACGTCCTCGGCCCAGCCGTAGAGCGTGCGCGCGGAGGTGGCCGTGCGGCGCACCGACCAGTCCAGGCCGCCCTGGCCGTTGATCCACTCCAGCTGCTCGTTGAGGAGGAAGAGGGTGGAGAGGGCCGGGGTGTTGTACGTCTGGTTCTTGCGGGAGTTGTCGATCGCCGTGGGCAGCGAGAAGAACTCCGGGATGTGGCGGCCGGACGCGTGGATGCGCTCGACGCGCTCGATCGCGGCCGGGGAGAAGACGCCGATCCACAGTCCGCCTTCGGAGGCGAAGGACTTCTGCGGGGCGAAGTAGTAGACGTCCGTCTCGGCGATGTCGACCGGGAGGCCGCCCGCGCCCGACGTGGCGTCCACCAGGACGAGCGCGCCCTCGTCGGCACCCTGCACGCGCGCGAGGGGAGCCGCGACACCGGTGGAGGTCTCGTTGTGGGTGAACGCGTACACGTCCACGCCCGCCTCGGCGGCCGGCTCGGGGTGCGTGCCCGGGTCGGAGGAGATCACGGTGGGCTCGGCCAGCCACGGGGCGAGCTTGGCGGCCTTCGCGAACTTCGAGCTGAACTCACCGAAGGTGAGGTGCTGCGACTTGTTCTCGATCAGGCCGTGGGTGGCGACGTCCCAGAAGGCGGTGGAGCCGCCGTTGCCGAGGATCACCTCGTACCCGTCGGGGAGCTGGAACAGCTCGGAGATGCCCTCGCGCACCTTGCCGACCAGGTTCTTGACCGGGGCCTGGCGGTGGGAGGTGCCGAGGAGGGAGGTTCCGGTGGCGGCCAGGGCGTCCAGCGCCTCCACCCGCACCTTGGAGGGGCCCGCGCCGAATCGACCGTCGGCGGGCTTGATGTCAGCAGGAATCTGGATCTCAGCCACGAAAGGAGGTTAGCCGGTGGGGGAAACCTGCGTGAAACCTGGTCCGTCGGGTGAGACGGCGTTTTGGTCGCCGTTCTGGTCGCCGTTCCCGGGGCTGCCGCCCCCAGACCCCGCTTCGGCCTTGGACGGGCCTCGTCCTCAAACGCCGGACGGGCTGATTTGCTGGACGCATGTCGGAATCGGAGCTGGAGCTGGCGGGCGAGCTGCGGCGTGCCGTCCGGGGTGACGTGGACTTCGGCGTCATGGCCCGCGCGCTCGTCACCATGGACGCGTCCAACTACCGCCGGGTCCCCCTGGGCGTCGTCGCGCCGCGGGACGCCGACGACGTGGCGGCCGTGCTGGAGGTGTGCCGGGCGCACGGAGTGCCGGTCGTGGCGCGCGGCGGCGGGACGTCGATCGCGGGGCAGGCGACGGGCACGGGCGTGGTGCTGGACTTCACCCGGCATCTGAACCGGCTGGTCGGCCTGGACCCCGAGGCGCGGACCGCCGTCGTCCAGCCCGGCCTCGTCCTCGACCGGCTCCAGGAGGCCGCCGCCCCGCACGGGCTGCGCTTCGGTCCCGACCCCGCCACCCACAGCCGCTGCACGCTCGGCGGGATGATCGGCAACAACTCGTGCGGCTCCCACTCGGTGGCGTGGGGGACGACCGCGGACAGCGTGCGCGAGCTGGCCGTCGTCACCGCGCGCGGGCAGCGGCTGCGGCTGGGCAGGGGGTGGGCGGGAGCCCCGGACGGGCTGCGCGCGCTGGTCGAGGGGGACCTGGCGCGGCTGCGCACCGGATTCCCCGAGCTGCCCCGCCGTATCTCCGGGTATGCGCTGGACGCCCTGCTGCCCGAGAAGGGCGTCGACGTGGCCCGTTCCTTCTGCGGCTCGGAGGGCACGCTGGCCGTGCTGACGGAGGCGGTCGTCGACCTCGTGGAGGCTCCACGCGCGCGTGCGCTCGCGGTCCTGGGGTACGCCGACGAGGCCGCCGCCGCCGAGGCAGCGGCCGGCCTGCTGCCGTACGGGCCGCTGACGGTGGAGGGGATGGCGGCCGATCTGGTGCCGTCGACGGCGGGGCTGCCGCGGGGCGGGGCCTGGCTGTTCGTGGAGACGGGCGGGGAGTCGACGGCGCAGGCACGCGCGCGTGCGGAGGCGATCGTGCGGGCGGCGGACGTCGTGGACGCGATCGTGGTCACGGAGGAGACCGCCCAACGGGCGCTGTGGCGCGTCCGTGAGGACGCGAGCGGTACGGCGACCCGGATGCCGGACGGCTCCGAGGCCTGGCCCGGCTGGGAGGACTGCGCGGTGCCGCCCGTCCGGCTCGGCGCGTATCTGCGGGACTTCCGGGGGCTGCTGTCCGCCCACGGCCTGCGCGGCACCCCTTACGGGCACTTCGGGGACGGCTGCATCCACGTCCGCATCGACTTCGACCTGCTGACGGCGGCGGGCGTCGGCCGTTTCCGCCGCTTCTCCGAGGAGCTCGCCGAGCTGGTCGTCGCCCACGGCGGCTCGCTCTCCGGGGAGCACGGCGACGGCCAGGCCCGCGCCGAACTGCTACCCAAGATGTACGGGGCCGACATGGTCGCCCTCTTCGAGCGGGCCAAGGGCGTCTGGGACCCGGACGACCTGCTCAACCCGGGGATGCTGGTCCGCCCCGCACCCCTCGACGCCGACCTCCGCTTCGCCGTCCTGCCCCGCGAACCCGTCGACGTGGCCTTCGGCTACCCCGGCGACGCCGGCGACTTCTCCGCGGCCGTCCGCCGCTGCGTCGGCGTCGCCAAGTGCCGTACGACGACGGTGACCGGGTCGGCCGTGATGTGCCCGTCGTTTCGCGCGACGGGTCGGGAGGAGCACTCCACGCGCGGGCGTGCCCGCCTGCTGCACGAGATGCTCGCCGGCGAGCTGGTCACCGACGGCTGGCGGTCGACGGAGGTCCGCGACGCCCTCGACCTGTGCCTGTCCTGCAAGGGCTGCCGCTCCGACTGCCCGGTCGAGGTCGACATGGCCACGTACAAGGCGGAGTTCCTCCACCACCACTACGAGGGGCGGCGGCGTCCGGCCGCCCACTACAGCATGGGCCGGCTGCCGGTGTGGCTGCGCTGGGCGAGCCGACTGCGGGCGGCGGCCGTGCTCAACGCGCTGGCCTCCGTCGGCCCGCTGGCCCGCGTCGCCAAGCGGCTGGGCGGCATCGCACCGGAGCGGGGGATTCCGCGGCTCGCGCGGGAGACGTTCAGCGGGTGGTGGCGCGCACGCCCGCCCGTGCACACGGGTGCAGGCAGCGGCAGCGGTGACGGCAGCGGCGACGGCACCAGTGACGGCAGCGGCACCGGTCTCGGCGATCTCGGCGGTCCGGGCGATCTCGGTGGTCCGGGGGATCTCGGTGGTCCGGGGGATCTAGGCGGTCCGGGCGGTCTCGGTGACCTCGTAGTCCTGTGGCCCGACACCTTCACCGAGCACCTCTCCCCGTCCGTCGGTCGGGCCGCCGTACGGGTGCTGGAGGCGGCCGGGCTGCGGGTGGCGCTGCCGCCGACCCTGCGGATGCGCGGGCGGCCGGTGGGGGACGGCCGGTCCCGGTTCCCGGGCGCGCTGCTGACCGCCCGGCGGGGGCGGGTCTGCTGCGGACTGACGTACGTCTCCACCGGTCAGCTCGATCACGCGCGCGCAGTGCTGCGCCGCACCCTCGACCTGATGGAACCGGTGCTGGAGACGGCCGCCCCGGTCGTCGTCCTGGAGCCGAGCTGCGCGGCCGCCCTGCGCACCGATCTGCCCGAGCTGCTGCACGACGACCCGCGTGCGGCCCGCCTCGCCGCCCGCGTCCTGACCTTCGCGGAGGCCCTGGAGCGACACGCCCCCGAATGGACCCCGCCCCGGGTGGACCGTCCGGCGGTCGGGCAGACCCACTGCCACCAGCACGCGGTCCTGGGCGACGGGGCCGAGCGGCGACTGCGCGAGGCCGCGGGGATCGGCGGTGAGTTGAGCGGGGGGTGCTGCGGCCTCGCCGGCAACTTCGGTTTCGAGGAAGGCCACTTCGAGGTGTCGGCGGCCTGCGCGGAGGAACAGTTGCTGCCGGCCGTACGGGACGCCCCGCAGGGGGCGGTGGTCCTGGCGGACGGCTTCTCCTGCCGGACACAGCTGGAGCAGCTGGCCGGGGTGCGGGGGAGCCATCTGGCGGAGGTGCTGGCAGAAGGGCTGGCAGAGGGGGAAGAGGAAGGACCGGGCGGCCGGGGGCGACCTCCTAGGCTGACCGGAACCGATCTTCGAACCCCACCACCCCCGAAACAGCCCTGAACTCCCGAAGGAGCCCCGCGCATGAGCCTGCGTGTCCAGCCGATCACCCGTGACGCGCACCTCGCGTTCGTCGCGGCCCGTCCCTCCGCCAGCCATATGCAGATCCCTTCGTGGGGCGAGGTGAAGCCGGACTGGCGGGCGGAGAGCCTGGGCTGGTTCGACGAGGAGGGGCTGCTGGTCGGCGTGGGGCTGGCGCTGCTGCGGCCGTTGCCGAAGCTGAAGAGGTACCTGGCGTATCTGCCCGAGGGGCCGGTCGTCGACTGGTCCGCGCCCGACCTGGTGGAGCGGTGGCTGGAGCCGATGCTCGCGCATCTGAAGGCGCGGGGCGCGTTCTCGGTGAAGATGGGCCCGCCCGTCGTCGTACGGCGCTGGAGTGCCGACGCCGTCAAGGCGGCCATCGCCGATCCGGACGCCCACCGGCTGCGGGACGCCGAGGCGACCTCGTACGAACCGAGTGCCTTCGAGGTCGCCGACCGGCTGCGGCGGGCCGGCTGGCAGCAGACCGAGCCGGGGGGAGAGGACGGCTTCGCCGCCGGACAACCCCGGTACGTGTTCCAAGTGCCCTTCGCCGGACGGTCGTTGGAGGAGGTGCACCGTAGCCTCAACCAGCAGTGGCGGCGCAACATCAAGAAGGCGGAGAAGGCGGGCGTCAAGGTCGTCCGGGGCGGCCACGAGGACCTGCCGGCGTTCTACACGCTCTACACCGAGACGGCCGAGCGCGACCGCTTCATCCCGCGCCCGCTCCCCTACTTCCAGCGCATGTGGACCGCGCTGAACGCCGAACACCCCGACCGTATGCGCCTCTACCTCGCCCACCACGACGGCGACGTCCTCGCCGCGGCCACCATGCTGACCGTCGGCGAACACGTCTGGTACTCCTACGGGGCCTCCACCGGTCACAAGCGCGAGGTCCAGCCCAACAACGCGATGCAGTGGCGCATGATGTGCGACGCCCACGAACTCGGGGCCGCCGTCTACGACCTGCGGGGCATCACCGACACCCTGGAGGACTCCAACCACCTGCTCGGTCTGCTCCGCTTCAAGGTGGGCACGGGCGGGCAGGCCGTGGAGTACCTCGGCGAGTGGGACTTCCCCCTCAACAAGGTTCTGCACAGGGCACTCGACCTTTACATGGCGCGCAGATAGCTCACCCATAGCTCCCTGGAGCAACTCCCAGGTTCTCCAAGGGTATTCACAGTGGAGCTTTGCTGATTTTGCCTTTTCCGAAGATGAGAAGCGTGTAAGTTTCTGGGTGTCGGGAGCCGGACGCGGAATCCCGAACGATGAACGACAGAACAGCGCAATCTCCCCTTAGGAGTCGCAATGAGCTTCAAGAAGCTTGCCCCGCTGCCCCCCAAGCCCAAGTCGAAGCAGCTCCCGCCGCCGCCGAAGCCCAAGCCGAAGAAGCGCCAGCCGCAGCCGCCGGTGCCCGGCAGGGACAACTGAGCCCAGGCTGAAAAGGGGCCGATGGTGGACACCGTCGGCCCCTTTCCTTTTCCGGGAAATTCTTGGAGTCGTTGGAGTCATTGGAGTTCTTGGAAGTACTTGGACGTGCCTGGAAGTACTTGACGGGAATGGGGTTTGTGCAGTGGGTGAGAAAGTCGAATATGACGACTCTGAATACGATGAGTCCGAGTACGGTGACTCCGAGTACGGCACCCCCACCATTCCCGCCCGCACCGCGTTCCGCAGATTCTGGCCGCTGACGAAGGGCCTGCGGAAGTGGCTGGTGATCGTCTGGGTGTGCACGATCCTCGCCGCGCTCGCCGAGACCGAGGCCATCCTGCTCTTCGGCGAACTCACCGACAACGCCCTGCAGCAGGGCTCGTTGAGCGCGTTCTGGTCGCCGGCGGCGCAGTGGCTGGGCGTCGCCGTAGTCGGCGCGCTCGTCGCCTACGCCGGCAACTCCCTGGCCGCCTGGGCCACCGAACGCTTCGTGATGAGACTGCGCGAGCATGTCTTCGACCACGTACAGCAGTTGCCGCCGCACTTCTTCCAACGCCACCGTCAGGGCGACCTGTTGTCCCGCCTGACCAGTGACGTCGAGGCGATCGAGACCCTGGTCGTGTCAGGGCTGGTCGGCGCGGCCTCGGCCGCCTTCTCCGCACTCTTCTACGCGGCCGCCGCCTTCTGGCTGCGCTGGGACCTGGCCGCCGCCACCTTCGTCCTGGCCCCCCTGTTCTGGCTGGCCGCCCGCCGCTTCTCCGGCTCCATCAAGGACGTCTCCCGCGAGGGCCGGGTCGCCGACGGCGCGATCACCTCGGTCGTGGAGGAGTCCCTCGGCAACATCGTCCTGACCCAGGCCTACGACCGCCGCGACGCCGAACGCCGACGGCTGCACGAGGAGGCGACCGCCTGGTTCCGGGCCTCCGTCCGCTCCACCCGTCTCAACGAGGCGTACGAGCAGCTGGTGCAGGTCATCGAGACGGTGTGCGTGCTCGCGGTGATCGGCATCGGCGCGTGGGAGATCTCCACCGGCCGGATGACCCTCGGCCAGCTCCTCGCCTTCGCCGCCTTCCTCGGCTACCTCTATCCGCCGATCCAGGGCCTGGCCCAGCTGGGCCTGACCGTCACGGCGGCCACGGCGGGCGCGGAACGGCTGATCGAGATCCTGGACGTCGAGCCCTCGGTCGCCGACCCCCGGCAGGTCTCCGAGCCCGGCCGCCCGGACGGCACGATCGAGGTCAGGGACGTCTCCTTCCGCTACCCGGGCGCGGACAAGGCGGCCCTGGAGAACCTGGCGTTCGCCGTGCACCCCGGCGAGCTGGTGATCGTCACCGGCCCGAGCGGCGCGGGCAAGTCCACCGTCTCCAAGCTGCTGCTGCGCTTCTACGATCCCGACGCGGGCGAAGTGCTCCTGGACGGCGTCCCGTTGCGCGACTTCCCGCTGGCCCGGCTGCGCGAGTACGTGACGCTGCTGCCGCAGGAGACCCTCGTCCTGCACGACACCGTCCGCGCGAACATCGCCTGCGGCCGGCCCGGCGCGAGCGAGCAGGCCATCGAGGACGCGGCCCGCGCGGCCGACGCGCACGACTTCATCCTGAGCCTGCCCGACGGCTACGACACGAAGGTCGACCCCAACTCCGCCCGGCTCTCCGGCGGTCAGCTCCAGCGCCTGGCGATCGCCCGCGCGATCCTGCGTGACGCCCCGGTCCTCGTCCTGGACGAGCCGACGACCGGCCTGGACGCGCTGGCCGCCCGCCGCGTCGTGAAACCCCTGCGCCGCCTGATGTCCGGCCGTACGACCATCATGATCACCCACGACCTCAACCTCGCCCCCGACGCCGACCGCATCCTCGTCGTCGACGGCGGCCGCATCGTCGAGACGGGCCGCCACGGGGAGCTCCTGGCCCGGGGCGGCGCGTACGCCCGTCTGCACCGCTCGCAGAACAACGCGACGATGGACACGGGCGAGCTGCGCCTGCCCCTGTTCGCGGACGTACCCGTCGCTCAGCAGGCGTACGGGCCCGAGTACGGGTCCGAGTACGGGACTGGCTACGGGTCCGAGTACCGGGCCGGCTACGGGTCCGACTACGGGTATCAGTACGGCCCCGAGTACGCCCACCAGGGATCGTCGGCACCCGCGTACGACCCGTACGACCCGTACACCCCCTACGCCCCCGCCTACGCCGCCGCCCCTGCCCCCGCCCCTTACGGGAACGTCCCGACGACTCTCCCTGATGGTCGCCCGCTCTTCCGCGACGAGGTGCCCTGGCCCGGAATCTGAACGTCTCACCGCGCGAGACAGAGGCATAAGCGGTTTACGCACCTGACGTAGTCCATTACCGTGGACTCGACAGTGCACCGCGATGAACATATGAACCTTTGGACCGCCCGTGACCGCCACCACCCCTGCCACCGCCTCCGCTCCCCTCGTCGCCCGCGCCGGCGGCCCGCGCCGCCGGGGTTCTCTCGGCCCCGTGGGGCTGGTGCTCGCGGGCGGCGTCTCGGTGCAGTTCGGCGGCGCGCTGGCGGTGACGCTGATGCCGAGGGCGGGCGCGCTGGGCGTGGTGGCGCTGCGGCTGCTGGTGGCGGCGGTCGTGCTGCTGGTCGTCTGCCGGCCGCGCCTGCGCGGTCACTCGCGCACCGACTGGGGCACGGTGGTCGTCTTCGGGATCACGATGGCCGCGATGAACGGCCTCTTCTATCAGTCGGTGGACCGCATCCCCCTGGGCGCGGCCGTCACCCTGGAGGTCCTCGGCCCCCTCGCCCTGTCGGTCGTCGCCTCGCGCCGCGCCCTCAACCTGGTCTGGGCCGGACTCGCCCTCGCCGGCGTCTTCCTGCTCAGCGGCGGCGGAGGGGGCGGCTTCGGCGGGCTCGACCTCGTGGGCGTGGCGTTCGCGCTGGGCGCGGGGGCGATGTGGGCGGCGTACATCGTCTTCAGTGCCCGTACGGGTCGCCGGTTCCCGCAGGCGGACGGGCTGGCGCTGGCGATGGCGGTGGGCGCGCTGCTGTTCCTGCCGCTGGGGATCGCCGAGGCGGGCACGAAGCTGCTCGACCCGGTGACGCTGGGCCTGGGCGCGGCGGTGGCCGTCCTCTCCTCGGTCCTCCCCTACACCCTCGAACTCCTCGCGCTGCGCCGCCTGCCCGCCTCCACCTTCGCGATCATGATGAGCCTGGAACCGGCGATCGCCGCGACGGCCGGCTTCTTCATCCTCGGCCAGGCCCTCTCCGTCCTGCAGGCGGCCGCCGTCGCACTCGTCATCGCGGCGAGCATGGGGGCGGTGCGGACCCAGGTGGGGCGGGGGAAGAGAGCGGTTCCGGAGGCCTGAGGGAGGCCTCCGGATCCGTCAGGGATGGGTCGGGGAACGCCGGGCGGCGAGGACCTCGCCGAGGCGGTCCAGGAGGAGGAAGAACACGGGCAGGCAGAGCAGCGGGACGCACGCGATCAGCAGGACCGACTGCGTAGGCCGGTCAGTGAAGATCATCCAGGTGTCGAGGACGAACATGGCGACCACGACGACCAGGGTGGCGACGGCCGCCCGGTTCACGGCGGTGCGCCGACGTGCCCCGCGCGTGATGCGCTCCTCCGTCTCGGGCCGGGTCTCGAGCGACATGAGCCCGGCCCCTGCGGCGGTGGCGCGCAGGTCGGCGACCTCGCCGATCGGGTCGTCCAGCTGATGCTCGTCGAGGTGGGGCAGGAGGACCCGGCGTCCGTCCGAGCCGTACAGATACGCCGGCCGGCGCAAGCTGCCCCGCTTGCTCCCCTCGACCCGGATGTCGTAGACGTCGGACCAGGCCCAGGTACGGGTGCGCAGCAGCCCTCGTACGGTGATCCCGGCGGCCGTGACGGACGTACGCGCCCGCCACTGCTCCAGCACCACCCGGCCGCCGATGCTCAGCCAGAGCGCCAGGATCAGCGCGTCCCAGGCCGTCGGCCCGGACAGCGTCGTCGTGCTCAGCACCTTCATGGCGATCACCACCGTCACGGCCGCCAGGGTGACGTACGCCGCCGGCACCGCCCGCCGTCTGCGGTACTCCCGCTCGATCCCGTCGTTCACCGGAACTCCCCCCGTCCTAGGACTCATTCATTGTCAGTGTGCGGTGTCAGCATGCGCCCATGGGAAATATTTACGACTACTTCAGCGCCCCCGACGACGAGGCGGCGCTGGCCGCACAGGAGCGGGGCGGCCCGGAAGAGGCGGGGCTCCCGACCCTCTCCGCCAAGGGGATAGACCCGTGCGTCGAACTCGGCAAGGGCCAGAGCCTGCTCACGGGCCTGGCCTACGACGACGTCGTGAAGCTGCCCCGCTTCGCCGACCTCCTCGGCGATCCGGAGGGGGCGAACGGCATCCTGGTGACCTTGGCCGACGAGCTCCGGGACGCCCTCGCGACGGCGACGCCCGAGCTGTTCCGGCAGGTCGCCGAACCGTGGTCCCGCATCGAGGAGTTCCCGCCCGGCATGTATCCGGAGGACCTCGTCGCGTTCCTGACGGAGCTGGCCGAGATGGCGGTCCGGGCCCGTTCCGAGGGGCACCGCCTGTACTGCGTGATCTTCGTGTGACGGCCGCTGTGGCAGCAGCGGGGACGGCCGCTGTGGCAGCAGCTGGGCCGCCAGCTGTGATGACAGTTGTGGCGGCAACGGCGACGGCAAATTAAATGCAAGCATGCTTGCTTGTTTCTTGAGCCCCTGCCATGCTCCACCCCATGGCCGACCCGACGCCCGTGATCGAAGACCTCTGTGCCGAAAGCGACGAACTCGACCTGATCGTCGCCGAGTTGGGGCCGGAGCAGTGGGCGCTCCCGACCCCCGCCCCCGGCTGGAGCATCGCCCACCAGATCGCGCACCTCGCCTGGACCGACCACTCCTCGCTGCTCGCGGTGACGGACGTGCCCGCCTTCTCCCGGCAGATCGAGAAGGCGCTGGCCGAGCCCGGGGACTTCGTGGACAACGGCGCGCAGGAGGGCGCGCGGAAGCCGTCCGCGCAACTCCTCGCGGACTGGCGGTCCGGTCGCGCGGCGCTGGCGGACGCCCTGCGCGCCGCACCCGACGGCGCGCGTTTCCCCTGGTACGGCCCGCCCATGTCGACCGCCTCCATGGCCACCGCCCGCCTCATGGAGACCTGGGCCCACGGCCTCGACGTCGCCGACGCGCTCGGAGTCGTCCGCACCCCCACCGACCGCCTCCGGCACATCGTCCGCCTCGGCGTCCGCACCCGCGACTTCGCCTTCGGCGTGCACGGACAGCCCGTGCCGTTCGAGGATTTCCGGATCGAACTCACCAGCCCGTCAGGTGAGGTGTGGGCGTACGGCCCCGAGGACGCCGACGACCGCGTCACCGGCCCCGCGCTCGACTTCTGCCTCCTCGTCACCCAGCGCGCCCACCGCGCCGACCTCGCCCTGACCACCGTGGGCCCGGACGCGGACCGCTGGCTCGACGTCGCCCAGGCCTTCGCGGGCCCGCCCGGCAAGGGCCGCGCGTCCAAGGGTGACGCGTCCAAGGGGGCGACCGGGTGACGGTCCTCCGCATCGGCAACGCCTCCGGTTTCTACGGCGACCGTTTCGACGCCGTGCGCGAGATGCTCACCGGCGGCGAACTGGACGTCCTCACCGGCGACTACCTTGCCGAGCTGACCATGCTCATCCTGGGCCGGGACCGGCTGAAGGACCCGTCCGCCGGCTACGCCCGCACCTTCCTGCGCCAGTTGGAGGATTGCCTGGGCCTCGCCCACGACCGCCGGGTCCGGATCGTCGCCAACGCGGGCGGTCTCAACCCGGCCGGGCTCGCCGACGCCGTACGGCAGTTGGCGGACCGGCTCGGCATCCCCGTACGGGTCGCGCACGTCGAGGGCGACGACCGCACCGCCGACCACCCGGGCAGCCTCACCGCCCACGCCTACCTCGGGGGCTTCGGCATCGCCGCCTGTCTGCGCGAGGGCGCGGACGTGGTGGTCACCGGGCGGGTCACGGACGCGGCCCTGGTCACCGGCCCCGCCGCCGCTCACTTCGGCTGGGGGCCGGGGGAGTACGACCGGCTCGCGGGCGCGGTCGTCGCCGGGCACGTCCTGGAGTGCGGGACGCAGGCCACGGGCGGCAACTACGCCTTCTTCCGGGAGACGAGTCTCAGGGGCGGGGGCCTCGGGGGCGAGGGTCTCAGGGACGGAGGTCTCAGGGACGGAGGCCTGAGGGAGGGCCGCCGTGACCTCCGCCGCCCCGGCTTCCCCCTTGCCGAGATCCACGCCGACGGCAGCAGCGTCATCACCAAGCACCCGGGGACGGGCGGCTTCGTCGACGTCGGCACGGTGACCGCCCAACTCCTGTACGAGACGGGCCCGGCCCGGTACGCGGGACCCGACGTCACCGCCCGTCTGGACGCCGTACGGCTCACCCAGGACGGCCCGGACCGGGTCCGGATCGACGGCGTGCGCGGCGAGGCCCCGCCCCCGACCCTCAAGGTCGGCCGCACCCGCCTGGGCGGCTTCCGCAACGAGGTCGTGTTCGTGCTCACCGGACTCGACATCGAGGCCAAGGCGGAGCTGGTGCGGGAGCAGATGACGGAGGCGCTCGCCACGTCACGCCCGGGGGAGGTCCGTTGGGATCTCGTCCGCACCGACCGGCCCGACGCCGACACCGAGGAGACCGCCTCCGCCCTGCTCCGGCTCGTCGTACGGGACCCGCAACAGGCGCTCGTGGGGCGGGCGTTGAGCGGTGCGGCGGTGGAGCTGGCGCTGGCGAGCTACCCCGGCTTCCATGTGCTCGCGCCGCCGGGCAAGGGCTCCCCCTACGGGATCTTCGAGGCCTCGTACGTCCCCCAGGACGCCGTCGCGCACGTCGCCGTCCTCGACGACGGACGCCGTGTCCCCGTGCCCCCGGCCGCCGACACCCTCGTACTCGAAGAAGTACCGGAACCACCCCTGCCGCAGCCCCCGCCGCCCGGGCCCGTGCGGTGCGCGCCGCTGGGGCTCGTCGCCGGGGCCCGCAGCGGGGACAAGGGCGGGAACGCCAACGTGGGGGTGTGGGTCAGGACCGACGACGCCTGGCGGTGGCTCGTGCACGAGCTGACCACCGACCGCTTCCGACAGCTCATACCCGAGAGCCACGGGTTGACGGTGACCCGGCACGCCCTGCCCGGCCTGCGCGCCCTGAACTTCGTCGTCGAGGGCCTCCTCGGGGACGGCGTCGCCGCCCAGCACCGCTTCGACCCGCAGGCCAAGGCCCTCGGCGAATGGCTGCGCTCCCGCCACCTGGACATCCCGGAGGCCCTCCTTTGACCGTCATCACATCCACCCTGGACCCCTACGACCCCGACTACCGGGCGTACCGCGAGGCCATGCTCGGCAAGCTCGCCGACCTCGACGCCGAGCACGCGAAGGCGCTGGCGGGCGGCGGGGAGAAGTACGTCGCCCGGCACCGCGCACGCGGCAAGCTCCTCGCCCGCGAACGCATCGAGCTGCTCCTGGACCCCGACACGCCCTTCCTGGAGCTGTCGCCGCTGGCCGCCTGGGGCAGCGACTACACCGTAGGGGCGTCCCTGATCACCGGCATCGGGGTCGTGGAGGGCGTGGAGTGCCTGATCACGGCCAACGACCCGACCGTGCGCGGGGGCGCGAGCAACCCCTGGTCCCTGAAGAAGGCCCTGCGCGCCAACGACATCGCCCTCGCCAACCGGCTGCCCTTCATCAGCCTGGTGGAGTCCGGCGGGGCCGACCTGCCCTCCCAGAAGGAGATCTTCATCCCGGGCGGGGCCGTCTTCCGCGACCTCACCCGGCTCTCCGCCGCCGGGATCCCGACCGTCGCCGTCGTCTTCGGGAACTCCACCGCCGGGGGCGCGTACATCCCCGGCATGTCCGACCACGTGATCATGGTCAAGGAGCGCGCGAAGGTGTTCCTCGGCGGGCCGCCGCTGGTGAAGATGGCCACCGGGGAGGAGAGCGACGACGAGTCGCTGGGCGGCGCGGAGATGCACGCGCGCGTGTCGGGCCTCGCCGACTACTTCGCCGTCGACGAGCGCGACGCCCTGCGCCAGGCGCGCCGCGTCCTCGCCCGCCTCAACCACCGCAAGGCGTACGACGATCCGGGACCGGCCGCACCGCCCGAGTACGACGAGGAGGAGCTGCTCGGCATCGTCCCCGGGGACCTGCGCACCCCCTTCGACCCGCGCGAGGTGATCGCCCGGATCGTCGACGCCTCCGACTTCGACGAGTTCAAGCCCCTGTACGGGACGAGCCTGGTGACGGGCTGGGCGACCCTGCACGGCTACCCGGTGGGCATCCTGGCCAACGCCCAAGGCGTCCTCTTCAGCGCCGAGTCCCAGAAGGCCGCCCAGTTCATCCAGCTCGCCAACCAGCGCGACATCCCCCTCCTCTTCCTGCACAACACCACCGGCTACATGGTCGGCAGGGAGTACGAGCAGGGCGGCATCATCAAACACGGCGCGATGATGATCAACGCCGTCAGCAACAGCCGGGTCCCCCACCTCTCCGTCCTCATGGGCGCGTCCTACGGCGCGGGCCACTACGGGATGTGCGGCCGCGCCTACGACCCGCGCTTCCTCTTCGCCTGGCCCAGCGCCAAGTCGGCGGTGATGGGCCCACAGCAGCTCGCGGGCGTCCTGTCCATCGTCGCCCGGCAGTCGGCGGCCGCCAAGGGACAGCCCTACGACGACGACGCGGACGCCGCCCTGCGCGCCATGGTGGAGCAGCAGATCGAGTCCGAGTCGCTGCCGATGTTCCTGTCCGGGCGGCTGTACGACGACGGCGTCATCGACCCGCGCGACACCCGCACCGTCCTCGGCCTGTGCCTGTCCGCCGTCCACACCGCCCCCTACGAGGGTGCGCGGGGCGGCTTCGGCGTCTTCCGGATGTGAGGCCCATGATTACGTCTGTTCTGGTGGCGAACCGCGGCGAGATCGCCTGCCGTGTCTTCCGCACGTGTGGTGAGTTGGGAATCCGGACGGTCGCCGTGCACTCGGACGCCGACGAGAACGCCCTCCACGCGCGCGTGGCCGACACGGCGGTACGGCTGCCGGGGTCGGCCCCCTCGGACACCTACCTGCGCGCCGACCTGATCGTGAAGGCCGCCGTCGCGGCCGGCGTGGACGCCGTGCACCCCGGCTACGGCTTCCTCTCCGAGAACGCCGACTTCGCCCGCGCCGTCCTGGACGCGGGGCTCGTCTGGATCGGCCCGCCGCCCGAGGCGATCGAGGCGATGGCGTCCAAGACGCGCGCGAAGCAGCTGATGGGTCTCGCGCCCCTGGACCTGGACGAGGTCGCCGAGAGCGATCTGCCGGTGCTGGTGAAGGCGGCCGCGGGCGGCGGCGGGCGCGGGATGCGTATCGTGCGCCGCCTGGCGGAGCTGAGCGCCGCCCTGGAGAGCGCACGCGCCGAGGCCGCGAGCGCCTTCGGCGACGGCGAGGTGTTCGTCGAGCCGTACGTCGAGAACGGCCGCCATGTGGAAGTGCAGATCCTCGCCGACGCCCACGGCACGGTCTGGGCCCTCGGCACCCGCGACTGCTCCCTCCAGCGACGCCACCAGAAGGTGATCGAGGAGGCCCCCGCCCCCGGCCTGCCGCCCGAACTGACCGACGCCCTCCACCAGATGGCCGTACGGGCCGCCCGCGCTGTCGCGTACGTCGGCGTCGGAACCGTTGAGTTCCTGGTCGCCGGCGGCCAGGCCCACTTCCTGGAGATGAACACCCGCCTCCAGGTCGAACACCCCGTCACGGAGGCCGTCTTCGGCCTCGACCTGGTGGCGGAGCAGATCCGCGTCGCGGAAGGGGCCGCGCTGGAAACCGACCCCCCACGCGCGCGTGGCCACGCCGTGGAGGCCCGCCTCTACGCAGAGGACCCCGCGACCGACTGGACCCCGCAGACCGGCCCCCTCCACCGCCTGACCGTCCCGGCCGGCGTCCGCCTGGACACCGGCTACGACGACGGCGACGAGATCGGCGTCCACTACGACCCCATGCTCGCCAAGGTCGTCGCCCACGCCCCCACGCGCGCGGAGGCGATCCGCAGACTGGCGGGCGCGCTGGAACGGGCGACGATCCACGGCCCGACCACCAACCGCGACCTCCTCATCCGCTCCCTGCGGCACGAGGAGTTCACGTCGGCCGCCATGGACACGGGCTTCTACGACCGCCACCTGCCCGAGCTGACCGTCCCGGCCGCCGACCCGCACGCCCCCCTGGCCGCCGCGCTGGCGCAGGCGCACGCCGGCTCCCGCTTCGGCGGCTGGCGCAACCTGCCGTCCCAGCCCCAGCTGAAGCGGTACGCGACGGGCGGCGAGGAGATCGAGGTCACGTACGCCTACGGGCGGTCCGGCCTGACGGCCGAGGGCGTTCAGGTCGTCCACGCCGACCCCGCCCTGGTGGTCCTGGAGATCGACGGCGTACGCCGCCGCTTCGAGGTCGCCCGCTACGGCGACCGCGTCCACGTCAACACCACCACCCTCACCGCCCTCCCCCGCTTCCCCGCCCCGGCCCCCCAGCACGCCCCCGGCTCCCTCCTGGCCCCGATGCCCGGCACGGTCGTCAAGGTCGCGGAGGGACTCATCACCGGATCGAGTGTCCAGGCGGGCGAACCGATCATCTGGCTCGAAGCGATGAAGATGCAGCACCGCATCTCCGCGCCCGTGACGGGGACGGTGACGGCCTTGCCGGTGACGGAAGGACAGCAAGTGGAGATGGGCACGCTCCTGGCCGTCGTGCAGGAGACCAGCTAGGGGCGCGGGGCTGCATCGATATGCGGCTCCGCCCCGTGAGCGCGACCGGCCACAACGAAACCGCACCCGAAGGAGCCACCATTGACCACCCTCATCGAATCCGAAGAGCACACGGCACTCCGTGCAGCGGTCTCGTCCTTCGCCAAGCACCACACCCGGACCCCGGACGCCCCCACCAAGACCCTCTGGCAGGAAGCAGCCAAGCTCGGCTACATCGGCGTCAACCTGCCGGAGGCATACGGCGGAGGAGGCGGCGGCATCACCGAACTCTCCCTCGTCCTCGAAGAGCTCGGCGCAGCCGGAAACCCCCTCCTGATGATGATCGTCAGCCCGGCGATCTGCGGCACGGTGATCGCCCGCTTCGGCACGGAAGCCCAGAAGCAGGAGTGGCTCCCCGCCCTGGCGGACGGCACCCGCCTCATGGCCTTCGGCATCACCGAACCCGACGCCGGCTCCAACAGCCACCGCATCACCACGACGGCACGAAAAGACGGCGCGGACTGGCTGCTCACCGGCCGCAAGGTCTTCGTCTCCGGCGTGGACATCGCGGACGCGACCCTCATCGTCGGCCGCACCGAGACCGGGTCCGGCAAGGAGGGCCGCCCCGGCAGCCTCAAGCCCTGCCTCTTCATCGTCCCGCGCGACGCGCCCGGCTTCTCCCGCCGACAGATCGACATGGAACTGCACGGCGCGGAGAAGCAGTTCGAGCTGGTCCTGGACGACGTACGGCTGCCCGCCGAAGCGCTCGTCGGCGACGAGGACGCAGGACTCCTCCAGCTGTTCGCCGGCCTGAACCCCGAGCGGATCATGACGGCCGCCTTCGCGATCGGCATGGGCCGCTACGCGCTCTCCCGCGCGATCGAGTACGCCCGCGACCGCACCGTCTGGAAGACCCCCATCGGGGCCCACCAGGCCATCGCCCACCCCCTCGCCCAGGCGCACATCGACCTCGAACTGGCCCGCCTGATGATGCAGAAGGCGGCCCATCTGTACGACGCGGGGGACGACGTGGGCGCGGGCGAGGCCGCCAACATGGCCAAGTACGCGGCGGGGGAGGCCTGTGTGAAGGCGGTCGACCAGGCGGTGCACACCCTCGGCGGCAACGGCCTCACGCGCGAGTTCGGGCTGGCCTCGCTGATAACGGCGTCCCGGGTGGCTCGTATCGCCCCGGTCAGCCGGGAGATGATTCTCAACTACGTCTCCCACCAGACCCTGGGCCTGCCCAAGTCGTACTAGGCAGCAGTCTTGGAGGAACCATGTTCCGCAGCGAGTACGCAGACGTCCCGCCCGTGGACCTGCCCATCCACGAGGCGGTGCTGGGCCGGGCCGCCGACCACGGTGACACGCCCGCGCTGATCGACGGCACGGACGGCACCACGCTCACGTACGAACAACTCGACCGCTTCCACCGGCGCGTCGCCGCCGCCCTCGCCGAGGCCGGGGTCCGCAAGGGCGACGTCCTCGCCCTGCACAGCCCCAACACCGTCGCCTTCCCGATCGCCTTCTACGCGGCCACGCGCGCGGGAGCCACCGTCACGACCGTGCACCCCCTCGCCACGGCCGAGGAGTTCGCCAAACAGCTCGGCGACTCGGCGGCCCGCTGGATCGTCACCGTCTCACCGCTGCTCCAGACGGCCCGCCGGGCCGCGGAACTCGCGGGCGGAGTCGAGGAGATCTTCGTCTGCGACAGCGCGGCCGGGCACCGCTCGCTGATCGACATGCTCGCCTCGGCGGCCCCGGAACCACGGGTGGACATCGACCCGGCAGCGGACGTGGCGGCCCTGCCGTACTCCTCCGGCACCACCGGCGCTCCCAAGGGCGTGATGCTCACCCACCGCCAGATCGCCACCAACCTCGCCCAGCTCGAACCGGCGGTCACCGCGGGCCCCGGCGACCGCATCCTCGCCGTCCTGCCCTTCTTCCACATCTACGGCCTGACCGCCCTGATGAACGCGCCCCTGCGGCTGGGGGCCACCGTCGTCGTGCTGCCCCGCTTCGACCTGGAGACGTTCCTCGCCGCCATCCAGCAGCACCGCATCACCGGCCTGTACGTGGCCCCGCCGATAGTCCTGGCCCTCGCCAAGCATCCGGCGGTCGCCCAGTACGACCTGTCGTCCCTGCGGTACGTCATCAGTGCGGCCGCACCCCTGGACGCCGACCTCGCCGCCGCCTGCTCCCGACGCCTGAACCTGCCGCCCGTCGGCCAGGCCTACGGCATGACGGAACTGTCGCCCGGCACCCACGTCGTCCCCCTGGCCGCCATGCGCGAGGCCCCGCCCGGCACGGTCGGCAGGCTCATCGCCGGCACCGAGATGCGGATCGTCTCCCTCGACGGCCCCGACGACGGCCCCGGCAAGGACCTCGGCGTCGGCGCGACCGGCGAGATCCTCATCCGGGGACCGCAGGTCATGAAGGGCTACCTGGGCCGCCCCGAGGCCACCGCCGACATGATCGACGGCGACGGCTGGCTGCACACCGGCGACGTCGGACGCGTCGACGAGGGCGGCTGGCTGTTCGTCGTCGACCGCGTCAAGGAACTCATCAAGTACAAGGGCTTCCAGGTGGCCCCCGCCGAACTGGAGGCCCTCCTGCTCACCCACCCCGGCATCGCCGACGCGGCCGTCATCGGCGAGTACAACGACGACGGCAACGAGATCCCGCACGCGCACGTGGTCCGCCAGTCCACCGCCCCCGATCTCTCCGAAGGTGAGATCGCGATGTACGTCGCCGAGCGCGTCGCCCCCTACAAGCGGATCCGCCGGGTCACCTTCATCGACGCCGTACCCCGCGCCGCCTCCGGCAAGATCCTGCGCCGCGAGCTGAGGGAGCGCCCATGACGCCCGTGACGCCCGTGACGCCCACGGGGCCACTGATCGGCCGCACCCGCGCGCGGGGCGTCGAGACCCTCAGCCTCGACTCGCCCGCCGCCCGCAACGCCCTCTCCGCCGCCCTCGTCGGACAGCTGGCCGGCGCGCTCGCCGACTGCGCCGAGGACACCGACGTCCGCGCCGTCGTCCTCACCCACACCGGCGGCACCTTCTGCGCGGGCGCGGACCTGCGCGACCCGCCCGCCCCGGACGCCTTCGTGGAGCTGCTGCGGCAGCTCGTGGCGCTGCCCAAGCCGGTCGTGGCCCGGGTCGCCGGACACGTCCGGGCCGGCGGTCTGGGCCTGCTGGCCGCCTGTGACGTCACGGCTGCGTCGACCGCGTCGACCTTCGCGTTCACGGAGGTGCGCATCGGGGTCGCCCCCGCCGTCATCTCGCTGCCCCTCCTGCCCCGCACCGACCCCCGCGCCCTGTCCCGCTACTACCTCACCGGCGAGCGCTTCGACGCCCCCGAGGCGGCGCGGATCGGCCTGCTGACGGCGGCGGGCGACGACGTCGACGCCGTACTCGCACCTGTCCTGGACGGGCTGCGCAGGTCCGCCCCGCAGGGCCTCGCCGAGACGAAACGCCTGCTCACGGCTAGGGTGCTGGAGGCCTTCGACCGGGACGCGGCCGACCTCACCGCGCTCTCGGCCCGACTGTTCTCCGCCCCGCAGGCCCGCGAGGGGATGACGGCCTTCCTCGAACGACGGGATCCCGCATGGGTGTTGTGACCACGGCCGACCGGACCCCGAACGACCGCGCCCCCAAGCAGGACCGCAGCCGGGCCACCCGGCAACGCCTCCTGGAAGCCGCCGTGTCCTGCCTCGCCGAACACGGCTGGGCCGGCTCCACGGTCACCGCCGTCGCCGAGCGCGCGGGCGTCTCCCGCGGGGCCGCCCAGCACCACTTCCCCACCCGCGAGGACCTGTTCACCGCGGCTGTGGAGTACGTCGCCGAGGAACGCTCGACCGCGTTGCGCGCCCTGTTCCCCGAAGGTCCCGCCGAGCGCCGCGCGGTCGTGGCCGCCCTCGTCGACCTCTACACCGGCCCCCTGTTCCGGGCCGCCCTGCACCTGTGGGTCGCCGCCTCCGACGAGGAACAACTACGCCCGCGCGTCACCGAGCTGGAGGCCCGCGTCGGCCGCGAGACCCACCGCATAGCCGTGGAACTGCTCGCCGCCGACGAGTCGGAGCCCGGCGTCCGCGAGACCGTCCAGGGCCTGCTCGACATGGCCCGTGGCCTGGGCCTGGCCAACCTCCTCACGGACGACGCGGTAAGACGCGAGCGCGTGGTGGCGCAGTGGGCGGGACTCCTGGACGAGTCGCTGGGCTGAGTCGCCGGGCTGAGTCGCTCGGCTGAGTCGCCGGGCTGAGCCCGCCTTCAGCGGCAGGGGCGTCAGCGGCCGGGTCGTCAGGGTCGGGGTCGTCAGGGTCGGGGTCGTCAGCGGCTGCGTTGTCAGTGGCGGGGCTTACGGTTCTGGCATGGGGGATACGTTCCAGACGATCGTCGACCGCGACGCGAGCCCGCAGGACGCGCCGCGCCTCGCCGAGCGCGTGGTGGACTGGCTCGTGGCCGAGGGCATCGTGCTCGCCGAGGCGGAGCCGGGCTGGGCCCTGAGCGAGCGGCCGGCCCATCCACCCGGCCCGAACTGGCACAAGGCGGTCGCCGACGCCCGCTGGGGCGCGCCGGAAGGCCTCGCCGTGTACAGCGAGCACCACATCTTCTACAGCCCGGACGCTCTCGGACCGGCCGCGGTGACGTGCGGCCGGTGCGCGGCGACCACCCTGCTGGAGGGCGACCTCGCGGCGATCTTCGAGACGGCCACCATCCGCTGGCACGAGACGGGCGTCGCCGACGCCGACTGCCCCGCCTGCGCCGAGACCGTCCCCCTGTCCGCCTGGAGATGGAACGACGACCAGCTGGCCTTCGCCCACCTCGGCTTCCAGTTCTGGAACTGGCCCGCGTTCAGCGAGGAGTTCCGTGCCCGCATAGGCGAGCTCCTGGGCGGCCACGGCACGGCGTTCCTCATGGGCAAGATCTGAGCCGAGCCTCACGGGCCGAGCGCCTCACGGACTGAGCGCCCTCACGGTCGGGGTTCTCACGGACTGAGCCGCTCCACCCGCCAGCTCCCGTCCGCCTCCGCCACGTACTGCAGCCGGTCGTGCAGCCGGTTCTCGCGGCCCTGCCAGAACTCCACCGACTCCGGGGCCACCCGGAAGCCGCCCCAGTGCGGCGGCACCGGCACCTGCTCGCCCTCCGGATAGCGGGCCGCCAGCTCGGCGTAGGACGCGTCGAGGTCGGCGCGGGCGGCGATCACCGACGACTGGGCGCTGGCCCACGCGCCGAGCTGGGAGCCGTGCGGCCGGGTGCGGAAGTACGCGGCGGTCTCGTCGCGCCCGGTACGCCGGGCCACGCCCCGCACGATGACCTGCCGGGCCACCGGATGCCAGGGGAAGAGCAGCGAGACGTACGGGTTCTCCGCGAGGTCGAGGGCCTTGCGGGAGTCGTAGTTCGTGTAGAAGACGAAGCCCTGCTCGTCGAACTGCTTCAGCAGCACCGTGCGGGAGCTGGGCCGGCCCTCGGCGTCCGCGGTGGAGACGATCATGGCGTTCGGCTCGAACAGCTGGGCCTCGGTCGCGGCCTGCCGGAACCAGCGCGTGAACTGCTCCACGGGGGTGGCCGCCAGGTCGGCCTCGGAGAGCCCCTCGGCCCGGTAATGCTTGCGCATGGCGGCGGGGTCGGGGACGGGGCCGGGGGAGACGGCGTCTTCGTCGGTCACGCCGTCATCTTGCCGTATGACGGATCACCGAAGACCGCCGCCCGGCAGGTGGCACTGAGTGCCGCGACCACTCCCCAAAGGTGGCACTCGGGGATATGGTGCAGAAGGCATCCCGGTTGGGTGACCGACAGCCGCACGGGGCATCACTGGGATGACCGCCCAGGACCGCGAGTCCTCACGCAGGACCGTGGATCCGCCGGCGCCGTCTGTCGCACAGCCGTCGCCTACCCGTCGTACACATCACGAGGAGCCGCCTGATGTCCGACTTCGTACCCGGGCTCGAGGGAGTCGTCGCGTTCGAGACGGAGATCGCCGAACCGGACAAGGAGGGCGGCGCCCTTCGCTACCGGGGCGTCGACATCGAGGACCTGGTCGGCCATGTCTCCTTCGGCAACGTCTGGGGGCTGCTCGTCGACGGCGCCTTCAATCCGGGCCTGCCGCCCGCCGAGCCGTTCCCGATCCCGGTCCACTCCGGCGACATCCGCGTCGACGTCCAGTCCGCGCTCGCCATGCTCGCGCCCGTCTGGGGCCTCAAGCCCCTCCTCGACATCGACGCCGAGCAGGCCCGCGACGACCTCGCCCGCGCCGCCGTCATGGCCCTCTCCTACGTCGCCCAGTCGGCGCGCGGCCAGGGCCGGCCCATGGTCCCCCAGAGCGAGATCGACAAGGCCCAGTCCGTCGTCGAGCGGTTCATGATCCGCTGGCGGGGCGAGCCGGACCCCAAGCACGTCGCCGCCGTGGACGCCTACTGGACGTCCGCCGCCGAGCACGGCATGAACGCCTCCACCTTCACCGCCCGCGTCATCGCCTCCACCGGCGCGGACGTCGCCGCCGCGCTCTCCGGCGCCGTAGGAGCCATGTCCGGCCCGCTGCACGGCGGCGCCCCCTCCCGCGTCCTCGGTATGATCGAGGAGATCGAGCGCACCGGGGACGCCGAGGCCTACGTCAGGCAGGCCCTCGACAAGGGCGAGCGCCTCATGGGCTTCGGCCACCGCGTCTACCGCGCCGAGGACCCCCGCGCGCGCGTGCTGCGCCGTACCGCCCGCGAACTGGGCGCGCCCCGCTTCGAGATCGCCGAGGCCCTGGAGAAGGCCGCCCTGGCGGAGCTCCACGCCCGCCGCCCCGACCGGGTCCTGGCGACGAACGTCGAGTTCTGGGCGGCCATCGTCCTGGACTTCGCGGAGGTCCCGGCGCACATGTTCACCTCGATGTTCAGCTGCGCCCGCACGGCCGGCTGGTCGGCGCACATCCTGGAGCAGAAGCGCACCGGCCGCCTGGTCCGCCCGTCCGCCCGCTACATCGGCCCCGGCTCACGCGACCCGCACGAGATCGAGGGGTACGGCGACATCGCGGACTGAGCGGCAGCTCGGCGTCGGCGTCGGCGTCGGCTCACGCAGGGCATCACGCACGGCGTCACGCAGGGCATCACGCACGGCGACGCACGGCGTCACGCGGGGCTGAGCAGCTCCGCGTGATGCCGCTCGGCCACCAGCGGATGGGCCCGCAGCTTGCCCTTCAGCTCGTTGAAGCCGTACTCCGCGAAGAGCGGGTTGGCCGGGTCGTCGGTGACGCCCGGGGCGGTGGAGGCGTGCGGGAAGGGCAGCGGCTCCACGCGCGCGTCCAGCCGCGGGTTGTAGAAGAACGGCACCGAGAACCGCTCGACGGCGCTCGGCGGCGACACGACCCGGTGGTTGGTGGCGACGAGGTACCCGTTCGTCGCCACCTCCAACAGCTCACCGAGGTTCACGACGAAGGCCCCCGGCAGCGGCGGGACGTCATGGAACAGCCCGTCCTCCCGCTGCACCTGAAGCCCGCCGACCTGGTCCTGGAGCAGCAGCGTCAGGAACCCGTAGTCCTTGTGGGCCCCCACCCCCTGACCGTCCCCGTCCCCCGCGCTCCCCGGATACCGCACCAGCTTCAGATGCGGATGCGCCCGCTCCCCGAAGGCCTGGTCGTAGAAGTCGACGGGCGCGCCGATCGAGGCCAGCAGCTCGTGCAGCAGCCGCTCGGCGACGGCACTGAGCCGCTCGATCCACGCGAGCGCGGCGACCCGCAGCTCGGGAAGCCCGTCGGGCCACTGGTTCGGCCCCTCCAGCCACCAGTAGGCGGGCTCGCCCGCCCCCGGTGTCCGTGCCGGCCGCTCCGCCCCGATGTCGAGCTGATCCCGCCAGTCCCGCCGCCCCCCGGTCCGCTCGTCACCGGTCCGCGTGTACCCCCGGAAGTGCGGCGAGTTCACATTGTCGATCGCGAGCCGCGCGGCCTCCGGCAGAGCGAAGAAGGCCCGCATGGCGGACAGCAGCTTCCCGGTCTCCTCGGCGCTCACTCCATGCCCCACCAACTGGAAGAACCCCACGTCATGCGCGGCACTGTGCAACTGCGCATGCAGCAGCGCCCGAGCCTGAGGCCCGCGATCGGCGGCGGAGAGATCGATGATCGGCAGTTGCTGGTAGGACGGGTTCGGGTTCGTCATGGTGCGTCCGTAGGGTGTACGGGGTCCGCGACCGCCGTCGGTGGGACGGCGCGCGGGTGCCAAGCGGGCGGGGAAGAGGGGAACGCAAGCGGCGGTGAACCGCGAAGGGGGCTGGACGGGCTCAGATGGAGCGTCGACAGCCCATGCTCGTGACGCGGACGTAGTCCACGTGGCGGCGTCGAACGAGCGAAAGCATGTTCCCCAGAGTACTGCCTGCCGAAAGATCCGTACGTGGCGCGGGTCACGCACCGCAGACTCTCCGACAACGCAGGCGACCCGCGAGTCTGGTCCCCCCTGAGGAGGGGCCGGCCGGACGTACCGGCGACTCGCGGGTCGGGTGACTGCGTTGGATTGGCCGGCTGCGTGCCTCACACACACGCTGGTCCGGCACCGCACTGAGTGGGCGACGGGCCACTAGCCCGCAGCCACCTCCGACGTCCGGTGTGCATACATGCTCCGAACCACCTCCTTTCCCTCGGTACGCACACCCTAAGAAGGCATCTCCGATCGCTCAAGCTCTTTTTCTGCGCCTGACGCGGCCCGGCTGTCCCGCAAACGCGTTGACGCGCGCGTGAGGGCGCGGTTCTCTGCTGGCGTGACTGATCTTCGTATCGAAGCCGTGGGGCCGGATGCAGACGAGGCCAGGCTCGAGCAGTGGCGGCACGTCCACAACACGATCGTGCCGCCCGCCGCGCTGGCCCTTGACGAGGTGCGGGAGCGGGCCGGGAGGTATCGGCTGGTGAACGCGTATGTCGGGGGTGTGCTCGTCGGGTGTTCGACCGTGCGGCCGCCGGAGGGGGAGGGGGCGGTGGCGACCGTCATCGCGCGCGTGCTGCCCGCATATCGGAGGCGCGGCCATGGGAGCGCCCTGTACGACGACGGGCTCGCTCACGCGCGCGTGCTCGGGGCGCGGGCGGTCGAGACGTGTGTGCTGGGCGTCAACGAGGAGGGGCTGCTGTTCGCGCGGGGGCGGGGGTTCGTCGAGGTCGAGCGGTATGTCCTGGATGGGCGGAGTGAGGAGTGGATCGATCTGCGGGTGGTACCCGGGTGGGAATAGGGGGTCGTACAACGATTCCCCTGCAATCTTGCGGGAACCATATGTGGGCTGCGTCACGTTCGAGTTGAATGAGGGCAAGTGAGCGAACCTGCAGGGGGTCCAGGTGAGTGCTTCCCGGCGTAGTGGGACCACCGACGAGCTGGGGCCGGACGAGCCCGAGCAGCCCGGTCGGTCGGGAGACGACGGCCTGGAGCCCCCGGCGGGACCGGGCGGCCCGGCCGGCTCCGACCTGCTCGCCGCGCTGCTCGACGGCATGGACGCGGCTCTGTGCGCCTTCGACGCCGACGGCGTCGTCACCCACTGGAACCGCGAGGCCGAGCGCATCCTCGGCTGGAGCGCCGCCGAGGCCGTCGGCCGGCACGGCTTCGCCGGCTGGGCCGTGCGCGAGGCGGACGCCGAGGAGGTCGAGAGCCGGCTGATGTCGGCCATGCACGCGGCCGGCCGCCAGGTCCACGAGTTCGCGCTGCTGACGAAGGACGGCGGCCGCGTCCTCGTGCGCACCCAGTCCGCCGCCGTCCCCGGCCCCGACGGCAAGCCCGCCGGGCTGTACTGCGCCTTCAGCGAGGTGCACGCCCAGATCGACCTGGAGCGTTCCATCGCGCTCAGCGAGGCCCTGTTCGACGACGCCTCCTGGGGCGTCGTCCTGGTCGACGCCGACCTGCGCCCCGCCGTCGTCAACGCGCACGCCGCCCGCGCGCTCGGCACGGGCCGTACGGCCGTGCTGGGCCGCCCGCTGGGCGATCTGCTCACCCGGGGCGTGGAGGAGCTGGAGAACGCGCTGACGCACGTCCTCGCCGAGGGCGCTCCGCCCGCCCCCGCCGAGCTGTGGGTCGGGGTGCGCACCCCGGAGGGCGAGCGGCGGCGCTGTTGGCGCAGCGGCTTCCTGAGGCTGGCCTCGCCGCTCGCGGAGGAGCCGGTGCCGCTCGGGGTCGGCTGGCTCTTCCAGGACGTCACCGAGGCCAAGCAGGGCGAGCAGGAGGCGTCCCTGCTGCGCTTCCGCACCAACCAGCTGCACCGGGCCGCCCGCGCCGCCGTCGAGTGCGAGGACCCGGCCGAGGCGGCCACCGTCCACCTCGACTTCGCGCTCGCCGGATTCGCCGACCACGCCCTCGTCGACCGCGTGGCGGGCGGCGCCACGACCGACGGCGAGACGCCGATGAGGGCGGCGACGACGACGGCGGCGGTGACGAACGGCCCGCTGCGGCTGGTCCGGGTCGCCGCCACGCCCTCGGGCGGGCCGGGCCCCAGCGAGCTCACCGGCCACGCCGGCGTCCCCCTCCGCTACGGCGAGGGGCATCCGGCGCTGCAGTGCGTGGCGCGGGCCGGTTCCGTGCGGGCCGCCGCCGGCACGGTGGAGGCCGACGTGGCACGGGAGTGGGCGCGGGCCCGCCTGTGGCCCGAGGACACCGTGCACGCGCTGTGCGCGGTGCTGCGCAGCCGCGGTCGCACCCTGGGCGTCGTGACGTTCCTGCGCGGCAGCGGCCGCAGCCCCTTCGAACGGTCCGACGCGATCTACGCCGAGGACGTCGCCGTCCGGATCGCGGCCGCCCTCGACCTGGCCGACCTGACCGGCCTGGTCGACCGGGCCGGCCGCGGCGACGGCGCCTGACGCGCGCGGAAGGGCATACGCGCGGCCGCAGCCGCTCGCCGGTGTCCCCTCAGCGGCGGTAGAAGATCCGCTCCCGGTACTCCTCCATGATCCGTCGGTTCCACTCGTGGCCGCCGTCGACGTTGCCGGAGCGCAGGAGCGGGGGCTCGATGCCCCGTTCGGCGAGGACGCCGGCCGCGGTGGCCATGACGGCCTGGAGCAGGGCCGAGGTGACGACGGTGGAGGCGGGGGCGAAGGGCGCCGGGACGGTGTCGAGGGTGAGCTCGGCGTCGCCGACCGCGATCTTCGAGTCCACGACGACGTCGCAGTGGTCCTTCAGGAAGGCGCCCGAGGCGTGCCGTGACGTCGTCTCCGAGGCGTACGCCACCGAGGTCACGCCGATGACCTTCAGGCCCAGGGCGCGGGCGTTCAGGGCCATCTCCACGGGCAGCGCGTTGCGGCCGGACAGCGAGACGATCACGAGGGCGTCGCCCGCGCGGACCGGCGAGGTGTCCAGGACGGCGCCCGCGAGGCCGTCGACGCGCTCCAGGGCGGAGCCGAGGGTGGCGGGCACGACGTCGACGCCGACCACGCCCGGCACCGCGAGGAGGTTCATCAGGGCGAGGCCGCCCGCGCGGTAGACGACGTCCTGGGCGGCGAGGGAGGAGTGGCCGGCCCCGAAGGCGAAGAGCCGTCCGCCGGCGGCCACGGTGTCGGCGAGCAGAGCGCCGGCGGCCTCCACGGCCTCGGACTCCTCGTCGCGGACCCGTTGCAGCAGGGTGATCGCGGCGTCGAAGAACTGGTCGCCGAGCTTGCGGTCGCTCATCCGAGGGGCCCCTTCGCCGTGTCCGGTGGTCGTGCCGGTGTGCGGTGTGCGGTCTGCGGTCTGCGGTCTGCGGTCTGCGGTCGGCGGTGTCCGGTGTTCGTCTCCGGTGTCCATGTCGCGGATCACCGTGCGGTCTGGACCAACGCCCTGTCAATACGGCCGACGCCCCACCGGCGCCCGTACCGACGGCCCACTGGGCCCGTACCGACGCCCGTACCCACACCCCACCGGCACCCGTACCCCCGCCCCGCCGACGCGGCACCCACACCCCACCCCGTTCCGGTGCCCCGACCCCTGATGTAACCGCCTCGTTTCAACGGCGCGGCACGCTTGGCAGTGGTATCCGGCAGAATTGAGTCCAGGGCCAGCGCACGCGCCGAAGCGCCGTCGAGTCTTCGGCAGAGCTAATCGAGGGGCATGAATGTCCGGACTGATCGACACCACGGAGATGTATCTCCGCACCATCCTCGAGCTGGAGGAGGAAGGTGTGGTCCCCATGCGCGCCCGGATCGCCGAGCGGCTCGACCAGAGCGGGCCGACGGTCAGCCAGACGGTGGCGCGCATGGAGCGCGACGGCCTGGTCTCCGTGGCCAGCGACCGGCACCTGGAGCTGACCGACGAGGGCCGTCGGCTGGCCACGCGCGTGATGCGCAAGCACCGGCTCGCCGAGTGCCTCCTGGTCGACGTGATCGGCCTGGAGTGGGAGCAGGTCCACGCCGAGGCGTGTCGCTGGGAGCACGTGATGAGCGAGGCGGTCGAGCGCCGCGTGCTCGAGCTGCTGCGCCACCCCACCGAGTCCCCCTACGGCAACCCGATCCCGGGCCTGGAGGAGCTGGGCGAGAAGGACGGCGCCGACCCGTTCCTGGACGAGGGCATGGTCTCGTTGGCCGACCTCGACCCGGGCCTGGAGGGCAAGACGGTCGTCGTACGCCGTATCGGCGAGCCGATCCAGACGGACGCGCAGCTGATGTACACGCTGCGCCGGGCGGGTGTGCAGCCCGGTTCGGTGGTGAGCGTGACGGAGTCGGCCGGCGGGGTGCTGGTCGGCAGCGGCGGCGAGGCGGCCGAGCTGGAGTCGGACGTCGCGTCCCACGTGTTCGTCGCGAAGCGCTAGGCGCTAGGCGCTGGGCGCTGGGCGCTGGGCGCTGGGCGCTGGGCGCTGGGCCGTGCGTCGAGTCGTGCGCCGGGCTGTGCGTCGGGCCGCGCGTCGAGCCGTGTGCCAAGGCTGAGCATTGTTCAACTCCTGGGGTTCATGGGGCAGTTGTGACGTCCGGTCGATCTCGTCGAATCGGAGATTCCCTGTGTCGAATCGCAGCGCTCCGACGCTTCCCGTGCCAGGCTGTCGCGTGAGGCATATGACCTGAGGGGGGCGGGGATGATGTGCCGCGGAGCAGTGAAGGGCCCCGGCGCCGTCTGGCGCCGGGGCCTGTCCTCCCCTGTTTCGACCCGGAGCCCCGAGCTCTCAGGGTCGTTCCCCTCGGACCGGTTTCCCCGAGCGGTCCGCCTCCCGTTGAAGATCTCCCCTCGGCAGCGGCGATCATTCCTTGAGCGAGGTCACTCGAACGAGGGGTGTTGTACGCGGAGAGTGCATTTCTCGAAAGGGCATTCGATAGCCTGCGAGTGATTCGGAAGCCTACGAGTGATCGAAGGCAGCACGACGACGGCGGCAGCACAGCGGTACGACGGGTAGGGGGGTGCCAGGGCCTATGGCGCGACGCATCGACGTGACCGGAGCGGGCGGCGTACGGCTGGCGGCCTGGGAGTTCGGGGACCCGCCCAAGGGCGACCCGGCGCACGGCGGGCCGGCGGCCGTGATCCCGGCGCAGTCCGCGCATCCGGCGCAGCTCGCGCGCCTCGTGGAGAGGCCGCTCCCGGACGCGGTCGCCGCCGACGCTGAGAACCGGCCGGGCGTCCTGTTACTGCACGGTCTGATGGGCCGGGCCTCGCACTGGGCGTCCACCGCCCGCTGGCTCTCCGAGCGGCACCGCGCGGTCGCCCTCGACCAGCGAGGCCACGGCCAGAGCGAGAAGCCCTCGGAAGGCGAGGCCGCCTTCACCCGCGAGGCCTACGTCGAGGACGCGGAGGCCGCCCTGGAACAGCTCGGCCTCGCCCCGACCGTCCTCATCGGCCACGCCATGGGCGCACTGACCGCCTGGCAGCTCGCCGCGAAACGCCCCGACCTGGTGCGCGGAGTGATCATCTGCGACATGCGGGCCTCCGCACTCGGTGCGGCCTCGCAGCGCGAGTGGGGCGACTGGTTCAAGTCCTGGCCCGTCCCCTTCGCCACCCTCGCCGACGTCCGCAAGTGGTTCGGCGAGGACGACCCCTGGGTGGAGCGCCCCAACCCGTCCCGGGGCGAGTTCTACGCCGAGGTGATGCACGAGTCCCCCGACGGCTGGCGGCCCGTCTTCGAGCCCGAGCAGATGCTGAAGTCCCGCGAGACCTGGGTGTACGACGCGCACTGGGAGGAGCTCACCCAGGTCCAGTGCCCCGCCCTGGTCGTCCGCGGGCTCGACGGCGAGCTCGGCCGCGCGGAGGCGCAGGAGATGGTCCGTGTGCTGCCTCTCGGCGAGTACGCGGAGGTGGCCGACGCCGGTCACCTCGTCCACTACGACCAGCCGGAGGCGTGGCGGGCGGCGATCGAGCCGTTCCTCGACGGGGTGCTCACGGTGTGAGCCGGGACCGGGCACCCGCCCGCGCCCGCTCATCCGCGTACCCCTCCGGGGTCAGCCCTTGCTCACCGCCGCCAGGATCTCCGGCAGGCGCTCCGCCGTCCTGGGCGCCGCCAGCCGCAGTCCCAGCAGGGTGATGCCCGCGCCGTACACCGCGCCCCCCCGGCAACAGCAGCCACGTCCACGCCTCACCGGCCGCGCTGACGTTCAGCCAGATCGTCACCGCGATGACGGGCGCGCACAGCAGGGCCGCCGAGACCATCCCGCCGAAGATCGCGATCCAGGCCAGCCCGGCCTGCCCGGGGGCGACGTTCTTGTAGCCCTCCTGCGGGATCGAGTACGGGAAGCGCGCCGACGTCCACGCACCGGTCGCCAGCATCGCGCCGAGCAGCGCCAGGGACAGCCCGAGCGCCTCGGGCAGCTTCGGCCAGTCGCCCAGCAGCGCGGTCGTCACCACGGTCACCAGCATCGCGTACGGCACGGTGATCACCAGCAGTGCCAGTGCACGCGCGCGCAGCTCGACGTAGGCGTCCCGGGGCGAGGAGATGGTCAGCGCGACCATCCAGAACGCGGAGGTGTCCTGCCCGAACTGGTTGTACATCTGGATGCCGAGCATCCCGGCGGCGAAGCAGGCGAAGTAGATCGTGCCGGTGCCCTGCAACGCGTTGAAGACCGGCACGATGAATCCGATGGCGAGGGACGTCACCCAGGCCGCCTTCGTCTTCGGGTCGCGCCAGACGTAGCGCAGGCTGCGTTCCATCACGGCGCCGGTGCGCCCGCCAGGCAGCAGCCGTCGTAGCCCGGCCGAGGTCCGCCGGTCCCGGGCGGCCGGCTCGGCGGCCTGGAGGGTGGAGCCGTCCGGCGAGATCATCAGCCGGGTCAGGCTGCGCGCCCACACCCCCACCAGCAGCACCAGTGCGCCCGCACTGATCAGCAGCTGCGCGACGGCGACGCCGTACGACCCCTCGCTCGCCGAGTCGACCGCGCCGATCGCGGAGGCGGGCGGCAGCCAGCGCACCACGTCGGCCACCGGATCGAGCTGCCCGAGGCCGGACGTCCCGAGCCGCTGCGCCCCGAAGTTGACGACCTGCACCCCGACGGCGATGACCAGCCCGCTGAGCACGGCGAGATCGCGGCCCTTGCGGCTGCTCAGCAGCCGGATGTTGGCGGCGGCGACGGCCCGCGCGAACGCCACGCAGACGAGCAGCGCGAGCACGACGCCGAGCACCGCCACGCCGTACGCGGCCGCCCCGTGCGCCACCGCGATCACCGAACCCACCAGCATCAGCACCGTGAACAGCGGCCCGATGCCCACCAGCGAGGCCGCCAGCAGCGCCCGCACCAGCGGCCGGGGCCGCAGCGGAAGCATCACCAGCCGGGTCGGGTCCAGGGTCTCGTCGCCGCTGGGGAAGAACAGCGGCATCACCCCCCACCCCAGCCCCAGCACCGCGACCAGCAGCACCACCAGCGACGCCGCGTGCTCATGCCCCCGCAGCGCGATCAGCCCGATCAGCTGCAGCGACGCGAACAGCAGCGTGACGACGGCGGAGACGATGTACGCCGCCTGCCGACCACCCGACTGCCGCAACCCGTTGCGCAACAACGACAACTTCAGCCGTACGACGACGGGGGTGATCGACGCGGTCGTGGCGCCGCTCATCGGGCCCCGCCGCCCAGCCAGTCCAGCTCGGCCCCGGTGTCCCGGCCCTGCGCCCCGACCAGCTCCAGGAAGGCCTGCTGCAGCGAGGGCGCGGACCCGCGCACCTCCTCCAGCGTCCCGTGGGCCCGGATGCGGCCCGCCGCCATCACGGCGACCCAGTCGCACAACGACTCGACGAGCTCCATGACATGGGACGAGAAGACGACCGTCGCCCCCGACGCCGTGTACCGCTCCAGCACCCCGCGGATGATCTGCGCGGACACCGGGTCGACCCCTTCGAAGGGTTCGTCGAGGAAGAGCACCTCGGGGTTGTGCAGCAGCGCGGCCGCGAGCCCGATCTTCTTGCGCATGCCGGTCGAGTAGTCGACGACGAGCTTGTGCTGGGCGCCGGCCAGATCGAGGACGTCGAGAAGCTGTGCGGCCCGTTTGTCGACCTCGGCTCCGGGCAGTCCGCGCAACCGCCCGCTGTATCCGAGCAGTTCACGCCCCGACAGCCGCTCGAACAGCCGGAGCCCCTCCGGCAGCACCCCGATCCGCGCCTTCACCTCGACGGGATCCCGCCACACGTCCCGCCCGACGACCTCCACACTCCCGTGATCGGGCCGCAGCAGCCCGGTCACCATCGAGAGAGTGGTGGTCTTCCCCGCCCCGTTCGGCCCCACGAGCCCGATGAACTTCCCCGAGGGCAGATCAAGATCGATCCCAGCAACGGCGACCTGCTGCCCGAACCGCTTCCACAGATCTCGCACACGCACGGACGTCATGGATGAACCCTACGGCGAGTGAGCGCGCCGCAAAGGGGCGCGCGGCTGTATCGATATGCGGCTCCGCCGCGTGAGCGCGAGCAACCACAAACAACCCGTACCCGCCGACGAACGACCAACCACGCAGACGAAAAGGCGCGCCGTTAACGATCCCTGCCGCACGCATAAGCCAACGGAGAGATCAACTCCTCGGCGTCCGGCAGCCACCGATTGGCCGCAGTAGGCCGACAGGCCCACTGCACGGCCCCCCGTGACCCGAACCGCGTAGGCGGCGCAGCCACATACGACCCCTCGCCCAAGGTCACGAGATCGAGCGCCCCCAGCGACCAGCCGAGCTTGCGCACCAGGTCCGGCACCTTCGCCGACGCCCCCGGCAGCACGAAGAACTGCATCCGCCGGTCCGGCGTCAACGTCACCGGACCGAGCGTCAACTCCATGCGTTCCATCCGGGCCAACGCCAGGAACCCGGCCGACTCCGGAACGGACACCGCGTCGAACGTACGCCCCGTCGGCAGCAGGATCGAAGCGGTCGGCTGCTTCTGCCACATCCGCCGGGCCACGGTCGCGCTCCCGGTGGCCTGCGTCGCCCAGTCGGGGCGGGCAGGGTGCGCGCCCGGCGCGTCGCACGCCGCGTCGCCGCACGAGCAGCGCTGCACTCCGTCGACGGTGTCCAGCCAGGTGCCGGGGAACACGTCCCAATGACGTTCCTCGGCGTAGCGAACAGCGGTCTCGAGCAGCGATTCCCCGCGCTGCTTCGGGATTTGAGTGGCGTCGGCGCCCGCGATGGTCTCTTCCACGATGAGCACAACTCTAGCGGTCACCAGGGGTTACGCCCGCCCATATGCGCGGGGGAGGAGCATCGATTCCGCGTCCGGGGCGCATAGGTGCACGGATGGGGGCGCGTGGGAGGAACGGGCGCGGGAGCGGGTAGTCACTCACGGGGGGCGACTTCCGCCTGTAACCCGGCAATCCTCGGCAATCCTCACATGCCTCGCATTTTCGTCATGCCTGCGGGGCATCGATCTTCTCGGCCGGATCTTTTCGGTGGAAGACACGTGGACGCACACGTGGAAGAGCACGTGACGACACGTCAACTCGGTGTGTGGGCAGGGACCGCAGCCACAGGGGGTAGTGCCAATGGCCGCAAGGCCTCTAGTCGCGCGGCAGCCGAACGAACGGCTGCAGGCGCTCATCCAGGAGGCGGGGTGCTCGAACGCCGGGCTCGCCCGCCGCGTCAACATGTGCGGCGCCGAGCACGGACTCGACCTGCGCTACGACAAGACGTCCGTGGCCCGTTGGCTGCGCGGACAGCAGCCGCGCGGACGGGCCCCGGCGATCATCGCGGAGGCGCTCGGCCGCAAACTCGGCCGTACGGTCACGATCGACGAGATCGGCATGGCCAACGGCAAGAACCTGGCCTCGGGCGTCGGTCTCCAGTTCTCGCCGACGGTACTGGGGGCCATCGAGCAGGTCTGCGAGCTGTGGCGCAGCGACGTGGGCCGACGCGACTTCCTCTCCGGTTCGTCCGTGGCCGCCTCGGCGCTGGTCGAGCCGAGCCGCGACTGGCTGATCTCGTCCGCCGACGCCCAGGTGGCGCGCTCGGCGGGACCCCGGGTGGGCCTGTCCGACGTGGCGGCCGTGAAGGCGATGACCCAGGCGCTGGTCGACCTGGACCACCAGTACGGCAGCGGGCATGTGCGCCCGGTCGTCGTGCACTACCTCAACAGCGTCGTCTCGGGGCTGCTGGCCGGCTCCTACCGGGAGGCGGTGGGGCGTGAACTCTTCGCCTCCGTGGCCCGGTTGACGGAGCTCGCCGGGTACATGGCCGTCGACACCGGGCAACCGGGCCTCGCCCAGCGCTACTACATCCAGGCGCTGCGCCTCGCCCAGGCGGCGGGCGACCGCGGCTACGGCGGCTATGTCCTCGCCGCCTCCATGAGCCACCTCGCCGCCCAGCTCGGAAACCCGCGCGAGATCGCCCAGTTGGCGCGTGCGGCACAGGAGGGCGCGCGCGGGCGGGTGACCCCGCGCGCGGAGGCGATGTTCCTCGCTGCGGAGGCGCGCGGCCACGCCCTGATGGGCGACGTCCGGTCGGCGCAGGCCGCGTCCGGGCGGGCGGTGTCGGCGCTGGAGGCCGCCGATCCCGCCGCCGGGGACGACCCCGCGTGGATCGCGCACTTCGACGAGGCCTATCTGGCCGACGAGTTGGCGCACTGCCACCGCGACCTGGGCCAGGCCGAGGCGGCGGCGCGCTGCGCGGAGCAGTCCCTGGCCGGGCACCCCGAGAGCCGTGCGCGCCGGCGCGCGATCGGGTACGTCCTGCTGGCCACCGCGCAGGTGCAGCAGCGCGAGGTCGAACAGGCCTGCAACACCGGTCTGAAGGCGGTCGAGTTGCTGGAGACGCTCCGTTCCAACCGGGGCGCGGAGTACCTGGAGGACCTCCAGCAGCGGCTGGAACCTTTCCGTGAGGAGGCGGTGGTGCGGGAGTTCGGAGCGCGGCTGGAGTTGCAGACCGCGGCGTGAACGGACGGGGCGCCGTCGCGTGAACGCGCGGAGAACGACGGGTTCCCGGGCGGGACGCGACGGACCCCGCGCACGGCGCTCCGGATCACCGCCGCGTCGGGTCCGCGTGTCTTTTGGATCTGTAACCGACGTCACTGGGAGGGAGATCACGGTCTGAGCTGCGTGGCACGGGGTTCCGGGGACCCGGTAGCGTGAGCCGACGATTCCGAAAGTCCCCCATTCGTAGGAGTCCCGGTGACGCAGAGTGGACAGGGCGAGGAGCCCTCGGCGCGGCCCGCGCACGAAGGCATCGTGCTGCCCTCCGACGGCGGGGAACCCCTGCTGCCGGGCATGACGACGAGCGGATCACGCCCCGGCCCCCAACCGGCGACCCCGCCGGGGCACTATTCCGGCCAGTACGGAACCCAGCAGGACTACGGCACCCAGCAGGAGTACGGGAACCAGCAGGAGTACGGAACCCAGCAGGAGTACGGGAACCAGCAGGAGTACGGGCAGCAGGCGCCGTCCGGCGGGCAGACCTGGGGACAGCCCTGGGGCCCCGACCAGCAGTCGCCCGCCCCGCAGCCGGGCCAGAGCTGGCCGCTCCCGGCCGACCAGCAGCAGTGGAACGCCCCCCAGCACGCCCCTCAGCAGGGCGCGGGCCCGCTCCCGCCGGAGAGCGCACCGGCGGCCGCCTACCAGCCGGGCGGGCAGGGACCGACGTACGGCCAGAGCGCCCCGGGGTCGGCTTACGGCCAGGGCGGGTCGGGATCGGCGTACGGGCAAGGTGCGGCCGGGATGCCGCTGCCGCCCGTCGACGAGGGCGCGACCCAGTACATACCGCCGATCCCGGCCGGCCCGGTCGACGACGGCCGCACCCAGTACCTGCCGCCGGTCCCCGCCGCGGCCCCCGCTCCCGCCTCCGTCGACGAGGGGGCGACGCAGTATCTGCCGCCGGTGGGACCCGGCGCGCTGCCGCCCGAGACGCCCGCCGAGTCGACGCACTTCCTGGGCCGCAGCCCGCAGCCGGGCCCTGGCCCCCTGCCTTCCTCCGGCCCCGACGCGGAGGCCACGCAGTACATCCCGCCCGTGACCGGGCAGCCGCCCGCCGAGTTCGACAACCTCTTCCGCAGTGGGCCCGGCAGCGAGAGCCCCGCCGGGTCCACACAGCAGCTGCCGCGCTTCTCCGAGCCCGAGCCGCCCGCGTACGCCGGTCACGGCGGCCCGCAGGGGTACGGCGCCGGGCCCGCCGCCCGTTCCCCCCAGCCCTCTCGGCGCGGGGCGCGGGACGGCGACGACGGAGGCCGAGGCGGCGGTCGTACGGGCTCGCGGGTGCCGTTGTTCGCGGGGATCGGGGTGGCCCTCGCGGTCGTCGGGGTCGGCGCGGGCGCGCTCCTCGGGGGCGGCGGCGACCAGGGCGACGACAACAAGACCGTCGCCGCGTCCGCGCCCGCGTCCGAGGGTTCGGCGTCGGCGTCCTCCGGTGCGGCCGAGCAGCAGGCGACCGCCCTGGACAAGCTGCTCGCGGACAGCGGCAGCAGCCGGGCCAGCGTGATCAGCGCGGTGGCCTCGGTGAAGGCGTGCGACAACCTCTCCCAGGCCGCCTCCGACCTGCGCAACGCGGCCACCCAGCGCACCGGCCTGGTCACCAAGCTGTCCGGGCTGGCCGTCGACCAGCTCCCGAACCACGCCGCGCTGACCACCGCCCTCACCAAGGCGTGGCAGGCGTCCGCGTCCGCCGACGACCACTACGCGGCCTGGGCCGACCAGGTCGCCGCCAACAAGAAGAAGAGCTGCCGGAAGGGCACCGCCCGCAGCACGGCCGAGACGCAGGCCGGCAACGCCGCGAGCGGCACCGCCAGCACCCAGAAGGCCGAGGCCGCCAAGCTCTGGAACGAGATCGCCAGGACGTACGGACTGACCGAGCGCCAGCCCACCCAGCTCTGAACCCAGCTCTGAACCCAGCTCTGAACCCAGCTCTGAACCCGGCTCTGAACCCGGCTCCGACCTGGGCTCAGTCCACGTCGGCCTTCTCCAGCGTCCCCGTCATGTCGACGAAGCCCTTCCTGGCGGCCACCAGCCGGCCCTGCCGTACGGACTGGAGGGTGACGTCGGCGTTGACCAGGCGCGGGAAGCCGATGGAGGCCAGCCGGCCGGTGAACTCCCAGCGCAGCGTCGGCGTGAGGTCGCCGGTGGTGACCTTCAGCCCGTCGTCCAGCGCGCCCCGCACGGTGTCGGCGCTCACCTTGCCGTCCCCCAGCGACTCCACGACCTGCCGGAACACGGTGTAGGCGATCCAGGTGGTCTGCACCCCGGTGTCCGTGGGGTCGATACGGGTGTCGGTGAAGGCCTGCTCGCTGATCACCTTCTTCATCGGGGCCCAGGCCGGATCGCTCGAGACCGGGTACCAGCCGGCGACGTACGCCCCCTCGAACGGTCCCGACGCGCCGCCGCTCGCGTCGACGATCGTCTGGTCCACGCTGCCCAGCACGGTGCCGGTGGACACCCCGGGATAGTCGTCGCGGGTGCGTCGGAAGGAGTCCATGAAGGTGCTGGTGCGGTCCCCGAGCGCGGCCACCACACACCCCTTCTTCCCCGTCCCCCCGGTCTGGGCCGTCTGCGTCGGGCCGGCGGTCGCCTTGTGCAGGGCCTCCTGGGCCTGCGCCGAGTACTCGGCGGCGTCCTCCGCGGCCAGCTGGTCGTCGGACGGGTCGTGCCCGCCCGTCTTCAGACCGGCGTCGAGCATGGGAGGCAGCGCGTCGCCCGCGATGGTGTCGGGGCGGACCAGCGAGACCGGCCCGCAGGTCGGCGCGAGCTCCTTGCCGAGACCGGCCAGCAGCGCGGGCTGACCGCCGTTGACGGGGTAGGACAGGGGGCTGGTGAACTCCTTGTTCGTGACGCCGTAGCCGCCTATGTAGGGGATGCCGGCGCCCTCCAGGTGAGGGAAGAACGCGTCGGAGTGCTGGCTGTAGGAGCCGACCACGGCGACCGCGCCCTCCTTGACCGCCCGCCGCGCGCACTTCGCCGCGCCCACCGTGTCGTTGTGGTCGTTGCAGGTCAGGACGGTGAGCTTACGGCCGTTGATACCGCCCTGGGCGTTGATCCAGCGGGCGTAGGCGCGGGCGAAGGCCGGCATGCCGGGCTTGTTGGTCGCGGCCGTGCCCTCGGGGGCCCAGGTCATGACGACGATGGAGTCGTCCCCGGAACCCCCCGTGGTACCGGGGACGACCCCGCAGCCGACGGCGAGCGACGCACAGGCGGCCAGCGCTCCCGCCGAGACGGCGGTGGCTCTGACGGACCCGGTGAAGCGGAGGGACCTGGGGAGGAAGGTGCTTCGCATGCGTCGCCTGCCGGTCATGGACACGCACGATTCCGTCACATAGCCAACCTGGGAGTGACTCGCGTTCAACGGCGAGTGACGGCAAGGTGAATTGCCGGGGCGAGTGCGGCCGCGGCAGCGGCGAAACGTACGATCGGTGACCGTGCAAGGTTCGGAGAACTCTTCCCGTCGCGGCGGTCGCTCGTTCACCATGGGCGGCATGCCACTCAACGACATGCCGTGGTGGCGCTGGCGCAGCAATGTGCGCTCCGCGCTGCACATGCTCTCCGACCCGGTGTTCCAGCAGAACGTCTGGCTGGCCGGCGTCGACGGCTACGGGGACGTCACCGACGCCGTGTACCGCCTGGTCGAGGACACCTGGCTGGACAACTGGTCCGCCGAGAAGTACGTCGGCACGATCTTCCGCGACTCGCAGGAGGCGGCGCTCGTCGACACCGCCGTGCTGCGCGTGCTGCGGATCATGCACCAGGTCGGCCCGGACGCGCCCGTCTCCGCGTACGTCGACCACCAGGGCTGGCCGGACGCCGTACGGGCGGCGCGCGACGCGCACGTGCGGATGGCGGCGGCCGACGGCGACGACCCGGACGCACCGCCCCGGACCCTCGAAGTCCTGCGGATCATGACCCGTTCCGCGTAGCGGACGCCTGACGTGGGCCGACCCGGTCCGCGTAGCGGACGGCGTTCCGCTCGGCCGGTGCGGACATGAGACCCTTTCCCGCATGAACGAGCAGTCCACCCGAGCCGCCGCGAGCCCCGCCGACCAGGGCGCGCAGGCCGACCAGTACGTCCTCACGCTCGCCTGCCCCGACAAGCAGGGCATCGTGCACGCCGTGTCGAGCTACCTCTTCATGACCGGCTGCAACATCGAGGACAGTCAGCAGTTCGGCGACCACGACACGGGTCTGTTCTTCATGCGCGTCCACTTCTCGGCGGAGTCGCCGGTGACCGTGGACAAGCTGCGGGCGAGCTTCGCGGCGATCGGCGACTCCTTCCACATGGACTGGCAGCTCAACCGGGCCGACGAGAAGATGCGCATCGTCCTGATGGTCAGCAAGTTCGGCCACTGCCTGAACGACCTGCTGTTCCGGGCCAGCATCGGCGCGCTGCCGGTGGAGATCGCGGCCGTGGTGTCCAACCACACCGACTTCGCCGAGCTGGTGGGCTCGTACGACATCCCCTTCCACCACATTCCGGTGACGAGGGACACGAAGGCGCAGGCCGAGGCGCGGCTGCTGGAGCTGGTCCGCGAGAAGGACGTCGAACTGGTCGTCCTGGCCCGCTACATGCAGGTCCTCTCCGACGACCTGTGCAAGCAGCTCAGCGGCCGGATCATCAACATCCACCACTCCTTCCTGCCGAGCTTCAAGGGCGCGAAGCCGTACCACCAGGCGCACGCCCGAGGCGTGAAGCTGATCGGCGCGACGGCGCACTATGTGACGGCCGACCTCGACGAGGGTCCGATCATCGAGCAGGAGGTCGAACGAGTCGGCCACGGCGTCACCCCCGACCAGCTGGTCGCCATCGGCCGCGACGTGGAATGCCAGGCCCTGGCCCGCGCCGTGAAGTGGCACGCGGAACGCAGGATCCTGCTGAACGGCCGACGGACGGTCGTCTTCGCCTAGATTCCCAGGGCTGCCCCCGCGCCTTCCTTTACATCCGGCTCAGCGACGCAGCCGCGAACAGGACGTCCCTGATGGCCTCCCGGTCGCCCAGTTGGCCCGCCGCCGCCTCCTCCGGGGGGATGTGGCCGGCGGCGAGGCGGCAGAACTCCACGTCGTCCAGGGCCACATGGGCCACCTCGTGGTCGGCGGAGCCCATCGCGCCCGGTGAGTCGAGGGGGATCAGCCACTCGCCGCCGCCGTCGCCCTCGATCTCCAGCCGGAGGCTGCGGCCGGGGCGGCCGGCGGTCACCAGGTGGCGGGCGCGGGTCGGGGACGCGAGGCCCGCGCGTCGGCGGGCGGCGAGCGCGTCCGGGAGCATGCGCGCGGCCAGGTCGATCATGCCGTGGAGATGGCGCGGCGCGGGCGGGGTGTAGGGGTAGTCGACCGCCTCCGCGATGTCCTCGGCGTGCACCCAGCACTCGAAGGCCCGGTCCAGCATCGCGTCGCGCAGGGGCAGTTCGAAGTCGCCGTACGAGATCGGCGTGGTGCCCGGGCTTCCCCCGCCGGTGAAGGAGACCGTGCGCACGAGGGCGTGGGTCTGCTCGCGCCAAGGGGTGCGCACGGAGCGGGTGTGCGGGAAGTGGGAGGCCTCCCAGAACGCCTCCGTGCGGCCGGCGGGGGCGAGGACGGCCGACTTCTTCTCGCCGCCCTGTCTGCCCTCGCCTCCGCCCGAGCCCGAGCCCGAGCCCGCGGCCAGGGGGTCCTCCAGGCCCAGTGCCAAGGCCACCAGTCCGTCCACGGCCAGCAGGTGCGCGATGACTCCGGCGACGGTGGTACGACGGGTCGTCTCGCCCTCCTCGTGGAACCAGCGCAACCGCACGGGCGCGTGCCACTCCGCGTCCCCGAAGTCCTGGAGCAGGGCGTCCAGCCGCGCGGTCTCGGCGTCGTACGACGCCGCCCAGGCGGGCACCGGGATGCGGGGCGGGCGTCGGTCCAGGCAGCTTTCCAGGACGCGGGTGCGCAGGCCGGGGTCGAGGTCGAGGCTCTCCGGACGCTGGAGCAGACCTACGGCCTCGCGCAGCCGCCGTGCCTCGTCCGCGCAGGACCCGCAGTCGCCGAGGTGCTCCTCCACGGCCGCCGTCTCCTCCGCCGAGCAGGCCGCCAGCGCCCACGCGCCCAGCAGCGACTTCAGCACCGGGTGCTCGAGCCGCAGCGGTTCGGGGCCGACGAGCCCCTCCAGCGCGGGCAACGGCAGCCCGGTGTCCTCGACGGAGGCGCGGGGGAGGGGGATGCGGGGCGGGCGGGGGGAGGCGGGCTCAGGGGGCGAGGACGGATCCGGCGAAAGGGACGGGGACGGAGGTGTGCCCTCGTGGCTTTCGTCGCTCTTCTCGTCGCTCTCCCTGTCGAAGTCCCTGTCGCTCTCCCTGTCGTAGTCCTTGTCGAACTCCTTGTCGTGGTCGCCGTTGGCGTCGTCCTCGCCGTCGTCGTACGGCTTGAAGTCGTCCGCGTCGCTCATGCCGCACCCCCGTAACCGGGCGGTGCTCCTGGTGCCGTGGCGTCGTGGGCTGTGGAGAGCAGTTGCAGGCCGAGGCGGAGTCGGCGGCGGGCCTCGTCCTCGGTGACGCCGAGGTCGGCGGCGGTCTGGCGGTAGTCGCGGCGCTGGAAGTAGGCCAGCTCCAGGGCGGCGCGCAGCGGGGCCGGCATGGCCTGGACGATGTAGTCGGCGCGGGCGGCCACCGAGGCGTGCCGGACCCTGCGCTCCAGCTCCTCGGTGGAGCCCTGGCCGGCCTCGGCCAGCGCGGCGGTCTCGGTGGCGCGCAGTCGCTGCACGGCGAGGCGGTTGGTCAAGGCGGCGACCCAGGTGCGCAGCGGGCCCTGCTGGGGGTCGTAGGCGTCGGGGTGTTCCCAGAGGTGGGCGAAGACCTCGCGGGTGACGCCGTCGGCGGCCCGCTCGTCTCCGAGCACGCGGTGGGCGAGTCCGTGCACGAGCGAAGCGAACCGGTCATAGAGCTCGCCGAGGGCGGCCGCCTCACCGCGCGCGAGTCGCTGCTGCATCTTGCGGTCCCAGCGGGGCGGTGCGTCCTTCGTCGTCATGCGGCCCCCTCACCCGTGTTCGTGCTGCTGCCCGTGCCTGCGTCCAGCGTGCGTCCACCGTCACCTCGAATGTAGTCGGCACGTCCGACACCGCACGCCCCTTTGTTCCAATGTGCGCCCCTCGCTCGGGGCGGGGTGGTAATGGCCTGCGCGTACCCGACCGCCTCACGGTCAAGCCTGATCATGTCCGATCTTTTTCCTTCCAATAGAGATCGAACAGGACTGGATGTGGCGAGAACAAGCCTCTTTCGCCCGGTTTCTGTTTTCCGCTCGGTGTTTCGGGGCACGGCCGCTGGGCAGCCGCGCTGCAAGGAAGCGAAGGGACAGCTTCCGATTACAGCGAGCGAAAGGCGTGGTCGTGGCCTTCAAAGTGACCGGCGGCGAGCGGGGCGGATGGGCCGTGCTCCAGGTGTCGGGCGAGCTGGACCTGGTGACGTCGCCGGTGCTGCGTCAGCGGGTGCACGACGCGGTGGCCGAGGGCCGCCACAGTCTCGTGCTGGACCTCTCCGAGGTGTATTTCTGCGACTCCAGCGGCGTCGGCGTCCTCATCGCCTCCCGCCGTCTCATGCGCTCCTGCCGGGGCCGGCTGCGGCTGATCCTGCCCGCGCGGGGAGCCGCCGAGGGCTCCCACGTCAACCGGGTCCTGGGCGCGCTGGGAGTCCGCCGGCTCTTCGACGTCTACGGCGAGCTCGCGGACGCGGTGGAGGACGGGACGGAACCGCTCTCGGCGTAGGGCTGGGCGTGGGGCCGGGCGTGGGGCCGGGCCGGTTCGGCGGCAGAGCGGAGCGTGCCGTTGCCGTTTCCTGCGCCGTTTCCCGCCGTTGCCGTTTCACGCCGTTGTCCCGAAATTCCCCCAGTCATGGCACAGCCGTCGCTTTCCCGCCGCCGGAGGGTCCCCGGCGTCGTACGCTCCGAGTCGGAGACACCCCCACGTGACGACGTAAGGCGGCCCGAGAAGACATGGTCAGCAGCGAGTACGAGCGCAGGATCGCCGGCCGTTTCGCCCTCTTCGACCAGGACGGCAACGGTTACATCGACCGGGCGGACTTCGACGCGGCGGCCAAGGCGCTGCTCGCCGAGTTCGGCACGGCGGCCAGGTCCGACAAGGGACAGGCCCTGTACGCGGGCGCGGAGGCCTTCTGGCAGGGCATGGCGGGCATCGCGGACCGGGACGGCGACCAGCGCATCAGCCGGGACGAGTTCGTGGGCGGCGCGGTCAAGCGCCTGCACGACAGCCCCGAGCGCTTCGCCGAGATCGCCCGCCCCTTCCTGCACGCGGCCCTCGCCGTCGCGGACGCCGACGGGGACGGCCGGGCCACGGTCGAGGACGCCGCGCGCGTGCTGAAGGCCCTGGGCGTCCCGGAGGACATCGCCCGCGCGAGCGCCGCCGCCCTCGACGCCGACGCGGACGGCAAGGTCGGCGAGGCGGAGACCGTTCCCGCCTTCGCCCGCTACTTCACGGTCCCCGAGTAGTAGCCGCCGCCCGCGTCGCGGTGACCCCTCCCGGTCACCCGCCCGCCCCCGAGAACCGCTCCCGCAGCTTGTACTTGAGCACTTTCCGCAGCGTCTCGTTGCGGGGGAGGGCGTCCACCACCTCCAGCTGTTCCGGGAGCTTGTGCACCGAAAGGCCCTGCGCGCGCAGGTACGAGGTCAGCGCCGCCAGGGTCAACTCGGCGGTCTCCGCTCCCGGGGTCCGCTCTATCACCGCGCAGACCCGTTCCCCGCGCTCGGCGTCGGGCAGGCCGATCACCGCCACGTCTCCGACGACCGGGTGGGCGGCCAGCAGGTCCTCGATCTCCTTCGCGGAGACGTTCTCGCCCTTGCGGATGATCACGTCCTTCAGCCGCCCGGTGAGCACCAGATGCCCGCTGCCCGTCAGCAGCCCCAGATCGCCGGTGCGCAGGAACCCCTCCTCGTCGAAGGCCGCCGCGGTCTGGGCGGGGTCGAGATAGCCCCGGCACACCGCCTCCCCGCGCAGCCGCACCTCGCCGTCCACCACTCGTATCTCCATGCCCTCGGGCGGCCGTCCCTCCGTCGTCGCGAGGTTCTCCACGGTGTCGTCCGGCGAGCCCATGGTGATCATCGGCACCTCGGTCATCCCGTACCCGTGGGTGAGCTGCACGCCCATCTCGCGGACGACGGCGTGGTACACCTCGGGCGGTTTCGGCGCGCCGCCGCCGGCCAGCAGCCGTAGCGAGGGGATCACCGGGACGCCCGGCTGTTTCCGTTGTTCCACGAGGAACATCGAGTAGAACGCCGTGGACCCGCCCGCCACCGTCACCCCGTGCCGCCGGTATCCCTCCAGCGCGTCCGGCAGCGCGAACTGCTCGAACATCACCGCGGGAAAGCCGTACAGCAACAGCATCACCGTGTAGTCGGGGCCGGCGATATGGGCGTAGGGGAAGGCCATCGAGCCCACGTCGTGCTCCGAGAGGTGCAGCGCGTGGGCGAGGCAGGAGCCGCCCGCGATCAGGGAGCGGTCGGTGTGCAGGACGCCCTTGGGGTCGGAGGTCGTGCCCGAGGTCCAGTAGATCCAGCGGACCGACTCGCCCTCGGCGGGCGGGGCGGGCAGTACCGCCGGATCGCCGTCGGGCAGATCGTCGTACGCCTCGAAGACGCCCTTCGCGCCCAGTCGGCGGGCCATGTCGCCGTAGTCGAAGCCGCGCCACACGCCGGGTACCGCGAAGAACTCCGCCTTGGACTCGCGCAGGGCGAAGCCGACCTCGCGGTCCCGGTAGAAGGGGATGACGGGCGACTGCACCGCGCCCAGGCGGGTCAGGGCGAAGGACAGGACGGCTGTCTCCAGGCGGGTGGGGAGCTGCCAGGCGACGACCGTGCCGGGGCGTACGCCGAGGTCGTGCAGCCCGGCCGCGACCCGTTCGGCGCGGTCGTGGAGTTCCCCGAAGGTCAGGGAGCGGTCGTCCTGGAGGAGGACCGGGCGGTCGGGGGAGAGGGCGGCGCGACGGGCGAGCAGATCCCAGAGGGTGCGGGCGGAGTCCAGGGCGTGTGCGGAGCCCGGAGCGGCGTGTGCGGTGTCGTTCACGGCGGCCCCCTGCCGGTAGCTGACTGAAACTGACGGATAGTCAGATCGTGGGCAGAGCGTAGGGCCGGTCGCCTTGTCGGTCCAGGGGTCGCGGACTAGCCTGCTGGGGAGACTGAATCTGACGGTCCATCAGATAAATCGTCGGAACGGCGTACGCGCCAGGCGGAGGGGACCCATGACGGACACGAGCGACCTGCCCCGCATCATCAGCGTCGACGACCATGTGATCGAGCCCGCGCACCTCTTCTCGACCTGGCTGCCGCAGAAGTACCGGGACCGGGGTCCGCAGGCCCTCACCGCCGGGATCGGCGAGCTCGCCTACGTCGCCGGCAAGTACCAGATCACGATGGACCCGGACGGCCAGCCCACCGACTGGTGGATCTACGAGGACCTGAAGTTCCCGTACAAGCGCAACATCGCCGCCGTCGGCTTCGACCGCGACGAGATGACGCTGGAGGGGATCACCCGGGAGGAGATGCGGCGCGGCTGCTGGGACCCCGTGGCACGGCTCGCGGACATGGACCTCAACCACGTCGAGGCGTCCCTCTGCTTCCCGTCGTTTCCGCGGTTCTGCGGGCAGACCTTCGCCGAGGCGCACGACAAGGAGGTCGCGCTGGCCTGTGTGCGCGCCTACAACGACTGGATGGTCGAGGAGTGGTGCGGGGACAGCGGGGGACGGCTGATCCCGCTGTGCCTGATCCCGCTGTGGGACATCGGACTGGCGGTCGCGGAGATCCGGCGCAACGCGGCCCGCGGGGTGCGCGCGGTGACCTTCTCCGAGATCCCCACCCACCTCGGGCTGCCGTCCATCCACTCCGGGTACTGGGACCCGTTCTTCGCGGCGTGCGAGGAGACCGGGACGGTCGTCAACATGCACATCGGCAGCAGCTCGCAGATGCCGGCCGCGTCGCCGGACGCGCCGCCCGCCGTCCAGGCGTCGCTCTCGTTCAACAATGCGATGGCCTCGATGATGGACTTCCTCTTCAGCGGCATCCTGGTCAGGTTCCCGCGCCTCAAACTCGCCTACTCCGAAGGGCAGATGGGCTGGATCCCGTACGCCCTGGAGCGCGCCGACGACGTCTGGGAGGAGCACCGCGCGTGGGGCGGGGTCCGCGACCTGATCCCCGAGCCGCCGTCGACGTACTACTACCGGCAGATGTTCTGCTGCTTCTTCCGCGACAAGCACGGGGTCGCCTCGTTGGACGTGGTCGGTCGCGACAACGCCACGTTCGAAACCGACTACCCGCACGTCGACTCGACCTTCCCGCACACCAAGGAGGTCGCCCTCGACCACGTCAAGGGCCTCGACGACGAGACGGTCTACAAGCTGATGCGGGGCAACGCGATCCGCATGCTGGACCTGGACTTCGACAAGTAGGGGACGTCGACCGGCCATGGACCTCCAGGACACCCCCGAGGACGCGGAGTTCCGCGCGCGGCTGCGGGACTGGCTCGACAAGGCGCTGCCCACGCTCCCGCCGAAGCCGCCCCCGGACGACTGGCCCGCCCGCCGCGCCTACGACCTCGGCTGGCAGCGCACGCTGTACGACGCCGGGTACGCCGGGCTGCACTGGCCCCTCGACGCGGGCGGACGCGGCGCGGCCCCCACCCGGCATCTGATCTTCCTGGAGGAGACCGAACGAGCGGGCGCGCCCTATGTGGGGGCCAACTTCGTCGGACTGCTGCACGCCGGGCCGACGATCGCCGCGGAGGGGACGGCCGCGCAGCGGGCGCGCTGGCTGCCGCCGATCCTGCGCGGCGAGGAGGTCTGGTGCCAGGGCTTCAGCGAGCCCGACGCCGGATCCGACCTCGCGTCGCTGCGCACGCGCGCGTGGCGCGACGGCGACGACTATGTGGTGAGCGGGTCCAAGATCTGGACCTCGCACGCCGAAGTCGCCGACTGGTGCGAGCTGTTGGTCCGCACGGACGCGGACGCGCCCAAGCACCGGGGCATCACCTGGCTGGCCATGCCCATGGACGCTCCGGGCATCACCGTACGGCCGTTGCGCACCCTCGCCGGGTCCGCCGAGTTCGCCGAGGTGTTCCTCGACGAGGTGCGGGTGCCGGCCGCGCACCGGGTGGGGGACGAGAACGACGGGTGGCGGGTGACGATGGTGACGCTGTCGTTCGAGCGCGGCACGGCGTTCGTGGGCGAGGTCGTCGCCTGCCGGCGCGTGCTGGGCGAACTCGCCCGCGAGGCACGGAGCAACGGCCGCTGGGACGATCCGGCGCTGAGACGGCGGCTGGGCCGCCTGAACGCCGAGTTCCGGGCGCTGTGGCGGCTGACGCAGTGGAACGTGAGCGAGGCGGAGGCCTCGGCCGGCGGGGGAGGGGGCGGGGTGCCGGGCGTGGGCGGTTCGGTTTTCAAACTGAGGTACTCACACGCGCGTCAGGAGCTGTACGACACCGCCGCCGACGTCCTGGGAGATCAGGCCCTCGACCTCGACCGGCCCTGGGTGCTCGACCGGCTCTCCTCGCTGTCGTACACCATCGCGGCCGGGACCTCGCAGATTCAGCGGAACATCGTGGCGGAACGGATCCTGGGGCTGCCGAAGGGGCGGTGAGGTCTTCCCGTGCGTTTCCAACTGACGGACGACCAAAGGGCGTTGAAGCAGGGCGTACGAGAGCTGCTGGCCCGGCGCTTCGACCGCGAGGCGCTGCGGGCGGCCGTGCGGCGGCCGGGGCTCGACCGGGGGCTGTGGCGGGAGCTGGGCGCGGCCGGGTTCTTCGCGCTGCGGCTGCCGGAGGCGCAGGGCGGGGTCGGACTCGGGCTGCCCGAAGCGGTGTTGGCCTTCGAGGAGGCGGGCCGCGCGTTGCTGCCCGGCCCGCTGACAGCCACCTTCCTCGCCGCGGGACGCGTGCCCGGCGCGGCGGAGGGGGAGACGGTCGTCGCGGCCGTGGACAGGGGTGCAGGCGCGGGCGGGGGCGGGGGCGGCCTGGTGGAGTGGCTGGCGGAGGCGGACGTGGTGTGCGGGGACGCCTCGGGGGCCGTACCGCTGCGGTCGCTGGACCCGCTGACACCGCTGCACCGGGTTCCGGTGCGGGTGGCTACGGGGGCGGCGGGGGGTGCCGGGACCGGCGATCGTGGTGCTGGTGCTGGTGCTGGTGCTGGTGCTGGTGCTGGTGCTGGTGCTGGTGCTGGTGTCGGCCTGGGCTCTGGCGGCGGTTTTGGCTCGGGCTCGGAACCCGTTTCCGAGCCCGAGCCCGTCGCCGTGCTCCTCACCGCTGCCGAGCAGCTGGGCACGGCCGGGCGGGTGGGGGAGTTGGCTGTGCAACATGCGCGGACGCGGGTGCAGTTCGGGCAGCCGGTCGGGGGGTTCCAGGCCGTCAAGCATCTGTGCGCGGAGGCGCTGGTGCGGGTCGAGACGGCCCGTGCGGCCGTCTATGCGGCCGCCGTCACCGCCGACCCCGCCGACATCGCCGCCGCCCGACTCCTCGCCGACGAGGCCGCCGTAGGCGGTTCCCGGGACTGTCTCCAGGTGTACGGGGGGATGGGGTTCACCTGGGAGGCGGACGTGCATCTGTTCCTGAAACGGGCCTGGGTGCGCACGCGACGTGCGAGCGGCGGCACGGAGAGTGAGGAGCTGCTCGCGGCGGATCTGCTGTCCGGGGCGGGTCGTTAGGGGCTCCGGCCTGCGGTGACAGCGGTGAACCGGGTGGGCCGTCGGGCGGACCGTCGAGCGGTTGTCGCGGATCGTGGCATACCGGAATCACGGAGCGTTGATACCGGGTTGTGTCCGATGCGTGACCCGTCACGGCCCGGAGTCGGCAGGGGGCTCCGGTACCTTCTGTGGGATGCGAGTGGTTCCGAGCATGAGCCATGTCGGCGGTGCCCCTGGGGCGGTGCCGGATCCAGCGGTGCGCGACGCTGCTCGCAGGGCGGACGGGTATCCGACCTCCGCCTGTTCGACTCCCTCTGACGAGCGTCGCACAGTATCCCGTACGAGTACTCCTTCGCGCTGGAATATGCCCGAAGCGCTTGTTGAGGTGACTGTACGTCAACCAAGCTGTCTCGTAAGGGATTCACGTTCCGTCACCCTGCCTCTGGCTGTTGTTCTGGCCATGCAGAAAATGGCTACGATCGTGGCTCTCGTCGTCATGGTGCTCACGCGGTTCGCGTGGCTCGCGTGGCGTACGGCCATGTGTCCGCCGGTTCGGATGGTGTGAGCGGTGCAGGTGCTTCAAGTGCAGCTGGAGATCCGGCCCGACCCCGCTGAAGTGGGTCGCGCCCGGAGGTGGGCCCGTTCGCGCCTCGCCGGGTCCGGGATAGGGGTGGACGAACCACTCGCCGAGACGCTGATCCTGCTCGTCTCCGAACTGGTCACCAACGCCGTGGTGCACACCGGCCGTCCGGCCGTGCTGCGGCTGTCCCTGCCGGGCGGCGGCACGGCGGAGGCGGCCACCGTCCGTCTGGAGGTGGCCGACGCCAGCGACCGGGCCCCCGTGCCCCGGTGTGCCGGCGACGACGCGACGGGCGGCCGCGGACTCGCCCTCGTCGACGGCCTCGCCGACCGCTGGGGCTGGAGCGCCGAGGGCCGGGGCAAGCGCATCTGGTGCGAACTGGACCGCTGTGCCCAGCCCGCCGAGGGCGGCGACAGCGGCGACGCGGCGGCCGATCGGACGAGCGCGACCTGCGCGGAACCGACGGCGTATCAGGAAGCGGCGTACGAGGGGTTCGCGTACGGGGCGTACGAGGCTGTTTGACGCCGCCGTGCGGCCGGCGGGCGGGGTGCGGGGCCGCATGAGGCCGTGTGGGCCGTGCGGAGGCGGCGTAGTGGCCGCGTGGCGGCCGTACAGGCGCGGAGGCGTGGGGCTCACGGTCGCAGAAAGCGCTGTCGGCCGTGCCGGGCGGGCGTCGGTGCGCCGCCCTCCGGTCCTCGGTGCGCCCGGTCGTGCTTCCGTGCGCGCCCATCGCAAATAGGGCGTAAGTAATAAATCCCCGATCGGGTGTTGACGCGGCGTGTCCGTTTGATCACGCTTGTGGTCAGCGATTCGCCGCGAGGGGACGACGAGGGCTTCGGTGACGGGAGCCCTCGGCGAGTGTGGATCGTTGATTCGGCGTCGACTTCCTCAGGGCCTGGGGAAGGGAAGTCGGGGCGGGTACGCCGGAGTCGGATGGCGGTGCGCGGTGCCGTGCTCGGGGCGGGCAGCCGCGCGCCGCCAGCCGACGTATGCGGTGGCTCCGGTTTCTACAGAACGGCCACCGGGGCCACCGGGGTTCCCGTTCCGCCGACGAACGGCTCGGGCATGGCGGACAGCAGAAACGCGTAGCGTCCCGTTTCTCCACAGGCTGTGGACAACTTTTCGAGATTCCAGTTCTGGCCCTGGAGCATCCCCATCTCCACGAGGTCGAGCGCGTGCACGGGCAGCCACAGATCCTCGATCTCCGGCGGGAAGATCTCGAACGTGAGGGTGTCGTTGGCCACCGCGGCCACATCGCGCGCGTGGAACCACTCCGGAGTGCGCACCGAGAGCCCCGGCGAGGGATAGCCGTACGCCTCCCGGTCGCCCGCCAGATAGACCTGGATCTGCCCGGTGCGCACGAGCACGATGTCGCCGCCGCGCACGCGTGTGCCCGCCAGCTCCTCCGCCGCCTCCAGGTCCTCCGGGGTGACCGCGTGTCCGCCGGCCAGCCGGTCGACGCCACGCGCGCGTGCCACGTCGAGCAGGACCCCGCGCGAGACGATGTGCCGCGCCTTGTCGATGCCGCTGAACTCCGCGCCGCCGTGCGCGGTGACGGTGGCGGCCGGGCGGCCGTTGTAGAGCTTCCCCGAGTGCGACACGTGGGTCAGCGCGTCCCAGTGGGTGCCCGCCTGCAGGCCCATCGTCACGGCGTCGTCGCTGCACGCCACCGTGCCGGGACCGAAGATCTCCTGGTTGATCTGCACCATGGCGTGCAGGGGGTTGACCCGGCCCGGGATCATCCCGGTCTGCACGCCGTCGTGCCGCAGGGGCAGCGCGAGCGGGACGCGACGGCCGGTGCGGATCTCCGCGGCCGCCCCGCGCACCACCTCGTCGGTGATCAGGTTGAGCGTGCCGATCTCGTCGTCGGCCCCCCAGCGGCCCCAGTTGTTGACGCGCTTGGCGATGTCATGGAACTCGACCGGCAGTGTCATTCCGTGCCTCCCCGGGGCTTGTCCCCGACTCCCTGACGGGACATAAAATCTAACGGTCCGTCAGAAACTGCGGGAAGGGGCCGGACGTGGGGAACTTCTTGGCCGGCAAGGTCGTCGCCGTCACGGGTGCGGGGCGGGGCATCGGGCGGGCGGTCGCGCTCGCGGCGGCGGCCGAGGGCGCGCGGGTCGTCGTCAACGACTACGGGGTCGCCGTGGACGGGGCCGCGCCCGCCAGCGAGGTCGCCGAGGCCGTCGTCAAGGAGATCGTGGCGGCCGGCGGGGAGGCCGTGGCCGTCGCCGACGACATCTCCACCATGGCGGGCGGTCAGCGTCTCGTCGACGTGGCGGTGACGTCGTACGGCAGGCTCGACGGGGTCGTGTGCGTGGCGGGGATCCTGCGCGAGCGGATGCTGTTCAACATGTCCGAGCAGGAGTGGGACCCGGTCGTCGCCACCCATCTCAAGGGCACGTTCACCGTTTTCCGCGCCGCTTCCGCGGTCATGCGGGGACAGCGTTCCGGCACACTGATCGGCTTCACCAGCGGCAACCACCAGGGATCCGTCTCCCAGGCCAACTACAGCGCGGCCAAGGGCGGGATCATCTCGCTGGTGCGCAGCGCCGCGCTGGGGCTGCACAAGTACGGGGTGACCGCGAATGCGGTGGCCCCTGTGGCCCGTACGCGGATGTCGGCGGGCGTGCCGATGGAGCTGGCGGAGATCGGCGAACCGGAGGATGTGGCCGCGTTCGTGGTCTATCTGCTGTCGGACAGCGCCCGGGAGCAGGGCGTCACCGGGCAGGTGTACACCGTCGCCGGGCCGAAGATCGCGGTGTGGGCGCAGCCACGTGAACTGCGTTCGGCCTACGCGGAGGGGGGTTCCTGGACGCCCGAGCGGATCGCGGAGGTGTTGCCGGGGTCGGTGGGGGTGGATCCGATGCCGATGCTGGAACGGTTGGAGGAGATGCGGCGGGCCGCGGGGGAAGGGGCTCGGCCCAATCAGTGAACGTGCGTCCTGTGGACTTCCGGGTGCGGGTGCGTCGTGGCTGGTCGCGCAGTTCCCCGCGCCCCTTGGGTGGGTCAGCTTGCCCCCGACTTGAGGCGGTGCCGTGGATTTCGGATACGCGCGCGAGGACGACGACTTTCGCACCGAAGCTCGGGAATGGTTGGCCGCGCACGCTCCGTACGGCGGTGACCGTCGTGCCTGGGAACGTGCGCTCGGCGAAGCCGGATGGATCGGGATCGGGTGGGGGGAAGGCGGCTACGGGAACCGGGCCGCCTCGCTCACCCAGCAGGTCGCCTGGGCCGAGGAGTACGCCCGGTCGGGGGCCCCGGCGCGGTCCGGGCACATCGGGGAGAATCTGCTCGCGCCGACGCTGCTCGCGCACGGGACGGCGGAGCAGAAGGCCCGTTTTCTGCCTCCGATCGCGGCCGGGGCCGAGCTCTGGTGTCAGGGCTACAGCGAGCCGGGGGCCGGATCGGACCTCGCGGGAGTGCGTACGAAGGCCGAACTCGCCCCGGACGGCGCGGGGTACGTGCTCACCGGGCAGAAGATCTGGACGTCCCTCGCCCATGAGGCCGACTGGTGTTTCGTGCTGGCCCGTACCGACCCGGAGTCGACGCGCCACCACGGGCTGAGTTTCCTGCTCGTGCCGATGGACCAGCCGGGCCGGATCGAGGTGCGGCCGATCCGGCAGCTGACCGGCACCAGCGACTTCAACGAGGTCTTCTTCGACGGGGCGTACGCGCGCGTGGAGCATGTCGTCGGCGCGCCGGGCGACGGCTGGCGGGTCGCGATGAGCCTCCTCGGCTTCGAGCGCGGGGTGTCGACGCTCGCTCAACAGATCGGGTTCGCCCAGGAGTTGGGGCGTGTGATCCGTACGGCCGTCGAGACCGGCGCGGCCGCTGACCCCGTCGTAAGGGAGCGGCTGGTGCGGTTGTGGGCCGAGTTGCGGACCATGCGGTGGAACGCGCTGCGGACGCTGGGCAGGTCGTCCGGCGACCGGGGAGCGCCGAGCGTGGCCAAGCTGCTGTGGGCGGGCTGGCATCAGCGGCTGGGGGAGGCGGCGGTTCAGGTGCGCGGGGCTGCGGCGAGCGTCGGCCCTGCGGACTGGTCGCCCTCCACGCCGTACGAACTCGACGACGCGCAGCAGCTGTTCCTGTTCTCGCGGGCCGACACGATCTACGGCGGTTCGGACCAGGTGCAGCGCACGATCATCGCCGAGCGGGTGCTCGGTCTGCCCAGACAGCCCAGGGGATCAGGGGATAGGGGAGCGGCGTGATGCGAGGCGTGGTGTTCGACGGGAAGCGGGCCGAGGTCGTCGACGATCTTGTCGTACGCGATCCGGGGCCCGGCGAGGTGCTCGTGGCGATCTCGGCGGCCGGGCTGTGCCACAGCGACCTGTCGGTCGTCGACGGGACGATCCCCTTCCCCGCGCCGGTGGTGCTCGGGCACGAGGGCGCGGGCGTGGTGGAGGCGGTCGGGGCCGGAGTCACGCATGTGACGCCCGGGGACCATGTGGCGCTGTCCACGCTCGCCAGCTGCGGGACGTGCCCGGAGTGCGACCGGGGGCGGCCGACGATGTGCCGGCAGGCGATCGGACGGCCGCAGAAGCCGTTCACGCGAGCGGGGCGGCCGGTGTACCAGTTCGCGGCCAACTCCGCGTTCGCCGAGCGGACGGTGGTGAAGGCCGTGCAGGCGGTCCGGATCCCGAAGGACGTCCCGCTGACGTCGGCCGCGCTGATCGGGTGCGGGGTGCTGACCGGGGTGGGCGCGGTGCTCAACCGCGCGCGCGTGGGGTACGGCGAGAGCGTCGTCGTCATCGGGACGGGCGGGATCGGGCTCAACGTGCTCCAGGGCGCACGGATCGCGGGTGCGCTGCGGATCGTCGCGGTGGACGCCAACCCGGCGAAGGAGGCGGTGGCACGGCAGTTCGGGGCCACGCACTTCCTGTCGTCGACGGACGGGGTGCGGGACCTGCTGCCGACGGGCGCGGACCATGTCTTCGAGTGCGTGGGGAGGGTCGAGCTGATCCGCACGGCGATCGACCTGCTGGACCGGCACGGGCAGGCGGTCCTGCTCGGCGTGCCGCCGGCGACGGCGGAAGCGTCGTTCCTCGTCTCCTCCCTTTTCCTCGACAAGTCCATCCTGGGCTGCCGCTACGGCGCGTCCCGCCCCCAGCACGACATCGCCCTGTACGCCGACCTGTACCTCGCCGGCCGCCTGCTCCTCGACGAACTCGTCACCCGGACCTACCCCGTCGAGGACTTCGAGAAGGCGGCGGCGGACGCGGAGGCGGGGCGGGTGGCGCGGGCGGTGCTGACTTTCTGAGCGGGGCGACGGGTTCGGCCTCTCCGGATGCGGCGACGGGTTCGGCGTGGGCGTGGCGTGGCGTGGGGCATGGCGTGGGGCATGGCGTGGCGTATGGCGTGGGCATGGCGGGAGTTGTCCACAGGTGCCGGAAATTGCCTGGGGCGTTGTCGGTGCGAGCCCTTAGCGTCGTCCCATGAGCTACCGCGACGTCGCCTCGAAACAGGTCCTGATCTGGGCCTGCACCACCGTCGGCGCCCGCATGCCGGTGGCCATGGCCCCGCTGGCCCTGGTCTTCCTGGTGCGCGAGCGCCCCGGCGGCTACTCATTGGGGGCGATGATCGCGGCGGCCTATGTGATCGGCGAGATCGTGGGCGCGCCGGTGCTGGGGATGAGGTTGCGCCCCGAGCGCGCCCGCGTGCACCTGGTCGTCGGACTCATGGCCGGAGCCGCCGGATTCGCGGGACTGGGAGCCTTCCCCCACGCACACCCGGCCGTCCTCGCCGCGTTCGCGGCCGTCTCCGGCGCCGCCCCGGCCGCCGCCACCGGCGGCCTGCGCACCCTGCTCACCACCCTGGTGCCGGAGCGCGCGGCGGCGCAGGCGCTGTCCGTCGAGTCGATGCTGACAGCCGGGGTGTGGGCCGTCTCCCCGGCCGCGGTCGCCGGCCTGGCCCTCGGCGTCGCCCCGCGCGTCCCGCTGGCCCTCGCCGCCCTCCTGATGGCCTCGTCCGTCGTCGGCCTGTGGCGGCTCCCGGCCGCCTGGGGCGCGGACGACGCGACCGGTGACCGGGGGGCGTCCCGGCTGCGGGTCCTGGCCGGCGCCTGGCCGGTGTACGTCACCGGAGCCGCCAGCCTGACCCTGCTCGGACTGTCCGAACTCGTCCTGCCGGCCCTGCTCGAACAGCGCGGCATCGGCGTCGGCTGGTCCGGCCCGCTGCTGACCGGCATGGCGGTGGGCGGCGGGCTGGGCGCGTTCGCCTACGGCCTGCGGAGCTGGCCGGGACGGCTGCGCACCCGCAGCGTGGTGCTGATGGCCGGTACGTCGGTCTGCGTGACGCTCGCCGCTCTGATACCGGACACGGCCGGGATCGCGCTCGCGCTGGTGCTGGGCGGCACACTCCAGTCGGGCGCGATGCTCACCCGCAACCTCTCCCTGCGCGAGGCCCTCCCGCCGAGCGCGCTGGCCGCCGGTTACTCGGTCATGTACGCGGCCGCGGGCGCGGGGTACGCGGCGACCGGCTCCCTGGCCGGTGTGCTGCTCCAGGTGGTCGCGCCGTCCACGGCCGTCCTGGCCGGAGTGGCCGTGACCCTGGCGCTCACCGGGGTCGGCTGGTGGGGCGAGGCGCGCCGCGGGAGCTCAACGCAGGGCGCGCACACCGCCGTAGCTCTCGGACCTGCCGGATCCGGCTCCGGCGGTGTCGGTGCGGAAAGTACGGCGATAGGCGGTCGGGGTGACGCCGAGCGACGCCTGTAGGTGCTGTCGCATCGACTGGGCGGTGCCGAAACCGGCGTCCCGGGCGACCTGGTCGACGGACAGGTCGCTGGACTCCAGGAGCTGGCGGGCCCGCTCGACCCGCTGCCGGGTGAGCCACTGCCCCGGGCTCACGCCGACCTCCTCGCGGAAGCGGCGCGTGAACGTCCGTACCGACATGGCCTCCTGCGCGGCCATGTCCCGCAGCTGGATCGGCTCGTGCAGGCGGCCCAGCGCCCACGCGCGCGCGGAGGTCGTGGTCGCCTGCTGCGGGTCGGGCACCGGGCGCTCGATGTACTGCGCCTGCCCGCCGTCGCGATGCGGCGGTACGACCGTGCGGCGGGCGACCTCGTTGGCCACGGCGGTGCCGTGGTCGCGGCGGACGATGTGCAGGCACAGGTCGATCCCGGCGGCGACGCCGGCCGAGGTGAGGACGTCGCCGTCGTCGATGAACAGCACGTCCGGGTCGACCCTGATCCTCGGGAAGAGCTGTTGCAGACGGTCGGCGTCGGCCCAGTGCGTGGTCGCCGGGCGGTCGTCGAGGAAGCCGGCGGCGGCCAGGACGTACACGCCGGTGCAGATGGAGGCGAGCCGGACGCCGGGGCGGAGGTGGGCGAGGGCGGCGGCGAGCTCGTCGGTCAGGACGCCCTCCTCGAAGACCGGGCCCAGCTCGTAGGAGGCCGGGACGATCACGGTGTCGGCGGTGGCCAGGGCCTCCGGGCCGTGCTCGACCAGGACGGCGAAGTCGGCGTCCGTCCACACCGGGCCCGGCGGCCGGATCGAGCAGGTCACGACCTCGTAGAGAGGACGGCCCAGGGCGTCCTTGGGGCGGCCGAAGATGCGGTGCGGGATGCCCAGCTCGAAGGGGAGCAGGCCGTCCAGGGCGAGGACGACCACACGGTGCGGGCGGAACTCCGGCTCACGGCTCATGGCCCGATTCTAGCGAATGCTGTCCTTCGGGCCACTCGTTCCCGGCTGCTCCGGGGCGGAAGCTTTGTGTCGTGACCGAGACAAACGAGGCGGCGACTGCCGCAGAGAAGACCCCGTCAGCACAGTCAGTCCCGTCAGTCCCGTCCGTCCCGTCAGTCGGGAAGCTCCGCAGGCCCGGCATCCACCGCGCCTGGTTGGTCGCCGCCGTCACCTTCGTGACGATCATCGGCGCGGCGGCCTTCCGCTCGCTCCCCGGCCTGCTCATCGACCCCCTGCACCAGGAGTTCGGCTGGTCGCGCGGCACGATCTCCGCCGCGGTCTCGATCAACCTCGCGCTCTACGGGCTGACCGCGCCCTTCGCGGCGGCGCTGATGGACCGTTTCGGCATCCGCCGGGTCGTCGCGGTCGCCCTGACCGTGATCGCGATCGGCTCGGGCCTGACCGTGTGGATGACGGCGGCCTGGCAACTGCTGCTGTGCTGGGGCCTGCTGGTGGGTCTGGGCTCCGGCTCGATGGCGCTGGCCTTCGCCGCGACGGTCACCAACCGCTGGTTCACCACCCGACGAGGCCTGGTCACCGGCATCCTCACCGCCGCCTCGGCCTCCGGCCAGCTGATCTTCCTGCCGCTGCTGTCCTGGCTGGTGGAGGAGCACGACTGGCGTCCGGCGGCCGTGACCGTGGCGCTGGCCGCCCTCGCCGTCGTGCCCTTCGTCTGGCTGCTGCTGCGCGACCACCCGGCCGACGTGGGCCAGAAGCCGTACGGCGCCGAGGAGTTCGTACCGAAACCGCCTCCGGTGACGGGCGCCGCGCGCCGCACCGTACGGGTCCTCGTCTCGGCGGCCCGCACCGGCCCCTTCTGGCTGCTGGCCGGCACCTTCGCGATCTGCGGCGCCTCCACCAACGGCCTGGTCCAGACCCACTTCGTGCCCGCCGCCCACGACCATGGCATGCCCGTCACGGCGGCGGCCTCGCTGCTCGCGGTGATCGGCGTGTTCGACGTGGTCGGCACGGTGGCCTCCGGCTGGTTCACCGACCGCTTCGAGCCCCGCCGGCTGCTGGCGGTGTACTACGCGCTGCGGGGCATCTCCCTGCTCTTCCTCCCGATGCTGCTCGCGCCGAGCGTCCGCCCGCCGATGCTCTTCTTCATCGTCTTCTACGGCCTCGACTGGGTCGCCACCGTCCCGCCCACCGTCGCCCTGTGCCGCGAGCAGTACGGCGAGGACAGCGCGATCGTCTTCGGCTGGGTCCTCGCCTCCCACCAGGTCGGCGCGGCCCTGGTCGCCTTCCTGGGCGGAGTCGCGCGGGACACGTTCGGCTCGTACGACGTCGTCTGGTACGCGTCGGGGGCGCTGTGCGCGGTGGCGGCGCTGATGGCGTTGGTGATCCGGCGGCGGGGGGCCTCGGGGGGCGGGACACCGGGAGTGGTCGGGGTGGCGGGGGCGCCGAGGGTGGCGGGGGCGGCCGGCTAGGACCTGTCCGGCCGTCAAGTCGCAGGAAACGGGCGGGGCCTTGGGCGGGGGTGAGTGGAGTCCGGACCCTTAGGGCAGACCCTTATGGCCGCCGGGGACGCCTCCCCTGGGGAACGCCTCCTCTGCGGGGGCGTTGTCAGTACGCCTTGACCGTGCCCGGTTCGCCTGTGATCTCGCCGTGCAGCAAGGGGATGAAGGCGTCGGCGAACTTCAGCAGGACGACCGTGTCCAGGTCTCCGCCGAAGGTCGTGCCTTCGCCGCCGGTTCCGAACCCGTTGACGACGTCTCTGGGAATCGCCGGGGCCCACCGCAGCAGCCGTGCGCGGACCCGTTCGGACAGGGCGACGACGACGGCGACTCTGTCCGGGTCGGCTCGGAGGTGTTCGTCCAGACATGCGGAGACGCAGCCCATGAAGCCCACTGTCGCCTGGAGGCGCCAGTCGTTGCGTGCCGCGTCGAGCCAGGCCGGACGCCCGGTGACGGAGGCGGCTTCCTCGGACAGGAGGTGGAGCCACACCTCGGCCTGGAAATCGCGAGCCCAGAAGCCGCGCTCGCGGTACTCCATGTATGAGCTGCCCATGGGGGCGAGTAGAGCATCTCGTCGCGTCGGGCCGCAGCCTGTTTCCGCCCGGTCGCCGGACCTCAGAGAAAGCGCCCCCGGTGGAACAGCAGCGGCGGCTCGTCCGCGTCGTCCCCCGCCCCCAGGGCGTTCACCCGTCCTACGACGATGAGGTGGTCGCCGCCCGTGTGGACCGCGTGGATCGTGCAGTCGATCCAGGCCAGCGCGCCGGTGAGGCGCGGGGCGCCGGATGCCGGGGCCGCGTCGTAGGGGACGCCCGCGAACTTGTCCGCGCCGCTCACCGCGAAGGAACGGCACAGGCCGGACTGGCCCGCGCCGAGGACGTTGACGCAGAACACGCCCGCGCGGGCGATGCGCGGCCATGTCGTGGACGTGCGGCCGACCATGAAGGCGACGAGGGGCGGGTCGAGGGAGAGGGAGGAGAAGGACTGACAGGCGAAGCCGGCAGGGCCGAGGGGACTGCCGTCGCCGTCGGTCACGGCGGGTGCCGTGACAACGGTCACGCCGGAGGCGAAGTTCCCCAGCACGCGCCGGAACTCGCCCTGATCGACCGGCGCCCGCTCGTCCTCGCGGACGCAGCGCAGGTCGGGTCGGGGCAGCGGCTCCACCTCGATCCCGGCGGAGAGGCTGCCCGCGGACCTGAGGTAACGGACGGCTGCGGCTGCCATTCCTGCGTGTCCCATCACGCCTTCCATTGAAGCTGACGGGGCGTCAGGTGGGAAGGGGTGCGGGGGGCCGAAGGGCGTGGTCGCACGCGCGCGTAGGCTGCCGTCGGGGGTGGCGTGACATGCGCACGAAGGCGGGGATGAGCGGGGCGGCGGCCGACCGGACCACGGCCGTGGCGGCGGGTGCGGCGCAACTGCCGGCGGTCTTCCTGCTCTGGTGGGTCCTCACCTCGACCGCCGACCCCTACGGCCGCGACTACGGCGGTGCGTTGGGTCTGCTCTGCGTTTTCGTCCTCGCACCCCTCTATCTGCCGGTGCTGGGCCTGCTGCACGCGTGCGTGCAGACCCTGCCGGCCGCCGTCCTCGCCGACCGCGCGCTGCGCCGCGTCCCGTGGCCGTGGTGGGCCCGGCATCTGCTGGGCGCGGTCCTGGTCGGCGGGGCGTGGGCCGCGGTGTGCGCCCTGGCGTGGGGGCGGCCGTTCGCCGCGACCCTCCTGGCATTCGCGGCGCTGGGCGTCGTGCCCGTCCTCGCGGTGTCGTACGTGCGGCGGCTGCGGCGCCTCCAGACCGGCCCCGGGTGGGGGTGGGATCTGTGGAGTGTCTGGTGGCGTGCGGGAGTCGCCTCCGTCGGCCTGTTCGTACTGGCCTTCGCCGGCGCGCTGGCGGCCACGGCCATGGGACTCGTCGAGGAGTACGAACCACCGGAACTGTCCGCCGCCCAGGTCGCCGGCGTCTGGCGCGGGCAGGACGGGGCCGAGCTGCGGCTGCTGCCGGGCGGGCGGGCCGAGTTGAGCAGGATGCCGGCGGAGGCCGAGTTCGCGTCGGGCGAGGATCTGGCCGTGTGCGACGGCACCGGCACCTGGACCTTCGGCGGGCCGGACGAGTCCACCGGCCGGGACCATGTCGCCGTACGCCTCGGCAGCGGCACGGGGAGCGGTTGCGGGGAGGAGACCTCCTGGGCCGTCGCCGGGACCGCGGACGCGCCCGAGCTGTTCGTGATCTTCGGGGATCCGGACGCGGGGGAACTGCGGGTCCTGAAGCAGGCGGTGGAGCAGGAGGCCGGCTGAGCGTCAGCGGCCCCGGAAACGGGGGTCGCGCCGCTCCACGAAGCTCGCCACGCCCTCCCGCGCGTCGGCCGTCGTCATGTTGATCTCCTGGGCGGCGGCCTCGGCGGTGAAAGCGGTGGCGCGGTCGTGGTCGAGGGAGGCGTTGACGAGTTGCTTGGTCAGGGCGAGGGCGCGGGTGGGACCGGCGGCGAGGCGGGCCGCCCACTCGCGGGCCGTCTTGTCCAACTCCCCGTCGGGGACGACCCGGTTGACCAGGCCGAGGCGTTCTGCGTCCGCCGCGGTGAGCGCGTCGCCGAAGAACATCAGCTCCTTGGCGCGGTGGGGGCCGATCAGCCGGGGGAGGAGATAGGCGCCGCCGCCGTCGGGGACCAGACCGCGTCGTACGAACACCTCGATGAAACGGGCCGACTCGGCGGCCAGGACGAGGTCGCAGGCGAGGGCGAGATGCGCGCCCAGGCCGGCCGCCGTGCCGTTGACCGCCGCGATCACCGGTTTCTCGCAGTCGAGGACGGCCGCGATCAGGCGCTGGGCGCCGAGGCGAAGAGTGCGGGCCACGTCCCCGGCGATCCGTTCGCCGGCGTCCCCGTCCCCGGAGGTCCGGTTGCCGGTGTCCCGCTTTCCGTTCCCCGAGCCTCGTAGATCAGCGCCCGCGCAGAACCCGCGGCCCGTTCCGGTCAGGACGACCGCCCGTACGTCCGGGTCGGCGGAGGCGTCGGCGAGGAGCCGGATGAGGTGGTCGCGCTGGGCGGGGGTGAGGGCGTTGAGGGCCTCGGGGCGGTCGAGGGTGAGGTGGGTGACGTGGGCGTCGGTCCGGTGGCGTATCCACGGCTCGGGCATGGTCGTGCTCCGTTCTGAGTCGGGCCGGCCGGGTGAAGCGCTCGTCACCGGCACACCGCCAACGCGTCCAGGGCCACCGCCCCCTGTCCCTGCTCCAGCACCACCAGCGGGTTGATGTCCAGCTCCGCGAGGTCGTCGCCGAGCTCCAGGGCCATGCGCTGGACGCGCAGGATCACCTCGACGAGGCCGTCCAGGTCGGCCGGGGGGCGGCCGCGGACGCCGTCCAGCAGGGCGCGGCCGCGCAGTTCGGCGAGCATGGCGCGGGCCTGGTCCTCGCCGAAGGGGGGCACGCGTACGGCGACGTCCCGCAGCACCTCCACCAGCACCCCGCCGAGACCCACCGTCACCGTCGGCCCGAACAGGTCGTCGTGGGTGACGCCGACGACCATCTCCACGCCCCGCTCGACCATCTGGCACACCAGGACGCCGTCCAGCGCGACGCCCTCGTAACGGGCGATGTCCGTCAACTCGCGGTAGGCGTCCCGGACCTGGCTGGCCGAGGTCAGGCCGATCTTCACCAGGCCCAGCTCGGTCTTGTGGGCGATCTGCGCGCCGGACGCCTTCATCACCACCGGGTAGCCCACCAGCCCCGCCGCCCGCACGGACGCCGCCGCGCTGGTCACCAGCTGCTCACGCGGGACCCGGATGCCGTACGCCCGCAGCAGCTGTTTCCCGGCGTGTTCGCTCAGTTGCTGTCCGGGGCGCATCAGCATCCGCGCCTTGCGGTAGGAGGGGGAGAGGGTGCGGGGGGCCTCGTCGAAAGGGGAGCGGTAGCCGCGTACGAAACGGTGGTGGTCGAGGTGGGCGCGGACGGCCGTCAGACAGCCCGAGACCGTGCGGAAGGTCGCCACCCGGGAGGAGCCGAGGAGGACCTCGCGGTAGGCGGGCTCGGTGCCCACCGGTGAGCCCCACACCACGCACACCAGCTTGTCCGTCCGCTCGGCCGCGTCCACCAGGTCCCGCACGAGGCGGTCGCTCAACGGCGGGAAGGGGCCGGTGATCGGGCAGATCAGGACGCCCACCTCGGGGTCGTCCAGGATCGCGTCGATGATCTTCCGGCCGCGCCAGTCGCCGACCGGGTGCCCGCCGTTGTCGACCGGGTTGGCCACGTTCAGGTACTCGGGGATCCACTGGTGCAGCTCGGCCTGCCGGGCGGCGGACAGGGTCGGCAGGCTGAGGCCCGCCGCCGTCGCCAGGTCGGCGACGTGCGCGCCGGTGCCGCCCGAGATGGAGTAGACGACGACCCCGTCGGCCTGCGGCGGGCGGGCGCGGGCCAACAGGGCCGCGGTGTCCTGGAGTTCGTCGAGACCGTCGACGCGGATCACGCCGTACTGGCGCATCGCCGCGTCGACGACCTCGTCCGAACCGGTCAGCTTGCCGGTGTGGGAGGCGGCGGTGCGGGCGCCGGTCTCGGTGCGGCCCACCTTGACCGCGACGACGGGCACCCCGCGCCGGGCCGCCCGGTCGGCGGCGAGCAGGAAGGACCGGCCGTCCTTCAGGCCCTCCACGTAGCAGGCGATCGCGCCGACCTCCGGGCGCTCGGCGAAGTAGGAGAGGAAGTCGGCGGTCTCCAGGTCGGCCTCGTTGCCGGTCGGCGCCCAGTGCGAGAGGCGGATGCCGAGCTCCTGGAGGGCGAAGACGGGGCGGCCCTGGTGGCCGGACTGGGTGATCAGGGCGATCGACGGCCCCTCGAGGTCGTCGCGGAAGTGCTCGAAGGCGTTGAGGTTGGTGTTGGGGCCGAGCAGGCGCAGCCCCGAGCGTTCGACGGCCGTCGCGAGGCGGGCCTGGGCCGCCGCGCCCGCCTCGCCGGTCTCCGCGAAGCCGGAGGCGAAGGCGACCGCGAACTTCACCTTCGTCTCGGCGAGTTGCTCGATCACGGGCAGCGGGTCGGCGACCAACAGCACGGCCAGATCGACCTGTTCGGGCAGCTCCGCGACGGACGGCGAGCAGGGGATGCCGAAGACGGAGTCGCGGGTGGGGTGCACGGGATGCAGCCGCGCCCCCACCCGCTGGGCCCAGCCCACCAGTTGACGGGTGACACCGGTGTTCGGGCGTCCTTCGGCGTCCGAGGCGCCGACGACCGCGACCGACTCGGGCCGGAAGAACCGGTCCAGGTCGGGGACGGCCGAATACAGTGGGCGGCCGCTGACGTCCAGGTCGTCCGCCTCGGCCGGCCGGCCGTGGACGGCGGGCCCGGGCTGCTCGCCGCAGGCGATGACCCGGGCCCGGCGGGCGTCGGTGGTGAGGGTGCCGTGGGTTGATCCAAGCATCGGTCCGCCCGCTCCTGAGTGACTGCCGAGGTGACTGCCAATGTGACGGCCAAGTAACTGACGTACTGTCAGATTACAGAACTGACGGGATGTCAGGAATGGGCGTGCACACAGAAAGGAGCGGACCACGCGAACCGGCTCGCGGGCCCTACAGCGCCGCCAGCACCTCCTTCGCCACCCGCTCGCCCGACCGCACCGCTCCGTCCATGAACCCCATCCAGTGGACGGAGGTCTCCGTGCCCGCCCAGTGGATGCCGCCCACCGGCTTGCGCAGGGCCGCCCCGTACTGGGTCAGGACGCCGGGCGCGGCGATGGAGACGGGGCCGCCGCGGGTGTAGGCCTCGTTGTTCCAGCGTTGCAGGACGAACGCGGAAGGGGAGGCGGCTTTCTCGCCGAAGTAGGTCACGTAGTCCTTCAGTACGGCCGCCTTGACCTCCGCCTCGCTCGCCGCGTCCAGCGCCCGCATCTCGTCGGCCTCGATGAAGCCCATCAGCGCGCCGTAGGCGGTGTCGGGCGGGGAGTTGTCGAAGGTGGAGCTGACCACGCCGGTGTCGCTGACGACCTGGCCGTTGAGGCCGTCGGCACGCCAGAAGGGGGTGTCGTAGACGGCGATCGCCTTGCCGACCGAGGCCATCGGCAGACGCTGGGTGAGCTGGTCGCGGCCGGCCGGCAGCAGGGGGTCGTACGAGATGCGGGCGGCGAGGGGCGGGGGTACGGCGACGACGACCTTCTTGGCCGTGACGGTGATGCCGTCGGCCGTCACGACGTACTTGCCGCCGGACTGGGTGATCGTGCGCACCGGGGCGCTCAGCACCACCCGGTCGCCGAGGGTGGCGGCCAGCTTGATCGGCACCTGCTGGGAGCCGCCGACGAAACGGGACTCCTGGGCGCCGTTCGCCGTCTCGGTGAGGCGTTCCAGGGTGCCGACGGTGGACTCGTTGCCGGCGGCGGCGATGTAGAAGAGGACGAACAGGAGGGAGAGCTCGCGGGGTTCGGCCGAGAAGATCGACGTACAGGCCACGTCCAGGAGGAACTTCGCCGACGGGACCACCGCGTTGGCGTTCAGCCAGCTCTCGAAGGTCTGCTTGTCCCATTCGGCGGCCTTGGCCGCGGTCCAGGGCGCGTCGACCGGCACCTGCTTGGCCATGTCGTCCAGCGAGGACTGCACGATCGCCGCGTTGGCGAGGCCCGCCACGTCGATCGGCGGGACGGAGCCGAGCAGTCCGTCGGTGGCGTACGGGGTCTTCTTGCCGTCCTTGTAGAGGAGGTTCTTGCCGGTGTTGTAGGTGGCGAAGGTCGCCACGCCGAGGGAGTCGGCGAGCGCCTTGATGCGGTCCTGGGTGGGGCCGATGAACTCGCCGCCGCCCTCGGTGACTCCGCCGCCGGGCAGGGACAGGTTGACGACCCGGCCGCCGACGCGGTCCCGGGCCTCCAGGACGACAACCGTTTTCCCGGCGGCGACCAGATCGCGGGCCGCGGTGAGTCCGGCGAGGCCGCCGCCGACGATCGCGACGTCCACCTCGCGGGCGGTGGCCGCGGAGGCGGTGGCGGCGGCGGTCGCGGTGAGGGCGGTCGCGCCGGCGGCCACGGCGGCCGTGCGGCCGAGCAGGGAACGGCGGGAAAGGGCGGGAGACAGCTGTCTTTCACTTGCCACGTGCGTCCTCCGTAGAGCGGGGGCGGAGCTGGAAAGGTGAACAGGGCTCACATTCTGGCTCCGTGCGGGGCACGGGACAACGCTCTTGTCGCATCTGGCGCAGGAGTAACAGGAGGGAAGCGTGGGGGAGTTGGGCGTGTCCGCTGTCGCTCGGGGGCGGTTTCGCGGGTGGCCGTCCAGGTGGCCGTCCAGGATTACCGCTGAGGACCGCTGAGGACCGCTGAGTCGGCGGCTTCGCGGCAGAACCGGTTGCCTACACCTTCTTGCGGACGGCCTTCGCGATCTTCTCCGCGTCGATCCCCAGCTCGCGGAGCGTGCCGCTGATGGGGGTCGTGAAGCCGGTGAAGTACAGGCCGGGCGCGTTCTTCGGGGTGCGGGCGCCGTGGGCCACGGGTCTGCCTCGTTCGTCGAGCACGCCGAGGTGGCCGACCAGGCCCTCCAGGGCGCGGACGTATCCGGTGGCGGCGACGATCGAGTCCGGCGAGATCCGGCTGCCGTCGGCGAGCACGACCTTGCTTCCGGTCTTGCCGTCGGCCTTGTCGCCGTCCCCGCTTGCGGCCTTGTCGCCGTCCGCGGCGCTGCCGTCGCCGCTGTCCTCGTCGGCCGCCTCGAAGCTCTCCACGGCGGCCACGACCTCCACCCGCCCCTTGCGCACGGCGTCGATCAGACCGACGTCCTGCACCGGAATGGCGCCTTCCTTGACGCGGGAGTAGAGACCGGTCTCGGGGCGCGGCAGCCCGTGCGCCGACAGGTCCGGCACGCTCAGCTTCGCCATCGGCCGCGCGAGCCGGTCGACGAGGGGGACGGGCAGCCGTCGTATGAGGACGGCCGTGTACTGGGCGGCCCAGCCCGCGGTCGAGCGGCGCACGATGTGCGGGGCGGTGCGCACGGCCAGTCGCACCCGGGACGCCCCGTTCTCCACCAGGTCCACGGCTATCTCCGCGCCGGTGTTGCCGGCGCCGACGACGAGGACGTCCCGGCCGGCGTAGGGCTCGCCGTTGCGGTAGACGCTGGCGTGCGCCAGCTCACCGGTGAACGTGTCGCGGCCGGGCCAGTCCGGCAGGAGCGGGGTGTGGTTGTAGCCGGTGGCGACGACGACCGCCGAGCCGGTCAGCTCACGGCCGCCGCTGGCGTGCAGCAGCCAGCCGGTGCCGTCCGGGGTGCGGTCGATGCGGGAGACCTCGACGCCGGTGACGATCTCCAGCTCGTGGACCTCGGCGTACTTCTCCAGGTACCGCACCACGTCGGCCCGCGCCGCCCATCGCCCGAACCGACGCGGCATCGGCAGCCCGGGCAGGGCCGAGAGCCGCCGGGTGGTGTGCAGGTGCAGCCGGTCGTAGTGCCGCCGCCAGGACGCACCGACCTCGTCGGCCTTCTCCACGACGACGGCGCGAATGCCCTGGGCCCGCAGCGCGTACGCGGCGGCGAGGCCGCCGGGGCCGCCGCCGATGACGTACACGGGGCGGTCGGCGAGGTTCGGCGAGGAGTCTTCCATGAGCGCGAGCGTAATCACGCCAGAGAGCGATGGGTCTCAGTCAAGAGGGGAATTGGTTGCGGATCGATCACGCACGCAGCGCCACGCACGCAGCGCCGTGTAGGCAGCGCCACGCACGCAGCGCCGTGTACGCAGTGCGACGCCTGGCTCCGGTGCGCTGGGGCCAGGCGTCGCGTGCGGACGGCGTGCGTAGCTATGACGGGAAACGTACGCCGCCGCGTTTCAGGGTCCCCGACAGGGGAGGGGCACTTCTCGGTCTTGGCTACTTCTTGGTCCGCGCGCCCGACTTGGCGCCGGTGACCTTGGCGATCCACTTGATGAAGTCGCCCGGGTCGTTGTTCGCGCCGTGGCCGGCGTCCCAGTAGTAGAGGTGGTCGACGTCGTCGCCCAGGTCGTGCGCGGCGGCGGCGATGTTGGCGGAGACGGTCAGCGACGTGTCGGAGTCCTTCGTGCCGAGGCGGATCCACCAGTGCTTGGTGCGGCTTTCGTTGGGCTTGTCGGTCAGGAAGTGCATCGGGTTCATCAGCCGCAGCATCTCGGGGATGTCGCTGTCGAGGCGCTTGGCGGTGAGCCCGGTGGTGTCATTCTTCAGGCTGTACGCCGTGAAGTGGCGGGAGAGGGTCGTTCCCTTGCCGAATTCATTGTTCTCGCCGGCCGACAGGTCGAAGGCGTCGAAGGCCGGAGTGGTCTTCTTGCGGGCGCCGACATGGGCGAGGAAGTCCGCCCAGGTGAAGGTGGCCTTGCCGTTCTTCCAGGTGAGGAAGGTGTTGGCGGCGAGGTAGGTGGTGCGGTCGGCGTCCGAGAGGTCGGCCAGGTAGGCGGTGGCCGACGGTTCCAGGTACTGCTTGACCAGGTACTCGTCGTAGTTGCGGGCGTTCAGGGGGCCGAAGCCGCCGAGGCCCTTGAGCTTCAGACCGGCCTGGTACTCGGCGAACTGCGACTGCAGCGCCTTCGAGACGGTCTGGTCGACGGCCTTGCCGGTGGACTGGGTGACGTTGGAGCCCCAGTTCCACTCGTAGGCGCCGTCGGCGTGCTCCAGGTCGGTGATCGGGCACCAGGCGCCGGTCGCGAAGATCGCGTCGGAGGCGTCGGCCGCGCCGAGCTCCTCGAGGTACTCGTCGTAGATCGGGCTGCCGCCGGACGCGCCGAGCAGCGACGACAGCGCGCCGCCGGCGCTGGTGCCCGCGGACACGATCCGCTCGGTGTTCCCCGGGATACGGCCCTTGTTGAACCGCACGTACCGCACGGCCGCCTTGAGGTCGACGATCGCGGCGGGCGCCACGCCGTAGTACTCGCCGTCGGAGTTCTTGAGCGTACGGCCGCGGGCGCCGGGCTCGACGACGACGTACCCGGCGGCCAGGGCCAGCAGCTGGTTGGTGTTCAGCGCGCCGCCGGTGCCGTTGGTGTTGCCGTTGGCGCCGGGGGCGGTGGCGCCGGTCGAGGCGGAGGCGTCGGCGCTGGCCGAGGGTGCTCCGCTGGGTGCGCCGCCGCCCATCCCGCCGGCCCCGCTGGAGCCGCCGATGCCGGTGGCGTCCGCGACGGAGGACGGCATGTACCCGCCGACGGAGTTGGCGAACAGGATCGGCGCGTGCGTCGCGTCGACAGCGGTTCCGTCGATCTCGACCGGCACGCTGACGTTCAGGGACTGGTACGCCTCGTCGACCGGCTTGGCGACGTAGGTGATCGCCTTCCAGAAGTGATACGTGACGTCGTGGTCGGCGCCGTCGGCGTCCGTGATCGTGGTCGTCAGCTTGGTGTACGCGTCCGGGTCGAAGGCCAGGGAGCCCGAGGCGGACGCGGAGGACGAGGACGACGAGCTGTCGGCCGCCTGCGCGCTGAGGGCGATGCCGCCGACTGCCGCGGCGCCGGCGGTGGCGCCGATGCCTATGACGACCGACCTGCGCTTGACTGCCTTGTGCTTCACGTTGCTGCCTCTCCATGAACCGCGTGCTGTCTGCGTACTCGCTGCGTACGTGCCGGGTGCTCGCTGCGTGCCTGCTGCGTGCTGTCTGGCTTGCGGTGGCGAACGTAATTCTTGGCCGACAAAATCGTCAACAATCTGCGGGACATTCACGGGCGACGCATAGCTTCATAGGCGGCGCACAGATTTCTCCGGTTCTCGCGGGCTTCCCGTGGGCTTCCCGTACGCAGTTACCTGACGTACCGTCAGATTCATGGATGCGATCTGGCTCGGCGGTGCGGAATGGCTGGCGGTGCTGCGGATCGGGCTCGGGCTGTGGTGGCTGGAGAGCTGGCGGCACAAGGAGAAGAAGAGCTGGTTCGAGGGCTCCGGCATCAAGTGGGCGGCGGACGTGGCGGCCAAGCACCGCTGGAACGCCGTACGCTCCGGTTTCGCGGTGGTCGTCGAGCCGCGCCCGCGCGTGATGGCGTATGTCGTCGTCTATGCGGAGCTGGCCCTGGGGCTCGGGCTGATCGTGGGCTTCCTGACCCCGATCGCCCTGGTCGGCGGCCTGCTCCTCAACCTGACCTACCTCGTCCTCATGATCCACGACTGGGCCGAGCAGGGGCAGAACGGGATGATGGCGCTCATCTCGGTCGTCGGCCTGGGCGGGATGGCGTGGCAGACGTGGTCGGTGGACAACGCACTGGGGCTCTTCCAGTGAGTGCGCGCCACGACCTTCCCGAGATCGACGCCTTCACCCGCACGTACTGGGACGCGGCGGCGGAGGGCCGACTGCTGATCCGGCGCTGCGGGGCGTGCGGGCGGGCCCACCACTACCCCCGGGAGTTCTGCCCGCACTGCTGGAGCGAGGACGTGACCTGGGAGGACGCCAGTGGCCGGGCGACCCTCTACACCTGGTCCGTCGTCCACCGCAACGATCTGCCGCCCTTCGGGGAGCGGACACCGTACGTCGCCGCCGTGGTCGACCTCGCGGAGGGGCCGCGGATGTCCACGGAGGTGGTGGGGGAGGCTGTCGCGGCGGACGGGGAGCTGCGGGCGGGGGTGGAGCTGGCGGTCGCGTTCCGGGATGGGGTTCCGGTGTTTCGGGTGGTGGACTGAGGGCCGGAGGCCGCCCGATTCTGAAAGGCCGAGGGTGTTCAATGACCGGATGACCGACATCCTCCTACGCCCCTGGGACCCCCGGTCCGCCGACGACGTGGACGCGTGGCTGCGCGGGCACGTCGATCCTGAGTTCCGGCGCTGGAACACCCCGATCAGGGTGATCACGGACACCGCGAGCGCACGGGAGTCGCTGGCCGCCAAGACGGCGGACGGGGCGACCGGACGCTCCATGGCCTTCTGCGTCACGGACGCCGCCGACGGGACGATCCTCGGGCAGGTCTCCGTCAACGCGATCGACCGGATCCTCAGCAACGCCGTCGTCGGCTACTGGGTGCTGCCCGAGGCCCGCGGCCGGGGCGTCGCCACCGGCTCCCTGCTGCTCGCCGCACGCTGGGCGTTCGCCGAAGCGGGCCTGCACCGCCTCGAGTTGGGCCACGCCCTCGGCCACGAGGGATCCTGCCGGGTCGCCGAACGCTGCGGTTTCCTCTACGAGGGGACCGTGCGCGGCGCGATGTGGGAGGCGGAACGCAGGGACGCCTTCCGCGACGTCCACCGGCACGGACGCCTGGCGACGGACCCGGAGCCGGAGCCGAAGGCGCCCTGACCGCCGAAATTCGGGGGCGGCGGGAGTCGGTTCTGCCCGAGCATGAGGGGCATGCGCCCTGACGACTGGCATCTCACCCACGATCTCGACGCCTTCCTCCACCGCGCCGGCGACTTCCTCGCCTCCCGCCCCGCGCTGCACACGGTCCCGCTGACCGTGACGGACGCCCTGCGCCGCAGGGGGCTGGACGCCTACGGCGAGGAGGCCCCCGTATTCGGTGCGTTGGAGACGGGCGGCGAGATCCGCGCGGCGTTCCTGTGGACCCCGCCCTACAAGCTCTATCTCACCCCGCTCGACCCGGAACAGGCCGACGCCCTCGCCGCCCGGCTGGCCTCCGCCGGACACCGGCTCCCCGGCGTCACCGGTCAGACCGACACCGCCGCGGCCTTCGCCGAGGCCTGGCAGCGGCGCACGGGCGCGGTGTCTCGTCTTCGGGAACGCCAGCGCCTCTACCGTCTCGGCGAGTTGACGATCCCCGAGCCCGTTCCCGACGGCGCGGCCCGTATCGCCACCGCGGCCGACCGCGCCCGACTGGCCCGCTGGCACGACGAGTTCGCGAAGGAGGTCGGCGATTCCGCGAACCGTCGCAGCAGCGAGGCCTGGGCCGACGCCCGCATCGCCCACGGCGGCGCGACCTTCTGGGAGACCCCCGACGGCACCCCCGTCGCCCTGGCCGGCGTCACCCCGGAGGTGGCGGGCCAGATACGGGTCGCGCCCGTCTACACCCCCGCTGAACTGCGCGGACGCGGATACGCGGGCGCGGCCACCGCCGAGGTGAGCCGCGCCGCGCTGGCCTCCGGCGCGGCGGAGGTCCTCCTCTTCACGGACCTGGCGAACCCGACCAGCAACGGGCTGTATCAGCGGATCGGGTATCGGGCGGTGGCGGACTTCGCGGTGTACGAGTTCGCGGGCTAGCGGGCGGCTACAGCAGGTGGTCGGCCTTGCCCGCCTTGATCTCCAGGATGAGTGCGCGGAGGGCTTCGTGGGTGTCGGTGAGGGGGGTGTCCTCCTGACCGGCGACGGCGATGTAGGCGTTGCCGGTGGGGTCGGTGCCTATGCGGAAGCAGTTGTTTCCTTCGCCGCAGAAGGGTTCTTCCCAGGTGATCTCGTTCGTCATGGCGGGTTCCTCAGAGTTCGCGGGCGATGGTGAGCATGAAGTCGCGTGAGGCGGCCGGGGACAGCGATACGTCGTCCATCCAGTCCAGATGGGCACGGTACTTGGTGAGTTGGGCCTCCGCGTCAGTGAATGTCGGCCCATGTGCGGAGTCCAGCTGCACGGTGTCGAGTGAGGCGACGGGGCCGTTCGCGTACAGCATCGCGTGCCCTGCGCCTGGGAAGCCGCTGACGGTCACCGGAATGACGCGTACGTCGACGCCGTCCTGCTCGGAGCGCTCTGCCAGGTGCTTCAGCTGATCCCGGGTCGCCTTGTCGCTGCCGAACCGCATGCGCAGCGCTGCCTCATGAACGTATGCGAGGTAGGGCAGCGGGTTGGGGCGTTCCAGGACCTGCTGGCGAGCCATGCGGTGGGCCACCCGCAGTTCGACCTCCAGTCGACTGACGGCCGGTAGAACGGCGGTGAAGATGCCGCGGGCGTACTCCTCGGTCTGGAGCAGTCCCGGTGCGTGCATGAACTGCACGGTCCGAACCCGCGCTGCGTGCCACTCCAACTCGGCTACGTCCAGCAGCCCGGCGGGCAAGGTGCCCCGATACTGCTCCCACCAGCCCTGTTCCTTGCTCTCTGCCATGGCGGCAAGGGCGTCGACATAACCGGTGTCCGCGCAGGCGTAGTTGCTGGCGAGGGTGCGGACCCGCTCGGACGAGAACGGCCGGATTCCCGACTCCATGTTGGACAGCCGCGTTCGGTCGATGCCGAGGAGTCCGGCGGCGTACTCCGTGGCGACCCCTGCCGCGAGCCGCGACTTCCGCAGCTCCGCTCCCAGGCGCTTCTGACGCTGGGTCGGCGTGCTTCTTGTGCCCATGGTGCCCCTCCGTGCGCTGTCGTCGCTCCAAGTCTGCCGACAAGACACCCGCAGGTCCAACAACGTAAGGGGTAATTATCTCCAGTTCGATGGACACTGTGACTCTGGCGTCTCTACAGTCAGTCATGGCTCGACCACAGAGCCGTCACAACCGTCCCGGAAGCGCATCACGCGTGCCCGCCCGCCATCTCCTCCCCCGGAGGGGCGCGCTCGCGTCGGGGAGACAGGCCACCGGGAGAGTTCCCTCCGCACACGACAAGGGAGTTGCCGTGCACCTCGACACCGGGTCCTGCCAGTCGCCGACCCTCGCCCCCGCCGATGCCCCCTTCGCCCTCGCCCGGCCGGAGGCCCTCGCGTTCAGTTTCACGCTGCCCGCGGTTCCGCGAAGTCCCGGCATCGCCCGGGCGGCGACCCGTACGGCACTGCACGCGCACGGTCTCGCCGCAGCGACGGACGCGACCGTGCAGGTGGTGAGCGAACTGACCGCCTGCGCCTGCCGTTTCTCCGCCACGGCCGACGTGTACGTGTCGCTGCGCTACCGCGACGACGCGCTGCGCGTCACCCTTTACGACGGCCATCCACACCATGCCCACGCCCGTCTGGGCGCGATCTGCGTCCTGCATCGCCGGGTGTCGCTGCGCGTGCTGGACCGGGTGGTGCGGGCCTGCCGTGGGGAGTGGGGCATCGGTGCGGGTGAGGAGACGGCCGGGGGCACCCGTATGTGGGCGGTGCTGCCGTGGGTGGGGGCGTGCGGCTATCTCCTCGGCGGACGTTCGTACGGGTGACGGTTTTCGGGGGCGCTACTCGAATAGATGCCGGTGGGTCCTGCTCCAGGCGATCCGGTCGGCGAGTTGGGGCAGGAGTCCCTCGGCGGCCCAGGTGGCCTGGGGTTCGTGGCCCTGGTCGGCCAGTCGGCGTACGAGGTCGGCGTTGTCCTGCTGTCGGGCGATGACGGCGTCCACGACACCCGCGGTCGAGTCGAGGCCGTAGGCGCGGCAGAAGGTCTTCAGCCGCAGTCGGCGGTCGGGCGGGGCCGGGTAGCGCAGCCAGCGCAGGCACTCGGCATCGTCGCGGAACGGGGCGACGTACTCCAGCGCGTAGGCCACGTCGTGCAGGGGCGGTGCCGGGTGGGCGAAGTCCCAGTCGATGATTCCCACGGGCCGGATGCCCTGCCAGACGACGTTCCAGGGGCCGAAGTCCCCATGGCATACGACCTGATGGTCGCCTGCGTCCCGGGACCAGGTCGCGTCCGGCGGAGGGGTGAAGCTCGCGCAGGCGTCGTGGTAGTCCCGCAGCAGCCGGGCGAAGTTTTGCAGGCCCTGGTCGTCCACGACCTTGGCCCAGCCCGACGGTCCGGAGTCGCCCTCGAAGTAGGTGAGGACCTCACGACCCTCGTCGTCGACTCCCAACGGCCTTGGCGCATAGGCGAAACCGACGTCCGCGAGGTGTCGCAGCAAGGCATGGACGGTTGGCGTCCACGGCTGGACGGGCCTGCGGACGGTGTCGCCGATCCGCACCACCCGACGATGGACGCCGTCCTGCATCACTTCCTCTGTCGCTTCCGCTTCCTCACCCGGCATGCGGCCATCTTCCCGTAGTCGCGCGAACCGGTGTTGAGAGACTCAGGTCATGGGATCTTGGGGGAGTCTGGGGCCGGCGTTGCTGTCGCTGGCAGGGGTCGCGCTCGGTGCGGGCGGGTCGTTGTTCGGGCAGTACCTGGTGTCGCGGGTGAGCGCCCGGCAGTTGGAGATCGAGGAGTCGGCCGCGCATCGCGCGGAGCTCAAGAACGCCGTCCTGAAGTTACTTGGTGTCGCAAACCAGTTGGAGAAGGAGGCGCTCACGCGCCCGCGTGGTGCGAGCGGTGCGGCTGACCCTGCGCTCGAACGACTCGTCGACGACCTGTGGCTCGCGCAGGCGGAGATCGATCTGTCGGCCAGAAGCGAGGAGCTGCGGGGCGCCGCCTACCGCTATGCGAGTCGCCTTGCCGAAGCGGCCCGCGGCGAGGTGGCCGACGCGTCCGCGCTGCGCGGGCCGCAGGTGCGGTTCTTCGACGCCGCGTACGACGACATGTGGCCCGGGCGGCGACGGACGGCCGGGGGTTCCGTCACCTCTCGGTGAGGTCAGGCGGACGTGGCCGCGAAGTAGTGGCCCTTGTCCAGGTCGTCGAGGAGGCCGGGCTGGGTGGGCTGCCAGTTCAGGAGTTCGCGGGTGTGCGCGCTGGAGACGGGGCTGTCCATGCCGAGGTAGGCGGCCAGCCAGGTGAAGTGGGCGGGCGCGTCCTCGGGGGAGATCGAGGCCACGGGCAGGTCGAGGTGCCGTCCGATCACCTCGGCGACGGCACGGATGGGGACGCCCTCGTCCCCGGTCGCGTGCAGGGTGGAGCCGGCCGGAGCGCCCTCCAACGCCAGGCGGAAGAGGTGCGCCGCGTCGTGACGGTGCACGGCGGGCCAGCGGTTCGCGCCGTCGCCGACAAAGCCGGAAACGCCTTTCTCGCGGGCGACGGCGACCACCGTGGCCAGGAAACCGTGGTCTCCGTCGCCGTACACGGTCGGCGGCAGCCGTACGACCGATGAGCGGACGCCGCGTTCGGCGAAGGCGGCCGTCGCGTGGGCGTTGGCCAGCCGCTTGGCCGGGCCGGCCGACCAGTGGGCGTCGAGCGGGGCGGACGGCTGACCGTCCTGCTCGGTCGCGACCCGGCCAGGCGCCAGCCCGAGCGTCCCGGACGCGATGAGGAACGGCCGGTCGGAGCCGGCGAGCGCCTCGCCGAACGTGTCGATGGCCCGCCGGTCCGCGTCGGCGGCGTCCTCGAAGCCGCCGCTGAACGCGATGTCGTGCTTGAACGCGAGGTGGATCACCCCGTCGGACTCGGCCGCCGCGTCGCGCAGGGTGTCGAGGTCGTCGATCGTGCCGCGGCGCACCTCCGCGCCGGCCTGGGCGAGAGCGTCGGCCGAGGCGTTCGAGCGGGCGAGCCCGACGACCTGGTGGCCGGCCCCGATGAGCTCCGGAACAACGGCTGAACCGATCCAGCCGGACGCGCCGGTGATGAACACACGCATGAGGAGTCACTCCTGCCTAAGTCATGTCAGTGACTGACATCGCCAAACGTAGCACCGATGTCAGTCACTGTCATCGCGTAGGATCTGCCGCATGGGTCGATGGAAGCCGAACGCGCGTGACCGGCTCGGACAGGCAGCGCTGGACCTCTACAGCGAGCGCGGGTTCGAGCAGACCACCGCCGCGCAGATCGCCGAACGCGCCGGGCTCACCGAGCGGACGTTCTACCGGCACTACGCCGACAAGCGCGAAGTGCTGTTCGGCGGCGCGCAGGCGCTGCAGGACGCGTTCGTGGTCACGCTTGCCGAGACCCCGGACACGGCCGCGCCGATCGACGCGATGGCGTCGACGCTGGAGACCGTCGCCGGCTTCTTCGCCGGCCGGCACGAGTTCGCCCGGCAGCGCCACGCCGTCATCGCGGCCAACGCGGAACTGCGCGAGCGCGAGCTGATCAAGCTCGCCACGCTCTCCGCGGCGCTCGCCGCCACGCTGCGCCGACGCGGCGTCGAGGACCCGGCCGCGACCCTCACCGCGGAGGCGGGCGTCGCCGTCTTCAAGGTCGGGTTCGAACGCTGGGTCGAAACGGACGGAAAACACCCGCTCGCGGACTTCCTGCGGGAGTCCCTCGACGAACTCAAAGCGGTGGCCGCGGGCGGCCCCTGATCCGGCTCACGGCCAGAGCAGCACCCGCTCCCAGCCGGAGCCGGAGCCGGAGCCGGAATTGGAACCAGAGCCGGAACCAGAAGTCATACGCCGATACGCCAGCCGTACGTGCCTCCGCCGCCCGTCTCCCTGGAAGAACTCCACCTCCGCCGCACGCAGCCGGTACAGCGTCCAGGTCGGGGACTCGGCGCCCGGGTTGCGGTCGGCCTCCTCCCAGGCCGCGCCCGACGCCGTCGCCAACTCCTCCACCGAGCCGAGGACTTCACTCTGCCGTCCGGTCAGCGCGGCCGCCAGCGCACCCGTCGAGCGGGCGTGCAGGTCGGCCTGCGCCTCGGCGGACGGGGCGACGGAAACCGGTCCTCGGACGCGGATCTGGCGGCCCAGGGCGGGCCAGTAGAAGGTGAGGGCCGCGTAGGGGCGGGCGGCGAGCTGGCGGCCCTTGGCGCTCGTCACATGCGTGGCGAAGGACCAGCCGGCCGCGTCGGCGCCGTGCAGCATCACGATCCGGGCGTCCGGCAGCCCCTCGTCGTCCACGGTCGCCAGCGTCATCGTGTGCGGCTCGCGCTCGCCCGCCGCCACCGCCTGCGCGAACCACTCCGTGAAGAGGGGCAACGGCTCGGCGGGGGCCGCCCCCGGGTCGAAGGACGGCAGGTCGGTCACCTCCGGGTCCCACACCCGCAGCGACCTGAGCAGCTCATGAAGATCGGTAGCCATGGCTCCGAGTATGCGGTCGCCGCCGAGTACGCGGTGACGACCGCCACTGCCGCAGACGCCCGGCGTCAGTGCCGCGCGAACTGCACCTTGGTCGTCTGCACCACGTCCGGCCGTACGGCGATCCCGTCGACGGTCAGCTGTTCGCCGTAGACGTCGGTGATCCTGATCGCGCTGCCGCACCCGGAGCCCTGCTCGGAGAGGAAGTAGTTGTACTCGGTACGGGGGAGCGCGCGCCAGCCGCCGCTGGTGCGGACCTCCAGCCGGGCCAGCGGGTTCCGGTGGCCGAGGGCCTGGACGCCGCACCAGTACTGGCTGGACCCGGTCTTGTACCGGATCGAGATCGTGTTCGAGACGCTGGGGCTCACCAGGCTCCACGTGATCGGGATCCGGCCGGCCGAGAGCGCCGCGAGCCTGGCGAACGCCTGGGTGCTGAGGTCGAGTTGGCCGGGTGCGCAGGGCGCCGGGCACTCGTTGGTGATCCGGACCGTGACGGACGCGCCGCCCGCCGCACGGACCAGCACGTACGCGCCGCACGCCTTGGACGTCTCGTAGTCGGCGGTGTTCATCGCCGCCGTCATGACGTCGGTCGTCGGGCCGAAGGAACAGGCCCCGTCGCCGTTTCCGACGTCGTAGGAGGTGGCGACCCCCTGGTAGTCGACCCCGGGCCGGATCCGCCCCGCCAGCGGCGCCGACCCGGACGCCGTCCGGGCGGCGCTCCCGCCCGAGGACCCCGCCGGCGCGCTGCTCGCGGAGGGCGAGGAGGCGGCCGTAGCGGCTGCCGAGCCCGTTGCGGCGCCGGTCGCGGTGCTCGTGGCGGTCGGGGACGCCGTGGACGGCTTCGGGGACGCGGAGGCCGCGGTCCCCGTCGTCGCCGTCGGCGACTCGCTGACCTGGGCGCCGGCGACGGGCTTGGCCGCGTCCTTCCCGTCGCCGCCGGTCCCGCCGTCGGGGCGGAAGGCCACGACCAGGGACACGACGAGCGCGACGGCCGCGACGGCCGTCAGGGCGATCGCGGGCACACGGACCGGGCGCCGGTCGGAGCCACGCTCAGAGCGATGCCCGGAGCGACGTTCAAAGCCGCGTTCGGACCCTCGTTCGGGGCGGGATCGGCGGTGCGAAGAGGATGCCACGGATGAATCCTTACGCGGTTCGGCGGAGCAGGACCTGGAAAGCCCGGGAAAGCCCGGGAAACCTTCCGACTTCCCCAGTCGCCGCCGCACCCGAAAAGGTTGCCGCCCCCGGTGGCTCCCGTCTCACTCCCGCCCCAGCACCACCGTCCCCGAAGAGCAGAACCACCCCCCGGTCCCGGAGGCGACGCCCAGCCTCGGCAGCTCCCCGTCCCGTCCCCGCACCTGCCGCGCCCCCGCCTCTCCACGCAGTTGACGTACCGCCTCCACCAGCAGGAACAGCCCCCGCATGCCCGGGTGCTGGGCCGACAGCCCGCCCCCGTCCGTGTTGACCGGCAGCTCCCCGCCCGCCGCCCTCAACCGCCCCTTCTCCACGAACGCCCCGCCTTCTCCCTTCCCACAGAAACCCAGGTCCTCGAGTGTGACGAGGGTCATGTAGGTGAAGGCGTCGTAGATCTGGGCGAAGTCCATCTCCTCCGGCCGCACGCCCGCCCGGGCGAACGCCAGCCGCCCGCTCACCGCCGCCGGGGACACCGTGAAGTCGTCCCACTCGGACATCGAGGCATGCGAGACGTGCTCCCCCGTCCCGAGGATCCACACCGGGGACGTACGGCAGTCCCGTACGTACTCCTCGGCCGCCAGCAGCACCGCAGCGCCGCCGTCGGAGCGTAGACAGCAGTGCAGCCTGGTGAAGGGGTCGGCGATCATCGGGCCGGAGAGGACGTCGTCCACCGTCACCGGGTCGCGGAACATCGCCTCCGGGTTCAGGCCCGCGTTCGCCCTCGCCTGGACCGCGACTTCCGCCAACTGCTCGACGGTCGTGCCGTATTGGAGCATGTGGCGGCGGGCGGCCATCGCGTACTTGGCGATGAGGGTGTGGCCGTAGGGGACCTCGAACTGGAGGGGGCCGCGCGCGCCGAAGGAGAGGGTGCCGGTGCGGCGGCCCGCCCGGACGTCGGCGCGGGCCGTGGAGCCGTAGACCAGCAGGACGGCGTTCGCGTGGCCGGCGGCTATCGCGTCCGCCGCGTGCGCCGCCATGACCTCCCAGGTCGAGCCGCCCACGGACGTGGAGTCGACCCAGGTGGGGCGCAGGCCGAGGTAGTCGGCGACCTCGACGGGGGCGAGCATGCCCAGGCCGGCGGAGGCGAAGCCGTCCACCAGATCCCGGCCGAGCCCGGCGTCCGCCAGCGCGCGGCGGGCCGCCTGGGCGTGCAGGGCGTACGGCGTCGCGTCGTCCACCCGGCCGCAGTCGGAGAGGGCCGCACCGACCACGGCCACATTTCGGTTCCCAGAAACACTTCCAGAAGCCATGAATCTGACGGTACATCAGATCCGGGCTCCGGCGGCAGACGCCGTCGCCTCCCGCGGCCTCCCGTCGCCCCCCGCGACCTCCCGCCGCTCCTCGTCCCTGCTCGCCGTCCCCCGCCGCCCCTTGCGGCACCTCGTCGTCTCTCTGGGCATTCCCGCCCCCCCGCCCTAACATGACGGACCGTCAGATGCGGACGGAAGGGCCGCCGAGGTGCCAGGGAAGGGTCAGTCATGGACGCCAGCCTCACCGCCGAGCAGGACGAGATCCGCCGTACGCTGCGCGAGCTGCTCCACAAGCGGTGCGGCTCCGAGGAGTTGAGGGCCGCCCTCGCCACTCCCGCCGGACACGACCCCGCCCTGTGGACCGTCCTCGCCGACCAGTTGGGCCTGCCCGGACTCGCGCTTCCGGAGGCCTACGGCGGCGTCGGGTGCCCGGTCACCGATCTCGCCCTCGCCGCCGAGGAGACCGGCCGGGCCCTCGCCCCCTCCCCGCTCGTCGCGACCGCCGTCCTCGCCGCACCGCTGATCCTCGCCCTCGGCACCGACGCCCAGCGCGCCCACCTGCTCCCCCGCATCGCCTCCGGCGCCCTGACCGCCGCCCTCGCCGTTCCCGGAACCGCTCTCGCCACCGCTCTCGCCCTGACCGGGGTCAACGGCGGCGACTGGGCCGGCGGCGGACGGGCCGGGGGAGTGCAGGCCCGGTGCGTCCAGGGCGCGTGGCGGCTGTACGGGGAGGCCGCGCAGGTCCTCGACGGGCACAGCGCCGGGCTGCTGGTCGTCGCCGCCCACACCGGGGGGTTCGTACGGTCCCGGCCGCTGCTGTTCCTGGTCCGGGCCGACGCCGCCGGTCTCGTCCGCGCACGGCAGACCGCCCTCGACGCGACCCGACCGCAGGCCCGCGTCCAACTCCGCAATGTGGAGGCCGAGTTGCTGGGCGGCGAAGGGGATGCGGGGGGCGCGGAGGCGGACGTGCCCAAGGCCCTTGCCCAGACGGGCGACCGTGCCGCCGCCGTCCTCGCCTGCGAGGCGGTCGGGGCCGCAGACCGAGCGCTGGAGCGGACCGTCGAATACGTTGGACAGCGCGAGCAGTTCGGGCGGGCGATCGGCTCCTTCCAGGCTGTGCAGCACCGGCTGGCCGACGTCTACGTCCAGGTCCAGGCGGCCCGCTCCGCCGCCTACTACGCCGCCTGGGCCACCGCCCATGGCGAGCGGGTCGGCGGGCTCGCCCTCGCCCAGGCCCTGGAGGCGCTGCGCAGTGCCGCCGGGGAGGCCGTCCAGCTGCACGGCGGCGTCGGCTTCACCTGGGAGCACGACGCCCACCTGTACTTCAAGCGGGCCGCCGGAGACGAACTGCTGTTCGGACCCGTGCACCGGCTGCGCGCCCACGCGGCCGACGAGGCCGGACTCTTCGACCGTACGGAGGTATCGGTGTGATCGGCGTTCGGCTCGTCCAGAGGGTGTCCTCGACCCGGTCCTTCGCGAAGGTCGCCCCGCATGTCATCCCCGCGCTCGACCGGGCCGTCCATCGGCTTACCCGGGGAAAGGTGCTGCTCAGCGCCCAGATGCTGCCGGGGGTGATCCTCACGGCGACCGGGGCGAGGAGCGGTCGGCCGCGCCGTACGCCGCTGGCCTGCATGCCGGAGGCGGACGGCGCCGGCTGGATCCTGGTCGGCTCCAACTTCGGCCGCACCGGGCACCCCGCCTGGACCGCCAACCTCCTCGCCCACCCCGACGCCGAGGTCAGCTGGCAGGGCGCCGACATCCCGGTGACGGCGCGGCTGCTGGCGGGAGAGGAGCGGGCGGCGGTCTGGAAGACGCTGCTGACGTTCTGGCCGCCGTACGCCACCTACCAGGCGCGGGTGGAGCGGGAGATACGGCTGTTCCGGATCGTTCCTCGGTAAGCGGTTTCCGATGTTTCCCGGAATCGGACTGTTTCGGGGAAGATCTACCCCATGGACGACGTGGACCGGAAAATCCTTGCCGAGTTGCAGCAGGACGGGCGGCTGACCGTGACCGAGCTGGCCGCGCGGGTGCGGCTGAGCGTCTCGCCGTGCCACCGTCGGCTGCGGGAGCTGGAGCGGTCCGGGGCGATCAGCGGCTATCGCGCGGTCGTGGAGCCGACCGCCGTCGGGCTGGCCTTCGAGGCGCTGGTCTTCGTCTCGATGCGGCAGGAGGACCGGGACACGGTCGCCGACTTCGAACGGGCGGTGGCCGAGGTGGAACACGTGCTGGACGCGCAGCGGCTGTTCGGGGAGCCGGACTATCTGCTGCGGGTGGCCACCGCCGACCTCGCGGCCTTCCAACGGCTGTACGACGAAAGGCTGACGACGCTGCCGGGCGTGCAGCGGCTGACGTCGACGCTGGTGATGAAGCACGTGGTGCGGGACCGGCCGCTGCCCGCGTGAACAGCCCGCGTGAGCGTGAACAGCCGCGGCGACAACGCGCGTGAACAGCCCGGGAGCAGAGCGAAAGGCCTTCCACAGCGCGGCAGGCGGCGGCCACCCCGTGGGTGGGCCGCCGCCTGCCAGACAGGACTTGGAGCCGGGAAAAGGCGATGCCGGTGCGGTCGGCTATTTCGTCGGCTTCTTGCCGGTGATGCCCAGGTGCACCAACAGGGCCAGGTTCGGCTTGAGTTCAGCCTGCTTGACGCCCCACGTCGTGAAGCCCTTCTGGTGCGAGGCGACCGCCGCGAGCATCGCGACCAGCGAACCGGCGACCGCCGCCGGGTTCACGTCCTTGTCGACCTTGCCCTTGGACTGCAACTCGGCGACCGCGTCCGCCAGGGAGTTGTTGACCGAGTTGAGGATCTTCATCCGGAGTTTGTAGAAACGCTTGTCGCCCTCGGCCGCGCCGAGATCGACGACCCGCAGGATCGCGTCGTTCCTCCGCCAGAACTCCAGGAACCCGTCGACGAGTTCCTGCGCCGTCTGCCAGCCCGCCTTGCCGACCCACGACCGGCCTTCGAGCAGCGCGGTCAACTCCGCGCCCTCGGCGGCCATTTGCTCGGCGATCTCCAGTACCGCGCCCTCGACGTCCGGGAAGTACTGGTAGAAGGTCGCGGGCGAAGTGCCCGCCTTCCGGGCGACGTCGATGACCTTGACGTCCCGGTAGGGAGAGGAGCTGAGCATCTCGCTGAGGCAGTCGAGCAGCTTCTGCCGCGTCGCCTGCCCGCGTCGACCGGCCACGCGGCCGTCGACGGTACGCACTTGTCCTGTCATGCCGTCAGCTTACCGAGGGGTGATCGGAGCGCGATTCGGCCGACTGCAAATGGGGTGCGCGGGCGTGCGGAGACGGGTGTGCCTGGTCTGCGGGCTGCGTGAACCGCCGTTAGTTTGGCTGCATGGCCGAAAACAGGGCATCGGTGAACACAGAGGGTGACGCCGGAGGCGTCGAGGAGGGCGTCCCCTGCTGGGTGGACGCCCAGCTCCCGGACGTCGACGCGGGCAGGCGTTTCTACGGCGAGCTCTTCGGGTGGACCTTCGAGGCCGCCCATGGCTCCTCGGTGTGGGGGCTGCTGGACGGAGCGCCCGTCGCCGCGCTCGCCCACAAGACGGACGGCCGGATGCCCACCGTGTGGACGGTGTACTTCGCGACCCCGGACGTCACGGCGACCGCCCGGCGGATCCAGGCGGCCGGCGGGCAGGTGGTGATGGCCCCGCTGCCGGTCGACGGGCAGGGCGTCGCCGCGCTCGCCGCCGACCCCGAGGGCGCCGTCTTCGGCCTGTGGCAGCCCGGCAGCCACCCCGGTTTCGGCGTCCGGCACGCCCCCGGCGCCTTCGCCTGGGCGCAGCTGTACGCCCGGGACACCGACGCCGCCAACACCTTCTACGGCCATCTCTTCCACGCGGCCCTCTTCGGCCCCGGCGCGCATCCCGACTTCGGCCGGGCCCCGGTCGCCGACGTCTTCCCGGAGATGATGCCGCCGCATGTCCTCGTCCATTTCGGCGTGGAGGACTGCGAGGCGGCCCTGGGCACGGTGAGCAGGCTCGGCGGGCGCCTCCAGGCGGGCCCGTTCACGGCGTCGTACGGCACGGTGGCCGTCGTCACGGACAATCAGGGGGCGTCGTTCGCGCTCCTCCAGCGCTGAGCCGCGTACGGAAACGCAGACGGTAACGCGTACCGAAACAGGGGGCGGGACACGTACCGAAGACCCGTCTTTGCCCTCATATGAAATGAGACACCCCGATTGCCCCCGGGTTCGCCACCAGCCGCCCGGCCAGGAAGAATCGGGGTGCGTGCCGCCACGGCGGTGCGGTGGTGAGACGCTGCACGGGGCCGTGTACACAAGTGGGTGACGCGGTTCGTACGGGGAGGTGGCAGGCAAGTGGTGGATCAGCTGACGCAGCACGACCCGCGGCGGATCGGGCCGTTCGAGGTGCTGGGACGGCTGGGTGCCGGCGGCATGGGGCTGGTCTATCTGGCACGCTCGGCGTCCGGCCGGCGCGTGGCGATCAAGACGGTCCGCACCGAGCTCGCCGAGGACCAGCTCTTCCGCGTGCGCTTCACGCGCGAGGTGGAGGCGGCCCGGGCGGTCTCCGGCTTCTATACGGCCGCCGTGGTCGACGCCGACCCGCGTGCCGCCGTGCCCTGGCTGGCCACCGCGTACGTCCCCGCGCCCTCCCTCGAGGAGATAGTGAACGACTGCGGGCCGATGCCGGCCCAGGCGGTGCGCTGGCTGGCGGCGGGCGTCGCGGAGGCGCTGCAGTCCATCCACGGCGCGGGGCTCGTCCACCGCGACCTGAAGCCGTCGAACGTGCTGGTCGTCGAGGACGGCCCCCGGGTGATCGACTTCGGCATCGCGTCCGGCGTCTCGAACACACGTTTGACGATGACGAACGTCGCCGTCGGCACCCCCGCCTACATGTCCCCCGAACAGGCGAAGGACTCGCGCAGCGTGACCGGCGCGAGCGACGTCTTCTCGCTCGGCTCGATGCTGGTGTTCGCCGCGACCGGACACCCGCCCTTCCACGGCGCCAATCCGGTCGAAACCGTTTTCATGCTGCTGCGCGAGGGCCCGGACCTGGAGGGCCTCCCGGACGAGCTGCGTCCGCTCATCGAATCCTGTATGCAGATGGAGGCCACGGCCCGCCCCAACCCGGCCGACCTCCAGGCCCAGCTGGCCCCCCACCTCTTCGGCTCCGGCTCCGACGACAGCGGTACGGCGTCGGCGTGGCTGCCCGAGAAGGCGGTCACCATGATCGAGACGCGGCGCGGCGGCCGCCCGGCGAAACCGGCCCCCGTGGCCGGCCCCCGCAGCGGAGGCGGGGGAGGCGTGGGCCTGGCCCGGCCCGCCATGCCTGCCCTGCCGCCCCCGCCGTCCCATGACCCGGTCGTGCCCGCCCGCACCGCCCCCGCGCCCGTCGCCGTCGGCGCCCCCGACATCGGCCCCATCCGGCTGGCCGGCGCGGCCGTGCCGATCGGCCCCGGCCCCCGCATCGCCGACGTCCGCGCCACGGCCGCCATGAAGGCGCCGGTGCCCGAGGCCGGCCTGGTCGCCAACTGGTCCCGGCTGCACCCCGGCGTCAACGGCGCCGACACCGCCGTACCCGCGCCGCCGAGCGCGCCCGCGGAGACTCCCGCGGGCTGGCGGCCGTGGCGTTTCCGCATGTCGAACGATGTGTGGGGCACGCCGTCGGTCGCCGGGGACCTCGTCTACGTCACCTCCTTCGAGGTGCACGCCCTGGACGTGGCCACCGGCCGGCGCCGCTTCAAGACACGGGACGTGGCCTGGTCGACGGCGGTCGCGGACGGCCGCGTCCACGCCTCCGACGGCCCCACCCTGTTCGCCCTGGACGCCCGCGAGGGCGCCGACCTGTGGCGGCTGTCGACGGACGCCTGGGTGTACGCGCTCAAGGCCGACCGGGGCACGGTCGTCACCGGCACCCGCGGCGGCGGAGTCCAGGCCTGGGAGGCCTCCACCGGCCAGAAGCTGTGGGAGATCTCCGGCTGCCAGACCGACTTCGAGTCCCCGGAGGCGGGCCCCGCGCTGCACGACGGCACGGTCTACGTCTGGCAGGACGCCCGGCTCAGAGCCCTGGACGCCCGCACCGGCGACGAGCGCTGGTCGTACCCGATCGGCGACACGGCGTCCTGCGGCGGCGTCCCGGTCCGCGTCACGCCCGCCCCCGACGGCTACGTCTACCTCTCCGCCGGCACCCGCGTCCTCGCCGTCGACGTGGCGAGCGGCAGGGTGCGCTGGCACTTCGAGGCCCCCGCCGTGTTCCTGTCCCCGCCGTCCTTCGTGCCGGGCCCCGCGGTGACCGGCGGCGGGGTGTACCTCGCCGACTACCTCGGCACCGTCTACGCCCTCGACGCCACCGACGGCCGCGACCGCTGGCGCATCGCCACCGAGGCCCGGGCGTCCGTCGAACCGGTGCTGGTGGCCGCGGGCCATGTCCACGTCGGCAGCGGCAAGGGCCTCTACACCCTGGACGCGGTGACCGGAACGCCGAAGTGGCGTTTCCAGGCGGGCGGCGACATCGTCGGCGCGCCCGCGGTGGCCGAGGGCCGCATCCACTTCGGCTCGACCGACCATCTGCTGTACACCCTGAAGGCCGACGACGGCCGACTGCGCTGGAAGCTGGCGACCGGCGGCGAGATCACCGGCTCCCCGGTGGTCCGGGACGGCGTGGTGTACGCGTGCAGCAAGGACCGCTGCGTGTACGCGCTGGACGCGGAGAAGGGGACCGGGACGGCGAGAACGGCGTAAGCGGCCTCTGGGAATCTCCCGTCCGGGACGGCCGTCGTGCCGGGTGCACGGAAGGGGATCCAGACGGCGGCCGTCGCTGCGGGGAGCGGTCCGGCTCGGTCTGCCTCCGCTCTCATCCCAGACGCTACGCCGGGGACGGGGCGGTCGCCACGCGGTGACATGGCCGTGACAGGGGTTGCTTATGGTGTCCTTATGGAACGACGGGGGCACACACAGAGGCACAGGTTCAGGTTCGCGGCGGTGTCGGCACTGGTCGTACTGGCGCTGACCGGGTTCTCCACCAGCAAGAGTCACGGGCACCGCAGCAGCAGTGACGGCAGCGGCGGGGGCGGCGGATGCAGCAGCTCCAGCCAGGACCACGACAGCTCGTCGTCGACGTCGGGTTCCACGTCAGGTTCCACATCGGGTTCCGCGTCCGGCTCGTCGTCGAGCGGCTCGTCCGGGACCTCCAGCACCTCCACCGCGCTCCTGGACGCCGAGGTGAAGCTGGTGAGCTGCGCGACGAAGGACAAGCCGTACGCCACGATCGAGGTCACCAACATCGACGACCGGGCCGGCTCCTTCTACGCCGACGTCACCTTCCTGGACGCGAACGGCGACACCGTCGACGCACGCGGAGTGGCGGTCCGGGTCGACGCGCGCAGCGTGGCGACGGCGAAGGTGCAGCTGACCGACGAGGCCACGGCGGCCGAGGTGGACCACTGCGAGGCGTCACCGCTGGCGTCGGCGGAGTAGCCGACTCCCCTGCCGGGTGCGGTGGCCGACTCCTTCACCGGGTGCGGTGGTCGGAGCCGCGCCGTCCGGCGAACAGCTCCGCCTGCCGCTCGGTCGGCAGATTCCCCAGCGAGATGAGATGCGGCGCCTGCGCGAACCCCATCGCGCGCGCCGCCTCCTTCGCCGACCACAACGCCCGCACGGTCCCCTGGACCCCGGCGGCCGGATACCCGGCGATCACCCCGGCACAGGCGACGGCGGCGGCCAACGCCCCGCCCGCGTCCGTGAGTTCGGAAACGAACCCGACCTCATGCGCCCGCCGCGCCGAGATCCGCTCGGCGGTCCCCATCAGCATCATCCGCGCTGCCTCCCCGTACGGCATCCGCTGCGCCAGCAGCACCGACTCGTACGCGCTGACCATCCCGTACGTGGTGTGCGGGTCGAAGAACTCGGCGCCGTCCCCGGCGACGACGAACTCGCACTCCCCGAGCAGATAGAAGGCGCCCCCGCAGGCCATCCCCTCCACGGCGGCGATCACCGGCTTCCACAGGTCGTTCGCCTTGGGGCCTACGGTGAGCAGCGGATCGTCCTGCATATAGGGGGAGTCGGGCTGCGGCACGACGGCGTCCCGGTCCAGCCCGGTGCAGAACGCCCGCCCCGCGCCGGTGAGGACCACCGCCCGCACGGAGTCGTCGAAGCGCAACTCCCGCCAGATCCGCTGCAGTTCGCCCACGGTGTCGAGGTCGAGGGCGTTGAGCTTCGCGGGCCGGTCGAGGGTGACGACGGCGACGCCGGCGTCCTTGTCGACGTTCAGCAGCACGCTCACGGCCGCTCCAGAACCCATTGCGGAAACCCGTTTCCGTCGAACACCACCTGCACCCGGGCGCCGATGCGGACGCGGTCGGGGGAGAGGGAGTCGAGCGCCGCCCCCGCCTGCGTCACCAGGTTGCCCACCAGCCGTATCCGGGGCGCGTCGGCCAGCTCGACGACGATCACGTTGTAGGGGGCCTGGGCTGCGTAGGCGGGGAGCAGCGGCGGGTGGGGGACGACGTAGGACCAGATCCGGCCGCGGCCGGAGGTGGGGCGCCACTCGCTCGCGAAGGACTGGCAGTGCGGGCAGCAGGGGCGGGGCGGGAAACGGGGCTCGGCGCAGTCGGCGCAGGTCTGGACGCGGAGTTCGCCTTGGGCGGCGTACTGCCAGAAGGGGGCGCCGTCGGGGTCGGTGACCGGGGTCAGCATGGATTCAGCTCCTGTTGGTGAGCAGCAGGGCGGACGTCGGGACTCCCTCGCCGGCGGTGACCAGGCAGGATGCGGCTCCGGGGACCTGGGCGGTGCTGGTGCCGCGCAGCTGCTTCACGCCCTCGTTGATGAGGTTGAACCCATGGACGTAGGCCTCGCTGAGCCCGCCTCCGCCGGTGTTGAGGGGCAGCAGCCCGCCGCTCTCCAGGGCGCCTCCCTCGGTGAACGCGCCTCCCTCGCCCCGGCCGCAGAAGCCGTAGCCCTCCAGGGAGAGCGGGACCAGGGGCGTGAACGCGTCGTAGATCTGGGCGACGTCGACGTCCTGCGGGGTGAGGTCGGCGTGCTTCCACAGATGGCGGGCTGCGGCCCAGGCGGGGCCGGTGAGGGGGTCGTCGTTCCAGTAGTTGACCATCCCGTGGTGCTGGGCGGGCAGCCCCTGGGCGGCGGAGTGGACGTAGACCGGCTTGCGGCGGCAGTCGCGGGCACGCTCGCTGCTGACGACCACACAGGCCAACGCCCCGTCCGTCTCCAGGCAGTTGTCATAGAGGCAGAGCGGCTCGCTGATCCAGCGGGACGTCATGTACATCTCGCGGGTCAGGGGGCGCTCGTACATCACGGCGGCGGGGTTCTGGTTGGCGCGGTTGCGGCAGGCGAGGGCGACGTTGAAGAGGTGGTCGCGGGTGGCGCCGTACTCGTGCATATAGCGGCGCGCGAGCATGGCGATCTCGTCGGCGGGGCGCAGCAGCCCGAAGGGCCTGGTCCACTGGGCGGGCGTGGGGAGTTGAACGGCGGTGTTGGTCCACGGCCGCGGACCGCTGCCTCGCTTCCTCGACCGCCAGGCGACCCCGACCGTCGCCTGCCCCGAGGCGACGGCGGCGGCGAGATGGGCGACGGTCGCGCAGGAGCCCCCGCCCCCGTAGGGGATGCGGCTGAAGAAGGTCAGGTCGCCGAACCCGACGGCCTTCGCCAGCTCGACCTCGTCGGTCTCCTCCATGGTGTAGGAGGCGAGGGCGTCGACCTCGGCCGGGGCGATCCCGGCGTCGTCGAGGGCGGCGAGGACGGCACGACAGGCAAGCGTCTTCTCGTCCTCGGGGAGGCTTTTGGCGAACGGGGTCTGCCCGATGCCGACGATGGCGGTGGCGTCCTTGAGCCCTGAGCCTCCGGTTCCGCCGGGTCTTCCGGTCACGGTGCGCACCTCCGCAGACGGACGGCAAGCTGACAGGTCGTCAGGCTACAGCTAATCTGACGGGTAGTCAGCTCCCGGTTCCGCCGGGGACTTTCGGGGTCTTCCAGGGCCCCTTCTGGCTGGGGAGGCGTGCTGTGGGCGAAGACGTGGCGCGGGGCGAGCAGCGGGACGAAGGGCGGCGCGAAGGGCGGGACGGGTGGCGGGGCGAGTGGAAAAGCGTTCCGGAACTGGTCCGTTGGGCGGCCGTGCGGTACGCGGACGCCGAGGCGGTCGTGGAGGGCCGGACGAGGATCTCGTACGCCGAACTGGGCGCGCGGGTGGAGCGCGCGGCGGCGGCCTGCATCGCGAACGGCGTGGAACCGGGCGACCGCGTCGGGATCTGGGCGCCCAACTCCCTCGACTGGCTGGTCGCCGCACTGGGCGCGGTGTCGGCCGGGGCGGTGCTGGTCCCGCTGAACACACGGTTCAAGGGCACGGAGGCGGCGTACGTGCTGCGCCGCAGCGGGGTGCGGCTGCTGTTCGTGACCGGCACGTTCCTGGGGACGTCGTACGTGGCCTCGCTGCGGCGGGCGGCGGGGGAGGGGGAGGGGGTCGGTGAGGGGTTGGGGGGAGTGCGCGGGCCGCTGCCGGGGCTGCCGGCGCTGGAGCGGGTGGTGGTCCTGTCCGACGACGCCCCGCCGGACTTCGGCACCTGGAAGGACTTCCTGGCCGGCGGGGAGGGCGTGGGGGCGACAGAGGTGCGGGCGCGGGCGGACGCGGTGGACGGTTCCTGGCCCTCGGACCTCGTCTTCACCTCGGGCACCACGGGCCGCCCCAAGGGCGCGGTGATCACCCACGCGCAGACGCTACGGGCGTACGCCATCTGGACCGACCTGGCCGACCTGCGCCCCGGCGACCGCTACCTCATCGTGAACCCCTTCTTCCACACCTTCGGCTACAAGGCGGGCGCGATCGCCTGTCTGATGCGGGGCGCGACGATGATCCCCCAGCCGGTGTTCAACGTCGACACGGTCCTGGCGAACGTCGCCTCGGAACGCGTGTCGGTGCTGCCCGGCCCCCCGACCCTCCTCCAGTCGCTGCTGGACCACCCCTCCCGCGACAAGTACGACCTCTCCGCGCTGCGCCTGGTGGTGACGGGCGCGGCCGTGGTCCCGCTGCGGCTGGTGGAGCGGCTACGGGGTGAGCTGGGCGTCGAGACGGTCCTGACGGCGTACGGACTCTCCGAGGCGAGCGGCATCGTCACGATGTGCCGCCGCGGCGACGAACCGCAGGTCATCGCGTCGACCTCGGGCCGGGCGATCCCCGGAACGGAGGTGAGACTCGTGGACGAGCAGGGCAGGGCGCCGGCCCCGGGCGCACCCGGCGAAATCCTGGTCCGCGGCTTCAACGTCATGCGCGGCTACTACGAGGACGAGTCGGCGACAGCTGAAGTGCTGACGCCGGACGGCTGGCTGCGCACCGGCGACGTCGGCGTCCTGGACCCCTCCGGCAACCTCCGCATCACCGACCGGGTCAAGGACATGTTCATCGTCGGCGGCTTCAACGCGTACCCGGCGGAAATAGAACAACTCCTGGGCCTTCATCCCGACGTCGCCGACATCGCGGTCATCGGCATCCCGGACCCCCGACTCGGCGAGGTCGGCAAGGCATACGTGGTCCGGCGACCGGGAGCGGTGTCGACAGGCGACGACCTGATCGCATGGGCCCGCCGAGAAATGGCGAACTACAAGGTGCCGAGGTCGGTGGAGTTCGTCCGCGAACTCCCACGGAACGCGAGCGGGAAGGTGCTCAAGGGGGAGTTGCGGGTGAGGGGGGTGCTGGAGTGAGCCCCCGTCGGAGACGTGAACGTCGGGCCGCTCGCTTCTGAAGGGCGCTCCCCGTGGGCCGGTGGGGGTGGGGGGAGTCGTTGGTGGGGGGTTGGGGCCAGGGGCGGGGGGAGGAGGGTGGCGGCTGGTGTGCGGGAGAAGACGGCCGCCGAACGGTGACTCGCGACCAGCCGGGGGTTGAGGAGCTGCACTGCCCGAAGCCGCGTGAGGAGGTCGGGGCACCGACCGGGTTCGGCCCAGGCGCCCCTTCTCAGGAGGGTCCAGCCGTCCGCGCGGAGCGCCCGCGTCAGGCTTCGCCCGGGCCATCCCGCGTCAAGGGCACGCGACGTGAGGAGGACTCCCTCCTCTGCCAGCTCCCCCAGCGCCCTTCGCTTCACCCACCCAAGATCGCAGTTCGGCCCGATCTCCGCTCGGCCTGTGGATAACCGCCCTTGGGCGTGGGGTGCGAGCGGGGCGCTTCGAGTCGCTGACCGGGGCGACACCAGGTCGGCCGTGGCCGTGGCCGTGGCCTCGCGACGGCGGGGGATGACATGCCGAAGGGGCCGGACTTGAGTCCGGCCCCTTCATCGAGCTGCCGAGTTACCCCGCGTGGTTCTCGGCGGACGTCGGGCTGTTCGCACGCACCTCGGCCGCGGCGGCCCCCCTCCGCGCCGCCGCGGCCGATCTCCCGTCGTGGTCTGGCCTTATGCCTCTTCGGAACCGGCGTGGTTCTCGAGGGTCTTGAGGACGCTGGCCTCCACGCTGCCGGCGTGGTTCTCCAGAGGCTTGATGGTCTCAGTCTCGGCGACGCTGCCGGCGTGGTTCTCGAGCGGCTCGACCGTCGATCCGTCGTCCGGGCTGCCGGCGTGGTTCTCCAGCGTGGTGATGTCCTGCTTCTTCGTGGCACCGCTCATCGTCGGCAACTCCCTGTCGAACGTGCTGAATCGAAGCCCGCCCGGTGACTCCCCCACGGATTGCCGGGCAGGCAGTTCAAGGCCTTTCACCCTATTGGTGCGGCCAGGTGCCGAGCCGTCGGCCCCCTCGACGCGACGGGACGACACCCATGAGCATGGCGAGCGCGGATAAACGAATGATGAACGTCGGATCCGGCTGGTCGATCAAGCGGCGGCGGCCGGCCGGAGCAGAGCCTTCACCTGCTCGACTTCGGGGGCACCGGATGCCTCGTGGATGTTGAGCGCTTCGCTCCAGCATGCCCTGGCCCGGTCTGTCTGGCCGATCTGCTCGAGAGCCTGCCCCAACGTGGTCAGCACGTTCGCCCGCATCCACTCCCCTCCGATCACTCGGAGAGCGAGGGCTCGTTCCGCGTGCTGTGCTGCCAGCGCCGGACGGCCGCTCGCCAGATAGGCCTCGGAGATACGGAAGTTCGCGGAACCCTCCCAGAGCCGCTGCCGGTTCTCTTGGAAGAGCCGGAGAGCTTCGCTGAGATGCTCGAGTGCCTCGCCGTACCGGTCGGCGGCGCTGAGGGCGATCCCGAGCGCAAGCCGACCGTTGGCGAGGCGCACCGTCAGCCCGAGCTGGTCGTATATGGCGACTCCGCGTCGGGCGAGCTCGACCGCACTGCCTGTGCGGCCCAGCTTGACCTGAATGCGCGAGAGGTTGCACAGGGCGCTGGCCTCGCCCGGCAGATTCCCGTCGGCGCGGTAGTTGGCGATCGCCTCCTGAAGGTGCCTTTCTCCGTCGTCGTTGCGGCCTTGGTAGAAGGCGATGATCCCGCGGTCGTTCGGAACCCAGCAGCATGGGGCGAGATCCGCCGCCTCCCGGGCGAGGAGAATGGCGATTCGCGCCTCTTCGTCGGCCTGCGTGAACCGGTCGGAAACCATGAGGGCGTTGGTCAGCGCGGTGCGTGCACGTGCTTCGGACCGGCCGTCCCCCGTCTCATGGGCCAGGTCGCGCAGCGCCACTGCGGTCGTCTCGTACTGGTAGGAGTTGGCGCCGGACTCCGCCAGGTCCTTCGCGACCCAGAGCAGATCGACGGCCCGCCTGAGCATTCCGCCTCCCGCGCTTTGGCGTACGCAGGCCAGGAGGCAGTCGGCTTCGGCGAACAGCCAGTCGACCGCACCCGCGGAGTTGGTGAAGCTCAGCCCCGGATACTCGGTCCTCTCCAGATGGTTCACCAGCCGATCCCCTGGCCGCTCGATCGCGTAAACCCCCGCCGCGGTGGCCAGATAGAAGTCCAGCAACCGAGACATGGCCGCCTGCCGCTCACTGGGCGGCCACTCGTCTCTCTCCGCACAGGCACGCGCGTAGAGCCGCACCAGATCGTGGAACCGGTACCGCTCAGGAGCCGCAGAGTCCAGCAAGGACGTGTCCACCAGGGACTCCAGTACGTCCTCGGTGTCGTCCTGGGGCAGGTCCAGGACCGCTGCCGCCGCGGCCAGGGAGATGTCCGGGCCGTCGGCCAGGCCCAGGAGGCGGAAGGCGCGGGCCTGGGCGGGCTCGAGTTGGCCGTAGCCGAGTTCGAAGGTCGCCTTCACGGCCAGGTCGCCGGCCTGGAGTTCGTCCAGTCGTCGGCGCTCGTCGGCGAGCTTCGCCGCGAGGACGGAGACCGTCCAGGTGCGGCGGGCGGCCAGGCGGGAGGCCGCGATGCGGATCGCCAGGGGGAGGAAGCCGCAGGCCGCGACGACGTCGAGCGCCGACTCCCGTTCCGACGCCACCCGTTCCTCGCCCACGATCCTGGTGAACAGGGCCAGTGCCTCGTCGGGGGACATCACGTCCAGGTCGACGAGGTGCGCGCCCGCCAGGTCCACCATCCGCACCCGGCTCGTGACGAGCGCGGCGCATCCTTCGGTGCCGGGCAGCAGGGGGCGTACCTGGGCCGCGTCCTTCGCGTTGTCCAGCAGGACGAGGACCCGTCGGCCGTCCAGCACCGAGCGGTACAGCGCAGCCCGTTCCTCCAGGGAGTCCGGGATCGCCGAGTCCGCGGTGCCCAACGCCCGTAGGAACGAGCCCAGTACGGTCTCCGGTTCCGCCGCCCTCGCCCCGGCTCCCTGGAGATCGACGTACAACTGCCCGTCGGGGAAGGTGGACCGGGCCTGGTGGGCCACGTGCACGGCGAGGGTGGTCTTGCCTACGCCGCCGATGCCCGCCAGCGCCGACACGGCCATGACCCGGCCCGTCCCGCCGCCGCCCTCGGGGCCGGACGCCCCGGCCAGCACCTCGCTGAGATCCTTCACGAAGGACGACCGGCCGGTGAAGTCCGGTACGGTCGCCGGGAGTTGCGCGGGCCGTACCGGGACGACCGCCGGTTCGGCGGCGGCCGCCGACGGCTCCGCCAACTCCGGGTCGGCCTGCAGGATCCGCCGCTGCAACTCCCGTAGTCCCGGCCGCGGATCCACCCCCAGCTCCTCGGCCAGCAGCCGCCGGGTGTCCGCGTACACCGCCAGCGCCTCCGCCTGTCGGCCGCTGCGGTACAGCGCCAGCATCAGCAGTTCCCGGAAACGCTCGCGCAACGGGTACGCGGCGGTCAGCGCGGTCAGTTCGGAGACGGCCTCCGCGTGGCAGCCCTGCTCCAGGTCCATGTCCAGGCGGGAGGCGAGCAGGCCCAGCCGCCACTCCTCGAGCCGGACGCGCTGCGCCTCGGCGTACGGGCCGGGCACGCCGGCCAGCGTCTCGCCGTTCCACAGGCCGAGCGCCCGGTTCAGCGACTCCCGTGCCAGGGACAGGTCTCCGGCCGAGCGGGCCTTGTCCGACTCGGTCGCCCACTCCTGCGCCACCGTCAGATCCAGGGCGCCCTCGCCCAGCCCCCGTACGGCGTACCCGCCCGACTCGCTCACCAGGACGCCGGGGTCCAGCACCTTCCGCAGCCGTGACGCGTACGTCCGCACCGCCGCCAGCGCCTGCGGAGGAGACTCCTCGCCCCACAGTGCGTCGATCAGCTCGGCGGCCGTGGCCGTACGGCCCTCGCGCAGCAACAGGGCTGCCAGCAGGGCGCGTTGCTGAGGGGACCCGGTGGCCAGCCGCTCCTCGCCGCGCTGTGCGCGCACCGGGCCGAGCACGCCGAAGCGCAGGTCGGGCTCCCCAGGGGAGCCGGGACGTCTCTGTTCCGGCACACGCGGCCCGCCGTGTTCTGCACGGTCGTCCATCAGGGCTCCCCTTAGGCATCCGAATAACCAGGCCAGTTTGCCCTGTCCGTGCCGGAACCGTCAGCCGTGCGAGACGCCGATCACAAGGCGCCACACGGGCTGCACGGAGCGGACACGCGGACCGCACGCCGACTGCGTGCGGACCGCACCCGGACCGCACGCCCTCCGCGCATCCCATCCACCTCCCGACCAACCTCCCATCCGCATCCCGACCAAGCTCCCGACCAACGTCTCAAGCAACGTCTCAACCAACCCCCTTGACCGATCACCCCGCCCCCGGCGCCCCCGCAGTCCCTCCGCAGTACCCCGCGCACGCTAGCTGACGCACCGTCAGATACGCGCTACCGTGCCCCCATGGAGACCTCACAGCCCGCCACGCCCCTGCCCCGGATCATTTCCGTCGACGATCACACCGTCGAGCCCGCCACCGTCTGGCAGGACCGGCTCCCGAAGAAGTACCTCGACATCGGCCCCCGCACGGTCCGTGCCCCGCTGAAGGAGATGTCGTTCCTCGGCGGCCGCTTCAATCCCGTCATGGGCGAGCCCGGCGACGACGGCCCCGTCGGCGACTGGTGGGTCTACGAGGATCTCCGCCGGCCTCTCACCCGCCTCGACACCGCCGTCGGCTACAGCAGGGACGAGATCAAGCTGGAGGTCATCACCTACGAGCAGATGCGGCCGGGGTCCTACGACGTCGCCGAGCGCCTCGCCGACATGGACGTCAACCACGTCCAGTCCGCCGTCTGCTTCCCCACCTTCCCCCGTTTCTGCGGCCAGACCTTCACCGAGGCCGCCGACCACGAGCTGGGCCTGCTGTGCGTGCGGGCCTACAACGACTGGACGGTGGAGGAGTGGTGCGGCCCCGAGGCGCACGGCCGGCTCATCCCGCTCACCCTGATCCCGCTGTGGGACGCGGAGTTGGCCGCCGCGGAGGTCCGCCGCAACGCCGCCCGGGGCGTGCGCGCCGTCGCCTTCTCCGAGATACCCCCGCACCTCGGACTGCCCTCCATCCACACCGACTACTGGGACCCCTTCCTCGCCGCCTGCGACGAGACGGGCACGGTGGTCGCCATGCACATCGGCTCCTCCAGCCGTATGCCGTCCACCTCCGCCGACGCCCCGCCGGCCGTCGGCTCCACCATCACCTTCGCCAACTCCTGCTTCTCGACGGTCGACTGGCTGATGAGCGGCAAGTTCGACCGCTTCCCGAACCTCAAGGTGATGTACGCGGAGTCCCAGATCGGCTGGATCCCCTACATCCTGGAGCGCGCCGACGTCGTCTGGGAGGAGAACCGCGGCTGGGGCGGCGTCGCCGACAAGGTCCTGCGGCCCCCGTCCGAGCTGTTCGCGGAACACGTCTACTGCTGCTTCTTCGACGACGCCTTCGGCCTGCGCAGCCTGGACTCCATCGGCGTCGCCAACGTCCTGTACGAGACCGACTACCCGCACTCCGACTCCACCTGGCCGAAGTCCCGCGAGGTCGGCGAGGCCCAGATGGGCCATCTGGCCCCGGACGTGGTCGAACGCATCGTCCGCGGCAACGCCATCGACCTGCTGGGGCTGACTCCGGAGGGGCTGTGGGCGGGCGGCGGCAGGCCGTGACCCTCGCCTACGGCATCCAGCTCCCCGTCCAGTCCCAGTCCACGCTCTACGCCGAATCCTGGGAGGCCGCCGCCGGTCCCGAGGAGCTCGTCGAGCTGGCCCGCGCCGCCGACCGCGCCGGCTTCGCCTACGTCGCCGTCTGCGACCACGTGGCGATCCCCCGTCGGCTGGCCGACGCCATGAGCACGGTCTGGTACGACCCCGTGGCCACCCTCGGCTATCTGGCGGGCGTGACCGAACGCGTCCGGCTGCTCAGCCATGTGGCGGTGGTCGGCCTGCGGCACCCGCTGATCACCGCCAAGCAGTACGCCACCCTGGACCATCTCTCGGGCGGTCGCCTGATCCTCGGGGTGGGCGCCGGGCACGTACGGGAGGAGTTCGAGGCGCTGGGGGCGGACTTCGAACGGCGCGGGGCCGTGCTGGACGAGTGCGTCGACGCCCTGCGCGCCGCGCTCGGGCCCGAGGAGTTCCCCGAACACCACGGCAAGTTCCACGACTTCGAGGGGCTCGGCCAGCGGCCGCGGCCCGCTCAGCCCCTGGTCCCCCTCTGGGTCGGCGGCTCCTCGCCGGCCGCCGTGCGCCGGGCCGCGCTGAAGGGGGACGGCTGGCTGCCGCAGGGGGACCCGCGGGACCGGCTGCCCGCGCAGATCGCCCGGATCACCCGGCTGCGCGCCGAGGCGGGCCTCGACGGGCCCTTCGTCGTCGGCGCCATCACCGAGCCCCTGTACGTCGGCCGGCCCGCCTGGGACGTGGGCCGGCGCACCCTCAGCGGGCCCCCGGCCGCGCTCGCCGAGTCCCTGAGCGCGTACGGAGCGATGGGCGTGCACCAGATCCAGGTGCGCTTCCGCAGCCGGAGCCCGGCCGAAGCCGTCGACCAGATCGCGGCGTTCGGCACGGAGGTCGCGCCGCTGCTTCACGACCTTCACGACCTTCACGACCTGTCCGAACAACCCTCTGGCTGAACCTGTCTGACAGCACTTCTTGAATCTTTGAACATGTCCACGCCGACTCACGTACGTACGGACGTACGGACGTGAAGGTTCCGGCGGAAGGACACCTAGTGGTGCGATCCTCCCAGCGATTCTCCGTCGCCCTGGCCTGTGCCGAGGGCGAGTGGCCGCACGACGACTGGCCGGCCCCGGACGACCCCTACGTGCGCCGGGTGCTGCGGACGTCCCCGCCCTACCAGGCGCTCCGCCGCGGCGGGGCGGCGGACGTGGACGTCGTCCTGCTGCGCTGCGCCGAGCCGTCGGCGGCCTTCCCGGAGCTGCTCACCGCGCTGGACGCGCCGGGCGTCCCGGTGATCGTGGTCAGCCCCCGCCGGGACACCGACACGGTGATCGAGGTGTTCGAGCGTGGGGCGGGCTATCTGGTCGAGGGCGACTACTGCACCCACATGCTGTCCTCGGCCGCCCTGGGCGCCACCGTCGGACACACCTACCTCTCGCCGTCCGCGTGCGCCGCCCTGCGCGAGGGGGCCCGCCGGATGCGCACGGCCGGGGACGCGATCGAGCGGCTGCGGGCCCTGCTCTCGCCGCGCGAACGGCAGGTCATGGAACTGCTGTCGACCGGCCTGGGCGCACAGGAGATCGGGCTGAGACTGCGGTTAAGCGAGAAGACCGTCCGCAACAACCTCAGCAACATCTACGCCAAGCTCGACGCCCGGGGCAGCACGGACGCGGTCCTGCGGTGGCTGGGAGCCACCCCCGCCACGCCCGTGCTTCGCAACTGAGAACAATCGAGAACCGAGTGTCGAATACCGGCTACTGTGCCGGAACCTCCGCGAGCGGGATTTCCACGTCGGTGACGTTGCCGCCGCCCTCGCCGAATCCTGGCTCCGCCCTGAGGCTGTTGCCAGAATTCTGGATTCCGTTGGCCTCGGGAGTTCCGCACTTCACGTTCCGCAGCCAGAGCCGGCCGTCGGGAGTTCCGTTTTTCAGGATCTGCGGATAGAAGACGTGCACGGTCGCACCGCCCTCGCTGGGGGAGAAGAACACCTTCTGGCCGTCCTGCGCCTCCTTGTACGTGGCCCGCAGGAATCCGCTCACGTCGGTGCGCTTCGCCGACCACATGAAGAAGCCGATGCTGTCCGCCTGGACGGTGTCCGTCCGGCTGAACGCCATGCCGGTCGCCTTGTCGTCACGCGTGATGTTGATTTCCGTGGTGTTGAACTTCGCGCCGATCTCGAAGAACGAGTTGCCCAGCTTCGAGTCGGCCGCGGCGGTGAATCCGTCCTCCAGCTGAATGGTCCGGGTCACCGAGGTGCTCACGTTGAAGGTCTTCGAGGCGGTGCCCGTCGAACCGCAGTTGTCGGTCACCGCCGAGACGCGCTCGTTGGGGCCGAGGCTGTTCGCCTTGAACTGGACGTCGACGAACTCGCAGTCGTCCAGTTTGTTGGAGTCCGACGCGCAGTCGGCGCTCACCTCGGAGGGGGTGGCGGCGCCGGCCTGGTTCATCAGCGGGATCGCCACGGCGAGGGCCGCCACTGGGGCCAGGGCGAGGGTGATGCGCTTCTTCTTGCTCCGGTGACTTCTCTTGCCGGCAGTGCGGGCGGTGCGGGGCATGGGTCTCTCCTGTGGGGGATGTGGGGTCTGAGCTGTGACTTCGGTGAGCGGAGGGTCAGCAGTCCTCCAGGACCGCCTTGGACGTGCCGTCCACCACGCCGGGTCCGCCCGCGGCGCCCGGCAGCACGACGGGGCCCGTGACGACCTCCGGGGCCACGAAGTTCTGCTCGGGGGAGGGGTTCACGGCGAAGCTCCCGGGATCGGCGTCGATCCGCACCCGCCATTCGCCGGTCATACGCTGGATCTTGGGCGTGAACTCCATGTGGAGCACCTTGCCGACCGGCACCTCCCGCTGTTCCGTGTCGCTCGCCGTCGCCGACTTCACGGTCATGTCCAGGGTGCCCTTGTGCTTGAGCCAGGACCCGCTGAGGAATCCGAAGAGGCCGCCGCCCGCGCCCTGTTGGGTGGCGGTGTACTTGCCCTGTCCCTGGGCCGCCGTCGCCGACCAGGAAATGGACACCTTGGCCGGTTCGGTGGCGTTCGGCTCACAGTTGGGGAAATCGATGGACGACTTCTCGGTGGGGCCGTCGAAGGTCTCGAAATTCGTCTCGACATAGTCGCAGTTGTCGGCCTGGAAACCGTCCGCGAAGGCCCCGCCGAAGTCCGACACCGATCGCTGTTTCCCGCTGACCACCGCGGACCTCTCGCACATGGTCATGATCTGCTCAGGCGTCTTCGCGTCGGCCGCGTTCGCCGACGGCAGCAGGGCGACGATCGCCCCGCCGGTGGCGAGTGCCGCGCCGACGGCGACGAACCGGATCTTCTTGTTCTTGAGTCTCCTCTTTGCCATGCCGAGGATTATGGGAGCCCAGCAGTCGGTAATGACAGGGTCAAATATCCCTACTCGCCGGTCACTTGATGTGTGCTTGTGCAATGCTCCGACGTTTGCCCCGACTCGGGTCCCGGAGCGCACCCTCCCGCGACATCTGACGCTACGTCAGATCCGGCGCTACGATGCTGGACTCCATCGATGCGAAGGGGTGCCGCATGGGCAAGCTGGACGGACGCGTCGTGATCGTCACCGGCGCGGCGCGCGGGCAGGGGGAGCAGGAGGCGCGGCTCTTCGCGGCGGAGGGCGCCGAGGTCGTCGTGGCCGATGTGCTCGATGAGCAAGGGGCCGCGCTCGCCAAGGAGTTGGGGGCGCTCTATGTCCATCTCGATGTGGGCCGGGAGGCCGACTGGCGGTCCGCGGTCGCCGTCGCCGAGGAGGCGTACGGCCGGGTGGACGGCCTCGTGAACAACGCGGGCATCCTGCGCTTCAACGCCCTCGTGGACACTCCCCTCGACGAGTTCCTGCAGGTCGTGCAGGTCAACCAGGTCGGCTGCTTCCTCGGCGTCAAGACGGTCGCGCCGCTGATCGCGGCGGCCGGCGGGGGCACGATCGTCAACACGGCGTCGTACACCGGGGTGACCGGGATGGCGGCCGTGGGGGCGTACGCGGCGACCAAGCACGCCGTCCTCGGTCTCACCCGGGTCGCGGCCCTGGAGCTGGCGAGTCAGGGCATCCGGGTCAACGCCGTGTGTCCGGGGGCCGTCGACACCGCGATGTCCAACCCGTCCCTGCTGGACCCGGAGGCGGACGTCGAGGAGACCTCGCGGGCGCTGGACTCGCTGTATCGCAAGCTCGTGCCGCTGGGCCGGATCGGGCGCCCGGAGGAGGTGGCGCGGCTCGCGCTGTTCCTGACCTCCGAGGACTCGTCGTACATCACCGGGCAACCGTTCGTGATCGACGGGGGCTGGCTGGCCGGAGTGTCCCTGATCTGACGCGGTATCAGCTATTGACGGTGCATGCGCCCGGTGTCAGAGTCGCGGCAGACATCAAATCTGACGGTACGTCAGAAACATATGTGGACTCGGGACGGTGAACCTCCTTGGAATTCGGGCTCTTTGTACAGGGATACGTGGGCAAGCGCGCCGAGACCGACCCCCTCGCCGAGCACAAGGCGCTGATGGAGGAGACCGAGTACGTCATCCAGGCGGACAAGTCCGGCTTCAAGTACGCCTGGGCGTCCGAGCACCACTTCCTGGAGGAGTACTCGCACCTCTCCGCCAACGACGTCTTCCTCGGCTACCTGGCGCACGCGACCGACCGGATCCACCTCGGCTCCGGCATCTTCAACCCCCTCGCCCAGGTCAACCATCCGGTGAAGGTCGCCGAGAAGGTCGCCATGCTCGACCATCTCACCGAGAACCGCTTCGAGTTCGGCAGCGGGCGCGGCGCGGGCAGCCACGAGATCCTCGGCTTCCTCCCCGGCATCACCGACATGAACTACACGAAGGAGATCTGGGAGGAGACCATCGCGGAGTTCCCCAAGATGTGGCTCCAGGACGAGTACGTGGGCTTCCAGGGCAAGCACTGGCAGCTCCCGCCGCGCAAGATCCTGCCGAAGCCGCATGGGAAGTCGCACCCCGCGATGTGGTACGCGGCCGGGTCGCCGCCGTCGTACGCGATGGCCGCCCGCAAGGGCCTCGGGGTGCTGGGCTTCAGCATCCAGAAGGTGTCCGACATGGAGTGGGTGCTCGAGCAGTACAAGACGGCGGTGGTGAACGCCGAGCCCATCGGGGACTTCGTCAACGACAACGTGATGGTGACGACGACCGCGATCTGCGCGCCCACCCATGACGAGGCGATCCGGATCGCGGTCGAGGGCGGCCTGCACTACCTGCCGTCGCTGGTGTTCCGCTACCACGACACCTTCCCGCGGCCCGAGGGCTTCCCGGTCTGGCCGGAGACGCTCCCCGAGTACAACGCCGACTTCGTCGAACTCCTCGTCGAGGAGGAGCTGTTGATCTGCGGCGACCCGGACGAGGTGCTGCGCCAGTGCAAGCGGTGGGAGCAGGCGGGCGCGGACCAGCTGAGCTTCGGACTGCCGGTAGGGGTGCCGAAGGAGGAGACGCTCCAGACGATCCGGTTGATCGGGGAGCATGTGATCCCGAAGATCGACACGGACCCTGTGCATCGGACCACGCGGTTCCGGCAGGCGGTGTAGTCGGCATGCTGGACCATGTCATCAAGGGCGCGACCGTCGTCGACGGGACGGGCGCGCCGGCCCGGGTCGCCGACGTCGGGATCCGGGACGGCCGTATCGCCGTCGTAGGGACGGTCGCCGAGGAGGCCCGGACCAGCGAGGACGCGTCCGGGCTCGTGCTCGCGCCCGGGTTCGTCGACCCGCACACCCACTACGACGCCCAGCTGTTCTGGGACCCGTACGCGACGCCGTCGCTCAACCACGGCGTCACGACCGTCGCGGCCGGCAACTGCGGTTTCACCCTCGCGCCGCTGAACCCGGCCCGCCCCGAGGACGCCGACTACACCCGCCGGATGATGTCCAAGGTGGAGGGCATGTCCCTGGTCGCCCTGGAGGAGGGCGCGCCCTGGAGCTGGCACGGCTTCGGCGAGTACCTGGACGCGCTGGAGGGCCGGATCGCGGTCAACGCGGGCTTCATGGTGGGCCATTGCGCGCTGCGTCGGTACGTGATGGGGCCGGACGCGATCGGCGGCCGGCCCACCGAGAGGCAACTGGCCGAGATCGTGCGGCTGTTGCACGAGGCCATGGACGCGGGCGCGTGGGGCTTCTCCACCACCCAGTCGAGCACCCACTCCGACGGCGACGGACAGCCGGTCGCCTCCCGCCACGCGAGCCCGGACGAACTCCTCGCGCTGGCGCGGGCGGTGGGCGAGCACGAGGGCACGCAGATCGAGGCGATCGTCGCGGGCTGTCTGGACCAGTTCAGCGACGCCGAGATCGATCTGTTCGTGGAGATGAGCGCGACCGCCGGACGCCCCCTGAACTGGAACGTCCTCACCGTCGACGCGGCCGTCCCCGAGCGCGTGCCCCGGCAGCTGTCGGCGAGCGAACGGGCCCGGAAGGCGGGCGGTCGGGTCGTCGCCCTCACCATGCCGATCCTCACGCCGATGAACATGTCCCTGGGCACGTTCTGCGCGCTGAACCTGATCCCCGGCTGGGGCCCGATCCTCGCCCTGCCCGTCCCCCAGCGAATCGAACAGCTGAGCGACCCTGATGTCCGGGCCGAGATGCTCCGCCGGGCGCAGTCCAAGGAGGCGGGCGTCTTCCGACGCCTGGCGAACTTCGGCCGATACGTCATCGGCGACACCTACAGCCCCCGCAACGAGGGCCTGACCGGCCGGGTCGTCCGGGACATCGCCGCAGAACGCGGTCTCGACCCCTTCTCCTGCCTGGTCGAGATCTGCGCCGCCGACGACCTGCGTACGGTCCTGTGGCCCATGCCGAGCGACAACGACCCCGCGTCCTGGGCCCTGCGCGCGGAGACCTGGCAGCACGAGGACGTCCTGCTCGGCGGCTCCGACGCCGGCGCGCACCTGGACCGCATGTGCGGAGCGCCGTACACCACACGCTTCCTCGGGGACTGTCTGCGGGGGCGGAAGCTGGTGGGGCTCGAGCAGGCGGTGAAGATGCTCACGGACGACCCGGCGCGGCTGTTCGGGCTGCGCGAGCGGGGCAGGGTGGCTGAGGGCTTCCACGCGGACCTCGTCCTGTTCGACCCGGAGCGGATCGACGCCGGCAAGGCCACCCTGCTGCACGACCTGCCGGGCGACAGCCCGCGCCTGGACTCCAAGGCGATCGGCGTACGGGCCGTCTGGGTCAACGGAGTCGCGGCCATCCGCGACGACGTGGTGACCGGCGCGGTGCCGGGGCGGGTGCTGCGCTCGGGCCGGGACACCAGGACGGTGAGCACGACGTGAGCCGACGGGGGGAGGCGGAACGGCAGGAGCGGGCTGCCGGGCGTCAAGTCGGCGACGGGCAACGGCTGTTCGTCGGCGGGGACTGGGTCGAGCCGGAAGGCGGTTGCTACGCCGTCACCGACCCGGCGACCGAGGAGACCGTCGGCTGGGCCCCGGAGGCCTCGCGGGCCCAGGTGCACGCGGCCTGCGCCGCTGCCCGCGAGGCCTTCGGACCCTGGTCGCGCACGGCCCCGCAGGAACGGGCGGCGATGCTGGCCCGCGCCGCCGACGTCATCCAGGCGCACAGCACGCCGTACACGGAGCTGGCCCGGGCCGAGACCGGCGCGACGACCGGCACCGCGAGGGCGATGCAGGTGGGCGTGGCCGCGGCCCGCTTCCGCCGCTACGCGCGCGTGGAGCCCTCCGAGTGGCCGATCGACCCCCAGATCAACGAAGCAGGCCCGATGGGGAAGGCGGCGGTGATGGGCGCGCTGGCCATCCGCCAGCCGGTCGGCGTCGTCACCTGCATCACGTCGTACAACAACCCGTGGGCGAACCCGGCCGGCAAGATCGCCCCCGCCCTCGCCATGGGCAACACGGTCGTGGTGAAACCCGCCCCGCAGGACCCCCTCTCCGTGTACCGGATGGCGGAGGCGCTGGAGGCGGCGGGCGTCCCGCGCGGGGTGGTGAACGTCGTCTCCGGGCGCGCGGTGGAGGTCGGCGAGGCCTCCGTTTCGTCCCCCGACGTCGACATGGTGAGCTTCACGGGCTCCACGGCGGTCGGCCGGCGCATCGCCGAGGTGTGCGGCCGGGACATGAAACGCCAGCTGATGGAGCTGGGCGGCAAGGGCGCGGCCATCGTCTTCGACGACGCGGACCTCGCCTCCGCCGTCTCCGGCATCGGCACCACCTTCTCCTTCTACAGCGGCCAGATCTGCACCGCGCCGACCCGCGTCCTGGCCCAACGAGGCGTGTACGACCGCCTGTTGGAGGGTCTGAGGACGTACGCCACCCGGCTGCGCGTGGGCGACCCCCGGGACCGGCAGACGGTGGTCGGCCCGGTCATCTCGGCGGAGCACCGCGACCGCGTGGAGTCCTACGTCGAACTGGGCCGCAAAGAGGGCGCGACCGTCCTGACCGGCGGCGAACGCCCCGCGCTCGAAACGGGTTTCTACATCAACCCCACCCTCCTCGCGGACTGCACCAACGACATGCGCGTGGCCCGGGAGGAGATCTTCGGCCCGGTCGTCGTCGTCATCCCCTTCGACGAGGAGGACGAGGCCGTCCACCTCGCCAACGACTCCGACTACGGCCTGATCGACTACGTCTGGTCCGGGGACGTGGCCAGAGCCTTCCGGATCGCCCGACGCCTACGCGCCGGCGGGGTCGGCGTCAACACGGTCGGCCGCAACATGGAGGCCCCCTTCGGCGGCTTCAAACAGAGCGGAGTGGGCCGGGACGTGGGGTCGTACGCCCTGCACGCGTACAGCGAGGTGCAGGCGGTCGTCTGGCCGGGGTGAGCGCCCGGCCGGGGTGAGAAAGCGACGTGTCCTGTCCAATTGCCCTTTGAGTACCGGTCGTCGGGCTCGGCGTGCAGAAGATCGGGGAACCGGTTTCGGAAACCTGGACGGCCCCGTAGGGTCCCGCCGCAGGGGCGTGGACGGTGTCCGTCCCGCCCCTCCGTGACTTGTTCGGAAATCGTTCGGAGAACACCCGATGAAGCTCGCCAAACGTCTTGCCCTGACCACCACAGCACTCGCCGTCGCGACCGCCGGCACCCTGCTGAGCACGACCGTCGGCCATGCCGCGCCCGCACAGTCCGCGCCCACCCACGTCGACGCGCCCGCCGCGCTCAAGGTGCCCGACGGCAACCGGCTGACCGGCGTCTTCGCCGCCCAGGGCGTCCAGACCTACACCTGCACCGACGGCGTCTGGAAGCTGCTGGAGCCCGCCGCGACCCTGTCGGCCAAGAGAGACCGCGCCCACCGCACCGTCGCCCTCCACTCCCGTGGCCCCGTCTGGGTGTCCACGGTGGACGGCAGCGCCGTCAACGCCGCCGCCGCCGTCACCTCCCCCAAGGCCGGCACCATCCCCGAGCTCCTCCTGAAGTCCACCGCCACCCGCGGCGCAGGGGTCTTCGCCGACGTCTCCTACATCCAGCGCCTCGACACGTCCGGCGGCGTCGCCCCCGCCGCCGCCTGCACCGGCGCCGACCAGCTCAGCGTCCCCTACTCCGCCACGTACGCCTTCTACAAGCCGACCAAGTGACGCGAGCGGTGCGGCAGTTCGACCTGACGGTCAGTCGGCCAGATCCACCCGCACCGTCAGCAACTGCATTCCCAAGGCCCTGACCGCGGTGCTGTTGAGCCGCGGCAGGGACCGCAGTCGTACGACCGGGTCGTCGTCCGGCAGCAGAGACGCCGTTCCCTCGTGCCAGCGCCCCCGGATCCGCACCCGCACCCGTGCGTCGGCCTGGATGTTGCGGACGTACTGGGAGCGCTCGCCGAACTCCGAGACCAGCCAGAAGGAGTCGCCGACGCGGCGGCCGCCCACCGGGGTCCGGCGGGGCAGGCCGGAGACGCGGCCGGTGGTCTCCAGGACCGTCTGAAGGGGCAACCGGCGCAGCAACGGGTTGGCGACGTGGCGCTGCACAGCGGTGGTCGCGCGGAAACGGAGCGCGGAGAGACGGGACTGGGAGGGGCGGGGCTCGGCGGGGCCGGATTCGCCCGGGCGGGACTCGGAGGGGCGGGACATGGTCCGTGGGACTCCTTCGCGGGAAGCGCTGTTGCTTCAATGGTCCCCGATGCCGGCGTGACGAGAGCGGGTGGCTGCGCGTGCGAGTGGTGACCTGGAACCTGTGGTGGCGCTTCGGCCCCTGGCGGGAACGCCAGAAAGCGATCCGGTCGGTGTTGCGCGACCTGCGCCCGGACGTGGTCGGCCTGCAGGAGGTGTGGGCGGCGGGCGGCGAGAACCAGGCGCAGTGGCTCGCCGACGAACTGGGCCTGCACTGCGCATGGGCCCCCTCCCCGTCCCCCGAACGCTGGCGGAAACGGATTGCCGACCACGACGCAGACACCGTCGACATCGGCAACGCGGTGCTCAGCCGCTGGCCGATTCTCGACCAGGAGACGCTGCTGCTCCCGGCGCCTCCCGACTTCGCCGACGGCCGCCTCGCCCTTTACGCCCGCCTGGCCGCCCCCTCCTACGACGTCGCCTTCTTCACCACCCACCTCAACTCGGGCCCGCACGCCTCGGCGGTGCGCTGCGCCCAGGTGACCGCGCTGGCCCACCTGGTCGCCCGGCACCGCGCCGGCACGCCCTTCCCGCCCGTCGTCACCGGCGACTTCAACGCCTGGCCGGACTCCGACGAGATCCGCCTCTTCGGTGGTTACAAAACCGCCCCGATCGTCCCCGGCCATTACCTCTACGACGCCTGGGAGTACGCCGACCCCTCCGCCCCCGCCGCCACCTGGACCCCCGCCAACCCGTACACGGCCCGCATCCTGGAGCCCCCCGCCCGCATCGACTACATCCACGTCGGCCCGGCCGGCCCGGTCGGCGAGGGCCATGTGCGGCACGTACGGCGGGCGGGGCACCGACCGGTGGACGGGGTGTGGCCGTCGGACCATGCGGCGGTGGCGGCGGACCTGGCGGACTGGACGGACGAAGCGGGCCCCGGCCCGAGCCCGTGACGGTGACGCGATGAACACCTACACGGAAGCAGCGGACTTCACGGCACTGAGCAGCGCGCCGAAGGCGTGGGGGGTGGCGGTGAGGGTGGTTCGGGCGGGGTCGGCGGATTCGGTGAGGTGGATGGCGGGAGGGGTGGAGGCGGAGGATATGTGGACGCAGGCTTCGCCTTCCTGGCAGTAAGACGACTTCTGCGAGGCGGAGGTGGGCATGTCGGCTCCTTCGATTCCGTCGATTCGTTCAAAGGCTCTGGGCGATGGTGTGGATCAGGTCCCGGGACTTCTCGGGGCTGAGGGCGGTGGCTTCCACGACGTCCAAGAGGTGCCGGTACTTCTGCAGATGGGCCTCGGCATCCAGCAGTACGGGGCCGTGGAACTGGTCGAGCTGCACGGTGTCCAACTCCGGAACGGGGCCGCACAGATAGTTGATGGACTGGCCCGAGCCCGGGAACGCCCCGACATCGAAGGGGAGTACGCGCAGGGTGATGTGCTCCCGTTCGCTCATGTCGATGAGGTGCTGGAGCTGCTCCCGCGCCACCCTCCGGCCGCCGACCCGCATATGCAGGGCCGCTTCATGGATGACGGTGCTGTACGGATTCGGGTTCGCCTGGAACACGACGTCCTGTCGCTTGATGCGGTGCGAGACGCGATGCTCGACCTCCGGCGGAGTAGGCGCTGGGATCGCGTGACTGAAGATCTCGCGGGCGTGCTCGGTGATCTGGAGCATGCCGGGAACGTGCGCGGTGAAGGCGGTACGGATGGCCGTGGCGTGGTGTTCCAGCTCGGCCAGGGTGAGCATTCCTGACGGGAGCACCTCGCGGTACGCGTCCCACCACTGTCCGCGCACCTTCTCGGCGGCCATGTCGGCAAGGGCGTCGACGTAGGGCTGGTTCGTGCAGGAGTAGATGTTGGCCATCGCCCGCACGCGCTCCGGACTCACCCCGAACCGGGCCGACTCGACGTTGCTGAGTTGACCCGAACTGCTGCTGAGCAGTTGGGCCGCCTCGGTCGAGGTCAGACCGGCCCGCTCGCGGAGTTTGCGCAGTTCCGTCGCGAGTCGGGCACGTCGGGCCGTAGGTGCGGGCCTGGATGTCATGAGGCGTCCTTGCAGGGGGAGTTCGTCACCCACACGAGGGAGAAAAGGTCGAGATCCTTCGAAATCGCGCAAAGGAACTTTGCGCGCCCTCTATCGTCATTCCCGGGCCCCCTGCCCGGAAGCGCACCGTGGGACGCCACGGCAGAGACACCAGGCACTCGTCCAACTCCCCTCAGTGATCGGAGACTTCCGATGGCCACCGTATCGCCGTCCTGGAACTACACCCTGCACCTTCCACGCGATCCACGCGCACCGGGTGTCGCGAGGGGCGCGCTCAGACTGATCCTGGCCGCCCACGAGATGCCCGAGCTGGCTCCCACCGCGGAACTGATGGCGGCGGAGCTGCTGACGAACTCGCACCTCCACACCAAGGGCCCCTACTCACTCCGCGTCCTGTCGCCCCGGCCCGGCCGCCTCCGCGTGGCCGTCTGGGACACGGACCCGAGGATCCCACCCGGCTTCTCGTACGGCGGCACCCCCGCACCCCCGTCACCGCCCGACGCCGAACACGGCCGCGGCCTACACCTCGTGCGGGCCTGCGCCGACGAGTGGGGCGTCTCGGTACTTCAGGAACCGGGTGCTTCGAGGAGCGGCAAGCTGCTGTGGGCGGACTGCGGGGAAGGAAACGCGGGGTGAGTAGAACAGTGGCCGTGGGGCCGCCCGCTTCTTTGCCAGTGTCGTGCTTCCGCGGCCCGTGTAAAGGGCGCTCCCTGCGGTCGCGTCGCCTGCGGCGATTCCGCTCCGCTCCACCCTTGACACGGGCCGCTCCAGCACGGGGGAGAAGCGTGCGGGCGGCCCGGAGGGATGGGTGGCCAGGTGGGAGTTCCCTGGGGTGGGTTGCGGGGCGGGCCGGGGTGGGGGGTGCGCGGCCGCGCCTCGCCGGCACGCCGGGTGGGCTCAGCGGCTTGCGGGTTGATGGGGGTGGGGGTTCGGGCGGCGCTGCGGCGGGGTGGGGGCACGCCGGCTGGGCTCAGCGGGCTGCGGGCCGGTGGGGGGTGGGGGTTCAAGCGGCGCTCCAGCCGGGTGGGGCACCGAGTGGGGTCGGCGGCTCGCGGCCGGTGGTCGTCCGGCGAGGGAAAGGGTGAGGGGGCTGACGGGCAGGCGGGAGCGGCGGCCCGACTAGGGGGTGTCTCTTTGATCAGTTGGTTCTCGGGTTGATCGGCTTCCCTCTGAACGATGACGGCGGCGCACATGGAAACCTGTCGGCATGGATACGTTCACGGCCCGGCCGGAGGGCGCATGGGAGTGGTGGTCCGCCGCCATCGAGGAAGCGCAGGAAGGGCGCTGGGTCCGTGATGCCGTGGAACGGCAGGTGATAGCGGACATCAGGGCTGCTACCAACGCCCTGCAGGGCAGCCGACTGGTGCCGTTCACCGAGGACTCGTGGCACGTACGTATCGGGCGGGTCGCCAACTGGGCCGGGGTGCTCCGGCTGGCCGCTCGGGCAGGCGAGTGGGAACTCCAACCCGTCGTCGGGCACAGCCCGACGCACCCTGCGGGCATGGCCGAACTGCTGTCCGGAATCTATGCGATCGGCGAGCAGGGCGAGCTATGGATGACACAGCTCCGAGAGCGCAGATTGCCACCAAGGAATGAGATTGCCCAGGCAGAGAGTTTTTTGACCGGGCCAGGCTCCATCGAGGATCTTGAGCTGTTCTTCGACGACTGATGGCCGCCTCTCCTCGGGTCGCTCTAGGGCCGACGGGCCGACTGGGACTGACGGGGTGACAGGCCAAGGGGGCTGCGGAGGCAAGGGGCCGACTTGGGACTGACGTGCCGGGCGGGGCCGGCGGGAGCCTCGTCTGTAACGGGGGCCTCACCAGACAAGGGACGAAGGCTGTTTGGAGGACTCGGGCCACCCCGCACACCAGCCACCACCCTCCTCCACCCAACCCTGGCCGCAAACCCCCACCAACGGCTTCCCCCGCAACAGACGAGACCCCTGCGACTGGCGAGACAGCCCAACTCCCCCCCTTCATCCCACTCCGCAGCACCCCACCCCACCCCACCCACCGGCCCGCAAGCCGCCAAGCCGACCCGACGCATCCCACCCCGCCGCAGCGCCGCCCGAACCCTCACCCCCCACCGGCCCGCAGCTGCTGAGCCCACCCGGCGTGCTGGCGAGGCGCGGCCGCGCCCCCCCACCCCGGCCCGCCCCGTAACCCACCCCAGGGAATTCCCACCTGGCCCCCTGCTCCTCCCCCGGCCGCTCGCTCGCTTCTCGCCCGTGCTGGAGCGGCCCGTGTCAAGGGTGGGCCGCAGGCCGATCGCCGCAGGCGACGCGACCGTAGGGAGCGCCCTTTACACGGGGCGCGGAAGCACGACACTGGCAAAGAAGCGAGTGGCCCGACGTTCAGTTGGCTGTTGGGGGTGGGGAGACGCCCTCAATCTCAATCTCGGCCTAGCCAGGGCCTGTCTGGCAAATGATCAGCAACTCGTAGGCGGCCATGAGCCTGGGGTAATCGTCTTGCCGGGGTGTCGCCAAGCCGACGATGCTGTGGTGGTGCCAGGTCAGAGGAAGAGAAGGCGACAGCAGCAGGCGGCGAGTCGGCGGATTGCTGATCTCACCGCTCCTGGCACGGGCTACTGGAAAACCGTCTTCGAAACTCAGGACGAGTCGGAGTGGCGTGCGCATCTGCGCGGTCTGCGTTCCGCGGAGGAGCAGATCGACTGGGCGACGACCCGGGTCGACACACTCTGTGGGCGACTGGTGCAGCCGACCACCTATCGGCTGAGCCTGTTTGTGCCGGGCCCGCAGGGGCGTCCGAACCGGGACCGGCCCTGATCTGACCCCGGTCACTGATCTTGTGGTGAGTCGGGGCGAGTTGACGGATGTGTTGTGGGCCTCCCCAGGGTGATCTCCCTGGAGTGACCTCCCTGGAGTGACCTCCCCTCCATGATGCCGACCGGTCGGTATGGACAGGCGGCCCTCCTCCCGGTACAGATGTGAGGAGATCGCCAGCCCCGCCAGAGCCGACAACCGCGTCGAAAGGCCTGTCGCCATGCCCCTGCCCCTGCGCATCGCCGTAACGATCTTCCTCACCGACGAGACGATCACCCCGACCCGTCTCGCCCGTGAGCTGGAGCAGCGTGGGTTCGCCGGGCTCTACCTTCCCGAGCACACGCACATCCCCGTCGAGCGCGTCACCCCCTACCCCGCCGGCGGCGAACTGCCCCGCGAGTACGGCCGCACGCTCGACCCCTTCGTCGCCCTCGGGCAGGCCGCCGCCGTCACCGAGGGGCTCGGGCTCGGGACCGGGATCACGCTCGTCGCCCAGCACGACCCGATCGACCTGGCCAAGCAGATCGCGACCGTCGATCACCTCTCGGGCGGGCGGTTGACCCTCGGCCTCGGTTACGGCTGGAACGTCGAGGAGGCCGCCGATCACGGCGTCGAGTGGCGCACCCGGCGTGAGCTGGTCCGGGACCGGGTGCGGCTGATGCAGAGCCTGTGGGCGCAGGAGCCGACGGCGTACGAGGGGGAGTACGGGAGTGTGCGCGCCAGCAGCGCGTACCCCAAGCCCGTGCAGAAGCCGCGCGGCCCGGTCACCGGTCCCCGCACCCTCGTCGGCGGGGCGGCGGGCCCGAAGCTGTTCGCGCACATCTGCGAGTACGCGGACGGGTGGCTGCCGATCGGCGGGCGCGGCCTGTCCGAGTCGCTGCCGGCGCTGCGGGCGGCCTGGGCCGAGGCGGGCCGTGACCCGGGGGCCCTCCAGGTCGTCCCGTACGCGGTCCACCCGTCCCCCGGCAAGCTCGCGTACTACGCGGAGCTGGGCATCGAGGAGGTCGTGGTGCAACTGCCTCCGGCGGGGGAGGCGGAGGTGCTGGGCCTGCTGGACGAGTACGCGCGTTTCCTCCCCGTGAACGGGTGACGTCGCCCACCGGGATCGAGTGACACCGTGTAACGACCTTCGGTCCGGGCGGAAACGGACGTACCCCTCTGCCCTGATCAGCGCGAACGTATGCTCAAAGGATGACCACTTCCGTGACCTCCGGAACCGGCCCCACCGAGAACTCCCTGCGTCGTGCCCTCAAACGTGCCCGGGACGGCGTCGCGCTCGACGTCGCCGAGGCCGCGGTCCTGCTCCAGGCTCGTGGTGCTCACCTGGAGGACCTCGCCGGGTCCGCCGCCCGGGTGCGGGACGCGGGGCTGGAAGCGGCGGGTCGGCCCGGCGTCATCACGTACTCGAAGAGCGTCTTCATCCCCCTCACCCGGTTGTGCCGGGACAAGTGCCACTACTGCACCTTCGTCACCGTCCCGGGCAAGCTGCGGCGCGCCGGGCACGGGATGTTCATGTCCCCGGACGAGGTGCTGGACGTCGCCCGCAAGGGCGCGGCCCTCGGCTGCAAGGAAGCGCTGATCACCCTCGGCGACAAGCCGGAGGAGCGGTGGCCGGAGGCGCGCGAGTGGCTCGACGCGCACGGCTACGACGACACGATCGCCTATGTCCGCGCCATCTCCATCCGCATCCTGGAGGAGACCGGGCTGCTGCCGCACCTCAACCCGGGCGTGATGTCCTGGACCGACTTCCAGCGTCTCAAGCCGGTCGCGCCCAGCATGGGCATGATGCTGGAGACGACGGCGACCCGGCTGTGGTCCGAGCCTGGCGGGCCGCACCACGGGTCCCCGGACAAGGAGCCCGCCGTACGGCTGCGCGTTCTGGAGGACGCCGGGCGGTCGTCCGTCCCCTTCACCTCCGGCATTCTGATCGGGATCGGCGAGACCTACGAGGAGCGCGCCGACTCCCTCTTCGCGCTGCGGAAGATCTCGCGCGCCTATCACGGCGTCCAGGAGCTGATCATCCAGAACTTCCGCGCCAAGCCGGACACGGCGATGCGCGGGATGCCGGACGCGGAACTCGACGAGCTGGTCGCCACGGTGGCCGTCGCGCGTCTTCTCCTCGGTCCGTCCGCCTGTCTCCAGGCTCCGCCCAACCTGGTCGACAGCGAGTACGAGCGGCTGATCGGGGCGGGCATCGACGACTGGGGCGGGGTCTCCCCGCTCACCATCGACCACGTCAACCCCGAGCGCCCCTGGCCGCAGATCGAGGACCTCGCCGCGAAGTCCGCGGCGGCCGGCTTCGAGCTGAGGGAACGTCTCTGCGTGTACCCGGAGTTCGTCGGCCGCGGCGAGCCCTGGCTGGATCCGCGTCTCCTCCCGCACGTCCGCGCGCTGGCCGACCCGGAGACCGGTCTCGCCCGCCCCGAGGCCCTGCCGCGGGGGCTGCCCTGGCAGGAGCCGGAGGAGGTCTTCGAGGCGTCCGGCCGCACCGACCTGCACCGCACCATCGACACCGACGGCCGTACGTCCGACCGCCGCGACGACTTCGACGAGGTGTACGGCGACTGGGCCGCCCTGCGTGAGGCCGCCGCCCCCGGCATGGTCCCGGAGCGCATCGACACCGACGTACGCCAGGCGCTCGCGACGGCCGCCGACGACCCGACGAAGCTCACCGACGACGAGGCGCTCGCGCTGCTGCACGCGGACGGGCCGGCGCTGGACGCGCTCACGCGGATCGCGGACGATCTGCGCAGGTCGGTGGTGGGCGACGACGTCACCTACATCGTCACGCGGAACATCAACTTCACCAACGTCTGCTACACCGGCTGCCGTTTCTGCGCGTTCGCGCAGCGCCGTACCGACGCCGACGCCTACACGCTGTCGCTGGACCAGGTCGCGGACCGCGCCCAGCAGGCGTGGGAGGTGGGCGCGGTGGAGGTCTGCATGCAGGGCGGGATCCACCCGGACCTGCCCGGCACGGCGTACTTCGACATCGCGAAGGCGGTGAAGGAGCGGGTGCCCGGCATGCATGTGCACGCCTTCTCGCCGATGGAGGTCGTCAACGGCGCGACCAGGACGGGCCTCTCGATCCGCGAGTGGCTCACGGCCGCGAAGGAGGCGGGCCTGGACACCATCCCCGGCACCGCCGCCGAGATCCTCGACGACGAGGTCCGCTGGGTCCTGACCAAGGGCAAGCTCCCGACGGCGACCTGGATCGAGGTCGTCACGACGGCCCACGAGGTCGGGATCCGGTCGTCCTCGACGATGATGTACGGCCATGTCGACCAGCCCCGGCACTGGCTCGGCCATCTGCGCACCCTCGCCGGGATCCAGCAGCGCACCGGCGGTTTCACGGAGTTCGTCACCCTTCCCTTCATCCACACCAACGCGCCGGTGTACCTGGCGGGCATCGCCCGGCCCGGCCCGACCATGCGGGACAACCGCGCGGTGACGGCCATGGCCCGGCTTCTGCTCCACCCGCACATCCCCAACATCCAGACCAGCTGGGTCAAGCTGGGCACGGAGGGCGCGGCGGAGATGCTCCGCTCGGGGGCGAACGACCTGGGCGGCACGCTGATGGAGGAGACGATCTCCCGGATGGCGGGCTCGTCGTACGGCTCGTACAAGTCCGTCAAGGATCTGATCGCGGTCGCGGAGGCGGCGGGCCGCCCGGCACGCGCGCGTACGACGCTGTACGGCGAGGTGTCCGAGGAGCGGCAGCGCGCCGCGTCGGCCTCGGACGGGCATCTGCCGGAGCTTCTGCCGGTGCTGGAGTGAGTACGATGATCCGACCTCCGGTAGGGGGGTCTTCGGAGGTCTTCCGTAGCTGAGTGGCTGAGTAGCTGAGGAGTTGCGTGCCCGTGCCTGCCCGACGGCTTCCCTCGTGGGTCTGGGTCAGCGGTCTGACGACGGGCGCTGTCGCCGCGGTCGTCGTCCTGACGGTGAAGGCCGAGCAGGGCCCGCACCCGACGGCGGCGACCCGCCCGACCGCGTCGGCGTCCGCGAACGCGGACGCGAAGCCCTCCGCCTCGCCGAAGGCGTCCCCGGCCCCGTCGAAGACCGGGGTGCCGGACGCCTCCGGCACGGGTCGGCGGGTGGTCTACGACCTCTCCGACCACCGGGTCTGGCTGGTCGACGCGGACGACACCGCCCGCCGTACCTTCGTCGTCTGGCCGGGCACGATCGGCCCGGTGCCCGGCACCTACACGGTCTCCGTCCGCAAGGACGCGACAACCGGCTCGGACGGCGTGGAGATCGAGCACATCATCTACTTCTCCGTCGTCTCGGGCGTCAACATCGCCTTCTCGAACGCGGTCGACGGCTCTTCCCCGCCCCCGGCCGCCTCCGGCGCGCAGACCGGCGGCATCCGTATGGCCAAGGCGGACGGCGCGGCCCTGTGGGCGTTCGGCGACACGGGGACGAAGGTACGGGTCGTGGAGTAGCAGGAGATCAAGCAGCGGAAAGCGAAATGCGAAAGCCGATGAGCGAAAGGCGATAAGCGAAAAGGGGCAGCGGGCGGGTCAGGCGGTCTGTTCGTCCGTCGGGAACGGCAGATGGTCGACGATCAGCACGATCCCGCTGAACAGGAACGCCCGTGTCGCCGCGTCCAGCCCGTTCCAGGTGTCCGACTGCCACATCGCGAACCACTCGCCGCCGATCGCGATGAACCCGGCCCCGAAGAGCAGCATCAGCATCAGCAGCCCGTACGTCGACAGGGCCCGGGCGCGTACGAAGTCCCGGCGCGCCCAGAACCAGGTCCCGGCGACCAGGACGAGCCCGGCGACGGTCTCCCACGCGATGATCGCGACGTAGGCCGCGTCCTGCAGGCCCTTGCTCGTCACCGCCCGCCACATCAGGTCGTCGTCCTTGAACGTCGTGTCCATCGCCAGCACATGGCGGACGAACTGCTGGTTGGTGCCGAAGTCCGTGATGTTCCCTAAGGCGACGAGGACCGTGTAGAGCGCGACCGTCCCGGTGAGGAGAGTGGCGGCGAGGGGGAGAACACGTGAGGCCTGTGAGGCACGTGAGGTGGGCGTGGTCATGACGAACTCCTTACCCCACCAGATCTCCATCACCCGCCCCACCGGCGTTCGATTACAGTGACGGACGTCGTACGTACGGACGGTGCCCGGGAGAGCTGGGGGGACTTGGTGGGGGCGACGGCCGGTCCGGTCTGGGGCCGCACCGAACAACAGGACTTCCGTAGCCGGGTGCGCGGCACGCTGCTGTGCGCGGCCGTCGGGGACGCGCTCGGGGCCCCTGTCGACGGGCTCGGGATCGAGGCCATCCGGCAGGGGTACGGCCAGGAGGGCGTCGTCGACCTGGCCCCGGCCTACGGCCGCCGCGGCGCGGTCACGCATCTCACCCAGCTGACCCTGTTCACCGTGGACGGCCTGATCCGCGCCCAGGTCCGCCGGGACACCGGAGCCTGGTATCCGCCGACCGATCTGCACCGGGCGTATCTGCGCTGGGCGGCCACCCAGCGCGACTGGGGCCCCGACCTGCGCCGCAAGGACGACGGCTGGCTCGCCCACGAGGAGTGGCTGTACGCCCGCCGGGATCCGACCCGCGCCCTGCTGCTCGGGCTCGGCGACGACCGTATGGGCACCCTCGACTCGCCCAAGAACCCCGGCGAGGCCGGCGCCGGCTGGGAGGCGGTCGCCCGCTCGGCGCCCTTCGGGCTGCTCGTCGGCTGGGAGCCGCAGTTGGTCGCCCAGCTCGCCGTCGAGTGTGCGGCCCAGACCCACGGGCACCCGGTGGGATACCTCGCGGCGGGCGCGTACGCGGTGATCGTGCACGCGCTGGCCCGCGGCGAGAGCCTGGACGCGGCGGTGCAGCAGACGCGCGCCCTGCTCGCCGCCCGGCCGGGGCACGAGCCGGTGTCGGAGGCGCTGCAGCGCGCGCTGGGAGCCGTACGGCAGGGACTGCCGGGCCCGGCACGGGTGGCGGAGCTCACGGGGGTGGGGGCGGGGGCGGGTGTGCTGTCCGGGGCGGTCTACTGCGCGCTCGTCGCGGAGGACGTCCGGCACGGTCTGCGGCTCGCGGTGAACCAGGACGGCCCCTCGGCCGCGACCGCCGCCCTGGCGGGCGGGCTGCTCGGGGCGATGTACGGCGAGACGGCCCTCCCGCCGGCCTGGCTGGCCGAGCTGGAGGGCCGCCCCACGATCCTGGAACTGGCCGACGACTTCGCCATGGAGATGACCCAGGGGCCGGCCCTGCACAACCCCTCCGGGGCGTCTCCGGGCTGGCTGGCCAGGTATCCCAGGGGAAGTTAGAGATCCTTGGCCGGCACCGCGCCCCGCACGGCGGCGTCGTCCCGCGGCTCGGGTACGGCCGCCGCCGCGCCGCCCGAAGAGCTGTCGTCCCCGTCCGTGTTGATCCGCTCGATGATCGCGAGCCGCTCGGGGGTGTCCTCCGGCTTGAGGAAGCCGATCAGGATGTACAGGACCAGGGACACGGCCAGCGGGATCGAGACCTGGTACTGCAACGGCACCCCGCCGTCGACGTTCCAGTTGATCGGGTAGTTGACCAGCCAGAAGGCCAGCAGACCCATCGACCAGCTGGTCAGCGCGGCCGTCGGGCCGGAGCGGCGGAAGGGGCGCAGCAGGCCCAGCATCATCGGGATGGCCATCGGGCCCATCAGACCGGCCACCCACTTGATGACGACCGTGATGATGTCCTTGAAGGCGGGGGAGTTGACCTGGGTGGCCGCCGCCATGGACAGGCCGAGGAAGACCACGGTCGTGATCCGGGCGACGCGCAGCCCCTGGCCCTCGCTCCACGTCCGCGCCCTGCGCCACACCACCGGCGCGCAGTCCCGGGTGAAGACGGCGGCGATGGCGTTGGCGTCGGAGGAGCACATGGCCATGGTGTGCGAGAAGAAGCCGACGATGACGAGCCCCAACAGGCCGTGCGGGAGCAGCTGTTCGGTCATCAGGCCGTAGGAGTCGGAGCCGTCGGGCTTCTGCGACTGCACCAGGAGCGGTGACATCCACATGGGGAAGAACAGCACCACGGGCCATACCAGCCACAGGGCGGCGGACAGTCGCGCCGACCGCTCGGCCTCGCGCGCGTTGGCCGTGGCCATGTAGCGCTGGGCCTGGTTGAGCATGCCGCCGTTGTACTCGAAGAGCTTGATGAAGAGGAAGGCGAGCAGGAAGACCGTGCCGTACGGCCCCACCAGCGGCTCCCCGTGGCCCTTGAGCTCGGGCTCGTCCCAGGCTCCGAAGAAGCCGATGCCCTTGTCGTCGAGCTTGAGCACGACGGCGACGAACATCGCGACGCCGGCCAGGAGTTGGATGACGAACTGGCCGAGTTCGGTCAGCGCGTCCGCCCACAGGCCGCCGATCGTGCAGTAGACGGCGGTGATCGCGCCGGTGATGAGGATGCCCTGGTTCAGGGAGATGCCCGTGAAGACGGACAACAGGGTGGCGATCGCGGCCCACTTCGCGCCCACGTCCACGATCTTCAGCAGCATCCCGGACCAGGCGAGCGCCTGTTGGGTCTTGAGGTCGTAGCGGTTCTTCAGGTACTCCAGCGGCGAGGCCACGTGCAGCCGCGACCGCAGCCGGTTGATGCGCGGCGCGAACAGCTTGGAGCCGATGGCGACGCCGAGGGCGATGGGGAAGGACCAGGTGACGAAGGAGGTCACGCCGTAGGTGTAGGCGATGCCCGCGTACCCGGTGAACATCACCGCGCTGTAGCCGGACATGTGGTGCGAGATGCCGGACAGCCACCAGGGCATCTTGCCGCCGGCGGTGAAGAAGTCGCTGACGTCGTCCACCCGTTTGTGCGACCAGACGCCGATGGCGACCATCACGCCGAAGTAGCCGATGAGCACGGCCCAGTCGAGCCCGTTCATGTGCGCCCTCCCATGGTTCGCTCGGCGCTCATCGTGGGCGCTGTTGCGTGAACACGACAAGTAACCGTAAGGTCAAAGGGAGGTAAAGGTATTCGGTATCATGGTCTGCGTTCATCCACATGAACAGAGTCCTGATGGGTCATCGCATCAACTCACCTGCGTTGACCAGCAAGGACTGCCCCGTGATCGCCCGCGCCCGGTCCGAGGCGAGAAACGCCGCCGCGTCCGCCACGTCCGCGTCCGTGGCCAGATCCGGCAGGGCCATCCGCTCGGTGAGCCGGCCCAGCACCTCCGCCTCCGGCACCCCCTCCGTCTGCGCCGTGAACTGCACGTACGCCTGCACCGGCGGCCCCCACATCCACCCCGGCAGCACGGTGTTGACCCGGATCCGGTCCGGACCCAACTCCCGCGCCAGGGAGTACATCGCGCTGGTCAGCGCCCCCTTCGACGCCGCGTACGCCGCCTGCCGCACCTGGGAGGGGGCCGCCACCGCCGACTGCGTGCCGATGAAGACGACCGACCCGCCCCCGCGCGCCCTCAGTCCCGCCAGGCACGCCCGGGTCATCCGCAGCGTCCCCAGCAGGTTCACGTCCAGGACCGACTGCCAGGTCGTGAAGTCGGCGTCCGCCAGCCCGCCGAAGTAGGAGTCCCAGGCGGCCACGTGGACCACCGCGTCGATCCCGCCGAACCGCTCCCGCGCCAGCGCCGCGAGCGCCTCGCACTGGCCCTCGTCCCTGATGTCGGTCGCCCGCCATGCGGTGTGCGACCCGTCCGGATCGATCTCGGCCGCGCTCTTGGCGAGGTTCGCCTCGGTCCGCGCCCCCAGCACGGCGCTCCCGCCGTCCCGAACGACGGCGGCGGCGACCTGGTGTCCGAGCCCGGCCCCGACTCCCGAGACGACGACGGTCTTGCCCGCGAGCAGTGACATCGGTGGCCTCCCGGCTCTGGCACCTTTTCTGACGGAGCGTCAGAGTAGGGGTGAGCGCAGGAGGACGGAAGGGGAGCAACGTGAGCGAGGAGACCCGCAGCGAGACGTACGCCGAACTGGCCGCCGTGGGCCCGTACGGAGTCCGTCCCGGCCATGCCCTGATCACCATGGTCGAGCCGCACCCGGGGCACGAGTACGCCTACAACCGCTGGTACGAGGACGACCACTACTACGCCGGCGCGATGGCCATGCCCTGGATGTACGCGGGACGGCGATGGGTGGCGACCCGGGATCTGCAACTGCTCCGCTATCCCGAGAAGTCGGCGATCGCCCAGCCCGTCACCGCCGGCTGCTACCTCTCCACGTACTGGGTCACGGACGGCCGCTACGACGACCACATGAAGTGGACCGTCGCCGTCAACAAGCGCCTCAACCGGGACGCCCGCGTCTACCAGGACCGCACCCACGTGTTCACGGCCTTCCAGGACCACGAGGCGACGGTGTACCGGGACGGGGCGGCGGGCCCGAGGGACTTCCACGCCCTGGACCATCCGTACGCCGGGCTGGTCGTCGAGGTCGTCGACGCCGAGACCCCCGAGCAGCGCGCCGACCTCCTGGAGTGGCTCCGCGCCCGCCACCTTCCCAAGCGCCTCGCCGGCTCCCCGGCCGCCATGGTCACCGTCTTCCGCCCGACCCCCCTCCCCGGCGACCGCATGACGTACGTCAAGCAGGTCGAGGGCGTCGACACCCGCCTGACCCTCCTGTGGTTCCTGCAGACCGACCCGAGGGAGTGCTGGGAGCAGCACTTCAGGGGGTTGGACGAGGCGGTGACGGACGCGGGGGTCGGGGGGAGGGTGGAGCTGGTGGCACCGTTCGTGCCTACGGTGCCGGGGACGGACGCCTATGTGGCCCAGCTGAGGTAGTCACGGGCGGTCATCCTCGACGCGGGGTCACTTCAGCTCGTCCGGGCACGGGGTGCCCCGGGGCAGCTGATAGGGCGCGGCCAGCCGATACGTGCCCGCCTTCGGTGCGAGCAGCATCGTCCACTTGTCGCCCTCCGCGTCCTCCTCCGTCTCGTACAGACACCCGTTGACGTTGGAGTACGACTTCGCCTCGCCCTCGGCCCGGTGCTTCGACGCCTCCGTCTCCTGGGGAGCCTTCAGGCTCTTGCCCTCCGCGTCGACGACGCTGAGCCACGGCGAGTACGGGATCCGGATCAGGATCCGCCCCGCCTTCTTCACGTCGATCGTCATCTCGCCCTGCTCGGCGCGCTGCACGACCGCGTTCGGCTCGGCGAGTGACGCGGGGTCGGTGACCCGGAACAGCTGCCAGTTCGCGTCGCCCCACACCTGCGACAGGTACGGCAGCCCGCGCTGCACCAGTTCCCGCTCGCGCTCGCCGCCGTCCCCGTCCAGTTCGTCCTTGGGGACGACGACGAAGTGCACGGCCCACCGCTGGAGCCACTCGTGGTAGTTCGCCGAGTTGAGGGTGTCGTCGTAGAAGAGGGGGTTGCGCTCCATGTCGGCCTGCCGGTTCCAGCCGCGGGCCAGGTTGACGTAGGGCGCGAGGGCGGAGGCCTCGCGGTGCGAGCGGGCCGGCACGACCTCGACACGGCCCTTCTCCGCGCCGGTGTCCTGGAGTTCGTTGACGAGAGGGGCCAGCTCACGCGCCCAGGAGGCGGCAGGGGTCGTACGGTAGACGTCGTCGACCGACTTGAAGCCGATCCAGCCGACGAACCCGGCGAACGCCAGGACGGTCACGTACCACTTGCGGCTGCGCGGCACCGTGAACGGCAGGGCGGCCATCAGCACCACGCCCGTGAACAGCATCGCGAGCCGGGTGATGTTGGACCCGATCTGCGAGCTGATCAGCCAGACCAGCAGTACCCCGAGCCCGTACACGGCGGCCGTGATCCGTACGGTCTTCCAGTCGCGCGGGACGACGTAGTAGACGGCGGCGGCGGACATCAGGGGCAGGGACGCCGAGGCGAAGGACATCGGCTGGGTGCCGGAGAAGGGGAACAGCCAGGCGGAGACCGCGACGACCGCCGCCGGGGCCAGGCCCAGCGCCCACGCGCCCGGCCGCCGCTTCTGCAGGAACAGCGCGACCGCCACCAGGCCCACGAACAGTCCCGCGACCGGCGACCCCATGGTGGCGAGGGCGGCGAGCGGGGCCGCGCACAGGGCCTTCGCCCAGCGTTTGTAGCGCCAGCGGTGCGGCCAGCAGAACACGACGGCGACCGCGGCCAGCGCGAACATGTTGCCCAGGCCGAAGGTCACCCGGCCGGAGGCGGCGTTGCACAGCAGGGCGAAGACGCCCGCCAGCGCCGGCCACACCGGGTTCTTCACCGGCCGGCAGCGCAGCAGGATCAGGGTCAGCAGCCCCGCCGAGAGCGTCCCGGCGATCATCATCGTCGTACGGACGCCGAGCACCGACATCAGATACGGCGACACCACGCTGTACGACACCGGGTGCATCCCGCCGTACCAGGCGAGGTTGTACGCGGAGTCGGGATGGCGGCCGACGAACTCGGCCCACGCGTCCTGCGCCGCGAGGTCGCCGCCGCTGTTCGCGAACGCGAAGAACCAGACGAGGTGGAGGACGCCGGAGAGGCCGGTGACGGAGAGGACGAGATGCCGGCGGAGCCAGCCGCGCAGGCGGTCGTAGGCGGCGCTCATGCGGGAGGGGGCGGGGTCGTCGTGATCATGGGCGTGAGGGTGGTCGTGATCGTCGTCGTGGTCGTCGTGCGCACGCTTGTCATGATCACCCGACGCGGGCGCGGGCACCCGGGTGCGCGCACCGGTGTCCGGGTCCGGACCGGTGTCGGTGTCGTCCTCGGCGCGTGTCGGCTCCGCAGTGGCCACCTGAAGGCACTCCCCGTGTCCCGTCTTCTGTTCTCGGCCGCGTACCGTTCGCGTCCGCTTCACGGCAGCTTCCTCGCGACCGGCGACCTGTCCCGTTTCGTGACGCTAGCACGCACCCCGCCGGGCGGCTGCCCGACGGGGTGACGGAAGAAGCGTGCGTCCACGGGACGACGGCCGGTCGCCGGTCAGCCGACGCGCTTCAGCTTGTCCGAGAAGCCCGGCTCGACCAGGTCCGCCTGAAGGGCGACCGGCACCTTCACGGCACTGCTGGAGCCGTCCCCGACGGTGAGCGTGCCCACCTGGGTGCCCGCCTTCGCCGTGTGCGGCACCTCGTCGGCGGTGAAGGACAGCTTCACCGTCATGCCCGCCCAGCCGACGGCGGGGACGTCCTTGGTGATGACGACGGGCGTGTGCCCGCCCAGCTTGTCGTCCACGTACCCGACGACGTCGCCCTTCTTCAGGATCTTCGCCGAGGTGAGCGCGTCCTGGGCGGCGAGCAGCGCCGTCTTGCTGACCGCGTTGACCGTCTCGAGGATCTTCGGCTTGTGCTGGCCGAGGACCGCGCCGACGAGGGTCACCGTCCGCCCGTTGACCTTCTTGCGGGAGGCGAAGAGCAGGTTGCCGCCGGCCGCGGTGGTGCTGCCGGTCTTGATGCCGATCGCGCCGATGTAGTACGGCAGAGTGTTGTAGTTCGTCCAGTACTTGCCGGACGGGTCGGTCCAGCTGGCCGCGCTGGAGATGGCGACCAGGGCCGGGACCTTAACGAACGCGCGGCCGAGCTTCACCTGGTCCTCGGCCGTGGAGACGGTGGTCTCCTTCAGGCCCGACGGGTCGGTGTACGTCGTGTTCGTCATCCCCAGTTCCTTGGCGGTGGCGTTCATCTTCTTCACGAACGCCGCCTCCGAGCCCGCGTCCCAGCGCGCGAGCAGCCGCGCGATGTTGTTGGCGGAGGGGATCAGAACGGCCGACAGGGCCTGCTTCTCGGTGAGTTGGTCGCCGGCCTTGACGGTGTTGAGCGTCGACTCGTCGCCGGAGAGGTCGTAGCCGCCCTCCTTCTCCGCCGTCGCGTCGACCTCGATCTCCGGACCTTCCTCCCCGGCCTTCATCGGGTGGTCCTTGAGGATGATGTACGCCGTCATGGTCTTGGCGACCGAGCCGATGGCCACGGGCGTCTGCTTGCCGAAACTGCCCATCGTGCCGACGCCGTCGGCGTCCATCCAGCCCTGCCCCTCACTCGGCCAGGGCAGCTGCGTCTTGCCGCCCTCGAAGGTGTACGAGTCCTTCGCGGTGAGGGTCAACGCGGTCGCCGGCAGCGGGCGCACGGCCTGCACGATCGCAAACACGACGATCAGCAGGATGACCAGCGGCGTCCAGATCTTCAGCCGCCGCCCGACCGTCCGCAGCGGGGTCGGCGGAGGCGGCGGGGTGTTCGTCAGCTCGGCCAGCAGATCCAGCGGCGGCTTCGGCGGCAGCGGCTGCTGCGTGGTGCGCTCGGGACCGATCTGGGGGACGAGAGCGGTGACGTCGGCGGCGGCGCCGGTCGGCGCGGCGGGCTTCGGCGTGCGCGGCTCGTCGAGCGGCTTGAGCGCGACGAACCTGCTGGTCCGCTCGACCTCCGGCGCGGGCTTGGCCTCGGGCTCCGCCTTCGGCTCGGGCTTGGTCTCCGGCCCGGCCTTCCTGACGGCGTCGCTCAGCTTCAGCGTGGTGGTCGGCTGGTCGACGGCGGGCTTGGCGGGCCGGGGGGCCTTGAAGACGGCGGTGGGCTGGTCTACGGGGGAGTCGTCGGGCTCGTCGTCGGAGACGTCGGCCGCGGGCTCGCCGCCCTCGGCTTCCTTGTCGCCTTCGTCGTCCTTCTTGTCCGCCTTCTCCTTGCTTTCCTTCTTGTCCGTGTCGTCCGCGTCGTCCTTGTCAGAGGCGTCGGCCGCCCACTTCGGCGCGGCCTTGGCGGCGGACTTGGCCGCGGCCTCCGGCCGGGGCTCCGGCTCGTCGTCGTCGCGCTCGTCGTCGTCGCGCTCGTCGTCGGCCTCGGAACGTTCCTTCTCGTCCGCGGAGGTCACCCACTGGGCCACGACCGCCCGCAGCCGCTCGTCGCCGCCCCCAGGGGCGTCAGGGGCGTCCTCGGGGGTCTCCGAGTCGCTCTTGGGGCTCTCGGCGTCCCCGGGGCCGTCAGAACCGCCCTGGGCGGCCTTCTCGGCGTCCTCGGTCGGCTCGGCGGTCTCGTCCTCGGGCTCGTCGGCGTCCACGGCGAGTTCGGAGGCTTCCCCGGTGGGCTCTACGGCGGATTCGTCGGCGTCAGCCTCCGCCGCGTCCTCGGGCTCCGCCGCGTCCTCGGGCTCCTCGGCCTTCGAAGCCTTCGCGGGCTCGTCGGCCTCAGCGGGCTCGTCGGCCTCAGCGGGCTCCTCGGCCTTCGCGGGCTCGTCGGCCTCCGCCGGCTTCTCGGCCTCGTCGGTCTTCAGGTCCCGTACGGAGAACACCCGGGTCGCCGTGTCCACCCCGCCCCCCGACGCGGACGTCGAGGCCGTCGACTCGCTCTCCCGCGTCACCGCGATCCGCGGATCGCGGGGCTCGCGTGCTTCGGGAACCGTGCCCGCGCTCCCCGACGTCGGTTCTGCCGACGACTCGCGCTGCTTCGACCTGTCGGGGGACTCGCCCGCCACCGATGCCTCCTCCATGTGCCGCACGCCGTCCGCGCGCCTGCCGAACCGTGAACCGCCCGCCCAAGACCCGCCTCGCGGCGGTGTCCGAACCATGTACCAGTGTCCTGTGTCGAGGGCTTGGCTCCTGCGGTAGACGAGAACGACATACCTACTGGTTCCACTACAAACAGGTCACGCACCCTCGACAGACCAATGTGAGAGGGGTCACCCTGTCATTCATCCACGCGGGGAGGCATGGATGGGCAGGAGCCGCAGAACTCTTCCGGAAGAGCTTCTGTTGCTGGCGTTGGACCCGACCACGGGTACCACCGCACAGCCGCAGTCGCTCGACCTTGGTCTGGCCGGAGCGCAGCTAGTGGAGCTCGCGCTGGCCGGACGGATAGCCCCTGACGGGGATCGTATCGCCGTGGTGGCACCACGGCCGACTGGAGATCCGACTTTGGACTGCGCGTTGGAGTTGCTGCGAAGGCGTGGCGCTCCGGTACGGGCTGTCCACTGGATCGGCGGGCCGCGCCTTGGGCTTCGCCAGACGTACCTCTCGCATCTGGAACGGTGCGGCATGGTTGCCGCCGTAGCGGGACAGATGTGTGGAGTGCTGCCGACGACTCGCTATCAGGCGACCGACAACGAGATCAGCCGGGAGATCAAGGCCCGGCTGGACTCCGCGATCCGCACCGGCGTACCGCCGGACCCGCGGACCGCGGCGCTCGCCGCACTGGCGCACGCGGTCGGCCTCGGCAAGCACCTGTATCCGGGGAACGAGGGACGCTCGTCCCGCTCCCGGCTGCGGGACCTGATCAGGCACGACCCGATGGGCGGTCTCGTGGCGCACGCCGTGATGGACGTCCAGAACGGTGCTGGGGCACAGCCACGCCGCAGCGCCACCGCACAACCCGCCGGCCGTCAGGCCGGACCGGTCGGACCAGGCGTCAGGTCCGCCCCGGAACCCGCCCGTGGAGTTCCGGTGCAGCCGCGCCGCGGATCGATGGCGCGTGTCGTGGCCCACTGAGCCGCAGTCCCACGACACGCACAGGAATCCGCAACCGCAAGACCGCAAGACCGCAAGACCGTTGGGCACAAGACCCGTTCGGGAGCCGCCGCGGCCCGCGCGGGGCGATGGGGCAGTACGCCCCGCCGCCCCGCGCGGACGCATGTCGGGACAGCTGACGGGATGCAAGGCAGAACACCTGGCGGGACGCCTGGCAGCACACCTGGCGGCGCACCTGTCGGGGCACATGCCGGACGCATGTCGGGACAACCGCATATCCGCCGTTTTCCAGCGGTAGAAAGCACCTTGGTGGCAATCTGCTGAACAGCAGATACGCAAAGTGTTGGTTACAGGCACGCAGCCGGAGGTGCACGTCCCGTGACGTCCAATGTCAATCCCACCGTCAGGCGACGCCGGTTGGGCCAGGAACTGCGCAAACTCCGCGAGGACAAGGGTATGACGGCCGAACAGGTCGCCGAACGCCTTCTTGTCTCCCAGTCGAAGATCAGCCGCCTGGAGAACGGCCGCCGCAGCATCAGCCAGCGCGACGTGCGCGACCTGTGCGGGGTCTACGAGGTCGAGGACCAGCGGATGGTCGACTCGCTGATGGAGATGGCCAAGGACTCCCGCCAGCAGGGCTGGTGGCATGCCTTCGGGGACATCCCGTACAGCGTGTACATCGGCTTGGAGACCGATGCGGAGTCGCTGCGCGTGTATGAGCCCCAGGTGGTGACGGGGTTGTTGCAGACGCGGGCGTATGCCGAGGCCATCATCCAGGGGGCGCTGCCCGAGACGTCGGTCGACGAGATCGAGAAGCGCGTCCAGGTGCGTATGAAGCGGCAGGAACGCATCACCGCCGAGAACGGTCCGCTGCGGCTGTGGGTGGTGCTGGACGAGGCGTCGCTGCGTCGCGTGGTCGGCAGTCGGCTGGTGATGCGCGAGCAGTTGGAGCACCTCACCGAGGTGACGCGTCTTCCGCAGGTCACCGTTCAGGTGCTGCCGTTCGACGTCGGGGCGCACCCCGGCCTCAACGGTCAGTACACGATCCTGGAGTTCACCGACGCGGCCGACTCGAGCGTGGTGTACATCGAGGGCGTGACCAGCGACCTCTATCTGGAGAAGGCGCACGACGTCCAGCAGTACTCGGTGATGTACGAGCACCTTCGGGCACAGGCGTTGAGCGTGGAGCAGTCGCGTCAGACCATCGAGGAAGTGGCGAAGGAATACGCGCGCTGAGCATGAGCGGCGGGACTGTACACCTTGAGCACTCCCGGATGGAAGACCCACCTGGAATATGCCATCCGGTCGAGTGAATCACTGATCCGCTTGGGGGAGCTGACGAGTAGCGTCGATCACGCCAAGAAGCACGATCTTGGCGTGATCAGCGCTACTCGACAACTTTCACCGGAGCGAACCGTGGCAATTCTTCAGGGCGGCACGAAAACGTGGACGACGTCTACGTACACCAATGGGGGCGGTGCGTGTGTACAGGTGAAGTCCCCCACCGAGTCGACGTTGGCCGTACGGGACTCCAAAGTCCCTGACGGGCCCCGCCTGGCGTTCCCGCCCGACGCGTGGAACGCCTTCGTTGCCTCCGTCAAGGCCTGAGACAGAGCCCTCTCGACGAGATCGCCGTCCTTGCCGAGGGGGCTCGGCTCTTGCTCGGGCCAGGTCGCTGAAGCCAGGTCACTCAGGCCGTGTCACAACTCGCCGTGCTGTCTCGTCTCGGAGGTGTACCCGCCGACAACGGCGACGACAACGGCAAGGAGTGCACCATGGAAGCCCGCTTGAACCTCATGGAAAGCCCGCACGCGGCCAAGGCGTTGAAGCACATCGTCTCCGCGGGCAAGGCGCTCGTCTCGGACTCGGCGCTGCCGCCCGTGACCCGGGAACTCGTGATGCTCCGGGCGAGTCAGATCAACGGCTGCGGTTTCTGCGTCGACATGCACACCAAGGACGCCGCACACGCCGGGGAGACCCCGACCCGCCTCCACCTGGTCGCGGCCTGGCGGGAGGCCAGGGTCTTCACCGACGCCGAGCGCGCCGCCCTGGAGCTGACGGAGCAGGGCACCCGTATCGCCGACGCGGCCGGCGGCGTCACGGACGAGGTCTGGGCGAACGCCGCCAAGCACTACGACGAGGACCAGCTCGCCACCCTGGTGACGGTCATCGCCTTCATGAACACGGCCAACCGCCTGAACGTCATCATCCGGCAGCCCGGCGGCGACTACCAGCCCGGCCAGTTCGGCTAGCCCCTCCGGGCCCTGGAGCGTCAGCCCCGCCGGGCACTGGAGCGCTAGGCCCGCTGCACCGGGAACGCCACGTCGCACACCGGGTCGTCCGGGCCCGCCGTGTCCCAGTCCGCGAAGTACACCTCGCGGCACGGGCCGGCGTACCGGAGCCCGTGGGCGGCGACCCACTGCTCCACCGCCTCGAAGGCGGCCATGATCTGCGGGTGGGCCACCTGGGCCTTGGTGATGCGGGTGTAGACGAGTCGCCGGGCCGGTTCCACGCGGACCTTCGTCTGCCAGGTCCGGCCCTGCTTCTCGGCCCACGCCCGGGCAGCCGCCTCGTCCGCGACCGGCACACAGGACTCGGCGGGGCCGTCGCTCTCCATCGACACCTCGGCGTGGTAGGCGACGAACGGCGCGGCGGTCACGCCCCCGCACTCCTTCGCCGCCGCCTCCAGACGCCCCAGCGAGGCCCCGATCCACGCCGGCAGCTCGTCCGCCAGCGTGTGCCGTGTCTCGGTGATCAGCACCTGCTCCGGCACCTCGACCGTCTCGACCACGAACCTTCCGTACATCTCGGAGCTCCTCCCCGACAGTCGTCCACGGAGGTACTCGGCGAGCGTGCGCTGTCCGGCGACCCGGGTCTCGACGTCCGTCCAGTACGCGGCGAGCAGTGCGGCCGCGTCCGTGCCGTCCGCCTCGACCAGCTCGGCGATCCGGGCGAGCGGCATGTCGAGCTGTCGTAGCAGGGCCACGAGGCGGGCTCGCTCGGCCTGGTCGGCGCGGTAGTAGCGGTAGCCGCTGACCTCGTCGACGTGGGCCGGCGACAGCAGTCCCAGGCGGTCGTACAGCCGTAGGGCTTTGGCCGACAGCCGGGCCCGGGCCGCGAACGCGCCGATGGTGAGCAGTTCGTCGTCCACCACAGCATCCTCCGTCACCGGGCGGGTCCTTTCCGCCCGGTGAGGAGACGTTCCGCCTTGCCCCAGGGGCAAGGTCAACACCTGCCTAGGCGACGGCCTTCTCCAGCGCCGCCACGAGCTCCGCCGACTCCGGCTCGGTCTGCGGCGAGAAGCGGGCCACGACCGTGCCGTCCCGGCCGATCAGGAACTTCTCGAAGTTCCAACGGATGTCGCCGCTGTGGCCCTCCGCGTCCGCGAAGTCGACCAGACGGTCGTACAGCGCGTGCCGGGCGTCGCCGTTCACCTCGACCTTCTCGGTCAGCGGGAAGGTCACGCCGTACGTCGCCGAGCAGAACTCCGCGATCTCCTCGGCGCTGCCCGGCTCCTGTCCGAGGAACTGGTTGCAGGGCACCCCGAGCACGGTGAAGCCCTGCGCCGCGTACCGCTCCTGGAGTCGCTCCAGGCCCGTGTACTGCGGGGTCAGACCGCACTTGGAGGCCACGTTCACGATGAGCACGGCCTGTCCCGCGTACTGCGACAGCTCCGCGGAACCGCCCTTGAGAGAACCGATCTCGACATTGAGGGGGGAGGAAACGGCATCTGTAGTCATGCTCGGATGCTAGCTCCGCCCGGTGACGGGACGGCTTCCGGGGGCTCCCTCCGTTTTCCGGGACTGTCCGGTTTCCCGCGCCTGCGCCCGCACCAGCACCTCGCCCGCCCCCGTCCGCGAATAGAGCACCGCCCGCCCCGCCCGCCGCCGCTCCACCAGACCCGCGTCGAGGAGTACCCGCAGATGGCGGCCCACGGAGCCGAGGCCCTGCCCGGTGAGGGCGGTCAGCTGGGTGGTGGTCAGGGGGCTCTCGCCGAGCAGGATCAGCACCGCGGCCCGCGCCGGGCCCAGCAGGGCTCCCAGCGTGGCCGGCACCGCCCGCGCCCGCTCCCGGTGGTCCTCCGCCAGCACTCCGACGCACGGGTAGACCACGGCGTACCGCTCCCGTGCCTCCCACGACACCCACCCGGTCCGTGGGGTGACCGGCACGAAGACCAGCTCGGCCCCGGAGATCTCGCGGGGCGGATACTCGTGCAGATTGACCTGGAACCGGCTCTCCCCGAGCCACCGTGTCCCCGGGCGCAACGAGTCCAGGACGGCCGCCCAGCCGCCCCGGCTCACCTGCGCGGTCCGCGCGACGACATCGGCCTCCAGGACCCGCCGACGCCGGTCCCAGGACGGCCGTACGGTCTCCTGCCAGACGTACTCCAGGAGCGCCGCCGCGCGCTCGGGCAGATCGTCGCGCTCCAGTTCGGCGGGCAGCGGCCCGGCGAGCGAGACCAACAGATGCGCCCGCGCCTCCTCGGGCCGGGTCGCCCGCACCCGCGCGACCGCCTCCTCGAACGTCTCCCCGTCCCTCGGCGTCGGCGACAGGAAGTCCGCGATCCACGCCCGGCCGAGTCCCGACCGCACCAGCAGCGCGGTGACCGGATCGGCCGCGAGCCGCCGCCGGTACCCCGGCGACTGCTCCCGCAGCCACGCCCGCTCGCCGGGATGAGTGGCCACCCCCGCGTGCAGCAGCTTCAGCGCGGCGAAGGTCTCCGCGTACGGCGACAGCACGAACCGACTCCGCGCGAGCGTGTCGGCGTTGACCTGCCACCAGCCCATGGCACTGCCCGCCTTCCGTGCGAGGTTCCTGAAGGACCTTTCGCTTCTGCGCGAAACAATACGACCGTCGCCGGGACCGTCCCAGACTCCGCTCATGCGTACCGACCCACGCCCCCAGGGCTACCGACAGCTCTTCCGCACCCCGGAGTTCACCCCGCTCTTCCTGACCTCGGCCGCCCAGGGCGCGGCCCAGACCGTGGGCGGTCTGGCCCTCGCCACCCTGGTGTACCGGGCGACGGACTCACCGCTGCTGTCCGCGGTCAGCATGTTCGGCCCGTCCCTGGCCCAGGTGCTGGGCGCGACCACCCTCCTCTCGGCGGCCGACCGGCTGCCGCCCCGGGCGACGATGGCGGGCGTCGCGCTCGCCTTCGCGGCCGGTACGGCGTTGATGTCGCTGCCCGGCCTGCCGATCTGGGCGCTCTTCACCGTCGTACTCGTCCTCGGTCTGATCGCGTCGCTCGGCGGGGGAGTCCGCTGGGGTCTGCTGAACGAGATCCTGTCGACGGGCGTCGAGGGCGGCCGGGACGGCAAGGCCGGCTATCTGCTGGGGCGTTCGGTGTTCAACATGATGAGCGGGCTCACGCAGGTCGTCGGGTTCGCGACGGGCGGGGTGCTGCTGACCGCGCTGTCGCCGCGCGTGGCGCTGCTGCTGGCGGCCGGGCTGTATCTGGCCGCGTCGGTCGGCCTGCGTCTGGGCCTGTCCGGCCGGCCGCCGCGGGCGTCGGGCCGCCCGTCCGTCGCGGCGACCTGGCGCACCAACGCCCTCCTGTGGTCCTCCCGCCCACGCCGCCTCACCTACCTGGGCCTGTGGATCCCCAACGGCCTGGTGGTCGGCTGCGAATCCCTCTACGTGTCCTACGCCCCCGACAGCGCGGGGACGCTGTTCGCCTGCGGGGCGCTGGGGATGCTGGCGGGAGACGTCACGGTGGGGCGTCTCGTGCCGCCTGCCGTACGCCGCCGACTGGCCACGCCCCTCCTGCTGTTGCTGGCCCTGCCGTACGGGTTCTTCGTCCTGCACCCGGCGGTTCCCGTGGCCGCGGTCCTCGCCGCCGTGTCCTCCGTCGGCTTCGGCGCGAGTCTGGTCCAGCAGGAGCGGCTGATGTCCCTCACCCCGGACGAACTCAGCGGCCACGCCCTGGGGTTGCACTCCTCCGGAATGCTCACGATGCAGGGCGTGGCCGCGGCGCTGGCGGGCTCGGCGGCTCAACTCGCCTCGCCCGGGGCGGCGATGACGGTGATGGCGCTGACCTCCGCCGGGGTGACGCTGGTGCTGGCTACGCTTGCTCGACAGCAGCGGCGGGCGCGGCCGGGGAGTCCGGAGCGGCAGGAGTCTCCGGCGACGCAACCGGCGTAGGGACCACGGGTGTGGCGGCAACGGGCGTGGGCGCGACGGGAGTCGGGGCGTTCTGGTCGCCGCCGAAGTGCTTGGCCGCCTTGTCGAAGTAGCGCAGCAGCTCCACCGGGAACGGCATCACGAGCGTCGAGTTCTTCTCGGCCGCGACCTCGACCACGGTCTGCAGCAGCCGCAGCTGCATCGCCTCGGGCGTGTCGGACATGATCCGCGAGGCGTTGGCGAGCTGCTGCGCCGCCTGGAACTCGCCGTCCGCCGTGATGACCCGGGCCCGCCGCTCCCGCTCGGCCTCCGCCTGCCGGGACATGGACCGCTTCAACGACTCCGGCAGCTGTACGTCCTTGATCTCGACGCGGTCGATGTGGACGCCCCAGCCGGCGGCCGGGCTGTCGATCATCAGCGCGAGCCCCTCGTGCAGCCGTTCCCGGTCCGACAGCAGGTCGTCCAGGTCGCTCTTGCCGATGATGGAACGGAGGGAGGACTGGGCGACCTGCCCGACGGCGAAGACGTAGTCCTGCACCTCGATCGCGGCCTGAAGGGGGTCGGTCACCCGGAAGTAGACGACCGCGTCGACCTTCACCGACACGTTGTCCCTGGTGATGCCCTCCTGCGTGGGCACGGGCATGGTCACGATCTGCACGTTCACCTTGCGCATGCGGTCGGCGAACGGGATCAGGAAGGTGATGCCCGGCTGCCGGTACGACGGCAGCGCCTTGCCCAGGCGGAACACGACCCCGCGCTCGACCTGGTTGACCACCCGCATCCCACTGCGCAGCACGAGCAGCCCCAGCACGACCAGGGCCACGACTGCGACGACGGTGCCTTCCATGGCACTTCCCATCTCCGAAGTGATCAGACACGGAAGAGGACACCGGACGGGGCCGGGTGGATGCGGTGGGACGCGTCAGGAGTGCGTAAAGACTGCGCAGGAGTGCGTACTGTTGCGGGGCCCGCGGGCCCGCGTTCCAATGGAAGGGGACGGGGGGCCTCTCGGAAGAGGGCGGGTGGCTCCCATGGTCGATCGCGACGGAGATGTCGCCGACATCTCGGCCCCTGCCTGGTGCCAGCGGCTGACGGCCCATATCGCGGATCTGCAGAGCCAGATCAACCGCATCGAGAAGCGCCTCGCGAAGGACGGCGTCGTCGACGCACCGGACCTGGAGCTGATCGCCAAAGCGAAAGAGCACCTTCAGGCCGCCAGGGAAGCCCTCATCGACAGCGGGCGGTTGTCCCGCTTCACCGGCACGTCGACGGATCGGGCACAGGCGAACATCCACGAGGCCGAAGTCGGCATTCTGCGCCTGGTCCCGGCAGACGAGCTGCTGTGGAAGGGCCTTCCTGTCCTGGTGCAGGCGCGGCTGCATCTGCATCCCGACGACCTGAGGCTGCAACAGCTCGAAAAGGGCTCCCGTCTTTTGACGGAGCAGAACCGGGAACTCGCCGTCGGTGTGCTGCACGCCGCCTACCTCGCGGAAGAGGCCGAGCGGGCGCGGGTGCGCAGCTTCACCCACATCGTGTGCGCGGCCACGGCGGCGATGGCGGTCATCGCCGCCGGGTTCGCCCTGTTCGCGTTTTTGGACCCGGACGTCGGCGCACGTTTCTGTTTTCAGCAGAACCCGGACGACGTCCACTCGAAGCTGAACGTCTGCCCCCTGGGAGACAGCCCGAGTTGGCAGGGCGTCTGGTTCGTCGAGTTCGTCGGCCTGCTCGCGGCCGCCGTGGCCGGCGCGGTCTCGCTGCGCAAGGTCCGGGGGACGTCGGGGCCCTATCACGTCACCATGAGCCTGCTCCTTCTGAGACTCCCGGTCGGCGCGCTCACCGCCGTGATCGGCCTGGTGCTGATCAGCGGCCGGTTCTTCCCCGGCCTGACGGCGCTGGACACCTCGTCGCAGATCGTCGCGTGGGCCGTCGCCTTCGGCATCCTGCAGGAGGCCGTGACGCGCTCGGTCGACGAGCAGGGTCAGCTCCTGCTGGACAACGTCAGAACTCCCGGCAGAGGCTCGGAAACGCCCGAAGGGAAGAAGAAGCGGTGATCACCCTTCGGGCGTTCCCGTTGTGCCTGGCGGTCAGGGGGCGACGGCGCGGCCGGTCTGCGGGGAGATCGCCCCGGCGCACAGGCCGCGGCCGGCCAGGCCCTGGGCGATGCGCGGGATCGCCGCGACCGTGTTGGCGGGCCAGTCGTGCATGAGGATGACCTGGCCGTCGGTGAGCCGGCCGGCGGCGGCGACGATCGCGTCGACGCTCGCGCCGTTCCAGTCCTGGGAGTCGACGTTCCAGATGATCTCGGTCAGGCCGTACTTGGCCTCGACCGCCTTCACCGTCGCGTTCGTCTCGCCGTAGGGCGGCCGGAACAGCTTCGGCGTGCCGCCGCCCGCCGCCGCGATCGCCTGTTGGGTCCGGGAGATCTCGGAGTCGATCTGCGCCTGGCTCTGCTGGGTCAGATGCGGGTGGGTGTAGCTGTGGTTGCCGACCCACATCCCGGCGGCGACCTGGGCTCGTACCTGCGCCGGGTTGGCGGCGGCGTACCGGCCCTCGTTGAACATGGTGGCCCGCAGCCCGTTCTGTTTCAGCGCGTTGAGCAGGTTCGGGGTGGTGGCGGACGGTCCGTCGTCGAAGGTGAGGCCGACGTACCCGGTGCAGGCCGCCGCCTGCGCCGCCTGCGCCGAGGGGACCTCCTGCGCCGAGGCGGCCGAGGGTGCCGAGACGGCTGAGACGGCGTTGTTCACCGTGATGTTGGAGCTTCCGCTGCTCTGGTAGCCCTCGGTCGCGAGGATCATGTAGTAGCTGAAGCTGCCCAGGGGCATTCCGGCGCGGGCCCAGGCGTCGAAGTGGTTGCCGGCGGTGATGGTGCCGCCCGTCCGCTTCGACTGCCGGACGCTCCAGTACTGGTCGAAGGTGCGCGTGCCCTCGACGGACGGGGCGTTGTACCGCGTCGTCTTGTAGATGTCGTACGTGCCGCCGTCGCTGGTGACGGTGCCCTTGTACGTTCCCGTGGGCCGGTAGGTGCCCCAGTTGTCGACGATGTAGTACTCCACGAGCGGGTTCGCCGTCCATCCGTAGAGAGCCAGGTAGGCGTTTCCGGACGGGTTGAAGGTGCCCGAGTAGGTCACGTTCCTGCGTGCGCCGGTGCTCCAGCCCTTGCCGGCGACGAAGTTCCCGGTGTTCCTCCAGGTGGTGCTGTAGTTGCCGCCGGAGCCCAGGTTCATGGAGACCGTGCCCGGTGCGTCGGTCCAGAACGAGTAGTAGTAACCGTTGTTGGTGCCGGTCTGGTTCGTGGTGACGACCGTGTCGGCGTGCGCGGTGCCGGGCAGCGCCATCGCGGCCACGGCGACCAGCAGCAGGGTGCAGACACTGCTGAGGAACAGCCTGAAACGGCCGTGTGCGGGTGCGTCGTTCATGTGCTTGCTTCCTCCTCGTCCTTCTCGTCCTTCTCGTGCGGGTGAAGGAGTGGGTGCCAGTGGCGGACAGTTTTGGTTTGACCCTGTCAACTGTCAATAGTTTCGGCAGGCAATGCGAAACGTTCGCTCTGGCGAGGAATTCGGAGGAAGCATATTCGGCCTGGTGGGAGGCTCTAAGGGAGCGGCCTCATGGTGGTCGACAAGAGGCAGCTCCCTTTCGTAGATCAAATTACGAATGTTTTCGCTTCGAATGTTTCGAAGTTTTTCCGATGTGCTCAGCCGGACTGCGACGGGGTCTGCTTGATCCCGTCCACGATGGCTCGCTTGAGGATGGCGCTGGTGTAGTTCACCGTGCCGGGCTTGATCAGGGCGTCGTCGCCGCTGAGCTGCCGCACCTGGACACTGCGCTCGCCCAGGAAGACATGGGTCTTCTTGTCGAAGATCCATTCCTCGCGCTCACCGCTGGTCTTGTCCAGCCGGGCCACCGCGACGCCGTGCCGCCCGACCGCGTCCACCGCGTCGTCGACGACCACGACCCCGGGGATCTTCGCGGCGGCCTTGAACAGCGCCGAGTAGAGCTCGGCGGGCGGGTAGCTCTCGCTGAGCAGGTCGCCGATGGTGGCGAAGGCCTGCTGGTCAGGGGTGTTTCCCTGGCCCTTGGTCTCCTTGTAGATCTTGGTCAGCAGGGCGTCGGGATCGGTGGGCAGCTTGGTCAGGTAGTCGTACGACGGAGCGCCCAGATGCGCCTTGGGGGTGTTGCCCTGCTCGTCCGGCAGGGTCAGGGTCTCGCCCTCGGGGCTGTCGTTGACGGCGGGGTCGATCAGCCAGCCCTTGACGCCGTCCGCGGACTCCCAGATCTGACGCTTGTGCAGCGTGGTGCTGGCCAGGAAGCTCTTGTCGTTGACCGTCTTGATGAAGGTGTCGGCCGTCTTGGACTCGATGTAGACGTACTGGCCGGGCTTGACGGTCGGGTGAGCGCCGGCGGAGGCCGCCGCCAGCGAGATCTGGTCGAGGAGCTGGGGCAGGCCGTCGGTGGTCGCGGCCCCGATCTTCGTGGTCAGGGCGGGCCCGGTGGCGACGCCGCCGTCCCTGACCCCGCTGCTGTTCGTCATCGTCGTACCGGCGACGACCGCCGCCGCCACGGCCGCCACCAGTGCGGGCAGCGCGATCGCCGGACGCGGCAGCCGCAGCCGTCGTACCTTCGCGGGGGCGGCGGAAGCGGCCGTGGTCGCGCGGGAGTCCTGCTGCTGCATGTCGTGGATCTGGGCCATCAGACGCTCCTTGTGGAACTGGTGACGGCCCGTCGGCAGGTCCCGCGCTGTCCGGGACAGGAGCTCTGCGCTCTCATCCCACTCGGCCGGGTTCTGCCGGGACGTGTTCGCGTTCATCGGTTTCCTTCCTGTGCGGGCCGGATCGCGTGTGCGTGATCGCCTCTTATCTGTCGGGCGGGGAGAGCGACTTCCCGTTTTCCGCGCACTTTCTTGCGGGCGGTCTCCGCCGCGGGGCGCGAGAGTTCGGTCGCCGGGCGGAGGGTCTGGGCCAGAGGCCGGGCGAGTTCGGCCTCGGCCAGGGCGCGCAGCTTCTTGCGGGCCCGGGACAGCCGGGAGGCGACCGTGCCGACCGGGATGCCGAGCGCCTCCGCGGCGGCCTCGTAGTCCAGGCCCTCGCCCAGGCAGAGCGCGATGACCTCCCGCTCCGGTCGGCGCAGCGCGGCGAGCGAGGTGAGGACCGTGGCGAGCCGCCGGCGGTCGTCGACCCGGTCGGCCACCTCGTCGGCGTGGTCGGGCATCGACAGCTCCGCCGCCGCGGCGGCGTTGGCCGCGGCCCGGTACCGGCGGTTGGTCCGGTACTGGTTGCGCGCGGTGTTGGTGGCGATGCCCAGCAGCCAGGGCCGCAGGGAGCCGCCCTCGGGGTCGACCCTGTCCCGCAGCCGCCATGCCTCCATGAAGGTCGCGGCCATCACGTCCTCGGCCGTCGACCAGTCGGCGGTCAGTCGGAAGGCATGGTTGTAGACCGCGCGGGCGTAGCTGTCGAAGAGCTCAGCGAACGCGCTCGGTTCCCCGGTTCGTATCCGGGTACGCATATGAGTGCTCACCCCAATGAGCTGTCCGGCACCGCACACCGACTTCCCGTGACCTGCGTCACATCCGGCCCGGGGTCGCCGCCTCGGTCGCCGCCTCGGTCGCCGCCTCGGTCACCGTCTCGGACGCCGGCCCGGCCGACGTCTTCCCGGCGACGCCCTCCCTGGCGTCCGGGCCGTCGCCCCAGGGTCGAAATCACCTGCTGCACCACTTCAACTCCCTTACGCTGGCGATGATTTGACAATCTCAGATCGCTTTCTAGGGGGAGTTTCGAATGTTCGGCACACCGTCAAGACGCACCGTTCTCCGCGGACTCACGGTCACCGCCGGGGCAGCGGTCATCGGCTTCGACACCGCGGCCAGGGGGTGGGCCACGACCGGGTCCGCGTCCGACGCGGAGCTGGCCGGGATCCCGCGGCTGGACGGGACGCTCGTCGTGGACGCGCCGTCGCTCGCGGCCGCCGCCGACGACTACGGCCATATCGTGCACCACCGTCCCCTGGCCGTCCTGCGCCCGGGCTCGGTCGCCGACGTCGTCGCCATGATCCGGTTCTGCAACGACCACTGTCTGCCGGTCGCACCACGCGGTCAGGGACACGCCCCGTTCGGCCAGGCACAGGTCGAGGACGGACTGGTCATCGAGACCGCGACGCTCGCGGGCATCGGCGCGCTGGGGCCGGACAGCACCACGGTCATCGTCGGCGCGGGGGCCAAGTGGAGCGACGTGGCCCGGGCGACGCTCGCCCACGGCCTCACCCCGCCCGTCTTCACCGACTACCTCGAACTCTCCGTCGGCGGGACCCTGTCCGTCGGCGGGCTGGGCGGCCAGGCGCACCGGCACGGTGCCCAGGTCGACAACGTCACCGCACTCCGGGTCGTCACCGGCGCGGGCGAGCTGGTCCGCTGCTCCCCGTCCCGCCGCTCCGACCTCTTCCACGCCGTCCTGGCCGGCCTCGGCCAGTGCGCCGTCATCGTCGAGGCCACCCTGCGCCTGGTGCCCGCGCCCGAGACGGTACGGCAGTACCTGCTGACCTACGACGACCTGGAGACCTACCTCGAGGACCAGCGCACCCTCGTCGAGGACAGGCGTTTCGACTACGTCGAGGGCCAGGTCTTCGCGAACGCCCAGGGAGCCTTCCGCACCTACGTCCTGGAGGCGGCGGCCTACGGACCGCCGGTCGGCCCCGCACCGGACGACACGGTCCTCCTGCGGGGCCTGCGCCACCTCGCCGACGGCGTCCAGGTCGTCGACCTCCCCTACTGGGAGTTCCTCGACCGGCTGGCCCCGGTCATCGCCGCCCTGAAGGAGGCCGGGGTCTGGACGTACGCCCATCCCTGGCTCAACCTCGTGCTCCCCGGCGAGTCCGCCGCCGACCTCAGCGCACAGGTCCTGGACGACCTCACCCCGGCCGACCTGGGCCCTGGCGTGATCCTCCTCTACCCGCTGTGGAGCGACCGGTCGGCCGTCCCGATGTTCCGCACCCCGGACGACCCGGTGCCGTACCTCTTCGACGTCCTCGGGGCGACCCCGCCCGACGACACCGCCGCCGTCGACCGCCGTCTGGCGGCCAACCGCTCCGCCTACGAGGCCGTCGCCGCGGCCGGCGGCACCCAGTACCCCGTCGGCAGCATCCCCTTCACCCGGGCCGACTGGCAGACCCACTTCGGCCCGTCCTGGTCCCGGCTGACAGCGGCCAAGCAGACCTACGACCCCCAGGGCATCCTCGTCCCGGGGCAGGGCGTCTTCTGAGATCGCCGGACGGCGGGGCCGGGACCGTGCGACTGTCCCGGCCCCGCCGGTGGCGTGCTCGGCGCTCGGCCTCGGCCGGGCAAGGGACGCTCCGGGGGATCGGCGCTCACTCCGCGTCGGCGACGACGGACCCGACCCGTTCGGCCAGTCCCGGGTCGCGGCGGACCAGGAGGGCCGCGTAGGCGACGGCGACGAGCAGGGTGGCCAGGGCCGCGTACGGGAACCAGTTGTACGGCGCGGGCTGGCCGGGCTTGGCCAGGTAGTAGAGCGGCACCAGGATGGCGAGCGCGCCGATCGCGGGCAGCACCAGGTGACGGATCGTCCGGAACTCCTGGGGACGGTATCTGCGGTAGTAGAACGGCAGGGCGATGTTGGACGCGAGATAGACCAGCAGGATCAGGATCGCGCCCAGGCTGGACGACTCGGTGAAGAAGACCACCGGGTTCATCGAACCGCCGTCGGACCCCAGCAGATGGCCCAGACCCCAGCCGCCGATGATCAGCAGAGCGGTGGCCGTGAAGGTGACGATCGCGTTGGTCGGCGTACGGCGGGTGGGGTGGACGTAGCCGAAGAAGGACGGGAGCAGGCCCTCGCGTCCGGCGTTGAACACCAGGCGGGCCTGGGAGTTGATGCCCGAGATCAGTACCCCGAGGGTGGAGGTCAGACCCCCGACGTAGGCGACGAACGCCAGCGCTCCGAGCGTGTCGTGGGCGACGTCGAGGAAGGGGATGCGGGCCTCGCCGAGCGCCGTCACGTCGTAGTCGAAGCCGGTCACCGTGGCGTAGGAGAAGAGGATGTAGCTCACCGTCATGATCGCGACGGAGGAGAACACGGCGCGGCCTACGTTGCGCCGGGGGTTCTGCGTCTCCTCGGCCAGCGCCGCCGAGTTCTCCCAGCCGATGAACAGGTACACGGCGAGGGGGAAGCCCGCCGCCAGGCCGCTGAGGCCGTGGCTGATGTGGCCGGGCAGGAACGGGTCGGCGGACAGGTGGCCGCGGTGTTCGACGATCGCCGCGACCGAGACCACGACCAGCACCAGCATCTCCACGACGAAGAAGTAGCCGGCCCACTTGGTGGAGACCACCACCCCGCGCAGCATCAGCACCACCGCGAGGCCGGTCAGCACCAGCGTCCAGATGATCCACGGGAGGTCGACGCCGGTGTAGTGGTGCAGCGTGATCTGGACGAACCCGCCCGAGATCGCGATGACCGAGGCCATGGCGATGATGTAGCCGAGTCCGGCCAGCAGGGCCGTGGTCACCGCGCTGACCGGCCCGAAGGTCTTGCCGACGAAGGTGATGAAGCTGCCCGCCGAGGGGTGCGCCCGGGAGAACTGGGCGAGCGTGTTGCCGAGGAGCGCGACCGCGACGCCGGCGGCGGCGATGGTCAGCGGGGAGGCGATGCCCGCGGTGGTGCCCAGGAAGGCGAAGCCGAAGAAGAAGCTCATGGCCGGGCCGACGTTGGCCATGGTGGCGGCGGCGATGTCCGCCATGCCGAGGACGCCGCCGCGCAGGCGCTGGGGCGCGCCGTCGACGGGGCCCGACGTCGACGACGGGCCGACGGCTGCGGGGTCAGGCATGGCGAGCTCCTTCCGCGGGGGACACAGGGAGGACGAGGAGGGGCGGGAGAGGGAGGGGCGGGAGGGGGGAGACAGGGGAGACAGGTGTCAGTCGGGGTCGGTGAGGCGGTGTGCCTTCACCGCGCGTACCGCCGGGTCCATCGCGCCCCGGCCGAGTTCGGTCAGCAGGTCGGCGTGGCAGCGGTTCCGTTTCCGTACGACCGTGGGGGCCGGGGCGGGCAGCAGCAGGCACAGCCGGCCGAGCAGGTCGGCGGCGAACTCGCGGATTCCGGGGCCGCCGAGGGCCTCCGCGAGGTCGAGATGGAAGCGGGTCTCGAGTTCGAGCAGGTGGGTCGGGTCGTCGGAGAGGTCCATCTCGTCGACCAGCGTCTGAAGCGCTTCGAGCCGCTCGGGCGGGACCTCGCCCGCGCTGTGCGCCACCAGGCCGCATTCGAGCAGCAGGTGGAAGGCGTCCAGCGAGGCCGCCTCGTCGGCGTCGTGCATCAGCGCGACGACCGTGTCCCAGTCCGCCGCGACGAAGGTTCCGCCCGCACGGCCTCGCCGGCGGTCGAGCAAGCCGTCCTGGCACATCCCCTCCAGCGCGCGGCGCACGGTGATCTCACTGATCCCCAGTTCCTCGGCGAGGACCCCGGCGTCGGGCAGTCGGTCTCCCGGCGACACGGACTTCAGGCGCACCCGCAGGGCTATCCGCGACCGGACGAGCTCCGCCCCCGGTCGTGCCGGCCCCGGCTGGTTGTAGGGGCCGAATTTGCCCGCTGGATTCACCACGACGCCACCCTAGCGGCGCTGCACGAAAAATAGAGCAAGGTGAACAGTTAAACAAGTCTTGTTCTTTTCGATCGTAGTGAACTAATTTCCCGGTCACGACGTTCGTCCCCCAGCGCCGTCCCCTGCGCCGTCCCCGCGCCGTCTCTCGGCGCCGTCCCCCTGCTCCGTCCCTCCACTCCCTCATGGATGTCGAGATGACCACACGTCCCCCGCTTCCCACCGCAGACACCGCCGCTCCCGTCACCCCCGCCCCCGACACCTCCGCAGACCCGGCGGGCTCCGGTCTTCAGGCCGGGCTGAAGAACCGCCATCTGTCGATGATCGCCATCGGCGGTGTCATCGGCGCCGGCCTGTTCGTCGGCTCCGGCTCGGGCATCGCCGCCGCCGGACCCGGCATCCTCGTCTCCTACGCGCTCGTCGGCGTCCTCGTCGTCCTCGTCATGCGCATGCTCGGCGAAATGGCCGCGGCCAACCCCACGTCCGGCTCGTTCTCCGCCTACGCGGACCGCGCGCTGGGCCGCTGGGCCGGCTTCACGATCGGCTGGCTGTACTGGTTCTTCTGGGTCGTGGTGCTGGCGGTCGAGGCGACCGCCGGAGCCAAGATCCTGGCCGGCTGGATCCCGGCGGTCCCGCAATGGGGCTGGGCCCTGATCGTCATGGTCGTCCTCACCGCCACCAACCTGGTCTCGGTCAGCTCCTACGGCGAGTTCGAGTTCTGGTTCGCCGGCATCAAGGTCGTCGCGATCGCCGCGTTCATCGTCGTCGGCGGCCTGGCGATCTTCGGCCTGCTGCCCGGCTCGGACCACCCGGCGTCCGGCTTCTCCAACCTGACCGCGCACGGCGGATTCCTGCCGCACGGGCCCGGGGCCATCCTCACCGGCGTCCTGATGGTGGTCTTCTCCTTCATGGGCAGCGAGATCGTCACCCTGGCGGCCGGCGAGACCGCCGACCCGCGCGCGGCGGTCACCAAGGCCACCAACAGCGTGATCTGGCGGATCGCGGTGTTCTACCTGGGCTCGATCCTGATCGTGGTGTCGCTGCTGCGCTGGGACGACCCGGCGATCCTCAAGGACGGCTCGTACGTCGCCGCCCTCAGCTCCATCGGCATCCCGCACGCCGCCCAGATCATGAACGCCATCGTGCTGACCTCCGTGCTGTCCTGTCTCAACTCCGGCCTGTACACCGCCTCCCGGATGGCGTTCTCCCTCGGCCGGCGCAGCGACGCCCCGGCCGCCTTCGGCCGCACCACGGGCCGCGGGGTGCCGCAGTCGGCCATCCTGGCCTCGGTCGTCTTCGGCTTCGTCGCGGTCGCCTTCAACTACCTGTGGCCGGACACGGTCTTCCAGTTCCTGCTCAACGCCTCCGGCGCGATCGCCCTGTTCGTCTGGCTGGTGATCTGCTTCTCCCAGCTGAAGATGCGTCGGATCATCGAGCGGGAGTCGCCGCAGAAGCTGGTCGTCAGGATGTGGCTCTACCCGTACCTGACCTGGGCCACCATCGCCCTGATCACGTTCGTGCTCGGCTACATGCTGACCGACACCGCCGACGGCGGCGGCCGCGACCAGGTCGTCCTGTCCACCGTGGTGGCCGCCGGCGTGGTCGCCGTCGCGCTGATCCGCGAACGGCTGCGCAGGAACAGGACGCAGGACGCGGTCGCCTCGTCGTAGGCCCTGCCCCCGAGGGTGCGTCGCCCGTCGGCGGACCGATGCTGCTCGGACGTCCCTGTTCAGGCGTCCCCGAGTCGCAGCATCGGTCCGCCGACGAGCAGCGCGCCCGCCGTCAGGACCGAGCCGGACCAGGTCGACCGGCCGCTGACCGCCGCAGGCACACCGGCCGACCGCGTGGGCGGCCTGAGCCTGGGCACCGACGACTGCCCCTACGGTCGGCTACCCCCACGGTCGGCTACCGGGTCACGGCCCCGACCTCACCGCGAGGCTGAGAACGCCTTCACCCGTACCCCGGTGTCGCAGATGCGCACCGCCTTCTTCTTCCCGTCGGCGGCGGTGAAGACGGGGGTGAGGGGCCGGGACTCGCCGGGCGGGACGACGTCGAGGCCGGTGACCGCCTCGCACTCGTCGAGGTCGGTGAAGGTGAGGGCGGCGGAGGCGGAGTCGCCGGGAGCGAGGGTGACCTTCGTGGCGTCGGCGGCGGATCCGGCCCAGTCCACCGGCAGCTCGGTCCGTCCGGTCTCGCCGAGGAAGAGGAGGGAAGGGAAGCCGCGCACCGTGCAGGAGCCGTCTCCCCGGTTGGTGACCACGACCGAGGCGCTGCCCTGACCGGTGCTACGCGCCACGGCCGTCAGGTTCTTCGTACGGCAGCGATCGGCGGCCGGGCTGGGGAGGGAGTCGGCTCCGAAGAGCACCCCGGCGGGCGGGGAGGACGCGCTGCCGCTTCCACCGCTTCCACCGCTTCCACCGCTTCCGCCGCTCTGGGCGTTCTGGTCGCTCTGGCCGGCGGCCTCGTTCCCGTCGGCGCTCGGCGAGGCCGTGTCCGACGAGGCCGTGTCCGACGAGGCCGGACCGGAGCCGCTTCCCGAGTCGTCCCCGGAGTCGGACGAGCAGCCTGCGGCGCCGACGAGGAGCAGGACCGTGACTGCGGAGATCAGTGGTCGACGCATGGCTCCTGCTGGTTTCTCGAACAAAATGACGGTCCGGTCCGTAGGAGGTGAGGGTATTGCATAGAATCCTCGCCGATCATGTTCACCGGCGCTGCGCAGCGCACCGCCTTTGGGGGGAAAGGCCCGCGTGTGCATCCGAGCGGCGACGACAGAACCACTGACACCGATGACAACAGGGACAACGGCACAGGCAGCGGCACACGCGGCAGCCGAATACGGCGTAGGCGCTTCCTGGGCGCAGCGGGCGCGGTAGCCGCCGGGCAGCTGCTGACGGGCAACGCCACGGCCTCCGTGGGCGGGGCGACGGCGACGGCCGGCGCCGGTACGGCGGTGAGCGGCACGGTCTTCAAGCTGGGCGTCGCCTCCGGCGACCCGCTGCCCACCGCGATCGTGCTGTGGACCAGGGTGGTGCCCGCCAACCAGGGCGGCTCCGGCATCCTGGCCCCCACCGTCGCGGTGACCTGGGAGCTCGCCTCGGACAGCGGCTTCACCACGCTCGTCAAGAGCGGTACGGCGACGGCGAGCAGCGCCCTCGGCTACAGCGTCCACGTGGACGTCACGGGTCTGGCCCCGGCCACCGACTACTGGTACCGGTTCAAGGCGCTGGGCCGCACCTCGATCACCGGCCGGACCCGCACCGCCCCCGCCGCCGGCAGCACCCCCGAGAACCTGCGGATCGCGCTCGCCTCCTGCCAGAACTGGCAGCACGGCTACTTCGCCGCCTACAAGGACATGCGCGAACAGCAGCCGGACCTCGTGCTGTTCGTCGGCGACTACATCTACGAGAGCTCCGCCTACTCCTACCGCGTACGCCGTCACGAAGGCACGGGCCAGCCCGTCACGCTCGCCCAGTACCGCGCCCGCCACGAGCAGTACAACACCGACCCGGACCTGCAGGCGATGCGCGCCGCCGCTCCCTTCGTGGTCGTCTTCGACGACCACGAGGTGGAGCAGGACTGGGCCGGCGACGTGGCGAACGACCCCGTCGCCTGGCCCGCCGCGAAGTTCCGGGCCCGCCGGGCGGCCGCCTTCCAGGCCTTCTACGAGCACATGCCGATCCGTGTCGCGCAGAAGCCCAGCGGCCCGGACGTCCTGATCTACCGTTCGCTCGACTTCGGCACGCTGGCCCGGCTGCACGTCCTGGACACCCGCCAGTACCGCGACGACCAGGCGACCACCGCCGACGGGGCCCTGGAGACCGGCCGCGTCATCATGGGCGACACCCAGCGCGACTGGCTGGTGAACAGCATGCGCACCTCCGGCGCGCAGTGGAACCTGGTCGCCTCGCAGGTCATGATGGCCGAGACCGACTTCCTCGCCGGGGTGGGCAAGGAGTGGTCGTACGACGCCTGGGACGGCTACCAGAAGGAACGCGCCGCCCTGCTCGCCGAGTTCCAGGACGTCCGCAACCCCGTGGTGCTGTCCGGGGACCGGCACCGCACCATCGTCAGCGACCTCAAGCTGGACTTCGAGGACGCGGACTCGGCCGTGGTCGGCGCGGAGTTCGTCGGGACCTCCATCTCCAGCAACGGCGACGAGGATCTGACGGCCTTCGCCGCCGAGTGGGCGCCCAAGCTGGCGGACAACCCGCACTGGAAGCTCATCGACGCCCGCCGCGGCTATCTGCTGTTCGACATCACCGCGGACGGCGTCGACGCCCGACTGCGGGCGATCTCCACGGTGCTGACCAGGGACGGGACCACCACCACGGCCGCCACCTTCCGGGTGGAGGACGGCGTACCCGGCGTGTACCAGGTGGGGGTCCAGACGACCGCGTCCTCGTCGGAGAGCGGGAGCGCGCAGGAGTCGCAGGCGTCGACGGACACCGCTGCTCCGACGGACCCGGCAGCGACGACCGACTCGGCGGACCCGACGTCGACCGAGTCCGTATCGCCCACCACGGCCGAGTCCACGGCGGAGTCCACGGCGGAGTCCGCAGTGGAGTCCGCGAGTGAAGCCTCCGCCGACGCCTCCATCACCCCCTGACCTCCCGGGAGAGAACGTGTTCACCACTCGACTCCGGCGGCGCGACGGGAACAGCGGACATCGGCGCCCCTATGCCATGAAGGCGTCCGTGCTGGCCTGCGCGGTGGCGGTGGCCTCGGCGGGCGTCTTCGTGCTGCTGCCCTCCGACGCGGACGCGACCGCCCCCGCGCGCGGCGACTTCGACGGGGACGGCACGTCCGACCTGGTCTACCGCAATGTCGCGGGCCAGTTGTACGTCAACACCGGCTCGGCCGAGACCATGGCCCTCGACACGGACGTCGCCAAGGTCAAGGACGTGCTCACCCCGGGCGACCTCGACTCGGACGGCGTCCAGGACGTGCTGACGCTCAGTGCTAGCGGCGTGCTGTACTTCCATACCGGTATCTACGCGCGCACGCCCGGCGGCCTGGGTTCGTACCGCACCGTGGCGTCCGGCTGGCAGATCTACAACAAGGTCGCCGCCCCCGGGGACATGAACGGCGACGGCAAGGCCGACCTGCTGGCCCGCACCCCGGCCGGCACGCTCTACTACTACCCGGGCCAGGGCACCGGCGCCTTCGGCAGCCGGGTGCAGGTCGGCACCGGCTGGCAGCAGTACGACGAGCTGATCGGCGCCGGCGACCTCAACGGCGACGGCGTCGGCGACCTGCTGGCCCGCACCCCCGCCGGCGCCCTCTACCGCTACCTGGGCAAGAAGGGCGGCGCCTTCAACGCCCCGGTCAAGGACACGAAGACCGACTGGGCGTCGTACAACCAGATCATCGGCGGCGGCGACTGGGACGGCAACGGCAAGACCGACCTGCTGGCCAGGGACTTCTCCGGCAACCTGTGGTTCTACCCGGGCAACGGCAAGGGAGCCTTCGGCACCCGGTCCGCCCGCAGCAAGGGCTGGGGCAAGGTCACGCAGTTCGCGGGCGCCGGCAACAACCCGCACTTCGGCAAGTTCGGGACCATGGCCCGTACGTCGGCCGGAAGCGTCTACAGCTACGAGGTCACCGGCACCGGCACGCTGACCGGAAAGCTGCTGGTCGGCGGGGCCTGGCCGTCCGCCACCACCCGCCTCGCCTACGCCTCCTCGCTCCGCCAGAACGGCCTCGCCGACCTCGTCGTCCAGTCCGTCGGCACCGGCCAGTTGACCAACCCGGCGTACTACGCCCTCTCGGACCCCAAGCTCGCCACCGGCTCCACCGCCTACAACCGGATCGTCGGCCCCGGTGACGTGACCGGCGACGGCAAGGGCGACCTGCTGGCGGTGGCCGCCGACGGCACGCTCTATCTCTACCCGGGCGACAACTCCGGCACCTCCGTCGGCTCCCGCGTCAAGATCAGCACCGGCTGGCAGCGCTACGACGCCGTCGTCGGCGCGGGCGACTACACCGGCGACGGCCGCCCCGACCTGCTGGCCCGGGACACCTCGGGCGTCCTGTGGCGCTACCCGGGCACGGGCAGCGCGTCCGCCCCGTTCGGGGCCCGGGTGAAGGTCGGCAGCGGCTGGCAGCAGTACAAGAAGCTGTTCTCCCCCGGCGACGCGAACGGCGACGGCAAGGCCGACCTCATGGCCACCACCTCCGCCGGCGCCCTGTACTTCTACGCCGGCACCGGCACCGGCGGCTTCAAGTCCCGCGCGGCAAAGGCCACCACCGGCTGGAACACCTGGACCGACCTGCTGTGACCCGTCTCGTTCCCTTCCGGAGCTTTGCATTTCCTTTACGTTGTGCGAATAATTTCATATGATCGTTACGTCCATCGTGGCGGTCACCGCCCTCTGACCAAGGGTGCAGGACCGCCGAGGAGTAAGGCACGGGGGTGCTGAATGACTGCTGGCGCAGTGTCCGTACTTGGGCTTTCAGAGCTGGAAGAACGGCTCTACCGCCACTTCTTGAGAAACCCGGGCGCCACGGCGGGCGACGTGCATCTGCTGCTGGACGCTCCGCTCCAGCGGATCGAGCGAGCGTTAGAGAGGCTCCTCTCGCTGGCCGTCGTGGTGGAGGGAGCGGAGGGCGGGTATCTGCCCGCGACGCCCGAACTGGTCGTGGACAGCCTGACCGACATGCGGCTGAAGCAGCTGCACGAGGAGATGCGGGCGGTCACGCAGGCGCGGCACCTGGTCGCGTCGCTCCGCGCCGAACAGGAGCTCGCGCCGACCGAGGCGCCCGTGGTGGAGAAGATCGAGAACCTCGACACGATCCGCAGCAGGATCGACGCCCTCGCCTTCTTCGCCCGCGAGGAGATCCTGTCCGCCGAGCCGTACACCGCGCTGACCCACGAGAACATCCAGCACGCCAGACCACTGGACCTGCGATGCATCAGGCGGGGCGTTCGCATCCGGAACGTCGTCGTGAGCAAGGCGCTCGGGGATCCGGTCACGCTCGGCTACCTGCGTGAACTGACCTCACTGGGCGCGGAGATACGCGTGGTGGACGAGATCGCGGCGCGCATCCTCGTCTACGACCGCAACACGGCGCTGACGCCGGTGGACCCGGCCGACGGTTCGCGCGGCGCGCTGGTGTCGCAGGAGGCGGGGCTGGTCGCCAACATCGTGGCGCTCTTCGAGAAGATCTGGGCCGGAGCGACGGAGTTGACGTCCTTCTGCGGGGAGAGCGCCGAGGACCGGCTGCCCGAGGTGGAGCAGCGGGTCCTGGAGGCCATGTGCCGTGGCACGAACGACGAGATCGGGGCCCGGGATCTGGGCGTCTCGGTGCGCACCTACCGCCGTTACGTGGCCAGCATCCTGAACAGCCTGGATGCGGCGAGCCGCCCCCACGCCGTCTTCCTCGCCCGTGAACGGGGCTGGATCTGAGCCGACCCGCGTCCGCTCGAGGGCCGTCGTTCCCGGCGCGCGCTCCAGGTCCCGACGGGGACTTGCCATGTTGGAAAGTCGAGCTAGACTTTCCAACATGGAAAACAGCGTTCCCGAAGACCCCGCCCAGGCTCGCGCGGCCCTCGACAGCGCGAACGCGGCGCGTGCCGCCCTCGCGGACCGAGCCGCCGCCCCGTGGTGGTACCACACAGGACTCGGCCTCGGCGTGGGCCTCGTCTTCGCCTCGATCGACGTCGGCGGAAGCCTGGTGCCCTCGGGCGTCATCGTCGGCGGGATCGTCCTCCCGGCCGCCCTCACCGTGAGCGTCGCCCGCTCCCGGGGAGTGTCCGTCAACCGCTCCCTGACCGTCCCGAGCACCCGTCAGCTCAACGGCCTGTACCTGATCGTCCTCATCGTCCTCGGCGGACTCGGCCTGACCCTGAAGCTGGCCGCGGACCTGCCGGGCGCCATGTCGGCGGCCGGCGTCCTGGCACTGGCCCTCACCGTCTACGTCAGCAGGCGCAACGACGCGGCGCTGCGCCACGACCTCCTGCGCCGGACATGACCGCCGCCCGCCTCGACGAGGTGATCCATCCGGCGCACCGGCTGCAGATCTGCGCCATGCTCGCGGCGGTCGAGTCGATGGAGTTCTCCGTGGTCCGCGACGCACTCGGGGTGAGCGACTCCGTCCTGAGTAAACAGGTGAAGGTGCTCCAGACCGCCGGCTACGCGACCGTCAAGAAGGCGCCCATGAACTCCCGTACCCATACCTGGCTCGCCCTCACCGACGCCGGCCGCGAGGCCCTGGCCGGACACCTGGCGGAGCTGCGCCGCATCGCCGCGCTGGCCGACCCCGCGGGACCGTAGAGGCCGGTACAGGCCGGTACCGGCCGGTGCGGGGCTGCGCTGGTCTGTACGTGTCCGTGTCGGCCCGCGCAGGTCTGCAACGGCCTGTGCGGTTCCGGCGTACTCCTCGGCGGTACGCCGGTCCCGACCGGTCCCGACCGGTCTCAAGGGGGCGTCACTCGGGCCGGGCCGAGGCCGCGGCGAGTTCGGCCGCCCGGTCCGGGTCGACGTCGCCGAGCAGCACGGTGTCCATCGAGACGGCGGCGAACAGCTCCCGGCCGGCGCGGGCCACCTCGTGGGCGGAGACCTCGCGCAGCAGCCGCGGGAGACACGGCAGCCGGCGGGGGTCCCGGCCCGCGGCGGTCAGCTGGCGCAGCAGGTCGGCCTGGGTCGCCGGGGAGTCGAAGGCGCCGAGCGCCTGCGCGGCGCAGAACGCACGGGCGGCCTCGACCTCCGCACCGGCGAACGGCTCCTCGCCCGCCCGCCGCAGCTCCGCACGGATCCCGGCGAGCGTCGCCTCGGCCAGATGCGGCGCCACCCGCGCTCGTACGAACACCCGGGGGACGTCCAGCACGACGTCCCGTCCGCAGTACACCTCGTACCCCGCGCCGGTCACCTCGCGCAGGCGGGCGGCCAGCCGGGAGCCGAAGTATCCGCCGAACACCGCTGTGGCCAGGTAGCGGGCCGCCTCCGTCGTCTCCGTCGTCTCGGTCGCCCCGGTCGCCCCGGTCGCCCCGGTCGCCCCGGTCGTCTCGGCCGAGTCGCCTGACGCGTTCGACGCGTCCGACGCGTTCGGCTCCGGTGCGCAGAGCGTCAGATGCAGCTCGGGCTCCGCCGGGGAGCGCAGCACCAGCAGGCGTCCCCCCGCGGTCGACCGACGGTCGGGGCCCACTGGGCGCGGGCCGGCGGACGGCCAGGCGGACAGCGCCTTCTCCGCCGCCGCGGCCGCGCACTCCGGGTCGACGTCTCCGAGCAGGACGAGTGCGCCGCCCCAAGGGTCCCCCATCGGCAGCCGGGCATCGGAAGGCGAACGGTCCGGGGCGTCCGGCGCCGACCAGTGCCGGCGTACGGCGTCGTCCATGAGGCGCTGCGCCGTCGGGCGCACGGACCGGAGGCCGGCCGGTGGTACGGCGAACGTCCCGTCGGCGGAGGCGAGTTCGTCCAGCAGGCCCAGCCAGGCCGGCAGCTCCTTCGGCGGCACGTACCCCGTGACGTCCAGCCACTGCCCGTCCACGGACGCCCCTATGCCGCCGCCCAGGTCCGCCGCACGTTCCGCCGCACGCGTCTGCGCCAGCCGCCGGCGCAGCAGGGCCTCGGCCTCGACGGGCTCCCGCCATCCGAACGGCCCCAGCGGCAGCCGCAGCCGCGCCTCCACGGACGGAACCCGGCGGTCGGCGACCGCGACCACGCGCAGCCCGTTGCACAGGGTCGTCTCGTGCAGGGTCGTCTCGTGCAGGGTCGTCTCGTGCAGCGGGGCCGGGTCGGCGGCGGAGGGGGATCCGTACGGCGGAAGCGGACGGGCCGAGGCCCGCGTCCCGGCGGCGAGTTCGCCGCCGCGCGCCGTTGCCCGTGCGTCGGCCGGGGCTTCGGCGCGGGGGGCGGCCGGGGACGGCGGGCGCGGGCGTGTGCGGGCGGCGCCCGGACGCATCACCAGGACCGTCGCCGGGAGGTCGGCCAACCGGCGTGCCGCCGCGGCGACTTCGCCGGGGCCCACGGCCTCGAGATGGTCCGGGATCCGGTCGAGGAGGCCGGCCTCGCCGAAGAGGATCTCCAGTCGGCCCAGGGCGCGGCACCGGTTCTCCAGGTCCCCGTGCCGCCGGTGGTGCTCCCCCTGCATCAGCCGTACCGTCCGCCGGACGGCCTCCGTCGGCGGGCGGTCCGCCCAGGCGGTCCACCGCCGGGAGACCGCCGCCACCGCTTCCCTCGGGTCGGCGTCCGGCGGCAGCAGCGCGGTGACCACCAGCGCGTCGGGGTCCCGCGCGTCCAGCGGTCCGAAGAAGCCGCAGCTCGTGCTGACCGCGGGCAGGCCGGCTCCCGGCGGTCCCTGCTCGCCGGTGAGCCTGGCCAGCACGGCGTGCGCCAGATAGCCCTGCAGGTCCGCCTGCGGGTCGGGCAGCCGGTGCCCGGTCGCCAGCGCGGTCGCCGTGATCCCCGGCTCGACGCACTCCACCCACCGCTCCTCGCCAGGGAGGGGTTCGCGCAGGGCGGGGGCCGGGGTGACCGGGCGGGCCGGTATCCCCCCGAAGTGCCGCTCCACCAGGGCGCGGACGCCCTCGGGGTCGGCCGCGCCCACGACGGTCAGCACGGCGTTGCCGGGCGCGTAGTGAGCCGTGAAGAACTCCGCGCAGTCCGCCACCGTCGTGGTGCGCAGCCGGTCGGCCTCGCCGTAGCCGTCGTGCGCGTTGGCGAAGGTCTCGAAGAGCGCCCCGGGCAACAGGGGCCAGGGAAAGCCGCCGTACGGTCTGCCGTGCACCGCCTGATGGATCTCCCGCTCCACACCGCGCAGTTGCTCGGCCAGCGCGGTCTCGGTGAACAGCGGGGCCCGCATCCGGTCCGCCTCGGCGAACAGGGCCCGCTCCAGAGCCTGGGCCGGCGCCACCTGGTAGTAGTCGGTGTAGTCCTGGTGCGTGGTTCCGTTCGCCCGGCCGCCGAAGCGGTGCACATGGTCGTAGAAACGCCCGTCGGGAAGGCTCGCGCTGCCGCGGAACATCAGGTGCTCGAAGAGGTGCGCGAACCCCTCGCGGCCCGGCGGCTCGGACCGGAACCCGGTGCCGTAGTGCACGGCGACCGCTGCCCGCGGCTGGGGGAACCGGCAGTCGAGCACCACCCGCAGCCCGTTCGGCAGGGTGAACCTGTGCAGCCGCCGCTGTGGACGGTGGGTGCTCATGACGTGCGTCTCCTGTTGCTGGTCACGGAGTCGGGGCGACGGGGGCGGAGATCGGCGAGGACGGGGCGGAGATCGGCGCGGTCACATGGCCGCGGGGTCACAGATCGGCGCGGTCACAGGACGGCGCGGTCACAGATCGACGAGGAACGTCAGGAACGTCGCGTAGTGGTCGAACCCGGCCGTGTGCCAGCCGACGTACGCGGCGATGTCGTGGACGTGCAGCAGGATGCGCAGTGCCGCCAGGCGGTTCCACTGCGCGCCGACGTCCCTGCCGTATCCCTCGAAGAGCGCCTCCAGGAGCAGCTGCCAGCCCTGCTGGTCGCCGCCCAACTGCCATTTCAGCTCGACCAGTTCGCCGAGGACCCAGCCCAGGTCGAAGTACCAGGGAGCCACGGCGAGGTCCTCGCCCGTCAGCAGAGCGGCCGGACCGCCGTCGCCCCCGGCGACCAGCGAGCCGAGTCCCGGCGCACCGTGCGCCAGCGTCACGTCGGCGTCCTCGGCGACCTCACGGCACCAGGCGGTGACACGGGACCAGCGCTCGGGCCCCAGACGGTGGCGCAGCTGGTCGCCGACGTACGCGGCGCGGGCGACCGGCGCCCGGCCCGCCAGCCACGTGTCGAGCCGGACCAGACCCCGGGGTGGGCCGAGCCGCTCCGTCGGGGGCGGCGGACCCTCGGCGTGCAGCCGGTGCAGCGCGAGTCCGAGCCCGCGCATCGGCTCCCGCAGCTGCGGCAGCGGGCCTTGGGACAGCAGCCGATTGGCGACCGACTCCCCGCCCGGGACCGTGTAGACGCGGCCCCGGCCCTCGGCGCGGCCCACCGCCAGACGCGCGGCGCCGTCCCGGCCGACCGCCGTCAGACGATCCCCGAGGCCGGTGACGGGCTGGAAGGCGGCGGGGGCCAACGGGCCGACGGTCCTGGTCCATTGATGGCCGTCGGGCAGGGCGCGGACGGCGGTGTGCAGCAGACCGGTGCCGTATTCGGTCACGTCCGGGACCGCTTGCGGGCCGCTCACGGACGGGCCAGATCTGCGACGAAGTCGGCCCGGGCCGTGGGCGCTTCCCGGTCCGCGGAGCCGGTCTCCAGCTCGGCGCGGCGTTGTTCCAGCATGCCGACGACCTCCGGCAACAGGGGCGGCACCCATGCGTCGGCGCGACCGGTGGTCAGGCTGACGCCGGGGTGGGGCGGGGCGAGGACGATGTTGGGGCGGGCGGCCAGCGTGGCCCAGTGGGTCTGGAAGGCGGCGCTCTCCAGACCGCCGGGCGGCAGGGCCGGGGCCACCGCCACGGGGGCCCGGGTGCAGTGGCAGGCGAGCAGTGCGGGCGAGTCGGCCAGACCCAGCGCCAGCCGGGCGACGAAGTGGAACGTCGCGGGATACACCACGACCGCCTGGGCCCACTCCGCCAGGTCGACGTGCCGGGCCGTTCCCTCGTGCTCGGGCCACTCGTCGACCAGCACCTCGCCGACCCGGTGCAGCCGCCCGGCCAGCGCCTGACGGGTGACGAAGCGCTGCGCACTGCGGGTGAGCACGATCTTGAGGGCCAGCTCCGGGTAGGACAGCCGCAGCCAGTCGGTCCAGTACGGCAGCCCGGTCGCGAAGGCGGAACCGGCGGCGACCACCAGCAGCCGCTCGACGTTCAGGGCGGGCGGCTCCGCATCGGCCGCCGCCGAAGTCGCCGGGAGCGGCGGGGCATACGGGGCTTGCGGGGTCTGCGAGGTCTGCGGGGCCTGCGGATTCTGCGGGGTCGACAGGGTCTGCGGGGTCGACGGGGCCTGCGGGGTCGACAGGGTCTGCGGGGTCGACGGGGCCTGCGGGACGCCGCCGCCCGTCATGACGCCGTCGTCGCCGCCGGTCATGACGTCACCTCCGCGAGGATCGTCTCCAGCTCGCGCAGTGCGGCCTGGCCGCCGTATGTGCCGTGCACACCGGTCACGTTCAGGACGATCTCGTCGACCCCCGCCTCCTGGAAGGCCGCGAACTCCTCGGCGAGGATCTTCGGCTCTCCGTACAGGAAGGCCCGCCCCTCGACGAGCGCGGCGGCGCCCGCGGCCGGGTCGGAGGGGTCGGTGCTGATGCCGGAGCGGCGCAGCATGTCGACGTAGTGCGGCAGCCGGAGATGGCCGATGTTGCTCGCCAGCGCCAGGGCGGCCCGGTCGCGGTCCGGTCCGGCCAGGGCGACGGGCACGATGGACACCAGCCGCGGAACGGGCCGCCCCGCGGCCTCGGCGCCCTCCCGCAGGGCCGGGACGACGACGTCGCGCAGATAGCGGGCGGGCGTGAGCCAGGTGATGGCCGTGTCCGCCACCTCGCCCGCCAGCCGGGCCATTCCCGGGCGCAGCACCCCGAGCCCCACCTCGATGGGGGGCCGCGGCACCGGCAGCAGCCTGCCGTGGCAGGTGAAGTACGTGCCGTCCTGCTCGACCGACTCGCCGTCGAGGAGGCCGCGCACGGCCGTGAGGTACTCGCGCGACGCGGTCAGCGGGCTGCGGTAGGGGGCGTCGCGCATGCTGCGCTGCAGCACCGCCGCCCCCGGTCCGAAGCCGGCCACCACGGGGTGCCCGGTCGCCGCCGCCACCGACTGGGCCTGGAGCGCGGCCTCGTAGGGATGGGTGAACGGCATGAGCGTCACCCCGAGTCCCACCGGGACCCGGAAGCCGGACGCGGCGGCGTAGGCGAAGGCCTGGTGCGGCTGGTTGAGCATGGCCTGGCCCTGCCACAGCCGGTGCGCGCCGCTCCACTGGGTGAGCGCGGCGTACGGCAGGATCTGCTCGGGCCGCGGCGGGGCGAACGGCATGAGGATCGAGTACGTCGCGCGCGTGGTCGTCGAGTGCGTCGAGTGCGTGGTCATGGAACGGTCCTTCATGGGGGCGGCTCCCGGCCGATGTCGTGGGTCGGCTCCCGCCGATGGCGTGGGGCTCGCGGCCGGCGTCATGCCCGGTTCCCTACGGGGCGGGCCGGCTCGCGGGACGAGGTGCTGAGGATCTGCCCGCTCACCAGGTCGGCGTAGTCGGGGCAGCGGTCCAGGAGGCCGAGGTGGGTGCCCTGGTCCACCACCCGGCCGGCGTCGAGCACGATCACGTGATCGGCGTGCTGGATGGTGGAGATGCGGTGGGCGACGACCAGGACGGCGCGGTCGGCGGCCAGGTCGTCCACCACGTCCCGCAGTTTCTGCTCGTTGACGGAGTCCAGATGCGAGGACGGCTCGTCGAGAAGCACCAACCGGGCGTCGGCCAGCACCGCCCGGGCCAGTGCCAGGCGCTGACGCTGCCCTCCGGACAGGTCGGCCGCACCGCCCAGGACCGTGTCCAGTCCCTGCGGCAGCCGGCGGATCTCCTCCGCCAGGCCGACCCGGTCGAGGGCGGCCATCAGGGCCGGGTCGTCGGGCGCGGCCTCGTGCCCGAGCAGCAGGTTCTCCCGGACGGTGTCCTGCACCAGGGTGCACGACTGGTCCACGTACGCGATCCGGGAACGCAGCTCGGCAAGCGGCCAGTGGGGCAGGGCCCGGCCCAGCACCTCTATCCGGCCGGAGTCCGGCTCCATGAAGCCCTCGATCAGGCCCAGCGCCGTGGTCTTGCCCGATCCGGAGAGCCCGACCATCGCGGTCAGCCCGCGCGCGGGGACGGTCAGCCCGACGTCCCGCAGTACCGGGCGGTCGCCGTATCCGTAGCCGACGCTCTCGAAGCGCACGGCCGCGGGCGCGGCCTTCTCGGGGTGTACGGCCATGGAGGCGTCCCTCTCGGGACGTTCGGCCATGGGGGCGTCGCCCGGGTCGGTCGGTCCGGCGGCACGGGCGGAGGTCTCCGTCGGCAGCGCGAACAGTTCGTCGAACCGTTTGCGGGCCACCAGCCCCATCTGCAGTCCGCTCACGCCCGACGCCGCCATGATCAGGGGCGCGGTGAGCTGGAGCAGATACAGCAGGAAGGCGACGAAGTCGGCCAGCGTGAGATGGCCGTCGAGCATCCGGCTGCCGCCGCCGATCACCACGCTCACCAGCGCGATCTGCTGGCCGAGATTGATGATCGGGACCATCAGGGACTCCATCCGGGCCGCCCCGGTCTCCAGCTGGGCCACCTTCGTGGCGCGGTCGGCCAGCCGGTCGCCCACGATCCTCTCGGCGCGGTAGGCCTTGATGACGGTCAGTGCGTCGAGCGCGGCGACGAACTGCTGCGCGAGGGCGCCGACCTCGCCCTGGACCGCCGTGTACTGACGGCGCAGACCCTTGACGACCAGGGTGATGAGTCCGACGGCGACGAGGAAGGCCAGCACCGTGACAAGCAGCAGGACCCAGTCCAGCAGGCCCATGATCACCAGGGTGCCCAGCACGGTGATCCCGGCCATCGGCAGTTGGATCGGGCCGATGTCGATGAGGTTCTTGACCATGGCCGCGTCGGCGGTCAGACGGGCCACCAGGTTGCCGGAGCCCTCGCTGCGGGCGTCGTGCAGCCGCAGCTCCAGGGAGTGCCGCATGGTGCGGACGCGCAGCCCGCGGATCAGTTGCCGGCCCAGGCGGCCCAGCAGATAGGTGGCCAGCGCCCCGGCGGCGGCCGAGCCGAAGCCGGCCCCGACCATCACCAGCACCCACCAGGTGGGACTCTCACCGCGCTGGATGACGGCCAGCAGTCTGCCCACCGTCATCGGCAGCGCCAGCGTCGCCCCGGTGGAGACCAACGCCAGCAGTCCGATCACGCCCACCTGGAGACCCTTGCCCCGGGTCAGCTCCCGCAGGACGCGTATCGGCGGCGGTCCCTCGGCGTTCGCGACCGCGACTGTGGCCGCGGTGGCCGCGGTGGCCATGGTGGCCGTGGTGTTCGCGGTGGCCCTGGCGTCCGTGGTGCCTGTGGCGTCTGCGGCGGTTGTGGTGTCCACGGCGTCCACGGCGTCCTTCACGTTCCTCATGCCCAACTCCCCCTTCCGGCCCCGGCCTCAGTGCGCCGCACCGTGCAGGGCTTCCCTGACCTTGACGATTCCGCCGTACCTGAGCAGGCCGCCGCGGTAGACGCGGCCGCCGACGCGGACGAGGACGGCGATCGCCAGCACCATCAGCGCGAACGCCACGACCGCCTGCCACCACGGCACGTCCGCGACCGCCATGCGCATCGGCATCGCGGCCCACGACAGGCCGGGCACGATCGAGACGATCGTCAGCAGCGAGTCGTCGGGGCCGCCCCGCACCGCCAGGGCCGGTCCGGCCAGGCTCAGCATCTGGAGCATGTTCACCGGTCCGATCACGTGGTTGACGTCCTCCTGGCGGGAGACCAGCGCACCGGCCACCGCGTAGAGGGTCACGAACAGGACGTAGCCCGGCACGAACCACAGCAGCAGGTTGGCGGCGGTGCCGACGGCGCTCAGCGGCGCCCGGAGCACGCCGAAGGAGATCGCCGCGGTCAGGGCGACGGTCATCATCAGCAGGATCTGCACCAGGGCCGCCGCCCCCAGACCCACGATCTTGCCCGCGAGCAGATGCCAGGCCCGGACCTTCGCCAGCAGCACCTCGACGATGCGGCTGGACTTCTCCTCCACGACTCCCTGGGCGATGCCCAGACCGGAGATCAGCATCAGGATGAACAGCAGGAACACGCCGAGGCCCGCGGTCATCGTCCGCTCCTGCGCCTCGGCCGCGTCCGGGAGGAGGGCGCTGACGCGCAGCCCCGGCGGCGCGAGCGCTGCCTCGGCCTCGCCGGGCGCCGCGCCGAGCGCGTTCAACTGCTCGACGTGGCGGGCGGTCTGCTCGGCCTGTCGGATCGTGCGTCCCAGATCCTCCGGCAGGTTCCGCAGGACCAGCACCTCGCCGTCCGGCAGCACCACGGCGTCGACCGCCTTGTCCCGTACGGCCGTCCTGGCGCTGCCCGCGTCGCCGTACTCCTTGACCGTGACCTGGGGCCGCAGCGCCGCGGCGACCGTGCTCCGTTCGCCGATCACCCCCACCGTCGGGGGCGCCTCGTCCTTCAGGACGCCGGTCAGCGCGAACGACAGGCACAGCATCGCGGTGGTCACGATCACCGAGGCCCAGAAGGCCTTGTTGCGCAGCTGCCGGGTGATCTCGCGGCCTGCGACGATCCCGACCAACGCCAGGTCCGCGCGCCGGCCGCTCGTCGGCCGCGGTGCGGTCGGGGTGTCCGTACGCCCGTCCCGGCTCATGCGGCCACCGCCTCCCGGAAGATGTCGGCCAGCCCGGCTTCCTGCCGGCCGAAGTACTCCACCCGTCCCACGGCCTGCGCGGCGGCCAGGGCTTCCCGGGCCGCCCCGTCGGACTCCAGCTCCAGGGTGGTGACACCGCCCTCCTCGACCAGCACCCGCGCACCGGGCACGCCGTGCCCCCACTTCGGCGGTACGTCCGTCACCGACAGGCGCAGCCGGCCGGGACCGGCGTCGCGGCGCAGCTCGTGCACGGCGCCCTCGGCCACCAGGCGGCCGCCGCGCAGGATCCCCACCCGGTCGCAGAGCCGTTCCACCAGCTCCAGCTGGTGACTGGAGAAGACGACCGGCGCACCCTCGCGGGCGCACTCGAGGAGCACCTCGGCCATGGCGTCCACGGCCACCGGGTCGAGCCCCGAGAAGGGCTCGTCGAGGACGAGCACGGCCGGGTCGTGCAGGAGCGCCGCGATCAACTGGACCTTCTGCTGGTTGCCGAGGGACAGCTTCTCCAGGGGGTCCTTGGGTCCCGCGACCACGCCGAGCCGCTCGATCCACTCGGCGGCGCGGCGCCGTGCGTCGCGGGCCCGGACGCCGCTCAGCCGCCCGAAGTAGACCAGCTGGTCGAGGGGCGTCATCTTGGCGTACAGGCCCCGCTCCTCCGGCATGTATCCGAAGCGCCGCCTGGAGTGCGCGTCCACGTCGACGCCGTTCCAGCGCACCGTGCCCGAGTCCGCCTCGGCGACGCCGAGCGCGATCCGCATCGCGGTGGTCTTGCCGGCGCCGTTGGCCCCGCAGAACCCGAAGAGTTCGCCGGGCCGCACGTCGAAGGTCAGCCCGTCCAGGACCCGGCGGTCGCCGAAGCTCTTGCCGACGGCGTCGAAGCTCAGCACGGCGAGAACTCCAGGATCGAGCGCACGGCGGTGTGCGGGCCCTCCCACGTCACCTGGAGACCGGCCGCGGCGCCCAGGGCCCTCAGCTGCTCGACCGTGCGCACGGGAGCGGGCATCGTGGCCCGCAGCCACAGCTCCAGGGCCGCCGACTCCGGTGCCTCCCGCGGGACCTGGAGGTTCACCTCGGCGAGCAGGACCTTTCCCCGGGGGCCCGCCGCCTCGGCGCAGCGGCGCAGGATCGTCGTCGCCTGCTCGTCGGACCAGTCGGCGAGGATCGCCGACAGCAGGTAGACGTCGCCGCCCGTGGGCAGCGGCTCGAAGAAGCTGCCCACCACCGCCTCGGCCCGGTCCGCCAGACCCGCGGCCGCGAATCTCCGTCCGGCGACCTCGGCCACGTTCCGCAGATCGACCAACGTGCCGTGCAGAGCGGGCTGTCGTCGCAGCAGCTCCATCAGGACGGCGCCGCTGTGACCGCCCACGTCGACGACCCGTCCGACCCGACTCCAGTCGTAGCCGTCGAAGATCAGCTCGGCGCCCCAGCCGAACTGCGGCTCGCTGTCGCTCTGTTCCAGCGCCGCCACGAAGGCGGGGTCCTCGTTGACGCTCTCCCAGTAGCCGCGCCCGAAGACGGTGGCGTGCGCCGGCTCGCCGGTGCGCACCGTGTGCAGGATGTTCACCAGGGCCAGGTCGGCCCTGCCGTAGAGGCCGTCCATCGCCAGATGACCGCGCAGGCTCGCCGGATGGCTCTCCCGCAGCTGGTCACCGAGCTCGGTGACGGCGTACGTTCCGTCGTCGTCCCGCGTCAGCACGCCCTTCGCCGTGAGATGGCGCAGGAGCAGTTCCAGCAGGTCCGGGCGGGCGCCGGTGAGTTCCGCGAGTTTCTCCACCGCGCCGACCCCGGCGCCGAGATGGTCCGCGATGCGAAGGGTGGCCGCGGCACGAATCGTGGCGGGTGTGAGGAGATCCGCCATCGCGAGCAGATCTCCGCGGTCCGATTGATGCGCCATCGGTCGTTGTCCCATCTCATGCGCAGGTGAACGAGGTTGATCGGATCGGGGGTCGGGGGTGGGGGTGGGGGTGGGGGAGGGAGTCGAGCGGAAGGGGGGAAGGGGAGGGAGAGGAAGGAGAGGAAGGGGAGGAAGACCGCCGGGCGGCCGGACGCGGCTACGGGGGATGGCGCGCGACCGGCCGACCGGCGAGCCGTGATCAGCAGCCGCCGGCGATCGTCCTGGCCGAGAACTGGCTGGCGACGAAGCTGGCGGTGGCGCTGGCGAGGCAGGCGGGCGAGGTGGCGGGCGCCTCGGCGGCGGCCGTCACATTCAGCTCACGAGCGTCGCTGTAGGCCTCGTATCCGGCCATCAGCTCCATGATCGCGGTGGTCTTCTCCATGGGATCTACCTCTCCTCGTACTCTCCTCGCGGAGCGCTGCCGACATACGTCGGCAGGTTCAAGGTGCGGTCGGTCAGCAGGTCAGCTCGTAGGTGGCGCCGCTGACCGCGCTCGCCGAGGCGGCGCACCAGCTGGAGCTGGCGACGCTCACCGCACAGACGGGGGTCGACGCCGGGGCGTCGGCCGCCGCCGTCATGTTCAGCTCGTCGACGTCCGCGTAGGCGTCGTAATGCGAGACGAGCTCCATAATGGCCAGGGACTTGTCCATCGAATTCCTCTTTCCTTTTCCTTCGGCTTATCCGGCTTATCCGGTGTTCTCGCGTGGGCGAGTGCCGGCGATGCGAAAAAACAGAGAGTTCCTGGGTTCAGCAGCCGCCTGCGATCGTCTTCGCCGAGAACTGGCTGGCGACGAAGCTGGCGGTGGCGCTGGCGAGGCAGGCGGGCGAGGTGGCGGGCGCCTCGGCGGCGGCCGTCACATTCAGCTCACGAGCGTCGCTGTAGGCCTCGTATCCGGCCATCAGCTCCATGATCGCGGTGGTCTTCTCCATGGGACTCCCTCTCCTTGCGGTTACTGCCGGCGACTGCCGGCAGGCTTGAGGGGGCGACCGGTCAGCAGGTCAGCTCGTAGGTGGCGCCGCTGACCGCGCTCGCCGAGGCGGCGCACCAGCTGGAGCTGGCGACGCTCACCGCACAGACGGGGGTCGACGTCGGGGCGTCCGCCGCCGCCGTCATGTTCAGCTCGTCGACGTCCGCGTAGGCGTCGTAATGCGAGACGAGCTCCATGATCGCCAGGGACTTGTCCATTGAATTCTCCTTGTGTCGATATCGATATCGGATTCCCGTGCCGTGCCGTCGCCTCAGACAGACACGAGGTTCGATTCCTGCGGGCTTTCGGGCGCCGCCGGAAATTCGGGGGAGGCGCTGTTGTGCGCCGGACGGGCGGGGTCGATGCCCGCCTCGGTGAACCGGGCCACGACCGTCTGCTCGACGGGCGTTCCGTCCGCCGCGCTGTCGAGCAGGGCATGGGCCAGGGCGGTGGCCCGGTGCTGTCCGAAGCTGAGGCCGGACATGCCGGGGCGGTCGTCCTCGGGTTCCCGGGCGACGGCGACCCCGGGGGCCACCGGCTCGGCGAAGACGGAGGTCTCCTGCCCGACGCCGGGCGCCTCGCGCAGCGCCTCGGCCAGCCCGGGCACCCGCTGCCACGACTCCTGCCCCAGGTAGACCACCAGGGCGTCTCGTCGGGGGTACAGCGCCTTGGCCGAGAGGATCTTCGAACGGTACGCGACCCCCTGCTCCTCAAGATGACCGAGCGCCCTCGCCCAGACGGGGGCCGCGTCCTCCCAGCGCGTGACGTGGACGTAGACGCGCAGGAGTTCACGGTGCGGGCTGCGCGGCAGCGAGCCGTCCACGACGAAGAAACCGGGCGACAGAGCGGGCCGACGGGCGGGCACGTCGAGCGTCACCACCTGGCCCGCGGAGAGCGGCGCCGCCTCGCGGACGCTCCCGGCCGGCACCCACACCCGTACCCCGTCCCGCTCGACCAGGGCGCGCGCCGCCGTACCGTCGCTCTCGGCCGGAGGGATGTGCACCCGGGCGCGGGCGGTGCTCCGCTCATGCGGCACCGCGGCGCCGAGGACGCGTTCGAAGGCCTCGTCGCGCAGCCGGAAGGAGAGCGCCCCCTTCTCCACGAACTGCCCCGCGTGCAGGATGTCGTAGAGGGCTTCGGCCAGCAGTCGGCGCATCTCCCGGGGGCTGTCGGCCTCGACCTCGCGGTCGTCGACCCTCGCGCGGGAGCGGTCGGGGGCGACGGTCACCCGGTCGAGGGCCTCCCGCAGCCGGGCCGACAGCAGAGGGGCCGACGGCGGATGCGGCGGCAGCGGATGGGCCGCCTCCGGACGGGTCGGCTCCGGATGGGGCGGGTTTCCCACAGGGCTCTCACTCATGCGGTTTCCTCACGTTGTCCGGTGCCTCGCCCGCGGCTCGCTCGCGTTCCTCGAATCCGAGCGTGGCCACGAACTTCTCCGGGCTGATCAGCGCCGCCCGGCCGATGCCGGCGGCCGCCCGCTCGATGCCCGAGAGTCGGGACGTCCGCGACGCGCCGGCCATCAGCCGGTCCAGCAGATGCCAGCCGGCGTAGGCGGTGGCCCGGGTGGCGAGCGTGGCGTCCAGCCGAGGCCGCACCTGCCGGTATCCGTGCCAGAAGCCGCGCACCAGCGGAAGCAGCCGCTGCATCTTCTGCACCCCGCGGCTGAGCACCGCCTCGTGCGTCAACTCGACGTCCAGGAACTCCGAGTCGCCGCGGGTGGTGACGATGTCGAGGATCGACCGGTGCAGCCATTCCCCGGCGAACGCGCCGACGTCACGCGCCGGATCCGCGAGCCGGAACTCCTCCCAGTCCGTGACCAGGAAGTCCTCGCCCGTCACCAGGAACTGGTCCACGCGCAGATCGCAGTGGGACGGCACCCGAGGTGCGTCCCGCTCCCGGTCCCGCAGCTCCCCGATGGCCTTGACCAGGGCCTCGTCGGTCTGCATCAGCCGCCACCCCTGGAGCTCCGCGAAGCTCAGCGACTCGAACACCGGGAGGGGAAGTCCCTGCAGAAAGCTCAGCGGAGGATGCGGCGGCGGGGACTGGTCGAACTTCGGGGAACCGGTGAGCCGCGCCTCGTGGAGCAGCCCGATGGCCCGGCCGACGTTCTCGGCGAGCTCGGGGCCGAAGGTCTCCTCGATCATCAACTCCGCGCCGCTGCTGGCGCCCTCGACGTAGTCGTACGCCACCAGGCTCGCCGCCTCGTCGGCGCCGAGGAACGCCGGGCCCCGCAACGCCGCCGTCGGCAGTCCCTCGGCGAAGCGCTCGAAGGACAGCAGCCGACGCATCCGGGCCCTGACATCCGCTTCGGGCCCGATCAGGTGCTTGACGAAGACCTTCCGCCCGCTGGTGGTGGCGCCCACCCAGGAGTCGTTCCGCCCGACCGGCGCCGTCAGCGTGTCCCGGACGAAAGGTCCGGTCCCCAGCTCGGCGAGGAGCGCGTCCACCGACGGAACCTCGTCCAGATCTCGCGGCTTGAACGTCGCCGCACTACTTTTCCCCACAAGCCCTCACAGAATTCAGAGAGTCGAATGACCGTCTACTGCCAGCCGTTGACCAGGCCGGCGAGCCGGAGAATGTTCGCCTGAATCTCGGTGGGCAGATGGGTGACAACGTCGGAAAGGCGCACACCGGGAGCCTCGCTGGAATACGTCCCGGACTCGCTCTGCACTTCCGCCGAAGCAGATATGGACATCATCGGCGACACGCCGATCAACAGCGCCGCTCCGGCCCCGACGACAACACGGACGACGGACCTGGAAACAGCCTGATGGAAATTCCTCTTCATGCTTCCCCCTAATTTTCCCGCTGCCCAAAACCTTGTCAGGGTCCGGCCGGGCACTCCACAGAAACCGCTGTCATGTTGGTGCAGTCGACGGTCAACTTGATGCCGTCGGCACCGGGGCGGGGAAAAGTGACGATGCTGTGGATCAGGGAGATAGGAGATATTTGGGAGCCGTTCGGGATGTTCTGCTCCCGAGGTCGTGGAGCGCAACCCCACGCAGACCGGGTTCGTGCCGATCCCCGGGCGGTGGATCGTGGAGCGCGCCCACGGGATCTTGATGCTGCACCGCCGGCTGGTGCGCGACCACGGGCGCCTGGGCACCTGCCCCGCACCTCCGAGTCGCGGGTGTGCTGGGCGATGCGGGAACGGGCGACCGCCTTCATCGCGCGGTCCACTCCGTTGGGTAGTTGGGGCGGACCTCCGCGGCGGGGCGGCTCGGGGGTCGAGGGCCGTTCCGCCGCAGAGGGAGCCGGTGAGTACGGCGGTGACGAGTGCGGTGCGGAAGCGTTTTGCGGTGCGGGCGAAGACGACTTCAGGTCCTCACGGACAGATCAAGGCAGGGCCCTGTTGCTCATTTATTGTCAGGCGTTGCGCTGAACCCCGAACTCAAGGTGAACTGCACTTTCTCACCTGCAGGTATGCACATCTGGGCACACATATCAGCACCAAAGAATCACAACCAGCCATTTCCCCCCTCCGGGGAAAGTTGGTGTTGTGCAGCCTCCAGCGGAATTGTTACGCTCCTCAAGCCACTTCGGCGCGGCATTGTGCGGTAGCCGAAAGTCGGCGCGACCTGCGGGAATCGCATCCGAATCGAGATTCGATTTCCTGCATATGTTCCCGATATGAAGAGAGTTATTGAATGGCGACCGTCAAGAGTTCCACCCTTTTCCTGATCCTGGCCGCAGTCATCGGCGTGCTGGCGCTGTCCTACCCTGTCGCGAACAAGCTCAATCACGACGACTCGGCGGGCCGTAGCGGCTACAACTCCGTACAGGCTGGCCGTAGCGGCTACAACTCCGTACAGCCGTAGCGGCTGCAATCGAACAGCCTTCTTTGCCCCGCCGGACGTCTGTGCATGGCGGGGTAAAGAGGTGAGTCCTACCGCTCGTGCGGCGATTGGAAGCGGTGGGCAACAGCCGACCATATTCACCCATAACCGCGCACAGCCGCTGGCAGTTCCGGCGCGAGCTCGTCCATGGCCATGTCCTTCCGTCATGCGGCACCACCGGAGCGTCGCCGGGCAGCGGCTGATGCAGGCCGCCTGCGACGCCTGACCCGCCGAGCAGAAGGTCCTGACGTCCTGGCCCGGCCCAGGCGTCCCGCTGAACACCCACGCCTGGACGTGCCCCGACGTGCCCTTTACGATCTGCGCAATATGTGACGATATTGCGGAGGGCTTTTCCGATGGTGCGGCCGGCTTCCTTGAGTGATGCGCGCGTGCGCGCAGTGAGCGAGGCGCTGACACCGTACGCGTGGCGGGCGCTCACCCCCGAAATGGTCAGCCGTCTCGCGCTCGCCGCGATCAACGGACACGGAGCGGCCGACGCGGCACCGGTGACCCGCCATGACGTGCGGATCGGAGTACTCGTCGATTTCCTCGCCGGCTGCCCGTGGCGCTCGCTGACGGCCGGCGCCGTGAGCCGCCAGTTGGTGACCGCTCTGGACACGTGGCGCCAGGAGAGCCAATGGCTCGAGATCGAGTTGCGATGGCTGCTGGACGGAGACGGCTGAGCCACGCCGCAGTCCCGTGCCGCGGCGCGACTCAGGGACGCTGCCGCACGTCTCGGGCTTGCCCAGGGGATCGAGCCTGAGGCCGACGGCGATCGCGACGACCCTGCCCAGCAGTTCCACTCAGGTGCTTCAGGGCAGGGCACCCCACGAGTGGGAGACGGCTACTGGCGGGCCATGTGCATGCGCATCTCGCTCGGGGCGTCGACGATCAGGTCGCCTGACAGGTCGACGGTGACGGTGTGCAGGGTGCCGGTGAACCGGAACGGTGCCCGGTAGTCGGGGGTGACGGCCGATCCCGGGTTTGCGCCGCAGGCCATACCGCCTGGGTTGAAGGCGATGGGGGTGGTCAAGGGCATGTCGGTCTCGCCGACCAGGCGGCCGTCGACGTACAGCTGTGCCCGGCCCGGTGCGCCCTTGCCGTGGGTGATGTCCGGCGCGCCGGTGGGCTCGAACTCGAAGCGCAGCGTGTGCCGTCCCTCGGGCACGGTTTCGCTCGAACCCACGTGGTACAGGGCCCGCTGGACGTAGTTGTGGGCGTAGTGCAGGTGGCCGTCCTTGACATAGAGCGACCAGCCGCCGGCGTTGGTGCCCTGGCAGAGCAGGACGCCCTCCGCTCCGCCGGGCGGGATCTCGACGTCGGCGGTGACGCTGTGCGGGCGATTGAGGACCCGGGGGGCCACCGCGGCCGGCAGGACCTGGGTGCCGGGGCGGAGGGTGTAGCTGGTCCGGTCCTCGGTGATCTGCGGGCGCTCGATCATCACGCGCTCGAACGCGCTGCCGTCGATCGGCAGCACGTTGTACCTGCCGGCCTCCACATACCACAGGGCGATCATCTCGATCAGTTTGCTGCGGTGCTCTTCGGCCAGGTTCCTGGTCTCGGCGACGTCCTGATCGACGTGGTAGAGCTCCCAGTGGCGGGCGTCGAGGTCGTCCAGGTCCGCCATGGTGATCGGCGCGCCGAACGGCCGCTCGGCCTCGGCGAAGGAGGGTCCGGGCCAGGGGCAGACCGCCCGCCATCCGCCGTGGTCGATCGCCCGGTGCCCGAACATCTCGTAGTACTGAGTGCGGTGGCGACTCGCCACGGAGGCATCGTCGAAGGTGTGGGCGAAGCTGACCCCGTGCAGGGGCGACTGGGTCACGCCCCGGATGGTTGCGGGCGGATCGACACCGAGCACCTCGAGGACGGTGGGCACCATGTCGATGACGTGCGCGAACTGGTCGCGGACCTCACCGCGGGCCCGGATGCCGTCGGGCCAGTGGACGAGGAAGGGGTCGCTGACGCCGCCGCGGTAGGTCTCCCGCTTCCAGCGCCGGAAGGGGGTGTTGCCCGCCCAAGTCCAGCCCCAGGGGTAGTGGTTGAACGTCTTGGGGCCGCCCAGTTCGTCGATCCTGGCCAGGCTCTCCTCCAGCGACTCGGGGGCGTTGTTGAAGAACTGCAGCTCGTTGGTGGTACCGGTCACCCCGCCCTCGGCACTCGCCCCGTTGTCGGAGACCACCATGATCAGCGTGTTGTCGAACTCGCCGGTCTCCTTCAGGAAGTCCAGCAGCCGCCCGATGTGGTGATCCGTGTGGCTGAGGAACCCGGCATAGACCTCCATCATCCGCGCGGCCAGGCGCCGCGCGTCCGCGGACAGCGACTCCCACGCGGGCACGTCCGGGTCGTGCGGCGACAACTGCGCGTCCGCCGGCACCACGCCGAGCTCCTTCTGCCGGTCGAAGGTGTGCTCGCGGTAGGCGTCCCAGCCGTCGTCGAACCGCCCCCGGTAACGGTCCGCCCACTCCTTCGGCACATGGTGCGGGGCATGTGCCGCACCGGTACAGAAGTGCAGGTAGAACGGTTTGTCCGGGGCGACCTGCTTGGCGTCGGCGATGAACGACATCGCCCGCTCGGCCAGGTCCTCCGTCAGGTGGTAGCCCTCCTGCGGCGTCGCCGGCGGCTCGACCTGATGGTTGTCGTACACCAGGTCCGGATACCACTGGCTCGTGTCCCCGCCCAGGAACCCGTAGAACCGCTCGAAGCCCCGCCCCAGCGGCCACCGGTCGTAAGGCCCCGCGGCGGACTCCTGTTCCGAGGGCATCAGGTGCCACTTGCCGACCATGTACGTGTTGTAGCCGTGCTGTAGCAACATCTCCGACAGGAACCCGTTCTCGGGCGGGATCTGCCCGTTGTAGCCCGGATAGCCAGTGGCCAGTTCCGTGATCGCCGCCATCCCGTTCGCGTGGTGGTTGCGGCCCGTCACGATGCACTAACGCGACGGCGAGCACAGCGCGGTGGTGTGCATGTTGCTGTACAGCAGCCCGCCCGCGGCCAACGTATCCAGATTCGGCGTCTCGATCGGGCTCCCATAGCAGCCGAACTGCCCGTACCCGACGTCGTCCAACACGATCACCAGCACGTTCGGTGCACCCGGCACCGCCCGCACCGGCTGCGGCCACGCCGGGCTCGACTCATCCGTCGTCCGCCCCACCACCCCTGGAAACCCCTGCCCCGGCCTGTACTCACTCCATGACTTCTGCGACATTCCGGCCTCCGTCCCACCAGCCGGCGCGAGCACCGGTGATGTCCGTGCATGCGACTGTCACAACAGAGCCTTGTCGCCGACGCGGGATCCCGATCGGATGGCCGGACAGGAGGCCCTGTCGCCGGCCGTCGGCTGGGGTGAGCCCCGGCACTTCCACGCTAGGCCGCCACCGTCACCGCGGCGACCGGGGTCGCGGTGTCCCGTCCTCGCTCTGTGAGCGAGGACCGGGTCAGGCCGTCGGCGGTTCCTCCGCGGGGAGACGGCCTGCGCGTACCGCGTCGACCAGGGCCTGGTGGTCGCGCTCGTTCTGGTCGGCGTATGCCTCGGCGAAGGTGGCGAGTGCTCGGTCGAACGAGTCGCCGCCGCCCAGGTAGGAGGCGATCGCGATGCGGTCGCCGGACCGGGCGTGCGCACGGGCCAGGGTGACCCCGCACAGTTCGCCGAACGCCTGCATGTCCTTGGGCCGCATCCTCTCGGGCACGGCGATGCCCTTCCAGTCGCGCAGCTGGCGGACGTAGAAGTCGCGCTTCTTGCCGTCGATCCCGTCCACTCGTTCCCAGCCGAGGAAGATGTCGCTCGCGGCCTGCATCAGGCGCTGGCCCGAGACCACCCGCTCGCCCTGGTTGCGGTACCGGCTCGCGCCGACGTGTGCGGCGAGCACGGAGGTGTCGGCCTCCTTGGCCTGGAGGAAGAGCGGGTCCTGGCCGTCCCGGCCGAGGAGAAGGAAGATCCAGCATCGGGTGCCGACGCTGCCGACGCCGACCACCTTGCGGGCGACGTCCGCCAGTCGGTAGTCCTCCAGGAGCGTGCGCCGGTCGGAGGCGAGAGTGCGGCCGTACCGCTCGATGAGACCGCGGAACTGGCGCTCCAGGGCGCTGCGTTCGACGTCCGGCAGCAGGTCGGCGGCCGGGACGAGCAGCGGGTGGTCCGCCGCGATCCTGGGTCGGCCGTCGACCGTCTCGGTGAGCTTGTCGAAGGCCTGCAGGCTGTCGCGGGTACGGGCCTTCGCCATGGCGCTGGCCAGGTTCTTCTGACCGCGCTTCGTTCCGTGGAGTCGGCCGCTGACCATGGACTCGAGGAGGTCCGCGTCGATCTTCGCGTACCAGACGTCGAGGTTGCCCGCGCCGGCGAACCGGATCATCGCCTCGCGGTAGGAGCGGACCGTGGAGGTCACGATGCGGGCGCGCTCGGCGTCGTCGAAGCCGTTCGCCCGGCCCGCGATGACGAAACTCGCCGAGAGCCGCTTGACGTCCCACTCCCAGGGGCCCGGCAGCGTCTCGTCGAAGTCGTTGATGTCGAACATCAACTGCCTCTCCGGCGAGGCGAGCAGACGGAAGTTCAGCATGTGCGCGTCCCCGCACAGCTGGGCCGTGAGCCCGGAGACCGGGGTGCCGGCCAGGTCGGACGCCATGATCGCGGCGGCGCCCCGGTAGAAGCGGAACGGGGCCTCCATCATCCGGCCGTAGCGGATCGGGACGAGTTCCTGCACCCGTGCCGCGGACTGTGTCTCCAGGATCGCCAGCGGGTCCGGCCGGTCGGGAGACGGCTCGTACACGGCATGGCCCGACCGCGGCGAGCGCCGCCGCGCCTCCTTGCCGCGAGCCGCGCGTTCCTCGGGCGTGGTGTGGGGCGCCGCGCGCATGGCCGTGGTCGCGTTCTGGGACATCGAAAGCCCTCCTGCCTGGTCCTGCGGCCATGGGACGCCCGGCACAGGGCACCTCGGACAGAAGGGCTTCGTGGCCTTCTCGGATGTCGGCCGCGGGGATCAACGATGCCGGGTGGGTGTCTGCTCTCAGCCCTGGTCCTCGATCTCGGCATCGGCGACGGCGATGGCGATGCCCAGTGCCTTGGCGATGTTGCCCGCTGCCGTCATGACGCGGGCGGTGCCCACGATGGGCGCGATGGCGACCAGGACGTCCTGTAGTTGGTCGGCGGTCAGGCCGGTCTTGAGCGCGGGGTCGATATGCGCCACGTAGGAGATGGGCGGGGCGTCCGAGGCGGCGAGTGCCGCGATACGCATGAGCAGGAGCATGTCCGGGGCCATGCCGCATCGCTCGATCGAGTCGACCGTCATGGCGGCGAGGGTGTCCAGGACAGGGGTGTCAGATGCAGTGGACATGTCGCATGCCCTCCTGGTCTGTTTCGGGGCCGGAGTGGGGGAGGCAGGCGGAAGGAACGGATTTCCGCGACCCCTGGATCTCCCTCAACCCTAGAACTCATTCGGGCCTGGCGCCCGAGGGCGGGCAGGCCGGTGATCGTCCGGCCGGACGATCGGACCCCGGCCACCCGGGTTGACGGCGGCGGACCGCGCCGACAGATCCCGCCCGGTCAGCGCAGGCGTCGTGAGCCGCCGTGTTGTCTGCCGAAGCCTTCCGACGCGTCCTGGGCCTCGTGCAGGTCGGGGGCGGCGGCCTGCGCGGCGTCGTACCAGTTCCCGTAGCGGTCGGCGAAGTACGGAGCCGACATGCCGTGCAGCAGGATGCTGAGGCCGATGGTGACCGCGATGACCTGGCCCAGCAGTTCGATTCCGGGCACGTGGTCCTCCACCACGAGGAGTCCGAAGACCACGGAGGCCAGGCCGCGGGGTCCGAACCAGCCGACGTAGGCCACGGTGGGCAGCCGCATGCCGGTGCCGGCCAACGCGAGGGCCACCGGAAGCATTCTGACGACGGTCAGGCTGAGCACGGCGTAGGTGATGATGCGCCAGTTCAGGTGCTCCAGTGCCGGGCCGAGCAGGACCGCGCCGAACACCAGGAAGCTCAGGGTCCCCAGCAGCCCGCCCACGTACTCGGCCAGGTCGGCGGGCCGCCGTTCCTTGGCAGGCTCCTCGCCCGCCGACTCCTCGCCCGCAGGCTCCACGCCCGCAGGCTCCTCGCCCGCCGACTCCTCGCCCGCAGGCTCCACGCCCGCAGGCTCCACGCCCGCCGACTCCTCGCCCGCAGGCTCGCCCTGGCGCAGTGCGACGCCGAACGCGAACCCGCCCATCCAGGTGGCGATGAAGCCGCTCCCGTCCAAGGCCGTCGCCACGCTGTACGCACAGAACGCCACCGCCAGCACCACCACCTGCTGCCATTCGCCCGTCACCCAGCCCCGGGACCGCGAGAGAGTCGACAACCACCCTCCGACCCAGCCGAAGGCCAGCCCCACCGCGGTGCTGACCACCAGGGCCCGCCAGAACACTCCGTGCACGCCCTCCTCGGAGGCGATCGTGCCGGGGATCGCGGCGAGGAACATGAGGAAGAACGGCAGCGCCAGGCCGTCGTTCAGACCGCTCTCGACGTTGAGCCCGTGCCGCACGAGAGCCGGGACACGCGGGCTGGAACTGGCGGTCTTGCCCAGCGCCGCGTCGGTGGGGGCGAGAACCGCGCCGAGCAGCGCGAACTCCCAGAGGGTCAGGCCCGGAAACAAGGGCCACGCCAGCAGCCACCCCGCTCCGATGCTCAACGGCAGGCCGATGGCCAGCAGACGCAGGGGCAGGAAGCCGCCCGTGCGCAGGTCGCGTCGGCGCACCGTCATCGAGTCGGTGAACAGCAGGAGGGCCAGGGCGGCCTCGACCAACGTCAGCACCGGGCCCACGTCGTGGCCCAGATCGAGAACGTCCAGCCCGATGGGCCCGATGAGCACGCCGAAGCCGGTGAACACCATCGGAGCCGACACCGGCGTCGAGGCCAGGCGGCGCGAGAACAGCGCATAGCCGGCGGTGACGGCCGCGACCGCGGCTCCGGTCCAGGCGCTCCCACCACTCATGACGCCCACGCTTCCTGTCGTAACGCACAGCAGTGACCGCGGAGCAGGGAGAGTGCGCTGCGCGGACCCGCTCACCCCGCACCTGCCTCTGGCGCGGGGGCATCGGAGCCTCGGGCCCCGCGACGGCCCATCGGGATCAGTGTCGCGGGGCCGGATCCCGAGTGCGGCACCGACACGCGTCGCGGGCCCGCCGGCGTCACCGCCCGACGCGGCTGGTGCGCATGCGGATGATCCATGAGGTGCGCAACATGGCCATATGCACCATGATCGATAGAGCGGCGGGCTTCTGAACAGCTAAAATGGGACAGCAAGCCCATCGAGCAAGCGTGGCTGTGCCCTCAGCCAGGTCTTGATCTCGGTCCCTCGGCTGCGAAGGACGCTCCCCATGACATCGGAGACCGCCTCGGTCGCGCACTCCGGGCAGGAATCGGTGGTCATCGCCAGCTTCGACAACCGCCAGCGCGCCGAACGCATGCTGGCGTCGCTCGGGCGAGGCTTCCGAAGGAAGGCCCGCGAGGGCGGCACGACTGCTGTCGTGATCAGAGGAAACGCCGACGGCTCGCTGAGGGTGACCGAGTCTCGTGTGCTGACGGCCAACGGTTTTGTGAACGCCCTGTTCCGCATATCCCTCTCATGGATGGTCGGATTCATGGGCCTGTTCGCCACACTGAAAGGGGCAAGGGTCGGGGCCCACGCCGCTGGAGTGCGCAAAGGTCACGTCGGATCCGACGCGCAGCAAGCCCACAGGATCCTCGCGGAAGCCGGCCCCGATGCCGCCGTCACGCTGGTTCGCTGCAAGGACACGGACACGCGGCAGAGGGTCGCCGCTGCGGCGGCGACACGTGCGAAAGAGAGCTGGGATGGCCCTCTCACAGAGTTTCTCGCCGCCCTCGACCCCGGTAGTGCTCACGATTGGGTGCGCGCCGCTGTCGGTGAGCCCTCCCGCGCACACCGCGGCCAGTGACTGACAGCGCCGGCCCCGGGCCGGACACCCGGCGTGAGTCCAGACTCCCGCGCCGCACGATCGTGCGGGCTGTTCTGCGGATCGCGGGATCCGCCGCCGCGCTGGTGACCTTGTACTTTCTGCTGCCCCTGGACCACTCCTCGGCCTGGTTCGCCGTCACGACGCTGGTGATCGGGTTGGCGGCGTTCATCGGGTTGATCGCGTTTCAGGTGCGCTCGATCCTCCGGTCACCGTTCCCGGGACTGCGGGCCGTCGAGGCCCTGACCACCAGCGTTCCGTTGTTCCTGCTGCTGTTCGCCGGCACGTATGTCGTCATGGCCGCGATGTCGGACAGCAACTTCGGCGGGCCGCTGACGCACACCGACGGGCTGTACTTCGCCGTCACCGTCTTCGTGACGGTCGGGTTCGGTGACGTTACGGCCAAGGGCGAGGCGGCTCGGCTCGTGGTCACCGGGCAGATGATCGCTGATCTCGTCATCCTCGGGCTCGCGATCAAGATCATCATGGGCGCTGTCGGTCGGCGCCGACAACCCGGAGGCGTCTCCGGCGCACAGCCCCCCGAGGAGACCCACCGCTAGGAGCACGGGCCAGCGACGAGCAAGCGGTCCCGCCGGTCGCGAGGGGCGAATCGGTCGCGGCCGCCCCGCCGGCACTTGTCGGGCTCCGCCGGTCGGGGGCACGGCCGACGCGGCTGTACGTGGCACCGCGTCCGGCGGAGATCCCAACCGTTGTCCTGGCGGAGCGGGCCGGCGCCACCACTCCGGCGGTTGACCCCGTCTCGCCCGTACGGCCCACCTGGGCGGGCCGTATCGCCGTAAAGCGGCGGAAATGGAGGCAGGTCGATCCTCCAGGAGCCCGGGAGCCCCCATGACCAGCCCGCACGAGCCGTCCGAGCCCGATGCCGTCCCAGAGGGGAGCGCGGGTGATGCGGCGGGAAGCGCTCCCAAGCACCGCTCGGCGGCCGTACGGGTCACGCGGAACACCGCCTCGGCGGTGCTCATCGTGCTCACCTGCATCCTGGTGCCGGTCGCGCTGCTCACGGTGTGGGTGCACGACATCGCGCTGGACACCGACCGGTACGTGGAAACGGTCTCGCCGCTGGCCTCGGATCCGGCGATCGAGGACGCGGCGGTCAAGCGCATCACCCACGCCGCCGACGCACGGGTGAACGGCAGCCAGGCCGCCGCGGACATCGCGGCCTGGCTGCAGTCGCAGGGGCTGCCGCCCCGCGCCGCGCAGGCCGTGAAGGGGCTGGGCCCGCAGCTCGACTCCGCGGTCAACGACACGGTCGAGAAGGTGGCCACCCGCTTCGTGCAGAGCGACCGCTTCGAGCGGATCTGGACGAACGCCAACCGGAGAGCCCACGCCGCGGTCGTGCACGCGCTCACCGGCCAGGGCCGTGGCGCCGTGGGCGTGGAAGGCGGGACGGTCACCCTCGACGTCGGCGAAGCCGTCGACCAGGTCAAAGAGGCGCTCGTGAACGCCGGGCTGTCCCCGGCCGCCAAGATTCCCGACGTCGACAAGCAGATGGTGCTCTTCCAGTCCGACCAACTGAAGAAGATCCGCAAGGGCGCCCACCTGCTGGACGTGATCGGGAACTGGTTTCCCGTGCTCGTCGTGGTGATCGGCGCGGGAGGAGTGCTGCTGGCCCACCGTCGCCGCCGGGCCCTGGCCCGTACGGCCCTCGGCGCGGCCTTCGCCTGCCTGGTCGTGGCCGTCGTCCTGGTCATCGCCCGCCGCTACTACCTGGACCACCTCCCGCCCCAGGTCCAGTCGGAAGCCGCCGCGGCAGCCGTCTTCGACACCCTGGTGCACTTCCTCAGGGTCAGCCTGCGCACGGCGATCGTGCTCGGTGTGGTCATCGCGCTCGGCGCCTACCTGATCGGCCCCGGACGGCTGCCGCGCGCCATCCGGGGCACATCCGAGCGCGCCGCGGACTCCACGGCACAGTGGGCGTACGGCCACCAGGTCCGCACCGGCCGGGTGGGCACCTGGACCCAGAACCACCGCCGGTGGATCGCCCTGGCCGCCCTGCTGATCGTGGCCCTCGTCTTCGCCCTCTGGAACCACCCGACGGCTCTGACCATCCTGCTGCTGGTCATCATCCTGCTGGCCGTGCTCGCCCTGCTCGCCCTCCTCGCCGCCACCGGCCGCGCCACCCTCGACGCCGAGCTGGTGGCAAAGCGGCCGGAGGGCGGCGAGTGAACGGTTCGCCGAGTGAACGGTTCGCCGAGTCCCCTTGACTCCTGCACAGAGGGACTTACGCCGGAGGGGCCGCAACCCGACTGCCGTCGCGCGCCGCGAGAGCTAGGATCCGGGCCATGGCCCTGACCATGAACGACGTGGACCGGTTCGAGGCGTCCAGGCCCCGCCTGGAGGCCATCGCCTACCGCCTCCTCGGCTCCGCGAGCGAGGCCGAGGACGCCGTACAGGAGACGTTCCTGCGCTGGCAGGCCACCGACGTCGACCGTATCGAGGTCCCCGAGGCCTGGCTGACGAAGGCCCTCACCAACCTGTGCCTCAACCAGCTCACCTCGGCCCGCGCGCGGCGCGAGACCTATGTGGGCCAATGGCTCCCCGAGCCGCTGCTCGCCGGGGACTCGATGCTCGGCCCGGCCGACACCGCCGAGCAGCGCGAATCGGTCTCGTACGCGGTCCTCACCCTCATGGAGCGCCTCTCCCCCAACGAGCGGGCGGTGTACGTGCTGAGGGAGGCCTTCGACTACCCGCACCGGGAGATCGCCGAGATCCTCGACATCACCGAGGCCGCCAGCCAGCAGATCTTCCACCGTGCCAAGAAGCACGTCGCGGACGGCAGGGCCCGCACCGAGATCGACGAGGCCGCCGCCCGGCGGATCGTCGAGGAGTTCCTCACGGCCGCCACCAGCGGCCGGACCGAGCCGCTCGTGCGGCTGCTCACCGAAGACGCCATCGCGATCGGCGACGGCGGCGGAAAGGTCCCAGCCCGCGCCAAGGCGTTCGAGGGCGCCCTCGCGGTCGCGAAGTTCATGCGGGGCCTGTTCAAACCCAGCGAGGCCAAGCGCGCCTTGGTCGGCGGCTCGCCCGAGGTCTACGCCGCGACCGCCAACGGCGCCCCCGCCCTTGTGGTGGTCGTCGAAGGCCGGGTCGTCGGCGTCATGTGCCTGCAGGTCACCGCCGAGGGCATCGCGGCGTTCCGCAACCAGGTCAACCCCGACAAGCTCGAACGCGCGACCGAGCGGTGGGCGGCCGCCGACCACGGGGAACCCCTGCTCACCGCCTTCTGACCCGATGTGAGGTGCTTCACATCGCGTTCCTGTCAGGAAACGGCGGGCCGCCCGGTTCAGGTGGCGAACCCGCGCGAGACAGGAGCAGCGAAATGCAGCACCGCATCATCGTCCTCGGAGCCGGATACACCGGAGCCATCGCCGCTGGGCGCCTCGCCAAGCGGCTGTGCCGCGACGACGTCGCCATCACCCTCGTCAACGCCGAGCCCGACTTCGTCGAGCGCGTCCGGATGCACCAGCTGGCGGTCGGCCAGGATCTCAGGCCCCGGCCCTTCAGCGAGATGTTCGCGGGCACCGGCGTCGAACTGAAGCTCGCGAGGGTCACCAGCGTCGACGTCGACCGCAAGACCGTCGCCGTCATCGCCGCGACCGGCGCCGAGGAGCTGGAGTACGACAGCCTCGTGTACGCCCTCGGCAGCGGCTGGAACACCCACGGCGTCCCCGGCGCCGCCGAGCACGCCCACGAGATCGCCGGCCGTCCCGGAGCGCTCCGGCTGCGCGAGCGCCTGGCCCGCCTGGACGCCGGACAGCCCGTGGTCGTCGTCGGCGGCGGCCTCACCGGCCTGGAGGCCGCGACCGAGATCGCCGAGGCCCGCCCGGACCTCGACGTCGCCCTCGCCGCCCGCGGTGGGCTCGGCGACTGGCTCTCGCCCAAGGGCCGCCGCCACCTGCGGAAGGTCCTCGACAAGCTCGGCGTCACCGTGCACGAGCACACCGCCGTCACCGGCGTCGAGGCCGACCGCGTCGCCACCGCCGACGACAGGTCCATCCCGGCCGCGGTCACCGTGTGGACCACCGGCTTCGCGGTCCACCCGATCGCGAAGGCCACCACCCTGGACGTCACCGGCACAGGCCAGATCGTGGTCGACGGGACCATGCGCTCGGTCTCACACCCCGACGTGTACGCCATCGGCGACGCGGCCATGGTGATGGGGCCCGGCGGCAAGCCGCTGCGGATGTCGTGCGCCTCGGGCACCCCCACCGCGTGGCAGGCCGCCGACGCCATCGCGGCGCGCCTGACCGGCGGGAAGCTCTCCACCGCGCCGCTCCGCTACTTCAACCAGTGCATCTCGCTGGGCCGCAGGGAAGGCCTGATCCAGTACGTCACCGCCGACGACCGGGCCGTCCGGGCGGCGCTGACGGGACGGCTCGCCGCCGTCTACAAGGAGCTGATCTGCAAAGGCGCGGCCTGGAGCGTCGCCAACCCGACGCTCGGGATGCCGACCCGGCGCCGCCGCGTCGTGCAGGAGCGGGCCCAGGCGAGCTCAGCCGTCAAGGCGCCGGCCTGACTCCCCAGGCGTTGACGTCGTCTGTTGACGTCCAAGGCCCCGCCGGACGAACCGGCGGGGCCTTCAACCTGTGTGCACTCGGCCTGTGTGCACTCGGCAGGATGCGAACCTACCCAGCGGCAGGCGACTCGCCGGCCTTGTCGACCACGGCATGGTCCAACTCGGCGCTGCTGGACAGCAGTGTGCCGGACTCTCCGTAGGACCCGTCCTTGGTCAGGTAGCTGCGGGAGCCGAGGAAGGCGTAGTCCTTCTTGTCGAAGACCCACTCGGTCCTGATGCCGTAACGGGTGTCGTCACGGGCGATGCCGAGGCCCTGGCGGCCGATGGCGTCGCGCGCCTTCGGGGCCGGGGTGACACCGGGGATCTTCGCCGCGGCCCGGTAGAGGGCGGCTGCGGTGCGGGGCGGCATCACCCCGCCGAGCAGCGAGCCGATCTGCTCGAACACCGCCTGGTCGCGCTCGCGGCCCTTGGCGTGCGGGGTCTTCGTGTACAGGTAGGTCAGCAGCTTGTCAGGGTCGGTGGGCAGGGAGCTGAGCCAGTGGTAGGTGGGCCGGTTGATGCCGGCCGCCGTGCCGTGGGTGTCGCCGAGTTCTGCGTTGATGGCGAAGGTCTCACCGTCTTCCCGGATCAGACCGAGCTTGAGCAGACGCCCCGGCTCCTGGGCGTACCACACCTCACGGTCCATCAGCGGGCCGAGTACGGCCTTCCCGGTGGTCAGGTCGGCGCCGCGGGTCTTCTCCCTGGTGTAGACGAACTGATCGTCCCGCACGGTGGGGGCAGTGTGTTCCCCGGCGGCGGCGGAGATCCGGTCGAGGAGGGCCGCGGCAGGCTGCATGTCCGTGGCCGCGCCGTGCGACGCGGTGCCGGAGGACCCCTTGTCGCTGTCGGTCAGGGCGATTCCCGCGGTCAGTGCGCAGGCCAGGGTCCGCGCGGTCGCCGGCGCCAGGAGCGCGGGCCGCAGCAGCCGACGGGCCGGCCGGGTACGTACGGCCTGGTCGCGGTCGATGGTGTGCATCAGTAGATCCTTGTGACGAAGGTGCTGCTCGCGCGGAACGTCCCAGTCGGCCGGGGGCGGTAGCAGGCGGGCGATCTCCTCGCGGTCGCCGCGCCACTCCCGGGAAGTGGAGGTGGTCCTGTCCTTCATATGAGCTCCTCCCGCACGGGCAGGGCCGCGACTGCGGCCGCACTTGTCATCTCTCCGCGGGCAGAGCCCGGTTCCAGGTCTTCTTCCGCGAGACGGGCGAGCTTCTTGCGGGCGCGCGAGAGTCGGGAACGTACGGTCCCGACCGCGATGCCCAGCGCCTCGGCCGTCTGCTGGTAGTCCAGGCCGGACCACACGCACAGGGCCAGCACCTCCCGCTCCTGGCGTCTCAGCCGGTCCAGGGCGACCTGAACGGCACGCAGGCGGCGCGCGTCATCGATGCGTCCGGCCAGCTGGGGCGCGAAGTCCTCCACACTCGGCGGCCGGGGCTGACGTGCGAGGAACAGCTGGCGTCGGCGCAGGCTCCGCCGGGCGTTGTCCGCCTTGTGGGTGGCGATGCCCAGCAGCCAGGGCAGCAGGGAACCGCCGTCCTCCCGTACACGCGTGCGCGTGCGCCACGCGGCCAGGAACGTCTCGGACATGATCTCTTCGGCTGTCGACCAGTCGCCGGTCAGGCGCAACCCGTGGTTGTACACGGCGCGGGCGAACTCCTCGTACAGCTGGGCGAACGCCGCGCGGTCCCCCTCGCGCACGCGGCGGCGCACCTCGTTCTCTGAGTCCTTCACACCCTCTTCTCTCCACGAAGCGGGTGGAGTTCCTGTGGTCTGCGTCACCTGCCGGCGCGACTGCTCAAGGGGACCGTGTCAGGCGGGCATCCCGCGCTCGGCGCGGGTGACTGTCGAGGGCAGGACACCTTCAACGCCCAACTCACTTCCAGCGTGCCGACCTTCGGCCTCTCCATCCCCCTGGCCTTCGTCGGCGCGGAAGCAGCCATGCGGTCCTGACTCACGCTCATCCCGGCCCACTGCCTCCGGCCACCACCTCCACCGACTCGCCCGTCGCCCGGCGGCGGGCGCGATCGCGCGCGCCTGCCGGCCGTTCCAGCGGATTCAGCACGTGGATCTGCTGGAGATCTTTATTCCGGTGACGACGAAGGCGTTGGCGAACACGGTTTGGTTGTTCGGCGGAAGGCAGATCGAGCCCCCGCTCTGGAGTCGCAGATACACCACGTCGTCGTTCCGAGTGTTCAGGACCCCGTAGTGCGGCCGGGGCGTGACCGCCTGATAGGCAGTGGTGACGTCCTTGTACTTCGAGATCGGCGTGCCCGCGATCAAGGCGTTGTCGTCCACATAGAAGCAGACATAGGGGTACGGGCAGCCCTGGGTGGGGGACTCCGCGTGAGCTGCGGATGCGCCGGTCACGGACATGGCCGCGACGGCCACGCTCACCCCCGCGAAGCTTGCAGTCTTCCGGATGACGGACTTCATCAAAACCTCCACAGATTCGATAATTTGTTCGAGTGTGTCCGCGAGCGCGAGCGCGACGGGACATGACAAGCTGGGAGCATAACCGGGGCGGACATGTGCTGCTGTCGTGAACTCCCTGAGCTCCAAAGGCGCTTGAGGATGTTCACGCCCGGGCTCGGCCGGCGGGTGAGGCGGCCGGCAACGCGACCGTGGGACACCCTCGTTGACCGCGGCCGACCGCTGCATCTGGCACGGTTGTGGCACGAACCTCAGCCGACGACAGCCGGCCACGACGGCGGGCGCGCCGACCGATCAGGCACGCGCGGTTCCGATCGAGGTCGGTCACTTCGACATGATGAAGTCCAGGGCGTAGCCGGGAGCAGTCGTCCAGTAGGTGACACGCTGAAAGTCGTTGGCGTACAACGTGTCGACGGGCATGGGGACATCGATCGGCTTGCCCGCACGGCTGCCGGGCTTACGACCCTGGAGGCTGAGGGTGATGCTCTTCGCCTCGTACTCATCCATGGGGCCGTTGACGAGCAGAGCGGCATAGGCCTCCTTGCCCGGAGAGAGGGTGACGGGCACGCCCGGGGTCGGGTTGCTCTCCTTGATCACGGGGGCCGTGGTCCGACCGTCGCCAAGCCGCACGAGAGGGTAGCGGTAGAGGTTGCACTTCTTGTCGCCGGCGTTCTGGACGGTGAGAAGGAGGTGCCTGGCGTCCTTGCTGTCTGCGGGCTCCGTCACGGCGGACACCCCGAGGACCTTCTGGGAGCAGGCGGCGATGGCGCCCTTGGCGCCGCTGCCGCCCAAGCGGTGCGTCACCGCGTCACCGGCCTTCCCGCTGATCGTCCGCGGCCCGGCGGTGGAGGCCTGTGCCGACACACCACACCCAAGAGCCAGGACGAGACCCGCGGCTACGGCCACACGGTGGGCCGCAAGGGACTTCACGTTCATATGCGTGTTCCTTTTCTGATCGGTACGAGGTCGAGTGCTGGGCTGTCGCCGCCACACCACCCGCCTCCTTCTCGCACCGCGGTGGCGGGGGCGAAGGCGGTCGGGCGCCCCCTCGAGCGTCCGCGCCCTGCACCCGGGTGCCCAGAGAGACGGGTGTCTCCGTGGACGGGTGAGTCGGGGTGTCGTGGCGCTGCTGTGCGGTCGGCCGCTTCAGCCGGTGTGACAGCCATAGCGTCGGATGCCGTGTGGGGCTGGGACAACGGCTGCCCCCAACCTGCAACGGTGGGACGATCCCACCCCCGACGACCTGCAGAGACAGGGAAGCCTGGGATGCCTGTCTGGGATGGGAAACCCTCTGAGGCCGGCGTCCGGACACTCGGGGGACTCGATCCGTCGCCCGCCGCCTCGGCCGGCGACGGTGCAAACGGCCCTGCCCGCTGCCAAGTCGTGTGCGTCGACGTCCCCGACCATCCCCGACCCACTCCTCCAGGCCGCGCAGCTCACCGGCGGGAATCGGTGATCCGATGCGGTGTGCGGGCCCGGTCGGCGGCGGTGCGGAAGGCGGCGCCCAGGGCCGCGGGTGAGGGGGGTCTCAAGGAGAGGAATGGCGCAACCCTGCAACCATCCCGGCCTTATCGACGTGCAGGTATGGGGAGTGCCGGGGATGCCGTCCCGGATCAGGACATGACGGGACGGCACAGGCCGACGGATGGATGCGAGTACGGACCACATGGATGCAATCCACGACGACGTAGCGGAGTTCGCTCTCCTGCTGACGCGTCTGAAGGACCGCACAGACCGCAGCTACGCGGCGCTGGCCCGCCGACTGGACATGAATGCCTCCACGCTGCACCGCTACTGCGCCGGTGAGGCGGTTCCCATGGACTTCACCAGGATCGAGCGGTTCGCCGCACTCTGCGGAGCCTCCCCCGAGGAACGCGTGGAGTTGCACCGCCGGTGGATCCTGGCAGTCGCGGCACGGCAACGGCCACGCCCATCCGATGCCCGGCGGGCGCCGATGCCCCACGACACCACGAGCACCGTGGCATCGGCCGCATCCGCGAGCCACAGCAGCCCGGCGGACAAGGCGCCCGAGTCGGCCTCATCGGCCGACCCACGCCCGGGACCGACCTCATCGGCCGACCCACGCCCGGGACCGACCTCACCGGCCGACCGACGGCCCCAGGCCGGGCGCCCCCGACGACGGCCCGTGCGGTCGATAGCGCTGGCGGCCTCGCTCGCCCTTGCGCTCGCCGGCCTCACCACCTCCGCTGCCGGGCCCCCCTCCGGCGGCGGTGGGTCGTCGGCCTCCGCCCGCACCACACCGGACCCTTCAGCGTCGGCCGCGCACAACGACGGCGGCCCGCAATCCGCTGCCGGGGCCCCCTCCGGTGGCGGTGGGTCGTCGGCCTCCGCCCGCACCACACCGGACCCCTCGGCGTCGGCCACGCCCAGCGACGGCAGCCCGCAGAAGAACCGGGCGAGCGCCGGCGCGGTCCCGCCGCAGGCCCCGCTCACCTGGACGTCCAACTCCCAGCTCTGGCAGCTCGAATGCGACCACGACTACGTCATCGCCAAGCCACCGCAGGAGGTCCCGCCGCCGCCGGCCCCGGCGGACGCCGCGGTGTGGGCCGCGTCCCAGGGGGCGGTGCACGGGCGCACCACCAATCTGCGGATCACGGTGCAGGGACGCGGCTCCGCCGCCGTCGTCCTGGAGGCACTGCATGTGCGCGTGGTCAACCACACCACCCCCGCCTCCCGCCGGGGCATCGCCTACTCCACGTACGAAGGCTGCGGCGCCGTCCTCGTCCCCCGCTACTTCTCCGTGAACCTCGACGCGAACCGACCCCTGGCCCGTTCGATGCCCGGCAACGACCCGGACAGACCGGCCCCCGCGATCGACTTCCCCTACCAGGTGTCCCTGCGGGAGCCGGAGGTCCTGCTGCTCGCCGCGAGCACCGAGTCCTGCACCTGCGACTGGTACCTCGAACTCGACTGGTCCTCACAGGGGCGAACCGGCACGGTGCGCATCGACGACCACGGCCGCCCGTTCCGCACCACCAGCATCACGGGTCTACCGCACTACTGGTACCGCAACCCCCGTGGCTGGGTCCCCATGACCGCCGCCAACGACAAGTCGGAAACCGGCGACTGACGAAGCAACAGGCCGCACAGCCCGTCCGACAGCAGTCCCGGCGGGGGCAGGGGCCCGGCCGTCCCCGCCGTAGGGGGGATCCGGGACGGAGCAACTCCCGCGACGATTGGTTCAAGGCTAGGAAAGGCCTCAACAAGTCCTGTCGTTGCAGGTCAGGAGTGCTTTCCGCGTTTCTGATCAAGCCTTGAGCAGCCCACTTCCGCGTGGCCTGAGCGTGGCAACGGCCCCCGACCTGGCCGGGCTGGGTCCGGTCGTGCGGTCCGCTTCGATGTCCTGCCCTGATCGTCCGACAGCCCTGGAGATCCGCTCGTCCGAGCCGCGCGCCAGGCGTCAGCGCTCACACTCGCGTACGTTTCCGGCCATACGAGGGCGGCACAGCATGGTCGACGAGCCGCAGGGGCACCGATGCCCTCGTGCAGACAACAGACGAGACGGCCGACTTCACGGCACTGTCGCAGGAGTTGACCGGATTCGACGCGGCGACGCTGCGGGGCACGGGACTCGCCGAGACCTACCTGGCAGTGGCCGCCGAGCGGCTGGGCCGGGACCGACTGGGGCGGCTGCTGGGGGCGGGCGGAGACCCGCTCGGCGAGCTGGACGACGACCTGCTCAGTGCCGCCCGCGCCCTCACCCACCTGTGGTACACGGGCAGTTGGCCGGAACCGTCACCCTTCGTGGTGTCGGCGCGGGCCTATGCCGAGGGGCTGGTCTGGAAGGCGGCAGGGCTCGCCGCTCCCGCCACAGCACCCGGCGGCTACGGGAGTTGGGCCGCCTCCTCGTCATCCTCCCCCTCCCGGGCGGGCTCCCGGTGAGCGACTACGACGTGATCGTCGTGGGCGCCGGGGTCGCGGGCTCGCTCGTGGCGAAGGAACTGAGCCGCCGGGGTCGCCGTGTCCTGGTCCTGGAGGCCGGGGAGCGCGCCACCGACCCCGCGCGAGGCCACCGTGAGGCCCTCGACCGGTACGCCACGGCATCCGCGAAGGTGCCGGGCTCCGCCCACCGGTCCCACCCCGCCGCCGACTGGCCCGAGGTCACCGACCTGACGGGCGCGGACGGCGACCCGGGATTCCGCGCGGCCGGCCATTTGTTGCAGGACGGCCCGCTCCCGTACGCCAGCGGCTACGTCAGGGCCAACGGCGGCACCGGCAACGTCTGGACCGGCCTCGCCCCGCGCATGCTGCCGGAGGACTTTGACACCGAAGCCTTCGGGTACGGGCGCCGCTGGCCGCTCACCTATGACGACCTGGAGCCCCATTACCGGGCGGCGGAAGGGGAGTTGGGGGTGGCCGCCGACACCTACGAGCAGCGCGCGCACGTAGGGCTCGGTTTCCCCGACGGCTACACCTTCCCCATGCGGGCCCTGCCCGCCAGCCGCCTGGACCGCCTCCTCGCGGCGAGCCTTGACGGACGGCACATCAAGGACCCGGTGGCCCTGGGCGAGGTCGAACTGCGGTTGGTCGGCACCCCGCAGGCCCGTAACAGCGTGCCGGACCCGGGCTATGACGGCGGGCGCGGCTATGTTCCGCGCGGCGCCCAGGGGCGGCCCGACCCAGCCAACCGGTGCGTGGGCAACGCGACGTGCATCCCGCACTGCCCCTCGTACGCGAAGTACACCCCGCTCAAGACGCAAGGACAATGGGGGAGTTCGGTCACGCTCGTGGACCGGGCCGTGGTCAGCCGTGTGCTCGTCGACGGGAACGGGCGCGCCACGGGCGTGGAGTACCTCTCGTACGACGGTCAGGCCACGAGGGTGCACGCCGCCGTCGTCGTGCTCGCCGCGCACGCCATCGAGAACGCCCGACTGCTGCTCCTGTCCCGGCTCGCCACCCGCAGCGGTCAGGTCGGCCGCAACCTGATGGATCACCCGGTGCTGCTCACCTGGGGCCTCATGCCGGAAGCGGTCGACCCCTATCGCGGGCCCGGGTCCACCTCGGGCTTCGAGGGTTTCCGTGCCGGGCCTGAACGGCGCACGCGGGCGCCCTTTCGCATCGAGGTCGGCAACTGGGGGTGGGCGTGGGCCAAGGGCTCGGTGGACGGCGATGTAGCCCAACTCCTCCACGAAGAGGGCCTGTTCGGAGCCGATCTGCGGCGCGCCGTCGGGGACCGGGTACGCCGCCAGTTCGCCCTGCAGTTCGAGATGGAGCAGGGCGCCGATCCCGCCAACCGCGTCACCCTCCACCCGCACGCACGCGACCAGCTCGGCCTGCCCCGCCCCCAGGTCACCTACGATCTGTCGGACCACGTCAAGGACGGCATGGCCGCCGCCAAGCGCGTGTCCGACCAGATCTTCGCCCTGCTCGGCGCCGAGGACCACACCGACTACGAGCCCGCGGCGGCGTGGCCCGGCCGCTTCGAGCGCAAGGGCCGCCTCTACGGCTATCGCGGCGCCGGCCACGCCGCCGGCACTCACATCATGGGCGACTCCCCGGGAGTCTCGGTGGTCGACTCATGGCAGCGGTGCTGGGACCACCCCGGCCTGTACGCCGTGGGCTGCGGCAGCATGCCCTCCGTCGCCACGTCCAACCCGACTCTGACCATGGCCGCCCTCGCCCTGCGCAGCGCCCAGCGCATCGAGGCCGACCTCGCCGAACGGGACCGCCCCGCCGCCCTCACCCCAGACGTTCCCGCATGAGTGCCCCACGTACCCCAGGAGTGCCCGCATGAGCCCGCTGCCCCTGCCGCCCGTCGCCGAGCCCTTCCAACTCCCCTTCCACTACGGTGCGTTGCACAACGTCGGCATCGACTGGCTCACCGAGGCGGGACCGGTCCGGGACCTGCTCGCCAAGCATCACCCCGCCCTGACCGCCGCCACTTTCGACGGCCGGGCCCTGGTCTCGCTCAACTACCAGCTCTACTTCGCGCAGTACGCGTTCGGCGGGGGCGTCACCCAGGAGATCGAGTACAACGTCGTCGCCTTCCCCACCGCCCAGGCGGACCGCATCCCCGAGCTGACCTACGCGCAGTACGCGCAGGGCTGGGACCAGACGAAGCTCCTCGGCATCGCCCGCATCCACGTCGTGTGCGACAACCCGTACGCCATCACGGCCGGACGCGAGCTGTACGCCGAGCCGAAGTACCCGGGCTGGTTCGAGGTCGACCTGCCGTCCCTGAACGGTCCGGCGGGCGAGACCTGGACCGTGCACTGCAAGGCGGCCGAGGTGGCGCGGGACGACACCCTGCTGCGTGAGGACACACAACTAATCTCCCTCACAGCCGAGTTGGACGGCCTGGCGGCCACTCCCGCCAACAACACCCCCATCACCGGCTACGGCACCGACACCGACGGCCGGGCCCTCGCGGGACCCATGAACGTCTACCAGCCCTATCGCTGGTACGACCTGAGCGCCCCGCACCACACCGACCGCGTACGCCTGACTGTCCATGCCCACGACAACGACCTCGGTCGCGACCTCCACCAGCTGCTCGGTGACACCCGCGCCGTCGGCGCCTGGACCTACCAGTCACCCCCGGTGGCCGCCCACAACCGGCCCTACTACCTGGGCTCCCAGGGCTGATGGACTCCTCGGCACGGGCAGGCAGCAAGGCGGCGGGGTCGCAAACATTGATGACGAGGCGGTCTTCGCCGCGATCATCTACTTGTTGGTCAAGGGGCGACCGCATCAGAGGGTTCTCCAGCTCCTGGACGAACGGGGACTGGTCGACCTCTCCCGCGCGGTCCTCGACCCCGCACACATCCGCGCTGAAAAAGGGGCGAACTTGCAGGCCCGAGCCCCGTGGACCGAGGTAGGCCCGGTTCCGGGATGCACGTCCTGTCCGACGCGAACGGACTGCCCCTACGCGTCGGAGTCTCCGCGGCCAACACCCACTAGGGGAGCTGCTTCAGTCGGTCGACGATCGCCCAGTCCACCACGTGCGATACCTGGATGTACGTCTTGTCGCCGGACGCCGAAGTCCGCTCGTCCCGGAAGCCCAGGAACTCGTAGGATTCCGGGTCGAAGATGAGGTACTTGCCCTTGGCGAACGGACTCTCGGGGTAGGAGATCCCCACGCCCGTGCGCCCGGCGGAGTCCTTCACCCCCGGAACCGCCTTGACCCCTGGCACCAGGGCCAGCGCCTTGTACGCGGCGGGGCGCAGTCCCTGGGGCAGCACCGGCCACTTCAGGAGCTCACCGAGCATGAAGTAGGCGTTGAACCATTCTTGTGCGGTGAAGTCGCTGATCGGCATGCTGGAGGTTCCGAGGCCGATGCGCGGGATGAGCTGTCGCGGGTCGGTGGGCAGCTTCTTCAGCTCGCTCCATTCCCGAGGCGGCCACACACTCTCGCCCTTCTTCATGGGCTCTTCCCAGATCACCCGGCCGAGTTCCATGGTCAGGGAGCGCTTGGAGCCGTCCACCGAGTCCCAGTTCACGTCCTCGTAGGTCTTGACCGCACCGGTCCTGCGCTCGGTCTCCTTGATGATTCGCTTCGAGTAGATGAACTGGTCGTCGCGCGGAGCCACGGTCTTCTCGTGCCTGCCCGTGTACACCGCCGCCCCGTTCAGTACTGTCACGGCGCTGACGTTGCTCATCCGCGGGGTCGCCGTGCCCGATACGCGGTCGGCGCGGTCGGCGCGATCGCCCTCGTCGGCGCCGCCCTCAGTGATCAGAACCGCCGTTCCCGTCACCGCCACAGCAACCGCCCCGGCTGCCGCAAAGCGCAGTACGTGGCGGCGGCCGGGGGCAGCGTCGGGGTGCCGCTGCGCGCGCGCCATCGTGTTGAGCAGTCGGTGGCGGGCCCTCGCTCGGGCCGATTCGGTGAGCGGGGCCGCGTCCGCGTCCCAGTCTCGCAGGAGTTCTAGTTCGTCAGTCATGGCCGGGTACCTCTCGCAGTGTCGTCGGATCGGATCCGCCCAACGCTTCACGCAGCTTGCCGCGGGCCCTGTACAGCCGTGATCTCACCGTGCCGATGGGGACACCGAGGGCCTGGGCCACCTCCTCGTAGCCGAGACCGCCCCACGCCACCAGCAGCAGCACGTCCCGGTGCCGCGCGGACAGTGCAGCCAGTGCCGCTGCCAGCTCGCGGCCCACGGCTTGCGCCCCCACCCGGGCCGCAGCACGGTCGGCCAGCGGCTCCTCGTGATCGGCTGGCGTCGGGATGCGGGCCAGAGCTTTGAAGCGGCGGGCCTCGGCCCGCCGGTGCCGGCCGACCAGGTTGGTCGCTATGCCGAACAGCCAGGGCCGGGCGCCCTCACCCGTGGCCCGCAAAGGGTCGTACCGGTGCCGCTGCTGGAAGGCGGTGGTGAAGGTCTCTGCCACGAGGTCTTCGGCCGGCTCGCCACCGAGCCTGCGGGCCAGATAGCGGTGCACCGCATCCGCGTACCGGTCGAAGAGCACGGCGAATGCCTCGGGCTCATCCCGGGACCGCGCAATCACCGAGGCATCACTCTCCGCCCCCGCGCGGACGCCTGGCTCGGCGGTCATCGGGGCTCCTCTCGTTCAAGGGAACAAGCTTCGAAGTCTGGGCTTTCACCCCTCCTTCGCCGCTCGCCCCCCGCGAGTTCCCTCAAGACGCCTCATGGCCGAACTCGGCGCTCGTTACCTACCTTGGGCATGGGCATGGGCATGGGCATGCCGCTGCCGAACCTGCAGATCGAGACATAACACGCGTTCACACGCGATCACACGCGGCTCCGGCGGTCGGCTTGATCACCCGTGACGGAAGGCGCCCGTCGGTGTACGGCCAGCGGGCAGTCGGGGAGCCGACGAGTCGCCGGAGTCAGGTGCGGGCGGCGTCTCGTCAGACCTTCTCGACTCGCACGGAGTGTCCCGCGAGGAGTTGATTCATGTCGTCGGTGTCGGAGGTGAAGACGGTTGCCTCAGCTCCTTGCTCGGCTTCCCGCCCGGCCACAGCCGCCAGAATCGCGTCGATGGCGTACTTGTGCCCATGCAGGCCGGCTGTCTTCAGGATGTCGCGCGCCATGGTGATCACCTGGTCGTCCGTGTGCACGACTCGGATCCGGGACAACGTCCAGTTCCACAGTGCCTGCCTCGACGTTTCGCGAGGGTCCCATGCGACCAAGGTCGTGAGCGCTGAGGTGATGATCGGGATGTCGAGCCGCGGAGCTGTCTTGATCAGCGCAGTCATTTCCCGATCACCCTGAACTGCCTTGGAGAGGGCCTCGGAGTCGAATACGAAGACGCGCTGTCGCGGGCGGTGCAGCTTCGCCTGGGCGGCGCGGCTCACGCGGCCTCGTCCGAATGCGATCGATGCTCGTCATGCCAGCCGTCAATGGCGGCGATGCGGTCCAGCGCTGCCTGCTGCTCGTCGTCCGTCACGGCGCCGTGCTCTTCCTCGAGTCGTCCGGCCAGCTCGCGCAGTCGGTCCATGGCGTCCTGATGAGCGGCAGCGGCCGCGATGTAGCCGGACACCCCGCGTGCGTCGACGCGCTCCTTGATCGACTCCACCAGCTCAAGATTGGGCTCGATGTAAGAGGTGTGGCAGACCTTGATGCTTGCTTTGCCCCGGAAGTAAAGCGGGCAATGGATGCAATTCCCGCAGTGGTCGAAGGGTATCGGACAGTTCTCGCTTTGGACCCTCCTAACACGTCCACAGCACTTCATCCTCTAGTTACTGCCATGGGCTCTGCGGGTGTGAAAAACGACGAAAAAAGCAGGGGAACGTGGCTAGCCTCACAGGTACCCTCAGGAACAGGAAATGAGGTACGAAAGGAAAAGCTTCTCTCCATCTGGCGCGATGCTGGTCTCTGGCTTCACCCGCAGGGTACGCTGGAGCAGGTCTTGTCATTGAATACCAAAGGTGCCGGACAGGCAGCTAAAGCAGCTCAAGAATCGGGTCCTATTGATGCGGTGAGCGGCTGGTGCGCCTATCGCTTGGACCTAATGGGCGACGTTTTTGCGCTTCTTGAAGCAGCTGTTGAGAAGATCGCCCATTCTCTGATGGAGGCTCAACGTTTGGATTCTCTGGCTGAGCTGCGGTCGCCAGTAGGTCCCACCGCGAAGAATGATGCCCGTATCGTTCGAGTTGATCCTGTATCCCCTGGGAGGCATCGACTCACCGTAGTCGCGCCACAAGAGTTTTCCGGACATTGGCTAGAGTTCTCCCGAGATACTCCTTCTTCAGCTCTTATCCTGAATCCACCAGAAGCGCAGGATGTGGATACCAAGTAAAAATTCACCGGAGATCGCAACGTTGCATATTGCGTTGCGCCTACGGACATCGTCACTGGGGCGAGGGGCGAACGACGGCGGGCGCACCGAGTGCTCATGGCGGCAGCCGCACCACAGATGTCATGTTGGCCCGGAACTACGTCTCCGCCGGGCCAACATGAGTGTCGCGGCCCATTGTCGCGGCTCAGAGCCGCACTCCCCAAGAGGCACCCCGCCGAGGCTGCTTCGGGACGAAGCGGTCGTACGGCAACCCACAGAGCTGGATTCCTGCTCCTGGCGTTGGCCACTCCGACCGAAACGTGGCCGCTTGCAGGACATCTCGTCAAGGTGACGCGAAAAGAGCCGAACTTGCGCCCTCCTCCGGATCGGTCTGAGATCCTGGAGACCGATCGAGAGGGGCCGCAGGTATGGAGTGGAAGACCCACGGTGAGCGACAGATCTACACGAACAAGTGGGTGAACCTGTGCTTGGTGGACGTCCAACAGCCTGACGGGCGCAGGTGGGAGTACCACGTCGTTCGGCTCCGGCATCTGGCCGTGGCCGCTGTGGTCAACGACCGGCAAGAGGTCCTGATGATGTGGAGGCACCGCTTCATCACCGACTCGTGGGCCTGGGAGCTGCCCATGGGCCTTGTCGAAGAGGGCGAGTCGCCTGAGCAAGCAGCAGCCCGCGAAGTGCTGGAGGAGACAGGCTGGCGTCCCGGCCCCATCAAGCCCCTTATCTACGCCGAGCCGGCCAACGGCATCACCGACTCTCAACACCACGTCTTCCGCGCGGACGGCGCGACCTACGTCGGACCGCCCACGGAGAAGAACGAGTCGGACCGCATCGAGTGGATCCCCCTCAGCGAGGTGCGCGGGATGATCGATCGCCGTGAGATCGTCAGCAGCGGGTCTCTCGTTGGTCTCCTCTACCTGCTCATGGATGAAGCGATCCGCTGACCGGCGGCAGGACTGCCCGTAGCCGTGCCTCGAAGGCCAGAGCTACGGGCTCCTGCCTGTGTGGGGCCAACTGGCCGTAGAACTCCCTGAGATGGCCTGAGACTCGCTCCGAGGCCACTGCGGAAGCCGACTCCAGAGCTTGTGTGGCGGTGCTGCACGCCTGGTCCAGCTTGCCCTGGTCGAGCTGCGTTCGGGCCAGCCAGAAGGCGTGAAACGCTCGGCCGCGCTGATTGGTGCGGGCCTCCCGACGCAACGCATCCGCGATTAAGGGTTCAGCTGTCGCTGCCTCGCCCAGTCGGCCGTGGGCAATGCCTGTGTCCACTATCAGCTTCAGCTCGTCGAAGTAGGCCACCCACGACGGGTCCGGGTCGCTCGCCTGGATCTGCTCGAACTGGCGGTGTGCTTCGGTGATGGCCCGGTGAGTGGACGTCTGGCTGCCGAGCGTGGCATGGGCGAACGCCTCGCGCATGGACAGCATCGACAGGACACGTGGCGTGGTGCCGACGGCCGAGCGAGCCTGGTCCTGAGCGGCGGTCACGAGTGCCAGGGAATCCGCGGGCTTGTCCTGGTAAGTGTCTTGCAAGCTCATGCAGGCCAGGACGTTGGCCATGAACTGGTGGTCGTCGATGGCCTTGGCCAGTTGCAGGGCCTCGGTGAAGTACGCGCGGGCCTGGTTGTACTGGCGGGCGTCGAAGTAGATCCAACCGGTGAGACGTGCCAACTCGGCGGCGATTCCGTACAGGCCGTTCTGGATCGACGGAGGTCGGCTCTCTTTCAGCAGTCCCACCACGTAGCGGAGCTGGCCCACGACGGCCGGCCTCAGAGCTTCCCCACCATGCTGGTCGTCTCGTCGCCAGTAGTCCTCGATAGAGGACCGGAAGGCTTCAAGTGTGGCTGCGCTGAGGTTGGTTCGCGTGGTCAGCGCAAGGATGCTGTCCACATCGGGCCCAGGCAGAGACGCGGGTGCCTGCTGTTCAGGCTCCGGCACTTGAGGTGCCTCGCGCTCGGAAACGGCAAGAGCCTGAGGCGTCTCCCAAGACCGACGGGCAAGACCGAGCATGCCTCCTGGGATGCGCAAGCCGTCTGAGATGCGCTCGATGACATCCATGTGAAGCAACTGGCGGCGTCCTGCGATCACTTCGCCGACTCGACTCGGAGTCAGGTCGCATCGCCGCGCGATCATCGACGGGTAGATGCCCGCCCTGGTCTTCACCAGCCGGAAGACTCTGGAGAAATCCCGCACCCGGCACGCATTGATCATCTCGGGATCGGTGAGCAGCCGGGCAGGCAGTTCCTGCGGCCGGTCGGCGTCGGGCATTGGGCAAGCTCCCACACTGCGAGGGCTACGCAACGTCGCGGATTCTCTACTTGCCGCGATGTTAACCAAGTTGGGTAATCAGCCTGACCTTTTGGCAGGGGTCCCCTGGTTGCGATGCTCGTGTGCATGGCGAGCAATCAGCAGACCAGACCAGGCATCGGTGAGCTGGCGCAGGACAGTGCCAGCGGACGTGTCGGCGTCGTCATGGGCGAGGTCGGAGGCCGTGTGCAGCTGCGGCCGGTCCGTGGCGGCAGGGAGTGGGATGCCATGCCGGGCAACGTGGTCAGACTCAGCGCACGGGAAGAACTGAGCGCGCGTCTGGCTGCGAGGAACGGCAACAGTCGGGTCGGGCTGTGATGCGAGCCATCAGCCGGTACGTCGGGGCCTCGTTCATCACCTGCGTCAGCAGTTCGTGCGGCTTGGTGATCGGCATGGCTCTCGGCGACTGCCTGTAGACCGGCCGCCCCGAACGGGTGCCGATCGCCCGGCTCCCCGTCCCCGTTCGGGGCCGGCCTCCAACCTCGCTTCCCGATCGTCTACGAGCCGAACTCGGCGATCAGGGCGAGTAGTACGTGCCGCGCACCATCTCACCCCAGGAGATTGCACATGACGGCAACGGCGAACGATCAGAAGACCGGCCGCACGGTGGCTGGTGAAGAGCTGTTCGAGAGCCTGGCCCGCTTCGTGGTCGTCCACAACGGGGCAGTCCCCCGAGCGCGCCGAGCGGATCGCGGACCAGGCGGTCGCGTTCCTGGTCACTGCGGCCACTGCCACCGTCCCCATGGTTCCGTCCGACGACGTGGACTTCGGCCTGCACGCGCTCATCCTGCACACGAAGGAGTACGCGGAGCTGTGCGAGCGGTACGCGGGCCGCTTCCTGCACCACAACCCGAAGCCCGGCGGAGGAACCCGCGACCTGGAGAAGGTCGCCTCCTCGGCACGCGCCATGAAGGCGGCCGGGTTCACGGTCTTCGACGACCTGTGGACTGTGGACGGCATGAACCTCGCCAACTGCGACTCGGACTGCGGCCGACCGTACGGTCAGGCGTAGCACACGACACCAGCGACGCGGCCGGCCCCGACTCGGGGTCGGCCGCTCGCCCGGAAGGAGAAGAGACGTTGCCCGGCTCAACCCCTGAACTGCCGATCGTGGTGCTCGACGCGCTCTTGCCCACGACACAGCGCGTGGTCGTCAACCGCCGGGGCTCCACGGTCTGGGAGGTGGAGAGTCACCGGGGTCGCTACGCCGTGAAGCTCGGCCACCCGATCGAGGCCACGGCGGAGTGGTCTGCCCAGCCCTGGACCGCGCTCGCGCCCGCGCGCGAGGGCGCCGTGTTGCATCGCCTCGGCGTCGACGACATCGCGTACGGCGAGTGGGAGCACGGCACATGGAACATCCAGCCGTGGCACCAAGGGCCCGACCTGCACAAGCTGTGGGAGCCATGCCGTAAGCAGAAGGCGTCGATCAAACCGGACGCCGACGTAACGCTGGGGTGCGTCCAAGCGTTGGCCGATCTCCACGTGCGGGGCTGGGCTCACGGCGATGTGCAGCCCGCCCACTTCATCATCGGGCCGGAACGAACGCACCTCATCGACCTCGCCCTGGCCCGGGGCGGCCCCGTACCCGAGGCGTACGACTTCCCGTTCCGCGGCTGCCTCGTCCACTACGAAGCGCTGGAGATCGCGCGCAGTGTCCTCGACACCGGAGAAGCCGAGCCCACGCAGGAAGCCGACGTCTACGCGCTCGGGGCCTCCTTGCTCATCTCCGCCACAGGCTGGCGAGCCGTCGAATACCCCGACGACGCTCCGCGCCCCGTACAGCGAGAAGCCGTGGCCAACGGCCGACGACGACCCGTGAAGGCACCCGGCAAGCTGGGCGAACTCATCGACGCCATGCTCAGCCACGCACCAGAGGATCGACCCACCATCTATGAAGTGGGTAAAGCCCTGATCTGACCCCGACTTCCCGACAACTCCCCTCGCGTCGCTCGTGTGAGGGGTCACAACAGAAAAGACCGGACCACCCCTCAGCCTCGACGGCATTCCGGGGTGGTCTGGTCATGGAAGCCCTGATCAGGACCCCGATACCGATGCTACCGGGGCGGTCGGCGTGCTCGAATTCGGGTGCCGCGAAAACCTCGGTTCGCAGTAGTCGAGTTAAGGAGAAGGGCTGTTGCAGCTCGGTTGATGGAAACCCAGTTCTGACCTCAGCCGTCGAAAGTCAGCCACGACGGCGAGTGCGCCGAACGATCACCCGTCATGTATGTCTCCAGCAACCCCGGCCCGGCCACAGCCACGTTTTCCGATTGTGGAACGGCAGCCAGCCGGACGGCGCGGTCACGCTTGGTCGGGCTCGGCCTGGTCCTGGTCGTCGTCCTGGTGCTCGGGCTGGTCGAGTCGCTCCCTGGCCCGGCTGTCTGCCTTGGCGGTGTTGCGCGCTGAGTGGCCGGGGGCCGGCGCAGCGGTGGCGGAGACAGGGAGCGGCGGCGGCCCGTGGCCGCCAGCGCGCGCGGACGGCCGCAGGCGGGCCGCCTTGATCCTGCCCTGGGGCCTCTAGTGCGAAGCACGAGCCCATGAGCCACATGGATCGGCTCCTGCAGAGATGCCCAGGCCGTGAGTGACCGTCCCCGTTGATGTCAGATCTGGATGTCAGAAGGGGTCCACCTCCGAAATTTCGGAGGTGGACCCCTTCTGAACTGGTGCCCCCGGCAGGATTCGAACCTGCGACACCCGCTTTAGGAGAGCGGTGCTCTATCCCCTGAGCTACGAAGGCGGGGGCTTGCGGAAGGCCTTGTCGAAAATCCAGGAAGTGGATCTTCGGCGAGGATCGCAAGCCCGCTGGTCAGGCATGGTGCGACGTTCTCCGCAGTGTCACCCGAGCAGACAACGCGACGCACCGACGACCGACCAGGGACAGCGTAGCGGATGTGTGCCGACGAGCGTCGTCGGCATAAGGGCCAGACGACGAGGATGGCCGGCGAGAGCGTCTCTGACCTGCTGCTTCTGTGCTCTTCGCCGATTGCTTGATGGGCGCTGAGAGGCCAGGGGCCGGGACCGCGCAGTCGGGTGACGGCTGTGTCGGTGACGCGTGTGCGGACGTTCACGGGATGCACGACGATGCCGCGGCCGGGGTCGCCGTCCCAGAAGCGCGGGACCGCGATCCGCCGTTGTCGCGGATCGCGGGCGTACTCGCCTTAGCCGCCGTGACGGGCGTGGCGGCGGGCGTCGAGAAGCCCGTGCGTTTCAGGCGCCGGTGTCGTCGTAGGCCAGGTCGCCGCCCAGTTCGCGGGAGGCCTCGGCCTGGGCGAGGAGTTCCCGGGCCTTGGCCTCGACGCCTTCGATGGCGTCGGCGCCGGCGACGAAGCGCGCCAGCGGCTTGTCCTGGCCGGCGATGGTCAGCAGGGCGCGGGCGAGCTTGGCGGGGTCGCCGGTCTGCTGTCCGTTCATGCTCTTCCAGGCCGCGACGGTGGCCGTGGTGCGCTCGGCGTAGTCGTCGATGGTCGGCTCGGGCCAGGTGGTGGAGGCGTCCACGAGGAGCTCGGTGCGGAAGAAGCCGGGCTCCACGACGGTGGTGTGGATGCCGTAGGGCTCGACGTCGTAGCGCAGGGATTCCATCCAGCCCTCGACGCCGAACTTGGAGGCGGCGTACGCGACGCAGAACTCCTGGAGGTGACCAGCAGGTTGTCCTGCGGCCCGCCGAGAACCTCCTCGACCTGTTCGGGGCGGGGGACGGTGGCGACGACCTGGTGGCCGGCGGCGAGGGCCTCGCGGGCGATGTCCGTGCCGAGACCGCGTCCGGCGCCGGTGACGAGAATGACCTTGCTGGTGGGGACCGTGCTCATGAGGGGGTCCTTTCAGAGGAGGGTGCGAAGGGGAAGAGAGGGGAGGAGGGGAGGGGGATCAGGCCTGGTCGGTGGGCATGATCCACAGTTCGCCGACGGAGGCGTGGCGGGGGCGGGTGACCACGTAGGCGACGCCGTCGGGGGCAAGGGCCTCGGTCTGCTCGTAGAAGGCGCCGATCGCCTCGCGGACCTCGGGCTTGTGGTCGTTGTGGGAGCCGAGCTCGGCCGTGGGCGGTGCACCACCAACAGAACCGTCTGTCACGCGAGTGGGGGAGTCCCTGATGAGGGGGTCACTGACAGGGACCCCCAGCCAGCGGGAAGCGCTCGTAGAGTGGAGCACATGCCAGGCAGAAACGACCCTTATGACACCAATGGCGATATGCGTGGTGATTTCCGTGCGGAGATCCGGGAATTCCTGGGCACGCGACGGGCCAGGGTCACTCCTGAGCAGGCCGGACTGCCCACGTACGGCGGAGACCGCCGGAGGGTCACCGGGCTGCGCCGGGAGGAGGTGGCCCTGCTCGCGGGCATCTCCAGCGAGTACTACACCCGGCTGGAGCGCGGCAACGCCACCGGAGTCTCCGAGAGCGTCATCGACGGCATCGCGCAAGCGCTGCGGCTCGACGAGGCCGAGCGAATCCACCTGCTCGACCTCCTGCGCGGCGCCGGCACGACCCGCCCGCCGCGCCGCAAGCCCGCCCAGCAGCGCGTACGCCCCGCGGTGCAGCGCGTCCTCGACTCGATGACCGGCACACCCGCGTTCGTACTCAGCGGACGCCTGGACATCCTGGCCGCCAACTCCCTGGGGCGGGCGCTGTTCTCCCCGGTCTACGCCGACCCGGCGCGGCCGCCGAACAACGCCCGGTTCGTCTTCCTCGACCCGCACGCACCCGAGTTCTTCCGCGACTGGGACGAGGTCGCGAACGACGTGGTCGCCATGTTGCGCGCCGAGGCCGGCCGTGACGCCTACGACCGGCGGCTGACGGACATGATCGGGGAACTGTCCACCCGCAGTGAGGACTTCCGTCGCCGTTGGGCGGCCCACAACGTCCGGATCCACACCACGGGCGCGAAGCGCCTCCACCACCCGGTCGTCGGCGACCTCGACCTGCCGTTCGAGACCTTCCCGCTCGGGGCGGACCCCAGCCAGTTCCTCCTCACCTACACCGCCGAGCCCGCGTCGCGTTCGCAGGACGCCCTGAACCTGCTGGCCAGCTGGGCCGCCACCGCTGACGCCATCGACGAGTCCGCGCCGGTCGACGACTCCGAGCGGGCTGAGTCGGCTGGGTCGGCAGAGACCCCCGACTGACCGACAAGCCCGCAGCGCCCGCCGCCGGTGACGGCGGCGGGAGGGTCCAGACACAGCGCTGCAACGCGTCGAGGAGAACACCGCCGCCGACGGCATCGAGCTGAGCGCCGAGCAGATCGCCAGGCTCGACGACCTCACCCCCGCCGCCGGCGACAGCCACGACGAGGCGGGCATGCGGCTCCTGGAGCGCTGACCCGGCTTGCCCGCCCACACGGAGAGGGCCACGACCGGGTGTCGTGGCCCTCTCACGGGGTCGTGCACGGAAGTACGGAAGTCGAGCCAGGTTCCGCCGGCGTGGCCGGGGAACTCAGCGGGATCCGCTGCCGGTCAGCTCTTGCCGAGCAGGCGCCAGATCTGGTTCTTCTTGGTGCTCAGCGCACTCGCGGGGTCGCAGGTCCACTGGTGGATCTTCGCGCCGGCGGTCGTCGACACGTTGCTGACGTCGACGCACTTGCCGCTGTTGACGGCGACCAGCTGGTAGTCGTGGCTGTTGCCGAGCGCGGTGACGGGGTTGAGGGTGAACCGCTGGTTGGTTCCGCCGTGGCAGGTCCACTGCTGGACGGCGGCCCCGTTGGCCGTGGAGTAGGCGGAGATGTCCAGGCACTTGCCGCTGGAGTGGTTGACGACGGTGTAGGCGCCGGTCGCGCCGGTGACGGGGTGGAAGTCGAAGCGCTGTTCCTGGCCGGTGCCGCAGGTGTTCTGCTGGTACTGGGCGCCGTCGGCGGTGGACTGGGCGGGGTCCTCGAGGCAGAGCGCGCTGTGCTGGGCGACGGCCGTGGAGGAGAAGCCGGTCGAGGCGCCGATGTGCAGGCTCTGCGGTGCGAAGGAGATCTGGTCCAGGTGGGGTGCGGAGCTGGAGCGCATGGGCTGTCCGATGTCGGTGCCGCCGCCGGAGTAGACCAGGCCGATGGTGGTGCCGTCGTGGTCGTAGAGCTGTGAGGCGGTGAACTTGACCGAGTTCGTGCCCGCGGCGAGGGTGACGGGGACGGTGTAGTCGTTGAACTGGTTCCAGTGCAGGGTGCTGGCGAAGTTGACGCGGGTGGGGGTGCCGCCGTTGACGCTGACGTCGGCGTGCTCGGCGTACAGGTCGGGGTTGTAGTGGTTGGAGGGCAGTTCCTCGGCGTTGGCGTAGCGCATGGTCATGGCGTACGTGCCGGCTGCGGGGGCGTTGACGCTGAGGGTGAGGGAGTTGGCGGTTCCGTTGCCGATGCCGGTGACGACGCCGCCGTTGGCCTGGGTGTAGGTGGTGTCGGCGGTCGCGGTGCCGGTGAGGGCGCCGTTCTCGGCCTGGTAGGTGACGACGTTGCCGGTGGTGACGGCGTCGGTGGCGCTGAACGGGGTGACGGCCAGGTCGTCCAGGGCGAGGGTGCCGCCGGCGCCGGTCACCTTGACCTTGTTGATGCCGGAGTCCAGGTGGACGCGGTGGGTGGCGGTGGACCAGGCGTCGGGGGTCGCGCCCGCGAGGGTCTGGTCGTCGGCGGTCGCTCCGTTGACGGTGAGGGTGGCCCGGCCGGTGTTGCGGTAGCGGGTCTTCAGGTCCGCGTATCCGTCGTGGGCGGAGTAGACCCAGAAGGTGGCGGACTTGCCGGTGGTGAGGTTCGCCGCGCCGGCTCCGGACTGGCCCTGGGAGGTGTAGGAGGCGGTGGCGCTGTCGGACAGGGCGGCCTGTTCGGCCTCGTAGAGCGTGGCGCCCAGGACGGCGGTGTCCTGGTACCGGAGGTCGATCTTGTCGATGATGGCGTCGCCGACGGTGGCCGCGCTGTTGTCGCCGGTGGTGGCCAGGGTGATGGTGTGGCTGCCGGAGGTGAGGTGCACGGTGGTGTCGCTGTGGCCCCACACCACCCACTGGAAGCCCACGGGGATGTCGACCTCGGTCGAGGCGCCGCCGTCGACGCGCAGGTACACGTTCGTCGGGCCCTTGACGTCGGCGTCCTTGGCGTAGCTGTTGCCGAACACCGACAGGTTGTAGTCGCCGGTGGCGGGGACGGTGACGGGGAAGGAGACGACGGTGGTGGAGCCGGTGCGCAGGCCGCCGACGTCCTTGGTGCCCGAGGTGGCGAACTTGCTGACGTTGCCGGTGGCGCCCTCGGTGTTGATGTTGTAGCCGCTGCCGCTGAGCGTGGCGTTCTCGGCCTCGTAGCCGGCCGACCAGGTGCTGTCGGAGGCGGTGGCGCTGCCGGTGCCGCCGGGGGAGACGATGACCTCGTAGGCGGACATGGCGTCGAGGGTGAGGGGGAGCGTGATCGAGCCGTCGGAGGCGACGGCGACGTCGGCGTCGGAGAGCCGGGTCGGGGTGGCCGCCGCGCCGATGTAGCCGCTGTAGCGGTCCTGGAGGACGCTGACGTGCACGGTGCTGCCGAAGACGGCGGGGTCGATGTTCTTGATGACCGTGTTGGAGGCGCCGCTGGTGCCGCCCCCGGCGAGGATGACGCGGGCCTGCCTCTTGGCCGTGTCCAGGCTGGCGAGGCCCTGGAGGGTGTAGGCGGCGTCGGAGGCCGCCCCGGTGACCTTGACGGTGTTGCCGCTCATGGCGGTGTACCAGTTGTAGAGCCACCACTGGGCGTTGGGGGTGTTCTGGGCGGCGGCGGAGTCGCCGAGGTTGCCGTTGATGTTCCAGTAGGGCAGGTTCCCGTCGACCTTCTCGGCCTCCATCGCCGCGATCCACTGGACCATCTGGCCGGGGTCGGTCAGGTGGTAGCGGTAGGCGTACTCGTTGAGGTCGATCGGCAGGTGCGAGGTGAGCCCCACCGAGGTCTCCGCCGCGCGGTAGTCGTCGACGGTGGTGCGCACGTCGGCCGGGCTGCCCAGGGTGTGCCAGGTCACGACGTCGGGCAGGCAGTCGTTGGCCTTGCAGTAGGTGAGGAAGCCCTTGTAGGCGAACTCGGTGTAGCTGGAGAGGTTGGGGCCTGCCAGACGCGCGGCGGGCCAGATGCCCTTGATGAAGTGGTAGGTCTGCAGCCACTCGGCGTTGAAGGCGGCCAGCGGCGACGACTGGGTGCGCATGCCCTGGTACCACATGCCGTCGGGCTCGTTGTAGGGGACGAAGACGATGTGGCTCGCGTAGGGGCTCGCCATCGCCTGCTCGACCTGGGTCCTCATGGCTGCCTGGTAGGCGGCGTAGTCGGCCCGTTCGTAGCTGAACGTGCGGTACACGTCCGTCATGTAGATCATGACGTCCTTGCCGCCGCTGTCCACGAAGGGCTTGGCGACCTCCAGCGCGTCCGAGCCGGGGTGCTGCTGTCCGTCCTGGGCCTTCGTGTTGGTGGTCTGGAGGCCCATCCCCTCGATGAGGTTGTTCGTCGGCACGTCCGGGCCGTACAGACCGTACAGCGCGCCGGAGGCGCCGCCGCGGAAGGCTCCGGTGGTGGTGCCCAGGTCGACGGTGAGGGTGGGGGTGGCGGCGGAGGCCGGCGTCGCCGTCCCGGTGGTGACACCGGCTACGACGGTCAGCGAGAGCAACGCCTTGGTGACGCCGTGGAGAAGACGCCTGGTTCTCGAGCGTCTTTGCCCGATTCTTGGCATGTGCTTGGTCCCTTCAGGGATACGGCTGGTCGATGCTGCGCCGGCCCCCGTGCCGGACGTGTGGGCGGGTTGTCGCTCGCGCGTCAGGCGACGGTGGTGACGGTGGTGTCGGCCCCGGCGTCCGCGCGGCGGCGGTGGTCGCGGGCGAGCAGCAGATAGCTGCTGGCGGTCCAGGTGTAGGCGCGGTCGCGCAGTCCCTGGCCGGTCAGGGCGTCGAAGTTCTCGGCGAAGCCGGAGGTTTCGCACAGGGCGCGGAAGCGGGCGCTGATCTCGTCCGCGAGGCGTTCGTGCCCGGCGCGGCGCAGGCCGTCCTCGATGAGGACGGTGGCGGGGGCCCAGATCGGGCCGCGCCAGTAGCCGTCGGGCTCGTAGTGCGGGGAGCCGGGGTGTTCGGTCGCCAGGCCGAACGCGGTGAGGTGGGCCTCGATCCGTTCGGCCAGCCGGTCGCGGACTGCGGTGGGCAGACGGTCGCCGAGCACGATCGGCATCAGGTCGAGCAGGCTGGCGCTCTGGGCGGGGGCTCCGCCGTCGGCCGGGCGGCTCAGGAACCGTGTTCCGTCCCACAGCTCGTCCAGCAGGGCCGCCTGGAGGGCGTCGGCCGTCCCGGTACGGCGCCGGGCGTCGTCCGGGAAGCCCAGTTCGCCTGCCAGCAGGGCCAGTTCGTCGAGCTGGAGGACGAGCGTCGCGGTGAGGTCGGCGGTGACGGCCACGCGGCCGGGGTCGAAGGTGCTGGCGTTGTCCCAGCCGCTGTCGTTGCCGTGCTGGTAGTGGGGGAGGGCGGCGCCCGGTGCGCGCCGCGCGGTGAGCCAGAAGTCCGTCCAGCGGGTCAGTCTGTCGTACGCCTCGGTCAGTTGCGCCGGGGTGAGCGGCTCGGGGAGCCGTCGGCGCAGGTGGCCGAAGGCCCAGCCGTGGATGGGCGGTTTGACGAAGTTGTAGAGGACCTCGGAGTGGGTGACGGAGTCGGGCAGTGCGCCGCCGGCGTCCTGGTGGTCGAAGGGCAGCGCGAACTGGTCCCAGGCGAGGCCGGGGGATCCGGGGGCCAGGGCGAGGGCGTTGAAGCAGTGGTCCCAGCTCCACACCTTGTCCATCCAGTGCTTGGACATCAGCACCGCGGGCCGGGTGACCAGACCCGCCGGGCGCACCGTCGCCGACCACACCACGTAGGCGGCGAGTTCGGCGGCCGGGGTGGCGGCCGAGCGCCATGGGGCGACCGTGTCGACGAACTCGGCGAACGACTGCCGCGCGGCCGCCATGACCTCGCCGAACGTCGACGACGGGCGATACGGCGGTCGCGCGCTGTCGAGTTCCTCGATCGCGACCTCCCACGAGCCGTCCGCCCCGGCGGTGACCGTGAGACCGCGGTCACCGGCGCCCAGGACCTGGGAACCGTGCACGTCGGCGACCGTGCCGGACAGCACGGTGATCCGGTAGCGGCGTCCGGTCTCGTAGGAGGTGAACGTGTGGGCGCCGTCCACGGGGTCGCGATAGAAGTAGGTCCCGCTGAAGGGGGTCAGGGCGGGCGCCGCCGCGCTGACGTCGAACCCGAGACCGGTGCCGTGTACGCGTACGGTGTCCGGCGACTCGTAGGCGAGGTCGATGCGTCCGTCCGCACCGGTCCAGGTGAGCAGGCCCGGCGTCGCCTGGACGGCGGTCTCGGCGCGGTCGCCCGTCGCGGCGTCGAGGGGGACGAGGCGCAGGACGGCGTGCATGCCGTTCTGGTGCGAGACGAGGTGGAGGTCCTCGGCGTACGTCTTCTCCGCCAGCACGGGAGAGATGCCGAACCAGGATCCGTGCGCGCTGAAGGGGATGTCGTGAACGGAGAAGGCCGGGCCGGACGGTGCGGCGGTCATGAAGGCGGCACTCATTTCTTGAGCGGGGGTGGTCGGCGGTCTGCCGGGCGGGGCGACGGTGCTCGCACGGCGGCTCGTGGAGAGCGCGGCTCATGCGCCGGGCGCGTCAGTCCTTGACGGCGCCGGCGGTCACCCCGGCGGCGACGTAGCGCTGGGCGAGGACCAGGATCACCGTGGCGGGCAGCGAGGCCACGACGGCGGTGGCCATGATGGCGTTCCACTCCTGGTTGTTGTTGCCGATGTAGTGGTAGATGCCGAGCGTGATCGGCTCGTGCGCCCCGCCGCCTGCGAGGGTGCTGGCGAAGACGAAGTCGGACCAGGACCACAGGAAGGCGAACAGGGACACCGTGACCACGGCGTTGCGGCTCATGGGCAGGACGATGGACCAGAACGTGCGCAGGGCCCGTGCTCCGTCCATCTGCGCGGCCTGAATCAGCTCGCCGGGGATGCCGGACATGAACGCGGTGAAGATCAGGACCGCGAAGGGGACGGCCAGGGTGGAGTCCGCGACGATCAGTCCGGGGACGGACTGGAGCAGGCCGAGGCTGAGGTAGACGGCGTAGAAGCCCATCGCCATGATGATGCCGGGGACCATCTGGGCGACCAGGAGAAGGAAGCTGAGCACGCCCCCGCCGCGTGGGCGGAGTTTCGCCAGCGCGTAGCCGGCGGGCGCGGCCAGTGCCACGGTCAGCACGACGGTGCCCAGGCCGATGACGAGGCTCGTGCCGAGGTAGGGCAGCTGCTGGTCGAGGACGGCGCGGTAGCCCTCCAGCGTGCCGTGGGCGGGGAACAGGTCCGGCGGGGACTTGCGCATGTCCTGGTCGCGGGTGAAGGACACGTTGAGCATCCAGTAGACCGGGAAGAGCATGACCGCGGTGAGGAGGACGCCGACGGTCGTCTTGGCCCACGTACGGTTGCGGCGCTTCAGGGTGTCGACGGCGGTTCCGGTCACGACGACGCCTGCTTTCGCTGGACCTTCAGGTAGACCAGTCCGAAGACCAGGGCGGCGACGACGAGCAGGTTGCCGACGGCCGCTCCGGGGCCGAAGGCGGGCAGCAGGTTGCCGAAGCCGAGCTGGTAGGACCAGGTGGCGAAGGTGGTGGACGAGTCGGCCGGGCCGCCCTTGGTCATGATCCAGATGATGTCGAAGACCTTGAGCGTGTAGACCAGGCCCAGCAGGAGGGTGATGGCGGACACCGGGCGCAGGAGCGGGAAGGCGATGCTCCAGAACCGCCGCCAGGGGCCTGCCCCGTCGAGGGCGGCGGCCTCGTACAGGCTGGTGGGGATCGACTGCAGTCCGCTGTAGAGGACGACCAGGTTGAAGGGGACGCCGATCCAGATGTTGGCGATGATCACCGAGGCCAGCGACCACGACGGTGAGGTCAGCCAGTTCACCGGCCCGATTCCGACGGCGTGCAGCACGGCGTTGACGACGCCCGAGTCGCTGTTGAGCATCCACGACCAGGTCGAGGCCGACACGATCAGCGGGAGCAGCCACGGCACCAGGAACAGGGCGCGCAGGGTGGCGGAGAGCCGGAAGTGCTGGTTGAAGAAGACCGCGAGGGCCAGACCGATCGCGTACTGGAAGACCAGGCACACGGCGGTGAACACCACGGTGTGCAGCAGTGCCGGGGCGAAGGTCGGGTCGTCGAAGACGGTCCGGTAGTTGGCCAGGCCTGTGAACGGCGCGTCGCCCTGGACGAAGGAGCGGACCGTGTAGTTGCGCAGGCTCAGGTCGAGGTTGCGGTAGAGCGGATAGGCGTAGAAGAGGCCGAGGTAGAGGGTGACCGGGGCGAGGAACGCCCAGGCGGCCCACTGCGGGGAGCGAGGGCGGCGCCGGGTCGTGGTGCGGGCCGGGGGCGGGGCGGCGGTGGCCGCCCCGGTCCGGTCGAGCACCGGCCGACGGTCCGCCGACTGTGTCGTGTGCTTCATCAGTTGGCCGGAGTCCTGGCTACTTGACGGCGGACTGGGCTGCGGTCAGCGCGTTCTTCGGCGACGCCGACCCGCTGAGGACGGACTGGACCGCCTTCCACAACTGCTCCGAGATCTTCGGGTACTCGGTGCCCAGGTCGTCACTGGTGCGGCCCTTGGCGGCCTTGACCGCGTCGACCCAGGGCTTGAGCTCGGGGTTGGCCGCGACCTGCTTGTCCTGGACCTCGGCGGTGGGGGCCACGTAGGACAGCGTCGTGTCGGTGTCGAGCAGGTTCTGGCTGTTGCTCAGGCAGGACACGAGCTTCTGCGTGGTGGCGTAGCGGCCGGTGTCGTCCTGCACCGGGACGGTGACGAACTCGCCGCCCGTCGGCGCCGCGGCGTCGCCGCCCGTGGCGGAGGGGACGGGGACGACGCCGTAGTCGAAACCGGCCTTCTCGGCATTGGCGAGCTGCCAGGTGCCGTTCTCCGCGAACGCGTAGTCGCCGCTCGCGAACTCCTGCCAGCTGGTCGTCTGGGTGTTGTTGATCACCGAGTTGGGGGCGTAGCCCTTGTCCAGCCAGTTCTTCCACAGCGACAGCGCGGAGACGGCCTGCTCGGAGTCGAGCGCGGTCAGCTGGGCTCCGGAGCCCCAGTACCAGGGCAGGAACTGGAAGCTGCCCTCCTCCGTGCCGATCGCGGAGAACGTGATGCCCTTCTTGCCCGCCCCCTTGACCTTCGCGAGCGCCGCCGTCAGCGACTTCCAGTCCTTGACCGAGGCGATGTCCACCCCGGCGTCCTTCAGCACCGCCTTGTTGTAGTACAGGGCGAGGGTGTTCGCTCCGATCGGCGTGCCGTACGTCTTCCCGCCCGACTGGCCGGCCGCGAGCAGGTTGCGATCGACCTTCGAGACGTCCAGCTTGTTGTCATCGGTCGAGGTCAGCACACCCGCCTCCGCCAGGGTCGACACCACCGGGTTGTCGACGATGAGGACGTCCGCGGAGTTGCCCTGCTGCGCCGCCAGCAGCGCCTTGTTCGTCAGGTCGCTGGTGTCGAACGCGGTCCGCTTGATCTTCACCCCGGCCTCGGTGCCGCAGCCGTCCAGCAGCTTCGCCCACGCCGAGCTCTTGTCGAACTGCGGGTAGGGGTCCCAGATCGTGTACGTGCCGCCGTCCGCGGCCTTCGTGGAGGTGCCGCCCGCTCCGGAGGAGCACGCGGTGGCACCGGTGGTGACGGCGGCGACGGTCAGGACTGCGGCGGTGAGACGCCGTCTGGCAGATCTGTTCATGGCGTGTTCCTCATGGCTCTCGGCACGGGTGTGCCCTGGGATCGGCACACGGGGGTGGGCGCTGGGATCGGCACACGGGGGTGGGCGCTGGGATCGGCACACGGGGGTGGGCGCTGGGATCGGCACACGGGGGTGTGCCCTGGCGTCGGCAGAGCTGTGCCCTGGCATCGGCACGGGCGTGCCCTGGCATCGGCACGGGTGTGCCCGGGGAAGGGTGATCGGGGGCTGACTGGTTCGCTGAACCCGGGCGTTGGGCCGCTCAGCCGACCGTTGCGGGATGCGCGAGGTGAAGGGGGCGGTGCGGGGTGACGGTCAGGGGTGGGTGGGGGCGCCGAAGTCCGCGGCGGGGTCGGCGGGCCGGGCGCCGGCGGGCGCGGTGCTCGCCCGCAACGAGATCGGCGGCGCGAGCAGATGATGCCGGGCCGGTGTGTCGGGGTGGTCGAGTCGCTCCACGAGCAGGTCGACGGCGAGGCGGCCCATCTGCTCCGCCGGCACGTCCGCCGCGGTGAGCTGCGGGGTCACCGTCTCCGCCCACCGACTGGCCACCACTCCGGTGACGGAGAAGTCGCGTGGCACATGGCGGCCGGCCTGGGCCAGCCCCCGGTAGAGGCCGCCGAGCGCGGCCTCGTTCAGCGTGACCAGGGCCGTGGTGGCGGGGTCGTCGTGCAGGATCCGCTCCAGACAGGCGAGGCCCGAGGCGGCGTCGTCCCCGCAGCAGTACGTCCGGACGGTGAGCCCGCGTTCCGCCGCGGCCTTGGTGAAACCGTCCAGCCCACGCTGGGCCGACTCGTACCCGGCCCGTAGCAGTTGCTCGGGCCGGTTGACGAAGGCGACCCGGCGGTGGCCCAGGTCCGCGAGGTGGTGCACACAGGCCGCCGCCAGTGCCGTGTGATCCAGGCCCACCCACCAACTGCCCTGCGGGTGGGCGCTGCGGCCGATGGCGACGGAGGGGAAGTCCAGCGCGGTGAGGTGGTCGAGCCGGTCGTCCTGCAGCCGGATCTCCATCAGGATCGCGCCGTCGACCCGCCGCTCGCCCAGCAGCCGCTGGAACGAGCGGTCGCTGTCCATGCCGCTCGGAGAGAGCAGCACGTCGTAGTCGTGGGCCGCGGCGGCCTCGGTGACGCTTCCGATGAAGTCCAGCTGCATGCCGGTGTAGTGGTTCCCGGCGGGCGGGAAGACCAGACCGATGGTGTTGGTCCGGCCGTTGGCCAGGGCCCGCGCACTCGCGTTGGGTTGGTAGCCCAGCTCGTCGATGACCCGCTGGATCTTCTGGCGGGTGTCGTCGGACACGGGGCGCTTGCCGCTCAGGGCGTAGGACACGGTGCTCCGCGAGACACCGGCACGCTTGGCGATCTCACCGATGTTCACGGGACTCCTTGCTGAGCGCGGTCGAATCGGTTCGATGATTCCAGAGAACAGGGTCGGACGGCTATCGATCGTCGAACCGGTTCGCGTGAAGTGAAGGTAGGAGCAACCCGGACGGGTGTCAACGCCTCGTGCAGAAATTGCCGTAACGGCCCGGAAACGGCAGTCGTGCGGAGGTGCGGTGCCTGGCCTGCCCGGGATGCCACCCGCTCAGCAGCAGGTCAGATGCCGGATGTGGACGGGCGGGGACGCCCTGACCTCGTCAGGACGGCCGGCCGTGCGCGGCCGAAGGGATCCGTGTCGGGGGTATTGCTGGCCGGTTTCCTCGGTGCTAGCTTCATCGAACCGGTTCGATGAACCGTCGAAGGATCCTGACCGCTGTCGAGATGTCGGACCCTTCGGCTTCGTCGGCGGCCTGCGGAGTGCCGGGCTCCCGCAGCGCATGGCGCGTTCCGGCACGCCGCTGTCGTGGCATGGCGCGTTCCGGCACGCCGCTGTCGTGGCATGGCACGTCCCGGAACCTGCTGTCCGTGCCAAGGCACGTCCCGGAACGCTGCTGTGCGGCTCTACCGGTGCGGTCTGTCGTCGGAGCGCTGTTTCGGCGGCGGGTTGTCCAGCGTCAGGGCGGTGCAGCGGATGCCGCCGCCGCCCTTCGCGAGTTCGGTCGTGTGGAGTTCGACCACCTTCAGGCCGCGGTCGCGCAGGGTGGCGGCCAGGCGCGGCGCGTCCTGGGCCATGGTCACGGTGGTTCCGTCGCTGACGAGGTTCAGCGCGAACCGCGCCGCCTCCTCGACGGACACCTCGATCAGCTCGACCCCGAGCCCGCGCAGGGTCCGCAGACTGAGCGTGTCGAGGGCCTGCGGGCAGTACGCCAGCGCGTCCGGGGAGATGACGCCGACGGCCAGGTCGAGGTCGTACCAGCGGGGGCTCACCGTGCGCAGCGGCACCACCTCGTAGTGCAGCTCGCGGGCGAGCACCCCGAGCATCCGCTCGTCGGTGCGCTGGCCGTACCCCGTCAGCAGCAGGTCGCCGCAGGCCAGTGCGTCGCCCTGGCCGCTGAACGCGTAGGGCGCCTCGATGACCTCGAACCCCCGGTCGGCCAGCCACTCCTGGAAGTAGGGGATCTCGGCCTTCCGCTGGGGCGGCGGGGAGCCGAGGACGGCGCGGTCGCCGCGGACCAGGGCGGCGTTGGCGGTGAACACCATGTCCGGGCACTCCGGTGCGGACGGCAGGTACTCGACCGTGCGGCCGGCCGCGAGGTGCGCGGCCACGATCGCCCGGTGCTCGGCCAGCGCCGCCACGGGGTCGGGCTGGACCGCGGTGTCCATGTAGGGGTTGATCTCGTAGTCGACCCGGAACCGGCTCGCGTCGGAGACAAGGAGTTCGCTGTTCACGGTGCCTTCCCTGGGGTGGTCGGATCGTGCTCGCGGAACAGGGGCTGTACGGTGCGCAGCCGCGTCGGCCCGAGCATCGCCGGGAGCCGGCTGATCGCGGGCCTGGAACGGCAGACCCGTCAAGTCCGCTGTGGGGTACGGCTGTTCCCCGCCGGGGGCGGGGGCCGGAGCCGGTCGGGCGGGGACGGTCGGGCGGGGACGGTCGGGCGGGGACGGTCAGGCGGGGACGACCGTCACCGGCAGGGAGCGCAGGCCGTTGGCCACCCAGGTGGACTGCCGGGCGGGCGGCTTCGCGAGCGCCAGGGACATGTCGGCCCCGATCAGCTCCTCCAGCAGCGCCCGCAGCAGCACACGGACCAGGGCGGAGCCGAGGCAGAAGTGCATACCGGCGCCGAGGGTCAGGTGCGGGTTGGGACGGCGGTCCAGGACCAGTTTCTCCGGGTCGGCGAAGACGGCGCCGTCGCGGTTGGCGGAGGCGATCCACACCGCCACCGCGTCACCGGCCCGGATCGTGGCGCCGGCGAGTTCGGTGTCGCACACCGCGGTGCGCATCACGTGCGTGGCCGGCGCGGTCCAGCGCAGCAGTTCCTCGATGGCGGAGTCGACTCCCACCCGCCCCTCGCGCAGCGCCTGCCACGCCGCCGGGTGCTCCAGCAGGGCCAGCAGGCTGCCGCTGGCCGCGTGCCGGGCCGTCTGGCTCGCGGCCACCACGATGTTGTCGCAGGTCAGGACGATCTCCTCGTCCGACAACGGCAGGCCGCGCGCGCGAGCCTCCAGCAGCACGCCGATCAGGTCCCGGCCGGCTTCTCCCCGCCGGGCGTCGAGCGCCTTCAGGTAGTACGTCATCACGTCGTGGTGGCCGGAGGCCCCGTGCTCCGTCTCGTCCACGGAGCGGCCCGTGGCATCCAGGATCAGCGGGATGTCCCCGGGAGGGATGCCCAGGATCCCGGCCTGGACCGCGAGGGGGAACTTCGCGGCCACATCGGTGACGAAGTCGCCGCCGCCCCGCTCGCGCAGATCGGCCAGGAGCGAGCCCGCCACCTCGTGGGCGAGCCCGCTCAGCCTCTCCACGGCCCGCGGCGTGAACAACGGGGCGACAGCCCTGCGCAGGTCGGTGTGGCGCGGCGGATCGGTGAGGACCGGCATCTTCCCGGCCCCGGGGTACGGAGCGGAGTTGTCGTCCTCGCGCAGCGTCGTGCCGCGGGTGGAGGTGAAGACCTTCCAGTCGGTCAGCACCCGTTTGCCGGCCTCGTGCCCGACCACGGCCCAGAACACCGAGCCGGTCTTCGCCACCTGGTGGTGCACGGGGCCGGCCTCCCGCATGGCCCGCCACACCTCGTACGGGTTGCCGTCCGCGTACGGCGCCGAATCCAACAAGTCGACCGTCAACGACACAGACAAGGACGCCCCCCGAATCTCGATGGCCCGGAAGTCCTCATCGCAACAGGCGGCACTCCGAATGTCCAGCTCAGACAGGACGTTGACCAGGCGATACGACGTGCACCAGAACGTCGACGTGGGCGTGTCCGGGCACGGCACACCCTTCCGGGCGGCGGTGCGCGCAGGACGTCCCGCTGCCGCCGGACGGGTCGACGACCGGCCGGGTGGCGGCGGCCCGAGCGGCCGGGTGGCGCGGCCCGAGCGGTCAGGTGACGGCCCGCGCCGTCGGCGTCGGCGAGGATGCGGTGGACCGGCGGTCGGCAGAGCGGTGCGACGACACTGCCGGGAGCCGGCCGAGCAGGCGCGGCGATGCGCACACGCTGTATGTCGCGACCGGCTGTTGGGACCGGCCGTCGTGACCGGCCGTTGCGACCGCAGGCGGTCGGCGTGCGATGCATGCCGCCGGTTCGAGGGCGGGACGCCGGAGTTCCTCGGTCGGATCGACCGGCAGATCGAGGTCCGTGGTCCCCACGGGCACGGGTGAGCCGCCGCACCTGGACGAACTGGTGCGGCGGCGGGTGTGCGAGGTGCTGACCGCGTACGTGGTTCACGGAGCCGTGCGACGGGTGGGCCGCCTGCCGGGTCGGCCGCCTGCCGGGCGGCCCGCTTGCGGCCGGCCCCGTCAGCTGTGCGGGCTGAGCTCGGGCTCCTTGTCCAGGACCGCGACGAAGTCGGCGAACCGGGGGCTGTCGAACAGCACCTTCACCGGCGTCGGGGTCCCGTGCCGGTCGTTGAGCGTCGCGACGATGCGCAGCGCGGCGAACGAGGTGCCGCCCGCGTCGAAGAAGTCGGTGTCGTCGTCCACGTCGGCCCCGAGCACCTCCCGCCAGATCGTCCGAACGGCGGTCCGCAGTTCTTCGCCCGTCATGCTTGTTGCCTCCTCGTTGTCGCGGACAGGAACGACACGACGCCGGTCCTGGTCGACTCGTGGGCCGTGAGCCCGGCCCGGTCGCTGTCGATGCGTAGGGTGGTCAGCTCCCCCTCGGGGAGCCAGTCCCGGTGGTCGGGGTGGTCGCGGGAGAGAACCTGGAGCATCGGCCCGATGGGCTCCTTGGGCAGCGCGCCCCGCGCCGCCAGCAGGTAGGCGAGATAGGACAGGTGCTGCCGGGCGAAGTGCGCGACCGGCTCGGCGATCACGTCGTCGCCCAGCCCCTGCGCCCGCAGGGCCGTCTCCGCGCGCAGTGTCAGGTCCTCGCGGACGGCCTTCAGGAACGGCTCCGGTTCGGCGGGCAGCTCCTCGATCGGTACCGGCGGCTCGCCGCCCCCCGGCACCTGGGCGATCGCGTCGGCGTAGGCGCGGGCGACGTCGTCGTCGGTGGTCGGCATCGGATCGAAGAGGACCAGGGGGCGCGGGCGCCCGGACCGGCGGGCGAGGTGGACCGCGATCGCCGACGCGGCGCAGTACGCCAGGATCGGATCGGGGCCGTCGTCGAGTCGGGCCGCGTACGCGGGGCCGGTGCCCTCGACCGGCAGCGGGTCGGTGAGCAGCGTGACCATGCCGTCGAGCCCCAGCGCGGTGACCGGGGCCTCCGGCCGGCGCCCCGGGTAGTCCACGATCGTCAACATGTTCTGTGTCTCCCTCGTCTCCCTCGTCTCCCTCACGCACCGGTCGATTCCGCCACCGCCACCGTCATAGCCACTGCCACTGCCACTGCCACCGCCACCGTCTCCGCGGCGGCCGGACCCGCGCCGGGTCCGGGCGGCCCCGGCATGAGCGACGCGCTCTGTCATCTCTCGTCCACGAACCGTGCCACCCGATCCGCGAAGTCCCCCAGCACCGGGTGATCGATGAGGAGTTGAACGGTGATCTCCAGCCCCCACTCGCGGCGCACCGTCGCGGTCGCGAGCGCGGCCTGGAAGGAGTCGCCGCCGTCTTCGAAGAAGTGGTGGTCGGCCGTGGCGACCGGGACGCCGAGCGCGGCCGACCAGATCTCGGCGATCCGCCGCCGGTACGGCCCGGCGGCCTCGCCCGTAGTCGGCTCGCCCCTGGTCGGCTCGCCTGTACTCGGCTCGCCCGTCGTGGTCTCGTCCGTCGTGGTCTCGACTGTCGTCGGTTCGGTCGTGGTCGGTTCGGTCGTCATCGGTCGCCCTTGGTCGCGAGGGACTCGGCGACCGAGTCGCGGTCGATCTTGCCGCTCGGGGTCCGCGGCAGCCCGGGCAGGATGGTCACCGACGCGGGCACGGACGCCTCGGGCAGCAGCTCGGCCAGCGCCGCGCGAAGGTCGCCGGGCTCGGTCACGTCCGGGTGCAGGGTGACGGCGGCGCGGAGCTGACGCGAGCCGGGGACCGGCTCCAGGGCCACGCAGACCGCGGTGGCGACGCCGGGCTGCTGCATCAGGCAGGCCTCGATCTCCAGCAGGTTGACCCGGATGCCGCGGATCTTGACGTCATGGTCCAGCCGACTGAGGAAGTACACGAGGTCGTCCTCGACGCGCACCAGGTCGCCGGTGCGGAAGGCCTTGGTGTGTCCCTGCGGGGTTGGGTCGACGGTGATGAAGCGTTCGGCGTTCAGCTCCGGCCGGCCGAGGTAGCCCAGGGAGACCGGGGCGCCGGCGACGAGCAGTTCGCCGGTGGTCGGATCCTCCGGGTCGGTGGGGTTCACCAGCAGCTCACAGCCCGGCAGCGGCCGGCCGATGGGCGGCAGCAACGGCCAGGCGGCGGGGTCGGCGGGCAGTACGTACGAGCTGACCATCGCGGACTCGCTCTGTCCGTAGTGGTTGCCGAGCCGGGCCTGGGGCAGGGCCTCGAACAGGGCCCGGATCGGCGGCGTGCACAGCAGCTGCTCGCCCGCCGTGTTCACCTCGCGCAGGGACAGGCCCAGGTCGCCGTCCTGCGCCGATGCCGCCACCGCCAGCATGTGGAGGGCGACGTAGGGCAGGAACAGGCGCTCGATGCGGTGGTCGGCCAGCCAGGTCAGGAAGGCGAACGGGTCGCGCCGCAGCGTCTCGGGCACGATGACGAGGGTGCCGCCGCCGCACAGGGTGCCCAGGATCTCCTGGAAGCACACGTCGAAGTTCAGGGGCGCGAACTGCGCGGTCCGCAGGTCGGGCCGGACGGAGTCGGTGCGCTGCCAGGCCGCCATGTTGTCGAGGCAGCTGTGCTGGATCGTCACGCCCTTGGGCAGACCGGTCGATCCGGAGGTGTAGATGACGTACACCGGGAGGTCCGGGCGGCAGGCGACCGGCCGGAAGTCGCCGGCCCCGGCCCCGGAGGGGTCCTCGATGGCGAGGGTCGCCACCTCGTCGGCGATCGTCGGCCGGGGGCCGTCGTGCAACAGGAGGCTCGCGCCGCTGTCGTGCAGCATGAACGTGAGCCGGTTCACCGGATACGACGCGTCCAGCGGCACATAGGTGGCGCCGACCGCGACGGCGGCGAGCAGGGCCGCGACGGTGCGCGCGCTGCGTCCGCCGGTCACCGCGACCCGGCTGCCGGGTTCGATCCCGTGGCGGGTGAGGGTCGCGGCGAGTTCGGCGACCCAGGCCCACAGCTCCGCGTAGGTCAGCCGGGTCGCCCCGTCGACCAGGGCGAGCTCGTCGGGCCGCTCGGCCACGGTGCGGGCCAGCCCGTCCAGCAGACACTCCGGCTCCGCGGACCCGCCCCACAGGGTGGGTCGTGACGTCGTCTCCGTCCGTCCCATTCGGCACATGTGGACTCCCAGCGCGCGACGGGTTCCGTCGCCGTCGTCGAGCATGCTCTTGGCGACCCGGTCGCGGATCGCGGGATTCTTCTCCTGGCTGAGCTTGAACATCGCCTGCCCGGACGTCACGTCGAACCGGAAGGCTCCGACCCCGCTCACGATGGAGCGGAAGTAGTCGACCGACCCGCCGGCCTCCCAGCCCTGGCCGAACCGCCGCTCGAACAGCTCGGCCGTGCGCCGGACGACCTCCAGGGTCTCCTCGCCCTCGGACAGCGGCACCACGTCACCGGTCAGCTCGGCGGTGGCGAAGTTCCAGGTGGGCGCGGCCACCGGAGTGTCGTACAGGGCCGGGGTGACATAGCTGTTCGGGCCGGTGAAGACGAGGCTCGCGGGGGCGCCGCCGGCCAGCGCCCGCCAGTGCGGGTTGGCCCGGTTGAGGTGGCCCAGGAGCGAGAACCCGGCGAACGCCTCGGGCTCCTCGGCGCCGGGGAGGTGGATGATCGGCAGGAGGGTCGTGTACGGGGTGGTGGGCCCGTTGCCCACCAGCATGGCCATCGGGTGTTGCCGGATGATCTGGTGAAGCTGACCGGGATCCGTGACCCGGTAGATCGGTGGAACGAACACGGTGTCTCTCCCGATCAGGTCTGACGGAGTATCGATGTCGCGATCTCGCCCGCGCGGACGGCGGTGTTGGACAACAGCCCCGCGCTCAGGCCGTGGCTGCCCTCGGTGCCGGCGCCGTGCAGATAGATGCCGCAGCGCAGCGCGTCCGAGGTGCGGACCCGGTAGTCGCGGTCCACGTACAGGCCGCCGCTCTCGTCCTTCTTGCACTCGTCGGCCAGGTCGCCGAGCAGCGGCAGGTGGTCGACGGGCCGGTAGCCGGTGGCGTAGACGACGCCGTCCACCACGAGCCGCGTCACCTCACCGGTGACCAGCGACTCCACCTCCACCTCGACGCCGTCGGCGGTCTCGGTGCAGGAACGCACCCGTGAGACGCGGTGGACGTGCAGCCGCGGGCGGCCCTGTACCTCCTCGAGGTAGACCCGCCGGTACAGCTCCTGGCTCAGGTCCAGGTCGACCACCGCGTAGTTGGTGTTGCCGTGGTACGCGAGCAGCGCGTCCTTGGTCTGTTCCGGCGCCTGGTAGAAGTCGTCGACGGCAGCCGGGTCGAAGATGCCGTTGGCGAAGGGGCTGTCGTCGGCGACGCTGTAGCCGTAGCGCGAGTGGACGGTGTGCACCGCCGCGTCGCCGTGGGTGCGGTGGAGGTAGTCGGCGCACTCGGCGGCGCTCTGCCCGGCCCCCACGACCAGGTACCGCCCGTGGCGCGGTGTGGCGAGGTCGCCGGCGAGCAGCTGCGAGCTGTGCCGGATCCGCGCCGAAGGGGTGACGTCCGGCGGCAGGTTGGGCGCCGTCCCCGTGCCGAGCACGACGTTGCGTGCCCGCTGGACGTGCCGGCTGCCGTCCGCGCCCTGCGTGGTGATCTCGAGGAGGTCGACGTGACCCTCCGTGCCCTGGACAGGGCGGACGCCCACGACCGTGGAGTCGTAGGCGACGTGCGTGTCGAACTGCGCCGCGGACCAGCCGAGGTAGTCGTGGAACTCGATCCGGTACGGGTACAGCATCTTGCTGTTGATGAACGCCGGCATCCTGCCGTGGGCGTGCAGATAGGCGAGGAACGTGTAGCGGCTGCCGGGGTTGCGCATCGTCGCGAGGTCTTTGAGGAAGGAGACCTGCATGGTGGCGCCCTCGATCAGCATGCCGGTGTGCCAGCCGAAGCTCGCCTGCCGCTCGTGGAAGGCCATGGTGATCGGTTCGTCGGACTCCTGGAGGGCGATCGCCAGGGCGAGGTTGGCGGGCCCGAACCCGACCCCCGCGATGTCCACGGTGGGTACGTTCGGCAGCGCGGCGGCTGTCACGGTGGTGCTCCTCTCCGGCCCAGTGCTTCGGACGCCAACGGGACGGAGTGTGATCGATTCTGTCCCGTCCAGCCCGGTTTCGTCGCGGGATCGTATCCCCGGCGTCGCCGCTCAGTGAAGGTACGCAGGACGAGCGTGAACACCCGAAGGACGAGGGCGACAAGCCGGCCGGCACCGCTGTGACCAGGCGCGTCGATCCGTCTTCGGCCGCACGGCCGGCCCGCGGGCATGAGCGTTGCCGGAGCTGAGCGGACATCGTTACGGTCGGACTCGTTCACGCTCAGCAGCGTTACTACGTCGGGAGGTTGCTTCGTGCAGTGGGGCGATGTGTACGTCCGGTCCTGTGCAGTGGCGCTGGGGGACCGGGAGCCGGTGGAGGCCCCGGTGGCGGCCGGCCGGTACGACCCGGCCATCCGTGAAGCGCACGGTTACGAGTCGATCGCGGTCGCCGGCTCCGGCTGCGCCGCCGACATGGCCGTCGACGCGGCGCGGGTCGCGATCGCCCGGTCCGCCGTCGCCCCGGCCGACATCGGGGTGTTCGTCCACGCCTACGTCGACGAGCAGGGCCCGGCGGGCGTCACCGAGCCGGCCTCCTACGTCCAGGGCATGGCCCACGACGGCCGGGCTCGGGCTCTCGGGCTGCGGCAGGGCTGCAACGGCGCGATCGCGTCGCTGGAGCTCGGCGCGATGTACGTCTCCGCGGGCAGTGCGGCCGTGCTGACCTCGGCGGACAAGTACGCGCGCGAGGGCGACCGCTACCACGACGACCAGGGCGGCGTGCCCGCCGACGGCGCCACCGCCATGGTGCTGGACCGAGGGGAGGGCGTCGCGCGGCTCCTCGCCACCGAGATCGTCGGTGACGGCAGGTTCAGCGGACTGACCGCACTCGACCCCGCTCAGTTCGACGACCGCAAGGAGTACCGCCAGGCGCAGCGCAAGCGCGTCATGTCGATGATGCGGACGATGACCGAAGCCAAACGCGACTGCGTGCGGGCGGTGCTCGCCGACGCCGGGGTCGGGGCCGGCGACATCAGGCACTGGCTCCTGCCGTACACCGGGCGGTTCCTGGTCGACCGCGACTTCTGCGCCGAGTTCGAGATCGACGACGCGTGCACGACGTGGGACCTGGGACGCACGGTCGGCCATCTCACCAGTGGCGGCGACTCGTTCGTCGGGCTCACCCACCTGCTGGAGACGGGGGCCGCGGAGGTAGGGGACCGGGTCGTCATGCTGGGCGACTCCACCGGGTTCGCCTTCGGCTGCGCCGTCCTGGAGATCCTCGCGAAGCCCGCGTGGCAGGTCGACCGCTGAGGTGGGCCGGCCGACCGCCGAGGTCGGCCGGCCGGCATATCGACGACAGACGCGCGGACGGGCTGACGACAGGTGTCGTCAGCCCGTCCGCGTCGGGAGGTGCGTCCCGAGCCGGGTCGTGAGCACCTCGCCCACGTCGGCCCAGTGGTCGTCGAGGTAGAAGTGCCCGCCGGGAAAGACGTGCAGGTCGGACCGGCCGACGGTGTGGCTCGCCCACGCGGCCGCGTCGTCGATCGACACGACGGGGTCGTCGTCGCCGGTCAGGGACACGACCGGGCACGCCACCGTGGGGCCGTCGCATCGGTAGGAGTCCAGCATCCGGTAGTCCGCGCGCAGCGCGGACAGCACCAGCACGCGCATGTCCTCGTTGTCCAGCAGCCGTTCGTCGGTGCCGTCCAGTGCGACGAGCTCCGCGATCAGCTCCTCGTCGGTCGCCGTGTGGGCGTGCCGGGGGAGCGGCCGGCCCGGCGGCCGCGCCCCCGACGCGAACAGCGCCAGCGGCTCGACCCCGTCGGCCTCCAGACGCTTGGCCACCTCGAACGCCAGCAGCGCGCCCATGCTGTGCCCGAACAGCGCCACCGGCCTGTCCAGTTCGCGACGCACCGCGGCGAGCGTGCGCTCGGTCAGCTCCGCGAAGTCGTCGACGCACGGTTCGTTGACGCGGTCCATCCTTCCGGGATACTGCACCGCCAGCACCTCGACCGTGGGGAACAGCGCCCTCGCCATCGGCCGGAAGTAGCTCGCGGACCCGCCGGCGTGCGGGAGGCACACCACCTGTACCGCCGCCTCGGGCGCGGCCCGGTAACGGCGGATCCACTCACCCTGTCCGTCGGTCATGGCTCCTCGTTCGTCGTCTCACACGTGGGCGGGCTGCTGGGGGGTCGGGGTGGGGGTCGGGCCGGTGATGCGGCCGTCGGGAGCGCGCCGGACCGCGCGGATGCCGGGCACCAGCGGGGTGAGACTGCACGGGATGACGATCATCGCGGCGGCGATCAGCAGGGTCTGGGCCTGCCCGGTCTGGGAGGCCAGCGGGCCCACCAGGGCGAGGCCGAGGGGTGCGGCGATCGTGGAGATCAGCCAGTCGTAGGACTCGACCCGCGACATCACCTCCGCGGGGATCAGCTGCTGCATCGACGCCTGCCACAGGGCGTCGAGGAACAGGGTCGCCGCGCCGCTGAGGAACGCCGCGCCCACCACGGCCCACAGGGGCAACGGCACCGCGAAGGCCAGCAGCGGCAGCGCGGTCAGGGCCAGCGCGAGGTTGCCGACGATCAGCGGCCTGCCCGGCTCCAGCTTCAGCGCGATGAACCCGCCCGCGATGGCGCCGGCCGCGAAGCCCGCGACGATGACGCCCCAGGCGGACGGTCCGCCGAGCGACTCGTCCGCGATCGCCGGGCCGAGCACGTAGTACGCCGCGACCGCGAGGTTCTGCAGCATGTGCACCATCAGGTTGAGCCACAGCCACCGTCGTACGGCGAACTCGCGCCAGCCGGTGCCCAGGTCGCGCCAGAACGACTCGGGCGCGGGGATGGTGCGCGGGGGCAGCCGCAGCATCGCCAGCGACACGGCGCTCACGACGAACGTGACAGCGTCCACGGCCAGCACCAGCCCCGGCCCCCACCACACGATCACCAGGCCGGCCAGCACCGGGCTCAGCACCGTGGAGGCGCTGGTGCTGAAGGTCATCAGCGCGTTGGCGCGCTGGAGCTGTTCCGGTGGCGTGATCTCCGCCATCAGGCCTCTGGACGCCGGGCCGAAGAACGCCTGGGCGGCGCCGAAGATCGAGGCGCCGGCGGCCAGATGCCACACCTGGGCGTCGCCGGACAGGAGGAGAACGGCCAGCACCAGTTGTGCGGCCGCGCGGATCAGGTCGGATGCCAGCATCAGGAACTGGCGGCGCAGCCGGTCCGCCCACACCCCGCCGGCCAGTGTGAAGAGGATCTGCGTCAGGACCTGCGCGGTCATCACGAGCCCGATGTCGGTGACCGTGCCGTCCACCGCCAGCACGGCGAAGATCAGCGCAACCTTGGTCATCCCGCCGCCGGCGGCCGACACGGCCTGCCCGGTCCACAGGATGCGGAACTCCCGTATCGAGAGCGGCGCCAGCGCTTCAGCCAGGGCGCGCCGCTTGCCGCTGCCCTTTCCCTCCGCCATCAGCGTGCTCCCCGTAGCGTCGGGGTGTGCGGCAGGCCGCGCACTTGGTCGATGTTCTGCGAGGTCATCGGCAGATTCCTGTCTCGGTTCACTAGCGGACTGACGGACGGACGGACTGACGGATGGACGGTCGTGTTCGGGCTCATGCGGCCCGTTCGATCACCGCGTGCACGGACGTCTCGAGGATCGCGAGCCCCTCGGCCAGCTCCGCGTCGGAGGCCGTCAGCGGCGGCAGCAGCTTGACGACCTCGTCCCGCGGACCGGCGGTCTCCACCAGCAGGCCCCGCGCGAACGCCTGATCGGCGACCGCGTCGGCCAGCCCCGCGCCGACCACCAGACCGTGGATGAGGCCGCGGCCGCGGGCGGACAGGCCCGCGCCGGGGTGGGTGTTGACGATGTCCTGGAGCGCGTTCCCGATCCACTCGCCCCTGGAGCGCGTCGACTTCTCCAGCGCGTCGTCCCGCCAGTAGGTGTGCAGCGCCGCCGTCGCGGTGACGAACGCCGGGTTCACGCCGCGGAAGGTGCCGCTGTGGGCGCCCGGCTGCCACACGTCCAGCTCCGGCCGGACCAGGGTGAGCGCGAGCGGCAGCCCGTATCCGCCGATCGACTTCGACAGGCAGACGAGGTCCGGGACGATGCCCGCGTCCTCGAAGCTGAAGAAGGGGCCGGTCCGTCCGCAGCCCGCCTGGATGTCGTCGACGATCAGCAGGATCTCGTGCTGCCGGCACAGATCCGCGAGCGCGCGCAGCCACTCGGCGCTCGCCACGTTCACCCCGCCCTCGGCCTGCACGGTCTCCACGATCACCGCGGCCGGCCGGTCCAGCCCGCTGCCGGGGTTGGCCAGGAGCCGCGCCAGGTGCTCCGGGTGGGTGAGCCCGTCCTCGCCGTCGAACGGCACCGGGGTCGCGCCGGTGAGCGGCACGCCGGCGGAGCGGCGGTGCGAGGGATTGCCCGTGACCGCGAGCGCGCCGAGCGTCGCGCCGTGGAAGGAGTTGGTGAAGTGCACGACCTCGCTGCGGCCGGTGACCGTGCGGGCCAGCTTCAGGGCCGCCTCGACGGCGTTGGCGCCGCCCGGCCCCGGAAAGATCACCTTGTGGTCCAGGCCCCGCGGCTGCAGCACCACCTCGACGAGCGTCTCGAGCAGGTCGTGCCGCGCGGTGGTGAACATGTCGAGCGCGTGGGTGACGCCGTCGTTGGCGACGTAGTCCAGCAGCGCCCGCTTGAGCACCGGGTTGTTGTGCCCGTAGTTCAGTGAGCCGGCCCCGGCGAAGAAGTCGAGCCAGCTTCGGCCTTCCTCGGAGTGCAGGTGGCTGCCGGTCGCCCGGGAGAAGACGACCGGCCAGCGCCTGCTGTAGGACCGCACGTTCGACTCGTGCTGGTCGAAGATGCTCATGGAAGCCCCTTCCCTATGAGAGGAGTAGCGCGACCGTAGGCCGGCCTTCACTAAGAGATGTAGGAGTAGTACGAGCGCAGTCCCGGCAGCAGCAGGCCACGCGGCAGGCCGGCGACGACCCCGAGCGCGAACAGCAGGTTGTAGCGGAGGTTCTTCAGCGGCATGCCCTCGCGTACCGCGGCGACGCCGCGCAGCGCGCTGGCGCGGTCGTGCCAGTCGATGTTGAACGAGATCGACGCGCCGGGGGAGGTGACTTTGTGCAGCGTCCCGGGCGGCATGTAGAAGACGTCGCCCGCCTGGACGTCGGCCGTCAGGACCGTCGCGTCACGGAAGAGCGGGTACCGGTCGAGGTCCGGGGCGTCCGGGTCGACCGCGGCCCACCGCCAGTTGTAGGTGTAGCACCTGTCCCGTTCGGCGTCGGCCACCATGACGAACTGCTTGGACCCGTGCACCTGGAAGAACAGGTTGTGGGTGAGCAGGGTGTCGAAGTGCAGCGGGGTCACCGCACGCGAGGGTCCGACGAAGAACTGCGTAAACTTCCACCACTGGTCGCGGAAGAACGGCGGGAAGTAGTCGGCGGGGAACGGCTCGAGGTCGCGGCGCAGCTCCGGGATCATCGACAGCAGCGGCACGTCGTGCAGATAGCCGGGCGGATCGCCGGGGTCGTCTCCCCTGGCGACCTCGGCTTCCCACTCCGCGAGTTCGCGGGCGTAGTCGGCGAGGCGGACGACAGCGGTGCGACCCGCGGAGACGGTGCCGACCTTGACGCGTACCTGCTGGTCGGGGGCCGCCTTGGCGAGATGGGCGGCCGACCAGGTGGACACCGCGGGCAGGTGGGCGGCCGCGCCGCGCATCACCACCGGCCGGCGCCCCAGGTACACGGCGCGGAACTCCTCGGGGCTCAGCTCGGTCCGCACGTCCACAGGGACCGTTTGGGCCGTCGTTGTCACTGACATCTCCTATCGTCTTCCGCGTCGGCTGCTGTCCAAGTGGAGCGCGGCGTCGGTCGAACAGTGTGCGGTGACCACTTCGAGAACAGCTCATGTTCGGGCGGCGCCGCTTGGACGGTTTCTGCCCGGCTCGTAATCTTCCGGATTGTGCGGGCGCAGTGAGTTCAACGGCTGCGATCGCTCCGGCCTTTTGTTCCTTCGGCTTACGAAGCGCCTCTATCGGGGTCCGAGGATTCCCAGGTCCGGCCCTATGGTCAAGGGCGACCGCGTGCGGCCTGCGTTGACCACCCGTCTCGCCCGCCGACAACGAACGTTGCTGTTCCGTTCATTGGGTGTGCAGGCAATCACGGTTTCTTGACACTCGTAATCGGCCTGACCTAGCTTGAATCCCGTCGAACTGCTGAGAATGAATTTCCGGACCGCCTGGATGGGTGGCAGTTGAATATCCAGCAGTGACTCCTGCCGATAGTGCATCCCGCCTCTCCCCAATCGGGAACGACTGTATGGGACCTCTAATCTGATGTTCGACGACGAGAACGCCCAATACCTAGTGGTGGTAAACGGCGAGGAGCAGTACTCGATTTGGCCGGCGGTCCGCGATCTGCCGGGCGGCTGGACGGCGGTGGGCGACCCCCGCCCCCGCAAGGAATGCCTCGACCACATCGAAAGCGTATGGACCGACATGCGCCCGAAGAGCGTGCGCGAGGCCCTCGACAATGCCGGATCTCTCATCACACAGGGAAGTCGAATGGTACTCTCACAGCTGGTGGACGCCGACGAACTGAAGGCCATGTCCCCGGAGGAGCTTCGCAATATGCTGGCCAGCCTCGACGACGAATTGGTCTACGGCGAGGACGGCGAAGTCATCGAGCCGAGCCCGGGCGCTGAAACGGCCTAGCCGGACGAATCCGTCTCGCATTCCATGAACGGGTACTTCACGTCCATTCCTGCGCGCCGTTGGCTCGCTGCTCTCTGAGAAAAGTGAAATGACGTCTGCTGCCCAGAATTCCGTTTCCGCTGTCGTCGACTATGTTTTCGAGCGATATCCGCAGGTGGGCAGGCGGGCGGGCTGTCACGCATTCGACGCCCGGCTGCCTGACGTCGTGCCCGACGCTCCGTCCGATGTGGACGGTCTGCTGACCGCGGTCCGCGCGCAGCTCGACGCCCTGCCGGGGGACGCGGACGCGGAGGTGCGAGCGGACCTCGGCACGGCGATGCGGGTCCTCACCGACGAGCGGTTCCGCATCGCCGAGCTCGGCCGGGCCCACCGCGGGCCCGACCTCTGGCTCGCCGAGGCCGACGTGCACGTCTACCTGCGGGGCGAGTACGCACCGCTGGACGAGCGCGTCGCGGCGCTGTCGCGTCACCTCGCGCAGCTGCCGGACTTCCTCGGCGCCGCGGCGAAGACGCTCGGCGGCACTCTGCCGGCGGGCGAGCGCATCAGCGGCATCGAGAACGCCAGAGCCCGCGCGGCGTCCGTCGCGAACACCGTCGCCCAGCTCGTCGCACGGCGGCCGGAAGCGGCCGACAGCTCTCTCCTGGAGCTGGCCGGCTCGGCGAGCGCCGCGTTCACCGGCTTCGCGGCCGAGGTCGCGGCCACCGAGCCGGTCCGTGCGATCTTCGGCCCCGACCTGCTCGCCGCCTACCTCGAGGCGGCCGAAGGGGTCGACACGCCGGTGGACGAGCTGCTCGCGGAGGTCGAGGCCGAGGTGCAGCAGCTGGTCGCCCGCCTCGACGCGCTCGCCGCACGGCTGGGCGTGCGCGGCCGGCAGGAGGCGTACGCACTGCTGAGCGCACAGCTCCCGGCCGGATCGGTGGTCACCGCGCTGTCGGGGATCATCGAGCGGCTGCGGGAGTTCTGGGCCGAGCAGGACGTCGTCACCCTCACCAGCCGGTACGGTCTCGACATCCGGCCCGCCCGCGACGCGTCGACCTCCGCGGCGGTCGTGTTCGACCACGCCGGACCGCTCGAGACGGTGCCGCAGCCGCACGTGCTGCACGTCCCCGAGCCGCGCGACCCCGCCGCACTGCGCGACTACCTCAACGAGCCGATGCTCGAGATGATCGCCGTGCACGAGGTCGTCCCCGGCCACTACCTGCACCACGAGGCCGCTCCCGAGCACGCCGGCGTGATCCGCAGGTGCGTGCCGTGGTTCCCCGGGACCACCGAGGGATGGGCCCACTACACCGAGGAACTGGCGATCGAGCGCGGCCTCGCCGAGGGCCGCCCGCTCGTCGAGGTCGCCGCCCTGCGCTTCGCGCTGGAGGCCGCCGCCCGCCTGCTGATGTTCCTCTCCGTCCACTCCGGACGGAAGAAGTTCGGCGCTGCCGCCGCCGAGGCCGCCACGCTGTGCGCGTGGTCGCCCGAGCGCGCCGGCCGCGAGGTGCTGGCCGTGGTCGCCAACCCGGCCGGAGCCATGTACACGCTCGGCAAACTGCACATCCGACGGTGGCGCGAGCTGGCCGGCGTCCGCGACTCGGCCGCCGACCTGAAGGCCTTCCACGACCGGCTGCTGCGCTGCGGCGGCGCTCCGCTGTCCACCGTATGGCGCTACTACCTCGACGGCCGGCCCGTTCCGGCCGCATCCACAACGACGAAGGAGAATCCGTGACCGAGGTGACGGCAGAACTGATCCCCGCCGAGACGTTCCCCGCGGACTACTGGGTCACCGTCCCCGGCGGCCCCTTCACCATGGGCTCCGACGAGCTGCGGCACGACGGCAAGCGACGGGCGGCCTCGCCCGAGCACCAGGTCGACGTGGCCGAGTTCCGCATGGCCAGGTACCCGGTCACCGTCGCCGACTTCCGCCGCTTCGTCGAGGCGACCGGCCATGTGACCGACGCGGAGAAGAAGGGCAAGAGCTGGGTCTGGATCGGCGACCCCGCCGTCGTCGTCCCCGACCAGGACTACCTGTGGAAGGAGGTCGACGGCGTCACCTGGCGCACCCCCCGCGGTGCGGGCTCCACCGTGGAGGGCAAGGACGACCACCCGGTCACCCACGTCAGCTCCTACGACTGCCTCGCCTACTGCGAGTGGTCCGGCACCCGGCTGCCCACCGAGGCCGAGTGGGAGAAGGCCGCGCGCGGCACCGACGCCCGCGCCTACCCGTGGGGCAACGAGGAGCCCACCGCCGAGCACTGCAACCACACCATGAACGTCGCCGACACCACCCCCGTCGACGCCTACCCGAAGGCGGCCGGCCCGTACGGCAACGCGGACCTCACCGGCAACGTCTGGGAGATCACCTCCAGCGCCTTCCACCACTACCCGTACGACGAGAACAAGCCGGGGCGGGTCATCAAGACGAAGGCGGGCTCGATCTCGCTCGGCGTGATCCGCGGCGGCTCCTTCTACAACAACTGCAACCCCCGCGGCTGCCTGGCCTGGGTGCGGATCTACAACCTGCCCGACTACAGCTGCTACGACATGGGCTTCCGTGTCTGCGCACGGTGACCAAGGACCCGTAGACCGGCAGTTGCTCGACCGGGTGGACGCGCTCCTGGGCGACCTGCCCAGGACCCCGGTCGTGCGGCTGCCTCACCCGGGCATCCGGCTCTACGCCAAGATGGAGTCGGAGAACCGGACGGGGAGCGCGAAGGACCGAGCCGCGATCTGGATCCTCCGGGAGGCGGTACGGCGCGGCGAGATCACCTCGACCACCACGGTGGTCGAATCGTCCTCCGGGAACTTCGCGCTCGCCCTCGCATCGTTTCTGAACGAGCTGGACGTGCCGTTCGTGCCGGTGCTGGACCCCCACGTGAACGCGGCCACCGAGCGGACGCTGCGGCGGCTGTGCGCACGGGTGGAGAAGGTCACCGAGCCGGACGGCGCCGGCGGCTACCTGCTGAGCCGGCTCGCCCGGGTCGCCGAGCTGCGCACGGAGCTGTCGGACGTGTACTGGCCGGACCAGTACTCCAATCCGGACGGCGCGCGCGGCCACTACGAGCTGACCGCGCGGGAACTGCTCGAGGACGTCGGCCGGATCGACTACCTCTTCGTCGGGGTCGGCACCGGCGCGACGGTCAACGGGCTCTCCCGCCGGCTCGGCGAGGAACACCCGGAGGCCGCCGTGGTCGCCGTCGACGTCGAGGGCTCGGCGATCTTCGGCGCCCCGCCGGCCCGCCGACGCATCCCGGGCATCGGCTCCAGCATCCGTCCGCCGCTCATCGACGACGCCTGGATCAGAAAGGTGGTCGTGCTCTCCGAGCGGGACGAGGTGGCCGGCTGCCGGGCCCTGCTGCGCGACCACGGCATCTACGCGGGCGGCTCCACCGGCTGCGTCTACGCCGCGATCACCCGTCACTTCGACGGGCACACCGGACCGGAGCCGGTGGTGGCGTTCCTGTGCGCCGACAGCGGCGAACCGTACGCCGACACCGTCTACACGGACGCGTGGGTCGCCGAACACCTCACACCGGTCGCAACCGAGGGAGCATGAGCGTGACGACGAGCGTGTGGACGCCGCCGCCGGCCGACGAGGCCGAACTGACCGACTGGCTGCGCGCCCGCGACCCGGTCACCCGGGCCCCGGGCAACGGAGGCTGGCACGTCTTCGGCTACCCGGAGGTCAAGGAGGTGCTCGCCCAGCACGGCGCCTTCTCCAACGCCGTGGTGCGGCCCATGTCAGACGACTCGCCGATGCGCCTCTACCGCACGGGCAACCTCACCTGGATGGACCCGCCCCGCCACCGCAACCTGCGGGGACTGGTGAGCCAGGCCTTCACCCCCCGCTGGGTCGCCGGGCTCGAACCGATGGTCCGCGAGACCGTCGAGACCCTCCTCGCCGGCCTGCGGGGCCGGCCCGAGGCGGCCTATGTGCGGGAGTTCGCCTCACCGGTCGTCGCCACGGTCATCGCCCGGATGCTCGGCATTCCCGACAAGGGGCAGCAGCTGTTCCAGCAGTGGTCGAGGAGTCTCCTGGCGCTCGCCGACCCGAGCGCCGAGGGCAACGGCCTGCAGAAGGTCCTCACCCTGACCCAGGTCGCCGAGGCGTATCTGCACCGGTTCGTCGCCCAGCGGCGCGCCGCCCCCACCGACGACCTGACCAGCAAGCTCATCGCGGCCGAGATCGACGGCGAGCGCCTCGGCGACGACGAGATAGCCGGGCTGGTCGCGCTGCTGATGTCCACCGGGCAGGCCGCGACCATCACCCTCGTGAACGCGATGATCGTCCTCGGACGGCACCCGGAGGCCGTCGCCGCGCTGCGGGCCCGGCCCGAACTCCTGGACTCGGCCATCGACGAGGTCATGCGGTACCGCTCGGAGACCACCCGGGTGGAACGCAGGACCGTCCGGGACGTCGTGATCGGCGGGCACGAGATCCCCGCCGGGCAGTCGGTGTCGGTGTGGATCGCGGCCGCCAACCGCGACCCGCGGGTCTTCGAGAACCCGCATGTGTTCGACATCGAGCGCTCGCACAACCCACACATCGCCTTCGGCCACGGCATCCACTACTGCCTGGGCGCGCCGCTGGCGCGCCTGGAGATCCGCATCGCCTTGCGTGAACTGCTCGACTCCACCCTGGACTTCGCGATCGACCCGGCCGGCACCCGCCTGCTCGACCCGCGGCTCATGTTCGGCGCGAGCGAGGCGACCGTCCGGTTCACATGGAAGGAAAAGCAATGACCGGGTTCGTCCCGGGCGGGCTGATCGCACGGCTCGCCGAACATGCGCAGGACTCGACCGAGAAGCCGGCGCTGTCGATCGCGCCGGTCGGCGGCGGCCCGCGCGTCGACCTGACCTACGGGCAGCTGTGGGGCCGGTCGCTGGCCGTGGCCCGCGCCCTCGCCGAGAGGGTGCCGCCCGGCGCGCGCGTGCTGCTGCTGTTCCCGACCGCGCCGGAGTTCGCGCCCGCCTTCCTCGGCTGCCTCGCCGCGGGCGTGATCGCCGTGCCCGTGCCGCTGCCGATCGACGAGGGCTCCCGGCGACGGGTGCTGAACGTGGCCCGGGACTGCGACGTGTCGCTCGTGGTGTCCCTGTCGTTCGTCCGGGACCTGGCCGCCGCCGGCGACGACCCGGAGCTGCGCGCGTTCGCCGCGGCCCACGACTGGCTGCTCGCCGACCTGATCGAGCCCGTCACCGGCGACGACGGCACGGACCTGCCGCTCGCGGCCGCCGCCGACGTCGCCTTCCTCCAGTACACCTCCGGCTCCACCAGCACGCCCCGCGGCGTCGTCGTGACCCACGGCGCGCTGATGCACAACGAGGCCGCCATCCAGCGGTCGTTCGGCGTCACGGCGGACTCCACGATCGTCAGCTGGCTGCCCCTCCACCACGACATGGGCCTCATCGGCGCGATGCTCCAGCCCCTGTACACCGGCGCCAAGGGCGTCGTCCTCGACCCGCTGTCGTTCATCCGGCGCCCGGCGAGCTGGCTGGAGACCGTCAGCGCGGAGGGCGCCGACATCAGCGGCGGCCCCAACTTCGCCTACGACCTGTGCGTGCGCAAGGTGACCGAGGAGGAGAAGGCCGGGCTCGACCTGTCCGGCTGGCGCGTCGCGTTCAACGGCGCGGCCCAGGTCTACCCCCGCACCCTGCGCGCCTTCACCGAGGCCTTCCGCGACACCGGCTTCCGGCCCCAGGCGCATCTGCCCTGCTACGGCCTCGCCGAGGCGACCCTGCTCGTCACCACCGGCGCGCCCACCGCCTCCCGTACCTTCGACGACGGCCGGGAGCTGACCGCCTACCGGCTGCCCGACCACGCCGACGTGCGGGTGCTCGACCGCGACGGCGACACCGAACGCGCCGCCGGACAGGTCGGCGAGATCGCCGTCGCCGGCGACAGCAACGGCGCCGGCTACTGGGGCGGGCAGACCTTCGGGACCTTCCTGCGCACCGGAGACCTCGGCTTCCGCGACGGCGACGAGCTGTTCGTGGTGGGCCGTGCCAAGGACCTCGTCGTCCAGCGCGGACGCAACGTCTACCCCGAGGACCTGGAGGCCGACGCCGGCGTCTGCCACCCGGACGTCCGGCCCGGCCGGTGCGCCGTCTTCGGCGTCGAGCACGACGGCGACGAAGCGGTCGTGGTGTGCCAGGAGGTGGGCGCGCACACCCCGCCCGAGCGGTACCCCGAGATCGCCGCGCGGGTGCGGGCCACGCTGTCGCGGGTCCACGGCGTCACCGCCCGCACCGTCCTGATCGTGCCGCCCGGCACCATCACCAAGACCTCCAGCGGCAAGGTCCAGCGCTACGCCGCCCGGCGCCGGCACCTCGACGGCGACCTGCCCGTCCTGCTCGACGACACGCTCAGCGGACGCACCTCCTCGCTCACGGACCTGCTGACGGGCCACTCCCTGACGGACGCGCTGCGCCTTCACATCGGGGCCCTGCTCGGCCTGCCCGAGCCGCCGTCGGCCGACGCCCGCCTCGCCGACCTCGGCGCCGACTCGCTGACCGCGGTGCGGCTGCGCCACCACCTGGAGGAGGCGCTCGAGGTCGAGCTGGCGCCCACCGCGGCCCTGCGGGCGGAATCGATCGCCGAGCTCGCCGCCGCGGCGAGCTCCGCCGACGCCACCGCGCCGGCCGCTCCCGTCGCCGCGACCGGCGGCCATGTGCTCAACCCCGCCCAGCGCGCCCTGTGGTTCCTGCACCGGGCCGGGCCGGACGGCGGCGACTACAACGTGACGCGTGCGTTCCGTGTCACCGGGACCGTCGACCCCGACGCCTTCCACGCCGCGCTGCGCGCCGTGGCCGCCCGCCACCCGAGCCTGCGCCTGGCGATCACCACGCGCGACGGCGCCCCGCACGCCGAGGTGCGCGACACGACCGCCCCCGACGTCGAGGTCGCCGACGCACGCGCCTGGCCCGCCGAGCGGGTGGCCGCCTGGTACCGCGACCTCGCGACCCGCCCGTTCGACCTCGGCTCCGGTACCCCGCTGCGGGCCGCGCTGCTGCGCCGCGAGGGCGACTGGCTGTTCGCGTTGTCCCTGCACCACATCGTGTGCGACGTGTCGTCCTTCGCGATCGTCGTGGCCGACCTGGCCGCCGAACTGCGCGGCGAACAGGCGGCCCCCCGCCCGGCGCCCGCCCCGGCCGCGCCCCGCGACCACAGTGACTTCTGGCGGGCCGAACTCGACGGCGAACTCCCCACCCTCACCCTGCCCACCCTCACCCCGCCCACCCTCACCTCGCCCGGCCCCGGCCTGCCCGAGGCCGGCGCGCCCCGCGAGTCCCTCGCCTTCCAGGTGCCCGGCGCCACGCTGGCCGGATACGCCCGCGAGCACGGGCTGACCCTGCACAACCTGCTGCTCGCCGCCTACCAGGTGCTGCTGCACCGGCTGTCGGGCCAGCCCGATCTGATCGTCGGCGTGCCCACCGCGGGCCGCACCGACCGGACCCTGGCCGAGTGGGTCGGCTACCTCGTCAACGTGGCGCCGGTGCGCTCCGCGTACCGCCCCGAGACGCCGTTCGCCGAGTTCGCCGCCGCCACCCACCGCCGCGTCCTCGACGTGCTGGACCACGCGGACACGCCGTTGTCCGACATCGTGCGGCTGGTCAACCCCGACCGCGACACCGCGAAGGCCACGATCTTCCAGGCCATGTTCACCTGCTACACGGCGTCCCTGCCCGGCGCGGCCGGCATCGTCACCGGGGACGAGCGGGCTGAGCTGCCGGCGGGCGCCGTCACCCTGCACGGTCACTCGGTCCCCGACCACACCACGCAGTCCGACCTCGGCCTGAACGTGGCGATCCGCGACGACGTGCTGGACTTCCAGCTCCAGTACGACCGCGCCAAGGTCTCCCGCGACCAGGCCGAGCTGGTGGCCCGGACCCTGCCCGTGCTGCTCGCCGGGATCGGCGCCGGGACGACCGGCCCGCTGCCGCTGCTGGCCGAGGACGAAGCCGCCGCGCTGATCGCCCGGGGGATCGGCCCCGACGTGCCGCGCCCGGAGAACTACCTCGACTCCTTCGAACGCTGGGCCGACCGTACCCCCGACAGCGTCGCCGTCGACGACGGCCGGGTCCGGCTGACCTACGCCGAACTGGACGCCCGCGCCAACCACGTGGCGAAGCGGCTGCGGGCCGCCGGCGTGGCCACGGACCGCACCGTCGTGCTGAGCGCGGACCGGTCCGCCGACTACCTGGTGGCGTTGGTGGGCCTGCACAAGGCCGACGGCGCCTACGTGCCCGTCAGCCCCCGCGAGGCGCCCCGGCGCGCCGAGGCGATGGTCGACGCGGTCGAGCCGGCCGCGATCATCGCCGGCCCCTCGGGCCGCCACCTGTTCGGCGACCGCGAGGTGTTCGACCTCGCCGAGCTGGTCTCCGGCGCCGTCGAAGCCCGGCCGCCGCGGCTCTGCCACGACCACGCCACCTCGACGATCATCCACACCTCCGGCTCCACCGGTGTTCCCAAGGCCGCCGTCTCCACCAACTACGGCGTCACCAACCACATGTGGCAGATGGTCGAGCACTTCGGGCTCACCGAGCACGACTGCGTGGCCCAGACCGCCCCGGTCTCCTTCGACATCTCCGTGTGGCAGCTGCTGACCCCGCTGATGATCGGCGCCCGGGTGCGGATCGTGCCCGAGCCGGACTCGCAGTCGCCCGCGAGTCTGCTGAAGGCCGTCGTCGACGGCGGCGTGACCAAGCTGGAGCTGGTGCCGTCCAACATCGTGGCCCTGCTCGACGCCGGCCTCGCCGCGACCCCCGGCGCACTGCGGGTGATGCTGTCGACGGGCGAGTCCCTCACCCACGACGTGCTGCGGCGCTGGGTACGGGAGCTGCCCGGCATCCCCCTGCACAACGCCTACGGTCCGGCCGAGTGCACCGACGACGTCACCGCGGGGCTGTGCGCGACCGGCCCCGACGCGCCGATGACCAACGCGGTCGGCCGGCCGCTCGCCAACACCGCCGTGCACGTCCTCGACGAGCACCTGCAGCCGGCGCCGCCCGGAGTGGTCGGCCTGCTGCACGTCGGCGGCGGCGCGGTCGGCCGCGGCTACCGGGGCAACCCGAGGCGGACCGCCGAGATGTTCGTGCCGGACCCGTACGCGGTCGCCCCCGGCGGGCGGCTCTACCGCACCGGCGATCTCGGCCGCGTCGACGCCGACGGCGCCCTGGAGTTCCTGGGGCGCGCCGACACCCAGATCAAGATCCGCGGCCAGCGGATCGAGGTCGGCGAGGTCGAGGCCGCGCTGCGCCGGTGCCCCGGCGTCGTCGAGGCCGCGGTGAAGGTCCACCACGGGCCGGCGGGCGCCTCGCTCGTCGGGTACGTGTCCCGCCCCGGCGGGCCGAAGGGCCCGGCGGCGGTGCTCGACCTCGACGAGGACGAGCGGTTCCGCGCCGTCCTCGCCGACCTGCTGCCCCGGCACATGATCCCGACGATCATCGCCGAGCTCGGCCTGCTGCCCCGGTCCAAGAACGGGAAGGTGGACTACCGGTCGCTGTCGTTCACGGCGCCGGCGGCCACCCGGGCCACGGCCGAGTTGGACGACCCGCTCGCCGCGACCGTCCGGACCCTGTGGACGGACCTGCTGGAGCTCGACACGATCGGCTGGGACGACAGCTTCTTCCAGCTCGGCGGCCACTCCCTGCTCGCGCTCGCCATGATCGACCGGGTCAACGCGCTGCTCGACGTGCGACTGGTGGTCGACGTCGTGTTCGCCCACCCGCGGCTGCGCGACTTCGTCGGCGCCGTGCGCGCGGCCGACCCCGCGACCGCCGACCGGGCGCCGGACCGGACCCCCGCCGACCCGGCCCGGCCGGTCCCCGCCAGCGCCGCACAGCAGCGCTTCTGGTTCCTGCGCGAGATCGACCCCGACTCCCCGACGTACAACATGCCCGGGGTGCTGCGGCTGCGCGGCGACCTGGACGAGGAGGCGCTGGAGGCGGCGCTGCGCGAGACCCTGGCCGCGCACCCCGTGCTGCTGGCCCGGTTCGCTGCCGACGGCGGCGAACTCACCTGGACCGCCCGCCCGGTCGAGGAGTTCGACCTCGCCCGCCTGGACCTGCGCGGCCCGGTGGCCCAGCTGGGCGACGCGGTCTTCGACCGGCTGGTCGAGGACGAGGCCGCGGTCGTCACCGACCTGCGCGAGGAGTTGCCGTTCCGCGCGCTGCTCGCACAGCTCGGGGAACGGGACTGGGGCCTGTTCATCAACATCGACCACATCGTGTGCGACGGCTGGTCCGTCACCGTGTTCCTGCGCGACCTGGCCGACCGCTACAACCGGCGGACGCCCCCGGCGGCCGACTACGGGTTCGCGGACTACTGCCACGACGAACGGGCCTGGCGGGACCGGCGCGACCGCAGCGAGACGGCCGCCCTGTGGCGGGACGTGGCGGGCCGCCCGGCCCGGCGGTCCCCGCTGCCGGACCGGGCCGTGCCGGGCGCGCCGGGCGAGGAGACGTCGGCCAAGCACACCGACGCCTACGACGCCGGCCTGGCCGGGGCGGTGCGCGACCTCGCCGGCCGCACCGGCGCCACCCCCTACATGGTGTTCGCGACCGCGCTGGCCGCGCTCACCCACAGCGGGGCGTCCGAGCGCGAGCAGATCATGTTCGGCACGCTGATCGCCCAGCGTGACCGGCCCGAGTGGCGGCGGGTCGTCGGCCCGCTGCTGAACGTCTCGGTGCTGGCCGTGGACCTGTCCCCGGCCGACTCGTCGGCCGAGGCGCTGGCCGCCGTACGAGCCGGTGCCCTGCGGGCCTACCGGTCCGCGAACGTGCCCTTCCAGGAGCTGGCGCCGCTGCTCACCCCGGCCGCAGGCGGGGACGGTTCGCCGTTCGACGTGATGCTCGTGATGCAGCCGCCCTCCCGGCCCGTCGAACTGACGGGACTCGACGTGGAGACGACCGACCTGGACACCGCTGCCGCCCCCTACCCGCTGCTGGTCGACATCGAGGAGCAGGACGGCGGCTACCAGGTGGCCTACCGCTACCGGACCGGCCGCTTCGACGCGGCGGGCGTGGAGGAGCTGGCCCACCGGATGCGCGAAACGGTGCGCGCGCTGGTCGGTGCCGACGCGGCGACCCTGGCCGAGCTGGTTCCCGTGAGCGACGTGGTGGAGAGGACCCGATGATGCCCGAACCGATCGTGAGCCCCGTCCTTGCCCGGTTCTCCTCGTTCCTACGGGAGCACCCCGACGCGCCCGCCGTGGTCGCCGACGGCGTCACCCACGGGTACGCGGAACTGGACGCGCTGGCCCGCCGGCACGCTGCAGCGCTGCGGGCGGCCGGCGCCGGCCGGGAGACCGTGGTGGCGCTGGTCGCCGACCGCGGCCCCGGCTACGTCGCCATGGTGCTCGGAGTCCTGCTCGCCGGCGCGGCCTTCGTGCCGGTGGAGCCGGGCGTGCCGGAGCGGCGCGCCCGCCGGATGTGTGCCGACGCCGATGTGCGGGCCCTGCTCGTCGAACCGGGGCACGAGGAGTTCGCCGCCCGGGTCGTGGCCGGTCTCGACCGCGAGCCGAGCGTGCTCGTCGCCGCCGCGGAGCCCGGGAACGAGCCCGCGAAGCCGGGGCCGCGGCCGGACTCCGGCGCGGTGCCGGACCGGCCGCGCGACGGCCTCGCATACGTGATCTTCACGTCCGGGTCCACCGGCACGCCCAAGGGCGCGATGGTCGCCGACGGCGGCATGGACAACCACATGGCGGCCAAGATCGCGGACCTGGGGCTCGGACCGGCCGACGTCATCGGTCTCACCGCGCCGCTGTCCTTCGACATCTCGGTGTGGCAGACCCTCACCGCGCTCACCATCGGCGCCCGGACCGCGGTGGCCTCGCCCCGCAACATCTCCGAGCCCGCCGAACTGGTGGCGTGGGTCCGCCGGCACGGGGTGACCGTCCTCGAGATCGTCCCGTCGTTCCTCGCCGTGCTCACCGCGCAGCTCGACGACGACCTGCGGGCCGGGCTGTCCTCGCTGCGGTACCTCGTCGCCACCGGGGAGGCGCTGCCCGGGGCGATCGCCCAGCGCTGGTACGAGCACTGCCCCGACGTCCCGATCGTCAACGCCTACGGCCCCACCGAGTGCTCCGACGACGTCACCCACCATGTGGTGACCGCGGCCGAGAGCGCCGCCCGGCCCTGGCCGTCGATCGGCCGGGAGGTACTCAACACCCGTCTGTACGTGGTGGATGCGCAGGGCCGCGAGGCGCCGGCCGGCACCGAGGGCGAACTGCTGGTCGGCGGCGCCGGCGTCGGCCGCGGCTATATCGGCGACCCGGTGCGCACCGCGCTCACCTTCGTCCCCGACGGCCTGTCCGGCACGCCCGGCGCCCGGCTGTACCGCACCGCCGACCGGGTGAGCCGCGCCGCCGACGGCACCATCGACTTCCACGGCCGCCGCGACCGCCAGGTCAAGATCCGGGGCCACCGGGTCGAGTTGGGCGACGTGGAGGCCGAGCTGCTGCGGGTGTCCGGCGTACGCTCCGCCGCTTGCGTGTTCACCCGCGGCCGGCTGCGGGCGTTCGTGACCCTCGACGCGCCGACGGACGTGGCCGCCGCCGTGCGCGCCGGCGCCCCGCACTACCTCGTCCCGCACGACGTGACCGTGCTCGACCGGCTGCCGGTCAACACCTCGGGAAAGACCGACCACCGGGCCCTGGAGGGCCGGTGCGCCGAGGACACCTCCGAGGACACGTCCGCGGACCCCGCTCCGGCCACCGGTGCCCGGTCCACCGACCTGGACGCGGTGCGCGACCTGGTCGCCGAGACCCTCGGCGTGGCCGCGATCGGCCCGGACGACGACTTCTTCGCCGCGGGCGGCGACTCGCTGCTTGCGATGACCCTGGTCATCGGCGCCCGCGCCCGGTTCGTCGCGGAGGGCACGTCCCTGCCGGCGTTCCTGTCCCGCCCGACTCCACGGGGCCTCCTCGCCGCGATCAAGGCCGCGGAACCCGTGGTCGCCCCCGCGGAACCGCGCGCGGTGGGCGCCCTCTCGTCCGGGCAGGAGGGGCTGTGGTTCTCCGAGCAGCTGCACCGCCGGAAGGCGCCCAACCTGCTGATCCTCTCGCTCGACCTGCACGGGCCGCTCGACGAGGACGCGCTGCGGCACGCGCTGAAGGCGGTCGTCGCCCGGCACGAGCCGCTGCGCACCGTCTTCACCCAGGAGCGCGGCGTCCCGAAGGCCGTCGTATGGCCCGAGGCCGAGATCGCCCTGGAGACGGGCGCCTCGGGCGAGTTCGAGATCTCCGCCCGCACCCTTGAACCGCCGCTCACCAAGGTCCGGTTGGAGCGGGTCGCCGACGACCACCACGTCCTCACCGTCGCCCTGCACCACCTGGTCGCCGACGGCTGGTCCCTGGAGGTGCTCAAGCGCGACATCGCCGAGCACTACGAGCGGGCGCTGGCCGGCGACACCGAGGTGACGCTGCCCCGCGCCTCGTACGGCCAGTACGTGGCCGCCGAACGCGAGTGGCTGGCGGGCCCGGACGCCGAGGAGTGCACGCGCTACTGGACCGGACAGCTGGCGGGCATGCCGGAGGCGATCGACCTCCCGCTCGACCGCCCCCGGCCGGCCAAGCCGACCTTCGTGACCGACCACGTGGTCACCCGCCTCACGGCGGAGGAGACCAAGGCCCTCGCCGAAGCCGCCCGGACCCGCGGCGCGACGCCGTTCATGGCGGTCATGGCCGCCGCGTACGTCGTGCTGCGGGAGGCGACCGCGACGACCGACCTGGTGCTCGGCATCGACTCGGTGAACCGCTCGTGGCCCGGCAGCGAGGAGCTGATGGGCACGTTCGTCAACCAGCTGCCGGTCCGGCTCGCGCCCGGTGGAGCGCTGCCGGCCTTCGGCGACCTGCTCGACCTGGCCAGGCGGCAGGTGCTCGGCGCGCAGGAACACGACCGGCTCCCGTTCCACAAGCTGGTCGCGGCGGTGAACCCGCCCCGCCAGGCGGGCCGCTTCCCGCTGTTCCAGGTGAAGGTCACCCACCAGAGCGCGTGGCGCACCGGGATGCGGCTCGGAGACCTTCAGGTCGTGCCGCGCGAGCTGGCAGATCCCGTCATGGACCTGGACTTGACGATCGACGTCTCCGGCGAGGCCGACGAGCTGCGGCTGGAGGTCCTGTTCTGGCCGGAGACGCTCGACTCCGCGACCGTCGCGACCTGGGCGGAGGCGATGGCCGACGTGCTGCGCGCGAGCGCGGCCGACCCCGACGCGGTACTGAACTCTCGGCGAAAGGTGATGAAGGTGTCGACACAGGATCAGGTCGCCGAGGTCTGGCGTGAGCTGCTGGAGCTCGACACGGTGGCCGTCGACCAGGACTTCTTCGCCGTGGGCGGCGACTCGCTCACCGCGATGCAGGTGGTCTACCGGCTCACCGAGGAGACCGGCGTCGAGCTGGCGCTCGAGGACTTCTTCGACCTGAGCACGGTCGAGGACGTCGCCGCCGAGCTGGACCGCCTGCGGGCCGAGCGCCCGGCCGCCGAGCCGGTGTTCGAGGGAGAGCTGTGAGCGCGCTGGAGGTGCTGCGTCGCCTGGACGACCGCGGCGTGGCCCTGACCCTCGCCGACGGCCGGCTCCGCTACCTCAGCCCGGGCGAGGAACTGCCGTCCGAGCTGCTGGCGGAGATGAAGCGGCACCGTGAGGACCTCGTCGGCCTGATCGGCCGGCGCGAGGGGCTGACATGGCCCCCGGCGCCCGGAGGGGACACCGGGCCGTTGACCGCCGCACAGCGCTCGCTGTGGGCCACCTCGTACTTCGCCGAGGACGGCACCTACAACCTGTGCGGGGCGCTCCGACTGCGCGGCCCGCTCGACCGGGACGCGTTCGTCACGGCGCTGCGGGACCTGCACGAGCGGCACCCCTCGCTGCGCACCGTCTTCCCGGTGACGGACGGCGAGCCGCAGCAGCGGATCCTGTCGTCGGTGGAGCCCCCGCTGACGGTGGCCGACGCCGCCGGCATGGACGCGTGCCTTGCCGAGTGCGCGCGCCTCGCCGACCTGCCGCTGGCCCTGGACACGGCCCCGCCGGTGCTGATGCGCCTGTTCCGGCTCGCGCCGCAGGACCACGTCTTCTTCTTCGTGCTGCACCACGTGATCGCCGACGGTTCGTCGTTCGGCCCGCTCCTGGACGACCTGGCGCGCTGCTACGGCAGCCGGGTCGCTGGGCAGGAGCCGCCGCCCTCCGGCGACGCCGTCGCCGTGGCCGACTTCGCCCGCTGGGAGGCCGACCGGGTCGCCCACGCCGATGTCGCCGCCTCCCGCCGGTACTGGCGGGAGCAGTTCGACGACGCGTCGCTGGGCGCACTCCCGCTGCCCCCGCCGCTCGACGGTGCCGAAGGCGAGCGTGGCCACGCCCACCGCGTGGTCGTGCCCGCCGACACCACCGCCGCCGTGCGGCGGATCGCCGAACAGGCTCGCTCCGGCGTCTTCACCGTGGTCTCCACCGCCGTCGCGGTCGCGCTGTCCCGCTACACCGGGCGCGAGGACCTGGTCGTCGGCATGCCGGTCTCCCGCCGCGACCGCACCGGCCTGGAACGGGTCGTCGGTCTGCTGCTCGACATGGTGCCGGTCCGGCTCGACGCCGGCCCCGCCCCCTTCTCCGAGCTGGTGCGCCGCACCCGGTCGGCGGTCCTGGGCGCCGTCCGCCACGCGCCCGTGCCCGAGGACGTCGCGGCCTCCCGCTCGGCGTTCAACGTCATCGTCACCGACCTCGGCACCACGCTGTCCGCACCCGAGTTCCCGGGCCTTGCGATCGAGCACGTCGAGGTGGCGCAGGTCGGTGCCAAGTACGGCCTGAACTTCCTGGTCCGCGACGAGGGCGACACGCTCGCCCTGTACGTCGAGGCGGACCGCCGGGCCGTGGCCGACGCGGACGTCGAGGCCATCGCCGGCACCGTCCTCACCGTGCTCACGGCGGCCGGCGCCGACCCGGCCGCCCCGGTCACGACGCTCGCCGCGGAACCGTTCGGGGCGGCCGCCCCGGGCGCCGTCGCCGCGCCCGCTCGGTCGCCGCGCGCCGACGAGTCGCTGACCGGTCGACTGGCGGTGACGGCCCGCACACGCGGGGACGCGATCGCCGTCACCGCGCCCGAGGGCGTCCTGTCCTACGCCGACCTGTGGGCGCGGATCGAGGCGACCGCGGGGGCCCTGCGCGCTCGCGGCATCGGGGCCGGGGACGTCGTGGCCATCTCGCTGCCGCGCGGTCTCGACCTCGTCGTCGCCATCATCGGAGTGATGGCCTCGGGCGGGGCATGCCTCGTGCTGCACGAGTCCTGGCCGACGGCACGCGTCACCGACATCCTCAGCGACTCGGGCGCCCGGCTCACCGTCACCGACGACGACGCCGTGCCGGGGGAACGGGCCGGCCTCGCCGAACTCGTGGGCGCCCCGGCGAAGGCGCCGCTCGCCCACGTGCCCGCGCACACCGCCGCGTACGTGATCTACACGTCCGGTTCCACCGGCCGGCCCAAGGGCGTGCGGGTCACCCACCGCAACGTGCTGAGCCTGCTCGACGCGACCGCCGACGGCTACGGCCTCGGCCCCGACGACGTGTGGACCCTCTTCCACGCCTGCTCGTTCGACGTGTCGATGTACGAGATGTTCGGCTGCCTGGTGCACGGCGGCCGGCTCGTCGTGGTGCCGCGGCTGACCACGTGGGAGCCGGAGGAGTTCGCCGAGCTGTGCGCCCGCGAGCAGGTGACTGTGCTCAGCCAGACCCCGTCCGCGCTGACCGTGATGCTGCCCGCACTCGCCGCCCGGCCCGACGCCACCGAGCACATCCGGTACGTGCTGTTCGCGGGCGAGGCCCTGGACCGGACGCTCGTCGAGCGCTGGTACGAGGAGGTCGGGCACCGGACCCAGCTCGTCAACATGTACGGGATCACCGAGACGACGGTGCACGCCTCATGGCGCCGGCTGCGGCCCGAGGACACCCGGACCGCGGAGTCCGACATCGGCACGCCGCTGCCCGGCACCGCGCTGCACGTGCTGCGCGACGACGGCGCACCGGTCGCCGACCGCTGCGTCGGCGAGATCTACGTCGGCGGCCCGCAGGTCAGCGACGGCTACCTCGGCCGCCCGCGGGAGACCGCCCTGCGGTTCCTGCCGGACCCCTTCAGCGAGGTGCCGGGCGCCCGCATGTACCGCTCCGGCGACCTCGCCCGGCGCAACGGCACCACCCTGGCCTACCTCGGCCGCCGCGACCAGCAGGTGCAGGTCAACGGCTTCCGGGTGGAGCTCGCCGAGATCGAGGCGGCGCTCTCCGCCCGGCCCGGGGTCACCGCGGCCGGCGCGGCGGTCACGACGGACAGCAGCGGCGCGCACCTCGTGGCCGTCGTCGTCCCCGAGGGCGGCGCCACGCCCGACCCGGCGGAGCTGCTGGCGGCGGTGCGCTCGACGCTGCCCCGCTACATGGTGCCGCGCACCGTCGTGGTGGTCGACGACCTTCCGCTGACCAACAACGGAAAGCTCGACCGCGCGGCCGTCGTCGCCGCCGCGGCCGCGGCCGGGGCCACGACGTCGGAGCCGACGCCGACCGGGCGGGGGGCCGTCCCGTCCGGCGGACGCGAGGCCCTGCTGCTGGAGGTGTTCCGCGAGGTGCTCGCCGACCCCGCCGCCGACACCGGCACCGACTTCTTCGACGCCGGCGGGGACTCCATGCGCGCGATCCGCGTGGTGGGTCTCGCCAAGGACCGGGGCCTGGGCCTGACCGTGCGGGACGTGTACGCCGCGCCCACGGTCGCCGCTCTCGCGCCGCGAGCCGCCGAGGCCGACGCCGAACGCGCCGTCCGCGAGCCGTTCGCGGAGCTGCCGGCCGGCGTCGCCTTCCCGCCGGACGTCGTCGACGCCTACCCGATGACCGCACTGCAGTCCGGGATGATGTACCACCAGGAGATGGCGCCCGACGCCCGCGTCTACCACATCATGCTGAGCTACCGGGTGCGCGGCGTACTGGACCCGGCCGCCTTCCGCGCGGCCGCGCAGGCCGTCACCGACGCCCATCCGGTGCTGCGCACCAGCTTCGACCTCGCAAGCGAGCTGGGCCCGGTGCAGCGGGTGCACACCGGTGTCGCCGTGCCGTTCACGTTCGAGGAGCTGACCGGGCTCGACGCCGACGCCCAGGAGGAGCGGATCCGGCAGGTCGTGGCGCGCGAGATCGCCGAGGACTTCGACCTGTCCCGGCCGGCCCCGTTCCGGCTCGTGGCGCTCACCACGTCCGGGGACGACTACCAGCTGATCTTCACCCACCACCACGCCGTCCTCGACGGCTGGTCGGTGAACGTCTTCTTCGAGGACCTGCACGCCCGGTACCGCGAGCTGCTCGACACGGGCACGGCGGCCCCGCAGCCGCGCCCGCGCACCACGTTCGGCGACTACGTGGCGCTGGAACGGGCGGCGCTCGCCGACGAGGAGCAGCGGAAGTTCTGGACCGAGCGCACCGCCGGACCGGCCCGGCTGATCGCGCCGGAGCGGTCGGGCGCGCCGGTGATGCGGCAGTTCCACGTGGACCTCACGGGCCGGCTCGGCGACCTGCGGGCCGTCGCCGCCCGGCTGGGCGTGCCGGTGAAGGCGCTGCTGTGCGCCGCGCACCTGCGGGTCGTGTCCTGGCTGACCGGCTCCGACGACGCGGCCACCAGCATGGTGTTCGCGTGCCGGCCCGAGGACTCCGACGCCGACCGCGTGCTCGGCCTCTTCCTCAACCAGCTTCCCCTGCGGATCGCGCCGGGCGCCCGGTCGTGGGCGGAACTGGCGGTGCGCGTGCACGAGGAGGAACAGGAGATGATGCGGCACCGCTGGTACCCGAACGCGGCGATCCAGGCCGGGTACGGCGCGGCGCCGCTGTTCGACTCCGGCTTCAACTTCACGGACTACCACAACACCCGCCGTATGGTCGGCGCCGGCGGCCTGGAGCTGCTGGACGTGCAGGAGCTGGAGTCCACGCACTACGCCTACAGCTCGGCCTTCACCGTCGACGTCCGCACCCACGAGCTGCGGCTGTTGATGGAGTACGACGCGTCGGCGCTGCCGCACAGCACGATGGCGTTGGGGGCGGAGGTGCACCGCAGGGCGCTCGCCGCGATCGTCGAGGACGCCGAGCGGCCCTTCAGTGACACCCCGCTGCCCGGCATCGCCGACCTGGCCCGGCTGCTGGCGTCCGACCGGTCCGCCGACGCGGCCGACGCGGCCCCGGCCCTGGCGGCGGCCGCCGCGACCACCGTGCGATCGGCCGCCTCGGCACCGGCACCGGCACGGCCGCCGGGACCGCTGCCGGGACCGGGATCGAGGCCGGCCGGCGCGGCCCTGGAGGCGAGCATCCGCGAGGTCTGGACCGAGGTGCTGGGCATCGCGGACATCGACGCGGCGACGCCGTTCTTCGACGCGGGCGGCGACTCGCTCACCGCCATGCAGGTGGTCAGCCGGCTCCGGGCCCGCCACGGCGCCCTGTCGATGCGCGCCTTCATGTCGGCGCCCACGATCGCCGGCCTGGCGCACGCTCTCGCCGACGCCACCGCGCCGGCGTCGGCGCCGCCGGCCGTGCTGCCCACCGTCTCCGAGACGGCGGCCCGCTACCCGCTCTCCCCCGCACAACGCCAGATGTGGGAGATCGCCGACCGACTGCCCGGCGTCGGACTGTTCGGAATGGCGGGCGCGTTGCGCGCCGACGGCCCGCTCGACATCACCCTCCTGCACCGGACCTTCGCCGAACTGGCGACCCGGCACGAGGCGCTGCGCACCCGGATCGAGGCCACCGGCGACGGCCCCGTCCAGGTGGTCGAACCGCACGTCACGATCACCGTCGACGTCGAGGACCTCACGGCCCACGAGCACCCGGCCCGGCACTGCGAGAAGCTCATGGCCGCCGCCGCGCGGGAGGCGCTGCCGCTCGACCGGGCGCCGCTCCTGCGCGTCGTCGTGTACCGGCTCGCCGCCGACCGGCACGTCGTCTTCCTGAACATCCACCACATCGTGTGCGACGGCTGGTCGCTCACGCTGCTGCTGTCCGACGCCGCCCGGATCTACCGGGAGATCGCCGCCGACGGCGCACCCGCGCTCCGGCCGGTCCCACGCGGCAGCGGCTGGCTCGCCGAGGACCGGGCCGCATGGCTCGCCACCGGCGAGGCGGCACGGCAGCGGGAGTACTGGCTCGACCGGCTCACCCCGCCGTGGCCCGCGCTCGCCGGCGCCCCGGGCAGCCGCTTCGCCGAGCTGGGCACGGCGTCGTTCGTGCAGCGCCTGCGGTCGGCGTCGACCAGGGCGACGCTCTCGGCCGACGACGTGGCCGCGGTCCGAGCCGCGGCGCGCAAGCACGCCATGACCGACTTCATGCTGGTGCTCGGCGCGTACGCGGCGACCCTGCGGGCGTGGAGCGGCCAGGACGACGTCCGCGTCGCCACCATGCTCGCCAACCGCGTCGAGCCGGGCCTGGAGGAGGTCGTGGGGCTCGTCGCCAACACGGTCGTGCTGCGCATGCGGCTCGGCGACGCCGATCCGGTCGCGATCAGCCGGCAGGCCCGCGAGGTCTGCGTCGCCGCGTTCGAGAACCAGGAGCTGCCGTTCGAGGACGTGCTCTCCGAGATCCGCGACCGGCACCCGGACGCGGGCCCCGTGTTCGAGGCGATGCTCGTCGCGCAGGAGGAGACGGCCACCGTCGCACCCGACGACGGCCTCGTGTTCGCGCCGTACCGGTCCGCACGCGACGTGCTCGGCGCCCAGGTCGTGGCCACCGCGTCCGACTTCGTCCTCGGCGTCGCGCCCACCGGCGGAGAACTGCTGTTCGAGCTGCGCTATAAGCCCGCGACCACGCCGAAGGAACTGGCCGCCGAACTGCTCGCCGCGATCACGACCGCCGTACGGACCACCGCCGCAGCCCTCCTGGAGGCCCCGTGACCACGTGCCAGGCTCGCCGTCCGCGCCTGCGCCGCCTGTGGCTGCTGCCCACAGCCCGGGTGGTGGGCGCCGCGGGCGCGGCCACCGTGCTGCTCGCGGGCGCCGTGCTCGCCTGGCCGTGGGCGTCGGCGGCCGTGCTCGCCGCGGGCGCGGTCGGGATCGCCGGCCATGTGCACCGCAACTGTGGCCGGGTCGCAGTTGAGCGACGGATGCTGCGCGCCCTCAGGGACTCCGCGCCCCGCTGCCCCGGCGACGTCGAGGTGCCCACGCTGACCGCACCGGTGCGGGCCGAGTGCGGCGACGACGGCGTCACCCGGATCACCGCGCAGACCTACCACGACGCGGTCCGCGCGCTCGGCTACACGATGGGGCGCGACCGCGGCTTCCAGCTGGACCTCGTACGCCGTACCGGAAGCGGCCGGCTCGCGGAGGTGTGGGGCCGCACCGCCCTGCCGTTGGACACCGTGTACCGCCGCCTCGGGCTCGCCGCCGCGGCCCACGCCGCGACCGAGGAGCTCGCCGGGCCGGAGCGGGAGCTGCTGACCGCGTTCGCCGACGGCGTCAACGCCGCCTTCGCGCACGAGACCCCGTTCGAGTGCCGGTTCCTGTCCTACCGGCCGCAGCCGTGGCAGGTGGAGGACAGCGTGCTCACCTCGCTCGTGCTGTCCCACTCGCTGTCCTGGAACGAGGACGCCAAGCGGGCGGAGGCGGTCATGCGCCGCGCGCTGCCCGCACCCGTCGCCGACTTCTTCCTGCCCGGCGGCGGGACTGCGGCCCTGCCCGCCGGTCTGGCGGGCCATCGCGGAGCGGCGGGAGCCCCCGACCTCGTCGCCCTCGACGGCGCCGTCCCCGGCTCCAACTGCTGGATCGCCACGGGAGACGAGCCGCTGCTCGCCTGCGACCTGCACCTGGCGTTCGGCGTGCCCAACGTCCTCTACGAGGTCGACCTCGCCTGGCCCGGCACCCGGCTGCGCGGCCTGGCGAGCCCCGGCCTGCCGGTCGTCCTCACCGGCACCAACGGGCGGATCGCCTGGGGCGTCACGAACCTCACCGCCGACGTGCTCGACCTCGTCCCCGCCGGTCAGGACGACCTGCACACCAGGACGGAGCACGTCCGCATCCGTGGCCGCCGACCGGTCGCCGTGGACGTCACCACCGACGGCACGATGCCGGTCTCGCCCATCCCGCTGTGCGGCGAGACGATCGCCGTCCGCTGGACGGGGCACGACCCCCGCGCCGCCGACCTGCGGTTCCACCGGCTCGCCCACGCCGGCGACGTCGACGAGGCCGTCGCGGTCCTCGACGACGCACACGGCGTCGCCCTCAACGTCCTGGTCACCGACCGGGAGCGGATGGCGCACGTGGCGACGGGTCTGCTGCCCCGCCGCCCGGCCGGGACCCCGCGCACCGAACCCGCCGACGGCCACCTCACCGGACCGGAACGCCCCCGGGCGCTGGATCCCGCCGACGGCGTCCTCGTCTCGGCCAACGACGCCGCCCTGCCCGAGGACGAGTTCCGGATCGGCCTCGACCTCGACCCCGGCCATCGGGCTCGCCGCATCCGCGAGGTCCTCGGCGCGGCCGAACGGCACGACGCGGCGGGCATGCACGCCCTGCAGCACGACATCGCCGCTGATCTGTACCTGCCCTACCGTGACCTCGCGGTCGCCGCGCTCCAGCCCACCGACCCCGTCCGGTCCCTGCTCGAGGAGTGGGACGGCACCGCCGCGACCGAATCCCGCGCCTTCGGCGTCCTCGTGCGACTGCGCAACGTCCTCGCCGGGCGCGTCCTGGCGCCGTATCTCGCCGTCTGCCGCGAGCACGAACCCGCGTTCCGCTTCCCGTTCCGCGACCTCGACCGACCGCTGCTCGCGATCCTCGGCGCCCGCGACTGCGCGCTGCTGCCCGCCGGGACCACCGACGTCGACGGCTTCGTCGCCGACTGCGTGGCGGCGGCTGTGCGCGAACGCCCGCAGAAATGGGGCCGCCTGAACCGGGTCGGCCTCAGACATCCGCTCGCCGCTCTCGCGCCGTGGGCGGATGCCCTGCTCGGCATCCGCCCCCGTCCGCAAGCCGGGATGCTGCACAGCGTCCGCACCGCCGTCCCGGGGTTCGGCGCGGCCGGCCGGGTCGTGGTCACGGTGGACGACCTCGTCACCGTCGAGCTGCCCGCCGGCCAGTCCGGGCACCCGCTGAGCCCGCACTACGCGGACCGGCACGCCCGCTGGGCGAGCCTGCCCCCGCTGCGGCCGCGAGCACGCCGTGCGGGCCGCGGCCATGTGCTCCGCCCCCCGGCAGACCGCTGACGTGTCCGGTGGCGAACGAGACGACGGCGGCGCGGGCAGCGGGCCGCCCGGCTCATCCGGCCGCCTGCTCCTGCCCCGCCGGGCCTTTCGCCGCCTCGCCGAAGTCCCGGCGGATCTCGGCGAGCAGCGCCTCCGGCGCGGAGAGGAACGCGAAGTGGTCGCCCTTCAGCTCGACGAGCCGGCTGTCGGCCGAGGTGTCCTGCCAGCCGCCCATGAGCTTCGTGGGGATCTCGACGTCCTCGGACCAGCCGATCGCGGTGATGCCCGAGGGAAGGGCGACACGGCCGGGGGAGTACCGCTTGTTCGCCTCGAGGTCGTTGACGAGGACCTGGAGGCCCATCTCGATGAGCGGTCCGCTCGGCTCGCCGCCGAGGTTGGCGATGATGTGTCCGAGTTCGGCGCGCAGCCCGTTCCGGTCCAGTTCGAGCAGCCGCCCGTACGGCCCGTCGTGCGGCGCCACCTGCGCCGAGACGAAGACCCTCTCGGGTAACGGGAGCCCGGCCGCGGCGAGTTGCCGGGTCACCTCGACGCCGGGGAGCGCTCCGCCGCAGTGCCCGAAGAACGCGAAGGGCCGGTCCAGGTGCGGCCGCAGGTACTCGACGAGGTCCCGCGCCATGTTCTCGTAGGTCCCGTAGTGCGGTTCGGCGATCCGGTTCTGCCGGGCGGGCGGCTGGATCAGGCAGACGTCGACCGCACCGATGCGGCGCGGCCACGCCTGGTACATCGAGGCGCCGCACCCCGAGTAGGGGAAAAGGAAGAGGCGGGCCGGTGCGTCGGGATCCGGGCGGCGCAGGAGCCAGCGCGGCGGCTTCTTGGGACGAGATTCCGGAGAGTTCATGCGGGCGACCGTAGAGGAGGCCGTCTGAGCGCTTCAAGGTCGCCATTCCTTTGTCAGACGTCCCTTGTTCCGAGTTCCGAGTTCCGACGTCCCTTGTTCCGATTTCGGAGTTCGGAGTTCGGAGTTCGGAGTTCCGAGTTCCGAGTTCGGACTGTCCGGATGTCCCTATCTCCCTTGTTCCGTAACGAGAAAGGAAGCAGCAATGCAAGCCTCCTCCAGGCCGCTGCGGTACCTCGACGGTGCGACCGTCGCGTCGTTGTGCGCGCGGATCGACCCGCTCGAGGCGGTCACCGAGGCCTTCCTCGCCGTTCGTGCGAACCTCTCCGGAGTGGCGACCGAGGCGGCGTTGCGCTGGACCGCCCCGGACGGAGCCGCGGCCCGCAGCCTCGTCCTGCCCGCCTGGCACGAGGGCGCGTACGGATGCAAGATCATCAACGCCAGTCTGGGCAACCCGGATCGCGGCCTGCCCCGTGCCGCCGGCCTGATCCTCCTGTACGACAGGGAGACGGCCGAGCCGGTCTGCATCATGGAGGGCGCGTACATCAGCGCCCTGCGCACCGCGGCCGTCTCCGTGGCGGCGTTGCGCGCGGTCCGCCCTCTGCCCACGGTGGACCGGGTGGCCCTGCTGGGGTGCGGTGTCCAGGCGCGTACGCACCTGGGGTTGCTGGCGGCCCAGGGCGCGGTGAAGTCGGTGATCGCCTACGACCTGTCGCCGTCCCGGCGCCAGGCCTTCGCCGACGAGCTGCGCGCATCGCTGCCGGAGATCGACGTCGAGATCGCCGCCGACCCCGAATCAGCGGTCCGCTCGGCCCCGGTCTCCTTGGCCACCACGACGACCACGACCTCGTACGTGCCCCTGGCCTGGCTGCCGGAGGGTTCCGTCTTCCTCAACGTGTCCCTGGACGACGCCGCCGAGGACGTGCTCCTGGGCGTCGAGCACCTGTTCGTCGACGACTGGCGCCTGGTCAGCGAGGACGACACCCGGCTCCTGGGCCGCCTGGCCCGGTCCGGCCGCGCCACCGGCCCGGGCGTCGAGGCCCCGGGAGCCCGCCAGGTGGACGCGGACCTCGCCACGCTCCTGTCCGGGGCCTACGCGCGCCCGATCACCCTCGCCGACCGGACGGTGATCAACCCGTTCGGCATGGGCGTCCACGACGTGGCCCTCGCGACCCGCGTCCACTCCCTCGCCCGCGACGAGGACGCCGGAGTGCTCCTGGCCCGCTGACGGCTCCACGTTCCCGTTCCCTCCCGTTCCCGTTCCCTCCCGTTCCCGGTCGGCGCCGGCGCCTGCGGTCGACGCTTCGGCTGAAGGCGTCCGGCGCCGTCGCCGCGTCGCCGAACCGGCGTGGCCGTACCGCCGCGTTCTGCCCGATCGGCGTTCAATCGGCCTTGATTGACCGGCCCATCGCGTCGCGCCATGATCTGTTCCTCGGCGGTGCGGTGCACCGCGTTCCAGAGTCCGCTGCGTGGTCCATGGCGTAACGCCGTGCCCCCGGACAGAGCCAGTGACTGACTGACTGACTGACTGTTTCTGATTACTGACTGACTGACTAACTGACTGACGACACAAGATGAGGTGGAGACAGGTGGGCGACGACATATCTGCCGACTCCCGCGCGGTGCGGGATGTGGCTGACGCCTATGTCACAGGGCTCGCCCGGGTGGACCCGGGCATCGCCACCTACCTGGGTGTGCCGGTGGGGCAGGACGAGATGCCCGACCTGTCGCCGGAAGGCCGCGCCCGGCTGGACGACCTGTCCCGCGCCACCCTCCTCGACCTGGACAGGGCCGAGCAGGCCGCGGCGGGCCCCCTGACCGCCGAGGAGCGACGGTGCGGGCGGCTGCTGCGCGAGCGCCTTCAGGCCGACCTGGCCGTCAGCGCCGACGACGAGTACCTGCGTGAGGTCGTCAACGTCTACGGCCTGCAGCAACGCGTCCAGGACATCTTCCAGTTGATGCCGACGGGCGACGCGGACGACTGGGCAGCGGCCGCGCGGCGGATGAGCCGTGTGTCGCGGACGGTCGACGGCTTCCGGGACTCCCTGACCGGAGCGCTGGAGAAGGACCGCTTCGCCGCGGCGCCGAGACAGGTCCGCGTCGTCGCCGACCAGCTCGACGCGTGGATCCGCGACGGCGACGGCCGGGGCTGGCACGCCGGCTTCTGCGCGGACGCCGACGTGCCGCCGTCGCTGCGGTCCGAACTGGACGCGTCGGCGGGCCTGGCCGTCGCGGCGCTGGCCGAGCTGCGGGACTGGTTGCGCGCCGACTATCTCCCCAGGGTCGAGGGCCGGCCCGACGGCGTGGGCGCCGACCGGTACCGCACCTGGGCCCGGTTCTGGACGGGCGCCGAACTCGACCTGCAGGAGACCCATGCGTGGGCCTGGGAGGAGTACCGCAGGATCCGGGCCGAGATGCGCGCCGAGGCGGAGTCCGTGCTGCCCGGAGCCACGGCACGCCAGGCGATGCACCACCTCGACCGGCACGGCGAGGCGGTGGACGGAGTGGAAGAGGTCCGGCTGCGGCTGCAGGGCTGGATGGACGAAGCGCTCGACGACCTCGACGGCACGTACTTCGAACTCGCGCCGCCGGTGCGGGTGGTGGAATCCGCGATCGCGCCGGCGGGCAGTGGCTCGGCGGCGTACTACACCCCGCCGAGCGTGGACTTCTCGCGCCCCGGCCGGACCTGGCTGCCGACCCAGGGACGCACCCGGTTCCCCCTGTGGAGCCTGCGCAGCGTCTGGTATCACGAGGGCGTGCCGGGCCACCATCTGCAACTCGCCCAGTGGAGGCACCTCAGCGACCGGCTGTCGACGTACCAGGCCACTCTCGGCGGCATCGACGCCTGCACCGAGGGCTGGGCGATGTACGCGGAGCGGCTGATGGACGAGCTCGGCTACCTGCGCACCCCCGGCGAGCGCCTCGGCTTCCTCGACTGGCAGATGCTGCGCGCCGTGCGGGTCCTGATCGACACCGGAGTGCACCTGGCCCTCGACATCCCGCGCGACGCCCCGGTCGGCGCGGGGCGGACCTGGACTCCCGAGCTCGCGAAGGAGTTCCTCGCCTTCCACAGCGGGCAGTCGGCCGAGTTCGTGGACAGTGAGATAGGACGGTATCTCGGCCTGCCCGGTCAGGCGATCTCCTACAAGCTGGGGGAGCGGGCCTGGCTGGACGGCCGGGCCGCGGCCGGGGCGGCGCACGCCGCCCGCGGCGAGCGGCTGGACCTGAAGTCCTGGCACACGGCCGCGTTGTCGCTCGGCCCACTCGGTCTCGACGACCTCCAGGACGAACTGGCCCGGCTCTAGCCGTCCGGCCCGCCGGCCGCGGCGCGTTCGGCGGCCGAAGACACCCCGGCACGAAGCGGCCCATGGTGAAGGGCGAACCCGCCCTCGTGCCGTCCGCCGCCCCGCAGACCATCAGTCCACGGCATCGCCGGGACGGAAAGGAAGCAGTCGTGAGCAACGGGCCGACGGAGGCGGAAGGCAGGTCGCTGCGGTGACGGACGCCCGATTCACGACCCTGGCCGTCAGCGGGTCCTACGACCATGCGGAGTCGGCCCGTCACCTCGGTTCGCTGAGCGAGCCCGCCCATCTGGCGACAGCGCAGAGCTTCCCGTCGATGGACGCCATGCTCGCCGCCACCGCGGAGGACGGCGACGGCTGGGTGTACTCGCGTCGGGGCAACCCGACGGTCCGCCTCCTGGAGCAGACCGTGGCCGCGCTGGAGGGATACCAGGTCGACGCGGAGGTGAGCGCCGCCCTCACCGCGACCGGGATGGGCGCGATCACCCTGGCCACGACGCCGCTGCTGTCCGCCGCCGCCGGGCCCAAGCCCAACATCGTGGCGTCGCCGCAGTGTTACGGCTCCACCACGATGGTCTTCGACAAGCGGTACGGGGAGGAACGGGACGTCGACGTGCGCTGGGTCGGCGACCCGCTGTCGGTCGAGGACTGGGCCCGCCTGGTCGACGGCGAGACCCGGTTCCTCTACGCGGAGGTCCCGTCGAACCCGACGGTGCAGCTCGTGGACATCCCGGCGCTGGCGGCGCTGGCCCGGCAGGCGCGCATCCCGCTCATCGTCGACGCGACCCTCGCGACGCCCGCGCTGCTGCGCCCGCTGGCCCTCGGCGCGGACGTGGTGGTGCACTCGCTCACCAAGGCGGCCGGCGCCAGCGGCCGGAGCATGGGCGGAGCGGTGATCGCCCGACACGACCTGGGGCTGCGCGGGCAGCCTGCGCAGCTGTCGGCCGACTACGCCGGCTGGCTGCGCCGTGGTCCGCTGCGGGACATGGGCGCGGTCATCAGCCCGTTCAACGCGTGGACGATCCTTGCGGACATCCGGGAACTGCGCGGCCGGGTGGACGCCATGTCCCGCACCGCGCACGGGGTGGCCCGGTACCTCGCGGAGCACGCCGGCGTCGTCGAGGTCTTCTATCCGGGACTGGAGAGCCACCGGTCCCACCGCATCGCCGCGCGGGACATGCGGCTGGTCGACAGCGAACGGGACGGGGGAGAGGCGGAGAACCGGTTCGGTTTCCTTCTCTGCTTCCGCCCGGCCGGCGGTGTCCGGGCCGCGCACGAGGTGATGGACCGCCTCAGGCTCGTCTGGCGGGCGAACAACCTCGGCCAGGTCAAGAGCACGGCCACGATTCCCGGGGCCACCACGCACAAGCAGGCCGCGGACGCCGATCCCGACCGGGTTCCGGTGCCGGCGGACATGATCAGGCTGAGCATCGGAATCGAGCATCTGGACGATGTCATCGAGGATCTCGACCAGGCGCTGCAGGCGCGGTGAGAGTCCTGTGAAACCTCCGATGAAATCCATGGCTTCGGCCGTTGCCGAGCTGAGTCAGCAGGAGGAGACAGTGGAATTGGAAACTGTGTTGACCCAGGTGTACGAGAACCGGTTGGCGCTGATATCGCCACCACGTACCGGGTCGACCGCCGTGGCGCGACTGTTGTGGCAGCACCCGTCGGTGACGCACCACTGCCACGAGCCTTTCGAGGCGTGCTACTGGGGTGACCAGGGCCCGGAAGTCGTCGAAGGCATTCTGTCCAACCCCATGGAGGTCGCGTCGGGCAAGCGGGTCGCGCTGGCCGACGTGGAGCGGGGCGGCGGCCTGCTGATGAAGGAGATGAGCTTCCAGCTCAGCGAGACCCAGTTCGCGCAGCTCGTCGGGCTCGCCACTGCTCCGCCGATCTTCGTGATCTGCGACCCCCGGCTGTCGACCACCTCCCGGCTGCGCATCGTGCGGGAGCTCAACGGCGCGCAGACCTTCCCGCCCTTCGAGAGCGGATGGCAGTCGCTGCGCGAGCAGGTGGAGCTGTGCCGGGCGCGGGACATCCCGTACGTGCTGGTCGACTCCGACGACCTGCGGGCCGACCCGGCCGGTGTCACGGCCGCCCTGACGGCGGCGGTCGGACTGCCGTCGGTCGGGGGACTGGAGAACTGGTCCCCTCGTCCGGGCCTGCAACTGGTCTCGCCCGAGGTGGGTGCGCTGATGAGCGACGTCCGCAAGGAGGACGACCCGTTCTACCGCAAGGTCCTGGGCAGCAGCGGCATCCAGCCCCGGGGCGAGGTCAGCTGGGAGCGGGAGGAGACGGCGATCGCCGCCGCGGGCCTCGCCGACGACGTGGCGAAGTGGCGGCACTGGTACGAGGAGATGCGGGCGGACCCGGCACTGATCGCCGGCCGGCGCGCGGAACGGAGGAACCATGCTGACGCGGGATGACGAAGGCCGAGGTGCCGCATGACCGATCGACCCGACGCCCAGGCGACCGCGCCGGCCTCCGAACCCGTAGACGTGCTCGGCATCGGATTCGGACCCGCGAACCTGTCGCTGGCCATCGCGCTGCAGGAGGACCTGCCGCGGGCAGGCGCCTTCTTCCTGGAGGCCGCGCACCACCCGGTGTGGCAGGGGGGACTGCTGCTGGACGGCTCCAACATGCAGAACCACCCCAACCGCGACCTCGTCACCCTGCGCAACCCGCGCAGCCGCTACAGCTTCCTCAACTACCTCTTCGAAGAGGGCAGGCTCATCGAGCACCTGAACCTGCCCCTGGAGTTCCCGCTGCGCAAGGAGTACGCGCAGTACATCGACTGGGCCACCCGCCAGTTCCGGCCGCAGGTCGCGTTCGGGGCGCGGGCGACGGACATCGCCGTGGCCGAGGTCGACGGCACTCCTGAATACGTGGTGACCTGCGCGGACGGTTCGCGACAGCGGGCCCGTTCGCTGGTGGTGGGCACCGGGCGTACGCCGTTCGTCCCCGGACCGTTCGCCGGACTGGACACCCCCCGGGTGTGCCACCTCACCCGGTACCTGCACACCGTGCGGGAGCTGACCGAGACGCCCCCGCGGTCGATCGCCGTCATCGGCGGCAGCCAGAGTTCCGTCGAGATCGTCCTCGACCTCGCGCACCGCTTTCCGCAGGCGAGAATCGTCAATTACGTGCGGAAATTCGGGCTGCGGCTCAAGGACACCAGTCCGTTCAGCGAGGAGGGCTTCTTCCCCGCGTTCACGGACTACTACTACCGGGCGAATCGGGCGAGCAAGAACGAGCTCGACGCGTACATGCGCCCCACCAATTACTCGTCGACCGACGCCGACGTCCTGCACCACCTGTACGCGCTGATATACGAGCAGCGCCTGGACGGCGATCAGCGGGTGTTCGTCCGCGGCAACAGCGAGGTCAAGGCCGCGGAACCGGACGACACGGGCGTGCGCCTGGAGGTGGAGGAGGTCCACACCAAGGACATGTCGACGGACCACGTGGACCTGGTGATTCTCGCGACCGGATTCCGCGACCTCGGACCCGGGCACCACCAGGAAGCGTATCCGGCGCTGCTGGCCGGCGTGATCGACCGATTCCAGTTCGACGACGACGGCCATCTGGTCGTCGAACCCGACTACCGGCTGCGGCCCCACACCGACGGCACGCCGCCGCTGTTCCTCAACGGGCTGTGCGAGTCGAGCCATGGCATCGGCGACGCGGGATCGTTCAGCCTGCTGTCGCTGCGTGCCGCGACGATTCTGGACAGCCTGCGTAAAGAGGGGATCGCGTGACCACCGCGAGCCGGTCGTGTCCGGCACTGAAATTGGCGGGTTCGATGACTCCGGCGCGGCGTGCTGACGCGGACAGGATGGAAACCGAGGTCTTCGACCTCGCCGGCTCCCCGAAGCGGGAGTTCGAAACGGCGTTCGACAAGGCGGGCATCTCATGACCATGGACGACTGGCGGAACGCGACCATCACCGATCTGTTCGACGAACAGGTGCGGCTACGCCCCGAGGCGACCGCCCTGCGCTTCGACGGCGTCGACATGAGCTACGCGGAGCTCGACCGGCGGGCCGATCTGCTGGCCCGGCACCTGCGTGCGCTCGGGGTCGGCACGGAGAGTGTCGTCGGCCTGTTCGTCGAGCGCTCGTTCGAGATGATCGTCGCGCTCGTCGGCATCCTGAAAGCGGGCGGCGCCTATCTGCCCGTACACCAGAACGAACCCCCCGAGCGGTTCCGCTACATGCTGGAACAGGCGCAGGCCCGCGTCCTGCTGACCCACGACCGGCTGAGCGACCGGGTGCCCGAGATCGACGGCACCGTGGTCAACCTCGATCGCGCCTGGGAGACGGCACCCGTCGCCGGGCCGATCGAGCCCGGCACCGGCCCCGACAACCTGGCCTACGTCTGCTACACCTCCGGCTCGACCGGCATGCCCAAGGGCGTGGGCGTGCGGCACCGCGGCGTGGTCCGCCTGGTGCCGGACGGCGACTACGCCTCGCTCACCGCCGACGAGACCTTCCTGCAGTTCTGCTCGCTGCGCTTCGACCCCTCCGCCTTCGAGATCTGGGGATCGCTGCTCAACGGGGCCAAGCTGGTCGTCTATCCGCCGGGCACGGTGGCCATGCACGAACTGGCCGCGTTCCTGGAGAAGGAACGGATCACCACGCTGTGGCTGACCACCGGCCTGTTCCACCGCCTGGTCGACGACCATCTCGACAGCATGGCCGGGCTGCGCCAGATGCTCGCCGGCGGAGAGCCGCTGTCCCCCCTGCACATCAACACGCTGCGCCGGGCCTACCCGGACCTGCTGGTGGTCAACGGCTACGGGCCCACCGAGGACACCTGCTTCACCTCCTGCCACGTGGTGACCGACCTGATCGGCGACAGCGTCCCGATCGGACGCGCGGTCACCGACACCCGGCTGTACGTCCTGGACGAGAAGCTGGAGCCCGTCCCCGACGGCGAGTGGGGTCTGCTCTACACCAGCGGCAGCGGCGTGGCCCGCGGCTATGTGGGACGCCCGGCGCTCACCGCCGAGCGGTTCGTCCCCGACCCGTTCGTCCCCGGCGAGCGGATGTACAGCATCGGCGACGTGGTCCGGCTCAACGCCGACGGCGCCCTGGACTTCCGCGGCCGGGCCGACGACCAGGTCAAGGTCGACGGCTACCGGATCGAGCCCGGTGAGATCGCGGCGGCCCTGTCCGGCCTGCCGGATCTGAAGGAGGCCGTCGTGCTGGCCCGCGACGACGTCATGCCCGGACGGAAGGTCCTGGTGGCGTACGTCGTGCCGAACGGCCCCGCCGAAGGACTGGTGCCGAGGCTGCGCCTGGCCCTGCACCACAAGCTGCCCCGGTACATGCACCCGTCCGTCATCGTCGTCATGGACGAGTTCCCGCTGACGCTGGGCTCCAAGACGGACCGGCGCGCCCTGCCGTCCCCCACGCACCTGCCGCGGACCGCGGACACACCCTACGTTGCCCCGCGCACCCCCGTCGAGGAACTGCTGGCGGACCTGCTGGCCGACGAGCTCGCCCTCCAGGAGGTCGGCGTCGACGACGAGTTCTTCGAGATCGGCGGCAACTCGCTGCTGGGCATGGACCTCCTCGCCCGCATCCGGACCGTGCTGCACGTGGATCTGTCGGCGGCCGAGTTCTTCGAGGGCGCCACCGTGGCCGAACTGGCGGAGCTGGTCGAGCGTCACGCCCCCGACCTGGCAGCCCTCGGCGAGGCGGGCGCCCCGTCGTCCCCGGCAGCGACCCGGCGGTCGCTGCCCGCGCAGGCGGGCGCGTCCCTTGGCTGACATGAGGTCCTTCCGCAACGCGGTCATCGCCTGGGCGGCGGGCGGCTCCGGCGACCCGGCGTACGAGCTGGCCGCGCTGCTGCCCGTCCGGGGAGCCGTCCTGCTCGAAGGACCGAGCGACGTCGCCGCGGTCGAGGCGCTGGCGGAGGGCCACGGCCGGGACCTGGTCGAGGAGGGGGTCTGCGTCCTGGCGATGGGCGGCGCGATGAACGTGGCCCGCTTCATCGACTGCCTCGGGCCGGACGGTCTGGACCTGCATCTGACGGGTCTGTGCGACGAGAGGGAACGCGGCTACTACGCCCGCGGCTGGGCACGGGCCGGGCTGCCGCCGGACTTCTTCGTGTGCGATGCGGACCTGGAGGACGAGCTCATCCGCGCTCTGGGCGTGGAACGGGTGACGGAGCTCATCCGGCAGGAGGGCGAACTCCGTCCCCTGCAGACCTTCCTGTCCCAGCCCGGGCAGCGGGGACGCAGCCCGCAGCAGCAGCTGCGGCGGTTCCTCGGCACCAAGGGGGGACGCAAGATCCACTACGGCCGGGTGCTCATCGAGGCGCTCCCGCACGACCGTGTGCCCGCGCCGCTGGAGGACCTGCTCGACATCGTCTGACCTCGCGCCGACGGAGGGCGGCCGCTCCCTGGGAGCGGCCGCCCTCCGGGGCGTCTGCCGGCGCGAGGGCCGGGCTGCGGGCGCGACGGCCGGGCTGCGCGCCCTTGTCGACCTTCGCGCCCTTGGCGACCTTCGCGTGCACAGGCGGACCGTGCCCAAGGCCGCCTGTGCGCCGTCCTCGGAATCAGAAGTCCCACCCCTCGGCGTCCTCCGCCTTCGCCGGCTCCTCGGCGGCCTGCCCGGCGAAGGCGTGGCCGGCCATCCCGGCGGTCAGCGTGGCGCCGTCGGCCGGGTCGATGAGCAGGAAGGAACCGGTGCGGCGGGAGTCGGCGTAGCCGTCGACGGGCAGCGGCTCCGCGGTGCGGATCACCACCTGCCCGATGTCGTTGGCGGCCAGCGAGCCGGGCGCCGGACACGGGGACAGGTCGTCCAGCGCGACCCGGGACACGATGTCCTTGACGATCGCCCTGACCGTGCGGGTGGCGTGCTTGACCAGTACGCGGGCGCCCGGGGTGAGCGGCCGGTCCGCGACATGGCAGACGGTGGCCTCGATGTCCTGGGTGACGGCCGGCGCGGAGGCGGTCGGGGCGATCAGATCGCCGCGGGAGACGTCCAGCTGGTCGGCCAGGCGCAGCGTCACCGACTGCGGGGAGCGGGCGACGTCGACGCTCTCGCCGAGCAGGTCGATGCCGGTGACGGCGGTCGTCCGGCCCGACGGCAGGACGGTGACCTCCTGGCCGACGCGGAAGGAGCCGGCGGCGATCTGGCCGGCGTAGCCGCGGTAGTCGGGGTGCTCGGGGGTCTGCAGGCGGATGACGTACTGCACCGGGAACCGTGCCGGACAGCCGGCCGTCTCGTGGCCGACCGGGACGGTCTCCAGATGCTCCAGCACGGTGGGGCCGCCGTACCAGTCCATGTGCGAGCTGGGCTCCACGACGTTGTCGCCCCTGAGCGCCGAGATCGGGATCGCGGCGACCTCCGGCACGCCCAGCTTCGTGGCGTAGGCGGTGAACTCGTCGGCGATGGCGGCGAAGGTCTCCTCCGCGTAGCCCACGAGGTCCATCTTGTTCACCGCCAGCACGACGAGCGGCACCCGCAGCAGCGCGGCGACCGCCGCGTGGCGGCGGGTCTGCTCGACGACGCCGTTGCGGGCGTCGACCAGGACGACGGTCAGCTCGGCGGTCGAGGCGCCGGTGACCATGTTGCGCGTGTACTGCACGTGCCCGGGGGTGTCCGCGAGGATGAAACGGCGGCGGGCCGTGGCGAAGTAGCGGTAGGCGACGTCGATCGTGATGCCCTGCTCCCGCTCCGCCCGCAGCCCGTCGGTGAGCAGCGCCAGGTCAGGGGCGTCCTGGCCCCTGCTTCGGGACGCGTGCTCGACGGCCTCCAGCTGGTCGGCCGGCACCGACTTGGAGTCGTGCAGCAGCCGGCCCACCAGCGTCGACTTGCCGTCGTCGACGGATCCCGCGGTGGCGAAGCGCAGCAGCGTGGCCGCCGCCGGCTGTTCCGCTGCGGCGGTCGGCTGTTCCGCTGTGCCGGTCGGCTGGTCCCCTGTGCCGGTCGGCTGTTCCGTGTCGGCGGTCCGCTGCTCTGTGGTGCCGGTCGTCTGTTCCGTGGTGCTGGTCATCGTCAGAAGTACCCTTCGCGTTTGCGGTCTTCCATCGAGGTCTCGGACAGCCTGTCGTCGGCCCGTGTCGCCCCCCGCTCGGTGAGCCGGGAGGCGGATATCTCGGCGATCACGGCGTCGAGATCGACGGCGTCGGAGTCCACCGCGCCGGTGCAGGACATGTCGCCCACGGTGCGGTAGCGCACCCGGCGCTTCTGCACCGGCTCGTCGTCCTTCGGACCGCCCCATGCGCCGGCGGTCAGCCACATGCCGCCCCGCAGGAACACCTCGCGCTCGTGCGCGAAGTAGATCTCCGGCAGCCCGATGCCCTCGCGGGCGATGTACTGCCACACGTCCAGCTCGGTCCAGTTGGACAGCGGGAAGACCCGTACGTGCTCACCGGGGGCGTGCCGGCCGTTGTAGAGGTTCCACAGCTCGGGGCGCTGGCGGCGCGGGTCCCACTGCGAGAACTCGTCCCGCAGACTGAACACCCGCTCCTTGGCCCGGGCCTTCTCCTCGTCCCGCCGCCCGCCGCCGAACACGGCGTCGAACCGCTGCTCGCGGATGGCGTGGGTCAGCGGCGCCGTCTGCAGCGGGTTGCGGGTGCCGTCGGGACGCTCGCGCAGCTCGCCGCGGTCGATGTAGTCCTGGACGGACGCCACCTGCAGCCGCAAGGAGTGCTCGGCCACCACCCGGTCGCGGTGGGCGAGCACCTCGGGGAAGTTGTGCCCGGTGTCCACGTGCAGCAGCCCGAACGGCGCCGGCGCCGGCGCGAACGCCTTCAACGCCAGATGCAGCATCACGATCGAGTCCTTGCCGCCGGAGAAAAGGATCACCGGCCGCTCGAACTCGCCCGCCACCTCACGGAAGATGTGCACCGCCTCGGACTCCAGGGCGTCGAGGTGGGTGAGGACGCACGGCCTGCCCACCTCCTCGGCCACGGCGGTCGATGACGTCATGCGATGCCCTTTCTCTTCAGCAGATCCAGCAGCGCCTGCGCCGACTCGTCCACGCTCTGCAGGTGAGCCGCGATCCGCAGCTCCGGATCGGTCGGCGGCTCGTAGGGGTCGTCCACCCCGGTCAGCCCGGTCAGCTCACCGGCGGCCTGCCTGGCGTACAGGCCCTTCACATCGCGACCGGAGCACACGTCCACCGGCGTGGCCACGTGCACCTCCAGATACGGCGTGCCGGACGCCTCGTGACGCCGGCGCACCGCCTCCCGGCTCTCCGCGTACGGTGCGACGACCGGAGCGAGGGCGAGCGCGCCGTGCGAGGCCAGCAGCTCGGCGACGAAGCCGATGCGGGTCACGTTGGCGTGGCGGTCCGCACGGGAGAAGCCGAGCCCGGCGGAGAGGAACTCACGCATCTCGTCCCCGTCCAGCACCTCCACCCGGCGCCCGGCCGCGCGCAGCCGCCCGGCGGCCGCGGTCGCGATGGTCGTCTTGCCCGCGCTCGGCAGGCCGGTCAGCCAGACGGTGGCACCGCGCTCCCACGGACCGGAGCGAACCGTCGGACCGGAGCGAACCGTCGGACCGGAGCGAACCGTCGGACCGGAGCGAACCGTCGGACCGGAGCGAACCATGATCGGGTCAACCTCTTTCCCACTCGGATTTCCCACCCGGATTTCCCACTCGGAGAGTTCGGCCGGAGAGTTCGGCCAGAGGGTTCGGTCGGAGAGTTCGGCCGGCCAGGCGCAGGCGTGCGGCCGGTCGCGCCAGGCGCACTCGACCGGCCGCACCGCTACCTCGCCCGGGCCTTCTCCGCGAACCGGCCCACCTTTTCGACGACGTCCTCGCCGTACAGGCGCAAGGCCTGCTGCAGCGCGAACTCGGCCATGTAGCGGCGGAATTCGTCCACCGGCTCCTCGGCCAGGTTCAGCATCCGCCGGTTGGGCACGACCGCCGGGCCGCGCAGCCGGTCGACGGCGCGGGCCACGGCCGCGTCGATCTCCTCCGGCTCCACCACCTCGTCGATCAGCAGCCGGGCGTCCGGCTCGGCAGCGCGCAGCCGGCGACCCTGCAGAATGACCTGCCGGGCGATCCGGGGTCCGGTGTGCCGGCCGAGCCGGAAGTTGGCGGCCCCGGGCACGATGCCCTCTCGGGCGGCGGGCAGGCTGAGATAGGCGTCCGACGCGGCCAGCACGTGGTCGAAGACCAGCAGCAGCTGGGCGCCGCCGCCGATGGCGAACGTCTCGACGGCCGCCACCCACGGCTTCTCGACCGTGCGGGCGTGCCAGGGCGCGTCCTCGGTCCGTATCCCGCGCACGAGTTTGTGGAGATAGCCGAGCTCGCGCCGCAGCAGGAACCCGACCAGCGAAATGTCGCCGGCGTGCAGGCTCTTGAGGTTGATGCCCGCGCTGAACACCCGCCGGCCCCGGTAGCGCGGATGGGTCATCGTGCCGCCGCGCAGCACACCCACCCTCACCCCCGGGTCCAGGAGCGCCAGGTCGACGGCGGTCTCCATGTCGTCGACCTGCTGGTCGTCCTCGGCGTTCAGGCAGTCGTCCCGGCACATCGTGAGATACGCCGTGCCGTCCCGCCGTTCCACTCGGACGGACGCCGTCTCGAGGACGCCCGTGCGGATGAACTCCGGCAGCAGCCGCAGCGCCCGGGCAGTGGGCCGGAGCATCGTGTCGAGCAGATGCGCACCGGCCCGGGGCGAATCCAGCACGGCCCGCAGGAAGATGCCCTGGTCGATCTCGTACCCCTCCTTGTCCGCCTGCCGTCGGCCGCGGTCGGCCGCGAGCTGCCCGGCCGTCGGCGCCAGCGCGGGGAACTCGGCCGCGGCGGCCGCGACGAGCTCCGCGATCCGCAGCCCCTCGGCGCCGCCGGCCGTGAGGCGGTCGTACACCGCGTCGACATGCGTCTGCAGGAAGCGCGTCCGCAGCGCCCGCGCCGCGTCCTTCGCCGCGGTGAGCTCCGCCCGCTCCTCAGGCAGCCGCGAGCCGGGCTCCGGCAGCGCGGACACCAGTTCATCGACGCGGTCGGCCGCCTCCTGCAGGGCCGGCCAGACCCGAACGCTCACGACGCCTCCGCCACGGGCTTGCGCAACACCCGGTCGCACGCCGCCAGATGCGGGCCGAGAGCGTCCTCGAAGCTGGTCGTCACGGCGTCGAAGAGCAGCTGCCGACGGATCGCGATCTCTTTGCCGGCCAGCCCGCCGACCAGCTCGGCGGCAGCCGCGAGCGCACCCGCCGGGTCGTCGGCCACCTCGTGGGCGAGGCCCAGCTGCAACGCCTCGGGGGCCTCGATGGGCAGCCCGAACAGCAGCGCGCGGCGGACCCGGGCGGCCCCGGCCAGCTGGACGAGCCGGTATCCGGCCATCCCGGGCCAGGTCGCCGTGCCGTCGCCGGGCACCAGCAGCCGGGCGCCGGGCGTGACCACCCGGATGTCGCAGGTGAGGAAGGCGTCCAGGGCCGCGCCGCCGCAGTCGCCCGACGCCACCGCCACGGTGGCGCGCGGAAGCCGCTCCAGCCGGCGCAGCGCCCGCTCCCACTTGCTGACCTTCATCACGTCGAGGCCGCTGGTCCACCCCTCGGCCGGGGCGCCGCTGACCTGCACGGCGACGACACCGAAACCGGCCCGGTCCTCGGCCGCGTCGCAGACCGTCTGCACGGCCCTCACCGTCACCGCCGACGGCGGCTCGGCGCCGTCGATCACCACGGTCAGCACGTCTTCCATGACTTCCTCCGCGTTCACCACTGAACCAGCGCCGTTTCGATCGTCGAGCCGGGCCCCATGGTCATCAGCACGCCGTACTCGCCGGGCCGGGCGACTCCCTCGTCCAGGAGCCGTTCGTACGAGAACAGGAACGAGCCGCTCGACACGTTGCCGTAGTCGCGCAGCACGCCGACGGTGTGCCGGACGTCGTGCCGGGTCAGCCCGAGGTTGACCACGACGGCGTCGATGACCTTCTTGCCGCCGGAGTGCACCAGCCAGTGGGCGATGTCGCTGCGGCGCAGTCCGGTGTCCGCCAGCAGCCGGTCCACGACCAGCTCGGCGTGGGCGCCGACCACATAGGGGACCTGCGGGTCCAGGAAGAAGCTGAAGCGGCTCTGCTCCCGGTCCCAGTCGTAGCGCATGGCGTCGACGGCGTCCGGGATGATGCAGCTGGCGAACTTCAGGATGTGCGGGCCCTCGGGCACGGCCGCCTCGTCCGGTGCGGCGCCCGAACGGATCGCGATCGCGGCGGCGCCGTCGCCGAAGAGGCTGTTGACCACGGCGGTGCGCATCGTGGAGTCCATGGCGTAGGCGGCGGAGCAGGCCTCGGTGCAGAGCACGACGGCGAGTTCGCCGGGGTGGGCGGCGGCCCAGCCGGAGACCACGCCCAGGGCGTTGAGGCCGGCGTTGCAGCCCATGCCCACGATGTCGGAGCGGCTGCAGTGCCGGTCGATGCCGAGTTCCTTGATGAGCAGGGCGCTCAGTCCCGGGGTGAGAAGTCCGGTGGACGTCACGCAGCACAGATGGCGCAGATCGGAGAGTTCGGCCCCGGCGCGCTTGAGGCAGGCGCGCAGCGCCTCGGCGCCCATCTCGACGGCCTTGGCCTTGTGCTTGTCGAGGAGGTCGCCCTGCGGCTCGTGGACGCGGCCGCCCGCGCCGTCCTGCGCCGGGAGCGTCAGATGGCGGCGCTCGATGGCGCTGTTGAGGAACACCGAACGGATCTTGGCGTCGGTGATCCCGAAGGCGTCGAGCACCTCCTGCTGGGTGTACGAGGTGGGCGTCACCGCCGTGCCCACGCCCAGAGCGCGGGGCCGCAGCTCGGCTGCCAGGGTCATCGGAACGTCCACCCCCACGTACGCGGCTTGCTCCGCGGTCGTCGATTCCGACTCGGTCCGGACATGTGCACGTCCTCTCTCGCTGGGAGTTGCGCTGTCTGCGCCGCTGGTCAGAGCGCCGCGCTCTGCGCCTCGACGAAGCGCGCAAGCCTCGCGGCGCCCTCCTCGATCTCGGCAGGCGTCAGATAGCTGGTCGACAGCCGGATGCCGTGGAGGCCTCCGGCGCCGGGATAGAAGTGCGTCATCGGCGTCCAGATCACGCCGAAGTCCTGTGCGGACAGGGCCAGTAGGGCGTTGTCCACCCGGAACGGGACCCGCATGGTGAGGAAGAAGCCGCCGGTCGGCTCGTTCCAGCGCACGCCGAGGGCCTCGCGGCGGTCGGCGGGCAGCCGGGCGTCGAGCTGCCGCAGCATCTCCCGCATCGCGTCGCCGTAGTAGGCGGCCGCCTCCGCGTTGAGCCGCGACAGCCGGCCCTGGGCGCCGAGCAGCGCGCCGGCCACGGCCGCCTGACTCAGCGACGAGGTGTTGACCGTCACCATGCTCTTGATCTTGGCGAGCTCGTCGGCCAGCAGATGCTCGCCGCCCCCGGCGTCACGCACGCGCTGGTCGGCGACGACGAAGCCGACCCGGGCGCCGGGAAAGACCGTCTTGGAGTACGAGCCCAGATGCACCACCCGGCGCGCGCGGTCCCGGGACTTCAGGGTCGGCAGCGGCGTGCCGGGGCTCACCTGCCGGTACGGGCTGTCCTCCAGCACCAGGAAGTCGTGGCGCTCGGCGAGCTTCAGCAGCTCCTCGCGGGCCTCGGGCCCCATGGTGTTGCCGGACGGGTTGGAGTGGTCGGGCACCACGTAGAACGCCCGGGGGCGGCGGCCGTTCGCCCGCTCCGCCAGCACCGCGGCCTCCAGATCGGCGGCGCTGAACCCGTCCTCGCGCTCTTCCACCGGGCGTACGGTCACGTCGAGCAGCCGGGCGGCGCCGGTGATCCCGACATAGCAGGGGCTGGAGACCAGCAGCACGTCGTCGGGGCCGGCGATGAGCGCGCGCAGCACCAGCAGCATGGCCTCCTGGGCGCCGACGGTCACCACGATGGACTCGGCCGGAACGTCGGTGTCCTCGTCGGCCCGCAGCGAGTCGGCGATGATGCCGCGGATCAGCCCCGCGGTCGGCCCGTACTGGTACAGCGCGGTGCGGATGTCGGCCGTCGAGCCGCCCTGCTCCGCCAAGTGGTCCAGATAGCGGCGGATACAGGCGAAGACCTGCTCGGTCTCGAAGAATCCGTCGTACGGCCGCCCCGGTGCGAACGAAATCGCGTCCGGATAGCGATGGGTCACCTCGTTGAGGAAGTTCATGGTGTCCAGCACCGGCTCGGAAACACTGCCGTGCAGCTCTGCCATTTCCAGCCAATCCCGCGAACGGGTGTCGGCGGCAACGGTGATTCCTGGCATGAAATTCCCCCAGGCGCCAATGAATTGAGGCTGTTTTGGAGGCCTCAGCATCACACGATCACTCGTGGTTCGCCAATGCCGTGCAATGCGCCGAACCGCGTGCTTGAGTCGCATTGCCGTGCGTTGTCTTCATTGCCGTGCGCTTTCTTCCCGGCACCGATTCAGCCGGTATGACGTCCCCTTCGCCGGCGCGGGGCGAGGTGGCCGGAGTCGCCCGGGTCCGCCGGGCTCCGCCGCGCCAGGCCGCAGGGGCGGGCGCCGGCCTCGAGGATCGCCGAGAAGGAGACGAGGAGTTCGGCGGCGCGCGGCAGCGCGGCAGCGGCATGCGGCCCGGGCGGCGATCCGGGCGGCGATCCGCTCGGCTGCGGTCAGCTCACCGGGGTGAGGAGAAAGGGCGCGGAGACCCGCTGCCCCGGGTCGGCCACGACCTTCGTGAGCAGCGTGGCGAAGCGGTCACGGATCCCCTCGACCGTCGACGCGTCGAACAGGGCGGTGTCGTACTCGACGTAGCCGGTGACGCCGACGGGGCGACGCTGTTCGTCGTACTGCTCGGTGATGCTGAAGAGCAGGTCGAATTTCGAGGTCGACGTGGCCTCCTCGACGACCGAGACGTCGAGGCCGGGCATCGCGAACTCGTAGCCGGTGACGTTCTGCAGGACGAGCATGACCTGGAAGAGCGGGTGCCGGGACAGCGAACGGGCCGGGTTGACGGCCCCTACGACCTGCTCGAAGGGCACGTCCTGGTGGGAGTACGCGCCCAGGGCGGTCTCCCGCACCCGGGCGAGCAGCTCGGTGAAGGAGGGGTCTCCTGACAGGTCGGTGCGCAGGACGACGGTGTTCACGAAGAAGCCGACCAGGTCGTCGAGCGCCGTGTCGCCGCGCCCGGCCACCACGCTGCCCAGGGGGATGTCCGCTCCCGCGCCGAGCTGGTGCAGCAGCATCGCGAGTCCGGCCTGCAGCACCATGAAGGGCGTGGCGTCCTGCTGTCGCGCCAACTCGACTACGGAGGCGAGCAGTTCGGCGTCGAGCCGCAGCGGGAGGGCCTCGCCCCGGTGGGCGCTGTCCGCGGGGCGCGGCCGGTCGAAGGGCAGGGCCAGCTCGTCCGGTGCACCGTCCAGGGCGTCCTTCCAGTACGCGAGCTGACGCCCGGCGAGGCTGTCGGGGGAGCCGGGGTCGCCGAGGAGCGTGTGCTGCCACAGCGTGTAGTCCGCGTACTGCACGGGAAGCTCGGACCACGCCGGGGCCCGGCCGGCCCGCCGGGCCGTGTAGGCGGTGGCCAGATCACGGCTGAGCGGCGCCTTGGACCATCCGTCCGAGGCGATGTGGTGCAGCGTCAGCACCAGCACGTGCTCGTGCTCGCGCTCGTTCAGGACGAACAACTCTGCACGCAGGGGCGGGTCGGCCTTCAGACGGAACGGCCGGCCGCCGGCCTCCCGTACCGCGGCGTCGAGCTCCGCCTCGTCCAGGGCTTTGACGGGCAGGACGAGGTGCAGGTCGGCCGGGTCGAGCACCACCTGGTACGGCTCGCCGGCCGCCTCCCCCACCACGGTGCGCAGGCTCTCGTGCCGGACGATCACGTCCCGGACCGCCTCCTGGAGCGCGTCCCGGTCCAGGTCGCCGCTCAGCCGCAGGACGACGGGCAGGTTGTACAGGGGGGAAGGGCCGTCCCACTGTTCCAGGAACCACATCCGGTGCTGGGCGGCGGACAGCGGGACGCGGGCGGGGCGCCCGCTCCGGGCGAGCACCGGGCGGCGGGCCTTCGGATCCTGCGCCCGGAGCAGCGGAAGCAGCGCGGCGACCGTCGGGGCGCCGAACAGCAGCCGGATGGACACGTCCGCGTCGAAGGCGGTCCGCAGCTCGCCGATCAGCTGGGTGGCGAGGAGGGAGTGGCCGCCGAGGTCGAAGAAGTCGTCGTCCATGCCGACCCGCTCGACGCCGAGGACCTGCGCGAAGAGAGCACAGAGCGTCTCCTCGTCCGGGGTGCGCGGGGCGCGGTAGGCGGCGGTCGCGGTGAACTCCGGTGCGGGCAGGGCCCGGTAGTCGACCTTCCCGTTCGGGGTGAGGGGGAAGGCGTCCAGGGTCACGAAAGCGGCAGGGAGCATGTACTCGGGCAGGGCGGCCGCGGCGTGCTCGCGCAGCGCGCCGACGTCGACGGCCCTGTCGCCGACGACGTAGGCCACCAGGCGCTTGTCGCCGTCTGCCTCCCGGGCCGTGACCACGACCTGGGCGAGCCCCGGGAACGTCGACAGGACGGCTTCGATCTCGCCCGGCTCGACGCGGAAGCCGCGGATCTTGACCTGGTCGTCGGCGCGGCCGAGGAACTCGAGCATGCCGTCCGGGTTCCGGCACGCGATGTCGCCGGTGCGGTACATGCGGCTGCCGGCCGGCCCGTGGGGGTCGGCGACGAAGCGTTCGGCGGTGAGACCCGGGCGGTGCAGATAGCCGCGGCTCAGGCCGGCCCCGGCGATGTACAGCTCGCCCGGGCCGCCGACGGGGACCGGGGCCAGCTGCCCGTCCAGGACGTAGGCGCGCATGTCGTCCAGCGGACGGCCCATGGGGACCCGGTCGGCGACCTGGGCGGCGTCGGTGTAGGCGTGCTGGGTGGCGAACAGCGTGGTCTCGGTGGGCCCGTACGTGGCGCGCACCACCGTGCCGGGGCAGGCCTGGAGGATCCGCCGCACCGCGACCGGGGAGATGACGTCGCCGCCGGTGGACACTTCGCGCAGCCCGTGGAAGGTCTCCGGAGCGCCCTCGGCGATGGTCCGCAGCAGACCGGCGGTCATCTCCACACTGGTGATCTCCTCCGTGTCGAACAGCTCTCGCAGCCGGGGCGCGGACACGTCGTCAGCGGCGGCGATGACCGAGGTGGCGCCGCGCAGCAGAGGCATCCACAGGCCGTGCAGCGAAGCGTCGAACGCATACGGGGCGATCATCAGGACCCGGTCGTGATGCCCGGTGTCGAACAGTGAGTCGTCGACCAGATCCAGCACGTTGCGGTGGCTGACGGCGACGCCCTTGGGCTCCCCGGTGGAGCCGGAGGTGAACATCACATACGCCAACCGGTCCGGCGCGCACACCACTCCGGCCGGCCCGGGCGCTGCGCCGGCGCGTACCGGCTCGTCCACCCGCACCACGGTGAAATCGCCCTCGGGAAGCCCCTGGGCGGCCGACACCGCATCGGTCAGCAGGACCTGTGCGCCCGTCTGACGGATGATCCGTTCCATCCGCTCGGCCGGGAACCCGGTGTGCAGGGGCACGTAGCAGCCGCCGGCCTTGAGGACGCCCAGGAACGCCGTCGTGACGTCCACACTGCGGTCGGTCAGCACCGCGACCGGCGCCTCCGGGCCCACCCCCAGGCCGATGAGGACACCCGCCAGCGCATCGGACCGCCGGTCCAGCGCCCGATAGGTCAGCTCACGCCCCGCGGAACGCACCGCCACCGCATCCGGAGTACGCCCGACCTGCTCATGAAACCGCCCGTGAAGGGAAAGCGAATCACGCATCTGGTTCGACTCCACACGATACTCAAGGCGGCGGTCCGCAAGCGTCGGAGAAGAGGGAAGTCCCCACTCCTGCTTCGGCGGAGAAAGAGCAGGCGTCGCGGCGAACAACCAACCCTGAGGCGGCGCCGAATCTGCTCCATCGCCTAATTCGGAAAGGTCTTCTACGGAGATCTCGGTGATGTGCGCCACGAGACCATGAGCGACCGGGAGTGTCAACGTGCCTGCCGGCAGGGATGGTTGCACATCGACCCCGCTGTTCAAGCGAATTCCGGAACCACTTGGACAGCAGGCGGCAGCGTGCTGTCCCCGGACCTGGCGGTCAGGCGGCAGCGTGCTCCGGCCGGACCCGGCGGGAAGAGGCGCTACGCCGTCTTCTCGGGCGTCCCTCGGGGAGTCTCCCGGGGAGTCACTCGGGCTTCCCTCGGGGCGTCACTCGGAGAGAGAAGGGAGGAATCCCTGCTGTATGGCGAGCACGCCTGCCTGGAAACGGCTGCGCGCGCCGAGGTGGGTCATGAGGCTGGACGTGATGCGGCGGGCGGTGCGCGGTGACACTGCCAGGCGCGTGGCGATGGCCTCGTCGGTGTGACCGAGCGCCAGAAGCCGGAGCGCCTCGGCCTGTTGAGCGGTCAGCTCTCCCGGGGCCGGCTGCACCGGCGCCTCGAGCTGTTCCGCGGACTGCCACACGCTCTCGAACAGACTGTGCAGCGCCGTGACGGTACCCGGTGAGCTCACCTGGACGGCTCCGGCGGCGGTGTCCGCGGCGTTGGAGGCGATCATCGCGAGTTTACGGTCGTAGATGATCATTCGGTTCGGCAGTGACGGGACGGTGCGGACCTCGCATCCCTGTGCGGTCAGCCAGCGTGCGTGTTCCATGGTCGGCCGGTCGGTGCGAATGCTGTTCAGGTAGACCGTGCGCATCCGTACGCCACGTCTGAGCAGTTGCTGGTTGAGCGGCCGGGACGCCTGCATGTTCTCCCGCTTCTGCGGGCCGCCGGGCGCGAAGGTGAGGAGTTCTTCGGCCACTTGGTCGTTGAGGACTCTCAGATGGTCCCGGATCGCGTCCAGCCCTACGAGGTATTTGCCCTCGGCCCCGTCGGCGCCGGGAGGCTGACGTCCGTCGTAGTCCAGGATGAACTTGGCCGCTGCGGCCTGCGCCGCTTCCAGCCTCTGCTGGTGTCTGGCGAGTTCGGAGCGCTGTTGGGCGATCAGGAACTCCATGCCCACGTGCGGGCTGACCGCGTGCAGACGATGCGGGGATCCGACCGACGCGCGCACGAGGGCCAACTCGCTGAGGCGGTCGAGGGCGTTGCGGACGACGTGTTCCGGCAGGTCCAGGCGGCGGCAGATGTCGGCTACGCCCTGCGTCCTGTCCAGCAACGCGATGTAGACGGACTCGATGACCGGCTCCAAGCCGAGTGAGCCCAGGGAACCCGGATGTATTGCCTCTGTGTCAACCATGCCGCCCCCGCTGTGCATGTATTCAAGACATTCCCTTGAGTTTATGTGATCAAGCTGCAACAAAGCAAGGGGTTGCCGGAGTTGAACAGAGTTGCTTCATATGTGCCCAGTTGGCCCACCCTGTGTACTCTCAGGACACGCAGACGGTGGTCGGGACCAGCTCGGCGGCTGCGGAATGACATCGTCCGAACACCAGGCATTCGGATGGCAAGGACATCTATGTTTCTCGTCCACGTATCTCTCCGGCCGCGTTGGCCCGATGCGGTAGTACCTTCCTCGGTCGCGAAGTCCATTGCCCGGTCCTGCGCCGGCCGGCACGGCTTCGAACATGTGAGCGTGCACCCGGATATGGCGCCCCACCCCATCATCGGCTTTTATGTGCATGCCGAATCATTGAAGGAGGCCGAGACGGCGGCCCTCTCTCTGTGGGGGCATGCCAGCTCCGCCGTGGCGGAGCTGCAGGCCTGGGAGCTGGTCCGTGCCGAGATCCCCTTGTTCAGGCCTGACCTCGAGGCAGGTCCGTCCCCAGGGCTGGGGTGGACAGAGTAGGTCATGGCCGGTTTACCTCCCGCCTGCCTACTTTTCTTCTCCCTGCGCTGACGGCAATCTCATTCCTGTCAGCGAGATCCAGCAAAGGAGAAGGGGTATCCGATGTCCTACCTGATTCCGCGCAATGTCTTTCGCGGCGTGATCCTGGCCGGTGTTCTTGTGACGGCGACCGGATTTGCCGTGCAGGTCGAGCACGCCGACTCCCGGGCGCAGGAAGTCCAGCTGCTGGCCGCCGACTCGGATGCATTCTCGATCACTGAGAACGACCATGGATGGCAGTGAAGTCACCCCTTGTGAATCGGATTGGCTTCGTGCGATGGGAATGGCCGTGGACCGAGCAGATTCAGATTACTTGATAAAGCTGCAATCCATCCTCAAAGAACTGCCTGTCGAGCGGGTCCCGGTGGAACGCCTCCGGACCGGTTTCTCCCCACGGGTACACGGTGAGGACGCCGACCACATTCGGGTCCTGGCCGAGACCGCAGACGAGCTCCCGCCGATTCTTGTGCACCGCGCGAGCATGACCGTCATCGACGGCGCCCACCGGTTGCGCGTGGTCGAGCTCCTGGGGGAGGACCGCATCGCGGCGCGGTTCTTCGACGGCGATCAGGAGGACGCCCGGCTCCTTGCGGTGGCAGCCAACATCGCCCACGGGCGGACACTGTCCACGACCGACCGGGCGGCCGCCGCGATGCGGATCTTCACCTCGCATCCGCAGTGGTCCGACCGGGCCGTCGCGGCGGTCGCCGGCCTCTCCCCGAAGAAGGTCGCACGGCTGCGCAAGGAGATGGCGCTGCCGCAGTCCGACCGCAGAGTCGGACGGGACGGCCGGGTCCGGCCCATCGACTCCGCCCGCAGACGGGAACAGGCCGGTGAGCTGATCCGGAGCAATCCCGGCTTCTCCCTGCGGCAGATCGCGGCGGAGGTGGGTCTGGCCCCGGCGACCGTCGCGGACGTGCGCAACCGGATCCAGCGCGGCGAGAGCCCGGTGCCGAGCGGCGTACGGGGTCGCGCGGCTCAGGCCACGGAGGCCGTGAGCCGCACATCGGCGGTGGAAGCGGTTCCGGTCCGGGCGCCCGCGACCGGGGCCACGATCACCCGGCTGCCGGCCGCACGGCGGCGTGCTCTGGCCGATGAGAAGACGCCGGTCATGGCGCTGGAGGACGTCATGAAGATCACCGGCATGCTGACCCGCGATCCTTCGCTGCGTCACAACGCCTCGGGGCGCTCCCTCCTGCGCCTGCTCGACGTCTGCGCACTGATCACCCGGGACCGGCGGAAGGTCGCCGAGGCGGTGCCCGCGCACTGCAAGGAGTCCGTGGCGCGGCTCGCTCAGGGATACGCCGGGATGTGGCGATGGCTTGCCGAAGATCTGGTGCAGCAGGTCGAGGAGATGCACGACCTGGGCGAGGACGACGGATCGCTCAGCGCGTGAATTCCGCGCAGGGTTCTTCCCCCTTCCGGCCTTTCCTGTTCCGGCTTTTCCTTCCTTCCTTCCTTCCTTCCTTCCTGTCTGCCTGTCTGCCTGACTTCCTGTCTGCCTGCCTCGTCCGGACCGGGAATCAGCTCAACGGGACCCGGGTGAAGCGCGCGGCCACGTGGAGATCGGACTCGATGTGGGCCGCGGTGGTGAGGAGCTCGGGAAGGATGTCCTGTTCGCACTCCTCCCGGGTGCGCCGGGCGACGTGGGTCGCCGCGTCGAGGGCGGCGACCACCCGGCCCGTGCGGTCGCGGACGGGGACCGCGATCGACCGCAGCCCCTGCTCCAGCTCCTCGTCGACCAGGGCGTGACCATGGCCGGAAGAAGCACGGGCGGAAGCACCGCCGGAAGAGGCGCCGGAAGACGCACCGGCCAGCAGGACCTGGCCCAGGGCCGTCGGGCCGGCCGGTCGGCGTGTGCCCACGGTGATGTCCACGCTCATGACGTGCGGGGCGGTCGCCCGGGCCGTGTACTGGATCTCGTCCCCCCGTTCGGTGAGGACGGCCAGCGAGGTCGACTCGTGGACGCGTTCCGCCAGCGCCGTCAGGTGGGGGGCCGCGATGCGGGGGAGGGACGTACGGGAGAGGGGCGGGAAGCCCAGGGAGAGGACCTGGGGGGTGAGGGCGAACCTTCGGTCGGGGGTCTGGGTCACGAGGCCCAGGTGCTCGTAGGTGATCAGAGCGCGGCGGGCCGTCGCCCGGGCCAGGCCCGTCGTTTTGGCCGTCTCCGCCAGGGTCAGCGCGGCCCGTCCCTCGCCGAACGCCGTCAGGACCGTCAGTCCGCGCGCGAGGGACTCGATGAACTCGCGGCCCAGTTCCTGCTTCGACGCGCCCGTCCACAGGGCGAGGCCCGCGGGAGGCGGGCCGGGCTGCGCGGGCGGGGCCTGGCGCAGGTCCGCCTCCATCGTCGCGACCGCCGTCCGCAGGCGGGGCAGGAGGGCGTCGTGCAACTGCGGCGCGGTGTGCCGGCTCGTGTGGCTCACGATGTTCACGACGCAGGCGATCCGTCCGGCGCGCGGATCCCGTACGGGTGCCGAGAGCGCCACCAGGCCCGGCTCGATCAGCTGGTCGTCCAGGGCCCAGCCGTCCGCCCCCGCCCGCCCGGCCCGCCGCACGAAGTCCTCGTCCGGGTCCTTGCCCGGGTCCTCGTCCGGTGAAATGCGAGAGGCGGGGGGTACGGCGGTGAAGGCCCGGTTCTGGGGGTCCGTCGCCCGGCGATCGTGCCAGCGCGACCAGTCCGCGTCCGTCCACTCGGTCGCGAACAGCGGGCCCGGCGCGGTGCGTTCGGCCGGCAGGAGGTCGCCGATGCGGAAGCTCAGGGACATCGCGCGACGCCGGGTCGCCTGGTGGATGAAGCGGACGGCGTCGCCGTCGGCGACCGCGAGGGAGACCGACTCGTCCAGTTCGTCGGCGAGGGCGTCCGCCCGCGAGTCCAGCAGGGCGGGCAGCCGCAGGGCGGCCAGGTAGGCGTTGCCCAGTTCCATCACCCGGGGGGTGAGGATCGCGTCCCGGCCGTCGAGACGGACGTACCCCATGCGGACGAGGGTGCCGACGACCCGGTCGACGGTCGAGCGGGCCAGGCCGGTGGCGCGTTCCAGGGCGCTGAGGCTGAGCACGCCGTTCGCCTCGGTGAGCCGGCGCAGCACGGCGACGCCGCGCACCAGCGGGGCGACGGCCTCGGGCGGCGGCACGGCGGCGGCGCCGACCGGGGAAGCGGCGGGGGGAGCGGCGGGGGAGTGGGGAGGTGTGGACATCTCGGGGACACCGTATCCCCGTGGACCGGGGCTAACGCCGTGTCACCCGCACCAGGTAGTCGCCCTTCAGGTTCGCTCCCGTCACCGCTATGCGGATGCCGTGCCGGGGGTCCTTGAAGGTCTCGCCGGGGGAGAACGGCGCGTCGGAGAGCTCCGCGTGGACGTTCGGGCTGCGGGTGCAGCCCCCGCTGTCCCGGTGGGAGTCGTACACCGTCACCGGGCCCATGCCGGTGTCGACGTCCGCGTCGACCTTGTAGACGAGGACTCCGGGACGGCACACCGTCTCGTCGTTGCCGCCGCGGGTGCGCAGCTCGACCGCGTACCCGGTGCGGCCGCCGAGGGGTACGAAGACCAGTTTCGGGCCGCCCGCGCGCGCGAGCGGGGTGAGGGTGTACTCGGTCGTGCCGGGGCGCGCCGCGCAGGCGATCTGCGACGCGTCCAGCCAGCCCAGCTTCCACTTGTGCCAGCCCAGCAGGTCGTTGTTGGCCCCCCAGTCCTCGCTCATGATGTCCCAGTGGCCGACCGCGCCCCCGCCCTCCTGGGTGTAGAGGTCGGGCAGGCCGAAGACGTGCCCGTTCTCGTGGGGCAGGACGCGGTAGCCGGTGCGGTCGTAGGAGCCGGAGCCGTCGTCCTGCCGGGAGTAGACGAAGGACGCGTTCGCCACGGTCACCCCGTCGGCGACCGGGGCCTCGGTGTTCCCGGCGAACGTCACCGACAGGACCGTGTCCAGCGCGGAAGGCCCGGCGTTCGGCGTCACCAGCACGTTCAGGAGGTCGTACGAGCGGAAGTCCACCCTCGGGTCGGCGGCGGCCACGATGTCCTGGACGAGATCGCGGTAGCCGGGGTCGAAGGGGGCGCCGCGCTCTATGCCGTAGTCCCGGAACGCCTTGGGCATGCGCAGCCAGCGGCGGATCGGGGTCTCGGCGCGGTAGTCGAGACGGCCGTAGGAGGCGGTGCGGAACCACTCCCGGGTCTGCGGGAAGAACTCCCGGTAGCGCTCCAGCGCGCTGCCCCGGCCCGGCGCGTCCGGGAAGTCGACCATCAGGGTGAGGGCGCGGACGGCGCCGGTGGAGCGGGAGTAGCCGCCGGACGTCGGCACGCCCTCGGACATCTGGACCGCCGTATCGCCGTTGATCATGCAGGGGGCGAGGGCGGAGGAACGGGCCAGGGAGATCGGTCCCGCCCCGGCCGCCGTCGGGCCGGAGGCGGGGACCAGGCGTCCCGATCCGGCCGAGGTGCTGACCGCGAACGTCAGGGCGGTGACGGAGACGAGAACGGCGGCGCGGCGCGGGCGTATCCGACGGCGGAGGGGTTCCGGGGCGGTGCGCACGGGCTGCGGCTGCATGCAGGGCCTTTCGCTCCGGGCAGCCACCGGTCACCGACTGCACCCTTGCGATCACCCTGTGCCGGGGTGCACGCGGGCGCGCGCTGGAGGAGACCGATCGTGGGACGCCCCTTCCCGCAGGTCTCCGCATGCGTGACCCAGGTCACATCGAAAAACTTTCGCGACCGGGAAATAACCGGGGATGCCTTCCCCGTTTAGCCAGGTGTCCGAGTGAAACGGGGAGACCTTCCCCGGATCGCACACCCGAGAGTCATCCGTCCCGCCCCAAGGAGTACGCCGTGCAGACCGCGATCCCCGCAGCGCGCAAGGTGACCCGGCCCCGCGCCGACGCTCTGCGCAACCGGGAGCGGATCGTCACCGCCGCCCGCGAGATGTTCGTAGAGCTCGGCGCCGACGTGCCGCTCGACGACATCGCCCGCCGGGCCGGCGTCGGCAACGCCACGGTGTACCGCCACTTCCCCGACCGCGAGGCGCTGGTCCGCGAGGTCGTCTGCTCGGTGCTGGACCGTACGGTCGTCGCCGGTCAGCTCGCCCTCGCCGAGACCGGCGACGCGTTCGGGGCGCTGGAGCGCTTCGTGCACGCCTCCGCCGACGAGCGGCTGAGCGCGCTGTGCCCGATGATCTCCAGCACCTTCGACCAGTACCACCCCGACCTGGAGGCCGCACGCGAACGCGTGGAGCAGATCATCGGAGAGGTCATGGACCGCGCCAAGGCGGCCGGGCAGCTCCGGACCGACGTGGGCGTGGGCGACCTGATGATCGCGGTCGCTCAGCTCAGCCGGCCCCCGGCGGGCACGGCGTGCCTGAGCGGCGACCGCTTCGTCCACCGCCACCTGCAATTGTTCCTGGACGGACTGCGGGCCCCGGCCCCCTCCGTCCTGCCGGGCAGGGCCGTCACCTTGGAGGACCTCCGCAAGGCCTGACCTCCACGCACTAGTTCGTTACACGTACCAGTTCGTCACACGTACCAGTTCGCCACGCGGACCAGTCCGTCACGCGTACCAGTTCTTCACGGCCGTCATCGGCGACGAGCCGTCTCTTACCTCACGTTTTTTCCGTCACGAAGTCCCGAAGCGGGTATCTCCATGTCTGAAACAGCCTCCAAGGCTTCCAAGGCTCCAGGAAAGGCCGGTCCGTCCGGTCTGGCCGGCGCACCGGACGCCAACCGCTGGAAAGCGCTCACCTTCATCGCTCTCGCCCAGCTGATGGTCGTCCTCGACGCGACCATCGTGAACATCGCCCTGCCCTCCGCCCAGCAGGACCTGGGTATATCGGACGGCAACCGGCAGTGGGTCATCACGGCCTACGCGCTGGCCTTCGGCGGCCTGCTGCTCTTCGGCGGCCGTATCGCCGACATCTGGGGCCGCAAGCGCACCTTCGTCGCCGGTCTGATCGGCTTCGCCGCGGCGTCCGCCCTCGGCGGCGCCGCCACGAACGAGGCGATGATGCTCGGCGCCCGCGCCCTCCAGGGTGCGTTCGGCGCGCTGCTCGCGCCCGCCGCGCTCTCGCTGCTCGCCGTCATGTTCACGGAGGCCAAGGAGCGCGCCAAGGCGTTCGGCATCTACGGCGCCATCGCCGGTGGTGGCGGCGCGGTGGGCTTCATCCTCGGCGGCGTGCTCACCGAGTACCTCGACTGGCGCTGGACGTTCTTCGTCAACATCCCGTTCGCGATCATCGCGGCCGCCGGTGCGTACTTCGTCATCCGTGAGCCGGAGGGCGGCCGCAACCGCTCGCCGCTCGACGTGCCCGGCGTCATTCTCTCCGTCCTCGGTCTGGTCACGCTCGTCTACGCCTTCACCCGCGCCGAGTCCGACGGCTGGGGCGACTCCGTGACGGTCGGCCTGTTCGTGGCCTCGGCCGTGCTGCTCGCCGCGTTCGTCATCACCGAGTCCAAGGTCAAGGCCCCGCTGCTGCCCCTGCGCGTCATCACCGAGCGCAACCGCGGCGGCGTCTACCTCTCCCTCGGCCTCGCGATCATCGCGATGTTCGGCCTGTTCCTCTTCCTGACCTACTACCTGCAGATCGTGAAGGGCTACTCGCCGGTCAAGACCGGTTTCGCCTTCCTGCCGATGATCGGCGGCATGATGGTGGGTTCCACGCAGATCGGCACCCGCCTGATGACCCGGGTCGCGCCGCGCCTGCTGATGGGCCCCGGCTTCCTGGTCGCCGGGCTCGGCATGCTGCTGCTGACCCAGCTGGAGATCGGTTCCTCGTACGCCTCCGTGATCCTGCCCGCGATGGTGCTGCTCGGCCTCGGCATGGGCACGGCGTTCATGCCGGCCATGTCCCTGGCCACCCAGGGCGTCGAACCGCGGGACGCCGGCGTCGCCTCCGCGATGGTCAACACCTCGCAGCAGGTGGGCGGCGCGATCGGCACCGCCCTGCTGAACACGATCGCCGCGTCCGCGACGACGTCGTACATCAAGGACCACATCGGCGCCGCCGCCTCCAAGCCCCAGCAGCAGCTGGTGCAGCTGGAGGGCATGGTCCACGGGTACACCAGCGCCATCTGGTTCGCCGTCGGCATCCTCGTCGCCGCCGCCACGATCGCCCTGACCTTCGTCAACGCCGGCCGCCCGGACATGGGTCCGGTCGCCGGGTCGGGGGCGCTGGACGCCGAGGACGCGATCCCGGTGCCGGTGGTCGCCCACTGACGCACGCGGCTGGGGCGGTCGCCCGCTGAGGCGGCCGCCCGGCCGGGACCGGTCAGCGCAACCAGGGCAGGTCCGCACCCGCTTCGTTCGGCTGGAGTCCCTCGGCGACGATCTGCATGATCTCGCCGAGGGACTTCTGCTGTTCCGGGCTGAGCCGGTCGAACACCGCGTTGCGTACGGCCTTCACATGGCCCGGCGCGGCGCGCTTGAGCACGTCCAGGCCCTCGTCGGTCAGCACCGCGAACTGGCCCCGCTTGTCGGAGGCGCAGTCCTCGCGCCGTACCCAGCCGTTCTTCTCCAGGCGGGCGACGGCGTGGGAGAGCCGGGAACGGGTGATCTTCGCGTACATGGCGAGCTGGGTCATCCGCAGCCGGCGCTGGGGGGCGTCGGCGAGTTTCACCAGCAGGCCGTAGTAGATGTGGGGCATGCCCGCGTCCCGCTGGAGCTGGCGGTCCAGGTGGTCCTCGAGGAGGGTCGTGGCCTGCAGGTAGGAGCGCCAGATGAGCTGCTCCTCGGAGGTGAGCCACTGGGGTTCGTCAGCGGGGGTGGATGCCTTCGTCATGTACTCCACTGTAAAGGTCCTGTCTTTGAAATTTAAACCAATAGCGCATAGGGTGGAGTGGAGCAAAAGTTTTAGACTTCAATCAACTTCGATCAACTTCAACTGACTTCGATCAACGGCCCGCCAGGGGCCGATGGCCCGGAGGGAGTCGCCGCCATGTCCGCCGCCACTCAGGAGCGCGCCGTCCCGCAGGAGCGCATGCCCGCCCTGTACCTCAGTCATGGCGCCCCTCCCCTCGCCGACGACCCGGTCTGGCCCGGCGAACTGGCCGCCTGGTCCGCCGGCCTCCCCCGCCCCAAGGCGATCCTCATGGTCTCCGCCCACTGGGAGGAGGCCCCCCTGGCCCTCGGCGCCGTCGACCCGATCCCCCTCGTCTACGACTTCTGGGGCTTCCCCGAGCACTACTACCAGGTGACGTACGACGCCCCCGGCGCACCGCAGCTCGCCGAGAGCGTGCGCAAGCTGCTGCGCGCCCCCGGCATGCCCGTGCAGGACATCCCCGACCGCGGCCTCGACCACGGCGCCTACGTCCCGCTCGTCGAGATGTTCCCGGCCGCCGACATCCCCGTGCTGCAGATCTCCATGCCGACCCTCGACCCCGTGAAGCTCATGGAGGTCGGCCGCAGGCTCGCACCCCTGCGGGACGAGGGCGTCCTCATCGTCGGCTCCGGCTTCTTCACCCACAACCTCGCCGCCCTGCGCCACACCGGCGGGGGAGTGCCCACCTGGTCGGCCGAGTTCGACGACTGGGGCCGGCGCGCCCTGGAGACCCGCGACTGGGACGGCCTGCTGGACTTCCTCCACAAGGCCCCGGCCGGCCGCTACGCCCACCCGCGCACCGAGCACTTCGCCCCGCTCTTCGTCACCATGGGCGCGGCGGAGGCGTCCGGCGAGCTGGACGCGCAGAAGTCCGTGATCGACGGGTTCTGGCTGGGACTGGCGAAGCGGTCGGTGCAGTTCGGCTGAACGGTGACGTACGGCTGAACGGTGACGTACGGCTGGGCGGTGACGTACGGCTGGGCGGTGACGTACGGCTGGGCGGTGACGTAGGGCTGAGCCCAGGCTCAAAGGTCCTTCTCGTACCAGGCCACGTCCCAGTAGCGGCCGAACTTGCGGCCCACCTCTCGGTACGTCCCGACGTACCGGAAACCGAAGCGCTCGTGCAGCCGGACCGACGCCTCGTTCGGCTGCGCGACGCCCGCGTACGCGCGATGCACGTCCTCGCCCGCCAGCGCCTCGAAGAGCGCCTTGTACAGGAGCGTGCCGATGCCGCGCCCGCCGGCGCCCGGAGCGACGTAGAGCGTCGTCTCCACCGAGGTCGAGTAGGCGGCCTTCGGCCGGTAAGGGCTGGATGTGGCGTACCCCAGAATCTCCTGTGAGTCCGCGCCGGTGGCAACCTTCAGCCGGTACGGGCCGTCTTCAGGGTGGGAGAGCAGCCAAGGACGGCGCTCCTCCGAAGTGAAGACCGCGGTATCGAATGTGATGGACGTCTCACGTACGTAGTGGTTGTAGAGGCTGGTGAGGGCGTTGAGATCCCCCTCGACTCCCGGCCTGACCTGCACCTCTGTATGTTCCGACGGCATCGCGCCTCCCCATGTGGCCGGGCAGGGTACTGCAAGATCAGAAAAATCGGGGTGCGGGTTGGGAATTCTGTCCTGATTCCAGTCGTTGTTTCCATCGGATGCAGGGCACACGAGAAGAGTGCCGAGTGTCTGAAGGACCACCCGCCAGCCCACCATCGCAAGGGAGCACGCATGGCAACCCGTGCCGTCGCCCGTCGTCAGTCCGCCTCCGGCGAGACGGCCGACGCGGCCCGCAGTGTTCGCGTTCGCGGCGGCGAGATCGCCGACCGCGATCTGGTCGGCATGTACCTCGACGAGATCGCGCGCACACCGCTGCTCGACGCAGCCAAGGAAGTCGAGCTGTCGCAGATCATCGAGGCGGGTGTGTTCGCGCGACAGGTCCTCGACGGAGACGAGGACTCCACGGCGGACGCCTCCCGCGAGGAGCTCCAGGCCCTGATCGACGAGGGCGAGCGCGCCAAGGACGTCTTCATCCGCTCCAACCTCCGCCTGGTCGTCGCGGTCGCCCGCCGGTATCCCCGCAGCGGTCTGCCCCTGCTCGACCTGGTCCAGGAGGGCAACGCCGGCCTGGTCCGCGCGGTCGAGAAGTTCGACTACCGCAAGGGCTTCAAGTTCTCGACGTACGCGACCTGGTGGATCCGTCAGGCGATCACCCGGTCGATAGCGGACCAGTCGCGCACCATCCGGCTGCCCGTGCACCTCGTGGAGGAGCTGGGCCGCATCCGCCGCGTCCAGCGTGAGTTCAACCGGGAGAACGGCCGGGACCCCGAGCCCGCCGAGATCGCCGCCGAGCTCGCCTCCACCCCGGAGCGCGTCATCGACGTCCTGGACTGGGCCCGCGACCCGGTCTCCCTGAACATGGCGGTCGACGACGCCGGCGACACCCAGTTCGGCGACCTCCTCGAGGACACCTCCGCGGTCTCCCCCGAGCAGTCCGTCCTCACCCTCCTGCGCAGCGAGGAACTGGACGACCTCATCGGCCGCCTCGACCCCCGCACGGCCTCGATCATCAAGATGCGGTACGGCATCGAGGACGGCCGGGAGCGCACGCTGACCGAGGTCGGCAAGGAGCACGGGCTCACCCGGGAGCGGATCCGCCAGATCGAGAAGCACGCCCTGCTGGAGCTGAAGAAGCTGGCACGGGACACGGGCTTCGAGGCGGCGGCGTAACACGGGCGGCGGAGCGACGTCGGGGCGCCCGGGCGGGCGCACTCCGAGCGGAGTGGTCCCGCCCGCGTGCGCGGGGTGGCCGAAGCCCGCGCAAACATGGCGGTACAACGCCGCTTCAAGTGGCCGGACGGGGGAACAAGACTTGTTGGCACGGGAGTTCGGGCCCACCGCGCCCCGCAGCCTTCCCTTCGAGACCGGATAGCCCCTCCGCAGAGCTCCGTCCCACTCCGAGCCGGATCCACGCCGGACCCGATTCGGATCCACGCCGGATCCGATGTCAGATCCACGCCGGATCCAGGCCGGACCCAAGCCAAGTCCCGACGCACATTCCCCCCGGCGCCGGGACTCTCCCCGAGCCGGGCTTCGGCGCCCTCCCCCCCTGGGCGCCGGGGCCCGGCTCGTTTTTCAAGGACGAGGACGGCGGCGGGGCCGCCGGGGTTGCGGGCGCACATCGCACAAAAGGCGTGTACGGACACGCCGGGCACGCTGAGATGGGCGGGGCACCCCGTACCTGAACCACGGGGTGGCCCGCCCGGATGGCAGATTGTGCCACATGGGCATAGCCTGCCGATGTGATCAGCTCCACCTCCACCCACTCCTCGACTTCGCTGACCGAGCGGCGCAAAGCGGCGACCCGGATGGAGATCGCGAGAGCGGCGGCGGGCCTCTTCGTGAGCCGTGGCCTCAAGGCCACCCGCGCCGAGGACATCGCCCACGCCGCGGGCATCGCCCCCCGCACCTTCTACCGGTACTTCGCCACCAAGGAGGAGGCCGTCGCCCCGCTCTACGCCGCGGGCGCCCAGCGCTGGGCGGAGGCGGTCCGCGAGGCCCCGGCCGAACTGCCCCTGCCGGACGCCCTGGAACACGCGCTACGGCACACCCTCACGCCCGGCCTCGGAGTGTCGGCCGCGTCCTGGGAATGGGTCCGCACCCTGATCCGCCTGGCCCAGACCAGCCCGGCCCTGGGCAAGGTCTGGGCGGAGGTCTGCCATACGTCGGAGCACACGCTCACGGAGGTGCTGGCGGAACGGGCGGGGCGGGTAGGGCGGGAGGGGGCGTCCTCGGAGACCTCGGCGGAGACTCCGGCCCCCGACAACGTTGCCGCGCCGGCTGTCCCCACCATCCCCCCTGACCCCGACCGGCGCTTCACCGCGGCGGTCGCCAGCGCCGTCGTCCGGGTCGCCGTGGAGAGCTGGGCCTCGACCGACCTCCCGCCCACCGGTCCGAACGGCCCGGCCGAACTGGCACTGCGCAACCTCGGTGCGCTGCGGGGGATTTCCTGGGGCGAGGGCGAGGGCGAGGGCGAGAAGGCGGAGGGGGCGGAGGGGGCAGCGGGGTGACTCACCTCACCCACCTCCCGCCCGACTCAACCTCCCGCCCAACTCCCGTACGCACTGCACCAGTTCACCGGGCCCCCGGACCGAGAACTCGCACCCCAGCATCGCCAGCCGTACCGCCACCCACTCCACCGGATGGGTGATCGACGCCCGCAGGCTGGACCGGGCCCCGCCGTCGCTCGCCGGGTCGCCCCCCGGATCGCCCCCCGGGTCGTCCGCCGGCTGCCCGAGCCAAGCGGGCAGCCGCGCCCCGACGAACTCCGCCGACGCCTCGAAGACGACGTCGAGCTCGTACTCGTATGCCTCCGGCTGTCGGCGGATCGACCGGCGCAGGTATTCCGCCGCGCTCCCCGTCGGCAGCTCCCGCGGAGCGAACCGCGCGCCGGTCGCGAACGGGTCCGCCACCCGGTCGACGCGGAACGTCCGCCAGTCGGCGCGGTCGAGGTCGTACGCCACGAGGTACCACCGCTGGCCCGTCGACACGAGCTGGTGCGGCTCGGTCAGCCGGCGCGACTCCGTGCCGTCCTTCGCCCGGTAGGCGAACCGCAACCGTTCCTGTCCGGCCACCGCCGAGGCGATGGCGGTCAGCGTCTCGGGTGCGATGCTCGCTCCGTCTCCGCTGGTCAGCGGGGTGGTCGCGGCCTGGAGCGTGGAGACGCGGTGGCGCAGTCGGGCCGGCAGCACCTGCTCCAGCTTGGCCAGCGCCCGCACCGACGCCTCGTCCACGCCCTCCAGCGCATGCCCGGCCCCCGCGCGCAGGCCGACCGCGATCGCCACCGCCTCCTCGTCGTCGAGCACGAGCGGCGGCATCGCCTTGCCCGCGACCAGCCGGTACCCGCCGTCCGAGCCCTTGGTCGCCTGGACGGGATACCCCAGCTCCCGCAGCCGGTCGATGTCCCGGCGGACCGTACGGCGGGACACGCCGAGCCGCTCGGAGAGCTCGCCGCCGGGCCATTCGCGGGGCGTCTGGAGGAGGGAGAGGAGCTGCAGCAGCCGTGCCGGAGTGTCCGTCGTCATGGACCCGAGGATGCCGTAGAAGTAGGACATGATCTGACCTATTGCGGTCCTACTGTCCTCTCATGACCTCCAACGAGACCACGCCCGTCCCCGAGGCGACGCCCACCGCCCATGGGAAGGCCCGTCCCGACGCGGCGCCGGGCGACCTGGGTGACCGCCGTCGCTGGTTCGCGCTCGCGATCGTGATGACCGCGGCCTTCATGGACCTCGTCGACGTCACGATCGTCAACATCGCCATCCCCTCCATCCAGCAGGACGCGGGCGCCTCCGTCGGCCAGATCCAGTGGATCACCGCCGGCTACGCGCTGGCCTTCGCCGCCGGGCTCATCACCGGCGGCCGGCTCGGCGACATCCACGGCCGCAAGCGGCTCTTCCTCGTCGGCATCGGCGGCTTCACCCTCGCCTCCGCGCTGTGCGGCTTCGCCGCGAACCCGGAGATGCTGGTCGCCTCCCGCATCCTGCAGGGCGGCATGGCGGCGATGATGGTCCCGCAGGTGCTGTCGATCGTGCACGCCACCTTCCCGGCGCACGAGCGGGGCAAGGTGTTCGGGCTGTTCGGCGCGATCGTCGGGCTCGGCGCGGTCTCCGGCCCGCTGCTGGGCGCCCTGCTCACCGAGTGGGACCTCTTCGGCCTCGCCTGGCGGCCGATCTTCCTGATCAACCTGCCGGTCGGCGTCGTCGGCCTGATCCTCGGCGCCCGCTTCATCACCGAGTCGAAGGCCCCGCGCGCCCTGAGGCTGGACCTCGTCGGCGTCGCCCTGGTCACCCTCGGCCTGTTCATGCTGCTCTACCCGCTCACCCGCGGCCGTGAGCTGGGCTGGCCGCTGTGGGGGTACGCGTCCATGGTCGGCGCGCTCGGCGTCTTCGGGGCGCTGGTGGTGTACGAGCGGCGCAAGGGCGCACGGGACGGCTCGCCGCTGATCGAGCTCTCCCTCTTCCGGGTGAAGAGCTTCGCGGCCGGCATCGCCGTGCAGACCGTCTTCGGCGTCGGCCTCGGCGTGTTCTTCCTGGTCTGGACGCTGTACATGCAGATCGGCCTGGGCTGGAGCCCGCTGCACGCCGGTCTGACCGGGGTCCCCTTCTCCCTCGCCGTCTCCACGGCCGCCGGGCTCTCCGTCCAGAAGCTGGTCCCGCGCTTCGGGCGCAAGGTGCTCCAGGCGGGCGCGCTGCTGATGGGGCTCGGCGTCCTGCTCTACATCGGGGAGTCCGAGCGCTACGGCCTCGGCATCGCCTCCTGGCAGATGGCGCTTCCGCTGGTCGTGATGGGCGTCGGCATGGGCCTGATCGTGGCCCCGCTGACGGACGCGGTGCTGTCGGAGGTCCCGCGTGAGCACGCCGGTTCGGCGTCCGGGCTGATCAACACCGTGCAGCAGATGGGCAACGCGCTGGGCCTCGGCCTGGTGTCCGTGGTCTTCTTCGGCGTGATCGGCGACCGGCTGCGGTCCGCCGAGGTGGGGCCGGCCTTCGTGAACGCCTTCCAGCACGCCCTGGTCTGGGTGGCGCTGCTGATGGCCGCCATCTTCCTGCTGATGTTCGCCCTGCCGAAGCGACCGGCCCAGCATGTGGAGGGCGCGGGCGAGGGGCTCGACGAAGGGCGACTGACGGAGAAGAAGGCACCGGAACTCGTTTCCTGAGTGCTGTGAGTGCTGTGAGTGCTGTGAGTGCTGTGAGTGCTGTGAGCGCCGTGAGTGCCCTGAGTGCCCTGAGCCCGTCTCCCCGTCCCGGCGCGCGTCCGTCTCCACGAGGGCGCGCGCCCGTTTGTGCCCACATCGCGTCCGAACCTGTTTACTTTCCGGAAATCCGGGCGTAGCCTCCGACTGAAACCAGCAGAAACAACAGGTTCGGGCATCAGTCGGAGGCGAACGGACATGTATGCACCGGAGCGGCAGCAGGAGATCCTCCGGCTCGCCCGTGACGGCGGCCGGGTAGACGTGCTGTCCCTCGCCGAGGAGTTCCAGGTCACCGCGGAGACCATCCGCCGCGACCTGAAGGCCCTGGACCGCGCGGGCCTTCTGCGGCGGGTGCACGGCGGCGCCATCCCGGCCGGCCGCCTCGACTTCGAGCCGGACCTCGCCGAACGCGAGGGCGCCTCCGCCGACGAGAAGGACCGCATCGCCAAGGCGGCGCTCACCGAACTGCCGTCCGAGGGCACGCTGATCCTCGACGCCGGCACGACGGTCGCCCGCCTCGCCGCCGCCATCCCGCTGGAGGCGACGCTCACCGTCGTCACCCACAGCCTGCCCATCGCGGCCCGCCTCGCGGACCACCCCGGCATCCAGCTCCACCTCGTCGGGGGGCGCGTACGGCACCGTACGCGCGCCGCCGTCGACGCCTGGGCGCTGCGCGCGTACGGCGAGATCCGCGCCGACGTCCTGTTCGTCGCCGCCAACGGCTTCTCCGCCGAACACGGGCTGACCACCCCGGACCTCGCCGAGGCCGCGGTGAAGCGGGCGGCGATGGCGGCCGCCCGCCGGGTGGTGCTGCTCGCCGACTCCTCCAAGCACGGCCAGGAGCACTTCGCCCGCTTCGGAGACCTGGGCGACGTGGACCTGCTGATCACCGACAACGGGCTGAGCCCCGACGACGCGGCCGCCATCGAGCAGGGCGGCCCGGAAGTAGTGCGCGCATGAACAGCAGGACGAGCACGAGCAGGGCCGGCACGAGCAGGGCGAGCATGATCCTCACCGTCACCCCCAACCCCTCCCTGGACCGTACCTACGAGGTCCCCTCGCTCGACCGCGGCGAGGTCATCCGGGCCACCGGCGAGCGCATGGACCCGGGCGGCAAGGGCGTGAACGTCTCGCGTGCCGTGGCGGCCGCCGGCCGGCGCACGGTCGCCGTCCTGCCGCTGGGCGGTGCGCCGGGAGCGCTGGTCGCCGACCTGCTCGACGCGCAGGGCATCGAGGTCGCGCCGGTCCCGGTCGCCGGAGCCACCCGCTCGAACATCGCGCTCGCGGAGTCCGACGGAGTCCTCACGAAGATCAACGCACCAGGCCCCGAACTCTCCGCCGCCGAGCAGGAACTGCTCCTGGAGACGGTGCGCGAGCAGTCCCGCGACGCCGACTGGATCGCCTGCTGCGGCAGCCTGCCCCGGGGCCTCGCGCCGTCCTGGTACGCCGAGGTCGTCGCCCGGGCGCACGCCGGGGGCGCACGCATCGCCCTCGACACCTCCGGGCGCGCCCTGCTCGAAGCGCTGCGCGAGCGGCCCGACGTGGTGAAGCCCAACGCCGAGGAACTCGCCGAAGCCGTCGGACGCCCCCTGGCGACGGTGGGCGACGCGGTGAAGGCCGCCGAGGAACTGCGCGGGATGGGCGCCCGCGCCGTGCTCGCCAGCCTGGGCGCCGACGGGCAGCTGCTCGTGGAGGACACGGGCATCTGGTTCGCGAGCGCGCGCGTCGACGTCGTACGCAGCAATGTGGGAGCGGGCGACTCCTCGCTCGCCGGCTTCCTCATCGCCGGCGGCAGCGGTCCGGCGGCACTCGCCTCGGCCGTCGCCCACGGCGCGGCAGCCGTCCAGCTGCCCGGCAGTGTGATGCCGACCCCGGCCGACCTGGACCCGGCGGCGGTGACGGTCACGGCGGAGGTGCCGGTGGACCGCGAACTGAAGGAGCCGGTGTCATGACATCCCTTCTGTTACCGGGAGCCCTCGTCTCTCCCCGCCCCACCCTCACCCCCACTCCCGTCCCCACCCTCACCCTCGCCCACCTCGAACCCCGGGCGATACGCGTGCGAAGGAGCCCGCGATGAGCGACATGATCACCGCGGACCTGGTCGATCTCGACCTGTCCGCCCCAACGAAGGAAGCGGCGGCGCGATCCCTCGCCGAGCGCATGGCGGCCCTGGGCCGGGTGACCGACCTGGAGGGCTTCCTCGCCGACGTGGCCGCCCGCGAGGCCCAGATGCCGACCGGCCTCGACGGCGGCATCGGCATCCCGCACTGCCGCAGCGCCCACGTCACCGAGCCGACGCTCGCCTTCGGGCGCAGCGCCGAGGGCATCGACTTCGGCGCTGCGGACGGCCCCGCCGACCTGATCTTCCTGATCGCCGCTCCGGCCGGCGCCGACGACGCCCATCTGACGATCCTGTCGTCGCTGGCCCGCCAGCTGATGAACGCCGAGTTCACCGACGCACTGCGGTCGGCCGGCGACGCGGCGGCAGCGGCCGCGCTGATCCGCGGCGACGAGGCGCCGGCGGCAGCGCCAGCGGGTGCTTCCGGGGGAGCCTCCGAAGACTCCGTGGCGGTGTCGGCGGCGGCCTCCGCCGACACCGCCACGGCAACCGCCCCGGGTCCGGGTCCGGGTATGGGTCCGGGTATGGGTGCGGGTGCGGGTGCGGGTACGACCGACACGTCCGCCGCATCTGGCAAGGCCGCGTCCGCCGAGGCCGAGCGCCCGTTCCGGATCGTCGCCGTCACCTCCTGCCCCACCGGCATCGCCCACACCTACATGGCGGCCGAGTCCCTGGAGAACGCCGGCCGCGAGGCGGGCGTCGAACTGACCGTCGAGACGCAGGGCTCGGCCGGCTTCACCCGGCTCGACCCGGCCGTCGTCGCCGCCGCGGACGGCGTGATCTTCGCCCACGACGTCCCCGTGCGCGACAAGGACCGCTTCGCCGGCAAGCCCACCGTCGACGTCGGCGTGAAGGCGGGCATCAACCGTCCCGCCGAGCTGATCACCGAGGTGCGCGGGAAGGCCGCGCGCGGCGAGGTGAGCGCCGGAGCGCGCGCAGGCGCGGGCACCCCGGTGGAACGCGCCGGCGACTCCACCGAGGGCTACGGCAGCAAGCTCCGTACGTGGCTGATGTCCGGCGTCAGCTACATGGTCCCGTTCGTTGCCGCGGGCGGTCTGCTCATCGCCCTCGGCTTCGCCATCGGCGGCTACAAGATCAACAAGGCGCCGTCGGTCATGGACCACTTCGTGTGGACCCAGACCGACAGCTGGGCCGCCCTGCTCTTCCAGATCGGCGTCGTCTCCTTCGGCTTCCTGGTCCCGGTCCTGGCCGGCTACATCGCCTACGGCATGGCGGACCGCCCCGGTCTCGTCCCGGGCTTCGTCGGCGGCGCGATCTCCGTCACCATCAACGCGGGCTTCCTCGGCGGCCTGGCCGCCGGTCTGATCGCCGGTGGCGTGGTGCTGTCGATCCAGCGGGTGAAGATCCCGGCGTCGGTGCGCGGCATCATGCCGGTGGTGGTGATCCCGCTGATCTCCTCGGCGATCGTCGGATTCCTGATGTTCGTCGTCATCGGCAAGCCCATCGCCTCCGCGCAGAAGGGCCTGACCGACTGGCTCAACGGCCTCACCGGCTCCAACGCCGTCCTCCTCGGCGCCCTGCTCGGCCTGATGATGTGCTTCGACCTCGGCGGCCCGGTCAACAAGGTCGCGTACACCTTCGCCACCGCCGGCATCGCGGTCGCCAGCCCCAGCGACTCCGCGATGAAGATCATGGCCGCGGTGATGGCGGCCGGCATGGTCCCGCCGCTGGCGATGGCCCTGGCCACCACCGTGCGCGGCAAGCTCTTCACCGAGACCGAGCGCGAGAACGGCAAGGCCGCCTGGGTCCTGGGCGCGTCCTTCATCTCCGAGGGCGCGATCCCGTTCGCCGCGGCCGACCCGCTGCGCGTGATCCCCTCCTCGATGGTGGGCGGCGCGATCACCGGCGCCCTGTCGATGGCCTTCGGCGCCACCCTGCGCGCCCCGCACGGCGGCATCTTCGTGGTCCCGCTGATCGGCAACCCGTTCCTCTACCTGGTCGCCATCGCGGCGGGCGTGTGCGTCACGACGGCCCTGGTCGTCGTCCTCAAGGGCCTGCGCAAGCCGGCTCCCGGGACGGCGGTCTCCGGAGCGCCGGAGGGCATGGCCACGGCGACGGCGGAGGCCAAGCAGCCCGTCGCGGCCTGAGGTCTGTCAGAGCCACGACCTGAGGGATGTCAGATATGTCACGGTCCGGGACTTCCGTCCCGGACCGTGCTGTCGTGTCTACTGGAACGCATGCCTGAGCTCTTCACGATTCCTCAGCTGACGGTCCTGACCGTCCTCGGCACGGCGTCCGTCGGCTGGCTGCTGTGGATGACCCGCATCCTGCGCCGCAACCGCTCCGCCGCCGCCCGCACCGCCCTCCCGTACCGACGTCGGACAGGCCCCCACCAGGAGGCCGTCGAGCTGACCCCCGCGGAACAGGACGCCTTCACCGGCCTCGTACGCCGCCTCGACGACGTCACCTGAACACCCCCGGGCGGGCCTACGCCCCCTGCGCTGCCCCCGCGGCCCGCGACCCCCACGCCTTACGACAGCTGCGGCCTACGACACCTGCGCCGCCCGCCGCTCCATCGCCTCCCGTGCCTCCGCCTCCGACGGATACACCTCGCACATGTGCCGTCCGTCGGGCGTCGCCGTGTGCTCGACCTCCCACAGGGAGATCTCCTGGCCGTCGCCCAGCAGGAACGCGTGCTCGTAGAGCGAGAAGCCCAGACCGATCCGCCCCGCGCGGCACGGCCGCCCGAAGGCCTGGGTGATCTGGTGCGCGAACGCCGTCGCCAGCAGCGCCGCCGTGTCCGGGTCCGGCCCGTCGGAGTTCTCCGCGCGGCGCAGGAGCCGACGCGCATGGTCCGCCGAGTCGTCCGGAACGTACACATGCCGCGGTGCGCGGACCGGGGACAGCTGCACCATCACCGGCAGCTCGAAGTCCGGCGTGTCCGGCGGCAGCGGCAGCCGGGCCGTGGCGGCGCGCAGCTCCTCCTCGTCGACGTACACCTCGTGCTGCGGCTCGCTGCCCGGCGTGGCGTTGTGCACGAGCTCCCACAGGGTGAGCGCACAGCCGTCGGCGAGCAGCCAGGTGTGTCGGTACGTCTCCCGGTGCAGGCCCGCGCTGTGGTGCGCGGAGTGCAGGGAACTGTCATGCGCCAGCGCGCAGTCGAGCCGCCGTACGGTGTCGTCGGGCAGCTCGAACGAGTTCAGGGCACGACCGAGGAGTCGCGCGAGGTGCTCCTCCGGAGACTCGGGCGACTCGGCTGGTTCGTACGCTGCCGTCTCGTACGGAACGCTCAAGGTTTCTCCCGGCGTTGCTGCATGTCACCTTGTGGGTGCATACCGTAGCCCCTCGGTCGGACATCATGTCCGGGAACCGAGAAAACGTACGCCGGGAAAACGCGCGGACCGCACGGAAAGTTCCCGCACGGCCCGACGATCTGTCAGAAACCGCCGGTCAGCGGCCGGTTCCATCGAAACACCTGCTTCTGTCAAGCAGGTCGGGCGACCTCTGGGGGAGGCCCTGGGCGGCGCTACCCGACGCTACCCGGCGCTCCCGGCGGTCCACTCCGCCCACGGCAGGTTCCACCCGTTGAGTCCGTTGTCCGGGGACACCGTCTTGTCGGGGGAGTTCTTGACGATCACCACGTCGCCGATCAGCGAGTGGTCGTAGAACCACTTGGCGGGCGTGTCGCCCTGCGCGCCCTGCACGTCCGCGAGCCCGACGCAACCGTGGCTGGTGCCCTCGCGACCGAACGGCGGATTGCCCTTGTTGTACCAGTAGTTGCCGTGGATGAAGGTGCCGGACTGCGTCAACCGCATCGCGTGCGGCACATCCGGGATGTCGTACTCCCCGCCCAGACCGACCGTCTGGCTGTTCATCCGGGTCTGCGTGAACTTCTCGGAGATCACCATCTGCCCGTTGTACGTGGTGTGCTGCGCGCTGCCCGACGAGATCGGCACCGTCTTCAGGGTCTGCCCGTCCCGCACCACCGTCATGGTCTGCGTGTTCACGTCGACCGTGGAGACCTGCGACCGCCCGATGGTGAAGCTGACGGTCTTCTCCTGGACGCCGAAGACGCCGTTCGCGCCCTCCACACCGTCCAGGTCGATCTTCATCGTGACCTTGGAGCCGGCCTTCCAGTACTCCTCGGGCCGGAAGTCGAGCCGCTGCGCCCCGAACCAGTGCCCGACCACCTGCTGACCGCTGCTGGAGGTGACCGAGATGTGCGACTGCACGGCCTTCTTGTCGCCGATCACCTTGTCGAAGGTGAACGACACCGGCATCCCCACACCCACCGTCGTACCGTTGTCCGGGGTGTACGTCCCGATGAAGCTGTTGGCCGAAGAGACCGTGGTGAAGATGGAGTTGGCGGCGGCGGTCTTGCCGCTCGCATCCTTCGCGGTCGCCGATATCTGGTACTTCGTCCCGCGCTCCAGCTGCTCCTTCGGCTTCCAGACGCTGCCGTTCGCGGATATCGCGCCCGGCACGGCCTGCCCCGACCCGGCGACCGTCATCTTCACGTCGGTCAGCGTGCCGTCGCTGACCTTCACGCCGGTCGCGTTGATCGACGCGCCCGTCGAGCCGTCCTTCGCCGAGATGACGATCTTCGCGGAGGACGTCTTGGCGGTGCTCTTGCCGCCCTTGGCGTCGTCGCTCTTGGCGTTGGCGCTCCCGCCGCAAGCGGTCAGGGTCAGGGCGCCGACCGCCAGAACGGCACAGGCTCCCAGTGCGCGGCGCGCTGCTTTGTCCGGCGTTGTCACGGGCTGCTCCAGCTTCATGTGATGGGCGTGGTTCGCTGCAGTACGTGGAGAAGGAGGGCCCCGACACCCGCCGAGGTTCCCCGCAGCCCCCGCGAACGCCATGACGTGACAGAACCGGGACAATCACCCACGCCCTGGCGTCACTTCCGCCTCGATCACGTGACTCGGGCGGCGACGGTCCGCGCACAGTCCAGGGACCCGTGCGCGAGGTGTCCACCTCCAGGTCGTAGCCCCCCCGGTGGACCGTCTCCGCCTGCGAGGCGGCCATTCCCAGGATCCGATCCCCGCGGGCGACCTCGCGGCCCGCGGCGACCGCGCCCTCGCACCTGACGCCGACCCACAACACGTCCAGCCCACCGAGAACCTGCCGCCACCCCTCCTGAGACCTCGCTCCGCCGAGGAAGACGTCGTCGACGACGACCCGGGCGCCCGCACGGGCCATCGCGGCGACCCCTTCCATCCACGCCGCCTGAAGCTCCCGGAACTCCGATCCGATGTTCACGCCGCCGTCCGCGGCGAACTCGATCCCCGCGTCCGACGGCCGCAGGGAAGCCGGCAGCGCCTCCACCAGCGAGTCGATCGCGGCGGCAAGCCACGGATCCGGCAGCACCGCCTGCAGACACCGGACGATCCCGGACTTGCCCGAGCTGGACCCGCCGTTCAACACGATCACCTGAGCCGTCACCAGGTCACGGTAGAAGCGACCGCCACGGCGCTCGAAACGGTTTTCGCGGCCCGGCCCGACGCGACCCGACTGCGGGGGACGCCGTGGCTTACAGAGACGCCGTGACATACGGGGACGCCGTGGAACCCCTGTTGCTCGGCGCTCCTGCGCCCGCACACTTGTCCGTGTGACTGACCGGCTCCTGTTCGTGGGGTACGTGGCTGTGGTCGTCGGGGCGGCGTGTGGAGTGGTGGAGTGGCGGTCCTCCGGCGCCGACGCCCAGGAGAGCCGGGCGAGGTCTTCTGGGTGGTCGGCCCGGGGGAATGACGCTGGGGCGTCAACCATGCACCCGCCCCTCTCCACCGCCCCCGTACAACTCCGAGTAGGACGGCCACGCCCCGCCCGGTCCGTCCACCGGCTCCGCGGCGCGTACGGCTCGTACGATCGCGCGGGTCACCATGTCCGCGCCCGCGGCGAGGATGTCGTTCAGGGCGAGCGGGTGCTCACGGTCGAGCGGGCGCTCACCCGTGGCCAGGGCGAACACGGTGTCCCCGTCGTTGAGCAGGTGCACCGGCCGTACGGCACGCGCGATGCCGTCGTGCGCCGTGCCCGCCAGCTTCTGAGCCTGCGCCTTCGACAGGTCCGCGTCGGTGGCGACCACCGCCAGGGTCGTGTTCAGCGGGGGAAGCGGGTTCTTCGCGGCGGCCTCGGCGATGCGCCGGCGCGCGGCCTCGTGCACCCGCGCCTCCGGGTACTCGACGCGCCCCTGGAACAACTCCCCGTAGAGCACGCCCGTCTCGGGATCCGTCACCGACCCCGCCGCGTTGGCCACCACCAGCGCGGCCACCGTTACCCCCGAGTCCAAGACGACGGAGGCGCTGCCCACCCCGCCCTTCATCGCCCCGGCCACCGTGCCCGTCCCGGCGCCCACGCACCCCTGCCGCACCCGCGCACCGAACTCGGTCGCCGCGGCCGCCTCGACCGCGGCCCGGCCGGTGGCCGCGTCCGGGCGGGCCCGGAAGTCGCCGCCCCGCCCCAGGTCGAATACGCAGGCAGCGGGCACCACCGGCACGACGTGCGCCGGATCGGGCCCGACCCGCACCCCGCGCCGCTGCTCCTCCAGCCAGGCCATCACACCGGACGCCGCGTCGAGCCCGTAGGCGCTGCCGCCGGTCAGCACGATCGCCTCGACCCGCTGCACCACGTTGCGCGGATCCAGGGCGTCGGTCTCCTTCGTGCCGGGGCCGCCGCCGCGCACGTCCACCGCAGCCACCGCCCCACCCTCGGGGGCGAGCACGACCGTGGTGCCGGTGAGCCAACCGTCGCCGGTGCGGGTGGCGTGTCCCACCCGGAGGCCGGCGACGTCCGTCAGAGCGTCAACTGTCATGCCGGCCAGTCTCGCCCAGTCCGCACCGCGCACGGTGGGTGTCACACCGCCGCGCTCGAAGTCCGCGCCGCGCCCTCCCGTGCGGCGGCGCGCGCCGTCAGCGTCACCCCGGTCGCCACCGCCAGCGCCGACACCAGGCCGGCCGCGAGGACCGCCCAGCCGCCCAGGAAGGTGCAGCAGACCACCAGCAGCGCGGTGACCGGCAGCACCGCCTGCTGGGCAGGGCCCACCTTGTAGTGGCGGGCGTGCAGCGCCCAGACGGCGATCAGGTACAGCGCCGTCGGCAGGGTCACGGCGGCCGACGCGGCGAGCGTCGAGATCGAGGCCTGACCCACCGCCTGCTCGACCGCCACCTCCAGACCCGCCCCGATCGCCGCCGCCGAGGCGAAGACGACGTAGTGGCCGTAGCCCCACAGGAACGCCTGCCTGCTGGAGCGCAGATGACCGTGGATGGGCACCACGAAGTAGATCCACCAGGCCGCGAAGATGGTCAACAGGCCGCCCGCAGCGATCGGCAGCACCTTGCCCAACTCGTCGTTCTCGTCGAAGCCCGACTTCACGGCGACCGTGGCCGCGGCGATCGTCTCGCCCAGCACGATGATGGTGAACAGCCCGTAGCGCTCCGAGATGTGATGCGGATGCCAGGAGGTCGGATGATCCTTCTCCGCGTACAGCGGCACGCACATCTCCAACAGCGCCATCACCAAGAACAGCCACAGCCTGCCGTCCTCGGGCAGGAGCAGCAGCCCCAGCCAGCCGACCTGGCATATCAGCACCCCGCCCACGTACCGCAGCGCCATCGTCCGCTCCGCGCCCTCGGCCGACCACGCGACCCGCAGCCACTGCGAGCTCAACGCGAACCTCATGATCGCGTAGCCCAACCAGACGGCCACGAACTCGTGGTCCTCGAACGCCCGGGAGACCCCCGCCGCGAGGATCAGGACGCCGGCGATCTGCAGCAGCGTGACGAGCCGGTACAGGATGTCGTCGTTGTCGTACGCCGAGGCGAACCAGGTGAAGTTCATCCAGGCCCACCAGATGGCGAAGAAGACCATCGCGTAGTTGAGGATTCCCTCGCCCGCGTGGGACTCGGCCACGGCGTGCACCAGTTGGACGCCCGCCTGGGCGATGGCCACGACGAAGCACAGGTCGAAGAAGAGCTCGAGCGGCGAGGCGACCCGATGCGCCTCGCCCGGCCCGCGCGCGGTGAGCCTGCGCAGCGGTGCGGTGGAGTCGTGGCTGGACGTCATGGGCCCCAGCACAACAGATAACCGCCGGAAAATCGCGCTGACCGTACCCTGGAGGCATGAGCACCCCTGCCGCCGCCCCCGACCCGCGTGACCCGAACGAGCCACGTGAGCCGCGTGGGCCGAAAGCCGCGCTGATCTTCGACGACCCGCTGGACCAGCAGTCCTCGGACGACACGGACCGCGGGTGGGGCGAGCGACCGGGCGCGTCCGCCGACAGCGCGGCCGACCTCAAGCGCTTCCTCGACGAGAAGCCGCCCCACCACCTCTGAACCCCGCGGGCCCCACCCAGCCGAACCCCGCGGGCCCCGCGCAGCACCGCCCGCAGGGCCGCTCCGAGCAGCGCCTTCGCCGCGCGCCGGGCACCGGGCAGTCCCGCTAGCGCCCGTCGTGCCCGGAGCCGCGCTGGGCGATCAGCGCGTCGCGGATCTCCTTCAGGACCTCCAGCTCGGTCACCTCGATGACCTCCTGCGTGCCCTCCTTCGCCTTCCTGCGTGCCTCCTGCTTCGCCAGGTACTTCGACATGGGCAGCACCATCAGGAAGTAGACGACCGCCGCGGTGATCACGAAGGTGAGGGTGGCGCTGAGGACGGAGCCCCACAGAATCGGCACGCCGCTCGTCACCGTGCCGTCCGCCGCGACCTTGCACGGGTCCTTCAGACACGAGCTGTAGTTGTCGAGGTTCTTGGTGCCGAACGCCCCGACCAGCGGGTTGATCAGTCCCTTCACCACCGAGTTGACGATGTTCGTGAAGGCCGCGCCGATCACCACCGCGACTGCCAGATCGACGACGTTCCCGCGCATCAGGAAGGCCTTGAAGCCCTGCCAGAGGCTCGGATCCTTCTTCTTCTCGCTCACCTCGGGGACACTCCTCATTTTTACGGGTTGTGGAACGAACAGCTCCGCAACCTACGTCAAGATGAGGCCAGCGTGTCCAATTCCGTAGCTCGAACGAGGGGCTTGACAGCAATCCGCGCAGCACGCGGACGATGAGATTCACCACAGGGTCACCGTCAGCCGGGCCGTTGCGCTCGCGCCCGCCAGACGGGCCGCGGTGGACGGGGGCACCGACAGCACGACCAGCGCGCCGCCGTCACCCCCACCGACTGCCGACAGCGGCTCCGGCACCTTCGACACGCGAGCCCCGTGCGCCACGACACGGGCTTCTCCGTCCCCCACCGCCGGCTGCTCGGCGGCGATGACGTCGACCCGGTCGCCGGGCCGTAGGAGTCGTACGGTCTCCGCGTCCGCGATCCGTACCGGGGCCGCCACCGTCCGGGCGGCGGGGCGCCCGGGGGCGGGGGCGTTCGCCGCATGCTGTGCGCAGGTGTGCGCGCCGCTGTCCGGATGCCCGCGCGCGGGACCGCTGTTCCCCGGTCCCCCCGCCACGAGCGCGGCGGCGGTGACAGCGAGGCCCAGCGCGAGGGCCCGCCGACGGTTGCGTACCAGCCGGTGCAGCCCGTACCACCCGCCTCGGACCCGCACGGGGGCGAACTGCGGCACCTCGCACCGCGGAGGGACGGGGAGAGCGGAGGGAGGACGAAGGGACAACGGGATCACCACCTGCGACGAGGGACCGGCCTGCGAAGCCGCGATGATCCACGATGAGCCTTTCCGCCGCCGCCCGCCGGAGCTGGTGGACAGACCCGCGGCTGTGGACAACTCGCTCACCCGAACGATGAGTTCCACCCCGCCGAGGCACTGCCCATGCCTAGCCGACGCCTCGCCGACGCCTCGCCGACGCCCCGTCGCGCCGCGCTACGGCAGCTCGAACCCCGGGTTCAGCCCGCCCAGCGCGTTCGTGCACAGGCAGTCCCGCTCTCCGGTCGAGGGCAGCGCGGCCACCGCGTCGAACAGCACGTCCCGCAGCCGGTCCACGTTGGACGCGAACACCCGCAGCACCTCCTCGTGCGACACGCCCTCCCCGGACTCCGCGCCCGCGTCGAGGTCGGTGACCAGGGTCAACGACGTGTAGCAGAGCTCGAGTTCACGGGCGAGCGCCGCCTCCGGATGGCCCGTCATGCCCACCACCGACCAGCCCTGCGCCTGATGCCACAACGATTCGGCACGGGTGGAGAACCGCGGCCCCTCGATCACGACCAGCGTCCCGCCGTCCACCGGCTCCCACTCCCGGCCGCGCGCCGCCTTCAGAGCCGCCGCGCGCCCGGTGGGGCAGTAGGGGTCGGCCAGGGACACGTGCACCACGTTGGGCACCGTGCCGTCGGGCAGGGGCAGCCCGTCGAAGTACGTCCCCACCCGCGACTTCGTACGGTCGACCAGCTGGTCCGGCACCAGCAGCGTGCCCGGCCCGTACTCGGGGCGCAGGCCTCCCACGGCGCACGGGCCCAGGACCTGGCGCACTCCGACCGAGCGCAGGGCCCACAGGTTGGCCCGGTAGTTGATCCGGTGGGGCGGCAGATGGTGTCCACGTCCGTGCCGGGGCAGGAAGGCCACCCGTCGGCCGGCGATCTCGCCGAGGAAGAGGGAGTCGCTGGGCGACCCGTACGGGGTGTCCACCTGGATCTCGGTCACGTTGTCGAGGAACGAGTAGAAGCCCGAGCCGCCGATTACGCCGATCTCTGCGTTCGCCATGCCCCGCACAGTAGCTGGCACCGAAAACACGCGGGACCGTCCCCGGAGAGGCAGGAAAGAGCCGGACACGCCGAAGACCCCTCCGCCGTACGACAGAGGGGTCCCTTAAGCAATAAGGGTTACGCGGCGGAGCTGCTGCTGGACGAGGAGCCCGTGCTCGACGACTTCGACTTCGAGTCCGAGGACGACGTCGACGAGGTGGAGGGCTTCGAGTCCGAGGACTTCGACTCCGAGGACGACTTCGACGTGGCCGGCGAGCTGCTCGACGAGGAGCCGCGGCTGTCGTTGCGGTAGAAACCGGAGCCCTTGAAGACGATGCCGACCGCGGAGAACACCTTCTTGAGGCGGCCACCGCAGTTGGGGCACTCGGTCAGGGCGTCGTCGGTGAACTTCTGCACCGCCTCGAGGCCCTCGCCGCACTCGGTGCACTGGTACTGGTAGGTCGGCACTTGTCTTCCTCCTGGCACTCTCACTCAATGAGTGCTAACGACGGTCCATACTGACGCATTCCCCGGGATCAGTCCACTGTCACCGGCACGCGGTGACCGACGCCACGTGCGACAGTACGGCCGCGGGGGCGCGCCGCGAGCTGTGAACGCAGCGCCAACAGGGTGCCCAGGGCCAACAGGGTGCCGCCCATCGGCACCAGGAACCCGGCGCCGCCCCAGAAGCGGTCCTCCAGCTGCCCGGCTACCGTCACGGCCACCGCCTGCCCTAGCGCCACCGCGCCGGTCAGCCAGGTGAACGCCTCGGTGCGCGCCCCGGCCGGGACCAGCCCCTCGACCAGTGTGTAGCCGGTGATCAGGGCGGGCGCGATGCACATGCCGACCAGGAGGCCGAGGCCGGCCAGCACGAGCACCGAGTGCGCGGCCCACAGGCCGGAGGCGGTCAGCGCCAGTGCGGCGTACCCGACGACCAGGCGCTGCTGCGGGGCGGCCTTCCAGGCGACGGCGCCGCAGACCAGGCCGGAGAGCATGTTGCCGGCGGCGAATGTGCCGTACAGGACGCCGTTCAGGCCGGGCTCGCCGATCGACTCGGTGAACGCGGCCAGCGACACCTGCATGCCGCCGAAGACGGAACCGATGCCCAGGAAGGTCACGATCAGCACGCGCACGCCGGGGACGCTCAATGCCGAGGCGTGCTCCACGCGCGCGTGCCCGGCGAGGTGGACCTGGGGCTGGGTGCTCTTCTGCGCGGCGAACAGCAGACCGCCCACCAGGGTGAGCGCGGCCTCCGTCACCAGGCCGGCGGCCGGGTTCACGGCAGTGCACAGGGCGGTCGCCAGCAGGGGGCCGAAGACGAAGGTGAGCTCGTCGGTGACGGACTCGAAGGCGGCCGCGGTGGTCAGCAGAGGCGAGTCCTTCAGCGTCACACCCCAGCGGGCGCGCACCATGGGCCCGATCTGCGGGACCGAGGCGCCCGTGGGCGCGGCGGCCGCGAACAGCGCCCACAGGGGAGCGTGGGACAGCGCGAGCGCGGTCAGGGTGAGGCCCGACAGGGTGTGCACGAGAACGCCCGGGATCAGCACCGCGCGCTGCCCGTAGCGGTCGGCGAGACGGCCGCTGTAGGGCGCGCACAGCGCCATGGAGACGCCGGTGACCGCCGCGGCGGCGCCCGCCGCCCCGTACGAGCCGGTGGTGTGCTGGACGAGCAGCACGATGGAGATGGTGAGCATCGCGAACGGCTGGCGTGCCGCGAAGCCGGGCAGCAGGAACGTCCATGCGCCGCGGGTGCGCAGCAGCTGTCCGTATCCGATGGAGACCGTGGATGCCACGGCCCGTGCCTTTCTGCCGCCTGGTAGCGCGACCCCACTGTGCGGGCGAGGGGCGCCGAGAGCTGTCCTCTTGCGCTACTGCGGTAGATACCGGCGTCACTGAGGAAGCGTTCCGGCCGCCATACGGTCGCGCCAGCTCTGCGTCAGGCAGAGTTGGTTCGATCAAGGTGCGCCTTCATCGTACAGGGGTCGATGTCCGCCGTACCTGTGAAAATGAGCACCACGGAGCTGATGGCCTCCGATTGGCTGGGGTGTGAACGGTGCGAAACGCGCACTTAACGTGCGCCCCGTCCGCCCGTGCCCAGCCAGCCGGCCAGCTTGCCGCCGTGGCCCACGGCCCGCAGGCGCTGTTCGGCCGCGTCGCGGACGGGGTCGGTGGCGACGACGAGGAGTTCGTCGCCGTGCCGCAGCACCGTCGTCGGCAGCGGAACGAACGATTTTCCTTCCCGTACGACGAGGGTGACGGCGGCCCCGGCCGGCAGGCGCAGCTCGTTGACCTCGACGCCGTGCATCTTGGAGCCCTCGGGGATCGCGACGGACAGCAGATGCCCGCGCAGTCTCTCCAGCGGCGCCGACTCGACTCCGAGGTCGGCGGCCTCGGAGTCCTCGCCCAGGCGCAGCTTGCGGGCGAGCCAGGGCAGCGTCGGGCCCTGGATCAGCGTGTAGACGACGACCAGGACGAAGACGATGTTGAAGATGCGGCGGCTGCCGACCACGCCGCTCACCATGGGGATCGTCGCCAGGATGATGGGCACGGCGCCGCGCAGCCCGGCCCAGGACATCAGCGTCTGCTCCTGCCAGGGCACCCGGAACGGCGTCAGGCACAGCACCACGCTCAGCGGACGGGCCACCATGGTCAGCACCAGGCCGATGACCAGCGCGGGCCACACGTCGTCGCCCAGCTCGTGCGGGGTGACCAACAGGCCGAGCAGGACGAACATGCCGATCTGGGCGATCCAGCCGAGCCCGTCGGCGAACCCGCGTGTGGCGGGCCAGTGCGGCAGCTTCGCGTTGCCCATGACCATCGAGGCGAGGTAGACGCCCAGGAAGCCGCTGCCGTGCGCCAGCGCGCCCGCCGCGTACGCCGTGAGCGCGATCGCCATGACGGCGATCGGGTAGAGGCCGGAGGCGGGCAGGGCGACGTGCCGCAGCCCCCAGGAGCCCAGCCAGCCCACCGCGAGGCCGATGGCCGCGCCGATGGCCAGCTCCAGCGCTATCTCGCCCAGCAGCACGTACCAGTGCTCCACGGGGCCCGCCGTGGAGAAGGCGACCACCAGGATGACCACCGGGGCGTCGTTGAAGCCCGACTCGGCCTCCAGCGTGCCCGTCACGCGCGTGGGGAGGGGGATCTTGCGCAGGACGGAGAAGACCGCCGCCGCGTCCGTCGAGGACACCACCGCGCCGATGATCAGCGCCTGCCGCCACTCCAGTCCCGTCACGTAATGCGCGCCCGCGGCCGTGACGCCGACGCTCACCGCGACCCCGGCCAGCGCCAGCACGGAGGCGGACGGCAGGACCGGCTGGATCTCCTTCCACTTCGTGCCGAGGCCGCCCTCGGCGAGGATCACGACCAGGGCGGCGTAGCCGATGACCTGGGTCATCTCGGCATTGTCGAAGTGGATGTCGCCGATGCCGTCCTGGCCCATGAGGACGCCGATGCCCAGGTACACGAGCAGGCTGGGGAGCCCGCTGCGCGAGGAGATCCGGACCGCTGCGACGGCGACGAGCAGGACGAGCGAGCAGACGAGCAGAAGCTGGTTGAGGTGGTGGACGGTCAGGGGCTGTTCCCTTCCACGGCGCGCGTCACGCGCGCGGGCGCACAGGTACATCGGACACGAAGCGGGGCGCTTCTGTACCCAACTACTTCGTTACCTTACCTAACTCTTGACGATTTCTTGACGCATGGCGAGGCAAGATCGAACATCCTTCCGTGCCGGTACCCGACTCCGCGTCAAGTGGCGCGAGGCCCTGCGCCTATGGTTGCTCCAGCACTCCAGGACCGCCTGCCGCTCGCGTTAGGACAGCAAGGACAGCGATGCCCCCCAACACCACCGCCACATCGGGTGACAAGCCCGGCAAGTCCGGCAGGAAGAAGGGGCGCAAAGCCCGTCTGATCGTGCTCGTACTGGTGCTGGCCATCATCGGCGGCATCGCCTACGGCGCGTACTGGTCCATCAGCACCGTCCGGGCCTCCTTCCCGCAGACCAAGGGTTCGATAACGCTCGAAGGCCTCTCCGGGCCCGTCGACGTCAAGCGGGACGGCTACGGCATCCCGCAGATCTACGCCTCCTCCGACACGGACCTGTTCATGGCGCAGGGCTACGTCCAGGCGCAGGATCGGTTCTACGAGATGGACGTACGCCGTCACATGACGTCCGGGCGCCTGTCCGAGATGTTCGGCAAGAGCCAGGTCAAGAACGACGAGTTCCTGCGCACCCTGGGCTGGGACCGCGTGGCGAAGAAGGAGTACGACGAGGAACTGTCGGACTCCACGAAGCAGTACCTCCAGGCGTACGCCAAGGGAGTCAACGCCTACCTCAAGGGCAAGGACGGCGCGGACATCTCCCTGGAGTACGCGGCCCTGGGCTTCACCAACGACTACAAGCCCGCCGAGTGGACCCCGGTCGACTCGGTGTCCTGGCTGAAGGCGATGGCCTGGGACCTGCGCGGCAACATGCAGGACGAGATCGACCGCGCCCTGATGACCAGCCGTCTCGGCCCGCAGCAGATCGCCGACCTGTACCCGCAGTACCCGTACACGGTCGGCGAGGACGACGAGCCGAACACGATCGTCCAGGAGGGCCAGTACGACGAGCTCTCCGAGACGTTCAAGCAGGACAGCGCCTCGAGCGGCACCAGCGGCTCCACGAGCGGCACGTCGGGGACCTCGGGGACGTCCGGGTCGAGTTCGTCCTCCTCGGGCCTCACGAGCCAGCTCTCGGGCCTCTACGACGTCCTGGACGACCTCCCCGCGGCCGTCGGCGTGAACGGCAGCGGCATCGGCTCCAACTCCTGGGTCGTCGCCGGCAAGCACACCATCACCGGCAAGCCGCTGCTCGCCAACGATCCGCACCTGTCGGCCTCGCTGCCCTCCGTCTGGTACCAGATGGGCCTGCACTGCCGCACGGTCTCCAGCAAGTGCCAGTACGACGTCACGGGCTACACCTTCGCGGGCATGCCCGGCGTGGTCATAGGCCACAACCAGGACATCGCCTGGGGCATGACCAACTCCGGCGTCGACGTCACCGACCTCTACCTGGAGAAGCTCTCCGGCGACGGCTACCTGTACGACGGCAAGGTCAGGCCCTTCACCACGCGCGAGGAGACCATCAAGGTCGCCGGCGGCGCGTCCAAGAAGATCGTCGTCCGGCAGACCGAGGACGAGATGCCCTTGCTGTCCGACCGCGACGACGAGCTCGTGAAGGTCGGCAAGAAGGCCACCGTCGACAATGCGGCGCCCGACCGCGGCGACGGCTACGCCGTGGCGCTGAAGTGGACCGCGCTGAAGGCCGGCACCACCATGGACGCCGTCTTCGCCATGGACCGGGCGACCGACTGGAACGACTTCCGCGATGCGGCGAAGCTGTTCGACGTGCCCTCGCAGAACCTGGTCTACGCGGACACCAAGAACCACATCGGCTACCAGCTGCCCGGAAAGATCCCCACGCGCGCGAAGGGCGACGACGGCTCGATCCCGGTGCCGGGCTGGGAATCCAAGTACGCGTGGACCGGCTTCATCAAGTTCGACGAGCTGCCCTACGAGTACGACCCGGAGCGCGGCTACATCGTCACCGCCAATCAGGCCGTGGTCGGCAAGGACTACCCCTACACGCTCACCACGGACTGGGGCTACGGCGCCCGCAGCCAGCGCATCACCGACCTGATCGAGGGGAAGATCAAGGGCGGCGGCAAGATCTCCACCGACGACATGCGGCAGATGCAGCTTGACAACAGCAGCGAGATCGCCCAGCTGCTCGTGCCCATCCTGCTGAAGCTCAACCCCGACGACCCGGACGTTCGTGAGGCGCAGAAGCTGCTCCAGGGCTGGGGCTACACCCAGGACGCCGACTCGGCCGCGGCCGCCTACTTCAACGCGGTCTGGCGCAACATCCTCAAGCTGGCCTTCGGCAACAAGCTGCCCAAGGAGCTGCGGGTCGAGGGGCAGTGCCTGTGGGTCGACCCGGTCAACAGCACCGGCCCGGTCGACGACACCGACAAGGTCCGCGAGTGCGGCCAGCGTGACGCCGACCAGGCGCAGCCGGACGGCGGCGACCGCTGGTTCCAGGTCGTGCGCAACCTGCTGGACAAGAAGGACAGCGACTGGTGGACGACGCCCGCGTCGGGCACCCGTCCCAAGGCCGTCCACGACCGCGACAAGCTGTTCGAGCGCGCCATGATCGACGCCCGTTGGGAGCTGACCGCCAAGCTCGGCAAGGACATCGACACCTGGAGCTGGGGCCGGCTGCACCGCCTGTTCCTGAAGAACCAGACCCTGGGCACCAGCGGCCCCGGCGCCCTCCAGTACATCCTCAACCGCGGCCCGTGGAAGCTCAGCGGCGGCGAGGGCACGGTCAACGCGACCGGCTGGAACGCGGCCGGCGGCTACGGCGTCGTCTGGGTGCCGTCGATGCGCATGGTGGTCAACCTCGACGATCCCGACAAGTCGAAGTGGATCAACCTGACGGGCGCCTCCGGGCACGCCTTCAGCGCGCACTACACCGACCAGACGGGCAAGTGGGCCAAGGGCGAACTCCTCGACTGGTCCTTCTCCGAGAAGGCCGTCGACGCCAGTACCAGTGACACTCTCGTGCTCAAACCCTGAGCCGGACGTCGGACCAAGGGGCCCTCCACGCGCGCGTGGAGGGCCCCTTCGCGTGTCCGGGCACGTGTCCGTGCGTCCGTGCGTTCTGTGTTCATGGAGTTCACGGGGTTCATGGGTTCAGGTGAAGCGGCGCACCCCCGACGGCGTCACCACCGCCTGCACCGGCCGGTCGTGCGCCTCCTCGGGGACGCGCTCGACGACCTCCGCGTCGTACAGGAGCACCACCAACGAGGGGTGCGCGCCGGCCTGCTCCAGTCGCGCCAGCACCCGGTCGTAGGAGCCTCCGCCGCGCCCCAGGCGCCTGCCCCGCGCGTCGACCGCGATCCCGGGCAGCAGCACCACGTCGGCGCCCGTCACGGCGTCCGGGCCGAGGCGCTCGCCGACGGGCTCCAGAAGGGCCATCTTCCCGCCGTGGCGCACGCGCGCGAGCGAACCCTTGCCTTCGTACGCGCCCCAGTCGAGGTCGTTGTCGGGCAGCAGCGCGGGCAGCAGGACGCGTACGCCCCGGGCGCGCAGCGCGTCCAGCAGCGCCAGGGTGCCGGGCTCGGCTCCCACCGAGACGTACGCCGCCACCACGCGCGCGTGCGCCAACTCGTGCAGTTCCAGGGCATGTGCGGCCAGTGCGTCGCCCGCCGCCCGCACGTCATCCGCCGTCAACCTGTTCCTCACGGCGAGGAACTCTCGCCGCAACATATGTTTGTCAGACTCCGCTCGGTCCGGACTGCTCTGGCTGCTCTGGCTGCTCTGGCTGCTCTGGCTGCTCTGGCTGCTCTGGCTGTCGTGACTGTCCTGGCTGTCGTGGCTGTGTTTCATGTGTCGCACCTGCACCGTTCCAATACGCTCATATGAACACCTATTAACCGGAGCTACAGATTCCTCTCAAAGCCACCGGATAAGGTTGCGGCCATGACTCAGTCCCCCCTCAGGATCAGCAAGGCTGTCATCCCCGCAGCCGGCCTCGGCACCCGGTTCCTGCCGGCCACCAAGGCCACTCCCAAGGAGATGCTGCCGGTCGTCGACAAGCCCGCGATCCAGTACGTGGTCGAAGAAGCCGTCTCCGCGGGTCTCGACGACGTCCTCATGGTCACCGGCCGCAACAAGCGCCCCCTTGAGGACCACTTCGACCGCAACTACGAACTCGAGTCGGCGCTGCAGAAGAAGGGCGACGCCGACCGGCTCGCCAAGGTCCAGCAGTCCAGCGACCTCGCGACCATGCACTACGTGCGACAGGGCGACCCCAAGGGCCTTGGACACGCGGTCCTGTGCGCCGCTCCGCACGTCGGACACGAGCCGTTCGCCGTCCTGCTCGGCGACGACCTGATCGACCCCCGCGACCCGCTGCTCCAGCGGATGATCGAGGTCCAGGAGCAGCACGGCGGCAGCGTCGTCGCGCTCATGGAGGTCGCCCCCGAGCAGATCCACCTCTACGGCTGCGCGGCCGTGGAGACCACCGCGGACGGCGACGTGGTCAAGGTCACCGGCCTGGTGGAGAAGCCGGACCCGGCCGACGCCCCGTCGAACTACGCCATCATCGGCCGCTACGTCCTCGACCCGGGCGTCTTCGACATACTGCGCAAGACCGAGCCGGGCCGCGGCGGCGAGATCCAGCTCACTGACGCCCTCCAGCAGCTCGCCCAGGACGAGAAGGCCGGCGGCCCGGTGCACGGCGTCGTCTTCGAGGGCCGCCGCTATGACACCGGCGACCGCGGCGACTACCTGCGTGCCATTGTCAGACTCGCGTGCGAACGTGAAGATCTGGGTCCGGACTTCCGGACCTGGCTTCGCAGTTACGTCACCGAGGAGATGTAGCCACTTTGAGCACCGCCGCGCCCCGTACCACCGGCCAGGACCGCCTCTGGTCGGTGGACGAGCACCTGGAGGACATCCTCGCCACCGTCCGCCCTCTCGAGCCCATCGAGCTGCAACTGCCCGACGCCCAGGGCTGCGTCCTGGTCGACGACGTCACGGTGCCGGTCTCCCTGCCGCCGTTCGACAACAGCTCCATGGACGGGTACGCGGTGCGGGTCGCGGATGTCGCAGGCGCGAGCGAGGAGTTCCCGGCGGTGCTGGAGGTCGTCGGAGACGTCGCGGCGGGCCATGCCGATCTGCTCCACGTGGGGCCGGGACAGGCCGCCCGGATCATGACCGGCGCCCCGCTGCCGCCCGGCGCCGAGGCCGTCGTCCCCGTGGAGTGGACGGACGGGGGACTCGGCGAGGGCCCGGTCAGCTCGATGCGCGCCCGCAGCCTCGCCCCCGAGCAGGCCTCGGGGCACGTGCGCGTGCACCGGCCCGCTGCCCTTCGCGCGCACGTCCGCGCGAAGGGCAGCGACGTCAAGGCCGGCGACCGCGCCCTCGACGCCGGAACCGTCCTCGGACCGCCCCAGATCGCCCTGCTCGCCGCGATCGGCCGCGCCTCGGTACGCGTGCGCCCGCGCCCGCGCGTGGTCGTGATGTCCACCGGCAGCGAACTCGTCCAGCCCGGCGAGGAGCTGGGCAGCGGCCAGATCTACGACTCCAACAGCTTCGCCCTCACCGCGGCCGCCCGGGACGCCGGCGCCATCGCCTACCGGGTGGGCGCGGTCGCCGACGACGCCGAGACCCTCCGTTCCACCATCGACGACCAGCTCGTCCGCGCCGACCTCCTCGTCACCACCGGCGGCGTGAGCGTCGGGGCCTACGACGTCGTCAAGGAGGCGCTGTCGTCCGTCGGGGACGAGGACGAGGCGGGCAGCGGCATCGAGTTCCGCACGCTCGCCATGCAGCCCGGCAAGCCCCAGGGCTTCGGTTCCATCGGCCCCGACCACATCCCCCTGCTGGCCCTGCCCGGCAACCCGGTGTCGTCGTACGTCTCCTTCGAGCTGTTCGTGCGGCCCGCCATCCGCACCCTGATGGGGCTCGAGGACGTCCACCGGCCCACCACGCGCGCGAAGCTCACCGCGGACAAGGCGCTGACCTCCCCGAAGGGCCGCAGACAGTTCCTGCGCGCCGTGCACGCCGACGGCGCCGTCCGCCCGGTCGGCGGCGCGGGCTCCCACCTCGTCGCGGCCCTGGCGCACGCGGACGCGCTGATCGTCGTACCCGAGGACGTGGAGTCCGTCGAGCCCGGCGCCGAGGTCGAGGTCGTCCTGCTGGGCTGAGCACCCGCGCGCGGAGTCGTCCGCAGGACGATCCCGTGCCGCTGAGCGCCCCGACATGGGGGTACCGTGTCGCGCACAACAGGCCCGTGCGCCGTACCGCGACGGACCCGGACCGGGAGCCCACAGAACACATGAGCACGCAGGACGCGCAGGACGCGCAGGACCGACTCACGCACATCGACGAGGCGGGCGCCGCCCGCATGGTCGACGTGTCCGGCAAGGACGTGACCGCGCGCACGGCGCGCGCCGGCGGTCGCGTCCTGGTCTCGCCCCGCGTGATCGAGCTGCTGCGCGGCGAGGGCGTTCCCAAGGGCGACGCGCTGGCCACCGCGCGGATCGCGGGCATCATGGGCGCCAAACGCACCCCGGACCTCATCCCGCTGTGCCACCCCTTGGCGCTGTCCGGTGTGAAACTGGACCTGTCGGTCGCGGACGACGCCGTGGAGATCACCGCCACGGTGAGGACGACGGACCGCACGGGAGTCGAGATGGAGGCCCTCACTGCGGTCTCCGTCGCCGCGCTCACCGTGATCGACATGGTCAAGGCGGTCGACAAGGGAGCGGTCATCACGGACGTGCGCGTGGAGGAGAAGACGGGCGGCAAGTCGGGCGACTGGAGCCGGGCATGACACTCGATGCGTCGATCGGCGGCGCGCTGCTCGCGCCGTACGCCGCGCTGGTCGTGACCGCCTCCAACCGGGCCGCCGCCGGGGTCTACGAGGACCGGGGCGGGCCCCTGATCGCCGAAGGCCTCAAGGGCTTCGGTTTCGCTGTCGACGGGCCGCAGGTAGTGCCGGACGGGGACCCCGTGGAGGCGGTGCTGCGGGCGGGGGCCGAGGCGGGATACGACGTGATCGTCACCACCGGCGGCACCGGGATCTCCCCCACCGACCGCACGCCCGAAGCGACCCGCGCGGTGATCGACCACGAGGTGCCGGGCATCGCGGAGGCCATCCGGGCGTACGGCCGGGAGAAGGTGCCGACCGCGGCGCTCTCCCGGGGCCTGGCCGGAGTGGCGGGCGGCACGTTGATCGTCAACCTCCCGGGTTCCACCGGCGGGGTGAAGGACGGGCTGGCCGTTCTGGAGCCCCTGCTGACGCACGCCGTCGACCAGATCCGCGGCGGCGACCACCCCAGACCCGGGGCCGGCACGGGGGGTGCGAGCTGAACAGCCCATCGTGGCCTGTCGAGCTGGTGGACGGCGACATCGTCCTGCGGCCCATAAAGGTGCGCGACCAGCGGGCCTGGCGTGAGGTCAACCGGCGCAACCGGGACTGGCTGCGCCCCTGGGAGGCGACCATCCCGCCGCCCGCGCCCAGCGGGCCGATCGCGCACCGGCCCACGTACCGCCAGATGGTGAGGCATCTGCGGTCCGAGGCGAACGCGGGGCGGATGCTGCCGTTCGTCATCGAGTACCAGGGGCGGCTCGTCGGGCAGTTGACGGTCGCCGGCATCACCTGGGGCTCCATGTGCTCCGGGCACGTCGGCTACTGGGTGGACGAGTCGGTGGCCGGCCGCGGGGTGATGCCGACGGCCGTGGCGCTCGTCGTGGACCACTGTTTCCGCAGGGTCGGGCTGCACCGCATCGAGGTCTGCATCCGGCCCGAGAACGGGCCCAGCCGCCGGGTCGTGGAGAAACTCGGCTTCCGCGAGGAGGGGCTGCGGCCGCGCTATCTCCACATCGACGGCGCCTGGCGCGACCACCTCGTCTTCGCACTCACCGCGGAGGAGGTGCCGGAGGGTCTGCTGAGCCGCTGGCGGCGCACGCGCTCCCGGAGTGAGCCCCGCGACCCCCAGAACAACCCCCGCAACGCCTCCCAGAACACTCCCGGGAATCACGGCGGCCCCAGAAATTGAATAAGTGTTCGAAAGTGATCGAGTGGTGACCGTCTAGGGGCGTTCTGGAGGCGTTCTAGTAGCGGTCTCGGAGCGCTGAATTCACTCCCTCGGCGGCCCGTTGATCGCATCGGTCACAAAAAAAGCTCGAAATATCAGCCAGATCGTGCGACACACCGGCCCAATTGGCGGATGGCCTCACGCAAACCCCTCTACCGTGTGAGGCGTGAGCAGCAGCGGCCTCATCTACGCAGTCATCGTCGGGGCCTGGGCCGCCTACTTGGTGCCGATGTGGCTCCGTAGGCAGGACGAGCTGAACGAAGCCCGTCCGACGGAACGCTTCAGCACCGCCATCCGGCTGCTGTCCGGACGGGCGGGCATGGAGCGCCGGTACGCCAAGGACCTGCGGGCGCGCTCCACCGAGGAGGGCGAGCCCGACTCCGACGTGCCGCCGGACGGCGTCACCGCATCGGTGGACGTCCGGGCCTTCGCCATGCCTCCGACCCGCCCGCAGGTGAAAGCGACGGTTCAGGAGCGTCCGCAGGAGCGCGGACCGGCACGTGGGCAGGAGCGCGGGCAGGAACGCCCGGAGCCGACGCGTGAACCGGCGCGCGGCCAGGAGCGCGAACAGGCGTCCCGGCCCACCCGTGAGCAGGCGTCCAAGCCCGCGCGCGAACAGGCGGCGAAGCCGGCGCGCGAGCACGCGGTCAAGTCCCCGCACGAGCAGGCCTCCGCGCCCGAATCGGCTCCCGCGTCCGCATCGGGGCACGGGTATGAAGCGAGCGCCGCGTCGGCGCACCAGCGTGGGGCGGAGCGCATGCCGGAACGTGCGCCGGCACGGGTCCCCGTCGCGAGACGCACGACGCCCTCCGCACAGGCGGCCGCCGCGCGCGCCCAGCGCTCGAAGGCGCTCGCACGCCGTCGGCGCACCACCGTCCTGCTCTTCCTCGCCTTCACGCTCGGCGCGGTCGTCGCGGCCGTCGGCGGACTCACGTTCCTCTGGGCGCCCGCCGTGCCCGCCGTCCTGCTCAGCGCCTACATCGCGTACCTGCGCTCCCAGGAGCACCGGCGCTTCGCCTACCAGATGGACCGCAGGCGGGCCGAGGTCGCCGCGCAGCGGCTGCGGGAGCGCCAGCCGCGCAGGCGGGCCTCGGCGTCCGCGAACGCCTCGGCCGACACCGGCCCGGACGCCGGCGCAGAGGAGCCGCACGAGGACCCCGAACCGGAGACCGACCCCGGGCTGCTGGCGCTGGCCGCGGACCGCAGGGCGCTCGTCGAGCAGACCGACCACGCGGAGTGGGTCGATCAGCAGCGTGAGCGGCAGCGCCGGCCCGGCCACGGCGAGAGCTGGGACCCGGTACCGGTACCGCTGCCGACCTACGTGACCGCGCCGGTCGCGCCCCGGGCCACCTCAGACGTGGACCTCGGAGCGCCGGACGCCTGGAGCTCGGCCCGCTCCAGCTCGGTCGCGCCGGACCAGGACACGGCGGACGGGGCCCACGAGCACACCGCCGACGACCGGAACCGGGACGCCGAGAGCGGCGCCGGAGCGGACGGCGAGTCGGACGAGGCCTCCGACGGCGAGCCCAGGCCGGAGGGCGACGAACGCAGCGACGCCCGCCGGGCCGCCTCGGCCCGCCGCTCCCGGGAACGCGGCCGCACCCCCCTGTTCGACCAGTACGACGACGACGGCCGCCCCCGAGCCGCCAACGAGTGACCGGGGCTCGTGACCTGCGGTCGGCCCGCGTCCGCCCGCGGGGAACGGATTTCCAAGCACCCCGATGGGGGTGCTAGAGTTTCACTCGTTGCAAGGGCCTGTGGCGCAGTCTGGTAGCGCACCTCGTTCGCATCGAGGGGGTCTGGGGTTCAAATCCCCACAGGTCCACCGCAGCTCAGAGCCCCAGTCGGAGAGATCCGGCTGGGGCTCTTTGGCGTGGCACGGTTGAGCAGCTCCGTCGGCATGCCCGTGATCCTCGTCTGCCGCGCTGCATGCGCGGACGGGCCGCCCTGGGGAGATTGACGACATGACGCTGGGTGCGGCCTGCCAAGTCCTGGAGTACGACGTCGACGACTGGGTTCTGCGCGGCTAGTGCCAGGTTCGAGGGTCACGGGCGACCGCGTAGATCTGCGCGACTTGATCTGAGGTGAGGACCGGAGTCAAGCCGGACAAGACCCTGTTGAGTCGCTCGGCCTCCGCGACTAGCAGGGGAGGAGCGGTCGTCTTCGCCGTGAGCTTGGCTGTAGGCCGTCACGGAGGCGTGACCAGCGCCAGAGCGCCTGTCGGCCAGGGAGCTGCTACCGGTTTTCCACCTCATCGAGCCCTGCCCGCACTCCGCCCGGCCGGGCGTGCTTCCGGCTCCGCTCCGCACTGCGCTCGTGCCTTCGGCCCGCTGCTCCGCGGTGTGTGCCGACGCCGGACGGGAGGGGAGCTGGGTTGAGTGGTGGTTCAAGGCGGTAGTGGCGCCTGCGCGCCGATCGGGCGACTGAAGTGCGAGTTTGCCGAACAAGGCCGAAATGCGCCCTGTTTGAATGATGTACCGGGCACTCACACTCAAAAAATGGCGGTTCTCCACAGTGTCAGCCAGCCTGAGTGCCTGTTGTGCTCCTCGAACGGGCCTGACGTTCGTGAGCGGGGACGGATCGTTCCCCTGTCGGTCGAACTCTGCGACAGGTGCTGGAACAAGGTCGCCAACGAGCTTGCCCTGTGCGAAGGCGCCACAGCGGCACCGGACCCCGAATTCGACCCGGATGACGTGGAATGGGTCGAGCCCCGCACATGCCGGCAGTGTCATGCGCCGGTGCGTTGCTACCTGACCAACTATGACCGTTGGGTCGAACTGGCCACGTTCGAGCTGCCGGCGAAGAAGGTCCCTCCGCGCCACCGTTGGCGTTTGATGCGCCCGAGGGCGGCGAACACACCGATCGTTGTGGCGACCGTGGCTTTCAGGATCGGCGCCATCGATCCCACCCCCGGAGAACCCGTCATTCCCGCTCATGAGTTCATGTGTCTGAGGCATGAGGCATGACGCGTGACCGTGCGCCCGACTTGGCTCGGGGGCAGTTGACGAGATCCGAGCATCGTCCACTGCTGCTGCATGCCCCGACGCATCCCCTGTCAGGCCGGACATGGCATGCGCCGGCGTGCGTCTCGGCTACTCCCGTACGGCCAGTGCCTGGAGCCGGTACTCCGTGGGCGGTACTCCGTAGGCGGTGCGGAAGGCGCGGCTGAAGTCGGCGGGGCGGGGGAGGCCCCAGCGGGCGGCGATGGTGTGGATCGGGGTGGCGCGCAGGGTGGGGTTCGTCAGGTCGCGGCGGGCGCCTTCCAGCCGTTGGCCGCGGATCCAGGCCGCGACCGTCTCGCCCTGTGCCTGCTGTTGGAAGAGACGGTGCAGGTAGCTGAGGGAGATGTGGTGGGCGGCGGCGATCACGGGCGGGGTCAGCTCCGGGTCGTGGAGGTGCTGCCGGATGAACGTCCGGATGCGCTCGGTCATGGCCGAGTGCCGGGTCTCCGGTTGCAGGGCGGCCTCGGCGTCGAGGAGCTGGGCGAACCAGGCCAGCAGCAGGTCGAGCAGGATCGTGCCCAGGCGCGGTGCGTCGGACGGCTGGAGGGAGTCGAACTGCTGGTCGAGGCCGGTGAGGAACCCGGTCAGCAGGGCGCCCGTTCCCGCCCGCCCCGACAGCCGTCTGCCCAGCCCCGGTCATGCCCGGTCATGCCGGTTCGGGGTGGGGGAGGGGTTCGGGCGGGACCGGCTGGTGGGCGATGCGGTGGAGTTGGTGGGCACGCTCGATGTACCTGCCGGACCAGGGAACCGAGCCCGCCCTGCTGGACCCACGGCCACCGCGCCAGGCGACCCCCTCACCCGCGCCCTGACCCCACCGTCGCCGCCAGGGAAACAACGACCCCCACCACCCCGCAAGCTCCCGCCACCCAGCCCATCGCCTCCCAAGGCACGACGACCGTCGCCGGAGCCGAGACCAGATGGAGCGCGCCGGCCAGGCCGGCGAGGTTCGCGGCGGTGACCGCGAGGCCCAGGACCGCCCCCAGTCCTACGACGGTGAGGGCCTCCACGCCGGTCAGGCACAGGAGTTGGCCGTTGGTGGCTCCGGCCAGGCGGAGGATGCTCGACTCCCGTCGGCGGTCGGCCGCGGCCATGAGGAGGGTGTTGGCGAGCGAGATGCCGGTGTAGAGGAGCGCGACGCCCAGGACGAGCAGGAGTCCGAGGCGGGTGGTGCGGTTGGTCTGCGGGTAACTCGCCCGCACCCACTGTGCCGTGGTCAGCACCCGCACTCCGTCGACCGCCCGCAGCCGCGCCGCGACCGCCGCCGGATCGGCCCCCGCCCGCACCCGTACGTCGATCCGGTCGACGCCCGCGCCGCCCGCGTTGGCCGGGGTGACGTAGACGCCGTTGTCGCCGGTGCCGACAGCCAGTACGGCGGCGATGCGCAACGTCTTCGGGGTGCCGTCGCCGAGCCATATCCGCACCCGCTGCCCCACCCGGTGCTCCGCCCATTCCTCCGTCACGACGATCGAAGCGTCGTCCAGGTCGGCGAGCCGGCCCGCCGTCACCGGCGGTCGTAGCGCGGAACCCAGGAGGCCCGGATCGGCAGCCCGTGCCTCGGACTTCACCAGTGCGACCCCGTCCTCCAGGGTGTACACGGCCGTCGCCGCGCCGGCGGAGACGATCGTGTCCGGGATCCGCCGGAGCTGCTCCACCGTGCTCGCCGGCACAGTCGCACCGCCGTCGCCGCTGCCGCCGTCGCCGGGCGTCAGCACGAAGTCCGCGGCCGTCTGCTGCCGCACCTCCGCCGCCCTGGCCTCGTTCAACGTGGCCGTCGCGCCCAGCAGGGAGCCGGCGAGGGCCACGGTGACCAGGACGGGCGCGGCCGCGGCGGCGGTACGGCGGGCTCCGGCGAGCGCGTTCTCGCGCACCAGCAGGCTGACGGGGCCGGGCAGCCGGGGGAGCAGCCGGGCCAGGGGGCGCACCAGCGCGGGCGAGAGCAGCGCCGTCGCCGTGATGAGCAGCATCGGACGGCTGATGTACGTCTTGCGGTGCAGCAGGTCGCCCGGATCGGTCGCCAGTGCGTACGCCAGGGTCGCGGCGGCCGTGAGCAGCAGCGCCGTACCGCACACCCGGCGTCCCGACGTCAGCGCGCGCCCGTCGACCGCGGCCTCGCGCAGCGCCTGCGTCGGCGCGGTCCGCCCGGCCCGCCAGGACGCGGCCGCCGCACCGGCCAGGGCGACCGACAGGCCCGTCCAGAAGGCGAGTACGTACGGCCAGACGTGGCCGCCGATCGCGTACCAGCCCGGTGCGAGACCGCCGTCGACCACCAGCTCGGCCAGGTGCGGGGCGCCGTACGCGCCGAGTGCGCAGCCGGTCGCCGAGGCGAGCGTGCCGACGAGCAGCGCCTCCGCCAGGACCGTCCGCCGGATCTGGCCCGGGGTGGCCCCCGCGGTGCGCAGCAGCCCGAACTCGCGCCGCCGCCGGTCGACCGCGAAGGCGAAGGTGGAGGCGACGACGAAGACGGAGACGAAGGCGGTCACCCCGCCGGCCGTGCCGAACAGGGCGTTCAGCGCGGTCAGGGCCTCGGCGTCGCGGTCGGGGTCGGGGTCGGCGTCGGCGAGACGGCGGGCGTCGCCCGTGAGGACGCTCGCCGTCTCGCCCACCGCCGCGCGTACGGCCGTCGCATCCGCCTCGACCACCAACTGGGTCGACGTCGGGGCTAGTCGGGCGGCCCGTGCGTCCGCGTAGAAGATCGCGTTCTCGGAGCCCGACGCCTGCGCCGCGCCCGACGCCTGCGCCGCGCCTGCCGCCCGCACGGTGCCGACCACCCGCACTCGTCCGTCCCCGGTGCGTAGGCGGTCGCCCACGGTCGCCCAGGTTCCGGTGGTCACGACCTCGTCGGCGGTCTCCGGCGCACGGCCGGCGGTCAGTTCGTACGACGCGAAGCGCGCCGTCGGCCAGGGGTGGCCGACCAGATCGGCGGGTGCGCCGGGCGCCCGGACCGGGAAGGAGCGGTCCTGGGTGACCGGGCCGAGTGCGCGGAGCGCGGTGATCGTGGCGGCCGGCACCGGACGCGGCGTCGCCAACTTCGCCGTCCGTTCGCCGATCGGGGTCGGCACCCGCAGGGTGTCCTGCCCCTTGACCACCACCGGGGCCGCCGCGAACCGTTCCGGGGCGTGCTCCGGCGCCTCCAGCGAGGCGGCCAGGGCCTGGCCCATCACGGCGAGCAGTCCGACGCCCAGCGCGAGGGCGACGAAGCTGCCGACGAACGCGGTCCAGCGGGCGCGCAGGGTGCGCAGTGCGACGCTCAGCATGACGTGCCCACCGCCTGCTCACCGCTCCTGTGCCCGTTGCTCTCCAGCCCGGCCGTCCGGGCGGCGATCGTCTCCGCGTCCGCGCCGGTCAGTTCGCCGTGGACGCGGCCGTCGACCAGGAAGACCACACGGTCCGCGTAGGAGGCGGCCAGTGGATCGTGGGTGACCATCACGACCGTCTGGCCCTCCGTGTCGACCATGGCGCGCAGCAGCGTCAGCACCTCGCGGCCGGCCGTCGAGTCCAGGGCCCCGGTGGGCTCGTCGGCGAAGAGGACCTCGGGGCGGGTGATCAGGGCGCGGGCCAGCGCGACGCGTTGCTGCTGGCCGCCGGAGAGCTGGGCGGGGCGGTGTCCGGCGCGCTCGGCGAGCCCGACCTGGCGCAGGGCCTCGCGCACCCGGGCCTTCGACGGGCGGCGGCCGGCCAGGCGCAGGGGGAGGGCCACGTTCTGCTCGGCGGTCAGGGCGGGCAGCAGGTTGAAGGCCTGGAAGACGAAGCCGATCCGCTCGCGCCGCAGGAGCGTCAGCCGGCGCTCGCTCAGGGCGGTCAGCTCGGTCCCGCCGACCCGCACCGAGCCCGCGGTGGGCCGGTCGAGCCCGGCGGCGCACTGCAACAGCGTCGACTTGCCCGAGCCGGAGGGCCCCATGACGGCGGTGAAGGAGCCGCGGGGCAGGGCGAGCGTGACGTCGTCGAGCGCGGTCACCCCGGTGCCCGTCGATCTCGTCGATCCGTATCGCCTTTGCACGGCGGTCAGTTGCACGGCGGCAGGTTGGACGGCGGTCGACTGGACGGCGGCCGGTTGGACGGCGGCCGGTTGTACGGCGTCTGTGGTCATGGCCTTACGAAACCGTGTGCCCCCGGGGCGGGTCTGTCGGGCAGGAGCGAGAGTCGGGGTAGGGCCAGGCATACCCTCGGTGCTCCGTCCAGCAGGGTGGTTCCGGCCGGGCCCGGCTTCTACGGTGATCCGCATGCATCCCCGAAACGTGTGGCAGGCGTTGTCCCGGCCGGGCTATCTGCTCTCGCCGTGGCCCTGGCGCGCCGTCGCCTATCTGCTGACGGGGTCCCTCGGCGGGGCTGCTGTTCTGGTGGGGCTGGTGGTGTGGGTAGCCGTCGGCGGGGTCCTCGCGGTCGTGCTCGTGGGCCTGCCCCTGCTCGCGGTCACCGTCCTCGCCGGGCTGCCGGTGGCCGCGCTGGAGCGGCGCAGGCTGAGATGGGTCGATCCGGCCCCTGCGCCCGGCGCGCACGCCGAACTCCGTGAGCCCGGCGTGCGCGCCTGGCTCACCACCCGGCTGCGCGACCGCGCCACCTGGCGCGAGCTGGGACACACCCTCCTGGCCGCCTGCCTCCTGTGGCCCGCCGAGGCACTCCTGCTGACCGTCGCCCTGTTCCTGCCGCTGGCGATGGCCGCGACCCCGCTGCTGCTGGCCGCCGTCGGCGGCGGGCGGGAGATCAAGGTGGCCAAGCTGTGGACGGTCACCACACTGCCGGAGGCGCTCGGCTTCGCCGTGCTCGGCGCGCTGCTGCTGGCCGCCGGCGCCTACGTCCTCGGCGTCGCGGCCGGCGCCCGGGCCGCGCTGACCCGGCGGCTGGTCGCCCCGCGCGAGGGCGACCCGCAGGCCAGGGTCGTCGAACTGACCCGCTCCCGCGCCCGGTTGGTCGACGCCTTCGAGGCGGAGCGCCGCCGTGTCGAACGCGACCTGCACGACGGCGCCCAGCAACGCCTCGTCGCCCTCACCATGACCCTGGGTCTGGCCCGCCTCGACGCCCCGCCCGGCGGGCCCCTCGCCCAGCAGCTCGCCCGCGCCCACGAGGAGGCGGGCGCCGCCCTCGCCGCACTGCGCGAGCTGATCCACGGCATCCACCCCAAGGTGCTCGCCGACTACGGCCTGGCGGCCGCCGTCGCCGACGCGGCCGACCGCTCGCCGGTCCCCGTGGACGTCGAGTTCGCGCCGGAGACGCCCCGGCTGCCGCAGGCCGTGGAGGCCGCCGCCTACTTCGTGGTCTGCGAGGCGCTGGCCAACGTGGCCCGGCACAGCGGGGCGAGCCGCGCCCGGGTCACGGGGGAGCACCGCGACGGCCGGCTGGCGCTGGAGCTGCGGGACGACGGCCGAGGCGGCGCCGACCCCGGCCGGGGCACCGGGCTCACCGGTCTCGCGGACCGGGTGTCGGTGCTCGATGGAAGACTGTCGCTGACCAGCCCGCCGGGCGGACCGACCCTGCTGCGTGTGGAGATCCCTTGCGAGCCGAGCCAGCCGAGTCAGTCGAGTCGGTCGAGCCAATCGAGTCAGCCGAGCCGGCTGCCGGAAACGGACACGGACACGGCCTGCGCGTAGTCCTCGCCGAGGACAGCGTGCTGTTGCGCGACGGTCTGACGACCCTGCTCACCCGCTTCGGCCACGAGGTCGTCGCGGCGGTGGGCGACGCGCGGGGCCTGCTGGCGGCGGTCGCCGACCACGCCCCCGACGTCGACGTCGTCGTCACCGACGTCCGTATGCCGCCCGCCTTCCAGGACGAGGGCCTGCACGCGGCGGTCCGGCTGCGCACCGAGCGCCCCGGCCTGCCGGTCCTCGTCCTCAGCCAGTACGTCCAGCGCGCCTACGCCGCCGAGCTCCTCGACTCCGGCGACGGCGCCGGGGTCGGCTATCTGCTCAAGGACCGGGTCGGCCAGGTGGAGGAGTTCGTGGACGCCCTGCGCGAGGTCGCGGCCGGCGGCACGGTCATCGACCCGGAAGTCGTACGGCAGTTGCTGCGCCGCCGCCGCGATCCGCTGACCCGGCTGACCCCGCGCGAACGGGAGGTGCTGGGGCTGGTGGCCGAGGGGAAGTCCAACGGGGCGATAGCCAGGTCGCTCGTGGTCTCGGAGGCGGCCGTCGGCAAGCACATCGGCAGCATCCTCACGAAGCTGGACCTGCCCCCGGCCGACGACACCCACCGACGCGTGCTCGCGGTCCTGGCCTACCTCAGAAGCTGAACGCCCGTACCCGGTGAGCGCCCCTAATCGCGGAGGGACTCGTTGAGGGGCTTGGCGAAGCAGCGGCTCGACTCGTACTCCCGGTAGTAGCCGAACTTCCCGCACGGCTCGTACCCGCTGGACGTGTACAGGGCGATGGCCTCCGGCTGCTCGGTGCCGGTCTCCAGCACCATCCGCGTGCGCCCGGCCGCCCGCGCGTCGTCCTCCAGGGCGGTGAGCATCCGCCGCGCCAGCCCCCGGCCGCGCATGTCCCGGATGACGAACATCCGCTTCAGCTCGGCGTCGCCGTCCTCGTTGCCCTCGCCGTTCTCGTCCTGGCTGCGCCAGCCGCCGGTGGCCACGGGCCGGTCCAGCTCGTCGTAGGCGATGAGGTACACCCCGCGCGGCGGGGCGAAGTCGGACGGCGCCAGGACCGTGGCGTCGCCGCCGTCGCCGTAGCGCTCGTGGTACTCCGCCTGGACCTCGGCGTCGAGCTTGACGGCGTCGGGGTGATCGAAGGGTACAGGGCGTATATTCATGCTGCCCACAGTACATCTATGCGGAATCGAGCTCGGGGAATTCCGGGAGGCCGGCGCCGGTCGACAGTCGGACCCCCACCAGTGTGCCGGTATCGTGCCCGGGTGCTGACTGTGACCTCCGTGAATGTGAACGGTCTGCGCGCCGCCGCGAAGAAGGGCTTCGTGGAGTGGCTCGCGGACACCTCCGCCGACGTGCTCTGCCTCCAGGAGGTGCGCGCCGAGGCCGAGCAGCTGCCCGAGGCGGTCCGCGCCCCCGAGGGCTGGCACGTCACGCACGCCCCCGCCGCCGCCAAGGGCCGCGCGGGCGTCTCCCTCTACACCCGCCGTGAGCCGGACGCCGTCCGCGTCGGCTTCGGCTCGGCCGAGTTCGACGGCAGCGGCCGCTATGTCGAGGCGGACCTGCCCGGTGTGACGGTCGCCTCCCTCTACCTCCCCTCCGGCGAGGTCGGCACCGACCGCCAGGACGAGAAGGTCCGCTTCATGGACGAGTTCCTCGCCCACCTCAAGGACCTGCGCGAACGAGCCGCCGCCGACGGCCGCGAGGTCCTGGTCTGCGGCGACTGGAACATCGCCCACCAGCAGGCCGACCTCAAGAACTGGCGCGCCAACCAGAAGAGCTCCGGCTTCCTGCCGGAGGAACGGGAGTGGCTGGGCCGGGTGCTCGACCAGGCGGACGGGGGGTACGTCGACGTCGTGCGGACCCTGCACCCGGACGTCGACGGGCCGTACACCTGGTGGTCGTACCGGGGGCGGGCCTTCGACAACGACTCGGGATGGCGGATCGATCTGGCCGTGGCGACGCCCGGGCTGGCGGCGCGGGCCGTCAAGGCGGTCGTGGAGCGGGCGGCCAGTCATGGGGAGCGCTGGTCGGACCATGCTCCGGTGACGGTGACTTTCGAGAGGTGACCGACCTCGATCAGGCGGCGGGCCGACGGTCGACCGGTAGCCCGCGCATGCCAACTCGCGTTGATCTCCACAGCAGCCGCCGTACGTACTCCGACAGCCGTAGCGCCGACTACACGTTGTTCTTCACCGAGGTCTGAGGTGCGGCCGGCGGCTCGCGCAGCCGCCGGTCCAGCGCCAGCGACAGTTCCGCCTCCACCACGCTGCGGGCCAGGGGGCGTAGCCGGGGCAGGTCGGCCTCGGTGGCGTGGCGCAGGACCAGGTCGGTGAAGAGGCCGGCGAGGGCGTCGGCGTGTTCGCGGACCCGGGCGCCGACGGAGAGGACCTCGGCGAGGGGGATGCCCTCGCGGACCAGCGCGGCGGAGACGTCCAGCAGACGTCGGCTGATGTGGACGATCTCGTCGCCGTCGGTGCCCAGATAGCCCAGGTCGAGGGCGGCGGCGAGGTTCTCCGGGGTGACCTGGCCCTCGAAGCGGGCGGCGAGCTCCTCGGGGGTGAGGCGGACCGGCTCCTCCTCGGTGGGGCCGCCGAGGCCGATCAGCTCGGCGACGTCGTGCCCGTGGTCGAGGGCGTCCGCCAGCTCGGCGATGCCGGTGAGGGTGTGGCCGCGCTCCAGCAGCGCCGCGATCGTGCGCAGCCGGGCCAGATGGCCGTCGTCGTACCAGGCGATACGGCCCTGGCGGCGGGGCGGCCGCAGCAGCTTGCGCTCGCGGTAGAAGCGCAGGGTGCGCACCGTGATGCCGGCCTTCTCGGCCAGCTCCTCCATGCGGTATTCACGCTTGTCTGCCACGCCCGCACCCTATGTCGTACCCCGGGTAACTTTCCCCGTCCGGCCCCTACCGCTCGGTACGGAGCTGCCCTACAGTCCGACTGCGCCAGTGTTCACTGGCGGGGTCGTGGGACAGTGGGAGGTGTCGGGATGACCGAGCATGTGCGGGTGGCGGTGATCGGGTCCGGGTTCGGCGGACTGGGGGCCGCCGTGCGGCTGCGCCGCGAGGGGATCACCGACTTCGTCGTCCTGGAGCGCGCCGACAGCGTGGGCGGCACCTGGCGGGACAACAGCTACCCGGGGTGCGCCTGTGACGTGCCCTCCCACCTGTACTCGTTCTCCTTCGCGCCCAACCCCGAGTGGCCGCGCACCTTCTCCGGGCAGGAGCACATCCGGGCCTATCTGGAGCACGTCACGGACGTCTTCGGGCTCCGGCCCCACCTCCGCTTCGGGGCCGAGGTGCAGCGGATGACCTGGAACGCGGCGGAGCTGCGCTGGGACATCGAGACGGCCGCCGGCGCGCTCAGCGCCGACGTCGTCGTCTCCGCCACCGGCCCGCTGTCCGAGCCGAAGACCCCGGACATCCCCGGCCTGGACTCCTTTCCCGGCAAGGTCTTCCACTCCGCCCGCTGGGACCACGACGCCGACCTCGCCGGGAAGCGGGTCGCCATGGTCGGCACGGGCGCGTCCGCCATCCAGATCGTGCCCGCCCTGCAGCCCCTCGTCTCGCGGATGACGCTCTTCCAGCGCACCCCGCCGTGGGTGATGCCCCGGGTGGACCGTGCCATCAGCGGCGCGGAGCGCGCCCTGCACCGGACGCTGCCCTTCACCGCCCGACTTCGCCGGGGGCTGCTCTGGGGCATCCGCGAACTCCAGGTCCAGGCCTTCACCAAGCACCCCAACGAGCTGGGCTTCGTCGAACAGCTCGCCAAGCGGAACATGGCCCGCGCGATCAAGGACCCGGCCCTGCGCGCCAAGCTCACCCCCGACTACCGCATCGGCTGCAAGCGGATCCTGCTGTCCAGCGCCTACTATCCGGCCCTCGCGCAGCCCAACGTGGACCTGGTGGCCAGCGGGCTCGCCGAGATCCGCGGGTCCACGCTCGTCGCCGCCGACGGCAGCGAGGCCGAGGTCGACGCGATCGTCCTCGGCACGGGCTTCCACGTCACCGACATGCCGATCGCCGACCGGGTCGTCGGCGCCGCCGGGCATACTCTCGCGGAGTCCTGGAAGGACGGCATGGAGGCCCTGCGCGGCGCGTCCGCCGCCGGCTTCCCCAACTGGATGACGATCATCGGGCCCAACACCGGCCTCGGGAACTCCTCCATGATCCTGATGATCGAGTCCCAGCTGAACTACATGGCCGACTACCTGCGGCAACTGAACGTCCTCGGCGGCCGCGCCGCCCTCGACGCCCGCCCGAGCGCCGTGCACGCCTGGAACCGGCGCGTGCAGGACCGTATGCAGCGCACGGTGTGGAACACGGGCGGCTGCACCAGCTGGTATCTGGACGCAGGCGGGCGCAACACCACCGTCTGGCCGGGGACGACCGGAGAGTTCCGGCGCGCGACCCGACGGGTGGACCTCGCCGAGTACGAGGTCCTGCGCGCGCCCGCCCACCAGAGCCCCGAGACCGCCCAGAGCGCCGCGACCGCCGACAGCGAGGTGACCGCGTGACCCCGGCCGCCGTCCGCGCACTCACCGTCGTCTCCGCCGACGGCTCCCGGCTGCACGTCGAGGTCCACGGCCCCGACGACGCGCCCGCCGTCGTCCTCGCCCACGGCTGGACCTGCTCCACGGCCTTCTGGGCCGCCCAGATCCAGGGCCTCGCCGCCGACCACCGCGTCATCGCCTACGACCAGCGCGGCCACGGACGCAGTCCGGTGAGCGCGGTGTGCAGCACGGACGCGCTCGCCGACGACCTCGAAGCCGTACTGGAAGCGACCCTCGCGACCGGCGAGAAGGCGGTGATCGCCGGGCACTCCATGGGCGGCATGACCGTCCTGGCGGCGGCCGCGCGCCCCAAGCTGAGGGAACACGCCGCCGCCGTCCTGCTGTGCAGCACCGGTTCCTCGCGGCTGGTCGCCGAGTCCACCGTCGTACCGATCCGCCCCGGCCGGTTGCGGACCTGGCTGACCCGGCACATCCTCGGGGCGAGGGCGCCCCTCGGACCGGTCACACCGGTCGCGAAGAAGATCCTCAGGTACGCCACGATGGGCGCCGGATCCGCCCCGCACCTGGTGGAGTCGTGCGCCCGGATCGTGCACGCCTGCCCGCGCCGGGTGCGGCACTCCTGGTCGCAGGTCCTCGACCGGCTCGATCTCGACCACGGCGTACGGGAGTTGACCGTCCCGACGGCGGTGGTCGTCGGGACCGGCGACCGGCTGACCCCGCCCGTCCACGCCCACCGGATCGCCGCAGCGCTCCCGCACAGCCTCGGCGTCACCGAACTGCCCGGCCTCGGCCATATGACACCGGTCGAGGCGCCCGACCTGGTCACCGGCCGGATCCGCGAACTCGTCACCACGTACACGCAGTTGAAGGAGGGCGCATGAGCCACAAGGTCAGCCTCGAAGGGCAGGTCGCCGTCGTCACCGGCGCCGCCCGGGGCGTCGGCGAGCTGCTCGCCCGCAAGCTCTCCGCGCGCGGAGCGACGATCGCGCTGGTCGGCCTGGAGCCGGACGCGCTCAAGCAGGTCGCCGAGCGGCTGCACGGCGACAGCGCCCACTGGTATGCCGACGTCACCGACCAGGAGGCCATGTCCCGGGTCGCTGCGGAGGTGAAGGAACGCTTCGGCAAGGTGGACGTCGTCGTCGCCAACGCGGGCGTCGCGTCCGGCGGACCCTTCGTCGACTCCGACCCGGAGGCCTGGCGCCGGGTCATAGAGGTCAACCTCGTCGGCTCGGCGGTCACCGCGCGCGCGTTCCTGCCGGTGCTGCGGGAGAGCCGGGGCTATCTGCTCCAGATCGCCTCCCTCGCCGCGATCACCCCGGCGCCGATGATGACCGCCTACTGCGCGTCCAAGGCGGGCGTGGAGGCGTACGCGCACTGTCTGCGCGCCGAGGTCGGCCACCAGGGCGTGCGCGTCGGCGTGGGCTACCTGTCCTGGACCGACACCGACATGGTGCGCGGGGCCGACCAGGACGAGGTGATGCGGGAGCTGCGCGGGCGGCTGCCGTGGCCGGCGAACAAGACGTACCCGCTGGGCCCGGCGGTGGACCGGTTGGTCGCCGGCATAGAGCGGCGGTCGAGCCATGTGTACGGACAGGGGTGGCTACGCGGGATGCAGGGCGTACGCGGCTGGCTCCCGGCGCTCATCGGGACCGTCGGACAGCGCGAGATGAAGCGGTTCGAGCCCAGGCTGCGGGGCATGCGGACGGGGCTGGTGGGAGCGGGCGGAGCGGCCGACGAAGAGGCGCGCGCTACGCACCGTAGTTGATCGAAATGCGCGGCCTGTCGTCCCGTGTGAGTCTGGTCGAGGCCCCACCACGGGGCCCCAACCCCCCTCATCTCCCACAGGAGTGAACCCACATGGGTATGAAGGACAAGTTCCAGGACCAGTCCCAGAAGCTGCAGGAGCAGGCCAAGGAGAAGGCTGCGCACACGAAGGAGCAGATGCAGCAGCGGGGCAAGCAGGGCGGCCAGCAGGGTCGCGACGAGGCGTCCGAGCGGATGCGGCGCGAGGCGGACGAGCGGCGCGACCGGGATCACGACATGTAGCGTGCGCTGCTGAAACGAAACGTGGGTGCCCTCCCGGTCTCTGGGGAGGGCACCCACGTTCGTGTCACTGAAGGCCCTGCCGCCTCGGCAGCTTCGGACGTGAGCGGTTCGGTACCGCGCTGAGGTCCGGGGGGTTCGCCGGGGGGTTGAGGGCCAGCAGGTCCAGGGCCAGGCGGATCGCGTCGTCGAGTTGGGCGTGGCGGCCCTCTGCCCAGTCCAGGGGGGTGCGCAGGACCTCCAGGTCGGGGATGACGCCGTGGTTCTCGACGGACCAGCCGTAGGCGTCGAACCAGGCCGCGTTCATCGGAACGGTGATGACCGTGCCGTCGCCGAGCTGGTGGCGGCCGGTCATGCCGACCACTCCGCCCCAGGTGCGCTGGCCGACCACCGGGCCCAGCTTGAGCAGCTTGAAGGCCGCCGTGATCATGTCGCCGTCGGAGGAGGTCGCCTCGTCCGCCAGGGCCACCACCGGCCCGCGCGGGGCGTTGGAGGCGTACGACACCGGCTGGGCGTCGCGGGTGAGGTCCCAGCCGAGGATCCTGCGCGTCAGCTTCTCCACGACCAGTTCGCTGATGTGGCCGCCCGCGTTGCCGCGCACGTCCACCAGCAGCGCGGGCCGGGACACCTCCATCCGCAGGTCGCGGTTGAACTGGGCCCAGCCCGAGCCGCCCATGTCGGGGATGTGCAGATAGCCGCACCGGCCGCCGCTCAACTCCCGTACGACCGCACGCCGTTTGGCGACCCAGTGCTGGTAGCGCAGGGGGCGTTCGTCGACGAGGGGGACCACGGCGACCCGGCGCGCGTGGCCTGCGTCGCCCTCCACAGGGGTGAACGTCAGCTCCACCGTCGTGCCGCCCGCGCCCGCCAGCAGCGGATACGGGCCGGTCAGCGGGTCCACCGGGCGTCCGTCGACATGGGTGAGGACCGCGCCCTCCCGGATCCCGGTGCCGGCCAGCGGCGAACGAGCCTTGGAGTCGGAGGACTCGCCGGGCAGGATCCGCCGGACCGTCCACCCTCCCTCCCGGTGCACGAAGTCGGCCCCCAGCAGCCCCTGTCGGCGCTGGTAGTGCGGCGGCCCCTCGTTGCGGCGGGCGGGGGTGACGTAGGCGTGGGAGGTGCCCAGTTCGCCCAGGACCTCGCGCAGCAGGTCCGCGAACTCGTCCGGGGACGCGACCCGTTCGACCAGCGGCCGGTACTGCTCGAGGACCGCGTCCCAGTCGATCCCGCACATCCCGGGGTCCCAGAAGTAGGCGCGGATCAGCCGGCCCGCCTCCGCGTACGCCTGCCGCCACTCGGCGCCGGGATCCACCTCGTGCAGGATGCGGCGCAGGTCGATCCAGACCGTCGAGTCGAGGTCCCCGGACTCGGTGGAGGGCGTGGCGCGCAGCTCGCCCTCGTCGACCACGACCAGCCGGGTGCCGTCCCCGCTGAGCGCGAACCAGTCCAGGTGGTCGACGAGTTCGGACTTCTTCGCCTTGGAGATGTTGAAGAACTCGAGGGTCGGACGTCCGCTGGTGTCGTCCGGGTTGGCGAACGTCTCGCCCAGCGCCCCCGAGATCGGCCAGCGCAGCCACACCAGCCCGCCGCCCGCCACCGGGTGCATCGCCGAGTACTTGGACGCCGTGACGGGGAAGGGGGTGACCCGGCTCTCCAGGCCCTCGACCTCGACGGTCACCGCCCCGTCGCCGCCCTCCTCGTCCTCCACCGGGTCCAGGCCCCCGGCGGCCGGGCGGCCCTCCGGGGTCAGCGCGAACGGGGACGGGGTCGCCGACGACAACGGCACCAGGTAGGGCCGGCAGCCCAGCGGGAAGGACAGGTCCCCGGTGTGGACGTCGTACACCGGGTCGAAGCCGCGCCAGGACAGGAAGGCCAGATAGCGGCCGTCCCGGGTGAACACCGGGTTCTCGTCCTCGAAGCGGCCGTTGGTGACGTCGACGATCAGCCGCTCGCCCTCTCCGTGGCCGATCCCGGAGATCCGCGCCATCTTGATCTGGCGCAGGGAGCGGCCGATCCCGGGATGCGACCAGGTCAGCCACGCCCCGTCCGGGGAGAAGGCGAGGTCGCGGACGGGCCCGTTGACCGACGAGATCAGCTCGGTGACCACCCCTCCCCCGGGGTCCGTCCGGGAGGCGTCCCCGGCGTCCCCGGCGCCCTCGGCGCCCGCGGCGGCAGCCGCATCTTCGGACACGGTGATGAGCAGCAGCCGGCCGTCGTGCGCGGCGATGGCGAGGCGTTCGCCGTCCGGGTCGGAGACCATCTCCAGCACCCGGCCCAGCTCTCCGGACGCCAGTCGGCGCGGCGCGCGGTCGCCGCTGGCGCGCGGCAGATAGGCGATCTCGACGGCGTCCTCGCCGTCTGCGTCCGTCACATAGGCGACCTGTCCGCCGGAGCCGAGCATCTCCGGCAGCCGCACCCGCACCCCGGGCGTGTCGGTGATCGTCCGCGCGGGGCCGTCGCGGTGCGTCAGCCAGTACAGACTCCCGCGCACCACGACCGCGCTCGCCCGCCCGGTCTCGTCCACCGAGATCCCGTCCACATGCTGGGCGGCCGGGATCTGGTACGGCCGCCGCCCCGCCCGGGGTCCGCTCAGCCGTACGTCGATCCGGCGCGGCTCGGAGCCGGCCGCGAGCTCGTCGACGATCCACAGGTCTCCGGCGCACTGGTACACCACCCGGGTGCCGTCGCTGGAGGCGTGCCGGGCGTAGAAGGCGTCGTGGTCGGTGTGCCGGCGCAGGTCGGAGCCGTCGTGGGCGCAGGAGTAGAGGTTGCCGACGCCCTCGTGGTCGGAGAGGAAGGCGATCCGGCCGCCGACGACCATCGGGGAGTGGAGGTGCCCTTCGAGGCCTTCGAGGAGCCGCTGTCCGTGCAGCCACAGACGGCCCATGGCCCCGCCCCGGTAGCGCTTCCAGGCGGCGGGCTCGTGCGGGGGAGTGCCGGTGAGCAGGAGGGTCTTCCGTTCCCCCGCGATGTCGGCGACCTGGAGGTCGGAGACCGGGCCCCAGGGGAGTTTGCGGCCGGGGGCGCCGTCGGTGGGGACCTTGTAGGCCCAGGTGAAGTAGGAGAAGGGCTCGCCGTGGGAGGCGACGGCCAGGATGTCCGTGGCGCCGTCCTGGTCCGGGGGCGTCCAGCCGCAGACCTGGGTGTCCAGGCTGCCCCAGTAGGTCAGCCGCCGTCCCGGCCCGCCGTCCACCGGCACCAGATGGATCTCGGGGACGAGACTTCGCCAGCTGGTGTACGCGATCTCGCGGCCGTCGGGGGAGAAGCGCGGGTGTCCGGCCTTGGCGCGGTCGACGGTGAGCCGCCAGGCGCGGCCCGGTTCGTCCAGGGGGGCCAGCCAGAGGTCGTCCTCGGCCACGAAGCACAACAGGTCACCGTTGAGATGGGGCAGACGCAGATAGCTCACCTCCCCATGCTTTTCCGGGGGATGGACCGGAGCAACTTATGACATTCGAGATCTTTCTGGATCTGCAAGGGGCGAGGTGAGCCACGACACGTACGAAACTGTTTCGTTTCGCAGGCGGGTGCGCTACATTCGTCACAGTGGACGACTGAGCGGAAGGGTGAGTGGCATGACTGAGGTCGCAACGGCGCGTCGCAGTCGGATCACGCCCGAGCGCGAGGCCGAGCTGTACGAGGCCGTGCTCGACCTGCTCCGGGAGGTCGGCTACGACGCCCTCACCATGGACGCCGTGGCCACCCGTACGCGGTCCAGCAAGGCGACGCTCTACCGCCAGTGGGGCGGCAAGGCCGAGCTGGTGGCGAAGGCGGTGCGGCACAACAAGCCGGTCCACTCCCTCGGGGAGATCGACACGGGCTCGCTCCGGGGCGACCTGTACGCCCTCACACAGCAGTCGGACGACTGCCAGATGGAGCAGAACTCCGCGCTGATGCGGGGTCTGGCCATGGCGGTCCACGGCAACCCGGACCTCCTGAAGGCGTTCAAGGAGCATCTCATCGAGCCGGAGATGGCGGAGTTCCGCCGGGTGCTGGCGCGGGCGGTCGCCCGGGGCGAGGTCCGTGCGGACAACCCGGCGGCCGACTTCATGATGCACATGATGATCGGGGCGTTCGCCGCCCGCACGCTGCTCGACGAGCAGCCGCCGACCCAGGAGTTCCTCCTTTCGTACATCGACGCAGTGGTCCTCCCCGCCCTCTGCGCGCCCCCCACCTCCTGATCGTCCTCTGATCGCCCTCCTGATCACCCTCTGACCGTCCCCACGGTCCGCCCATCCTGACGTCACCGCTCACGTCGTCGGGCCGATCACCCCTGCTCTCCCCGCCGGGTTGGTCACCCCTGCCCTGAACACCCCACGACCTGACCGGGAGTACGCCTCCGTGGCCACGTTCCTCTACAACCTCGGCCGGTTCGCCTTTCGGCGACGGCACTTCGTCGCCCTGATATGGGTCGCGCTGCTGACCCTCGCGGGAGTCGGCGCGGCCTCCGCGCCCGCCGCGGGCTCCACCTCCTTCTCCATTCCGGGCGTCGAGGCGCAGAAGGCCTTCGACCTGCTGGAACAGCGTTTCCCCGGCTCCAGCGCCGACGGCGCGACCGGGCGCATCGTCTTCAAGGCGCCCGAGGGCGAGAAGATGACGGACGCCGACAACAAGGCGATCGTCGACAAGACCGTCAAGGCGCTGAGCGACGGCTCCGAGGTCGTCTCCGTCGCCGACCCGTTCACGACCAACGCCGTCAGCAAGGACGGCACGGTCGCCTACACGTCGGTCAAGTACGAGCTGCCCGGCATGGAGCTGAAGGACGCGACCAGGGACGCCCTCGAGACGGCCGCGGACGACGCCCGGGCCGACGGCCTGACCGTCGACGTCGGCGGCGACGCGCTGCAGGCCGCCGCCGAACCAGGCGCGGTCGGCGAGGCCGTCGGCCTCGCCATCGCCGCGGTCGTCCTCGTCATCACCCTGGGCTCGCTGGTGGCGGCCGGACTGCCGCTGCTGACCGCGATCATCGGCGTCGGCATCGGCGTCTCCACCATCACCGCCCTCGCCAGCGCGCTCGACCTCGGCGACACCACCTCCACGCTGGCGCTGATGATCGGCCTCGCGGTCGGCATCGACTACGCGTTGTTCATCGTCTCCCGCTACCGCGGCGAGCTGGCCGAGGGCCGCGACCGCGAGGAGGCGGTCGGCCGCGCCACCGGCACCGCCGGCTCGGCGGTGGTCTTCGCGGGCCTCACGGTCGTGATCGCCCTGGCGGGCCTCGCGGTCGTCAACGTGCCCATGCTGACCAAGATGGGCCTCGCGGCGGCGGGCACGGTCGTCGTCGCCGTCCTCATCGCGCTGACCATGATCCCGGCGCTGCTCGGATACGCGGGCAAGAAGGTCAAGCCGGCCGGCGAGAAGAGCACGAAGGCCAAGGCCAGGGCCGAGAACAAGGCCGACGGCAAGGGCAAGGGCAAGGCCAAGGACAAGGCGACCGACGGAACGGGCGAGCCGGTCAAGCCCGGCCTGGGCGTCCGCTGGGCGAGCTTCGTCATCCGCCGGCCGGCCGCCGTGCTGCTGCTCGGCGTGATCGGCCTGGGCACGATCGCGCTCCCGGCCAGCCAGTTGGAACTGGGCCTGCCCGACGACGGCTCGCAGCCGACGTCCACCACCCAGCGCCGGGCGTACGACCTGCTGTCGGAGGGCTTCGGCCCCGGCTTCAACGGCCCCCTGATGATCGTGGTCGACGCCAAGAACAGCGACGACCCCCAGGCGGCGGCCACCGCGGTGACCGACGACGTCAAGGGACTCGAGGACGTCGTCACGGTGACCCCGCCGACGTTCAACAAGGCCGGCGACACCGCGATGATCACCGTGATCCCGAACTCCAAGCCCTCCTCGACGCAGACCGAGGACCTGGTGCACTCCATCCGGGGCGCGGGGGCCGACGTCACGGCCGACACGGACGCGAAGGTGCTGGTCACCGGCACCACCGCGATGAACATCGACTTCTCGCAGAAGCTCAACGACGCGCTGATCCCGTATCTGGGCCTGGTGGTCGGCCTGGCCTTCCTCCTCCTCATCGTGGTCTTCCGCTCGATCCTGGTCCCGCTGAAGGCGGCCCTCGGCTTCCTGCTCAGCGTGCTCGCCGCGCTCGGCGCCGTGGTCGCGGTCTTCCAGTGGGGCTGGCTCGGCGGCCTGATCGGCGTCGAGGAGACCGGCCCGATCATGTCGATGATGCCGATCTTCATGGTGGGCGTGGTCTTCGGACTCGCGATGGACTACGAGGTGTTCCTCGTGACCCGGATGCGGGAGGCGTACGTCCACGGCGAGTCCCCGAGCCAGGCCGTGGTGACCGGCTTCCGGCACAGCGCCCGGGTCGTGGCCGCCGCCGCGATCATCATGATGGCCGTCTTCGGCGGCTTCATCAGCTCCAGCGAGTCGATGATCAAGATGATCGGCTTCGGCCTCGCGATCGCCGTCTTCTTCGACGCGTTCATCGTGCGCATGGCGATCGTGCCGGCGGTGCTGGCGCTGCTCGGCAAGCGGGCCTGGTGGCTGCCGAAGTGGCTGGACCGCGTGCTGCCCAACGTGGACGTCGAGGGCGAGGGCCTGAAGCCCCCGGCCGACACCGCGTCCTCCCGCGACGGCGACGAGGACCGGGAGCTGGCACGGGTGTGACGCACCGGGCCGGCTGAACACCGACCGGCCGAACACCTGAAGGACAGTCGAAGACCGCCGGTGAGGGTTCCGTGGGGACGGGGCGCCCTCACCGGCTTTTTCCTTGTGACCCACTTTCGGGTGAGGCCCGCTGCGGTGAGGGCCGTGCGGGGTCGACGGGACAACGGGTCCGACGCGTTCAGTACATAGATGGATATTGAAGGCTACCGTCACCGGTATATGCACGATTCGTAACGTGATGCCCTATCAGGGCACTTAGGGCGGATTCGGTAGGCAAGTCTTGGGTCTGCGGCCCCCAGGCCGCGACCCGCACCAAGCAAGGAGACCTTGTGTCCGTTTCCTCTGTGTCCGCCCGCCGTCTCGCCGCAGCCGTGCTCGCCGCCGGCGCCGTCGTCGGAGCGGTGGCGCTGCCGGCGTCCGCCGCCGACCACGCGCGTCCGGACCGGCCGAAGGTGGAGATCAGCGACGTCCAGTACGACGCGCCGGGCTGGCGCGACAACTCCCGCCGCTCCCTGAACAAGGAGTGGGTGGAGCTCACCAACACCACCCGCCACACGATCAACCTGGACGAGTGGACCCTCTCGGACGAGCAGGGCGAGACCTACACCTTCAGCGACTACCGTCTGGCGCCCCGCGCCACGGTCCGCGTCCACACCGGCAGGGGCCACGACACCGACACCGACCTGTACCAGGACCGCCGTCGCGAGGTGTGGGACAACCGCTCCGACACCGCCACGCTGCGCAACGACCACGGCCGCCGCGTCGACGAGGTCTCCTGGGGCCACCACCACGGCCACGACCACGGCGGCGACCGCGGCCACGGCGGCGGCCACGACCACGGCCACGGCGGCGACCGCCACTGACGTTCGCCCGGCGACCGACCCGCACTGACGGCGACGCGCCCGACCCTTCCAGGTCGGGCGCGTCGCCGTCGTTACGTGGGTACGTCGGTACCTCAGTCGTCGGTACCTCAGTCGGTCAGTTGGTGAAGTTCAGGTACTTCCAGGCCCCGTGGGTCGTCGAGTTGACGCTGTCGCCGGAGGTGCCGTTGATGTACGACGAGCGGACCCGGGCGCGGATGCCGGACTCGCCCGGGGCGCCCAGGCTCACGGCCGACCTGCCGTCGGTGGCCAGGGCGAAGTACTCGGACCCCGAGTCGTACCAGGAACCCTGGTAGTACACCTGGAGCTGGAGGCGCTGCTTGCGGCCCTGGTAGTAGTTCATGGTCGTGGTCAGCACCGGGGCGGTGTTCTTGTGGAAGTAGTAGTACGTCGTCGAGCCGATCTTCCCCGTCTTGTAGTGCTTGGAGACGGTGGTGGAGACCTTCGCGTGGGCGTACGCGGTCGACTTCGCGGTCTTCTCGGCGGACCGCGCGTCGCCCGCGAAGACGGCGGTGACGGTCGTGTCGCGGGTCATGTCGACGACCGCCGACAGGTTGCCCTTCGAGTTGACCTTGGCGGTCTTGACCAGCTTCTTCGGTTTGTCGGAACCGAACGGGTCCGAGTAGATCGCGACCGTGCGGTTCTTGTACGTCGAGCCGAGGTGCGCGGTGAAGGCGACGTCCTTGCCGTACGCGTACAGCTTGCCGTTGTTGGTGAGGGTGAGCGCGGTCGCCTTGCGGGAGACCGTCACCGCGTCGGAGCCGGAGACGGCCGCGTGGGCGGCGTCGCCCGCGTAGGTCACCTTGTAGACGACCTTGCCGCCGGCGGGCGGGGTGTCCGTGAAGGAGAAGCTGCCGTCGGCCTTCGTGGTGACGGCCGCCAGCGCCTTGCCGCTCGGCGACTCGAGGTCCGTACGGGTCACCTTGAGGCCGGTGCCCGCCGGGAGCGCCGTCTTCGAGGCCAGCTTGCCGGTGACGGTGAGCTTCTTGGCGCGGTCCGCCTTCGCGGGGGCCGTCACCTTGAGCGTCGGCAGCTCCTTCGTCGGGTCGGTCAGCGTCCGCAGGGTGTACGCGCCGCCGTCGTTCACGGAGACCGCGAACACCCGGCTGCTGTCCGGCGCCCAGGCCAGCGCGCCGTCCACCAGGGTGTCGGCGCCGCTGCTGTCGCCGGTGTTGGGGAAGTCGTACTCCCGCACCGGCGTCGGGTCGCCGGGCCGGTGGATGTGGACGTCGGGCTCGTACCAGGAGAAGCTGCCGCCCGCGACGCTGCCGTCGGGCGCGACCTGCACCGCGTTCGGGTACGCGTCGATCGGGTAGCCCGTCTGCTCGGTGAGGTCGGCGGTGGAGTAGGCGCCGATGCCGTAGCCGAAGTCCGGGTCGCCCCACGAGGTGAGGACCTGCTTGCCGTCGGGCGTCAGGTCGATCTGCTTCACGGAGGTGTCCATGTCGCCCTTGGTCCGCAGCACCGCGCCGTCGGCCGAGACGTCGTACACGGCGAGCCCGCCGCCGGTGCCGGCCACCAGGACGCCCGGGGCGGCCGGGTCGGAGCCCAGCAGCGTCGTGCCGCCGAAGAAGTCGACGTCCCCGCGCTGGGCGAGATGCACGACGGGCTCGGCGCCGGAGACGTCGAGCGAACCGAAGTTCGTGCCGTAGCCGAACCAGATCCGGCCGTCCACGACCTCCAGGTCGGTCGGCGCCGCCCCCACCGGGTAGCTCGCGGTCTGGGTGTACGTCCCCGTCTCCACCGAGACGATCCGGTTGCCGCTCTTGACGGCCGCGTACAGCTGCCCGGAGTCGGCGGACAGCGCCAGGCCGCTCACGCCGGACAGCCCGGTCAGGGTCGCCTTGACGGCGCCCGCGTAGTCGGTGACGACGATCTTGCCGCCGGTCGGGTCGGAGACGTAGACCCGCTGGTGGACGCCGTCCACGACGAGGTCGCCGACCGACTTCACCGCAAGGACCTTGGCGGAGTCGGCCACGGCCACTCCCGCCGAACCCGCGGCGATCACCGCGGAGCTGAAGACGACCGCGAGCGTCGTCGCGGCCGAGATGCTGCGCCTGCGCACAGTACTGAACCCCCAGGAAACAAGCCCGGTGTCCGCCGGGCGAGACAAGTGGCCTGCGTCCCCCCTCGCGCCCGCTGCGGGCGCGTGAACGCGGCTGAGCAGCAGCGTATGGCATGCCAGTGACAACCGAGAACGGGATATCGCTAGCGTGCGGTCCATGACGACGACCGGCACGCATCCCCGTTCCCCCGAGGCCCTCGTGGACATGTGCGAGCGCGCCGCGTGACCCCGCTGGTCACCGCGGCCGTCCTGCTCGCCGCGGTCACCCACGCCGGCTGGAACGCCATCGCCCACCAGATCACCGACAAGCTCGTCGGCTTCGCGCTCATCGCCGGCGGCGGCGCCCTCATCGGTCTCGCGCTCGTGGTCCTCGCGCCGATCCCGGCGGCGGCCGCCTGGCCCTATCTGATCGCCTCCGCCTTCATCCACACCGCGTACTTCGTGCTGCTGATGCGGTCGTTCCGGCTCGGCGACTTCGGGCAGGCCTACCCCCTCGCGCGCGGTTCCGCGCCACTCGTCGTCACCGTCCTCGCGGCCGTCTTCGCGCACGAGGTGCCGGACGGCTGGGCGGCCGCCGGCATCGTGCTGTCCTGCACGGGGCTGACCGGCGTCGCCCTGTGGGGGCTGCGCGGACGGCGGCCGAACTGGGCGGCGATCGGGGCCGCGCTGGCGACCGGGCTCACCATCGCCTCGTACACCGTCGTCGACGGACTCGGCGTGCGCGCCTCCGGGGCCACGCTCGGGTCCGCCCTCGGGTACATCGGCTGGCTGCTGGCCGCGGAGGGGGTCGCGATCCCGGTGTTCGCCCTCTACCGCTGGCGCGGCCGGACCCTCGCCGTCGTACGCCCCTTCGTCGGCGTGGGCTTCCTCGGCGCCGTCCTGTCCGTCCTCGCCTACTCCCTCGTCCTGTGGGCCCAGACCCGCGCCGAACTGGCCCCCGTCGCCGCCCTGCGCGAGTCGTCGATCATCGTCGGAGCGGCGATAGGGGCCCTGCTCTTCAAGGAACGCTTCGGCGCGCCCCGCATCGCCGCGGCCGGACTCCTCGTCATCGGCATCGGGCTGATGCTGTACGCCGGTTGAGGACGTACGCGGCCGCGTACCCGGCCGCTACGGTCGAACGTACGGCCGCGTCAGGATCTCCATGTTGTGGCCGTCCGGGTCGGCGAAGTACGCGCCCCGGCCGCCGAACAGGCCGTTGATCCGGCCGGGTTCGGTGTGCCGGGGATCGGCGTAGTAGGTGACCCCGACCGCCTCCAGCCGGGCGATCATGTCGTCGAACTGCTCCTCCGGCACGAGGAACGCGTAGTGCTGGGACTGGATCGGCTCGTCGCGCTTCTCGTAGTAGTCGAGCGTCACGCCGTTGCCGAGGTCGAGGGGGAGGAACGGCCCGAAGGGGGCGCCGACCTCCAGGCCGAGGATCACCGCCAGGAACTCGGCCGAGAGGGACCGGTCGCTCGCGTAGACGGCGTGGTGGTCGAGCAGGGGCATGGCCATATGAGGTGGTTTCTCCGTGTCTGGGGTTTCCGGGGGTGGGGAACTCTGGAAAACGCGGAGAAGTACGGCGGGCCTCTCGCCCGCCCCGGGCTCATGCCGAGGCCGGGAGTCCCACTCGTGAATGGCCCATGGCCGACCCGGCAGTCACGTCACCGACCGTAGCGCCCGGCGTCCCGCCGTCGCAACGAAGATCTCGGCCATCACCGGCCCCGCATCCGCGTCGGGGTTCCTCCCGAAGCCCTACGACCAGCGCCCGACGCGTCCCCGCGGATCAGGCGGTTACGGTGAAGTCATGCCCGAGACCACACAGTTCGGCCCCGACGGCGGCCCCGACGACCTCGCCGCGTACTTCCGGCGGATCGGCTGGGAGGGGGAGCGGCGGGCCGACGCGGCGACGCTGCGGGGCGTGCATCTCGCCCACATCCGCGCCATCCCCTTCGAGAACCTGGACCCCGTACGCGGCACCGCCCCCTCCCTCGCCCCCGCCGACCTGATCGCCAAGCTGGTCCGCAGCCGGCGCGGCGGCTACTGCTACGAGCACAACACGCTGTTCGCGGCCGCCTTGGAGGCGCTCGGGTTCCGGGTGACCCGGCTGACGGCGCGGGTCGTCGTCGGCGCGGAACGGTTCGAGGACCGCCCGCGCACCCACATGACCCTCCTCGTCGAGGCCCCCGACGACCCGCGTCCGCACCAGCAGTACCTCGCCGACGTCGGCTTCGGCGCTCCCGGAGCCCTGCTCGAACCGGTCCCGCTGACGACGGACGGCGAGTTCTGGGGCGCGGGCCGCGCCCACCGCCTGGTCCACGCCCCGCACCGGGGGCCGCTGGAGCTGTGGGTGCTGGAGGCACAGCGGGAGACAGGCCGGGAGACCGGCGGGGAGACAGACACGGAGACCGGCGGGGAGGCAGGCCGGGAGACCGGTGGGGAGACCGGCGGGGAGACCGGCGGGGAGACCGGCGGGGAGGCAGGCCGGGAGACCGGCGGGGAGAGCGCCTGGCAGGCGCAGTACGCCTTCACCCTCGAACCCTTCGAGAAGCCCGACTTCGAGGTGATCAACTGGCACATCGCCACCAACCCCCGCTCCCCGTTCAGCCGCCGCCCCTACGTCCAGCGCGTCACGCCGGACGGCCACCTCCTCCTCGACGGCGACCTCCTCACCGAGACCCACGCCGACGGCACGGTGCGCGAACGCCGGCTCACGGGAGAGGCGGAGGTGCGCAAGGCGCTCGACGAGGAGTTCGACATCGCCGTCCCGGAGGGGTGCGGGCCCACAGTGTGAGGAGCACCCTGGAAGCAGTACTTCCGGAGGTGATCGTCATGATGCACACCACTGCGATGCGTACCACCGTGGGATGGCATGTCGAGCTGGAGTTCGAGGAGGACGAGCGGCACACGCGCGCGGTCGCGCTGGTACGGCTGCCCGACGGGACCGAGATCAAGGCCCACGGACACGCCAGCCGGCACAACGTCGACGCCAATCAGCCACGGGTCGGCGAGGAGATCGCCGGCGCCCGTGCCCTCAACGAGATCGCCATGCAGTTGCTGACCAAGGCCCACCTGGAGATCGACGGCGCGTCCGGGCGGACCTCGCACTCGATCAACGTATGAGCTCGGTCGACGTAGGAGGCTCGATCACCGTACGGCGGCGGCGGCCACCGCCCGCACCAGCGCCTGCGCCCGTGGGTCCGCCGTCACGCTCGTGCGGAAGCCGTTGGTGACATAGCCGAGGGCGATGCCCGACTCGGGGTCGGCGAGGCCGAGGGCGCCGCCGCGGCCCGGGTGGCCGAAGGAGGAGGGCGACAGGAGCGGGGACGCGCCGCCGTGCAGCATGTAGCCGAGGCCGAACCGGGTGTTCACCACGAGCACCCGGTCCGCCCCCGCCGACTGCTCGCCGCGCGCCAGCGCCACCGTCTCCGGCGTGAACAGCCGCACCCCGCCCTCCACCTCGCCGATCAGCGACGCGTAGAAGCGGGCCAGACCGTCCGCCGTCGCGATGCCGTTGGAGGCGGGCAGGGCGGCCGCGCGGTAGTCGGGGTCGTTCTCGTCGGGCAGCGGGGTGATCGCGGCGAAAGCGCGGCGGGTGAGGGAGGAGGGATCGGCGTAGGCGTCGGCGACGGACCGTTTGGGCCGCGTCCGCAGACCCCCGGCCGGGAAGGGCGCGTCGACCTGCCCCACACGCCCCACGCGCGCGCTCTGCGCCTGCGGCAGCCCTAGCCACAGATCGGCGCCGACCGGCCCGGCGATCTCGTGCGCGATCCACTCCCCGATCGGCCGCCCGGTGACCCGCCGCACCAGCTCGCCCGTCAGCCAGCTGTACGTCTGCGCGTGGTAGCCGTGGTCCGTGCCCGGCTCCCACACCGGCGCCTGCGCCGCGACCGCCGCCGCGCCCCGCTCGGGGTCGGCGGCCTCGGCGGGCGTCAGCGGCCGGTCCAGCACGGGCACGCCCGCGCGATGCGCGAGCAGCTGCCGCACGAGCGTCCGCTCCTTGCCCGCCGCCTTGTACTCCGGCCAGTACGCCCCCACCGGCGCGTCCAGATCCAGCGCCCCGCGCTGATGCAGCAGCAGGAGTACGGCGGCGGCGACGCCCTTGGTCGCGGACCGCACGATCTGCGCGGTGCCGCGCTCCCAGGGAGCCCCGCCGACCCCGCCGTCCACGTCTCGCGTGCCGCCCCACAGGTCGACGACCTTGCGCCCGTCCCGGTAGACGGCCACGGCCGCGCCCCGGTCCCCGAGCGCCTCGAAGTTCCCTGCGAACGCTTCCCGGACCGGCTCGAAGCCTTCGGCGACCGTGCCGTTCACTTCCACGTCCCTGCTCCTCGTCTCGCTGCCGGGGTCTCCCTTTCAGCCAAGCAGGATCGTGACGTCGATGTTCCCGCGGGTCGCGTTCGAGTACGGGCACACCTGGTGCGCCGCGTCCACCAGCTTCGCGGCGAGGTCGGCGTCGAGGACGGGGAGCGAGACGCTGAGGGCGACGGCCAGGCCGTAGCCCTTGCTCCTGTTCGGGCCGATGCCGACCTTCGCGGCCACCGTCGACCCGGTCAGGTCGAACCCGGCGCGGTTGCCGACGAGAATCAGCGCGTTGTGGAAGCAGGAGCTGTAGCCGGCCGCGAAGAGCTGCTCCGGGTTGGTGCCGTTGCCGTCGCCGCCCAACTCCGGCGGCATCGCCACCTTCAGCTCGATCTGCCCGTCCTGGCTGGTCACGTACCCGTCGCGGCCGCCGTGCGCGGTCGCCTCGGCGACGTACATGATCTTCGTCGGACGGCTGTCGGCGCTGTCGGCGCTGTCGGCGATGTCAGCGGTGTCGGCGGCGTCGACGGTGGTGCCTTCAGTCACGGCGGGACCTCCCCCAGATCTTCACGCGGAGCGCTCGGTTCCCTCACGCTCCATTGCATCGTGCACAAGGTACCCACCGGTAGGTATCCGCTTGTCCACGGGGGGGTGGGAAACGTCAGTGGGCGCGGTCCGTCGCGCCGTGCGCCGCCCGCTCCGCGAGATCCCACAGCTCCTCGCGCAGCCGCGTGACCTCCGCCATCTCCAGGCCCGTCGTCGTGAGCAGCGCGCCGGGGACGCGCGCCGCGCGCCCCTTCAGCTCCTCGCCGCGCCCGGTGCACGCGACCAGCACCGAGCGCTCGTCGCGCGCCGAGCGCTCCCGGCGCACCAGACCCGCCGCCTCCAGCCGTTTCAGCAGCGGCGACATGGTGCCGTAGTCCAGCCGCAGGGCCGACGCCAGCTCCTTGACCGTGGTCTCGCCGCGCTCCCACAGGACCAGCAGGACCAGGTACTGCGGGTAGGTGAGGCCCAGCTCGTCCAGGAGCGGCCGGTACGCGGCCGTCACCGCGCGCTGGGCCGCGTACAGGGCGAAGCACAGCTGCTCCTCCAGCAGGAGCGAGCGATCGCCCGCACGGGTCTCGTTCGTCACGCGCGCATTCGTCACGCGCCCATTGTCACGGAACGCGGGTCGAACCCGAAGGGCAGCTCCAGGCGATGGGCCCGCATGAGGGTGTCGTCGGCGAGCAGATCGGCGGTCCGCCCGTCCGCGGCGATCACGCCCTCGCTCAGGATCAGGGCGCGCGGGCACAGTTCGAGGGCGTACGGCAGGTCGTGCGTGACCATCAGGACGGTGACGTCCAACGACCGCAGGATGTCGGCGAGTTCGCGGCGCGAGGCGGGGTCGAGATTGGACGACGGCTCGTCCAGGACCAGGATCTCCGGCTCCATCGCGAGGACCGTCGCGACGGCGACCCGCCGCCGCTGGCCGAAGGAGAGGTGGTGCGGCGGGCGGTTCTTGAACTCGGCCATGCCGACCTGCGCGAGCGCGTGGTCGACGCGCTCCTCCAGCTGCGCGCCCTTCAGTCCGGCGGCCGCCGGCCCGAACGCCACGTCCTCCCGGACCGTCGGCATGAACAGCTGGTCGTCCGGGTCCTGGAAGACGATGCCGACCTTGCGCCGGATCTCGGCCATGTGCCGCTTGCCGACGGGCAGTCCGGCCACCGTCACCGCGCCCGCGCCGCCGCTCAGGATGCCGTTGAGATGCAGCACGAGGGTGGTCTTGCCGGCGCCGTTCGGCCCGAGCAGCGCAACCCGCTCCCCGCGCCCGATGGAGAAGTCCACGCCGAACAGGGCCTGATGGCCGTCGGGGTAGGCGAAGGCGAGGCCCGAGACCTCCAGGGAGGCGGTCACGTCAGCGGTCGCGGAGGCAGCATTCACAGGGGCAGCGGTCACAGGGCCCATCCCAACACGCAGACGACGAGGGCGGCGAACGGCAGGGTCAGCGCGTACGTCCACTGGGCCCGGGACGCGGTCGCCTCGTCGATCACCGGCATCGAACCTGCGTACCCCCGGCTGACCATGGCCAGGTGCACGCGCTCCCCGCGTTCGTAGGAGCGGATGAACAGGGCGCCCGCGGACTTCGCGAGCACCCCCCAGTGCCGTACGCCCCGCGCCTCGAAGCCGCGCGACTCCCGGGCGATCCGCATGCGCCGCATCTCGTCCGTGATGACGTCGCCGTAGCGGATCATGAAGGAGGCGATCTGCACGAGCAGCGGGGGCAGCTTCAGGCGTTGCAGGCCCAGGAGCAGTTCGCGCAGTTCGGTGGTGGAGGCGAGGAGCACGGAGGCGGCCACGCCGAGGGTGCCCTTGGCCAGTACGTTCCACGCGCCCCACAGGCCGTTGACGCTGAGCGACAGGCCCAGGACGTCCACCCGCTCGCCCTCCGCCACGAACGGCATGAGCACGGCGAACGCGACGAACGGCACCTCGATCAGCAGCCGCTTCAGCAGGAAGCCGGCCGGCACGCGCGCGCGGTACGCGACGAAGGCGAGCAGCACGGCGTACAGGCCGAACGCCCACATCGCCTCCCGCGGCGTCGACACCACGACCACCACGAAGGCGAAGACGGCGGCGAGCTTGGTGTGCGGCGGCAGACCGTGCACGGGCGAGTGCCCGTGCCGGTACAGCCGATGCGCGTGCCCCGCGCCCACGCCGTCAGGCGCTCTCTACGGCGGACGGCGACCCGTCGGTCGTACGGCGTCGGCGCACCGCCCAGAACACGGCGCTGCCCGCGACGACGGTCGTGCCGACGCCGATGACGCCCGCGAGGCCGCCGGAGAGGCGGGCGTTCTCCACGTCCTCGACGCCGTAGTCGGCGAGCGGGGAGTCGGCGTTCGCGTGCTTCTCGGCCTTCGCGTCGATGCCCTGGTCCGCGGCGACCTTCTCCAGGCCGTCGGGGTTCGCGGAGGCGTAGAAGCTGACGAAGCCCGCGAGGACCAGGGAGGCGACCAGACCGGTCACCCACAGCGTGCGGCGCGAGGTGCGCGCCGCCACGGGCGTCGTGCGCGCCCCCTCGGCCGCGGGCGCGTCCACGAGCACGCCGTTCACCCGCAACTGGAGCTTCTGCTCCAGCCCGCGCGCGCCGTGGACGAGGTCCGGGCGTACGGCGATCACGGCGCCGACCGTCAGTGCGGTGATCGCGGCCTCGCCGACGCCGATCAGCACATGCACGCCGATCATCGCGGTGGCGACCTTGCCGATCGCCACGTCGGTGGTGCCGCCGATCCAGTACAGGAGCGTGAACGTCACGGCCGCGGCCGGGACGGACAGCACGGCGGCGACGAAGGAGGCGGCCGTGATCGAGCGGCGGCCGCGCGGCAGCACCTTCACCAGACCGCGGAAGACCGCGTACGCCACGACCGTCGTCACGATGGCCATGTCGGTGACGTTCACGCCGAGGGCGGTCAGCCCGCCGTCGGCGAAGAGGATGCCCTGCATCAGCAGGACCACGGACACGCACAGGATCCCTGTGCAGGGACCCACGAGTATCGCGGCGAGCGCGCCGCCGAGCAGGTGTCCGCTGGTCCCCGCGGCGACGGGGAAGTTCAGCATCTGCACGGCGAAGATGAACGCCGCCACCAGACCGGCCAGCGGCGCCGTCTTCTCGTCGAGCTCGCGGCGCGCGCCGCGCAGGCTCACGGCGATGGCGCCGGCGGCGACCGCTCCGGTCACGGCGGAGGTCGGGGCGTTGATGAATCCGTCGGGTACGTGCACCCGTCGATGATAGTGGCTTAATGCGAATGGTTCGCAAGAGCGAGTGGCTTGTCTTCGGCGCTCGCCCTCGACGCCGGTCCTCGATCCTGGTCCTCGCGCGCGGCGCGTGTATCGCACATGTGAGATACGCCTGCACAGGGGAGCGCATTCCGGAAAATATGCGACATTGGGAGGGGAGCGGATGCACAGCTTCCGCACAGGTCACGCTGCGTGAGAGGGCCGGTCGATGTCTGTAGTCGAGCAGTACGCGCGAGCCCACATCGTCACGGACGAGGACCTGGTCGAGGAGGAACGCGCGGCCGTCCCCGTCGTCCTGCGCTACGACCCCGAGGACGATCCCCGCTCGGTCATGGTCGGGCTGCCCGGCCGGCACGAGTGGACGTTCGACCGCACCCTGCTGGAACAGGGCCTGCGCGCCCCCACCGGCACCGGGGAGGTGCGCGTGTGGCCCTGCGGGCGCGTGCAGGCCGTGGTCGAGTTCCACTCCACGCACGGCGTCTCGGTCGTGCAGTTCGAGTCCAAGACGCTGCTGCGCTTCCTACGCCGCACGTACACGGCGACGGGGCAGCCGGTCGGCCGATAGCCGGTCGGCCGGTGGCGGTCCGTCCCAGGGCTGCGTTGGGGCCGTGCTGGGGCCGTGCTGGGGCTCCCGGGCCGCTTCGGGTCAGCCGCCGCCCAGGCGCAGCAGCGACGCCACGATCGGGCCCGCCGTGTCGCCGCCGTGGCCGCCCGCCTGGACGACGCCGGCCGCCGCGAGATCGCCGCGGTAGGCGGTGAACCAGCCGTTGGGCTTGTCCTGGTTGTCGACCTCCGCGGAGCCCGTCTTGGCGCCGTAGTCGGGGCCGAGGCCCGCCATCGCCTCGGCGGCGGTGCCGGCCGCGGCGGTGTAGTTCATCAGCTCCCGCAGCTGCGACAGCGTGCCCGAGGACATCGTGCGCGAGGCGGTGGCCACCGTGCGGTCGTCGACGGACGGGGCGACCAGGTACGGCTGGTGGAAGGAGCCCGCCTTCACCGTCGAGGCGACCGACGCCATGTTCAGCGGGTTCATCCGCACCCCGCCCTGGCCGATCAGCGAGGCCGCCATCTGGGCGGCGGACTGCACCGGCACCTGCCCGTCGAAGGACGGGACGCCGATGGCCCAGTTGTTCATCGACAGGCCGAAGACCTGCTGCGCCTGCTTGGTCAGGCTGTCGTCGTCCAGGTCGGGGGCCTGGCTGATGAAGGCGGTGTTGCAGGAGCGCGCGAAGCTCGCCTTGAAGGTGCCGCCGGTGATCTGGAAGTCGTCGTCGTTGTGGAACTTCCAGCCGCCGTAGGTGAACGTCTTCGGGCACGGATGCACCTTGTCAGCCGACGCCAGCCCCTTCTCGATGAGCAGCGACGACGTGATGACCTTCATCGTGGAGCCGGGCGCGAGCGAGCCGTTGAAGGCGGTGTTGAAGCCGTGGCCGGTGTTGGCCACCGCGAGGATCTCGCCGGTCGAGGGGCGCATGACGACGACCGACGCGCGCGCGGTCTTCGCCACCTGCTGTTCGGCGGCCGCCTGGAGGGTCGGGCTCAGCGTGGTCTTCACGGTGCCCGGGGTGCCCTTGCTGAGCGCCAGCAGGGTCTTGTCGGAGGCCTTCTTCGCCTTCGCCGCCTTGCCGCGGACCACCTGGAGCTCGACGCCGGCCTTGCCGCCCGCCTTCTTGCCGTACTTCTCCCGCAGCCCGTCCAGGACCGGCTCCAGGGAGGGGTACTTCGCGGCCGTCAGCTCGCCGCCGTCCCGGTCGACGGCCTTCACCGGCGGGGTGCCGGCCTCGCCGGTGACGAGCGTGTCGCCGTCCTGGAGGTCGGGGTGGACGACGGCGGCGTGCCAGTCGATCTGCGCCTTGCCGTTCTTGCTGTTGCGTACGACGGTGAGCGCGCTGGAGTAAGTGAGCGGCTTGCTCACGCCCTTGTACTTCACCGTGCCCTGCACGGAGAACGGGACCTTGGCGCCGCCGGCCTTGCCCGCGGTGAGGGTGACGTCCGTGATGTGGGCGTCCTTGGTGTAGCCGGTCAGGAGGGCGGTGGCGGCGGCGGAGTCGCTGGTGGAGGCGGCCGCCTGGGCCACCTTTCCCTGCTGCCAGGCCGTCAGGAACCGTGTAGCCATGGTCTTCGTCTCGGCCGCCGACGGTGGATCGGCCCGGACCCGCGGGGCCTTCTGGCCGGCGGCCGCCGAGGTCGAGCCGTCGTCGGCCGCAGCCCCGCCGCCGTAGAGCGCGTAGACGCCGAACCCGGCGCCGCCGACGACGACGGCGATCATGCCGCCGACGACGGCGGGCCGCTTCTTGCGTCGCTCTTCGACGCGCCTTCTCTTGCCCACTGTCGCGATCCCTCCGGATCCCCAGGGGCTCCCCAAGCCCCGCTGCCCTCGTTGCCCTCACTCACCCCAACGACGGCTACCACCCTAGAGTCCCGTCCTGTGGGGGGGACGTCATATGTGACGTCAACCACCCCCACGAGTCCGTCCGTTCCCGGCGAGTCCGTCCGTGCCCGGTGGGGTCAGCCTCCCGCCCGCAGGACGGCCGCGACGATCGGGCCGGCCGCGTCCACGCCGTGGCCGCCGTCCTGGGTCATCGCGGCGGCGGCGACGTCGTTGCGGTAGCCGGCGAACCAGCTGTTGGACTTGGCCTGGCCGTCGACCTCGGCGGAGCCGGTCTTCGCGCCGATGCTGCCGCTCAGCCCGGACATCACACCGGCCGCGGTGCCGCTGGTCGCGGTGCGGTTCATCATGGCGCGCAGCTGCTGCACGGTGCTCGACGGCAGTCCACGCGCGCGTGCCGGCTCCCGGTCGTCGAGGCCGAGCGGCACGATCACCGGCTGCCGGAAGGCGCCCGTCATCGCGGTCGCCGTCACCGACGCCATGTTCAGCGGGTTCAGCTGGACCTGGCCCTGTCCGATCAGGTTGGCCGCGGTGTCCGGGCCGCCGGACGCCGGGACGGAGCCGTCGAAGGACGGGATGCCGGTCTTCCAGTCGTCGCGGCCGAGCCCGAAGCGGTCCTGGGCCTCCTTGGTCAGCGAGTCGACCTTCACCTCGTCCGCGAACTTCACGAACGCCGTGTTGCAGGAGCGGGCGAAGCTCTCGGAGAGGGTCGCGTTCTCGTTCGGCTTCATGCCCTTGAGGTTCTGGAAGGTCTGGCTCTCCGAGACGGCCGAGGGCGGACAGGGCGCGGGGCCGTTCGCGGTGGTGAGTCCGTTGTCGATGAGGGTGGCCGCGCTGACGATCTTCATGGTGGAGCCGGGCGCGACCTGGCCCAGGAACGCCGCGTTGAAGGCGTCGGCGCGGTGGTTGGCGACCGCCAGCACCTGCCCGGTGCTGGGCTGCACAGCCACCACCGACGACTCCGCGTACTTCTGCGCGGCCTTCTCGGCGGCCGCCTGCACGCCCGCGCTGAGCGTGGTGGTCAGCCGGCCCGCCTTGCCCTTGGCGAGGGTCAGCAGCGGGGTGTCGGCGGTGCCGGGGGCCGCGTGACGGACCGCCAGCTCGACGCCGGCCGTGCCGCCCGCCTTGTCGCCGTACTTGGCGCGCAGCTCGTCCAGGATCGGGCCGAGCGAGGGGTACTTCTCCTTCGTCAGCACCTTGCCGTCGCGGTCCACGGCCTCGATCGCCGGCGCCGACGACTCGCCGGTGACCAGGGTGTCGTCCATGTCCTTCAGGTCCGGATGGACGACTGACGGCTCCCAGTCCACCAGCGCTTTCCCCGTCGTCACCCCGCGCACGACCGTCAGCTCGCTCTTGTAGACGAGCGGCTTGGACTTCCCTTCGTAGGACACCGTCGCCTTCACCGAGAACGGCACGCTGTCCCCGACGGCCGCGCCGGGTGTGATCTTCACACCGGTGATGTGCGCGGACCCGCTGTACGAGGTCAGCAGCGGCTCCGCCTTCTGGGCGTTGTTGGTGAGCGCGGCCGCCGCAGCGGCCTGGCCCTTCGCCCAGGCCGCGAAGAACGCGGCGCTGGTGTCCTTCACCTCGGAACCGCTCGGCGGCCCCGTCTTCTTCACGGCGGCCGCCCCGCCCGACCCCGTGCCCTCGCCGCTCTCGTTCAACGCGTTGATCACGTTGAACGCGCCGTAGCCGGCCCCGCCCACCATCACGGCGAACACCGAGCCGACTATGGCCGCCTTGGCCCCCTTGCGCATCGACGCACCCTCCCCGTTGGTCCTGCCTACCCCGTTGACGCCCTCGCGGGCATTTCTGAACGCGTTCAGAAAGCTCTGCTCAGGCTCACAGTAAGCGGAAAGGGAGGCCCAAGGGGCGGCAGTTTCCGGAATCGTTAGACCCAGGTATCCAGCCACATACGTGAACGCCAGCTGTCGATGGGGATCGCCGTCCCCGTGTACAGGGGCCAGAAATAGATGAAGTTCCACGCGATCAGCAGCACCAGCACGCCCGCGCCCGTCGCCCCCGCCACGCGTCGGGTGTCGCTCGACCCCGGTGGGCCGACGATCGCGCCGATCATCATGGCCACCGCCAGGCACAGGAACGGCAGGAAGACGACCGCGTAGAAGAGGAAGATCGTGCGCTCCTGGTACAGGAACCAGGGCAGGTAGCCGGCGGCGATGCCGCAGGCGATCGCGCCCGCGCGCCAGTCGCGGCGGAAGAGCCAGCGCCACAGGACGTAGGCGACGGCGAAGCAGGCCGCCCACCACAGCAGCGGGGTGCCGATCGCCAGGACCTCGCGCGCGCACTTCTCGCCCGCGTCCGTCGGGCAGCCGTCGGCGCCGGGTGCGGGGGACTCGTAGAAGAACGACACCGGGCGGCCCAGGACCAGCCAGCTCCACGGGTTCGACTGGTAGGTGTGCGGCGACGTCAGGTGCGTGTGGAAGACGTACACCTCGTGCTCGTAGTGCCACAGGCTGAGCCACCAGTCCGGGAACAGCCACGACCAGCTGCTGGTCCGGCCGCTCGCAGTCGCCCAGTCGCGGTAGTAGCCGCCCGAGCCGTCGGTGGCGGAGAGGATCCAGCCCGTCCACGACACCACGTACGTGACCAGTGCGACCGGGACCGTGGCCAGGAACGCCAGGCCCGTGTCGCGCCTCAGCACCGCCCGGTAGGGGTGGCGGGCGCCGGCCACCTTGCGCGAACCGGCGTCCCACAGGACCGCCATCAGACAGAACGCGACCAGGATGTAGAGGCCGTTCCACTTCGTGCCGATGGCCAGGCCCAGCATCAGGCCCGCCCCCCAGCGCCAGGGACGCCACCCCAGGCGCGTGGTCTCGGCGATGTGCGCGTCCGGGCGGTAGCGGCCGTCCACGTCCGGCTCGAGCGCGGCGGCGAGTTTCTCGCGCGCCTTGTCGCGGTCGACGACCAGACAGCCGAACGCGGCCAGCACGAAGAACATCAGCACCCCGTCGAGCAGCGAGGTGCGGCTCATCACGAAGGCCAGCCCGTCCACGGCCATCAGCGCGCCCGCCAGACAGCCCAGGAAGGTCGAGCGGAAGATCCGGCGGCCGATCCGGCACAGGAGGAGCACCGACAGCGTGCCCAGCACGGCCGTCATGAAGCGCCAGCCGAACGGGTCGAACCCGAAGAGCAGTTCGCCCAGCCCGATCACGTACTTGCCGACCGGCGGATGCACGACGTACGCCGCGTCCGACGGGATCGTGACATGACCGCCCGAGGAGAGGATGAGGTCGTTGGCGCTCTTGTCCCAGTTGACCTCGAAACCGCGGTGGACCAGCGCCCACGCGTCCTTGGCGTAGTACGTCTCGTCGAATATCACCGCCTTGGGGCTGCCCAGGTTCCAGAACCGCAGCACGCCCGCCAGCAGCGTGACCAGCAGCGGACCGCCCCAGCCCGACCAGCGCGCGATCCGCTCCGCCCACCGGTGCGGAACGCCGAGCGCCTGCCACAGCCGAGGGCCGGGCTGCGCGTACGGCGGCGACAGCCGCTTCCGGACGTCGCCGGCGGGCTCCGCCTCCGCCCGGTAGCCGAATCGGCGCAGCCGCTGCTGCCACGACGACGGCCGCTGGTCGTGCGGTGCGTGCGGAGCGTGCGGCGTCTGGCCGGGCCGGTGGTCAGTGGAGCCCGTGGAGTCCGTGGAGGACGCGGTACTGGTCACCGCGCCATCGTAGGGAACAGGTCTGTGTGAGTCCCGTGGACGGGTCCTGCGAGGATGGAAACGTGACAGCTACGCCCGGAATCCTCGTCCTCGCCGGCACGCCCATCGGCGACCTCTCCGACGCCCCGCCCCGGCTCGCCGAGGAGCTGGCCGGCGCCGACGTCATCGCCGCCGAGGACACCCGCAGGCTGCGTCGGCTGACCCAGGCGCTGGGCGTGACGCCCAAGGGGCGCGTCGTGTCGTACTTCGAGGGCAACGAGACGGCCCGTACGCCCGAGCTGGTCGAGGCGCTGCTCGGCGGCGCGCGCGTGCTGCTGGTGACGGACGCGGGCATGCCGTCCGTGTCCGACCCCGGGTACCGGCTGGTCGCCGCGGCCGTCGAGCGGGACCTGAAGGTCACCGCCGTCCCCGGCCCGTCCGCGGTGCTCACCGCGCTCGCCCTGTCCGGGCTGCCCGTCGACCGCTTCTGCTTCGAGGGATTCCTGCCGAGGAAGGCGGGGGAGCGGCTGTCCCGGCTGCGGGAGGTCGCGCAGGAACGGCGCACCCTCGTCTACTTCGAGGCCCCGCACCGGCTCGACGACACCCTCGCCGCGATGGCCGAGGTCCTCGGCTCCGACCGGCGGGCGGCCGTCTGCCGTGAGCTGACCAAGACGTACGAGGAGATCAAGCGCGGTCCGCTCGGCGAGCTGGCCGAGTGGGCCGCGCTGGGCGTGCGCGGCGAGATCACGGTCGTCGTCTCCGGCGCCCCCGAGCGCGGGCCCGAGGAGCTCGACGCGGCGGAGCTGGTCCGGCGGGTGCGGGTGCGCGAGGAGGCCGGCGAGCGCCGCAAGGAGGCGATCGCGGCGGTGGCGGCGGAGGCCGGTCTGCCCAAGCGCACGGTGTTCGACGCGGTGGTCGCGGTCAAGAAAGCCGGGGGTCTGTGACGCCGGGAGGGCTGTGGAACGAGGGGGCCGTGAAGGGGCTCGCACCGGGCTGGAACCCCCTCTGAGCAGGGCGCATGTCGGATGAGCGTGCGCCCCATGGGCGGGCAAAGGGCGAGGGGGAAAGGCAAAGCGAAACCCCCGCTGTCGAGGCCGGTATGGCAAGGAAAGTCCAAATCGGATCCAACAGTCGACAGGGCTGATGCATTAGCTCCGCCGGAAGCGTCCACTGGGTGACGGGACACGCACACGCGTCCCTCGTCCAGCGGACAAGAGGAGCTGGCATGAGTGAGATCACAGGGCAGAGCGCCCCGCGCGCCACGGCGACGACGCCGATCGTGCACGAGTCGTACGCCTTCGCCTGCATGCGCTGCGGCCACGGCTGGGAGCAGTCGTACGCGATAGAGCACCACGTCGACGCCGACGGCCACGAGTTCGTCCAGTACGTCGCGGACGGCCGTGTCGTGCCGTCCCCGCTGAGCCGCCCCGCGTGCCAGAACTGCGACGGACACGTGCTGCGCATCATGCGCGCCGGACAGGTCTCGTCGGTGCTGAGCGCGGCCCGGCAGCAGCGCCCGGCGCGACCGGCGTCGCGGACCGCGTCGGCGGACGGGCCGACGGACGGGCCCGAGGCGCAGGCGCAGGCCGGGGAGCCGCACCACCACTGGCATCTGTCCGATCTCCTGCACCCCTTCCAGCGCAAGGCGAGTTGAGCGGGCCGCTCCAGCGCAAGGCGAGGTTGAGCGGACCGCGGGCGACGGCGGGGCGTGCCCCTTTCGTAGGATCGGGGCATGCCTTCCTCCAGCCGCTCCGCCAGCCGTTCCGCCGGCTCTCCCGCCGGTGAGAAGAACGCGGCGCCGCCGCTCCCGGAGCCCCTCCGGGTGCCCGTCGCCGACTCCCACACCCACCTCGACATGCAGTCGGGCACGGTGGCGGAGGGTCTCGCGAAGGCCGCGTCGGTCGGGGTGACCACGGTCGTCCAGGTCGGCTGCGACCTCAAGGGCTCGCGGTGGGCCGCCGAGACGGCCGCCGCGTACGAGAACGTCCACGCGACGGTCGCCCTGCACCCCAACGAAGCGCCGCGCATCGTCCACGGAGACCCTGGGGTCACCTCCCAGCCCCCTGGGGCTGGGGGAGGCTGGTCCCGGCAGGGGGCCCGCGTGCCGGGGGGCGCGGAGGCGCTCGACGAGGCGCTCGCCGAGATCGACCGCCTGGCCGCGCTCGCGCACGTCAAAGGCGTCGGCGAGACGGGCCTGGACTACTTCCGCACCGGCCCCGAGGGCAAGGAGGCGCAGGAGCGCTCCTTCCGCGCCCACATCGAGATCGCCAAGCGGCACGGCAAGGCCCTGGTCATCCACGACCGCGACGCCCACGCCGACGTGCTGCGCGTGCTGAAGGAGGAGGGCGCTCCCGAGCGCACCGTCTTCCACTGCTACTCCGGCGACGCCGAGATGGCGGAGATCTGCGCCCGCGCCGGATACTTCATGTCCTTCGCCGGCAACGTCACCTTCAAGAACGCACAGAACCTGCGCGACGCCGTGGCGGTGGCCCCTCTGGAGCTCCTTCTGGTGGAGACGGACGCCCCGTTCCTGACCCCGGCCCCGTACCGCGGACGGCCCAACGCCCCCTATCTCATTCCGGTCACGGTGCGCGCCCTGGCCGCCGTGCGGGACCTCGACGAGGACACCCTGGCGACCGCCCTCGCGGCGAACACGGCCCGCGCGTTCGCCTACTGACGCCCGCCCGCCGCCCCGCTCGAACGTGACTCCGGGTAGCCGTGCCGCTTTGGAGAGTGACGGTCGCTCCGCTAGGTTCTGGGGGCCCGATCCAGACCCCTTCGGACTCTCAGGACCCCTGGAGCGTGTCGGCGTGAGCAACTCCCCCTATCCACAGAACACGCAGTACGCACAGAACCCCGAGTACACCGAGTACGAGAACGGCGGGCACGGCGAATACGGCGGGCACGGCGGGCACGGCGGGCACGGCGGGCACGGCGGGCACGGCGGCTCTTCCGAGTACGGCGATGTGCACAGCGCGCCGACGCTGGCGTACGGGGTGTACGCGGCCCCCGAGGCGTACGGCACGTACCCGGCGCACGAGGCGTACGAGGACCCGTACCGGCCCGCCTACGAGGCGCCGGAAGCGGTGCTTCCGCGTCAGGCGGCCGGGGTCGAGGCCGGGCGGCGGGCCGCGCGTCGGCGCAGGGCGCGCTACGCCGAGCGCCCGGACTCCGCGATGCGCCGCCTGCTGCCGCAGGCGCTCGTCGTCGCCTTCCTCGCCGGCGGCACCACCGCCTTCGTCGCCGAGGACAAGGCCGTCGAGCTGACCGTCGACGGCAAGCCGCGCACCCTGCACACCTTCGCCGACGACGTGACCGAGCTGCTGGCGGAGGAGGGCGTGCGGGTCGGGGCGCACGACGTGGTCGCGCCCGCCCCCGGCACGGCCCTCGCCAGCGGCGACGAGGTGGCCGTCCACTACGGGCGTCCCGTACGGCTCACGCTGGACGGACAGCCGCACGAGGTGTGGACGACGGCGCAGACGGTGCAAGGGGCGCTCGAACAGCTCGGGGTGCGCGCCGAGGGCGCGTATCTGTCCGTCGCGCGCACCCAGCGCATCGGGCGCGCCGGGCTCGCGCTGGACGTGCGCACCGAGCGCTCCCTCACGGTCATGGCCGACGGCCGGGCCCGCACCATCCGCACCAACGCGGCGACCGTGCGCGAGGCGGTCGAGGAGGCCGGGATCACCCTGCGCGGCCAGGACACCACCTCCGTCGCGCCCGCCAGCTTCCCGCGCGACGGCCAGACGGTCACCGTGCTGCGGATCACCGGCAGCAAAGAGGTGCGGGAGGAGCCGATCCCGTTCGGGGTGCGGCGCACCGACGACCCCTCGCTGTTCAAGGGCACGGAGGTCGTGGAGCAGGCCGGGCAGCAGGGGCTGCGCCGGGTCACGTACACCCTGCGGACCGTCAACGGCGTACGGCAGAGGCCGAAGCTGGTCAGGTCCGAGGTGGTGCGCGCGCCGCGCGCCCAGGTCGTGAAGGTCGGGACGAAGCCGCTGCCGACGTCCGTGCACGGCGCCGAGGGCCTGGACTGGCAGAGTCTCGCGGTCTGCGAGTCCGGCGGGCGGCCGAACGCGGTGGACCCGTCGGGGACGTACGGCGGGCTGTACCAGTTCGACACGCGCACGTGGCAGGCGCTGGGCGGCAGCGGGCGACCGCAGGACGCGCCGGCCGCGGAGCAGACGCTCCGGGCGAAGAAGCTGTACGTACGGCGCGGCGCGAGCCCCTGGCCGCACTGCGGGGCGCGCCTGCACGGGTGACGGCCGCGCGGTGGCGCGGTGGCGGTGGCGCGATGACGGTGACGGTGGCGCCGGTGGCCTGCCTGACGGGGGCAGTGGGTGTCGGTGGACCCCCGTACCCTTGTCCCGTGAGTACCAGCCCCGCCTCCGACGCCCTCCTGGGCCCCGCCGACATCCGTGAGCTGGCGGCGGTCCTCGGCGTGCGGCCCACCAAGCAGCGCGGTCAGAACTTCGTGATCGACGCCAACACGGTCCGCCGTATCGTCCGTACCGCGGGCGTCCGGCCCGACGACGTGGTCGTGGAGGTCGGCCCGGGGCTCGGCTCCCTCACCCTCGCGCTGCTGGAGGTCGCCGACCGGGTCACGGCCGTCGAGATCGACGACGTCCTGGCCTCCGCCCTCCCCGCGACGATCACGGCGCGCATGCCGCGGCGCGCGGAGCGCTTCGCGCTGGTGCACTCCGACGCGATGCAGGTGACCGAGCTGCCGGGCCCCGCCCCGACCGCGCTGGTCGCGAACCTGCCGTACAACGTGGCGGTGCCCGTGCTGCTGCACATGCTGGAGACCTTCCCCAGCATCGAGCGCACGCTGGTGATGGTCCAGTCGGAGGTCGCCGACCGGCTCGCCGCCGGGCCCGGCTCCAAGGTGTACGGCGTGCCGTCCGTCAAGGCCAACTGGTACGCCGAGGTCAAGCGCGCCGGCGCCATCGGGCGCAACGTGTTCTGGCCCGCGCCGAACGTCGACAGCGGGCTGGTGTCGTTGGTGCGGCGGGCCGAGCCGATCAGGACCACGGCGTCACGGCGCGAGGTCTTCGCCGTCGTCGACGCGGCGTTCGCCCAGCGCCGCAAGACCCTGCGGGCCGCGCTCGCCGGCTGGGCGGGCTCCCCGGCCCGGGCCGAGGCGGCCCTCGTGGCGGCCGGCGTCTCCCCGCAGGCGCGCGGAGAGGCCATCACGGTCGAGGAGTTCGCGCGTATCGCCGAGCACAAGCAGACCTCCGACAAGGAGACCTCCGACAAGCAGACCTCCGACAAGGAGACCTCCGACAAGCAGACCTCCGACAAGGAGACCTCCGACAAGCAGACCTCCGACAAGGAGACCTCCGGCGAGGAGTCTGCCGACAAGGAGTCCGGCGAGTGAGCGTCACCGTGCGTGTGCCCGCCAAGGTCAACGTGCAGCTCGCGGTGGGCGCCGCCCGCCCGGACGGCTTCCACGACCTGGCGAACGTCTTCCTGGCGGTCGGCCTGTACGACGAGGTCACCGTGACCCCGGCCGACGAGCTCCGCGTCACCTGCGAGGGCCCGGACGCCGACCAGGTCCCCCTCGACCGCACCAACCTCGCCGCGCGGGCCGCGATCGCGCTCGCCGAGCGGTACGGCCGTACGGCCGACGTCCATGTCCACATCGCCAAGGACATTCCCGTCGCCGGCGGCATGGCGGGCGGCAGCGCGGACGGCGCGGGCGCGCTGCTGGCCTGCGACGCGTTGTGGGGCACGCGCGCGTCCCGTGGGGAACTCCTCGACATCTGCGCCGAGTTGGGCAGCGATGTGCCCTTCAGCCTGGTCGGCGGGGTTGCGCTCGGCACCGGGCGGGGCGAGAAGCTGACCGCGCTGGAGGTCGGCGGCTCCTTCCACTGGGTGTTCGCGAGGGCCGGGCGCGGGCTGTCGACGCCGGCCGTGTTCCGGGAGTTCGACCGGCTCGGCGAGGGCCTCGACATCCCCGAGCCCGTCGCCTCCGAGGCACTCCTCGCCGCCCTCGCCAAGGGCGATGCGGAGGCGCTCGCGGCGACCGTCTCCAACGACCTCCAGCCCGCCGCCCTCTCCCTCTTCCCCGAGCTGGCCGACACCCTCGCCGCGGGCCGTGCGGCCGGGGCGCTCGCCGCCCTCGTCTCGGGCTCGGGCCCCACCACCGCGTTCCTCGCCCGCGACCCCGCCTCCGCCACGAAGATCGCGGACGCCCTGCGCGCCTCGGGTCTCTGTCGCGACGCCCGCACGGCGTCGGGACCGGCGCCGGGGGCGACAGTGGTCTCAGATGGCCGGATCCGCTCGGTGTGAAGGAACGGCGATCGTGGTGTGCGGATCTTCGCGCATCGGTGAAGACCCTGTCTGACCTGCATAGATATACGGATCAGCTGTTACTCACGTCACGATGACTTAATGTTCAACAATGGGATTCGTGGTCCCTTTCGCGCCGTCTGCGTCTCAGATCGGGGTGGCATGATCAGCCAACCCCGGTCGTCTGTTACCGGCGGTACCACGTGTGCGCGCCCTGCTCGCGCCACGGTCGAGAGGAAGTCCCCATGGGTCACATGGATCACTTCAGCGCCGGATGGGTCACCCCCGTCCTGTCCTTTGCGATGGCCTGCGTCGGATCGGCGCTAGGACTGCGCTGCACCGTCCGGGCGCTCGAGGCGGACGGCGCGTCCAAACGCAACTGGCTGCTGCTGGCCTCCCTGGCCATCGGCTCCGGCATCTGGACCATGCACTTCGTCGCCATGCTGGGCTTCAGCGTCGAGGGCACCCCGATCCGCTACGACATCCCGCTGACCGTCCTCAGCCTGCTGATGGCCGTCGGCGTGGTCGCGGCGGGCGTCTTCACCGCCGGGTACGGGCGCTCGCGGGTGACCTCGGTCGTCCTCGGCGGTCTCGGCGCCGGCCTCGGCGTCGCCGCCATGCACTACACCGGCATGGCCGCCCTCAACCTGCACGGCGACATCACCTACGACCCGACCCTCGTCCTCGCCTCCATCGCGATCGCCGTCGTCGCCGCGACCGCCGCGCTCACCCTCACCCTGGTGGTGCGCGGACCGGTGCTGGCCGCCGTCGCCGCGCTCGTCATGGGGCTCGCGGTCAGCAGCATGCACTACACCGCGATGTGGGCCGTGGGCATCTCCCTCACCCCCAGCAGCGCCTCCCTGCCCGGCGCCACCGCCACGGAGTTCATCTTCCCGCTGGCCGTTCTGCTCGGCTCCTTCCTCTTCCTGACCTCCGCGTACGTCGCCCTGTCCCCGACCGGCAAGCGCCACGAGGCGGCTGCCGCCGCGGAGTTGCTGCGCGAGGTCGAACTCACCACGGCCTGAGGCCGGCCGGGGGCGATCACGCGCCTGACGGCCGTAGGTGACCGACGGCCGTAGGTGACCGACGGCCGTATGCCCCGTGGATGCGAAGTCTCATGAGACCGGCGTGCGGGGGCGGTCACGCGCCGGGGCGGCGTGAAGGACCCGCTCACGCGCTGTATCCGGCCCGCGCACGCCTCCGCAGAGCGTCCCTCCGCACCCCTCGCACGCCCCCTCGCCGTCGCACGCCCCCCGTCGCACGCCCTTCCCTCCCCAACGAGGCCTCCATGCGCATACTTCGCACCCCCGCCCGCCTGCGCCCCAGATCGGTGCGGGCGAAGATCGTCGCCCTGCTCATGCTGCCCATCGTGTCGCTCATGGCCCTGTGGGGCTTCGCGGCCGTGACGACCGCGTCCAGCATCGGGGACACCGAGCGGGCCAAGAACGTCAACGCCGAACTGCTCACGCCGGTCGGCGAGTTCGTCACCGCGCTGCAGACCGAGCGCAGCGCCGCCGTGCGGTACGCGGACGAGCCCGACGCCTTCGCCAAGGCCGGCGCGGTCACGGACGAGGCCGCCGCCGCGCTGCTGGAGGGCATCAACTCCTCCAGCTCGGACGCCGCGCTCCTGGACACCGGACTCCCCGAGCGCCTGGCCGCCCTGAAGGCCGACGCCGAAGGACTCACGGAGCTGCGCGCGGCGGCGACCGCGAAGGACGCCAAGCCCTCCGTGGCGTACACCCGGTACTCGGCGGTCGTGCAGCACGGCTTCTCGGCGACCGGGGCGCTCACCGGCGACGAGAGCACCGACGCGGCGTCCGAGGCGCGCGTGGTGCTCGAACTGGGCCGGGCGCGCGAGGCCGTGGCGCGGGAGCAGGCGCTGCTGGCCGCGGCGAAGGAGCGCGGAACGCTCACGCGGGAGCAGTACGCGCAGTTCGTCGGCGCCGTCGCCACGCAGCGCGAGCTGCTCGCGCCGGGCGTCGCCGACCTCAAGGCCGCGCACCGGACGGCGTACCGGAAGGTGCTGGACGGGGACGCGTACGCGCGCGTGCAGAGCGTCGAGGACCGGGTGCGCGGCGAAGGCCCCGGCGCGCAGGCCGTGTCGGCGGCCGCGCTGGCGGGCTGGGACACGGCCGTCTCCGGCGTCATCGAGGGGCTCACGGCGGCCGAGACCGGCGCGGGCACGGGGGCGACGGCGAAGGCCGACCCGTTCGGCTGGGGCACGCTGGGCGCGTCCGGGGTCGCCGTGGCGCTGGGCCTCGTCGGCGTGCTGTTGTCGCTGCTGGTCTCCGTGCTCGTCGGCCGCGGACTGATCCTCGAACTCCTCGACCTGCGCAACTCCGCGCTGGAGGTGGCCGGCCGCCGGCTGCCCCAGGCCATGCGCAGACTGCACGCAGGACAGGGCGTCGACATCGACGCCGAGGCCCCCATGCGCCGCCTCGCCGGCGACGAGCTCGCCCAGGTGGGCACCGCCCTCACCGCCGTCCAGCGGGCCGCGCTGAAGGCCGCGTCCGAGCGCGCCGAGCTGCTCAGCGGCATCTCCGGGGTGTACGTCAGCCTGGCCCGCCGCAGCCAGGTGCTGCTCCACCGCCAACTGGACCTGCTGGACACCATGGAGCGCCGCCAGCACGACCCGGCCGAGCTGAACGACCTCTACCGCGTCGACTACCTCGCCACCCGGATGCGCCGCCACTCCGAGAGCCTGCTGATCCTCTCCGGCATCGCGCCCGGCCGCGGCTGGCGCGACCCGATCCCGCTGGCGGACGTGGCGCGGGCCGCGGTGGCCGAGATCGAGAGCGCCGCGCGCGTGCAGATCTGGGCGACGCCCCGGGTGTCGCTGGCGGGCGGCTCGGTGGCCGACGTGATTCATCTGCTCGCCGAACTCGTCGAGAACGCGGTGTCGTTCTCGCCGCCCAGCACCAAGGTCCAGCTGCGGGCCGCCCGGCTGCGCGAGGGCGTGCTCGTCGAGGTCGAGGACAGCGGCTTCGGCATGAACGAGGAGGCCCTCGCCGAGGCCAACGCCAAGATCCGGTCCGACCGCGTCGATCTGCTCGACGCCAAGCAGATCGGCCTGTTCGTGGTGAACCGGCTGCGTGAACGGCAGGGCCTGCGCGTGGAGTTGCGGCAGTCCCCCGGCGGCGGCGTCACCGCGGCCGTCCTCATCCCCGAGGCCCTGATGCGCGACGACATGCCCATGGGGGAGCAGACCGGCCACGACCGGGGCCTGGCCCCCGCCTCGGCCCTGATCCCGCGTCAGCCGGACGGTTACTGACCGGTCGGCCTCTGCACGGGATCTCCTCATCGAATTACTACGATCGCAGTACGGGTGGGGCGGCTGGGGTCGCTAGTGTCGCTTGAGGTTTCAAGCGATATGTGCGCACACATGGAAGGGGCACTCACGTGTCCGAACCCCCCACCTCCAGTCCCGCCCCCAGTCCCGCCCCCGCCCATCGCAGAAAGCGGTCCCTGTCGCGCCGTGGCGTCATCGGGACCGCGGGCGCCGTCGCCGCGGGAGCCGCCCTGACGCCGGTGGTCTTCGCGGCGACCGACTCCGCGGAAGGCGCCGCCGACACCGCTGCCGGCGCCTCCGGTACGACGCCGGAGACCTTCCCGGCCACCCGTACCGCCGCCGCCACCGGCGCAGGCTCGGCCACGACCGCGTTCGCCGCCTCCTACGTCGGCGTCCGCTGGAGCGGGGCGCAGGACGGTGCGAGGATCCGGCTCGCCGACGGCGCCTGGCAGCAGCTGAGCGGCGGCTGCGCGACCGTCGACGACGGCGGCACGGCCCTGGTGGCGGCCGACGCGGCGACGTCGTACGAGGTCCAGGCGCCTCAGGGGGCGACGGGCGTGCGCTCGCTCGCGATCGACACCACTGGCGGCCCCGACCGCACCTTCCACGTCCCGAAGGAGCCGACACGCGTGCGTGGCGTGCGGTATCTCTCCCGTCCGGCGTGGGGCGCGGACGAGTCCAAGCGGTACAAGGACGGCAAGGTCAACTCGCCCGAGGTGTACTACCCGTTGCAGGCCGTCACGGTGCACCACACCGACACCCCCAACGACGACCCGGACCCGGCCGCGACCGTACGGGGCATCTACGAGTACCACGCGGTCACCCTGGACTGGGGCGACATCGGCTACCACTTCCTCATCGACGAGGCCGGCGTCGTCTACGAGGGCCGCTACTCCGGCGAGGACCCCGTCCCCGCCTTCGACGCCGACGGCAAGGTGGTCACCGCCTTCCACACCGGCGGCTTCAACTCCGGCAACCTCGGCATCGCCCTCCTCGGCACCCTCACCGACCAGGGCCCCACGCCCGCGGCCAAGGCGTCCCTGACCCGCCTGATCAAGGTGATCACCCGCTTCAAGGGCCTGGACCCCCAGGCGAAGATCACCTACGTCAACCCGGTGAACGGCGTCACCAAGGACGTGACGACGGTCGGCGGCCACCGCGACTGGCTCCAGACCGAGTGCCCCGGACAGACGATGTACGACCTCCTGACCGAGGTCCGTGCGGCGGCAGCGCGCTGACCTGCGAGGATCGGTCGGCCTCCCGGCGCACATTAGGCTGGGACGCTGACCGATCCCCCCGGGCAGGAGAAAAATGGCCGTCAATCTGGTCAATGTCGAGAACGTCAGCAAGGTGTACGGCACCCGTACCCTCCTCGACGGCATCTCGCTCGGCGTGTCCGAAGGGGACCGGATCGGTGTCGTCGGCCGCAACGGCGACGGGAAGACCACGCTGATCCGCATGCTCGCCAAGCTGGAGGAGGCCGACTCCGGCCGGGTCACGCACTCCGGCGGGGTGCGCCTGGGCGTGCTCACGCAGCACGACTCCCTCGACCCCGCCGCGACCGTCCGGCACGAGGTCATCCGGGACATGGCCGACCACGAGTGGGCCGGCAACGCGAAGATCAGGGACGTGCTGACCGGGCTGTTCGGCGGCCTGGACCTGCCGGGCTTCCCGCAGGGCCTGGACACCGTCATCGGCCCGCTCTCCGGCGGCGAGCGCCGCCGCATCGCGCTCGCCAAGCTGCTCATCGACGACCAGGACCTGGTCGTCCTCGACGAGCCGACCAACCACCTCGACGTCGAGGGCATCTCCTGGCTCGCCCGGCATCTGCGCGAGCGCCGCTCCGCGCTCGTCTGCGTCACCCACGACCGCTGGTTCCTCGACCAGGTCTGCACGCGCATGTGGGACGTGCAGCGCGGCGACGTGCACGAGTACGAGGGCGGCTACTCCGACTACGTCTTCGCGCGCGCCGAGCGCGAACGCATCGCCGCGACCGAGGAGGTCAAGCGGCAGAACCTGGTCCGCAAGGAGCTGGCCTGGCTGCGCCGCGGCGCTCCCGCGCGCACGTCCAAGCCGCGTTTCCGGATCGAGGCCGCCAACGAGCTGATCGCGGACGTGCCGCCGCCGCGCGACAGCAGCGAGCTGATGAAGTTCGCCTCCTCACGGCTCGGCAGGACCGTCTTCGACCTCGAGGACGTCACCGTGCAGGCAGGCCCCAAGGTGCTGCTCAAGCACATCACCTGGCACCTCGGCCCCGGCGACCGCATCGGCCTCGTCGGCGTCAACGGCGCGGGGAAGACGTCCCTTCTGCGGGCGATGGCCGAGGCCTTGCGCAGCGAGGGCGAGACGCAGCCGGTGGGCGGGCGGGTCGTCGTAGGCAAGACCGTCAAGCTCGCCTACCTCTCCCAGGAGGTCGGCGAACTCGACCCCTCCCTTCGGGTCCTGGAGGCCGTCCAGCAGGTGCGCGAGCGCGTCGACCTCGGCAAGGGGCGCGAGCTGACCGCCGGGCAGCTGTGCGAGACGTTCGGCTTCAACAAGGACAAGCAGTGGACGCCGGTCGGCGACCTCTCCGGCGGTGAGCGCCGCCGTCTGCAGATCCTGCGCCTGCTCATGGACGAGCCCAACGTCCTCTTCCTCGACGAGCCCACCAACGACCTCGACATCGAGACCCTCACCCAGCTGGAGGACCTCCTCGACGGCTGGCCCGGCTCGATGATCGTCATCTCCCACGACCGCTTCTTCGTCGAGCGCACCACCGACCGGGTGTACGCCCTCCTCGGCGACGCCAGTCTGCGGATGCTCCCGCGCGGCATCGACGAGTACCTGGAGCGCAGGCAGCGCATGGAGGAGGCGGCGGCCGCCTCCGCACCGGCGGCCGTGCAGAGGGCCGCGACCGACAAGCCCGAGAAGAGCGCCGCCGACCAGCGCGCCGCCAAGAAGGAACTCCAGAAGATCGAACGGCAGTTGGACAAGCTCTCCGCGAAGGAGTCCAAGCTGCACGCCCAGATCGCCGACCACGCCACCGACTTCGCGAAGGTCGCCACACTCGACGCCGAGCTGCGGGAGTTGACCGGGGAGCGGGAGGAACTGGAGATGCAGTGGCTGGAGTTGGCGGAGGACGCGTAGCCGGGGCGTAGGCCGCGCGTCTGCGACGCGTAGGCGAAAACCGTCCGGTCCCCCCGGCGCGCGACGGCGGCGCGCGACGACGGCGCGTGCGTCGCGTGAAGGGGGCGTGAAGGCGCATAACGACGACGTCACGGGCCGGTCCTCCCTTGGGTACAGGGGCGGATCCGGCCCCCTGTGCTGTCGGTGGCGAGTGATAGAAAGGGCCGCCTGAGAACTTTTTCAAGAACGCTCCCGGGTCCGTCACGAACCTCGGAGCGTGGCTAAAAATCAGTGACTAGGGGGAACACGCTGATGGCTCAGCCGCCTGATCAGCCGCCGCAGCAGGGCGGTTTCGGACCACCGCAGGACCCGCCGCCGCAAGGCGCCTTCGGCGCACCCCGGATGCCGCCCCAGGCACCCCAGACGCCGCCTCAGGCACCGCCCCAGCCCGGCTACGGCTATCCGCAGCAGCCGGGCCCCTACGGTCAACCGGGCCCGTACGCCCAGCAGCCGAGCGCCCCTTACGGGCAGCCGAACGCGCCCTACGGCCAGCCCGGTCCGGCCGGCCCCTACGGACAGCAGCCCGGCTACGGCTATCCGCAGCCGCCCCAGTTCCCCGGCGCGCCCGGCGTCCCCGGCGCCCCGCCGCCCGGCTCCGGTTCGCGCAACCCCTTCAAGGGGCGGCCCGCGCTGGTCGTGGGAGCGGCCGTGGCGGCCCTGTTGGTGATCGGCGGGACGGTGTTCGCGGTCACGAACGGCGGCGACGCCAAGGACGACAAGAAGCCGGTCGCCGGGCCGAGCGACGACGACAAGCCGACGGCGAGCGAGGACCCGGTCAACCCCGGGGACGGCAGCGGCGACGGCGCCGAGGACACGACGGACTTCAACGAGGGCCGCAAGTCGGGCGAGGCGAAGGTGCTCTGGTACAAGGAGGCGCCCGACGCCCCCGCCTCCGGCGCCGACGCCCCCGGCATGTGGATCACGTCCAAGACGGCGGTGAAGGCCGCGTACAAGCAGATCGTCGGTTACGACATCGGTGACGGCAAGCCGGCCTGGGACACCGTCACGCTCCCGCAGAAGGTCTGCGCGGTCACTCCGCAGAAGACGGCGGACGACAAGGTCGTCGTGGCGTACATGAGCGGCACCAGCGACCGCGCCAAGTGCAACCAGCTTCAGCAGATCGACCTGAACACCGGCGCCAAGGGCTGGACCGGGGTGGTCGCGGACGGCGCGCTGTTCGACAGCGCGATCACGATCGACCTCTCGCTCACGGGCGACACGCTGATGGTGGGCCGCTCGATGTCCGGGACGGCGTACGACGTCCGCACCGGGAAGAAGCTGTACGACAAGCAGAAGTACGGCGACGCGTGCTTCCCGTCGGCGTTCGCGGGCGGGACCCGGCTGATCGCGGTGTCGTCCTGCGACGCGAGCGGGGCCGACGAGCACGACGAGATCCAGGAGCTGGACCCGGCGACCGGCAAGGTCAAGTGGACCCAGAAGTTCGACAAGGGGTGGACGGTCGCGCGGACGTACTCCGTCGACCCGCTGGTCGTCTACGGCACCAACGAGGACAAGAACTCCTGGAACATCTCGACGTTCAAGGCGGACGGCTCGTTCCGTTCGCAGGTCGCCGTGGACGAGAAGTTCGCGCCGGAGTGCGACTGGGCCGTCCTGCAGCGCGCGCTCACGGGCTGCCTGGGCACGGCCGCCGACGCCGACACCCTCTATCTGCCGACCGACGCGACCAGCGGTTCCAACGAGATCGTCGCGATCGACCTGGCCACCGGCAAGGAGAAGTGGCGCGTGAAGTCCCCGGCGGACCAGGCGATGCTGCCGGTGAAGGTCGAGGGCGGCAAGCTCGTCGCGTACGCCGAGCCGTCGAGCGACGCGGCCGGCCAGGTGCTGTCGATCCCGACGACCGGCTCCGCCCCCAAGGCGACGAAGCTGCTACAGCTGCCCGCGAGCACGATCGACCTCGAGTACGGCTTCTCCTCCCGTGACTTCGACTGGGTCGACGGCCGCTTCTACCTCTCCTCCACCCAGCTGTCCGGCCAGGGCGACGCGAAGGAGAAGTTGATGCTCGCCTACGGCAGTTGAGGCAGCACACCGCTCCCCCCGCCGCGCCGCGCGCCAGGCCCCGCCGTCGTGCCGGCTCCGTCTCCGGCTGTCTCCGGCTTCGTCTCCGACTCCGGCCCCGGCTCGGTCTCCCCGAGCATTTCCCCGAGCACTTCCCCGAGCTTTCCCGAGGTACCCACACCATGACCCAGCCGCCGCCCCCGCCGCCGAACCAGCCCCCGCAGCCCCCGCAGCAGGGCGGCTTCGGCCCGCCCCAGCCCCCGCAGGACGCGACGCCCCAGGACGCCGTACCCCAGGACACCCCGCCCCAGGGCGCTTTCGGCGCACCGAACCTCGCCAAGCCCCCGCAGCCGGGCTACGGCTATCCCCAGGCGCCCCAGGCGCCGCAATCGCCTCAGGGCGGCCAGGCGCCGCAGCCTTCCCAGACGCCCCCGCCTCCGGCCGCGGCTCCGTCCGGTCCGCCGCAGCCCCCGCCGGGCTACGGCTACCCGCAGGCGGCCCAGCCGGGACAGCCGACCCCGCCTCCGCCGCCCCCTACGGGAACCCCCGGCTACGGCTACCCCGGCCAGGCACCCCAGGCACCCCAGGCACCTCAGCCGGCCGCCTCTCCGTACGGTCAGCAGCCTCCGGCGGGCCCCTACGGCCAGCAGCCCCCGTACGGTCAGCCGCAGCCGGGCTACGGCTACCCGGGTCAGCCTCAGCCGCCCGCCGCGTACGGCCAGCAGCCGGGCTACGGCTATCCCGGCCAGCCGCCCACCATGCCGATGCACCCCCAGCCCGGCGCGCCCGGCGGGTCCGGTCCGGGCCGGAAGATCAACGCGCAGGTGGCGATCATCGTCGCCGCCGTCGTGGCGATCGCGCTGATCATCGGCGGCGGCGTCTGGTACTCGAAGTCCGGCGACAGCGGCAAGAAGGACGAGGCGAGCTCCGGCGGCACGACCGGCGGGGGCGACAAGGACAAGGGCGGCACCGGAGGCACGGCCTCCGGCGGCACCGAGAAGGCGCCCGCCGACCCGGCCTCCAAGCTCCTCTTCCAGCTCCCGATGCCGAAGATCAAGAAGGACGACAGCGTCGCCGTACGGGGCTCCTGGCTGACCGACAAGGCGTATGTGAAGACCGGGGTCAACGAGATCGTCGGCTACGACCCCGACAAGGGCACGAAGCTGTGGACGGTCACGCTGCCGGGACCGGTCTGCGAGGCCAGCAAGTTCGCGACCGAGGACTACCGCACGGCGGTCCTGTTCCAGGCGAGCGCCGCCGACACGGCCGCCTGCGACCAGATCGCGGCGATCGACCTCTCCGCGGGCAAGCAGCTGTGGACGAAGACGGTCTCGTCGGGCGACTACCCGATCGGCTTCGACAACATCACCGTCAGCGCGAACACCGTCGCCCTGGGCAGCTCGGACGGCGGCGCGGCCTTCGACATCGCCTCCGGCAAGGTGCTGTGGTCGCCGAAGGCCTCCGACACCTGCTACGACGCGGGCTACGGCGGCGGCCCGAAGCTGGTGGCGGTACGCAAGTGCGGCGACTACGACAACCCGACGCTGCACATCCAGACCATCGACCCGGTCTCCGGGAAGGTGCTCTCCGAGTACAAGATGACCACGGGCATCGAGTACGCGTCCGTCGTGTCGACCGACCCGCTGGTCGTGGCCGCGGACGTCGGCGACAGCGCCGGCGACGGCAGCGGCATCTCGGACTTCTTCTCCGTCGACAACAAGACGGGGAAGCTGCGCACCAGGATCTCCGTGCCGGGCGACGACTACATGGCCGACTGCGAAGGCATCACCAAGATCGAGGCCTGCACGGGCCTGGCCGTCGGCAACGACCGGATCTACGTGCCCACCGAGGAGCACGACGGCACCGGCGACTCCTACAGCCAGACCAACGAGATCGTCGCCTTCGACCTGGGCACCGGCAAGCAGACCGGCCAGCGCGCCGACGCGGGCGACGACTACACGATCTACCCGTTGCGCATGGACGGCTCCAATCTGATCGCGTACAAGCGTCCGCCGTACGACAAGGGCGGTCAGATCGTCAGCATCGACGGCGGTTCGTTCAAGGTGACCAAGCTGATGGAGAACCCGGCCACGGAGTCGGTGCGGGACGCGGAGAGCGGGATGTCCCCGGAGTACTCCGAGGTCATCTACGCCAAGGGTCGCCTGTATCTGTCCGAGGTGTACGCCGACGAGTCGACGGCGAGCGACCCGGAGTACCTGGCGTTGGCCTTCGGCACCAGCGGCTGATCATTTCTTCATACCGGCCCTGTGAATCGCCCCGCCCCTGCTCAGGGGCGGGGCGATTCACTTACCGCTCATCACCCTCGAATGTGAGGAATTTCGGCGATCCGGGGCACTTCTCACGAGTAGGGGGAGCGCGACGTCGAACAAGCGTGTAGCTTCCGGGGGCATGAAGAGCGGGGTGCCGGGGGGCACCCTTTGTTTGTCTTGTCGGCCGGTGGGGGACTGGGGGGTTGCTCGATGGGAGTGCGGCTGATGGTGGTCGACGACCACCGACTGCTCGCGGAGGCGCTGGCGTCGGCGCTCAAACTGCGGGGGCACCGGGTGCTCGCCGCGGCGGCGCCGGCCGCGGGCGCGGCGGAACTGGTCATCACCAGGGCGCCCGAGGTGTGCCTGCTGGGCACGGCGACCCCGGCCGAGCCGGGCATCTTCGACCCGGTGGTCCGCATCAAGCGGGAACGCCCGCAGGTCGCCGTCCTGGTCCTCGGCCCGGTCCCGAGCCCGCGCGGCATCGCCGCCGCGTTCGCCGCCGGCGCGTCCGGGTACGTCCGCCACGACGAGCGCATAGAGGGCGTCGAGCGCGCCATCATGAAGGCGAGGGCGGGCGAGGCGGCGGTGGCCCCGCAGCTGCTCCAGGGGGCCTTCAGCGAGTTGCTCAACCCCGCGGCCCAGCCCGACGACGAGGGCCAGCGCCTCCTCCAGCTCCTCACCCCACGCGAGGTCGAGGTCCTGGTCCGCGTGGCCGACGGCGAGGACACCCGCCTCATCGCCGCCGGCATGAACATCGCCCCCTCCACCGCCCGCACCCACGTCCAACGCGTCCTGATGAAACTGGGCGTGGGCTCCCGCCTGGAGGCGGCGGCGCTGGCCGCGCGGACGGGACTGCTGGACCGGGCGGGGGCGTTGCCCCACTTCCGAGCACCGGAGATCTAGCGGTCCCCACTCCGACGTATGCCTGCCAGGAGACGGGCGAGCGCGGAGGGGGTGGTCGTGAGGACCGTCGCCGGAGGTCAACCTGGAATTCTCACCAGAGGGTGTTTCGCGCGCACTGTCCATGGCGGCTCGGATGCGTCACTCGGAGTCAATGCGCGGATGAGGGTGAATGGCGTCGACGCGTGGTGGTCGTCCTGACGGCTGCCTGTCGCCGGCCCTGATATCTAGACCGGGCAGGACCGAGGGCTACGCCCTCTCGGACGGTTTCTGGAATCTGTATTCCTTGGGGGAGAGCCCGTAGGCGGCGCGGAAGGCCCGGGTGAATTCGGGGGCGCGGGGAAAGCCCCAGCGGGCGGCGATGAAATGGATCGGCGTGGTGTGCAGCGAGGGGTTCGCCAGGTCGCAGCGGGCGCCCTCCAGCCGTCGGTTGCGTATCCAGGCCGCGACCGATTCGCCCTGTGACTGTTGCGAGAAGATCCGGTACAGGTAGCTGAGGGATATGTGGTGCGCGGCGGCGATCGCGGACGGCGTCAGCTCCGGGTCGTGCAGGTTCTGCCGGATGAACGCATGGACGCGTCGCGCCATGGCCCGCTGGCGGGTCTCCGGCGGCAGGGCGGCCTCGACGTCCAGCGCCTGGGCCAGATAGGCCGATACCAGGTCGAGTACGACTGTGCCCAGGCGCGGCGCGTCGGACGGCTGGAGGGCGTCGGCCTGCCGGTCCAACCCGATGAGGAACTCCGTCAGCAGCGCGCCGACGCCCTCCTGCCTCGGCAGCCCTCGGCCCAGCAACTCCTTGACCCGGTGCGCCGGCAGGGGCAGCAGCGCCTTGGGGAAGTCCACGCCCACTCCCTTGACGACACGGCGTTCACGGTCGTCCGTCGGCCGGAAGTCGTAGGGGCGGGAGCTGTCGGCCAGGTGCAGGTCATGTGGGCCGAACGCGCTGGTCCGCCCGGCGTGGTCGAGACCCATCTCTCCGTCGAGCAGCAGGGTCAGGTGATACAGCTCCGCGTCGGACTGGCGCACCATCTTCGGACTCCGGCGGAAACGCGTCGGCAGGAACGACGCCTGCATCACGGTCACCGGCTCCAGCTCCAGCAGCCGCAGCTCTCCCCAGAATTCGGCGGAATGGGCGCTGATGAAATCGTTCGAGCGCGTTCGGCTGATCAGTTCCCGCCAGTAGTCGAATCTGTCCGCCGCCGGCACGTCGTCGCTCCGGAACACGGTCCCGATCATCTGCTTCCCATCCCCCATGTTCCGGATATGCCCCCTCATATCCCCTGCCGGTGCTCCCACCAGCATCATTACACGAGGGAAACTGGTGGCGGCCGGTGGATACGGCTGCTGAAGGCTCCTACTCGGGCGCCCCCTCTTCCGCCTCCTCCGGCAGTCGCGGCGCAGGCGGAGGCACCGGCCGCAGCCACAGCCAGACCAGGAAGAACACCCCCAGTGCCAGCATCCCCAACCCCGTCCACAGGTTGATGTTGATGCCCTGGGCCTTGTCGATCTCGGCGTCGCCGTCGGTCAGGCCGGTGATCGTGATGATGACGCCGTAGAGGACGAACAGGCCGCCGATGATGCGGCGCAGGTCGAAGATGCGGGCCGCCGTCGCGGACTTTCCCTCCAGATCGGTTACCTCGCGCTGGACGTCCTTCTCCGAATAGTCGGAGTGGCCGGAGTGGCCGGACCGGCCGGAGCCGCCGGAGTCGCTGCTGAAGTGCTCGGACATGGTTTCTCGATCCTCCCTCTTCCCTCGGGTTCCCTCTGTCCTCTGTGTTCTGTCCTCTGTGCTCTGTCCTCGCTCAGAACGAGAACGGGATGTAGCAGAGCGCCGCCAGGATCACCGCGCTCCAGCCGAGCAGGGCCGGGCGTCGGTACCACGCGTCGTCGCCCGCGGCCGGGGGTTCCGCCATGCCGGGGGAGACCGTGCCGTAGACCAGGCCCTGGAGTTCCTCGGCCGGCTTGGGGGCGGTGAACAGGGACACCGCGGCCATCACCACCGCGCCCGCCACGAAGCCGGCGATCGCCGAGACGAAGTTCGCGCCCTGGTCGGTGGGGATGCCGACGACGTCCTGCTTGTAGAGGACGAAGTAGTTGACCATCGCCGCCGTCGTGCCTGCCAGCAGGCCCCAGAAGCCCGATTTCTTCGACGCCCGCTTCCAGAACATGCCGACGATGAAGACGACGAACATCGGCACGTTGAAGAAGGAGAACAGCGTCTGCAAGTAGCTCATGATGTTCGAGAAGGAGGACGCCAGGAACGCCGTTCCCACCGATGCGGCCACGCCGATCGCCGTGATGAGGCGGCCGAAGCGGACGTAGTACGCGTCCTCCTGTCCCCGCACCACGTACTTCGCCCAGATGTCCGTCGTGAACACCGTGTTGAAGGACGAGATGTTCGCCGCCATGCCCGCCATGAAGGCCGCCAGCAGGCCGGTGACGGCGATGCCGAGGACGCCGTTCGGCAGCAGCTCGGACATCAGGTACGGGATCGCGTCGTTGTACTGGAGGTCCGAGCCGCTGGTGCCGATCTTCGGGACCAGGACGGCCGCCACCAGCCCGGGGATCATCACCAGGAACACGATGAAGATCTTCGGGAACGCGGCGATCAGGGGCGTGCGCTGGGCTGCCGAGAGGTTCTTCGCCGAGAGGGCGCGCTGCACCTCCGCGAAGTTCGTCGTCCAGTAGCCGAAGGAGAGGACGAAGCCCAGGCCCAGCACGATCGTCAGCCAGTTCGCGCCGAGCGGGTTCGGGCTGCCGATGCCCGTGCCGCCCCAGGCCGTCACGAAGTCGTCGCCGTGGGTCGCCGTCAGCTTGTCCGTGAGGCCGTCCCAGCCGCCGACCTTCTTCAGGCCCAGGACGGAGAGGGGGATGAGGGCGGCGAGGATCACGAAGAACTGCAGCACCTCGTTGTAGATCGCCGAGGAGAGGCCGCCCAGAGTGATGTACGCCAGGACGAAGAAGCCCGCCACCACGATCGCGACCCATTGGGGCCAGCCCAGCAGCGCCTCGACGACGATCGCCAGCGCGTACAGGTTCACGCCCGCGATCAGGATCGCCGCGAAGGCGAAGAGGATCGAGCTCAGCAGGTGCGCGCCCTTGTCGAAGCGCAGGAGCAGGAACTCCGGCACCGAGCGGACCTTGCTGCCGTAATAGAACGGCATCATCACCAGGCCCAGGAACACCATCGCCGGGATGGCCCCGATCCAGTACCAGTGCACGGTGTACGCACCGTACTGCGCGCTGTTCGCGGCCATGCCCAGGATCTCGGTGGCGGCCAGGTTGGCCGACACGAACGCGAGGCCCGTGATCCAGGCGGGCAGGGAGCGGCCGGAGAGGAAGAAGTCGAGGGTGGTCTTCACCGAGCGGCGGGCGGCGAAACCGATGCCCAGGACGACGACGAAGTAGATGGCGAGGATCGTGTAGTCGAGCGCGTTCGTGGGGAGTCGCAGCTCGGCCGCCAGCTGTTCGGACGCCAGATATGCGGAGTGTGCGGAGCTTGTGGGGGAATGCGTGGGGGTTTGCATCCAGAGCTCACCTTGTCTGGTGGTCTTTGTTCGGTTGTGACGGTGACTGTCGTGGGGGTTTGTGGTTTGATGTGTTCGGTTCTGTTTGAAGCGTTGCTTGGTACTGCTGCTTGTGCAGAGATGGAGAGTCGCGGTGAAGAAGACCTCGACCCGGCTGGCCGACGGTCGTGAGCTGATCTACTACGACCAGCGGGACGACTCGGTGCGCGACGCGGTGGATCGGCGTCCACTGGAACGCACGGTCACCACTTCGGAGGTACGCCGGGACCCGTTGCTCGGCGACTCGATCGCCGTCGCCTCGCACCGGCAGGGGCGCACCTACCATCCGCCGGCCGACGAGTGCCCGCTGTGCCCGTCCCAGGGCGACCGGCTGAGCGAGATCCCGGACTCGTCGTACGACGTCGTCGTGTTCGAGAATCGTTTCCCCTCGCTGGCCGGCGACTCCGGGCGCTGTGAGGTGGTCTGCTTCACCTCCGACCACGACACGTCCTTCGCCGGGCTCACCGAGGAGCAGGCGCGACTGGTCCTCGACGCGTGGACGGACCGGACGTCCGAGCTGTCGCATCTGCCCTCCGTGGAACAGGTGTTCTGCTTCGAGAACCGCGGCGCCGAGATCGGGGTGACCCTGGGTCACCCGCACGGGCAGATCTACGCCTACCCGTTCACCACCCCCCGCACCGCCCTGATGCTGCGTTCGGTCGCCGCGCACAAGGAGGCCACCGGCGGGGAGAACCTCTTCGACGCCGTCCTGGAGCGTGAACTCGCCGACGAGCGGGTCGTCCTGGAGGGTGAACACTGGGTCGCCTTCGTGCCGTACGCCGCCCACTGGCCCTACGAGGTGCACCTGTACCCGAAGCGGCGCGTGCCCGATCTGCTCGGGCTCGACGAGGACGCGCGCACAGAGTTCCCCAAGGTCTACCTGGAACTCTTGAGGCGCTTCGACCGTATTTTCGGTGAGGGTGAACCGCCGACGCCGTACATCGCCGCCTGGCACCAGGCGCCGTTCGGCCTGATGGAGGAATTCGATGAGCCCACAGCCGTCAACCGGGACGACTTCGCGCTCCACCTCGAGCTTTTCACCATCCGCCGCACTTCCGGCAAGCTGAAGTTCCTCGCGGGCTCCGAGTCCGGCATGAACGTGTTCATCAACGACGTGCCACCGGAGCGCGCGGCCGAGCGACTGCGAGAGGTAGCGAGTTCATGAGCAGCGGCAAGAGTGGGAAGTACCTGGTCACCGGTGGTGCCGGGTACGTCGGCAGCGTGGTCGCCCAGCATCTGCTGGAGGCGGGACACGAGGTCGTCGTCCTCGACAACCTCGCCACCGGTTTCCGCGAGGGCGTCCCGGCGGGCGCCGCGTTCATCGAGGGCGACATCCGCGACGCCGCCAAGCACCTCGACCCCTCCTTCGACGGCGTGCTGCACTTCGCCGCGTTCTCGCAGGTCGGCGAGTCGGTCGTCAAGCCGGAGAAGTACTGGGACAACAACGTCGGCGGCACCATGGCGCTGCTCGGCGCGATGCGCGAGGCCGGCGTGCGCAGGCTCGTCTTCTCCTCCACCGCCGCGACCTACGGCGAGCCGGAGGAGGTCCCGATCGTGGAGACCGCCCCGACGAAGCCGACCAACCCCTACGGCGCCTCCAAGCTCGCCGTCGACCACATGATCACCGGCGAGGCGGCGGCCCACGGCCTCGGCGCCGTCTCCCTGCGCTACTTCAACGTGGCCGGCGCGTACGGCGCGCAGGGCGAGCGCCACGACCCCGAGTCGCACCTCATCCCGCTCGTCCTCCAGGTCGCGCAGGGCCGCCGGGACGCCGTCTCCGTCTTCGGCGACGACTACCCGACGCCCGACGGCACCTGCATCCGCGACTACATCCACGTCGCCGACCTCGCCGAGGCCCACCTGCTGGCCGTCGCCGCGGCCAAGCCCGGCGAGCACCTCATCTGCAACCTCGGCAACGGCAACGGGTTCTCCGTCCGCGAGGTCATCGAGACCGTCCGCGAGGTCACCGGCCACCCGATTCCCGAGGTCATGGCCCCCCGTCGGGCCGGCGACCCGGCCGCCCTGGTCGCCTCGGCGGCCACCGCCCGCGAACAGCTGGGCTGGAACCCGTCCCGCGCGGACCTCGCGGGCATCGTCGCGGACGCGTGGGAGTTCGCACAGCAGATCGCAAGGGAGCAGTAGTGGCGGCACAGCAGGTGCGGGACGGTTTCGTCGAGCTGTACGCGGCCGAGCCCGACGGCGTCTGGGCGGCGCCCGGCCGCGTCAACCTCATCGGCGAGCACACCGACTACAACGACGGCTTCGTGATGCCCTTCGCGCTGCCGCACACCGCGCTCGCCGCGGTCTCCCGGCGCACGGACGGCGTACTGCGCCTGCACTCGGCGGACGTCGAGGGCGGCGCCGTCGAGCTGCGGCTGGACGAGCTGACCCCCGCATCCGACGACGCCTGGACGGCGTACCCGGCGGGCGTCGTCTGGGCGCTGCGCGAGGCCGGTCACCCGGTCACCGGCGCCGACGTCCATCTGACCTCGACGGTCCCCTCCGGCGCGGGCCTGTCCTCGTCGGCGGCGCTCGAAGTCGTCGTGGCCCTCGCGCTCAACGACCTCTTCGACCTGGGCCTGGCCCGCTGGCAGCTGGCCCGCCTGTGCCAGCGCGCGGAGAACGTCTACGTCGGCGCCCCCACCGGGATCATGGACCAGACGGCGTCGGCGTGCTGCGAGGCCGGCCACGCGCTGTTCCTCGACACCCGCGACCTCTCCCAGAAGCAGATCCCCTTCGACCTGGCCGCCGAGGGCATGCGGCTGCTCGTGGTGGACACCCAGGTCAAGCACGCCCACAGCGGCGGCGAGTACGGCAAGCGGCGGGCCGGCTGCGAGAAGGGCGCGGCCCTGCTGGGCGTCGACGCCCTGCGGGACGTCCCGTACGCCGACCTCGACGCGGCGCTCGCCCGCCTCGGCGACGACGAGGAGGTCCGCCGGCTGGTCCGGCACGTGGTGACCGAGGACGCGCGCGTCGAACGCGTCGTCTCCCTCCTGGAGTCGGGCGACACCCGCGCCATCGGCCCGGTCCTCACCGAGGGCCACGCCTCGCTGCGCGACGACTTCCGTGTGTCCTGCCCCGAGCTGGACCTCGTCGTCGAGACGGCCGTCGCGGCCGGCGCCCTCGGCGCCCGGATGACCGGCGGCGGCTTCGGCGGCTCCGCGATCGTCCTGGCGAACGCCACCGACGTCGACACCCTCACCAAGGCGATCGAGGAGGCCTTCGCCGCCGCCGACTTCACCGCGCCCCGCGTGTTCGAGGCGGTGCCCTCGGCGGGGGCGCGACGCCTGAGCTGAGCCCTGCTCCGACGAACCGGGCCCCGTACGTGTTCGATCACGTACGGGGCCCGGTTCGTCGTTCGGGGCGCGCCGACCCCGCTCGTCACCTCCCGCTCACCCCAATCGCTTGGTCAGCGTGAACTCCGTGATCCCCGGCGGGTAGTCCTCGATCACGCACACCACCTCGTATCCGCGCCCCTGGTAGAACTCCGGGGCCTGGAAGTCCCAGGTCTCCAGGCGGGCGCGACGGCAGCCGCGTTCCGTGGAGGCGATGCGTTCCGCCTCGGCGAGCAGGAGGGTGCCCAGACCGGTGCCGCGGTGGCGGGCGTCCACCCAGAGATAGGTGATGTGCAGCCAGGTCGTCCAGGTGTGGCCGACCAGGCCGCCGACCAGGTCACCGGCGCCGTCCGACGCCCAGACGTGCAGCGGGGCCTCGCGTTCGGCGGGGGTGCCGCGCAGGGCGCGCAGGGTCGGGGAGGCCGCGGTGTTGGTGTCGTAGAGCCGGGAGCGGAGCAGATCGCGCCGAGTCCTGTCGACTTCTGTCTCAAGACGAAACATGCGGCACACCATAAACGCGCTGGCCAATCAGTTCTGCAATTTGCCTTCCGCTGTCCGCCCACGGCCCTACGCTGTGAAACAGCACCGGTGGGGGCCGGTGCTGATCAGGGGGCGAGACAGTCGGGTACGGCGCCCGCAGTGGGGGTAGCAGTCTCTGCACGGCGGCGGCCGTGCGGTAGCGGCATTCCCTTCGGGCGTCGTACCCGCGCCGGTCGTCACTTTTCCGGACCTGGGGTATCCCCTGCTCTGTCAAGGAGCTTGGGGAAGGGGGTTTCGTGGTTCGCATCCGAGTTCTGGTCGTCGACGACCACCGTATCTTCGCCGAGTCGCTCGCCGCGGCTCTGGCCGCCGAGCCCGATGTCGACGTGTCCGCGGCCGGCAGCGGCCCGGCGGCGCTGCGCAGCATAGAGCGCGCCGCCTCCGAAGGCCGTCGGTACGACGTGCTGCTCGTCGACGCCGACCTGGGCGCCGCGCTGCCGGGCATACGGCCCGCCGTGCCCGTGCCGGAGGTGGGGGAGGACGGGCTGGTCGACGGGATCTCGCTGGTCGTGGGCGTGCGTTCCGCGCAGCCGCACGTCCGTGTCGTCGTCCTCGCCGAGAAGGACGATCCGCGTCGCGCGGCCCTCGCCCTGCAGGCCGGGGCGTCCGGCTGGGTGGCGAAGGACTGCTCGCTGTCGCGGCTGCTGACCGTCATCCGGGGGGTGCTGCGCGAGGAGACCCATCTCCCGCCCGCCCTGCTCACCGGCGTCCTGCGGGAGTTGACGGCCGCGCGCAAACACCGCACCGAGAGCGAACGGCTGGTCGAGTCCCTCACGCCGAGGGAGCGGGAGGTGCTGCGCTGCATGGTCGCGGGCCTGGGGCGCAAGGCCGTCGCCGAGCGCCTGTTCCTCTCCCCGCACACCGTCCGCACCCATATGCAGAACGTCCTCGGCAAACTGGGCGTCCACTCCACCCTCGCGGCCGTCGCACTGGCGCGCCGCGCAGGGGTGGGGCCGGTCGACCTAGGGCCTGCCGGGCAGATCAGGCTGGAGCAGACCAACAGCGCCTGATCGGCTGGGGTGCGCGTGCCACGCCCCGCGTCTCCGGCCTGATCTGCCCGGCAGGCCCTCAGCCCGGGATGTTGTCGAACGGGGCGGTCAGCTGACGTAGGAGTCCGGCAAGGTCGGCGCGTTGGGCGTGGGAGAGTTCGGACAGGATCGCCCTCTCCTGTGCGAGCAGTCCGGCCAGGGCCTGGTCGGCGCGGTCCTTGCCGTCGTCCGTGAGGCGCACCAGCACACCGCGCCGGTCGCTCGGATCCGGCAGCCGCTCCACCAGGCCCTTCTTGGTCAGCCGGTCGATGCGGTTCGTCATCGTGCCCGACGTCACCAGGGTCTGCGTCAGCAGCTGCCCCGGCGAGAGCTGATACGGGGCGCCCGCGCGCCGCAGCGCCGTCAGGACGTCGAACTCCCAGGGCTCCAGCTGGTGTTCGGAGAACGCCAGTCGGCGTGCCCGGTCCAGGTGCCGGGCCAGTCTGCTCACCCGGCTGAGTACTTCCAGCGGCTCCACGTCGAGGTCCGGGCGCTCCCGGCGCCACGCTGCGACCAGCCGATCGACCTCGTCCTCCATGACGATCAGTGTAGTGGTTGTGTCGACATGAAGTCTCTTGATATCGAGTCTCTTGACATCAAGATAAGTCGGGGGGGACAGTACGAGGCATGACGACGACCAACCCCACCTGGGACCCCGCCCAGTACCTGCGTCACGCCGGCCACCGGGCCCGCCCCTTCGCCGACCTCCTCGCCCGCGTCCCCGACCTGCCCGGCGACCCGCCCCGCATCGCCGACCTCGGCTGCGGCCCCGGCAACGTCACCGCCGTCCTCGCCGACCGCTGGCCCGCCGCCCGCATCACCGGCTACGACAACTCGCCCCAGATGCTCGCCGACGCGGCAGCGCACGCCGGCGCGCGGCTCGACTTCGCCCACGCCGACCTCGCCACCTGGACGCCGACGGAGACGTACGACCTGATCGTGTCGAACGCGGCCCTGCACTGGGTCCCCGGGCACCTCGACTCCTTCGCCGGCTGGCTGGACGGCCTCGCGCCCGGCGGGACCTTCGCCTTCCAGGTCCCGCACAACATCGACGCGCCCCTGCACGCCCTCATGCGCGAGCTCGGGAACACGCCCCGCTGGAAAGCCCGGCTCGGCGAGGTGCTGCGCCCCGTGGACTCCGTCCACGCGCCCGGCGTCTACCTCGACCGGCTCGCCCGCCTCGGCTGCGCGACCGACGTCTGGACGACCACGTACCACCACGTCCTGCAGGGCGAGGACCCCGTCCTCGACTGGGTCAGGGGCACCGGCCTGCGCCCCGTCCTCACCACCCTCGCCGACGACCCCGAGGCTCGCGACGCCTTCGTCACCGACTACCGCGCCCTGCTCCGCGAGGCCTACCCGACGACGTCCTACGGCACCGTCCTGCCGTTCCGGCGGCTGTTCGCGGTGGCCACGAAGGGGGAGTGAGGCGCAGCGGGCGTTTGAGCGGCGGGCTGAGGGATACCTGGGGTGACACCCGAGTCGAACCCGCTGGGAGTGATCCAAGGTGGCACGAGAACAGAAGGCCAGGGCGAAGAAGGAACAGGCCAAGGGCAAGGCCAAGGAGACCGTCGGCCGCGCCGTGGGCAACGAGCGGATGGAGGCCGAGGGCCGCGCCGGGCAGGCGAAGGGCGACGCGCGCCAGGCGAAGGAGAAGATGAAGGACGTCTTCAAGCACTGAGCGGGAGCGATGCGAAGAGCCGGCGACCAGGACGGGCCCCGTCCTGGTCGCCGGCTCTTCGCATCGCCCTGCTAAGCCTTCCGTCGCCCTATCAGGTGAGGCTTCTGCTCCAAGCCGTCCAGCCCGTGCCACGACAGGTTCACCAGATGGGCCGCGACCTCCGCCTTCTTCGGGCGGCGCACGTCCAGCCACCACTGGCCGGTCAGGGCGACCATGCCGACCAGGGCCTGGGCGTAGAGGGGGGCCAGTTTGGGGTCGAAGCCTCGGCTCTTGAACTCGCGGCCCAGGATGTCCTCCACCTGGGTGGCGATGTCGGAGATGAGCGAGGCGAAGGAGCCCGTGGACTGGGGGATGGGGGAGTCGCGGACCAGGATGCGGAACCCGTCCGTGTACTCCTCGATGTAGTCGAGGAGGGCGAAGGCCGCCTGTTCCAGGAGCTCGCGGGGGTGACCGGCGGTGAGCGAGCTCGTCACCCCGTCCAGCAGGCGTCGCATCTCACGGTCCACGACGACCGCGTACAAGCCCTCCTTGCCGCCGAAGTGCTCGTACACCACCGGCTTGGAGACCCCGGCCTTCGCCGCGATCTCCTCCACCGACGTGCCCTCGAAGCCCTTCGCCGCGAACAGGGTGCGACCGATCTCCAGCAACTGCTGCCGGCGCTCCGCCCCCGTCATACGGGTGCGACGGGCGCGCCTCGGCTTCGCTTCGTTGCTGGGGGTACCGCTGGGATCGATCGCCACGCCGTCCATCATGCCGCGTCGGCGGTCGCCTTCCCGCGTCGGAAGCGGTCCTCGTCCGTGTTACGGCGCGAATCGATACGTGAGCGTGACGGCCAGCGCACGTCGTAGGCCCAGCCGAGCATCTCGAACCAGCGGATGAACCGCGCCGAGGAGTCCAGCTGACCCCGCTCCACCCCGTGCCGCGCCGACGTCGGGTCGGCGTGGTGCAGGTTGTGCCAGGACTCGCCGCAGGACAGCACCGCCAGCCACCACACGTTGCCCGAGCGGTCCCGCGACTTGAAGGGGCGCTTGCCCACCGCGTGGCAGATGGAGTTGATCGACCAGGTGACGTGGTGCAGGAGCGCCACGCGTACCAGCGAGCCCCAGAAGAACGCCGTGAACGCGCCCCACCAGGACATCGTCACCAGCCCGCCGACCAGCGGCGGCAGCGCCAGCGACAGCATCGTCCAGAAGATGAACTGACGCGAGATCGCCCGGATCGCCGGGTCCTTGATCAGGTCGGGCGCGTACTTCTCCTGCGGGGTCTGCTCCTCGTCGAACATCCATGCGATGTGCGCCCACCACAGGCCCTTCACCAGCGCCGGGACCGTCTCCCCGAACCGCCACGGCGAATGCGGGTCGCCCTCCGCGTCGGAGAACTTGTGGTGCTTGCGATGGTCCGCCACCCAGCGCACCAGCGGCCCCTCCACCGCCATCGACCCCATGATCGCCAGCGCGATCCGGAGCGGCCGCTTCGCCTTGAAGGAGCCGTGGGTGAAGTAGCGGTGGAAGCCGATGGTGATGCCATGGCAGCCGAGGTAGTACATGAAGACCAGCAGACCGAGGTCCAGCCAGCTCACCCCCCAGCCCCACGCCAGCGGCACGGCCGCCAGCAGCGCGAGGAACGGGACGGTGATGAAGAGCAGCAGCGTGATCTGCTCGATCGAACGCTTCTGCTCGCCACCCAGCGTGGCGGAGGGGGCGGGGGTGTCGTCGGGCGCCTTCGAAGGGTCTTCGATCACGTTGGAGGAGCCTGTGGTCATGCGTGTCCCCTGGGGGGTCTTGGAATGAGGGAGGTGCCGCACCGGCCGGAGAACCGCCTACCACTTCCTACGGTTCCGTAACCTACGGCATCGTAAGTATGGCAGTGCGCCGCCCGACGGCAAGAGCCCGCCGACCTGCGCGTCCCCGCGGACACCTATCCTTGGAGACGGTCGGACAGCGCGGTCCGCTCTGTTTCTTCCCGGATGTCCGCCCCGTATGCGGCCCCCGCCGCCAGGACGGTCACCGGGTCCCCTCCCGGACGAGCTTCAAACACTGCAAGGAGCCGCACCTGTGAGCAGTGCCGACGACCTTGGCCAGGCCACCACGACGACCAGCACGGAGCTGCGCGCCGACATCCGCCGACTGGGTGACCTCCTCGGGGAGACCCTCGTCCGGCAGGAGGGCCCCGAGCTCCTCGACCTGGTCGAGAAGGTCCGCCGCCTCACCCGCGAGGACGGCGAAGCCGCAGCCGACCTGCTGCGCGGCATCGAACTGGAGACCGCGGCCAAGCTGGTCCGCGCCTTCTCCACGTACTTCCACCTCGCCAACGTCACCGAGCAGGTGCACCGCGGCCGCGAACTGCGCGAGCGCCGCGCCGCCGAAGGCGGCCTGCTGGCCCGCACCGCCGACCGGCTCAAGGACGCCGACCCCGACCACGTCCGCGAGACCGTCCGCAACCTCAATGTTCGCCCCGTGTTCACGGCGCACCCCACCGAGGCCGCGCGCCGGTCGGTGCTCAACAAGCTCCGGCGCATCGCCGCGCTCCTGGAGACCCCCGTCATCGAGGCCGACCGCCGCCGCTACGACACCCGGCTGGCCGAGAACATCGACCTCGTCTGGCAGACGGACGAGCTGCGCGTCGTACGCCCCGAACCCGCCGACGAGGCCCGCAACGCCATCTACTACCTCGACGAGCTCCACGCGGGAGCGGTGGGCGACGTCCTGGAAGACCTCACGGCCGAGCTGGAGCGGGTCGGCGTCAAGCTCCCCGAGGACACCCGCCCCCTCACCTTCGGCACCTGGATCGGCGGCGACCGCGACGGCAACCCCAACGTCACCCCCCAGGTCACCTGGGACGTCCTGATCCTCCAGCACGAGCACGGCATCAACGACGCCCTGGAGATGATCGACGAACTGCGCGGGTTCCTCTCCAACTCCATCCGCTACACCGGCGCCACCGAGGAACTCCTGGAATCCCTCCAGGGCGACCTGGAGCGGCTCCCCGAGATCAGCCCCCGCTACAAGCGCCTCAACGCCGAGGAGCCCTACCGGCTCAAGGCCACCTGCATCCGGCAGAAGCTGGAGAACACCAAGCAGCGCCTCGCCAAGGGCACCCCCCACGATCCGGGCCACGACTACCTCGGCACCGACGAACTCCTCGCCGACCTCACCCTCATCCAGACCTCGCTGCGCGAACACCGCGGCGGCCTCTTCGCCGACGGCCGGATGAACCGCACCATCCGCACGCTGGCCGCCTTCGGCCTCCAGCTCGCCACCATGGACGTCCGCGAGCACGCCGACGCCCACCACCACGCCCTCGGCCAGCTCTTCGACCGCCTCGGCGAGGAGTCCTGGCGCTACACCGACATGCCCCGCGACTACCGTACGAAGCTCCTCGCCAAGGAGCTGCGCTCGCGCCGCCCGCTCGCCCCCACCCCGGCGCCCGTCGACGCGGCCGGCGAGAAGACCCTCGGCGTCTTCCTCACCGTCAAGCGCGCCCTGGAGGTCTTCGGACCCAAGGTCGTCGAGTCGTACATCATCTCCATGTGCCAGGGCGCCGACGACGTCTTCGCCGCCGCCGTCCTCGCCCGCGAGGCCGGCCTCGTCGACCTGCACGCCGGCTGGGCCAAGATCGGCATCGTGCCCCTGCTGGAGACCACCGACGAGCTCAAGGCCGCCGACACCATCCTCGAGGACATGCTCTCCGACCCCTCCTACCGGCGCCTCGTCGCGCTGCGCGGAGACGTCCAGGAGGTCATGCTCGGCTACTCCGACTCCTCCAAGTTCGGCGGCATCACCACCAGCCAGTGGGAGATCCACCGCGCCCAGCGCCGTCTGCGCGACGTCGCCCACCGCTACGGCGTCCGCCTGCGCCTCTTCCACGGCCGCGGCGGCACCGTCGGCCGCGGCGGCGGCCCCTCCCACGACGCCATCCTCGCCCAGCCCTGGGGCACCCTGGAGGGCGAGATCAAGGTCACCGAACAGGGCGAGGTCATCTCCGACAAGTACCTCATCCCGTCGCTGGCCCGCGAGAACCTGGAACTGACGGTCGCCGCGACCCTCCAGGCCTCCGCCCTGCACACCTCGCCCCGCCAGTCCGACGAGGCCCTCGCCCGCTGGGACGCCGCCATGGACGTCGTCTCCGACGCCGCGCACTCCGCGTACCGCACCCTCGTCGAGGACCCCGACCTCCCCGCCTACTTCTTCGCCTCCACCCCCGTCGACCAGCTCGCCGACCTGCACCTCGGCTCCCGGCCCTCCCGCCGCCCCGACTCCGGCGCCGGCCTCGACGGCCTGCGCGCCATCCCGTGGGTCTTCGGCTGGACCCAGTCCCGCCAGATCGTCCCCGGCTGGTACGGGGTGGGGTCGGGGCTGAAGGCCCTGCGCGAGGCGGGCCTCGACACCGTCCTGGACGAGATGCACGGACAGTGGCACTTCTTCCAGAACTTCGTCTCCAACGTCGAGATGACCCTCGCCAAGACCGACCTGCGCATCGCCCAGCACTACGTCGACACCCTCGTCCCCGACCACCTCAAGCCCGTCTTCGACCGCATCAAGGCCGAACACGCGCTCACCGTCGCCGAGGTCCTGAAGATCACCGGCGAGCGGGAACTGCTGGCCGCCACCCCCGTCCTCAAGCAGACCTTCACCATCCGCGACGCCTACCTCGACCCCATCTCCTACCTCCAGGTCACCCTCCTCAAGCGCCAGCGCGACGCGGCCGCCGCCGGCGCCGAACCCGACCCCCTCCTCGCCCGTGCCCTCCTCCTCACCGTCAACGGCGTGGCGGCGGGCCTGCGCAACACCGGCTGACCCGACGCACACAGAAGAAGGGGCGCCCTCGCCTTCGTACGCATGCACATGTCGTACGAACGTGAGGGCGCCCCCTTTTTTGCAGGCCGCCCGGTGTTCCTCCAGCGCGCCCGGTGTCGGGCCGCCCGGTGTCGGGTCACACGGCCAGGAAAGCCGCCGTCAGCAGCGCCACGCCCGTCCCCGCCAACGCCCAGCCCACCCGTGCCCGGCCCAGACCGCCGGCCACCACCACCGACGCGAGCAGCAGCGCTCCGCCCATCGGCACCCACGCGAACAGGACCCCGGCCGGACCCGAGCGCACCACCTCGTCGGTGTCCGGCTTCACGACGACCGTGTACGTCCGCCCCTTCTGCACCGCCACCGACTTCTCGATCACCACGCGCGCGCGTGCCGTCGACCCCGCCGACGACGGCGTGTACGGACCCGTGCAGGTCTCCGTACCGCACCGGGTCACCTCGACCGTGCCCCGCTCCCGGCCCTTGGTCAGCATCACGTGCTGCGCGGTTCCCCAGGAACCCCACACCCCCGCGATCAGGATCAGCACGGCCACCGCGCCCATCGCCGCCAGCCGCCCGAACCGCAGCGCGGTCGCCGACCCTTTACGGGAAGATCGCTTACGGCGGTGGGACGAGGCTGCGGTGGCAGGCATGGCGGGGATCATTGGCCATACCCCCGCGAACGGTCAACTCACCGGGGCGAAAGGGAGGGGGCGAACAGGGGACAAGTCAGGAGTTGTACGTGCTTTGCGCCCGCTCCAGACCCTCCAGCACCAGCGCCTCCGCCGCGTCCGCCGCCCGGTCGACGAAGTAGTCCAGCTCCTTGCGCTCCGCGGAGGCGAAGTCCTTCAGCACGAAGTCCGCCACCTGCATCCGCCCCGGCGGCCGCCCGATCCCGAACCGCACCCGGTGGTACTCCGCGCCCATCGCCTTCGTCATCGACTTCAGACCGTTGTGCCCGTTGTCCCCGCCGCCCAGCTTCAGCCGCAGCACGCCGTAGTCGATGTCCAGCTCGTCGTGCACGGCGATGACGTTCGTCAACGGCACCTTGTAGAAGTCCCGCAGCGCGTTCACCGGACCGCCCGACAGGTTCATGAACGACATCGGCTTCGCCAGGATCACCCGACGGCCGGCCGGCCCCGGCGGCCCGGTCCGCCCCTCGACGACCTGAGCCTGCGCCTTGCCCGCCCGCTTGAACCTCCCCCCGATCCGCTCGGCCAGCAGATCGGCCACCATGAAACCCACGTTGTGCCGGTTCATGGCGTACTCGGGTCCGGGATTGCCGAGGCCCACGATCAGCCAGGGGGCGTTGGCGGGGGTGGTCACGTCCGTTTCTCCTTACGCGCCAGCCGCCGTTCCCCGAGGAGAACGGCGGCTGATGTCTCGTACTGCGGTGGGTGCAGCCTGCAGCGTCGGGTGCCCGGCGGACGGGCGTGACGACGACTGCCGCTGAACGCCGGTCAGGCCTCGGTGGTCTCGGCCTCGGCGTCCGCCGGGGCCTCCTCCGCCTGGGCGGCCAGGACCTGGAGGACGACCGCGTCCTCGTCGGTCGCCAGCGTGGTGCCCTCGGGCAGCGGGATGTCCTTGGCGAGGATGGCCGCGCCGGCCTCGAGGCCCGCGATGGAGACGGTGACCGACTCGGGGATGTGCGTGGCCTCGGCCTCGACGTTCAGCGTGCTCAGCACGTGCTCGAGCAGGTAGGCGCCCGGGGCCAGCTCGCCCTCGGTGTGCACGTAGACCTCGACGTTGACCTTCTCGCCGCGCTTCACGAGGAGCAGGTCGACGTGGTCCAGGAAGCCCTTGATCGCGTCGCGCTGCACGGCCTTCGGGATGGCCAGCTGGGTCTTGCCCTCGATGTCCAGGCTGAGCAGGACGTTCGGGGTGCGCAGGGCGAGCTGCAGCTCGTGGCCCGGCAGCGTGATGTGGACCGGGTCGGCGCCGTGGCCGTACACCACGGCGGGAACCTTGCTGGCGCGGCGGATACGGCGGGCGGCGCCCTTGCCGAACTCGGTGCGGGTCTCGGCGGCGAGCTTGACCTCGGCCATGTTCACTCCTCGTAGAACTCTGGGGAAAGGTGGTCACCCGGCCAAACCATCGGCCTGCTACGAAGAGCGCGTCGATAACGGACCGCCGCACCCATGGGTACGGCCTCCCTCGCCGAGCAACTGGTGCAGTCTACTCGGCCAGGGAGGCCGCAGGAAAATCGATCATGCGCCTCGGTCAGCGGCTCACTGCTCGTCGAACAGGCTCGTCACCGAACCGTCCTCGAACACCTCGCGCACCGCACTCGCGATCGTCGGCGCGATGGAGAGCACCGTGATCTTGTCCAGCTCCAGCTCGCCCGGGGTGGGCAGGGTGTTGGTGAACACGAACTCGCTCACCTTGGAGTTCTTCAGACGGTCCGCCGCCGGACCCGACAGCACGCCGTGCGTCGCCGTCACGATGACGTCCTCCGCACCGTGCGCGAACAGCGCGTCCGCGGCCGCGCAGATCGTGCCGCCCGTGTCGATCATGTCGTCGACCAGCACGCACACCCGGCCCTCGACCTCGCCGACGACCTCGTGGACGGTCACCTGGTTGGCCACGTCCTTGTCGCGCCGCTTGTGCACGATCGCCAGCGGCGCACCGAGCCGGTCGCACCAGCGGTCGGCGACCCGCACCCGGCCGGCGTCCGGCGAGACCACGGTCAGCTTGGCGCGGTCCACCTTCTGGCCGACGTAGTCCGCGAGCAGCGGCAGCGCGAAGAGATGATCCACGGGACCGTCGAAGAAGCCCTGGATCTGATCCGTGTGCAGATCCACGGTCAGGATGCGGTCGGCGCCCGCCGTCTTCATCATGTCCGCGACGAGACGGGCCGAGATCGGCTCGCGGCCGCGGTGCTTCTTGTCCTGGCGCGCATAACCGTAGAACGGCACGATCACCGTGATGGAGCGCGCCGAGGCACGCTTCAGCGCGTCGATCATGATCAACTGCTCCATGATCCACTTGTTGATCGGAGCCGTGTGGCTCTGGATCAGAAAGCAGTCCGCACCACGCGCCGACTCCTGATACCGGACGTAGATCTCGCCGTTGGCGAAATCGAAGGCCTTCGTCGGGACGACCCCGACTTCCAGCTGACGGGCGATCTCCTCGGCAAGCTCGGGGTGGGCGCGGCCGGAGAAGAACATCATCTTCTTCTCGCCGGTCGTCTTGATCCCGGTCACAGCACTGTCTCCTCAGAGGTTCTCAGCTGGCATGTCGAGCGACCTCTCAACCGCTCTGGGCTGGGCACGAGAGGCCGTTTCAGCTGGTGGGGTGCGGGTGTGCACTTATCACGGTACGCCGTGTTCGACGCGCCTGTTTCCGGTCAGCTTTCGCTTTCCTCCTGGCGAGAGGCCGTCTCCGCGGCCTTCGCCGCCGCGCTGCCCGGGCGCTTGCGAGCCACCCAGCCCTCGATATTCCGCTGCTGACCACGGGCCACGGCCAGCGAACCGGGCGGCACATCCTTCGTGATCACGGACCCGGCGGCGGTGTACGCGCCGTCCCCGACCGTGACAGGAGCCACAAACATGTTGTCCGAACCCGTACGACAGTGCGAGCCGACCGTCGTGTGGTGTTTGTCCTGTCCGTCGTAGTTCACGAACACGCTCGCCGCGCCGATGTTCGTGTACTCGCCGATCGTCGCGTCGCCGACGTAGGAGAGATGCGGGATCTTCGACCCCTCCCCGATCGACGCGTTCTTCGTCTCGACGTACGTGCCGATCTTGCCCTTCGCCCCGAGCCGGGTGCCGGGACGGAGGTAGGCGAAGGGACCGACGATCGCGTGCGCGCCGATGCGGGAGCTGTCGGACACCGTGTTGTCCACCCGGGCCCCCGCGCCGACGACCGTGTCCTTCAGCCGGCTGTTGGGGCCCACCTCCGCGCCCTCGCCCAGATGGGTCGCCCCGTGCAGCTGCGTGCCCGGGTGGACGACGGCGTCCTGCTCGAAGGTCACCGTCACATCGACCCAGGTGGTCGCCGGGTCGACGACGGTCACCCCGGAGAGCATCGCGGCGGTCAGCAGCCGGTCGTTGAGGATCCGCCGGGCCTCGCTCAGCTGGACGCGGTTGTTGATCCCGGCGATCTCGTGGTGATCGGCCGCGACCGACGCGCCGACGCGGTGACCGGCCTCGCGCAGGATCCCCAGGACGTCCGTCAGATACTCCTCGCCCTGGCTGTTGTCCGTACGGACCTTCTTCAGCGCGTCCACCAGCAGCGCCCCGTCGAACGCGAACACCCCGGAGTTGATCTCACGGATCGCCCGCTCGGCGTCGGTGGCGTCCTTGTGCTCGACGATCCCGGTGACCGCGCCGGTGGCCTCGTCCCGCACGATCCGGCCGTAACCGGTCGCGTCCGGGACCTCGGCGGTCAGCACGGTCACGGCGTTGCCGTCGGCGTGATGGGTGGCGGTGAGCCGGGCGAGCGTCGCGCCGGTGAGGAGGGGGGTGTCGCCGCAGACGACCACGACCGTCCCGTCGACGCTGCCGCCGAGCTCCTCCAGCCCGATGCGCACGGCGTGCCCGGTGCCGTTCTGCTCCGCCTGCACGGCGGTCCGTACGTGCGGGTCGACGTCGCCCAGATGCGCGATGACCTTCTCCCGTGCGTGCCCGACCACTACGACCAGGTTCTCGGGGTCCAACGCACGGGCGGCGGCCAGCACATGGCCCACCAGGGAGCGGCCGCAGATCTCGTGCAGGACCTTCGGTGTGGCCGACTTCATACGGGTGCCCTCACCCGCTGCGAGTACGACGACGGCTGCCGGGCGAATGGCGCTCACGGAGTTGCCCTTCGGCTGTGGATGAGGTGGGGACATCCGAAGGATACCGGGGCGTTTCTTGGGGGACATGAGAGTGGGCCCCGACAGTGCTGTCAGGGCCCGAACCGAGCATGGCTCCCCCGCCAGGACTCGAACCCGGACATATGGCACCAAAAGCCACAGTGCTGCCAATTACACCACAGGGGAACAATTCGGCTAAACCGGACTTTCGGTCAGGTCGCCGAGTGGCGGTTCCTACTATGCCGTACCACCGGCCTTCGATGCGACGGTGTAGATCGACGGTCGGGCGGCGGTCGGGCGGCGGTCGGTCGACGGCCGGGCTCCGGGGCCTGGTTCGGCAGTTCGAGGGATATCGGTGGGTTTCGATGGTGTTCGGTTACGGAGTGTGGTGTAGGCCAGTCGGTGAAACTCGCCGGAAAAGGCGGGGTCCGCGCCCGTAGGCTGGAGGCATGACCACGACGGGGGAAGAGCACGCCGGGGCCCTGGGAGGGCCTTGGTGGTGGACCAGGTGGCGTAGCGCGGCGTTCGATGCGGGGCTGGCGTTCGTGTCCGCGCTGGAGTGCGCGGCGGAGGGGATCCGGTTCGCGCGGGATGCGGGGATCCCGACGGCGGCGGGGATCGTGTTCGGGCTGGTGGCCGGCTCCGCGTTGCTGGTGCGGCGGAAGTGGCCGATCGCCGTGGTGCTGGTGTCGATCGCCATCACGCCGGCCCAGATGGGCTATCTGATGGGCATCGTCGGCCTGTACACGCTGGCCGCCTCGGAGTTGCCGCGCCGGATCATCGCGTCACTGGCGGGGATGTCGCTGGTGGGGATGCTGATCGTGATGTTCGTGCGGGTGCGGCAGGACATGGCGCAGGGGGATCTGGACCTGGGGGACTGGTTCGTTCCGTTCGCCTCGATCACCACCGCCGTGGGGATGACCGCCCCGCCGTTGCTGCTCGGGCTGTATGTGGGGGCTCGGCGGCGGCTGATGGAGAGCCTGCGGGAGCGGGCGGACAGCCTGGAGCGGGAGTTGATGCTGCTCGCGGAGCGGGCGGAGGAGCGGGCCGAGTGGGCGCGCAACGAGGAGCGGACGCGGATCGCGCGGGAGATGCACGACGTGGTCGCGCATCGGGTGAGCCTGATGGTGGTGCACGCGGCCGCGTTGCAGGCGGTGGCGCGGAAGGACCCCGAGAAGGCGGTGCGGAACGCGGCGCTGGTGGGAGACATGGGGCGGCAGGCGTTGACCGAGTTGCGGGAGATGCTCGGGGTGTTGCGCAGCGGCGGGGCGGAGCGGACGTCGGCGCCGCTGGCGGCGGTGGGGGTGGCCGCGGCGATGGTCGTCTCGCGGGTGGTGGAGGAGGGGGAGGGGCCGTGCCTGGAGGAGCTGGACGAGCTGGTGGGGCAGTCGGCGGCCGCGGGGATGGTGGTCGATCTGTCGGTGGAGGGGGACACGCGGTCGTATGCGCCGGAGATCGAGCAGACGGCGTATCGGGTGGTGCAGGAGGCGCTGACGAACGTGCACAAGCATGCGGCGGGCGCGAAGACGCATGTGCGGCTGGCGCATCGGGCGGCGGAGATCGCGATGCAGGTGGAGAACGAGCCCCCGCCGGAGTTGGGGTCGTCGTCGGCGGGGTTGCCGTCGGGGGGCAATGGGCTGGTGGGGATGAAGGAGCGGGTGGTGGCGCTGGGCGGGGTGTTCGTGTCCGGGCCGACGGAGGCGGGGGGTTTCCGGGTGTCGGCGGTGATTCCGGCGGCGTAGGCCCGGCGGGGCGGGGCGGGGCAGGCCCGGCGGTCCGGGGGCTGGGCGGTGCGATGCGGTGCGGGGTCAGTCCGCGGTGAGGCGTACGGGTTCTATGCCGGAGACGAGGGTGCCGAGGGCCTGGTCGATGTCGGGGCCGAGGTACCAGTCGCCGGTGTGGTCGAGGGCGTAGACACGGCCTTCGGCGTCGATGGCGAGCAGGGCGTGGGTGTCGGTCTCGGTGCCGAGGGGGCTGACGTCGGTGTCGAGGGCGCGGCCGAGGTCGGCGAGGGTGCGGGCCATGTGGAGGCCGTGCAGGGGGTCGAGATGGAGGGCGCAGGGGGCGACCTGGCGGCCTGGGCCGGTGGGTTTGACGGCGAGGCCGCCGAATTCGGCCCAGGCTTCGACGGCGGCGGGGAAGACGGCGTGGCGGTGGCCGGCGGGCGAGGTGTGTTCGCGCAGGGCGTCGGCCCAGGTCTCGGCTTGTTTGATGTCCCAGCGTCCGGGTTGCCAGCCGGCGGCGCGCAGGGCGGCGTCGACGGGTACGGGGAAGCGCGTGGTGGAGGTGCGGTCGGGGTGCATCTGCCCTTCGTTCGTCGAGATCGTGGTGCGTGGCCCGGGCGGGGCCGTCTTGCCGGTGTCCGGTGTCTGGTGTCCGGTGTCTTGCGTCCCGGTGTCCGGTGTCTGGTGTCTGGTGTGGTGACTGTTGCTGGTGGTGCCTGCGGTGGGGCCGGGGTCAGTCGTCGCTGGTTGCGGGGTCGACGATGCGGACGCCGAAGTGGGCGCTGAGGGCGGCGCAGGCGCGGCAGGGGGCGGCGAAGGCGCCGTGGAGGGGGTCGCCGTCCTCGCGGATGCGGCGGGCGGTGAGTTTGGCCTGTTTGAGTGCCCTGCGGGCCTCGCCGTTGGTCATCGGTCTGCGCGCGGCGCGTCTGCTGCGGGCGGTGTCGGCGGCGGCGATCTGGCGGGAGATGAGGAGCGCTTCGGCGCAGCGGCCGGTGAAGCGGTCGCGTTGGGCGCTGGTGAGGGTGTCCAGGAAGTCCTGGACGAGGGGGTGCAGGGGCGGGGGCTGGTCGCCGCGGGCGGCGGTGCCGGTGAGGGTGGCGCCGCGGACGGAGAGGGCGGCGGCGACGGTGGGGAGTATGCCGTCGCGGCGGTGGAGGAGGACGGGGGCGTGCGGGCTCTCGGTGGCGGACCAGCCGATGCGGGGATCGCCGGACGCGGCCCCCCTCGGGCCGTCATGCGGTCCTGTGCGAGACCCTGTCTGCAGCCCTGTCCGTGCCCCCGCGTGGGGGCCCGCTTGTGGCCCCGTCTGCGGCCCTGTCTGCGTCGTGCTCATGATCGTCTTCCCCTCCTGAGCATCCCCCCGGACGTCACAGGGTGCCAAATGGCGTGGCGGGTGCGGTAGCTGGGGCGTTGCGACACGCCCGGTTTGGGCGGGCTGTCACGAGGCTGTGACGGCTGGTCACCGAAGTGGAGGCCCGGTGACCGGTGTCGTCGTACCGCATAGGCTGTCGGCACCGTGATGCGCGCGGTCGGCGCGCGTTGGAGACCGTTGGAGACAGTCGATACGGGGCGTGGCGGGTCGGGTCCGGAAGCGGAACCGGCCGCTGCGGGCCGTACAGAATGCCGCAGGGGGCAACCGCCATGACGACAGGTCGGCTCGGGCACGCCGCGCCGCCGAACGCGGCCTATGCCGGGCAGGTCGTGCACTTCCCGGACCCGGTCCGGGCCGCACGCCACCCGCGTGGGGTCCGGATGGACGAGCGGGGCTACCCGGTGTTCTCGCCCTATGCCCGGGCGATCGCGGAGATCGCGGAGCCGCCGGAGGGTTTCGGCGTCGACGAGTTGCGGCTGACGGACTACGTGTCGGCGAACGCGGCGCTGGCGGCGTCGGGACACGCGTTGTGGGACACGGTCGCGAACGTGGCGACTCCGCACGGTTGGACGTGGCATCACGTGGTGGGCTCGCGGCGGCTGGAGTTGGTTCCGGTCGAGGTGAAGGCGCTGCTGCGGCACCACGGCGGGGTGGCGACGGCGCTGGTGGACCACGGCAAGCGCGGGACGCGGCCGTTGCAGGAGACGCGTCCGGCGCACTTCGGGCTGCCGAAGTCGGGCGGTGCGGTGACGGAGCAGCAGGTGCAGGGGGTCGAGGAGGACCTCGGGTATCGGCTGCCGGGCGCGTACCGGTCGTTCCTGAAGGCGGCCGGCGGCTGTGCTCCGGTCGGGGCGGCGCTGGACGCGGAGTTGGGGCTGCTGGTGGACCAGCCGTTCTTCACGGTGCGGGACGAGGCGGCCGTCAACGACCTGGTCTATGTGAACAAGTGTCTGCGCGATCACCTGACGAAGGACTTCCTGGGCGTCGCCTTCGTGCAGGGCGGGCTGCTGGCCGTGAAGGTGAAGGGCGAGCGGACCGGCTCGGTGTGGTTCTGCGCCTACGACGATGCGCGGGACGTGGATCCGGCGTGGTCGCCCGCGGAGCGCATGGGGCGGCTGCTGCTGCCGTGCGGTGAGGACTTCGACGTGTTCCTGTCGCGGCTGGCCGGCAATCCGCCGGAGTTGGAGACGGTGGCGAATCTGATGGTGGACGGCGGGTTCGCGCGTGCGGTGCCGGTGGCGTCCGTCGGCGCGGGGGAGTGAGCGGGACGATGGTGACGTTCGCGCAGGCGCAGGAGCGTGCGGAAGAGTGGATCAACGGGGACGTTCCGGCGTACCAGCATCGTGAGGTGCGGGTACGGGAGTTCGAACTCGGGTTCGTGGTGTGGGCCGAGGACCGGGCGGAGGGTCCGCGCTCGGACGGGGGCGCGCAGCGCCTGGTGATCGCCCGCGACAGCGGCGAGGCCACGCTGTGGCCCGCGCTGCCGGTGGGCGAGGTCGTCCGCCGCTACGAGGAGGAGTACGGCCGTCCCGACGCCCCCGCGGACGCGCCCCCGGCGCCTGCGGCCCGGGTCGACCTGAACCAGACGTCGTTCCTGCTGTCGCCGCCGGAGTGGTTGCAGGAGGCGGCGGACAAGCTGGGGATCCCGGATCGGCGGGGGAACGGGGGTGCCGACTCCGGTGCTGCCGCCTCCGGCGTGGGTGCGGGTTCTGGTGCGGGTGCGGGTGCTGGTGTCCGGGGTGGGTTCGCCGTCGATCCCTCGCTTCCGCAGACGCAGGCCGGGGTGCCGACGGGGCCCGCTCCGAGCGCGCCCGCCGTTCCCGTCGGGGCGACGCCCTGGACGGGGACGGACACCAACGCCGACGTCGGCGACGACCGTTCCGTGCCGCTGCCCGCGACCGTGTTCGCCCCGCCGCTGAGCGGTGCCGACGACTTCGACGTCCCGGCGGCCTCCGCGGGCGACAAGACGGAGCTGATCTCGGGCGGCAGCCAGCTCCCGCCGACGGCGATCGCACCGGCGTTCGGCGGCACGCCGGGAACGCCTCGGGCGCCTGGGACGCCTGGTGGTCCGGGCGGACCAGGGGGGCAGGGCGGTCCGGGTGGTCCGGGCGGTCCGGGTGCGCCGGGGAGCACGCCTCCGCCGGGCGGTCCGGCTCCTTCGTCGTACGGCTATCCGCAGGGGCAGCAGGGGCAGCAGGGGCAGCAGGGGCAGCAGGGGCACCGACAGGGTCCGGGCGGTCCCGGCACGCCTCCGCCCCCGCCCCCCGTTCCGTCCCCGTCGCAGGGCACGCCTCCGCCGGGCGCTTCCTACGGCTATCCGCAGGGTGCGGGCGCGCCGCAGCCTCCGTCCGGTTCGTCCGGGCCGGGGCGGCCGCTCGCGCCGAACGCCGGTGACATCGCCGACGCCGCGACCAGCAAGGCGGCGCCGCCTCCGCGTCGGGCGGCGCGTGGTGGTGGATCGACGCCGCCGCCTCCGCCGGGCGCTCCGGGTACGCCGGGCGCGCGGCCGGGCGGTACGCCGCCGCCTCCGCCGCCCGCGCCTTCGGCTCCGGGCGCGCCCGGCGCTTCGGCGGGCGGGTACGTGCCCACACGGATGGTGTCGGCCCTCGACTCCGACGGTCCGGCGGGTCCGGGCGGGCCCGGTGCTCCGGGTGCTCCGGGTGCTCCGGGTGCACCGAGTGCTCCGGGTGCGCCCAACGCGCCCGGCGCGCAGGGTGGTCCGGGCGCTCCCGCCGGCCCGAATCCGCCCGACGGTACGCCGCCCGGCGGGGTGCACCACGCCGCCACGATGCTCGCCGGCCCCGGTCGGATGGGGCCGGGCGGACCTGGCGGTCCGGGTGGGCCTGGCGCAGGAGGCGCGCCGCAGCCTCCGAACGCCCCGGGCATGCCCCCAAGCGCCCCCGGCGTCCCGGGCGCACCGCAGGCTCCCGGCTCCGCAGGAGGCGCGCAGGGTGCGGTGCACCACGCGCAGACCATGCTGGCCGGACCCGCGGCGGGCGGTCCCGGCGCGCCTCCGCCGCCGTACGTCCCCGGCGCCCCCGGTGCTCCCGGCGCCCCCGGGTTTCCGGGCGCTCCCGGTATGCCGCCGGGTGCGATGCCGCCGCCGGGCGGCCCGGTGCCGGGGCAGCCTCCGGCGTACGGGTATCCGCAGCAGCCGGGGCTGCCGACGGTGGGCCCGGGCTATCAGGCCGTGTTGCGCTATCGCGCGCAGGACGGTTCGGAGCAGCAGCTGATCCGGCGCTCCGCGCCGGGGACCCCGCACCCGGAGTGGCAGATCTTCCACGAGCTGCGGGCGATGAACGTGCCCCCGGACCAGGTGCTGGAGCTGCACACCGAGCTGGAGTCGTGCGAGCTGCCGGGCGCGTACTGCGCGCGGATGATCCGGGAGCAGTGGCCGCAGGCGCGCATCACGAGCATCGCGCCGTACGGCACGGATCACGCGAGCCGGCAGCAGGGCATGCAGCAGCTGCTGGTGCACCAGGGCGAGTTGCATCAGGTGGCCGACGGTCCCGCGCGGCCGGGGCCGGTGCGGGCGCCGTTGCCGCCGGTGCAGCCGGCGCCGCCGATTCCGCCGGAGGGGATCGGGCAGGAGCTGGCGGCCGCGTTCGGGCCGGGGGTGTTCCGGTTCGAGCAGGCCGCGGTGTCCCGGCAGGGCGTCCCGCCGGTCGTGGCGCACACGCTGGTGGTGGCGGGTCTGCCGGCGGACATGGGTCCGTTCTTCTGGGCGCAGGCCCAGCCGGGGCGGCCGGTGCCGACGCTGGCGGAGCTGGCGGCGGAGCGCGGTGTGCAGCCGGCCTCGGACGCGGGGTCGTACCTCGTCATGGGCAGCGACTTCGGCAAGGCGATCTGCGTGCAGTACGGGACGGCGAACATCGTCGCCGTGCCCGTGGAGGCGGGGCCGGGCGGTGCGCCCGTACCGCCGCAGTTCGTGAACACCGGGCTGCCGGAGTTCGCGCGCTGTCTGGCGTTGCTCGGGCGGATGTGGCGGCTGCGGTTCGGGCTGAACCAGGAGCAGGCGGGCCGCTGGACCGTCGACTTCCAGGCGCAGTTGGCCTCGCTGGACCCGGCGGCGCTCGGTTCGCCGGAGAGCTGGTGGTCGGTGCTGCTGGAGCAGATGTGGGACGGGCTGCTGTGACGCGTTTGTCCCGCTGACGCGTGTGTGGAGGGCCGGGCCTGGTCGTGTGACCGGGCCCGGCCCTTTTGTGTACGGAATTGCTTGTGACCTATGCGCGGAGTGTCGCGTTATGAACGCTTACGCCCGACACATCAAGATATGCGGGAAATCATTATTTCGCGTCGTCTGGTGGAGAGGGGCTACAGAATGAGCAGCACAAGGGTGTCACCGCCGGGGTTCGTGACCGTTCGTGGGCGCGGCTACTGGCCCAAACAGGTCGAGGCGTACACCGCTGCGCTCTCCGCCGAACGCAACGCCGCCTGGGAGCGGGTCGCCCGGCTCACCGTGTTCGCCAAGGAGATGGTGGTGGAGGCCGAGCGGTTGCGTGAGGCCGTGGCGCGGATCGGGCCGCAGGCGTACGACAGCCTCGGGGAGCGCGCACGGCGCGTTTTCGAGCTCGTCCAGGAAGAGGCGGCGGACGTACGCGAACGTGCCCGGCGCGAAGCGGAGGAGCAGGTCGCGCAGGCCGAGGCGCGCGCTGCCAGCGTGCGCCGGGCGGCGCAGGAAGAGGCGGACGCGATCCGCGCGGAGGCCAGGGAGCACACCCGTCGGCGGATGCAAGCCATGCGCGCCGAGGCGCACGGGATCCGAGTCAGTGCCCGGCACAAGGTGAAGGAGTTCCGCAGCGAGGCGCTCGCGGCCCTGCGCGAGGTACGGCAGGGCACCGCCGGCCTGCTCGTCGAGCCGAAGAAGGAGCAGGCCGAGCGGTGGGCGGCGGCGGAGCGCGAGGCCGTCGAACGGGCCGCAGCCCTCGACGCGCACCATGCCCGGGCGGTGGCCCGTGCCGAGGAGACCCTGGCCGAGGCGCAGCGGGAGTTCGCCGCGGCCGAGGAGTCCTCACGTCAGCGCCAGGAGGAGGCACGCGCGCTGGCCGCCCAGATCCTCGCCGAGGCCCGCCTCAAGGAGGACCGCATCGCCCGGGAGACGGAACGGGTGCTGCGCAAACACAGCGAACGCTGGGATGACGTACAGGCGCACATGGACCAGGTGCAGGACAGCCTGAGAGCGCTCACGGGGGGCACGGTGAAGTGACCGTCGGCTCCGGAAGGTGAACGCGGCGGCGCAGAAGGCGCTCTGTGCGCCTTGTGTGCTCTGTGCGCCCTGCGCGACCTTGTGCGCCGGGCGTGCGGGCGTGCGGGCTGTGTCAGTCGCCGGTTTCCGTGTTCTGCAGCACCGGGAACCGGCGCGGCGCCACGCACAGCAGCACCAGGAAGGCGCACGCGGCGGCGCACGCGGCTCCGAGGTAGACGGCGTGCACGGCGCTCGCGATGGCGTGCCGGGTGGCCTCGGGGGCGGTGCCGGCGTCGAGGGCGCGGGTGACGGAGTCCAGGTCGCTCGCGCCGCCGAGGCGTGCGGCCAGCACGCCGTTGGCGATCGCTCCGAAGACGGCCGCGCCGATCGTCTGCCCGGTCTGCCGGCAGAAGAGGACGGACGCGGTCGTCGTACCGCGTTCCGCCCATCCCACCGTCGACTGCACGCCCACGATGAGCGGCAGCTGGAACAGCCCCAGCGCGCCGCCCAGCAGCAGCATCAGCAGCGTCGGCTGCCAGGCCTGTCCCGGATACGGCAGGAACGGGAACGCCAGCAGGATCAGCGCCGCCGCCCCGATCCCGATCAGCGCCGTGTTGCGGAAACCGATCCGCCGGTACACGTGCTGGCTCAGCGCCGCCGACACCGGCCAGCTCAACGTCCAGACGGACAGCACGAATCCGGCGGCCACGGGAGCCAGCCCCAGCACCGACTGGGCGTACGTCGGCAGGAACACCGTGGGGGCCACCATCAGCAGGCCCAGCGCGCCCAGCGCGAGGTTGACCGCGGCGATCGTACGGCGACGCCAGACCCAGCCGGGGATGATCGGCTCCGCGGCCCGGCGCTCGATGACGACGACGAGACCGGCCAGCGCCAGCCCCGTGCCGAACAGGGCGAGCGAGGGCCCCGACAGCCACGGCCAGGCCACCCCGCCCTGCACCAGCGCCGCCAGCAGCACCCCGCCGCACGCGAACACGGCGAGCGCGCCCGCCCAGTCGACACGCGCGCGTGGCGTCGAATCCCGGGCCGTCGAATCCCGGGCCGTCGAATCCCGGGCCGTCGAGTCGCCTGCCGTCGAGTCGCGGGCGGGCTCGTGCAGATGACGGACGATCAGCCACAGCGCTGCGGCCCCTATGGGCAGGTTGACCAGGAAGATCCACCGCCAGTCCGCGTACGCCGCCAGGACCCCGCCGAGCCCCGGGCCCGCGACCGCCGACACCGCCCACACCGTGGACAACTTCGCCTGGATCTTGGGGCGTTCCTCCAGTGGATACAGGTCGGCGGCGAGCGTCTGCACCGTGCCCTGCAGCGCCCCGCCGCCCAGCCCCTGCACGACGCGGAACGCGATCAGCGCCGCCATGTTCCAGGCGAGCGCGCACAGCAGCGAGCCGAGCAGGAAGACGGCCGCGCCGGTGACCAGCACCGGCTTGCGGCCGAAGGTGTCGGAGAGCTTGCCGTAGACGGGCAGGGTGACCGTCACGGCGAGCAGATAGCCGGAGAACAGCCAGGAGAAGACGGAGAACCCGCCGAGGTCGCCGACGATCTGCGGGACGGCCGTGGAGACGATCGTGGAGTCCAGCGCCGCGAGCGCCATCGCGAGCATGAGGGCCGCGACGACCGCGCCCCGCCCGCGGGTCGCGGTGCGCCGTGCGGCGCCCCGTGCCGCCGATTTCGTACCGCCCACCGGAAGTCCTCCCCCGCGCCCCGTTGCCCCTTGCACCTATCTGCCGGACGACAGCTTCCCACTTGACCTTCACGCCACGGGAGGGCGCAGCCTCGGCAGACCGGAGAACGGACTGGGGAGAGGGCCGGAGAGCGGGCCGGAGGAGGCCGGGGCGTGGGCCGGAGGGTGGAGGCGCCCCCGAGAGACGCTCCACCCGTCGGTGGACAGCCCCTAAGGGTCCCTCCGCACTACGGATCGGGGGGACCTGGTACCCCCGGAGGAGGAGAAGGGGCCGCTCCCGTCCTTAACCTGGCTTTATGCCGACGGGGGCGGCTTCCCCGCCGGAGGGGGGTGGGGTTAACCCCCTGCGAAGAGGGGCCCGAGCACCAGCGCGCCGGACCCCCTCCCGCCGACAGACTCATCGACGTAGCGCAACTCGCTGACTCACCGCACCGAACCACACCGAAACGCAGCTCATTGCTGCTCCTTCATTTCCGACATAGGAGACTTACCGTGACATCGGCTGTGACCATTCCCAGGCACGGGGGCACTGGAGGGCGTACGGCCGTTGCCGCGCGGGCGCGGCAGGTCGTCAAGGCGTACGGGTCCGGGGAGACCCGGGTCGTCGCGCTCGACCACGTCGACGTGGACATCGCCCGCGGTCAGTTCACCGCGATCATGGGCCCCTCGGGGTCCGGCAAGTCCACGCTGATGCACTGCCTCGCCGGTCTCGACACCGTCACGTCGGGGGAGATCTACCTGGACGAGACCGAGATCACCGGGCTGAAGGACAAGAAGCTCACCAAGCTGCGCCGGGACCGGATCGGGTTCATCTTCCAGGCGTTCAACCTGCTGCCGACGCTGAACGCGATAGAGAACATCACGCTGCCCATGGACATCGCCGGCCGCAAGCCGGACAAGGCGTGGCTGAGCCAGGTCGTGGAGACCGTCGGGCTCGCCGACCGCCTCAGGCACCGTCCCACCCAGCTCTCCGGCGGTCAGCAGCAGCGCGTGGCCGTGGCCCGCGCCCTCGCCGCCCGCCCCGAGATCATCTTCGGCGACGAGCCGACCGGAAACCTCGACTCGCGCGCGGGCGCCGAGGTCCTGGGCTTCCTGCGCCGCTCCGTCGACGAGCTGGGCCAGACCATCGTGATGGTCACGCACGACCCGGTGGCGGCCTCCTACGCGGACCGGGTGCTGTACCTCGCCGACGGCCGGATCGTCGACGAGATGTTCAAGCCGACCGCCGACACCGTCCTCGACCGCATGAAGGACTTCGACGCGCGGGGGCGTACGTCATGACCGTCATGAAGACCTCGATGCGCAACTTCTTCGCGCACAAGGGACGCATGGCCCTGTCGGCCGTGGCGGTCCTGCTGTCGGTCGCGTTCGTCTGCGGGACGCTCGTCTTCACCGACACGATGAACACCACCTTCGACAAGCTGTTCGCCGCCACCTCCTCCGATGTGACGGTGAGCGCGAAGAGCGCCTCGGACACCGGCGAGACCATCTCCGGCAACGGAAAGCCGCCGGTCATGCCGGCCTCCGTGCTCGGCGAGGTCCGCAAGGCGCCAGGGGTGAAGTCGGCGGAGGGGACCGTCTTCTCGAGTTCCGTGACCGTCGTCGACGCCGACAAGGACAACCTGTCGCCGTCCAGCGGCGCGCCGACCATCGTCGGCAGCTGGAACGCCAACGAAGCCCGCACTATGAAGATCACCTCCGGCGCGGCCCCCCGGGGCTCCGGCGAGATCATGATCGACGCGGACACCGCCGACAAGCACCGCCTGAAGCTCGGCGACGAGATCGGCGTGATCAGCGCGGTCGGCACGCACACCGCGAAGATCACCGGCATCGCCGCCTTCACCGTCACCAACCCCGGCGCGGCGATCTTCTACCTGGACACGAAGACCGCCCAGCAGACGCTCGTAGGCGAGTCGGACGTGTACACGAACGTCAACGTCACGGCCGCGGCCGGAGTGAGCGACGCGCAGCTGAAGAAGAACGTGGCGGCCGAGATCGGCGCCGCCTACAAGGTGCAGACCGCCAAGGAGACCGCCGACGCCAACCGCGCGGACGTGGGCGACTTCCTGAACGTGATGAAGTACGCGATGCTCGGCTTCGCCGGGATCGCCTTCCTGGTCGGCATCTTCCTGATCATCAACACCTTCTCGATGCTGGTCGCCCAGCGCACCCGGGAGATCGGCCTGATGCGCGCCATCGGGTCGTCGCGCAAGCAGGTCAACCGCTCGGTCCTGGCCGAGGCGCTGCTCCTGGGCGTGGTCGGCTCGGTCCTCGGCGTCGGCGCGGGCGTCGGCATCGCGGTCGGCCTGATGAGGCTCATGAGCCTGACCGGCATGAACCTGTCCACCGACGATCTGACCGTGGCCTGGACGACCCCGGTGATCGGCATGGTCCTCGGCATAGTCGTCACGGTGCTGGCCGCGTACCTCCCGGCCCGCCGCGCCGGCAAGGTCTCCCCGATGGCCGCCCTGCGCGACGCAGGCGCCCCGGCCGACGCCAAGGCCGGCGCCGTACGGGCCGTGCTCGGCCTGCTCCTCACCGGCGGCGGAGGCCTCGGCCTCTACCTCGCCTCCACCGCCGACAAGGCGACCGAGGGCTCGCTCTGGCTGGGCCTGGGCGTGGTGCTGAGCCTGATCGGCTTCGTGGTGATCGGCCCGCTGCTGGCGAGCGGCGTGGTCCGCGTCCTCGGCGCGGTCCTGCTGCGGGCCTTCGGCCCGGTAGGGCGCATGGCCGAGCGCAACGCACTGCGCAACCCGCGCCGTACGGGCGCCACGGGCGCTGCCCTGATGATCGGCCTGGCCCTGGTCGCCTGCCTGTCGGTGGTCGGCTCCTCGATGGTCGCCTCGGCCACCGATGAGCTGGACAAGACCGTGGGCACCGACTTCATCATCCAGAACGACGGCGGGCAGCTGATCACCCCGCAGGCCGTGCAGGCGGTGAAGAAGACGCCTGGTCTGGAGCGGGTCACCGAGTACAAGGCCCTCGAGGCCGACTACACCACCCCCGACGGCAAGACGCTCAAGGACACCGACATCACGGCGGCCGACCCGACGTACGCGACGGACCTGCACAAGAAGACCGTCGCGGGCGACCTCAAGGACGCCTACCTGCCGGACTCCATGTCCGTCCACGAGAAGTTCGCGAAGGACCACGGCATCAGGCTGGGCTCGAAGATCACGGTCGACTTCGAGGACGGCGGTACGGCCCACCTGACGGTCCGCGCGATCACCACCAGCGACGACGTCGTCGACTCGGGCGCCAAGTACATCTCCATCGCGACGCTCGCGAAGTACGTGCCCGCCGACAAGATGCCTCTGGACGCGATGGTCTTCGCCACGGCGAAGGACGGTCAGCAGGACGCCGCCTACACGTCCCTCAAGTCCGCCCTGCACGACTATCCGCAGTACACCGTCCGCGACCAGACCGACTACAAGCAGGCCCTGAAGGACCAGATCGGCCAGCTCCTGAACCTGATCTACGGCCTCCTGGCCCTCGCGATCGTGGTAGCGGTCCTCGGCGTCGTCAACACCCTCGCCCTGTCGGTGGTGGAGCGCACCCGGGAGATCGGCCTGATGCGCGCGATCGGCCTCTCCCGCCGCCAACTGCGCCGCATGATCCGCATGGAGTCGGTCGTCATCGCCCTCTTCGGCGCACTGCTCGGCCTCGGCCTGGGCATGGGCTGGGGCGCCACCGCCCAGCAACTCCTCGCCCTGGAGGGCCTGAACGTCCTCGAGATCCCCTGGCCGACCATCATCGGCGTCTTCGTCGCCTCCGCGTTCGTGGGCCTGTTCGCCGCCCTGATCCCGGCGTTCCGGGCGGGCCGGATGAACGTCCTGAACGCGATCGCCACGGAGTAGCCACAAACCACGGGGGAACGCGGCCGGGGTCGAGAAGTCACGGGGGACTTCTCGACCCCGGCCGCTGTCGTCGTCTTCGGCCTCTGGCGGCGGGGGCGAAAACCCCTCCGCTCGTTCCTCCGCTCACCCCACCGCCCCCGAGGTTGTCCACAGCCCCCGGCGAACAACCCCGCCCCGTCGTACTCTGGACACCCCCGGCCCGTGACACGCGTCGGGCCCTTCGCGTTGCCCACCCAGGAAGCCCCCTCCATGAGCCTGCACGGTCTGCTCGACGCCGTCGTCAAGGACACCGCCCTCGCGGAAGCGATCCCCGCGGCCGCAGACGGCAACCGCATGCACGTCGACCTGGTCGGCCCCCCGGCGGCCCGCCCCTTCGCGATCGCCGCCCTCGCCCGGGACACCGCCCGCACAGTCCTCGCGGTCACCGCGACCGGCCGTGAGGCCGAGGACCTGGCCGCCGCCCTGCGCTCGCTGCTCCCCCCGGACACGGTCGTGGAGTACCCCTCCTGGGAGACGCTCCCGCACGAGCGCCTCAGCCCGCGCAGCGACACCGTGGGCCGCCGTCTCGCCGTCCTGCGCCGGCTGTCCCACCCCCGTCTCGACGACCCGGAGACCGGCCCGGTCTCGGTCGTCGTGGCACCGGTCCGCTCGGTGCTCCAACCGCAGGTCAAGGGCCTGGGCGACCTGGAGCCCGTGGCCCTGCGCACCGGTCAGAGCGCCGACCTGAACGAGATCGTCGAGGCCCTCGCCGCCGCCGCGTACGCGCGCGTGGAGCTCGTCGAGAAGCGCGGCGAGTTCGCCGTACGAGGCGGCATCCTGGACGTGTTCCCGCCCACTGAGGAACACCCCCTGCGCGTGGAGTTCTGGGGCGACGACGTCGAGGAGATCCGCTACTTCAAGGTCGCCGACCAGCGCTCCCTCGAAGTCGCCGACCATGGCCTGTGGGCTCCGCCCTGCCGCGAATTGCTCCTGACGGACGAGGTGCGCACGCGTGCGGGCGCCCTCGCCGAAGAGCACCCCGAGCTGGGCGAGCTGCTCGGCAGGATCGCCGAGGGGATCGCCGTAGAGGGCATGGAGTCGCTGGCCCCGGTGCTGGTCGACGACATGGAGCTGCTGATCGACGTCCTGCCCAAGGGCGCGATGGCCGTCGTCTGCGACCCCGAGCGGGTACGCACGCGTGCCGCCGATCTCGTGGCGACCTCCCAGGAGTTCCTCCAGGCGTCCTGGGCGGCCACGGCCGGCGGCGGAGAGGCGCCCATCGACGTCGACGCGGCCTCCCTGTGGTCCATCGCGGACGTCCGCGACCGCGCGCGCGAGCTGGACATGATGTGGTGGTCGGTGTCGCCGTTCGCGGCGGACGGCGAGCTCACGGAGACGGTCGCCGCCGATGCGGCGGGCGACACGCTGAAGCTCGGCATGCACGCCCCCGAGACCTACCGCGGCGACACCGCGAAGGCGCTCGCCGACACCAAGGGCTGGCTCGCCGACGGCTGGCGCGTCGTCTTCGTCACCGAGGCCCACGGCCCGGCGGCCCGCACGGTCGAGGTCCTCGGCGGCGAGGGCGTCGCGGCCCGCCTGGAGGCCGAACTCGGGAAGATCGCCCCGTCCGTCGTCCACGTCTCCTGCGGCTCGATCGACTACGGCTTCGTCGACCCCGTACTGAAGCTCGCCGTGCTGACGGAGACCGACCTGACCGGCCAGAAGGCGGCCGGCAAAGACGGCGCCCGGATGCCCGCGCGCCGCAGGAAGACCATCGACCCGCTCACCCTGGAGACGGGCGACTACATCGTCCACGAGCAGCACGGCGTGGGCCGCTACATCGAGATGGTGCAGCGCACGGTCCAGGGCGCCACGCGCGAGTACCTGGTCGTGGAGTACGCCCCCGCCAAGCGCGGCCAGCCCGGCGACCGCCTCTACATCCCCACCGACCAGCTGGAACAGATCACCAAGTACGTCGGCGGCGAGGCCCCCACCCTGCACCGGCTGGGCGGCGCGGACTGGACCAAGACCAAGGCGCGCGCCAAGAAGGCCGTCAAGGAGATCGCGGCCGACCTCATCAAGCTCTACAGCGCGCGCATGGCGGCCCCCGGCCACGCCTTCGGCGCGGACACCCCCTGGCAGCGCGAGCTGGAGGACGCCTTCCCCTACGCGGAGACGCCCGACCAGCTGACCACCATCGCCGAGGTCAAGGACGACATGGAGAAGACGGTCCCGATGGACCGTCTGATCTGCGGCGACGTCGGCTACGGCAAGACGGAGATCGCGGTCCGCGCGGCCTTCAAGGCCGTCCAGGACGGCAAGCAGGTGGCGGTCCTGGTGCCGACGACACTGCTCGTACAGCAGCACTTCGGGACGTTCAGCGAGCGGTACGCGCAGTTCCCGGTGAAGGTCCGCGCCCTGTCCCGCTTCCAGACCGACACCGAGGCGAAGGCGACCCTGGAGGGCCTGCGCGAGGGCTCCGTGGACATCGTCATCGGCACCCACCGCCTGTTCTCCTCCGAGACGAAGTTCAAGGACCTCGGCCTGGTCATCGTCGACGAGGAGCAGCGCTTCGGCGTCGAGCACAAGGAGCAGCTGAAGAAGCTCCGCGCGAACGTCGACGTCCTGACGATGTCCGCGACCCCCATCCCGCGCACCCTGGAGATGGCGGTCACCGGCATCCGCGAGATGTCCACGATCACCACGCCCCCCGAGGAGCGCCACCCGGTCCTCACCTTCGTCGGCCCGTACGAGGAGAAGCAGATCGGCGCCGCCATCCGCCGCGAACTGCTGCGCGAGGGCCAGGTCTTCTACATCCACAACCGGGTCGAGTCGATCGACCGAGCCGCCGCCCGGCTGCGCGAGATCGTCCCCGAGGCGCGCATCGCGACCGCCCACGGCCAGATGTCGGAGCAGGCGCTGGAACAGGTCGTCGTCGACTTCTGGGAGAAGAAGTTCGACGTGCTCGTCTCGACCACGATCGTCGAGTCCGGCATCGACATCTCCAACGCCAACACCCTGATCGTCGAACGAGGCGACACCTTCGGCCTGTCGCAACTGCACCAGCTGCGCGGCCGCGTGGGCCGAGGCCGCGAGCGCGGCTACTCCTACTTCCTCTACCCCCCGGAGAAGCCCCTCACGGAGACCGCCCACGAGCGCCTCGCCACCATCGCCCAGCACACGGAGATGGGCGCGGGCATGTACGTGGCGATGAAGGACCTGGAGATCCGCGGCGCGGGCAACCTGCTCGGCGGCGAGCAGTCCGGCCACATCGCGGGCGTCGGCTTCGACCTGTACGTCCGGATGGTCGGCGAGGCCGTCGCGGACTACCGGCGGCAGTTGGAGACCGGCGGGATCGAGGAGGAGCCGCCGCTCGAGGTCAAGATCGAGCTGCCCGTCGACGCCCACGTCCCGCACGACTACGCGCCCGGCGAGCGGCTGCGCCTGCAGGCCTACCGGTCCATCGCCTCCGCCAACTCGGAGGCGGACGTCAAGGCCGTCCGCGAGGAACTCGTCGACCGCTACGGCAAGTTGCCCGAGCCGGTGGAGAACCTGCTGCTGGTGGCGGGCCTGCGGATGCTGGCCCGCGCGTGCGGCGTCGGCGAGATCGTCCTGCAGGGCGTCAACATCCGATTCGCGCCGGTGGAGTTGCGCGAGTCGCAGGAGCTGCGCCTCAAGCGGCTGTACCCCGGGTCCGTCATCAAACCGGCTGCGCACCAGATCCTCGTACCCCGCCCGAAGACCGCGAGGGTCGGCGGCAAGCCGCTCGTCGGACGCGAACTGCTGGCCTGGGTGGGGGAGTTCCTGGCGTCGATTCTGGGGTCGTAGCAGCTGGATTCGTAGCCGCTCGGGTTGTAGTTGCCGGGGGCGTAGCCGCTGGGGTCGTGAACTCGCCTTCGGGGGAGGGCGGTTCGCGGTTCTCAGGCCACCGGTCGGATCCGTCCGCCGGTGGCCGCGTCCAGCGCCGCCGCGAGCCGGTCGCGGACCGCGACCTGGGCCGCGATCCGCTCGTCCATGACCGTCAGCCGCCGCAGCGCCACCTCCAGCGTCCGCCCGGTCGGCGGCCCCGCGGTCACGTCCCGGTCCAGACACGGCAGGAAGACGTGTACGTCGTCCAGGGTGAGCCCCGCGGCCACGAGCCGGCGGATGTTGTCGACCCGGACGACGACGCCGGGGTCGTAGAGCCGGTAGCCGTTGGCGGCGCGCTCGGAGCCGATCAGGCCCGCCTGCTCGTAGTGGCGCAGGGCGCGTGGGGAGGCGCCGGTGGCCGCGGCGAGCTCGCCGATGCGCAGCCGGGGTCGTTCCGTGCACGTCGGCTCGGCGCCCGCCGGTTCCCCGCCCGTCCGCCTCATGCCCGTCTGCCTCATGCCTGTCGGTGTAGTGCTCGTCAGCGTCGTGCCCGCCAGTCTCATGCGACGACCGCTCCACCGTCCACCGGGAGGATCACGCCGGTGACGAACGAGGCCTGGGGCGAAGCGAGTTGGACGATCGCCCAGGCGACTTCCTCCGGGCGGCCCAGCCGGTCGAGCGGGGTGTGGGCCAGCTGCCACGCACGGATCGCGGCGCGCTGCTCGGGGGTGTAGCCGGAGTGGTCGGCGATCGGCGTCTCGATCGCGCCGGGCGCCACCGCGACGACCCGGATCCCGAACGGCGCCAGCTCGACGGCCCAGCCGCGCGTGAGCACTTCCAGGGCCGCCTTCCCGGCCGCGTACAGGGAGTTGCCGGGCCAGGCGCGCTGTCCGACGGACGTCGTCACGTTCACGACGACGCCCCGGCTCTCCTCCAGCGCCGGCAGCGCGGCCTGGGTCAGCAGGACCGGCGCGAGGAGGTTCGTCGCGAGCTGGGGCTGCACGGACGCGCGCGTGTAGGTGCGCAGGGACTCGGTGTTGACGACCGCCGCGTTGTTGACCAGCACGTCGATCCGCCCGCCGCACCGCTTCAGCGCCGTACGGACGACGGTGGCGGGGCCGTCCTCGCCCGTGATGTCCACGGCGAGCGGGACGATGCGGTCCTGGTCGTACGCGGCGGTCTCGGCGAGGGGCGCCGAGCGCCGGCCCACGGCTATCACGCGCGCTCCCTGCGCGGCGAAGGCATGGGCCGTGGCCCGGCCGATGCCCGTACCTGCGCCGGTGACGACGACGGTGCGGGGGCTGGTCGTTTCGCTGGTGTCTTCGGTGAGGCGGCTCATGAGGGAATCGTCGGACCCTGACGCCGGTGTCAAGGTCAAGCGCCTGTTCCACGGGGTCATGAGGAGCGCGGAGTCATGAGGGGCACGGGGTCGTGACCACGGGGTCATGAGGACCGGAACAGCATGCCCGCCAGGGTCCGGAACACCTCCTCGGGGTCGCGGTCGCCCACCGCGCCGTCGAGGTTGTGGCTGAGGAGCAGGGTGGCGAACCCGTGGGCCAGGGACCAGGCGGCGACACCGGCGAGGCGGGCGTCGGCGTCGCCGTTGTCGTTGTCGGGGCGGACAGGGGAGACGGCTGAGACCGCTGAGGCGGCGGAGACGGCTGTGCGCAGGGCGTCGGTGGCCAGGGCGCGGGCCGTGGTGAGTTCGAGGTCGTCGGCGCGCAGGAGCTCCGGCGCGAACATCACCTGGAAGTGGGCGGGATGCTCGCGGGCGAAGCGTACGTAGCGCACGCCCGCGTCCTTCAGGTCGGCGGCCTCCTTGGTCGCGGCCGCGAGCAGGCCGAACCCCTCCGCCGCGATCGCCGTCAGCAGGCCCGTGCGGTCGCGGAAGTGGTGGGCCGGGGCCGCGTGCGAGACGCCGGCGCGGCGGGCGAGGTCGCGCAGGCTCAGCCCGGAGGGGCCCTCGGCGGCGATGACGTCGAGGGCGGCGCCGAGGATGGCGCGGCGCAGGTCGCCGTGGTGGTAGGGGCGGTGGTTCATGGACAGCAGCGTACGCCGCATCTAGGCATTGACAAGTTCGCGGGCTTCGGGCAATCTAGTCAGTGTCAAGTTATGGCGCATGCCGAACAGGACGAGGGGGAGACGTCATGTCCGAGAATCAGGTGGACCGCCAGGTGGAACCGGCCCAGGCGCGCAGGCTCTGGCACCTGCTGGAGCCGCTGCACGCGGTGCTGTACTACGCGCCGGAGGTCTTCGAGGAGGCCGGCGCGCTCGGGTACTCGGCCGAGGACCGCTGGGCGAGCTACTTCCCGTTCCGTGCGGCGCCGTTGGGCCCGGTGGGCAGCCAGGCGGTGGCCTCCGCCTTCTACGGCTTCCGGCCCGCGATGGTCGCGCGGTACTTCGACGACGCCTGGAAGGCCACCGGTCCCGAGGTCGCGCTGGCGGCGAGACTGCGGGGCATCGACCGCGCGTACCGCACGCTGTTCGGCGACCTGATCGACCGCCCCGAGCTGGCGGAGGCCGCCGCCCTCGCCCGGAGCGCGGCCGAGGCCGCGGACACCGCGGGCCGCCCGCTCGCCGCGGCCAACGCCGCGCTGGAGTGGCCGGCCGAACCCCACCTCCAGCTCTGGCAGGCGGCGACGATCCTGCGCGAGCATCGCGGCGACGGCCATCTGGCCGCCCTGCTGCTCGCCGGCCTCGACCCCGTCGAGTCGCTGGTGTCCTTCGCCGCGATAGGCGCCGCGTCCGTGGAGCGCTTCGAGAGCCGTGGCTGGACGCCCGAGGAATGGGCGGCGGCCCGGGACCGGCTGGCCGCCCGAGGACTGATCGAAGCGGACGGCACGGCGACGGAGGCGGGCCGAGACCTGCGCCGCCGCATCGAACAGGACACCGACCGGCTCGCCCTGGGCCCCTGGCGGGCCCTGGGCTCCGAGGGCGCCGAGCGCCTCGCCGCGCTCCTCGGCGACTACTGGGTCGCGGTGATCGGCTCCGGCCTGCTCCCGTCGGAGTCGACGCTGGGCATCGGCAAGGTCTGACCCCGGACTCGCCGGCCTCCCCCGTGGGAAAGCCGCCCGCGGCCGCTGGGGCTCCGCGGGCGGCTTCCCGTCTCGCAGGGGTTACGGAAGGGTGCTGAGGGGTGCTGAGGGCACGGGGGCCCGGCGGCCGGGCCCGATGTTCTCGGTGGGTCTTCGGGCTACGGCTGTTCGCGCCGGTCCTCGTTGATGCCGAGCCGCTCGTTCATCTGCTGTTGCGCGGTGTCGACCTGGGACTCGTACTTGTTGCCCGTCTTCTCGTTGGCTTTCTTCTCCGCGACGTCGGACGTGTCCCTGGCCTTGTGTCGCGCCTGGCTCTTGAACCTGTCGAAGATGCCCATCCAGAGCTCCTTTGGGAGGTGACTCATCACCGACGATATTCCCGACATGCGCGATATGCCCACTCGGGGCGGGTGTGGTCTGGACCTCCCGGCTGCCTCCAAGCGCCCCCTCGTTACGGTGTGTGCCAGCGTCCGCCAGGGGAAACCGCCCTGTGCGGGGTGGGAGCGGGACAGCAAGGGGAGGGGCGCACGTGACGCGTCTGAGGGGTGGGGCGGCGACCGCCGTCGTACTGATATGCACCGCGGCCGTGGCGGGCTGCGACCCGACCACGGAATCGGGGTCCGCGGGACCGGAGCGGACGGCGAGCGCGGGAGCGGGCGGCGGCGGAGCCGCCCTCAAGGCGGCCGAGTCGCTGACGGTGAAGGGGCGCGCGCCCAAGACCGGGTACGAGCGAGGCAAGTTCGGCACGGCCTGGGCGGACACGGACTCCAACGGCTGCGACACCCGGGACGACATACTCAAACGCGACCTGGAGGAGGTGAAGTTCACCGGCGGGACCTGCAAGGTGTCCTACGGCGTGCTGGAGTCGGATCCGTACTCCGGCAAGGACGTGACCTACCGGCGCGGCCGCAGCCTGGTGGACATCGACCATGTCGTCGCCCTCTCGGACGCCTGGCAGAAGGGCGCCAAGTACTGGGACGCGAGCAAGCGGATAGCCCTCGCCAACGACCCCCTCAACCTCCTGGCCGTCGACGCGAGCACCAACCGTTCCAAGGGGGACGGCGACACGGCGACCTGGGTGCCGCCCAACAAGGCCTACCGGTGCACGTACGTGGCGGCGCAGGTGGCCGTGAAGAAGAAGTACGGGCTGTGGGTCACCGCGGCGGAGAAGTCCGCGATGGAGAAGGTCCTCTCGACCTGCCCCGCCCAGAAACTCCCCACGGGCGGCAACCCGACGAAGGCCCCGGAACGCTTCCACGCGGCGGCCTGAGCGGAGGGCTTGAGCGTCCGTGGATCCCTGCGGCGGCAGGGCCGTTGAGCGGACGGAGACGCAGATGCAGGGCGGGGCGGGGCGGGGCGGGGGCGGGGGCGGCCTATCGCCCGTACGGGGAGCCCTGCTGATACGTCGGCTGGCCGTACGGATTCGGGGCGCCCGCTCCGTACGCCGGCGCGGGCGCCGGGCGGGTCCGCGCGTCGAACAGGGCGAACAGCAGCAGTCCCGTCGCCATCAGCATGGTCACGACCACCACGACCCCCAGGATGGCGTCGCCGTCGCCTTCCTCCGTGACGAGCGACCACGGCAGGATCACGCACTCGTACAGCGTGAACGAGGCGAAGGCGCCCCAGTCCGAGGGGCGTCCGCGGCGGATCGCCACATAGAGGAAGGGCACCCACACCAGGAAGCCCAAGGAGACCCACACCAGGGCCGCCCAGGCCAGCCGCTGGAACCAGCCGGCCTCCAGCCGTCTTTCCGCACCGGTCGCCGTCGATATCGTCATCACGCCCCCCAAGTCACCAGGGGGCAAGGGTAGGGCACGGATCGGCCCCGGCAGAGGGACTCGCTTTTTTACTGTGACATGAGGGAATCTTGTGGCTAAGAGGAACCTGTGTTTTCCGATCACAGGCGCGCCGCAGGTTACGGTGCGATGCGCTTCGGATGCCGGGCGACAGGGGGACAGAGGGCCAGGGGGGCCGTACAGCCGTACCGCCGTCCCGCTGTACCGCCGCACCGAAGCCGGACGACTTCAGGGGACGCCCGCGTGCACACTCGTGCACGCGCGGGCGTGCGCGCACACGAACGAACGACGTTAGGGCGGGGATGGCCGAGCACAAGCAGTCCAGGAAGCGCAGATACATCACGTGGGGCGTGGCCGGCGCAGCCGTCGTCGCGGGCGCCGGGATCGCCGCGCAGACCTCGATGGCGGCCACCACCTGGCCCGCGCAGAAGACCTACACCGGCCGTGCCTTCGACGCCTGCACCGCGCCCTCCCTGGCCGCGATGAAGGCCTGGAAGGCCGACGCCTTCTACGGCGGCGCCGCCGTCTACGTGGGCGGCAAGAACCGCGGCTGCGCCCAGCCCAACCTCACCGCGTCCTGGGTGAAGTCGGTCAACTCGATCGGCTGGAAGCTCATACCGCTCTACGTCGGCGCGCAGCCGTCCTGCCAGACCGGCTCCAGCCCCGAGAAGCTCACCGCCGCCACGGCCGCCTCCCTCGGCACGACCGACGGCGCGGACGCCGTCGCCAAGGCCGCCGCGCTCGGCATGAAGGCCGGCAGCCCGATCTACCTCGACATGGAGCCGTACGACATCACGAACAAGGCGTGCAACGACGCCGTGCTGACGTATGTGCGCTCCTTCACCAAGGCGCTGCGCGCCAAGACGTACCGGGCCGGCTACTACGGCTTCAGCAGCTCCAGCGCCAAGGCCATCGCCACCGCGACGGACAAGACCGACCTGCCGGGCAACCTCTGGTACGCGCTGTGGGACAAGAAGAACACCACCACCACGGACTGGCCGTGGGGCGCCACGCAGTACACCGACCACAGCCGCGGCCACCAGTACATGGTCAACAGCAAGGAGACCCGCGGCGGATACACGATCACCGTGGACCGCGACGCGTGGGACGCCCCGGTCGCCCTCGTCGGCTGAGCCACGGGCGCAGCGCAGGAGGAGTGGAGCGGGCGCGGCGGTGCCCGAAGTCCTGGTGAATCGTTGGTCCAATGGGTTGGCCCCAGCCGGACCACTGCCTACCATCGATCACCGCAAGACTTTGTGCACCGCCGCACAATCTCCTCGGGAGGCTTCCTTGCACCGCCGACGTCGTCGCACCGCGCTCTTGCTGTCCGCCGCGATCGTGGCGGCCCCTCTCCTCACCGCCTGCGGGAGCGACGCGCATCCCGGCGCGGCTGCCGTCGTCGGCGGCCAGCGGATCACCGTCGCCCAGCTGGAGAGCCGGGTGAAGGAGGTACGCGCGGCCCAGCGCGCGGCGGTCGCCGACGACGCGCAGTACGCGCAGGCCATCGCCCAGACCGGCACCCTCGCCCGCGACACCCTGCACGGCATGGTCCTCGACCGGGTGCTGCACCGCGCCGCCCAGGACGCGGACATCACCGTCAGCCGCCGGGAGGTCCAGGAGATGCGGACCGGCCTGGAGCAGCAGGCGGGCGGCGCGAAGGGCCTGGAGACGGCGTGGCTCCAGCAGTACGGCATCCCGCCGGAGCGCCTCGACGAGAACCTCCACCTCCAGCTGGAGGCCCAGAAACTCGCCTCCCAGCTCGGCACCGACACCAGCCAGCCCGCCTTCTGGAACGCCCTGTCCAAGGCGTCCAAGGAACTCGACGTCGACCTCAACCCCCGCTACGGCAGCTGGGACGCGCAGAAGGTCAGCCGCGTCGACGCGAAGACGCCGTGGGTACGGGAGATCACCACGGCGGAGACCCAGCAGACGACGTGACGGGCCTGACGACCGGCCGGTATGAATGATCCACCCGGCCTGTGGATAACTCGCGAGGCTGTCGGCGGGCGTGGGTTACGTTCGAGGTGTGAACGCATCCAGCTCCGCCGCGGCGGCCCCCGACAGCGCGCCCGAAGACGCTGCCCCCGGCCGCGTCGTCCTGCTCACCACCAGCCACCGCGTCGCCCCCGGCCTGCTGTCCTGGCCCGCCTGGCAGGCGCTGCGCACGGCCGACCGCGTGCTGTGCGCCGACGGCACGCACCCGCAGCTGCCCTATCTGCGGGAGGCGGGCATAACCGTCGACGAGTCCTCCCCGACCGCCGAGGACCTGCTCACCGCCTGCGCCGGCGGCCGCACGGTGGTGGTCGTGGCGACCGGCGAGGGCGAACCGGCCCTCACCGACGGCCTCTCCCGCCTCGCCGGCTCCGGCCGCGTCGCCATGCCGGAGCTGGAGCTCCTCCCCGCCTCCTACGACCTCCCCGGAGCCCGCCTCCTCGACCTCGTCCAGGTCATGGACCGCATCCGGCTCGAGTGTCCGTGGTCGTCCCAGCAGACCCACAAGGGCCTGGCCAAGTACGGCATCGAGGAGGCGTACGAGCTCGTCGAGGCGATCGAGGACGGCGACCGCGACGAGCTCCGCGAGGAACTGGGCGACGTCCTGCTCCAGGTCGTCTTCCACGCCCGTATCGCGGAGGAAGGCCGTCCTGAGGACGGAGCTGAGCCGTTCTCCATCGACGACGTCGCCGGCGGCATCGTCACCAAGCTCATCCACCGCCACCCGCACGTCTTCGGCGACGAGACGGCCACCACCCCGGAGGAGGTCAAGGCGCACTGGCTGCGCACCAAGGCCGTGGAGAAGCGCCGGGAGTCGGTCACGGACGGCGTCCCCCTCGGCCAGCCCGGCCTCGCCCTGGCGACGAAGCTGGCCTCCCGGGTGCGCACGGCCGGCCTGGAGGTGCCGCTCCCGGCCGCCGAGGGCATCGGCTACGAGCTGCTGGCGATGGCGGCGCGGGCGGAGGCGGAGGGCGTGGATCCGGAGGCCGCGCTGCGGGCGGCGGCCCGGGCCTATCGGGACGCGATTAGGGGTGTCGAGGGGGTGGGGGATTAGTACGGTGGGCTCCTGAGCTGGTTGCGGGGTGCGGGGGCCTGTATGGAGCGGCGGGAGCTGGAGGAGCTGGCGGCCTGGAGCGAGGAGGTGTTTCGGGTCGGGCTGCGGTCGCAGAAGCGGGATGAGATCCACGAGGCGTTCAGCGGGTGGTTCGAACGGCACGTGAACAGTCGGCCGGGTGAACCGATCGTCGAGTTCCGCGAGGTCGGAAGCAGCTTCCCGGCCAGCTACTTCGTGGCCGTGTTGGAGATCTCGAATCGCACGGCGGTCGAGGAGTTCCGGCAGCTGATCGCCCTCTTCTCGTCGTACGTGCTTCCCGCCCCGGCCCCTGGTCCCACTCCGGGCGACCACGTCGACTTCCGTCACGGTGTCTACAACGGACCCGTCGTGGGCCACCAGACCAACAACACCTACGCTTCCCTCCCCGCCGGCGTCCTCCTGACCGACCCCGACCGTTGGCCCACGGTCGGGGAGGCCGACCTCGTCAACCTCGGCGTCCGGCCCACTCGGCGACGTTCCACCGACCTCGGGCTGCCGCCGTACGTCCCGCGTGACGTCGACGAGAGTCTGCGGGGCTGGGTCGGGCGGGACGGGCTGCGGGTGATCACCGGTGGACCGTTCACCGGAAAGTCGAGGACGGCCTGGGCCGCCGTGCTCCGGGACGTCGACCCCCAGGCCCGCGTGTACGCGCCGACCCCCGGCGCGGACCTCCGCGGACTTCCGGCGCTGCTGCGCGACCGGGACGAGGCGTATGTGCTGTGGCTGGACGACTTGGAGGACCACCTCGGTGAGCACGGGCTGACCCGGGGCCTGCTGGCCGAGCTGACCGGGCTGGGCGTCCCGGTGGTGGGCACGATGAGCGACAAGGCGTACGACGCGCACCGCTTCGGGGGCGGGCCCGCGTCCCGTCTGCTGACCCTGGCACGGTCGGAGCGGGTGAGTTCCCGGTGGAGCGAGCAGGAGCTGGGCAGGCTGGCCGACCTGCACGATCCCCTGCTCGACGAGGCGCGGGAGTGGTGCGGCGACACCGGCGTCACGCAGTACCTGGGTATCGGCGCGGAGCTCTGGGAGCGGTGGTTCCGCGCCGGTCTCTCCAACAGCCGTCACCCGCACGGACATCTGGTGGTCCGGGCCGCGACGGACCTCGCTCGCTGTGGGGTCACCGGGGACGTCCCCCGGCAGCTGCTGGAGGAGGTGTGCCGGTGTTACGAGTCTCCGGGGCCGGCGCGGCAGCCGGAGCGGGAGTCGTTCCAGGAGGCGCTCGACTGGGCCGCCGAACGGCGGCACGGGGTGACCGGGATGCTGGTGCCCGGGGCGGTGCGTCGGGTGGGGGAGAGCGAGGAGACCTGGCGGCCGTACGGCTCGCTGGTCGTCGACGCGGGGCGGGAGCGTCCGAAGGCGGTCCCGTTCTCCGTCTGGCGCTGTGCGTTGGAGGGGACGCGGTACGACACCGGGGTCCGCCTCAATGTCCGGGCGACCGCCCACACCGTCTTCTCGGCCAGGGCGGAGGACGGCGACGCCGAGGCGATGCACATGCTGAGCCTGCTCTCCGAGAACGAGGGCACGGCGCTGGACTGGCTGCGCAAGGCCGTCGACGCCGGGAAGGCGGAGCTGGCCGAACAGGTGGGCGAGCAGCTCCTGGGGCGGGGCGCGGCGGAGGAGGCGCTGCCGTATCTGCGGGCGGCGGCGGCGCGGAGACCGGACGGTCCCGCGACGAGGCTGGTCGGCGAGGCGCATCAGGCGCTGGCCGAGCAGTGGCTGCGCTGGGCCGCGAGCGGCGGTGACCCGGCGGCGGCACACCAGCTGGGCGACCTGCTGCTCGGGCGGGGCGATCTGAGCGAGGCGTCGCGTTATTACATGGGCGCGGAGATGCAGGGGCACGCCCCGATCGCCCGGAGTGCCGCCGTGTACTTCCTGCTGCGCAACGAGGAGGAGATCGCCGAGGTCCTGCTGATCCGGGCCGCCGCCGCGGGCGACAAGCGGGCCGCTCGCCTGCTGGCCGACAGCCGGGCGCCGCGTCAGACCCTGGACGACGCGGCCGACTACTACCAGAGCGACGACGGCCCGCTGGACGCCACGCACCTCGCCGTCGTATTGGAGAAGACGGGGCTCCTGGAGGAGGCCCGCAAGGAGTATGAGAAGGGCCACGCCCAAGGAGACTCCTACGCCCCCTACCGCCTTGCCCTCCTCCTCGACAAGCAGAACAACCCCGCCGAAGCCGCCCTCTGGTATCGCAAAGCCGCCGACATGGGGCACCCCGCCGCCAAGAAGGCCCTGGCCGAGAAGGGCCTCGGGGAGAACCCGGCTACCGTCGACGAGTGACCAACCAGCCTCACCCCCCGACCGACACCCCGCCCGCCCCCACCCTCTTCACCTGGGACTTCGCCACCGACCCCTACCCCGCCTACGCCTGGCTCCGTGAGCACGCGCCCGTGCACCGCACCACGCTGCCCAGCGGGGTGGAGGCCTGGCTGGTCACGCGGTACGCGGACGCCAAGCAGGCGCTCGCCGACCAGCGGCTCAGCAAGAACCCCGCGCATCACGACGAGCCCGCCCACGCCAAGGGCAAGACCGGCATCCCGGGTGAGCGCAAGGCCGAGTTGACGACGCATCTGCTGAACATCGACCCGCCGGACCACACCCGCCTGCGACGGCTCGTCAGCAAGGCGTTCACGCCTCGCCGCGTGGCCGAGTTCGCGCCCCGGGTACAGGAGCTCACCGACCACCTCATCGACCAGTTCGCGGCGAAGGGCGAGGCCGACCTCATCCACGACTTCGCCTTCCCTCTTCCCATCTACGCGATCTGCGACCTCCTCGGCGTCCCGCGCGAGGACCAGGACGACTTCCGCGACTGGGCGGGGATGATGATCCGGCACGGCGGCGGCCCGCGCGGCGGTGTCGCGCGGTCGGTGAAGAAGATGCGCGGCTATCTCCTGGAGCTCATCCACCGCAAGCGCGCGGAGCTGCCCGCCGACCCCGCCCCCGGCGAGGACCTCATCTCCGGTCTGATCCGCGCCTCCGACCACGGCGAGCACCTCACCGAGAACGAGGCCGCCGCCATGGCCTTCATCCTGCTGTTCGCCGGCTTCGAGACGACCGTGAACCTGATCGGCAACGGCACCTACGCCCTCCTCGCCCACCCCGAGCAGCGCGACCGCCTCCAGCGCTCCCTCATCGAGGACGCCGGCGACCGCACCCTCCTGGAGACCGGCGTCGAGGAGCTGCTGCGCTACGACGGTCCCGTCGAGCTGGCCACCTGGCGGTTCGCCACCGAGCCGCTCAGCGTCGGCGGTCAGGACATCGCGCCCGGCGACCCCGTCCTCGTCGTCCTCGCCGCCGCCGACCGGGACCCCGCCCGTTTCGCCGACCCGGACACCCTCGACCTCTCCCGCCGGGACAACCAGCACCTCGGCTACGGCCACGGCATCCACTACTGCCTGGGCGCGCCCCTGGCCCGGCTGGAGGGCCAGACCGCCCTGGCCACCCTGCTCACCCGCCTGCCGGATCTCCGACTCGCCGTGGACCCGGCCGACTTGAGATGGCGCGGCGGGCTCATCATGCGGGGACTGCGCACCCTGCCCGTGGAGTTCACTCCGGTCCGTGACCGACCGCTGCCCGACTGAGCGACCGACCTGCCCGGCCAGGCGACCGACCGTTGTCCGATCGGGCGTCGGCCGGAGTATGACCGTGTGTCAGCCGGAGTGTGACCGTTCGGCGGAGTAAAGGTGACCGACCCTCAAGTCTGTGATCTTCACGTGATCTGCGCGGCATTAACTTGTGACAAGTGATCGTCTGCCGATACGTTCACTCGTCAAGCGCGGACCCTCAGCCTCACCCCCCGCGCCGGTCACTGCTGTCCAGAGAAAGGCCCTCGCATGCTCTCCGGGAACGGTCGTCACCGTCGCCCCCGTCAGGCCCCGGCCCTCCTCGTGGCGGCCGGAGTGACCGGCACCGCCATCGCCATCCCGCTGCTCGCCGCCTCCGGCGCGAGCGCCGCCGACGGCACGGTGTGGGACAAGGTGGCCCAGTGCGAGACCGGGGGTTCCTGGAGCGCAGACAAGGGCGACGGCTACTTCGGCGGCCTGCATCTCTCCCAGGACGACTGGGAGACGTACGGCGGACTCGACTACGCGTCGAGCCCCGACCTCGCCAGCCGTAACCAGCAGATCGCCGTGGCGCAGAAGCTGCTCGCGGACGAGGGCGTCGGCGCGTGGCCCACCTGTGGGCTGACGACCGGGCTCACCAAGGAGTCCGGCGCGCTGAACGTGGACACCGGGGTGGCGGGCGACTCGTCCGACTCCTCTTCGTCTTCTGGATTGTCCGACCTGTCCAGGGGGTTGTCCGGCTCGTCCGGTTCTTCCGGTTCATCGAGTTCCTCGGGCTCCTCCGACGCCGACAGCGGTTCGACGGGTTCGACGGATTCATCCGACTCATCCGACTCGTCCGGTGATTCATCGAGTTCGTCCTCTTCGTCCTCTTCGTCCCCTTCCTCCTCCGCTTCGGACGACTCCACCGGCTCCGACGCTTCCGGCGGGCAGGGCGACTCGCAGGACTCCGGCAGTTCGTCCACAAAGACCCCCGAGGCGGGCGACTCGGACGACTCGGACAAGTCGGCGCAGGATGCGGGCTCTTGGAGTCTCGTCGACACCGGCACGCTCGACGTCGGCACTCTCGGCGCCGACACTCTCGACACCGGCTCCGGTCGCCATCGCGGCGACACCGCCGACGAGAGCGCGGCCGGAGACGCGACGGCGGGCGTCTCCGACGGTCCCGCGACCGCCTCCACCGGTCGGCACGCCGCCGCGACCTATGTCGTCCAGGAGGGCGACTCCCTCGCCTCCATCGCCGACTCCCTTGACCTCGACGGCGGGTGGCGTGCGCTGTACGCCGAGAACCGGGATCGCATCGGCGCCGACCCGAGCGACATCGTCGCCGGTCAGACCCTTGACACAGGGGTTGAATAGGGTAGAAATCCCTAGAAAAACAGCGGGAGTTCACGTCACGCTTCGCGCCGAATGTCCGGTTTGGTGAAAGTGTGGGATGAGTCTCAGAAGCCCTGATCGTCTTTGATATTCCGTCGATCGCGTGTCTACGGTCAGGACCGCTCGGCAACCCGAGCCCCGGCCGTCGCAACGCCGAATCCTGCCAGCGGCCATCCGGGAACAGTCGTCGCGTCAAGCGCCGTAGGCAGGAGCGGGGGACCCAAGGTAAGCGCCGGGTCCGGCGGTTGAGGCCCTTCGGGGAACCGACTGCCGGAGTCGGCTAGGGGTGGAGCCACGCCTCCCATGGACTGCAGGACTGCCACGCAGGACTGCCATGGAGGAGTGGCCGGGCAACTCACACGGCCCGAACCCGACAGCTCACCTCGCAGGCGTCGGTGAGGGGATCCACCATGCTGTTTTCCGCCAAGGGCAAGCACCGCCGTCCCTCCAGGGCCACCCGTGTCGCCGCGCTCGCCGGCGTCACCGGCGTCGCCATCGCCGCCCCGCTGATGGCGGCCGGCAGCGCCTCCGCCGCCACCGCCTCCGAGTGGGACGCCGTCGCCCAGTGCGAGTCCGGCGGCAACTGGTCCATCAACACCGGCAACGGCTACTACGGCGGCCTGCAGTTCTCCGCCTCCACCTGGGCCGCGTACGGCGGCACCCAGTACGCCGCCCAGGCCAACCAGGCCAGCAAGTCCCAGCAGATAGCCATCGGCGAGAAGGTCCTCGCGGGCCAGGGCAAGGGCGCCTGGCCGGTCTGCGGCACCGGCCTGTCCGGCGCCGCCTACAACGGCAGCAGCTCCTCGGGCTCGTCGAGCAGCGGCACCGGCTCCAGCTCCTCCGGCTCCAGCTCCTCGGGCAGCTCCACCACCACCCGCTCCACCGAGCAGCCGAGCACCTCCCGCTCGACCGACCGCCCGGCCGCGTCCAAGACGGTCAGCACGCCGACCGGCAAGAAGGTCAAGAAGGGCGACGGCGAGTACAAGGTCGTCAAGGGCGACACCCTCAGCTCCATCGCCGAGAAGCACAAGGTCAAGGGCGGCTGGCAGAAGCTGTTCCAGCTGAACAAGGACATCGTCGAGGACGCCGACCTCATCTACCCGGGCCAGCAGCTGCACCTGAAGTGACCTCTGGCCGGTGACCTCTGGCCGGCGACCTGGCCCCAGGTGACACCTGGCTCCCAGTGAGACCACAGCACCCTCACAGCCGAGGTCGACACACTGAAGACCTCGTGAGGGTCACCCCCCCGTCCCCACGGGCTCCCCGCTCCGGTGCGCATTCCCCCGTACGCACCGGAGCGGGGTTTTCTTTGCCTGTTCGTCGCTCCCCCTTTGTTCCGGCCGGAAACAATAGGTACGGTCTGACGTAGTCCACGGGGCGGTCGGTCGGTGGTCGATGCCCCCGAGGCGGTTAGGCTCTAGTCGCAAGGCATCAGCAAGGGCTCATCACGGCCTGCGCGCCCCGCACTCTCAGCGTCACATCCCAAGAAGGAGATGCTCGTGCCGTCCATCGACGTCGTCGTAGCCCGGGAAATCCTGGACTCCCGAGGCAACCCCACGGTCGAGGTCGAGGTCGGCCTCGACGACGGCAGCACGGGTCGTGCCGCCGTTCCGTCCGGCGCCTCCACGGGCGCCTTCGAGGCCATCGAGCTGCGCGACGGTGACCCCAACCGTTACGGCGGCAAGGGTGTCGAGAAGGCCGTCCTCGCCGTCATCGAGCAGATCGGCCCGGAGCTCGTCGGCTACGACGCCACCGAGCAGCGTCTGATTGACCAGGCCATGTTCGACCTGGACGCCACCGACAACAAGGGCTCCCTCGGCGCCAACGCCATCCTCGGCGTCTCGCTCGCCGTGGCCCACGCCGCCTCCGAGGCCAGCGACCTGCCCCTCTTCCGCTACCTCGGCGGTCCGAACGCGCACCTGCTGCCCGTTCCGATGATGAACATCCTGAACGGCGGCTCGCACGCCGACTCCAACGTGGACATCCAGGAGTTCATGATCGCCCCGATCGGCGCGGAGTCCTTCTCCGAGGCCCTGCGCTGGGGCGCCGAGGTCTACCACACCCTCAAGAAGGTGCTGAAGACCAAGGGCCTGTCCACCGGCCTGGGCGACGAGGGCGGCTTCGCCCCGAACCTGGAGTCCAACCGCGCCGCCCTCGACCTCATCGTCGAGGCCATCAAGCAGGCCGGCTACATCCCCGGCGAGCAGATCGCGCTCGCGCTCGACGTCGCCGCGTCCGAGTTCTACAAGGACGGCAAGTACGAGTTCGAGGGCAAGTCCCGCTCGGCCGCCGAGATGACGGAGTACTACGAGGAGCTCGTCTCCGCGTACCCGCTCGTCTCCATCGAGGACCCGCTGTACGAGGACGACTGGGCCGGCTGGAAGGTCATCACCGACCGCATCGGCGACAAGGTCCAGATCGTCGGCGACGACCTCTTCGTCACCAACCCCGAGCGCCTGGCCCGCGGCATCGAGGAGGGCTCCGCGAACGCCCTGCTCGTCAAGGTCAACCAGATCGGCTCGCTGACCGAGACCCTGGACGCCGTCGAGATGGCCCAGCGCAACGGCTTCAAGTGCATGATGTCCCACCGCTCCGGCGAGACCGAGGACGTCACCATCGCCGACCTCGCCGTCGCGGTGAACTGCGGTCAGATCAAGACCGGCGCCCCGGCCCGCTCGGACCGCGTCGCCAAGTACAACCAGCTGCTGCGCATCGAGGAGATCCTCGACGACGCCGCGGTGTACGCCGGCCGCAGCGCGTTCCCCCGCTTCAAGGCCTGAGCCAAGGCCTGAGCCAAGGCCTGAGCCTGCGCCTCACCGCCGTATAGCCCGCGTAGGCAGCGTCGTACGTACGTCCTCGTACTCGGTCCCGTACCGTGTGCGGGGACGTACGCGCGTGAACGGGAGGCGGGGACATGGCCGTGAAGGACCGGGACCGGTTCTCCACCGCGACGAGGATCAAGCTGCTCGGGGAGCAGACCGCGGCCCGCGTCTACCGCTCCCAGACCAAGCGTCAGGCCCGCCGCTCCCGGCTCACCGGCCGCGCGGCGCTGCTGGCCCTCGTCGTGTGCACGCTCATCGTGGCGCTGGCCTACCCCATGCGCCAGTACGTCTCCCAGCGCGCCGAGATCGCTGCTCTGGAGCGCGAGAAGCAGCAGGCCAGCGATCGCGTCGAGCAGCTGCGCGACCTCAAGGCGCGCTGGCAGGACGACGCGTACGCCGAGCAGCAGATCCGCCAGCGGCTGCACTATGTGATGCCGGGGGAGACGGGCTACGTCGTGATCGACCCGGACGCGGCCAAGCAGGCCCGCGCCGATCTCGGAGCGGCCGACCGCCCCTGGTACGCGAACGTCTGGGACGGAGTCGACAAGTCCGACGCCTCCGGCCGCTGATCCGCCCAGCGGCCCGATCGGCGCCCGGCCCAGCGCCCCGGCCCAGCGCCTTCTCCAGTGCCCCAACTTGTGCCCCGATCAGTGAACTGACCGACAGAAAGACAGTCTGAACACAGCCATGGAAACGCCTCCGCCGCCCACTCCGCGCACCGAGCCCACCGACGCCGACGTCGAGGCCTTCAAGCAGCAGCTCGGACGTCCGCCGCGCGGGCTGCGCGCGATCGCCCACCGCTGCCCGTGCGGTCAGCCGGACGTCGTGGAGACCGCGCCGAGGCTGCCCGACGGCACGCCCTTCCCGACGACGTACTACCTGACGTGCCCGCGCGCCGCCTCGGCGATCGGCACCCTCGAGGCGAACGGCGTCATGAAGGAGATGACGGAGCGGCTGCAGACCGACCCGGAGCTGGCCGCGGCCTACCGCGCCGCGCACGAGGACTACCTCGCGCGCCGTGACGCGATCGAGGTGCTCGAGGGCTTCCCGAGCGCGGGCGGCATGCCGGACCGGGTGAAGTGCCTGCACGTGCTGGTGGGCCACTCGCTGGCCGCGGGACCGGGCGTCAACCCGCTGGGCGACGAGGCGCTCGCGATGCTGCCGGAGTGGTGGCGCAAGGGTCCGTGCGTGCAGCGGCTGGAGGCGCCCGACCCGGCGGACGGGCTGCCCGTCGAGGAGGACACGGTCTCCGATCCCACCGCGATCCGCAGCACCTTCGTCTCGTACGTCCCTCTGCTCGAGCCCGGCTTCAGCCGCGTCGCCGCCGTCGACTGCGGTACGAACTCCATCCGGCTGCTCGTCGCCGACGTGAACCCGGCCACGGGCGAGCTGCGCGAACTCGACCGGCGTATGACGATCGTGCGGCTCGGCCAGGACGTGGACCGGACCGGCCGGCTGGCCCCCGAGGCGCTGGAGCGGACGTTCGCCGCGTGCCGGGAGTACGCGGAGGCGATCCGGGAACTGCGCGTCGAGAAGGTGCGGTTCGTGGCCACGTCGGCCTCCCGGGACGCCGAGAACCGGGACGAGTTCGTGCGCGGGGTGCTGGACATCCTGGGCGTGGAGCCCGAGGTCATCACCGGCGAGGAGGAGGCCGCGTTCTCCTTCACGGGCGCGACCAAGGAGCTCAAGGGCCGCGAGGACCTGGTGAAGCCCTACCTGGTGGTCGACATCGGCGGCGGCTCGACGGAGTTCGTCGTCGGCGACGAGCAGGTGCGGGCCGCCCGCTCGGTCGACGTCGGCTGTGTGCGGATGACCGAACGGCACCTGGTCGTGGACGGGAAGGTCGCCGACCCGCCCGCCGCGGAGCAGATCGCGGCGATGCGCGCCGACATCGAGGCGGCCCTCCACCTGGCGGAGCAGACGGTCCCGCTGGGCGAGGCGCGCACGCTGGTCGGGCTGGCCGGTTCCGTCACCACGGTGTCGGCCATCGCGCAGGAGCTTCCCGAGTACGACACGGAGGCCATCCATCACTCCCGCGTCTCCCTCGAACAGGTTCGCGAGATCACCGAACGGCTGCTGCGCTCCACCCACGCCGAGCGCGCGGCGATCCCGTCGATGCACCCGGGCCGGGTGGACGTGATCGCGGCGGGCGCGCTGGTCCTTCTCTCGATCATGGAACGGATCGGCGCGGACGAGGTCGTCGTGAGCGAGCACGACATCCTCGACGGCATCGCGTGGTCGGTGGCCTAGGCCCCGGAACCGGCGCGTCCGCACTCTGCTGAGCAGGCCGGATGCGCGTTTGAGCACACTGGAGGGGCCTTCGCGGGCCCCTCCGCGACACTCCGTCGGGAAACTTCGTGAAGTTCTTCACAAGGATTTCGGCCCTGTCGGATGACACAGACCCTCCCGTTGGCCCTTCCGGGGGTCCAACACCCCTGTGAACGTGTTCAAAAGAGACGCGGGCGGACGTTGCGCGGGGGTGGTGCGAGGAGGTGTTTCCAGGGGCTCACGGAGGCGCTTTCAGCCCGGAGAGGCAGCTCACGCGGCATTGACAACGCCCCGCCCGACACCCTGGTTCCCGCTCTGGATCATGATGTGGATCACGCGAGCCGCGGAGAATAGCACACCCCCTCAAGAAGCTTGTGAAGGGGCGCACGAGCGACCCCCCTGAGGCGGGTGGATACTCGATCCCATGAGCACCACGGAGCGTCCCAGGATCCTCGTAGTAGGCGGTGGGTACGTAGGCCTGTACGCAGCTCGGCGCATTCTCAAGAAGATGCGCTACGGCGAGGCGACCGTCACGGTCGTCGACCCCCGGTCGTACATGACCTACCAGCCCTTCCTCCCCGAAACCGCCGCCGGCAACATCTCCCCGCGCCATGTCGTCGTCCCGCTGCGACGCGTGCTGCCCAAGGCGGAGGTCCTCACCGGCCGGGTCACCACCATCGATCAGGACCGCAAGGTCGCCACGATCGCCCCGCTGGTCGGCGAGGCGTACGAGCTGCCCTTCGACTACCTGGTCATCGCGCTCGGCGCGGTCTCCCGCACCTTCCCGATCCCCGGCCTCGCCGAGCAGGGCATCGGCATGAAGGGCGTCGAGGAGGCCATCGGCCTGCGCAACCACGTTCTCGAGCAGCTCGACAAGGCCGACTCCACCACCGACGAGGAGATCCGCCGCAAGGCGCTCACCTTCGTCTTCGTCGGCGGCGGCTTCGCCGGCGCGGAGACCATCGGCGAGGTCGAGGACATGGCCCGCGACGCGGCCAAGTACTACAAGACGGTGTCCCGCGAGGACATGCGCTTCATCCTGGTCGACGCCGCTGACAAGATCCTTCCCGAGGTCGGCCCCAAGCTCGGCCAGTACGGCAAGGAGCACCTGGAGAGCCGCGGCGTGGAGATCTACCTCTCCACCTCGATGGACTCCTGCGTCGACGGCCACGTGGTGCTGAAGAACGGACTCGAGGTCGACTCCAGCACGATCGTCTGGACGGCCGGCGTCAAGCCGAACCCGGTCCTGGCCCGCTACGGCCTCCCGCTCGGCCCCCGCGGCCACGTGGACGCCCAGCCGACCCTCCAGGTCACCGGCACCGACTACATCTGGGCCGCCGGCGACAACGCCCAGGTCCCCGACGTCGCCGCCCGCAAGGCCGGCGTCGAGAACGCCTGGTGCCCGCCGAACGCCCAGCACGCGCTGCGTCAGGCCAAGGTCCTCGGCGACAACGTGATCTCCGGTATGCGCGGTTTCCCGCAGCAGCCGTACTCGCACGCCAACAAGGGTGCGGTGGCGGGCCTCGGCCTGCACAAGGGCGTCGCGATGATCGTCATGGGCAAGATGAAGATCAAGGTCAAGGGCCGCCTGGCGTGGTACATGCACCGCGGCTACCACGGCATGGCGATGCCGACCTGGAACCGCAAGATCCGCGTCGTCGCCGACTGGACCCTCGGCATGTTCCTCAAGCGCGAGGTCGTCGCCCTCGGCGCGCTGGAGTCCCCGCGCGAGGAGTTCTACGAGGCCGCGAAGCCGGCCCCGGCTCCGGCCGCGACCGCGGTCAAGCCGGAGGGCGAGAAGGCCAAGGCCTCCTGAACCCCGGTCACCCGACCTCCGGTCGCCCGACCCTCGGTCACCCGACCTCCGGTCACTGAAACACCCCCGAAGGGGCCGTCCGCCATCCGTGGTGCGGGCGGCCTCTTCGGTCGTGTGACCTCGGCGGGGACCGCCGAGCGGGGTTTGCCCAGATGTAACGTGTGTGGGGGACTGTGGTGCGGCCCGTCAGGTGTTTACGTGGTGTCAGGACATTCCGGGATCACCGTCACGGAGGTGTGCACCATGGTCGACGCCGCGCCGCGGCTCCATGCCCTTGCCGAACAGTTGCTGGGATCCTCCCTCCCCGTGCGCGTCCGCGCCTGGGACGGTTCGCAGGCAGGCCCGCCCGACGCGCCCATCCTGGTCGTACGCAACCGCAGAGGCCTGCGCCGTCTGCTGTTCAAGCCCGGGGAGCTGGGCCTGGCCCGTGCCTGGGTGGCCGGCGACCTGGAGATCGAGGGCGACCTCTACACCGCGCTCGACCTGCTCTCCGGCCTCGTCTGGGAGCGCGGGGAGGACGCCCGTACCCTCGCCCAGGCCCTGCGCGACCCCCAGTTCCGCGAGGCCGCCCGCGGGCTGCTGAGGCTCGCCGGACCCCCGCTGCCGCCCGCCCCGCCCCGCGAGGAGACCCGCCGCACCGGCCACCTCCACACCCGCCGCAGCGACCGCCGCGCCATCAGCCACCACTACGACGTGGGGAACGACTTCTACGAGATCGTCCTCGGCCCGTCCATGGTCTACTCCTGCGCCTACTGGCCGGACCTCGACGCCGCCTCGGACACCACCTCCGACGCCGCCTCCGACATGACTGCCGGCGCCGCCTCCGACGCCGCCCTCGAGACCGCCCAGCGCGACAAGCTCGAACTCGTCTGCCGCAAACTCGCCCTGACGCCCGGTCAGCGGCTGCTGGACGTCGGCTGCGGCTGGGGCTCCCTGGCGATCCACGCGGCCCGCGAGCACGGCGTGAGCGTCCTGGGGATCACCCTCTCCCACGAACAGGCGGCCTACGCCCGTAAGCGCGTCGCCGACGCCGGACTCACCGACCGGATCGAGATCCGCGTCCAGGACTACCGCGACGTCACCGACGGCCCGTTCGACGCGATCTCCTCCATCGGCATGGCGGAACACGTCGGCGCCGAGAGATACCTGGAGTACGCCGCCGCCCTGTTCGCGCTCCTCGAGCCGGGCGGCCGGCTGCTCAACCACCAGATCGCCCGCCGCCCCGAACGCGACGAAACCGCCTACCACGTCGACGAGTTCATCGACGCCTACGTCTTCCCGGACGGCGAGCTCGCCCCCCTCGGCAGCACGGTCACCCAGCTCGAACGGGCCGGCTTCGAGGTCCGCGACGTCGAGTCGATCCGCGAGCACTACGCCCTCACCCTGCGCCGCTGGGTCGCCCGCCTGGAGGCCGGCTGGGCGCACGCGGTACGGCTCACCAGCCCCGGCCGCGCCCGCGTCTGGCGCCTCTACATGGCCGCCTCCGCCCTCGCCTTCGAACGCAACAGCATCGGCGTCAACCAGGTCCTCGCGGTCCGCACCCCCGACTCCGGCGCCTCCGGAATGCCCCTGCGCGCCCGCACCTGGAACTGACGGGGGACAGACGGAAAGGGGCCCCGCCGCACCGCGCGACGGGGCCCCGACCGCACTGCCGCTACTCCGACTTGATCGCCGCCAGCATGTTCAGCCGGGCCGCCCGCCGGGCCGGCCACAGCGCCGCCAGCACGCCCACTCCGGCCGCCAGCAGCAGGAAGAGCGCCATCCGGGCCCACGGCAGGACGAGTTCGTACGTCGGCATGCTCGCGCCGATCAGTTGGCCGGCCGCCCAGCCGAAGAACACGCCCAGACCGAGGCCGAGCACGGCGCCGAACAGGGAGATCACCAGCGACTCCAGCCGGACCATCCGCTTCACCGAACGCCGGTCCAGGCCGATGGCGCGCAGCATGCCGATCTCCTGGGAGCGTTCGAAGACGGACATCGCCAGGGTGTTGACGACCCCGAGCACCGCGACGATCACGGCCATCGCGAGCAGCCCGTAGAGCATGTTCAGCATCAGCGTGAACATCTGCGCGATGTCGTCGGAGAGGTCCTGCTTGCTCTGCACCTTGATGGCCGGGTTGGAGCCGAGGGCCTTCTCCAGCCGGTCCTTCGTCGCGTCCGTCGCGCCGCCGGACGTCTTGACCATGACCTGCATGTCGGTCGGGTCGTCCTGGTGCGGGGCGAGGGCGGAGTTGTCGAGCATGATGCCCTGGATCAGCTGGTTGCCCTCGTACATCCCGGCGACGGTCAGCTTCTGCTTCGCGCCGTCCTCGTAGGCGACCGTGAAGCTCGAACCGGCCTTCCAGCCATGGGACTTTGCGGTGTCGTCGTCCACGACGACCTGGGCGCCGCCCACCTCGAAGCGTCCGTCGTCGACCTTGAGGTCGGTCAGCTTCGCGATCGCGGAGCCGGTGACGCCGGTGAGGTACTCGGTCGTGTCGTCGATGCGCGCGGGGGCGTTGCGCAGCGGGCTGGTGACGGTCACCCCGTCGGTGGCCTTCAGCTTGGCGTCGACGTCGGGGGAGAGGGAGTTGCCGTTCGCCATCGACACCACGTAGTCGGCGCTGATCGCGGACGAGGCCATCTTGTCGATCGCCTTCTGCAGGCTGCCCGCCATCACCGTCATGCCGGTGATCAGGGTGAGGCCGATCATCAGCGCGGAGGCGGTGGCCGCCGTACGGCGCGGGTTGCGCACCGAGTTCTGCCGGGCCAGCTTGCCGGACACCCCGAAGACCCGCAGAAGGGGCGCCGCGGCCGCGATGAGCGGGCGGGACAGCAGCGGGGTCAGGATGAACACGCCGATGATGAGAAGCACCGCGCCGAGGCCCATCGGGGCCTGACCGTCGCTGCCGTCCATCGACGTCGCGGCCAGGATCACGGCGACGCCCGCCGCCGAGAACAGCGCGCCCAGCGTGTTGCGCAGGACCAGCGACCTGGTGGTCGCGGCGGCGTGCACGCTGCTCATCGCGGCGACCGGCGGGATCTTCGCGGCCCGGCGGCCGGGCAGCCACGCGGCCAGCATGGTGATGACGACGCCGACGCCGAGGGCGGCCGCGATCGTGCTGGGCGAGATGATCAGCGGCCCGTCCGGGACGGTCGCCCCGAGCGCGCCCATCAGCGTGCGCAGCCCGGCGCCGATGCCGATGCCGGCCAGCAGACCCGTCGCGCCGGCCACCGTGCCGACCACGAACGCCTCGAGCAGCACCGACCGGGTGACCTGCCGGCGCGAGGCGCCCACGGCCCGCAGCAGCGCGAGCTCCTTGGTGCGCTGGGCGACCAGCATGGTGAAGGTGTTGGCGATGATGAACGTGCCGACGAACAGCGCGATCCCGGCGAAGACCAGCAGTCCCTGCTTCAGCCCGCTCATCGACGAGGCGATCGACTTCGCCTGGTCGTCGGCGAGTTGCTTGCCGGTGGTGGTCTCGACGGTCTCCTTCGGCAGGGCCGCGTCCAGCGCCGCCTTCAGCGCGCTCTGCGAGGTGCCGGCCGCGGCCTTGACGTCGATCTCGTCGTACGTTCCCGGCTTGCCGAAGAGCTGCTGCGCGGTCGCCGTGTCGAACAGGGCGAGGCTGCCGCCGGCGGCGACGTTGCCGTCGTCGGTGGTGAAGATCCCGGTGATCTTCGGGGTGAGCACGGGCCCGTCGACCGAGAGCCGTACGGTGTCGCCGACCTGGTAGCCGGCCCGTTCGGCGGTCTTCGCGTCGATCAGGACCTCGCCCTTGCCGCTCGGCGCGTGCCCGCTGACCAGCGGATACCGGGCGTCCTCGGTCCCCCAGTAGTTGCCGCCCCGGGACTGGAAGCCGCCGCCGACTAGCTTGCCGTCCTGGTCGGCGATGGCGGTGAAGCCGCTCACGACGCCGAGCGCGGAGGCGGCGCCCGGGACCTTCGCGCTCTTCTCCAACAGCGCCTGGGTCAGCTCGGGCGTCCTGCCTATCGAATCGCCGGTGTCCTCCTGGAGCTCGGCGCTCACGGCGACGTCGACCTGGTCGAAGCCCCGGGCGGAGCTCTTCTGGTAGGCCTCGGAGATGGTGTTGGTGAAGACCAGGGTCCCCGACACGAAGGCCACGCCGAGCATCACGGCGAGCACGGTCATCAGGAGCCGGGCCTTGTGCGCGAGCACATTGCGCAAGGCGGTACGGAACATGGTGTCTTTCTCAGTCCTGAGTGGTGTCGGAGGCGGTCAGCTGGTCCGGCCCTTGGCGTCGAACTCGGGGGTCTGGGGGTTCCCCCCAGAAATACGCCGCATCCGGTCGAGCACCGAGTCGGCCGTCGGCCCGTACACCTCGTCGACGATCCGCCCGTCTGCGAGGAACACCACCCGGTCCGCGTACGCCGCGGCCACCGGGTCGTGGGTCACCATCACCACCGTCTGCCCCATCTCCCGTACGGAGTTGCGCAGGAAGCCCAGCACCTCGGCGCCCGAGCGCGAGTCGAGGTTTCCGGTCGGCTCGTCGCCGAAGACGATGTCCGGCCGGGAGGCCAGGGCGCGGGCGACGGCGACGCGCTGCTGCTGGCCGCCGGAGAGCTGCGAGGGGCGGTGGCCGAGCCGGTCGGCGAGGCCGACCATCCGGATGACGTTGTCCAGCCACTCCTTGTCGGGCTTACGGCCCGCGATGTCCATCGGGAGGGTGATGTTCTCCAGGGCCGTCAGCGTCGGCAGCAGGTTGAACGCCTGGAAGATGAACCCGATCTTGTCCCGGCGCAGCTTGGTGAGTTGACGGTCCTTCAGGGAGCCCAGCTCGGTGTCGCCGATGCGCACGGAGCCGGAGGAGAAGGAGTCGAGGCCCGCCACGCAGTGCATCAGCGTGGACTTGCCGGACCCGGAGGGGCCCATGATCGCGGTGAACTCGGCCTGCCGGAAGTCGACCGAGACCCGGTCCAGGGCGACGACCTGGGTCTCACCCTGTCCGTAGATCTTCGACAGTTCCGCGGCACGTGCGGCCACGGCGGTGGTCCGGTCGGCGAGGGGGCTGGTGGTCACGGAGGGGGCTCCTGTCGGGACGGCGGCATGACTGACGGCAAGGACTGGACGGGCTGGGCATCGTCGAACCATCGTCTCGTCCGCATACGGCCGTGTAGTCAGCCGCTGTTCCGGTTCCGAAGGCAGACTCCGGTCGGACCACGGGCCGCCGTGTCATACCTGGGGATGACACCCGTCCCTGGCCCGCCCCTGCCCCCGCGCAGGCCCCCGACCCACCTCGTTCCGACGGACCGTCAGTCAAGAACCGGTGGAGCACCCTCGTTCGGGCGGTGAAATTCCGTCATTCCGCATACACGGGCGCCGCTCGCCCGAGAGGCTACTGGCAAGTGCGGATGGCCAGTTCCAGGTGCTGATGCACCCTCAGGCGTCAATAAAATAAGACAACATCGGTCCACTGTGCCGCTGTTCGAGGGGCGCGCCCCGATAGGCTCGGAACCTCGATGCGGAGCCCATGGCCTGCCCGGATGGTGGAATGCAGACACGGCGAGCTTAAACCTCGCTGCCCCTCGCGGGCGTACCGGTTCAAGTCCGGTTCCGGGCACCTCCCGCCCTTCGGCGATCCCTGCATCCTTCATCGAGGCGTTGACCGCCCGACCCCATGACCGTTGACACGGGATGAACGCGGGCGCAGACTCGCGTCAAGTGATGGTGAAAAAAACTTCACCACGCGAACAACGTGCGAACGCCCTGCGAACGCCCCGCGAACATCCATGTGAAGGGAACGCCCGATGCGCACCACCGTCGGCATCATCGGCGCCGGCCCCGCCGGTCTGCTGCTCGCTCGTCTGCTGCACAACGCCGGGATCGACTCGGTCGTCCTGGAGAGCCGCGACCGGGACTACGTCGAGCAGCGGCAGCGGGCCGGGATTCTGGAGCAGGGGACGGCGGACGTGCTGCGGGCGGCCGGGGCCGGGGAGCGGATGGAGCGGGAGGGGCTGCGGCACGACGGCATCGAGCTGCGGTTCGCGAAGAAGCGCCACCGCGTCGACTTCCCCGCCCTCACCGGCGGGCGGTCGGTGACGGTCTACGCCCAGACCGAGGTGTGCAAGGACCTCATCGCCCTCCAGCTGAAGGAGGGCGGGCCGCTGCTCTTCGAGGCGGAGGCGCTCGCGGTCGAGGGAGCGGAAGGGGAGGCGGGGGACGGTCCGCGGGTGCGCTTCCGGCACGGAGGCGTCGAGGACGTTCTCGAGTGCGAGTACGTCGTCGGGTGCGACGGGTTCTGGGGAGTCGCGCGGCAGGCGATCCCCGAGGAGGTGACCCGGGTCTTCGAGCGGACGTACCCCTTCGGCTGGCTCGGGGTCCTCGCCGATGTGCCGCCCTCGCACGACGAGCTCGTCTACGCCCGCCACGACCGTGGCTTCGCCCTGCTCTCCATGCGCTCCCCGGCCGTCTCCCGTCTCTACCTCCAGGTGCCCGAGGGCACGGACGCCGGGGAGTGGAGCGACGACGAGATCTGGGACGAGCTGGAGCGGCGCTTCGAGACCGGCGACGAGTGGACGCTGGAGCGCGGGCCGATCACCCAGAAGTCCGTCACCCCGATGCGCTCCTACGTCCACGAGCCCATGCGGCACGGCCGGCTCTTCCTCGCCGGGGACGCCGCCCACATCGTGCCGCCGACCGGAGCCAAGGGCCTGAACCTGGCCGTCGGCGACGTCGTCACCTTCGCGAGGGCGCTGACGTACGAGAAGGAGACCGGGTCGGCGGAGCTGCTCGACGCCTACTCGGCCACCTGTCTGCGCCGCGTCTGGCAGGCGGAGCGGTTCTCCTACGACATGACGACCCTGCTGCACCGCGCCCCCGACGCCACTCCCTTCGAGGACCGGATGCAGCTGGCCCGGCTGGAGCGGATCGCCTCCTCGCGGGCCGCGGAGACCGATCTGGCCGAGGGGTACACCGGCTTCCCGTTCGGGTGATCGACCGGCCGGTCTCCGCGCGGTTCCGGACATGTCGCAGGTTGGTCATGAACGAGGCCCTCCTGTACCGGGAATCACGACGCCGCGTAGCGTGTTGCGCAGCACGACGAGGGAAAGATCCTCCCCAAGCACTAGGGTCAATCCTTTGCCTACCTATTACCCTGATGCCAAGGCCGCGCAGTGTGGCCATGGAGGAGTGCAATGAGGAGCAGAAACCCGGTCTTCTCGCGACGGGGGTTCAGCCGCGACAACGGCTACGCGGGCTTCAACGCCGCGCCGCAGGCCGGGGGTCCCGCTGTCGGCACGCAGGGCAACCCCTACGCCCAGCCGGCCGGCAATCCCTACGCGCAGAACCCCTACGCCCAGCAAGGCCTTCAGCAGGGCGCACCGCCCCAGGCCCCGGCCACCACCGGTCGTATGACCATGGACGACGTCGTCGCGCGCACCGCGACCACGCTCGGCACCGTGGTCGTCACCGCGGTGCTGTCGTGGCTGCTGCTGCCCGTCGACGAGGCCAACCTCAACAAGTCGTACGGCATCGGCGTCGCCGCCGGTCTGGTCGCGATGGTGCTGGCGTTCGTCCAGTCCTTCAAGCGGCGCCCGGCCCCCGCGCTGATCCTGTCGTACGCCGCGTTCGAGGGCGTCTTCCTCGGCGTGATCTCGTCGGCGGTGTCCACGTACATCGCGGACGGCGTGGTCGCCCAGGCCGTGATGGGCACGATGGCGGTCTTCGCCGGCGTGCTCGTGGCGTACAAGGCGGGCTGGATCCGCGTCAACCGTCGCTTCTACGGCTTCGTGATGGCCGCGGCGCTCGGCTTCGTCCTGCTGATGGCCGTGAACCTGCTGTTCACCGTCTTCGGCGGCGGCGACGGCCTCGGCTTCCGCAGCGGTCCGCTCGGCATCGTGTTCGGCGTCATCGGCATCCTGCTCGGCGCGTGCTTCCTGGCGCTGGACTTCAAGCAGGTCGAGGACGGCATCACGTACGGCGCCCCGCGCGAGGAGGCCTGGTTCGCCGCCTTCGGCCTCACGCTGACGCTGGTGTGGATCTACATGGAGTTCCTGCGACTCCTGTCCATCCTCAACAGCGACTGACGGTCGTGAGCGACGGCGGCTGATCCGGATCGGCCGCCTGTGACGGAAGGGCCCCGGGACTTCGGTCCCGGGGCCCTTCGTCATGTCTGGTCTCGTCTGGTCTCGTCTGGTCCGGTGCGGTGTCGTCCGGCGGGCGCGCTAGAGCAGTTTGCGCGCGGCCCTCCTCAGGTCGTACTCGTGGATGATCGCCTTGGCGTGCCCGTACGCGAGGTCGTACTCGTGCCGGAGCCAACTCACCCTCTCCTCGAAGCGGAGAGCGGGGCCTTCCTCGACGGTCCGCAGCCAGTCGGCTACTTCACGACCGGTGCAATGGGGGATGCGGGCGAGAATGTTGCGGTGGGTCTCCTCGGAGAGGACATGGGACATCGGCGCCTCCGAACGCAAAGGGGATGTAAGCCGGTCCTTCAGGTCACCGTGCCTGAGTGTTCGCCCGTTGGCAACAGTCCTGCCGGGGCGCGTACTCTCGCGGGGTGGTTGATACGACGCGACTGACCCGGGCCGTGGATCACTTCGCCGACCGCTTGCGGGCGGCGCCGCAGTCCCGCCTGCAGCGGGGGGCCGCCGCCGAGGCGCTGGGGCTGGCACGGGAGTTGGCCCGGTGGGCGCAGTCCGTCGAGGACCCTTCGGGCGAGCCCCGCGAGATGCCCGACGCGGGGATGTTCGCCGCCGCGGATCAGATCACGGTCGCCGTGCATGATGTGGCGCTCGTGCTGACGAGTGAGGACGAGGTGGCGCGGGCGCTGGCCCTGGTGGAGGAGGCGCAGAAGAGGGCGGGGGTCTGACCACCCCTGCGGCCCTCGGAGGCGTGGGAGCCCTCGGCTTGCTCCTCGGACGCGTGGGCGCCCTCGGCTTGCGCTACAGACTCGCTATGACCCGGTCCGCCAGGATGTACACGTTGTCCTCGCCGCACGCGAACGTCAGGGTGTACGCGCCCGAGATGCCCGAGCCGCCCAGCAGGAACGGGGTCTCGCCCGCGGCCAGTGCGGCGGACAGGCGTTCCGCCGTCTCCCGGTGGCCCGGGGTCATGCACAGGGTGGTGCCGTCGGCGAAGACGTAGACGTCGAGGGTGCCCAGCGGGCCCGGGCGGACGTCGGTCAGCTCGATCTGGGACGCGGCCAGTTCCTCGAGGGCGGTCACCGTGCGCTCGTGGTCGTTGACGACGGGCGACTGGACCGGGACGAAGTCCGGGTGCGAGGGGTGGCGGCGGCGGGCCGCGGCCAGTTCCGGGGACTCGCCCGCGAAGGGACCGCCCGCCGTGAACTCGTCGATGTCCGCGGGGTGCTCGGTCACCGGCTCCAGCGGCTCCAGGCCCACGAAGTCGGCCTGGCGGGGCAGGAACAGCTCGCTGTCCGGCAGGCCCAGCAGCGAGGGGGCGTCAGAGGCGTCACGGGCCTCCTGGGCGGCCCAGAACGCGCGCGCCTCGGCAAGCTCCCGCTCCCGCTCCTCGGCGAGCGCCTCGGCCACGGCAGCGCGTATCTCAGCGGTGTCGGCGGTCGTGCGGGCGGCCGGAACGAAGCCGCGCATCTCGGCGGCCGCGCTCGCGGCGGTCTCGGCGAGCTGGACGTGCAGGGCGGCGACCTGCTTGCGCAGCTGCAAGAGGGTGCGCAGGACGGCGACGCCCACGGCGCCCGTGGCGGCCGTGGTGACCAGCAACGCGATCGGCATGGCGCTCACTGACGTACTCCCGGTTCAAAGTCGACCCCCGACTTCCTACATCAGCTTGAAGGGCGGACTATCCAGCTGTCAGTGCGTAACGTCACGAAACGGGCAGGACTTTGGGCCCGGGGGTGGGTGCCGAATAGCGCTGAGCTGCGTAAATCCCTCCTCCGAGGGAGATAGGTCACATCCTGGGGGAGATTGGATCACAAAACGGCCCGGAGTCCAGGGGCTTCCCGAACTTCGGGCCGATCGGTCACGGCAGGTGCCGAAACGGTTACGCAGGGGTCCGCAAGGTGTCCGTCAGGGGTCTGTTCGGGGCTTCGAAGCGCTCAGCTGAGGCGCTCGATGACCATCGCCATGCCCTGCCCGCCGCCCACGCACATCGTCTCCAGGCCGAACTGCTTGTCGTGGAACTGGAGGGAGTTGATGAGCGTGCCGGTGATGCGGGCGCCCGTCATGCCGAAGGGGTGGCCCACGGCGATCGCGCCGCCGTTGACGTTCAGCTTCTCCAGCGGGATGTTCAGGTCGCGGTAGGAGGGGATCACCTGCGCGGCGAACGCCTCGTTGATCTCGACCAGGTCGATGTCGTCGATCGTCAGGCCGGCCCGGCGCAGGGCCTGGTTGGTCGCGTCGACCGGGCCGAGGCCCATGATCTCGGGGGAGAGGCCGGAGACGCCGGTGGAGACGATCCGGGCGAGCGGGGTGAGGCCCAGCTCGCGGGCCTTGGTGTCGCTCATGACGACGACCGCGGCCGCGCCGTCGTTCAGCGGGCAGCAGTTGCCGGCGGTGACCATGCCGTCGGGGCGGAAGACCGGCTTCAGGCCCTGGACGCCTTCCAGGGTGACGCCGGCGCGCGGGCCGTCGTCCCGGGAGACGACCGTGCCGTCCGGGAGCGTCACCGGGGTGATCTCGCGCTCCCAGAAGCCGTTCTTGATGGCTTCCTCGGCGAGGTTCTGGGAGCGGACGCCGAACTCGTCCATGTCCTGACGGGTCACGCCCTTGAGGCGGGCCAGGTTCTCGGCGGTCTGGCCCATCGCGATGTAGGCGTCCGGGACGAGACCGTCCTCGCGCGGGTCGTGCCAGGTCGTGCCCTCCTGCTCCGCGACGGCCGCGGTGCGGGCCTCCGCCTCCGCGAAGAGGGGGTTGTGCGTGTCGGGGAGGCTGTCGGAGTTGCCCTTCGTGAAGCGGGACACCAACTCGACGCCGGCCGAGATGAAGACGTCGCCCTCGCCGGCCTTGATGGCGTGCAGGGCCATGCGGCTGGTCTGCAGGGACGAGGAACAGTAACGGGTGATCGTGCAGCCGGGGAGGTGGTCCATGCCCATCTGTACGGCCACGATCCGGCCCAGGTTGTGGCCCTGTTCGCCGCCGGGGAGGCCGCAGCCGAGCATCAGGTCGTCGATGTCCCTCGGGTCCAGCTCGGGGATCTTGGCGAGGGCGGCCTGGATGATCGTGGCGGTGAGGTCGTCCGGACGCAGGTCCTTCAGGGAGCCCTTGAAAGCGCGGCCGATGGGGGAGCGGGCGGTCGAGACGATGACGGCTTCGGGCATCACGGCTCCAGTGGCGGGATGAGGGTGCGTACGGGTACGGCTGGCTCTTTGGGAAGTTACCCGTACGTATGGTCTGGGTCACGGTTGTTGTGGTGTGACCCTGACCGCACTTTCTAAGCGCTTGCTTGGGCCTCCGGCGGTGAGTCGAAGTCGTGCGGGTGGGCAGGGGGGCCTCAAACGCCGGACGGGCTGGTCGGCGACGCCGACGTCCGTTCCGCCTCCGGGACCCGCCGCCTGCGCCTTCGCTTCAGCAGGGCCCATGGGCCCCGAGGTCCCGTCGGCATGGCTGCCGTGACCTCCGTGCCGGCCTCCGACGCGGCCTCCGCCGCTGCTCGGGCGACCGGGAGGAAGCCCTCGCGGCGGGCGGCGTCCGGGTGCTCCTCCTCGGCCGGCCACAGGCCCAGGGTCGCGCAGACGGTGGGCAGGACGGCCATCGCGGCCGTCGCGTAGCCCTCCGCGGAGGGGTGGTAGTGGTCGGGGCCGAACAGCTCGCGCGGGTTCGCCTCGAACTCGGGGCCGAGCAGGTCGCCCAGGGACACCGTGCGGCCGCCCTGTTCGACGGTGCCGATGGTCTGGGCGGCCGCCAGCTGGCGGGAGGCCCGGCGGGCCAGCCAGCGCAGGGGCTGCGGGACCGGCTCGATCGTGCCCAGGTCGGGGCAGGTGGCGACGACGACCTCGGCGCCGGCCGTGCGCAGCCGTCGTACCGCCGCGGACAGGTGGCGGACCGAGCGGGTGGGGGGCATGCGGTGGGTGACGTCGTTCGCGCCGATCATGATCACGCAGACGTCGGGGGCCCGGTCGGGGGCGCCCACGAGCAGCGCGACCTGGCGGTCCAGGTCGTCGGACTGGGCGCCGGGGAGTGCCACGTTGCGGAGTTCCACAGGGCGTTCCGCCACCGCCGCCAGGCCGGAGGCGAGCAGTGCGCCCGGGGTCTGTCCTGAGCGCTGGACGCCCTGGCCGGCGGCCGTGGAGTCGCCCAGGAGGGCCAGGTACAGGGGTTCCGGGGCGGGGGCGCCCGGCGCGACGTACGTGCGGCCGTAGTGGCCGTCGGCCTGGGGGACGTGCGGATGCGCGCCGGTGCCGTTCACATGGCGGCGGGCCAGTTGCGCCTCCGCCAGCAGCAGTCCCACGACGGCCGCACCGGCCAGACCGATGCCTCCGCCGCCGTAGGCCGCGCCGGCCGCGATGCGCCGGGCCACTCTCGCCCTCGACATGCTCGTCATGCCTCGACGCCACCTCCCTCGTGTCCGTACAACCACTCCTTGCCCCGTACGGACCGTCGCCCAATCTCGACGAGGAGTGAACGTGTCGACGTGCCTTTAGGCTGGCGGGACCACTAAGACCACCGATTTTGCAAGCAACCGGAGACAACGGTGCAATTCCACGACTCGATGATCAGCCTCGTCGGCAACACCCCGCTGGTGAAGCTCAACAGCGTGACCAAGGGCATCCAGGCGACCGTCCTGGCCAAGGTGGAGTACTTCAACCCGGGCGGTTCCGTGAAGGACCGCATCGCCCTGCGCATGATCGAGGCCGCCGAGAAGAGCGGGGAGCTGCAGCCCGGCGGCACGATCGTCGAGCCGACCAGCGGGAACACCGGGGTCGGGCTCGCCATCGTGGCGCAGCAGAAGGGGTACAAGTGCATCTTCGTGTGCCCCGACAAGGTCAGCACCGACAAGATCAACGTGCTGCGCGCGTACGGCGCCGAGGTCGTCGTGTGCCCCACCGCCGTCGACCCCGAGCACCCGGACTCCTACTACAACGTGTCGGACCGGCTGGTGCGGGAGACCCCGGGCGCCTGGAAGCCCGACCAGTACTCCAACCCCCACAACCCCCTCTCCCACTACCACTCCACCGGCCCCGAGCTGTGGCAGCAGACGGAGGGGCGGATCACCCACTTCGTGGCGGGCGTGGGCACCGGCGGCACCATCTCCGGTACCGGGCGCTACCTGAAGGACGCCAGTGAGGGCCGCGTGCAGGTCGTCGGCGCCGACCCCGAGGGGTCCGTGTACTCCGGCGGGTCCGGGCGGCCGTATCTCGTCGAGGGCGTAGGCGAGGACTTCTGGCCGACCGCCTACGACCGGGACGTCGCCGACGAGATCGTCCCGGTGTCCGACAAGGACTCCTTCCAGATGACCCGCCGGCTGGCCAAGGAGGAGGGCCTCCTGGTGGGCGGCTCCTGCGGGATGGCCGTCGTGGCGGCGCTGCGGGTCGCGGAGCGGCTCGGCCCGGACGACGTCGTCGTCGTCCTCCTCCCCGACAGCGGGCGCGGCTACCTCAGCAAGATCTTCAACGACGAGTGGATGGCCGACTACGGCTTCCTGGAGGACGAGGGCCCCAGCGCCCGCGTCGCCGACGTCCTGAACGACAAGGAGCACGGCGCCATCCCGTCCCTCGTCCACATGCACCCGGACGAGACCGTCGGCGAGGCCATCGAGGTGCTGCGCGAGTACGGCGTCTCGCAGATGCCGATCGTGAAGCCGGGCGCCGGTCACCCGGACGTCATGGCCGCCGAGGTCGTCGGGTCGGTCGTGGAGCGGGAGCTGCTCGACGCGCTGTTCACCCAGCGGGCCTCGCTCTCCGACCCGCTGGAGAAGCACATGTCCTCCCCGCTGCCGCAGGTCGGCTCCGGTGAGCCGGTCGCCGACCTGATGTCCGTGCTCGGCACCGCCGACGCGGCGATCGTCCTCGTCGAGGGCAAGCCCACCGGGGTCGTCAGCCGCCAGGACCTGCTGGCCTTCCTGGCGAAGAGCGCGACGAAGTAGACGAAGGAGACGAGGGACGGGCGACGGGCCGGGGCCGGGGGCCGGCCCGGAGGCCACTTTCCGGGGCCCGGGGGCGGAACCTCCGGGAAACCTCCGGTGAACGGCCCGTCCTGGCGGCGAAGTTCCGTTTGTCTACCGAAACAGTGGACTTCGCGGAAGTGGTACGAGCGCGTCACGTCCACGCAGCACACGCTTAACACGCGTCCGGCATATTTGTGGGTGTCGGAAGGGCGGGAGCGGCTCCCCGCCCCACCGGCAACCGAACGGCGTCACGGACCTCCGGAGCGGCTCCCGGACCTCCACAGACGCCATGGACGCGCAAGCCCGGCCTGACCCGGCCCGCGTCCTTCGCGGGGACCGCCGTCGTCCCGCCCCCCGGTAACGGGGGTGCGGCGGTCCCCGCGCATAGTCTTCTCCCCGTCCGGCTTCTCTCTGCCGGCGTCTTCCCTGCGCTCAGTCCTCCCAGTCGCTGCTCTGGGCGGACTTCTCGCGTCGTCGGCCGCCGAACAGGCCCGGGTTGCTGCGGGCGGCCTGGACCGCGTTGACGCCGACGATGCCCGCCCAGGTGACGATCAGTCCGGGCAGATGCGCGGTGCCCGCGCCGATCCCGGACAGCGGGATCGCCAGCACCAGCGAGACGATGCCGAAGCCGAAACGTTCGGCCCAGGAGTCCGTGGCCCGCGGTGAGCGGGCGTCCCGGGCCGACGCCATCTGCTGTTCCGCGAACTGCCGGCGCACCCGGCGCTCGACCGCGCCGTCGATGCGCTGATCGACCTTCTCCAGGAACGAGTCCACCAGTGCGGACTCGTACTCCTCGCCCAGTTCCCTGCGCGTCTGCAGGGTGGCGTCGAGCTCCTTCTTCAGGTCGGCGTCCCGCGCGTCCATGGTGGTCTCCCATCCCGTCATGGACGTCCACGTTAGGGAGCGCGGACGCCGGCCGCACTGGGGATAGCCCCCCGGTCGGGGGTCGGGTTCGCCGCGAGGAGGACGCCCTGCGACTCCAGGATCGGGCGGTGGGCGCGGTCCACCCCGCTGATCCGGACCTCGATGCCCCGGCCGCGCTCGTGAGGGGGAGGCGCGGTTCAGGGGAGGAGGGTGACCAGGCCGGTGTCGAGGTCGAAGCGGGCCGCCGTCACCTGGGCCGACGTGAAGGCCGGGTCGGTGCTGATGGCGTCCCGGACCCAGGCGGTATGGGCCCGCATGGTGTGCTCGGCCCAGTCGCCGGGGACCGCGCGGGTGCGGCGGGCGGCCGGGGCGATCTCGTCCACGAGGAGTTCGAGGTGACCGGGGACGGGGGCGCCGGTGCGCAGATGGTCGAGGGTCGCGGCGACCGCCCCGCAGCGCTCGTGGCCCAGCACCAGCACCAGGGGGATGTGCAGTTCCTCGACGCCGTACTGGATGGATCCGAGCACCGCCTCGTCCAGCACCTGGCCGGCCGTCCTTATGCACAGCAGGTCGCCGAGGCCCTGGTCGAAGACCAGCTCGGGCGGGACGCGGGAGTCGACGCAGCCGACGACCACGGCGTAGGGGTGCTGCGTCTCGGCCAGCAGACGGCGGCGCCCGCCCCCCTCGTGGGGATGGCGGGCGTGGCCGACGGCGTAGCGGCGGTTGCCGGCGAGCAGCTCGTCGAGCGCGGCGCGGGCGGTGACCGGCGGACGGGGTCGGGCGTCGACGTCTGCTTCTGCTTCTGCTTCTGCGTCTGCGTCTGCGTCTGCGTCTGCGTCTGTTTCGGTTTCGGTTTCTGTTTCGGCTTCGGCTTCGGCGGTGGCGAGCGCGGGGGCGGTGGCCAGCGCGCCGACGGTGGCGACGGCGGTCAGAAAGGCCCTGCGGTGGGAGGCCATGACGCTTCCTCAGGAGGTGGGCTGGTAAAGCCCGTTCACCGTAAGCACCCGAAGAGTCACGCTGTGTGGCTGTTTAGCGACACTTGGTTGATTCGTTGTCAGATCATCGCCCTTGAGATACCGCCCCTTGATCCGTCTGCTTCGCCCGGTCCGTTCACTTCGTCAGCCCGTGCTGCTCGGCGTACGCGTTCGCCACGTCCTCCGGGTCCTTCTTGTCCTTGTCCACCTGGCGGTTGAGCTCGGTGAGCTGCTCGGTGGTCAGGACGTTGCCGAGCTTCGCGAGGGCCTTGCGGACGGTGGAGTCGGCCTTGCGGTCGGCGATGAGCGGCACGATGTGCTGGCCCGGGATCAGGTTCTCGGGGTCGGTGAGGACCACCCAGCCGTTGTCCAGGATGTCGGTGTCGGTGGTGAAGAGGTTCGCCACGTCCACGTCGCCCTTCTTCAGCGCGGCCTTGACCAGCGGACCGGAGGAGTCGAGCGACTTGAACTCCTTGAACTCCACGCCGTACACGTCCTTGAGGCCGACCACGCCGACGCGGCGCGTCTTGACCTCGGGGGCGGCGCCGATGACCAGCTTGCCGTTCAGCTTCTTGAGGTCGGCGAGGGAGGTCAGGCCGTACTTCTTCGCCGTCTCCTGGGTGACCGCGAAGGCGTCCGCGTCCTCGGCCCCGCCGTACGGCAGGACCTGGAGGCCGGCGGGCAGGGCGATGGTGAGGTCGTTCTGCATCTCGCCCTCCTCCGTCGCCGAGGCCTTGGGGTTGAGGTAGGTGAGGAGCGCGCCCTGGTACTCCGGCAGGAGGTCGATGTCGCCGCTCTTGAGGGCGGGGAACACGATCTCGCGGGTGCCGAGGTTGGGGCGGACCTTGACCTTCACGCCGGCCGCTTCGAGGGCGGCGGCGTAGAGGTAGCCCAGCACCTGGTTCTCGGTGAAGTTGGCGGTGCCTATGGTGACGCCGTCCTTGCTGGAGCCGCCGCCGGAGGCGGTCGTGCCCTCGCTGTCGAGGGAGGTGATGCCGCCGGCGCAGGCGGTCAGGGCGGGGACGGCGGCGGCCGCGAACAGGCCGCCGAGGACCGTGCGTCGGTTCATGCGTCGGTTCATGTCGGAGTTCCCTACGCGGTTCAGGCGGTGGTGGCGCGGTGGCGGAAGAGGAGGCGCTGGAGGCCGGCGAGCGCCGTGTCCAGGACGATGGCGACCGCGGCGACCAGGACCGCGCCGCCGAGCACCTGTACCAGGTCGCGCTGGGCCAGGCCGTCGAAGACATAGCGGCCCAGGCCGCCGAAGGAGACGTACGCGGCGATCGTGGCGGTGGCGACGACCTGGATCAGGGCGAGCCGCAGGCCCGTCATGATCAGGGGGAGGGCGAGAGGCAGCTCGACCTGGAAGAGGACCTGGTGGCCGCGCATGCCCTGGCCGCGCGCCGCGTCCTTCACGTCCGGGTCGACGGCCGTCATGCCCGCGTAGGTGTTGGTCACGATCGACGGGACGGCGAGGGCGACCAGCGCGACGTAGACCGGCCACATGGACAGGCCGCTGGCCAGGAAGACGAGCACCACCAGGCCGACCGTCGGCAGGGCCCGGCCGAAGGACGCCAGGTTGATGGCGAGGAACGCGCCCTTGCCGGTGTGGCCGATCAGCAGGCCGACGGGGAGGCCGATGACGGCCGCGATGAGGGTGGCCAGCAGCGAGTACTGGAGGTGCTCGGCGAGACGGTGCGCGATGCCGTCCGCGCCGGACCACTGGGAACCGCTGGTCAGCCAGGAGCCGAGGTTCTTGAAGAGTTCGTACATCAGGCGCGCCGCCTCTTCCACGGGGTGAGGACGTACTGGACACCGACCAGGGCCGCGTCCGCGACGACGGCGAGGAGGATCGTGAGGACCACTCCCGCGATCACAGGGGTGGGGAAGTCGCGCTGGAAGCCGTCGGTGAAGAGCTGGCCGAGGCCGCCGTCGCCGATGTAGGTGGCGACCGAGACGAGCGAGATCGACATGACCGTCGCGATGCGGACGCCCGCCATGATCACGGGGAGCGCGAGCGGGAACTCGACGGTGAGGAGCGTGCGCAGGGGGCGCGTGCCCATCGCCTTGGCCGCCTCCTTGGTCTTCGCGGGGACCGAGTCGAGGCCCTCGACCGTGTTCCGCAGCAGCACGACCAGGGTGTAGACGGTCAGGCCGATGACGGTCGTGGTGCGGGTCAGACCGCTGATCGGCAGGAGCAGCACGAAGATCGCGATCGACGGGATCGTGAACAGGACGTTCGACAGACCGAGCAGGAAGCCGCGCAGGGGGCGGACCCGGTGCGCGAGCACGGCCAGCGGCAGCGAGATCAGCAGGCCGAAGAAGACGGCGCTCAGGGCGGCCTGGAGATGGGAGATCGTCAGGCTGGTGAGGTCGTCGGTGTGGCTCGATATCCAGGACCAGTCGATGGTCATGCGGCCGCACCTGCCTTCGTGTGGGCCCTGGCCTGCGCGTGAGCGTTCCCCGCGTGGGTGTGGACGTCGTCGCGGGACGTGACGCCGGTGAGCACGCCGTCGGCGTCGACGCGGGCGATCAGACCGGTGGGGGAGGCGACGGACTCGTCGAGCGCGGCCAGCAGGGAGTCGCCGTCCTTCAGCGGCCGTACGGGGAGTTCGCCGTCCGCGGACTTCCAGTGCAGCGGCTTGCGGGCCGCGTCGAGGACGAGGGTCCAGGCGCCGCCCTCGGGGGTGGGGCCCTGCGGGACGTCCGCGAGGGTCGACAGCGACAGCAGCTTCAGACCGCGCTCGGCGCCGAGGAAGTCGGCGACGAAGTCGTCGGCCGGGCGGGCGAGCAGTTCGGCGGGGGCGGCGCACTGCACGAGGTGGCCGCCGGTGCGGAAGATCGCGATGCGGTCGCCGAGCCGGACGGCCTCGTCGACGTCGTGTGTGACGAAGACGATGGTCTTGTTCAACTCCTTCTGCAGCCGCAGGAGTTCGTCCTGGAGCTGGGTGCGCACGACGGGGTCGACCGCGCCGAAGGGCTCGTCCATGAGGAGCACCGGCGGGTCGGCGGCGAGCGCGCGGGCCACGCCGACGCGCTGCTGTTGGCCGCCGGAGAGCTGGTGCGGGTAGCGGCGGCCGGCGTCGGCGGAGAGCCCGACGGTCTCCAGCAGCTCGGCCGCGCGGGCCCGTGCCCTGCGGCGGCCGTGCCCCAGCAGCAACGGCACGGTGGCGACGTTGTCCAGCACCGTGCGGTGCGGGAAGAGGCCGGCCTGCTGGATGACGTAGCCGATGGAGCGGCGCAGTTCGGCCGCGTCCTGGCGGGTGACGTCCTTGCCGCCGACCCGGATGGTGCCGGAGGTCGGCTCGACCATCCGGTTGATCATCCGCAGGGTGGTCGTCTTGCCGCAACCGGAGGAACCGACCAGGACGGTCACGCCGCCTTCCGGCATGTCGAGGGTGAGGTCGTGGACTGCTGTCGTGCCGTTGGGGAAGCGCTTGTGCACCGCGTCGAACTGGATCATGAGATGTCCCTTGCCCGGCTGTATAACGTCATGCAGAGTTCTTGGTATCTGAATAGCTTGTCAACGGTTCGGTGTTAATCCGAGGTAACGGATGGCCGACAGGCGAGATCGAGTGTCTGGATTGAGGGGAGTTTGGGGCCTTATGTCGTCTCAGATCGTGGACGCGCCTTATGCCTCGGACGCCGTGCACAGCGGCCTGGTCGTCCTCGACGGAGTCGCCCTCGGCGTCGCGGACGTCGTACGCCTCGCCGACGGGACCGCGCGGCCGGTCCCCGGCAGCGACGCGATGCGCCGCATGACGGACGCCTGGGACGCCGCCCGGCAGATCGCCGTCACCGGGCGCGTCTACGGCCGCTCCACCGGCGTCGGCGCCAACCGGAACGAGGACGTGCCCACCGAGGCGGCCGCCGAGCACGGCCTGCGCCTGCTGCGCAGCCACGCCGGCGCGATCGGCGAGGAACTGCCCGCCCGGCAGGTCCGCGCCATGCTCGCCGTCCGCGCCAACCAACTCCTCGCCGCCGGCGCCGGCCTGCGCCCGACCGTCGTCACGGCCCTGTGCGAGGCCCTGGAGAGCGGCGCCCACCCGGTCGTCAACGAGTTCGGCTCGGTAGGCACCGGCGACCTCGCGGCACTGGCCCAACTGGGACTGGCGCTGGTGGGGGAGCATCCCTGGCGGGCGGCGGACGGATCCGGTGGGGCGGCCTCCGGCGGGGCGGGGGTCTCCGGTGGTGCGGGGGTCGGGGTCTCCGGCGGGGCGGGGGTCTCCGGTGGTGCGGGGGTCGGGGTCTCCGGCGGGGCGGGCGTCGGCGGGGCGCCCGCGCCTCAGCAGCTCGACAACAACGACGCCCTCGCGCTCATCAGCAGCAACGCCCTCACCCTCGGGCAGTCCGCGCTCGCCCTGCACGAACTGCGGGGGCTGCTGGAGGCCACCCAGGTCGTCGCCGCACTGTCCCTGCTCGCCGTGGACGGCTCGCACGAGGCGTACGCCGCTCCCGTGCACACCGCCCGCCCGCACCGCGGCTCCACCGAGGTGGCCCGCCGGATGCGGGAGCTGATCGGCGCCGCCGACCGGCCGACACCACCGCTGGGCCGCGTCCAGGACCCCTACGGCTTCCGTTGCCTGCCCCAGATCCACGGCCCGGCGCACGACGCCGCCGACGCCCTGGAGGAGGTGGTCGCCATCGAGATCAACGCCGCCGCCGAGAACCCCCTCATCTCCCCGCAGGACATGGCCGCCTACCACCACGGCGGCTTCTACCAGGCCCAACTCGCCCTCGCCCTGGACCACTTCAGGCTGTCCCTCACCCAGGTCGCCCGCCTCTCGACGTCCCGGCTCTCCACCCTCAACGAGCCCGCCTACACCCGGCTGCGCCCCTTCCTCGCCGACGCCGAGCCCGCCTCCTCCGGCGTGATGATCCTGGAGTACGCCGCCGGCGCCGCCCTCGGTGATCTGCGGGCCTTCTCCGCGCCCGCGTCCCTCGGCCACGCTGTACTCTCCCGGGGCGTCGAGGAACAGGCCAGTTTCGCCTCGCTCGCCGCCCGGCAGACGCTGCGGGTCTGCGCCGCGTACCGTCTCGTCGTCGGCTGCGAACTCGTCGCCGCCGTACGGGCGCTGCGCCAGCGCGAGCTGCGGCCCGAGCCGGGGCTGCCGGCGGCCCGGGCGCTGGAGCTGGCCGAGGCGGTGCTCGACGCGGAACAGGCCGACCGGCCGCTCACGGACGACGTGACGGCGGCGGCCCGACTGCTGGACCGGTTCACGGACATCTGGAGGGGGAGCGGGGCATGAGCGCGGAGATGGGGACGAGCGCGGAGACGGAGCTGGGCGCGGGTGTGTCCGGTGCGGGCGGGCCCGGCGCGGGCACGACTGGCGGGAGTGGTGCGGATGCCGGTGTGGAGGCCGGCGTGCCGGACAGTCCCGCCGCTCGGCTGCAGGCGTTGTTCGAGGGGCACCGGCTGACGCCGACCCAGCGGCGCATCGCGCACAGCATGGTGCGGCGCGCCGCCGACGTGCCGTTCCTCTCCAGCGTTGAGCTGGCCGAACTCGCCGGGGTCAGCCAGCCGTCCGTGACCCGCTTCGCGGTAGCCCTCGGCTTCGACGGCTACCCCGCCCTGCGCAAGCACCTGCGCGAGGTCGCGCCCACCGAACAGACGGCGGGCTCGGCGTCGTACAACGAGTACCAGCAGGCCGTCGAGGCCGAGATCGAGAACCTGCGGCACCTCGCGGAGCTGCTTGCCGACCCGCGGCCGGTGCAGAGGGCGGGCCGGCTGCTGGCGGCCTCGCGGCCGCTGGCGGTGCTCGGCCTGCGCGCCGCCGCCTCCCAGGCGTACGGCTTCGCGTACTTCGCCGCCAAGGTCCATCCGGACGTCCGGCTGCTGAACGAGGGCGGCACGATGATCCACGACCGGATCGACGCCGCCGTACGGGCCGGCGCCTCGACGCTGCTGTGCTTCGCGCTGCCCCGGCATCCGCGCGAGGTCGTGGACACGCTGGCCTATGCGAAGGAGGCCGGGCTGAGCGTGGTGACGGTCGCGGACTCGGCGTTCGCGCCGGTCGCCAAGGTCTCCGACCTGCTGCTGCCGGCCGCCGTCGGCACGGGCCTCGCCTTCGACACCGCGTGCGCGCCGATGCTGCTGGGCCGCGTCCTGCTGGAGGCGATGTGCGACGACCTGCCCGACGCGCAGGCCCGCCTGGAGGAGTTCGACGCGCGCGCGGCGGCACGGGGGCTGTTCGTGGAGTAGGCGCGCTCTCAGACTGGTCTCACGTTCACTCGTTAGCGTGACCGGTCAATGAGACTTGCCTGATCCAGGAGGAGGCGGAAGGTGGCACGCGGAGGTCAGGGGCTGGCCCGGGTGGCCGTCGTCGTACGGGCCGGGGCCGCGCCGTTGTGGTGGTGCGGAGTGTTCGCGGCGGGGGTCGGCGTACTGCCGCCCGGCGTCACGGGCCGTCGGATCGGAGTCATGGCGGGGGCCGCACTGTTCGTCGTGGCCCTCGCCGTCGTGGCGTTGCGCGGCCGCAGGCGCTATACGGGGCTCGCCGCGAGCACCGCCCGCGCGAGCAAGCACGACGTGCTCCAGGACCGGGCGGTGACCGTCCGCGCCTGGCGCCGGGGCCACCGCTGGTGGCTGCTGCTCGCCTTCGCTGCGGCGCTGGGCAGCTCCTTCGCCGTGCCCGCGACTGCGGGCCTGCTGCTCGCCGGCTGCGGCGCCGGGCTGCGGCTGAAGGCCGCCTGGCTCGGCCGGCGCGAGCGGGACGGGGACGCGCTGCTGTGGGTGCGCGTCGACTGGCTGGACCGGCGCGGCGGCCGCCCGGCGGGCAAGGCCGTCAAGGCGTACCGCAGCACCGGCGTCGCCGCGGGCGACGCGGCCCCGGGCGGGGCCCGCCGCCGCACCGCGGCTCTGGTCTGACCGGTCCTGAGGGTTTCTAGACCTCCAGGTCCTCCTCGATCTTCTTCAGCTGGTGGCGGGCCATCGCCAGATTGGCCCGCTTGGCGTCCAGGACGAGGTAGAGGAACAGTCCGTTGCCGCCGCGGCCGCTGATCAGCCGGAGCAGGTGGTACTGGTCGGAGAGGGTGATCAGGATGTCCTCGATCTGCGCCTTCAGTCCGAGATGCTCCATGGTGCGCATCTTGGCGCGCACCACGTCGGTGTTGCCGGCGGCGGCGACGTTGAGGTCGAAGCCCTTGCTGCCGCCCAGCGTGCCCAGCGCCATGCCGCTGGTGTAGTCGACGAGCGCGACTCCGGTCGCGCCCTCGATCGAGGCGAGACACTCTTTCAGTGTGGTTTCGGTGTTGGCCATGACGTTGCTCCTCGGTTCCTAACTTTCCGTGGTGGTGCGCGCGTTGGTGGTCGCTGAGCCGCGCGCCGATCTGGTCCGTACGGTGGGGGTCTTGGCGGGCGTCCGCAGGGGCGCCTTGGCAGGTGTCTTCGGCGGGGCGGGGACGGCGGGCTTCGGCTCCCGCGCTCTCGCTTCGCGGGCCTTCGCCTCCAGCGCGTCGACGAGCTCCCCGATGCGGGCGCCGGACCGGCGGCCCTCCAGGTGCAGCCGGCCGACGTTGACCCGGTCCTGCGCGAGCAGCGTCAGTACGGCGCTGTCGCCGGCCGCGTAGGTCGCCACGTAGCCGTACGCGCCGCGCACCAGCAGCTCGCGCAGGTCGCCCCGGCCGGTCGTGTCCGCCATCCGCACCGCGACGCCGAGGGCCGCGGCGGTGAGCGCGGCGAGGACCTCCGGTTCCACGCCGGGCGTGTCGTGGGCGAGGACGAGGCCGTCCACGCCGGCCGCCAGCGCGCCGGTCAGCTGGGGCACGCGGGCCCGCAGCCGCCGCAGCTCGTCGAGCAACTCCGGCTCGGCCGCCATCAGCTCTCTCCTCTCGGCGTTCTCGGACCTCTCGGCGCGTGCGGCGCTTCCGGTGCGCGTCGTGTCTTCGGCGTGTGTCGTGTCTGCGGCGCGTGCGGGGTCTGCGCCGCGTGCGGGGTCTTCTGCGTCCGGGGTGAGGGCGGCGCCTGTGGTGAGGGCGGCGCGCTCGGCCGGTACGGCGTTCTCGGTGCGCGGTCGCTGCCGGTCAAAGGGCCTCCAGCGCATCCCTGAGCCTCTTCAGCAGCGTGATGTCGGGGTCGTTGACGCGGGGCAGGGAGACGCCCGGCGGGTGGTCGGCGGTGGGTGACGCCGTGGGTGACGCCGTGGGCGACAGGGGGGACGGCGGCTGGGACGGCGGCTGGGACGGCGGTATGAGGGGCGGCGGCAGGTGGGGCAGGGGCACATGCGGCACGGGCCCATGGGCCGGGGGCGGCGGGAAGAGGGCGGTCAGCAGGCCCGCGGCGGCCAGCCGGCGGACGTCCACCAGGGTGTGGAAGGCCAGCCGGCCCAGCTCCCGGGCGATGTCGGAGGCGGTGCGCACGCCGTCCACCAGGGCCAGTACCGCGCTCTGCCGGGCGGTCGGCGCCGGCGCGGCGACGGCCTCGGCCCGCCGCAACGGCGCGCCGTCGGTCAGCGGATCCGGCCACAGCCGGTGCAGCAGCTCGCGCCGGCGCACCGTCTCCCGCTCCAGGGCGTCGACCGGGACCGGTTTGAGCGCGCCGAGCCAGTGTCCGGCGCCGTACCGGAAGCGGCCGGGTGTGCTGCTGGGGGTGAGCGCGAAGTACGCGGCGTCGTACAGCGCTCCCAGATGGCACAGCTCCAGCGCCCCGCGCGGGATCCGGTCGGCGTCGAGCAGCATCCGGGCGGCGCCGTGCTCCTCGTCGGCCCGGTCCACCGCCTGCCGCCAGGAGTCCGCGTCGAGCGTGCCGTGCGTCAGCAGCAGTACGTCGAGGCCGGGGGCGAGGGGACTCTCGGCGTGCACCACCCGCCCGTCGGCGAGATAGAGCGAGCCTCGCTCGCGCTCCAGGACGCCGGTGGCCCGCTCGGCGGCGAGCCGGGTCAGCATCGGCGACAGCCCGCTGCCCGGGAGGCCCTGGGTCGCCGTCTTCTCCCGCACCGGCAGCCGGGGCGGCGGGGTCGTGCCCGGCGGGGTCGTCTCCACCATGGTCATCCCAGCACCAGCCGTCCGGCCATCTCGCCCAGCCGGATCCGGGCCAGCGCGAGATTGCCGTCCGACCGGGCCAGCCACACGTGCAGGAACACACTGCTGTCGAAGGACGTCGGCACGAAGCGCAGGACGTGGTAGCTGTCCCGGTTGCTGATGATCAGGTCCTCGACCGGGGGGTCGGCGGCCTCCTCCGTGTCGTCGTCCGGCGTGAACGCCCGCTGCTCGGCGGTGAGCCGCGCGACCTCCGCGGCCTCGGCGGCCGCGGCCTCGTGGTCCCCGCCCGGGAACTCCCCGACCGCGCCCAGCGCCAGCCCGCTGGTCCAGTCGACCAACGCGGCTCCCCGTGCCCCGGGCAGCCGCATGGCCTCCAGTAGGCACTCGTCGATTCCGGGCACCGTGGCTCTCCCCTCCCGCCTGCGGTTCGGCTGAGTGATGAGGAGGCTACGCAACGTATGCGCGAGGGGTGAGTCTTCTGGCATTTTCCAGCGGAACATGCGCTGAGTGGCTAGGGTGTCTCGGCTGACCCCGATTCCGGCCGCTTCAGTCCCCCTCGGCCCCCTTTCAACACCCGACCCACCGGCGCGCGTCAAGGGCGCGCGAGCTGGGGATGGGTGGTGAGTACGAAGGTGTGCGCCCCTTTCGCTCGACCCCTCGGGGGATCCCTCCCGCCCCTTCGGCCCGCCTTTCCCGCCTTCCCTCCCGGTCCCCGCCCCGCCCCTCGACCGGCTCCATCCCGCCTTCCGACCGGCCCCGTCCCGCCTTCCGGCCGGCTCCATCCCGCCTCCCGACCGTCCCCGCCCCGCCCCTCGACAGGCCCCCGTCCCGCCTCCCCGCGCCCCGGACTCCCCTCACGCCGTCCCGCTGATGTATTGACTAGATCTATTCAGCGAGTCAGGATGTGAATAACAACAGCAACAACCGTCGGGATCTCCCCACCGACCGCCGGGATCACCCACCCGCAAGGAGGCAGACCATGTCAGGACCCCGCCCCGTACGAGCGCCCCGCGGTACGGAACTGAGCGCCCTGGGATGGCAGCAGGAAGCCGCCCTGCGGATGCTGCAGAACAACCTGGACCCCGAGGTCGCCGAGCACCCCGACAAGCTCGTCGTCTACGGCGGCACCGGCAAGGCCGCCCGCGACTGGCGCTCCTTCGACGCCATGGTCCGCACGCTGCGCACTCTCAAGCAGGACGAGACGATGCTGGTCCAGTCCGGCCGCCCGGTCGGCGTGATGCAGACCCACGAGTGGGCCCCGCGCGTCCTCATCGCCAACTCCAACCTCGTCGGCGACTGGGCCAACTGGGAGGAGTTCCGCCGTCTGGAGGCCCTCGGCCTCACCATGTACGGCCAGATGACCGCCGGCTCCTGGATCTACATCGGCACCCAGGGCATCCTCCAGGGCACCTACGAGACCTTCGCCGCCGTCGCCGCCAAGAAGTTCAACGGCACCCTCGCCGGCACGATCACCCTCACCGCCGGCCTCGGCGGCATGGGCGGCGCCCAGCCCCTCGCCGTGACGATGAACGACGGCGTCGCGATCTGCATCGACGTCGACCCGCGCGCCATCGAGCGCCGTATCGAGCACCGCTACCTCGACGTGAAGGCCGACTCCCTGGAGCACGCCCTCCAGCTCGCCGTCGAGGCCCGCGACGCCCGCCGCCCGCTCTCCATCGGCCTGCTGGGCAACGCCGCCGAGCTGCTCCCGCGCATGCTCGCCGAAGGCGCCCCCATCGACATCGTGACCGACCAGACCTCGGCCCACGACCCCCTCGCCTACCTCCCCGTCGGCGTCGACTTCGACGACATGGCAGACGCGGCCGCCAAGGACCCGGCGGGCTTCACCACCCGCGCCCGTGAGTCCATGGCCAGGCACGTCGAGGCGATGGTCGGCTTCATGGACGCCGGCGCCGAGGTCTTCGACTACGGCAACTCGATCCGGGGCGAGGCCCAACTCGCCGGATACGGGCGGGCGTTCGCCTTCCCCGGCTTCGTGCCCGCCTACATCCGGCCGCTGTTCAGCGAGGGCAAGGGGCCCTTCCGCTGGGCCGCCCTGTCCGGTGAGGCCTCCGACATCCACAAGACCGACAAGGCGATCCTGGAGCTCTTCCCGGAGAACGAGTCCCTGCACCGCTGGATCAAGATGGCCGGCGAGCGCGTCCACTTCCAGGGCCTGCCCGCCCGTATCTGCTGGCTCGGCTACGGCGAGCGGGACAAGGCCGGCGAGCGGTTCAACGACATGGTCGCCAGTGGTGAGCTGGCCGCCCCGCTCGCCATCGGCCGCGACCACCTCGACTCGGGCTCCGTCGCCTCCCCGTACCGCGAGACCGAAGCCATGCTCGACGGCTCCGACGCGATCGCCGACTGGCCGCTGCTCAACGCCATGGTCAACGTGGCCTCCGGCGCGTCCTGGGTCTCCATCCACCACGGCGGCGGCGTCGGCATGGGGCGCTCCATCCACGCCGGCCAGGTCTCCGTCGCCGACGGCACCGCACTCGCCGGCGAGAAGCTGCGCCGCGTGCTGACCAACGACCCAGGCATGGGCGTCATCCGCCACGTCGACGCCGGCTACGACATCGCGGAGTCCGTCGCCGACGAGCGCGGTGTCCGCGTCCCCATGCGCGAGGGTGACGACGCGTGACCATGCTCGACGGCGAACACGGCAGCTCTTCGGCTCCCGTACGACCCACCGGCTCGGCGCCCGTACCGACCGGCGGTACCTCCCGCTCCTTCCACGAGATGTGGCGCGACCTGCGCCCCATCGGCCGCCACGCCGACTCCGGCGGCTACCGCCGCTACGCCTGGACCGCGGCCGACGCCGACTGCCGGGCCTGGTTCAGGGACCAGGCCGAGGCGCGCGGACTGACGTACGAGCTGGACCGCAACGGCAACCAGTGGGCGTGGCTGGGGGACCCGGCCGCCGGGGACGCCGTCGTCACCGGATCGCATCTCGACTCCGTGCCCGACGGCGGGGCCTTCGACGGGCCCCTGGGCGTCGTGTCCTCCTTCGCCGCCCTCGACGAACTCCGCGCCCGCGGGGCCGAGTTCGCCAGGCCCCTCGCCCTGGTCAACTTCGGCGACGAGGAGGGCGCCCGCTTCGGGCTCGCCTGCGTCGGCTCCCGGCTCACCGCCGGGCAGCTCACCGTCGAGCAGGCCCACCAGCTCACCGACGGCGACGGGATCACCCTCCCGCAGGCCATGGCGGCCGCCGGTCACGACCCCGACGCCATCGGCCCCGACCCGGAGCGGCTCGCCCGCATCGGCGCCTTCGTCGAACTCCATGTCGAACAGGGCCGTGCGCTGGACCTGTCCGGCGACCGGGTGGGCGTCGCCAGCGCGATCTGGCCGCACGGACGCTGGCGGTTCGACTTCCGGGGCGAGGCCAACCACGCCGGCACCACCCGCCTCCTGGACCGGCGCGACCCGATGCTGTCCTACGCCGAGACCGTCCTCGCCGCCCGCCGCGAGGCACAACTCGCCGGAGCCGTGGCCACCTTCGGCAAGATCTCCGTCGAGCCCAACGGAGTCAACGCCATCCCCTCCCTGGTGCGCGGCTGGCTCGACTCCCGCGCCGCCGACCAGGACACCCTGGACACGGTGGTCACCGGCATCGAGAAGGCGGCCCGCGAGTACGCCGAGGCGCACGGCGTCGACCTCGACATCGTCCGCGAGTCCTTCACCCCCGTCGTCGAGTTCGACCACGCCCTGCGCGACGAACTCGCCCGCATCCTCGGCAGCGGCGCGGACCTGAAGGTCCCCGTCCTGGGCACCGGCGCCGGACACGACGCCGGAATCCTCTCCGACCGCATCCCGACCGCCATGCTGTTCGTGCGCAACCCCACGGGCGTCTCGCACTCCCCGGCCGAGTTCGCGGCGGAGGACGACTGCGTGGCCGGAGTGCACGCCCTCGCCGACGTACTGGAAGGACTGGCCTGCAGGTGACCTCCACGCAGCGGACACGGACGTACTGGCTGGAGCACGCCTGGCTCGACACCAACGTCGAGCCGGGCGTCGCCCTGGAGGTGACGGGCGGCAGCATCACCGCCGTCCGTACCGGGGCCGACGCCCCGCCCCCCGGCGCCGAGATCCTGCGCGGCCTCACCCTCCCCGGCCTGGCGAACGCCCACAGCCACGCCTTCCACCGCGCCCTGCGCGGCACCGTCCAGGTCGGCTCCGGCACCTTCTGGACCTGGCGCGAGGTCATGTACTCCGTCGCCGACCGGCTGACCCCGGAGACCTACCACGCCCTCGCGCGCGCCGTGTACGCCGAGATGGCGCTGGCCGGCATCACGGCCGTCGGCGAGTTCCACTACGTGCACCACGCCCATGACGGCACCCCCTACGCCGACCCCAACGCCATGGGCGAGGCCCTGATCGAGGCCGCCGCCGAAGCCGGCGTCCGCATCACCCTCCTCGACACCGTCTACCTCTCCTCCGGCTTCGGACAGCCCCCCAACGCCCACCAGCGCCGCTTCTCCGACGGCGACGCGGACGCCTGGGCCACACGCTGTTCACTTCTCAAGGAACGGGATCACGCGAGGATCGGAGCGGCGATCCACTCCGTACGGGCCGTGCCCGCAGACCAGTTGGGAACCGTGGCGAGCTGGGCGCAGGAGCGGCGGGCGCCGCTGCACGTCCACCTGTCCGAGCAGACCGCCGAGAACGACGCCTGCCGCGAGGCCCACGGCCGCACGCCGACGCAGCTCCTCGCCGACCACGGCGTCCTCGGCCCGCGCACCACCGGCGTCCACAACACCCACCTCACCGACGAGGACATCGCCCTCCTCGGCCGCTCCGGCACCGGCACCTGCATGTGCCCGACGACCGAACGGGACCTGGCCGACGGCATCGGCCCGGCCGTCGCCCTCCAGGCCGCGGGCTCCCCGCTCTCCCTCGGCTCCGACAGTCACGCCGTCATCGACCTGCTCGAAGAGGCCCGCGCGATGGAGCTGAACGAGCGCCTGCGCACCCGCACCCGCGGCCACTGGACGGCAGCGGCCCTGCTGCGCGCCGCCTCCGCCGACGGTCACACCGCCCTCGGCTGGGACGGCGCGGGCGTCCTCGAGCCGGGCGCGCCCGCCGACTTCACGACGATCGCCCTCGACTCGGTCAGAACAGCGGGACCGCGACCGCGCCTCGGCGCCGAGACGGCCGTATTCGCGGCGACCGCGGCCGACGTGCGGCATACGGTCGTCGGCGGCCGGCACGTCGTACGCGACGGAGCGCACACGCTCGTACCGGACGTGCCCCGAGCCCTCGCGCAGGCTGTCGAAGCCCTGCGAGCCTGACGACCACCCACGAGGACGCCATGAGCAGCACTGTCATCACCAACATCGCCACGCTGGTCACCAACGACCCCTCCCTCGGTGACGGCTCTCCCCTCGGTCTGGTCCGGGACGCGGCCGTCGTCGTCGACGGCGACCGCGTCGTGTGGACCGGTGAATCAAGCAAAGCACCCGCCACTGACAACCGGGTCGACGCCGGCGGCCGGGCGGTCCTCCCCGGCTTCGTCGACTCCCACTCCCACCTGGTCTTCGCGGGCGACCGCACGGAGGAGTTCAACGCCCGCATGTCCGGCCGCGGTTACACGGCGGGCGGCATCCGCACGACCGTCGCGGCCACCCGGGCGGCGAGCGACGAGGAACTCGAACGCAACCTCACGCGTTTCCTCGACGAGGCCCTCCGCCAGGGCACCACCACCTTCGAGACCAAGTCCGGCTACGGCCTGACGGTCGCCGACGAGGCCCGCGCCCTGCGCCTCGCCGCACAGCACACCGACGAGGTGACCTACCTCGGCGCGCACATCGTCTCCCCCGACTACGCCGACGACCCCGCCGCCTACGTCGCCCTGGTCACCGGCGAGATGCTCGACGCCTGCGCCCCGCACGCCCGCTGGATCGACGTCTTCTGCGAGAAGGGCGCCTTCGACGGCGACCAGGCCCGCGCGATCCTCACCGCCGGCAAGGCGAAGGGCCTGCACCCCCGCATCCACGCCAACCAGCTCTCCTACGGCCCTGGCGTCCAACTGGCGGTCGAGCTGGACGCGGCCAGCGCCGACCACTGCACCCACCTCACGGACGCGGACGTCGACGCGCTGGCGAACAGCGACACGGTGGCCACCCTGCTCCCCGGCGCCGAGTTCTCCACCCGGGCCGAGTGGCCGGACGCCCGCCGTCTGTTGGACGCGGGCGTGACCGTCGCCCTCTCCACCGACTGCAACCCGGGCTCGTCCTTCACGTCCTCCGTCCCGTTCTGCGTCGCGCTCGCCGTGCGGGACATGCGGATGACCCCGGACGAGGCGGTCTGGTCGGCGACGGCGGGCGGCGCGGCCGCCCTGCGCCGCACGGACGTGGGCCGCCTGGCCCCCGGCACGTACGCCGACCTGACCTTCCTCGACGCCCCCAGCCATGTCCACCTGGCCTACCGGCCGGGCGTGCCGCTCGTCTCGGAGGTGTGGCGGCGGGGCGTACGGGTGGTCTGAGCAGGCTCGTCAGACAGGGCCGGCCCGGAAGACCCGCCCGGCTCGGCAGCCACGATCGGCTCGGCAGCCACGATCGGCTCGGTCGGTTCGGCAGACTCGGACGGACGCCCCCGGTCCGCCGTCGCGCGCCCCCACCCGGTCCCCACCAGCACCAGGAGCGCGCCCGCCAGCCCCAGCCACCCCGGCCGGTCCCCGGCGAGCGCGATGCCCACGACCGCCGCCCACACCGGCTCGGTGCCCAGCAGCAGACTGACCCGGGACGGCGAGGTGCGGCGGACCGCCCACATCTGCACGAAGAACGCGAACAGCGTGCAGAACGCGGAGAGATACACCAGCCCCAGCCAGTCCCCGCCGTCGAAGTCCGCCGCGGCCGCCCACGGCGACGCGCCCGTCCCCGGGATCGCCGCCAGCACCGTGAACACGACGACCGCACCGCCCAGTTGGACGGTCGTGAGCGACAGCGAGTCAGCCCCGCGGACCGACTCCATCCGCGCCATGGCCAGCACATGCACGGTACGGGCCACCGCGGCCCCCAGCATCAGCAGATCGCCCCCGGACGGCGCCGTGAACCCGGCGCCCTGCGTCAGCAGCGCCACGCCGAGCACCGAGAGACCGGCGGCCGCCATGAACGCCCCCGGCAGCCGCACCCGGCGTGTCCGGCTCTCCGCGAGGGGCGTGAACACCATGGTCAGGCTGATGATCAGACCGGCGTTGGTCGCCGAGGTGTGGACAACCCCGTACGTCTCCAGCAGGAAGATCCCGGCGAGGATCAGCCCCAGCAGCCCGGCCCCGCGCAACTGCTCCCGGCTCAGCGCCCGCAGCCGCCGCCACCCGACGACCACCAGCACCGGCAACACCACGGCGAACCGCAGCACCAGCACCGCGAGCACGGTGTCCGCGGTGGTGACCCCCTTGGCGGCCAGATAACTGGACCCCCACACCACGGCGACCAACAGAACGGGAAGATCGGCCGACATCGGACTCCTCAAGGACGGGTGACCTCGCCCTGCTGCAGGTCAGAGGGTCGGGTCAGCGTAGTCATCCGGCGAAATCCCGCCACTGGGTTTCCACCATGAGGACAAGGCCCGCGTCAGCGCGTCAGAACGGGCGGGCGTACGGATGCTCGTTCACACGATCGAGGATCGCGCGCAGCCACGGCTGCCGTACGGCGGGCAGCCGGGCCAGCGTGCGCAGAAACACGGACGAGTCGGGCCGGAACGGCCCCCAGGGATGCGCCGGCAGCGGATAGTCCCGGAAGACACCGTCAGGCATGCCGCCGACGCCCCCGGTCACGGGAACCGGCAGCCGCTCCCGGTCGAACGCCAGATGCATCCACACCTCGGCGGCCAACGGCACGAGGTCTGCGCTGCCGGAGGACGGCCGCCAGACTTCGCCGGTCCGCGGATCCCGGGGGACGAGGAGGATGTCGGGGGTGGGCGTGGAGGTGGGGGAGGGGCCGGCGGAGGAGCTGGGACCGGGGACGGGCAGACCCGGTCCGGCCAGAGCCGCTCGCTTCACCGGCGATCCCGGCAGCCCTGGCGTTCCCGGCGGGAGAAGGGCGTCGAGCGGGCGGCCGAGCGTGTCTCTGACGAGCCCGCCGGGGACGGTCACCCGCCCACCCCCCGAGGCCGCCAGCAGATGGGCCAGCGCCATCCCGACCGCCGCCGAGAACGTCGGGCTCCACGACCCGGGCGACTCGATCGGCGGCGTGCCCTGCCACTCCCGCGCCGAGGCCTCCCAGTCGACCGTTCGCGGAAGGGGGTCGTCGCCGTCGCCGGGAACACGCCGCACGGCGTCCGGGGCGAGCCACACCGCCTGCCAGCACGAGCAGTCGTCGACGCGAGTCGCCACCGCCTGCCCGCAGCCGGCGCAGGCGAGGTTCGGCCCGTCCCTCCCGTCCAGCCCCATGCAGTGGCCGCCACAGCGCTCCGGGATCAGAGCCATGCCACGGGTATCCCCCGGCGCGACGACGACAGCGCCGGCCGCCCCGAAGGAGAGACCGTGCAGAACCGGCGCGAACACACCACGGGCCTGCGCCTCGCCCTCCCCGATCTCGCTCCAAGGCCGAACAGGCCACCCCGAAGGCTCCGGATCGACGGCGTACGTCCCCTGCTCCATGAGCGGAGGAAGCATGTCATGCCCGTACAGCTGATGCGCATGGACAGGAAGCGCGACCTGCGCCACAGAAGCAGTCAATACGGCGTCACACCGCGCGCACGCGAATACGGTCATGCGTCCTTCCCCCGGCCGGGTCCGAGCAGGGGATTATCCCGACGCGAGCACCAAGACCCAACTCCTTTTCTCCGTGCAGAGACTGCCTGCGCTGCACTGCCCCCTGCCGGAGACGTGGCCGTGCGGCCCGACGTTCGCTCACAGGCAGTCGGTGCGTGTGGCGTGCGGGAGCGGGGGCGGTCCAGTCACGCCGCCCCCGCTCCCGCCCGCCACAGTTGGTCCCCGGCCTCGTCCAGCGACTCCAGGGAAACCCCGCCGCCCGCGTCCGCTGTCAGCGCCGTCTCGATGGCGATCGCCGGTCGGATCGTGCCGTCGGCGTCCGCGGTGAACCGTAGGTTGTCCCCGTGATCGCCCTCCGCCGAGGAGCACTGCCACACTCCGACCCCGTCGTCGACGGAACCCCGGCTGTCCAGACAGAAGTCCGGGTCGGCGTACGACTGCACCACCCCGCGCGCCGAGTCGACCCGCCAGCGTTGGCTGGGGGAGGAGGTGCAGGGCACGGTGACGACGTCCGTACCGTTGTCGAAGTCGCCGGCCACCTCCAGGCAGCGTCCCGTGGCGATGTTCACGACCTGGGCGTACGTCGCACCGGGCGGGCGCGTGGGGGAGGGGGTGGGGGTCGGGCGAGGCGAGGTCGAAGTCGGTGTGGTGGAAGGGGACTTGCCGGACGACGCGCCGGTCGGTGTGGGCGCGGGGGCGGATATCGTCGCGGTCTCCGTCGCCGTCACGGTCACCGGAGGCGGAACGACCGACGGCCCGGTGACGACCGCGCCCGCCGCGCCCCGGTCCGGTGAGCCGCCCGAGGTCAGCAGCAGGATCAGCAGCGGAGCCACGGCCACCCCCAGCGCCGCCGAGGCCAGCACGACCCGGCGGGACGGCGGCCGGGTCCCGTTCCGTGAAGCGCGTGAAGCGCGTGAAGACCTCGTGGGGTCGGCAGGCTCGCGGTCGTCCATGACGTACGCCGTTCCGCCCCACGGCAGCAAGCCCTCGGCGAGGGCCGTGCGTGGGGTGTCCCGCAGCGCGCGCTGCTCCTCGTAGGCGGTCGCGCAGTGCGGGCAGTGCGCCCGGTGGGCCTCCAGGTCGGGGCTGTGACGCGCGCCGTCCGGACGTACGGACTCCTCGATCAGCCGGCGGAAGTCCCCGCAGCTGGGGTCGTCCGAGGCGGCGAGGCACAGCCGTAGGGAGGCCTGGGCCAGGGCCTGGAGCGCGGGGGCGGTTCCGTAGGCGACGTCCTCGGGGGTCAGGTCGAGCAGCGCGGCCGTCCGCTCGACCGGCTCGCGCTCCACGACGGCGTACCAGAGGAGCCCCTGCGCGCGGGAGGGCAGGGAGCGGAACGCGGCGAGCAGGGATGGGACCGGGCCGCCCGGTGCGGGCGCGGTGTTGAGGACGAGAAGCAGTCCCGCGTCCAGCCCGCCGGCCCGCTCGTCCCCGGCCCACTCCGCCGCCACCTGTCCGGCCAGGGTCAGGAGTCGGTGTCGCCAGGGGCCGCCGGGGTCGTTGCCGCGTGCCGTCTCCCGGGACGCGACGGTGAACGTCTCCGCCGCGAGTCGCCGCGCGGCCGGCTCGCCGGTCGTGCACAGACGGGCGTAGGCCAGGAGCGCGGGGTGGTGGTGGGCGCGGAGCGCGCGCAGCGCCGGGTAGGCGGCGGCGGGGGCGGCGCGGAGCCGGTCGGTGAGGCGGGCGTCGGAATCGCCGGAACCTTCAAAGCCACCGGGGCCACCGGGGCCACCGGAGCGACCGGGACCACCGGAACCGTCAAAGCCGCCGAAGCCACCCGAACCGCCGAAGCGACCGGAGCCACCGGGACCACCGAAGCCACCGGAACCGCCGGGATCGCCCGGATCGCCGGTGTTCGCACCGCTTCCGTCGGTACGGACCATCAGGCCGCCTCCTCGCCTGTTGCTGACGTACTGGTCAGTCTGGTGTGGGGGTGACCCTAGTGGCGAGAGGGGCGGCGCGGGGAGGTTTCCGGGGGTAACCGAAGGGGCCGTCGACGGGGGCGAAGGGGAGGGGGCAAAGGGGAGGGGACCGGCCAGGGGCGGCAGGGGCCCGAGGGAGCGCCGGAGAAAGTCGGCGCTCACCCTCGACTCCTTGGTCCTACTCCTCGACCGTCAACCCCTTCCGCAACTGCACCAACGTCCGTGACAGCAGCCGCGACACGTGCATCTGCGAGATGCCCAGCTCCTCGCCGATCTCCGACTGGGTCAGGCCCGCGACGAAGCGAAGGGAGAGGATCTTGCGGTCGCGGAGCGGGAGTTCGGCGATCATCGGCTTCAACGACTCGACGTACTCGATGCCTTCGAGGCCGTGGTCCTCGTAGCCGATGCGGTCGGCGAGGGCGCCCTCCGCGTCGTTCTCCTCGGGCTGGGCGTCCAGTGACGAGGCGGTGTAGGCGTTCGACGCGGCCATGCCCTCGACGACCTCCTCCCGGGAGAGGCCGAGCCGCTCGGCCAGCTCGGCCGCCGTGGGGGCGCGGTCGAGCTTCTGGGCGAGTTCGTCGCCGGCCCTGGCCAGGTCGAGCCGCAGCTCCTGCAGGCGGCGTGGGACGCGCACCGACCACGAGGTGTCGCGGAAGAAGCGTTTGATCTCGCCGACGATGGTCGGCATGGCGAAGGTCGGGAACTCGACCCCGCGGGACAGCTCGAAGCGGTCGATCGCCTTGATCAGGCCGATCGTGCCGACCTGGACGATGTCCTCCATCGGCTCGCTGCGCGTACGGAAGCGGGAGGCGGCGAACTTGACCAGGGCGAGGTTCAGCTCGACGAGCGTGTTGCGGACGTACGCATAGTCGTGCGTGCCCTCTTCGAGGGACTCCAGGCGCGCGAAGAGGGTCTTGGACAGCGCCCGTGCGTCTACGGCGCCGATCTCGTCGTACGGGGGGATCTCGGGGAGCCCCGCCATGGGATCCGTGGGATCCGTGGGATCCATGCCGTCTGTGGGACCCGTGCGATCCGTGGGGTCCAGTTGTCGCGGTGGAAGTGTCGACTGTTCCGGTGGGGGTGTCGACGTCGTCGTCCGGGCGGTCGTCCGGGTATGCGAGGCGTCGAGCCGGGGTGACATGATGTCCTCCATCGTTCTCGGCATTCGGCTGCCGAAGCCAGTGCGTGCACTGCGGTGTGCGGCGCCTCCGAAGCCGGTCGTGTCGGATACGTGCTTCTCCTAGCCCTACCCGGTTCACGGAGCCCACCGCAAGTGCCTTTTGTTGGACTATGTCCGTTTGTGGGCGATTGTTCGGCTGTTGGGGTGCGAGTCTGAGGCGTAGTGTTCGAGGGTGTGAACCAGTAGTAAACGACCCCTGGAGAGAGACGGCATGGACCGCGGGACTGTCGGCAGCGCACAGTCTGGCCGGCTTCTGGTCGAGGTGCGGGAAGAGGGCGTCAGCGCCGTCGTGACCCCGGCGGGTGAGTTGGATCACCACACCGCCGATCTGTTGCGTGAGCCACTCGAGAACTGCCTCGCCACGGGGCGCAGCCGACTGGTCGTGGACTGCTCCCGGCTGGAGTTCTGCGACTCCACCGGGCTGAACGTCCTGCTGGGCGCTCGGCTGAAGGCCGAGGCGGCCGGCGGCGGGGTCCATCTGGCGGGGATGCTTCCCGTGGTGGCGCGGGTCTTCGAGATCACCGGCGCGGACGCGGTCTTCACCGTGCACGACACGCTCGAGTCGGCCCTCGCCGACGGGAACGACGAGGGCGACGGGAACGGCGGGGGCGACGAGGACGGCTGATCTTCGGCGGCTGTCGGGAATGGGTGCGAACGGGGGGTGTTCCGCCGGTTCCCTCGGGCAGGAGACATCCTGAACCCGAATGCGTCGGCGGTGATCTCGACCAGACCGGCTCGACCGACTCGGCTGGTACGACCGGCTCGACCGATCGGCTGGCACGACTAGCTGGAAGAGATCGACGAAATCGCCTTCGCGCCACGTATCACGTACTGACGTACGGACCGACGTACTGAACGGTGTAGTGAATCTTGAACTGTGAACCGGTGAATCGGTGAGGTGAAGCGCTGATGAGCACCACCCGGCCTTACTCGCCGGGCGACCGCGATCGCGGCCCGGAGCCCACCGGCGCCTCCGGGGCGGCTTCGCCGGGTCGTCAGGTGCGCAGGCTGAGCCTGCGCGGCGAGAGCGGCGTCGTCCCGCTGGCCCGCGACTTCGCCCGCCAGGCGCTGTACGCGTGGGGCTGGCTGCCGGCCGCCACCGCCGATCAGCGGGCCGCCGCCGAGGACGTCCTGCTCGTCGTCTCCGAACTGGTCACCAACGCCTGTCTGCACGCCGAGGGCCCGGAGGAGCTCGTCCTCGGCTGCGACAAGAAGGTGATCCGCGTCGAGGTCTCCGACGGCGGCGCCGGCCAGCCGTCCCCCCGCACCCCGCACCGCGCGGGCCGCCCCGGCGGGCACGGCATGTTCATCGTGCAGCGGCTCTGCCTGGACTGGGGGGTCGTACGGGCCCCGGGCGTCGCGGGGAAGACCGTCTGGGCGGAGCTGGGCGCACCCGCCTGACCTCGGGGCACGCCTGACCTCGGGACCGCCTGATCTCGGGATCAGCCTGGCCTCGGGACCCGCCCGACCTCGGACGACCCGCCTGGCCCAGCCCGATTCCCCCGATTCAATTCGCTGGCCCCCGGGTACGGCCGCGCCCTACTCTCGCTGCAACGCGCTGACGGAGACAAGTAGCCCCGGGCCCCGCGAGTCGAGAGAGCTGCCGCATGCTGGAAAGGCAGTCTCGCGCCCCGAGACGAATCCGCTCCCGAGTGCGGGGAGGAAATGCCCCGCCGGCCGGCCCCCGTCACCGGGCCCGAACGAGACCGCCGTACACCTGACCAGGGTCGATACGGCGGTGAAGGCGTGGTGGCACCGCGAGTACCCTCTCGCCCACGCCCCGAGGGACCACCCCGGGGCGGCCCGCGTCCGTCCCGGCCCGACCGGACGGAGCGCGCCATGCTCGACGTCACCCTCATCCGACAGCACCCCGACCGCGTCCGCGACGCCCTGCGCAAGCGGGGCACGGACGCCGACCTCCCGGCCTTCCTCGCCCTGGACGACGCCTTCCGCGAGGCCCGCGCCACGGTGGAGCGACTGCGCGGCGAACGCAAACGCGTCTCGGCCGAGATCGCAGCCCACCGCCGGGCGGGACAGACCCCTGACGACCTCCAGGCCCCGCGAACCGGCCCCCACCAGCCCCCGCGAACCGACCCCCTCCAGACCGACCTCCTCCAGACCGATCCCCTCCAGGTCGGCGCCAAGGCCCTCGCCGACCGCCTCACCGCCGCCGAAGCCGACCTGACCCGTCTGGCCGCCCTCCGGCAGGAGTTCCTCGACGGGCTGCCCAACCTCCCCGACGACGACGTCCCCGCGGGCGGCAAGGAGAACAACCAGGTCGTCCGGACCGTCGGCGCCCGGCCCGACTTCGCCTTCCCCGCCCAGGACCACGTCACGCTCGCCGAGAAGCTCGGCCTCGTCGACCACCGGCGTGGCGTCGCGCTCGCCGGCAGCGGGAACTGGGTCTACCGGGGGCAGGGCGCCGCGCTGGAGTGGGCGTTGCTCAACCACTTCCTCGACACCCATCGCCGGGCCGGCTACGAGTTCGTGCTGCCGCCGCATCTGCTCGGCTACGACGCCGGGTACACGGCCGGTCAGTTCCCCAAGTTCGCCGACGAGGTGTACGTCGTCGAGCGCGGCGACGGCGGCAGGCCCGAGCGGTTCCTGCTGCCCACCGCGGAGACCGCCCTCGTCTCGCTGCACCGGGGCGAGACCCTCGACGAGCGCGAGCTGCCCCTCAAGTACGTGGCCTACACGCCCTGTTACCGCAAGGAGGCCGGCGGCTACCGTACGGCGGAGCGCGGGACGCTGCGCGGCCACCAGTTCAACAAGGTCGAGCTGGTCCAGTACGCCCGGCCCGAGGACTCGGCGGCCGCCCAGCTCGAACTGCTCGCCCGCGCCGAGGAGTTGGTCGCCGGGCTCGGTCTGCATCACCGCGTCACCAAGCTCGCCGCGGGCGACGTCAGCCCGGCGCAGACGAAGACGTACGACGTCGAGGTCTGGCTGCCCAGCCTCGGGGCGTACGCGGAGGTCAGCTCGGTGTCGAACGCCCACGCCTACCAGGCCCGGCGCGGCGGCATCCGCTACCGTCCGGCCGACGGCGGCAGGTCGCGGTACGTCCACACGCTGAACGCCTCGGGCCTGGCCACCAGCCGTCTGCTGCCCGCGATCCTGGAGCAGCACCAGCGGCCCGACGGAACGGTCGCCGTCCCCGAGGCGCTGCGCCGCTGGGGAGCGCCGGACGTCCTCGAAACCGCCTGAACCCGCGCGCCGGATCCCCACAACTCCGGCGCGCACCTTCTCTTCCCTCCTCACGACCCCGGGCGTACCTTGACGGCTCAATCTGATGCCTCGTCAGTAAATGGGGCACGCCAGGCACGTGATGGTCTGCCCGTACGGGGCTGTCGGAAATGAGGGGACCGTGTCGAACCGGAAGCGAACCGCTGCGCTCGCGACTGCCACGGCCCTGGCCGGCTCGGCGGTGCTGATGGCCGCCCCCGCGGCCAGGGCCGACGTCGTCGACGTCAACTACGCCTGCGAGACGCCCATCGGCCCCAAGAGCGCCGTCTCGCCCATCGACATCAAGGGCGTCAAGAGCGGCAGCGGCTACAAGATCACCATGTCCTGGCAGAAAGGCGTCTCCTCCAGCCCCGTCGAACTCGGCAAGGGCTCGATGAACCCGAGCGCCACCGTCAAACTGGGCGGCGCGGACAGCGGCACCCTGAACGTGACCGGCCCCGCCAACCAGGCGGCGGTTCCGGCCAACACCCCCATCAAGATCGCTGACTTGACGGGCACGTACACCCCGAAGAAGTCCGGCAAGGTCACCTTCACGGCCGGGGTGCTCACCATCAAGGCGCTCGGCACGACCACCACCTGCACCCCGAGCAACGGCCCCGGCCCGTCCCTCACCCTCGACGTCACGGCGGCGAGCGGAGGCGCCAGCGGGGGTACGAGCGGGGGCTCCACCGGCGGGACGAGCGACGGGACGACCGGCGGCGGCTCCGGGGGAGACCTTCCGCAGACCGGCCCCGCGGACTCGGCGATCGCCCTCGGCACCCTCGGCGGCACGGTGCTGCTCGCGGGCGCGGCGGGCGCGCTGTGGCTGACCCGACGCAACCAGCCCCGCTGAGCCGACCTCGTACGCCCGCCTGTCGCCCCTCCACGAGGCGCTTGACGCCGCCCCGTCACGATGGAGCCGCCGATGCCGTTCGCCGCCGCCCGTGTTCCGCTGCTGCCCCTGCCGCTGCCGCCGGCCGCCGCCCCGGAGGCCTCCGGCGGCTGGTCGGCCGCGCCCTCGGGCGGCGGGCGGCCGTCCTTCCCGGACCGCGCCCCGCGCACCCTGCCCGTGTCGGAGCACCCCTGCCCGGAAGTCCAGTCGACGGGAGCGGCGAAGTGAGCGGCAAGCTGCGGATCCCGGCCTTGCTCGTCCTGTCCATGCTGATGCTCCTGTCGCCCCTCGCGGGCGCCGCCTCCGCCGCCGGAGAAGCCGCTGCCGGGAAACCGGTCGTCACCCTCTCCACCGCGCAGGCGGGGGCGGGCGGTTCGATCACCGTCAGCGGGAGCGGCTGGCGGCCGCGCACTCTGCTGATGCTGTTGATCTGCGGACAGGCGACCCCGGCGAGGGGAGTCGTCGGCGGCACCAACTCCTGTGCCAACGGCGACGGCCGCGCCGTCACCACCGACGCCGACGGCCGCTTCAGCCGGGCGCTGCCGGTGTCCGAGCCGCCGGCGCCGTGCCCGTGCGTGGTGCACGTGGCCACCGCGACCGGCGCGCAGGCGCAGGCCGACGCGGTGTTCCAGGTGGCCGGGCATCCCGTCGAACCGCTGCCCGCGGAGCCGGCCGGCGGACGGCTGGCCGTCCTCACCGACACCCGGCTCGACGGCTCCAGCGGGCTGCTGACCTGGTTCGGGGCGCCGCCCGCCCGCACGCTGGTCCTCACCGTCGGCAATCTCGGCGCCGGGTCCGTGAAGGACCCCGTCTTCCAGATCGGCACCGCCCACGGGGTGTTCGCCCCGCAGTGGGACGAGCAGCAGTGGCGCGGCACGATCGCCCCCGGCAAGAAGGCCCGCATCGAACTGCCGGTCGAACTCGCCGCCGGCGCCCACGGCGACTACACCGTCTCCCTGAAGTACGGCGGGAAGGTCCTCGCCGAGCAGCCGTGGGGCGTGGGCCGCCCCTGGGGCGTGACCCTGTTCTGGCTCCTGCTCTGCCTGGTGGCGCCGTCGGCGGTGTTCCGCATCGGGATGGCGGTGGTGGACCGGATCCGGCCACACCAGGCCGCACGGACCGCCCGAACCGCCCGAACCGCGCGGACCTCGCGCCCGGCGGCCGGTCACCGCGAACCACGGTGGACCGCACGGTGGAGATCACGGATGCCGTGGCGCGGGCCGCCGCCCGAGCCGGACCCCGTCCCCGAGTCCCCCTCCGCCGCCGCCTCCGCCCCCACCCCCTCGACGACCCTGCCGTGGTTCGCCCCGGACGCCGGTCCGGCCGCGCCAGGCCGGCTCTCCGCACCGCACGAAGACCACCCGACGAGTCCCACGACTCCCGGTAGGACCGGTAGGACCAGTAGGACCAGTAGGAAGGGAATGACGTGAGAGAGCGAGAGAGCGAGAGGGCCGCACCGCCCGGGCGGAGGAGGGCAGCCGTGGCGGGCGCGGCCGTTCTGTTCGCCGGGTCCGCCGTCCTGCTGGGCGTGACCGCCGGGCAGGCCCAGGCCGCCGAGGTGTCCTACAAGACCCACTGCGTCCCGCCCTCGGGCGTCGGCCTGCCCGAGATCGACGGCACCACCAAGGTCGACATCACCGCGCCGGCCACCGCGAAGGTCGGCGACACCGTCGACGTCACCTGGAGGTTCGTCCAGGCCGCGTCGAAGAACCCCGACATCATCGACCTGCCCGCGAACTCGGTCCAGCCGTCCGGCACCCTCAAGGCGGCGGGCGCGCAGACCGCGGACATCGCGATGCAGGGCCCGCGCCAGAACCCGGTGATCCCCAAGGGCAGCGACATGGTGCTGTCCGCCATGACGGGCACGCTGAAGCTGACGGCCCCGGGACAGGTGACGCTGGCGCCGGACGCGTACGTCGTCAACGCGCTGTCGACGAACACCACGTGCACGCCGACGGAGACCGTCCCGACGGCGGCGACGATCACCGTGACGGAGGGGACGGGGAGTTCGAGCGGGACGTCCGACCCCTCCGCGAGCCAGAGCCAGAGTCAGAGCCCGAGTTCGAGTTCGAGCGAGACGGCGAGCCAGACGCCGACGTCGAGCGAGTCCACCACGCCCAGCGCCTCCTCGACCGCCACCGGCGACGGCCAGACCGACTTCACCGGCAAGGTCGTCGACATCCCCTACACCTGCCAGTCGCCCCTCGGCGAGAAGAAGGCGATCTCGCCGGTGCAGATCAACGCCAAGAAGAACGACGGGAGCTACGACCTCACCGTGCAGTTCAAGAAGTCGGTGATGGACAGCCCGGCCGACATCCCGGCGGACTCGGTGAAGCCGACGATGCAGGTCGTCCTGGGCGGTTCGGACCAGGGCTCGGTGAAGACGACGGGCCCGACCAACTCCGCGGCGATCAAGACGGGCGACCCGATCCAGATCCCCGACCTGACCGGCACCTACAAGCCCGGCGCGACCGGCGAGTCCACGCTCTCCCCGGGCGTCCTCACGATCGCGGCCCTCGGCACGACCACCACCTGCACCCCGGACAGCACGGCCGTCTCCCTCACCCTCGACACCACCGAGCAGGCGAGCGGAGCCTCCGGCGGCAGCGACTCGTCGTCGGGCGGGAGTACGTCGACCAGCGGGGGCCTCGCCGAGACGGGCGCCGGCGACCACGGCGCCCTCAAGGCGCTCGGGCTGATCGCGGGCACGGCGATCCTGCTCGGCGGCGCGGTGTTCACGTATCTGCCGGGACGGCGGCGGACGGGCTGAGGCCAGGTTCCTGAAGCCGGCAGACGACGAGCAGACGACGAGAAGGGCCGTCGCACCGTGTGGGTGCGGCGGCCCTTCTCCGTCGGATCAGACGCGGACGTCAGCGGACGTCAGCGGACGTCGGTCATCAGTTGACGTCGCCCATCAGCGACTTCACCTTCCGGCGGTACATCCAGACCGCGACGCCGGCGAGGGCGGCGAGGGCCGCCTCTCCGAACACCGCGCCCGTGCCGCCGAGGTCGACGCCGGCGATCGCCGGGTTGGACAGCAGGCTGGTGACGGAGTCGCCCGCGGTGACCGCGAGGAACCACACGCCCATCATCTGGCTGGCGTACTTGGCCGGGGCCATCTTCGTGGTCACCGACAGGCCGACCGGGGAGAGGCACAGCTCGCCGACGGTCTGGATGAAGTAGATGCCCACCAGCCACATCGGGCTGACCGCCGTGCCGCCCTCGGCCATGCCCAGCGGGATCAGGAAGAAGAAGAACGAGACGCCGATCAGGACCAGGGCCATCGCGAACTTCACGATGGTGCTCGGCTCCTTGCCCTTGCGGTTCAGCCACAGCCAGACGAAGGCGAACACCGGGGCCAGCGCCATGATGAACAGCGGGTTCAGCGACTGGTACCAGGAGGACGGGAAGTCGAAGCCGAGCAGTGAGCCCGCGGCCTTGCCCTCGCCGAACGCCTGCACCGTGGACGCGCCCTGGTCGTAGATCATCCAGAACACGGCGGCCGCGACGAAGAACCAGATGTAGCCGGTCATCCTCGACTGCTCGGTGACCGACAGCTCCTTGTCCCGCTTGATGCGCACCAGCACGCCCGCCGGGACGACCAGGCCGATGATCGTGAGCGGGATCATCGCCCAGTTGAGGGTGAAGTGGCCGCTGATGCCGACGGCGCCGTAGAAGACGGCCGCCACGGCCACCCAGAGCAGGCCCTTGCGCAGCCAGGTCGCGCGCTCCTGTGCCGCCAGCGGCTTGGGGACGACGCTGCTGCGCGCGCTCAGGTTGCGGGTGCCGAGGAGGAACGAGGCGAGACCGATCGCCATGCCGACCGCGGCCAGGCCGAAGCCGAGGTGCCAGTTGACCTCCTGGCCGACGGTGCCGATGACCAGCGGGGCGAAGAACGCGCCCGCGTTGATGCCCATGTAGAAGATCGTGAAGCCGCCGTCGCGACGCGGGTCCTCCGGGCCGTCGTACAGGTGGCCCACCATGGTGGAGATGTTGGCCTTGAGCAGACCGGACCCGGCCGCGACCAGCGCCAGGCCCGCGAAGAACGGCGCCTGGCCGCCGGGCAGCGCCAGCACCAGGTGGCCGGACATGATCGTCACGGCGGCGACGGCGACCGTCTTGCGGGGGCCCCAGACGCGGTCGCCGAGCCAGCCGCCGGGCATGGCGAGCAGGTACACCATCGCCGAGTAGACGGAGACGATCACCGTGGTGGTCGCCACGTCCATCGCCAGGCCGCCGCCCATGCTCCCCTTGCCGGCGTCGGGGCCGCCGGAGAGCAGGTAGACGGTGAGCAGTGCCTTCATGCCGTAGTAGGAGAAGCGCTCCCACATCTCGGTCATGAACAGTGTGGCCAGTCCGCGGGGGTGGCCGAAGAAGGTCTTCCCGGAGCCGGGGGTGCCCGGGCGGACCGAGTCCTTCGTCAGGCTGGACGCCATGGTCGTTCCTTGCCAGGTCGTTGCTTTCCGGGCCGGCGGTGGCCGGCCCGCACACAAAAAGGACCCTCAGCGTCAAGCCGACCGCCGAAGGTCCTTGCGTACTACAGGCGTTCTTTCACCATACGGCAGGACAATGCCGGATATGAAAGGACTTGAGATATGGATCACAGGTGATCATGGAACCGTGGGGGTGTTTTGAAGGTTGGCACCATGGTGCCATCCCTCGACCGTAGGTCCGTACCAAGATCGGCGACGAACCGGCACACACGGGACACGTGCGGCGCGCACCCGGGACAGGCCTGTTGTCCGGCATGTCCGTAGGTAAGAAACAGCGGGGCGATCACACCTCGACGTCCGCCCGGCGCGGACTACCATCAGCTCATGACCCGTGTACTGCTCGCCGAGGACGATGCGTCCATCTCGGAGCCTTTGGCCCGCGCACTGCGCAGGGAAGGGTACGAGGTCGAGGTGCGTGAGGACGGCCCCACTGCGCTCGACGCAGGAATGCAGGGCGGTATCGACATGGTCGTGCTGGACCTCGGCCTGCCCGGCATGGACGGCCTCGAAGTGGCCCGTCGGCTGCGTGCCGAGGGCCACGCCGTGCCCATCCTCATCCTGACCGCGCGCGCCGACGAGGTGGACACCGTCGTCGGCCTGGACGCGGGCGCCGACGACTACGTCACCAAGCCCTTCCGGCTCGCCGAACTGCTCGCCCGCGTCCGGGCCCTGCTGCGGCGCGGCGCCGCCGAGCCGTCGCAGCCGCCGGCCACCCACGGGGTGCGCATCGACGTCGAGTCGCACCGCGCCTGGATGGGCGACGAGGAGCTCCAGCTCACCGCCAAGGAGTTCGACCTGCTGCGGGTCCTGGTGCGCGACGCCGGCCGGGTCGTCACCCGCGACCAGCTGATGCGGGAGGTCTGGGACACCACCTGGTGGTCGTCCACCAAGACCCTCGACATGCACATCTCCTGGCTGCGCAAGAAGCTGGGCGACGACGCGGCCAACCCCCGCTACATCGCCACGGTGCGCGGAGTCGGCTTCCGCTTCGAGAAGAGCTGAGCAGCACGCGTCCATGCGCCGCCGACTGATCCAGTCCACGCTCGCCGTCGTTCTCGTGGTGATCGCCGTGTTCGGCGTCTCCCTCGTCATCGTCGAGAGCCGCACCATCAGCAACAGCGCCCAGGAACGGGTGGACTCCGAGGCGGTGCGGCTGGTCGGCATCGTGGACAGCCGGCTGCTCGGCTCGGAGGAGGTCACCTCGGAGATCCTGCGCGACCAGGTCACGCAGGACCGCTACGCGGTGATCAGCATCCCCGGCCGGGCCCCCATCACGGTCGGCGACAAGCCGTCCGGCGACGTGATCCACGCCGAGGAGCGGGGGGAGGGCGGCGAGACCGTCCGGGTGGAGGAGCCCCGCTCCACCATCACCCGCGAGGTCGGCCGCACCCTGCTGATCATCGGCCTGGTGGCTCTCCTGGCGGTGGTCGCGGCCGTCCTGCTGGCCATCCGCCAGGCCAACAAGCTGGCCTCCCCCCTCACCGACCTGGCGGAGACGGCGGAACGCCTCGGCTCCGGCGACCCCCGCCCGCGCCACAAGCGGTACTCGGTCCCCGAGCTGGACCGGGTCGCCGACGTCCTCGACGCCTCCGCCGAGCGCATCGCCCGCATGCTCACCGCCGAGCGCCGACTGGCCGCCGACGCCTCCCACCAGCTGCGCACCCCGCTGACGGCCCTCTCCATGCGCCTGGAGGAGATCACCCTCACCGACGACCCGGACACGGTGAAGGAGGAGGCCACGATCGCGCTCACCCAGGTCGAGCGCCTCACGGACGTCGTCGAACGCCTGCTGACCAACGCCCGCGACCCGCGCACCGGCTCCGCCGTCTCCTTCGACCTCGACGAGGTCATCCAGCAGCAGCTGGCCGAGTGGCGTCCCGCCTACCGAGGCGTGGGCCGGGCCATCGTCAGCTCCGGCAAACGGCATCTACGGGCCGTGGGCACCCCCGGCGCGGTCGCCCAGGTCCTGGCCGCCCTGATCGAGAACTCCCTCATGCACGGCGGCGGCACGGTCGCCCTGCGCACCCGCGTCACCGGCAACCAGGCCGTCGTCGAGGTCACCGACGAGGGTCCCGGCGTCCCGGCCGACCTCGGCGCCCGCATCTTCGAGCGCACCATCAGCGGCCGCAACTCCACCGGCATCGGTCTCGCCGTGGCCCGCGACCTGGCGGAGGCCGACGGCGGCCGCCTGGAGATGCTCCAGACCAAGCCCCCCATCTTCGGCCTGTTCCTGTCACGAACGGCTCCCCAGAAGAGAACGCAGACGGACGAGGAACCGACGGTGAGGTGACACTCTTCAGCGCCGGTCGGCATCTCTCAGCTTGTGGGGGCCACCCGCTCAACCCACCCGCTGCTTGGCCGGAGGCCGAGGCTTCCTGGACTGCTCCGCCAGGAACGACTCCGCGCCGGCCACCGCCTCCTTGGCGGGCAACGCCCGAAACACCCACGTCCGGTACGACCAGAACCGGAACAGCGTCGCGATCCCGATCCCCACGAACTTGGACACGTTGCTCTGCAGCGGACTGTCCCACCCGAACCCGTACGTCGCCGCGAACAGCAACCCGTTCTCGATGACCAACCCCACCGCACTGAACAGCAGGAACAGCGTCAGTTCCTTCGTACGCCCATTCTTGTCGCGGTCACGATAAGTGAAGTACCGGAACCCGACGTAGTTGAAGGCGATCGACACGATCGTGGCGATGACGCTGGCCCGCACCACCGGAAGGTCGGTGAGATGCCGGACGAGGTTGAACACGCCGAGGTTGACCAGCAGCCCCGCTCCGCCCACCGCACCGAACTTGGCGAGCTCGCGGACGACCCGCCGTAGCCCCGAGGAGCGCTCCGGGGAATGCGCCGCAGAGCGCTCCGAGGAGCCAGAGGAACCATGCGCCATGGTCGTACAGGCCCCCGTTCGGGTTCGGTTTCGTCAACCCAGCCATGCTAACCACCACGCTTCTCGGTTTCCTGTGCTCCGGCTCACGGGTCGGGTAAGAAGCCCGGCGGAGATATGGAAAGAGACATGGAAAGAGCCAGGCAAGGAGGCGGGAAGCAGGCGGGAAGGAGACAGGAAGGAGGTACGAATTCGGCCGCCACGGCGTGACCGATACCCTGGGGGAGTGACGTTCCCGGTAGTCGGCATGGTCGGCGGGGGGCAGCTCGCTCGTATGACACACGAGGCGGGCATCCCGCTAGGCATCAGGTTCAAGCTTCTCAGTGACACCCCGCAGGATTCCGCGGCGCAGGTCGTGAGCGATGTCGTCATCGGCGACTACCGCGATCTCGACACGCTGCGCGCGTTCGCACGGGGCTGCGACGTGATCACTTTCGATCACGAACACGTCCCCACCGAGCATCTGCGTGCTCTCGAGGCGGACGGCATCCCCGTCCGCCCGGGCCCGGAGGCGCTGGTGCACGCCCAGGACAAGGGCGTGATGCGCGCGAAGCTCGACGCGATCGGGGTCCCCTGCCCACGGCACCGCATCGTGACCGACCCGACGGACGTCGTGCGCTTCGCCGAGGAGGGCGACGGCTTCCCCGTCGTCCTGAAGACCGTCCGCGGCGGCTACGACGGCAAGGGCGTCTGGGTCGTCGACAACGCGACGGAGGCCGAGGACCCGTTCCGCGCGGGCGTCCCGGTCCTCGCCGAGGAGAAGGTCGACTACGTCCGGGAGCTCGCCGCCAACGTCGTACGCTCCCCGCACGGCCAGGCCGTCGCCTACCCGGTGGTCGAATCCCAGCAGGTGAACGGCGTCTGCGACACGGTGATCGCCCCCGCCCCCGACCTGGACGAGGCCCTCGCCCTGCGGGCCGAGGAGATGGCGTTGCGGATCGCCAAGGAACTGGACGTCGTCGGGCACCTCGCCGTGGAGCTGTTCCAGACCCGCGACGGCCGCATCCTCGTCAACGAACTGGCGATGCGCCCGCACAACTCCGGCCACTGGACGCAGGACGGCGCGATCACGTCCCAGTTCGCCAACCACGTCCGCGCGGTCCTCGACCTCCCCCTCGGCGACCCGCGCCCGCGCGCCAGGTGGACGGTCATGGTCAACGTCCTGGGCGGCGACTACCCGGACATGTACTCCGCGTACCTGCACTGCATGGCCCGCGACCCCAAGCTCAAGATCCACATGTACGGCAAGGACGTGAAGCCGGGCCGCAAGGTGGGACACGTCAACACCTACGGCGACGACCTGGACGACGTCCTCGAGCGCGCCCGACACGCAGCCGGTTACCTGAGAGGCACGATCACCGAATGAGCCCTGTTGTTGGCATCGTCATGGGGTCGGACTCCGACTGGCCCGTCATGGAGGCCGCTGCCCAGGCCCTCGACGAGTTCGAGATCGCCTACGAGGTCGACGTCGTCTCCGCCCACCGCATGCCCCGCGAGATGATCGCGTACGGCGAGCAGGCGGCCGACCGCGGCCTGAAGGCGATCATCGCGGGCGCCGGCGGCGCGGCCCACCTCCCCGGCATGCTCGCCTCCGTGACCCCGCTGCCGGTCATCGGCGTGCCCGTGCCCCTGAAGTACCTCGACGGCATGGACAGCCTGCTCTCCATCGTGCAGATGCCGGCCGGCGTCCCCGTCGCCACGGTCTCGGTCGGCGGCGCCCGCAACGCGGGCCTGCTCGCCGCCCGCATCCTCGCCACCCACGACGAGGAGCTGCTCGCCCGGATCCGCGACTTCCAGCAGGAGCTGAACGACCAGGCCACCGAGAAGGGCAAGCGCCTGCGCGCCAAGGTCGAGGGGGCCGGCGGCGGCTTCGGCTTCGGGAAGTGACGGCGACATGACAGACGTGACAGGCCAGACCTCACTGGACGCGGCCCGCGACCTCCTGCGCGCGTTCCCGGTCGTCGACGGCCACAACGACCTGCCCTGGGCCCTGCGCGAACAGGTCCGCTACGACCTCGACGCCCGCGACATCGCCACCGACCAGCACACCCACCTGCACACGGACATCCCCCGGCTGCGCGAGGGCGGCGTCGGCGCGCAGTACTGGTCGGTGTACGTCCGCGCGGACCTGCCCGACGCGGTCCCGGCGACCCTGGAACAGATCGACTGCGTACGTCGGCTCATCGACCGGCACCCACGGGACCTGCGCGCCGCGCTCACCGCCGCGGACATGGAGGCGGCGCGCGGGGAGGGCCGTATCGCCTCGCTCATGGGGGCGGAGGGCGGCCACTCCATCGCCAACTCGCTGGGCGTCCTGCGCGGCCTGTACGCGCTCGGCGTGCGCTACATGACCCTCACCCACAACGACAACGTGGACTGGGCGGACTCCGCGACCGACGTGCCGAAGGCCGGCGGACTGACGGCGTTCGGACGGGAGGTCGTGCGGGAGATGAACCGGCTCGGCATGCTCGTCGACCTCTCCCACGTGGCCGCCACGACGATGCGGGACGCGCTGGACGCGGCCTCCGCGCCGGTGATCTTCTCCCACTCCTCCTCGCGGGCCGTCTGCGACCACCCGCGCAACGTCCCGGACGACGTCCTGGAGCGCCTGCCCTCCAACGGCGGCATGGCGATGGTGACGTTCGTGCCGAAGTTCGTGCTCCAGGCGGCGGTCGACTGGACGGCCGAGGCTGACGACAACATGCGCGCCCACGGCTTCCACCACCTCGCCACCACCCCCGAGGCCATGAAGGTCCACCGCGCCTTCGAGGAGCGCCGCCCGCGCCCGATCGCCACGGTCGCGACCGTCGCCGACCACCTCGACCACATGCGCGAGGCGGCGGGCGTCGACCACCTCGGCATCGGCGGCGACTACGACGGCACGGCCTTCACCCCCGACGGCCTCGACGACGTCTCCGGCTACCCGAACCTGATCGCGGAACTCCTCGACCGCGGCTGGTCCACCGCCGACCTCGCCAAGCTGACCTGGCAGAACGCGGTGCGCGTGCTGGGCGCGGCGGAGGACGTCTCCCGCGACCTGACGGCGACGCGGTCGCCGTCGAACGCGACGATCGAGTCGCTGGACGGCTGAACGGAGCGGGAGGCCGGCCGACAGGCCGGCTGGACAGGTGACTGACGGGCCCATCGGCCGGGCGGCGGGGCAGCGGGGCAGCGGGGCGTTCGCGGGGCCTTCGTACCCCCGAACGCCCCGTCCACCAGGAAGGCTCCCGCACTCCGTGCGACGGTGACCGTACTGCTGATCGACGTACGGAGACCGCCATGGCCGACCTCCAGGACGAAGTGCACAACCCGCCCGAGGTCGGCGGACTACCGATCGCCTACGCCGCGTACGCCCCGGACCCCGAGCCCGCCTCCGAGCCGGGGCCGGACGACCTCCCGGACCGGGTCGCCGCCGCCCGCACCCTCCTGGGCGCGCACCCCGTCGCCGACGGCTACAGCGGCCTGCCCTGGGCCCTGCGCCACCTGCCCTGGTACGACCTGGAGCTGGGCGAGAGCGCCGTCGACACGGACGTGCCCCGGCTGCGCGAGGGCCACGTCGGCGCGCTGTTCTGGTCGCTGCACCTGCCCGAGGGCCTCGCGGCCGACCGGGCCGTCGGCGCCACCCTGGAACAGCTGGACCTGGTCCGGACGGTGATCCACGCCCACCCCGATGGCCTCCGGCTGGCCCGCACCGCCGGGCAGGTCATCGACGCCCACAACTGCGGCCGCGTCGCCGTCGTCCTCGGCCCGGCGGCCGCCGCCGCGCTCGACGACTCCCTCGGCATCCTGCGCGTCCTGAACTCCCTCGGCCTGCGCGTCCTCACCCTCGCCGGCACCTCCTGGGCGAGCGAGGCGGGGCTGACCCGGTTCGGCGAGGAGGTGGTGCGCGAGATGAACCGGCTCGGCGTGCTCGCCGACCTCTCCGGCGCCTCCGACGCCACGATCAGCCGCGCCCTCACGCTCTCCAAGACCCCGGTCCTGTGCACCCGCTCCGCCGCCCGCGCCCTGCGCCCCCACCCCGACAACCTGACCGACGAGCTGCTCGCCGAGCTGGGCGCGGCCAAGGGCCTGTGCATGGTGCCGCTGACCGCCGAGCAGACCGGCCCGAGCGTCCGGGACGTCGCCGACCACCTCGACCACGTCCGCGCCGTCGCCGGCGCCGAGTGCGTCGGCCTGTCCGGGGCCTACGACTCCGGCACGGCCCACCCGCAGGGCCTCGCCGACGCCTCCGGCTACCCGCGCCTCATCGCCGAGCTGCTGCGCCGAGGCTGGCCGGAGACCGACGTAGCCCTGCTGACCTGGGGCAACGCCCAGCGGGTGCTGCGCAGCGCCGACTTCATGGCCCGGGCGGCACGGGAACGCAGGGAGCCGTCGACGGCGAGGATCGCGGAGCTGGACGGATAGGAGCCGACGGACAGGAGCCGGACGGACAGGAGCTGGACGGGCAGCGGACGGCGGGCAGCGGACGACGAACGCCGGGCGTGGGGCTCAGGGGTGATCGATCCGGCACAGGCAGAACGGGTGCCCGGCCGGATCGGCGTACACCTGGAAGTCCTTCTTCTCCCGGTCCTCCAGGTCCAGCGGCCGTGCGCCCAGCGCCAGCGCGCGCTCATGGGCCGCGTCGACCTCGGCCCAGGTGGAGCCCGCGTCGAAGTCGAGATGGAACTGCTGCGCATTGCGGTCGGCCCGCGGCCACTCGGGCGGAGTGAGATCCGCCACCAGCTGGAACCCGAGCCGGGGCCCGCCCGGGACCTGGAGGATCACCCAGTCCTCCTCGCCCTCCTCGCCCTCCTCGCCGTCGGCCTGGGGCGTGCCGCCCAGGAGCCCGGCGTAGAAGTCGGCGAGCGCCCGGGGGTCGGGACAGTCGAGCACGACGTTGCGAAGACGTACGACGGATGTCATGCGGAACTGGTGCCCGTGTGTGGATCGGCCGTAACCCACAGGCGGTTCACGCGTCACGGGCGTCACGGGTGGGGCAGAATGCAGACAGACGCCGGTTCGGCCGACTGAGCCTCGGCCGAACCGGCGTCACCTCGCCTACGCATGACCCGTCACCGCACGTACGCGGGACTAGGCCGTCGGCCGGCCCATCGCCCGGTACGTCCACCCGGCCTTGCGCCACAGCACCGGGTCGAGCGCGTTGCGGCCGTCGAGGATCAGCCGGGTCGCGGCGACCTCGCCGAGCGCCGCCGGGTCCAGCTCCCGGAACTCCCGCCACTCGGTGAGGTGGAGCACGACGTCGGAGCCCCGTACGGCGTCCAGGGCCGTGTCGGCGTATCCGAGGGTGGGGAAGACCCGTCGGGCGTTGTCCATGCCCTTGGGGTCGTAGACGGTCACCTGGCCGCCCTGGAGATGGATCTGCCCGGCCACGTTGAGAGCGGGGGAGTCCCGGACGTCGTCCGAGTCGGGCTTGAAGGTGGCCCCGAGCACGGCGACCCGCTTGCCGAGGAAGGACCCGCCGCCCAGCGCCTGCCGGGCCAGTTCGACCATCTGCCCGCGCTGGCGCATGTTGATGGAGTCGATCTCGCGCAGGAAGGTGAGCGCCTGGTCGGCGCCCAGCTCGCCGGCGCGCGCCATGAAGGCCCGGATGTCCTTGGGCAGACACCCGCCGCCGAAGCCGATCCCGGCCCGCAGGAACTTCTTGCCGATCCGGTCGTCGTGCCCGATGGCCTCGGCCAGCTTGGCGACGTCCCCGTCCGCGGCCTCGCACACCTCCGCCATCGCGTTGATGAAGGAGATCTTGGTGGCGAGGAAGGAGTTCGCGGCGGTCTTCACCAGCTCGGCGGTCGGGAAGTCGGTGACGATGAACGGCGACCCCTCCCCGATCGGGGTGGCGTACACCTCGCGCAGCGCCTTCTCGGCGCGCTCGCTGCGCACGCCGACGACGATGCGATCGGGGTGCAGGGTGTCGTCGACGGCGAAGCCCTCGCGCAGGAACTCCGGGTTCCAGGCCAGCTCGGCGTCCTGCCCGGCGGGCGCGAGGTCGGCGATCAGCGCGGCCAGCCGGTCGGCGGAGCCCACGGGCACGGTCGACTTGCCGACGACGAGCGCGGGCCGCGTCAGATGGGGGGCGAGCGAGGAGAGGGCGGACTCGACGTACGACATGTCGCAGGCGTACTCGCCGTGCTTCTGCGGGGTGTTCACGCAGACGAAGTGGACGTCGCCGAACGCTCCCACCTCGGCCCAGTCCTGGGTGAAGCGCAGCCGCCCGCTGGTCCCCTCGAACCCGGCGACGTGCCGGCGCAGCAGCTCCTCGAGACCCGGCTCGTACATCGGGGTCTCACCGCGCTCGAGCTTCTCGATCTTCTCCCGCACGACGTCGAGAGCGAGTACCTCGAAGCCGAGCTCGGCCATGGCCGCGGCGTGGGTGGCGCCGAGATAGCCGGTGCCGATCACGGTGATCTTGAGGGCCATGGATGCTCCTGGTGAGGACGGCGTAGCTGCGCGCCTGAGCATAGTCGGGGCGTGTCGGGGCCCTTCACCGGGCACTTACCGGGTAGATCTCCGAGGGGATCCGCCGGTGATCGCCTCTGTCGTGAAGCTCACGTATCACTCGGGTGGGCGGCCCCTTAAAATTTGAGTTACTTAACGGTAATTAGCGTGATCACCCCAGTCACGTCACTTCAGCGTTCATGGAGCGTGAGAGACCTTGGCCGGATCGGCTGACTTCGACCTGTACCGCCCGGCTGAGGAGCACGACATGCTCCGTGACGCCATCCGCTCACTGGCCGAGGCGAAGATCGCGCCGTACGCCGCCGCGGTGGACGAGGAGGCGCGTTTCCCGCAGGAGGCGCTGGACGCGCTCGTCGCGAGCGACCTGCACGCGGTGCACGTACCCGAGTCGTACGGCGGCGCGGGCGCGGACGCCCTGGCCACGGTGATCGTGATCGAGGAGGTGGCCCGCGTCTGCGTGTCCTCCTCCCTCATCCCCGCGGTGAACAAGCTGGGCTCCCTCCCGGTGATCCTCTCCGGCTCCGAGGACCTGAAGAAGAAGTACCTGGGCCCGCTGGCCAAGGGCGACGCGATGTTCTCGTACGCCCTCTCCGAGCCGGACGCCGGCTCGGACGCGGCGGGGATGAAGACGAAGGCGGTCCGCGACGGCGACGCGTACGTGCTGAACGGCGTGAAGCGCTGGATCACCAACGCGGGCGTCTCGGACTACTACACGGTGATGGCGGTGACGGACCCCACGAAGCGCTCGAAGGGCATCTCGGCCTTCGTGGTGGAGAAGTCCGACCCGGGGGTCTCCTTCGGGGCCCCGGAGAAGAAGCTCGGCATCAAGGGCTCCCCGACCCGCGAGGTCTACTTCGACAACGTCCGCATCCCGGCCGACCGCATGATCGGCGCGGAGGGCACCGGCTTCGCCACCGCGATGGCGACCCTGGACCACACCCGCATCACCATCGCCGCCCAGGCCCTCGGCGTCGCCCAGGGCGCCTTCGACTACGCCAAGGGCTACGTCCAGGAGCGCAAGCAGTTCGGCAAGCCGATCGCCGACTTCCAGGGCATCCAGTTCATGCTCGCCGACATGGCCATGAAGATCGAGGCGGCCCGCCAGCTGACCTACGCGGCGGCGGCGAAGTCCGAGCGCGGCGACAGCGACCTGACCTTCCAGGGCGCGGCCGCGAAGTGCTTCGCCTCGGACGTGGCGATGGAGGTCACGACGGACGCCGTCCAACTCCTCGGCGGCTACGGCTACACCCGTGACTACCCGGTGGAGCGGATGATGCGCGACGCCAAGATCACGCAGATTTATGAAGGCACGAACCAAGTCCAGCGGATCGTGATGGCGAGGAACCTGCCTTAGCAGGGTTTTTGCAGGTCAGAAGCTGTTTCGAAGGTCCGGAGGGACGCCCTCGGCTTTCTGCCCGTTGCGGCCCGATCAGGACCGTTCCTGGGCGTCATGCTGGGGGAATCCTGGGTGGATGCCGGGCTGAAAACGGCCACTGACCTGCACAAACAACACAGCCCCCGGCGTACTGCCGGGGGCTGTTGTCGTTCGTGGATCAGGCGACCTCTGTCGCCTCCGTGGGGTCGTCCGAGCCGGGCGTCAGCATGGTTGCGATGGCTGCACGGCCGCGCTGCTCGGCCCCTTCGAAGATGTAGTGGTAGTGCTCCCTGAGCACGTCAGTACTGCTGTGGCCCATCCAGTCGGCCACGTCGTTCTCGGGGACTCCGGCGTACAGCAGCCGCGACCCGTAGTAGTGCCGGAGCGAGTGAGCCTTGCAGTACTTCACCTGTCCCTTGCCCAGAGCCTCCATCCAGATCTTCGGGTAGAAGTACGACGCGTAGAGGTAGCCAGTCCGCGTCACGTTGGGGAAGAGAAGTCGTTCCGGCCCCCATACGCCGTGGTTCCTGATGTGCCGCCGAAGCTCGAAGGCGACGTTCGGCGGGAGGGGGACGGAACGCCCTGGCTCGCCTTCGTCACGAGCCTTGATGTGCCGACGTTGAATCGCGCTGTTCTTCCCCGACTCCGTGTCTCCGTCCTCCGCGATCTGGAAGTCGACGCGAAGCGTCTCGGCCTTGAAGTCGATTTGATCGCGGGACACCGCCATGGCCTCACCCAACCGCAGGCCGCACCCGGCCATGAGCCACAGCATCGCGCGGTATCGCGGAGGAGCGGCATCGAGCATGGCCAGGACTTCCCGCGTCGTGAGTCGCCGCGCGGTGCTCTTGTGCTCCCGGATCTCCTTGGCGCGGCTGCCCGCGCCCTGGACCTTCTTGCACGGGTTCCGGCCGATGATCTCGTTGACGACAGCCCGGTCCATCATCCCGGAGAAGAACGAGAACCGCTGACGCCGTGTGCGAGCGGAGAGCTTCCGGTCCTGTTCCATCCACAAGAGCCACTGCTCAACGTCAGCGACCTTCAGGGACACGATGGAACGGGCCTTGAAGAACGGCTCAAGAGTCGTCTTCTGGATGGACCGGTACTGCTTCTTGGTGCTGTTCTCCAGCTTCCTTTGATTCGTCCACTGCTCCCACACGGCCGTCACAGGCTGCTTGCCCAACCGGTCGTCCAGGTAGGTCCCGGCGTCGAGTTCCTGTTCCTTGCGCTTGCGCTGGTCGTCGGCTCGCCTCTTGGTCTCGAAGGTCTTCTGCCGCTGCTTGCCGTCTGGGTCGTACCAGTACGTCGTCCACTTCTTCGGGTCGTCCTTCGAACGTGCAACCCAAGCTCTAGCCACGGAAGTGCTGGCCTCTCTGTCCAAGGGGAGTGCTCGCCGATGCGCCGGGAGCACCTAACTTCAGACTGAGCTTGTCCACCCTGTGTTGTCAACCCTAGGTGGAACACCCGGGGTGGTGTACTCTGAGGGTATGCGAGCAGATGAGAGCGGCTTCGAGATCGAGCAGCAGCAAGGGGGGTGGACGATTCGGATGTGGTGGCCCACAGGGCCCGTGACTGGCGGGCCTCAACGCATCACCATCGAGTCGGCCGCCGACGCACCCGCGCGCGACGTGGCGCGGGGCATCTCCACGACCGTGCTGCGCAGGCTGGATCTCGCGGCGGCCCTGAACCTGGCCAAGATGGCACCGGAGGCTCAGAGCACCCTGGAGACCGCAGCCAAGAAGCTCACCGAGTCGGGTGAGGCGGCTGGGCTGCTGTTGGCCAGTGAAGGCGTCTCGGAGAGGTACTTGGCCATGCTCGCGTCTACATACAAGGCGATGGCGGACACAGGAGCGGTGGCCCCAGCGCGGAAATTGGCAGTCATGATCGGCCGTCAGCCGGAGACCATTAAGGACCACTTGAAGAAAGCTCGGCGCGAAGGCTACCTCAGCACTGTGGCAGGGAAAGCTGGAGGAGATCTGACCGAGAAGACATTGAAGGTCTTGGAATCCATGGGGAGCGGAGAGGACTAGCCGCCACCGCTAGCTCTTAATTGCATATCAAAATTGGGCCCCCGAGGCGACTCGGGGGCTTTCTTTTTCTGGAGAGTCGATTGACCAAGCTGATGACCGTTGGTGATGTTGCCGATTACTTGAACAAGCCCCGGTCGTGGGTGTACGGGAATTGGAAGGACGAACAGATCCCGTTCCGGAAGGTGGGTCAGTCCCTCCGCTGTCGACCGGCTGACTTGGAAAAATGGCTGGACGAACAGAACTGAAGAATTGCCAGTAGTGAACGCCCCCGAGGGAATGGCCGGGGCTTCGTTGCTTCGACTACGCGACTGGGCAGGCCAGTTCAGGAATCGCATGATTCAGGGAACACGTCACCACCGCCAGGGACAGATACGAGGGGCGTTCGAGGTAGCAGCCGTAGGACACATCTTTGCCCGAGTGCAGTCGTTCGGCAGCAGCGTTCACCATCTGGGCCAGACGTGTGGTGTCTCGGTCCTTCTCCGACGCGAACCGAGGGGCGTACTCGGCCAGTCGCTCGCCGAGCCAGGCCGCCGCCTCCTTGGCCTCCTCCCAGGTTCCAAGAACGAGGGAGCGGGGCTTGATGAGCCAGTACGCCGTTTCGATGGGCGGCAGATCGGCAGTGGGGAACTCCGCCACCACTTCCCGATAGCGCTGGATCAGTTCCGGTCTGCTCCCAGCCGGGGGCGGCTCAGGATGAGGGGGCCGTCGCAATGCTTCCTGGTCGAAACGCTCTTTCGGGCCGGTCCACAGATAGCCGTGGTGGTGCACCTGTTGTTCCCGTTCGGTGTCAGCGGTCGGAGGACCAGTCGGGCCCGACCCAAGAAAGCGGTCGGGCCCGACTGGCGGGGGAGGGGGGATCAGACGTTCAGGCCGAACCGCGCCGGGTCGATACCGGCCGCGTCCAGCTCCTCCGTGGTGAACCGCAGCGGCTGCGCGTCCGGCCGCTTGCTGTCACCGAGAGCCCAGGCGTCCTCGCCGATCTGGGCCAGCGTCACACACCCTTCGGTACAGGGGCCGCCGCACGCCTGGACGAACGAGGCCCCGTTGATGTCGAGCGCGTACAGGTCGGTTCCGTTCTGCATCACTGCACCTTCCTGCTCAACTAATCGCGGCCATGGCTGACCGCCGCCGCCCATACCGGGCGGGAGTCTGTTCCCCTAGATCAGTTGGGGACCGTGCGAGGAGAGATCAATGGGGAGCTGTCGCGAGTCGCTGGGATGTCCGTAACGCTTGTGCAGCCGCATCGCTTCGACGGTCTCCAGCGCCTTGGCCCGATTCCCGGATCGATTTGCTGCGCGAACCCGCTTGCGGAGCGTGGCGCATTGGACGCATGACGCCGGGTCCACCTGACCCGTCCGGGGTGCAAGCAGGTTCAGCAGGTCCTGAACGGACACGGAGTTCTCCCAAGCGATCAGCGGACTTCAGACACGCCTTACTTGCTGTGGTGGGGCCAACCACTCTCGACCGCCGCCCTCGGGCCAGAGGAAGGCAACAGGGCGCTTCAGGCGTTCACCCGGCGGTTCTCCGGGGTCCTCGTAATCCCGGATCACGTCGCGGAGGATGCCGACCCTTCCCGATGCGTCCCGGACCCGCTTACCGATGTCGTCGGCCGTGACGCTCACCGCTGGTCCCCCGCGTGCTCGTCTCTCTGGTGCTGACGCAGCTTCACGTTGGCATCGGATACGGCGCTGTAGTCCCCCGTGGAGCGGGCGTTCTCTCGGGCGACCGACTGAGAAAGGCACACGGGACAGCCGGGCATGGGTGACGGTTCGCGCGGCAGCTCCGACAAGCACGTCCCCACCGTGGGTTCGGTCGCAGGACCGGACGTTCTTTCTTCGCTCTCCATGCCGCCATCTTCGGCGGCCTGCGGATGCGTATCTAGCCTGTTTCCTGTTCCCGCAAAAAGTCGTTTCGGATACCCTCGATCAGATTCCGCATATCAGCGCCGGCCAGCGCCACTTGCTCGAACCTGTCGAACTTATCAACATGCAAAGCTACGTCCCGGGGGTCCGTGACAACCACCTCGGCGTGAACCGTTTCTATGGTGACCATTCGGTCGTCACGGATGACGAACGCGTGATTTGCAATGTCGTGCTGCTGAATCGCTAGCGGAACCACACGGATGTCCACATGGGGCAGCCGGGATATGGAAACGATGCGGTCCAACTGCGCAGCCATCATCTGTGGCGGGACGATTTGCCAGCGCAGAACTGTTTCTGTGATGACGAACCGCAGGGACTTGGCGTTGTCATAGAGAATCGCTTGTCGCTCAAGTCGCCCGTTGATCGTTCGCGTGAGGGCGTCATCGCTGAAATCATGGCGTTGCAGGATGGCCCGGATGTACTCAGGTGTCTGGAGCAGGCCGGGAACCAGCGCGGGTTGAAACAACCGCAGCACCGACATCTGCGCTTCCAGGGCCTTGGCTGCCTGCTGGCCCTTGCGAACGCCGATCCGTTTCAGGAGCCGCCATGCTGTTGCCTCCGTCGCAGATGCTCGGGCTGCCTCCGTGTATTCAGCCTTGACCTCGTCCGATACGCCGATGGCGGTGAGGATGCGCTCAACGTCTGTTGCGCTGGGTGCCAGCTTGGCATTCTCGATCTTGGACAGCTTGGACGGAGACATGAGGGCGCTGCGGGCCACTGCTTTGGCTTCCTTTCCGGATGCCACTCGCAGCGCCCGCAGCGCGGCCCCAAGCTGTGCTCTGTTCACGCCCCGTACTTGGCCCACCATTCGTTAAATGGTTCTGCGTGTGCGAGTGCCGCGTCACGGTACTGCGCGAATTCCGCCGTACGTTCCGGTGGCAGCACTTCCGATCCGAGGTACTTCCCGTTTTCGTCATAGTTCATGACGGCCACGGAGGAGGAGTCGAAGAACCAGAAATCCGGGACGTTTTCCAGCGGGTTGGGATTCTCGGTGACGTCGAGGATGAAGAACTCTTCGCCTCCGGTCATGTTCTTCCGGTAGCCCCACCCGAGTTCGAAGCAAAGATAGTCCGTGAGTGGGCGCGACAGAATGTGCACCCGGTAAACCCGCTTCCCCTTCTCGGTGTGTGAGCGGAGTTCTTCGATCCAGCCCGCGTTGTAGTCCTTCGGCTGAGGCTCCCCGGCCTGGAATGCCTGGAAAGCGTCCACGTTCCCCGACTGGCTGTAGTCGTCCAGAGTCTCCAGGCGGAACGCCTCGCGCTCGAAAGATTCGAAGAGGTCGCCGAGGGTCTTAGAGGAGGTTGTCACGAATGGCCTTCTGAATCAGTTCCATGGGGATCTCGACCAGGGTTTCGTGAGCGGGAATTTCCAGCCTGTGATCGGTGGGCGTCTCGCCTTGAACCAGGAGGGTGCCTCGGTCTGTCGCGTAGATGGTCGGACAGTCCTTGATGTCGCACGTGCTGACCAGCTTGGTGACCTTCATGGTCTGGGTTCCCCTCTCCCATGCCGCTGCCAGTGCCCCGCACTGGGTTGATGCTCCCGAGGGTGAGGCGCACCGGTCAAGCGATCACGGTTGACGGAACAGGAAACCGCGTAACCTGCCCGGAGCCTGCCACTCCTCGGACCGGTCGGAGGAGATGCCATCAGTGCCCCCCTACCTGGGCAGACTCTTGACGATCATGGAGAAATGCTGGGCAGGTCCCTCTGAGAGGGTTGTTCGTGCAGGTCAGCGCGGTATGGCCTGTAAAGCACCCAGATTTATGAAGGCACGAACCAAGTTCAGCGGATCGTGATGGCGAGGAACCTGCCGTAGGGGCCGTAGGGGCCGTAGGGGTCCCCGGAGTCCTTGGACGCCACCGTCGCCCTTCGCCCGCTCTTCCGGGGCGGAGGGCGAGGTGCGTATGCCGCCACCTCAGTCCCTCTCCGTCCCCTTCAGTCCCCCTCGGTTTCCTTCAGTCCCCCAACCCCTCCGCCACCCTCCGCTCCCGCAGCTCCCGGATGGCCCGCCGCCGGGCCAGTCGATGGGTCCGCCGGATCTGGGCCTCCTGGTAGCGGCGTTCGTCGCGTTCCGTCTCCGGGAGGACCGGAGGGACCGCGCGGGGCTTGCCGTCGGCGTCGACGGCGGCGAAGACCAGATAGGCGGAGCCGACCTGGGTGGCGGGGGCGGACTCGTTCCAGCGTTCGGCCAGGACGCGGACGCCGACCTCCATCGAGGTCCGGCCGGTCCAGTTGACCTGGGCCTTGACGTGGACGAGGTCGCCGACGCGGACCGGCTCCAGGAACGCCATCTCGTCCATGGACGCGGTGACCGCGGGCCCGCCGGAGTGCCGGCCGGCCACCGCGCCCGCCGCGTCGTCCACGAGCTTCATGATCACACCGCCGTGCACCGTGCCCAGCAGGTTGGTGTCGTTGTGGGTCATGATGTGGCTGAGGGTGGTGCGGGACGCGGACGTGGGCTTGCCCGGGATATCGGGAAGGTCCTGAATGTCTGGAGTGCTGCCCGAGTCCGCTGCGGTGACCTGGTCTGTCATGTCCTCCACCTTATGCCGAGGGGGACAACTCGGGACTTTGTGTCAGCTTGGCAACAGCGGGGCCCTGATTCTCCGACGACCCTTGTACGGCACACAGTGCTGCCCTGCACACTAAGGCGCATGAACGATTGGCCCGAGGGATGGTCGGACGACGACCGCGGCAACCGCAACGGCAACCGCAACCGGTACGGCAGCGGGTACGGCAGCGCCGGCGCGGAGCCGGACAGCGCGCGTGTCATGCGGCAGACCCGCCGCGGCCCGACCGCCCCGCCGTACGGCTCGGGCCCCGGCGTCCCGCCGCAGCCCTCGTACGTCGACGGCCAGGGATACGGCAACGGCGAGGGCGACTACACGAACGCCCGGCAGGCCGGCTACGACAGCGGCTACAGCTCGGGCCAGGTCTACGGCGCGCCCGGCGGCCCCGCGGGACCGGGCGGCCCGGGTGACGTCGGCGCCAGTGGCCCGCGCCCCGCGCCGAACTGGCGCCGCCGGATCAAGTGGACCGCGATCACCGTCGTGACCGTGCTGGTCGTGACCTCGGTGAGCACGTACTTCTGGGCCGACTCCAAGCTGCGCCGCGAGGTCGACCTCTCGAAGGTCATCGACCGGCCCGAGGCGGGCGACGGCACGAACTACCTGATCGTCGGCTCCGACAGCCGTGAGGGCCTGTCCGCGGCGGAGAAGAAGGAGCTGCACACCGGTTCCGCCGAGGGCAAGCGCACCGACTCGATGATGATCCTGCACGTCGGCTCCGACGGCGACACGCTCATCTCGCTGCCCCGCGACTCCGACGTGGAGATCCCGACCTTCGTCGGCTCCGAGTCCGGCAAGACGTACAAGGGCACGGGCCGGCATGTGAAGCTGAACGCCGCCTACGCCGAGGACGGCCCCGAACTCCTCGTGCGCACCGTCGAGTTCAACACCAACCTGCGCATCGACCACTACGTCGAGATCGGCTTCGCCGGCTTCGCCAAGATCGTGGACTCGGTGGGCGGCGTCGAGATCACCATCGACAAGGCGTTCAAGGACAGCTACTCGGGCGCCGACTTCAAGGCCGGCAAGCAGACCCTGAACGGCGAGGAGGCCCTGGCCTTCGTCCGCACCCGCCACGCCTTCGCCGCCTCCGACCTCCAGCGCACCAAGAACCAGCAGAAGTTCCTCGCGGCCCTCGCCCACCAGGTGGCGACCCCCTCGACGCTCCTCAACCCCTTCAAGCTCTACCCGACCCTGGGCTCGGGCCTGGACTCCCTGATCGTCGACAAGGACATGGGCCTGTACGACCTGGCGTCGATGTTCTTCGCGATGAAGGGCGTCAACAGCGGCGACGGCGTGTCCATGAACATGCCGATCTCCGGCTCCTCCGGCGGCAACCTCGTCTGGGACAAGACGAAGGTGAAGCAGCTGGTGAACGAGCTGAACAACGACGAGAAGGTCACGGTGTCGAGTGACTGACGGCGCGGGCGACAGAGCGGGCGGCAGAGCGGACGGCGGACCGCCCTTCGACGCGGTGCTCTGCGACATCGACAACGTGGTGCGTCACTTCGACTCCGCCCACCTGGAGGCGCTGGAGCGCGCGGCCGGGCTGGCGGAGGGCACCACCAAGAAGGTGGCGTTCGCCCCCGAGGCGGCCGAGCCGCTGCTGCTCGGGCACATCACCGAGCAGGAGTGGGTCGCCGCCATCGCCCAGGGGCTGGCCGGTCTGGTGGAGGACGAGGACACGGCCTGGTCGCTGGGCACCGCCCTGCTGGAGTCGCCCTTCCGCGCCGACGACACGGTGGTGGGGCTGCTGCGCAGGGCCCGCACCCGGGTGCCGCTGGTGCTCGTCAGCAACGCGACGACGGGCCTGGAGTCCGACCTGGCGGCGATGGGCCTGACCGACCTCGCCGACGAGGTCGTCAGCAGCGCCCGCGTAGGCCTCGCCAAGCCCGACCCGCGGATCCTGGAACTCGCGGCGGTCCGGGCCGGCGTACGACCGGAGCGGTGTCTGTTCGTGGACGACTCCGAGGAGAACGTCGAGGCCGCCGCCGCACTCGGCATGCGCGCCGTCCACTACCGCGAACCCACCGACCTGGCACAGGCGCTGGAACCGCTGTTCACCTAGGGGAGGCCAGGGATGCCAGGGAGGCCAGGGCTGCTACGCGCAGCCCACCTCGTCTCCCCGCACCACCCCGGACTCCCCCTGATCGACAGCTGCCGCCCGCACCTTGCGCACCTCGCGGAAGTCCGCCCCCGCGATCACCTTCAGCGTCGGGCCGAGCCCGGGCGCGGCCCGCAGTTCCGCGCCGGGCAGCGCGGCGGCCAGGGACTTCGCGGAGCGGTCCCAGCGGGGGTCGTAGGCGATGACCGTACGTCGTACGGCGTGGTCGGCCGAGTCGACCGGGCGCCGGGTCGTACGGAAGCCCGTCGCCGCCAGCGCCGAGTCGACCCGCCCGCCCAGTCCCGGCGTCGTCGTGCCGTTCTCGACCTGGACCAGGATCTGCTGCGGGGCCACGTCCACCCGCACGGCCTCGGTGCGCGGGCGCGGGGCGGTGGCCAGGGGCTTGTCGTCGCGCAGGGACTGGAAGAGGCGCTGCGACTTCACCGGGTCCCACTTCAGCGTCGAGCCGATGCCCTTGACCAGGAATCCCATCCGCCCGATCGGGACCGTCGTGAACTCGGAGGACGAAGGGGAGAAGGTGCGCATGGCGCGCCCGAGGTCCAGCAGCTCGTCCGTGCCGAAGCCGCGGTCCGCCCGCACCGACCCGAGCACCGCCCGCGTCACGTCCCGGAACTTCAGCGGGTTCAGCAGGATCCCGGAGGACGTCGTACGGTCCACCAGGGCCGCCAGGAAGCGCTGCTGGCGCTTCATCCTGCCCAGGTCGGAGGAGGCGTCCGCGTGCCGTGAGCGGACGTACTGCAGGGCCTCGCCGCCCTTCAGGGTGTAGGAGCCCGGGGCGAGGTTCAGACCGGTGTACGTGTCCCTCAGGGGCGCCGCCGTGCAGATCTTCACCCCGCCGAGGACGTCGACGGTCTTCATGAAGCTGGTGAAGTCGACCTCCAGGTAGTGGTCGATCTTCACGTGGGTCATGTTCTCGACCGTGCGCACGGTGAGCTGCGGGCCGCCCTCCGCGTACGCCGCGTTGAGCTTGATCGGGTGGCCGTGGTGCACCTTGCCGGTGACCTGGTCGGTGTGCGGGGGCGTGTCGGCGTACGAGTCGCGCGGCAGGCTGACCACGCTCGCCCGTTCCCGGTCCTCCGAGATGTGCACGATCATGATCGTGTCGGTGCAGTAGCAGGGCGCGCCGCCGAGGCGGTAGCGGCGGCGCTCGTCCTGGGTGATCCGGTCGCGGCCGTCCGTGCCGACCAGCAGCACGTTCATGCCGTGTCCGGCGCGTGGACGGTTCTTCATGTCCTTGAAGGGGTCGACCCGGGCGATGTCCGCGTCGAGGCTGCTGATCACCGAGTGGCCGATTCCCGCGGAGGCCAGCACGACGACCGACAGCGTGGTCGCCGCCCGCATGGCCCAGCGGGGACGTTTCCTTCGTACGGGGCGTGCGGCGCGGCGCGCCGGGGGGCGCTGCGGGCGGGGCGCGGGCCGGGAGGGGGACCGGGTCGGAGTGGTGGGCATGCGGGACACCTCCGGGCGACGGCCGTGGGCGAGGGAGCCGGGATTACCGTAGGCCGGTACGATCTGTCGCCCGGCGCAGCGCACCGGCGGGGCGGGCCGTGTCCCCCGTTCGCGGTAACGTGAGCCCCTGTGAACGCCAAGTCCGACGTGCAGCTCCCCGCCGTGTCCGTGATCATGCCCGTCCTCGACGAGGAACGGCATCTGCGCGGAGCCGTCCAAGCGATCCTCGCGCAGGAGTACGCCGGCGAGATGGAGGTCGTGATCGCCATCGGTCCCTCGACGGACCGTACGGACGAGATCGCCGCCCAGCTCGTGGCCGAAACTGCGGCGGACGAAAACAAGCGGGTGCACACCGTGCCGAATCCCACCGGCCGCACGCCCGCCGCCCTCAACGCCGCGATCAAGGCCTCCCGGCACCCGATCGTCGTCCGCGTCGACGGCCACGGCATGCTCTCCCCGAACTACATCGCCACCGCCGTACGGCTCCTGGAGGAGACCGGCGCGCAGAACGTCGGCGGCATCATGCACGCCGAGGGCGAGAACGACTGGGAGCACGCCGTCGCCGCCGCCATGACCTCGAAGATCGGCGTCGGCAACGCCGCCTTCCACACGGGCGGCGAGGCCGCGCCCGCCGAGACCGTGTACCTCGGCGTGTTCCGGCGCGAGGCGCTGGAGCAGCAGGGCGGCTACAACGAGGAGTTCATCCGCGCCCAGGACTGGGAGCTGAACTTCCGCATCCGCGAGGCCGGCGGGCTGATCTGGTTCTCGCCGGAGCTGAAGGTGTCGTACCGCCCGCGGCCGAGCGTGAAGGCGCTCGCCAAGCAGTACAAGGACTACGGCCGTTGGCGGCACGTCGTCGCCCGCTACCACGAGGGCTCGATCAACCTGCGCTACCTCGCACCGCCCACCGCGGTGTGCGCGATAGCCGCCGGGATCGTGGTGGGCGCGGCGCTCACCCCGCTCGGCTTCCTGATCCCGGGCGGTTACCTCGCGGCGATCGCCGCCGGGTCGCTGCCGGCCGGCAAGGGGCTGCCGCTCAAGGCGCGGCTCCAGATCCCCGTCGCCCTCGCCACCATGCACATGTCGTGGGGGTTCGGTTTCCTGACCAGCCCCAAGTCGCTGGCGAAGAAGGTCATCGCCTCGCGCCGCCCCGCGGTCCTCAGCGACGCGCACTGAGGCCCACGGGACGCCGTTCCGCTCGCCGCCCGCCGGACCCGGACTGCTCCTGCTACCAGGTGTAGGCCGGGTCCACGTGCATGCACTGGCTGGTGTCGGCGCCGTTCATCGCCTGCGCCGAGGCGGGCGTCGAGTCGTCCGCCTTCGCCGCCTTGTACGTCGTGCCGGACCGCCAGTCCGCGCCCACGAACAGCGTGACGCCGGAGACGGCGGTGGACTTCTTGACCTGGCTCGTCGGGATGCCGAGGACCTTCGCCACCCGCAGGGCGTCGCCCTGGAGGTCGGCGCTCGGGTAGCGGATCACCGTCTTCGCCTCGGAGGTGGCCGCCGAGGGGTCCGCGACCGCCTTGGTGAGGCCCTTGCCCGTCAGCAGCTGCGTCACCGCGCCCGCCCGCCCGCTGACCGGGGCCAGCGTGTCGGTACGGGTGCCGTTGTGGACCTGGACCGCGAGGTCGTCGTCCGCCGCGGCCGCGTCGGTGACCGTCGGCGACGGGCTGGCGGTGGCCTTCTTGTCGTCCTTGCCGTCCAGCGCGATGTCCTCGCGGACGAGCCGGAACACCTGGTCGGCGTCCGCGGTGGGCACCACCCGACCGGTCTGGATCGTGTCGTAGGCGTTCGGCATCGTCGTCATGGTGATGCGCTCGGTGGGCACCTTCTGCAGCTCGCCCGCCAGGTCGTACATCTTGGTGATGGTGTCCAGGCCGTCGTCGACGGTGATCGCCTCGGTGGCCGCCTCGGCGAGCTTGCGCAGCTTGTTGGGGTTGGTCAGCTTGGCGTTGGCGCGCAGCTCGCGGACCATCGAGTTCATGTACATGTGCTGGGCCTTGGCGCGGGCGAGGTCGGTGTCGTCCTCGAAGCCGTAGCGGGTGCGCAGCCACTGCAGGGCCTGCTTGCCCTTGATGGAGTGCGTGCCCTCCTCCAGCTTCAGGCCGGAGCCCTTGCCGCTGCTGGTGTGCGAGTAGACGTTGGCGTCCACGCACACCGGGACGCCGCCGATGGCGTCCGCCATCGACACCACACCCGAGAAGTCGATCATCATGAAGTGGTCGATGTGGATGTCGGTGAGCTTCTCCCAGGTGGCCACCGTGCAGCCCGGGCCGCCGCGGGCGAGGGACTCGTTGGTCATGGACCGGGTGCTGGCCGCGTACGTCTTCTTGGTGTCGGGGTCGGTGCACTTGGGGATGTCCACCAGCGTGTCGCGGGGCATGCTCACCACCGACATGTTGCTGCGGTCCGCCGAGATGTGCAGCAGCATCTGGACGTCGGCGAGCGGGGTGCCGTTGAAGGTGTCCTTGGCGCCGCCCAGCTTCTGGTTCTCCGCGGAGTCACGGGCGTCCGAGCCGATCAGCAGGATGTTCATGGCCTTCTGGCCCGCGGAGTTGGCCTTTGTGTCGGCCGCCCGGTCCTTGGCGTCGCCGAGGTTCAGGTCGTCGCTCTTGATGTTGGCGTTGAGATGCTCGTAGTAGAGGTATCCGGCCCCCGCGCCGCCGAGTATGACCACCGCCAGGATCGTCGCCGACCAGCGCAGCACGCGCCGTCTGCGCCGGGCGCGCTCCGCGACGAGCACGCCTTTGCGCACGCTGCCGCCGCGTCCGCCCTTCCCGTCCGGTCCGCCGGGACCGCCGGGTCCCTCGTGATCCTGATGGTCCTGCGGTGTCAGGGACATCGTGTCCTCGACCGCGGGAACATCCCCCTGCACCCCACTGTTCCCCGCCACTTCCCCTGCCCCTCCCCGCCCTGCGCCTGACACGGGCCCGTCCCGCGTCCAGTCAGACGCACGACGGGCCCGAAGGGTTACCTGCTCGGACCTACTTGGCGCACTCGACCTTGTCCGCCGTGGACTTCTGGACCGAGTCCGGCACCGTCGTCGGAGCCGTGAGCGAGACGCCCGCGCCCTTGAAGTCCTTGCCCAGCGTCAACGTCATCGTCGGGAGCCCCTGGGCGTTGGTGACGCTCTCGCCCGGCTTCAGAGCCGTACCGGGCAGCCCCATGATGTCGGCGAGCCTGCGTGCCTGGTCGGCCTGGTCGGGGTCGTACTCGAGCGTCGTCTTGCTCAGTTCCTTCGGCGCGTTGCCCGCGTTCTCGGACTTCGTCACGCCCTCATCATTCTGCAGCCAGTTAAGAGTCTCCTGTGCGCTGCCGGCCGGGGCGCCGCCGTTCATCACCTGCACCCGCACCTCGGAGGCCGCGGACTTGGCGCCCTTGAGCCGGGCGGCGGCCGCCGCGGACGCCGCGTCCTTCGAGGCCGCCGCCTTCTTCTTCACCTCGGAGAAGGAGACGTCGTCCTTGATCATCTGGAAGACGGTGGGCGCCGTGGTGGGGTTGACGACGACCGTGGCCTTGACCTTCTCCGCGGGGTTGTCGATCACCGGCACGGTGGTGAAGGTCAGGTTCTTGACGTTGAGCTTGCCCAGCTCCAGACCGAGGTCCTTGAGCTTGTCGATGCTGTCCAGCTGGGAGTCGACGGTCAGCGCCTTCGTGCCCGCCTCCGCCAGCTTGATCATCTTGGTCGGGCTGGTGAGCGTGTCGTTCGACTTCAGCTTGCGCATCAGCGCGCTCAGGAACTGCTGCTGGAGCTCGATCCGGCTCAGGTCGCCGCCGAAGCCCACCGAGTGCCGGGTGCGCACGAAGGCCAGCGCCTGCTCGCCCTCGATGGTGTGCGTGCCCTTGGACAGCTTCAGATGCGAGTCCGGGTCGTCGATGTCCTTGGCCAGGCACACCTCGACGCCGCCGACCGCCGAGGTCAGCGTCTTGACCGCGTTGAAGTCGGCGACCATGAAGTTGTCCGGGGTGATCCCGGTCAGCTCCGTCACCGTGCGCATGGTGCAGCTCGGCGTACGTTCGTCCTGCCCGAGGCTGGTGTTGAAGCGGACGTCGTCCGTGCCCCCGATGACCTTGGTGGTGCCGTCCTCCTGCTTGGTCTGGCAGTCCGGGACGTCCACGATCAGGTCGCGCGGGATGCTGAGCGCCGTCGCGTTCGTCCGGTCCTTGGAGACGTGCAGCAGGATCGTGGTGTCGGCGTGACCGACGCTGCCGGAGTCGCCGTAGCCCTCGTTGCCCGAGCCGGTGCGCTTGTCGGTGCCGATCAGCAGGAGGTTGATCGCCTTGTCCTTGCTGAAGCCGCCGGTGCTCGCGCCGTCGTCGGAGACGGACGTGATGTTGTCGTTGAGGTGCTCGAGATAGAGGTAGGCGGCGCCGGCCGTGCCCACCAGCGCGAACGCCGTGATCCCGCCCGTCCAGAGCAGGATCTTCTTCGCTCTCGACTTCTTCTTCGTCTTCTCGGGCCGGCGCCCGCGCCGACCGGGCGCGGTCTCCTCCGGCACGCCTCGCCGACGGCGCGGCGACGGCACGCTCGGCGCCTCCTGAGGCGACGCGCGCTCCGACTCCGTCGTGCGACCGCGTCCCGCACCTCCGGTGCCGGGGCCCGCCGGGGCTCCCGCGCGGGAGCCCGCTCTACGTGGCCCGGGCACCGCCGACTGCGGTGCGGAAGGACTCAGTCGCAGTTCGTATTCGCCGGTGTTCGGATTGAGCACCCACTGGTCTGCGGGATCGATGTTGTCCGCCCGCCCACGGCCTTGCGCGTCCACGGTTGTCCGAATCCTCCGTTGGGGCCACGCGGCGCCTTTCCCCCCACTGAGGCGCTCGGGTCTCGGTCACAGTGCACGAGACCGGGAAGGACCTAGCGGCCGGGTGCACTGGGGCGCTCACACTATCCGCCCAGTTCAGCGTCAAGCGACGGTCGTGACAAATTCCACGCTCCTACAACCGGGCAATCCCCCGCATTTCTTTGAACTGCAGTTCGTTACAAGGGCCCGACTTGGCAAGCGCTTTACCCGCAGCCCTCCTCCGCGGCCGTGTTTCCACGGAAGGTGGGGGCCGGGGGAGTCGGCGAAGCCGCCCCGGAGCCCCACCGGGATCCGTACGCGCCGTAGTCGCCCGACTCCTCAGAGGCGGAATTTCTGGGAACTTCCTTAAATTCCGCGGGCGAGACCACGACCGGCGCGTCGGTGCGCAGCCGTTCGAAGAGTTTCTCCGCCTCGGGCTCCACGAGTTGATCGCGATTGGCGTTGTAGGCGTACGACTCCCGCGGAACGGTGAGGAACTGCACCTGTTCGGTGGGAATGTCGCTCAGGCCGCGCACGAGTTCGTAGAGCCCGCGCAGACTCGCCAGATCCGGGTCGGTAGTGAGAGAGGACGTGGCCGCGTCCAGCACCGGATACAGCTTCACCGGATTCAGCAGGACGTCATTGCTCTGCACCTTGTTGACGAGCGCCCCGAGGAATCGTTGCTGCCGGTCCATCCGGTCGGTGTCGCTGCCGTCGCCGAGGGACTTGCGGGCCCGGACGTACCCGAGGGCCTCCTCGCCGTTCAGCGTCACCTCCCCCGCGGGCAGCCGCAGCCTGGCCGCCTTGTCGTCGACCGGCTCCTTCAGACACACCTCGACCCCGTCCACGGCGTCGACCATGTCCTTGAACCCGCTGAAGTCGACGACGACGTGATGGTCGATCCGCACACCGGTCAGCTTCTCCGCCGTCCGGATGGTGCAGGCCGAGCCCCCGGTCTGGAACGCGTAGTTGAACATCGCGAACATCGGCTCGGCCCGCGTTCCGTCCGCCCGCAGACAGCCCGGCACGTCCACCATCAGATCGCGGGGCAGGGACACGGCGGTCGCGCTGCGCCGCCCGGCGGCCAGATGCAACAGGATCGTCGTGTCCGACCGCTCGGTCCCGGAGTCCCGTCCGTACTTCTCGTTCCCGTCCCCGGAACGCGAGTCCGACCCGATCAACAGCACGTTCTGCGCGTCCTTCACCAACGAGGTGGGCCGCTCCTTCGCATACCGGGCGAGCTCCGCCGCGGCCGCCTCGTCGGGCGTGATGTTCCCGTCGAGCTTGGCGTACACCGCCCACCCGGCGACCCCGGTCCCCACCACGACCACGACGACCGCCCCCACCCCGTACCGCACCCATCGCCGCCGACGCCGCCGCACCGGCCCCCACCCCTCACCAGACGCCCCCACCCCAGGCCCCAGGGGCCCACGCGAACCCAGGAACTCCCTCACGCCCACTCCACCCCTCCCGCCTCTACGAGCCTGTAGTGCCGCTCCTACGACGATGGCGCGAAGTCGGCCGCGGGGGCGGCCGGGGATGGACCGAACGAGTGAAGGTTCCGGGGGCGCTCCAGGGGCGCTCGAGTGGGGCTCGAGTGGGGCTCGACGGGTGCCCGAAGGGGGCTCGAAGGGGGCTCGAAGGGGGATCGGGAGAGGCTGGAGGCGGGCCACGCCTGGGCCTGCGGGGGGCCTTAGAGGTTCTTCGGAGGAGGCCGAATCCGGGACACGCCGGGCCGTGCGGGCCCCCGGAGGGGACGGGGGTCTCCTCGGGCTCACCCGGCCTTCCGGGTCACCTGGTCTCCGTGGAGGAGGCAGGGGGTCTCCCCCGAAGGGGTTGCCCGGCTTCCATCGAGGGGCAGCGGGTCTCCTCGGGGTCACTCGGCCTCCCCGGAGGGGGAGCAGGTCTCCTCGGGATCACCCGGCCTTCCGCGGACACCCGGCCTTCCGGAGAGTCACTCGGCCTCCCTGGAGGAGGCAGTGGGCCTTCCCGGAGGGTTTGCCCGGTCTCCCCGGAGGGGGCACCCGGTCTCCCCGGGCGGGATCACCGGGTCTCCCCGGAGGGGTCAGCGGGCCGTCGTCGTGACCCGTTCGCTCTCGATGCGCTTGGCCACGGTCTCTTCCCCGGCCTGCGCCAGGTTTCGGCAGAGGACCACGGACCCACCGCTCGCCAGCGGCGCGTACAGACCGGCGCTCAACCCCTCCCAGGTGTCGTACGACAGTCCCGACAGCAGTCGGGAGCCAGGTCCCGTCAGTCCCAGTCCCGCCGCCTCCGCCCGCGCCCGCTCCACGATCTCCGCGCCGGTGTACTCGGCCCCGGCCACGACCAGCGCGGGCGCCTCGGGATCGACGGGCGCGTACGGCGCGAAACGGTCGCCGTGGCTCGGAACGTCCACGGCGTAGTCGGCGTACCCCTCCGGAGGAGCCGGCACGAACCGTCGGCCGAGCGGCGCGAGCGACAGCGCGTACCGCTCGCCCCGGCACGCCAGCCCCGCCTCGAACCCTCCCGGCCCGGCCACGACGAAGTCCGCCCGCGCCGGATCCCCGGCCACGTCGGCGACGACCCCCACCGACGCGCACGCCAGCAGCCACGCGGCCGTCTGCCAGTGCGCGGGCAGCAGCAGCGCGACCCGGTCGCCGGGCTCGGCGGACAGGCCGTCCTGGAGGAGGTTCGCCGTCTTGGCCACCCAGTTGGCGAAGGTGGCCACGGACAGTTCGACGCGTTCGCCCGTGGCGTCGTCGTAGAAGGTCACCAGGGGGCGTGCGGGGTCCGCGGCGAGCGCGGAACGCAGCAGGTCGGCAGGGGTGCGATCGGTGGCGTTCACGCGCGCAAGCGTACGCGCCGCGCCGCCGCCGCACGGGTCGCCGGACCACCGGTTCGGCCGAACGGCGCCGGGCGCCGCGCCACCGGTTCGGCGCAACGCACCCGACGGCCCGTCAAGTCCCCGATGGACAGATATAGATAGATATGTCCAGGATCGTTGGCATGCGTGGATTGCTTGCTTCCTCGATCGGCGTCACCTGTGCGGCGGCTCTCGCCCTTCCGCTGACGCTGCCCGCCACCGCGGCGACGGCGCGACCCGCGCCGGCAGCGGAGGCGGCGACCGCCGAGACGACCAGGGCCACAGGCCCCGACAACCCCAACACACCGAACGCCCCGGGCACATCGAACGCCCCGAACGCACCAGATGCACCGAACGCCCCGGGTATCCCGGGTATCCCGGGTATCCCGAATGCCGCGGACATCACTGATACCCCAGGCGTCCAGGGCATCCAGGGCATCCTCGACGCCCTAGGCATCCCGGGCATCCCCGACGCTCCAGACACCCCTGACGCCCAATCCGCCCCCGAACTCCGCGAACTCCCCGATCACCCCGACCTCCCCGGCAGCACCCAGTCGCTGCCCCTCGCCCCCCTCGCCCGCGACCGCGCCCTCGGCGGCGCGAGCCCGGACCGGGGTCTGACCCGCCGGGACGTACGCCGCTTCTCCCTCCTCGGCGTCGTCTGGGACGACCCGGTCGCCGAACTGCACGGCCGCGTCCAGGTCCGCACCCGCCCGGCCGCCGGCGGCGACTGGTCCGGCTGGCAGGACCTCGAGACGCACAACGCCGACCACGGCGCCGACCCCGACACGCCCGAGAGCTCCTCGGGCCACGTCCGCGGCGCCACGGCCCCGCTGTGGGTCGGGGACTCCGACGGCGTCGAGGTCCGCGTCCACCCCGACGCCCAGCGCCGTACGCAGGACACGGGCCGTGGGCTGCGTACGGTCTCGGCGACGGAGCCGTTGCCGTCGGGCCTGCGCCTGGAGTTGGTCGACCCCGGGGCGGCCGCCCCCGCCGCCACGCCCGTGCCGGCGGGCCCGCAGCGCAGCCGTGGACGGTCGGTCAGAGGTCCGGGAGACGGCCCGAAGGCCCCGAACGGCGAGACGGCGACCTCGGCCGCGGCCACCGCGGCCTCCGCCGTCAACGCGGGCCTCGCCCCCCTCGGCGCGCGCGAGATCCCGGCCCTGGACCGGCTGGCCACCGAGCGCGAACTGTTCGCCCTGCGGGGGACCGAGTTGACGTCGGAACAGCGCCGGCGACAGGAGCAGCGGGCGAAGCCGTACATCGGCCCGCGCCCGCGCATCGTCACGCGCCGCGGCTGGGGCGCCGACGAGTCGCTCCGGGAGACCGGTTTCCGCTACACGACGAAGGTCAAGGCGGCCTTCGTTCACCACACGGCCACCGGCAACAGCTACAAGTGCTCACAGGCGCCGTCCGTCATCCGCGGTATCTACCGCTACCACGTCAAGAGCATGGGCTGGCGGGACATCGGCTACAACTTCCTCGTAGACAAGTGCGGGAACATCTACGAGGGCCGGGCCGGGGGAGTGGCGAAGGCGGTCCTGGGCGCCCACACCCTCGGTTTCAACACCAACAGCATGGGGATCGCCGTCCTCGGCTCGTTCGCCACCGCCAAGCCGACCTCCGCCACCGTCACGGCCGTCGCCCGTCTGACGGCATGGAAACTCGGTCTCTTCGGTGGGAATCCGAAAGGAAAGACATACCTGAAGTCCGGAGGTGGCAATCTCTACCGAAAGGGAAAGAACGTACGACTGAATGTGATCTCCGGCCACCGGGACGGGTTCGCCACGGAATGCCCCGGAAGGCAGCTCTACGGCAAGCTCGGCTCGGCCCGCTCGACCGCGGCGCGCTATCAGGGGCGTTGAGGTCGACCCGTGAGATCCCGGGGCCGGGGGAGGCCCCGGGAGCGACGGGGAGCCGACGGGAACGGTCGGAAAACGCATCCAGTGGGGGCACATTCAGCAGCCGTCGGGGGGACAGTCGCCTCGGGACTGGGACGGAACACCACACGGCCTGGAAAGCGCCACACAACGGTCTGCATACACTGGCCGGCCGAAAGACAGTTCGGCCGGTCCCGGCAGGAAGCAGAGACGAAGGTGACAGAAGCGATCCTCCTGGTCGGCGGCAAGGGCACCAGGCTGCGCCCGCTCACGGTGCACACGCCCAAGCCCATGGTCAGGGCGGCGGGGGTGCCGTTCCTCACGCACCAACTGGCGCGGGCGAGAGCGGCAGGCGTGGACCACATCGTCCTCGCGACGAGCTATCTGGCCGAGGTCTTCGAACCGCACTTCGGAGACGGCTCGGCCCTGGGCCTCCACATCGAGTACGTGACCGAGGACGAACCCCTCGGCACCGGCGGCGCGATCCGCAACGTGGCGTCCCGACTCCACTCCGGCCCCGACGACCCGGTGCTGGTCTTCAACGGCGACATCCTCACGGGCCTGGACATCCGAAGACTGGTGGCCACGCACGAAGCGACCTCGGCGGACGTGTCGCTGCACCTCACCAAGGTGACGGACCCCAGGGCCTACGGCCTGGTCCCCACCGACGACACGGGCAAGGTCCTGGCCTTCCTGGAGAAGCCCCAGACCCCCGAGGAGATCGTCACCGACCAGATCAACGCGGGCGCGTACGTGTTCCGCCGCTCGGTCATCGACACCATTCCGCCGGGCCGGCCCGTGTCGGTGGAACGAGAGACGTTCCCCGAGCTCCTGGCGGCCGGCGCCCATCTGCAGGGCATGGTGGACTCCACCTACTGGCTGGACCTCGGCACGCCCGCCGCCTTCGTCCGCGGCTCGGCGGACCTGGTCCTCGGCCGCGCCCCGTCCCCCGCGATCCCCGGCCGCTGCGGAGACCGCCTGGTCCTCCCGACCGCCCAGGTCGCCCCCGACGCGAAACTGACCGGCGGCACGGTGGTCGGCGAGGGCGCCTTCGTGGCGGAGGGTGCGCGGGTCTTCGGCTCGACGATCCTCCCCGGCGCCGTCATCGAACCCGGCGCCGTCATCACCGACTCCCTCATCGGCACCCGAGCCCGAGTCGGCACCCGCTCCGTCCTCACCGGCACCGTCATCGGCGACGGCGCGATCATCGGCCCCGACAACGAACTCCGCGAGGGCGCGAGGGTGTGGTGCGACGCGAGGATCCCGGCGGGGGCGGTGCGGTTCTCGTCTGATCAGTAGGGCTGGTCGGTCGGGGGTACTTCGCAAGCCGGACGGGTTGGATGCGCTTTCAGCCCGTCCGGACCTGTCAGCCCGTGGGGTCCCCCTCTGGGGGAGTTCGAGGACGAGGCCCTTTCGGGGCCGAAAGCGGGGGTCTGGGGGCGGCAGCCCCCAGGTTCGGGACGGGAAGGGGCGGCGGGGGCGAAAAAGCCCGCGGCCCGCCCCCCTTCACAACCGCCCGATGTCCCCCCGAGGCATCCGAGGCGCCCGCCGAGCCGGAGTCCTCCCGCTCAACAGAATCAACCGAGCCGCCCGATGCCGCTGCCCCGCATAGGGCTCCAGCAACGACAGCATCACGGCGTCATCCGCCCCCCGATCCCCCGCCAACGCAAACCCCACGATCCCCGGCAGATGCAGATCCCCCACCGTCACCGCATCCGCCGCCCCGTGACTACGCTGCACAGTCTCCGCAGACGTCCACGGCCCCACCCCCGGCACGACCTCCAGTCGAGCCCGCGCCTCCCCGGGAGGCATCCCCACCGCCTGCTCCAGCCGCGCAGCAACCCGCACGGCCCGCAGCACGGTGGAAGCCCGTTTGTCGTCGACCCCCGCCCGATGCCACTCCCATGACGGAATCAACGCCCACGTCCGCGGCGCCGGCATCACCCACAGCCGCCCACCCGCCGCAGGCCCCGGTGCCGGCTCCCCGAACTTCCGCACCAGCAGCCGCCACGCCCGATACGCCTCGTCGGTCGTGACCTTCTGCTCCAGGATCGACGGAATCAACGACTCCAGCACCAGCCCGGTCCGCGTCAGCCGCAACCCCGGCCGCCGATGCCGAGCCATCGCCACCACCCGATGCCGAGGAACGAAGGCCTCTGGATCGTCCGAGGCCCCGAGCATCTCCGGCAACTGCTCCAGCAGCCACCGAGCCCCCGGCCCCCAAGCCTCCCCCCGCACGGCCGCGGAGACCTGCGAGACCCGCAACGTCCCCGGCCCCTCAGGCGTCAGACTGGCCCGCCACACCGACCCGTCGGGCATCGCCCGGAACGTCGGATCGGCGGGGCCCCGCCGCAACGGACCCAGCACCAGTCCCAGATCGAGCGCCCCTTCAGGCGTCCACATCCGCACCGTCCCGGGCTCATGAGCAGGCCGAGGCACCCCCGAAGGCAAGCCGACATAGCCCCCGCGCACGCTGGTACGCGTGGGCCGCGGTGCGAAACGTCCTGCCACGAGTGATCCCCTGAGATCGCCGGCGCCTGCTACTTGCGTGCCCTCAACCTACGTGCCCTCTACCTGCATGACCTCTACGTACATGACCTCATACGACAGCCCCCTCACCGCACCTCGATGAACCCCTCCACCGCCCGCTCCCCCCGAGCCCGCGGCTCCTCCGCCGCATGCCCCACGGCCACCGCCCCCATCGGATCCCACTCCTCCGGCAGCTTCAGCGCCTCCCGCACCACGTCCCGGCAGAACATCGTCGAGGACACCCACGCGGATCCCAGCCGCTCCCCGGCCAGCGCGACCAGGAAGTTCTGCACCCCGGCGCCGGTGGCGACGACGAACATCTCCCGCTCGGCGCCGTCCCGCCGCGCGTCCCCGTAGGTGTGCGAACCGTCCATCACCAGACACGGGACCACCAGATACGGTGCGCGCCGCAGCACATCCCCCCGCCGTACCCGCTTGGCGATCGACTCCTCGGACTTCCCGTCCCGCCGCAGATCGGCGACCCACGCGTCCCGCATCGCGTCCAGCAGCTCGGTCCGCGCCCGGGCCGACTCCAGCAGCACGAACCGCCACGGCGTCGTGTGGTGCGGCGCCGGTGCGGTCACCGCCGCGGCGACCGCCCGTCGTACCGCCCCGGGATCCACCGGCTCGTCGGTGAAGGACCGCACGGTCCGCCGCTGGGTGACCGCCAGCCGCACCGCCTCCGACGTCCCGAGCCGGAACATGTCGTCCCGCGCCCCCCGGACAAGGGCCCGGGCGCCGTCTTCGTCCGCTTTCGCGTCGCTCTCGGCCAGGACGACGTGCCCCAGCCCCCGCACCACCGCCACCGGCAACCCGGCGGCCTTGCCCTTCACCAGATCCCCGGCGGCGGCCAGCTCGTCCGCCGTGGCGACGACGGTCGCGCTCAGCGGATTGCCGTGTGCGTCCGTGCCTCCGCGCAGATCGTCGAGCACCCGCACGCCGGCGGCGCCGATCGCCACGTCCGTGAGCCCCGCACGCCAGGGGCGTCCGAAGGTGTCGGTGACGACGACGCCGACGTCGACGCCGAGCGCCTCCCGCAGCCCGTCCCGGATCGCCCGCGCGGACGCGTCCGGGTCCTCGGGCAGCAACAGCACGGTCCCCGAAGGCGTGTTGGAGGCGTCGACCCCGGCGGCGGCCATGATCAGCCCCTGCCGGTTCTCGACGATCCGCAGCATCCCGCGCCGGGCCACGACCCGTACGGTCTCGGCGTCGATCGCGGCCTCCCGGTCGTCCGCCCGGACGATCCGCCCCTCCGCCTTGGACACGATCTTCGACGTCACCAGCAGCACGTCACCGTCGACGAGCCCCGGCTCGGCGGCGGCGATCAGCTTGGCGAGATCGTCACCGCCCTGCACCTCGGGCAGCCCGCCCACGGCCCACACCCGGTAGCCGTCGCCGGGCACAGCGCCCGCAGAGCCGGAGGCCCCCCCGCTCAACACTTCACCCGGCAGCCCGCTCGCCGTCCCGCTCACGCCGCCCGCACCTCCTCCGCCAGCTTCAGCGCCTCCCGGGCCATCTCCGCGGTCGCGTCGAGGTCGCTCATCATCAGCGGGACCGCCCGGCAGCGGATGCCCGCCGCCTCGACCCGCTCCACAGCGCCCGCGTCGACCGTGTCGACGAGCCAGCCGTCCAGCAGTCCCGAGCCGTAGTGCTCGGCCACCGCCGCGGCCGTCGACTCCACGCCGACCGCCGCGAGCACCTTGTCGGCCATCCCCCGCACGGGCGCGTCCCCGACGATGGGGGACAGGCCCACCACCGGCACCCCGGCCTCGGCGATCGCCTCGCGGATCCCGGGCACGGCGAGGATCGTGCCGACCGAGACGACCGGATTCGACGGCGGGAACAGCACGACGTCGGCCTCAGCGATCGCCTCCAGGACACCGGGGGCGGGCTTGGCCTGCTCCGCGCCGACGGGCACGACCGCCTCCGCCGGCACCGAGGCCCGCAGCCGCACCCAGTACTCCTGGAAATGGACGGCCTTGCGCTCCCCGTCGATCTCGACGGCGACATGCGTCTCCACCCGGTCGTCGGTCATCGGGATCAGCCGTACGCCCGGCTGCCACCGGTCGCACAGCGCGTCCGTCACCGCGCTCAGCGGAAATCCCGCGCCTGTCATCTGCGTCCGCACGATGTGTGTGGCGAAGTCCCGGTCGCCGAGCCCGAACCACTCGGGCCCGACGCCGTACGCCCCGAGCTCCTCCTTCAGATGGAAGGTCTCGTCGGCCCGCCCCCAGCCCTGCTCCTCGTTGATGCCGCCGCCGAGCGTGTACATCACCGTGTCGAGGTCCGGGCAGACCTTCAGCCCGAAGAGGTGGATGTCGTCGCCGGTGTTGCCGATGACCGTGATGTCCGCGTCCGGCACGGCCCGCTTCAGACCGCGCAGGAACCGGGCACCGCCGATGCCGCCTGCCAGAACCACAATGCGCATGAGAGCCAGTCTCGCAGGCAGCACCGACAACGCGTCGCCCGGTTGTGGACAACCACCCGGTTGTGGAAAACCCGCCCCCGCCTACGAGCTGACGGTGTCCACTTCATCCCCGTCGTACGAGCCGGGTCCGACCCCGTCGTAGGAGTCGAGCGCCGTGCAGGCCAGGGGGGCCGCCTCGGCCGGCCGGAGCCCGGATCGGAGCCCGGACCCGGAGCGGGGGTGCATCGGCATCTCCGTGAGCCCCGGGAAGTAGACGTGCAGGCTGACCGCCGGCTCCAGCGCGTCGTTGACGACCTCGTGCACGTACCCCGGCGCGAAGACCCTCTCCGCTCCCGCCCCCAGCACGCGCTCGCCCCGATCCGTGCGCTCGGTCAGCTCGCCCTCCAGGACGGTGAGCACGCCGGAGGAGGGGCCGTGGTCGTGCAGCCCGCTGCCCTGCCCGGGCACCCAGGACAGCAGCCACACCTCGTAGCCCGGGCCGGTGCGCAGCCGGTGGTACCAGCGGGTCGTCGCGTCGTAGCGGACGAGGTGCTGCCACTGGGCGCGGTCGGCGGCGAGGGAGCGGGCCAGGCCGACGAACTCGGCGACGGTGGCCGGGTGCTCGCGCGGAGCCTGCAGGAGGTGTTGGACTTCGAGGATGTCGCCGGCGATCTGGAGGTCGCTGTCGCTGTTCATGGGGTGCGGTGTTCCTCGGCGGAAGAGGCGGAAGAGTGGGGGGCCGGGTGTCGCGTACCGTCCGCCCGGGTCGCGGGCGACAGGGATGCCCTGGTGCGGGCGGGGGAACGAGCGGCCGAGTCGCGGTGGACTCAGAGGCAGCCGGAGCGCGCTTGGCTCAACAGCTGGAACGGCAACAACAGCTACAGCGAGCGCGGGCAGCACCGTGGGACCCGGCGGGGCGGGTCGAGGTGAGTGCCAAGTTCGCGAGCATGCCCACAAGAACACCGGTTCACACCCGACGTGTCAACTCGACGCCCGGTATGTGGGACATGGTTCACCTCATCCGGTTCATCTCCGAGGTGAAAGGTTTGTTCATGCCGTCACCGGGACACATGGCGCACAAGCCGGGCGCGCAAGCCCCGGAGTGATCCCGTGATCCGACTGTGATCCGGTTCGCTCTTCGCACGCGTGCCGCAACGAGATCGAACTTCTGGACGTCCTTCCTCGTGCAAGCGCTGTGCGGAGTCGGACCCCTCCAGTGCCTCATCTGCGTGTCAAGGTTTATGGCGATTTGAACACTTACTGCGCAGCCTTGGTTCCGCAGAGTGAATAAGGGGCCCAATAGCAGATCTCGGCTTGACTCGCCCGGAGCAGCACACTTGTAATTTCACTCGTGTCGTTCAGCCGAAATCGGTAACGGCCACGTCACGGGGACGCGAAAAAGACAGAGCGAGGGGCGCACATGACCGAGCTGGTGCAGCAACTGCTGGTCGACGACGCGGATGAGGAACTCGGCTGGCAGGAGCGCGCACTGTGCGCCCAGACCGATCCCGAGTCCTTCTTCCCCGAGAAGGGCGGCTCCACCCGTGAGGCCAAGAAGGTCTGCCTCGCCTGCGAGGTCCGCTCCGAATGCCTCGAGTACGCCCTTGCCAACGACGAACGCTTCGGCATCTGGGGCGGCCTGTCCGAGCGAGAGCGTCGCAGGCTGAAGAAGGCGGCCGTCTGAGCACGGCGGCTGTCCGAGCACGGCGGCCGTCCGAGCAAGGCAGCCGTCCGAAACAAGGCGAACGGCCCGTCGCAGGTGGGTTATCCACAGGCGGCGGGCCGTTGCCATGCCCAGCCGATAGTGTGGGCGCTCGTCCGAGACACCCCGCCGCCCCCACAGGGCGCAGGCGTCCACCGCAGTCCATCGAACCGGGGCCCGTACCTCGATGTCCGTGCACAGCCACACGGCAGCCCATCAAGACAGCGCTGCCACACCTGAGTTCCCGCGTCATGTCGTGACCGCGGTGATCGTCTCCCACGACGGTGCCCGCTGGCTGCCCGACGCGCTCGCCGGGCTGCTCGGCCAGGAGCGCCCCGTCCAGTCCGTCATGGCCGCCGACACCGGCAGCTCGGACGACTCCGCCCAGCTGGTCACCGACGCCCTCGGCGACGACCGCGTCCTGCACCTCGCCCGGCGCACCGGTTTCGGCCAGGCCGTCGAAGAGGCCAGCCGCACGGCCCCGGTCCTCACCCCCGAGGAACTGCCCTACCTGAAGCGGCCCAGCGGTTGGGACCCCGTCACGCGCACGTGGCGCGACGACGCCTACGACATGCCGGAGCTCCCGCACGGAGAGCCGATCCAGTGGCTGTGGCTGCTGCACGACGACTGCGCCCCCGAACCCGACGCCCTGGCCGAACTGCTGCGCGTCGTGGACAACGAGCTCGAACTCGGCCGCGACGACGTGGCCGTCGTAGGCCCCAAGCTCCGCGGCTGGTACGACCGCCGGCAGCTGCTCGAGGTCGGCGTCACCATCGCCCACTCCGGCCGCCGCTGGACCGGCCTGGACCGCCGCGAACAGGACCAGGGCCAGCACGACCACGTCCACCCCGTGCTGTCCGTGTCCACCGCCGGCATGCTGATCCGCCGCGACGTCTTCGACCAGCTCGGCGGCTTCGACCGCCGACTGCCCCTCATGCGCGACGACGTCGACCTGTGCTGGCGCGCCCACGCCGCCGGCCACCGCGTCCTTATCGCCCCCGAAGCCGTCGTACGACACGCCGAGGCGGCCTCCCGCGAGCGCCGCGCCGTCGACTGCGCGGGCCGCACCACCGCCTCCCCGCACAAGGTCGACAAGGCGGGCGCGGTCTACACCCTCCTCGTCAACAGCCGTACGGCCCTGCTGCCCTGGATCCTGGTGCGCCTGGTCCTGGGCACCCTGCTGCGGACCCTCGCCTACCTCGTCGGCAAGGTCCCCGGACAGGCCCTCGACGAGATCCGAGGCCTCCTGGGCACCCTGCTGCGGCCCGAGCGGATCATCGCCGGGCGACGCACCCGCGGCAAGCCGCAGATCGACAAGGACGAGCTGCGGCCGCTGTTCCCGCCGCCCGGCGCGACCGTGCGAGCCACCGTCGAACAGGTCGCCGGCGACTTCTTCGGCGACAGCGACACCGAGATCGCCGCCGGCGCGGGCCGGCACGGCGGCGCCGTCGAGTCCGGACCCGGCGGCGACGACGCCGACTTCCTGGACATCGAGCAGTTCGCCCGCCTCAAGCGCATCGCCCGCAAGCCGGGCCCGGTGCTCTTCCTGGTCCTGCTGCTCGTCTCCCTCGTCGCCTGCCGCAACCTCCTCGGCGGCGGAGCCCTCGCCGGCGGCGCCCTGCTGCCCGCCCCGGCCGACGCCTCCGAGCTGTGGTCGCGCTACCTCGACGCCTGGCACCCGGTCGGCGCGGGCGGCACCTCCGCCGCCCCGCCCTATCTCGCGATCATCGCGACGCTGGCCTCGCTGCTCCTCGGCTCGACCGGCCTCGCCCTCACCCTGCTGCTCGTCTGCTCGGTGCCGCTGGCCGGCCTCACCGCCTACTTCGCCTCCCGCCCGCTCGTCGAGTCCCGCCTCCTGCGCGCCTGGGCCGCGGTCGTCTACGCCTTCCTGCCCGCCGCCACCGGCGCCCTCGCCGGCGGCCGCGTCGGCACCGCCGTACTCGCCGTCCTGCTGCCGCTCATCGCCCGCGCGGGCGTCGCCGCGAGCGGCCTGACGCACGCCTCCGGCGCCCGCGGCAGCTGGCGCGCCACCTGGGCGTACGCGCTGCTGCTGACGATCACCACCGCGTTCACCCCGATCATCTGGCCCGTCGCGCTCGTCCTCGGCCTCGCCGTCCTCGCCGTGCGCCGCACCGACCTCCCCGCCTACGGCCTGCGCTTCCTGGCCCAGCTGGGCATGCCCCTGCTGATCCTCGCGCCCTGGTCGCTGACCCTGCTCCCGCTCGGCTTCTTCACCCAGGCCGGACTGGACTTCGGCGCCTCGTCCGCGTCCGCGACCGACCTGCTCGGCGCCAGCCCCGGCGGACCCGGCACGGTCGACGGGCTGATGCTCGTCGGCGTCGTCCTGGCCGCGCTGGCCGCCCTGCTGCGCAGCGAACGCCACTTCGGCATCTGGGCGGCCTGGGCGGTCGCCCTCGTGGGCCTCGTCTTCGCCGTCCTGTCCAACAGCTCGACGTGGGCCGGCCCCGCCACCCTCGTCTACGGCCTCGCCCTCCTCGCCGCCGCCGTCATGGGCGCCGACGGAGCACGCGCGCGGGTCGCCGAACAGAGCTTCGGCTGGCGCCAGCCCGTCGCCGCCCTCATCGCCTTCGCCTCCGCCGCGGGCCCCCTGCTCCTCGCCGCCGGCTGGATGATCGGCGGCGCCGACGGCCCCCTGGAGCGCCGCGACCCCGTCCAGGTGCCCGCGTTCGTCGCCGAGGAGGCCGGCACCCGCGACCAGGCCCGCACCCTCGTCCTCGACAGCGACTCCGCCGCACACGTCGACTACATGCTGGTCCGCGGCTCCGGCGCCCGCCTCGGCGACGGCGAACTCGCCGCCGCCGACGGCGAGAACGCCATCCTCGACAAGGTCGTCGCCAACCTCGTCGCCGGCTCCGGCGCCGACCAGACCGACGAACTCGGCAAGTTCGCCGTGCGCTACGTCCTCGTCCACAAGGGCGCGCCCCGCGAGGTCACCCGCGTGCTGGACGCCACGCCCGGCCTGAGCCGGCTCAGCCAGCAGGACGGCAGCGCTCTGTGGCGGATCGACCAGGAGGTCTCCCGCGCGGCGATCGTCGCCGCCTCCGGCAAGGGCACGGCGACACCGGTCGCCGCGGGCCCCGTCGACGTCCACACCACCGTCCCCGCCGGCTCCGGCAGCCGCGTCCTGCGCCTGGCCGACGCCGCCGCCGACGGCTGGAGCGCCACCCTGGACGGCAGGCCGCTCACCCGCACCACGGTCGACGGCTGGGCCCAGGGCTTCGAACTCCCCGCCTCCGGCGGAAAGCTGGACGTCACCTACGACGACCCGTTCACCCACACCGCCTGGCTGTGGGCGCAGGGCTTCCTCGCCCTCGTCCTCGTCGTCCTCGCCCTCCCGGGCCGCCGCCGCGACGTCGACGACGACCTCCCCGAGGAGCAGCCGATCCCCGCCCAGGCCACCGAGGGCGAGGGCCGCCGCGCCCGCCGCCTGCGCGCCCAGGCCGAGGCCGAGGCGGAGGCGGAGTCCGAAGGGCCCGACCAGGCCGAGGAGTTCCCCACTCCTGCCGCTCATCCCGTTCCTCCTCAGGAGGAACCCGCCGCCGCGATCCCGCAGCAGCAGCAGCCCTACGACGAGTGGGACCCGGCGAGCTATCAGAACGCCGAGTACGTCGACTACGGCGGCGAGCAGTACCAGAACGCCCCCCAGTACCAGGCGGGGGCCTACGACCAGCAGTCCTACGACCCCTACCAGGCCGGCCCGTACGACCCGTACGCCTACGACGGCCAGGCCCAGCAGACGCCGTACGACCCGGCCTACCCGCAGCAGGGCTACGACCCGCAGGCATACGGCCAGGGCTACGACCCCGCCGCCTACGACCCGGCCCAGCACCCCCACGGCACCGGCAGTGAGCGCCCCGACGGGAGCCAGCAGTGAACCGCACCACCCTGTCCCTGATCGCCGGCACGGCCGCCCTCGCCGCCGTCACCGGGTTCGCGGTGCTCAACCAGCCGCCCGCCCCCTACGCGGACCCCCCCAAGGCTGCCGCCGAACTGCCCGTGGAGCGCACGAGCCTGCTGTGCCCCGCGCCCAGCACCTCCGACCTCGCGGAGACGTCGTACACGTCCTTCACACCCGTCACCAAGGGCACCGGCAGCGACGGCACGGCCGCCCTCGCGGCCGCGGGCGAGGAGTCGGCGGACAGCACGACGGACTCCGAGACCGACAAGACCGACAAGGGTGACAAGGGTGAAAAGGACGGCAAGGGCGACAAGAAGGCGACGTCGGCCAAGCCCGTCCTGACGCCGAAGGCGCCCGGCACGCCGGCCACCGGGGACACCTCCGGCGGCGAGGCGCCCGCGCTCGTCGGCACCGCCGAGGGCAAGTTCGCGCCCGGCTGGACGGTCCAGGAGACCACGGAGGTCGCCGCCGGCAGCGGCCGTGGCCTGCAGGGCGTCACCTGCACCCCGCCGGACACCGAGTTCTGGTTCCCCGGCGCCAGCACAGCCGCCGACCGCACGGACTACGTCCACCTCACCAACCCGGACGACTCCGCCGCCGTCGCCGACATCGAGCTCTACGGCAAGGACGGCGCCCTCGCGACCACGGTGGGGGAGGGCATCACGGTCCCGGCCCACTCCAGCGAGCCGATCCTGCTGTCCACGCTCACCGACGAGAAGCAGGACGACCTCACCGTCCACGTCAGCGTCCGCAGCGGCCGCGTCGGCGCCTCCGTGCAGGCCCTGGACGACAAGCTCGGCGGCGACTGGCTGGCCGCCGCCACCGACCCGGCGAGCAGCCAGGTCGTCCCCGGCATCCCCAAGGACGCCACGGCCGTCCGCCTGATCGCCTACGCGCCGGGCGACGCCGACGCGGATCTGAAAATCCAACTCGCCTCCCCTTCGGGTCTGATCACCCCCGCCGGGCACGAGACGCTGCACATCAAGGCGGGCATGACGGCCGCCGTCGATCTGGGCGACGTCACGCGCGGAGAGGCGGGCTCCCTGATCCTGACCCCCACGGACCAGTCGGTTCCGATCGTCGCGGCCGTACGCGTCCTGCGCGGCAAGGGCGCCCAGCAGGAGTCGGCGTTCATCCCCGCCACCGCCCCCGTCGGCACGCGCGCGTCCGCCGCCGACAACAGCGCCAAGGGCTCCACGCTCTCCCTGACCGCCCCCCAGGGCGCCGCCAAGGTCAAGGTCACCGCCTCCGCGGGCAGCGGCGGCGGCACGGCCGCCTCCAAGACGTACACGATCAAGTCGGGTACGACCCAGGACGTCGAACTCCCCGTCCCCAGCGGCCTGAAGGGCGCCTACGCCCTCACGGTGGAACCCCTCACCACCACCCCGGTCTACGCCTCCCGCACCCTGGCGGCGACCGAGGAGGGCGTCCCGGGCTTCACCGTCCAGACCCTCCCGGCCGACCGGGGCACGGTCGCCGTACCCGAGGCGGACGAGGACGTGGCGGTGCTGCAGAAGTAGCACGAGGTCGCGGCGCGCGCGGCCACTCAAAGGGCAGCGAGGTCACTCAAAGGGCTGCGCGGCAGCTCGAAAGGGCGGGGGCGCAGCTCGAAAGAGAGGCGGTGCTCAGTCCTCGCCGTAGCGCGGATCCACCGTCTCCGGGGTCAGCCCCAGCAGCTCCGCCACCTGCTCCACGACCACCTCGTGCACCAACGCGGCCCGCTCGTCCCGCCCCTTGGTGCGGATCTCCACCGGCCGCCGGTAGACGACCACCCGCGCGCGGTGTCCCTCGCGCGCGGCGACCGTCCCTCCCAGAGGGACCGCCTCGTCGTTCCACGGCTCCCCGGCCGCGGCCGGCCGCGGCACCTCCAGCACCAGGAAGTCGATCTCGGCGAGCTGCGGCCACCGCCGCTCCAGCCGCTCCACCGAGTCCTGCACCAGATCCGCGAAGACCTCGGCGCGACTCGCGGCCAACGGCACCTGAGGGGGCGCGATCGGCCCCCGCATGCCTCGACCGTGGCGATCGCGACGACGGGGCCCGGGGCCTGCGGCGCGGGGCGGTACGGGGTTGTCCATCACTACTGAAGCGTAGTCCCCGCCGCGCGGCCCGGGCGTTGCGCGCCGCATGTCGCGGGATGGCCATTCCAGCCAAGGTTGGCCAGATCCTCCATCTCGCCGAGGCCGTCGAACTCACCGCAATTGATGCCGTTTGTGTCGAGTGGTGACCGGCCCGCTCCTTCTTCCTCCCGTTAATGGCTGGTGTTAGCGCAGGTCAGCGAGGTATGACTGGAGTGGCGCGTGGGGCGTTTCACAACACGACACGGTGGAGTGACCTGGTGGAGAGTCGTCGCGGCCCGCTCAAGAGTGCGGTACCGTCCAACGTCGTGAGCCCTGTACGTCGCTGTTCGCGCACCGCCTGCGGCCGACCCGCCGTCGCGACGCTGACGTACGTCTACGCCGACTCGACCGCGGTCCTCGGCCCGCTCGCCACCTACGCCGAACCCCACTGCTACGACCTGTGCGCTGAGCATTCCGAGCGCCTCACCGCCCCGCGCGGCTGGGAGGTCGTCCGCCTCCTCGACAGCTCGGCTCCCGCGCGCCCCAGCGGCGACGATCTGGAAGCGCTTGCCAACGCCGTCCGCGAGGCCGCCCGCCCGCAGGAACGCGCGGCCGGAGCCGGCGGCATGGGACGCGGAGCGGACCCGATGGAGGTCGCGCGCCGCGGCCACCTACGGGTGCTGCGCTCGCCGGACAACTGAGCTGTCCCGTAGCCGCAGCGGCACCCACATCACCCGGGATTACGTCCCGAAATGCCCACCGGGTTACGTCTGTGGGTCCACTGCGCTGAGCCGCGGCCGATCGCGAACCCGTCCGGGTAGTTTGTGGTGCCTACAGGACGTTTCAGGAAGGTTGACCGTGGCTGCTGATCTGTCGCAGATCGTGAAGGCGTACGACGTACGCGGGGTGGTGCCGGACCAGTGGGACGAGTCCCTCGCCGAGCTGTTCGGGGCGGCCTTCGCCCGGGTGACCGACGCCCAGGCGATCGTCGTCGGCCACGACATGCGCCCCTCCTCGCCCGGTCTGTCCGGCGCCTTCGCGCGCGGGGCGGCGGCACTCGGCGTACACGTCACCGAGATCGGCCTGTGCTCGACCGACCAGCTGTACTACGCCTCGGGCGCCCTGAACCTGCCCGGCGCGATGTTCACGGCCTCGCACAACCCGGCGCAGTACAACGGCATCAAGCTGTGCCGCGCGGGCGCGGCCCCGGTCGGCCAGGACACGGGCCTGACCGAGATCCGCGAACTGGTGGAGCGCTGGACCGACTCGGGCGCCCCCGAACCCGCGCCGGTGCGGGGAACCGTCAGCCGGACCGACACGTTGAAGGACTACGCGGCGCACCTGCGCGGACTCGTCGACCTGACCTCCATCCGCCCCCTGAAGGTCGTGGTCGACGCGGGCAACGGCATGGGCGGCCACACCGTCCCCACCGTGTTCGACGGCCTGCCCCTGACCGTCGTCCCCATGTACTTCGAACTCGACGGCACCTTCCCCAACCACGAGGCCAACCCCCTCGACCCGGCGAACCTCGTGGACCTGCAAAAGCGTGTCCGCGAGGAGTCCGCCGACCTCGGCCTCGCCTTCGACGGCGACGCCGACCGCTGCTTCGTCGTCGACGAACAGGGCGACCCGGTCTCCCCGTCCGCGATCACCGCACTGGTCGCCGCCCGCGAACTCGCCCGCAACGGCGGCAAGGGCACGATCATCCACAACCTGATCACCTCCTGGACCGTCCCGGAGGTCGTGAAGGAACACGGCGGCACACCCGCCCGCACCCGCGTCGGCCACTCCTTCATCAAGGCCGAGATGGCCCGCTCGGGCGCGATCTTCGGCGGCGAGCACTCCGCGCACTACTACTTCAAGGACTTCTGGAACGCCGACACCGGCATGCTGGCGGCCCTCCACGTCCTCGCGGCCCTCGGCGGCCAGAGCGGCCCCCTCTCCTCCCTCGTGGCCGAGTACGACCGCTACACCGGCTCCGGCGAGATCAACTCCACCGTCGCCGACCAGGCCGACCGCATCGCAGCGATCAAGGCCGCCTACGCCGACCGCACCGACGTCACCCTCGACGACCTCGACGGCCTCACCGTCTCCTCCGCCGACTGGTGGTTCAACGTCCGCCCCTCCAACACCGAACCCCTCCTCCGCCTCAACGCAGAGGCCCGCGACGAACCGACGATGACCAAGATCCGCGACGAGGCCTTGGCGATCATCCGAGGCTGAGGGCCCCTCCGGGGGGTGGACGGGGTCCACCGAGGACGGGACGGAGTCCAGGGGGACAGGGCCCACGCGACGGGATCCAGGGGCGGTGCCCCTGCCTAGGCGCAGGGGGCAGAGACCCTGGCGGGGGCCGAACGGGCGGAGCCCCGGGAGATGGGAACGCGCAAGGGTGGCGAGGGCGAAACCCCACACCCCGCCACCCAAGCGCACCCACCCCCGCCCAGCCCAGCCCACCACCCCCGAACCACCCCAAATCCACGCACCCAACCCCCTCCACCCCCACCCCGCCCAACCCTCACGCCCCACCTCCACCAGCGGTACGCTGACCAGGCACATCCGTACGCCCCGACACCCCGCACCCCCCGAAAGGACACGCCATGCCGCTCGAAGCCGGCCTCCTGGAGATCCTCGCCTGCCCGGCCTGCCACGCTCCCCTCAAGGAGCAGGACGCCGAGCTGATCTGCACGAGCCAGGACTGCGGTCTGGCGTACCCCGTCCGCGACGGCATCCCCGTCCTCCTCGTCGACGAGGCCCGCCGCCCCGCGTAACCGCACCCCTGAGCACCACCCCGCTGCACCCTCACCTCCACCCCCGGCCCCGCACACCGACGACGCCCCCAGCGACCGGAGACTGCCGCCATGCTCGACGACTCGCTGCTCGACACGCCGGAGGCCCTCGCCGAGGCCGACCGCCGAGCCCTCCTGCGCGGCGCGGCCGAAGCCGGCGCCCGCGTCCGCACCGCCGCCCGGCACGCCGCCGAAGCCGGCGTCCACCAGCTCAAGCCCGACGGCCGCCCCCGCGCGATCCTCATCGCCGGCCCCGGCGCCGCCGCCACCTGCGTGGCCGACCTCCTCGGCACCCTCGCCGGCGCCGCCTGCCCGGTCATCCGCCTGGCCCCCACCGGCGTCGCCCCCGCCGCAGGAGCCCTGCGCTGGGAACTCCCCGGCTGGGCGGGCTCCGTGGACCTCCTCCTGATCGCCACCCCGGACGGCGCCGAACCCGGCCTCTCCCTCCTCGCCGAGCAGGCCTACCGCCGCGGCTGCACCGTCGTGGCCGTTGCCCCCGCCGGCACCCCCCTCACCGAGGCGCTCACCGTCGCGCACGGCCTGTTCGTCCCGCTCGCGACCGCACCGTACGAACAGGACGAGCAGCCCCCCGTGGCCGCCTCCGCCCCCGGTGTCCTGTGGGCCCTGCTCACCCCGCTCCTCGCCCTGCTCGACCGCATCGCCCTGCTCTCCGCCCCGCCCGAGGCGCTGGAGAAGGTCGCCGACCGCCTCGACAAGGTCGCCGAACGCTGCGGCCCCGCCATCGCCACGTACAGCAACCCGGCGAAGACCCTGGCCGCCGAACTCGCCGACTCCCTCCCGGTGATCTGGACCGAGGGCGCCTCGGCCGGCCCCGCGGGCCGCCGCTTCGCCGCCGCGCTCGCCGAACTGGCCGGCCGCCCCGCCGTCGTCGCCGAACTCCCCGAGGCCCTCGCCGAGCACAACGCCCTCCTCGCGGGTCCGCTCGCCGCCAGCGCCGACCCGGACGACTTCTTCCGCGACCGCGTCGAAGAAGCACCCGCCCTGCACGCGCGCGTGGTGCTGCTGCGCGACCGCCCGCTCGGCGGACTCACCGCCGCCCCCGCCGCCCGCGAGCTGGCCCTCAGCCACGACACGCCGATCAGCGAACTCGAACCGGAAGCCGGCGACGAACTCGTCACCCTCGCCGAACTGATCGCCACCACGGATTTCGCCGCCGTCTACCTGGCGCTCGCCTCGGGAGCCTGACCTCACACCTGACCGTCCACAACCGGACGTCAGACGGCACACAGCCGGCCGACCGCCAACCCACCCCCACAACCCTGACTCCCCGACGCCCCGAAGACCCCAACGCGCAGGCAGAGAGAACCGCATGGACCGCCTCGACAACACCGTCCGCCCTTACGCCTGGGGATCCCCCACCGCGATCCCGCACCTGCTCGGCACCGAGCCGACCGGCGAACCACAGGCCGAGATGTGGATGGGCGCCCACCCCGGCGCCCCCTCGCGCACCGCCCGAGGCACCCTCGTCGAGATCATCGAGGCCGACCCCCAGCAGGAACTCGGCCCACAGACGGTCACCAAGTTCGGCCCCCGCCTCCCCTTCCTCCTCAAACTCCTCGCCGCCGGCGCCCCCCTCTCCCTCCAGGTCCACCCCGACCTCGAACAGGCCAGGCAGGGTTACGAGGACGAGGAGCGCCGCGGCATCCCCGTGGACGCCCCGCACCGCAACTACAAGGACGCCAACCACAAGCCCGAACTCATCTGCGCCCTCACCGAGTTCGACGGCCTGTGCGGCTTCCGTGACCCGCAGCACGCCGCCGACCTCCTCGACGGCCTCGGCGTCGACTCCCTCAAGCCGTACGTCGACCTCCTGCGCGCCCACCCCCCAGAGGCCGCCCTGCGCGAGGTCCTCACCGCGATCCTCACCGCCGACCGCGAGGAGATGACCCACACGGTCACCGCCGCCGCGATCGCCTGCGACCGCCTCGGCGGCGACTACGCCCCCTACGCCGGCATCGCCCACCACTACCCCGGCGACCCCGGCGTCATCGCCGCCATGCTGCTGAACCACGTCCGACTCCAGCCCGGCGAGGCCCTGTTCCTCGGCGCCGGCATCCCGCACGCCTACCTCAGCGGCCTCGGCGTCGAGATCATGGCCAACTCCGACAACGTCCTGCGCTGCGGCCTCACCCCCAAGCACGTCGACGTCCCCGAACTCCTGCGCATCGTCCGCTTCGAGCCCGGCGACCCCGGCGTCCTGCGCCCCGAAGCCGCCCCGGACGGCGAAGAGGTCTACGACACCCCCATCGACGAGTTCCGGCTCTCCCGCCACGTCCTCCCCGAGGGCGCCCCCGCGCACGACCTCACCCTCCCCACCCCCCAGATCCTGCTCTGCACCGCGGGCGCCGTCCGCGCAGGCGAACACCGACTGACCCCCGGCCACTCCGTCTTCGTCCCCGCCGCCGAAAATGCCGAAGTATCCGGGCCCGGTACGGTCTTCCGGGCAACGGTCGTCGCCTGACCCCCGTCACGACGACCTGACGATCCGCCGCCGGACCGGGCTGCAAGAATGACCCACCGGCAAAGGACGGGCAAAGCCGGAAGAAGACGAAGGGACAACGCGAACACATGAGCGCGTCAGGCGGCACCAAGGCGATCGTGGCGGCACTCGGCGCCAACCTCGCGATCGCGGCATCGAAGTTCGTGGCGTTCGCCTTCAGCGGCTCGTCGTCGATGCTCGCCGAGGGCGTGCACTCGCTCGCCGACTCCGGCAACCAGGCCCTGCTCCTCATCGGCGGCAAGAAGGCCCAGCGCGAAGCCACCCCGCAGCACCCCTTCGGATACGGCCGCGAACGCTACATCTACGCCTTCCTCGTCTCCATCGTCCTGTTCTCCGTCGGCGGCATGTTCGCCGTCTACGAGGGCTACGAGAAGATCAAGCACCCGCACGAGATCGAGCACTGGTACTGGCCGGTCGGCGTCCTCGTCTTCGCGATCATCGCCGAGGGCTTCTCCTTCCGCACGGCCATCAAGGAGTCCAACGAACTGCGCGGCACCCATTCCTGGTCGCAGTTCATCCGCCGCGCCAAGGCCCCCGAGCTGCCCGTCGTCCTCCTAGAGGACTTCGGCGCACTGATCGGTCTGGTCCTCGCCCTCGTCGGCGTCGGCCTCGCCCTGCTCACCGGCGACGGCATCTGGGACGGCATCGGCACGCTCTGCATCGGCATCCTGCTCATCCTCATCGCGCTCGTCCTGGCCGCCGAGACCAAGTCCCTGCTCCTCGGCGAGGCCGCCGGCCTGGAAGAGGTCCAGAAGATCGAGGCCGCCGTCGTCGACGGCCACACCGTCACCGGCATCATCCACATGCGCACCCTCCACCTCGGCCCCGAGGAACTCCTCGTCGCCGCCAAGATCGCCGTCCAGCACGACGACAGCGCCGCCGAGGTCGCCACCGCCATCAACGCCGCCGAGGCACGCATCCGCGAGGCCGTCCCCATCGCCCGCGTCATCTACCTCGAGCCCGACATCTACAGCGAGGCCGAGGCCGCCAAGGGCGCCGACCCCGAGGCCACCCCGGGCGGCCCGGCCCAGCTCCCGGCCGACCACTGACCCTCCTTCTCTCCCACGGGGCCCGCGGAACCACCGGCGGGCCCCGTCGCCGTACCCCCTCACCGTCCGTGATCGGCGTGATCTGATCGGAGGCGGACTGGGGCCGCCCGCCGCCCGCGGTGTAGCTTGGAACGGAGCCAGACGTCGCTGCTGATGGCGGTCGGGCGGTCCCCACACGGACCGGCCGAGGGAGAGAGGGCCTCCGACGGACTGCGCTGCGCGTACTGCGGGCATGCCTGGGTCCCCCTTGGGCACCCCTGTGTCCGCCGCCGCGCAGACCAGCCCTACCCACACCTCGACCCAACCCGAGGAGCAGCTCGTATGACGACTGTCGACAACCGGCAGGACTTCAAGGTCGCCGACCTCTCCCTGGCCGAGTTCGGCCGCAAGGAGATCACCCTCGCCGAGCACGAGATGCCGGGCCTCATGGCGATCCGCAAGGAGTACGCCGAGACCCAGCCCCTCGCCGGCGCCCGCGTCACCGGCTCCCTGCACATGACCGTGCAGACCGCCGTCCTCATCGAGACCCTCGTCGCCCTCGGCGCCGAGGTCCGCTGGGCCTCCTGCAACATCTTCTCCACCCAGGACCACGCGGCAGCCGCCATCGCCGTCGGCCCCACCGGCACGCCCGACAACCCGCAGGGCGTCCCGGTCTTCGCCTGGAAGGGCGAGACCCTGGAGGAGTACTGGTGGTGCACGGAGCAGGCCCTGACCTGGCCGAACACCCCCACCGGCGGCCCCAACATGATCCTCGACGACGGCGGTGACGCCACCCTCCTCGTCCACAAGGGCGTCGAGTACGAGAAGGACGGCAAGGTCCCGGACGTCGAGACCGCCGAGTCCGAGGAGCACCGCTTCGTCCTCGAACTGCTCCACCGCACCATCAGCGACGGCTCACAGAAGTGGACCCAGCTCGCCTCGGAGATCCGCGGCGTGACCGAGGAGACCACGACCGGCGTCCACCGCCTGTACGAGATGCAGCGCGACGGCGCCCTCCTGTTCCCGGCGATCAACGTCAACGACGCCGTCACCAAGTCGAAGTTCGACAACAAGTACGGCTGCCGCCACTCCCTGATCGACGGCATCAACCGCGCCACCGACGTCCTCATCGGCGGCAAGACCGCGGTCGTCTTCGGCTACGGCGACGTCGGCAAGGGCTGCGCGGAGTCCCTGCGCGGCCAGGGCGCCCGCGTCATCGTCACCGAGATCGACCCCATCTGCGCCCTCCAGGCGGCGATGGACGGCTACCAGGTCGCGACGCTCGACGACGTCGTCGACAAGGCCGACATCTTCATCACCACGACCGGCAACAAGGACATCATCATGGCCGCCGACATGGCCAAGATGAAGCACCAGGCCATCGTCGGCAACATCGGCCACTTCGACAACGAGATCGACATGGCCGGCCTCGCGAAGATCCCCGGCATCGTCAAGGACGAGGTCAAGCCGCAGGTCCACACCTGGAAGTTCCCCGACGGCAAGGTACTCATCGTGCTGTCGGAGGGCCGCCTGCTGAACCTCGGCAACGCCACCGGCCACCCGTCGTTCGTGATGTCCAACTCCTTCGCGGACCAGACCCTGGCCCAGATCGAGCTGTTCACCAAGCAGTCCGAGTACCCGATCGGCGTCTACACGCTGCCCAAGCACCTCGACGAGAAGGTCGCCCGCCTCCACCTGGACGCGCTCGGCGTGAAGCTGACCACGCTCCGCCCCGAACAGGCCGCGTACATCGGCGTAGAGGTCGCGGGCCCGTACAAGCCGGACCACTACCGCTACTGAGTCCGCAGCCCCGCCCGCCGGGGAACACGTCGACACGTCTGCACGTTGACGCGCTCCCCGGCACCAGCAGGTCCTCCGAGGCAGGCCCCCGCACCCCCGTGCCGGGGGCCTGCCCCTTCGGTCCTCCGGCCGGACCGGCCGTCAGCAGCGCCGGGCCGGCACGCCGAGGTGACCGGACCAGCCCGTCACACCCCAGGACCCCCATGCCCCGCGGCCGTTATTCGCTCCACGATCCGCACGATCACACCCCCCTCGCCCACGAACGCTTCCAGTGCGCTCCCGGCCCCTCCGGCTGGCGCTACGTCTCCCAGCTGACCACCCCCACCGGCGATCACAGCGGCTCCGTCGACCTCACCCTCGACGACCTCGGCCGCCCCATCCGCCTCGAACTCCACGCGAACAGCTGGCAGGTACGCGGCGCCGCCCTCGACGGCGTCACCTGGGTCCGCACCGACCCCACCGGCGCCCACGCCACGGAAGGCAACGTCCCCGCCCACGCCTTCACCGGCACATCCCCCGCCTTCCTCATCGCGACCACCCGTCTCCTGCGCCTCACCCCCTCCTCATCCGCAACCCGCGTCCGCCTGGTCGCGTTCACCGACCCGGTCCTCGCCCCACGCACCGTCGACCAGTCCTGGGCCCTGCTGAAAAGAGAAGCACACGCCACTGACAACGGCCCCCTGACCGTGGACGAATACCAGGTCACAGCCCTGGACACAGGCGAACAGCACACCGTCCACGTCGCCGGCGACGTCGTGCTCGCAGCACCCGGCATCGAACTGGAAGACCTCGAATCACCCCCGTCGACCTTCGCCTGACCCCGACGAGGACGACACCCCCGGCCGGAACCTACGCAGGCGGCGCGAACCCGGTGCCCGACCCCCCGGCCCGCTCGTCAGCCGCCTCCCCGGGCGACACCGGCGGCACAGACGACGACGGCAAGCCGGGCGAGCCATACGGCCCATACGGCGCAGGCGGTCCATATGGAACCGCAGGAGCGTAGGAAGCCGCTGGAGCGTAAGGAGTCGCCGGAGCGTACGGCGTCGGCGGACCGTAACCGCCCACCGCACCCCCCGCGCCCGCCACAGGCCCGGCCCCGCCGCTGCTACTCCCGCCTCCGGGCACACCGCCGGCCACCGCGGCTCCACCCGCAAACGGACCGCTTCCGAAGGCCCGCCGAGCCTCCCGGACCTGCCGCTCCTGCACCACCGCCGCCAGAAACGCGGCCGCCGGCACCCCCTGCGGCACAGGAGCCCCCGTACGCTCCGCCAGATCACCGGCCAGCCGCTCCGCCATCGCCCGGCCCACCTGCGGGTCCAACTGGTTCATCCGCCCCAGGTACTGGCGGATCGCCAACCACAGCCCGTCCGGCACCGCCGACAGATCCAGCCCCTGGAACCGCCCCGCCAGCCACGGCGGAGGCGGCGGCGCGAACCCGGACCGCGCCCTGGGCACCCGCTCCCGCACGACCAACGTCCCGGCGAACACATCACCCAGCCGCCGCCCCCGCGCCGACACGAGCGACGCGATGCACGCCACCACCCCGAACGTGAGCAGGATCTCGACCACACCCAGCGCGCCTCGCACCAACGCATGCCGGAACCGGATCGGCCCGCCGTCGTCCCGCACCACCCGCAACCCGCACGCCATCTTCCCGAGCGACCGCCCCTGGCTGAGCGTCTCCACTGCGATCGGCCCGCCCACCAGCACCAGCAGGAACGAGGCGATCGACACCGCGATCTGCGCCGCCTCGTCCAACGACGCCGTCGCCGCCACCAGAGCGATGCTCACGACGACGTAGGCCACCAGGGCCACGGCCAGATCCAGCAACGTCCCCAGCGCCCTGCTGGGCAGCCTGGCGGGCTGCAGCTCCAACGCCACGGCCTCACCCGTCACCAGCTCACTCACGCCCGCCGCCCTTTCCCTGACCTGCCCCGAGAACAGCCAGTCTGCCAAGCTGAACGCACATCGCGCCGCAGTACGACAAGCTGAAACCCACCACCGGCCGCCGACGAACAGCCGAGGAGCAGGCACACCGATGGACCTCGACGTCTTCGTCTCCGCCCACCGAGCCGAATGGGACCGCCTCGACGCCCTGCTGAGCCGCCGCCGCAGCCTTACCGGCGCCGAGACCGACGAACTCGTCACCCTCTACCAGCGCACCGCCACCCATCTCTCCCTGATCCAGTCCAGCGCCCCCGACCCCCAGCTGACCGGCCGGCTCAGCCAACTCGTGGCACGCGCGCGTAGTGCCGTGACAGGCACCCGCCAGGCCTCCTGGCGCGACGTCACCCGTTTCCTCACCCGGGGCTTCCCGGCAGCCGTCTACCGCTCGCGCCGCTGGTGGATACCCACCGCGCTGCTCTCCACCGTCGTCGCCGCCCTCCTGGGCTGGTGGATCGGCACCCACCCGGAAGTCCAGGCCTCCATAGCCGCCCCCGACGAACTGCGGGAGCTCACCCGCCCCGGCGGCCAGTACGAGACCTATTACTCGAGCCATCCGGCCGCCTCCTTCGCCGCCCAGGTCTGGACGAACAACGCTCAGGCCGCCGCGATGTGCTTGGTCCTGGGAGTCTTCCTGGGCCTTCCGGTCCTGTGGATCCTCTTCCAGAACATGCTGAACCTCGGCATCGGAGCCGGCCTCATGTCCTCGGCGGGCCGACTCGACACCTTCCTTGGCCTGGTCCTCCCGCACGGCCTGCTCGAACTGACCGCGGTCTTCGTCGCCGCCGGCACCGGACTGCGCCTCGGCTGGACCGTCATCGACCCCGGCCCCCGCTCCCGACGCACTGCCCTCGCAGAAGAGGGCCGAGCCGCAGTCGGCATGGCGATCGGCCTGGCCCTCGTCCTCTTCGTCTCCGGCGCCATCGAAGGCTTCGTCACCCCCTCAGGCCTGCCCACCTGGGCCCGCATCACCATCGGCATCACCGCCGAGCTGGCCTTCCTCGCCTACGTCTACGTCCTGGGCGGCCGGGCGGTCCGCACCGGAGACACAGGCGACGTCGAGGCCGCCGAACGCAGCGCCACGGTGCCGACAGCCGCCTGATGTGCAGACGCGCCCGCTGAGCTGCTAGTCTCCTCTTCGCCCCGCAAAAGCCGTTGACACGGAGTGCGTGGGGAGGTAGATTCGAACAGTTGCCTAGAACTGGATGAAGTCCGGTCGGCAAGCGGTTAGTATCTACAGAGCCTCTTGGAATACTGATTCCGTAGAAGCCATCCCCGATGAATCGGAAACGAACCGCCGGTCAAACCGGCTCGAAACTTCTGATAAAGTCGGAACCGCCGGAAAGGGAAACCGCGAAACAAAAGCGGGAACCTGGAAAGCACCGAGGAAATCGGATCGGAAAAGGATCTGATAGAGTCGGAAACGCAAGACCGAAGGGAAGCGCCCGGAGGAAAGCCTGAGAGAGTCTCTCGGGTGAGTACAAAGGAAGCGTCCGTTCCTTGAGAACTCAACAGCGTGCCAAAAATCAACGCCAGATATGTTGATACCCCGTCCCCGGCAGTGATAGCCGAGGATGAGGTTCCTTTGAAAAAACACAGCGAGGACGCTGTGAACGGCCGGGCTTATTCCGCCTGACCGTTCCGCTCTCGTGTGTGTAGTCCCGATTACGGGAAAACATTCACGGAGAGTTTGATCCTGGCTCAGGACGAACGCTGGCGGCGTGCTTAACACATGCAAGTCGAACGATGAAGCCCTTCGGGGTGGATTAGTGGCGAACGGGTGAGTAACACGTGGGCAATCTGCCCTTCACTCTGGGACAAGCCCTGGAAACGGGGTCTAATACCGGATAACACTTCCATTCTCATGGGTGGGGGTTAAAAGCTCCGGCGGTGAAGGATGAGCCCGCGGCCTATCAGCTTGTTGGTGAGGTAACGGCTCACCAAGGCGACGACGGGTAGCCGGCCTGAGAGGGCGACCGGCCACACTGGGACTGAGACACGGCCCAGACTCCTACGGGAGGCAGCAGTGGGGAATATTGCACAATGGGCGAAAGCCTGATGCAGCGACGCCGCGTGAGGGATGACGGCCTTCGGGTTGTAAACCTCTTTCAGCAGGGAAGAAGCGAGAGTGACGGTACCTGCAGAAGAAGCGCCGGCTAACTACGTGCCAGCAGCCGCGGTAATACGTAGGGCGCAAGCGTTGTCCGGAATTATTGGGCGTAAAGAGCTCGTAGGCGGTCTGTCACGTCGGATGTGAAAGCCCGGGGCTTAACCCCGGGTCTGCATTCGATACGGGCAGACTAGAGTGTGGTAGGGGAGATCGGAATTCCTGGTGTAGCGGTGAAATGCGCAGATATCAGGAGGAACACCGGTGGCGAAGGCGGATCTCTGGGCCATTACTGACGCTGAGGAGCGAAAGCGTGGGGAGCGAACAGGATTAGATACCCTGGTAGTCCACGCCGTAAACGGTGGGAACTAGGTGTTGGCGACATTCCACGTCGTCGGTGCCGCAGCTAACGCATTAAGTTCCCCGCCTGGGGAGTACGGCCGCAAGGCTAAAACTCAAAGGAATTGACGGGGGCCCGCACAAGCAGCGGAGCATGTGGCTTAATTCGACGCAACGCGAAGAACCTTACCAAGGCTTGACATACACCGGAAACGTCTGGAGACAGGCGCCCCCTTGTGGTCGGTGTACAGGTGGTGCATGGCTGTCGTCAGCTCGTGTCGTGAGATGTTGGGTTAAGTCCCGCAACGAGCGCAACCCTTGTTCTGTGTTGCCAGCATGCCCTTCGGGGTGATGGGGACTCACAGGAGACTGCCGGGGTCAACTCGGAGGAAGGTGGGGACGACGTCAAGTCATCATGCCCCTTATGTCTTGGGCTGCACACGTGCTACAATGGCCGGTACAAAGAGCTGCGAAACCGTGAGGTGGAGCGAATCTCAAAAAGCCGGTCTCAGTTCGGATTGGGGTCTGCAACTCGACCCCATGAAGTCGGAGTTGCTAGTAATCGCAGATCAGCATTGCTGCGGTGAATACGTTCCCGGGCCTTGTACACACCGCCCGTCACGTCACGAAAGTCGGTAACACCCGAAGCCGGTGGCCCAACCCCTTGTGGGAGGGAGCTGTCGAAGGTGGGACTGGCGATTGGGACGAAGTCGTAACAAGGTAGCCGTACCGGAAGGTGCGGCTGGATCACCTCCTTTCTAAGGAGCATCTAGGCCGCCGGGCTTGCCCGGTGGTCCAGGGCCATTACGTCGGCGAATGTTCGACGATGGTTGCTCAAGGGTGGAACGTTGATTATTCGGTGCACTCGGTCGTCTTGTCCTTCCTAGTACTGCTCTTCGGAGCGTGGAACGGATGAGGGAAGCGGCGGGGAGCGTCGGGCACGCTGTTGGGTGTCTGAGGGCACGGCCGTGAGGTCGGGAAGCCTTCTGATGCCGGCCCCAGTGAACTCGAACCGGTTGGTTCGGGGTGATGGGTGGCTGGTCGTTGTTTGAGAACTGCACAGTGGACGCGAGCATCTGTGGCCAAGTTTTTAAGGGCGCACGGTGGATGCCTTGGCACCAGGAACCGATGAAGGACGTGGGAGGCCACGATAGTCCCCGGGGAGTCGTCAACCAGGCTTTGATCCGGGGGTTTCCGAATGGGGAAACCCGGCAGTCGTCATGGGCTGTCACCCATACCTGAACACATAGGGTATGTGGAGGGAACGCGGGGAAGTGAAACATCTCAGTACCCGCAGGAAGAGAAAACAACCGTGATTCCGGGAGTAGTGGCGAGCGAAACCGGATGAGGCCAAACCGTATGCGTGTGAGACCCGGCAGGGGTTGCGCATACGGGGTTGTGGGATCTCTCTTTTACGGTCTGCCGGCCGTGAGACGAGTCAGAAACCGTTGATGTAGGCGAAGGACATGCGAAAGGTCCGGCGTAGAGGGTAAGACCCCCGTAGCCGAAACATCAGCGGCTCGTTTGAGAGACACCCAAGTAGCACGGGGCCCGAGAAATCCCGTGTGAATCTGGCGGGACCACCCGCTAAGCCTAAATATTCCCTGGTGACCGATAGCGGATAGTACCGTGAGGGAATGGTGAAAAGTACCGCGGGAGCGGAGTGAAATAGTACCTGAAACCGTGTGCCTACAAGCCGTGGGAGCGTCGGAGTGCATGCTTGCATGCACTCTCGTGACTGCGTGCCTTTTGAAGAATGAGCCTGCGAGTTTGCGGTGTGTTGCGAGGTTAACCCGGGTGGGGTAGCCGTAGCGAAAGCGAGTCCGAATAGGGCGTTTCAGTAGCACGCTCAAGACCCGAAGCGGAGTGATCTAGCCATGGGCAGGTTGAAGCGGAGGTAAGACTTCGTGGAGGACCGAACCCACCAGGGTTGAAAACCTGGGGGATGACCTGTGGTTAGGGGTGAAAGGCCAATCAAACTCCGTGATAGCTGGTTCTCCCCGAAATGCATTTAGGTGCAGCGTCGTGTGTTTCTTGCCGGAGGTAGAGCACTGGATAGGCGATGGGCCCTACCGGGTTACTGACCTTAGCCAAACTCCGAATGCCGGTAAGTGAGAGCGCGGCAGTGAGACTGTGGGGGATAAGCTCCATGGTCGAGAGGGAAACAGCCCAGAGCATCGACTAAGGCCCCTAAGCGTACGCTAAGTGGGAAAGGATGTGGAGTCGCACAGACAACCAGGAGGTTGGCTTAGAAGCAGCCACCCTTGAAAGAGTGCGTAATAGCTCACTGGTCTAGTGATTCCGCGCCGACAATGTAGCGGGGCTCAAGCGTACCGCCGAAGTCGTGTCATTCCAGCATATAGCCCCAACGGGTGCTGGGATGGGTAGGGGAGCGTCGTGTGCCGGGTGAAGCCGCGCCGGAAGGCAGTGGTGGACGGTTCACGAGTGAGAATGCAGGCATGAGTAGCGATACAAACGTGAGAAACGTTTGCGCCGATTGACTAAGGGTTCCTGGGTCAAGCTGATCTGCCCAGGGTAAGTCGGGACCTAAGGCGAGGCCGACAGGCGTAGTCGATGGATAACCGGTTGATATTCCGGTACCCGCTGTGAAGCGTCAAACATCGAACCAGGCGATGCTAAGTCCGTGAAGCCGTTCCGGACCCTTCGGGGAATGGAAAGTGGTGGAGCCGACGGACCAGACTTGTAGTAGGTGAGTGATGGGGTGACGCAGGAAGGTAGTCCATCCCGGGCGGTGGTTGTCCCGGGGTAAGGGTGTAGGCCGTGCGATAGGCAAATCCGTCGCACATGTAGGCTGAGACCTGATGCCGAGCCGATTGTGGTGAAGTGGATGATCCTATGCTGTCGAGAAAAGCCTCTAGCGAGTTTCATGGCGGCCCGTACCCTAAACCGACTCAGGTGGTCAGGTAGAGAATACCGAGGCGTTCGGGTGAACTATGGTTAAGGAACTCGGCAAAATGCCCCCGTAACTTCGGGAGAAGGGGGGCCACGTCTGGTGAGGGGACTTGCTTCCCGAGCTGGGTGTGGCCGCAGAGACCAGCGAGAAGCGACTGTTTACTAAAAACACAGGTCCGTGCGAAGCCGTAAGGCGATGTATACGGACTGACGCCTGCCCGGTGCTGGAACGTTAAGGGGACCGGTTAGTCACTCTTCGGGGTGGCGAAGCTGAGAACTTAAGCGCCAGTAAACGGCGGTGGTAACTATAACCATCCTAAGGTAGCGAAATTCCTTGTCGGGTAAGTTCCGACCTGCACGAATGGCGTAACGACTTCTCGACTGTCTCAACCATAGGCCCGGTGAAATTGCACTACGAGTAAAGATGCTCGTTTCGCGCAGCAGGACGGAAAGACCCCGGGACCTTTACTACAGTTTGATATTGGTGTTCGGTTCGGCTTGTGTAGGATAGGTGGGAGACTTTGAAACGTGGACGCCAGTTCACGGTGAGTCGTCGTTGAAATACCACTCTGGTCGTGCTGGATGTCTAACCTGGGTCCGTGATCCGGATCAGGGACAGTGTCTGATGGGTAGTTTAACTGGGGCGGTTGCCTCCTAAAGAGTAACGGAGGCGCCCAAAGGTTCCCTCAGCCTGGTTGGCAATCAGGTGTTGAGTGTAAGTGCACAAGGGAGCTTGACTGTGAGACCGACGGGTCGAGCAGGGACGAAAGTCGGGACTAGTGATCCGGCGGTGGCTTGTGGAAGCGCCGTCGCTCAACGGATAAAAGGTACCCCGGGGATAACAGGCTGATCTTCCCCAAGAGTCCATATCGACGGGATGGTTTGGCACCTCGATGTCGGCTCGTCGCATCCTGGGGCTGGAGTCGGTCCCAAGGGTTGGGCTGTTCGCCCATTAAAGCGGTACGCGAGCTGGGTTTAGAACGTCGTGAGACAGTTCGGTCCCTATCCGCTGCGCGCGCAGGAACATTGAGAAGGGCTGTCCCTAGTACGAGAGGACCGGGACGGACGAACCTCTGGTGTGCCAGTTGTTCTGCCAAGGGCATGGCTGGTTGGCTACGTTCGGGAGGGATAACCGCTGAAAGCATCTAAGCGGGAAGCCTGCTTCGAGATGAGTGTTCCCACCCACTAGATGGGGTAAGGCTCCCAGTAGACGACTGGGTTGATAGGCCGGATGTGGAAGCCCAGTAATGGGTGGAGCTGACCGGTACTAATAGGCCGAGGGCTTGTCCTCAGTTGCTCGCGTCCACTGTGTTGGTTCTGAAACCACGAACAGCCCCACGTCCGGTCACGGCGTGGTGCGGCTGAAACAGTTTCATAGTGTTTCGGTGGTCATAGCGTGAGGGAAACGCCCGGTTACATTCCGAACCCGGAAGCTAAGCCTCACAGCGCCGATGGTACTGCAGGGGGGACCCTGTGGGAGAGTAGGACACCGCCGAACAAATTTTGAGATAACCCCCGTACCGTTTATTCGGTACGGGGGTTATCTGCGTTCACGAGTTCTTGTGTCGCCTTGAATGGGCTCTCTTCGGAGAGCCCATTTTGCGTTACAGGCGTCCTGCTGCTTTCAGTGCCAGATACGAGTCCGCCAGTGCGGGAGCGAGTTCGTCGGGTGTTGCGTCGACGACTGTGACGCCATGCCGGCGGAGTTGCTCGGCGGTGCGATGGCGTTCGGTCTGGGCTTGGGCGGCGGCGGCTGCCGCGTAGACCGCGTCGATGTTGCCGCGGGACCCTGCCATGCGGGCGATGTGCGGGTCGGCGACCGATGCCACCAGGATCGTATGGCGTTGGGTGAGCTGGGGGAGGACGGGGAGGAGGCCCTCTTCGACCGGGGCTGCGTCGAGCGTGGTCAGCAGGACGATCAGGGAGCGGCGGGGCGCCGTACGGAGGGCTGTGGCGGTGAGGCCGCGGGCGTCTGTTTCGACCAGTTCGGGTTCGAGGGCGGCCATCGCGTTGACGAGGGAGGGAAGGACGTCGCGGGCCGTTCGGCCTTGGACGAGGGCGCGTGGGCGGCGGTCGTAGGCGAGCAGGTCCACTCGGTCGCCGGCGCGGGATGCCAGTGCGGCGAGGAGAAGGGCCGCGTCCATGGAGGCGTCGAGGCGGGGGGCGTCCCCGACGCGGCCAGCAGAGGTGCGGCCGGTGTCGAGGACCAGGAGGATGTGGCGGTCGCGTTCCGGGCGCCAGGTGCGGACCGCGACCGTGGCGTGGCGGGCGGTGGCACGCCAGTCGATGGAGCGGGTGTCGTCGCCGGGGACGTATTCGCGCAGGCTGTCGAATTCTGTGCCTTCGCCGCGGGTGAGGACGCTGGTGCGGCCGTCGAGTTCGCGGAGGCGGGCGAGTTTCGAGGGGAGGTGCTTGCGGCTGGTGAACGGGGGCAGGACGCGTACCGTCCAGGGGACTCTGTGGGCGCCTTGGCGGGAGAGGAGGCCGAGAGGGCCGTAGGAGCGGATGGTGACGCGGTCGGCCTGGCGGTCGCCGCGGCGGGTGGGGCGTAGGCGGGTGGTGACGCGGCGGCGTTCGCCGGCGGGGACCGTGAGGTGGTGGCGGGATGCGTCGGTCTCGGTGCCGGGCAGCCAGCTGCTGGGGGGCCAGGCGTCCCGCAGGCGTGCCCGTAGGAGGCGGCGGGACGGGTTGGTGACCGTGAGGGTGACGTCGGCCGTGTCGCCCAGGCGGACGGAGGTGTCTCCGGAGCGGGTCAGGAGCAGGCGTCGTACCGGGGCCGCGAGGGCGTAGTCGCAGGCGCAGGCCGCGGCCAGGGGGGCGTTGACGGCCAGGATGCCCGCCCAGCCGGGGTCCCAGATGCCGACGGGGAGGGAGCCGAGGGCCGCGAGGAGTGCGGCGCGTCCGGTGAGGGCCATCAGCGGGGAACGGGGACGTGGGCGAGGATCGCGTTGATGACGGAGTCGGCCGTCACGCCTTCCATCTCGGCCTCCGGGCGCAGTTGGACGCGGTGGCGGAGGGTGGGGAGGGCGAGGGCTTTGACGTCGTCGGGGATGACGTAGTCGCGGCCGGTCAGCCAGGCCCATGCGCGTGCCGTGGCCAGGAGGGCGGTCGCGCCTCGGGGGGAGACGCCCAGGGTGAGGGACGGGGATTCGCGGGTGGCGCGGCAGATGTCGACGACGTAGGCCGTGATCTCGGGGGAGATGGTTGTTTTGGCCACTGCTGCGCGGGCGGCTTCCAGGTCGGCCGGGCCTGCGACGGGGCGTACGCCGGCGGCATGCAGGTCGCGGGGGTTGAAGCCCTCGGCGTGGCGGGTGAGGACGTCGATCTCCTCCTGGCGGGAGGGGAGCGGGATCGTCAGCTTGAGGAGGAAACGGTCCAGCTGGGCTTCGGGGAGCGGGTACGTGCCCTCGTACTCGACGGGGTTCTGGGTCGCCGCGACCAGGAAGGGGTCGGGGAGGGGGCGTGCGGTGCCGTCGACCGTGACCTGGCGTTCCTCCATGGCTTCGAGGAGGGACGACTGGGTCTTCGGCGGGGTGCGGTTGATCTCGTCGGCGAGGAGGAGGTTGGTGAAGACGGGGCCGGGCTGGAAGGAGAACTCGGCGGTGCGGGTGTCGTAGACGAGGGAGCCGGTGATGTCGCTCGGCATGAGGTCGGGGGTGAACTGGACGCGCTTGGTGTCGAGTTCGAGTGCGGAGGCGAGGGCGCGGACGAGCAACGTTTTGGCCACTCCGGGGACTCCTTCTAGGAGAACGTGTCCGCGGCAGAGGAGGGCGACGACGAGACCGGTCACGGCGGGGTCCTGGCCGACCACGGCCTTGGCGATCTCGGCGCGCAGCGCCTCCAGGGAAGCGCGGGCACGGCCCGGGTCCCCGGTGTGCCCGGCGTTGTCAGTGGTCGGGTCCATCATGGACGGCGTACCTCTCTTTCGAGGGCGTCGAGTTGGTCGGCGAGTGCGATGAGGGCCGCGTCGTCGCCGGGTGGTGGGCCGAAGAGGAGGGAGTGCAGGGACTGTCCGTCGCCGTGGAGGTGGGCGGACAGGGCGGGGAGCAGGGCTTCGGGCGCGTGCGCCTGGGCGACGGGGACGCCTACGAGAGGGGCGAGGCGGGTGCGGGTGGTGGAGCGAAGAGCGGCGGCCGCGCGGTCGCGGGCGGTTGCTTTGCGGTAGAGGCGGGCGCGGCCTTCGACGGTTTCGGAGGCGCGGATCGCGACGGGGAGTTTTTCGGGCACCAGGGGGCCGAGTCGGCGTGCCCGCCAGAGGGCGGCGAGGGCTGCCGCGACGAAGAGCTGCAGTGTGCCCCAGAGCCAGCCGGAGGGGAGCAGGTCGAGGAAGCCCTGTTCGTCGTCGGGGTCGGTGGCGGAGGCGTCGGAGAGCGAGGGGAGGTACCAGACCAGATGGGGCCGGGAGCCGAGGAGTTGAAGGGCGAGCGAGGCGTTGCCCTGCTTGTCGAGGCGGGTGTTGTAGAGGATGTCGGGCGAGCCGAGGACGACGGTGTCGCCGTCTCCGGAGGAGTCTGGGATGCGCAGCACGGTGGCCAGGCGTCGGCTGGGGTAGCACTCGTCCGCGTCGAGATGGGTGGTGCTGTAGCGGATGCCCCCGGTTTCGGCGGTGCCGGCGCGTCGGGCGTCGGGCAGTGCGCAGTCGGGGGAGAGCGCGGAGCCGTAGCTGGTGGCGGGGTCGGCGGTGACGCCGGGGGCGAGCGTCTTCACGGACGGGGTGCCGGGGGCGACGAGGACGGTGCGGCCGCCGGAAGCGGCGGTCGTCGAGTGCAGGGCCGTTTGCTGGCGTTCCGTCAGGAGGTCGGGGGCGGCGACCAGGAGGGTGGTGGCGGAGTCGGCGGCGGCGCGGGCGTCGGCCAGGGTGGTGACCACGCGGGTGGACACGCCTCGGTCGGCGAGGAGTTCGGCCAGGGCGCGGCTGCCGTAGGGGTCGGCGGAGCGTGGGTCGAGGGCTCCGCGCTGGGTGTCGGAGTGGAGGGCGGCCAGCGCGACGGCCCCCGCGAGGAGGAGGACGAGGGCGAGAGCGAGTCCTCGCGCGCGGGTCCATACCTGGCGGGCGGTGGGCGAGGCCGGGGTGGAGGGGAGCGTGGCCCCGGTGGTCATTCGGCGGCTCCCTGGCGGGCGGTGGGGGCCGCGGTGAGGGTGCTGCTCGCCGGGAGCTGGGGCTTGGTGCGTTCCAGGTCGCGGTCGAGTTCCGCGATGCGGTGGTACGACTGCTCGCTCGCCCTGCGGCCGCCGTATGTCACGTCGTCGAAGTCGCGGGCGGCGGTGCGCAGTCGGTCGAGGTGGGCGGGCAGGGTGCGGCCGGCTTCGGCGGCTGCCTCGTCGGCCGTGCGGCCGGGGCGGGCGTCGAGGAGGGCGCGTTCCTCCAGGGAACGGACGATGGCGCGCATGCGTTCCTGGACGGCCTGGTTCCAGTGGCCTTGGGCGGCGTGCGCCTCGGCGGCCGCGCGGTGCTCGGCGGCGCTGCGGGGGCGGTCGTCGAACAGGGCGGCGGCGGAGGCGGGTTGGCGGCGCGGGGTGCCCAGGCGCCACCACAGGGCGCCCACGACGGCAACGACGGCCAGGATGACGACGAACAGGCCCAGCGTGCCGCCGGGGGTGGCGGTGGACGCGGAGCCGAGCAGGTCGCCGATCCACTCCCAGAAGCGGTTCAGGGCGCGTTCGAACAGGCCGGGGTCGTTCTCGTGGTACAGGCGTTTGGACAGCTCGCGGCGGGCCGCCTCCCGGGCGGGATCCCGGGGGATCGTCACGGGCGGTTCGTCGCTCGAGCGGGCCAGCGCCGGCATCGGGCCGTCGGCCGCCCGCAGCAGGGCACGTACGGCTCTGTCGGCGGCCCGCGACAGGGCCGCGGGAGCCGTGTCGGTGACGCCGTGCAGTACGCGCGCGGGTGTGCCGCCCGGGTGCGGTACCGCTGTGAGAACTCCCCCCGTCGGACGCACCGCATCAGCTCCCGGGGGTCGTGCCGGGGGCGGAGGAGCCGTAGTCCTGGATGCCTGCGGCGCGGGCCAGGTCGAGGTCGAGGGCCTCGCGGCGGATGCGCCGGTCGATGTAGAGGAGCACGAAGACGCCTGCCGTGATGGGGTACGTGATCATGGAGCCGATCACCGAGCCGACCCCGCTGACGATCAGGTAGGTCCAGCCGTAGGCGCCGCCGGCGTCGATGAGGCCGCCGATGCCTTCGTCGCTCAGGCCGGCGCCGAGGAGGGCGAAGGGGACGACGACGAGCGTCGCGACGATGTTCGCGATGACCAGGGCGAGCAGCTGGATGCCGAAGACCCGCCACCAGGAGCCGCGCACGAGCTTCGCGGAGCGGCCCAGGGACTTCCTGATGCCTTGCTTCTCGAGCATCAGGGCGGGCGAGGCGAGGGAGAAGCGGACCAGCAGCCACAGCGCGACGACGACCGACGCGAGGCTGCCCAGGCCGGTGAGCGCGGCGCCCGCTTCGCTGCTGCCCGCGGCGGCGACGAGGATGCCCGGCAGCACGCCCGCGAGGCCGACGCCGGCCGCGATGAGCAGAAGCAGGAAGATCAGGCCGAAGAGCCTGGGCACCTGGGGGCGGGCGTCGCGCCAGGCCTCCTTGAGGGTGACCGACTTGCCGAGCACCGCGCGGCTGGTGACGGCGGTGAGCAGGGCGGTCGCGACGATGGTGCCGATCAGCGTGACGAGGAGGATGACGCCGGAGTTGAGCATGACGTCGCGCATGGCGTCGGTCTGCTCTTCGAAGGTGGCACTGGGGTCGCTGAGGGCGGATGTGTCCGTGGTGCCGTTCAGGACCAGGCCCTGCAGCAGGACGACGATGATCTCGGTGACGATCGCGACGGTCAGGGAGATGCCGAGGACCGTGCGCCAGTAGGTGCGCATGGTGGAGACGGCGCCGTCGAGGATCTCGCCCACGCCGAGCGGGCGCAGCGGGATCACGCCGGGCTTGGCCGCGGGGGGCGGGCCGCCCCAGCCGGCGCCCCAGCCGCTGGGAGCGCCGTAACCGCCGGGGCCGCTGTAGCCTGCGGGGCCGCCGCCGTAGCCGCTGGGGCCGGCGGGCGGTCGGTTGCCCCAGCCGGGGCCGGGCGGTGGGGGCGGCGGGGCCTGGCCCGGGTTCTGCGGGCCTGTGGGCGCGGACCACTGGGCGGGTGGCGGCTGTTCCTCGGACCACTTCGGGCCGGGGCTCTGCGGGTTCACGCCCGGCTGGTCCGTGGGCTGCGCGCCGGTCGGCCGGTCGTGGGGAGCGGACGCGCCGGGCTCCTGTCCGTCGGACGGGGCGGATCCGGGCGAGGCCCAGCCCGGAGTGTCTTTCATCGTCGCTCCTTCACGGTGCCCGTCCGCGGTCGCGGCGGCCGGTTGGGAGCCATCGTGCCATGGGGCGGTCACCGGGTGACCGGCCGCGGTAGGGGCTGCACACCTTCAATTGTCCGCCGGATACGGGGCAGACTGACCGCATGGCTGATCAGTACGCGCGATCCGGCGAGGACAAGCGGCCGGCCGGGATACCGGCGATCCGATGGCAGGAGCCTCCTGAAGGTCCCGTCCTGGTGCTTCTCGACCAGACGAGACTGCCGGCCGAGGAGGTCGAACTGGTTTGTACGGACGCGTCCGCGCTGGTGGAGGCGATCCGCTCGCTCGCAGTGCGCGGGGCGCCGCTGCTCGGGATCGCCGGGGCGTACGGCGTCGCGCTCGCCGCCGCGCGCGGCTTCGACGTGGACGAGGCCGCGACGGCGCTGGCGGGCGCCCGGCCCACCGCGGTGAACCTGTCCGTCGGCGTGCGCCGGGCCCGGTCCGCGTACCTGGCGGAGCTCGCCGGGGGCGGGGATCCGGGGCAGGGCGCTCGGGCTGCGCTGGCAGCCGCGCGGCAGCTGCACCGGGAGGACGCCGAGGCGAGCACCCGGATGGCCCGGCACGGGCTGGCGCTCCTCGACGAACTGCTGCCCGGCGGCGGGCACCGCATCCTCACGCACTGCAACACCGGCTCGCTGGTGTCGGGCGGGGAGGGGACGGCGTTCGCGGTGGCGCTCGCGGCGCACCGGGCGGGGCGGCTTCGCCGGCTGTGGGTGGACGAGACGCGTCCGCTGCTGCAGGGCGCGCGCCTGACGGCGTACGAGGCGGCCCGCAACGGCATGGCGTACACCCTGCTCACCGACAACGCGGCGGGCTCGCTGTTCGCGGCGGGCGAGGTCGACGCGGTGCTGATCGGGGCGGACCGCATCGCGGCCGACGGAGCAGTGGCGAACAAGGTGGGGAGCTATCCGCTGGCGGTGCTCGCGCGCTACCACCATGTGCCGTTCATCGTGGTCGCGCCGTTGACGACGGTGGATCCGGACACGGCGGACGGGGCGTCGATCGAGGTCGAGCAGCGCGCCGGGTCCGAAGTGACGGAGTTCGCGGTGCCGCAGGCGCCGGCGACGGGAGCGGGAGGAGGGATCGCGGTGGCCCCGCTGGGGACGCAGGCGTACAACCCGGCGTTCGATGTGACGCCGCCCGAGCTGGTGACGGCGATCGTCACGGAGGAGGGCGCGGTGTCGCCGGTGACCGGCGGGGCGCTCGCCGAGCTGTGTGCCAGGTCGGGCCAGGACCAGGGGCGGTCCCGACCGTGACCGGCAGGCGAGAGCGGCGGGAGAGCGGCTGACGGTCGCATCGGGTGGTGGACGGGGTCTCGGTTCTACGACCGTGCGGGCTGGTTGGCGATCAGAAGGGTGGTGGAGGTGGGGCGGAAGCCCAGGCGGGCGTAGAGGCGGGCGACGCCGGCATCGGCGTAGGCGAGGAAGATCGTGCCGACGCCGTGGTCGCGGGCGTGGGCGACCAGGGCCGCGGTGACGGCGGCGGCCAGTCCCTGACGGCGGGCGGTGGGAAGGGTGCCGATGCCGCCGATCTCGGTGGCGCCGTTCGCCGGGTGGTAGTGGCCGGTGGCGAGCGGGGCGCCGTCCGGGGCCAGGGCGGCGACGAGCGTCTTGTGCCCGGCGCTGAGGGTGGGGCGGACCGTGGCCACGGTGCCGTCGGCGGTCAGCTCCTGGGCCAGCGCCGTCAGCTCCGTACGGACCGCCGACGCCACCGTGGGGGCCTCCTTGGCGAAGGCCAGGCGGGGCAGGGCGAGCGCTGCGGGCAGGACCGGGTCGTCCGCCGTCAGCACCCGAAGCGTCACACCGTCCGGCAGGGGCTGCGGGGCCAGCGGGAGGTGCGGATCGAGCACCATCAGCGGGCGTTCCAGCACCGGCAGTCCGGCCGCCTCGACAAGGGCACGCAGTGCCGGAGCGGACTCGGCCAGCCACTCGAACGCCTCCGGCACGCCCAGCTCGCGCTGGCGGGCACGCACCCGGGCGATGTCGGCGGTGCGGACCGACGGCGCGCCCTCGGCAGTGGGCTGAGCGTGACTCGGGCCGCCGTAGTACGGGGCGCCCGGGTCCTTCCGTACGAACAGGCGCAGTGGGCCGAAGTCCTCGGCGGCGGCGAAGAGCAGGGGGACGGTGGCGTAGTACTGCTCGATACGGTCGTGCAAGGAGTCGGTCATGCGGCGCATCCCACCACCGGTGGGCGCCGTACCGCACCGAGATTTTCCGGTCGGGGGAGTGCCGTCGGGCCGGTGGCGCACGGGATTCTCCTGGTGCTGACATCAGCGCTGACGGCTGCGACGACGGTCGGGGCAGACAGTGACCGCCGCGTACGACTATCGTCACGGGCCAGTGACCCTGCTCACCAGCGCCGCTGTCACTGTTACGAGAATGGGATGATGTCGTTTATGAAGGGACGAGTCCTTGTCGTCGACGACGACACCGCACTGGCCGAGATGCTCGGCATTGTGTTGCGTGGTGAAGGTTTTGAGCCGTCTTTCGTAGCCGACGGCGACAAGGCGCTGGCTGCTTTCCGTGAGGCGAAACCCGACCTGGTGCTGCTGGACCTGATGCTGCCCGGCCGGGACGGCATCGAGGTGTGCCGCCTGATCAGGGCGGAGTCCGGGGTGCCGATCGTGATGCTCACGGCCAAGAGCGACACCGTCGACGTGGTCGTCGGGCTGGAGTCCGGCGCCGACGACTACATCGTGAAGCCGTTCAAGCCGAAGGAGCTCGTCGCCCGTATCCGGGCGCGGCTGCGGAGGTCGGAGGAGCCCGCGCCCGAGCAGCTCACCATCGGCGACCTCGTCATCGACGTGGCCGGTCACTCCGTGAAGCGGGAAGGGCAGTCGATCGCGCTGACCCCGCTGGAGTTCGACCTGCTGGTCGCCCTGGCGCGCAAGCCGTGGCAGGTGTTCACCCGCGAGGTGCTCCTGGAGCAGGTGTGGGGCTACCGGCACGCCGCGGACACCCGCCTGGTGAACGTGCACGTACAGCGGCTGCGCTCCAAGGTCGAGAAGGACCCGGAGCGGCCGGAGATCGTGGTGACCGTCCGAGGCGTCGGTTACAAGGCAGGACCGAGCTGACATGTCCGGGGACAGTGCCGCTTCGGCCCCCGGCCGGTCCGGGGCCCGTCCGGAGCGGCCTGTCGGCCGGAAGACCGCGGGATCGCGCTTGGGACGCCTCCTCGAAGGCGGACTGCTGCAGGGCGGGGTGCAGGGCAGCCCCGTCCTGAGGCTGCTGCTGCGCTGGGTGCGCCGGCCGCTGCTGCCGGTCATGCGGTTGTGGCGGCGCAACATCCAGCTCAAGGTCGTCGTCACGACCCTGCTGATGTCGCTGGGCGTCGTCCTGCTGCTCGGGTTCGTCGTCATTGGGCAGGTGCGCAACGGGCTGCTGGACGCCAAGGTCAAGGCGTCCCAGAGCCAGGCCACCGGCGGGTTCGCCGTGGCCAAGGCGAAGGCCGACGAAGCGGCCAGCGCGGCCTCCGCCGACGGCACCCCGGCGGACGGCGCCGCCTCGCAGAACGCCATCGAATGGATGAGCGAGCTCGTGCAGTCGCTGTCCAGCGGCGGCCAGGGCGCGTTCGACGTGGTCACCCTGCCCCCGGGCGACGACAGCGGCGGCGTCCGCGGGCCGCGTGCCTCCGGCTCCGTGGACTACAACAAGAGCGTTCCGGACGACCTGCGCGCCAAGGTCAACAGCAGCACGGGAGCGGCCCAGATCTACTCCCGCGTCATCTACCTCGACGACAAGGACTCCCAGCCTGCGCTGGTCATCGGCAAACGGGTCAACGACCCCAACGGCGACCCCTACGAGCTGTACTACCTCTTCCCGCTCACCCAGGAGGAGAAGTCGCTGAGCCTGGTCAAGGGCACGCTCGCGACCGCCGGACTCTTCGTCGTCGTACTCCTGGGCGCGATCGCCTGGCTCGTGGTGCGGCAGGTCGTCACGCCCGTGCGGATGGCCGCAGGAATCGCCGAGCGGCTGTCCGCGGGACGGCTCCAGGAGCGGATGAAGGTCACCGGCGAGGACGACATCGCGCGCCTCGGCGAGGCCTTCAACAAGATGGCGCAGAACCTTCAGCTCAAGATCCAGCAGCTGGAGGACCTGTCGCGGATGCAGCGCCGGTTCGTGTCCGACGTGTCGCACGAACTGCGCACCCCGCTCACGACCGTGCGGATGGCCGCCGACGTCATCCATGACGCGCGCGTCGACTTCGACCCGGTGACCGCGCGGTCGGCGGAACTGCTCGCCGACCAGCTCGACCGGTTCGAGACGCTGCTCGCGGACCTGCTGGAGATCAGCCGCTTCGACGCCGGGGCCGCCGCCCTGGAAGCCGAGCCGATCGACCTCAGGGAAGTCGTGCGCAGGGTCGTCAGCGGGGCCGCGCCGCTCGCCGAACGCAAGGGCACCACCGTCCGGGTCATCGGCGACCAGCAGCCCGTGGTCGCCGAGGCCGACGCCCGGCGCGTGGAGCGGGTGCTGCGGAACCTGGTGGTCAACGCCGTCGAGCACGGCGAGGGCAAGGACGTCGTCGTCAAGCTCGCCGCGGCCGGCGGCGCCGTCGCGATCGCCGTGCGCGACTACGGCGTCGGCCTCAAGCCCGGAGAGGCCACCCGCGTCTTCAGCCGCTTCTGGCGGGCCGACCCGGCACGCGCGCGTACCACCGGCGGTACCGGTCTGGGGCTGTCCATCGCCCTGGAGGACGCGCGGCTGCACGGCGGCTGGCTCCAGGCCTGGGGCGAGCCGGGCGGCGGCTCACAGTTCCGGCTGACCCTGCCCAGGACCGCGGACGAGCCGCTGCGAGGCTCGCCGATACCGCTGGAACCCAAGGACTCCCGCCGTAATCGCGGACTCAACGACGCCGGCCTCCCGCGCGCGGGAGGCGAGAAGAGCGCCACGGTGCCGGTGCAGACCGCCGGTGAGCAGTTGTCGCCCGCCCGGGCGCCGCTCACGCCCCGGATGGCCGCCGCGGCCCCCACGGCCGACCCGACGGCGCTGCCGGGCAACGGCGCGCGCGTGGTCCCCCGGCCCTCCTCGGCGACGCCCACGCGACGCCAGGACGACCCGCCCGCCGCCGACACGGGGCGCGATGAGAACCCGCGCGACACGGCGGACGCGGATGTGAATCCGGGTGCGGTGGAGGGCGGGACGCCGGAGCGGACGGATGTGGTGGGGAGCGGGGCTTCCAGCCGGGCGGACGCGGCACGGAGTGCGGCTTCGGGTCGGACGGACGCGGCCAGGAGTGGGGTTTCGGGTCGGCGGAACGCCGGGTCGGAGGGCTCGGACGAGCAAGGGGAGGCATTTCGTGGGCGCTGACCGCAAGGGGGGCGACCGGCGCACGCCGGCGCGCGCGATGGCGTACGCCGCCTGCGGTGTCGTACTGCTGGCGGGGTGCGCCTCGATGCCCGACAACGGGGATCTGCGCGGCGTCGAGTCCACGCCGCGTCAGGACACGCAGGTGCGGGTGTTCGCGATGCCGCCCCGGGACGACGCCCCGCCCTCGGAAATCGTCCAAGGCTTCCTCGAAGCGCTGACCAGCGACGACCCGCGCTACTCGACCGCACGGCAGTACCTCACCCCCAGAGCTGCCCAGAAATGGGAGCCGGAGCGCTCCACGACGGTGCTGGCGGACGGCCCCGGGACCGAAGCGGGCCGGTCGGGCGGCCGGGAGGAGGGCGACGACTTCTCGTTCACCCTGACCGGCGCCAAGGTCGCCACCGTGGACGCGCAACAGTCGTACACGCCGGCCGCCGGCGGCTACAGCCAGACCGTGCACCTCACGCGCGACAAGAAGAGCAGCCAATGGCGCATCGACGCGCTCCCCCAGGGCGTCGTCATGGGCAAGTCCGACTTCCAGCGCAACTACATGTCCGTCAACAAGTACTACTTCGCCTCGAACACCACGGCCGCCGGCTCCGGACAGCCGATGGCCGTCGCCGACCCCGTCTACGTGCGCGAACGCGTCGACCCCACGACCCAGATGGTGCGCTCCCTGCTCAGCGGACCCACCAGCTGGCTCCGCCCCGTCGTCAGATCGAGCTTCCCCACGGGCACGACGCTCCGGAAGGACGTCACCGCGCTCACGCCCGACGACCAGAACAAGCTCACCGTGCCGCTGAACGACAAGGCGGCCCGCATCGGGCGCGGCAAGTGCGACGAGATGGCCGCCCAACTGCTCTACACCCTCCAGAGCCTCACCCCCACCGTGGACGAGATCGCACTGCGGGCCGACGGCAGGCAACTCTGCTCGCTCACCGAGGAGGAGGCCGTCGGCGTCGCCTCCCGCGGCTCCGTCACCCGCCCCGCCTACCTGTACTTCATCGACGGCCGCCACCGGCTCGTCAGGATGGCCAGCAGCGCCGGCGGCACCGCCAAGGCCGACGCCGTGCCCGGGGCCCTCGGCGACGGCGCCAAGGCGCTGCGCTCGGTCGCCGTGGCCCGCGACGAACACAGCGCCGCCGGAGTCTCCCTCGACGGCAAGACGCTCTACGTCACCTCCACCGTGACCAGCAGCTCCCTCGGCGAGCCCGTCCTGCAGAGCAGCGGCAAGACCGAGACCGACCGCCTCACCACCCCCAGCTGGGACGCCCAGGGCGACCTGTGGGTGGCCGACCGCAACCCCGCCGCCCCCCGGCTGCTTCTGCTGGAGAAGGGCGGAGGGCAGCCGCTGGAGGTGCTCACGCCCAGGCTGGACGGTCGGATCAACGCCGTACGGGTCGCCGCGGACGGGGCGCGCATCGCGCTCGTCGTGGACAAGGACGGCAAGCAGTCCCTGCTCATCGGGCGGATCGAGCGGACCGCCGGCAGCGGGGACCAGCAGTCCGTCTCCGTCCAGGAACTGCGCTCCGCGACACCCGAACTGGAGCAGGTCTCGGCCGTGTCATGGGCCGGAGACAGCCGGCTCGTCGTCGTCGGGCGCGAGTCCGGCGGAGTGGAGCAGGTGCAGTACGTGCAGTGCGACGGCTCGATCCCCGAGGCGGGCACCCTGCCGGGCCTCACGGAGGTCAAGAGCATCGCCGCCTCCGAGGACAGCGACGCCCCCCTCTTCGCCACCTCCAAGGACGGACTGTTGTGGCTGCCCGGCGGGAGCGGCTGGCGAACCCTGAAGGAGACGGCTTCGGCCGCGTTTTATCCCGGGTGATCTGATCTTTTCCTTTGTCGGGGAGAGATGAGGAGAGGGAGAGAGCCTTCCGAGTGCCTGCCCGCCCTATGGCGGTGCGATCTTGCGATTTTCCGGGCTGAGCTGCTTCTTTACTTTGGCCTGACGGCTTCCAGGGCGTCTTTTCGACGGTTGTCCACAGGGTGGGCCGGAGAAGTTATCCACAGGGGTGGCGCGCCCGTTCCCGCCTTGGCACTGTGGTCGTCGTGGAAGCCGTTCGCGGATGGTGGCAGGAGCTGGCCGGCCTGATGCTGCCGACCGAGTGCGGCGGCTGCGGCAGCGGCCGCACGGCGCTCTGCCCCCAGTGCCGCACCGCACTGGACGGAGCCGCGCCCGCCCGGGTACGGCCCACACCAGAACCGCCCGGGCTGCCCGCCGTGCACGCGGCGACCCGGTACGCGGACGAGGTACGGGCGATGCTGCTGGCCCACAAGGAGCGCGGCGCGCTGGCACTTGCGCGACCGCTCGGCGAGGCGTTGGCGGGGGCGGTGCGCGCGGGGTTGGGGGAGGCGGGGGTGGGGGAGGGGGCCCCTCCCCCCGGAGCAGGAGTGCTGCTCGTCCCCGTTCCCTCCACCCCCGCCTCGGTCCGCGCCCGAGGTCATGACCCGGCCCGCCGGATCGCCTTCGCTGCGGCCGGTGAGCTGCGTAGGGCCGGGGTGTCGGTGCGGGTGGCGGCGGTGTTGCGGCAGCGGCGGGCGGTAGCTGACCAGGCCGGGCTCAACTCCCGGCAGCGACTGGACAACCTGGTGGGCGCGTTGGTGGTGGCTCCCGGCGGGGCGCGGGTGCTGTCCGGCGGTCCGGTGGTGCTCGTCGACGACCTGATCACGACAGGCGCGTCCCTCGCGGAGGCGGCGCGCGCGGTGCGGGCGGCCACGGCGGCGGAGCGGGCGGATGCGGAGCGGCCGTACATGGGGTGGGATGTGGGCGCGGCGGTTGTGTACGCGCGTGTCGGCAGGGAAGGCAGAGAGGTACGGCCGTCCGGAGCAGCGGAGGGAGGTGCGGGCGGGTCGTCGGCGGGGCCGGGCGGCGGGGGCCGCGCCGGTGAGGTGGTCTGCGCGGCCGTGGTCGCGGCGCCACCGGATTCCTTCGCTATAAACCGGAACTGAGTGAGAACTTGCGTCGTTGCAGGTAATGAGAGGGTCAATTCACCTGAACGGAGGTACGCCGCAGTAGAGGGTGACGACATCCGTCCGGGCGAGATATGTTCGGTTGTGAGGGAAAGCCGCAGGCCACACCTCTCATTTCCGAATGCCGTGCTGCGGGTTTCGTAATCCCCTGCAGCACCTGGGGTGTAGATCTCGTCCATGGGGGAGGAGGAGGTGGAAGTCGCCGAGTCAGAGGTTCCGGTGCCTACCGGGGCCTGGTGCAAAAGGGAGATGCTCCGCCGCTGAAGCGGAGTGATCCGGGAACGGAGTTCTGCGTGGACATCGTCGTCAAGGGCCGCAAGACCGAGGTGCCCGAGCGGTTCCGCAAGCACGTGGCCGAGAAGCTGAAGCTGGAGAAGATCCAGAAGCTCGACGGCAAGGTGATCAGCCTCGACGTCGAGGTGTCCAAGGAGCCCAACCCCCGACAGGCCGACCGCTGTGACCGAGTGGAGATCACGCTCCGCTCCCGCGGTCCGGTGATCCGGGCGGAGGCGGCGGCCAACGACCCGTACGCGGCACTCGACCTGGCTGCGGAGAAGCTCGACGCCCAGCTGCGCAAGCAGCACGACAAGCGTTACACGCGCCGCGGCGCGCGACGGCTCTCCGCGGCAGAGGTCCCCGACCACGTTCCGGGTGTGGCGACGCTCAACAGCAACGGCCACGCCGTCCCGGCGGACGAGTCGGCCAGTGTGCCGACCAAGAAGATCGGTTCGCTGGAGGTACAGGGCGATGGCCCGCTGGTGGTCCGCGAGAAGACCCACGTCGCCGCTGCGATGACCCTCGACCAGGCCCTCTACGAGATGGAACTGGTCGGCCACGACTTCTATCTGTTCGTCGACTCCGAGACCAAGCAGCCCAGCGTCGTCTACCGGCGGCACGCCTACGACTACGGCGTGATCCACCTCGACACGGACCCGATGGTCGCGCAGGCGCACTCCCCCGAGGCGGGCGGCGCGCTGGGCGGCTGACCTGGCCCGGTGACACTCAGCGGCGTGCCCCTGGAGCGCTTGTGCGCCCCCAGGGGCACCCGTGCGCGACCCCTTCGGGCACCGCACTGTCACCCCGTTGTCGTCCGGACATGGAATCATGGCAAGGGCGGCTCAACCGGTGGGCCGTTGCCTTGGGTTGGCGATGGCCCTGGACCACGGCCGCAGCCTTCAGGGGGAGGAACGATGGCGGACAGCTTCGGACCGATGCGTGACGAGGATGCCGACGGTGGCGTCGTCGGCATGGGCCCGGACGGGGGCACCTCACGCAAGGAGCCGATCAGAGTCCTTGTCGTGGACGACCACGCCCTGTTCCGCCGCGGACTGGAGATCGTGCTGGCGGCCGAGGAGGACATCCAGGTCGTCGGCGAGGCGGGCGACGGCGCCGAGGCCGTGGACAAGGCCGCCGACCTGCTGCCGGACATCGTGCTGATGGACGTACGGATGCCCAAGCGCGGTGGTATCGAGGCGTGCACCTCCATCAAGGAGGTGGCCCCCAGCGCGAAGATCATCATGCTGACGATCAGCGACGAGGAAGCCGACCTCTACGAGGCGATCAAGGCGGGCGCGACCGGTTATCTCCTCAAGGAGATCTCCACGGACGAGGTGGCCACCGCGATTCGCGCGGTCGCCGACGGGCAGTCGCAGATCAGTCCCTCGATGGCGTCGAAGCTGCTCACCGAGTTCAAGTCGATGATCCAGCGGACCGACGAGCGTCGGCTCGTCCCGGCGCCGCGGCTGACGGACCGCGAGCTGGAGGTGCTCAAGCTCGTCGCGACGGGGATGAACAACCGTGACATCGCCAAGGAGTTGTTCATCTCCGAGAACACCGTGAAGAACCATGTGCGCAACATCCTGGAGAAGCTGCAGCTGCACTCCAGGATGGAAGCGGTGGTGTACGCGATGCGGGAGAAGATCCTCGAGATCCGGTGAGCCGGGGATCCGGTGAGCCGGTCATCCGATCGGGCGGTGAGCCGGTGACGTGGGTCAGGTCAGTGCGCGGGCGAGTTCCTGGGCGAGCGGCTCGCGCAGCTCCGGGGCGTCCACGCGCTCCACGCGTACGTTCGTGCAGTCGACCCAGCTCGCCGCCTCCAGCAGGGCCTGGGCGACCGCCGGGACCGCCTTCGGGCCGTCCAGGGTGACCTGCTTGGCCACCAGTGTGTTGCCCTCTCGGGCAGGATCCACGCGGCCGACGAGGCGCCCGCCCGCCAGGACCGGCATCGCGAAGTAGCCGTATACCCGCTTCGGCTTGGGGACGTAGGCCTCCAGGCGGTGGGTGAAGCCGAAGATCCGCTCGGTGCGCGCGCGTTCCCAGACGAGGGAGTCGAAGGGGGACAGGAGCGTGGTGCGGTGGCGGCCGCGCGGAGGTGTCCGAAGAGCGGCCGGGTCGGCCCAGGCCGGCTTGCCCCAGCCCTCGACGGTGACGGGGACCAGGCCCGAGTCGGCGATCACCGCGTCGACCTGTTCGCCCTTGAGACGGTGGTAGTCGGCGATGTCCGCGCGGGTGCCGACGCCGAGGGACTGGCCGGCCAGGCGGACCAGCCGGCGCAGGCACTCGGTGTCGTCCAGCTCGTCATGCAGCAGGTCGGCCGGGACGGCGCGTTCGGCGAGGTCGTAGACGCGCTTCCAGCCGCGGCGCTCGACGCAGACGACCTCGCCGTACATCAGTGCGCGTTCGACGGCGACCTTGGTGCCGGACCAGTCCCACCACTCGCTGGTCTTCTTCGCGCCGCCCAACTCCGTCGCGGTGAGGGGGCCTTCGGTGCGGAGCTGTTTGACGACCTGGTCATAGGTGCCGTCCGGGAGGTCGTGGTTCCAGTGAGGGCGGTTGCGGTAGGCGCGGCGGCGGAAGGCGAAGTGGGGCCATTCCTCGATGGGGAGGATGCAGGCGGCGTGGGACCAGTACTCGAAGGCGTGCGTGTCCTTCCAGTAGGCGTTCTCCACTGTCTTGCGGTCGACGGCGCCGAGACGGGCGTACGGGATGAGTTCGTGGGACCGGGCGAGGACGGAGATGGTGTCGAGTTGGACCGCGCCGAGGTGGCGGAGGACTCCGCGGACGCCGGCCTTGCGGTCGGGGGTGCCGAGGAAGCCCTGTGCGCGGAGGGCGATGCGGCGGGCTTCGTCTGCGGAGAGCTCCGTGGAGTGCTCTGCGGTGTGGCGCGGGGTCGTCATGTGTCCGCACGATAGGCGGTGGGACTGACAGTGGGGGGTGAGCTGGGGGTTTGTGCTGTGGGGGTGGGCCTTGAGGGTTTTCGCCCCCGCCGCCCCTTCCCGTCCCGAACCTGGGGGCTGAGTCCCCAGACCCCCGCTTTCGGCCGCTAAAGGGCCTCGTCCTCAAACGCCGGACGGGCTGAAGGGGCCGGTAGGTAGGGGGCCGCCGACGGTAGGCCCAGGTCTGAGGGGAGGAGGGAGGCCAGCCAGCAGTCGCGGCGTACGCCGTTGTTGTTGAAGGCGGAGCGCAGGGTGCCCTCCAGGGTGAAGCCGATGTGTTCGGCGACCGCGCGGGAGGCGGTGTTGCCGACCTCGGCGCGCCATTCGACGCGGTCGATGGAGAGGGCGGTGAAGGCCCAGCGGGCGGCGGTGAGGGCGGCCTCGGCGGTGTAGCCGTGGCCGCGGTGCTCCTTCGTCGCCCAGAAGCCGATCTCGGCGGTGCCCAGGGAGCGCATCATGAGGCTGAGCATGCCGGCCAGGGCTCCTTCGGGGAGGAAGACGCCGAAGGTGAACGTCGAGCCGTCGGCCCAGCCGTGCGGGGCGAGTTCCTCGGTGAAGCTGCGGGCGTGTTCGGGGAGATAGGGGGAGGGGATGGTGGTCCAGCGTTGGATGTCGGGGTCCTGGGCGGCGGCGTACACGGCGTCGGCGTCCTGCGGGCCGACCGGGCGCAGGACGAGTCGGTCGGTGGTGAGGGTGACGGGCTCCATCGCCCGATTCTGTTCGGGGGTGTGCGGGGGGCGCCATTGTTTTGCGGTGCGTGAGTGGGTGATCACAATTCGCGCAATTCGCGTGCCGGACGCGGCACCATCGGCGGGGCCCGGCCGTTCTCCTCTTTGGAGAAGATTTTGGAGCAGGCGCGCAGGAGTGTGCGGTCCTCGTCACGGCAGGCCTCCCGGGGCGGCGGGGTCCTCGCATACGATGGCCGTTGCTCAGTGAGTCATGTGGAATATGGAAACCGACCGTCCTAGGCCCGACCGGCAAGGAGACCAACCCCCGTGTCCGTCCTCTCGAAGATCATGCGTGCAGGCGAAGGCAAAATCCTGCGCAAGCTGCACCGCATCGCGGACCAGGTCAACTCCATCGAAGAGGACTTCGTCGACCTCTCCGACGCCGAGCTGCGGGCCCTCACCGATGAGTACAAGCAGCGTTACGCTGACGGTGAGAGTCTGGACGACCTGTTGCCCGAGGCCTTCGCCACCGTGCGCGAGGCCGCCAAGCGCACGCTGGGCCAGCGCCACTACGACGTGCAGCTCATGGGCGGGGCAGCCCTGCACCTCGGCTATGTGGCCGAGATGAAGACCGGTGAGGGCAAGACGCTGGTGGGCACGCTGCCCGCGTACCTCAACGCCATTTCCGGCGACGGCGTCCACCTCATCACGGTCAACGACTACCTGGCCGAGCGCGACTCCGAGATGATGGGTCGCGTCCACAAGTTCCTGGGTCTGGAAGTCGGCTGCATCCTGGCCAACATGACGCCGGCCCAGCGCCGCGAGCAGTACCTGTGCGACATCACGTACGGCACGAACAACGAGTTCGGCTTCGACTATCTGCGCGACAACATGGCGTGGTCCAAGGACGAGCTCGTCCAGCGCGGCCACAACTTCGCCATCGTCGACGAGGTCGACTCGATCCTGGTCGACGAGGCGCGTACGCCGTTGATCATCTCCGGCCCGGCCGACCAGGCCACCAAGTGGTACGGCGACTTCGCCAAGCTGGTCACCCGCCTGAAGAAGGGCGAGGTGGGCAACCCGCTCAAGGGCCTCGAGGAGACCGGCGACTACGACGTCGACGAGAAGAAGCGCACGGTCGCCATCCACGAGCCCGGTGTCGCCAAGGTCGAGGACTGGCTGGGCATCGACAACCTCTACGAGTCGGTGAACACGCCTCTGGTGGGCTACCTGAACAACGCCATCAAGGCGAAGGAGCTCTTCAAGAAGGACAAGGACTACGTCGTCATCGACGGCGAGGTCATGATCGTCGACGAGCACACGGGCCGTATCCTCGCCGGCCGCCGTTACAACGAGGGCATGCACCAGGCCATCGAGGCGAAGGAAGGGGTGGACATCAAGGACGAGAACCAGACGCTCGCCACGATCACCCTGCAGAACTTCTTCCGCCTCTACGGCAAGCTGTCCGGCATGACCGGTACGGCGATGACCGAGGCCGCCGAGTTCCACCAGATCTACAAGCTCGGCGTGGTCCCGATCCCGACGAACCGGGCGATGGTCCGCAAGGACCAGTCGGACCTGATCTACCGCACCGAGGTCGCGAAGTTCGAGGCGGTCGTCGACGACATCGCCGAGAAGCACGAGAAGGGCCAACCGATCCTCGTCGGCACGACGTCGGTCGAGAAGTCCGAGTACCTGTCGCAGCAGCTCTCCAAGCGCGGCATCCAGCACGAGGTGCTGAACGCCAAGCACCACGAGCGTGAGGCGTCGATCGTCGCCCAGGCCGGTCGCAAGGGCGCGGTGACCGTGGCCACCAACATGGCCGGCCGTGGTACCGACATCAAGCTCGGCGGCAACCCCGACGACCTCGCCGAGGCGGAGCTGCGGCAGCGCGGCCTCGACCCCGAGGAGCACATCGAGGAGTGGGCGCAGGCCCTGCCCGCCGCCCTGGACAAGGCCGAGCAGGCGGTCAAGGCGGAGTTCGAGGAGGTCAAGGACCTCGGCGGCCTCTATGTCCTCGGCACCGAGCGGCACGAGTCGCGGCGTATCGACAACCAGCTGCGCGGCCGTAGCGGCCGTCAGGGCGACCCGGGCGAGTCCCGCTTCTATCTGTCGCTCGGCGACGACCTGATGCGTCTGTTCAAGGCCCAGATGGTCGAGCGCGTGATGTCGATGGCGAACGTCCCGGACGATGTGCCGATCGAGAACAAGATGGTCACGCGCGCGATCGCGTCGGCGCAGTCGCAGGTCGAGCAGCAGAACTTCGAGACCCGTAAGAACGTCCTGAAGTACGACGAGGTCCTCAACCGGCAGCGTGAGGTCATCTACGGCGAGCGTCGCCGTGTCCTGGAGGGCGAGGACCTGCAGGAGCAGGTCCACCACTTCATGGACGACACGATCGACGCGTATGTCGGCGCGGAGACCGCCGAGGGCTTCCCGGAGGACTGGGACCTGGACCGGCTGTGGGGCGCGTTCAAGCAGCTGTACCCGGTGAAGGTCACCGTGGAGGAGCTGGAGGAGGCGGCCGGCGACCGGGCCGGTCTGACCGCCGAGTTCATCTCCGAGTCCATCAAGGACGACATCCGCGAGCAGTACGAGGGCCGGGAGACGCAGCTCGGCTCCGAGATCATGCGTGAGCTGGAGCGCCGGGTCGTGCTGTCGGTCCTGGACCGCAAGTGGCGCGAGCACCTCTACGAGATGGACTACCTCCAGGAGGGCATCGGCCTGCGCGCGATGGCGCAGAAGGACCCGCTGGTGGAGTACCAGCGTGAGGGCTTCGACATGTTCTCCGCGATGATGGACGGCATCAAGGAGGAGTCCGTCGGCTATCTGTTCAACCTGGAGGTCCAGGTCGAGCAGCAGGTCGAGGAGGTCCTGGTGGAGGACGCCGAGCCGGTCGACATGGAGAAGCAGGACGTGGTGCCGGCGCAGTCGGGCGGGCGTCCGGAGATCCGTGCCAAGGGGCTGGACGCTCCGCAGCGTCGCCAGCTGCACTTCTCGGCGCCGACCGTGGACGGCGAGGGCGGCACGATCGAGGGCGATTTCGAGAGTGACGACGACGAGCCGGTCCGTTCCGAGGCCGACGGTCTCACGCGCGCGGAGCGCCGTAAGCAGGCCAAGGCGGGGCGGCGGCGCAAGAAGTAGCGTCGTAAGCGTGAGAAGCAGGGCTGTATGAAGTAGCGCAGCGGCTTGGGGCCGGGTCACCCGAGGGTGGCCCGGCCCTTGTGCGTGCGTATGCGCGTGGGGCGGGCCGGGTCGTCTCAGTCGCGCGGGCGCGGGCTGCGGGGGCCGCCCAGTTCCACTGCGGTGCACCGCCAGCGGCGGTCGGCGCCGAGTTCCAGGCGGAAGGCCATCGCGCGCAGACGGTCGCCGGAGCCGATGCGGGCGAAGGCCTCGATCGCACCGGGGCGGGGGACGTAGTAGCCGATGTCCCGGACGATCGGGCTGATGCCGTCGCGGGTGCGCAGGGGGCCGCGTTCGGCGAGGCGCGCGAGGTCGTCGTAGGCGGGGCCGACGGTGTGCCGGAGCATGAAGTGGACGGGACGCCGGCCGCTCAGGACGGCGAGGAGGCGGTCGGCGAAGAGGTCGGTGGGGCGGGGCTGGGCGACGGGGGCGACGGGGGTGCTGGGGGCCGTTGTGGCGGGCTGGGGCGCGGTCGGCGTCGTACGGGAGGTGTGGGTGCGGGGTGGGGCGCCTGCGGGGCGGCTGTCGGCAGGGCGGGTGTGGGCGGGGCCTGCGGAGCCGGGGGAGCCGGGTGGGCGGCCGCCGTCGGGCGCCGTGCGGGGCGTGCCGCCGCCCGGGGTGCGCGGCGGGGCGCCCGCGGGGCGGCGGGTGTCGCGGCGGCCGGGCGGGCGGGTGCCGGGGTGGTGCTGCGCCCTCGTCATGACCTTGTTCATGGGTGTCCCCGTTCTACGTTCCACGGGCCCGGATCTACCGGGCGGTAACTTGCCGTTGTGGATCTTGTAGAGGGTCGCGGTGTGTGACGGCAAGGGAGCGGAGAGTGGGGGCAGGGGGTGGAGGGGATTCACCTATCAGGGTGGTCGGTGGAGGGAAAAGCCCGGGTGGGCGGGGTGCGGGGGGTGAATTCCGGGGCATGCGGTGGACGCGTTCCGGGGTGTGGGCAGGGGCCCGAAAGGGGACTCCCGCACGTATCCTGAAGGTCCTCCGGGGAGGCGCGGGAGCGTCCTTCGCGTCCTTGCCGGAGCGCCGAGCGGAGCCTTCGACCACGAAAGAGCGGCCAGTCATGCGCGTCTACGTTCCCCTGACCCTCCCCGGCCTCGCCGAGGCCCACAAGACGGGGGAGCTGGGGTCCGGGCCGCTCGTCGCGTACGCCGTCACGCCCGCGTTGCGCGAGTGGTACCTCTCCGACGACATCGAGGAGCTGGAGTACGCGGCCCTCAGCCGGGCGGCGCTCGCCTCGCTGCGGCTGCTCGCGGTGGATGCGGGGGCGCCGCGGCGGCGGGTCGTGGTCGCCGTGGACGTACCCGACCGGGCGGCCGTGGCCGACCCCGACCGGGGGCTGGACCCGGCGGCGCTCGGCGAGGTGCGGGTGGCCGGGATCGTGTCGCTGGCCAAGGCGGCCGCCGTGCACGTCGACTCGGGCGACGCGGAGGCGGACGTGACCGCGGCGGCCGCGGCGGTGGCGGCGGCGGAAGGCGGGGACGACGACGCGCAGTTCGTCGTGGACGGGGCCGAGGATCATGAGCTGCTGTGGTTCGCCACGCAGGAGATCCCGAATCTGGTGGGGTCCGGGGAGTAGCCGAAGGGAACGGCGGCTTCCCCGTCCCGTTCCGTGGGCCGGTGTTCTCTTGATTGTCAGTGGTGGCGGGTACGTTTGCGGGTATGGGGAAGCAGCAGGAAGCGGTGCATATCGTCTGGGACTGGAACGGGACGCTGTTCCACGACAACGAAGCGATCATCGGGGCGACGAACGCGGCGTTCGTCGAGTTGGGGCTGGAGCCGATCACGCTGGAGCGGTACCGGGCGTTGTACTGCGTGCCGGTACCGAAGTTCTATGAGCGGCTGATGGGGAGACTGCCCACCGACGAGGAGTGGGAGGTCATGGACGAGGTCTTCCATCGGTACTACGCGGAGCACCGGGCGCGGTGCGAGCTCACCCAGGGGGCGGTGGAGCTGCTCGCGGGGTGGCGGTCGGCGGGGCACAGTCAGTCGCTGCTGAGCATGTACGTCCATGAGGAACTCGTTCCGCTGGTGCGCGGGTTCGGGATCGAGCCGCACTTCGTACGGGTGGACGGGCGGACCGGACCGTCCGGCGGGAGCAAGGCCGAGCACATGGTGCGGCATCTCGCGGCGCTGGGAGGGGTGGAGCCGGCGCGGACGGTGGTGATCGGGGACGCCGCCGATGACGCGGTGGCCGCGATGCATGCGGGGGCGAGAGCCGTGCTGTACACCGGGGGGTCGCACAGTCGGGCCAGCCTCGAGGGGGTCGGGGCGCCCGTGGTGGACACGTTGGCGGAAGCGGTGGAGGTTGCGGGGCGGATGGCCGCGTGAGGTAGCGGGGGCGGGTGGCTGGGTGAGGTTGTGCCGCGGGGCCGCGCCGACTTGTCCTCGCCCCCGCCCGTCCCCTCCCGTCCCCGCCCCCGCACTTCACCCCCTCCCCTGCCCCCCCCGCACATCACCCCCCTCTCCCCCCTGTGCAGAACGGCAAAGTTAGGGCCCTTGTTTTGTACACATACGGCTCATGACGGGGGGCCGGGGAGGGGCGATAGCCTGGTGGCGTGATCAGCGCGATAGTTCGCGGGGGCGTGGTTGCCCCTGCCCTGCGCCCGGTGAGTGCGGATTGTCTCCGTGACCGGGCTGCGGTCGCTGGTCTTCGCGGGCGGGACGGGGTCGCAAGGGCCCCCAGGACGCCGTACACACTCCGGGTGCACGCTCCGCAGAGAGCAGTGTCACACCCCGGGGACGTGTCGAGAATGGCTGATAACCCCCCGCTCATCTCACCTTGCGGCATAGCGTCGGAGCAGACCGGACACCCCGCGTCGCGGCGTTACGTCGGAAGCGAAGAGACCGTACTTCCTTCTACGTCACGCAATGGCGCGCGACAGGAGCCAGAGGACAATGCAGACCAAGCTGGACGAAGCCAAGGCCGAGCTGCTCGAGCGGGCGGCCCGGGTCGCTGAGAACAGTCCGGTCGGGGGGCGCCTACCGACTGGGACGAAGGGCGGGGGCACTCCGGACACCCCGGACCGTGCGTCCTTGCTGTCGTTCCTCCAGCGCTACTACCTGCACACCGCGCCGGAGGACCTCGCCGACCGTGACCCGGTCGACGTCTTCGGCGCCGCGCTCTCCCACTACCGGCTCGCCGAGAACCGGCCGCAGGGCACCGCGAACGTCCGGGTGCACACGCCGACCGTCGAGGAGAACGGCTGGGCGTGCAGTCACTCCGTCGTGGAGGTGGTGACGGACGACATGCCCTTCCTCGTCGACTCCGTGACCAATGAGCTGACCCGGCAGGGACGCGGGATCCATCTCGTCATCCATCCGCAGGTCGTCGTCCGCCGCGATGTCGTCGGCAAGCTCATCGAGGTGCTCGACGCGCCCTCGGCCGGCGGGGAGCTTCCGCACGACGTGCACGTCGAGTCCTGGATCCACGTGGAGACGGACCGGGAGTCCGACCGCGCCGATCTGAAGCAGATCACGGCTGATCTGCTGCGCGTCCTGTCCGACGTCCGGGAGGCCGTCGAGGACTGGGAGAAGATGCGCGAGGCCGCGATGCGGATCGCGGACGACCTGCCGAGCGAGCCCGTCCCCGGCGATCTCACCTCGCCCGAGGTCGACGAGGCCCGCGAGCTGCTGCGCTGGCTGGCCGCCGATCACTTCACCTTCCTCGGCTACCGGGAATACCAGCTGCGCGAGGACGACTCCCTCGCCGCCGTCCCCGGCACCGGGCTGGGCATTCTGCGGGCCGATCCGCATCACGCCGACGGCGACGCCCACCCCGTCAGCCCCTCCTTCGAGCGGCTCCCGGCCGACGCCCGCGCCAAGGCGCGCGAGCACAAGCTGCTGGTGCTGACCAAGGCGAACAGCCGGGCCACCGTCCACCGGCCCTCCTACCTCGACTACGTCGGCGTGAAGAAGTTCGACGCCGACGGGAATGTGGTGGGGGAGCGCCGGTTCCTGGGCCTGTTCTCCTCCGCCGCCTACACCGAGTCCGTGATCCGGGTCCCCGTCGTGCGCCGCAAGGTCGACGCCGTGCTGACGGGCGCGGGTTTCTCGCCCAACAGCCACGACGGGCGCGACCTGCTCCAGATCATGGAGACCTACCCGCGCGACGAGCTGTTCCAGACGCCGGTGGACGAACTGAGGTCCATCGTCACCAGCGTCCTGTATCTGCAGGAGCGCCGGCGGCTGCGGCTCTACCTGCGGCAGGACGAGTACGGCCGCTACTACTCCGCGCTCGTCTACCTGCCCCGTGACCGGTACACGACCGGCGTGCGGCTGCGGATCATCGACATCCTGAAGGAGGAGCTCGGCGGGACCAGCGTCGACTTCACCGCCTGGAACACCGAGTCGATCCTGTCCCGGCTGCACTTCGTCGTCCGCGTCCCGCAGGGCACCGAGCTGCCGGAGCTGTCCGACGCCGACAAGGACCGCATCGAGGCGCGGCTGGTGGAGGCGGCGCGCTCCTGGGCCGACGCCTTCGCCGAGGCTCTGAACGGGGAGTGCGGGGAGGAGCGGGCCGCGGAGCTGCTGCGGCGCTACAACAACGCCTTCCCCGAGGGCTACAAGGCCGACCACATCCCGCGCGCCGCGGTCGCCGACCTCGTCCGGCTCGAGAAGCTCACCGAGGAGCAGAACTTCGCGTTCAGCCTGTACGAGCCGGTGGGCGCAGGGCCCGACGAGCGCCGCTTCAAGATCTACCGCAAGGGTGAGGCGATCTCCCTGTCGGCCGTCCTGCCGGTGCTCAGCCGGCTCGGCGTCGAGGTGATCGACGAGCGGCCGTACGAGCTGCGCTGCGCGGACCGCAGCATCGCCTGGATCTACGACTTCGGTCTGCGCATCCCCGGGAACCTGTCCGGTCCGGGCGGCGACTCCCTCGGCGACGACGGGCGTGAGCGGTTCCAGGAGGCGTTCTCCGCGACCTGGACCGGCAGGGCGGAGAACGACGGGTTCAACGCGCTGGTGCTGGGCGCGGGGCTGACTTGGCGGCAGGCGATGGTGCTGCGGGCGTACGCCAAGTACCTGCGGCAGGCCGGGTCCACCTTCAGCCAGGACTACATGGAGGACACCCTCAAGACCAACGTCCACACCACCCGGCTGCTGGTCTCCCTCTTCGAGGCGCGGATGTCGCCGGACCGCCAGCGTGCCGGGCACGAGATCGTCGACGCCCTGCTGGAGGAGCTCGACGCGGCCCTGGACCAGGTGGCCTCTCTCGACGAGGACCGGATCCTGCGGTCCTTCCTCACCGTCATCAAGGCGACCCTGCGCACCAACTTCTTCCAGAAGAGCGCGCACGGCGCCCCGCACGACTACGTCTCCATGAAGTTCGACCCGCGGGCCATCCCCGATCTGCCGGCGCCCCGGCCGGCGTTCGAGATCTGGGTGTACTCGCCGCAGGTCGAGGGCGTGCACCTGCGGTTCGGGAAGGTCGCGCGCGGCGGTCTGCGCTGGTCCGACCGGCGTGAGGACTTCCGGACCGAGGTGCTCGGTCTGGTCAAGGCGCAGATGGTGAAGAACACCGTGATCGTGCCCGTCGGCGCGAAGGGCGGCTTCGTCGCCAAGCGGCTGCCCGACCCGGCCGTGGACCGCGACGCGTGGCTGGCCGAGGGCATCTCCAGCTACAAGACGTTCATCTCGGCGCTGCTGGACATCACCGACAACATGGTCGGCGGGGAGGTCGTGCCCCCGCAGAACGTCGTACGGCACGACGAGGACGACACCTACCTGGTGGTCGCGGCCGACAAGGGCACGGCGACGTTCTCCGACATCGCCAACGAGGTCGCCCAGTCGTACGACTTCTGGCTCGGCGACGCCTTCGCCTCCGGCGGCTCGGCCGGCTACGACCACAAGGGCATGGGCATCACCGCCCGCGGAGCCTGGGAGTCCGTCAAGCGGCACTTCCAGGAGCTGGGCGTCGACACGCAGACCGAGGACTTCACGGTCGTCGGCATCGGCGACATGTCCGGCGACGTGTTCGGCAACGGCATGCTGCTCTCCGAGCACATCCGGCTGATCGCCGCCTTCGACCACCGGCACATCTTCATCGACCCGAACCCGGACGCGGCCGTCTCCTACGCCGAGCGCCGCCGCCTGTTCGAGCTGCCCCGCTCCAGCTGGGCCGACTACGACGGCGACCTCGTCTCGGCCGGCGGCGGCGTGTTCCCCCGTACGGCGAAGGCGATCCCCGTCAACGGGCACATCCGTGAGGCCCTCGGCATCGAGCCGGGCGTGACCAAGCTGACCCCGGCCGACCTGATGAAGGCGATCCTGCGGGCGCAGGTGGACCTGCTGTGGAACGGCGGCATCGGCACGTACGTGAAGTCGGGCACGGAGTCGAACGCGGACGTCGGCGACAAGGCCAACGACCCGATCCGCGTCGACGGCGCCGATCTGCGCGTCAAGGTCGTCGGCGAGGGCGGCAACCTGGGCCTGACCCAGCTCGGCCGGATCGAGTTCGCGCTGCGCGGCGGCAGGATCAACACGGATGCCATCGACAACAGCGCGGGCGTGGACACCTCCGACCACGAGGTGAACATCAAGATCCTGCTCAACGGCCTGGTCACCGACGGCGACATGACCGTCAAGCAGCGCAACAAGCTGCTCGCCGAGATGACCGACGAGGTCGGCGCTCTCGTGCTGCGCAACAACTACGCGCAGAACACGGCGATCGCCAACGCCCTGCTCCAGTCCAAGGACATGCTCCACGCGCAGCAGCGCTTCATGCGCCACCTGGTCCGCGAGGGGCACCTCGACCGGGCGCTGGAGTTCCTGCCCACCGACCGGCAGATCCGTGAGCGCCTCGGCGCCGCGCAGGGGCTGACCGGGCCGGAGACGGCCGTGCTGATGGCGTACACGAAGATCACGGTGTCGGACGAGCTGCTGCACACCTCGCTGCCCGACGACCCCTATCTGCGCAGCCTGCTGCACGCGTACTTCCCGACCGCGCTGCGCGAGAGGTTCCCGAGCTACGTCGACAGCCACCCGCTGCGCCGCGAGATCACCACGACGGTGCTGGTCAACGACACGGTCAACACGGGCGGTACGACGTATCTGCACCGGTTGCGCGAGGAGACCGGCGCGTCGCTGGAGGAGATCGTGCGGGCGCAGACCGCGGCCCGGGCGATCTTCCGCTCGGCGCCGGTGTGGGATGCGGTCGAGGCTCTCGACAACCGGGTCGAGGCCGGCGTGCAGACCCGTATCCGGCTGCATTCGCGGCGGCTCGTCGAGCGCGGCACGCGCTGGCTGCTGAACAACCGGCCGCAGCCGCTGCAGCTCGCCGAGACCGTCGAGTTCTTCGCCGAGCGCGTCGAGCAGGTCTGGTCGCAGCTGACGAAGCTGCTGCGCGGCGCGGACCTCGAGTGGTGGCAGAAGATCTACGACGAGCTGACCGAGGCCGGGGTCCCGGACGAGCTGGCCACCCGGGTGGCCGGGTTCTCCTCGGCGTTCCCGGCGCTGGACATCGTCTCGGTGGCCGACCGCATGGGCCGTGACCCGCTGGACGTGGCCGAGATCTCCTACGACCTCGCCGACCGGCTGCACATCACCCAGCTCATGGACCGCATCATCGATCTGCCGCGCGCCGACCGCTGGCAGTCCATGGCCCGCGCCTCGATCCGCGAGGACCTGTACGCGGCCCACGCGGCGCTGACCGCGGACGTCCTGGCCGTCGGCAACGGCAGCTCGACGCCCGAGCAGCGCTTCAAGGCGTGGGAGGAGAAGAACGCGGCGATCCTGGGCCGGGCGCGCACCACCCTGGAGGAGATCCAGGGCTCGGAGACGTTCGACCTGGCCAACCTGTCGGTGGCGATGCGCACGATGCGCACGCTGCTGCGGACGCATTCGTAGGTGCGGATGCGAAGGAGGGGCGCCCCGGGTCTTCGGGGCGCCCCTCCTTCGCGCTGGTGCGCCGTGCGCTGTGCCGCCGTCCGTTGCCCGGTCGGCGCTGTGCCGCCGTCCGTTACGCGGTCGCCGCGACCGGCTTCGGCTTCGGGGCGGGCTTCTTCTTGGCCTTGCCGTCCCCGGTGAAGGCCTCGTACTCCTGCATGACGTCCTCGGTGGGGCCGTCCATCTTCAGCTCGCCGCGTTCCAGCCAGATCACCCGCTCGCAGGTCTCGCGGATCGAGCTGTTGCTGTGGCTGACCAGGAAGACGGTGCCCGCGTGCTCGCGCATCTCGCGGATCCGGTCCGCCGAGCGTCGCCGGAACTGCGCGTCGCCGGTGGCGAGGGCCTCGTCGATGAGGAGGACGTCGTGGTCCTTGGCGGCGGCGATGGAGAACCGCAGGCGGGAGCCCATGCCGGAGGAGTAGGTGCGCATGGGCAGGGAGATGAAGTCGCCCTTGTCGTTGATGCCGGAGAACTCCACGATCTGCTGGTAGCGCTCCTTGATCTGCTCCCGGGACATGCCCATCGCCAGACCGCCGAGGTAGACGTTGCGCTCGCCGGTCAGGTCGCCCATCAGGGCCGCGTTGACGCCGAGGAGGGAGGGCTGGCCGTCGGTGTAGATCCTGCCGTTCTCCACCGGCAGCAGGCCCGCGACTGCCTTGAGCAGCGTCGACTTGCCGGAGCCGTTGGAGCCGATCAGGCCGATCGCCTCGCCCTTGTACGCCACGAACGAGACGTTCTTCACGGCGTGCACCAGCCGGGTGCCCGCCGCCTTCTCGGTCTGTTTGCGGCGCAGGATGCGGTTGAGGGCGGCGGTGGCGCTGCCGCGGCCGCCGCCGGTGCCGTTGACCCGGTAGACGATGTCGACGCCGTCGGCGATGACGGTGGGGGCCCGCTCGCCGTCGTACGCGAAGGGCTCGGGGTGGATCGTGTTGTCAGCCACGGCCGTACGTCTCCTCAGCCTTCCAGAAGTAGATGAAGCCGCCGACGCCCGCGAGCAGTGCCCAGCCGGTCGCGACCAGCCATACGTGGGGCGGCAGCTGGCTCGCGTGGAAGCTGTCGATCAGCGCGAAGCGCATCAGGTCGATGTAGACGGCGGCCGGGTTGGCGCGCAGCACGTCGACGACCCAGGACGGCAGGCCGGTGTGCTTGCTGAGCAGCTTGTCGATGCTCCACATCACGCCGGACAGGTACATCCAGGTGCGCAGGACGAACGGCATCAGCTGCGCGATGTCCGGGGTCTTCGCCCCGGCCCGGGCCAGGATCATCGACACACCCGCGTTGAAGATGAACTGCAGCACCAGGGCGGGGATCACCAGCACCCAGGAGAGCGCCGGCGGCACGCCCATGACGAACAGGATGATCAGCAGGGCGGCCATCGAGAACAGCAGTTGCTGGAGCTGTTGCAGGCAGTACGAGATCGGCAGCGCGGCCCGCGGGAAGTGCAGGGCCCGCACCAGGCCGAGGTTGCCGGCGATGGCCCGGGTGCCCGACATGATGGAGCTCTGGGTGAACGTCCAGACGAACACGCCCGTAACCAGGAAGGGGATGTAGTCCGGCACGCCTTTCTTGGTCTGCAGCAGCACGCCGAAGATGAAGTAGTACACCGCCGCGTTCAGCAGTGGGGTCATCACCTGCCAGACCTGGCCCAGCTTCGCGTCGCTGTACTGCGAGGTCAGCTTGGCGGTGGCGAAGGCGGTGATGAAGTGGCGGCGCGCCCACAGCTGGCGGATGTACTGGGGCAGGGAGGGGCGGGCACCGCTGACCGCGAGGCCGTGACGGGCGGCGAGAGCCGCGAGGTCGTCGTGGGGTACGGCCTGTGTCCTGGGCGGTGTGTGGAGTACCTGGCTCACATCCGCTGCTTTCACTCGGGGGGAGGGGGTGCGGGTACGGCGGCTCGCGCCGCCGTCGTCCGACGTTTCCTTACGCTTCTCTTCACGTTTTCTTACGTCGGGACGGGACCGTATCGTCGCAACGTGAGCGTAGGCCGAATCGACGTCGGAACGCAACCGTTTCGTCGTAACGCCCTATGCTGGTTCGTATGACGACGAACGCGACGAACGCCGACGGGTCCCAGGTGCGGCCGCGCCGCCGGGCCCCCGCCGGAGCGGCCGTGCTCCGTGAGGATGTGACGGAAGCCATTCGGGCGGCCGTCTTCGAGGAGCTCGCGACCGTCGGCTATGCGCGGATGTCCATCGAGGGCATCGCCCGGCGCGCCGGCGTGGGCAAGACCGCGGTCTACCGGCGCTGGCGCTCCAAACTGCACCTGGTCCTCGACATCGTCTCGGCGATCGCCGTGCAGGGCCTGCCAGCCCCGGAGACGGGCAGCCTGGAGGGCGATCTGCGGGTGCTGTACGAGGTGACGTCCCGGGCGCTGCGCCACCCCGTGGCCTCGCAGATCATCCCCGACCTGCAGGCCGAGGCGGCCCGCAACCCCGAGATCGCCGAGGCGCTGCAGAAGGCGCTGCGGGAGGGGCAGGAGGGGGTCGCGCTGAAGATCGTGGCGGCGGCGGAGCTGCGCGGCGAGGTTCGCGGGGGACTGGACGACGAGCTGGCGCTCGATCTGATCTCGGGTCCGCTTTACTGGCGTTCGGTGGTGATCCGCAGTCCGAAGCTGCCCAAGGGGTATCTGGGCGCGCTGGCGCGGGCGACCGCCGAGGCGATCAAGGCGCTGTGAGGCGTTCGAGACGCCGGTGAGGCGATCGAGACACCTGTGAGCCGAGGGCTCCGGGCGTGGTGACGGGAGTCGAGGCAGCATGAGAGTCGTGATAGCCGAGGACAACGCCCTGCTGAGAGAGGGCCTGGTCCTGTTGTTGACGTCGGCCGGGCATGAGGTGGCGGCCGTCGCCGGCTCCGGCCCCGAGGTCCTGCCGGCGCTCCTCGAGCACCGCCCGGACGTGGCCGTGCTCGATGTGCGGATGCCGCCGGGCTTCCGCGACGAGGGGCTGCGGGCCGCCCTGGAGGCCCGCGAGAAGATCCCCGGACTGCCGGTGCTGGTGCTCTCCCAGTACGTCGAGGAGTCCTACGCGGCCGAGCTGCTCGGCGGCGGCGCGAGCGGCGTCGGCTATCTGCTGAAGGACCGGGTCGGGCGGGTCGACGAGTTCCTGGACGCGCTGGAGCGGGTCGCGGGCGGCGGCACGGCCCTGGACCCCGAGGTCGTCACCGAGCTGATGACCCGCCGCAAGGACTCGCCGCTGGACCAGCTCACCCCGCGCGAGCGCGAGGTGCTGAAGCTGATGGCCGAGGGCCGCGACAACACCACCATCGCCACCACGCTCGTCATCACGGAGCGGTCGGTCAGCAAGCACATCGGCAACGTCTTCCTGAAGCTCGGCCTCCCGGCGAGCGACACCGGACACCGCAGAGTGCTGGCGGTGCTGGCGTACCTGAACAACGCGTAGGAACCGCCGGCCCTACGCCCGGGCCGCCTCCGGATGCAGCCGTACCCAGCCCTCCCACGCCGAGGTGATCATGTCCTGGACGTCGTGCTTGGCCTTCCAGCCCAGTTGGGCGGCGATCCGGTCGGCGGAGGCGACCACGCGTGCCGGGTCGCCGGGGCGGCGGGGGGTGACCGTCGGCGGCCGGTCGTACCCGGTGACGGCGTTGACGCGGTCGATCATCTCCCGTACCGAGACGCCCTCTCCCCGGCCGATGTTGAGGGTGAGATCGCGGCCGGGGGAGGCCTGGAGGGCGCGGGCCGCGGCCACATGGGCCTCCGCCAGGTCGACCACGTGGATGTAGTCCCGCACACAGGTGCCGTCGGGGGTGGGGTAGTCGTCGCCGAAGATGCGCGGGGGCGCGTCCCCGGTGAGTCTCTCGAACACCATCGGGACGAGATTGAAGACGCCGGCGTCCGCGAGGTCCGGGGCGGCCGCGCCGGCCACGTTGAAGTAGCGCAGCGAGGCCGTGGACAGTCCCGTGGCCCGGCCGGTCGCGCGGACCAGCCACTCGCCGGCCAGCTTCGTCTCCCCGTACGGCGACATCGGCGCACAGGGGGTGTCCTCGGTGACCAGGTCGACGTCCGGCATGCCGTAGACGGCCGCCGAGGAGGAGAACACGAAGGACGGCACCCCGGCTGCGGTCACCGCCTCCAGCAGGACTCTCAGGCCCTCCACGTTCTGCCGGTAGTAGTGCAGGGGCCGGTCCACCGACTCGCCGACCTGCTTCTTCGCCGCGAGATGGACGACTCCGGTCACGGAGTGCTCGGCGAGGACGCGGGACACCCGCTCGCCGTCCAGCGTCGAGCCCACCACCAGGGGCACCCCGGCCGGCACGCGCGCGGCGAGGCCCGTCGACAGGTCGTCGTACACCACCGCCCCCTCGCCCGCCTCGGTCAGCGCCCGTACGACATGCGCCCCGATGTAGCCCGCGCCGCCCGTGATCAACCAGGTCATGTCACGACCTCCCCCTCGTGTGTTTCGTCCCGAAGGCCCCGCAATGGCTGTGTCTCACAGTGAAGCAGGAGCCGGACTCTCACGCTGGGCCTGTGGATGACCCCCCGTGCCCGTGGCGACACGCGCCGTCCCGGCGTGCCACAGGCGGGCGAAGGACAGGCAGGCGGCCGCGGCCAGCAGCCCGTTGCGCAGCAGCATCAGCGCGACTCCGGTCCAGGAGCAGGCGACGACCTCGTGGTACAGGGCCGGGTAGACCACGGCGCTCACCGCGGTCGCCGCGACGACCAGCGCGGCGACCGGGCGCTGGGTGGTGTGCCGGGAGGTCAGACAGACCGCGGCCAGGCCGATCAGCCACACCATGTACTGCGGGCTGATCACCCGGCTGGTGACGGTGAACAGCAGGACGGCGCTCAGCGCGGCGTCGTGCGGGGTCGCCGGAGTCCACCGTCGGCAGCGGACCCGCCACAGGAGCAGCAGTCCGAAGGCGACGGCGGTCAGGGCGAGGCAGGAGTCGGCGACGAGCGAGACGTACGGGCCGGTGAACTCCATCGCCCCGTACTGGTAGCGCACCCGGCCCGGCCGGCCCGCGTGGGTCGCCAGCAGCAGCGCGGTGCCGCCGAGCGACTCGATCTGCACGCCCCGGCCGCCCTGCTGACGCAGGAAGGCGAAGGGGTTGTCGAAGCAGAGGCAGAGCAGCGCGAGCAGCGCGGAACCGGTCGCCGCGGCCCACGTCCACGCCGAGCGCGTCGGCCGCCCCCTCGGGACCCCGAGGAGCACCAGCACCGGCCACGCCTTCACCAGCGCTCCCATGGCCGCGAACGCGCCGCACGCGCGCGTGGAGCGCCCCAGCGCCAGCAGGGAGAGCACAGCGAGGGCCGTGACCTGCACGTCGTAGCGGGCGAGCGGCGTGTGCAGCAGCAGCGGCAGGCCGCCGATCCACAGCGCGGGTCCGCGCAGCGAGCGGCCGGGGCGGCTGCCCGCGCGGGCCAGCGCCAGCGCGGTCACCAGGTCGGCGGCCAGGGTGAGGGCGACGAACCCCTGAAAGTACGTCAGGCCCGGCAGCAGCGCCGGGGACAGCAGGACCGGGCCCGCGCCCGGCGGGTACTGCCACAGCGGGTCGTGCGCCGGGAACGCGCCGTGCGCGAGGACGCCGTGCCAGTGGTGGTACAGATGCCACACCTCGCGGGCGACACCGCCCCGGCCCAGCAGGGACAGGGAGTTGTGGGCGAGCAGCCACAGCATCAGGGCGCGCGTGGCGAGCCAGGCGGCGGCGAGGACGAGAAGGCGACGGCGTTTCATCATCGCGGATCGTAATCCGGACGAACGCTGATAAAGCTCTCATAGAGCCTTATAGGCCGTCAATCACGAGTAAGAGCTTGCTAATAGTACAAAATCTGCGGTGTGGTGAACCAGCGCTCGCACAGGTCGGGACCGCACGCCGCCGTCGCCGCGACCGTCCCTGCGGCTCTCGTCGCCGCCCTCCCGGTGGCCGTCCCCGTGGCCGTGATGCTCGTGCTCGGTCTCTGGGGGCTAGACCGGGGCGGCGTGTGGCGCGACGAGGCCGTCACCCTTCAGGTCGCGCGGCGTTCGGCCCCGGAGATCTGGCGGCTGCTGCACGGCGTGGACGCGGTGCACGGCCTGTACTACCTCCTCATGCACGCCGTCCTCGCCGTACGCCCCGGCACGGCCGCCGAGACCGCCCTGCGCCTGCCGTCCGTCGTCGGCGCGGCCGCGACCGCCGGCCTGGTCGCGGCCCTGGGCGTACGGCTCGCCTGGCCGCGCGTCGGCCTGTGGGCGGGCCTGCTGTACGCGGCGACCCCGCTGGCCGGCCACTACGCGCAGGAGGGCCGCTCGTACGCGCTGGTCGCCGCGGGCGCGACCGGCGCGACCCTGCAGCTGGTCCGCGCGCTGACGGGCCGCCCCTGGTGGCCCTACGGCGTCCTCGTCGCCCTGACCTGTCTGCTGCATGAGCTGGCGGTGCTGCTGGTGCTCGCGCACGCGCTGACGCTCGCCCTCGCGCGCGTGCCGGGGAGAGTCTGGGCGCGCTGGACCGGCGCGGCGGGGGCCGCCGTCCTGGCCTTGGTCCCGCTCGCCCTGGCGTCGCAGGCCCAGGCCGCTCAGGTGGCGTGGCTGCCGAGGCCCGGCCCGGGCAGCGCGGAGCGGCTGCTGCACGCCTTCCTGGGGGTGAGCGGGTTGGTTTTCTGGACCTGCCTGCTCCTGGCCGCCGTCGCACTGCTGCCGGACGCCCGCCGCCGCTCCCTCCCGGCCCTCCCGGCCCTCCCGACCTTCACATCCGTCCCGGCCCTCGCGGCCGTCGCGCTGCCGCTGGCGACCGTCCCCCCGCTGACCCTCCTCGCCGTCTCCCAGGTCCGCCCGATGTACGACGACCGGTACGTGCTGTACGCCCTGGCGGGCGCACCGCTGCTGGTGGCGGCGGGAGCGGACCGACTGCTGAGGGCGGGAGCGCGGCTCGTCCCCCGAAGGGGAGCCCCCGCCCCTGGCCCCCGCGCCGCCCTCACGAAACCCCTCACGAGACGCCTCACGAGACCCCTGGCGTCCGCCCTCGCGGGAACCGTCGCCGTCGCCCTCGCGTTCTTCTGTCAACTGCCGCTGCACCGCCAGGACCGCACCCTCCTCACCCGCCCCGACGGCCTCGCCGCCGTCTCCGAGGCCGCCGCGCGTGCGGTGCGGCCGGGCGAGGCGGTGGTGTTCCTGCCGTCGATCGGGCGGCGGGCGGCGGTGACGTATCCGGCGGGGTTCCGGGGCGTGCGGGACGTGGCGCTCAGGGCCTCCGGGCCGGCGTCGGGGACGCTGTACGGCCGGGAGATCCGCGCCGGCGAGCTGCGCCGCAGGCTGCGCGCGCTGGACCGGCTCTGGGTGGTCGCCGAGCCGTACGCCCTGCGCTCGCCGTGGTACCCGCGCAATCCGACCGAGCGCGTCAAGCTGACCGTCGTCGAGGAGGAGTTCGCGCCCAGCGTGCCGAGCCGCGAGTTCGTGCGGGACGGCGTGACCCTGCGTCTCTACAGCCGCAGACCGCCTACCGATCCCCCGGCTCGTTCCCCGGCGCATCCCCGGATGCGTCTGCCGGCTCCTCCTCCACTGCCGCCGCGTCCAGCGCCGAGGTGAGCTGGTCGAGGCGTTCGCGCAGCTCACCGATCTCGGCGAGGTCGAACCCGGTCGCCGAGACGATCCGGCGCGGCACCTTCAGCGCCTTCTCGCGCAGCGCCACCCCCTCCTCGGTGAGCCGGATCTCCACCGAGCGCTCGTCGCGCGCGCTGCGCTCCCGGCGTACGAGACCGGCCGCCTCCAGCCGTTTGAGCAGCGGCGAGAGCGTGCCGGAGTCCAGGCGCAGATGCTCGCCGAGCCTCTTCACCGGCAGGTCGCCCTCTTCCCACAGCACCAGCATGACCAGGTACTGGGGGTAGGTCAGCCCGAGGTCCTTGAGGATCACGCGGTACACGCCGTTGAAGGCGCGCGAGGCGGCGTGCAGGGAGAAGCAGATCTGGCGGTCCAGGCGGAGCCAGTTCTCCTGGGCGGGGGGAAGAGCGGGGGTCGACGTCGGGGTCATGTACTCCAGGGTAGCGCCAGCGAGCCATTTAGTTGTGCACAACTGAGTTGTGTGCTCTACTTATCCCCGTGAGGCGGCCCGGACGCGAAAAAGCGAAGCAGCGAACCGCGTGAGGGCCGGCCACCCCCTGACACAGATTTCCGAGAGGGATGGTTCATCCATGGACGCGCTCTACACCGCAGTCGCCACCGCCACCCACGGCCGCGAGGGTCGCGCCGTCTCCAACGACGGCAAGATCGACCTCGCGCTCGCCATGCCGGTGGAGCTCGGCGGCAACGGTCAGGGCACCAACCCGGAGCAGCTGTTCGCCGCCGGTTACGCGGCCTGTTTCGGCAGCGCGCTGGGCCTCGTCGGCCGTAACGCGAAGGTGGACGTCAGCGACGCCGCCGTGACCGCCGAGGTCGGCATAGGCAAGCAGGGCGAGGGCTTCGGTCTGAAGGTGACGCTGCGCGTCGAGCTGCCCGACACCCTGGACGAGGCGACCGGCCGCAAGCTGGTCGAGGCCGCCCACCAGGTCTGCCCCTACTCCAACGCCACCCGCGGCAACATCGAGGTCGACCTCGTCATCGAGTAATCCCCTAATCCCCTAGCTAGTCCCCGGCATCCCGGCCGATCCCCGGCACCCCGGCTCCGGGAAGCTCAGCCGACCCGCGCCAGCACCTCCCCCGTCCGCCGGCTCCACGCCACCACCACGGCCTCCTCGGGCACCGGGTGCCAGCGCGTGAGCAGCAGCCAGCGGATGCGGTAGCGGTGGGCGATCGCCGCACGCTCGGCGCGGGTCGATCCGGGGGCGAGGTAGGCGCGGACGTCCGCGAGCCGTCGTAGCCGCACCCGCTCGTCCAGGGCCGCGTCCGGCCAGGCGGGCGCGGCGAGGTTCGGGCCGTAGCCGGCGATGGCGTGGACGGCGTAGTAGCCGTCGGTGACCACCACCTCCCCGGGGCCGATGTGCCGTGCGGCCCAGTCGTACGTCGGCCAGTCCGGCGGCTGCTCGAAGCCGACCGGGTCCAGTGCGCGCGGCACGACCGCCCCCGCCTGCACGGTCAGCAGGCCGAGACAGGCACCGCCCGCCGCGACCGCCCCCAGCACCCGCCGCCCCGCGCCCCACGGCCGGGGCGTCGCCAGTTCCACCGCGAGCGCGAACTGGAGCGGGACCAGGGTGAGGCCCAGGATCCGCCCGTAGGTGTAGTGGCCGCTGATCCAGCCGTACGCCACCACCAGACAGTCCAGGGCGAACATCAGCGCCAGCGGGTCGCGCCAGGAGCGCCGGCCCCGCGCCCACAGCGCCGGAAGGCCCAGCAGTGCCAGCCAGAAGTGGCCGGTCAGCCCCTCGTACAGTCGCCGGTGCATCGCGTCCACGCTGTCGTCGCCGGCCAGTTCGAACAGGTCGAAGTAGGGCCAGACGACGGCGACCGCCAGCGCCGCCGCGCCCACCACGGCCCACCGGGCGACGACCGCCGGCCGCCACCCCCGCTGCCATCCCGTGACGAAGGCGACGCCTCCGGTGACGGCCGCCACCGCGGTGATCGGATGCACCAGCAGGATCGCCCCGTACAGCGCGCCCAGTCCCGCGTACCCGGTGAAGCCGCGCAGGCCGTTCGGGCCGACGTAGCGCACCTGGCGGGCGTCACGCGCGCGTGCCCCCGTCCACGCCCACGCCCAGAAGGCGAGCCCGATGGCGAAGGCGGACGGGTAGCCGAGGTTGCCGGTCATCGACATCAGGCCCAGATAGCCGCTCCACCAGGCCCGTTCGGTGCCCCACAGTAGGGTCATGGCCGCCAGTGCCAGCACCGGGGCCCACGGCCTCGGCGTCAGCACCCGTACGAAGCGGCCGATGCCGGTCAGCAGCACCGCCAGGTTCACCGGCCCGGCGACCCGCAGCACCTCCCAGCCCGTGAACCCGGTCAGCCGGGCGAACGCGCCCTGCGCCACCGCGTACGGCGAGTAGTAGGGGCTGCCCGCGCCCGGCAGATCGGCCATCGGGTGCAGCGGATGCAGGAGATGGGCCTTGAGGCGTTCGACGACGGCCGTGTGCTGGCCGGCGTCGCAGCACAGCGGCACCCGCCAGTACGCCAGCGACATCACCAGCCAGAACAGCAGGCCGAACACCTGGTACGGGGTCGGCCGCCGCGCGCGTCCGCCGCGCAACGCCGTGACGCCGCGCACCGGTCGCCGGATCAGGACGCCGACGCTCATGAGACCTGGGAACGGTGAAGAAATTTAACAAATGGGAAGAAGGGGGCCATTTGGAATGTCTTCCGTCCACGTCACCGGTCCTGCCGACCGGGACGCCGACCGTCACCTCATCGAGTGAGCCCGATCGGCCCTCTCCTCGGCCCTTCCTGCGTCGGAAGGACCGGAAGGGCCGACTGCCCCCGGATCACGGACTCCACCAGCAGCGGCAGCCCCAGCACCGGCAGCAGCCATGCCAGCACGATCAGCCGGTCGCCCCAGATGGCCATGTCGGGGTGCCCGGCCTGCGTCAGGATCCCGGTGCACGCGGCCGCGAGCGCGAAGACGCCGAACGTCCTCGGCCGGTCCCGCAGCACCCCCCACGTCCCGGCCGCCAGCGCCGTCACGAACAGCGGCTCCCACAGCTGCCGGCGCAGCCACTCCACCCAGAAGTTGAGCTGGAGGTGCAGAAACTCCGGCCACGCGCGCGTGCGGTCCGGCCGGGCGAAGTGACGGGTCAGCAGATCCTGCAGGCTCTCCGACTCCGACGGATAGTGCAGCAGCCTGGCCAGCAGCATGGTCCCGGCCACCGCGCACCCGCCCACGACGCTCACCACGACCGTCCCGCGCCCCACGGGCCGCCCCCGCCGCCGACGCCGTACGGCGATCAGCGCGCCCGCGCCCGCCAGGCACAGCCCGAGGAACAGCGCCTGCGAGTGCTTGACGGCGAACAGGGCGGCCAGCGCGCCCCCGACCAGCCACGCCCCCGCCCGCACCCGCCCGTCCAGGGCCAGCGCGCACCCCCACACCGCCGCCAGCGTCAGCGCCAGCATCAGGCCCTCGGTCATCGGGCGCATCGCGGTCGTGCCGCACGGCAGGACGTAGTACAGGGCCTGCCCGGCCAGACAGACCGGGGTGGACGCGCGGCGGCCGCGCAGGATCAGGAAGACCAGCACCCCGCCCGCCGCCGTCACCGAGACGCCCGCCAGCCACAGCCCCCACGTCACCCCGAACAGCGTGATGAACGGCAGGAGGAACACCGGGTAGCCGGGCCGCACCTCGAAGATCCGCATGAAGCGCTCCGGCATGAACGGCACCGTGCGCCCGCCCGTCTGCCCCGCCGCCAGCCGTGCCTCCACGTTGCGCCACTCCCGCGCCCGGCACTCGGCCAGCACCCGGCCGGCGGGGCCGGGCCGGTGGAAGCGGACCACGTCCACGCTGTGCCGGCGGGCGGCGATCGAGGCGCTGCCCCTGCACGCGTAGTCGATGGTCGCGGCCGCCGCCTCCCGCTTGCTCTCCCCGCGCAGACTCAGCGCGTACGACAGGTAGTTCTTGGTGTCGGGGGTGTCCCGGCCGGTGATGTTCGCGAGCTGGAGCAGCGCGAACACCGCGGCCAGGACCAGCAGTCCAGTGCGCGGCCGCAACCGGACCTTCGGGCGCACGCTCACGGCGACGCGACCAGGTCGTGCGTGGCCGCCGGACCGGGCACCCGGGCCGTCCCCGACGCGGCCGGCGGCTCGCCCAGCAGCAACTGCCGTACGACCCGTTCGGCGGCGCGGCCGTCGTCGTAGGCGCAGAACCGCTCGCGGAAGTCCGCCCGCAGCCGGGTCGACTCCTCGTCGCGCCAGCTGCCGGAGGCCAGCAGCCAGGCCAGTTCGCGGTAGGTGCGCGAGACATGGCCCGGGGCGTCGGCGGTGACGTCGAAGTACGCGCCCCGGCTGGCGGTGTACGCGCTCCAGTCGTCGGCGTGGACGACGATCGGCCGGTCCAGGTTGGCGTAGTCGAACATCAGGGCCGAGTAGTCGGTGACCAGGACGTCGGAGGCGAGCATGACGTCCTCGACGTGCGGCTCGTCCGTCGCGTCGACGACGACCCCGCGCCGGTGCAGATCCGCCAGGCCCATCCCGCGCGCGGGGCCCCCGGCGAGGGACGGGTGCAGACGCACCACCAGGGTGTGGTCCTCGCCGAGGTCCGCGGCGAACCGGGCCAGGTCGAGCCGGTCGACGTGCCCGCCGCGCACGTACTCGCGCCGGGTGGGCGCGTACAGCACGACCGTGTGGTCGGCCGGGATGCCCAGGCGCGCGCGGACGGCGAGGCAGGCCTGCGGGTCGGCGTCGACCAGCACGTCGTTGCGGGGACTGCCGGTCCGCGCGGACGTGAAGTGACACGGGTAGGCCCGCTCCCACACCAGCTCGGAGTGCGGGTTGGCGACCAGGCTGTAGTCCCAGCGGTCGGCGCGGCGCAGCATCTGCGGCACGTCCACGCCGTGCCGGGCCCCCGGCTTGGCCAGCAGATCGGCGGCCATGTACTTCAGCGGGGTGCCCTGGTGGGTGTGGATGTGGACGCTGCCCGGCCGTTTGGCCAGCGCGCCGGGCCAGTTGACGTTGTTGACGAAGAACCCGGCCCGCGCGGTCACCCGCCGGTAGGCCGGTGAGTCCAGGAGCACGTGCTCCACGCCCTCCGGGAGCCGCGCCGCCGTCTCCTCGTCGCGCACCACCCACACCCCGCGCAGCTGCGGGGCGATCTCCCGGGCCGCACGGTAGACGGCCCCCGGGTCGCCGAGCACGCCCCGGTGCGAGAACGCCGAGTACACGACCAGCTGCGGATCGAGCGCACGGCGCGCCTGTACGGCGGTCACGCCCCGGCGTACGCGTCCCGCGGCCGCCCCGCGCACCAGCCCCCCGCGCCGGGCGAGTTCCCGTCCGGCGCGTCCGGCCTGCCGCCTGACCCGGTAGGCCGCGTAACCGCCCCGCAGGACCCGCAGTTCGGCGGGGATCGGCTCGCCGGCCGGCTGGTGAGCGCGGAACAACTCGGCCGTACGGCGGAAGAACTCGCCCTTGTCCGACGGCGGCAGCCGGTCTGGCTTGGCCAGGATGTCCAGACAGTGCTCGCCCATCTTGCGATGCAGATAGGGCCGCCAACTCGCGAGTCCCGGGCGGGAGTCGACGAAGGCGAAGACCCGCTCGTACTGGTCGTGGATGTCGAAGTGCTTGCGGCTGGTGGTGGACAGGATGTTGCCCTGGCGGCGCTGGCGGTAGTTCAGGCAGATCCGGTCCAGTGTGGCGATCCGCTCCGCGCTGAGCATGACCGGGAACGTCCAGGGCGTGTCCTCGTAGTAGCCGGGCGGGAAGACGAAGCCGTTGCCCTCGACGAAGTCCCGCCGGTAGACCTTGTTCCACACGACCATCAGCAGGTCGAGGATCTCCGGGTGTTCGGCGGCCGTGAAGGCTCCCTCGCCGACGTCCGTCAGAAGGTGCGCGAGGGCGTTCCTGCGGGTGCCGCCCCACCAGTAGGTGCGCGCGTAGTCGAAGACCAGCACGTCCGGGTCGTCGGCCTCCGTCAGCCGGTCGGCCATCGCGCGCAGCGCGCCCGGGGTGAGGGTGTCGTCGCTGTCGAGGAAGAACAGGTAGTCGCCGCTCGCGAGCGGCAGGCCCGCGTTGCGGGCGCGGCCCAGGCCGACGTTCTCCGGCAGGTGCAGAACCTGGACGCGCTCGTCGCGGGCCGCGTACTCGTCGAGGATCGCGCCGCAGCCGTCGGGGGAGCGGTCGTCGACGGCGATCACCTCGATGTCCCGGTACGACTGCTCCAGGACCGAGTCGAGACACTCGCGCAGGAAGCCCTGCACCTTGAAACAGGGGACGATGATGCTGAAGCGGGGCACTGCGGGGGTCAGCTCCTTACGAGGGTGGAGGCGGCGGGGGCCGGGACGCGCTCGGCGAGCGGCCGCACGGCCGGGATCGCCTCCGGGGGCTCGCCGAGCAGCACCCGGCGCACCACGCGCTCGGCGGCCCGGCCGTCGTCGAACCCGCAGAAGCGGCGACGGAACTCGGCCCTGCGGCCGGCGGACTCCGGGCCCGCGTACGAGCCGTCGGCGAAGACGCGCGCCAGCTCCCGCGGGGTCCGGGCGACGGGGCCCGGCGGGTCCGCCATCAGGTCGAAGTACACGCCCCGCGTCTCGGTGTAGACGTCCCAGTCGTCGGCGTACACGACGATCGGGCGGTCCAGGTTGGCGTAGTCGAACATGATCGACGAGTAGTCGGTGACCAGCGCGTCGGCGGCCAGGCACACCTCTTCCGAGGAGCGGTGCCCCGTGACGTCGATGATCCGGCCGGCGTCGGCGCGCGCGCCCCGGTCGTAGAAGTAGTGGGCGCGCAGCAGGACGACGACGTCCTCGCCGGCCGCCTCGCAGAAGGCCTCCAGGTCCAGGCCCGCCTCGAAGCCGGTGTGGTAGTCGCGGTGGGTGGGCGCGTACAGGACGGCCGTCCTGCCGTCCGGCACCCCCAACTCCCGCCGGATGCGGGCCACGTCCTCGCCGGTCGCCGTGTAGAAGACGTCGTTGCGCGGATAGCCGTACTCCAGGTGCTCGTAGCGGCCCGGGAAGGCGCGCTCCCACATCTGGGTGGAGTGGGTGTTGGAGGAGACGTTGCAGTCCCAGCGGTCCACGCGGCCCAGGAGCTTGGTGAAGGAGCCGGTCGCGGCGGCGACGACGGGGTACGTCGACTGGTCGACGCCCATCTTCTTCAGCGGGGTGCCGTGCTGTGTCTGCACATGGACGCTGCCCTCGCGCTTGACCACGCCCTCCGCGAAGTTGGCGTTGTTGACGAGGTACGTGGCGCGGGCCAGGACCTGCCAGTAGCGGCGGCTGCCGATGACGGCGTGTTCGACGCCCTCGGGCATCGCGTGCGCCTGGTCGGGCTCGACGAGGAACACCGAGCGGATGTGCGGGGCGAGTTCGGCGGCCTTGGCGTGGATCGCGGCCGGGCTGCACGCGTATCCGCGGCCCCAGTACGCGCAGTACACGGCCAGGTTCGGGTCGAGGGGCCGGCGCAGCTGGCGGCGGTAGTACAGGCGGGTGCGCAGGCCCCGGGGGCGCGGGAGGCGCTCGGCGGCCGCCGTCGCCTTCTGGTTGACGCCCCGCAGCGCGCGGAACGCGGTGTACGCCCCCGCCGCCAGCAGCCGGTGCTGCACGCCCAGACTCCCGCCCGGCCTGCGGAAACCGGCCGGGCGGTGGCGGCGGTACAGCTTGCCCGCGCGGCGGAAGAAGGCCCTCCGGCGGCGGTCCGGCAGCCGGGCCGGATGCGCGGCCGTCTTCAGCACGGCCGCGAAGAGCTGCCCGAACAGCGGACCCGACCGGTCGGCGGACACCTCGAGTTCGGCGGCCCGTGACAGCACCTGCTCCGCCCGGTCCAGCAGTTCGGCGTGGTGCTCGCCCGGCAGGTTGAGCCGGCTGCCCTGCCGCCGCAGCAGATGCCGTACGACGACCGAGCGCAGCACCGCGATCCGCTCGGCGTGCAGGGTGACCAGGCCGCCGAAGCCGACGTCCGTGAAGTGGCCGTCGGGGAAGGCGAGTTCGTGCTCCGTGAGGAACGCCCGCCGGTAGGCCGCGCTCCACGCCGGCAGCTGTACGCCGGTCACGTGCGGGGCCTCGGCGGGGGAGAAGGCCCCCTTCGGGGTCTTCGCCAGCAGCAGGGCGGCCGGGTTGGTCGGCTCGCCCTCCCACCAGGGGGTGCGCTCGTGCTCGGCGTACAGGACGTCGACGTCGCCGGTCTCGGTCAGGCGCGCGTCCAGGGCCGCCAGCGCGCCCGGGGTGAGGGTGTCGTCACCGTCGAGGAAGAGGAGATACCCGCCGGTCGCCGCCCGCATCCCGGTGTTGCGCGCCCCGGCCAGGCCCGCCGACGGCGGCGAGTGCACGGGGGCCACCCGGGAGTCCCGCTCGGCGTGACCGGCGGCGACCTCGGCGGCCGGGGCGTCGGGCGCGTCGCAGACCGGGATCAGCTCGAAGTCGCCGAAGGACTGGGCGAGGACGGAGTCCAGCGCCAGGGACAGCCGGCCCGCGACCCCGTGGGACGCGACGATGATGCTGAAGCGGGGCATTCTGCTCTTTCTCTGTCGGTGGTCGGGCCGGGTCGGGTGCTCAGGCCGTAGCGCTGATCAGGCGGTGTCGCCGTTCAGGGTGTACGGCCGGGGCGTCCGGCCGGCCGCCAGGTGGCGGGCCGGGTCGGGGTGGGCCGCGACGAGCCGCTGGTGGACATGGGAACTCCCGGAAGGGCAAACGGCGTTCAGAGGCTGTCGGTGACGGGGAGGGAACCGGAAGGTTGCGGCACGGTGGTGAGAGGGGCCTGCCCGGAGGCGAGCGCCGAGCGCCCCGACGCCGCCGACGGCACCGGATGCCGCTCGCCCAGCGGCACGAACGGCAGGACGGCCGACTCGCCCAGCACCACCCGTCGTACGACGCGCTCGGCGGCGAGGCCGTCGTCGCAGGGGCAGAACCGCTCGCGGAACGCGGCGCGCAGCTGGGCGGAGCGGGAGCCGCGCCAGTGGCCGGTCGCGAAGATGTCGATCAGCTCGTCCTCGCTGCGCGCGACCGCGCCCGGCGGGAAGGCCCGCAGGTCGAAGTAGGCTCCGCGGGCCGCCTGGTAGGCCGCCCAGTCGTCGTCGGCGGCGTGGACGACGATCGGGCGGTCGAGGTTGGCGTAGTCGAACATGATCGACGAGTAGTCGGTGACCAGGACGTCCGAGGCCAGGAAGAGGGACTCCACGCTCGGGTGGCCGGTGACGTCGATGACGCCCGGGGTCGTGCGGGCGGGCGGGGCGTCCTGCCAGTAGTGGGCGCGGGCCAGGATCACGAAGCGCGGGCCGAGGCGGCGCAGGATCCGCTCCAGGTCGAGGTGGGCGCGCTGGGTGCGGCGGTAGTCGCGGTGGGTGGGCGCGTACAGGACCGCGACCGTGTCGCGCGGGATGCCGAGGGACTCGCGCAGCCGGGCCACGTCGGCTGACGTCGCCCGCTGCAGGACGTCGTTGCGCGGATAGCCGTACTCGAGGGTCTCGTAGCCGCCCGGGTAGACGCGCTCCCAGGTCAGGGTGGTGTGGCGGTTGGCGGACAGGACATAGTCCCACTTGTCGACGCCCCGCAGGAGCTCGGCGAAGTCCATGTCCCGGGCGGCCGCCGGGCGTTCCTGGAGGTCGAGGCCCATGTGCTTGAGGGGGGTGCCGTGCTGGGTCTGGACGAAGACCTGGCCGGGCCGCTTGACCAGGCGGCGGTCGAAGTTGACGTTGTTGACGAGGTACTTGGAGCGGGCCAGCGCCGTCCAGTAGGCGGCCGTCCCGGGCGTCACCAGGCGCGGGCCCGGCGGGACGGCGTCCTGGTGCTCGGGGCGTGCGATCCACGCCGTGCGCACCTGCGGCGCGAGGCTGCGGAAGGCGGCCTCCAGAGCGCCCGGGTTGCAGCTGTGCCCGCGCCCCCAGTACGCGGCGAAGACCGCCCGGTCTGCGCGCAGCGGCAGCCGCAGCTGGATGCGGTAGTGCGCCTGGAGCACCGCCGCCTTCAGGGCCCGGGCGAGCTTCACGCCCAGCTTCAGCGCACGCCGGCGCAGGGTCATGCCCGCCTGGAGCGTCCGGTAGGTGCGGTGCAGGCCCAGGTGGACGAGGCCGTGCCGCAGCCGGGAGCGCAGCGGGATCGGCGCGCCCGGGGTGCGGTAACGGCGGTAGTGGGCGCGGGCCTTGCGCAGGAACTCGGCGCGCGCCCCGCGCGGGAGCCGGTCGCGCCGGGTGAAGACGGTGGTGAAGTGGTCGACCATGCGGCGGAACAACACCGGCCGCCAGCGGGCGAGATCGGGCCGCTGCTCGACGAACGCGAAGACCCGCTCGTACTGGTCGAAGACGTCGAAGTGCTTGCGGCTGGTGGTGGAGAGGATGTTGCCCTGGCGGCGCTGGCGGTAGTGCACGCAGACCCGGTCCAGGGTGGCGATCGACTCCGCCGCCATCAGCAGCGGGTACGTCCACGGGGTGTCCTCGTAGTAGCCGGGCGGGAAGGCGAGGCCGTTCTTCTCGACGAACTCCCGTCGGCAGGCCTTGTTCCAGGCCACCATCAGCACCCTGAGCAGCCCCGGGCGGTCCTCCAGACGGAACGGCGCGGGGCCCTGCTCGGTCAACTGGGCGGCGACCTTGTTGCGTTCCTCCCGGCCCGACCAGAAGGTGCGCGCGTAGTCGTAGAGCAGGACGTCCGGCTCGCCCGTCTCCTTCAACCGGTCGGCGACGGCGCGCAGCGCGTCGGGGGTGAGCGTGTCGTCGGAGTCCAGGAACACCAGGTAGTCGCCGCTCGCCTGCTCCATCCCCGCGTTGCGGGCCGGGCCCAGACCGACGTTCTCCGGCAGATGCAGGGCGCGCACGCGTGGATCGCGGGCCGCGAACTCGTCGATGATCTCGCCGCTGGCGTCCGGCGAACGGTCGTCGACGGCGATCAGTTCGAAATCGGCGTACGACTGCGACAGCACCGATTCGAGGCACTCGTGCAGGTACGCCTGAACCTTGTACGCGGGGACGATGACACTGAACCTGGGCAAGGGACATCCATGGGTCGGCACGGGCGGTAGACAGGGCCTTGCCCGGGAACGGCCGATGGAGTGAGTTGGTTACGGTTCGTACGGCATACGGGGGATGCAGGGTGAACGCGGAGGGGTGGGCCGGTGACGGCCCACCCCTGACGCGCTGTCGCCCAGTCGCCCAGTCGCGCTGTCGTCGTCGGTGACTTGACCGGTGACTTGACCGGTTACTTGACCGCGCCCGCCATCACCCCGGACACGAACTGCCGCTGGAACGCGAAGAACACGGCCAGCGGGATCACCATCGAGATGAACGCGCCCGGCGCGAGCACGTCGATGTTGTTGCCGAACTGCCGTACCTGCGTCTGCAGGGCGACCGTGATCGGCTGGCTGTCGGCATTGGTGAACACCAGCGCGACCAGCATGTCGTTCCACACCCACAGGAACTGGAAGATGCCGAGGCTCGCGATCGCCGGACCGCCCAGCGGCATCACGACCCGCGTGAACAGCCGCAGCTCACCGGCCCCGTCGAGCCGGGCCGCCTCCAGCAGCTCGCGGGGGATCTCGGCGAAGAAGTTCCGCAGCAGGAACACCGCGAACGGCAGCCCGAAGCCCGTGTGGAACAGGACCACCCCCAGGACGGAGCCGAACAGACCGATCTTGCCGAACAGTTCGGCGATCGGGATCAGCGCCACCTGCACGGGGACGACCAGCAGCCCGACCACGCCCAGGAACCACCAGTCCCGGCCGGGGAACTCCATCCACGCGAAGGCATAGCCCGCGAGCGAGCCGATGACGACGACCAGGAGCGTCGCCGGCACCGTGATCAGCACCGTGTTGAGAATCGAGTGGGTGATGTCGCCGTTCTCCAGCAGCTTCCGGTAGCTGTCGAAGGTGAGTTGGGAGGGCTTGCTGAAGACCTCCCACCAGCCGCTCGCGCTCAGGTCCTCCGGGGAGCGCAGCGAGGAGACGAGCAGCCCGATCGTCGGCACCAGCCAGAACAGGCCGACGAGGATGAGGAAGACCCGGACCAGACCGCCGTTGAGCTTCTCGATCAGCCACTTGGCCGTTGACGTCATCGCCGCACCTCCCGCCTCAGCCTGCGCACGTTGAACCACATCACCGGGATCACCAGCAGCAGCAGGAACACCGCGATCGCGCTGGCGACGCCCGGCTGGTCCTCGGAGAAGCCCTTGCGGTACAGCTCCAGGGCGAGCACGTTCGCGTCGTCCTGCGAGGAGCCGGGGGCGATGATGAAGACCAGGTCGAACACCTTCAGCACATTGATCATCAAGGTGACGGCGACGACCGCGAGGACCGGCGCGAGCATCGGCACGGTGATCCTGCGGAACACCTGCCACTCGTTCGCCCCGTCCACCCGTGCCGCTTCCAGGAGTTCACGCGGCATCCCGGCCAGCCCCGCCGCGATCAGCACCATCGCGAACCCGGCCCACATCCAGATGTACGACCCGATGATCGCCGGCGTGACCAGCGACGGGCCGAGCCAGTCCAGGCCGTTGTACGCCTCCTTGAAGTTGCTCGCGGGGAGCCGGAGCAGGGCGCCGTCGGCCTGGGCGGGGAGGGTGAAGGTCCCGTCGGCGGCGGCCTTCGTCGACGCGACCACCTTGCCGTCCTTCACGGCCTCGACCTTCATGCCGGCGTAGCCCAGCTCGGTCGGGTCGGGCGCGCCGAGCGTGCCGACGCCCTTGCCGCGCGTGAAGTCCTGCCAGGCGACGCCGGTGATCTTCCCCGGATCCGCCTTCGGCGCTACGGCCTTCCGCGCGCCGTCGGGCATCTGGTCGGGGGCGACGCCCACCAGGGGGAGGGTCACCGGGTCGCCGGTGTGGACGGCCGCCCTGGTGACGAAGCCGCCGCTCTGCGCGGTGAGCGGCGAATCCCGGCCCGGGTGGGCCTTGGGGAACGCGGAGGCCTCGGCGAACGTGTCGTGGACGCCCACCCACACCGCGTTGGCGACGCCCTTGTCCGGGTCCTGGTCGTAGACCAGCCGGAAGATGATGCCGGCGGCGAGCATCGAGATCGCCATCGGCATGAAGACGACCAGCTTGAACGCCGTTCCCCAGCGCACCCGTTCGGTCAGCACCGCGAAGATCAGACCGAGCGCGGTCGCGACCGTCGGCGCGAACACCACCCAGATCACGTTGTTCTTCAGGGCGGTGCGGATGCCGTCGTCCGTGAAGAGGGCCTTGTAGTTGTCGACTCCGGCGAAACCGTCGCCGGACTGGTCGTAGAAGCTGCGCACGAGCGAGTACCCGATCGGGTAGACCACGAGCGCGCCCAGCAGCACCAGGGCGGGCAGCAGGAACAGTGCCGCCACGGTTTTGCGGGTGCCGGTCACGGACTGCTTCATCGCCGGGTCAGTTCCCGTACGCCGCCGCCGCGTCCGACTCCAGTTTCTTCTGGATGCCGGCCACGTCCGTCGGGTTCTTCAGGAAGTCCTGCAGGTCCTTCCACTCGCCCTTGCCGGGCGTGCCGCCGAAGGCCTGCGGGGCCTGGTCGGACATGTCGAAGCGGAAGTCGTCGCCCGCCGCGACCAGCGCCTGGGCGATCTTGCGCTGGACGTCGTTCGGATACGCGGCGAGGTCGACGTTCTTGTTCGGCGAGAGATAGCCGCCGAGCTTGGCCTGGATCTCCGCCGCGTCCGGCGAGGCCAGGAAGGTCGCCAGCGCCTGCGCGCCCTTGGAGTCCTTCAAGATCACGGCCGCGTCGCCGCCGGACACCACGGGCGCGGTGCTGCCGACCTTCGGGAACGGGAACACCTTCGCGTCCGTGCCCACCTTCGCGTCCGTCTGCGCGATGTTGACCTGCACGAAGTCGCCCTCGTAGACCATCGCGGCCTTCGGCTGGTCGCCGCCGGTGAAGGTCTGGGTGACGGAGTTCGGGAACTGCGTCTGGAGGGCTCCGTCGGCACCGCCCGCCACATAGTCCTTCTTGCCCCAGATCTGGGCGAGCGTGGTGAGCGCCTTGGTGACGGAGGCGTCCGTCCACTTGATCTCGTGCTTGGCCAGCTGGTCGTACTTCTCCGGGCCCGCCTGGGAGAGGTACACGTTCTCGAACCAGTCGGTCAGCGGCCAGCCGTCCGCGCCGGGGATCGAGAAGGGGGTGACGCCGGAGTCGTAGACCGTCTGCGCGGTCTTCAGCAGTTCGTCCCAGGTGGCGGGCTCACTCGCGCCCGCGTTCTCGAAGACCTTCGCGTTGTACCAGATCAGCGACTTGTTGGCGGCCTTGTAGTAGACGCCGTACTGGGTGCCGTTCACCGCGCCGATGTCCTGCCAGCCCTGCGAGTAGTTCTTCGCGAGCTCCGCCTTCGCGTCCGCGCCGAGCGGGGTGGCCCACTTCTTGTCCACGGCCTGCTTGATGGCTCCCGGCTGCGGGAGCATCGCGACGTCCGGCGGCTGACCGCCCGCGATCTTCGACCCGAGGAAGTTGATGATCGGGTCCTGCGCGGGCACGAAGGTGATCTTCGCGCCGGTCCGCTTCTCGAACTCCGCCAGGACCTTCTTGAAGTTGGCCTGTTCCGGGCCCGTCCAGACGGCGGCGACCTCGAGCGTCGTGCCGTTCAGCTTGGGGAGGGTGAGGGCGCTGCCGGACTCCTTCGCTCCGGTACTGCTCTCGTTTCCGCTGCTCTTGTCGTCGTCGCTGCCGCACGCGGTGAGCGTGAGCGCGAGGGCTCCTGCCAGGAGGGTTGCGGCTGCTTTCACGGCGTTGCGCGTGCTCGTGCTCCTGCTGTGCATCACTGCCCCGTTCTTCGTCATCGTCGAACGTTAGGGCGCTGCCCCGTGAGCTCTGGTCTACGCCGGGTGGGGTGGCTAGGCAAGTGCGCCCGCGCTGTCAACGGGGGGATCGTGACCGCGTCGTGACGGGGTGACGGCGTTGGCGTCGGCGTCGCCGGGGGCTCTGCCCCCAGGCCCCCGTTCGGCCCCGAAAGGGCCTCGTTCTCAAGCGCCGGACGGGTTGAGAGATGCCGACCCACGCTCGAAAGGCACCGCCTTGAAGAAGCGCCGCTCTAAAGAAGCGACGGGACCTCCGCCGCCGACACCTCCCGGGTCGCCCGTTCCAGGGCGCTGGCCAGGAGGGCCAGGTCTGTGGGGCCGTTGCCCAGTTCGCGGACGGGGCGGCGGGTCGGGGGGTCGCCCATGCGGTGCCATTCCAGGGGGACGACCGTGGGGCGCAGGGTCGCCGTGCGAGGGATGCGGCCGGTGACGCGGCCGCCCTGGAAGGGGGTGAGGCGGCCGTCCGCGCCTTTGAGGCGGCCTCGGCCGGGGGACGGTTCGTCCGCGCCCGAACCCGGTGGGTCCAGGGTGATCCGAACGGTGGACCTCCGCACCGGCTCCGACTCCGCCGTACGGCCCCCGGGGCCCGTCGCCGCGACCAGGTGCACGCCGAGCCGCTCGCCCTCGCGGGCCACCGCCTCCAGCGCGCGCATCACGGAGCCCGCGGCGGGCCGGCCGGGGGAGCCGAGCGCGGGGGACACCAGCGCGTCCAGGTCGTCGACGACCACGACCAGCCGGGGCAGCGGAGGCGCGGCCTCGGTCTGCTGACGGGCGGCCGCCCCCGGGCGCAGCCGAATGGTCGAACTGGGCGGGGCGTCCAGGTCCGCGGCCCCGGAGCCCTGACCGCCGGGCCCCCGCTGCGGGACGATACGGCCGGAGACCGCGCGGTGCGTATGCCACTCGGCGAAGTCGGAACGGCCCAGCAGCTCCGCCCGCCGCTTCAGCTCGGCGCTCAGCGACTGCGCGAACTCCCGCATGCGCACCGGGTCGTTGGCGGTGAGATGGGTGGTGACATGCGGTACGTCCGTACAGACGCGCAGTCCGTCGCCGGGGCCGCCGCCGCCCTTGCCCACGGTGTCGCGGCCGTCCATCAGGACGATGCCCAGCCGGTCGGGCCGCTCCGCCGCCGCCAGCGAGGCGACGACCGCCCGCAGCAGCTCGGTGCGCCCGCTGCCGGGCGGGCCCTCGATCAGCAGATGCGGGCCCTCGACGTTCAGGTCCACGGCCACCGGGCCCCGCGGGCCCGCGCCGAGCACCGCCCAGGCCCGGCCGCCGAGCGCCTCGGCGTCGTCGGCCGCGTCCGCCCAGCGGGCCATCAGGGAGGCCGGGGTCGCCCGGGCGAGGCCCAACTCGTCGAGCAGCCGCGCGGACTGGGGCAGCGGTGCGGACACGCGCGTGTGCCGCTCGCCGCCGCCCGCGCCGTCCGGGCGCAGGGGAGCGAGGGCTCGCGCGAAGCGCTCGGCCCAGGCCGGGGAGACCGCGTCGACGGCGGCCACCGTGCCCTGGCCGACCGGACCAGGCCGCTCCGACTCCGCGCCGCCGGCCGCCGCCACCCGCAGCAGCCGCAGCGCCGTCGCCACGTCCCCGCTGAGCAGCCCTACGGCCCCGCACGCACGGAACGTGGGTGCGGCCGCACAGGCCGCCTCGTACGCCGCCGCGTAGGTCTCCGACGTCGGTTCCGTCGCCGGCGAGGAGTGGGAGGCGTGGGAGAAGTGCGAGGAGGGCGCCGCGGTGGGCGTCTCGGCCAGGCACAGGATGTGTATGCCGGCCCGCGGTCCGGCCGCCGCCAGCCTGGTCACCGCGTCCCGCAGATCCGCGCCGCCGGGGTCGCCGTCCACCACGAGCACCGTGTAGGGCCCCGGGAAGCCGTCGGAGGCGTGGTCCGCCACGGCCCAGGAGGGGCGGCGGGGGGCGGGCGCCGTCGTGCCGCCGCCGGCGTGGGCGCCGGTGGTCTCCGGCAGGTGGTCCTCCAGGCGGCGCAGGAGTTCGTCCGTGCGGGCCGTGGCCTGGTCGCGGTCGTAGGCGACGAGGAGGCGGCAGTCCTGGCCGTGGCCCGGACGCAGATGCGGGAGCCAGCTCAGCCAGGACCACTCGGCGGCGCGCTCCTCCTCGGAACGTGCGCGGTCCGCGCTGATCAGCACGATCTCCAGGGTGTCCGGGGAGTGCAGTGCGGCCAGTTGCGCCAGCACCGCGCGGGCCAGCCCGGCCAGCCGCGGGCGCGGTCCCGCCAGGCCCAGCGCCCCGACCTCGCGCAGGCCCGCGGTCACCGGCACGGCGGGCAGCAGGCCGGAGCCGTCGGGCGCCGGGCGGTCCGCGGTGCCCAGTCGCACCGTGAGCGCCTCCGGGTGGTCCGGGCCGCGTTCCCACAGCCGGGGGCCCGGGCCCAGCGCCGTCAGCAGCAGTGCCGCCGGGTCGGGCCAGGTCTCGGGCGCGGGGGGCGCGACGGCCGACGGCCGCGGCTGCGCCTCGGGCGCCTCCTCGGCGTGGTCCCCGGCTCCGGGCGCGTCCTGTCCGCCGCCGCGTCCACCGGCCAGCCGCCGCGCCCACGCGGAGAGACCTCCGCGTTTGCGCACGCCGTGCGGCGCCTCTTCGTACGGGGAGGGGGCGGAGGGCGTCGGAGTGCTCGGGGTGCTCGGGGTGCTTGAGGTCGTCGTCGTGAACGAGCCGAGGCCGGATCGGCCGCCGTGCGTCTCTCCGGAGGCGTCGGCCCTTCGGGGAGCGTCGCGCCGCTGCTCGATCTGCGGGGCTCCGCCTTGCCCCGGCACCAAGGGCGTCTCGCCCGAGCTCCGGGGCCGCTCGCCCCGGGCCGTCTCTGAGCCACTCCAGTCCACCGTGCCGTACGCGTGCCCGGTCGGGCCGGAAGGAGAACTGGAACCAGGACCGGAACCAGGACCGACAACAGAACCGGAAGCGTTCGGAATCGGGAGAGGAGAAGAAGCGGGCGCGGAAGGCATGGGAGCGGAGGGGCCGCCGAGGGGGCTCCCCACGCGCGCGTGAGCCGCAGTCGAGCCTGACCCCGAGCCGTCGGAGTCCGCTGACGAGCCCGCCGTTCCCGATGTCCCCGCCGTCTCCCCGCACGGCACCCGCACATGCCCCTCCCCGTCCGGGGTGGTCGCCACGCGGGCTCCCGGTCCCCCGGGTGGAGCAAGGCGCAGGGCCGATTCGCCGACGCGCAGAAGGGCTCCGGGGGCGAGGCGGACGGGGCGGGTCTGGACGCGGGCGCCGTCCAGGGTGGTGCCGTTGGTGGAGCCGAGGTCGGCGACCGTGACGCGGCCGTCCGGCGAGAGCGTCACCGCGCAGTGCAGCCGGGAGACGTCCGGGTCGTCGAGCGGGACGTCGGCGTCGGCGGAGCGGCCCACGCGGACCTGCCCGCCGTGCAGCAGATGGACCCCGCCCGCGTCCGGGCCGGCCACCACGTCCAGCCGGGCCGGGGCGTTGTCGACCTCGGGATGCGGCTCGGGGTCGGCCGGTGCGCCCAGGGACAGCACCGCGCCGTCGATCAACGGGGGCTCGCCGAGGGTGCACCGCTGGCCGTCGAGCCGGTCCGCGCCCGCGAACAGCACGACCGGCGCTCCTCCGGAGGGAGCGGCGGAGCCGTCCCCGGAGACCGCCGCGGCCAGGGCGGAGGCCACCGCGGCCAGGGCCGTGCCGGCGGGCGCCGTGACCTGCACGTCGCAGCTCGCGGCGCGGCCCCTCGCATCGGCCGGCGGGCCCTGCGGGTCTACGACGGTCAGCCGGATCTGCATCGCCGTCAGCGGTCCCTTCTGCCCGGGCGCGGACTTTCCCCCACCCCACACGAGCACGTCGGCCAGTACTGCACGCATCCTCGCACCTGTCACTGACAATGCGCCCGCCGCCGGGTGACAAGTGATCTTGATTGGTCGGCTCTGCCCGTAAAAGTGCCTGACCAATGTCCTAGCAGTGACCGCTTGAGATCGGTCACGTCGGCCTCCGGCAACCAACGGACCGGGGCGAGCGTCTTTCCTCCGAACATGGCTGAACAGGGGTCGAACATGGCCGAGAAGGAGCGCGTGACCGTACGTAAGGCCCATAGGAAGACGACAGCCCGGTGCCGGGACCTCGGCACTACAGTGGGTCGGAACACAGGCAAGCAAGCAGCAGGGAGCGCGTGACGTGCGGCCAGTCGGCAGCAAGTACCTGCTCGAGGAGCCGCTCGGACGCGGCGCCACGGGCACCGTCTGGCGAGCCCGCCAGCGCGAGACCGCGGGCGCCGAGGCGGCCGTGCCCGGCCAGCCGGGGGAGACCGTCGCGATCAAGGTCCTCAAGGAGGAGCTCGCGAGCGACCCCGACGTCGTGATGCGCTTCCTGCGGGAGCGGTCCGTGCTGCTGCGCCTGACCCACCCCAACATCGTCCGGGTCCGTGACCTGGTCGTCGAGGGCGATCTGCTGGCGCTGGTCATGGACCTCGTCGAAGGCCCCGACCTGCACCGCTACCTGCGCGAGAACGGCCCCTTCACGCCCGTCGCCGCCGCGCTGCTCACCGCCCAGGTCGCCGACGCGCTCGCCGCCAGCCACGCCGACGGCGTCGTGCACCGCGACCTGAAGCCCGCCAACGTCCTGCTGATGCAGAACGGCGGGCAGATGCACCCGCTGCTCACCGACTTCGGCATCGCCCGCCTCGCCGACTCCCCGGGCCTGACCCGGACCAGCGAGTTCGTCGGCACGCCCGCGTACGTCGCGCCGGAGTCCGCCGAGGGCCGCCCGCAGACCTCCGCCGTCGACGTCTACGGCGCCGGCATCCTGCTGTACGAGCTGGTCACGGGCCGTCCGCCGTTCTCCGGCGGCTCCGCCCTGGAGGTCCTGCACCAGCACCTGAGCGCCGAGCCGCGCCGCCCCTCCACCGTTCCCGACCCGCTGTGGACGGTCATAGAGCGCTGCCTGAGCAAGAACCCCGACCACCGGCCCAGCGCCGAGAACCTCGCGCGCGGGCTGCGCATCGTCGCCGAGGGCATCGGGGTGCACGCCAACTCGATGCAGATCGCCGCCGCCGACGGCGTCGGCCATGTGCTCGCGCCCGATCCGGCGCCCGCGACGGTGCCGGGGGTGCCCGCGGGGGCGTACGACCCGAACGCCGCGACCAGCGTGCTGCCGCACACCGGCGGCCCCGGGGGCCCGGCGGGCGCCGCCGACCCCACCGCCGTGCTGCCCCACATGGGCGGCCCGTCCGGCGCGGCCGACCCGACCGCCGTCCTGCCGCCGGTGCCGCCGCACCAGCCCGGCCAGCAGGGGCAGTCGCCCGAGCAGCCGCATCCCTGGCAGAACCAGATGCGGGCCGCCCGCGACCGCAACGAGCCGACGCAGGTCCAGCAGTACCTCGACCCCGGCGAGGACCCGCTGCGCCGCCGCCCCCAGCGCCAGGTCGCCCGCCCGCAGCAGCCGCCGCAGCGCCCGCAGCAGCAGCGACCCCCGCAGCGCCCGCAGCAGCAGGGCTACGGCTATCAGCAGCCGCCGCCCCAGCAGCCGCAGCAGCAGTACGCGCCCCCGCAGCACCAGCAGCCCCAGCAGTATGCCGCGCCCCAGCCGCAGCAGCCCCAGCAGCGGCCCGCGCCGGAGCCCCGGCAGCCCAGGGAGCCGCGGGAGCCCCGGCAGCGCGGCGCCAACCCGACGAAGATCCCCGGGCTCGGCTGCCTGAAGGGCTGCCTGTTCACGATCGTCATCATGTTCCTGGCCGCCTGGCTGATCTGGGAGTTCAGCCCTTTGCAGGGCTGGATCGGACAGGGCCGCAGCTTCTGGGGCCAGATCAGCCACTGGTACGACGACGTCTCCGGCTGGATCGGCGACCTCGGCGGCGGTGGGGACTCAGGCAGCGGCGGGGGTCCGGGCGGCAACTGAGCCGGACCCGGCCGTAGGGACGGATCGCGGGTTCGGAACGCGGGTTCGGGTAGCAGGTTTGTGTACTTGTCGACATCTGGCGGGTGATTTCCGTCTCCGCGGTGAAGGTTGGCTCGTCGGACGCGTACTTTGATGGGCAACACGCGTCTGTAGGAGCAGCCTTGGCACGGAAGATCGGCAGCCGGTACACCGCCCACCAGATCCTGGGACGGGGCAGCGCCGGCACGGTGTGGCTGGGCGAGGGACCGGACGGGCCCGTCGCCGTCAAGCTGCTGCGCGAGGACCTCGCCTCCGACGAGGAGCTCGTGGGCCGCTTCGTACAGGAGCGCACGGCCCTGCTCGGCCTGGAGCACCCGAACGTGGTGTCCGTACGGGACCTGGTGGTCGACGGCAACGACCTGGCGCTGGTCATGGACCTGGTCCGGGGCACGGACCTGCGCACCCGTCTCGAACGCGACCGCAGGCTCGCTCCGGAGGCCGCCGTGGCGATCGTCGCGGACGTCGCCGAGGGGCTCGCCGCCGCGCACGCGGCCGGGGTCGTCCACCGGGACGTCAAGCCGGAGAACGTGCTCCTCGACATGCAGGGTCCGCTCGGCCCCGGCGGCTCGCACCGGGCGCTGCTGACCGACTTCGGGGTCGCCAAGCTCATCGACACGCCGAAGCGCACCCGCGCCACGAAGATCATCGGAACGCCCGACTATCTGGCACCGGAGATCGTGGAGGGCCTGCCGCCGCGCGCCTCCGTGGACATCTACGCGCTGGCGACCGTGCTGTACGAGCTGCTGGCCGGCTTCACGCCGTTCGGCGGCGGACACCCGGGCGCGGTGCTGCGCCGCCATGTCACCGAGACCGTCGCGCCGCTCCCCGGCATCCCGGACGAGCTGTGGCAGCTGGTCGTGCAGTGTCTGGCGAAGGCCCCGGCGTCCCGGCTGCGCGCCTCCGAGCTGGCGTCCCGGCTGCGGGAGCAGCTGCCGACGCTGGCGGGGATGCCGCCGCTGGACGTGGACGAGCCCGGCACGGAGGCGGAGGAGGAGGGCGACGAGCCGGACGAGGCGGGCCCCGCCCCTGCCTCCCCGACGGCCCCCTCCGGACGGGTGCGGCGCGGCTCGGTCCCGCTGGTGCCCGGCGCGAAGCCGGACTCCAACCGGGACACCCACACGTCGATGCGGGTGCCCGCGCCGGACGAGCTGGCGGGCGGCGCGCACGGCACGGCCCGCGTCCCGAGGGCGCCGGGAGCGCCCCGCCCCGGCTCGGCCCGCAACCGCTCCGCCGCCCGGCGCCGACGGATCACGCTGAGCGCGGCGGCGGTGGCCCTGGTCGCCGCGGTGGCCGTCGGGACCTGGGCGGCGACCTCGGGCGACGACGCGGGAGCCACGCCCCAGGACACGAAGAACTCGGCGCCGGCGTCACCGTGACCCCGCCAGGGGGCGGAGCCTCGGCGGCCCCGGGCCCCCGGAGGCTCCCGTCCGCGCCGGGCGCCGGGTGAGGCGCGGGCTCCGGCGCTGCCCGGTTGGCGGAGCCGTTACGCTGGAGGCGTGGCAGTCGTCGATGTATCCGAAGAGCTCAAGTCCCTCTCCTCGACCATGGAGTCGATCGAGGCCGTTCTGGACCTCGACAAGCTGAGGGCAGACATCGCCGTGCTCGAGGAGCAGGCGGCCGCGCCGTCCCTGTGGGACAACCCGGACGAGGCGCAGAAGATCACCAGCAAGCTGTCCCACCTCCAGGCCGAGGTCAGGAAGGCGGAGACGCTGCGCGGCCGGATCGACGATCTCGCCGTGCTGTTCGAGATGGCCGAGGAGGAGGACGACCCGGACACCCGTGCCGAGGCCGAGTCCGAGCTCACCGCCGTCAAGAAGGCGCTGGACGAGATGGAGGTCCGCACGCTCCTCAGCGGTGAGTACGACTCCCGCGAGGCGCTCGTGAACATCCGCGCCGAGGCCGGCGGCGTCGACGCCGCCGACTTCGCCGAGAAGCTCCAGCGGATGTACCTGCGGTGGGCCGAGCAGAAGGGCTACAAGACCGAGGTCTACGAGACGTCGTACGCCGAAGAGGCCGGCATCAAGTCGACCACCTTCGCCGTGCAGATCCCGTACGCGTACGGCACGCTCTCCGTCGAGCAGGGCACGCACCGGCTGGTGCGCATCTCGCCCTTCGACAACCAGGGACGTCGCCAGACCTCCTTCGCGGGCGTCGAGGTCCTCCCCGTGGTCGAGCAGACCGACCACATCGAGATCGACGAGTCCGAGCTGCGGGTCGACGTGTACCGGTCGTCCGGCCCCGGCGGCCAGGGCGTGAACACCACCGACTCCGCGGTGCGCCTCACCCACCTCCCCACCGGCATCGTCGTCTCCTGCCAGAACGAGCGGTCGCAGATCCAGAACAAGGCGTCCGCGATGAACGTGCTGCAGGCGAAGCTCCTCGACCGGCGCCGGCAGGAGGAGCAGGCCAAGATGGACGCCCTCAAGGGCGACGGCGGCAACTCCTGGGGCAACCAGATGCGTTCGTACGTCCTGCACCCGTACCAGATGGTCAAGGACCTGCGCACCGAGTTCGAGGTCGGCAACCCCGAGGCCGTGTTCAACGGCGAGATCGACGGTTTCCTCGAGGCCGGGATTCGCTGGCGCAAGCAGCAGGAGAAGTAGGTTTGTCGACAAGGCAACCGCCCCTGATTCAGGGGTGGTTGCCTTTTACGTCACATTCACAGCTTCAACATCGCGCAAAGACCCCCGAGTTGGACATTGCGTGCGCAACGGCCTTGACGTTCCTGTGGAAAGTCGGGAGGGTGCAGTGTGGCATGCGTATCTCTGGGGCGCATGTGAACCGGGGGGCTTCCGCTACATCTCAGCGACCCCCGTCGATCACCGCCCCGAGCGCTGCCTCATCGACGATCAGCTACTGGGGGTAGCAACCTTATGACGAAGAACACGCGGATCCGTGTCGCGCGCATAGCCGCCGGCGCCGTGATCGCCGCGGGCGCCTCGCTGACGGTGGCGGGCGTCGCCTCCGCCGTCGACAGCGACGGCCTGGTCGACACCAGCACGACCACCACCTACGACGGCGAGGACGCCGGCGGCACGGGCGGCGACGACTGCACGATCGTCGTCTGCACCGACGGCGGCACGTCCAGCGACGGCGGTACCTCCAGCGATGGCGGTACCTCCAGCGACGGTGGCACGTCGAGCGATGGCGGTACGTCCAGCGATGGCGGTACCTCCAGCGATGGCGGTACGTCGAGTGATGGCGGTACCTCCAGCGACGGCGGTACCTCCAGCGATGGCGGTACCTCCAGCGATGGCGGTACGTCGAGTGACGGCGGTACCTCCAGCGACGGTGGCACGTCGAGCGACGGCGGCACCTCCAGCGACGGCGGTACCTCCAGCGACGGCGGCAGCTCCACCTCGGGCAGCTCCACCTCGGGCAGCTCCACCTCGGGCAGCTCGACCTCGGGCGGCTCCACCTCCACCGGCGGCTCCAGCAGCACCGGCGGCAGCTCCACCACCGGCGGCTCGGACTCCTCCACCGGCGGCAGCTCCGCCACCGGCGGGACCGACACCGACGGCACCTCCACCCAGGAAGAGGGCAGCTCCGCGCTGACCGACACCTCGGACTCCTCCACCGACACCAGCGCACAGGGCGGCGGCAAGGAGCTCGCCGAGACCGGCGCCGGCGAGACCACGTTCCTGATCATCGGCGCTGCCACCATGATCGCCGGCGGCATCGGCTTCCGTGTGCTGCCGCGCCTCATGGAGGGCCGCGGCGCCGCCGCTGCCTGACGGTAGTCGCACCCGTACACGACGTACGCGCGAAGGGGCCCGGAGCGATCAGCTCCGGGCCCCTTCGTCGTGTCCCAGGGGGACGCGGCGCGGTTACGCGGTCTGGTGGGCCAGCAGCGCCAGCGCGGCCACCAGCACCGCCAGCAGCGCGATCAGCGCCATCGGATTCAGCCCCGCGAAGAAGTTGTCCTGCTGCTGCAGCCGTTCGCGGTTCGCGCGGCACACCGGGCACCGGCCCTCGCTCACGGGCGCGGCGCAGTTAGCGCACACCAGCCGGTCGTACGTCATGCGCTCGCCCTCCTTGCACCGGTTCCAAGTACACAACGCTCACGGAAGCGCGAACGTTCCCCCTACCACTGTGCCAGGTTCCGCCGGAGGTTGCGCGGGTCGTCCTCAGAGGGGGCCTGCTGTCGTCTCGCGGCCGCAGGCCGTGGGGCTGCGCCCCCCTACCCTCCGAACAAAACGGCACAACCTCTCCTCAACCCCTCCCGACGCCTGCGGTTGCGGTCCCGGTTCGCGTATGGTCACGCTCATCTACCCCCGGCTAACCGTGGTGCATCCGTGATCCGATTCGACAGTGTCTCCAAGGTCTACCCCAAGCAGACCCGCCCCGCACTCAGGGATGTCTCCCTCGAGGTGGAGAAGGGCGAGTTCGTGTTCCTCGTGGGGTCCTCCGGCTCCGGAAAGTCCACCTTCCTGCGGCTGGTGCTTCGTGAGGAGCGGACCAGCCACGGTCAGGTGCACGTCCTGGGCAAGGACCTCGCGCGCCTCTCCAACTGGAAGGTGCCGCAGATGCGCCGCCAGCTGGGGACCGTCTTCCAGGACTTCCGGCTGCTGCCGAACAAGACGGTGGCGGAGAACGTCGCCTTCGCGCAGGAGGTCATCGGCAAGTCGAAGGGCGAGATCCGCAAGTCCGTGCCGCAGGTGCTCGACCTCGTCGGGCTCGGCGGCAAGGAGGACCGGATGCCCGGTGAGCTGTCCGGCGGTGAGCAGCAGCGCGTGGCCATCGCGCGGGCCTTCGTGAACCGGCCCAAGCTGCTGATCGCCGACGAGCCCACCGGCAACCTCGACCCGCAGACCTCCGTCGGCATCATGAAGCTGCTCGACCGGATCAACCGGACGGGCACGACCGTGCTGATGGCCACGCACGACCAGAACATCGTGGACCAGATGCGTAAGCGCGTCATCGAGCTGGAGCAGGGCCGCCTCGTCCGCGACCAGGCCCGCGGCGTCTACGGCTACCAGCACTGACGACCGCCCCGCCCCCGCCAGCAGTCCACGGAAAGGCCTGAAGAAGCCGCCATGCGCGCCCAGTTCGTTCTGTCGGAGATCGGTGTCGGTCTCCGCCGCAACCTGACGATGACGTTCGCCGTCGTCGTCTCCGTCGCCCTGTCGCTCGCCCTGTTCGGCGGGTCGCTCCTGATGAGCGACCAGGTCAGCACCATGAAGGGCTACTGGTACGACAAGGTCAACGTCTCGGTCTTCCTCTGCAACAAGAGCGACGCCGAGTCGGACCCCAACTGTGCCAAGGGCGCGGTCACCGACGACCAGAAGAAGCAGATCAAGTCCGACCTCGACAAGATGTCCGTCGTCGAGAAGGTGACGTACGAGTCGCAGGACGACGCCTACAAGCACTACAAGGAGCAGTTCGGCGACTCGCCGCTGGCCAGTTCCCTCACGCCGGACCAGATGCAGGAGTCGTACCGCATCAAGCTGAAGGACCCGGAGAAGTACCAGGTCATCGCGACCGCCTTCGACGGGCGTGACGGCGTGCAGTCGGTGCAGGACCAGAAAGGGATCCTGGACAACCTGTTCGGGCTGCTGAACGGCATGAACTGGGCCGCACGGGCGGTGATGGCGCTGATGCTGGTCGTCGCGCTGATGCTGATCGTCAACACGGTGCGCGTCTCGGCGTTCAGCCGACGGCGGGAGACCGGGATCATGCGGCTCGTGGGCGCCTCCGGCTTCTACATCCAGGCGCCGTTCATCGCGGAGGCCGCGGTCGCCGGGCTGATCGGCGGCACGGTCGCCTGCGGGTTCCTGGTGGTCGCCCGGTACTTCATCATCGACCACGGCCTGGCCCTGTCCGAGAAGCTGAACCTGATCAACTTCATCGGCTGGGAGGCGGTGTTGACGAAGCTTCCGCTCATCCTCGCCACCAGCCTGCTGATGCCCGCGCTGGCCGCGTTCTTCGCGCTGCGCAAGTACCTGAAGGTGTGACGCACGCCCCGAGGGTCGTACGGTCAACCGGCCGTGCGGCCCTTCGCGTTCCCCTAGACTCACCGCCATGTCAGGCCGTGACCTGTTCTGTCAGCCCCGCCGTTTCGGCCGCGGGGCCGCCCTGACCTTGGTGTTCGCGAGCGTGCTCGTCGCCGGTGCCGCGACCGGCGCACTGCCGAGGGGGCCCGGCGAGGGCCGCGGGACGACCGCCTCGGGCGGTACGTCCGGGACCTCTGGAACATCTGATACGTCCGCCTCGCCCGACCCCGCCGGGCGCTCCGAGGACGTGACCCGGGCCGCCGAGGAGGCCGCCGCCGACGGCAAGTCGCCGATGGAGGCCGCCGAGCGGGCCGTCAGCCGCAGCGGGGACCGCTGGGCCGCGGTCTACTCCGAGGGCGAGTACGAGGAGTTCGAGGAGTCCCTCGACGGCGAGTACACCGGCGTGGGCCTGTGGGCGCGGCACGAGCGGGACGGCCGGATCGAGGTGACCCGGGTGCAGAGCGGGTCGCCCGCCGCCGCCGCCGGGATCCGCGCGGGCGACCGGCTGCGCAGCGTCGACGGCCGCGGCGTCGACGGGCTCCCGGTGACCGACGTCGTCTCCTTACTGCGCGGCGACGCCACGGACGCGGCCGCCGGCACCGCCGTACGCCTCGGGCTGGAGCGTGGCACGCGCGCGTGGACCGAGACGTTGCGGCGGGCGCGCCTGTCCACCGGGTCGGTCACCGTCCGCAAGGTCGCCGGCGGGGTCACCGTCATCAAGATCGCCGCGTTCACCAAGGGCGTCGGCGACGACGTCCGCGCCGCCGTGCGGCAGGCCCCGGCCGGCGCCGGGATCGTCCTGGACCTGCGCGGCAACTCCGGCGGCCTGGTCACCGAGGCCACCGCGGCCGCCTCCGTCTTCCTCGACGGCGGCCTCGTCGCCACCTACGACGTCGAGGGCGACCAGCGCGCCCTGCACGCCGAGGCCGGCGGCGACACCGGCCGTCCCCTGGTCGCCCTGGTCGACGGCGGCACCATGAGCGCGGCCGAGCTGCTGACCGGAGCCCTGCAGGACCGGGGGCGCGCGGTCGTCGTGGGCTCGCGGACCTTCGGCAAGGGCTCGGTGCAGATGCCCAGCCGGCTGCCCGACGGCTCCGTCGCCGAGCTGACCGTCGGCCACTACCGCACCCCCTCCGGCCATGCCGTCGACGGCACGGGGATCACGCCCGACCTGGACGTGACCGAGGGGGCGCTGGAGCGGGCCGAGACCGTGCTGAGCGGCCTCGGGGACCCGCGCTGAGCGGCCTCGGGGACCCGCGCTGAGCGGCCGCGCGAGACCGGCCGCGTAATCGGCTTTCCCCCAGACCCCCTCCAGGTGCGAAACTGGCGGGACTATGAGCAAGGGAATGTACGTACCGAAGGAGTCCCAGCCGAAGCAGGGCGGGGCGGCCGTCGCCAAGGCCAAGGACGGCAAGCGCAAGATCGTCGCGCAGAACAAGAAGGCCCGGCACGACTACGCGATCATCGACACCTACGAGGCCGGGCTGGTCCTGACCGGCACCGAGGTCAAGTCGCTGCGCCAGGGCCGGGCCTCGCTGACCGACGGCTTCGTCCAGATCGAGGGGAACGAGGCGTGGCTGCACTCCGCCCACATCCCCGAGTACTTCCAGGGCACCTGGACGAACCACTCGGTGCGCCGCAAGCGCAAGCTGCTGCTGCACCGCGAGGAGATCGACAAGCTCGCGGCGAAGTCCGAGGAGACGGGTCACACGATCGTGCCCCTCGCCCTGTACTTCAAGGACGGCCGGGCGAAGGCCGAGATCGCGCTGGCGCGCGGCAAGAAGGAGTACGACAAGCGGCAGACCCTGCGCGAGAAGCAGGACCGCCGGGAGTCGGACCGGGCGATCGCGGCGGCCAAGCGCAAGCAGCGGCACGCGTAGGAGCTGGGCCGTCGGGAATACGGTGGCCTCGGGGTGCGTTGGTCACGTACGATGACACTGCACCCCACAGCGGGCGCGAATCTCTCTTCGGAGGGGTCCTCTCCGGAGGACATTGAAAAAACAACATGGGGATGATCGGTTTCGACAGCGGATGTCGAAGCAGGGGAAGCGTGTCGAGGAAGCGGCAATGATCTCGTAAACCATATGTCGCAAAAAATAATCGCCAATACCAAGAGCGATTCCCAGTCCTACGCCCTCGCTGCCTAATAAGCAGTGAGTGTAGGACCCATAATGGGTGTCAGCCCGGAAGTGTTCCCGATCCGGATCCTGGCATAATCTAGGGGACTAAACCATCGAGCTCGGTCACGGGGTTCGATGGGAAACCAAACAGTGACTGGGCCCGTCGGCGACTTGTTCGCGTGATCACCGGGGCCGAGAAAATCACAGCGAACTGCACACGGAGAAGCCCTGATTCTGCACCGGTGGACGCGGGTTCGATTCCCGCCATCTCCACTCATCCCATGTGGTGAAGAACCCCGTCGCTTTCGAGCGGCGGGGTTCTTGCTTTTCCGAGGACCGCCAGACGACCTGTCAGACGATCTGTCAGACGACCTGCCGTGGCGCCGTGCTCGCTCGGCGGGTCAGGCGGGGTGGGAGCAGGGTCGCGGCGGGTGCGTTCTCGCCGCTCAGCTTGCGCATCAGCAGGTCGACCGCCTGTTCGCCGACCTCCGCGGAGGGCAGCGCCACGGAGGTGACGGGCGTGTGCAGTCGGGAGGCCAGTTCGTCGGGGCAGATCGCTGTGATCGACAGGTCGGTGGGGACGCGCAGGCCGAGGTGCTCGAATGCCTCGATCAGGGGCTCCAGGATCGCCTCGTTGTGGACGACGACGCCGGTCAGGGCCGGCTGGTCGCGCAGGAGGCGTTCCGCCACCCGACGGGCCGCGGTCGGGGTGGCCTCGCAGGGGTGGACGGCCGACGCGAGGCCGGCGCGGTCGGCGGCCGCGGTGAAGCCCTGGACCACGCGCTGGGCGAACGCCGTCCCCCGCACGTACACCTCCGGCGGCGAGCCGACCAGCGCCACCACCCGGTGCCCGAGCTGCGCGAGATGGTCCACGCAGGCCTCGCCGGCCGCCCGGAAGTCGAGGTCGATGCAGGTCAGGCCGTCGGCCTCCAGGGGGAAGCCGATCATCACGGAGGGCCGGTCCAGGGAGCGCAGCAGCGGCAGCCGGGGGTCGTGGAGCTGGACGTCCATGAGGATCAGGGCGTCGACGAGGGCCGTGTCCGCGACCCGGCGCAGCCCCTCCTCGCCCTCCTCCTGCGTCAGCAGCAGCACATCGTGGTCGTGGCGGCGGGCCGCGGTCACCACCGACACCGCGAACTGCATGACGACCGGGACATGGATGCCGGCCCGCAGCGGCGCGACCAGCGCGAGCACGTTGGAGCGGCTGCTGGCCAGCGCCCGGGCGCCCGCGTGCGGCCGGTAGCCCAGCTCGTGGGCGGCCGCCTCGACGCGTCGCCGGGTCTCCTCGGAGATCGGGCGTTTGCCGCTGAGGGCGTACGAGACCGTGCTGGGGGAGACCCCGGCGTGCCGCGCCACATCGGTGATCTTGACCATCAGCGCTGCCCGCCCTCCTGCCCGTCCCGCCCGGCCGGCTCCGGGTCGTCGGGGAGTTCCAGCGTCAGGAACCCCGTGCCCGTCTCCGCCCGCGCGACGCGGTCCCCGGCCGCCAGCGCCCACGGCGCGACGGGGTCGCTGGAGGACGCCCGCAGTGTGTCCCCTTCCCGTACGACGGTGAAGGCGACGTCTCCGACCCGCACTGTGACCTGGGCGCCCCGCTCCAGGCCGTAGGTGCGCAGGGTGACCCCGTCGGCGTGCGGGTAGTCGGGCCGGTCGGCGTGGGCGCCGACGGGGAGCACCGCGCCGGGACGCACCAGCAGCGGCACGCCGAGGAACCCGTGGCGCTCGCGCACCCAGCGCGGCCCGGTGACCGTTCGGCCGGTGACGTAGTGGGTCCAGGCGCCCTCGGGGACGTAGTACGTCACGTCCCCCTCGTCGCTGAAGACCGGCGCGACCAGCAGGTCCGGGCCGAGCATGTACTGCCGTTCCAGGTGCGCGCAGCCGGGATCCTCCGGGAACTCCAGGACCATCGCCCGCATCATCGGCGTGCCCTCCTCGTGGGCGACGCGGGCGGCCTCGTAGAGGTAGGGCATGAGGCGCAGCTTCAGGCGGGTGAAGTGGCGCAGGACGTCCACCGACTCGTCGTCGAACAGCCAGGGCACGCGGTAGGAGGAGCTGCCGTGCAGGCGGCTGTGGGAGGAGAGCAGCCCGAAGGCCAGCCATCGTTTGAACAGGGCCGGGGTCGGGGTGCCCTCGAAGCCGCCGATGTCGTGGCTCCAGAAGCCGAACCCGGAGAGGCCCAGGGAGAGTCCGCCGCGCAGCGACTCCGCCATCGACGCGTAGGTCGCCTCGCAGTCGCCGCCCCAGTGCACCGGGAACTGCTGGCTGCCGGTGGTCGCCGAGCGTGCGAAGACGACCGCCTCGCCCTCGCCCCGGTGCTTGCGCAGCACGTCGAAGACGGTCCGGTTGTAGAGGTAGGCGTAGTAGTTGTGCATCCGCTCCGGGTCCGACCCGTCCGACCACGCCACGTCGAGGGGTACCCGCTCGCCGAAGTCGGTCTTGAAGCAGTCGACGCCCTGCGCGAGCAGGGCCTCCAGCTTCGCCGCGTACCACTCCCGGGCGGCGGCGCTGGTGAAGTCGACGAGCGCCATGCCGGGCTGCCACAGGTCCCACTGCCAGACGCTGCCGTCGGGCCGCCTCAGCAGATGCCCGAGCTCCACGCCCTCCGCGAAGAGCGGCGAGCGCTGCGCGATGTAGGGGTTGATCCACACGCTGACGTGCAGGCCCTTCGCCTTCAGCCGGGCCAGCATCCCCTCCGGGTCCGGGAACACCCGCGGGTCCCACCGGAAGTCGCACCAGTGGAACTCCCGCATCCAGAAGCAGTCGAAGTGGAAGACGGAGAGCGGGAGTTCACGCTCTCGCATGCCCTCGATGAACGAGGTCACCGTCTCCTCGTCGTACGACGTGGTGAACGACGTCGACAGCCACAGGCCGAACGACCAGTCCGGCGGGAGCGCCGGCCGGCCGGTGAGGGCCGTGTACCGGCGCAGGACGTCCTTCGGGGTGGGGCCGTGGATGACGTAGTACGTCAGCTCCTGTGTCTCGGCGCTGAACTGGACCCGTGAGACGGTCTCCGAGCCGACCTCGAAGGAGACCTTGCCCGGGTGGTCGACGAAGACGCCGTAGCCGGCGTCGGTGAGGTAGAACGGGACGTTCTTGTAGGCCTGCTCGGTCGCCGTGCCGCCGTCGGCGTTCCATACGTCGACGACCTGGCCGTTCCTGACCAGCGGCCCGAAGCGTTCGCCCAGGCCGTACACGCTCGTGCCGACGCCGAGGTCGAGCTGTTCGCGCAGATAGTGGCCGCCGGTGGCCGCGTCCCGCATGATGCCCATGCCCTTGGGGCCGCTGGCGGTCAGGACGCGGCCGTGGGCGAGGAACTCCACGCGCCAGGGGCCGGAGCGGGTCACCCGGACCGAGAGCGCGCCGGACGTCAGGGTCGCCTGGTCGGCGTCGTGGGAGAGTCGGGGGGCGGGCGCCTCCTCGGTGAGGTCGAAGGCCGGCTCGCGCGGGCGTTCGCCGGTGAAGTGGGTCAGGGTGAGGCCGATGACGTCGGGCATCGGGGTGTGGACCTTGATCGTCATGACGGGTCCCGTCATCAGGTCGCCGCGGCTGCGGACGGGCCGGGTCGGCGCGTGCAGCTCCAGCGCGCCGTCCGACTCGACGACGTCGAGGACCTCGGCCGGGTGGGCCGCGGTGACGCCCTCGCGCAGCAGCCAGTAACCGTCGGAGAACTTCATGTGGGGGGTCCTTACTTCACGGCGCCCACCGCGATGCCGCGGGTGAGCGTGCGCTGGAAGACGAGGAAGAAGACGAGAGCGGGGAGCACGCCGAGCAGGGCGGCCGCGTTGGTCATCGTGGCGTCCATCAGCCGCTGGCCCTGGAGGACGCCGAGGGCCACCGACACGGTCTGCTGGTCGTTGGAGATCAGCATGACCAGCGGGAGCAGGAACTCGTTCCAGGTCCAGACGAAGAAGAAGACCAGCAGCACGCCGAGGGTGGGGCGGCTGACGGGGACGACGATCCGCCACAGCACCTGCCACCTGTTCGCGCCGTCGATGCGGGCCGCCTCGATGATCTCCCGGGGGAACCGGCCGAGGACGGAGGAGAGCAGATAGGTGCCGAAGGCCGTCTGGATCACCGTGAAGACGATGATCACGCTCAACCTCGTGTCGTACAGGCCGACCTGCTTGCTCAGGTAGTAGAGCGGGTAGACCAGCGCCTCCTGCGGGAGCATGTTCGCCAGGACGAAGAAGGCCAGGACCCAGGTGCGGCCCTTGATCCTTCCGATGCCGATCGCGTACGCGTTCAGGACGGAGAGGAACACGGCCCCGACCGCCACCGAGCCGCTGATCAGCACCGAGTTGAGCAGCTTCTGGCTGTAGTCGACCCGTTCCCAGAAGTCCTTCAGGCCGTCCAGGTAGAGGCCGTCGGGGAGGCCGAGCGGGCCGTTGCGGGAGTACTCCGTGGGCGACTTGACCGCGTTCACCGCGACGATCAGGAACGGCACGACCATGAGGAGGGCGGCCAGGCAGAGGGCGATCAGGACCGGGTAGCGGCGCAGAGCCGTCCTCATGTGCGTGTCCCTTCTTCGGCGTCCTCCGTGCGGGTCTGGAGTCTCAGGCCGATGACGGACAGGGCGAGGATGATCACGGTGAGGACCGTGGAGATCGCGGCGCCGTAGCCGACCTGGGTCTTCTCGAAGAAGGTGCTGAAGGCGAAGTAGGAGGGGACGCTCGTCGCGCCGCCCGGCCCGCCCTTCGTCAGGACGTACACCGCGCCGAACACCTTCAGCGCGGCGATCGTGCACCAGGTCAGCACGACGTAGACCTCCGGGCGGATCTGGGGCAGCGTGATGTGCCGGAAGCGGCGCCACCAGCCGGCGCCGTCCAGCTCGGCCGCCTCGTACAGCTGCGGGTCGACGCGTTGCAGGCCCGCCATGAAGACGACCAGCGGGAAGCCGAGCTGCACCCACACCAGCACGCCCATCACGCTGTACAGCGCGAGGTCCGGGTCGCCGAGCCAGTCCTGCTGCCAGGAGCCGAGCCCGACGGCCTTCAGCAGTGCGTTGAGCGACCCGTCGTCGGGGGCGAGGATCCAGCTCCAGACGATGCCGGCGACCGCGATCGGCAGCACCTGCGGGAGGTAGAAGCAGGCGCGCAGGACCGCCGTGATCCGGCTGCCGAAGTGCTTGCCGACGTAGTCGAACAGGGCGGCCGCCAGGACCAGTCCGACCGCCGTCGGCACGGCCGCCATCGCGACGACCATGAAGAGGCTGTGCCGAAAGCTCTCCCAGAAGTCCGCGTCGTCCATCAGCTCCCGGTAGTTGGCGAGCCCGGACCACGACGGGGCGCCCACGCCCTGCCAGTCGGTGAAGCTCACGCCCGTGTTCATCAGGAACGGGACGACGATCACGGCCAGGAAGGCCAGCACACCGGGGAGCAGGAACAGACCGTAGGAGTCACGGGACGTGGAGTCGCGAGGGGTGCGCAACTTCATCGTTTCGGTACGCCCTTGTCGTACGCCTTCTGCAGCGCGTCCAGGTAGGCGTCCGGTTTCTCGCCGCCGGTGAGCAGCTTCTGCGTCTCGGAGACGAGGACGTCGTAGAAGCCGGGGACCGGCCAGTCGGGGTAGAAGGCCAGGCCGTCGCGGTCGGAGAGGGTGTTGAAGTTCGCGATGAGTTCCTTGGCCTTGGGGTCGGTGACGGCGTTCGGGTCGGCCGCGACCGGGACTCCGCCCTTGTTGCCGAGCAGGTTCTGGATCTTCTTCGACAGGGTGATGTCGATGAAGTCGTAGGCGAGTTCCTTGTTGTCGGCGCTCTTGGGGACGACCCAGAGGTTGCCGCCGGAGCCGAGGGTGAGGTTCGAGTCGGGCCACAGGGCGGTGCCCCAGTCGAACGTGGCCTCCGTCTGGAAGCGGCCGTACCACCAGCTGCCGGAGAACAGGATCGGCGCCTTGCCCTGGATGAAGGAGACGCCCGCCTGTTCGGCCGTGGCGCCGCTGGACTTCTTGCCGAGGTAGCCCTTCTTCACCCAGTCGGCGAAGGTGTCGGCCGCGTACGTCCAGGCCGCGTCGTGGAAGTCGGCCTTGCCCTGGTACAGCTCGTAGGAGTCGACCCAGGAGCGGTCGGCCTTGGACAGGGCCAGCTGGTAGAGGTACTGCTGGGCGAGGTACTCGGCGCCGGAGTTCGCGAGCGGGGTGATGCCCTCGGCCACGAACCTGTCCATCGCCGCGGTCAGGTCGTCGAACGTCTTCGGCTCGGCGAGCTTGTACTTCGCGAACAGGTCCTTGTTGAAGTAGACCATCGTGTACTCGGCGTAGTCGGGCACGCCGTACCACTTGCCGGAGCCCATCACGCCGTCCGCGTCGTACTGGCTGGTGGTGCGCACGCCGGGGCCGATCAGCTGGTCCCAGCCGCGTTTCGTCGCCTCGGCGGTGAGGTCGGTCAGCAGGCCCTGCTTGGACAGCAGGCCCGCCGTCGCGTTGCCCTTGTTGTACTCCATGAGGTCGGGGGCGTCGGAGGAGTTGAGAACCATCGGGGCGGTCTTCTGGATCTGGTCGAAGCTCTTCTCCTCGAACTTCACCTGCACGCCCGGATGCGTGGCCTCGAACTCCTTGATCGCCGCCGCCCAGGCGACGCCCATCGCGCTGGTCGGGCCCTCGTAGTGCCACAGGCGCAGGGTCTTGGCGTCGGAGGACCCGCCGCCGCCCGAGCCGCCGCAGGAGGCCAGGAGCAGGCTGCCCGCCAGGGCCGCCGCCGCACTCGCCGTCACACGCCTGCTGATGAGCCTTCTTGCCGTCAACATCCTGTGCCTCCGGGGGAGTCGGATGGTTCTCGAGGCCGTTCTCAAGGCTGTTCTCAAGGCTGTTCCGAGGCTGTTCTCAAGGCAGGAACGGGTGTCACGCGGCGTTCGACGCAGCTCGTCGAATCGATTCGACGCGTGACGTCGAAGCGCTTCGACGGGCGAAGGTATGGGGGCGGCTGTGAGTGCGTCAATGGGGTGCGCGGGAATTGCCCGAGACGAGCAGGGCGATGGCCGAGGCGACGACCGGCACGGCGAACCCGGCCGCGGGGGAGACGTGTTCCACCATCCATCCGCCGGTCGCGCTGCCGCAGGCGATGCCGCCGAGCAGACCGGTCACCGCCAGCGTCATGCCCTCGTTGAGGCGGCCCTCGGGGGTGCGTTCCTGGACCAGGGCCATGGTGGTGACCATCGTCGGCGCGGTCGCCGTCCCGGCCGCCAGCAGCGCGCCGGCCAGCAGCGGGAGCGAGCCGGCGCCGGCCGCCGCGAGGAGGGGGAGCGTCAGCAGCGCGGTCATCGCGGCCACGCACCGGGGGTGTCGGCGTGCGGCGGATCCGGACGGCCGCATCGCTCCGTAGACGAGACCGGCGCCGCACGACCCGGCCGCCTGGAGCGCGAGGACGGCGCCCGCCGCCGTACGGCGCCCGTGCTCGTCCGCGAACGCGATCGTGACGACCTCCGTCGCGCCGAACACCGCCCCCAGGGCGAGGCAGACGGCGAGGAGAGGCGGGACGCCGGGGGCGCGGAGCGGGGACGATCCGGCCTTCGGCCGGGGGTGCGGCGGCGGCTCGGTCGCGCGCTGGGCGGCGAACACCAGGATGCCCGTCACCAGCAGGGCCGCGCCGACCAGCGTGCCCGACTCCGGGAAGAGCGTGCCGCACAGGAAGGCCGCGAGCACCGGGCCCAGCATGAAGCACAGCTCGTCGGCGGCCTGTTCGAAGGAGTTCGCGGTGTGCAGGGCGGCGGGGTCGCCGTCGAGCAGATGGCTCCAGCGGGCGCGGGACATGCCGCCGGTGTTGGGCGTCGTGGCGGTGGCCGCGTACGCGGCGAACAGGGTCCAGTCCGGGGCGTCGTACCGGACGCACAGCACCAGTGCGAGGCTGCCGAGCGCCGCGACCAGGGTGGCCGGCACGGCGATCCGGGCCTGGCCGTGGCGGTCGACGAGCCGGGCGATCCAGGGCGCGACGAGCGCGGTCGCGGCGAGCCCGGTCGCGGTGACGGCGCCGGCCAGGGCGTACGAGCCGCGGGTGCCGGCGATCATCACGATCGCGCTCACGCCGAACATGCCCGCGGGGAGGCGGGCGAGGAGGTTGCCGACGGTGAAGGCGCGGGCGCCGGGGACGGCGAGGAGGCGGCGGTAGGGGGCGAGGGGGGTCTCGCGTCGGGTCGGGTGCGGCATGGGGCAACCGTCGCCCGCCGGTGATCAAGGGGTCCAACACCTGCTGGGCGCCGATTCACGCACCAGCGTTGTAAGTTCGCCGGATGCCCGGTCATGACCATGCCCACGCCCACGCCCACGCCCACCTCGACCCGCGGCTCCTGCGCGCCTTCCTCGCCGTGGCCGAGGACCTCCACTTCACCCGCGCCGCGGCCCGCCTCTACGTCGCCCAGCAGGCGCTGAGCCGCGATGTACGGCGACTGGAGCGGGAGTTGGGCGTCGAACTGTTCGTGCGGACCACCCGGCAGGTGACGCTCACCCCGGACGGGGAGCGACTGGTCCCGCTGGCGCGCCGGGTGCTCCAGGCGCAGGAGGAGCTGATCGCCGCCTTCGGACGGGCCCGGCCCCTGCTGGTCGACCTGAACACGCCCGGCCTGGTCACCGGGCGGCGCGTGCTGCACCGGGCCCGTGAACTCGCCCCCGAGCAGGAGCTGATGGCCCGCTACGAGAGCGGGCTCACCGGCGCCGCGGCCGAGATCCTCGCGGGGCGGCTGGACGCGTCGTTCGGCCGGTACGCGGGCCTGGATCCGGCGCTGCGGGCCGGGTTGGACCATCAGATCGTGCGCTACGAGCCGATGGCCGTCCTGCTGCCCGAGGGGCATCGGCTCGCCTCGCGCGCGCAGGTGCCGCTGGCCGAGCTGGCCGGAGAGAGCGTGTACGCGGGCGCGGGCAACCCGCGCACGCCCGAGTGGACCGACCTCGCCCGCCGGCTGTTCGAGGGGCGCGGCATCGCGGTCGCGCCCCCCGCTCCGCTCGCCGTCGGGGACGAGGAGTTTCAACGAATCATGGCGAAAGCGGGCAATCCGGTCCTCGTGGTGGTGGACTTTCCGGCCATGCCTGGAACGGTGTTGCGACCCCTCGTCGATCCGGTCCCTTTGTCGCCCGTGTCGCTGGTGTGGCGAAAGGGGCTGGTCCATCCGGCTCTCGACGCGCTTAGACGGGCGGGGGTCGCGATCGGGGTCGCGGAGGGATGGCTTCGGAGGCCTGTCGAGGGGTGGATTCCGGCCATAGACATGAACATGACTTCTATCCACAAATGACACATCGCGAACACAGGGCCCACGCCTGCGCTAGATTCGTCGACCTGAGCACAGTGGGGTAAAAGGGGCGCGGGGACTGGGTGGGGGCCCGGTTCGTCGACGTGTGCTCAGGGTCGTTCGCGTACCCGGAACAGTTCCGTGGGGGGAAAGAGCACACGTGAAGAAATGGCGGGAAGACGCCCAACCGGAGTGGCCCGAGGTGGCTCCTCCGACCCGGGATGTGCCGGTCATGGGAGTGGGGGCCCAGAGGCTTCCCGAGGCAGGGAATCGGCCCTTGACGGGTGGATCGGGGTGGAACGGAAGATACCGTGCCCTACTCGACGTACCACTCGAAAACGAGCGCCCGACAACCTCGAACACCCTTTCCGAAAACGAACGGTCGAGCGACCTCCGGGATCCCTGGGGGGAAGAGCCCGGCGGGGCTCACGCGAGAGTGCCGGACGGCGACGCAGCGGACGGGAACGGGCACGACCCGGCCGAGGTGACCGTCCAGCTCGACCCGCTGCAGAAGGGGCGGGCCGACGGCCAGGAGGGAGCCGCCTCCGACGTCCCCGTCTTCGTGGACGAGTCGGGCCGCCGCAGCCGTACGTTCCGCCGCATCGGCATCCTCGTGGGCACCGCGTGCGGGGCCTACGCCGTCCTCATCGTCGCCACGCTCCTGTCGGGCAACGCCGGCGCGCCCTGGCTGCCGGTGCCGGTGCCGGGCCAGGCCGAGGACAAGCCGGCCGGCAAGGTCGACGACTCCCCGGCGCCCAGCGGCTCCGCCGATCCGACCTCCGGGGGCTCGGGCGTCGTGGTGCCCGGCATCCCGGGCGTGACCGCCTCCGCTTCCGGCGTGGTGCCGGCCAAGCCGGGAGCGAGCAGCGCGCCCCACGCGTCGGGCAGCGCGGCGCCGCCGAGCGGATCCCCGGCGGCCCGGCCCTCGACGAGCGGGACCGTCCGGCCCAGCGCGGCGGCCACGGGCGGGGCCTCCTCGACGCCGGGTCCGAGCAGCCCGGTCGTCGCGCCGACGCCCTCCGCGACGCCGCCGCCGGCGTCCTCGCCGCCGCCCGCTGATCCGTCGCCCGCCTCCTCGCTCTCCCCGGCGGGAGGATCGTCCACCACCGTCGACGCCGGACCCCCGGCATCGCCGTCCGCCGTCGCGTCGAGCCCGGCCGCCGCCTGATCGGCGGGTAGGGGAGAGACGGAGGCGGAGACAGAGGCGGGGGAGAGGCACGGGGGAAGGGCTTGGGTCTGAGCCTGAGCTCTGGCTCAGGGCTGGACCTCGGCTCTGGCTCAGGGCCGGGCCTCGGCTCGGGCGCGGTGTTCTGCGGCCCGGCGAAAGCGGGGTCCGCCGCAGCGGGCCCCGGTCGGCCGCCCTCGGCGACCTCATGTCTGCCGTCCGACTCCCGCCTGTCCGGTCGTACCGCCTGACCTCGGCGAGGCGACCGCACCGGCCGCCTGCCGTCACCCCAGCCGGCGTCACCCCAGCCCCGTCACCCGACTTCCGCGCGTCCGGTCGTACCGCCCGACCCTGGCGGCGCCGCCTCGCCGCCCGCCTTGCTTCTTCGACTTCCTTGTTCGACCGCGTCACCTGATTCCGCCGCCTGAATCTCGCGGCACCCCGTTTCCGCCGCTCGGCCCTCGTCCCCGGAGAACGTCCTCTCATGGCACCACACACCAGCCGGCGCTCGACCCGACGGTCCGCCGTCGGGCAGCCCGCGCATTCGTCCGAGTCGTTCGGTTCGTCAGGAGGTGAGCCGGGTGAGCCGGGTGAGCCGGGTGGGCCGGCTTCCGCGTCGCACGGGAGCGGTCGGCGTTCGGCCCGCCGTTCCGCCCCGCGTCCGGCGCGGGGCCGGATACGAGGGCACGCCGCCGGTCCGGCGCACAGCTCGGCCCCGCCTCCCGGGCGCCGCCGGCTGATGCCGCTGCGCCTGCGCCATCTGCTGCCCCTCGTCGTGCTGCTCGCGATGATGGCGATGCTGATGCTGCGCGGCTATGTGCACAGCGAGATCCTCGCGGACTACCGCATCCGCCCCGAGGCCGCCGACGACCGGGTGCCGGAGCGGATCCTCGACGGCGGCCCGGTCGTCGACACCCGCAGCGGGCGGGCCACCAGCATGGACGTGCCCGCCCACAAGATCGTCCTGACCTTCGACGACGGCCCCGACCCGAAGTGGACCCCCGAGGTCCTCGACGTCCTGAAGAAGCACCACGCGCACGCCGTCTTCTTCATCACCGGCACCATGGCCTCCCGCTACCCGGACCTGGTCCGCCGCATGGTGGCCGAGGGTCACGAGATCGGCCTGCACACCTTCAACCACCCCGACCTCTCCTACCAGTCGAAGAAGCGCATCGACTGGGAGCTCACCCAGAACCAGCTGGCCCTGGCGGGCGCCGCGGGCATCCGCACCTCGCTCTTCCGGCCCCCGTACTCCTCCACCGCCGACGCCCTCGACAACGCGTCCTGGCCGGTCACCCGGTACGTCGGCGCCCGCGGCTACCTCAGCGTCTTCACCACCGCCGACAGCGAGGACTGGCAGAAGCCGGGCGTCCGGCAGATCATCCGCAACGCCACGCCCCACGGCGGCAAGGGCGCGATCGTCCTCATGCACGACTCCGGCGGCGACCGCCACCAGACGGTCCAGGCCCTCGACGCCTATCTGCCCGAACTCCAGGGCAAGGGCTACACGTTCGAGAACCTCACCGAGGCCCTGCACGCCCCGAGCGCGCACACCCCGGTCACCGGGGTCGACCTGTGGAAGGGCAGGGCCTGGGTCTTCCTCGTCGAGGCGTCCGACGACATCACCGCCGTCCTGGTCGTCGGCCTGGCCGTCATCGGCGTCCTGGTCTTCGCCCGCTTCGGCCTGATGCTGCTGCTCTCCGCGATCCACACCCGCCGTACCCGCCGCCGCGGCTTCGTCTGGGGCCCGGACGCGCCGGTCACCGAACCGGCGACGGTGCTGGTCCCGGCGTACAACGAGGCCAAGTGCATCGAGAACACGGTACGTTCGCTGATGCAGAGCGAGCATCCGATCGAGATCCTCGTCGTCGACGACGGCTCCAGCGACGGCACGGCCCGCATCGTCGAGGACCTCGGTCTGCCGGGCGTACGGGTCGTGCGGCAGCTCAACGCGGGCAAGCCGTCGGCGCTCAACCGGGGCATCGCCAACGCCTCGCACGACCTGATCGTGATGATGGACGGCGACACCGTCTTCGAGCCCGCCACCGTCCGCGAACTCGTGCAGCCCTTCGCCGACCCGCGCGTCGGCGCCGTCGCCGGCAACGCCAAGGTCGGCAACAAGGACACCCTCATCGGCGCCTGGCAGCACATCGAGTACGTGATGGGCTTCAACCTCGACCGCCGGATGTACGACGTCCTGCGCTGCATGCCCACCATCCCGGGCGCGGTCGGCGCGTTCCGCCGCACCGCGCTGAACCGGGTCGGCGGCATGAGCGACGACACGCTCGCCGAGGACACCGACATCACCATGGCCCTCCACCGCGACGGCTGGCACGTGGTGTACGCCGAGAAGGCGCGCGCCTGGACCGAGGCCCCGGAGTCCGTCCAGCAGCTGTGGTCCCAGCGCTACCGCTGGTGCTACGGCACCATGCAGGCCATCTGGAAGCACCGCCGCGCGATCGTGGAGAAGGGCCCGTCCGGGCGGTTCGGGCGGGTCGGACTGCCGCTCGTCTCCCTCTTCATGGTCGTGGCCCCGCTCCTCGCCCCGCTCATCGACCTGTTCCTCGTCTACGGGCTGCTCTTCGGCCCGACCGGCAAGACGATCGCGGCCTGGTTCGGCGTCCTCGCCGTGCAGGCGGGCTGCGCGGCCTACGCGTTCGTCCTCGACCGCGAACGCCTCACCCCCCTCATCTCCCTCCCGCTCCAGCAACTCCTCTACCGCCAGCTGATGTACATCGTCCTGCTCCAGTCCTGGATCACCGCCCTCACCGGCGGCCGACTGCGCTGGCAGAAGCTGCGCAGGAAGGGGCAGGTCGCGGCGCCTCCGGGAGAACCGGCGGCGGTGGGCGGGAGCGCGTCCGTCGGCGGCAGCGCGTCTGTGGGCGGGAGCGCGTCCGTGGGCGGGGGTGCGGCATGACCGTCACCCAGCCGGCGGAGGTCACGGCGCCCGCCCCTACGCCCAAGGGCCGCGACCGCTACTTCGACTTCCTGCGGGCCGTCGCCCTCTTCCGCGTCATCCTCTACCACCTCATGGGCTGGGCCTGGCTGCCCGTCGTCTTCCCCTCCATGGGCGTGATGTTCGCCCTCGCCGGCAACCTCATGGCCCGCTCGCTCGGCAAACGTCCCGCGCTGGAGGTCGTCCGAGGACGGCTGCGCCGCCTGCTGCCCCCGCTGTGGCTGCTGGGCGCGGTCGGCGTGTCCGGCATGCTGCTGGCGGGCTGGGGCCCGGACGCCGAGGGGCGCCCCGGCTGGTGGTGGCTCCACCTCGCCTACTGGATCCTCCCGCTGAGCGATCCGCCGTACGGCGATCCGCTGCCCGGGATCCAGGGGCTGATCGCGGACGGCTGGGCGCTCGACCTGGGCGTCCCCCTCTGGTACATCCGCGCCTACCTCTGGTTCGTCCTCCTCTCGCCGTTCCTGCTGCGTGCGCTGCGGGCCGCGCCCTGGCCGACGATCCTCTCGCCGCTCGCGCTCGCCGCCGCCCTGGAGTTCGGTGCGGTGTCCGTGCCCTTCTGGCGGCTGGAGGCCGGGATCGGCGACTTCGCCACGTTCGGCGCGTGCTGGCTGCTCGGCATGGCGCACCAGGAGGGCGTGCTGCGTCGCCTGCCGCGCTACGTGGTGCCGTCGCTCGCCCCGGCGGTGGCCGGATTCGCCCTCTGGTACGCGCTCGGCGACGGCATCCGCGAGGGGCACGACCTGGACGACATGCCGTTCGCGCAGTCCCTGTGGTCCTTCGCGGCGGTCCTGCTGCTTCTGCACCTCAGCCCGTCCTGGTCCGAGTGGCCGCGCCCGCTGCGCCGCTTCGACCGGCTGGTCACCCTGCTCAACGCGCGGGCCGTGACGATCTACCTCTGGCACAACGTCTGCATCGACGTGGTGGAGGGGGCGTGGGACCGGCTGTGGGGGGTCCCCTGGCTGGAGGAGAACGTCCCGGGGCTGCTGAACAGCCCGTGGCCGCAGCTTCCGGCGGTCTGGCTGCTCACCGCCCTGTGCGTCGTCTGCTTCGGCTGGATGGAGGACCTGGCGGCCAAGCGCAGGCCCCGCCTGTGGCCCGACGGCCACACCGGGACGCATCGGGCCTGAGGGGGCAGGAGGCCACAGGGCCAGGGGGGCAGGGGGCCAGAGGGCCAGGGGGCCAGCGGCCGGGGGCTGCGGGGCAGCCCCAGCCGTCCCCCCAGACCCTCCCGCAGTCGCCGTACCCTTGCGGGCAGTCGACCCCGCGCTGAGCCCTCCCCAAAACCTCTCACCCCGCCTCCGCCGGAGGTGAGAGCAACGTTCCCTTCCGGTCACCCCCAGCCACAGGGCGGAAACGCGCCCTCCCTACCTTCGGGACTCATCACCGCTCATCCCCCCGAACCACCCGAGCCCGGAGCACCGTGGAGGCGTCATGACAGCCCCTAGTACAGCCCCCGCACCCCCGTCCCCGTCGAAGAAGGGGAGCCGCTGGATCGAGGAGTGGGACCCGGAGAACGAGGCCTTCTGGAACGACAAGGGCGAGAAGATCGCCCGCCGTAACCTCCTCTTCTCCGTCCTCTCCGAGCACATCGGCTTCTCGATCTGGACCCTTTGGTCCGTGCTGGTGCTGTTCATGGGACCGGAGTACGGCCTGACCCCGGCCGACAAGTTCCTGCTGACGTCGATGGTGACGCTGGTCGGGGCGGTCGTGCGGGTGCCGTACACCTTCGCCGTCGCGATCTTCGGCGGACGGAACTGGACGATCATCTCCGCCGGTCTGCTCCTGATCCCCACGATCGCCGCGTTCACGGTGATGGAGCCGGGGACCTCCTTCAACACCTTCCTGCTGGTCGGCCTGCTCGCGGGCATCGGCGGCGGCAACTTCGCCTCCTCCATGACCAACATCAACGCCTTCTTCCCCCTCCGCAAGAAGGGCTGGGCGCTCGGGCTCAACGCGGGCGGCGGCAACATCGGTGTGCCGGTCATCCAGCTGATCGCCCTCGCCGTCATCGGCGCCAGCGGCGGACCGCGCGTGCTGCTCGGGATCTACATCCCGCTGATCGTCGTCGCCGCGACCCTCGCCGCGCTGTTCATGGACAACCTCGCGTCCGTGAAGAACGACACCGGCGCCGCCGTCGACGCCGCGAAGGACGCCCACACCTGGATCATGTCCTTCCTCTACGTCGGCACGTTCGGCTCGTTCATCGGGTACTCCTTCGCCTTCGGCCAGGTCCTGACCAACCAGTTCGGCCGTACGCCCCTCCAGGCCGCCTACCTCACCTTCATCGGCCCGCTGCTCGGCTCCCTGATCCGCCCCGTCGGCGGCTGGCTCGCCGACCGCTACGGCGGCGCCCGCATCACCCTCTACAACTACGTCGGCATGGCCGCCGCCACCGCCGTCCTGGTCTTCGCCAGCATGCAGAAGTCGCTGCCGCTGTTCGTCTGCGTCTTCGTGGTGCTGTTCGTGCTCAGCGGCCTCGGCAACGGCTCGACGTACAAGATGATCCCCGGCATCTTCCAGGCGAAGGCCGTCGCCAAGGGTCTTGAAGGGGAAGAGGCGGCCGCCTACGGACGCCGGCTCTCCGGCGCCTCCATGGGGCTCATCGGGGCGGTCGGCGCACTCGGCGGCGTCGGCATCAACCTGGCCTTCCGCCAGTCCTTCCTCTCCTACGGCTCCGGCACCGGCGCGTTCGTCGCCTTCCTCGCCTTCTACGCCGCCTGCTTCGGGGTCACCTGGGCCGTATACCTTCGCCGGTCGGCCTCGCGAATCCAGGCGAGCAGCACTGCCTCAGAGGCGAAGCCGCAGCTCAGCTACGCAAAGGTGTGACGCTGTGCCCATCCGGGGGGCAACCCCCGGACCCCCGGCCGGAAGCCGTTGATCGGATGCGGCGCTTCCAGGAACCGAGGCATCAGTAACACCGCGGACATCAAGTCGAACCGAGCCTGTCACGAGCCGTTGACAGGCTCGTTCGTCATGCGGGTCAGCTAGGAGAGCCATGTACGAGCAACAGCAGCGACCGGAACACGGGCCCCTCGCGGGCTTCACCGTAGGCGTGACGGCCGCGCGCCGGGCCGAGGAGCTGGGCGCGCTGCTGCAACGGCGCGGAGCGGCGGTGCTGCACGCGCCCGCCCTGCGGATCGTGCCGCTCTCCGACGACGGCGAACTCCTCGCCGCCACCAAGGACCTCATCGACCAGGCCCCGGACGTCGTCGTGGCCACCACCGCCATCGGCTTCCGGGGCTGGGTCGAGGCCGCCGACGGCTGGGGGCTCGGCGAGCAGCTCCTGGCCCGGCTGGGCGGGGTCGAGCTCCTCGCCCGCGGGCCCAAGGTCAAGGGCGCCATACGGGCCGCCGGCCTCACGGAGGACTGGTCGCCGTCCAGCGAGTCCATGGCCGAAGTGCTCGACCGGCTCCTCGAGGAGGGCGTCGAAGGGCGCCGGGTCGCCGTCCAGCTGCACGGCGAGCCGCTGCCGGGGTTCGTGGAGTCGCTGCGGGCGGCGGGAGCGGAGGTCGTGGGCGTACCGGTGTACCGGTGGATGCCGCCCGAGGACATCTCGCCCCTCGACCGGCTCCTCGACGCCGCCGTCTCCCGCGGCCTGGACGCGATCACCTTCACCAGCGCGCCCGCCGCCGCGTCCCTGCTGTCGCGCGCGCAGGACCGCGGGCTGCAGGCCGAGCTGATCGCCGCCCTCCACCACGACGTCCTGCCGGCCTGCGTCGGCCCGGTCACCGCGCTGCCGCTCCAGGCGGTGGGCGTGGACACCGTCCAGCCGGAGCGGTTCCGGCTCGGGCCGCTCGTGCAGCTGCTGTGCAAGGAGCTGCCGGGGCGGGCCCGGGCGCTGCCGATCGCGGGGCACCGGGTGGAGATCCGGGGACATGCGGTGCTGGTCGACGGCTGTCTCAGGCCCGTGCCCCCGGCCGGGATGTCCCTGCTGCGCGCCCTGTCCCGGCGGCCGGGGTGGGTCGTGCCCCGCTCCGATCTGCTGCGGGCGCTGCCGGGCGCGGGGCGCGACGAGCACGCCGTCGAGACGGCGATGGCGCGGCTGCGGACGGCGCTGGGGGCGCCGAAGCTGATTCAGACGGTGGTGAAGCGGGGATATCGGCTGGCGCTGGATCCGGCGTCCGACGCGAAGTACGCGGACGCGTGAGGCAGGGGTGAGCCTGGTGTGTCGGCGCCCGGTGTCCGTGTGACCGTGTGACCGTCACTGGGGGCTGCCCCCAGGCCCCCGCTGTCGGCCCCTGAGGGCCTCGTCCTCACACTCCCTCAGAGGAGGACCCCCACGGGCTGGGAGAAACGAGCCCCTGCTCAAAAGGCTTCCTCAGTCCGCCTTCGGCGTGCACTGTGAGGGGGACGGTCTTCTAGGCAGGCGGGTGACAGGCGCATGGCACTGGGTATGGCCACGGCCCCCTATGAGCTGCGGTTCGACGCCGGGCGGATCTGCCTCGACCTGCTCGCCACCGCGCATCCGGTCGAACGGCTCGACGCCGTGGGGCCGTTGTGCGCCTGGATCCGGGGCTCGGGGCTTGTTCCGGCGGATACCGGGTTGGGTCATGCCGGAGACTCCTGGCCGGTCGCGTTCCGTGAACTTCGGGCCGATGTGGGGATGTTGGTGCGCGGCTGGCTGGGACGCCACGACTCCGGGCCCTACGACCTTCCGCTCGCCCGCGTCAACGAGGTCGCCCGCGCCGCGCCGCCCGTCCCCCGCGCCGTACCCGCGCAGGACGGGACGCTCGTACGGGAGTTGGCCGGGCCGCCGGAGTGTGCGGCGCTGCTCGCGGCCGTTGCGCGGGACGCCGTGGAGCTGCTCACCGATCCCGCGGCGCGGGCCGGGCTGAGGCAGTGCGAGGGGGACAACTGCCCCATCGTGTACGTCGACACGTCCCGGGGAAGGCGTCGTCGATGGTGCTCCAGCGAGGTGTGCGGGAACCGTGAGCGGGTGGCCAGACATCGACGGCGTGCCCGGTTCGAGGCTTCTGTTCCCCGGCTGCCGCAGTGAATTCGACGTGATTTCGATTACACACCGTTTACCCTGACGGCTCGCCGGGCACCGGGCCCGATCTTGTCGCTGTGGCGGAAATGTAAAGAAAAAGCGGGGGACATGTGCCCCGATGTCCCCCCTCGTCACGGCACTCGCAAGAAAACTGTCGCCTCGGTTTGAACACGCAACACACCTCTTCCGTACCGGTGGTGGAGCGACCGACTGGGGGAACCCCCGGACACCGGAGGTGGGCGTGCGCAAGGATGCGGCCGTGGCCAATGAACGTGGATCGAGGGCCCGACATCGCATGTCCCAGCCCTCGGAGCCCGATGAGGAGCTGATGCGTGCTCTGTATCGGGAGCATGCCGGACCCCTTCTTGCGTACGTCCTGCGACTGGTTGCCGGAGACCGGCAGCGCGCCGAGGACGTCGTGCAGGAGACACTCATCCGTGCCTGGAAGAACGCCGGCCAGCTCAATCGAGCGACCGGATCGGTACGCCCCTGGCTGGTGACGGTCGCACGCCGCATCGTCATCGACGGCCACCGCAGCCGGCAGGCCCGGCCGCAGGAGGTCGACCCGTCGCCGCTGGAGGTCATTCCTGCGGAGGACGAGATCGACAAGGCGCTGTGGTTGATGACGCTTTCCGACGCGCTCGACGACCTGACCCCGGCCCACCGGGAGGTGCTCGTGGAGACGTACTTCAAGGGGCGTACCGTCAATGAGGCGGCCGAGACGCTGGGCATACCCAGCGGCACCGTGCGCTCACGGGTCTTCTATGCCCTGCGGTCGATGAAGCTGGCTCTGGAGGAGCGGGGGGTGACGGCGTGATGAGCGTTTACGGGGGATTCGGATCAGGTGGTTCGGGTATGTCTGGCCCCATGCAGGGATCTATGCAGGGATCTCCGAGCCCGAGTGAGCACGAGACCGTGGGCGCCTACGCCCTCGGGATTCTCGACGACGCCGAAGCAACCGCTTTCGAGATGCACCTCGCCGGCTGCGAGTGGTGCGCCCAGCAGCTCGACGAGCTCGCCGGGATGGAGCCGATGCTGGCCGCCCTCGCGGACCTGCCGGGCACCGGGACGCCGGCCATCGGGGAGTCGCTGTCCGCCCGCCCCAGCCCGCGCCTCGCGGAACGGCTGGTCGACGAGGTGTCCGAGCGTCGCGCCCTCAAACGCCGCCGCTCCTTCTTCATGCTGGCCGCCGCGGTCGCGCTCATCGTCGGCGGTCCGGTGGGTGTGATGGCCGTGACCGGCGGTGACGACGGCGGGACCAAGCAGCCCGTCGCCAGCGCCACCAACCCCGCCCAGGCCACCTTCAACACGCTGTCCGACAAGATCACCCAGACGGACGCCTCGACCAAGGTCACGGCGACCGTCGCCATGGCCGAGAAGGCGTGGGGCACCCAGGCCGTCGTCGAACTGAAGAACGTCACCGGCCCGGAGAAGTGCTCGCTCATCGCCGTCGGCAAGAACGGCGAGCGCGAGACCGTCTCCTCCTGGTCGGTCCCGAAGTGGGGCTACGGCATCGCCGACGCCAAGACCGAGCAGGCCAAGAACCCGCTCTACGTCGAGGGCGGCGCGGCCTTCAGCCCGAACGAGATCGACCACTTCGAAGTGATGACCTTCGACGGCAAGAAGCTCGTCCAGGTCGACGCGTAGCTTCAACGGGTCCCCTTCGCGTACGGTTGACGGCTGCCCAGCACGTCAGAAGGGGGCCCGGTGGCCGCACAGGCTCAGCAGGAATCCGCGGTCGACGCCGCGCCGGACTCGGTCCGGGAACGAGAGATCAGCGTCGAACAGGAACACCTCGACCGGGTGTACCAGCGCCTCGAGGAGAAGATCCACGAGGCCGAGTTCCTCATGAACGACGCGGCCAAGCGCGGCCAGGTCGGCACACCCGGGGCGCTCGCCGAGCGGGACGCACAGGTCTTCCGGGCCGGCGTCCACCTCAACCGCCTCAACAACGAGTTCGAGGACTTCCTGTTCGGGCGGATCGACCTCCTCCTCGGCAGGGACGGCAAGAAGGGGCCCGACGGCGCCTACACCGCCGTGGAGCCCGCCGAGGGCGCGGTGCGCGAGGACGGCACCGCCGACATCGCCGAGACCCTCCACATCGGCCGCATCGGCGTCCTCGACCAGGAGTACGCCCCGCTGGTCATCGACTGGCGGGCCCCGGCCGCGGCGCCCTTCTACCGCTCGACCCCCGTCGACCCGGGGCGCGTGGTCCGTCGTAGGGTCATCCGCTCCAAGGGGCGGCGCGTCCTCGGCGTCGAGGACGACCTGATGCGTCCCGAGCTGACCGCGTTCCTCGGCGGGGCCGAACTGCCCGTCATCGGCGACGGCGCCCTGATGGCCGCCCTCGGCCAGGCCCGCAGCCACACCATGCGCGACATCGTCGCCTCCATCCAGGCCGAGCAGGACCTGGTCATCCGCGCCCCCGCCGCCTCCGTGACGTACGTCGAGGGCGGGCCGGGAACGGGCAAGACCGCCGTCGCGCTGCACCGGGCCGCCTACCTCCTCTACCAGGACCGGCGGCGGTACGCGGGCGGCATCCTCATCGTCTCGCCGACCCCGCTGCTGGTGGCGTACACCGAGGGCGTGCTGCCCTCCCTCGGCGAGGAGGGCCAGGTCGCCATCCGCGCCATCGGCTCCCTCGTCGACGGCGCGGAGGCCACCCTGTACGACTCCCCGGCGGTGGCCCGGGCGAAGGGGTCGTACCGGATGCTGAAGGTGCTGCGGAAGGCGGCGCGGGGGGCCTTGGAGGCGGGGTCCGGGGGCGGTGCGAACGGGCCGTCCCGTGGAGCGGACGGTTCGCGTGGCCCGGAGGGGGCTCGTGGTGCGAACGGTTCCCGTGGCGCGCTGGCCGGCGGGCAGCTCGCCTTCGGCGACGAGGACACCGACGCCGACGGCGACACCGACCTCCATGGCGGTACCGGTGCGGGTACCGGTACGTCCAACCGGCTCCGCGTGGTCGTCTTCGGGCGGCGGCTGGAGCTGGAGGCGCCGGCGCTGGAGCGGATCCGGAACAACGCCCTCAGCGGCACCGCCCCCGTCAACCTGCTGCGCCCCCGTGCCCGCAAGCTCCTCCTGGACGCCCTGTGGGAGCAGTCGGGCGCGGCCGGCCGGCACACCGACCCCGAGCTCGCCGCCGAGCTGCGCTCCTCCTTCGACGAGGACGTGACGAGCGAGGACTCCTTCCTGGCGTTCCTCGACGCCTGGTGGCCGGAGCTGACGCCGAGGTCCGTCCTCGCGGCGATGGCCGACGAACGGCGGCTCGGGCGCTGGGCCCGGCGGATCCTCAACCCCGGCGAGGTCCGCAAGGTCGCCCGTTCCCTGAAGCGGGACGGGCTGTCCGTGCACGACATCGCCATGCTCGACGAGCTCCAGGCGATCCTCGGCGTCCCGGTCCGCCCCCGAAAGAGACGCGAGCTGGACCCGCTCGACCAGCTCACCGGTCTGGAGGAGCTGATGCCGACGCGCGAGGAGACGCAGCGCGAGCGCGCCGAGCGGCTCGCCCAGGAGCGCGTCGAGTACGCGCACGTCATCGTCGACGAGGCCCAGGACCTCACGCCGATGCAGTGGCGCATGGTCGGCCGCCGCGGCCGGCACGCCACCTGGACGGTCGTCGGCGACCCGGCCCAGTCCTCCTGGTCCGACCCGGACGAGGCCGCCGAGGCCCGTGACGAGGCCCTGGGCAGCCGCCCGCGCCGCCGCTTCGAGCTGACCGTGAACTACCGCAACCCGGCCGAGATCGCCGAGCTGGCGGCGAAGGTGCTGGCGTTGGCCATGCCCGGCGCCGTGTCCCCGTCGGCGGTCCGTTCGACGGGCGTCGTGCCCCGTTTCGTGGCAACGAACAATGGACACAGCGTGGCAACGAACAATGGACACAGCGTGGCGACGAACCATGGACACAGCGTGGCGACGAACCATGGACACAGCGCGGCGACGAACCACGGACGCGGCGCCGCCCTGACGGGGTCCCTGGGCGCGACCGTCCGGGCGGAGGCCGAGCGGCTGCTCGAGCGGGTCGACGGCACCGTCGGCGTCGTGGTCGCCATGAACCGCCGAGAGGAGGCCCGCCGCTGGCTCAGCGGCCTGGGCGACCGCGTGGTGGCCCTCGGCAGCCTGGAGGCCAAGGGCCTGGAGTACGACGCCACGGTGGTCGTCTCCCCGGCGGAGATCGCCGACGAGAGCCCGGCCGGCCTGCGGGTGCTGTACGTCGCCCTGACCCGGGCCACGCAGCAGCTCACGGTCGTCTCGGCGGAGCGGGACGTGCCGGACGCGGACGGGGTGCCGGACCTTCTGCGGGACTGAGCGGGGACCGAGCGGGACTGAGCGGGGACTGGGCGGGGGACCGCGAGTGGGGCTGTTTCCTGTGAAGTCCCCGGACGGGAATGGCGTTCGGCCATCCGTTTGTTAGCCTGGTCGTGACACCGGCTCGATCCAAGCCCCCGGGCCCAACCTTCGTCGCTACGAGCGACCACTTGCCGCGAGGCGAGCATGGCGGGTCGGTGTCATGACGTGAGAGAGGCCCACATCACCCTGTGATGTGGGCCTCTTTCGTTGCTCGATCAACTCTCGTATGGTGGAAGTTGTTTTCCGGAGTTGTTTCTCCCCGTGAACAAAACGTCCGCAATCCGGGGCGGCTACCGCGTACTCGAGGGTAGGTGCGACGATCGGACGGCAATCCCGCGACCCAGCAGTGCAGAGGAAGTCGGCCATGGCAACGGCGCCCAGCGTCTCCTACTCGATCACGGTCCGTCTGGAGGTGCCCGCCAGCGGAACGGCGGTCTCCCAGATCACCACGGCCGTGGAGTCCCACGGAGGCTCGGTGACCGGCCTCGACGTCACCGCGTCCGGGCACGAGAAGCTCCGCATCGACGTCACCATCGCGGCCACCTCCACCGCCCACGCCGACGAGATCGTCGAGCAGCTGCGCGGCATCGAGGGCGTCACCCTCGGCAAGGTCTCCGACCGTACGTTCCTGATGCACCTCGGCGGCAAGATCGAGATGCAGTCCAAGCACCCCATCCGCAACCGTGACGATCTCTCGATGATCTACACGCCGGGTGTGGCCCGCGTCTGCATGGCGATCGCCGAGAACCCCGAGGACGCCCGCCGCCTCACCATCAAGCGCAACTCCGTTGCGGTCGTGACGGACGGCTCCGCCGTGCTGGGCCTGGGCAACATCGGCCCGATGGCCGCCCTGCCGGTCATGGAGGGCAAGGCGGCCCTCTTCAAGCGCTTCGCCGGCATCGACGCCTGGCCGATCTGCCTGGACACCCAGGACCCCGACGCGATCGTCGAGATCGTCAAGGCCATCGCCCCCGGCTTCGCCGGCATCAACCTCGAGGACATCTCCGCCCCGCGCTGCTTCGAGATCGAGGCCCGGCTGCGCGAGGCCCTCGACATCCCCGTCTTCCACGACGACCAGCACGGCACCGCGATCGTCGTCCTCGCCGCCCTGACCAACGCCCTGCGCGTCACCGGCAAGGCGATCGAGAACATCCGCGTCGTCATGTCCGGCGCGGGCGCGGCCGGCACGGCCATCCTCAAGCTGCTGCTCGCGGCAGGCGTGAAGAGCGCCGTCGTCGCCGACATCCACGGGGTCGTGCACGCCGGCCGCGAGGACCTGGTCGACGCGGCGCCCGACTCGCCGCTGCGCTGGATCGCCGACAACACCAACCACGAGGGCCTCACCGGCACCCTGAAGGAGGCCGTGCGCGGCGCGGACGTCTTCATCGGCGTCTCCGCCCCGAACGTCCTGGACGGCGACGACGTGGCCGCCATGGCCGAGGGTGCGATCGTGTTCGCGCTCGCGAACCCGGACCCCGAGGTGGACCCGGCGATCGCCCGCCAGACGGCGGCGGTCGTGGCCACCGGCCGCTCCGACTTCCCGAACCAGATCAACAACGTGCTGGTCTTCCCGGGTGTCTTCCGCGGCCTGCTGGACGCGCAGTCCCGCACGGTCGACACGGGCATGATGCTCGCTGCCGCGAAGGCCCTCGCGGACGTGGTGACCGGCGACGAGCTGAACCCGAACTACATCATCCCGAGCGTCTTCAACGACAAGGTCGCCGGCGCGGTGGCCGGCGCGGTGCGCGAGGCCGCGAAGGCGGCGGGCGCGCAGGCCTCGTAGGCTCGGGGAGTGCGGGAATCCGGCCGTCGTGCGGGCGCTGTGACGATTGCCACGGTCGGTTCCGTCCCGGCGCGTCGCGGGACACGGGGCCCTTGACGGCCCTCTATCGTGGCGGCCGGGCTCGGGCCCCTCTGTTCGTGTGACCCCCACGGGTGTTCTCACGACTCCTGCGGGTGCCGGATTGGCTTTCCCGCCGCAGGTAGGGGCAGGATGCGTCTCTGGGCGCGAGTGGTCTGACGACGGACCCGGGTCCGGGGACTGTCCGAGGCCCCTGGCAGCATCGACTTCGCTGTGCCCACTATGCGGCTCCGCCGCGTGGCACGCCTCAACGGCAAGAAGAACACGGGAGTAACAACATGAACCGCAGTGAGCTGGTGGCCGCGCTGGCCGACCGCGCCGAGGTGACCCGCAAGGACGCCGACGCCGTGCTGGCCGCGTTCGCCGAGGTCGTCGGCGACATCGTCTCCAAGGGCGACGAGAAGGTCACCATCCCCGGCTTCCTGACCTTCGAGCGCACCCACCGTGCCGCTCGCACCGCGCGCAACCCGCAGACCGGCGACCCGATCCAGATCCCCGCCGGCTACAGCGTGAAGGTCTCCGCGGGCTCCAAGCTCAAGGAAGCCGCCAAGGGCAAGTAAGTCTCAGCGGTACGCCGCGGGACGCGTACGAGGCGCTGTAACGCCAGCTGTAACGCCCATGGGGCGGCCACCCGGACTCGGGTGGCCGCCCCATCGGCGTACGCGCTGCGAGCCGGCCGTCAGCCCCAGCCGGTGCTCGCCCGGGCCGGGGCGACGCGGACGCTGCCGGCCGAGCGCCTTGCCCGGCAGTTCGACCTTCGCGCCGAGCTCCGCTGCTAGCCGAGCGCCTTGCCCGGCAGTTCGACCTTCGCGCCGAGCTCGACGAGCTTCTCCATGAAGTTCTCGTAGCCGCGGTTGATCAGGTCGATGCCGTGGACGCGGGAGGTGCCCTGGGCCGCGAGGGCGGCGATCAGGTAGGAGAAGCCGCCGCGGAGGTCGGGGATGACCAGGTCGGCGCCCTGGAGCTTGGTGGGGCCGGACACGACCGCGGAGTGCAGGAAGTTGCGCTGGCCGAAGCGGCAGTCGGAGCCGCCCAGGCACTCGCGGTACAGCTGGATGTGGGCGCCCATCTGGTTCAGGGCCGAGGTGAAGCCCAGGCGGGACTCGTAGACCGTCTCGTGGACGATGGACAGCCCCGTGGCCTGCGTGAGGGCGACGACCAGCGGCTGCTGCCAGTCCGTCTGGAAACCGGGGTGTACGTCCGTCTCCAGCGCGATCGACTTCAACTGGCCGCCGGGGTGCCAGAAGCGGATGCCCTCGTCGTCGATCTCGAAGGCGCCGCCCACCTTCCGGTACGTGTTCAGGAACGTCATCATCGAGCGCTGCTGGGCGCCGCGGACGTAGATGTCGCCCTCGGTCGCCAGCGCCGCGCTCGCCCAGGAGGCGGCCTCCAGGCGGTCGGAGAGGGCGCCGTGGTTGTAGCCGCCGAGCTTGTCCACACCGGTGATGCGGATCGTGCGGTCGGTGTCCATCGCGATGATGGCGCCCATCTTCTGCAGCACGCAGATGAGATCCTCGATCTCGGGCTCCACCGCCGCGTTCGACAGCTCGGTGGTGCCCTCGGCGAGGACCGCCGTCAGCAGCACCTGCTCGGTCGCGCCGACGGACGGGTACGGCAGCCGGATCTTCGTGCCGCGCAGCCGCTGCGGGGCCTCCAGGTACTGCCCGTCGGCCCGCTTCTCGATCTTCGCGCCGAACTGCCGCAGCACCTCGAAGTGGAAGTCGATGGGCCGGCCGCCGATGTCGCAGCCGCCGAGGCCGGGGATGAAGGCGTGCCCCAGCCGGTGCAGCAGCGGACCGCAGAGGAGGATCGGGATACGGCTCGACCCCGCGTGGGCATCGATGTCCGCGACGTTCGCGCTCTCGACGTACGTCGGGTCGAGCACCAGCTCGCCCGGCTCCTCACCCGGACGGACCGTCACCCCGTGCAGTTGCAGCAGTCCGCGTACGACCCGCACGTCACGGATGTCCGGAACGTTGCGCAGTCGACTCGGCTCACTGCCCAGCAGAGCGGCCACCATGGCCTTGGGCACGAGGTTCTTCGCGCCGCGGACACGGATCTCGCCCTCGAGCGGGGTTCCGCCGTGGACAAGCAGTACGTCGTCAGAGCCGTTGACGGTCATGTATCTCGCGTTCCATGGGTGGTGGACTGGGGCTAGGGCCGAGGAGACAGCAGGGCCAGAGGAGACAGAGTAATCGCCGACGACCCCTCTCCCGTAAGCCCAGGGACCGCCCAGGGACGTCATAGCTGTGTCACAACACGAACCGTTCCACAGCGGGCACATGGGGTCACCGTGCGGCCGTCGGGGCGTTCGTGCGCCCGGACCGCATCCGTGCGCCCGACCTGCCCCTCGCCCCCGTGCCTCGATTGACTCCCCACTTCCCGGGAAGTAGGGGATCATGTCTGGCATGACCGAGGTGTCCTCGCTCACAGGGCGGCTGCTCGTGGCAACGCCCGCCCTGGCGGACCCGAACTTCGACCGCGCGGTGGTGCTCCTTCTCGACCACGACGAGGAGGGCTCCCTCGGTGTCGTCCTCAACCGCCCCACCCCGGTGGGCGTGAGCGACATCCTCGAGGGCTGGGCGTCCCTCACCGGCGAGCCCGGCGTCGTCTTCCAGGGCGGCCCGGTCTCCCTCGACTCCGCGCTGGGCGTCGCGGTGATCCCCGGCGGCACCCTGGCCGAGCGCGCCCCGCTCGGCTGGCGGCGGGTGCACGGCGCGATCGGCCTCGTCGACCTGGAGGCCCCGCCGGAGCTGCTCGCCTCCGCCCTGGGCTCGTTGAGAATCTTCGCCGGGTACGCCGGCTGGGGCCCCGGCCAGCTGGAGGACGAGCTGGTGGAGGGCGCCTGGTACGTAGTGGAGTCCGAGCCCGGCGACGTCTCGTCCCCGTCCCCGGAGAGACTCTGGCGCGAGGTGCTGCGCCGCCAGCGCAGCGAGCTGGCGATGGTGGCGACGTACCCGGACGACCCTTCGCTGAACTGACCGTTGTGAGCTTCAGTACTCTTGGTGGTTATGAGCACTCTTGAGCCTGAGACCCAGCCCCAGCGAGGCACTGGGACGGGGACCCTCGTAGAGCCGACGCCGCAGGTGTCGCACGGCGACGGGGACCACGAGCGCTTCGCCCACTACGTCCAGAAGGACAAGATCATGGCGAGCGCCCTGGACGGGACGCCCGTCGTGGCGCTGTGCGGCAAGGTCTGGGTGCCTGGCCGCGACCCGAAGAAGTACCCCGTGTGCCCCATGTGCAAGGAGATCTTCGAGTCCATGGGCATCGGCGGCGGCGACGACAAGGGCAAGGGCGGCGACAAGTAGGCCGGTCCGTCTGACCGGTCCGTCTGACCGGCCCGTCTGATCAGGCCGTCTGACCGGCCCGTCTGATCGTGTGAGGCCCTCGGGGCGCGATGTACCGCGCCCCGAGGGCCTCTTGCATGCCGTCTTGTAGGTCGTCTTGTAGGTCGTCTTGTATCTCGTCTCGCGTGTCACGAAGTGGTTGAGACCTCTTGTGGAGATGTTCATGGAGTCCCTAGCCTCCGTTGTGTTGTGCAGAGCGAAACGTCCATTGCGTATGTTGCAACGCATGTCCGGAGGAACGCTCCATGAAGCTCGCCCCCCGACTCGCCGTTCTCCTGGCCGCCGTCGTCGTCGCCGGCTGCGCCCCCCAGACCTCCGACAACTCCTCCTCCGACAAGGACGAGAAGACCGGCACAGTGCGGGTGTGGCTCTTCCAGGAGGTCGGCAACAAGCCGAAGGAGAAGGTCGTCGACTCCGTGGTCGCCGCCTTCGAGAAGGCCCACGAAAACACCGAGGTCGACGTCGAGTACATCCCGATCGACACCCGCGCCCAGCGCGTCAAGGCCGCCTTCAACGACCCCAAGTCCGCCCCCGACGTCATGGAGTACGGCAACACCGACACCGCGGGCTACGTCCATGACGGCGGACTCCTCGACGTCACCCAGGACTTCGCCGACTGGAGCGAGTCCAAGGACACCGACCCCACCGCCAGACAGTCCGTCACCGTCGACGGCAAGCTCTACGGCGCCCCCTTCTACGTAGGCGTCCGCGCCCTCTACTACCGCACGGACGTCTTCAAGGAACTCGGCCTCACCGTCCCCAGGACCATGGCCGAGCTGGCGACGACCGCCCGCAAGATCCGCGCCGCCGAGCCCGACCTGTACGGCCTGGTCGTCGGCGGCGCCTACACCTACGGCGCGATGCCCTTCGTCTGGGCCAACGGCGGCGAACTCGCCACCGGCAAGAACGGCTCGTACGCCGCCGCCATCGACAGCGCGGCCGCCCAGAAGGGCATCAAGGCGTACACCTCCCTCTTCTCCGACGACAACTGTCCCGCCGCCAAGTGCGCGGGCATGGGCGGCAACGACACCATCACCGCGTTCGCCGCCGGCAAGGCGGGCATGGCGATCGGCGGCGACTTCAGCCACACCGCCGTGGAGGCGGGCAAGGTGAAGGGCGACTACGCGGTCGTGCCGCTGCCGGGTGTCACGGCCGGGTCGATCGCGCCGGCGTTCGCGGGCGGCAACAACATAGGTGTCCTGAAGAGCACTTCGCATCGGACGCTCGCCGTCCAGCTGATGGAGGCCCTCTCCGCCAAGAAGACGCAGGCGTCGCTCTTCGACGCGATGGGCTTTCTGCCGACGTTCACCGACGTCCGGGACACGGCTGCCGCGAAGGAGCCGTTCGTGAAGCCGTTCGTGCAGACGCTGGCCGCGGGCACCGAGTTCGTGCCCGCCTCGCCCGCGTGGTCGCAGATCGACTCCTCGTTGGTCGTGCCGACCATGCTGCAGGAGGTCGTCAGCGGGAAGAAGAGCGTGGCTGCCGCTTCGAAGGAAGCGGCAAAGAAGATGGACGACGCGTTCGGCTCCGCCGGGTGACGGGGGGTACGCCCAGCGGCTCGGGGGTTGTGGAGCGTGGACGACCGCGGGGCCGTCGTGGCTGGTCGCGCCCACACGCCGGTAGCCGCACCTTCGACACAGCCCCGCGCCCCCTGGCGGGACAGCGCTCGCGCGGTCACGGAGTTCCCTGGCTCTATCTTGCTCCTGCCCTTGTCGTCCTCGCCGCCCTGCTCGCCTACCCGGTCTATCAACTCGGGTTGATCTCTCTCTTCCGGTACACCCAAGCCCAGGTCAGCGGTGGTCGGCCGACCGTGTTCCGGGGGGTCGGGAACTACGCCGACGTCTTCGCCGACGACCAGTTCTGGCAGGTGCTGGCGTCGACGGTCGTGTTCGCGGCGGCCTGTGTGGTGTCCACGCTCGCCGTCGGGTGTGCGCTCGCCGTGCTGCTCACGCGGGTGCGGGCCGTGCCGCGGCTTGCGCTGATGCTGGCCGCGCTGGGGGCCTGGGCCACCCCGGCGGTCACCGGGTCCACGGTCTGGCTGCTGCTGTTCGACCCCGACTTCGGGCCGGTCAACCGCGTCCTCGGCCTCGGCGACCACTCCTGGACGTACGGCCGCTACAGCGCCTTCTTCCTGGTGCTCCTCGAAGTGGTCTGGTGCTCCTTCCCGTTCGTGATGGTCACCGTCTACGCCGGGATCCGCGCCGTCCCCGCCGAGGTGCTGGAGGCCGCCTCGCTGGACGGAGCCTCGCAGTGGCGGATCTGGCGGTCCGTGCTCGCGCCGATGCTGCGGCCGATCCTGACCGTCGTCACCATCCAGTCGGTCATCTGGGACTTCAAGGTCTTCACCCAGATCTATGTGATGACGGGTGGCGGAGGAATCGCCGGCCAGAACCTCGTCCTCAACGTCTACGCCTATCAAGAGGCCTTCGCGTCCTCGCAGTACGGACTCGGCTCGGCGATCGGCATCGTGATGCTCGTGATCCTGCTCGCCGTGACGCTGGTGTACCTGCGGCTGCTGCGCCGGCAGGGGGAGGAACTGTGAACGCGCTGCGGGGCCTGACGGCCCGTCCCGGGCGGCTCGCCGCCGAGGCCTGCGCTCTGCTGGTCGCCGTCGTCGTCGCCTTCCCGCTCTACTGGATGGTGCTGAGCGCCTTCAAACCGGCCGGGGAGATCGAGTCGAGCGAGCCGCGACCCTGGACGCTCGACCCCTCGCTGGATTCCTTCCGGCGCGTGTTCGGGCAGCAGGAATTCGGCCGTTACTTCCTCAACAGTCTTGTCGTCGCGGGCACGGTGGTGATCGCCTCCGGGGTCATCGCGTTTCTCGCCGCGACCGCCGTCACACGATTCCGGTTCCGCTTCCGGACCACCCTGCTGATCATGTTCCTGGTGGCCCAGATGGTGCCCGTGGAAGCGCTGACGATCCCCTTGTTCTTCCTCATGCGGGACTTCGGCCTGTTGAACACCCTGGGGTCCCTGATCCTGCCTCACCTCGCCTTCTCGCTGCCCTTCGCGATCTGGATGCTGAGGGGCTTCGTGAAAGCCGTCCCGGAGGCGCTGGAGGAGGCCGCCTACCTCGACGGGGCGAGCCGTACGCGCTTTCTGTGGCAGATCCTTTTTCCGCTCGTGCTGCCCGGTCTGGTGGCCACGAGCGTGTTTTCCTTCATCTCCGCCTGGAACGACTTCCTCTTCGCCAAGTCCTTCATCATCAGCGACACCTCGCAGTCCACCCTGCCGATGGCGCTGCTGGTCTTCTTCAAGCCGGACGACCCGGACTGGGGCGGCGTGATGGCGGGCTCCACGGTGATGACCGTTCCGGTGCTGGTGTTCTTCGTACTCGTACAGCGACGGCTGGTCTCCGGACTGGGCGGAGCGGTCAAGGACTGAGGTGATCGACGTGACTTCTCCCGAAGATCTGATTCCCGCGCCCCGGCGCATCACCTGGAACCAGCCCGGCCTCAGCCGCCTGGACGAGGAGACCCGGCTGGAGGCCGGGCCCGGCACCGAGGGCGTCGCGCGCTGGCTGCGGGCGACGGTCGGCGCCGCGACCGGCTTCCCCCTGCCGGAGCACGGTGACAGCGAGTGGCGCATCGCCCTGGCCATCGACCCGGAACTGCCCCCGGAGGGCTACCGCGTCGTCATCGACGGCTGGGACCGCCTGATCCTGGGCGGCAGCGCGGCCGGCGTCTTCTGGGGCGCGCAGACCTTCCGGCAGCTCCTCGGCCCCGACGCCTTCCGCCGGGCCCCCCTGCGCCCGGGAAAGGACTGGGACCTCCCGGAGGTGACCGTCGAGGACGCCCCCCGCTTCCGCTGGCGCGGCCTCATGCTCGACGTCGCCCGGCACTTCACGCCCAAGGAAGGCGTCCTGCGCCACCTGGACCTGATGGCCGCGCACAAACTCAACGTCTTCCACTTCCATCTGACGGACGACCAGGGCTGGCGGATCCAGATCGAGCGGCGCCCCCGGCTGACCGAGGTCGGCTCCTGGCGTGCACGGACGAAATTCGGTCACCGGGCCTCACCGCTGTGGGACGAGAAGCCGCACGGTGGCTACTACACCCAGGACGACATCCGCGAGATCGTCGCGTACGCCGCCGAGCGGCATATCGCCGTCGTCCCCGAAATCGACGTACCGGGCCACTCGCAGGCCGCGATCGCCGCGTATCCGGAACTCGGCAACACCGACGTCATCGACACCACCCGCCTCTCCGTCTGGGACACCTGGGGCGTCAACCCCAACGTACTGGCCCCCACTGACAACACCCTGCGCTTCTACGAGGGGGTGTTCGAGGAAGTCCTGGAGCTGTTCCCCGCGGACGCCACGCAGTTCCCGGGGTTCTCGGCGTTCATTCACGTCGGCGGCGACGAATGCCCGAAGGACCAGTGGCGGCGCTCGCCCGCCGCGCAGGCCCGCATCAAGGAACTCGGACTCGCCGACGAGGACGAACTGCAGTCGTGGTTCATCCGGCACTTCGACAAGTGGCTCTCCGCGCGCGGGCGTCGGCTCATCGGCTGGGACGAGATTCTGGAGGGCGGGCTCGCGGAGGGCGCGGCCGTGTCCTCCTGGCGGGGCTACGCGGGCGGGATCGCCGCCGCGCGCGCGGGCCACGACGTCGTCATGTGCCCCGAGCAGCAGGTGTACCTGGACCACCGTCAGGCGGCCGGCGAGGACGAGCCCGTGCCGATCGGCTACGTGCGCACCCTGGAGGACGTCTACCGCTTCGAGCCCGTTCCGCCGGAGCTGAGCGCGGCGGAGGCGGGGCGAGTGCTGGGCACGCAGGCCAACGTCTGGACCGAGGCGATGGAGGACCACGCACGCGTGGACTATCAGACCCACCCCCGGCTCGCCGCCTTCGCCGAGGTCGCCTGGAGCGCCCTGCCCGCCCCGGCGCAGCGGGACTTCGCCGGCTTCGAGGAGCGGATGACGGCCCACTACGCGCGACTCGACGCCCTGGGGGTCGGCTACCGCCCGCCGGCCGGGCCCAGGCCGTGGCAGCGGCGGCCCGGCGTCCTCGGCCGCCCGATCGACGGCCCGCCCCCGAGCAGGTGATCGGATGACTCGTCCCACCAGGTCACCTTGCGGATAAACCCCGGCAGGATCACCGAAGAGTGGCAATTCGCGCGCACCGGTGATGCCGTATGAAAACGGACCATCTCCTCGGTGAGGTGGGCGAATGCCTCCTAGCGGACCCCCGCGTTCGGGTGTTGCGAACATGTGCCAGAGTTGCCACGTCCGCCCTGTCAGCACGTACCGTACGGCAGCACAGGTGGGACCAGGTGGGGCAGCGGGAAGGGGCAGCCGGTTTTGAGCACGCACGCACCGCAGGCGGCGCAGGCCGTCACGCTGCCCACGACCCTGGACGAGGCCGTGGCGGCGCTGGCGGCCATGCCCGCCGCCGTGCCGGTGGCCGGCGGCACCGACCTGATGGCCGCCGTCAACTCCGGACAGCTCAGGCCCGCCGGACTGGTCGGCCTCGGCCGGATCAGCGAGATCCGCGGCTGGCAGTACCAGGACGGCCACGCCCTGCTCGGCGCCGGACTCACGCACGCGCGCATGGGCCGCCCCGACTTCGCCGCCCTCATCCCGGCGCTCGCCGCCGCCGCGCGCGCCGCGGGCCCGCCGCACATCCGCAACGCGGGCACCCTGGGCGGCAACATCGCCTCGGCCGCCCCCACGGGCGACGCGCTGCCCGTGCTGGCCGCCCTGGAAGCGACCCTGATCATCGCGGGACCGGGCGGGGCCCGCCGGGAGATCCCGGTGTCGCACCTGCTGGCCGGCGTGGAGATGCTGCGCGGCGGCGAACTCATCGGGTACGTGCGCGTGCCGCTGCTGCACGCGCCGCAGGTCTTCCTGAAGGCGACCGGCCGCACGGGCCCCGGACGCGCCCTGGCCTCCGTGGCCCTCGTCCTCGACCCGGCCCGGCGTGGCGTCAGGTGCGCCGTCGGAGCCATAGCGCCGATGCCGCTGCGGCCCCTGGACGCCGAGCAGTGGGTCGCCAGACTCATCGACTGGGACAACAGCCGCACGATCGTCCCCGAGGCGCTGACCGCCTTCGGGGAGTACGTCTCCGCCGCCTGCATCCCCGATCCGACCCCGGGCGTGGACGGCGTCGTACCCGAGCTTCCGCCCGCCGTACTGCACCTGCGGCGCACCGTCGCCGCGCTGGCCCGACGAGCACTGGGGAGGGCGCTGTCGTGACCGACGACCAGCACGGAAACGACCACGGCCAGGGGTCGGGACAGGGCGCCCCGCCCGGCGGCAGCCGCTGGGACCCGCTGCCCCAGGGCGACTACGACGACGGCGCCACCGCCTTCGTGAAACTCCCCGAGGGCGGCATCGACGCCCTGCTGGCCGCGCGCGGCGACAGCCCGCTCGCCGCGCCCGGGCACGGATACGTCCCGCCGCAGATAGCGGCGGCGCCCCCCGGCGCGGATCCGGGCGCGACCGGCGCCGGCTGGGGCGCACCGGCCGGCGGCGCCGAGTGGCCCGCCCCGGCGACCGGCCCCCAGTCGATCGGCGACGACCGGTTCACGTACCACCCCGGCTCGACCGGCCAGTGGACCTTCGACGACACCACGGCGCCGCCGGAGCCCGCTCCCGGGCACGACGTCACCGGGCAGTGGTCGATCCCCGTGGCCGGCGGCGACCTGCCCGACGAATCGGGCGAGTTCACCACGTCGTCCCTGGTCGAGCAGTGGGGCGGAACGCCTCCGGCGACCCTGCCGGGCGGCGCGCCCGCACCCTGGGCGACGGGCACGACCGATCAGACGTGGGACCCGCGGACGGACCAGACGGCCGACGCGCCCGCGTTCGGACACACGCCGCAGGGTGGGCCGACGGAGCACGGGACCGCGCGGTACGAGGCCCCGGACCACCGGACGGCGGAGCACCGGACGTCCGAGCACCGGACGTCGGCCGAGGAGGCCGGCCGTCACCCGGCGGCCGCCCCGCACCCCGCCGAGCAGAACCACGCGACCGGGACGTTCGCCGTCCCCGCCTTCGACACGCCCGCCCCCGAGATCTCCGCCGAGGCGTACACGGTCGCGCCGAACGCCGGGTCAGCGGACGGCGGTTCCACGAGCGAGCCCGCGGAGCCCTTCCCGGCCCCCGTGGAGGCCGCTCAGCCCGCCTCCGAGGCCCCCGAAGCGCCCGAGGCCTCCACGGGGCCCTCCGGCGACCCCGAGGCCGCTCACGGGCCCGTCCAGCCGCCCGCGTCGCACACGGACGGGCACGCGGACGAGACCGCCCCCGGCGACACCCCGCCCGTCCCCGACGCGGCCTCCGAGGCCGTACCGGACGGCGACGCGCGGGCCGCCGAGGACACGCCCCCGGCGCTCAACGAGGAACACCCCCTCGCCTCCTACGCGCTGCGCGTCAACGGCTCCGACCGGCCCGTCACCGACGCCTGGATCGGCGAGTCGCTGCTCTACGTGCTGCGCGAGCGGCTCGGGCTCGCGGGCGCCAAGGACGGCTGCTCGCAGGGCGAGTGCGGGGCCTGCAACGTCCAGGTCGACGGCCGGCTCGTCGCGTCCTGCCTGGTCCCGGCCGTCACCACGGCCGGCAGCGAGATCCGCACCGTCGAGGGCCTGGCCGCCGACGGGCAGCCCTCGGACGTGCAGCGGGCGCTCGCCCGGTGCGGCGCGGTGCAGTGCGGCTTCTGCGTGCCCGGCATGGCGATGACCGTGCACGACCTGCTGGAGGGCAACCCGGCGCCGTCGGAACTGGAGGCCCGCCAGGCACTGTGCGGCAACCTGTGCCGCTGCTCCGGCTACCGGGGCGTCCTGCAGGCAGTCCAGGACGTCGTCGCCGAACGCGAGGCGCATGCCGCCGGCGACGGTGAGACGGACGGGGACGAGGCGCGTATTCCGCACCAGGCGGGTCCGGGCGCCGGGGGCGTCCACGCGTCCGCGTTCGAGAACCCGGCGCAGCCCCACCCGCACGACCCGGCGTACGGGCAGGGCCAGGACGGAGGCCAGGCGTGACCAACGAAGCAGTCATCGCGACGACCGCCGCGGAGGCCGCCCCGGCCCCCGAGCCGATCCCGCACGGCCTCGGCGCGTCCCTGCGGCCCGCCGACGCCCGCGCGAAGACGGAGGGCACCTTCCCGTACGCGGCCGACCTGTGGGCCGAGGGCCTGCTCTGGGCGGCCGTGCTGCGCTCCCCGCACGCGCACGCGCGCATCGTCTCGATCGACACCTCCCACGCGCGTGAGATGCCCGGCGTACGGGCCGTCGTCACCCACGAGGACGTGCCCGGCAGCGCGCTGCACGGCCGCGGCAGAGCCGACCGCCCGGTGTTCGCCTCCGACGTCGTACGCCACCACGGCGAGCCCATCGCCGCCGTCGCCGCCGACCACCCCGACACCGCGCGGATGGCCGCCGCGGCCGTCATCGTCGAGTACGAAGTACTCGACCCGGTGACCGACCCCGAGCAGGCCTTCGAGGCCGAGGCCCTGCACCCCGACGGCAATCTGATCCGGCACATCCCGCTGCACCACGGCGACCAGTCCGCGGCCGGCGAGATCGTCGTCGAGGGCCAGTACCGCATCGGCCGCGCCGACCCGGCCCCCATCGGCGCCGAGGCCGGCCTCGCCGTGCCCCGCCCCGACGGCGGCGTCGAGCTCTATCTGGCCTCCACCGACCCGCACAACGACCGCGACACGGCCGCGGCCGTCTTCGGACTGACGCCCGAACACGTCAAGATCGTCGTCACCGGCGTGCCCGGCGCGACCGCCGACCGCGAGGACCAGGGCTTCCAGCTGCCGCTCGGCCTGCTGGCGCTGAAGACCGGCTGCCCGGTGAAACTCACGGCCACGCGCGAGGAGTCCTTCCTCGGGCACGTCCACCGCCATCCCACGCTGCTGCGCTACCGCCACCACGCGGACGCCGAGGGCAGACTGGTGAAGGTCGAGGCGCAGATCCTGCTGGACGCGGGCGCGTACGCCGACACCTCCGCCGAGGCCCTCGCCGCCGCCGTCTCCTTCGCCTGCGGCCCCTACGTCGTGCCCAACGCCTTCATCGAGGGCTGGGCCGTGCGCACCAACAACCCGCCGTCCGGCCATGTCCGCGGCGAGGGCGCCATGCAGGTGTGCGCCGCCTACGAGGCGCAGATGGACAAGCTGGCCAAGAAGCTCGCCCTCGACCCGGCGGAGCTGCGCCTGCGCAACGCCATGGCGACCGGCGACGTCCTGCCCACCGGCCAGACGGTGACCTGCCCCGCGCCGGTCGCCGAGCTCCTCCAGGCCGTCCAGGAGTTCCCCCTCCCGGCGCTCCCCAAGGACACGCCCGAGGAGGACTGGCTGCTGCCCGGCGGCCTCGAGGGCGCGGGCGAACCGGGCGCGGTGCGCCGGGGCGTGGGCTACGGCCTGGGCATGGTGCACATGCTCGGCGCGGAGGGCGCGGACGAGGTCTCCACGGCCACCGTGAAGGTCCAGGACGGCGTCGCGACGGTCCTGTGCGCGGCGGTGGAGACCGGCCAGGGTTTCACCACGCTGGCCCGCCAGATCGTCCAGGAGACCCTCGGCATCGACGAGGTGCACGTCGCCCCCGTGGACACCGACCAGCCCCCCGCGGGCGCGGGCTGCCGAGGCCGTCACACCTGGGTCTCCGGCGGCGCGGTCGAGCGGGCGGCGAAGATGGTCCGCACCCAACTGCTCCAGCCCCTGGCGCACAAGTTCGGCATGTCCACGGAGCTGCTCCAGATCACCGACGGCAAGATCACGTCGTACGACGGCGTCCTGTCGACCACCGTCACCGAGGAGCTGCACGGCAAGGAGCTGTGGGCGACGGCCCAGTGCCGCCCGCACCCCACGGAGCCGCTGGACGCGGCCGGGCAGGGCGACGCCTTCGTGGGCCTCGCCTTCTGCGCGATCCGCGCGGTGGTGGACGTGGACATCGAACTCGGCTCGGTCCGGGTCGTGGAACTGGCCGTGGCCCAGGACGTCGGCCGGATCCTGAACCCGGCTCAGCTCGCGGCCCGCATCGAGGCGGGCGTCACCCAGGGCGTCGGCATCGCCCTCACGGAGAACCTCCGCACCCCGCGCGGCCTGATCCGCCACCCCGACCTCACCGGCTACGCCCTGCCCACGGCCCTGGACGTCCCGGACATCCGGATCGTCAAACTGGTCGAGGAGCGGGACGTCGTCGCCCCGTTCGGCGCGAAGGCCGCCAGCGCGGTCCCGGTCGTGACCTCGCCCGCGGCCATCGCCTCCGCCGTGCGCGCGGCGACGGGCCGCCCGGTCAACCGCCTGCCCATAAGGCCGCAGGCGGCGGTGGTGACGGCCCAGTGAGCGAGCCCGAGTCCGAGCCCTACGCACCTCAGCCCTACGAACCTCAGCGCTACGAGCCCCCGCCGAGTGTGAGCAAGCTCCTGCTGTGGATAGCGCTGTTCGTGGTGGCCGCGGTGGTCGTGGTCCTCGGCGGCATCTATCTCACCTGAGGAACCTCACCCGAGGCATGAGCCGAGCATGGACGGGGTTGTCCTCGTCACCGGGGATGGGGGTGCCTCCCACGCCCTTCAGGCAGTGGGGGAGGCGTCCGGCAAGTCGACGGTCGCGCAGGCCTTGACCGGTGAGGCCGAGGCCCAACTCCGGCTGCGCCACCGGCTGTCGGCGGCGACGGCGGACGCCTATGCGCAGGCGGGCTTCACGGCCGTGGTGCCGGACGTGGTCCTGGGCGCGGCTCTGGAGGCGTCCGTCGATCTCGTCCGCACCCGCCCGCTGCACGTGGTCGTCCTGGCGCCGGACGCCGGGACGGTGGCGGTGCGCGAGGCGGGCCGACGCAAGACGGGCTACGGCGCCGGCTCCGGCTGGACGGTCGCGGACCTGGACGAGGAACTGCGGCTGCGCACCCCGCGCATCGGACTGTGGCTGGACACCGGGGAGCTGACGGTGGGGCAGACGGGCGGGGCGATTCTGGCGGGAAGGGAACGTGCGAGGGTCGTCTGACGTCTACCGGTGGGGAGACCGGTGTCGGCGTCGGGGGACCGGGGTCGGTGCCGACCGGCCGGCGTCAGCGGGGCCGGCCGGGGTCGAGGTCGGCTTCGGCGGGCGTCGTCGCTGGTCAGGGGCCGTTGTCAGTGGCGCCGCGTAGGGTGCGGAGCAGTGGGACGGCGCACGCACTTCACCACGGGGGGACCCGATGAGCACGACCAGGACCACCACCGCCATGACGACGATCGCGACGATCACCTTCACCGAGGACCAGTTGGACCCGTATGTCACGCACGCGCCGACGCGCCGCTGGCTCACCGGCCCCGGACTGCCGGGCGACGGCGGCCTGCTGACGTTCGACGCGCTGCGCACGGACGGACTGCGCACGGTCGCCGACTCCACCGGCGACCCCGAGGGCCGACTGGCGGCGGAGCTGCGCGACCGGCTGGTCATAGGCGGCATCCTGGGCGTGGACGGCATGGCGCGGGAGTCGGTCCTGCTGGACGGCACGACGGGCGAGATCTCGACGACGTACTTCTTCCACGACCGCCCCGACCTGATGGACGTCCGCCCCCTCGCGCCCTCCCTGGAGAAACTGGTGCGCTGCGCGACAGCGGTGGACGAACTGGCGGCCCTGCGCGGCCAGTTCGCCTCCTACGCGGGCCGTCTCGGTCCGCAGGCGGTGGCGGAGGCCACCCGGCAGCTGCTGGCGGTGTTCGAGGACGCCGCCGAGGCCGACGGCACGGGCGTCCCGGAGGGCGGGCCCGGGCTCTTCTGGAAGCTGGCGGCGGTCATCCGTCCGCTCGCCCTGGTGGCCGGCCCCGGCACCGCGTCCGGCCTGGCGCTGGATCTGCCGCCCCGCCTCCTGGAGGACGAGTTCGGCACGGGCGAGGTCGTCCGGTTCGAGGGCGTCGACTGCCCGAAGGCGCTCACGCACGCCCCGACCCGCCGCTTCCTGCGCGAGGTGGGCCTGCCCGAGGAGGTCGTCTGGTTCGCCCTGGAGACGGACGTCCCGCTGCAGACGCTCGCCGAGTACTGCGCGGACGCCCGCGAGGGCGACGTCGCCGAGGACCTGCTCCCGGCCGACGCGGACCGGCTGATCCGGCTGGGCTCCCTGCTGGAGGACACCAGCCTGGTCGTCGACGGCGCCACGGGAGCCGTCCTGAGCTGGAGCGAGCCGGACCTCGGCCTGCGCCCGCTCAACGCCGACGTCTCCACCCTGGCGTTCACCCTGTGGCTGATACGGCGCGAGCGGGCCCTGGACGCGGTGCACGAGCTGACCGAGGCCTACGACCAGCTGGCCGAGACCATGGCCCGCACCCTGGCCACGGTCGACCCCGTCGCCTGCGACCCGACCCCGAACACCCCCACCGACGACGGCTGGCGCTACTGGCCGGGGGTGTTCGAGGACGAGGCGGGCGGCGGGCTGTACGCCTAGGGCCGGCCGCCTGGGGTCAGCCTTGTAGAGCCGCTCCTAGCGACGGCACCTGCTGACGTCGATCCGGACGATCTGCGGGTCGTGGTCGCTGGCCTGGTCGGCGAACTCGGCGTTGATGTGCACGACGTCGTAGTCGAAGTGCGTGACGGCCGGGCTGGTGAGGATGTGGTCCAGGGTCTGCGAGTTGCCGTCGTAGACGTAGGTGTAGCGCTGGTCGGCCGGCAGGGTGGTGATCAGCGGCTTGAGGACCTTGCCGGCGGTCAGCGTGGTCACCGTCTGGGAGAACTCGTAGTCGTTGAGGTCGCCGAGCACCACGGCCTTGGCGTCGCGGTCGGCCGCGAGCAGCGACTTGACGAAGGAGTTGACCTCGGCGGCCTGCGCCGCCCGCTGGGTCTCGGAGCTGCGCGACGGCGGCTGGTAGCGGCCGTGCAGGGGCTGGTCGCCGCCCTTGGAGGTGAAGTGGTTGGCGATCACGAAGACGCTCTCGCCCCGGAAGACGAATTCGCCGACCAGCGGCTTGCGGCTGCTGTCCCAGGCGTCGTTCGTCGGGTCGATCCGGCCGGGGGAGTAGGTGAGCCGGGCGCCCTTCTTCGTCTTCACGACGCTGGTCGCCGTGGTGGCGTCGCCGCCGGCCCGGTCGGTGAAGGAGACCCGCTTGGGGTTGAAGAGGAAGACCTGACGGATGTTTCCGCCGGGCTCGCCGCCGTCCTCGTCGTTGGTCGGGGAGATGTAACGCCACTGGTAGCGGGGGCCGCCGGCCGCGCGGACGGCGTCCGTGAACCGCTTCAGGGTGGCCTCGGAGGTGACGGTCCCGTCGTTCGTGGCGCCGTTGTCGTCCTGGATCTCCTCCAGGGCGACGATGTCCGGCGAGCTGAGGTTGACCGCGACGCCCTCGGCGAGCCGGTCGAACTTCTCCTGGCTGTCCAGCGCGTCCAGGTTCTCCACGTTGTAGGTGGCGACCGCCAGCTCGTCGCTCTTCTGCCGACGGGTCACCTCCTGCTCGAGGCCGTTGTCGACCCGGGCGCCGAGCTGGGTGGCCTGGACGTTGTAGCCGCCGTAGGTGGAGTAGTCGAGCGGTCCGACGGTGGTGCCGGACAGCTCGTCGCCGACGTTCGCCGAGGGGAAGGCGGCGGCGGTGTCGAGCGACATCACCTCCAGGCGGCCGGTGTTGGGCTGGTCGTAGGAGGAGTAGAGCGTCCCGCCGCGCACGGTGGGGTTCTCGTCGGGCTTGACGGTCACCCACAGCTCGCCGTACGCGTCGCTCGCGCCGACCACGCGGGCGTCGGCGAAGGTGACCCGCATGCCCTCCGACGCCTCGTAGAAGTCCTGGGCGTACACGGCCGGTTCGAGCGCGAGCGACTCGATGCTGCCGCCGTCGGCGGTGGGCGCGTAGCCGTCCGGGACGCTCGACGGGTCCAGGGCGACGGCCGCGGGCAGCGCGTTGCCGCTGGACAGCACGGTCGCCGTCGGGCCGGTGAGCTCGGTGACCGACTGGCTGGTGCTGCTCGGGTAGTACTCGCTGACCTTGCCGCTCACCAGCACCGAGTCGCCGACCGCCACGGCGGGCGCGGCCGACCCGGTGTACACGAAGACGCCCTCGCTGGTGCGGGAGTCGGCGTCCGGCGTCGGATCCTGGATCCAGTACCCCTTCGACCCGGACGTCCGCACTCCGGTCACGATGCCGGGCACCCGGGTGACCGTCTGCCCGGCGAGCGGGGAGAGACGGGTGGCGCCCTGGATGTCGTGGATGCGGACGGTACCGGGCTCGGTCGGACTCCCGCCCCCGTCACCCCCGTCACCGCCGTCCCCCGAACCGGGCGTCTCCCCGGCCGAGTTGACGGGCGAGGGCGTACCGGCGGCGAGATCCACGGCGTTGTCGTCGGTGTCGGCGAGAGCCGAACCCCGGGCGACGGAGGCGGTGTTGGACGCCCCGGTGACCGGCCCGCTGCCCTCCCGCACCACGGCGCTTCCGTAGCCGACGAGGTCGACGATCCGGCTGTCGGCCGCGCAGTCGGCGGCGGTCTTGCAGCTCAGGGCGGTGGTGCCGGAGACCAGGGCGATGGTGCCGGTGGTGGCGCTCATCGCGATCGACCCGGTGGCGTCGGGGGTGGGCAGCGCGGTCGTACCGCCGGAGCCCGCCCCCTCGGCGACGAGGAAGCGTCCGCCCGGCGCGACGGACCCGCTCAGCGCGGTCACCTGCCACGCGGAGGACGAGGACGCCGAACCGGGCAGGTACTGCACGCTGTACCCCGACAGGTCATAGCCCGCCGAGCCCGCGTTCCCGAGCTCGACGAAGTCCCGGGTCAGGGTCGCCCCCGAGTTCCCCCCACCGCCGTACACCTCGGAGATCACCGCGGTGGCGGACGGCGTCGCGTACGCGGCGGGCAGCGAGGTGATGGCGAACGTGCTCGCCACACCGACGGATATGAGCGCGTAGACAGCGCGACGGGGTCTGTTTCCTACGGGTCTGGACACGCTGGCGGTCTCCTCGTACGTCTTCGGGTACGGCCGGTGGTGTGGGGGAGTCGGCTCAAGTTACGCGCGTAGAGAGGACGTCGCCAAGAGGTCGCAGGTTAAATCCGGGGAACGGGGAGGTGAGAAGGGTGAGGTGAAGGCTGCGCAGGAGAGGGGAAGTTGGCGTGCCGTCACTCGCCGGGCGACTTCAACGGACCAACGAAGGGGCGGCGCCCCGTGGTGGGCGCCGCCCCCTGCGTACCGCACGGCTCGATAAAGGCGATCGCCACCCGGATCCTGATCGCGTTGGCTGTGGGGCATGCCTGAACTGCGCACCGATCGTCTCCTGCTCCGCCGGTGGCGGGAGTCCGACCTTGAGCCGTGGGCGGCGATGAACGCCGATCCCGAAGTCCGAGAACACCTGGGGGAACTGCTGACGCGGGAGCAGAGCGATGCCACGGTGGCAGTCATGCAGGCCGAGTTCGACGACCGGGGATTCGGGTGGTGGGCGCTGGAAGCAAGGGAGACCGGTGAGTTCATCGGCCGCGTCGGCTTGGACGAGGTGGACAGGGACATGCCCTTCGCGGGGGTGGACATCGGATGGCGGTTGATGCGTTCGGCGTGGGGTCACGGTTACGCCACCGAGGCCGCCCTGGTCTGTCTTGCCTTCGGCTTCGAGGCCCTCGGGCTGCCGGAGGTGGTTGCGTCGACGACCGTCGACAACCTTCGTTCCCAGGCGGTGATGCGCCGGATCGGCATGACCCGGGACCCGGCCGACGACTTCGAGGATCCGAGCGTGCCCGAAGGGCCGCTACGCCGGTGTGTGCTGTACCGGACCTCCGCAGCGATGCACCGTCGCAGGCGGCCGACCGACTGGGACGGGAACTGAGACGGACGACCAGAAGGGCGGCACCCCCGGAGGGGTGCCGCCCTTCTGTTTTCTCCGGTCGGACACCAGAGGCCGTGGCGGGAATTGAACCCACGTGCCTCGCTTTGCAGGCGAGTCCCTAAGCCACTCGGGCACACGGCCGTTCGCCGAGTTCCTGTCGGGGAGCCGAAGTGCCCCTTGCGAACTCGGTACGTCGACCGTACGGCCGGGGCGGGAGGAGGATCAAGGGAGGCGGGTGGGCTGCAATGGGACTGCCATATGCCGTTCATGAAAGGCGGCCGTGGGGAGGGTGGACGTACGACCAAGGGACCAGGGGAGGGGGGGCTTCCGACAGGGGTCAATGTCAGTCGTGGACCTTACGCTGGCGTCCATGGCTGTTCTGGAACCCCGCGACACCGGCGTCGCAGACGCGCACGAGAGCCTTGGCCCGTCCTCCGGGGAAGGCGTGCTCGGGAAGGCCTATCGGGCGCTGAGCGTCGGGATCGTCTCCGTTGTGCTGCTGATCGCCTTCGAGGCCACGGCTGTGGGGACGGCCATGCCGGTGGCGGCGCGGGAGTTGGACGGGGTCGGGTTGTACGCGTTCGCCTTCTCCGGGTACTTCACCACCAGTCTGTTCGGGATGGTGCTCGCCGGGCAGTGGTCGGATCGGCGGGGGCCGCTCGGGGCGTTGAGCAGCGGGATCGTCGCCTTCGGGGCGGGGCTTGTGGTGTCGGGGACCGCCGGCGGCATGTGGGTGTTCATCCTCGGGCGGGCCGTGCAGGGGCTCGGGGGAGGGCTGGTCATCGTCGCGTTGTACGTCGTGGTCGGGCGGGCCTATCCGGAGCGGTTGCGGCCGGCGATCATGGCCGCGTTCGCCGCCTGCTGGGTCGTGCCCTCCGTCGTCGGGCCGTTGGCCGCGGGGGCCGTGACCGAGCATCTCGGGTGGCGGTGGGTGTTCCTCGGGATACCCGTCCTGGTCCTGCTTCCGCTGGCGCTCGCGCTGCCTCAGATACGGCGGCGGGCGGGTGGACCGGTGCACTCCTTGTCCACCGGCTCCTTCGATCGGCGTCGGCTGCGGCTCGCCTTCGGTATTTCCTTCGGGGCCGGGCTGCTTCAGTTCGCCGCCCAGGATCTGCGGCCCCTGTCCGTTCTGCCGGCCGTGGCCGGTGTCGCTCTGCTCGTGCCCGCCGTGCTCGGGCTGCTTCCCAGCGGGACCTGGCGGGCTGCCCGCGGGCTGCCGTCCGTCGTGTTGTTGCGCGGGGTGGCCGCGGGGTCGTTCATCGCCGCCGAGTCCTTCGTGCCGTTGATGCTCGTGACGGAGCGGGGGCTGAGCCCGACCCTCGCCGGGTTCTCGCTCGCGGCCAGCGGGGGGACCTGGGCGCTGGGGTCGTGGGTGCAGACGCGGGCGCGGGTGGAGCCGTATCGGGAGCGGCTGATGACGTTCGGGATGGTGCTCGTGGCCGCTGCCATCGCCGCCGCGCCCAGTGTGCTCGTGCACTCCGTGCCGGTCTGGACCGTGGCCGTCGCCTGGGGGTTCGGGTGCTTCGGGATGGGGCTCGTCATCTCCTCCACCAGCGTGCTTCTGCTGAAGCTGTCCGCCCCGGAGGAGGCCGGCTCCCACTCCGCCGCCCTGCAGATCTCGGACGGGCTGTCGAACGTGCTGCTGCTGTCCGCCGGGGGCGCCGCCTTCGCGGCCCTGGGCGGCGGCAGCGTCGCCCACGCCGTCACCGACCCGGGCGTGACCTCCGGCTCCCACCCCGCCGCCTTCGCCGCCGTCTTCCTGCCGATGGCCGCGGTGGCGTTGCTCGGGGCGTGGGTGACCACCCGGCTGCGGGAGCGGCGCCCCTGACATGGTGCGGGAGCGGCGCCCGTAGAACGCCGCGGGAGCAGCATCCGTAGAACCGTTCTTCTACGGCGCCTTCCCTTCCGCACGCCCCCTCCCTCGCCTCGCCGTGGAACCCCTCGCCGTAGAACCCCGCGCCCAAAACCCCTCGCCCATGAACCCGCCCGCCTCCTACCCTCACCGGCATGCACCAGCCAGCCCGCTCCCCCTCCCCCTCCTTCTCCCTCACGCTCCCCCTCGCCCCCGCCCTCCGCCACGCCCTGGACGACCTCGCGGACGCCACCGGTCGCCGGCCGGAGGACGTCGCGCTGGACGCCGTACGCGCGCGGCTGGGTGAGGAGGAGGCGCGGGTGCGGGGCGCGGCCGAGCGGCTTGCCGTCGCTCACGCCGATCTGTTGCGGAGGCTCGGCGAATGAAGCCGCCCACCACGGATGCCGGGGCCGGGCGGCGGGCGACCCGTCACCTCACCCTCGCCGAAGTCACCGAGATCGCGCGGATCGCGTTCGGCGGGCGTGCCCCCGAGACCCGTGCCCCCGGGCTGCTCGCCTCCGCCGTGCACCGGCCCCGCGCCCGGATGTTCGGCACGGCGGCCTACGACGACGTGCACGAGCAGGCCGCCGCGCTGCTGCACGCGATCGCCGCGAACCATCCCCTCGTCGACGGCAACAAGCGCGCCGCGTGGCTGGCGGCCGTGACGTTTCTCGCGCTGCACGGCGTGGATCTGGCCGACTGCGACCAGGATGCGGCGTACGGGCTGGTCATCGACGTGGCGTCCGGCGTCGAGTCCGAGGTCGGGGTGATCGCGGAGCGGCTGCGGGCGCTGTGACGTGGGTCCCACCCACCGGCGACCCGGCCTCGTTCGCGCGTGGACGGTCCCGGGCCGCCGGTAGGGTGGCCCGGTTGTCATACACAGCCGACGTGGCCGACGTGGCCCATGTGGCGTCCATGTGACCGACGTAGCCGAGAACCGAGCCGCCCGACCCCAAAACCGGAGACCGTGACTACCACCGCCGCCGCCAGCTCCGCCTCGCACTCCTCCCATCACCTTTCTCCCGCCTTCCCCGGCCGTGCCCCCTGGGGCACCGCCAGCAAGCTGCGTGCCTGGCAGCAGGGGGCGATGGAGAGGTATCTGCAGGAGCAGCCGCGCGACTTCCTCGCCGTCGCCACGCCCGGCGCCGGCAAGACGACCTTCGCGCTGACGCTCGCCTCCTGGCTGCTGCACCACCACGTCGTGCAGCAGGTGACCGTGGTCGCGCCGACCGAGCACCTGAAGAAGCAGTGGGCGGAAGCGGCCGCGAGGATAGGGATCCGACTGGACCCGGAGTACAGCGCGGGCCCGCTCAGCAAGGACTACCACGGCGTCGCGGTGACGTACGCGGGCGTCGGCGTGCGGCCGATGCTGCACCGCAACCGGTCCGAACAGCGCAAGACTCTCGTCATCCTCGACGAGATCCACCACGCCGGTGACAGCAAGTCATGGGGTGAGGCGTGCCTCGAGGCGTTCGAGCCGGCCACCCGCCGCCTCGCTCTCACCGGCACGCCGTTCCGGTCCGACACCAACCCCATCCCCTTCGTGGCCTACGAGGAGGGGAACGACGGGATCCGGCGGTCCTCCGCCGACTACACCTACGGCTATGGGTCGGCCCTCGCCGACAACGTCGTGCGGCCCGTCATCTTCCTCTCCTACAGCGGCAACATGCGCTGGCGCACGAAGGCGGGCGACGAGATCGCGGCCCGGCTCGGCGAGCCGATGACGAAGGACGCGATCAGCCAGGCCTGGCGCACGGCGCTGGACCCGCGCGGCGAGTGGATGCCGAGCGTGCTGCGCGCCGCCGACCAGCGGCTCACCGAGGTCAGGAAGGGCATCCCGGACGCCGGTGCGCTCGTCATCGCCTCCGACCAGGACTCCGCCCGCGCCTACGCCAAGCTGATCCGGGAGATCACCGGCGACAAGGCGACCCTCGTCCTGTCCGACGACAACGGCGCGTCCGACCGGATCGACGAGTTCAGTCACAGCACCGACCGGTGGATGGTCGCGGTGCGGATGGTGTCCGAGGGCGTCGACGTGCCGCGTCTCGCCGTCGGGGTGTACGCCACCACCATCTCCACCCCCCTCTTCTTCGCGCAGGCCGTCGGGCGTTTCGTGCGGTCCCGGCGGCGCGGCGAGACCGCCTCCGTGTTCCTGCCGACCGTGCCCGACCTCCTCGGCTTCGCCAACGAGATGGAGGTCGAACGCGACCACGTCCTCGACAAGCCCAAGAAGGAGGGCGAGGAGGATCCGTACGCCGAGTCCGAGCAGGAGATGGACGAGGCGAACAAGGAGCAGGACGAGGACACCGGCGAGCAGGAGCAGTTCTCCTTCGAGGCGCTGGAGTCCGAGGCAGTCTTCGACCGCGTCATGTACAACGGCGCCGAGTTCGGCATGCAGGCCCACCCGGGCAGCGAGGAGGAGCAGGACTACCTCGGCATCCCGGGGCTGCTGGAGCCCGACCAGGTCCAGCTGCTGCTCCAGAAGCGGCAGGCCAAGCAGATCGCGCACAGCCGGAAGAAGCCGGACGAGGACGCCGACCTGCTGGAGCTGCCCGCCGAGCGGCGGCCGGTCGTCTCGCACAAGGAGCTGATGGAGCTGCGCAAGCAGCTCAACACGATGGTCGGCGCGTACGTCCACCAGAGCGGCAAGCCGCACGGGGTGATCCACACCGAGCTGCGCCGCGTGTGCGGGGGACCGCCGAGCGCGGAGGCCACGGCCGGACAGCTGCGGCAGCGCATCGCCAAGGTGCAGGAGTGGGCCACCCGGATGAAGTGACCTCCCTGCGGGGGCGCTCGGAGCGAGGTCACGCTCCGTACGTATCGGGATAAATGCAAGTAGTCCATACCGGCCAATGACCGGATTCTGGACGGAGCCTTCCGCTCAGCGAACCTGCTTCGCTACTGTCCCGCTACGCACACGCCCCGTGGCAGCGCCGCCGCGGAGCGCAGCCGTGAAGCGACTGGGCCCGGACACGCCGGGCCCATCTGTCGATCGGCGGCCTCTGAAGCGCGTCACTGACGGGACTCGGTGACGCATCCGCCGCGACGGGGGTTGCCGACCTCACCACTTAAGGAGTGGGCGTCGTGACCGCGGAGACCTCCCAGACGCTCGACCGGGGACTGCGCGTCCTCAAACTGCTGGCCGACACCGACCACGGGCTGACCGTCACCGAGCTTTCCAACAAACTGGGCGTCAACCGGACCGTTGTGTACCGGTTGCTCGCCACCCTGGAGCAGCACGCACTCGTACGACGCGATCTGGGCGGACGAGCCCGGGTCGGCCTCGGAGTGCTGAGGCTCGGCCGGCAGGTGCATCCGCTGGTGCGCGAGGCGGCCCTGCCCGCACTGCGCTCGCTGGCCGAGGACATAGGGGCGACCGCGCATCTGACGCTCGTGGACGGGGCGGAGGCGCTGGCCGTCGCCGTCGTCGAACCGACGTGGACGGACTACCACGTGGCCTACCGGGCAGGGTTCCGCCATCCACTGGACCGGGGGGCCGCCGGCCGTGCGATCCTCTCCGCCCGCCAGAAGCCGGCGCTCGAACCCGGCTACACCCTCACGCACGGCGAACTGGAGGCGGGGGCGAGCGGCGCCGCGGCGCCCCTCCTCGGCGTGACCGGCGTCGAGGGCAGCGTGGGCGTGGTGATGCTGGCCGACGCGGTGCCGGAACGGGTCGGCCCACGCGTCATGGACGCGGCCCGGGAGGTGGCGGAGGCGCTGCGCTGAGAGCGACCGAGAGCCTGCGAGCACCGAGGGCCTGAGAGCACAGAGGGCCTGCGAGCACCGAGGGCACCGAGAGCGCTGAATGCGCTCACAGCGACTGACTCTCGGCCGATGTGCGTACGCACCCACCTCCGAACACCGCATCGCCGCGACACTGGACGCATGACCCCAGTCACCGTGCGCACCGTCCATGACGTCACCGGGCTCACGGCCGTCGCCGACTTCTTCGGCGACGTCTGGCAGACCCCGCCGACCGCCCCGCCCTACCCGACCGAGGTGCTGCACAGCCTGGTGCACGCGGGCGGGGCGGTGCACGCGGCGTACGCCGGAGAGCGGCTCGCGGGGGCCTGCGTCGCCGTGTTCGGGCCGCCGGCGGAGCAGGAGGCGTACTCCCTGGTCGCCGCCGCCGACCAGGGGCTCGGGTACATCGTCAAGCAGGCCCAGCGGGCCTGGGCCCTCGGGTGCGGGGCGCGCACCATGCGCTGGACCTTCGACCCGCTGGTCGGCCGCAACGCCCGCTTCAACCTGGTCAAGCTGGGCGGCCTCGGCACCGAGTACGTCGTCGACTTCTACGGCCCGATGGCGGACGGCGTGAACGACGGCGACGAGAGCGACCGGCTGACGATCACCTGGGAGCTGGCCGATCCGCGCAAGCCGTACGAGACCGGCGACCGGGCCGCGGCCCCCGTGGTCCGCACCGCGCCCGACGGCGGCCCCCTCGCCCACCGTGACCTCGATGACCTGCGTGTCTGGTGCCGGGTGCCCGAGGACGTCGTGGCGCTGCGGGCCGTGAACCCGGAGTCGGCGCTGCGCTGGCGGCGCGCGGTGCGCGAGGTGTTCACGGAGGCCTTCGGGCAGGGGTTCACCGCGACCGGCATGTCCCGCGACGGCTGGTACACCCTGACCCGCCCCACAGGACAGGGCGCGGCATGAAACTGGCACGCGTCGAGATCGTGCATCTCGCGATCCCGCTGGTCACCCCCTTCCGTACGTCCTTCGGCACGATGACGACGAAGGACACCTTCCTGCTCCACGTCGTCACGGACGAGGCCGAGGGCTGGTCGGAGTTCGCGGCCGACCCCGAGCCGCTGTACTGCTCGGAGTTCGTCGCGGGCGCGGAGATCGTGCTGCGCGACTTCCTGCTGCCCCGGGTCGCCGCGCTGCCGCGCCTCACCGCGCCCGCCCTCGGGCCCGCCATGGCGAAGGTCAAGGGGCACGAGCTGGCGAAGGCGGCCCTGGAGACGGCGGTCCTGGACGCGGAGCTGCGCGCGTACGGCATGTCCCTGGCGACCTATCTGGGCGCGGTCCGCGACCGGGTGCCGGCGGGCGTCTCCGTCGGCATCAAGGAGTCCGTCGCCGACCTGCTGGACGACGTCGAGCGCTATCTCGCCGAGGGCTATGTCCGGGTCAAGCTGAAGATCGAGCCCGGCTGGGACCTGGTCCCCGTACGGGCCGTGCGCGAGCGCTTCGGGGACGCGCTGCCGCTCCAGGTCGACGCCAACACGGCGTACACCCTGGCGGACGCCGAGCATCTGCGGCGGCTGGACGAGTTCGGGCTGGTGCTGATCGAGGAGCCGCTGGAGGAGGACAACCTGTACGGGCACGCCCGCCTCCAGCAGCGCATCGCCACGCCCGTCTGCCTCGACGAGTCCCTGCACAACGCCCGTGACACCGCCTCCGCGATCGCCCTGGACGCCTGCCGGGTGGTCAACGTCAAGCCCGCGCGGGTCGGCGGCTATCTGGAGGCGCGCCGCGTGCACGACGTGGCGCACGCGCACGGGGTGCCGGTGTGGTGCGGCGGGATGCTGGAGACGGGCGTCGGCCGCGCCCCGAACCTGGCGCTGGCCGCGCTCCCCGGCTTCACCCTCCCCGGGGACACCTCGGCGTCCGCCCGCTACTTCGCCGAGGACGTCACCGAGCCCTTCGTGCTCGACGCCGACGGCTGTCTGCCCGTCCCGCGCACTCCGGGCATCGGCGTCGCCCCCCTCCCGGACCCGCTCCGCCGCTTCACCCGCACCCGACGGGACCTGTACGGGGGCCGCGAGGGCGGCCGGTGACCCGGCGCCTGTACGGGGCCGCTGAGCGCCGCCGGTGACCCGGCACCTGTACGGAGGTCGCCGAGCATCGCCGGTTACATTGACCCCGTGCTCTCTCGCCTCTCGCGCCTCTCCCGCCCCCAGGCCCTCGCCGTCTGCGCCGCGCCCCTGGTGGCCCTGATCGCCACGGCGGCCCTGGCGCCGCTGCCGTTCTCGGTGGCGCAGCCCGGCATGACGGCGAACGTCCTCGGCGAGAACAAGGGCGCGGAGGTCATCACGATCTCCGGCGCGCCCACCCGGGACACCAGCGGGGAGCTGCGGATGACGACGATCGAGGCGACCGGTCCCGACGCGCACGTCTCGCTGGGCGATGTGATCGACGGCTGGTTCCGCGCCGACCAGGCGATCATGCCGCGTGACTCGGTCTACCCGAGCGGCGAGAGCACCAAGGAGATCGAGCAGCACAACACCGAGCAGATGCAGGAGTCCCAGGACTCCGCTACCGAGGCCGCGCTGAAGTACCTCGACCGTTCCTCGGACGACGTCGAGGTCACGCTGAAGCTGGCCGACGTGGGCGGCCCCAGCGCGGGTCTGCTGTTCTCGCTGGGGATCGTCGACAAGCTCGACGGCGACGGCAGCGGCGGCGACCTCACGGGCGGCCGCACCATCGCCGGTACGGGGACCATCGACGCCGACGGAAAGGTCGGCGCGGTCGGCGGCGTCGCCCTGAAGACGCAGGCGGCCCGCCGGGACGGGGCGACCGTGTTCCTCGTGCCGAAGGACGAGTGCGCCGACGCCAAGTCCGAACTGCCCAAGGGACTCCGGCTGATCCCGGTGACCACCCTCAAGGGCACGGTGAGCGCACTGGTCGCGCTGGAGAAGGGGAAGGGCTCGGTACCGAGCTGTTAGGACCTGTCCTAGGCGACCGCGGGCGACCGCTTCGGCGTGGCCGCGAGGCGCAGGCCGACTTCTACGAGGGTCCAGCCGACGCGGGTGCGCAGTTCGCTCGGGCGCTTGGCCTCGGCGGCGAGGCGGTGGGCGTCGGCCTGGGCGTGGAACTCGGCGGCGCGGGCGCGGGCGAGCTGGCTCTGAGTGTGCATGGCGGTGCCCTTCAGTCCGTGGTGATGGGGAAGAGGTGGCTGTGGATGCGTACGCGTTCGGCCCCGACCTCGTCGTCGGGAACGCGGTCGCGGTAGCTGTCGATCAGCTCGTGCATCTTGTCGACGAGCTCGCCGGCGAGGGCCGGAGTGAGCCGCAGGGTCATGTCGCTCATGTCGGTGGAGCGTGACCAGGGCTCGGACCAGCGGTCGCGGGTGCTGAGCCAGGTGGACAGCTCACGGGCGTGGTTGTTCGCGACTTCGTGCAGGAACATCTCCGCCGCCCCGCGTACTTCGGGTCCGGCGCCCTCGAACTCGGAGCTGTCGAAGACCAGCCCCTCGTCCACAGCCCGCCACCAGCGCTCGCGTCCCTTGCCGTGCTCCGGGGCGTCCTCGACGAAGCCGTGCGCGGCGAGCTGGCGCAGGTGATAACTGGTCGCTCCGCTCGACTCGCCCAGCTGTGCGGCCAGTTGGGACGCGGTTGCCGGACCGCGCTGCCGCAGTGCGTTGAGCATCTGCATGCGCAGCGGGTGGGCGAGGCCGCGCAGGGCGCGGGCGTCGAGCCGCCGCTGCTTCGGTTCTTCCTGCTCCGTCATGAATACAAAGGTAGCGTTGCAAAGGTCTCTTTGCAACAACTTCTTTGTAAGTCGATCGGCCCCGTTCGCCCCCTACTTGACGAACCCCTCCGCCTTCATCCACTCCAGCGCCACCTGATGCGGATCCTCCCCGTCCACGTCCACCTTCGCGTTCAGCTCCTGCGCCACCGCGTTGTCCAGCTTCTCGGTGACGGGGTCGATGACCTCCGCGATGGCCGGCCACTTCTCGAAGGCCTTGGAGTTGATCGCCGGGGCAGCGTTGTAGTTGGGGAAGAACCTCCTGTCGTCCTGCATCACCACCAGGTTCATGGACTTGATGCGCCCGTCGGTGGTGAAGACCTCCCCGTAGGTGCAACTCCCCTTCTGCACCTGGGTGTAGATGATCCCGGTGTCCATCTGCGTGATCCGGGACGTCGACACGTCCATGCCGTACGCCTTCTCCATCCCCGGCAGCCCGTCCGCGCGGTTGGCGAACTCGCTCTCCACGCACAGCGTCACGGCCTTCGGGTCCGACGTGGACAGCGCGGCCACCTCGGACAGCGTCCTCGTGCGGTGCTTGCGGTAGTCGTCCTGGTTCATGGCCAGCGCGTAGGTGTTGTTCAGCCGCGACGGCGGCAGCCAGGTCACCCCGCCCCGCACATCGGCGTCGTGCACGGCCTGCCACTGCGCCTGCGGGTCGGTGACGGGCTCGGAGTTGCCCTGGTACGTGATCCAGGCGGTGCCCGTGTACTCGTACATGGCGTCGGCGTCGCCGTTCTTGACCGCCTCGCGCGAGCCGATGGAGCCCTGGATGCCGGTGCGGTCCAGGACGTCCGCGCCCGCCGCCTGGAAGGCGATGCCCATCATCGCGCCGAGGATCAGGTTCTCGGTGAACGACTTCGACGTCACGGTGAGACGGGCGCCCTTCAGCGGCTCGCCCTGTCCGATCGACCCGGGCGAGACGTCGTCGACCATGGGGGAGCCGCTGGACAGCCCGCAGCCGGACGCCGCCGACGACGCCAGCACCAGGGCCAGCGCGGCCGTGCAGCGAAGCGGACGTCTCACCTCCCCACCTCCAGCCCGCGCGGCCGCAACAGCACTTCGGCCAGCGAGCCCAGCCAGTCGACCAGCAGGGCCAGCGAGACCGTGAGGATCGAGCCCAGCACCAGTACCGGCATCCGCTGGTTGGTGATGCCGGCGGTGATCAGCACGCCCAGACCGCCGCCCCCGCCGAAGGTCGCCAGGGTCGCCGTGCCGACGTTGAGGACGAGGGCCGTCCGCACGCCCGCCAGGATCAGCGGGACGGCGAGCGGCAGCTCCACGCGGCACAGCACGCCCAGCGAGGACATGCCGATGCCGCGGGCCGCCTCCAGCAGGGTCGGGTCGTTCGCCTTCAGACCGGCGACGGTGTTGGAGAGCACCGGCAGGACGGCGTAGGCGATGATGCCGATCAGGGCGGCCTTCGTGCCCGTGCCCAACCAGATCACCAGCAGGGCGAGCAGACCGATCGCGGGCGTCGCCTGGCCCATGTTGGCGACGGTCATCGCGAGCGGGGCGGCTCTGCGCAGCGCCCGGCGGGTGAGCAGGACGCCCAGCGGGATCGCGATGATCAGCACGAAGAACGTGGACACCGCCGTCAGATACACGTGCTGCCAGAGCGCCTTCTGCACCTGGCCCTTGGCCAGCGCGTTCTCGGAGATCGAGTCCAGGGTGGCCTGCTGGAACCACAGCCAGGTCGCGAGCAGCAGGGCGACGAGGAACGCGGGCAGGAAGGTCAGCTTCTGCCACGTGACGCGCCGCCGCGCGGGAGGCTGCGGCACGGGGGATTCCGCCGGCCCGGGAGCCTCGTTCACTCCACCGGGCGTCCCTGTACGTCCGCCGGGCGTCTCCCCCTGTGCGTCGGGAGTCCCGCCCTGTCCGTCGGGCGTCTCCTCCTGTACGTCGGGAGTCTCGCCGCTTCCGCCGGGAGTGCCCTCGAGCCGTCCGGGCGCGGTCACGCCTTCACCTCCCCGCCCGGTCCCTCCTGTTCCGCGTGCGTCTGCGCGGACCGGGCCTCCTCCAGTTCGTGATGGGCCTCCAGCGCCTCCAGCCGGTCGGCCTCCAGCAGCTCCTGCACGGAGTTCATCAGCGTCTCCATGTCGACGACGCCCATGTACTCGCCGCGCCGCCCGGTGACCGCGACCCGCCCGGCGTTGTCGATCAGGACCGCCTCCAGCGCGTCCCTCAGCGTCGCGTCCCGGGTCACCGTGTCGTGCACCAGCGTCCCGGCGCGGGCCAGCGAGCCCTTGGCCCGCATCAGGTCGCCGCGGCGCAGCCACTTGTAGGGGCGGCGGCGCCTGTCCAGGAGCAGGATCTCGTTGGCGCTGCTGGAGCGGAGCATGTTGAAGACGCTCTGCAGGGGGTCGTCGACCGTCACCGTCGGATAGTCGGTGATCCCGACGTCCCGCACCCGGGTGAGGTTGAGCCGCTTCAGCGCGGCCCCCGCCCCCACGAACCCGGAGACGAAGTCGTCCGCCGGGTTGGTGAGGATCGCCTCCGGGGTGTCGAACTGGGCGATGTGCGAGCGCTCGCGCAGGACCACGATCCGGTCGCCCAGCTTGATCGCCTCGTCGAAGTCATGGGTGACGAACACGATCGTCTTGTGCAGCTCGTGCTGGAGCCGGATCAGCTCGTCCTGGAGGTGGTCGCGGGTGATGGGGTCGACCGCGCCGAACGGCTCGTCCATCAGCAGCACCGGCGGATCGGCGGCCAACGCCCGTGCCACGCCCACGCGTTGCTGCTGGCCGCCGGAGAGCTGGCGCGGGTAGCGGCCGTGGAACTCGCCGGGGTGGAGCCCCACCAGGTCGAGCATCTCCTCCACCCGGTCCCTGATCCGCGCCTTAGGCCAGCCGATCATCCGCGGCACGAGCGCGATGTTCTGGGCGACCGTCATGTGCGGGAAGAGCCCGGACGACTGGATCGCGTACCCGACCTTCCGGCGCAGCTTCACCGGGTCGATGTCGGTGACGTCCTCGCCGTCGATGCGGATCCGGCCGCCGCTCGGCTCGATCAGCCGGTTGATCATCTTGAGCGTCGTGGACTTCCCGCAGCCGGACGGGCCGACGAAGACGACCGTCTCGCCGGCCTTGATCTCCATGCTGACGCTGTCGACGGCGGGGTGGGGGTTGCCCGGGTAGCGCTTGGTCAGGTTCTCCAGTTCGATCGTCGCCCCATGCGTCGTCCCATGCGTTGCCCCATGCGTCGCTCCATGTGAGTCAGACACGGATCCCCCTGGGAATCGTCAGCCGGCCGAGCAGGACGTACGCGGCGTCGAACAGCAACGCGAGGACGATGATCCCGAGCGTGCCGGCGAGGACCTGGTTGAGCGCGTTCTTGCTGCCCAGGGAGGCGATGCCCCGGAAGATCTCGTTGCCCAGGCCCGGCCCGGAGGCGTACGCGGCGATGGCGGCGATGCCCATCAGCATCTGCGTCGAGACCCGGATCCCGGTCAGGATCGGCGGCCAGGCCAGCGGCAGCTCCACCCGCGCCAGCCGGGCCAGGCGGGACATCCCGATGCCGGTGGCCGCTTCCACCAGGGAGGGGTCGACCCCGCGCAGCCCGACGATCGAGTTCCGCACGATCGGCAGCAGCCCGTACAGCGTCAGCGCGATCACCGTCGGCGGCACGCCCAGGCCCACCACCGGGATCAGCAGACCGATCATGGCGAGGGACGGGATGGTGAGGAGGGCGGAGGTGGAGACGGTGGCGAGGTTGCCGCCCCAGTCGCTGCGGTAGGCGACCACCCCGATCAGCACCCCGAGCAGGGTCGCCACGACCATGCACTGGAAGACGGCGCTGGCGTGTTGAAAGGCGTCGGTGAGCAGTTGCTGGTGCCGGGTGCTCAGGTACTCCCAGAAGGTCACACGCGCTCACCACCCCATGTCGGCCGGATATGCGGACCGGGCCGGGCAGGTCGACCGGGCCGGGTGCGTCGGCCGGGTCGGGTGTCGGCTAGGTCCGCTCCGGGTCTTCCGCCGCCTGCTCCACCAGCGGGATGACCCGCAGTGGAACGGGGTTCTCCATCACGATCGCGGTGGAGGCCCGGACGATCCCATCAAAACCGACGACCAGGTCGATGACCCGCTGGAGATCGGCGTTGGAGCGGGCCACCAGCCGGCACAGCATGTCCCCGCCGCCGGTGGTGGTGTGCAGCTCCAGCACCTCCGGCACACCCGCCAAGTGCGCCCGTACGTCCGCCCCTTGCCCCTGCCGGATCTGCAGCGTGGCGAACGCGGTGACGGGGTAGCCGAGCGCCGCCGGATCCACCTGCGGACCGAAGCCCCGGATGACTCCATTCGACTGAAGCCGGTCGAGCCGCGCCTGCACCGTGCCCCGCGCCACCCCCAGCCGACGGGACATCTCCAGCACCCCGATCCGCGGCTCCCGCGCCAACAGCACGATGATGCGCCCGTCCAGCCGATCGATCGCCATGCCCGCCTCCGAGATGGTCACCCTGTACAGAAAGGCCGCCGAAACCGTCGTACCGCTGAACATGTTGTCCAGCGAATAAGCGAACTATTGCGCACCTTGCAGGCCGGAGCGAGGCTTCGACTATGACGCAGACCACACACCGCATCCCCGAGACCGCCCGGCAGGCCGATCCCTTCCCGGTCAGGGGGATGGACGCGGTCGTCTTCGCCGTGGGCAACGCCAAACAGGCGGCGCACTACTACTCCACCGCCTTCGGCATGCAGCTGGTCGCCTACTCCGGACCGGAGACGGGCAGCCGCGAAACCGCTTCCTACGTGCTCACCAACGGCTCGGCGCGCTTTGTGCTCACCTCCGTCGTCAAGCCCGCCACCGCCTGGGGCCACTTCCTCGCCCAGCACGTGGCCGAGCACGGCGACGGCGTGATCGACCTCGCCATCGAGGTCCCGGACGCCCGCGCCGCCTACGCGTACGCCGTCGAGCACGGCGCGCGCTCGGTCGCCCAGCCGTACGAGCTGAAGGACGAGCACGGCACGGTCGTCCTCGCCGCGATCGCCACCTACGGCGAGACCCGCCACACCCTCGTCGACCGCTCCGGCTACGACGGCCCCTACCTTCCCGGCTACGCCGCCGCCGCGCCGATCGTCCAGCCGCCCGCCCACCGCACCTTCCAGGCCGTCGACCACTGCGTCGGCAACGTCGAGCTCGGCCGGATGAACGAGTGGGTCGGCTTCTACAACAAGGTCATGGGCTTCACGAACATGAAGGAGTTCGTGGGCGACGACATCGCCACCGAGTACAGCGCGCTGATGTCCAAGGTGGTGGCCGACGGGACCCTGAAGGTCAAGTTCCCGATCAACGAGCCCGCCATCGCCAAGAAGAAGTCCCAGATCGACGAGTACCTGGAGTTCTACGGCGGCGCGGGCGTCCAGCACATCGCGCTCAACACGGGCGACATCGTGCAGACGGTACGGACGATGCGGGCGGCCGGGGTCCAGTTCCTCGACACCCCCGACTCCTACTACGACACCCTCGGCGAGTGGGTCGGCGACACCCGCGTCCCGGTCGAGACCCTGCGCGAGCTGAAGATCCTCGCCGACCGCGACGAGGACGGCTATCTGCTGCAGATCTTCACCAAGCCGGTCCAGGACCGCCCGACCGTCTTCTTCGAGATCATCGAACGACACGGCTCGATGGGCTTCGGCAAGGGCAACTTCAAGGCCCTGTTCGAGGCGATCGAGCGGGAGCAGGAAAAGCGCGGCAACCTGTAACCGGTCACTCGGGTACTCCGGTACTCCGGCACTCGGGTACTCCGGTTACTCGGGCAGCTTCTCCTCGGCCGGTTCGTCGCCCAGTCGGGCCAGCGCCGCCCGGGCCTGCCGTACCTGGAGCGGGGAGAAGTACGGGTTGATCTGCAACGCCTCCTGAAGGTGACGCCGGGCCGGCCCGTCCTTCTCCAACCCCCGCTCGATCATGCCCCGATGGAAGGCGTACGGCGCACTGCGCACCGCGCCGCCGTGCGCCCGGTCCGTGGCGATCCTGGCGAACCTGAGCGCTTCCTTGTCGTCACCGGCCTGGTGCAGCGCCCACCCCAGCGCGTCCGCGACCGCGATCCCCGGCTGCCGCAGCCACTCGGCCCGCAGCCGCCGCACTGCCGACGCCGGATCCCCGTGTTCCGCCTCGAACCGGCCCAGCAGCAGCTCCCCGTCGACCCCGCCCGCCGCCTCCTGTCCCACCCGCGCCCGCAGCAGGTCGTACTGCACCCGGGCCGGCTGGGTCAGCCCCAGCGACTCGTACAGCTCGCCCAGCTCCAGCGCGTAACCCGGCAACGGCTGCTTGGCGAGCGCCACCTGGTACGCGCTCAGCGCCTCCGACGTGCGGCCCAGCGCCGCCAGCGCCCGCCCCTGTCCGGCCTGCGCGGCCCGCTGGTCGGGGTCGAGCCGCACCGCCTCCTGGAAGTGCCGCAGCGCGTCCTCCCGCTCGCCGCGCTCCCAGGCGAGCTGCCCGGCCCGCTCCAGCCAGCCCGCCTGCTCCGCGGGGGAGGAGGCGCCGGCCGCCGCGTCCGACAGCGCGGCCTGCGCGTCCTCGCGCCAGCCCCGGTCCCAGTAGACGCCCGCCGCCCGCCCGAGCACGGCCGGACCGGACCGCAGCCGCATCAGCCGGTCCAGCGCCGTGCGCGCCTTCTTGTAGTCGCCGAGGCCGGTGTACGCGTCGATCAGCGGCGGATACGTCGTCCAGCGCTTCGGCGCGAGCTTGCGCGCGGCCTCGCCCCAGGCCCGCGCCGACCGGAAGTCCCGGCGCGCGTCGGCCAGGGCGGCCAGACCGCTGAGAGCCTCGGCGTTGCCCTTCGGGCGCACCTTCAGCGAGGTCCGCAGCGCCCGCTCCGCCTTCGGGTAGAGGTGGGCCGCGTCGGCGGTGCGCCGGCCCTGTTCGACGTAGGCCGCGCCGAGCACCGCCCAGGACCGGGCGTCCTCGGGATGCGCCAGCACCCGGCTCTCGCGTGCCTCCACCAGCGCCGCGAGGTCGGGCAGCGCGGCCGGCACGCCCGCCTGGACCGCCGCTCCCGCCACGGCCCCCGGAGCCGGCGCGGCCGCCTTCCCGCCCGCCGCGTCCTCGCCGGGCAGCCACCACAGCAGCGCCGCTCCGCCGCCCAGCACGAGAGCGCCCACGAGCGAGCCGAGGAGCAGATGCCGGCGGCGAAAGCGTTTCCCGGACGTTCCCGGAGCTCCCGGTGTTCCCGGAGTTCCCGGCGTCTGCTGTGTTCCCGGCGTTCCCTGCGCGGGGCTGGTGGCCACGGCTTCCGCGGCTGCGGCTTCGTTCTCCATGGCGCTCACTGTGCGTCAGCACGACGACCCTGCGACGTCAGCCGAAGGGGCCGGCGGACGGGGTTCACACCGATGGCCCCGGGTGCGAACCTGTGATCATGAGCCTGCTCGTCGACCGTCTGCTCGCCGGCCTGCCCGCCGAGGCCGTCCTCACCGACCCCGACGTCACCGCCTCGTACGCCAACGACATGGCCAGCTTCTGCCCGGCCGGCACCCCCGCGGTCGTCGTGCTGGCGCGCACGGTCGAGGACGTCCAGCACGTCCTGCGCACCGCCACCGAACTGCGCGTCCCCGTCGTCCCGCAGGGCGCGCGCACCGGTCTGTCCGGCGCCGCCAACGCCACCGACGGCTGCATCGTCCTGTCCCTCGTCAGGATGGACCGCATCCTGGAGATCAACCCGGTCGACCGCATCGCCGTCGTCGAACCGGGCGTCGTCAACGCCACGCTCTCCCGCGCGGTGAACGAACACGGCCTCTATTACCCGCCCGACCCCTCCAGCTGGGAGACGTGCACGATCGGCGGCAACATCGGCACCGCGTCGGGCGGGCTGTGCTGCGTGAAGTACGGAGTGACGGCCGAGTACGTCCTCGGCCTCGACGTCGTGCTGGCCGACGGCCGCCTGATGTCCACCGGCCGGCGTACGGCCAAGGGCGTCGCCGGGTACGACACGACCCGGCTCTTCGTCGGATCCGAGGGCTCGCTCGGCGTCGTCGTACGGGCGGTCCTGGCCCTCAAGCCGCAGCCGCCCCGGCAGCTCGTGCTGGCCGCGGAGTTCGCCTCCGGCGCCGCCGCCTGCGACGCCGTGTGCCGGATCATGGAAGGCGGCCACGTCCCGTCGCTCCTGGAGCTGATGGACCGTACGACGGTGAGAGCGGTCAACGAGCTCACCCGCATGGGTCTGCCCGAGACCACGGAGGCCCTGCTGCTGGCGGCCTTCGACACCACCGACCCGGCCGCCGACCTCGCCGCCGTCGGCGCGCTGTGCGAGGCGGCCGGCGCCACCCAGGTGGTCCCCGCCGACGACGCGGCCGAGTCGGAACTGCTGTTGCAGGCACGGCGCTCGTCGCTCGTCGCCCTGGAGGCGGTGAAGGGCGCCACGATGATCGACGACGTGTGCGTGCCCCGCTCGCGGCTCGCCGAGATGCTCGAAGGCGTCGAGCGCATCGCCGAGAAGCACCGGCTCACCATCGGGGTCGTCGCCCACGCCGGCGACGGCAACACCCACCCCACCGTCTGCTTCGACGCGCAGGACCCCGACGAGTGCCGGCGGGCCCGCGACTCCTTCGACGAGATCATGGCCCTCGGCCTGGAACTCGACGGCACGATCACCGGCGAACACGGCGTCGGCGTGCTGAAGAAGGAGTGGCTGGCCCGCGAGATCGGCCCGGTGGGCGTGGAGATGCAGCGCGCGATCAAGACCGCTTTCGACCCGCTGGGCATCCTCAACCCCGGCAAGCTGTTCTGACGCACCCCGACCCACCCCGACTCGCCCTGGTTCACTCCCCGTCCACGGACTCGTCCGACGGCCACGGATCGCGCAGCCACAGGTCGTCCGCGGGAGTGGGGGCGAGCAGTTCGGCCAGACCGTCGTCGATGCCGAGCTGCTCGCCCTCAGTCCCCGGGGGCACCACCCGCAGCGTGCGCTCCAGCCAGGCCGAGACCTGGGCGGCCGGCGCCTCCAGCAGAGCGTCTCCGTCGGGTGAACTCAGCGCCATCAGCACGACGCTGCGCCCCTCCACCTTCGTCGGCCACACCCGCACGTCCCCGTGCCCGCACGGCCGGAAGACCCCCTCCACGAGCAGCTCGCGCGCGAACGTCCAGTGGACGGGGTGCTCGGAGTTGATGTGGAAGCTGATGTGCACGGCGAAGGGGTCGTCGCTGCGGTAGCTGAGCCGGGCCGGAACCGGGATGCTGCGCTCCGGCGACAGGATGAGCTTGAGCTCCAGCTCCCGCTCCACCACGGTGTGATGCATGTCCGTTCTCCCTCTCGAGACGCGTCCGTACGAACCCGTGGGCGGGCCCGTACGAGGAGAGAGGCGGCTGGGCCCGAATCATTACGCGGGTTCGGAGAACTTTTTCGGAGAACTCTTCTCGACGAGTACGGCCGCGCCTGCGAAGCCCAGCACATGCCCGCCCGGAAAGGTGGCCGTATGGCCAGAGCGGTCCAGCTCCGCGCGCTCGTCTGATAGATGTGGACCCCCATCTAGATGGACCCCATCCCACCCCCGAGCAGATACGGGACGACGGACATGAGCGCCCCAACCCCGGCACCCGGCGACGACAGGCCCCGCGAAGGGTATTACCCGGACCCGTCCATCCCTGGATACGTCCGGTACTGGAACGGCTCCGCCTGGGTACCGGGCACCAGCCGACCGGCCCCGTCGGCCGGCGAACCGCTCGGGCCTCCGGCGGGCGACGGCGCACAGCAGGCCGCGCCGCCGGCCGCTCCGGTCGGCTCGGCCGCCTCGGTCGAGGAGACCGGCCCGCACTTCTTCGACGAGGACCCGAAGCCGGCGGAGCCGTACGGCGGCCGTCCCGAGCCCGCCTCGGCGTGGGGCGCCGACCGTGCCCACCAGTCCGGCTTCGGCGGCGACCAGGACCGCCGGGTCTCCTGGGGCTCCCCGCAGGGCCCCGACCCGAGGGTGCCGTCGCCGACTCCGGAGGGTATGGCGACGGCCCCGCCGGCCGGGTCTCCCTCCGGCCCGTCAGGTCCCGCTGTGCCCGTCGCCGACGAGGGCACCGTGACCTTCCGTGCGCCGGGCCCGCGCACGGGCGGCCGGTCGGGCGCGTCCGGCGCGTACCCCGGGGGCACGGACTCCGGCCCGGCCTTCGCCCCGGCCGCTGCGGCGCCCGCCGCCCCCGTCCCCGCCTCCACTCCCGCGAAGCCGGGCTTCGCCGCCGGCAAGGCGGCCGCCGAACGGGCCGCGGCCGCGCAGGCGCAGGCAGCTCAGGCACAGGCAGGCCCCGCACCGCAGGGTCCTACGGCTTTCCCGCCGGCCGCAGCCCAGGCCGCGTCCCAGGCCCCCGCCGTCTCCAGCCCCCCGCCGGCCTCCCCGGCCGCCCCGAGCACGCCCGACTTCCCTCAGCAGTCCGGCGCCCCCCAGCCCACGTCCGCACCGATGGCCAACTCCATGTCCCCGGGTCTCGGCGGCGGCCAGCCCTCCTGGGCGCAGCAGGTGCATCAGCTCGCCGGCGCCGAGGACGGGCTCGTGCCGCCCTGGAAGCCGCCCGTCGACGACGTGTTCCAGGCGGCCGCCCGGCGTGCGGCGTCGGCCCGTCCCGCGGGCCTCGGCAAACGGCTGGCCGCCCGTCTCGTCGACACGCTCGTCCTCGCGGCCGTCACCTCCGCGGCCGCGGTGCCGCTCGGCGCGAAGGCGCTCGACCACGTCAACGAGAAGATCGACGCGGCCAAGCTCACCGGACAGACCGTCACGGTCTGGCTGCTCGACGGCACGACGTCGGTGTACCTGGGCATCGTCCTGGCCGTGCTGCTGCTCTTCGGGGTCGTGTACGAGGTCCTGCCGACCGCCAAGTGGGGCCGCACGCTGGGCAAGAAGCTGCTCGGTCTGGAGGTGCGGGACATCGAGGGCGGCGAGCCCCCGTCCTTCGGGGCGGCCCTGCGCCGCTGGCTCGTCTACAGCGTGCCGGGACTGCTCGCGATCGGCGTCGTGGGCGTCGTATGGGGAGTGTTCGACAGGCCGTGGCGGCAGTGCTGGCACGACAAGGCGGCGCACACGTTCGTGGCGGGCTGAGCGGGCTGAGCGGGCTGACGGCCGGGCCGTCCTCGGGGCCTTCCCCCGGACGGCCGCTCGCCGGATGCGGAGCCGTGGGGTTCGGGGTCGACTCGGGCCATGACCACCGAACCGCCACCCGGCTCCGGCGGGCCGCCGGAGGACGACCCGTTCAGGAAGCAGCCCCCGCACCAACCCGAGCAGCCTCCGCAGTCCCCGCGGCCTCCGCAGGGCGGGGGCTCGCCGTACGACACCCCGTACGACGGGGAGCCGCCCTCGCCCTACGACGGTGGCGGCGGCACGGCGCAGGGCGGCGGCCCCTACGGTGGCGGTCCTCACGGCGGTGACCCGTACGGCGGTTTTCCCGCGGACCCGCTCGCCGGCATGCCCCCGCTCGCGCAGAGCGGCCGGCGCACGCTGGCCCGGATCGTCGACATGATCCTGGTGTTCGTCGTGGTGGTGCTGCTGGCGTGGGTCTTCCGGATCGGGCAGTACACGGTCGACCCGGACGACCTGGAGTTCGCCAGGACCTTCGGGCGCGAGCTGCTCACGGTGATCCTCTACGTCGCCTACGACACGGTGATGACCGCCAGAGGAGGCCAGACCCTCGGCAAGAAGTGGCTGGGCATGCGGGTGGCCAACCTCGACAACGGCTCCACGCCCTCGGTGCAGACCTCGCTGGTCCGCGCCCTGGTGCTGTGGGTGCCGTTCGCGTGCTGCGCCTGCCTGTGGACGGCGGTCTGCGGCGGCTGGAGCTACTTCGACAAGCCCTACCAGCAGGGTCTGCACGACAAGGCCGCCAAGACGGTGGTGGTCAGCACGCCCTGACCGCCCACACGCGGCTGCACGGCTGCACGACGAAGGGCCCGTGTCCCGGGATGGGGGCAGGGCCCTTCGTCGCGTCGTGCTCGGGTCGTGCTCGGGTCCGCGCGTGCTCGTGCTCGTGCGTCAGGGCGCCGCCGGCTGCCGGACCGGTTCGGGTGCGGCGGCGGAGGCGGGTACCGGTACGGGCTCGGGCGACGGCTGCTGCGCCGCCGGGACGCTGCGCTGTACCACCGCCGTGCGCGACGACCGCGGCGTGGGCACCGTCATCGCGACGAGCAGGCCGAGCCCGAGCGCGGCGACGGCGATGACCGCGATGCCGGGGCCCGAACTGGTCTGTGACAGCAGCAGCATGGCGAGCGTCGAGAAGATGACGGTGCAGGAACCGTACGTGAGCTGTGCGACTGTCGGACGAGGCATGGCAATCGTGTCCTCGGATGCGGGGGGAGATCTCGACTCTAATCGGCTGCATGCCCGAGTGGCATGAGCGGTAAGCGTGACCTAACCCACGGTGCCGGTGCACAGGGGGCGCACGGAGTCATGGCGTCCACCAAGTGGACGGCCCCGCGCGCCCGTCACGTAACGGTCATGTGTCCGCAATGCGAACACCGGCCTCCAATAATGCAGTTGACCTGTCCAAGTCAAGGTCTGTCTTTTCTTGTAAACCAGTAGTCAAATGGCGTCACTTGACTACACGCGTATACCGCGCGCGGACCTCCATGATTCGGGATCCCCCCTGCCGTGCGCACGGTCGCGTGAGTGGGAGGACTTTCAAGTGACCAGTAGATCCTGGACGTTCAGGACGGCCGCGACGGTCGTCGCCCTCGCGGCGGCCTCGGCGACGTTCACGACGTTCGCCGTGGCCCAGGCGGCCGAGGGCTCGGGCGCCGCGTCGGTGGACCGGCGCGACCCGCAGCCGGCCAAGGCCAAGGAGCACGACTTCGACGGCCCGCTCAGCAAGACGCAGGAGGCCCAGCGCGCGGAGGCCCTCCAGCAGGTCATATCCGGCGAGGCGTCGGTCAAGGACCGCGACGGTTCGAAGGTCGTGAAGCTCAAGAGCCGCAAGGGCGACAGCAAGTACGTCGAGCTCGGCCGCGAGAAGACCGACAAGATCTTCACGATCCTCGTCGAGTTCGGCGACCAGGTCGACAGCCGCTACGGCGGCACGGTCGGCCCGCTGCACAACCAGATAGCCGCGCCGGACCGCACCAAGGACAACTCCACGGCCTGGCAGGCGGACTACAACCAGGCGCACTTCCAGGACCTGTACTTCGGCACCGGCAAGAAGACCGAGTCGCTGAAGAAGTACTACGAGAAGCAGTCCTCGGGCCGGTACTCGGTCGAGGGCGAGGTCACCGACTGGGTCAAGGTCCCCTACAACGAGGCCCGTTACGGATCCAACGACGCCTCCACCGGCGCCTGGTACGCGGTCCAGGACGGCGTCAACGCCTGGGTCGCCGAGCGCGAGGCCGCCGGCGACAGCCCCGCCGAGATCAAGACGGAGCTGGCCCAGTTCGACCAGTGGGACCGCTACGACTACGACGGCGACGGGAACTTCAACGAGCCCGACGGCTACATCGACCACTTCCAGATCGTGCACGCCGGCGAGGACGAGTCCGCGGGCGGCGGCGCCCAGGGCGCGGACGCCATCTGGGCCCACCGCTGGTACGCCTTCGGCACCGACGCCGGCTCCACCGGCCCCGACACCAACAAGCTCGGCGGCGCGCAGATCGGCGACACCGGCGTCTGGGTCGGCGACTACACCATCCAGCCGGAGAACGGCGGACTCGGCGTCTACGCCCACGAGTACGGCCACGACCTCGGCCTGCCCGACGAGTACGACACCTCCGGCGGCGGCGAGAACTCCACCGGCTTCTGGACCCTGATGTCCTCCGGTTCCTGGCTCGGCACCGGCAAGGAGGCCATCGGCGACCTTCCCGGCGACATGAACGCCTGGGACAAGCTCCAGCTCGGCTGGCTCGACTACGACGTCGCCAAGGCGGGCGTGAAGTCGACCCACACGCTCGGCGTCGCGGAGTACAACACCAAGAACGCCCAGGCCCTCGTGGTCCAGCTGCCCGAGAAGACGGTCACCACCGACGTCGTCGCCCCGGCGCAGGGCGCCACGCAGTGGTGGAGCGGCAGCGGCGACGACCTGCGCAACACCCTGACCCGCTCGGTCGACCTGACCGGCAAGTCGTCGGCGTCCCTGTCCCTCGACGGCTGGTGGGACATCGAGCAGGACTACGACTACCTGTACACCGAGGTCTCCACCGACGGCGCCAACTGGACGCCGATCGACGGCACTCTGGCCGACGGCACCGCCATTCCGCGGGACGGCAGCGGCAAGCCCGCCCTCACCGGCACGGTCGACGCCTACCAGAAGCTGACGTTCCCGCTGGACGCCTACGCGGGCCAGAAGGTCAGCGTCCGCTTCCGCTACGCCACCGACGGCGGCGTGGCCCAGAAGGGCTTCACGGCCGACGAGATCACGCTGACGGCGGACGGCGCGACGCTGTTCTCCGACAACGCCGAGACGGCGGACGCCGCCTGGACGGCGAACGGCTTCTCCCGCATCGGCGCGGCCATCACGGACGACTACGCCCAGTACTACATCGCCGAGAACCGCCAGTACGTGTCGTACGACAAGGTCCTCAAGGTCGGCCCGTACAACTTCGGCTTCTCGACGACCCGTCCGGACTGGGTGGAGCACTACGCCTACCAGAACGGTCTGCTGATCTGGAAGTGGGACACCTCCCAGGCGGACGACAACACCAGCCAGCACCCGGGCGAGGGTCTGATCCTCCCGATCGACTCGCACCCGACCCCGCTGAAGTGGGCCGACGGCACCGCGATGAACGCCCGTCTGCAGAGCTTCGACTCGCCCTTCAGCCGGTACCGGACCGACGCGATCACGCTGCACCGGGCGGACGTCGCGGTCAAGATCAAGTCCCGTCCGGGCGTCTCGCTCTTCGACGACGGCAGGTCGACGTACTACGACGCGACGACCCCGCTGGCCGGCGTCAAGGTCACTGACACCAACACCTCGATCAAGATCGTCAACGAGCCCCTGAACGGCTCGACGATCAAGGTGAAGGTGGGTCCGTCGACGAAGTAGTCGACGTTCTCGCAGGTCAGACGCGTATCGGCGGCAACCCCCTGGCGGGTTGCCGCCGATCGTGTTTAGGTGCGTCCTGTGGACTTCTTATTGACACCGACAGCGCCGCAGGCATGGCCGCCGACCTCGATACAGACCTCGATACCGACTCGCACGGGGGTGTGACCGCATGGCCGCAGGAGGTTTCTGCAAGTTGCCCGACGGCATGGTGGTGGTGGCGCTGAACCTGCCCCGCCCCGCCCTGGCCGACGGCACCTCGGACGTCCGCGTCCTCGTCCACGCCCACAACCGCGCCCGAGCCCTGACCAGGCTCCGCAACCTCGGCCTGCGCGCCGTCTACCTGCGCGGCAACGCGGCCCCACCGACCCCGGACGAGATCACGGCGGTCCTGCACCATCCCGACGGCCTGATTTGGCGTACGGCCCCTGACAACGGTGTCGCGCCCCCCGTCGTAGCGGTGCCGGAGCTGTGGCGCCCGATCCGCGCGCTGCTGCGCAAGGCTGCGGCGTAGGGACGTAGCGACGGAGGGGCGCATGGGGGGCGTACGGGGGGCGTAGGACCCGGACGGGCGCGGGCTGGAGGCCCGGCCGGACGAGACCGGGCCGGACGGCCGGGCTAGACGACCGGCTTGCCCGTCAGCTCCACGCCCGCCTCGCGCAGCTCTTCCAGGGCGCGTTCGGTGGTCTCCTTGGCGACGCCGGCCGTGAGGTCGAGGAGGACCAGGGTGCGGAAGCCCTCCCGGGCCGCGTCCAGCGCGGTCGCCCGGACGCAGTGGTCAGTGGCTATGCCGACGACGTCCACCTCGTCGATCTGCCGGGCCCGCAGCCAGTCGCCCAGCTTCACGCCGTTCTCGTCGGCGCCCTCGAAGCCGCTGTACGCGGCCGCGTAGGCGCCCTTGTCGAAGACGGCGTCGATCGCGCCGGAGGCGACCGCCGGGGCGAAGTTCGGGTGGAAGCCGACGCCCTCCGTGCCGGCGACGCAGTGCGCGGGCCAGGAGTGGACGAAGTCGGGGTTGTCGGCGAAGTGACCGCCGGGCGCGATGTGGTGGTCGCGGGTGGCCACGACGTGCCGGTACCCGGCGGGGGCCTGCCCGATCAGCTCGGTGATCGCGGCGGCCACGTCGGCGCCGCCGGACACCGCGAGGCTGCCCCCCTCGCAGAAGTCGTTCTGCACGTCAACGACGATCAAGGCGCGGCGCATGGTCGGTGTCCTTCGACTTGGTGAAGTAACTGAGCCTATTGACTTCGGCGGCGATGCGGGAGGGGGCGGACGCCCCCGGACGGGCTCCGGGACAGGCCCGGGACCGGCCCCGGACAGGTCCTAGCTACCCGACCGGGCCGGTGCGTACTCCGTGGGAAGGACGGGTTCCCCGCGGGAGAGCTGGGTCGCGGAGAGCGGGAGGTTCGCCCGGGCCGCGGCATGGCGGTCGCGTACGACGTCCAGGGGCTCGCGGGCGACCACGGTGCCGCCCTTGACCAGCTCGACGAGCAGTTGTCGGTCGGCCAGCTCGGCCGGCACCGGACCGGTGCCCAGGACCTCGGCCTCGGCGACCCCGTCCGCGTCCAGCCGCCGCGCCGCCCACTTGCGGCCGCCGACGGACGTCTTGCCGCCGGACGACTTCTTCGCCACCGGCACGAGCGGGGCCTTCGGGTCGGCGGACTCGGCGCGGGCGACCAGCTTGTAGACCATCGAGCAGGTGGGGTGCCCGGACCCGGTCACCAGCTGCGTCCCGACGCCGTACGCGTCCACGGGGGCCGCGGCCAGCGAGGCGATGGCGTACTCGTCGAGGTCGGAGGTGACGATGATGCGGGTGTCCGCCGCGCCGAGCTCGTCGAGCTGCTGGCGCACCCGGTGGGCGACCAGGAGCAGGTCCCCGGAGTCGATGCGGACCGCGCCCAGCTCGGGCCCGGCGACCTCGACGGCCGTCCGTACGGCCTCGGCGACGTCGTAGGTGTCGACGAGCAGGGTGGTGCCCCGGCCGAGCGAGTCCACCTGGGCCCGGAAGGCGTCCCGCTCGCTGTCGTGCAGCAGGGTGAAGGCGTGGGCGCTGGTGCCCACCGTCGGGATGCCGTAGCGGAAGCCGGCGGCCAGGTCGGAGGTGGTGGCGAAGCCGCCGACGTAGGCGGCGCGGGAGGCGGCGACCGCGGCCAGCTCGTGGGTGCGGCGCGCGCCCATCTCGATCAGCGGGCGGTCGCCCGCGGCCGAGGACATCCGGGAGGCGGCGGCCGCGATGGCGGAGTCGTGGTTGAGGATGGAGAGGATCACGGTCTCCAGGAGCACGCACTCGGCGAAGGAGCCCTCGACCCGCATGACCGGCGAGCCGGGGAAGTAGACCTCGCCCTCCGGGTAGCCCCACACGTCACCCGAGAAGCGGTATCCGGCGAGCCGGTCCAGGGTCTCCTCGTCGACGATGCTCCGCTCGCGCAGGAAGCCGAGGACGTCGGCGTCGAAGCGGAAGTTCTCGACGGCGTCCAGGACGCGTCCGGTGCCCGCGACGACGCCGTAGCGCCGTCCCTCCGGCAGCCGCCGGGTGAAGACCTCGAACACACTGCGCCGCTCGGCCGTGCCCGCTTTCAGGGCGGCCTGCAGCATCGTCAGTTCGTACTGGTCCGTGAAGAGCGCCGTCGACGGAACATCCACCGGCAGCCCGAGGTCCGCTGTGTTCATGAGGGGGATCGTACTCCCATCTCGTCAGTGTGACGATTTCCGGGATGCGTGGCAGCATGGGCCATGTGACGTCACCCGCTCCCCTTGAGATCGAACGCACCGAGTCGGCGGAGGAGGTCTTCGCCGTACCCGAGCCGGACGTCCCCTGGGTCACGATCGTGCACAACGACCCGGTCAACCTCATGAGCTATGTGACGTACGTCTTCCAGACGTACTTCGGCTACCCGAAGGACAAAGCCACCAAGCTCATGCTCGACGTCCACCACAAGGGCCGGGCGGTCGTCTCCAGCGGCAGCCGCGAGGAGATGGAACGCGACGTGCAGGCCATGCACGGCTACGGTCTGTGGGCCACCCTCCAGCAGGACCGGAAGTAGCGCCCCGCCCCGCCCTACCAGCGAAAAGACTCCATGCCCGGACACTTCGAACCGCTCCCCGGCGGCGGCGCGGCCGTCGCGCTCGACGACGTCGAGATCTCCATCATCCGGTCGCTGGCCGTACAGCTGCTGGAGCTGATCGGCCCCGGCCCCGGTGGGGACGCCTCCGACGACCCCCTCGCCGAGCTCTTCGCCGAGGGGCCGAGCGAACCGCCCGCCGACCCGGTGCTGCGCCGGCTCTTCCCGGACGCCTACACCGACCCGGAGGGCTCCCCGGGCCCCCAGCGGGCCAACGAGCAGAAGGCGTACTCGTCGGAGTTCCGCCGCTTCACCGAGAACGACCTGCGGGCCGGCAAGCGCGAGAACGCCCTGACCGTGATCCGCTCCCTGGACGCGCTGACCGCGGCGGCCGCCGGCGAGGGCGGGGCGGTGCTCAAGCTGACCCCGCAGGAGTCGCAGGAGTGGCTGCGCGCGCTCAACGATCTGCGGCTCGCGATCGGCTCCCGGCTGGAGATCACCGACGAGGACGACACCGACCTTCTCTACCGGCTGCCGGACGACGACCCGCGCAAGCCGATGGTGATGGCGTACCTGTGGTTGGGCGGCCTCCAGGAGACCCTCGTGACGACCCTTATGCCGTGATCTGTGGATCTTTGTTCCGGTGTTCGTGACGGTCTGGCGTTCGCTCAGCGGACGCTCAAATCCGGATAACGATCGCGTTACCTCGACGGCCGGTTATGCCGACCGCGGGTGCGCTTTGTCCGCTTCTTCCTGTGGTGTGCGCCACATGTTCCGCCGGTGATCAGTGTTGCGGCCGTGATAAATCTTCACGATCGCCCGGCGGACGCCACCCATGTCCCGCCGGGTGCGCCGTATGGCCGACGGACCGTCGGCCGGGCAGCTCCAGTACACGGGGGGATTCGGAGAAAGGCGCACCACACATGACCTCCGCTCAGGTCGACGACGACACGGAGAAGGCCCCGGAAGAGGGGTACGAGCGCGGGCTCGGCAGTCGTCAGGTCCAGATGATCGCGATCGGCGGCGCCATCGGCGTCGGCCTGTTCCTGGGAGCCGGGGCGAACATCGCCAAGGCCGGCCCCAGTCTCATCTTCATGTACGCCCTGGCCGGCGTGATCATCTTCTTCATCATGCGGGCCCTCGGCGAGCTGCTGCTCTACCGACCGGTCTCGGGCTCGTTCGCGGAGTACTCGCGCGAGTTCCTCGGCCCGTTCTTCGGCTACTTCACCGGCTGGACGTACTGGCTGATGTGGGTGGTCACCGGCATGGCCGAGCTGACGGCCGCCGCGATCTACGTCGAGTACTGGTTCCCGTCCGTTCCCCGATGGGTGACCGCCCTGGTCTTCCTGGTGATCCTCTTCGGGGTGAACCTGATCTCCGTGAAGCTCTTCGGCGAGCTGGAGTTCTGGTTCTCGATGGTCAAGGTCACCGCCCTGATCGGCATGATCGTCATCGGCCTCGGCGTGCTCACCTTCGGCTTCAGCAGCGCCGGCGACACGGCCGCGGTCTCCAACCTCTGGGCCTTCGACGGCTTCTTCCCCAAGGGCGTCGGCTCGTCCCTGATGACCCTGCAGGGCGTCATGTTCGCCTACCTCGCGGTCGAGCTGGTCGGCGTCACGGCGGGCGAGTCCGAGGACCCGGAGAAGACCCTGCCCAAGGCGATCAACACCCTGCCCTGGCGCATCGCCCTCTTCTACGTCGGCGCGCTCACGGTCATCCTCTGCGTCGTGAAGTGGACCGAGTTCGCGCCGGGCGTGAGCCCCTTCGTCGAGGCCTTCGCGAAGATCGGCATCCCGGCGGGCGCCGCCATCGTCAACTTCGTCGTGCTGACCGCGGCCCTGTCCTCCTGCAACTCCGGCATGTACTCGACGGGCCGCATGCTGCGGAACCTGGCGGAGAGCGGCGAGGCCCCCGCGGCCTTCAAGAAGCTGTCGTCCACCAAGACCCCGGCCCTCGGCATCACCGTCTCGGTCCTCTTCATGGGCATCGGCGTGATCCTGAACTACGTCGTCCCGGAGAAGGCCTTCGGCTACGTCACCTCCGTCGCCACCGCGGCCGGCATCTGGACCTGGCTGATGATCCTGATCAGCCACGTCCTCTACCGCCGCGCGGTCGACGCGGGCCGCCTGCCCGCGTCCTCCTTCCCGGCGCCGGGCGGCGCGGTGTGCTCGTACATCGCCATCGCCTTCCTCCTCTTCGTCACCGGCCTGATCGCCTACGACGCCGACTCCCGCGTCTGCCTCTACGTGATGGCGGTCTGGGCGCTCGCCCTGGGCATCGGCTGGCTCGTCCTCAAGGGCCGCAACCCGCAGGTCACGGCCCGCCCGGGCCAGGAGGCGGAGTTCGAGAAGGTCGGCTGACCGACCGCCCGTCACCCGGTCCGCCGTCACCCGGTCCGCCGCCACCTGGCCGCCGACCACCGCCCGGACGTCCGGCCGCAGGGAGCTCTCGTGGCGCCCCCTTCGGCAGCCGCTCAGGACGTCCACGATGTGGGCCGTTCCGTACCGACCCCCGGTACGGGACGGCCCCTTCGCTCGTCCCCCCGCCCGCCCCTCGCCCGCCCCTTCGCTCACCCTCTCTGCTTATCCTGGCGACCATGCTGACCATTACCCGGGACCTCCACGACAAGATCGTCGCGCACGCCCGCAAGGACCATCCCGACGAGGCGTGCGGCGTCATCGCGGGCCCCGCGGGCTCGGACCGCCCCGAGCGCTTCATCCCCATGCTGAACGCGGCCATGTCGCAGACGTTCTACGAGTTCGACTCCGGCGACCTCCTCAAGCTCTACCGCGAGATGGACGACCGAGACGAGGAGCCGGTGGTCGTCTACCACTCCCACACCGCGACCGAGGCCCACCCCTCCCGCACCGACATCTCCCTCGCCCAGGAGCCCGGCGCCCACTACGTTCTGGTCTCCACCGCCGACACCGACGGAAACGGCCCCTTCCAGTTCCGCTCCTTCCGTATCCGGGAGGGCGAGGTGGAAGAGGAGGACGTCACCGTCGTAGAGGCGTACTGACGGGCATACTGAGCGCAGTACGCCCCGACAACTCCCCCCGACGGAGACGGTGTTGACGCAACGGACGCATGCACGACGACCCACCCTGGAGGACGTCGCCCGCAGGTCGGGGGTCTCGAAGTCCACCGTGTCGCGGGTGATCAACGGCGAGGCCAAGGTGCGTGCGGAGGTCGTCGACCGCGTCCGGGGCGTGATCGCCGACCTGGGCTACGTCCCCAACCAGGCGGCCCGCCAGCTCGTCACCCACCGCACCGGCGCCGTCGCCGTCGTCGCCGCGCAGCCCGAGAACCGGCTCTTCCTCGACCCCTTCTTCGACTGTCTGCTGCGCGGCATCCGCCGCGAGCTGGCCCGGCACGGCGCCCAGGCCGTCCTGCTGTTCCTCGACGAGCCGGACGACTATCCGCGCGTGGCCGACTACCTCGGCGGCGGCCATGTCGACGGCGCGCTGCTGTTCTCGCTGCGCCCCGGCGACCGGCTGCCCGAGATGGTCGACCGCCTCGGCCTGCCGGTCGTCTTCGGCGGCCGCCCCCTGCTGCGCGACGGCGACACCGTCCACGGCCACGCCTACGTCGACGGCGACAACCGAGGCGGCGCCCGGCAGGCCGTGCAGCACCTTCTCTCGCTCGGCCGCCGCCGCATCGCGACCGTCGCCGGACCCTACGACCAGGAGCACTCCGCCGCCGACCGGCTCGCCGGCTACCGGGACGTCCTGCCGGACGCGCCCCACCTCGTCGAGAAGGCCGACTACACCCGGCAGGGCGGCGCCGACGCCATGGCCGCGCTCCTGGACCGCGGCCCCGACCTGGACGCCGTCTTCGTCGCCTCGGACCTCATGGCCGCCGGCGCGCTGCAGACGCTGCGCGAGCGCGGTCGCCGGGTCCCGCAGGACGTGGCCGTCGTCGGCTTCGACGACCTCGCCTCCATCGCCGAGTCCACCGACCCGCCCCTGACCACCGTCCACCAGGACGTCGAGGGGATGGGCCGCCTGATGGCCCGCCTGCTCCTGCGGAAGGGCGAGGGCGTGGCGGAAGCGTCCTCCGTGGTCGTCCCGACCCGCCTGGTGCGCCGGGCCTCGGCGTAGCCGCATCGACCCCAGGGGCGGTACGTCTCACCTCCCGGCCGCATTCCGTCCGTCATGTGGGATGACACTCCGGAATCCGGACCGGGAATCGATACGATGAGCCCATGGTTCTGAACGACGTGAGCGAGAAGACGCCGGGCACACTGCTCGTGGCGCGGCTGCACGTCGACCTGTGCAGGCTGAACAGCGCCATCTGTTGACGTCCCCCTGCCGCCGTACGGCCGTGAGCCGCGGCGCCGCACCGCCGCGCGCGCCCCTACCCGACACTTTCCGACAGGAGCCCTGAGTCATGGCCATCGAGGTCCGCATCCCGACCATCCTCCGCCAGTACACCGACGGTCAGAAGGCGGTGGAGGCCAGCGGTGAGACGCTCGCCGACCTCTTCGCCGACCTCGAGACCCGCCACTCGGGCATCCAGGCCCGCATCGTGGACGGCGGCCAGCTGCGCCGCTTCGTCAACGTCTACCTGAACGACGAGGACGTCCGCTTCGTCGAGGGCATCGACACCAAGCTGACCGACGGCGACACCGTGACGATCCTGCCGGCCGTGGCCGGCGGCATGGCCTGACCGGAACGGTCTCCGACCCCCATGCGTTACGACTCCCCGCTGGCCGCGGTGGGCAACACCCCTCTGGTGCGCCTGCCGCGGCTCTCGCCGTCCTCCGACGTCCGTATCTGGGCGAAGCTCGAGGACCGCAACCCCACCGGCTCGGTCAAGGACCGTCCCGCCCTGCACATGGTCGAGCAGGCGGAGAAGGACGGCCGGCTGACTCCCGGCTGCACCATCCTCGAACCCACCTCCGGCAACACCGGCATCTCCCTCGCCATGGCGGCCAAGCTCAAGGGCTACCGCATGGTCTGCGTGATGCCCGAGAACACCTCGCAGGAACGCCGGGACCTGCTCGGCATGTGGGGCGCCGAGATCATCCCCTCCCCGGCCGCGGGCGGCTCCAACACCGCCGTACGCGTCGCCAAGGAGCTGGCCGCCGAGCACCCCGACTGGGTGATGCTCTACCAGTACGGCAACCCGGACAACGCCGGCGCCCACTACGCCACCACCGGCCCGGAGATCCTCGCCGACCTCCCGTCCATCACCCACTTCGTCGCGGGTCTCGGCACCACCGGCACCCTCATGGGCGTCGGCCGCTACCTGCGCGAGCACAAGCCGGACGTCAGGATCGTCGCCGCCGAGCCGCGCTACGACGACCTGGTCTACGGCCTGCGCAACCTCGACGAGGGCTTCGTGCCGGAGCTGTACGACGCCTCCGTCCTCACCACCCGCTTCTCGGTCGGCTCCGCCGACGCGGTCACCCGCACCCGGGAACTCCTCCAGCAGGAGGGCATCTTCGCCGGCGTCTCCACGGGCGCGGCCCTCCACGCCGCGATCGGCGTGGGGAAGAAGGCGCTGAAGGCGGGGGAGAGCGCCGACATCGTGTTCGTCGTCGCGGACGGCGGCTGGAAGTACCTCTCCACCGGCGTCTACACGGCCGCGACGACGGAGGAAGCCATCGAGACCCTCCAGGGCCAGCTCTGGGCCTGAGCACCGCCGCTCGCCGTCCGAGCCGCCGTAGAGCCGACGCCGGATTCGGCGTCGGCTCTACCAACTACCGTCCATCTACGCCCCAACCCCCTCCTACGAGGGGGCTAAGCGCTGACTATGGAGCGGCAAAGATCTCCGCCCGGTACTGCCGGGGGCTCGTGCACCGGGGCTACGTTCGGCCCGCACCCTGACATGTCACGCTCACTCGGCAAGCGCAGGGTGTTTCCAGCGTCGTAAGTGTCATGCCCATGACCGCGCCTCAGTCCGCCGCTACGCGCGTCACGTGCCTGCCACCCCACGCGAGTCCCCACTCCCGATGGAGGCAGTACCCCATGCGTGAGTCACGCCTGCGAAGACTCCTGAGCGTCGCCGTCCCCGCGCTCACCCTCACCGTCGCCGGACTCCTCGCGGCCCCGCCCGCCGGAGCCCAGCCCGCCGCCGTCACGTCCGCCGCCACCGCCACATCCGCCACCGCCGCCTCGCACGCCACCCGCGTCGCCCAGAACGCCCAGGCCCTGACCGCCCCCGCGCGGCAGACCGTCCACCCGACCGGCACGGCCGGCCAGAAGGTCCCCACCACCCACCTGTGCGGCGACCCGACCCCCGGCCACGCGTCCTGCTTCGCCCAGCGCCGCACCGACGTCAAGCAGCGGCTGGCCTCGGCCCTCGCCGCCGCCGCGGCGGCGCCCTCCGGCCTCAGCCCGGCCAACCTGCACAGCGCCTACAACCTGCCCTCGACCGGCGGCTCCGGCCTGACGGTCGCCGTGGTCGACGCCTACAACGACCCCAACGCCGCCGCCGACCTCGCCACCTACCGCTCGACCTACGGCCTGTCGGCCTGCACGGTCGCCAACGGCTGCTTCAAGCAGGTCAGCCAGACCGGCTCCACCACCTCGCTGCCCACCAACGACACCGGCTGGGCGGGTGAGGAGGCGCTCGACATCGACATGGTCAGCGCCGTCTGCCCCAACTGCAGCATCATCCTCGTCGAGGCGAACTCCGCGACCGACTCCGACCTCGGCACGGCCGAGAACGAGGCCGTCGCCCTGGGCGCGAAGTTCGTCTCCAACAGCTGGGGCGGCGACGAGGCGTCCTCCCAGACCAGCGAGGACACCTCCTACTTCAAGCACCCGGGCGTCGCCATCACCGTCTCCTCCGGCGACTCCGCCTACGGCGCCGAGTACCCGGCGACCTCCCAGTACGTGACCGCAGTCGGCGGCACCGCGCTCTCCACGTCCTCCTCCACCCGCGGCTGGACCGAGTCCGTCTGGAAGACCAGCAGCACCGAGGGCACCGGCTCCGGCTGCTCCGCGTACGACCCCAAGCCGACCTGGCAGACCGACACCGGCTGCAGCAAGCGCATGGAGGCCGACGTCTCCGCCGTCGCCGACCCCGCCACCGGCGTCGCGGTCTACGACACCTACGGCGGCTCCGGCTGGGCGGTCTACGGCGGCACCAGCGCCTCCGCGCCGATCATCGCCGGCGTCTACGCCCTGGCCGGCGCCCCCGGCTCCAGCGACTACCCGGCGAAGTACCCCTACTCCCACACCTCGAACCTGTACGACGTCACCAGCGGCAACAACGGCTCCTGCTCGACCTCGTACTTCTGCACCGCGGCCACCGGCTACGACGGCCCGACCGGCTGGGGCACCCCCAACGGCACCACCGCCTTCGCCTCCGGCGCCTCCACCGGCAACACGGTGACCGTCACCAACCCCGGCAGCCAGTCCACCGCCACCGGCGGCTCGGTCAGCCTCCAGATCGCCGCCAGTGACAGCGCGGGCGCGACCCTCTCCTACAGCGCCTCCGGCCTGCCGACCGGCCTGTCGATCAGCAGCTCCACCGGCCTCATCTCCGGTACGGCGTCCACCGCGGGCACCTACAGCGTCACCGTCTCCGCCGCCGACAGCACCGGCGCCTCCGGCTCCGCCTCCTTCACCTGGACCGTCAGCTCCAGCGGCGGCGGCGCCTGCACCTCGGCGCAGCTGCTCGGCAACCCCGGCTTCGAGTCGGGCAGCACCACCTGGACCGCCAGCTCCGGCGTCATCACCAACTCCACCAGCGAGGCCGCGCACGCCGGCTCGTACAAGGCCTGGCTGGACGGCTACGGCTCGACGCACACCGACACGCTCTCCCAGTCGGTGACGATCCCGTCCGGCTGCAAGGCCAGCTTCACCTTCTACCTGCACGTCGACACCGCCGAGACGACCACCAGCAGCCAGTACGACAAGCTGACGGTCACCGCCGGATCGACCACCCTGGCGACGTACTCGAACCTCAACGCCGCCACCGGCTACACCCAGAAGACCTTCGACCTGTCCTCCTTCGCCGGGTCCACGGTCACCCTGAAGTTCAGCGGGGCCGAGGACTCCTCGCTCCAGACCAGCTTCGTCCTCGACGACACGGCGGTGACGACCAGCTGACCCACCCGTAAGGGGGACATGGGGGAAGGGGAGGGGCGAGGGAGCCGGATGCGCCGGAGAAACGTCACAACGGTGACAGCCGGAGGCAGGACGACACCTCCCCCTCCCCGTACCGAAGGAAGGCGGCGACCTCATGCGCCGTACGACGATCCACCGGACGACGTTCCAGACGTTCCGCCGTACGACCGCCGTCGCAGCCCTCACGGCGTCGGCGCTGCTCCTCGTGGGCTGCGGCACGGAGAAGGACGGCGGCGACGCGGCCGGCCCGGCCCCGACGACGGTCACGACGGCCACCGGCGAGGACTGCGCGCAGACGTCGGCCGAGTCCACCGTCACCGCCGCCGACGACGGCCGTACCGTTTGTCTGCGGGTGGGCGGGCAGCTCCGGCTGACGCTGGACGGCACCGCACAGCGGCCCTGGTCGACCGTCGCCGCCGCCGGCGACGCGGACGCCCTGAAGGCCGCCAATGCGGGCATCGCCGTCCAGCCGGGCGACGCCCTCGCCGCCTACGAAGCGGCCAAGGCCGGCACGGTCCGCCTCACCGCCTCCCGCCCGCTGTGCGCCGTCGCCACCGGACCCGGTCAGGTCTCCTGCAAGGGCATCCGGGAGTGGAGCGTGACGGTCATGGTGTCGTAGGCGTGCGGGAGAGGTCGCTCAGCGCGCGAGATGGCGGACCTGGTCCCACAGGGCCGGGTCCACCACGCCCACCCGGCGCCGGAAGTCGCCCACCGGGATCTGGCGCAGCTCGTCCGTCTCCAGGAAGCTCGGCCGACCCTGCGCGTCCCCGACCGCGCCCGGCGGCAGCGGGATCACTCCGGCCCGGTCGTCGTGGTACTTGCTGGTGATCTTCGCGACGGTGACCCGCTTGCCGCGCACCCCGAGCACCAGGCAGGGCCGGTCCTTCTTCCCCGGCCCGTCCTCGAAGGGCACGTTCGCCCACCAGATCTCCGCGGGCTGCGGCCGCCCGGCGGCTCCGCGGCCCCGCGTCGGCCGGCCCGGCGGGCGTCCGGGCGGGCGCGTCCTGCGCCCGGTCGGCCGGCGGCCCCGGCCCCAGCCGTCGACGAGCGTGGCGACGGCCGCGAGCAGTACCACCGCGGCGAGCGCGAGCCACCAGGACGTGTCCATGCGGACGACGTTACCGGCGCGCGCCCGCCCCCGCGCGACCTCTCGCACACCTCACACGCCCCCGGTCCAGCCGAACCGGTGACACCACAGGTGAGTTCGCCCACAACAGCCCCTGGTGGAGGAGCGACCCGAGGTTTTGCGCCTTACGCTCGACGGACCGCACGACCCCTGCCGCCCGTTTCACGATCTTTCGTTCCACGATCCTCTCCGGGTCCCCTCCGGATCCCTTCCCGGTATTTCTCGCTTTCCCGCCAGCGGAGGTTTCTGTTCCATGAAGCTCACCGTCGTCGGCTGCTCGGGGTCGTTCCCGTCCGCGGAATCGGCCTGCTCGAGCTACCTCGTCGAGGCCGACGGCTTCCGGCTGCTGCTCGACATGGGCAACGGCGCCCTGGGCGAGCTGCAGCGCCACTGCGGTCTCTACGACCTCGACGCGATCTTCCTGAGCCATCTGCACGCCGACCACTGCATCGACATGTGCGCGTACTTCGTGGCGCGCTACTACCGGCACGACGGCGGCCGCTGCGACCCGATCCCGGTCTACGGCCCCGAGGGCACGGAACACCGCCTCACCACGGCCTACGCCGACACCCCGTCGGCCTCCTCCATGAGCGAGGTCTTCGACTTCCACACCGTCAAGCCCTCCACCTTCGACATCGGCCCGTTCACGGTGCACACCGAGCGCGTGGCCCACCCCGTCGAGGCGTACGGCATCCGCGTCGAGCACGGCGGCAGATCGCTCACCTACTCCGGCGACACCGGCGTCAGCCCCGTGCTGGAGGAACTCGCTCGCGACACCGACCTGTTCCTGTGCGAGGCCGCCTTCACGCACGGCAAGGAGAACATCCCCGACCTCCACCTCAACGGCCGCGAGGCGGGCGAGGCGGCGGCCAGGGCGGGCGCACGCAAGCTCGTGCTGACCCACATCCCCCCGTGGACCGACCCCCAGGTCAACCTGGCCGACGCCCGCACGGCGTTCGACGGCCCGGTGGAACTGGCGGCGCCGAGAGCGACGTACGAGATCTAGACCGCACGACGGCTGCGGCCGGACCGCACGAGATGCAGGCCGTACGAGGTTCAGGCGTACGGCACAGGAAAGGCCCCCGGGGTTTCCGGGGGCCTTCCTCGTGCTCGGGGTGTGACCGGGCGCGGTGTGGGCTATGCCTTCGTGAGGTCCTCGAGCTCCTCCTCGGGCTCGCGGCCCGGGGTGGGGAGGTCGAACTTGGCGATGGCGAAGCGGAAGACGGTGTAGTAGATCGCGGCGAAGACCAGGCCGATGGGGATGATCAGCCAGGGCTTGGTGGCCAGGTTCCAGTTCAGCGCGTAGTCGATGAAGCCCGCGGAGAAGGTGAATCCGGCGTGCACGCCGAGGGCCCAGGTGATCGCCATGGACAGGGCGGTCAGCACCGCGTGGATCGCGTAGAGCACCGGGGCGATGAACATGAACGAGAACTCGATGGGCTCGGTGACGCCGGTGACGAAGGAGGTCAGGGCGAGCGAGATCATCATGCCCAGGACGGCCTTGCGGCGCTCGGGGCGGGCGGAGTGCGCGATGGCCAGGGCGGCGGCCGGGAGGCCGAACATCATGATGGGGAAGAAGCCGGACATGAACTGACCGGCGGTCGGGTCGCCCGCGAAGAAGCGGTTGAGGTCGCCGTGGACGACGTCGCCGGCCGAGTTGGTGAAGTCGCCTATCTGGAACCAGGAGACGGTGTTCACGAACTGGTGCATGCCGACCGGGATCAGCGCGCGGTTGATGAGACCGAACAGAGCAGCGCCGAACGCGCCGAGACCGGTGATCCACTCGCCGAAGTTCGAGATGCCCTCGCCGATCGGCTCCCAGATCAGGCCGAAGAAGACGCCCATGAGCGTGCCGACGAACGCCATGATGATCGGCACGAGCCGGCGGCCGTTGAAGAAGCCGAGCCAGTCGACCAGCCGGGTGCGGTGGAAGCGCTGCCAGATCACGGCGCTCAGCAGACCCATCACGATGCCGCCGAGGACACCGGGGTTGTTGTAGGTCGCCGCGAGGTCCGCGCCCGTCTGGACCTTCGCCTCGGTGACCGGGAACGCCTTGAGCACGTTGCTGTAGACCAGGAAGCCGACCAGGGCGGCCAGCGCGGTGGAGCCGTCCGACTTCTTGGCGAAGCCGATCGCGACGCCGATACAGAAGAGCAGGGGCAGGTTGTCGAAGATCGCGCCGCCGGCCGTGGCGAACACCGCCGTGACCTTGTCGGGCAGGTTCAGCTTGTCGTGGACGTCCTGCTGGCCGAAGCGGAGCAGCAGGCCCGCCGCAGGCAGCACGGCGATGGGCAGCTGAAGGCTGCGGCCGACCTTCTGCAGACCCTGGAACAGGCCGGATCCCCACTTCTTCGCGGGGGCCGCCGTAGGCGCGGTGGCGGTGCTCATAGACTTCCTCCATCGGGTGGTGGTCTACACCACTCAGTGGTGTAGACCTGTTGTACACGATGGAGCCGATATAAGGAACCCGTCAAAATCGCAACCGGAGCGCTACGCGCCGTGCCGGATCTTGAGGGTGGGAGACGGGCCCGAACCCGGCCCGAAGCGGGAGCGGTTCAGGCCTTGGTGACGTCCTCGTGCTCGCCCTCCGGCTCGCGCCCCGGAGTCTTCAGATCGAACCTGGTGATCGCGAAGCGGAACACGACGTAGTAGACGGCGGCGAAGCACAGCCCGATCGGGACGATCGCCCAGGGGCGCGTCGCGAGGTTCCAGTTGATGACGTAGTCGATGAGCCCGGCGGAGAAGCTGAAGCCGTCGTGCACCCCGAGCCCCCAGGTCACCGCCATCGAGACGCCGGTCAACAGCGCGTGCACCGCGTACAGCAGGGGCGCGACGAACAGGAACGAGTACTCGATCGGCTCGGTGATGCCGGTGACGAACGACGTCAGCGCCACCGACGTCATCAGCCCGCCCACCTCCTTGCGGCGGCTCGGCCGGGCGCAGTGGGTGATGGCGAGCGCGGCCGCGGGCAGCGCGAACATCATGATCGGGAAGAAGCCCGACGTGAACTGCCCCGCGCTCGGGTCGCCCGCCAGGAACATGTTGATGTCGCCGTGCACCACGGTCCCGTCCGGCTTGGTGTAGCTGCCGAACTGGAACCAGATGGGCACGTTCAGGAACTGGTGCAGGCCGATGACCAGCAGTGCGCGGTTGGCGACGCCGAAGACGCCCGCGCCCCAGGAGCCCGCGTCGCTCAGCCAGTCGCTGAAGCTCTCCAGTCCGTCGCCGATCGGCGGCCAGATCCACAGGCACAGGGCCGCGAAGGCGATCGCCGCGAACGCCATGATGATCGGCACGAGTCGGCGGCCGTTGAAGAAGCCGAGCCAGTCGACCAGCTTGGTGCGGTGGTAGCGGGCCCAGAAGAACGCGGCCATCAGACCGATGACGATGCCGCCGAAGACCCCCGGGTTCTCGTAGGTGAACGCCGTCACCGTCCCGTCCGTCACCACACAGCCCGTGGCGACCGGCTTCGAGCCCTCCGCGCAGTCGTCGGGGAACTGGCGCAGCACGTTGAAGTAGACGAGGAAGCCCGCGACGGCCGCGAGCGCGGTGGACCCGTCGGCCTTCTTCGCCATGCCGATCGCGACGCCCACGCAGAACAGCAGGGGGAGACCGAGCGAGCCGTCGAGCAGCGCACCGCCCGCGCCCACCATCACCTTGGAGACGTCCGTCCACCCCAGCCCGTCGTCCCCGAACACGTCCGGCTGGCCGAGCCGGGTGAGGATGCCGGCGGCCGGCAGGACGGCGATCGGGAGCTGCAGACTGCGACCCATCTTCTGCAGGCCCTGGAACGCGGTGTTCCAGCGCCGGCGTGCGGGGCTGATCCCGAGCTCGGCACTCATGGTTTGGCGACCGCCTGTCAGGTGGTGTAGACCAGCTACGACGATGTGTTGCCGTGACGTCATCTTTCGTTACATGCAACGCAATCGCTAGCGAAGTTGGTCCAACTGTGGGTTACTGCGACAGAGCGGTTCATATCGGGGCTCGCGTCGGTTCGCAGCAGGGATTTCAGGGAGACGGAACATGGCCAGCAAGGCTGAGAAGATCGTCGCCGGGCTCGGTGGCATCGACAACATCGAAGAGATCGAGGGCTGCATCACCCGCCTGCGCACCGAGGTCTCCGACCCCTCGCTGGTCGACGACTCCGCCCTGAAGGCCGCCGGCGCCCACGGCGTCGTCAAGATGGGCACCGCCATCCAGGTCGTCATCGGCACGGACGCCGACCCGATCGCGGCGGAGATCGAAGACATGATGTGAGCGACGCGAGGTGAGCCCCGCGCCCCCTGGCCGGGCGCTCACTCTTCAGGGGCCCTTTCCGGCGCGGGAGGGGCCCCTTCCGCAGGTGACGCTAGGCTCAGCGCCATGTCACGCATCGACGGCCGAACCCCCGAACAGCTCCGCCCCGTCACCATCGAACGAGGCTGGAGCAAGCACGCCGAGGGCTCCGTCCTCGTCTCCTTCGGCGACACGAAGGTCTTCTGCACCGCCTCCGTCACCGAGGGCGTCCCTCGCTGGCGCAAGGGCAGCGGCGAGGGCTGGGTCACCGCGGAGTACTCCATGCTGCCCCGCGCCACCAACACCCGCGGCGACCGCGAGTCCGTACGCGGCAAGATCGGCGGCCGCACCCACGAGATCTCCCGCCTCATCGGCCGCTCCCTGCGCGCGGTGATCGACTACAAGGCGCTGGGCGAGAACACCATCGTCCTGGACTGCGACGTCCTGCAGGCCGACGGCGGCACCCGCACGGCCGCCATCACCGGCGCGTACGTCGCCCTCGCCGACGCGATCACCTGGGCCCAGGGCAGGAAGCTGATCAGGGCCGGCCGCCAGCCGCTCACCGGCACGGTGTCCGCGGTGTCGGTGGGCATCGTGGGCGGAGTCCCCCTGCTCGACCTCTGCTACGAGGAGGACGTCCGCGCCGAGACCGACATGAACGTCGTCTGCACCGGCGACGGCCGCTTCGTCGAGGTCCAGGGCACCGCCGAGGCCGAGCCGTTCGCCCGCGAGGAGCTCAACTCCCTGCTGGACCTGGCGGTTTCCGGCTGCACGGAACTCGCTGTGCTACAGCGCACGGCACTTGATACGGTCCTGGAAAAGTAAAGAGCACGCCAAGGGCGGCGCCGTGCGGGGGCAACCCCGCCGCCGTTCGCGGCGTCTTGGGCAGTAACGCAGTGCGTCGAGGCGGCACATCGGCACCGTGCACCAGCACAGTGCCGGCACGGAGCGCATCGACGCGGTGCATCGACGGGGTGCATCGACGGGGGGCCTCCTGGGGCCTGACGAGGGAGGAACACAGTCATGGCCGAGATGGCCGAGCACGTGCCCGTGAGCCGACGCCAGGGCCGAGGTCGGGGCCGAGGCCGCCGCAGCGCCGTCGCGGCGGCGGTCGCAGCCGTCGCGCTGACCGTGGGGCTGACCGCCACCGGCTGCGACGCCGTCAACAAGGCGCTGGACTGCGTGCAGACCGCCGACGCGATCGCCGACAGCGTCACCGACCTCCAGCAGGCCGTGGAGAACGCGGCGAACGACCCGACGCAGACGCAGGAGTCGCTCACCTCCATCGAGAACAACCTCGACAAGATCGGCGACAAGACCGACAACGCCGACGTCAACAAGGCGGTCGACGACCTCCAGAAAGCCGTCTCCAACGTCCGCAAGGCCGTCGACAACGGCGACAACACCCCCGACCTCAGCCCGGTCACGGACGCGGCGGGCGAACTGACGAAGGTCTGCACGCCGTAACGGGCTCCGGGAGGAATGTGGGGATGGGGATACTGGGCGCATGACCCGCCTGATCCTCGCCACCCGTAACGCCGGAAAGATCACCGAACTGAGGTCGATCCTCGCCGACGCAGGTCTGCCCCACGACCTCGTCGGCGCGGACGCCTACCCCGACGTCCCCGACGTCAAGGAAACCGGCGTGACGTTCGCCGAGAACGCCCTGCTGAAGGCCCACGCCCTCGCCCAGGCCACCGGCCTCCCGGCGGTCGCCGACGACTCGGGCCTCTGCGTCGACGTCCTCAACGGCGCCCCGGGCATCTTCTCGGCCCGCTGGTCCGGCGCCCACGGCGACGACAGGGCCAACCTGGACCTCCTCCTGGCCCAACTGTCCGACATCGCCGACGAACACCGCGGCGCGCACTTCGCCTGCGCCGCGGCCCTGGCCCTCCCGGACGGCACGGAACGCGTGGTCGAGGGCCGCCTCACGGGCGTACTCCGCCACACCCCCACCGGCACGAACGGCTTCGGCTACGACCCGATCCTCCAGCCGGAGGGCGAGACACGGACCTGCGCGGAGTTGTCGGCGGCGGAGAAGAACGCGATCAGTCACCGGGGGAAGGCGTTTCGGGGATTGGTGCCGGTGGTGCGGGAGCTGCTGGGCTGAGCCAACGGAAAAGCCCCGCACCTTTGAATCCAAGGTGCGGGGCTGTGCGGCCGGTGGGATTCGAACCCACACGGGTTTTCACCCAAGGGCTCCTAAGGCCCTCGCGTATGCCATTTCGCCACGACCGCGCAGCCGACATGCTACCGGTCGCGCGGGGCTCGGTTACGCGGACTTTCGCGCTCCTCCTCGACACCACGTACTCGTGATCGCGTGACAGTTGGGGCACAGCAACCGCAGGTTCTCCTGCCGGTCGTCGCTCCAGTCCCCGTTGATGTGATCGACCTCCAGGGTCATGGGCTTGCCGAGCCACTCGGGGCCGATCTGGCAGCCTGCGCACTGCTCCGGTCGGCCCACCTCCATGAGCGCCCGACGCAGGAGATGGGTTCTCGTCCGGCGACTGCCGTCGTGCTGGACCAGGATGTCCGCAGCGCACCGGAACGGCACAGTGCCCGGCCCTCCCCGCTGGTGTGCTTGGCCCAAGAAGTGGGAGGTGTCGAGCCCCTCCTCCTCGACCCAATGGCGGAGCAGGGTGCGCAGCTTGCTGTTGTAGGGCTCCATTCCCATAGCGCGGAGCGCACCCGCGATGGAAGTCGCCTCCTCGACCGCGCGGCGCAAATCCTCGGCGGCCGGCCTGGCAGGTACCGTCCTCGCACCCCTGCTCATGACGCGCGCCCCTTGCCGCGTCCACGGTAACTATCGGTTGTCGAATGGCAGTTGGGACACAGGAACCGCAGGTTCTCCATACGGTTGTCGCGCCAGTTGCCATCGATGTGATCGACCTCCAGCGGCAGTGGATGTCCTTGCCATGCTGCTTCGATCCCACACAGACCGCACTGTTCCAGTACGCCGACGGCGGTCATCGCCCACTTCAGGCGATCGCTCGGGATGCGCCGGGCGGCTCCGCGAGGCTGCTCGACGAGCAGCCCCTCAGGTGTCCGAGGACGCCACGGTTTACCGCGCCGGGTCGGCCCCTGAAAATGCGACGTGTCGATCCCGTACGCCTTGACCGGCGGCTGATGTGCGTGTGGTGGCCGCCGACGACCTCAAGTCCGAGATGCCGCAACACCTCGCACATGTTCGTCGAGGCGGCCGCCGCCGACTCCAGGACCTCCCTCGTCCACTTCACCCCCTCCCGCTCGAAGTGCGACGTATCCACCCCGAGCTTCCTCATTCGCTCCCGGACATAGCCCCGCGTCGAACTCCCCGGTTCCACTCCGAGCCTCCCCAACGCCTCCGACAACGTCCGAGCGCCCCGAGCCGCCTCCTCCAGTCGTTCCCTGGTGTATGCGCTCGCCCCCATCGAAACCCCCTCCGTTCCCCGGCCGCCCGTTCGCAGCCCGTACGGAGTAACGAACCGCTTATCGGACAGTCACGCCCGAAACGTAAAGCGGTCCACGTCGGGGCACTCCGACGTGGACCGTCAGCCGGCGGAGACGGGTTTCAGATCCCCAGGTCCTTGATGATCTTCGCTACGTGGCCCGTCGCGCGGACGTTGTACAGGGCCCGTTCGACCTTGCCCTCCTCGTCCACGACGATCGTGGAGCGGATGACGCCCAGGTACGTCTTGCCGTAGTTCTTCTTCTCGCCGAAGGCGCCGTACGCGTCGAGGACCTTCTTGTCGGGGTCCGCGAGGAGGGTCACCTTCAGGGACTCCTTGTCGCGGAACTTGCCCAGCTTCTCGGGGCTGTCCGGGGAGATGCCCAGGACGTCGTACCCGGCGCCGGTCAGCAGTTCCAGATTGTCGGTGAAGTCGCAGGCCTGCTTCGTGCAGCCGGGGGTGAGGGCCGCGGGGTAGAAGTAGACGATGACCTTGCGGCCTTTGTGGTCCGACAGGGACACCTCGTTGCCGTCGGCGTCGGGGAGGGTGAAGGCGGGGGCCACGTCCCCGGGCTCGAGTCGCTCGCTCATCGGTCCAGCGTAACCGGGGGTCCTGACAGTGCGGGCGCGGCTGGAGCTGACAGACTGTCCAGAACAGGCATCAGCAACCCAGCAACAGGCATCAGCTGACTTCGGAGGCCGTACCGTGGCGGAGACGTCGGACACCAGAACCCCGGCGCAGATCGAGGCGGACATCAGGGCCCGCCGAAACGTGCTGGCGGAGACCTTGGACGAGATCGGGGTGCGGGTGCATCCCAAGACCATCGTCGGGGACGCCAAGGCCAAGGTCGTCGCCAATGTCGACCACACGCTCGGCAAGGCCTACGTCCAGGTCAACCGGGTCGTCAGCGATGTGAGGGCGCAGTTCGTGGACGAGGAGGGCGCGCCCCGCCTGGAGCGGATCGTGCCGGTGGCGCTGGTCGCCGTAGGGCTGGTCGGGCTCCTCGCGTTCGGCGCGCGGCGGCGCAAGAGCTGACCCGGCGGATCTCTCGCGGGGCTGAGACAGGTAGGTTCGAGGCGTGAGCGGTAACAGAAGCGACCACAGCGCCCCCCAGCACGACAAGCTGCCCATCCGGATGCTGCACGACCGCGTGCTCGTGCGGCAGGAGACCGGCGAGGGCGAGCGGCGCTCCGGCGGCGGCATCCTGATCCCCGCCACGGCGGCCGTGGGCCGGCGTCTGGCGTGGGCGGCGGTCGTCGCCGTGGGGCAGAACGTACGGACCGTGGAGCCGGGCGACCGGGTGCTGTACGACCCGGAGGACCGCGCCGAGGTGGAGGTGCGGGGCGTCGCCTACGTGCTGATGCGCGAGCGCGACCTGCACGCCGTCGCCGCGGACCGCTTCGAGGGCTCGGAGGACACGACGGGCCTGTACCTGTAGTTCAGCGCAGTAAAAGGGGCTGGTGACCGTTGTCACCAGCCCCTTTCTCCTGCCCACCTGTTTTCCTGCTCTTTGCTACGTTGGTGAGGAACCCGACGAGACGCGCCGTACCGGGACGCAGGCAAAGACGACTCAACGCCGTCAGTCCACGTCTTGAGTTCCCGTCCCGGAGGTGCCGTCATGGCCTGGGTTCTGCTTCTTCTCGCCGGTCTGCTCGAGGTCGGCTGGTCCATCGGCCTGCTGTGTTGAACTGGGGGACACCCCCAGACCCCCGTACACCCACGGATTCACCCGGCTCGTCCCCAGTCTGCTCACCGGCGGCGGCATCGTCGCCAGCATGCTGCTGCTGTCGCAGGCGGCCCGCACCCTGCCCATCGGCACCGCGTACGGCGTGTGGGTGGGCGTCGGGGCGGCCGGGGCGGCGGTGTACGGCATGGCGGCGCTGGGGGAGCCGGCGACCGCCGCCCGGATCTTCTTCGTGTGTCTGCTGCTGGTCGCCGTGGTGGGGCTCAAGGCGACCTCGGGTCACTGACCTGTGGCTCTGCGGCTGGTGAGCTGGGGTCCTGTGCTGGTGCCGGTGGTCGTGCCCGTCGTACCGCCCGTGGTGCCCGAGCTCGTGGTGCCGTCGGTCGTCGTCCCTCCGTCGGTGGCGCCGCCGTCGGTGGTGGTGCCGGTGGTGGTGCCGCCGTCCGTGGTGGTGCCGCCGTCGGTGGTGGTGGTGCCGGTGGTGGTGCCGCCGTCCGTGGTCGTCGTGCCGCCCGTGGTGGTCGTGCCGCCGGTGGCGCCCCCGTCGGTCGTGCCGCCCTGGGTCTGTCCCTGGGTCTGGCCCTGGTCGGCGTCGCCGGTCGTGGCGTCGTCGCTGGGGGCGTCGCTGGTTTCGTCGTCGGCGGGGGCGGAGGGGTACGCGGACTCCTCGGCGCCGTCCTGGAGCTGGAGGCTGAAGTCGTTCGCCGGGGTGCCCTTCAGGGCGTTCTCGGTGAACTGGGCCCAGATCTCGGTGGGCGCGCCGCCTCCGTTGATGCGGGGCAGGCCCATCACGCCGTTGAGGGACTTGTGGGCGGCCGTCACCGGGTCCTGGCCCATCACCGCGACGACCGTGGCGAGGTCGGGGGTGTAGCCGGCGAACCAGGCCGCCGTGTCCTCCTCGGCGGTGCCGGTCTTGCCGGCGGCGGGGCGGCCCGCGGCCTGGGCGGCGGTGGCGGTGCCGTTCTCGACGACGCTCTGCAGGACGGAGGTCGTGGTGTCGGCGGACTCGCGGCTGACGACCTGGGAGGCCTTGCGCTCGGGCAGGTCGACGACGTCGGCGCCGTCCTTGGTGACCTTGTCGACCAGGGTGTACACGCCGTGCCGGCCGTGGTTGGCGAGGGTGGCGTAGGCCTCCGCCATGTCCAGGACGCTGGCGGTGGCCGTGCCCAGCGCGATGGAGGGGTAGGGCTGGAGGTCGGGGGTGTCGGTGGGCAGGCCGAGCTCGATCGCGGTCTGCTTGACCTTCGTGGGGCCGACGTCGACGGCCATCTGCGCGTACACCGAGTTCACCGACTTGTCGGTGGCGGTGCGCACGCTGATGTCGCCGTAGTTGACGCTGTCCTCGTTCTCGGGGGCGTACGCGCCGCCGCTCCAGCCCTGCACGGGACGCCTGTTGGTGCCGTCGTAGATCGTGTTCGGGGTGATCAGCCGGCCGTCATTGGTCTCGGAGTCGTTCTCGACGGCCGAGGTGAAGACGAACGGCTTGAAGGTGGAGCCGACCTGGAAGTCCTGGCGGGTGGCGTTGTTCGTGTACTGCTTGACGTAGTCGATGCCGCCGTACATCGCGAGGACTTTGCCGGTCTTCGGGTCGACGGCCGCGCCGCCCGCGCGGACGTAGGTGTCGACCTTGCGGTTCTTCTTGTCGAGCTTGTCCATCAGCTTGTCGTTGACGGCGTCGACGAAGGCGTCCTGCTTCTTCTTCTCCAGGCTGGTGGTGATGCGGTAGCCGCCGGCCTCCAGCTCGTCGGAGGTGACGATCTTGTTGTCCTTGAGGTAGTCCTTGATCGCCTGGACGATGTAGCCGCGCTGTCCGGACATCCCGGTGTCGGCGCCGGACGTCTCCTTCGGCGTCGGGAACTTCATGCCGGTGCGCTTGGCCTCGCTCAGCCAGCCCTTGGTGACCATGCCGTCGAGGACGTAGTTCCAGCGGGCCTCGGCGGCCGACTTGTTCTCGGGGTGGGCGATCACGTCGTACTCGCTGGGCGCGTTGAGCAGTGCGGCGAGGTAGGCGCCCTGGGCGGGGGTGAGTTCGGCGGCGTCGACGCCGTAGTAGGCCTGGGCGGCGGCCTGCATGCCGTAGGCGTTGCGGCCGAAGTAGCTGGTGTTGAGGTAGCCCTCGAGGATCTGGTCCTTGGACTCGGTGTGGTCCAGCTTGATCGAGATGAAGAACTCCTTCACCTTGCGCGTGACCGTCTGCTCCTGCGCGAGGTAGTAGTTCTTCACGTACTGCTGGGTGATCGTGGAGCCGGACTGCTTGCCCTTGCCGGTGGCGGTGTTCCAGCCGGCGCGGAGCATAGCCTTGGGGTCGATGGCGGACTCGGAGTAGAAGTCGCGGTCCTCGGCGGCCAGTACGGCGTGCTGGGCGTCCTTGGAGATCTGGGCGAGGGTGACGTTCTCCCGGTTGACCTCGCCGTCGCGGGCGATCTCGGTGCCGTCGGCGTAGAGGTAGACGTTGCTCTGCTTGGTGGCGAGCGCGTTGGCCGGCGGGATCTCGACCATGGAGTAGCCGAGGAAGAACAGGCCGGCGAGGACCGCGACGCCGAAGACGAAGGCGCCGAGCACCATCCGCCAGGTGGGCAGCAGTCGTCGCAAGCCCGTGCGCTTGGGCCGCTTGCCCTTCTTGCCGCCCTCCGCCATACCGCTCTCCTCCTGGCCGCCCACCCGCGGGCCGCTTGCCTCCGGGCGGTTGCGCTCCGGGCTGCCGGCCTCCGGGCTGCCGGCCTCCTGGCCCCTGTGCCCCGGGCCGCTGTGCCCCGGGCCGTTCGTCTCCTGGCCGTTCGCCTTCGCGCCGCTCGTCTCCCGGCCGCTTTGCTCGGGGCCGTTCGCCTCCCGGCGGTTCTCCTGCTGGCTGCTCGCCTCTCGGCTGCTCGCCTCCGGGCCGCCTGAATCCCGGCTGCTCGCCTCCCGGCTGCTCGCTTCCGGGCTGCTCGCCTCTCGGCCGCTGTCGTCCGTGCCGCCTGCCTCGGGGGGGTTGCCGCTCTCCTCGGGCTTGCCGCCTTCCTCGGGCTCTGTGGCTGCCGGGCCCTTGGTCGGCTGCTGCGGCTGCGGCTCGTCACTCATGTGTTGCTCGGACTCCTGATTCGCGTCGTACGTTCCCGTACGGCCTCATACACCTCAAACGCCTTCTGCGCCCCCTGATGAAGACTCTCGCACCAAGCGTTCCGTTCCCGACAATCGGCGCGCGTTCCGTCACACGTCGTGCCCGGAAAACGGTTGGCACCCGACGGCGGCGCAGGACTAGGCTCCTGCGCTTCGGTGTCTAAAGGCGGATCGGGCGTCGCAGAGGCGGAGAGGACGGTTGCCGTGGGTTCGGCGCGGTTGTACGCGGCCGTCGCAGCGGGGGGTTTCAGAAGGTACGCGACCTATCGGGCGGCCACGGCCGCGGGGGTGTTCACCAACACCGTTTTCGGCCTGATCCTCGTCTACACATATCTGGCGTTGTGGGACGAGCGGCCCCAGCTCGGGGGCTACGACCAGGCGCAGGCCGTCACCTATGTGTGGCTGGGGCAGGCGCTGTACGCGACGCTGGCGATCCAGGGCGGCGGTTTCGAGGCCGACCTCATGGAGCGCATCCGCACGGGCGAGGTCGCCGTGGACCTGTACCGGCCGGCCGACCTCCAACTGTGGTGGCTGGCGACGGACTTGGGCCGGGCGCTGTTCCAGCTGCTGGGCCGCGGGGTGATCCCCTTCGCCTTCGGCGTGCTGTTCTTCCCCACTGCGCTGCCCGACGATCCACTGACCTGGCTGGCCTGTCTCACGGCGGTCCTGCTGGCGATGGTCGTCAGCTTCGGGATCCGCTATCTGGCGGCGCTGAGCGCGTTCTGGCTGCTGGACGGCACCGGTGTGCTCCAGACGCTGATGGTCACCGGGATCTTCTGCTCGGGGATGACCCTGCCGCTGAACGTCTTCCCGGGCGCGCTCGGCGAGATCGTCCGCGCGCTGCCCTGGTCGGCGCTGCTCCAGATGCCCGCGGACGTGCTGATGGGGAAGGCGGACCCGTTGCCGACGTTCGCCTTCCAGGCCGGGTGGGCGGTGGCGCTGCTGGCGGCGGGCCGGCTGCTGCAGTCGGCCGCGACGCGCCGGGTGGTGGTCCAGGGTGGCTGAGCACGGCTGCGACCAGGTGACCGCGTACGGCCCTGCCCGGGTGACCGAGTGCGGCGACGGCCGCGTGACCGCATACGGCCGGGCGGCGGAGGGGCTGCGCGCCTACGGACTCATCGCCGGGATGTGGATCCGCTCCACCATGGCCTACCGGGTCTCCTTCGCGATCACCGCGTTCGGCGCGCTGCTGGTGACCGGGCTGGACTTTGTCGCGATCTTGCTGATGTTCTCGCGGGTCGACGCGCTCGGCGGCTACGCGCTGCCCGAGGTGGCCCTGCTCTACGGCCTGTCCGCGACCGCCTTCGGCCTGGCCGACCTGGCGATCGGCTCGATGGACCGGCTGGGCCGACGGCTGCGCGACGGCACCCTGGACGTTCTCCTGGTGCGTCCCGCGCCGGTGCTCGCGCAGATGGCCGCGGACCGGTTCGCGCTGCGCCGCCTCGGCAGGATCACCCAGGGCGCGCTGGTGCTCGGGTACGCGCTGGCGAACGTGGACGTCGACTGGACCGTGCCCAAGCTGTTGTTGCTGCCGGTGACGGTGGTCAGCGGCGGGGCGATCTTCGGCGCGGTGTTCGTGGCGGGCGCGGCCTTCCAGTTCGTGGCGCAGGACTCGGCGGAGGCGCAGTCCGCGTTCACGTACGGCGGGCAGACGCTGTTGCAGTATCCGCCGACCGTGTTCGGCAAGGAGCTGGTGCGGGGGGTGACCTTCGTGCTGCCGCTGGCGTTCGTCAACTGGGTGCCCGCGGCCTATGTGTTGGGGCGGCCGTATCCGCTGGGCCTGCCCGAGTGGACGGCTTTCGCGCCGCCGTTGGTGGCGGTGGCGAGCTGTGCGCTGGCCGGGCTGGCGTGGCGGGCGGGACTGCGGTCGTATCGGAGCACGGGGAGTTGAAGGAGTCGGGGACGGCCATGGAGAGGGAGCCGGGGACGGCCACGGAGAGGGGGCCAGGGATGGCCGCGGAGGCGGAGCCGGGGACGGCCGGGGAGTCGGAGTCGGCGTTCATCGAACTCGACCGCGTCGAGAAGGTCTTCGACGTGCGCAGGAAGACCGGTTTCCTGAAGCGGGAGCGGCGGCAGGTGCGGGCGGTCGACTCGATCTCCTTCCGGGTGGCGCGCGGCGAGATGGTCGGCTACATCGGGCCGAACGGAGCCGGGAAGTCGACGACGATCAAGATGCTGACCGGGATCCTGGTGCCGAGCGGCGGCCGGCTGCGGGTGGCGGGCATCGACCCGTCCCGGGAGCGGACCCGGCTGGCGCACCGGATCGGGGTGGTGTTCGGGCAGCGTACGACGCTGTGGTGGGACCTTCCTCTCATCGACTCCTACCGGCTGATGCACCGCATGTACCGCATCCCGGACGCCCGTTACCGCGAGAACCTCGACCGCCTGGTCGAACTCCTCGACCTGTCCTCCCTGTTGGACGTGCCCGTACGGCAGCTCTCGCTCGGTCAGCGGATGCGCGGGGACATCACGGCGGCCCTGCTGCACGACCCCGAGGTGCTCTACCTCGACGAGCCGACGATCGGCCTGGACGTCGTCTCCAAGGCCCGGGTGCGGGAGTTCCTGCGCGAGCTGAACGCCGAGCGCGGCACGACGGTCCTGCTGACCACCCACGACCTCCAGGACATCGAACAGCTCTGCTCCCGGGTGATGGTCATCGACCACGGGCGACTCGTCTACGACGGGGGTCTCGCCGGACTGCACGAGGCGGGCGAAGGGGAGCGGACCCTGGTGGTGGACCTGGAGCGGGAGCTGCCGCCGATCGAGGCGGGCCCGGCGGCCCGGGTGGTCAAGGTGGACGGGCCCCGGCAGTGGCTGGCGTTCCCGGCGTCGGCGTCGGCGGCCCCGCTGGTGGCGCGGATCGCCGCGGAGTACCCGCTGCTCGACCTGTCGGTGCGCGAGCCGGACATCGAGGCGGTGATCGCGAGGATGCTGTCCGCCATGGGCGACGGCTCACGGGCCTCCGGCAGCTCCGACGCCCCCGTGCCGCCGCCCGGACGGGAGACCGTAGTGCCCGGCGGCCAGAGCTCGTAGGCTGCTGATATGACCGACGACGCAGTCCCGGACCTCCGCGCCTCCGACGCCGATCGCGAGCGGGTCGCCGAGGTCCTGCGGGACGCCCTCGCGGAGGGCCGCCTCGACATGACGGAGTTCGAGGAGCGGCTGGACCAGACGTACCGGGCGCGCACGTACGGCGAGTTGACGCCCATCACCCGGGACCTGCCGGTCGCGGGCGTCACCCCGCCGCCTTCGGTGTCGCCCGCGCTGTCCCTGCGCAAGGACCCGCAGCCGGACGGGAGTTGGGCCGGGCGGATCGTGGGCGGCGAGGGCTCGTCGTCCTGGGCCGTGGCCGTGATGTCCGGCTTCCAGCGCAAGGGCCGCTGGACGGTGCCCCGGCGCTTCACCTGCTTCGCCTTCTGGGGCGGCGGCGAGATCGATCTGCGCGAGGCGAACTTCGCGGCGGGCGAGGTCGAGATCAACTGCATCGCGATCATGGGCGGGATGCAGATCGTCGTACCGCCGGGCGTCGAGGTCGTCGTACGCGGCATCGGCGTCATGGGCGGCTTCGACCACAGTGAGTCGGGCGTCCCGGCGGACCCGGGCGGTCCGCGGGTGATCGTCACCGGGTTCGCCTTCTGGGGCGGGGTCGGCGTCGAACGCAAGCAGACCCGGGAGGCGCGCCGCCGCCAGAAGGACCAGGAGAAGCAGCAGAAACTGGAGCGCAAGGCGGCACGGCGCGAACTGGACGGGCACGCCCCGAGTCCCCTGCCTGATCCGAACGACGGGTCCTGAACGACGGGTCCTGAACGACGGGTCCTAGACGTGGTGACCTAGAGCTCGGCCGGCGCCGACCCCGTCAGCTCGGTCAGGCGCAGGGTCTGGGCCATCGTGCGGTAGCCCCGGTCGTTGGGGTGCAGATGGTCGCCCGAGTCGTAGTCGGGGCGCAGGCTGCGCGGGGCGTAGGGGTCGCGCAGCGCCTTGTCGAAGTCGACGACGGCGTCGAAGACCTTGCCGTCCCGGATCTTCGCGTTGATGCGCTGCCGTACGTCGTCCCGGGCGTCGCTGTAGCCGCGGTGGCCGTGGAACGGCATGAGGGTGGCGCCGACGACCTTGATGCCGTGGGCGTGGGCCCGGTCGACGAGGGCGCGCAGGCCCGTCAGGATCGCGTCGGGGTCGGCGAGGCCCTTGTTGCGCAGGATGTCGTTGACGCCGAGGTCGATCACGACGACCTTGACGTTCGGCCGGCCGAGGACGTCCCGCTCGAAGCGCTTCAGACCGCTGGGGTTGCCCGAGGTCGGGCCCGCTCCGTCGGCGAGGACCTGGTTGCCGCTGATGCCCTCGTTGACCACGCCGTAGCGGGGCGCGCCGGAGCCGTCCGAGCCGCCGGAGGCGTCGGCGACGGCGGTGCGCAGCCGGTCGGACAGCACGTCCGGCCAGCGGCGGTTCGCGTCCGTGCTGGAGGTGGCCCCGTCGGTGAGGGAGTCGCCCAGGGCGACCACGGTCCCGTCGGCCTCGGTGCCGAGCACGTCCAGCGCGGTCAGATACCGCCAGTGGTCCCCGGCCCCGGTGTACGGGGCGCCGGTCACGTCCTCGGTGTGCTCGCCGTCGGCGACGTAGCTGGTCTGGCGGGCGCGCGGGTGGTAGGTGACCGGGCCGGCGGAGGTGGGGGAGTAGATGCTGACGACGACGTCGGAGTCGTACGGCACGGCGACGGCCACCGCGTCGCTGACGGTCTGCCCGCCGGCCGGGACGACGACGGTCGTGGCCCCGCCGAAGGTGAGCCGGCGCAGGGTGTCGGCGGCCACGGCCGGGCCGTCTTCTCCGGCCGCGACGGCGAGTGTGGCGTGGGTGACGGTCAGCGGGCCGGTGCCGTAGAGGTTGGACAGCGTGACGCGGGCGCTCGTCCCGCCGACGCCGGTGTGCACGATGTTGCGGACCGTGCGGTCCGCCGTCCCGGAGGTCTCGGTGCCCGGCTCGCCGCCGACGGGCGAGGCGGCCCAGGCGCCGACCCAGACGCCGGTGGAGGCGGGGACCGCCGCGTCGCGATGCCCGCCGGGCCCGGCGAGGGCGTTTCCGGCGCGCCCGAGACCGTGGTCGGCGGCGACGGAGGCGTATATGGCGACGGACAGGCCCACGACGAGGGCGACGATCGCGGACAGCAGGGCGCTGTGCCGTACATGACGCTCGGCGGCCATGCGGCTGTGGTTCTCCTCGGTGAGGGGAGCGGTGAGGCTCCGGGTCGTGCGGTCATACGTGTGTTCAGGAGTTCACCGTTGAGCTCCCCCGTCTGACAGACGCCGGGAACTCTTGTTCCGTTCCAGGAGTAGGTCAAGTGGGGACAATGACTGCGGGCGGAACGGGTGGAACGGGTGAAGCGGATGGATCGTACGAAATCGGAAGAAAGTGATCAAGAAGGGGAGCCGGTGGGTGTCGTACGCACGATGACGGTCTTCAGTGCCGCAGACGAGGAGAAGCGGCGCGGCGTACGGCGCATGAAGCTCACCGCGACCGGCCTGCTGCTGTTCGTCGCCGTGGTGTACGTCCTCGCCGAGTGGGCCTCCCACCGGGGCGCCGGCGCCTGGGCGGGCTATGTCGCGGCCGCCGCCGAGGCCGGCATGGTCGGCGCGCTCGCCGACTGGTTCGCGGTCACCGCCCTCTTCCGCCACCCGCTCGGCCTCCCCATCCCGCACACGGCGATCATCCCGAACAAGAAGGACCAGCTGGGCGTCTCGCTCGGCGAGTTCGTCGGCGAGAACTTCCTCTCCGAGGACGTCGTACGACAGCGGCTGCGCACCGTCGGCATCGGCAGCCGGCTGGGCGTGTGGCTGGCCGAGCCGGAGCACGCCGACCGGGTGACCCAGGAGCTGGCGACGGCGCTGCGGGGCGCGCTGACGGTGCTGCGGGACTCCGACGTCCAGGCGGTGGTCGGCGAGGCGATCACCCGGCGGGCCGACGCCCAGGAGATCGCGCCCGGCATAGGGAAGATGCTGGAGAAGGTCGTCGCGGACGGCGGCCACCGGCGCGCGGTGGACCTGGTGGTCACCCGGGCGCACGACTGGCTGGTGCTGCACGCCGACTCCGTGATGGACGCGGTGCAGGGCGGCGCGCCCGGCTGGACCCCGCGGTTCGTCGACAAGAAGGTCGGCGAGCGCGTCTACAAGGAGCTGCTGCGGTTCTGCGCGGAGATGCGGGACATGCCCTCCCACCCGGCCCGCGGCGCCCTCGACCGCTTCCTCACCGACTTCGCCTCCGACCTCCAGTCCGACACGGACACGCGCGCGCGGGTGGAGCGGCTCAAGGGCGAGGTGCTGGGCCGCGGCGAGGTCCAGGACCTGATCGCGTCCGCCTGGACCGCCGTACGCTCCATGATCGTCGCGGCTGCGGAGGACGAGCGCAGCGAGCTGCGGCTGCGGGTGCGGGCCTCCCTGCTCTCCCTGGGGGCCCGGATGGCCACCGAGCCCAGGGTCCAGGAGAAGGTCGACAGCTGGGTCGAGGGCGCGGCGGTGCACGTCGTGACGACCTACCGCAAGGAGATCACCTCCCTGATCACCGACACCGTGGCGGGCTGGGACGCGGAGCACACGACCCGCAAGATCGAGGCGCACATCGGCCGTGACCTGCAGTTCATTCGGATCAACGGCACGGTGGTGGGATCGTTGGCGGGGCTGGTGATCTACACGGTGGCGCGGGGCCTGGGGGCGTAGGCCCCCACGGCCCGCCCCTACGGGGTCACTCGGCCCCGTCTCGTACGTCTCGTACGCGCCCTCGGCGACGGAGCAGCAGCAGGCCGCCGGCGAGGGCCGTGACGCCGGTGGCGGCGGTCCAGGCGACGAGGTCGGTGGAGCCGGTGGAGGCGAGGTCGCCGCTCTTTTTGGCGGGGGTCCGGCCGGTGGCAGGGCTCGTGGAGCCGGTGGAGGGGGAGGCGGAGGGCGAGGCGGAGGTCTCGGCCGTCTGGTCCGACGACCCGGTGGTGTCCGAGGTCGAGGTCGAAGCCGAAGCCGAAGCTGACGCCGATGCCGATGCCGACCTGTCCCGGGTGAACGTCAGTGTCCCGAAGCCGAGTTGGTCGTAGCCGCCGCTGTTGGGGCCGTAGTCCCCGCCGCCGCCCTCGGGGGCCGCCTTGGCGGCGATCCGGGTGAGGTAGGGGGCGGACAGTCCCCGGCGCTTGGTGTAGTGGTTGGCGATCATCGCCCAGACGGGCCGGGTCATCGTCGGGTCGACGGCGGCCGCGTCGGAGGCGGTCTCGGTGCCGGACCAGCCCCCGATCGCCCCCTTCCTGCGGGTGTTCGCGGTGTAGGACACGTCACCGCCCAGGCTCCACTTGGCCACGTACTGCGCGCCCTTGAGGAAGCGGCTGTCGTCGTAGCCGTAGAGGTCGACGCCCTGGTTCCAGGCCATCTCGCAGACGGTGCCCATGAGGCCGACGCCGAGCAGCGAGTGCCCCTGGTCGCGGCCGGCCTCCAGCCACTCGGCGAGGCCGTCGTCCTGCACGACGGGGATGGCGTGCCTGACGGAGCCGAGCCCGGAACCGTTCTTGAAGTACTCGACGGCCTGTTCCACCTTGTTTCCGTCGTCGCAGAAGATGCCGGTGGCGAGGACGCAGGCGAGGGCGGTGAGATCCCAGTTGGGCCAGTAGTTGGTGACGACGGCGTTGTTGTGGTCGGTCAGGAAGCTCTCGCTGAGCGGGGAGAAGACGGTGCTCAGCATCTTCTGGAAGCGCTCCAGCTCGAAGTCGGCGCGGTCGCGCACGAGTTCGGCGGCGTTGGCGAACTGGTAGCCGTACAGCCCGGCCGCGAGGAACCGGTCGGCGGACCCCTGCACCGAAGTCAGCTTCGCGGACCAGGCGTTGAGGATCGCCACGGCGGTGTCGGCGTACCCGCTCTCGCCGCTGACGTGATGGCGCAGGCCGTTCTGGTAGGCGGCGTGGATGTCGTTGTAGAGGGTCGCGTAGTTCTGGGGCGAGCCCGAGCCCCGGTACACGATCTCCTGCGGGTTGGCCGTCCAGCCGCTCTGCGCATGCCGGTTGGCGGTGAGCTTGGCGAACCCGGCGGTGTAGGGCGCGGCTCCCGCCTTCACCTTGGCGGCCATACGCGCCAGGTCGGCGTGGGTGTGCAGGAGACCGGGGTGCGTGTAGCGGCCGGCCGCGGCGGCGGGGGATGCGGCGGCGGGGGACGCGGAGAGGGCCGTACCGATCCCCAGGGAGGCGGCTCCCGTCGCCGCGCCCGCGGCCTTCAGCATGCTGCGGCGGCTGATCTGGAGAGGTCCGGGAAGGCGAGGTCGAGTCACATGCATGACAGGGAGACGGGCGGGAGCCGGGGTGATAACGAAAACCGGGCCGTCTACGCCCCGGTCGTCGACCCCGGCCGCACGATCATCAGGATCGTCACGGTCGCCCACAGCAGGTTGAACACGCCGGTGAACATGGCGAGTTGGACGGTGGCCGCACCCGCCCCCCGGCTCTCGCCCTGGTCTCCGCCCTGGCCCCCGCCCTCGAACTCCACGAACGGCTCCTGCCGGGGCAGGACGAGGACGACGAGGGTGAGCGCGGCGAGGACGGTCAACGCGATGGACACGATCAACCAGGGGTCGCCCATCACGCCCATCGCGCCCGCCGTGGCGAACCCGAACACGGGCACGGCGATGCCGACCCCGGCGTACACCCGGCAGATGCGGTGCAGCAGTCGTACGGTCTCGCCCGCGCGTTCGTCGTCGGGCGCGGCCAGGGCCCGGCGCGCGGCGGGCGGGAACATGCTGGCGGCGACGGTGACGGGACCGACCGCGACGATCGCGGCGAGGACGTGGAGGGCGAGGAGGAGCTTGGTCACGCAGCGACGGTAGGCCGTCGTGGTGATCTCGCAGAAGCGGCGGAAATGCCAGGAGCCGACGGATTCTCGCCAGCGCGCCGACGCACTGCCTACGATCGCGCCATGCACACCGTCGCCGTACTGGCCCTGGACGGGGTCGTCCCCTTCGACCTGGCCGCCCCGATCGACGCCTTCCGATGGGCGCGGCTGCCCGACGGGCGGGAGGCGTACCGGGTACGGGTCTGCTCGCCGTCGCCTTCCGGAGAGGTGAGCGCCGGTGCGTTCACGGTGCGGACGCCGTACGGCCTGGAGGCGCTGGCGGAGGTGGACACGATCATCCTGCCCGGGGTCGAGGACCCGCCGGACCCGCTGCCGGCCGGCGTCGCGGAGGCCCTGCGGGACGCCGCGGCGAAGGGCACGCGCATCGCCTCGGTCTGCGTCGGCGCGTTCCTGTTCGCCGCCACGGGCCTGCTGGACGGGCTGCGCGTGACGACGCACTGGATCGCGGCACGGGACCTCGCCGAGCGCTACCCGAAGGTGACCGTCGACCCGAACGTCCTGTACGTCGACAACGGCCAGTTCCTCACCTCGGCGGGCGCGGCCGCCGCCCTGGACATGTGCCTGCACATGGTCCGCAACGACCATGGCTCGGCCGTGGCGGCCCAGACCGCCCGGATGTCCGTCGTACCCCTCGAACGGGAGGGCGGCCAGGCCCAGTTCATCGTCCACGACCTGCCGCCGGCCCCCGCCGGAGCGACCCTGGAGCCGCTGCTTGCCTGGTTGGAGGACAACTGCGCCGGCGGCGATGTGACGCTGGACCAGATCGCCGAGCGGGCGGGCATGAGCACCCGCACCCTCAACCGCCGCTTCCGCGAACAGACCGGCACGACGCCGTTGCAGTGGCTGCACCGGGCACGGGTGCGGCGCGCACAGCACCTGCTGGAGACGACGGCGTACCCGGTGGAACACATCGCCGCCCAGGCGGGCTTCGGCTCCCCGACGGCCTTCCGGGAACGCTTCCGAAGGGTGGTGGGAACGAGCCCGCAGGGGTATCGACGGGCGTTCAGGTCGGGGGCGGGGGCCCCACGGGCAGGGGCAGGGGCAGGAGCAGGGGCGGGAGCAGGGGCGAGGGCGGGTGGTGGAGGGGCGAGGGCGGTAAAGATCATATAAGGTGTCTCGCCGTGGCACGTGCGAACACGTGAACCACAGCACGTACTCGGGGGAGACGCACACGTGAACGCCGTCGGCCGGACCAGGTCCGTGCCCTTCCGCTCCATGCCCAACCCGTTCGCCGTCGCCTCCGCGCTGGCCGAACCCTCCCGCGCCGACCGGGTGGACGACCCTGTCGTCCGCGCCCTGCAGTGGGCCCGTACGGCGGTCGGCGTGGCCGCGACGGTGTGGCTGCTGATGGCCTACCCGTTGAAGGAGGGGCGCGAGAAGTTCGTCATGGGCAAGCTGGAGGACCTGCTGATCGGTTGCGGGATCACGTTCGCGACCGCGTTCGTCGCCGTGACCGTGTTCATCGCGGCCGCGCGCTCACCGCTCGGCCGCGTGTACGCGCGGCGTCTGCCGGGTCCCCTGCTGACCGTGTGCGCGATCCCGCTCAGTGTCGGAGTGTGCTGGTTCCTGATCGAACTGTTGAAGGGCGAGATCATCTCGCTGTCCGACTTCGACTATCACGGCATCCTGTTCAGCATTCTGCTGATCGTGGTGTTCTTCGTCGGCGCCCTCGCCTGCGCCGCCGCGCTGCTCCTGGCGGTCCCCGTCACGGTGGCGGCCCTGGTCTACGGCTTCAACTCCTGCTTTCGCCTCGGCGACGTGCACGACCTGCTGCCGGCCCTGATCTCCCCGCTCCTGGTCTGGTCCCTCTTCGGCCTGGGTCTGTTCGACGACCCGGAGGTGGCCGCCCCGCCCCTGGTCCTCTACACCTTCCTGCTGGGCGGCCCGCTGTCGGTGACCCTGCTGTCGGTGTGGGAGGTACGACGCCTGCGCCGACGCCATGGGGTGACGCTGCGGTCGGCGCTGGGCCGGTAACTCCTGGGGCGGCCTCAGCCTGCACGACGGGCTCTTCGTCCGTACGCCGGTCGGGAACCCTGGTTGGGAGCGCCGGTCGGGAGCACCGGTCGGACACGCAGGTCGGGAGCACCCGTCGGGCACGCCGGTCAGGAGCGCCGGTCGGCGACCGCCCACGAGGCGAGCGCGACGGCCCCGGCCACCCCGAACACGGCGGGCCAGGCGCCCACCTTCTTGGCCAGCGGATGCGAGGAGGCGAAGGCGGCGACGTATGCGGCGGTCAACGCCCCCGCGGCCTTCCCGCCGGCCTGCTGCCGCCACTGCTGCGCGGCCGCGGCTCCCGCGACGGCGAGCACGACCCCGCCGAGCTGCCGCTTCCTCGTCCACCGAGCCACGCCGTACCCACCGACGAGCCCGCTCGCGGCGATCACCGCGCTGGGAACCTTGGCCATGTCCGACTCCTCCTAATGGATCGCTCGCGGTCGCGGGTCGCGGTCGTGTGTACGCCGTGACGGTCGCGATCGTCTACGAGGCTAACGCGCGGCCCGACGGCTTCCCTGAACCTGAGTCGAGCCGTGTCAAGGCAAGGCGCACCCCTGCACACGCACGCACCGAGCCGCAGAACGGAGCCCCAGTTGTCCCTCCGCACCCTCACCACCTCCGACGGCACCCACCTCGCCGACCGCGACGACGAGCCCGCCCCCCTTCTTCCCCCGTCGTCTCCCCCGTCGCCGACGCGGCCCCCGTTCCTGCTCCTCCACGGCCTGGCCGGCCACCTGGGCGAATGGGACGACCTGACCGCCCGGCTCTTCTCCGACGGCCACCGCGCGGTCGTCCCGAACGCGGGCCATGACGTCCACCTGGACCAGCCGGACCAGGTGCACGAGGTGCACGAGGTGCACGAGGCGGTGTCGGCGTTCCTGCGGGACTGGGTACGTTGACCTCACCATGAACGACCAGGAGCCGCCCGAGCACGCGAGATTCGCGACGTATCTCAACGCCCTGAACACGGTCCACCCGGCCGAGGAATCAGGGCTGGTCCGCCGCATCCTCACCGACCCGGACCTCACGATGGCCCGCTCGGCCGTCCTGCGCCACCTCGACGAACGAGCGGCAGCGCTCCACCTCACCCCCGCCTACCTCTCCTGGGCATCCACCATGATCCAAACCATCTCCGGTCACCCTTTCCTGACCCACAGACTCCAGGAATGGACTCTCCTGCGAGACATCTCCCTGAACCATCCCTGGGACCACTCCACGCTGGCCGAGGCATCGGACTGGCTGCACCGCAGACTCACGGAGACCTCGAACATCCCGGCGTCCGCCTACGAGTTCCTGGCAGAACACGGCCGTACGAGGAGGATCCGCAACGCGGCGGCAGCGAAGGCGAGGAAATGCCAGGATGGGCGGCATGACGACGATCGACGGTGAGGTCGCGGCCGGGTTCGAACCGGTACGCGAAGCGTTCGCGGCGAACTTCGCTCAGCACGGGGACATCGGCGCGTCGGTCTGCGTGTACCGGGACGGCCAGCCGGTGGTGGACCTGTGGGGTGGGATCGCCGACCCTGACACCGCTCGTCCGTGGACACGGGACACGCTGCAACTCGTCTACTCGGCGACCAAGGGAGTGACGGCGACCGCGGCGCATCTGCTGTCCCAGCGGGGCGCGTTGGACCTGGACGCGCCAGTGGCCGAGTACTGGCCGGAGTTCGCGGCGAACGGAAAGTCGGACATCCCGGTGCGCCGGCTGTTGTCCCACCAGGCCGGCCTGGTCGCTCTGGACCAACCGGTGTCACTGGCCGAGGCGTTGGCCTGGCACCCGATGACGGCCGCACTGGCCGCCCAGCGCCCCGTGTGGACCCCGGGCACCGCCCACGGCTATCACGGCCGGACCTACGGCTGGCTGGTGGGCGAGGTGATCCGCCGGGTGTCGGGCCGCACACCGGGCCGCTTCCTCGCCGAGGAGATCGCGGCGCCGCTGGACCTGGACTTCTTCATCGGACTGCCCGCGAACGAACGGGACCGGGTCAGCCGGATGGTGTACCAGCAGCCGGAAGTCGACCTCGCCACGGTCCCTCTGGAGGCGATCCCCGAGGAGTTCCGCGAACTGGTCGCCGCCATGCGCGACCCGAACTCGCTCAGCACCAGGGCGTTCGCGGTCACCGATCCGGCCGAGATCGACTTCAACTCGCCCGAGGTGCAGGCCGCGGAACTCCCGGCCTCCAACGGCATCGGCACCGCGCGCGGGCTGGCCCGCATGTACGCCGCGCTGATCGGCGAGGTGGACGGCGTGCGCCTGCTCACCCCGGAAACCCTCGCATCCGCGACCAAGGAGCAGGCCAACGGCCTTGACCAGGTGCTGATGATCCCGAGCCGCTTCAGCTCCGGCTACATGCTCCCCACCGACACCAACCCCATGACCGGCCCGAACGCCTTCGGCCACGCCGGCCGAGGCGGCTCCCTCGCCTTCGCCGACCCGGAGCACGGCATCTCTTTCGGCTACGTGATGAACCACATCATCGAGGGGCCCGACGATGCGCGTGCGGCGTCGCTGGTCGAGGCGGTGCGGAGGTCGCTGGCGTAGGAACTCCCTGCCGTCCCGGCTGTGCCCGATTGCGTGTCGGGCCCGGTCATCACCGCGCCTGGGGGAGCGCCCCTGCCAGAAAGCCGGCCCATGCCTTCGCCGAGACCGTGAGGTGAGGGTGCCCAGGCTGCTTGGAGTCGCGCACGAGCACGCCAGACAGGATGAAGGCGGCCTCCACGCACTCGGTCGTGTTGCCGCCGCTGTACGACGACTTGAACCAGACGGGCTCATGGGCAGGCTGAGGGCCGGCGGACATTACAGCTCCTTGCGGGCGCGATGGATCATGGCGGAGGAGGACTCCATGTCCAACGCTTGTGCCTGGAGGTACTCGAACGCAAGTCTGTAGCGCTCCAGTTCCTCGTCCTTCTCCAGGAAGAGGGAGCCCGTGTGGAAGTCGACGTAGACCACGTCGAGGGCTGGCTCTGAGCCGCCGATGATGACGAAGCTTCCCAGCGCGGCCGCATGGGCCCCCTTGGCGAAGGGCAGCACCTGAAGCGTGATGTGAGGAGACTCGTTCGCTTCGAGCAGTCGGTCGAGCTGCTCCTTCATGACCGGAGGCGACCCCACGACGCGGCGGATCACGGACTCGTCGAGGATTGCCCACAGGCGGAGCGGCTTCGGGCGGACGAGGATCTCCTGCCGCTTCATGCGGATGTCGACCAGCCGCTCGATCTCCGTTGACTCCAGGGGGACTTCGTTGGCCTTCTGCAGCGCTGTGCTGTACGCCCGAGTCTGGAGAAGCCCGGGGACGTAGACGCACGCGAAGTGACTCTCGCGCACGGCTTCGTCTTCAAGAGTGAGCAGCAGGTTCATGCTCTCCGGGATGGAGTCGGCGAAGGAGCTCCACCAGCCTTGCTGCTTGGCGTTCTTGGCGATGCCGATAACGGCGTTGCGCTCGGCGTCCGTTGCCCCGTACTCACGGCACAGCGCGTCGACCACGAGCCACTTCACCGGCCCGGCCTGGGTCTCGTACCGGCTGACCGTGGCCTTGGAGACTCCGACGAGCCGCCCGGCCTCCTCAAGAGTCAGACCCCTGCGGGCCCGCAACTTTCGCATCATCGCGCCCAGTTGGCGGCGGCGGGTAGTGGTCCGTTCGGACATGCGGTTCCCTAAGAATGGTTGGCGGTCCGGGAGGACCGGGTGTGGCTGATGCGGCTCTGTCGTTGATGACTGCGAAGGAATGGCCGCCCGGTCCTCCGGGACGCTCCGACTGCTGATTGAGAACTGCGGTCATCGCTGCTCAGGGACCTGTTGGCGGAGTGTTCTGCGGGCCATGGAAGTGCTGGGCACGGTGGAACGGAGCCACAGACTTGAGTTCGCGGCGAGCACGGATATGGGTCGGCATAGACGCCGGCAAGGGGCATCACTGGGCGGTGGCGGTCGACGCCGACGGCGAGACGCTGTTCTCGACGAAGGTGATCGACGACGAGGTCCAGGTCCTCGCCCTGATCGAGACCGCCCGCGAACGGGCTGAAGAGGTCCGGTGGGCGGTCGACGTCTCCGGCCGGGCCTCCGCCTTGTCGCCGGCCCTGCTGATCGCGCACGGTCAGCACGTCGTCTACGTCCCCGGCCGCACGGTCAACCGCATGTCCGGCGCCTACAAGGGCGAGGGCAAGACCGACGCCAGGGACGCCCGCGTCATCGCCGACCAGGCTCGCATGCGGCCCAAGGACTTCACCGCGTTGAGTACGCCGCCGGAGCTGGTCTCGACACTCCAGGTGCTGACCCGTTACCGGGCCGACCTGATCGCTGACCGCGTCCGGCTCATCAACCGGCTTCGGGACCTGCTGGTCGGTATCTGCCCCGCCCTGGAGCGGGCCTTCGACTGCTCCGCGGCCAAGGGCCCGGTGGTGATGCTGACCGAATACCAGACCCCGGCCGCTCTGCGCCGGGTCGGGGTCAGACGCCTGACGGCCTGGCTGGAACGGCGCAAGGTCCGCAGCGCCGGCGATGTCGCGGCCAAGGCCGTGGACGCGGCGCAGTCCCAGCAGATCGAGCTGCCCGGGGAGAAACGGGCTGCCAAGCTGGTCTGCGACCTCGCTCACCAGCTCCTGGCCCTGGACGAGCGGATCAAGGACAACGACCGGGACATCCGCGAGACCTTCCGCACCGACGAACGCGCCGAGATCATCGAGTCGAGGCCCGGCACGGGACCCGTCCTGGGCGCCGAGTTCATCGCCATAGTCGGCGACCTGTCCGGCTACCGCGATGCAGGCCGCCTCGCCTCCCACGCCGGCCTCGCTCCGGTCGCCCGGGACTCGGGCCGCCGCTCCGGCAACTACCACCGGCCAAAACGCTACAGCCGACGCCTGCGGCACGTCTTCTACCTGGCAGCCCAGACCGCCATGATGCGGCCCGGTCCATCTCGCGACTACTACCTCAGGAAACGCTCCGAGGGGCTGCTGCATACCCAGGCGGTGCTCGCACTCGCCCGGCGCCGGGTCGACGTGCTCTGGGCGATGCTGCGAGACAAGAGGCTGTTCACCTCCGTCCCACCAGCGACCCAAGCCGCTTGAGAGACTCATCGGTCACCACGAGCGCTTGACTTCGTCATTGAGTAATCCGATCTCCGGACGGCGATACCCCGAAGGGGAGAAAATCGGGCTACGGCCGTCCGGCTGACGTCGCGGAGTCTTGGTGCCTCCGGAACCCGACATTGAGTAGGACGCCGGGGACCCTTCGTCAGGCACCCGGAAGTGTTGCCACGAGCATGCGAATCAGATTCTTTTGCCTGGTCGGTCCCCGCTGGACGGCTGCCGCACAACCGCACTACGCGGGAGGGGAGGACCGGGGCATGGACGTGGTCCACGAGCGATGCGCCGGAATCGACATCGGCAAGGCGGACGTGAAGGTCTGCGTTCGCGTCCCGGGGCCGGGCAAGCGCCGGCGCAAAGAGATCCGTACGTTCCTGACGATGACCTCCGACCTGCTGGCCATGCGTGACTGGCTTCTGTCTGAGGGCGTCACGGTGGTCGGCATGGAGGCGACCGGTGCGTACTGGAAGCCGGTGTTCTACCTGCTGGAGAACGACATCGAGTGCTGGCTTCTCAACGCCCGGCACATGAAGAACGTCCCGGGCCGCAAGACCGACGTCGCGGACTCCGAATGGATCTGCAAGATGGTCGAACACGGCCTGGTGCGGCCCTCGTTCGTGCCGCCGCCGGCCATCCGCCAGCTGCGGGACCTGACCCGCTACCGCACCGAGGTCATCCGCGAACGCACCCGCGAGGCCCAGCGACTGGAGAAGCTCCTCGAAGACTCCGGGATCAAACTGTCCGCGGTCGTCTCGGATCTGCTGGGCAAGTCCGCCCGCGCGATGCTGGAGGCACTGATCGCCGGGGAACGCGACCCGCACGTCCTCGCCGAGATGGCGAGGGCGAGCATGCGTGCCAAGCGTCAGATCCTCGCCCAGGCGCTGACCGGCCAGTTCACCGACCACCACGCCTTCCTTGCACGGACCATGCTGGACCGCATCGACGCGGTCACCGCGACCGAGGCCCGCCTCAGCGAGGAGATCGCCCGCCGGCTCGCCCCGTTTCGCCGTCAGATCGAGCTGCTGACCACGATCCCGGGCGTCAGCACCCGCTCGGCAGAGATGATCCTGGCCGAGATCGGCGCGGACATGGCCCGCTTCCCCTCGGCCGCCCACCTCGCCTCGTGGGCCGGAATGTGTCCGGGCAACCACGAGTCCGCCGGCAAGCACACCTCCGGCAAGTCCCGGCCCGGCGACCCGTGGCTGAAGAACGCGCTCGGACTCGCCGCCACCGCCGCGGCCCGCAGCAAGAACACCTACCTCGCCTCCCGCTACAAACGCATCGCGATCCGCCGCGGCAAGAAGCGGGCCCTGGTCGCCGTCGGCCACACGATCCTGACCTCGATCTGGCACATGCTCACCAACGACGCCGAGTACGCCGACCTCGGAGCGGACTACTTCCTCCAGCGAACCGGCCGGGCACGCCAGACGCGGCGCCTGGTCAGCCAGCTCAACATGCTCGGTTATCAAGTGTCCCTCCAATCAACGGAACCGGTCTGAACTGCGGCGTTGGGAGATTTTCGAATCAGATTCCTTCGTCATGAGCCGGGCGGCACGCCCGGAGATCCTCATCAGGCTAGGCAGCCGGCAAGGGTCTCACCGTTCACTCGATGGATTCTCATGAGAAGTTACACAGTGAGACTTCTCCATGCCATGCTCGCTCTTAGATCGCTACGCAGTGCAGCCGTACGGACACGGCAGGCGCAGCATGTGCGTGGCTGGGAGGGAGGAGTGGCCATGCCTGGCTACGAGATCACCGAACCCCGACTCCGCTGTGTCCTGCCGTTCGAGGCGGTGCCGGCGGAGGTGCGCCTGCTTCGGAGGGCAGTCGCCAAGCAACTGAACCGGTGGGGTATGCCCGTCGCGGTCGACGAAGCGGAGCTGCTCGTCACGGAACTGGCCACCAACGTCGTCAAGCACGTCGGCGAAGGCGTGTCGGCGACGCTGGTCCTTGAGTGGAGGGAAGAGCGACTGCGCCTGGAAGTCCATGACAAGAGCCAGTCGCTGCCATCCCTCAAGATGGCCGACTGCGACGACGTGTGCGGCCGCGGCCTGCACCTGCTGGCGTCGCTGGCAGTCGAATGGGGAACGGTGCTGACGGCAGCGGGTAAGGCGGTCTGGTGTGAGATCTCGACCGGCGTGGGATCCGCTTGCCGACGCATCGAAAGGGCTGCGGCGGCACTGGAGAACTATCAGGGCGCCGACACGGCCGGCGCCCTGCGGGGGAGAGGCGGCGACGCCTGCTTCGCCGAGTCTGCAGTCGAGTTGATCGCAGATCTGCTCCACTGGACCGCTGCCCGCGGTCATGATCCTGACGACCTCCTCGATCGAGCGCAGATGCACTACGAAGCCGAAGCGGACGTGGCCTAGGGGGTGACTTCGGGCCCTGACCTGCGGATCAACTGCCGCAGATCGGTAGGTGTGCGCCAGGACTCCCCCGGGCTGGATCGGTGACACATGCGGTGGCAGTTGGAGCACAGACATGCCAGGTCGTCGAGCTTGGTCTCTCGGGTTCCGGAGACGTGGAGCGGAGTGACGTGGTGCACTTCGATGTAGCCCTCGCCCAGATCCCCGTAGGCGCGGGCGAAGTCGAAGTCGCATACCTCGCACCGGAGCGGGCCCCCGCCGCTCCGCGCCTGGGCGATCTTCTGATTGCGCAGCTTCGGATTCCGCTCGCGGGCGAGCGCCCAGCGGGCGAGGAGGCGTCCTTCGATGGCGCTCGCGCCCGTCTCGTCGACTTCGTCGGGCTGCGGTGCGATGAGATGCAACTCGCCTGTGCCGATGCCCTCTTCGATGGCCTCGGCGGCCTGGAGCATCTCGGACTCACGCTCGGAGAAGGCGTCGATCATGAGCAGTGTGGGCTTGCCGCACCGGGTGGCCTTGCCGGCGTAGAGCTTGTGATTGGTCGTGAAGTCGGTGGTCTTTCGGCTGACGCTGTCGGGAGACCGGAAGCTGGGCAGCGCGAGTACTTCCGGCTCGTGGATCGGCAGCGAGCGGAGCAGGTCAGACAACTCCTGGACCCTGAGATCGCTCGTCCGCAGCTCGCGCCAGCCGTTCTTCACGACGAGGGCTCCGGCCAGTACGAGTTCGTCCTCAGTCCACGCAGGTATCCGCATGCGCAATATCGTATGAGTGTTCGGTGGTAGGGGTGGTGCGATTTTTCGTGAGCCGTGCGGCTCAGAGGTTCTCCGGAAGCAGGATCTTCAGGGACTGGTCGGCCTCGGCTGTTTCGATCCGGGCGTTGTACTCGGTCAGAAGCTCGCGCAGCCGCTCCCGTACCCCGCTCTTCGAGAAGCCGCCTACTTCCTCGATGTTCGTTCCGATGAAGTCCTCGATGGACTGGATGGCGACGCGGTCGGCCAGGTCGTAGTTCTCGGCGAGCTGGACCGCGGCGGCGACGCGGCCTTCGGGGACGAGGACGCGGGGGCGGTATCCGTGGTTCAGGTTGTCGACGCAGCGGTCGAGGAAGACCTTCTCGCCCGGCGACATGGTGACGTGGATCGCGGTGTCGCCGATCTGGTAGTCGCCGGCGCGGCCGGTCTGGACGTCGGCGGTGGTGTAGCTCTCGACGTTCACGTCCTCGCCCGGGAAGCGGATCTTCAGCTTGGCGCCGACGAGGTGCTGGGCGATCGCGCCTGCCGTGTTGCCGCCGCGCACACGGCCGGCCTCTATGAGGGCTGCGACGGTGGTGCGGACGGGGTTGTCGGGGTTGATCTCGGCCTCGATGCGCTTGCGCCCGAAGAAGTCCTCCTGGACCCGTTCGACGAACCACTGTTGGAGCAGCGCGGCCAGCGTGGTGCGTTCGAGGTCGGTGAGGGCACCCAGGTCGGCCTCGTCTCCCTTGGTGTTGAGGAGATCGGCCAGGGAGTTGGCGTGGTCGAGGGTCGCGCGGGAGGTGCGGCCGCCCTCGCTGGTGAACTTGCGCTCCTCGCCGTGTTGGGCGAGCAGCTTCTGGGCCTGCTTGCCGCTGGCGGTCTTCACCTGGGATCGCGTTTGGTAGTGCTCGGGCTTGAGGGGGAAGTGCTCGGCCAGGAACTCCGTCATGTACAGGCCCGCGCACATGACGTTGGAGTTGACGTTGTCCCTGGAGTCGCGCTGCTTTTCGTACCAGTCCCCGAGCGCGTCTATGAGTGTTTCCGCCGCCTCCTCCACTAACGCGCTGACGGTGTTCGGCGACGACGAGGCGACCATGGGCTACTCCTGGCATACGGGACGGTGGGGCGGTGGATGGCCGGCGGCACGGCAGGCGGACACGGCAGCCAGTCGTCTCCGCATGCTGGCAGGCGGCCCGGGGCTACCGAGAGGCTCCGGCCCGCTGCGCCGGAACCTGCTCGTGGTCCCAAGCGCCGGCGAGCAGCGGATGGAGATAGTGCTCGGCGAGCCAGGCCACCGCGTCGACGCATACGGCGTCGCCGAAGCCCATGATCGCCTGGTTGCGCTTGGCGGGGAGGAGGTACTGCGGTGCGCCCATGAGCTTGGCGTACTCCCGGGCCGTCATCCAGCGCACGCGCAGCGGCTGGCCCTTCTGGATGCGGACGACGGCCTGCTTGGAGGAGCCGCCGCGGGCGGTGCGCAGGCAGCCGGCCACGTCGTCGTCGCGGATCTCCCAGGCGGGGACGCCGTTGCGGGTGCGACGGTAGGCGGTGCGGTAGGACGCCTCGGGCTCGCCTGCGAGCCGCTCGACGCGGGCGTTGTTGACGTCCGAGAGCTGACTTGCGAAGTGGGCGACTCGCTTGTCGTCCCACCACTCGACGCCATCGTCCTCGTCGCCGTCGACGAGCTCGGTCCAGCCGGTCGTGCGCAGGGCGGGCGGTTCGACGTCGAGCAGGGTGCGGTGGGTGTCGAGCGCGGCGTCGTCGAGGGCGCGGTCGAGCCAGGAGGGGCGCAGCGCGGTGTCTCGGCGGTCGTCGGCGCGGGGCTTGGCCAACGACTCACGGTTGGCGGCGACGACGAAGAGGCGCGGTCTGGACTGCGGGACGAAGCGACGGCCGTCCAGGGTGACGACGTCGACCCAGTAGCCGAGGGTGTTCAACCGCTTGATGGCGGCCTTCATGTCGGCGCCCTGGTGACTGGTGGCGAAGCCGTTGACGTTCTCCAGCGTGATCACGTCGGGCAGCTTGCCGTCGCGCTCGCCCATGGCCTTGATGACGTCGGTGAAGTCCCAGAACGTGCTCGAGTGCTGTCCCGCCAGGCCTGACCGGCCCCCGGCGAGGGAGAGGTCCGTGCAGGGGAAGGAGGCCCAGGCCAGGTCGACGCGGCCGGGCGCCGAGGCGGAGCCCATGTCGCCGGCGATCTCACGGACGTCCCGCAGGACGTAGTGATCCTCGGGGTCGCCGAAGTGACCCCTGTACATCTCGTGTTTCTGGGCGTCCAGGTCGTTGGCCCACGTGACCTTGAACCCTCCGGCGCGCTCCAGACCCAGACGGGCGAGGCCGATTCCGGCGAAGAACTCGGCGACCTCGAAGACCGCGGAGGCGGCGGTCGAGGCGGTGGAGTCAAGATCAGAGGGGAGAGCTGTGGTCACCCGGCCGATGGTACGGGAGGGGTCGGACAATTCTCTGGAGTACCCCGAGACGCAGGTGCCGCGCCCGCACTACGGTGTGGTCATGGACGGGGAAGAATCCGAGGTCGCAGGCGGCGAGAAGGGGACGAAGACAGGGGGTCGCGGTCGCGCCCGGGCATCCCATGCCTCGCCGGTCGAGAAGGACTCTCCAGCCGACACGACCTCCGTGACCGCCAAGGCCTCGTCAGCCGCCAGGACCCTGCCGGCCGCCGACGCCTCCCGGGCGCGGGCGCGGTCCGAGGAGTCCTGGGCTTCGTCCGACGGCGTGCGGGCCAGCATGCGGGCGAACAAGAGCCGCGACACGAAACCGGAGCTGGCGCTGCGGCGGGCGGTGCACGCGCGCGGGCTGCGCTACCGGGTCGCCGCCCGCCCGATCAAGGAACTGCGCCGCACGGCGGACCTGGTGTTCACCAAGGCGCGGGTCGCGGTCTTCCTCGACGGATGCTTCTGGCACGGCTGCCCGGAGCACCACACCGTCGCCGTGCGCAACGGCGGCTACTGGGCGTCGAAGGTGGAGCGCAACCGGGCGCGGGACGTGGACACGGACCGGCGGCTCGAAGAGGCGGGCTGGTCGGTCGTACGGGTGTGGGAGCACGAGGACCCGCTGCAGGCGGCGGCCAAGGTGGAGAAGACGGTGGCCGAGGCGCGGCGGGCGCTGCGCCGGGGAACGGCGACTCCTCCAGGGGGCTCGGAAGACGAGGACTGACCGTGGGCGTCAGCGGCCGGCCTCTTCGCGGGCCGGGGGGCGTCGGGCCAGGCCAGGCGCGCTGAAGTCCGCGGACGGCTTCAGGTCGGCTGCCCGCCAAGCGGTCGCGGGGGGTGTGAGCAGGGCGGACTGCTCCCAGAAGAAGGCGGCGGTGTCCTCGGGGACGACGGCGCGCAGCGCGCGCGGAGTGAGCTGTCGTACGTCTGCGATGTGGCCGGGGTCGAGAACGTCGGCGCTGAACGCGCAGGAGTGGAACACGACCTGCACCAGACGCCAGGTGTCGGGGCGGCGCTGGGCCGTCTCGAACTCATGACGGGTGAGGTGGAAGCCTTCTCGCGTCTCCGGTCCGGCCCCCTTCACCTCGATCTGCGCCGGCGGCGGATCGCACACCTCCACGTCGTAGCCGTAGGCGTCGGAGACGAGGGACACCTGCACGGCGTCGCGGCCCGCTCGGCGCAGAGCCGAGAGGACCACCGTCTCGGCGGCCGCTCCCAGACGCTCGCGCCACGCCTCCTCGTCCGCCCGGCGCTGCTGGACGGCGACGCCGAGCAGCAGGGCGTCCAGCTCCGGCTCCAGCCAGGCGAGCGCCTTGAGGTCGGCCGCGGGGACGTAGTCGCGCACGACGTGGCCCGAGCGGACCGCCAGGGCCAGCCAGGACGGAGGCGAGGCCGCCAGCAGCACGCGCGCCGTCGCCCGAAGGGCGCCGGACTCCAGGCCGGCGAGGACGCGCAGCGGCGCCGTCGGCCGTATGCCTGCGTCCGTCGCCTGGGCGAGTCCCCGCCGGACCAGGGCGCGAGCCGTCGCGCGCAGGTCCAGTGAGCGGGCCCAGTAAGGAGCTTGGGCCGCGGCCGCCTGTGCCCATGCCTCTACGTCGGTCCGCGGGGCGCGGGCTGCGGCGTCTGCCAGCAGCAGCGTGCCGAAGGCCAGGCCGTGGCTCGGGAGCAGCGTCATGACCGGCGCTGGAGTGCTCGCAGCAGCGCCGTCGCGTCGTCGTCCACGACGGCGGGGACGCTCTCGTCGGTGTCGGGCTCGGGCAGGGCGGCGGTCACCAGACCGGGATCGTTCATCAGCTGGGACAGGACGACGATCTTGTCGCGGAGCCTGCCGTTCACCGTCTCGTCGATGCTGTCGTCGCTGAGCAGCAGCGTGAAGCGGGTGACGACGTCCTCGCGCAGCCCGAGGCGGTGGATGCGGTCCTGGCTCTGCAGATAGTGACCGGCGTTGAACGTGCGGTCGAGGTACACGGCCTGATGGCACCAGTGGTGCAGGCTGATGCCCTCACCGCAGGCGGCGGGGTTCGCCAGGAGCACATGGCAGTCGGGATCGTTGCGAAAGCGGTCGAACTCCGCGTCCCGGGTCAGGGCGCCGGGCGGCGCCCCGTCGGCGGGGCGCACCCCGCCGTGGACGACCGCCGGACGGAACTCGCCCAGGGCGCTGCTCAACAGCTTCAGGTTCCGTACGAAGGTCGACCAGACGAGGACCTTCTCGCCACGTGCGGCCGCTCCTTCCACGATCTCCCGGACCCTGTCGTACTTCCACGGCGACTCGTAGGCGGCGTACTGCCGCAGCAGGTCCGCGAGCGCCTCGTCGCCGCGCAGTTCGAGCGGCGGATGGGCGAACTCCGACTGGTCGTGCTCGTCGGAGCCGGCGACCAGCAGCGCCGGGTTCGTCGCGGCCTCCAGCAGGTACATCATGATCCGCCCGAGCCTGCTGAAGTCCCGCCGGTCCTTCACCGCCAACGCGAACTCGCCCCGGTAGCGGCCCTCCAGCGCTTCGTAGATCGCCTTCTGCAGGCGCCCCATCGGCTCCGCGACGATCTCGAACTCGGTGGGAGGCAGCCCCAGCCTGGACTTCGGGGTGCGGACGAAGTACCGGTGGATGGCGGCGCTGGTCTCGGCCACGACGTCGGGGTCCCGTCCGTTCGACTCCGTGTACGCGCCGCGGGGCAGGATCTTGCGGTCCTGCCCGGGGTAGAGGAAGCGCATGGGCGCCACCAGGTCGTTCGCGCCCTGCGGGGCCGGGGTGCCGGTGAGCACGTCCCGGCGGCGGGCGGCGAAGGCGAGGTCGAGCACGGCACGGCCGTGCACCCCGGCCTCGCCCTTCTTGATGCGGTGCGCCTCGTCGAGCACGACCTGGGTGGGGCGCCGGCTGATGTAGGCGCGGATGCGGTCGTAGTCCGAGGCGACTCGGTTGTAGTTGGTCAGCAGGATGTCAAGGTCGTCCCGCAGCAGGGTGCGCGGCCCGGCATGGACCTCCAGCACGGGCTTCGGGCTGAGGCATACGGCCGCGTCCTCCTTCCACGCCTGGAACGCGGCGATCGGGCCGATCACCAGAAGCTGCTCGACGTCGCCGCGCGCCCGGTTCAACGCGAACCCGGCGAGCGCGACCGTCGTCTTGCCCGCGCCGGGCACCGAGAAGTCGGCGCCGTGCGGGAGGCTCGTCAACCGGGCCAGGTTCTCCAGCTGGAACGGCTTCAGCTCGCGTCGGAACCCGGCCGCGGCGAGCTCGGCCGCGAGATCCTCCGGGGCGACGACGGACGTGTCCTCCAGGACCCTGGCCCGCTTCTTCCTGTCCTCGGCGAGCGCGCGCAGCTGTCGGCCGAGCTCGTCGCCGAACTCGATGCGCTGGTGAAAGCGCCGACGGGCGTCCGCGACGGCCTCCAGCTCGGCGAAGAAGACGTCGACGCGGGATTCGATCACGTCGTGCGAGCCGCCCACCACGCCGCGCTGCAGCGCCTCCTGCAGCAGCGCCCAGGCGCCGGGGTTCGCTCCCTCGTGCCGGCGCAGGACGACGACCGGGCGGACGTGCACCTCCAGTTCGGCAGAGATCACGAAGTCTCCCGGATCTTCGCGACGAGCTTGTCGATGCGGTCGATCTCGCCCTGGAAGGCCTCCTCGTCCCAGGCGGAGTGGGCGCGCGCCCTGCGCAACAGGGCCGGGATGCGGTCGAGCTCCTTGAAGGCCTTGTCCGCCCTCTGGAACGGCGCCTCCACCGCGTCCTGCTCGCGGTTGCGCTCGTCAGCCTCGCGCGCAGCGCTGGAGACCACGCCGGACAGGCTGTTCAGGACGCTCTGCATGGGAACAGAGCCGCCGTCGGGCAGCTCTACGACGGCCTCGGGGCGCCGGGTGACGACAAGGCGCAGGACGTCCTCGACGACCGACCCCCGAGGCGCGTCCTCGCCCATGAGGTCGCTCAACAGGTCGTCCTCGTCGACCTCGGCCCGCGCGGTCCTCGCCGTGTCGACGATCGCCGCGAGCCCGGACTCGCCCTCCAGCTCCCTGTCGACCAGCGCCTGCGCGTCCTCGCACCGCAGATGCCTCAGCTGGCGGTAGTTGACGCCGGAGAGCACGCCCAGGAAGTAGGCGGTCTTCACGCCCTCGGCCTCGGCGCGCGGCTTGTTGCGGATGTACTTCGCCAGCTCGTCGAAGGCGGTCTCGTTCTCGGTGAAGTCGATGGGCAGGCGCGTTCCCTGCGACTGGTTCACCAGCTGCTGGACCAGCAGCAGTTTCTCGTACTGTCCCTGCACGTCCTTCTTGGCGCGGTGCATGCGCTTGGCGGTCTGATCCCAGTCGCGGCCGGACAGCTCGTAGAGCTCCTCGATCATCATCGCCTCGTTGATCCAGGAGTAGTCCTCGCGGAAGTCCCGGGCGACCTGGAGCTCGGCCTCCAGCGTCAGGATCTCCTCGGCGGTCGCGTCTGAGGGCAGCACGAGGCAGCGCACGTAGCTGAACTGCAGATGGCCCTCGCGCTTCAGCGTGCGCAGGGCGGCGGTCCTGCGGTTGCCGTTGATCAGCACACCGTCGGCCGTGACGATGGCCGGCTCCTGCTGACCACGCGCCAGCAGGTCCTCCTTCAGCTGGCCGAACTTCGACTGCCCGGCCAGGATGGTGAGCTGCCACTCCTGCGCGGTGGGGCCGAGCGGGTCGGCGGTGAAGAGGTCGTCCTGTCCCTGCCGTTGGGCCTCTCGCTGCTGCTCGGCCTTCGTGCGGTGGTTCTGCGTGGAGAGGCGGACCCATTCGGTCTCGAGCTCGACGAGGCGCAGGCTCTTGTCCGTCCGAGGCCAAGCCGACAGCGGGACGTCGCCTATCGACGTGCGCGCCGTCAGGTAGGCGCGGCGGTCGGGATCGCCCATCGGGGTGTTCACAGCTCAGCTCCTGTACGTCGTGACTCGGGCGGGGCCGAACCGTGAGGTGATCACGGTGCGCTTGGTGTCGCGCTCGCCCGATTGGAAACCCACATGGCCGGTGAAAAAGGGGGCCTTCTCAGGGGGAATGCCGAAGGCGCCGAGCAGCAGTTCGGGGAAGCGGCGCGGTGTCGCGCCGTTCCAGTTCCAGGACCGCCCGTCCGGCTGGTGGTCCGGCATCACGTAGATGCACGGCGGCGGCACGCTCTGGCCGCCGAGGTCGACGGCGTACTCCGACTTCGGGCACGGCCGGCTTCTGGCGCCGCACAGGCCGCTCTGGAAGATCACCCCGTCCAGCATCCGCCGGGGATCCGAGAAGAACACCTTGCGCAGGCGGCCGACGCCCTTGGCCACGTCGCTGCCGGGGTGGCGGGTCATGCCGTCGCTGACCCACCACAGGTAGGTCTCCTCCGCCCAGTCGGGCACCTGCCAGTTCACGCTGCTGTGCACGCCGTCCGGGGCGCCCTTCTGGATGACGGCCACGTCCCCGAGGCCCTTGACGGCCAGTCGGTAGACGGTGTCGGCGCCCTTCTTCGGCACCTCGAGCGCCGTGGCGATCCCCCGGTCCACGAGTCCGTGCAGCAGTGACACCAGGAAATCGCGACGGGGAGCGTTGTCGGCGCTCTTACGGCCCCGGATCCGCTCGATGGCGGCGGGCAGGGCGGCGGAGAACTCCTGCTGCGTCAGCCCATGGCCGTGAAGTAGCTCGGGATGGGCGCCCAGGTTCTCGATGAGACGGGCGACGGAGTCCACCACCGTGGCCGGCGGGACTCCCGCATGGCGGCAGGGCGCGGCGTCGTCGTTCTCCATACTGCTCAATCCCCCCTGTTCGTTCCGGCCTTGACGCCTCGCACGAGACAGGAAGGCCGTTGCGCACACGCAGGCCACGGACCGACCTGCGCCCCCATTCTCGCGCCCGCGGCAGGCCGCGATGGGCGTTCATGATCGGTCGTGCCCGGCGTGCGGGGCAAGCGGCGAACAGGGCGAACGGGCCGACCACCAGTCGAAGTCGGTGACGGCCGTTGTTCCAGCTCCCCTCCTCTACGCTCCGTGACACCCCCCATAACCCCGCCCCGACCCACACCAACACTCCGCCCCCCGCTCCGGCGGCCAGGCCACCGCCCGCCCCCGCGCCGCCAAGGTCGTCGCGTACTGCGGCAGCAGCTCGGACTCTCCCGGGGAAGCCAGCTCGGAGGCGGCGAACGCCTCGTAAGAAGGCACCGTCCCTGTCACGATCCCCAGGTTCGGAGTCCCCGAGGCGGCCAGTTCCCTCAGTGACGCCTCTATCGTCGCGAGGTGCTCCTCGTGGGAGGGGTACTCCACCGCCAGGAAGGGATACGCGGCGACCAGTTCGGCCAGTTCGCCCGCCGGCCAGTGCAGGACCGCCACCGGGAACGGGCGGGACAGTTCCTCCCGGTACGCGCCGAGCTCCGCTCGGAGGCGGGAGATCTCGGCTGCCAGCTCCGCCGGGTTGTCCGAGCCGAGGGACCAGACGCGCTTGGGGTCGTGCAGCTCGTCCAGGGAGACGGGGGAGGAGTGGAGGGTGTCGGCCAGGACGTCCCAGTCGTCGTGGGCCGCGCCGAGCATCCGCCGTACGCGGTGGCGGCCGAAGAGGAGGGGGTGTGCGGAGTGGGGCGGCTCCGCCGCGTCCGTCAGGAGCAGCGTCACGCCTTCCGTGAACGTCTCCTGCGCCGCCTCCAGCTCGTCGTGGGACTCCAGGGACTCCGCGACGATCACCCAGGGCGCCGGGTCCCGCGGGGCGGCCGCCCGGATTCCCTCGATGATCGCTCTGGCCTCGGCCTCGTGGCCGTACTCCCACAGGTTCGAGGCCTTCAGCGCTCGGACCAGGTGAGGACTCTCCAGGCTCTCCGGACCGTCCGAGGCGGAGGTGGACGAGGAGGACAGGAGACGGTCGTACAGGGTCGTTGCGGCGGGGCGGTCGCCGGCCAGTTCCAGGTGGGCCGCGGCCTGCAGCAGCAGGGCCTCCGCGTCCTCGGGATACCGGCCGGCGGTCCGCTCCAGGCGTGCCGCTTCGGCGGTGTGGTCGACGTTCTCGGCAGGCGTGTCGGGGCGCATGGGTGACACGGTAGCGCCGCCCGCCGACAAAAGTGAGGGAGCTGCAGGCCAGGGGCCCAGTTCCCCCTCACTCCGTCCCACGGGTCCTAGATCGTCACCCCGTCCACCTGAAGCGTCTGCACCGCGCCCGCCGCGAACGGCACGCTGATCGTCTTTCCGCTCAGGGACGTGTCCGAGTGGGCCGTGTAGAGGTCCCCGGAACCGCTTGTCACGGTGTTCCAGCGGGGGACCGAGCCGGACGAGCCGCCGGTCACGGTGGTGAAGCGGGAGAGGTCGAAGGTCAGGGTCTGGGCCGAGGTCGACGTGTTCGCGGCCACGATCACCAGCCTCTTCGCCGTCTTGTCGATCGCCGCCACCGCGTAGCTCACGCCCGTGTCGAGGATCGTCATGCCGGGGCGGATGTGGCGGCTGAACTGGGCCATCACGTAGTACTTCGTCGTCACCGCGCCCGCGGCGAGCGTGCTCGCGTCGTACGCGATCATCGCCCAGTTCGTCGACGGGTCCATGACCTGCCAGTAGACCCAGGCCGTCGGGTGCAGCCAGCGGAAGTCGTAGAGCAGGTTGCTGGCCATCGACAGGCCCGTGCCGTCGTTGTCGCCGGTCTCGGAGTTCCACAGGGCCTTGCCGGCCGTCGTCACCACGTCCGTGTAGAGCAGGTCCCGGCGGCCGCCCGAGCCCTGGTAGCCGTGGACGTTGACCCGGTTCACGTACCCCTTCGTCGTCGACGAGAACGAGTTCCACGTCGTACGGGCCAGGTCGTAGTTCGTCTCGTCCGAAGCGGAGATCTTCGTCGCCGTCAGCCCGCGCTTGTCCAACTCGCTGCGCATGTAAGGGAGTACGGCCGACTGGACCGTCGCGTCCATGTGGCAGCCCTCCTGTGTGCCCGTCGCCGTCCACCAGGACGAGGAGGGCTCGTTGAAGGGGTCGACCGTCGCGAAGTTCACGCCCCAGTTCGACTTGGCGTACAGGGCGACGGCGGCCAGGTGGGAGGCGTGCTGGCGGTAGTTCCAGGACTGGAGGTTGTTGCCGCCGTCGGAGGCGCCGGAGGGGTTGTGGTTCAGGCACATCCACCACATGGGGGAGTTGGCGAACAGCTCGGTCGTCGCGCCCCGGGACACCGCCTTCTGGAGCATCGCCCGCTGGTTGGCGTCGGCCGTCCAGTCCCACGCCGACGACGTCGGGTCCTCGTTGTTCCAGTCCTGCCAGTAGCCCTCGATCTGCTTGAAGCCGGGGATGTTGGCGGAGGCCGCCATGCTGGAGCCGCTCACGGTGTTCCAACTGCACGCGCCCAGGTTGTAACGGGCGATGTTCAGTCCGAGGCCGGGCAGCGTCTTGCCGCCGTACGACACCGAGTTCGTCGTGAAGAAGATGTCGGCGAAGTCGTTCCGGGCGCCGAAGACGTTCGCCCACCAGGCGAGGGAGGTGCCCCAGCCCTCCCAAGTGCCGTACGTCGTCGACGGGTTGACGGAAATCGTCGCGTCGGCGTGGGCGGTGCCCGTCGCGAGGGCGCTTCCGAGGAACGCTCCGCCCGTGGCCGCCAGCAGTGTTCTGCGTCGGATCATGGCTTCTCCGCTTCGATCGACTGCCGGTCGTCCCCGCCGGCGTCATCGGGCTGGTCCGTGCGTCAGGAAGCATCGGGTGTGGTTCGCGGTGTTGTCGAGAGTTCTGACAGCCCTTTCTCAAACCTGTGGAGAAAGGGGGAGGAAAGGTTCGAGGGGACGAACGCGCAGGTCGTGAATGTACGGGTCTGGAGACCTTGCCCCCTTCCCTCTATGGTGCGAGCGGCTCCGCCGAAGAAGCCGAAGAAGCCGAAGAAGCCGAAGAAGCCGAAGAAGCCGAAGAAGCCGAAGGAGGCATGCCTGTGCGCAGAGTCGTGGAGCACGGCGCCCTGCGTCGGCGTGCCCGCCGCCGACGGGTCCTGTGGAGCGGGGCCGAAGTCCTGGTCACCGCCGGAGTGTTGGTCCTGCTCCTCGTCGTCCATCAGCTGTGGTGGACCAACCGGGAGGCCAGGCAGGGCGCCGAGCGGCAGGTCGAGGCGCTGGAACGGCAGTGGGGCACCACGACGACCGGCGACGACCCCTCCGATGCCGATGCCGAGTCCAGTTCTGACGCCGATTCCGGTGCCGGTCCCGCCGACCGCTCCGATTCCGGCTCGGCCGCCACCCGACCCTCCGACTCCGCACAGCAGTCGACCACCCCCCGCCCCTCCCGTGCCTACGCCGTCCTCGCCGTCCCCCGTCTCCGCCTCCGCGTCCCCGTCGCCGAGGGCACCAGCAAGCGGAACGTCCTCAACAAGGGGTACGTCGGCCACTACACCGGCACCCAACAGCCGGGAGAGGCAGGCAACTTCGCGCTCGCCGGGCATCGCAACACCCACGGCGAGCCCTTCCGGTACCTCAACCGGCTGCGGCCGAAGGACACCGTCGAGGTGGAGACCGCGGAGGCGACCTACACCTACGTCGTGGACAGGGTCCTGCCGCAGACCTCACCCCGCGACTCGGGCGTGATCCGGCCCGTACCGCGCTCGCTCAGCCATCCCTCCTACGGCTACGACGCTCCCGGCCGCTATCTCACCCTCACCACCTGCACACCGGAGTACACCTCCCGGTATCGTCTGGTGGTGTGGGGGAAGTTGACCTCCACGCGACCTAGGGGATGACCGGACCTCAGGGATGACGGGGCCTCGGGGATGACGCGACACCGGGGATGACGGGACAGGGGGAGAGAACATGATCCGCAGCCGCACCGCCTACTCCCTCCTCTCCCTCTCCTTCGTCCTCGGCGTGCTGCTGCTCGACGCCGGCAGCCTCTCGGCCACCGTCGCGCTCGCCGCGACCGCCGCCGCCGGGTCCGCGCTCGCCGTCTGCACCCTCGTCGCCGCGCGCAGCGCGCCCGCCGTGCCGCCCACCCGGGTGCGTACGGCCATCAGGGACCGGGCCCGCCGTACGGCCTTCCTGCCGCAACGCGACCCCGACGCCTCCGGCCGGCCCCGACCCAGGGCCCCCGGCCACGCCCTCCCGACGACCGTCGCGTAGGGCACTCCCACTCGCCTGTGACCCCGCGCGGGTCGTCATGCCGCCGTCCACCCCTGGAATTCCGGCACGACGAGACCCCCGGAGGGCTCCTCACCCATGTCCGTGTCCATGTCCGGCTTCGCCGCCCTGGTCGAGCACCTCGCCGACCTCCTCCACCCCCTGTTCGGCGCGTCCGCCGCGGCCGCCGCGATCGTCCTGTTCACCGCTCTCGTACGACTCCTCGTGCACCCCCTGTCGCGGGCGGCCGCCCGGGGACAGAAGGCGCGTACGGCGTTGCAGCCGAGGATCGCCGAGCTGCGGAAGAAGCATGCGAAGAACCCCCAGAAGCTCCAGCAGGCGGTGCTGGACCTGCATGCCGAGGAGAAGGTGTCGCCGATGTCCGGGCTGCTGCCCAGCCTCTGCCAGCTGCCCGCCTTCTTCCTGCTCTACCACCTCTTCTCCAGCTCCTCCATCGGCGGCGGGGCCAACGAACTGCTCGGTCACCAGCTGCTCTCCGCGCCCCTCGGCGACCGCTGGACCGACGCGCTCGCCGGCGACGGGGCGTTCGGCGCGGCGGGGCTGGTCTACCTCGGGCTGTTCGCGGTCGTCGCGGTCGTCGCGTCCGTCAACTTCGTACGGGCCAGGCGGGTGCCTGCGCCTCAGGCGGCCGTCGGCGCCGAGGTGCCCGGGCTCGGCACGGTCGCCAAGGTCATGCCGTTCCTGTCCTTCTTCACCCTGGTCACCGTCGCCGTCGTGCCGCTGGCCGCCGCGCTGTACGTGATCACGAGCACGACGTGGAGCGCGGTCGAGCGGGCGGCGCTCTACCGCTGACGGTCCGGCGTCGGCGTCGGTGTAGGCGCCGCTGACGGTCCAGTACGTGAACCGGGTATTGCGGAGCGGACGTTCAGCTTGGAGGATCGGCCAGTCATCCGATGGCTGCACCCGTCGGCGGACGATCCGCGATCGAGGGAGATGGTGACCATGAAGCTGCTGCGAGTCGGTACGGCGGGCGCGGAGCGCCCCGCGCTGCTCGAGGCCGACGAGACGCTGCGGGATCTGTCGGGCGTCGTGGACGACATCGACGGGGCGCTGCTCGCCGACGACGTGGCGCTCGACCGGGTCCGGGCCGCCGCCGACTCCGGCGAGCTGCCCTTCCTGGACCCGACCGGGCTGCGGATCGGGCCGCCGTTGGCGCGGATCGGCAAGATCGTGTGCATCGGGCTGAACTACCACGACCACGCCCGTGAGACGGGGGCCGAGCCGCCCGCCGAGCCGGTGATCTTCTTCAAGGCGGCGGACACGGTCGTAGGGCCGTACGACACCGTCCTCGTGCCGCGCGGGTCCGCCAAGACCGACTGGGAGGTGGAGCTGGCGGTCGTCATCGGACGTACCGCCCGCTACCTGGGGTCGGCGGAGGAGGGGCTCGCGCATGTCGGCGGGTACGCGGTGGCGCACGACGTGTCCGAGCGGGAGTTCCAGATCGAGCGGGGCGGCACCTGGGACAAGGGCAAGAACTGCGAGACGTTCAATCCGCTGGGGCCGTGGCTGGTGACGGCGGAGGAGGTCGCCGACCCGCAGGACCTGTCCCTCAGGCTCTGGGTCAACGGCGAGCTGAAACAGGACGGGACGACCGCGGAGCAGATCTTCTCGGTGGGGGAGGTCGTGCGGTACGTCAGTCAGTTCATGACGCTGTATCCCGGGGACGTCATCAACACCGGGACGCCGGCGGGCGTCGCGCTGGGGCAGCCGGAGCCGAAGCCTTATCTGCGGGCGGGGGATGTCGTCGAGCTGGAGATCGAGGCGCTCGGACGTCAGCGACAGGAGTTCAAGAACGCCTGAGGCGGATGCCCGAGCCCCGCGCCCCGGACAGGCCCTGAGGGCAGGTTCAGCCCAGGTACTTCTCCAGGAACAGTTCCAGTGCCTCCACCACGAACCGGTGGTCCTCCAGTTGCGGTAGGCCCGAGACCGTCACCGCGCCGATCACGCCGACGCCCTCGACGTTGATGGGGAAGGAGCCGCCGTGGGCCGCGTACTCGTCGGGGTCCAGGCGGGAGGAGTCCTCGAACGTCGTGCCATTGGCCCGGTAGCGGGAGCCCACGAGGTAGGAGGACGCGCCGTAGCGCTCGACCACCCGGCGCTTGCGGGCGATCCACGCGTCGTTGTCCGGGGTCGAACCGGGCAGCGCCGCGTGGAAGAGCTGCTGGCCGGCGCGGTGGATGTCGACGGCGACCGGCGCCTGCCGTTCCCGGGCCAGCTCCACCAGCAGGGAGCCGAGCGCCCAGGCGTCGTCGTGGGTGAACTGCCGGAAGACCAGCCGCCGCTCCTGACCCTGGAGCTCCTCCAGGGTCGGGGTGATCTCCGGGGTGAACTTCGGGGTCATCTCGTGGGTCGTGCGAGTCGTGTGGGTCCCGTGGTTTGCCATCACAGCGTCACCGCCACTTGCTCTCGTGCCGAACGGCGCGCCGCCTCCAGTACGTCGAGGGCGGCGGCCGCCTCCTGGGCGGTCACCGGGTTCGGGCCGCCGTCGATCAGTGCCTTGGCCACCGCAGCGTAATAGGCGGGGTAGTCGCCGGGGAGGGTCTGTTCGGGTCGTCCGCCGCCGGTCAGCGGGGAGTCTCCCGCGCCGACCCGGCCCCACAGCTCCTCGCCCTCGGTCCCCCAGTCGGCCGTCGTGCCGGGGCGCAGCCCCTCCCGCAGGGCCGCCTCCTGCGGGTCGAGGCCGTACTTCACATAGCCCGCCCGCGAGCCGAGCACCCGGAAACGCGGGCCGAGTTGGGCGGTCGTCGCGGAGACGTACAGGTGCGAGCGGACGCCGCTGGCGTGGGTGAGCGCGATGAACGTGTCGTCGTCCGTCTCCGCGCCGGGTCGCCGGACGTCCGCCTCCGCGTACACGGAGGCCGCCGGACCGAACAGCACGAGCGCCTGGTCGACGACGTGACTGCCGAGGTCGTAGAGCAGACCTCCGATCTCTTCCGGGTCGCCGGACTCCCGCCAGCCGCCCTTCGGCTGCGGCCGCCACCGCTCGAACCGCGACTCGAACCGCCATACGTCGCCCAGCTCGCCCTCGTCCAGCAGCTTGCGGAGGGTCAGGAAGTCGTTGTCCCAGCGGCGGTTCTGGAAGACGGAGAGGAGCAGTCCGCGCTCCTCGGCGAGGGCGGCCAGCTTCCGTGCCTCGGCGGCGGCGCCGGCGACCGGCTTGTCGACGACGACCGGGAGGCCGGCCTCGAGGGCGGCGGCGGCGAGCGGGACGTGCGTCTTGTTCGGGGACGCGATGACGACCAGGTCCAGCTCGTCGGCCCGGGCGAGGAGGTCGTCGGGGGCCGCGGCGAGGCGCACGTCGGGGAACTCGGCGCGGGCCTGCTGCTGCCGCTCGGGGTTCGAGGTGACCACCGTGTCGAGGGCGAGGCCCTCGGCGGCGGCGATCAGCGGGGCGTGGAAGACGGAGCCCGCGAGGCCGTAGCCGATCAGGCCCACGCGGAGGGGAGTGTCGCCAGTGGTGCGTCCAGTCATGCGCTCTACTTTCGCAACGCTGTTGCCAAAGTGCAAGCAGGGGGGACAATGGGAGCGTGAACAGGACGGACGGAGGCGTCAACCTATTGGCCCTGCGCAGCCACAACACCGCGCTCGTGCTCGACCTGCTGCGCGCGGCCGGACCCGACGGCATCAGCAGGCTCGAACTCGCCGAGCGCACCGGCCTCACCCCCCAGGCCGTCAGCAAGATCACCGCCCGGCTGCGGGAGGAGGGGCTGGCGGCGGAGGCGGGCCAACGCGCCTCGACCGGAGGCAAGCCGCGGACCGTGCTGCGACTCGTCCCCGAGGCGGGACACGCGGTCGGCGTCCACCTGGACCGGGACGAACTGCGGGCGGTCCTCGCCGATCTGGACGGGAGCGTGGTCGGCGAGCGGCGCGTGCCCCTGGACCTCGGCGCGGGGGCGGAGTCGGTCCTCGGGGTGGTGGTGCGGGAGGTCGAGGGGGTGGTAGGGGAGGTGCTCGGGGGCGCTCAAGGGATCTTCGGGGATGCGGAGGACGGCCTCGATGAGGACGGTGTCGCCGCCTCACTCCTCGGTCTCCTCGGCCGCCTCGGTCTCCTCGGCGTCGGCGTGGCCCTCCCCGGCCCCCTCGACCACGCCCACGGCGTCCTCCACCGGCTCACCGGCTTCCCCGAGTGGGACGGCTTCCCCCTGCGGGACGTGCTCGCCGGGCGGCTCGGGGTGCCGGTCGTCGTCGACAAGGACACCAACGCCGCCGCGCTCGGACTCGCCGTCGGCGGCGAGCGCGGCTCCTTCGCCTACCTCCATCTCGGTACGGGGCTGGGGGCCGGGCTGGTGATCGGCGGGACCGTGCACCGGGGGGCGCGGACCGGTGCGGGGGAGTTCGGCCACCAGGTCATCCAACTGGACGGACCGCCCTGTTCCTGCGGCAGCCGCGGCTGCGTCGAGGCCCTGTGTCTGGCGGCCATCGAGCGCGGGGACGTACGGGAGGCGGCGCGTGTCCTCGGCGAGGGCGTCTCGAACCTCGTCGCCCTCCTCGACATCGACCTCGTCCTGCTGGGCGGCCGTACGATCGAGGCCGCGCCGGAGCCGTTCGTGCGCGGGGTCGCCGCCGTCCTCGACGCCCGTGCCCGTCGCGAGGGGGCCTCGGACGGCGCCGTACCGGTCCGGCTCGCCCCCGGCGGGGCCCGCGGAGTCGCGGAGGGCGCGGCCCAACTGCTGCTGGCGCCGGTGTTCGGCCGAGCGGACGGCTGAGGGCGAGTGGGTGGCTGGGGGCGAGTGGAGGGCTGGGGTCGAGCGGGCGGCTGGGGTCTGGTGGAGGGCTGAGGCAGGCCGGCCCGCGCACCCACGCCGGTGCCGCTCCCTGGGTTGCCCTCCCTGGATTGCCCCCTGGGCTGCCCCCCCGGGTTCACCCCCCTGGGATGGCCTCCCCCTCCGCCGAACGGGCGGATTCGCACGGCCGTACGGAGCGGCGTCGCCCCGCGTCCGCTTCCCTCGGGCAGGCTCACGTGTTCATGCGACTGTGCACGCCCGTCACCCTCTGCCTTGCCGCAGCCGCCGTCCTCCTCCCCGTGCCCGCGTACGCGGAAGCCGGCCCTTCCTGCGCCGGTCCGGACACCGGCGCCTTCCCCCTCACCACCCGGCTGCACGGCGGCCCCGACTCCTACCGGGCCGGCGGCGGATACGGCACCTGGTACCTCGACCTGACCAACACCACGCGCCGCACCTGCGCCGACGTCCACCCGGTCGTCGTCCTGGTCGACGCCGAGCGCGCCCTGAAGCCGTCCCAGCCGCACCTGGAGTACTACGCCGACGGCCGACCGCAGCCCGTCCGTTTCGAGACCACCGACGAGGACGAACTCGTCGGCGCGTTCACGAGCGGCCCCGGCTTCACCGTCGCCCCCGGCCGCACCGTCACCGTCGAGCTGCGCCTGGCCCTCACCTCGGACACCGCCCCCAACGACGTCACCGTCAACGCGGCCGTCGTCCAGCGGCACGGCGACGACGGCGACTGGGTGGGCCAGTCGAACGACTACCGCTTCTCCGTCGAGGCCGACCCCCGTCCCGACTCCACCCCCGAGCCGGACGCGGACGACTCGGCCTCCACCGCCGCCCCCGAGCCGGACGACTCGGCCTCCACCGCCGCCTCGGGCGCCCCGGACGCCGGCCGTCTCACCCTCGCCGACGAAGCCGCGGAACTCGCCCGCACCGGCCTTGCCTCCCCCGCCGGTCTCACCGCCGCCACCTGCTGTTTCCTCGCCGCCGGGGCCGCCCTGCTGCTGTCCCGCCGACGCCGCTGAGCCCGCCCTGTGTCCACCCCCGCGACCACCCCCGCGCCCGCCCTCTGTCCGCCCCTGTGTCCGACCCGTAGTCGGCCGTTCCCTCAAGATCGGGCCTGTGATTAGGCTGGGGCGGACGCAGCGACCGCGTCCCCGCGCAGCAACCGCGTACTCGCGTACGGCAGGGAGATCCCGCACATGGCAGACCGCAAGCCCATCGAGTCGTGGCTCACCGACATGGACGGTGTGCTCATCCACGAGGGTGTGCCGATCCCCGGCGCCGACGCCTTCCTGAAGAAGCTGCGCGAGTCCGGCAAGCCGTTCCTGGTCCTGACCAACAACTCGATCTACACCCCGCGCGACCTGCACGCCCGGCTGCAGCGCATGGGCCTGGACGTGCCGATCGAGAACATCTGGACCTCCGCCCTGGCCACCGCCAAGTTCCTGGACGACCAGCGGCCCGGCGGCACGGCGTACGTCATCGGCGAGGCGGGCCTGACCACCGCGCTGCACGACATCGGCTACATCCTCACCGACCACGAGCCCGACTACGTCGTCCTCGGCGAGACCCGCACCTACTCCTTCGAGGCCATGACCAAGGCCGTACGGCTGATCCAGAACGGCGCCCGTTTCATCGCCACCAACCCCGACGAGACGGGCCCGTCCACCGAGGGTCCGCTGCCCGCGACCGGCGCGGTGGCCGCGCTGATCACCAAGGCGACCGGCAAGCACCCGTACTTCGCGGGCAAGCCGAACCCGCTGATGATGCGCACCGGACTGAACGCCATCGGCGCCCACTCCGAGACCAGCGCGATGATCGGCGACCGCATGGACACCGACGTACTGGCCGGCATCGAGGCCGGAATGCAGACGTACCTGGTGCTCACCGGCCTGACCCGCCCCGAGCAGGTCGAGAACTTCCCGTACCGCCCGTCGAGGATCGTCGACTCGATCGCGGACCTCGTCGACCGGATCTGACCGGGCCCAAACCCCGAAGAGGCGGAAACCGACCCGTTCGGAGCAGTGAAACCCCGCTGAGGATGCGAGAGCGGTCCCCGCGGGGGAGCCTCCAGATAGCTGGAGGTTCACGATGCGTTCACTGAAAGTCACTCTCTGTGCGGGTGCGGCCGTCGCCGTGGCGACGCTGGCCCCCACGGTCTGCACAGCCCCCATGGCCCACGCCGCGAACGGAGGCGGCAGCGTCACCGTGACGCCGTCGACCCCGTCCCCTGGCGTCGAGGTCGCCCTGCGGGTCAGCGGCTGCGGCGGTCGGACGGCCACCGCGGCCTCGGAGGCCTTCGTCGCGGACGCGACACTCGTCTCCGCGGGCGGCACGGGCGGCACGGGCGACGCCGGCGGCGCGCTCGTCGGCGAGACCCGGGTCCGCTCCTCGATCGAGCCCGGCTCCTACGACGTACGGATCACCTGCGTCGACTTCCAGGTGAAGGGCCGGATCAAGGTCGTGGCGGCGGCGTCGTCGCAGTCGTCACGACCATCGCAGTCGCCTCAGCCGTACGAGCCGACCGCACCCGCCTCTCCCGTCGCGCCCGTGCATGCGGGCGGTGGTGGGGCCGCGCCGCTCGCCGTCGTCGACGAGGCGCGCGCGGAGGGGCCCGGCACCGCGCAGGCGGTCACCGGACTGGTGCTCGCGGGCGTCGCCGCAACCGTCGTGGCGTTCCGCAGCGCCCGCCGGAGCCGCAGGACGGGCTGACCCATGGCCGACCGCGAACGCTCCTCCGGGCGCTTCCTCACCGGCGTGGCCTGGGCGATGCTGCTGCTCGGGCTGTGGCTGTGGGGGCGCGAGGTGACCGACGTACGGCGGGGCATATCCGCGCCGACCACGGGTGACGTGGCCGCGGTGGGCCGCCCGGCGGACGCCGAACTGCCGCCCGCGGCACAGCCGTTGGGGCAGGCGCTGCCGCAGCGCATCGACATCCCCGAACTCGGCGTCCAGGCGCCGGTCGTGGCCCGCGGCCTGGACACGCAGGGCGCGATCGACCCGCCGCCCTTCGATCAGGCGGGCGTCGTCGGCTGGTACGCGGCCGGCGCGAAGCCCGGGGCCAAGGGGGCCGCGCTGATGGTCGGGCACGTCGACACCGAGACCCGGCCCGCCGTCTTCTACAAGCTGAGCACGATGCACGCCGGCGAGACGATCCGCGTGATCCGCGACGACGGGAAGGTCGCCGAGTTCACCGTCGACGACGTCGAGGTCGTCCAGCGCGACCGCTTCGACGCCCGCCAGGTCTACGGGACCCGCCAGTCGGACCGCGCCGAGCTGCGGCTGATCACCTGCGGCGGCTCCTTCGACCGGGCGAGCCGCAGCTACACGGCGAACGTGATCGTGTCGGCGTATCTGACGGGCACGGCCCTCTGACACGACGTCGGCCCGACGTCGGCCCGACGTGCGCCCGACGTGAGCCCGTTGTCACCTCGACGCCGCCGCCCTCGCGACGTCACCGGGCCCGGTCGGCGGCCTGCTCCCCCGGAAACCGTCGACCGGGCCGGTCCTCGACCGCGTGCGCACGGGCCGCGGGAGTGACCCGGCGCCGGCGCGGGAGGCTGCGCAGAGCTGGAGCCGGCAGGCCGACTGTAGGACGGAACGAACCCCGGAGCCTAGAGGGCGGTCACGCGGACACGAACGAAGGCCCCTCGCTTTCACGAGAGGCCTTCGGTGTCTGTGCGCCGCCAGGGACTCGAACCCCGGACCCGCTGATTAAGAGTCAGCTGCTCTAACCAACTGAGCTAGCGGCGCCTGCTGACGCGACAACTCTACAGGACCTCCGAGGGTGCCCCCGACCGCCGGCCGGGGAACCTGACCGTCGGCCCGGGGAAGGGAAGCCGGGAAGGGCCGTCAGAGGGGTCGGGTACATCATTCGGACCGTCAGCATGCGCGCCGGGAAGACAGTTGAGAAACTGGCGGACGTGCACAGTCGCGGACATTTCCATCTGGAGTGTGAGGGGAATCGCATGGCGACTCCGGTATTCGAGGAATTCGATCCCGCGAGCGACTGCGACTGCCCCGGATGCGTTCAGCGGCACCGGGTGAGTCCGTATTCCCCGTCGGCCCCTTTCGGCGGTCGCCCGGCCGCCCACCGGGCCGTGATCGTCGCCGCGGCGGCCGCCGCCGCGCTCGGCGCCGGTCATGCGGCGCCCGCCCTCGCCGCCTCGCACACCCCTGCCCGGCCGGGCGTTCCCGCAGGTGACGAGCCCGACACCCCGCAGGGGGGCAAGGCTCCGCTGCACGGTCCGGGCGGGCAGCCCGCGATGCCGCCGGGGCACGCGGGCCCGGCGGAGACGCCCGCGACGACCCGCGCGGACATCATCAGACGGGCCAAGGAATGGGTCGCGCAGAAAGTGCCGTACAGCATGGGCGCCTACTGGTTCGACGGTTACCGGCAGGACTGCTCGGGCTTCGTCTCGATGGCCTGGAACCTGGCGGGGAACGAGTGGACGGGCACCCTCGACCAGTACGGCACGCGGATTTCCAAGGAGGAACTCCAGCCCGGCGACATGCTGCTGTTCCACAATCCGTCCGACCCCCAGAAAGGGTCGCACGTCGTTCTGTTCGGCGGTTGGACGGACTACACCCACAGTTACTACATCGCCTACGAACAGACCCGTCCGACCGCCCGCCGCCAGGCGACTCCCTATGCCTACTGGAGTCACTCCGACAGCTATCTCGCCTACCGCTACAAAGGGGTCACGACGGGGGTCCAGGAGCCGGCCGTCGCGGACGGCGACAAGCCCGACGCCGACGCCGGGGACGCCGACGCCGGGAACGCCGACGCCGGGGACGGCGACAAGCCGGACGGCGGCCCCGGGGCGACGGCGACCCCGTACCCCGGGCCGTCGTCCTTCGGCCCGGGCGCGAACAACGCGTACGTCACCCTGCTCGGCCGGCTCCTCATCGAGCGCGGCGCCGCCCGCTTCTACACCTCGGGCCCCGGCCCGCGCTGGTCGGACGCCGACCGCCGGGCCACCCAGGCGTTCCAGCAGGCCCAGGGCTGGCGGGGCGCGGACGCCGACGGACTGCCCGGCCCGAAGGCGTGGGCGCTGCTGGTGACCCACCGGGGCAGGGACATCGGGCCCGGCACGCCTGCCGCACCGGCCGTACCCGCTGTACCGGCCGTACCCGCTGTACCTGCCGTGCCGGCCGAGAACACCCAGGGGGCCGGGGGCGTCACGTCCCCCGTGACCGGGGCCGCGGGCCCGCCCGCCCCGTCCTCGGCCCCCCGCGTCCCCGCCTATCCGGGCCGGGCCGTGTTCCGGCCCGGCGCGCACGACGTCCACGTCACCCAGCTCGGGAGGCAGCTGGTGAAGAAAGGATTCGGCAAGTACTACGCAAAGGGTCCGGGACCCCGCTGGGGCGAGGCGGACCGGCGTGGCGTCGAGGCGTTCCAGCGCACCCAGGGCTGGCGCGGCGGCGCGGCGGACGGCTACCCGGGCCCGGAGACCTGGCGGCGACTGTTCTCGTAGACCCGACGACCCGAAGACCGACGCTCACTGTCATGGCGTATCTGGCGCGGAGGCTGGAGGCACGCATGAACACGACCAACACGACCGGTTCCCCCACACCCGAGCCCGAGGGGTCGTCCCGGCCCGCGCGGCTCATCCAGAACGAGGCCACCACCGAGATCCCCGTCCACCTGCTGTTCCGCGACGACGCCGAGCCGCGGCCGGTGCCGCTCGAGCCCGCCGTGGTGGGCGGCCGGCCGGGAACCGGGGAGCAGCCGCGGCTGCGTCGGCCGGCGCAGCAGGCGAAGGCGCGGCCGCTCGCGCAGGTCGACCCCGAGCTGGTGGAGCGGCCCGCGCGGGTGCTGCCCGGCGTGGTGGGAGTGCTCGCCGGGACCTGCGGGGCGGTCGGCTGTGTGGCCGCATCGTGGTGGGCGGGCGTGCTGCCCCCGCTCGCGGTGGAGGCGCTGCAGCTGCCGGAGTGCGCAGGGGCGGGACTCGGCCCGGTGCAGTGGGCGGCGTACGCGGGCGCGGGAGCCCTGGGGCTGTTCGGCTTCGGCGGGCTCGCGCGGGGCCGGACCGGGCGGGCCTGGGTGCTCGGCCTGTTCGGCCGCTACCGGGGGACCGTGCGGCGGACCGGCCTGCTGTGGGTCAACCCGTTGCTGCTGCGCCGCCGGGTCGACGTACGGCTGAGGCACTGGCGCAGCGAACCGATGCCCGCCGCCGACCGCAGCGGGGTCGCGCTGCGGGTGGTCGTGCTGGTGGTGTGGCGGGTGCGGGACACCGCGCGGGCCACGCTGGGCGTGGAGGACCACGAGACGTATCTGCGCGAGTGCGTCGAGGCGGCCCTGGCCCGGATCTCGGTGGAGACGCCGGGGGCTCCGCGCAGTTCGGTCGAGGCGGCGGGGGAGGCGCTGACCGGGCTGGTGGCGCGGGACGCGGGCGCGGTGGGCCTGGAGGTGTTCTCGGTGCAGCCGGTCCTGGTCGAGTACGCCCCCGAGGTCGCCCCCGCGATGCACCGCCGCCGGATCGCAGCCCTCGACGCCCAGCACCGGGCGAGCGTGCTGACCTCGGTGGTCGACTCGGTGGAGGACACGGTGACCCGGCTGACCATGCGGGGGCTGGTGGAGCTGGACGACTACGAGCGCAAGGCGCTGGTGAAGGACCTGACGGTCGCCTTCTGTGCGGGGCGGCAGGAACAGTCGCCGTGATTGGTCTGGACATGCTCAAGTAACGGCAATAATCTCGAACTTGGTCTAGACCTGCACGCGAGCCCGCGCACGGCTCACTGAAGCTCACTGAACTGCTCACTGAACTCCCCACGTTCTCCAGGAGCGGCAGCATGCGCACAAAGGCCATACGCAAGAAGACCAAGCTCTACGCCGCCGTGGTGGGCCTCGCCACCACCGGAGCCTTCGTGCTCGCGTCCGGCGGTGCGAGCGGCCACGGCTACACCGACCTCCCCGTCAGCCGGCAGAAGCTCTGTCAGAACGGCTCGGTCGCCAACTGCGGCGACATCCAGTGGGAGCCGCAGAGCGTCGAAGGTCCGAAGGGCTTCCCGGGCTCAGGGGCGGCCGACGGACAGATCTGCTCGGCGAACAACACGCGCTTCGCCCAGCTCGACAGCCCGAAGACCCCGTCGGGCGGGGCCTGGCCGACCACCCGGGTGACGGGCGGTCAGAGCTACACGTTCCGCTGGCAGTTCACCGCGATGCACGCCACGACCGACTTCAAGTACTACGTGACCAAGTCGGGCTGGAACCAGAACCACAACCTGGCCCGCTCCGACCTCAACCTCACCCCGTTCCTGACCGTCCCCTACGGCGGCCAGCGCCCCCCGTCCACCCTCTCCCACAGCGGCACCCTGCCGTCGGGCCTCAGCGGCCACCACGTGATCCTCGCGGTGTGGACGATCGCCGACACGGGCAACGCGTTCTACGCCTGCTCGGACGTCACGTTCTGACCCTTCGTAGGAGGAACGCACCCTTTCGGGCAAGGTCCGCGTGCGCCGGAACCGGAGCAGGAGCCGGTACCGGCGCACGCGCCGTTTTTCTGAGCTTCCCTTGAGTCAGACCCGCAGGTCCCGGGGGTACGTTCCCTGCACGCGGGCCGCTCCGGCCGGCGTGCAGACCACGGGGGGTCTCATGGCGGTCCTGATCTACGTTGTCCCGTCGCTCGTCATCGCGCTGGTCCTGTTCGGCATGGCCTGGATGATCCGCGCCGCCCGGCGGACCCACCAGGCGTGGAACGGGCTCACCGCGCAGGCGCGCTGTCTGCGGACGTACACCACGACCAGCGGGGGCGGCGGCGACAGTTCGGTGACCACGACGCTGCACCACGTCTTCGAGTTCGCGACGCACGACGGCCGCACCGTCCGCTTCAAGGAGGACGACGCGTCGTCGACGGTGCTCGAAGGCGACGTCGTCACCGTGTACTACGCGCCGGACCGCCCGGAGGAGGCCACGGCGGAGCCTCCCTCGGTCGGAAAGCTCGTCGCGCGCACCGGGTGCGGGCTGCTGTTCCTGAGCCCGTTCATCGCCGCCTGCATCGTCGCCATGGTGCAGCTCTCGTCGCACGTCGGCGACTAGGACCTCGGGGGACCACATGGAAATCTTCTTCGTCATCATTCCGTCGGTGATGATCGCCGGACTGCTCTTCGCCGTCTACACGGTGATCGACCGCTCCCGTCGGGTCGCCCGGGCCTGGAGCAGCGGGCTCACCGCCGAGGCGCGCTGTCTGCGGTCGTACACGACCACCAGCGGCGGCGGCGACCACAGCGTGTCGACGACGCTGCACCACGTCTACGAGTTCGCCGCCCGCGACGGCCGCGTCGTCCGGTTCGAGGAGGCGGGCGGGCCGGGGACGACCCTCGAGGGCGACATCGTCACCGTGCACTACACGGCCGACCGCCCCGACCAGGCGACGGCCAAGGCTCCGGCCCGCGGGAGGCTCTTCGCGGAGTCGGGCTGCCTGCTGGTCTTCCTCGGCGTGGCCCTCTCCTTCTGCGTCTTCTTCATGATCACCGCCCACTGGATCTTCGCCGAGTCGGAGGGCATGTTCCCCTAGGGCGGACGCCTGTTCATCTGACGGTCCGTCAACTACCGTGCCCGCCCATGGAGTCCAGCGAATCCAGCGAATCCAGCGAATCCAGCGGGTCCAGCGGGTCCATTGGGTCCAGTGGGTCCACGAGGGGTACCGTCGCCGAACTCGTGGCGGCGCGGTGGGGCGACCACCGGCCGGGGCTGTGGTGCGGGGATCTGGTGCTCAGCCATCACGAGGTCGCCGCCGGGGCCGCCGCCCGGGCCGCGCTGCTGGCCGACCTGCTGCCGTCGGACGGGCCGCCGCACCTGGGGGTGCTGCTGGACAACACCCCGGAGTACCCGCTGTGGCTGGCCGCGGCCGCGCTGGCGGGCGCGGCGGTCGCCGGGATCAACCCCACCCGGCGCGGCCCCGAGCTGGCCCGGGACATCCTGCACACCGAGTCCCGCCTGCTGATCACCGAACGCGCCCACCTCCCCCTCCTCAGAGGCCTCGACCTGCCATGGGCGTCCCGCGCGAGCGCAGTCGAGCGTGGGGGAGTACGCCTGCTGATCACCGGCACCCAGGAGTACGACGAGCTGCTCGCCCCCTACGCGGACGCCCGCCCGGACCCCTCCCGCGCCGTCCCCGCCGACCGTCTCCTCCTCTACTTCACCTCCGGCTCGACCGGGGCCCCCAAGGCCGCGCTGTGCACCCAGGGCCGACTGGTCGGAGCGGGCCGCTCGCTGGCCCGGCAGTTCGGGGTCGGCCCGGACGACGTGCACTACGTCTGCATGCCGATGTTCCACGGCAACGCGGTGATCGCCGACTGGGCCCCCGCGCTGACCGCCGGGGCCGGGGTGGCGCTGCGCCGGCGGTTCTCGGCGTCGGGGTTCCTGGCGGACGTACGGCGCTACCGGGCGACGTACTTCACCTATGTCGGCCGGGCGATCCAGTACCTGCTGGCCACCGAGGAGCGCCCCGACGACCGGGACCATGTGCTGCGGCTCGGCTTCGGCACGGAGGCGGGGGCGGTGGACGCGGCGGCCTTCGAACGGCGGTTCGGGGTGCGGCTGGTGGAGGGGTACGGCTCGTCGGAGGGCGGGGCGGCCGTGCAGTGGACGCCGGGGACCCCGACGGGCGCGGTCGGCCGGGCGGGGCCGGGCCTCGTCGTCCTCGATCCGCAGACGGGCGCGGAGTGTCCGCCGGCCGTCCGCGACTCGGGCGGCCGCCTGCTGAACGGGGACGAGGCGATAGGCGAGCTGGTCAACCGCGGCCCCAACCCCTTCGAGGGCTACTGGCGCAACCCCGAGGCGGACGCCGAGCGCCGCAGGGACGGCTGGTACTGGACCGGCGACCTCTTCTACCGGGACGCCGACGGCTTCCTGTACTTCGCGGGACGCGGCGACGACCGCCTCCGCGTCGACAGCGAGAACCTCGCCGCCGCCGTGATCGAGAACATCCTCGCCCGGTACGACGGAGCCGACGCCGTCGCCGTCTACGCGGTGCCGGACCCGGTCGCCGGGGACCAGGTGATGGCGGCGCTGGCCGGTTCCTTCGACCCGCTCGACTTCGCGGAGTTCCTGCCGGCCCAGCCGGACCTCGGGACGAAGATGGCCCCACGGTTCGTGCGGGTGGTGGAGCGGATGCCGGTGACCGCCACCAACAAGATCCACCGGGCGGGGCTCAGACGGGAGGGCTTCCGGTGCGCCGACCCGGTCTGGTGGCGGCCGCCGGGGGAGGCCACGTACCGCCTGCTGACCCCCGACGACGTCGAGGCGCTGCTCGCGGAGTACCGACTGCACGCACGCGAAGGGCTCCTCACGCCTGTGAGGAGCCCTTCGTCCGTGCGCCGCCAGGGACTCGAACCCCGGACCCGCTGATTAAGAGTCAGCTGCTCTAACCAACTGAGCTAGCGGCGCATGACTCTCGCCCTCCGCCTTCGGCGGCTGGCGACGAAGAAAATACTACCCGGTCCGCGGGGGTGCTTCGGACCACCCGCTGGAGGGGGGCCTAGAGGGCGAGGGAGAGCAGTACCGGGGCCGCGTTCCTGTTCAGGGCGTCGGCGGCCTGGCGGAGGCGGTGGGCGTGTTCGACGGGCAGGGACAGCGCGAGGCAGCCCGCCGTGCTGCCGGCGGTGATCGGGACGGCCGCGCAGACCGTGCCGATCGCGTACTCCTGGAGGTCGAGCACCGGGACCGTGGGCGGCTGCGCCTCCAGGCGGGAGAGCAGCAGCTTGTCGCTGGTGATGGTGCGCGAGGTGAGGCGGGCCAGCTTGTGCCGGGAGAGATGGTCGCGCCGGCCGTTGTGGTCGAGCTGGCCGAGCAGGCTCTTGCCGAGCGCGGTGGCGTGTGCGGAGTAGCGGAAGTCGACCCACTCGTTGACGGCGGGGGTGGCGGGCCCGTCGGCGTACTGGGCGATCGTGACCTCGCCGTCGACGTACCGGCTGACGTAGACGGCCGCGCCGATCGTGTCGCGCAGCCGGTCCAGGGTCTGCTGGAGCGTGTCGCGCAGGGCCTGCTGATGCCCCTGGCTGGAGCTCAGGCGGGTCAGCGCCTCGCCGGTGACATACGCCCCGTCGGCGATCTGCTCGACGTAGCCCTCGCGGCGCAGCATGCGCAGCAGGGCGGTCAGTCGCTCCGGGGCGAGGCCGCTCTCGCGGGCCAGTTCGACGTCGGTGACGCCCGTGGAGTGCCGCGCCACCGTCTCCAGCACGCGCAGCGCTTCGTGGGCCGAGTGGTACGGCGCGGTCGGCTCGTGCGTGAGCGCCACGGTTCCCCCCTGGTCGCTTCTCTGGCCGTGATCCTGGCAGCCAATCACTGTCCACGATAACGGCCGAAGGGGCGCGGGGGAGGGGTTGTCGACGAGAATGTGTTCCACCTTCGATCCCCTCAACTGCGAGGCTGAACCTCTGGCATATGCCTGAGTCATGCCCCGACCCCTGGGCCTGCGGCCTCACAGCACCGCGCGCCTCACACCCCCGCGTCTCACGCCCTCACGCCCCGCGCCTCACGCCCCCGCACCTCACAGCACCGCGCTGAGGAACTCCCGTGTCCGCTCCTGCTCCGGATCGCTGAAGATCTTCTCCGGGGTGCCCGCCTCGACGATCCGGCCCGCGTCGAACATCAGCACCTGGTCGGAGATGTCCCGGGCGAAGTTCATCTCGTGGGTCACGCAGAGCATCGTGATGTCGGTGGAGTCGGCGATGTCCCGGAGGAGGTCGAGGACGCCCGCGACCAGTTCGGGGTCGAGCGCCGAGGTCACCTCGTCGAGGAGCAGCACCTGCGGCCGCATCGCCAGCGCCCGCGCGATCGCCACCCGCTGCTGCTGCCCGCCCGACAGCCGGGACGGCCGGGAGTCGCACTTGTCGGCCAGGCCGACCAGGTCCAGCAGCTCCCGCGCCCGCGCCTCGGCCTCGTCCTTGGACAGGCCGAGCACGCTCGTCGGGGCCTCGGTGAGGTTTCTGAGGACGCTCATGTTCGGGAACAGGTTGAACTGCTGGAAGACCATCCCGATCTGCTTGCGGATCTCGCGGACCTGCTTCTCGGGGGCCGGGAAGAGCTGCTGCCCGTCGACGGTGATCGTGCCCTCGTCCGGCCGGGTGAGGGTCATCAGCATGCGCAGGATGGTCGTCTTGCCGGACCCGGAGGGCCCGATGAGCGTGACATGGCTGCCGGCCTTCACGGAGAAGTCCAGCCGGTCGAGGACCGTATGGTCGCCGAACCGCTTGGTGACGTTGCTGATCTCAACGGACAAGGCGTCGCTCCAGGGTGCGCAGAAGGAAGGAGGCAAGGGAGGAGACGAGGACGAAGGCCACGCCGATCACCGTGAGGGGCTCGGTGAACTGGAAGTGCTGCTGGGAGAAGAGCCGGGCCCGGCCGAGCATCTCCAGCACGGTGATCGCCATCAGCATCGGCGTGTCCTTGAGCATCGCGATCACGTAGTTGCCGAGCGCCGGAACGACCCGGCGGACCGCCTGCGGCAGGATCACCGCACGCCAGGTCCGGTTCCGCGACAGGTTCAGCGCGGTCGCCGCCTCCCACTGCCCGGCGGGCACCGCCTCGATGCCGGCCCGGTAGACCTGCATCGTGTACGTCGAGTAGTGCAGCCCGATCGCGACGACCCCGGTGGTCATCGCCGACAGGGTCAGGCCCCACTCGGGCAGGACGTAGAAGAGGCAGAACAGCTGCACCAGCAGCGGGGTGTCACGGACGAACTCGGTCACGATCCCCACCGGCCACTGCACCCACCGCGTGGGCGTCCGCATCAGCAGCGCCCACACCAGACCCAGGGTGAAGGAGATCAGCGAGCCGAGGACCAGCGCCTGCAGGGTGACGAGCAGCCCGTCCCAGAACAGCGGCATGAAGTCGCGGACGGCGTTCCAGTCCCAGTTCATCGCGGACCTCCGTTCATGGCGGCCCGGTTCGTCCCAGCCCGGTTCGTCGCGGCCCGGTTCATCGCAGCCCCGCCTTCAGATGGTTCTCCAGCCCTCGCATCACCCGGGTGAGCAGGAAGGCGATCACGAAGTAGATGAGCAGGACGTACGTGTAGATCTCCGCGCTCTCCTGGAGGGCGAGGCGGACCAGGTTGCCGCTGAAGGCCAGGTCGCCCATGCCCATGACCGACACCAGGGCGGTGCCCTTGAGGAGCTCGATCAGCAGGTTGCAGAACGGCGGGATCATCTCCGGCACCGCCTGCGGCAGCAGGATCTTGCGCAGCCGCTGCCCGGGCGTGAAGCCGAGCGCGACCCCGCCCTCCCGCTGCGCCGGTTCCACCGCGCCGAGCGCCCCGCGCACGATCTCCGCGCCGTACGCGCCGTAGGTCAGGCCGAGTGCGAGCGTGCCCGCCCACATCGGCACCAGCTGCCAGCCGAAGGCGGGCGGCAGCACGAAGAACACCCAGAAGATCATCACGAGCGCCGAGGTGCCACGGAAGATCTCCGTGTAGCAGCCCGCGAGGAAGCGGACGACCCACCGCCGGCCGGTGCGCGCGATCCCGACGGCGAAGGCGACGGCCGCGCCCAACAGGGCACTGAACACCAGCAGTTGGACCGTCGTCCAGATCCCCTTGAGGACGAGTTCCCAGAGTCCCGAGGTCATCCGCCGCAGAGCTCCTTCGCGGTCAGGTCCGTCATCTCGGCCTTCGTGAACCCGAAGGGCCGCAGGATCCGCAGCAGTTCGCCGCTCCTCTTCAGCTTCCGCAGCTCGGTGTTGAAGGCGTCCCGCAGCCGTGTCTCGGTCGGCCGGAACGCGAACGCGCCCCCGTCGACGTGCGGCCTGCCGTCGACGAGCGGGCTGAAGGGCTTGGTCGACTCGGCCTTCGCGGACTTCTTCACGACCTCCCGGGCGGTGAGGGCCGTACCCGCGAACACGTCGACCCGCCCCGCCTCGACGGCGTTCAGCCCGGCGACCTGGTCCGGCACGATCAGGATCTCGCTCTCCTCGTACCCCGCGTCCACGGCGTACCGGATCTCGGCGTACCCGGTCCCGGTGGCGAACCTCGCCCGCTTGCGCACGACGTCCTGGTAGGTGTGCAGCCCCTTCGGATTGCCCTTGCGGACGATGAAGGCGTCCAGCATCCGGTAGTCCGGGTCGGCGAAGATCACCTGCTCACAGCGGTCGGGAGTGACGTACATCCCGGCGGCCACGACATCGAACTGCTGGGAGTTCAGCCCGGGGATCAGCGAGCCGAACTCGGTGGGCACGGGCTGCACCCGGTCCACCCCGAGCCGCTTGAAGACCGCCCGCGCCAGCTCGGGAGCCTCCCCGGTCAGCCGGCCGTCCCGGTCGATGTACCCGAAGGGGATCTCCCCCGCGATCCCGAGCCGTACGACCCCTGCGGCGCGCAGTCGCTCCAGCAGGTCGCCGCCGTCCGTCGTGGACGCGGTGGCCACCCGCGAGCAGCTCGCCACGGCGGGCACGCCGAGCGCCGCCACCCCCGCGAGCAGCGACCGGCGTGAGGGGGTGCGGGGACGATTTTCGGACTGTCTGTTCGGGGGAGCCATGGCGGCGCGGCTACCCGGGGTCATCCGGGATATGCCGGTGCGTCCTGTGAGGGGAGTGTCACGGGAATGTGCGGGAGCGTGCGGAACTGCTGTACGGCCTTCAGTGGCCGGGAACGTATCCGCGCTGCTTGTCGACCACGTTCTTCAGCGGCCGGCCCGCCGCCCACCGCTCGAACAGATCCACGAACTGCGCGGCGAGGTCGTCCCGCCAGCCGACCGTGTCGCCGCTCATGTGCGGGGACACATGCAACCCCGGAACCTGCCACAACGGGCTGTCGGGGGCGAGCGGCTCGGTCGCGAAGACGTCCAGCGCGGCCTCCGCGATCCACCGCCGCTCCAGCGCCCGCACCAGCGCGTCCTCGACCACCAGCTGCCCGCGGCCGACGTTCACGAACCGCGCGGAGGGCTGCATCACGCCGAACCGGCGCAGGTCGAACATGCCGTGCGTCTGCTCGGTGAGCGGGGCGGCGGCGATCACCCAGTCGGCGCGGGCCAGGAGCCGGTCGAGGTCCTCGGGGCCGTGGATGCCGGTGCGCGGGACGCGGCCGACGATCGCGGCGGTCACGCCGAGCGCCTTCAGGGTGCGGGCGATCGCCCGGCCGATCGGCCCCGACCCGACGACCACGGCCCGGGTCCCGGCGACCCGCCGGCTCTCCCGGTGCCGCCACTCGCGCCGCTGCTGCGACTCCCAGGTGCGGGGCAGCTCCTTCGCCATCGCCAGGACCAGCGCGGCGACGTACTCGGCGATCGGCTGGTCGAAGATCCCGCGCGCGTTGGTCACCACGGTGTCCGACGCGACGAGCTCCGGGCACAGCAGATGGTCCACGCCCGCACTCGCCGAGTGCACCCAGCGCGGCCGCGGCCCCTCGCCCGGCCAGGCGTCGCGCACCGCCCGCGAGGCGAAGTCCCAGACCAGGAGTACGTCCGCCGCCGGGAGCCGTGCGGCGAGACCGGCCTCGTCGGTGTGCACCACCCGGGCCTGCCCGGTGAGGCGGCCGAGCCGGGGGAGGGGTTCGGCGTCGAGGACGAGGAGCGTGGGGACGGCGGCCATCCGGTTCCTCGGGTTCTCGTGTGCGAGCAGTGCCTGACGTGCGCGGACGGACCACGTTCGCACCGCAGTCCACAGTCGTCAACACGTCCGCCTGTACGGCCCGTTGCCCTCGGGCCCGACTCGGCCGGCCGGGTGACGCCGGGGCGGCGTCGCGCCGACGGGGTACCCGGGCGATGGGAGCGTGACAGGCGCTGACAGGCGCCGACGGGTTTCGCCGGACGAACCGCGGCAGGAAGGCTGGACATGACCGCACTCGGATTCCTCTACCCGGGCCACTCGGCCGAGGACGACTACCCCCGGATCGAACAGCTCCTGGGCAGCGACGTCCGGCTGGACCTGGTCCACACGGAGACCGGCGAGGACGCGCACCGGGTCGACGTGCTGCGTCAGATGGGCGCGCCCGAGCGGCTCGCGTCGGGCGTGGGGCAGCTGCGGCTGGCCGGCTCCGAGGCGATCGTGTGGGCCTGCACCAGCGGTGGGTTCGTGCACGGCTGGGAGGGGGCCCAGGAGCAGGTGCGCACACTGGCCAGGACCGCCGGGATGCCGGCCTCCTCCACCTCCTTCGCCTTCGTGCACGCGGCCCGGGAGCTCGAGGCCGGCCGGGTCGCCGTCGGCGCGGCCTACCCGGACGACGTGACCGGCCTCTTCGTGGAGTTCCTGCGGGCCGGGGGCCTGGAGGTCACCGGGGTGCACAGCGCCGGGACCGGCGGCGCGGCCGAGGTCGGCGCCTGGGGCGAGGCGGAGGTGCTGGCCCTGGCCCGGGCCGCCGACGCCCCCGCCGCCGAGGCGGTCCTGCTGCCCCACACCGCCCTCCACACCGCCGCGAGCCTGACCGTCCTGGAGAAGGAGCTGGGCAAGCCGGTCCTCACCGCCAACCAGGTCACGGTGTGGGAGGCCCTGAGGCTGACGGACCGTCGGCTGAACGCACCCCGACTGGGAGTCCTGTTCACCCGGGAGCCGCTTGTGCAGGTGTGAGCCGATCGGCTGGGCGCGGGCCGTCGGGAATAAACGGGGACTGCCTCCTGTTAGGCGGCGTGGAGAGCGTACGCCGAGATCAGGAGGACCCCCGTGGCGGCAGACCAGACGCCGGACCCGACGCCGAACCCGACTTCGGATCAGACGCCGGATCGGCGGTCGGAGCAGACGTCGGCCGACGAGATCCGGGGCGTGGCGCACGGCAGCGCCCCCGTCCCCCTCTCCGTACTGGACCTGGTCACCGTCGGCTCCGGCCGCACCGCCACGGACGCCCTGCGCACCAGCGTGGAGCTCGCCCGGCTGACCGAGGCGCGCGGCTTCCACCGGTACTGGGTCGCCGAGCACCACTCGATGCCGGGCGTCGCCTCCTCCTCGCCCGCGGTGATCCTCGCCCACCTCGCCGCCCACACCGACCGCATCCGGCTCGGCTCGGGCGGCGTGATGCTGCCCAACCACGCGCCGCTGGTGATCGCCGAGCAGTTCGGCACCCTGGAGGCGCTCGCCCCGGGCCGCGTCGACCTCGGTCTCGGCCGCGCCCCGGGGACGGACGGCGCCACCGCGGCCGCCCTGCGCCGCAGCGACCGGCTGGCGGAGGGGGCCGACGACTTCCCCGAGCAGCTCGCCGAGCTGACCCGGTTCCTGGACGACGACTTCCCCGACGGGCATCCGTACCGCCGGATCCACGCCGTGCCCGGCCCGATCCAGGCGACGTCTCCCGGGGGCGTGCAGTCCCGGCACCGGCCGCCGGTCTGGCTGCTCGGCTCCTCCGGGTTCAGCGCCCGGCTGGCGGGCGTGCTGGGGCTGCCGTTCGCCTTCGCCCATCACTTCTCCGCGCAGAACACCGTCCCGGCCCTCGACCTCTACCGGCAGTCGTTCCGCCCGTCCGAGGCGCTCTCCGCGCCGTACGCCGCGATCGGGGTCTCCGTGCTCGCCGCCGACGACGAGCGCGAGGCCCGCCGGCAGATCCTGGCCACCGGCCTCAACATGGTCCGTCTGCGCGGCGGCCGCCCCGGTCTGTTCCCCACTCCGGAGGAGGCCGAGGCGCACGAGTTCAGCCCGCTGGAGCGGGAGTTCGTCGACTCCTGGACCGCGAACATCGTCCACGGCACCGCCGACGAGGTCCGCACCGGCCTCGACGACCTCCACAAGCGCACGGGCGCCGACGAGCTGATGCTCACCAGCCACGCCCACCGCGGCGACCTGCGCCTGCGCTCGTACGAACTCGTCGCCGACGCCTACGGGCTGCCCCGCACCTGACCTGCCCCGCACCTGACCTGCCCCGACCGGGGATTCACGCCTGCGGGCAGGCCCGTGCCCCCATCAGCTCGGAGATACGATCCGGCGGCACCGGACGGGAGTACAGCCAGCCCTGTCCGGTGTCGCAGCCGATGCTGCGCAGCCGGGTGGCCTGCGCGGCGGTCTCCACGCACTCGGCGGTGACGGTCAGACCGAGCCGGTGGGCGAGGTCGATCATCGCCTCGACGACGACCTCGTCGGCCGGGTTCGGCGGCGCGCCGGCGCCCTCGTACTGGAAGCCGCGCACGAAGGACCCGTCGAGTTTCAGCACCGACACCGGCAGCCGGCTCAGATAGGCGAGGTTGGAGTAGCCGGTGCCGAAGTCGTCGATCGCGATGTGCACGCCCATGTCGCTGAGCGCCTGCAGCGCCTGCAACGGTCGTCCCGCCGAGCCCATCACCGCGGACTCGGTCAGTTCCAGCTGGAGCAGCTGTGGCGCGAGACCGGTCTCGGCGAGGATCTCCGCGACGTCCGCCACCAGGTCGGAGTCCCACACCTGACGGACCGCCACGTTGACGCTCACGAACAACGGCGGCTCGTCGGGGTTCTCCTGCTGCCAGCGGCGGGCCTGCCGGCAGGCGGTGGCCAGAACCCATCGGCCGAGCGGCACGATCGAGCCGTCCTCCTCGGCCAGCGCGACGAACCGATTCGGCGGCAGCAGTCCGAACCGGGGGTGGTCCCAGCGCACCAGGGCCTCGACGCCGCGCAGCCGGCCGTCCGCCATGCCGACCAGCGGCTGGTAGTCCAGCCGGAACTCGCCGCGTTCGATGGCGGGCCGCAGGGTGGAGGCCAGGGCCTGGCGGGTCATCAGATGCGCGTTGCGCTCCGGGTCGAACAGCGTCCAGCGGTCCTTGCCGTCGACCTTCGCCCAGTACAGCGTCGTATCGGCGGCCTGCATCAGGCCGGTCGCGGTGGTGCCGACGGCGTGCCGCTCGACGACCCCGATCGACGCGGAGACGTTCATGCGCTGTCCGGCGAGGTCGAAGGGCGCCTGCAGGGCCTTCAGCACGGACTCGGCGAGGTCCGCGAGCTGTTCGGTGCCCGTGGAGTCCTCCACGAGCAGGGCGAACTCGTCGCCGCCGAGTCGCGCCACCAGCGGCACGCTCGGCCTGGTCTGCCCGGCCTCCTTGGCGCACTCCGTCAGCCGCTCGGCGACGGCGGCCAGCAGCCGGTCGCCGACGCGGTGACCGAGGGTGTCGTTGACGGCCTTGAAGCCGTCCAGATCGAGATAGCACAGGCCGATCCGGCCGGTCCCGCTCTGCTCGTACGACTCCGGCTCCAACGCGGCCGTCACCCGCTCGAAGAACAGGGTGCGGTTGGGCAGCCGGGTCACCGGGTCGTGCATCTGCAGATGGCGCAGCCTCGCCTGGAGGTCACGGCGGGCGCTGATGTCGGCGACGGACAGCAGGACGCCGGGCGCGCCGCCGGCGACCGGGGCGACGGGATCGAGGGGGTCGAGGCCTACGGGATCGAGGGGCGACACGGTGATCTGCGCCCACAGCGACCGTCCGTCGGGCCGCTTCAGCCGCCGGCTGCAGCGCAGTCGCGCCTGCCGGCCGCGCAGCACCTCGCGGTAGGCGTGCCAGGTGCGGGCGTCGGAAGCCAGGTCCAGCAGCTCGGCGGCCACCCGCCCGACCAGGCCCGCGGCCGCGCCGCCGAGCAGCTCGCCGAGCGCCTCGTTGGCGTCGACGACCTGGCCCTCGCGGTCGACGAGGGCCATGGCCAGGGGAGCCGCCGCGAAGACGGAACGGTAGGCCGGAGGGTCGTTCCCCACCGTTCCCTCCGTATGCCCTGGCGTTGCCTCCGTCGCACGAGGAGGCGCCTCTCGCGCACAGGGAGGCGCTCCCTCCCCACGGGGAGGTGTCTGGATGTCACTCTCTGTGACGGCGGACCGGTCGAGGTCTGCCGCGGGCGTCGGCCCTTCGGACGTTCCGCTCACCGCTCGCTCCCGCAGTGCACTCGATCTCTGTCCGCGCAGGAAAGTGTGCCGATCATAGAGGCTGCCCCCGGACCCGCGCAGCCACTGCCCAGTGTCCCCGACCAACCCACCCTTCTGACAGATCGTTTCTGCCCGCAGGTGGACTGGTTCTGCGGGCGGACGACCGCTTGTGACGTTCCGTGAGAATTCCGGGGGTGTCGGGATTGATGCCCGCTTTCCCCCTCCTCACTCTTCTGGTGCAGGCAAACAGGGCGTAGTGCGACAAATTCCCCCAGGCTGGGTGGCGGTGTCCCGTGAACCGCCTCCGGAGGTCTGACGTGCCGCGACTGCTCCCGCGCCCCCGACTGCGCAGCACCGCGGCCATGTTCACCACCCTGTCGGCACTCGCCGCGATGTCCCTGGTCACCGGCCCCTCGGTCGCCGAGCCCTTCTCCGTCGCCCCCTGCGCCCTGCAACGCACCGCCGCCCACCACTCGGAGGGCCTGGACACCTGGAACACCGCCTATCCGCGCCCCGCCCGCTCCCTCGACGCGGTGATGATCTTCCTGTCCTTCCCGGGCTGGGCCCCGATGTCCACCCCCGCCGAACTGGCCGCCGACCACTTCCCGGCCACCAGCCGCTTCTTCCAGCAGGCGTCCTACGGCAGGTTCACCCTGCGCCCGCACCCCCTGAAGCGCTGGATCCACATGCCGAAGCCGGCCGCCGCGTACGCCATACGGCGGGACTGGAAGACCGAGGACCGCGCCGCCTATCTGCACGACGCGCTCGCCGCCGCCGACGCACAGGTCGACTTCTCCCGCTACGACGTCGTCTACTTCGTCGCCGACCCGGACGCGCCCGGCGTCGACTCCGACGCCACGAAGGTCGTCAACCTGGACGCCCCGCTGCACGCCGACGGCGCCGACATCAACCGGGTCGTCACGGTCTTCGAGAAGCACCCCCCGGACCGGCTGGTTCTCGCCCACGAGACCGGCCATGTCTTCGACCTGCCCGACCTCTACCACCGCCCCGCCGACGGCAAGGGCGACTGGGACACCTACGTCGGCGACTGGGACCTGATGGGCAGCCAGTTCGGCCTCGCCCCCGACCTCTTCGGCTGGCACAAGTGGAAGCTGGGCTGGCTCGAACCCCGCCAGGTGGTGTGCGTACGGGGCATCGGCCCGACCCGGCTGACCCTGGAGCCGCTCGGCGCCGGACCGGGCGTGCCGGTCACCCGCGCCTCCGGCTCACCGGCCTTCGGCCTCGGCGACGGCGTCAAGCTCGCGGTGGTGCGCACCGGCACGGACAGCGTGCTCGCCCTGGAGGCGCGCGGCCCGGTGGGCAACGACCGGGCGGCCTGCCGCTCCGGCATCCTCGTCTACCGCGTCAGCAGCGACGCCCAGTCCGGCCGCGGCCCGGTCGAGGTGATCGACGCCCACCCGCACACCGAGGCCTGCTGGGAGGACTCCGTCTACCCACCCCTCGCCGACGCCCCGATCGCCCTCGGCGAGAGCTTCACCGTGCCGGGGGAGAACGTACGGGTGGACGTGGAGGGACGCACGGCGTCGGGGGCTTGGACGGTGAAGATCACACCGGGGGTGACCTCTCCGACGGACGGTCACGGCGGCGAACGGTAAAGGGGGTGCGGGTGGCGGAGCCCCCGCTACGCGCGGCGCAGCCGCGCAGAAACGACGATGGCGATGTTTGTTCGCGCTTTCCGCGAACAAACATCGCCATCGACAACGTGCGCCGCCAGGGACTCGAACCCCGGACCCGCTGATTAAGAGTCAGCTGCTCTAACCAACTGAGCTAGCGGCGCCTGCTGACGTCGTAGACCTTAGCATCCTGATCCTGGGGAGGAAAAATCGATATCCGCACGGCCGCGCGGGCCGCGCGCACGGCCGCCCAGAGCAGGATCTCGGGGCCCGGCAGCCATGGGTGGCGGGCGTCCGGGGCGACCATCCAGCGGGTCACCGAGCCCTCCGCGGCCGGGGTGAGCGCGGGCACGGTCACCGCGTCCCCGTTGCCGTGGCACAGCAACGGCGGCACCGAGCCCGTACGGCCGTCCTGGCGCCCGTCCGCGCTCCACTCCTCCCACTCCAGCAGCGAGGGCAGCCGCTGGGCGGTGCCCGGCGAGGCGAACAGCAGCGTCCGCCCGCGGAACGCGGCCACCGGACCGGAGCCCGGCCCCTCGCCCCACAGTCGGTCCAGCATCAGCCGCCCGAACATCGCCGGCGCGCTCACGATGTCGAACACCGATCCGCACGGCAGCACGACCGGGGCCTGCGGCCGCTCCTCCCAGAGGGCGAGGGTGCTGCGCGGATACGTTCCGGCGGAGGCCAGCCAGGCGGCGCCGTCCGAGGTGACCCCGGCGGCGTCGGCGGTGTCGGTGCGGTCGGTGAAGGTCGCGTCCCCAGTGCTGCTCATACCGCCAGGTCTACCGGGGGTGAGCGGTCGGTTTCACAGGGTTGCGGGAAATCGGGACGGGAGGGGGTGAGAGGGAGTATCTTGCCCGGTCGGCATATGCCAGGGTCGATGTCCGCGGGCGGGTTTCAGGGGCGGCTCACACGGGGTCGGCGTGCCCCCGCCCCTCCGCGTCGCCGCGCAGCAGATCCCGGCCGAACTCGACCATCTTCTTCGCGTAGTCCTCGGTCCACTCGGCCCGCTCGGCGATGTCCGCGTCCGTCAGCCGGTCGAACCGGCGCGGATCGGCGAGCTGCGCGGCCGCCATGGCCTGGAACTCCACGGCCCGGTCGGCCGCCGCCCGGAACGCGAGCGTCAGCTCCGTCGCCCGTGCCAGCAGCGCGCCCGGATCGTCTATCGACTCCAGATCGAAGAAGTGCTCCGGATCGCCGGCCGCCTCGGCCGGCTCGAAGAGCAGGGGCGCGGGGCGTAGCCGCGGTTCGTTCCGACGCGGCGTGGGCTCCGCCATGTCTGATCCTCCTCGTACGGTTCGGATGCGGACCGCCTTCCATTGTCCCCCGCCGACGCAAGGGGCCCTCGGCCCAGCCTTCTCAAGCCATCCCACCCCCGCGATGTTCCCCACAGATCAGTGCCGCCAAGCCACCCGGTGTTCCGCCAGATGTGCCAGGACCGCGTGGTTCGCCTCCCAGCCGTCGGGGCTGTGTTCATCGGCCGCCTGCGGCGGTGTGCCGGACTCCGTCCGGCGGGTGGGAGGTGTTGGGCCCGGTGCCGGTCGGGGAGGCGCCGATCGTCGGTCATGGTCTCCAGGTCACCCGGTGTTCCGCCAGATGTGCCAGGACCGCGTGGTTCGCCTCCCAGCCGTCCGGGAACTTCACGACCGTCCCCAGTTGGACCGGTTCCGTCGACGGGTAGTCGTCCAGGAGGTCGGTGACGCCTGCTCGGCAGACCACCACGCAGGCGTGGCGGTGGCGGGAGGCGAGGACGCAGAGGCGGCCTGTCTCCAGGTGGAAGGCGGTGGCGTCGGGGCGGCCGGAGAGGGGGTGGAGGATCACGGTGACGTCGAACTCCATGCCCTGGAGCCGGTTCGCGGTGTCCACGGTGACGTCCGTGACGCCCAGCTCGGCCAGGGCCGCCCGCACCGCCGCCGCCTGGTCGCGGTGGGCCGTGCCGACGGCGACCCGGTCGGCGGTCAGGGGGGTGGGGTGCGGGGAGCGTTCCGAGGTGGCCGCGCCGCCGCGGTCCAGCAGGCGTCGTACGACCGTGGCGAGCGCGCGCACCGCCTCCGGGTCCGTGCGGGGCGTGTGGCGCGCGGGCAGCTCCAGCAGGCCCCAGCCGGCCTGAGCCGCCTCGTCGATCACCCGGTCGGGCCCGGAGCCGTCGGAGGGGACGGCGAAGGAGAGCCGCCGGTCGCCGTGCCCGGTGCCGCTGCGGAACGGGGTGTACGGGTAGAACGCGTCGGAGACCAGCGGCGCGGCGGACGCCGGGAGCCGCCAGGACACCGGCAGCCGGTGCTGGGGCAGCTCGGGGTTGTGCGCGAGCAGCGTCGACACCGCTGACGCCGACGGGTCGTACGACAGCCCCGCCCACTGCTCGCTGCCCACGATCGCGAACGGGTCCAGCTGCCCGGGGTCGCCCACGAACAGCGCCCGCTCGAACAGCCCGGCCACGGCCAGCAGCCCGTCCGACCGCATCTGGTACGCCTCGTCCACGATCGCGTGCCGCCACGGCTCGTCGACCTTCACATGCGCCCACTTGGCCGCCGTGGAGATCACCACCGGAAGCCCCGCCAGATCCCCGGCCTTCGCCGACTTCCGTACGGCGGGCAGGTCGTCCAGCGCCTTGTCGTACGGGTCGGCGTCACTGCTGTGCAGGCGGCCGACGGGCAGCTCGGGGTTCTTCTCGGCGAGCCGCAGGACGAGGTCGTCGACCTGGGCGTTGGTCTGCGCGACGACCATCAGCGAGCGCCCCGCGTCGGCGAGTTCGAGCGCGGCGCGGACGACGAGCGTCGACTTGCCGGCGCCGGGCGGGGAGTCGACGACCACACCGCGCGCGGTGCCGTGCAGGGTGTCGCGCAGGATCGCGTCGGTGGCACGGCCGGCCGCGGCGCCCGGATCGAATGCGGTCTGGGCGGTCACAGCACGTCCTCCTGGGTGACGGAATCCGGCGCTTCGGGCGCCTGCTCCCCGGGCGGCCCGCCGTGCGTCCACGGCGTCTCCTCCGGGTCGGGCAGCTTGGCGCCGCCGCGCTGCTCGTGCTCGAAGAGCGTGAAGCACAGCCGGTCGCCCCGCGCGGGCACCGACCCCTCCTCGGGCTCCTTGCCGCGGCCCATCTTGTCGACGATCCGCAGCACCAGCAGCCCCGCCCCGTCCGCCCCGTCTTCGTCGGGCTCGCCTTCCCGCCCCACGAACTCGACGGCCTGCGGTTTCCCGCCCAGCGACCGGAACGCCTTCGCCCGCTCCCCGAGATACGGCCGGTCGTCCGTGCGCACCGTGATCAGCGGGCGCGGGCTGGGCCGCTTGCCCTCGCTGTACGTCATGACGACGTCGACGACCTCGCCCGCGAACGCCTCCCCGTTCAGCCGCCGCCCCGCCATCACCAGCGGGTCGTCCAGCGCCTCCTGGGCCTCCAGCCGGGCCTGTTCGCGCTCGCGCGTGGCGAGCTTGTTGGCGGCGGTGACCGCGTCGTCGCGGCGCGGCTGCGGGGGCTCGCCGGCGACGACGCGGTCGCGGTGGCCGGTGAACGACCAGCGGTCGCGCGTCCACCGCTCCTCGACGTGCGCTCCCTCGGGCAGCGTCCGCAGCAGGTCCAGGCCGTGCCACACCGCGTCCCAGGTGGGCAGGGTACGGCTGCTCACCAGCTCGCGGACCTCGCGCTCGGCGGCGCTCAGCACGGCCAGCCGGTCGTCGGCCTGCAGCCCGTCCTCGGCGGCGGCCAGGGCGGTGCGCGCGCGGTCGTAGCGCTCGAAGGCCGGGGCGAGCAGTTTGTTGTCGAACGCCGGGTCGGTGGCCGGACCGGCCGGCGGGCATAGCAGCTGGCCGTCGGCGTCCCGCGCGAGCTCCGCCCGCAGCGCGGCCTCGGCGCCCCGCTCCCCCTGCGGCGGGTCGATCCAGGCGAGCAGCGCGCCCAGATGCTGGTCCTCCAGGCTGGACTGTCCACTCGCCCAGTGCCGGCCCAGCACCTCGGTGAGCGCCAGCAGCAGCGACGATCCGGGCACCCGGGCCCGCTCCCCGAAGTGGGTCAGCCACCGCCCGAGCAGCGGCACGCGCGGGGGAGCGGGATACGGCGTCTGGGGGTCCTGCTCCGCCGTACGCCGGAAGCGCATGGAGCGGCCGAGGAGGCGTACGAGGTCGACGCCCGCGCGGCTCGGGACGATCAGCTGGGGGGCGTCGGCGCACAGCTCGACCTCGACCTTGACGCGCTTGCCGGTCTCCGGGTCGGTCTCGCTGCGCTCGGCGGCCTCGACGACGTCCGCGTAGGAGTCGATGTACGGCAGGAGCACGTCCGCCAGTTCGGCCAGGAACGCGAACCTGAGGTCGCGGTCGCGCGGCTGCGGGACGACGAGCAGCCGGGGCGCGTTCCGGTCGGTGCCGACCAGTGCGCCGAGCGGGGCGCCGGCCTCACCGGCGGTCGTCAGCGGCACGAAGACCAGGGGGCGCTCGGACAGGCGGCGGTGGCGGACGGTGGCGGTGGGCTGGGCGCGGCCGGTGGCGACGGCCTCGAGGCGGGCGAGGGTGGCGATCAGCGACACACCGCCTCCTGAGCCGTCGGCGCGTCCTGAGGCGCGGGGGCCGACCGGGCGGTCTGCTGACCGAGTGCCTCGGCGCGCAGGCGGGCCGCTCTGCGTAGGGCGGCCACCGCCGGGTCCGTGGGGTCGCCGGCCGTTCCGTGCGCGGCCGCCAGGACGTCCTCGACCGTCGTCAGCCCGCCGAGGTCGGCGCGGACCGAGCGGCCCAGGGAGGTCACCGCGCCGGCCGCGCGGGAGCGGTCGCGGCAGTGGAACGCCAGCTCGCACGCGGCCAGGCACTCCGGTGCGTAGGCCGCCGGGACCGCCTCGACGGCCGCCGTGAGCTCCTCGGCGGGCAGCTCGGGGGAGAAGCAGGTCCCCTGGGGGAGGGCGTCGGCGATGTCCTCGACGCGGGTGAGGCGGGCCAGCTGGCGGCTGGTCACCGCGCGCTGCTTGCGGACGTCCACGGCGGACGCGGTGGGCAGGTTGGAGAAGTCCTTGGGGCAGACGAGGAGGACCCGGTGGCGGACCCTGGGCGCCGGGTCGAGGCGGGCGGCGACCTGCTCCAGCGCCAGCACGTACACCGCGGCCTGGCGGGCGGCCGCGCCGACCTTCGCCGGGTCCGCCGAACCGTCCAGCATCGGGAAGGACTTGATCTCCACGACCGTCCAGCTGCCGTCCGGGTGCACCACCACCGCGTCCGGCTCCAGGAAGGCGGGGGAGCCGGCGACGTCGAGCGCGAGCATCGGGTGGTCGAGGAGCGTCCAGCCGCCGCGGCTCTTCTCGGCGGCCTCGCGCAGCGCCAGCGCGGTGCGCGCGGTGCGGCCCTCGGGGCCGATCGCGGCCAGGTCGGGCACGGCCGCCCCGGTCGGCGGCTCGGCGCCGGGATCCAGCCGCTCCCGGACCAGTCGCAGCAGTTCCGCGCCGCCGTCCGCCTTCACCTTCGCCTCGAACGCGTTCCCGCGGGTGAGGGCGAACTGCGACTGGCCGAACGTCGACGGCGAGCCCAGCGCGCCCGCCAGCGCCGCCTTGTCCACGCCGGCCCCGTCGAGGATCGCGCGCCGCTCGCAGCCGGGGTTCGCGGCGAGCGCCGCGAGGGCACGGGCGTCCAGCGCCTTGGCCGGTACGTCGGGACCGCGCAGCTCAGCGAGCCGCTGCCGGAGCGCCGTCCCCCGCGTCCGTGGGAGAGGCGTCCGGGTCGGGGTCCGCCCCGAACCGTGACTCGCGCTGCCGTGGAATTCGCTCACCCGGGGAAGTCTGGCATCCGCCACTGACAATCGAGGCGTTCGCGCCCACAGAGCCTGCCGGGACCGACGGGTTCGACGGGTCCGACGGGAGCGACAGGTCCGACGAGGCTGCCGAGGCCGCCGGGGTGCGACCCGCCGTGAACGAGGTCCGGATCCGGTCGGCGGTCCGCATCACGAGCGGCGCCAGCAGGAACCCGACCCCCATCACGGCCGCGCCCGCGGCCGCGTCGAGGAAGTAGTGGTTCGCGGTGCCCATGACCACGACCGTCGTCAGCAGCGGGTAGAGGACGCCGGCCGTCTTCGCCGTACGCGTGCCGCCGTGGCGCCACAGCATCACTCCGCACCACAGCGCCCAGCCCACGTGCAGACTCGGCATGGCCGCGTACTGGTTCGTCATGCCGCCCATGCCGCGCGGCGCGCTGGCCTCGCCGCCCCACCAGCCGTACGAGCTGTACTGGGCCATCGTGTCCACGAAGCCGTGGCCCGCCGTGAGCAGGCGGGGCGGGCAGGTGGGCAGCAGGGTGAAGCCGATGAGGCCCATGAAGGTGGACGTCATCAGCCAGGTGCGGGCCGCCCGGTAGTGGGCGGAGCGCGAGCGGAACAGCCAGACCAGGATCGCGGGCGTGACCACGTAGTGCAGCGACGCGTACCAGAAGTCGGCCGGGACGCCGAGCCAGGCGTGCTGGGTGAAGAGGCGGTTCAGCGGGTGCTCGGCGTTGAGGCGCAGGGCCTTCTCGACGCGCAGGATCGCCAGTCCGTGGTCGACCGCGGCGGAGACGTCGCCCCGCGCGAGCAGTCGGCCGGCGGAGTAGCAGGCGTACACCAGCAGGATCAGCGGCAGCTCCGTCCACCAGCGCAGCCGGGTCCGCGAGGCCGCCTCGGTGCCTGGTGTCTCGGTCTGCGGCATCCGATCGCCTCCCCCTTCATGTGGCTTCTTGTCGCTTTTCGTCGCTGCGCCGCCGACGGCACGGACGTGCCACTTTACGGCGTATGTACGCGCCCGCTTCGAGCGCCCTCGGACCTCAAAGACGCCGAGATCGCCCGCCGGGTTGCCCCTCTTCAGGGTGAGCGATGATGGAGGGGTACCGCCCCTGACTTCCCGCTGGTTCTCCCTCGGGTCTCCCCGGAAAGGTCCCCCATGGCACCGCGCATCCTGCTGGCCCGGCACGGACAGACGGAGTGGTCGCTGTCCGGAAAGCACACCGGCAGGACCGACGTGCCCCTCCTGGAGGAGGGCCGCCGCGGCGCCAAGCTGCTCGGCGAACGGCTGCACCGCGCGCCCTACGACGGCCTCGCGGACGTGGAGATACGCACCAGCCCGCTGTCCCGCGCGCGGGACACGTGCGAACTCGCCGGCTTCGGCGAGCGGGCCACGTCCTGGGACACGCTCATGGAGTGGCACTACGGCGCGTACGAGGGCATGACGCCCGCCGAGATCCAGGCCGTGCGGCCCGGCTGGCTCATCTGGCGCGACGGCGTCCCCGACGGCGAGAGCCTCGCCGAGGTGACCGCCCGCGCGGACGAGGTCGTCGCCTGGGCGCGCTCGGCCGACCGGGACGTGCTGGTCTTCGCGCACGGGCACATCCTGCGGTCCATCGGGGCGCGGTGGCTGGGCCTGCCGCTGGACTTCGCGGCCCGCATCCGGCTGAACCCGACGTCGCTGTCGACGCTGGGCTGGGCCTACGGGGAACCGGCGATCGAGAGCTGGAACGACCTGGGGCATCTCGCGTGACAGGGCGTTTCCCACGGTCTCAGGCTCGGTAGGTTCGGCATCAGATTCGGTCTCAGGCTCAGGCTGGGTCTCAGGCTCAGGTTCGGTCTCAGGCTCAGGCTCGGTCTCAGGTTCGGTCTCAGGCCATCCGCGGTGAAGAGGCGTGCCGTTCCAGGAACGTCGACACGCCGCCGGCCCGCCGGTGCGGCAGCAGCACGCGCGCCGTTCCCGCCAGCATCGTCTGGATGCGCGACGACTGGACCTGGTCCAGCAGATCCAGCACCCGCATCCCGGCCGCCGCCGCCTCGTCGGGGTGGCCCCAGCGGGCGAGGTCGTCCGCCAGCTCGGCCGTGTACAGCGCGATGTTCCGGCTGAAGTGGGGGTCCTGGAGGTTCGCCGCCCGCCCCGCGTGCCGGGCCGCCCGCGGCCAGTCGCCCAGGGTGGACCAGCACTGCGCCTCCAGACCGGCCAGCTCGGCCTCGCCGTAGAAGGTCATCCACTCGGGGTCGGCGTCCGTGGAACCCCGCCCGTAGAGGGCGTGCGCCTGGGCGAGGGCCTGCTCGCAGCCGGTGCGGTCGGCGAGGCCCGCCCAGCCGCCCGCCTCGCGCAGCGCGAGCAGCGACATCAGCCGGGGCGAGCCCAGCGGGCGGGCCACGCGCTGGGCGGCCTGCGCCGCCCGGACGGCCTCGCGGGGGCGGCCCGCGTCGCGGGCGAGGAACGCCATGTTGCAGAACGCGTGCGCCTCCAGCGCCTGGTCCCCGGTCATCCGCGCGGTCGCGAGCGCCTCCGCGTAGTGCGAGCGGGCGTCGTCGAACCGGCCCGAGTCGTGCGCCAGCCAGCCTACGGAGATGGCGAGTTCCCCGGCCCCCGAGTGCAGCCGGTCGGCGGTCGCCTGCCGGGTCGCCCCGGCGTCCAGCAGCGCGTACGCGGCGCGCAGCGGGGCCGCGGCACGCCGGTAGAGACCGTCGGCGCCGTGCCGGTCGTCCAGCAGCCGGATCCTGCGGACCGCTTCTTCGAGGGCGCCCGCCTCGCTCGCCCCGGCGCGGTGCGGGGGACGGTCCGCCGCCGACGCGTCGTGGGCGAGCCCCAGGGGGCCGAGTGAGGCGGCGGCCACCGTGGCGCCCCCGCGGGTCATGAATGCGCGACGCAGCACGTCGCTCTCCTCGTGGTCGTGGTGCGTGTCGTACGGGTTCTGCGTGTCATACGGCTCGTGCGCCCCGGGCGTCTCACTCGCACCCGGAGCGTCGCCGGTGGCGCAGGCCGGGCTCGTGGCGTGAGCGCGGGGCGTGTCCTCGGCGTCGCGCGCCCCCCGTCCACGTACGGACGCACGGGGTGCGAAGCCCAGATCGGTGAGCGTGCGGCCGGGGTACATGTGCAGGAACACCCGTTCGTACGCGTAGTTGGGGCAGCGGATCTCCCCTGCCTCGACCCGCCCGACATAGCGTGCGTCGCAGCTGACCTGCTCGCCGATCTCGCGGGCGGCCCGCCGTACCAGTGCGGCGAACTCGGCCGGCGAGCGCTGTCCGCGCAGCCGCCGGAAGGCGAGGTTGGGCCGGGGTGGCCGGTCGGGCCGAGGTGGGGGCACCGTTGACGACGCCATGGCCGGGTCCTCTCGTGCGAACCGTCGAACCATGCCGGTGTGGGAGCGAGTCGGTTGATGTGCCAACGTGATCACCCGTGTGTCCGGCGGGCAAGAACGTACCTGCTGTGGTCGGGCCGCCATGCTGTGTTTGGCTACAAACCGGATATCTCATCCGGGATCTGCCATGAACTGCCATCCTTTGCGGCGGACTTCCGCCGTAGCCCTTGACGCGGTGGCGCGTTGAAGCCGGTGGACCGGGAGCCGCCCGACTACCCGAGCCGCTCTCGTACAAGGAGGGGTGCCGTGGTGGAGGCCGGGATGCAGACCAGTCGGAGCGTCGACGTCGAGCGTGGCGAGCCGCCGCAGTCGGCCTGTGACGTGGTGACCGTGCCCACGAGGCAGGGACTGGAGGCCGTCGACATCCTGCGGAGGGGGGCGGCCGGGGACGCGGTCGGGCCCGTGCTGCACGACGACTGCTGCGACACGCTCGGCTTCGTGGTGCCGGCCGGCACGGCGGCCGCGTGGGACGTGCCCGGCAGCACCTGTATGCAGACCGACGGCCGGGGACTGAGACTGGCCCCCGAGCCGCCGGTCGAGGGATCGGACTGGCTTCTCCCGCCCGGCGAGGCGGACCTGGCCACGGATCCGGCGGTGCTGCGGCGGGCGCTCGGCGAGGCGGCCCGGTTGATCGAGGCGGCCGACAGCTGCCGTTGACGCCTGGCGCGGCTGGCCGAGTGCGCGGGGCGCCGGCCGGGCGCGCGGGGTGCACCCGCCGCCTGGGAGGATGCCTCCATGGCGAAGTCGGCGAAGTCCAGGAACACCCGGCGCGAGCGCGACGCCGACGCCGTCGTCGAGGCCGTCGACGGCGGGCTCGCGCAGCTCATGCCCGACCGGGACCGGGCGCGGGCCTGGACGCTGCTCCTCGACGGGGCGCCGCAGTCGCACGTCGACCTCGACGACCCGGCGTACCTCTCCTTCGAGTACCAGCGGCGACTCGGACATGTCGTCGACCTCGTCGCACCGCCCGGCAAGCCGCTGCACGTCGTCCACCTCGGCGGCGGCGCCTTCACCCTCGCCCGCTACGTCGCCGCCACCCGCCCCCGCTCCACCCAGCAGGTCGTCGAACGGGACGCGGCCCTCGTCCGACTGGTGCGCCGGGAGCTCCCGTTGGACCCGGGGGCCAGGATCAGGGTCAGGTCCGTCGACGCCCGGGAGGGGCTCGGCAAGGTGCCCGACGGCTGGGCCGATCTCGTCATGGCCGACGTCTTCAGCGGGGCCCGCACCCCCGCCCATCTCACCTCGGCCGAGTTCCTCGACGAGGTCCGCCGGGCGCTGCGGCCCGGCGGGGTCTACGCCGCCAACGTCGCCGACGGGCCGCCGCTCGCGTATCTGCGCGGCCAGATCGCCACCGCCGCCGCCCGGTTCGCGGAGCTCGCGCTGGTCGCCGATCCGACGGTGCTGCGCGGCAAACGCTTCGGCAACGCCGTCCTGGTCGCCTCCGACCTGCCCCTGCCGATCACCGAACTCACCCGCCGGGCGGCCGGCGATCCCCACCCGGGACGCGTCGAGCACGGCCGCCCGCTCCTCGACTTCACCGGCGGGGCCACGGCGGTCGACGACGCGTCGGCGGTGGCGTCCCCGGCCCCGCCGCCCTCGGTGTTCCGCTAGAACCGGGCCCTCACCCTGGCCCTGGCCCCGGCCCCGGGACCGTCACCTCTCAGAAGGCCAACCCCCGCGACAGCGCCGGCAGATGACGTGCGTACAGCGCCGCCAGGTCCTCCTTCCCGTCGCCCTCCACCCAGTGCCGTACGAGGGTGGTGAAGACGGCGATGATGGCGGCGGCCGCGCACTTGATCTCCAGGTCGGCGGCGTCGCGGCCGGTGCGTTCGGCGATGATCTCGGCGATGGCGCGCTCGCTGCGCTCCTGCTCGGCGATGCTGCGGGCGCGGATCGCGGGGTCGGTGAAGGTGATGCGGGTGCGCAGGAGCAGGTCCTCGCGGTCCTGCTGGAGCATCGCGCCCAGGGGGCCCCGCAGGGAGGCGAGGATCGCGTCGACGATCGGCTCGTCGGCGGGGCGCTCGCGCAGGGCGGTGGCGAGGGCGGGGTCGTACTCGTCCTGGGTGACCACGTCCTCCTTGGCGCCGAAGTACCGGAAGAAGGTGCTCGGCGAGACCTCCGCCGCGTCCGCGATCTGGTCGACCGTGGTCGTCTCGTAGCCCTGCTCGGCGAAGAGGCGGTAGGCCTCGCGGCGGATGCGCTCGCGGGTCTGTCGCTTCTTGCGTTCGCGCAGGCCGAGGACGGGTGCGGCGGAGGTCTCGTGCGGTGTCATGCGATCGATTCTGCGTGCTCGGCCGGGGCGGCGGCCACCTTCCGGGCGCAGCCGCGCGCCACCGTGCGGGAGCAGGCGGTGCGGCCCGGCAGGAAGGCCGCGGCCAGGACGGCGCCCAGCAGGGCGATCGCCCCGCAGGCCGCCAGGACCAGGTCCATGCCGTGGACGAAGGCGCCGCGGGCGGATGCCGTGAGCGCCGCGTCGTGCAGCCGGGCGGCCACCGCGTCCGCGCCGGAGACCGAGTCGCGGGCCGCGTCCGCCGCCTGCGCGGAGAGGCCGTCGGTGTGCAGGCGGGCCAGATAGCCGTAGCCGAGCAGGCTGCCGAGGCCGGCCACGCCCAGGACCGAGCCGAGTTGCTGCACGGTCTCCAGGAGGCTGGTGCCGGACCCGGTGTTCTCGGTGGGCAGGGCCGCCATCACCAGGCTGGTCGCCGGGACGACCGCCAGCCCGAAGCCGAGGCCGGTGAGAGCGAGCCACAGGGCGGCGAAGCCGTAGCCGTCGGCGGGGGCCGTGGTCGCGCCCAGCAGGGCGCCCGCGGCCAGGAGGGCGAGGCCCAGCGGGATCACCGTACGGACGCCGAGGCGCGGGACGACCGCCTCGCTCGCCGCGGCCGCCGCCATCAGACCGCCGATCAGGGGCAGGACGCGCAGACCGGTGCCGAAGGCGTCCTCGCCGAGGACGGCCTGGAGGTACTGGGGGACGACGAACAGGATGCCCATCACCGCGAAGTTGACGAAGACGGCGATCAGCGTGCCCCACAGGAAACGGCGGTCGCGAAACAGCGTGAGGTCGACGATCGGGTGCGGGACGCGGCGCTCGCGCACGACGAAGGCGGTGAGCAGCCCGGCCGCGGCGGCGAGGGAGAGGAGCACGGCCGGCGCGGTCCAGCCGTCGCCCGGGATCCGGATCGTGCCGTGCACCAGGGCGGTGATGCCCAGCCCGCCGAGGACCGCGCCGAGGACGTCGAAGGGGGCGTCGAAGGGGGCGTCCGACGAGGCGTCGAAGGGGGCGTCCGACGAGGCGTCGAAGGGGGCCGAGCCGTGCACGGCCCGGTCCTTCGGGAGCAGCCAGAGGCCGGCGGCGAGGGCCAGGGCGGCGACGGGGACGTTGAAGAGGAAGACCGAGCCCCACCAGAAGCGGTCGAGCAGCCAGCCGCCCACGACGGGCCCGACCGGCATGCCGAGCGCGGTGGCGGCGGTCCACACGGCGATGGCCCGGGGCAGCTCCTCCTTGGCGAAGACGCGCGGCAGGATCGCCATCGACAGCGGCATGATCGCGGCGGCGCCGAGGCCGAGGACGGCCCGGGCGGCGATCACCTGCGCCGGGGAGTGGGCCAGCGCCCCGCCGAGCGAGGCGAATCCGAACAGGGCGATGCCGGACAGCAGCAGCCGTCGGTGGCCGAGCCGGTCGCCGAGCAGGCCGACCGGGAGCATCGCGACCGACAGGGCGAGCAGATAGCCGCCGCCGATCCACTGCAACTGGGCGCTGTCGGCGTGCAGTTCGCCGGCCATGGTCGGCAGGGCGACGTTGATGACGGTGCCGTCGAGGCCGACGATCAGCACGCTCAGGGTGAGCGCGGCGAGCGCGAGCCAGCGGCGGGGCGACGGGCGTGGAGCGAGTGCGGTCATGGTGACCTCCCCTGGGAAGCAGCCTTAATGAGAGGCTACTGCCAAATGGGAGTCGACTGTCAATATGTAGTTGTCTCTCAGATTGTTCAGTAGGTCCCCACCTCCACGCGCGGCGGTCCGTCGTGCCAGGTGCAGAACACCGACACCTGGTCCGCGCCCGAGGTGAACTCCACCCGGATCCAGGTCTCCGTCTTCCACACCTGCATGGACCAGCCCGCGCCCGGGGTGGCCGAGACGAGGGTCGCGGAGGTGTCGCCGAGGTCGAAGACGACCCGCCCGCCGTCGGTGTCGTAGCTCTTGACCTCGCCGGAGGCGGTGGCGGTGGCGGCCGACGAGGGGGAGGGGGCGGGGCTGGTGGCGGGCGTCGGGCTCGACGGGGGTGCGGCGGTGGGGGTGCGGCTCGGCTTCGGGGAGGCGGACGGGCTCGGCGAGCGGGACGGGCGGCTCGTCGGGGAGGCCAGCGGCTTCGACTCCTGGGTGGTCGCGTCGCCCGCCGTCAGCGGCAGGGCGCGCGGAGGGTCGTAGGCCGTGCCCGCCATCACCGTGTGGACGCCCCACCACGACAGCGTGACCGCCGCGCCCGTGGCGAGCGACCAGGCCAGCAGGTGTACGAGTCCTCTGCGCATCGCGGCCATCTTGCCCCACGCGCCCCACCGGTGTCGCTCGGACGGAGCACCGGTCATCCACAGACGCCGAGTTGTCCACAGGCCCGGATGGCGCTCGTCGGCATGGCGTAGGTTGCCGCGCATGGCAAGTGTGCTCGTGGTCGAGGACGACCAGTTCGTACGCTCGGCGCTCATCCGGCAGCTGACCGACGCCTCGCACACGGTGCGCAGCGTCGGCACCGCGCTGGAGGCGCTGCGCGAGGTCGCCCATTTCCGTTTCGACGTGGTCGTCCTGGACCTCGGACTGCCCGATCTGGACGGCTCCGAGGCCCTGAAAATGCTGCGCGGCATCACCGACGTGCCGGTCATCATCGCCACCGCCCGCGACGACGAGACGGAGATCGTCCGCCTGCTGAACGCGGGCGCGGACGACTATCTGACCAAGCCCTTCTCGGTGGAGCACCTCTCGGCCCGCATGGCAGCCGTCCTGCGACGGTCCCGCGCCGGCGCCGGAGAGGCCCCGCCCTCCCCCGTCCTGCGCGTCGGCGGCCTGACCGTCGACCCGCTGCGCCGCCAGGCCGAGCTGGACGGCGCCCGACTCGACCTCACCCGCCGCGAGTTCGACCTGCTCGCCTTCCTCGCCGGCCGGCCCGGCGTCGTCGTCCCGCGCCGGGAGCTGCTCGCCCAGGTCTGGCAGCAGTCCTACGGCGACGACCAGACCATCGACGTCCATCTGTCCTGGCTGCGCCGCAAGTTGGGCGAGACGGCGGCCAGGCCGCGCTATCTGCACACCCTGCGGGGCGTCGGCGTGAAGCTGGAGCCGCCTGCCGCGGACGCTCCCGGGGGAGGGCCGGCGCGATGAGGTGGGCCCTGGTGAAGGTCTGTCTGGCGGTCACCACGATGGTCGTGATCGCCTTCGCGGTGCCGCTCGGACTCGTCATCAAGGAGATGGCCCGCGACCGCGCCTTCTCCAACGCCGAACGCGAGGCCGCGGTCGTGGTCCCTGCGCTGTCCATCACCACCGACCGCGACCAGCTGGAGCGGGTCGTCGCCTCCGCCGGCTCGGACGACGGGATGGCGGTGCACCTCCCGGCGAGCGACGGCCGGGCCGCCGTCGACCTGGGCCGCCGACGCGCTTCCGAGACCGACATCGCGGCCGTACGGAGGCTGGGCCGCGCCTCCACCGCCGAGGTGCCCGGCGGCTCCGCGCTGCTCCAGCCCGTGGCGCTGAGCCTGGGCACCGTGGTGATCGAGGTGTTCGTCCCCGAGTCCGAGGTGAGCAACGGCGTCGCCACGGCGTGGGCGGTGCTGGCCGCCGTCGGCGCCGCGCTGGTCGTCGGCTCGGTCGCGGTCGCCGACCGGCTGGGAGTACGGATGGTGCAGCCGGCGCGGCGGCTGGTCGAGGGGGCGCACGAGCTGGGGGAGGGGAAGCTGGGGGCGCGGGTCCCGGAGGAGGGGCCGAACGAACTGCGGCTGGCGGCGGTGGCGTTCAACTCGATGGCCGACCAGGTCGTACAACTTCTGGCGAACGAGCGGGAGTTGGCGGCGGATCTGTCGCATCGGCTACGGACGCCGCTCACCGTGCTGCGGCTCAACGCGGCCTCGCTCGGGGACTCCCCGGCCGCGGAGCAGACCAGGACGGCCGTCGCGCAGTTGGAGCGCGAGGTCGACACGATCATCCGGACGGCGCGGGAGGCCAAGCCGCAGACCGCGGCGGCGGGGCCGGGCGCGGGGTGCGACGCGGCGGAGGTGGTGCGCGAGCGGATGGCGTTCTGGTCGGCGCTCGCGGAGGACGAGGGCCGCAAGGTGCGGCTGGCCGGGGTCGACCGGCCGGTGCGCATCCCCGTGGCCCGCGCCGACCTCGTCGCCGCCCTGGACGCCCTCCTCGGCAACGTCTTCCGGCACACCGCCGAGGGCACGGCCTTCGCGGTCGACGTGCACAACGCCGAGGACGCGGTGATCGTGCTGGTGTCGGACGCGGGGCCGGGGATCCGGGATCCGCGGGCGGCGATGGCGCGGGGGCGCGGCTCGGGCGCGGCCGGGTCGACCGGGCTCGGGCTGGACATCGTGCGGCGGCTCGCGGAGTCGACCGGCGGAGACGTGCGGATCGGGTCGTCCGTGCTGGGCGGGACCGAGGTGCGGATCTGGATCCAGCTGGACGGGCGGGAGCGTGCGCCTCTTGGACGCGGGCACCGGGGGACCGTGCGCCGCCGCAGACGCGGCACACGGACCCGCTGACGCCCGCCGACCTCTCACCGGCCCTCACCGGCGCCCGTTCGGCCTCTCACCGGCTCCCGCCGGCTCCCGCTGCCCCCTCACCGGCGCCCCCGGCGCCCGTCGGCCTCTCACCGGCTCCCGCTGCCCCCTCACCGGCTCCCACCGGCCCTCACCGGCTCCCACCGGCCCTCACCGGCCCTCATCGGCTCCCACCGGCCCTCACCGGCCCTCATCGGCTCCCACCGGCCCTCACCGGCCCTCATCGGCTCCCACCGGCCCTCACCGGCCCTCATCGGCCCTCACCGGCTCCCACCGGCCCTCATCGGCTCCCACCGGCCCTCACCGGCCCTCATCGGCCCTCACCGGCTCCCACCGGCCCTCATCGGCTCCCACCGGCCCTCACCGGCCCTCATCGGCCCTCACCGGCTCCCACCGGCCCTCATCGGCCCTCATCGGCTCCCATCGGCCCTCATCGGCTCCCACCGGCCCTCATCGGCTCCCACCGGCCCCGCTGACTCCCGGCGGCCCCACCGGCCCCCACCGGCTCAGGCGCATCACGCATGAGCCGTGCGTGGGTCCGCACGCGGGCCACGCGGGGGTCGTACATGGCGCATAAGTGATCTAGGCGTGTCGATTACGTTTCGACAAATGAAGCCAACGGCTCTTGACGTATGACCGGACATACGGCTGTTATTGCGCCACCCAGTGTTCGGTCAAGTTGATTTCTGGTCGATTACGACCGGCTTTCAGCCAGACCTCCATGGCCGAACCTTGCGTCAGGAGCCGTTCATGCACGACCTCTCCCCTTCCGGCCTCGTCTCGGCCTCCGGCCTCTCCCGGGTCGCGCCCAGCCGTCGCACCCTGCTGCGCGGCATGGGCGGCGCGGCCGTCCTCGGCGCCGGCATACCCCTGCTGTCCGCCTGCGGCGGCAGCGGCACCGCGGCCGACCCGAAGACCGTCACCCTCGGCTCCAACGCGTCCGACGCCGTGCCGAAGAAGGCCTTCGCGGAGATCTACGCCGCGTTCAAGAAGCAGTCCGGGATCACGGTCGACGTGAACACCAAGGACCACAACACGTTCCAGGAGCAGATCAACTCCTACCTCCAGGGCACCCCGGACGACGTGTTCAACTGGTTCGCCGGCTACCGCATGCAGTTCTTCGCGGCCAAGGGCCTCGCCACGCCGATCGACGACGTGTGGCAGAAGATCGGCGGGAACTTCCCCGACGCGATGAAGCAGCTCGCCAAGGGCGAGGACGGTAAGTACTACTTCGTCCCGCTGTACACGTACCCCTGGGCCCTCTTCTACCGCAAGAGCGTCTTCCAGCAGCACGGCTACACCGTCCCCACCACCTGGGACCAGCTGGTCGCCCTGTGCAAGCAGATGAAGAAGGACGGGCTGGTCCCGATCGCCTTCGGCGACAAGGACGCCTGGCCCGCGCTCGGCACCTTCGACCAGATCAACTTCCGCACCAACGGCTACGACTTCCACGTCGAGCTGATGGCCGGAAAGGCCGCCTGGACCGACGCCAAGGTCCGCAAGACCTTCGACCACTGGGCCGAGATCCTCCCCTACCACCAGGACGGCGCGGTCGGCCGCACCTGGCAGGACGCCGCCCAGACCCTCGTCTCCAAGAAGGCCGGCATGTACCTGCTGGGCACCTTCGTGGCGCAGCAGTTCACCAACCAGGCCGACGCCGACGACCTGGACTTCTTCGCCTTCCCGGAGATCGACCCGGCCTACGGCCAGGACACCGTCGAGGCGCCCACCGACGGCTTCATGCTCTCCAAGGCCCCGAAGAGCAAGGCCGCCGCCGTCAAGCTCCTGGAGTACCTGGGCACTCCGGAGGCCGAGGCGATCTACCTCAAGGCCGACCCGAGCGTCGTCGCCGCCTCCAGCAAGGCCGACACCTCCTCGTACACCGCGCTGCAGAAGAAGGCGTACGCCATGATCAGCGGCGCCAAGAGCCTCACGCAGTTCATGGACCGCGACAGCCGGCCGGACTTCACCTCCACGGTGATGCAGCCCGCGCTGCAGAAGTTCGTCCGCGACCCGAAGGGCATCGACAGCCTGCTGACGTCGATCGAGCGCCAGAAGAAGACGATCTTCGCCTCCGGCTGAGACCGCCTCCGGCTGACCCTGCTGAAACGGATGAGCGCCGACACCATGAGCTCCGAAACGGGCACGACGTCCCCGGAGGCGGCCGCCGCGCCGCCTCCGGGCACCGCATCCCCCGCATCCTCCCCGTCCCCCGGATCCCGCAAGAAGCGGGTCCCCCGGGGGCACCGCCGACTCCTCACCCGCCGCGACCGGCTCACGCTCGGCCTGATGGCGGGCGTGCCGACGATCCTGCACGTCGCGCTCGTGTGGCTGACCGCCCTCGCGTCGATCGCCCTCGCCTTCACCACCTGGGACGGCATCGGCTTCGACTCGATCAAGTGGGTCGGCCTGGACAACTTCAAGGAGCTGTTCACCACCAACCCGCAGTTCTGGCCGGCCGTCGAGCACAACGTCATCTGGTTCGTCGTGCTCATCCTGATCCCGACCCCGTTCGGGCTGTTCCTGGCCGTCCAGCTGGACAAGAAGATCCGGTTCAGCCGGGTCTACCAGACGGCGTTCTTCCTGCCGGTCGTGGTCTCGATGGCCGTCATCGGCTTCGTCTGGCAGCTGGTCTACAACCCCGACACGGGCCTGATCAACAGCCTGATCGGCGCGAACAAGCCCGGCCACTACATCGACTGGATCGGCGACCCGAACCTCAACCTCTGGGCCATCCTCATCGCCGCCTCCTGGCGGCACGCCGGCTACATGATGATCCTGTACCTGGCCGGTCTGAAGGGCGTCGACCCAGCCCTGCGGGAGGCGTCCTCGCTGGACGGCGCCAACGAGTGGCAGACGTTCAAGAACGTCGTCTTCCCGACCCTGCGCCCGACCAACACGGTCGTCCTGGTCGTCACGATCATCGAGGCCCTGCGCGCCTTCGACCTGGTCTTCGTCTTCAACAAGGGCGCCCAGGGGACCGAGCTGCTGTCGATCCTGGTCACCAACAACATCATCGGCGAGTCCAGCCGCATCGGATACGGGTCGGCGATCGCCGTCGTCCTCCTGGTGATCTCCCTGGCCGTGATCATCCCGTACCTGATCGCGACCTTCCGGAAGGAGCGGCGCGCATGAGCACGACCGTCCCGCTCAAGCGGCGCACCCCCGTCCGCCCCGCCCGCGTCCTGCTGCACACGTTCCTCGTCGTGACGTCCCTGGCCTGGCTGGCGCCCCTGCTGTGGGCGCTGTTCGCGGCCCTGCGCCCGTACGCCGAGACCAGCGCCAAGGGCTACGTCTCCTGGCCCGACAAGCTGAGCTTCGACAACTTCACGAACGCATTCCAGCAGTCGGACATGCTGCACTACTTCGGCAACACGCTGCTGATCGCGATCCCGGCCGTGCTGCTGACCCTGTTCCTGTCCTCCTGCGTGGCGTTCTACGTCAGCCGCTTCGACTTCCGGGTCAACCTCTTCCTGCTGCTCGTCTTCACGGCCGGCAACCTGCTCCCGCAGCAGGTGATCATCACCCCGCTGTACCGGCTGTACCTGCTGGTCGACCTGCCCGGCATCACCGTCAGCGGCAAGCTGTACGACTCCGCGCTCGGGCTCGTCCTGATCCATGTGGCGTTCCAGTCCGGCTTCTGCGCCTTCGTGCTCAGCAACTACATGCGCTCGCTGCCCCACGAGCTGACCGAGGCCGCGCTGGTCGACGGCGCGTCCGTGTGGCGGCTGTACTGGCAGATCGTGCTGCCGCTGTGCAAGCCCGCGATGGCCGCCCTGGCGACCCTGCTCTCCATCTGGATCTACAACGACTTCTTCTGGGCCATCGTCCTGATCTCCACCGGCGAGAACATGCCGATCACCTCGGCCCTGAACAACCTCTCCGGCCAGTACTTCACCGACCCCAACCTGGTCGCCGCCGGCGCCCTGCTCACCGCGATCCCGACGCTGATCGTGTACTTCGTGCTCCAGCGCCAGTTCGTCAGCGGCCTGACGCTGGGCGCCAACAAGGGCTGAGCCCCTTCGTCCCGTTGTGAAAGAGACCTCCGTGCAGCACCCCTTCACCCCCGTCGCCTCCGTCCCCGTGGACCCGCGCCGCGCCCGCGTCCACGAGGAGGGCTGGCAGTCCTGGAGCCCGAGCGGGGCCTACGCCCTCGACACTGCCCCCCACCGCCCGACCAACGACAACTGGGCGACCGTCTGCTACCGGCCCGGGGTCACCGTGCCCGCCGGGGTCTTCCAGGGCGAGGGGCTGCTGGCCCTCGACCCCGGCGACGGCTCGCCGGTCCGGCTGTGGGCTGCGATCGACCCGACCCGCGAGGTCCCGTCCGTCCGGCTGACCGTGCGCGGCGACGTCGCCGAGGTCGGCGCCGACGGCCCGGTGAAGGAGTGGACGGGCGCGGACGTCCAGTCGGTGCTGGCGGACTGGGCCGACACCCTCGGCCTCACGGCCCCCCGTCCGGCCCCCACCGTCTGGTGCTCCTGGTACGAGTACTTCACCGCCGTCACCGAGGACGACGTCCACGAGAACCTCCGCGCGATGGACACCCTCGACCTGCCCGTCGACGTCGTCCAGATCGACGACGGCTACCAGCGCGCCCTCGGCGACTGGCTCACCCTCTCCGGCCGCTTCCGCTCCCGTGCCGGCATCGCGGACGCCATCCGCGCCCGGGGCCGGCGGGCCGGCATCTGGACGGCGCCCTTCCTGGTCGACCCGAGCAGCGAACTGGCGGCCGCCCACCCCGACTGGCTGGTCCGGGACGCCGACGGCGGCTTCGCGCACGCCGGCCACAACTGGGGCCACGACCTGCGCGTCCTCGACACCACCCACCCGGAAGCGGCGGCGTACCTGACCGAGGTCTTCACGACCCTGCGCGCCGAGGGCTACGACTACTTCAAGGTCGACTTCCTGTACGCGGGCGCGCTGGACGGCGTACGGCACGATCCGGCGGCCGACCCCCTGACCGCCTACCGCGACGGGATCGCGCTCATCCGGGACGCCATCGGACCGGACGCCTACCTGCTGGGCTGCGGTGCGCCGATCCTGCCCTCCCTGGGCCTGTTCGACGCGATGCGGGTCAGCCCGGACACGGCCCCGCACCGCCGTCCCGAGGCCGACGACTACAGCCAGCCCGGCCAGGACCCGGCCGAGTTCACCGGCGTGGGCCGGCAGTGGCAGCACGGGCGGCTCTGGATCAACGACCCCGACTGTCTGATGGCCCGCCCCGCGGTGGAGACCCGGGAGCGGTGGGCGGCGCACGTCGAGGCGACGGGCGGTCTGATGGCGTCCAGCGACCGGCTGCTGTCGCTGGACGAGTGGGGCGTGAACACCACGCGCCGACTGTTGTCGGGAGGCGAGCGATGAGCCGTGAACTGAACGTCCCGGGCCTCGCCTACGGCGGCGACTACAACCCCGAGCAGTGGCCCGAGGAGGTCTGGGCCGAGGACGTGCGCCTGATGGGCGAGGCCGGGGTGAACATGGTCAGCGTCAACATCTTCTCCTGGGCGCTGCTGGAGCCGTCCGAGGGCGTCTACGACTTCGCGCGCCTCGACCGCGTCCTGGACCTGCTCCACGCCCACGGCATCGCCGCTGACCTGGCCACTCCGACGGCCGCCCCGCCGGCCTGGTTCTTCCGCGCCTACCCGGACGCGCTGCCGGTGGACAGCGGCGGCCGCAGACTGTCGTACGGCAGCCGTCAGACGTTCTGTCCGAGCAGCCCGGCCTACCGGGAGGCGGCGCTGCGGATCGCGCGGGTGCTGGGGGAGCGGTACGCCGACCATCCGGCGGTCGTCATGTGGCACGTCCACAACGAGTACGGCTGCCACAACGCGGAGTGCTACTGCGACACGAGCGCGCAGGCGTTCCGGCGGTGGCTGCGGGAGAGGTACGGCGACGACCTGGCGGCGCTGAACCACGCCTGGGGTACCGCCTTCTGGAGCCAGTGGTACTACGACTGGGACGAGATCCTGCCGCCGAGGGCGACGGGCGCGGTCCCGAACCCGACCCATCGGCTGGACTGGCGGCGCTTCTGCTCCGACGAGCTGCTGGCGCTGTGCAAGGCGGAGCGCGCGGTGCTCGCGGAGGCCGCCCCGGCCCTCCCCGCCACCACCAACTTCATGGTGATGTACAACTTCGACGCGCTGGACTACTGGCGCTGGGCCCCGGAGCTGGACGTCGTCTCCAACGACCACTATCTCCGCTCGACCGACCCCGAGTCGGAGATCGACATCGCGATGAGCGGTGACGTGGTGCGCTCGCTCGCGGGCGGCCGGCCCTGGCTGCTGATGGAGCACTCGACGGGCGCGGTGAACTGGCAGCCCGTCAACAGGGCGAAGGGACCGGGGGAGTTGCGTCGTAACGCGCTCGCCCATGTGGCGCGCGGCGCCGACGGGATCGCCTACTTCCAGTGGCGGGCGGCGAAGGCGGGCGCCGAGCAGTGGCACTCGGCGATGCTGCCGCACGCGGGCACGGACAGCGTCATCTGGCGGGACGTGGTCCAACTCGGCACGGATCTGCGGGCGTTGGCCGAGGTGCGGGGCGCCGTCGGCACCGCTGAGACGGCCATCGTGTGGGACTGGGACGCCCGTTGGGCTCTTGAGCTGCCTTCGCAGCCGAGCGAGGAGGTCCGCTATCTGGACCTGGTCCGGTCCTGGTACGAGCCGCTCTGGCGGGCGGGCGTCGCCGTGGACTTCGTCCGCCCGGACGCGGACCTGTCGGCGTACCGGCTGGTCCTGGCCCCGAGTCTGTATCTGGTGGACGACGCGGGCGCGGCGAACCTCACCGGCTTCGCGCAGCGCGGCGGCACGCTCGCCGTCGGCTTCCACAGCGGGGCCGTGGACGAGAACTGCCATGTGCGGCTGGGAGGTTACCCGGGCGCGTTCCGGGAGACGCTGGGCGTACGGACGGACGAGCTGTTCCCGTTGCTGCCCGGGGAGTCGGTGGGGCTGAGCGGGGGAGTCGGCGAGGACAGGGGCAGGGACGGGGGCGGGAGCGGTACGGGTTCGGTGTGGTCGGAGCGGGTGCGGCTGGCCGGCGCCGAGGCCGTGGCCTCCTACACGAACGGCCCCTTGACGGGTGTCCCGGCGGTCACGCGCCAGGGCCACGGGACGGGCGCCGCCTGGTACCTGGCCACCCTTCCCGACCCGGACACCCTGGCGGCGCTGCTGGAGCGGATCCGGGAGGAGGCGGGGGTACGGCCGGTGGCGGAGGGCGTGCCGGAGGGGATCGAAGCCGTCCGGCGACGCGGGGCCGACGCCGACTATCTCTTCCTCATCGACCACGGAGGCGTCGGCGCCGACCTTCCCGTCGCCGCCGACTCCGTCGAACTGCTCACGGGCGAGCGGCTGACGGCGGGTACGGTCACCGTGCCGCCGGGCGGGGTCGCGGTGGTGCGGGAAGTGGTGGCCCGGTAGGCGGTAGGGCGGTGGTGCGGTGGGGTCAGTGGAGTGTGTCGTCGCCGGGGGCGGACGGGCCGCGTTTGTAGGTGTGGGTGACGACGTCCGTGTCCAGGTCGAGGATGTGCGGGAGCGATCCGAGCCGGTCGACGACAAACCCGTAGAGCCGGCTCTCGTGCTCCAGGCAGACGTCCGCCAGCAGGTTGTGGGAACCGGTCACGGCGGTGCAGCGAAGCACGTCGGGGCAGGCGGCCAGGGTCTCGCCGACCGTTTCGATGCCCGCGGGGTGGACCTTCAGCCGCACCCGCGCCTCGACGGGCCGGCCCATCAGGGCCGGGTCCACCACCGTGCGCAGATGGAGCACCCGGCGCTCCAGGAGGGAGGCCACCCGGCGGCCGGCCGTGGCCGTCGAGAAGCCCAGTTCCCCGGCGAGGTCCGTCAGGCTGACGCGCGCGTTGTCGATCAGGGTCTCGGCGACCCGCCGGTCGGTGGGCGTGAGTTCATAGTGGTCCGCCAGGCCGGGCAGGGGCTGGACCATGCTCGCCCGCAGGCGGCTCTTCTCCTCCTCGGTCAGGACGGGGGCGTGCCACTGCGCCTCGGTCTTGAAGTGGCGCAGGGTGATGTGGGCGTCGAGCACGTCGGCGTCGGGCAGACCGGGAACCCCGTCCGCCATCAGGGAGTGCAGCAGCGGCCGGGACGGCACCAGCAGCTCGCACCAGAGACGGCCGGCCCCCGCGGTCACGGCGGCGACGTGCGGCACGTCGGGGCGCTTTGCCAGTCCTGCGGCGACGTCTTCCAGACAGCCTCTGCGGGGTGTGAGGCGTAGCTGCACGGTGTGGCCGAGCCCGCACCGCACCGGGTCGTACTGGGCCGTGGTGCGCACGACCCGGGTGGCCAGGAGCCGTTGGACCCGGCGGGCCGCCGACCGCTCGTGCTCGCCGAGGATGCGGCCCATCTCCGCGACGCCGGCCCGGGGGTTGATCTGGAGGGCGCCCACGATGCGCTGGTCGGAACGATCAAGAGGGCCATCAGGGATGTCTGAATCATTCATCATGTCGCCATGATGGCAGGATCTTTCTCGGAAGATCGACGCCTGTTGTCGGAATCGATCTCCTGGGGCAGACTATTGATCTGTCACCAACTGTGATGCGCGGTGAGCTTCTTGTATCCGAACGGGCCGTCATACGCCGAGAGGACAGAGCTTGTTAGGCGAGAGCACCTCCCCGACAGTCCAGGTCCACGTCACTTCCAGCACGTTCCGCTCGGTCATGGGGCACTTCTGTTCCGGCGTCACCGTGGTCACCGCCATGGGGCCGGAGGGACCCGTGGGCTTCACCTGTCAGTCGTTCTCGTCGCTCTCCCTCGATCCGCCGCGCATCCTCCTGGGCGTCGGCCGCACCTCGACGAGCTGGCCCGCCGTCAGGGTCGGCGCGAAGTTCTGCGTCAACGTGCTGGCGCAGCACCAGCGTTCGGTCAGCGAGCGGTTCGGGCGTTCCGGCGGTGACAAGTTCGCGGACGTCGACTGGACCGTGTCCCCGTACGGCACTCCCCGGCTGGCCGGTGCGGCCGCGTGGGTCGACTGTCGGCTGCAGGCGGAGTACGACGGCGGCGACCACCTCGTGGTGATCGGCGACGTCCGCCGGCTCGAAGCACCGGCCGAGCCACAGGAGCCCCTGCTCTACCACCGGGGACGCTACGCGCGTATCGCCTACCTTCCCTGAGCCCTACCCGTCCCGCAGTGCCCTGTCCCACAGCGCCCTGCCCCGCAGTGCGGACACGCCTGCCCGCACACGTGCCTCATCGACGGTGCCGTGACGGTCGCGGCGTGACGCAGGGTCGTTACTCCCTCACTCCCTCACTCCCCCACTCCCTTCCTCGCCTCCATCGACCTTCCTCCCCCCTCCTCCCACCCTTCCTCCCCCCTCCTTCCCCACCTCCCTCCATGAACAGGAGCACTACCGCCATGGCAGAGAACACCGCTCAGAAGTCCGGTCTGCTCGCGGGCCTCGACGTCTTCGTCGGCGGACCGATCCAGCACGCCATCCTGGAGAACGGCTTCGTCGGTCAGTTACAGGACGCGATCACCACGGCCATCGGCACGGTCACCGACCACGGGGCCAACGTCTTCTCGGCGCACGTCGTCGAGAAGTTCGGCGCCGAGACCGCCGCGTTCACCCCGGAGCAGGTCTCCGTGCGGGACTTCCGCTGGATGAAGAAGTGCGACGTCTTCGTGCCCGTCCTGCCCGTGCAGGAGGACGGAACCCTGCGGCGCACGGACGGCACCCATGTCGAGCTCGGCTGGGCCACGGCCCTGGGGCGTCCGATCGTCCTCATCACGAAGCAGCCCTTCGTCGACTCCGCGAGCCACCTCCTCAAGGGGCTGCACCGGGTCGGCTTCGTGCAGCACATCGACTTCGACGAGTTCGTCGAGAAGCCGAGCCTGCTCATCGACGCCGTGCTCGCCACGACCGAGCGACAGCGCGAGGCGATCGGCGCGAGCCTGGTCGCCTAGGCGCGCCTTACCCGTACCCCCATCCGCACCTCCGGACGGAGCAACGAGTGTCCGACGTGTCCATTCTGGGCCTGTCGATCGCCAACCCCGTGATCGTCGGATCCGGCCTGCTGACGGACCAGGAACGCAACATCCGCAGACTCATCGAACGAGGAGCCGGCGCCGTAGTCACCAAGACCATCCACCCCAATCCGCCCCAGGGGCTGGACGAGCGGATATTACGGCTGCCAGTCGGCATGCTGAACAGCACCACGTACTCCAAGCGGCCGGTCAACCACTGGCTGGACGTGCTGCGTTCGTTCGCCGCCGACGGGCTTCCCGTCATCGCCTCCCTGCACGCCGACACCCCGGCCGAACTCGCCGCGCTGGCGGCGGACGTCGAGTCGACCGGCTGCCGGGCCCTGGAACTCGGCATCTCCTGCCTCAACGAGGAGGACGGGCTCGAGGACGACAACCCGGACCGGATCTACGCCTACACCTCCGAGACCCGTAGCCGCACCGGCCTGCCCCTGTCGGTCAAGCTCGCCATCGGCGAGGGTCTGCAGGACCGGGTCCGCGCCGCCATCGCCGGCGGGGCGGACGCGGTCACCGTCAGCGACACCATCGCGGGCGCCGCCGTCGCCCCCGACACGGGCGAGCTCGAACTGAACGGCGTCTACGGCTACTCGGGCCCCGGCATCAAACCGCTGGTCCTCGGCGCCATCTGGCAGCTGCGCCGCCGGGGCTTCGACCTGCCCGTGATGGGCTGCGGCGGCGTCGCCGGCGGACGTGACGTGGCCGACTACCTCAGCGTCGGCGCGAACGTGACGCAGGTCTACACGGCCCTGCACACCGACATGTACGACACGCTGGACCGGATCCTCGCGGAGACCCGGGAGCTGGTGGAGACCGGGGACTTGACGGAGACCCGGGACCCGGCGGACCAGGCAGCCGCCCCTCGCTCCACGCCCGAGGGGGCGGTCCTGTGACCCGCCTGACCGACCTGACGAGTTCCCAGGTCGCCGACGCCGTACGCGGACGCACCGTCGTCTGGCCCCTCGGCGCGATCGAGCAGCACGGACCGCATCTGCCGCTCTCGGTCGACCTGCTGCTCGCGGAGGCCTTCGCCGAGGAGATCGCGCGGGAACTGGACGCGTTCACCCTGCCCGCCCAGGCCGTCGGCGCGCGTTCGCTGCCGCAGAGCGGAGGCGGACTGTTCTTCCCCGGCACCGTGCACGTCGCCGGCGACACCCTCATCCGCTTCCTGCGCGAGACGCTCACCTCGCTGACCGCGCTCCCCATGGCCCGCCTCGTCGTGGTCAACGGCCACTACGAGAACGAGCCGTTCCTCTTCGAGGCGCTGGACCAGGTGCGCGAGCACGGGAAGCTGGACGGCACGGAGGTCTTCGCGTTCAGCTGGTGGAGCCTGGTCCAGGACACCTGGACCGACGCCGAGATCCCGGCCTTCCCCGGCTGGCACGCCGAGCACGCGGGAGTCACCGAGACCAGCCTGATGCTCCATCTGCGCCCCGACCTCGTCACCGACGAGCGCCCGGGCCACGACCGGCCGCCCCGCGCGGGCGTCTACCTCCACCCCGTGGACGTCGAGCAGACCACGAACCAGGGCGTCCTCTCCTCGACCTCGGGATCGAGCGCCGCCCTCGGCGAGAAGCTCCTGCGCCATGTCGTGGACGAGGCGACGACCCTGGTCCGGGAGGGCAAGGGCCTGCTGTTCGCCCAGACCCGCCCCGACCGCCGCCGTACGACCGGAGGGAAGCAGACGTGACCCGGAAGTTCCATCTCGCCTTCATCTTCAACTTCACGCCGGACGACTGGCAGGGCCCCTTCGGCACCGGCGGCGCCCCCTGGGACGGCGCGTTCCACACGGACGTGGCCAAGGCCCTCGAACGGGCCTGCTTCGACTACGTCATCGTCGAGGACAAGCTCATGGTCCCGGAGAGCTACGGCGGCTCCTCGGAGGCGGCGCTCAAGCAGGCCATGGTCGTCCCCAAGCACGACCCGGTGCCGCTGGCGGTCGCCATGGGCGTGGCCACCTCCCGGCTCGGGATCGTCGCGACCCTCTCCACGCTGGCCTATCCGCCGTTCATGACGGCCCGGCTCGCCTCGACCATGGACAGCATGCTCGGCGGCCGGTTCGGCTGGAACATCGTCACCAGCGCCGAGGACCTCGCCGCCCGCAACTTCGGCATGGACAAACTGCCGCCGAGGGACGTCCGCTACGAGATGGCCGACGAGTACGTCGACGTCGTCAAGCAGCTCTTCGCCTCCTGGGACGCGGACGCCGTCGTACTCGACCGGGAGAAGGGGATCTACGCCGACCACACCAAGGTCCGCCCGGTCCATTTCCAGGGCAAGTACTTCAGTGTGCGCGGCCCCCTCAACACAGTGCCCTCGCCGCAGCACCGGCCGGCGTTCGTGCAGGCCGGGGCCTCACCCCGGGGCCGGGCCTTCGCCGCGCGCAACGCGGACTCGGTCATCGCCATCGCGGGCGGGGTGCAGGGCATGAAGGAGTTCCGCGACGACGTGCGCCGCCATGCCGAGGAGATCGGCCGCGACCCGGACGACGTCAAGGTGCTGTTCTGCGTGACGCCGGTGCTGGGCGAGACGGAGCAGGACGCGCGGGACAAGCAGGCCCGGATGGTCTCCTCCCCGGAGTTCATCCAGGACATCCTGGCCCAGGTCTCGGCGCTCACCGAGATCGACTTCGCCCAGTTCGCGCTGGACGAGCCGCTGCCGTACCGGCTGACCACCAACGGCGAGCAGGGCACCCTCGACAAGTTCCAGCAGTGGGGGAGCGGCAAGGCGCTGCGGGACCTGGTCATCGACGGGGCAGGCGGTCTGGTGTCCTCCGTGGACCTGGTCGGCACTCCGGACCAGGTCGCCGAGCGGATGGGTGAGGTGATGGCGGAGGTCGGCGGCGACGGCTTCATGCTCACCACCCCGCTGCTGCGCCTCAACCGGCGCTACATCGCCGAGGTCACCGACGGGCTCGTCCCCGCGTTGCAGCGGCGGGGGCTGACCCGGTCGGTGTACACGCAGGGGAACACGCTGCGGGAGAACCTCGCGGAGTTCTGACGCCGGGAGTTCCGCTGCCAGGGCTTCCGCTGCCAGGGCTTCTGCTGCCAGGGGTTCCGCTGCCAGGGGTTCCGCTCGCCGTCAGGGGCTGGGGTCGGTGGGGGCCGTGCGTACCGTCTCCCGGTACCAGCGCCCCCACTTGTCCAGCTCGTCGGTGAGGGACTCCAGGCTGCGGCCGACCTCGGTGAGCCGGTAGTCGACCCGGGGCGGCACCTCCCGGTACACCGTCCGCGTGACCAGCCCGTCGGCCTCCAGCTCCCGCAGCTGGCGGGTCAGCATGCGCTGGGTGACGCCCGGCAGGGCCCGCCGCAGCTCGCCGAACCGCAGTGTCCCTGCCATCAGTTGCTTCAGGACGGCCAGCTTCCACCGCCCGCCGAGCCGCTCCATCGCGAACTCGATCGCGCACTCGTCCGGGGCGTCTTCGACGTCGGAACGCACGGCTGACCTCCATTGGTATACAGCGCGGCACTAGGGGACACAAAAGACCGTACTTGTGACCTGTGTCGGTACGTCCAGAAACTGAGGCTATGTCAAACAAGGAAGCGCCCGCGCCGGTACGAGCGGCACAGGACCAGGGCGCCGCGCCCGACCGGCGGCGGTGGCTGGTGCTGGCCGTGGTGTCCGGCAGCCTGCTGCTGTGCGGCATCGACCTCACCGTGCTGCATGTCGCCGTGCCCAGCATGAGCCGCGAACTGGAGCCGTCCCCGGCGCAGTTGCTGTGGATCGTGGACGTCTACTCGCTGACGCTCGCCGCCCTCCTCGTCACCTGCGGCACGCTCGGCGACCGGATCGGCCGGCGGCGCATGGTGCTCAGCGGCTTCCTCACCTTCGGCCTGGCCTCGGCGGCGGCCGCCTTCGCCATGTCCACGGCCCAACTCATCGCGGCCCGCGCGGCACTTGGCGTGGGCGCGGCGATGATCATGGCGTCCACGGTGGCGATCATCAGGGTCGTCTTCACGGACGACCGCGAACGGGCCGTGGCCCTCGGCATCTGGACCTCCGCGCACAGCGTCGGCGCGACCATCGGCCCGCTGGTCGGCGGGCTGGTCACCGAGCGGTGGGGCTGGGGCGCGGTCTTCCTGATCAACGTCCCCGTCATCGTCGTACTCCTGGCCGTCGGCGCGCGGGTCATCCCGGAATCCCGCAACCCCGTCCCGCGCCGCTGGGACCTGGCCAGCGTCGTGCTGTCCGTCACCGGCCTGGCGGGCGTCGTCTACGCGCTCAAGCAGGCGGGCGAACACGCCGGAGTGAACGCGGTCATCGTCACCACGGCGGCGGCGGGCGGCGCCCTGCTCTACGTCTTCGTCCGCCGCCAGCACCGCCTCGCGGAACCGCTCCTGGACTTCACCCTCTTCCGCGAACGCCGTTTCACCACCGCCACGTTGTGCGTGATCGGCTGCTTCGGCAGCTATGTCGCCCTGCTGTTCTTCCTCACCCAGTGGCTCCAACAGGTGGGCGACTACTCGCCGTTGCGTGCGGGCCTGGCCCTGATGCCACTGGCCGCCGCGAACGCCGTGGGCGCGATCACCGCGCCCTGGACGGCGGCCCGCTGGGGCGACCGCCGCTCCCTCACCGGAGCGCTCGCCCTCTTCGCGACCGCACTGGCGTTCATCGCGCTGGTCGGCGACACGGGCCACTACGGCGTACTGCTCCCGCCGCTGCTCGCCGCCGGCTACGGCGCCGGCATCGTCATGACCCTGGGCGCCGACTCCATCATGGGCGCCGCCCAGCCGGAGCGCTCCGGCGAGGCCGCCGCCATCCAGGAGACGTCCTTCGAACTCGGTGCGGGCCTCGGCGTCGCCGTCCTCGGCACCGTTTTGACCGCCGCGTACCGCACAGGCCTGCCCCAGGTGTCCGGCCTCACCCCGTCCGAACGGACCACGGCACAGGAGTCCTTCGAGGCGGCGGAAGGCCTCGCGGCCCGACTCCCGAACGGCACGGGGGACTCTGTCCTGCACGCGGCCCAACAGGCGTACGACCGAGGTTTCACGGCGGTCGTCGCCATCGCGGCGGTGGGCCTGGTGGCCACGGCGACCATGGCGGCGGTCCTGCTGCGCGAAAGAGAGGGGACGGAGGAGAAGGACGGTACAGGGGAGGCCGAGGCCCTCTTGCCGCCCGGTTGAGGGCCTCCTACCCTGCTCTTCCCACTGGTTGGCTGGGGGGAGCGGCGTTGGCCATGGGCGTACCGTCCGTACCGTCCGACGAAGAGATCCTCCAGGCCGTCGAGCGGTTCCTCTCCCGGCGCGGCGTGCCCGTCAGCCGCCTCGCCGACCCCGGTGCGGCGGCCGTGTCCTGGCAGTCGGTGCTGGAGTGCCGGATCGTAAGGTCCATCGAACGGCGCGAGGAGCGCCGGATCCGGGTCGAGGGCAGGAGGAGCGGGAAACGGGGCGTCGCGAGCGGCCCGACGTACACCGACCTCGCGACCCATTCCGTGGCCCCGCCCGCCGACCCGGCGACCCCGCACCAGGTCACGCTCCTGCGCGAGGGATCCCTGACGGAGACGGAGTGCGGCGACTGCGCCGCCGGGAAACAGGACTGCGAGCGGTGCGACGGCCGAGGCGGCCACACCTGCCGCCGTCATGTCGAATGCGACGTCTGCCACGGCGGCCCCGACGCCTGCTGGGAGTGCGACGGTACGGGCCACCCGCGCACCCATCGGGTCCGGCGCACCGCCCCCCGCCCCGAGGACGCGCGGGAACGGGCCGAGTGCCGCCGCTGCAAGCGCCCGGAGGTGGCCTGCCCGAAGTGCCTGGGCGAGCGCCAGCTGCCCTGCCCGACCTGCGCAGGCTCCGGCCGGGTGACCTGCGACGCGTGCAGGGGCGCGAAACGGCTCCGGCACGGGGAGTGCGCGGGCACCGGCTGGTTCACCGAGTGGACCCAGGGAGTCGTCACCCACACGCCCCACACCGACGAACTGAGGACCGCCGCCTACCCGTTCCTTACCAGACTTCGGAAGGGCCAGTGGCACTACGCGACCCTGACCGCCGCCACCGACGACCTCCCGGACTTCCTGGAAGACGCCCACCGCAAACAGCTCACGCCGGTTCTGGCCGTCAAGAAGCAGGAGGTACGACGCCGGGTCGACCTGCGCTACCTCCCCGTGGCCCGGGTCGTGATCACTGGGGAACCGGACAGCGTCTACTACGCCTACCCCGGCCACACCGCCGTCAAGGTCCTCCACCGCCCCAGCAAGGACCGCGTCACGGCCCTGGCCTGGTGCGTCGCGGCCGTCATCGCCCTGGTCGCGGTGCTGTGGCTCACGGTGTGGCGCTGAGCGGACCGGCTTTGAGCGCGTGCAGGAGGTGCGCGAGGGCGCGGGGGGTGGGGGTGGCGATCTCTTGGGGGCGGTCGCTCTCGCGGAGGTGGAGATAACCGGGGGAGGGGGCCGCCAGCTCTACGCACTCGCCCTCGCCGCCCGTGCTGAACGACGACTTCTGCCAGACGAGTTGAGGCACGGCGGGTTCCTTTCACAGGGTGTACATGACGTGCTGGATGAGGCTCAGCGAGTCGCGTGACTCATGTGACTCGGGTGCTGACTGCGGGTCCACGGGTGCCAGCGCCAGCTCCGAGAGTCGCTCGAACATCTTGGCGTACTCATCGAGTTCGGCTCCATCCCACAGCAGGAGCGAGTTCGTCGGGTGTTCCAGGTAGACCGTGTCCAGTTCAGGGACGCCGGTCCCGAAGATGACGAACGACCGGCTGTGGGCGGCGTAGACACCTGCCTCGAACGGGTACACCTGCACCGTCACGTTGGACAGCCGGGAGACCTCCATCAACCGCAGCAGCTGCTTTCGCATGACCTCCGGGCTGCCGACCCGGGTGTGCAGGGCGGCTTCGTGGATGATCGCGTGGTAGGCGGCGGGTGAGCCGCTGGTCAGCACCTGTTGCCGGGCCATGCGGAACTCGGCGTATCGATCGGCCCGTTGAGGCTCCGACTCGGTCGCGGTGAGGACGGCGTGGGCGTACTCCTCGGTCTGGAGCATGCCCGGGATCACCAGCGGATTGTGGGTCCTCAGTATCGTCGAACGGGATTCGAGCTCGGCCAGATCCCGGCCCGCCGGGCCGATGGTGTCGGTGAACTCGTGCCACCAGCCTTTTCCGTTCTCCTGTGCCATGGCCATGACGGCGTCGAAGTACGGCCCCGGCGGACAGTCGTAGTGCCGGAGCACCATGTACAGGCGGTTGCGGGACACGTCGATGCGCCCGGTCTCGATGTTGCTGATGCGGGCGCGGTCCGCGCCCAGGAAAGCCGCCGCCTGCTCGCCGGTGAGTCCGGCGCGGAGGCGCAGTTTGCGCAGCTCGGCTCCGAGCCTGCGCTGACGTTCGCTGGGGTTGCTTCTGGGTGCCATGTGGACCTCCTGGCCAGCAGTCTGCCGACCTCGACGACCGTGAGTCATCGCGCTGTCGGCTGATCACCCACTTGGGTGACAGGTGCGGGAGAAGCTTGCGGCAAAGGAAAACATTTCCCTACCGTCGACAGCAAGCGCCACCCGGAAGTACCCCCGCCCTCAAGCCAGTTACAGAGGCCCGGACCTGGTCACCGCGTGGACACCCACCCCCGAGAAGGAGCCCTCCGTGGACGACCCGCCCAGCGTCTCCCTCACGTTCCCACCCCACCCCGCCTGGGTCCGCACCGCCCGCGAAACGATCCGCACCCTCCTCACCGCCTCGGCCCGCCAGGACCTCACCGACACGGCAGTCCTGCTGACCTCGGAAGCCGTCACCAACGCCATCAACGCCTGCACGGACAAGGGCTGCACCACCCCCGTCACCCTCCACGCCGGCTGGACCGATCCCCACCGCCTCCGCATCCTCATCCAGGACGAGGCCCCCGGCCTGCCCGCCCTCCGTACCTCCACCCACAACGACGAGGACGGCCGCGGCATACACCTCATCTCCACCGGCGCCGACGCCTGGGGCGTGTGCACACACGGTCCGGGCCGGGGGAAGGCGACGTGGTTCGAGCTGGTGGGAATCCAAGAGGCCGAAATGGCCAGCGTCTGGCATGAGTCAGAGGCATAGTCATTCGTTCGACTGAACGGGCTACTGTTTCGACCGCCGGAACTGAGACGCCTCGCTACGTTCCTGTCTCATGGTCAGCTCAGCACACGAGGCGATGCACCAGATCTTCAGGGAGGACCCGGGGCTGTTCGCCCGGGCGCTTCCCCGGGCCGGCATCCCCTTCCCCGAACCCACGGAGATCCGGACCCTCGACACGGATCTCACCGAGATCAAGCCGCTCGAACGCCGGGTGGACACCCTGCTCCGGGTCGACACGGCAGACAGCGGCAGCTTTCTGCTCGCCGTCGAGGCCCAGAGCAAACCGGTCCAGGACAAGCTCAACAGCTGGACGTACTACTTGGCTCACCTCTACGCCAAGTACGCGCTCCCGCCGATCCTGCTGGTCGTCTGCGGGGACAAGGCCACCGCGTCTTGGGCCGCCGAACCCATCCGCATCGGCCTTCCCGTCCACACCAGCCTGGCGGTGTTTCCCCTGGTCCTGGGCCCGGGCAACCTTCCCGCGATCACCGACCCCGAGGAGGCGGCGCAGGACCTGCCACTCGCCGTCTTCTCCGCGCTCGCTCACGCCAAAGACCCGGGCCTTCCTGTGATACTGGAAGCGTTGGCGACGGCACTGACCGGCGCTCATAGCAAGACCGCGGAGGCCTGGGCCGAATACACCGAGATCGGCCTGGGCGACGCTCGGGCTCGTCGACTCTGGAGGCAACTGATGAACCTGCCGCCCGCAAGCCGCTTCCCCGGCAGTGGCACCCTCATTGAAGAGACCCGCCTCCGGGGACGCGCAGAGGGTGAAGCCAAGGGGCGAGCCGAGGGTCGGGCCGAGGGCCGGGCCGAAGACATCATTCGCATCCTCGGTCTGCGAGGCGTCGAGGTCCTCGAAGACGCTCGGGAGCGCATCACCGCCTGCACCGACCTGGACACCCTGGGCACCTGGTTCGACCGGGCGCTTACGGCGGCGGACACCAACGAGCTGTTCGAGGTGGCGTAACCAGCGCTCACTCACATGAAGTGCCTCCGGCGGGTGTCGGTCAGGGTGTCGCTTGGCGTGGCGGTCGTGGCCCCGGAGGACGGGCTCGGTTCCCTGGCTCGTTAGGTACAGCGAGCGTTCCTCGGGGGTGAGGTCGCGGTTGACGGCTCGTTGGATCCGGCGGATCGCACTGGCTGGGGTGGGTAGGTCTGCGTCCCAGGTGCGTACGGAGCCGTCGTGGCTGCCGGTGGCGAGGGTACGGCCGTCGGGGCTGAGAGTCGCCAGGACCGGGGCAGTTCGTAGCCCGACAGTATGGTCTTGGTCCGGCCGGTGACCGGATCGAACAGCCGTATCTCGTCCGAGTCGAGCGCCAGAATACGGCCATCGGGGCGGAACACCGGGGCACGGCAGGTGCCGCAGTCGGGGAACGTACGCACCAAGGGTCCGCTCTCCATGGCATAGAGCCTGGTCTCGGCCTCCCGCGTAGGACTCGTCCGGTACGCCTCCACGGCCAGCAGCGCCGCCAGGTCCGGATCCGTGTCGGCCAGTGCCGTCGACTGGGCGGCGAGCTGGCGGGAGAGCGCGGTGCGTTGCTGCGCGAGGGCGGTCTGGCGTTGGCCGTAGGCGAGGCCTGCGGCGAGGACGGCGAAGACGAGCAACACGGTCACGGCGGTGGAGAAGACCCGTAGGCGTCGGGTCGCGCGGACGGCCGTCCGGCGTTCCCGGTCGCGGGCGGTGACGCCGAGGCCGCCCTGGAGCCGGAGACCCGCCAACGGGCTCTCACCGAGCGCATCCGGACGTTCATCCGGCAGAACCTGCACGACCCCGAACTCACCCCGCCTGTGATCGCCGCTGCCCACCACATCTCCCTCAGCTACCTGCACCGCCTCTTCCAACAGCAGCCACAGAGTGAGACCGTCGCGGCCTGGATCCGCGGCCAACGACTCGAAGGCGCCCGCCGCGACCTGGCCAACCCCACCCTGCACGCCACCCCGATCCACACCATCGCCGCCCGCTGGGGCATCCCCCGCCCCGCCGACTTCAGCCGCGCCTTCCGAACCGCCTACGGAATACCGCCCACCGAATACCGTCACCAGACGCACCAGACGCACCAGACGCACCAGACGCACCAGACGCACCAGACGCACCAGACGCACCAGACCCGCCAGCTTCCCCCGCCGCACTGCTCCTGACGGAGGGCGACCTGGTTCGAGCTGGTGGATATACTGGAGTCGTTCGTGGATATCCAGGAGGCCCTCTCGTGACCAAGACGCTGATCGACATCGACGAGGACCTGCTGGCCGAGGCGGCCATAGCGTTCGGGACCAAGACCAAGAAGGACACGGTCAACGCCGCCCTCAGGGAAGGCGTCGAACGCAAGAAGCGTGCCCTCGCGCTGGCCCGGCTCGCGGCGCGGGCGGACGCGGGCGACTTCGACGTGTTGCTGGACAAGGAGAACTACCGTCGATGAGCACGGCCGTCTACCTCATCGACACCAGCGCTCTCGTCCGCATCCTGCGGCGGCCTGCCCGCGCCCTCTGGGAGAAACCCTTGGAAGAGGGCCTGATCGCGCGCTGTCCGCTGACCGAGGTCGAGTTTCTGTGCAGCGCCAGGAACGCCGAGGACCGGGCCGCGCTGGCCCACGATCTGGACCTGCTGTTCGGCTGGACTCCCTTGGACGACCGGGCGGTCACCCGCGCATGGGACGTGCAACGGGAACTCACCGAGAAGGGCCGACATCGATCCGCGGGTGCGGTGGACCTGCTCGTCGCCGCGACGGCCGAACTCCAGGGGCTGACCATGCTGCACTACGACAACGACTTCGAGACCATCGCCTCGGTCACCGGGCAGCCCACTCAGTGGCTCGCGGCCCCAGGCCGCCTCTGAGTTCAGCGGCTCCGACCGGGACGGGATCCGCGCCGCACATGACAGCGGGGCACTGCCGTACATGACAGCGGGGCGCTGCCGCACACGACAGTGGGGCGCGGCACGCCCCCACAGCGTGCCGCGCCCCTCCCCCTGCCCCCAGGCCAGATGGTCATGTGAGCCACGTGGGTCGTGTGGGTCAGGTGAGCCACGTGGGTCATGCGATCAGGCCGTCTCGACCCCCGGCAGCGTCCCCGTCCGAGCCGCCTCCCCGTACCACCGTGCGCTCGACTTCGGGGTGCGGGCCAGCGTCGCGTAGTCCACGTACACCGCGCCGAAGCGCTTCTCGTAGCCGTACGCCCACTCGAAGTTGTCCATCAGGGACCACAGGTAGTAGCCACGGACGTCCGCGCCGTCGGTGATGGCGCGGCGGACCGCCGAGAGGTGGCCGTGGAGGTACGCGATCCGCTCCGGGTCGTGGACGCGGCCCTCGGGGTCGGGCTTGTCGTCGTAGGCCGCGCCGTTCTCCGTCACGTACAGGGGCAGGCCCGGGGCCTCCCTCGTGTAGCGCATGATCAGGTCGTGCAGGCCCGTCGGGTCGATCGTCCAGCCCATCTCGGTGCGCTCGCCCGGGGTCTGGTGGAAGGCGACGTCGTCCGCGGCCGGCCAGGGGGAGTGGTCGCTCGCGCCGTGGCCGTCCGACCTCGGACCCTTCGCCGCCGCGTCCGTCGCGGAGACCAGCGTGGGCGTGTAGTAGTTCAGGCCCAGCGCGTCCAGGGGCTGGTTGATGGCGCGCAGGTCGCCGTCGAGGACGTAGGACCAGTCCGTCAGCGACGAGGTCGCGGCCAGCAGCGTCTCCGGGTACGCGCCGCGCAGCATCGGGCCGTGGAAGACGCCGTTGGCCAGGTCGTCGATCTTCTGGACCGCCGCCAGATCCGCCGGGTCGCCGGGCGAAAGAGGCCGTACCACCGAGGAGTTGAGGCTGACGGCGATGGAGTTGCGGGCGGGCATGGCCGCGCGCAGCGCCGACGTGCCCAGGCCGTGCGCCAGGTTGAGGTGGTGTGCCGCCTTCAGGGACGCCGCCGGGTCCGTGCGGCCCGGCGCGTGCACGCCCGACGCGTAGCCCAGGAACGCGCTGCACCACGGCTCGTTCAGCGTGATCCAGTTCTCCACGCGGTCGCCGAGCGCCTCCCCGACGATCTGCGCGTACTCCGCGAACCGGAACGCCGTGTCCCGCTCCGGCCAGCCGCCCGCGTCCTCCAGCTCCTGGGGCAGGTCCCAGTGGTAGAGCGTGACGGCGGGCTTGATGCCCTTCGCCAGCAGCTCGTCCACCAGCCGGCGGTAGAAGTCCAGGCCCACCTGGACCGCGGGGCCCCGGCCGGTCGGCTGGACCCGGGACCAGGAGATCGAGAAGCGGTACGCCGTCAGGCCGAGGTCCGCCATCAGGGCCACGTCGTCGCGGTAGCGGTGGTAGTGGTCGACAGCGATGTCACCGGTCTCGCCGCCGGCCGTCCTGCCCGGCGTATGACTGAAGGTGTCCCAGATCGAGGGGGTACGGCCGTCCTCCCGCACCGCTCCCTCGATCTGGTACGCGGACGTCGCCGCGCCCCAGAGGAAAGCGGGAGGAAAGGTCACCGGGGTAACGGGCTGAGGCATGGAAGCGCTCCCATGAGTGGTCGTCGAGATCGACGAGGTTGGGGGGAAGTCGTGCGAAGGGGGCCGAGGCCGCGGTGACTCGACCCCCTGGAAACGAAGGCGTCAGCCCTTCACAGCGCCCTGCATGATGCCGCCCACGATCTGCTTGCCGAAGATCGCGAAGACCAGCAGCAGCGGCAGCGTGCCCAGCAGCGCGCCCGCCATGATCAGGGACTGGTCGGGCGTGTACCCGCGGCCGAGGCCGGCGAGCGCGACCTGCACGGTCGGGTTGCCGGTCTGGCTCAGCACCAGGAACGGCCACAGGAAGTCGTTCCACGTCTGGACGAACATCAGCATGCCGAGCACCGCCATCGCCGGGCGCGCCGCGGGGAACACCACGTGCCACACCACGCGCCAGCTGCTCGCGCCGTCCACCCGGGCCGCCTCGATGATCTCGTCGGGCAGCGCCTGGATGAGGTACTGCCGCATGAAGAACACACCGAACGCGCTCACCAGCGACGGCAGGATCACCGCCTGGAGCTGGTCCGTCCACTCCAGCTTGGCGACCATCATGTACATGGGGATGATGCTCAACTGCGGCGGCACCATCATCGTGCCGATCACGATCAGCATCAGCGCGCCCCGGCCCCGGAACCGGAGCTTGGCGAAGGCGAATCCGGCGATCGTCGACAGGAAGACGACGGTCGCCGCCGAAATCCCCGCCACGATGGTCGTGTTGACGAACGCCTTGCCCAGGTTCGCGTCGTTCCAGGCCACGTCCAGGTTGTGGAAGAGGTTGGAGCCGAACACGAACGGCGGCGGGTTCTCTGCCAGCCGGTTGTTGTCGCGGGACGCGGCGATCGCCGTCCACACCAGCGGGAGCAGCGAGACGAGGGTGAACACGCCCAGGATGATGTAGGCGATCGGTCCGCCGTGCATCTGCCCGCCGGCCCGCGCGGACTTCGGCCGGCGCACCTTCCGGGCCGTCGGCACGGCGTCGTCGGGTTCCACGGACTTCGCGGTCGTTGTCGTCGTCGTCACGGCCGGTACTCCTAACTACTGGCGCGCAGCCGGCGCGAGATGACGTAGTTGACGATGCCGACCACGATCAGGATCAGGAACATCGTCCAGGCGATGGCCGAGGCCCGGCCCAGGTGCTGGTTCACCCAGCCCTGCTCGTACAGGTACAGGCCCAGCGTCTGGAACTGGTGCTCCGCGCCGCCCGACGCGCCCTTGTTGGCGTCGAACAGCAGCGGCTCGCCGAAGACCTGACTGGCGCCGATCGTCGACACGACGACCGTGAACAGGATCGTCGGCCGCAGCGACGGCAGCGTCACGTGCAGGAACTGCTTCCAGCGGCTCGCGCCGTCCAGCGCCGCCGACTCGTACAGGTCCTGCGGGATCGCCTGCATCGCGGCCAGGTAGATCAGCGCGTTGTAGCCGGTCCACCGCCAGATGATGATCGACGAGACGGCGATCTGCGACGGCCACTTGTCGTTCTGCCAGTCGATCGCGTCGATCCCGACGAAGTGCAGCGCCCAGTTGATCATGCCGTAGTCGCGCCCGAAGAGCAGCACGAAGACCAGGGAGGCGGCCGCGATCGAGGTCGCGTACGGCGCGAGCATCGCGACCCGGTAGAAGGTCGAGGCGCGCAGCTTGTAGTTGAGGATGTGGGCGAGGCCCATGGCCATCAGCAGCTGCGGAACGGTCGAGATGATCCCGATCGTCAGGGTGTTCTTCGCCGCGTTCCAGAAGAAGTCGTCGTCGAAGATGCGCGAGTAGTTGCGCATCCCCACCCATGTCATGTCGGTGGGCGAGGTCAGCTCCACCTGGTGCAGCGACGCCCAGCCGGTGTAGATCAGCGGGAACAGGCCGAACGCGACGAACAGCAGGAAGAACGGCGAGACGAAGGCGTACGGACTCCAGCGCTTGTCCCGCTGCCAGCGGCGGGACAGCCGGGCCCGATGCCGCTGCTCCGCCTCCGTGGGAACGGCGGCCGGGCGGCCCGGGGCCGCGCCCCCCTCCTTGGCGGGGGGCGCGGCGGTGTCGTGGCGGGTGGCCATACGGGTCACTTGTCCAGGTTGTTGTCGATGGTCTTGGTGGCCGTGGACCAGGCCTCCGCCGCCGACTTGCCCTTCGTCACGAGGAAGACGCCGTTGTCGGACAGGCCCTGCTGGATGATCTGGTCCTTCGGGCCGATCACCTGCACCGGGGCGGTCTTGGCGGCCTCGGAGAAGACCGTGCCGACCGGCGAGTCACCGGTCATCGCGTTCTTGGCGCCGGTCACCTCCGCCATCGTGTACGTGCTCGGCGCGCTCGGGAAGTTGCCCTGCACCTTGAAGAGCTTCGCCTGCTGCTCGGGCGCGGTCAGCCACTTGACGAGCTCCTCGGCCTCCTTCACGTGCTTGCCGCTCTTGGGCACGCCCAGGAAGGAGCCGCCCCAGTTGCCGGACTTGGGCGCGACGGCCACGTCCCACTTGCCGGCGTCCTCGGCCTTCGCGTTGCCCTTGATGGTGCCGAGCATCCACGGCGGGCAGGCGATGGTGGCGAACTTGCTCTGGGCGATCGTCGTGTTCCAGGCCGGCGTGAACTGGGACTGGGCCTGGACCAGGCCCTCCTCGGCGGCCTTCGCGCTCAGGTCGAACGCGGCCTTCACGGCCGGGTTCGTCTTGTAGATGATCTCGCCGGAGGAGTCGTAGAACTTCTCCTTCTCACTGCTGAGGATGGCGTTGAGCAGACCGCCGGGGGAGTCCATGAAGAACGTGCCCGCCTTGGCCTTCTCCTTGTACTGCTCGCCGGCGGTGATGAACTTGTTCCAGTCGCCCGCCCACAGCGCGCCGACCTTCTCGCGGTCGGTGGGCAGACCGGCCGCCTCGAAGAGGTCCTTGCGGTAGCAGAGGGCCATCGGGCCGACGTCGGTGCCGAGGCCGATCGTCTGGCCGTCCTTGGAGGTGGCCTGCGACCACTTCCAGTCCAGCCATTGGCTCTTGTCGACGCCCGAGACCTTCGACATGTCCTCGAACTTGGCCGCCTGGGTGGCCACGACCTCGGCGATGTTGCCCACTTCGATGGCCTGGACGTCCATCAGGCCGCTGTTGGTGGTGAGGTGGTTGACGAGCGCCGGGTAGTAGTTCTCGTTCTTCTCCGTGACGTTCTCGGCGATCTTGATGTCGGGGTGGAGCTTCTCGTACTCGGTGTAGAGACCGGCCTCCTTGAAGCCGAAGGTGCCGAACAGGCCCAGCGTGATCGTCGTCTGGCCCTTGCCTCCGCCCGACGAGGAATCGTCGGAAGCGCTGTCCTTGCCGTCGTCGGCACAGCCGGCCAGCAGCCCGGCGCCCAGCGACGCGACGGCCGCGAGGACCACCACCCGGCGGGTGGTTCGGGTACGTGCTCGCATTGCGTCCTCCTGTTGCCCTGACGTGCCGACCCCCCGGCCAACTGCATTGTTGGGCCCGTTAGTTACTCGCTGCGGCTCGGGCGGGGAACGTGCGGGATGTGTATGTGTCAGGTACCGTGGGAGCGCTCCCACAGGTGATGTGTTGAAGAGTCGTCGGTTCGGGCGGGGGTGTCAAGGGTGGGGGCGCGGAGAGATGCGTTCAGTTATCGGGCTGTTAGCTAACCCCGGAGAGTGGTGCACATATGGCCCATTTCGGGATAGAACAGACTGTCGGGCGACGATCGGTCGAACAGTCGGGACTGTTAGATTCCAGGCCAGCGTGATGACGACGGCGGGAAGGCGGAGCCCATGGCAAGCCACGGACCACGGGGGCGGAGCGGTGGTCGGCCGACCCTCGAAGAGGTGGCCGCACGCGCCGGCGTCGGCCGCGGCACCGTCTCCCGGGTGATCAACGGCTCGCCGAGAGTCAGCGACGCGACCCGCGCGGCCGTCGAGGCGGCGGTCGCGGAACTCGGCTACGTCCCCAACACGGCCGCCCGCGCCCTCGCCGCCAACCGCACGGACGCGATCGCCCTGGTCGTCCCCGAGCCGGAAACCCGTTTCTTCGCCGAACCGTACTTCTCGGACATGCTGCGCGGTGTGGGCGCGGAACTCGCCGACACCGAGATGCAGTTGCTGCTGATCTTCGCGGGTAGCGACCGCGAACGGCGAAGGCTCGCCCAGTACCTCGCGGCGCACCGCGTGGACGGCGTGCTGCTGGTCTCGGTCCACGCCGACGACCCGCTCCCCGACCTCCTCTCCCAGCTGGAGATCCCGGCGGTGATCAGCGGCCCGCGCTCGGCCGCGGAGACCCTCCCCTCCGTGGACTCCGACAACTACGGCGGCGCGCGTTCGGCGGTCGAGCATCTGCTGTCCCGCGGTCGCACCCGCATCGCCCACATCACCGGCCGCCTCGACGTCTACGGTGCTCAGCGGCGCGTCGACGGCTACCGCGACGCCCTGCGCGACGCGGGCCACGAGGTGGACGAGGGCCTCATCGAGCTGGGCGACTTCACCGAGGAGGGCGGCCACCGGGCGATGACGGACCTCCTCGCCCGCACCCCCTCCCTCGACGCGGTGTTCGCCGGCTCGGACGTGATGGCGGCCGGCGCCCGCCAGGCCCTGCGCGAGGCGGGCCGCCGCATCCCCGAGGACGTGGCCCTGGTCGGCTACGACGACTCGGCGATCGCCCGCCACATGGACCCGCCCATGACCAGCGTCCGTCAGCCCATAGAGGAGATGGGCCGCAGGATGCTGGACCTGCTGCTGACGGAGATCGCGGACCGCCGCCCGGCGGTGTCCCGGGGCCTGGAGCCGCGCCAGGTGGTGCTGGCCGCGGAGCTGGTGGGACGGGCTTCTTCCTAGGGCCGGTCCGGCGGATCAGGTCGGAGGGCGGGTGCGGCGGCTGATCAGCGGGGCAGGTCGAGTCGCCATCTGGTCTCGCCGTCCTGCTGTTCCTCCGTCGGGGACAGTCCGGCCGCCGCGGCCACGGCGGCCGACGCCCGGTGCTCGGGATGGATGTGCGCCACGACCGTACGAACGCCCTGTTGCCGGAGCCACCCGACGAGTCCCCGGGCCGCCTCGGAGGCGAGTCCGCGGCCCTGCCAGGGGACGCCGACGACCCAGGCGATCTCGGCGAGACGCCCCTCGTCCGTGACGGTCGCCTGGACGGTGCCGACCAGGCAAGTCCCTTCCCGCAGCACCCAGTTGCACCAGCCGACGCCCGGATCCGGGGACCCGGCGACGAGCCGCTCGTAGCGCGCCCGCAGCGCCTCGGCCGGGTGGGGGGAGCCGCCGATGAAGGTGTGCAGCGCGGGATCGTCGAGAACGGCGGCCATCTCCCGCGCGTGTGCGACGCGCAGGGGGAGGAGGGCGAGGCGGGCGGTGCTGATCGGCTCGGCGGGTATGGCGGACGACCGCATGACTGCTCCCGGGAAACACATCAGCCGGTGACCTCCCTTACGGGAAGTCACCGGCTGATGACTCAGGGTGAGTGACGGGACTCGAACCCGCGGCATCCTGGACCACAACCAGGTGCTCTACCAGCTGAGCTACACCCACCATGACCGGCGGTTCACTTGGTGGTTTCTCCGACCGGCTGAGAAAAAGTGTACAGGGTCCGAAGGGGTGCTCGCGCACGGCTTTCTCGGGGCCGTTCGCGGGACTTCTGCGGGGCTTCCAGCGGGGCTTGTGGCGGGGGTTCTAGTGGGTGGGCAGGACGTGCTTGGCGGCGATCGCCTTGGCGGTGTCGGAGTCCGGTCCGGGCTGGGGCACGAACACGGCCTCGCGGTAGTAACGCAGTTCCGCGATGGACTCGCGGATGTCGGCGAGGGCGCGGTGGTTGCCGTTCTTCTCGGGGCTGTTGAAGTACGCCCGCGGGAACCAGCGCCGGGCCAGCTCCTTGATCGAGGAGACGTCCACGATGCGGTAGTGGAGGTAGCCCTCCAGCGCCGGCATGTCCCGCAGCAGGAAGCCGCGGTCGGTGCCCACGGAGTTGCCGCACAGCGGCGCCTTCCCGGGCTCCTTCACATGCTCCTTCACATACGCGAGCACCTGCTCCTCGGCCTCGGCGAGCGTCGTCCCGCCGGCCAGCTCCTCGAGCAGCCCCGACGTGGTGTGCATCTGGCGCACCACGTCCGGCATCGTCTCCAGTGCCCTGTCCGGCGGCCGGACGACGATGTCGACACCGTCGCCGAGAATGTTCAGCTCGGAGTCGGTGACGAGGGCGGCCACCTCGATGAGAGCGTCTTCGGACAGCGAGAGGCCGGTCATCTCGCAGTCGATCCACACCATGCGATCGTTCATGCGACCACCCTAAAGCTGACGTCGGCTTTTAGGACGCCCCAGGTCGGTGCCGACCTTGCTGGGGGCTGTCGCCCCCCGGCCTCCGCTTCGGCCCTGAAGGGGCCTCGTGCTCGAACGCCGGACGGGCTGAAACACCCGTCCGGCGCTTGAGGAATCCCTTACACGGTCACATGCCGCTGCGCTGCCCCGGCAGGCTCGCCCGTGATGCGTACGCGTCACGGCCGTGGTCCGACAGGGACGATCCCGAACCCACCGCGCCCGCGGAGGCGGTACGCCTCAGCTGGGGCGGCACCGGACCCGGGCCCTCCGGATGCAGCACCGACGGCGGGCCCGTCGGCGCGCCCGAAGGAGCCGGCTCCCGCGGCTCGCTCTCCGTCGGGCGTTCGGCCTGCGGCCTGCGGGCCCGGTACGCCGCCCGGTACGCGGCCGGGGACGAGCCCAGCTGACGGCGGAAGTGGCCGCGCAGGGCCACCGGCGAACGGAAGCCGCAGCGGCCCGCGACCTCGTCCACCGAGTAGTCCGACGTCTCCAGCAGGCGCTGCGCCTGCAGGACGCGCTGGGTGATCAGCCACTGGAGCGGTGCGCTGCCGGTCAGGGACCGGAAGCGACGGTCGAACGTCCGGCGGCTCATGTACGCGCGCGCGGCCAGCGTCTCCACGTCGAACTGCTCGTGGAGATGCTCCAGCGCCCAGGCGACGACCTCGGCGAGCGGGTCGGCGCCGATCTCCTCTGGTAAAGACCGGTCGAGATAGCGCTCCTGGCCGCCCGATCGGCGCGGGGGGACCACCAGACGCCGGGCCAGCGCGCCCGCCGCCTCGTTGCCGTGGTCCGTCCGCACGATATGAAGACAGAGATCGATTCCGGCCGCCGTACCCGCCGACGTCAGTACGTCGCCGTCGTCCACGAAGAGTTCTCGTGGATCCACGTGCACCGACGGATAGCGCTTGGCCAGCGTCGGTGCGTACATCCAGTGGGTCGTGGCCGGTCGGCCGTCCAGCAGGCCCGCCGCAGCCAGCACGAATGCGCCGGTGCACAGGCCCACGATGCGGGCGCCCTCTTCGTGCGCCCGGCGCAGCGCGTCGAGCGCCTCCTCCGGTGGCGGAGAAGTGATCGAACGCCAGGCCGGTACGACGACCGTGCCCGCTCGCGAGATCGCTTCCAAGCCATGTGGCGCGGTGAGTTCCAGGCCCCCTGTGGTGCGTAGCGGACCCTCTTCGCCGCCGCACACCAACAGGCGATATCGCGGCACGCCGGCGTCCTGGCGGTCAATCCCGAACACCGACAGCGGAATGGAACTCTCGAAGATGGGGCCGCCGCTGAACAGCAGCACCGCGACGATCTCCTTGCGGCGTCGCCCGGAAAGTTTCCGGGCCGCGGCTTCCGGCGCGGCAGTGGAGTCGTGGCTCATACTGCTAAGCCCCCCTCGGTGGTCGCGGCTCCTCGGTTGTGTCGCTCCTGCACGTTTCCCCTCGGTCCTGCACGAGTCCCCCGCCGTAGACAGTCAAGATCGAATCTACTGTGTCGCGTGGTGCCGGAGTGGCCAGTTCACCACCCGGCAGATTGTCGACTTGGCAACTTGGCGTGAAGCATTCGATCACGAAGCGTTGCACTCGTGGGCCGTGCAGGGAAGTGCGCCTCGTCGTGGTGGCCAATCCCCGTAGGGTGCGCAGGTCCCCTGAGGCCCTTTCCGTGCAGGTGGAACGGGGGGTGGGGGGTGGTTACGGCAAGGGATGCACAGGGGACGGAAGTTGGCTGAAAAGAAGCGGGCGCGTGCGTGAAAACCGGTCAACCGACCGGTGAGTTTCCCCCGGAGTGACGAGCGCCACGATGAGAGCCCGTTCCGGAGCGCTGGCGGCGGCCCCGATGGTGCGGGTGCGGCGGCTCCTCCTCGGCGAGCAGCCGGGCCGCGTACCGCTCGGACCGGCGCAGCAGCAGTCGGCACACGGCCGTGACGGCGGCCAGGCCCAGGGCGGTGCCGGCCGCGCCGGCGAGGGAGGCGCCGTACCAGAGGAGTACCACCGGGACGAGGACGCAGCTGAAGGCCGCCCAGCGGATCAGGTCGGTCGCCCGGTCGTCGCCGGCGGCGGCGGGCGCTTCGGGGGTGCTACGGGACGAGAGCATGGGGCCGGCTCCTCTCCTTCGGCGGTGAACGGCGGTGAACGGCGGTGAACGGCGGGAAACGCCGGTGGGGCGATGGGACGGCGGTGGGGCGGCAGTAGGTGACGGTACGCGGCGGTGCACAGGGTTCAACGCGTGTTCGAGCGGTCGGTCACTCACCTGTGTGTCCCGGATAAGCGAACCCTGTGCAAACCGCCTGTACGGGGCAGCAGCCATTGCGTTACGGGCGGCTGCTCGTGCATGCTCCCTGGAACCCCCACCGACCGTGGGCGGGATCTGGGCCGAAGAGGCGTGCCGCCGTACCCTTGGGGGTATGGGGTTGGGAAGATGATTCCCGGACACAGCTCCGGTGCTCATCGCCGTCCCACCCGCACAAGGCACGCACCACGTTCCACCTCGCACCACGTACAACAAGGACTGTCGTCCCCCGCATAAGGATCGATTCGCCGAGACAGCCATGGCCGGTCACGAATTCTTCGAACCCGCGGACCGCAAGCGGCCCGTCGCCGATCCCACGGCGGCCGAGCCCCTGGCGGCGGAAGAGGCACGCCCCTCCTGCGATCCCGCCTTCAAGCACGGTGTCGTCGTCGGCTTCGACGGCTCCACCTCCAGCGAACGCGCCCTGGCGTACGCGATCGGCATGGCCCACCGCTCCCGCGCGGGCCTGATCATCGTGCACGTGGCCAACCGGCTGCCCACCACGGTGTGGGCCGGCTGCGAGCCGCCGGTCTTCGTGGACGTGCCGGACCATCGCACCGAGGTGCTCGGTCTGGAGCTCGCCTGCGCGGAGTATCTCGCCGAGGTGCCCTGGATCCTGGTCGAGCGCGGCGGCGACATCTGCCATGAACTCGAAGAGGTGGGGCGGGAGTACGAGGCGGACGCGATCGTCGTCGGGTCCACGCACGGCATCGTGGGCCGGATCTTCGGCTCTGTCGCCGGACGGCTCGCCAAGCGGGCGAAGCGGCCTGTCATCGTGATTCCGTAACTCTCCCGGAAATCTCCCGGAACTCTCCTGAATTCGCGGTCCTCTCAGGGTGTTTGTGCGTTTGTGAAGGGCATATATCGCTCACACAAGTGCACATGCATGAAGGGAGCCCGCCGTGGACAACGACGTCTCTGCGGGAAGCACGGGAAGCACCACCGTGATCGCCGGCCGACTCGCCCTGGGCGTCACCCTGTTGGCCTTCGGCCTCGGGTACACCGATCTCATCGACGGCGTGACGGCGGCCGACGCCGTCTCCATCGCCCACTACGTCGGGGGCGTCGCGCTGTTCGTCGCCGGCCTGCTCGCCCTCCGGGACCGCGACTCGGCCACCGGCACCGCCTACACCGTCCTGGGCGCGTTCTGGTTCACCTGGGCCGTCTCCTCCGGGGCACAGGTCTCCGACAACGCCGCAGGGCTCTTCCTGCTCCTGTTCGCCCTCGTGGCGCTCTCCCTGACCCTCGCCGGCGGCGAGCCGCTCGCCCAGGGCGCGCACGGGCTGTTCTTCGTCTCGCTGGTGCTGCTGGCCGTCGCCCGCTTCGCCGACAGCGACAGCCTCACGAAGGCGGGCGGCTGGTTCGCCGTCGCGGCGGGGGCGGTCGCGTGGTACGCGGCGACGGCGGCGCTCGCGCACTGGCCTACGGCGTTTTCGCGACGGGCTGCCCGGCCCGGGGTGACGGCTACGGGTTGACGGCAGCCGGTGCCGGGGGTTGGGCTGCCCCCGGCTGACGAGAGCGGACCCCCCGCGACAGGTGGCGTCACGTGGGGGTCCGTTCTGTTCGTGTGGCCTCTGCGGGGGCGGGTGGGGGCTGGTCGCGCCCACGCGGCGGAGCCGTACGTCGGTAAAGCCCCGCGCCCCTGAGAAGCCTGCCTCCTCGCGCCCCTGAAAAGCAGCCGCTACTCGACGAGAACCGTGCTACTCGACCGTCACCGACTTCGCCAGGTTCCTCGGCTTGTCGATGTCTCGGCCGAGGGCCTTGGCCGTGTAGTAGGCGAGGAGCTGGAGGGGGATGCCCATGAGGATGGGGTCGAGCTCGTCCTCGTTCTTGGGGACGACGATCGTCTGGTCGGCCTTCTCCTGGCACTCGTGCGCCACGGCGAGGATCTTGCCGCTGCGGGCCTTGATCTCCTCCAGGGCCGCGCGGTTCTTCTCCAGCAGGTCGTCGTTCGGGACGATCGCGACCGTCGGCAGCGCGGGCTCGATGAGGGCCAGCGGGCCGTGCTTGAGCTCGGAGGCCGGGTAGGCCTCGGCGTGGATGTAGGAGACCTCCTTGAGCTTCAGGGAGGCCTCACGGGCCACCGGGTAGCCCCGGACGCGGCCGATGAAGAGCATCGAGCGGGCCTCGGCGAACTGCTCCGCCAGCTTCTCGATCTCCGCCTCCTGCTCCAGGATCTCGGCGATCTGGCCGGGCAGCTTGCGCAGACCCTCGATGATCCGCTTGCCGTCGCGCACGGACAGGTCGCGGGTGCGGCCCAGGTGCAGGGCGAGCAGCGCGAAGGCGACCGTGGTGTTGGTGAAGCACTTGGTGGAGACCACGCAGACCTCGGGGCCGGCGTGCACGTACACACCGCCGTCGGCCTCGCGGGCGATCGCCGAGCCGACCACGTTGACCACGCCCAGCACCCGCGCGCCCTTGCGCTTCAGCTCCTGGACGGCGGCCAGCACGTCGTACGTCTCACCGGACTGCGAGACGGCGATGTACAGGGTGTCGGGGTCGACGACCGCGTTGCGGTAGCGGAACTCGGACGCGGGCTCGGCGTCCGCGGGGATGCGGGCCAGCTCCTCGATCATCTGCGCGCCGATCATGCCCGCGTGGTACGAGGTGCCGCAGCCGAGGATCTTCACGCGGCGGATCTGACGCGCCTCGCGGGCGTCCAGGTTGAGGCCGCCGAGGTGCACGGTGGAGAAGCGGTCGTCGATGCGGCCGCGCAGCACGCGGTCCACGGCGTCGGCCTGCTCGTGGATCTCCTTGTGCATGTAGGTGTCGTGGCCGCCCATGTCGTAGGAGGCGGCCTCCCACTCCACGGTGGTCGGCTCGGCCGTGGTGCGGGTGCCCTCGGTGGTGTAGGTGCGGAAGTCGTCGGCCTTGAGGGTGGCCATCTCGCCGTCGTCCAGCGTGACTATCTGCCGGGTGTGGGCGACCAGCGCGGCGATGTCCGAGGCGACGAACATCTCCTTCTCGCCGATGCCGAGGACGACCGGGGAGCCGTTGCGGGCGACGACGATGCGGTCGTTGAAGTCGGCGTGCATGACGGCGATGCCGTACGTGCCCTCGACCACGCGCAGCGCCTCGCGGACCTTGTCCTCGAGCTTCTCGGCCTGGGAGCGGGCGACGAGGTGGACCAGGACCTCGGTGTCGGTCTCCGAGAGGAACTCGACGCCGTCGGCCTCGAGCTTCTTGCGCAGGTCGGAGGCGTTGTCGATGATGCCGTTGTGCACGACGGCGACCTTGAGGTCGGCCGACATGTGCGGGTGGGCGTTCACGTCGGAGGGGGCGCCGTGGGTGGCCCAGCGGGTGTGGGCGATGCCGGTGGTGCCCCTGAAGCGCGCCGGGACCTTGGCCTCCAGGTCGCGGACCCGGCCCTTGGCCTTGACCATCTTCAGGCCGGTCGCCTTCGGGGAGGTGACGACTATGCCCGCGGAGTCGTACCCGCGGTACTCCAGGCGCTGCAGGCCCTCCAGGAGCAGGGGAGCGACGTCACGCTTCCCGATGTATCCGACGATTCCGCACATATATACGTATTCCCCAAGTTCAATGAGTACGGCTGAGTAGCGGCTCAGCCGTAGACCATGCGGCGCAGCTGCCTGAGCGTGAGCTCCGGCGGCGCCACCGCGCGGTATTTCAGGTCCGCCTCGATCCGTTCGAAGATCTCCGCGTTCACCAGACCCTGCGCCTGGAGCTCGCGGTGGCGGCGACGGACGTAGTCCTCGGTCGTCTCGTCGAAGTAGGCGAGCACGTCCTGGATCACCCGCAGTGCCTCGCCCCGGCTGAGGGGTGTGGAGCGCGTCAGGTGATCAACAAGTTCGTCGTGCACCCGGTAGATCCTGAGGTACGCGAGCCGCTCATGCAAGAAACCTGCCCGATTTCGGGCAAGCCCCTGTTAAGAAGCCTTGGGGGAACATTGAATGTGTTATGAGCGCCTGTTCGTGAACCGTCCATTTGGAGTCTTGCGGCCCGTCGCCCCGGGCGACGATTTTCAGACCTCATGGACACTCCTCGCATGGGCGTACCCGAGCAGCTCGCCGAGCGCATGAGCATGGCCGAGCAGCACGAGTACCTGCGCGCCAGATTCTCCCGGCGCACGATGATCAGAGGCGGCGCGGTCACGCTGGGCGCCGTCACGGGCGGAGCGTTCGTCACCGGCGCCACCGCACAGGCCGCCGTACAGACCTCCGCACCCACCCAGACCTCCTCGCACACCCCGAGCGTCGACGGCGCCCTCGTCGCTCCCTTCGGCCGCCACCTGGCCTACGGCGCCGACCCGCGCACCGAGATCACGGTCTCCTGGCAGGTCCCGGTCGCGGTGAAGAAGCCCTTCATCCGGATCGGCGCCCGCCCCTGGGACCTCTCCCGCAAGATCGAGGCCGAGGTGCGCACGCTCCACACCCCGGCGGGCGTCGGCGCCAGCGGCGACCACACCCAGTACTACCTGCACGCCGAGCTCACCCACCTCAAGCCCGGCAAGACGTACTACTACGGCGTCGGCCACGCCGGCTTCGACCCGGCCGAGCCGCACCTCCTGGGCACCCTGGGCACCTTCACCACCGCCCCCGCCCACAAGGAGCCGTTCACCTTCACCGCCTTCGGCGACGAGGGCGTCAGCTACCACGGCCTCGCCAACAACAGCCTGCTCCTCGGCCAGAACCCGGCCTTCCACCTGCACGCGGGCGACATCGCCTACGCCGACCCGGCCGGCGCCGGAAAGACCGCGGACACCGGTTTCGACTCGCGGATCTGGGACCAGTTCCTCGCCCAGACCGAGTCCGTCGCCAAGTCCGTCCCGTGGATGCCGGCCTACGGCAACCACGACATGGAGGCCTGGTACTCGCCCAACGGCTACGGCGGTGAGGAAGCCCGCTGGAACCTTCCCGACAACGGCCCGGACGCCAAGAACCTCCCCGGCGTCTACACCTTCGTCTACGGCAACACGGCCGTCATCTCGCTCGACGCCAACGACATCTCCTTCGAGATCCCGGCCAACCTCGGCATCTCCGGCGGCACCCAGACCAAGTGGCTGGAGGCGCAGCTCAAGAAGTACCGCGCCGCCAAGGACGTCGACTTCATCGTGATCTTCTTCCACCACTGCGCCTACTGCACCTCCACCGCGCACGCCTCGGAGGGGGGCGTGCGCCAGGAGTGGGTGCCGCTGTTCGAGAAGTACACGGTGGACCTCGTCATCAACGGCCACAACCACCAGTACGAGCGCACCGACGTCATCAAGGCGGGCGCGGTCACCAAGAAGCTCCCGATCGGCGGCACGGCCTACCCCGAGACCGAGGGCGTCGTCTACGTGACGGCGGGCGCGGCGGGCCGCAGCCTGTACGCGTTCACCGCCCCGCTCTCCTACGAGGGCCACGAGAACGAGGTCGACTCCGTGGCCTCCTTCATCAACACCAAGGACGGCAAGGTCAACGAGACGGTCGCCTGGTCGCGCGTGCGCTACCTCGACTACTCGTTCCTGCGCGTGGACGTCACCCCGGCGGCCAAGGGCCGCACGGCCACGCTGACCGTGCGCGGCATCGCCGAGACCGGCGACCAGGTCGACCACTTCACGGTGGCCCGCAAGGCCAAGTAAGGCCGTACATACGCCCGGAAGGCAGGGCGTAGGCACGACGGGGGCGGTCCTCACCCGCGCTACATGCGCCTGAGGACCGCCTGCTTGGCCACGGTGAACTCCTCGTCCGTCAGCACCCCGGCCCGGTGCAGCTCACCCAGCTCCCGCAGGCGTCGCAGCAAGGCGTCGTGGTCGTCCACGGGCTCCAGCGGTGGTACGGCGTCCTCGACCCCCGTAGGCCCCTTGGCCGCCGCCGGATGCGGCAGCCGGGCCTGTACCGCCGCCGCGACCAGCGCCATCAGCGGATCCTTCTTGAAGCCCCACAGCTCGACGGCGTGGGGGTCGTACTTCGGCGGGGCCTTCGTGGCCGCGCCGCGCACGGTGAAACGCAGGCAACCGTTCTCCAGGCCGACCGCCGGATGCCACTCGACTTCGGCGATGTCCGCCACCGCGATCGTGCGGGCGCCGCCGGCGGCCTTGGCGTCCTCCGTCTTCCAGTTCCACTCCAGGCGCACCCGCTCGCCGTCGAAGCTCGCGGTGCCGTCCCCGGCGGAGGCCGACAGGGGCACGGCCGGGCCGGGCAGCAGGTAGGCGTCCACGGGGTCGGCCGGGATCCGGTCCAGGGTCAGCGCATGCCGCACCTCGTCGGCGACGTACTCGGCGACGCCGTACCGGTCGGACTCCACGGCCAGTTGGTACGGGTCGTGCGGCTCGGTCAGCCGGCCGCCGGTCGCGAGCAGCAGTGGATCGGCGCCGTCCCGCAGCCGCAGCCTGAGCCGCCCGGACTTCTTCCCCTGCTCGAACGACACTCCCGCCAACGCCCCTAGCGGGACGACCAGTTCACCCAGTTCCCTGCGCACCAGCGACACGCTCTTGTCCCGTCCGGGCGTCAGCCGCAACGCGTCACCGTCGAAGACCCAGGTGCCGTCCTTCTGGATGATTTCCGCCATGGGGGAATTCTGGCATCGGGCCGTCACAAGCCCAGCGCGTCCGCCTCCCCGTCGTCGAGCGCGAAGCGAACCGCCTTGCCGTAAGCGCCGGTTGTCCGCATCGCGGGCTCGCCGGAGCGCACCCCGAGGGCGATCTCGGGGTTGTCCTGGCAGATCAGGGCGAACGAGTCACCGTCCACGGACCTGGGCAGGAACGCCTGGTCCTCGGGGAAGGGCGCGTCGGCGCCCCGCTCGTACGCGCACGGCCGCTGCTGCATCCCGTCGCCCTCGACCCGGTCGCCCGCGATGTCCAGACAGAGCTTCGAGGCGACGTTCACCAGGGCGACCGCGCCCTTCTCCAGGCGGACCACCCGCCACTGCTGCGCCTCGCCGCCGCCGTCGCCGTCGCAGGCGGCCAGGACGGGGTCGGGTGCGAGGGCGGGGCCGGGGCCCGAGGAGGCGTCGGCGGCGGGGCCGGTGACACAGCGTCCGGTGGACACGCTCTCCAGGGTGATCGTGCCGGTGGAGGCGCCGGTCGTGGGAGACGCGGACGGGGACGCGGACGCGGACTCCTCCGGCGAGGGCGAGACGGACCCCTCCGGAGCAGGCGCGGCGGAGGCGCTCGCTCCGGCCCCGGGGCGCTCGGCCCCCTCGGCGGAGTCGGAGCCGGACAGCAGCCTCAGCACCGCGGTGGTCAGCACGGCCGTGACGACCACGGTGACCGCCACCAGGAACACCGGCCGTCTGCGCCGCCTGTCCTCGCCGTCCTCGGGCCGGCCGCGCCGGACGTCCCCGGCCGGCCCGGGAGGCGTACCGGACTCGACGGCCGGCGCCTGGTCCGCCGGGCGGGCCTTCCGGTACGCGGCCCCACCCCACACCAGCACCTGGTCGACCAGCAGCCGCCGCACCTCCTGCGCATCGCCCGACGCGAGCGTGCGCAGCAGTCGCAGGTCATGGGCGCAGAAGCGGCAGGCGTCCAGATGCTGCCCGAGGTCCGCGGGCGCCTCACGATGCGTGCCGCGGGCGATGGCGCCGAGCATGCCGCCGTAGCGGACGCAACAGGGGTCGGCGGTGCGGTCGGCGCGCACGCGCAGGAAGGTGTCGACCAGGCGGCTGCGGGCCGACTGCGCCAGGGACTCGGCGAACTCCTCGGACGTGTTCAGGATCCTGGCCGCCGAAGCGCTCTCGGCCTCGGCCAGGCACAGCCACAGCGCGGCCCGCGACTGGTCGGCCAGTTGCTCGAAGGCGGCCAGGAACACCGAGCTGCGCTCCGCGCGGCGCAGCGTGTCGGTGGGACCGAAGGCGTCGGCGGCCCGTTTCGACCAGGCGCGGAACTCCGGGTGCAGCAGCCCGGAGCGCCCGTCGCGCAGCCAGCTGTCGGCGGTGCGCCGCACGTCGGCGAGGAGCGCGGTCCGTAACGCGGGCCCCTCTGACTGCGAGCCGCGTGCGAGGACGTGGCCGGCCAGGTCGGTGGCGTCGCGCGGCTCCACGCAGAAGGCCTCGGCGTACGCGCGGACGGCAGGGGCGTGTTCCGGGAGGGTCCCGGAGACGGACCTCGGGTCGTGCAGGGCTTGCTGTGCGAGGTGCTCGTACATGAATCGACTCCCCACGGAGCGGGCACGGCAAGACACAGACCGTAGTGCCACTCTCTGTGACGGGGCTGTACGTTCATATGCCCGTGCTGTCGGCACGGAGAACGGGCCGCAGACGACGACGGATCCCCCCGGGGACCGTACTCGGGGGGATCCGTCTGTCTTGATCAGAACCCTGCGACGGGATTCTTCAGGGTGCCGATCAGCTGGAGAGCGCCCGCGGGGTCCGCCAGATCCACCATCTGCCTGTTGTTGCGCAGCTGGAGACGGTTGAGGCAGGACAGGGCGAATTCGGGGGCGAACATGTCGTACTGGCGGAACTTGTCGGCCAGTTCGGGGTTCGCCTCCTGGTAGGCGTGGGTGACCTCGGCGACCGTGCGCCAGAAGTCGTCCTCCGCCAGGATCCCCTCGGCGGCGAGGTCGGCCGCGAGGAAACGGAAGAAGCAGTCGAAGACGTCCGTGAAGAGGGAGAGGAGCTTCGTGTCCTCGGGGACCTCCACGCGCAGTCGCCGGACCTCGGGCGGCAGCACCGCGTCCGGGTCCATGACCGCGATCTCCTCGGCGATGTCCTTGTAGATCGCCCGCTGCACGACGCCGTCCTTGAGGACCAGGATGGTGTTCTCGCCGTGCGGCATGAAGACCAGGTCGTAGGCGTAGAAGCTGTGCAGCAGGGGCGTGTAGTACGCGGTGAGGTAGCTGCGCAGCCACTGCGTCGGGGGCAGGCCCGACTGCTCGATGAAGGCGCCGGCCACCGACCTGCCCTCGTGGTCCACGTGCACCAGGGAGGCCATGGTGGCCAGGGACTCGCCCTCGGCGAGGGAGGGGACCGGGCTCTCCCGCCACAGCGCCGCCAGCATCTTGCGGTACGGCGAGTAGCGGTCCGTCGCCGCCTCGTACTCCAGATGCCGGTAGCCGACGGCGGCCCGCTCCCGGATGATCGACAGACCCGTCGACTTCAACACGGGGTCGTTGTCGATGAGTTGGGCGAGCCAGTCGTTGATCGCCGGGGTCGCCTCCATGTAGGCGGCGGACAGACCGCGCATGAAGCCCATGTTGAGGACGGACAGCGCCGTCTTCACATAGTGCTTCTCGGGCCGCGAGGAGTTGAAGAACGTCCGGATGGACTGCTGGGCCAGGTACTCGTCGTCGCCCTCGCCCAGGCACACCAGGTTGCGCCGCGCGACCTCGGCGGCGAAGGTGACGGTGAGCTTGTTCCACCACTGCCAGGGGTGGACCGGGATCAGGAAGTAGTCGGCCGGGTCGAGCCCCTGCTCGCGCAGGACGTCGTAGAACCGTTCGACGGTCCGCTCGCCCAACTCCTCCCGCACGAAGGACTCGTACTCGATCCCGACGCCCGCCGTGAACGCGGCCCGCGACCGGTGCGCCGCCAGCCACACCAGCCGGACCGGGCTCGCCGTCTCGGGGGCGTACGACAGGTACTCGTGGACGCCGAAGCCGAGCCGCCCGTTGTTGGCGACGAAGCACGGGTGACCCTCGGTCATCCCGGTCTCGATCGCCTGGAAGCCGCTTCTCGCCAGCTCGGCCGAGGTCGGCTGCGGCTTGGCGAGCTTGTAGCAGGCGCCGGAGACGGTGGAGGAGATCTCCTCCAGATAGACCGGCAGGATCTCGTCGCTCAGGCCCAGCGTCCGCTTCAGCTCGATGAAGAAGTCCAGCGCGGCGACGGGGAGTTCGACGTCGTCCCGGGTGCGGGTGATCGAGTCGGCGTCCACCTGCCAGTGGTCGAGGGCGCGGCGGACGGCGGTGTAGCGGTAGTACGTCAGCCCGTCGTCGCTGCGCACGACGTACCGCTGGTCGTCGTCCTGCCCCGAGGGCTCCTCCTCGGGCGTGATCAGGCGCTCGTGCGCGAACTCGGCGAGGGCCTTGCGCACCAGCAGTCGGTTGGCCTTCTCCCAGCGTTCGGGGGAGAGGTGGGCCACGGCGTCGGCGAGGGTCATACCAGTACCGCCTTCTCGAACTGCTCGCGTGTGCAGAAGCTCAACAGCGCTTTCTTCTCCGGCTTCCGGATCTCCCGCTCGGGCACGAACCCGACGGCCTCGTTGAGCGTGTGCACGGCCTTGTTGGACACGTCCGGCTCGACGACCACGCGGGCGGTGGCCGGGTCCTCGAAGAGGCGGGCCATCACGGCGGTGATCACGGCGCGGGTGAACCCGTGCACGGGCCGGTCGGTGGGGGCCACGAGGAAGTGCATCCCGACGTCCCCCGGCCGCGGCTCGTACAGCCCGACCAGCTCGCGGTGGGCCGGGTCGTAGTACTCCATCAGGAACGCGGGCGCGCCGTCGTGCAGACCGAGGAGCGCGTGGTGGTGCGGATCGGCGGCGATGTCCAGGTAGGCGCGCTCGACGTCCACCGGTTTCGCGTCCTGCATCATCCAGTAGGCCGCTTTGGGGTCGGTGACCCAGCCGTGCAGCAGCTCGGCGTCCTCGAGGGGGTCGAGCGGGCGGAGGGTGAGACGGCCGACGGCCGTCGTGGTGGTGGTCATGCGCTGAACTCCTGGAACGCGATGCTCTTCTCGACCGGGTAGTACTCGCTGCCGAGCAGCTCGCGGATGATGTAGCTGTTGCGGTACGCGCCCATGCCGAGGTCGGGCGAGGTGACGCTGTGCGTGTGCACGCCCGCGTTCTGCAGGAACACTCCCCGGCCCGTGGTGTCGATGGCGTAGTTGCGGGCGATGTCGAAGTTGCCCTGGGAGTCGTAGCGCAGCCGGTCCTTGACCGGGGCGAGGAACTCCGGCTCGGCGTACCTGTAGCCGGTCGCCAGGACCAGTCCCTCGGAGTTCAGCTCGAAGTCCCTGCCCTGCTCCTCCTGCCGGAAGGCGAGCGTGTACGTGCCGTCCTCGTACGTCGCCCCGGTCAGCGCGGAGTTGGTGAGCAGCCGGGTGGGGACGGGACCGCCGAGGTTCTTCTGGTAGAGCAGGTCGAAGATCTCGTTGATCAGGTCGCCGTCGATGCCCTTGAACAGGCCCTTCTGCTCGGCGGTGAGCCGGTAGCGGGTCTGCTCGGGCAGCTCGCGGAAGTAGTCGACGTACTCCGGGGAGGTCATCTCCAGCGTGAGCTTGGTGTACTCCAGCGGGAAGAAGCGCGGGGAGCGGGTGACCCAGTTCAGCCGGTAGCCGTGGACGTCGATCTCGCTGAGCAGGTCGTAGTAGATCTCGGCGGCGGACTGCCCGGAGCCGACCAGCGTGATCGACTCCTTCTTCTGCAGCTGAGCCTTGTGCTCCAGGTAGCGGGAGTTGTGCAGGAAGTCCCCGCCCAGCCCGGCGCAGGACTCCGGGACGTACGGCGGCGTGCCCGTGCCGAGGACCAGCCGGCGGCCCCGGAACTCCTCACCGGCGGCCGTCCTCACGACGTACGCCTCGTCGTCGTACGTCACCTCGGTGACCGTCGTCGAGAAGCGCACGTTGCTCAGCTTGTTCGCGGCCCAGCGGCAGTAGTCGTCGTACTCGACGCGCAGCGGGTAGAAGTTCTCCCGGATGTAGAACGAGTACAGCCGGCCCTTCTCCTTCAGGTAGTTGAGGAAGGAGTAGGGCGAGGTCGGGTCGGCCAGGGTGACGAGGTCCGACATGAACGGCGTCTGGAGGTGGGCGCCCTCGAGGAACATGCCCGCATGCCACTCGAAGTCGGGCTTGGAGTCCAGGAAGACGCCGTCGAGTTCGGTGATCGGCTCGGTGAGGCAGGCGAGGCCGAGGTTGAAGGGGCCGAGCCCGATGCCCACGAAGTCGTAGGTCTTTTTCGCGGCGCCGTTCAAGGCGACAGTGGGCTCAGGAAGCGCGGTCAAGGGACTCTCCCAGGTACTGCTCGGCGTGGCCGGCGATCAGGTCGAGGACGGCCGTGATGTCGTCGGCCGTCGTCTCGGGGTTGAGCAGGGTGAACTTCAGGTAGTGGCGGCCGCTCACCTTGGTGCCCGCGACCACCGCGTCGCCGGAGGCGAACAGGGCCTTGCGGGCGTGGAGGTTGGCGCGGTCGATCTCGGCCGGGTCGGTGACGGCGGCCGGGATGTAGCGGAAGACCAGGGTGGACAGCGACGGCTGTACGACGACGTCGAAGCGGGGGTCGGCGGCCAGGATGTGCCAGCCCTCCACGGCCAGGTCGCACACCTCGTCGAAGAGCTGCCCGATGCCGTCGGCGCCCATCGTGCGCAGCGTCATCCACAGCTTGAGCGCGTCGAAGCGCCGGGTGGTCTGCAGGGACTTGTCCACCTGGTTGGGGATGCGCTCCTCCACCATCCGGCGCGGGTTGAGGTACTCGGCGTGGTAGGTGGCGTGGCGCAGGGTGGCCGCGTCCCGGACCAGCACGGCGGACGAACTCACCGGCTGGAAGAAGGACTTGTGGTAGTCCACGGTGACGGAGTCGGCGCGCTCGATGCCCTCGATGCGGTCCCGGTACTTGACGGAGGCGAGCAGTCCGCAGCCGTAGGCCGCGTCGACGTGCATCCACGTGCCGTACTGGTCGCACAGCTCGGCTATCTCGGGCAGCGGGTCGATCGAGCCGAAGTCGGTGGTGCCGGCGGTGGCGACGACGGCCATGGGGGTCAGGCCGGCGCTCTTGCAGCGCTCCAGCTCATGGGCGAGCGCGACGGTCTGCATCCGCTTGTCGGCCCCGACGGGGATCGAGACGACCGAGTCCGCGCTCAGCCCGAGCAGTTTCGCCGACTTCTGCACGCTGAAGTGGCTGACCTCGGAGGCGAAGATGCGCAGTTCGGCCAGGCTGTCGGTCTTGGCCTCCTCGCGGGCGAGCAGCAGCGCCTGGAGGTTGGACTGCGTGCCGCCGGAGGTGAACACGCCGTCGGCGGCCGGGCCGAGGCCGATCCGGGCGGTCGTCCAGTCGATCAGTTTGCGCTCGATGAGCGTGCCGCCGGCCGACTGGTCCCAGGTGTCCAGGGAGGAGTTGACGGCGGAGAGCACGGCCTCGCCGAGCACGGCGGGGATGACCACGGGGCAGTTGAGGTGGGCGAGGTAGCGGGGGTGGTGGAAGTAGATCGCGTCGCGGAGGTAGACCTCCTCCAGCTCGTCCAGCACGGCCGCGGTGTCGCCGAGGGGCTGGTCGAGGTCGATCCCGTCGATGCGCGGCGCGAGCGAGTCGACGCTGACGCCGGTGAACGGCCGGTCGGTGGCGGCGAGTTTGGCGGCCACCCGCTCGACTCCTTCGGTCACGGAGCGGCGGTACTGCTCCGCGGTCGTGTCATTGAGCAGGTGCGAGCGCATGGTGGGGGTCCTCCGGGGGAAGGGGACGGGTCCGCTGCGGAACGGACTCAGGGGCGGAACCTCGGCTTCAACTTAGGTAAGCCTAACCTAAGTAACTCCGTGGAGGCCCCGCCCCTGTCGTGACTGTGATCACGTCTGCGAACGCCTACTCCTGCTCGCGGAGTTGCTCCTCGCTGAGCCCCTGCCGCCAGTACCCGACGAAGGTGACCCGACGCCGGTCGATCCCGCGCTCGCCGACGAAGAGCCGGCGCAACGCCTTCACGGACCCCGACTCGCCCGCGATCCAGACGTACGGGTGCGCGGCGACGGGCAGCCGGGCGGCACGGAGCGCGTGGAGGGACTGCCCGGCGTGCAGCCAGGTCACCTCGGCGTCCGCCGGGGAGGTCAACTCGTGGACGTTCCCGGAGTCGTGGGCCTCGATCCACGCCCGGACGCGCAGCCCGGCCGGGAGGGTCTCCAGGATCGACGAGATCGCCGGCAGAGCGGTCTCGTCGCCCCACAGCACCACCAGATCGGTGTCCCGCGGCGGCCGGAACCGGATCGCCCGGTTGTCGGCGACCGCCGGCCCGAGCAGCACGACCCGATCCCCGACGGCGGCACGCGCGGCCCACGCGGAGGCGGGCCCTGCCGGAGCGTGCAGCACGAAGTCGACGTCGATCTCGTCGGGATCGCGCCGCAGCGCCCGCAGCGTGTACGACCGCATCACCGCCCGCACGTCGTCCGGCAGTTCCCGCCACCCCTGCCACCACCCGTCCCCCAACTCGAAGGGAACCTGCGGCTCCCGCTGCCCGGGATGCGGCAGGAAGAGCGACAACGACTGGTCGTGTCCGTCGGAGAAGAAGTGCTCGAGATCCGGTCCGGCGAAGGTGACCCGGACGAGCGACGACCCGATCCGCCGAGCCCGCACGACCTGAAGCGAGAAGAACCGGAAGGGCGCGACAACGGCGGTGGTCATGTGTACTCCTGTAGCTCCGTCAGGCTCTGAGTGGGGGTGGGGCAGCCGACCGAGGGGTGCGGGGCCGCATCGATGTGCGGCTCCGCCGCGTGGGCGCGCCCGCCGCTGACGGCCTGCGCAGTCACCCGCGCTGCCCAGCGGAGCGCCTAGCTGACCTTCTTCGCCTTCTCGAGAGCCTCCGCAAGGTTCTCCAGCAGCGGCACGCACTTGTCGTACGACAGAATCGGCTCGGGCGACCGGGCGATGACCTGCCCCGCCTTCACCGCAGGCAGCTTCTTCCAGGTCGCCTCGGTGATGTCAGCCGGCTGAATCGTCGAGGACCGATCGTCCATCATGATGACGTCCGCCGCGTACTTGTCGACGTTCTCCCAGCTCAGCGACTCGTACCAGCCGCCGCCCTCTGCCTTCGCGCTCTCCGGCGGCTCGACGAAGTTCACGCCGAGGGCCTTGAAGTACTCCAGGTCGATGGAGAGGTCGGTGCCGGAGACGTAGAACAGCTCGGCGCTGGCGGAACCGGCCATGACCTTGATGTCGGGCTTGGCCTTCGCCGCGGCCCGCAGTCGGGTGGCGGCGGTCTCGAACCGCTTCTTCGCGTCGGTGACGGCGGCCGCGGTCATGTCCGCGCCGAGGGACTCGGCGAGCTCCCACATGCGCTCCAGGGGAGCGGTCAGCTGACGGTCGTAGACGGAGACGCCGACGCTCGGGGCGAGCTTGGCGATCTTGTCCTTGGACGCCTCGGGGACGTACCAGAGGGTGCCGGCGTCGTCGAACATCGTGGAGATCAGCACGTCGGGCGCGAGGGTCGCGTACTTCTCGACGTTGAACTCGTCCCAGACGTTGCCGAGGATCGTCACCTTGGAGACGTCCATGTCACCGGCCTGGACGTCGGCCTTGCCGTCGGCGGTCTTGGTCGGGCCGAAGACGCCCTTGACCTGGATGCCGTAGTCGAAGAGGGCGGCGCCGACGCCGGTGAAGGCGACGATGTTCGCGGGGATCTCGTCGAGCTTCACCGTGGTGCCGCGGTCGTCCTTGAACGCCCAGGGACCGGACTTGGCGGAGGCACTCGTCGTCGCTTCCGAGCCACCGCTTTTCGCGTCGTCGTCCCCGCAGGCTGCGAGTGCGGCACCGAGGCCGAGGGCGCCGCCGGCGGCGAGGAGACCGCGGCGGGTGAGGTGGGTGGCTCTGGCGTTGGACATGAGAGTGGCTGCTTTCGAACGTGCGGATCACCGCCGGACAATTCGAAGGTAGGTTAGCCTAACCTCAGCTCGTGTCCAGGGGCAGGGGTCACAGGATCCCGGCCTGTGGGATGCCTGTGACCTGCCCCGTCTCTCAATTTGCCGTTTGTAAAAGGAAGTTGAAGGGGAGGGTCGAAGGGAGCCGAGCGGTCAGCCCACCAGCCCCAACTCCCGTGCGATCAGCATCCGTTGCACCTCGCTCGTGCCCTCGCCGATCTCCAGGATCTTGGAGTCGCGCCACATCCGCGCCACCGGATACTCGTTCATGAAGCCGTAGCCGCCGTGCACCTGGGTGGCGTCGCGGGCGTTGTCGACGGCGATCGTCGACGAGTACAGCTTCGCCAGGGCCGCCTCCTTCTTGAAGGGCTCGCCGGACACCAGCCGCGAGGCCGCGTCCCGCCAGGTCAGCCGCGCGGTGTGGGCCTTCATCTCCATGTCGGCGATCTTGAACTGGATGGCCTGGTTGGCGCCGATCGGACGCCCGAAGGCGTGCCGTTCCTTCGCGTACCGCACCGACTCGTCGACACAGCCCTGTGCCAGGCCGGTGGCCAGCGCCGCGATGGCGATGCGGCCCTCGTCGAGGATCCGCAGGAACTGCGCGTAGCCGCGCCCCTCTTCGCCCAGCAGGTTCGCCGCCGGGACGCGCACGTCGGCGAAGGCCAGCTCACGGGTGTCGGACGCGTTCCAGCCGACCTTCGAGTACGGCGCCGCGACCGTGAAGCCCGGTGTGCCGGACGGGACGATGATCGCGGAGATCAGCGGCCTGCCGTCCGGCTTGCGCCCGGTGACCGCGGTGACGGTCACCAACCCCGTGATGTCCGTGCCCGAGTTGGTGATGAAGCACTTGGTGCCGTTGATCACCCATTCGTTCGTCTCCGGGTCGAGGCGGGCCGTCGTACGCGTCGCCCCCGCGTCCGAGCCGCCGTCCGGCTCGGTGAGTCCGAACGCGCCCAGGATCTCCCCGGAGCACAGCCGCGGCAGCCACTCCCGCTTCTGCTCGGGCGTGCCGAAGAGGTGGATCGGCATCGCGCCCAGCGAGACGCCGGCCTCCAGGGTGATCGCCACGGACGAGTCGACGCGCGCGAGCTCCTCCAGGGCGATGCCGAGGGCGAGATAGTCGCCGCCCATGCCGCCGTGCTCCTCCGGGAACGGCAGCCCGAACAGGCCCATCCGGCCCATCTCGCGGACGATCTCGTAGGGGAACTCGTGGCGCTCGTAGAGGTCGCCGATCTTGGGGGCGACGACATCGTGCGCGAACTGCTCGACCGTGCGCCGGAGTTCTTCCAGCTCGGGGGAGAGACGGTGGTCCATGCTGATCACTGGTCCTTGTGGGGCTGTGTCGTTTTACCGAGTGCGCGGACGGTGCGGGACGGGCTGGGCCGGCCCAGTCGCTCGGCCATCCACACGCTGGTGGCGGTCAGTCGGCCGAGGTCGACCCCGGTCTCGATGCCGAGGCCCTGGAGCATCCACACGAGGTCTTCGGTGGCGAGGTTGCCGGTGGCGGACTTGGCGTAGGGGCAGCCGCCGAGGCCGCCGGCGGACGCGTCGACCGTCGTGACGCCGTGTTCGAGGGCGGCGTAGGTGTTGGCGAGCGCCTGGCCGTAGGTGTCGTGGAAGTGCACGCCGAGGACGTCGGTCGGCACGCCCTCCTCGTTGAGCAGGGAGAGGAGTTCGAGGACATGGCCCGGGGTCGCGACCCCGATCGTGTCGCCGAGGCTCAGCTCGTCGCAGCCCATGTCCCGCAGCGCCCGGCAGACGCGCACCACCTGGTGGAGGGGGACCGCTCCCTCCCAGGGGTCGCCGAAGCACATGGAGACATAGCCGCGGACATGGACGCCCTCGGCCTTGGCCCGGTGCACCACCGGCTCGAACACCGCGAGCGACTCCTCCAGCGTGCGGTTGAGGTTGGCCTTCGCGAAGGACTCCGTGGCGCTGGCGAAGACGGCGACCCGACGCGCGCCGAGCGCGAGGGCGCGGTCCAGTCCGCGCTGGTTCGGCACCAGCACGGGGAGCGCTGCCGGCAGATCGGCGACGAGCGGGAAGAGGTCCTCGGCGTCGGCGAGCTGCGGCACCCACTTGGGGTGGACGAAGCTGGTCGCCTCGATCGTCGTCAGGCCCGCGTCGGCGAGGCGGCGGACGAACTCCGCCTTGACGGCCGTCGGCACGCTCGTCTTCTCGTTCTGCAGCCCGTCGCGCGCGCCGACCTCGTGGATCCGCACCCGGGCGGGCAGGCCGGTGGCCGGCACGATCATGGGGAGCGTCATTTCTCCTCCTCCGCAGGGGTGGCGACGGCGGTGACGACGGGGGTGATGACGGCCAGCACCTGGTCCATGGCGACCGTCGTGCCCGGCTTCACGTCCAGTTCGGCGACCGTGCCGGCGTGCGGGGCGGAGATGACGTGCTCCATCTTCATCGCCTCCACCACCAGCAGGCTCTGACCCGCGGCCACCTCGTCGCCGACCGCGACCTTCACGACCGTCACCGTGCCGGGCATGGGCGCGGTGAGGGAGTCGGTGCCCGCGTGGACGGCGCCGGAGAGGGACGCGGCGACCGGGTCGTGGTCGCGCACGTGCCAGGCGTCGCCGTCGCGGCCCAGCCAGGTGCCGTCCGGCAGCGCGGCGAAGGTGTGGACGACTCCGTCGAGGGTGACGGTGACCCGGTCGGGCGTGACCGTGTGCGTCCCCCGTGGGCGGTACTCCACCGGGTCCTGAACGCGCAGCGGGAAGGCGACGGACTTCGGTGTGCCTCCCAGACGCCATCCGCTGGGCACGTCGAAGGGGTCGACCCAGCCCTCGCCCTCGCGCGGACGCAGCGCCTCCAGCCGTACGGCCGCCGCCGCCTCGTACACCTCCTCCGGCACGTCCGTGGTGACCAGCTCGTCCACCACCCGCTCCACCAGCCCCGTGTCCAACTCGCCCGCGACGACCGCCGGATGGGCCAGGAGCCGGCGCAGGAAGCCCGCGTTGGTCTGCACGCCCAGGGTCACCGTCTCCGCCAGGGCCGCCCGGAGTTTTCTGAGCGCGGTCTCCCGGTCGGGCCCGTAGGCGATCACCTTGGACAGCATCGGGTCGTACAGGCTGCCGACCTCGGCGCCCTCGCTGAGCCCGGAGTCGGTGCGCACGCCGTCGCCCTGGGGTTCGTACAGCCTGAGCACGGCTCCGCCGGAGGGCAGGAACCCGCGTGCGGGGTCTTCGGCGCAGATGCGCGCCTCCACCGCGTGCCCGGTCAGCCGTACGCCCTCCTGTCCGAAGGACAGGGCCTCGCCCGCCGCGACCCGCAGCTGCCACTCCACCAGGTCCAGCCCGGTGACCAGCTCGGTGACCGGATGTTCCACCTGGAGACGGGTGTTCATCTCCATGAAGTAGTACGAGGAGGGGTCGCCGCCCGGCACGATGAACTCCACCGTGCCCGCGCCCGCGTACCCGCAGGAGCGCGCCGCCTGTACGGCCGCCTCGCCCATCGACGCGCGCGTGGCCTCGTCGAGCAGCACGCTCGGCGCCTCCTCGACGACCTTCTGGTGCCGCCGCTGGAGGGAGCACTCGCGCTCGCCCAGGTGCACGACGTTGCCGTGGCCGTCGGCCAGGACCTGGATCTCGATGTGGCGGGGCCGGTCGATCCACCGCTCGACGAGGAGCGTGTCGTCGCCGAAGGAGGCGCGGGCCTCGCGGCGGGCGGCGGCGATCTCGTCGGCCAGCAGGGACACGTCCCGCACCAGCCGCATGCCCTTGCCGCCCCCGCCTGCGGAGGGCTTGAGGAGCACCGGCACGCCGATCTCCTGGGCCGCGTCGGCGAGTTGCGCGTCCGTGAGTCCGCTGCCGCTGGACCCCGGGACGACCGGGACCCCGGCCGCCTCGACGGTCTCCTTGGCGCGGATCTTGTCGCCCATGAGGGAGATCGCGTCGGCGGGCGGCCCGATGAAGACGAGCCCCGCGTCGGCGCAGGCGCGCGCGAAGCCGGCGTTCTCCGCGAGGAATCCGTACCCCGGGTGGACGGCCTGCGCGCCGGTCCGAGCCGCCGCCTCCAGCAGCCGCTCCACGGACAGATAGCTCTCCGCGGCCGGCGCCGGACCGATCCGTACCGCCGTGTCGGCCTCCCGCACATGCCGGGCGTCCGCGTCGGCGTCGGAGAAGACGGCCACCGAGCGCACGCCCAGCGAACGCAGCGTGCGGATGACGCGGACGGCGATCTCGCCCCGGTTGGCCACGAGCACTGTGTCAAACATGAGTCCCCTCCTCACATCCGGAAGACGCCGAACTGAGGGTCGCTCAGCGGCGCGTTGGCGCAGGCGGTCAGGGCGAGGCCCAGCACCTGACGGGTCTCCAGCGGGTCGATCACGCCGTCGTCCCAGAGTCGGGCGGTCGCGTAGTAGGCGTTGCCCTGGCGCTCGTACTGCGCGCGGATCGGTTCCTTGAAGGCCTCTTCGTCCGCGGCGGGCCACTCCTCGCCGCGCGCCTCCGACTGGTCCCGCTTGACGGTCGCCAGCACGGACGCGGCCTGCTCGCCGCCCATGACGGAGATCTTCGCGCCGGGCCACATCCACAGGAAGCGGGGCGAGTAGGCGCGGCCGCACATCGAGTAGTTCCCCGCGCCGTACGACCCGCCGACCACGACCGTCAGCTTCGGCACGCGGGCGCAGGCGACGGCCGTGACCATCTTCGCGCCGTGCTTGGCGATGCCCCCGGCCTCATAGTCCCGGCCGACCATGAAGCCGGAGATGTTCTGCAGGAACACCAGCGGGATCCCGCGCTGGTCGCACAGTTCGATGAAGTGGGCGCCCTTCTGGGCGGACTCGGAGAACAGGATGCCGTTGTTGGCGACGATGCCGACCGGGTGGCCGTGGATCCGGGCGAAGCCGGTGACCAGGGTCTGCCCGAACTCCGCCTTGAACTCGGCGAAGCGGGAGCCGTCCACCACGCGCGCGATGACCTCCCGTACGTCATAGGGGGTGCGGGAGTCGACGGGCACCGCGCCGTACAGCCCATAGGGGTCCACCTTGGGCTCGACGGCGGGCACGACGTCCCAGGGGAGGGCCCCGCGCGCGGGGAGCGTGGAGACGATGGTGCGCACGATCCGCAGCGCGTGCGCGTCGTCCTCGGCGAGATGGTCGGTCACGCCCGACACGCGCGCGTGGACCTCGCCGCCGCCCAGCTCCTCCGCCGTGACGACCTCGCCGGTGGCGGCCTTCACCAGCGGGGGGCCGCCCAGGAAGATCGTCCCCTGATTGCGGACGATCACGGCCTCGTCGCTCATCGCGGGCACATACGCCCCGCCGGCCGTGCACGAGCCGAGGACCGCCGCGATCTGCGGGATCCCGGCCCCCGACATCCGGGCCTGGTTGTAGAAGATCCGCCCGAAGTGCTCCCGGTCCGGGAACACCTCGTCCTGCATGGGCAGGAAGGCCCCGCCGGAGTCGACCAGATACACACAGGGCAGCCGGTTCTCCAGGGCCACCTCCTGCGCCCTCAGGTGCTTCTTCACCGTCATCGGGTAGTACGTGCCGCCCTTGACGGTGGCGTCGTTGGCGATGATCACGCACGTCCGTCCGCTCACCCGCCCGATGCCGGCGATGACCCCGGCGGCCGGGGCCTGTCCGTCGTACATCCCGTCGGCGGCCAGGGGAGCGAGCTCCAGGAAGGGCGACCCGGGGTCCAGGAGGCCGTCGACCCGGTCGCGCGGCAGCAGCTTCCCGCGCGCGGTGTGCCGGGCCCGCGCCTTCTCGCCGCCCCCGAGCCGGGCGGCGGCGAGCTTGCCGCGCAGCTCGTCGACGAGCACGCGATGCGCCGCCTCGTTGGCCCGCCAGGCCTCCGACGCGGGATCTTCCCCCACGCTCGAAAGGACTCGCGCGGGGGGACCCCCATCGCTCGTCAGCTCCGGTGCCTCTTGCATCCTGCGGTCCCCTCACCCGGTGTGCGGACAGTGCCTCGATCGGTGCCTCGATCAGTGCCTGTGCCGGCGGCCGGCCATTGATCGACCTGTTAATGAGCGTTAACCATTTCCTCTAGGTTAACGACCGCTAACCTCCCTGTCTAGAATTGCTTTCATGGCCACCAGAACCGACGCACCCACCCGCCGCGAGCAGATCCTCAAGGAGGCCGCGCGGCTGTTCGCCGAGCGCGGTTTCCACGGTGTCGGGGTGGACGAGATAGGGGCCGCGGTCGGCATCAGCGGCCCCGGTCTCTACCGGCACTTCCCCGGCAAGGACGCGATGCTCGCCGAGCTCCTGGTCGGCATCAGCGGCCAGCTGCTGACCGGCGCGAAGCGCCGCCTCCAGGAGGCCGACGGGGCGGGTCCCGAGCCGGCCTTGGACTCTCTCATCGAGGGCCATATCGACTTCGCCCTCGACGACCGCCCGCTGATCACGCTGCACGACCGGGAGCTGGACCGCCTGCGCGACAGCGACCGCAAGCTGGTGCGCCAGCTCCAGCGGCAGTACGTCGAGCTGTGGGTGGAGGTCGTCCGGGAGGTGTACCCGGCCCTCGCCGAGCCCGCCGCCCGCTCGGCCGTCCACTCGGTCTTCGGCCTGCTGAACTCCACCCCCCACCTGGGCCGCCCGGGCGCCCTGCCGGGCCGCGCGGTCACCGCGGAGCTGCTGCACCGGATGGCCAGGGGGGCCTTCGCGGCCGCCGGGGCGTGACGAGCGTTACCCCCGTCCTGCCCCGTCCCACCCTGGACGCCTCTCCCTACCCGCCGGTACGGTGAGGTTCTGAGCAAGCGCTTAGACGCGGAACTTGAGCCAGGTGGAGGTGGCGGCGGTGCGCCGTACCGTATTTGACGAGGATCACGAGGCGTTCCGGGAGACCCTCCGGGCCTTCATCGAGGCCGAGGTCGTCCCCGTCTACGACGAGTGGTTCGCCGCCGGCCAGGCGCCGCGCGACTTCTACTACAAGCTCGCCGAGCTGGGCGTCTTCGGCATCCGCGTCGACGAGGAGTACGGCGGCGCCGGCATCGACTCCTACAAGTTCGAGGCCGTCCTGTACGAGGAGACCGCGCGCGCGGGCGTCTCCTTCGGCGGCTCCGGCGTGCACGTGCTGCTCGGCCTGCCGTACATCAAGCTGCTCGCCACCGACGAGCAGAAGAAGCGCTTCCTGCCGAAGTTCGTCTCCGGCGAGGAGATGTGGGCGATCGCGATGACCGAGCCGGGCACCGGCTCCGACCTCGCGGGCATGAAGAGCACCGCCAAGCTCTCCGAGGACGGCACGCACTACGTCCTCAACGGCTCCAAGACCTTCATCACCGGCGGCGTCCACGCCGACCGCATGATCGTCTGCGCCCGTACCTCCGCGCCCACCGCCGAGGACCGCCGTCACGGCATCTCCCTCTTCGTCGTGGACACCAAGGCCGAGGGCTACTCCGTCGGCCGCAAGCTGGACAAGCTCGGCCTGAAGACCTCCGACACCGCCGAGCTGGCGTTCGTCGACGTCAAGGTGCCCGTCGAGGACCTGCTGGGCGAGGAGAACAAGGGCTTCTACTACCTCGGCCACAACCTGGCCTCCGAGCGCTGGGGCATCGCCTACGGCGCGTACGCGCAGGCCAAGGCCGCCGTCCGGTTCGCCAAGCAGTACGTGCAGGAGCGGGTCGTCTTCGGCAAGCCGGTCGCGCACTTCCAGAACACCAAGTTCGAGCTGGCCGCCTGCCAGGCCGAGGTGGACGCGGCCGAGGCCGTCGCCGACCGCGCCACGGAGGCCCTGGACGCGGGCGAGCTGACCCCGGCCGAGGCCGCCAGCGCCAAGCTGTTCTGCACCGAGGTCGCGCACCGCGTCATCGATCGCTGCCTCCAGCTGCACGGCGGCTACGGCTTCATGAACGAGTACCCGATCGCCCGCCTGTACGCGGACAACCGCGTCAACCGCATCTACGGCGGCACCAGCGAGATCATGAAGTCGATCATCGCGAAGGACATGGGCCTGTAAGGTCCGCGAAATTGCTCGCCGGTAGAACTGGGCTCATGAGTCAGGCACTACACGATCTCCTCGATCTCCTCGACCTGGAGCAGATCGAGGAGAACATCTTCCGCGGCCAGTCCCGGTCCGCCGTCGTCCCCCGGGTCTTCGGCGGGCAGGTCGCGGCCCAGGCGCTCGTCGCCGCCGGGCGGACGGTCTCCGAGGACCGCCTCGCCCACTCCCTGCACGCGTACTTCCTGCGCCCCGGCGACCCCGGCGCGCCCATCGTCTACACGGTCGACCGCATGAACGACGGCCGTTCCTTCACCGCGCGCCGCGTCCTCGCCGTCCAGCACGGCCAGCCGATCTTCGCCCTCTCCGCCTCCTTCCAGCGGTACGAGGAGGGCTTCGAGCACCAGGCCCCCATGCCGCCGGCCCCGGACCCGGTCACACTCCCCACCTCCGCGGAGCGGCTGCGCGGCTACGACCACCTCGACCCCGAGGTCGTCGAGAAGTTCCTGGAGGCCCGTGAGGCGGTCGACCTGCGCTACGTCGACGAGCCGCCCTACGGCCAGTACGGCGAGCCGCGCGAACCGCACTCCCAGGTGTGGTTCCGCGCCAACGGCAAGCTGGCCGACGACCCGCTCCTGCACGTCGTCCTCGCCACCTACGTCTCCGACATGACCCTCCTCGACTCGATCCTCCTCGCGCACGGCCGCGGCGGCTGGGCGGTCGGGGACGTGGTCGGGGCCTCGCTGGACCACGCGATGTGGTTCCACCGGCCCTTCCGCGCCGACGAATGGCTCCTCTACGACCAGGAGTCCCCGTCGGCCCACGGCGGCCGCGGCCTCGGCCAGGCCCGCATCTACACGCAGGACGGACGCCTCGCCGTCTCGGTCGTCCAGGAAGGCGTGGTCCGCGCACCTCGGGAGCGCTGAGGGGCAGCCGCCCTGTTGGATGGGCCCATGACCGTCACGGAAGAGTCGTGGAACCAGTACGGCGCACGCCTGCGGCAGGCCTACGCGGAGGCCGTCGCCGGGGTCGCCGACCTGCTCGCCGCCCCCGCCGTCGCCACCGCCTGGAACCGGCCCAGCGCACTGGCCGACCTCGGCGTCGGCGGCCTCGCCGGGCACGCCGTCCGCCAGGACCTCGGCCTGCCGGACCTGCTCGCCGGCCCCGAGCCCCAGGAACCCGTGATCTCCCTGCGGGAGTACTACGTCGAGCGGGTCACCTGGCTGGACGCCGGTGTCGACGGCGCCGTCAACCGGCGCATCCGCGCGAGCGGCGAGGAGACGGCGGCGGACGGACACGGGGCGCTTCTGGCGCGCCTGCGCGGGACGGTCGTACGACTGCGGGAGGAGCTGCCGCACGCACCCGCCGCGCGGCCCGTCCGGATGGCGTCCTGGGGCGACTGGTCCCTCGACCTCGACGACTTCCTGCTCACCCGGCTGATGGAACTCGTCGTCCACGCGGACGACCTGGCGTACAGCGTCGGGCTGCCGAACCCGCCGTTCCCGGAGCGGGTCACCGCCCCGGTGGTGGACCTGCTGGCCCGGCTCGCGGTGCGCCGGCACGGCACCGCGGCCGTGATCCGGGGGCTCGCCCGCGCCGAGCGCGCCCCCGCCTCGATCGCGGGCGTCTGACCGGTCCCGAGCCGCGGTTCGGCCGGTTTCCGGTCAGGGCTGCTTCCGGTCAGACCGGCTTCCGGCTAGGAGAGCCCCGCCTCCGCCAGGAGATACGCCGTCAGCGGGTCGTAGTAGCGGGGGCTGACGACGTGGTCGTCGAGGGGGACCGTGACCTGGACGGTGCCCTCGGCCTCGGCGAGGAACAGCGCCGGGTCGTTGGAGTCGGCGTATCCGACGGAGTCGACGCCGTGCTGGCCGGCGTAGCCCGCCCAGCCGTGGTCGGCGACGACCAGGTCGGGCAGCGGGCGCTCGGCGCGCTCCAGAGCGGTGAGGATCTGGCGCATCGGCTCGCCCGAGTGGGTGTGCCACAGCGTCGCGCCGTGCTCCAGCATCGCCACGTCCGCGAACTGCATGACGTACCCCTCCTCCGTCTGCAGCCCGTCCGGGATGACGAGGATCTCGCAGCCGGCCGTGCGCAGGGCGGCGGCCGTGGCGCGGTGCACGTCGAGCAGACCGCCCGGGTGACCGGTGGCGAACAGCACCCGCTGCTGTCCGTCGGCGGCCTTGCGCAGCCGCGCCGCCAGCCGGTCCAGGCCGTCGACCGTCAGCTCGGGGTCGATGGTGTCCTGGCCGTAGCGGTACTCGGGATCGTCGTTCACGCCGACCCGCTCCGCCATCACCGCGAGCACGTCCTGCTCGTCGGTCCAACGGTCGCCGAGTTCCAGGCCGAGCCAGAAGTTGCGGACGCCGTTGGCGAGCTGACGGTAGTGGGAGAGGTTGTTCTCGCGCGGGGTGGCGACGTCCCCGGCGATACGGGTCTTGACGAGGTGGTCGACGAGTTCGGCGCGGCTGGGCGTCCCGGGTATCGGCATGGTTTCCATTGTGGGGCAGTGGACTGCGCGCGTCTGCGCTGTTCCGGACGCTGGGACGTCCCTCACAGCCCACCCTCGTCACCCTTGTCCGTACCGGCCGCGCCCGCCCCTCACCCCTGCTTCAGCGCGAACCACAGCTCCATGCGTACGTCGGGGTCGTCCAGGTCGGCGCCGAGCAGGGCCGCGCAGCGGGCGATCCGCTGCCGCACGGTGTTGCGGTGCACCGACAGCGCCACCGCCGTGCGGTCCCAACTGCCGTGCAGGGACAGCCAGGCGCGCAACGTCTCGCCGAGCGCCGGGGCGTCGGCCAGCGGCCCTAGGAGGGCACGGGCGTGCGCCTCGGCCGCGTCGCGCGGGACGAGCTCGACGAGCCCGGCCCGGCCCCCGTGCCGGACCAACGGCGCGCGGACGGCGTGGGCCCGGGCCAGCGCACGGGCGGCCTGGGCGTCGGCGGCCGGCCAGTCGCGCGGACCGACGGGTGCGCTGACCCCGAGGGTCCAGCCGGGCTGCGGGGCGGGTTCGCGCTCGGCCGGCACGAGGACGCGTACGACGTCGGCGGCGAGGTCGACCAGCGGGGAGCCGAGGGCCGCGCCGAGGGCCGAGGCCGCCACGGGGTCCGGCCGCTGCGCCTCCGGCCGGGCGTGCACCACGAGCCACCGCCGACCGGCCTCGCCCCGCTCGCCTCCCTCGCCCCGCTCGCCGTCGAGCAGCGGGGCCACCTCCTCGGGCGGACTGCCCAGCAGCAGCCGTACGAGGGCGGAGGAGCGGGCCGCTCCCGAGCCGCTGTGGTGCTCGCCGGTGAGGAGGGAGAGCAGCACGGCGGCGACGGAGGCGATGGTGTGGTCGCCGGGTTCGCGCCCGGGGGCCGCGACCCCCAGCACGAAGCCCTGCCCGGATCCGAGGGCGTAGGCGGCGAGATGGACGCCGGAGGCGGTGGTGGCGCTGGCGGTGGTGGCGCTACCGGAGGCGGTGGTGGAGGTGGCCGTACCGGAGGCGGCGGGAGGGGAGACGGCGCTACCGGAGACGGCGGTCGTCGCGAGGCTCGTGCCGGTCCGGGAGGGGGCGGTGGTGTTCGGGCCGGTCCGGGAGGATCCGGTGCTGCGCGGGCCGGTCGCGGAGGGCCCGGTGGTGTTCGGGCCGGTTGTGGAGGGCCCGGTGCGGTGCGGGCCGGTCGAGGGGCGGCGGGTGACCACGGCGGCCAGCTCGGCCAGGGCGTGGCTCACCGGGGCGCCGGGCTCCTGTCCCGCCCCCGCGATCTCCGCGCCCTCCGGTCCGAACAGCACCGCCCGCCCGCCGACCCGTCGCGCCAGGTGCCGTAGCACCGAAGGCACCGGATCCGGGCGCGCCGCGGCCGCCGCCAGGCCCTGCTGGGCCTCGGTGACGCGGCGCAGCTCGGCCAGCCGGGCCTGGGCCATGAGCTGCCAGACCGCGCGGGCCACGCCCGAGAACGTGGTCTGCGGAGGGACCTCCAGGAGCGGGAGTCCGTAGGCGTCGCAGGCCGCGACCAGCGCGCGCGGCACCGTGTCGTGCACCGGCGCCAGGCCGAAGCCGAGGGCCGCGCCGCCCGCCGCGACGACCCGGGACACGTAGTCGTCGAAGTAGGTCCCCGACCCGACCGCCTCCGGAATGTGCACCCCGGCCGTCAGCAGCAGCTCACCGCCCAGGAGGTACGGGTACGGGTCGGCCATCTCCGAGGTGTGCGCCCAGTGGACGACGATGCCGGGATCGGTGGGCCCGGCGATCTGGCGCAGGGCCAGGTCCTCGCGGGCCAGGAGGGACGCGAGGGGCACGGGGGGAGTGGGCGGCACGGCGGGATCCGGCATGGTGTGCGTTTCCTCCATCCTGTTCGCCTCGAATGGATGAAACGTACACTTCGCAGCCGTCTTCCGGCCACCTAGTGTCGGTCCTCGTCATCCGCTGCCGAGAGCGAGCGAAGGAGGGCCCCATGGCCGTCGACTACACCGTGATCGTCGTCTATCTGGCCGGCATGCTGGCCATGGGCTGGTGGGGCATGCGCCGCGCCAGGTCGAAGAGCGAGTTCCTGGTCGCGGGCCGTCGGCTCGGGCCGGTGATGTACTCCGGCACCATGGCGGCGATCGTCCTCGGCGGCGCCTCGACCATCGGCGGCGTGGGCCTCGGCTACCAGTACGGCCTCTCCGGAGCCTGGATGGTCTTCGCCATCGGCCTCGGCCTGCTCGCCCTCTCCGTCTTCTTCTCGGCCCGCATCGCCCGCCTGAAGGTCTACACGGTCTCCGAGATGCTCGACCTGCGCTACGGCGGCCGGGCGGGCGTGATCTCGGGCGTCGTCATGTGGGCGTACACCCTGATGCTCGCCGTCACCTCGACCATCGCCTACGCCACGATCTTCGACGTCCTCCTCGACATGAACCGGACCCTCGCGATCGTCCTCGGCGGCTCGATCGTCGTCGCGTACTCGACGCTCGGCGGCATGTGGTCGATCACGCTGACGGACATGGTGCAGTTCGTCGTCAAGACGATCGGCGTGCTCCTGCTCCTGCTGCCCATCGCGGTCGTCAAGGCGGGCGGCTTCGGCGAGATGAGGGCGAAGCTGCCGACGGAGTACTTCGACCCGCTGGGCATCGGCGGCGAGACGATCTTCACCTACGTCCTGATCTATACGTTCGGCATGCTCATCGGCCAGGACATCTGGCAGCGCGTGTTCACCGCCCGCGGCGACCGGACGGCGAAGTGGGGCGGCACGGTGGCGGGTACGTACTGTCTCGTGTACGCGCTCGCCGGAGCGGTGATCGGTACGGCGGCCAAGGTGCTCTACCCGGACCTGGCCTCCGCGGACGACGCCTTCGCGACCATCGTGAAGGACGAACTCCCGGTCGGCGTACGGGGGTTGGTGCTGGCCGCCGCGCTGGCCGCGGTGATGTCGACGTCGTCCGGCGCGCTGATCGCCTGCGCGACCGTCGCCAACAACGACATCTGGTCGCGGCTGCGGGGCGTCGCCGGCCGGGCGTCCGACGACGACGAGCGGGACGAGGTCAGGGGCAACCGGGCCTTCATCCTCCTCATGGGCGTCGCGGTGATCGGCACGGCGATCGCGCTGAACAACGTGGTGGAGGCGCTGACCGTGGCGTACAACCTGCTCGTCGGCGGGCTGCTGGTGCCCATCCTCGGCGGACTGCTGTGGCGGCGCGGCACGGTCCAGGGCGCGCTCGCCTCGGTCGTGGTGGGCGGCGTCACGGTGATCACCCTGATGGCGACCTTCGGCATCCTCGCCAACGAGCCCGTCTACTACGGCCTCCTGGCCTCCCTCGCCGCCTACGTCGCCGTCTCCCTGGCCACCCGCCCGACCGACCCCGCCGTACTGGCCGCCTGGCGCGAGCGGCTGGCCGGGCGTACCCCCGGGACCACCCTCTCCTCGCCCGTCCCGACGCCCCGGTAAAGTCGTACGAGAAGTAGTACATACGCAATGAAGCGTGAGAAAGAAGGCATTTGACCATGAGCAGCAACGAGACGCCTCGCGGCCCCGTCGACTCGTCCCGCGTCCCGCGGTACGCCGGCCCCGCGACCTTCGCCCGGCTGCCCCGCCTCGACGAGGTCGGCCGCGCCGACGTCGCCGTGGTGGGCGTGCCGTTCGACTCGGGCGTCTCCTACCGGCCGGGTGCCCGCTTCGGCGGCAACGCGATCCGCGAGGCGTCCCGGCTGCTGCGGCCGTACAACCCGGCGCAGGACGCCTCCCCCTTCGCCCTCGCCCAGGTGGCGGACGGCGGGGACATCGCGGTGAACCCGTTCAACATCAACGAGGCCGTCGAGACGATCGAGGCCGCGGCGGACGACCTGCTCGGGACCGGGGCGAGGCTGATGACCCTCGGCGGCGACCACACCATCGCGCTCCCCCTGCTGCGTTCGGTCGCCAAGAAGCACGGCCCGGTGGCACTGCTGCACTTCGACGCGCACCTCGACACCTGGGACACGTACTTCGGCGCGGAGTACACCCACGGCACGCCGTTCCGGCGGGCGGTGGAGGAGGGCGTCCTCGACACGTCGGCGCTGTCGCACGTGGGTACGCGCGGGCCGCTGTACGGCAAGCAGGACCTCACGGACGACGAGAAGATGGGCTTCGGCATCGTGACGTCCTCCGACGTCTACCGGCGCGGCGCGGACGAGGTGGCCGACCAGCTGCGTCAGCGCATCGGCGACCGGCCCCTCTACATCTCGATCGACATCGACTGCCTGGACCCCGCGCACGCGCCCGGCACCGGGACCCCGGAGGCGGGCGGCATGACCTCCCGCGAGCTGCTGGAGATCCTGCGCGGCCTGGCGTCCTGCAACCTGGTCTCCGCCGACGTCGTCGAGGTGGCCCCCGCGTACGATCACGCCGAGATCACGTCGGTGGCCGCATCCCACACGGCGTACGAACTGACCACGATCATGTCCCGCCAGATCGCAGCGGCCCGTGCGGCGGGTAAGACGGCCGAGGAGACCGAGACCAAGTGACCCACGACCACGACCTGGTGCTGCGCCCGACCCAGGCGCAGATCGAGGCCGCTCTGCACCCTCCCGTCGGCCGCAACGGCGGAGACCTGGTCGTGGAGACGTTGGCCGGCCTCGGCGCGACGACCGTCTTCGGCCTGCCGGGACAGCACGCGCTCGGCATGTTCGACGCCCTGCGCCGCTCGTCGCTGCGCTACGTCGGCCTGCGGGTGGAGAACAACGCGGGCTTCGCGGCGGACGCGTACGGCAGGATCACCGGCGAGGCGGCCCCGCTGCTGCTGTCGACGGGCCCGGGCGCGCTGACGTCCCTGGCGGCGCTCCAGGAGGCCGCCGCCGCCTCCGCCCCCGTGCTGGCGATCAGCAGCCAGATCCCGACGGCGGGCCTGGGCGGCGGCCGCCACGGCTATCTGCACGAACTCCCCGACCAGTCGGCCTCGTTCCGGGGCGTGGTGAAGTCGGTCCACACGGTCCGCGCCCAGTCCCAGATCCCGTCGGCGCTCGCGGAGGCCTGGAAGTCGGCGCTGACGGCTCCGCACGGCCCGGTCTGGGTGGAGATCCCCCAGGACGTGCTGCTGGCCGAGACCCCGCTCCCGGTGGTGACGGCGGTGGACGCGACGCCGGAGGACCTGGTCCCGCGCCCCGAACTGACGGCGGTGGCGGCCGACCTGCTGTCGCGCGCGTCCCGCCCGGCGATCATCGCGGGCGGCGGGGTGATCCGCGCCGACGCCTCGAAGAAGCTGCGGCACCTGGCGGAGAAGCTCCAGGCCCCGGTCGTCACGACCCCCGGCGGCAAGGGCGCGTTCCCCTGGACGCATCCCCTCTCGCTCCAGTCCTGGCTGGAGGACCGCCACACGACGGACTTCCTGGAGGACGCGGACGTACTGCTGGTGGTGGGTTCGGGCCTGGGTGAACTGTCGTCGAACTACCACACGTTCGCCCCGCGCGGCCGGGTGATCCAGATCGAGGCGGACCTCGGCAAACTGGAAGCGAACCACCCGGCGCTGGGCATCCACGCGGACGCGTGGCACGCGGTGCAGGCCCTGCTGGAGACGGTGACCGAGCGAGCGGACGCGACGGCGGCGGAGCGGGTACGGGAGCTGCTGGCGAAGGTCCGGGAACGCATCGACGCCCAGGAACTGACCCTGGAACAAGGCGTGTTGGAGTCGGTACGCAAGGCGCTGCCGGCCGACTCCCCGTCGTTCTGGGACATGACGATCCTCGCGTACTGGGCCTGGTCGGCCTTCGACGCGAAGGGCCCCAACCATCTCCACTCCGCCCAGGGCGCGGGCGGCCTCGGCTACGCCTTCCCGGCGGCGCTGGGCGCGGCGGCCGCGGACCCGACCCGCCCGGTCCTCGCCGTGTCGGGCGACGGCGGAGCCCTGTACTCCCTCGCCGAGTTGGCGACGGCCCGCCAGTACGACCTCGACGTCACCTGGCTCATCATCGACGACGGCGGCTACGGCATCCTCCGCGAGTACATGACGGACGCCTTCGGCGAGACGACGGCGACCGAACTGACCCGCCCCGACTATGTGGCCCTGGCGGAGTCCTTCGGGGTGCCGGGGGTACGGACGTCCCCGGAGACCTTGGAAGCGGACCTGACGAAGGCCCTCTCCACACCGGGACCGTCGGTGGTGGTCCTCCCGGCGGTGCTGCGGATGTTCGCGGCTACGCATCTGGGGTGAGGGGACCTCTTGCGTCATTGAGGTAGCTGTCGTCGGGCTATTCGGAGGATCGAGGCTCGTTCCGGTTCCAGGTGAGGGTGACAGTGAAATTGGCTGTGGTGCTGGCGGCGGCAATGAAAGCGCCTGCCTGGGCGTGCAGGTTGAGACCGAACTCGACCTGGACTTCGTCGGGAGACTGAGTCGCTGATTGAAGATGGGAGACTACCGCCTGCATGGCCGGCTGCAGGCGGTGTACGGCTTCCTCGAAGGTCTGCTGTGCGCGTTCGGATATCGTGGATCCATTGATCCCACGCGTCACCGTTCCGATCGATTGGTCGCTGACTTCGACGAGTACGGTACTGCCGTCCGCCGTGGGGAATTCAACAAGTCGTCCCATGGTTTCTTCTCCCTCATTCCGGGGAGCCCCTAAAGGATGCTATCGAAGTTCCCACACCTTGACGGCGCGCTGGGTGCCCGTGGCGAGTCGAGTGCCGTAGGAACTGAATGCCACCGATCGAACAGGGGATCCGTGGGTTATCTCGCAGATCAAACGTGCGCCGAAGACGTCCCAAATCTGCGTGATGTGATCTTCGCAGCCGGCGGCTAGAAGAGTGCCGTCAGGGCTGAACGCCACTGATCTGACGGAGCTGTCGTGGTTGAATTCATGAATCTGGCGTATGGGGGCGTTGGCAACCCAAAGTCGCGTGGTGTGATCCTTGCCGCTGGTGGCGAGAAGGGTGCCATCAAGGCTGTGCGCCACTGTATTCAGAACATCTTTACGGCTACGATCTTCAAAAATTTTCCGATCGGCGAAGAAGTCCCATATATGTAGCCCGTCTTGATCGGCGACAGCCAGCTGATTACCGTCCGGACTGAAGGAAATTGACCTCACCGAACGCTGGGGTTGCCAGAAGATCTTCTTGCCGGTGTTCGCATCCCAAATATGAATCGAGTCGTAGGCTCCGGTGGCAAGAAGGGTTCCATTCGGGCTGAAAGCAGCTGCGGTAACCCCTTTATTTGCAGGTACTTGAAATATTTTTTTGCCTGTGAAGGCGTTCCATATCGTGCCACCTGTCCTGACATTGCTGACGAGGCGTGCGCCGTCTGGGCTAAATGCCAGGGCGTAAGGGCCCGACTTGTCTCCCATTATTCCTGTTCTGATGTTTAGCCGCTCGCCGCCGGTCGAGTTATAAACGCGAATTCGCGCGCCGCCCCAGGTGCTGACGGCTATTATTCGCCCGCTTGGATCCCAAGCCAGGGCCCCGCAAGGAGTAGTTATTCTGACTGCTTCAGTTGGATTTACGGTTGTTTCGTCGCGGGTGTCGGATATCGGCTTGGCGATTCTCGTGCGATCCAGGCAAATTTTGCGACGTTGCGCGCTGTCCTTGTATTCAAGGCCGTCACGCAAAAGGGTGTCGTAGTTGCTGATGGCGGTGTCCCAGTCCTCGGAGTTTTCGGCTGCTCGGGCGCTGGTGTACAGGTTTTCCAGTTCGGCGGCGTTTTGAGCTTCTTGCATTGCTTGGTGGGCGCGTGTGGCCAGTCCTTCGGGGTCGGTGGTGGTGGGGTCCAGTTGGTTGAGTTCTTCGTTGATGTCGAGGACGGTCTGCCAGCGGTCTGCGTCCGCGTGATGGCGCATTTTTTGCTGGAGGTGGGTGATGTACTGGCGGTTGCGGCAGAAGTCGCGTCGTGAGAGGACGTCTCGGTATTCCGGTTCTGTCTGCAGGATCTGCTCGTAGTTGTTGATGGCGGTGGCCCAGCCTTCGGCGTTTTCGGCTATGCGGGCGCTGGTGTACAGGTTTTCCAGTTCGGCGGTTTGTTGGGCTTCCTGCATTGCTTGGTGGGCGCGTGTGGCCAGTCCTTCGGGGTCGGTGGTGGTCGGGTCCAGTTGGTTGAGTTCTTCGCTGATTTCGAGGACGGTCTGCCAGCGTCCTGCGTCCGCGTGGTAGCGCATTTTTTGCTGGAGGAGAGTGATGCGCTGACGGTTGCGGCAGAAGTCGCGTCGTGAGGCGGCATCTTTGTACTCGGGGTCTGCCTGCAGGATCTTTTTGTATCTGTGGATGGCGGTGGTCCAGTACTCGGAGTTTTCGGCTGTCCGGGCGCTGGTGTACAGGTTTTCCAGTTCGGCGGTTTGTTGGGCTTCCTGCATTGCTTGGTGGGCGCGTGTGGCCAGTCCTTCGGGGTCGGTGGTGGTCGGGTCCAGTTGGTTGAGTTCTTCGCTGATTTCGAGGACGGTCTGCCAGCGGTCTGCGTCCGCGTGGTACCGCATTTCTTCCTGGAGGTGGGCGATGCGCTGACGGTTGCGGCAGAAGTCGCGTCGTGAGGCGGCATCTTTGCGCTCGGGGTCTGTCTGCAGGATCTGCTCGTAGCTGTCGATCGCGACCGACCAGTCCTCGGATTTTTCGGCTTCTGTTGCCTGGGCATGGAGCTTGATGAACTGCTCCTGGCCGACGGCCTCGGCGCGCAGCGCGATCGCATCTTTGTGCTTTGGGTCGAGGATGAGCAGGTCATCGAGCAACTCGATGGCCTTGCCGGGATCGCCGATGCGCAACTCTGCCCTGGCCATCACGTAAAGCGAACCCAACCGCACATTGTGGTGGTCACTTTCCTCGATTTTCCGTGAACCGTCTGTTCGGGGCGGTGGCGTGGGCAAAGCAAAGAGAAGGGTGGCCTCGCCTCGCACGTACAACACGGGAGTGATCCACTCAAGAGACTGGCTGGCACCAAGCATGGAGATGCGTCCACTTCTGACGGCATCGTCGACCCTGCGACCATGAGCCAGCGCCGTGTAGAACCCCTGAGCGAAGCGCACTGAGGCCCGGTCGCTGACCGCAAATTGCATCGCTGCCACGGCGCTGATTCCACCGCGCACGAGGGCTGCTCCCACGCTTGAGAATCCGTCGTCGCCCCCTCCTTGAGCGGACGCACAGGAATTCAGCACCATCAGCCGCGGTGCCGGGTCCGCCTCTCCCAGCAGGTCCGCCAGACGGGAAGCCTCCACCATCTGCGTGCCGCCGCCCTCGCCCATCAGCGCGATCAGCCCCTCCTCGGAACGGACGTCGTAGTCACCGTGGCCGATGAAATGGAGCACGTGCCATGGGCCATCCAGGAGGTAGGCGTGCAGGCTTTGCCAGCTTGCGTCCGTCAACCAGACCAACTCCACCCGGCCGGCCGCGACTTGCGGTGCAAGCGCCTGCTCCAATCGTTCGCGCTCGGCGTCGGTGTCCAGCAGGGGAAGCCCGCGCGGAGAGGCGATCACCACAAGGATCCGCAGCGGCGGCTCTACGGGCAGAGGGGTGGGCGTGAACGAGGCGGGAAGATGTCGAACCATCGGCTCGTGCCGGCACACGTAGGCGTCCGTATGTGGGTCGAACAGGGTTTCCCAGGGCAGGAGCGTCAGCTCTGGCGCTTCCAGACGCAGCACTATTTGCAGCCGCTCCTGTCGCTCCCGCGCAACGCTCAGGCTCGCGCGGTAGGTTCCCGAGACCAGGCCTACGAACAGCGCTTCAAACAGTTGCCGTCCCACACGTTGTACGGCCTGCTCACTCACCGGCACTGCCCGACGAGCCGCGGCCGCGGAGGCGAGCACTTTGTCTTCCAGCTCAGGACGCTGTGCCAGCAACTCGTCGACATTGAGCCTCAGCGGGGCTCGGGGCTCACCGCCGGCAGCTGCCTTCACCACGCGCACTTCATACTCGCCCGGGTGAAGTCGGCAGATCTGCAGTTCCAGGACAGTGGCCATAGCCACCCCGTTCCCGGTAGACCCGGAGGCCGTGCAGGCTTGCGGGCATCCGTCGTGACGGGAAGCGGCCGGTCGCCTCTCCTTCCATTATGTGACGACGCCGATGCGCTCGCACGTCGACCCGAAGCTGCGAAAGGCGGCCTCTTTCGGAGGCTTCTCGGCGTCGGCCTGCTCTCTGAGGTGGCCGATATCTCGGCGCGATGCCCTGCCGGGCAGGGTGATCATTGATACGGTCCCGGGATGTCTGATGCCCCTGTCACCGCCGATGACGTCGACTTCGCCGTACGTCTGGCCGTCGCCGTACTCCGGGATGCCGAGGCCGCGGACTGGGACGCCAAAGCCGGTTCGCTGGAGTGGACTTGCTGGGAGACCGTCGAGCATCTCGCCGACGATCTGTTCGCCTACGCCGCTCAGCTGGGGCCGCGGCGACCGCCGTTGGAGTCGGAGGTGCCCTTCGTGTGGAGCGCGAAGAGGCCCGGGGGGCCGGCGAACGTCGTTTTTGCGGATCGGGATGCCGGGCCGGCCGGGTTGGTTCAGGTGCTGGAGGCCTGCGGGGCTCTGTTGACGGCCGTGGTGCGGACGACGCCGGCGACTGTCAGGTCGCATCACAGCTTCGGCGTCTCCGACCCCGAGGGCTTCGCCGCGATGGGGGTCGTCGAGACGCTGGTGCATGTGCACGACGTGGCCGAGGGGCTCGGCGTCGGGTGGACGCCGGACGCCGATCTGTGCGGTCGGGTTCTGGGGCGGCTCTTTCCGCACGCCCCGGCCGACGCCGACCGGTGGGCCACCTTGCTGTGGGCCACCGGTCGGGGTGAGATTCCCGGGCACGCACGCCTCACGCAGTGGCGTTGGCACGGCGCTCCCCGGAGTGAGCGGTAGCGGTAGGGGTCAGGACCTCAGCAGAACCAGAAGAAGATCGTGTCGTCCGTGCGCCCCAGTCGCTGGGTCGTCTCCCATTCCGCCGCCTCGAACCGCATCAACTCCGCGAACCTGCCCACCGTTTCCGTGAACTCGGGATCCACGTGACGCAGCACCCTCTCGTACGCCTCCGCCAGCGCCGCCGCCCGCTGGACCGGCAGCACGCCGATCTGTGGCATCGCGTCGCCGGGGTGCGGCAGCCGCAGGGGCGGTCCGCTGAAGAGGAAGGACGCCGGGAGCAGTTCCGCGGGGACGCCGAGCCGGGCCAGTTCGGTGTCCAGGGCGTAGAACCAGGAGGGCCTGTGCCATACGCCGAGGTCGGTCGTGTCGGAGAAGTGCGGTGCCACGGCCTCGTGGAAGGCATAGGTGTAGGAGGGGCACAGCTCCGCGCTCGGTGTGGTTCCCTCGACCAGTTCCTCCAGTGCCCGGCTCACCGACACCTCCAGGTCGATGCCCTGCTCGCGCAGCCGTGCGTCGGTCTTCTCGCACCGCTCGCGCACGATGGCGAACATCCGCTCCTGCGCCTGCGTCCGCTCCACCGCGGTGAGCAGCCGGACGACGCTCCGCATGTCGCCGGTGCTCATCTCCAGGCAGTAGCCCACTGATTCCTCCCCGTTCCCCGTTCCCCGTCTCCTGGTCACCGTCCATGATCCAGTTTGCGGTGCGGGAGGTGCCCGGCGGGGTGCGGATGAGCCGTTCGGAGGTCTCGGAGGTCGACGCCGCAGGGCCCTTTCCCGAACGTCCGGGAAAGGGCCCTGAGTTACGGCTGCTCCTACCGCTGCTCTACCAGATCGCCTCGACCCACTCCGGGTGGTCGATGAACGGGTTGCGGTTGTGCTGGTATGTGTCGTAGATGACCTGGTTGCGCTTCTCCTCGAAGGCGCTCGGCGGGTCCTCGTCGTTCCACTGCTTGAGGACGGAGAGCTTGCCCATGTAGGGGTTGCTGCCGTTGTTGACCAGCTCGTTGGGCTCCAGGTTGGCGAAGCCGTCGTCGCCGTCGTAGCGGACCGCCATGTAGAGGATCATGCGGGCCACGTCGCCCTTGTCGGCGTCGCGCGGCTCGAAGGAGTCGGAGTCGGTGAGGCTGCCGCCGCCGTTGGTGACCGTGCTGCCGCCGTTGTCGAAGTCCTTGTTGCCGCGGATGCTGTTGACCTGCACGTCCGCGGGCCGCAGGTGGTGCAGGTCGGTGCCGGGACCCGTCACCTCGCCGAAGTCGCCGTGGGACTTGGCCCAGGTGTGCTCGCGGTTCCAGTCGCCGACGTCGCCGCCGTTGAGGGACTTGGCACGCGAGACGCCGCTGTACAGCAGGATCACGTTGCTGCTGTTGTTCGGGTCCTGGTCGGTGACCATGAGCGCGTTCCAGACCGCGGAGTACGAGATCTTCGAGACGTTGGCGCTGATGATCGTGTGCAGGGACGACTTCAGGCTCGTGCCCGTCTTGCCGACGGCGTTCTTGTAGTAGGTCGCGTCGTACGCCGTCGTGGTCGCCGCGGCGGGGGTCGCGGTGAGCGCGGGTGCGGTGAGGCCGACCAGGACGGCAGTGGTGGCAAGCGCCACCGACTTCCATCGGCCTATGCGTGTCGCCAGCATGTGGGGTGTCCGATCTACGCGTGTTGACGGGAGGCGGCAATCGGGAGAGTGACATGCACATGCGGCCCTGTAAATGAATCTGACATGTCGATCGGATGACGGGATCCGGCAAATCGCCCCTTGTCTACGCGAGTTGATATGCCAAAACGGCCCCTGACGGGAGAGTCAGGGGCCGTTGGGGCTGTACCGGCCGGCTGTACCGGTCGGGTGGACCGGCCGGCTGTGCGGGTCAGCTCACGTCCGACGCGTCCAGTCGGTAGACGGTCGACTGGTTGCTCTGCGTGGAGGACGAAGACTCCGACTCGGACTCCGACTCCGACTCCGACGAGGAGTTCGACTCGGACGAAGCCGTCGAGCTGTACTCGCTCGCCTTCACCGCCGTCCCGTTCTTCTCCACCCACGCGGTGATCTCGGAGTTGAGGCTGCTGTTGCCGCCCATTCCGCCGCCGCCGAGCTGGATGTAGTGCAGCTCGCCCTTCTTCACCAGCTCCTTGAGTTTGGCGAGCGTCATCGCCTTGTCGGAGCCGGTGAAGCCCCACATCGAGATGACGGGCTTGCCGGTGCTGATGATCATCTGGCCCGCGCTCTGCGAGTTGGACACCGCGATCAGCCACTTGGCGCCGTCCTGGTGCTTCTCCAGGTACGAGATGAGCTGGCTGTCGGCGCCGCCCATACCGCCGCCGCCACCGCCCATGCCGCCACCGGGCCCACCGGCCGTGCCGCCGCCGGTGCCGCCGGGCGCGCCGCCACCCTGGGCGCCGCCGCCCGGGAACTCCCCGGTCGCGCCGCCCTGCTGGCCGTCCTGGCCGTCCTGGCCGCTGGGCGCACCGCCGCCCTGCGGGAGTTCGCCGTTGCCGCCGCCGGGCGTCACCTGCCCGTTGCCGCCGCCGGGGAACTCGCCGTTCGCCTGGCCGCCCTGCTGGGTGCCGCCGGGCGCCGCGCCGTTCTCGCCGCCCGGACCGCCGTTGCCGCCGCCGAAGCCGCCCCGGCCACCACCGCCGCCGCCGGGACCGCCCATGCCGCCCCCGGTGGACGGGCCCGCGGTCGGGTTGGTGCCGCCCATGCCGCCGCCCGCGGAGGAACCGAAGGCCGGCGAGGCGGCGTACGCCGTCGGACCGGCGAGGGCCGCGACGACCGCCGCGGCGACGGACACGCCGAGCAGCCGGACCCTGGTGCCGGAGGTCGCGGACCGCAGGACGAACAGGCCCACGATCGCGAGGACCATGACCACGCCGACGACCGGCCACAGCCAGGTGTTCCAGCCGGTGGCGCGGCGCAGCAGCACGATCGCCCAGACGCCGGTGACCGCGAGCCCCGCGGGCAGCACCCACGACCACTTCGCGTCGCCGCCGCGGAAGGCGCGCCACAGCATGACGCCGCCGCCACCGCACAGCGCCGCGATGCCCGGGGCGAGCGCGGTCGTGTAGTACGGGTGCATCGTGCCCTCGGCCATGGCGAAGGTCAGGTAGTGCAGCACCAGCCAGCCGCCCCACATCACCAGTGCGGCACGGGTGGCGTCGGTGCGCGGGGCGCGCCCGCACAGCACCAGACCGGCGACGAGCGCGATGCCCGCGAAGGGGATCAGCCAGGAGATCTGGCCGCCGAGGATGTCGTTGAACATCCGGCCGAGGCCCGCGGTGCCGGCGAAGGTCCCGCCTCCGCCGCCCCCGCCTCCGCCGTTGCCCTCGCCGCCGAGGACCCGGCCCAGGCCGTTGTAGCCCATGATCAGGTCCCAGGCGCTGCCGTCGGTCGAACCGCCGATGTACGGACGGTCGTCGGCGGGCACGAGCGACACGGCCGTGGCCCACCAGAAGCTGGAGACGGCGAGTGCCACGGCCGCCAGCGCCAGGTTGACGGCCTTCTTCTTCCAGCCCAGCTTCGACGCGTACAGGTACACGGCGAAGACGGCCGGCAGGGCGATGTAGCCCTGGAGCATCTTGGTGTTGAAGGCGAGCCCGAAGCAGACCGCCGAGCCGATGAGCGGCAGCAGCCGGTCGTCGCGTGTGGCGCGCAGCGCGAGGGCCGCGCCCGCGACCATCAGCAGCACCAGGATGGTGTCCGGGTTGTTGTCGCGGTTGATGGCGACCGTGATCGGCGTCAGCGCGAGGACGAGCGCCGCGACGGTGGCGGCCACGTGCCCGAAGACCCGCTTCACGGAGGAGTGCAGGATCCAGATCGTGCCCAGCGCCGCCGCGATCTCCGGCGCCATCATCTGCCAGGTGCCGAAACCGAAGATCCGGCAGGACAGGCCCATGATCATGAGCGCGAACGGCGGCTTGTCGACGGTGATGAAGTTCCCGGCGTCGAGCGAGCCGAAGAACCACGCCTTCCAGCTCTGCGTACCGCTGTAGATCGCGGCGCTGTAGAAGCTGTTGAGGCTGTTGGACGACAGGTTCCAGCCGTAGAGCACGGCCGCCAGGGCCAGGATCGCGAGCAGCGCCGGCAACGACCAGCGCGGCGCCTTGTCCGGTGGCGGCGCCTGGGCGGTCGCCGTCGGCGGGGCCCAGTCGGGGGACACGTCGTGGGAGGCGTCGGGGGACGCGTCCGGGGACACGGGGGACTCGGTCGCGTGGGGGAGTGGATCGGTGGCAGATGTCACCCTGCGCATGCTGTACGTCGGTTGTGGGCGGCCGCTGTGCCGAAGCTGGCCGCAACCTGTGAAGACGCACAGGGGCCGGTAACGGGTTGCCCAGGCTTTGCCCAATACCCCAGGGTGTTCGTACAACCATTCATACGAACTGGTGAGTCAACTGGGCATGACTCACCGGACTCCCAGACGCAGGAGAGGACTGGTCGCCACCGCGCTCGGCACCGGCGTCCTCATCACCGGCGTGGCGACCGCGGCACCCGCCTCGGCCGCCACCCCGACCGTCAGCTGTACGTCGTCCAAGGCGGCCCTCGCCACCAAGCTGAAGAAGGACATCACGGCCGCGCTCGCGAGCCGCAAGGGCACGGTCGCCGTAGGCCTCTACGACCGCACCACCGACACCACCTGCACCCTGCGCCCCTCCACCGCCTACGACTCGGCCAGCGTCGTCAAGGTCACCGTCCTGTCCACGCTGCTGTGGGACGCGCAGAAGACGAACCGCGCGCTCACCAGCCGTGAGAAGACGCTCGCCACCAACATGATCACCAAGTCGGACAACGCCTCCACCACCACCCTGTGGAAGCAGCTCGGCATGACGAAGATCAAGGGCTTCCTCGCCGCCGCCAAGATGACGCAGACCAAGCCCGGCGCGAACGGCTACTGGGGCCTGACCCAGATCACCGTCACCGACGAGCAGAAGCTGCTCAAGCTGATCACCGCGTCGAACACGGTCCTCACCACCGCCTCGCGCTCCTACGTCAGCACGCTGATGGGGAAGGTCATCTCCTCGCAGCGCTGGGGCACCCCCTACGGCAGGCCCTCCACCGTCTCCTGGCACGTCAAGAACGGCTGGCTGTCACGCGCCACGCACGGCTGGCGCGTCCACAGCGTCGGCACCTTCAAGGGCGGCGGCCACGACTACATGATCACCGTCCTCACCCAGGACAACAGCACGATGAACTACGGCATCACGACCATCCAGGGCGTCGCCAAGGTCATCCACAAGGACCTCGCGGCGTCCTGACCGGCCTGAACGGAACGACCCTTCACGCTTCGTCTCCCCGCATGTCACCGTCCCGCCCTACGGTGACGCCCATGCGTCTGCGAACCGTACTCGCCACCTTCACCGCCGGCCTGGCGGCGGCCGCCAGCCTCACCGCCGCCGGGCCCGCGCAAGCCAACGCCCCGCAAGCCAACGCCTGTTCGCCCGCCGTCTCCCTCGACCGCTTCTCCGACGCCCTCGACAAGACGACCTACGACGGCGCCTTCGTCGGCAACCTCTCCGCCCTCGCGCTCGACTGGGACGGCTCCCTCGCCGCCCTCTCCGACCGCTCCGCCCTCTTCGACCTGGACGCGAGAACCCTCGCCCCGAAGAAGGTCGTCCCGCTCGCCGACGAGAACGGCGCGGCGCTGGACTCCGAGGGCCTGGCGATCGACGGCGACGGCACCCGCCTGATCACCTCCGAGACCGAGCCGTCCATCCGCCGCTACGGCGCCGACGGCACGATCCTCGACCGTCTCCCGGTCCCGGCCTCGCTCCTCGTCGCCCCCGCCGGACGCGCCACGGCGAACCAGACCTTCGAGGGCCTGACCCTCCTCCCCGGCGGCCGCACGCTCCTCGCGTCGATGGAGTACGCGCTCTCCGGCGACACCGCCGGCCTCGTCCGCTTCCAGACCTGGCGGCGACACCACGGTCGTTTCGAGCTCGCCGCCCAGTACGCCTACCGCACCGACGCCGGCCTCGGCGTCCCCGAGGTCCAGGCCCTGCCCGACGGCCGCCTCCTCGTGCTGGAACGCGGCTTCACCGCAGGCGTCGGCAACACCGTCCGCCTCTACCTGGCCGACCCCCGCCACGCCACCGACACGAGCAGCGTCGAGAACCTGACCGGCCAGACCGACGTACGCCTGATCAAGAAGACCCTGCTCACCGACATCGTGACCTGCCCGTCACTGGGAGCGACCGCCAAGCAGCCCCAGCCGAACCCGCTCCTCGACAACATCGAGGGCATGGTGATCACCGGCCACGCCCAGGGCCGCCTGAAGGTCCTGCTGGTCAGCGACGACAACCAGAACGCCGTACAGACGACCCGCTTCCTCTACCTGCGGGTACGCGTCTGACCTCGCGCTCGCCCCCGCTCGCCCCTTCACGCCCTTCTCCCCTCCGATTGTTGCGGAGGGATGAAATCCGTTACGCCCGGCGTTGGTGCCTTCCGGTAGATCAGGTCAGTCAGGTCAGCAATCGGAGGGCATCGGCGTGGGCGACAAACGGGGATGGGCACGACGGCTGGCGGGCTACGCCTGGCGGCATCCGAAGGACGTCGTCCTCGCCCTGGGCTCCTCGCTGGCCGGCATGGCCGTCATGGCGCTGGTCCCGCTGGTCACCAAGGTGATCATCGACGACGTGGTCGGCGCCCACACCCGTGACATGGCCCCCTGGGCCGGCCTCCTGATCGCCGCCGCCGTCCTCGTCTACGCCCTCACCTACGTCCGCCGCTACTACGGCGGACGGCTCGCCCTCGACGTCCAGCACGACCTGCGGACGGAGATGTTCGAGACGATCACCCGGCTCGACGGCCGCCGCCAGGACGAGCTGTCCACCGGCCAGGTCATCGGCCGCGCCACCAGCGACCTCCAGCTCATCCAGGGCCTGCTCTTCATGCTCCCGATGACCGTCGGGAACCTCCTGCTCTTCCTGCTCTCCCTGGTGATCATGGCGTGGCTGTCCCTGCCGCTCACCCTGGTCGCCCTCGCCGTCGCCCCCGCGCTCGCCTGGATCGCCAAACGCAGCCGCGTCAAGCTCCACCCGTCCACCTGGTACGCGCAGGCCCAGGCGGCGGCCGTCGCGGGCGTGGTCGACGGCGCGGTCAGCGGCGTACGGGTGGTGAAGGGCTTCGGGCAGGAGGACCAGGAGACCGGGAAGCTCCGGGAGGTCGGCCGCCGTCTCTACGCCGGCCGGCTGCGCACGATCCGTCTGAACTCGACGTACACCCCCGCCCTCCAGGCCGTGCCCGCGCTCGGACAGGTCGCCATGCTGGCGCTCGGCGGCTGGCTCGCCGTGCGCGGTCACATCACCCTCGGCACCTTCGTCGCCTTCTCCACCTACCTCGCCCAGCTCGTCGGCCCCGTCCGGATGCTCGCCATGGTCCTCACCGTCGGCCAGCAGGCCCGCGCGGGCACCGAACGCGTCCTGGAGCTGATCGACACTGAGCCGACGATGACGGACGGCACGAAGGAGCTTCCCGCCGACGCCCCGGCCACGGTCGAGTTCGACGACGTCTCGTTCGGCTACGACCTCGCCCCCGGCAAGACCCGACCCGTCCTCGACGGCCTCAGCCTGGAGATCCGCTCCGGCGAGACCCTGGCCGTCGTCGGCTCCTCCGGCTCGGGCAAGTCCACGGTCTCCCTCCTCCTGCCCCGCTTCTACGACGTCACCCGGGGCGCCGTCCTGATCGGCGGCCACGACGTCCGCGAGCTCACCCTCGACTCGCTGCGGGCCGCGATCGGCCTGGTCCCCGAGGACTCCTTCCTCTTCTCCGACACGGTCCGCGCCAACATCGCGTACGGCCGTCCCGACGCGACCCAGGAGCAGATCGAGGCGGCCGCGCGCGCCGCCCAGGCCGACCGGTTCATCGCCGAGCTGCCCGACGGCTACGACACCACGGTCGGCGAGCACGGCCTCACCCTCTCCGGCGGCCAGCGGCAGCGCGTCGCGCTCGCCCGCGCGATCCTCACCGATCCGCGGCTGCTGGTCCTCGACGACGCGACCTCCGCCGTGGACGCCCAGGTGGAGCACGAGATCCACGAGGCCCTCAAGGAGGTCATGCGGGGCCGCACCACCCTCCTCATCGCCCACCGCCGCTCCACCCTGGGCCTCGCCGACCGCATCGCCGTCCTCGACGCCGGCCGCCTCGCCGCCCTCGGCACCCACGAGGAACTCCAGGAGCACTCCGCCCTCTACCGCCGCCTGCTCACCGACCCCGACGAGCTCGGCGGCGTCTCACCGGGCCACGCCCAGCCGCAGGCGCGGGGCGACGACACCGCCGTACACGACTCCGTACACGACTCCGTGCGGGACGAGCTGGACGCCGAGTTCGACGCGGAGCGGGGCATCACGCCGCGGCTGTGGGCGGGGGAGCGGGCGCCGCGGGACACCGCGATGGACGGGATGCCGGCCACTCCGGAGCTGCTCGCCCAGGTCGAGGCGCTGCCGCCGGCCAACGGCGTCCCGGACGTCGACGAGGCGCGCGCGGTCATGCCCGAGGAGTCGTACGGTCTGCGCAGGCTGCTGCGCGGCTTCGGCCTGCCCCTGCTGGCCAGCCTCGGCCTGGTCGCCGTGGACGCCGGCATGAGCCTGTTGCTGCCGGTCATGATCCGGCACGGCATCGACCAGGGCGTGACGAAGGCGGCGCTGGGCGCCGTCTGGGCGGCCTCGCTGCTCGCACTGCTCGCCGTGATCGTGCAGTGGGCGGCTCAGCGGGGCGAGACGCGGATGACCGGCCGTACCGGAGAACGCGTCCTCTACACCCTCCGGCTGAAGATCTTCGCCCAGCTCCAGCGCCTCGGACTCGACTACTACGAGCGGGAGCTGACCGGCCGGATCATGACGAGGATGACGACGGACGTCGACGCGCTGTCGACCTTCCTCCAGACGGGCCTGGTCACGGCCTTCGTCTCGGTCGTCACCTTCTTCGGCATCATGGTCGCCCTGCTGGTGATCGACGTACAGCTGGCCCTGGTCGTCTTCGCCACGCTCCCGCCGCTGATCATCGCCACCTACTTCTTCCGCAAGGCCAGCGTGAAGGCGTACGAACTGGCCCGTGAGCGGGTGTCGGTGGTCAACGCGGACCTCCAGGAGTCCGTCTCCGGGCTCAGGATCGTGCAGGCCTTCCGGCGCGAGCGGGACGGCGGGGCGCGGTTCGCCGAGCGCAGCGACAGCTACCGCAGGGCCCGCATCCGCGGCCAGTGGCTGATCTCGATCTACTTCCCGTTCGTGCAGCTGCTGTCGTCGGTGGCCGCCGCGGCCGTGCTGATCTCGGGCGCGGGCCGGGTGGACGCGGCGACGCTCACCACCGGCGCGCTGGTCGCGTACCTCCTCTACATCGACCTGTTCTTCGCCCCCGTCCAGCAGCTCTCCCAGGTCTTCGACGGCTACCAGCAGGCCACCGTCTCGCTGGGCCGCATCCAGGAACTCCTCCAGGAGCCGACCTCCACCAAGTCCGCCGACGAGCCCCTCGACGTCCTCTCCCTGCGCGGCGAGATCGCCTTCGAGGACGTGCACTTCCAGTACGGCGACGAGGAGGAGGCCCTCGGCGGGATCGACCTGCACATCCCCGCCGGGCAGACCGTCGCCTTCGTCGGCGAGACCGGTGCGGGCAAGTCGACCCTGGTCAAGCTGGTGGCCCGGTTCTACGACCCCACGTCCGGCCGGGTCACCGTCGACGGCACGGACCTGCGCTCCCTCGACATCACGTCGTACCGTCACCGTCTTGGCGTGGTCCCGCAGGAGGCGTACCTCTTCCCCGGCACCGTCCGCGACGCCATCGCCTACGGCCGTCCCGAGGCCACCGACGCCGAGGTGGAGGCGGCGGCGCGGGCGGTCGGCGCGCACGAGATGATCGCGACGCTCGACGGCGGCTACCTCCACGAGGTCGCCGAGCGCGGCCGCAACCTCTCCGCGGGCCAGCGCCAGCTGATCGCCCTGGCCCGCGCCGAACTGGTCGACCCCGACGTCCTGCTCCTCGACGAGGCGACGGCGGCCCTCGACCTGGCCACGGAAGCCCAGGTCAACCAGGCCACGGACCGCCTCGCAGGCCGCCGTACGACCCTCGTGGTCGCCCACCGACTGACCACGGCGGCCCGCGCCGACCGGGTCGTGGTGATGGATCACGGGCGGGTCGCCGAGGACGGCACGCATGACGAGCTGCTTGCCCGGGACGGGCGTTACGCGCGCTTGTGGAGGGTGTTCGTGGGGGCGGCCGGGCCGGAGGAAACGGTGGGAGCTTCCCGCTGACATTCGCGCAACCGTTCGGCACACGTCGTGCGTCCGTACATCAGTACGGCGACGGTAGGAGGGGACGTGGGCTGTGGTGCGCGGGGTGCGCGGGGTGCACTGGGTACGGGGCTGCGTCGGCGGCTGGTGCTCGCCGTGGCCGTGCTGACCGCGTCCGCACTGCTCGGGCTCGCCGCTCCGGCCAGCGCCGAGGCCGCGTCCTCCCACTGCGCGGGCCGGAAAGTGCGGACGCTGTCCTTCAGCACCGGCTCCGTACAGGTCTACAAGCGCAACGGCTACGTCTGCGCCGTCACCCTCCCCGCCAACCCCGGCGGGAAGAAGAAGATGTCGGTCAGCGTGCAGGCGCGCGGCAACCGTCCCGTGAAGGACGAGGGACGCTACTCCCTGCGCGCCGGCCCGGTGACCGTGCACGCCGGACACCGCTGCGTGTGGGTGAAGGGCGCGGTGGGGCGGGGGTCGATCAGCTCGGGCTGGATCCTGTGCTGAGCCGACCGAGGTAACTCCCTCTCGTGTGGCCGGTGTTGCGCCCTGGTGCGACCGGTGTCGCGCCGATAGCTTTTCGGCGCACATCGATCTCACAGGGAAGGTGCACGCGCATGCGCAAGGCGCTCAGACGGCTGCTGGCGCTCACGGTGCTCATAGGCACACTGAGCACGACGGCCACGGCAGGGGCGGCCACCGCCGCCGAGCCGAATGCCACCGGCACCACCAGCACCACCAGCACCACCGAGACCACCGACATCAAGGACCAGCTGCTCGCCGTCCCCGGCATGAGCCTGGTCCAGGAGAAGCCGTACCCCGGCTACCGCTACTTCGTCCTGAACTACACCCAGCCGGTCGACCACCGGCACCCCTCCAAGGGCACCTTCCAGCAGCGCATCACCGTGCTGCACAAGGACGTCAGCCGCCCCACGGTCTTCTACACCGGCGGCTACAACGTCTCCACCACCCCCAGCCGCCGCGAACCCACCCAGATCGTCGACGGCAACCAGGTCTCCATGGAGTACCGCTTCTTCACCCCCTCCCGCCCCGACCCGGCCGACTGGTCCAAGCTGGACATCTGGCAGGCGGCGAGCGACCAGCACCGCATCTTCAAGGCGCTGAAGAAGATCTACGGCAAGAAGTGGATCTCGACCGGCGGCTCGAAGGGCGGCATGACGGCGACGTACTACGAGCGCTTCTACCCCCACGACATGGACGGCGTGGTGGCGTACGTCGCCCCCAACGACGTCGTCAACGACGAGGACTCCGCCTACGACCGCTTCTTCGCCGCCGTCGGCACCAAGGAGTGCCGCGACCGGCTGAACGCCGTACAGCGCGAGGCGCTGGTGCGCCGGGAGCCGCTGGAGAAGAAGTACGAGGCGTACGCGGCGGAGAACGGCTACACGTTCACCACGATCGGCAGCCTGGACCGGGCCTACGAGGCCGTCGTCCTCGACTACGTCTGGGGCTTCTGGCAGTACAGCCTGCTGTCCGACTGCGACACCATCCCGGCGAACGCGGCGACCGCGACCGACGACGAGATCTGGACGTCGATCGACACGATCTCCGGCTTCTCGTTCTACACGGACCAGGGCCTGGAGCCCTACACCCCGTACTACTACCAGGCGGGCACCCAGCTCGGCGCCCCCACGATCCGCTTCCCGCACATCGAGAAGAAGTACGTCCGCTACGGCTACCAGCCCCCGCGCAACTTCGTCCCCCGGGACATCGCCATGAAGTTCCAGCCGGGCGCGATGCGCGACGTCGACACCTGGGTCAAGCACAACGCCCGCCACATGCTCTTCGTCTACGGCCAGAACGACCCGTGGGGCGCGGAGCGCTTCCGCCTCGGCAAGGGCGCGAAGGACTCCTACGTCTTCACGGCCCCCGGCCTGAACCACGGCGCGAACGTGGCCGGCCTGACCGCCGACCAGAAGACCCTGGCCACGGCCCGGATCCTGGAGTGGGCGGGCGTTTCGCCGACTGCCGTCTCCCAGGCGAAGCCACTGGCGAAGTTCGACTCGAGGCTGGATGTGCGGGACGTGGAGCGGGAGCCTGCGCTGCGTCCGTGACGTTCCGTTGAGAGGTTGATCGCTGACGGCGGGCTCGGCAGGGCCCGTCGTCAGCGGGCGGGGCAGGCGGGATCCACGGATTCGTCGTGGAGGTAGGCGGTGCTTTCCTGGGGGGTGAGGCCGCGGTTGACGACCCGGCAGATCCTCTGGATCGCCTCGGAGGGACTGGCGACGGTCTCCGCGTCCCACAGGCGCACTGTCTTGTCGGCGCTGGCTGTGGCGAGGGTGTGGCCGTCGGGGCTGAAAGCCACCCAGAACACCGTGTCGACGTGCCCGGTGAGGAGAGTGCGGGTCCGGCCGGTGTCGGCGTCCCACAGCCGGGCCGTCTTGTCGTCGCTGCCGGTGGCGATGGTGTGGCCGTCGGGGCTGAACGCCACGCCCCACACGACGTCCGTGTGCCCCCTGAGGATGGTGCGGGGCTTGCCGGTGTCGGCGTCCCACAGCCACGCCGTCTTGTCGTCGCTGGCGGTGGCGATGGTCCGGCCGTCGGGGCTGAACGCCACCGCGTTCACCACGTCGGCGTGTCCTTCGAGGACGGTGTGTTGTTTGCCGGTGTCGGCGTCCCAGAGTCGGGCTGTCTTGTCGGCGCTGGCGGTGGCGAGGGTGTGGCCGTCGGGGCTGAACGCCACGCCCCACACCACGTCCGTGTGCCCGTTGAGGATGGTGCGTTGTTTGCCGGTGTCGGCGTCCCAGAGTCGGGCTGTCTTGTCGGCGCTCGCGGTGGCGATGGTCCGGCCGTCGGGGCTGAACGCCACGAACAGGACCAGGTCCGTGTGCCCCTCGAGGATGGTGCGTTGTTTGCCGGTGTCGGCGTCCCAGAGTCGGGTGGTCTCGTCGTCGCTGGCACTGGCGAGGGTGTGGCCGTCGGGGCTGAACGCCACGCCGTTCACCACGCCGGTGTGCCCCTTGAGGATGGTGCGTTGTTTGCCGGTGTCGGCGTCCCAGAGTCGGACTGTCTTGTCGGCGCTGCCGGTGGCGATGGTGCGGCCGTCGGGGCTGTACGCCATCGCGTTCACCGTGTCCGGCTGTTTGGCGAGGACCTTGAGAGATCGGCCGACGTCTGTGTCCCACAGGCGTACCACCCTGTCCTGGCCGGCGGTGGCGAGAGTGTGGCCGTCGGGGCTGAAGGCCACCGCGTAGACGAAACCGGAAGGGCTGTCGAGGGCGTCGCGCGGCGTCCCGGTGGCCACGTCCCACAGTCGGACCGTGCGCTCCAGGCCGACGGTGGCCAGCGTTCGGCTGTCGGGGCTGAAGGCCACTCCGACCACTTGGTCGGTGTATCCGCTGAGGACGATGCGCGGTTTGTGGCTGGCCACGTCCCACAACTGGGTGACCCAGTCCCAGCCGACGGTGGCGAGGGTGCGGCCGTCGGGGCTGAAGGCCACAGCGAGCACCCCCGCGGTGTGTTTCCTGAGGACGGTGCGTGGCTTGTGGGTGTCTGCGTTCCACAGGATCGCTGTCTTGTCGTCGCTGGCGGTGGCGATCGTGTGGCCGTCGGGGCTGAAGGCCACCGCGTTGACCAGGTCCGTGTGTTTCCTGAGGACGGTTTGTGGCTTGTGGGTGTCTGCGTTCCACAGGCGTACCGTCTTGTCGTCGCTGGCGGTGGCGAGGGTGCGGCCGTCGGGGCTGAAGGCCACCGCGTTCACCTGGTCGGTGTGTCCGGTGAGGCGGGCGCGTGGTTTGCCGGTGCTCGCGTCCCACAGCCGTACGGTCTTGTCCTTGCCGGCGGTGGCGATCGTGCGACCGTCGGGGCTGAACACCACGGACCACACCGCGTCAGTGTGTCCTCTGAGGATGGCGCCCCGCTTGCCGGTGGCGACATTCCACAGTCGTACGGTCTTGTCCGCGCTGGCGCTGGCGAGGGTACGGCCGTCGGGACTGAACGCGACCCGGTACACCTCGCCGGTGTGTCCCGACAGGCGTCGATGCATCGGCAGGAGCGCGGCGGTGGTGCGCAGGCTCTCCACGGCCTCGGCCGTGTGGCTGCTGCGGTACGCCTGGATGGCGAGCAGCGCCGCGAGGTCGGTGTTCGTGCCGGTGACTTCGGTGGACTGAGCCGCCAACTGCCGCGACAGCGCCGCCTGCCGTGCGTCGATCACCGTCCGCCATTGCCAGATCGCACCCCCCGCGGCCACCAGCGCCAGCACCAGCAGCCCGCCGAGCACCGCGCTGAACCGCCTGCTGCGCCGGACGACCGCCCGCTGGCGCTGTCTGCTGGCCGCGAGGAACTCCGTGATGTCGGCCGGCAGATGACGCCGGCGAGACCATTCGAGCCCCTCCGCGAGTGTCGTCCCGCCGAGCAGGTCGCCCGGGTCCTTCTCGGCCGCCCAGCGGGCCTGCCGTTCATGCGTGTGGTTGAGCCATTCCTGGAAACGGTGGTCCTGGTTGACCCACTCCCGCAGCGCGCCCCAGTCGCGGATGAGCGCCTCGTGGATCAGCTCGGCCACCGGCTCCCCGGGAGGGTCGTCGGGGTGTCGCGGAGCGTGCAGTGTCTGCGTGGTGATGATGCGGTGGCGCGCGAGGGAGGCGATGACGGCGTCGACGGCCGCTGTCTCACCGTGGGCCGTGTCGCCCGGATCCGCCGCCAGATCCCGGAGCTCGTCGAGGGGCAGCTGCGTACGGACGGCCGTGACGTTGTGGCTGGGGTCGGCGGGATGCACCAGGGAGGTCAGTGCCCGCTGGGCGATGATCCGTTGCTCGGGGGACAGCTCGCTCAGGGCGCTGTCGCACCAGGTGGTCACGCTGCCGCTGACCGCCCCGATCCGCCGGTACGCCTCGTGGGTGAGGTACCCGTCCTGGCGCCGGCTCCACAACTGGCTGAGCGTCATCTCCAGCAGGGGCAGCACGGTGACCGGCGCCTCACGCGTGATGGCCGCTCCGGGGGTGATGTCCAGGACGTCGCTGATGATCTGTTCGGGCAGCCCCGGCTGGAAGCGGAGACCCACGTCCCGCGCCGGCAGGACGATGATGTCGTGCAGGTCCTGCTGACTCAACGTGCCCGGGACGTTGAGCAGGCCCGGCATCGCGGCTTCCAGCAACCGGGGTGCCAGGGAGGCAAGTTGGGGATAGAAGTCGTCACGCATGATCAGGATCACGGTGACCTTGGTGTATGCGTCGGCGGCCGTGGTGACCTCGTCGATGACGGCCAGGAACTCCCGCAGCCGGCCGTTGGCCGTCTGGACCAGGAGTTCCTCGAACTGGTCGATGACCAGGAGAACGCGCTGGTAGGAGGGCTCGGCCGCGAGCCGACGGTTGACCGCGGCCGTGATTCCCTCGTCGGCCGCCCCCGGCAGTCCCGCCCCCGCGATCTCGGTCAGCATGTCCTGCCTCGGCCGGGCGAGCACAGGCAGCCATCGGTCGCTCCCCGGCAGCTCCCCCTCCGCCAGCGCCCGCAGCACCCCCGCCTGGATCAGCGACGACTTGCCCGACCCCGACGGGCCGAGCAGCAGCGTCAGCCGCCGTTGCCTGGCCAGGTTCGTCAGGACCTGCCGCACCGCCTCCTGTCGGCCGTAGAACCACTGGGCGTGCTCCGCGGTGAACGACTCCAGCCCCCGGTAGGGGCACACCTCCTGCTCGGCCAGCTCCGGCAGGATCTCGCGCAGTGTCTGCGTCGGGGTGACGTACGCGATGCCCTGCCCGCGTTCGTACGCGTCAGGGGCCGTGATCTCGGTCAGCATGCCGATGACCAGGCCCGTCACGTCGTCGAGGACGGGGCCGCCGCTGAAGCCGGTGGTGAGGTCGTTGGCGTTGGTCAGCTGAAGGTGCGGGCCCCTGCCGTTCGAGCCCGGCAGCAGATCACCGGTCTCGCCGTAGCCGAAGTGTCCTTCCGGCGGGGCCTGGGCGGGGAATCCGTAGGAGCGCACATGGCGGCCCCGACATCCGTCCGCGGCGCCCAGGGGCAGCGTCCGCATGTTCGCCGCCGCACCTTCCGCCGTGTCGGTCAGCCGGATGAAGGCCACGTCCTCGTTGCCGGCGGCACGCCACAGCTCGTCAGGGACGTGCCCCGCGATCCGGTCCACGCCCGCCAGATGGGGGAAGGCCAGCAGGATCCCGGACCCGGGCCCGCCTCCGGCCGCTTCGACGACGTGCGCACAGGTGACCACGACACCCTCGGCCACCAGGAAGCCCGCCCCGGCCACCGCCCCGTCCGGCCCGAGGATCTGGGCCATGGCGCCGAGCAGATCGGACGGATCGCCGTCGCTCATGCCCTGCTCGGGGCCGGTCACCGGGATCCGCCCGTGCTCTCGCCCGCGTGAAGCCGGTCGGAGCCTTCGCTCTTCCACGACATGGTCACCTTCAGGTGGCAACCGGCCTGGCTCTTGGTGATCACGGCCCCGGCCTCGACCGCGAGGTCGACGCCGAACTCGACGGTGATCTCGTCGGGGCGGGCCTTGCGCAGTTGGTCGAGGGTGGCGCGGGCGGCCTCGGTGACCGGCCCCAGCGCTTCCTCCAGCGTCTCCGGCAGCTCGCGTACGGCGTCGCCGACGCGGCCGGCCTTCACGGGCCCGTCCCACGCGCCAGGCTGCTCGACGAGAACGCAGCCGCCGCCGTCCAGCGGAATCCGGGTCAGAGGTGTCACGACATCTCCTCCACCTCTCACGTCGGCTCTCCAGGGACGTCACCAGCATTCTTGGCGCTGGCATATGCCGCACGTCGCAGTGAGCCGTACGCGTGAGACGGCAGGTGAGACGGCAGGTGAGACGGCATGTGGTTCGGCGCGTGCGACGGCAGGGGGCGATGGCGTCAGAGCCCCGGCTTCGGGGTTTCAGGTCTCGGGCTTCAGGCCTCAGGCCTCAGGTCCCGCACCGGCCATGCGGGGGTCGCCGCGCATGCAGGCGTAGGCCCGGGCGGGCCGGCCGTCGGGGGCGGTTGCGGCGGTGACGCGGGGCGGCAGCCCGTCAGGAGCAGGGCGAGCAGCGCCCAGGTCACCCTCCCGCGGCCGCCTGTCGCGCATCGCCGTCCCCTGCGTGCCCACCCGCCCCCGACCGGCGTGGCCCGCGACCCGGGGCGCACGCCAGTCGTGCGGGGTGCTTTGCGCGTGTGGCGGGGAGCAGCACGGACGGCGGACGGCGGACGCCTAGTACGTCAGCCCGTGCCCGATCGGATACAGCACCCCCGTCGGATCGTCCGCCCGCTGCACCGGCACCGGGAGCTTTCCGTGCGGCGCCACCGCACCGGCGATCACCCGGGCGGCGGCCCGCAGTTCGACGTCGGTCCAGGAGTAGGTCGCCAAGTGGGCTTTGGCGGAGGGGAGTCGGGCAACGTCGTACGGGTTGCGGATCGCCACCGCGATCACCGGGCGGCCCGTTGCCGCCAGTTGATCGACCAGGGTGCGTTGGGGGCTCGCCGCCGTGACGTTGTACGTGCCCACCACCACCGCGTCCGCCGTGCCCGCCGCCGTCACCGCCTGGGCGATCGTCGCCGCCGACGGGGTCAGGCCGGTGGACAGGGCCGTCGCCGTGAAGCCCAGTTCGGTGAGGGCGGCGGCGAGAACCCCGGTGGGCGGGCCCGTGGTGCCGGAGGGGGAGGCCGGGTCGGCGCCCACGACCAGCAGCCGGGGGTGTGCGCGCGGGGACAGGGGAAGCACCGGGCCCTCGTTGACCAGCAGGGTCGTCGTCCGGTCGGCGATCCGGTCGGCCTGTGCGAGATGGTCCCGCGCGCCGACCGTCCGCCCGACCCGCGCCTGCCCGACATACGGCTCGTCGAGCAGCCCCAGCTTCGCCTTCAGCCGCAGGATCCGCAGCACCGACTCCGCCAGCCGTGCCTCGGTGAGCTCTCCGGTCTGTACGGCCTTGAGGACCGCGTTCCATGCGACGTCCAGGAGAGGAGGGTCGAGGAGCTGGTCGACGCCCGCCTTGAGCGCGAGCACCGGCACCCGGTCGTCGCCGTACTTGGTGCGGACGCCCGCCATGCCGAGCGCGTCGGTGACCACGACCCCGTCGAAGCCGAGGCGTTCGCGCAGGATGCCGGTGACGATGGGACGGGAGAGGGTGGCCGGGTCGCCGGAGTCGTCCAGGGACGGCACGAGGAGGTGTCCGGTCATGACGGAGTCGATGCCGGCCGCGATCGCCGCCCGGAAGGGCGCCGCGTCCAGGGTCTCCCAGACGTCACGCGTGTGGGTGATGACGGGGAAGCCCGTATGGCTGTCGACGGCGGTGTCTCCGTGCCCGGGGAAGTGCTTGGCGGTCGCCGCGACCCCCGCCGACCGGTAGCCCTCGACCTCCGCCGCCACCAGGTCGGCCACCGCCCCCGGGTCCGCGCCGAAGGAGCGGACGCCGATGACCGGGTTGGCGGGGTTGACGTTCACGTCGGCGACGGGCGAGTAGTTCTGGCGTACGCCCATCGCGCGCAGTTCGCGGCCCGCGAGCCGCCCGAGGGTCGTGGCGTCGGCCCGGGAGCCGCCGGCGCCGAGGGCCATGGCGCCCGGGAAGAGGGTGGCGGGCTTGCCGATCCGGCAGACGACGCCGTGTTCCTGGTCGGTGGAGATCAGCACCGGCAGACCGCGCGGCTGCTGGAGGGAGGCCCGCTGGATGCCGTCGGAGAGGTCCGCGATCTGCTGCGGGTCGCGGGTGTTGTGCGCCCAGGTGAAGTAGATGATCCCGCCGACCCGGTAGCGGGCGAGCAGCTCGGCGGCCGTGCGCACCCCGAGTTCGGCGAGGTTGGCGTCGACGTCGGCCTGGTCGGGGGCGGTCGCGGAGTGGCCGTAGACCCGCGAGACGAAGACCTGGCCGACCTTCTCCTCGAGGGTCATTCGGGAGACGAGGGCGCGCAGCCGGCGGTCGTCGGCGTGGGCGGGCGGCGCGCCGGCGGTGAGGGCTGAGGTGAGGCCGGCGGTGGCGGCCAGGACGGTGCGTCTGGAGGGCACGTGCGCTCCTTCCGGTCGAGGGAACGCGCACGGTACCCGCGGAGGGGCCGCCATCGGCGCATTGGAGGGGGGCGCGCCGACGGCGGCGTGGCTGCCGGCCCGCGGTGCGGCGGAGAGGGTGGGTCGGCGATCGCGGCCAGCAGCGAGGGCCGACACCGCACCGAGGTGACTCTCCGACAGTTTGGGGTTGGACGAGCGGGGGTCGGGGCGGGTTCCCGCTCGGGGGCGGATTCCACGAAGTCGGGGCGGGGGAGCGGTGATGGGGCGGGTGGGGCGGGTGGGGCGAGCCGGCGCCGCCCTCCCCGTCGCCGGCCTGACCGAAGCCCTCCCCGCCGTCGGCCTCACCGAAGCCCTCCCCGCCGCGGCGTCAGCGCAGACCGTGGCGGTCGGCCCAGTCGGACACGGCGGCGGCGATCTCGGCCGGGCGGTCCTCGGTCGCGTGGTGTCCGGCGGGGCCGCACGCGACCGCCTCCAGGGCGGCGATGTTCTCGGCGCACCAGGCCGCCTGCTCCGGACCGATGAGCAGCGTGGGCGAGCCCTCGAACGTCAGCAGCAGCTTCGGCACGTCCTCGCTCTTCGCGAGCCAGGCGTCGTACGCCTCGATACGGGCGACCAGTTCGGCCGGTTCCCCGCCGAGCGGCAGCTGTCGGGCCCAGGCCAGCAGCGGGCGGCGGCTCTCGCGGGTGGGGTACGGAGCGAGGTAGGCCGCCAGGTCGGCGTCGGAGACCGGGGTGAGGACGCCGCCGGTGAAGGCCTGCCGTACGAAGAGGTTCTCGTCGAGCATCGCCTCGCCCGCCTCCGAGCGGATGGTCTCCGACCGCTTGCGCGCCTGGGGCGTCAGCTCCTCCCAGGCCAGCGGCTTGACGATGGTCTCGAAGAAGGCGATGCCCCGTACTCGTCCCGGGTGCCGCGCGGCTTGGTCGAAGGCCAGTGCGCCGCCCCAGTCGTGGCCCACCAGGACCACGTCGTCCAGGCCGAGCGCGTCGAACCAGGCGTCGAGATATCGGGCGTGGTCGTCGAACCGGTGGGCGAGCTCGGGCTTCCCGGAACGGCCCATGCCGATGAGATCGGGGGCCAGGAAACGGCCCTCCCCGAGCCGGGGCGTCACCTCGCGCCAGGCGTGCGAGGAGGAGGGGTTGCCGTGGAGGAGGACGAAGGTCGGTCCGCCGGTCCCGGTCCGGGGCCCGGACTCGCCGAGTTCCTCGTGGTGGATGAAGGAGTCGAGCACGGGTGTCGTAGGCATGCTCGATACAGTACATGGCTACTATGTCCATGGCTACTGTGTCTGTGTCTGCTGTGTCTGCTGTGTCTGTGTCTGTGTCTGCGTCTGTGGCTGTGGCCGCTGTGTCTGTGGCTGGTGTTTCCGGATCGGGGGGCCTACCGGTGGGCCGACGCCTTCGGCCACCGTTCCCGCAGCACCCGCACCGTCTCCGCGATCGCCGGTCGCCGGGCCGCGCCGGTGCGCCACACGGCGTACAGCCGTCGTACGGGGATCGGGTCGAGCGGCACCTCCACCGCCCCCGGCGGCAGCGGGCCCCGGCCCAGTCGGGGGACGAGGGCGACGCCGAGGCCCGCGGCGACCAGGGCGACGAGCGTCGGGTTCTCCTCGGCGGTGTGGGCGAGGTCCGGCTCGTGTCCCGCCGTGCGCAGCGTCCGCACCAGCCAGTCGTGGCAGACCCGGCCGGGCGGCTGGCAGATCCACCGCTCGCCGCCCAGCTCCTCCCGCCGTACGGCGTTCCGTCCCGCGAAGGGGTGGCCCTCGGGGACCAGCAGGTCGCACAGGTCGTCCCCGATCACCGCCTGCTCCACGCCCGCGGGGGCCGGCAGCGGCGCGATGTCCCAGTCGTGGGCGACGGCCAGGTCCACGGCCCCCTTCGCGACCAGGTCCACGGACAGATGCGGGTCGACCTCGCTGAGCCGGGCGTCCATTGCGGGGTGCAGGCGGGCGAGCTCGGCGAGGACGGCGGGCAGCAGCCCGCGTGCCGCCGACGGGAACGCTGCGATGGCCAGCCGCCCGGCCGGCACCCCCCGTCGCTCCTCCAGATCGGTCTCGGCGCGCTCGACGATGGCCAGCAACTCCTTTGCCGTGGCAGCGAGTTGCAGGGCCTCGGCGGTGAGGCGGACCCCGCGTCCCTCGCGCTCGAGCAGCACCGTGCGGGTCTCCCGTTCCAGCTTGGCGATCTGCTGGGACACGGCCGACGGGGTGTAGCCGAGGGCGGCGGCCGCCGCGCCGACGGTGCCGTGGACGGAGACGGCGTGCAGGGCGCGCAGGCGCTGGAGGTCGAGCATGGGCTCTCCGATCATGAGCGTTCTCGGCGGTGTCGTCGTCGGCGTTCTCGTTAGCGTTGCTTCATCCGACCGTGCAGCAATCATCGCTGGTGCTTCACGTTCTGCTCGGGTGATCCTCGACGCATGCGCCCCGCCCACCTCGCCCTCGCCGTTCTCGTCGCCGCCGTCTGGGGAGTGAACTTCACCGTCGTCGAGATCGGCCTCGGCCACTTCCCGCCCCTGCTCTTCTCCGCCCTGCGCTTCCTGGTGGCGGCCCTGCCCGCGGTGTTCTTCGTGGGGCGTCCGAAGGTGGCGTGGAAGTGGATCGTGGCGGTGGGCCTGGTGCTCGGGGTCGCGAAGTTCGGGCTGCTGTTCACCGGGATGGACTCGGGGATGCCGGCCGGGTTGTCGTCGCTGGTTCTCCAGATCCAGTCGGTGTTCACGGCGGCCGTCGCCTTCGTCGTGCTCGGCGAACGGCCCACCCCGGTCCGCCTGGCAGGCATGGCCGTCGCCCTCGCCGGCATCGGCGTCGCGGCCGTCGACGAGGGCGCCTCGGGCCCGCTCGGCGCGTTCGCGCTGGTCGTCGCGGCGGCGGCCTGCTGGGGCGTGTCCAACGTCCTCACCCGCAAGGCGTCCCCGCCGGACGCGCTGAACTTCATGGTCTGGGTCAGCACGGTCCCGGTCCTGCCCCTCCTCGCGCTGTCCCTGCTGACGGAGGGCCCGTCGAGGGACCTGGCCGCGCTGCGCGAGCTGGACTGGCAGGGCGCGGGCACGGTCGTCTACGTCGCCTGGATCACCACCGTCTTCGGCTTCGGCGCCTGGGGCTGGCTGCTGCACCGCCACCCGGCGTCCACGGTGGCCCCCTTCTCCCTCCTCGTCCCCGTCTTCGGCATGTCGTCGGCCGCCCTGTTCCTCGGCGAGTCGGTGAGCGGCCTGCGCTGGTGCGCGGCGGCCCTGCTGGTGGGCGGCGTGGCCCTGACCTCGCTGACGCCCACACGGACCGCACCCACCACACGGACCGCCCGGCCCGCCCGGCCCGCCCCTGGAGCTCCCGAGACATCACCGGCGCCGCCGCCCGACCCGACCCGGCCCGCCGTTCACCCCGCTGCCGCGCCCGCCGTCCATCCCCCCGTCGATCCCCCCGTCGATCCGCTCGTCCATCCCGTGGACGTGCCCGCATACGGGAGCGCCGCCGCGGGATCATGAGGGGCATGGCCCTCGTCGACATCCCCGGTTCCAAGTCCCTCACCGCGCGTGCCCTGTTCCTGGCGGCGGCCGCCGACGGCGTCACGACACTCGTACGGCCCCTGCGCTCCGACGACACCGAGGGCTTCGCCGAGGGGCTCGCCCGGCTCGGCTACCGCGTCGGCCGCACCCCGGACGTCTGGCAGGTCGACGGCCGGCCCCAGGGCCCCGCGGTCGCCGAGGCCGACGTCTACTGCCGGGACGGCGCGACCACGGCCCGCTTCCTGCCCGCCCTGGTCGCCGCCGGTCACGGAACCTACCGCTTCGACGCCTCCCCCCAGATGCGCCGCCGCCCCCTGCTGCCGCTCACCCGCGCCCTGCGCGACCTGGGCGTGGACCTGCGGCACGAGGAGGCGGAGGGCCACCATCCGCTCACCGTGCGGGCAGCGGGCGTCGAGGGCGGGGAGGTGGTGCTGGACGCAGGCCAGTCCTCCCAGTACCTGACGGCGCTCCTGCTGCTCGGCCCGCTGACCCGCACCGGCCTGCGCATCACCGTCACCGACCTGGTCTCCGTGCCGTACGTCGAGATCACGATCGCGATGATGCGGGCGTTCGGGGTCGAGGTGGTCCGGGAGGGGAGCACGTACGTCGTCCCGCCGGGCGGCTACCGGGCGACGACGTACGCCATCGAGCCCGACGCCTCGACCGCGAGCTACTTCTTCGCGGCCGCCGCGGTGACCGGCGGCGAGGTGACCGTGCCGGGCCTGGGCGCGGGCGCGCTCCAGGGCGACCTGGGCTTCGTGGACGTCCTGCGGCGGATGGGCGCGCGGGTGGACGTCGGCGCGGACCGCACGACGGTGAAGGGCACCGGGGAACTCCACGGCCTGACGGTCAACATGCGGGACGTCTCCGACACCATGCCGACCCTCGCCGCCCTCGCCCCCTTCGCCTCGGGACCGGTGCGCATCGAGGACGTGGCGAACACCCGTGTGAAGGAGTGCGACCGCCTGGAGGCCTGCGCGGAGAACCTCCGGCGGCTGGGCGTCGACGTGGCGACGGGCGAGGACTGGATCGAGATCCGCCCCGGCACGCCCCATGGCGGGGAGATCAAGACCTACGGCGACCACCGCGTCGTCATGTCCTTCGCCGTGACCGGCCTGCGCGTGCCCGGCGTCTCGTTCGACGACCCCGGCTGCGTCCGCAAGACGTTCCCCGGTTTCCACGAGGCGTTCGCGGAACTGGGGGAGTCGCTGAGGCAGGACAGGCAGGACAGGCAGGACAGGCAGGACAGGTGAGCGGCGGTCACCGGCGTAGGGCGGCGTCCGCCGCTCCGTGCAGCTCCTCCCGTACCGCCCGTACCACCGGATCCCCCTCCGCCCCCGCCCGTACGGCGACGAAGACGTTCCGCGACGGGGGCGTGCCCTCGGCCGGGCGCAGGGCCAGGTCGCGGTGGGCGTACAGCGACCGCACCAGCCGTGGCACCAGCGCCACCCCCTGTCCCGCCTCGACCAGACCCGCCAGCGCGGCCCAGTCGTTCACGTCGTGGCGGATGTCGGGGGTGAAGCCGGCCGCCGCGCACACCGAGCGGGTCACCGCCCCGCAGCAGCTCATCGCGTTGCCGACGATCCAGGTGTCCCCGGCCAGCTCCCGCAACGGCACCTCGGCGCGGTCGGCGAGGGGATGGTCGGGCGGCAGGGCGACGTCCAGGACGTCGGTGAGCAGGTCCTCGCGGGCGTAGCGCGGGTCGGTGTGCGGGGGCGCGGCCGCGAAGTCGACGGCCACCGCCACGTCCACCTGCCCGCCGTCCAGCGCGGTGAACAGGTTCGGCGGCTCGGCCTCCACCACGTCCACCCTGAGCTGCGGCAGCCGCTCGCGCAGGGCCCGCAGCGCGGTCGGCAGCAGGCCCAGGACGCCGCTGGAGAAACAGCCGACGGTCACCGTGCCCCGCCCGCCCTCCTCGTACGCCGCGAGGTCGGCGCGGGCCCGCTCCAGCTGGGCGGCGATGACGTCGGCGTGCGCCAGCAGGACGCGGGCCTGACCGGTGAGGCGTACGCCTCTGCCGTCGCGTTCGGTGAGAGGTGCGCCCAGGTCGCGGGCGAGGGCGGTGAGCTGCTGGGAGACCGCCGAGGGGGTGAGGTGCAGGGCCTGGGCCGTCCGCGCCAGACTGCCCCGGCGCTGCAGCTCGCGCAGGACGGTGAGACGACGCAGGTCAATCGTGAAGGCGGGGCTTAACGGTTCCACCGTAGAAGATTAACTGGACCTGGTCGGTCGGGTTCGGAAATCATCGCAGCCATGACCACCACCCCGCGCTCCTACCTCGTCCTGCACGGCTGGCAGAACCACCGCCCCGAGGCCCACTGGCAGCACTGGCTCGCCGACCGCCTGACCGGCCTCGGACACCGGGTCGTCTACCCCCAGCTGCCCGACCCGGACGACCCGGTCCTGGGGGAGTGGCTGGGCGAACTGGAGCGACACCTGGCGGAGCTGGGGGAGGGGGAGCCGGGGAAGCCGGGGGAGCCGGGCGGCGGTGAACGGGTGGTCGTCGCGCACAGTCTCTCCGTCGTGCTCTGGCTGCACGCCGTCGCCCGGGATCTGCCGGGGCTCGCCGACGTGGACCGGGTGCTGCTGGTGGCCCCGCCGTCGGACTCGGTGCTCGCGCGGTACCCGGAGGTCGCGGGGTTCGCGCGGTCAGGAGAGTCCTACGGCCTCGTCCTGCCGCAGCCGACCCGGCTGGTCGCCGGCGACGACGACCCGTACTGCCCGGAAGGCGTCCAGACCGTCTACGGCGACCCCCTGGGCCTCACGGCCGAACTCCTCCCCGGCGCCGTCCACCTCGACCTGGACGCCGGCTACGGCTCCTGGCCGTCGGTGCTGGACTGGTGCCTGGACCCGGACACGAAGTTCGCGACGCGGCCGCAGCGGTAGCCGGGACCTCCGCCCCTCGGCGGGGTCCATGCCGGTCAGCCCCTGGCGAGGTCCATGCCGCTCCGCCCCTCGGCGGGGCCTATGCCGAGTCGTTCAGCAGCCGCGCCAGGTGCTCCCGCCCCGCGTCCAGCAGCTCCGGCAGCGGTGGCGCGGAGGGATACCACCGCTGCTCGTACTCCCAGCACAGCCACCCGTCCCAGCCGTGCCGGGAGAGGACCTCCACGCAGTCGGCGAGCGGCAGGACGCCCGCGCCCAGGGCCAGCGGGGTGGTGTCCTCGGCCGAGGCGATGTCCTTGACCTGCACATATCCGAGATACGGCGAGAGCGCCGCGTAGGTCTCCTGTGGCTGTTCGCCGCCGAGCCAGGTGTGCATGACGTCCCACAGCGCGCCCACCTGCCGGTGTCCGACCAGGCCCAGGACGCGCATCGCGTCGGCGCCGGTGCGGTGGGAGTCGTGGGTCTCCAGCAGGATGCGCACGCCGAGGTCGGCGGCGAACTCGGCGGCCGTGCCGAGCCGACGGGCGGCGACCGCGTCGGCCTCGGCGGGGGACTGCGCGTCGGACCCGCCGGGGAAGACGCGGACGAAGGGCGCGCCGAGGTCGCGGGCGAGTTCGGCGAGCGCGCGGATCTCCTCGATCACGGGCTCGTCGGCGCCGGGCGCGGCCACGCGCGCGTACCCCGCCACCCCCAGGAGTTCGATCCCGGCCGTCTTGAACGCGGCGGCCGCGTCGGAGCGGGCGTCCGCGCCCAGGCCGGGGTGGACGGGTTCCTCGGGGTGGGCGCGCAGCTCGACGCCGTGGTAGCCGTGCGCGGAGGCGAGCCGCAGCACATCGGGCAGCGGCAGACCGGGGACGCCGAGGGTGGAGAAGGCGAGCTTCATGTTCTCTACTGTCACTCCGGTGTGCCGTGCAGGTCCAGCCGCCAGTCCTGACCGACGAGATCCTTGCCGAAGGAACGGTGCGGTTTCTCGGCGGCCAGCACGAACCCGTGCCGCTGGTAGAGGCGGCGGGCGGCGGCGAGGACGTCGTTGGTCCACAGCACCAGATCGCGGTAGCCGACCTCGCGCGCGAAGTCGACGACGGCGCCGACCAGCCGGTCCCCGACGCCGAGTCCGCGCGCCTCCGGCTCGACGAGCAGCAGCCGCAGCCGTGCGGTGCCGGGCCCGGGCGCCTCGTCCCGTACGCACATCACGCACCCCACCGGCCGCCCCGCCAGCTCGGCGATCCACACCCGCTCCAGATGCGGGTCGTGGTCCTCGGCGAAGTCGGCGACGATCCGGGCGACGAGCCCCTCGTAGTCGGCGTTGAAGTCGAACTCGGCGGCGTACAGCGCGGCGTTGCGCTGCACGATCCAGCCGAGGTCGCCGGGACCGGGTTCGCGCAGCACGACGTCCCGCACGAGGTCCCGGGGGCCTGCCGGGTCGCCGTCCCCGAGGACGTCCCGGATGGTCCGCATGGCGTCGACCAGCCGGGTCCGGTCCCCGGGGGCCACCTCCTCCAGCAGCGAGTCGACGCTCTCCCGGGCCCGTGCGTCGAGCAGCTCGGCCGCCTCCCGCCCCCGCGGGGTGAGGACGATACGACGCCGACGCGGATCCGTCTCGGACGCCGCCCGCTCGAGAAGACCGTCCTGCTCGAACCTGCCGAGGATGCGGCTGAGGTAGCCGGAGTCCAGGGACAGGGCGGCCCGCAGGTCGGCCGCGTCCGTACGGGGGGAGTGCGCGAGCTCGTACAGGACGCGGGACTCGGTGAGGGTGTAGGGGGCGTAGAGGTGGCGGCCGTAGTCGAGGGCGCCGATGACGTTGGTGTAGAAGCGGTTGAAGGAGCGGATGGAGTGAATGTCCTGGACGCTCATGGCTCGACCCCGATGGCTCGACTCGACTCAGGATGGCTCGACTCGGAAGCCCCTGACCCCGACGCAGGATGTCTGACTCAGTCAGAGATTCCGTCGACCCAAGCGTAGGCGGCACCCCAGCTCCCCGACTACCCCCCAACTACGCCCAGCCCGCCCCGCACCGCCCGCCTGCCCCCCAACTACGCCCGCCCCGCCCCGCACCGCCCGCCTGCCCCCCAACTACGCCCAGCCCGCCCCCGATCGCTCGCCTGCCACCCGACGGCTCGCCCCGCCCCAGACCGCTCGCCTGCCCCCGACCGCTCTCCTGCCCCCCGACGGCTGCCTGCCCCGCCCCAGACCGCTCGCCCGCTCTCCGCTACTCCCCGCCCGCCCCGCACTCCCGGAAGCGCCGCAGCAGTTCCCGAGCGGCGGGACTCTCCCCGTCGAAGTCCTGGCTCCTCTGCTCCGCCGGGACGTCCGGCCCCCGGACGCGCGCTCCGTTGCACCGGAAGCAGAACGCGATCTCGAAGAGCGGATCGGGATCGTCCCCGCTGTAGGCGCGCAGCCCCCACCCCGGCACGAAACAACGGGCCTTCTCACCGTCCGGCAACTCGCCGACCAGCGCCAGCGCCTGCACCACCTCGTCCCCCGCCCAGACCTCGACGGCATCACCGACCAGCCCCCGCGCCCCGAACGGCCGAGCCGCATCGGAGATCCGAACGATTTCAAGAAGCTCGGCCCTCTCCCGACCGGGCGGCAGCAACATCGACGTCTCCTTTCAGCCGGGCGGGGCGCTTCGTCCCGACGGGGACATCAGCCCCGCAGCCCCGCAGCCCCCTCAGGCCCGAGGTCCCCCGGACGTGCTGTCAAGCCCGAGGCCCGCATGTCCCGTCAAGCCCGAGCCCCGCCGAAGACACCGTCACCCCCGATGCCCCCCCGGAGGCGCCCTCAAGCCCGAGGCCCCCCAGAAGACCCCCGCACCATCAGCTCCCCCCGCACCGTGGCGATCCCCCCGGGCGGCGGCTCCTCGCGGCCCATGGCGATGCGGCCCGCTCGGGCGCCCGCCTCGGCCAGGGGGAGCCGTACGGTCGTCAGGGAGGGCACCGCGTCGATGCTGAAGGGGAGGTCGTCGAAGCCGGCGACCGAGACGTCCTCGGGGATGCGCAGTCCGGACTCGCGCAGCGCCGCGCACGCGCCCAGCGCGACGGAGTCGTTGGCGGCGACGACCGCGGTCAACGACGGGTCCCGTCGCAGCAGTTCGAGCGTCGCCTCGTAGCCGGCCCGACGGTCGTAGCGGCCGTGCACCGTCCAGCGCGGGTCCTCCTCGATGCCGGCCGCCCGCAGCGCGGCCCGGTGGCCCTCCAGGCGGTGCCGGGTGGTCGTCCGCTCCTCCGGTCCCGCGATGTACCCGAGCCTGCGATGCCCGAGCCCGATGAGGTGCTCGGTCAGCTCCCGTCCGCCGCCGCGGTTGTCGAAGGTCAGCGCGATCGCCGCGGTGTCCGGCGCCGGCGGCCGCCCGCACAGCACCACCCGCGTCCCCGCCTCCCCGAGCTTGCGCAGCTTCGCCGCCACCGCCGCCGCGTGCGGCTCGTTCTCCATGGCACCGCCGGTCAGCACCACGGCCGCGGCCCGCTGCCGCTGGAGGAGGGTCAGATAGGTCAGTTCGCGCTCCGCCGAGCCCCCGGTGTTGCAGACCACCGCGAGCCGCTCGCCTCCGGCCCGCCCGCCGGGCCCCCCGATCTCCGCCTGGATCGCGCTCGCCATGATCCCGAAGAAGGGGTCGGCGATGTCGTTCACCAGGATGCCGACCAGGTCGGAGGTCGCGGCGGCCAGCGCGCTCGCGGGACCGTTCAGCACGTAGTCCAGTTCGTCCACCGCCCGCAGCACCCGCTCACGGGTGGTGGCGGCGACGGGGTAGTTCCCGTTCAGCACGCGCGACACCGTCGCGGGGGAGACCTGCGCGCGGGCCGCCACGTCCGCCAGGGTCACCGTCATGTAGTCGTCCTCCGGTCGCGCATTCGTCGTACGTCGTCGTACGCCCTAGTGAAAGCAGTCAGACAGCTAGACAGCCCACCCGCACCGGCGGTTCCGGGCGCATCGAGCAGACCTTACGGCCGCGCCCCCCTGTCGTTCGCCCCCTCGAACAACTCGGAATGGACACGGTCTTGTCCGGACGCTGCTCAGAGGCTAGCTTCTCATCAGATAGAAAGCGCTTGCTGTGACGCTCATCAGTGGAGGCGTACGCGGCGCGCACAACCGCGTACGGAACGCGCACGGACGCCGCGAAGGACGCTGCGGACGACACTTACGAAGGGACCGACGTGACACGCAAGACGGTGCGTATCGCCATGAACGGCGTGACCGGGCGCATGGGCTATCGCCAGCACCTCGTCCGCTCCATCCTGGCTCTCCGCGAACAGGGCGGCCTCGACCTCGGCGACGGCACCGTGCTGTGGCCGGAACCGATCCTCGTCGGCCGCCGCGAGCACGCGCTGCGGGCGCTCGCCGACCAGCACGGCCTGGACCCGGAGAACATCTCCACGGACGTCGACGCGGTCCTCGCCGACCCGACGGTGGAGATCTACTTCGACGCCCAGGTCACCTCCGCCCGCGAGGAGGCGATCAAGAAGGCGATCGCGGCGGGCAAGCACATCTACACCGAGAAGCCGACCGCGACCGGCCTCGACGGCGCCCTGGAGCTGGCCCGCCTGGCAGGCGCGGCCGGCATCAAGCACGGCGTGGTCCAGGACAAGCTCTTCCTCCCGGGCCTGCTCAAGCTCAAGCGCCTCATCGACGGCGGCTTCTTCGGCCGGATCCTCTCCATCCGCGGCGAGTTCGGCTACTGGGTCTTCGAGGGCGACTGGCAGTCCGCCCAGCGCCCCTCCTGGAACTACCGCGCGGAGGACGGCGGCGGCATCGTCGTCGACATGTTCCCGCACTGGGAGTACGTGCTCCACGAGCTGTTCGGCCGGGTGAAGTCCGTCCAGGCCATCGCCACCACCCACATCCCGCAGCGCTGGGACGAGAACGGCAAGCCCTACGACGCCACCGCCGACGACGCGGCCTACGGCGTCTTCGAGCTCGAAGGCGGCGCGATCGCCCAGATCAACTCCTCCTGGGCGGTCCGCGTCAACCGCGACGAGCTGGTCGAGTTCCAGGTCGACGGCACGGAGGGCTCGGCGGTCGCCGGCCTGCGCAACTGCCGCGTCCAGCACCGCAGCGCCACCCCCAAGCCGGTCTGGAACCCGGACATCCCCGCCACGGAGGTCTTCCGCGACCAGTGGCAGGAGGTCCCGGACAACCAGGACTTCGACAACGGCTTCAAGGCCCAGTGGGAACTGTTCCTGCGCCACGTCTACGCCGACGCCCCCTACCACTGGGACCTGCTGGCCGGCGCCCGTGGCGTCCAGCTCGCCGAGCTGGGCCTGAAGTCCTCCGCCGAGGGCCGCCGCCTCGACGTCCCGGAGGTCGCGCTGTGACGATCCAGCTCCCGGACGCGACAGGAGGGCTGAGGGCGTACGACCCCCGCACGTCCCCCCTCCCCCTCACCACCGGCGCCCCTTTCACCTCTCGTACGGTCTTCTCGGCGGCGCACGTGGTGGCGGACCCGTTCGCGGACGTGTCCCCCGACTCCCCGGCCGCCGTCGACTGGGACGCCACCCTCGCCTTCCGCCGCCACCTGTGGTCCCACGGGCTCGGCGTCGCGGAGGCGATGGACACCGCCCAGCGCGGCATGGGCCTGGACTGGGCGGGCGCGTCCGAACTGATCCGCAGGTCGGCGGCCGAGGCGAAGGCGGTGGGCGGCCGCATCGCGTGCGGCGTGGGCACCGACCAGATCGCCTCGGGCACGCTGGAGGAGGTCCGCGCGGCCTACGAGGAGCAGCTGGCCCTCGTCGAGGAGTCGGGAGCCCAGCCGATCCTGATGGCGTCCCGAGCCCTGGCGGCTGCCGCCTCCGGCCCCGAGGACTACCTGGACGTCTACGGCCATCTCCTGCGCCAGTCCGCCGAACCGGTGGTCCTGCACTGGCTGGGCCCGATGTTCGACCCGGCGCTGGAGGGCTACTGGGGGTCGTCCGACCTGGACGCGGCGACCGAGGTGTTCCTGGAGGTCATCGCGGCCCACCCCGACAAGGTGGAGGGCATCAAGGTCTCGCTGCTGGACGCCCAGCGGGAGATCGACATCCGCCGCAGGCTGCCGCAGGGCGTGCGCTGCTACACGGGCGACGACTTCAACTACCCCGAGCTGATCGCGGGCGACGAGCAGGGCTTCAGCCACGCCCTGCTCGGCATCTTCGACCCGCTGGGCCCGCTGGCGGCGGAGGCGGTACGAGTCCTGGACACGGGCGACGTCACCGGTTTCCGGACGTTGCTGGACCCCACGGTCGAGCTCTCCCGCCACCTCTTCCAGACCCCCACCCGCTTCTACAAGACGGGCGTGGTCTTCCTGGCCTGGCTCGCGGGTCACCAGGAGCACTTCACCATGGTCGGCGGCCTCCAGTCGGCCCGCTCCCTCCCGCACTTCGCCCGAGCCTACGAACTCGCCGACGGCCTGGGCCTGTTCCCCGACCCGAAGCTGGCCGAGGAACGGATGAAGAACCTGCTCGCCCTGTACGGAGTGACCCAGTGAGCCATCCGGACCTGACCCGCTTCTCCATCAACCAGATGACGGTGAAGCAGCTCTCGCTGCCCGAACTGGTCGACGCATGCGTCCAGTCGGGCATCCCGGGAGTCGGCCTCTGGCGCGACCCGGTCCAGACGTACGGCCTGGAGGCGACCGCCAAGCTGGTCCGCGACGCGGGCCTGACGGTGACAACGTTGTGCCGGGGCGGCTTCTTCACGGCGATCGCCCCGGACGAGCGGGCGGCGGCCCTGGCCGACAACCGCCGGGCGATCGACGAGGCGGCCACCCTCGGCACGGACACCCTCGTCCTGGTCTCCGGCGGCCTCCCGCCCGGCTCGAAGGACCTGTACGGCGCGAGGGAGCGCATCGCGGACGCGCTGGCCGAACTGGGCCCCTACGCCGCCGCGAACGGCGTACGCCTGGCCATCGAGCCCCTCCACCCCATGTTCGCCTCGGACCGCTGCGTGGTCTCCACCCTGGCCCAGGCCCTGGACATCGCGGAACGCTTCCCGGCCGAACAGGTCGGCGTGACCGTCGACACGTACCACATCTGGTGGGACGACCAGGCCCCCGCCCAGATCGCCCGCGCGGGCGCGACCGGCCGCATCCACACCTTCCAACTGGCCGACTGGACCACCCCGTTGCCCGAGGGCGTCCTCAACGGCCGCGGCCAGATCGGCGACGGCGCGATCGACATGCGCGAGTGGAAGGCGTACGTGGAGGCGGCCGGCTACACAGGCCCGATCGAGGTGGAACTCTTCAACGACACCCTGTGGGCACGGGACGGACGGGAACTGCTGACGGAGACGGCAGCACGGTTCGTGGAGCACACGGCGTAGCGCGCGCCGCAGCACTCGACGACGGCCGGAGAGGGGTGAACGATCCGCTCTCCGGCGACTGTCGCCGTACACACGCGCGCGATCGAAGCGGACACTCCCCTCGGGCGGACGCGGACCACCGTCGTTCTCCCACCCGGACCGTAGGATCAACCCCCATGTACGTCCGCCGGATCCTCGTACAGGACATCAAGTCCTTTCACGGCCCTCGTCAGGTTGATCTGACCCTGACCCGTCCCGACGGCAGCCATGCCGGGTGGACCGTGCTGGCCGGCCGCAACGGGTCCGGGAAGACGACGCTGCTGCGGGCCATGGCGCTCGCGCTCAGCGGACCGGGGGTGGCCCGCAGTCTGGTGCCGGGGTTCGAGAACTGGGTGACCGAACAGAGAACGGCCGGGCAGGTCGAGGTGGAGATCACCCGGGACCCGAAGCACGACCGGTTCTCACAGGGCCGCCCGCCCGCCGGCGCCTTCCGGGCCGGACTCCGTTGGAAGACGCCCCGAGACGGCTGGGCAGGCAGGGTTCCGGTCCGCCGCGGTGTCCTGCCCGGACTCGACGAGATCAGGTACACCAAGGCGCAGACCAGCATCGCCCGCCGTGGTCCATGGGCGGACAATCCGGCGGGCTGGTTCTCCGCGGCCTACGGGCCGTTCCGGCGGATGGCCGGCGGCTCGGGTGAGGTACAGCGGCTGATGCTGGTGTCCGGACCTGTGGCCAGGCACGCGAGCCTCTTCCACGAGGACGCCTCACTCGCCGAGGGGGTCACCTGGCTGATCGAGCAGCATCTGCGCGCACTGGAAGGCAGAGGGGGCGCACAGGGACTGAAGGCGTTCGCACTGGCGCTGCTCAGAGACGGACTGCTGCCGGACGAGTACCTGATCAACGACGTCGACTCCGAGGGGCTGTGGGTCGAGCGGCACGGCAGTCGCTTCCCGCTACGGGAGATGAGCGACGGGTTCCGTACGGTGTCGGCCCTTGTCGTCGACATCCTCAAGCAGTTGCACGACGTGTTCGGCGACGATCTGTGGGAGTCCAACCTCCGGGAGGCTCAAGGAGGGTCGATCGTGCTGATGACACCCGGCGTCGTCATCATCGACGAGATCGACGCCCATCTCCATGTCTCCTGGCAGCGCCGCATCGGCCCCTGGCTGACGGCCCACTTCCCCCGCATCCAGTTCATCGTCACCACGCACAGCCCCTACATCTGCCAGGCCGCGGATCCCGGCGGCCTGATCCGGCTTCCCGGCGTGGACGAGGCGCGCCCGCCCGAGGTCATCGACCAGGACCTGTACGACCGGGTGGTGTACGGCAGCGGTGACGACGCCGTTCTCTCCGATCTGTTCGGCCTCGACACCCCCTACTCCGAGCGGGCCGAACAGGCGAGAGCCGAGTTCGTGGAGCTGGAGGCGGAGGTCTACGACGGGGCCTCGTCATCGGAGTCGCTCGCCCGCTACCGGGAACTCAAGGAGCGGCTTGCCAGCTCGCCGTCGGCCCGTCTGGGCGAGATGAGCGCGCACCTGCACCGGATCGCGGAGGAGATCGCCGAGGGCCCGAAGGGCGAAGAGGAGTGATCCGGCTTCGGCGTGCGCTCCTGTCGCCGGAGACGACGGAGCTGCTGAAGGGCTACACCGACGACATCCGGCAGCAGGCCACGGAGCAGGAACGCAAGGCCAGGGCGAAGGCACTGTGGGCGAACCGCCGACAGGTCCGTCCCGCACTCGTCACCGCCCTGGCGGAGATGGCTCCCGGCCGCGAACGCTGCATGTACTGCGGTGACGGCCAGGGCACCGACATCGACCACTTCGAGCCGAAGAGCCTCGCTCCGCTGCGCACCTTCGACTGGCTCAACCATCTGCTCGCCTGCTCGTTCTGCAACAGCAACCAGAAGCGGAACCTCTTCCCCACCGCGGCCGACGGCAGCCCCCTGCTCGTCGACCCGACAGTCGAGGACCCCTTGGACCACCTACGGCTGGTGCTCCCGCTCGGAACGTACCGGGGCCTGACCGACCGGGGACGGGCCTGTATCGAGGTATTCGGCCTCAACGCAAGAGCGGTCCTGGTCAAGGGACGCACGGACGCCTACGCGACGGCCAGGCACTCCATCGAGCTGTGGCGCATAGCCATGGACAAGGGGCAACGTGACAAGGCGGCGGAGATCGTCAGGGTCGCCTGGACCCGCCCCCTCATCGATGTACTGGTCGCCATGTTCCACCAGTCCGGCCATCCGGCGGCCGATGCCCTGTTCGTGGGGGAGGAGGAGGTCCTCGACCTCCTCCGCGATTCCGAACTGCGGTCCGCGTTCCTGTACTTCCGGGGCCTCAGCTACTGACACGCCCGTCCCGCACGGCCCCGACGAACGCGGCCCAGCCGCCCGCCGAGAAGACCAGCGCCGGACCGGTCACGGCTTTGCTGTCGCGGACGGGCATGCCGGCGTGGCCATGGGCTACTTCGGGGCGTTCGCCCTGGTCGCCGCCGCTGTCTGACGTCGGCGCTTGCGGAGAGTCGGGGAGCGCGGCTCGGGCGGGTCGAGGCTGTTGCCGGTGGGGACGCGTGAGCGATGCACCCGTCTCGGGCGGAGTCAAATCGGGAACGGCATTGTCAGTCCTGTCCTGTACGATTCCCGCCGCCATGTGAGGACGTCAGGGTATGCGCGCGTAGATCAGGGCGATCTGGACATCCGGCAGTCCGCTCAGGTGTGCCTTCTGTCACGATCTCTGGTGTGACGAGCGTCACTTTCTCATGTGCACGACATTTCTGATCAGGTCGAATGCTGAATTTCGGACCGGAATTGAAGATCCCGCTTGCGCCTCAACCTGTTTGCGGGTGTCGCGGACAACCTTGCGCGCAAGGCAAGATGGGGTGTGTCATCACAGCAGGCAACTGACGTCACCATTTCTGGCGGCGTCGTGCGTGTTCGTGCAAGACAAGGCGAGAGCCCCATCTCCGTAGCGGCCAAGCGGCAGAGATGAGGCCCTCTGGCATCATCAGAACGGGCTGGCCCCGACCCTCGGGTCGGGGCTCTTCCCTTTAGTGGACCAGGAATTCACGCACGATCTTGTAGATCGTGAAGATTGTTCCCAGCCAGCGGACCTTGCTGTAAATCCGGTCCGCCTTGTTGTTCTGATGACCCTCCGGCTGTGCGGCCATTGGGCCGCCCCCTTTCTGGTCCACGTTCGTGGACCCCGCGGGGCGACCACGATCTGTCGCGGACCCTCCGGGGAGCGGTGATAGCCCACAACAGTACCGGGCACCAACGGCAACTACGGTGCGTGCAAGCCTCCCCTAGGGGTGGCCGAGCCCATACGTGTGTGGTGTAGCGCGCCCAACCGGGTGGTCGGCATGCCACGTATGTGGCGATCAAGGCAACTGCCTGCGCTGTTACGGCGGTTCGGCAGGAGGCGGTGTGTCAGTTCCCGTGGCGCAAGTCGTGTAAATCACACCCTGTGGATGATGGGGCGTCCGCTGAAGTCTGTACGTAGACGTCACCGATGACGGCAGTTCTGCCTGCTGTGGGTGCGAGTTGGGCAACGACGGGCGGCCACCGGTCATCTCCTGTCAAAGGCAAGCCGGTTGGCACACTGCCGAGGGAGAGGGAGGGGCTGCGTGATCGACCGAGGCCTGGCAGGTGGGCGGTTCGTGCCGCTGGACCTGGAGGCGCAGTGCGCCGACGACGCCTTGGTGCTCCATCCCACCCCCGCGGGAATGGAGCACCAAGATCAGCTCGCTGTCCGCTCGCTGCTGCCTGATCAGGATGCGGGGTGAGTCGTGGGGCTGTCGTTACCAGAGAGTCCATGGCTGCTGTTGGCTCTGCGTCCACTGCGGAGCTGCTCCCGCCCCGAACCCTCCCGCCCCGAATCCTCTCGCCCCGAATCCTCTCGCCCCGAACCCTCCCGCCCTGCGCCTTCCCACCCCGACCACTCCCGCACCCGGTACTCCATGGGCGAGAGTCCGTACGCGGTGCGGAAGGCGCGGGTGAAGTCGGAGGCGCGCAGGAGGCCCCAGCGGGCGGCGATCGCGCGTATCGGCGTGCCGCGCAGGGCGGGGTTCGCCAGGTCGCGGCGGGCGCCTTCCAGGCGCTGGGCGCGGATCCAGGCGGCGACCGTCTCGCCCTGCGCGTCTTCCTGGAAGAGCCGGTGCAGATAGCTGAGGGAGATGTGGTGCGCGGCGGCGATGACCGGCGGCGTCAGCTCCGGGTCGTGGAGGTTCTCCCGGATGAACGCCCGGATGCGCGCGATCATCGCCCGGTGCCGCGTCTCGGGCGGCAGGGAGGCCTCCGCCTCCAGCACCTGGGCGAACCAGGCCGCCAGCAGGTCGACCAGGACCACGCCCAGCCGGGGCGCGTCGGACGGCTGGAGGAACTCCGACTCCCGGTCCAGGCCGGCCAGGAAGCCCGTCAGCAGGGCGCCCGTGCCCTCCCGCCCCGACAGGCGTCGGCCCAGCAGCGGCCGGATCCGGTCCGGCGACATGGGCAGCAACGCCTTGGGGAAGTCCACCCCCACCCCGGTGACCACATGGCGGCCCGGGGTGGTCGGCGGCCGCACGTCGTACGGCCGTGAGCTGTCGGTCAGCCACAGATCGCGCGGGCCGTAGAAGTCGGTCCGCCCGACGTGGTCGAGCCCCAGCCCGCCGCCGAGCACCAGCGACAGGTGGTACGCCTCGGGGTCGCACTGGCGCACCAGCCGCTCGCTGCGCACGAACCGCGCGGTCAGACAGGACGTCGGCCACACCATCACCGGCCCCAGTTCCATCAGCCGCTGCTCCGCCCAGAAGTCGGGGGCGTAGACGCTGCTGATGTCGCTCGGCGCGATCGCCCGGTGGGTCAGCTCCCGCCAGTAGTCGAACCTGTCCTCCACCGGTACGTCGTCAGTCCGGAACATCGTCCCGATCATCGGCCGCCCTCCCTCTTCCTCTCTCCCTGGTCTCCCCGCGGAAGAAATCTTGAAAGTCTATGCAACCCTTCCCGTCCTCAGAGTGTCGTACATGGCGTCAGGGCTTCTGGAGGGGGATCCGGGGGGATCGCGGGGGTTCTGATACGGGGAGGGGAACGCCGAGGGGGCCCGGTCGACGGACCGAGCCCCCTCGAAGCATTTCCGCAGGTCATACCGGAAGCACCGGAAGCTTCGGGCCGGAAACTGCGGGCCGGAAGCTGCGGGTCAGAAGAAGACCCCGCACCGCAGCAGCACGTTCGCGTACGGCCGTGCCTCCCCCGTCCGTACGACGAGCCGTGCCCCCGCCGACAGCTCCTTCAGCCGCTCGTGCGGGACCAGGGCCAGCTCGGGGAAGCGCCCGTCCAGCAGCCCGGCCGCCGCCGGATTCGCCTCCCGCACCTCCGCCGCCGCCGTCGCGCCCTCCACGACCAGTTCGGCAAGCAGCCCGTCCACCACCTCCGCGAACGACGGCACCCCCGCCCGGAAGGCGAGGTCCACCACCCGAGGCCCGTCCGGTATCGGCATGCCCGCGTCGCACACCAGCACCCCGTCCCCGTGCCCCAACTCGGCCAGCGCCCCGGAGAGGTGACGGTTGAGGATCCCGGCCTTCTTCACAGCGCCTCGACCTCCGCCGCCGTGGGAAACGACTCCTGCGCCCCCCGCCGCGTCACCGCCGCCGCACCCACCCGCGCCGCGTACGCCGCCGCCTCCGCCAGGGACGAGCCCGCGCCCAGCTTCCACGCCAGCGCCGCCGTGAAGGAGTCGCCCGCGCCCGTCGTGTCCACGGCGTCCACCTTCACCGACGCCACCCGTACGACCCCCTTCGCCGAAGCCGCCAGAGCACCTTCCGAACCCAGCGTCACGACCACCGACTTCGGACCCTTGGCCAGCAACAGCCGCGCCCAGTCCGCCGGTTCCTCGCTCACGCCCGCCTCGCCCAGGATCACCTTCGCCTCGTGCTCGTTGACGATCAGCGGATCGCAGGCCGCCAGCACCTCCGGCGGAAGGGGCCTGGGCGGGGACGGGTTCAGCACGAAGCGGCTGCCCGGCGCCAGACTCCGTACGACCTCCACGACCGTCTCCAGCGGGATCTCCAGCTGCGCCGACACCACCCGGGAGGCGTGGAAGAGGCCGGCGGCGGCCCGGACGTCCGCGGGGGTCAGCCGGCCGTTCGCGCCCGGCGACACCACGATGCTGTTGTCCCCGGACGGGTCCACCGTGATCAGCGCGACCCCGGTCGGCGCCCCGCCCACCAGCACGCCCACCGGGTCGACCCCGGCCGCCCGCTGCGAGTCGAGCAGCAGCCGACCGTACGCGTCGTCGCCGACCCGGGCCAGCAGGGCCGTACGAGCGCCGAGGCGGGCCGCCGCGACGGCCTGGTTCGCGCCCTTGCCGCCCGGGTGGACCGTCAGGTCGGAGCCGAGGACGGTCTCCCCGGCCCCCGGCCGTCGTTCGACGCCGATCACCAGGTCGGCGTTGGCCGACCCTACGACCAGCAGGTCGTAGTCGTACATGAAGCAACTCCCCTGATACGTGGCTCCGGGCGGACGGTCCCCACAGAGGTGCTCCTCACAGAGGTGCTCCGCACAGGGTGACCGCCCGCCCGCTCGCCGATCTCAGCCGATGCCGACCGTGCTCGGCCGCATCCAGCCGTACTCAGCCATGCTCAGCCGTGCTCAACCGCTGAACCCGGCCACGTTCTCCTTGGTGACCACCTTCACCGGCACCTTCACCGTCTCCTGGACCTTCTTGTCCTGCAACGCCTTCAGCGCGTTGTCCACGGCGATCCTGCCCAACTGGGAAGGCTGTTGCGCCACGGACGCGTACAGCGTGCCGTCCTTTACCGCCGTCAGCCCATCCGGGGTGCCGTCGAAGCCGACGACCTGGACGGACTTGCCGGCCTTGGAGCCCAGCGCCTTGATCGCGCCGAGCGCCATCTCGTCGTTGGCGGCGATGACGCCCTGGACGTCCGGGTGGGCCTGGAGCAGGTTCGACATCACGTCGAGGCCCTTGGTGCGGTCGAAGTCGGCCGGCTGCTGGGCCAGCACCTGGATGCCGGGGTAGGCCTTCAGCCCCTTGGCGAAACCTTCCGCCCGCTCCCGCGCCGCCGACGTGCCCGCCTGGCCCTGAAGGATCACGATCTTGCCGGTGCCGCCCAGCTTCTCGGCGACGGTCTTCGCGGCCAGTTCACCGCCCGCCACGTTGTCGGAGGCGACCAGCGCGTCCACCGTGGCCTTGTTGACGCCCCGGTCGACGGCGATGACCGGGATCTTCGCCTTGTCGGCGGCGTTCACGGAGTTGCTCGCCGCGTCCGAGTCGACCGGGTTGACGATGATCGAGTCGTAGCCGGAGCTGGTGAAGTTCTGCAGCTGGTTGGCCTGCTGCGAGGCGTCGTTCTGCGCGTCGGTGACCGTCAGGTCCACGCCCAGCTTCTTCGCCTCGGCCTTCGCGCCCGACTGGATCTGTACGAAGAACGGGTTGTTGAGCGTGGACAGCGCCAGCCCGACCTTCGGGTTCGCGGTCGACGAGGTCCCGCCGTGCAGGAAGGAGGTCGCGCCGACGATCGCCACGGTGACCACGGCCGCGAGACCGTACGTCGCCGCCTGCCTGCCCTTGTTGCCGCCGCCGAAGCCGGTCCCGGCCGCCACCGGGCTCGCCCCCGCCTTGCGGCGCACCGTGTCCAGCAGCACCGCCAGCGCGATGACGACGCCGATGACGACCTGCTGCCAGAACGCGGAGACGGACAGGAGGTTGAGGCCGTTGCGCAGCACCGCCAGGATCAGCGCGCCGATCAGGGTGCCCGAGGCCTTGCCCGTACCCCCTGCGAGGGACGCGCCGCCGATGACGACGGCGGCGATCGCGTCCAGTTCGTAGCCGTCGGCGGCCTGCGGCTGCGCGGAGGACAGCCGGGAGGCGAGCACGATGCCCGCGGCGGCCGCGAACACCCCGGAAAGGGCGTAGATCGCGAGCTTCTGCTTCTTCACCCGCAGCCCCGAAAGGCGGGCCGCCTCCTCGTTGCCGCCGATGGCGTACATCGAGCGGCCGATGTAGGTCCGGCCGAGCACGAACGCGGCGACGAGCCCCATGACGACCATGACCAGCACGGGCACGGGCAGCCAGCCGCCGAGCGTGTCCCCGAGGTGCGAGACCGAGTCGGGGAAGGGGATCGGCGAGCCCTCGGAGATCACCAGCGACAGACCGCGCGCCACCGACAGCATCGCGAGCGTCGCGATGAACGGCGGCAGCTTGCCGTACGCGATGAGGAAACCGTTCACCAGGCCGGCCGCGATGCCGGTGGCGACGGCGAGGACCACCGCTATGACGACCGGGACGCCGTGCTGCGTCGCGCTCCACGCCAGCACGGTCGCCGACAGCGCGGCCACCGAGCCGACCGACAGGTCGATGCCCGCCGAGACGATCACGAAGGTCACGCCGAAGGCGAGGATGGCGGTCACGGCCGCCTGGACGCCGACGTTCAGAAGGTTGTCGGTGGTCAGGAAGTCGCCCGACAGCGCCGACATGGCGATGACGAGGACGATCAGCGCGGTCAGCGCGCCGTTGTCGAGGAGCAGACGGCGGACCGCCGCGGCGCCACCGACGCCCGCCCCGCTCTTGAGCGTTTCAGCGGCCACGGCCGGCCTCCAGTTCGCTAGCAGAAGTAGTAGTGGGGGTATCAGGGGTACTAGGGGCGCCCGGTGTGCCAGGAGCGCCAGGGGTGCTGACGGCGAGGGCCATCACCGCGTCCTGCGTGGCCTGGTCGGCCGGGAGTTCGCCGGCGATCCGGCCCTGGGCCATCACCAGCACCCGGTCGCTCATGCCGAGCACCTCGGGCAGATCGCTGGAGATCATCAGGACGGCGGCCCCGGCGGCCGTCAGCTCGTTGATCAGCTGGTAGATCTCGACCTTGGCGCCGACGTCGATCCCGCGCGTCGGCTCGTCGAGGATCAGCACCTTGGTGTCGGCCAGCAGCCACTTGCCGATGACGACCTTCTGCTGGTTGCCGCCGGAGAGCGTGCGCACCTGCTGGCCGAGTCCGGCCATCCGCACGCCCAGCTGCTCGGCGATCCGCGCGGCCGCCTCGTGCTGGCCCCTGAGGTCGACGAGCCCGCCGCGGGTCGCGGACCGCATGGTCACCAGACCGAGGTTCTCCTCGACCGACTGGTCGAGCACCAGCCCCTGGCCCTTGCGGTCCTCGGGCACGAGCCCGATCCCGGCGGCCAGGGCCGCGTTCACGTCGTACCGGGGGAGTCGCGCGCCCCCGACCGTCACCGCTCCCCGGTCGTAGGGGTCCGCCCCGAAGACGGCCCGTACCACTTCGGTACGACCGGCGCCGACCAGCCCCGCGATGCCGACGACCTCACCGGCGTGCACCTCGAAGCTGACGTCGTGGAAGACGCCGTCGCGCGTGAGCCCCTCGACGGACAGCAGGGCGGCGCCCGTGTCGGCGCGCTCCCTCGGGTACTGCTGCTCGATGGAACGGCCCACCATGAGCCGTACGAGCTCGTCCTCGGGGGTGGTGGCGGGGACCTGGCCGACCGACTTCCCGTCCCGGATGACCGTGACGCGGTCGCCGAGGGCGGCGATCTCCTCCAGGTGGTGGGTGATGAAGACGACCCCGACGCCGTCCTCGCGCAGCCTGCGCACGATGGCGAAGAGCTTCTCGACCTCCTCGGAGGTCAGCACGGCGGTCGGCTCGTCCATGATGAGCACGCGCGCGTTCAGGCTCAGCGCCTTGGCGATCTCGACCATCTGCAGCCGCGCGATGCCCAGTTCACGCACCCGCGCGCGGGGCGACACGTGCACGCCCACCCGCTCCAGCAGGACGGCGGCCTCGGCCTCCATCCGCTTCCGGTCGATCATCCCGAAGCGACGCGGCTGCCGTCCCAGGAAGATGTTCTCGGCGATCGTCAGATCGGGTACGAGGTTGAACTCCTGGTAGATGGTGGCGATCCCGAGGCGCTCGGAGTCCTGTGCGCCATGGATGCGCACCTCCTCGCCGCCGGCCAGGATCCGCCCGGCGTCGGGGCGGTAGGCGCCGGAGAGCATCTTGATGAGGGTGCTCTTGCCCGCGCCGTTCTCACCGAGCAGCACATGCACCTCGCCGCGGCGCAGATCGAAGTCGACGCCGTCGAGCGCGACCACGCCGGGGAAGGTCTTGCGTATGCCTTCGATGCGCAGCAACTCGTCCGCGTTGCTCACGACTGGCTCCTGTTCGTTACGGGGGACGGCTCGGGCGACGGCTCCGCGCAGGCCCGTCGCTCCAGTGGATCCGGCTCGCCGCACGAACGGCGTACGACGAGCCGGGCGGCGAGGGTGACGGACTGCGGGGGCCGCCCCTCGATGCGGTCGACGAGCGCGCGCACGGCGGCCCGCCCCAACTCGCCCGTGGGCTGGGCGATCGCGGTGATCGGCGGATCGGTGTGCACGAACCACGGGATGTCGTCGAACGCGGCGAGCGCGAGGTCGTCCGGAACACGCAGCCCACGCGCGCGTACGGCGTCCAGCGCGCCCAGCGCCATCAGGTTGTCGGCCGCGAACACGACCTCGGGCGGCTCGGGCAGGTCGAGGAAGCCCTCGGTGACCCGCCGTCCGCTCTCGGCCTGGAAGTCGCCCTGCCCTATGTAGGCGTCCGGCAGGGGAAGCCCGTACTCGGCCATCGCGGCCCGGAAGGCCTCGACGCGCTCGCTGCCGGTCGTGGTGGCGGCGGGCCCCGCGATGATGGCGAGCCGCCGGTGCCCGAGCCCGTGCAGATGCGCGACCAGGTCCCGTATGGCCGCCCGTCCGTCCGCCCGGACCACCGGCACGTCCACGCCCGGGATCCACCGGTCGACGAACACCATCGGCGTCCCCGCGCGCGCGGCGTCCGGCAGCAGCGGGGAGCCGCCGTCGGCGGGGGAGACCAGGAGACCGTCGATCCGGCGGTCCAGCAGGGTCCTGACGTGGTGGTCCTGGAGGTCGGGCCGCTCGTCGGCGTTGCCGATGATCACGCTGTAGCCGAGCGCGCGGGCCTCCTCCTCGACGGAGCGGGCCAGTTCGGTGAAGTAGGGGTTCAGCACGTCGCTGATGACCAGGCCGAGGGTGCGGGTCTGGTCGGTGCGCAGCGACCGGGCGACGGCGTTGGGGCGGTAGCCCAGCGTCTCGACGGCGGCCAGCACGCGTGTGCGTGCGTCCTCGCTGACCGACGGATGGTCGTTCAGGACGCGCGACACCGTGGCGACGGAGACCCTCGCCTCGGCGGCGACGTCCTTGATGCTCGCCATCGCCCTCCACCTCCTTGTGGAATCGATTACATCGATGTGTACAGAGGATTGGAATCGATTACATGGCCGTAAGCAACCCCCGGCGCACATCCCGAGACCTGATCGTGATGAACGGCGGCGCGAAGGGATCTAGGCTTCCCTTCCGTGGCGGTGGCATGCCCGCGCCAATCGGCAGGGTCGATCGACAGGGGAGAACCAGACATGCGCGCAGGCCGGACACTCGGCGTCTCCATCGCGGCGGCCGCCCTGGTCGGGACCACGTTCGTCGTCGCGAGCCCCGCATCCGCGGCGACCTGCACGACCACGGCCCTGGAGACAGTCGTCATCCGGTCCGCCACGAGCACCGGCGGCACGGCCCTCGCCCAGCTCAACAAGGGGCAGACCGCGTCCTCGCCCTGCACGATGTACTACAACGGCTCGTACACCGCGTGCGGCATCACCAGCAATCGGTGGGTGAAGGTCACCAGGAGCGGTGTCACCGGGTACGTGGTCGGCACCTGCGTGCTGACCTCCTGATCCGGCGCCTTCCGCGCATCCGGCGCCCGGCGCCCGGCGTCCGGCCGCCGGGCGCCGAAAGGGCGGACCGGACAAGGCTGTCGGTGCCGGGCGGTACCGTCGGATCATGTCCCAACAGACGGGGGCCGCCCAGGCGGCGGGAGAACGGCGACTGGCCACGCTGGAAGGCGTGCTGGAGCGCATCACGTACGCCAACGAGGAGAACGGCTACACGGTCGCCCGGGTCGACACCGGCCGGGGCGGCGGCGACCTCCTCACGGTCGTCGGCGCGCTGCTCGGCGCGCAGGTCGGCGAGTCGCTGCGCATGGAGGGCCTGTGGGGCTCCCACCCGCAGTACGGCAAGCAGTTCACGGTGGAGAACTACACGACCGTGCTGCCCGCCACCGTCCAGGGCATCCGCCGCTACCTCGGATCCGGCCTGGTCAAGGGCATCGGCCCGATCTTCGCCGACCGCATCACCCAGCACTTCGGCATGGACACCCTCACGATCATCGAGGAGGAGCCCAAGCGGCTCATCGAGGTGCCGGGACTGGGCCCCAAGCGCACGAAGAAGATCGCCGAGGCCTGGGAGGAACAGAAGGCGATCAAGGAGGTCATGCTCTTCCTCCAGACCGTCGAGGTGTCGACGTCCATCGCCGTGCGCATCTACAAGAAGTACGGCGACGCCTCCATCTCCGTCGTGAAGAACCAGCCCTACCGGCTGGCCGCCGACGTCTGGGGCATCGGCTTTCTCACCGCCGACAAGATCGCCCAGTCCGTCGGCATCCCGCACGACAGCCCGGAGCGCGTCAAGGCGGGCCTGCAGTACGCGCTGTCCCAGGCCACCGACCAGGGCCACTGCTATCTGCCCGAGGAGCGTCTGATCGCCGACGCGGTCAAGCTCCTCCAGGTCGACACCGGCCTTGTCATCGAGTGCCTCGCCGAACTCGCCGCGCCCCCGCAGGAGGGCGAGGACCCCGGCGTCGTACGCGAGAAGGTCCCGGGTCCCGACGGCGCCGCGGAACCGGTCACGGCCGTCTACCTGGTCCCCTTCCACCGCGCCGAACTGTCCCTCTCCGCCCAGCTGTCGCGCCTGCTGCGCACCGGCGAGGACCGGATGCCGGGCTTCCGCGACGTGACCTGGGACAAGGCGCTCGCCTGGCTCAAGGCCCGCACCGGCGCCGACCTCGCCCCCGAGCAGGAGGCCGCCGTCAGGCTCGCGTTGACCGAGAAGGTCGCCGTCCTCACCGGCGGCCCCGGCTGCGGCAAGTCCTTCACCGTGCGCTCGATCGTGGAGCTGGCCCGCGCCAAGAAGGCCAAGGTCGTGCTGGCCGCCCCCACCGGCCGCGCCGCCAAGCGGCTGGCCGAGCTCACCGGCGCCGACGCCTCCACCGTCCACCGCCTGCTGGAGCTCAGGCCCGGCGGCGACGCGGCGTACGACCGAGACCGCCCGCTCGACGCCGACCTGGTGGTCGTGGACGAGGCCTCCATGCTGGATCTGCTGCTCGCCAACAAGCTGGCGAAGGCCGTGGCGCCGGGGGCGCATCTGCTGTTCGTCGGAGACGTCGACCAACTGCCCAGTGTCGGCGCGGGCGAGGTGCTCCGCGATCTGCTCGCCGACGACAGCCCGGTCCCCGCGGTGCGTCTCACACGCGTGTTCCGCCAGGCCCAGCAGTCCGGCGTGGTCACCAACGCGCACCGGATCAACGCCGGACAGCACCCGGTCACCGACGGCATGAAGGACTTCTTCCTCTTCGTCGAGGACGACACGGAGGAGACCGGCCGCCTCACGGTGGACGTGGCCGCGCGCCGCATTCCGGCCAAGTTCGGCCTCGACCCGCGCCGGGACGTGCAGGTCCTCGCGCCGATGCACCGCGGCCCGGCCGGCGCCGGCGCCCTCAACGGGCTGCTCCAGCAGGCCATCACCCCCGGCCGCCCCGATCTCCCCGAGAAGCGGTTCGGCGGCCGGGTCTTCCGCGTCGGCGACAAGGTCACCCAGATCCGCAACAACTACGAGAAGGGGGAGAACGGTGTCTTCAACGGCACCGTGGGCGTCGTCACCTCGCTCGATCCGGTCGACCAGCGGCTCACGGTGCTGACGGACGAGGACGAGGAGGTGCCGTACGAGTTCGACGAGTTGGACGAACTGGCGCACGCGTACGCGGTGACGATCCATCGTTCACAGGGGAGTGAATATCCCGCCGTGGTGATCCCCGTCACGACGGGAGCATGGATGATGCTTCAGCGGAACCTCTTGTATACGGCCGTCACCCGCGCGAAGAAGCTGGTCGTCCTGGTCGGCTCCCGCAGGGCGATCGGCCAGGCGGTGCGCACGGTGTCGGCGGGCCGCCGCTGCACGGCCCTCGACTTCCGGCTGGCCGGCGGATGACGGGGGAGTCGCGAAAACGATCGACAAAAATGATCGATCAAATGAGTCACGAAGGTCACAGAGCACTTCCCCAATCATGACGAAGGCGGCAGGATGAGCTAGTTGGCGGCACTGAGTGCCGCCGATAAGCCCAATGGTCGACCCCGAGTGCACTCTCCTGCGCCAAATGGGGGATGGTAGAGACAGTCAGGGCAACCTCGAAGAAGAGGCACAACGTCGGTGAGGGATGACGTGAGCGACAACTCTGTAGTACTGCGGTTCGGCGACGGCGAGTACACCTACCCGGTGATCGACAGCACCGTCGGCGACAAGGGCTTCGACATCGGGAAGCTGCGCGCCCAGACCGGTCTGGTGACCCTGGACAGCGGGTACGGCAACACCGCCGCCTATAAATCCGCCATCACCTACCTCGACGGTGAGCAGGGCATCCTCCGGTACCGCGGCTATCCGATCGAGCAGCTGGCCGAGCGGTCGACCTTCCTCGAGGTCGCCTACCTGCTGATCAACGGCGAGCTGCCGACCGTCGACGAGCTCACCGTGTTCAAGAACGACATCACGCAGCACACCCTGCTGCACGAGGACGTCAAGAACTTCTACAAGGGCTTCCCGCGCGACGCCCACCCGATGGCCATGCTGTCCTCGGTGGTCTCCGCGCTGTCCACGTTCTACCAGGACAGCCACAACCCGTTCGACGAGAAGCAGCGCAACCTCTCCACGATCCGGCTGCTCGCCAAGCTTCCGACGATCGCGGCGTACGCCTACAAGAAGTCGATCGGTCACCCGTTCGTCTACCCGCGCAACGACCTCGGCTACGTCGAGAACTTCCTGCGCATGACGTTCTCGGTCCCGGCGCAGGAGTACGACCTGGACCCGGTCGTCGTCTCCGCGCTCGACAAGCTGCTGATCCTGCACGCGGACCACGAGCAGAACTGTTCGACGTCCACGGTCCGCCTCGTCGGCTCGTCCCAGGCGAACATGTTCGCGTCGATCTCGGCCGGCATCAACGCCCTGTGGGGCCCGCTGCACGGCGGCGCCAACCAGTCCGTGCTGGAGATGCTCGAGGGCATCCAGGCGGGCGGCGGCGACGTCGACTCCTTCATCCGCAAGGTGAAGAACAAGGAGGACGGCGTCCGCCTGATGGGCTTCGGCCACCGGGTGTACAAGTCCTTCGACCCGCGCGCCAAGATCATCAAGGCGGCGGCGCACGACGTCCTCTCGGCCCTCGGCAAGTCCGACGAGCTGCTGGACATCGCGCTGAAGCTGGAGGAGCACGCGCTCTCCGACGACTACTTCGTCTCGCGCAACCTCTACCCGAACGTCGACTTCTACACCGGCCTGATCTACCGCGCCATGGGCTTCCCGACCGAGATGTTCACGGTCCTCTTCGCCCTCGGCCGCCTCCCGGGCTGGATCGCCCAGTGGCACGAAATGATCAAGGAGCCCGGCTCCCGCATCGGCCGCCCGCGCCAGATCTACACGGGCGTGGTCGAGCGCGACTTCATCCCGGTCGAGGAGCGCTGACACCTGCCGGTGGGGGCGCCGGTTCGCCGGCGCCCCGTCCTGACGCAGGGTCGCACCGACTGTTCGAGAGTTGAGCAGGGCATACGGAAGGCGCCCTGGCGGCGGTCCCCCCACGGGCCGACGACCAGGGCGCCTTCCCATGTCCCGGTGCGGATTCCCCCCACGGGATCCGGCCGGGCGTATGTGAGGACAGCGCCTGAATTCGCTGTTTTCCACCATGTGCGGTTGTTGAACGGGCGGTTGAGCAGAACGAGCAGAACTCGTCGTACCACCGTCGTGTGCGATCTGCCGGGACAGCGCACGCTGGGAGGGCCGCTCAAAGCTTCCCGGTGTACGTGCCCCGGCAACGCATCTCTGAGGAAGTCCCCCAAGACATCCCCAGATGCCAGGTCGCGCCCCCCAAGACGCTCCCTGACACCGTCAACTTAGACCTTCGAACCCCTTCGATGGTTACGTTCACATCACTGTGATCTGTGTCTCTTGCATATGTCCGTTAGATGCGCAAGAGACCGGATACAGCGAGCGAGACCCCAGCGTAAGGATGATGCGCGAGCCTTGTGAAGAGCTTATGTGAGGCTCGCGCAGGACTCCAGGGGGTCTTCGCTTAAAGGCCCTTAAAGGCCCGGCCTTACTTGAATGCGCGCAGCCGCAGGCTGTTGGTCACGACGAACACCGACGAGAAGGCCATCGCCGCTCCCGCGATCATCGGGTTCAGCAGCCCCGCCGCGGCCAGCGGCAGCGCCGCCACGTTGTATCCGAAGGCCCACACGAGATTGCCCTTGATCGTCGCCAGGGTCCGCCGGGACAGCCGGATGGCGTCCACGGCCACCCGCAGATCCCCGCGCACCAGCGTCAGATCGCTCGCCTCGATCGCCGCGTCCGTGCCCGTCCCCATAGCGAGCCCCAGGTCCGCCGTCGCGAGCGCCGCCGCGTCGTTGACGCCGTCGCCGATCATGGCGACGACCCGTCCCTCGCCCTGCAACTGCCGTACGACGTCGACCTTGTCCTCGGGCAGCACCTCGGCGATCACCCGGTCGATCCCCACGGCGGCCGCGACCGCCTCCGCGACCGCCCGGTTGTCGCCGGTCAGCAGCACCGGCGTGAGCCCCAGAGCCCGCAGCTCGCGCACCGCCTCGGCGCTGGTCTCCTTGACCGCGTCGGCGACCGCCAGCACCCCGCGCGCCACGCCGTCCCACCCCACGACGACAGCCGTACGACCGCCCCGCTCGGCCTCGTCCTTGGCGCGGGCCAGTTCCTCGGGAAGGGTCTCGAACAGCCGCCCGACGGCCACCTCCAGCCCCGTCACGCGTCCGCGTACGCCCCGCCCGGGCACGTTCTCGAAGTGCTCGACCGCCGGCAGCTCCCCGACCCGCTCCTCGGCGCCCGCGGCGACCGCCCGGGCGACCGGGTGCTCGGAGGCGTGTTCCAGGGCGCCCGCGAGCCGCAGCAGCTCCCGCTCGTCGACGCCCTTCCCGACGTACACCTCCTGGAGGGTCATGCGGCCCGTGGTGACCGTGCCGGTCTTGTCGAGGACGACCGTGTCGACGCGGCGGGTGGACTCCAGGACCTCGGGGCCCTTGATGAGGATGCCGAGCTGCGCGCCGCGGCCCGTGCCGACCATGAGCGCGGTGGGCGTGGCGAGGCCGAGGGCGCACGGGCAGGCGATGATCAGCACCGCCACGGCCGCGGTGAACGCGGCGACGGCGTCCCCGGTGACGCCCAGCCAGGCGCCGAAGGTGGCTACGGCGATCAGCAGCACCACGGGCACGAAGATCCCGGAGATCCGGTCGGCCAGCCGCTGCACCTCGGCCTTGCCGTTCTGCGCGTCCTCGACCAGCTTCGCCATGCGCGCGAGCCGGGTGTCGGCGCCGATCCGGGTGGCCTCGACGACGAGCCGCCCGCCGGCGTTCACGGTCGCGCCGGTGACGGCGTCGCCGGGGCCGACGTCCACCGGCGCCGACTCCCCGGTCAGCATCGAGGCGTCCACGGCGGACGCCCCCGCCACGACCGTCCCGTCCGTGGCGACCTTCTCCCCGGGCCGTACGACGAACCGGTCCCCGACCGCCAGCCGGTCCACGGGGATCCGCTCCTCGCGCCCCTCCCGCAGCACGGCCACGTCCTTCGCGCCCAGCTCCATCAGCGCCCTGAGCGCGGCTCCCGCGCGTCGCTTGGAGCGGGCCTCCAGATAGCGGCCGAGCAGGATGAAGGCGGTGACGCCGGCGGCGACCTCCAGATAGATCGTCGAGGCGCCGTCCGTACGGGAGACCGTGAGCTCGAAGGGGTGCCGCATGCCGGGCATGCCCGCGTCGCCGAAGAAGAGCGCCCACAGCGACCAGCCGAGCGCGGCCAGCGTGCCGACGGAGACGAGCGTGTCCATGGTGGCCGCACCGTGCCGCAGGTTCGTCCAGGCGGCCTTGTGCAGCGGCCCGCCGCCCCAGACGACGGCGGGCGCGGCGAGCGTCAGCGACAGCCACTGCCAGTTGTCGAACTGCAGGGACGGGATCATCGCCAGGAGTACGACGGGTGCGGCGAGAGCGGCGGAGACGAGGAGGCGGTGCCGCAGCCCCGACAGCTCGGGGTCGGCGGAGGTCTCCTCGGGGGTCTCCTCGGGCGTGTGCACCGGGGGCGCGGGCTCCTCGGCCGTGTACCCGGTCTTCACCACGGTCGCGATCAGATCGGCGACCTCGATCCCGGCCGGGTAGCTGACCTTCGCCTTCTCGGTCGCGTAGTTGACCGTGGCGGTGACGCCGTCCAGCCGGTTGAGCTTCTTCTCCACGCGGGCCGCGCAGGAGGCGCAGGTCATCCCGCCGATCAGCAGCTCGACCTCGGCGGTCGGCGCGGCTATCGGCGTGGGCGTGTCCGTGGTGGTGCTGGTCATGTCCGTACTCCAGGAAGCTGGCCGGGCCGCACGGAACCAGTATCAGCTGGTCGGTACGGCCCGGTGGGTGGAGGAAGGGGTGGTGCGGAGAGGGGGTGCGGAGAGGGGGTGCAGAAGGGGGGCCTCAGGCCTCGCGGCCGACCAGCTCGAAGCCGGCCTCGTCGACGGCCGCGCGCACGGCCTCCTCGTCGAGGGCGGCGGTGGAGACGACCGTGACCTCGCCGGCCGAGGCGACGGCCTTCACCGAGGTGACGCCGGGCAGCTCGGAGAGCTCGCCGGAGACGGCGCCCTCACAGTGGCCGCAGCTCATGCCGCTCACCTTGTAGACGGCGGTGACGGTGCCCGGAGTGTCGGTTTGCGCGGTCATGTCGTTCTCCTCGTCGAGGCATGTGGGGTCGGTGAGGCCGCGAGGGGCCTTCCGATACCCACCCTATACCCCTAGGGGGTATTTCCCCAAGAAGGATCACGGCGCGCCGACGAGCGCACCCAGGCCACCCCGAGCGGGGACGCCAGGGCCGTTCCGCCGACCGGGAACAGCGTGAACAGATGCTCCTGCTCGGCGGTCGGCCGCGGGATGCACCCCTCGGCGAACAGCCGCTTGTCCCTCCCAGGCCGGTCGCGGTCCGCCGCGCCGCCAGCCAGATCGCGACGCCGTGCGTGGAGTCCCACGGCGCGTGCGGCAGCCAGACGCCGAGACGGATGCCGACGACAGGCGCCGATGACGGGCGCCGATGACGGGCGCGGAGAAGCGGAAGCGTCCGTTCGGGCGGCGGTGCGCCGACGGCGCGCCGCCCGCGATCGCCGTCCACAGGCCGTGCCCGAAGGGGGCGAGCATCCCGCGCGGGGTGCTCGCCCCAGCAGGGCGCGCGGATCGACGCCGTCCGTCGAGACGGCCGGTTGAAGGCGTGCCCGGCGCTCTCCGCAGCCGCGAAGCCGAAGCCCGCGCTCGCGCCGAGCGCCGGCCCGGCCTGCCTTCCGTGGATCCGGGTCTGTCGGCGCAGCGCGAACATCAGTGCGCCGAGCTTCACCGCCTCCTCGTCAGGTCACGGGCGCCGGGAGGCTGCCGAGCGGGATCGGCTACGGCGTCCTGGCGAGGCCGGTTCCGAGGCGGGCGCCGACGAGCGGTTCCAGGTAGCGGATCAGGACGTGCTTCAGCTCCTGGACGTACGCGTCGCGCTCGGCGCCCTCGTGGCCCAGGACCAGCTCCAGGCCCGCCTTGTACAGGCCCAGGCACATCTGGGCGGTGCGGGCGAGGTCGGCGGGGGGTGCGTCGGGCAGGAGGGAGGAGAGCAGGCCCTCGATACGGGAGAGCAGCGTGGCGTGCAGCGCGTCGTGGTCCTCGGCGATGCGGCCCGGGATGTCGGGGCCGTGCATCAGCGCGAAGAACACCGGATGGTCGCAGTTGAACGCGATGAACCGGTCGACGGCCCCGCCGACGGCCTCCTCCAGCGGGGTCGCGGGGTCGATCGGGGCGAGCGCCTCGCCGTAGGCGTCGCGCATCTCGTGCATGAGCCGGTCGCCCAGCTCGATGGCGATGGCTTCCTTGTTCGGGAAGAACTGGTAGAGCGTGCCAGGCGAGACGCCCGCCTCGCGGGCGATGGCGTTGGTGCTGGCGGCCGTGTAGCCGGTGGTGCAGAAGACGGACGCGGCGGCCTCGAGGAGCTGGGCGATGCGCCGCTCGCCGCGCGCCTGACGCCGGCGCGGCTGCTCCTTCTCCTGGTTCTCGGGCACGCGTCATCCCCAGTTTCTCGCACACGGTTGACAAACACGAGTGGTCGCTCGCATTCTGGACTCGGAAACGCGAGCGCTATCTCGTGTTTTCCATTTTACGGCTTTCTCGGTGAAGGGGACACCGCACGATGACCGAAGTCAAGATCCCGTCCCGCGGCGGACGCTGGACCCGCCTCGTGACCTCCCGCCCTCGGTTGTCGCTCCTCGCGGCCCTGGTGCTCACCGTGCTCGCGGTGCTGGCCGGCAGCGGGGTGGCCGACCGACTGGGCAGCGGCGGCTGGGAGGACCCGGACGCCCAGTCCACGTACGCGACCAAGGCCCTGGAGCGCGAGTTCCCGGACTCCCAGCCCAATCTGCTGCTCCTGGTCGACTCCGGAGCCGCCTCGGTCGACGCCCCGGCCGTCGCCGCCGAGGCGAACCGGCTGGCCGCGCGCCTGGCCGACGAGAAGGGCGTCGTGGGCGTCGGCTCCTACTGGCAGTCGCGGTCGCCCGCCCTGCGCGCCGAGGACGGCCACGAGGCGCTGATAGCGGCCCGTATCACCGGCGACGAGAAGGCGATGGGCGAGACCCTCGACCGCATCGCGCCCACGCTCCGCGGCACGCACGGTCCGGTGGAGGTGAGGATCGGCGGCATCGTCGCCGTGCGGCACGAGATGCAGACGATCATCCAGGAGGACCTGACCCGCGCCGAGATGATCGCCCTGCCGATCACGCTGGTGCTGCTGGTGATGGTCTTCGGCAGCGCGATCGCCGCCCTGCTGCCCCTGGGCATCGGCATCGTCGCGATCCTCGGCACCAACGCGGTCCTGCGCGGCCTCACGGAGTTCACCGACGTCTCCGTCTTCGCGATGAACCTCACCACGGCCCTGGGCCTCGGCCTCGCCGTCGACTACGCGCTGTTCATCGTCCGCCGCTTCCGCGAGGAACTCGCCACGGGCGCCGAGCCGCCGGCCGCCATCGCCGCCACCCTGCGCACGGCCGGCCGCACCGTGCTGTTCTCCGCGCTCACGGTCGCCGTGTCCCTGGCGGCGATGCTCGTCTTCCCGCAGTACTTCCTGCGGTCCTTCGCCTACGCCGGCATGGCGGTCGTCCTGCTGGCCGCCGCGGCCGCCCTGATCCTGCTCCCGGCGGCGCTCGTCCTGCTCGGCGACCGGGTCAACTCCCTGGACCTGCGCAAGGCGTTCCGCCGGGGCGGCCGATCCGCCGACGGCAGGCCCTCCGGGCAGGAGGGCGGCAAGGGGTGGACGCGCACGGCGAGCCTCGTCATGCGCCGGGCCCCCTTCTTCGCCCTCGGGACCACCGCCGTCCTCGTCCTCCTCGGGCTGCCCTTCCTGGGCGTGAGGTTCGGCACGGCCGACGACCGCCAACTGCCCTCCTCCGCCGAGTCCCACGTCGTCCAGCAGCACATCAGGGACGGCTTCCCGGGCAGCCCCGGCGGCGGTCTGGAGGTCCTCGCCGAGGGCAGGGCGACCCAGGCCCAGTACACGGCCTACAAGGAGCGCATCGCCGCCCTGCCCGAAGTGGCCCGGGTGGACGGCCCGTTGGTGAACGGCGACTCGGCGTACTTCACGGTGCAGCCCAAGGGCGAGTCCGTCGACGACGCGGCCCAGAGGCTGGTCGGCGACCTGCGCGCCGCCCAGGCCCCCTTCGACACCAAGGTGACCGGCACGGCCGCCGTCCTGGTCGACTCCAAGCACGCGATCGGCTCCCAACTGCCCTGGGCGGCGGCCTTCATCGCGATCGTCACCCTGCTCCTGGTCTTCCTGCTCACCGGCAGCGTCGTGATCCCGCTCCAGGCCGTGCTGCTCAACGCGCTCAGCCTGACGGCGATGTTCGGCGCGGTGGTCTGGGTCTTCCAGGACGGCCACCTCTCCGGCCTGCTCGGCTTCACCAGCCCCGGCTCCATAGAGACCACGCTCCCCGTCCTGATGTTCTGCGTGGCCTTCGGCCTCTCCATGGACTACGGCGTGTTCCTGCTCTCCCGCATCAAGGAGGAGTACGACCGCACCGGCGACCATGAGCGGGCGGTCCGTCTCGGCCTGCAGCGCACGGGCGGTCTGATCACGGCGGCGGCCGTCATCCTGGCCGTGGTGATGGTCGCGATAGGCACCTCGCGCGTCACCAACACCAAGATGCTCGGCCTCGGCATCGCCCTGGCGGTCCTGATGGACGCGATGGTGGTCCGCAGCCTTCTGGTCCCGGCCGTCATGCGCCTGACGGGCGAGGCCACCTGGTGGGCGCCGGCGCCGTTGCGCAGGTTCCACCAGCGGTTCGGGCTGAGCGAGGGGGAGTCGACGCCGGTTCCCCGGGAGGAACGGGACCGGGACCGCGAGGACCGGGACCAGGGGGACCGGGACACGGTGGGTGCGTCCAGCTAGCGCAGGCCCTAGCGTTCGTAGGGATCTCTCCGGGGCGCCGCCAAGCGCCCCGGAGCCGGAAGAGCAGGGAGTCGTGGATGCGGGCTGTGGTGTTCGAACGGTTCGGGGAGCCGGCCGAGGTGCGGGAGGTGGCCGACCCCCGGCCCGCCGGCCACGGGGTCGTGGTGCGCGTCGAGGCCACCGGCCTGTGCCGCAGCGACTGGCACGGCTGGGCGGGCCACGACCCGGACATCGCCCTGCCGCACGTCCCCGGTCATGAACTCGCCGGAGTCGTGGCGGAGGTCGGCGACCGGGTCACCGGCTGGAAGCCCGGCGACCGGGTCACCGTCCCCTTCGTCTGCGGCTGCGGGAGCTGCCCGTCCTGCGCGGCCGGCGACCACCAGGTGTGCGAACGCCAGACCCAGCCCGGCTTCACCCACTGGGGCTCCTTCGCCCAGTACGTGGCCCTGGACCACGCCGACGTGAACCTGGTCGCGATCCCGGACGGCCTGTCCTACGCCACCGCGGCCTCGCTCGGCTGCCGGTTCGCCACCGCGTTCCGGGCGGTCGTGCACCAGGGCCGGGTCGCGGCGGGGGAGTGGACGGTGGTCCACGGCTGCGGAGGCGTGGGCCTCTCGGCGGTGATGATCGCGGCGGCCTCGGGAGCCAGGGTGATCGCCGTGGACGTATCGCCGAAGGCGCTGGAGCTGGCGCGGGCGTTCGGCGCGGCGGAGTGTGTGGACGCGACGCGGACGCCGGACACCGCGGCGGCGGTCCGTGAGCTGACCGGGGGTGGCGCCCAGCTCTCCCTCGACGCCCTGGGCTCCCCCGCCACCTGCGCCGCCTCCGTCAACGGCCTGCGCCGCCGCGGCCGCCATGTCCAGGTCGGCCTGCTGCCTTCGGCGGACGGCACGACCCCCGTCCCCCTGGCCCGCGCCATCGCTCTCGAGCTGGAACTCCTCGGCAGCCACGGCATGGCCGCCCACGCCTACCCGGAGATGCTGGAGCTGGTCAGGGCGGGCGTACTGCGCCCCGACCTGCTGGTCACGTCCACGATCACGCTGGACGCGACCCCGGCCGCCCTGGCGGCGCTGGGCTCGGCGCCCGGGGCGGGCGTGACGGTCATCGAGCCGTGGAGCTGAGAAGCCATGCATCACACGGCGCCCCACCGCACCGCATCCGACAGGACCGTGCCCCACGCGGAGGTGGGGCACGGGGACAGAGGGGCAGAGATGCAGAGGACAGAGGAACGGTCAGTCGAGTCTGCGGCCCCGGTTGCCGGGCCGGGAGGCGACCCAGGCGCGGACGGTTTCGGCGTACCAGTAGGGCTTGCCGCCCTCGACGTGGTCGGGCGAGGGCAGCAGTCCGTGCTTGCGGTAGGACCGTACGGTGTCCGGCTGCACCTTGATGTGTGCCGCGATCTCCTTGTAGGACCAGAGCCTTCGGTCGGTCATGAGCTGCACCTCCCTGCGCGCGCGGGGGCGGCGGCCGGGAGGCCGCCCGGGGGAGCCCGGCGCTGCGCTGGCGATCACCAAGCAGTTGCCCGGTGAACGACGCAGAGTGACCGTGAGGAAGCGGCTGTGGACCGGGTGTGACGCAAGGCCCGCGTACACGCGACATGTGTGACAGGAAGGGGGTATTTGTGACACAGGTGACGCAAAGGCGCACACGGGGCCTGTGGGAGGGGCGCGTTGACAAGCGCCTCGAAAAGGGTCGGCCCTCGGCTCGGGCGGCGAGCAGGAGCAGGGCCGGGCTCGCTGCGACGAGTCCTGCCCTGCCCCGCTTCCCCGCCATTCCCCCGGATCGATTGGCCGGATCCCAACCCTGCATTCAGCCGACCCGCCGGGTCTTGGAAAAAAGCGCACCCGGTCCGGACCAATCCGTCGTCGGATCGGTCGGCCGGGCCGGCAGGACGAGGCTCGTGGCCTCCCCGCTCAGCCGGTCGGCCGCCGGCGACGTCGACCAGGGCCGTCGGCGGGCCGCCGCGAACTCACGGGGTGTGCACCCGGTCATCGTCTTGAACTCGCCGCTGAGATGCGCCTGGTCGTAGAAGCCGCAGAGCGCCGCCGTCTCGGCCGCGCCCCGGCCGGCCGCCAGCAGACGGCGGGCCCGTTGCAGCCGCAGGACGCGCGCCGCGGCCTTGGGACCGAGCCCGATCTGCTCACGGAAGCGGTTCTCCAACTGCCGTACGCTCCAGCCGACCTCGTCCGCGAGCCGGGGCACCGGTATCGCGCCGTTCGTCCGCACCAGCTCCGACCAGGCCCGCACGACCCGCTGCGAACTCGGCGTGCCGGCCTCCCACCAGTGGGTGAGCAGATCGTCGAGGAACCCGAACCGCTTCTCCCAGCTCGGCAACGCGGCCAGGGAGGCGGCGAGTTCGCCGACGCTGCGCCGGGGTTCGCCCGCCCGGTGGGCGGCCAGGGCGTGGGGGAGGTCGTCGGGGTCGACGGTGCGGTTGACGAGCTCGTGCTGGGGCGTGCCGAAGAGGGTGAAGCCCGCCCAGGGGGTGAGCAGCACCTCGACGCCCGACATCCGTCCGCCGTGCTCGCCGACGGCCGGCGTGGTCGTGGCCCCGCAGTACGCGGACAGGAGGGTGTCCGGGGCGCGGCCCGCGCGCGAGATGCGGACGGGGTGCTCGAAGCCCAGCAGAAGCGTCGCGGCCCCGATCGGCGTCTCCAGCCTGCGCCGGGGCCGGTTCATCGCGAGCCGGATCCCCCGGTAGCCGAGCACGCCGGGCCGCAGCCGCGGATGGGGAGCCGCGAGGGCGAACTCCCAGGAGCCGCCGGGCCCCTGGCCGGACCAGGCCCGCACCGCACCTGCCGCCGCACCCGCCATCGCCCCTCCCGGCGCCGCCGAACGGCACCCATGGTGCTACGGCACCGGAAGGGACGGAAGAAGCGCGACGTCACCAGGTCCAGACCGTGAGGGCTACGCCCCGCAGGAGCGCAGGAACGCTCGCGTCCGCTGGGCGATCGGCAGAGGCTTGTCCGGATCGCAGGGGTACATGTCCTGCTCGACGATCGCGAAGAGGTCGACGTCCAGCTTCTGAGCGGCCTCCAGCACGGGACCCAGCGCGGGCACACCGGTCGGCGGCTCGCACATCACACCGCGTCCGACGGCCGGACCGAAGGGCACCTCGTTCGCCCGCACGTCCGCGAGGATCTCCGGGTCGACCTGCTTGAGGTGCAGGTACCCGATCCGCTCGCCGTAGGTCTCGATCAGCTTGACGCTGTCGCCGCCGCAGTACGCGTAGTGCCCGGTGTCCAGGCACAGCGACACCAGCGACGAGTCCGTGCCGTCGAGGAAGCGGACGACGTTCTCCTCGCTGTCGATGTGGGTGTCGGCGTGCGGGTGGACGACGATCTGCAGGCCGTACCGCTCGCGCACCTCCTTGCCGAGCCGCTCGGTGAGCGAGGTCAGGTTGCGCCACTGCTCGGGCGTGAGCGTGTCCGGCTCGAGCACCTCGCCGGTCTTGTCGTCGCGCCAGAACGACGGGATGACCACCAGGTGGGACGCGCCCATCGCCTGCGCGAGCGTGGCGTTGTCGGCGACATGGGCCCAGGTCTTGTCCCACACGGCTTCGCCGTGGTGCAGGCCCGTGAACACCGTGCCCGCCGACACCTTCAGGCCGCGCTGCGCGGTCTCGGCGGCGAGCACGGCGGGGTCGGTCGGCAGATAGCCGTAGGGGCCCAGCTCGATCCACTCGTAGCCGGACTGCGCGACCTCGTCGAGGAAGCGCTGCCAGGGGACCTGGGCGGGATCGTCCGGGAACCAGACGCCCCAGCTGTCGGGGGCCGATCCGATCCGGATGCGGGAGAGTGAGGACTGAGGTGACAACGACGTCATGGACGTCAGCGTGCGGTCTCCCCGAAGAGGGTGTCAAGGGCTGGTCCGAATGTCTGGACAAAACATTGACAGGGCCCTCGGTGCGGGGCTAGAAAGCCGTGGAGAGCCGTTCCGCGGGAAGCCGACACACGGAAGCCGACACACGGCAGCCGACGCTCGGCAGCCGAGCCGGTGCACGGAAGCCGACACGCGGACAGGCCGCCACGGGGCGAGCCGACACGAAGGGAACTCGATGGCGTACGACCTGATCACCATGGGGCGGATCGGGGTGGACCTCTACCCGCTGCAGACAGGTGTGCCGCTCCCGCAGGTCACGTCCTTCGGGAAGTTCCTGGGCGGCTCGGCGACCAACGTCGCCGTCGCCGCGGCCCGCCTGGGGCGGGACACCGCGGTGATCTCCCGCACCGGCGACGACCCCTTCGGCGTCTATCTGCACGAGGCCCTGCGCGGCTTCGGCGTGGACGACCGCTGGGTCACCCCGGTCCCCGGGCTGCCGACGCCCGTCACCTTCTGCGAGGTCTTCCCGCCGGACGACTTCCCGCTGTACTTCTACCGGCAGCCCAAGGCGCCCGACCTGGAGATCGACGCCCACAGCCTCGACCTCGACGCCGTCCGCGAGGCCCGCATCTTCTGGGTCACCGGCACCGGCCTGAGCGAGGAGCCAAGCCGCACGGCGACCCTGGCGGCCCTCGCCCACCGCGCCAAGGCCGGCACGACGGTCTTCGACCTCGACTGGCGGCCCATGTTCTGGTCCGACCCGGACACGGCCCGCCCCTTCTACGAAGAAGCCCTCAAGCACACCACCGTCGCCGTCGGCAACCTCGACGAGGTGGAGGTCGCCACCGGAGTGCGCGAACCGCAGGCCGCCGCGCAGGCGCTGCTGGACGCCGGCGTCGAGCTCGCGGTCGTCAAGCAGGGCCCCAAGGGCGTCCTCGCCGTCAACAGCAAGGGCGAGTCCGCCGAGGTCCCGCCGCTCCCGGTCGACGTGCTCAACGGCCTCGGCGCCGGCGACGCCTTCGGGGGCTCCCTCTGCCACGGCCTGCTCGCGGGCTGGGACCTGGAGAAGATCATGCGTCACGGCAACGCGGCCGGCGCCATCGTCGCCTCCCGCCTGGAGTGCTCCTCGGCGATGCCGACCGTGGCCGAGGTCGAGGCGGCGCTCAAGGCAGGGGCCGTCCGGTGACCGTCGACGTGACCGAACTCGTCCGCCTGCGCACCCAGCATCCCGAGGCGATCGCGGAGGCCGCCGCCCGCCGTGTCCGCAGGCCGCTCCTGGGCGACTCCGGCCGGCTGATGATCGTGGCCGCCGACCACCCGGCCCGTGGCGCGCTCGGCGTCGGCGGCGACCGGCTGGCCATGGCCAACCGCGTCGACCTGCTCGAACGCCTCTGCCTGGCGCTCTCCCGCCCCGGCGTCGACGGAGTCCTCGCGACCGCCGACATCCTCGACGACCTGCTGCTGCTCGGCGCCCTCGACGGCAAGGTCGTCATGGGCTCCATGAACCGCGGCGGCCTCCAGGGCGCGGTCTTCGAGCTCGACGACCGCTTCACCGGCCACCGCGCCGAGGACATGGAGCGACTGGGCTTCGACGCGGGCAAGCTGCTGCTGCGCATCGACTACGACGACCCGGGCTCCCTCACCACCCTGGAGACCACGGCCCGCGCCATCGACGACATGGCCGCCCGTAGACTCCCGCTCTTCGTCGAGCCGTTCATCAGCCGTCGCACCCCCGACGGCAAGCTCGGCAACGACCTCTCCGCCGAGGCCGTCACCAAGTCCATCGCCATCGCCTCCGGCCTGGGCGGCACCTCCGCCTACACCTGGCTGAAGGTGCCGGTCACCGACAACCCCGACGACATGGCCCAGGTCATGGAGACGTCCACGCTCCCCGCGGTCCTGCTGGGCGGCGAGGTCGGCGACGACCAGGACGGGGCGTACGAGAAGTGGCGGGGCGCCCTTCAACTCCCCACCGTCCGCGGTCTCGTGGTCGGACGCTCGCTGCTGTACCCGGCCGACGGGGACGTCGCCGCCGCCGTGGACACCGCCGTAGGACTGCTGTGAGGGCCGCATGACGAACACCGAGCCGCACCACACCGAGAACCATCCGACGCACCACGACCTGTACGTCCCCAAGGGGGCGACCGCCGGCGGGAACTACGTGCTCGACATCGACCCCAAGAGGGCCGGCTGGACGCACAGCAGTCTGCGGATCGTGGAGCTGGAGCCGGGGGGCACCCACCTCTTCACCACCGGCGACAGCGAGTGGATCGTGCTTCCGCTGGAAGGCGGATGTACCGTGCAAACAGAGGGAAACGAGTTCCAACTCCTGGGCAGGGAAAGCGTGTTCGCGTCGGTCTCCGACTTCGCGTACGTTCCCCGCGACGCCCGGGCACAGATCGCCTCCGGCGCGGGAGGCCGCTTCGCCCTGGCAGGAGCGAAGTGCGAGCGACGACTCCCCGCCCGCTACGGCCCCGCGCCGGAGGTCCCCGTCGAAGAACGCGGCAGCGGCAACCAGCTGCGCCACGTGCGCAACTTCGCGTCCGCCGCCGCCTTCGACTGCGACAAGCTGATCGCCGTCGAGGTCATCACCCCCGGCGGCAACTGGTCCTCGTACCCGCCGCACAAGCACGACGAGCACCGGCCGGGCGAGGAGGCCGAGCTCGAGGAGATCTACTACTTCGAGATCGACGGCCCGCACGGCTTCGGCTACCAGCGCGTGTCCCCCTCGCGCGAGGGCGGCTCCGAGGTCCTCGCCGAGGTCCGCACCGGTGACGCCGTGCTCGTCCCCGACGGCTGGCACGGCCCGTCGATCGCCCAGCCCGGCCACGCCATGTACTACCTCAACGTCATGGCGGGCCCCGGCGAGACCCGCGAGTGGCGGATCTGCTTCCACCCCGACCACACGGAGGGTTACCGATGACCACCACCAGGCTCACAGTGGCCCAGGCGCTGGTCCGCTTCCTCGCCGCCCAGTACACCGAGCGCGACGGCGTACGCCGGCGGCTGATCGGCGCGACCTGGGGCATCTTCGGCCACGGGAACGTCGCGGGCCTCGGCCAGGCGCTCATCGAGTACGCCGACGACATGCCGTACCACCAGGGCCGCAACGAGCAGTCGATGGTGCACGCGGCCGTCGGCTACGCCCGCCAGTCGAACCGCCTGTCCACGCACGCCGTGACGACGTCGATCGGCCCCGGCGCGACGAACCTGGTCACCGGCGCCGCCCTGGCGACCGTCAACCACCTCCCGGTCCTGCTCCTGCCCGGCGACACCTTCGCGACCCGCGTCGCCGACCCGGTGCTCCAGCAGCTCGAAGTCCCGTACGCGGGCGATGTGTCGGTCAACGACTGCCTGCGCCCGGTGTCGAAGTACTTCGACCGGGTCACCCGTCCGGAAGCCCTGATCCCGGCGGCCCTGCAGGCCATGCGGGTCCTCACCGACCCGGTGGAGACCGGGGCCGTGACCCTCGCCCTCCCGCAGGACGTCCAGGCCGAGGCCTACGACTGGCCCGACGAGTTCTTCGCCGACCGCACCTGGGTCGTACGACGTCCCGGCGCCGACCCCACCGAACTCGCCGAGGCGGTCACGGCCATCCGGTCCGCGAAGCGCCCCCTCCTCGTCGCCGGCGGCGGCGTCCACCACAGCCGCGCCGAGGAGGCCCTCGCCGAGTTCGCCGAGGCCACCGGCATCCCGGTCGCCTCCACCCAGGCCGGCAAGGGCTCCCTGCGCTACGACCACCCCCAGGACGTCGGCGGCGTCGGCCACACCGGCACCGCGACCGCGGACGAACTCGCCCGCACGGCCGACCTGGTGATAGGCGTGGGCACCCGCTACACCGACTTCACCACGGCGTCCAACACCCTGTTCCAGGGCGACGGCGTCCGCTTCCTCAACCTCAACATCGCCTCCTACGACGGCCACAAGCTCGCCGGTCAGCCGCTCGTCGCGGACGCCCGCAGCGGCCTCACGGAACTCACCCAGGCCCTGGGCACGCACGCCCACCGCGTCGCCGACGCCTATGTCGCCGAGTACGGCGAGGACAAGGAGCGCTGGGAGCAGCGCGTCGACGCCTGCTACGAGGCCGAGGAGCCCGACGTACGGCCGACGCAGGTGCAGGTGCTGGGCGCGCTGGACGCGCTCGCCGACGAGTCGGACGTGATCATCAACGCGGCCGGTTCGCTCCCCGGCGATCTGCACAAGCTGTGGCGGGCGCGCTCCCGGGACCAGTACCACCTGGAGTACGGCTTCTCCTGCATGGGCTACGAGATTCCGGCGGCCATCGGAGTGAAGATGGCCGCGCCCGAGCGCAACGTCTGGGCGCTGGTCGGCGACGGCACGTATCTGATGATGCCGACGGAGATCGTGACGGCCGTGCAGGAGGGGATCGCGATCAAGATCCTGCTCGTGCAGAACCACGGCTACGCCTCGATCGGCGGTCTGTCGGAGTCGGTGGGCGGCGAACGGTTCGGCACCGCGTACCGCTTCACCTCGGACGACGGCACCTTCACGGGCGCCCCGCTCCCCGTCGACCTGGCCGCCAACGTGGCGAGCCTGGGCATGCGCGTGCTGCGCGCGAAGACCGTCCGCGAGCTGCGCGAGGCCCTCGCCGAAGCGCGCTCCGCCGACACTCCCACTTGTGTCTACGTCGAGACCGAAACGGCCGACACTGTGTCGGGCCCGCCGCCGGCGCAGGCCTGGTGGGATGTACCTGTGGCCGAGACCGCGACGCGCGCGTCCGCGGTCAAGGCACGTGAGCTGTACGAACGGCACGTCTCCACCCGACGCCGCCATCTGTGAAGGAGCAACTGGTCATGACGAAGATCGTCAACCACTGGATCGGCGGCAAGACCGTCGAAGGCGCGTCGGGCACGTACGGGCCGGTCACCGACCCCGCGACCGGCGCCGTCACCACGAAGGTCGCCTTCGCGACCGTCGACGAGGTAGACGCGGCCGTAGCCGCCGCGAAGGACGCCTACGCGACCTGGGGCCAGTCCTCGCTGGCCAAGCGGACCACGATCCTGTTCAAGTTCCGGGCGCTGCTCGACGCGAACCGGGACGCGATCGCCGAGCTGATCACCGCCGAGCACGGCAAGGTGCACAGCGACGCGCTCGGCGAGGTCGCGCGCGGCCTGGAGATCGTGGACCTGGCGTGCGGGATCACCGTGCAGCTGAAGGGCGAGCTGTCGACGGAGGTCGCCAGCCGCGTCGACGTGTCGTCGATCCGGCAGCCGCTGGGCGTCGTCGCGGGCATCACGCCGTTCAACTTCCCGGCGATGGTCCCGATGTGGATGTTCCCGATGGCCATCGCGTGCGGCAACACGTTCGTGCTGAAGCCGTCCGAGAAGGACCCGTCGGCGGCCCTGAAGATCGCCGAGCTGCTGGCGGAGGCCGGTCTGCCCGACGGCGTGTTCAACGTCGTCCACGGTGACAAGGTGGCCGTCGACCGCCTCCTGGAGCACCCGGACGTCAAGGCCGTCTCCTTCGTCGGCTCGACCCCGATCGCCCGCTACATCCACACCACCGCCTCGGCGAACGGCAAGCGCGTCCAGGCCCTGGGCGGCGCGAAGAACCACATGCTGGTCCTGCCCGACGCGGACCTGGACGCGGCGGCCGACGCCGCCGTCTCCGCCGCCTACGGCTCGGCCGGCGAGCGCTGCATGGCCATCTCCGCGGTGGTCGCGGTGGGCGCGATCGGCGACGAGCTGGTGGAGAAGATCCGCGAGCGCGCCGAGAAGATCAAGATCGGCCCCGGCAACGACCCGACCTCCGAGATGGGCCCGCTCATCACCAAGGTCCACCGCGACAAGGTGGCGTCCTACGTCACCGGCGCGGCCGCCGAGGGCGCCGAGGTCGTGCTCGACGGCAGCGGCTACACGGTCGAGGGCTTCGAGGACGGCCACTGGATCGGCATCTCGCTCCTCGACAAGGTGCCCACGTCCGCGAAGGCCTACCAGGACGAGATCTTCGGCCCGGTCCTGTGCGTCCTGCGCGTGGACACCTACGACGAGGGCGTGGCGCTGATCAACAGCTCGCCCTTCGGCAACGGCACCGCGATCTTCACCCGGGACGGCGGCGCGGCCCGCCGCTTCCAGCTGGAGATCGAGGCCGGCATGGTCGGCGTGAACGTCCCGATCCCGGTCCCCGTCGGCTACCACAGCTTCGGCGGCTGGAAGGACTCCCTCTTCGGCGACCACCACATCTACGGCAACGACGGCACGCACTTCTACACCCGCGGCAAGGTCGTCACCACCCGCTGGCCCGACCCGGCCGACGGCCCGGGCGGCGTGGACCTGGGCTTCCCGCGCAACCACTGAGTCGGTCACTGGTTCGGGTGTGCGCGGGTGGTGCGCGGGTGGTGTAGGACGACGCGATCACGGCGCGGGCGGCGGGGGAGACGTCTCCCACCGCCGCGACCCCCGCTGGCTGGTCTCCGTCCCCGAGGGCGGCCAGGCCTGACGGCATACCGCGCCTGCGGTACACGGCCACGGCCACGTACGCCCGTGGGAGGTCGGTGAGTTCGGCCTGCGGTCGACAACTCCACGACAGGTTGACCCCGTACCGTTGAAGCATGGATCTTCGACTGCCCGGGCTGCGAGGCCTACGAGGGCCACGGCGGCCGCGACGGCTCATCGCCGCCGCGGCCGCCGTCGTCGTGCTCGCCGGCGCCGGCACCTGGACGGCCGTCGCCTCCGAGGGGGGCGCTCCCGCGGTGGACCGCACCGACCGGGTCATGGCCGTGGACGGGGTGAAGCTGGACACCTCCTACTTCACCTCCGGCTCCGCCGGCCGCCGCCCCGCCGTCCTGCTCGGGCACGGCTTCGGCGGCAGCAAGGACGACGTACGGCAGCAGGCCGAGGACCTCGCCCGGGACGGGTACGCGGTGCTGACCTGGTCGGCGCGCGGCTTCGGCGAGTCGACGGGGAAGATCGGCCTGAACGACCCCGAGGGCGAGGTCGCCGACGTGTCCAAGCTGATCGACTGGCTCGCCGAGCAGCCCCAGGTGCAGCTGGACAAGACCGGCGACCCGCGCGTGGGCGTCGCCGGTGCGTCGTACGGCGGCGCGATCTCGCTGCTGGCCGCCGGGTACGACGACCGGGTGGACGCCATCGCCCCGTCGATCACCTACTGGAACCTCGCGGACGCCCTGTTCCCCGACGGCGTGTTCAAGAAGCTGTGGACCGGCATCTTCTTCAACACCTCGGGCGGCTGCGCCAAGTTCGAGCCCACGCTGTGCGCGATGTACGAGCGGGTCGCCGAGACCGGGACCCCGGACGCGGCCGCCCGCGCGATGCTCGAAGAGCGCTCCCCGTCCGCCGTCGCCGACCGCATCAAGGTCCCCACCCTCCTCGTCCAGGGCCAGACCGACTCCCTCTTCACCCTCGCCCAGTCCGACGCCGCCGCGAAGGCGATCCGGGCCAACGGCGCGCCCGTCGACGTCGACTGGATCGCGGGCGGCCACGACGGCGGCGACCTGGAGACCAGCCGGATCCAGGCCCGCGTGACGTCCTGGTTCGACCGCTATCTCAAGGACGACAAGAGCGCCGACACCGGTCCCGCCTTCCGTGTCACCCGTACCGGAGGCGTCGACTCCACCGACGGCGCCGCCCAGCTCAGGGGCGCGAGCGCCGCCGCCTACCCGGGCCTGACCGGCGACGACCGCTCCTACGCCCTGACCGGCCGCGAGCAGAGCTTCGCCAACCCGCCCGGCGCCAGCCCGCCCGCCCTCTCCGCCCTGCCCGGCCTCGGCGGCGGAGGCCTCTCCCAGCTCTCCTCCCTCGGCGTCGGCGTCTCCCTCGACTTCCCCGGCCAGTACGCCGCGTTCGAGTCCGCCCCGGTCACCGACGACCTGCGCATCACCGGCTCCCCGACGGTCACCGTCCATGTGAAGTCCACGACCGACGAGGCCGTCCTCTTCGCCAAGGTCTACGACGTCGGCGCCGGCGGCGCCCAGCAGGTGCTGCCCTCCCAACTCGTCGCCCCGATCCGCGTCGAGGGCGCCAAGGCCGGCAAGGACGTGACGATCACCCTCCCGGCGATCGACCACAAGGTCGACGAGGGCCACCGTCTGCGCCTGGTCCTCGCCTCCACCGACCTCGGCTACGCCTCCCCGCTCACCGCGGCGACGTACACCGTCTCGGTGAAGGGCGACCTGTCGGTCCCGACCGCCCCCGGTGTGCAGACCGCGGCCGCCGCGCTGCCGTCCTGGGTGTGGTGGCTGCCCCTCGCGGGCGCGGCCCTCGCCCTGGCCCTGCTGGTCACCGGCCGCCGCCGCACCGCGATGCCCGCCCCCGACCCGGAGCTGGCCGAGGTCCCGCTCCAGATCACCGACCTGAGCAAGAAGTACGCGGGCGGCGACCGCTACAGCGTCCGCGACGTCTCCTTCGGCGTCGACAAGGGCCAGGTCCTCGGCCTGCTCGGCCCCAACGGCGCGGGCAAGACGACCACCCTGCGCATGCTGATGGGCCTCATCAGGCCCGACGGCGGCGAGATCCGCGTCTTCGGCCACGCCATCCGCCCCGGCGCCCCCGTCCTCTCCCGCGTCGGCTCCTTCGTCGAGGGCGCCGGCTTCCTGCCGCACCTGTCCGGCCGGGAGAACCTGGAGCTGTACTGGCAGGCCACCGGCCGCCCGGCGCAGGACGCCCACCTCGAGGAGGCCCTGGAGATCGCCGGCCTCGGCGACGCCCTCGCCCGCGCGGTGCGCACCTACTCCCAGGGCATGCGCCAGCGTCTCGCCATCGCCCAGGCCATGCTCGGCCTGCCCGACCTGCTCATCCTCGACGAGCCGACCAACGGCCTCGACCCGCCGCAGATCCGCGAGATGCGCGAGGTGATGATCCGGTACGCGGCCGCCGGCCGCACGGTGATCGTCTCCAGCCATCTGCTGGCGGAGGTCGAACAGACCTGCACGCACCTCGTCGTCATGGACCGCGGCCGGCTCGTGCAGGCGGGCCCGGTCGCCGAGATCGTCGGCTCCGGCGACACCCTCCTCGTCGGCACCGCCGCCCCCGTGGAGGAGCCGGTCGTCGAGAAGATCGCCGCGCTGCCCGGCGTGGCCTCCGCGGTCCCGGCCGACGAGGGCCTGCTGGTCCGCCTGGACACCGACGGCACCGCCCAGCGGCTGGTCGCCGAACTCGTCCGGCTCGACGTGCCGGTGACGTCGGTCGGACCGCACCGCCGCCTGGAGGACGCCTTCCTCACCCTGATCGGAGGTTCCGCATGAGCACGCTCACCGAGGTCGCCTCCGGCTACCAGGCGGGCCGCACGCTGCCGCTGCGCGTCGAGCTGGCCCGCCAGCTCAAGCGCCGCCGCACGCTCGTCATGGGCGGCATCCTCGCCGCCCTGCCCTTCGTGCTGCTGATCGCCTTCGCCATCGGCGGCCAGCCCGGCGGCCGCAACGACACGGTCACCCTGATGGACACGGCGACCGCCTCCGGCGCCAACTTCGCCGCGGTCAACCTCTTCGTGTCGGCGGGCTTCCTGCTGGTCATCCCGGTCGCCCTGTTCTGCGGGGACACCGTCGCCTCGGAGGCCGGCTGGTCCTCCCTGCGCTATCTCCTCGCCGCGCCCGTGCCCCGCGCCCGGCTGCTGTGGTCCAAGCTCGTCGTCGGGCTCGGCCTCAGCCTGGCCGCGATGGTCCTGTTGCCCGTCGTCGCCCTCGCCGTCGGCTCGGCCGCCTACGGCTGGGGCCCGCTGGAACTCCCCACCGGCGGCGCGCTCGACTCCGGCACGGCGGCGCAGCGCCTCGTGATCGTCGTGGCGTACGTCTTCGTCTCCCAACTCGTCACCGCCGGGCTCGCGTTCTGGCTGTCGACGAAGACCGACGCCCCGCTCGGCGCGGTCGGCGGCGCGGTCGGCCTGACCATCGTCGGCAACGTCCTGGACGCCGTCACCGCCCTCGGCGACTGGCGCGACTTCCTGCCCGCGCACTGGCAGTTCGCCTGGGCCGACGCCGTCCAGCCCACCCCCGAGTGGTCCGGCATGATCCAGGGCACCGCCGTCTCCGTGACCTACGCCCTGGTCCTGTTCGCCCTGGCCTTCCGGGGTTTCGCCCGCAAGGACATCGTGTCGTAGGTCAAGGGAGGGTCACCCACCGGTCACGACAGGCCGCTGCCGTGGCCTCTTCGAGACCCATCCGCAACGCTCCGTAGCGCACGTTCCGGCCCCCTGTCCCGTCACAGTCACAGACGTGGACGTCAACGGACACAGGGGGCACGACAGATGAGGACCTACCGGACACGACGACTGTTCGCTTGCGCGGCGGCCGCCGGACTGCTGCTCACCGGCTGCGGCGCGGGCGGATCGAACGACGGCGGCAGCAGATCGAACGGGGCGGCAGGCGGCAGCGAGGCGTTCCCGGCGCCCAGCGCGCCCCGCGCGGACGAGGACGGCAAGGCCGCCCCCGACCACCTCTCCACCTTCGCCCTCGACGTCGACACCGCCTCCTACGGCTACGCCCGCCGCACCCTCGCCGACGGCGAGCTGCCCGACCCCTCGACCGTCCGCCCCGAGGAGTTCGTCAACAGCTTCCGCCAGGACTACGAACGCCCCGACGGCAACGGCTTCTCGGTCACCGTCGACGGCGCCCGCACCGGCGACGACGACTGGTCCCTGGTCCGCGTCGGCCTGGCCACCCGCACGGCCGACAAGCGGGGCGAACGCCCGCCCGCCGCCCTCACCTTCGTCGTCGACGTCTCCGGTTCGATGGGCGAGCCGGGCCGCCTGGACCTGGCCAAGTCCGCCCTCGGCACGATGACGGACGAACTGCGCGACGACGACTCGGTCGCCCTCGTGACCTTCAGCGGCGAGGCCGAGACCGTCCTGCCGATGACCCGCCTCGGCGACCGCCGAGGCCGCGTCCACGACGCCGTCGACAGCCTGGAGCCCACCGACTCCACCAACCTCGGCGCCGGCGTCGAGACCGGCTACGCCACCGCCGTCGAGGGCCTGCGCAAGGGCGCCACCAACCGGGTCGTCCTGGTCTCCGACGCCCTCGCCAACACCGGCGACACGGACGCCGACTCGATCCTGGAGCGCGTCGCCACCGCCCGCCGCGACCACGGCATCACCCTCTTCGGCGTGGGCGTCGGCAGCGACTACGGCGACGCCCTGATGGAACGCCTCGCCGACAAGGGCGACGGCCACACCGCCTATGTCTCCACCGAGGACGACGCGCGCAAGGTCTTCTCCACCGACCTTCCGCAGAACGTCGACCTGACCGCCCGCGACGCCAAGGCCCAGGTGGCCTTCGACCCCGAGACCGTCGCCGAGTTCCGGCTCATCGGCTACGACGACCGCCGGGTCGCCGACGACGACTTCCGCGACGACCGCGTCGACGGCGGCGAGGTCGGCCCCGGCCACACCGTCACCGCCCTCTACGCCGTCCGCGTCGCACACGGCGCCGACGGCCACCTCGCCACCGCCACCGTCCGCTGGCTCGACCCCGACACCCGCACCCCGCACGAGACCTCCGGCCAGCTGGAGACCGACGCCCTGCACGACTCCCTGTCCGCCGCCCCCGTCCGCTTCCAGGTCACCGCGACCGCCGCCTACTTCGCCGACGCCCTGCGCCACCCGGACGACCCCCTGCCGGACGCCCTCACCCTGGCCGAACTCGCCGACCGAGCCGCCGACTTGGCCCGCAGGACCGAGGACGGCGAAGTGAGCGACCTCGCCCGGGCCGTCGCCGAGGCAAGCCGTCTCGACGTCTAGTGCGACCTCTGGTGCTTGGCGCTACGCGTCAGTAAGTTGCCCGCATGGGCGTACGCAAGGACCTGAAACTGGCGAAGCAGCGCACCGACCTGGCCTCCCGCGTCCAGGCCGAACTGATCAGGGACGACTCGGGCGCAGTCCGTGAGGTCCGCACCCTGCCGCTGGTGGCGCCGCCCGCCGCCGGCAGCATCGCCGACCTTCCCTTCGTCAACGCGGCCGAGGCCCCCGACGCGGTGGTCCTGCGCCGCCGGGGGCCCGACGGCTGGCGCCCGGTCACCGCCGCGGTCTTCGCCGCCGAGGTCACCGCCGTCGCCAAGGGCCTGATCGCGGCCGGCCTCGAACCCGGCGGCCAGGTCGCCGTGATGTCCCGCACCCGCTACGAGTGGACCCTCCTGGACTTCGCGATCTGGGCGGCCGGCGGCCGGACCGTCCCGATCTACGCCACCTCCTCCGCCGACCAGGTCGACTGGATCGTCCGGGACTCGGGCGCGGCCCTGGTCGTCGTCGAGAACACCGAGAACGCCGACACGGTGACGGCCGGCACGGCCGCCCACCCGCACCCCCCGCGCATCCTGGAGCTCGACGCGGACGCCGTCGCCGAACTGACCGCCCTCGGCCGCGACCTCCCCGACGAGGAGGTCGCCAAGCGCCGCACCGCCCTCACCCCCGACACCACCGCCACCATCTGCTACACCTCCGGCACCACCGGCCGCCCCAAGGGCTGCGTCCTCACCCACGCCAACCTGCACGCCGAGGCCGCCAACCTCCTCGAACTGCTCCACCCCGTCTTCAAGGCGGTCACCGGCCGGACCGCCTCGACGCTCCTCTTCCTCCCCCTCGCCCACATCATGGGCCGCACCCTCCAGATCGCCTGTCTGATGGCCCGCATCGAGACCGGCCACTTCCCGAGCGTCAGACCCGACGAACTCCGGCCCGCCCTCAAGGAGTTCCGGCCCACCTTCCTGGTCGGCGTCCCCTACCTCTTCGAGCGCATCCACGGGGCCGGCCGCGCCACCGCCGAGAAGATGGGCCGCGCCGCCTCCTTCGACCGCGCCGAACGCGTCGGGGTGCGCTTCGCGCAGGCGTACCTGAACAGGTTCCTGGACCAGGGCAAGGGCCCCGGCCCCACCCTCTACGCCGCCTGGGCCCTCTACGATCTGCTGGTCTACCGCCGCATCCGCAAGGAACTCGGCGGCCGCCTGCACTACGCCATCAGCGGCGGCTCACCCCTCGACCGCACCCTCAACCTCTTCTTCTATGCGGCCGGCATCATCGTCTACGAGGGCTACGGCCTCACCGAGACCACCGCCGCCGCCACCTTCATGCCCCCGCTGCAACCCCGCCCGGGCACGGTCGGCCGGCCCGTCCCCGGCACCGCGGTCCGCATCGCCGACGACGGCGAGATCCTGATCAAGGGCGGGGTCGTCTTCGGCGCGTACTGGAACAACCCGGCGGCCACCGACGAGGTCCTCACCGGGGACTGGTTCGCCACCGGCGACCTCGGCGCCCTCGACGAGGACGGCTACCTCACCATCACCGGCCGCAAGAAGGACCTCCTGGTCACCTCCGGCGGCAAGAACGTCTCCCCGGCCGTCCTGGAGGACCGGCTGCGCAGCCGCACCCCGGTCGGCCAGTGCATGGTCGTCGGCGACAACCGCCCCTTCATCGCCGCCCTGATCACCCTCGACCCTGAAGCGGTCGCCCACTGGCTCGCCGTACGCGGACTGCCCGCCGACACCCCGCTCTCCGAGGTCGTCGCCGACCCCCGGATGCGGGACGACGTCCAGCGGGCCGTCGACTACGCCAACGAGGCGGTGTCCCGGGCCGAGTCGATCCGGGCCTTCACCCTGGTCGAGGGCGAGTTCAGCGAGGCGGCAGGACTGCTGACGCCCTCCCTGAAGGTCAAACGGCACGCGGTCGCCGCCGCGTACGCCACCGAGATCGAGGCCGTCTACCGCCGCACCTGACGAACGGTCGCCGCACATGACGAACGGCGGGCCACCGGAGAACCGGTGACCCGCCGTCGCGGGGACTAGGGGGCTGCTCAGCCGTTGCCCGCGCCGTTGCCCGACAGGGCCGAGATGTCGTCCAGGATGTGCGACAGCGGCTCGTCGCCCTTGGCCTGGGTGCTGTTCTCGACGCACTGCTGGTTCTGCGGGGAGGACAGGACGTTGACGTCCTGGACGGTGATCGGGACCGCGCCGAGGACGCCGCCCACGTTCGCCTTGAGGGGCAGGCCGATGCACGGCTTGTTCAGCGAGCCCTGGACCAGCGAGAGCTGCGGGCTCATGTCGCCGAACGTGGCCGAGTTGCCGAACTCCGACGAGGCGCCGTTGCCGCTGGCGGAGGTGGTGCCGCTGTCGTCGCCGATGGCCAGCGCCTGGGGCGCGGACATGGCCGCGACACCGGCCACGGTGGCGGCGATGGCCGCGGTTGCCCACAGCTTCTTCATGTTTCTTTCCCTTCGAAAAGCGGACTCCGGGGGAGGAGCTGCATGATCGTCAACGCTCCAGCCCCCGCCGGGGTTGCGGACTTTGCCCCGATTGGCGCAGCGCACCGCCCGCGCCGGACGTGCGCCCCTCTCGCGTCGGCCGTGAGCCACTCGTCCGCACGTGTGAACGCCGGACAGCGGGCCGCCGATGATCCGGCGACCCGCTGGCGGGACGGAGAGACCGCTCAGTGGTTGGCCGCACCGTTGCCGGCGAGCACCGAGATGTCGTCCAGGATGTGCGACAGCGCCTCGTCGCCCTTGGCCTGGGTGCTGTTCTCGACGCACTGCTGGTTCTGCGGGGAGGACAGGACGTTGATGTCCTGGACCGCGATCGGGACAGCGCCGAGGACGGAGCCGGCGTTGATCTTGGCGGGCAGGCCGATGCACGGCTTGTTGAGGGAGCCCTGGATGAGTGCCATCTGGGGGCTCATGTTGCCGAACGTGGCCGAGTTGCCGAACGACTGGCTGGCGCCGTTGCCGCTGGCGGAGGTGGTGCCGCTGTCGTTGCCGATGGCGAGCGCCGGGGCTGCTGCGGCGGCAGAGGCGCCGACGACGGAAGCAGCGACCGCGGCGGTGGCCAGTACCTTCTTGATCACTTGATAAGTCCCTTTCGTGAGAAACCCCGTCCACCGGAGCGGTCTGATCAACCGCTCTCGGGTCGTTTGGTTGCTCCGGTTCACTCCGATGGCCCATTGCTGCGAGTCCGGCCGGGGTGTCGGAAAACCGATCGGGTGAAGAGGCGGAACCAATTCCGGCGCACCGGGTTGAGTCGGTGGCAGGCACGTGGTTCTGGCCCGAAGCCAGGACAGGGAAAGGAATAGCGAAATGCTCAAGAAGGCAATGGCCGTGGCGGCGGTCGCCGCTTCCGTCATGGGTGTATCGGCGGCGGCCGCGCCTCAGGCGCTTGCCATCGGGGACGACGCGGGCACCACCTCCGCCAGCGGCAACGGCGCGCACGAGGCGTTCGGCAACTCGGTGACCAAGGGCGACATGAGCCCCCAGGCCACGCTGGTCCAGAGCTCCCTCAACAAGCTGTGCGTCGGTCTGCCGGTCAAGGCGAACGTGGGCGGAGTCGTCGGCGCGGTCCCGGTCACCGTCCAGGACATCCCGATCCTGTCCTCCCCGCAGAACCAGCAGTGCGCCGAGAACAGCACCCAGGCCAAGGGCGACGAGCCGCTGTCGCACATCCTGGACGACATCTCGGCCCTGTCGGGCAACGGCGTGCAGAACGGCTGACGCGGGCCGGCGCCCACCGGCGTCGACCGACCGGACGGCCCGTCGCTCACGCGCGGGCCGTCCGGCGGTTTCTTCCCCGCCGATGTTCCGCCGGTGTCCCGTCGATGTCCCGCCCGGGTGTTCCCGCTCCGCAGGTGAACCGTTTCTCCTTTATTGGGCCTGACGAGTCAATTATATGAAGGCGTTCGAGTGAATTCACCGACGGCACGCGTTCGTTAGTTTCCTTCGCTGTCTATCTCTCGTTTGCAGCCTGCGGGTCATGGTGCGAGCCGTCCCAGTTCTGCTCGCTCGGTTTCGGCCGTCAACGAGGCATGACCGCAGAGAAAGGGAATGTTCATGAAGAAGAGCGCTGCTGTCGTCACGGGTCTGATCCTGGCCCTCGGTGGGGCCGCGGCCCCGGCCTTCGCCGACGCGGGTGCCAACGGTGCGGCCATCGGTTCCCCCGGTGTCCTCTCGGGCAACGTGGTCCAGATTCCCGTCCACGTGCCGATCAACCTGTGCGGCAACACGGTCAGCGTGATCGGCCTGCTGAACCCGGCGGCCGGCAACGCCTGCGTCAACGGCTGACGACGCGCCACACCAGCCGTAGGGCTGGGTCTAGGCCGGCCTTGGACAGCTTCTGCGCGTTCCAAGGCCGGCTTTTCCCACTTCTTCAAGCAGGAAGACAAGAGATTGCGACAGACCCTGAGCAAGGGAATGGTCGCGGCGGCTGCCGCGACGAGCATTCTGTCCCTGTGCGGCGGCGGCTCCGCTATGGCGGACTCGCAGACGAGCGGGACGGCCGCGGGTTCGCCCGGAGTGCTGTCGGGCAATACCGTCCAGGTTCCGGTGGACGTTCCGGTGAACGCCTGCGGCAACTCGGTCGACGTCGTCGCCGCACTCAACCCGGCGTTCGGCAACTCCTGTGCGAACCAATCGGACACGCACAAGAGCCCCCACCGAACGCCCCACAGCGACGACGACGGCTACGGCGGCTCTGGCGACGGTGGCTCCGGACACGCGCACTCGGGCTACGGAGATTCCGGTTACGGGCACTCGAGCCACGGCGACTCGGGCCACGGCGACTCGGGCCGCGGCGACTCCGGTTACGGGGATTCCGGTTACGGGGACTCCGGTCAGGGAGGCTCCGGCTACGGGGACGACTGCGGCGGGTACGGCGACTCGTGCGGCGGCGGTCACACCACGCCCCCGCCGCACGGTGGCGGTCATACGACCCCGCCTCCGTACGGTGGCGGTCACACGACTCCGCCTCCGCACGGGGGTGGCCACACGACCTCGCCTCCGTACGGTGGCGATCACACCACTCCGCCTCCGCACGGCGGTGGTCACACCACTCCGCCTCCGCACGGGGGCGGTCATACGACCCCGCCTCCGCACGGGGGTGGCCACACGACTCCGCCTCCGCACGGGGGTGGCCACACGACCCCGCCCCCGCACGGCGGCGGTCATACGACGCCTCCGCCGCACGGTGGCGGTCACACCACTCCGCCTCCGTACGGTGGCGATCACACGACGCCCCCTCCGTACGGTGGCGATCACAGCACTCCGCCTCCGTACGGTGGCGATCACAGCACTCCGCCTCCGTACGGTGGCGATCACAGCACTCCGCCCCCGCACGGTGGCGGTCACACCCCGCCGTCCAACGGCGGCGGTCATAACGGCGGCGGTCACACCACTCCGCCCCCGCACGGTGGCGATCACGCTCCGCCGTCCAACGGCGGTGGCCACACCTCGCCGCCGCAGCTGCCGCACACCGGCAGTGACCGCGAGGCCCTGCTGGCCGCCTCGGGGGTCAGCGCCGCGCTCATCGCGGGCGGCGCCGTCCTGTACCGACGAGGCCGATCCGCGTCCCGTCGCTGAACGCACCGCGTTCCTCCGCCGAACGCACCCGGGTGCCGGACGCCTTCGCGTCCGGCACCCGCGCTCGTCCCGTCCCGTTCAGCCCCGTACCGCCTCCGTCGCCCCGTGTCGTCCCGGGGCCGGGATCGCACCGCTGGGGACGCCGGTGTGCAGTCGGCGCCGTACTCCTCGGACGAGGGTTCCCGCGGTGAAGGTCGCGCCGTGGACGAAGCGCATCGACGGGCCGAAGCCGGCCGCCGTGAGCAGACCGGCCAGGAACAGACCGGGGTGGGACGACTCGAAGTCCCGGCCCACCTCGGGCGAGCCGTCGGCCACCGTGGTCAGCGCGCCGCGCAGTTCGCCGGCGAGCAGCCCGAGCCGGTCCCGGGTCGCCTTGAAGCCGGTGGCCGCGATCACGTGCTCGGTCTCGAAGGCGTCCGCCCCCGTCGCCTCGAGCCGCACCCCGCCCGGCACCGCCCGCGCCGACGTCACCTCGTGGTCGAGGCGCACCTCCACGGCGCCCTCCACCCGGTCCCGCACCCACCACGCGCCCGCCGGTCCCAGCGCCGTCGCCGCGATGCGCGCCCGGGTCGGTTCCGCGAGCCTGCGGTAGAGGCCGGGCCGCTCGGAGTAGAACCAGTTGCGCCAGCCGGGGCCCAGGCCGCTGTGCGGGGAGCGGGCCGACTGCCACCAGGGGCGCTCCCAGGGCGGCGGCACGTCGTTCCAGCACAGCCGGTCGGCGCGGGCCAACACCCGGACGCGGGTGTCCTGTTCGGCGAGCAGGGCCGCCGTCTCCAGGGCCGCCTGGCCGCCGCCGATCACGGTGACGTCCTGGCCGCGGAAGCGGTCGAGGTCGCCGTGGTGGCTGCTGTGCGAGACGAGGCCGGGGGAGAGTCCGCGCAGGGCGGCCGGGATCTCGACGAACGGCATGACGCCGACGGCGAGGGCGACGGTCCGGGCCTGCACGGTCTCGCCGTCCTCGGTGACCGCCTCGAAACCGCCGGGCCGGGCGACGATCCGGGTCACCGTGCGCTCGTCCACTTCGGGGACGGCGTTGCGGGCGAACCACAGGCCGTACTCGGCGAACATCTCCACCGGGATCGGCTCCCCGTGCCGGGCCGTCACGCCCTGGGTCGCGCAGTACGCGTCGAGCCGCCAACGGGCCCCGGGGTCGGAGAGGTTGGAGGCCCAGGGCTCGGACTTGAGGAACATGCCGCGGGGCATGTTGTCGCGCCAGGAGGCCATCGGCCGGCCGAAGACGCGCAGGCTCAGCCCCGCGTCCGCGGCATGGGACGCGATGGACAGGCCGTACGGGCCCGCGCCCACCACCAGCAGGTCGTACATCAGCAGCTGCTCGCTTTCTCGTCGTCGGTCGGTTCGGCCACATCGGCCACACCGCTTGCACCAGGCATGCCGGCCACACCGGTCGCTCCCGTCGCATCCGTCACCTCGGCCGGAGACGGGGACGGCGACGGCGACGGCGTCTGGCGGACCACATGGGGTCGGTTCCTGGCCGCACCCGGCGCACCCGGCGCACCCGTCGCTCCGGCCGCGCTGGTGCCGCGCAGCCGGTCGAGCAGTCGGCGGCCGACATGGGTGCACCACAGGCCCCACATCGCCCGCCCGGGAGCGGTGTCGTCACGGGCGTGCCAGGCCAGCTCGCGGCCGCGGGGCGCGCGGCGCAGCGCGGCCAGCGGCGCGTAGTTCTCCACCACGAACGCCCGCCCCGGCAACGCCGCCGGCTCCGGCAGCGGACGGTGCGTCAGATCCAGGTGCTGCGCCCGTACGACGTCCAGCCCGCCCGCGTCGGCGAAGAGCCGGAACTGGGCGCCGGGGCGTGGGTTGAAGTCGAGCAGGTGGTAGTCGCCGGTCGTGGCGCAGCGGCGGAAGTCGAGGTCGAAGATGCCCCGGTAGCCGACTCGGCCGGTGAGCCGCTCGGCCAGCGCCCGCACCTGTGGGTTCTCGGTCCACTCGCCCACCGCCGTCAGACCCGCGCCGCGCGGCCAGGCGCACAGCTTGCGGCCCGGACCGCCGCCGTGGACCACGCCGGAGCGGTCGGCGTACCCGTGGAAGAACCAGTCGAGGTCCGTTCCCGGCGGCAGGAAGGCCTGGAGCAGCAGTCTGCTGCCGGCCTCCTCGGTGCGCAGATACAGTTCGCGCGCCTGCTGCGCGGAGCGCACGACGACCGTGCTGCGCAGCCCTGTTCCGGTCGGCAGCAGCCAGGGACGGCTCCACTTCGCCACCACCGGCATTCCGAGGCGCCAGGCGTCGGAGGCGGCCTGCGCGGCGCTGTCCGGGACCACCGTCAGCGGGTGCGGCACGTCCGCCGCGGCGCACAGCCCGGCCAGCTCCGCCTTGTCGGCGACCCGTTCGGGCACCGCCCCCGGCTGCTGGGGCAGCAGATAGGCGGGCGCCAGCTCCTCGCGCAGCCTGCTCACCGCGACCGCGCCCGCGTCGTCCATCGGGATCAGCACGGCGGGCCGTTCGATGCGGGCGGCCACTCGCAGCAGGACGGCGGCGATGTCGTCGTGGGAGGCGCCGGGCGGCGGCGGGGGATGCAACTGGCGTACGAAACGGGACATGCGTACGGGACTTCCCGTCGAGTCGGCGACGACGTGGACGTCCACGCCGGCTCGGCCGAGCGAGCGCACGGCTCCCAGCGTTCCGTGGTGAAAGGGGTTTTGGTCGATTCGCAGGAGGACGGCGGGGACGCGGGTGTCGAGCAGCGACACGGGCATTTTTCTCAGGGTCCTTCGTTTCAGGTCACCGGTATGGGCGATCAGGACACTCGAAAGCCGTAGCGGCGGTGGCGTAATTCCTTTTCGTGTGACTTTCATATGACAGGGCGTCAGTAAGGCGAATGCCCCAGGCGCTACAGCGCGATCAGCACCGGCAACGCGAACAACGCGAACAACGCGAACAACGCGAACAACGCGAAGAGCGCGAGCAGCACCAGAGTGGAGAAAGGAGCAGGCATGACCCCACAGCAGCGACGCACGCGGTCCTGGCGGCTGGCCGTCGTCGCGGCGGCGGTCGCGGCCTCGGCCGCGCTGGCGTCCGGACCTGGATTCGCCGCGGGCGCGGGGGTGGGGCGGTTCGCCGATCCTCCCGCTCCCGCAGTGGACGCTCCCGCAGTGGACGCCCCCGCGGCGACCGTCCCGGCCGCGACCTCCGCGACCTCCGCGACCCCCGACACCCCTGCGACGCCCGACATCCCCGTCACGCCCGCGCTGCCCACGACCCCGGTCCAGCCGCCGCCGGTGCCCGTGCCCGCGCCCGTGACCGTGACCCCGGTCAAGCCCGTCCCCGCCTTCGGCGCCTACCTCGACTACGGCGCCCGGGGCGTCGCGCGGATCGCGCAGCTCAGCGAGTGGCTGGGCGGTGCGGAGCTGCGGGTCGGCCACACCTACCTGCCGGGCGACCGGTGGCGCAGCATCGAGGGCCCGCCCGGCTTCCTCGACGTGTGGGCGGACTGGCGGCGGGAGAAGGACGACCGGATGCTCGTCCTCAACGTGCCCATGCTGGAGCGCAACGAGGAGGGCGTCTCCGACGCCGACGTGCGCACGCTGCTGCGGCAGGGCGCGGCCGGAGAGTTCGATCACCACTTCAAGGCCCTCGCCGAGCGGCTGGTCCGACTCGAGGTGCCGGACACGGTGATCGTGCTCGGCTGGGAGATGAACGGCACCACGTACACCCACCGCTGCGGGCCGGACCCGGAGGCCTGGAAGACGTACTGGAATCGGATCGTGACGACCATGCGGTCGGTGCCGGGCCAGAAATTCCGGTTCGACTTCACGCCGACCCGCGGCCGGGACGCCGTTCCCTGGACCGAGTGCTACCCGGGCGACGACACGGTCGACATCGTCGGAATGGACTCCTACGACCAGCCGACCGGACTTTCGTTCGATGAACAGGTGAAAGAGCCCTACGGACTTCAGGAACACGTGGACTTCGCCAAATCCCACGGCAAGCCCATCTCCTATCCTGAATGGGGACTCTTCCGCAACGGCGACAACGCCGCATACATGCGGCGCATGCTCACCTGGATGGACGAGCACCAGGCGCTGTACAACACGCTGACCGACTACTGCCCGCACGGCGTGTTCCAGTGCCGGCAGAACCCGCAGTCGACCGCGGTCTACCGCTCGCTCCTGTCCGGCCGCACCGACGAGCCGGCGCCGTCGATCCCGGCGCCCGTGGACCCGACGACTCCGGTGCCCACCGGCCGGCCCACGACGCCCGGCACGCCGGAGCCCCCGGCGAACTGCTCCCCGCTGGAGCTCGGCGACTGGGTCGAGCACTGGCTCGGCGGCAGGCTGTGCGTACGTCTGGACTGGTGGTCGCGCAACCGGTGAGCCGCGGTGCGGTGGCGGCAGGCCCGCGTCAGGACCCGCCGCCACCGTCGCGCTCCTTCCGCTGCTCCAGACGCAGCAGCAACTCCTTGCCCCGCCGCCGCGCGACCACGTCGCAGACGGCCGCCGACAGCAGCGGGGCGGTGCGCCGACGGGCCAGCAACAGCCGCTGGTTGACGACCGGTTCGGGCCGCCAGTGGTGCTTGTACGGCTCGTTGCCGCGCAGCAGGCTCAGCGCGGCCCGCCCGCCGCCCCGGGTGTGCTCGGCGCAGGCGTCGAGCAGCATCACCGCCACGTCCGCCTTGCGTTCGCGCAGCCGGGGATGGGCGCCGTAGAGGTAGCCCCCGGCCAGCCGCCGCGACAGCAGGGTCAGATCGACGGCCACCACGTCGTCGTCGAGCCGGAACTCGGTGACCACCGCGTCCCCGGAGCGCACCATCGGCCCCACCGAGCGCACCAGGTGCTCGCAGAACCGCGCCCGCAGGTGTTCGCCCGTCACCTTCCGCCCCTGCCACTGCAACCGGTGCAGTTCGATGAGCCGACGCAGCGCGCAGTCCACGTCCTCCGGGGACACGACCTGCCGCTCGACGCCCAGCGCGGTCAGCTTGCGCAGCTTGGCGCGGACCCGTTGGGCCTTCGCCGAGGGCAGCCTGGCCAGCAGTTCGTCCATGGGCACGGCCGGCAGCTCCAGGCACACCGAGTCGCTCACCCGTCGCCGCGGCCCGCGCCAGTGCTCGTAGACCTGTTCCACCGCGCCGCCCGGCCGTACCTCGCGGAAGTCGATCAGCGCGGTGCGGGCGGCCGCCGCGAGACCCTCGGTGAGCGCGGCGACGGCCCGCTCGCCGTGCTCGTCGTCGACCAGGACGTCCCCGTAGTCGGAGATCGCCCCGCCCAGCGGCACGAGCGCGGGCAGCGGTCTGCGTACGGCCATCAGCGGGGCGACGGCCAGGAGTTCGCCGCCGTTGCGCACCACCAGCAGCCGCAGCCGGCCCCGCCTGCCGTACGACAGCCACCAGGAGTGCAGCCAGGCGTGGCTCTGGAACGGGGTGGCGCTCGCGCACCGCCGGTACAGCCGGCCCCAGGCGGGGGCGAGGTCGGCGAAGGCCCGCTCGTCGGTCACGAGTTCGGTGACGAGGCCCGTCGCGCACGCGTACGTCGGTTTCACAGCGCCCCGTGGGCGTCGGCGGCGAGGGCCGGACCGGGCACGGCGGCCGGACGGGCGGCCTCCTCCTGGGGGGCGCGCCGGGGCCGCACCAGCAGCACCAGCCCGCCCAGGAGCCCGCCCGCGCACGCGCCCACCAGTCCGGTCACCGCCGGGGAGGCCGAGGAGGGGCTGGTCGGCCGGACCGCGCGGGCGAACTGCTGGAGCTCGACGTTGGTGGTGGCCCGGGTGGTCCTGGCGTGCTGGGTCAGGGAGCGGGAGACGGCGTTGGCCATGTCGGCGGCCAGGTCGGGGCGCGAGGAGGTGCCGGTGATCGCGACCATCGGCGCGTCCGGCGAGGTCGCGGTCTGCACGTTCTGCTGCAGCGTCCGCGCCGGCACGCCCGCCCACACCTGGGCGTCCCCGAGCACCGCGAGCTGCGTGGCGACCCGTCCGTAGGCCTGTGCGAAGCCGAGCGCGGACGCCGGGTCGGACTTCGCGGTGGGGACGGCGACGACATAGGCGGTGGCCGTGTACACGGGCGGCTTGACGACGCCGTACGCGCCCCCGAGCAGGCCGCCGGCGACGGCGCCGGCCGCGAGCAGGGACCACGGCGGGAGCGCCTTGGCGCGGCGCAGGGCGGTGGTCGGGCGGTGGGCCCGGGCGGAGTTCTCGGTCATGAGGAAGCGACTCCCTGGGATGACGGGGGCGACGAGGACGACGGAGGCGACAGAGGCTGCTGGGGCTGCTGGGGGGAGACGGCGGCCGCGTACACGTCCATGAGCTGGGCGGCGCTGCGGGCGATGTCGTAGTGGTGGGCGGCGTCGGGCGCGGTGCGCGGGCCGGGGCCCTGCGCGCGGGCCTCGGCCAGGGCGCGGACGAACGCCTCGACGCCGCCGGTCACCCGCCGGGCGCCCGCCGCGGCCTGCGCGGGCAGGTGCTCGAGGGCGGGGCAGGAGGCGTAGCGGACGGGCAGTCCGCAGGCCAGCGCCTCCACCACGGCCAGGCCGAAGGTCTCCTCGGGGGACGGGGAGACGAACAGGTCCATGGCGGCGGCGAGGGAGGGCAGGTCCGGGCCGGGGGCGCCGTCGGGGACGTAGGGGCGTTCGCCGGTGAACAGGACGCGGTCGGCGACCCCCGCCTCCTGCGCGGTGCGCCGCAGCACGTTCTCCTCGGGGCCGCCGCCGACCAGCAACAGCCAGCAGTCCTGCGGGAGTCGGGCGAGGGCCTGGACGGCGACGTCGAAGCGTTTGCCGGCCGTCAGCCGTCCGATGCCGCCGATCACGTAGGCGTGGTCGGGCAGGCCGAGGCGGGCTCGGGTGCGCAGCCGGGCGACCGGGTCGAAGCGGAAGCGGGCGAGGTCGATGCCGTTGGGCACGACCTCGATCCGGGGGGCCGGAACGCCCCAGCGCCGCAGGCGTTCGGCGACCGTGGGGGAGACCGCGACGGTGGACCGGCCCAGCCGCTCGCTGGCCAGATAGAGCGCGCGGACCCCCGCGGTCAGCCTGCGGCCCTCCATCTGCGAGTCGCCCAGGGAGTGCTCGGTGGCGACGACCGCCCGCACGCCCGCCAGCCGCGCCGCCGGCCTGCCGTACACGCAGGCGCGGTAGAGGTGGGTGTGGACGAGGTCGTAGCCGCCGGAGCGGATGACGCGGACCAGGCGGGGCAGGGCGGCCAGGTCGCGGTTGCCGGTCATGCCGAGGTGCACGACCCGCACGCCGTCCGCCGCCAGCCCGTCGGCCACCGCCCCCGGGTTGGTCAACGTCACCACATCGCACTCGACCGGCAAGTGCCGCAGCAGCAGCCGCAGTTGCTGCTCGGCCCCGCCGACCCCGAGCCCGGTGATGACGTGCAGCGCCTTCACCGCAGCCCCTCGACGGGACGCCGACGCAGCCGGTGCAGCCGGTACTTCAGGAACAGCCGTACGGCGGTGTCGTTCTGCCCGATGTGCACGCGGGGCAGGGCGTGCGGGCCGTTCAGCGGGCCGGGGTCGATCGCGCACGCGTAGGCGTAGCCGGCGTCGCGTACGGCGGCCACGGCCCGCTGGTCGATCGTCCCGTAGGGGTAGCAGAAGCCGGCGACCTCGGCGTCCAGGAGTTCGGCGAGGGCGGTGCGGCTCTCGGCCGTCTCCGCGTTCAGGGTGCGGTCGTCGGCCCGGGTGAGGTCGACGTGGGTCAGCCCGTGGGAGCCGATCTCGACGCCCTCGGCGGCGGCCTGCCGGATGGCGTCGGCGGTCAGCAGCGGCTTGCGCGGGCCCAGCGGATCCCAGGCGTTCTCGCCGCCGAGCCGGCCGGGCAGCACGAACAGGGTGGCCGTGCAGCCGTGCCGGCGCAGGACGGGCAGCGCGCCGGTGAGGAAGTCGGCGTACCCGTCGTCGAAGGTCAGCCCGACCAGCCGCCGGCCCTCGCCCCGGGCGCGGGCGGCGAGCAACTCGGCCAGGGACACGCCCCGCAGACCCCGCCCGCGCAGCCAGGCCAGCTGCCGGTCGAGCCGTTCGGGGGCGACGGTGATGCGGTACGGGTCGTCGGCGCAGTCGCCCACGGAGTGGTACATCGCCACCCAGGGGACTCTGGCGCCGACGCCGCGAGAGGCGGCAGAAGTGCCGGCGGCGCCGACAGCGTCAACGGGAAGGGGCATGAGGCAGCCTTCGGGTCGCGGAACGTACGGATCGGAGTGCGCAGGCGATGCCCTGGGCGCCCAGGGCCCGGCCGAGCAGGACGAACACGGCGGTGACGGTGAGCCCCCCGGCGGCGAGCCCGGACAGCGGGCCGGCGAACCGGGCCGCGACGAAACCCCCGGCGAGGGCGGCGACGACGGCGGCCCGCACCGGCCGGCTCAGCTCGCGCAGCACGCCCCGGGTGCTGATCGGGACGCTGCGCGGGCCCATGCCGGCCAGCAGCACCAGGGCGGTGACGGTGATGCCGGTCGCATTGGCGGCGGCGATCCCGTACACGCCCCAGGGCCCGACGGTCAGCGCGCCGATCCAGGCGGTCAGGACGATCCCTGCGGCCATCGCGCCCACCGGGTACCAGGAGCCGCGGCCCGCCGAGAAGTAGGAGCGGACCAGTACGCCGACCAGGGTCTGGCCGAGCAGCCCGAGCGCGTACACGCGCATCACGCCCGCCGTCGCCGTCGTGTCCCGCGCGGTGAACGCGCCCCGCTGGAAGAGGACTTCGACGATCTGTGGGGCGCAGGCCACGACCGCGGCCGTGCCGAGCAGCACGATGCACGCGGCCAGCGACAGATCACGCTCCACCCGGCCCCGGGCCCGCTCGGTGTCCCCCTCGGCCAGCGCCCGCGCGACCACCGGGAAGGTGACCGTGCACACCATCACCGAGAAGATCATCGGCATCTGGGCGACCTTCTGCGCGTAGTTCAGATGCGAGATCGCCCCGGCCGGCAGATGTGAGGCGAGGAACCGCTCGATGAGCACCTGGGACTGCCGGCACAACGCGAAGAGCAGCACCGTCGCGAGCAGCGCGGTGTCGAGCGGCCGCGCCTCCTCGCCCGGGGCCGCCTCCTCCCCGGCCGCCCCCCGCTTCCTCAACTGCCGCAACAGCGAAGGCAGTTGCACGACGACCATGAGCAGCCCGCCGACCGCCACCCCGGCCGCCGCCGACCGCACCCCCCAGTGCCCGCCCAGGACGAACATCCCGGTGATGATCCCGGTGTTGTACGCCACGTAGATCGCCGCCGGCGCCACGTACCGCCGGTGCGCGCGCAGGGCCGCGCTGCAGTACCCGGCGAGCCCGAAGCTCACCACGCAGGTCGCGGTGAGCCGGGTGCAGTCGACGGCGAGGGCCGGGTCGGGCAGCCCGGGGGCGAGGGCCTCGACCAGCTGGGGGGCGGTGCCGATGAGCAGCGCGCCGACGGCGACGAAGGCCAGCGACAGCCGGGGGAGCGTGCCGGCGACCAGGGCGCGGACCGGGTCCCCGGGGGCGCCCTGGGAGCGCCGGGCCAGCGCCATGCTGAACGCCGGGATCAGCGCGAAGGACAGCCCGTCCTCGATGAGCAGCGTCGAGGCGAACTCGGGCACGGTCCACGCCACGAGGAAGGCGTCCGTGTCGCTGCCCGCCCCGAACAGCCGGGCCAGCGCCTGATCCCGGACCAGGCCGAGCAGGGCCCCGGCGACCGAGAGGACGGCGGTGACGAGAGCGGCCTTGGCGAGGAAGTTCCGGGAGACGGAGGGGAGTTCGGCCCTGCCGCCCGTCGGCCCGCCCTCGGCGTTTCGGGATCCGCCCTCGCCGAACTCCGCGGCTCCTGCCGCCTCCACGGCCTCCGCCGCCCCTGCCGCGGCTCGCGCCGACGGTACGGCCCCCGTGGCCCCGTCGGTCCGGGGTGTCGGGGGTGTCGGGGGCGTCGGGGGTGTCGAGGGTGTCCCGGGCGTCCCAGGTGTCCGGGCGGGCGTCGCCGTCATCGGGTCAGCGCCTTCCGGCCGCTGCCCACCAGCGCCCACCAGGCCACGAGCCCGAGGACGACGGCGGTCAGCACGGTCGAGGGCCCGCCGATGTCGGCGTACATGAAGTCGACGAGCTGCCAGAGGAGCAGTCCGCAGGCGACGAGCGCGCAGTCGAGGCCCGTGCCGGCGGCGGACGCGCGCGCCCGCCACCAGCCGCGCAGCCCGCACGCCAGCATCGCCAGCCAGCCGCCCGCGAGGGCGAGCAGTCCGATCAGGCCCTGTTCGCTCAGGACCAGCAGATACATGTTGTGCGGGGACAGCAGCGGCTGCTTGACGAAGCCGGAGCCCGCGCCCGCGGTGTCGCTGCCGGAGGACAGCGCGAGCGAGGCGTGCGCGTCCCGGTGCTCGGGGAAGCCCTTCAGCCCGACGCCGGTCAGCGGCTGCGCCCGCCACATGCCGACCGCGGCCGCCCACATCGTGTACCGGTCGGTGACCGACTGGTCGGGGGCGTCCGCGACCTGGGTGATGCTGCCGATGCGCTGCTGGAGCATCGCCGAGCCGACGCCGAAGCCGCCCACCAGGATCACCCCGGCCGCGACCGCCACGGCGCCCACCTTCAGCGCCCGCCGCACTCCGGCCAGCGCCAGCTGGAGCGTGCAGGTCAGCGCGGTCGCGATCCACGCGCCCCGGCTGAAGGAGAGGGCGAGCGGCACGAACAGCGCGAGCGCGCAGGCCGCGGCGACGCCCCGCTGCCGTACGGAGGTCCGGCCCAGGGCCAGCCCCACCGCGCAGATCAGCCCGAAGGACACGACCGTCGCCATGCCCATCACGTCCTGCGGTCCGAAGGTGCCGACCGCCCGGATGTCCTCGCCCTGGTAGGAGGCGCCGGTCCCGGTGACGAACTGGTGCACGCCGACCGCCCCCTGCCACCCCGCGAGCCCCACGAACGACCAGGCCAGCACCCGGAAGTCATGGCGGTCGCGGACGAGCAGCAGCACGGCCGTCGGGACGAGGACGAAGACCTGGAGATAGCGGCCGAGGCCGGTCAGCCCCGCGCCCGGCGAGGACGCGCCCATCGCGGCGAGCGCCAGCCCGACGACCGGCAGCCCGAGGACCACGGCGGCCGTACGGGACAGGGGCCGCCGCCGCTGCCGCAGCAGCCGCAGTACGCAGAACAGGACGACGAGCGCGGAGAGCGCGTCGGCCGGGCCCGCGCCGCCCTCGCCGCCGGGGGAGGCCGGCAGGCCGAGCAGGGCGACCACGGCCACGACGGGCAGCACCGGGGACCAGGCCCGGGCGCGGGGGAGGGGCAGGGCGAGACTCATCGGTCGGTTTCAGCTCCCGGTCGGTCGCACGAGGGCGGCCGCGGTGCGCAGCAGGATGCACACGTCCTGCCACAGCGACCAGTTGTCGATGTACGCGTTGTCGAAGCGGGCCCGGTCCTCGATCGAGGTGTCGCCGCGCAGTCCGTGGATCTGGGCCAGGCCGGTGATGCCGGCCCGCATCCGGTGACGGGCCGCGTAGCCGGGGTAGCTCTGGCTGAACTGGCCGACGAAGTAGGGGCGTTCGGGGCGCGGGCCGACCAGGCTCATATCGCCCCGCAGGACGTTCCACAGCTGGAGCAGCTCGTCCAGCGAGGTCTGGCGCAGGAAACGGCAGAAACGGCTCATCTCCCGCTCGCCCGCCACGCTCCAGCGGGTCGCGGCCTCGTGCTCGTCGACCGGACGATGGGTGCGGAACTTCAGCAGGGTGAACGGACGCCCGTCCATGCCGATGCGCTCCTGCCGGAACACCACCCCCGGCCCTGCGGTCAGCCGCAGCACCGTCGCGCACCCCAGCAGCAGCGGGCTGACCAGCAGCAGCAGGGCCCCGGAGACGGTGACGTCCATCAGCCGCTTGCCGAAGCTGCCCCGCCGTCTGCGGCCCAGGTCCAGCCGTCGGCAGGAGAACCCGGCGAGCTGCTCGCGGCTCGTGTACGAGGGGGTCTCGGCGTCGACCTCCCACACCGTGCAGCCCGACTCGGCGAGCGCCCGCAGCAGCGGGCCCTGGACGGTGCGCACGGCCGGGTGGACGCACAGGACCTCCTGGACGCCGTTCTGGATGAGGGCCCGCTGCACCTCCTGACCGGTCGTCAGCACGGGCAGTTCGTCGGCGCCTTCGGGGCCGTCGGGGCGTTCGGCCACCACGCCCACCGGCTCCATCCCGGAGCGGGGGTGACGCAGCACGGCGGCGGCCACCCGCTGCGCGGTCGCCGCCGGGCCGATGACGAGCGCGGAGCGCGGGCGGCGCAGCAGCTCCCGGCGGCGGCTCAGATGGACCACGGACCGGGCGGCGCCGTCGACCGCGGTCTGGGCGGCGAAGCCGAGCAGGAGGGTGTGCGCCGAGAAGGGGTGCGCCGGGTGCCACACCGCGGCGAGCGCGCCGAGCGCCAGCCAGGCCACCGCGATCCGGCCGCAGAGGACGGGCAGTTCGTCCAGTACGCCGACCACCGGGCGCGGGCGCTGCGGGCGCAGCAGCATCGTCGCCGCGACCAGCAGGGCCACCAGCAGCGGGCGGTGCCCCGCCGCGACGAGCACGGACGCGCCGACGGCGGCGGCGAGGCCGTCGGCGAGCAGCAGGGGCAGCGGCGCGGCGGGCCGCACGGGGGGATGTCTGGCGGGGAACCGGAAGCCCGCGGCGCTCTCGCGCCGGGGGAAGACCGAGACGGACGAGTATCCGGGCTGCGCGCCGGGGGAGGGGACGGTGCTTTCCGCAGTCACGAGTGGATGGACTCCCTGCACTCGGTGGTGCACTCGGTTGAGCACTGGCTGGGGCACGGGGCGGGCCTCTGGGTGGGGTTCTGGGGGAGGCGCTGGGCGGACGCGACGCGCGGCTCGGCTTCGGCGTCCGCGGTCGTCTCGGGCTTCTCGGCCGTGAGCAGCGCGCCGTACACGCCCGCGACCGCCCGGGCCGTGCCCCGCACGTCGTGCGTGGACAGGACGTGCCGGCGCCCCTGTCTGCCGAGCGACTCCCGCAACGGCGGGTCGAGGAGCAGTTCCGCGACCGCTGCGGCCAGCACCGCCGGGTTCTCGGCGGGCACCAGACAGCGGGGCGCGAGCGCGGCCGGCAGGCTCTCCCGGGCGCCGTCCACGTCGGTCACCACCACGGGACGCCCGCAGGCCAGCGCCTCCAGGGGGGCCAGCGCCATACCCTCCCAGCGCGAGGGCAGCACCACCAGATCGGCGGCCTGGTACCAGGGCGCGACGTCCGCGACCGCCCCGGCGAACCGCACGGACTCCGGGGCGCGGGCTCGGAGTTCCGCAAGGTCGGGACCGTCGCCCACCAGCGCCAGCCGCGCACCGGGCGCCTTCCGCAGGACGTCCGCCCACGCGTCGAGCAGCACGTCCTGCCCCTTCTGCCGACACAGCCGCCCCACGCACACCACCAACGGCGCGCCCGCCTCGAGATCCGGCAGCAGAGCGGCCCGTACGGCGTCGGCGGCGGGGGCCGGACGGAACCGCTCGGGGTCGATGCCGTTGGGGACGACGCTCCACCGCCCGGCGATCCCGGCGCGCAGCCCGGTCGTGCGCTCCGCCTCGCTCACGCACACCAGCCGGTCGGCCCACCGCGCCCCGAACCGCTCCCAGCGCAGGGCGAGGGCCGCGGTGGCCCCGCCGACCGCCTCGAAGGACCAGGCGTGCGGCTGGAACACGGTCGGGATCCGCCCGCGCACCGCGAGCCGTCCGGCGAGCCCGGCCTTCGCGCTGTGGGCGTGCACCAGTTCGGGGCGCGCCTCGTCGAGCACGCGCGCGAGCCGTCGTACCTCACCCGGGAGCGAAGGGCCCGGCGACCGGGTCGCCTGCCATCTGCGCACGTCCGCGCCCAGCGAGCGCAACTCCTCGGCGAGGGCGCTGTCGGGGCAGGCGACGGTGACGTGCAGACCGGCGGCGAGCTGGGCCCGCGTCAGGTCCGACACGACCCGGGCGACCCCGCCGTCCACGGGCTGGGTGAGGTGCAGGACCCGGGTTCCTACGTCGGGTTCTGGCTGGTGCATGGCGCGGTTTCCTCGCTCACGGTGGCGCTCGGGACGGGCGGAACGCGCCTGACTAATTCGTCCGTGTGTCGACGGCGACGAAGAGCGCCCCGGCCCACGCCGCGTCCCGGTGGGAAACGAGCCGGACGGTCAGCTGGTCACCGCCGCGCCGCAATCCCTCGCCGAGATCGAACACATCGGAGTCGTAGCCGAGGGTGTTGACGTACGCCGGTACACGCGCCGCCGGAGCCTCCCCCGGCTCGCTGATCGTGGAGTTCAGCACGTCGTCCGCCGGGTTGACGGCATTGGTGAGCGTCGAGGCCGCCCCGGAATCGCTCGAGAGGGTGAGCGAGTCACCCGAACGGCCGCAGTCACCGTCGTACGCCACCAGGCCGACCCGGCCGTACGCACCCTGGGGGATGTCCAGCTCGCGCAGCCGGAGTTCGTGCCCGGCGCCGGCGCCGAGAGGGCCGAAGCCGTCCCAGAGCGAGAGGTCCCGCAGCGGCTCCGCCGGGTTCTCGTACACCACGACCAGCGTCCAGCCGCCCCAGGCGCCGGCCGTGGACCTTCCCATGGCCACGTTGATCTGCGCGACCGTGTACAGGCCCTGGCCGCTGGAGCGCACCAGGCCGGTGACGTCGGCAGAGGCCTGGAAGGCGTCGGCGCTCTGGTTGACCCGGTGCCCGACGAGCGTGTCCGCGAGAACCTCCTTGTACTGCCCGCCCGGCTCGGCGATCAGCACCCGCCCGTTGTCCTCGGGCGGCTTCTGCTCGCCGACGCGCAGATTGCCGCCCCAGTACAGCCGGGCGTACGTGACCTGCGCGCCCCCCGGGAGCCGGACCTCGGCCTGGGAGGAGTTGTAGGTGTTGGGGTCGCTGTCGACGTCGACGTAGAACATGTCGAAGTCGCCGTTGACGGCCGCCTGTCCCTCCCGCACGGCCGGACAGTCCGGGGCCGCCCAGAGCGCCCGGACCGCTGACACCGCCGGGGCCACTGGGACGGCTGGGACCGCCGACACCGCCGACACCGCCGACACCGCCGGGGCCACTGGGACGGCTGGGACCGCTGACACCGCCGGGACCGCTGCGTCCGCTCGGGTCGTCGGCGCGGTGCGGCAGCTGACGGCCGCGTTGGCCGCGCGGACGATCCCGCCGTGCTGCCTGGCGTGGTAGCGCTGCGCGAAGGGGACGCTCTCGGCCTCCGCGGAGGGCGGTGCACCGGCCGCCAGGGCCCCGCCCGGCGTCCAGATCGAGACGAGGGCGAGCCCGCCGACCGTCGCGCGGCGCAGCAGCGGACCCAGGGAATTGCGCATGACCGGCGGTGCCCTTTCGAAGAAGACCGTGGAGCGGGAGCGGGTCGGAGGAGACCGTGAGGCGGAGAACTGCGGTGCGATTTGCTGGCAATAGGGATACGTCGGACGGGGCGCAACTCTAGTAGGTGTAGGGACTAATCCGTCGAAACCGGTCAAGTGTGTCGGAATCGTGAAACCGGCCTGGCGGGACGTCACTCCATTGGCGGCACAACCCCGGGGAGTACCGCGCGTTGACTTCAGCGCCGGGCATCCCCGCCCGGGTGTTTGTGTCAAAACCCCAAGGAGCACCTCTCCATGTCGCGTATCGCGAAGGGCCTGGTCCTGACCTCCGTTGCCGCCGCGGCCGTCGCCGGCGCCTCCGGCATCGCCGCTGCCGACAGCGGCGCGAACGGCATCGCCGAGCACTCCCCGGGCGTGCTGTCGGGCAACCTGATCCAGGTTCCCGTTCACGTTCCGGTCAACGTCTGCGGCAACACGGTCAACGTGATCGGCCTGCTGAACCCGGCGTTCGGCAACACCTGCGTCAACGACTGACGTCACGACGTCACGACGCGCTACGTCGAACGGCCGTCCTCCCGCCAGGAGGGCGGCCGTTCGCGTGTGCTCCTCGCGTGCGTTCCTTGGATGCGCCTCGGATGGGGGCACGGGCCGGCGAGCTCAGACGGACGGCCCGGGGCGGGCCCCACCAGGGGCGATGCGGCATCGGGCGGTCACGTCACGGTTACGCCATGCAGTCGATCTGTTGCGGAGTGCTACAGGCCCTCGCACGGTGGGCTCAGGACCCGAGCACCATCGAAAGGAACTCCCATGCGTGGGCTGCCCGCACGGCGTATCGCTTCCACCGCACTCTGCGCCTCTCTCGTCCTCGGCATCGCCGCCCCCGTCGCCCTGGCGGCCGACGGCGACACGGCTCGTGGGCGCACCGCTGCGGCGACCGGTGCGCCCGTCCCCGGCGCGGACGCGCTCCTCGCCCAGACCAAGAGTCTGGGTGATCTCGGCGGCGTGCTCAAACCGGTCACCGACGCCCTCGACGGCGTCCTCAAGGCCGACGACGGCAAGCTCTCGGCCGACCAGGCGACCCGGCTCAAGGGCGCCGTCGACGAGGCCGTCGCCAAGATCACGGCAGCGGCTCCGGTGACCCCGCCGACGCTGCCCAAGCCCGCCAAGAGCGGCGACGCCGACAAGGCGCGGTCGAAGGCGGCCGCCGCCGACCCCGTCGCCGACGCCGTCGCCGCCGTGCAGAGCGCGGTCGCCGCACTGCTCGCGGCCGCCACCTCCGCCGACGTCGGCGGGATCGTCACCGCGGGCACGGGCGTGGTGACCAACCTGGTCAACCTGCTCGCCGCCACCCTGGCGAGCGTCGGCCTGACCCTGCCGAGCCTGCCGACGACGACTCCGGCGCTGCCCACCAGCACCACTCCGGAACTGCCGGCGACGACTCCGGCGCTGCCGACCAGCACCACTCCGGAACTGCCGGCGACGACTCCGGAGTTGCCGGTCACGACTCCGGCGCTGCCGACCACCACCACTCCGGAACTGCCCGTGACGAAACCGGAGTTGCCGGTCACGACTCCCGAGCTGCCGGTCACGACCCCGGTGCTTCCGGTCACCGCTCCGGCGCTTCCGGTCACGACCCCGGCGCTGTCGACCGGAAGCCTGCTCCCGGCGAGCTGACGGCAGCCCGCCGAATTCAGCGCGCCTTCCGCGCGCCTTCAGCGCACCTTCTGCACCCCGGCACGGCCTTCCTTTCGGGCGGGCTTTCGGTCGGGGTGCAGAAACATTCTGTGCAAACATTCCGCGCACGGGGTTTCCGCATCCGGCAGGGCTCGTTAAGCACGACGTCAGAATTACCTCTGGTGATTTCCCGTGGTGACTTGAGTTGCCGAGTCGCCGAAGAAAGGAACCCGATGAAGTCCCTGAAGGCTGCCGCTGTCGTCGCCGGATCCGTGGTCCTCGCCGGCGCCGCCGCGCCCGCGTTCGCCTACAGCACCGCCGACCTCACGCCCACCAGCCTCAACGGCGCCGTGAACACCCTCACCAGCCGCCCGCTCGTCATCGACCCGGCCGACATGATGCCGCTCCAGCACCAGTCGAACGCGCTCGACACCGAGAACAAGGACTCCGTGCTCAGCACCGTGAAGGGCGCGACCGGCGCTCTCAACACCCACAACCCGCTCCTCGGCGGGCTGCCCCTGCAGGGCTGAGACGTTCCCGGAGGGCCGGTCCTGTGCGCCACGGGACCGGCCCTCGGCGTGTTCCGGGCGCTGCGGTCCGTGCCGTGGTCCGTGCTGTTCGAGAAAGGCGCGGTGCGCGTCCCTCGTTCGTGTGGCGCGCCGACGGGGCGTCCTCCGCACGGGTGAGAACGCGCGCGGACGCCCCGCGGCCCGCCGATAGGGTCGCGCGGTGACCTCAACCCCCAGCGCAACCCTCCCCTTCCGCGTGGCCGACCTCGGCACCCTCGTCGTGATGCCGTGGAGCGGCGAGGCGCCCGGCGGCAGCGACATGCCCTACCTCCTCGCCTACTCCCTCGGCGACGCGGCGGACGGCGGCGCCGAGACGACGGCCGCCGCCATCGAGCGCATGCTCACCGACAACGGACTGCCCGTCGGCGGCGACCTCGTCGACGGCGCCGACCGGCCCGGCCTGCCGGTGACCCTCCTCGTTCAGTTCGGCCAGGCCGTCCTGAACATGCCGAGCTTCAGCGCCCAGTGCGTGCCGCCGCCCGAGTGGCTCGCGGCGGTCGAGGAGCGCGGCTACGCCTACCTCGTCTTCACCACCCGCCCGTGGCCCGAGGCCGTGCCCGGCAAGCCCGTCGAGCCGGAGGCGCTGGCCGCGTTCGCGGGCGCCGACGAGACCCTCACGGCCGCGGCCCACGTCGTCCTTCCGGCCCGCAGCCTGCGCAGCTGATGGCGCACGGCGGCCCGGCGCACACCGCGGAGGGCGGCCCCGCGCACCCGACCGTCGAGGGCGGCCGGGCGTACGCCGTCGGGGGCGGCCGCGCGTACGCCCTGCTGCTCGTCCTCGCCGGCGCGGCCGGGCTGCTGGCCTCCTGGGTCATCACCCTCGACAAGTTCAAACTGCTGGAGGACCCCGGCTTCACGCCCGGGTGCAGCCTGAACCCGGTGGTCTCCTGCGGCAGCGTCATGACGAGCGACCAGGCCTCGGCGTTCGGGTTCCCCAATCCGATGCTGGGCCTGGTGGCCTACGGCGTGGTCGTCTGCGTCGGCGTGAGCGTGCTGGCCGGCGCGGCCTTCCCCCGCTGGTACTGGCTGACCTTCACCGGCGGCTGTCTGTTCGGCGTGGGGTTCGTGTCCTGGCTGCAGTTCGAGTCCCTGTACCGGATCAACGCGCTGTGCCTGTGGTGCTGTCTGGCGTGGATCGCCACGATCCTGCTGTTCTGGTACGCCGTCTCCCTCGACGTACGCCACGGGTTCCTGCCGGCGCCGGCCGGGCTGCGGACGTTCTTCGCCGAGTTCGCCTGGGTGCTGCCGCTGCTGCACATCGGGGTGGTCGGGATGCTGATCCTGACCCGATGGTGGGATTTCTGGACGAGCTGAACATCCCATTGTCGGGCGATTGCTGCGCTCGGGGGAATTGTGAACTGATGCCGTTTTCCGGCTCGTTACCAGGTACGGACGCACAGCCTCCCGAATCCCGTCCGTTCTCCTGCGTTCTCCTCCGTTCTCCTCCGCTCTCTCCTCCGATCTTCTCCGAAAGGGCCCGTACCCGAGATGAAGTCGACCACCCGAGGAACCCTCGCCGCAGTGCTGACGTGCGTGGCGGCCGCGGCCGGCGCCGCCGTCGCGACCCCCGCCGCCGCGGTCGGCACCGTCCCCGTCCCCGTTCCGCTGGACGGCGTCGAGAAGTCCCTCAACGTGGAACTGCCCGAGATCGGCGGCGAGATCCCGCTGCCGATGCCCGGCGCGCCCGAGGGGCCGCGCTATGTCGAGGGCCGTCTGATCCCGGAGCGGGTCATCCCGCAGCTGCCCGTCAGCGCCGGGCTGCCCGGCGCGGGACTGCGCGCCCCGCTGCCGGAGATCCTCGGGGACGGCTTCAACCACGTAGGCCTCGAGGCCCCCGCCTCCGACCTGCGCACGATGGGCCCGGGCCTCTCCCTGGACGCTCCGCTGACCGCGCCCAACCCCGACCGTTTCGGTCTGCCGGACCTGAAGATGCCGCAGGCCGGCGTGCTCACCCCGGTGCTGCAGACGGTGCCCGGCGCGGACCTCGGTCTGGGCCAGGGGCTGTAACGCGCACCCGGACGCACGCCTGGACGCAGGCTCTGGACGACCACGGGCCCGGACGGATCGCCGTCCGGGCCCGTCTGCGTACGTCTGCGTGCTTCTGCGTGCTTCTGACGGGTGTTCGGGCGCCGAGCGGTGACCAGGAGGGCCGCCGGGCGGTTACCGCTAACGACAACCGAACCGGACGAGGAGCACACACCATGGCCGTCAGCGTCGACGCGGTACCCGCGACCGCAGCATCCGTGACCATGAACCCCGCGAGCACCGTGGGCGCGAGGCCGGTGGGCGCGGGGAGACTCGGTCCGGACCCGAGCCCCCGGCGCACCCGGCGCGACCTGCTGCGCGGGCTGCTCGGCGCCGCGGCGGCCGCCTTCACCATCGCCCCGGTCGTCGCCGCGTCCCCGCCCCCGGGTCCGCAGGACGCCGCCGCGGACACCAGGGTCGACAAGGCCGACGAGTTCGACGAGGTGTACCGCGGTCGGCACCTCCGGGGCGTCCTCGCCCCGCCGGAGCACGCCCCGACGGACCGCGCCCCCGCCGGCCCCCGGTGGCAGGTCACCGTCGACGGCCGCCCGCTGCACCTCATGCGCCGGGCGGACGGCACCTGGCTGAGCATGGTCGACCACTACCGCTCGTACGACACCCCGCTGGCCGCGGCCCGGGCCGCCGTCGACGAGCTCGGGCCGGGGGAGAAGCTGCGCGACACCGGTTCCACCGGCAGCAGCCACCCGCACGACGGAACGCACATGGGGGGACGCCATGGTCTACACGCGTAAGGACGTCAGCACGCTCACCGTCGCCGAACGCAGGCGGTTCGTGAAGGCGCTCCTGGAGATCAAACGGCGCGGCGAGTACGACGAGTTCGTCCGGACGCACATCGACTACTACGCCTCCGACGGCGAGGGCGACCTGCGTACAGCCCACATGGCGCCCTCCTTCCTGCCCTGGCACCGCCAGTTCCTGCTGGATCTGGAGCAGGCGCTGCGCCGGGTCGACTCCTCGGTGACGGTGCCGTACTGGGACTGGACGCGGGACCGCGGCAAGACCTCCGCGCCCTGGACGAAGGACCTCCTCGGCGGTAACGGGCGCTCCTCCGACCACCAGGTGACGACCGGGCCGTTCGCCTACTCCACCGGCGACTGGCCTCTCAAGGAGGGCATCACCGACGGGGAGTTCCTCACCCGGGACCTCGGCCGCGCCCGCGACCCCATCGACCTGCCCACCCCGAGCGAGCTGGAGTGGGCGCTGCAGGACCCGGTCTACGACGTCTCGCCCTGGGACTCGACGGTCACCAGGGGGTTCCGCAACAGGTTGGAGGGCTGGGGGACCGGCCGGGGCAGCGTCGCCTGGCGCAACCACAACCGGGTGCACCGGTGGGTCGGCGGGGCGATGCTCGGCGGCGCCTCCGTCAACGACCCCGTGTTCTGGCTGCACCACGCCTTCATCGACCTGGTGTGGACCCGCTGGCAGCACCGCCACCGCGACCACCGCTATCTGCCGGCCGGGCCGCCGGGCCCCGGCGACCGCCAGCGCGGCCGCGTCGTCGCCCGCCACCAGAAGCTGCCCCCATGGGACGTGACGCCGGACCAGCTGGAGGACGCGAGCCGGATCTACCGGTACGCCTGACCCGCCCGGAAGCACCCGGAAGAACCCGGAGACATCAGGAAACACGGGGAGAGCCCCGGCGCTCGAGGTGCCGGGGCTCTCTCCGTGCTGCGTACGGGGTACGTCAGTTGCCGTAGCCGTGGTCGTGGTCGTGGCCGTGCTTGTCGCCGCCGTCGTGGTCGCTGACGTTGGCGCAGGTGTTGCCGAAGGCCGGGTTCAGCAGGCCGACGACGTCGATGGTGTTGCCGCAGACGTTGACCGGCACGTGGACCGGGACCTGGATGACGTTGCCCGACAGGACACCCGGCGAGCCCACGGCCGCACCCTGCGCACCCGCGTCCGCCATGGCCAGACCGGCGCCGCTGACCACTACGGCGCTGGTGCCGAGGGCGACCGCGGCCACCTTCGCGATGCGAGACATCACGTTCTCCTTAAGGGGATCGGTTCGCGCGACGGCAGGACGCGCCGCCGCACTCCCCCTTCAACGCCGCCGCCCTGGGCGAGTCACGGCACGTCCGTGCGGATCACCCTTTTTGAACAGGGATGACCTACAGACGGGTGCCTAGAGAGGCTGGAGGTGCTCGGCGACGAAGTCGGTGAGCGTGGCGATGGACTGCAGGCTGTCCAGGCTCAGGTCCAGCGCGGCGACGTCCACGCCGAAGCGGGCGTCGACCGTGCCCAGCAGCGTCACGCCGGCCAGCGAGGTGAGACCGATCCGCGGGCCGAACAGGTCGGTGTCCGCCGGGAGTTCCCCGACCACGGCAGGGTCGAGCCGGGCGGCCTCGGCGATCATCGAACGGAGCTCGCGCTCCACCGTGGCCCGGTCCAGGGCGTTCGTCACGCGTCGGCGTCCTCTCGGTCGGATACATGCAGATAGGGGGGCGGTGTCGGCAGGTCGCCGTGGAGGGACCTGCCCAGGACCGCCGAATCCGCAGCGCCCCCGGCCGCGTCCGTCGCGTCCGTTACGTCCGTTCGGCGCAGGCCCGCCTGGCGGAGCAGGATGCGCATCTCCAGGTTGGCGTCCGTCGGGCGCAGGGTCACCCGGAACTCGTCGGCGCCTGCCTCCCGGGCCCGTTCCATCAGCCGGAACAGGAAGGCGGCCGCGGCGCCCCGGCCGGCCACCCGGCAGGAGAGGGCGAGCAGCGGCACGGACCAGACGGCGGGCGCGGTGCGGTCGACGAGGGCGGCGCCGATGACGCCGTACGCACCGAACCGGTCGGTCATCCGGGCGGTGTACACCTCGTGCCCGTCCGAGGCGGCCAGCTCGCGCAGCCGGTCGGGGGTGAGGCCGGAGGAGTTGAGGCGGTGGGTGCGGGCGGCGAGCTCCAGCGCGCGGGGGAGTTCGTCGGGGGCGGCGGCGCCGATCGTGAGCCGCATGTCGCACCAGGCGAGGAACTCCTCCCGGGTGCCCTGGAAGCGTTCGCCCTCGGCACGGCGGGTCTCCTCCGTGCGGTAGCGGTGGACCCGCTCGCGTGACTCGGGGGTGACCTCGCGGCCCTCGAACGCGGCCAGGAGCTCCGGTACGTCCTCGGGGGCGAGGGTGCGCACGCCGGGCAGCAGCGCCTCGACCTCGGCGCGCTCGTAGGGCGAGTCGTCGACCAGGACCAGCGCTTCCACGGCGATGCCGAGGTCCTTCGCGATCCGGCGCAGCGACTCGCTCTTGTCCTGCCAGGACACCTGCGGGGCGAGGAAGCGCGTCCGCACCTCCGGGCGCCCGGCGGCCAGCCGGTCCAGGACGGCGGGCGCGCTGCGGCTCGCGACGCTGCTGAGCACGCCGAGCCCCGCCAGCGCGTCGATCGCGGCGAGCATCTCGGGGCGGGGGGCGGGGAGTTCGTCGGTGGGGGTCTCCACGGCGACGTCGTCCCAGAGGGTGCCGTCGAGGTCCCAGACGACGCACTTGACGCCGTCCACGTCGAAGCCGGTCACGTGGCCTCCCGGGGCAGGAACAGCTTCATCGACAGGCTGGTGGGGTCGAAGCCGAACTTGCGGTAGACCGTGCGCATCGGGACGTTGCCGACGTGGACCCGGCCGACGACCTCCGTGATGCCGTTGGCCAGGCAGAACTCCAGGCCCGCGGTGAGCAGGAGCTCGGCGACGTCGCCGCGGTTGTCCACCGGGGACACGGCCAGGGAGCGGAAGTTGGCGTAGCGGTCGCCGGTCATCGCGTTCTGGTTGATGCTCACCCAGCACCAGCCGACGGGCTGCTCGCCCGGACCGTGGGCGACGATCATGCCCTCCTTCGACTTCTCCATGGCACGGCCCAGCCGGGACGCCCACCGGGCGGGGTCGTCGACGGCGTCCTCGCCGAAGGAGACCCGGGCGATCTCGGCCTCGAACTCCCCGATGGCGGGCAGATCCCGCTCGTCGGCCTGACGCGTGACGTACGGCCGCGCCCGCTGGACGAGGGCGGCACGCTCGTCGTCGGCCGGGGGGCTCCAGCCGTACGTTCGGCTCGTGGGGGCGGGAGCCGGGGCCGGCGCGGGAGCCGCCGCGGGAGCCGGGGTCGGCGTCGGGGCCTCCTGTACCGGGGCCTCCTGTACCGGAGCCGGTGTCTCGGTGGGGGCCGGGGCCGTGGGCAGGGCCGGGGAGTCCTCCACCGGGACCAGGCGGCCCGGGCGGAAGGGGCCCTTGCCGCAGTGGGGGCAGCCGTCGGCGCGCAGGGCGGCGACCGAGGTCCAGCGGGCCCCGGGGCCGACGCGGACCTTGCCCTCGCACGCCACGCACGTGTACTCGCGCTGCCGGGTCCGCTTGTCGCCGGTGTAGAGGGGACCGCTGAACTCGCCCTGGTGGGAGGGCGCGGTGGAGTTGGTGGTGAGCAGGTGCTGGAAGAAGCCGACGCCGCCCAGGATGCCGCTGCCCTCGTACTCGTTGAAGTTGCGGATGTAGCCGTTGGTGATCAGGCCGAGCCCCATGATCTCCCGCTGCACCTCCAGCATCTCGTCCGGGCTCTTGCCGCCGAAGGAGAAGAAGACGCTGTGCGCGGGGCCGGGCCGCAGGCCCTCCACGGCGCGCGAGAGGAAGAGCCGGGCCCCTTCGGGGGTGTACGGCGGGTCGGTCATCGCCACGTCGTACTGGTCGTGGAGGGCCTCGGGCAGCGGCTGGCGCAGGTCGTGCCGGACCGTGTCGACGGGGGTGCCGAGGCCGGCGGACACCTTCTGGATGTAGTCGAGGATCTCGGGGGAGATGTCGACGACGGTCACCCGCTCGACGATCGGCCCGCCCAGTACGTCCCCCACGACCGCGACGGCCAGCGAGACGAGGTCGTCGTCGCCGATCAGCAGCAGGGAGCCGCCCGGCAGCGCGCCCGCCGTCAGCAGCGCCAGCACCCGGCGCACCTTGGTCTCGGCCGTGCAGTGCGACTGGTCGATCGCCATGTCGGCGGCGGGCCCCGACTCCATCAGGGCGCGCAGCCGGCGTACGGCCTCGTCCAGCACGTCGGGGATGACCAGCTCGCGCCCGTCGCAGGTGCGGCACGTGGCGTCGAGCGTGAGGTCCATGCCGAGCTGCGCGACGACGTCCTGGCCGGCCTCGGTCAGCCGGGAGGGGCGCTCCTTGGTGACGAGGCCCCGGCGGCGCAGTTCGTTGCCCAGGGCGGCCACGATCGGGACGGGCAGGCCGGTGGCGCGGCTGAGGTCCTTGGTGGAGGCGGGGGCCAGACGGCGCAGGGCGCGCAGGACGGACCGCACTCCGGGCGGGCCCTCCTGGAGACGGACGGCGTCCGCGACTTCCGTGAGCACAGAATCGGCGGTGGTGCTCCGAGGGTGCCGACGCGCGTTGGTCACAATGCCGCTCCAGGCAAGCTGATGGATTCCGGGAGTATCGAGTATACGGGCTGGTGGGGAGCCGATCGGACTCGGTGCGGAACAGTCGAATCCGAGTGAGTCGAAGGAAATCCTCCGGAATTTCCGGCGAGAGTATTCAGGAAAGTTCCGGAAAGGCTTTCGGAGACGTTCGGAGGGGGGTCTGGGGACTGTTTCCCGAAACGCCTTCCGAAATGCCTTCTGGAATGCCTTCCGAAGATTTTCGGCCAAATCGCCCCGACACCCCCCGCCCCCCTTGACGCACTGTGCGCGCGAGCCGTAGAGCGACCCTGATGCTACGCTGGGCACCACCGAGCGCCACTTACCGGCCTCGCGACCTTCCTCTTCGGCCGCGCGGACCAGCGCAGATCTATGTGAAAGGAGACGGGGGCAGAGGTTCGTCACCCCCGGTTCCCCATGACCAACTCCGCCAGCCTCGCCACCGAGGGTATAAACGTCGACGATCTGTGCTCTTATGCCGTTGACGTATGGGTGAGCGACCACAGCATCCTGACCGACGAGGAGCGCCTCCTCCAGGTACTGCGCACGGCCGCCGAAAAGGGAAACGCCACGGTACTCGGTGAGGCGTCGCACGTTTTCCCGAACGGTGCGGTCACCGCCATTCTCCTGCTTTCCGCATCGCATCTGAGCATTCACACCTGGCCCGAATTCAGCCTGGCCAACGTCGATCTGCTGGCCTACGGCCGGCTGAACGGCGAGCGGATGATGCAGAGCGTGGAGCTCGGCCTTTCGCCGACCAGGATCAACGTGACGCGCATGCTGCGCGCGGTCCACTAGTAAATCCGGCAATTCCCGTACCGGCGCCGGTCATTCTCGTGCACGGCTCGGTGCCGGTTTCGGGACAGGTCTCCGTGCAGATGGTCGGGACAGGTCTTGGTGCAGGTCTTGGTGCAGGTCTCGTGGGCTCGCCTCGGCGACGCCCACGACGGTCTCCTGGACCTGCTCGACCCCGTGGAACGCGGTCGGCACGCGGCCACCGTCGGCCCCGGCGACCGGGACCGGTTCCTGCTCGGCGTCGCGCTCAGCCGACTGCTCCTGGGCGAGCTTCTCGACGTACCCCCCGCCGATGTGCCGCTGCGGCGCGTGTGCGCGCGCTGCGGCGGTCCGCACGGCAAGGTCCGGCTGGACCGGTCGGCCGCGCCGCGGCTGCCGGAGTACGGCTTCTCCGTCACGCACAGCGGTGACGTCGTCGGCGTCGCCGTCTGCCGGGGCGTGGAGGTGGGCCTCGACGTCGAGGACGCCTATGGCGCGGTCGACGTCGACACGGCGGCGCGGACCGCCCTCTCCGACGCCGAACTCGCCGCCCTGTACGCCCGCCCGCCGGCCGAACGCCGGCTCGCCTTCCTGCGCACCTGGACGCGCAAGGAAGCCGTCCTGAAGGCCCTCGGCGTGGGTCTGGGCGCGCCCCTGCGCCGCCTCGAGGTGTCCGCCCCCGAACACGCGCCGACCGTGCGCGCTTGGCCGGATCAGATCGCCGTACGGCCCCCACTCGCCATGGCGGACATGGTCGTCGACGGCGTGCATCCGGCGGCGGTCGCGGCGACGGGGGCCGGCGGGGCGCGGCTGGTGCGGCACGACGGGTCGGCGGCGGTGTCGGCCTACGGCCGTCGAGGGCCGTAGCGCTGCGGGCGCCTGCGTTTTCCGGCCGTTGTCGTGGCCGCGTCCGGCGCGATGCCCTCCGCAGGGTTCCGCGAGAGGCGGCGTCCCGTCCCCTGTACCTGCCCTGACCAGCAAAAAGCCCTCCCGGAGGGAGGGCGGAGACTTGCGCCCCCGGCAGGACTCGAACCTGCGGCCAAGCGCTTAGAAGGCGCCTGCTCTATCCACTGAGCTACGGGGGCCGGTGTGGTGGCCTCGTACGTGCTGCCCGGGTGTGGGCTGATCCGTGACGTTGCCGGGGACAAGGATAGGGCTCCCGGTTCCTTGTCCCGGTTGCTTCCCCTCCGTGGCTCAATGTGGAGGTTCGGTGAAGCGGTCCTGATAATCGCAGGCAGGTGCGAATCGTGCATCGCTTTTGGCGTCTCGGACCCCGGGTGTTGTGCACTCGTTATGCCTGGGCTGTGCCTCTGTCCCACTCGCACCTTCCGTCCCTTGTGTCCTATCGGCGCGCAGACATGCCTATATGCTTCATAAATCCCCTAAAATTGGGCATTCTTCGCATGTGGTGACCTTGGACGTACGGCCTCAGCTGCTCGACGCACTCTCCGCCCTCCGCGACCGTGTCGCCGCCGCACGCTTCCCGCTGCCCCTGGCGGGGGCGCCACGCGCGCGTGCCAACCGCGACGAACTACTCGCCCAGCTCGACGACTACTTGGTGCCCCGGCTCAGGCAGCCCGAAGCGCCGTTGCTGGCCGTCGTGGGCGGATCCACCGGTGCCGGCAAGTCGACGCTCGTCAACTCCCTCGTCGGACGGCGCGTCAGCGAGGCGGGCGTGCTGCGGCCGACGACCCGGACACCGGTGCTGGTGTGCCATCCGGAGGACCATCACTGGTTCAGCGGGATGCGCGTCCTGCCCGACCTCACGCGCGTGTGGGTGCCCCATCAGGAGCCGGCGGAGGACCTGTTGCTGCCCGGCGAGGACGGCAGACGCGTGCTGCGCGTCGAGACCGCCGACACCCTCCCGCCCGGCCTCGCCCTCCTCGACGCGCCCGACGTCGACTCCCTCGTCGCCGACAACCGCGTCCTCGCCGCCGAACTGATCTGCGCCGCCGACATCTGGGTGATGGTCACCACGGCCGCCCGCTACGCCGACGCCGTGCCCTGGCATCTGCTGCGCACCGCCAAGGAGTACGACGCGGCCCTCGTCACGGTCCTCGACCGCGTGCCCCACCAGGTCGTCTCCGAGGTGTCCCGGCAGTACGGCGCGCTGCTCACCAAGGCCGGCCTCGGCGACGTACCGCGCTTCACCGTGCCCGAACTGCCCGAGTCCGCCTGGGGCGGCGGACTGCTGCCGGCCTCCGCCGTGGCACCGCTGCGGACCTGGCTCGTCCACCACACCCAGGACCCCGGTGCCCGCCACAACGCGCTCGCCCGCACCGCCCACGGCGTCCTCGACTCGCTCAGGGCCCGGATGCCCGAACTGGCCAGCGCCACCGCGGCCCAGTACGCGGCTGCACTGCGCCTCACCTCGGCCGTCGAAGGGGCGTACGACAGCGAGTACGCGCGCGTGCGGGGCCGGCTGCAGAGCGGGGCCGTGCTCGCGGGCGACGCGCTCAAACGCTGGCGTGCCTTCCCGCTGGACTGCACCGCCGGCGAACTCCTGGACGCCCTCGTGGAGAGCCTCGGCGCGCTCCTGCTGTGCGCCGTCACCGCCGCCGACGAGCGCGTCGACGAGGCCTGGCGACGCGAACCGGCCGCCGGCGCACCGGTGCTGGCGGACCCCCACCCGTCACCGGAGAGCGCCGAACACCGCATCGGCATGGCGGTACGACGGTGGCGGCGCGAACTCGAGGAGTACGCCGAGGACGAGGTGCGCGCCCTGGAACGCGGAGCCGCACCCGACGTCGACGTCATCGCCGCCCTCGTCGCCACCGCCCTGCTGGGCGGCCGCAGGGCGCGCTCCGCGGGCGAGGGGCTCGCCGAACGGATCGGCGCCCACGGCGCGCTGCGGCTGCGCGACCGGGGCGGACGGCTGCTCGCCGAGCACCTGGACCGCGTGCTGCACAACGAACGCGAGCGCCGCCTCGCCCCCCTCGACGGACTCGACGTCCACGCCGAACCCCAGGCCGAACTCATCGCCGCGCTGTCCGTACTGCAGAAGGAGAGGTGACCGGTGACCGCCGTCACTGACCAGGACCACACGGGCAACAGGGATCACATGCAGCACGCCGACCACGCCGACCACGCCGACCATGCCGACCGCAGTGACCACACCAGTGAGCCGGCCGCGGAAAACACCGCCCCCAAGGAAGCCGCCCCCAAAGAGGCCGCCCCTGAAGAGGCCGAAGAGACGAACGCCCTTCCTGCAGAGGGCCCTTCCGCCGATGAGCTCTCAGCGGGCGGGGACAGGAGCGGGGACGGGAGCGGGGACGGGGACCGGGATGTGCAGAAGGCGGAGCCCGTACGGGCCGAGGAACGCTCTGCGGCGGCCGTCCCCGCGCGCGGGAGCAGCAGACAGCCCGGTCAGCCCGGTCAGCCCGGACGGTTCGGCCAGCCAAGCCAGCCAAGCCAGCCCAGCCAGCCCGGTCAGTCCGGCGACGACCGTACGGAATCCGTCGGCGCCTGGGACGACGGTCTGATCGCCCGCCGGGTCAACGAGGCCGCCGCAGAGCAGGCCGCCGTCGTGGAGACCCGGGTGAGCGCGGCCAACGCACTGGCCTCGACCCCCCTCGCCTACGACGGCCCCCTACGCTCCCGCCTCGACGCGCTGCGGGAGTTGGTGGGACTCTCCCGCGCCCGGCTCGACAGCAGGACGCTCGCCGAGGCGGGCCGGGTCCTGGACGAGGCGGCGGCCCGGCGCAGACTCTCCGGACAGCACACCGTCGTCGCCATCGCGGGCGCGACGGGCAGCGGCAAGTCCCAGCTCTTCAACACCCTGGCCGGCGTGACCATCTCGGAGACGGGCGTACGGCGCCCGACCACCGCCGCGCCCATCGCGTGCAGTTGGAGCGACGGCGCGGCGACTCTCATCGACCGGCTCGGCATCCCGGGCCGGCTGCGCAGACGGCCGGTGCAGAGCGCCGAAGCGGAGGCGCAGCTGCGCGGGCTCGTCCTGATCGACCTGCCCGACCACGACTCGGCGGCCGTGCAGCACCGCGAGCAGGTCGATCGCGTCCTGGCGCTCGTCGACGCCGTCATCTGGGTCGTCGACCCCGAGAAGTACGCCGACGCCATGCTCCACGAGCGCTATCTGCGGCCCATGGCGGGCCACGCGGAGGTCATGTTCGTCGTCCTCAACCAGGTCGACCGGCTCCCCGGCGAGGCCGCCGAACTGGTCCTCGACGACCTGCGGCGACTGCTCGACGAGGACGGCATCGCGCTCGGCGAGTACGGCGAACCGGGTGCGACCGTACTCGCGCTGTCCGCGCTCACCGGGGACGGCGTCGGCGAACTGCGCGAGCTGCTCGGCCAGTTCGTCGGGGAGCGCGGCGCCGCGGCACGCCGGGTCTCGGCCGACGTGGACGCGGCCGCCGCCCGACTGCGGCCCGTCTACGTCACCGGGCAGCGCACCGGGCTCAGCGAGGAGGCCCGGGACGAGTTCGCCGCCCGGCTTGCGGACGCGGTGGGCGCCACCGCCGCCGGCGAGGCGGCCGAACGCGCCTGGCTGCGCAACGCCAACCGCGCCTGCGGGACGCCCTGGCTGCGGCTGTGGCGCTGGCACCAGGAACGGCGCGACCCTCCCACCGGACGGATCCCCCTGCGCACCCAGGCCGACGAGGAGGCCACGGCGCGCCAGCGCGTGGAACAGGCGGTGCGGACGGTGTCCGACCGGGCCTCGTCGGGGCTGCCCGCGCCCTGGGCACAGGCGGTGCGGGAGGCGGCCGTACGCGGGTCGCAGGGGCTGCCGGAGGCGCTGGACGAGCTGGCCGTGCGGGCCGGGCTGCCTGCGGGGCGGCCGCCGAGGCCGGGCTGGTGGCCGGCGGCCGTGCTGGCGCAGGCGTCCATGACGCTGCTCCAGATCGTCGGCGGGCTGTGGCTGGTCGGCCAGATCGCCCAGGTGATGGCACCGAACCTGGGGGTTCCGGTGCTGCTGATGGTGGCCGGCATCATCGGCGGCCCGCTCGTCGAGTGGAGCTGCCGGATGGCGGCGCGGGGCCCTGCCCGACGGTACGGACAGGACGCGGAACGCCGCCTGAGAGAGGCCGCCGCCGGGTGCGGACGGGCTCGCGTACTGGACCCCGTGGCCGCGGAGTTGCTGCGCTACCGGGAGGTGCGGGAGCAGTACGGGCGGGTGACGGGGGCGGGGGTCGGTGCTCGGTGAGGGGTGATCCACTCGCGGGATGCGGGGCGTCACTCGTCCGGGTGGCGGAGTTTTCCACAAGGGGCTGGTGATCCACAGGGCTCGGCGGGCTCGGACCGGCGGAGGCAGTCTGGCTGCACGGCGATCGCGGTGGACGCGGTCGCTGCGGGAGCGGCGGTGCGCGGCGCGAGGCGGACACCTCGCGGACGCGACCGCCGCGGCAGACGCAGCCGTACGGGACGGGCCCGTAGGCGTATCCGCCCGGCGGGACGGTCCGGGCGACGGGAGGGGTTGGCTATGAACGAGACGCTGGTCTGCGCGGTGGGCAACGTGGCGACGCGGCCGGTCTACCGGGATCTGGCGACGGGCGCGTCGGCGAGGTTCCGGCTGGCGGTCACCTCGCGCTACTGGGACCGGGAGAAGAGCGCCTGGGCCGACGGGCACACCAACTTCTTCACGGTGTGGGCCAACCGGCAACTGGCCACGAACGCGCAGGCCTCGCTGAACGTCGGGGACCCGGTGATCGTGCAGGGCAGGCTGAAGGTGCGCACGGAGGTCCGGGACGGGCAGCAGACCTGGACGTCGGCGGACATCGACGCCGTCGCGATCGGCCACGATCTGGCGCGGGGCACATCGGCCTTCCGCCGCGTGGGCAGGCCCGAACCGGCGGCCGCCGGCTCACCGCAGCAGCCGGAACCGGACTGGGAGACGCCGACCGTGGATGTCACAGCAGGCGAGCGGGAGACCCGACAGCAGCGCGAGCCGGTGGCGGTGACGTGATGTCAAGAAGTGCCCTGAGCTGACGGGGATACGGCTTATCGGCGGACTCCTTCCGGATGACCCGGTGGATTTGTCGATAAGCCCTGCCCGCAGACGATCTTGGGGATAACGATTCCGAGTCGGATCGGCGATCGGATGAGATGACCGGGAGGCGCGGTCCGCCGCGTCTCTAGGATGCCGAACGTAGCTCATGGGGCTTGGCTCATGAGGCTTCTGATTCTGCTGGTGGGACCGTACCGCCCCACACCAACGGGTCCCACTCGAAGGGGAATTGTGTGATTTCTTCGTTCTCTGCGCCGTTCGCGCGCGGGCGAGGGGCGCTCCGCCTCGCCGCGGCGACGCTGGCGTCCGGATGCCTCGCGGCCGTCGTGCTCGCCACCGCGGGCCCGGCCGTCGCCGACGGGACGGCGGTGCAGAGCGAGGGCGGAGCCACCGCGACGATAGGCGGCCTCAAGACGTTCGGCGCCGCCGTGATCCACGCCGACGGCGGGGACCAGGAGGTCTCGGCGGGCCTGTTCGAGATGTCCGTCGAGGGCGGCGGCACCCTGCAGACCTACTGCGTCGATCTGCGCAACCCCACGCAGAAGGACGCCAAGTACCACGAGACGCCCTGGAGCGGCACCTCGCTGGGCGTCAACAAGGACGCGGGCCGCATCCGTTGGATCCTGCAGAACTCCTACCCCCAGGTCAACGACCTCGCCTCGCTCGCGCGGAAGGCCGGCGTCGACGCCCTCACCGAGCAGGACGCGGCGGCCGGCACCCAGGTGGCCATCTGGCGCTACTCGGACGGCGCCGACGTCGACGCCGTCGACCCGCAGGCCGAGCGGCTCGCGGACTATCTGCAGAAGGCCGCCGACGACATGGCCGAGCCCCAGGCGTCCCTGACCCTGGACGTGCCGGCCGTCGCCGGACGCCCCGGCGAGATGCTCGGCCCGGTGACGGTGCACACCAACGCGAGCGCGGTCACGGTGACGCCGCCGATGGACGCGGCCACCAGCGGGGTGCGGATCGTCGGCAAGGACGGCACGGGCGTGACGTCCGCGAAGGACGGCAGCCAGCTGTTCTTCGACGTGCCCGCCGACGCCGACGCCGGCTCGGCCGAGCTGACCGTCCAGGCCTCCACCACCGTCCCGGTCGGCCGCGCCTTCGCCTCCGAGAGCCGCAGCCAGACGCAGATCCTGGCCGGCTCCAGCGAGTCGACGGTGTCGGCGACGGCGAGCGCGACCTGGGCGAAGCAGGGCGCCGTACCGGCACTGTCCGTGACGAAGAACTGCACCGAGGGCGGCCTGGACCTCACCGCGGCCAACCAGGGCGACGAGGCGTTCACCTTCGAGCTGATGGGCTCCGAGCACAGCGTTCCGGCGGGCGCCTCCCAGACGGTGACGGTCGCGCTCCAGGAGGACCAGGCGTACGACTTCACGATCACCGGCCTGCAGGGCAGCGAGAACCGCTTCACCGGCGTCCTGGACTGCCAGGTCCAGGCCGACGAAACCGGCCTCACCACCCAGACCCTCAGCGAACCCGGCCCGGCCACCGTGGGCGGCGTCTCCACCGACGACACCAACCTCGCCGAAACAGGCGCCTCCAGCGCGACCCCCCTCATCGCGGGCACCGCCATCGGCCTGGTGGTCATCGGCGGAGCGGCGCTGCTGCTGGTGGGACGCAAGGAGAACGGGACACAGGACTGAGGCCGTGGCGGGCCTGTCTGCCCACGGTCATGCGGCAGGGGGACCGTGAGCAGGAGACGCTATGTCGCCAGGGGCGTGCCGGGCGGCTACCGCATCTGGGACAACCGAGGACGCCGATGGTGGGGCGACCTCTACGAGCTGTGCCCGGACGATCTTCTGACCGAACTCAACGGCCAGGCTGACCAGGAAAGGATCACGGCGCTCATGAAGCGGTACAGAGCCCGGAAAAGGTAGCCGCCGCCCCTCGCCGTCGGGGCCTGTGACGAACAGCGGACGCGGACGGCTTCAGCGAGGGGCCCGTGCAGGCCCATACTGGTGACAATGACAAAGCCAGCTGCACCGAAGCGCTATTTGCCTACCAGCCCCTTCAAGGCCCCGGTCGCGCCGTCTCCCAAGCATTTCGCCGTGGGCGACCAGGTCACACACGACATGTACGGCCTCGGCCGAGTGATCGGCATCGAGGAGGGAATCGCCGTGCTCGTGGATTTCGGCTCGGCACAAGAGCGGATCCTGAGTCCGTACGCCAAGATGAGCAAGCTGTAGGACCGCCGTGCCCGGTCACGGCACGCCAGGTCCCTTCCTGGCTCTGTAACGAATGGGAGACCTCTCATCGACCTGACCTCGCTGTTCTCCGCCCCGGAAGGGGCACCCAGCTCCACCGCCACCGCATCGCCGACCCCGACGACGAACCCCTTTCAGGCCCCGGACTTCGGGGAGAACGACACCTACCTCCTCGAGGACGCACAGGCCTCCCTCTCAGCCATGAGCCCGGCCCAACGCAAGGCAGGCTAGCTCCGGAGAACGGGCAAGCTTGCAGGAAGCGAGCCCTTCTCCCCCCACCCGCAGGGGCCGCTGCGGACTGGAGGGGAGCGAGGGAGATCCGCGGGGCAGCCCCGGGCAGGTCGTGGTGAGCCGATCGTGGCGGGCCGGATGACGCCTCGGCGGGGAGGCGCCGGCCGCACATCAGGGTGCAGCCGGACGGGGACATCGACCCGCTGATGGCGGACCACTACAGCCCGGGGCGGTCGGCCCGGGTCGAACATCAGACCACGAGTGCGGGGAAACGCCCCCGCGCACCACCGCCGGTCACCAGCTCATGTGGCCGGCCGCTGGTACGTCCCGCCGGCGCACAGCCGCCCACCGGCCGGGTCAACGGTGCTCGCCACCACGCCCCGAGGAGCGGGGGCGGTCGCCGCCATACGTTCGGGACTCGAGGCGGCGCCAGAGGCGGATCACCAGATGGGTGCCGACGGCGGCCGGGACGAGGACGCCGGCAATCCATGTCGTGCGCAGCCGGATGTCGCTCCACGACACCGCCGTCTCCCAGGCGTGAGGCAGACCGATGAGGATCAGCGAGGTCAGCAGCGAGAGGGCGACCGACGACACCACGGCGGCAGCCAGGTAGGCGATCCATCCGGGGACGCGACGATCGCGTTTCCCCAGCCACCTGAAGACGAGAGCATGGGTGGGGACCACACCGGCGATGGCCGTGAGGCACGCCAGCATCACCACTGACAGAAAGTTGCCGTCGTATCCGGTCATCGGCCCCAGTGCGCCGAGCACCAGAGCAGACAGAGCGAGTCCCACCCACCAGACCCTCGCGAGGTCTCGTTCCACGCTGCCCCCCTCGTCGCTTCGTGGGCGCATTGTCGTTCAGGGCGGACGACGAGCAACAGGTGGGGGAGCATGGCGATGAGACGCCGACCTCGGAGGGCGCTAGACAGTTCCGACGACAGGGCTCCGGCGCTCGAGCAGTACGACGTCGCGCCATGCGCCTCGGTGTCGGCCGATGCGTTCGCGGGTCCCGATCACGCGGAATCCCGCCTTTCGGTGGAGGGCGAGGCTGGCGGTGTTCTCGGGAAAGACGCCGGATTGGATCGTCCAGATGCCCGCGGCTTCGGTGGACATGATCAGTTGGCGGAGCAGTGCGGCACCGACGCCGTGACCACGTGCGGCCGGGTGGACGTACACCGAGTGCTCGACGACGCCGGCATGCGCGCACCGATCGGAGACCGGCGCCGCGGCGACCCAGCCCAGCACCCTGCCGGCATCGCCGAGAGCCACGTGCCGGTGTTGGGGCAGCTTGGCGGCGTCGAACTCTGCCCAGGTGGGAGCGGTGGTCTCGAAGGTGGCGTCGCCCTCGTCGATGCCGAGTCGGTAGATCGTCAGGATCTCGTCCGTATGCTCGGCCGCCATCGTGGTGATGTGGATTTCGCCCGCCGTGCTCACGGCCGGCTCTCCGGGGCGATCTCGTCGACCAGGGCGCGAATCCGCTTCTCGATCTCGTCTCGGATGGGGCGGACGGCTTCGACTCCCTGCCCGGCGGGGTCGGGGAGCTCCCAGTCGAGGTAGCGCTTGCCGGGGAAGAAGGGGCAGGTGTCGCCGCAGCCCATCGTGATCACGACGTCGGACGCCTGTACCGCCTCCACGGTGAGCACCTTGGGGACCTCGGCGGAGATGTCGATACCCGCCTCGGTCATGGCTTCGACGACGGCGGGGTTGACGGTGTCGGCGGGGGCGGAACCGGCGGAGCGCACCTGGACGCGGTCGCCCGCCAGGTGGGTGAGGAAGGCGGCGGCCATCTGTGAGCGTCCGGCGTTGTGGACGCAGACGAACAGGACGGACGGGCGCTCGGCGGGTGTGGTCACGGCGGGTCTCTTTCTGAGCGGCGTGGGTCAGGAACTGGAGGGAGCGGCGAGTCCGGGTTCGCCCTGGGCGAGAACCGTGCCGGTAGGGGCCGGGGCGGTAGGGGCCGGGGCGGGGTGGGCGGCGAACACGGCGGCCGTCAGCCCCAGGCCGAGTACGGCACCGGCGATCTGCGCTGCGACGAACGGCCCGACCGAGGCCGGCGCGATGCCGGCGAAGGTGTCCGTGAAGGCGCGACCGATGGTGACGGCAGGGTTGGCGAAGGATGTGGAGGACGTGAACCAGTACGCCGCACCGATGTAGGACGCCACGGCGGCCGGTGCGAGGTGGGCGCGGCCCGAGCGCCCGAGCCCGAAGATCAGCAGGACGAGCCCTGCGGTCGCGACCAGCTCGCCGAGCCACAGGTGACCGGCGGAGCGGTCATGGGTGGACCACTGCACCAGGGGCCTGGCGAACATGGCGTCGGCCAGGACGGCGCCGCCGATCGCTCCGGCGGTCTGGGCAGGGATGTACGCGGCCACGTCCCGGAGGGACGGGCCACCGGGGGTGCGGCGGCCGGTGAACCAGGCCACGAGCGTGACGACGGGGTTGAAGTGCGCTCCCGAGACCGGGCCGAACAGCGTGATCAGGACGCCCAGCCCGAACACGGTGGCGAGCGAGTTGGCCAGCAACTGAACGCCGACGTCATCGGTGAGCTCGGTGGCCTGGATGCCGGAACCGACCACCACCGCGACCAGGGCCGCTGAGCCCACGCCCTCGGCCAGGACCCGACGGCTCAGCGTGGGGCTCACGCGGTCGCCTCCGCTGTCTGCGAGGTCTGCAGGAAGGTGGCCAGCCGGTCGAAGGCGTCGGGCAAGACCCAGTAGTAGACCCAGGTGCCGCGACGCTCGCAGTCGATCAGGCCCGCCTGCCGGAGCAGCTTGAGGTGGTGCGAGATCGTCGGTTGGGACAGATCGAACGCCGGGGTCAGGTCGCATACGCACACCTCGCCGCCCGCACGCGAAGCGATCATGGACAGCAGGCGCAGCCGGACCGGGTCACCCAGCGCCTTGAAGGTCTTCGCCAGGTCGGCCGCTTGTTCCTCGCCCAACGGGGCGGCCAGGGACGCCGAGCAGCAGGCACCGTCTGCCGTGTCCTGGCCGAGGACCACGAGTTCTTGCTTCGACATGCTTCTATGTTGACGTTTTTCGATTCAAGACGCAAGCTTGTATCGACAGACATCAATGCAAGCAGATGGGAATCGTGCCATGTCCCGTGCCCAGCTCGCCCTGCGCGTCAGCGACCTCGAAGCGTCGATCACCTTCTACACGAAGCTCTTCGGCACCGAACCGGCCAAGCGGCGCGAGGGCTACGCCAACTTCGCCATCGCCGAGCCCCCGCTCAAGCTCGTCCTGATCGAAGGCGAGCCCGGCGAGGAAACCCGCCTCGACCACCTCGGCGTCGAGGTGGAGTCCACCGACCAGGTCAACGCGGCCACCAGCCGCCTGAAGGACGCCGGCCTGGCCACCTTCGAGGAGAACGACACCTCCTGCTGCTACGCCCTCCAGGACAAGGTGTGGGTCCATGGCCCCGGCAAGGAGCCCTGGGAGGTCTACGTGGTCAAGGCCCACGCCGACACCCTCGGCAAGAGCGCCGCCCCGGACGCCACCGGCGACGGCTGCTGCACCAGCCAGGCCACGGACGAGCTTCCTGCAGCAACAGGCTGCGGCTGCGGCTGACGAAGGGGAGCGGTTCGCCGTTGTTCTCGATGGTGCCGCTGTCCGGTGACAGGCTCAGGGAGGGGGTCGGGCGTCCGTCCTCCCGGACCGCGAAGGCGGGCCGGTCGCCGGTCGCCGGCGCTGACATCGCCATGGGGCTCGGGCCGGTTGCCGTGCCGGGCCGTCCCAGGGCCGGCCGGCGTCCCCCGAGGTCACTCGCCGACGACCGACAGTGACAGACGACCCGCCGCCGTAAACATCGAACCCCCAGGTCAGCCGTCCCCCGCCAATCGGGTTAACACCCGGGGGTAGACCTCAGGCAAGATGGGGTGTATCTGCCCACTGCCAGATTTCAAGCTGCCGGACGGTTTCTCTTGGCTGAGTACATCTACACCATGCGCAAGACACGCAAGGCACACGGCGACAAGGTGATCCTTGACGACGTGACGCTGAGCTTCCTGCCCGGCGCGAAGATCGGTGTGGTCGGACCTAACGGTGCCGGTAAGTCCACCGTTCTCAAGATCATGGCGGGGCTCGAGCAGCCCTCCAACGGTGACGCGTTCCTGTCGCCCGGCTACAGCGTCGGGATGCTGCTCCAGGAGCCGCCGCTCGACGAGTCCAAGACGGTCCTGGAGAACGTGCAGGACGGCGCCGCCGAGATCATGGGCAAGCTCAAGCGCTTCAACGAGGTCGCCGAGCTGATGGCGACCGACTACTCCGACGCGCTGCTCGACGAGATGGGCAAGCTCCAGGAGGACCTCGACCACGCCAACGCGTGGGACCTGGACACCCAGCTCGAGCAGGCCATGGACGCCCTGGGCTGCCCGCCCGGCGACTGGGCCGTCACCAACCTCTCCGGCGGTGAGCGCCGCCGCGTGGCGCTGTGCAAGCTGCTGCTGGAGGCCCCCGACCTGCTGCTGCTCGACGAGCCCACCAACCACCTGGACGCCGAGTCCGTGCAGTGGCTGGAGCAGCACCTCGCCAAGTACCCCGGCACCGTCGTCGCCGTCACCCACGACCGGTACTTCCTCGACAACGTCGCCGAGTGGATCCTCGAGCTCGACCGCGGCCGCGCGCACCCCTACGAGGGCAACTACTCCACGTACCTCGACAAGAAGGCCTCCCGCCTCAAGGTCGAGGGCCAGAAGGACGCCAAGCGGGCGAAGCGGCTCAAGGAAGAGCTGGAGTGGGTTCGCTCCAACGCCAAGGGGCGTCAGGCCAAGTCCAAGGCGCGTCTGTCCCGCTACGAGGAGATGGCCGCCGAGGCGGACAAGATGCGGAAGCTGGACTTCGAGGAGATCCAGATCCCGCCGGGCCCGCGTCTGGGCTCCGTCGTCGTGGAGGTCACCGGCCTCTCCAAGGCGTTCGGCGACAAGGTCCTCATCGACGACCTCTCCTTCACGTTGCCGCGTAACGGCATCGTCGGCGTCATCGGCCCGAACGGCGCCGGCAAGACCACCCTCTTCAAGATGATCCAGGGTCTGGAGACCCCGGACTCCGGTTCGATCAAGGTCGGCGAGACCGTCAAGATCTCCTACGTCGACCAGAGCCGCGAGAACATCGACCCGAAGAAGTCCCTGTGGGCCGTGGTCAGCGACGAGCTGGACTACATCAACGTGGGCCAGGTCGAGATGCCGTCCCGCGCCTACGTCTCCGCCTTCGGCTTCAAGGGCCCCGACCAGCAGAAGCCGGCCGGCGTCCTCTCCGGCGGCGAGCGCAACCGCCTCAACCTCGCGCTCACTCTCAAGCAGGGCGGCAACCTGCTCCTCCTCGACGAGCCGACCAACGACCTCGACGTGGAGACCCTGTCCTCCCTCGAGAACGCGCTGCTGGAGTTCCCGGGCGCGGCCGTGGTCGTCTCCCACGACCGCTGGTTCCTGGACCGAGTCGCGACGCACATCCTCGCCTACGAGGGCGACTCCAAGTGGTTCTGGTTCGAGGGCAACTTCGAGTCGTACGAGAAGAACAAGGTCGAGCGACTCGGCGCCGACGCCGCGCGTCCGCACCGTGCCACCTACAAGAAGCTGACCCGGGGCTGATCGATCTTGCGGCACATCTACCGCTGCCCACTGCGCTGGGCGGACATGGACGCGTACGGCCACGTCAACAACGTGGTCTTCCTCCGCTACCTGGAGGAAGCCCGTATCGACTTCCTGTTCCGTCCGGAGAAGGACTTCAAGCAGGGGTCCGTGGTGGCACGCCACGAGATCGACTACAAGCGGCAGCTCGTCCACCGGCACACGCCCGTGGACATCGAGCTGTGGATCACGGAGATAAGGGCGGCGTCCTTCACCATCACCTACGAGGTGAAGGACGGCGACCAGGTCTACGTCCGTGCCTCGACGGTGGTCGTGCCGTTCGACTTCGAGGCCGAGCGGCCGCGCCGGCTCACGGGCGAGGAGCGCGAGTTCCTTCAGGAGTACCGGGACGACGCCGAGAAGGCCGTCGCCGCATGACGGTGCTGCACCTCGCCGACGAGGGGGAGGCGGCGGACCTCGCGGCCTTCCTCTCCCGGCTGCTCCACTACGACCGTGGAGCAGCGGTCCGGCTGCAGGCGGCCGGCACCGCGCTCGCCGTCTTCGGCCGCCCGCCGTCCTTCGAGGTGCTCGCCATCCGCACGGTACGGCTGGCCAAGCCGTACGAGAACGGGCTCGACGTCACGCTGGACGTCACCGTGTCCGCGGGCGAGCTGCTGGAGACGGTGGACGAGCTCGCGGCCACGGCCGGGGTGCCCGGCACGGTGACCGGGCCGCCGTGGGCCGGTGTGCTGCCGCCCCGGGGCGGGTGGCGGCCCGAGGAGGGGCTGCCCGCGCCGGACGCGCTGCGCGCGATGGTCGGCGCGGCCGTCGCCGAATTCCGGGGCCGCACTGAGGAGTTGACGGCAGAACGCCGTACCCGGGCCGAACTCGACCGCATCGGTCGGGAGATCTGGTCCCGGACGGTCGGCGACACCGGCCTTCCCGTGCGCGCCGTGCACGCGGCGCAGTCCCTGGGCTTCCTGCGCCCGGCCGAAGCTCCGGGAGCGGGTACCGAAGTCGCCGGTCTGTTCTCCTCCGGAGCCTGGCTCCGGCTGCGGACGCCCTACGGATCCGTCGCCGTACGGCGGGCAGGGCTCGGCGGCTTCGACCTCAGCGTCCGCTGACGGCCGCCGGGCGGGTCACTGCTCGGCCGTGTTCACCATCGAAGCCGCCGCGTACGTCAGGTAGTTCCACAGCGTCCGCTCGTGCTCCTCGGAGAGGCCGAGCTCGTCGACGGCGACCCGCATGTGCGTCAGCCAGGCGTCGTGCGCGGCCCGGTCGACGGCGAAGGGCGCGTGACGCATGCGCAGCCGCGGATGGCCGCGGTTCTCGCTGTACGTCGTCGGACCGCCCCAGTACTGCATCAGGAACAGCGCGAAACGCTCCTCGGCCGGGCCCAGGTCCTCCTCGGGATACATGGGCCGCAGGATCGGGTCCTCGGCCACTCCCTCGTAGAAACGGTGGACCAGTCGGCGGAAGGTCTCCTCCCCGCCGACCTGCTCGTAGAAGGTCTGCTCCTGAAGCGTGCCGCGCCGAATCTCTTTCACGTCCCCCATGGTCTCAGACGGGAAGACGGAGGACCGAAGGCTTAGGACCACCGGCGCACCACCGGCGCACCACCGGCGGACCACCGGGGCACCACCGGCGAACGGGCGCTCGCTTCCCGCCTCCTCCCAGCGCACAGTGGAGTCATGGGTCCGCATGCGCTCGGCAAGGACGGCACGTACGGCAAGTACGGCAAGTACGGCAAGGACGACAAGGGCGGCGAACACCTCGCCGACCTCGACGACCTCGCCGACTCGGCGCGGGCAGCGCTCGTGCGCGCGATCGAGGCGAGCGGGGCGTTCGCCGGCGACCCGCGCTGGCGGGAGGCCTTCGCGACGGTCCCGCGCCATCTGTTCGTGCCGTACTACTACGTCAGCGGAGTCGGCGGCTACCAGCGGATCTGGGGCGAGAGCCCCGACCCGCGCACCCGTGAGCGCTGGATGCGCGGCGCCTACGAGGACACCCCGCTGGCGACCCGACTGCGCGACGGCGAGCTGCTCTCCTCCAGCAGCCAGCCCTCGCTGATGGCGCTGATGCTGGCCGAGCTGCGGGTCGAGGACGGCGACCGGGTCCTGGAGATCGGCGCCGGAACCGGTTACAACGCGGCGCTGCTGGCGTACCGGCTCGGCGACGAGAACGTCACGACCGTCGACCTGGACCCGGAGATCGCCGAGTCCGCACGCAGTCATCTCGCCACCGCCGGACACCGCCCGGCGGTCGTGGTCGGCGACGGGGCGAGCGGGGCGCCGGAGCGGGCCCCCTTCGACCGGATCATGGCGACCTGCCAGCTGGCGTCGATCCCGCGCCCCTGGCTCGCCCAGAGCCGACCGGGGGCCCTGATCCTGACCCCGCTGGCCACCGGCCTGGTCGTGCTGACCGTCCGGGACGCCGGGCACGCCGAGGGCCGCTTCCTGCACACGCCCGCCTACTTCGTGCCCCTGCGCGGGGAGAGCCGGCCCTTGCCCGAGCCGGTCGCCCTCGCCGGGGTCCCGCACTGGGCCCGCGAGAGCGACCGCTTCCGCTTCCTGCTGTCCCTCACCCGAGGCGCCCTCGACCCCCAGGAGGCCCACGCCCTGTGGGAGCGCGAGGGCAGGCCCGACCGGCAGCGCTACGGCATCACGGTCGACGCCGATCACGCGTGGGCGTGGCTGGACGAGCCCGAGGGGCCGTACACCTGGCCCCTGCCGGGCTCGTCCAGCCGCGAAGCCCTCGAAGCCAGGTCCTAGCCGTGTCCTCGCCGGGTCCTAGACGCGAAGTCAGGTCCTAGCCGCGCCGGATCGTGATCGTCGTCCAGGCGCCCACGTGCACCCGGTCGCCGTCCTGGAGCGGTACCGGGACGAACGGCTGGATCGGTTCTTCGCCGTTGTTGACCGTCGTGCCGTTCGTGGAGTTCTGGTCCACGACCGCCCAGGTGCCGTCCGGCTGCTGGACGAGCACCGCGTGCTGGTGCGAGACGCCCGGGTCCTCCGGCGGAACCGACAGGTCTATGTCGGGGGTCTCGCCGGTGGAGTGGCGGCGGCGGCCGATGGTGATCTGGTTGCCGCTGAGCGTGCGCTGCTGCTCGGGCGAGTACGCGGGCAGGTTCAGGCCCGCGGCCTCGGGGCCCGAGCGGTGCATCATCGCCATGAAGTACGCGCGGTCCGGACCTATCGTCGCCGTCCAGGTCGCCGGCTGCTGCGAGTACGCCGGTCCGGGCGGGGGCGGCGCCTGGGTGGTGCCGGGCTGCGGATAGCCGTAACCGCCGCCCTGCGCACCGCCGGGACCGCGGGGCGCGCCCTGGCCGGGGCCCTGGCCAGGGCCTTGGTGCGACGGCGGGGAGATCACCCAGTCGTCGTCACCGCCGCCGAAGGGCGGACCGCCCTGTTGACCGCCCTGCTGCGGCGGCCGGCCCGTCTCCTGCGGGGGGAATCCGGGCGGGGCCTGCGGACCGGGGCGCTGGAAGGCCTGCGGGGCGGGAGGCATGCCGCCTGGGCCGCCCGGACCGCCCTGTCCACCCTGCCCACCGGGACCGCCGAAACCGCCAGGACCGCCGGTGGGCGGGTTCTGGCCGGGAGGCTGCGACACGGGACGCGGGTCCGGACCGCCGAAGCCGGAAGGACCGCCGGGTCGACCGGGCGGGGGACCGGGGGGACGGCCGCCCGGACCGCCGGGCTCCCGTCCGAAAGGATCGGCGGCGGGACCGGACGGACCGCCCGGACCGGAGGGGTCACGGCGGAAGGGGTCCGAGGGCTGGCCCGAGGGCTCGCGTCCGAAGGGGTCGGCGGGACGGCCGCCCGGACCGGAAGGCTCCCGTCCGAAGGGGTCCTGTCCGAAGGGGTCGGCCGACGGCTCACGCCCGTAGGCGCCGGGGCCGCCCGGACCGCCGGCAGGCCCGCCCGGGCCCGACGGCTCACGCCCGAAGGGACCGGGACCGCCGGGCTGACCCGGAGGGCCTCCGTGGCGGCCCGACGGCTCGCCGCCGAACGGCGGGATCGGCTCGGCGGGACGGTTCACCTGCGACGGGCGGGAGCCCTGGTACTCGAAGGAGTCACCGCCGCCGTAGGACGGGGGCGGCGGCTGGAAGCGGGCGTCGGGGCCGCCGGGACCCTGGCCGGGGCCGGGCGCCGGCGGGCGCGGGGCGGCCGGGGTGTACGAGGTCGCCGTGTTGGTCAGGAAGTTCCACCGGCACTCCTCGCAGAACGGCGCACCGCCCTCACGGGGCGTACGGCACTGCGGGCACAGCTCGGGCTCGCCGCCGTTCGGCGCCCCGGACAGGTGTCGGCCGTCGGGACGGCCGCCGGGGCCGGGCGGGGGCGGCGGGAAGCCGTACCCGCCCGCGGTCGGGGGCGGCGGGGGAGGGGGCGGGGGTACGGCACCGGCCATGCGGTGACCGCAGACCTCGCACCAGTCGTCGGAACCCGACTGGTGTCCGTTCGGGCAGGTCGGCATGTCGGCGCGTCCCCCTCTCTCCTTCGGTGTCCCAAAAGCTCGTTCAGGTCGTTCGGGTCACTTCTTTACACGAACAGTCTTTGTGGACCGGGTCTCGAGCGTCATCTCGTCGGCCTCCGCGACCTTCGCCTTCAGTCGCACAGTACCTGTCGTGGCGTCGACCACGTCCACCACCTTCGCAAGCAGTTTCGCAGTATCTCCGTTCCCCGAGGCGCTCGCGAGCTGAACGGCCCGGCCCAGTTTGGCCGTTGCTCCATCCATATCGCCCGCTTTGCGGAGATCCAGCCCTTGCTGGATGACTTGTGCCAGTTCCGCCTGGCCGGTGTAGTGGGCGACCTGGGGGTTGATCGACGTCGAGGCGGCCATGTCGTCCGTCCACACGGCACGTACGAGACCCGGCGTGCCCAGGTTCTGCACCGTCCCGTCCGGCTGTGGGATGACCAGGGACACGCGCGCGGCCAGCATCTCCTGGCCGACGCTCGCTGCCGGGACCTCGACGCACACGTGGTAGTCGCGGGACTCGTCGCCCCAGGAACCGGTGGGGTAGTCGCCCGCGCGCGGACCCGCCTCCGTACGGCGGTCGGTCAGCTCCTCGACCGTCGGCGCGACCTGCTTGACGAACTTGATCGTCGTGCCGACCGGGGTCCACAGCCGCAGGGCGACGTCGGCGACCTCCTTGCCCATCGCCGTCTCCATCATCTGCGTGAAGTCGGCGGCGAGGCCGGCCGGGTCGGCGACGATGTCGGCGGTGCCGAGCAGGGCGGACGCGATCCCTGTGACTTCTTTCACTTCCCAGTCGGTGCCCACACCACGGGCGTCACAGGTGAAACGTCCGGCGCAGTCGTCCAGGGCGGCCTTGAGGTCCTGCGGCGCCTCGTGCTCGTTGCGGCCGTCGGTGAGCAGGATGCCGTGCCGGATGGCGACGTCGGCGGTGGACAGCAGCCGGTCGGCCAGCCGCAGCCAGGTGCCGATCGCCGTGCCGCCGCCCGCGCTGAGCCGGCGCAGGGCCTGCTTGGCCTGGTCGCGGGTGGCTGCGTCGGCGACCGCGAGCCGCCCGCCGCCCGGATAGACCTCCTTGGCGATGTGCGTGCCGCCGATCAGCGCGAAGTGCACGCCGTCGCGCAGGGTGTCGACGGCGGCGGCCGTGGCGTCGCGGGCGTTGCGCATCTTGGTCGCCGGGTAGTCCATCGAGCCCGAACAGTCGACCATGATCGCCACGGCGGCGGACGGGCCCTGGCTCGTCGAGTACAGATGCGGCGAGGCGACCGCGCTGCCGACCGTGCCGCCGCCGGTGGCGGAGACCGTGACGATCGCGCTGACCTCGCGGCCGCCTTCCGGCAGGTACTCGTTCTGGTAGACGTCCATCGAGAACTGCGGCACGTTCGACTTCGAGAAATTGGCCATGACTGCTCAAATCCCCCTCGGAACCCCACCGTGGTGAGGCGATGACGGTGGACGGACCGGTCCCCTCCGGCCCGTCGGTGCTTCCCCGTTGTGATCGGTGTTTCCCCGTTGTGCGCCGTGCGCGGTGCGGTGCGCCGCGCACGGTGTGCGACTGTTTGCGGCCTTCAGGCCGATCCTGCCCCCTGCACGGGGGCGGGGAACGGCAGGACGGCCACTGTTACGTTGTCGTGGCCCCCACCGTCGAGGGCGTGACCGACGAGGACCTGAGCGCCGTGCAGGGGACGTGCGGCGGCGTCGAGCGGGACCGCCTCGGCCATCTCCTCGGCCCCCTCCGCGTAGTTCCACAGTCCGTCGGTGCACACCACGACCACACCCGGCCGGTCCGGTTTGAACGAGGCGGTGTGCGGCTCCAGTTCGTAGGCGTCCGCGCCGAGCCAGCCGGTGATCGCGTGGGCGCGCTCGTCGGCGTACGCCTCGGCCTCGCTCATCAGGCCCGCGGCGACCATCTGGGCGGCCCAGGAGTCGTCCTCGGTGAGCCGGGCCGGGGGCGAACTGCGGTCGGCCGGGACCCAGTAGGCGCGGCTGTCGCCGACCCAGCCGACGACCAGCAGTCCCGGGGTGACGACCGAGCCCACGATCGTGCAGGCGGGGGCGTTCTGGTGGGGGGTGTGCTCGCGGGCCGTGGCGGGCTCGTCGGCGAGCGCGTTGACGGCATGCGAGGCGGCGAAGATCGCGTCGTGCATGGCCTGCTGCGGGTGCGTGCCCTGCGGCAGAGCGGCCAGCAGCGACTCGCTCGCCGCCTTCGACGCGGCGAGGGAGGCGGCGTCGGGCCGGGTCGCGGAGGACACGCCGTCGCAGACGATCGCCACGAGCGCGGGGGAGCCGTCGGGTAGGGCGGCGCAGCCGAGGCCGAAGGCGTCCTCGTTGCGGTGGTGGCGCAGACCGCGGTCGCTGACGGCGGCCATCGGCCCCGACTCCTGCTCCATGTGGTCGCGTTCGCGCGGCTGGGCGTGTCCGCAGTTCTCGCAGTACCCGTCGTCGTCCACCCGGCCCGCACGGCAGGCCACGCACACCTTGGCGGTCTCGGCCACCGCGGCGGCCTCGGCGGCCACCCGGGGGTCCGGCGCCTGGAGGGGGTACTCCTCGGGCTCCGAGGGCCGGTCGAACCGCACCCCGGAGGCCGGGGGGACGGGAGAGCCGGCGGAGGGCGGGACCGGAGCCCCGGGGGGCGGCGGGGGCAGGTGTGACCCGTGACCGGAGGACGGCGGGATCGGAGAGCCCGGGGGAGGCGGCGGTGGAGGCGGCGTCGATCCGGAGCCACCGGACGGCGGCAGGGAGCCGTGTGGCGGCAGAGCCGCAGCGGCCACACCAGGAACACCAGCCGCAGCGGACGCACCAGACACACCGGCTGCACCGGACGCACCAGCAGCACGAGGCACGCCAGCCGAACCAGCCGCACCGGTCACGCCGGCCGCACCGCTCGGCCCGACCGCACCGGTCACACCGGCCGTACCGGCCACGCTGGCAACACCAGCAACACCACTCACGCCGGCCACACCGCTCACATCGGCCGCCCACACGCCCGTACCGCTCACCGCTGTGCCCCGCGGTGGGGTCGGCGGGGTGGTGCCGTTCATCGTGAGGGTCGGGTGGTCGTCCGGGCGGGGCGGGACGGCGGACAGGTCGTATCCGCACGCTCCGCAGAAACGGTCACCCGCATCGAGCGGCTCCGCGCAGCTCGGACACGTCGGCAGGGCGGCCTGCCGGGGCATCTGCGACATCAACTACACCCACGTCCGGGGGCGGTAACGATTGGCACGTTCCACCAGGTCGATCCTCTCCTCACCGCCGGTCGCCAGTCGGGCGAGCGTGCGGTACGAGCGCTCCAGGCCGAAGCGGAGCCCCCGCTCGTCCAGTTCGCTGCCGAGCAGCGGTCTCCGGGCGTCCGGTCCCGTGCTGTGGCCACCGGAGAGTATCCAGTCCAGCGCGCAGCCGAGGACTTCCGCGGACAACTGCTCGCGCCGCGTCGGGTCGAGACCGTACGCGTCCAGCGCCTCGACCTGCGCCGCCGAGGCGGTGAGGTCTTCCAGGAAGGGTACGTCGGAGGCGGTCGCCGTGCGTTGCCGGAGGCGGGCGCGGACCGCCGCGACGCGGGCCGCGGTGTAGTGGATGGAGGACTCCGGCACCGACTCCAGCGTCCGTACGGCCCCGGCGCGGTCGCCCGCCGCGAGCTGGACGCGGGCCAGACCGAACGCGGAGCTCACGAAGCTCGGGTCGGTGGACCACACCAGGCGGTAGTACTCGGCGGCGTTGTCCAACTGGCCCAGCACCTCCGCGCACAGGCCGAGCGCCAGCTTGGGCGTGGGCTCGCCGGGGAAGGCGTCGTAGATCGCGTCGAAGCCGAGCGCGGCGCCCTCGTGGTCGCCGGTGACCAGTCCGGCCACGGCTCGGTACCAGACGACGCGCCAGTCGTCGGGCCGTTCGTCCTCCAGCTTCTGGAGGGACGTGAGGGCGGCGGCGTGGTCGCCGTTCTCCAGCCAGGCGCGGACCTGGCGCAGCCGGGTCTCCACCGACGGCGCGGGCGCGGACGTGAGGGCCGAGATCAGCTCCGTCGGGGCGGAGGCCAACAGGCCCGCGAGGAAGCCCGCGTTGGGGTCGGTCGGGTCGACGTGCGGGACCGGCAGCGCGAGTGCGGCGGCCGGCGCGGGGACGGTCTTGACCAGCCCGGGCACGACGACGGCCGCCGGGCCGGGGAGCGCGCCGCCCACGCCCGGCAGGGGAGTTCCCGGCACCGTGCTGCCCGGGCCCGCCGCCCCGGCGACCCTGCCGCCGGGCCCGGACTGGGCGGGTACGACGACCGTGGCGCCGCCCGGAAGCGCGCTGCCCAGAGCCAGGACCGCCCCGGAGGTCCCCGAGGTCCCGGAAGTCACCGAGGTCCCGGAACGCCCGGGGAGCCGACGGCTTCTGACGACCCGCGCCCCCAGCCGCGACACCTCCCCGTCCAGCTTCGGGAACAGCTCCGCGTCCGTGACCTTCACCTCGGGGCCGAACAGCGTGGACAGGGCCGGCCGGGCCCGTCCGGACTGCAGCGAGACGACCTCCCGCAGCACGCCCGTCAGCTGCTCCGCCATCTCCTGTGCGGAGGCGAACCGGCGGGCCGGGTCGGGGTCGGTGGCGCGGACCAGGAGGCGGTAGAAGGACTCGTACTGGCGGAAGACCTCGATGTGGTCGGGGTCGGGCAGCGAGTCGGCGAAGACGGTCGTGTAGCCCTGGAAGTCGAAGGTCATGACGGCGAGCGTGCGCCCGACCGTGTACAGGTCGGAGGCCACCGACGGGCCGACCTCGGCGACCTCCGGGGCCTGGTAGCCGACCGTGCCGTAGATGGCCGACTCGTCGTCGTCCATCCTGCGCACCGCGCCCATGTCGATCAGCTTGAGCTGGTCCTCGGTCTGGATCGCGTTGTCGACCTTGAAGTCGCAGTAGAGCAGGTTGCGGCTGTGCAGATGGCCGAGGGCCTCCAGGGCCTCGATGCCGTACGCGCACGCCTGCTCCACGGGCAGCGGGTCCCGCTTCCCGTCGGGGGTGCGGCGGTCGTTGGCGATCTCCTTGAGCGACTTGCCGCCGACGTACTCCATGACGATGTAGCCGTCGAGCGAACCGGTGCGCTGGTCGAGGTGCTCGACGAAGTTGTAGATCCGCACGATGTTGGAGTGCTCGATCTCGGCGAGGAAGCGCCGCTCGGAGATCGCGGCGGCCATCGCGTCCTGGTCGCCGGTGTCCAGGAGGCCCTTGAGGACCACCCACCGGTCGGAGACCGCCTTGTCGACGGCGAGATAGACCCAGCCGAGTCCGCCGTGCGCCAGACAGCCCACCGTCTCGTACTGGCCGTGCACGACGTCGCCGGCCTTCAGCTTCGGCACGAAGGAGTACGGGTGCCCGCACTTGGTGCAGAAGCCCTCCGTACGACCCTCCCGCTCACCGCGCGAACGGCCTACCGGCGCACCGCAGTCGGAACGCGAGCAGAACCGCTTGCGCTCGGGCACCTCCGGGTTCTCCAGGACCATCGCGCGCGGGTCGGGGCGCGGCACCTGCGGCACCGTGACCAGTCCGACGCCGAGCCGGGCCCGCCCCGAGGAGCCGGCCGTGGAGCCGGAGCTGCGCACCGACACCGAGCGCCCGGTGGACCTGCCGGACAGCGAGCGCGAGAGGCGTCCCGACACCGAGCGACGCGACTTCGACGACTGCGACGTCGTACGGGAGCTGCGGGCGGAGCGGGCGCTGGAGCGTGAACTGCCGCTGCTGGAAGAGCCCTTGGAGCTCCTGCCGCCCGTCACCCCGGTCGCGGGCGAGCCGACCAGGCCGCCCGCCGAGACGACCGGGGCCAGACCGCAGGTGTCGCAGTACAGCTCGCCGCCGCCCATGTCCTCGTACGACCCCTCGCAGCCCGGCCGCTGACACGACTGTCCTGCCTGACTCATGGCTACCGCTCCCCCCTGTGGTCCTCGGGTCCGCCCTGCTCGGGCACGCGCGGGGCGGCCAACTGCTCGGCGGCCGCACGCTGATAGCGCAGGACGGCCTGTTCGGCGACGCGCAGATCGCACGGCGCGCTCCACAGCATGCGGCGCGCCGCGTCGTAGCGCTCGATGAGGAACGGGTCCTCGGCGAGCCCGTGCCGGGCGACCTTCGCCTTGTAGGCGTCGAGGCGGCCGCGCAGCTCCGCGCGGACCGCCAGCGGCTGGGTGACCGCGGTCAACGACTCGCGGGCGCGCAGCAGTTCGTCGTCCGCCTTCTGCTCCAGGGACTCCAGGAGCGGGGACAGACGGTGCCACTGGGCGTGTCTGCGGTACTCGGCGGCCGTCGCCAGCTGCTCCTGCAGCACGGTCGGCGGACCGCTGACGACCGGCACCTCCGTCGCGGCGATCTTCGCGAGCACCTCGCCGCGCGCGGTGCGCGCCTCGGCCAGCGTGCGGTCCGCGCGGCTGAGTACGTCCCGCAGCCGGACCAGCCGCTTCTCGGCGTCCTGGCGGACCGTCAGCACGGCGTCGATCTCCCGGCGCACGTCCTCCAGGGCGCGCGCCTCACGGTCGTACACCGTGGTGTCGGGGCGGCCGCCGCCCGGCGCCGAACTGCCCTGCGCGCGCACCCAGTGCGCGAGCGGGTCCGAGATCACCTGCTCGCGCAGGACGGTGAGGGTGCGCGTGATGCGCTCCAGGTCGTCGCCCGCCGGGTGCTCGCCCGGGCGTACGCCCACGGAGTGCGCGAGCTGGCGGGTGCGCTGGAGCTCCGCGGCCAGTAAATCGATCCGCGCGGGCAGCGCCGACCACACCGCGTCGGCGGCGACGACCATGTCCAGCGACGAGGCGTACAGCTCGTTCATCCGGTCGACGAGGGCGGTGAGGGAGAAGCTCTGGCTGAGCTTGGCCGCGGCCGTGCCGTGCAGGGTGGGCGCGTAGGCCGTGGCGCTGGCCGAGCCGGCGATCGAGCCGGCGACCGTGACGGACTCGCCGCGCAGCAGCTCGGTCAGCTCCACCAGGTCCTCGCGGCTGGACCAGCGGCGGCGCGAGCGGATGTCGCGGGCGCCGCGCAACGCGTCCGTGTACGCGTCGAAGTACGCCCACAGCAGGGTGATCGACGCCTCCGCGGACGCCCAGCGCTCCCTGGTGACGCCCGTCAGCTCGGCGCCTTCGAGGAGCCGGCGGCCCGCGTGGTCCTGCAGGGCGAGGAGCGAGGTCTCGATCGCCTCGTGCTCCGCGCCGAGCCGCGCCAGCGCACGGTCGACCTCGTCCCGGTCCATCACCGGCCCGGGGGGTCCCGTGACGCCCATCGATCACCTCTCGCTGCCGTGTGTGTCCGCTGTCGGTCGTTGCTCGGTCCTGTGCTTCGTCGGTCCGTACGTCAGCTCGTGCGCAGGTACTGCGGCGCGGGCGGCTTCGACGTCGCCGCGTCCGCGCCCAGTGTGGCCGACAGCCACTTGTCGTACGAGGTCTGCCAGCCGCTCGCGCGGTACTCGACCAGTATCCGGTTGACCCGGCGTACCAGGTCGTCGGCGTCCTTCTTCATCGCCACGCCGTAGTACTCGGTCGTGAACGGCGCGCCCTTGAGCTCGACCGTCGGATCCTGGGCGGCCTGGCTCGCCGCGAGCGCGCCGTCGGTGACCACCGCGTCGGCCTCGCCGAGCTGCAACCGGACCAGACAGTCGAGCTGGTTGGGGACGGTGCCGGCGATGTCGACGCTGGCGGCGAGCGTGCCGGCCTTCTGGTCGTCGGTCAGCTTGGTGTTGGCGGTCGAGCCGCTCGCCGTGCAGACCTTCTTCTTCGCCAGCGTGGAGTTGTAGCCGGTGATCGTCGAGGACTTGGGGGCGAGGACCTGCTGGCCCGTCTTGAAGTAGGGCGCGGAGAACGCGACTTCGCCCAGCCGGGTGCACGCGATCGTCATCGTGCGCACCACCATGTCGACCCGGCCCTCCTGGATGGCCGGGATGCGCTGGTTGGTCGGGATGGCCTTGAACTGCACCGCGTCGGGGTCGCCGAGGATGTCCTGGGCTATCCGGTGCACCAGGTCGATGTCGAAGCCCTCCAGCTCCGCGCCGACGTTGTTCGGGTCGCGGTAGCCCCAGCGGTAGCTGTTCTGGTCGACGCCGACGATCAGCTTGCGCTTCTCGCCCTGCCGGGCCTTGATCGCGGCGATCGTCGGACCGTCCGCGGCGGACGGCGACAGCGTCTGCTTCTCCGGGTCCTTGCACGCGGCGTCGGCCGCCGGACTGCCCTCGGCGACGCCCTGGCCGCCCGGCGCCGGACCGCCGTCCCCGGAGGACTGGGTCCACGGCAGCAGCAGCGCGAACGCCAGCGCGAGGGCGCACACGGCCGCCATCGCGCCGACTCCGCCCCAGCCCCTCAGCCCGGCCCGCAAGACCGTCAGCCCGGCCCGCACTCGTCGCGTACGCATCGTCACGCCCCCTCTCACCGGTACTCCGACAGCCTGCGGCCGATGCCGAGCACCGCGCCCGCCGCGCCCAGGACGGCGAGGGCGGCGGCGCCGATCGGCAGTCCGGCCATCGCGTCCAGACCGTCCCCGGCCGCCTGCTTGAACTCGGTCTGCTCGTGCGCGAGGGCGTCCGCCAGATTGTCGTCGACGTTGTCGAAGCACGCGCCCGTCGCGTCCTTGCCGCCGATGACCAGGGCCAGCGCCTGCTCGTAGTTGCCGTTGTCGTCCTGCGCGCGGGCCGCGGTGTGGCGCTTCTTCCACTCCGCCATGTTGCTCTCGGCCGACGCGACCGGCTTCTCGCCCGACTGGTCGTCGGCGAGCTTCGCCGCCTCGGCGAGGCCCTTGCCGAGGGTGTTCATGTCCGTGGCGAACTCGTGGTCGTACTTGTCGAGCGTCACCTCTTCGCCGTCCGCCGTCACCTTCACGGTCTCGGCGCCGCGCGACACCAGCGTCAGGTTCTCGTTGCCGCGCGCCTTCAGGGACGCGATCCGGGCGTCGTGCAGGACGGTCAACGAGCGGACGCCGTGGTCGTAGGAGTCGTTCAGCCCCGCGCGGGCCACGCTGTGCCCGACGACCAGCCACAACAGGACGACGGTGGCGGCCGCCGTCGCGGCGACCAGGCCGTGGTTCAGCACCCGGTTCGTACGGCGGTAGTTGCGGTGCTGGGCATAGGCCAGGCCGGCCAGCGCGAGGACGCCCAGCGCGATCGCCGCCCATGGATAGGGCGTGGCGTCGGCGTAGTCGTCCTCGAGCCGCTGGTTCTCGTTCTGGTAGAGATCCTCGGCGGCCGGGAGCATCTCGACCTGCATCTTCTCGTTCGCGTACCGCAGATACGCGCCGCCGACCGGGAAGCCCTGCCGGTTGTACGTCCGCGCGCGCTCCACCAGGCCCTTGTACTCGGGCAGCAGCTTGTTCAGCTTGGTGATGTACCCGGTGGAGGAGGAGCCGGGGTCGGCGTTGTTGGCCGCGGTGACGAGCTTGGCGGCGGCCTCGTCGATGTCCTGCTCGTAGCGCTGCCGGGCCTCGGGCGTCTCCTGGCCGCCCGCCAGGAAGCCGCTGGAGGCGGCCGTGTTGGCGTCGGCGAGGGCGCGGTAGATGTCGGCGGCGGCGGTGCTGAGCGGCTGGCTCTTGTGCAGCACGTCGTCCGCGGCGGCGGCCCTGTCGCTCGTCTGCCAGGCCGTCACCGCGCCGAACGCGATGACCAGGAGGGCGAGGATCGCGCCGATGACGCGGAGGCGGCCGGGTTCGGTCGTCGCGGCGGCGCGGGCTTTGTCCAGGCCTTCGGCGAATGCCGTGCGGCGCGGTGCCGGTGCCGGCGGCTGTGCGGTGACAGTCGGTGCCGGATGTGCCACGTTTCGACCTCCCCCATGGTCATCTCCCGCCGTCAGTATTGCTGGCGGGACCGGCAATGTGTACCGGCCTTCACTGGATCTTGATCAGATCGCAGTCACCCCTGTCCATGAGAACGCCGTGAGCGTGTGTTCGGTTCCTTCGCCGCGGGAGCGTTGTGGCTGGTCGCGCCCACGCGGCGGAGCCGCATGTCGATGCAGCCCCGCGCCCTTCGACGTACGGATGCTCAGCCCTCGTTGAAATGTGCCCGGAGTCTTCCCTGTGCCTCCGGTCCCGCCTCCAACCGGTCCAGGCCCAGCAACGCAGCCCCCAGCACGGGGCGTGCGCGCACCACACTCACCACCGCCTTCGGCGCTCGCGCCGTGAGCAGCTCCCGTACGCCGTCGTCCAGTTGCCCGTGGCCCGCCGTGAGGACTCCTCCTCCCAGCAGCACGGGTGCTTCCTCCTCCAGGAGGTCCAGGCGGGTCAGGGCGACCACGGCCATGGTCGCGACCTCCTCGGCGAGGCGGGCGACGATCGTGCGGGCCACAAGGTCGCCTTCGGTCGCCGTGGCGAAGAGGACGGGGGTCAGCTCGTGGCGGCGGGCGGGGGGGATGTGCTCGAAGTGCAGGGCTTCTATCAGGGCGTACATGGTGGGGAGGCCGAAGTGGGCCGGGAGGGTGTGGGAGAGGGCGGTCGGGCCGCCTCTGCCGTCGGCCGCTCGTGCCGCGTGCCAGATCGCCTCCTCGGCCAGGCCCCAGCCGCCGCCCCAGTCGCCGGAGAGGCGGCCCAGGGCCGGGAAGCGGGCGGTGCGGCCGTCGGGGCGCATGCCGACGCAGTTGATGCCCGCCCCGCAGACGACGGCCACGCCCCGGGGGTCGGCGACGCCGGCCCGCAGGATCGCGAAGGTGTCGTTGCGGACGTCCACGGACGTGCCCCACGCGCGTGTGTGCAGGGCCGCCGCCAGTTGTTCCTCCTCCACGGGCAGGTCGGCGTTGGCGAGGCAGGCCGAGACATGGGCCACCGAGGTGACGCCGGCCGCGGTGTACGCGCGCGTGACGGTGTCCGCGAGGTCGTCCACCGCCGCCTCGACCCCCACGGCCGGCGGGCGGAAGCCGCCGCCGCGGGCGGTCGCCAGGACCTCCCCGTCGGCGGCCACCACGGCGACGTCGGTCTTGCTGTTGCCCGCGTCGATGGCGAGGACACTTGCCGTCAGGCCCACGCGAGATGCTCCCGGTTGTGTGCGATCAGTCGGTCGGTCAGCTGCTCGGCGTATTCGTACTGGCCGATCAGGGGGTGGGCGAGGAGGGCCTTGTAGACCCGGTCGCGGCCGCCGTGCAGCGCCGCCGCCAGGGCGAGGTCCTCGTACGCCGTCACGTTGGCCATCAGGCCCGAGTACAGGGGGTCTACGGGCTCGACGGGCAGCGGGGTGGGGCCCTTCGGGCCGACGGCCGCCTGGACCTCGATCACCGCGTCGTCGGGGAGGAAGGGAAGCGTGCCGCTGTTCCGCGTGTTCACGACCTGGTACGGGCTGCCGGAGCCGGTCAGCAGGGCCGCCGCCAGGTCCACGGCCGCCTCCGAGTAGTACGCGCCGCCGCGCTTGGCGAGCAGCGCGGGCTTCTCGTCCAGCGTCGGATCGCCGTACATGGTCAGCAGTTCGCGTTCCATGGCGGCCACTTCGGCGGCCCGTGACGGCTTGGTCCGCAGTTCCCGTACGACCTCGTCGTGGGCGTAGTAGTAGCGCAGGTAGTACGACGGGACCACGCCCAGGCGGTCCAGGAGCGGGCGGGGCAGACGTAGGTCGGCGGCGACGGCGTCGCCGTGGTCGGCCAGCAGGCGGGGCAGGACGTCCTCGCCCTCGGGGCCGCCCAGCCGTACCGCGGTCTCCCAGGTGAGGTGGTTGAGGCCCACGTGGTCCAGGTGGACGTCGGCGGGTGTGACGCCCAGCAGGCCGGCGAACTTCCGCTGGAGGCCGATCGCCACGTTGCACAGGCCGACCGCCTTGTGGCCGTGTTGCAGCAGGGCGCGGGTGACGATGCCGACCGGGTTGGTGAAGTCGACGATCCAGGCGTCGGGGTTGGCGCGGCGGACGCGTTCGGCGATGTCCAGGACCACCGGGACCGTGCGCAGGGCCTTGGCCAGGCCGCCCGCGCCGGTGGTCTCCTGGCCGACGCAGCCGCACTCCAGCGGCCAGGTCTCGTCCTGTTGGCGTGCCGTCTGGCCGCCGATGCGGAGTTGGAGCAGGACGGCGTCGGCGCCGTCCACGGCCGCGTCCAGGTCGGAGGTCGTGACGATGCGGCCGGGGTGGTCCTGCTTGGCGAAGATGCGTCGGGCCAGGCCGCCGACCAGCTCCAGGCGTTCGGCCGCCGGGTCGACGAGGACGAGCTCCTCCACCGGGAGCGTGTCCCGCAGCCGGGCGAAGCCGTCGATGAGTTCGGGGGTGTAGGTCGATCCTCCGCCGACCACGGTGAGTTTCATTGACTGCATGTCTGGTTCAACCCTTCACGCCGGTCAGGGTGACGCCTTCGACGAACGCCTTCTGGGCGAAGAAGAACACGAGGATCACGGGGGCCAGGACCAGCACGGTGGCGGCCATGGTGAGGTTCCAGTCGGTGTGGTGCGCGCCCTTGAAGGACTCCAGGCCGTAGGAGAGCGTCCACGCGGCCGGGTTGTCGGACGTGTAGATCTGCGGGCCGAAGTAGTCGTTCCAGGCGTTGAAGAACTGGAAGAGGGCGATGGCGGCGATGCCCGGCTTGGCCATCGGCAGCACGACCTTCAGCAGGGTGCGCAGATCGCCGCAGCCGTCCACCTTCGCCGCGTCCACGTACTCGTTGGGGATGGTCATCAGGAACTGGCGGAGCAGGAAGATCGAGAACGCGTCGCCGAACGCCATCGGCACGATCAGCGGCCACAGCGTGCCCGTCAGGTCCAGCTGCTTCGCCCAGAACAGGTACATCGGGATGACGACCACCTGCGGCGGCAGCATCATCATCGAGATCACCAGCATGAGCGTCAGATTCCGGCCCCGGAAGCGGAACTTGGCGAGCGCGTACGCCACCGGCACCGACGACACGACCGTCAGGACGGTGCCGAGGCCGGCGTAGATCAGGGTGTTCTTCCACCAGGTGAGGAAGCCCGGGGTATCGAAGACCTTCCGGTAGTTGGCCCACTCCCAGGTGTGCGGGATCAGGTCCCGGCTGAGGGCCTGGGAGTCGCTCATCAGCGAGGTCAGGAACACGAACACGAAGGGGAGCGTGAAGAAGAGGGCGACGGCGATCCCGAGGGAGTGGACCGCGATCCACTCCAGGAGCGCCTTGCGGCGGGCGGTCCGTTCGGCGGGCGAGTCGGGGGCCTTCGGCTCCGCGGCGCTGTCCGTCGACCGGTGCAGTACTTGGGTCATCAGTCACCTGCCTGGATGAGACCGCCCCGGCGCCGCATCAGGAACGCGGTGAACGCCATCGACAGGGCGAAGAGGAGCAGAGCGACGACACACGCCGAGCCGTAGTCGAAGCGCTGGAAGCCGAGGTTGTAGATGAGCTGGGGGAGGGTCAGGGTGGAGTGCTCCGGGTAGCCGGGCTCGAACATGGTGCCCGCGCCCTGGATCACCCCCGAGGCGACCTTCCCGGCGATCAGCGGCTGCGTGTAGTACTGCATCGCCTGGATCACCCCGGTGACGACCGCGAACATGATGATCGGCGAGATGTTCGGGAGCGTGACGTAGCGGAAGCGCTGCCACGCCGACGCCCCGTCCAGCTCCGACGCCTCGTACTGCTCCTTGGGCACGTCGAGCAGCGCGGCCATGAAGATGACCATCAGGTCGCCGACGCCCCACAGGGCGAGCAGGGTGAGGGCCGGCTTGGACCAGGTGGGGTCGTTGAACCAGCCCGGCGCCGGGATGCCGATCTTCTCCAGGATCGAGTTGACCGGGCCCGTGCCGGGGTTGAGGAGGAAGGCGAAGGCCATGGTGGCGGCCACGGGCGGGGCCAGGTAGGGCAGGTAGAAGAGGGTGCGGAAGACGCCCGTGCCCGTCTTGATCTTCGTGATGAGCAGACCGACGCCCAGTCCGAACAGGACCCGCAGGCTCACCATGATGACGACCAGCCACAGGGTGTTGCGCAGGGCGGGCCAGAAGAAGGGGTAGTGCTCGAAGACGTACGTCCAGTTCTTCGTCCCGCTCCACGTCGGCGGCTTGAAGCCGTCGTAGTGCATGAACGAGAAGTAGACCGTCGAGATCATCGGGTACGCGAAGAAGACCGCGAAGCCGATCAGCCAGGGGGAGAGGAAGGCGAGGTTACGAAGCACCGAGCGCCGGTGCTTCGCCCGCAACGTGTGGGTGGCCATGGCTACTTCGCCTGCGCGATGTCCGTGTCGATCTGCGCGGCCGCCTTCTTCAGACCGGCCGTCAGGTCGCTGGTCGCGCCGCTCTCGTAGTCGTAGCCGAGCTGCTGGATCGTCGTCAGGTACACGCCGCCGTTGATCGACGCGGGGGACGAGGTCGAGTGCGGGTTCGACGCGATGTCCAGGAAGGTCTTGAAGCGCGGGTCGTACTTCAGGTCCGGCGACTTCAGGGCGGCCAGCGTCGAGGGCACGTTGTGGATGGCGTTGGAGAAGGCGACGACCGCGTCCGTGTTCGTCGTCATGTACTTCACCAGCTCCCAGGCCGCGTTCTGCTTCTTGCTGGTCGCGGCGATGCCGGCGATGGTGCCGGTGATGTAGCCCTTGCCGTACTGGTCCGCCTGGTCGTCCGGGACGGGCAGGGGCGCCACGCCGATCTCGAAGTCCGGCTTGGCGTCCAGGGCCATGCCCAGCCGCCACTCGCCGTCGAGCTGCATGGCCACCTGGCCGGTCTGGAACGGGTGCTTGGGGCCCCACTCGTCGCCGAGCGTGGAGCGGAAGGTCTCCAGCTTCTTGAAGCCGCCGAGCTCGTCGACGAGCTTCTTCTGGAGGGTGAACGCGTCCGCGACGGCCGGGTCCGTCGCGACGGTCGACTTGCCGCTCTTGTCGAAGTACGTCGGCCCGAACTGCCCCATGTAGTGCTCGGTCGTGGTCTCCCACCCGTGGTAGTTCGGCATGAAGCCGAGCTGCTTGTACGAGTTCCCCTGGGCGATCGTCAGCTTCTTGGCGTCGGCCTCGAACTCGGACCAGGTCTTGGGCGGAGCGGTGATGCCCGCGGCCTTGAACGCCGTCTTGTTGTAGTAGAGGCCGTACGCGTCGCCGAGCAGCGGTACGGCGCACCGGTCGCCGTCGAACTGGGTGTACTCGTTCATGGCCTTGGGGAAGGTCGTCGCCGGGTCGATGTCCGACTTCTTGAAGAACGGGTTGAGGTCGACCAGGGCCCCCGACGAGCAGAACTTGCCGACGTTGTTGGTGGTGAACGACGAGATCACGTCGGGCGCCTTGCTGCCGCCCGCCCGCAGGGCCTGGTTGATCTTGTCGTCGGTCATGTTGCCGACGACGTTCACATGGATGTTGGGGTGCGCCTTCTCGAAGCCGGCGACCAGGGCCTTGACGCCCTTCACCTCGTTCGGCGCGCTCCAGGCGTGCCAGAAGGTGAGGGTCGTCTCCTTGGACGCGTCGTCGGAGGAACCGGACGCGGACTGGCCGGTACAGGCGGTCGTGCTCAGGAGCAGAGCGGTGGAGACCGTGAGGGCAAAAGCCGCTTTTCGGGCTACTTCGGGTATGCGTGTGGGCATGACGGAGCCTTCCGGGAACGGGACGGTGAGGTGAAGGAAGGAGAGCGTGACGGGAGGAGAGCGTGAGGGGTGGGGCGTGACGGGAGGGGGCGGCGTGGAGGGGCGCCGTGAAGGGGTGGCGCCCAGGAGGTGGTGCGGAGGGGGAGGTCGGGGCGGGTGGGGTCAGCGGGAGGTGTCGAAGACCTCGTCGCGGGTGGCGGCCAGCGCGCTCTCCAACGCGCCGCGCAGCACGGGCCGTTCGATGACGTCGCCCATGACCAGCTTCGGCCGGGAGGCCGCCAGCTCCTCCAGCTCGGCCTGGACGAGTGCGCGCAGCACCTCGCCGCCGGCGGTCAGGGAGGCGCCGCTGAGGACGACGAGTTCGGGGTCGAGGACGGAGACGAGGGAGGCGAGACCGGTCGCGAGCCGGGTCGCGTAGGTGCGCAGCAACTCCCGGTGGGGGCCGGATTCCTGGTCGCCCGCCGCCCGCTCCACGAGGGCCGCGGCCACGTCGGCGTACGGTCCGGTCGGGAGGTCGGCGATGCCCAGCTCGCGGGCCAGCCGGGGGATCGCCTGCGAACCGGCGAGTTCCTGGTAGCCGCCGCTGTTGGCCTTGGTGACCTGGCGGACCAGGGGAGCGCCCGGCACGGGCAGGAAGCCCACCTCGCCCGCGCCGCCGGTCCAGCCGCGGTGCAGCCGCCCGCCGAGGACGAGCGCGGCGCCCAGGCCGCCCTCGTTCCACAGCAGCACGAAGTCCTCGTGTCCGCGGGCCGCGCCGAGCCGTTGTTCGGCCACGGCGGCGAGGTTGACGTCGTTCTCGTACTCGACGGGCATCGGCAGGGCTGCGGCGAGGTCGTCGAGCAGCGCCGGGGAGTGCCAGCCGGGCAGGTGGGAGGCGTAGCGCAGGCGGCCCGTGGTGGGGTCGAACGCGCCGGGGGTGGCGACGACGAGCCGGTGCACGTCGTCCCGGGTCAGCCCCGCGGCCTTCACCGCGCCGTCCAGGGCCTCGGTGACCTGTCGTACGACGGCCCCGGCGGTGTTCCTGCCGGGTGTGGGCACCTCGTAAGCGCCCACGGTCCGGCCGGTGACGTCGGCGACGGCGGCGAGGACGCGTTCGGGGGTGACGTCGAGGCCGGCGGCGTGGGCGGCGGTCGGGTTGACCTCGTAGAGCTGGGCGTTGGGGCCGGGGCGGCCCTCGGTGGTGCCGGTCGCCAGGACCAGGCCCGCCGCCTCCAGCCGGGCCAGCAGCTGGGAGGCGGTCGGCTTGGACAGGCCGGTGAGCTTGCCGATGCGGGTGCGGGACAGGGGGCCGTGCGCCAGCAGGAGGTCGAGGGCGGCGCGGTCGTTCATGGCGCGCAGGACGCGGGGGGTGCCCGGAGTGCCGGCGGGTCCTGTGGAACCTGCGGGTCCTGGGGTTCCCGGGGTTCCGCTGGTCCCTGCGGTTCCTCTGGTCCCTGCGGGTCCTGCCATGGGTTCGACACCTGCCTTTCTGAACTGCACAGCTTCTCAGTGACGTCGGACGCAAGTCCACATCCGGCCACTGTTAGGAAACTTTCCTATCGGCTGGAAGGGAACGTAAGCCCGGTACGAAGCGGGCGTCAAGGTGTGAAAAGAGAAACCGCCCTCCCGGCAACAGAGTCGTTACCTGGAGGGCGGTTCGGGTGCTGCTCAGATGCGGTGCGGGTACTGCGCGGGACTGCCGGCGGTCGGTCAGCCGGTGTAGGCCGGGGGGTCCACCTGGACGTAGTCGCCCGCGGTCGTCTTGGCCGCGGTGGTGGAGGTGCCGGCGAAGACGAAGCGGTAGTAACCGCTCTTGGTCGCCTTCGTGGTGGTGGAGAGGGCGCCGCCGGCGGCGGAGGTGATCCCCTTGACGTTCTTGTAGCTGCTGGTCCCCTTGGCCCGGAACTGCAGGGTCACCTTCTGGCCCTTGTACCCGGAGTACTTGCCGATGTCCCAGTTGGCGCGGGTCAGGCTGCCCTTGACGGTGAGCGTCTTTCCGGCGACCGCGGGCTCGGGGGTGGCGTTGACGGTGAGGTGGGCGGCGCGCTGCACCTTCGCCGTCGCCGAGTTGGCCCACAGGTCGTAGCCGAGCTCGAAGCTGATGTGACCGTCGGAGTCGTCGTCGTCCTGGTCGATACGGGTGTAGAAGCCCGCGGCCTTCCAGGTGCCGGCGTCGGCGGCCTCGTACAGGTTGTCCCACGGGTCGACGACCAGCGTCTGCGTGCACGACTGGGTCACCGTGGTGTCGGTGGTGGCCGTCGTGGCGCAGGTGGGCGCGGCGCTCGGCTCCAGGGAGTTGTCCTGGTCCTTGAGGGTGCCGCGGTAGAGCAGGACGCCCGCGAAGTTCGTCTTGTAGTCGATCGTCAGGTCGGACGGGCGGGTCACCGTGTACGTCACCGGCACCTTCACCTTGGCGGTGGTGCCGACGACGATCGCCTTGCCCTTGTTGACCGTCACCCCCGAGAAGGTCAGTGCCGGCGAGGCCGCCGACGCGGCGGGCGCGACCAGGACGCCCAGAGCCAGGGCGCCGGTCACACCGACGCCTATGGCGAGCTTTCTCATGTATCCCCTATCCCCACATTCGAGTCGGCCCCCCGGGCGACGTCGCGCTCCAGAACAAGGGACCGATGTGGGAGTGACGATAGGCGGTGCCGTGACGTGGGTGATAGGCGGGTGACCTGTGCAGGTGCTGAGCGAATGTCAGCGGCCGCCCTCGAGGAAGGGGGCCTACTTCGCCGGGGTGGCCCGCGGCTGCGCGATCGGTGTCGTCGCCGCCACCTGCGGCGAGTCCGCGTTGGCGAAGACCGACGGGGCCGCGACCGAGGCGGTCGGGTCGGCGAGGTCCTCCTCCGCGGTGGCGGTCGCGCCGCCGACGATGCGGATGTCGGCCGCGTCGAAGGCGCGCTTGACCCGCCAGCGCAGCTCGCGCTCGACCGAGAGGGACTTGCCGGGCATCGTCTTCGCGGAGACGCGCACGACCATCGAGTCCAGCAGCACGCTGTCCAGGCCGAGCACCTCGATCGGGCTCCACAGGAGCTCGTTCCAGGGCTCTTCCTTGCTCATCTTCTCGGCGACCTCGTCCAGTGTGGCCTTGACCCGGTCGAGGTCCTCGGCCGCCTTGACGGTGACGTCGACGCCGGCCGTCGCCCAGCCCTGGGAGAGGTTGCCGATCCGCTTGACCTCGCCGTTGCGGACGTACCAGATCTCGCCGTTGTCGCCGCGCAGCTTGGTCACGCGCAGGCCGACCTCGATGACCTCGCCGGAGGCGACCCCCGCGTCGATCTGGTCGCCGACGCCGTACTGGTCCTCCAGGATCATGAACACGCCGGAGAGGAAGTCCGTGACCAGGTTGCGCGCGCCGAAACCGATGGCCACGCCCGCGACGCCGGCGGAGGCCAGCAGCGGGGCGAGGTTGATCTCGAAGGTGCCCAGCACCATCAGCGCCGCGGTGCCGAGGATCAGGAAGCTCGCCACCGAACGCAGCACCGAGCCGATCGCCTGCGAGCGCTGAGCGCGACGCTCGTGGTTGACCAGCAGCCCGCCCAGGGTCGTGCCGTCGACCGACTCGACCGTCCGGTTCATCCGGTCGATCAGCTTGGTGATCGACCGCTGCACCACCACTCTGAGCACCGCCGCGACCACCAGGATCAGCAGCACCCGCAGCCCGATCGCGAGCCACGTCGACCAGTTCTGCTCGACCCAGCTGGCGGCGTTCGTCGCGCTCTCCTGGGCGTCCTGGAGGGACGGGACCGTCACGGTCGGCGACTCCGAGGGAGTCGGCGTCGGCGACGAACCGGCGGCCAGAAGGACGGCGGACAAGGACACGGCAGGTACCTCCAGGTGCTGCACTGCTCCGTCCGGTGCGGCGGGTCAAGGGCGACACGCGCTGCAAGGTCACGGAAAGGTCACCGGGCGGCCAGAACCACCACACTAACGGGGCATTGTGTGTGGTTCGGCGAGATGCGAGAAGGAGAGACAGGCCTCACTGAGTGTGCACAGGTCGCGCGGACACGCCGTGCGAGCAGGCCAGGTAAACAGGCCGTGTGAACAGGGTGTGATCCTGGGGATGCATCAGGGTGTGGTCGAAAACACTCCCAGCCCGTTACCGGGACATGGTGGCGCGTCCACCAGCCAAGAGGAGAGACTGACTGCAGATCGTCCCGGCGCGAGCCACGCGCCGCCGACGCCCAAGGAGGCATCCGTGCCGCATGTCCTGGTCCTCAACGCGTCGTACGAGCCGCTCGGCGTCGTACCGCTCCGCCGCGCGCTCGTCCTCGTCCTGGAGAACAAGGCAGTCTCCTTGGAGGAATCCGGCGCCTTCATGCACAGCGAGACCGTCACCCTCCCCGCACCCAGCGTGGTCCGGCTCAAGCGATTCGTCCGGGTTCCCTATCGGGGGCCCGTTCCTCTCACCCGTCGAGCGCTCTTCGCGCGGGACGGGGGCCGGTGCATGTACTGCGGTGGCGTCGCAACCAGCGTCGACCACGTCATCCCACGCAGCCGCGGGGGCCGACACGCGTGGGACAACGTGGTGGCGTCCTGCCGTCGCTGCAACCATGTCAAGGCAGACCGCCATCTCGTCGAGATCGGCTGGCGGCTGCGCCACAAACCCGCCCCTCCCTCTGGCCTGGCCTGGCGCATCATCGGCACCGGCCATAGGGACCCGCGCTGGCTGCCGTACTTGCAGCCGTTCGGCGCGGACGACGCCCTGGCCCGGATCGACGGCATCTCCGCCTGACGATCCGGGCTTCTTCATGCCCCGTGGCACCGCACCGGCCGGCACCGGCCCGCACCGGCCGGCACCGGCCCGCACCGGCCGGCACCGGAGGTACCGGAGGACCTGGCCACGGGGCCCTTCGGAGCGGGCGGCGTCTCACCGTCGCGGCCCTTCCGGGCGCGCTCCGCATACGGCGTACAGGGCCGTGCCCAGCACGAACGCCGTGCCGGCCGCCAGCCACGCGCCCTGCTGGTACCCCGGCTGCACGGGCCACGCCCACACCGTGACCGCCCGCCCGCGCACACCGTGCGACGCCAGGTACACCGCGCTGACGTAGCCGAACCCCGGCAGCCAGCTCAGCCGCGCGCCCACCAGGACCGCCGCGGCCGCCGTCACCCCGACACAGCCCAGCGTGTTGCGGATCATCGCCGGGGGCCCGAAGAGAAGATCGTCCCCGAGCACGGCGAGCGGCAGCAGCGCCGCCGCGAGCGCGGTCGGTCCGAGCAGCTGCGCCAGCCGCCGTCGCCACCACGGCCGTACCGCCGTACGATCCAACTCCTCGGACGCGGTGAACAGGCTCGCGCCGATCACCGCGGCGGCCAGCAGCGGGGCCAGCGCCACGATCGGCACCCGCCGGTACGGATCCAGATAGGCGTCCAGCCGACCCGCCGCCCACACGGCGAACACGGCCGTCCCGGCGAGCGCGGCGAGCGTGAGAGGAACGGCGCGGGAGCGGGCGTAGAGCCACGTGCCCGTGCCCGTCAGGGGGCGGGCAGCGCTCACAGTGCGGGCACCCCCTTCGCGTCGCAGTCGCGCGCCGTCGCGAAGTACGCCGACAACCAGGTCCGGCGCTCGTCCGCGCCCATCGCGGCCAGCCGCGCGCGGGCCGCCCGCCGTTGCGCCAGCTCGGCGCGGTCGGCCTTGTCGCCCTCGGCCGCCAGCTCGTCGAAGGTCGTCTGCGCGGGACTGGGCGCGAGGTAGTTCTCCACCGCGTCGTCCGCCCGGCTCACGCGCGCGTCCGGGGCCTTCGCGCAGTCGGCCCGGTTCTGCAAGGCCATCACGGCCTCCCACGCGTACCGCTCCGGGTTCGTCAGCCGCCCCCGGACGAACGACCAGCCCATCGGCGTCAGCATCGGCAGCTCCGCCTCGCCACGACGTGGCGACCCCGGGCGGTCCTCGAACCGCACCGGAAGGTTCCGTACGCCGTCCAGTCGGCCGGTGACTCCCGACAGGGCGGCCGTGACCTGCGGCAACAGTCCGCGGTAGCGGGCGTTCACACAGACCTGGGGCGTGGTCGACGTATCGCACACCTGACCGCGCCCGGCCGGGTTCGGCTGCCACAGCCCGTCCCCGGTCTGCACCAGCAGCACGCCCGCGGCCGTCGCCGCGGCGAGCGGCAACAGGGCGGTGTACCGACGCCGGGCCGCGTACGCCAGCACCGCGGCCGCCGCCAGCCCGCCCGTCCACACCGCCATGGCCCCCGGCTGCCACCCGACCGGAACGGTCCCCACCCCGACCGAAAAGGCAGGATCGAGCAGCCGCCCGGACCCACTGCGCGCAGACCCCACCACGCCCAGAACCACGAACCCGGCCATCGCCAGCACCGGCGCGGCCAGCCGCCACGGCACCAACCGCCCCACCACCTGCCCGGCCACCGCACCGCCCACGAGCGTCACCGCGTCCGCCGCGAGCAGCCCGACGTACGGCTGATCCCCGCGCGCATACGCCCAGGTCGCGACCATCGCCCCACCCGCCGCGACCAGATACCCCCCGGCCGCCCACAACCCCACCGGCAGCGCCGACACCAGAAACCGAGCCAACGGCCCCCGTACGGCCGTCCCCCACAGCTCCTCCGTACGACGCCGACGCTCCCGCCCGCCCTGCCAGCAGCCCGCGGCCGCCGCGAGGGGCAGGACGATCAGCAGCGCGTCGTGCAACTCCGAACGCGTCTCCGCCCAACCGCCCTGCCACCGGTCCGCCGACCCGCCCAGCAGCACGGCCACCGTCAGCAGGACGGCGAACCCGGCCCAGGGAGCGAAGCCGCGCAGGGCTTCGGCACGCAGTGCTTCGGCTCGCACCGGGACTGGCGCGACATCCGCTACGAGGGTCATCGCGCCGCCTTTGCGGTGGTGCTGGTGGTGCCGTGGGCGCGGTGGGCACGCAGGGCTGCCGTGTATCCGCGCTCGATGGGGTTGTCGCCGACGTCCTCGCCGGGCGTGCTGAGCGCGCTGAGGGAGGCGGGGGTGCCCTGGTAGGCGACCCGGCCCCCGTCGAGCAGGGTGACCTCCGTGCAGGCGGCGGCCACGTCCTCCACCAGGTGCGTCGAGACGATGACCGTGGCGTCGCCGCCCAGCTCGCGCAGCAGCTCGCGGAACTCCACCCGCTGCTCGGGGTCGAGGCCCGCGGTGGGTTCGTCGAGGAGCAGCACGGCGGGCTCGTTGACGATGGCCTGGGCGATGCCGACCCGGCGGATCATGCCCCCGGACAGCGTCTTCACCTTCGCGTCGATCCGGTCGCCGAGGCCGACGCGTTCGACGGCGCGCTCGACGGCGGCCGGGGTGTCCGCGGCGGGCATCTCCTTAAGCCAGGCCACGTACGCGACGAACTCCCGCACCGTGAAGCCCGGGTAGTAGCCGAACTCCTGCGGCAGATAACCGAGTCGAGCCCGCACCGTGCCACGCCGCCGCGCGTCGCCGACGTCCTCGCCGAGGATCTCCACCCGCCCGGCGGACGGCTGCGCGACGGTGGCCAGGACCCGGATCAGGGAGGTCTTCCCGGCCCCGTTCGGGCCGAGCAGCCCGTGCACGCCCCGGCCGAGGGTCAGGTCCACGGTGTCGAGGGCGAGGGTCTTGCGATGCCGGACGCGCAGTCCGGTCACTCGTATCGAACTCACGTCTGCTCCAGCCCTTCCAGGCCTTTGGATCTTCTGGATCTTTTCGGAGTCGCTCTGTGGAGTACGGCTCATCACCGGTCCAGCAGGCGGTCGTAGGCGGAACGGCGGGCGGCCAGCAGCACGGCGCACAGCACGGCCGCGGCAGCCCACGACGACTGGACGAGGGGCCCGTCGAGACACCGGTCGAGCTGATCGGCCAGCTGGACGAGCGGCCGGTCGCCGCGTGCGGTCAGCGCGGGGACGAGGACGACCCCCAGCCAGCCCCCGCCGATCACCGCCGTGGCGGCACGGCAGCCGACGTAACCGGCCAGGGCCAGCGAGCCCAGCGTCAACGCGAGCCCCGGCAACAGCCAGGCGGCCGCACCCGGAGCCCCGGATGCGGGCAGCAGCAGGCCGGCGAGGGTGAGCGACGGCAGACTGACCGCCAGAACGGCGGCCGTCCGCGTCAACATCAGCCGCAGCCCCCCGGCGGGCGTGGCCGCGGCGATCTCGTACAGCGGATCGGCGTACCGCCCGTAGGACAAGGCGACCCCGGCGACGGGCACGACCGGCGCGAACGCCAACAGCAAGGGCCGCACCCCGTCGACCCCGGCGACATGAGCCAGGCCGACGGCCCCGAGGGCGACGAACAGCACGGCGGGCAACCAGGCTCCACGAACGGCGGGGCCGGCGGCCCAGAGGAGGCGGGGGAGGCGGGGGAGGAGGGGGGAGGCGGTCGCCGGGGCTGAGGCTGGGCCGGTTGCCGGGGCCGCGGATGAGGATGTCGACGCGGCTGTCGACGTGGATGCCGACACGGATGCCGACACGGCTGTCGACGCGGCTGTTGGCACCAGCACCTCCGCCAGTACGGCCCCCCGCACCTCCGCCAGCACCACCCCCACCGCGCTGTTCTCCCGTACCGCCCGCGAGACGCGCTCCGCGCACCCGCCGCACCGCTCCAGATGCTTCTCCAGGGACCAGGCGTCCGCCTCGGGCAGGGAGCCGTCGGCGTAACGGGCGGCGAGGTCGTAGGAAGCGTGCCAGTTCTCGCCGGAACTCATGCCGGACCTCCCGTAGGGGTGGGGATGGGAGTGGACAGGGGGCTCGGGTTCAGGTGGGCGAGGGCGGCGCGGAGTTCGGCGCGGGCGCGCATCGCGCGGGTCTTGACGGTGCCCTCGGGGATGCCGAGCAGACGGGCCGCCTCCCGAGTGGTCAGCCCGTCGACGACGGTCGCGCGCAGCACGTCCCGCAACTCGGGCGAGATCCGGTCGAGAGCGGTGCCGACGTCGCCGAACTCCAGCCCGGCCAGCACCCGTTCCTCGGCGGAAGCGGCGACCGGCGAAGGCCAGTCCTCGACCGGGGCCGTCTCGACCCGCGCGGTCCGCTCCTGCACCCGCCGCGCATCGACGAGCCGCCGAGCGGCGATGGTCCACAACCACCCGCCGGCCTCCCCGCCCCCATGCCCACCCGCCGACCGCCACACGGTCACAAAGGTGTCCTGCAAAACCTCCCGAACCACCTCGCCGTCGGCACAACGCCGACTCAACCGCGCATGCAGCCACCCCGCATGCCGGTCGTACAACACCCCCAACGCCCCCGCGTCGCCACCCGCCACGGCCCGCAACAGCACCGCATCCGTATCACCCTCCCGGCGGCCCCTCATGGGGCGGAACAGTCTCACAACCTGTCTATCGACGGGTCGGGCGCAGACGGTTCACGCCCGCGCCGCGAGCACTGTACGGCGGTGCCCTCACGCACGGCGGGCCAGCGTATGAGGTCAGGCTTCGCATCATCCACTTGCCGTTTATGATCATCTCCGTCCGCACAGTCGATTCCCGCGAGGGCGCGGCAGCAGTCCTGGGAGAGGGGAAAAGCCACAATGGAAAAGAATGCGCTTCGATACCGCTTAGCAGGGTCCGGGAAGGTTCGCGACATCTACGACGTCGAAGGTGCGGACCCGGCCATGCCGCCTTGTCTTCTCCTTGTTGCGACCGATCGAATGTCGGCTTTTGACAACGTTCTCCAGGATGAGATTCCCGGGAAGGCGACCGTTCTCACAGCCTTGACACAGTTCTGGCTGGATCATCTTGATGATATATCTCCACACCATTTGCTGGCATGGCGCGCCTCTGATCTCCCGGAGGGAGCGTCTGGATTGGCCGGTCGAGCCATGTTGGTGAGAAAGCTCAAGATGATACCGCTGGAGTGTGTTGTCCGCGGATATCTCACAGGGTCGGCCTGGGACGAGTATCGACGGGTCGGCACTATCGCTGGTATCCCCATGCCGACGCACTTCCGGCCGAGCGATCGTCTGCCGACACCCTTGTTCACGCCTGCCATCAAGCGGGACAAGGGCCCCGACGAGAATATTTCGGAGGCGGAGGCAGTCGAACTTGTAGGTGATGCCGTTCTCCGTCGCGTCCGGGAACTCGGCATCGAGATCTATTGCAGAGCTGCCGAGTATGCGCGTGAGCGAGGAATACTGATCGCCGACACAAAGCTGGAGTTCGGCATCAGCGAGGACGGGTCTGTTGTGCTCGCAGATGAAGTGATCACCCCGGACTCGAGCAGACTCTGGCTGGAGCGAACCTGGAAGCCGGGTGAGGCAGCTCCGCATTCACTCGGCAGAAGTCGCCTGAAACGGTGGCTGCACCAGCAGGGCTGGGACGGGAGAAATGGCCCTTCACCGCGGCTCCCGGACGGGCTGATACGTGAGACCGCCGCGCTGTACCAGGAGGCCTATGAGCGCTTGGCGGGACAGTCGATCGACACGTGGGTCAAGGCGGCCAAGGGCTGACCAAGAGTGAAGCCGAGAGTGAGAGGTGGTTGTGGATGATGCGCTCAGCCTATCCTTGGCCGGTTAGGAAATTTCAGGCGATCGTCTTTGACTTCGATGGCGTAATCCTCGACACCGAGACGACACTGTTTCAATCATGGGTCGCGCTTTTCGAGTACTACGGCTGCCCGCCGCCGTCGCTCACGGAGTGGGCGAGACAACTCGGAACCTCTGAGCGGCCGAATCTGCTCGCCGAGCTTGCAGGGAGTTCGAAGGTCCGGATAGACGAGCAGGAGGCCACTCGTAGGCGAGTGGCGCTCAGTAAGGAATTAATCCGGAGACAGAGCGTCCAACCGGGAATCGCTGAATGGCTCAACGAGGCCCGGCGTCACAGATATCCGGTGGCCGTGGCATCCAGCTCGCCGATCTCTTGGGTGTCCGGTCACCTTCAGCGCCTCGACCTGGCGGATTACTTCAGCACCTTGGTCTGTTGTGATGCCGACATCAGAAGTAAGCCGACTCCGGATTCCTATCTCAGGGCATGCCGCGACCTGGGGGTCGATCCGATGCATGCCCTGGCGGTGGAGGATTCGCCCAACGGTATCGCGGCCGCCAAGACCGCCGGCCTGTCCTGTATAGCCGTACCGAACTCAATGACCGCTGGACTGGATCTGGCCGAGGCTGATCTCGTGGTGCCGTCCCTGGCCGACTTATCGATATCCGACGTGGTGAAGCAGCTGGAGGAGAGGCGGGCGAAGCCTTGATGCGACTCTAATCAAAACTTCTGGTCAGTGGGTTGTGATCCGCCGTTCGCCGCAACTGAAGTGATCCCTCGTGTCGGCCAGGCTGGAAGCTCCAGCTGTTGGCCTGGAACAAAAATGTCGGCTGCTGAGGCTTGTCCTGACTCACGATGAACGGGGCCGGATCGGCAGACCATCGATACGAAATGAATTCGGCAGCTGGGTCAAAATCCCACGTACCGACTTCTTTCGCGCCCCCACCCAAGTTGCTTCGGGACGAAGGGGTCGCGCCGCCAGAGAGCAATTGTCGAGACCTGTGGATCGATCTTGGTCGGGCCGCAGTCTCGATGGGCGGTGTGACTGATTGTTGATCTTCTGCTCGTTCGGATCTTCTTCTCGTTCGAGGTCCGGGCAAAGCCTCGCTCGAATGAGGAGGCCGTGGTTGCCCGTGAAGACGTCGGCCCGACCTGGTCCCTTCCCTCAGCTCACCCGTACGGTCAGTCAGCGGGCAGGCCGAACCAGCGGAGAAGTACGGGTCGCGCGTCGTCGGGGGCGTCCTCGGGCCCGCGGGCATAGCGCGCGAGCAGGGCCAGATAGTCGTCATGGAACGCGTCCAGCTCACCCTTCGTGAGGTGGATGAGGCTGCGTGAACCCCGCATCCAGCCTTCGGACTCCGCCTGTCCGGCAGTGAACTGCCGGGCGAGCTCGACGTCCTCCTCCATCCTCATCCGGTCCAGCTCGGCCGACATGGCACGCTCGGCCTCCGTCAGCTCACCCTGCGGCGGTCTGCGGATGTCGAGGCCGCGCACCCCGCGCCACCAGCGCTCACGCCCGGTGGAGCGCTCGGGGATGTCCTCGATGAGGCCGCTACGCTCCAGCATGCGCAGGTGGTAGCTGAGCGTCCCGGTGTTCTCGCCGAGGGCGGCGGCCAGCGTGGTCGAGGTGGCCGGGCCCGCCGCGCCGAGGTGGCGCAGGATACGCAGGCGCAGAGGGTGCGAGAGGGCCTTGAGCACCTTGGGGCTGTCGACCGTGCGCCGCCCTGCGGCTTCCGCTCTCCGCTCTTTCGTCATGGCGGCAGTCTATCCAGATGGCAGCGATTCCTCTGCAGACCTTCCTCTGCAGAGAAACCTCTGCAATGCTGGGGCGTATGACGCCGAACCGAGTGACCTTGAACCGCACAGCCCGACGCTTCACAAGTGCTGCTGTGGGGGCCCTGCTTGTCGGACTCGCCCTGGGCGCCGCACCCGCGCATGGAGCTGAACGGGCCGCGGATCTACCCGAGTTCGACTTCTCCGCCTGTCCGACCGTCGATGAGCTGCCCGCGGGTGCGGATCCCGGGACCTGGCGCTGCGAGGTCATGCACGCCACGGGGCATCTGCGCATGGGCGCCGTCGACGAGCCGCTCACCGAACCTATGAAGATCACCTTTGCGGAAGGCCGTGTGGACGGTGAATTCCGGCAGGTCTTCGGGGAGATGACCGCTGCGCCAATCCGGGTGGGAGGCACCCCGTTGACCCTGACTCCGCTGTACGGCGGCTACTCGGACTTCCTGTCCGACGACACCCGGCGCGGCGAGTTCGACATCAAGTTCGCCATAGGCTCGGCGCACGGGCTGCCGGCCCTGCCGTCGTCGGGCTGCTCGGTGGGCAGCGATGAGGACGCGGTCCACCTGGTGCTCAAGGACACCGATCCCACCCGGGTGATATCCAAGGACCCCCTGGTCGCCGCCTTCGGTACCCAGGACGCGGAGTTCGCCGCCCCGGCCACCAGTGGCTGCGGCCCCCTGGGCCGCGCGCTCGACCGGGCCCTGGGCCTGCCGTCCGGGGCAGGGGCAAACGCCTTCGACATGGATGTCACGGTGGCCATCCGGTCCTACATGTAGACCGGTTCGGTTGAGTAATTGTCAATATCTGTGGGCCAGTTGACGTGGTTCATACCGCGTGAGCCTCGGAGCGTTCTACGAGGTGGCGGCGCTCGAAGCGGGCTCCGGCCCGGACGAGGGCGACAAGGGGAGGTGCGTTCACGGCCCGCCAACGGACTTGGGCGGACTCGACGAGCTTGAAGACCATCGCGAGGGCCGCCGCGCGGGAGCCGGCGTCCTTCGTGACCTCCGTCCGTAGCCGCACCGTCGCGAAGTCCCAAGCTCGGGGCCGATCGATGCCATTAGCCTGGGCCTGTGTCGATGGATCAAGGGTCAGCCGGCGCCCTTCAGCTGAAGTGGGAACTCGTAGGCCATGGTTGGGCGAGATGCCATCTATCCGATGACTCTCAGACGGCATCGTTGATCGCCAGCTACTGCACTGACGCGTTGGCGGACCTTGTAGCGGGAGCAGGTGAGATGTACGGGCGGCGGCGCTCAGCCCGGTTCTTCTTCGACGCCGAGCCGCAGGAGCTTCGCTGGGTGCTCCGCACGACGGATGACGCGGTCAGCGTGACTGTCTACAAGTTCCCCGACGTCGCCGTCAGCCCCGACCTTCCGGACTCCCACGGCACGGTGATCTGGCAGGCGACCTATCCGCGTCCGGCATTCGCTCACGCTGTCTTGGCAGCGGCCCGGACTGTGCTCACGGAGCATGGCGAGGCCGGCTATCTCGCCAAGTGGGCAATGCATCCCTACCCCGTCGCACTGGTCCAGGACCTCCGCAGGCTGCACATGCGCGACGACGTCTGCGATCTGCCCCACGACCTGTCGTGCCCGTAGGCGGCCCGCGCCGCCATCTCGGTTTCCGTCTCGCGGATTCCTTACTCGATGAGGTCAACGCTCTTGCCAGGGCGCGCAGAGCTCAACTCGAAGACGGCAGAGCGCGGACCCGTATCGAATACCTGTGAGGATCGGCTAGAGCCTATGACGGCCGGCGGGCTATAGTCTGGGCTTAAGAGTCACAGGCCCAACTTTGAGTTTCGACTTCGATAGTCGAGACGTCACAGCGAGCGGGCTCCAGGCAGAGGGGCCCGGCTCCGGTCTAGTCCACCAGAGCCGGGTCGATGCGTGGAGTCGTTGAGCGGGTCCGGCCGACTAGCTAACGGCCGGGCCCGTTTTTTGGCCCTGCCGTCGTCCGGCTCACATTTCAACGTTCTGGCGCTAGCGCGTCAGCTGCTCCACACATCCTGCGAGTGCCGCAATCGCCGAGAGGATCGCGATCAAGATGTCGGCCTTTGTGGGGCCCCGTTCGTGATCACTGTCCGGCTCGTCGGGATTTCGCAGATCTGCCATGTCACACCCCCGGTCCGGTCTTGCTAAACCCCTGACGTACGTGGGGTCTTCGGCTCTCGAGTCCGAAGATCTGATTGGACTGGAAGTGGACAGTAGAAGCATAGCGGTCGGTATGCGTATTGAAGGTACGGGTGTGCCGGGGTAATGATGGAGATCAGGTACGGAAATCGAATGGAGTAAAATTCGATTTTGTCGAACTTCACAATGGGATGACAAGGTTCCCCTTTTCGGAGATCGTTGTCTCCCGGGGCCGGGTTGGCCGTGAACCAGATTTCCGCAGCGAGCAGCGCAACCCCACCCCATCGCCCCCTCATAAGATCACCAGCCATGACGGACGCAACGCATGCAACAGACGCAACGGACTCAGGCGGAGAGCTCGGCTGGCTGCAACGGTGGTACGAGGCTCAGTGCGACGGTGATTGGGAGCATGAGTGGGGTGTTCGGATCGACACGCTGGACAACCCGGGCTGGTCCGTGCGGATCGATCTGGAAGAGACCTTGCTGGCTGGTCGGCCGTATGAGGGGACGGAATTTCGGCGCAGTGGCTCGGACTGGGGGATGGCGAGGGTGTCGGACGATGTCTTCGAGGCTTCGTGCGGTCCGCTCAATCTGGGGGAAGTGCTGGGTCTGTTCCGGGTGTGGGCCACCTCGGTGGAGCGGTAGCAGTTCTCCTCGCTTCCGACCGCGAGGAGAACGCCGTGTTGCATCCGCCGGCGTGGATTGCCTCAAGAAGCGAGTTGCCCGCGGCGCACGGGGTAGGGCTGCGATAGCCCCTTCGGGGGCTGCACCCGACGTCGTACCGATGCCGTACCCGACAAGGAGGCCACCGTGGTCGCACCGGCTTACCCCCTGATTCCGGCCCAGTCCAAACGGTCGGCGGAGATCTCCGCCCGATCCTCTGAGGAGGAGCCGTTGGTCGAGCCCTTTGCCGAGTTCTCCGCCTGTGCCGAAGAGTCCGGGGTCTGTGTCTTCGGTGCCGAGAGTGCTCGGGCCGAGGCCCCGCTGACCAGTGAACCCCCGTTGCCCGATGCCGAGCCCCTTACGAGCGAGCCGCCGCTTGCCGCCCTGGACTCCGACTTCGCGAGGCCGTAGATGACCGCACCCCTCGGCGAGGAGCTCGTCCGGCTGGCAGGGCTGTACGGTGTCGCCGCTTCGTTTCAGCCGTCGCCGGACCGTACGGTCATGGCGTCGGGCGCCGCCGTCGTCCGTGCCCTCGCGGCTCTCGGCGTCGACGCGGGCGACCCGGCGGCCGTGCGGGACGCTCTCGCCGCAAAAGAGGGGGAGCTGAGCACGCGGCTGCTGCCGCCGACAGTGGTGTGCTGGAGCGGGAGTCCGGTGACGGCGCTCGACGCCCTTCCCGCCGGCAGCCGGCTGCACATCGACACCGAACAGGGTGAGAGTCGTGCCTCCGTCGAGGAGCTGCCGCCAGGGGTGCATCGGTTGACTGCCAGTGCGCCCGACGGTCGTACCGGGCACGCCCACCTCGTCGTCGCCCCGCCCCGCCTGCCCACGCCCGCGTCCACATCCCCGTCCGCCTTCACCGGACGGTCGTACGGGCTTCTCGTTCAGCTCTACTCCCTCCTCTCCCGTCGTTCGTGGGGCATGGGCGATCTCGGGGATCTGGGGGAGCTCGCCGCTTGGGCGGGGCGGGCGCTGGGGGCCGGGTTCGTGCAGGTCAATCCGTTGCATGCGGGGGTGCCGGGGGCGCCTACCGATCCGTCCCCCTATCGGCCGTCCTCGCGTCGTTTCCCCGACCCGGTGCATCTGCGGGTCGAGGACGTTCCCGAGTTCGCGTACGTCGACGATCCGGACGGGATGCGGGCGCTGCTCGAACGCGGTGGGCGGTTGCGTGAAGCGGTGCTGGAGAAGGGGGCGTTGATCGATCGGGACGCCGTGTGGGAGGTCAAGCGGGAGGCCCTCGAAGCGGTCGTCCGGGTGCCGCTCGGGCCCGGTCGGCGGGCCGCCTACTGCGACTTCCTCGCCGAACAGGGGCAGGCCCTGGAGGACCACGCCACCTGGTGCGCGCTCGCGGAGGTGCACGGTTCGGAGTGGCAGCGTTGGCCGGACGGACTGAGGGATCCCCGGTCCGCCGAGACCGGTCGCGTCCGCGGCGAGTTGATGGACCGCGTCGATTTCTGGTCGCGCCTCGCCTGGCTCACCGACGCCCAGCTCACCGCCGCTCAGCGCGCCGCGCGCGAGGCCGGCATGCCGGTCGGGATCGTGCACGATCTGGCGGTCGGCGTGCACCCCGAGGGCGCGGACGCCTGGGCCCAGCAGGAGTACTTCGCCGCCGGCATGTCCGTGGGCGCCCCGCCCGACGCCTTCAACGCGCGCGGCCAGGACTGGGGCCTGCCGCCCTGGCGACCCGACCGGCTCGCCGAGTCCGGGTACGCCCCGTACCGCAGGCTGCTGCGCGCACTGTTCCGCTACGCCGGCGCCCTGCGCATCGACCACGTCATGGGCCTGTTCCGCCTGTGGTGGGTCCCGCAGGGCGAACCGCCCACCGAGGGTGCGTATGTTCGATACGACGCCGAGGCCATGCTTGCGATCCTGGTACTGGAGGCCTCTCGCGCCGGCGCGACGGTGATCGGCGAGGACCTGGGCACGGTGGAGCCGGGCGTGCGCGAGGCGCTGCGCGAGCGGGGGGTGCTCGGCACCTCCGTGCTGTGGTTCGAGCGGGACTGGGACGGCGACGGCCGTCCGCTGCCCCCGGACCGCTGGCGTGCCGACAGTCTCGCCACCGCCACCACCCACGACCTGCCGTCCACCGCCGCCCGGCTCACCGGCGAACACGTCGAACTCCGCGACCGGCTCGGCCTGTTGACCCATCCTCTGGAGGAGGAGCGCGCGGCCGCCGCCGCCGACGCCGGGGAGTGGCTGAACCTGCTCACCCGGCTCGGACTCCTCGCGGGCGCGGGCGGCGGAAGCGACCCCTCCTCGGAGGAGGCACAGGTCCAGGCCGTTCACCGCTTCCTGCTGCGCACCCCCGCCCGCATGATCGGCGTCTGGCTCCCCGACGGCGTCGGCGACCGCCGCCCGCAGAACCTCCCCGGCACCTGGAACCAGTACCCGAACTGGCGGCTGCCCATCGCCGACGCGGAGGGCCGCCCGGTGACCCTGGAGGAACTGGCGGCCTCCCCGCGCCTCCATGCACTCATCGACGTACTGAAAGAGGGACGGGAAGAGGGAGTGCGGGAGGGGCTGCGGGAGGGGGGCTGAGGGGCGCGGGCGTCCCCGTACGGCACCCCGGGCGCGCGGGCCTTTCGGGCGTTCGCTAACTTGGGGACCGTGGACAAGAAGAACGCCCTGCGCGCCGGCGCCCTGGCTGCCGGTACGACGCTGATGATGCTGCTCATGTCGTCCCCCGCGCTCGCGCTGACCCGCGACGACGGCGACGACCCCGGCCCGGGCCTCAGCGTCATCGACACGCTGGGTCTCTACGTCGTGGCTCCCCTCGCCCTGTTCGGGGCCATCTTCGGACTCGTATGGGTCCTCGACAAGTCCAAGGACCGTCAGCCGAAGCCGGCCAAGGCGAAGGCCTGACGACTCCGCCGTAAGCCGTTCCACGGTTTTCCCGAGGGCGCCGTCCCCGCCGTCCGTACGCGCACACCGCCGTACGCCGACGCCGGAGGCGGTGCCTTCGGTCGTCTGTGCGGGGTACGGCAGCGCGCGCGGAAATTCCTTCGACAGGCCCTCGACCGGGCTGGCAGGCTGTCGCGCATGACCTACGGAATCGAGTCCCACACCGCTCGGTGAGCGCCCAGGAAGAGCGCGTCGCGCTCACCCTCCCGCCCGCCCTGGACCTGAGCAGCGGCGCCGCCCTGCTGATGGACTGGCCGTCGGGCTACCGCGAGGCGCGCTGCTGGACTCCCTCGGACGGCTCCTGGCGGAGCCCCGCTCGGACTCCTTGGCCGACCCGAACTCTGCCGCCCCGGATTCTGCCGCGCCGGACGCCCGCCACGACCTCGAGGTCAGGCACGACCTCGACGCCCGCCACGACCTCGACGCCAGGCGCAACCGCCGCCCTCCCCGCCCTCCGCCCGGAGGTCGGCGTAGGCGACCCGTGGACCGGGAGCCGGTCGAGACCCGCATCCTCGTCGACGGGCGGCCCCTCGTTCCGGCGCTCCTCACGCGTGGCCCCGCGCACCCGCCCGCCCGCGCAGGGTTCCCGGGGGCCGCGCCCGAGTCGCCCGGGGCACGGGCCGCCGCCCTGCGACGGCTGGCCGAGGAGGACCCGAAGACCTGCGGTCGGGTGAGCGTCGGCTCCCGCGAACGCGCCGAGGAGCTCGGCTTCCCCTGGCCGCCCGACGCCGACTGATCAGTTCCCCGGGGCCTCGGTCGCGAACAGCAACTCCCTCAGCAGGTCGGCCAGTCGGTCGGTCTGCTCGGGGGGCAGGGCGGACAGGGTCGCCGTCTGGACGGCGAGGCCCGCGCCGACCGCCCGGTCGACCAGGTCCAGCCCCTTCTCGGTCAGCGTCACCTGCAGGGCCCGGCGGTCGTGCGGGTCGGGGGAGCGGCGCAGCAGTGCGGCCCGTTCCAGCTTGTCGAGGCGGCCGGTCATCCCGCCGGTGGTGAGCATGAGCGTCGCCGACAGCTGACGGGGCGAGAGGGTGTACGGCTCGCCGGAGCGGCGCAGGGTGGCCAGGACGTCGAACTCCCCACGGGCGATGCCGAGGGGGGCGTACGCCTTCTCCATCCGGTCGCCCATCGCGCGCGAGAGCCGGAAGATCCGGCCGAAGACCTCCATGGCGGTGGTGTCGAGGTCCGGCCGGACCGTCGCCCACTGCTCGACGATCGCGTCGACGGGGTCCTTGCGCCGAGACGACGGCGTCGGCGGGGGTGACGGCGACGGCGACGGCGTCGGCGGGGGTGACGGCGTCTGCGTCGGCGAGGGTGACATCGGCGGGGGGTGCGGCTGTGAGCTGCTCATTCCGTGAGTATCCGCCCGGTTTCGATCACCCGCAAGAAAGTGGCTTGACGGTAAGTTGCTTAGCGCTAAGCTATCTATATGAAGAGGCCCCGGACCGTCCTGTTCACCGCTCTCACCGCCCTCGCCCCCATCTCCTGGGGCACCACCTACGCGGTCACCACCGAGTTCCTCCCGCCCGACCGCCCCCTGTTCACCGGCCTGATGCGCGCCCTGCCCGCCGGGCTGCTGCTGCTCGCCCTCGGGCGCGTGCTGCCTCGGGGCGTCTGGTGGGCGAAGGCGGCGGTGCTCGGCGCGCTGAACATCGGCGCCTTCTTCCCGCTTCTCTTCCTCTCCGCCTACCGGCTCCCCGGCGGCATGGCGGCGGTCGTGGGCTCGGTCGGGCCGCTGTTCGTCGTCGGGCTCTCGGCGCTGCTGCTGGGGCAGCGGCCGACCGCCCGGACCGTGCTGACCGGACTGGCGGCCGCCTTCGGCGTCAGCCTGGTCGTGCTGAAGGCGGCGGGGGCGCTGGACACGCTCGGCGTGCTGGCCGCGCTCGCCTCCACCGCCTCGATGTCGGCAGGCACGGTCCTCACCAAGAAGTGGGGCCGCCCCGACGGCGTCGGCCCGCTCGCCCTCACCGGCTGGCAGCTCACCGCCGGCGGTCTGCTCATCGCGCCCGTCGCCCTCCTCGTCGAGGGCGCACCGCCCGCCCTGGACGGCCGGGCGATCGGCGGCTACCTCTACCTCGCCCTGGCCAACACGGCGGTCTCGTACTGGCTCTGGTTCCGTGGCATCGGCCGCCTCACCGCCACCCAGGTCACCTTCCTCGGCCCGCTCTCCCCGCTGACCGCCGCCGTGGTCGGCTGGGCCGCCCTCGGCCAGGCGCTGACGCCGGTGCAACTGACGGGCATGGCACTGGCGTTCGGCGCGACGGTGGCGGGACAGCTGGGGTCGCGGACCCCTCGCGTTGTGGCACACCGCTCACCGCAAGGGCGGGCCGGATCGGCCGCCGTTCCGTGTGCTGCTCCGTCTTCCGCTCCGCCCAGGAAGCCGGGCTGAGCACGAAGCGGGGCGCCCGGCACAGTGCCGGGCGCCCCCATCGACGTACCGCTCACGGCGTGTCGCTCACGACGTACCGCCTACGACGTACCGCCTACGACGTACCGCCTACGACGTACCGCTGACGACTACTGCGCGTCCGCCGCCTGGGCGCGCAGCGCTCGCTCCACGCCCGAGCGGGACTCCGAGACCAGGCGGCGCAGGGCCGCGTTGGGCTCGGCGGAGGCCAGCCAGGCGTCGGTCTTGGCCAGGGTCTCCTCGGAGACCTGGATCGTCGGGTAGAGGCCGACCGCGATCTGCTGGGCGATCTCGTGCGAACGGGTGTCCCAGATCGCCTTGACGACCTCGAAGTACTTGTCCGTGTACGGCGCGAGCAGCTCACGCTGGTCGGTGTCGACGAAGCCGCCGATGACCGCCTCCTGAAGGGCGTTGGGGAGCTTGTCGTCCTCGACGACCAGCGCCCACGCCTCCGCCTTGGCCTCCGGCGTCGGACGGGCGGCCCGGGCGGTCGCCGCATGACGCTCGCCGGCGGCCGTCTTGTCGCGCTCGTACTCGCCGGCGATCTCCGTCTCGTCGAACCGGCCGACCGCCGCGAGGCGCTGCACGAACGCCCAGCGCAGCTCGGTGTCGACGGCCAGGCCCTCGATCGTCTGCGAACCCTCCAGCAGGCCGTCCAGGAGGTCCAGCTGCTCCGGCGTACGGGCCGTGGCGGCGAACGCCCGTGCCCACGCCAGCTGGTGGTCGCCGCCCGCCTCGGCGGACCGCAGATGGGCCAGCGTGGCGTCGGTCCAACGGGTCAGCAGGGCCTCGCGGGTCGCCGGGGCCGCGTACAGGTCGATGGCGAGCTTGACCTGGCGGTGCAGGGACTGCACCACACCGATGTCCGACTCCTTGCCGATGCCGGACAGCACCAGGGACAGGTAGTCGCGGGTGGGCAGTTCGGCGTCCCGGGTCATGTCCCAGGCCGACGCCCAGCACAGGGCGCGCGGCAGCGAGGACTCGAAGTCGCCCAGGTGCTCCGTCACGAACGCCAGGGACTGCTCGTCGAGGCGGACCTTCGCGTACGACAGGTCGTCGTCGTTGAGCAGGATGACGTCCGGACGGCGCTTGCCGGCCAGCTGCGGTACGGCCGTCAGCTCGCCGTCGACGTCCAGCTCGATGCGCTCGTCGCGCACCAGCTTGCCGGAGTCGGCGTCCAGGACGTACAGGCCGACGGCGATGCGGTGCGGGCGCAGCGTCGGCTCGCCCTTCGCGCCCGCCGGGAGCGCCGGGGCCTCCTGGCGGATGGCGAAGGACGTGATGACGCCGTCGGAGTCCGTCTCGATCTCCGGACGCAGGACGTTGATGCCGGCCGTCTCCAGCCACAGCTTCGACCAGGTCTTCAGATCACGCCCGGAGGTCTCCTCCAGCGCGCCCAGCAGGTCCGACAGCCGGGTGTTGCCGAACGCGTGGCGCTTGAAGTACGCCTGCACGCCCGCGAAGAACTCGTCCATGCCGACGTACGCCACGAGCTGCTTCAGCACGCTCGCGCCCTTGGCGTACGTGATGCCGTCGAAGTTGACGAGCACGTCGTCCAGGTCGCGGATGTCCGCCATGATCGGGTGCGTGGACGGCAGCTGGTCCTGGCGGTAGGCCCACGTCTTCATGGAGTTGGCGAAGGTGGTCCAGGAGTGCGGCCAGCGCGACTGCGGGGAGTAGGCCTGGCAGGCCGCCTCCGCGTAGGTGGCGAACGACTCGTTCAGCCACAGGTCGTTCCACCACTCCATGGTGACCAGGTCGCCGAACCACATGTGGGCCAGCTCGTGCAGGATCGTGGCGGCCCGCACCTCGTACGCCGCGTCCGTCACCTTCGACCGGAACACGTACTGGTCGCGGATGGTCACCGCGCCCGCGTTCTCCATCGCGCCCGCGTTGAACTCCGGCACGAACAGCTGGTCGTACTTCCCGAACGGGTACGCGTAGTCGAACTTCTCCTGGAACCACTCGAAGCCCTGCCGGGTGACCTCGAAGATCGCGTCCGAGTCGAGGAACTCCGCGAGCGACGGCCGGCAGTAGATGCCCAGCGGCACCGACTGCCCGTCCTTCTCGTACACGCTGTGCACCGAGTGGTACGGCCCGACGATCAGCGCGGTGATGTACGTCGAGATCCTCGGCGTCGGCTCGAAGACCCAGACGTCGTCCTTGGGCTCGGGCGTCGGGGAGTTGGAGACGACGGTCCAGCCGCTCGGGGCCTTCACCGTGAACTGGAAGGTGGCCTTGAGGTCCGGCTGCTCGAACGAGGCGAACACGCGACGCGCGTCCGGCACCTCGAACTGCGTGTACAGATAGGCCTGTTCGTCCACCGGGTCGACGAACCGGTGCAGACCCTCGCCGGTGTTGGTGTAGGCGCAGTCGGCGACGACCCGCAGGACGTTACGGCCCTGCAGCAGCCCGGACAGCGCGATCCGGGAGTCCTTGAACACCTCGGCCGCGTCCAGCGGGTCCCCGTTCAGCGTCACCTCGTGGACGGCCGGGGCCACCAGGTCGATGAAGGACTCCGCGCCCCCTTCGGCGACGTCGAAGCGCACGGTGGTCAGGGACCGGTAGGTGCCGCCCTCCTGCGCTCCGGAGAGGTCGAGATCGATCTCGTACGAGTCAACGGTGAGCAGCTTCGCCCGCTGCTGCGCCTCTTCGCGAGTCAGGTTTGTGCCAGGCACGCGGTCATCTCCTCGTTATGTGTGGGTTGCGCCATCCTTCCACGTGATCTGCGCGGAACGCGATGTCCATTTCCCGCCGGTGGGCGGCTCGCAGGAGCGCGAGGCTGGGCGTATGACGACATACATCGCACGACCCGTCGACTCGTGGGTCCTGAAGGAACTGCGCTCCGCCGACGACGCGGGACGCCGCATGGTTCCCGTGATCGATGAGGAGGGCGGGGATCCGCTCCGCTGCTGTCTGCGCCGCAGCGAGCCAGGGGAGCGGATCGCCCTCGTCTCGTACGCCCCGCTGCGCCGCTGGGCCGCGGAAACGGGGGCCGAGCCGAGGGCGTACGACGAGCAGGGGCCGGTCTTCATCCACGCGGAGGAGTGTGCGGGGCCGCAGGACGGGGGCGGACATCCGTTCGCGGACGACCATCGCGTGGTGCGGCGTTACTCGGCCGAGGGACGCATCCTCGGCGGACGACTCGTCGCGGACCCGGACGGCGGCGACGGCGACGGCTTCGACGAGGCTTTCCGGAACGCGTTCGACGACCCGTCCGTGGCACTGGTCCACGTCCGGGCCGTCGAGTACGGCTGCTTCCTCTACGAGGTCAGAAGGAGTTAGCCCTTCAGCTCCGCCGTCACCAGCTCCGCGATCTGCACCGCGTTCAGGGCCGCGCCCTTGCGGAGGTTGTCGTTGGAGACGAAGAGGGCGAGGCCGTGCTCCACGGTCTCGTCCTCGCGGATGCGGCCCACGAACGACGGGTCCTTGCCGGCCGCCTGAAGGGGGGTCGGGATGTCGGTGAGGACGACGCCCTCGGCGTCCGCCAGCAGCTCCGTCGCGCGCGCGGCGCTGATCGGGCGGGCGAAACGGGCGTTGACCTGGAGGGAGTGGCCGGAGAAGACCGGGACGCGCACACAGGTGCCGGAGACCTTCAGGTCGGGGATCTCCAGGATCTTGCGGGACTCGTTGCGGAGCTTCTGCTCCTCGTCCGTCTCGTTCAGACCGTCGTCGACGATCGAGCCCGCGAGCGGGATGACGTTGAAGGCGATGGGGCGCTTGTAGACCTGCGGCTCGGGGTAGTCGACCGACTCGCCGTCGTGGGCCAGCTTGTCGGCGTCGGCCACGACCTTCAGCGCCTGGCCGTGCAGCTCCGCCACGCCCGCGACGCCCGAGCCGGACACCGCCTGGTAGGTGGCGACGACCAGCGCCTCGAGGCCGGCCTCGGCGTGCAGCGGCTTCAGGACCGGCATCGCGGCCATCGTCGTGCAGTTCGGGTTGGCGATGATGCCCTTGGGGCGGCGGGCGATCGCGTGCGGGTTCACCTCGGAGACGACCAGGGGCACGTCCGGGTCCCTGCGCCACGCCGAGGAGTTGTCGATCACCACCGCGCCCTGCGAGGCGACCTTCTCGGCCAGCGCCTTGGAGGTCGCGCCGCCCGCGGAGAAGAGGACGATGTCGAGGCCGGTGTAGTCGGCGGCCGCCGCGTCCTCCACCGTCACGCCGTCCAGGACCGTCCCCGCGGAGCGGGCCGAGGCGAACAGACGCAGCTCGGTGACGGGGAAGTCCCGCTCCTCGAGGATCCTGCGCATGACCGTGCCGACCTGACCGGTGGCTCCGACGATTCCGACCCTCACGGCGACTCCTCTGTGTCTTTCGTGTCTCTTTACGTGCGTGTTGCCTGGCCGAGGCCTTTCCATCATGCGGCCGACCCCGGCCCACCTGTCCAATTCTTTGCCGTGCATGCCCGAGGAATGGGACACGACCCGGGCCGGTGTGACGTACGCCTCCGAACGTTTCCGTGCGCTGTGGCGTCGTAGAAGAAACGCGGTGAGGGGGGTGGCTTGTGCTGCGCAGAAAGGCCCGCCGTGTCCAGGAGGACGACGATCCTCTGGACACGGCCCAGGAACGGCGGGTACGGGCGGTGCTCGCGCTCGGCGGGGTGCCGCAGGCGGATCTGCCGGACGGGGTCCAGCAGGTGCGGCTGCGGCTGCTGGAGCGCACCGCGAAGGGGTACGAGGCACCGCGCGACGTCTCCGCGTGGGCGGCGGTCGTCGCCTCCAACCTCGCCATGGACTGGCACCGCGCCAAGCGCCGCCAGGAACGGCTGGGGGAGCGGCTGGCCTCGCTGCGCCAGCACGAGCACCCCTCCGGCGAGGACGCCAGCGTGCTCTCCCTCGCCGTCGCCCAGGGCCTGGACGACCTGCCCGACGCCCAGCGTCAGGTCGTCGTCCTGCGGTTCTACGCCGATCTGCCGGTGCGCTCGATAGCCGAGGAGCTCGGCGTCCCGGAGGGCACGGTCAAGAGCCGGCTGCACACGGCGGTCCGGGCCCTGCGCGCCCGCCTGCACGAGGACGAGGTGGTGTGACATGCCCGGACAGGACCACGAGACGACGCCCGAGACCCCCGAGGCACCGGAGGGCGGCTACCACGGCATGGACGCGCTGATGGCCGCGATCCTGGACGTCCCCCTCTCCGAGCTCTCCGAGGAGGCCCGCGCCGACCCCGCCTACCTGGCCGCGCGCCGCTCGGCGAGGACCGACGTGGCGCTGCTGCGCGCCCAGCTGGGCGTCGTCGCGGACGCCCTGACAGGGGAGCCCGCGGCGGAACCCGCCGCGCGGCCGGCGCCCGCCCCGGTCGTACGGCTGCGCCCGCCCCGGGGCCGCCTGCGTCCGTTCGCCCTGCGCGCGGTGGGCGTCGCCGCGGCCGGCGCCCTGGTGCTCGGGGGCGGATGGGTGGTGGTCCAGGTCGGCCGGGGAGCGGCGGACATCTCCTCGGACAAGAGCGCCGCCAGCGGGGCGGGCGACGAGAAGGCCTCGTCCACCGCCGCCGCCGGCGGCGACGGGGCCCTCCTCGGCGACCCCGGCTATCTGGCCTGCGCGAGGCTCGTCGTCGAGGGCGACGTCACGGAGGTGGCACGGGTGCCGGGCACGACCCGCGAGCGTGTCACGCTGCACGTCACCCGCGCCTACAAGCCGGCGAAGAGCGCGGCCGAGGTCGACTTCGAGATGGAGCGGGACATGGACCCGCTGGTGGGCGAGGGCGACCATGTCCTGGTCGGCTTCGCGAAGGGGGCCGCCGTCCCCGACGTCTGGGCGGTCGGCGAGACCGACATCGCCGCCGAGCGGACGGCGATGGACCAGGCGCTGCCCGAGTCGGCCGACGTCGCCTGCGAGTGACGTGGCTGGACATGATGCGGCCTGCGCATGACGTGGCCTGCGCACGACGAAGGGCGGGCGCCCGTACGGACGCCCGCCCCACGCTCTTGCACGGTGTTACTAGGTGTTACTAGGTGTTACTAGGTGCTGTTGGGTGCTACGGGGTGACCTTCTCGATCGCCACACTGCCGGTGCCCGCGACGGTGCCCCGCGCGTTCACCAGCTGGACCTGGCCGAAGAAGGCCCGGCCGGCCGGCGCGGCGGCCGCCGCGGTGACGGTCGCGGAGACCGACGCCGTCGCGCCCGTGGCCAGCTTCACCGGCGTCGACGCGTCGACGGTGACGGTGCCGAGGGAGGACGAGAAGAACACGTCCCGGTAGTCGTACGCGGTGGTCCCGGCCGGGACCGCGTAGCCGACGACCTCGATGGTGTAGGTGCCGGCGGCGGGCGACGGGATGGAGACCGACTCCTCGGAGTCGCCGTCCGCGGACTGCGCGACCTGCGTGCCACTGGCGTCGTAGACCGTCAGGTCCAGGTCGGCGGAGGCGTCGGAGACGTCGCCGATGGCGACGTCGAGCGACTTGGCGCCGGCCGGGACCTCGACCGTGGTGGTCTGGGTCTCGCCGTTGGCGATGGTCGGGCGGTCCGTCTTGGCCGAGCCGAGCGGGCCGCCGGCCAGGGCGCCGTCGAACGCGGCGAACTTGTTCGTGACCTTCCAGGCGACGGCGGCCGGGGTGCCGACCTTGGCCTCGGGCACGGTCACGGTCGCCGGGTCGAACACCGCGCCGTAGACGGTGACGTCCAGCTTGTACGGGTTGTCGAGCAGCGGCGAGGTGCGACGCGACTCGACCTCGATCTCCCAGACGCCGGGCTGCGGGTCGGCGTAGGAACGCGCGTCCGGCTTGCAGCCGTTGCCGGCGAGGTAGTTGTTGTAGCAGTAGATCGTGGAGCTGTCCTCGACCGCGACGCCGTACGGGTGGATCGAGATGAACCGGGTCTGGCTCTTGTCCTTCAGCCCGCCGATCGCGACCTCCAGCGACTTGGCGCCCTCGGGCACGGTCAGGAAGTAGGACTGCGAGCTGTTGCGCTGGACGGTGGCCTTCTTGGAGAAGGTGTAGTTCACCGGGGTCGAGACGACGACCGTGTTGAGGATCTGCTTGTCGACGCCCTCGGTCTTCGGGTCGTCGACCTCGAGGATCGCGCTCTTGAGGCCCACGGACTCCGGCTTGGCCTGGATCTTGACCGTCACCGGCTTGTTCAGCGACAGCTTGACCTCGTCCGAGCCGAGGATCTTGAAGGTGCCCGCCGCGTTGTTCTCCAGGCGGAGCTCGTGGCGGATCGCCTTGTCGGCGCCGGTCGTACGGGTGATCGTGACGTCGTACGTCTTCTTCTGGCCGGCCTTGAGGCCGCCCTCACGGTCGTAGACGCCGGTGCCGAAGCCCGGAGTCTTCAGCGCGAAGTCGAGCGCGGTGTCGACCGGGGCCTTGACCGTGTACTCGTGGGCGGTGGCGCCCTTCTTGATGGACTTCCAGGCGTCCACGATGTCGATGGCGCCCGCGCCCTCCTCGTACGCCTGCAGACCCTTGATGTGGTCGGCGGTCGAGGTCAGCGCCGTGCGCAGGGTCGCCGGGGTGAGGGCGATGCCCTTCTCCTTGGCGGCGCTCAGCAGCAGCGCCGAGGCGCCCGCGGCCTGCGGGGAGGCCATCGAGGTGCCCTGGAGCATCGAGTAGCCGGCCGGCAGCGTGTAGCCCGACTCGGCGACCGGGGCGCCCGGCAGCCAGGTCTGGGTGGTGTTGATCGCGGCGCCGGGCGCGACGAGCGTCGGCGTGAAGCCGCCGTCCTCACGCGGGCCGCGCGAGGAGAAGGGCAGCAGCGCGTACTTCTTCTCCACCTGCGAGCCGTAGTTGGAGGCCCACGTCTCCTTGGAGATGGCCGCGCCGACCGAGATCACCTTGTCGGCCAGACCGGGGTCGCCGATGGTGTTCGCGCCGGGGCCCTCGTTGCCCGCGGAGATCACGAGCTGGACGCCGTAGGTGTCGATCAGGCGCGTGTACAGCTCGGCGCGCGCGTTGTTGCCGTCGTTCAGGCCCGGCAGACCACCGATCGACATGTTGACGATGTCGACGCCGCGGTTGACGACCAGGTCGATCATGCCCTCGGTGAGCGCGACGTTGGTGCAGCCCGGGCCGAAGATGCAGGCGCGGGCGGAGACGATCTTCGCGCCGGGGGCGGCGCCGTTCATCTTGCCGCCGAACAGGCCGTTGGCGGCGGTGATGCCGGCGACGTGGGTGCCGTGCTCGCTGGCGATGAGACCGATGTTGGCGAAGTCGGCGGTCTTGCCGACCCAGTCGCCGCCGTACGGGTCCATCGGCACGTCCTTGCGGATCTGCACGACGAACGGCTGGCGCTCGGCGACGTCGGTCGTCGGGTCGTCGGTGCCGAAGTACCCGATCTGGTAGCCGTCCTTGTACGGCTTCATCGCGGTGTCGTCGGTGAAGTCGCCGTTGTTGTTGACGTCGACGGTGACCGTGCCGGCCGCGGCGTCGTACAGCACGCCCCACGCGTCGGTCTTGTCGCCGTCCCGGTTGACGTCGCCCGCGGCGTCGCCGCCCGCGGTGGCCGACTCGCGGAAGAGGTTGATCTGGTAGGAGCCCGCCGGCGCCGTCCAGGTCCGGCCGCCGTAGGCGAACGTCGGCCCGGAGACCGAGGTCAGCATGGGGCGCCAGCTCAGGTCGTTGTCGACGATCGGGTCGGTCTCGGTGACCCAGTCGACGATCTTGCGCTCACCGGTGGTGGTCTTCTGCAGCGCGGGGTGCGCCAGGTCCACGCCGGAGTCGAGGATGCCGATGGTGACCCCGCGGCCGTCCGCCTTCGGGTTCTTCTTCACGAAGTCGACGGCGCCCGTCTCGAAGGACGGGTTGTACGGGTTCTCGGCGGGGGTGGACTTGCTCGGACCGGAGTAGGTCTTGGCCGTCGCCGAGGACTTGGCGCCCTTGACGGTGTCGGCGCTCGGCGTCGGGTCGTCGAGGGCGATGTCCTGCCGCAGGTCGATGGCGTGCACCGAGGACAGCTTGGCCGCGGCCGCGATGGCCGAGTCGGCCTTGCCCGTCGGGACGGTGGCGCGGACGTAGCCCAGCTTGTCGTAGGTGCGGCCCACGGAGCCGCCCTTGACCGCGTCCAGCTGCTCGGCGACCTGCTCGGTCCGGCCGGGCGCGGTGGCGACCATCATCGTGACGTTCTTGTCGCCGTCGGCCTTGGCCGCGGCGAGCAGGTCGGCGTCGTCGGAGCCGAGCTTGTCGGGGGCGGACTTCACGCCCGGGTCGGCGGCCGGAGCCTGGCCGGCGTCCGCGGAGAACGCCATGGGTATCGGTCCGGCCGCGGACAGCGCGGCCACCAGGCCCGCGGCCACGGCTATCCGGACCACGCGTCTGGCGCCCGATATCGGTTCGCGCTGGGGGGTGAAGGTCATCGGCATCCCTTGGAGGTGAACCTTGTGAGTAAAGGAGCGAGCGTCTCGTGATCAAGCCGTTCCTGCCTGATCACGGTCGTCCGGAAGGCGGTCCCGGATGACCGCAAAGCTTTACGCAAGGGACAGATGTTTGGGGATAGTTGACCGAATCGATATGGATCTATGGGGAAAACCCTCTACGAGACAGCTGTGCGAGGGTTGTTCGAGGGTTGTGCGCTTTCTATGCCGTCTATGCCGTTGCGGCCTCTGGAACGCTCCCGCGCCCCGGAATACCCGCTGCGCATCCGGGCCCGACCGGTTAACGTCCCTTGGATGCACAAGAAGTTGAGGGTGGCGGCCTACGCCGTCTGCGTCCGCGACGGCCAGCTCCTGCTCGCCCGGTCGCCGGCCCCCGACGGCACCCCCGAGTGGGTGCTGCCCGGCGGCGGCATGGAGCACGGCGAGGACCCCCTCGACACCGTCGTGCGCGAGCTGGACGAGGAGACCGGCTACCGCGTCGAGGTGACCGGCCTGCTCGGCCTGGACTCCTCCCACCACGTCTTCCCTCGCGAGGGCCTGCACGGCCCCGTGGACCACCACGGCCTCCGCATCGTCTACGAGGGCCGGGTCGTCGGCGGCGAGCTGCGCAACGAGGTGAACGGCTCCACCGACCTGGCCGCCTGGCACGACCTGGACGCGGTGCCCGACCTCGTCCGGGTACGTCTGGTCGACATCGCGCTGAAGCTGTGGCGGGAACGGCCGGTGGACGGACGGGTGTTCGTGTCCGAGAAGGCGTGACCTCCGAGGACGTGCCTCCCCGAGGACATGACCTCCGGAGAGCCGACCCCTACCCCGACGGATGAACGCTGAGTGACGGGCTCCCGGCCGTAGGGGGAGCAGTGGACGAGCAGCCGAGGGCGGCCCAGGGGGCCCGTGATCCACGTACGCGATCGGTGTGGTGCGTTGCCGAGGCGTTCACGCACAGGTCATTCCCGGTGTCGAGCATCCGGTGAGAGCGGGGTGTTCGCTGCTGCGATCGCCCCGCGTCCACTGCCGACGCGTTCGCACTCGGGGAGACCGCGCCATGTCGCGCACACGCTCTGTCACGTCCTCGTCCTCCATCCTGGGCCGCCGTACCGTCCTCGCCGCCACCGCGGCCGTCTCCGTCTCCGCGGGCGTCGGCTACGCCCTGCGGCCCACCGACAGCCAGGCGGCGCCCGCCTCCGCCACTCCGGAGACGACGAGCGCTCCGGAGGCGACGAGATCGCCCGCCCCGGTCCGGGAAGCCGCCGCCACCCGCCCTCTCGCCCCGTACACCAAGGGCACCACCCTCGCCTCCGTCGCCGCCCCGGGAACGGGTTCCGGCTACCACCGCATGGGCAGCGCCGCCGGCTGGCGCCGCGTCGTCCGGGACGATCTGGCCGCCGCCAAGACCGGCCGAGCGGGCCGCCGTACGACGCTCACCTCCTTCGTGCAGCTCACCGACCTGCACCTCATCGACAGCCAGCACCCGCTGCGCCTGGAGTACTTCCGGGCCGCCAGCGAGATCGCCTGGCGGCCGCACGAGGCGCTCACCGTGCAGGGCGCGGTGTCGCTGATCGAGCGGGTCAACTCGCTGCGGGCCGCCCCCGTCACCGGCGCCCCGCTGGACTTCGTCATCACCACCGGCGACAACACCGACAACAACGCCCACACCGAGCTGGACTGGTACCTGACGGTGATGAGCGGCGGCCGCATCACCCCCAACTCCGGGGATCCGCGCCACTACGAGGGCGTCCAGAACAGCGGGATCAACCTGTACTGGCAGCCCGACTCCACCACCCGCGACCTCTACAAGCAGCGCGGCTTCCCGCACATGGACGGCTTCCTCGCCGCCGCTCTGCGCGAGGTGCGCAGCCCCGGACTCGCCCTGCCCTGGTACTCCACCGTCGGCAACCACGACGCGATGCCGCTCGGCTGCTACGCGCACGGCGACAGCTACCTCGCCGAGTACGCCGTGGGCGGCCGCAAGCTGATGGAACTCAGCCCCGCCGAGGCCACCAGGGTCCAGCAGAGCATCAGCCAGGACCGCGACCCCAGAGGCACGGTCCTGCGCGACCTGCTGAAGTCCAAGACCCGTGCCATGCGCTCGGTCACCCCCGACGAGCGCCGGGCCCCCTACACCCCGGTCCAGCACGTCAAGGCGCACCTGGACCCGACGTACCAGGGGGCGGGCCCGGTCGGCCACGGCTACACCGCCGCCAACCTCGCGGCCGGCACCCAGTACTACACGTTCCCGATGGGCGAGAACGTCATAGGGATCAGCCTCGACACCACCGACCCCGGCGGCCACTACAACGGCTCCATCGGCACCGCCCAGCTGAAGTGGCTGGACGCGACCCTGCGCGCCCACAAGGACGTCTACGCCGTCGTCTTCAGCCACCACACCAGCGAGAGCATGTCCAACACCCGCCCCGACCCCGCGCACCCCGCCGAGCGCCGCCACGACGGCGCCGAGCTGACGGCCCTGCTCGGCCGCCACCGCAACGTGGTCGCCTGGGTGAACGGCCACATCCACCGCAACGACATCACCCCGCACCGAGGCTCCGCGGGCGGGAGCTTCTGGGAGGTCTCCACCGCCTCCCACGTGGAGTTCCCGCAGCTGGCCCGCGTGATCGAGCTGGTCGACAACAAGGACGGCACCCTCTCGATCCACACCACCCTGATCGAGTCCGCCGCCCCCCACCGCACCGACTTCACCGACCTCTCCCAGACCGGCCTGGCCGCCCTCTACCGGGAGCTTTCGGCGAACGCCCGTTCCGACGGAGCCCGCCTCGGCGGGGAGCCGCAGGACCGCAACACGGAGCTGGTGCTGAAGAAGAGCTGATCGTCCGGTGGCCGGTGGCTGTCACTTCGGTGGCGTCACCGACCGTACGAGGACATGTGACGCCACGTTCACGCATCCGAAACGTCTGTACCGCCTCATATCGGCTAACCCGCACTTCACGGGGATGGCTGGATATCGGTGCAAGGCGGGTGATCGTGTGCGCAGAGGAAACGGACTGCGGGTGCTCTCGGTCTACGAGGGGTTCTTCTCCGGAGGAGCCCGGATCGTGCACAGCGACGTGGTGCTGGGACTACGGGAAGGCGGCCAGCACCACAGGGTCCTGAGCATCCACGGCGAGGTGCACCGCGAGGCCACCCGCCAGCGGATGGAGGACGACGCCTGCTACCGCAAGCTGACGGCGGCCGACGTCGACGTCACCTCCCTCGGCCGTACGTTCGGAACCGGGGGCACGGATCCGGCCGTCTTCACCGGCCCAGAACTGGCCGACACCGCTCGGGCGACGGCCGACGCGGACGTCATCCTCTCCCTCAAGGAACAGCCCCTCGCCCTCCTCGCCCAGGCGGGCCTCCCGCGCCGCCCGGTCGTGGTCTGCCTGCACCGCTCCGACCCCGAGAACCAGGGCCGTGCCCTGGACGACCTCAAGTCCGCGATCGCCGACGGCACGGTCGCGGCGGCGGTGTGCTGCGCGGAGTCGACGAGAGCGGCGTACGAGGCGGCGGGCGTCCCGTCGGCCCTCCTCCACGTGATCCCCAACGGCGTCGACCTGATCCGCTTCCGCCCGGACGCGCCGAGAAGGCTGGCTCTCCGCACCTCCCTCGACATCCCGTCCACCGCCCCGGTGATCGTCTTCGCCGCCCGCTACGACGGCATGAAGAACGTCCCCCTGTTCCTGGCGGCGGCAAAGGCATGGCTGGCCTCGACCCCCGACGGCCACGTCCTGATGTGCGGCGCGGGCATGACGACGACCAACCCGGGCCTGGCGGGGGACATCGCGGACACGTTCGGCGACGCGGACCTGAGCGGCCTGCACCTCCTCGGCGTACGCCACGACATGGAGACGGTCTACGCCGCTTCCGACGTCGTCTCCCTCACCTCCTCCTGGGGCGAGGCGGCCCCCCTCTGCCTCATCGAGGGCATGATGTGCGGAGCCGTCCCGGTGACCACCGACGTAGGCGACAGCGCGGCGATCGTGGCAGGCCACGGGCTGGTGACCCCGCCCGACCCGGAGGCGATCGCCGGCGCGTGGCAGGAGGCGCTGGCGAACCGTTCGGGGTACGCCCCCACCCTGGCCGCCAGCCGCGAACGCTTCAGCCGCACACGCATGATCGCGTCCTACGCCGAACTGATCGACCGCGTCTATGCGGCGGGCGCGGCCCTGAGCGTCACGTCCCAGGAGGAGAGCTGAGAAACGGGCGGCCCCGCGGTCACTCTTCAGCCGACGGGTGGGCAGCCGGCCTCGCTGTCCCCCGCCGTGCCCACGGTGCCAACTGCGCCACCCCCCACGCCGCTTCCACGCCGAGGAAGAGCCACAGCACGCCCGTGGCTCCGTGGGCCAGGGCGTAGGCCATCCATGTGGTGAAGAGGGCGCGGGCCGTGCCGTCCAGGAGGCCGTGAACGGGGAGGGGGCGGGTCAGGCGGAGCAGGGCCCAGATGATCACCACCGAGCCCATCAGGTTCGCGTACAGGGTCTGGATCGGGTCGGTTTCCGGGAAGGCGCCCAGTCCCCAGGCCCGGCCCGCCGAGGACAGCAGGTCGTGCACCGTCGCGTAGGTCCACGGTGTCGCGAAACCGGAGGTGACGACGAGGTCGTACCAGGCGCTCGCGCGGACGACGCGGAGGTAGGCGGGGCGGCGGTGGGCGGGGGCGAGGAGAACGGCTGTCATGGGGCTGACGCTAAACAGTGGACTACGCTCCAAGGTCAAGCGTCACATCGAGCACCAATATCGAGAGTCACCACGACACTTGACGGAGTCTCATGCGCATCGGAGAGCTGGCCGCCCGCACGAACATGACCCGGGACACCATTCGTTTCTACGAGAAGGTCGGTCTCGTCGAGGGGCGTCGGTCGGCCAACGGTTACCGTGACTTCGCGCCGGAGACGGTGGAGTGGCTGGCCTATGTCCGCACCGCGCAGACCCTCGGCTTCTCGCTCGCGGAGATCGCGCGGCACGGTGCGGAGCTGCGCGAGGAGCCGGACTCCGCGCAGGCGCTGTCCGCGCTGTTCGAGGAGAAGATCCAGATCATCGATGCGCGTGTGGCCGAGCTCGCCGCCCTGCGCGCCGAGCTCGTCGACCGTGTCGGAACGGGATGTCCCTTGCGGGCGGCCGCGATGTGAGGAGGGGCCGCCGGGTCGGTCGACCCCGCGGCCCCTCCTCTCCCCTCCTGGTGCTGGCCCCCGGTCCCCGGGCTCCCAGCCCCCGGTCCCCGGGCTCCCAGCCCCCGGTCCCCGGGCTCCCAGCCCCCGGTCCCCGGCCCCCAGCCCTTGCCGGTCCTCGCCGGTCCTTACCGGGGCAGCACCACGACATACGCGGCCGGGTCCCGGTCGCCCGAGGCCATCAGGGCTGTGCGGACCACCGCCGCCTGCTGGTCCATCGCGTCCCTCAGCTTCTTCGGGGTGATGTGGACGACCGTGATGCCCAGGCGCTCCAGGTGCTCGCGCTTGCGGGCGTACTCCGACCACAACGCGTCCTCGTCCTGACGAGGGGCCCGAGTGTCCAGTTCCACGGCGACCGCCTGCTCCGGCCAGTAGGCGTCGAGGCCGCCCAGGTGGGGGCCGCCCGGCAGACGGAGGTCGACGTTCCATACCGGGTCGGGGAGGCCGTACTCGCTCACCATCGTGTACAGGCGGTCCTCCGCGATCGCGCGGCCCTCGGCCAGCAGGGAGTCCACCGCGTCCACCACGTGCGGGCGGTTCAGCAGCTTCGCGTTGTTCAACTCCCGTACGACCGCGGCCGGTTCACAGTGGCCGCCGCGCACCGCCTCCGACAGCAGCCGCCGAACCGTTCCCGCTTCGGTCAGCTGGGACACCGCGTCGGCCAGGGCGCGCGGCACGGGGGCGACCGGAACTCCCGTCGCCTGCTCGGGAGTCGGCAGGCTCGCCGCGCGGACGACGTGTGCGCAGCCCGCCGAGCGCAGCCGGCGCAGCCGCGGCACCAGGACGTCGATGTGCTCCAGGGACAGGAGCGGGGGCGCGGAGGTGAGGCCGTGGAGGGTGAGGGCCGCCAGGCCGGTGATCATCGCTTCCTTGTACACCGGGCGGTGCGGTCCGTCGGACTCCGGCTGGACGGGCACCCCGGCCGGTGCGGACGTCTCGCGGGCGGCGTACATCAGCACCGCGTGCAGCCGCTCCTCGCTGGTCGGCGGGCCGGCGTGGAGCAGGAACACGCCCGGGAGGAGCTGCTGCCACGGACCGCCGGGACGGCACTGCTCGCTTGCCTCGGCCGCGGAGACGCCGCGGGAGCGGAGTCGGGCCGCCGTGGTGACGCGGCGCTGTACGTCCGAGAGGTGGCGGACGGTGCGGGGGGAGGTCGGGGAGGGCGAGGGGCACGGGGTGTTGTGGGTCATGCAACGGGGATTCCGCGTCGGATCCGCCCTCTAACCGCTGTTACACGCCCGTCGACAAATCGGGACAAGCTCGCCCTAAAGGACGGTTGTTCGGATGCCGAGTAGGGGCGGAAAACCCCTGGTCCCGGAGAGGGGCGCCAGGGGTTACGGTTCCGATTGCCTGAATTGCGTAACGGTGACCGTCGGCCCAATCCATGGCCAAAGATCGGCCAAAGATCGGCTGATGAGCGGCTGGTGAACGGCCAGGGATCTCGGCCTGCCGCCGCCTCCTACTCGCCCGCCGCCTCGCCCGCCTCCCCGTCGCACGACTGTCCACGCAACCCCCGTGCCAGGTCGTCCCGCGCCTCCAGCACCAGCCGCCTCAGCGCCGGGGCCGCCGACTCGTGTGCCGCGAGCCAGGCGTCCGTCGCCGCCAGAGTGTCGGGGGAGTCCTGGAGGGACGGGAAGAGGCCCTTGACCACGTGCATCGCGATCTGGATGGACCGCTCGGCCCAGATGCGCTCGATCGACCCGAAGTACCTCTCCGCGTACGGCGCGAGCAGCTCCCGCTGGGAGGGCTGGGCGAAGCCCGCGATCGTCGCCTCCACCAGCGCGTTGGACAGCGCGTCCGACTCGACGAGCTGGGCCCACGCCTGTGCCTTGACCGCCGCCGAGGGGCGGGCGGCGAGGCAGCGGACCTGGTGGCGCTTGCCGGACGCGGTGTCGTCGCGGGCCAGTTCGGCGGCGAGCACGGCCTCGTCCGCGACCCCGTGCGCGGCCAGCGGCGACAGGAACGCCCAGCGCAGCTCCTGGTCCACCGTCAGCCCGTCGATCTTCGCCGTGCCGTCCAGCAGCCCCCGCAGCAGGTCGAAGTCGGACCCGCGCGCGGCCGCCGACGCGAAGAACCGCGCCCACGCCAGCTGGTGCTCGCTGCCCGGCTCGGCCGCCCGCAGCTCGGTCAGCGCGCCCTCGGCCAGCAGCCGGTCGCCCGTCTCCCGCCACTGCGGGGCCGCGTAGTGCACCAGCGCCGACTCCGCCCACGCGTGCAGCATCTGCAGCACGCCGATGTCGGACTCGCGCCCCGCGAACCGCAGCACCAGGTCCACGAAGTCCCGGGCCGGCAGCAGCGCGTCGCGGGTCATGTTCCACAGCGCCGACCAGCACAGGGCGCGGGCCAGCGGGTCGGTGACGTCGCCCAGGGACGAGCGCAGCGTCTCCAGGGACGTTCCGTCGAAGCGGATCTTGCAGTACGTGAGGTCGTCGTCGTTGACCAGCACCAGCTCGGGCGCCTGCGCTCCGGCCAGCTCCGTCACGACCGTACGCGCCCCGTCGACGTCCGTCTCGGCCCGCGCGTACCGCACCAGGCGGCCCTTCTCGGACCGGTACAGCCCGATCGCCACGCGGTGCGGACGCAGCTCCGGATGCGAGGCGGCCGCGTCCTGGAGCACCGCCAGCTCGCTGACCCTGCCCTCCGGGTCCAGCAGCACCTGCGGGGTCAGCGAGTTCACGCCCGCGGTCTGCAGCCATGCCCGCGCCCAGGCGCCCATGTCCCGCCCGCTGGTCTCCGCGAGGACCGCCAGCAGATCGCCGAGCCGGGTGTTGCCGTACGCGTGCCGCTTGAAGTAGCGGCGGGCGCCTTCGAGGAACGCGTCCTGGCCGACGTAGGCCACCAGCTGCTTCAGCACCGACGCGCCCTTGGCGTAGGTGATGCCGTCGAAGTTGAGCTTGGCGTCCTGGAGGTCGCGGATGTCGGCGGTGACCGGGTGGGTGGAGGGGAGCTGGTCGGCGCGGTAGGCCCAGGCCTTGCGGCGGTTGGCGAAGGTGATCCAGCCGTCGGTGAAACGGGTCGCCCCGACGAGGGAGAAGGCGCCCATGAAGTCGGCGAAGGACTCCTTCAGCCACAGGTCGTCCCACCACTCCATGGTGACCAGGTCGCCGAACCACATGTGCGCCATCTCGTGCAGGATGACGTTCGCCCGGCCCTCGTACGACGACCGCGTCACCTTGCCCCGGAAGATGTACTCCTCGCGGAAGGTCACCAGCCCCGGGTTCTCCATCGCCCCCAGGTTGTACTCGGGCACGAACGCCTGGTCGTACTTCCCGAAGGGGTACGGGTAGTCGAAGTGGTCGTGGAAGAAGTCCAGGCCCTGCTTGGTGATCAGGAAGACGTCGTCGGCCTCGAAGTAGGGCGCCAGACCCTTGCGGCACATCGCGCCGAGGGGGATCTCCAGCGTCGTGCCGTCGCCGAGGTCGCGGGAGTAGGAGTCCGTGACGTAGTGGTACGGGCCCGCGACCACGCACGTGATGTACGTCGAGATGGGCTTCGTCTCGGCGAACCGCCACACCCCGTCGGCCTGCGAGCCGACCCCGTTGCTCCACACCGTCCAGCCCTCCGGCGCCCGCACCTCGAAGCGGAACGGGGCCTTGAGGTCGGGCTGCTCGAAGTTCGCGAAGACCCGCCGGGCGTCGGCCGGCTCGTACTGCGTGTAGAGGTAGACCTCGCCGTCCTCCGGGTCGACGAAGCGGTGCAGGCCCTCGCCGGTGCGGGAGTAGGCGCACCGGGCGTCGACGATCAGCTCGTTCTCGGCGGCCAGGTCCTCCAGGAGGATCCGGGAGCCGTCGAAGACCTCGCTCGGGTCGAGGTCCCTGCCGTTGAGCGACACGGCCGTGACGCTCGGCGCGATCAGGTCCGCGAAGCTCGACGCGCCCGGCTCGGCGCAGCGGAACCGGAGCGTGGTGACCGAGCGGAAGGTGCGCGTCCCCTCAGCCGTGCCCTCGCCCGCGGCGGGCTCGCCCACGGCGGAGCGCAGGTCGAGGGACACGTCGTACCCGTCTACGGAGAGCAGGGCGGCCCGCTCCCGGGCCTCGTCGCGGGACAGGTTCTCACCGGGCACGGAGCAGCTCCCTCGGATGGTGAATCGGCATGTGGACAGGCCCGATCCTGCCATGTGCCCCTGACACCGGGCAGTCGGGAATGGGGTGGGGAGGGCCGGTGTTGCCACCGGGAAACGGCCGTATTCCGAGGAGAGTCATGTCCGAGACCGCGACCACGCCCGCCAAGACCCCCGTGGACTTCTGGTTCGACCCGCTTTGCCCCTGGGCCTGGATGACGTCCCGGTGGGTGCTGGAAGTGGAGAAGGTCCGGGACATCGAGATCCGCTGGCACGTCATGAGCCTGGCGGTGCTCAACGAGCCCAAGATCGACGAGCTGCCCGAGGAGTACCGCGAGCTGCTCGCGACCAAGGCCTGGAAGCCGGTCCGCGTGGTGACCGCGGCCTGGCAGAAGCACGGCGCCGAGGTCCTGGGCCCGCTCTACACCGCGCTCGGCACCCGCTTCCACAACAACGGCGAGGGCCCGACCCTGGAGGCCATCGCCGGCGCGCTCGCGGACGCCGGGCTGCCCGCCGACCTGATCGACTACGCCGAGCAGGAGGACTTCGAGTTCGACGCCGAGCTGCGCGCCTCCCACAAGGAGGGCATCGAGAAGGTCGGCCAGGACGTCGGCACCCCGGTCATCGCCGTGCCCGGCCCCGACGGCGAGCAGATCGCCTTCTTCGGACCCGTCGTCACCCCCGCCCCGAAGGGCGAGGAGGCCGCGCGGCTGTGGGACGGCACCCTGGCGGTCGCCTCCGTCCCGGGCTTCTACGAGATCAAGCGCACCCGCACCAAGGGCCCGGACTTCAGCAACCTGTAACACTCGCTGCGCCGAAACGCCCCCGCGAGCCGCGCTCGCGGGGGCACCATGGATGCCATGACCAAGATCGACACCTCGGTGCCGCACTCGGCGAGGATCTGGAACTACTGGCTCGGCGGCAAGGACAACTACCCGGTGGACGAGGCGGCCGGCGACGCCTACACCGACGTCTTCCCCGGCATCGTCACCATCGCCCGCAGCAGCCGCGCCTTCCTCGGCCGCAGCATCCGCCACCTGGTCCAGGAGGCGGGCGTCCGCCAGTTCCTGGACGTCGGCACGGGCCTGCCCACCGTCGACAACACCCACGAGGTCGCCCAGCGGTACGCGCCCGACGCGCGCATCGTCTACGTCGACAACGACCCTCTGGTCCTCGCCCACGCCCGCGCCCTGCTCTACTCCAGCCCGGAGGGCAGGACGGCGTACGAGGACCTCAACCTCTACGACCCCGAGAGCATCCTCGAGGCGGCCGGCCGGACGCTGGACCTCACCCGGCCCACCGCCCTGATCCTCAGCGGCATCCTCGGCCACGTCGACGGCTACGACCGCGCCCGCGACCTGGTCCGCGCCCTCCTGGCCTGCCTCCCCTCGGGCAGCTACCTCTCGGTCAACGACGGCTCCCGAGGCACCGACCCCGTCTACGAAGCGGCCCAGGACGCCTACAACGAGACCGGCGCGGTCCCGTACTTCCTGCGCCCCATCGAGCAGATCGAGGGCTACTTCGAGGGGCTGGAGCTGGTGGACCCGGGCGTGGTGTCCGTACCGCTGTGGCGCCCCGAGCCGGGCACGGACCCGGTCCCGATCGGGCAGCACGGGGGGCTGGGGCGCAAGCCCTGACATACGGGCGTGCCGGCGGACGGGCGTAGAGGTGCACGGGCGTAGAGGTGCACGGTCGTAGAGGTGCACGGTCGTAGAGGTGCACGGTCGTAGAGGTGCACGGTCGTAGAGGGACACGGGCTTAGAGGTGCACCCAGGCCCTCGCCGCCGTGGGGGAGGGGCGTGACGGGGGCGGACGGCGGCAAAACGCCGACAGTCTGGGCAGCCTCTCCGGCCCGGGGAGAGGCTGCCCATCATGCGGACGCCCGTCACGGAGTGTGCTTACACGGCCACCGGGGTGTAGTGGGACGCGTCGCCCTCGATGGAGTAGCTCTCCTTGCCCTCGATGCCGGCCGGCACGTCACCGGCGACGGTCACCCGGTTCAGACGGCGCGGCTGACCGTCGTAGTTGTCGATGGCGTAGTGCTGGGTGATGCGGTTGTCGAACAGGACCAGCTGGTTCGGGGACCAGCGCCAGCGCAGGACGTTCTCCGGGCGGGTCACGTACGCCTGGAGCAGGTCCAGGATCTTGCGGGACTCGCCCGGCGACAGACCGACGATCCGCTGCGCGAACCCGCCGATGAACAGGCCGCGTTCACCGGTCAGCGGGTGGACGCGGACGACCGGGTGGACCGTGCGGTACTTGATCGACGTGAACTGGGCGCGCTGCGCGGCCCGTTCGTCGTCGACGTCCTCCTCCGGCACGGCGTAGTCGTAGTCGTTGGTGTGCTCCGCCCACAGGGTGTCGGCGAGGGCGCGCAGCGGCTCGGGCAGATCGCGGTAGGCGGCTGCCGAACTGGCGATCAGGGTCTCGCCGCCGTACGGCGGGATCGTGATGCTGCGCAGGGTGCTGGCCTGGGGCGGGTTGAGGACGAAGGTCACGTCGGTGTGCCAGTGGTTGGCGCGGCCCCGTTCGCTGTCGACCGGGAGCACGTTGGGGGCGTCGGCGACGGCGGGCACCGTCGGGTGGGCGGTGGTGAGGTCGCCGAAGTGCCGGGCGAAGGCCTGCTGGCCCTCGTCGTCGAGGTGCACGTCGTCGAAGACCAGCGCCTTGTGGACGTTGAGGGCCTCGCGGATCGCGGCGATCTGCTCCTCGTCGAGCGGCTTGGAGATGTCCACGCCCAGGACCTGGGCGCCTATGTTCGCGGTGACCTTGCGGATCTCGATGGACATGCGGGGTCGTCCTTTCAGACCGTGGCGAGTGCGGGAATGAGGTACTGGTTGGCGGGGCGGGGGAGGCCGTAGCGCTCCCGGAGGGTCTGGCGGGGGCCGTACTCGCTGCGGAGCAGGCCGCGGCTGCGCAGGATCGGGACGACGTGGTCGACGAAGGCGTCGAGGCCGGAGGGCAGCACCGCGGGCATGATGTTGAAGCCGTCGGCGGCGCCCTGGGTGAACCAGGTCTCGATCGCGTCGGCGACCTGCTCGGGCGTGCCCGCGAACGTGAGGTGTCCGCGCCCGCCGCCGAGCCGTCCGATCAGCTCGCGCACGGTGAGGCGTTCGCGCCGGGCCAGCTCCACCACGAGCGTGTAGCGGCTCTTGGCGCCCTCGACGGCGCTCTCCGGGGGCAGGTCGGCGGGGAGCTGTGCGTCCAACTCCAGTACGCCGGGCTCCAGTTGCAGCAGCTGTTCCAGGCGCTGGATGCCGTGGGCGTACACGATGTGGTCCTCCAGGACCCGCTCGCTCGCCCGCGCCTCGGCCTCCGTGGAGCCGATCACCGGGACGATCCCGGGCAGCACCTTGATGTGGTCCGGGTCCCGGCCCGCCGCCGCGGTACGGGACTTGAGGTCGGCGTAGAAGTCCTGCGCGTCCGCCAGCGTCTGCTGCGCGGTGAACACCGCCTCCGCGTACCGGGCCGCGAACCCCTTGCCGTCCTCCGAGGAGCCCGCCTGCACGAGCAGCGGGTAACCCTGCGGCGAACGGGGGACGTTGAGAGCGCCCTCGACGCTGAAGTACGTCCCCTGGTGCCGGGGCGGGTGGATCTTCTCGTCGTCGCCCCAGACGCCGGACGCCTTGTCCGCGACGATCGCGTCGTCCTCCCAGCTGTCCCAGAGCTTCAGGGCCACGTCGAGGAACTCGGCGGCACGGGCGTACCGCTCGGCGTGCGCGGGCTCCGCGTCGAGCCCGAAGTTGCGGGCGGCCTCGGCGCCGGCCGTGGTCACGATGTTCCAGCCCGCCCGGCCCCCGCTGATGATGTCCAGCGAGGCGAACTTGCGGGCCAGGTTGTAGGGGGAGTTGTAGGACGTGGACGCGGTTGCGATCAGGCCGATGCGCTCGGTGGCCGTCGCCAGCGCGGTGAGCAGCGTCAGCGGCTCCAGGGCGCCGGCCGGCCGCTGGGCGATGTTGCCCCACAGCTGCGGTCCGTCGGCGAGGAACAGCGAGTCGAAGGTGCCGCGTTCGGCGATCCGGGCCAGATGGACGTAGTGGGCCAGCTCGACATGGGCGTACGGGTCGCTCTCCGGCAGTCGCCAGGAGGCTTCGTGGTGGCCGGTGTTCATCAGGAAGGCGTTCAGGTGGAGTTGCCGGGTCATGGGTGTCCTTGGTGTTTGTTCTCAGCCTGTCCGGCGTTTGAGTTCGAGGCCCTTTCGGGGCCGAAGCGGGGGTCTGGGAGCGGCGGCCCCCAGGGACGGTCACGACAGCCGACGTTCACCCGGTGTCCGACGTCACGCCCAGCGCCGCCAGCAGCTGCTCGCGGTACTCGCCGAGCAGCGGGTCGCGGTACGAGCGGGGGTGCGGGATGTCGATGGTCAGGTCGAGGCCGATCCGGCCGTGGTCGAGGACGAGGACCCGGTCGGCGAGCACGATCGCCTCGTCCACGTCGTGGGTGACGAGCAGCACGGAGGGCCGGTGGCGCTCCCACAGCTCGCGCAGCAGGGCGTGCATCCTGATCCGGGTCAGGGCGTCCAGGGCGCCGAACGGCTCGTCGGCGAGGAGGAGTTCGGGTTCGCGGACCAGGGAGCGGGCCAGGGCGGCGCGCTGGGCCTCGCCGCCGGACAGTTCGTTGGGCCAGGCCCGCTCGCGGCCGGCGAGCCCGACCTCGGCGAGTGCGGCACGGCCCCGTTCGGCCGCCTCCTTGCCGTTCGTGCCGAGGAGCACGTTGTCGAGGACGCGCCGCCAGGGCAGCAGCCGCGAGTCCTGGAAGACGACCGACACCCTTTCGGGAGCTTCCAGCCGCCCACTGCCGACGACCTCGTGGTCGAGGCCCGCGATGGCCCGCAGCAGGGTGCTCTTGCCGGAGCCGCTGTGCCCGAGCAGGGCGGTGAACTGCCCGGCGGGGAGGTCGAGGTCGATGCCGTCGAGGACCGTACGGCCGTCGAACGACCGGGTCAGGTCCTGGAGTCGGACGGTCGGTCGGGTCAGCTGCTCAGTGTGCGGCGCCATGACAGCACCCTCCGTTCGATGAGCCGGACCGCGCTGTCGGAGGCGAGGCCGAAGACGCCGTAGATGAGGAGGCCGACGAGGATGACGTCCGACTGGCCGTAGTTCTGGGCCTGGAACATCAGATAGCCGAGGCCGCTGGTGGCGTTGATCTGCTCCAGGACCACCAGGCCGAGCCAGGAGCCGGTCACCCCGAGCCGCAGCCCGACGAAGAAGCCGGGCAGCGCGCCGGGGATCACGATCTGCCGGACGAACTGGAGCCGGGACAGCCCCTGCACCTCGGCGAGTTCGACGAACCGGTGGTCGATGCCGGAGAGCGCGGCATGCGTGTTGAGGTAGATCGGGATGTAGACGACGATGGCGATGATCGCGATCTTGAACGTCTCGCCGATGCCCAGCCAGAGGATGAACAGCGGGATCAGACCGAGGGTCGGGATCGCCCGGTTGAGCTGCACCGTCCCGTCGATCAGCGCCTCCCCGGTCCGGGTGAGCCCGGACGCCAGCGCGAGCACCACTCCGGCGGTCAGGCCGATCGCGAAGCCGTACGCGGCACGCTCCAGCGAGGTGAGGACGTCGGTCGGCAGCGTTCCGTCGGTCCACAGATGGACGCCGGTCCGCGCCACCGTCCAGGGGGCGGGGATCGCGCCGGGGTCCAGCCGTCCGGCGGCGGAGGCGGCGGCCCACAGGGCGATCAGCACCAGCGGTCCGACGAGCCGGGCGGCGGGCAGCCGCCGGCCGGGGGCGAGACCGCGACGCCTGCGCCGTACGTCCCGGGGCGCGTCCCGCGTTCCGTCCCGCGTTCCGTCCTGCTTCTCTCCGGCGACGGCGGGCGTGGCCGTGGTCGAGGTCGAGGTCGAGGTCGCGGCGGAGGTCGAGGTCGTGGTCACGGCGGTCACTTCCGGTACTCCGCCGGCACGGCCTTCGCGGCGATGCCCTCGAAGCGCCGGTCGAAGAGCGAGTCGACCGTGAACTTCTTCACGAAGCCGCCCTCCGCGAGCAGATCGGCGGTCTCCTGCTCCCACTGCACCGCCTCGTCCCAACTGGGCGGGAACAAAGGCTTGTTGGCGAGCGCGGTGATCGACTCGGCCTGGGCGAGGGTCAGGTTCTGCGTCTTGACGTAGAACTCCTCGTTCCAGACGTCCGGGTTCTCGTACTGCCACACCTGGCCCTGCGCCCACTGCGGGATGTACGCGGCGATCGCGGCCGCCTTCGCGCCGTCGTTGAGCACCGACACCGGCGCCCACAGCAGGTTGAGCAGGTCGACGACGTCGGTGGTGATGGCGCGGGCGCCCTGGGACGCGTACTGCTTCAGGTACGCCGGCGACTGGCTGTTGGCCAGCGGGGCGATGTCCACCTGGCCGGACTGCAGGGCGGTGAGGAACTGGTTGCTGGTCAGCGGGACGAGCTTCACGTCGTCGTACTTCAGCCCGGCCTCCTTCAACGCCCGCAGCAGGACGACGCCCTGTGCCTGGCCCTGCGAGAACGCCAGCTTCTTTCCACGGAAGTCCTGGACGCTGTGGATGTCGCTGCCGGGCTTGGTGGCGAACAGGTAGTTCGGCTTGCGCGTCACGTTGATCGCGACGATTTTCGCGGCGAAGCCCTGGTAGTGCGCCTGGATCGGCGGAATGCCCGCGTTGTTGGCGAGGTCCAGGGATTTCGCGCGGAAGGCGTTGATGACATCGGGACCGGCCCCGATGTTCACCCAACTCGAGACCGTGAACGGCAACTTGGGCAGCTTCGCCAGCTTGAACTCCAACTGCTGCACATTCAGATAGGAGGAGATCTTCAGGCTCGTGCCGGCGGGCACCTTGTCGGCGAGCGGAGCCGCCGAGGCGCCCCCGCTTCCGGTGGCGGCACTGCTCTCGGCGCAGCCGCTGAGCCCGGCGACACCGGCGGCGGCGCCGAGCAGGGAGGCGAGGAAGAGGCGCCGGTCGACACCGGAACCGGACGCAACGGAAACGGGCATGGGAGAACCCCCAGGGGGAAACGGAGAAATGCAGACGGAAGGCAGATGGAAACGACGCAGAGAATTCCGGGCACGGCAAGGCCGGAGAAAGGAATTCACACAGGGGAAGACAGGAGGAAGTGCGACGCGCGCCCGGTGCGCCGGGGCGTCGGCAACAGCGTCAGCAACAGAGAGTGCGACAGCTCACGAGAAGGATGTTCCTGTCCATAGAAGAATGTTCCCGTCCCCGCGCAAGGGCTGTCAACATTCGGAGTTTCTGAATTAAGTCAGCGCGGGTGACACGTCCAGCGGATCCCGGTAGAGCACGTCCAGGGCGACCGCCCCGCCCGCCATCGCCAGCACGGAGTCGGGGAAACTGCTCGGTGAGACGGCGGCCGAGCGCCCCGCCCCGACCTCCTCCCGCAACGCGGCCAGGCAGTCCTCCCGGTACATCACCCCGACCTCGGTGACGACGACGCTCTCCGGGTTGAGCACGTCCAGCAGCAGCCCGGCCGCCCGCCCCACCATCCGCGCCCGTTCCCGCAGCAGCCCCGCGGCCACCGCGTTACCGGCCTTCGCGGCGGCGACCACGTGCATCGGGTTCACCCCGTCGATCACCCCGGCCTCCCGGGCCCGCCGGCACAGCGTCCGCTCGCTCAGCTCCACCTGGAGGCAGCCCACCCGCCCGCAGGCGCAGGGCTCGACGCCGCCGGCCAACGGCAGATGCGCGATCGCGCCCGCCTGCGAACGCGGCCCGTGATGCACCTCGTCATGGGTGGCGAACGCGGCGTCGACCACGTTCCCGACGAACAGATGCAGCACGCTGCGGCTGCCGCGCGCCCGCCCGAACAGCCGCTCCGCGTTGACCAGCGCCCGCGCGTGCCCGTCCACCTGGACCGGCAGGCCCGTGCGCGCGCCGACCGTCTCCCGCACCGGCACGTCCCGCCAGCCCAGCAGCGGATGCTCGACCACGGTCCCCGAATCCCGGTCCACCCAGCCGCCCACGGCCACGCCCACCCCCAGGGCCCGGCAGCCGCGGGCCTCGCCCAGCAGCGCGCCCAGCCCGTCGGCGGCCCGCGCCAGCACCTCGGCCGGCTCGACGGACCCGTGCGCGAGCCGCCGCTCCGCCACCACCCGCCCGCGCAGATCCAGCAACGCGACCGTCGTGTACGGCACGGCCACATGCACCCCGCCCACCACGAACCGCGAGTCGTCCAGATCCACCGGGACGTGCGGCCGGCCCACCCCGTTGCTGCGCCGGGGCACGGCCGCCTCCCGGATCAGCCCGAGCCCGGCCAGCCGGGCGCAGTGGTCGGTGACGGAGGCCGGGGACAGCCCGGTCAGCCGGGCGATGGTGGAGCGCGCGACCGGCCCGTGCTCCAGCACGGACCGCAGGATCACACTCGCGCTGGTGCGCCGCCGGTCGCTGTCGGCGACCCGGGAGATGGGAGATCCGGCGGATCCGGCGGATCCGGCGGAGACAGGGGAGACAGGGGAGGTCAGAAGGGGAGGAGCCGCGGTACGAGCAATCGCGGTACGGGGCATGGGGAACTTCCTCGGAAGTCGGGAGCCGGTCCGACACTGCGCCGTCTGTGGAGCGCGGCGCGCCGGATGATCGGCTCCGCCCGCCTCACACCGGAGGGCGACAGGCGGCCGCGCCCACGCGTCGCAGGTCGACATGGCGACGCGACGAGAAGTTCAGGGCCTGGGCAACCATGGCTCGAAGCTAGCAAAGCGGCCCGCCGCTGCCCAGACGGCGACCGACGGGCGAGACGGCCCCCAGGGCGGCCGGAGCGGCGATTGGCGAAACCCTACAGAAGGGGACCTGTCCCGGCCGGACATAAGGGGTGTCCGGTCGAACCCGCCCCGCCCGGGTATCCGGAACCACCCCGCCTCCGTGACCAGGGTCACTTCGTACCGCGTGTAACCGCCACTCTTTGTCCGGAGCCCACCAACTCCCCGTTCGACCGTTTGTCGACCACTGACGGTGATCGGGCCGAGCCCCCTGGGATAGCGTCACCGTGTTCCGAACCGCCCCGACCCTCGCGGAGTCCCCATGAGCACCGCCGTCGCCACTCCCGCACGCACCGGACAGGTCCTCGCCGACCTGCTTCCCGCCTCCCGAGTCCGGGACGTCGCGCTCGTGCTCGGCGGCGCCGCGCTCACGGGTCTCGCGGCCCAGATCGCGGTCCCGGTCCCCGGCTCCCCGGTGCCGGTGACCGGCCAGACCTTCGCCGCCCTGCTCGTCGGCACGACCCTCGGCGCCCGGCGCGGCTTCCTCTCGCTCGCCCTGTACGCGCTGGCCGGCATCGCCGGGATGCCGTGGTTCGCCGAGGGCGGCTCGGGCGCGTCCGCCGTCTCCTTCGGCTACGTCCTCGGCATGATCCTCGCCTCCACCGTCGTCGGCGCCCTGGCCCGCCGCGGCGCCGACCGCGACGTCTGGCGCATGGCGGGCGCGATGCTGCTGGGCGAGGCGATCATCTACGCCGTCGGCGTCCCGTACCTGGCCGCGGCGGCCGGCATGTCCGCGTCGGCGGCGATCGCGGCCGGCCTCACCCCGTTCCTGATCGGCGACGCCCTCAAGGCGGCCCTGGCGATGGGCCTGCTGCCGACGGCCTGGAAGTTCGCCAAGCGCTGAGGCAGGTCGGTCGTACCGTTGCGTAAGAGGCTCGCCGAGTTCACCTCGGCGAGCCTCTTACGCGTCTTGCCTGCTCGTACGTCCGCGCCCGCCGGAACGTCTACGACTGCGGCCGCCGCCGCTGGGACCACCACAGCCCGGCCGCACCGGCCGCGAGCAGCGAGGCCCCGGCCGCGCCGAGCGGCAGTACGTCGCGGCCGACGCCCGTCTTGGGCAGCTCGCCGGGGGCCGCGGGGGCCGCGGGGGTCACCGGGGCGTTGTCGGTGCCGAGGAGCAGTGGGGTGGCGGGCGCGTTCGGCGACGGGTTCGTCGTGCCGAAGGGCACCGGGCCCTGCTGCCAGAACGTCTTCTTGCCGTCGCGGGTCTGGACGGGCAGGCAGATCTTCCCGGTCTTGTCCAGATCGAAGGTCGCGTCGACGGCGTAGGACTTCGACGCCCCTGCGGCGAGCCGGTCGACGGGGCAGGCGAAACCGCTGTTGGAGCCTTCGGGGAGGTCTTTCTCCGCGATCGCCGTGCACCCCTCGACGTTTTTGACCGTCAGTCCGTCGAACCCGACGACCAAAAGCCTGATGTCTTCGCTGTCCTTGGTCCCCTCATTCTTCACCGTGGCGGTGATCGCCGTCTCCTGTGAACCGTTGTCGACCGAGATCCTCTCGGGCAGCAGCGTGGTCAGCCGCACGCCCGCCGGCGCCTTGTCGACGGCCTTTCCCCCCTTGCCGCTGCCGGGTCCCTGATCGTCCGCCCCGGCCGGGACGGAAAGGATCAACACCGCCGAGAAAGATGCCAGGACCAGCGATCCGGCGATGGTCGTCGAACGACGAGAACTCATGTTCGTCCCCCTTGGCTGCGCCTGAATTCGCAGTACTTGAAGAGGTACCACAAGATTTTCCGCACTATGCTGGTACCGCGCTAATTGGTGGGGCAGGGCAATGGAGGGGGTGCATTGAATTGCCGGTCAATTCGGGGAGCGGGGGAATTCCGGGTCTGCTGGTGACAAGGCGCTATCGATTGGTCGAGAGTATCGGCCAGGGGGGAATGGGGCGGGTGTGGCGGGCCGCCGACGAGATGCTCGACCGGCCGGTGGCGGTGAAGGAGATGCGTATCGACGACTTCGACCCGGAGGACGGCCGCACCCGCCGGGAACGCACCCTGCGCGAGGCCCGGGCCACCGCCCGCATCGACCATCCCAACGTCGTCCGCGTCTATGACGTCGTCGACGAGGGGGAACGCCTGTGGATCGTCATGGAGTTGGTCGCCGGGCGCTCGCTGGAACGCATCCTGGCCGAGGAGGGGCCACTGGACCCGCGTGAGGCGGCCCGGATCGGGCTGGGGCTGATCGCCGCGCTGCGTCAGGTGCACGCGGGGGGCGTTCTGCACCGGGACATCAAACCGGGGAACGTGCTCGTGGAGAGCGGCGGGCGGGTCGTCCTGACCGACTTCGGGATCGCCGCGATCCAGGACGCGAAGGCGCTCACCATGGTCGGCATGCTGGTCGGCTCGCCCGACTACATGGCCCCCGAGCGCATCTCCGGCCGCCCGCAGGGCCCGCCGTCCGACGTCTGGTCCCTGGGCGCCACCCTGTGCGCGGCCCTGGCCGGCCACTCCCCGTTCTCCCGCGACACGACCCTGGCGACCCTGCACGCCGTCCTCTACGAGGAGCCCCGACTCCCGGCCGCGGCGGGCCCGTTGCGCGGGATCCTCGCCAACCTCCTGGCGAAGGAGCCGACGGTCCGAAGCTCCCTGACCGACCTGGAGTCCACGCTCCACCCGATCGCCTTCCCGCCCCCGACGCCCGGACCCCACGATCCCCGGCGGCGTCCGGAAGCCGAGCAGGGAGCCCCGCCCCGCCGCCCCGGCGTCTCCCTCGCCCGATCCGAGGCGGCGACCGAACTCAGGCCGGTCCCGGACACCGCCCCGGACCCGGCCCCCGTCCCGGACCCGTACCCAGGCCCGGACCCGTACCCAGGCCCGGAGCCGTCGCAGCCCGTCCCCGACCCGCGGACCCGCCCCGCGGGGAGGAGGGGGAGGGGAGGCCGCCGGGCGGCCGGATGGACAGGCCGCCGTACCGGCTTGGCCGCCGCCGCCGGTGTGGTGGCCGTGGGGACGGTCGTCGCGATCGTGCTGGCGCTGGCGCCCGGCTCGCAGGACGACGACAAGGCGTCCGGCGGCGGCTCCTCGCCCACTTCGTCGGTCACCGCCACGGGCACGGGCACAGGCACAGGCACAGGCGTCGCCTCGCCCTCGCCCACGGTCGAGGGGACCTTCAGGCCGCCGAGCCTGCCCCCGGGCGCGCATCAGGAGGCCGGCGGGTTCGCGTGGGCGACGCCCCGGGGGTGGCGGCGGGACGTGAAGACGGGGGCGGAGGTGCACTACACCGCGCCCGACGGAACGCAGGAGCTCGTCGCCAAGTCCGCCCTGGCCCGCGGCGACCTGATGGAGACCTGGCGGACCTCCGAGCAGAACGCCCACCAGGGCCAGGACTACCGCAAGATCCGCTTGGAGAGGACGACGTTCAGGGGCCGGTCGGCGGTCGTCTGGGAGTACACGTTCACCCTCCAGGGCACCTCCTGGCACGCCCGGCTGCTCGGATTCGACGAGGAGGGGAAGTCGTACCAGATCAACACCTGGTACCAGCCGGGCGTGGAGGCGGATGCCCTGAAGACCTACGACAAGGTGAAGAAGAGCTTCACGGTGTTGTGAGCTCCTTGTCGCCCGGTGAGGTCCCGCCCTGGGACGGCTCGTCCCGGGGCGTCCTCAGCTTCTCCTTCACCAAGGCGACCGCGACGACCGCCGCGGCCACGAGCAGCGACAGCAGCACCGTCGTACGTCCGCTGCTCTCGCCCTCGGTGTCGGTCAGCATGTAGCCGAGCACGAAGACGATCAGCGCGGCCGTCGCCCAGGTCAGATACGGGTACAGCCACATCCTCACGACGAGCTTCTCCGGCGCCTCGCGCTGGATGATCTTCCGCATGCGCAGCTGCGAGAAACAGATCGCCAGCCAGACGAACAGGGCCACCGCGCCGCTGGAGTTGACCAGGAAGAGGAAGACCGAGTCCGGGAACCTGTAGTTGAAGAACACGGCGACGAAGCCGAAGACGACCGACGAGACGATCGCGGCGAGCGGCACGCCACGGGACGTGGTCCGTGCGAACGCCTTCGGCGCGTCGCCCCGCTCGCCGAGCGAGAAGGCCATGCGGGAGGCCGTGTAGAGCCCGGAGTTGAGGCAGGACAGCACCGAGGTCAGCACGATGAAGTTCATGATCTGACCGGCGTGCGCGATGCCGAGGGAGTCGAGGGCGGCCACGTAGGAGCCCTGCGCCTTGATGGCGGGGTCGTTCCAGGGCAGCAGCGTGACCACGATGAAGATCGACCCGAGGTAGAAGACGCCGATGCGCCAGATGATGCTGTTGGTGGACTTGGTGACGGCCCGCTGCGGGTCCTCGGACTCGCCGGCCGCGAGGGTCGCGATCTCGCTGCCCATGAAGGAGAAGACGACGAGCAGCACGCCGGTGAGGACCGCTCCGGGTCCGTGGGGCAGGAAGCCGCCGTGGTCGGCGAGGTTCCCGAGTCCCGCCTTGTCGCTGTCGACGCCCGGCAGCACGCCGAACACCGCGAGTCCGCCCACGACGATGAACGCGCCGATCGCCACGACCTTGATCCCGGCGAACCAGAACTCGAACTCGCCGTAGGAGCCCACGGAGACGAGGTTGGTGGCGGTCAGCACCACCATCACGATGAGCGCCCAGCCCCACTGCGGTACGGCGGGGATCCACCCTTCGAGGATCTTGGCGCCGGCGGTCGCCTCGACGGCGAGCACCACCACCCAGAAGAACCAGTACAGCCAGCCGATGGAGAAGCCGGCCCAGCGGCCGAGCGCCCGGTCGGCGTGTGCGGAGAACGAGCCCGAGGTCGGATTCGCGGCGGACATCTCGCCCAGCATCCGCATCACCAGCACCACGAGCGTGCCGACGAGGGCGTAGGAGAGAAGAATGCCGGGCCCGGCGGTGGCGATACCGGAACTGGAACCGACGAACAGTCCGGCGCCGATGACACCGCCGATGGCGATCATCGACAGATGACGGTTCTTGAGACCTGCCTGGAGACCGGAACCGGGTTCTCCGGCGGCTCCGGGGCCGCTGTCGGCCTGGGTGAGGGTCGGCTGCGAAGTCATGGGGATGGATTTCCTTTGCGCCGCGTGAGGTGATTCCTGTGGGGGGCTCATACGAGCGGTGTACGAGTCGGTCCAGTGAAACGGAGGCAAAGGAATTCGTGAACCTTTGATTCCTGATTGTTACTTGAGGTTTTCTTGAGGTTCTATTGGACTGCTCACGGTTTCCCGACGCGACACCCGGAGCTGCTGCCCCGCAACACGCATGTCACACTCATCCCATGCGCGTGTATCTCGGCTCGGACCATGCCGGCTTCGAACTCAAGAACCACCTCGTCGAATGGCTGAAGGCGGCGGGTCACGACCCGGTCGACTGCGGCCCGCACATCTACGACGCCCAGGACGACTACCCGCCCTTCTGCCTCCGCGCCGCGGAGCAGGCGGCCGCGGACCCCGAGTCCCTCGGCATCGTGATCGGCGGCTCCGGCAACGGCGAGCAGATCGCGGCGAACAAGGTCAAGGGCGTCCGTGCCGCCCTCGCCTGGAGCGAGGAGACCGCCTCCCTCGGCCGCCAGCACAACAACGCCAACGTCATGGCGGTCGGCGCCCGGATGCACACCCAGGACGAGGCGGCGAAGTTCGTCGAGACCTTCCTGGCCACCCCGTTCTCCGAGGACGAGCGGCACATCCGCCGCATCGACATGCTCGCGGCCTACGAGACGACGGGCGACCTCCCCCCGATCCCGGCACACCATCCGCAGCAGGGCTGAGCGCCCCGGCGGGGGGCTGGAAGGAACGCACACCGTGCCAGAGGGGCACACGATCCACCGGCTGGCGTCGGACTACGCCGACCGCTTCTCCGGCACGGCACCGCGGGTGACCAGTCCCCAGGGCAAGTTCTCCGACGCCGCCGCACTCCTGGACGGCGTCGGACTCACCCGCACCGAGGCCCACGGAAAACACCTCTTCCTGGGCTTCCGGGACGGCGAGTGGATCCACATCCACCTCGGCCTCTTCGGCAAGGTCGCCTTCGGGGACGCCCCCGCACCCCCGCCCACCGACACCGTCCGCCTGCGCCTGGCCCACAGCGCCGCCTACGTCGACCTCCGCGGCCCCACCACCTGCGCCCTGATCACGGATGGCGAGAAGCAGGCCGTACACGCCCGCCTCGGCCCCGACCCCCTGCGCGCCGACGCCGACCCCGCGGCCGCCCACGCCCGCGTCTCCCGCAGCCGTACGACGATCGCCGCCCTGCTCCTGGACCAGAAGGTCATCGCCGGCGTCGGCAACGTCTACCGCGCCGAGGTCCTCTTCCGGCACGGCATCGACCCCTACCGCGCGGGCAGGGACATCAGCCGCGCCGAGTGGGACGCGATCTGGGCCGACCTCGTCGCCCTCATGCGCGAAGGCGTCCGCGACAACCGCATCGACACCGTCCGCCCGGAGCACACCCCACAGGCCATGGGCCGCCCGCCCCGCGTCGACGACCACGGCGGCGAGGTCTACGTCTACCGCCGCACCCACCAGCCCTGTCACCTCTGCGGCGACGAGATCCGCACCGCCGACCTCGCCGCCCGCAACCTCTTCTGGTGCCCGACCTGCCAGAAGAACTGACGTCGGCCTAGAACCCGTGGGGCAGCCACGGCGCCGCCGGTGAGCCGAAGCCCACGGCCGCCTCCGCCAGCGCCCCCTGCCGCAGCTCCCGCACCAGCCCGGCCCCGGCCAACGAGAGCAGGCTCACCCCGCCCAGGTACGCCGCCCCCAACTCCCGTACGGACAGAGCGAGATCGGCGGCATCCGTCGTAGGCTCGCAGACCGCGCCCTTCGCGTCGCCGCTCAGTCGCAGGCGGCCGGAGTTCCACGGGCAGAAGGCGTCCTCGACGTCCAGGACCACGTCCACCGGCGCCTGATACGTCCGCGCCGCCAGCGCCGCCCCGACGTCCACCAGCCGTACGTGCAACGAGTCCCGCACCCGCAGCCGGCACCGGCGGATGTCGGACACCAGGTGCTGCCACGCCTCGTCCATCGGCCGCCCCCGCACCTTCAGTGAGGACGTGAGGTCGATCCCGAACAGGAACCTCCACAGCGCCGCCTCCGAGACCGGGTCCACCGCGGCGAGGTCCTGCAACCGCACCTGCCCGTCGTGCCCGCTGTCCGTCCACTCCGGCTTGACCCGGAACCGGGCGTACCCGGTGACCTCCCCGTCCCGCTCGGCCAGCACGCACTGCAACGCGGACGCCCCCTCCCGCTCGCCCTCCGGGTCCAGCAGCCACACCCGCTCCCAGCCCGGCCGCCGCGCCAGCATCCCGGCCCGCCCCGGCACCGTCCGCGCGTACACCGCCTCACACGCCTCGAGCGCCTCGGCGGGCGCGGCGTACCGCAGCCGTACGTCCTCCGCGCCGGCCGGCACGGACAGCCGTACCCGGGCGGTGTCGATCTCGGCGTGCAGACCGAAGGTCGCCGCCGCGTACCCGAACCGGCCGTAGATCTCCGGCTCGGACGCGGTCAGCACCGCCAGCGGCCGGCCCCAGGCCCGTACGTCGTCCAACTGCCGCCGCATCAACGACGTCAGCACCCCGCGCCGCCGGTGCGTCGCGCTCACGCCGACCATCGTCACGCCCGCCGCCGGCGCCGACGCCCCGCCCGGCACCGTCAGCCGGAAGTCGAACGCCCCCGCGGTCCCCACGCACACGCCGTCGTCCCACACGCCGAGGGAGCGCTCGCACAGGGTGAGCTCCCGCCACAGCTCCCGCTCCTCGGCGGACTCCGCGACCCCGCCGAAGGCCCGGATCAGGGTGTCGTACCACATGTCCCATTCGTCCTGCCGCAGCACCCGCAGCTCGGCCGCGGGCAGCCCCGAGGGGCCGGTCGCCTCAGTCGTCATGTATCCATGCCTAGCAGCCCAATGCGGGACGAGCCAGGGAATTTCTCCCTCCTGGCGGCGCGAGCGCTTTCGGTGAAGTTCACTGTGAAGTTGAACCTCGGACGGGGGACAAGTGGGACCTCCCGTGCCAAGCGGCGGGTTGGATGGATAGGGTCCCGAACTAATGGCAGAAGGACGACAGCGGCGCGCGGAAGCCGAGACGTTGACGGCCCGGTTGAAGCACTTGATGCACCGGGTCCGCACCGGCGTGCGCAGAAGCGCCGTGGACTACTTCCGCGGCGACGGCTCCGACTGGATCGCGCTGGCCTTCCTGCTGCTCACCGTCCCACTGATCGCGATCACCACGCTCGCCAACTCGGTGTGGTGCTCACCCGCCGCCCTCGTCCTGCCGATCGTCGCCGGCGGCCTGCTGCTGCGCCCCGCCAGCCTGCTCGGCCTGTACGCCGCCGCGGCCACCGCCCTGATCGTGGAGTCGGTGCAGCTGGGCCCCTACACGGAGGGCCCCTCCCGGGTCACCCCGGGCGTGGTCCTCGTCGTGGCCGCATGCGGTTTCTTCGGGCTGCTCATCGCCCAGTTCCGCAGCCGCGTCGGCGTGCCCTGGCGGCGCGGCGGCACCATGCTCTTCGACCTGCGCGAACGCATCCGGGTACAGAGCAAGCTGCCGAAGCTGCCGCCGGGCTGGCACCGTGAGATGGCGCTGCGGCCCGCCGGAGGCCAGTCCTTCTCCGGCGACTTCGTCGTCGCGGCCCGCACCAACGGCGGCCGCACCATGGAGGTCGTCCTCACCGACGTCTCCGGCAAGGGCATGGACGCGGGTTCGCGGGCGCTGCTGCTGTCCGGCGCGTTCGGCGGCCTGCTCGGCTCGCTGCCCCCGCACGCCTTCCTCCCCGCCGCCAACGGCTACCTGCTCCGCCAGGACTGGGACGAGGGCTTCGCGACCTCCATCCACCTCGTCCTCGACCTCGACTCCGGCGACTACGAGCTGTACTCCGCCGGCCACCCGCCGGGCCTCCAGCTCAGCGCGGGCAGCGGCCGCTGGGAGGAGAAGGCCGCGGAGGGCCCGCTGCTGGGCGTGTACGAGGGCGCGCAGTTCGACCCGGTGAAGGGCTCGTTGCGCCCGGGCGATGTGCTGATGCTGTTCACCGACGGCCTGGTGGAGACCTCCGACCGCGACATCGTCGAGGGCATCGACCGCCTCACCGGCGAGGCCGACCGCTATGTCGCCGGCGGCTTCCAGGGCGCCGCCTGGCATCTGATCGAGGCGGTCGCCAAGGACGTCAACGACGACCGGGCCCTGCTGCTGGTCTGCCGCGAGGGGCCTACGGCCCAGGCGTCGGTGCTGCTCTGAGCCTCCGGAACCGGAAGGAAGGCAGGACGTCAGATGCTCACCCTGGCCGAGGTCGAGGCCCTCGCCCGTGCCGCCCACGAGGGCCAGACCGACAAGGCGGGCCGCCCCTACGCCGAGCACCTGGAGGCGGTCGCGGAAGGCGTACGCGCGCGTGGCGGGGACGACGAGCAGATCGCGGCGGCCTGGCTGCACGACGCCGTCGAGGACGACGCTCTCAGCGAGGCCCGGCTGCGCGGGGCCGCGCTCACCGACCGCACCAAGGCGATCGTCCTCGCCCTCACCAAGCGCCCCGGCGAGCCCCCGGAGACGTATGCGAGCCGCGTTCTCGCCACCCCCGGCGCGCTGCTGGTCAAGGAGTCGGACCTGGCCCACAACGCGAACCCGGCGCGGCTGGCGGTCCTGGACGCGGCGACCCGGATGCGCCTGACCGAGAAGTACGCACGGATGCGCGCACTTCTCGGTCTCAGCGTGCCGCCGGACTCGCCGGACTCGCCGGACTCGCCGGACTCGCCGGACTCGCCGGACTCGCTGGACTCGCCGGACTTGCCGGACTCGCGGAACTTGCTGGACGAGTAGCGGCTAGGCGTCGGCCTTCTCGCGCTCCTGCCGCTTCTCGCGCTCCTGCTGCTTCTCGCGCTCACGGGCCAGTTCGGCCGGGTCCCGCTTGAAGGCCCAGTCCATGGTGGGCTCCGTCGCGAACCGGAACACACGCCGTACGGGCCGGGTGCACAGCAGGGTGACGGCCACCGCCACGGTCACGCTGACCGCGATCTCGCCGAGCGGCCGGTGCAGCCAGGCGTGGTCGAACCAGCCGCGGTAGTCGGCGCCCTTGATCAGGAAGCCGTGCAGCAGATAGCCGCACAGGGTGCCCGCGCCGAGCGTCGTGAACCACATCGTGCGGCCCGGCACCCAGGAGAAGAAGCAGGCCGTCAGCACCAGCGAGCAGCCGAACAGGGCGAGCTGCATGACGGGCCCTGCCCACCAGGGGGCGGCCAGTTCCTGCGCGGAGGCGCGGTGGTAGAGCCAGGCGGTGTTCATGTGCGTCACCGCCCACCAGGCGAAGACGAGCGCGCCCGCGAACACCGGCACGGCCGCGATCCGCACCGAGCGGCGGCGTACCAGCCGGAAGTGCTCGGCCTTCAGGCACAGGCCCAGCACGAAGAACGGCAGGAACTGCAGGACCCGCTGGAGGTCCAGGTCGTCGCCGACGTCCGGGGTGACGGACGCCAGCATCGCGATGCCCAGCGCGACCGGCAGCGGATGGCGGACCGTCTTCCAGATCGGCGTGGTGAGCCGCCAGATGAACAGCGCGCACAGGAACCAGGTCAGGTAGTACGGGTCGAGGAGGCTGATCTCCTGCTGGGGCGAGTGGTCGACGTAGCGCTTGAAGAGCGGGTACGCCGTCTCGAAGACGACGTACGGCACGGCCACGCCGGTGATCAGCCGCTTCAGCCGGCTGGGGCTCGCGTCGAAGCTGCGTGAGAAGAAGCCGGAGACGACGATGAACGCGGGCATGTGGAAGGCGTACACGAGCAGGTACGCGGCCTGGAGGACCCGGCTGTCGCCCTTGAGCGGCTCCCAGGAGTGGGCCACGGCCACCAGCACGATCGCCAGGTACTTCGCGTTGTCGAAGAACGCGTCGCGCTGCTTGGCGGGCTGCCCTGAAGAGCGCCTGTCCGGCTCCCCGGACGTCCGTGCGGACGTCCCTGCGGACGGTCTGTCCCGGGACTGGTCGTGCTGGTCGTTCTGGTTCTGGGGCGAGCGGGGGCTCGGAACGAGAGACGAGACGGCGTGGAACATTTGAGGCACCCTAGCGTCGTCTGTGGCTATGCGTAAAACGATCGACGTCATTCCTGGTTAATGCCTTGCGGGTACCCCGGGATTTACCGAACACGACCGTCCCGTCGATGTCTTGTAGGACACACAGTCGCCCTTGATGTCGCGATTCATCCCGACTAAAAGGTACATAACGTCGGTTGTGGGTGTGTGGTTGACGTGCCTGTGCCCACAATTCGAATTACCTGCAAGGGCGTTGTGTGGAGACGGCAACGATCAGTCTCAATTCCCTGTGCGGGTACGCTCTCGAATTGCTGTACGGCGTACTTCCGCTCGGCCGGCCGCAGCGATGATGTGTCACCGGCCGCATGGGGAGGCCCGGTTGGTGGCACGATGGTCTCGGGAGAGCGGACCGACCGAGGGTGTGTGATCAGTTGTGGCCATTTCACTGTCAGTGGTGCTGCTGTTGGCGATCATCCTGGTAGTGCTGATCCGGGGAGGGTCGATCAAGGCGGGCCCCGCCATAGTCGCCATCCTGTTCGGCTTCTTCCTCGCCTCCACCGGCATGGCGCCGTCGATCAACCGTTTCCTCGACTCCCTTGCGGACACGATCAACTCGATCAGCTTCTGATCGACCGGCGTCCGACTCGACCGGCGTCCGACTCGACCGGCGTCCGACTCGGCCGGCGCGGGACTCGACCGACGGCTGAGCGACCGACTGCTGATCGGCGCGCACAAACGACCCTGGCCGGGTCGGAGGACTGTGCCTCCGACCCGGCCAGGGTCGTACCAGAGCGGGCGACGGGAATCGAACCCGCGTAGCTAGTTTGGAAGACTAGTGCTCTACCATTGAGCTACGCCCGCACACGACGCGCCGCAGGTCAGCCGACCGCGGCACTGCAGGCATCGTAGCGGGTCGTCGCCCTCGGCCGCACACCCGGTTTCCGGCCCGCGCCGCCGCCCGCCCCCGGACCGGGCGCGGACTCGGCAAATGCGGCGGTCAGAGGGCCTGCGGGCATGTACCCTACGTCTCGCACCAGACGGGGTGTGGCGCAGCTTGGTAGCGCGTCCGCTTTGGGAGCGGAAGGCCGTGGGTTCAAATCCCGCCACCCCGACCACCTGGCCGACCACCTGCGCGATCATGCTGTGCACCTGGCCGGCGATCGTCTTTTGGGCCGTCCAGCGGCTGCGGCTACTATGCAAGCTGCACGCCCGTGTGTCTGTGTCCGTGTAGGCCTGTCCGGCCCACGAACCTCCTTCGGGCGACGAATCGCCGGTCCTGTCAGGTTCCGGCGAAAACCAAGAAGTCAGCCCCCAAGGAGACCGAACCGTGAAGAGCGCCGTGGAGACCCTGAACCCGACTCGGGTTCGGCTCAGCATCGAGGTGCCCTTCGAGGAGCTCAAGGACAGCCTCGACGCGGCGTACAAGAAGATCAACCAGCAGGTCACGGTGAAGGGCTTCCGCAAGGGCAAGATCCCCGCCCGGGTCATCGACCAGCGGTTCGGCCGCGGCGCCGTGCTGGAGGAGGCCGTCAACGACGCGCTTCCGAAGTTCTACACCGAGGCGGTCAACGGAGCCGAGCTCGACGTCCTCGGCCAGCCCGAGGTCGACATCACCGAGCTGAAGGACGGCGAGACGCTGAACTTCACCGCCGAGGTCGACATCCGCCCCGCCCTGGAGCTCCCCGAGGACTTCTCCTCCATCGAGGTCGAGGTCGACGCCGTCGAGGTGAGCGACGAGGACATCGACAAGTCGGTCGAGCAGCTCCGTGAGCGCTTCGCCGCCACCTCCCCGGTCGAGCGCGCCGCCGAGGACGGCGACGTGGTCACCGTGGACCTGGAGGCCAAGGTCGACGGCGAGGTGCTGGAGGACGGCGTCGCCAGCGGCGTCTCCTACACCATCGGCTCCGGCGAGCTGCTGGACGGCATCGACGACGCCGTGAAGGGCCTGGAGGCCGGTGGCGAGGCCACCTTCGCCTCCGAGCTCAAGGGCGGCTCGGCGGCCGGCAAGGAGGCCGAGGTCACCGTCAAGGTCACCCAGGTCGCCGCCCGTGAACTGCCCGAGCTGGACGACGAGTTCGCGCAGCTCGCCTCCGAGTTCGACACCCTGGAGGAGCTGCGGGCGGACAGCCGCAAGCGCCTCGAGAACATGAAGCAGTACGACCAGGCCACGCAGGCCCAGGAGCGCGTCCTGGAGAAGCTGCTGGAGCTCGTCGAGGTGCCCGTCCCCGAGAAGCTGCTCACGGACGAGATCAACACCCGCAAGCACAACCTGGAGCACCACCAGCTCGGCCAGATGGGCCTCGACCTCCCGAAGTACCTGGAGATCCAGGGCAAGACCGAGGAGGAGTTCGAGACCGAGACCCGTGAGGCCGCGGTCAAGGGCATCAAGACCCAGTTCGTGCTCGACGAGCTCGTCAAGCGCGAGAAGCTGAACGTCAACCAGGAGGAGCTCACCGAGCACCTCATGCGCCGTGCCGCCTCCTCCGGCATGTCCCCCGACCAGTTCGCCCAGGCGGTCGTCGAGGGCGGTCAGGTCCCGCTCCTGGTCGGCGAGGTCGCCCGCGGCAAGGCCCTGGCCACGGTTGTGGAGGCCGCCACGGTCAAGGACACCAACGGCGAGGTCATCGACCTGGACGACGAGGACGAGGCCGAGGCCGCCATCGAGACGGTCGAGGCCGTCGAGGCTGCCGCCGAGGCCGCGGAGAAGCCCGAGGAGAAGCCCGAGGCCTGAGCCTCGTGGCACCTCTGAAGTGCTGACGCGGGAGGGCCCCGGAGCGTGATCATCGCTCCGGGGCCCTCCCGTCGTCGTAGGCCGGGACGGCCCGCCGCACCCACCCGCGCACCCGTCCCCGCCCAGCCGCGGACCCGTGCCCGCCCCACCCGCGCACCCGCCCCCGCCCCACCGCCCGAGGCGGCCCCCGGCTACGCCCCCGGCGAACACTCACCTCTCCGGGATTCTCCGAAGGGACCCGCGCGTTAGGGTCCATGAGTACGAGGGCAGGGGAGTCCCCGAGCCCCAGGCAGTACACGTGAGACGGCCCGGCGCCGTCGTAAGACGAGCAGGTGGATACGTGACGAATCTGATGCCCTACGCCGCCGGCGAGCCTTCCATCGGTGGCCTCGGCGACCAGGTCTACAACCGGCTGCTCGGCGAGCGGATCATCTTCCTCGGCCAGGCGGTCGACGACGACATCGCCAACAAGATCACCGCACAGCTGCTGCTCCTTGCCGCCGACCCGGACAAGGACATCTTCCTTTACATCAACAGCCCCGGCGGCTCGATCACGGCTGGCATGGCGATCTACGACACCATGCAGTTCATCAAGAACGACGTGGTGACCATCGCCATGGGCCTCGCGGCCTCCATGGGCCAGTTCCTGCTCAGCGCCGGCACCCCCGGCAAGCGCTTCGCGCTGCCTAACGCCGAGATCCTGATCCACCAGCCCTCCGCCGGCCTGGCCGGCTCGGCCTCGGACATCAAGATCCACGCCGAGCGGCTGCTGCACACCAAGAGGCGCATGGCCGAGCTGACCTCCCAGCACACCGGCCAGACGGTCGAGCAGGTCACCCGCGACTCGGACCGCGACCGCTGGTTCGACGCCTTCGAGGCCAAGGAGTACGGCCTCATCGACGACGTCATCCCCACGGCCGCCGGCATGCCGGGCGGCGGCGGCACCGGGGCGGCCTGAGGGCCCGTGACGGCGCCTGGACCGCTCAAGGAGCTCCCCGGAGCCCCTTGAGGCATCCCGGGAGCTCCTGAGGCTCCCGCGACCGTCAGCACCCCTTCCAGCCCCTCCAGCCCACCGCCCCAGCCCTCTCTCCAGGAGACACCGTGAACGACTTCCCCGGCAGCGGCCTCTACGCCCGCACCGAGGCCGAATACACCGGCCCCCGCGCCGAGTCCCGCTACGTCATCCCGCGCTTCGTCGAGCGCACCTCCCAGGGCGTCCGCGAGTACGACCCGTACGCGAAGCTCTTCGAGGAGCGCGTGATCTTCCTGGGCGTCCAGATCGACGACGCCTCCGCCAACGACGTCATGGCGCAGCTGCTGTGCCTGGAGTCCATGGACCCCGACCGGGACATCTCGGTCTACATCAACAGCCCCGGCGGCTCCTTCACGGCGCTGACTGCGATCTACGACACGATGCAGTTCGTGAAGCCCGACGTCCAGACGGTCTGCATGGGCCAGGCGGCCTCCGCCGCCGCGATCCTGCTGGCCGCCGGCACCCCGGGCAAGCGCATGGCGCTTCCGAACGCGCGCGTGCTGATCCACCAGCCCTACAGCGAGACCGGCCGCGGTCAGGTCTCCGACCTGGAGATCGCCGCCAACGAGATCCTCCGGATGCGCGCCCAGCTGGAGGACATGCTGGCCAAGCACTCCACCACGCCGATCGAGAAGATCCGCGAGGACATCGAGCGCGACAAGATCCTCACGGCCGAGGACGCGCTGGCGTACGGCCTGATCGACCAGATCATCTCCACCCGGAAGATGAACAACAACTCTCTGCGTTGACGCGCGAGGTCGTCCCGTCGAGCCCCTCCCGGCACGGTGTGACACGGTCCACGTCGAAGTGAACCGTGCCAAGGGGGGCCCGAACGGGGGGCCCGGCAAGGTACCGTCGGACTAAGGCAGCACCAGGAGCCGCTGGACCTAGGCGTCTCCCAGGCGAAGGGGAAGCACACCGTGGCACGCATCGGTGACGGCGGCGATCTGCTCAAGTGCTCGTTCTGCGGCAAGAGCCAGAAGCAGGTCAAGAAGCTCATCGCAGGGCCCGGTGTCTACATCTGCGACGAGTGCATCGATCTCTGCAACGAGATCATCGAGGAAGAGCTCGCTGAGACGAGCGAGGTCCGCTGGGAGGAACTCCCGAAGCCGCGCGAGATCTACGAGTTCCTCGAGGGCTATGTGGTGGGCCAGGAGCCCGCCAAGAAGGCCCTGTCGGTCGCGGTGTACAACCACTACAAGCGCGTCCAGGCCGGGGAGAACGGCGGCGGCCAAAGCCGCGAGGACGCCATCGAGTTGGCGAAGTCCAACATTCTTCTGCTCGGCCCCACGGGTTCGGGCAAGACCCTCCTCGCCCAGACCCTGGCGCGCATGCTGAACGTGCCGTTCGCGATCGCGGACGCCACGGCGCTGACCGAGGCGGGCTATGTCGGCGAGGACGTCGAGAACATCCTGCTGAAGCTGATCCAGGCGGCCGACTACGACGTCAAGAAGGCCGAGACCGGGATCATCTACATCGACGAGATCGACAAGGTCGCGAGGAAGAGTGAAAACCCCTCCATCACGCGTGACGTGTCGGGCGAGGGCGTCCAGCAGGCCCTTCTGAAGATCCTGGAAGGCACCACCGCCTCGGTCCCGCCGCAGGGCGGCCGCAAGCACCCGCACCAGGAGTTCATCCAGATCGACACGACGAACGTGCTGTTCATCGTGGGCGGCGCCTTCTCGGGCCTGGAGAAGATCATCGAGACCCGGGCCGGCGCCAAGGGCATCGGCTTCGGCGCGACGATCCGCTCCAAGCGCGAGCTGGAGTCCAAGGACCAGTTCGAGGCCGTCATGCCCGAGGACCTGGTCAAGTTCGGGATGATCCCGGAGTTCATCGGCCGTCTGCCGGTCATCACCTCGGTCCACAACCTGGACCGCGAGGCGCTCCTGCAGATCCTGATCGAGCCGCGCAACGCGCTGGTGAAGCAGTACCAGCGCCTCTTCGAACTCGACGGCGTGGAGCTGGACTTCGAGCGCGAGGCCCTGGAGGCCATCGCCGACCAGGCCATCCTCCGCCAGACCGGCGCCCGCGGCCTGCGCGCCATCATGGAGGAGGTCCTCCAGGCGGTCATGTACGAGGTCCCGTCCCGCAAGGACGTGGCCCGCGTGGTCATCACCGCCGACGTCGTCCTCTCCAACGTCAACCCGACCCTGATCCCCCGCGACGCGCGCGGCGGCCGGGGACCGGGCGAGCAGAAGACGGCGTAACCGCCGCCGCGGACATCCGGATACACGGACATCACGAAGGGGCCCCGGTCAACCGACCGGGGCCCCTTCGTCAGTTGAGCACTCAGCTCCGGCGTGCCGTCACGCCTTGACGCGGACCTGCTCGCGCAGCTTCGTGGTGATGTCGACCGCCACGTCCTTGGTGATGCCCTTCGTGACGTCACCCGGCGAGACCATGGCGATGGTGCTGTAGTCGGCCCACGCGCAGAACCAGTCGGTCTTCTCCTGCTTGGTGGTGACGTCCGTGCCCTTGGCCGCCTGGCACTTCATGACCGCCCCGTCGAGGTCGACCGCCACGGGGTCCCCGATCAGCTCGGTCTTGGCGGTGGTGGAGCTGCTGCTGGAGGACTTGTCCTCGGACGACTTCTTCAGGTTGACGAAGAACGCGTCCAGCACCTTCTCCGGGTCGGCGATGGTGCCGTAGGCGCCGAAGTACGTGATGCCCTTGGCCGTGGCGAGCTCGCTCTCGTCGGGCGCGGTGCTCGGGTCCGAGGGGTCGTACCCGGTCAGGTCCGCGGTGGAGTAGATGCCGATCACGGACTTGCCGTTCTTGACGCCGCTCTTCTCCAGGTCGGCCGCGGAGTCGTCGTCGGCGGTCGCGCCCTCGTCGGAGGCCCGCTTGTACTCGGTGAGCACGGTCGCCGGCGTCGACAGCTTGTGCGCGCCGTCGTCCTCGAGGCCTCCTCCGGCCGCGCCGCCCCCGCCGATGACGAAGTACGCGCCCACGCCGATCGCGGCGACGACCGCGACCGCGCCGAGGATGATGCCGGTCTTCTTCTTGCCGCCGCCCGGCGCCGGGGGCTGGGGCACCCCGTAGGGCGCCTGGCCGTAGGGCGGCTGTTGGCCGTACGGCGGCTGCTGGCCGTAAGGGGGCTGCTGGCCGTACTGCGGCGGCTGGCCGTAGGGCGGGGTCTGCGGCGGGACGCCCTGCGGGGGCTGCTGCGGGTAGCCGTAGCCGGGCTGCGGGGCGGGGGGCTGCTGGGGGTAGCCGTAGCCGGGCTGCGGGGCCTGCGGCGGCTGGCCGTACGGGCCTGGCTGGCCGTACGGTCCGGGCTGCTGGGGCTGGCCGCCGTACGGGCCCGGCTGGTTGTGACTCATTTCTGGGTTCCCCTCCAGATGCTTATGTGATTTTCACATCCTGGCTCAAACCCAGCGGGTCCACGTCAGCGGGGCCCCTACCGTTACAGAGCAAACACGTTTCGGGACGGCCCGGTGACACCCCTAAACTGGCCCCGTGACCGAGAACGCTCATCAGCAGCCATCAGCGCCCCCCACCGAACTGCCGACCCAGTACGCGCCGGCCGACGTAGAGGGGCCGCTGTACGAGCGCTGGGTGGAGCGGGGTTACTTCGAGGCCGACGCCAAGAGCGAGAAGCCGCCGTACACCGTCGTCATCCCGCCGCCGAACGTCACGGGCAGCCTGCACCTGGGGCACGCCTTCGAGCACACCCTCATCGACGCCCTGACCCGCCGTAAGCGCATGCAGGGCTTCGAGACGCTGTGGCAGCCCGGCATGGACCACGCCGGCATCGCCACGCAGAACGTCGTCGAGCGCGAGCTCGGCAAGGAGGGCAAGTCCCGCCACGACCTCGGCCGTGAGGCGTTCGTCGAGCGCGTCTGGCAGTGGAAGGGCGAGTCCGGCGGCCAGATCAGCGGCCAGATGCGCCGCCTCGGCGACGGCGTCGCCTGGTCGCGCGAGCGCTTCACCATGGACGAGGGCCTGTCCCAGGCCGTCCAGACCATCTTCAAGCGGCTCTACGACGACGAGCTGATCTATCGCGCCGAGCGCATCATCAACTGGTGTCCGCGTTGTCTGACCGCGATCTCCGACATCGAGGTCGAGTACCAGGACGACGACGGCGAACTCGTCTCCATGAAGTACGGGGACGGGGACGACGCCATCGTCGTCGCCACCACCCGCGCCGAGACCATGCTCGGTGACACCGCCGTCGCCGTCCACCCGGACGACGAGCGGTACAAGCACCTCGTCGGCAAGCTCATCAAGCTGCCGCTGACCGACCGTTCCATCCCGGTCGTCGCCGACGAGCACGTCGACCCCGAGTTCGGCACGGGCGCCGTCAAGGTCACCCCGGCCCACGACCCGAACGACTTCGAGATCGGCCAGCGTCACGACCTGCCGTCCATCACGATCATGGACGAGCACGCCGTCATCACCGCCCACGGCCCCTTCCAGGGCCAGGACCGGCTCGAGGCCCGCTCCGCCATCGTCGCCGCCCTGCGCGCCGAGGGCCGGATCGTCGCCGAGAAGCGCCCGTACGTCCACTCCGTCGGCCACTGCTCGCGCTGCAAGACCACCATCGAACCGCGCCTGTCCATGCAGTGGTGGGTCAAGGTCGGCCCGCTGGCCAAGGCGGCCGGCGACGCCGTCCGCGACGGCCGGGTCAAGATCCACCCGCAGGAGATGGAGAAGCGGTACTTCGACTGGGTCGACAACCTCCACGACTGGTGCATCTCACGGCAGTTGTGGTGGGGCCACCGCATCCCGGTCTGGTACGGCCCGGACGGCGAGGTCGTCTGCGTCGGCCCCGACGAGGAGCCGCCGACGGGCGAGGGCTGGCGTCAGGACACCGACGTCCTCGACACCTGGTTCTCCTCCGGCCTCTGGCCCTTCTCCACCCTCGGCTGGCCCGAACAGACCGAGTCGCTTGCGAAGTTCTACCCGAACTCCGTCCTGGTCACCGGCTACGACATCCTCTTCTTCTGGGTCGCCCGGATGATGATGTTCGGCCTCTACGCGATGGACGGCACGCCGCCGTTCCACACCATCGCCCTGCACGGCATGGTCCGTGACCAGTTCGGCAAGAAGATGTCCAAGTCCTTCGGCAACGCGGTCAACCCGCTGGACTGGATGGACAAGTACGGCTCCGACGCGCTGCGGTTCACGCTCGCTCGCGGCGCCAACCCCGGCGTCGACGTTCCCATCGGCGAGGACTGGGTCCAGGGCTCCCGCAACTTCGCCAACAAGATCTGGAACGCCACCCGCTTCGCGCTGATGAACGGCGCGACGGTCGAGGGCCCGCTGCCGGACGCCTCGCGGCTGTCGGCGACGGACCGCTGGATCCTCTCCCGGCTGAACGAGACGGTCGCCGAAGTCGACGCGTTCTACGAGGACTTCCAGTTCGCGAAGCTCTCCGACGCGCTGTTCCACTTCGCCTGGGACGAGGTCTTCGACTGGTACGTCGAGCTGTCCAAGACCGTCTTCCAGGCGGGCGGCGAGCCGGCGAAGGTCTCCCAGCGCGTCCTGGGCGAGGTCCTCGACGTCACCCTGAGGCTGCTGCACCCCGTCGTCCCGTTCGTCACCGAGACGCTGTGGACCACGCTGACCGGCGGCGAGACCCTCGTCACCGCCGAGTGGCCCGCCGACAGCGGCTTCCGGGACACGGCCGCCGAGCAGGAGATCGAGAGCCTCCAGTCCGTCATCACCGAGGTCCGCCGCTTCCGCGCCGACCAGGGCCTCCAGCCCGGCCAGCGCGTCCCGGCCCGCCTCACGCTGGACGGCGCCGCGCTCGCCCCGCACGAGGCGGCCATCCGCCAGCTGCTCCGCCTCCAGCCGGAGGGCGAGGCCTTCTCGGCGACGGCGACCCTGCCGGTCGCGGGCGCCACGGTCGCGCTGGACCTCTCCGGCACGATCGACGTGGCCGCGGAGCGCAAGCGCCTGGCCAAGGACCTCGCGGCGGCCGAGAAGGAGAAGACCCAGGCCAACGCCAAGCTCGGCAACGAGGCGTTCCTGGCGAAGGCCCCGGACAACGTGGTCGAGAAGATCCGCGCCCGCCTCACCAAGGCGGACGAGGACATCGAGCGCATCACGGCCCAGCTGGACCGCCTGCCGCAGGCGTGACCCGCTGTCGTACGTAGACGAAGGCCCCCGGGACCGGCACGGTCCCGGGGGCCTTCGTCCACCTCTGTCAGCGGCCGTCCGTAGACTGGCCCCGTGAGCGAGCTCCCCCCGAACGGCAACGACGACGACCAGCCCGATCCCTTCGACGAGATCATCGCGGAAGCGACCGACCGCGACCCCGACCTCGCGGTCATCGAGGCCGGCAGCCGCACCCTCCGTACCCAGGGCGCAGCGCCGCAGGCAGACGTGCCCGGGCGTCCCCAGGATCCCGAGGTCGACAAGGCCCTGCGCGAGGTCGAGGCGGAGCTGGCCACCCGCTGGGGCGAGACCAAGCTGGATCCCTCCGTCGGCCGCATCGCCGCGCTGGTGGACGTCCTGGGCGACCCGCAGCGGTCGTACCCCTCGATCCACATCACGGGGACGAACGGCAAGACGTCCACCGCCCGGATGATCGAGGCCCTGCTGGGCGCGTTCGACCTGCGTACCGGGCGGTACACGTCCCCGCACGTCCAGTCGATCACCGAGCGGATCAGCCTCGACGGGGCCCCGATCTCCGCCGAGCGGTTCGTCGAGACGTACCAGGACGTCAAGCCGTACGTCGAGATGGTCGACGCGCAGCAGGAGTACCGGCTGTCCTTCTTCGAGGTGCTCACGGGCATGGCGTACGCCGCCTTCGCGGACGCGCCCGTCGACGTGGCCGTCGTCGAGGTGGGGATGGGCGGCTCCTGGGACGCCACCAACGTCATCGACGCCGACGTCGCCGTCGTCACGCCCATCGACCTCGACCACACCGACCGGCTGGGCGAGACGCCCGGCGCGATCGCGGAGGAGAAGGGCGGGATCATCAAGCAGGACGCGACGGTGATCCTGGCGCAGCAGCCCGTCGACGCCGCCCAGGTCCTGCTGAAGAGGGCCGTCGAGGTCGACGCGACGGTGGCCCGGGAGGGGCTGGAGTTCGGGGTCGTCGCACGGCAGGTCGCCGTCGGCGGCCAGGTGGTCACCCTGCGCGGGCTGGGCGGAGAGTACCCCGAGGTGTATCTCCCGCTGCACGGCGCCTACCAGGCCCACAACGCGGCCGTGGCGCTCGCCGCCGTCGAGGCGTTCTTCGGCGTCGGCTCCCAGCGGCCCGAGCCGCTCGCCGTCGACACGGTCCGCAAGGCCTTCGCCGCCGTGTCCTCGCCGGGCCGCCTCGAGGTCGTACGGCGCTCGCCCACCGTCGTGCTGGACGCGGCCCACAACCCGGCGGGAGCCCGCGCCACCGCCGAGGCCGTCGGCGAGGCCTTCGACTTCAGCCGGCTCATCGGGGTCGTGGGCGCGAGCGGCGACAAGGACGTCAGAGGCCTGCTGGAGGCCTTCGAGCCGCTCTTCGCCGAGGTCGTCGTCACCCAGAACTCCACCCCGCGCGCGATGGACGCCGACGAGCTCGCCGCGATCGCCGTCGAGGTGTTCGGCGACGACCGCGTCCAGGTCGAGCCGCGGCTGCCGGACGCCCTGGAGGCGGCGATCACGCTCGCCGAGGAGGACGGGGAGTTCACCGGCGGCGGCGTGCTGGTCACCGGTTCCGTCATCACCGTCGGCGAGGCCCGACTTCTCCTCGGGAAGGGCTGAGGTCTCCCCATGCGTACGCTCTGCTCCTCGACCCTGATCGGCGAGTTCTTCGTCATCGGCTTCGCCGGTCTGGTCGCCATGAAGGACCCCGACCTGTCCACGTCCACGGTGTGGACGGTGTGCGGCGTCGCGATGTTCCTCAGCGTGCTGCTGTGCGGCGTGGTCACCCGGCCCGGGGGCGTCGCCCTCGGCTGGGCCCTGCAGATCGCCCTCGTCGCGTCCGGCTTCTTCGTCCCGACCATGTTCTTCATGGGGGTCCTCTTCGGGGCCCTGTGGTGGGCGTCGGTGCACTACGGCAAGAAGATCGACGAGGCGAAGGCCCGTTTCGCCGCACAGGCCGCCGCGTCCCCCGCGTCTCCCGCGGGGTCGTCCGCCGATACTGCTGACGCTGTGTGACAAGTGCCGGGACGGGCCCTGTAATCTCGTCCCACCGCACACCGGCAGTTGAAGGAGTCCCCTCGTGAGCCAGCGCACCCTCGTCCTGCTCAAGCCCGACGCCGTCCGTCGCGGCCTGACCGGCGAGATCATCAGCCGTATCGAGCGCAAGGCCGGCTGGCAGATCACCGCGCTGGAGCTGCGCACCCTGGACCAGGACACGCTGGAGCAGCACTACGGCGAGCACAAGGGCAAGGTCTTCTACGAGCCGCTGGTGGAGTTCATGGCCTCCGGTCCCGTCGTCGCGCTGATCGTCGAGGGCGACCGGGTCATCGAGGGCGTACGCGCGCTGGCCGGTCCGACCGACCCGATCGCCGCCGCCCCCGGCTCGATCCGCGGCGACTTCGGCGTGATCGTCCGCGAGAACCTGATCCACGCTTCCGACTCCGAGGAGTCCGCCGACCGCGAGGTGAAGATCTTCTTCCCCGGCCGCGCGTAGCGCCTGTCCGGCGCCGGCGGCGCCCGAGGCGGCTGAAGAGGGCGATCGAGGGAACGAGATTCCCCGAACGCCCCTCTCCAGAAGCGAACCCACACAGCATCTGCAAACAATGACGGAGACCGCTCCGCAGTGTTCGTGCAGGCGCGTTTACGATGGAAGCCTTCACGTCACAGCACCCACCTCGCCGTTCCTGAAAAGCCCTCAAAAGCTCATGGAAGGCCAGTCGAATCCTGATGGGGAACTCAATGTCGTTCATCGGCCGTGACATGGCTGTCGACCTCGGGACCGCCAACACGCTGGTGTACGTCAGGGGTCGCGGGATCGTACTCAACGAGCCGTCCGTCGTCGCGATCAACACCAACACCGGTGGCATCCTCGCGGTCGGCTCCGAAGCCAAGAAGATGATCGGGCGGACGCCGGGCAACATCGTCGCCGTGCGTCCGCTGAAGGACGGTGTCATCGCCGACTTCGAGATCACCGAGCGGATGCTCCGCTACTTCATCCTGAAGATCCACAAGCGGCGGTATCTGGCCAGGCCGCGGGTCGTCGTCTGCGTGCCCTCGGGCATCACGGGCGTCGAGCGCCGCGCCGTCATCGAGGCGTCGACCCAGGCCGGCGCTCGTCAGGTGCACATCATCGAGGAGCCCATGGCCGCGGCCATCGGCTCCGGCCTGCCGGTCCACGAGGCCACGGGCAACATGGTGGTGGACATCGGCGGCGGCACGACGGAGGTAGCGGTCATCTCGCTCGGCGGCATCGTCACCGCCCAGTCCATCCGCGTCGCGGGCGACGAACTGGACAGTTCGATCATCCAGCACATCAAGAAGGAGTACTCGCTCCTCCTCGGTGAGCGCACGGCTGAGCAGATCAAGATCACGATCGGTTCCGCTTACGACCTCGACGACGACCAGCACACCGAAATCCGCGGTCGGGACCTGGTCTCCGGACTGCCCAAGACCGTGGTCATCTCGGCCGCCGAAGTGCGCAAGGCGATCGAGGAACCGGTCAACGCGATCGTCGACGCGGTGAAGACCACGCTCGACAAGTGCCCGCCGGAGCTGTCCGGCGACATCATGGACCGCGGAATCGTTCTGACCGGCGGCGGAGCACTGCTGCGCGGCCTGGACGAGCGGCTGCGCCGGGAGACCGGCATGCCCATCCACATCGCCGAGGACCCGCTGGACAGCGTGGCGCTCGGCTCCGGCAAGTGCGTCGAGGAGTTCGAGGCGCTCCAGCAGGTCCTGGACGCCGCGCCCCGCAGATGACGTAACGCTTCGATTCCGCCGTACGAGATGACCTCCTCTCGTGCGGCGGATCGTTGATATTGAGGCATAAGCTCCGAAAAACGCCCTTGGTCAATTTGGCCAGGGGCTACCCGAATTCCTATGAGGAAGGGCACGGCCGCCGCACGTGAGGGACACACGAGAGAGCCGGCTGCTCCTGGTGCTGCTGATCGCCGTCGCGTTCGCGCTGATCACGGTGGACATCCGCGGCGGGGAGGACTCTCCGGTCGACGGAGCCCGGCAGGCCGCGGCCGCGGTCTTCGGTCCGATCGAGAACGGGGTGTCGTCGGCGGTCGATCCCGTCGGCAACGCCGTCTCCGCAGTCCGCGACTCCGGTGAGCGCCACGACCGGCTCGCCGCGCTGGAGAAGGACAACGCGGCCCTCAAGGCGAAGCTCGGCAGCGACGACCGCAACCGCAGCCGTCTCGCGCAGCTCGACAAGATGCTGAAGATCGCCGGCCAGGGCCAGTACGGCATCAAGGGCGCGGAGGTCATCGCGATAGGAGCGGCCCAGGGCTTCTCCTGGACCGTCACCCTCGACATCGGGGCGAACGACGGCGTCAAGCGCGACATGACGGTCCTCAACGGGGACGGCCTGGTCGGCCGGGTCACCACCGTCGGCCCGAGCACCTCCACCGTCCTGCTCGCCAACGACCCCGACTTCACCGTCGGCACCCGTATGGAGGCCTCCGACGAGCTGGGCTTCGCGTCCGGGCAGGGCGACCGCCCGCTGCGCGTCGAGCTGCTCAACGGCAAGGCCGACGTGAAGAAGGGCGACCGGCTGGTCACCTTCGGCTCGCAGGCCGACAAGCCCTTCGTGCCGGGCGTGCCGGTCGGCGTGGTCTCCCGCGTCGACCCCTCCGGCGGCGACCTCACCCGCACCCTCTACGTCACGCCGTACGTCAGCTTCACCAAGCTCGACATCGTCGGCGTCGTCGTCGAGGCACCGAAGAAGGACCCGCGCGACACCGTGCTCCCCTCCAAGCCCAAGCCGGTGCCCACCCCGACGGTCACCGTCACGGTGACCCCGACCGCGAACGCACCCGTCGACGGCCAGCAGCAGTAGGAGCTGACAACCCCCATGCGCGTCAACCGGATCCTGCTCTCCGTCCCGCTGGTCGTCGTCGCCCTGGTGATCCAGGTGAGCGTCTTCGCCCGCCTCCACCTCCCGGGAGCCGTCCCCGACCTCCTCCTGCTCACCGTCCTCGGCCTCGCCATGGTCTACGGCCATGTCGGCGGCGCGCTCATCGGCTTCGGCGCCGGTCTCCTCGCCGACCTCGCCCCGCCCGCCGACCACGCGGCCGGGCGCTACGCCCTCGTGCTGTGCGTCATCGGCTACCTCGCCGGCCTCGTCAAACCGGAGAGCGGGCAGATCAAGTCGGCCACCGGCCCGATGGTCGTGGTGGTCGCCGCCGCGGTCGGCTCCACCCTGCTGTACGCCGGTGTGGGGGCCCTCGTCGGCGACACCGCCGCCCGCCATGTCGGCCTCCCCGGGCTGCTGTTCTCGGCGGCCCTGTACGACCTGCTGCTCGCCCCGTTCGTCGTCCCCGGCGTGATGTTCCTGGCCCGGCGTGCGGACAACGACCCGCTCGCCGAGACCAACTCGGCCGGCAAGGCGTCGGACCTCTCCTCCGGCTGGCTGTCCTCGGGGACGGGGCTGCGGATCGGCGGTCAGCGGGGCGGTCTGAAGCTGAAGGCCGCCCGGGCGCGCACGGCCCGCGCCGGCCGCATCAAGGGGGTCAAGCGGCTGTGAGCGCACCCGAGTTCGCTCGAGGATTCGCTCGAGGGTTCACCCGAACGGGGAAGTTCCGGCGGAACGTGGCCTCACAGGCCGGTCGTTCATCATTCGTACGCGCACAGACGTCTGCACACCTGTCACACACGTCCGCGCACTGAGAGGGGGAGTCAGCCGCAGTGACCAACATTCCCGAGACCGGTCGGACCCCACGGGTCCAGATCCGTCTCGTCGTGATCCAGATCCTCGTCCTCTCCCTACTCGGCACCCTCGGCGGCCGCCTGTGGTACCTGCAGATCCGGGAGGGCGCGGCCTACGCCAAGGAGGCGTCGGGCAACCACGTCCAGCAGGTCGTCGAGCCAGCCGTGCGCGGTTCGATCCTGGACGCGCGGGGCGTGCCCCTCGCGGACAACGAGACGCGGCTGGTGGTCTCCGCCTCCCGCACCGACCTGCTGAAGCAGCGGGACGACGGCAAGGCCGTCCTGACCAAGCTCGCGGGCGTCCTCGGCATGAAGCCCGAGGAGATCATGCAGAAGGTCCGTCTGTGCGACGCGCAGACCCCGCAGCCGTGCTGGAACGGCTCGCCGTACCAGCCGATCCCCATCACCGACGAGGCCACCGCCAAGCAGGCCCTGCAGATCCGCGAGCGCGCCGAGGACTTCCCCGGCATCACCGCCGAGCCGGAGGCCGTGCGCCGCTACGCCGCCCCGGGCAACGCCAACACCGCACAGGTCCTCGGCTATCTCTCGCCGGTCACCGACGACGAGATCACCCAGGCCCAGGACACCGACTCGCCCTATCTGCGCTCCGACCAGGTCGGCCGCAGCGGCCTGGAGCGTCAGTACGACAAGGTGCTGCGCGGCAAGGCCGGCGTCACCCGCTACGAGGTCGACAACCTCGGCCGGGTCATCGGCCAGGCCGAGGCGGACGCGGCCCAGCCCGGCTCCAACCTCGTCACCAGCATCGACGCCCGAGTGCAGCGCGTCGCGGAGTACGAGCTGAACGACGCGATGAAGGTCGCCCGCCAGCAGTTCGACAAGATCACCGGCGAGAACTACAAGGCGGACTCCGGCGCGGTCGTGGTGATGGAGGCCAAGACCGGCCGGATCGTCGCGATGGCCTCCGCCCCGACCTACGACCCCAACGTCTGGGTCGGCGGCATCTCCGCCAAGGACTACAAGAAGCTCACCGGGAAGAACTCGGACTACCCGCTGCTCAACAGGGCCATACAGGGTCAGTCCGCGCCCGGTTCGACGTTCAAGGTGGTCTCCACGGCCGCCGCGGTCGAGGCGGGCTACGAGTGGGACGGCGGCTACCCGTGCACCAGCTCCTACTCGGTCGGCGGCCAGGTCTTCAAGAACTTCGAGGGGGAGAGCTTCGGCCCCATCTCCCTCGGCCGCGCCCTGGAGGTCTCCTGCGACACCGTCTTCTACGGCCTCGCGGACCGGGAGTGGAAGAAGGACGGCGGCATCAACCCGGACAAGGGTGAGCCCAAGGACTACTTCTACAAGACCGCCCACCAGTTCGGCCTCGGCCGGGAGACCGGCATCGACCTGCCCAACGAGGTCACCGGCCGCGTCCCGGACCGCCAGTGGAAGGAGTCCTACTGGAAGGCCAACAAGAGCGCCTGGTGCAAGTCCGGTAAGAAGGACGGCAGTTACGTCGAGAAGATCGCGTACGAGAACTGCCTCGAGGGCAACAAGATGCGCGAGGGCGACTCGATCAACTACTCCATCGGCCAGGGCGACACCCTCGTCACGCCGATCCAGGAGGCCGTGATCTACGGAGCGCTCGCCAACGGCGGCACCATGTACACGCCGACCATCGGCAAGGCGATCGTCAGCGCGGACGGCAGGACCGTCCAGGAGATCAAGCCCAAGGCCCAGGGCAAGCTGCCGGTCGACAAGGCGACGATCAAGGGCATGGACGCCGCCCTGGAGGGCGTGATCACCCGCGGTACCGCCGCCTGGAAGTTCGGCGGCTGGCCGCAGGACGAGATCCCGCTGCACGCCAAGACCGGCACCGCCGAGGTCTACGGCAAGCAGACGACGTCTTGGCTCGCCACATACAGCAAGGACTACACGGTCATCATGACCATCGCCCAGGCCGGTACCGGCTCGGGCGCGTCCGGTGAGGCCGTGCGCCACATCTACAACGCCCTCTACGGCGTCTCCGAGGACGGCAAGGTCGACAAGAAGAACGCCCTGCTGCCGACCCCGCAGAAGACCCTGCCGAAGATCCAGACGGACGGCACGATCAAGTACCCGAAGATCGCCAAGGACCCGGCCAAGGACCAGCGCCTCAGCCAGCAGTCCGCGCCCGAGCCGGACGAGTCGCAGCCGGCGGGCACCGTCCAGCAGAACACGGCGACCAACCGCGACACCCGCAGACGACGGCGCGGTCCCGGAGGCCGGGGAACCGGAAGCCATGGGACCGGACGCCGTAGGACCGCGAGCCGAAGGACGCTCACATGACCGGGGCCAACGGCTTCTCCGTCTCCGGATACGGGCCCGCACGGGCCGGCTGGACCCGGGTGTTCGCCCGGGACTCGCTGGCCCGCCGACTGGACTGGCCGATACTGCTCTCCGCGATCGCCCTGTCCCTGATCGGCTCGGTCCTGGTCTTCTCGGCGACCCGCAACCGCACCGAGATCAACCAGGGCGACCAGTACTACTTCCTGCTCCGGCACCTCATGAACACCGGCATCGGGCTCTGCCTGATGATGGGCACGGTCTGGCTCGGCCACCGCACTCTGCGCAACGCGGTGCCGGTCCTCTACGGCCTCTCGCTGCTGGGCATCCTGGCCGTGCTGACCCCGCTGGGCTCGACGGTCAACGGCGCGCACTCCTGGATCGTGCTCGGCGGCGGCTTCTCGCTCCAGCCCTCGGAGTTCGTGAAGATCACGATCATCCTGGGCATGGCGATGCTGCTCGCCGCCCGGGTCGACGCGGGCGACAAGCTCTACCCCGACCACCGCACGGTGATCCAGGCCCTCGGTCTCGCCGCGGTCCCCATGCTGATCGTGATGCTCATGCCCGACCTCGGGTCGGTCATGGTCATGGTGATGATCGTGCTGGGCGTGCTGCTGGCCTCCGGGGCCTCCAACCGCTGGGTCTTCGGCCTGCTCGGCGCGGGCGCGGCCGGCGCGGTCGCCGTCTGGCAGCTGCACATCCTCGACGAGTACCAGATCGCCCGCTTCGCGGCCTTCGCCAACCCCAGCCTCGACCCGGCCGGCGTCGGCTACAACACCAACCAGGCCCGGATCGCGATCGGCTCCGGCGGCCTCACGGGGGCGGGCCTGTTCCACGGCTCGCAGACGACGGGCCAGTTCGTCCCGGAGCAGCAGACCGACTTCGTCTTCACGGTGGCGGGCGAGGAACTGGGCTTCGTCGGCGCGGGCCTCATCGTCCTGCTGCTCGGCGTGGTCCTGTGGCGCGCCTGCCGCATCGCCCGCGAGACGACCGAGCTGTACGGCACGATCGTGGCCGCGGGGATCGTGGCGTGGTTCGCCTTCCAGTCGTTCGAGAACATCGGCATGACGCTCGGCATCATGCCGGTGACCGGTCTCCCCCTGCCGTTCGTGTCGTACGGAGGCACGTCGATGTTCGCGGTGTGGGTGGCGGTGGGGCTGTTGCAGTCCATTCGGGTGCAGCGGCCCATGTCGGCGTAGGCCTCCGGCGGTTGCGCCGTTCAGCGGCGACCGTCGGCGGGGGTGGCAGGCCGCGGGGCTGCCACCCCCAGACCCCCGATTCGGCCCTGGACGGGCCTCGTCCTCAAAGCCCGGACGGGCTGAGGTGTGGCTGCCTCTGCCATCGCGCCCCGAGTGCGACTAGATTCATTTCATGGCGGAGACGAAACGCGAGATCGAGCGCAAGTACGAATCCGACGACAGTGGGCTGCCCGACCTGACCGGCGTCGCCGGGGTCGCGTCCGTCCTGGACAAGGGGGCCGTGGAACTGGACGCGGTCTACTACGACACGTCCGATCTGCGGCTGGCCGCGGCCTCGATCACCCTGCGTCGCCGCACCGGCGGCTCCGACGCCGGCTGGCATCTGAAACTCCCGGTCGGCCCGGGCGTCCGGGACGAGATCCGGGCCCCGCTCTCCGACACCGTCCCCGAGGAGCTCGCCGGGCTGGTCCGCTCCCGGGTCCGTGAGGGCCGGCTGGTGGCCGTGGTCCGGCTGCGCTCCGCCCGGGACGTCCGCGACCTGCTCGACGCCGACGGCCGCCCCCTCGCCGAGGCCAGCGTGGACACCGTACGGGCGCAGCGGCTGTTCGGCGGGGAGGGGACCGCGCAGTGGACCGAGATCGAGGTGGAGCTGGCCGACGGCGGTGACCCGGCCTTCCTCGACACGGTGGAGAAGCGGTTGCGCAAGGCGGGCGTACAGCCGGCGAAGTCGGCGTCGAAGCTGGCGCGGGCGCTGGCGGAGACCAAGGGCGGACGTCCGCGGCCCAAGGACCGGGGTCCCGCCGAGCCCGTCACCGCAGGCGACCACGTGCTGGCGTATGTCCGCGCCCAGCGGGACGCGATCGTCGACCTCGACCCGGCCGTCCGGCAGGACGCCGAGGAGTCCGTGCACGACCTGCGCGTCGCCACCCGGCGGCTGCGCAGCACCTTCCGTTCCTTCGGCAAGGTCCTCGACCGAACCGTCACCGACCCGATCGGCGTCGAGCTGAAGTGGCTCGCCAGCGAGCTGGGCGTGGGCCGCGACCAGGAGGTGCTCAGCGAACGCCTGACGGCGGGTCTCGACGAGCTGCCCGGCAGGCTGGTATCCGGCCCGGTCCGCGAACGGCTGGGGACCTGGACGAAGGCCCAGTACCGGGGATCGCGCCGGCGGCTGCTCGGCGTACTGGACTCCGAGCGCCATCTGGCCCTGCTCGACGCCCTGGACGCCCTGGCCGCCGAACCGCCGCTGCTGAAGGCGGCCGCCGGGACGCCAGCCAAGGTGCTCGCCAAGGCCGTGCGCAAGGACTTCGGCAAGGTGTCCGCGCTGGTCGAGGAGGCCCTGGCGCAGCCGCCCGGGCCCGAGCGCGACCTCGCGCTGCACGACGCCCGCAAGAAGACCAAGCGCACCCGGTACGCGGCCGAGGCGGCCACCCCCGCGCTCGGCGACCCGGCCAAGGCCCTCGCCAAGTCCATGAAGTCGCTGCAGAGCCTGCTGGGCGAGCACCAGGACAGCGTCATGGCCCGCGAGACCCTGCGCGAGCTGTCCGCCGTGGCGCACGCGGCCGGGGAGAGCGCGTTCACGTACGGGCTGCTGTACGGGCACGAGGAGCGGCGGGCGGAGCTGGCGGAGGGCGCGCTGCCGCAGGCGTGGGAGAGGATCGGCGCGTCGATGGAGGTCTAGCGGCGCGAGACGGGGTTTCCGGGCCGTTTTTTCGCGGGCGGGGGAGTGCTCCGAGCGGGTTAGGCTTGATGGTCACTCCTGTCAGTCCAGCTCAGCTCACGAAGGTAACCCCGCGATGTCTGTCGAGTCGGTCTTCCCGCAGCTCGAAGCCTTGCTCCCGCATGTGCAGAAGCCGATCCAGTACGTCGGCGGCGAGCTCAACTCCACGGTCAAGCCGTGGGAGTCCTGTGACGTCCGCTGGGCGCTCATGTACCCCGACGCCTACGAGGTGGGTCTGCCCAACCAGGGCGTCATGATCCTCTACGAGGTGCTGAACGAGCAGGAGGGCGTCCTCGCCGAGCGCACGTACAGCGTGTGGCCGGACCTGGAGGCGCTGATGCGGGAGCACGCCGTCCCGCAGTTCACGGTCGACGGTCACCGTCCCGTGAAGGCCTTCGACGTGTTCGGCCTGTCCTTCTCCACGGAGCTGGGCTACACGAACATGCTGACCGCCCTCGACCTCGCCGGGATCCCGCTGGAGTCCAGGGACCGCACGATCGACGACCCGATCGTCCTCGCGGGCGGTCACGCGGCCTTCAACCCCGAGCCGATCGCCGACTTCATCGACGCGGCGATCATCGGCGACGGCGAGCAGGCCGTGCTCGACATGACGAAGATCATCCGGGAGTGGAAGGCGGAGGGCCGCCCGGGCGGTCGCGAGGAGGTCCTCTTCCGCCTCGCCAAGACGGGCTCGGTGTACATCCCGGCGTTCTACGACGTCGAGTACCTCCCCGACGGCCGTATCGCCCGGGTCGTACCGAACAAGAGCGGTGTGCCGTGGCGGGTGTCGAAGCACACCGTCATGGACCTGGACGAGTGGCCCTACCCCAAGCAGCCCCTGGTCCCGCTCGCCGAGACGGTCCACGAGCGGATGTCGGTGGAGATCTTCCGCGGCTGCACGCGCGGCTGCCGCTTCTGCCAGGCCGGCATGATCACGCGCCCGGTGCGCGAGCGCTCCATCACCGGCATCGGCGAGATGGTGGAGAGGGGCCTGAAGGCGACCGGCTTCGAGGAGGTCGGCCTGCTGTCGCTGTCGAGCGCCGACCACAGCGAGATCGGCGAGGTCGCGAAGGGGCTCGCGGACCGGTACGAGGCGGACAAGATCGGCCTCTCCCTGCCCTCCACCCGCGTGGACGCCTTCAACGTCGACCTGGCGAACGAGCTGACGCGCAACGGCCGCCGCTCCGGCCTGACCTTCGCGCCCGAGGGCGGCTCGGAGCGCATGCGCAAGGTCATCAACAAGATGGTCTCCGAAGAGGACCTGATCAGGACCGTCGCCACCGCCTACGGCAACGGCTGGCGGCAGGTGAAGCTGTACTTCATGTGCGGTCTGCCGACGGAGACCGACGACGACGTCCTGCAGATCGCCGACATGGCGATGAACGTCATCCAGAAGGGCCGCGAGGTCTCCGGCCAGGGCGACATCCGCTGCACGGTGTCGATCGGCGGTTTCGTGCCGAAGCCGCACACCCCGTTCCAGTGGGCCCCGCAGCTGAGCGCGCAGGAGACGGACGCGCGCCTGGAGAAGCTCCGCGACAAGATCCGCGGCGACAAGAAGTACGGCCGCTCGATCGGCTTCCGCTACCACGACGGCAAGCCCGGCATCGTCGAGGGCCTGCTCTCACGCGGCGACCGCCGCATCGGCGCGGTCATCCGCGCGGTCTACGAGGACGGCGGCCGCTTCGACGGCTGGCGCGAGCACTTCTCCTACGACCGCTGGATGAGCTGCGCCGACAAGACGCTGCCCGCCTTCGGCGTGGACGTCGACTGGTACACGACCCGCGAGAAGACCTACGAGGAGGTCCTGCCCTGGGACCACCTGGACTCCGGTCTCGACAAGGACTGGCTCTGGGAGGACTGGCAGGACGCCCTCGACGAGACCGAGGTCGAGGACTGCCGCTGGACGCCGTGCTTCGACTGCGGGGTGTGTCCTGCCATGGACACGACCATTCAGATCGGCCCCACCGGCAAGAAGTTGCTGCCGCTGGAGGTCAAGAAGTCGGCTCCGGCCAGCTGAAACGGGGCACGGGGCGGGTCTGGCGGCTTCTCGTGAGAGCCTGGGCGGCATGGGGGATGCGTCGGCTGATCAGGCTGTCATGAGGTTTCTGGCGGGGATCCAGGTCGGTGATCTCTGTTCCGGGACGGTCACGGCGGTCAGTCGGTCCGAGGTGTCGGTGACCGTGGACGGTTTCGCCGCGTACCCGCTCGGGGTGGTGGGGGCGTTGGACGGTTCCTGGCGTCGGCGCTTCGCTGACGTCGGGGTGGTCGGGCAGCGGATGTCCGCCGAGGTGATCGCCGTGGATCTGGATGCCGGCCGGGTGTGGCTGTCGATGGCGGCCACTGAGCACCCGGAGCTCTGGAAGTTCCTCAAGCGGCTTCGGCGTGGTGAGATCCTGGCCGGTGCGGTGGCGGCGGTCGAGCGGTTCGGCGTGTTCGTGGCGCTGGACGAGGGCCCCGACCATCCGGTTTATCCCGGCGTCGGCTTCATCTCGTATCCCGAGCTGTCCTGGCGGCGCTTCGAGGCGGCGTCCGAGGTCGTTGAGGTCGGACAGCGCGTGTCGTGCGAGTTCTTGCAGTTCGACACGACGAACGGAGAGGCCCGGCTGTCCTTGCGGGCGACACGGCCGGACCCCTTTCCGGGGTTCGTCGACGGCATCGCGGTCGGCCAGAGACTGCGTGGGCGGGTGGCCGAGCTGGTCCCGTTCGGCGTCTTCGTCCAGGTCGCGGATGAGGTCGAGGGCTTCGTCCCGCTGCGCGAGCTGGGTTCGGCGCCCGTGGCCGTTCCGGAGGACGTCGTGCAGATCGGTGACGAGGTCTCGGTCACCGTCATGGACATCGATCGAGAGCGACGCAGGCTGAGCCTTTCCTGCCGACCGGCCTGAGGACCGGGCCTGGAGAGACTCGGTGCAGATGGCGGCAAGGGCGAGACGCCTCAGCCGTGGGCACGTTCATTCCGGCGGCGCACCCGTGCCGTCCGAATGCGGCGACCCCATAGCAGCGGCTCTCCACCTGGCCGAGCGAGTACTCCGCCTCGCCCCGGGACACCGCAGAACCACAACACGACACTGCCCTCGACGTAGTGCCATCGGGTGTTGAGAGCCACTACGGACTGGACGAACACCAACTCGGAGCCGGCGGGGCGCAGCTGGACCACAGGGCCTCCCAGCCTTGCCGACAGGACGTTGACCGCGTACGACTTCCAGGGGTACCGGCGCAGTCGAGAGCGCATGCGTGCCGCATTGAACACCATGCAGACCCCGAGCAATGACGCGCTGATGGAGAACACCCAGAGAACAGCCATGACGGAGCCGATCCGGTTCAGGCCCGAGCCGTCGGCGGCAATGCCGATCGACAGGCTGCCGACGGTCCCTGCCGCACCGCCCCCCAACCACGACCAAGCGTGACGCCGGTAACGCTGAAAGCCGCGTTGTGTCTCAGGATGCTTCCAGGCAACGGACTCCATCCGTTCCGCTCCCCTACGGCTCGAGGGTCTGCGCCGCCGGCTGCTCACTCTCCGCCCTCCTCGACGCGGGCCTTTCCCTCCTCGCTACGAGATCACTCACAGAAGTCGTGGCGGTGTGGCTCTCCGAAGCCGTCGTGCCGGCGGAGAAGCAGCCCGCGGGGAACACGCACAGCCACTGAGTTCCGTCCGTGCCTTCGTGCATCCACCGGGACGGCTGGAGCGTCTACACCGACATGGACCTGCAGAAACAGCCCGTACAGCCGCCCGCCGCGCCGGCCCGGCCCGAGGGCTGTCTGGTCGTCGCGATCCGGTTGCCCGTGCGGATCGTCGTGCTCGTGCTGGTCGTGCCGGTGCGGATGGTGTGGGACGCGCTGGTCGTCGCCGGACGGTTCCTGAAGGACGCGGTGTTCCGGCCGCTCGGCCGGGCTCTGGTGTGGCTGGGCAGGGTCCTGTTCGTCCTGCCCCTGATCGGCCTGTGGCGCTACGTCGTCGTCCCGGCCGCCAAGGCCCTCGCCTGGCTGGGGAACGTCCTGCTCGTCATTCCCCTGGTGTGGCTCCACCAGTACCTCCTCACCCCCCTCGGCCACGCCCTCGCCCGGCTCGCGCGCGGGACCGGCGCCGTGCTGGCGTGGCTGTACGCGCGCGTGCTGACGCCCCTCGGACACGCGACCCTCTGGCTCCTCCGCCACCTCTTCGTCGTACCGGCCCGTTGGCTCTACGACGGGATCCTCGCGCCGGTCGGACGGGCGCTCGCCTGGTGTGCGCGAGGGGTGGGGCGGCTGCTCGGGCTGCTGGTCACGGGGCTCGGCACGGCTGCGTACTGGATCGTCCGGATCCTGCTCGTGCTGCCCGTGCTCGCCCTGTGGCGCTGGGTGCTCGCCCCCGTCGGCCGCTTCCTCGCCGTCCTCGCACGGGAGGTGGGGGAGGCTCTCGGGCACGCCTGGCGGATCGCGGGGCGGATCTCGCTCGCGGTCGGACGGTTCCTCGGGGCCCTCTTCCGGTGGATCTTCGTGGAGCCGGTGCGCTGGGTGTACCGGACGGTCCTCGCCCCGGTCGGGCGCCTGGTGCGCGACGCCGTCCTGCGGCCCGTCGCCGAAGCCGCGCGCAGCGTGGGCCGCACGGCCCGGCAGGCGCTGGCCGCCGCCCGCGAGACGGCCCGGCAGACCCGTGCCGACGTGCGGCGGATGCTCTTCGGGGAACCACGGAAGAGGGAGGCGGTCTCCCGAGGGGAACCGCAGGCGCTCGTCACACGTACTCTTGATAGCAGTACGACCGCTCTCACGAAGGACTGAACGACACTGGGCAAGCGACAGCCCGAAGGCCCGCCGCCCGCACCCGCGGTGCAGCGCATCCGACTGCGCTACACCAAGCGCGGCCGCCTCCGGTTCACCAGCCACCGTGACTTCCAGCGCGCCTTCGAGCGTGCGTTGCGCCGTGCCGAGGTGCCGATGGCGTACTCGGCGGGGTTCACGCCGCACCCGAAGGTGTCGTACGCCAATGCCGCACCCACCGGCACGGGCAGTGAGGCGGAGTATCTGGAGATCGCGCTCACCGCGGCGCGTGACCCGGAGAGACTGAGAGCCCTTCTCGACGAGTCGATGCCCGTCGGGCTCGACATCATCGATGCGGTCGAGGCCCGCACCTCGGGCCTGGCCGACCGGCTCACGGCTTCCGTGTGGGAGCTCAGGCTCGTCGGAGTGGACCCGGCCGACGCCGAACGCGCGGTCCTGGCCTTCAACTCCGCCGAGGTCGTCGAGGTCCAGCGCATGGCCAAGAACGGTCTGCGCACCTTCGACGCCCGCCCGGCAGTCGTACAACTTGAAACGCACAGTGAAGCGGCTGATAGGCCGACCGACCAGCCCTGTGCGATACTGCGGCTGGTTGTTCGGCACGTGACGCCTGCCGTACGACCCGACGACGTCCTGTCCGGTCTTCGCGCCGTGGCCGACCTGGCGCCGCCGGTCCCCGCAGCGGTGACCAGGCTGGCGCAGGGGCTGTTCGATGAAGAGACCGGCGCGGTGACCGACCCGCTCGCGCCCGACCGCGAGGCAGCCGAGGCCTTCACAACGGCCGATGCGACTGCCGCCGCGAAGGCGTCGGCGTAAGGAAGGTTCCGCACAGGGACGGACGTCGTAGCGCCGCCCTCGTACTCGGGAGCCACCTGGGTCGGGCAGCGCACCGACCACAAGACTTTCGCCAGGCCGTACGCATTCGGTGTACGGAACCGGCGAGACAGGACACAGAGAGCTCCCGTGCGGCGGCCGCGCCCCCGGACGGCGGCACCGCGCAACGCGCGAGCCGCGGACGTCAACGGCGATCGATCGACGATGATCGACGCCGGACCAGGTGCGGCGCCCGGGAGCCTGACGGGAGATACACCCGCATGCTCGAGCCGACCGAATCCGCAGAGTCCGTGCCGGACTCCGAATCGACCACCCCCAGCGACACCCTGCCGCCGCGCCGTCGGCGCCGTGCCGCTTCCCGACCGGCGGGTCCGCCGGTCGGTTCCGACGCCGAGACCCCGGCCGAGATCACCGCGCCGGCCATACCGGCCGTCGAGTCCGTCCAGCAGCTGGCGGACGAGGACGTCGACGACTCCGTCGACGACGACGTCAAGGCCGCCGAGGACACCGAGACCGAAGAGGCCGCGGTAGTCGAGGAGGCCGCGCCCGCGCCGCGTACGCGTCGTCGTGCGACCCGTCGTGCGTCCGCGCCCGCCGGAGCTCCGGCGGCGACCGAGGCCGACCAGGCCGTCGAGGCCGCTGAGACCGTCGTGCCCGTGGCCGCCGCAGCCGCCGTATCCGCCGTATCCGCTGTGGAGGAGAGCGCGCCGGCCGACGAGGCCGCTCCCGCGCCCCGCACCCGCCGCAGGGCCACCCGCCGTGCGACCGCGCCCGCCGGGAACCCGGCGCCGACCGAGGCCGTCGAGGCCGTCGAGGAGGCCGCCACCGTGAACACGTCCGACACGCCTGCGACTCCCGTCACGCCTGCTGCCGAGGCTGCCGCCGAGACGCCTGTCGAGCAGCCCGCGCCGCGTACGCGTCGTCGTGCCACCCGCCGTGTCTCCGCCCCCGCCGGCGCGCCGGAGGCCGCGGCGAGCGCCGAGGCTCCGGTGAGCGTCGAGACGCCTGCCGTTGTCGAGGCTCCTGCCGAGCCCGCTGCCGAGCCCGCGCCGCGCACCCGCCGTCGGGCCACGCGCCGGTCCGCCGCGCCCGCCGAGGCGGAGAGCGCCGCGCAGAGCACGGCCGAGGTGACCGAGGCTCCCGTGGAAACCTCCGCTCCGGTCGTTCCCGCCGCAGCCGAAGAGGTCAAGGCTCCCGAGGCCCCCGTCGAGGAGGACGGCGGTTCGCGTCGGCCGCGTCGGCGTGTGGTCCGTAGGGCCGCCGGCGGTTTCTCCGCGCCCGAGCCCCTGAAGGGCAACGGCGAGGGCGACGCGCCGCGTCGTCCGGCGCGGCCCGCGGTCGCCGTGTTCCAGGCGCCCGTGTTCGCCGAGCCGCAGTTCCAGACGCCGCAGCGGGCCGCCGCCGAGGCCGCTGCCGCCGGGGCGGAGTCCCCGGAGGCCGACGAGGTCGAGGAGACCGGCGAGATCCAGGCCGTCGAAACGGCCGGGACGGCTGAGACGGCCCGCGCGGTCGAAGCGGTCGAGGAGCTCCGGGAGGAGTCGGCCGGCTCGCGTCGCCGTCGCCGCCGTCGGGGCGCCGCCGGCGAGGAGGCCGAGGCCGCCCGCACCGTGGCGCCCGCCGCGCCCGCGCAGCCCGTCGCCCGGCCCGTCGCCGAGGACGAGCCGGAGCCGGAGGAGGCCGACGAGCTCGGCGAGGACGCCGTCGAGGGTGACGAGGACGCGGAGGAGACCGGTTCGCGCCGCCGTCGTCGCCGGGGCGGCCGTCGCCGTCGTCGGGGCGACTCCGCCGACGGCGAGGGCGAGTCCGGGGACGTCGAGTCCGACGACTTCGCCGCCGACCAGTCCGGGCAGGACGCCGAGGACGCCGAGCAGGACGACGAGGACGCGGACGACGCCGAGGACGTCGGCGGCTCCACCGCCGGCAGCCGTCGCCGCCGTCGCCGTCGTCGTCGCGCCGGGGACTCCTCCGGCGAGGCCGAGCAGCCGGGCGACGGCGACCCGGAGCGTACGGTCGTCAAGGTCCGTGAGCCCCGCAAGCCCTCCGAGCCGTCCGACGAGGTGCAGTCCATCAAGGGCTCGACCCGGCTCGAGGCGAAGAAGCAGCGTCGCCGGGAAGGCCGTGAGCAGGGCCGCCGTCGCGTCCCGATCATCACCGAGGCCGAGTTCCTGGCCCGCCGTGAGGCCGTCGAGCGCGTGATGGTCGTCCGCCAGGCGGGCGAGCGCACGCAGATCGGCGTCCTGGAGGACGGCGTGCTCGTCGAGCACTACGTCAACAAGGAGCAGGCCACCTCGTACGTCGGCAACGTCTACCTGGGCAAGGTCCAGAACGTGCTGCCGTCGATGGAGGCCGCCTTCATCGACATCGGCAAGGGCCGCAACGCCGTTCTCTACGCCGGCGAGGTCAACTTCGAGGCGCTCGGCATGGCCAACGGGCCGCGCCGGATCGAGGCCGCCCTCAAGTCCGGCCAGTCGGTCCTCGTCCAGGTGACGAAGGACCCGATCGGGCACAAGGGCGCACGTCTGACCAGCCAGGTCTCCCTCCCGGGCCGCTACCTCGTGTATGTGCCCGAGGGTTCGATGACCGGCATCAGCCGCAAGCTGCCCGACACCGAGCGGGCCCGGCTGAAGACCATCCTCAAGAAGATCGTCCCCGAGGACGCGGGCGTCATCGTGCGCACCGCCGCCGAGGGCGCGAGCGAGGACGAGCTGCGCCGCGACGTCGAGCGACTGCAGGCGCAGTGGGAGGACATCCAGAAGAAGGCGAAGAGCGGCAACGCCCCGACGCTGCTCTACGGCGAGCCGGACATGACCGTCCGGGTGGTCCGCGACATCTTCAACGAGGACTTCACCAAGGTCGTCGTCAGCGGCGACGAGGCGTGGTCGACCATCCACGGGTACGTCTCGCACGTCGCGCCCGACCTGGCCGACCGCCTGTCGCGGTGGACCTCCGAGGTCGACGTCTTCGCCACGTACCGGATCGACGAGCAGCTCTCCAAGGCGCTGGACCGCAAGGTCTGGCTGCCCAGCGGCGGTTCGCTGGTGATCGACCGGACCGAGGCGATGGTCGTGGTCGACGTCAACACCGGCAAGTTCACCGGTCAGGGCGGCAACCTCGAGGAGACGGTCACCAGGAACAACCTGGAGGCGGCCGAGGAGATCGTGCGTCAGCTGCGGCTGCGCGACCTCGGCGGCATCATCGTCATCGACTTCATCGACATGGTCCTGGAGTCCAACCGGGACCTGGTGCTGCGGCGCCTGCTGGAGTGCCTGGGCCGGGACCGTACGAAGCACCAGGTCGCCGAGGTCACGTCGCTGGGCCTGGTCCAGATGACCCGTAAGCGGGTGGGCCAGGGGCTGCTGGAGTCGTTCTCGGAGACCTGCGTCCACTGCAACGGACGCGGTGTCATCGTCCACATGGAGCAGCCGACCGCGGTCGGAGGCGGCGGCAAGCGCAAGAAGCGCGGTCGCGGCGGCGACGGTCAGGCCCATGACCACGAGCTCGGCCACGAGCACGAGGCGGTGGCGGCCGACGTCCTCGAGCCCGCCCTGGGCGGTGCGCAGGAGTCGGAGAGCGAGGCCGAGGTCGCGGCCGAGGCGGCCGAGCCGATCGCTCTTCCCGGGCCGGACTTCGCGCCCGACGAGGAGCTGTACAGCAGCGTCGCCGAGGCGGAGGCTGCGGCCACGCGTGGGCGGGGCCGTCGCCGGGCGAGCCGTCGGGCGTCCGCTCCGGCGGGCGCGCCGCGCAGCGGTGAGGCGCGGGGCGGTGCGTCGAGGCGGTCGGAATCGGAGTCCGTCGAGGCGCCGACCGCGCAGGACGTGACCGCCCAGGCGGCGGCCGAGCGTCCGGTGCAGCCGGTGGCGGCGGTCGCCGCGCAGGCCGAGCCGGTCGCCGTCGAGGACGCGGTCGTCGAGACGCCGGTCGTCGAGGCCCCGGCTGTGCAGACCCCGGTCGCCGAGGCGCCCGTCGTCGAGGCTCCGGTCGTCGACGAGGCCGCGCCCAAGGGACGTACGCGTCGTCGGGCCACCCGCAAGGTGTCCGCGCCGGCGGGTTCGCCCGCGGGGGCGGAGGCCGCTGTGGTGACGGTGGCCGAGTCGGCGCCGTCGGCGCAGTCGGAGGCTCCGGTCGCTGCGGTCACTCAGGTCGCCGCGGTCACTCCGGTGGAGCAGTCCGAGGCCGAGCCGGCCGCCGAGCCGGCCGCCGAGCCGGCCGCCGAGCCGGCCGCCGAGCCGGTGGTCGAGAGCGCGGCTCCGGCCCGTCCGCGGCGCCGTGCGGTGCGCAAGGCCACCGCGCCGACCGCGCCCGAGGAGACGGCCGTCGTGGTCGTCCCGTCGGCCGCGGCTCAGGCCCCGGCCGAAGAGCCGGCCGCGGCACAGGTCTCCGACGCCGAGGCGACCGCCGACGCGGACGTCGAGGAGACGGAGGCCGCTCCGGCCAAGAAGACGGCCGCGCGCAAGACGGCCAAGAAGGCCACGGCGAAGAAGGCCGCCACCAAGAAGACGGCGGCGGCCAAGAAGACGGCTGCGAAGAAGACCGTCGCGAAGAAGACGACGGCCAAGAAGGCGGCGACGAAGACGGTGTCGAAGAAGACCGCGGCGGCGCAGCAGAGCCAGCCGTCCGTCTCGGTCTCGACGCAGGACTGACCCGGCCGACGAGGCCGACGGCGAGGCTGAAGAGGCCGAAGAGTCGGCTGTGGCGCGGGCGTTCCGGATCGCACCGGGCGCCCGCGTCGCCGTTTCTCCCGACCCCCCACGTTCTCGCGTCGCAGTGTGTTCATCTGAGAGTTACTCTGTGTCTTGCTTGTGATGGAGCGCACCCGGCCCCGGGGTTTCTCTGTGGTAACACTGGGGAAAATTGCCGTCCCCGTGCTGGTAACGTGCACCTCGGTTCCGGTGGCCAAAGACATGCACACCGTGACCACAGCCGATGAGCACATCCGGTCGTCAGACCGGGTACGGCTGACTTCCCGCAAGGAACCCTCGGGGGGCGGGGTCCTGTGTACAAGCCGTCCATCCGCCCACAGGCGTCGGTGGACACGCTGGGATGCGGCCGTGCTGAACATCGACATGGCCCCTCCCGACCGCATGACGTGGTGCGCCTTAGAGGTCGCCGTAGAGGAGGGGATGTCGATGACCGACGCCCATGAGTTCATACCGGCCGCCAGACCTGTGATCGCCGAGGAGGAGATCGAGGCCGCGGTGCGCGTGCTGCGCAGCGGCCTGGTCGTCCAGGGGCCCGAGGTCGCCGCCTTCGAGGAGGAGTTCTCGGAGCTGGTCGACGGGCGTCACTGTGTGGCGGTGAACTCCGGCACCTCCGCGCTGCACCTGTCGCTGCTCGCCCTCGGCCTCGGCCCGGGCGACGAGGTCATCGTCCCGTCGTTCTCCTTCGCGGCCTCCGCCAACGCGGTCCGGCTGGTCGGCGCCGACGTGGTCTTCGTCGACATCGATGCCGACACCTTCTGTCTGGACCCCGCCGCGGTCGAGGCGGCCATCACCCCGCGCACGGCCGCGATCATGCCCGTCCACCTCTACGGCCACCCCGCCGCGATGGACCGGATCATGGCGATCGCCGAGCAGCACGGGCTCGCCGTCGTCGAGGACGCCTGCCAGGCGCACGCGGCCGCCCTGAACGGCACCCCGGTCGGCGCGTTCGGCGCCGCGGGAACGTTCAGCTTCTACCCGACGAAGAACATGCACAGCCTCGAGGGCGGCATGATCTCCACCGGGGACGCCGAGACCGCCCGCACCCTGCGCCTGCTGCGCAACCAGGGCATGGAGAAGCGCTACGCCAACGAGATCGTCGGCGCCAACGTGCGCATGACCGACGTCTCCGCCGCCATCGGCCGGGTGCAGCGCCGCAAGCTGGACGGCTGGACCGAGCAGCGCATCGCGAACGCCGCGTACCTCACCGAGCACATCAGCGCGCCGAACGTGCTCACGCCGAAGGTCGCCGAGGGCGCCCGGCACATCTACCACCAGTACACCGTGCGCATCCAGGGCGACCGGGACGCCGCCATGGCCCGCCTCACCGAGGCCGGCATCGGCAACGCCGTGTACTACCCGACCCCGATCCACCGGCTGAAGCCGTACTGGGAGCCGGACCAGAAGGCCGGCCGGAACTGGGACCTGCCCGAGACGGAGCGCGCCGCCGCCGAGGTCGTCTCGCTGCCGGTGCACCCCGCCCTGTCCGCCCAGGACCTCGAGCGCATCGTGGCCGCCGTGAACGCGCTGGGGGAGCAGCTGTGACCACCGCGAAGCCGCTGCGCGCGGGACTCGTCGGCCTCGGTTCCATGGGCCGCCACCACGCCCGCGTCCTGTCCGGTCTCGAGGGCGTCGACCTCGTCGCCGTCGTCGACCCGATGGGCGACAAGTTCGGCGCCGCGCAGGGCGCGCCCGTGCTGGACACCGTCGAGGAGCTCATCGCCCGAGGCGTGGACTACGCCGTCGTGGCCTGCCCCACCGGTCTGCACGAGGAGGTCGGTCTGGCGCTCGCCGAGGCCGGCGTGTGCGCGCTCGTCGAGAAGCCGCTCGCCGACACCATCGAGGGCGCCCGTCGTCTCGTCGAGGCGTTCGAGTCGCGTGGTCTGGTGGCCGGCGTGGGCCACATCGAGCGGTGCAACCCGGCGCTGCGCTCGCTGCGCACCCGGCTGGAGGCCGGCGAGCTCGGCGACGTCTACCAGGTCGTCACCCGCCGCCAGGGTCCCTTCCCGCACCGCATCGCGGACGTCGGCGTCGTCAAGGACCTCGCCACGCACGACATCGACCTCACCGGCTGGGTGACGGGCCGCCAGTACGTGTCCATCGCCGCGCACACCGTCTCCAAGAGCGGTCGCCAGCACGAGGACATGGTCTCGGCGGTCGGCCGCCTGGACGACGGCACCATGGTCAACCACCTGGTCAACTGGCTGAGCCCGCTCAAGGAGCGCTTCACCTCGGTCACCGGGGAGCGCGGCTGCTTCATCGCCGACACCCTCACCGCCGACCTGACCTTCCACTCCAACGCCTCGGTGACCACCGAGTGGGAGGCCCTGCAGGCCTTCCGCGGGGTATCCGAGGGCGACATGATCCGGTACGCCATTCCCAAGCGCGAGCCGCTGCAGGTCGAGCACGAACTGTTCCGCGACGCGGTCCTCGGCAAGGACGCGGACATCTGCACCCTGCGCCAGGGAATGCGTACGGTTCAGGTGGCGGCCGCGGTGCTGGAGTCGGCGACCGAGAACCGTAGCGTTTCCCTTCAGGCGGAGGACCTGGCAACTCATGGCAGCTGAAAACACGTCGACGGAGCGGACCGCGCGCGGTCGCATCGTGATGCTCGTCGACAACGGGGTGAACGGCGACTCGCGCGTGCAGAAGGAAGCACGTTCGGCCGCCGAGGCCGGGTGGGACGTCGTCCTGCTCGGCAAGGGCAGGGGGAAGCAGGAGCAGACCTGGGAGATCGGCAAGGCGCAGGTGCGTCTGCTGCCGGTGCCGGGTCCGATGCACCGCCGACGCCACGAGTACCGGCGGGCCGTGCTGCGTTCGCCGCTGGCCTACCGGCCCGGGCCGCTGGCGTCGTACCGCAGGCAGAAGATCAAGGCCTGGCGGGCCGATCTCAACATCCGGCTGATCCTGGCCCAGCAGGAGGGCTCGTTCCTGACCAAGCTGCGGCTGGTGCTGCCCCGGCTGGCCTCGCGGTTCGTGCAGTCCTGGGTGAACCTGCGGGCGCGCAAGACCGCCAAGCTGGAGAAGAGCCGCAAGGAGATGGAAGGACCGCTGGACCGGTTCACCACCGCCTTCTGGCACAAGACGATGGGCGCCCGCAGCTGGCGCCGGCTCGACCCGCACCTGTGGGACATGGAGCTGGCCTACGGCAAGGTCATCGACGAGCTCGACCCGGACCTGATCCACGCCAACGACTTCCGCATGCTGGGCGTCGGCGCGCGCGCCACGCTGCGCGCCCGCTCCCGCGGCCGCAAGACCAAGCTGGTCTGGGACGCCCATGAGTTCCTGCCCGGCATCAAGCCGTGGAACTCGCACCCGCGCTGGCACCTCGCGCAGTGCGCGCACGAGCTGGAGTACTCGCGCCACGCCGACGCCGTCACCACGGTGTCGGAGACCCTCGCCGAGATGCTCCAGGAGCGCCACAACCTCAAGGAGCGTCCCGGCGTCGTGCTGAACGCGCCCGACGCGGAGATCTCGCCGGAAGAGGCCGCCGAGCCGGTCCCGGACCTGCGCGAGCTGTGCGGCATAGGCCACGACGTGCCGCTGACCGTCTACAGCGGCGCGGCCGCCCCGCAGCGCGGCCTCGACATCATGGTCGAGTCGCTGCCGCAGCTGTCGGACGTGCACACCGCGTTCGTCGTGCTCAACACCGAGTCCGAGTACATGCGGACGCTGCGGGAGCGCGCCGAGGAGCTGGGCGTCTCGGAGCGGCTGCACATCCTGCCGTACGTGCCGCACTACCAGGTGGTGCGCTTCCTGGCGGCGGCGGACGTCGGGGTCATCCCGATCCACCACTGGCCGAACCACGAGATCGCGCTGATCACCAAGTTCTTCGAGTACTCCCACGCGCGGCTGCCGCTCATCGTCAGCGATGTGAAGACGATGGGCGAGATGGTCCAGCGCACCGGTCAGGGCGAGGTGTTCCGGGCCGAGGACGTCGAGGACTACGTACGCGCCGTGAAGTCGGTGCTCGGCGACGCGGACCGCTACCGGGGCGTGTACGACAAGGACGGCCTGCTCGAGGAGTGGACCTGGGAGGCCCAGGCCGAGCTGCTCGACAAGGTGTACACCCGGCTGGTGCCCGGCAGCGCGGTCCGCCCGGCGGCGGAGCGCAGACCGGTGGAGGCAGGGGCATGAGCGCCGCACCGGACGTCAGCGTCGTCGTCGCGGTGTACAACACGATGCCCTACCTCACGGAGTGCCTGAACTCCCTGATCGGGCAGAGCATCGGCCGGGAGCGTCTGGAGGTCGTGGCCGTCGACGACGGCTCCACCGACGACAGCGGCCGCGAGCTGGACCGGTTCGCGGCGCTGTACCCGGACACCGTCAAGGTGATCCACCAGGCCAACTCCGGCGGCCCGGCCGCGCCCAGCAACCGTGCGCTGGACGTGGCCACCGGCCGTTACGTCTACTTCATCGGCTCCGACGACCACCTCGGCGAGGAGGCGTTGGAGCGCATGGTGGCCTGCGCCGACGAGCACGGCTCGGACGTCGTCGTCGGCAAGATGGTCGGCACCAACGGCCGGTACGTGCACCAGGCGCTGTACAAGGAGAACGACCCGGACGTCAGCCTGTACGACTCCGCGCTGCCGTTCACCCTGGCCAACACCAAGCTGTTCCGGCGGGAGATGGTCGAGAAGTACAAGCTGCGCTTCCCCGAGCACCTGCCCGTGGGCAGCGACCAGCCGTTCACCATCGAGGCGTGCGTGCGCGCCCGGAAGATCTCGGTGGTGGCCGACTACACCTGCTACTACGCGGTCAAGCGGGGCGACGCCAGCAACATCACCTACCGCGCCGACCATCTGGCGCGGCTGCGGGCGGCCGCGGAGATCATGGACTTCACGGCGGGTCTCGTCGAGGCGGGCGCCGACCGCGACGCCCTGCTGCGCCGGCACTTCACGTGGGAGCTGGCCAAGCTCGTCCAGGACGACTTCCCGTCCCTGGAGCGGGAGTTGCAGCGGCAGATCTGCGCGGGCATCGCCCGGCTCGCCGACACGTACTTCACCGACGGCATCCGCGACGCCATGGACGTCAAGCGCCGGGTCCGCATCGCGCTGGCGCACGCCGGCGCGATCGACGAGCTGGCCGAGGCGATCACGTCGGAGAAGGAGCACGGGGCGCCTCCGTTCGTCGTCGAGGGCGAGTCCGCCTACGCCCGCTACCCCGGCTTCCGCGACCCGCGCATCGGTGTCTCCGACCGGGTCTACGAGCTGGTCGGGGAGGCGGTCCCGGGCCGGCTCGCCAAGGGCACGCAGCTGCTGGCCTCCGGCTGGGAGCAGCAGGGCGAGGCGCTCGCCTACACGGCGTCCGTACGGGTGCCGGTCCTCGGCGATGTCGAGGGGGCCGGCGCCGTACTGCGCCTGGTCAAGGGCGCGATGCCCAAGTCGGCGGACAAGCCGGGCGCGCGCCGGCTGAAGGCCGACCACGTCCTGCCCCCCCCGCGGGGCGAGATGACGCTGGAGACGGCCGAGGACGGCGCCGCGAGCGTGCTGAACGCCCGGGTCCCGCTGGAGCTCGCCACCGCCAAGCGCGGGGTGCGGATCTATCTGGACGTGGCCGGTTCGACGTACGAGATTCCCGTGCGCGGCAAGGATCTGCCGATGCCGTTGGCCCGGCTGTGGGGTCCGGACAAGGATCCGCACCGGGCGTCGGCGCTGGTCAACCCCAAGGGGCGTGTGGTGATCGACACCGCCCAGCTGTATCCACCGAAGCGGGCTGTGGTCCGGCGGGCGCTGGGGGGCCTTGTCCGGAAACTGAAGTTCCGTTCCAAGAGGAAGAAGTAGCGACCCTCCATGAACATCTGTGTAGTAGCGCTCGGCAAGATCGGGCTTCCGCTGGCGGTGCAGTTCGCCGCCAAGGGCCACCGGGTCATCGGCGCGGACGTCAACGAGAAGGTCGTCGAGCTGGTCAACGCCGGGGTCGAGCCGTTCCCCGGCGAGCACGACCTGGACGTCAAGCTGAAGCAGGCGGTCGACGCCGGTCTGCTGAGCGCGACCACGGACACCGCGTCCGCGGTCGCGCAGTCCGAGGCCGTCGTCGTGGTCGTCCCGCTGTTCGTGGACGCCGAGGGCACGCCGGACTTCGGCTGGATGGACTCCGCGACGAAGGCGATCGCCCAGGGCCTCAAGCCCGGCACGCTGGTGTCGTACGAGACGACCCTCCCGGTCGGCACCACCCGCACCCGCTGGGCGCCCATGCTGGCCGAGGGCTCGGGCCTGACCGCCGGCGAGGACTTCCACCTGGTGTTCTCCCCGGAGCGCGTGCTCACCGGCCGGGTCTTCGCCGACCTGCGCCGCTACCCCAAGCTGGTCGGCGGCATCGACGAGGCGTCGGCCGCCCGTGGCGTGGAGTTCTACGAGCAGGTCCTCGACTTCGACGAGCGCGCCGACCTGCCGCAGGCCAACGGCGTCTGGGACCTGGGCACCGCCGAGGCCTCCGAGCTGGCCAAGCTCGCCGAGACGACCTACCGGGACGTCAACATCGGCCTGGCGAACCAGTTCGCGCGCTTCGCCGACAGCAACGGCATCGACGTCAAGAAGGTCATCGAGGCCTGCAACTCGCAGCCGTACAGCCACATCCACCAGCCGGGCATCGCCGTCGGCGGCCACTGCATCCCGATCTACCCGCGGATGTACCTGTGGAACGACCCGGCCGCGACCGTCGTGCGCTCCGCGCGCGAGGCGAACGCCGCGATGCCGGAGTACGCCGTCGACCTGCTCGCCGCCGCCTACGGCGATCTGACCGGCGTCAACGTCCTGGTGCTCGGCGCGGCCTACCGCGGCGGCGTGAAGGAGACGGCCTTCTCGGGCGTCTTCCCGACCGTCGAGGCGCTGAAGGCGCGCGGCGCGACGCCGTTCGTCTCGGACCCGATGTACACGGCCGAGGAGCTCACCGCGCACGGCCTGACCCCGCACGCGGGCGAGAAGGTCACCGCGGCGATCCTCCAGGCCGACCACGCCGAGTACCGCACCCTGACCCCGGCCGACCTGCCGGACGTCACGGTCCTGGTCGACGGCCGTCGCACGACGGACCCGGAGGCCTGGAAGGGCGTACGCCGGGTGGTCATCGGCGGCTGACGGCGGCTGCGGCTGACGACGGCTGCGGTTGCGGCGGCCGACGGTGACTGACGGTGGGTGAGTAAGGACGGTTGACGGCGGCCGACCCAGCGGACCGTCGTAGGATGCGGCCCTGGCCAGTAGGCCGGGGCCGTTCTCCGGTCTGCCTCTCCTCTACGTCCGGGGACCCGCCGTGTCCGACGCCCGCACCACCCCCACCGCACCGGCCGCGGCGCGCACCGTCGCCCGCGTACGCCACGGGCGCGCCGTCCTCCCGCTGCTGGTCTGCGCTCTGTACGCCGTGCTGCAGTTGGCCGCCGGACCCCAGTGGACGCTCTTCCCCGACTCCTACCGGTACGCCCGCGCCGCCGAGCAGTACCTCGGCGCCTCCCGCGAGCAGGCGCACCGCACCGCGCTCGCCGCGTTCTGCACCAGCCGCGCCGAACGCACCGCCCACGAGGAGCGGCTGCGGCCGACGAACCGGCGCAGCGAACGCTCCCTGCAGGCCGCCGCCGACCGCACCTGCCTGAAGCGGTGGGCCAAGGCCAAGGACATCACGACGTCCGACCCGCGCTATCAGGCCATCTTCGCCAGCCGCCCCGGCTATCCGCTCCTCGCGGCGCCCTTCGTCGGCGCGTTCGGCGTGCTGGACGGCATGCGTCTGCTGGGGCTGCTCACGGCCGTGGGGTGCTCGTTGCTCGTGTGGGGTCTGCTGCGCGGCGCGGGGCTGTCACCGCCGGCCGCCGTCACCGGCCAGATCGCCTTCCTCGCCACCCCGCTCGGCTGGTGGAGCGACCAGGCCCTGGGCGAGGGCCTGTTCACGGCATGCACGCTCGGCGCGCTGTGGGGCGGCCTGGCGCTGCTGCGCCGCCGCTCCCTGCCGTGGGCGGCGACCGCCACGGCCCTCGCGTACACGGCGGGCGCGGTCACCCGCTACTCCTCGGCCCTGGTGCTGGCGGCGTTCACGACCGCTGCCGCCATGGGCGCGTGGTGCTTCTCCCGCCGACTGCGCCACCGCGGCACGGCGGTCCTGGCGGGTGTGTCGGCACTGGTCGCCGCCTCGGTCGCCGCGTCGATGAAGCTGCTCAGCCTGCCGTCCTCGCAGGTCACCCTCCAGGACACCTTCACCCACCACTTCACCGCCCCGAACGTCTCCGACCCCTGGGGCGACCTGCTCGGCCTCGCCGCCCGCTTCTGGCGCGACTGGGCCGCCCAGCAGACCGCCCTGCCCTACTTCCTCGTCCTCACGGCCCTCGCCACCTGGTCCCTGGCCCGCTACGGCGAAGGCCTCGGCTGGCTCGCCCTCGCGACCGCCCTCACCGGAGCCTTCATCGTCACCGACCACCCCCTGACCCAGGAGGCGAGCCGACTGGCGGTCCTGATGTGGATGCCGGTCGTTCTGGGCCTGCCGCTGGCGGTGGAACGGCATTGGAGTTGGCGGGGGGTGGGGGAGGTGCGAACGGTGGGGTAGGGAGGCGGGAGCGGCTCAGCGGTGCAATGGCGGCTTGACGCTCGGGCGGGCTGTCCGATGGTGATGGTGTGACGGCAGCGCTCCAAGGGACGTGCTGCGCACCGTGAGGCCCCGGGGCAGGTGCCGGGGCACACCGGTCCGGGGAGCCGACCGCGCCGCTCAGGCGCTTCTGACGTTGCCGCTCAGGCGTCCCGCTCCACCAGGGCGCCGTTCTTCTCCTCGTACACCGCGCCCGTCTGCGGGCACTGCCACACGCCGGTCTCGCCGTCGCGCTCGACGAGGCGGACGCCGGCGCGGCCGACCCAGCCGATCCGGCGGGCGGGGACGCCCACGACGAGGGCGAAGTCGGGGACGTCCTTGGTGACGACGGCGCCGGCGGCGACCATCGACCAGCGCCCGATGGTGATCGGCGCGACGCACACGGCGCGGGCTCCGATCGACGCGCCGTCGGCGATCTTCACGCCGACCGCCTCCCAGTCCCCGCCGCGCTTCTGCTTGCCGTCGGGGTCCACGGAGCGCGGGTTGTGGTCGTTGGTGAGGACCACGGCGGGGCCGATGAAGACGCCGTCGCCGAGTTCGGCGGGTTCGTATACAAGCGCGTAGTTCTGCAGCTTGCAGTTGTCGCCCATGCGGACGCCCGAGCCGACGTACGCACCCCGGCCGACCACGCAGCCCTCGCCGAGGCGAGCGCCCTCACGGATCTGCGCGAGGTCCCAGACGCTGCTGCCGGCGCCGATCTCGGCGCTCTCGTCGACCTGCGCACTGGGCTGGACCCTGTAGTTCACTTCTTCGCCTTCCGGTGTCTGGCTTGGTGCGGCGAGCATACGGGCCGAGGGGCGGGAGGCAGTGAGGGGCCATGTGGGGCCGTGAGGGGCACCGCTGGCGGGGCGTGACTTTACCCATGATGTTCCTTGGGGAAACGCGTGTGATTGCTGTGCGTGTTGTCACCTTGCGGGGCTGAAAAGTGTGTTGCATGTGCACGCCATGCGCAGAGATGATCTCTTGACTTTCTTTAGCTCGCCTTTACGTGAGCCTCCGGTGGTGGGGGCGGAGAAAGCGGGCTCGCGGGGGCGGGCTGGAGTTTTGCGATGTCAGGGGCATGGCAAAGCGGGCGGGATGCGCAAGTGACGAACCAAGGGGGAGGGGAACCCATGCCGGCGAAGAGGGCTTGGCGGCGCGGTGCGGCCGGGGCATTGGCAACGGCGTTGCTGGGGCTGGGACTTGGGGCGGGCGGCAGCCAGGCAGCGGCGGCGGTCGCCTGCACGGCCGGGACGCCGTCCGACTTCAACGGTGACGGGGTCCGGGACACCGCTGTCGCCGACCCCGACGCCACCGTGTCGGGCAAGGAACGGGCCGGGCTGGTCCACATCGTGCTGGGCGGCGGCAAGGGAGTCGTCGAGATCTCCCAGGACACGACGAACGTGGGCGACGCGCCAGAGGCCGGGGACCGCTTCGGCTTCTCGCTGGCGGTGTACGACGCCGACAAGGACGGCTGCAGCGACCTGGCCGTCGGCATCCCTTACGAGGACGTCGGCACAGTCAAGGACGCGGGCTATGTGCAAGTGATCTTCGGCTCCACCAGTGCTGTCGGGTCGGAGCTCCCCAGCAAGGACTTCGTTCAGGGCGCGACACAGCCGCTGGTCGATGCTCCAGAGGCCGATGACTGGTTCGGCTATGCGCTGGGCGCCGGCACGTCGACGACCGGTCACCCCTACCTGGCGATCGGCATTCCGGGGGAGGACGGCACCCCTGGCGTGGACATGGGCATGCTCGGCTATGTCTACGGGACCGCCTACAACGCGGTGAACGTGACCCAGGACAAGGTCGGGATGTGGGAGGACGCCGAGCCGTACGACCGGTTCGGCGCCTCGATCGCCGGTACGGACCGGTTCTTCGCGGTCGGTGTACCGGGCGAGAGCACCGGAACGACCGCCTTCGCCGGTGGTGTGCATGTGTTCCGGCCGTCGATCAACACGGACGGCATCCCCGACCAGTTCTTCGGCCTCAGACAGGACGTCACGGTGTCGGGTGACCCCGGAGAGGCGGACGACCAGTACGGCGCCGCCCTCGCGCTGGCTCCCTACCGCCCGTCGGGAGCCGCCACCTTCACCGACGCGATCCTCGCCGTGGGCGTGCCGGGGGAGGACGTGGAGAACGTCGCCGACGCAGGAGCGGTGCACGTCTACCACGTCAAGGCCGACGGCACGGTCGTACAGCTCAACCGGATCGACCAGAACGTAGAAGGCGTAGACGGCGACGCCGAACCCGGCGACTACTTCGGCCAGCGTCTGGCAGCCGCGAACACCGCCACCAATGTGGTGAGCACGGCGACCACCATGCGCCTCGCCGTGGGCGTGCCCGGCGAGGAGTCGTCGGCGGACGCGCCCGAGGCGGGCGGGGTCCAGCTCTTCTCGCTGCTCGGGGCGCCCGGCGCCGCGGACTCGTGGATCGAGCCCGGCAACGGCATCCCCTCCGGACCGGCGGCTCGAACGTACGCGGGCATCAGCCTCGGAGCCAGTCCGTCGCTGCTGTACGTGGGGCTCCCTTATGGACCGGCGGCGGGGCGTGCGGTGCACGGCTTCCCCTGGAACGCGGCCACAGGAAGCGCGCCGACACAGACATGGAAGCCCGGTGAGGGCGGGATCCCGGCAGCGGGGGCGGCTGCCTTCGGCGCGACGGTCCGCTGACGCGATGACGGGCCGGGACAGCAAGTCGACGAGTCGATGAGAAGACCAAGGGTGGGGAGTTCGAAGGTGTTCGCTTTCCAGCGACGCCGGAATCTGGCGCGCGGGGCGGTCGTGACCGTGACGGCAGGGGCCGTGTTCACAGCAGGACTGGTGGGGGTGCCCGCGAGCGGGCCGACGTCCGTCAAGGAGGCGGCCGCCGCCTCGGCCGAGGCGACCAGCGACGGCAAGGCCCTCTCGGAGGAATTGGCCCAGGCGGAGGCCGCCGCGGCCGGGAAACAGGTGGAGGCGGTCAACCTGCGCACCGAGCGCAGCGAGACGCTGGCCAACCCCGACGGCACGTTCACGCTCCGGGAGTACGTGCAGCCCGTACGGACGTTCAAGAACGGCACGTGGGCGTCGCTCGACACCACGCTCGTCCAGTCGCCCAACGGGTCGTGGACCCCCAGGGCGTCCACCGCCGACATGGCGTTCTCGGACGGCGGCAAGGGACCGTTCGCGACCCTGGACCGGGCCGGCAAGCAGATGTCCCTGAGCTGGCCGGGGCCCGGTGTGCTCCCCGAGCCGAAGGTCGAGGGCAGCACGGCGACCTACGCCGACGTGCTCCCCGGAGTGGATCTGACGGTCACCGCGGACACGGACGGCTTCTCCCACCTCCTCGTGGTCAAGACCGCGCAGGCGGCTAGGAATCCGCAGCTGGCCGAGATCGACCTGCCCGTCACGACCCGGGGAGTGGAGGTCCGTACCCAGGAGGGCGGCGGTCTCGTCGCCGTGGACGAGGGCGCGGACGGGCCGGTGTTCGAGGCCGCGCAGCCTCAGATGTGGGACTCGGCCGGGGCGGCCTCGGGCACACAGAGCAGCGCCACACAGAGCAGCGCCACACAGAGCAGCGGCACACAGAGCAGCGCCACACAGAGCAGCGGCACACAAAGCAGCTTGAGCGCGGGCGGGGGCAAGGCCGATCCGGTCCGCGGCCGTGGCGAGGACCTCAGGGAGGGGCCGGGCGAAGGATCCCGTGTCTCCCCGGTGAAGCTGGGCTTCCGCAAGGGCGCGATGGTGCTCACCCCGGACAGGAAGCTGCTGGAGTCGGCGACGTACCCGGTGTACATCGACCCGGTGACCAAGACGTACACCCGCTCCGGGTGGACGATGGTCTCGTCGTACTTCTCCAGCGCGGAGTTCTGGAAGTTCTCGGACCACGAAGGCGTCGGCGTCTGCCCGCGGGACGTCTCCGCGCTGTGTGCGAGCCAGACTGCCGACGACTTGAAGCGCCAGTTCTACGCGATTCCGACCGGGACACTGGCCGGCAAGGACATCATCGACGCCGACTTCGCGATCACCCTCGCGAACGCCTACAACGGCACCGCGCGCCCGGTCGTCCTGTCCCGGGTCAACAGCACCGGCGCGGCCGCGATCAGCTCCGCGACGAACTGGGGCAACCAGCCCTCGGTCAAGAAGACGATCACCAGCGCGTCCACGACCGCCAGGGCCGGCTCCTGCACGGCGACCAACCAGAACCTCCGCTTCGACGTGAAGTCCACGGTGCAGCAGGCCGCGGACAGCAGCTGGGCCACGACCACGTTCCGGCTGGCGGCCTCCAACGAGGACAGCTACGCCTACTGGAACCGCTTCTGCGGCAACGGTCAGCTGGAAGTGAAGTACAACCGTCTGCCTCCGCAGCCGTCCAAGGCCGAGATGAGCATCTCGCCCGGCGGTAAGTGCGTGACCGGGACGGGCCGTCCGTATGTGGACACTCCGCCGACCATGACCGCGGTCATCCGGGACTACGACCACAACGACGTCGCAGGCAAGGCCGAGACGCTGCGCGCCGAGTTCGTCCTGACGCGGTACGACTCCGCGACCGCGAAGTGGATCCAGGTGCCGTCGTTCGTGACGGCTCCGAAGAGCACGTACTCCGATTCGTCCAACAGCCAGACCGGAATGGCGAAGTTCTCCGCGAAGGCCGGGGTCACGGGGAATCCCGACAATCCCGGGGCCTACACGCTGTTGGAGAACGTCGTCTACGCCTGGCAGGTGCGGGGCAGCGACGGTCAGGGATGGGGGCCCTGGAGCAGCCCGCCCCCGCAGGCCTGCGAGTTCATCCTCGACAGGACGAAGCCCGCGGCGCCGACCGTGACCTCGACGGAATACCCGGACGACGACGCTCCCCATCCGGGAGTCGGCGACTACGGGACCTTCACGTTCAAGTCGACCTCGACCGACGTCGTGTCCTACCGCTACGAGTTCCAGGACGGCACCAACGGATCCGTTCCCGCGCAGACGGGTACGGGCCGGCCGGGAACGCTGCGGTGGGCGCCGACGGGCTCGGGCACGCAGACCCTGACGGTCACGGCGGTCGACGCGGCCGGCAAGTCCGCGGTGACCCCCGCCGGACACAGCTTCGTCGTCACTGACGGGCGGGCGCCGGCAGCCGCATGGAAGCTGGACGATCCGGCGACCGCCACGGCGGCGGCGGGACGAGCGGGCGACCCCTCGGCGGCGAAGGGCGCCGGAGTCACCTTCGGCGCGACGAACCTGGGCGACAAGAAGAGCAAGGTCGCGACCTCCTTCAACGGCTCGCAGAATGCGTATCTGTCCACGTCCACCCCGATCGTGGACACGGCCAAGTCCTTCTCGGTCTCGCTCTGGGCCTACCTCCCCGAACTCCCCACCCGGGACATGACGTTGGTCAGCCAGGACGGCACGGCCGAGCCCGGCTTCGTGCTGGGCTACGACGGAACCACCCAGAAGTGGGAGTTCCGCTTCCCCGACTCGGGCATGGACTCGCTCGGCGAGTGGCGGGTGCTGGACGACACGAAGGCGGTCGCCAACCTCTGGGTCCACCTGGCCGCCGTCTACGACGCCGACCAGCGCACCATGACCCTGTACAAGGGGGACAAGGCCGCGGCCGCGCCGGTGCAGCGCCGTACGTCGTGGGGCGCTGCCGGCGGGCTTCAGATGGGCAGGTCCCTCGCGCTGTCGGGCTACACGAACCACCTGAAGGGATCGCTGTCCGCCGTCCGGATGTACGACCGACTCCTGACCGCGTCCGAACTGGCGACCGTCAGCGAGTCCGACCCGGAGCAGGTCGGATACTGGCCGCTCGACGAGGAGGCGAACGGGGTCTCGCCCGAGACGGACGGCGGGGAAGGACTCGCGCTGTCCGGTGGCGCCTCCGTCTACCGCGTGGCGGACACCGTCTGCGACGAGCTCGACCCGACCTGCACGACCGTTCCCGCCGCGCCCCTGTGGGGCGACGGACATCTCCAGCTGGACGGCACGAGCGGCTTCGCCGAGCGGGGTTCCGGGCTGGTCGCGGCCCAGGGAAGCTTCGCGGTCGCGGCGCGAGCCCGGCTGGCCTCGGCTGATCCGGGCAAGGACCAGACGGTGTTCGCCCTGTCCGGCGCGAACGGCCAGGCGGCGGTGGTCCGTTACTCACAGGCCACGAAGCGCTGGCAGCTGACCGTGACCGACCGGGACGCCGGCGACGCGACGCCCGTCACTCCTGAGGGCCCGCCGTCGATGCCGACGCCGAGCTCGGAGAACTCGGGCGACCATCTGACGTTGGCCTACGACGCCGTCTTCGGCGAGGTGAAGCTGTACGTCAACGGTCAGGTGAGCGGGGTCGAGACCCTGTGGCCCAACACCTGGGATCTCTCCCGCGTCAGCATCCAGGTGGGCCGGTCCCTGACCGGCGCCACGGGCAGCGACTACTTCTCCGGCGCCCTCGACGAGGTCAGCGCCTACCAGGGCGTGGTCGACCAGTACCGAGCCGTGCGGATCGCCGCCGGCGTCGGTGACGCCACGTAGCCGCCGCCCAGCAGGACAGCGGTCGAGGCGGCGGAGCACGAGCACCTGCTCCGCCGCCTCCCCCGAAGCTTCGTCAGCCGCTCCCTCTGAAGTCTCGTCAGCCGCTACCTCTGAAGCCTCGCCCACGGCCGTCACCTTCTCCTTCTCCTTCTTCCTCCTTCTTCCACGGGAGTAGTCATGTCCACGCCCTCGTGGTTCCGCGCCCGTTCGGCGCTCTGGAACCGCACCGCACGGCGCAGAACGGCGGCCGCCGTAGGCATCGCCGTAGCGATCGGTCTGCTGCCGCAGTACGCGCCCCTGGCCGAGGCCAAGGACCTCGACCTGCCCGAACTGCAGCAGGACCGAGGTCCGGCACACGGCACGAACGCGAAGGCCGAGAAGCCGAGGAAGAACCCGGTCGACGCCGCCGTGGTCACCGACCCCGCGAAGGTGACCTGGCCGAAGGCGGGCCGTGCCGAGACGGCGGTCTCCCCGAAGCTCGCGAAGGTCAAGGGCCTGCCCCTGAAGGCGGCCGCTCCCACCACGACCGGCCCCGGCGAACTGGCCGTCGAGGTCGTCGACCACAGGAAGGCGCTCGCCGCGGGCGTGGACGGCGTGCTCCTGAAGGTGGCCCGCACCGACGGCGTGGACACGGCGGGCAAGGCCAGGGTCCAGCTCGACTACTCCGGCTTCGAGGACGCGTACGGCGGCGGCTACGGCTCCCGGCTGCGCTTCGTGCAGTACCCGGAGTGCCTGCTCACCACCCCGCAGAAGAAGGAGTGCTCCACCCCGAGTGAGCTGAAGAGCACCAACTCGGCAGCGGCTCGGACCCTCACGACCACGTTCGACGCGGCCCCCGACCTGACCGGCGTCACCACCCAGACGCTGAGGACGGCGTCCGGCGCCACCGGCGTCACCCTCCTCGCCGCCACCGCCGGCAGCTCCGGCGACCAGGGCGACTACAAGGCCACCTCGCTCCAGGCCTCCTCGGAGTGGAGCGTCTCCAACTCCTCCGGCGCCTTCAACTGGTCGTACCCGATGCGGACCCCGCCGGTCCCCGGCGGTCTCGCCCCTTCGGTCAGCCTCGGCTACAGCTCGCAGTCCGTCGACGGCCAGACGGCGGCCACCAACTCCCAGGGCTCCTGGGCCGGCCAGGGCTTCGGCTACGAGCCCGGATACATCGAGCGCCGCTACAAGGCCTGCGCCAAGGACGGGCAGGACAAGGCCAACGGCGACCAGTGCTGGGCGTACGACAACGCCACGGTCACCCTGGCCGGCGGCACGTCGGGCGAGATCGTCAAGGACGACGCCACCGGCAAGTGGCGGATCAGCAGCGACGACGACGCGAAGGTCGAGAAGCTCACCGGCACGACCAACGGCGACGACGACGGCGAGTACTGGCGTCTGACGACGACCGACGGCACCGAGTACTACTTCGGCCTGGACCGGCTCCCCGGCTGGCGCTCGGACGACCCGGCGACCACCGGCACGACCGACCCCGACCCGACGACCGACTCCGCCTGGACCGTCCCCGTCTACGGCGACGACAGCGGCGAGCCCTGCCACGCGTCGACGTTCGACGCCTCGTACTGCAACCAGGCCTGGCGCTGGAACCTGTCGTACGTGAAGGACACCCACGGCAACGTGATGTCCTACTACTACGGCAAGGAGACCAACTACTACTCCCAGAACCTCAAGTACACGGAGAACGGCAAGCCGTACGTCCGCGGCGGCTACCTCAAGCGGGCGGACTACGGCCAGCGCGACGGCGCGGTCTACACGACCGTCGCACCCGCCCGGGTGGTCTTCACGACCGACGAGCGCTGTGTCGCCGCGGCCGCCGACTGCGAGCCGGGCGACCTGACCGACGCGACCGCCACCCGCTGGCCCGACGTCCCCTGGGACCAGAACTGCGCGGCCGGCACGAAGTGCGCGAGCCAGAACTCCCCGACGTTCTGGACGCGCAAGAAGCTGGCGTCCGTCACCACGCAGATCCGCTCGGGAACCGGCTACTCCGACGTCGACCACTGGAAGCTGACGCACGTCTTCACCGACAACGGCGACGGCTCGAAGTCGCTGTGGCTGCAGAACATCGACCACGAGGGCCGGGTCGGCACGGCGACGTCGATGCCGGACGTCGAGCTCCTGGGCAACCAGTTCCCCAACCGCGTCGACGTCGCCGGCGACAACATCCAGGCGATGAACCGCTTCCGCCTCGTCGGCGTGCAGAACGAGTCAGGCGGCCAGCTCAGCGTCGACTACGCCGCCGCCGACTGCACGGCCTCCGCACTCCCGAAGGAGGGCGAGTCCGCCAAGCGCTGCTACCCGGTGAAGTGGAACCCGCCGGGCGTCGAGGAACCGATCACCGACTGGTTCCACAAGTACGTCGTCAGCTCCGTCACCCAGACCGACCTGGTCGGCGGCACCCCCGACATGACCACGTCGTACGACTACCTCGGCGACGCCGGCTGGCGGAAGACCCGCCCGGACGGCATCACCGAGTCCAAGTACCTGACGTGGGGCGACTGGCGGGGCTACGCCAAGGTCCGCGTCAGAGCGTCGGAAGGCGGTGTCGTCGCCGCGGACAACACCCGCACCGAGCACACGTTCTTCCGCGGCCTCGACGGTGACGAGACGCCGTCGGGCGCGAAGCGCACCGAGACGCTCAAGGACTCGGCGGGCGCCACGTACACGGACGCCGACCACCTCTCCGGCTTCGAGCTGGAGACGACCACGTACAACGGCTCCTTCAGCGCGGACGCGATCGTCTCCAAGAGCATCAGCACCCCGTGGACCCAGGTCACGGGCTCCCGCAAGCAGGACTGGGGCACGGACGAGTCCCGCTACCTGCGCTCGCAGACGACCGCGGGCTACACGGCGCTGGAGGGCCACACCGCGCAGAGCCCCAAGTGGCGCGTCACGAAGAGCACCAACACCTTCGACCCCGCGACCGGCCGGCCGACCAAGGTCGACGACTTCGGGGTCGACGGCGACGCCACCGACAACCAGTGCACCCTCACCTCCTACGCGGACAACGCCGACAAGCACCTGCTGGCGTTCCCCTACCGGGTGCGCACGACGGCGACGACCTGCTCCGACGAGGCGAACCACGACAAGGAGACCCTCTCCGACGACCTCACCTTCTACGACGGCCAGCCCCTCGGCACCGGCCCGACGAAGGGCGACACCACCAAGGTCCAGCGCCTCGCCTCGCTGACAGCCGCCAACGCCCCCGTCTACGAGACGATCACCGACCTCGCCACGACCGACTTCGACGCCTACGGCCGCCCGAAGACGGTGAAGGACGCGGCGGGCACCGCGACGACGATCACCTACACGGACACCAACGGTCTGGCCACCAAGAAGGTGGAGACGAACAAGCGGGGCTGGGAGACCGTCACGGAGTACAACCCCGCCTGGGGCACTCCCACGGCTCAGACCGACCCCAACCTCAGACGCACCGACCTCGCCTACGACGGGCTGGGCCGGCTCACCGACGTCTGGCTCCCGGGCGTGTCCAAGGCGAGCTCCGCGTCCAGCATCAAGTACGCCTACCAGGTCCGGCAGGACGCCCCGTCCGTCGTGACCACGCAGAAGACGCAGGTGGGCGGCGCCTACGGAACCCCCGAGTACACCCTGTACGACGGCAGCCTGCGCCCCTTCCAGGTCCAGACGGAAGGCCCGAACAGCGGGCGCATGATCGCCGACACCTTCTACGACGGCCTCGGGCGCGTCGTGAAGAGCAACACGGACTACTACACGACAGGCGCCCCCGGCGCCACGCCCTTCGCCGTCCGCAACGGCGACACCAACGCCCAGAACCTCACCGAGTACGACGGTGCGGGCCGCAAGACCGCCGACGTCTACGCGGTGGCCGGCGACGAGCAGTGGCGGACCACGTACGCCTACGGCGGCGACCGCGTCCACACCGACCCGCCGAACGGCCAGGCGCCGACCACGACCATCACCAACGGCCGTGACCAGACGGTGGAGATGCGCCAGTACAAGGGCGCCTCCCCGCTTCCCACGGGCACGTCCGCGGACTACGTCTCCACCAAGTACACCTACAACAAGGCCGGCCTGCTCGACACGGTGAAGGACGACAAGGGCAACCTCTGGTCCTACGGCTACGACAAGCGCGGCCGGAAGACCACCGCCCAGGACCCGGACGCCGGCTACACCAAGTACGACTACGACATCCTGGACCGCCTGACGGCGACCACCCAGCAGGCGTCGGCGACCGACACCCAGGGCAAGAAGGTCTCCACCTCCTACGACGAGTTCGGCCGCGTCCTGTCCACCTGGGAGGGCGAGCCGACCACGGGCAAGCAGCTGACCGCTCAGACGTACGACACGATCGCCAAGGGCGAGGCCTACGGCTCGTACACCTACGTCAACGGCTCGGTCTACGCCGCCAGCCTGGTCACGGAACTCGGCACCAACTACGAGCCCCTCACCACCCGTTACTCGGTGTCCAAGACGGCCGAGCCGGAACTGGGCGGCACGTACGACTACAAGACGACGTACGACGTCGACGGATCCGTCCTGACGTCGTCCATCCCGGCGGCGGGCGGCCTGTCCGCGGAGAAGCTCTTCCCCAAGTACGACGCTCTGCAGCGCCAGACGGAGCTGCGCAGCGTCTACGGCTCGACCGACTACACGTACGTCGACAAGGCGGAGTACTCCACCACCAGCCAACTCCGTCGGCTCCTCCTGACCAGCAAAGCGGAGAGCGCCAAGACGACGGAGCTGGGCTTCGAGTACGAGCGCGGCACGGACCGGCCCACTCACTCCTTCGTCAAGACCAACGACAGCGCATCAGTCGTCTCCGACGCCCGCTACACCTACGACCAGGTCGGCAACGTCACCTCCATCGCGGACAGTCCCGCCGGAGGCCAGGCGGACACCCAGTGCTTCCGGTACGACTGGCAGCGCAGGCTGACCGACGCGTGGACCAGCAGCACGACGCCGGACAGCGCGATCGGCACCGGCACGACGAACGCGGCCTGCACCGCGGCGCCCACGGCCGGCGCCGTCGGCGGCCCGGCCCCGTACTGGAACTCGTACGAGTTCGACGACGTGACGGGCAACCGCAGGACGGAGACCACCCACGGCTACGGCAGTGCGCCCACCCCGGACGTCACCCGTTCCTACCTCTACGGCGACGCCGACCAGGACGGCACGGCGGGCGAGACCGGCGACGGCGGCCCGCACGCCCTGACCAAGGTCGAGACCCTGACCCCGGCCTCCGGGGGCAACCCGGAGGTCAAGTCCCAGGACACGTACAAGTACGACAGCGCGGGCAACACGACCGAGCGCGTCCTGAACGGCGACACCCAGACCCTGGCCTGGAACTCCCAGAACAAACTGACCAAGGTCACCGGCGCCAAGACGACGAACTACGTCTACGACGCCTCGGGCCAGCGCCTGCTGCGCAACGTCGGCGGCGAGAAGACCCTGTACCTGCCGGGCATGGAACTGAGCCTGAATCCCACGACGAAGGCGGTCACGGCCACTCGGTACTACACCTTCGGCGGCTCCACCGTGGCCATGCGCACGGCAGGCGGCGTCCAGTTCCTGGCCGGCGACCAGCACGGCACCGCCGAGATCGCCGTCGACGCGACCACCGGCTCGGTCACCCGCCGCCGCATGGACCCGTACGGCGAAGAGCGGGGCAGCGACGGCAAGACCTGGGTCAACGACAAGGGCTTCCTGGGCAAGACGGTCGACGAGTCGACGGGCCTGGTCAATGTCGGGGCCCGCGAGTACGACCGCTCGATCGGCCGTTTCATCTCGGTCGACCCGGTCATCGACTACAGCGACCCGCAGCAGATGAACGGGTACGTCTACGCCAACGGCAACCCGGTCACGAGCAGCGACGCGAGCGGCCTCTTCTGCGACGGCTGCAGCGCCAACAACCCGGACACGGTGTGGACAGCGGACAACGGGCCCGGCTGCACGACCGAGGGCTGCTACGACCACAGCGGCAAGCTCCTCTACCAGACCAATGGTCAGACGCCTGCCGAAGCGAAGGCCGCCGATGAGCGGGCCAAGGCGGCCAAGGCCAAGCAGCGCGCAGCCGATATCGCCAGGGAACTCGCGGACATCGCGATGGACGAGCTCGGTATCACCGACGCGCTGGACTGCTTCACCACAGGCAACCTGGGAGCCTGTGGGGCAACGGCCTTCAATGTCGCCAGCAGCTTCGCCGGAGGCCTGGCCGGCAAGCTGGCGAAGAAGTACGGGTTGCCGTGGAAGTGGAAGAAGGCGGCAGCACTCGCCAAGCGGATCTGGGGCTTGGTGAAGAAGCTCGGCAAATCAGTCAAGGACTGGTTCAAGTTCGAGAAGAGCGCGAAGAAGGCCGAGGAGGCTGCTGAAGCGGCTGCTGAAGCCGGAGCGACCTGCAACAGCTTCGTCCCCAAGACGAAGGTCCTGATGGCTGACGGAAGTCAGAAGTCCATCGAGGACATCGACATAGGCGACCGCGTGATCGCCACCGACCCGGAAACCGGCAAGACCGAAGTTCAGACAGTTACGGCGGAAATCAAGGGCACAGGTGCCAAGCACCTGGTCAAGGTCACCATCGACACGGACCGGGACAAAGGCTCGAAGACCGCATCCGTCACTGCAACCGACGGTCACCCGTTCTGGGTACCTGAACTGGGTGAGTGGATCGACGCGACAGACCTCAAGTCGGGTCAGTGGCTTCGCACCTCGGCTGGCACGCTCGTCCAGATAACTGCAGTGCAGCGCTGGACTCAGCAGTCAACGGTTCACAATCTGACTGTCAGCGACCTGCACACGTACTATGTGCTGGCGGGCGGGACTGCGGTACTCGTTCATAATTGCAATACACCTCGGGGCTTTCCGGACCGGGAGCTTCCGAGGGACTCCCGGACCGGTGAGCCAGCTCCTGATCCGGCGGCCGCCGGGTATCCACACACCCAACTTGGGGTGAAGGGCAGCAGGCGCAATCCCCCGTACGCTCAGGCCCGAGAGTTCGATGCAGACGGAAAACCCGTCAGGGATGTCGACTTTACTGATCACGGGAGGCCGCAGAATCATGATAATCCGCATCAGCATCCCTGGAATGAAAACGCGACCGGTGGCACCCGAAGTCGGGGTGGCGCGGAACCATTGGATTGGGGTGACCAATGAGCGAACTTGTGGAATTCCAGATGCATGACACTGAAGGCGAAATAGTCGGCCTCGCCAGCCTGCTTGCCCTGGTCCCGGACAACAACTGGGTATGGTCCGTGCTCGACTTTGACGGGATTGGGCAGGGGGCGGCCGGCATGGGATATGAGGAATTCCGACAGAAGGTAGGTTCCTCGCCGCAGGGGTATGTCATGTCGTGGGCTCAGGTTCGGGAATTCGCGACCGGTGTCCGCCAGTGCTTCGATCTACTGCTCGTAGCGGCAAGAGAGCGTCGCCTACTTGACCCAGAACGGTTCGCTGCGGGAGATTTCGCAGGATGCCCCCTGGTTCTAACTGCGAGCGACAGCACCTGGTGGACGGTGGAGATCGATGCCGACACCGAAGGGGCATCTGCTCTCGCGGCAGGGCTCCGAGCGCGCTATCGAGTCGAGATGGGATAGAAGGCAGCGAACATAAGTAGTCGCTGAGGCAAGCCGAAGCCCCGCCAGGTGTGTCCTGGCGGGGCCTCTGTGTGGGGTGACGGCAGCAGCGATATGGGCGTGGCCGAGAAGTTCCTCGGTCATGACAAGGTCGATGCCCTGCTCCCGGAGGCGGCCAGGTGGGTGGCGTCGCTGGTTTTCGGCTCAGCCGCTCGGAGTGTGGCTATCGCGGCGCAAGGCGGATATGAGGTCGCCGAGTTGTTTTGGCCCGGTGGTGATGATGGTTTGAGGTTCGTCGCTTTCGCGGAGGACGACCGCGCCGGTGCGGGTTGTGGCGAGGTAGACACACGAGGACGCTTCCTCGCTGTACGTGGACTTCTGCCAGTTGAGGTTGGTCACGGCTCGGCTTTCAGGTGTCTTGGGCGATCTGGTGGAGGAGGTCGCGGGAAGGGGCGGGTTCCAGAGTGGCCTCTTCCATGCGGTCCAGGATGAGTCGGTACTTGGCCAACTGTGCGACGGAGTCGATGAGTTCGCTGCCGTGGGCCGCGTCGAGCTGGGCCGTGTCGAGGGCGGGGACCGGCCCGTGCGCGTAGTCCAAGCCGTGGCCGACGGTGGGGAAAGCGGTGCCGTCGAACGGGATCACCCGGACCGTGATGTGCGGTTGCTCGCTCGCCTTGATCAGGTGGTCCAGTTGGGCGCGGGCCACTTCCCGGCCGCCGAACCGCATTCGCAGGGCTGCCTCGTGGATGATCGCCGTGTACTGCGGTGGTAGGTCCCGGTGAAGGATGGCCTGACGCTTGATGCGGTGGGAGATGCGGTACTCGATCTCGTGCGGATGCAGGGCCGGTACCACCTGGCGGAACAAGGTGCGGGCGTGTTCCGGGGTCTGGAGCAGTCCGGGGATGTTGATGACTTGGGCCACGCGCAGAGCGACCGCGTGGTGTTCCATCTCCGCGACGTCCAGGAAGCGAGGTGGGAGCGTGTCCCGGTACTCCTCCCACCAGCCGCGTTCGCGATACGCCGCCATGGCCACGAGGGCGTCGATGAGGGCCTCGTCGGTGCAGTCGTAATTGTGGGCGAGTGTGCGGATGCGCTGCTCGCTGAGGCCGAAGCGGCCCGTCTCGATGTTGCTGATGCGGGCCTGGTTGGCGCCGATCATCTCGCCGGCCGCGCGGGCGGTGAGTCCCGCATGCTCGCGTAGCTTGCGGAGCTCCGCCCCCAGGCGGATCTGGCGTGCCGTGGGTGTCTGCCGTGGCGGCATGTGCTTCCGCTCCTTTGCCTTGCGTCGGACGCAGTCACCCACACGAGTGGAACGTCGGATGCATCCGCAGATTCCGTAGAAACCATTCTACGGACGCCGCTACGGTGAGACCCGAGCCGCTCAACCGCCCCCGCCGACACCCCGGAAGCGCACCGCGCTGCACCTCGCATGCGCGGCACTGCCACCGCCCGGTCGGGCCGTCGAGTGAACCGGCGAACCAACTTCCCCCACCGCAGGAGGCGTTCATGGTCACCGTATCCCCGTCGGAGTGCGAAGGGGCCCCAACGTGGGCGTACACCCTCCAACTGCCCCACGACCCCCGGGCCGCTCGCATCGCCCGCGTCACCCTCCGTGCCGTCCTCGCCGGGCATGGCATGACCCAACTCCAGCACGCAGCCGAGCTGGTGGCCACGGAACTGGTCACCAACGCCTACCGGTACTCCACCGGCCCCGCGACCCTCCGCCTGCGCGGGCTCGACCGGAGCCGCCTACGGGTGAGCGTCTGGGACGCCGACCCCCACATCCCGCCTCCCTTCGACAACAAGCAGCGGTCCGTGCCTCCTCGTCCCGCCCCGCCGGAGGCCGACGGCGGGCGCGGGCTGTTCCTTGTCTGCCACTACGCGCAGGTGTGGGGCGGGTACCCGCTCGGGGGCGACCTCTTCGGGCCGGGCGGAAAGCTGCTGTGGTGCGAGGTGGGAGTGTCCGCCGCGGACCGGGCGGCGAGTGGGGCGTGAAGGTCGTCGAGAGTCGGGCGGCGGCTGTGACCCGGCACTATCGTGAATCAGCCGACACGCTCTGTAACCAGTGGAGGATCGTGGTGACCATCATGACCGAGCGCCCTCGGGCCATAGACGCGCCTCCGACGGGGTCATTCGAGGAGATGCTCCGCGTCATCGAGGAGTTGGACACGCCTGCCGGCTACAAGGCCGAGCTCATCCGGGGGAAGATCGTCGTGTCGCCGTGGTCGAAGCTGCGTTATCTGCGTCCGATGCGGAGGCTGCGGGCGCAGGTGGAAGCTCATGCTCCTGATGGGCATGTCACCGAGACCTCGCCCTTTCTCTTCGTCTTCCCGCCCTCCGAGCGTGGATGCGGCCCCGACCTGCACGTCGCCGACGAATCCGCCTTCGAAGCCGAAGGCCGTCACGCCGACGGTTCCGCTCTCTCCCTCGTCGCCGAGCTGACCTCCGACTCGGCGAAGGACGTGGACTGGCTCGACAAGATGGCGACGTACGGGCGGATCGTCCCCGTGTATCTGCTCCTGGACATGCGGGGCGGTGAGATCAATGTGCTCTGGGACCCGTCTCCCAAGGGGTACCGGTCCCGGACCAACGTTCCGTTCGGGCGGCCCGTGCGGATCCCCGCTCCGTTCGACTTCGAGCTGGACACGGCAGGGTTCGGCGTCGAGGAGGACGTGAATCCCGAGGACGAGCAGAGGTGAGCAGAGGTGAGCGGGGTCGGCCCGGTTTGACCCTCTCGGTGGGTGCCCCGTAACCTAGACCGTCGGCGTGTCGAATGACCTGCCACATCCCCGTAAACCTCTTCCTTCCGGTCGCTTCGGTTGCCGTGGTGGCTGGGAGAGGCTGTCCGTGTCTGTTGCCGGGTGGCTGGACTGCGGGGGTGCCGTCCCAGAGCGAGAGAGTGAGATCCGCTTGTACGCCATCGTGCGCAGCGGTGGTCGCCAGCACAAGGTTGCTGTCGGCGACATCGTTGAGGTTGACAAGATTTCCACTGCCAAGGTTGGCGACACGGTCGAGCTCTCGACCCTGCTCGTTGTCGACGGCGACGCTGTGACCAGCGACCCGTGGGTGCTGGCCGGCATCAAGGTCCAGGCCGAGGTCGTGGACCACCACAAGGGTGTGAAGATCGACATCCTTCGCTACAAGAACAAGACCGGCTACCGCCGTCGTCAGGGCCACCGCCAGCAGTACACGGCGATCAAGGTCACTGAGATCCCCGCGGCTGCGAAGTAAGGGACTGAGGAGACATGGCACACAAGAAGGGCGCATCGTCCACCCGGAACGGTCGCGACTCCAATGCCCAGCGGCTCGGCGTGAAGCGCTTCGGCGGTCAGGTCGTCAACGCGGGTGAGATCCTGGTCCGCCAGCGTGGCACCCACTTCCACCCCGGCGCGGGCGTCGGCCGTGGCGGCGACGACACGCTGTTCGCGCTGGAGGCCGGTTCGGTGCAGTTCGGCACCCACCGTGGCCGCAAGGTCGTGAACATCGTTCCGGTCGCCTGAGGCACCTGACCGGAAGCTTTCGCGAGGCGGACCTCACTTCCCGTACGGGAAGCGGGTCCGCCTTTCGCGTGTTAACCAAGAGATATCGCTGTATGTAACTGGCTGTACGTAACTGGAGGCACATCCCATGACCACCTTCGTGGACCGCGTCGAACTGCATGTCGCCGCGGGTAGCGGAGGCCACGGCTGTGCCTCCGTCCACCGTGAGAAGTTCAAGCCGCTCGGCGGCCCCGACGGGGGCAACGGCGGTCGCGGCGGGGACGTCATCCTCACCGTCGACCAGTCCGTGACCACGCTGATCGACTACCACCACTCCCCGCACCGCAAGGCCACCAACGGCAAGCCGGGCGAGGGCGGCAACCGCTCGGGCAAGGACGGACAGGACCTCGTCCTCGTCGTGCCGGACGGCACCGTCGTCCTCGACAAGGCGGGCAACGTCCTCGCCGACCTCGTCGGACACGGCACGTCCTTCGTCGCCGCCCAGGGCGGCCGTGGCGGCCTCGGCAACGCGGCGCTGGCCTCCGCCCGCCGCAAGGCGCCCGGGTTCGCGCTGCTCGGCGAGCCGGGCGACTTCCAGGACGTCGTCCTGGAGCTGAAGACCGTCGCCGACGTGGCGCTGGTCGGCTACCCGAGCGCCGGGAAGTCGTCCCTGATCTCCGTGCTGAGCGCCGCCAAGCCGAAGATCGCCGACTACCCCTTCACCACCCTCGTGCCGAACCTCGGCGTCGTCACCGCCGGCTCGACCGTGTACACGATCGCCGACGTGCCGGGGCTCATCCCGGGCGCCAGCCAGGGCCGGGGGCTCGGTCTGGAGTTCCTGCGGCACGTCGAGCGCTGCAGCGTCCTGGTGCACGTCCTGGACACCGCCACCCTCGAGTCCGACCGCGACCCGCTCTCCGACCTCGACATGATCGAGGAGGAGCTCCGGCAGTACGGCGGCCTCGACAACCGTCCCCGCGTGGTCGTCCTGAACAAGATCGACGTACCGGACGGCAAGGATCTGGCGGAGATGGTGCGGCCGGAGCTGGAGGCGCGCGGGTTCCGCGTCTTCGAGGCGTCGGCCGTGGCGCACATGGGCCTCAAGGAACTGTCGTTCGCGCTCGCCGAGTTCGTCGCCAAGGCGCGGGCCGCCAAGCCCAAGGAAGAGGCCACGCGGATCGTCATCCGGCCGAAGGCCGTGGACGAGGCCGGCTTCACCGTCACCCTGGAAGAGGACGGGCTGTACCGGGTCCGCGGCGAAAAGCCCGAACGCTGGGTGCGGCAGACCGACTTCAACAACGACGAGGCCGTCGGCTATCTCGCCGACCGGCTCAACCGCCTCGGTGTGGAGGCCGCGTTGATGAAGGCGGGCGCCCGGGGCGGCGACGGCGTCGCCATCGGTCCCGAGGACAACGCGGTCGTCTTCGACTGGGAGCCGTCGGTGACGGCCGGCGCCGAGATGCTCGGCCGCCGTGGCGAGGACCACCGCTTCGAGGCCCCGCGTCCCGCGACCACGCGCCGCCGCGACAAGCAGGCCGAACGGGACGAGGCGACCCAGGAGTTCGAGGGCTTCGAGCCCTTCTAGGCCCGACGAAGCACTACAAGGACCCGTTGCGGCACGGCCCGCAACGGGTCCTTCGGCGTCCCCCGTCGCTGTCCTCCTTCGGCGCCCCTCTTCGCTGCCCCTCCGCCTCGTCGCTGTCCTCCGGATGCGCCCCTTCGTTGGCCGCCTTCTTGTCATGTATGCGCGACTCTCTGTTCAGCGCCCTGACCGGCCGGCCATGCCACCTTTCTTGCGTCAAGACGCCAGCGACGCAAGGGAGTTCCCCCCATGGCCGCCGGAACCGACCGAGCCGCTTCCCCCGAACGCCGTCGTCTCCTCACTGCCTCCGCCGCCCTGGCCGGCGCCGCCGCCTCCGCCCAGCTCTGGCTCCCCGCGACCGCCCGGGCGGCCGGAAACGCGCTGCCCGACGGCCTGTTCAGCCTCGGTGTCGCCTCCGGTGACCCGCTGCCCGACGGGGTCGTGCTGTGGACGCGGCTGGCCCCCGACCCGCTGAACGGCGGGGGCATGCCCCAGCAGGCGGTCGAGGTGCAGTGGGAGATCTCGCCGGACGCACGGTTCGCCTCCTCCGTGCGCCGTGGCACCGCCCAGGCCCGGCCCGAGTACGGGCACAGCGTTCACGTGGATGTACGAGGGCTGCTGCCGGGACGGGTGTACTGGTACCGCTTCCGGGCCGCCGGTCAGCTCTCGCGCGTCGGCCGCACGCGTACCGCGCCCCAACCCCTCCGCTCCGGCGGCTCGTTACGCCTCGCGCTCGCCTCCTGCCAGAACTGGCAGCAGGGCTACTTCACGCCGTACGCGGACATGCTGGCGCAGGATCCGGACGTCGTCCTCTTCGTGGGGGACTACATCTACGAGTCGGGGCCCTCGGCGACGGCCGTGCGCAGGCACGAGGGGAGCGGTGAGCCGTACACGATCACGCAGTACCGCAACCGGTACGCGCAGTACCGCAGCGACCCGGACCTGCAGCGGATGCATGCCCGGGCGCCCTGGGTGGTCACCTTCGACGACCACGAGGTGGACAACGACTTCGCCGGGGAGGTCCCGCAGGACCCCGACAAGCAGAGCCACGACGCGTTCACGGCGCGGCTGACCGCGGCCTACCAGGCGTACTACGAGCACATGCCGGTGCGGGCCACCGCGATCCCGAACGGGCCGCACATCCGCATGTACCGCAGCTTCCGGTTCGGGCGGCTCGCCCGGCTCAACGTGCTGGACACCCGGCAGTACCGCAGCGACCAGGCCGTCAGCCAGGACGGCGCCCAGGACCCGGCGCTCACCATGCTCGGCGCCGAGCAGAAGCGGTGGCTGCTCGACTCGCTGCACGGCTCCGACGCCCGCTGGAACCTCGTCGCCTCGCAGATCATGATGGCGGAGACCGATCTGCTGAAGGGTCAGGGCAAGCTCTGGTACTACGACGCCTGGGACGGCTACCAGGTCGAACGCAACGCGCTGCTGGGCGAGTTGGGACGCGTGCGCAACCCCGTCGTGCTCAGCGGCGACCGGCACCTCACCATGATCAGCGATCTGAAGCGGGACTTCGCCGACCCCTCCTCCGCGGTCGTCGGCGCCGAGTTCGTCGGCACGTCCATCTCCAGCGCCGGCGACCAGGACCAGGCCGCCTTCCACGCCCAGTGGGACCCGCTGAAGGCCGACAACCCGCACTGGAAGCTGATCGACGCCCACCGCGGCTACCACCTCTTCGACATCCGCCCCGCCGCAGTCGACGTACAGGTCCGGGTCGTCAACACGGTCCTCAAGCCCAAGGCGACCGCCCGCACCCTCGCCAAGCTGCGGGTCACGGACGGCAGGCGCGGAGTCCGGCAGGTGTGAAACACGCCGGAGTCCGGACGGTGTGAAAGACATCTCGCGAAGGACATCTCGCGAAGGACATGTCGTGAATGACATGTAACGGGAGCCTGGGACTCATCTGTGTCCCAGGCCTCTCTCAGCGTCTCCTAAGGAATCCCTCTTACCGTCCCTTAACCATGGAGACGGACTGTACGAGAGACCACGCCCCGGCGAACGCGCCCGCAGCTCCCGCGCCCGCGGCGCCCGCCCCCCTTGCCGCGCTGCCCGCCGGAACCCGCCTGCTGCACATCGGCCCGCACAAGACCGGGACCACCTCGATCCAGGGCGCCCTCTTCGGAGCGAAGGACAGGATGCCGACGTACGGCGTCGAGTTCCCGGCGACCAGCAGGCACCCCATGCAGGCGGTGCTGGCGGCCTGTTCCCGGGGTGGGATGATGGGCGACACCACGCCCACCGAGCGGCACTGGACGCAGCTGCTGGAGCAGGTGCACGCCACCGGCCGCAGAACCTCGGTGATCAGCAGCGAGTTCTTCGCCGACGCCCCGGACGACGCGAGCATCCAGCGGATCGTCGAGCAGCTCGGCGGGGAGCGCGTGCACATCCTGGTCACTCTGCGCCCGCTGGCGAAGATCATGCCCTCGCAGTGGCAGCAGTACGTGCAGAACGGCCTGCGCATGGGCTACGAGGAATGGCTGGAGCACATGCTCCGCAAGGCCCCCTACGAGAAGCCCAACCCCAGTTTCTGGCGTCGGCACCGGCACGACCGGCTGGTCGAGCGGTGGGTGCGGGCGGTCGGCGCCGAGCGGGTCACCGTCGTCGTGGTCGACGACCGGGACCGGGACGGACTGATGCGCACCTTCGAGGCGCTGCTCGGACTTCCGGCCAATCTTCTGGAGCCCGTTCCGGACACCGCGAATCGCTCTCTCACCCTTGCCGAGACCGAAATGCTGCGGAATCTTAATAAGGAATTCCGCGGCAATGGCCTCCCCGATGAGCTCTATTCGAAACTCGTTCGCAACGGCGCGGTCATGCATATGAAGAACGCGTGCAGTCCGACGGCACGGGACGTGAAGATCTCCACCCCCGACTGGGCCGTCGAGGCGGCCGCCGGGATCGGCGCCGAGATGGTCGGCCGGATCGAGGCGATGGGAGTGCGCGTCATAGGCGACCCGGCCCTGCTGTCCGCCGTGCCGAAGCCGACCGGACGGCCGGGGACGGATGAGGCGGCGGGGGCGGCGGGGACGGCGGGGACGGCAGGGCCCGCGGAGGCGTTGATCGACCCCGAGGTGGCCGCTCAGGCCCTGTACGGGACGCTCGCCGCGGTGGCCGCGGCCCCCGCGCGACCGGCCGCGCGCGGGGTGCACCAGACCTCCTCCAAGGAGCTGGTGAAGGTCCTCGGGCACCGATGTCTCAAGCGGCTGCGCCGCCGCTGAACCGCCGAAGAGCCGCCGCTGAACCCGTCCGCCCCGCCCTTCTCGGACCCTTCTCCGCACCCTCGTCGCTCTCGGCAATGGCCTACTCCCTGTGGAGTTACTCACAGGATTTCCAGGGAGCATCCCGGGCAGTCCCACTCGCGTCTTACGAATCACCAGCGGTGCAAGGTGAATGGCGGGTAGCGCGCACATTTGCAGTGAAGGGCGCTCACCTTGCATCGCGGTAACCGCAAGTGGGACGATTTGATCGTTCCCTGTCGCCCCAAGGTAGGTCTTCTGTGTCCCAGCACATAGCCAAGCCCCGTACGACCGCTGTGATCCTGGCCGGTGGCACCGGCCAGCGCGTCGGTCTGTCGATCCCCAAGCAGCTGCTGAAGATCGCCGGCAAGGCAGTCATCGAGCACACCCTGACCACCTTCGAGAAGGCCGACTCCGTCGACGACGTCATCGTGCTGATGGCGCCGGGCTATGTGCCCGACATCGAGAAGATCGTCGCCAAGGCCGGCTTCAAGAAGGTCACCAGGATCATCGAGGGCGGGACCACCCGGAACGAGACGACCGAGCGCGCCATCAGCGCCCTGGGCGAGGGGCTGGCCGACGGCGAGGACCTCAACGTCCTCTTCCACGACGCCGTACGCCCCCTGCTGTCGCGGCGCGTCATCGACGACTGCGTCGCCGCGCTGGACCGCTACCAGGCCGTCGACGTCGCCATCCCGTCCGCGGACACCATCATCGTCACGCGCACGCACGGCGAGGACGGCGAGTTCATCACCGAGATCCCGGACCGCTCCCGGCTGCGCCGCGGCCAGACCCCGCAGGCGTTCAAGCTGTCCACCATCCGCCGCGCCTACGAGGTGGCGGCGGGCGATCCGAACTTCCAGGCCACGGACGACTGCTCCGTCGTGCTCAGGTACCTGCCGGACGTGCCGATCCACGTCGTGGCGGGCGACGAGTACAACATGAAGGTGACCCAGCCCGTCGACGTCTTCATCGCCGACAAGCTCTTCCAGCTGGCCTCCAGCGCCACGCCCGAGCCGTACAGCGAGGAGATCTACCGCGAGCTGCTGACCGGCAGGACGGTCGTCGTCTTCGGCGGCTCCTACGGCATCGGCAAGGACATCGCCGAGCTCGCCGAGTCCTACGGCGCCACCGTCTACGCCCTGGGCCGCTCCACCACCGGCACCCATGTGGAGAACCCCGAAGAGGTCGACGACGCGCTGTCGAAGGCGTACAGCGAGTCCGGGCGCATCGACTACGTCGTCAACACCGCGGGCGTGCTGCGCATCGGCAAGCTGGCCGAGACCGACAACGCGACCATCGAGGAAGCGCTCAAGGTCAACTACCTCGCGCCGGTGCAGATCGCCCGTTCGGCCTATAAGTACCTGGCGGAAACGAAGGGCCAGCTGCTGCTGTACACCTCCAGCAGCTACACCCGCGGCCGCGCCGAGTACAGCCTCTACTCCTCGACCAAGGCAGCCATGGTGAACCTCACCCAGGCCCTGTCCGACGAGTGGGCCGGCGACGCCATCCGGGTGAACTGCGTGAACCCCGAGCGCACGGCGACGCCCATGCGTACCAAGGCCTTCGGCCAGGAGCCCACGGGCAGCCTGCTCTCCTCCGAGGCCGTCGCCCGCACTTCGCTGGACGTGCTGCTGTCGGAGCTGACCGGACACGTCATCGACGTCCGCCAGCAGGACCCCACGGCGGACGCGAGCAAGGCAACCGGCTTCGAGGCTGCGCTGGCCTCGGTGCTCGACCGGCAGGACGGCGTGGCATAATCAAGCGCAAATAGCCATTGAATTTCAGGCCTCTGTGGCTCCCCGTTTACGGAGAATTCACAGGGGCCTGAATCCGTAAAACTCCCGAAACCTTCACAAAGGATTTTCCGGACTTTTAGGCACCTTATGACCGGCACCCCTCCCAGAGCAGGTTTCTCCGTGATATCCACCGCTATTCGCGTGGCCCGGGTGGGCAGCGTGGCCGAGCTGGCCGCGGCGGTCCTCATGATGCTGGGCTACCCCTGCCTCATGCTGGCCGCGCTCGTTCCGAGCACCCCCGCCTTCGCCGCCGCGGCCGCCGTGACGTACCTGGCGGACCTCTATCTCCACCGCAAGGGCACCTACCTCATCAACCTGCTGAACAAGGTGAGGGCCGGTCTGTCCACGCGGTTCCTGGTCCGCGAGCTGCTGCTGATCCTGCTGCTGGCCAGACTGGACCTCTCGGAGGAGCCGGTCTTCTACGCGGCCATCGCCTGCTTCACGGTCTTCTTCGGCCTGCAGGCCCCGCACGGCGCGCTGGTCACCCTGATCAGCCGGCGCCGCCAGATGCCCGTCGTGACCAGGAACGTCGACCTGGCCTCCCGGCTGAGCATCCCGGACGCCCCGCCGCGCCGGCTGCTGACCCGGGCCGCCGTGAAGATGCTCCACCTGGACCTCGCCGCCGTCGCGGGCCTGCTGGTCTACGCCCTCACCGACTCGGAGCCGGCCGGCTACGCGGGCGTCGGCCTCACCCTGGGCCTGGGCACGCTGTACGTCGTCGTGCTGGCGCCGTACCTGCGCGCGAAGCGGCTGCCGCCCAGGCCCGACCGGGTGCTGGACACCGTCAGCGCCTGGCTGCGCGAGTACCGGCCGGAGACGGTGCTGTACTTCTCGGGCTCCAAGGACTCCGCCTACCAGGTCAACATGTGGCTGGAGACCATGGAGCAGCTGGAGTCCCGGCCGCTGATCATCCTGCGGGAGCGCTCCGTCCTGGAGCGGATGGCGCCCACCACGGTCCCCGTCGTCTGCGTGCCCGGGGGGGTGCACCTGATGAACATGGACCTGTCCATGGTGCGGGTCACGTTGTACGCGGCGAACGTCGGCAAGAACATCCACATGCTGCGCGTGCCCACCATGAAGCACGTCTTCATCGGCCACGGCGACAGCGACAAGCTCGCCAGCGTCAACCCGTTCAGCAAGGCCTACGACGAGGTGTGGACCGCCGGCCGCGCGGGCCGCGACCGCTACGCCATCGCCGACGTCGGCATCCGCGACGAGGACATCGTGGAGGTCGGCCGCCCGCAGCTGGCGCCGATCGAGCGGTGGCAGGGCGGCGGAGCCGCCGAAGGACGGATCGCCACTGTCCTGTACGCGCCCACCTGGGAGGGCTGGGACGACAACCCGGGCAACACCTCGATCCTGCTGGCCGGCGAGAACATCGTGAAGAAGCTGGTCGCGGCCGATCCCCCGGTCCGCGTCCTGTACAAGCCGCACCCCTTCACCGGCACCCGCAGCGCCAAGGCGGGCGCCGCGCACCGGCGGATCACCGCCCTCATCAAGAAGGCCGCCGAGCAGCGCGCCGCCGACTCCCGCTTCCGGGCCGACCCGGCAGCCCAGGCCAAGGCCAAGGCCGACCTGACCCGTCTCAAGGCCCGCCTCGACGACCTCTCGCTCTCCTTCGACGCGAAGGCCGACGAGGCCGTGACCAGCCGCGACGGCCTCGTCGACATGCGCAAGCACGAGGAGGCCGCCCGGCTGCGCGCCGAGTGGAACGACGCCTACTGGCAGACCTTCCCCGCCTTCGAGCACCGGGTGATCACCGGCTCCGAACCGCGACTGTACGACTGCTTCAACGCCTCCGACGCGATGGTCTCGGACATCTCCAGCGTGGTCTCCGACTTCATCGCGAGCGGTAAGCCGTACGCGGTGACGGACTCCGCGGAGCTGGGCGCGGAGGAGTTCCGGCGGCAGAACACGGCCGTCCGCGCGGCCGTGATCCTCACCAACGGCGCCGACGAGCTGGACCAGCTGCTGGCGGCGGTGCGCGATCCGGCGGCCGACGCGCTGGCCGCGGACCGCAAGGAGCTCAAGGAGTACCTGCTCGGTCCCGACGAGCCGACCTCCCGCGAGCAGTTCGACACCGCGATCGCCGACCTCGCGCTCAAGGCCGAGGCCCGCAACGTCGGCCAGGAGTCCCGGGCCGCCGCGGCGGACGGGGCCGACGTCGAGACGATCGCTCCCGCCGACGGTGAAGCGGGCGGCGGCGCCGACGGTGACGCGGAATTGAAGAACGGTGTTACAGCAGGCTGACGCCCGTATTTCGAAAGGCCCGGCCCCCGGAGCGAATCTTCGGGGGCCGGGCCTTTCAGGCATCCTGTGATGTGGAACACGTGCAGAAAGCGAGGCAACCTGGCCTACCTGTCAATCGTCTATCGGGTATCCAGAACGTTTATGAGGGGGAACTGTTGCGTGATGAGAGGGAAAAGTGACTCTTACGCAGCCTGACGTCACCGTCGTCATCGGGGCGTATGAAGCGATGCCGTACCTGGTCGAGTGCCTGGCATCCGTCGAGGCGCAGACACTCGACCCGACCCGCATCGAGGTCATCGCCGTCGACGACGGCTCCCAGGACGGCTCGGGGGACTGTCTCGAGGAGTTCGCCGCCCGCGCGCCCATGGCGGTGACGGTGATCCGCCAGAAGAACTCCGGCGGCCCCAGCGGCCCACGCAACGTGGGCCTCGGCAAGGCCGCCGGGCGCTACGTCTTCTTCCTCGACGCCGACGACCGGCTGGGCGCGGAGGCCCTGGAGCGCATGGTCGCCATCGCCGACCGCAACGGCACGGACGTGGTCCTCGGCAAGGTCGAGGGCGTCAACCGCAGCGCGCCGAAGTCGATGTGGCGCAAGACCGTCGACCGTACGGACGTCTACTCCTCCAACATCAAGTTCACGCTGAGCGCGCAGAAACTGTTCCGCCGGGAGTTCCTGGAGCGCCACGGCATGCGTTTCGACGAGTCGCTGTGGACCGGCGAGGACGCGCTGTTCACCATGGAGGCCTATCTGCGGGCCGACGGCGTCTCCGTGGTCGCCGACTACACCTGCTACTACCTGGTGGGCCGCGACGACGGCAAGCATGTGACGAAGAGCGGCAGTTACACCCTGCGCTTCGACTCCGCGCGCGCCCTGATGGGCCTGCTGGAGCGCATGGTCCCGCCCGGCCCCAAGCGTGATGTGCTCATGGTCCGCCCGTTCCTCGTCACCCTGCTGCCGCAGTTCGGGCCCGTCTTCCTGCGCAACACGGAGGACGAGCGGCGCACCAAGTTCGAGCTGGCCAAGCCCCTCATGGACGCCCACTGGAACGAGGGAGTGGCGCAGCGCCTCAAGGTCCACGAGCGGCTGCGGCTGTATCTGGTGGCCGTGCAGCGCCCCGACCTCCTCAAGGACGTCGTCGAGTTCATCAAGGCGAAGAGCGAGCCCAAGCCGGTCCTGAAGAAGGGCGGCACCCAGCTCTACCTCGCCTACCCGCACTACCGCTCCCGCAAGGCCGGCGTCCCCGACCGCGTCTACCTCGCCGAACCCCGCGAGGCCAAGGCCTACCCGGGCTGGCGCCAGGACCCGGCCGAGACCTTCCTGCGCCAGGCGACCCGCAAGGTCCGACGCAGGCTCCGCCGCCTGAAGAAGCGCCTGACCCCGAGACCGGGCGGCACGGCGGCGGCCTGATCGGCGGTCTGAGAACGAGAAGGCCCGGTCCCACGAGGGACCGGGCCCTTTGTGTACGACGTCGGCGGCGGCGTTACTTCGACGGCTTCAGCGCCCGCCGCAGCGGGCCGCCCACCGCGCGCCTGGCCCGGCGGTAGATCGAGGGCGCCGGGATGACCGCGGAGGCCTTGGCGGCCGCCTTGGCGCCGGCCCGGGATTTCGCCAACTCCCGCTTCAACTGGGCGTTGTGCGTGTCCAGTTCGCTGATGCGCTGCTGGAGCCAGCCGAACCGGCTGGTCAGCGAGGCGAGGTCGGCGTCGTTCCAGGGGCGCACGCCCGCCGGGAACTTCAGCGCCCGCAGCTTCTTCTCGAAGGCCTCGCCGCCGTCGCCGTGCGTGAAGGTGTCGTCCAGCCCGTTCTTGCCGAGGAACGCGGTGAACCGCTCGAACCGCTCCCGGTGGTTGGCGGTGAGCGGGCCGAAGTCGGCCTCCTCGTACAGCTTCGCCGGGTCGACGTCCGCGGGCGTCTGATCCAGCTGCCGGTGCGGGATCTCGAAGTAGCGGCACAGCTCGAGCGTGCGCGAGTCGCCGCACAGCACGGTCACGGGCGTGCCCGCCAGCAGCGCCGCGATGTTGCCGTGGATGCGCGAGCCGAAGGAGAAGTCGTACTCCTTGAGGTCGTCGATCCAGGTGACCGGGTCGACGTACACCCGCGCCTTGCCCTCGCGGTACATCGGGTGGTCGGGGTGGGTCGGCATCTGGGTGATCCGGCCGGCCGTGGAGTCGACGTCCCGCCAGTGCAGCTGGCGCGCGTCGGTGAGGTTCTGGCCGATGAAGCTCAGGTTCGGGTAGCGCGCGTGGGTGTTCGTGATGATCGGGTGCAGGCCGCCGTAGCGCACCGCGCTGTGCGAGCCGTTGATCGCGATCCGGGACTCGGGCGTCAGTGCCGGCGTCCGCTTCTCGACCGTGAGCTTGTCGCCGTACATGAAGAGCGACGGGCAGCCGATGACCTCGACGTCCTTGAAGCCCATGTCGGTGAGGTACTTCTCGGTGAACTCGCCGCGGACGCCGATGGTGGCGCTGTGGTCCAGCACCGCCGAGACGAACCCCTTCACGGTCGGCTCCATGGCCTTCAGCCGCGCCGCGTCGTTGTCCAGGCCGGCCTGCGCGCCGACGCCGAGCACCACGACGGGGATCTTCAGCTTCGATATGAGCCGGGTCAGCCGCTCCAGGGAGCTCTCGAAGGACGGCCGGAAGGCGTTGGCGAGCGGCACGACGAAGGCGTCGTACTCCTCGTTGATGCGGGCCGCCGCGCCCACCTCGGTCCGCATGCCGTTCGAGACGACCTCGGCGTCCGGCGTGGTGAGGATCTTGTGGGCGGCATCGCTGAAGATCAGGTTGCCGGCGTTGGTGGCGATCACGTCGCGGTGGAGGGCTTCCTCGACGGGGACCACGTCGAAGGGGCTCTTCCCCGATCTGAGGAGTATGCGCTTCACACGGCGAACTGTAGGTGACGCAAACTTCAAAATAAATTTGGGTTCTCTTCAATTTTCCTGTGGAACCTATACATCCTTTTTGCCGTATGCAAAGTGTGAGCAAACGGCTACGGATATGCACTCTCTGTGCTGTCCGGGGAGCTGTCCGGGGAGCTGTCCGGGGACTGGAACTCGCGCGCGGCGTCCGCCCCCGTTCGCGTAGATTGCGGGGCAGTCGGGGAGCTGTCGGGGACCTAGTCAAGGGGACGAAGAACAAGGTGGCAGGGGCAAGGCAGGCTGTGGGCGAGGCCCGCAGGATCGTCGTCAAGGTGGGCTCCTCGTCGCTGACCACCGCCGCGGGCGGCCTGGACGCCGACCGGGTCGACGCGCTCGTCGACGTCCTCGCCAAGAGCCGCAGCGGGGGAGAGAAGGAGGTCGTCCTCGTCTCCTCCGGCGCCATCGCCGCCGGCCTCGCCCCGCTGGGCCTGCGCCGCCGCCCCAAGGACCTCGCCCGCCAGCAGGCCGCCGCGAGCGTCGGCCAGGGCCTGCTCGTGGCCCGCTACACCGCCTCCTTCGCCCGTTACGGCGTCCGCGTCGGCCAAGTGCTGCTGACCAGCGACGACATGAGCCGCCGCGCCCACCACCGCAACGCCTCCCGCACCCTCGACAAGCTGCTGGCGATGGGCGCGTTCCCGATCGTCAACGAGAACGACACCGTCGCCACCGACGAGATCCGCTTCGGCGACAACGACCGCCTCGCCGCCCTCGTCGCCCACCTCGTCCACGCCGACCTGCTGGTCCTGCTCTCCGACGTCGACGGCGTCTACGACGGCGACCCCAGCAAACCGGGCACCTCGCGGATCGCCGAGGTGCGCGGGCCGGGCGATCTGGCCCACGTCGAGATCGGCAGCGCCGGCAAGGCGGGCGTCGGCACCGGCGGCATGGTCACCAAGGTCGAGGCCGCCCGGATCGCCGCCGCCGCCGGCATCCCCGTGGTCCTCACCAGCGCCGTGCACGCCGCCGACGCCTTCACCGGCGGCGACACCGGCACCTACTTCCACCCCACCGGCAAACGCTCCGCCGACCGGCTGCTGTGGCTCCAGCACGCGTCCACCCCGCAGGGGGCGCTGACCCTGGACGACGGCGCGGTGCGCGCGGTCGTCGAGCGGCGTACCTCGCTGCTGCCGGCCGGGATCGCCGCCGTCGAGGGCGAGTTCAGCGCGGGCGACCCCGTCGAACTGCGCGACGCCCGGGGGCACGCGGTGGCCCGCGGTCTCGTCAACTTCGACGCCAAGGAGATCCCCCAGCTGATCGGGCGCTCCACCCGGGAACTGGCGCGGGAACTGGGCGCCGAGTACGAGCGGGAGGTCGTCCACCGCGACGACCTGGTGATCCTGCACCCGTAAACCCGCTCGAACGGCCCGTACCGGTGGGGGACGTTCCGTGAAACCGCCCCACGGAGCCGTGCGGCCTGCTCAACTTTGTCACAGGGACACGAATGTCCCGGGGACACGGACCGCTGTCCCGGGGGCACGAACGCGGGACACGTTCCGCACGAGCGCTGCGTAAAGGAGGCCGTCGTGAGACGAGTGCGCCCTGGGGTGGCAGCGGCTCGTGGAAGTACCGGCACGGCCCCCGCGACCTCCTCGCGTACGGCGGGCTCGGCGTCGTCGCGCACGGCCGGCCCGGCGCCCTCGCGCAGCCCCGGCGAGGAGCGCGCGCTGACCAGCGTGGCGGCCGGCGAGCGCTACCTGGCCGAGGAGGGCCTCGAGGCGGAGGGCGGGCTGCCCGTGGACCTGCCCCGGCTGTGGCACGTCACCCTGAGCGTCTCCGGCGAGGAGGCCCCGCTGAAGGAGGTCCGGCGCGCCCTCGAACAGCTCGCCCACGACCATCCCTTCCTCCTGACCAGCAGATACGCGGGCGACCACGCCGAGATCCGGTACTGGGAGGAGGCCCGCGACCTGCACGACGCGGCCGCCGTCGCCCTGCGCCTGTGGGGCGAGCACCGCCAGACGGCCGGGCTGCCGCCCTGGGAGATCGTCGGCCTGGAGGTCATCGACCGCCAGACCTACCACCAGCGCATCGCCGAGGGCTACGGCCCCGCCCCGGCGACCCCGGTCGGCGTGCATCCCTACTGACCCCGGCGTGTCCCGACGGCCGTCCTCGAGGACGGGCCCCGAGGACGGGCCCCGAGGACGGGCCCCGAGGACGGGCCCCGAGGACGGGCCCGGATGGCGGGTCTCGGGTGCGTCTCGGGCGTGTGTCTCGGGGGATGGGATGAAAGCTGGACGGGTTCGCGCGGCGCACTACCCTTCCGGTATGACCACGCTTTCGCCGTACGACTCCATGTCCCCGGTCACCCGGGTCGCCTACCGCGCCAAGGCGGCCGCCGCCGACCTCGCGCCGCTGCCGCGGTCGGTCAAGGACGACGCGCTGCTCGCGATCGCGGACGCGCTGGAGGTCCGCACGAGTGAGATCGTCGAGGCCAACGCCAAGGACATCGCCAAGGCCCGCGAGGCCGGCACCAGCGAGGCGATCGTCGACCGGCTGACCCTCACCCCGGAGCGGGTGCGGGCCATCGCCTCGGACGTCCGGGACGTCGTCGCGCTGCCCGACCCGGTCGGCGAGGTCGTCCGCGGCTCCACCCTCCCCAACGGCATCGACCTGCGACAGGTCCGCGTCCCGCTCGGCGTCGTCGGCATCATCTACGAGGCCCGTCCGAACGTCACCGTGGACGCCGCCGCCCTCTGCCTGAAGTCCGGCAACGCGGTCCTGCTGCGCGGCTCGTCCTCCGCCTACGAGTCGAACACCGCCCTCGTCCGGGTGATCCGCGACGCCGTCGGCGGCGCCGGGCTGCCCGCCGACGCCGTGCAGCTCGTCCCCGGCGAGGGCCGCGACAGCGTGCGCGAGCTGATGCGCGCCCGCGGTCTGGTCGACGTCCTCATCCCGCGCGGCGGCGCCTCCCTCATCCAGACCGTCGTCACCGAGTCCGCCGTCCCGGTCATCGAGACCGGCACCGGCAACTGCCACGTCTACGTCGACGCCCACGCCGACCTCGACATGGCGATCGACATCCTGATCAACTCCAAGGCGCACCGGGTCAGCGTCTGCAACGCCGCCGAGACCCTCCTGGTCCACCAGGACATCGCCCCCGAGTTCCTGCCCCGCGCCCTCGACGCCCTCGCCGACGCCGGGGTCACGGTGCACGCCGACGAAAGGGTCCTGGCGTACGCCAAGGACTCCAAGGCGACCGTCGTCGAGGCCACGCCCGAGGACTGGGAGACGGAGTACCTCTCCTACGACATCGCCGCCGCCGTGGTCGACTCGCTGGACCGGGCCGTCGAGCACATCCGGCTGTGGACCTCCGGTCACACCGAGGCCATCGTGACCACCTCCCAGCAGGCCGCCCGCCGCTTCACCCAGTTGGTCGACTCCACCACGGTGGCCGTGAACGCCTCCACCCGCTTCACGGACGGCGGCCAGTTCGGCTTCGGCGCGGAGATCGGCATCTCCACCCAGAAGCTGCACGCCCGGGGCCCGATGGGCCTGCCGGAGCTGACCAGCACCAAGTACATCGTCACCGGCGACGGGCACGTACGGCGCTGACGGGCACGTACGGCGTCACGGCGGCCGGTGCGGACGGCCGGTGCGGGCGGCCGGTGAGAGGCGTCTCATCCGGCGGACGAATTTCCCTACCGCCTGCCCAAATTGACCCTCCAGGTCTACTCTGGATTTGTGCCGGAGGACGTGGGGGGTTTGCCGTTCCCTGACGGCTGGGAGCCCGACGACGATCACGACCGCGGGGTGTCGGACGAAGAGTTCGCCTCCGTGGTCTTCGACGAGGCCTTCGTGCAGGCGGCCGTGGTGCACGAGCCGACCGCCGTCGAACGCCTCCTGGCCGCCGCGCAGGCGAGAGCCGAGGCCTCCGAGGCGGAGGCCCGCCGAGCCCGCGCCCGCGGCGACCGCTACGACGACGTGTACGGTCCCGACGGACCCGGCGATTTCGGCCATGATCCGGACCTCGACGACCTGGACGACGCCGACGACCTCGAGGCCTGGGAACGCCGCTACAACGCCTCCGGGACGTACGGCAAGCAGGTCCGCTGGCATCGTCCCGTCGCCTGGATGCTGGCCCTGGTCATGGGCGTCGGCATGGTCGCGCTGGCCTTCGCCGCGGTCTACCGGGGCGCGTCCTCGGGCAGCCGGGACCAGGTGCCGCCGCCCGCCACGACCGGTCTGGAGCAGGGGAGCGCACCGCCCCCGTCCGTGTCGGCCGATCACTCCAAGCCACCCGTCTCGGCGGTCCCGCGCACACCCTGAGCCCCCGGGCGCCATCCGGGGGTCCACCTTGGTGAGAACCTGTCAGAACTTGTCGTGCGGCCAGGCGTTTACCCGGGCTCCCCGCGACCTACTCTGAAGGTATGGGCGGGCCTGGAGACCCACCGGAGGGGACACCCGAGGGCGCTCCCGGTGGTGGAGAGGACGAGTACCGATCCGTCGTCTTCGACGAATCGTTCGTCCGCGCTGCCCGTATCCAGGAGTACTCCGCGCAGGAGCGCATGACCGACCACACGCCCGCCGTGCGCCGCCGCCCGCCCCTGCGCCGCGGCCTGTCCCGGCAGGCCCTGCTGCTGGTCCTGCTGATCGCCGTCGCCTTCGGCACCGCGATCTTCATGGGCGTACGCCACCCCTACCAGAGTTCGGCGATGCGCCGGCCCGTGGAACCCCTGCGGATGACCGTCATCCCGCTCTCCCCGCAGGGCGCGGTGCCCGGCGCGGTCGACGCGGAGTCCCTGTACGCGCACAGTCCCGCCGCACAGTTCCGGATCGGGGCCGAGGGCATCCCACTGCCGGCTTCCCGGCGCACCGCGCACTTCTCCGACAGCCAGGTCGTCACCGCCCTGACCACGGCCAAGGACTATCTGGTGCGCTCCTCCCTCTACCCGGAGGTGCTCACCGGGCAGCAGGTACGGCCCGTGCGCGGTCTGATCGACGGCGACCAGCTCGACCAGTTCGACGAGAGCTTCAGCCACCCGGCCGCCGACGGACGGCACGCCCCGACCGGCTGGCTGGTCCGCTTCGACCCCGCCCAGGCCGAGCTCGCCGACGTCAAGATCCGCGTCCAGGGGACGCTGACGGCCGCCGAGACCGACTCCTCGACCCTCGAGGTCACCACGGACCACACCTTCGTATACGCCCTGCGGCCGACCGGCGCCGACGCGAAGACGCCGGCCTCGCTGTTCACCGTCCGCCGCGAGCTGCACTTCCGCTTCGACCGCGAGGACCTGCGCACCCACCAGGCGCAGCTGATCGTCTCCTACGTCCAGGCCGGCCCGCTGTCCTGCGCCGAGGACTCCACCAACCATCTGCGCCCCCTGCTGGCCGGCGAGACCGCCAAGATGGGCGGCCCGGCCGGCACGGACCCCTACGCGACGGGCAGCGCGGCGGCCCTGTGCGGGGCGCTGGCGACGAGCGCGCAGCCGAAGGTCTGACGTCGAGGGGCTGAGGCCGACGGAAGCAGGGTCGGCCGGGTCCTGGTCCGCCGGGGCTGGTCGGCCGGGTCCTGGGTGACCGAGGCCTGAGTGCCTGGGTGCCTGGGTGCCTGGGCGCTTGGCCGGCCGGTGCTCAGGCGTCGTCGCGCGGAGTCGTGTCCGTCGGTCCGTCCGCCGCCCCGTCCGAGCCGTTCCTCGGCTGCTGGTCCTTGGGCGTGCTCTGACCCGCCGAGCCGCCGAAGCCGCGCCTGACCCGGCCGCCCAGGTCGCCCGCCCCGCCCGCTATGTCGCTGACCAGCTTCATCAGCGGGTCCTTGGAGCTCTTCACACTGGTCGCGTAGTGGGCGGCGGACTCGCGGAAGGAGTCCGTGACCGAGGTGTCCTTGTCCTCGGTGCGCCGCGGGTAGTGGCCGTCCATGATCCGCTGGTGGTCGCGGGACTCGGCCCACTTCTTGAGCTCGGCCGCGCGCACGGTGGTGAAGGGGTGCGTACGGGGCAGCACGTTCAGGATCTTCAGCACGGAGTCGCGCAGGTCGCCGCCCGCCTCGTACTCCTCGGCCTGCTGGAGGAACGCGTCCACGTTCATCTCGTGCAGGTGGTTGCCGCCGGCGATCTTCATCAGGCCGCGCATCGAGGCCCTCAGGTCCTGGCCGACCAGGAGGCCCGCGCGGTCGGCGGACAGCTCCGACTTGCGGAACCACTCGCGCAGCGCGGTCACGATCGCCATGATCGCGAGGTTGCCCAGCGGGATCCAGGCGACCCGGATGGCCAGGTTGGTCAGGAACAGCAGGATCGTGCGGTACACGGAGTGCCCGGACAGGGCGTGGCCCACCTCGTGGCCGATGACCGCCCGCATCTCCTCCTCGTCGAGCAGCTCGACGAGCCCGGTGGTGACCACGATGATCGGCTCGTCCAGGCCGATGCACATCGCGTTGGGCTGCGGGTCCTGGTTGACGTACATCGGCGGGACCTTCTCCAGGTCCAGGATGTAACAGGCGTCCCGCAGCATGTCGTTGAGGTGCGTGAACTGCTGGTCGGAGACCCGCACCGAGTCGGACAGGAACAGCAGCCGCAGGCTCCGCTCGGGCAGCAGCCCGCTGAGCGCCTTGAACACCGTGTCGAAACCGCTCAGCTTGCGCAGCGCCACCAGGGCGGAGCGGTCCGCCGGATGCTCGTAGGCGCGCGAGGAGATCCCCGGGAACCGCCTGCGCTGCCTGCTCGGCACGTTCTCGGAGCCGCTGTTCGCGGAGCCGTCGCTCTTGGAGCCGTTGGTCTCGCGGCCGTCGTCCGACATGTCTTCCCCCATGTGCGTCTGTGTGGCCCTCGTGTGGCACGGCCCGCCCTTTGCGGACCCTTGTGCGGCTCTTTGCGCCCCCGAAGCAGAGCCCAGCCTAGGCGGAGTTACCGTGGACGGGCACTACACCGAAGGAGTCCCGCCCCATGGAGCACAACCCCGCAGCCGCCTGGCTCACCGAGGCCGCCGGCGCCGCTCAGCAGCAAGGGGCGGGGAATCTGCTCCGCGTCGTACTCGTCGTGATGATCCTGGGCTGTGCGCTCACCGCCTGGTTTCTGTTGCGGGGCTACAAGCGGAAGGACGACTGACTCCGCGCGAAGGTTCCCACGCGGAGGTTCCCAATGGCGGAGTCGGCGTGATCGCCGCCGAGCCTCCCGCTTACGATGGGCCGACGTCTTTATCCCGCCCTCCCCCACTCTCGACCTCGCTCGAGCGGGGGACCTCCATCGGATAGGTCCTGCCGAAGATGAGCCTTCACAGCGCCGCTGCCCAGCTGGTCACCCTCGCCGCCGAGGGCGAGGAGCACGGTGGCAACCACGAGAGCCTCAGCCCCTATGTCACCGGCGGCAGCGCGTTCCTCATCCTGCTGTTCCTGCTGTGGGTCACCACCCGCTTCAACCGCGACCGCTGAGGCGCCGGTGTTCGCTTCGGGGCAGTCGGGCATAGCGGGGCGCTTCGGGCCTCCGCCGGCCGGGTCCCTCAGGACGGGCCGGTAGGGTCTGCACGCATGGGAGAGCAGGACATGCCTACCGGCCCGCGGAACCCGGGCAAGCGCCGCCTCGGCGTCATGGGCGGAACGTTCGATCCGATCCACCACGGACACCTCGTGGCGGCCAGTGAGGTCGTCGCGCAGTTCCACCTGGACGAGGTCGTGTTCGTCCCGACCGGCGAGCCCTGGCAGAAGAGCCACAACAGGGTCTCCCTGGCCGAGGACCGCTATCTGATGACGGTCATCGCGACCGCCGAGAATCCTCAGTTCTCGGTGAGCCGTATCGACATCGACCGCGGCGGTCCCACGTACACCGTGGACACCCTGCGCGACCTGCGGGCCCTCAACCCGGACACGGACCTCTTCTTCATCACCGGCGCCGACGCCCTCGGTCAGATCCTGACCTGGCGGGACAGCGAGGAGCTGTTCTCCCTCGCGCACTTCATCGGGGTCACCCGGCCGGGTCACCAGCTCACCGACCCCGGTCTCCCCGAGGGCGGCGTCTCGCTGGTCGAGGTTCCCGCGCTCGCCATCTCCTCCACAGACTGCCGTGCGAGAGTCGCCAAGGGCGACCCCGTCTGGTATCTGGTGCCGGACGGCGTCGTGCGCTATATCGACAAGCGCGAGCTGTACCGCGGCGAGTGAGGCGAGTGAGCCGAGAGGGGTCCCGGTGAACGACCGGTACGACGCGGGGTACGGCGGCGACCAGTACGAGCTCGTCGGCTACGACGAGTACGGCCAGCCGGTCTACCGGCAGGTCCCGCCCCAACAGGTGCCGCAGCAACAGGCCTACGACCCGTACGGGCAACAGGGGCAGCAGAACCCGTCCGGCCAGCAGGGCCAGGGCCAACAGGGTTACGCCTACGACCCGTACGCCACGGGCGGGCAGCAGCAGACGCCCGCCTACGACCCGTACGACACCGGTCGACAGGACCTCGGGTACGACACGGGCCGGCAGGCCGGCTACGACCCCTACGGCACCGGAGCTCACGCCACCCAGGGCGGCAGCCCCGCCTCCGCGGCCCCGTACGACCCCTACGGGCAGACCGCCGTCGGCGGGCAGCAGCCCCGCGCCGAGCAGCCCCGTGTCGCCGAGCAGACCGCCTACATCCCGCAGCAGGCCGGCCCGGTGGAGGCCGAGGAGGGGACGGACGGGCGCGACGCGGCGCACACCGCGGACGGGACCGGGGCCCAAGGGGACTACCACACCGAGCAGTTCGCGTTCGTGGAGGAGCCCGACGGTGACTCCGAGGACGTCATCGACTGGCTGAACTTCACCGAGAACCGCACCGAACGCCGCGAGGAGGCCAAGCGCCGTGCCCGCGGCCGCCTGGTCGCCCTCGTCGTGGTGCTGGCCCTGGTCGCGGTCGGCGGGGTGGGCTACCTCTGGTACGCCGGGAAGCTGCCCGGCCTGTCGTCCTCCGACTCCAAGGCCGACACCGCGACACCGACGGCCGCCCAGAAGCGGGACGTGGTCGTCGTCCATCTGCACAACACCGCCGAGGGCGGCACCTCCACGGCGCTGCTCGTGGACAACACCACGACCAAGCAGGCCACCACCGTCCTGCTGCCCAACTCCCTCGTCCTCACGGACGACGACGGCACCACGACGACCCTCGCCAAGTCCGTAGACGACGACGGCTCCGCCGGGACCCGCGACGCGCTGGACACCGTCCTCGGCACCGACATCGAGGGCACCTGGCGCCTGGACACCCCCTATCTGCAGAACCTCGTCGACCTCGTCGGCGGCATCGAGGTCGACACCGACGCCGACGTGCCCGACCCGTCCGCCAAGAAGAAGGGCCAGGCACCCCTCGTCAACAAGGGCGAGGACCAGACCCTCAGCGGCAAGATGGCCGTCGCCTACGCCACCTACCGCGCCTCCGGCGAGGCCCAGAACGTCCAGCTGGAGCGGTTCGGCCAGGTCATGCAGGGCGTGCTGCGCAAGGTCTCCTCCGACGCGCAGGGCGCCACGGTCACCGTCCAGACGCTGGCCCAGATCCTCGACCCCTCGCTGACGGACAAGGACCTCGGTACCTTCCTCGCCAAGCTCGCCGACCTCGCCAAGGGCGGCGACTACAAGACCGCCCTGCTGCCCGTCCAGACCGACGGCACGCTCAGCGCCGAGGCCGGCGCCGGCGTCGTCAAGGACGTCCTCGGCGGCACCGCGAAGAGCCCCGACAAGGACGCGGCCGTCAGCGTCTCCGTGCAGAACGCCAGCGGCGTCAAGAGCAACACCGAGGACGCGCGCGTGGTGCTGCTGAACGGCGGCTTCACCTTCCTGGAGGCCGGCACCCCGGCGAGCGCCCAGGCCACGTCCCAGGTGCTCTACGCGGACGCCGCCGACAAGGAGAACGCCACCGAGGTCGCCAAGACCCTGGGCCTGTCCACCGGCGCCGTGAAGAAGGGGACCGTCTCCACGAACGCGGACGTCTCGGTCGTCCTGGGCCAGGACTACAAGCCCTCCGCGTCCTAGCCGCAGGCCCTGGTCGCCCTTGGCCGCACGCCCTCCTCGTCCCGCACGAGGAGGGCGACCGCACGGTGATCCCTTGATCGCATGGGGGCCGTCGGCGGTCCGTGAGACCCTTGAGGGCAAACGACCGCCGACGGAAAGCCGTGTAGTGACCGCCACCGACCGCTCCATCGAGCTCATCAACACCGCCGCCCAGGCGGCAGCCGACAAGCTCGCGCACGACATCATCGCCTACGACGTCAGCGACGTGCTGTCGATCACGGACGCCTTCCTGCTGGCCTCCGCGCCCAACGACCGCCAGGTCAAGTCGATCGTCGACGAGATCGAGGAGCGCCTCAACAAGGAGCTCGGCGCCAAGCCGGTGCGCCGCGAGGGCGACCGCGAGGCCCGCTGGGTCCTGCTCGACTACGTCGACATCGTCGTCCACGTCCAGCACAGCGAGGAGCGCGTCTTCTATGCCCTGGAGCGGCTGTGGAAGGACTGCCCCGAGCTGGAGCTGCCCGCCGACGCCAAGGCGACCCGCGGCAAGGCCCAGGAGCACGCCAAGCTGAAGGCCCAGGAGGATGACACCGCCGGGTTCGGGGAGCTGCGGTGACTGCCCCGTCCTCCTCCGCGGCCGGGCCCAGGCCGGGCCGCGGTCGGCGCGTCATCCTCTGGCGGCACGGCCAGACCGCCTGGAACGTGGAGAGCCGCTTCCAGGGCACGACGGACGTCCCGCTGACCGAGACGGGCGTGGCCCAGGCGCGCCGCGCCGCCCGGCTGCTCGCCTCGCTCGAGCCCGACGCCATCGTCGCCTCGGACCTAGTGCGCGCCGCGAACACGGCCGCCGAGCTGGCCGCGCTCACCGGCCTGGACGTGACCCACGACGAGGGCCTGCGCGAGACGTACGCGGGCGTGTGGCAGGGGCTGACGCACCAGGAGATCGTCGCCCGCCACGGCGACGAGTACGCCGCCTGGAAGCGCGGTGAGCCGGTCCGCCGCGGCGGCGGCGAACTGGAGACGGAGGTCGCCGACCGCGCCGCCCCCGTCGTGCTGCGGCACGCCGAGAAGCTCCGCGACGACGGCACGCTGGTCGTCGTCAGTCACGGCGGCACGATCCGCACCACCATCGGCCGTCTCCTCGGCCTGGAGTCGCACAACTGGGAGAGCCTCGGCGGCCTCTCCAACTGCTGCTGGTCCGTCCTCGGCGAGGGCGCCCGAGGCTGGCGTCTCCTCGAGCACAACGCCGGCACCCTGCCGGAGCCGGTGCTCGGCGACGACGACTGAGCGTCGTACCGCAGGCCGGGGCCCGGATTTCACTTTCCGGCAGGTCGCAGGCTAAAGTTCTTCTTGTTCGCCCCGCCGAGCGGGAAGAACACTCGGGGCTATAGCTCAGTTGGTAGAGCGCCTGCATGGCATGCAGGAGGTCAGGAGTTCAATTCTCCTTAGCTCCACTGATCGACACTCTGTGGAGTTGTCAAAGATCGGTTGACGAAGATCTCGTCCCTCAGGGGGCGGGATTTTTTTCATTGCCCAAGGGTCGCCCCGCTCCGCAGCAGAGCCGCGCGCTCTGCCGTCTCCTCGTCGTTCGGCGTGTAGACCACGATCCGGCACTCCGGCATGCCGTTGACCGACAGCGACGTGGACGTCATCCGCAGCTCGCCCAACGTCGAGTGCCGGAAGACCTTCACGCGGCGGCCGGGCTCCGCCACGTCACCGGACTCCCACAGCCGCGCGAACAGCGGGCTCGCCGTCGACAGCCGGCCTATGAACTCCTCCCACGACGGCTCGCCGGCATGCACCCCGTACGCCGCCCGCAGGGTCGCCACCATCACCGGCAGCTCCCTGTCCCGGAACATCAGCGGGCAGTCCTCCTCCCGCACCGTGAACAGCCGCCACAGCGCGTTGGCCGGGACCCGGGAGGCGAGCTCCGCCGCCGGCGCGATGAACAGGTCGTGGTAGACGCTGTTGGCGGCGAGGATGTCGTAGCGCGAGTTGTAGACCACCGCCGGGCGGGGGACGAGCGCTTCGATGATGCCCTGGATCTCCGGGCCCACGCTCTGCACCAGCGCCTCCGGCTGGGGCGAGTACGGCACCTCGGCGAGGTGGTACAGATGCTCCCGCTCGGGCGGGTCGAGCCGTAGTGTGCGCGCCACGGCGTCCAGGACCTGTGCGGAGGCGTTGATCGGCCGACCCTGCTCGAGCCAGGTGTACCAGGTGACGCCCACGCCCGAGAGCTGGGCGACCTCCTCGCGCCGCAGCCCCGGAGTACGACGGCGCAGCCCTGGCGGCATCCCCACGTCCGCCGGTGTCACCCGGGCCCGCCTGCTGCGCAGAAAGGAGGCCAGCTCGGGCCGGCGCCGATGTGCCGTCGCCGTGGCCTCTCCGGTCGTAAGCCCCGCCCCTGGCGGATGCCCTGTCCCCGCCGTATGCCCCGTCCCGGTCGCCGTCCTCGTCTCCGCCCGTGTCCCCATCGTCACATCCCCCATGGTCGATCCCCCGTCCGTCCCCTGCCAGGTGCTGTCAGTACCAGCATCAGCGGGCTCTCGGCACCCGTACCGGATCCGCGTCACGCTCGACCGCATGACGACGACGCCCCGGACGGGCCCGGATCCCGCATCAGCTCCCTCGAATCCGTCGAATCCGTTGAATCCGCCGAATCCACTGAATGACTCGAACCGTGCGAACCCCTCGATCACCCCGATCCACCCGAATTCGGTGACTGCTGCCAGTAAAGCGCCTGCCACTGACAATCGGCCTCGGCGGCTGTTGGCGGTCGTGCTCGCCGCTCAGTTCATGGCACTGCTCGACGTCTTCATCGTGAACGTCGCGGCCCCCACGATCGGTTCCGACCTGCACGCCTCCGGCGCCGAACTCCAGCTGGTCGTCGCCGGCTACGCCATCACCTACTCCGTGCTGCTGATCACCGGCGCACGGCTCGGCGACCGGCTCGGCCACGGCCGGGTCCACCTCGCCGGCCTCGCGCTCTTCACGCTCGCCTCCCTCGCCTGCGGCCTGGCCCAGGGCGGCACCGAGCTGATCGTGTTCCGGCTGGTGCAGGGTGCAGGGTCGGCGGTGATGATCCCGCAGGTGCTCAGCCTGATCCAGCGCACGTTCACCGGCGAGGCCCGAGTGCGGGCGCTGGGGGCCTACTCGGCGGTCCTCGCCGTCGGCGCGGCGGCCGGGCAGGTGGTGGGCGGCGTCCTGGTCAGCGCCGATCTGCTGGGCACCGGCTGGCGGCCGGTGTTCCTGGTGAACGTGCCGGTGGGCCTCGTCCTGTTCGCCGTGGGCAGGCGCGTTCTGCCGCGTGGCGGCGCGGCAGAACGCGAACGGGCGCGCGGTCTGGACGGGCCCGGCCTGGTGCTGCTGGGCGCGGCCGTCTCGCTGGTCACGGTGCCGCTCGTGCTCGGCCAGGAGGAGGACTGGCCGCTGTGGTCCTGGCTGTCCCTGGCTGCCGGCGCCCTTGTGCTCGTCCTGTTCGGCGGATACGAGGCCCGGCTCGCCCGGCGCGGCGGGGCCCCGCTGATCGCGCCCCGCGTGCTGCGCCACCCTGGCATGAACCTCGCCGTTCTGCGCCTTCTGGCCGTCATGGCGGTCAACGGCGGTTTCCTGTTCCTGCTCACCCTGCACGTCCAGGGCGGCCTCGGCTACAGCGCGCTGCGCTCCGGTCTCACCTTCGCGCCGACCGCGGTCGTCTTCGGGGCCGTCGGTCTGACCTGGCGCAAGTGGCCGGCCGCCTGGCAACGGGCCCTGGCCCCGGCCGGGTTCACGCTCACCGCGCTGTCCGTGGCCGGAGTGGGGCTGGCGTTCGAGGGCGGCGGCCACGGGGGCGTCTGGGTGTACGTCGCGTACACCGGTGTGGGCGCCGGGCTCGCCCTCGCCTTCAGCCCGACGCTCACCCGGGCGCTGGCCGGGGTGCGCCCCGAGGACGCGGCGGACGCGAGCGGGCTCCTCGCCACGGTCACCCAGCTCGGGCAGCTGATCGGTGTGGCGGCCTTCGGCACGCTGTTCTTCAACCGGCTTGAGTCACTTGGGGCCCCGGAGGCGTATACCTCTTCGGAAGCGCTTCTCACATGCATGTTCGCGCTCGCTGCGACAGCCGCCGTCGGTGCCGTGTCCGGACTGGTACTGAGGCGTCGCTGACCGTATTGGCTCGGCCGTGGCAGAATCAAACGGCCGGAAGGGGGCGCGGCCCGACGGGAGGGAGTAGCGATGCCTGCGAGCATCCTCGGAGAGGGCGGTCACCTCTTCGAAGCAGTGGTGAGACGGGACAAGGCCACCCGGCTCAGCTGCCCCTCCTGCGGCTCTGCTCATGTGGCTCAGGTCCTCGGCGACAACGGTGGAATTTCCTACGTGTGCACGGCCTGCGGCCACAGCTGGAGCTGATCGATGGGTGCACACAGGCGAAAGTGCGACTGGTGCGGCAGCGGCACCCCGATCGTCCGTGACATGGAGCCGGTCAACCCGGACTACCAGTACTGGTGTGAGGAATGCGCGCGGGCGCTGATCATAAAAGGCGACCCGATCGAGACGTACCGCGAGCTGGAGGGCGAGCCGATCTACGGCCGCCTCCTCGAAGAGCACTGCACGCTCAAGCGGTTCTATTCGTTCGTGACCGCTTGACCTCGCATAACGGGTGAAATCGGACAGGCTGGAAACGATTTGGTGGTCCGCGCCAGGGACCGGTAATGTTGGCGTCGCCGCCGGGGAAGCCCGGCGGAACACCGCAAGGGGCTATAGCTCAGTTGGTAGAGCGCCTGCATGGCATGCAGGAGGTCAGGAGTTCAATTCTCCTTAGCTCCACAGCAGATCCCGCCGGATCGGATTCGATCCGGCGGGATCTTTTTTGTGTTCCCGAGGGGCCGGGGAGCCGGAGGGGCTGGGGCGGGCGATGCGGGGCCGCCTGTTTCCAGGCGGCCCCTTCGTCGTCGTACGGCTGCCGTACGGGTGTCGTGCGGCTCAGCGGCCGAGAGCGCGGCGGCCGCGGCCCTGGGAGAGGACCGGGAGGTTGCGGGCGGGGGCCTGCGCGCGCGTGTCCTCCTCGATGCGCAGGGCCAGCGCCGGACAGCGGCGCACCGCGCGCAGCGCCTTCGCCTCCGCGTACTGCGGCACCTTCGCCTGCGCCACCGTCGGGAAGCCGTCGGCGCCGAGCTGGAAGACCTCCGGGAGGATGTCCGCGCACAGGCCGTGGCCGCGGCACAGCGTCCAGTCGACGAAGATCTTCTGACGGCTGCCACCGCCCTCGTCCGCCGGTGCGCCGCTGGTGATGCCCGCCGGGGCCTCCCCGGGCTCGAAGAGCGGCAGAACGCCCTCCACGGGCCTTCCGCAGCCGTTTCCGAGGACATGGGCGGCCAGGTCGTCCGTGAACGCCTTGATGGTCGACTCCAGGAACATCGCGGAGCCGTCCGGGTGTGAGCACGCGCCGCGCCGCTTGACGTTCTTGGCGACCTGCTTGAGCGCTTCCAGGGCGGCCGGGCCGCCGCCGTTGATGATGTCCTCCATGCCGCGTGCGGCGGCGGGCAGACCGAGGTAGCAGGGACCGCACTGTCCCGCGCTCTCGTCCGCCAGCCACTGCGCCACCCGCAGCGACTCGCCCAGCGGGCAGGTCTCCATGCTGATCGGCAGGATCGCCCCGGCGCCCAGCGCCCCGCCCACCGCGTCCAGCGAATTGCGGGAGACGATCGCCTCGTTGACCGTCGCCGCGTCGATCCACTTGCCGTGGTAGCCGCCGGTCAGCACGCCCTGGGGGACCGGTGGGGCGCCGGCCAGCTGCAGGACGTAGCGCAGCGGCACGCCGGTGGGGACCTCGATCACCATGGGGCGGGCGACCGCGCCGGAGACCGTGAGCATGACGGTGCCCGGCTCGTCGTACAGGCCGGTGTTGCCGTAGCGCTCCGGGCCGATGCGGGCGGCGATGGCGAGTTGGGCGAAGGTCTCTGCGTTGGAGAGCAGGGTCGGGGCGCCGCCGACGCCGTTCTGGGAGGCGCTGACCTTGCGGCCGGGCGGGATGGCCGGGCCGCCGTCGATCGAGCGGATCAGCGACGCGGCGGCGCCGGTGACCATGCGGATCGGGTTGCGCTGCACGCTCGCGCGCAGCGCGGAGCGGCGCCCGTTGCTCAGGCCGCGTTCGGAGAGCGCGGCCTCCATGGAGCGCTGGGTCGATTCGCGGGTGACCCCCACCACGAGCGTGCGGGCTCCCAGCGCCTCGGCGACCAGCAGCGCGCCGTCCAGGATGAGGTGCGGGGCACGGTTGATGAGCACCGTGTCCTTGCGGCAGGCCGGTTCGTCCTCGCTGCCGTTGACGACGACGACCGGTCGTACGCCGCGCTTGATCGCGGCCTCGGCGACCGAGCGCAGCTTTTTGTGGAAGGGGAAGCCCGCGCCGCCGCGGCCCTTGAGGTTGATGTTCTCGGACAGCTTGGCGAGGGCTTCCCCGCCCATGGGTTCAAGCGGCCCGTGGACCTTGAGGTGCATGGGCAGATCGAGTCTCTCGACAAGGTCGAAGCCCGACGTGAGCACCGGAAGGCCGACCACGCGGACTTCTGGGACGTCGGGCAGGGCCTCGTTCACCTATAGCCTCCGGAAGGCGTGTTCCAAGGTTCGCCCGAACCCGTTGCGTCGAAGGACGCGCCGGGCGCTGGTTCATTGGCGGGACCGCTGTTGTACGTGTCACCTTGGTTGTACGTGCCGTACTGGGTGTTCGTCTCACCGGTGTCGCGCACGTCACCTCCGCCGTATCCGGGGGCGCCCGAATTGCCGTAGACCGGGATGTTGAATCCCGTGTCCTGGAGCGGGTCGTAGGCCGACGGGGGCGCCTCGCCGACTGGCGGCGGGGACGGGATCGGCCAGTTGCCCGAGGTGCTGCCGCCGCTGTCGACGCGTGGGATCGCCTCGGTGGCCTGCATGTCGAACGGCATGTTCATGCGGGCGGTCTGGTCGGCGGCGTAGGGCTGCTGCTGGCCGCGGGGCGGCGTGTTGACGGCGCGGTAGGCGGCGGCGAAGCCGTTCGCGGGCTCCGGCGTGGCGGGCGTGTCGTACAGCGGGGACGGCGGTGTCCTCCGGCTGGAGCCCATGGAGTCGGCCGGCGACGGGCGGGCCGAGCGGCCCTCGTAGCCGGGCAGTGCCGACGATCCGGTCTCTCCCACGCGCGCGCGTGACGCCTCCAGGCCGTCCATGGCGGAGCGGTCCGGCGTGCCCAAGAAGGCGGTGATCCGGTCGGCGACCTTGCGCTTGAACGGGCGCGGGGCGGCGCGCAGCGCGAGGGCGGCCATGACCCCGGCCAGGCACAGCTCGTACGAGACCATGAAGAACGGCTTTGCCGCGCGGCCTGCGAACAGGCCGTGGATCAGGGCCGCGCACAGTGCCGGGTAGGCCAGCATGTGCATGGCGCGCCAGCGGGCGGCGACCTCGGCCGGTGCGGCGAACTGGTTGCGCAGCGCGCCGGTGATGCCGACGAAGATCATGAGCAGGGCTGCCAGGGAGCCGAGGCCGATGAGTCCGGCGCTGCCCTTGATGCCCAGGCTGAAAGGAATCAGCGCGGCGATCAGGACGGTGTGGTCCAGTGCCAGCTTGACCGTGATGTGCACCACGAGGAACGCGATGGAGCCGACGGCGGTCACGCGGTGGATGCCCTGCGCGATGATCCGCTGACGTGTGTTGAGGATGAGCCGGTCCTGGGCGACGAGACCCCAGATGACCGAGCAGGTGAGGCAGACCAGTGACAGGACGCCCGCACCGAAGTTGAGGAATGCCTGGAACTGGTCGCCGCCGACCAGCACGACCACGGGTATGAGGACCAGGACGACAGCCGTCGCCACCCCATAGGCCGACCGGCCGGGCTTGGGGAGCGAGCTGTTACTAGGACGAGGGTTCATGGGGGCAACTCCGAGCAGTTCGGGAAAGCGGTCCCGCTGCCGAACTCTAAGCGGCTCCATACCGATGGGTACGAGGTTTGAGTTATTGCGTTGTTATCAAATGACAATGGGGACGGTTGTGGTGTCCCTTAGTGACTGTTACGCGAAGTAAGCATTGACCTTGGTTCAGTCCAGACGGTGCGGGCGGGCTGTCTACCAGGCATACGGAAGCGCCTCGCAGCTTGCTCAAAGCCTGCGGTACCCTAACGCCATGCGTGCTGTACGCCTTCTGCTTAGCGGGCCGCGCCGACCAGCCCCGACCGCCTGAGAACACGGTGGCCGGCATCGGCGCGGCGTCCCCTCCTGTGCGAGGGGATTTTTCGTTTCTCGAAACCCACACCCGCTGGCAGAGACGATCGATGGAGCTTTGAGGATCATGAGCGAGACGAACCCCGCGGCCGCCGCAGTCCCGGCGGAGGCCGCGCCGCACCGCTACACGGCGGCCATGGCCGCTGACATCGAAGCACGCTGGCAGGACTTCTGGGACGCCGAGGGCACGTACGCGGCGCCCAACCCCAAGGGCGACCTGGCCGGTGACCCCGAGCTGGTCGCCCGCCCCAAGAAGTTCATCATGGACATGTTCCCGTACCCCTCCGGTGCGGGCCTGCACGTCGGCCACCCCCTGGGCTACATCGCGACCGACGTCTTCGCGCGCTTCCAGCGCATGACCGGCCACAACGTCCTGCACACCCTGGGCTTCGACGCCTTCGGCCTGCCCGCCGAGCAGTACGCCGTGCAGACCGGCACGCACCCGCGTGTGTCCACCGAGGCCAACATCGAGAACATGAAGTCCCAGCTGCGTCGGCTGGGCCTGGGCCACGACAGGCGCCGGTCGTTCGCCACGATCGACCCGGACTACTACAAGTGGACCCAGTGGATCTTCCTGCAGATCTTCAACTCCTGGTACGACGACGAGGCGCAGAAGGCCCGCCCGATCTCCGGGCTGATCGCCCAGTTCGAGACCGGTGAGCGCGCCGTGCCGGGGCACACGCGCGCGTGGCACGAGCTGACCGCCGTCGAGCGCGCCGACGTCCTGAGCGAGTACCGCCTGGCCTACGCCTCCGACGCCCCGGTCAACTGGTGCCCCGGCCTGGGCACCGTGCTGGCCAACGAGGAAGTCACCGCCGACGGCCGTTCCGAGCGCGGCAACTTCCCCGTCTTCAAGGCGAAGCTGCGCCAGTGGAACATGCGCATCACCGCCTACGCCGACCGGCTGCTGGACGACCTGGAGGCGCTGGACTGGCCCGAGGCCATCAAGCTGCAGCAGCGGAACTGGATCGGCCGCTCCGAGGGCGCCCGCGTCGACTTCCCCGTGGACGGCGCGCACATCACCGTCTTCACCACCCGCCCGGACACCCTGTTCGGCGCGACCTACATGGTGCTGGCCCCCGAACACCCGCTGGTCGACGAGTTCACCCCGGCCGCCTGGCCCGAGGGCACCCACGACGTGTGGACCGGCGGCCACGCGACCCCGGCCGAGGCCGTCGCCGCCTACCGCGCGCAGGCCGCCTCGAAGTCCGACGTGGAGCGCCAGGCCGAGGCCAAGGACAAGACCGGCGTCTTCACCGGCGTGTACGCGACCAACCCGGTCGACGGCGAGCGGATCCCGGTCTTCATCGCCGACTACGTCCTGATGGGCTACGGCACCGGCGCGATCATGGCCGTTCCGGCAGGCGACCAGCGCGACTTCGAGTTCGCGCGCGCCTTCGAACTGCCCGTCCGCTGCATCGTCGAGCCGACCGACGACCGCGGCACCGACCCGTCGACGTGGGAGAACGCCTTCGGGTCGTACGACGCGAAGATCATCAACTCGTCGAACGACGAGATCAGCCTGGACGGCCTGGGCGTCGTCGACGCCAAGGCCCGCATCACCGAATGGCTGGCGCGCAAGGGCATCGGCGAGGGCACCGTCAACTTCCGCCTGCGCGACTGGCTGTTCAGCCGCCAGCGGTACTGGGGCGAGCCCTTCCCGATCGTCTACGACGAGGACGGCATCGCCCACCCGCTGCCCGAGTCGATGCTGCCGCTGGAGCTGCCCGAGGTCGAGGACTACTCGCCGCGCACCTTCGACCCGGACGACGCGCACACGTCCCCCGAGACGCCCCTGTCCCGCAACGAGGACTGGGTCCACGTCACCCTGGACCTGGGCGACGGCCGCGGTCCGCAGAAGTACCGGCGCGAGACCAACACCATGCCCAACTGGGCCGGTTCCTGCTGGTACGAACTGCGCTACCTGGACCCGCACAACAGCCACGAGCTGGTCGACCCCGAGATCGAGCAGTACTGGATGGGCCCGCGCGAGGGCCAGCCGCACGGCGGCGTCGACCTGTACGTCGGCGGCGCCGAGCACGCCGTACTGCACCTGCTGTACGCGCGCTTCTGGTCCAAGGTCCTGTTCGACCTGGGGCACGTCTCCTCCGTGGAGCCGTTCCACAAGCTGTTCAACCAGGGCATGATCCAGGCCTACGCCTACACCGACTCCCGCGGTGTGTACGTGCCGGCGGCCGACGTCGAGGAGCGGGACGGGCAGTTCTTCTACCAGGATCAGCCCGTCAAGCGCGAGTACGGCAAGATGGGCAAGTCTCTGAAGAACGCCGTCACTCCGGACGAGATCGCCGTCCAGTACGGCGCCGACACGCTGCGCCTGTACGAGATGGCGATGGGCCCGCTGGACGTCTCCCGCCCGTGGGACACCCGCGCGGTCGTCGGCCAGTACCGGCTGCTGCAGCGCCTGTGGCGCAACGTCGTGGACGAGGCGACCGGCGAGGTGAACGTCGTCGACGTCGAGGACGCCGACATCGACGTGGACACCCTGCGCGCCCTGCACAAGGCGATCGACGGCGTGCGCCAGGACCTGGAGGGCCTGCGCTTCAACACCGCCATCGCCAAGATCACCGAGCTGAACAACCACCTGACCAAGGCGGGCGTCGCGGTGCCGCGTCCCGTCGCCGAGGCCCTGGTGCTGCTGGTCGCGCCGCTGGCCCCGCACATCGCCGAGGAGCTGTGGCGCAAGCTGGGCCACACCGACTCGGTCGTCCACCAGGACCTGCCGATCGCCGACCCGGCGTACGTCGTCGACGAGAGCGTGACCTGCGTCGTGCAGATCAAGGGCAAGGTCAAGGCGCGCCTGGAGGTGTCGCCGGCCATCTCCGACGAGGAGCTGGAGAAGACCGCGCTGGCCGACGAGAACGTCGTCAAGGCGCTGGGCGGGGCGGATATCCGCAAGGTGATCGTGCGGGCGCCGAAGCTGGTGAACATCGTCACGGCGTAGTCACTCGACGTCGCTCGATGTCCGTCGATGTCCGTCGATGTCGTTCGACGTCGGTCGGCTGCTGTTTTTGGGGCGCGCCTCCGGGTAGTCCCCTACGGGCAGGTTCGGGGTTCTTCTGGAACTTCGCGCCTGCCCGTAGCGTTTACCGTTGAAGAGCGGCGCGGGGTGTGCCGCGGGTGGTCGGAGGAGGAGCTCGTGGAAGCAGTGATCGCAGTCGTCGCCCTGCTCTTCGTGCTCTTTGTCGTGCTGGGCACCTATGCCACGGTGAAGGCGGTCGGCGCCGCCAAACGAGGCGTGGACCGCACCATCACCCAGGCCCGCCGCACGGTCGAGGACCACACCCTGCGGGCCAAGTCCTTCGGCCGGCTCGGACCGGCCGGCGAGATCGCCCAACTCCGGCTGAAGCTGCGCACCTCGATGCGGGCCACCCAGGACGCGCTGCACGCGGGCGTGGCCGAGGACGCGTCCCTGAAGGAGTCCGTCGGCCTCTTCGAGCGGCTCAGCGCGCACGGACACGAACTGGACGAGGAGCTCAAGCGCCTGGAGTCCGAGCCGGACCGCGCGACGCTCGCCGAGCGGCTGCCCGCGCTGCGGGAGCGCACCGAGCGCATCACCAGCTCGGCGGACTCGCTGCGCTGGGCGGCCCGGGACCGCGCCCACCGCTTCGCCGACGACGACCTGGACACCCTCAGCACACAGATAGACGTCGAGGCCGGAGCCCTGCGGCACTGGACCGCCCCCGAGCCCGCGCAGACCCCGCCCCCGTGGCCGGAGGCGCCGGCCGCCGACAGCGCGTCGCAAGGACAGACCTGGCCGGAGACGCCCGGCTCACACACCGCGGCGGAACCGACCCGGCCCTCCATCACCCCTCCGGCGCCACGCCCCGTCTATCCCTGGCAGAAGAAGCCCCGCCCCGAGAGCACGACGTGACGCGGTAGAGACGTACCGTGCGAGAGAGACGGACCGTGCGAGCGGAGGCGGACCGTGTGCCAGACGCGGTGCATGGCGCGGTACTTGATTCGGTCAAGGGCTGTCCGCCCGTCAGGGGCCGGGCTGCCGTCCAGGCGCTACGGCAGGTAACCTCCAGCTCATGTCCCGCCATGTCGCGATCGTCACGGATTCAACGGCCTACCTGCCGCAGCGGACGATGGAGCGCCACGGCATCACCGCGGTGCCCCTGACCGTCGTCCTGGGCGACCAGGCTTTGGAAGAGGGCACCGAGATCTCGACCCGCTCTCTCGCCCAGGCCTTGCAGAAGCGACGCTCCGTCACCACCTCGCGCCCCAGCCCCCAGCTCTTCGCCGAGACCTACCGCAAGGTCGCCGAGGCCGGCGCCACCGGCATCGTCTCCCTCCATCTCTCCGCCGAGTTGTCCGGCACGTACGACGCGGCGGTCGTCGCGGCGCGGGAGGCGCCGGTGCCGGTGCGGGTGGTGGACACCGGCATGGTCGCGATGGCGCTCGGGTTCTGCGCGCTCGCGGCCGCCGAGGCGGCGGAGTCCGGCGGCACGGTGGACGAGGCGGTCACGGCTGCGGAGAAGCAGGCCGCCGGCACCTCCGCCTACTTCTACGTCGACACCCTCGACTATCTGCGCCGCGGCGGCCGGATCGGCGCCGCCCAGGCCCTGCTGGGCTCCGCGCTCGCGGTGAAGCCGCTGCTCCAGCTGGACGGCGGGCGCATCGAGCTGCTGGAGAAGGTGCGGACGGCGTCCAAGGCGATCGCCCGCCTTGAGGAGCTGGCGGCCGACCGGGCGGGCAGTGCGCCGGTCGACATCGCTGTCCATCACCTCGCCGCCCCCGACCGGGCGTCCGCCCTCGCGGACCGGCTGCGGACGCGGGTGCCCGGGCTGGGCGACCTGCATGTGAGCGAGGTGGGTGCGGTGATCGGGGCGCACACGGGGCCCGGGCTGTTGGGGGTTGTGGTGTCACCGCGGTAGCTGATGCCCACGCATCGGTCTGCTGCCTGCTGCCTGCTGCCTGCTGTCGGCTGTCGGCTTTGGTTGTTGGCTCCTCACCCGGGTGAGTGGTCGAGTTATCCACAACTGGGCCGTCATCCACGGAAATTGACCAAGATCATCGCGATGTGGCGAAGTGCCCGATCCTCGAGACATGGCACTTCGATCACGCTCACGCACTCCGAACGCGACCAGCGGCCCCGGGCGGGGCCCACACTCCGACGGCCGCGTCCGTCCTCGCCGCTCACCCGGCCGACGCCGGGTCGGCCAGCGTCATGCCTCGGCTGAGGACCTCCGGCGGCGGGCGGAGGTGTTGTTCACCGAACGGGCTGGGGGCGCGGATGCGGGTACAGCTGCGGCCGCGGACGTGGACTTGGCTTTGGCTGTGGACGTGGGCGAGGTGCCCGTCGGTGACGCTCCTGAGGTGAGGGCGCGTCCTCCAGGGACCTGGCAGGAGCGAGCCGGGATGGCTCTGCGGGAGCGGTTGCCGGTGTGGGTGCAGGCGCGCTGCGGAATGGAGCGCAGGAGCGTGCTCGCGCTCACCGCGGTGCTGGTCGCCGCCGCTGCCTTCGCCTTACAGCACTTCTGGGCAGGGCGCGCCCAGCCCGTGAGGCCTCCGGAGGTGGTGCGAGCCGCGGCTCCGTATGAGGTGGGAGAGCGGAGCCCGGCCGCCGGGGCCGCGCCTTCTGCCGCTGCCGGGACGTCCGCGACGTTGGCGGCTTCCTCCGCAACCATGGGCGCCGCAGGCACGGCCGGGGCCGAGATCGTGGTGGATGTCAGCGGCAAGGTGCGCAAGCCCGGGATCCACCGTCTGCCGGCCGGGTCACGCGTGGTCGACGCGCTGAACGCGGCCGGCGGGGTGCGGCCGGGCACGAACACCGACGGGCTCAACCGTGCGCGGTTCCTCGTCGACGGAGAGCAGGTTGTCGTCGGCGGTCCCGCACCGGCCACGGCTGCCGGGGCGGGAGGAGCGGGTACGGGGGCGGGTGCGGGAGCAGCGGGCTCCGCCGGGGCCGGCATGGGAGCCGGGCCCGCGGCTCCCGTCTCCCTCAACACGGCCACCGTGGACCAGCTCGACACCCTGCCGGGCGTCGGGCCCGTGTTGGCGCAGCACATCGTCGACTACCGCACCCGGCACGGCGGTTTCCGGTCGGTGAACGAGCTGCGCGAGGTGAACGGCATCGGCGAGCGTCGCTTCGCCGACCTGCGGAATCTCGTACGGCCATGAGGCGCGACGACATGGCCGCCGCACAGGCGCCTTCCGGCACGGGGAACGGGCGGACCGTGGAGGCCGGAGGGCCTCGGACCGGCCTCGGCTCCCGTGCTCGCCGAGCTGTGCACGAGGCTTCCGGGAATCGGCTGGGCGATGCTCACCCGCGGCAGGAAGGGCCGGTGGATCTGCGGCTCGTACCGCCCGCGCTCGCGGCCTGGGCGACGGCGGCGCTGACGTTGGACGCGTCGCCGGGGTGGGTGGGCGCCCTCGCGCTCGGCTGCCTGCTCGCGGCGGGCGTGCTGCTGAGGGCGGGCCGGCGCGGCACGGGAGTCGAGCGACACTCCAGGCTGCGGGGTGGTCGGCCTGCGGCCGGCCGAGGCGTCGGGGACCTGGGCGGTCGAGACGTCCGGGACCTGGGCGGGCAGGGCAGTCGGAGGTCGGGCGCGCAGGGTGGTGGTCGGAGCTGCGGTGCGCCGGAAGGCGGAGGTACCGGTGGGCCGGAGGACGGGAGCTCGGGTGGACCCAAAGGCAGGAGCTCGGGTGCGCCGGAGAGCAGGCGCTCAGGTGGCTCCAGCGGGCAGGCCCCCGGCGGACCCGGTGTCTGGCCGAAGCCGGCTGTGGCTGGCGTGCTGCTCTGTGTGGCCGCGGCTGCCGCCTCCGCCGGGCTGCACGGGGCCGATCTGCGGCGAGGGCCGGTGCCGGTGCTGGCGCGGGAGTACGCCACCGTGACCGCCGAGGTCGAGATCACCGCCGATCCCCGGCTCACCCGGCCCAGGGTCAGAGGGGACCACGTGACTCCGGACTCCGTCCTGATCGAAGGGGAGGTGCGCAGCGTCCAGGAAGCGGCCGGACAGACGGTGGCGACGCGGACACCGGTGCTGATGATCGTGGACGGGAACGGGAACGGGAACGGGAACGTCGGGGCGGGTGCGGAATCAGCCGACGGGCAGATGGGCGGCGTACAGGCAGCCAAGGGCGGGCCGGGCGGGTCGCCGTGGCTGGGGCTGCTGCCGTCCACCCGGGTGCGGGTGACCGGGAGGTTGGCGCCCGCGATGACGCAAGGGGACCGGATCGCGGCCGTGCTGCGGGTGCGGGACCGAGCGGCGCCGTCGGTCGTGGAGGAGCCCTCGGCGGCGCAGCGGACGGCGGGCCGGCTGCGGGCGGGGCTGCGGGAGGCCACCGACGGGCTGCCGGCGGACGCCCGGGCGCTGCTGCCGGGGCTGGTCGTGGGAGACACCGCACGGATTCCGCCCGAGCTGGACGAGGCCTTCAAGGAGACGGACCTCGCTCACACGCTCGCGGTGTCCGGGAGCAACCTCACGATCATCCTCGCCCTGCTCCTGGGGCCGCCCGGGCTGGCCCAGCACATCGAGCGCCGTGGTCTGGCCCCGCGACTCGGCATCTCCTTGCGGGCGACCGCGCTGCTCGGCGGAGCGCTCACGCTCGGGTTCGTGATCGTGTGCCGGCCCGACCCGAGTGTGCTGCGGGCCGCGGCCTGCGGAGCCGTCGTACTGCTCGCCCTCGCCACCGGCCGCCGCAGGTCGCTCATCCCCGCGCTGGCGACGGCGGTCCTGCTGCTGGTGCTGTACGACCCGTGGCTGGCCCGGAGCTATGGGTTCCTGCTGTCCGTTCTGGCCACCGGGGCCCTGCTGACGCTGGCGCCGCGCTGGAGCGCCGCGCTGCGACGGCACCGGGTTCCCCCGCGGCTCGCGGAGGCGCTGGCGGCCGCGGGGGCCGCGCAGGCCCTGTGCGCGCCGGTCGTGGCGGTGCTGTCGGCGCGGGTGAGTCTGGTTGCGGTGCCGTGCAACCTCCTCGTGGAGTTCGCGGTCGCACCGGCCACGGTGCTGGGCTTCGCGGCGCTGGCGACGGCGCCCGTGTTGATGCCGGTGGCCAAGGGGCTTGCGTGGTGCGCGAGTTGGCCGGCCGAGTGGATCGCGGGTGTGGCGCGGTCGGGGGCGGCGCTGCCCGGCGGGGGCGTGGACTGGCCGGGCGGCTGGGGCGGGGCGCTGTTGCTGGCCCTCGGCACGGCGGGGCTGGTGTTGCTCGGGAAGCGGCTGCTGAGGCATCCGTGGCTGTGCGGGCTGGGCGGGGTGCTGCTCCTGCTCGTGGTGGTGCAGCCGCCGCCGCTGACCCGGGTGATCACGGGCTGGCCGCCGCCGGGCTGGCGGCTGGCGATGTGCGATGTGGGGCAGGGCGACGCGACGGTGCTCGCGGCGGGGGACGGCGCGGGCGTGGTGGTGGACGCCGGACCTGATCCGGCGCTGGTCGACCGGTGCCTGCGCACGCTCGGCATCACCAGGGTGCCGCTCGTCGTGCTGACGCACTTCCACGCCGACCATGTCGCAGGGCTGCCGGGAGTGCTGCGGGGGCGGGCGGTGGGGGCGATCGAGACGACGGGGTTCGAGGAGCCCGTGGACCAGGTGGAGTTCGTGCGGAGGGAGGCGGAGGCTCGGAAGGTGCCCGTCGTACGGGCCGTGGCCGGGGAGCGGCGCCGGATCGGGGACGACCTGGACTGGGAGGTGCTGTGGCCGCCCCCGCGGCCGACGCTGGAACCGGACGGGCCGAACGACGCCAGCGTGACACTGCTCGTGCGGTCGGCCGGGCTGCGGATGCTGCTGCTCGGGGACCTCGAACCCCCGGCCCAGCGGGCGCTGTCGCGCTCACCGGCGGCCGCGCGGTTGAGCGGGGTGGATGTGCTCAAGGTGGCCCACCACGGCTCGGCCTACCAGGATCCGGACCTCATACGGGCGGTCGCGCCGCGGCTGGCGTTGATCTCGTGCGGCGCGGACAACCCGTACGGGCATCCCGCGCCCAGCACGGTCGCGGCGCTGCGTGCGGGCGGTGCGGTGGTGCTGCGGACGGACCGGGACGGGGCGCTGGCTGTCTCGGGTGCGGGCGGGGCGCTGCGAGTGGCGCGAGACTGAGGGCATGAATCCCGCACCGGTTGACGCCCGCAAGACCGACGCCGGCCAGGTCGACGCCGGCCAGGTCGACGCCCGCCAGGTCGACGCTCGTAAGGTTGATCCTCGCTTGGTCGATGCCTATCTGCGCCGCCTAGGGGTGCCGCATCCGGCGTGGCCCACCGTCGACGTGCTACGCGAGCTGCACCTGAGGCATCTGCAGACCGTGCCCTTCGAGAACCTGTCGGTCCATCTGGGCGAGGAGATCGTGCTGGAGGAGAACCGGCTGGTCGAGAAGGTCGTCGATGGGCGGAGGGGAGGGTTCTGTTACGAGCTGAACGGGGCGTTCGGGGCGCTGCTGAGGGTGCTCGGATTCGACGTGACGCTGTTCGCGGCGCGGGTGTACGGGGAGGAGGAGCGGCTCGGGATTCCCTACGACCATCTGGCGCTGCTGGTGCGGACGGTGGACGCGGGGGAGTGGCTGGCCGACGTCGGGTTCGGGGCGCACAGCCACTACCCGCTCCGGTGGGAGCACCGAGGCGAACAGGAGGATCCCGGCGGGACGTTCCGGATCGTCGAGGCCGGCCCGGACGCGGCCGGGGTGAAGGGCGGGGCGGACGGATCGGCGCGGTCGGCGGGGGCGGCCGACCTGGACGTCGTGCACGACGGCGGGCGGGTGTACCGGGTGGAGGTGCGACCGAGGGTGCTGGGCGACTTCGCGGCCGGGGCCTGGTGGCACAGCAGCTCGCCGGGGTCGCACTTCACCCAGTCGCTGATCTGTTCGCGGGTCACGGAGGACGGCGGAAGGATCACCCTCAGTGGACACAAGCTGAAGGCGACGGCCGCGGACGGCACGAGCGAGGAGCGCGAACTGGTGGGGGACGAGGAGGTGTTGGAGGAGTACCGGGAGCGGTTCGGGATCGAGCTGGAGCGGGTGCCGACGGTCCGTGGGCGTGACGGAAAATGACGGGGTGAGCGATGTGAGACATGTGCTGGTGCTGCCCGATCGTGATGCCGCGGAGGAGGTGGTGGAGGCGCTCCGGGAGCGGTTCGGAGTGCGGGAGGAGCCGCAGGTCGTCCGGGACGCGCTGGCCGGGGAGGACGACGCGGAGGACGCGCAGTGGCTGGTCGTGCTGCGGGACGAGGACGGGCGGCTCGACGAGGGGGAGCTGGACGCGTTCGCGGGCGAGTGGGAGGGGTGGCGGGAGGAGCCGTAGAGGGACAGGAGGACAAGGGGGCAGGGGAGGCGGGGGAGGGAAGGGGAGGGGGGCAGAGGCAGGGGTCAGGGAGGCGCTCGCGGGGTTCGGTGTCAGTGGCGCGTGACATGCTTGTCCCGATGGCCAGGAAGACTGCGAATGACGATCCTCTCGCCCCGGTGACCGTTGCCGTGGGCCAGGAGGACCTCCTGCTCGACCGTGCCGTGCAGGAGGTGGTGGCCGCCGCCCGGGCCTCCGACGCCGACACGGACGTACGCGACCTGACGTCGGACCAGTTGCAGCCCGGCACGCTCGCCGAGTTGACCAGCCCCTCGCTCTTCGCGGAGCGCAAGGTCGTGGTCGTACGCAATGCGCAGGACCTGTCCGCCGACACGGTCAAGGACGTGAAGGCGTATCTCGGGGCTCCCGCCGAGGAGATCACGCTCGTGCTGCTGCACGCGGGCGCGGCCAAGGGCAAGGCGCTTCTCGACGCCGCGCGCAAGGCGGGGGCGCGGGAGGTGGCCTGTCCGAAGATGACCAAGCCGGCGGACCGGCTGGCCTTCGTGCGGGCCGAGTTCCGGGCGACCGGGCGGTCCGCGACGCCGGAGGCCTGCCAGGCGCTCGTCGACGCTCTCGGCAGCGATCTGCGGGAGCTGGCGTCCGCCGTGTCCCAGCTGGTCGCCGACATCGAGGGGACCATCGACGAGGTCGTCGTCGCGCGGTACTACACCGGGCGGGCCGAGGCCTCGAGCTTCACCGTCGCCGACCGGGCGGTGGAGGGGCGGACCGCGGAGGCGCTGGAGGCGTTGCGGTGGTCGCTGGCCACCGGCGTCGCCCCCGTGCTGATCACGAGCGCGCTCGCGCAGGGCGTGCGGGCCATCGGCAAGCTGTCCTCCGCGCGCGGGGGCCGTCCGGCCGACCTCGCGCGGGAGCTGGGCATGCCGCCGTGGAAGATCGACCGGGTGCGGCAGCAGATGCGCGGCTGGACCCCGGACGGGGTGTCCGTCGCGCTGCGGGCCGTGGCCGAGGCGGACGCGGGAGTGAAGGGCGGCGGGGACGACCCCGAGTACGCCCTGGAGAAGGCTGTGGTGGCCATCGCGCGGGCGGCCCGCTCCAGAGGACGCTGACCTCACCCCGCGCCCAGGCCTCCCGGGCGTTCCGGGCCTTCCCCCAGGTGATCCAGTGGCCCTTCCCTCCCCGGGGAGGAGAATCGGACGTACCAGCCGTACATCGCCGAATCGGGAAAGGTGGCGATCACCATGGCTGAGCACCCGCACGCGATGCTCGTCCGCAAGGGCTACGAGGCCTTCAATCGCGGAGACATGGACACCCTGCGCGGCATGATGGCGGGGGACTGTACACACCACGTGCCCGGCTCCCACATGCTCTCGGGAGACTACAAGGGCCTGGACTCCATCATGGAGATGTACGGGCGGCTCCACTCGGAGACGGGTGGGTCGTTGCGCGTCGAGCTGCGCACCGTACTGGTCGACGGCCGCGGCCACGCCATGTCCATGCACCGCTTCGTCGCCGACCGGGGTGACAAGCACATCGACGAGACGGGAGGCATCGTCTTCCGGATCGTCGGAGACATGATGACCGACCTCGACGAGTGCGTCGAGGACATGGACATGAGCAACGCCTTCTGGTCGTGACCCCAGGCCGGCCCCGGCTCCGGCCCCGGCTCCGGCCTCCGGCTCCGGCTCCGGCCTCCGGCTCCGGCCTCCGGCTCCGGCCCCGCGCCTCTGCCTCCGGGCCTTCGCCCTGCCCGCAGGGCCGTCATGCCGAAGGCCCCGGTTCCCGCCCTGGGGAAGGGCGAGGCTCCGGGGCCTTCGGTTCACGCGTGATGCTTGTTGGATCGCGCCCGCGTGGCGAACGCAGGCCGTGCGCGATCCGTGGGTGCCGGTCGGGGGCGGATGAGAGAGGGCCCGCCCGGGTCCTTCCGGCGATCCGAATGAGATCGGACGACGAATCGGATCGAATCGGATCGAACGACGAATCAGATCGAACCGACTCGGAGTCGGATCAGACAATCAGAGTCAGATCAGAAAAGGGGTTCAGCCCTTGAGGGTCGCGACCTTGGTGGCCAGGGCCGACTTCTTGTTGGCGGCCTGGTTCTTGTGGATGACGCCCTTGGAGACGGCCTTGTCGAGCTGACGCGCGGCAGCGCGCTGGTACTCGGTGGCCTTCTCGACGTCACCCGCGGCAGCGGCCTCGCGGGCCTTGCGGATCGCGGTCTTCAGGGAGGACTTGACGGCCTTGTTGCGCAGCCGAGCCTTCTCGTTGGTCTTGATCCGCTTGATCTGGGACTTGATGTTCGCCACGAAAGAGCCTTTTCAGGTTCTGGCACGGGGCCGCACGGGTCCCGTACCGATGAATGACACAGCTGCCCAGGCTACCAGTGGCCCGGCGAGTGGCCCAAACCGGTCCCCGGTCGCCGCCCGTGGGACCATGGAGCCTACGTATCGATCCGACCCGAGCCGCTGACCCTGCGGATATCTCAAGAATCAGGACCCTGCGTGCCCGCGACCCCTAAGAATGTGCCCGAGCCGAGCCGTACCGACCCGGCTCTGATCCGCAATTTCTGCATCATCGCGCACATCGACCACGGCAAGTCCACCCTCGCCGACCGGATGCTCCAGCTGACCGGCGTGGTCGACCAGCGGCAGATGCGTGCTCAGTACCTCGACCGGATGGACATCGAGCGCGAGCGCGGCATCACGATCAAGTCCCAGGCCGTGCGTCTGCCCTGGGCCCCGACCCAGGATCCGGGCACCACGCACATCCTCAACATGATCGACACCCCCGGGCACGTCGACTTCACGTACGAGGTCTCGCGGTCGCTCGCGGCCTGTGAGGGGACCGTCCTCCTCGTCGACGCGGCTCAGGGCATCGAGGCGCAGACCCTCGCCAACCTCTACCTGGCGATGGAGAACGACCTCAAGATCATCCCCGTACTGAACAAGATCGACCTGCCGGCCGCGCAGCCGGAGAAGTTCTCCGAGGAGCTCGCCAACCTCATCGGCTGCGATCCCGCGGACGTCCTCAAGGTCTCCGCGAAGACGGGGCTGGGCGTCGAGGCGCTGCTGGACAAGGTCGTCGCCGAGGTCCCCGCTCCGGTCGGCGTCGTGGACGCTCCCGCGCGCGCCATGATCTTCGATTCCGTCTACGACTCCTACCGCGGTGTCGTGACGTACGTCCGTGTCATCGACGGTCAGCTCAACAAGCGCGAGCGGATCCGGATGATGTCCACCGGCGCGACGCACGAGCTGCTGGAGATCGGCGTCTCGTCCCCCGAGATGAAGGCGGCCGACGGCCTCGGCGTGGGCGAGGTCGGCTATCTGATCACCGGTGTGAAGGACGTCCGCCAGTCCAAGGTCGGTGACACCATCACCACCCTGCACAAGGGCGCGACCGAGGCGCTCGGCGGCTACAAGGACCCCAAGCCGATGGTCTTCTCGGGTCTGTATCCGCTGGACGGCTCCGACTATCCCGAGCTGCGCGACGCCCTGGACAAGCTCCAGCTCAACGACGCGGCGCTGGTCTACGAGCCGGAGACCTCCGCCGCCCTCGGCTTCGGTTTCCGCGTCGGCTTCCTCGGCCTGCTCCACCTCGACGTGATCCGCGAGCGGCTGGAGCGCGAGTTCGGGCTCGACCTCATCGCCACCGCGCCCAACGTGGTCTACCGCGTCGTCATGGAGGACCGCACCGAGCACACGGTCACCAACCCGAGCGAGTTCCCCGAGGGCAAGATCGACGACGTGTACGAGCCTGTCGTACGCGCCACGATCCTCGCGCCCTCCGAGTTCATCGGCTCGATCATGGAGCTGTGCCAGACCCGGCGCGGCACCCTGCTCGGCATGGACTACCTCTCCGAGGACCGGGTCGAGATCCGTTACACGCTCCCGCTCGCGGAGATCGTCTTCGACTTCTTCGACCAGCTGAAGTCCAAGACGCGCGGCTACGCCTCGCTCGACTACGAGCCCACCGGCGAGCAGGCCTCCAGCCTGGTCAAGGTCGACATCCTGCTGCACGGCGACAAGGTGGACGCCTTCTCGGCGGTCACGCACAAGGACGCGGCGTACGCGTACGGCGTGCGGCTCGTCGCCAAGCTGCGCGAGCTCATCCCGCGGCAGGCCTTCGAGGTGCCCATCCAGGCGGCCATCGGCTCCCGGGTCATCGCCCGCGAGACCATCCGCGCCATCCGCAAGGACGTCCTCGCCAAGTGCTACGGCGGTGACATCTCCCGGAAGCGGAAGCTGCTGGAGAAGCAGAAGGAAGGCAAGAAGCGGATGAAGATGGTGGGCTCTGTGGAGGTTCCGCAAGAGGCCTTCATCGCCGTCCTCAGCAGCGACGACAACGCGGGCTCCGGCAAGGGCAAGAAGTAGCCACGGTGGACCCCGGTTCTCAGGGCCCGTCACGCGAGAGCGCGGCGGGCCCTGTGCCTGTCCCCGGGAGAACGCTCGGGAGAAAGTGACCGTCCAGAGCCCCTTACGCGCAGGCCAGTCGCCCTCTACTCTGTCCCTGCTCAGTAGTTACTCGTGAGTTAAACAACAGCTCCGTCAAGCAGCAGCTGCGTCACACAACAGCCGCGTCCAACAACAGCCGCAATGAGCCAGCCGCACCGTCGCGGGCCCGGAGGATGTCGTGAGCGACACACAGACACTGATCGAGAACCGTCCGCCGTCCGTCGCGGGCCTCTTCCTGGAGCGCGTGGCGGCCACGCCCGACGCGGAGGCGTACCGCTACCCGGTGCCGGCCGCGTCCGGCGAGGGCCCCGACGGCTGGAAGTCGCTCAGCTGGGCGCAGGCCGCCGAGCGGGTCTACGCGATCGCGGCCGGGCTCATCGAGCTGGGCGTGCAGCCCGAGCAGCGCGTCGCGCTCGCCGCCTCCACCCGGGTCGAGTGGATCCTCGGCGACCTCGGTATCATGTGCGCCGGGGCCGCCACGACCACCGTCTACCCGCAGACCAACGCCGACGAGTCGGCGTTCATCCTCTCCGACTCCGAGAGCCGGATCCTGATCGCGGAGGACGCGGCCCAGCTCGCCAAGGCGGTGGAGAAGCGCGCCGAGCTGCCCGACCTCACCCATGTGGTCGTGATCGACCCGGCCGGCGTCGAGACCGCCGACTGGATCCTCACCCTCGACGAGCTGGAGAAGCGCGGCGCGGCCCGGCTGGAGAAGGACCCGGAGCTGATCAAGGAGCGGGTCGGCGCGATCGCCAAGGACCAGCTCGCCACCCTCATCTACACCTCGGGCACCACCGGCCGCCCCAAGGGCGTGCGCCTGCCGCACGACAACTGGTCGTACATGGCGAAGGCGATCGCCGCGACCGGGCTGATCAGCGCCGAGGACGTGCAGTACCTGTGGCTGCCGCTCGCGCACGTCTTCGGCAAGGTCCTCACCTCCGGCCAGATCGAGGTCGGCCACGTCACCGCCGTCGACGGCCGCGTCGACAAGATCATCGAGAATCTGCCGGTCGTGCAGCCGACGTACATGGCGGCCGTCCCGCGCATCTTCGAGAAGGTCTACAACGGGGTCGCCGCCAAGGCCCGGGCGGGCGGCGGGGCCAAGTACAAGATCTTCCAGTGGGCCTCCGAGGTCGCCCGCGCCTACGCCAAGGAGGCGCAGGACAACTTCCGGCGCACCGGCACGGCGTCCGCGTCCTTCGGCCTCTCCGCCAAGCACAAGGTCGCCGACGCGCTCGTCTACGCGAAGATCCGCGAGGCGTTCGGCGGAAGGCTGCGGGCGTGCGTCTCCGGCAGCGCGGCGCTCGCGCCGGAGATCGGGTACTTCTTCGCCGGCGCCGGCATCCACATCCTGGAGGGCTACGGACTCACCGAGTCCTCCGCGGCCTCCTTCGTGAACCCCGGCGAGGCCTACCGCACCGGCACCGTCGGCAAGCCGCTGCCCGGCACCGAGGTGCGCATCGCGGACGACGGCGAGATCCTGCTGCGCGGGCCCGGCATCATGGAGGGCTACCACGGGCTGCCCGAGAAGACCGCCGAGGTGCTGGAGGCGGACGGCTGGTTCCACACCGGCGACATCGGCGAGCTCTCGCCCGACGGCTATCTGCGGATCACCGACCGCAAGAAGGACCTCATCAAGACGTCCGGCGGCAAGTACATCGCGCCCGCGGAGGTCGAGGGACAGTTCAAGGCGGTGTGCCCGTACGTGTCCAACATCCTGGTGCACGGCGCGGACCGGAACTTCTGCACCGCCCTGATCGCCCTGGACGAGCCCGCGATCCTCGACTGGGCGAAGGAGAACGGGCTCGGCGGGAAGCTGTACGCCGAGGTCGTCGCCGCGCCCGCGACCGTCGCCCTCGTCGAGGGGTACGTCAAGCAGCTCAACGAGGGGCTCCAGCGCTGGCAGACCATCAAGAAGTTCCGGCTGCTGCCCCGGGACCTCGACGTGGAGCACGGCGAGATCACCCCGAGCCTGAAGCTGAAGCGACCGGTGGTCGAGCGGGAGTACAAGCACCTCATCGACGAGATGTACGCCGGAGCGCGTGAGGCGTGAGCGTGAGGCGTGAGTCGACTCGTGGGCGAACTGAAGAGCAGGTGAACTGACGAGCAGGTGAACTGACGACCGGGGGTGGATGATCGAATTCCGCCCCCGATTCATGCATCATTCCTTCGCCATTCGTTCGTCTTCGAGCACCGGCATAGCACGGTTCTTCCCCATGACGGTCAGCTTCCGTAACTGAGCGCTTATGGGTGCGGTCGGTCTGTCACCCTGTCGGCCATGGTGGCCATTCCGACCCAGCGGGAGACTGTCTCCCGTGCCGACGGCGCGCCCGCGTACGACCCGGGCGCGCCGGCGCTCACGAGTGCGCCTCCGGTCCCGCCCGCCCGCGTGAGCCTCGCCGGCAGCTCCCTCGCGCCCGGCGCCGGCCGCGCCCTGCTGCGCGCCGCGCTGGCCGAGTGGGCCGGTCTCGGCCTGCCCGGCACGGAGGGCCTCGCCGAACGCCTCGCCGAGGACGCGATGCTCGTCGTCAGCGAACTCGTCACCAACGCCGTCGTCCACGCCGGCACCGACGTCGAACTGCTGTGCCGGCTGGAACAGGAGCGGGAGCCGACGCAGGACCCCGAGCAGCCGGAGCGCCCCGGTGGCTGGGCCGTCGTCGTCGAGGTCTCCGACCACCACCCCTCCCGCGCCCCACGTGACGGCGCCCCCCGTGAAGAGGGCGCCGAACCGGCGTACGAGATGCCGGAGTACGGCCGGGGACTGCGGTTGGTCGCGGCACTGGCGGACGCCTGGGGAGTGACGTATCGCAGGGGCTCGAAGACGGTGTGGGCACGGCTGTCGGGCGGTAATCGGGACGCGGGCGTGAATCGGGACGCGGGCGGGGGCCAGGACGCGGCGGGCGGCCCCGCGTCGGCCTCGGCCTGGAGCGTCGCGCAGGCGCTCGCGCCCGAGCCGCAGTCGGCCGGGCCGGGGGCGGACTGGCTCGGCCGCGGCGCCCTCTCCTTCCTCGCCGAGGCCTCCGACCTGCTCGCCGGGCAGCTCGACGAGGACCTGGTCGCCGCCCTGACCGGGCAGCTGATCGTGCCCCGGATCGCCGACTGGTGCGCGGTGTGGCTGGAGGACGAGGTGAGCGGTCGCGGGGCGTGGCCGGGCGGTCCCGGGCCACGGCTGGTCGGCGTCTGGCACGGCAGCGAGCACCGCGTCGAGGAGCTGCGCCGAGCCCTGGAGAAGGACCCGCCGCGCCCGCCGGACGGGCTGCGGTCCGGTCCCGCCGACTTCCCGTGGCCCGGCGCGGCGGGCGGCGGCCCGCACGGTACGGCGGGCAGCCCGCACGGCATCGCGCCTGGCGCCGTGTCCGGCCTCGCGTCCGGTGCGGCGGCGGGCTCGCCCGGCACCGCGGCCGGCACCATGTCAGGCCTCACGCCCGGTACCGCGCCCGGTACCGCGCCCGGTACCGCGGCCGGCATCGCGACCGGTATCGCGACCGGACCGCAGGGTGCGGCTCTCGCCTACCGGCTGATCGTCGGCGGTCGGCCGCTGGGCACGCTGGTCATCGGGCGGGCCGGGCTGTCGGCCTTTCCCGACGAGGTCACCGGGCTGGTCGAGGACCTCGGCCGCCGGGTGGCGCTCGCGATCGGCGCGGCCCGTCAGTACGCCCGCCAGGCCACCATCAGCGCCGTCCTGCAGCGCGGGCTGCTTCCCGGCGCGGTCGCCGAGATCCCCGGGGTGCGCAGCGCCCTCGTCTACGAGCCGCGCGAGCAGGGCGGACCGAGCGGCGACTTCTACGACCTGTTCCCGGCGGGCGACGGCCGCTGGTGCTTCGCGGTGGGCGACGTGCAGGGCAAGGGGCCGGAGGCGGCCGTCGTCATCGGCCTGGCGCGGCCCTGGCTGCGGCTGCTGGCCCGCGAGGGGTACGGCGTCGCCGACGTCCTGGACCGCCTCAACCAGCTTCTCCTCGACGACGCGACCGAGGCGGCCGACGCCGCCGCCCGCGCCTTCGTCGGCCCCGCCGTACCCGGCGACGGCCCGCAGACCCGCTTCCTCTCCCTCCTCTACGGCGAGCTCGCGCCCTTCGAGGGGGGCGTCCGCTGCACCCTCGCCTCCGCCGGACATCCGCTGCCGCTGCTCCTCGGGCCCGACGGCTCCGTCGCCACGGCCGCGCATCCGCAGACCCTCCTCGGGGTCGTCGAGGACGCCACGTACACCTGTGACAGCCTGGAGCTGCGGCCCGGCGACAGTCTGCTGTGCGTCACCGACGGGGTGACGGAACGGCGTTCGGGCCCCCGCCAGTTCGACGACGGCGACGGCCTCGCCACCGCGCTGGCCGGCTGCGCCGGGCTCGACGCGCGGCTGATCGCCGAGCGCATCCGCAGCCTGGTGCACGACTTCGGCGGACAGCCGCCGGAGGACGATCTGGCGCTGCTGGTACTGCAAGCGGAGTAGTCGGCCGCGGTCTGCTGTTCGTAGCCCTCCTGCGCGACGCGGCGCTGTTCGTGCGGGTGCAGCGCCGGACGGCCGCGCGGGACGAGCCGAGCGGCTGCACCGAGACGAGGGGCTCGGCGGTGGCGTACGTCCTGGCGGGCGCGCGTCCGGGGCGACCGCCGGGCGCGGAGCTGCCGGCCCGAGGACGCGCGGGACGCATGGATGGGTGCGGACGTACGGGACAATGGGCCACATGCCTTCCGCACTCCCCGACGGCGAGCCGGTCCCGGACGACGGCGCACTCCCGGTGCACGCGCTCACCGGCGCCGCCGACCGCCCCCTCGGTTTCTACCTGCACGTCCCGTACTGCGCGACCCGCTGCGGCTACTGCGACTTCAACACCTACACCGCCACCGAGCTGCGCGGCACCGGCGGCGTCCTCGCCTCCCGCGACAACTACGCCGACACCCTGATCGACGAGGTCCGGCTGGCCCGCAAGGTCCTCGGCGACGACCCGCGCGAGGTCCGCACGGTCTTCGTCGGCGGCGGCACGCCGACCCTGCTGGCCGCGGCCGACCTCGTCCGGATGCTGGGCGCGATCCGCGACGAGTTCGGGCTGGCCGCGGACGCGGAGATCACCACGGAGGCGAACCCGGAGTCGGTCGGTCCCGCCTATCTGGCCGCCCTGCGCCAGGGCGGCTTCAACCGGATCTCCTTCGGCATGCAGAGCGCCAGACAGCACGTGCTGAAGATCCTCGACCGCACGCACACGCCGGGCCGTCCGGAGGCCTGTGTGGCGGAGGCCCGTGCGGCGGGGTTCGCGCACGTCAACCTCGACCTGATCTACGGCACGCCCGGCGAGTCCGACGACGACTGGCGGGCGTCGCTGGACGCGGCCCTGGGCGCCGGCCCCGACCATGTCTCGGCCTACGCCCTGATCGTCGAGGAGGGCACCCAGCTGGCCCGCCGCATCAGGCGCGGCGAGGTCCCGATGACCGACGACGACGTCCACGCCGACCGGTATCTGATCGCGGAGGAGACCCTGTCCGCGGCGGGCTACGACTGGTACGAGGTGTCCAACTGGGCCACCTCGCAGGCGGGCCGCTGTCTGCACAACGAGCTGTACTGGCGCGGCGCCGACTGGTGGGGCGCGGGACCGGGCGCGCACAGCCATGTCGGCGGGGTGCGCTGGTGGAACGTCAAGCACCCCGGCGCGTACGCGGCGGCGCTCGCCGGCGGCCGCTCACCGGGGGCCGGACGGGAACTCCTGTCCGAGGAGGACCGCCGGGTCGAGCGCATCCTGCTGGAGCTGCGCCTGCGCGAGGGCGTCCCGCTGAGCCTCCTGAAGGAGGCCGGACTGGCCGCCGCGGAACGCTCCCGTGCGGACGGCCTGCTCCAGCAGCAGCCGTACGACGAGGGCCGCGCCGTCCTCACCCTGCGCGGGCGGCTGCTGGCGGACGCGGTGGTACGGGACCTGGTGGACTGACCGCGCCCACTCACCCCCGTCGGCTTCGAGGAGCCGGTCTGCAGGAGCCGGTCTTCCGGAGTCACTCTTCCGGGGCCGTGACGAAGTCGATCAGTTCCTCGACCCGTCCCAGCAACTCCGGCTCCAGGTCCTTGTACGACCCCACGCGCGCCAGGATCGCCTGCCACACCGCCCCGGTGTTCTCCGGCCAGCCCAGCGCCCGGCACACGCCCGTCTTCCAGTCCTGGCCGTGCGGAACGCGGGGCCAGGACTGGATGCCCACGGCGGACGGCTTCACGGCCTCCCAGACGTCGATGTACGGATGGCCGACGACCAGCGCGTGCTCGCTGGTCACGGCCTCCGCGATGCGCCATTCCTTGGTGCCCGGGATCAGGTGGTCCACCAGGACGCCCAGCCGGGCGTCCGGGCCCGGGGCGAACTCGGCGACGATCGAAGGGAGGTCGTCCACGCCCTCCAGGTACTCCACGACCACGCCCTCGACGCGCAGGTCGTCGCCCCACACCTTCTCGACCAGCTCGGCGTCGTGCCGGCCCTCGACGTAGATGCGCCCGGCGCGGGCGACCCGTGCCCGCGCGCCGGGGACGGCGACCGAACCGGAGGCGGTACGGGTGGGACGTGCCGGCCCCGACGAAGGCCGTACGAGGGTCACGACCCGCCCCTCCAGGAGGAAGCCGCGCGGCTCCAGCGGGAACACGCGGTGCTTGCCGAAGCGGTCCTCCAGGGTCACCGTGCCCGCCTCGCAGCGGATCACCGCGCCGCAGAACCCGGTCCCGGGCTCCTCCACCACCAGGCCGGGCTCCGCCGCGACCTCGGGGACGGGCCGGGGCTTCTTCCACGGAGGGGTCAGGTCGGCGGGGTACTGGCGCATTCGGATGACGATAGGAGAAGCTCTGGGCCGATCAGGGCGACACGCCGAAACGGCCGCTCAAGGCGTCCCGCTGCGCCCTGAGGAACGCCGCGTCCACCACCGCCCCGTGACCGGGCACGTACCGCGCGTCCTCGCCGCCGAGGGCGAGGAGGCGGTCCAGGGCGGCCGGCCAGTGGGCGGGTACGGCGTCGGGGCCGGCCTGGGGTTCCCCGGACTCCTCGACCAGGTCGCCGCAGAAGACCGTCGGGGGCGAGCCCGGCACCAGGACGGCCAGGTCATGGGCGGTGTGCCCGGGTCCCACGTTCGCCAGCAGGACCTGGCGGCCGCCGCCCAGGTCGAGGGTCCGCTCGCCGGAGACGAGGTGGCGGGGGCGTACGAGCGCGGCCGTGGCCGCCGTGGCCGCGCTCTCCTCCAGCCCGTTGCGCACCGCGTCCGCCCGCAGCTCCTGTGCCTCGACGGTCCCGAAGGACAGGACGGCGGCGACGCCCGCCGCCCCGAACACCTCCGTGTCCGCGAACGCCGCCGCGCCGAACACATGGTCGAAATGGGGATGGGTCAGCGCGAGATGAGTCACATGTCGGCCGGTCAGCTCCCACGCCTGCCCCCGCAGCAGCTCCCCCTCCGCCAGGCTCGACCCCGCGTCGATCATCAGCACCGCGTCCGCCCCCACCACCAGTCCCGCCGTGCAGTCCCAGCCCGGCAGCCGGACCCGTCCCACCCCGGCCGCGACCCGTTCCCACCCCAGCCCTTCCCAAGTCACCGTCATACGGCGACGCTAGCCCTACGAAGCCCCGCCCTCGGCCGACCTTGCCCCAGGTGTACCCCGCAGCCGTACACTGGGCCGGGGAACGCTGGCACTCGGACGGGAAGAGTGCCAGGCGAGGCGCCCAGGGAACTGCGGGACGACTTCTGGAGGTGTGCGCGGATGCTGAGTGAACGCAGGCTCCAGGTGCTGCGCGCCATCGTCCAGGACTACGTCGGCACCGAGGAGCCCGTCGGCTCCAAGGCGCTCACCGAACGGCACAGCCTCGGCGTGTCCCCGGCGACGGTCCGCAACGACATGGCGGCCCTGGAGGACGAGGGGTACATCGCGCAGCCGCACACCAGCGCCGGGCGGATCCCCACCGACAAGGGCTACCGGCTCTTCGTCGACAAGCTGGCCGGCGTCAAGCCGATGACGGGCCCCGAGCGGCGCGCCATCCAGAACTTCCTCGACGGCGCCGTCGACCTCGACGACGTGGTGGCCCGTACGGTACGGCTGCTCGCGCAGCTCACCCGGCAGGTCGCCGTCGTGCAGTACCCGTCGCTGACCCGCTCGACCGTGCGGCACGTGGAGCTGCTCTCGCTCGCGCCCGCGCGCCTGATGCTCGTGCTGATCACGGACACCGGGCGGGTCGAGCAGCGGATGGTGGACTGCCCGGCGCCGTTCGGCGAGACCTCGGTGGCGGATCTGCGGGCCCGGCTGAACAGCAGGGTCGCGGGCCGCCGCTTCTCGGACGTGCCGCGGCTGCTGGAGGACCTGCCGGACGCCTTCGAGCTCGACGAGCGCGGCACGGTCACGACGGTGCTCTCCACCCTCCTGGAGACGCTCGTCGAAGAGAACGAGGAGCGGCTGATGATCGGCGGCACCGCCAATCTCACCCGCTTCGGACATGACTTTCCTCTCGTGATCCGACCCGTCCTGGAGGCCCTGGAGGAGCAGGTCGTCCTCCTCAAACTCCTTGGCGAGGCGGGGGATTCGGGCATGACCGTACGCATCGGTCACGAGAACGCCTACGAGGGACTCAACTCCACTTCCGTGGTGTCGGTCGGCTACGGTTCGGGCGGCGAGGCAGTCGCCAAGCTCGGCGTGGTCGGACCGACCCGCATGGATTACCCGGGAACGATGGGAGCGGTACGCGCAGTGGCACGGTACGTCGGACAGATCCTGGCGGAGTCGTAAGTGGCCACGGACTACTACGCCGTTCTCGGCGTGCGCCGCGACGCGTCGCAGGAAGAGATCAAGAAGGCCTTCCGGCGGCTCGCACGCGAGCTGCACCCGGACGTCAACCCCGATCCGAAGACCCAGGAGCGGTTCAAGGAGATCAACGCCGCCTACGAGGTGTTGTCGGACCCGCAGAAGAAGCAGGTCTACGACCTCGGCGGCGACCCGCTCTCCCAGTCCGGCGGCGCCGGCGCGGGCGGCTTCGGCGCGGGCGGCTTCGGGAACTTCTCGGACATCATGGACGCGTTCTTCGGTACGGCGTCGCAGCGCGGGCCGCGCTCGCGCACCCGGCGCGGCCAGGACGCGATGATCCGGCTGGAGGTCGACCTCGAGGAGGCCGCCTTCGGCACGACCAAGGACATCCAGGTCGACACGGCGATCGTCTGCGCCACCTGCAGCGGTGAGGGCGCGGCGCCGGGCACGACCGCCCAGACGTGTGACATGTGCCGCGGTCGCGGCGAGGTGTCGCAGGTGACCCGGTCCTTCCTGGGCCAGGTCATGACGTCCCGGCCCTGCCCGCAGTGCCAGGGCTTCGGCACCGTCGTGCCGACCCCGTGCCCGGAGTGCGCGGGCGACGGCCGGGTCCGCTCCCGTCGCACGCTGACGGTGAAGATCCCGGCCGGCGTCGACAACGGCACCCGTATCCAGCTCGCGGGCGAGGGCGAGGTCGGCCCCGGCGGCGGCCCCGCCGGCGACCTGTACGTCGAGATCCACGAGCTGCCGCACGCGATGTTCCAGCGGCGCGGGGACGACCTGCACTGCACGGTCACCCTGCCGATGACGGCGGCGTCCCTCGGCACGAAGGTGCCGCTGGAGACGCTGGACGGCCTGGAGGAGGTCGACATCCGGCCCGGCACCCAGTCCGGCCAGTCGATCCCCCTGCACGGCCGGGGCGTCACGCATCTGCGCGGCGGCGGGCGCGGCGACCTGATCGTCCACGTCGAGGTCATGACCCCGACCAAGCTCGACCCCGAACAGGAACGCCTGCTGCGCGAGCTGGCCAAGCTGCGCGGCGAGGAACGGCCTCTGGGGCAGTTCCAGCCGGGTCAGCAAGGTCTTTTCTCGCGGCTGAAGGATGCGTTCAACGGGCGGTGAGGTGGAGGTGCCCGGGGTCTGGGTGACCGTGCCTGGGGGCTGTGCCCCAGACCCCCCTTTCGGCCCTGAACGGGTCTCGTCCTCAAACTCCCCCAGAGGGGGGTACCGCCAGGCGGGCTGGAGATGCCGGCCCGGGCCTGAAAAGCCCGCTTGTGCCCGTGAAGACAGAGGCTCGTGCCCGTGAAACAGCTGGCATGTGCCAATGAGCAGGGCCGATTCGGACTTGTTCGGAGGACGTGACAACATGCCGTCATGTCCTCCGCACTGACCGATCTCTTCCCTCACCCGATCGTGCAGGCCCCCATGGCGGGCGGTGTCTCCGTTCCGCAGCTCGCCGCGGCCGTGTCCGAGGCCGGTGGGCTCGGGTTCCTCGCCGCCGGGTACAAGACGGCCGACGGCATGTACCAGGAGATCAAGCAGCTGCGGAGTCTCACCGGCCGCCCCTTCGGCGTGAACCTCTTCATGCCGCAGCCGGAGCATGCGGAGACCGGTGCGGTCGAGGTCTACGCCCATCAGCTGGCCGGCGAGGCCGCCTGGTACGAGACAGAGCTGGGCGACCCGGACAGCGGCCGTGACGACGGCTACGACGCCAAACTCGCCGTCCTGCTGGACAACCCGGTGCCGGTGGTCTCCTTCCACTTCGGCGTGCCCAGCGGCGACGCGCTGGACTCCCTGCGCCGCGCGGGAACGTTCACCCTGGTCACCGCGACCACCGCCGACGAGGCTCTCGCCGTGCAGCGGGCCGGCGCGGACGCGGTGATCGTGCAGGGCGTGGAGGCCGGCGGCCATCAGGGCACCCACAAGGACATCCCCGAGAACGACGGCTCCGGCATCGGGCTGCTCTCCCTGATCGCCCAGGTCCGCGAGTGCGTGAGCCTGCCGATCGTCGCCGCCGGCGGTCTGATGCGCGGCAGCCAGATCGCCGCGGCCCTCGCGGCCGGCGCGAGCGCGGCCCAGCTGGGCACCGCGTTCCTGGCCACCCCCGAGTCGGGCGCCCACGCCGTGCACAAGCAGGCGCTGACCAACGCGCTCTTCGTGCGCACCGAGCTGACCCGCGCCTTCTCCGGCCGCCCGGCCCGTGGCCTGGTCAACCGCTTCCTGCGCGAGCACGGCCCGTACGCGCCCGCCGCCTACCCGGAGGTCCACCACCTCACCTCGCCGCTGCGCAAGGCGGCCGCCAAGGCGGGCGACGCGCAGGGCATGGCGCTGTGGGCGGGGCAGGGCCATCGGTTGGCCCGTGAGCTTCCGGCCGGGCGGCTGGTGGAGGTGCTGGCGGACGAGATCGAGGCGGCCCGGACAGCGTTGGCCGAGGTTCCCGGGGGCCTCGGGGGCTCCGGCGGCGAGGGCGGCGACGCCTGATGACCGCGCCTGTGTTCGTCGTCGAGGAGCTGCCGGGCCCCGGCGCCCGCTCCGCGTTCGTGCTGGACGGCCCCGAAGGGCGTCACGCCGTGTCGGTGAAGCGGCTGCGGGCCGGCGAGGCGGTCGTCCTCACCGACGGCGCCGGCCGCTGGGCCGAGGGCGAGGTCGTCGCCGCCGAGGGCAAGGACCGGCTGGTCCTGAGCCTGAAGGACGTCGTGGAGGAGCCCGCCGAGTCGCCTCGCATCACCGTCGTACAGGCCCTCCCCAAGGGCGACCGGGGTGAGCTGGCCGTCGAGACGATGACCGAGACCGGCGTCGACGCGATCGTGCCGTGGGCCGCCGCCCGCTGCATCACGCAGTGGAAGGGCGAGCGGGGCCTGAAGGCGCTCGCCAAGTGGCGGGCCACCGCCCGTGAGGCCGGCAAGCAGTCCCGCCGGGTGCGCTTTCCGGAGGTCGCGGACCAGGCGACGACCAGACAGGTCGCCGCACTGCTGTCCGAGGCCGACTTCGCGGCGGTGCTGCACGAGGACCGGGAGTACGGCAGCGAGCCGCTCGCAACCGCCGAACTGCCCTCCTCCGGACGGATCGTGCTGGTCGTGGGGCCCGAAGGGGGTGTCTCCCCCGAGGAGTTGGCGCTTTTCGAGGGGGTCGGCGCGAAGGCGTACCGGCTGGGGCGTAGCGTGCTGCGCACGTCGACCGCAGGGACCGCGGCGACCGCGCTGCTGCTGGGGCGCACCGGCCGCTGGTCCTGAACGAACTCTCACGGGGGATGCGTTGGAACTCGCCCAGGTACGGCTGCTCGTCACCGACTTCCCGGCCTGCTACCACTTCTACGCCGAAGTCCTCGGCCTCAAGCCCCAGTCGGGGGCGACCGAAGGACCGTACGAGAAGTTCAGTCCCGCCACCGGCTCCGCGGGGATCGCGCTCCAGGACCGCGCCATGATGGCCCGGGTCCTCGGTGAGCTGGGCGATGCGGCGACGGGGCACCGCTCCCTGGTCGTTCTGCGGGTCGACGACCTCGACGCCTACTGCGCCGGTGTCGTCTCGCGCGGCGGCGTCCTCGTCCACGGCCCGGTCCCGATGACCGACCGGATGCGCGTCGCGCATCTCAGGGATCCGGAGGGCAATCTGGTGGAGCTTCAGGAGTGGCTGCTGCTCGGCGGCTGACGGCCGCGGCGGCGGCCGGGAGCAGCTCCCAGCCGTCCAACTCCCGTGAGGACGACAGCAGTCCGCGTCGGCGGGCCTCGTCGAGGAGGGCGCGGACGACGCCGGGCTCGTGGAGGTTGAGGTGGTGTCGGGCGTCGCCGACGCCGCCGGAGTGGGAGGGGTAGCCGCTGCCGACATAGCGGCCCCGGCCTTCGCGGAAGACGATCCGGGTGCGGACGCCGTCCCGGAGCAGGGTGAGGATCTCGCGGCAGGGCTCGCCGTCCCCGTGTGCGTGGCGGACCGTCCACAGGTAGGCGGTGGTCTCGTCCACGGTGAGCCGTCTCGGACGGCGGCGGTCGCGCATGGGGGAAGGGTAGAACCCGGGGGCCGGAGTGGCCGCATGAGGTCTACCGCATCCCCTGCCCGAGTGGCACGCTGCCCTCCATGGGGGCAGGGAGACGGAGACGGATTCAGGGCCGCCCACACGGGAAGCACGTCCCGCGCGCGGTCGCCGTGGCGGGGCTCGCGGTGCTGGCCGTGGGCGGGGTGGCCGCGTGCGATCCGGGCGGACTGAGCACCATGTCCGTGGCGTACACGACCGACCAGGCCGCGACGGCCGAGATCGGCCGCCGGGACGTGGACCTGCGCTGGCTGACCTGCACGGCCGACTACGACGGAGATGCGGACACCACAGCTCAGACCGTGGCCTCCGTCGACTGCCGCGGGGAGACCGCCGACGGACGGGACGTCACCGTCACCGGCAAGGTCACGCGCGCGGTCGACGGCGCCTGCGTGCGCGGGGATCTCACGGCGGACGTGGGCGAGAAGCAGCTGTTCCGGGTGAGCGGGCTGGGCGACTGCAAGTCCGCGACGCCCTCGCCGGTCGCCCCGGCGAGCTCCGCGCAGCCCGGCGGCGTCAGGCCCACGGTCACCGTGACCGTCACCGAGACGGTGTGGTGCAAGGACGGGCGGCCGGGCTGCGGGCCCGTCGAGGGCAAGTGACGGCGCAGCACGTCCCACAGCGGTGAAAACCAAGTGATCGAAACCCCTGACCTGGGAAGCCGTGCCTGCATAGAGTGATCGGGTGACCCAGCCCGCGACCTCTGCCGCATACCTCAGATTCCCGCACCTGCACGGCGAGTTGGCGGCCTTCGTCGCCGAGGACGACGTGTGGCTGGCGCCCCTCGACGGCGGGCGCGCCTGGCGGGTCAGCGCCGACAACATGCCGGTCTCCGTGCCGCGCATCTCCCCCGACGGCACGACCGTCGCCTGGACCTCCACCCGCGACGGCGCCCCCGAGGTGCACATCGCGCCGGTCGACGGCGGCCCCGCGACCCGGCTGACGTACTGGGGGAGCATGCAGACCCGGGTGCGCGGCTGGACCCCCGACGGGCGGGTCCTCGCCGTCAGCACCCACGACCAGGCGACCCTGCGCCGCAGTTGGGCCCGCGCCGTCCCGGTCGACGGCGGACCGGCGACCACCCTGCCGTACGGGCCGGTCGGCGCCGTCGCGTACGGGCCGCACACCGTGCTGCTGTCCGCGCCGATGGGCCGCGACGCCGCCCACTGGAAGCGCTACCGGGGCGGTACGGCGGGCAAGCTGTGGATCGACCGCGGCGGCCCCGACGGGGAAGGCGCAGGCGACTTCGTCCGGCTGCACGAGGACCTCGACGGGAACATCGAGTGGCCGGTGTGGGCGGGGGAGCGCCTCGCGTTCCTCTCCGACCACGAGGGCACGGGCGCGCTGTACTCGTCCCTCGCCGACGGCTCCGATCTGCGCCGGCACACGCCCCTCGAGGGCTTCTACGCCCGCCAGGCCGCCGGCGACGGCACCCGGGTCGTGTACATGTGCGCAGGCGAACTGTGGCTGCTGGACGACCTGGAGGGCGCCGAACCGCGCCGGCTCGACGTCCGGCTCGGCGGGCAGCGCATCGACCGCCGGCCCCGCCCGGTGACCGCCGCCGCCTGGCTCGGCGGGGCCGCGCCCGACCACACCGCGCGCGGCAGCGCCGTGGAGGTGCGGGGCGCCGTGCACTGGGTCACCCACCGCGCGGGACCCGCCCGCGCCCTCGCCGCGACGCCCGGCGTCCGGGCCCGGCTGCCGCGCACCTTCCGCGCGGAGGGCGAGGAGTGGGCGGTGTGGGTGACGGACGCCGAGGGCGAGGACGCCCTGGAGTTCGCCCCGGCCACCGGACCCGCCCCCGGCGCCACCCCGCGCAGGCTGGCCGCCGGACAGCTGGGCCGGGTCCTGGAACTGGCCATGGCCCCCGACGGCAGCCGGGCCGCGGTCGCCGCGCACGACGGACGGCTGCTGCTTCTCGAGCGGGAGACGGGCGAGGTCCGCGAGCTCGACCGCAGCCCCGACGGCGAGGTGTCCGACCTGGTCTTCTCGCCCGACTCCGGCTGGCTCGCCTGGTCGCACCCCGGCCCGCGCCCGCTCAGCCAGCTCAAGCTCGCCAACGTCACCGACCTGTCGGTCACCGAGGCGACCCCGCTGCGCTTCCGCGACTACGCGCCCGCGTTCACCCTCGACGGCAAGCACCTCGCGTTCCTGTCCACCCGCGCCTTCGACCCGGTCTACGACGAGCACGTCTTCGACCTCTCCTTCGTCGCCGGGGCCCGCCCGCACCTCATCACGCTGGCCGCGACCACCCCGTCGCCCTTCGGACCGCAGCGCCACGGCCGTCCCTTCGAGGCCCCCGACAAGGACGAGACGCCCGACAGCGAGGGCACCCCGGCCACCCGGATCGACCTCGAAGGGCTCGCCGACCGGATCGTGCCGTTCCCGGTCGAGGCCGGCCGCTACTCCGGGCTGGCCGCCGCCAAGGACGGCGTGCTGTGGCTGCGCCACCCGGTGCGCGGGGTCCTCGGCGCCTCCCGAGCCACCCCCGACGACCCCGATCCGAACACCGAGCTGGAGCGCTACGACCTCGCCCAGCAGCGCATCGAGCACCTCGCCGCCGACGCCGACGGCTTCGAGGTCAGCGGCGACGGCAAGCGGCTGCTGCTGTGGACCGACGGCAAGCTCAAGGTCGTGCCCAGCGACCGGCGCGCCTCCGGCGACGAGGACAGCGACTCCAACATCACCGTCGACCTCGGCCGGATCCGGCAGAGCGTCGACCCGGCCGCCGAGTGGCGGCAGATGTTCGACGAGACCGGCCGCATCATGCGGGACAACTTCTGGCGGCCCGACCTGGGCGGGGTCGACTGGGACGGCGTCCTCGACCGCTACCGGCCGCTGGTTGACCGGGCCGCCACCCACGACGACCTGGTCGACCTGCTGTGGGAGGTGCACGGCGAACTCGGCACCTCGCACGCCTACGTCATACCGCGCGGCGGCTATGGCCGCGGGCCCCGCCAGGGCCGGCTCGGCGCGGACGTCTCCCGGCACGAGGACGGCAGTTGGCGCATCGACCGCGTCCTGCCCTCGGAGACCTCCGACCCCGACGCCCGCTCCCCGCTCGCCGCCCCCGGCGTCGCGGTGCGCGCCGGCGACGCGATCGTCGCCGTCGGCGGCCACCCGGTGGACCCGGTGACCGGTCCCGGACCGCTGCTCGTGGGTACGGCGGGCAAGGCGGTCGAGCTGACGATCTCGCCGTCCGGCGGGGGCGAGCCGCGGCACGCGGTCGTCGTGCCGATCGCCGACGAGGAGGCGCTGCGCTACCACGCGTGGGTCGCGGACCGGCGGGCCTACGTCCACCAGGCCTCCGGGGGCCGGCTCGGCTATCTGCACGTGCCCGACATGCAGGCGCCCGGCTGGGCGCAGATCCACCGTGACCTGCGGGTCGAGGTGGCCCGCGAGGGGCTGATCGTCGACGTCCGGGAGAACCGGGGCGGGCACACCTCCCAGCTGGTCGTGGAGAAGCTGGCGCGGCGGGTCGTCGGCTGGGACGTGCCGCGCGGCATGCGGCCGTCCAGCTATCCGGAGGACGCGCCCCGCGGTCCCGTCGTCGCCGTCGCCAACGAGTTCTCCGGGTCCGACGGGGACATCGTCAACGCGGCGATCAAGGCGCTGGGGATCGGGCCGGTGGTCGGCACGCGGACGTGGGGCGGGACGGTGGGCATCGACAGCCGGTACCGGCTCGTCGACGGCACGCTGGTCACCCAGCCCAAGTACGCGACCTGGCTGGAGGGTTACGGCTGGGGGGTGGAGAACCACGGCGTCGATCCGGACGTGGAGGTGATCGCCCGGCCGCAGGACCATGCGGCCGGGCGGGATGTCCAGCTCGACGAGGCGATCTCGCTGGCGCTGGCCTCGCTGGAGGCCACGCCGGCCAGGACGCCGCCCGCGTTGCCGACCGGATGACGCCGGACGGGGTGAAGACGCCCGCCCCGGCTACCATGCCCCCGTACTCGATCACACCATCCCGAAGGAGTGACCCCATGGCAGGGGAGCCGCAGGACGACTGTCTGTTCTGCAAGATCGTCGGGGGGCAGATCCCGGCGACGATCGTGCGGGAGACGGAGACGACCCTCGCCTTCCGGGACATCAACCCCCAGGCGCCCACCCACGTCCTGGTGATCCCGAAGGCGCACTACCCGGACGCCGCCACCCTCGCCGCCGGTGCGCCGGAGCTCGCCGCCGACGTCCTGCGCGAGACGCGGGCGGTCGCCGACGAGGACAAGCTGGACAGCTACCGCGTCGTCTTCAACACGGGCGCGGGCGCCGGCCAGACCGTCTTCCACGCGCACGCGCATGTCGTCGGCGGCCGTGGTCTGCACTGGCCTCCCGGGTAACCCGCCGTGTCCGTCCGTGAACTGGTGGTCCTCGGCACCGCCAGCCAGGTCCCGACCCGGCATCGCAACCACAACGGCTACCTGCTGCGCTGGGACGGCGAGGGCATCCTCTTCGACCCCGGCGAGGGCACCCAGCGCCAGATGCTGCGCGCCGGGGTCGCCGCGCACGACCTGAACCGGATCTGCGTCACGCACTTCCACGGGGACCATTCGCTCGGTCTGGCCGGGGTCATCCAGCGCATCAACCTCGACCAGGTCCCGCACCCGGTCACCGCCCACTTCCCGCGCTCCGGCCAGCGCTTCTTCGACCGGCTGCGGTACTCGACGGCCTACCGCGAGACCGTCGGCGTCACCGAGGACCCGGTCGACGCGGACGGCCCCCTCGCGGTCGCCGCCGCGTACACCCTGGAAGCGCGCAAGCTCTCGCATCCCGTCGAGTCCTACGGCTACCGGGTCGTCGAGCCCGACGGCCGCCGCATGCTGCCCGAGCGGCTCGCCGCGCACGGCGTCAAGGGGCCGGACGTCGGCCGCATCCAGCGGGAGGGCGCGATCGGCGAGGTCACGCTCGACGACGTCAGCGAGGTGCGGCGCGGGCAGCGGTTCGCGTTCGTCATGGACACCCGGCTGTGCGACGGCGTGCACGCGCTCGCGGACGGCGCCGACCTGCTCGTCATCGAGTCGACCTTCCTCGACGAGGACGAGCGACTCGCCGTGGACCACGGGCATCTGACGGCCGGTCAGGCCGCACGGGCGGCCCGGGACGCCGGCGTACGGCATCTCGTCCTCACCCACTTCAGTCAGCGCTACTCCGAGCCGGAGGAGTTCGAACGGCAGGCGCGGGCCGCCGGGTTCGAGGGGGAGCTGACGGTCGCGCACGACCTCCAGCGGGTGCCGGTTCCGAAACGGCGGTAAAAGCCCCGTACCATGCTTTGATGCCCCTCCCCAAAGCTGAACTGCACCTGCACATCGAAGGCACCCTGGAGCCCGAGCTGGCCTTCGAGCTGGCCGCCCGCAACGGGGTCGAACTGCCCTACGCCGACACCGAAGAGCTCCGCAAGGCGTACGAGTTCGCTGACCTCCAGTCCTTCCTGAACCTGTACTACGAGCTGATGGCCGTGCTCCGGACCGAGCGTGACTTCGAGGACCTCGCCGACGCCTATCTCGCCCGCGCCGCCGCGCAGGGCGTGCGGCACGCGGAGATCTTCTTCGACCCGCAGGCCCACCTCGCCCGGGGCGTGGACATGGGCACGGTCGTCGAAGGCCTGTGGCGAGCGCTGGGGAGCAGCGAGGCCCGGCACGGCGTCTCGACGCGGCTGATCCTGTGCTTCCTGCGCGACGAGTCCGCCGAGTCGGCGCAGGAGACCCTTCAGGCGGCGCGGCCCTACCTGGACCGGATCACCGGCGTCGGGCTCGACTCGGCCGAGGTCGGGCATCCGCCGGCGAAGTTCCGCGAGGTGTACGAGACCGCCGCCGCCCTCGGGCTGCGCCGTGTGGCGCACGCCGGCGAGGAGGGGCCGCCGGAGTACATCGCCGAGGCCCTCGACGTCCTGGGCGTCGAGCGCGTCGACCACGGGCTGCGCTGCATGGAGGACCCGGCGCTGGTGGAGCGGCTGGTGCGGGAGCGGATCGCGCTGACCCTGTGCCCGCTGTCCAACGTACGGCTGCGGACCGTCGACGTCCTCGCCGAGCACCCGCTGCCCGCGATGCTCGACGCCGGGCTGCTGTGCACGGTCAACTCCGACGACCCCGCCTACTTCGGCGGGTACGCGGGCGACAACTTCGACGCGGTGCGGGAGGCGTTGGGGCTCGGTCCGGAGCGGCTGCGCGAACTCGCCCGCAACTCGTTCGTCGCCTCCTTCCTGGAGGACGACGAGGAGCGGCGGGCGCGGTATCTCGCCGAGGTGGACGCGTACGTGTTCTAGGCCGTCACGTGTTCTGGGCCGTCACGTGTTCTGGGCCGTCACGTGTTCTGGGCCGTCACGTGTTCTAGGCCGTCACGTGTTCTGGGCCGCCATGTGTTCCAGGCCGCCGTGTGTTCCGGGCTGCTGGGAACGTGGTCACTTCTGGTGGATGCGGTCCACCAGGATGTCGATGACGAGGGGCGTGCGCGGGCCGAAGCTCAGCCGCACGCCGTCCTCCAGGTCGACGACCCTGCGGTTCATGCCCGCGGGGGTCTGGGCGATGCCGGGGATCTGGAGGAGGCCGTCGAGGCCGCCGACCGACTCCAGCCTCTTGGTCATCATCAGGATGACGTCCGGCTGCGCCTGGGCGAGGGCCTCGCCGCGCACGGGGCCGCCTGGTCGCTCGGCACGGCCGAGGGCGAGGCGGTGCTGCGGCGGGTCGACACCGCCACCTCCGACGTCACCGCCACGGCGGAACTCGCCGCCGACATCCTTCGACAAGGGCGTCTACGTCGCCCTGTGCGTCGACAACGGCGACGGCGAACTGCCCACTCCGTGCGTCGGCGGCGTCGACATGACCGGAGCGTCGCACAGTTCGGCGTGGATCTCCTCCAACCCCCGGACTACGGCGAGGAGTTGGCGACCCCGTACGGCGACGGCGACACGTTCTCGGTCGAGTTGACCGTCGACGCCCAGGACGAGTACACGGACTGCTTCAAGGCGACGTGCGTCCTGGCCGCCCGCGCCGACCACACCCTCTCCGGCGACCGCTCCCAGGACGTGAAGGTCCCGGTCGGCTTCGTCGGCCAGGACCCGGTCGACACCGACGACGACTCCGACACCGACTCCGACACCGGCGGCACGGACGGCGGTTCGACCGACGGCGGCTCGACCTCGGCCTCGGGCACCACCGGTACGACGGGCACGACAGGCACGACGGGCACGACGGCCGCCGCGACCGTCTCCGGCGGCAGCCTCGCCTCCACCGGCGCCACGGTCGGCGCCGTGGCCGGCCTGGCGGCGCTGCTCACGGCGGCGGGCCGGTGCGTCCGCCGACGCGCACGGGCGGCGGGCCAGAGCTAGCGAGCCGGGCCGACCCCTAGCGGCCGGACCCCGGTGAGGCGCCCGCCCGCCGGGGTCCGGCCGTGTCGTAGGCGTCCCGGGCGGCCACGGCGGGGGCGTCGACCTCGAACGCGACGACTTCCACCGGACGTCCGCCCGCGAGCGGCGGACGTCCGCTCGTGCGCCGGGCCACGGCGGTCATCGGCACGGCGACGACGAGCAGCCCGGCGGCCAGGATCAGCCCCATCGCCGGGAAACCGGCCTGCGCCGACAGCACGCTCCCGGTCAGCGGTCCGGCCGCCGTCCCCAGCGAGGACGCCGACCCGACGAGCACCGCCCAGCGCCCGCGCGGGTCGAGCGAGGCGGCCAGCCCGAGCAGATACGACAGGACGACCGGGTAGAGCACGTTCCAGGCGATCTCACCGGCTGCGAACGACCCGAGCCCGGTGGCGGAGGCGCTGACCACGATGCACCCGGCGATCAGCACGGTCCCGCCGCCGATCGGCACGGCCCGCCCCAGCCGCGTCCCCAGCGCGCCCGCGCCCAGCACGCCGGTCAGCCCGGCCCCGAGCGCCACCGCGAAGACCACGCCGACGGCGGACTCGGTCAGGTGGGCCTGCGTCAGGCCGATGCGCCCGCTGACCCCCCAGAGGGAGTTCTGCACGAGGGACCAGCAGGGCATGGCGGCGGCCAGCACGAGCCCGGAGCGCAGATGAGGAAGCCGCTCCCGCTCCTCCCGCCGGCCGGCCACGGACGCCGTACGCGTACGACCGGGCAACCGCCCCGTCAGCGGCCATACGGCGAGGGAGGTGAGCGCTATAGCGGCCAGCGGCTGCCCGTGGCCCGCACCCAGGTGCGGCACCGTCAGATAGACGGCGCCGGCGAGCGCGGAGACCCCGAGCAGACCCAGGGCGGAGGCGCGGTGCGGGTCGGGCTGGGCGGCGATCCGGGTCGCGGCGACCGTGGTGGCCGTACCGGATCCGAAGCCGCCGAGGACCGCGCCCGCGACGACCGCCGGCACGTCACCGGCGAGGGCGGCGCCGCCGTATCCGAGCACGGCGAGCACGAGGCCGACGCGGGCCAGGGTCCGCGCGCCGATCCGCTGCACACGCGAGGCCAGCAGAAACCCGGCCGACGCCGAACTCAGCAGCAGCGCACTGCCGACGGCGCCCGCCTCGGTGGCGGACAGCGGAAGCCCCGAGTCCAGCCGGCCGACGACCGTCGGCAGCAGATAGGGGGCGAGATACCCGGCGGTGAAAAGGGCGACGACGGGCCAGGGCATGGTGGTGCGAGGGGCGAACACGGGCGTTCCAGGGCAGGCGAAAGGGGCGGCTCAAGAAGGGGTGGGGCGCCGACCGTCGACGGACAGGAACGCGCGGGCAATTTGTATCAAGCACGGGATGCGGGAAGAAGGGCGGGGGGTGTGATGTGGGCCATGTGGGGTTTGGGGTGGGGGAGACCGGGTAACAGCGGTCGCTAACGCCAGTCGGCGGCGCCGCCGGAACCCGGCGCCGCCGCCTCGATCTTCGCCCTGATCTCCCGCATCACCGCGACGATCCGCTCCTCGTGCTCCGGCGTCAGCCGGGCCACCGGCACCGAGCAGCTGACCGCGTCCTGGGCGGGGGTGTCGTAGCGCAGCGCGAAGCCGAAGCCGACGATGCCGAGGACGCCTTCCTCGCGGTCGATCGAGTAGCCGCGGGCGCGGATCTCCGCGAGGTCGGCGGCCAGCGCGCAGCGGCTCGTGTGCGTGTGGGGCGTCGCCGCCCCGTACGGCCCCTCGGGCAGCTCGGCGTCCGGCCGCTCGGCCAGCAGCGCCTTGCCGAGCGCGCCCAGATGCGCGGGCAGCCGCCGCCCGACCCGGCTGATGGTCCGCAGATACTCGTGCGACTCCCGCGTCGCCAGATACGCCACGTCCCGCCCGTCCAGCCGCGCCAGGTGGATCGTCTCGCCGAGCGCCTCGGACGCCTCGTCGAGATACGGCCGTACGACTCGTACGCGCGGGTCGGAGTCCAGATAGCTCGTGCCGGTGAGCAGGGCGTGGATGCCGATGCCGTAGAGGGAGCCGGTGACGTCGGTGCGCACCCAGCCCCGGCCGATCAGGGTCTGGAGCAGGGCGTACATCGAGCTGCGCGGCACGCCCAGCTCGTCGGCGAGTTCCTGGAGGCGTGCCGGACGGTCGCCGCGCGCGGCGAGCAGATCGAGCAGCTCGACCGTGCGGGCGGCGGACTTCACCTCGCGGACGCCACCAGTCTCTGACATGCACCGATCGTAGCCAGGGCGGCCCGCCCATTGACGGTCGACGTTCGCGTATCTAATCTCTGTCTTCATACGTAGATGATGTCTACATAGGGAGATGGTCCAAGGTGAGTGCCGGTACCGACACGGAGACCGTGGTGCGCAGGCTGCGGGACGGGATGGCGGGCGGCGTGCTGTCCTTCCCGCTCACCTCCTTCCACGACGACGGCTCCCTCGACCCCGACGGCTTCCGCGCCCATGTCGCGGACCGGATCGCCGCCGGCCCCGGCGCCCTCTTCCCCGCCTGCGGCACCGGCGAGTTCTTCTCGCTCGACGAGGACGAGTACCGGCAGGTCGTGACCATCGCCGTCGAGGAGGCCGCCGGACGCCTGCCCGTCGTCGCCGGCATCGGCTACGGCTGGGCACAGGCCGTCCGCTTCGCGGCGATCGCCGAAGAGGCCGGCGCCGACGCCCTCCTCGTCCTCCCGCACTACCTCGTCGCCGCCCCGCAGGACGGTCTCGTCGCCCAGCTGGAGCAGATCGCCGCCCGCACCCGGCTCCCCCTCATCGCCTACCAGCGCGGCCAGGTCGCCTTCACCACAGCCTCGTTGAGGCGCATCGCGGCCATCCCCACCGTCATCGGCCTCAAGGACGGCCACAGCGACCTCGACCGCCTGCAGCGCCTCACCCTCGCCGCCCCCGACGGCTTCCTCCTCTTCAACGGCGCCGCCACCGCCGAGATCCAGGCCCGCGCCTACGCCACCGTCGGCGTCCCCGCCTACTCCTCCGCCGTCCACGCCTTCGCCCCGGAGATCGCGAACGCCTTCTTCGCGGCCCTGCAAGGCGGCGAAGACGGCGACGACAAGGCGGTGGACCGGCTGCTGCGCGACTTCTACGTCCCACTCGTCGAACTGCGCGACCGGGCCCCCGGATACGCCGTGTCCCTGGTCAAGGCCGCCGCCCGGCTGCGCGGCCGCCCCGTGGGCCCCGTCCGCGCCCCGCTCACCGACCCCACGCCCGCCGACCTGGCCGACCTCAAGACCGTCCTCACCGCCGGACTCGACCTCGTAGGAGCCGCCCTGTGAACCTCACCGTCACGGACGTACGCCTGACGCCGATCCTGGTCGCCGACCCGCCCCTGCTCAACACCCAGGGGGTGCACCAGCCCTACACCCCCCGGCTGATCGTCGAGGTGGTCACCGCCGACGGGATCACGGGAGTCGGCGAGACGTACGGCGACACCAAGTACCTGGAACTCGCCCGGCCGTTCGCCGACCGGCTGATCGGCCGTCAGGTCAGCGACCTGAACGGCCTGTTCACCATCGCGGACCAGGTCGCCGTGGACTCCTCCCGGGTCTCCGGGCAGGTCGACGTCGGCGGACTGCGCGGCGTCCAGACCGCCGACAAGCTCCGTCTGTCCGTCGTCTCCGGCTTCGAGGTCGCCTGTCTCGACGCCCTCGGCAAGGCGCTCGGCCTGCCCGTGCACACGCTGCTCGGCGGCAAGGTGCGGGACGCGGTGGAGTACAGCGCGTACCTGTTCTACAAGTGGGCCGACCACCCCGAGGGCGTCCCGGCCGAGAAGGACGACTGGGGCGCCGCCGTCGATCCGGCCGGAGTCGTCGAGCAGGCACGGAAGTTCAAGGAGCGGTACGGCTTCACCTCCTTCAAGCTCAAGGGAGGCGTCTTCCCGCCGGAGGAGGAGATCGCCGCCGTACGCGCCCTCGCCGAGGCCTTCCCCGGCCACCCCCTGCGCCTGGACCCCAACGGCGCCTGGTCCGTGGAGACCTCGCTGAACGTGGCGAAGGAACTCGGCGACGTCCTGGAGTACCTGGAGGACCCGGCGCTCGGCACCCCGGCGATGGCCGAGGTGTCGGCGGGCACGTCCGTGCCCCTCGCCACCAACATGTGCGTGACGACCTTCGCCGAGATCGAGGAGGCGTTCACCAAGGACGCCGTCCAGGTCGTCCTCTCCGACCACCACTACTGGGGCGGCCTGCGCAACACGCAGCAACTCGCCGCCGTCTGCCGCACGTTCGGCGTCGGGGTGTCCATGCACTCCAACACCCACCTGGGGATCTCGCTGGCCGCGATGACGCACGTCGCCTCGACCGTCCCCGACCTCCACCACGCCTGCGACTCCCACTACCCCTGGCAGTCGGAGGACGTCCTCACCCACCGCCTGACCTTCGACGACGGCAGGCTCACCGTGTCCGACGAGCCCGGTCTGGGCGTCGCACTCGACCGGGAGAAGCTTGCGTTCCTGCACCAGCGGTGGCTCGACGACGACGGTTCGCTGAAGGACCGCGACGACGAGGCCGCGATGCGCGTCGCCGACCCCGAGTGGGTCACCCCGGCCGTACCCCGCTGGTAGTCGCCGCGCGGGCGTGGAGGGGGTCGTTTGCGGCCGCCGCCGCGTACCGCGTACGAGGAGGACTTCCCGAGGTCGTGGTGTACCCGGCGTGACGAGCGGTGCGTTGTCGGTGGCGTGGTGCAGACTTGGGTGATCCGCACCACGTCAGGGAGCGCACGTGACGCCGTCCACACGAGAGGACCCCCGCGACCGTCCCCAGGTCGACCCCCTGGCCGCCCTGCGCACACCGCAGGACCCGCCCTGGGACGTGTACCTCACGGGACCCGTCTTCCTCGACATCATCTTCACCGGGCTCGACTCCGCCCCGGTGCGCGGGACGGAGTCCTGGGCGCGCGGGATGGGGTCGAGCCCCGGCGGCGTCGCCAACATGGCCACCGCCCTCGCCCGCCTCGGCCTGCGCACCTCCCTCGCCGCCGCCTTCGGCGACGACCACTACGGCGAGTACTGCTGGGACGCCCTCCAACAGGGCGAGGGCATCGACCTCGGCCCCTCCCGCACGGTCCCCGGCTGGCACTCCTCGGTCACCGTGTCCATGGCCTACGAGGGCGAGCGCACGATGGTCTCCCACGGCCACGAACCGCCCCCCGAGGCCGCGCCGGTCCACGAGGGCGCACCCGACTGCCCGCCCCCCGCGCGCGCGGCCGTCGCCTCCCTCACTCCCGGCAAACGCGACCCGTGGATCGAGCAGGCCGCGAGCCGGGGCACCCGCATCTTCGCCGACGTCGGCTGGGACGACACCGGCGCGTGGGACCTGGCCGCCCTCCCCGACCTGAAGCACTGCGAGGCCTTCCTGCCGAACGCGGAGGAGGCCATGCGCTACACCCGCGCCACCTGCCCCCGGGCCGCCGCCCACGCCCTCACCGAGTACGTTCCGCTCGCCGTGGTCACCCTCGGCGCGGAGGGCGCGTACGCGGTGGACCGCAGAACGGGCGAGACCGCCGAGGTCCCCGCCATCGCCGTCGAGGCCCTCGACCCCACCGGCGCCGGGGACGTCTTCGTGGCCGGCTTCGTCACCGGCACCCTGGCCGGCTGGCCGCTCGCCGACCGCCTCGCCTTCGCGGGACTCACGGCCGCCCTCTCGGTCCAGGAGTTCGGCGGCTCGCTCTCCGCCCCCGGCTGGTCCGAGATCGCCGCCTGGTGGCGCCGGGTGCAGTCGGTCGAGGGCCAGGACCCCGAGGCCCTGCGCCGGTACGCGTTCCTGGAGGGCCTGCTCCCGACCGAGGCGGAAGCCACCCCGTGGCCGCTGCGCCGGGCGGTACCGACGATCGGCTTCGGCCGCTCGGCGTAGCAGGCACCGGCGGCAGGGACGGACAGCGGGGACGGACAGCGGGAACGGACACCAGGGACCGGCACCAGGGACCGGCACCAGGGACGGCGCCGTCCCCCTTGAGACCACCCTGCCGCCCCCCGGAGACCACCCTTGGGGCAGGAGAGAAAAGCCCTACGGCGTTGTCAGTCCCCTGGCGTAGGCTTGAACTCGCCAGGCCGCCCTCGTGGCAGCGAGACGCATCCGGGAGGACGTAGAGGCCTTCGGGCCGGCCTATGACTCAGACACCGACAGCTCACACGCCCGCGCAGGGCGAGGCGAGAGCACAGTTCACCGTTCCCGCCCAGCACCCCATGGTGGCGTTGCTGGGGTCCGGAGACTCCCTGCTGCGCGTGATCGAGACGGCCTTCCCGGCGGCCGACATCCATGTCCGGGGCAATGAGATCAGCGCGGTCGGCGACCCTCGAGAAGTCGCCCTCATCCAGCGCCTGTTCGACGAGATGATGCTGGTGCTCCGCACCGGGCAGCCGATGACGGAGGACGCAGTGGAACGCTCGATCGCCATGCTGCGCGCGAGTGAGAACGGGACGAGTGACGGCCAGGAGACCCCGGCCGAGGTACTGACACAGAACATCCTGTCCTCGCGCGGCCGCACCATCCGCCCCAAGACCCTCAACCAGAAGCGGTACGTCGACGCGATCGACAAGCACACGATCGTCTTCGGCATCGGCCCCGCGGGCACCGGCAAGACCTACCTGGCCATGGCCAAGGCGGTCCAGGCCCTCCAGTCCAAGCAGGTCAACCGCATCATCCTGACCCGCCCCGCGGTCGAGGCGGGCGAACGCCTCGGCTTCCTCCCGGGCACCCTCTACGAGAAGATCGACCCCTACCTGCGCCCGCTCTACGACGCCCTGCACGACATGCTCGACCCGGAGTCGATCCCGAAGCTGATGGCCGCGGGGACGATCGAGGTGGCGCCGCTGGCGTATATGAGGGGAAGGACGCTCAATGACGCCTTCATCATCCTGGACGAGGCGCAGAACACCAGCCCCGAGCAGATGAAGATGTTCCTCACCCGGCTCGGCTTCGAGTCGAAGATCGTGATCACGGGTGATGTGACGCAGGTCGACCTGCCGAACGGGACGAAGTCGGGGCTGCGGCAGGTTCAGGACATCCTCGAGGGGCTGGACGACGTGCACTTCTCCCGCCTGTCGTCCCAGGACGTCGTACGGCACAAGCTGGTCGGCCGTATCGTCGACGCGTACGAGAAGTACGACAGCGAGAACGGTACGGAGAACGGCACCCACAAGGGCGCCGGCAACAAGCGGAAGTAGACCAGCAGCACCATGTCGATCGACGTCAACAACGAGTCCGGAACCGAGGTCGACGAGCAGGCGATCCTCGACATCGCCCGCTATGCGCTCGCGCGGATGCGCATCCACCCGCTCTCCGAGCTCTCGGTGATCGTCGTGGACGCCGACGCCATGGAGCAGCTGCACATCCAGTGGATGGACCTGCCCGGCCCGACCGATGTCATGTCCTTCCCCATGGACGAGCTGCGCCCGCCGTCGAAGGACGACGACGAGCCCCCGCAGGGCCTCCTCGGCGACATCGTGCTGTGTCCCGAGGTGGCCGAGCGGCAGGGCAAGGAAGCGGAGACGCAGCACTCCATGGACGAGGAGCTCCAGCTCCTCACCGTCCATGGAGTGCTGCACCTGCTGGGGTACGACCACGAGGAGCCCGACGAGAAGGCCGAGATGTTCGGCCTTCAGCAGGCCATCGTGGACGGCTGGCGGGAGGAGAAGGGCATGACCGGCCCGTCCCCCGCGCCGACCGTCTCATGAGCGCCGGCCTCGTCGCCGGCGCGGTCGCCCTGGTCGTCGTCGCCTGGCTCGCCGCCTGCGCGGAGGCGGGCCTCGCGCGCGTCTCCAGCTTCCGCGCCGAGGAGGCCGTACGGTCCGGTCGGCGTGGCAGCGCCAAGCTCGCGCAGATCGCCGCCGACCCCACCCGCTACCTCAACGTGGCGCTGCTGGTGCGCGTCGCCTGCGAGATGGCGGCCGCCGCGCTGGTCACCTACGCCTGTCTGCAGGAGATCCACGGCACGGCCCCCGCGCTGCTCGCCGCGATCGGCGTGATGGTCCTGGTGTCGTACGTCGCCGTCGGGGTCTCCCCGCGCACCATCGGCCGTCAGCACCCGCTGAACACGGCGACGGCGGCCGCGTACGTGCTGCTGCCGTTGGCCAGGATCATGGGTCCGATCCCGTCCCTGCTGATCCTCATCGGCAACGCGCTCACGCCCGGCAAGGGCTTCCGCCGCGGCCCCTTCGCCTCGGAGGCGGAGCTGCGGGCGCTGGTCGACCTCGCCGAGAAGGAGTCGCTGATCGAGGACGACGAGCGCCGTATGGTGCACTCCGTCTTCGAGCTGGGCGACACCCTCGTTCGGGAGGTCATGGTCCCGCGGACCGACCTCGTCGTCATCGAGCGGTACAAGACGATCCGTCAGGCCCTCACCCTCGCCCTGCGGTCGGGGTTCTCGCGCATACCCGTGACCGGGGAGAACGAGGACGACATCGTGGGGATCGTGTATCTGAAGGACCTGGTCCGCAAGACGCACATCAGCCGGGACGCCGAGGGCGAGCTGGTGTCGACGGCGATGCGGCCCGCCGCCTTCGTCCCCGACACCAAGAACGCCGGCGACCTGCTGCGCGAGATGCAGCAGGAGCGCAACCACGTAGCCGTCGTCATCGACGAGTACGGCGGCACGGCCGGCATCGTCACCATCGAGGACATCCTCGAGGAGATCGTCGGCGAGATCACCGACGAGTACGACCGGGAGCTCCCGCCCGTGGAGGACCTCGGCGACGACCGCCACCGGGTGACCGCCCGCCTCGACATCACCGACCTGGGTGAGCTGTACGGCCTGGAGGAGTACGACGACGAGGACGTGGAGACCGTCGGCGGGCTGTTGGCGAAGGCTCTGGGACGGGTGCCCATCGCGGGCGCGTCGTCGCAGGTCGAGCTGCCGGACGGGCGGACGCTGCGGCTGACGGCGGAGGCCGCGGCCGGCCGCCGGAACAAGATCGTGACGGTGCTGGTGGAGCCGGTGGGCCCGGCGGACCCGCTTCAGGAGGAGAAACCGGAGTGACCCCTCAGGAGCTGCGCGCCCTGTGTCTGTCCTTCAACGCGGCCGTGGAGGACTTCCCCTTCCGGCCGGAGATCTCGGTCTTCAAGGTGCTGGGCAAGATGTTCGCGCTGAGCTGGACGGACGAGCTGCCCCTGAAGGTCAATCTCAAGTGCGACCCGGACGACGCGGTGCGGCTGCGCGGCGAGCACTCCGGGCTGATCGCCCCCGGCTATCACATGAACAAGCGGCACTGGAACACGGTGACGGTCGACGGCGAGCTCCCGGACCGGCTGGTCCGGGAGCTGGTGGAGGACTCGTACGACCTGGTGGTCGCCGGCCTACCGCGCGCCGAGCGCCTCCGTCTCGACCGACCCTGAAGCCTCGAAGGCCCCTGAAGCCTCGATCGACCCTGACGCGGTACGGCCGGTCCGCAGCCCCAGGCCGACCAGCACCGCCGCCGCCAGCACGATCGCCGAGTCCAGGGCGAGGACCGTGTGGACGCCGGCCAGCAGGTCGTCCGAGGTCGTCGCGAGCACGCCGAGCAGCGGGATGCCGACGGTGAGGCCGACCTGCTGGGTCGAGGTGACCAGGCCGGTGGCCAGCCCCTGGTCCCCGTCCGGGACACCGGAGGTGACCGTCAGGCCGTAGGAGATGATCGCGCCCAGGTGGCACATGCTCGCCAGGGACACGGCGGCGGTCGCGAGCCATACGGACCAGGTGTGGGCGTTCAGGCCCAGCAGGGCGGCGATCAGCGCGCCCTGTCCGACGAGGGAGCCGACCAGGGTGCGGCGGGCGCCGAAGCGGCCGATGACCTTCGGGGCATAGCCGCCCGCGACCGCTGACATGACGCCCTGGACGCCGAAGACCAGGCCCGTCTGGAAGGCCGACAGGTCCAGGACCTCCTGGAGGTACAGGGTCAGGGCGAAGACGACCGTCGACATCATCGAGAAGGTGACCAGTCCGCCCACGTTCCCCCAGGCCACCGTGCGGCGGCGCAGCATGGGCAGGGAGACGAGGGGCGCGGCGGCGCGGGACTCGACGACCGCGAAGGCCGTGAGCAGCAGGACGCCGGCGACCAGGGTCGCGATGACGTCGGCGTGGGCGAAGCCGTGGTCGGCGGCCGTCGACAGGGCGTAGATCAGGGACAGCAGACCGCCGGTGACGGTTACCGCGCCGGGGACGTCCAGGCGGGGGCGGTGCGGGACGGGGGCGCCTCCCGTGTCCTTGAGGCTATGGGGGAGGGATGCGGGGAGGAGTCGCGGGGCGAGGGGCAGCACGGTCAGGGCGAACACGGCGAGCAGGGCCATCGTGGAGCGCCAGCCGAGGACGTCGGTCAGGACGCCGCCGGCCACCATGCCGACCGTGAAGCCGAGGGAGAGCAGGGTGCCCGAGATGCCGAGCGCGCGGTCGCGGGCCGGGCCCTCCGGGAAGGTCGTGGTCAGCAGGGACATCCCCGTCGGGACGATCGCCGCCGCGCCGAGGCCCTGCAGGGCGCGGCCGGCGAGGAAGGACGCCGGGTCCCAGGCGAGGGTGGCGAGCAGCGAGGCCGCGCCGAACAGGGCGAGGCCGGTCAGGAACAGCCGGCGGCGGCCGTAGAGGTCGCCGACGCGGCCGAAGAGCAGCAGGAACCCGCCGGAGGGCAGCGCGAAGGCGGTGACCGCCCACTGCAGCGCCGACTGGCTCATGCCGAGGTCGGCGCCGAGGACGGGGAGCGCCACGTTCAGGACGGAGAAGTCGAGCGCGACCATGAACTGGGCGGCGCACAGGACGAAGAGGACGAGTTTGTCGCGGGTCGACAGCCGGGAGGTGTCGGGCGTTGCTCGTACGGGGGGAGGGGGCGTGGAGGTGGAGGAGGTGGTGTCGATCGCCATGGGAGGAGCTTGCGGCGGTCGGAATAAGCGTGGGGAGTCGGAACTTATGGTGGTGGTGGCGCCACCAGACACGCGAGGGGGAGCGTTTCGTGTCCGAGGATGCACTGAAGAGTCGTCGGCTGCGCGAGCTGCGGGAGTTCCTGATGAGCCGGCGGGCCCGGGTCTCCCCGGCCGAGGCGGGTCTGCCGGACGGCGGGGCGCGGCGGCGGACGCCGGGGCTTCGTCGCGAGGAGGTCGCGGTGCTGGCCGGGGTGGGCGCGTCCTGGTACCAGTGGCTGGAGCAGGGGCGGGACATCTCCGTCTCTCCGCAGGTCCTCGACTCCGTCGCCCGGGTGCTGCGGCTGAGCAACGCCGAGCGGCGCCATCTCTACGTCCTCGCCGGGCTGAACCCGCCCGCGCCCGAGCCGACGCCGGACCACGGCTGCGAGGGGTTGCGGCGGCTGATCGACGCGTGGCTGCCGTTTCCGGCCCACATCATGGACATGTACTACAACTGCGTGATGTACAACGACGCGGCGGGCTGGGTGCTCGGCATGCGGCCGGACATCACGCAGAACTGCGTCGTCGACTTCTTCACCGACCCGCTGTACCGGTCCCGGTCCACCAGTTGGGAGCGCAATGCGCGGACGGTCGTCGCCCAGTTCCGGGCCGCGTCCTCGGCCCGGCCCGACGACGAGGGGTTCCAGGCGTTGCTGGCCGAACTGACGGATACCAGCCATGAGTTCGCGGCCCTGTGGGCCGAGCGGGACATCCAGGACGCCGGGCAGATCCGCAAGGAGCTGGATCATCCGCTGGTCGGGCTGCTGTGCGTGGAGTCCACGGCGATGAGGGTGCCGGCCCGGCCCGATCTGACGGTCGTGCTGCACACGCCGTTGGACGAGGCGAACACGGCGGCGAAGCTGGAGTGGCTGGCGTCGCCGGAGGGCCGGCGGGGCGCGATGTACCCCGTCGCGGGGTGAGCGGCCGCGTTCTTCGTCTGCCGGTGTTTCGTATGCTCAGGGCATGACCGACAGCAACGCGCTTGACCCCGAGGACCGCAAGATCGTCACCCTGGCCCGCTCGGCGCGGGCTCGCAACGGCGTGCCCGAGGGGGCTGCCGTACGGGACGAGATGGGACGTACGTATGTCGCCGGGACGGTCGATCTGCCGTCGCTGAAGCTGAGCGCGTTGCAGACGGCGGTGGCGATGGCGGTGGCGTCGGGGGCGACGTCGCTGGAGGCGGCGGCCGTGGTGACGGTCGCCGAGGCCGCGGCGGAGGTGGACCGGGCCGCGGTCGCCGATCTGGGCGGGGCGGGGACCCCGGTGCTGGTGGCGTCGCCGGACGGCACGGTACGGCTGACGGTCTCGGCGGGCTGACGCCCGGATCGGAGCCAGGTCGGAGCCGGGTCGGAGCCGGGTCCGAGAAGCAGTTCCGAGGTAGGCCGGATTTCAGCCTTGCCGTTCTCTCATCCCTGACGCATCAATGGAACCGTAAGTTCCGACGGACCGTCAGATTCGGCCCGGGCCCGGTGCCCGCACCCACCTGCCCGGGCGGCCGTCCGTCGGCACCTCCCCCTCATCCACCCCCCACATGGATTCCCGTACTCGGGAAGGGAGCGGAACCCTCATGAGAGGCAAGCGAATCGGATCAGGTGCGGCATTGCTGGCCGGGGCCCTCGCGGTCACCGGACTGGCGTTCGCGCCCTCAGCCCTCGCCGTCACCCCGACGACGGCGACCGTCACCGCCAGCTGCGGTCTGTTCGGCGGCGGTGCGGCCACCCTCACGGCCACCCAGACCGGCACTTCGGCCACCATCCAACTCACCTCCAGTGCGATCGTCGCGCCGATCCCGATCAGCGCGAATGCCATCAGCTCCACGCTCACGATGGCGAATTCGACCGGCGCCGCCCGCGTCTTCACCGGCTCCGCGAATCCCGCCATGGCCACCGGCGCCCCGATCGACGTCGGTCTGCTCACCGGGACCGTGGCCTCCGGTGACAGCCTGGACTTCTACAAGGGCTCCCTGAAGATGGTCGTCTTCGGGGTCACCGTCACCTGTACGTCGTCCGCGGCACAGGCGCCCGGACCGTTCGTGTTCAGCTGATAGCTGTCGGGAACAGTGCCAACGGGCCGTCAGCTTTCGTACGGGACAGGAAGCTGACGGTCCATCAGTTCATCGCCTCGCGTCCATTGACTTCTCGTGCGATCCGCACGTCAATGCCCCCTGTCGGCGCAGAAGAGCCGCTGCGCCCGCATCTCCCTCAGGAGGGGGCAATCATGGGTTCGACACCCCGAAGATCCCGAAGGCGGCGCTGGGCGTCGTTGCTCGGGGCGACCGCGCTCGCGGTCACCGCGGGCGGAGCGCTGGCGTGTCCGGCCGGCGCCGCGACCAACGTGGACTTCCCCACGCACTGCATCCCGCCGGCGATCGCGGGCCTCCCGCCGATCGACGGCACCACCACCGCCAAGATCACGGCGGACAACACCAGTCCCAAGGTCGGCGACACCGTCACCGTGACGTACACGGTGGTCACGCCCGCCGCCAACAACCCCACCGACCTGGCCCTGCCGGCCGACATCATGACGCCGACGGGCAAGGTCACGCTCGGCGGCGCGCAGACCGGCAGCGTCACCGTCGCGGGCCCGAAGAAGAACGACCCGGTGCCCGGCAAGGGCGTCTTCCCGTCGTTCTCCATGACCGGCACCTTCACGGTCACCTCGCCCGGCGCGATCACCCTCTCGCCCGGCGACTACAACATCCACACCAGCTACATCCTCGAGCTGGACACCCCCTGCACGGTGACCAACCCGCCCGCCCCGGTGTCGGAGACGGTCACCGCCGCCGACAACCCGCCGGCCAACACCCGCGCCATCAGCCTGGGTTCGGCCTCCGGCAGTCCGGGCGCGAGCGTCGCGGTCAGCGGCACCGGCTTCACGCCGGGCGCCTCGGTCACCCTGGCCGGACGGTCCGGGGACACCCAGACCGCGGACACGGCGACCGTGACCGCGGACACACAGGGCGGCATCAGCGGCTCGCTCGCCGTCAACGACCTCACCACGACCGGCGTGGTGGCGTACGAGGGCGGCGCGTGGAGCTCGGACAAGGGCGCCGGACCGGCCGCGTACGTCGTCATCGACGACCAGCCCGTACCGCCGGGCAGTCAGAGGCTGACGACGACCGTGAAGGCCGGCAGTCTGTCGATGTCCCAGCCCGCGGACGCCGTCCAGTTGTCGGACGTCGACTTCGGGCAGGGCGGGGCGTCGACCGGCGACCTGCAGACGGTGACCGTCAAGGACTTCCGCGGCGGACCCGCGGGCTGGTCCCTGACCGGCAAGGTCACCGACTTCACCGGTGCCGGCGCGAAGATCGACGCCGGCAAGCTGAGCTGGACGCCCGCGTGCACCACCAAGGCGGGCAGCCCGAGCACCTGTCAGGCCGGCTCGGCGGGCACGGTCGGCACGTCGGGGGCGACCCTGGCGTCCACGCCCGACGGCACGGTCACCGGCGGTGAGTTCACCGCGAACGCCCGACTCTCCCTCGACGTACCGACGTTCACGCCTCCGGGCACCTACGTGGGCGTCCTGACCCTGACCCTCAGCTGATCCACGACCACTACCGCAACCACGTCAACCGGTGGCCGGGCACCCGTCGCAGCGGGTCCGCACCGCCCGTCCACCGTGGGGGGTCCGCACCCATGCGCAAGGTCCTTTCCGTCCTGCTGTGTCTCCTGTGTTCCCTGCCGTGTCTCCTGATCGCCGCCCCCGCCCGGGCCGCCGACAACGGCAGCTGGTCCGTCTACCCCGTCTCCTCGGCCGTCGCCGCACGGCCGTACTTCTACGTCTCGGCCGATCCCGGCCAGACGATCGAGGACAAGGTCGTCGTCGCCAACAAGACGGACAAGCCCCTGACCTTCCGGCTCTACGCGGCCGATGCCTACAACACCGCCCGCGACGGCGGGTTCGCCGTGAGGTCGCTCGACGAGCGGATGCGGGGCGTGGGGGCGTGGGCGAAGCCCGCGAAGGACCGGATCACCGTGCCCGGCCACAAGAAGGTCACCGTGCCGTTCACCGTGGAGGTGCCCGAGGGCGCGGAGCCCGGCGATCATCCGGGCGCGATCGTGGCGCTCGACGAGCGGGTCGAGAAGGGAGGCGGCGGGGTCGCGCTCGGCGTGCAGCGGGCCGTCGCCGCCCGCGTCTACCTCCAGGTCAGCGGACCCACCCTGCCCGCGCTCGCCGTCGAGGACGTCCACATCGCCCACCACCAGCCCCTCGTCCCCGGCCTCGGCGACAGCACGGCGACGATCTCCTACACGTTGCACAACACCGGGAACGTCACCCTCGATCCCAAGGTGGAGCTGACGGCCCGCGGCCTCTTCGGGCGTACGCTGCTCAGCCGCGACCTGACCAAGATCCCCGCCGAGCTGCTGCCCGGCCAGCGGGTGCGCCTCACCGAGCCCTGGCGGGGCGCGCCCCAACTCGACTGGACGGACGTGAAACTGACGGTGAGCGCCGAAGACACGAAGGAGTCGGCGGCCGCGTCGTTCGTAGCGGTGCCGTGGCTGGTGGTGGCGGTGCTGACGGTGGCGCTCGGCGCAGGGGCGTGGCTGCTGCTCAGGCTCCGGCGGACGCGCCCCAAAGGGGCGCGAGGCGCTGACGTTCTGCGGCTCCGCCGCCGGGCGCGATCAGCCACGACGGCCCCGCAGGCAAAGGTCGGCCAATCCGCCGGAGGCTAAAGCGCGTCGGGGCCGCGCTCGCCCGTCCGCACCCGTACGACCGTCTCGACCGGCAGGGCCCACACCTTCCCGTCGCCGATCTTCCCCGTCCGTGCGGCCTTGACGATCGCGTCGATCGCGGCGTCGCAGTCGGCGTCGTCGACGACGACCTCGATACGGACCTTGGGCACGAGGTCGACCTGGTACTCGGCGCCCCGGTACACCTCGGTGTGGCCGCGCTGCCGGCCGTAGCCGCTGGCCTCGGTCACGGTCAGGCCGTGCACGCCGATCTCCTGCAGGGCCGTCTTGACCTCGTCGAGGCGGTAGGGCTTGACGATCGCGGTGATGAGCTTCATGCCTGGGGCTTGACCTTCTGCGCGGAGTGCGGGACGGAGTGGGCGACCGGGGCGCCGTGGCCCAGGACGCCGTGATCGTATGCGGTCTCGGCGTGCACCGTAAGGTCCAGGCCGGTGTGCTCGTGGTCCTCGTCCGCCCGCAGGCCGATCGTGCGGTCGAGCAGCTTGCCGATGCCGTAGGTGACGGCGAAGGCGTACGCGCCGACGACGACCACGGCGACGAGCTGCTTGCCGAGCTGGGCGAGTCCGCCGCCGTAGAGAAGGCCTTCCGGGCCGCCGGTCATGGTGTCGACGGCGAAGACGCCGATGAGGAGGGTGCCGATGACGCCGCCGACCAGGTGGACGCCGACGACGTCCAGGGAGTCGTCGTAGTTCAGCTTGAACTTCCAGCTCACGGCGTACGAGCAGACGACGCCGGCGGCGAGGCCGACGACCAGGGCGCCGAGGAGGGAGACCGAGCCGCAGGACGGCGTGATCGCGACCAGGCCCGCGACGGCGCCGGAGGCCGCGCCCAGGGTGGTCGGGTGGCCGTCGCGCCGCTGCTCGACGAAGAGCCAGCCCAGCAGGCCGGTGCAGCCGGCGGCGAGGGTGTTGAGGAAGGCGGCGGCAGCCAGACCGTTCGCGCCCAGCGCCGAGCCCGCGTTGAAGCCGAACCAGCCGAACCAGAGCAGCCCCGCGCCCAGCATCACCATGGGCAGGTTGTGCGGCCGCATCGCGTCCTTCTTGAACCCCAGACGCGGGCCGAGGACCAGGCAGAGGGCCAGACCGGAGGCGCCGGAGGTGATCTCCACCGGCAGTCCGCCGGCGAAGTCGAGCGCCCCGAGGCCGTTCAGGATCCAGCCGCCGGGGCCCCAGACCCAGTGGGCGACGGGAACGTATACGAGCAGCGCCCAGACGGGGACGAAGACCAGCCACGCCCCGAACTTCGCCCGGTCGGCGATCGCGCCGCTGATCAGCGCGGCCGTGATGATCGCGAAGGTGAGCTGGAAGGTGGCGAAGAGAAGGGTGGGCACGGTCCCCTGGACGCTGTCCGGGCCGAGGCCCGCCATGCCGGCGTGCTCCAGCCCGCCGATCAGCCCGCCCCCGACGTCCTCGCCGAAGGCGAGGGAGTAGCCGGCCGTCAGCCACACCACCGTGACCAGGGCGATCGACACAAAGCTCATCATGAGCATGTTGAGGACGCTCTTCGTGCGGACCATGCCGCCGTAGAACAGGGCCAGGCCCGGGGTCATCAACAGGACGAGGGCGGTGGCGGCGAGCAGCCAGGCGGTGTCGCCGGTGTCCGCGGGGGCGGCGGCCAGGATCACGGGAGTCTCCAACGATGCGGGGGCTCGTCAGAGGGTCACCGGTCCTGGTTTCCGGTCGCGTACGGGTGTGTTTCCGTGACGTTTCGTTGCGTGCGGGTTTCCGGAAGCTCACGGTGAGGGGCGGTGCCGCTCGTGTGTGCGGCGGGGCTTCGTGGATCAGGGAGAATGGGGGCATGAGCGTTCGTACCGAGTCTTCCGAGCAGCCGGCCGAGGCCGTCCACCGCGCCGGCTTCGCCTGCTTCGTGGGCCGCCCCAACGCGGGCAAGTCCACCCTCACGAACGCTCTGGTGGGGAAGAAGGTGGCGATCACCTCCAACCGTCCGCAGACCACGCGGCACACGGTACGGGGCATCGTGCACCGCCCGGAGGCGCAGCTGATCCTGGTCGACACACCGGGCCTGCACAAGCCGCGCACCCTGCTGGGCGAACGTCTGAACGACGTCGTACGCGCCACCTGGGCCGAGGTCGACGTCATCGGCTTCTGCCTGCCGGCGAACGAGAAGCTGGGCCCCGGCGACCGCTTCATCGCCAAGGAGCTGGCCGGGATCAAGCGGACCCCGAAGGTCGCGGTCATCACCAAGACCGACCTCGTGGACTCCAAGACCCTCGCCGAGCAGCTCATCGCCGTCGACCAGCTCGGCAAGGAGCTGGGCTTCGAGTGGGCGGAGATCGTGCCGGTCTCGGCGGTCGCCGGCGAGCAGGTCGAGCTGCTCGCCGACCTGCTGATCCCGATGCTCCCCGAGAGCCCGCCCCTCTACCCCGAGGGCGACCTGACGGACGAGCCCGAACAGGTGATGGTCGCCGAGCTGATCCGCGAGGCCGCGCTGGAGGGCGTGCGCGACGAGCTCCCGCACTCCATCGCCGTCGTCGTCGAGGAGATGCTCCCGCGCGAGGACCGCCCGGCGGAGAAGCCGCTGCTGGACATCCACGCCAACATCTACATCGAGCGCCCCAGCCAGAAGGGCATCATCATCGGCCCCAAGGGCAAGCGCCTGAAGGACGTCGGCATCAAGTCCCGCAAACAGATCGAGGCCCTCCTGGGCACACCGGTCTTCCTGGACCTGCATGTGAAGGTCGCGAAGGACTGGCAGCGGGATCCCAAGCAGCTGCGGAAATTGGGGTTCTAGAACCTGGGGCTCTAAGGGGTCGCTTCCTGTGGGGACAGGTCCTGGAGGCCGATCACCCGCAGCAGTTGCAGGCGTTCGTACGCCTCCGTGCCCGGGCGGGCCGTGTGGACGACCAGGAGCTGGTGGTGCTCGTGGCTGAGCATGACCTCGCAGTCCAGGTCCAGGAGGCCCACCAGGGGGTGCCGGAAGCGTTTCGTCGCGCGGTGGCGCTGGGACACCTCGTGGTCGTCCCACAGGCGCGCGAACTCCTCGCTCCCCGCACGGAGTTCGGCGACCAGCGCGGCCGGTTCCGGGTCGTCGGGGCGGGCGGCGGCCACCGCGCGCAGACTGGCCACATGGGCGCGGGCGTGGTCCGGCCGGTCCTCCTCCGGGAACAGGGTGCGCGCGGTCGGGTCCAGGAAGTAGCGGCGGACCAGGTTGCGTTCGCGGCGGGGGCGGGACATCACGTCGTAGGTCAGCGCCCTGGCCATCGCGTTCTGCGCCAGGACCTCGCCGCAGTCGGTCACCACCTGCGCCGGGGTGTCGTGCAGCCGGTCCAGGATCAGCATCAGGCCGGGCGGGACATGCGCCGACGCGGTCTCCCGGCGCGGGGGCTCCTCGCCCGTCAGGTGGAACAGATGGTCGCGTTCGTCGTCGGTGAGGCGCAGGGCGCGGGCCAGCGCCGTCAGCATCTGGCGTGACGGACGCGGGCCCCGGCACTGCTCGAGGCGCGTGTAGTAGTCGACCGACATGCCCACCAGCTGCGCCACCTCCTCGCGGCGCAGGCCGGGCGTGCGGCGGCGGGCCCCCGGCGTCAGGCCCACGTCCGACGGGGTCAGACGGGCCCGGCCACGGCGCAGGAAGTCGGCTAGTTCGGCTCGGTTCACCCCTCCAGGCTGCGGCAACCCGCCCGCCGTATCCAGTGCCCATCCAGGGACTGCCGATCCCCCGATCGACAGGTCTCTCCCGGTTCCCCCGGCTCCGTCCGAGGGTGGTGGCACCAGACCAGAGGAGCGGACGACGATGTTGACATTGGTGACGGGTACGACGGGACAGGTAGGCCGGCGTTTCGTGCCGAGGCTGCTGGCGCAGGCCGGGCCGGGGGAGAGGGTGCGGGTCCTGGTGCGGGACGCGGCGCGTGCGGAGCGGTTCGCGGAGCTGGGCGCCGAGGTCGTGGTCGGGGATCTGCGGGACGCGGAGGCGCTCGGCAAGGCGGTGGCCGGGGTGGACGCGGTCGTGAACGTCGCGGCGTCCTTCCGCGGGGTGCCCGACGAGGAGGCGTGGGCGATCAACCGGGACGCGGCGGTGGACCTCGGCCGCGCCGCGCTGGCCGCCGGCGTGCAGCGGTTCGTGCAGGTCAGCACGGGGCTGGTGTACGGCGTCGGACGCGGTCGCCCGCTGACCGAGGACGACGAGATCCGGCCGGGCGGAGAGATGTGGGGCGCCTATCCCGAGTCCAAGGCGGCGGCCGAGCGGGAGCTGCTCGCGCTGGAGGGCGTCGAGGTGCGGATCGGCCGACTGCCCTTCGTGTACGGCGACGGCGACCCGCATCTCGCCCAGTCCCTGAGGTGGGCCGCGCACTGGGCGGCGGCCCAGCGGCTGCAGATGGCCCACCACGCCGACGTCGCCCAGGGGCTGCTGCGCCTGCTGTACGCGCCGGCGGTGAGCGGACCCCTCTACAACATCGCCGACGACGCCCCCGTCACGGCGGTCGAGCTGCACCAGCTCAACGGTGTCGAGGCGCCCGCCGACCTGTACGCCCGGACCGACCCCGACCCGTGGTTCGGGATCATGTCCACGCAGCGGATCCGCCGGGACCTCGGCTTCCGCCCCCATTTCCCGACCGTCTGGGCCGCCCGCGACGCAGGCGCCCTCTGACCGTCAGTCCACTCTCCTCCGTCAGTCCACCCCCTTGATCCTCCCCACCAGTACCGCCCCCGCCAGCCCGATCACCGCCGCCACCAGGTACAGCACCCGGTAGCCGCCCAGGTACGTCACGATCGGGGCGGCGAGGGCGGGCGCGGCGACCTGGGGGAGGGCGTTGGCCACGTTGATGACGCCGAGGTCCTTGCCGCGGTCCAGGGCCTTCGGCAGGACGTCCGTCATGAGGGCGAAGTCGACCGAGGTGAACACGCCGAAGCCGACGCCCAGCACCGCCGACGCGACGATCGCCCCCGTCCAGGTCTGCCAGCCCGCCAGCGCCGCCGTCGCCACCGCCATCAGCACGCCGGACCAGATCACGAACGGCTTGCGCCGCCCGGTGCGGTCCGACCAGACGCCTCCGACGACGACCGTGGCCAGCAGCGTCACCCCGTTCACCGCCGTCAGGATCAGCACGCCCTGCTCGGGGTCGCCGTAGTGCAGCCGGTCGCGCAGGTAGTACAGGAGGTACAGCAGCACCAGCGCGTTGCTCAGGTTCATCAGGAAGCGGGTCAGCCAGGCCCAGCCGAGGTCGGGGTGGCGGCGCGGGCTCAGCCAGAAGCCCGTGAGGAAGCCCCGCCACGACCAGGCCGGCCGGTCCGCCTCCGCCAGCCGCAGATCCTCGTAGCGCAGGACGTACGGCAGCACGCCCACCGCCGTGAACACCGCGCACGCCGCATATCCGGCGCCGACGCCTCCGACGGCCGTCGCCAGTCCCGTCCCGCCGACCACGCCCAGGATCTGCGCGGCCCCCAACCAGCCGCCCACCGAGCCGCGTTGGAGGCGCGGCACCCGGTCGGGGACGGCCGCCGTGACGGCGGCGAAGGCCGCGTTCAGGGTCAGCTGGACCAGACACCAGCCCAGCGCCATCGTCCAGACCCCGCCCGCGCCCGCGAGCAGCAGCAGCGACAGCGCGCCGCCCGCCGTTCCGGCCACGATCCACGGGGTGCGCCGGCCCCACCGGGACGTCGTACGGTCCGACAGCGCGCCGAAGAGCGGGTTCGCCGCCAGCGACACCACCGCGCCGACGCCCGTCACCCAGGCCAGCATCGTCTCCTTGGACATGCCGGAGCCGGGCGCGAAGTCCTCGGCCTGGGAGGCCAGCAGGATCTGCAGGGGGCCGTACCAGCCCACCCAGATCGCCCCGTTGGCGAGGGACAGCGACGCCGTCCAGCCCCGGCCGACCCGTTCGACGGGCTCGGCCAGCGCGCTCGCCGGGACCCGGCCCCGATCCTGGGCCTGGTCCCGGTCCGCCGTGGTCATCCCCGCGCCTGCGATCTCTGGGCCGCCAGCACGTCCCGCAGCCAGGCGTACGACGCCTTCGGGGTGCGTTCCTGCGTCGCGTAGTCGACGTGGACGAGGCCGAAGCGGCGCTCGTACCCCTCCGCCCACTCGAAGTTGTCCAGCAGCGACCACGCGAAGTAGCCGCGCACGTCCACGCCCGCTTCCACCGCTCGGTGCAGGGCGCGGAGATGGCCGTCCAGGTAGGCGATGCGCTGCTGGTCGTCGAGGCCCTCGTAGGAGCAGCCGTTCTCGGTGATGACGACCGGGGGGAGCCGGTCGCCGTAGCGGCCGTGGAAGGTGGTCAGGAGTTCCGTGAGGCCCTCGGGGACCACCGGCCAGCCGAAGTCCGTCACCGGGACGCCGTCGATCTGCTGGACGGAGAAGGGGAGTTCTGCGGGCATCGTGATGCCGCCGAACTCGATCTCCGCGCCCTGCGGGGCGCCGACCTTCGTCGGGGCGTAGTAGTTGACGCCGTACCAGTCGATCGGCTCCGTGATGACCTTCAGGTCGGACTCGACGTCTCCGGGCATCAACTCGCCGATTCCCGCGGGGTATTCACCGAGGAGCAGCGGATCGGCGAACAGCCGGTTCAGCAGGACGTCGTAGAAGTCGGCCGCCTCCACGTCCGCGGGTTCCCGGGAGGCGGGCCAGGTCGGGCCGTGGGAGTTGGCGATGCCGATGTCGTTCGCGCCGGCCGCGCGCAGGGCCCGGACCGCCAGGCCGTGGGCCAGCAGTTGGTGGTGGGCGACCGGGAGCGCGTCGAAGAGCAGCTGCTTGCCGGGGGCGTGGGTGCCGAGCGCGTGCCCCAACAGGGTGTGCTCCGCGGGCTCGTTGAGGGTGATCCACTTCTTCACCCGGTCGCCGAGGCGTTCGGCGACCGTCGACACGTACTCGGCGAACCGGGAGGCGGTGTCCCGCTCCAGCCAGTCGAGGCGGGCGGGGAGGTCCCAGTGGAAGAGGGTCGGGACCGGGCGGACGCCGGCCGCGCACAGCTCGTCGACGAGACGGTCGTAGAAGTCGAGACCGCCGGGGGAGTTCACCCGCGGCCAGGAGATCGAGAAGCGGTACGCGTCCACGCCCAGGCCGGACAGGAGCGCCACGTCCTCGGGGTAGCGGTGGTAGTGGTCGCAGGCCACCTCCGCCGTGGAGCCGTCCTTCACCCGTCCCGGCTCGGCGGTGAACACGTCCCACACGGACGGCTCGCGCTCGTTCACCGCCCCCTCGATCTGGTGGGCCGAGGTCGAGACGCCCCAGAGGAAGCCGGCCGGGAACTGGGGTATCGGGTGCGCCGCGTCGCGCGGATCGTTCGCCATGGGCGGGATCATCCTTACCGCTGGGTAAGGAAGTCAACGGCCGGACGTGAACTACCGGTTACGCCCCGTCCCGCACCCCGTCCTGCGCCGGTCTCGCACCCCGTCCCGCGCCCCTTCCCGCGCCCGTCTCACGCCCCTTCCTTCAGCACTCTGGAGATCAGTTTCCGCTGTTCGTCCGAGAGCCGGGGATCGGCCGCGTACACCGTCTTCCCGTCCACGGTGATCTCGTAGCTGAAGCCGTCCGGCACGCCGGTCGGCGGCGCGCCCCGGCCGGCGGCGACCGCCCGCTCGGCCAGGGCGTGCCATTCGCCGGCATCGGGCCGCCCCGAGGTGTCCACCTCGGCCTGCCGCTCGATGCCCGCGAACCCGCCCGTGCGACTCACTCGAATACGCATGGGTTCCTGTCTAGTACGGAATCAGAGAGAGTGCGTACCCCGTCAGAGAGTCCGTACCCCTACCTGCTCCCACGCCTTCTGCACGGCCTGGAACTCCTCGCCGCCGTCGCCGAAGCGCTCGCGCGCGACCTTGACGGTCAGCTTGGCGAACTTGGCGAAGGACGCGTCCGAGGGGAGCCTGCCGCCGGTGAGCGCGTCGTACCAGATCTGTCCCGCCTTCTCCCAGGCGTAGCCGCCGAGGGCGGTGGCGACCAGGTAGAAGGCGTGGTTGGGGATGCCGGAGTTGATGTGGACGCCGCCGTTGTCGCGGCCGGTGGTGACGAAGTCGTCCATGGTCGCGGGCTGCGGGTCCTTGCCGAGGACGTCGTCGTCGTAGGCGGTCCCCGGGGCCTTCATGGAGCGCAGGGCCGTGCCGGTGACGCCCGGGGCGAGGATGCCCGCGCCGATCAGCCAGTCGGCCTCGGCGGCGGTCTGGCCGAGGGTGTACTGCTTGATGAGCGAGCCGAAGACGTCGGACATCGACTCGTTGAGGGCGCCCGGCTGGCGGTAGTACGTCAGGTTGGCCGTGTACTGGGTGACGCCGTGGGTGAGCTCGTGGCCGATGACGTCGACGGAGTTGGTGAAGTCGACGAAGATCTCGCCGTCGCCGTCGCCGAACACCATCTGCTCGCCGTTCCAGAAGGCGTTGTTGTACCCCTCGTCGTAGTGGACGCTGGCGTCCAGGGGCAGGCCGTCGCCGTCGATGGAGTGGCGCTGGTAGGCCTTGAGGTAGAGGTCGAAGGTGGCTCCGAGGCCGGTGTAGGCGCGGTTGACGGTGGCGTCCTGGCCGGGGTCCTGGCCCTCGGCGCGGACCTTGGCGCCGGGCAGGTCGGTGCCGTGGGCGCAGTCGTAGAGGGTGCGCAGCGGCTGGTCCGACGGAGCCTTCGCCGGAGGGACGGCCGCGAGGCCGAACTCGGTGGTCACCCGGCGCAGGCCGCGCAGCTGGCTGTCGCGCACCAGGGTGCGCTGGGCGGGTCCGGACACAGCCGGGTCGTCGTTGCGCGCCAGCTTGTCGAGGACGTGTGGCGGTACGACCGTGCAGAAGACGGGCTCGAAGCCCCCGTGAGTCGTCATGCCCGGCACCCTTGCACTGCGTCACGTCCGTGTCACCACCGGCAACCATGATTGGTGAAATACCGTGACAAACGGCTTCTGCTGGTAGCCCTTAGTGGTATGGCGCACGTTTCGCACCTTTTCCTGTGGTTCCTCCCTCCGGTCCCGCATACTGGAACGAACCCGCGCGACGGAAGCGGCTCCGCTAGGCTGCGGAGCACTATGCATTTCGGGCTGCTTCTCCTTAGCTGCCGCGGCGAGGGCCTGTAGTCGAGGCCGACTCCCTCCCCGCGGAGCTTGGTGTTGCGCGTCGGCCGTCCTTCCGTCCGGACATTCTCCGGTCACCCTGAGGAGCCACCGCACCATGGCGAACCGCCAGCAGCCCAGCCACATGCCGATCCACAAGTACGGACAGTACGACCAGGTCGACATCCCCGACCGCACCTGGCCGCAGAACCGGATCACCGTCGCCCCCCGCTGGCTCTCCACCGACCTGCGCGACGGAAACCAGGCCCTGATCGACCCGATGTCGCCCGAGCGCAAGCGCCGGATGTTCGACCAGCTGGTCAAGATGGGCTACAAGGAGATCGAGGTCGGCTTCCCGGCCTCCGGCCAGACCGACTTCGACTTCGTGCGCTCGATCATCGAGGAAGAGGGCGCGATCCCGGAGGACGTCACGATCTCCGTGCTGACCCAGGCCCGCGAGGACCTGATCGAGCGGACCGTGGAGTCCCTGAAGGGCGCCAGGCGGGCCACCGTCCACCTGTACAACGCCACGGCCCCCGTGTTCCGCCGGGTCGTCTTCCGCGGCTCCAAGGACGACATCAAGCAGATCGCCGTCGACGGCACCCGCCTGGTGATGGAGTACGCCGAGAAGCTGCTGGGCCCGGAGACGGAGTTCGGCTACCAGTACTCGCCGGAGATCTTCACCGACACCGAGCTGGACTTCGCCCTGGAGGTCTGCGAGGCGGTGATGGACGTCTACCAGCCCGGTCCGGGTCGCGAGATCATCCTGAACCTGCCGGCCACCGTCGAGCGCTCGACGCCCTCCACCCACGCCGACCGCTTCGAGTGGATGAGCCGCAACGTCTCGCGCCGTGAGCACGTCGTCATCTCCGTCCACCCGCACAACGACCGCGGCACCGCCGTCGCCGCCGCCGAGCTGGCGCTGATGGCCGGCGCCGACCGCGTCGAGGGCTGTCTGTTCGGCCAGGGCGAGCGCACCGGCAACGTCGACCTGGTCACCCTGGGCATGAACCTGTTCTCCCAGGGCGTCGACCCGCAGATCGACTTCTCCGACATCGACGAGATCCGTCGTACGTGGGAGTACTGCAACCAGATGGAGGTCCACCCGCGCCACCCGTACGTGGGCGACCTGGTCTACACGTCCTTCTCCGGCTCCCACCAGGACGCCATCAAGAAGGGCTTCGACGCGATGGAGGCCGACGCGGCCGCCAAGGGCGTCACGGTCGACGACATCGAGTGGGCGGTCCCGTACCTGCCGATCGACCCGAAGGACGTGGGCCGCTCCTACGAGGCCGTCATCCGGGTCAACTCGCAGTCGGGCAAGGGCGGTATCGCGTACGTCCTGAAGAACGACCACAAGCTGGACCTGCCGCGCCGGATGCAGATCGAGTTCTCCAAGCTGATCCAGGCCAAGACGGACGCCGAGGGCGGCGAGGTCACGGGCGGCGCGATCTGGTCGGTCTTCCAGGACGAGTACCTGCCCAACCCCGAGAACCCCTGGGGCCGCATCCAGGTCCGCACGGGCCAGTCGACGACCGACACCGACGGCGTGGACACCCTGACCGTCGAGGCCACGGTGGACGGCGTGGACACGGTCCTGACCGGCTCCGGCAACGGCCCGATCTCCGCCTTCTTCGACGCTCTGGAGTCCGTCGGCATCGACGTACGCCTGCTGGACTACCAGGAGCACACGATGAGCGAGGGCGCCTCCGCGCAGGCCGCCTCGTACATCGAATGCGCGATCGGCGACAAGGTCCTGTGGGGCATCGGCATCGACGCGAACACGACGCGTGCGTCCCTGAAGGCGGTCGTCTCGGCCGTCAACCGCGCGACGCGTTAATCATCCTGACCGGCAGTTTCGGGGCCTTGATCGCCGTATACGGCGATCAAGGCCCCGTCGTTTATCGGCCACTGTCCCGTGGAGGTCACGGAAAGGTCTCGTCCTAGGTGCTGACTACACCTCGCCCATGTGGCTAACATCACGCAGACGCGGCGATGTTGCCGCGGGGTTACGGAGGTGCGACGTGCTGCCAGGACGGGGACGAGACGGCCAGGTCACCAGGCTTGCCCGCATCCTGGGCCACCGCACCGCGTGGACGCCCGTCGGGGACGGCGAGTTCTTCTGCCCCGCCTGCGGCGGCGACCGCAACTACCAGCGGCTCACCGGCCGGCGCCGCCTCACCCTCCTCGGGCTGCCCGTCCTGTCGCGCGGCGAGATCGGCCCGGTCGTCGAGTGCGCGGCCTGTCAACAGCAGTTCGGCACCGACGTCCTCGACCACCCCACCACCACCCGCTTCTCCGCGATGCTCCGCGACGCCGTCCACACCGTCGCCCTCGCCGTCCTCTCCGCGGGCGGCGGCTGCGCCCGTACGGCCCTGGAGGCGGCCGCCGGCGCGGTGCGCGCGGCCGGCTTCGCCGACTGCACCGAGGAACAGCTCGCCGCCCTCGTCGAGGCCCTCGCCGCCGACACCGGCCGCGCCTACGGCGCACCCTGCGGCGGCGGCCCCGGCCTCGCCATAGAGCTCCACGAGGCCCTCGACCCGCTCGCCCCGCACCTCGCCCCGACCGGCCGCGAATCGATCCTGCTCCAGGGCGCCCGCATCGCCCTGGCGGACGGCCCGTACACCCCGGCCGAACGAGAGGTCCTGGCCACGGTGGGCGCGGCCCTGACCCTCCCGGCGGACGAGGTGACACGCCTGCTGGCGGCCGCGGGAACACCGTCCTGACCGCTTCCGGCTGCCTCTAGGCCGTTTTGGACGCTTCCCGGCGCTTCCCGGCGCTTCCGGGCGCTTCCGCACGTTTCCGGCGGTTCCCCGGGGAACGATGTGACCGACACCGGCCGTCCCCGTCTGGGAGAGCGATGACCCACCTGCGCCGTACGCTCCTCGCCACCGCGTTCCTCACCCCGTTCGCCTCGTTCCCGGCGGCCGCCGCCGCGACCCCCTGCGTCTCCTCGACGCCGTACGTGTCGGGGGAAGGCGGCTACGCCTCCTACCGGATCCCGGCCGTCGTCGGCACCCGGCAGGGAACGCTGCTGGCCTTCGCCGAGGGGCGGCGGGACGGGCCCGGCGACACCGGGGACATCGACATCGTGGTGCGCCGCTCCGTCGACGGCGGCTGCACCTGGGGTCCGCTGATCGTCGTGGCCGCCGGGGACGGGGGCACCCGGGGCAACCCGGCGCCCGTGATCGACCCGCGCACCGGCGCGGTCGTGCTGGTGAGCTGCGCCAACGACGGCGACGCGACCGAGGCGCGGATCATGCGCGGGGAGGCCCCCGCCCGGCGGGTGTACGTCCAGCACAGCCGGGACGACGGGCGCTGCTTCACCTCGCCGAGGGAGATCACGGCGGACGTCGCGCTGCCGTCGTGGCGCTGGTACGCCACCGGCCCCGGCCACGCCCTCGCTCTCACCCGGGGCCCGTACGCGGGCCGGCTCGTGGTCGCGGCGAACCACTCCGCCGCCCCGCCCGTCGGCTCCCCCGACACCGGCCGCGAGTACCGGTACTACGGCGGTCACGCCCTCTGCAGCGACGACGGCGGGCGCAGCTGGCGGCTGGGCTTCGTCGACGCCGACCACGACGGCACGGCCAACGTCAACGAGAGCTCCGTCGCCCAACTCCCCGACGGACGGCTGTACTTCTCCGCCCGCGACCAGGGCGGCAGCGCCCCCGGCAACCGCCTCGACGCCCTCTCGGAGGACGGCGGCACGACCCTGTCCCGCCCCTACGCCCCGCAGCCGACGCTCGCCCGGGTCCCTGTCGTCCAGGGCAGCGTCCTCCAACTCCACGGCTCCGGAGGCCCGTTGCTCTTCTCCGGCCCGTCCGACCCGGCCGCCCGCCGTGCGATGACCGTCTGGCGCAGCACGGACGGCGGGGCGGACTTCACCCCGGCGGTGACGCCGTCGCCGAGCCCGGCCGCGTACTCCGACCTGGTCCAGGTGGACGCGGACACGGTCGGGCTGCTGTACGAGACGGGGACGGCGGGGCCGTACGAGACGATCGAGTTCCGGCGGCTGGCCGTCGGGGAACTCGGGGGCGCTTGAGGCGACTTGAGGCCGCCTGCCGCCTGCCGCCTGCCAGGACCTAGGGCAGCGTCCGGTCGTACGCCTTGTCGTCGTCGGAGTCGTAGAGCAGCTTGCCGGTGGTGTCGTAGCCCTTGATGTGCGGGGCGAGGGTGACCTGCTCGTCGAGCATGCCGACGGCGACGAACCAGCCGTGGTCGAGGACGGCCGGGTCGGCGGCGCTGTCGCCGTAGGCGACGGTGACCTTGGCGACCGCTGAGTCGACGTAGCCGATGGACGCCCAGCGGAACGGCAGGGTCCAGTGGCCCTTGTCGATGATCGACTGCTGGTACAGGTCGCCGCCGTTGGGGTCGGGCACGACCGGGCCCGTGTCCGGCCCGGCGGCGTCGCGCGCGCTGACGCTGATGCCGGAGGCCTTGCCGTCCTTGATGTCGCAGATCACCCGGAAGCCGGCCGGCTTCTCCTTCACGCCGACGACGTGGAAGCCGTCCCCGGGGGCGTTGGAGTCGCCGGTGCTCTTCGCCGCGAGGATGATCCGGTAGTCCTGGGCCTTGCCCAGGGCCACGCCGAGCGAGGGGGCGTTCTCGGCGGCCAGGCACTTCTTCAGCCCCTCGGCGGCCTGGGCGAAGGTGATGCCGTCGAGCAGCTGCCCGTCGCTCGCGGGCCGCGCGGGCCCGGTCGACGCACTCGCGGCGGGGCTCGCGGCCGGGCTGCGCGAGGCGCTGACCGACGGCTTCACCGCCGCCGTGTCGGCGCCCCGCCCCCCGTGCCCCCCGGCCACGGCGTACGCCCCCACCGGCACCGCGGCCAGCGTCAGCAGCGTCGCCCCGACCGCCGCCGCACGCCGCCGCCGCTCGGCCAGTCCACGCCGCCGGATCGCCGGGTAGGGCGCCGCCGACGGCCGCACGGCGTACGCGTCCTGCGCGAGCAGTTCCCGCATCCGCTCCTCGAAATCGGAGCCGCCGAAGCCGCCGGAGTCGTGGTGGCCGCCGGAGTCGTAGGAGCCGTCGGAGCCGAACTCCCGCTCATGCCCTGCCCCGTTCCCCGGCTCGTTCCCTGACACGTTCACCTGCTGCCTCCCTGTCCGCCGGACACCGTGCGACTGGCGGCCAGTCCCGGATACGTACGCAACTTCGCCAGCCCCTTCGAGGCCTGGCTCTTGACCGTGCCCTGCGAGCAGCCGAGCACCTCGGCCACCTCCGCCTCGGACAGGTCCTCCCAGTACCGCAGCACCACCACCGCCCGCTGTCTGGCGGGCAGTTGGGCCAGCCCGGCGAGCAGGGAGCCCCGCTCGTCCACCCGCCCCGTGGCCTCGTCCCGCCCCGCCCGGTCCGGCGGCGCCGCGGTCAGCGCCTCGCTGACCCGCCGCTTGCGGAACCGGTCGCTGTTGCAACTGACCAGCATCCGCCGGACGTACGCCTCCGGGTTGTCGCTGCGCGAGATCCGTCGCCACGACCGGTACGCCTTGGCCAGCGCGGTCTGCGTCAGGTCCTCCGCGTGATGGACGTCGCCCGTGAGCAGATACGCGGTTCGTACGAGCCGCGACCACCGTGCTCTGACGAACTCCTGGAAGCGGTCCTCTTGTTCGGCCTGCATCAAGCACCCTCCTCGCCCCCCAGACCACCACTCGCGCCGATTCGGTTGCCCGGCGGGCCCGGCCGGGATCGAATGGGGCGATGACGAACGGGGCGGGGCCGAACGAGGCCGACGAGGCGGACGGGGCTGTGGGGAGCGACGCGTGGGCCTGGCGGACGGGGCGGCCCGGGGTGCTGACGCTGCCGTCCGGGCGGCTGGTGCGCGGCCGTGGCCTGCGCCGCCCGCTGGACGCGGGGGAGCCCGTGCCGGCGTACGGGGTGTATCTGCTGGGCGCACAGCCCCCGGACGTCCCCTGGGCGGCGCGCTGGATCCGCTGGCCCGACTTCCGGCTCCCCGCCGACCGTGCGGACGCCCGCGCGGCGCTCGTCGAGGCGTGGGAGCGGGCCGCCGACGAGAGAGTCGAGATCGCTTGCGGCGGCGGGCGCGGGCGGACCGGCACGGCGCTGGCGTGTCTGGCGGTGCTGGACGGCGTACCGGCCGGGGAGGCGGTGGAGTTCGTGCGCCGGCACTACGACCGGCACGCCGTGGAGACGCCCTGGCAGCGCCGCTACGTACGGCGGTTCGGGCTCACAGGGCCAGCGTCATGAGCAGACGGTGTTCGCCGGGCCCGAAGTAGTCCGAGCGGGGGCCGCCGGGGTCCGGGACGAAGCCCAGGGACCGGTAGAGCGCGACGGCCGAGTCGTTGCCGGGCTCCACGGAGAGCCACACGGAGTGGGTGCCCTGCGCCCGCAGATGGGCCAGCATCTTCGCCAGCAGCTGCCGGCCGAGCCCCTTGCGGCGCAGGTCCGGGGTGATGCCGAGGCTGAGGATCCAGCTCTGCGCGTCGTGCGGCGGCGTCGAGAGCACATAGCCGCGGAGGTCCTTGCCGTCGTCCACGACGAAGAGGAAGTCCGGGAACGCGGTGAGGAGTTGGCGGAGCACGAAGAACGGGTAGGGGTCCGCCGGGAAGGCCTCCGCGTCGAGGCGGACGATATGGGGCAGATCAGCCTCGGTGACCGCTCTGATCCGTAAGGGCCTTTCTCCGGAAGCCTGGCTCAGCATCGATCCGACCGCCGATCCGATCGCTGAACCGGCAGACGAACCGACGGGCGAACCGGCAGGTGAACCGGCGGCCGACGGAAAACGATCTCCGGGAAGAGGAGTCATACCGTCCCCTTGTGAATTGTCGACAAATCGAATTGGAGCTTGTGCGATTTGCGTACCTGATCTCCATCATTGCCCGGTGCATCCTGTACCTTCAAGACCCCCGCATACTGCTACCCTTAACCATGACCTCGGGACCGCCAATGGCCGATCACATCTTGAATGCAGACGCACCGTGGGACGACTTCGACACCCGCGAGTACATCGGCCACAACTACCTCGTCATGCAGGCCGTGGACGAGGAGATCATCACCCTCGTACGCGATCATTTCAGTGATCATTTCGAGGGGAGAGGTGATCGCGTTCCGGCTGGAATCGACGTAGGCGCAGGTCCCAATCTCTATCCGGCCTTCACGATGCTCCCCTGGTGCGACAGCATCACCCAACTGGAGCGCTCGGCGAACAACCGGGAGTACCTTCTCCGGCAGCGCGACTGGTACGAGCCGCACTGGGACCCCTTCTGGAAGGTCCTGACCGAGCGCCGGGGATACCGGGACCTGGACAACCCCCGGGAGCGGTTCAAGCAGGTCGTCCAGGAGCCCGTCGAGGGCAGCCTGTTCGAGCTGTGCGCCGGAAAGCCCCGCTGGGACATTGGCACCATGTTCTTCGTCGCCGAGTCCATCACCACCTCCCTCAAGGAATTCCGCCAGGGCGTGCACTGCTTCATGAACGCACTGAAGCCGGGCGCGCCTTTCGCCACGGCATTCATGGAGCATTCCCAGGGATATCGCGTCGGCGACATCGAATTCCCCGCCCGCGATATCGACAAAGAAGAAGTCGAGCGGGCTCTCGACGGTCTCGTCGAGGACGACGTGCAAATTACCCGGCTGGAAACCAGCGACCTCGTGCGTGACGGATACACGGGAATGATCCTGGCGCGCGGTCGACGGAAGAAATGACGTCGGAGCGTTCTTTTCCAAGGTTTTCCGGTTTCCCAAGGTGACGGGCCTGTGCGAGGTGAATGGGCATGCAGATCAAGCCGCGACAGAATCTGCTCGAAGTGTGGCAGGCCATCGCCCGCCATTCGTTCGACAACGGAGAATGGGACTGGGGTGAGTGGGGCGGCCGCAGCAGCGTCGCCGACGCCGAGCGCCTGCTCTGTCTGCTCTACCCCGCCACCGAAATCGAGCCGTTCCGTCTCGACGACCCCGACACGACCCAACTGGACGTGGAAAGGGCCCTGCGCAATGCGGGCGACTCCAGCGAGATTCCCGCGAACCTCGTGGAGATCCTCGGCGACTTCATGGAGAAGCACCGCGGCGAGGAGAGTCCCACCTTCGCCGGCGGCTACTACTTCGCCCCGGAGGACCCCAAGCAGGAACTGACCAAGGAACAGCGGGAAGTGGGCGTGGTCGACGCCTACTCCATGTCGATCACCTTATGCCTGGCCACCCTCGGCTTCCTCAAGGTGTACCGGGGCAAGACCCAGCGGGCCAGCACCCTCGCCCGCATCGACCGGCTCAGGGAGGAGACCAGCGCCCGGCTCACCGCCGCCATGGTCAGCCTGCTGCGGTCCTTCACGGTCAACGTCGTCGACATCTCCTCCGACCAGGGACAGTCGCTCGCCCGGCTGCTGGGCCGGGGCCGGCTCTCCGACCGGCAGGTCCTGCAGCGCTTCCAGGACCGCTTCAAGTCCCTGCGCGCCCTGATCAGCGAAAGCGTCACCCTCGGCCTCGACACCGACGTGACCGACCAACTGCGCAACGAGAACCGCCTCTTCGAGTGCGGCTGGGCCTGGAGCCTGGTGAAGGGCGCACCCGAGATCGAGCTGGAGCCCCAGACCGCCCAGGCCATCGGCAAGCAGCCGCAGGGCGTCGCCCGCGCCGTGCCCTACCTGTACTTCACCGTCGTCGCCCTCGACGGCATCCCCGACCTGTCGTCCGAGCGCACCCTCGTCCTCGGCCTGCTCAACGCCGAACAGCAGAAGCTGGCCGACGCGCTCCGGCTGCGCTGGGAGATCACCCAGCAGTACTGGTCCGCCATCGCCCGCTTCGACGCCGCGACCTGGCCGCTGGAGGAGATCCCCTGGCGCACCACGCTCCAGCAGCTGGAGTCGGAGTACTTCTCGCTCTCCGTCGCCTCCATCCTCGTCCACGACCTGGTCCGCCGCCGCGCCACCGACGACGACCTCACCCGCACCGTCGCCGTCATGGAACGCCTCGCCGAACGCGGCCGCATCACCAGCGGCACCACCCGTGAGGACCCGGCGATCGGACTGCACAACCCCGGGGTCACCCTGCCGCTCCTGGGCAGCGAGGACATCGGCCCCGCCATGAAGTGGACGATGGGCGACTTCTCCGCGCAGCTGCTCAAGCGGACCATCCAACTGGGCGCGCTGTCGAGGAGCATCGGCTCGCAGGACCGTTTGCTCAGGCTCTCCGAGGACATCCTCGACCACCTCTGGCAGCGCCGCGTCAACGACGGCGAGGGCGTCGGCCTGTGGGACAACGTGCACGCCGTCTACCCCGAATCACCGGTCCGGCAGGGGCCGTTGTCCTGGAGCATCACCGAGCGCGTCACCGAGTGCATGGTCGCCGCGCACGCCCTCTACTCCCAGGACCCGATCCGCAGCAACGACATGTCGACGCTGGCCCAGGCGGCCCTCAGCGAGGCCGCCCACCTCTTCGGCAAGGAACAGATGCTGCAGCCCGCCCCCACCCCCAAGAGCCCCCAGGGAGAAGAGATCAAGGGCATCGAGGCCGACCTGCGCCGCGCCCGGGAACTGGTCGACAAACAGCCCGGCACCGCCCACTCGCTGGCCCTCGGCGTCCTCTCCCGGCTCTACGCCCTCGCCCGAGCCCGGGGCACCGGGTCCCGGGGGGTGTGACCGTGCTCGTCTTCGCCGCCTCCGACAAGGGAGGCACCGGCCGCTCGGTCACCAGCGCCAACCTCGCCTACCACCGAGCCCTGGACGGGGACGACGTCTGCTACCTGGACTTCGACTTCGGATCGCCCACCGCCGCCGCCGTGTTCGACCTGCCCGACGTCCTCTCCGAGGCCGAGGGGCGCGGTCTGCACTCGTATCTGAAGGGCAAGACCGGGGAACCGCTGCGGGTCGACGTCTGGGCGCGCACCGAGCACCCCGTGCTGCGCACCAGGCCCGGCGGCTCCGGACGGCTGGTCCTGCTGCCCGGCGACCGCACCGGCGGTGAATTCGTCACCGACGAGGAGAACCTGCACCGCTGCGTGGACCTCGTTCTGCGACTCAAGCGTGAATTCGACCTCATCATCATCGACTTGAGCGCCGGCCGCAGCTATGCCATGGACCTCGCCCTCGCCGCGACCTCGCCGCGCGGCGGGCTGGGACGCCTCAAAACACGCTGGCTCGTCTATCACCGCTGGACCCGCCAGCATGTGATGGCCGCCGCCGAACTCGTGTACGGAAAGCAGGGCATTGTGCAGGCCGGCATAGCGATGGGCCATGTGCCGGACGCGCTGACCGGCTCGATCAGGTTCGTCCGGGCCGCCGTTCCCGATCTTGAGTCGCCCCTGTGGTCCCAGGTGTCTCCCGCGCAGTACGCGTGGATGCGCCAGTGCGACAAAGAACTCGAGGAACTCGCGGCCGGCCGGGGCATCGGCAAGACCAGGGCACTGGCGTCCATTCCCCTGGAACCCGTTCTGCAATGGCAGGAACGCCTCATCACCGACGAGGACGTGCACGACCGCCGGATCGCCAACAACGAGACCTGGCAGGCCATGGGAGACCTCGCCGAGCGGCTGACCGACGACAAGTTCTGGGGGCAGTTGTGAACGGGGCCGGAAACGGGGCCGGAACCGCTTTCCGGGAGACCAGCGCGGAGCCCCGCACGGAATCCGTGCCGTTCTCCCATCTCTCCCTGGAATTAGGCCACTTGTACATGGAGGACTTCATCGAGGGCCCCTCCCGGCTGCGCCGGCACTTCGCCGCCGTACGCCCCTGGGTGGACGCCGCCCGCGCCGGTCTGGGTCCGCTGACAGGCGGGAAACGGCCCCGGATCAGCACCTGCTTTCTCATCGACGACTACTTCTCCCGGCTGTCCACCCCCGCCGAACTGATACCGCCTCTGCTCGAAGCGGCCGCCGAGGCCGGGCTGACCATCGACTACCTGGCCCGCGAGTCGGGCTGCGCCGTCGCCGACCCCGCCCACCGCGACCGCGCCGAGCTCGCCGAGTCCGTCCTGCACCGGCTGGTGGAGTCGCCGCCGCCCGGCAGCAACGGCTTTCGCCCGCCCGTCAGCCGCACCGGCTGGCTCACCAACGGCCGCCGCACCCCCGCCCAGCGCACCTCCGCCGCCCTGGACTCCACCGGCGTCGTCTGGCAGCCGCCCGGCGAGACCGGCGCCCGCGGCCACTCCGTGTTCATGGACGTCGAACTGTGGAGCGGACCCGAGGAGGAGCGCCTGTGGTCCTGCGCCTTCCTGGCCTCCGTCTGGCAGCTGGTCCGGCTCGGACTGCTGCGCGACAACGGCGCGGCGGTGCTGACCCCCGCCAAGTGGTTCGACCGGGAGTTCCCGGCCGAGTGGGACGCGCTCCCGCCCGTCCTCCAGCTCAACAAGGCGGCGGCCCCCTTCACCGCGTACCTCACCTGCAGCGTGCTCCCGGCCCGGTTCCTGCCCGTCGAGCACGCCGTACGCGTCATCCTCGACCAGGTCCATGTCGAGGCCGAGGCGGTGCAACAGGTCGCCGACCGGTCGGCGGGGGAGGGCTTCACCGTGCCCGCAGGCGTCGTGGACCGCACGTCCTACGTGTTTCCGCCGGGGCTGTGAGATGAGCGGCCTGGGCACGACCGACGGTCCCGTCCTCGCCTGCGGCGAGGTGCGCACCTGCCTGCTGCCCACCCGGGACGCGGTGGACGAGCGGGCCGCCGAGCAACTGCTGCGCCTGCGCGCCGACGAACGCGTACGGCTGTCCCGGCGTCCCAACCGGCACGCCGTCTCCCCGGACGTCCTCACCGGCGTCGACTGCCGGCTGCCCACCGCCACCGGGACCAGGATCCGTGCCGTCGGCACGGTGACCGCCCGGGCGGGGCTCGTCGAGGGCCGGGTGCTGCAGTCCACGGCGTACTTCAGCGCCCCGGCCGACGGCCCCGACCGCCGCCAGCCCTGGGGCTACTACCTGGTCCGCCCCGGCTGTCTGGTCCCGGTCGGGCGGCTCGCCGAAAAGTCCGTCACCGAAGGCTTTCTGGCGGGGCATCAGCAGGGCGATCTGGACGTCGGCTCGATCGCCGAGAGCCTGCTGGCGAGGATCTCCCGCCGCCACCAGCTCCTCGACTACGACACCCCGCTCACCACCGCCGACACCAGCCTGCGCTGGACCGCCTCGCCGGCCGGCGACGGCGAGGAGGCGTCGCTGCACTTCACCGAGGCCGGGGACGGCCTGCGGATCGTCGAGCTGCGGCTGCCGCGCGGCACCGAGCCCGCCGCCGCGGCCGAGCTCTGCGAGGATCTCGCCCTGCACGACTGGCTGTTGACGACCGTGGCCGACAAGCTGGACGGGCTGCGGCTCGGCTCCGCGGACGGCACGGCCGCCCTGAAGGTGCTGCGCCCGCTGGTCGACCATCTGCTGCACCTGTGGATGCCGCAGGCGCGCGTCGACCGCGCACTGCACTCGCCCTGGGAGGAGTTGGAGAAGTACCCCGGCTTCAGCCGGCAGTGGAACACCCTGGCCCAGCGCATCCGCGACCAGCTGGCCGTGCAGAACCTCACGAGGCGCGAAGCGTTGACGACGCCATGACGACGCCATGACGGCAACCGGACGACGCCTGACGACATCTGAAGACCTGACGACACCCTGACGGCACCACCGCACGTGTCCCGCACGATCCCGACGGGGGGAGAAAGTGAGATGAATGCACCGACGAGTTCGTATTTCTGGGGAGGCCCGGCCCGCGACGGCGAAGGCGCCCGACATGTGACCCAGAAAATCCTGGTCACGGTCGTGGTGGGCGGCGCGGTCTACCTGCTCACCAATGTGTTCGGGCCGTCCGAGGAGGACGGTCCCTGGCAGCTCGTGCTGTCCGTGCTGTGCGGCGGCATCGTGCTGATCGTGCAGTTCCTGGCGTCCTTCGTGAACCAGATGCACGCCGTGAAGAACTCGGTGGACGACCGGTTCGCCGACATCGGCAGAGCGACCAAGCTCTTCAACGAGGTGGAGAAGCTGCGCGGCGACGGGGTGCCCCGGCTCGCCGAGCACGCGACCAAGGTCGTCTCCATGGGGCCGGACATCCTGCACGCGTTCGCGCACGCGGAGATCGACCGTCTCGCCGCGCAGATGGAGGACTTCACCAACCTCAGCGCCGAGTGCCCCGGCGAGAACCACGACTGGCTCATGACGCTCACCGGGTGCACCCGCGAGAGCATCGACGCCATCAGCACCACCGTGGTCGACGACGGCTTCTGGAGCACCGAGCCGGCCGGCCGCTATCTGACGGCCCAGCGCGAGGCCATCATCGAACGGCAGATCAGGGTCAGGCGGCTGTTCATCGTGAAACGCCCCGAGGAGTTCGGGGCCCTCGGCCCGATCTGCACCGAGCAGCGGGACATGGGCATCGACGTCCGGGTGGTCGCCCTGGAGGAGCTCCCGCCGTACTTCCGCCGCGGCAAGATGATCGACTTCATCGTCTTCGACGAGGCGCTGTCCTACGAGATCCACGCCGACCAGCTCAGCGTGAACTCCTCGACGACGGTCAACGCCCGCGCGAACGAGGTCGAGCCCCTCATCCGCCGGTTCAACCTGCTCTGGGAGGCCGCCGCGCCGGCCAACTCCCCGAACGGGGTGCCCGGCGGCCTGCGCGTGGGGAGCAACGGGTCCGACCCGGCCGGCGGCGTCTGAGCCGACCGGTCCGGACCCGGCGACCGCGCTGCTGCCCGGGTTACCCGAGCGTCTGGGCCAGCAGCGCGGCCGTCTCCACGATCAGCTCGTGGTCGTAGGCCGCGTCCCGGTCGGGCTTGGTCAGCTGTACGGCCAGCACGACCGGGGCGCCGTCCGGCGTCCAGGCGATCCCGGCGTCGTTGTCCGCGCCGTACCAGCCGCCGCCGGTCTTGTCGGCGACCGTCCAGTCCGTCGGCAGACCCTTGCGGAAGCGGTTGCCGCTGGTCGCCGTACCCAGCATCCAGTCGGTCAGCCGGCGGCGGTCGGCGGGGGCCAGCGCGTCGCCGAGGACCAGCCGGGCGTAGGTGCGGCCGATCGCGTACGGGCTCGTCGTGTCCGTCACCCGCCCCGGCTCGGCCGAGTTGAGGTCGGGCTCCCAGCGGTCCAGGCGGGTCACCCGGTCGCCGACGGAACGGGCGAAGCGGGTGATCGCGGCGGGGCCGCCCAGCTCGCGCAGCAACAGGTTTCCGGCCGTGTTGTCGCTGAGCTGGACAGCCGCGGCGCACAGCTCGGCGACCGTCATGCCGTCGGCCACGTGCTTCGAGGTCTCGGGGGAGTTCTCCACCAGATCGTCGGCCGTGTAGTGGATCCGGCGGGCCAGCACCTCCCCGTCCCGGTCCAGATCGCGCAGCACACCGCCCACCGCGAGGGTCTTGAACAGCGAGCAGACCGGGAAGAGCTCGTCGGCGCGGTACCGGACCGACCGCCGGGTGCGCACGTTGTACGCGAACACGCCCAGCCGGGCCCCGTGCCCGGCCTCCAGGTCGCGCAGCCGGTCGGTGACGGGGCTGACGGCGGTGACAGCGGTGGCGGAGTCCGCGGCCGCGCGGGCCGGTCCGGCGGCCACGAGGGCCGCGGCGGCCCCGGCGGCGGCGGTGAGCAGGGTGCGCCGGGAAGCGCGTCCGGACTTCGGGGAAGGGGAGAGGGCGGAGGGGGAAGGGGCGGAGGGGGAGGAGGGGGAGGGGGGCGAGCCTAAGATCGTTCTCTCCGTTCGTCGACTACGTCTCCTCCGTCACGGACGTCGCCTCCCGCCTCACGGTTGCGTGCGATCGTCGCGAGCGGCGCACACGGCCGCCTCCGCGTAGGCGAGAATGGAGCCATGAGCCTGTTCCGCGACGACGGCATCGTGCTGCGCACCCAGAAGCTGGGCGAGGCGGATCGCATCATGCTGCAGTCTCGCGGGGGACACGGCGTCCGACTGCGGCTGCGCCGCGGGCCGCACCCCCAGCAGTCTCACGGCGGTGCGCGATGAGTCTCTTTCGCGATGACGGCGTCGTCCTGAGGACCCAGAAACTCGGCGAGGCGGATCGCATCATCACGTTGTTGACGCGGGGGCATGGGCGGGTGCGGGCCGTGGCTCGGGGGGTGCGGCGGACGAAGTCCAAGTTCGGGGCCCGTCTCGAACCCTTCTCCCACGTCGACGTGCAGTTCTTCGCGCGGGGCGGCGAGCTGATCGGCCGCGGGCTGCCGCTGTGCACCCAGAGCGAGACCATCGCCCCGTACGGCGGCGGGATCGTCACCGACTACGCGCGCTACACCGCCGGGACGGCCATGCTGGAGACCGCCGAGCGGTTCACCGACCATGAGGGCGAGCCGGCCGTGCAGCAGTATCTGCTGCTCGTCGGGGCGCTGCGCACCCTGGCCCGGGGCGAGCACGCCCCGCACCTCGTCCTCGACGCCTTTCTGCTGCGGTCGCTCGCCGTGAACGGTTACGCGCCCAGTTTCGGCGACTGCGCCAAGTGCGGGATGCCCGGGCCGAACCGGTTCTTCTCGGTGGCCGCCGGCGGCTCGGTCTGCGTCGACTGCCGGGTGGCCGGCAGCGTCGTGCCCTCGCCGCAGACCCTGGTCCTGCTGGGCGCGCTGCTCACGGGAGACTGGGAGACCGCGGACGCGACCGAGCCGCGGCACGTCCGGGAGGGCAGCGGGCTGGTCTCCGCCTACCTGCACTGGCATCTGGAGCGCGGCCTGCGCTCCCTTCGGTACGTAGAGAAATAGCGCGTGACGTAGAGAAACAGCACGTGGCAGAGCAAGACTGAGGAGACGAGAAAGACATGGTCGTACGCGGGTTCCTGGGGCGGCAGCGTCGGGAGTACAAGTCGCCCGAGCCGCACCCGTCCGGCGCGCGCCCCCCGAAGCTCCCCGGCGAGCTGGTCCCCACCCATGTCGCGATCGTCATGGACGGCAACGGGCGCTGGGCCAAGGAGCGCGGGCTGCCGCGCACCGAGGGGCACAAGGTCGGAGCCGAGCAGGTCCTCGACGTGCTGCAGGGCGCGGTCGAGATGGGTGTGAAGAACATCTCCCTGTACGCGTTCTCCACCGAGAACTGGAAGCGCTCGCCCGACGAGGTCCGCTTCCTGATGAACTTCAACCGCGACTTCATCCGCAAGACCCGCGACACCCTCGACGAGCTCGGCATCCGGGTGCGCTGGGTGGGCCGTATGCCGAAGTTGTGGAAGTCGGTCGCCAAGGAGCTCCAGATCGCCCAGGAGCAGACCAAGGACAACGACCGGCTCACGCTGTACTTCTGCATGAACTACGGCGGCCGCGCCGAGATCGCCGACGCGGCGCAGGCGCTGGCCGAGGACGTGAAGGCGGGCCGCCTCGATCCGTCGAAGGTGAACGAGAAGACCCTCGCCAAGTACCTGTACTACCCGGACATGCCGGACGTCGACATGTTCCTGCGCCCGAGCGGCGAGCAGCGCACCTCCAACTACCTGCTCTGGCAGAGCGCTTACGCCGAGCTGGTCTTCCAGGACGTCCTGTGGCCGGACTTCGACCGCCGTGACCTGTGGCGGGCCTGCGTCGAATTCGCCTCCCGCGACCGTCGGTTCGGCGGCGCGATCCCGAACGAGGAGCTGCTGGCGATGGAGGGCGGGGACACAACCGCCCCGTAGCCGCCCCGAGTTCGCGGCCGGGAATCACCCCTGGTTCACCGTCGGGACCGACGGGAGCAACGATCACACCATAGGATCGCTTCCGTCGGCCCAGTCGTACCGGGGGTTCTCAGTTGTTCACGTTCGTGATTCCTGCCCACAACGAAGAGGGGACGGTCGCCGAGATCGTCGGTCAGGCCCTCGCCGCCGCCCAGGACGGCGACCGTGTCCTGGTCGTCGACAGCGGCTCGAGCGACGGCACGGCGGAGAGAGCGCGCGAGGCCGGGGCGGAGGTGCTGCGCGGCCCGCTGGGCAAGGGCGCGGCCATGAACGCGGCGATCGCCACCGTGCGGACCGAGTGGACGTGCTTCCTCGACGCGGACCTGGTGACCTCACAGCACAACGTCGCCGTCCTGCTGCGCGAGGCCGCGGCGGGCAGTGCCGCGGACCATGTCATAGGCGACTACGAGTACGACTACCCGGGGACGATACTGGCGTCCACGTTCACCATCTACGAGCCGCTGACCTCGGCTTTCTTCCCGGAGGTCGGCTTCCATGGGGCGAACGCGCTGACGGGGTACCGGGCGGTCCGCACGCGGTTCCTGCGCACGCCCCTGCCGGCGGACTTCGGCGTGGAGTCGTACCTCAACATCTCGATCGCCCTGTCCGGCGGCCGGACGAGCATCTGTCACCTGGGTGAGATCGGCAGCCGGTACCGCTTTCACGGCGGTTCCATGGCGACCGAGATAGGCTCCCGGATCCTGGACATGGCGCAGGCGCACGATCGTCTGGATCCGGCCGACCGGCCCGACTGGGACCGCTGGCTCCAGGACGGGGTGGCCGCCATCGCGCCCACTCAGGCGGACCACGGCCGCTCGGCCATCCTGGCCCGTCTGTTCACCGCCGTCCGCCGCCCGATGCCGGCGGGAGTCCGCACCGACGTCTAGGGCCGTCGTGGGGCCGTCGTGCAGGGTCGCCGTCCACGGCCGTCCTCCCTGGCCGCGGTCCGGGGCCGCGCTTCGGCTCAGGCGGGCTTTGCGTTCGCGCAGTCCGCGCAGGTGCCGAAGATCTCGACCGTGTGGGCGACGTTGACGTAGCCGTGTTCCGCGGCGATGGCCTCGGCCCACTTCTCGACGGCGGGGCCCTCCACCTCCACCGCCTTGCCGCAGACGCGGCAGACGAGGTGGTGGTGGTGCTCGCCGGTGGAGCAGCGGCGGTAGACGGACTCGCCGTCGGAGGTGCGCAGGACGTCGACCTCGCCGGCGTCGGCGAGGTTCTGGAGCGTGCGGTACACCGTGGTGAGCCCGACCGAGTCGCCCTTGTGCTTGAGCATGTCGTGCAGTTCCTGCGCGCTGCGGAACTCGTCGACCTCGTCGAGCGCCGCCGCGACTGCGGCACGCTGCCGGGTGGCGCGGCCCTTCACGGGCGGTCCAGCGGTAGTCACCGTTGCCTCCTCACGTCTGCGGCTTGCCGGGCTTGCCGGGCCATTGTGCCAGCCCGAACTGTGCGCGGTCAGACGCCGACCTCGCCCTCCGCCTTCCTCGTGGCCGGAATCGCGCACTCTGCGGGGTCCCCGGCGGGCTGTGCGGCCGCCAGCGCGCGGGCGCGGCGACGGGCCAGCGGCGCGGCCAGCACGCTCAGCGCGACGAACGCGCCGATGGTCAGCAGCACGATCGTCGCCCCGGGCGGAACGTCCTGGTAGTACGAGGTGACGGTGCCGCCGATCGTCACGGAGACGCCGATGGCGACCGCTGTCGCGAACGTCGCGGCGAAGCTGCGGCTCAGCTGCTGGGCGGCCGCCACCGGCACGACCATCAGCGCCGACACCAGCAACAGCCCCACCACGCGCATCGCGACGGTCACCGTGACCGCCGCCGTGACCGCGGTGAGCAGGTTCAGCGCGCGCACCGGCAGCCCGGTCACCCGCGCGAACTCCTCGTCCTGGCTGACGGCGAACAGCTGGCGGCGCAGCCCGAGGGTGACCAGGACGACGAAGCCGGCGAGCAGGCAGATCGCCGTGACGTCTGACTCGGAGACCGTGGACAGGGACCCGAAGAGGTACGACGTGAGGTTCGCGTTGGAGCCCGAGGGCGCGAGGTTGATGAACATCACGCCGCCGGCCATGCCGCCGTAGAAGAGCATGGCGAGGGCGATGTCGCCGCGGGTCTTGCCGTACCAGCGGATCAGTTCCATGGCGACCGCGCCGAGGACGGAGACGGCGGTGGCCATCCAGACCGGGGAGGCGTTCAGCAGGAAGCCGAGGCCGACGCCGGTCATCGCGACATGGCCGATGCCGTCGCCCATCAGGGCCTGCCGACGCTGGACGAGGTAGATGCCGACGGCGGGGGCGGTGATGCCGACGAGGACGGCGGCCAGGAGGGCCCGCTGCATGAAGGCGTAGTTCAGGAGGTCCATCAGCTCAGCAGTCCCGTGCGGATCGGTTCGACGCCCGCGTGGGCGTGCGGGTGTACGTGGTCGTGGCCGGGCAGGGCGTGTTGTCCCAGTGCCTGCGGAGGCGGGCCGTCGTGCAGGACGCAGCCGTCGCGCAGGACGACCGCCCGGTCGATCAGGGGCTCCAGGGGGCCCAGTTCGTGCAGGACGAGCAGGACGGTCGTGCCGGCGGCGACCTGCTCGCGCAGGGTCCGCGCGAGCACCTCCTGGCTGGCCAGGTCGACGCCCGCCATCGGCTCGTCCATGATCAGCAGCTCGGGTTCGGAGGCGAGCGCGCGGGCGATCAGCACCCGCTGGTGCTGGCCGCCGGAGAGGGCGTCGACGTCGTCCTTCGCCCGGTCCGTCATGCCGACGAGGTCCAGGGCGTGCCGTACGGCCGCGTGGTCGGCCTTGCGGAAGACGCCGAAGCGGGTGCGGGAGAGGCGTCCCGAGGAGACGATCTCGGTCACCGTGGCGGGGACGCCGCCCGCGGCGGTGGTGCGCTGCGGGACGTAGCCGACCCGCGACCAGTCCCGGAAGCGGCGGCGTGGGCTGCCGAACAGCTCGATCTCCCCCGCGGCGAGGGGGACCTGGCCGATGACGCTGCGTACGGCGGTCGACTTCCCGGAGCCGTTCGCGCCGAGCAGCGCGACGACCTCGCCGCGGCGCACGGTGAGGTCGACGCCCCGCAGGACGGGGCGTCCGCCCAGGTCGGCGCGGACCCCGCGCATCGCGATGACGGGCTCGGCTTCGGCTGCTGCCCTCGCGTCCATGACGCCCTCCGTAAAGGTCACTTGGTTCCCAGGGCCGTCTGCAGCGCCTTGAGGTTCGCCTGCTGGACCGAGAAGTAGTCCTTGCCCCGGGACTTGGCCGTGATGCCCTCGATCGGGTCGAGGACGTCGGTCTTGAGGTCGGCGTCGGAGGCGATGGTCTTCGCGGTCTTGTCGCTGACGAGCGTCTCGTAGAACACCGTGGTGACGCCGTCGGCCTTGGCCATCTTCTCAAGGTCCTTCACCCGGGCCGCGCTGGGCTCCGACTCGGGGTCGAGGCCGTTGATGGCCTCCTCGGTCAGGCCGTAGCGCTCGGCGAGGTAGCCGAAGGCGGCGTGGGTGGTGATGAAGACCTTGGTCTTCGTGTGCGCGAGCCCGGTCTCGAACTCGGTGTTCAGGGCGTCGAGCTTCTTCACGAGGGCCGCGGTGTTGGTCTTGTAGTCGGCCGCGTGGTCGGGGTCGGCCTTCTCGAAGGCCTTGCCGACGCCCTCGGCGACCTGGGCGTAGCGCACCGGGTCGAGCCAGATGTGGGGGTCGAGGCCGGCCAGCTCCTCGTTCTCGGAGTCGTCGTGCGAGGCCGCGTGGCCGCCGACCTCGTTGCCGTGCTTCTCCAGCGTGGTGAGGGAGGCGGCGTCGATCTTCGTCTTGATCTCGGACTGGGCCACGGCGTCGTCGACGGAGGGCTGGAGGTTCTTGAGGTAGAGCACCGCGTCGGACTCCTGGAGGGCCGCGGTCTGCTTGGCGCTGATCTCCAGGTCGTGCGGTTCCTGGCCGGGCTCGGTCAGGCTGGTGACGTGCACATGGTCCCCGCCGATCTGCTCGGCGAGGTAGGCCATCGGGTAGAACGACGCGACGACGTCGAACTTGTCCGTGTTGCCGGCGGCCGCGCTGTCGGTGGCGCAGGCGGAGAGAGTGCCGAGGCCGAGGACGCCGACGGCCGCCATGGCCACCCCGGATATGTACTGTCGTCGTACGTTCATGACAGTCATTTTCAACAAATATGGAAACCGTTGTCAACAAAGCCTGGGGTAAGGGCCTGGTAAGGCCTGAAGCGCGCCGGTACGACCCCCTGTGAGCGGGGCGGCGACGGGAACCGATTTGGCCGAGGGGGAGCCCCCGCCGGTACCCTGAAGCATTCGCTGGAAGCACCTCGCTTCGTCGCCCGTCGTCGTTATGAAGAGAGCATCGTGGCCGCCGACAAGATCGACACCATCGTCAGCCTGAGCAAGCGCCGTGGCTTTGTATTCCCCTGTAGTGAGATCTACGGCGGCCAGAAGGCCGCGTGGGACTACGGACCGCTGGGTGTCGAGCTCAAGGAGAACCTGAAGCGCCAGTGGTGGCGCTACATGGTGACGTCGCGCGAGGACGTGGTCGGCATCGACTCGTCCGTCATCCTGGCCCCCGAGGTCTGGGTCGCCTCCGGTCACGTCGCCACCTTCTCCGACCCGCTCACCGAGTGCACCTCCTGCCACAAGCGGTTCCGCGCGGACCACCTGGAGGAGGCCTACGAGGCCAAGCACCACCGCCAGCCGGAGAACGGCCTGGCGGACGTGAACTGCCCCAACTGCGGCAACAAGGGCCAGTTCACCGAGCCCAAGCAGTTCTCGGGTCTGCTCTCCACCCACCTCGGCCCGACGCAGGACACCGGTTCCGTCGCGTATCTGCGCCCCGAGACCGCCCAGGGCATCTTCACCAACTTCGCCCAGGTGCAGACCACTTCGCGCCGCAAGCCGCCGTTCGGCATCGCCCAGATGGGCAAGTCCTTCCGCAACGAGATCACGCCCGGCAACTTCATCTTCCGCACCCGCGAGTTCGAGCAGATGGAGATGGAGTTCTTCGTCAAGCCGGGCGAGGACGAGAAGTGGCAGGAGTACTGGATGGAGCAGCGCTGGAACTGGTACACCGGTCTCGGCATGCGCGAGGAGAACATGCGGTGGTACGACCACCCGAAGGAGAAGCTCTCCCACTACTCCAAGCGCACCGCTGACATCGAGTACCGCTTCCAGTTCGGCGGCAACGAGTGGGGCGAGCTGGAGGGCGTCGCCAACCGCACGGACTTCGACCTCAGCGCGCACTCCAAGGCCTCCGGTCAGGACCTCTCCTACTTCGACCAGGACGCCCAGGAGCGCTGGACGCCGTACGTCATCGAGCCCGCCGCCGGCGTCGGCCGCGCGATGCTCGCGTTCCTGCTCGACGCGTACGTCGAGGACGAGGCCCCCAACGCCAAGGGCAAGCTCGAGAAGCGCACGGTCCTGCGCCTCGACCACCGTCTGGCCCCGGTGAAGGTCGCGGTGCTCCCGCTGTCCCGCAACCCCGAGCTGTCCCCGAAGGCCAAGGGCCTGGCGGCCGCGCTGCGCCAGAACTGGAACATCGAGTTCGACGACGCGGGCGCGATCGGCCGCCGCTACCGTCGCCAGGACGAGATCGGCACGCCGTACTGCGTGACGGTCGACTTCGACACGCTCGACGACAACGCCGTCACCGTGCGTGAGCGTGACTCGATGAAGCAGGAGCGCGTGTCGCTGGACCAGATCGAGGGGTACCTGGCGGGTCGCCTCGTCGGTGCGTAGTGCTTTTTAGCGGGTGAAGCGGAAGCTGGCGGGGGCGGTTACGTCTCCCGTCAGCTTTTTGCCGTCGGGGCGGTACACGGTGCACATCACGTACCGGAAGCCGTCGGTGTAGTCGGTCTTGTTCGTCCAGGCGTTCAGGTCCTGGCCGGGGCCGTTTCCGTAGGTCGATGAGTACTTGTTCGTGCACAGCTTCGGCGATTGGTCGTAGGCCGACGTGTAGGACATGCCGGCGGGTGCCTTCACGAAGCCGACGACCTGCTCGTTGTGGGGAGCGCTGCAGTCGCCGAGGATCAGCGTGGTCGTGTCTTTGGTGTTGAGGCAGTCACCGATCGAGCTGTTGGTCAGCCAGACCACTTCGCCCTGGTTGCGGAAGGTGTCGACCGGTCCGTACAAGGTGACGGTCTTGTTGAAGATCAGGCAGGCAGTGCTGTGCACGCCGTTGTCCCATCCCTGCTCGCCCGGCGGGAGTCCGTACGCCTGGGCGTCGGCCATCCGGTGCACGGTGGCCGCCAGGAGGTCCTTGCAGCGGGCCGGGCCGTTCTCCTTCGCGTCGTCCAGGGAGGTGGCCGCGTCCGTCTTGACCACCTGGCCGTCCACTTGTTCTGCTGTGTCGACGCAGTCCACAACCCCCACGGAACTGGGTACGCCCTTCAGCTTGCCCTGGGCCCAGACCGTCGAGACGCAGTCCCCGGGCTGAAGTTCCTTCGTCAGATCCACGTTCTCGCCGTACAGCTTGACCGGTCCCGTCGGGCTTGGGGTGTCCGCGACGTTTTTCCCGTCCTTGCTGCCGGACATGGCGGTGCCCGCCCACACTCCGCCGCCGATCAGCAGGAGCGCGACCGCGAGGAGGGCGATGAGGCCCTTGCGGGACCTTCTGTGGGGAGAGTCGGGTTCTCTCGGCGGTTCGGGGGTGTGCGGCGGCTGGGGGGTGTTCGGTGGCTGGGGGGTGTTCGGCGGTTGGGGGTGAGGGACCACCACGGTCGGCTTCGGTGGGGCGGGCGGTGTTTCCACGACCGTTCTCCGGGCCGCCGTCGCCACCTCGGCCAGTCTGCGGGCCGCCTCCTCGCCGTCCATGCGTTCCTCGGGCGTCTTGGCCAGGAGGCCGGTCAGGACGGGGGTCAGTTCGCGGGCGTGTTCCGGTGGGACGGGTGCCTCGAAGAGGAGGGCGGTCAGGGTGGAGGCCTCCGAGTCGCGGTCGAAGGGCCCCTTCCCGCTGACGGCGAAGTAGAGCGTCGCGCCCAGGGCGAACAGGTCGGCGGGGGCGCTCGGCGGTGCGCCACGGGCCCGTTCCGGCGCGAGAAAGCCGGCCGTGCCGACGATGCCGGAGGCGGAGGTGAGACGGGGTTCGCCGGAGTCGGGGCGGAGCGCGATGCCGTAGTCCGCGAGCAGGATCTGGCCGTGCTCTTCGGGGTACGGGGCGTCGGGGCCTGGGGTCGTCAGCAGGATGTTGGCCGGCTTGACGTCCCGGTGCAGGATGCCGATCCGGTGGCCCGTGAGCAGGGCGTCCAGCACGGCCAGGCCGATCCGGGCGGTCTCCTGCACGTCCAGCGGCCCGTGCTCGCGGACGACCTCCTGGAGGGTCGTCGCGCCGGGCACGTACGCCATCACGATCCACGGCCAGCCGTCCTCGTCGACGACGTCGTGGACTGTGGCCACGTGGGGATGGTCGCGCAGCCGGGCCGCCATACGGGCCTCGCTGCGGGCCCGGGACACCCGGGCGGCGAGCTCTGTTTCCGACAGGTCCTGCGCGAAGATGATCTCCTTGATCGCGACCTCGCAGGCCAGTTCCAGGTCGTAGGCGAGCCAGACCCTTCCCATGCCGCCGGCGCCGATCTTGTTCAGCAACCGGTATCGTCCCGCGATCACGCGTCCCGCGCTGTCGTCGAAGTTCGTCATGGCCGTACCGCCAAAGAGAAACCCCTGTATCGACCGTAGGCCCGTGGTGCCGAAGCCGCAATTCGGGTTGGTGGGACGGCTGTTGGTTGCCTGGTCAACAGGTCGTCAGGGCTCAGGACGGCAGGGCGGCAGGCCGTCAGGCCGTCACTGGGGGTGGTCCTGGTGCTGGTGCCTGCGCAGCAGCACGTTGGCATCGGTTTCCGCGCTGTAGTCGTGTGCGGCCTGTGCGGTCGTGCGCAGGGTCGCCAGTTCCTCGCACTCGGCGCAGTCCGGCTCCGGCACGGGGGGCCGACGCGTGCCGAGGAGGAAGGGTCCGTCGGTCCGAGGGGAGCGCTGGTTCGCCGCGCGCAGGCTCGCGCTGAGCCGTTCCTCGCGGGTGGCCGGGCGCAGGGTCGCCGGGTCGGCCTGCCATTCGCGGCCGCCGCCGACCGGCCGCAGCAGCGCGTAGGGCCCGCAGCGGTCCTGGTACTCGCCGACCCTGTCCGTCGCGGGGTCGTACAGCAGGGTGCCGCGCGGGTGGGGGAGGTCGTGGGGCAGCTCGTGGGGGAGAGCCTGATCCGGCGTCATGGATTCGCTCCTTTCACCCAACTTACATACTAAATGTGAGGGTTGGGCTACTCTGGGTTGTGAGGGCTGATCTCAGAATGGCCCTCGCGCGGTGCCGACAGGCCGTTGACGAGGGCGGGTTCTCTCCCGGCGGCGTTAATTCCACAACTTCCGGAGGGGTGAGATGCCGCCAAGGCGGGTGATCACGGGACGGAGCCAGGAACCCCGGCGACGGTTCGCGGAAGAACTGCGCTTACTGCGCACCGGCAAGGGGGAGAGCCTCCGGCAGCTGGCGGAGGTGCTGGGGTGGGACGCGTCCAACTTCGGGAAGATGGAGGGGGGTCAGAGCCTGGGCAGCCCGGAGATCGTCGAGGCGCTGGATCAGTACTACGGTACGACGCCGATGTTGCTGGTGTTGTGGGAGTTGGCGGTCGCGGATCCGTCGCAGTTCAAGGAGCAGTACCGCAGGTACATGCTGCTGGAGTCCGAGGCGGTGGGGCTGTGGCAGTTCTCGGTGAGCTCGCCCCCGGGTCTGCTTCAGACAGACGGGTACGCGCATGAGGCGCTAACGGCGGGCGGGCTCCGGGGGCAGGAGCTGACTCAGCAGGTCGAGGCGCGTACGAGTCGACGGAAGTTGCTGGAGGGGGCCGAGGCCCCGCCGTTCCGGGCGATCCTTGCCGAAGCGGTGCTGCGCAATTCCCTGCGCGATCTGGGGGAGTGGCGGCGGCAGTTGGAGTATCTGCTGGAGGTGGCGGAGCGCCCGAACGTCACCCTTCATGTGCTGCCGTTCGGCTCTGGCCCACACGGCCTGATGAACACCGACACGATGTTCCTGCGGTTGCTGGACGCCCGTACCGTCGCCTATACCGAAAACGACGTACGGGGCGAACTGATCGAGGAAACAGGCAAGGTTGAGGCCCTGCACCGCACATATGATGCGGTACGTGACCTGGCGCTGAACCCTGCCGAGTCGCGGACGTTCATCTTGCGGATGTTGGAGGAAGTGCCGTGCGAGCCATCGACCTGAGCAGTGTCACGTGGCGCAAGAGCAGCTACAGCAACACGGACGGCGGTAACTGCCTCGAGGTCGCCGACGGCACCCCCTCCCTCGTCCCCGTCCGGGACAGCAAGGACCCCTCCCAGGGTGCCCTCCTCTTCGACGCGGCGGCCTGGAGTCGCTTCATCGCGTGGAAGCGCAATGACTGACATCTGACAGCTGACAGATATTGAAATCTGTCAGTCGTCATGCCAGGCTTCTCGGCATGACGATGCACACGCGCGCCCTCGGCGCGACCGGCCCCCAGGTCTCCGCCCTCGGTCTGGGCTGCATGGGCATGTCCGCGTTGTACGGCGACGCGGACCGGGCCGAGGGGATCGCCACGATCCACGCGGCCCTGGACGCCGGAGTGACGCTCCTGGACACCGGCGACTTCTACGGCATGGGGCACAACGAACTGCTCATCGGCGAAGCCCTCCGCACGGCCCCCGCGGCCCTGCGGGAGCAGGCGCTGCTGAGTGTGAAGTTCGGGGCGCTGCGCGACCCGGACGGCGGCTGGACCGGGTACGACGGCCGGCCCGCCGCCGTACGGAACTTCGCCGCCTACTCCCTCCAACGCCTCGGCGTCGACCACATCGACGTCTACCGCATCGCCCGGCTCGACCCGGCCGTGCCGATCGAGGAGACGGTCGGCGCGATCGCGGAGCTGGTGGAGAAGGGATACGTCCGGCACATCGGGCTGAGCGAGGTCGGCGCGGAGACGATCCGCAAGGCCGCCGCCACCGCCCCGATCGCGGACCTCCAGATCGAGTACTCGCTGATCTCCCGAGGCATCGAGGAGACGATTCTGCCGACCACCCGTGAGCTGGGGATCGCGATCACGGCGTACGGCGTGCTGTCCCGGGGGCTGATCTCGGGCCACTTCGGCCATGACCGGCAGCTCGCCGCGAACGACTTCCGCGCCTACTCGCCCCGCTTCCAGGGCGACAACCTCCGGCACAACCTCGACCTCGTCGAGGCGCTGCGCAAGGTCGCCGAGGCCAAGGGCGTCAGCGTGGCGCAGACGGTGATCGCCTGGGTGCTGGCGCAGGGCGAGGACATCGTGCCGCTGATCGGCGCGCGGACCCCGGAGCGGCTCGCGGAGTCGCTGGGCGCGCTGGACGTGACGCTGGACGCGGACGACCTCGCGGCGATCGAGCGGGCGGTGCCCGCCGACGCGGCCGCCGGCGACCGCTACAGCGCCGCCGCCATGGCCCACCTCGACAGCGAGCGCTGATCGCCCCTGCGGGTACGGTCTCCTCCATGGCCCCCAGCGAGACCCTGACCGCCGAGCGCATCCTCGAAGCGACCGAGGAGGTGCTGCGTCGCCACGGCCCGGCCAAGGCCACCGTGGTCGACGTGGCCCGCGCGCTCGGCGTCAGCCATGGAAGCGTGTACCGGCACTTCCGCACGAAGGCCGCGTTGCGGGAAGCGGTCACGAAGCGCTGGCTGGACCGTACGTCCGACGCCCTGTCCGGCATCGTCGCCGCCGAGGACCGCGACCCGGAGACCCGGCTGCGGGACTGGCTGGCCGGGCTGTTCGCGGCCAAGCGCAGCAAGGCGGGCGACGACCCCGAGCTGTTCGCCACCTACAAGGTCCTCGTCCGGGAGCAGGGCACCGAACTCGGACGGCAGCACATCGCCGACCTGGTCGACCAGCTCGCCGCGATCATCGGCGCGGGCGTCGACGCCGGCGTCTTCACCGCCCCCGACCCCCGAGTCGCGGCCCGCGCCGTCTTCCACGCCACGGCCCGCTTCCACGACCCCTGCCACTCACCGGAGTGGGAGCGGCCGGAGACATACGCCGAGTTCGAGGAGGTCCTCGACCTGGTGCTGCGGGGGCTGCGGGCTTAGCGGTCGGCCTGTGCGGGCGGGGCCGTCGCGTGGCGCGTCTGCTGGATCAGGACGGTGGTGGCGCGTTCCAGGAGTGCGCAGAGTGCGGCGTGCTCGGAGGGCGTGAACGCGTCGGTGAGCGCGCGCTCGAGGACGATCACCTCCTGGTAGGCGCGGTCCAGCAGCGCCCGGCCCTCATCGGTGAGGGTGGCGATCTGCACCTTGGCGTGTACCGGGGACGTCTCGCGGCGGATGAGTTCCTTGGTCTCCATGTTGGTCAGCACGCTGCTCATGCTCTGCTGCGTCACCCCGCAGGAGCGGGCCAGTTGGGCCCCGGACATGCCGCCTTCGCGTGAGAGGACCAACAGCACGGTGTACTGCGTCATGGTCAGCCCGTAGGCGCGCAGCACCGCTTCGTGGTGCGCCATCAGCGCCTGCTCCGACCGCCTGATCCGGGTGCAGAGGTCGTTCTCGACCGGGGCTTCCATCGCGCACTCCCACTCCATTGCCAGGTTCATGGCTTGACTCAGGAACCTTACATACCTACGGTTGTCGACTGTAAGGATACTGAGTCAACACAGGGGGCTGTAACCATGAAGGCTGTCGTTCTCGACGCCGATGACCGCTACCGGGTCGCCGAACTCGACGAGCCCGCCGCCGGCCCCGGCCAGGTGGCGATCCGCGTGGCCTACGCCGGGATCCAGTGGGGCGACACCATGGTCAGGGACGGCCACTTCGCCGTACCGCGTCCCTTCGTCCCCGGGTTCGAGGCGTCCGGGCACATCGTCGCGGTCGGCGCGGACGTCGACGTACGCCGTGTCGGCGAGGCCGTCACCGCGCTGACCGACTCAGGGGCCTACGCCGAGACGGTCCTCGCGTCCGCCACGCTCGCGTTCGGCATCGGCGGCATGCCGCTGAGGACGGCCGCAGGGCTCGGATGGGGCGCGCCGACCGCCTACGACCTGATCAACACCGCCGCGCAGGTGCGGCCCGGCGAAACCGTGCTGATCCACGCGGCCGCCGGCTCGGTCGGCACACTCGCCGCCCAGTTCGCCCGGCTGGCCGGAGCGGGCCGGATCGTCGGCGTGGTCGGCACCGCAGAAAGGGCCGACTACGCCGCGCAGTTCGGGTACGACCGGCTCCTGCTCCGCGAGGAGTTCCCGGCCAAGCTCGGCGACGACACGTTCGACGTGATCCTCGACCCGGTCGGCGGCTCGACCCGCACCGCCGGCCTCGAGCGGCTCGCGGCGCACGGCCGACTGGTGGCTTACGGCAACCTCGCCACGTACGAACCCGTCCTCGCCGATGCCAACGACCTGCTCATGCACGGCAAGTCACTGCTGACCTACAACGGCAACCTGCTCAGCCGGACCCACCCCGAGCGGCTCGCCGACAGCGCCCGCCGTGCCCTCGGCCTCGTCGCCGACGGCCGGGTGCGCGTGGACGTCACCGCCGAGTACGACCTTGCAGACCTGGCCGTCGCCGTGCAGCGCCTCGCCGAGGGCGTCACCCGGGGAAAGAGCGTCCTCCGCGTCGCCTGACCACACGCGCAAAGCGCCGACCGGCGCCGACCCAGAGGGGCGGCTCCCGCTCAGGCCCCCGCCGTGCACCGCCAGAAGTCCCGCATCAGCGGGGTCGGCGTCGGGCTCTCCATCGCCACCTGGGTCAGCAGGATCGTGATCATGCCGGTGGGCGGGACGAGGTGGGCCGTGGTGCCGGTGCCGCCGACCCAGCCGTAGCGGCCGGGGACGTTCCACGGGTCGGCGGGGGTCACGTCGACCTGCGCGCCGTAGCCCCAGCCCTGGCCCTCCAGGAAGAGCGCCCCGATCTCGCGCTGGGCCGGGGTGAGGTGGTTGGCGGTCATCCGGCTGACCGAGCCGGGGGAGAGGATCCGCCGGCCGCCCGCCTCGCCGCTGTGCAGGAGCAGCCGGAAGAAGGCCAGCATGTCGTCGGCCGTCGACGCCAGGCCCCCGCCCCCGGACGGAAACGCGGGCAGGCGGTTCCACTCGCCGTCCGGCACGTCCGCCACCTCCAGCGCACCCGCCCCGCCCGTGCCGCCCGCGCCGTCGGGACTGTATGCGGTGTAGGCGGTGGTGAAACGGTCCCGCTTCTCCTTCGGCACCTCGAACGCCGTGTCCTTCATGCCCAACGGCTCGAAGATCCGCTCCGCGAGGAAGTCGGGCAGCGTACGTCCCGACGCCCGCGCGATCAGCACGCCCTGGAGGTCGGACGCCGTGCCGTACAGCCACGCCTCGCCGGGCTGGTACAGCAGCGGCACCCGGGCCAGCTCCGCCAGCCAGGCGTCCGGGCCGGGATACCCCTGCGGGAACCGGCCGTCCCTCTGCACGCCGAAGAGCGCCTGGACGGCGGGCAGCGCGAAGTCCGAGGGGAAGCCCCATCCCGGGCGGGAGGTCAGCAGGTCCTCGACGGTGATCGGACGGGCCGCCGGGACCAGGTCGTCCACGGGGCCGGACGGCGTACGGACCACCAGCGGCTTCGCCAGTTCCGGCAGCCACTCGGCCACCGGCGACTCCAGCGCGAGCCGCTCGTCCTCCACCAGCGTCAGCAGCGCCGCCGCCGTGATCGGCTTGGTGATCGAGGCGACCCGGAACAGGGACTCCCGGGTCATCGGCGCGGAGCCCTCCGCGTCCAGCGAGCCGACGGCCACCGTCTCCACGTCGTCGCCGCGGGCCACCAGGCCCACCGCTCCGGGCACGACGCCGTCGTCGACGTACCGTCGCAGGGTGTCGTAAAGAGCGCTCATGGCCGGCCTTCCGGTGCTGAACTCATCGCGGCGGCTGTTCCTCCGCCGGGTCCACGGTCGCCTGGTGGGCCTCGGCGAGATGCTCGGCCGCCTTCAGCCAGGGCAGGAACTGCGCTCCCTTCCGCCAGCCGCACGTGTCACATCTGATGGTGCGCTGCACACCCGAACGCTGCACCCGGACCACATGCTCGCGGCCGTGCTGGTCCCAGCGGCTCACCTTGCTCGTCGTCATCTGTGGCATGACGCGAGTGTGCAGTAACGGGAAGATCAATGGGAGGATCGTTACGGGGAGTTGACGGGGACTGGAGATACGGGGGCGCCGGGGACGCCGAAGGACGCCGGGCATCAGTAGCCGCACAGGGTCGTCAGGCGGTCCGGGGACAGCAGGAGCAACTGTCGGTAACCGGTTGTCAGGACGTTCTCCGCGCGCAGTTCCGCCAGCATCCGTTCCGTCGTGGACACCGACACCCCGGCCAGACTGCCCAACGCCCGCTGGCTCAGCGACAGTTCCAGCAACACGGCACCGTCGCGGCGCGGACGGCCGTACTCCGCCGCCAGCTCGTACAGCACCCGGGCCAGCCGTCGCCGTGCGTCGCAGCCGCTGGTCTCTATCCGCCGCTGGGTGGCGGACCGCAGCTTGCGCGCCACACTGCGCAACACCTGCAACTGGGCCGCCGGATGCGAGTGCAGAAACGCGATGAACGACGCGGGGGCGATCCGCAGCGCGGTGACCGGACCCGCGGCCCGCACGGTGGCGGACCGCAGATTCCCGTCCAGCACCGCCAGCTCCCCGACCACCTCGCCCGCCGCGCGGATCGCCAGCACCGGCTCCTCGCCGTCCTCCGTCGCCCCCACCACCAGGACCAGGCCGTCGAGCAGCATGTACACCGCGTCGCCGACCGCCCCGGCCGCCATCAACACCTCCTGGTCGGCGTACCGACGCCGGGTGCCCAGTCGTAGCAGCGCGTCCCGGTCCACCGTGTCGATCGTGTCCAGCAGGCTGCCGGCCGCCCAGACGGCGGTCATGCGGGGGCCGGGCCGTCGGAGGGCGGGGTCGCGCCGAGGCGGGCGACACGTCGGCGCAGGTCCTGGGAGCGCCGGCGGACCGGGTCCAGGGCGGCCAGCCGTCGCCGCACGACCGGCAGGCGTTCGGCACGCTCCCGGGCCGTGCTGCGCCGGACCTCCTGGAGCCGGCGCACCGTCCCGGCCATGGTCTCGGCCTGGGCGGCCAGCTGGTCCTCCAGGGCGTTCGCCAGGGCCCGGGAGCTGTCCCGGATGTGCCCGTTGAACTCCTGCTCCACCTGACGGCGGCCGGAGTCCAGCACCGGCAGCACGCTCTCCTTCAACCGCCGGGTGCGCTCCCGGGCGGCCCGCGCCTCCTCGTCGGCCCGGTCCTGCCTGCTGCCGCCGATCATCCCGGCGAACTGGCCGATCAGACTGCCGACGAAACCGCCGATCCAGGGCCCGATCACCGGGATGACCAGACCGATCACCGCCCCGGCCGCCAGCCCCATGCCACTGCCCGCCTCACCGCTGCTCCACGCGATACGCGACCGCTTCCAGCCGCCTTTCCCCGCCGTGCCGGCCGACTCCTCGCCGAGCCCCGACAGCGACGGCGTCGACAGCTTCGGCACGGCCGGGGCCGCGACCTGCGCGGTCAGCGGGACCGAGGCCAGCGAACCGTACCGCTGCGCCACCTCCAGGACCGCCGACTCCAGCTCCTTCACCGCCCGGTCGGACGCCTCCAGCAGGGCCAGCGTGGCCGCCCGCACCAGCCGCTCGGGCTCCTTCGCCGCCCGCTCGTCCTCGCAGCCCCGGCGGAACGCCTCCCGCGCCGCGTCCATCGCCGCCGTCAGCCGCCCGCGCACCGGACGCACGGCCTGCTCCAGATCGTCCTGGAGCTCGCGCCGCCACCGGCTGCTCTGCGAGCGCAACGCCGTGAGCGTCTCCTGCGTCCGGAGGATCTCCTTCTCCACCTCCGCCAGCGCCTCACCGCTCTGCAGCGCCGCGGCCTCGTTCGTGAGCGGCGCGGCGATCTCCTCCAGGGTCTCGTCGAGCCGGTCCAGCGCGATCCGCAGGGCCGCCCGCCCGCAGGTCTCGGCGAGCCCCTCCCACAGCGCCGACTCCAACTCCGGGAAGCCGGAATCGGCCGCCAGCACCGGATCCTCTTCCTCCTCGGCCGCCCACCGCCGGAACGCCGACACCCCTACGACCACGAGGTCCTCCGGCGGCACCTGCGAGACCCGGGCGATCCGGGCCCTGGCCTGCGCGACCACCGGGTCCGGATCCACCACCTTGTCGATCATCGTCACGGCGGTGACGATCACCGGACACCGCTCCAGCGTGTACCGCAGGAAGTCCAGCTCCACGGTCGAGAGCGGTTCCACCGCCGATCCGACGAACAGCACGGCGTCGGCCCGCGGCAGCACGGAACGGGTGGCCGCCGTATGCGCGGGGTTGACGCTCCCCACCCCCGGGGTGTCCACCAGCACCAGCCCCGACCTCAGCGGCGCGAACGGCGCTTCCATCTCGATACGGTCCACCCGTTTGACGTTGTCCGGGTTCTCCTGCTCGGTCGCGTACCGCCGCACCTCCGCCAGCGGCACCTCGAAGGGCGCGGGGCGGGAGTCCGGCCGGTTCGGGTCGGGCAGGGGCCACACCCGTGCCCGCTCGGTCGGACCCCAGCGCAGGGTGGCCACGATGGCCGTGGTCACGTCCACCGCCACCGGAAACAGCTTGCGCCGCCTGACGAGCGCGTTGAGCAGGCTCGACTTTCCGCGCCGGAACTCGCCGCAGACGACGACGTAGTACTCGTCGGAGGCCAGCCGCTCCCTGCTCTCCGCGAGGACCCTGCGCCGGGTCGAGGCGTCCTCCTCGTCCAGCAGGTCGGCGACGGTCGGGAAGAAGGCGAGGATGTCGGCGCGAAGGCGGTCCAGTTCGGTCTGCTGCGCGCTCTGCCCTGCGGTGGCGTTCGGGGGAGGGGGAGTGTTCTGCGTGTTCTGCGTGTTCTGCACGGGAACTCCGTCTCTCGGCCGGCCGGTCAGGAGTTCGCCGCGGCGACGATCGCGCCGACGACCGCTCCGGCGATGACGAAGAACGCGAACGCGCCGTCCGAGACGTCCCCGCCGGCGAAGAGCGCCCCGATGATGCCCGCGAGCACCCCGCCCCCGAACATCCCGGCGCACCCGCCCCCGACGAGGGTGGACGGCTGGACGGACGAGGAGGACGAGGAGGAGGAAGACGACGCGGGACGGGAAGCGGCTGTGGACGCCGACGACGTCGAACCGGCCTTGGGCAGGCCCTCGTTCACCTTCTTCATGATCTCCTTCTCCGCCTTCCTCGCCGCGGCCTCCCGTTCCTCGCGCTCCTGCCTCTCCCGCCGTTTCTTCTCGGCGGCGGCCGCCCTGCGCTCCAGCCGCTCCTTCTCCGCCCTGGCCTTCGCCGCGGCCTTGGCCCGGCGCTCCGCCTCCTCCTGCCGCAACTGGGCGCGGGCGTACAGGACCGCGCCCCTGACGACGGCCAGCTCGGGCTCGTCCGGTACGCGGACCGTCCGCCCCCACTGCTCCGTCAGCAGGTTGCGGACCAGCGGGATCTTGGCCGAGCCGCCTACCGGGATCACGTGGTCGACGTCCGCCCAGGTCAGGTCGGCATGCGCCAGCATGTCCCCGCAGCTCTTCACCGTGAGTCGGACGAGGGGCGCGATGACCTTCACGAACTCCTCGCGGGGGAGGGAGAGTTCGAGGGGCGGGGTGAGTTCGGTGACGAGTTCCTCGTAGGCGCGGCGGGAGGAGAGCCGTACCTTGATCGTCTCGCAGGTGTCGAACAGCTGGATGCGGCGGCGCAGGGTGTCGTCGTCGACGTGGCCGTCGCCGTGGGCGTCGAGGAGGTCGGCCATCGGGCCCGGGAAGCGGTTGCGCAACAGGGCGAGGACGGCGCGGGTGAAGTCGGAGCCGCCGATGTCGTCCAGCCCGTGACTGCCGAGGACCTCGAAGGTGTCGTCCGGGGCGCGGCGGGCCACCGCGCAGTCGAAGGTGCCGCCGCCGAGGTCGTACACGAGGACCGTGCGGGGGCCCTCGACGAGCCCCTCGAAGGCCGTGCGGACGGCGGCCTCGGGCTCGCTCTCCAGGACCACGTCGGCGCGGGTGAAGCCCGCCCGTACGGCCGCGTCCAGGATGTCACCGCGGCGGGCCCGCTCCCAGGTCACGGGCACGGTCAGCACGACCCGCCGGGGGCGGCCCGGCACGGCCCGCTCGGCCTGTTCGCGCAGGAACTCCAGCACCTTCGCGGCCAGGTCGAGCGGGGTGTAGGACGCGTTGCCGATCGGCGAGGGGGTGTCCTCGCCGATGTCCCGCTTGAACTCGCTGCGATAGTCGCCCGGCCGCAGCTTCTTGCCGTTCTCGGCCTCGGTGCCGACCAGGAGCCGTCCGCCCGGGCCCAGACAGACGCTGGTCGGGACGAAGGGCCGACCCGACGCCGGGTCGTTGACGCGGACCAGGGTGCCGTCGGTCGAGCTCACCATGATCGACGAGTTGGACGTTCCCAGGTCGATTCCGTACGCCAATGCGGACATGACGCATGCCTCCCCCTCCCCGGTCCCCCCGGGGTCTGTGCGTGATGTGCGTGTGCGGTTGGGCTTGGTCGGGCTTGGTCGGGCTTTGTTGGGCTTGTCATTCGTGTGCTGTGTCGTCCACGGACGCGATGACCTGTTGCGGGCGCAGGACGCGGCCGTGCCAGCGGTAGCCGGGGCGGACGGTCGCCAGGACGCGGGGGTGCGGCCCCGGGCCGGGGCGGGTCTCCACGACCTCGTGCCGGGAAAGGTCCAGCGGACCCTCGTCCTCGTCCTGGACCGTCTCGATGTCGGCCCGGGCGAGCAGGTCGGGCAGCCGGCGGTCCAGCCACCGCAGCAGCGTCGCCGCGTCGATGCCCCCGGCCGCCACGGAGGACCGTAGGTCCACCAATTGGTCCGCGGTACGAACTAGTTCGGGCACGACGGCAGGCGGCTGCGCGGCGGTCTCCCGGAGTGCGCGCAGTTCGGCGGCGAGGGCGGCCTGGGAGTCCAGACGAGCGCGCAGGGCGTCGATCTCCTCGGCGGCACGGGCCGACTCCCCTACGTGGAGGGCAAGTTGCTCGTCCCGTAGCTCCAGGACGGACCGGCAGTCGGCGAGCTCGTCCAGGGCGTGGTCGAGGCGGGAGCGCAGGGCGGCGAGGGTGTCGCGCAACGCCTGCGCCTCGGTCGCGGCATGGGCCTGCGTCGCGGCCTCGACCCGAGCCTCGAACTCGGCCAGGGTGTCGAGCCGGGCCCCGCCTTGGCCGTTGCTCCCCGTCTTGCTCCCCGTCTTGCTGCCTGTCTTGCTCCCCGTCTTGTCTCCGGCGTTGTCCTCGCCGTTCCGGCTCTCGGTGGGGCGGACGCGTCGGCCGCCCCAGCCGCGCCAGCGGGACCCCTCGCGTTCCGAGCCTTCCGAGCCTTCCATGTGATCCGTCATGGGCTCACGCGCCTTCCTCTCGGGATGCGGCCGACTCCGGGACGGCGTGCAGCAGGCGCTCGCAGCCACGGCGTACCGCTCGTACGGCCTGGAGCGAGGGGCGGTCCAGGGTCGGGTCCTGCTCGCGGCGGGCCCAGCGGTGGACGCGGGCCAGGGCGGCGGCCCGCAGCTCGTGCGGTGCGGCGTCCTGCGGCAGGCCGAGCCGACTGGGCAGGGACGTGCCGTACTCCCCGGTGATCCGCAGGAGTTCGTCCGTCTCGGCCGGGGACAACCGCAGCTCGTCGCGGTAGTACGCGGAGAGGACGGCCAGCTCGGCGAAGCCGGCCGTGCGGGCACGCAGCCGTTCCAGCCGCTCGGCCACCTCGGCGGCGACGGGCGGTACTGCGGGCCCGCCGTTCACGGCATCGCGGCGCAGTCCGGCCAGCGCGCCCTCGACCGAGCGCAACCCGTGGTCCAGCTTGATCAGGGAGTTGCGGTTGCCGAAGTGGCGGCCGACGAGATCCCGCAGCCTGCCCACACCGCTCGCCTCGACCAGCGCGGCCCGCAGCTGCTCCTCGTTCGCCCCGTCCCGCAGGAACCCGCAGGCGAGGTGGACGCCCCAGCTGCCGATCCGCGCGATCAGGGCCCTGCGCAGGTCCGCGGGCACGTCGATGCCCCGCAGCTGCTCGGCCGTGGCGAACACGCCCGTGTCCGTCAGCCGGTTCACCAGCACCCGGGGCGGAGCCTTCGCGAGGTCGGCGAGCACGTCGAGCTCGTCGCCGGTGAGCAACTGCGCTCCCTCGCCGAGGAGCCCGGCGATCGGCACGATCGTGAAGAACACCGAGCGCACGCTGGGCCGTTCGAGGTTCTTCTCGGCGATCTTGGCCGACTCGGCCATCGGGTCCCAGGTGAGGGGGTCGCAGTCGTCGTCGTAGTCCTGGCTGGGCGGCCACTGCAGATCGCAGCGGCTGAGCACGCCGAAGGTGTTGAGCGGGGTGCGGTCGTCGCCCGCGTTGCCGAGGAACTCCCGTACGCCCAGGCGGTCCTGGTCGTGCAGGCCGCGCGCGAAGAGGTACAGCACGGCGTCGGCCCGCCGGATCTCGTTCACACTGTCGTCGTGCACGTCCCGCGCGGTGCGGCCCGATGCGGCGAGGGCGGCCTCGAACGCCTTGCGGTCCTCCTCCCCGGCGAAGGAGGAGATGCCCAGGAAGTCATGGGTGTTCTGCGAGTCGACGCCGTGGACGCTGCCGAGACCCGGGGTGTCCGCCAGCCGGAAGGCACGCAACAGCGGGTTGGGCAGGCCGTGTTCGACGCGTTCCACGTCGGCCAGGAGCGCGGCCCGGCTCTCGTCGCGGGCGGTCATCTCGCCGAACGCCTCGGCCGGCAGCGTCCGGCTGGAACCGTCCCGTCGGCGGACGGTCACCCTACGCTCCCTGGCGTAGTACAACTCGCTGACCGTGAAGGTGACTTCGAGCTGCCCGGTGAGGGCGATGCGCTCGCCCAGCAGCGCGTTCACCAGAGTGGACTTGCCGCGCTTGATCTGCCCGGCCACGGCGAGCCGCAACGGTTCCCCCAGCCCGTCGGCGGCGGCTCGCAGCACCTGGGCCAGCCCGTCGGCCGCCTTTCCGGCCTGCTCGGCGGCGCGGGCGCAACCGGTCAAGGCGTCCTCGGCGTTCATGGGTCTCCCCCCTTCACCCGCTCTCCGAGTCGATGTGACCCATCCCACAAGAAAAGTCATTGTGCCCGGCGAAAACCTGACTTGACTGTTTTTCGGCTTTTTCCTCGACTCGACCCTTCCCGGACGCCATGATGGCGACGACCGAGAGGTCGAGAGGGGGGCGACATGACGACGGACGAGGACGAACACACCTGGGACGAAGGTCGGTTGACCGAGCACGATGTCATCGAGGCGGCGGACGGAACCGGCTACACATCCGTTTCCGAGTACGTCGTCGGCGAGAACGGCCACGAGCCCGATGCCTACGACACGGACGGCTCTCATGCCGCCGACGACTCCTACGCCGACGACTCCTACGGCGCGGACGACTCCTACGCCGACGACGACTCCTACGCCGACGACGACTCGCACGACTCCGGGGATTCGCCGACCGTCTGAACCCGTGGCCGGGGCCCGGACCGCCCGCCCTCCCCCGGGGTCCGGTGGACCGGACGGACGGGCGGCCGCGGATTCCCCGCCGTGGGAACGGATCGTGCCCACGTCACCGAGGCTAGGCAGCCGCCGTCCGCCGGACTCCCTCCCGGGAGGGAGTCCGACGGTCCTCGCCGACGCCGTTCCCCTCAACTCCCCTAAGAGAAGGGATCGTTGCGATGCCCGGCCAAGAGCCAGCGGTCCCCGGCGTCCGCCGTCTGTGCCTGGTCGTCGACGTCGAGGGATACAGCAAACGCCTGAACTTCGCCGCCCTCGACGTGCAGGACCGGCTGCTGTGGGCGATGCAGCAGGCCTGCCGGGTGGCCGGCGTGGACCCGGCCCACTGCGCGCGCCAGGACCGCGGGGACGGGCAGCTGCTGATCTGGCCCCCGGGCATCGACGAGGGACACGCCCTGCCGGCGGCCGTACGCGGACTGCGGGGCGCTCTGCACCGGTTGAACCACAGACCGGGCGCGGGCGGCCGGATCCGGCTGCGGGCGTCCGTGGCGCAGGGGCTGGTGTACGTGGCGGCGACGGGGTTCGTCGGCACGGCGGTCGTGCACGCCTGCCGGGTGCTGGACTCGCCCCAGCTGCGGGCCGCGCTCGGCGGCCGGGCGGACAGCGACCTGGCCCTGGCCGTCACCGACGACCTCTACCGCGACGTCCTCGCACAACGCCAAGACGAACCCGCGGCCGGTCACTTCGCCCCGCTGGAGGTGGGCGTCCCGGACAAGGAATTCCGGGCGCGCGGCTGGGTGTACGTCCCCCGGTCGGGCGGCCCGCGCGGCCTGGTGCCCGCCTACCCCGGCCCGGCCCTGACCGACGGCGCACCCCCGGAACACCGCAGCCGCTGGGGCCGCCGCCTCGCCGGGGCGGGCGGTCTGGGGGTGGGAGGCTGGGCCGCACGGGAGGTCTGGTCGGGGACCGACGCCACCGACTCCGGTACGGACCCAGACCCAGACCCCGGCCCCGGTACCGAGACCGACCCCGGTACCGACGCCGACTTCGGTGCCGACCCCTACGTCGATCACGTCGATCACGTCGACCACCTGGCCCATGACACGTACGACCAGGGTGACCCGTACGACTCCTACGACGCCCCCCACGGGATGTACGACGACGTCACGGACGTTCACGACGCCTTCGAGGGCCATGAGGACCACGGAGACCACGGCGATCACGGCGATCACGGCGACGACGGGGGTCACGACTCCGGGTCGGGCCTGTGGTGAGACCCCGGTTCGTTCAGCTTCTCAGCCGACCTTTCGGGGCAGCCGCAGACTCAGCAGCCCGGTCAGGACGACCCCGCCCAGTTGCACGGCGAGCGTCGTCGTCAGCGCGTCGCGCATGCCCATCCCGGGGACCAGGGAGAGGAAGAGGGTGCCGAGGGTGGCCACGCCCAGCGCCAGGGACGCCTGCTGGGTGGTCACCATCACGCCGCTGCCGACGCCCGCGCGGGCCGGCGGCACCTCGGACATCACGATCCGCATGACGACGGGCAGTTGGAGCGCCTGGCCCGCGCCCGCGACCACCGCGCCGGGCAGCAGTTCGACGAGGCCGACGTCGGGCCAGTCGGCGCGCACCGCGAGCAGGATGAGCACCACGCCCAGCCCCTGCAGGACCGCGCCCGCCGTCACCACCCGCGACCCGAACCGGGCGATCAGCCGGGGCCCGGCGAGCGAGGCGAGGAAGAAGGCGAGGGCCATCGGCGCGAGCGCCAGCCCGGCCGGGACCGGCCCCAGTCCGGCCCCGCTCTGCAGGGCCACCGCGACGACGAACATGAACCCGCTGAAACCGACGGCGAGCGGTGCCATGATCGTCAGTCCGCGTCGCAGCGAGGTCAGCGCGAACAGGCTCGGCGGCACCAGCGGCGTACGGCCGAGACGGTCGGCCCGCCGCTCCACCGCGTAGAACGCGCCCGCGGCCAAGGGGAACGCGGCCAGTGACAGCCACGTCCACAGCGGCCAGCCCGCCGCCCGGCCCTCGGTGAGCGGGGCGAGCAGCGTCAGCAGGGCCACGGCGAGCAGTACGGTGCCGGGCCCGTCCACGGGTTCGGGGCGCTGGGAACGCGTTTCCGGAACGGTACGGACGGCGAGGATCAGCCCGACGATCACCACGGGGACGTTCACCAGGAACACCGACCGCCAGCCGGTGCCGGCGAGGTCGGCGGCGACCAGCACCCCGCCCAGGATCTGGCCCGCCACCATGGAGAGGCCGGCGGTCGCGCCGTACAGGCTCATCGCCTTGGCGCGGCGGGGGCCCTCGGTGGACGACTGGATGGTGGCGAGCACCTGCGGGACCATCGCGGCGGCCGCCGCGCCCTGTGCGACGCGGGCCGCGACCAGCGACCAGGCGTCGGGCGCGAGTCCGCAGGCCAGCGAGGTCAGCCCGAAGGCGGCCATGCCGCCCAGGAAGAGCCGACGGCGTCCGAACAGGTCGCCGAGCCGTCCACCGAGGACGAGCAGCACGGCGTACGCGAGACCGTACCCGGCGACGACGAGTTCGAGGACGGACTCGCTCGCGGCGAGGTCGCGGCCGATGGTGGGCAGGGCGACGTTGACGATGAAGAAGTCGATGAGGGGGAGCGCTGCGGCGAGCAGCACGGTGAACAGCCCGAGCGGGCTGAGGGTGCCGGGGGCGAGGGGTGAAGGGGTTGTGGACGCGGCTTCGGAGGAGACCTCTGACGAGGTCTTTGATGAGGTCTCTGATGAGATGGGGACGGTCGCTTCGGTCACGGTCCCGAGCCTGCGCCGACTCTCAGGCGGGTACCAGAGTCTCCTTATCCTGGTAGAAGGAGTACCTGGCAACAGGCTCCGGGGCGAGGCACCCTGGTGTCATGACGACGATGGTTCAGGCGGACGTCCGGCGTCACGAACTGGCCGCCTTTCTGCGCAGCCGCCGTGAGCGCATCACCCCCGAGCAGGTGGGCCTGGAGCGGGGAACGCGCCGGCGTACCCCCGGCCTGCGTCGCGAGGAGGTCGCCCACCTCTCCGCGGTCGGCGTCACCTGGTACACCTGGCTCGAACAGGCCCGGGACATCCATGTCTCCGTCCAGGTCCTGGACGCCCTCGCCCGCACCCTGATGCTCGACCGCAGCGAACGCGCCCACCTGTTCCAGCTGGCCGACGCGAACGACCCGACCCCGGCCGCGTCCTGCACCGGCGTCACGGACGCCGTACGCGAACTGCTCGACCAACTCGACCCGATGCCCGCCTGTGTCCAGAACAGCCGCTACGACATCCTGGCCTACAACCGCACCTACGCCCGTCTCCTGTGCGACCTCGACGCCGTCCCGCCCGAGGACCGCAACTGCATGCTCCTCGTCCACACCAATCCGCAGTGGCGGGAGTCGATCGTCCACCTCGAGGAGGCGATGCGTCTGATGGCGGCGAGACTGCGCGCCTCCATGGCCGGCCATCTCTCCGAACCGGCCTGGAAGATGCTGGTCAAGCGCCTCCAGGCGGAGTCCCCCGAGTTCCGCGAGAACTGGGAGCGCTACGAGATCGTCGCCAGCCGAACCAAGACCAAACAGTTCCGCAACGCCCACGTGGGCCTCCTCACCCTCCACCACACAGACCTGTGGCTGAGCCCGGAACTGGGGGCGCGGATGGTGACGTACGCCCCGGTGGACGAGGAGTCGAGGGAGCGACTGGCGAGGCTTTACGCGATGGAGTCGGGGTCTGCTTTGCAACCGGCGGCGAGCGCACTTGCTTAGGGGTCAGGGGCGCGGGGCTGTGTCGATATGCGGCTCCGCCGCGTGGGCGCGACCAGCCCCAGCGGACTTGCACTCACACACGACCCGAAACCCCCACAACCTCCGAAACCTCGGGCTCCTTCAACCTCTCCGCAGCCTGAGCAGCGCTCCGCCGGGCCCACGCCCCCGTGGTCACCACTCCAAGCACCAACACCGCGACACCGCACCCGGTGAGAATCCACCACCCCGGCACCGCGGCGGAGCCGAACCCTTCGCGATACGACGACTCGCCGATCCCCGTGGCCAACACCGCCCCGATCACCGCGACGCCGAGCGTCTGCCCCAGCTGGCGGCTGGTGGAGGCGACGGCCGCGGCGACCCCGGCCTGACTGCGCGGCATGCCCGACACCGCCGTGTTGGTGATCGGCGCGTTCACGAAGCCGAAGCCCACGCCGAACAGCGCGTACCCGAGGAACAGCGTCACGTCGGACGTCTCCGCGTCGAACGCGGCGAACAGCAGCCCGCTCGTCGTCATCGCCAGGCCCGCGATGATCAGCGGCAGCCGCGGCCCCCGGCTGCCGACCAGCCGTCCGGAGAGCGGGGCGCACAGGAACGTCGGCACGGCCATCGGCAGCATCCACAGGCCGGCGTGCAGGGCGTCCAGGCCGCGCACGTTCTGTAGGTACAGCGTGGACATGAACAGGAACCCGCCCAGCGCCGCGAACGCGCTGATCGCGACCACGGTTGCCCCGCTGAACGGTGCCGAGCGGAAGAACCGCAGGTCGATGAGGGGTTCGTCGCGCCGGGGCTCGTACCAGAGCAGGCCGAGCAGCGCGGCCAGCGCGACCGCCGCGAACGGTCCGCTCGTCGCGATCCCCGCGCTCGGGGCCTCGATGATCGCGTACGTCAGGGAGCCGAAGAGCGCGATCACCAGCAGCTGGCCGACCGGGTCGGGGCGGCGGGCCTTGGGGGCGCGGGACTCGGGGACGTAGCGCAGGGTCGCCAGGAGGGCCGCCAGGCCGACCGGCAGGTTGAGCCAGAAGATCGAGCGCCAGCCCACCGACTCCACCAGCAGTCCGCCCAGCAGCGGGCCCGCGGCCATCGATATGCCGACGACCGCGCCCCACACGCCGATCGCGCGGGCGCGCTCGCGCGGGGCGGTGAAGGTGTTGGTGATGATCGACATGGCGACCGGGTTCAGCATCGAGCCGCCGACCGCCTGCACCATGCGAGCCGCGATCAGCAGCTCCAGGCTCGGCGCGAGGGAGCACAGCAGCGAGCCGAGCGAGAACACGACCAGGCCCGCCAGGAAGACCTTCTTACGGCCGATCCGGTCGGCCGTCGAGCCCGCGAGCATCAGCAGCGCGGCCAGCACCAGCGTGTACGCGTCGATCGTCCACTGAAGACCGGAGGTGCTGGCGTGCAGGTCGCTCTGCATGGCGGGGAGGGCGACATTGAGGACGGTGACGTCGAGGCTCACGATCAGCAGACTCATGCAGCAGATGGCGAGGACGAGCAGACGCCGACGTTGACTGAGCTCGGGCATGCGTTTCATCGTACGCCGATTTCGATAGTGCGTCTAACTAATGACTGTTACATGATCATTGCCGGAGCGGGATGCCGGGCACTCGCGCCGATGCGTGACAATGGGGGAATGCCCACGACCGCGCCCACCGAGAACCGGACCGAGAACCGGACCGAGAACCGCACCCTGCAGATCGGCCCGCACGCCGTCCAGACGCCCGTCGTGCTGGCCCCTATGGCCGGGATCACCAACGCGCCCTTCCGCACCCTGTGCAGGTCCTTCGCCGAAGGCGACTCAAAGGATGCAGCCAGCGGCGGCAAGGGGCTGTTCGTCAGCGAGATGATCACGACGCGGGCGCTGGTCGAGCGCAACGAGAAGACCATGCAGCTGATCCACTTCGACGCGACCGAGAAGCCGCGCTCGATCCAGCTGTACGGCGTCGACCCGGCGACCGTCGGCAAGGCCGTCCGCATGATCGCGGAGGAGGGCCTCGCCGACCACATCGACCTGAACTTCGGCTGCCCGGTCCCCAAGGTGACCCGCAAGGGCGGCGGCTCGGCCCTCCCCTACAAGCGCAACCTGCTGCGCGCCATCCTGCGCGAGGCCGTCACCGGCGCGGGAGACCTGCCCGTGACGATGAAGATGCGCAAGGGCATCGACGACGACCACATCACCTACCTCGACGCCGGCCGCATCGCCGTCGAGGAGGGCGTCACGGCGATCGCGCTGCACGGCCGCACCGCCGCCCAGCACTACGGCGGCACGGCGGACTGGGACGCGATCGCCCGCCTCAAGGAGCACGTTCCCGAGATCCCCGTCCTCGGCAACGGCGACATCTGGTCCGCCGAGGACGCGCTGCGGATGGTGCGGGAGACCGGTTGCGACGGAGTGGTGGTCGGGCGCGGATGCCTGGGCCGGCCGTGGCTGTTCGCCGACCTGGTGGCCGCCTTCGAGGGCCGTACGGAGGACATCGCCCGCCCGTCGCTGCGCGAGGTCGCCGACGTCATGGTCCGCCACGCCACCCTGCTCGGCGAGTGGATCGGCGACGAGGCGCGCGGGGTCATCGACTTCCGCAAGCACGTCGCCTGGTACCTGAAGGGATTCGCGGTCGGCTCCGAGATGCGCAAGCGGCTCGCGATCACGTCGTCCCTGGAGGAGCTCCGTTCCGGGCTGGACGAGTTGGACCTCGACCAGCCCTGGCCGACCGGCGCGGACGGGCCTCGCGGCCGCACCTCCGGCAACAACCGCGTCGTACTCCCGGACGGCTGGCTGAAGGACCCCTACGACTGTGCGGGCGTCAGCGAGGACGCGGAGCTGGACACCTCCGGCGGCTGAACTTCCGCCGCGGCCGGGCTTCTTCCGGCGGCTGAGCTTCCTGTCGGTGGAAGCCCAGCCGGTCGGAGTCCGCCGACGGGGGTCAGCTGGAGGGATGCGGGGTCGAACCGTACGCCGTGAGGAACTTGTCGCGGAACGAGCTCATCTTCCACACCGGGGCCTTGTGGGCCGGCTTCAGACCGTCCGTCCAGTTCCAGTCCGCGATCTTGTCGAGGACCTTCGGGTCCTTGGCGACGATCGAGATCGGCACGTCCCAGCTGGCGTTGTCGCCGCTGACCCGTGAGATGGGCTGGTGGTCGCCGAGGAAGACCAGGACGGTGTCCTCGCTGCCGTAGCGCTCCAGCCACTGGGTGAGCGCGGTCACCGAGTACTGGATGGACTTGCCGTACTCCTGGCGGGACTTGGTGGAGTCGGTGACGACGTCGGACGCCTTCAGACCGGCCTCCTGGATGCCCTTGAAGATCGAGCCGTCGCCGACCTGGTCCCAGTCGACCATCTTCGGGATGGGGGCCCAGGGCTGGTGGCTGGAGGTCAGGATGATCTCCGACATCAGCGCCTTGTCACGCTTCTTGCTGTGCTCCAGCCGCTGGAACGCCTCCAGCGCGTACTGGTCGGGCATCGTCGACCAGCTGAACTTCGGTCCCTGGTAACCCATCTGGAAAGCGTTGTAGACCTTGTCCAGGCCGTAGAACTTCGCCTCCGGCCAGGTCTTCTGCACACCCGGCATGACGCCGACGGTGTCCCACGCGCCGGTCTTCTGGAACGCCTTGGTGAGGGAGAGATGGTCGCTCGACATGACCGTGCGGTAGCGCTGCTGGTTGTCGACCCACAGCCCCGACAGGGTGGTGGAGTGGCCGAGCCAACTGCTGCCGCCGTACGTCGCCGAGGTCAGCCAGCCGCTCTTGGCGTGGAAGCCGGCCTTCGCGAGGGCGTCCGTGCTCGCGTCGAGGGTCTGGTCGACGCCGGGGGCCATGATCGGGTCCTCGATGGCGCTGCGACCGTAGCTCTCGATGAACGTGAAGATCATGTCCTTGCCCCGCAGATCGGGCACGAGCTGGTCGGGCGGGGTCGCGCCGAAGGTGTCGCTGCGGGCCACCTTCGCGAACGCGGCCTCGTCCCGGAGCGTCTCCCGCACATGCCGTGCCTCGGACTCGAGCCGGTTCGCGACGCGGTCGGAGGCGACCGGGATGCCGGCGAACTGCAGACCCAGCACCGAGCAGGTGATCCAGGCCGTGCCCGCGATCAGCGTGGCCCGGGTCGCCTGCCGGGTGTCGCGCACCAGGATGTTGCTGAGCCGGACCGTCGCCAGCGCCATCAGGGTCAGGACGAGGACGACGAGGACGACGACGCCGATCGAGGCGAGGAGCGCCGTCGTCGAGCCCATCGAGTCGGCGACGTACGACTGGGCGTCGTCCAGCAGCCCCCAGTCCAGGACCAGGTTGAAGTCGCGGCCCAGATACTCCATGAAACCCATGTCGAGCAGGTTCACGATGGTCAGCGCCCCGAGGACCGCCCCGCCCAGCGCCGCCAGCGCCACCCGCGGCCGGCGCGGCAGCGCCAGCAGCACGGCCGCGCCGATGATCGCCTCCCCGGGCAACCGCACGAAACGGTTCACCTGAAGCGCGGCGAGCCGGTTCGGCAGCAACAGCGCCCCGACGACGAGGACCAGCGACAACACGGTGACCGTCCACCACACCACACGCGCGGCACGCGGATGCCGGTCCCGCCAGGCCCACCAGTGGGACAGACGGGAACGGGGGGTGGGGGTAGGGGAGGAGGACTCGGGCGCGGAGTCGGGTGCGGGTTCGTCTGCCGACACGGGCTCGGGCTCGGGTTCGTCCTTGGCCTCGGGCTCGGGCTCGGGTTCGTCCTTGGCCTCGGGCTCGGGCTCGGGTTCGTCCTTGGCCTCGGGCTCGGGCTCGGGTTCGTCCTTGGCCTCGGGCTCGGGCTCGGGTTCGTCCTTGGCCTCGGGCTCGGGCTCGGGTTCGTCCTTGGCCTCGGGCTCGGGTTCGTCCTTGGCCACGGGTTCGTTCTCGGGCTCGGGCTCGGGCTCGTTCTTGGCCTCGGCCTCGGGGTCGGATTCCTTCTTGGGCTCGGGCTCGGATTTGCTCTCGCCCTCGACGGCCTCCTCCGCCTCCTCGACCTCTACGGAGTCCTCGGGTTCCTTGGCGTCCACGGCATCCGCCGCACCCTCGGTCTTCTCGGGTTCTTGTGGTTCAGGCAGTTGGCGAGAGGGAGTGGAGACAGGCACCCGAGGGTCCTTCCGTACGAAGCCCGGTGGTTCGGCGGATCCGATCCGGGAAACCGGATCCGCCCCAGTTTCGTACGGCCTGCCGTCGGCCGGTGTTCAGCCCCCTCGGCCACCGCTCGGCAAACACCGTGCAAACGCCGAGCCAAGCAGCACGGCGAGCACCACGGCGAACACTGCGCCAGGCCCCGCCGAGCGCAGCGTCACGCGCCCCCGACCGCCGTGAGCAGCGCCAACGGGGCCGCCGCCGAACGGGACTCCCGTACGCACGCGTGCGGGTACGGCACCGGCTCCGCGTGGGTGTCGCGGCCGTAGCCCGCGAGGACCTCGGGGAGGCGGTGGCCGGTCGCGGTCGCCGCGTCGACCAGGGCGTGGGCGACCGTGCGGGCCTCGTCGTGCAGGCCGTAGCGGGCGAGCCCGAGCGTGATCAGCGCGTTGTCGTGCGGCCAGACCGAACCGCGGTGGTACGACAGCGGGTGGTACGCCGGCTGCCCCGCCGCCAGCGTGCGTACGCCCCAGCCGGAGAAGAAGTCCGGTTCGAGGAGCCGTCGGCCGACGACCTCGCCGTACTCCTTGTCCAGCAGGCCGGACCAGAGCAGATGGCCGGCGTCCGAGGCGAGCGCGTCGACCTGGCGGCCCTCGCCGTCGAGCGCGAGCGCCGGGAAGGACTGCTCCCGCATCCAGAAGTCCCGCTGGAAACGGTCTCGCAGGTCGGCGGCAGCCTGTTCCAGCAGGGCGGCGTAGGTGTCGTCGTCCCACACCGTCCGCGCGACCCACGCCGTACGGCGCAGCGCGTCGTACGCGTACCCCTGGGCCCCCGCCGCCATCACCGGCCCACCGGCCCGGGTGCCGTCGGCGGAGCAGATCGCGCCGGGGGAGTCCTTCCAGTTCTGGTTGGCGAGGCCGCCCTGGTCGGCGCGGTAGACCAGGTAGCCGCGGGAGGTGAGGCCGCCGTGGTCCAGCATCCAGCCGATCGCCGCCCGCGCGTTCGGCTCCAGCCGGCGCGCCAGCGCCGCGTCGCCGGTCTGCTCGACGTACGCGCCGAGGACGACGAGGAACAGCGGGGTCGCGTCCACCGAGCCGTAGTAACGGCCGTACGGGACCTGTCCGAAGTGGGCGAGTTCGCCGTGCCGCACCTCGTGGACGATCTTGCCGGGCTGGGACACCGACTCCGGGCCGACCTCCTTGGCCTGCGCCGCGGCGAGCGCCAGCAGGGTGGCGCGGGTCGGTCCGGGGCGGTAGGGGAGGGCGAAGAGCGAGGTGAGGAGGGCGTCGCGGCCCAGCAGCGTCAGGAACCAGGGGGCCCCCGCCGCCGGGACGCGCAACTCCTCGCCGTCCGGGCCGCTCGCCTGGACCTGGAGCGAGGCGAGGTCGGCGAGACCGCGCGCGCAGGCCGCGGCCAGCTCGGGCCAGCCGGTCGGGAAGGCCACGCCCTCCACGAACTCGCCTTCCTGCGCGATCACCTGCTCGGTCACCGCGGCCGGGGAGCGGGGCACCCGCAGGGCCCGCTTCTCGCCGTGCGGGCGGGCCATCACGCGCAGCGTCAGCTCGACGGAGCCGTGCGGCTCGAGTTCCAGCGTCCACACCAGGCGGCGGGCGCCGGTGCCGGTCTCCTCGACCCCGTCCGGGGCCGGCTCGGCGGTCACCGTGGTGACCGACCGCCACTCGCCGCGCCGGTAGGTGAACTCCACGCCGTCGTCGAGGACTTGGCGGCGACGGACGACGCCTCCCTTGGCGTACGTCCGGTGGTCGGAGCGCAGTTCGAACTGGTCGGTGAAGTCGGCGTCGACGGTGACCGCGAGCCGGACCGTCGTCGCCGTCGGGCGGTTGCTGACGACCCGCAGCGACTCCACGAACGAGCTGTCGCCGACGGCCTGTTCACGGAAGAGCGTGCAGGACGGCGGCTCGGTGCGACCGCCGCGCGGGACGAGCACACAGCGCGCGGTGTCGCCGTCCGCGACCGGCGTCAGCGTCTCCGGAACCGCCCCGTCGACGGTCAACTGCCAGCGGCTGAGGTGCCGGGCGTCCCGGACGAATAACCCCTCCGGGGACCCGGAGCCCCGTACGCCGCTGATGTCCCCGCGGTCGCCCACGGCGGCGAACGTCCCGCCGTACACGAGCAGATGATGCCGGTCCGTCATCCCCGGTCCCCTCCCTTGAGAGCCGCGATAGCCGTACTTGATGAGCTGGATGAGCTGGATGAGCTGGATGAGCTGGATGAGCTTGAGGTGCTGATATCGGGTGCGGTGCTGGTGCTGCCGGTATCGGTGTCGCTGTGCAGCAGGTCGAGCGTGAGCGCGGCGGTCCAGCTGAAGCCGGTGGCCCCGCAGGCCTCGCCGGTGTACGGGTCGACGTACTCCGCGAAGTCCGAGGTGTCGGCGATGTCCAGGACGGCCTCGCGCAGTGCGTCCGCCCGGGCGCGCTCGCCGTGCAGCCTGAGGCCCCGTTCCAGGAGCCAGCTCGTGTTGAACCAGGCCGGGCCGCGCCAGTAGCGGTGCGGGTCGAAGGCCTCGCCGAGCAGGTCGTAGCTGGGCACGAGCCGGGTGCGGTCGCCCACGCCGAAGTGCGGGCCACGCAGGGTCCGTACGAGCGCGGCGGTCACCTCGCGCGGCAGGCCGGGCAGGAGCAGGGGGACGAGGCCGGAGACCCCTCGTTCGCGGATGAGATCCCCGCCGCGCACGTCCCGGCAGAAGAACAGCCCCTCCGCCGGATCCCACAACCGCTCCACGAGCGCGGCCGTCAGCCGCTCCGCACGCGCGTGCCGGGCCGTGCCCGCCGCTCCCAGCTCGTGCGCGATGCACGCGAGGGCGTGCTCGGAGGCGATGAGCAGCGCGTTGAAGGAGGGATCCTCCACGGCGAACTCGCCGGCTTCCCTTGTGTAACCGCTCTCCCGGTAGTCCGTCGCCAGTCGCACATACCGTCCGTAGTCCAGATCGGTCGGCCGGTCCTCGGCCGCGCCGTGGTCGAGGTCGGCGCGGCGGAAGGAGCGGGCCGGGGCCGGGGTGACGCGGGCGAGCGGGGCGTCCCAGGAGGGGGCGTTGTCCATCCCCTGCTCCCACGGGTGGACGATCGACACCAGCCCGCCGCCGCCCAGGTCCCGCCGGTGCAGCAGATAGCGGTGCCAGGCGGCCAGCCGGGGATACACCCGGGAGAGGAAGCCGCGCGCCCGCGAGAGACCCGGGTCGGCGCGGTGCACCAGCCAGGCCGCCAGCGCGTGCACCGGTGGCTGCACGATGCCCGAGGTCTGTACGGTGCGCGGGGCGCCCGCAGCGCGCCCCGCGGTCGAGGAGCGCCAGAAGTCGGGGCTCGGGAAGTACGCGTCGAGCGGCACGGAGGGGTTGAAGACGATGTGCGGGATGCGCCCGTCGTCCCACTGGGCGGCCAGCAGCGTCTCCAGCTCGGTCTGCGCCCTGCGCGGCGAGACGTGCCGCAGTCCGATCGCGATGAACGCGGAGTCCCAGGACCACTGGTGCGGGTACAGATGGCGGGAGGGGACCGTCGAGGTTCCCGTCCAGTTGCTCTCCAGCACGTCCACCGCCCTGAGGTGCAGCGGACCCGGCGGGGCCGCCGGATCGTATGCAACGGCGTACTCCGCCGGGCGGGCGATGAGCTGGGCAGTGCGATCCACTCGGGGCTCCCCGAAGACGACAAGGCCGACTGGTTCGGCAGTGGCTACCGTAGGGTTACGTCTATTTAACACGCAAAACTCAATATGTAATGCAAGGTTGAGAAACACAAGGGGGTGCGCATGACCGGACGTCCGGGACGGACCGGCAGGGCGGGCGGTCAGGCCGGCGCCGGAGATCTGCTGGAACTGGTGCGCAGCGGACGGGCGACGACCCGCGGTGCGCTCCAGCAGGTGACCGGTCTCTCCCGCGCCACCGTCGGCCAACGCCTGGACCGGCTCTTCCGTGCGGGCTGGCTGCGCGAGGGCGCGGGCGGCCCGGTCGACTCGCCGCTCGGCGGACGCCCCTCGATCACCCTGGAGTTCGACGACGCGCACGCCGTCGTCCTCGCCGCCGACCTCGAGACCCGGCACGCGCGCGCGGCCGTGCTGTCCCTGACGGGCGAGATCCTGGCCGAGCACAGCGGCACGCTGCTCATCGAGGACGGCCCGGACGCGGTCCTCGGCGAGCTGGGCGGCTGGTTCGCCGAGCTGCTGGAGAAGGCCGGCCACCGCGCCGACGAGGTCTGCGGCATCGGCCTCGCCGTCCCCGGCCCCGTCGACAACGAGACCGGCCGGGTCGTCCAGCCGCCGATCATGCCCGGCTGGGACGGCTACGACATAAGGGGCCGCCTGTCCCGCGCCTTCACCGAACGCACGGGCGCCCCCCGCGTCCCCGTCCTCGTCGACAACGACGCCAACCTCATGGCGTACGGCGAACAGCGCACCGGATACGCCGACTGCTCGGCGTTCGTGCTGGTCAAGGTCTCGACGGGCATCGGCGCCGGGGTCGTGGTCGGCGGCTCGGTCTTCCGGGGCGTCGACGGCGGCGCCGGCGACATCGGTCACATCAGGGTCGGCACGGAGGCCCTGTGCCGCTGCGGTTCCCACGGCTGTCTCGCGGCCGTCGCGAGCGGCGGCGCGGTGGCCCGGAAGCTGGCGGAGTCCGGCGTTCCGGCATCCTCGGGCTCAGATGTGCGGGACCTGCTCGCCGCCGGGCATCCGGGCGCGGCCGCGCTGGCGCGTGAGGCGGGGCGCCGGGTGGGGGACGTACTGGCGACGGTCGTGACGCTCCTCAATCCGGGCGTGCTCATGATCGCCGGGGATCTGGCCGGAACCCCCTTCCTCACGGGCGTGCGCGAGCTGCTCTACCAGCGGGCACTGCCCCGCTCCACGGCCCGCCTGGAGATCGTGACCTCGCGCCTGGGGGAGCGTGCGGGGCTGGTGGGAGCGGGTGCGCTGGTCGTGGAGCACCTGTACGCGCCGGACCGGGTGGAGGAGCGGTTGCTGGCGCTGGGGGTGTGAGGGACGCTCGTGGTACGGGCGTGTTCGTGTGCTCCCCGCGCCCGTGAGATGGACGCGTTCGCGCGCTCTCCGTACCCGCGTGAGGGGCGCGTTCGCGTGGTCCCTCGCGCTCGTGTGACGGGCGCGTTTCCACTCCGAGACGTGTCTGCGGACTGTCCGCATGATGAAATCCGGGCGCTGCCGGAAGCGTGATTCTCGCCACCCTTGAGGGGCTTGCTGCTCAGATGAGCGGATCATGAGCGGCTGTACTTCTCCAAGGGGTGGCACTCGGTGCCACCCCTTGATCGTTCATCGATCGAAATCAAACGTGGCATACGGCGCTCATCTGAGCGTAAACTTATGGGTGGAGGGGGTGCCTGCGTTCAAGAAGTGAAAACATCCACCGCCCGGAGCTTGCCCAGCCTTGACTTTCGATCCGCTGGCGGACGACTGGTTACGGGCACATGACGCGTGAGTGGACGTACCCAGGAGCCTTCGATCTGGGTATGTTCCTGGCCGTCAGGGCAGCCACCGCGTCCTCGAGGAGTCGAGACCCGTGTCGGAAAACAAAGATCCCCAGGTAGCGAAGTTCGTTTACGACTTCACCGAGGGCAACAAGGACCTCAAGGACCTCCTCGGCGGCAAGGGCGCGAACCTCGCCGAGATGACCAACCTGGGCCTTCCCGTCCCTCCGGGTTTCACCATCACCACCGAGGCCTGCAAGGTCTACCTCGACAGTGGCGCGGAGCCGGCGGCACTGCGTGACGAGGTGAGTGCGCACCTCGTCGCCCTGGAAGAGCGCATGGGCAAGAAGCTCGGCCAGCCCGACAACCCGCTCCTCGTCTCCGTCCGCTCCGGCGCGAAGTTCTCCATGCCGGGAATGATGGACACGGTCCTCAACATCGGCCTCTCCGACAAGTCGGTCCAGGGCCTCGCCGCCCAGGCCGGCGACGAACGCTTCGCCTGGGACTCCTACCGGCGACTGATCCAGATGTTCGGCAAGACCGTCCTCGGCGTCGACGGCGAGCTCTTCGAGGACGCGCTGGAGAAGGCCAAGGACGCCAAGAAGGTCACGGTCGACACCGAACTGGAGGCGGCCGACCTCAAGAAGCTGGTCACCAGGTTCAAGCGGATCGTGAAGACCGAGGCCGGCCGGGACTTCCCGCAGGACCCGCGCGAACAGATGGACCTCGCCATCCACGCGGTCTTCGACTCCTGGAACACCGACCGCGCCAAGCTCTACCGCCGCCAGGAGCGCATCCCCGGTGACCTGGGCACGGCGGTCAACGTCTGCTCGATGGTCTTCGGCAACCTCGGCCCCGACTCCGGCACCGGCGTCGCCTTCACCCGCGACCCCGCCTCCGGCCACCAGGGCGTCTACGGCGACTACCTCCAGAACGCCCAGGGCGAGGACGTCGTCGCGGGCATCCGCAACACCGTCCCCCTGGCCGAACTCGAACAGATCGACAAGAAGTCGTACGACCAGCTGATCACGATCATGGAAACGCTGGAGAACCACTACAAGGACCTCTGCGACATCGAGTTCACGATCGAGCGCGGTCAGCTGTGGATGCTCCAGACGCGCGTCGGCAAGCGCACGGCGGGAGCCGCGTTCCGTATCGCCACGCAGCTGGTGGACCAGGGCCTGATCGACGAGACCGAGGCGTTGCAGCGCGTCACGGGCGCACAGCTCGCCCAGCTGATGTTCCCGCGCTTCGACGAGCACACGAAGGTGCAGCAGGTCGGCCGGGGCATCGCGGCCTCGCCGGGCGCGGCGGTCGGCAAGGCGGTCTTCGACTCGTACACGGCCGTGAAGTGGTCGCGCTCCGGCGAGAAGGTCATCCTGGTCCGCCGCGAGACCAACCCCGACGACCTCGACGGCATGATCGCGGCCGAGGGCATCCTCACCTCGCGAGGCGGCAAGACCTCCCACGCCGCCGTGGTCGCCCGCGGCATGGGCAAGACGTGCGTGTGCGGCGCGGAGGAGCTCGAGGTCGACACCAAGCGCCGCCGGATGACCGTCCCGGGCGGGCACGTGGTCGAGGAGGGCGACGTCATCTCCATCGACGGCTCGTCCGGCAAGGTCTACCTGGGCGAGGTCCCCGTCGTCCCGTCCCCGGTCGTGGAGTACTTCGAAGGTCGGATGCACGCGGGCGCGGACGACGCCGACGAACTGGTCGAGGCCGTCCACCGCATCATGGCGTTCGCGGACCGCAAGCGCCGGCTGCGCGTCCGCGCCAACGCGGACAACGCCGAGGACGCGCTGCGGGCGCGGCGCTTCGGCGCACAGGGCATCGGCCTCTGCCGCACCGAGCACATGTTCCTCGGCGACCGGCGTGAACTCGTGGAGCGGCTGATCCTCGCGGACACCGACGAGGAGCGCGAGGAGTCGCTGAAGCAGCTCCTGCCGCTCCAGAAGAAGGACTTCGTCGAGCTGTTCGAAGCGATGGACGGCCTGCCGGTGACGGTGCGTCTCCTCGACCCGCCGCTGCACGAGTTCCTGCCGGACATCACCGAACTCTCGGTGCGTGTGGCCTTGGCGGAGGCCCGCAAGGACTCCAACGAGAACGACCTCCGACTCCTTCAGGCGGTCCACCGCCTGCACGAGCAGAACCCGATGCTGGGCCTGCGAGGCGTACGCCTCGGCCTGGTCATCCCCGGTCTGTTCACCATGCAGGTCCGTGCCATCGCGGAGGCGGCCGCCGCACGCAAGAACGCCAAGGGCGACCCGCGCGCCGAGATCATGATCCCGCTCGTCGGCACGGTCCAGGAGCTGGAGATCGTCCGAGAAGAGGCCGACGAGGTCATCGCGGAGGTCCAGGCCGCCACCGGCGTCGAGCTGAAGCTGGCGATCGGCACGATGATCGAACTCCCGCGCGCCGCCCTCACGGCAGGACAGATCGCGGAGGCCGCGGAGTTCTTCAGCTTCGGCACGAACGACCTGACGCAGACCGTGTGGGGCTTCAGCCGCGACGACGTGGAGGCGTCCTTCTTCACCGCATACCTCGAGAAGGGCATCTTCGGCGTCAGCCCCTTCGAGACCATCGACAAGGACGGCGTCGGCTCCCTCGTGAAATCAGCGGTCGAGGCAGGCCGCGCCACTCGCCCCGACCTCAAACTCGGCGTCTGCGGCGAACACGGCGGCGACCCGGAGTCCGTCCACTTCTTCCACGAGGTCGGCCTGGACTACGTCTCCTGCTCCCCGTTCCGCATCCCGGTGGCCCGCCTCGAGGCGGGACGGGCCGCCACACAGTCCGCGGGCAGCGACCACCGCTGACCCCTCCGGACACCAGAACCCCGGAACCGCCGCCGGTCCCCGACCCTCACCGATCGACGGCGGTTCCGGCACGCAAGAGGAGGGCGACACCCTGTGCGGGGGTGTCGCCCTCTTGTGCTTTTCGGTGAGCGTGTCTGGATTTCGATCGCCTGATGTGATGGTTATGAGGCGATAGATCGTTTCTGTCAACTTACGCACCGCTACAGTCCGTTACTCATGGCGATGGAGATGTCGCTATTGGTTATGGAGGTGTGCATGAAGAGGGCAGTGCTCGGTTTGGCTGCGGCTGGTTTGGTGCTCAGCGCGGCGGTGACGGCATTTGCTTCGCCGGTGAAGGGGACGATCCCGAACCTCGACCCGCAAGGCGTCGAGTTCAGCAACGGGAAGTACAAGTTCAACCGGCCCGGGGTCAACCATGGTGCCTTCGAATGGTGGGGACAGCTCAAGGACACGATCGCTGCTGACCGGCACAACGTGTACGTCGAGGTCAAGATTCAGGGGCACGACTGGGTGCGGTACTACGGCAAGCAGCGGAGTTCCGTCCGACTCCACCACTCCAATTGGGATGGTGCACAGCGCTACACGGGCAAAGCCAAGCTCCGAGTCTGCCGCGACCGGGGTGCCCTGCGTCCGGACAACTGTGCTCCGGAGCAAGGCTACTCGTACGACTGGGACCGTGGCTGATCCGGTCCGACTTCCCGAGCCCAGGTGGATGCCCCTGGGCTCGGGCTCTTGATAGGGGAACGAGATCAACACGTCAGAAGTCCTTTCCGCCAAGGGAGTCGACCTCTTCTATGGGGAGACGCCGGCCGTCAGGAACGCGCAGATCGCGCTGCGCCGAGGCGAGGTCGCAGCGATCACCGGTCAAAGCGGGTCGGGCAAGTCGTCGCTGCTCTATTGCCTGGCAGGGGTGCTGCCAGTTGCCTGCGGTGAGGTCTGTTTCGAAGGGCGCTCCCTCGGTGCGCTCGATGACGAAGAGCTCAGCGCGCTTCGTCGTGAACGGTTCGGCTTCGTCTTCCAGTACGGCGAACTTCTGCCCGAACTGACCGTGGAGGAAAACACGGCGCTGCCGCTCCGGCTTGCCGGACAGCGCAAGGCTGAAGCCCTCGCCGTGGCCGGTGAGGTCCTGGGGCGGCTCGGCCTCGCGGACCTGCGCGAGCGACGTCCGTCGCAAGTGTCCGGAGGGCAGAGTCAACGCGTCGCGGTGGCACGTGCGTTGGTACACAGGCCTGCCGTCGTTTTCGCAGATGAACCCACTGGCTCGCTCGACAGCGGCAACGCTACGGCTGTGCTGGATGAATTCCTCACCCTGGCACGATCGCAGGGGACGGCCGTGGTGCTCGTGACCCACGACACGCAGGTGGCAGCGCGGGCTGACAACCGGTACACCATGTGCGACGGAGTGCTCACGGCCCAAGTGCGGGAGGCGTCGTGAGGGAACTCCTCTTGGGCTTACGGCTGTTGCTGGGCAGCGGGCGGGGTAATCGTGTGCGTTTCCTGCTCATGGTCGTGGGCAGCGGGATCGGGGTGTGCTGTCTGGCGGTCGTCCTCGCGATTCCCGGCATTCTCGCCGCCCAGGACGCCCGCAAGGCAGCTCGTGAGCCGGATTGCTCGAACGGGCGGGGCAGTTGTCTCTCCACCGGGGGGAGCGGGCTCGCACTCACCAGGCTGGACCCCTACGGTTCGGAACCCCTCACGCGGATCTTCGTGGCCATGGGAAAAACGCCCATCAACCCACCGCCGGGTCTCCGTGAACTTCCCGACTCTGGTGAGGTGTTTGTGTCGCCTCGGCTGCACGAGCTCCTGAGGAGCGATCCCGGCCTTGCGCAACTCCTGCCCGGGAGAGAGATGGGGCTGATTTCAGCCCAGGGACTGGCTCAACCCGACGAGCTCTACGCATACATCGGTGCCAGTCGAGAGGAGCTCAAGGCAGGCGGGCATTTGACGGAGTTCGGAGGATCGGACACACGCTTTCCCACCGTGGAGCCTTCGACACTCGATATCCTGCGCTTCACCTTGGCAGGCGTCGTGCTGCTTCCGCTGGCGGTCTTTCTCTCCGTGTGTGCCCAGCTGTCCGCCGCCGCTCGTATGAGGCGGTTGGCGGCGCTGCGCTTGCTCGGACTGAGCAGAAAGGGCACACAGCGCGTCAATGCGTCCGAGACCGTTGCTGCCGCCTTGCTGGGAGCTGTCCTCGGTCTGGGCGCGTACTGGGTCGTCAACCAACTGGTTTCACGGATCGGGCTGCCTGGATTCAAGTGGTACCCGGCTGACGGTTCGCTGCCCGTGATCGCACTCTTCATCTGCCTGGCGGGTTGTCCGGCGATGGCCTGGTTCGTGGGCCGGGTCGGAGCGAAGAAGGCTGCGGCCAACCCGTTGGCCGTGCGGCGCAGCGCCGTGGAGAAAGCGCCTCGCCTCTGGGGCCTGCTCCCGCTTGTTCCAGGAGTGGGCATTGTCATCGGATACTGCGTGGCCGGTGCGACGGGGCATGCACCCACCGACACAGGGCTCTCCTCGATCCTGATGCCACTCGCCGTCGTGCTGGTCGGTACCGGTCTCGTGCTTTCGCTGCCGGTCCTCTCGCGCGCCCTCGCCCGACAGGTGGCCCGATCGACTGGTTCGCTGTCCCTCGGCCTTGCCATGCGCCGCAACGAGGCGGAACCGGGCGGAGCTATCCGCGTGGCGACCGGTCTGGTGATGCTGGTCTATGCGGCGTCGCTCACGCAGGGCGTGCTCATCGAGCTTGATCAGGTATCCAAGAACACTGCGCCGGTTCAGCTCTACACCATGCGGCTTGGCGATGTTCCTGAGAACAAGGAGCGGGCGCTCACGAAGGTGCCGGGCGTCCGCAGCCACGTCATTCTGGCGGAATCATGGACGGACTCCAACAGCGAGGAATGGCCGACGAGTATCAGTGCAGTGATCGCCACTTGTGGTCAGCTGCGCAGGATGGCATCAGCGGTTGAGAACTGCGTCGACGGACGGCCTGCGCGGCTGATGGTTCCGGACCACATGTACGACGAGCACAGCAAGCCAGGAAGCCGATTCCCCTTTCACCTGCGGAACTCCGAAGGGCAGCGCCGGGTCGTCACGGTGCAGGTGCCACGCCAGACGGTCCGTTACCACGACGACACGGCAGCGCAGATGGTCGGCAGCGGCACTGTTCTGATCCCGCCGTCCTCCTTCCCCGCCGGTTTCCGCCCCGAGGGGGAAGCCACTCTCGCTCTTCTGAGCAGCGCCGCCCCCGAGGCTGTGCGCTCCGTACTCGAAGGCATCGCGGGGGTCGACCCTACGATCGAGGTCGAGGCGCACGGTGTGGATGCCGCAGCCCTCCAGCAGATCACAGTCATCAAGACCCTCCTGGCAGTAGGCATGGTCCTGGGCCTCATCATCGGCGTAGCCGCCTACTTCGTCGCTGCAACCGACCGAGCCGTGGAACGCCGACCGCAGGTCACTGCGCTGGCCTTGCTCGGGGCCAGGCCCCGGACGCTCCGGGCCGTTCAGTTCGCGCAGGTGGTGTTGCCCTTGGGGATCGGGCTCGTACTGGCCGTGGTCACCGGGAAGATGGCCGAGTCCAGCTACCTGGTGACAGGTGGCGGGGCCATCTTCTGGGACGGCGCAGGGCTGCCCCTGCTTCTCGCGTCCGCTCTCGGTGTCGTGGTCGTCGCCGCCCTCGGATCCCTGCCGTTGATCGGACGTCGGATCGACCCCGAGCTGATTCGGCGGGATTGACGGTCGGGAGCAGGAACAGGCAAGGGGTGGCGCCTTCTGGGAGACCGCCCCTTGCTGCTTGGAGGGTGGGTGCCGGTGCCGAAGGGGGACTGGGGTGGAAAGACGCATTCATTGAAGGGAAGGGCGTGCCGCGTGGGCTATGAAGAGTTGGTGACCGAGGCCGTCAAGGCGCGTGTGGTGGAGGAATCGGGCAGGTGGTTGAAGGGTGGGCTGTCCACCGGGCGTTGTGATCGGGGGGCGGCTGAGGCCGCGGTCGGCGAGGTGTATCGGGCGCATGGCATGGCCGTTCCCCGGACGGTCGTGTGGATGGATTCGCCGCTCGGGGGCGCGCTGGCGAGTTGGGTGTTGTGGCGTGGGTGGGAGGAGCGGCTCGACGGGATTTCGCTCGCCGATGCCGATGCCGATGCCGATGCCGATGCCGATGCCGATGCCGGGCCGCCGATGTCCGTGGCACCGGCGTTTGCGACGCAGGCGGTTGAGCGGATCCGTGAGCAGGTTCAGGTTCAGGTTCGTGGGAGGCGGCGGGTGGCCGAGGTGTTCTACGACACCTCTGGTGCGCAGGCGCAGCTAGTCGAGGCTCTGGGGTCCCCTATGTTCGACCAGCTCGACTATCACTGGCTGCGGGATGTGCGCGGTGCCTACGAGCTGGAGCAGGAGATGAGCAGGGTTTTCGACTGGTCGACCAATCAGTCTCTCTCCCGCATTGCCACGTCGGTGTACGGGGAGCTGCTGGGTCGGCTCCGTGGTCCCGTTCCGGAGCGCATCGTGCCGCCCCGGCGGGACGGGGACGTCATCACGCCGCCACCGCCGCCGAGCCGGGAGCGGATCTATTTCTTCGAGGAGTTCGGCGGCTGGCTGGATTCCTGGAGCACGCCGAGAGAGCTGATCCGTTGGCGCTGCATGCTCGCCGCCGCCGGCCTGCCCGCGTCGTCGGCGCTGGAGGCTGTGCAGGAGGCCGTGTATCAGGTCGGCGGGTGGTGGTGGCCGTTGGAGGACGCCGTCGTTCTCACCGAGCGGCCCGTCGTCCTGCGGTACGAAGGTGATCAACGCGGGGCGGGACCGTTGCTGGTCACCTACGCGGACGGCTATCAGGTGGGGAGCGCGTAGCCGTCACGGCCGTAGCCCGGTCCGCCCATGTGGACGGGAGCGGTGCCGGCGGTGCACGGCGTGGCCTGTTTGTGGCCCTTGCGCGCGCATCGGTCACCAGCCCTCCGCGCCCTCGGCCAGGCGGTGGTGCCACCAGGGGGCGGTGGGCGGGACGCGGGGGTCGGGCAGGGTGCGGTGCAGGTAGCGGCGGTCCAGGGTCTTTATCGTGCGGGCCAGTTCGGCGCGGGGTCTGGGTGGGAGCAGGGGGAGGATCTCGTCCAGAACGTCTCGGGCGTGGCGGACGTCGTCGAAGGCGCAGCCGGGGCAGGCGGGGCACACGGCCGTGCGGGGGTAGAGGATGCGGCGGCCGGGGGTGGTCACGAACGCGTGGTAGCGGTGCAGCGCGCGCTCCGTCGAGCCGCGGAAAACGTGGAAACCGGCGTGCTCGTGTTCCACGCGGTGGATCGCGAGGCTGGTACGGGCGGAGAGGCCGGGGATGCGTTCCGGCTGGGGCTCCTCGCGGGTGCGGGTGCGGGTGCGAGAGGGGGAGCCGGGGGTCTGGCGAGCGCGCAGGGCGCCCGGGCGACTACGCGGCATCTGCCTTTCGGCAGGCCGTGGTGGTCATCGTCATCGTCACCGTCATCGTCATGCGCTCATCATGCCAGGCCGCATCAGACGACGGGGGCGGCACTCGGGTTCCATCCAAGTGCCGCCCCTGCCACGAGGGTTGGGTGGAGCCGTCCGTCAGATCGACACCGCCACCGCCGTGAACGTCGTCTCCGGGAGCTGTGGGCTCGTGAAGCGGGCGTTGACCAGGTAGAGGCGGTCGCCGTAGCGGGCAGCCGTGGTGGGGACGTCGAAGCGGGGGTCGGTGATCGTGCGGGTCAGGGTGGCGGTGGTCGCCGTGCGGTCGAGGGACCAGACGCTGATCAGGTTCAGGCGGTTCTGGACGACGTACAGGGTGCGGCCTATGCGGTAGAGGCCGTCGCCGTTCGCGACGTCGGTCGCGCCGACCAGCGTGATCTTCGTGGCGTACCCCGTCTTGAGGTCCACGTTGTACAGCTCGCCCGGGGTGCTCTTGACGACGATCAGGCCGCGGCCGTCCGGTGTGCCGACGACGCCGTTGGCGTTGATGACGTCGGGGAGCTGGACCCAGTCGCCGGTGAGGGGGAGGGCGCGGATCTCGCCGGTGCGGCCGCGCGGTGCGCCGTACAGGACGGCTTCGCGTGAGTCGGTGAACCAGGCGCGGTCGCCGAGCAGGGTGACGTCGTTGATGAAGTGGCCCGCTGCCTCAGTGAGTTGATGGGTCGTCAGCAGCTCGCCCGTGCGGGAGTCGATGACCCGGGCCACTCCGGTGCTGCCCGCCACGTACAGGAGGCCGTCGTGGTCCAGCTTCAGGCCGACCGCGATCTCGCCCGTGCCGCCCGCGTAGAGGACCTGGCCCTCTCCGGTGCGCAGGTCGGTGCGGTAGATGCCGCCGTTGGCGCGGGAGCCCTGGTAGGCGTACGGCTTGCTGCCGATGGCGATGCCCTCGGGCAGCCAGCCGTCGGGGAGGGGGTAGTCGGTGGGCCACTGCGCCTTCGTCGCGGCGCCGGCCGGAGTCGCCGTGACCGCCGTCAGGGTGAGTGCGGCCGCCGCTGCGCCGCCGAGGACGGTGCGGCGGGACGGACCGGGGGTGGGGCCGGGGGTGGGGGTGCGGGTCATGGTCGGTGCCTCCGGGAGTGGGGTCGGGCGGCGGACGCATTGCCTGGTGACGACGACTTCGTCGGCGAGCTTCGTGGGCGAGTAACGAGCCGGCGGCCGGTCGTGTTCCATTCCCCCGCTGTCAGGTTCCTTTCAATTCGATGGCCCTCCCGGCTCCGGCGCTCCCGGACGCGTGACCCCACGCGTCGTAGGCTGCGAGGCAGCAGCGGAGGGAGACCGGTCATGTCCGGCTGGAGCACGTACGACATCCCCGACCAGGGCGGCCGCACGGCGGTCGTCACCGGCGCCAACAGCGGCCTCGGCTACGTCACCGCCCGGGAGCTGGCCCGCAAGGGGGCCCGGGTGGTCCTCGCGTGTCGGAGCGAGGCGCGGGGGAGGGCTGCCGTCGAGCTGCTTCGCGATGAAGTGCCGGGTTCTGACGTCGAGTTGCGGGTTCTTGATCTCGGGGACCTCGCCTCCGTAAGGGAGTTCGCGGCCGGGCTGCCGTACGAGCGGGTCGATCTGCTCGTCAACAACGCGGGCGTGATGGCGATGCCGTACGGCACGACCGTCGACGGCTTCGAGACGCAGTTCGGGGTGAACCACCTCGGGCACTTCGCCCTCACCGGACTGCTGCTGCCCGCACTGCTCGCCACGCCCGGCGCCCGTGTCGTCACCGTTTCCAGCTTTGCGCACCTGCTCGGCAACATCGACATCCATGACCTCAACAGCGAGCGCAGGTACCGGCGTTGGACCGCCTACGGCCGCGCCAAGACCGCCAACCTGCTCTTCACGCACGAGTTCGCGCGCAGGCTGGAGGCGACCGGAGCCGACGTCGTGGCGGCGGCCGCGCACCCGGGGTACGCGGCGACCAACCTCCAGACGGCCGGGCCGCGCGCGGAGGGGCGCCGGGTCGCCGAGCGGCTGATGGAGCTCGGCAACCGGGTGATCGCCCAGCCCGCCGAGGCCGGTGCGCTGCCCGCCCTCTACGCGGCGACCGCGCCCGGGGTCCGGCCGGACTCCTTCACCGGGCCCTCCTTCGCGATGTGGCGCGGGGCGCCCGCACCCTCGCGGCGAGCGCCCTGGACCCTCGACGACCGGGCGTCCGCCGCGCTGTGGGCGGAGTCGGAACGGCTGACCGGGGTGTCGTACGAGGGCCTCAAGGGGGCGTAGCGGAGGGGCGGACGCCGGACGCGTTGGGCGCGCAGTACGTGCGCATGGATGCACAGTGCGTGCGCATGGATGCACAGTGCGTGCGCGTTGGCCCGTGCATCCATCCTCAGCGGGCCGCGTACCCGTCCGCGTGCCACCCCTCCGTATAGCCCTGCCCGTTCCCGTATGCCTGCCCGTTCCCGTGTCCCTGGCCGTCCCCGTATCCCTGGCCGTTCCCCTCTCGACGTTCCTGCCTCGGCGCGTACTCCTCCGCGTAGCGCTGGGCGAAGTCCTCCGGCATGGGCCTGGTGTCCAGGTAGAACCACTCGGCGGTGGGGCCGGGGGCCGCGGCGGTGGCGGCCGGGGCGGCCGGGCGGCGGGGCAGGGGGTCGGGGGGCGAGGGGTGGTCGGTCGTGGGTCCGGTCGTCGTCGGGTCGGCTGTCGTGGGCGGGCGTTTCGCCGGGCCCGGCATCAGGAGTTCCACCCGTAGGCCCTTGCCGCGCTGTTGGGCGGTGAACTCCTCCACCTGGCTGCGGCAGGCGTGGTCGAGGTGGGTCACGCCGGTGAGGTCCAGGCGGATCCGGGGTTTGCCGGACTCGGCGGCGGACTCCAGGGCCTCGATGAGCTGGGGCAGGCGCAGGAACGTCGCGTTCCCGGCCATGACCACCTTGGCGGTGTCCTCTTCGTCGTGCTGCTTGATGACCGTACGCGACATGCGCACCGCGACCAGCACGATGCCCGCGGCGAGGCCGATCAGGACGCCCTCCAGCAGGGCCGTCGCCACGATGACCAGCGTCGTGATCGTCATGACCGCGAACTCGCCCCGGTCCTGCCGCCACATCTTCGGGAACTCCTCGGGCGCGAAGAGCTTCCAGCCGCTGTGGACGAGCACGCCCGCCAGGACCGCGATCGGGATCAGGGCCAGCACCTGGGGGAGGAGGATGGCGAACGCCAGCAGCCACAGGCCGTGCAGCGTGCGGGAGAGGCGGGTCTTCGCGCCCGCCTGGACGTTCGCCGAACTGCGGGCCACGACCGCGGTGATGGGCAGCGCGCCCAGCAGGCCCGCGAGCGTGTTGCCGGCGCCCTGCGCGATCAGCTCCGGGTTGTAGCGGGTGCGCGCGCCGTCGTGCATACGGTCCACGGCGGCCGCGGTGAAGAGGGACTCCGCGGACGCGATCACGGTGAAGGTGAGGATCGCGGTGATGACGCCGACGTCCGCCAGGCCCGCGAACTGCTCCGGGCCGGGTATGTCGACGGAGGCCAGCAGGTTGCCCACCTGGAGGGTCTTCACGTCCACGCCGGGCAGCGCGGCGACCGCGATGCCGATGCCCACCGCGACCAGGGCCGCCGGGACCTTCTTGACCGGTCCGGGCGCCTTCTTCCACAGGAAGCTCAGCACGACCGTGACGACGCCGAGGCCGGCCGCGATCATCGCCTGCGGGTCGGCGACCGTGTCCGCGAGCAGAGCGGGGATCCCGGCCATGTTCTCCAGCGGGGTGCCGGGGGCCTTCGCGTCCATCGCCGGGTAGGCCTGGCTGAACATCAGCGGCAGGCCGATGCCCGCGAGCATGCCCTGGACGACGGCCAGGGAGATCGCCTGGAAGAAACGGCCCAGCTTCACCAGGCCGAGGACGATCTGCAGCAGACCCGAGAAGAGCACGATCACGCCGAGCATGGCGACGCCGTATTCGAGAACGGTCTCCGCGACCAGCGCGGCGAGACCGGCGGCCGGGCCGCTGACCTGGAGCGTGCTGCCGCGCGCCGCGCCCACCACCAGACCGCCGATGACGCCCGAGATGATGCCCAGCTCGGCGGAGACCCCCGAGGCGACGGCCACGCCGATGCACAGCGGGAGCGCGACCAGGAAGACGACGAGGGACGCGGTGATCTCGGTGGCCAGGTCGGCCTTCGGCGTCTTGCCGCTGGTCGCCTTGCCGACGGATGCCTTGCCGGTGGGCGCCTTGGTGGCGGGACCCCTGCCGGGTGGGGCGGCCTTCCCGGGCGGTGCGGCCTTCCTGGGCGGTGCGGCCTTCCCGGGCCGGGCGTCCCGCCCGGCGACGGCGCGGTGTTCGGCCGAGGCGTGCCATGCGTCGAAGGACTGCCCCTCGTCGGCGTAGTCCCAGCCGGCGGTGTGCGGGTCCAGCCCGCCGTCGGAGCGATCCGGCCCGAACGAGGCGGGGTTGCTCGACGGCCCGGCGGGCGGTGGACCGGCGGGCGTCCTCGGGATCGTGTGCCGGGCGTGTGCGCCGCTCATGCCGCGTGCACCCGGAACAGACCGTCGTTGTCGAGTTCGTGCACCTGGCCGGTGTCCACCTCGTAGTACCAGCCGTGCAGTCGCAGGCGTCCGGTGTCGAGACGCTGTCGCGCGGCCGGGTAACTCCGCAGTGCGGTCAGCTGGTTGACGACGTTCAGCTGGGAGACGTCCGGCATCGACGGGTCCAGGACGTCGCCGTCGAGGACGGGCGCCAGCCGGGGGCGGGCCAGTTGCAGCCAGGCGTCCACGCCGGGCAGGGCGGACAGGTCGTCGCCGGACTTGATGGCGCCCATCGCGCCGCAGTGGGAGTGACCGCACACGACGATGTCCTGAACGCCGAGCACCTCCAGTGCGTACTCGATGGTGGCGGCCTCGCCCGAGGCGCCCTGCCGGCCGTGCGGCGGAACGATATTGCCCGCGTTTCGCAGCTCGAATATCTCACCGGGCCGTGCGCCCGTGATCAGGGCGGGTATCACCCGCGAGTCCGAGCAGGTGATGAACAATGCCTCGGGATATTGGCCTTCGGCCAGCCGCCGATATTCCGTGCTTTCAAATTCGACCCGTCGCTTGAACGAGCGGGCGCGGTCCAGCAGTGCCTTCACGTTTCCTCCCAGGTCAAAGCCAGCAAGAGTCAGTAAGAGCTGGTCAGAGCTGGTCGTCGTGGGGGGCCGACCAGTTCCTCATCACCGTAGAGGAGCGTTTGCCAGGCGAAGGTTAGAGGAACGCTAAACCGCCGACAAAAATGGGACAGTTTTCGTCCGCGGCTGCTCCGGGAGACGATTCCGGGCTGAGCCGCTGCTCACATTGTCCGGATCGATGTTTACGTTCTATTGACCGTTCTTGTAGCGTGACGGATCCACGGAACAACGGAACAAGCGAATTCGGTTCATGGGAGAGACGGGAACGCATGGGCGTACGAGTCCTGCTCATCGAGGACGACCAGACGATCGCCGAACCGCTCGTCGAGGGTCTTGGCCACTTCGGACTGACGGTGCATCACGTCACCACCGGCAACGAGGGGTTGAGAGGGCCGTACGGCGATGTCGTGCTGCTCGACCTGGGGTTGCCCGACGTGGACGGCATCGACGTCTGCCGGGGCATCCGGCAGACCTCGGACGTGCCCATCATCATCCTCAGCGCACGGGGCGAGGAGGCCGACCGGGTGCTGGGCCTCGAACTGGGCGCCGACGACTACCTGGCGAAGCCGTTCAGCATGCGTGAGCTGGTTGCACGGGTGCGTGCGGTGACCCGGCGTACCCAACGAGGGCTCGTGGAGCGGGAGTTCGCCGGAACGGAGCCGACTTTCGCACCTACGGCCATGCCCTCGCCCTCGCCCTCGCCCATGTCCCCTCCCACGTCTCCTTTCATGTCCGCGCCTCCGGTGGCGACCCAGGGCGCCGTCGGGCCGCTCGTCGTCGACCGGCGGACCCGGCAGGTGTGGGTGGGGGAGGCGGCGGTCACGCTGACGCCCAAGGAGTTCGAGCTGCTGGCGCTGCTCACCGAGGATCCCGGCGCCGTCTACTCCCGGCAGCAGATCCTCGACCGGGTGTGGGACCCGCACTACGAGGGGCCGACGAAGACGCTGGACGTGCATGTCGCCACGCTGCGCCGGAAGTTGGGCAACCCGGCGTGGATCCAGACGCTGCGCGGAGTGGGCTTCCGGCTGGCGGTGCACGCACAGCCGCCGGCCACCCCGCCGACGTACGAGCCGCCGAGCCGGCAGTCCGCGTACGAGCCGCCGAGCCGGCAGCCGGCATACGAGCCACCGGTCCCGCAGCCGTCCTACGAGCCGTCGGCCTACGAACCTCCGCCCGCCCGCCCGCACCCGGGCGACCAGTACTCCTGGAACCAGTACCCGACGAACGCGAACCCCACGTACGCGAACCCCACGAACCCGCACCCCGCCCCCCATCGCCCCCACCACTCGGCGGCCTACCGATGACCCGCCGCCTGCTGCTCAGTTACCTCACGCTCGCCGCGCTCGTGCTGGTCTGCCTGGAGATCCCGCTGGGCTACGTCTACTCGCGCGGCGAGCGGGAGCGGGTGACCAACGCGGCGAAGGACGAGGCGGAGTCGGTGTCGGCGTTCGCCTCGCTGTCGATCTCGGCGGGCCGGGCGGCGCAGGATCTGCCCGAGCGGGCCGCTCACTGCGCCGAGCGCATCGGCGGCAAGGTGCTGATCGTGGACGGCTCGGGCGTCCTGCTCGCCACCTCGCACCCGCTGTCCGAGAGCGAGGGACGCGGCCTCGCCTCCAGTGCGGGCATCGCCGCCGCACTGCGCGGCACCGCCACGGCGGACGTGCGCACCTCCACCATCGGCGGGGTGCAGTACCTCGCGGTGGCCGTCCCGGTCCGGCACGGCGTCGAGGAACAGGGCGCCGTACGCATCACCGTGCCGACCCGGATGGTGCACGAACGGGTGCACCACGTCTGGCTGTTGCTGGCCCTGGGCGGCTTCGCGGCGCTCGCCGCGGTCGCCGTCGTGGGGTTCGCCATCGCCCGCTGGGCCGGCCGTCCGATCCGCGAACTGGAGCACGCTACACACGAGTTGGCCGTCGGCGGCTCCGTCACCCCGGTGGCGATCACCGAGGGGCCGCCGGAGGTGCGCAGCCTCGCCGCCGCCTTCAACCGCACCGCCGCCCGCCTGGAACACCTGCTGTCCTCCCAACGCGCCTTCGCCGGCGAGGCCTCGCACCAGCTGAAGACCCCCCTCGCGGCGCTGCGGCTACGGCTGGAGAACCTGGAGAACGACATCGCCCTGCACGCGAGGGGCTCGCTGACCGCCGCGCTGACCGAGACCGACCGGCTGGCCCGGATGGTCGAGGGGCTGCTCGCGATGGCCCGGCTCGACGAGAGCGCCGCCCGGCCGGAACGGATCGACCTGAGCCGGGTGTGCGCGGAACGCCACCGCGCCTGGACGCCGTTGTACGAGCAGCACGGCGTCTGGCTCGCGCTGGCCGGGGACTACACGGGCGAAGTGCTGGCGCTGCCGGGGGCGGTGGAGCAGATCATCGACAACCTGCTCTCCAACGCCCTGCGCGTCGCGCCGCCCGGCTCCACGGTCTCCGTCGACCCGCGCCGCCACACGCCCCACGAGCGCCGCTTCCCGCACCGCCCGACCGGTCCCGGCTGGGTCGAGCTGCACGTCATGGACGAGGGTCCCGGCATGACCGAGGAGCAGCGCCGCCGTGCCTTCGACCGCTTCTGGCGTGCGCCGAACGCCCCCAAGGGGGGTACGGGGTTGGGGCTCGCCCTGGTGCAGCGCCTCGCCCATGCGAGCGGCGGCGAGGCGATTCTGCGGCGGGCGCCGCGCGGCGGCCTCGACGCGGTGGTCCGGCTCCCGGCGGTGCCGGCCCGACCCGGTGCCGGCGTCCCCGTCCAGCGACCGGCGGAACGGCCGTTGCAGACCACGGCGCCGGGCGGTGTCTGACGAACCGCGCTATGCCAGGCCGGAATCGGCGGAAGTCAGCGGGAACGCAACGCCTCTTCGGAGGTGCCGAGCCGTCACACCGCCGTCCGCACCTCGTACGTCGCGATGCGCACCGTCTCGTCGTCCAGGCACCGCCCGTCCAGCAGGTCGAAGCGCTGCTTGAGCAGGGGCGAGGCGACGAACGGGCGGCCCTGGTGGGTGCCGGTCAGGCCGCGGGAGAGGACCGCCGCGCCGCCGAAGGGATCGCGGTTGTCGACGGCGTACAGCTCGCCCCCGCGGTCGCGGAAGAGGGCGACCTGGCGGCCGTCCGGCAGGAGCGCGGCCACGCCCCGGCCGGGGAGGAGCAGGCTCAGGTCGCAGACCGTGAACCATCCCTCGTCGAGCTGGAGTTGGACTTTGAGATCGGTGGTCTCGGGTGCCAGGGTCATCGCTGGGCGCTCCCTTCCAGAGCTTCCATGGGACGCGTGCCGATGGTCAGCAGCGGCAGGTCGGGCTTGATCTGGTCGCGCTCGGGGACGAAGCCGACGACCGGGTCGGGGGTGTCCGGCGCGTTGACGAACGACACGAACCGGGCGAGCTTCTCGGGGTCGTTGATGGTGGTCGCCCACTCGTCGCGGTAGTGGGACACGTGGTCCGTCATCAGGGACTCCAGCTCCTCGCAGATGCCGAGGGAGTCCTCCACGACCACGTCCCGTACGTGGTCCAGGCCGCCGGGGATCCGCTCCAGCCAGGTCGAGGTGCGCTCCAGGCGGTCGGCGGTGCGGATGTAGAACATCAGGAACCGGTCGATGAGGCGGACCAGTTCGGCGTCGGTGAGGTCCTGCGCGAGCAGGTCCGCGTGGCGCGGGGTCGCGCCGCCGTTGCCGCCGACGTAGAGGTTCCAGCCGTTGGAGGTGGCGATGATGCCGAAGTCCTTGGACTGGGCCTCGGCGCACTCGCGGGCGCAGCCGGAGACCGCCGACTTGAGCTTGTGGGGCGACCTGAGCCCCCGGTAGCGCAGCTCCAGGTCGATCGCCATGCGGACGGAGTCCTGGACGCCGTAGCGGCACCAGGTCTGGCCGACGCAGGACTTCACGGTGCGCAGGGACTTGCCGTAGGCGTGGCCGGACTCGAAGCCGGCGTCCACCAACCGCGCCCAGATCAGCGGGAGCTGCTCGACGCGTGCGCCGAACATGTCGATCCGCTGACCTCCGGTGATCTTCGTGTAGAGGCCGAAGTCGCGGGCGATCTCGCCGATCACGATGAGCCCCTCGGGGGTGATCTCACCGCCGGGGATGCGCGGGACGACCGAGTACGAGCCGTTCTTCTGGAGGTTGGCGAGGAAGTGGTCGTTGCTGTCCTGGAGGGCCGCCTGCTCGCCGTCCAGGACGTAGCCGCTCGCGCCGATCGTCGGGGCGAGGGAGGCGATGATCGAGCCGACCGCCGGCTTGCAGGTCTCGCAGCCGTCGCCGCCCCGGGCGCCCTCGCGACCGTAGCGGTCGAGGAGGTCCTGGTAGGTGTTGATGCGCAGGGCGAGGACGATCTCGTAGAGCTCCTCGCGGGTCTGGGAGAAGCAGCCGCACAGGCCCTTGTCGACCTCGACGCCGCTCGCCTCCAGCTCGGCGGTGACGAGCTGGCCGAGGACCTTGACGCAACTGCCGCAGCCGGTACCGGCCTTGGTGCACTTCTTCACCTCGGGCACGGTGGTGCAGGAGTGCTCGGTCACCGCGCCGCGGATCGTGCCCTTCGACACGTTGTGGCAGGAGCAGATGATCGCCTCGTCCGGCAGCGCGGACGGGCCGAGCTGGACGGCCTCTCCGGAACCGGCCGGCAGGACCAGCGACTCGGGGGCGACGGGCGGCACGGACCCGGTGAACGCGCGCAGGGTGCCGTACGCGTCCGCGTCGCCGACCAGGATGCCGCCCAGCAGGGTGCCGTCGCGGCCGATGACCAGCTTCTTGTACAGGCCCGAGCGGGCGTCGGAGTAGACGACGTCCAGGCAGTCCTCGGCGGCGCCGTGCGCGTCGCCGAAGGACGCCACGTCCACGCCGAGAAGCTTCAGCTTGGTGGACAGGTCCGCGCCGGTGAACGCCGACTCGTCCTGCGCGATGGTCGCGGCGACCGTCTCGGCCTGCTCGTAGCCGGGGGCCACCAGGCCGTACACCCGGCCGTCGGCGGCCAGCGCGCACTCGCCGATCGCGAACACATGCGGGTCGGCGACGCTGCGGCACTGCTCGTCGACGGCGATGCCGCCGCGCTCGCCGACCGTCAGTCCGCTCTCGCGGGCCAGCTGGTCGCGGGGGCGGACGCCGGCGCTGAACACCACCAGGTCGGTGGCGAGTTCGGAGCCGTCGGAGAGCTTCATCCCGGTGACCGCGCCGGACTCGTCGACCACGATCTCCTGCGTGCCCACGCCCGTGTGGACGGACAGGCCCATGTCCTCGATGGTGCGCAGCAGCGCGGCGCCACCGCCCTCGTCGACCTGGACGGGCATCAGGCGGGGCGCGAACTCCACGATGTGGGAGGTGAGTCCGAGACCCTTCAGCGCACCGGCCGCCTCGAGGCCGAGCAGACCGCCGCCGACCACCGCACCCGTCGTCCTCGTCCTGGCGTACTCCTCGATCGCGAGGAGGTCCTCGATCGTGCGGTAGACGAAGCAGCCGGCCGCGTCCTTGTTCGGGACGGGCGGCACGAACGGGTAGGAGCCGGTGGCCAGGACGAGGACGTCGTAGTCGACGCTCAGCCCGGAGCGGGCGGTCACCCGCCGCGCGGACCGGTCGATCGTCACCGCCGGGTCGCCGACGTGCAGTTCGATGCCGTGCTCGGCGATGAACGCCATGTCGGTCATCGACAGGTCCTCGGGCGTCCGGCCCGAGAAGTACGAGGTGAGCTGCACGCGGTCGTACGCGGGACGCGGCTCCTCGCACAGCACGACCACGCGGTGCGCGGCGGTCAGGCCGCGCTCGGCGAGCGCTTCGAGGAAGCGCTGGCCGACCATGCCGTGGCCGACGAGCACGATTGTGGGGCGGGGGCGGTCCCCAACAAGTGCGGTCGTGGACATCAGGAGCCTCCATCGTTGGGGAGCAGGTGGAGCGGGTGGAGCAGCGGGGGCGGACTCGAGGTCATGTCCAGGAGTGCGAGGTCATGTCCAGGAGCGTGCGACGCCGGTGTTACCCGACCGCATCACGACTGTTTCCCGCGAGGAACGCTGCCCTCAGCGAGGGCGGGGGGCGGGTGTGAGGGTTCGCCGAACGGGTTCCCACCTCAGAAGATCCTCAGGTGCGTGGCTCGTGCACACACCGGGGCCGTAGGGTCGCGGTCATGCCCGACATACCCCTGACCACGGTCGCCGTCCTCTGCGTCGCCGCCCTCGCGGCCGGCTGGATCGACGCGGTGGTGGGCGGCGGCGGCCTGCTGCTGCTGCCGGTGCTGCTGCTCGGGCTGCCCGCCGGGACCCCGGTCGCCACCGTGCTCGGCACCAACAAGGCGGTCGCGATCGTCGGCACCTCGGGCGCGGCGGTGACCTATGCGCGCCGGGCGCCCGTGGACGTTCGGCTCGCGGTGCGGATCGGGCTGGCGGCGCTGGCCGGGTCGTCGGGCGGGGCCTTCTTCGCCGCGGGGATGAGCACCGAGGTGCTCAAGCCGGTGATCATGGTGGTGCTGCTGGGCGTGGCCGCCTTCGTGATCCTGCGCCCCGCCTTCGGCGCCGCCCCCGCCACCGGCCCGGCCACCCGCCGCCAGGTCCTCGCGGCGATCGGCCTCGCGGGCCTCGGAATCGGTTTCTACGACGGTCTCGTCGGCCCCGGCACCGGGACCTTCCTGGTCCTCGCCCTCACCGCCCTCCTCCACCTCGACCTGGTCACCGCCTCGGCCACCGCCAAGATCGTCAACTGCTGCACCAACGCCGGCGCGCTGGCCACCTTCGCCTGGCAGGGCACGGTGCTGTGGCAGCTGGCGGCCCTGATGGCCGTCTTCAACCTCGCGGGCGGCACGCTCGGCGCGCACACGGCGCTCAAGCAGGGAAGCGGTTTCGTCCGCGTCGTCCTGCTGACGGTGGTGTTCGCGCTGGTGGGGAACCTGGCGTACGAGCAGTGGCTGGCGTAGTGCTCACGTCCGGGCAGGGGCCACTCGACCCGGTCACGCACGAGATGCCGACCGACTTCGATGCCCATTTGCGGCCGAGGTATTCCGGGATCGATTGCTCCAGGACGCCATTCGTCAGCTTCCCCCGGCCCTGGGGACGGACCTCGAGCAGGTCCTTCTGCACACCCTGAAAGCGCGGAGACTGCATGACAAGCGCGATGCAAAGATCCTCGTCGTCAGTGCCGCGTTGATTCCACTGGCTTTCTGGGCGGCCAGTCAGGGCATGTTCGCCGGAACCGTGGTGATCGTGGTGACGTTAATCTCCAGCTGCCTTCCGATTGTTTTCCGTGATTTACGGGAAGTGCGGAACGTCCTGGTTGAGATGTCCAAACCGGATGGGGGCTGGAAGCTTAAGCAGGGGCCTGACTTCAAGAGGGTGAAAGGCCGTCTCGACCTCATTTCTTCGACTCAGTTCGGTGCGGCCTCGTCCCCTTTCTGCAACGTGTCCATTCATGACGGGTTCGAACCGTTCGGCGAATATGGGAGCAAGGTCTCCGGGTGGTCCCTGGTCGTTCCGCTGCGCCCACAGTCCCAAATGTCTCTCGCGGTTCCGGCGAACCCGTTTGTTCCGGTGAACCCGTTTCAGGAATTCACTCCGTGGGAGCTCTCCTGTCACCTCAAGGGAAGTCTGAAAGATCTCTCGGGCCGTTCGGCAGAAGATGTCGGCTCTGACCGTGACTCCCATGGCGGAGGTGATGGGGCTGTTTCAGCGTGGGGTGCGGGGGAAACGGTTCTCGTTGAAGACCGAGTCTTTGTCAACGGAAACCTGGCCCGGGGCGTCGGGCAGCTCTGGGACCACAGAAGTGGCGACAGAAGCACTGGTCCGGCCTCCAGCGGGTGCAATCATCCGGTTCAGCATTGGAGCGATTTGCAGGGAGTCGCCGATCGTCCCGGTCCGGCGGCGCGCCACTACCTTGGCGTTTATGTCTCATCCTGGGGCGGAGAGCTGGTCACCAGTACTTTTCTGCATTTCGCAGTCGAGCACAAGACGCTGTACATCGACTGCCAGCGAGTCGTCATGCCGCCTGTCGCGGAAAGGTATCGCGTTCTCGACCGGATGGGCAGGCGCCCTTCGAGTGACGCCCGTCTGTGGGGAATCACGCTCCTCAAGACACCCTTACGCATCGTCTTGGCTCCCGCCTTGATCGTGGGGAGAAGAGTGTCCGATCTGGCTCACCGACTGGACAGGAAAAGACTGGAAAGGCAAGCCGAGTCCGGTTCCGGAGTGGACTTTTCCGTCGGCCTCAATATTCGCAAATGGATCGGTGAGGGCGTCTACCGGAGCCACTTCCAGAAAATTGACTCCGACCGGCATCTGAAAGCGATTGAGCGTCACGTTCTCGCCGAAATCGTCGAGTTTCTCGATGATAAAGGCATGGATGTCTCGGATTTCAAGTCCCAGCAGACCGTCATCTTGAACCAGGGAATCATTCACACCGGAGGGACCAGCAACGCAGACAACGTAGTGATCGACGGGAGATCCCAATTCTACGGGTTCGCGTCTCCGTCCAAGGAAAAATAATCGAGAAGAGGGAAGAGATGAACCAATCGATTAATTTGGGTGTTCAGGTGTCGGGCGGACACTTCAACGCCGACCAGGTTCACACCCAGAATGAGGTCACGATTATTGACAATTCGCTGCGGTCTTCGGATTCCGAGGTGCTCGCGGATCTTCGTGATTTCGCCGACCGTGCTCGAGCGGAGGCGGCCGTCGGCGGGCCCGTGGCTGAAGAGGACGTAGCGGAATTGTCGAGGGTCCTGGAACCCGCGTCGCAGAGAGGCCCGGCGAGTATCGACCGGGGTCGGCTGAAGACAGTGGTGGAGAAGCTTGTGCAAGCGGCTCCGGCCCTGGGTGCGCTCGGCCAGGCGGCGACATCCTGGCTCGGCCAGTAGCGCCGGGCCGCCGGTCTCCAGCGGCGCGGCCGACCGGCTCAGCGGCTGCCGGTCAGGTGCGCGAACACGACCACGTTCCCCTGGTATCCGGTCGCCTTGGAGTAGCCGCCGCCGCAGGTGATCACCCGTAGCTCGGGCCGCCGCGCCGCCCCGTACACCTTCTCGTCGGGGAAGTCGTGTGCCTGGTAGACCTCGACGGCGTCGACCGTGAACAGGGCGACGCTTCCGTCGCGCCGGTCGACCTCGATCGGGGCGCCCTTGCGCACGGCGCCGAGGCTGTAGAAGACGGCGGGGCCGTCGGCGTTGTCGACGTGACCGGCGACGATCGCGGTGCCGCTCTCGCCGGGGGTGGTGCCGGCCTCGTACCAGCCGGCGAGGTTCTTCCGTGCGGCGGGCGGCACGTCGAGGCTGCCGCCGGGGGTCAGGCCCAGGCCCGTGAGGGGGGCGTCGACCCGGATGCCGGGGATGCGGATGCGGTCGGGCGGGGAGGGCGGCAGGGCCGGGGCGGCGCCTCCGCCCCCGGCCGGGTCGGTGTCGGCGTCGGCGTCGGCCGAGCGGGCCTGAGCCGCGGACGGCTGCGGCGGGGGGTGCGACTCGGCGCCGCTGTGCAGCAGCCACGCGCCCGCGCACAGGGCGACCGCCGTGGCGACCGCTATGGCGCTGTTACCGGCGTTACGAGTGTTTCCGGTGCTTCCGACGCTTCCGACGCGGCGCATTCTCAGAAACCCCTCTCCCGCGTTTCCCGCATGGCAGAAACCCCTCTCCGTGAACGAGGGCCCCGAGCCCCCCTCCGGGCCGCGAGGGGCGTCGGGCCCGGAGGGGGAGGGGACATGCGGTACCGGCGGACGGACAGCGGAGGGTGTCCGTCAGATCCCGTCGCCTCTCGCCCGGCGATGCAGGAGCCAGGTACCGCCCGCGGCGGCGACGGCGAGAGCCGCCACACCGGCCGCGGTCTGTACGGGGTCGGGGCCCAGTGCGCCGCCGACCCCCGTCTTCACACTTCCGCGCGGATGCACCGGCTGCCGGTCCGAGGCCAGCGTGACCACCAGGTCCCCGCTGATCCGCCGGCCGCCCGCGGCGCACTCCGCGACGATCTCGTACGTCCCCTGCTGTGCGCTCGGCGGCACCCGGAACTGGCCGATCGCCTCGCCCCGGTGCGTGCTGGGCGCGAGCGTGAAGCGCCCGGCGCCCACCGCGCCGGCGTCGCCCGCCGCCGTGCCGTCGTCCCCGCACGCCGCCGTGTTCACCGTGACCTGCCCGCCCGGCGCGGCGCTGGAGGGGTACACCTCCAGCCGCCCGGCACTGGCGCCGGTACCCGTGCCGACGCCGTACGCCGGTGCGGCGAGCGCGCCCGCGGCGACGACGGCGAGCGAGGCGCCGGTCAGTAGGCGGGCGGTACGTCGCATCTGTCCTGCTCCTTCGCGCTCTTCGGGTCGCGTCCCTGGCCTTCGCTTCCCGGCCTTCGCGTCCCTGCCCTTCCGAGGTAAGTCGCAGAGCGGCGAGCGCGCTTCCTGAGCGAGCGTCAGGAATGGGATGAATGGGTGTCAGATGCCGGGCCGGAGGACGGCCGGGACGGTTGTTTCGGCAGGTCATCGCCGTGCTCGGGACGCCGTGCGGAAAAGCGCGCGCAGGGGGTGTGAACGGGTGACCGTCACCGCCGGGCGAGCCAGTCCCCGCCCTCGAGGAGCTTCCCGCGGGCCCGCAGCCGGGCGGCGACGGCGGGCGCGGCCACGTACACCCAGGCGCGTACGGCGGTGCGTACGGCGATGCGGTCGGCCCCGAGGACGACGACCTCCCGTTCGACGCGCTCGTACAGGTTGCGCGGGTCGCCCGGCGTGTACTCCTCGAGCCGGTCGAGCTCGGCCAGCAGCCGGTCGTAGGCCTCCGGTCGCGCGGTGACCAGCTCGCCTGCCACGGTCCCGCCCGTCTCGGGTCCGCTCGCCACGGTCCCGCCCGTCACGGTCCCGCCCGTCTCGGGTCCGCTCGCCGTGACCCCGCTCGTCATGACTCCGCCGGGTTCCTCCACCGCGTACGGATAGCCGGGGCCGTCGTACAGCACCGCGCCGGGTAGGCGGGCCGGGTGTTCGTGGAGGGTGCGGTCGCGCAGGAATCGGTCGTGGTTGACCTCGCCCGGGCGCAGGGTGCCGTAGACGAAGAAGGGGAGGTGGGGGAGGTGCGGAGTGGTCGGGCTGCTCACGGAAACGATTCTCTCCCCTCACGGCACCGGCACGTAGCGCTATGGACACGACATGTCATGCCCACTTAAATCTCAGGACGACCTCAGCGCCACCCCCACGTCACTCCACGCGCCCCACAGCGCCCTCTCGAGGAGACCGAGCAGACTGATGAGTCGGATACGGCAGCACGTCCGAGGTTCCCGTCTCGCCACCGCAGGCATCGCCGTCACCACGGCCACCCTGCTGGCCGCCGTACTCTCCCCGGTCGCCGACGCGGCCGACAGACCGACCCGGGCCACCGCGCTCGGCAACGCGGCGGCGGCCCTCGCCGACCATGCCGCGGCCCTGGGCCTGACCGCCCCGCAGGGCACCGCGGTCCGGGACGTCGTCATCGACAAGGACGGCGCCCAGCACGTCCGCTACGACCGCACCTACCGTCAACTCCCGGTCCTGGGAGGTGACTTCGTCGTCCATCTGGCCGCCGACGGCGCGTACCGCAGTGCGAACCGTGCGACGAGGAGCACGATCTCCCTCTCCAGCATCACCCCGTCCCTCTCCGCCCCGAAGGCCGCCGACGCCGCCGTGAACGCCCTGCGCGCGGCCAACCTCGGCGAGCCGCTGAAGCAGGTGAAGGCCAAGCCGCAGCTGGTCGTCGACGCCCTGCACGGCACGCCGAAGCTGGCCTGGCGGACCAACGCCGTGGGCCTGGACTCGCTCGGCAACCCGGTCGCCCGCACGGTGCTGACCGACGCCCGCAGCGGCGCCCAGATCGACGCCTGGGACGCCATCGAGACGGCCACCGGAGACGGCAGTTCGCTGTACGGCGGCACGGTCCCGCTGGAGACGACCCTCTCGGGAACGACGTACCAGCTCAAGGATCCGACGCGCGGGAACACGTACACCGGTGACGCGGCCAACAAGACCGACCTGTGCATCTTCGGCATCTGCATCAGCCGCGCCCCCGCGACCCTGTTCACGGACACCGACAACCACTGGGGGACGGGGACGACTTCGGACCGTTCCACGGCCGCGGTGGACGCGCAGTACGGCACCGACGTGACCTGGGACTACTACAAGAACGTGCACGGCCGCAACGGCATCGCGGGCGACGGCAAGGGCGCCTACAACCGCGTCCACTACGGCAACAGCTACAACAACGCCTTCTGGGACGACAGCTGCTTCTGCATGACGTACGGCGACGGCGACGGCACCCAGCTCGGCCCGCTGGTCGGCCTGGACGTGGCCGGCCACGAGATGTCCCACGGCGTGACCTCGACCACGGCCGACCTGACCTACTCCGGCGAGTCCGGCGGCCTGAACGAGGCCACGTCCGACATCTTCGGATCGCTCGTGGAGTTCTACGCGGGCAACTCCAACGACGTCGGCGACTACCTGATCGGCGAGAAGATCGTCCGCTCCGGCTTCGGCCGGGACGCCCTGCGCTACATGGACAAGCCGAGCAAGGACGGCAACTCCGCGGACTACTGGAGCAGTTCGGTCGGCAACCTCGACGTCCACTACTCCTCGGGCGTCGCCAACCACTTCGCCTACCTCCTGGCGGAGGGCAGCGGCACGAAGACCGTCAACGGCGTCACCTACAACTCCCCGACGTACAACGGCTCGACGGTGACGGGCATCGGCCGGGACAAGCTCGGCGCGATCTGGTACCGCGCCCTGACCGTCTACATGACCTCCTCCACCAACTACGCGGCGGCCAGGACGGCGACCCTGAACGCGGCCCGCGACCTCTACGGCGCCGGCAGCACCGAGTACAACGCGGTGGCGGCGGCCTGGAGCGCGGTCAACGTGAACTGACCGTTCGCCGCCGTCCGTTCCGGCGAGCGACGCGGCCGCCCGGGCTCCGGAGCCCGGGCGGCCGCCCCCGGCCACCCCGCGGACGAATGTTCGGGACCCGCCCCGCGATCACCGGTTAGGCTCCCCCCGCGCGCATCCCGCGCGAACAGTGGGAACCGGGGGTAACAGGGGACATGGCAGAGGAAGTCGGCGTATCGGAGAAGAGCCCGAACGCGTGGGGGCAGGCCGTCATGGCGGTGGTGCTGGTCGGGGCGCTCGCGGGCGGGCTGTGGGTCATCCAGAAGAACTCCGCCGAGGGCGCGAGCGCGGCCGCCGACGAGCCGGCCTCCTGCTCGAACGACAAAGACGCCAAGCCGTCGGCGAAGCGCATATCCGGAGCTCAGCTCTGCAAGGCGCTCAACCGCACGGACCTGTCGTGGCTCCTCGGCACGCCCCGGGAGAAGGCGCAGACCGCCCACGGCAGCGAGAGCTCGGTCAAGCTGGCCGGTGGCACCGAGATCGCCACCCCCGAGGCGACCGTCACCTTCGAGACGTACTCCGTGAAGCTCTCCCGCTCCTACGACGGTTTCCCGGTCGCCGACATGGCCGATCTGCTGGGCGGCACCGCGCAGAAGAAGACGATCGCCGGCCACCCGGCGGTCCTCTACTCGGACCGGACCATCGCCCTCAGCTTCGACCTCGGCGGCAGCGGCAAGGCCAGCACCGGCCCCGGCGGCATCGCCCGCAGCCTGATCGTCGCCCCGGACGCCAAGGACGGCGGCGGCTCCTACGAACTCGCCATCTGGCGCCAGGACGACGTGGTCCCCGACGACGCGGCGCTGCTGAGCGTGGCGGAGCGGGTGCTGCCGACGATTCCGGGGTGGACGACCGGCTGACCGGGGCCACAATGCCCCCGTGGACGAAGAGACCGCACATGACCAGGCCGACCTGATCCCCCTCCTGCTCCAGCACCTCCACACCCCGCTGACGGGGACGTCGTACCTGCGCGGAGTCCTGCCCGCGCCGGGTGGAGCGGACGCCGTGCGGGTCGCCGTAGGGCCCGAAACCGCCGTATCGACACGGGAGTTGACGCTCTACGAGGTTCCGCTTCTCGTCGGGGACGACGCCGTGACCGCGTACGACGTCATCGGGGTGCTGCGCACTCTGTGCGCGCAGGGCGAACGGCCGGCGGCGGTCGGGTCGGTGTGGGGGATGCCGATCGTCGCGGTGGACCCGGCGGTCGTGCCGCGGGCCGCCGAGAGCGCCGCCGACCGGGGACTGCGGCTGCTGCGGACGCTGGCCGGGCCGTCGTACGACGAGACGTACGAGGATCCCCTGCTGTGCGGTTTCCTCTTCCGGGACCAGGAGCGGGTGCGGCTGTACTACCGGGTCGAGGGGCTGGCGGGCGTGACCGCCGCCGACGTCCGGACGACCGGCGCGCTCACCGCGCTGATCGCGGCGCTGCCCTCGCTGCTGCGGGGCGAGGGGGAGCGGATGGCGGCGGACGACCGTGATCCGCACTGCGCGCGGGTGCTGGAGCTGACGTACTGGTGAGCGGGTGTGGTGGTGAGGGTGCGGGGCGTGGGACGGTCCGGGACGTCCGGTCAGGGGTGGGTGGGGGCCAGGTGCTTGAAGTAGGCGATGAGGCCGGTGAGGCCTAGTTCGAACGCCTGGTCCGCGCGGTCGCCGCTCTCGGGAGCCGCGGCCAGCGCCGTGGACAGCCGAGGGGTGTCGGCGGAGTCGACCGTGTCCCACATCGTCGCCGGTGCGGCGAGGTCGAGGGCCGAGCCGAGGATGAAGTTCTCGAGGGTGTTGAGCGCGGTCAGTCCGGCGTGTCCGGTGAAGCCGGCGCGCTCCATCAGCCCGAGCGCCCTCTCGTACATCGTCACCGCGTCGACCGCCCGTACCGTCTCCGTGGCGAGCAGCGGGATGGCGCGGGGGTGCGCGGCGAACGCGGAGCGGTAGGAGCGGGCCCAGGCCGCGAGGGCCTCCTCCCATACCGGCAGGTCGAGCGCGGTGGTGTCGACGGCCTGTCCCACCCGGACGCGTATCAGCTCGATGACTCCGGTGCGGCCCTCCACGTGGTGGTAGAGGGAGGAGGGCTGTACGCCCAACTGCCGTGCCAGCTCCGGCATCGTGAAGTCGCCGCGCTTGTCGACGAGCGCGAGCGCGGCGGCGGCGATGCGGTCCTGGTCCAGGATCGGGGATCTCGGTCGGGCCATCTGCGGGCGACGCCTCCGTCGGGTTTAACCCGTTCGTTACCGGAACCGGGCTTCCGTATGTGGATGTGGACGCCTACTTTACCTAAACCGAATCGGTTTCGGTTTACCGGGTCGGTGTCCCGCTTGTCCCGCCCTCGGCATCCCGCCCGAGCCTCCCCTAGGGGACCGCACATGCCCGATTCCACGATCGCGACGTCCGCCGCCGAACCTGTCGAACCCGCAGAGCCCGCCGAGTCCGCAGAGCCCGCAGGGCCCGCCGAGTCCGCGGCGGGGGCGGCCCGCCTCAAGCGGGACGCTCTCGGCACCAGCGACATCACCTTTCTGGTGGTCTCCGCCGCCGCACCGTTGACGGTGATGGCCGGGGTCGCTCCGCTGGCCGTCCTGCTCGGCGGGCTGGGCGCCCCGACCGCCTACCTGGCGGCCGGAGCGGTGCTGGCGGTCTTCGCCGCCGGATTCACCGCGATGACGAAGTACGTGGGCAACGCCGGCGCCTTCTACGCCTACATCGGCCGGGGGCTGGGCCGGCATCTGGGGCTCGGCGCGGCCGCCCTGGCCCTGGCCTCGTACAACGCGCTCCAGATCGGCATCTACGGACTGTTCGGCTCGGCGGCGCACGACACCCTCAAGACGCTGTTCGCAGTCGACGTCCCCTGGCCCGTGCTCGCCTTCGGCGCGGTGGCCGTCGTCTGGTACCTGGGCTACCGGGGAGTCGACATCGGCGCCAGGGTCCTGGGCGTCCTGCTGGTCGCGGAGACCGCGATCCTGCTGGTGCTGGCCGTCGGCGTGCTCGTCGACGGCGGCGGCTCGGGCATCGGCTTCGCGTCCTTCACGCCCTCGAACGCCTTCGCCCCCGGCATGGGCGCGGCGCTCGCCCTGGCGTTCACGGCCTTCATGGGCTTCGAGTCGACCGCGCTCTACCGCGAGGAGGCGCGTGAACCGAACCGCACGATCCCCCGCGCCACCTACATCGCCGTGGGATTCCTCGGCCTGTTCTACGCCTTCATCGTCTGGGCCGTGATCCAGGCGTTCGGCGAGGCGCAGGTCCGCGGGGCGGCGGCCGCGCACCCCCTCGACCTGTTCTACGTCGCCACCGACGAGTTCGTCGGAGCCTGGGCCTCCGACGCGATGCGCGTCCTCATCGTCACCAGCGTCTTCGCCGCCCTGCTCGCCTTCCACAACGCCGTCAACCGCTACGCCTACGCACTGTCCGGCGAGGGCGCGCTGCCCCGGGTGCTGGGCAGGACCCACGCCCGGCACAAGTCCCCTTACGCGGCGGGCCTGTTGCAGACCGCGCTGGCCGCGATCGTGGTCGCCGGGTTCGCGGCGGCGGGCGCCGACCCCTACCTGAAGCTGCTGCTGTGGGTGAACACCCCGGGCGCCATCGGCCTCATGGTGCTCCAGATACTCACCGCGGTCGCGGTGTTCGCCTTCTTCGTGCGCGACCGGCGCGGCGAGAGCGTGCTGCGGGTGGTGGTCGCGCCCGCGGTGGCCGTCGTCCTGCTGATCGCGGCCACCGCGACCATGGTCACCAGGATCGATCTGCTGACGTCGGCCAGTACGACGGTCAACGCGGTCCTGCTCGGTCTCGTCCCCGTGGTGCTCGTCGCGGGAGTCGCCGTCTCCTTCGCCCGCCGGAACCGGGACCGGAACCAGAACGGGGACCGGAACCAGAACGGGGACCGGAACCAGAACGGGGACCGGAACCAGAACGGGGACCGGAACCAGGACCGGGACCGGAACCAGGACCGGGATCAGGGCCGGTCCGCCGAGCCCGCTTCCGTGAACCTCTAAGAACCTCTCAGCAGAACAGGAACCGTCTTGTCCGCTTCGCTCACGCCCCGGGATCACCGCGGCGCCGCCGCCGACCTCGTCCTGGTGGGCGCAAACGTCCGCACGCTGGACCGCGCACGTCCCGGCGCGGGCGCGGTGGCCGTACGCGGCGACGTCATCCTGGCCGTGGGCGAGGCGGCGGACGTGAGGGACTGGCGCGGCCCGCACACGGAGGTCGTCGACCTCGGCGGCGCCACGCTCACGCCGGGCCTGGTCGACGCGCATCTGCACCCGGTCTCCGGGCTGGAGATGGCGGTCGGCGCCGATCTGTCGGCCTGCCGCGACCTCGACCAGCTGCGGACCGTACTCGCACACACGGCCGCCCGCACGCCCCCCGGCGGCTGGGTGCGCGGCTGGGGCCTGGACCCCAACGTCTTCGGCGACCGGCACGTCACCACGGACCTGGTCGAGGACGCCCTCGGCGGCGCCCCCGCCTATCTCCTGATGTTCGACGTCCACTCCGCCCTGGCAAGCCGCAGGGCACTCGAACTGGCCGGGGTCGCCGGACCTCGGCGTTTCGCGGACCGTTCCAAAGTGGTTTGCGACGCGTACTGTCGCCCCACCGGGCACCTGCTGGAAATGGCCGCGATGTCCCTGGTGGAACGTGTGATCCCGGCCGAGCCGCTCCAGGCCAGACGGGACCGGCTGCGCCGCCTGCTGTCCGACATGGCCGCCACCGGGCTGACCGGCGGGCACGTCATGGACTGCCAGGGCGACAGCCTCGACCTGCTCACCGCCCTGGAGGACGGCGACGACCTGCCCCTCCGGCTGCGGATCGCCCCCTTCTGCCTCCCCGGAGCGGACCGCGACGAACTGGAGCACCTGGTCCGGCTGCAACGCCGACGCGGCCGCGACTGGCAGGTGGGAGCCGTCAAATTCATGATCGACGGTACGGTCGACGGCGGCACCGCCTGGCTGGAGGAGCCCGACACGCACGGGGAGTCCGCGCACAGCCTGTGGCTCGACCCCGCCGACTACACCGCCGCCGTCCATCACCTCGCCCGCGCCGGCGTACCGACCGTCACCCACGCCATCGGCGACGCGGGCGTACGCCACACCCTCGACACGCTCGGCGCCCTTCCCCCCGGATCGCCGCGCCTCCTGCATCGTGTCGAGCACATCGAGACGCTCGCCCCGGACCAGGTCCCGCGGTTCGCAGCCCTGGGCGTCATCGCCTCCATGCAGCCCACCCACTGCACCGACTACACCCGCGCCGACCACGGCGACAACTGGTCGCAACGGCTCGGCGACCAGCGCGCCGATCGCGGATGGGCCTGCCGCGACCTGCGTGAGTCCGGAGCGACGCTGGCTCTCGGCTCGGACTGGCCGGTCGCCCCGTACGACCCGCGCGCCGTCCTGGCCGCCGCCCGGCTCCGCCGCCCCGCGGGAGCCCCGGACGCCGTCCCCAACCAGCCGGCGCAGGCGCTCACCCCGCTGATGGCCATCGAGGGCTACACCACCCACGCGGCACGCGCGGCCGGTGAGGAGTCCCGCTCCGGCCGTATCGTCCCCGGCCACCGCGCCGACCTGACGGCCTTCGCCGTCGACCCCCTCACCGCACCGCCCGACGAACTCGCCCAGGCCGACATCGGACTCACCGTGTCCGGCGGCCGGATCACCCACCGGGCCTGATCCGCGGGGACCGGCGGCCGCGACACCGCCAAAGGCGAGGGCCGACGCCTGGGAGGCGCCGGCCCTACAGGGTCCCTGGAGCCGTCGGCTCAGGCGGCCGGCTCCGGATCCCGGTCCCGGTCCCGGTCCGCCGCCTCCTGGGCCTCGCCCGGCTGCTCGGGCTCACGGTCCCGCATGACCAGCGTCGCGAGTATCGCCGCCGCCAGGACGCCGATCGCGCTGACCGTGAAGGTCGTCGTCATCGAGGTGGTGAAGGCCTCCCGGGCGGACCGGATCAGGCCCTCGTCCTCACCGGCCGCGGCCAGCGCGCCGCCGATCGACTGACGAGCCGACTCGGGGGCGTCGGCGGGCATCTCGGCGGCGAAGCCGCTGGTCAGCAGGGAGCCGAGGATCGCGATGCCGAGGGCGGTGCCGGCCTGCTGGACGGTGTCGTTCAGGGCCGAGCCGACGCCCGCCTTGTCCGCGGGGATGGTGCCCATCAGCGCGCCGACGGCGGCCGGCATCGCCAGGCCCGCGCCCAGACCGAGCAGGCCGAGGGAGATGGCCGGGACGGTGAAGCCGGAGTCGGCGTCGACCGTCGTCAGAAGGCCGAAGCAGGCGACCATCACGAGCATGCCGGAGAGGATCAGGAGCCGGTTGCCGATCCTTGCCGCCAGCTTCACGCCGACGCCGTTGCCGATCAGGGCCGCGATGGCCAGGGGCAGGAAGGCGAGACCGGCCTTGACGGGGGAGTAGCCGAGGACGAACTGCAGGTACTGCGTGAGGACCAGCAGCAGACCGCCGTTGCCGATCTGGACCAGGGCCAGGGAGAGCGAACCGCCGCTGAAGTTGCGGTGCTTGAAGAGGACCAGCGGGACCATGGGGGAGGAGGCGACGTTCTCCCAGACCACGAAGCCGGTCAGGGCGGCGACGGCCACGACGAGGGTGACGGCCGAGCGGTCGCCGAACGCGCCGTGCTGCGGAAGCTCGATGATCCACCACACCAGCGCGGTCATGCCGACCGCGGACAGCACCGCGCCCAGCGGGTCCGGCTTCTGCCAGGGCGCCCGGGACTCCGGCATCAGGACCACGCCCGCGACGAGGGCCAGGACGACGACCGGGACGTTCACGAAGAAGATCGAGTGCCAGGAGAAGTGGTCGATCAGCACCCCGCCCAGCACCGGGCTGCCGACCAGTCCCAGCATCGACACCGAACCCCAGGCCGCCATCGCCTTGCCGCGCTCCTCCTCGTCGAAGACGGTGATGAGGATCGACAGGGTGGACGGCATGATCAGCGCCCCGCCGACGCCCATCGCGGTGCGTACGGCGATCACCTCGCCGGGGCTGGTGCAGAGCGTCGCGGCCAGTGAGGCGGCCCCGAAGAGCGCCAGGCCGATCAGCATCACCTTCCGTCGGCCGAACCGGTCGCCGAGGCTGCCCGAGGTGAGCAGGAGGCCCGCGAAGACCAGGATGTAGGAGTCGAGGATCCACTGGGTGTCCTGGGCGCTCGCGCCGATGTCCTCGGTCATCGAGGGCACCGCCACCGTCAGCGCCATGCTGTCGATCGTCAGGACCACCGTGCTCAGGCAGAGCACGAGGAGGATCCACCAGCGGCGGGGATTGCGGCTTTCCAGGGTTTCCATGGGGGCGTCCTGCCCTTTCATCGGCTTAGCGGCTTCATCTGCCTGCGTACAGTGTTCCGTGCGATGCGCACACTGTACGCACAACGGAACGGTGTGCGCAATGCCTGAACTGTGTACGCTGATCGCGCACGACGTACGCACACGGTGAGGAGAGGCTGGAGTCATGGCCGCCAAGGCGAACCCGAACAACCCGCATAGCCCGACGAACCCGAAGAACCCGAAGAGCCCGAAGCCCGTCCCCTCCGTATGGACCCGCCAGGAGCGCGAACCCGACCAGCCCTCCCTCAGCCGGGACGCGATCGTCCGCGAGGCCGTCGCCATGCTGGACGCCGAGGGCATCGAGGCGCTGAGCATGCGCAAACTCGGCGCTCGCCTCAACGCCGGCGCGACCTCCCTCTACCGGCACGTCGCCACCAAGGACGAGCTGATGGAGCTGGCCGTGGACGAGGTCGCCGCCGAGACCCGCGTACCGCCCGCCGACGGCTCCGACTGGCGGGCCGGCGTCACCGAGGCCGCGCGGTCGTTCCGCGTCACGGTGCTACGGCACCCCTGGCTCGCCTCGGTCCTCGGCCAGGCCGGTCTCGTCTATCTCGGGCCGAACCTGATGGCGTACACCGAGCGCCTCGCCGCCCTGTTCAGCGCGGCCGGCTTCACCGAGCCGGGCCGGGAGATCGAGCCGCTGCTCAGCTACGTCATCGGCATCAGCACCACCGAGGCGGCCTGGCTCACCACGGTCGCCCGTTCCGGCGAGAGCGAGGCCGAGTTCGTCGCCCGACTCATGCCCGCGGCCCGTCAGGCCGCCGCGCCCTTCGAGCACCTCGCCGACGAGTACACCGCAGAGACCGCCGACCCGGCCGCCCTGCGCGACGCCAAGTTCGCCTACGGCCTGGAGGTCGTCCTGGACGGCCTCGCGCTCCGCCTGCCGCCGTCGGACAGCTGAGACCCCCTGCCGCCACGGTGTTCCACACCCCGCGGTCCGGGCCCCCGGCCGGGCGAGCGTCGGCGCCCACCGGAGGCGCCGCTCACTCGGCGCCGGCGGCCAACGCCCGCCGCACCCCCGGCTCCTTCGGCCCCAGGAAGTGCGGGTCCGGTTCGAACACCGCGTCCAGCGCCGCCTTGCCCGCCGCGAAGATCTCCCGAGTGCCCCCGTAGTACCAGGTCACGTCATGTTTGGCGTCGACCCCGACCCCGTACGAGTCGACCCCCGCCGCCTCGCACAGCGCGACGGCCCGCCGGATGTGGAAGCCCTGGCTGATCAGGACGGCCCGGTCGACGCCGAAGATCTTCTTCGCCCGGACGCAGGAGTCCCAGGTGTCGAAACCGGCGTAGTCGCTGACGATCCGCGCGTCCGGGACGCCGTGCTTCGTCAGATAGCCGCGCATGGCGTCCGGCTCGTCGTAGTCCTTGCGGCTGTTGTCTCCGGTGACCAGGACGACCGAGACCCGGCCCGCCCGGTACAGCGTCGCCGCCGCGTCCAGCCGGTGCGCGAGATACGGCGACGGCTCGCCGTTCCACAGGCCCGCGCCGAAGACGACGGCGACCTCGGCGCGCGGCGCGTCGGCGGTCGTGCCCAGCCGGTCCGCCGTGGAGACGTAGAGCCAGGTGGCGGGCAGCAGTGCGAGCACGCTCGCCGCCATCACGGCCTGCACCAGCCGCCGCTGCCCGGCACGCGTGCGCGGCAGCCGCGGTCGACGGATGTTCATACGGACGTCCCCCCGGGTTGAAAGCCCCTTCGGCCCGGGAAGACGCAGCGTAGGGTGATCCGGTTCGTCCGCCCGCCGCGCCCACCGTGTACCGCACCTCACACCGCACCTCACACAGCCCCCACGCGCGTGGTGAACGCCCCGAAAAGACTCGTGACGGTCAGGCAACGGGGGTGCAACCTCGTGCGGTCAGGATCGGTCCATGAACGAGATCAGCGCACAGCTCAGCGGCCGACTCGGCCTCGGCCGGCCCGGCCTCGTTCAGCTCGGCGGCCGGCGGCGGCCCGAACCGCCCGCGCTCGTCGTCGTGGCCCACGGCAGCCGTGACCCGCGCGCGCTCGCCACCGTCCGCACGCTCCTCGACCGGGTCCGCGCGCTGCGTCCCGGCCTGCCCGTGCACCTGGGCCACATCGAGCTCAACGCGCCCCTCCTGACCGACACCCTCGCCGACCTCGACGCCCGCGGCACGACGGACGCCGTCCTGGTCCCCCTCCTCCTCGCCCGCGGCTACCACGTCAGGCGCGACATCCCCGAGATGGCCGCCGCCGCCCGGGTACGCACGCGCGTGGCCACGCCGCTCGGCCCGCACCCCCTGCTCGTGGAGACCCTGCACACACGGCTGGTCGAGGCCGGCTGGCGCACGGACCTGACGGAGGCGGAGCGCCGCAGGAGCGCGGTGGTCCTCGCGGCGGCCGGCTCCCGCGACCCGGACTCCGCGGTGGACACCCGCCGTACGGCCCGTCTGCTGGCGCAGCGCCTGGGCGTCCTCGTCGTCCCCGCCTACGCCTCCACCGCGGCCCCCGCCGTCCCCGAGGCACTGCGCACCCTGGCCGCGCGAGGCCGCGACCGGGTGGCGGTGGCCTCCTGCTTCACGGCCCCGGGCCGGTTCGCGACGGAGTGCGCCGACGCGGCCCCCTGGATCGCCTCGGCCCCCCTGGGCACCCACCCGGCGATGGCCGACCTGCTGCTGCACCGCTACGACCAGGCCCGCGAGGCGGACGGCAGGAGCAACGCCGCCTGAGCGGCCCGACGGGGCGCGACCGGTCCGTACCCCCCGATTGTCACCGCGGCCGCTTACTGTCGAGACATGGAAGGCACCGCAGAAGGCACCGCACCCCGCACCACCACCCCGACCGGCCCCGCCGCCCCCACCACGCCCCGCACCGCCTACGACCCGACGTCGGTCGCCCGCTGGGCCCCGGAGCCCGACAAACGCCCGGGACGCACCGCCTTCCAACGCGACCGGGCCCGCATCCTGCACTCCTCGGCCCTCAGAAGGCTGGCAGGCAAGACGCAGGTGGTGACGCCCGGCACCCGCAGCCGGGTCTGGGACGCCAGCCCCCGCACCCGTCTCACCCACTCCCTGGAGTGCGCCCAGGTGGGCCGCGAGCTGGGCGCGGCCCTCGGCTGCGACCCCGACCTGGTGGAGGCCGCCTGCCTCGCCCACGATCTCGGCCACCCCCCTTTCGGCCACAACGGCGAACAGGCGCTGAACGAGTTCGCGGCCGACTGCGGCGGCTTCGAGGGCAACGCCCAGTCGCTCAGGCTCCTCACCCGCATCGAGCCCAAACGGTTCGTCAAATCCGAGGAGAGCGGCGAGGCCACCAGCGTCGGCCTCAACCTGACCCGCGCCACCCTCGACGCCGCCACCAAGTACCCCTGGCCGCGCGGCGCCCACCCCACCGACCCGGCGTCCGGCAAGTTCGGCGTCTACGAGGACGACCGGCCCGTCTTCGACTGGGTCCGTGCGGAGGCCCCCGGCACGCGCACGTGCTTCGAGGCGCAGGTCATGGACTGGGCCGACGACGTGGCCTACTCGGTGCACGACGTGGAGGACGGCCTGCACGCCGGCCATGTCGACCCCAACTGCCTGCACGCCGAGCCCGAGCGCCAGGAGGTCTTCCGCGTCGCCGTCGGCCGCTACGTCCCCGCCGACACCGACCCGGCCGAACTCGCCGCCGCCCTCGACCGGCTCCAGGACCAGGAGTGGTGGCCGCACGGCTACGACGGCACGGCGGTCGCCCAGGCCCGCCTCAAGGACGCCACCAGCCAGCTCATCGGCCGCTTCTGCCTCGCCGCCGAGGCCGCCACCCGCGCGCGGTTCGGCACGGGCCGCCTGACCCGCTACGACGCCGAACTCGTCGTACCGCACGAGACCCGGCTGGAGTGCGCGGTCCTCAAGGCGGTGGCCGACCGGTACGTCATGCAGCGCGCCGAGCAGGAACTGCTCCGCGCCGACCAGCGCATCGTCGTCGCCGAGCTCGCCCAGGCCCTCACCGCCCGCGCCCCCGACGGCCTGGACCCCCAGTTCCGGGCCCTGTTCGACCAGGCCCCCGACGACCGCGCCCGGATGCGCGTGATCGTCGACCAGGTCGCCTCCCTCACCGACGCCTCGGCCCGCTCGCTGCACGCCCATCTGACGGCCCGTCCATGAGACGTACGAACCCCGGTGGTCCGAACCCCGGACCTTCGAACCCCGGACCTCCGAACCCCGGTGGTCCGAAACCCGCCCGAACGTGACCCTGCGTGGGTCTGATCGGGCCACTCCCCCTTCCCCCATCACGCTGCGTGCGGGACGCTCGCATATGGCGGCACCCTTACGAGGAGGCATCACGTGGTCGACGCGGATCAGACATTCGTCATCGTCGGAGGAGGCCTGGCCGGCGCCAAGGCGGCCGAGACGCTCAGGGCGGAGGGCTTCACCGGCCGCGTGATACTGATCTGCGACGAACGCGACCACCCCTATGAGCGCCCGCCGCTCTCCAAGGGCTATCTGCTCGGCAAGGAGACCCGCGAGAGCGTCTTCGTGCACGAGCCCGCCTGGTACGCGCAGAACGACATCGAGCTGCACCTGGGCCAGACGGTCGACGCGATCGACCGCACCGCGAAGACGGTCCGCTTCGGCGACGACGGCACCCTCGTCCACTACGACAAACTGCTCCTGGTCACCGGCTCCGAGCCGCGCCGCCTGGACATCCCCGGCACCGACCTCGCCGGCGTCCACCATCTGCGCCGGCTCGCGCACGCCGAGCGCCTCAAGGGCGTCCTGGCCGCCCTCGGCCGCGACAACGGCCACCTCGTGATCGCCGGCGCCGGCTGGATCGGCCTGGAGATCGCCGCGGCGGCCCGCGAGTACGGCGCGGAGGTCACGGTCATCGAACCGGCGCCGACCCCGCTGTACGGCGTCCTCGGCCCCGAGCTGGGCAACGTCTTCGCGGAGCTGCACCGCGAGCACGGCGTCCGCTTCCGCTTCGGCGTCCAGCTGACGGAGATCGTCGGCCAGGACGGCATGGTCCTCGCCGCCCGCACCGACGACGGCGAGGAGCACCCGGCGCACGACGTCCTCGCGGCGATCGGCGCGGCCCCCCGCGTCGCCCTCGCGGAGGCGGCCGGGCTCGAGCTGGCCGACCGCGCCCACGGCGGGGGCATCGCCGTGGACGAGGCGCTGCGCACCTCCGACCCCGACATCCACGCGGCCGGCGACGTCGCGTCCTTCCCGCACGCCCTCTTCGACACCCGGCTGCGCGTCGAGCACTGGGCCAACGCCCTCAACGGCGGCCCGGCGGCGGCCCGCGCCATGCTCGGCAAGGACGTCGTCCACGACCGCGTGCCCTACTTCTTCTCCGACCAGTACGACCTGGGCATGGAGTACAGCGGCTGGGCCCCGCCGGGGACGTACGACGAGGTGGTGATCCGAGGGGACGCGGGCAAGCGGGAGTTCATCGCGTTCTGGCTGAAAGAGGGCCGCGTCCTCGCCGGGATGAACGTGAACGTGTGGGACGTCACAGAGCACATCCAGAAGCTGATCCGGGGCCGGAACCCGGTGAACACCGAGGCTCTGGCCGACCCGCACGTCCCCCTGGAGAACCTGACGTCCTAGCGCGCCCCTCGCGTGACCTCTTGAGTGTCGGTCCGTCCCCGTAGAATCACCTCGTGGCAGGACGGATCAACGACGAGGACGTGAAGGCGGTACGGGACGCGGTCCCGATCGACGCCGTGGTGTCCGAGTACCTCCAGCTGCGCAACGCGGGCGGCGGCAACCTCAAGGGCCTCTGCCCGTTCCACGACGAGAAGTCGCCGTCCTTCCAGGTCAGCCCGAGCAAGGGTCTCTTCCACTGCTTCGGCTGCCAGGAGGGCGGCGACACCATCACGTTCGTGATGAAGGTCGACCACCTCACCTTCTCCGAGGTCGTCGAGCGCCTCGCCGCCCAGGCCGGCATCACCCTGCGCTACGAGGAGGGCGGCTACAACCCCTCCCACCAGCGCGGCGAACGCATCCGCCTGGTCGAGGCCCACAAGATCGCCGCCGACTGGTACGCGGAACAGCTCGCCACCAGCCCCGAGGCCGACACCGGCCGGATCTTCCTCGCCGAGCGCGGCTTCGACCAGGCCGCCGCCGTCCACTTCGGCGTCGGCTACAGCCCCCAGGGCTGGGACCACCTCACCCGCTTCCTGCGCGGCAAGGGCTTCAGCGACAAGGAGCTCTTCCTCTCCGGCCTCTCCCAGGAGGGCCGCCGCGGCCCCATCGACCGCTTCCGGGGCCGGCTGATGTGGCCCATCCGCGACATCGGCGGCGAGGTCGTCGGCTTCGGCGCGCGCAAGCTCTACGAGGCGGACAACGGGCCCAAGTACCTCAACACGCCCGACACCGCGATCTACAAGAAGTCCCAGGTGCTGTACGGCATCGACCTCGCGAAGAAGGACATCGCCAAGTCCAGCCGCGCGGTCGTCGTCGAGGGCTACACCGACGTCATGGCCTGCCACCTCGCCGGCGTCACCACCGCCATCGCGACCTGCGGCACGGCCTTCGGCGGCGACCACATCAAGATCCTCCGCCGGCTCCTGATGGACAACGGCAGCGCTCGCGTCATCTTCACCTTCGACGGCGACGCGGCCGGCCAGAAGGCGGCCCTGCGCGCCTTCGAGGACGACCAGAAGTTCGCCGCCGAGACGTACATCGCGATCGCCCCCGACAACATGGACCCCTGCGACCTGCGCCTGGCCAAGGGCGACGAGGCGGTCGCCGACCTGGTCGAACCCCGCACGCCCCTCTTCGAGTTCGCGCTGCGCCAGATCGTCGTCCGCTACGACCTGGACACCCCCGCCGGCCGCGCCGCCGCCCTCGACGAGGCCGCCCCGATCGTCGCCCGCATCAAGAACACCGGCGCGCAGCACGAGGTCGCCGTCCAGCTCGCCGGCATGCTCGGCATCCTGGACACCCAGTTCGTCGTCAAGCGGGTGGCCCAGCTGGCCCGTTGGGCCCGCGACCGCGGCGGCAAGGGCCCCGCCCCGGCCCGCGGCGACGCCCAGCAGCCCTACGAGGCCGCACCGCACCGCACCGGCGGCCCCGCCCTCACCCTGCGCAACCCCGTCTACGCCACCGAACGCGAGCTCCTCAAGCTCGCCCTCCAGCGCCCCGAGCTGGTCGCCCCGGCCGTCGACGCCTACGGCGTGGACGAGTTCACCGCCGCGCCCTACGCCGCCGTACGCCAGGCGATCCTGGACGCGGGCGGCGCCGAGTACGGCACGCAGGACGGGCAGGAGTACCTGGTCCGGGTCCGGGAGATCGCGCCCGACGACGCCGTCCGCGCGATGGTCACCGAGCTCGCCGTCGAGCCGATCATGCGGCGCTCGGTGGACGAGATCTACGCGGGCACGGTCCTGGTGCAGGTCCGCCGCCGCGCCGTCGAACGCCGCGTCCGCGACGTCCAGTCCCAGCTGGCCCGGCTCGGCGCGGGCGGCGACCAGGCCCAACTGACCGCCGTGCAGAACGAACTGTGGATCCTCCAGCAGTACGACCAGGCCCTGCGCGAGCACGGAGCCGCAGCTCTCTGAGCGTGTCGCGGCCCCCGGGTTCGCCACGCGGTCAGCACGCGGTCACACACCGGACGCAAAAAGTCATCGCACGCCCCTCGTGGCGGAGATGTGTCGTACTCCACACTGGGTTCCGGTGCCTGAGTCCTCGGAGCGCGGCCGATCCGTCCCCAGCGGGTCCCACACCCCCGCGCTGCGCTCATCGCGTACGGGACGGACAGCGGCCTGGCCGCCGCCTCCGCCCCCGAAGTACCGCTGCCGCACACCTCTCGGCAGCGATCATCCTGGAGGTCGCCCCCGTGCAGACCCAGACCCTGACCCAGTCCGACACCAGTACCGACGACACGGAGCCGGACGCCGAGACCGACGTCCTGGTCGCGGTCCCGCCGCAGAACCGTGCCGTGCACCACCCGGAGACGGACCCGGAGCCGGAGACGGAGCCGGAGGCCGAGTCGGCCGAACCGCCCGCCGAGGCGCTGGACGAGGCCGCCGAGGCCCCCGAACCGCCCCGCGCCCGGGTCGTCGACAACAGCGGCCCGTCCTCCGACCTGTTCCGCCAGTACCTGCGGGAGATCGGCCGCATCCATCTGCTCACCGCGGCCGAGGAGGTCGAACTGGCCCGCCGCGTCGAGGCGGGCCTGTTCGCCGAGGAGAAGCTGAGCAGCACCCCCGACCTGGACAGCGAGCTGGCCCTCGACCTCGACCGGCTGGTCGTCATGGGCCGTATGGCCAAGCGCCGCCTCATCGAGTCCAACCTGCGCCTGGTGGTCTCGGTGGCCAAGCGGTACGTCGGCCGCGGGCTCACCATGCTCGACCTCGTCCAGGAGGGAAATCTTGGCCTGATCCGAGCGGTCGAGAAGTTCGACTACGCCCGCGGCTACAAGTTCTCCACGTACGCCACCTGGTGGATCCGCCAGGCCATGTCCCGCGCCCTCGCCGACCAGGCCCGCACCATCCGCGTGCCCGTCCATGTCGTCGAGCTCATCAACCGGGTGGTCCGCGTCCAGCGCCGCATGCTCCAGGAACGCGGCTACGAACCCACCGCCGAAGAGGTCGCCGGCCAGCTCGACCTGGCGCCGGAACGCGTCGGCGAGGTCCTGCGCCTGGCCCAGGAGCCGGTCTCCCTGCACGCCCCGGTGGGCGAGGAGGACGACGTGGCCCTCGGCGACCTCATCGAGGACGGCGACGCGGCCAGCCCCGTGGAGTCGGCGGCCTTCCTCCTGCTGCGCGAACACCTGGAGGCCGTCCTCTCCACCCTCGGCGAACGCGAGCGGAAGGTCGTACAGCTGCGCTACGGCCTGGCGGACGGGCGGCCGCGCACGCTGGAGGAGATAGGCCGCATCTTCGGCGTGACGCGCGAGCGGATCCGGCAGATCGAGTCCAAGACCCTCAACAAGCTGCGGGATCACGCGTTCGCGGACCAGCTGCGGGGCTACCTGGACTGAGGGCTGCCCACCTTCGGGTGAGCAGCCCTCGGGCTCAGTCGACTTCCGCGACCGCCTGCGCGAACTGCGCCTTGTACAGCCGCGCGTACGCCCCGTCCGCTGCCAGCAGGTCGGTGTGCGCACCCTGCTCGACGATCGAGCCGTTCTCCATCACGAGGATGGTGTCCGCGTCCCGGATGGTCGACAGCCGGTGGGCGATGACGAACGACGTACGCCCGTGCGCGAGCTTCGCCATCGCCTTCTGGATCAGCACCTCGGTCCGGGTGTCGACGGAGCTGGTGGCCTCGTCGAGCACCAGGATCACCGGGTCCGACAGGAACGCCCGGGCGATGGTGATCAGCTGCTTCTCGCCGGCGCTGACCCCGGAGCCCTCGTCGTCGATCACGGTGTCGTAGCCGTCGGGCAGCGTCCGGACGAACCGGTCCGCGTGCGCCGCCCGCGCGGCCTCCTCGATCTCGCCCCGGGTGACCTCCCGCGACGCCCCGTAGGCGATGTTCTCCGCGATCGTGCCGCCGAACAGCCAGGTGTCCTGGAGCACCATGCCGATCCCGGCGCGCAGCTCGTCGCGGGACATCGTGGCGATGTCGATGCCGTCGAGGGTGATGCGCCCGCCGGAGACGTCGTAGAACCGCATGAGCAGGTTCACCAGGGTGGTCTTGCCGGCGCCCGTGGGGCCGACGATCGCGACCGTGTGCCCGGGTTCGACCCGCAGCGAGAGGTCCTCGATCAGCGGCTTCTCGGGGTCGTAGCGGAAGGACACGCCCTCCAGCGCGACCAGTCCGCGCAGCTCCTCGGGCCGCAGGCCCGGCATCGGGTCGGCGCTCTGCTCCTCGGCGTCCATCAGCTCGAAGATCCGCTCGGCCGAGGCGACGCCCGACTGCACCAGGTTCGCCATCGACGCGACCTGCGTCAGCGGCATCGAGAACTGGCGCGAGTACTGGATGAACGCCTGCACGTCGCCGATGGAGAGGGAGCCCGACGCGACGCGCAGCCCGCCGACGACCGCCACCAGCACGTAGTTGAGGTTCGAGACGAACATCATCAGCGGCTGCATGACCCCGCTGTTGAACTGCGCCTTGAACCCCGCCTCGTACAGCGCGTCGTTCTGCTCGGCGAACTGCTGCGCCGACTCCTCCTGCCGGCCGAACACCTTCACCAGCGTGTGGCCGGTGTACATCTCCTCGATGTGGGCGTTCAGCTTGCCGGTGGAGCGCCACTGCTGCACGAAGTGCGGCTGCGACCGCTTGCCCACGCGGGTGGCGACGACCGCCGACAGCGGCACGGTCACCAGCGCGACCAGGGCGAGGATCCACGACACCCAGAACATCATCGCCAGCACGCCGATGATGGTCAGCAGCGAGTTGATGAGCTGGCCCATCGACTGCTGGAGCGTCTGCCCGATGTTGTCGATGTCGTTCGTCGCGCGGGAGAGGACCTCGCCGCGCTGGCGCTTGTCGAAGTAGGACAGCGGCAGCCGGGACAGCTTGGTCTGCACGTCCTCGCGCATCCGGAACATCGTGCGGTTGACGGTCTTGTTGACCAGGCGCGTCGCCGCCGCCATCAGCAGACCGGCGATCAGGAACACGCCGAGCGCGACCAGCAGGACCTGCCCGACCTGGTCGAAGTCGATGCCCTTGCCCGGGGTGAAGTCGGTGCTCCTGAGCATGTCGGCGACGTTGCCCTCGCCGCGCGCCCGCATCGAGTCGAGGACCTGTTCCTTGCTGGCGCCGGCCGGCATCTCCCGGCCGATGATGCCCGCGAAGACCAGGTCGGTGGCCTTGCCGAGGATCTTCGGCCCGACCACGTTGAGGCCGACGCTCACGACCACGCAACAGAGCATCGCGTAGAGGGTGAGCCGTTCCGGTTTGAACTGGGCGAGCAGCCGCCTGCCGGACACCTTGAAGTCCATCGAGCGGTTCTCGGGACCGGTGCCGGCCATCATGCGCCCCATGGGCCCGGCCATCAGGCAGCCTCCGCTTCCGTGAGCTGGGAGAGCACGATCTCCCGGTAGGTCTCGTTGTCCGCCATCAGCTCGCGGTGGGTGCCCGCGCCGACCACCCGGCCCTCGTCGAGGACGATGATCCGGTCGGCGTCGCGGATGGTGGCCACCCGCTGGGCGACGATCACGACGGTCGCCTCGGCGGTCTCCTGCCCCAGCGCCGCCCGCAGGGCCGCGTCGGTGGCGTAGTCGAGGGCCGAGAAGGAGTCGTCGAAGAGGTAGATCTCCGGCCGCTGCACGAGCGTACGGGCGATCGCGAGCCGTTGCCGCTGACCGCCGGAGACGTTGGCGCCGCCCTGTGCGATGGGGGAGTCCAGCCCGTTCTCCAGCTTGCTCACGAAGTCCTTGGCCTGCGCCACCTCCAGCGCGTGCCACAGCTCCTCGTCGGTGGCGTCGGGGTTGCCGTAGCGCAGATTGGTCGCCACCGTGCCCGCGAACAGGTACGGCTTCTGCGGCACGAGCCCGACGGTCCGGGCGAGGACCACCGGATCGATGCCCGCCACGTCCTCCCCGTCGACGAGCACATCCCCGTCGGTCGCGTCGAACAGCCGGGGCACCAGCCCGAGCAGCGTGGACTTGCCGCTGCCCGTCGAGCCGATCACGGCCGTCGTCTCGCCGGGGCGGGCCACCAGGTCGATGCCCTTGAGGACGGGCTCCTCGGCGCCCGGATAGCGGAAGCCGGCCCCGCGGATCTCCAGATGCCCGTGCCGGCGCAGCTCGGTGACGGGCGCGAGCGGCGGCACCACCGACGAGGAGGTGTCGAGCACCTCCTGGACGCGCTCGGCGCACACCTCCGCGCGCGGCACCATCATGAACATGAAGGTGGCCATCATCACGGACATGACGATCTGCATCAGATAGGCGAGGAACGCGGTCAGATCGCCGATCTGCATCTCGCCGCTGTCGATGCGATGGGCGCCGAACCAGACCACCGCGATCGACGACAGGTTCACCGTGGTCATGACCACCGGGAACATCAGGGCGAGCAGGTTGCCGGTCTTCAGCGAGATGTCGGTGAGGTCGGCGTTGGCCTTGCGGAAGCGGTGCTGCTCGTACTCGTCGCGGACGAAGGCGCGGATGACCCGGTTGCCGGTGATCTGCTCGCGCAGCACCCGGTTCACCGTGTCGAGGCGGACCTGCATCGACCGGAACAGCGGGCGCAGCCGCAGCACGATCAGCGTCACGCAGACGCCCAGCACCGGCACGACGGCGACCAGCACGCCGGACAGCGGCACGTCCAGGCCGAGCGCCAGGACGACACCGCCCACGCACATGATCGGCGCCGACACCATCAGCGTGAACGTCATCAGGGCCAGCATCTGGATCTGCTGGACGTCGTTGGTCGTACGGGTGATCAGGGAGGGCGCGCCGAAGTGGCCGACCTCACGGGCGGAGAAGGACTGCACCCGGTCGAAGACGCCGGCGCGCATGTCCCGGCCGAGGGCCGCGGCCGTCCTCGCGCCGTAGTAGACGGCGCCGATGTTGCACACGACCTGCGCCAGCGAGATGCCGATCATCAGCCCGCCGAAGGACAGGATGTAGCCGGTGTCCCCCTCGACGACGCCGTTGTCGATGATGTGCGCGTTCAGCGTGGGCAGGTAGAGGGTGGCGCAGGTCTGCAGGAACTGCAGCAGCACCAGCAGGACGATGGGTTTCTTATAGGGCCTGAGATAGGTCCGCAGAAGTCGTATGAGCACGCTACGTCTCTCGGAGTCGGCAGGAGGGGCATGGGCATGGGCACGGGCAGTCGGTTGCCCCTGGCCCCTATCGTCGGACACTCCACCCGCGTTACCTCAACTGATTAAGCCGACAGCAGTGCTTTTACGGCCGTCCGTGTACGGTCCACCACTCAGCGACACCACCGCTGCCGCTCGGCGACACCGCCGAAGCCGCTCGGCGACACCACCGCTGCCGCTCAGTGACACCGCCGAACGCGGCGACACCTCCGCACGCTACGCGCGTCAGCCCCTGCGCGTGGGTCAGCCGCGGAATGCCCCCGGATGCGTCTGCTCCCGCACCGACACGTACTGCTGCCGCACCGCCTGGCCCACGGCCAGCTCCTCGCCCGGCTCCAGCACCTGCGCCGCCGCCCCCTGCCAGGCCGGCGGGGTCCGCGGATCCTGCGTCCCCTGCGACACCCCGAGCGCCCACGCGGCCTGCCGCGCCGCCCCGATCGCCGCGTAGTCCGCGGGCTGCGGTACGACGACCTGCGCCCCGAAGAGCATGGGCGCCGAGGCCTGCACGGCGGGCAGTTCGGCGGCCGCCCCCAGCAGGAAGACCCGCCGCACGTCCACGCCCCGGCCGCGCAGCACGTCCAGCGCGTCGGCGAGCCCGCACAGCATGCCCTCGAACGCGGCCCGCGCGAAGTGCTCCGGCTTCATCGACTCGCGCCGCAGCCCGGCCAGGGTTCCGGCGGTGTGCGGCAGGTTCGGCGTCCGCTCGCCCTCCAGATAGGGCAGCAGCACCAGCCCGTGCGAGCCCGGCGTCGACTTCATCGCCAGCTCGGACAGCCCCTCCAGATCGGCCGCGCCGACCAGGTCGACGGCGCCGCGAAGGGTCCGTACGGCGTTCAGGGTGGTGACGACCGGCAGGTGCATGCCCGTCGCGTCCGCCAGGGAGGTGATCATCCCGCTCTGGTCGAGGAGCGCCTCGTGGTGCACGGCCATCACGGACCCGGAGGCCCCGAGGGACACCACCGCGTCGCCGTGCCCGATCCCGAGCCCCAGCGCGGCCGCCATGGTCTCGCCGGTCCCGGCGGAGATCAGCAGCCCCTCCGGGGTGGTGCCGGCCGCGTCGGACGGCCCGATCACCTCGGGCAGCATGGTCTGGTGACCGAGCGCCAGCTCGACGAGGTCGGGCCGGTAGCCGCCGGCGGCGGCCGACCAGTACCCCGTCCCGGACGCCCCGCCGCGATCGGTGGTGCGCCGCACCGGCCGCCCCAGCAGCTGCCACACCAGCCAGTCGTGCGCCTGCATGAGGACGGCGGTGCGCAGGGCGGCGTCGGGCTCGGTCTTCGCCAGCCAGCGCAGCTTGGTGATCGGCTGGGCGGCCTGCGGCACACAGCCCACCGCCTGCGCCCACGCCTCGCGGCCGCCGAGCGCGTCGATGAGATCGGCCGCCGCGACCTGCGCCCGCTTGTCACCGCCGACCATCGCCGGCCGCACGGTGTTGCCCTGCGCGTCCAGCGGCACGAGCGCGTTCTGCTGCGCGGACACGCCGATGGCCTGCACGCCCTCCAGCAGCCCGCCGCCCGCGGCCTCGCCCAGGGACAGCAGCCAGGCCTGCGGATCGACGTCGGCCGACCTGCCGATCTCGCCGCTGTCCACCGGATGCGGCGCATAGCCCTGCCGGAGCACGGCCCCGGTGTCCGCGTCGCAGACGACGATACGAGTGAATTCGGGCGAACTGTCCAACCCGGCGACTATCCCCATGTCGAAAATTCTGCCGCACCGAGCGGGGTGAACGTGTCGGCTCCCGCGCCCCTAGGTGTTGCTGGTGCCCCAGTCGTCCTCGCCGTCACCCTGCCCCCGCTCCCGCAGAGCCCGCACCCGGTCCGCCACGGAGGCGGGCATCCGGTCGCCGACCTTCGCGCTGACCGCGTGGTACGCCTTGCCCGCGTACTGCCTGCCCTGCTGCGCCGCGGTCTCCGCGGTGTTGCGCACGGCGGGGTTCTGCGCGACCTGGCGCGCGGACTTCTTCAACTGCTCGTAGCGCTCGCGCCCGGCCCGCGTGCCCAGCACGTAGCCCAGGGCGAGTCCGGCGACGAACGTGAGCCGGTAGCGCATGACGGCCACCCTTCCCTTGTGTAGGCACCTGTACAGGTACCGTCCGCGGGCCCCGTCCGCGGACCCCGCACAGCGGCGGGGCCTCGACGCCGGGGAACCGATTGGCGGAGCACCCCCCTGCTTGCGCTAATGTATGTGTCGCAGAGAGCGAGCGCCCCCTGGCGAATACCCAGGTAGGTACGTTCGATGCAACGAGGCATTCCTCCGTAGCTCAATTGGCAGAGCAGCCGGCTGTTAACCGGCAGGTTACTGGTTCGAGTCCAGTCGGGGGAGCTTCGATCTCCTGTAGCTCAATTGGCAGAGCAGCCGGCTGTTAACCGGCAGGTTACTGGTTCGAGTCCAGTCGGGAGAGCATCGTGAACGAGGACCCCCTGGGGGTCCTTTTTCATGTGGGTCCCACGCCGACGGGAACCGCGCGGGCAGCAGCGCGGTCCTCATGATCGTGCACGGTCGTGTGCAAGGTCGACCAGCCGAAGCGTGAGATCGTATGAGCGGCTATGCTGCGGCAGACGGCGCGCACACATGTACGCGACACGCCGCTATGGGGCGGTAGCTCAGCCGGTTAGAGCAGCGGACTCATAATCCGTCGGCCGTGGGTTCGAGTCCCACCCGCCCCACCGTGCGCTACACGTGGAGAATCGATCTGACCAGCAACTTTGCTGGAGGGTCGAGTGAGTTGGGGGATCTTGGCGGCCCTAGTCGATCATGGGTTCATGATCCTGAGGCCGGATTGAGGCCGGAGGTCACGCGGCGGCACGCATTCCCTCATCTGGGCCGTCGGGGTCGCTCTCCGGGGTGCCGCGCTGGTCCTCCATCTTGGAGGGCTCGCCCTGCCCCGGATCTTGCTTCCGCGACCGAGGCACGACTGCGTTCGTGGATTCCGCCTCGGCCGTCATGAGCTGAGGCAGGACGCTCGTATACGTGTCCGAGGTGATCTGGCGGGAGCTGTGGCCCAGCCGCTCCTGGACGACTTTGATGTCTGCCTTGCCTAACAGCGCCAGCGTTGCCGACAGGTGCCGGGTGTCGTGCAGGCGAATCGGCGGGAGGCCGGACAGCTCGACGAGTCGGTTGAACCGACGACTTATCCAGTCGGGGTGCAGGGGCTCGCCGTCTTCGTGGGTCCAGACCCGGTTGCTCTCGACCCACGCCTGTTCCCCGGACCACTGCTCGCGCTCCGTGGCCTGGGTGACTCGCCATCTTGCCCACAGCCTGTTCGTCTGAGAGTCGAGCGTGACGGTGCGCACGCTGTCCTGCTTCGGAGCCTCGTCGTACTGCTGGTAGGCAATCTCAACGATCTGCGCGGAGATGCGGAACCACGAGCCATCAAGGCTCACCTCCGGCCAGGGCAGAGCGCACATCTCGCCGCGCCGGGGGCCACGGAAGATGAACGCGTGCCACATGGCGCAGAGCCGGTCGTCATTCACGAAGTCGAGGAACTCGCCTGTCTGCTCCGGCGTCCAGACCATGACAGGGCTGGGCTTCTTGCCTGTGCGCTTCCACTCTTCGACCCGCTCCGCTGTCCAGACCAGGGCCTTGGGGCGCTTGACCGCCGGCAGCTCGACGAGGGCGGCCAAGTTGGCCGCATACTCGCCGCGCTTGATTCCGCTGCCCAGGAACGAGCTGAGGGTGGCGTTGATGCGGTGCATCGTCGGGGCGCTGGTGATCTTCTCCTTGCCCTTGCGGCCCTCGCGGAACGCGGCGTTGGCGTCGAGGTATGCCTGACGCGTGACGCGGCGCTCCTGCTTCCTCCCCGCGGCACGTACCCAGGCTGTGTAGGCGGCGTCGCGAGCTTCCTGCAGCTCGATCACCCTCGCGTGGTGGATGAGCCGTTCGGCGTTCTCCCGCTCGATCGCGTCGTACATGCCCTCGACGTGGCGTAGTTTGAGGTCACGCCGCTTGATGTGGCCGAGGTGAGGTTTGAGGTAGAGCCTCACATGCTCCTCGTACCCGTGGCGCGTCGTACGGGCCAGGCCCTTCTTGCGCTTGAGCCACGCACCCAGGTCCTCGCCGACGGTGGCGTTGCTGAGGACGTCGGCACCACCGATCAGATCGCGGTAGACCTCAGCCGCCTTGGTTTCCGCCTTGTCCTTCGTGGCGAATCCCCCTCGGCGCACGCGCTGACGCTCTCCGCCCTCGCCCGCTTCGAGTTCCATGGTGAAGTACCAGGTGCCGTGACCCTTTCGTCGGAGCTTCGGGCAGCCTGCTCCGAGCATGCGCAGTTTCGGAGCGCCGGCGTCGTCGAACTTCGGAGTGCCGTCGGTATTGACGGCTGGTTCCTGGCATGCACAGCGCCGGTAGTAGGTGGGATTGAACACTTATATCCCCTTCGTGTCCTTCTTTTGCGGGCCTTCTGTGTCGATCTTGGTCGAACTGATGTCTATCTTGCCCCAACACTCCAGTGTTGCCGTATCCTTATGGCACGTTGGCGTGGGGGAGAACGCGACAACGGGAATGACAACGAAGGACGCATCTGTAGCTACGGACACCGGGGTGAGTTCGATGACCCTGGAGGAACTACTCGCGCTGCCGCCGACCGTGAACGTCGTGACGGCTGCGCGGGCGCTGGGGATCGGCACGCACAAGGCTTACAACTTGATCAAGGAGGGGTCTTTCCCCGTGCAGACGCTCCCCCTGGGCGGCACGGTGAGAGTCCCCACCGCTGCACTCTGGCAAGTGCTTGGGGTGACGCCATTGGTGCAGTGATCTGTGAGTCCTTGGGTCTGTGGGTCTCGCTGAGCCATAGCTCGGACATGTGCTGTGGCCTAGGATCAGGCGGCTACGGGCGCACGAGACGAGAACGGACCACCGCATGCCACGGCTCTACGGTTTCGACGACGCGGCACGTCGTCGGCTACGTGACGACGAAGTGGACCCGCTCCGCCAGATGGTGAGCCGGGCGCTGAGCGATCAGTCCAACCAGGACGTCGCTGTGTGGGCGAACGCTGAGGGCTACCGGGGAACGCTTGGCGGAGAGTGGAAGGACGCGTCGGTCGGACGGCTGTTCCGCAACCCGGCGATCGCGGGACTGCGCTTCGACGATGACGGCGAACTCGTCGACGCCGGCCACCCCGGCGTCATCACGCGCGAAGAGTTTGAGGCCCTGCGGGAGCGGGAGAAGGCCCGTAGCACGGGGGATGCGGATCCGGCGTACGACTATCTCCTGATCGGCGGGGTCAGTCCCTGCGGCAAGTGCACGCAGGCTCTTACGGGTGCCCGCACCAACGCGGGCACGCCCGGATACCGCTGTCGCCCGAAGGACAAGAATGGGCACGGCGGCTGCGGCGAAGTCCGGATTGATGCCGAGCTGTTGGAGAATCACGTCGGGGAGTACGTCGTGGCCGAGCTCCTCAAGCCCGGTATCCGTGCCCAGATCGCCAAGGCCCAGGAAGCTGTGCGCAAGCAGGTTGAGAACCTCCGACAGGAGACCGATGACCTGGAGGCGCGCCGGAAGGAGCTTGGGACGCTCTACGGCAGCCGACAGATCAGCGGTGACGCGATGGTGGCCGCCGAACGCGAGATCACAGCGAACCTCAAGGTCGTCCGTCCGCGTCTCCGGTACGCGGAGCAGATGGCGAACTTCTCAGTGGGCGGGGCCAAGGATCTGGTGAAGTGGTGGAACACCGCGCCCACCGCATCGAAGAGGGGCATTGTGATGCTGCTCTTGGAGAAGGTGGAGGTGTTCCCCGCGAGCGCCAGAGGTGTCCGGACAATCGAGCCGGGGCGTGTCGTCCTCCACTGGCGCAAGATTTCGAACTTGTCAGACGGCTGACGCCGCTACGCGCGAGGCGAGCCGCCTACCCACCATCGCCATGGTCAGCCCTGTGATCAGCGATATCACGGCGAGCCCGGCCAGGAGCGGCGAGACGATCTCTTCGTACCGAAGTGGCCACGGGTGGCCCAGGTAGTGGGTCACCAGATATGACCCCTTGCTGGCGGAGTAGGCCACCCCGAGAAGAGCCGAAATCGACGACAGAGCGAGGCCGCGCGCTGACCAGGCGTGGCCTCCCCTCCGGGCCACTAGGGCCATTCCGGTGCACAGGAACGCGATCTCGCCGCAGGTGATCGCAACGTAGGCCAGATAGACCATGAGGTAGACGGTGACGCCTGGCACTATGGCGAACTCGGTGGTGAACTCCACCGATTCGTCGGTGGTGTTGACGAACAGCGGAAGCATCGCCATCAGTACGCACACAGCGAAGGCGATGCGTGCGTACAGGCTGGCCTTCAACACCTCGTGGTTGTAGGACCAGTCCACGAGCATGAGCTGGAGGCTGCCGCACCACAGGATGGCGCAGATGTGCGCCCCGAGCTTGGCCGCGTTGTTCATGCCGGTGGCAGACTCGATCACGTCCTCAATCGGCGGTACGGCGAGCATGACGCCCACCGTGCAGACACCGAACGCTACGGCTCGAGTGAAGCGGGCTATGTGGTAGTCGCTTCGGTCGCGCTGACGCCAGGCTTCGCGCGCGGAGAGCACCGTACCCGCCAGGCCGAAGAGAGCGCACACGCCGAAGACGAGGCCGTCCATTTGCTTTCAGGTTCCTTCCAGATCGGAGATGGCGCGCTCGGCTGCTTCGGTGAAGCTGAGACGTCTCCGCCGGCCTGGTCGCGGTGGCTCCGCAGCAGGAGGAAGAGGCTCGGGCACTTCTGGGACGGTGAGATCGCTGTGCCCGTGTCGCAGTCGGATTGCGCGTGCGGCCTCCAGAAGTTCGGTAGCCCCAGCTTCGCCTAGGTCATGGATGAGCCGAAGTGCCTCGCGCGCGTCTGGGTACTCCTCATAGACCGACAGGGACGTCAATCCGTTGTGACCGGGGAGTAGGTAAGCTACCGGAGAGTCGAATGCCCGTGCGAGCCCGGCCAGTTGGGCGCTCGATGGATTCGTCTTGACGCCGTTCAGGAGGTCATTCACGACCTGGTAGGTCATTGCCGGTTTTTCGCCGGGACTCTCGGCCGTGGCGGCGGCGATGTCGCGCGTACTCAGGGTCTTCCCGTCTGCCCTGCGTTTCCTGCCGATCAGGACAGCGAGTTTGCTGGCGAGCGGGATATCTGGGCCGAGCGGCATGGTGCTAGCTACTCCTCGTGACGTGGCAGGCCCGGCCGGGCGGTGGGCAGCTGGTTGCGGTGCTCGTTCAGTATCGACTGTGGGGCGACAGTGTCCGGTGAGGCAACCTATTGTCTATGCGTGTTGACAATAGGTGATGCTCGCAGCAAGATCTGTAACCTCAGTCGTAGTAAGCGCGTGCTCGACATGCGGGGCCGTCACCCCTCACCGCCTCCCAGGGTGCAAGAACGCAACAAGCACCTTGATGGGTCTCAATGTGTGCCGCTAGCTCGACTGTGTCGGGATCTAAGTAAGCGGCTCGTTATGGGGGGGCGGAACGCTGCAGCGCGGGGAGGGTACGAGTGGGGATCGAGCTGGACCGAGTGCTGGCCCGACTGGGAGAGTCGGGCGGCGCGGAGAACGTCCTCCTGGATGACGAGGCGGCGCTCGGTGCGTTGGGGGCTCTGGCGATCGTCGACCCGAAGCGGGTCGGGTGTGACGTGGAGTGTGTGAGCGGTGCCGCCGCAAGCTGATCTATGCGAGTAGTCGGACGCGGGCCTCGATGGGGTCCGCGTCCATGCGCTTGACCTGCAAAAACTTCTCGAAAATTGTGGACCCCTCTCCTGAATGCATATAGAATAGAACCAGAAGGAGGGGGAGGAGAAGCCCCCATTGACCTCTTGGAGCCTGAAATGCCGCACAAGTATGCCGCCCTGAAGATGCGCCAGATCCACCGCAACCCGAACCAGCCCCGCAAGGCCTTCGACGGGAACGCACTGAAGGAGCTGGCCGAGTCGATCAAGGAGCACGGCCTCCTTCAGCCGATCGTCGTCCGGAAGGTGGAGGACGGCTACGAGCTCGTCGCCGGCGAGCGCCGCTTCCGGGCCAACGAACTTGCGGACAACATCACCATCGAGGCGAAGATCCTGCTGCCCGAGGGCGAGTGCGAGATCAGCGACATGGACTCCTTCAAGAAGGCGATGGCCGAGAACCTGAACCGCGAGGACATGCTCCCGCTGGAGGAGGCGCGCGGCTTCAAGAAGGTCTTAGACGAGGAAGGGGGTGCCACGCCCGCGAGCGTCGCCAAGGCGTTCTCCAAGTCGGTCCAGTTCGTCAACCAGCGCCTGGCCCTGCTCGCCCTGCGCCCCGAGATCCAGGCGGCCGTCGACCTCGGGCACATCGGCACCCAGGCCGCGGTCCAGATCGCCGCACTCTCGCAGGGCAACCAGAAGGCGGTCTTCCAGGACTGGAAGAAGGGCGACAAGAACGACAACCAGCTCGTCCACATCGCCTACGCCATGCGCAAGCAGGAGAAGGCGGCCACGCAGGACTCCATGGTCGACGTCGACGAGATGACCCCCGAGGAGAAGGCCGAGCGGAGCCGCGCGCAGGCCAAGACCAAGAGCGACCTCGACGCGATCGAGGGGATGTGGGCGTTGCTGGACAGCATCGGCAAGGCGGACCCCATGGAGCTGGCCCGCACCCTGGCGGGGGAGGTCGGCAAGCGGCTTGAGCAGATGGACCGGGTCGCGGACGTCGTGCAGAAGGCCCGGTTCCAGCTCCGCCAGGCGAAGGCGCACGCCGACGCCAGCGAGATCATGGTCAACCCTGCCGCCGCAGCGCCCGACCTGGTGGCTGAGGCCGACGCCGTACTCGCCCAGCTGGACCCGGCTGCGGGCGACGCCGAGCCGGAGACGCAGGCCGAGCCCGCCCCCGACGCCGACGCCGAGGCCGACGCGGAGGCCGACGTGGAGATCGAAGCCACCCCCGCCGCCGATGCGGAGCCCGAGAGCCCGGCAGGGCCGGGAGGGGACGACACCGAGGCCGAGGCGGCGGCCGAGCCGGTCGCCGTCGCAGCCTGACCTGTCCACCTCGGGGCGGCCCCCAGCGGGCCGCCCCCCTTTCTCTATGGAGCCCAACAGCGATGAACGACATCCGGACCATGCGCAACATCAACCACAATCTGTTCGACGTGCCAGCCTCGGCCAACGCCCTTGAGGAGTACGACTCCGACGTAGCCGAACTTGTCCGCGAGGCTGCGACGCACCTGTTCAAGGCGCGCCGTGACAACGACGGGACGGCCCGGAACGAGGCGTACAACCTCACCCTGCTTGCAGCCTCCGGCCTCATGAGCGGCGCCGGTAGTTCGGTGTACGTGCGCACCCACCTCATGGTCACGGCCCGACTGGTCGAGCTCGAAGCGGCTCTGCTCGCCGCCGAGGCCAAGACCGCCAGCGAGTGAGGAAGCAACCGTGAAGATAGATCCCGACGTTCTCAAGGTCATCCGCTCCGCCACGGTCGACGGCCTGGCGCTCCGTCTCAAGGGCCAGCTCGACCGCAAACTGTACGAGCGGGTCAACCTGGCCCTTCACGCGGTCGGCGGCACCTGGAACCGCTACGAGCGCGCCCACATGTTTCCCTTCGCCGCTGCCGACGCCATCGCGGGACTGCTCGCCACCGGGGAGGTGATCACCGACGTCGACCGCGGGTACTTCCCCACACCGAAGCCCCTAGTCGAACAGCTCCTGGACCTGGCGGAACTCGAAGCCGGTTGTGAGGTGTTGGAGCCGTCGGCCGGACGCGGCGCCATCGCTGAGGCCGCAGCTGCCCGCGGTGCCGTTGTCGACTGCGTCGAACTCGACACCGCTCGCGCCGAGCACATCCGCGCCGGCGGTTACGCCCGCGAGGTCACGGCCGCCGACTTCTTCAACGTGAAGGTGCAGCGCCGCTATCAGCGGGTCATCATGAACCCGCCGTTCGCTGACCGGCAGGACATCCGGCACGTCCAGCGGGCGTTGCGCTTCGTTCAGCCGGGCGGCCTGGTCGTGGCGGTCATGTACGGGAGCCTCCCCTACCGGACTGACCGCAAGGCAAAGGACTTCCGGGCACGGGTTCGGGAGGCGCGAGGAACCATCACAGAGCTGCCCGACGATGCCTTCCCTGCGGTCGGAGTGAGCACGGTGGTTGCCGTCATCCCGGTCCGCGAGCCCGCGCCGCCTCCTCGCTTCAACCCTCAGGCACCCAAGCCCGAGGACTGCACGGCAAGGCCCGCAGCGGCCCGGCAGGGTCTGTTCTTCACGGACGCGCCGACGGTCCACGGCATGGCGGCCCTCGACGGGTCGAGGACGGGGCTGCGCCATGGCTAGAGATAGATCCCAACACTGATAAGTGATACGGTCTATCTCGTTGGTGGGGGCGGCCTCAGCCGAGGAACCGGCTTACCAACGTGCCGTGGCATGCGGCATTCCCCTTCGGTGCCTGGCGGGTGGCCAATCCCCCGCGCCCTACCCGCCAGGCACCGGCCCCGCACCTGAGCGGAGCCGCCGGAGCGCCGCCAAGATCCACGATCACGACCGGACCCGTCCCCGCCTCACGCCGGGGGCGGGTCCCCGTGCACTCAGGAGCGCCATGAACACAGAGAACTTCGCCGGGGACCCCGCGGATCGCGAGCTGTACGAACGTCTCCTCGTCGAGCGGGACGGGACGCCGATCAAGGCCCTCGCTGAACGTGACCCAGGCCTGGAAGTTCGAGGAGGCCCGGATCCAGATGCGGCCCGGCACCTCGCGGACCTCGACGCAGCCGCAACTTCCCGACAACGAAAGCGACATAGAGCATGACCACCGAGCAGACACCGCCCGCAGAGCCGGAGCGCCGGACGCCTCCCGTACCAGGGGCGGTGTGGTGCCGATCGTGTGATTCCTGGTGCCTGCCGTCCGGCATCTGCCGCTGCAACAACCGGTGATGCGCACCCTCCTTCGCCTCACCGCCGACGCGATGGCCGTCCTGCTCATGGCGGCCATCGCTGTTGTCGCCTGGTTCGTTGTGCAGCTCGGTGGTGGCGGGGTCCTTCTCGCCAGCCTCTTGGCCTTCCCCGGCTGCGGGCTGGCGGCCGCCGTCATCCACCATGTTCAGCGATGGGCGCACGGCCGGCGACTGACGCACCAGCTGAACCCCCGCTCCGGCGACCGTCATGGCCCGGCGTGATCGTCTAATCTGAACTAGCTGTAGGGCGCGGGGAACGGCCTACACAAGGGACGCCCAGTGACCCCGACGCCCGCCAACATCCCCGAACTGCTCCTGCCGCTCGCCGTCCCCACCGGGGACCTCACGCCGTACTACCGGAACCCCCGCAACGGCGACCTCCCCTCGATCGCCGAATCGCTGACCGTCAACGGCCAGTACCGCGCGATCGTCGTCAACAAGGGCTCGCTCACCGGCCGGCACAACGAGATCCTGGCGGGCAATCACACATACGAGGCCGCCCAACAGCTCGGCTGGGAGCAGATCGCCGTCACCTGGGTCGACGTCGACGACGACGCTGCGGCCCGCATCGTCATCGTCGACAACCGGACCAACGACCTCGCCGGATACGACAGCGCGCTCTTGGCCGAGATCCTCTCCGAGATCCCGGACCTGGCCGGTACCGGCTACGACCGCGAGAGCGTCGACCGGCTCCTCGACGACACGTCCCTTCCCGAGACGTTGGAACTCACCTCCGACGGCGCGGGCACCGGTGCCGCAGCCACCGTCGACTACCTCCAGTGGGGTTACCTCCAGTGGGAGTCCAAGCGGGTCCGGATCACCTCCGAAGAGGTCGAAGCCCTCAACGCCATCTACACGAAGTTCGTGGACGACACCAACAGCGACCTCGGCTTCGGCTGGCACGTCTTGCAGCAGTCCCACGAGGAGGGCGAGGCGGCATGAGCAGTGCCCCCACCACGACGTTCTACGAGGCGTACCCGCTCGACCGGCTTCGCCCCGCCGACTACAACCCGCGCCGCCTCAGCGAGGAGGCGTTCGTCAGGCTTCAGGCGTCACTGCGCCGCCACGGCGTCGTGAAGCCCGTCATCCTCAACGCCGACGGCACGCTGGTCGCAGGCCACCAGAGAACCAAGGGCCTCCAGGCCATCGGCCTGACGCACACCCCTGCGGTCATGCTCGGCACGAAGGTCCGGTTGCAGGACGAGATCCAGTTCAACCTGCTGCACAACCGGGTCGAGACCGAGGCCAGCATCGTCTACGCCGAGCCCGGCGTCATCGGTGCCTGGTCGTGGATTCCATGGCAGTCCATCCGGGTCGCGGAACGGAAGAACCTCTCCTTCGTCAACGCCATCGGGCACATGACCGCCGGCCACGGCCCCTGGGGGAGCGTCGTCATCGACGACCAGGGTCGCATCGTCCTCAACGCCGAGTACGCCGTCGTCGCCTCCATCAACCGCTTCGACCTCCTCGCCTGGACCGTCACGTCCGCCGACGCCGCCCAGCTCCACGCCGACCTCACCGGCGAGTACGGCGTCTACGACTGGACGGCCATCGAGAGCAAGGCCCCGGTGTGGAACCAGCACATCGTGCAGCCCAAGAGGCTCCGCAAGTTCTCCTCCAAGGCCAAGGCCGGAAAACTCGCCTACGGCTCCGAGACCTGGGACCAGTTGGTCACGCCCTGGCTCAAGCCCACTCACCGCGTCGTGGACTTCGGTGCCGGGTACGGCGACTACGCCAAGCACCTGCGCGCCAAGGGCTTCAACATCCACGACTACGAGCCCTACCGCTGCCGAGACGGTTCGTACGCCGTCGACATCCGCGCCGTCGTCGGCATGATCCGCGACATCGACAAGGACATCCAGACCAACGGCCTCTACGACGTGGTGGTCCTCGACTCCGTCATCAACGCCACCACCACCCTCGACTACCAGCACTGGGTGATGACCACCGTCAACGCCCTCTGCTCGGCGGACGGAGTCGTGTGCCTCGGCACCCGCAACCTCGCCCGCGAACTCCGGGACGAGCAGGCCAAGCGGGTCACCTCCCAGACTGCCACCACGAAGATGAGCTTCCTCGACGAGGACAATGTCGAGATGAACTTCGTCAAGGGGAAATGGCAGAAGCTCCGCTTCCATACGCCCGAGACCCTGGAGCCGCTGCTCCGCCGCTACTTCGAGGACGTGAAGGTCACCGACCTCAGCGGCTCCAACATCAAGGCCACCTGCCGCCGCCCCATCGCGCTCCCCAAGGAGGAATACGAGAGGGCATTCGAGGGGGAATTCAACATGCCTTACCCGAATGGCTTCCGGCATGACAGGCATCTGGAATTGGTGGGAAATTTGATAAAATTGGTAGTAGAGAGAAATAGATCTCTTGCCAATTGAAACGGGTGAATGGGGAACGGATGTCGCAGCGAATACAGGTCCAAATTGAATCACGAACTCGATACCACATCATGTGGCTGGCAGGCGTGCGGCATGTAGCCCTCGACCAGCACTGCTTGCGCAGCTTCGGCCAGCCCGACCGCCCCCGGCTGGACACCAGCCGCCAGCACCAGGCGATCGAACTCCCCGAGCACAACCCGCCCCTGGCTTGGTACCTGTGCGCGCTGCCCAACCCGTGGAAGTGGAGCGAAAATGCGCACCTTGCTTTCGAGGGCGCACCCGGAGAGCAGTGGGACGGGCCCGCTCTGGTACCAGGCCTGTATGTGCATCTGGACAACGCTCGCCCCATCACCGGATGGGGCGAGCACAACATTCCCCTGAACGAGCCGCGCCGGAACTCGGTCCGTTTCCGGACCTGCCGTAATTACCAATTCGCCTGGTGGTTGCGAACCCAGCATGATGCGCCGGACGCGCCGCCGGAGTATGTGCCTCCCAAGAGGCCAGGGGAAGGTGAGCAGATGTCTCTGATGTGACTGCGTGAGGTGTCATCGACTCGTGACTCCTCACGCAGAACGCTAGGCAGATGTGCCAGTCTCGTCCGAGTCGCCTCGGTCATGGAATGCCCTCTTCGCTCGATGCCATGACGCGAAGATCTCGGGCAGTTGATCGAGGAGGCCCTTGGTGACGAAGAGAGCGATCGTCAGGACCCCCGCGGCTCCAAGAAGCCACAGGATGGCGGAGTCCACCGGTTCAAATCCCTTTCCCTGTCGGGTGGTCGAACCGAGGTGGCCGGGGGCAGACCTCAGCTCGACCACCACGCCAATGCGTGTGGTCGGCTGAGGTCCTGCCGACGCTCAGAACTCAGATGATGCGGTGCTAGCGCAACCCGAGACGGGCAATTCCCTTTCGGTCCAGCACAACCAATGGGGTATCTGGGACGTCGGTGCCAGATACCCCAAAGCATGCGACAGATCTGTACAAATTCGGCTGGCAGTTTGCAGACTGCACCGAACCCAGGCCTGTTGGCGGCATTGTAGCCAACTTCAGCTTCGCCAGGTCAAGTTGCACAGGACGTCTCGGCTCTCCTGGGCCCCCGGCACCTGCGCCGTAGGTGCGATCATGGGGATGGGCGCGGGGGCGCACCCGAGCTGTGAAGGACCCCCGCCGTGGGACGCCCCGACAAAGCCGCGCGTGCGGCCATCGCGCGCCGCCGCTCGGACGCCATCGATCTACGCCTCGCCGGCGTGGACTGGCTGACGATCGCCCGCAAGCTCGCTGCCGACCCGACCGTCAACTCCGACGGGATCGCCTACCCGCAGGGCTACGGAGTCGAGCGGTACCGCAAGAACCAGGACCCGCCCACCAACGAGGCCCTGATCCATGCCGCTTGCCGGGACGTCCGCACCGCACTCGCCGACCGCCGCGCCGAACTCAACGATGACGTAGACGAGTTGCGCGCACTGGAAGCCGACCGCCTCGACCGGCTGTTCTTCGTCGCCTACAAGAAGGCCGTCCGCGACCAGGACCTCGCCGCCATCGACCGCACCCTGCGGATCATGGAGCGCCGTGCCCGGCTGCTCGGCCTCGACATGCCCGTCCGAGCGGAACTGTCCGGCCCGGACGGCGGACCGGTCCCGGTCGAGAACGTGACCGTCGACGAACTCAACGCTCTGATCGCACTCACCGATCCGGACGGCGAATGACGCCGCGTGACCACGAGAGAGTCATCGCCCACTACAAGACCCTTCCGCAGGCGCAGCGCCGCACCATCGCACGGGCCGCATCTCCCACGCTGCGCGCGGAGCTGGCCCGCGTCGAACGCCAACTCGCCATGGACCGCTCGCCAGGTGCGCTCGCCGCAGTCCTCACCGGTGGACGCGAGATGCAGGCGCCGCACCTGGATCTCATCGACCAGGCATTCATCGACATGGCCGCCGGCCGATGCGACCGCGTCATGCTGACCATGCCCCCGCGGCACGGCAAGAGCCGACGGGCCTCCCGCTGGGCACCCCTTTGGTACCTGCGGCGCAACCCCGGCCACCGGATGATGATCGCTAGCTACTCCGCCGACCTGGCCGACGACCACGGCCGGTGGATCAGGGACGCCATCAACACCTGGGGCGACGACCTCGGCATCCAGCTCAAGCCAGGAAGCCAGGCTGCCAACCGATTCGACATCGTCGGCGGCGAAGGTGGCCTCCTCGCGGCCGGCATCGGCGGCGGCCTCACCGGACGCGGCGCACACATCGCCATCGTCGACGACCCGGTCAAGGATATGGCTGACGCCGACAGCCCCACCATGCGCAAGCGCGCCTGGGACTGGTGGACTTCGGTACTGCAGACCCGACTCGAACCCGTCGGCGCAATCTGCCTCATCCAGACCCGGTGGCACGAAGACGACCTCGCCGGACGCATCCTCGCCACCGAGCGCGACGCCTGGCGGGTCATCGACCTGCCCGCCATCGCCGACAGCCCCGACGACCCCCTTGGCCGCACACGTGGTCAGGCGCTATGGCCCGAACGCTTCGACGTCACCCACCACGCCAAGACCCGCAAGCGAGTCGGCGAACGCGTCTGGGCAGCCCTCTACTTGCAGAAACCCCGGCCACCGGAGGGAGGCGTGTGGAAACGCGAGTGGATCGAGACTGCCCGTATCAACGCTGTCCAGTTCTCCGGCCTCGACATGGCGCGCATCGTCGTCGCCGTCGACCCCGCCGGCGGAGAGTCCACCGTTGGCGACGAAACGGGTGTCATCGGCGTCGGCCGCGACTTCGACCGGCAGCTGTACCTCCTGGCCGACCGATCCGGCTCCATGGGCGCCAACGACTGGGGCCTGGCCGCATGTCGTCTCGCCCTCGAACTCAAGGCCGACGCGATCGTGGTCGAGAAGAACTACGGCGGCGACATGGCACGGCAGATCGTCACCCAGGCGTGGGAGCAGCTGCGCCGTGACGGTGTCACCAAGGGCCTGCTGATGCCGATGATCCTGGAAGTCACCGCCAAGGTCGGCAAACGTCTGCGCGCAGCTCCCGTGGCCCAGCTCTACGAACAGCAACTCGTGCACCACGTCGGCGAATACCCCGAACTGGAAGGTCAGATGGCCACCTGGGTCGAGGGAATGGACAGCCCGGACCGTATGGACGCCGCCGTGCACGGACTGACCGAGCTGGCCGACCCCGACCAGCTCGACACCCTGCCCACCGACACCGATGACGATCGCTTCGACGGCCGCCGCTGAACTGCCGCCAGCGTCGCCTGAAAACGGCCCCATGAGGAAACGGCCCAGTATGGACGATCAACTGACGCGATCTGATGGAGCGCCGTTCCTCTGTTGGGAGGACCGCACGGGCCGCAGCGCAAGCGTTCCGATCACAGTGAGCGACGGGTGCTTACCGGGAAAGATTCACTGGACATGTCTCTTGGGACGGATTACCCCACGCCAACAGCAGAAGCTAGACCCTTCCCCCACCCACCGAGCGGACCAGGCAAACTATCAGGAAACCAAAACGACCCCAGCACCAATGCGACTTCTAATGCTGCAAAAGTAGCGCAACTCTTGAATTCGAAATCGCTATCGGGTTCAACTATTTCCATGAGGAACACTAATGCCGTAACCGCGAGACCCCATAGCGCCAAACCGAAGAGGGTTATAATTACGGAAAAAGGTATCGCCTTCCATAGGGTCGCGTCGGAAGCATAGGCGGCTCGGACTGACGTGACAGTGATCATCAAAATGCAGGTTTTGATCACGAAAAGCACGCCTGCAGAGCCAACCGTAAACCTCTTTTTGAAGAGCGGCGTGGTGATAGACGCTCGCGGCACGGGATGCTGCACATTTTGAGCAGCTACTAGCTTTTCCTGCCGTTCCGGCATGCTCCGGGTACTTTGCCAGCCAGCGTTAGGCGGTTGGACGGGGACTGCCTGCATGGGATGCGGCGGCGGGTTCTCTGGAGGGCGCTGCACCCGCAGTCCCTGAATCTGTCGAGGGTCGGCCGGGCGGCCATGCGGAGGCTCTGCAGGGCGTTGAATTCCGTCCAACCGCCCCACGAGCGCGGCCGCAGTAGGCCGCTCGGTGGGAGATTTGGACATCAGCTCGTGCAGCAGAGGGGCGAGCTTTCCAGCGTGTGAAGGCGGTTCGAGAGGCTTGTTGAGGATGGCATGGCAAAGGGCCATCAAGCTGGACCCGTCGAAGGGGGCGTGGCCTTCGACGGCGGTGTACAGCGTGGCACCGAGGGACCACAGATCGCCCGAGGGCGCGGCGTCGGCCCCCTCAAGTTGTTCGGGTGGCATGTACTGGGGTGTGCCGATGATTGCCCCAGTTGCGGTGAGACGGGTCCCGGCGGAACCGTCCAGCACGCGTGCGATTCCGAAGTCGGTGATGACCGTACGGCTTCCGACGATCAGCACATTGTCCGGCTTCAGGTCGCGGTGCACGACTCCGGACGTATGGGCATGCGCGAGAGCGTCTGCCATTGTCGTCGCCAAGGCCGCGACTTGCGGCCACGGCAGGCGGCCACTTCTGGCAATCAGGCCAGCGAGAGATTCACCCGCGACGAGTTCCATGACGATCCAGGGTTCCTCGCCATCCCTCACCACGTCGTGAACGGTGATGATGCCGGGGTGGTTGAGCTGGGCAGCTACCTGGGCTTCTCGCAGCGTTCGTTGCAGCAGTACCTCGCGCTCCGCAGCGAGAAGGCCCTCGGGTAAGAGGACTTCCTTGACCGCGACGTTCCGATTCAGCGTTTCGTCGTGGCTTCGCCAGACGCGGCCCATGCCGCCTTGGCCGATGGTCTCGTCCAACCGGTACCGGCCACCTATCAGGCGCCCCCGTGCCCCTACCATGGCGGCGAGTGTAGGCCACGCCTACGAGATCCGTACCAGAACTGGCGATAATTGGGTCTTCGGGTCAAATGCAGAGGGCGTCTCGCTGCGTGACTCTGGAGATGTCCCCACACCCTCAGTTTGAGAAAAGAGGCGATCTCGGAAGGGGTGCCGTGTGAGCGACGCTTCTCGTCGCCGCACCCGACACCGTAACCTGATCTTGCGGCGCGGGGCCGACTGCCTGGAGGGGCACTGTGGGCCTGCGCGAGCTGATCACCGACGTCTGGAGCTGGCTGGACTACAAGCCAGCCATGGCCGACCCACGCCGCCCAGGCCTTAACACCTGGGCGGAACTGACCCGATCCTGGGTGCCCGACGAGGACCTGCGACGCCTGGCCGCCTACCGGCTGCTGGCCGCGTACGACTCCAACCAGGCCGGCCAGGTCGCCGCCGTGACGGGCGATGACGAGGCGGGCATCGAACGGAGGGAGCTCGGCGACGCCTCCAAGTTGGTCGACACCGCGCTCGGCTACCTCCTCGGCTCCCAGCAGGTCATCACCGTGGCGGGCGCGGAGCACACCGACGACGAGGCGACCGCCGAGGCAGCCGCGGCGCTGGCCGTACAGGTCAAGCTGAGGGCGTGGGCGGAGAAGGAAATGCTGCCGTTGCGCCTTCAACAGGCCGAGAGAACCGCGATCCTGCTGGGCGACGCCGTCTACACCCTGGCCTGGGACCCGGGGAAAGGCCGGGTCCTGTTGCGCGCTTGGGACCCGGGCCTGTACTTCCCGGAGTGGCCGGAGGACGGCGAGCAGGACGGTGCTGAGTTCCCACTGCGCGTTCACCTGGCGTGGGAACTGCCCGAGGACAAACGGCGCGGGCTGAAGGCGAGGCTTCGGCGGGTCACCTACGAACTCGGAGCGATCGGACCGGCCAGTCGGCGCGGCGCAGCGAAGGACGGTAGCCCGGCACGCGAGCACCTGTACACCGACAGTGGCGACCCGGTCCTGGTCACGGGCGACGCGCGCAACGCCGACACAGGACTCATCACCCGCGCCTACCCCTGGGCACCCACCCGGTCCTCCCCGTGGACGTGCTACCTGACCGACGCGGAATGGGACCTGGACGACCTTAAGCACGCCGACCTGCTGTACGACCTGCCGATGCACAAGGGCCGGTACCGGGTCCGCTCGGATGGCGAAGTCCTCGACAGACTCGACCTGATGACGGACTTCATACCCGTCATCCACATCACGAACAGCATCCCCGCCAGCGGAGAGCACTGGGGGAAGCCCACCGTGGCCACCGTCCTCCAGGCCCTCGACGAACTGTCCGCCACGGACACCGACAGCTCTGGCGCTTCGGCTACCACCGGCTCGCCGATCATCGGTTTGGCCGGGGCCCGACTGCCCATTGACCGCGCCACTGGCCAGCCGCTCCCGATCAAGGTGCGGGCGGGGACGGTGTGGCAGCTCAACGACAACGGGCGCATGGACGTGCTCGACACCTCGGCCCAACTCGCCGAACTGCGCGCCCGCGTCGACCACATCCTCGACCGCATCGCCGCGAACAGCCGCCTCACCGCCGCCGGCCTCGGCACCCTCGACCCGACCGCTCTACCGTCCGGCTACGCGCTACAGCTCGCACTCGGCCCGCTCGACTCGCTTGTCGCCGCCATGCGCCTGGCCCGCGACCACAAGTACGTCGTCCTTCTGCGGATGGTGCAGCGCCTCCACCAAGCTGGACAGGCCGAAGGCTGGCCCGCGGGGGAGTCGTTGCCCGCACGGCTGATGTGGGGACCGCACACTCCGACTGACCGGGCAGCCGTCCTGGACGAGGTCGTGAAGGGGGTAGGAGCTGGGGTGCTGTCCGTGGAGACAGGTGTGCGGATGCTCCAAGATGTTGGATATCCGATTGAGGATGCCCATCAGGAGATTGAACGGATTCAGGCCAGAGCCTTCGACGCGGCATCAAGGCTTGCTGACGCCACAGGAGACAATGCGGCCGTCCGGGCCTACCTCGGCCTGCCTCCTGCCAGCCCAGAGATCCCGAACGTCCAGCTCGGCGGGAGTGACGCTCAAGCGGCGGTGTGGCAGGAGGAGTAGGTGCCAGGCCGTAAAGGAGGGACGGGCTAAGACGGCTGGCGATCATCGGTCTCGCCGTCTCGGGCGGTGTTTCGCAGAGAGTCCCGAGCCTCACGCCAGGCCGAAAAAAGTTCGGGGAGTTGGCGGAGGAGGGCGGCGATGAGAGTGATCAAGAGGCCCAAGAAGCCGAAGACGGCCAGGGCGCCACTGATGGCGACGTGTTCCATGGCGATGAGCATGGGTCTGGCCTCTGACCAGGGCAAACGCCGAATTTGGGCGCGGGTATTCTGTTTTTGGGCAGGCCGAAGTTATGGGTTTTGCAGCTCCTCGGCGGCCCTCTCATAACTCGGCGGGGCCGTGAGCTGCGTGGATCAAATTCTTCGGCAGCCACGCGAGTATTTAAGCAATTCAATTTAGGCAATATCGGCGGTCGGTGAAGTTGATTGCCAAGTTGACTTGAACCGAGCGGTCGTGGCTGGAAATGTGCTCTTGATGTTGAGCTGGAGGAGCCTGGGAGCACCCTGCGCTGTGACTACACTGATCACTGGCGCGGGGGCGCTGGAGAGCTGTGGATGGTTCACGCATGACGCACCCCTCACTACCCAACCCGCTCGAACCGGTCGGGCACCGCCGTGACGGGCGGCCGATCTACCCGATCCTCGGGGCCTCGCCCGACGACGACTCCAGCAAGCCCGGCGACGAGGGCGACGCCCCGACCAGCAGCGTCACGCAGGAGGACCTGTCGCGGCTGCTGGCCCGCGAGAAGACTCAGGGCGGCCGGGCGGCCGTGAAGAAGCTGCTCGGCGACCTCGGCTTCGACAACTCTGACGCGCTGGCCGAGTTCATCACCACGAAGCGCGACGCCGACCAGGCCGCGCTGACCGAGGTCGAACGCCGTGAGCAGGCTGCCGAGGAGAAGCTGAGGTCAGCCGAAGCACGCGAGGCGCAGGCCCTGGCCAGGGAGCGTGCCGCCATTCGGCGTGCCGCCCTCGGAGGACTAGGCGCGACCGGTGACGACCTTGATGACGCGGTGCTTCTGATCGACCGTGCCCTTCACGACCAGCCCGACGCCGACGAGCAGGCTGTCATCGCTGCCGCTGAGCAGCTGAAGGAACGGCGGCCCGAGTTGTTCGGCCAGGCCCGGGAGACCGTGCCGCCCGCTCCGGGCGGATCTCCCGCCGGCGGCCCGCCGAAGCGCGGAGGCATTCCACCCAGGCCGGGAGCAGCGGGTCTCGAAAGGGCTCGGCGACGAGGGCTCATCAGCGACTGACCACGTCAACGAGACATGGTTCTGGGACCACGCCCCGCAAAACCGTGGACGCTCTTCCGGAAGTCGGTCGGGCTTGATCAGGGACCACGCCCTGGCGCGGCTCGACCGTCGTCGTCTCGTGGACACCGCCCCGCGCCGACCTGCGCCGGGTGCGGGAGAAATCTGATCCGCACCCACGAGGGAGACATCGTGAGCGACTACCAGGTCCTCACCACCACCACGACGGTCACCGACGACCGGACATGGCTGGCTTCGCTGGATGGCGTCCATGAAGCCCAGACAATCCCCATCGATACCAGCAAGCTCACATCGGGCACCCACTACACGGCGGGCACGCTCAACCAGCCCCGCAACATCATCAAGTCGGGGCTTCCGCTCGGCAAGATCACTGCGTCGGGCCTGTACGCCCCCTACAACTCCTCAGCGAGCGATGGCACCCAGATCCTCGCTGGGTTCCTCGTCGCCGAAACCGCCTTCACCCCCGGCTCGCCGAGGACCGCGGGTGCCCTGCTGTGGCGCGGCGAGGTGTACGCGTCGAAGCTGCCCGTCGCCTTCACGGCCCCGGCCGCCGCGAACACGACGGCGTTCATCCACTACCGGTAAGGAGGCAGACCCCATGGCACTTGAGAAGCTTCTCGAGGCGATCGTCCCAGAGGACATCCAGGCCTTCGTCCGAGCGATCACCACGCCGGAGGACTACCTCCTCACCCGCGAGGTATTCGCCGAACGGAACATCGACAACGTCAAGTTCCGTACGAAGAGCAGCAAGCGGCGCGTCAACGCGGCACGGTTCCGCGCGTGGGAAGCCGCGCCGACGCTCGCGAAGCGGCGGGCCGAGCAGGTCATCAGCGAAGGCATGCTGCCCTGGGTTGGCCAGGAGCTGCCGTTCTCCGAGCTCCAGGTCATCCTGTCAGCCGTCGATCGTGGCCAGGACACCAGTGAGTTCCTCGACCTGCTGTACGACGACCTCGAACAACACGTGGAGGCCACGAAGGCAGCCATGGAGATCGCCGCCGGCCAGATGCTGTCCACCGGTGTGGTGTCGTTGCCCGGTGTGGCCCTGGACGTGGACTGGCGGGTGCCGGCTGCCAACCGGCCGACGGTGGCGGTGCCGTGGTCCCAATCGGATGCGGCCACCCCGGTCACGGACGAGCTGGCGTGGATCCAGTACCTGAAGAGCATCGGCGCCCCGCGTCCGGAGCGGGTCATCAGCTCGGAGAAGGCGCTGTCCCTGCTCGGGTCCACGGCGGAGTACCGGGCTGCGTTCCACAACTCGCCGTCCACGGACCAGATCCCGACCGGGATGCTCGCTCCGGAGGAGGTCAATCGCGTCCGTGCCAAGTACAACCTGCCGCCCGTCACCGCCTACGACGTGCAGGTGTACGACAGCAGCGACAACCTGGTACGCACGACCCCGGAGTCGCTGTGGGCGATGATCCCGCCGCGCCGCGAACAGTGGGGCGAGACCCAGTACGGTCTGACCGCCGAGGCGATCGAGCTGCGTGGCAAGGGAGTCATCACCGCTGAGGAGGCCCCCGGCATCGTGATCACAACCCACGTGCAGACGCGCACCCCAGTCCAACTGTCCACGATCTCCGCCGCCGCTGCGATGCCCGTGCTGTACGTGCCGGACATCCACATCGCCGCGACGGTCTTCTAAAGGGAGCTGGCCATGGCGAAGTTGGCGCGCACGGTATTCGTACGAGACCCCGAGCAGGGCCCGATCCGACTGGAAGCGGGGGAGGAGGTTCCCGAGCGGCTCGCCCTGCTCATCCCGAACCCGGCCGCGTGGGCGGGGGAGGCTCCCTCTGCGGAGGAGGACACCCCGAACCCGATCGGCGCGGACGGCGAGGCGGGAGAGATACCAACCATGGCGGATCGTGCCTCGGAGCCGGAGCCGGAGCCGGAGCCGGAGCCGGAGCCGGAGCCGGAGCCGGAGCCGGAGCCGGAGCCGGAGCCGGAGCCGGCCAAGACCCCGAGACGACGCGCCGCGAAGACGGCTGTCGCAGGTGCGTAGGTAACGGCCCATCACCAGTGAGGCTCGTCACCACCACGGTGTCGGGCCTCACCTCGTACAACAGGAGCATCTTGTGGACGTCGCTGTACGCGCCTGGCTGCTGGCTCAGCTCGGCCCCACCACTGACACCTCCGACTTGGACGCACGCTACGTGCGGCTGACCTCCGCTCGCGCTGTCGCGAACGAGGTCTTGGCCGAGCGGCGCGCGAAGCTGCTCGCCGACCCCCTCCGCATGACCGTGGACGGCGTGGTCACCATCGACCAGAGCAACAACCTCGCAGGACTCGAACGTCAGATCACCGCGCTCGTGGACCTGGTCGCGCCGGACGAACTGGCCAATAGCGAGGAAAGCACTGATGTCGTGACCGTGCCGCTGCTGCGCGCTCGCCGGGGCCGGTAGAGCAGCGTGCCGTACGAGTGGTCACCGTTGGTGCCCGGAGATCCGGACGAGATCGCGCGCCGCGTCGCGGCCGTACTCGAGGAAGCCTGGCAGCGACTCGCCGCCAAACAGCGCGCCGTCCTCACCCAGTTCGCCGACAACCCAAGGACGCCCCATACCGTGGCGACGTTGGAAGAGTTCAAGCAAGCGATCCGCGCCTTCCGCCAACGCGTAGACCAAGAGGCACGACAGTTCGTCCAACGGCAGCTACCTCACCTGTACGCCGCCGGCGCTCAAGCCGCCGCTGAGGCCCTCGACGTGACCTTCACCTGGACCACCCTCCACCGCGATGCCCTACAGTCGCTCGCGGCCGACTCGTACGCCGACTTCCTGCGCCGTTCCCAGGAAGCCGAGCGAATGGCCAACCAGTTCTATCGGGCGGCGCGAGAGGCGGCCCGCCGAGAGATCCCGCTGCTCGCGGCGGGCAACATGACGGCGAAGCAGGCTGGGAAGAATGTGGCGGTCAGACTCGCCGCCGAGCACAAGCTGACCCACGTCGTCTACCGCAACGGTGCTCGCGTCCCGGTCCGTGCGTGGGCCGAGGCCGCCACCCTCGCCAAGTCGGCCGTCGCCTTCAACGCCGGCACCCTTAACCGGACCCGCCAGGCGGGCGTCACGATGGTCGAGGTCTTCGATGGCCTCGACTGCGGCTGGACCACCCATCAGGACAGCGACAAGGCCAACCGCACAGTGCGGACCGTCGAGGATGCCGCGCAGTGGCCGATCTCCCATCCTCGCTGTCGGCGCGGTTTCGGGCCGCGCCCGGATCTGTTGGAAGCGGCCTGAGCCGGCAGGTTGGCGCGGCGGCGTTCGGCGGCCTGTGTGTACGAACGCCGCCGCCGTGCCAGGAGTGACCCGTCAGCGCAGGGGGTCCCGCATCATCGTGGCGAAGACCGGCGAGTCGTCGAAGGGCTGTTGCCGACCGATCTGCTTGTATCCCCAGGACTCATAGACGGCCTTGAGGCGTCCGTCGGACAGAGCAGGGTTGACCAACAGAGTGACGCGTCGCTCCTGGCGCTGCGACAGCAGTTCCTCGTGAAGAGCGTGCGCGGTGCCTTTGCCGTGAGCGCCCCTCCACGGTTGGCGCACGAGGATCTCGTTCAGGGCCAGGGTCTTCCTGCCGTCCTCCGCGATGTACTCGTCGGCGAGAGGCTCCTGCTCTGCGGACCACCATCCGGTGTTCTCGCCCAGCGGCACAGCGAAGACGTACCCGACCGGTTCCTCGTCGTGGTACCCAATCACGGCCTCCCAGCCCGTACGGGACGAGTACGCGGTCAGCCGTTCGTCGAATCGATCGCGTTGGTAGAAGGGTCGGTCCATCAGGCCGAACTCTCCGCGCACTTCCACGTGAACGTCGAGGATGAGCTGCCGTACTACATCCACGTTGCTGGTTCTGCGATAGGTGATCGTGTCGTTCATGCGGCTGCCCTCCGGTGCTCAAGTCACTCGGTGGTCTCGGAATGGCGTGGCGCTATGACCACTTGGCCCCACCTGGCCGAGCGGCAGCACGGCGTCCTAGAGCGTGTCTCTTTGACGGGTTGATCAGTTGATCGGATATGTCTGTCCGGTTAGTGATCACCGATGCGATGTGGGACCGGATCGAGCCGCCGATGCCGGCCGATCCGGTCCGTGGACGACGATGGGCCAACCACCGCCGGACCCTGGAAGCTATCGCGTGGAAGTACCGCACCTGCTCACCCTGGCGCGATCTGCCAGAAGAGCTGGGACCCTTTCAGACCGCGCACAAGCGCCTGATCAGGTGGGCCGTGGACGGCACATGGGAACGGGTCCTCGCGGCGGTACTTGCAGTGGCGGATGCCGATGACGACGTGGGCTGGACGGTCTCGGTGGACTCCACCGTCTGCCGGGCTCACCAGCATTCGGCCGGAGCCAGGAAAAGGGGGTGCCCGGCCGGTCCGAACCTGAGGACCACGCGCTCGGACGCTCCCGCGGCGGCTTGAGCGCGAAGGTCCACTTGGCCAGCGACAGCCGGGCGCGGCCTCTGTCTATCCACGTCACTGCAGGCCAGGCCGGTGATGCGCCGGCCTTCGAGGCGGTCATGGCCGGAATCCGGGTCCCGCGAAGAGGACTCGGTAGGCCAAGAACCCGCCCTGCGCTCGTGCTTGCGGATCGCGCCTACTCTTCCCGCGCGATCCGTGGACACCTCCGTCGGCGTGGCATCCGTGGGGTCATCCCACAGCCCGCTGATCAGATCGGTCACCGTTTTCGGCGAGGCCGTGCCGGAGGCCGCCCGCCCGGCTTCGACGCCGAGACATACAAGGAGCGCAACACCGTCGAGCGGTGCATCGCCCGACTCAAGCAGTGGCGCGGCCTCGCAATGCGGACGGATAAGCTCGCCATCGCCTACCAGGCCGCACTCCACCTTGCTGCCATCCTCATCTGGACCCGGCGCTGAGCAAGGCGTTCGAAGGATTCGTCAGACAAGCCCATGGACGACGAGTCGATTCTGTTCTCCGTCAAAGATGCCGACCAGGACGTTGGCCTCCCGCCGGTCCCCACCGAAGAGACCCCGCTGGTCGAAGTGGACGATCAGAATGTCGTGGCTGTCGATCACCTCGGAGATGCCCCGGGTCTCGATCGTGTCCGACCACGCGTCCAGGTTCCGACCAAACCACTCCGGCAGCCCGCACGGCTCGGCAACAGCATCCCAGAAGTCGTTGAGTGTCTCGATCGGCCGACCGCGCAGATCAACGATCAACTCGCTATACGTCATCGCAGCAGACTAACCAGCCCGCACCACGATGCACTCACCGATCAAAGAGATGGGCTCTAGTTGTGGAATCATGGCAACTGAGAGGAAACTGAGGGGGTTGACCTTGGCTGACGTGCTGATCAGGCGCGGAGTTGCCGGACTGCCGAGCGTGTCCCGCTCGGATGTCCCCGGGAACTACCCGTACGAAGCGATCAGGGTGGCGAAGCTCATCCGAGCCGCCGGCTTGACCGTCGAGTTCGAGGACGAGAAGCCTGATCGCACCTACCTGACCCACGACGCCGCCGAGTTCTGGTTGCCGATCATTGAGTTCGCCAGGGACGTCGGGAAAGAGACCCTGATCGCAACGCTGACTGGCTTGGTCTCCTCCTACGCGACGATGAAGATCCTCAGGAGGGGCGATTCGTCCGGCGAAGAGGTGACTGTTCCGTCCCCCGTTCTGCACGTGGAGGTAACCCGGCAGGGTGACCTGACCACCAAGCTGGTGCTGGACGGCCCGGCCGACTCGGTCCTCGAAGCGATCACCAGGATCGAGAGGTGGGGTTCTGAGGATGAGCGCCGTCAGCTCCCCGAGGGATGAGAACGAAGTCTTCCAGCAGTGCCAGGTCGACCTTGAGCAGGCCAAAGCTGCACGCCACCCCGATCCAGCTGCGCTAGAGATCCTGCGGCGGCTGAGGGGGGAGCTGCGGCAGGTAATGGACCGTTCCGAAGAGCACGACCTTGCCCTCTTCGACCGAGCTCATGAGCTGCTGGACGAGGTAGGCGGATTGCTGAGGCGGGGCTATCCGAAGGCTTGCACCATGGCCTACCGCGACGGCGTCTACTACCGGGAGTGTCCAGTCGATCTTGGGCATCTTCGGGTCGGGTTTAGCGTGGAGACACGCGTGGACGAGTCGGAGTGCTCGATTTGCGGACTTGATCCTGACGAATGCGATCACATCCCCGGTGAGTCGTACGAAGGCCGTGAGTGCCTCGTCGTCATCACGAAGGCCCAGATCCTGGCAGTGGCCCTCGTAGCTAACCCGAGGTTCCGGGATGCGCGCTTCGGCAGCCTGTCGCTCGGCACATCTACCGAGCTGCGTGCTGCTCTTGGGCCGAATTTTCGGCCGGGAGTGAGGCTCAGCTGCGATAAGTGCCTCGCGGGATGCCACGGCCTCAACCGAAACTTCGATGGGTCGACACACGGCTGATCGACAGTAACTGGCCGGACGAGACTCGGCGCTGCCGCAGAGTCGCTCTTCCGCGTACTGGTCGTTCTCGTGGTGCACCCACGAGCTGCTTCACCCCCGTGCCGGTGACACCAGCTCACCGCCACTTCAAGGAGACAGCCTCTAGGGCCAGGTGGGCCGGAGTGCGGCCCACTCGCGATCGAGGATGGCGTGTACGACGGAGTCGCGCCAATTCCCGGCCTTCAGAATGTGCTCCCGAATGGTGCCCTCTTCGGTCATTCCCGCTGCCGACATTGTCTTCGCTGACCCCTGGTTGAACGGCGATCGAGCACCCCAAATGCGGTGCAGTCCGAGTTCGTCGAACCCGAGACTGAGGAGGAGGCGCACCGTTTCGACGCCATATCCAACACCCCAGGCGTCTGGGCGCAGCGCGAAGCCGAAGGTTGCTCCGCGCTGCTGGTGTGGATCCATAGCAATCCGGCCAAACCCGACTGCATCGTCTGATTCCCGCTCTATGACCATGAGTGCGTACTCGGATCGCGGGACTGCTGCAGCTGAGGCGACAGACCGGGCGATGATCTCGCCGACTTGGTCGCGCGTACGCGGTTCGAATGACAGGTGCTCCGTCGCCTCTTCGTTGCCGTAGATGGCGAACACCGCGGCGACGTCGTCGGCGGTGAGCTCACGAAGGGTGAGGCGTGGGCTGGACCGTTTGACCGGGTACATGCGGCGGACTTTACCCGCGTGGCAGCGCCGGCCGGCTTGCCGGAAAGGCCTCGATCTCCAGGCGGAGGTCGCGCCCGACGGCAGATGTCCTGGCTGGGCTCTGACCTAGAGCCTGGCGCACCCGCATCGCCGAGACGATGATGCCGTTGTTCCTGTGCGTGACCGGCAGATCCAGAACAGGTCGGAGGGCTGCCGCCGTACCGTCCACGTCGCCCGCGAACAGTCGGATCATTGCGAGGTCGCATCGCGCGCCGGCGAGATCCCCGAACGCCCAGTTCGGTGACGTCGGGTCGCTGAACGCTCGCACCGCATCCTCCGCCTGGTCACTGAGCTGCTGGTTGCCGTTGCCGAGCAGCGCCTCCGCCTCCACCGCGTAGTAGAGCTGCTTCTCCGGCGCGTAGAAGAAGAGGCCGCCGAGCCGATCAAGATCGTCGTGGACGACGTGCTCGCGTCCTTCGGTGGCTCGCTGGTTCACGGTATGGACCGTGGCTTCATCGCCGATGACCGCGGCTGCACGGGCTTGCAGGCCCAGTAGCCACAGGCCCACCGTTCCAGGGAGGTTGGCTGCGGTCGCGGCACCCTGGCTGGCGTAGTGCAGGGCGTCGTCAGGCTTGTCCGCCCAGTACGCGATGAGGCTCTTGAGTCCGTCGACCAGAGCTATGAGTCCAGGGTGTTCGGCATCGCGGGCACAGGCCGCTGCAACGCGGGTCATGGTCAGGGCCTGGTGCGGCGACTGCATGTCGTTGAAGCCCTTGGCTACCAGGAACGACAGCAGGGCACCCTTGAAGTACAAGTCGCGCAACTGCGACGGCTTCAGCCGGCCGCCCTCCAAGAGGCGAAAGACCTGTTCCTGCGTGGCAAGAAGGTCGTCCCAGACCACCGAGAGGGGTTCGCGGGGGTAGGCGGTGACGAGTCGGTTGACCTCGTCGTCGAGTAGTCCGAGCGTGTCATCGCCCACGGTCCCGCGGTCTTGCCCGAAGAGGAAGTCCTTCGCGCGCTGTACAGCCATCGCGCCCGTCCTTTGCATCTCGATCAGGTCCGCGCCGGCATCGACGCGGGGGTGAGTCGGTGACGTGCCGCTGGAAGGTACGAAGCTCGGTGGAGTCCCGGCGGGTACCTCAGTCCATAACGCATCGATGGTGTGGCCAAGCATCGCGGTGATAACCGGGCGGAAGGCGCGCTGAGGCCTACGCCCGTCATAGAACCATCCTTGGACGGTCTTGAGCGCCGGGACTTCCGTGTGGGGACCCCGTTGCCCGGCTGCGGCCTGGTAGAGCTCGAGAACGTCCTCGGGGGTGCGTACGCCGCGTTGTTCGAGGATGAACCGGAAGAACAGCACGGTGCCCGCCTCTCATCGTTGTGTCTGGCATGCCATTGCGACGACGGTAAGACTCCTTCCCCGATGAAGTTGCCCTGGATAGAGGTTACTTAGCGGTCCGAGGTCATTTCGGGGGAACTCCGAGGCTGACCTTCAAAATCCCGGCCCAGTCCGAGGTCTGTTGGGGGGTAGAGCCGTCGACCAGCGGTTTGCAACGCTCGTACTCCGTTTAGCTGAGAGTGCCCGAGCGAGCACAGCCGTATACCGGGAGCCCCCGTGAACCATCCGAGTCCGAGTCCGAGCACCGCGCCCGGTGCGCTCGTGCCTACGACCGGGACGTCGCCCGGCGAGGGGCCGCAGCTCGCCGCAGTCACTCTGTTGCCCCTGGTATCCGAGGAGCGGCCGGCTTTTGACTGGTGTACGACGTTGCTGGCCGACGGGGGAGCGGGTCGCAACGCACGGCTGCGGTCCCGGTCCTGGCTGACGATCGGGCGCTGGTCGGGCAACGTGGACATCGCGGCACGTGTCGCCGACAAGCTGGTGGACAACGCCGTACGGCACGCCAGGCCCTTCGCCGACGGCCGCGTCCCTCTGCGTCTGATCGTGACCGCGGACGCCCGGGAGCTTCTTGTCGAGGTGGACGACGCGTACCCCGAGTTCCCCGGCTTCGAGAAGGCGGCGAACCAGTCCGGAAGAGCCACAGGAACGCCGACTGGCCTGTGGTGGGTGGCGCACTACCGGGGCCGCCTGGGGTGGGGCGTGGTGAGGGACGACGACGGCGTGATCGTGGGCAAGACCGTGCAGGCCGTCCTCCCCGTCGGCTGACGCGCCCGGCCGGCCCGCACGTCCCCCTGCTGGAACCGACTCCGAGGACCTCATGCCTTCCCCTCAGTCCACTGCCCGCCCGGCCGCTCACCGCCGCAGACGGGGCCGCCGCCCCCGGACAGACCGCTATCTCCTGGACGAAGTCTCCGGCGTCCTGTACGCCCCGCTGGCGTGCATGGCCGTTCTGGCGGGCGGGACCGTCGTTGCTGCTTGGGCCTTCGGCTTCACCGTCACGCAGGTCGCCGTCTGCCTCGGTGGCAGTGTGCTCGTCACGGGACTCGTCGGCGCCATCCGGGTCCAGGCCGTGGCGGCCGCCCTCCAGGGGCATCGTGACGGCGAGCTGCAGCGCGTCGCGGAGGCCGTGCAGGCCGCGGAGAAGAGCGTCATCTGGACGGCGCAGGAGCTGTGCCGGGGGGCGCGTCCCCCACTTCCCCAGGAGCCTCCCTTCAACGGCGGCGACACGCTGGCCAAGGTTCTGGAGCTGGTCGGCAGCCTGCAGGTGCAGGGCGCCGCCGCCATGCTGCGCGTGCATGACGAGTCGCAGGCCGCGGTGCTGGTGGCGATGCATCAGACCCTGTCGCGCCGTCAGCACGGGCTGATCGGGGAGATGCTGGAGCACCTGACACTGCTGCAGAGGGCGACCGAGGACGTGGATCTGCTCGCCCACTGCTTCAAGATCGACCACCTCGCGACACGGCTGCGCCGCATGGTCGAGAGCGTCTCCGTCGTCCTGGGCGGCCAGTTCCTGCGCGAGACCCGGGCGCCCGTTCCCGTCGCCACGCTTCTGCGCGGCGCGAAGTCGGAGGTCGTGAAGTACCCCCGCGTGCAGCTCGCGAGCGGTGACGTGGGGGCGGCGTTCGCACTGCCCGCCCACGTCCACCCCGACGTCACGCATCTGCTCGCCGAGTTCATCGACAACGGCCTGGACCACTCCGACCCGGCTGCCAAGGTCATCGTGCGGGCGCAGAAGGTCGCCCGGGGTCTGCACTTCGAGGTCGAGGACCGCGCGATCCTCCTCATGAACCCGCAGAAGCGGGACCTCCTCAACAAGCTCCTGAACAACCCCGGCCACGCCGACATCGCAGATCAGGTCCGCCGGGGCAGCCTCGGTCTGATCACCGCCGCCAGGATCGCCGTGAAGCACGGCCTCGAAGTCTGGCTGTCGATGAACCCGACGGGCGGCACGACGGCCAACGTCGTCGTCCCCAACCACTACCTCGTCCCGACCGCTCCGGCCATCGGGACCGTCACGATCCCCGCTCAGCCCCAGCCTCGGCCAGGTGCTGGGCAGCTGGCGCACGCGGCGGCTGCACCGCGCCCGACGGGTCCCGGCCCCAGCGCCGCCGGCCCCGCGCGACCGGTCGGCGACGCCAGTACGGGCTCGCTGCCCCGACGAAAGCGGGTGCAGCGTCCCATGCCCACGGAGCAGGGCCCCGCAGCTCCTGCCCCGGCCGCGAATCCCCAGGCCGTTGCGGACTGGCGGACCGGTCTGCACGCCGGTCTGCAGTCCGATGCCTCCCCCACCACCCAGTCCTGATCTCCCGGAGTGTTTGCCATGACCTACGACACGACTGCCCCCGTGATCTCCCCCAAGGAGGTCCAGGACCAGATGGCGCGTCTGCTGGACGAATTAGTGCAGGACACCGCCGGCGTCACCCACGCATTACTGGCCTCCCGAGACGGGATAAGGCAGGCGATCCCGTCCCACATGGACGAGGACTGGGCGGACGAGCTGGCCGCCGCGTTCTCGGGCCTGGCAGGACTGGCCAAGGGCGTCACCGGGCCGACGGACAAGCAGATGCCGGCGGGCCAGATCCTCGTCGAGCGCGAGGACACCCTCTTCCTGGTCACCGAGGCCGGTACGGGAAGCGCCTTCATCGCCTCCGGAAAGACCGTCGCAACCGTCCTGGTCGTGCTCGCTCGCACGGACGCCAACGTCGGAACCGTCGCCTTCGCCGCCGGCCGCCTGGTGCAGCGGTTCGCCCCCTACATGACCACCCCGGTCCGCACGCGTCACGGTCAGGGCTCCGGTGTCGAATGAACTCCCGCTCCGGTCCGGACTCATTAGCGGCCTCGGACGAGACGGCCGGCATCGTGCGGCTGTACGCGGTGACCGACGGGCGCACCCGAGCCCGTCACCGCCTCAGCATGCACACCGTCCTGGGCCCCGGCCGACGCCCGCCGCGCAGCATGCCCGAGGAGAGCGTGCAGATCGTCGAGTTGTGCCGGCAGCATCGGCGTCCGCTTGCCGAGCTGGCCGGGACGCTGAGCCTGCACGTCGCCGCGGTGACGGTCCTCGTCTCCGACCTGATCGACGCCGGGGCCCTGAAGGTGCACGTGCCGGTGGCGCCCGGCGAGAACCGCGACGTACAGACGCTGATGGCTGTGAGCGCCGGCCTCAAGCGCCGGTGGCCGGGCGCAGAAGCGAAGGCCGGGTGACGGCGCCATGACGCAGCCTCTGCAGCCGGGCGAGCGGGTGACCGTCAAGGTGGTCGTCGCCGGCGGGTTCGGCGTCGGCAAGACCACAGCGATCGGAGCGGTCAGCGACATCACTCCGCTGCGCACCGAGGAGCTGCTGACCGAGCAGAGCACGGCGACCGACAGCCTGCACGGGGTCGAGGCCAAGACGACCACCACGGTCGCCTTCGACTTCGGCCGCGTCGGCTGGGACGTGCCCGACCCGATCGAGCTCTACCTGTTCGGCACCCCAGGACAGCCGCGCTTCTGGGACTTCTGGCACGACCTGGCCGAAGGCGCGTTCGGCGCCGTCGTCCTGGCCGACACCCGCAGGATCGACTCCAGCTTCCACGCCGCCGACTTCTTCGAACAGCTCGGCATGCCCTTCGTCATAGCGATCAACCGGTTCCCCGGCGCCGCTCCCCGCACCCTTCCGGAGATCCGCGAGGCCTTCGACGTGGACGCCTCCGTGCCGCTGATGTTCTGCGACGCCCGCAACCCCGAATCCGTGGCCTCCGTGCTGATCGCCCTGGTCAAGCACGTCGTGAAGAGCCAATCCGCCCGCCCCACCCTTTTGGACGCATGATGACCACGACGACAGCCCGCACTGTGCAGCACCAGATCCAGACCTACACGGACGACCCGGCCACCGAGCTGTCCGAGATGGCCACCCGCCTGACCCGGTTCAGCGAGCTGGGCATCCCCATGCAGGGGCAGCAGGTACTCGACGACATCGCCACCGACATGGCCGAGCGCACCGGCTTCCTCTACGGCATGGTGAACGCCTTCAGCGACGAGCAGACGTTCCTGGGCCTGCACAACCCGCCGCGGGACGCCGGCTATCCCATCGTCGGCCGCTCCATGAACCGCGGTCACGGCTACTGCCCCGAGGTCGTCCAGCGCAAGCGCGGCCTGCCCCTGCCGGACGTGGCCGCCTCCCCACGCTTCCAGAGCAACCACGTCGTCGACGCCATCGGCATCCAGTCCTACTTCGGCAGCCCGATCATCGACGAGGCGACCGGCCTGGTCCTGCTCACCGTCTGCGTCATCGACCCGGAACCGCGGACCCTCCAGGACGCGGCCCGGGTGCAGACCATCGTCCGGGGCGCCGTGCGCGCGGCGGCCGACGTCGTCAAGATCCCCACGCCTGCCCGTTGACGAACGTCTTGCCCCGGAACTCCCCCGCACGCGGTTCCGGCCGCAGCCGCCATGTGAGCCCCCTTCAGGGAGAGGGACCGTCCATGTCCATGCCCGCCACGCCCGCCACTCTTGACAGGTTTCTCACGCCTGCCCATCAGGCGCTGTGGGAGGCCGCCGACGACTTCGCCGCCCAAGAGATCGCGCCCCGGGTGGACCGTATGGAGAGTGCGCCGCAGCGGGTGGACCGGAAGATCGCTCGGTTGCTGGCCGGCCGCCGTTGGTTCGGCGTCACCGTGCCCGAAGCCTTCGGCGGGATGCAGGCCGGGCAGGTCGCCAAGACGATCCTCATCCACCGCCTCGCCCGTGTCTCCGGCGCGGCCGCCGCCATCCTCCAGGCCAGCCTGATACCGGTCGGTGCCCTGCTCCACTACGGTGACTACGACCAGCACAAGACGCTGCTGCCGGCCGTGGCGGACGGCAGCGTGCTGATGTCGATCGCGGTGACCGAGCCGGACCAGGGCGGTCACATCGGCGGGATGGCGAGCGCGGCCGAGTGGGACGGGAAAGCCTGGGTTCTCACGGGGGTCAAGGCCCACGTCGGGAACAGCCACATCGCCGACCTCCACGTCGTCGTCGCCCGCACCGGCCCGGCCGGCGCCCGCACGACGCAGGCTCTTACCGCGTTCCTCGTCCCGGGCGACCAGCGTGGTGTGAGCGTCGTACGGCACACCGGCAAGCTGGGGCTGCACGGTTTCAGCTTCGCCCAGATCAGCTTCGACCGGGTGCGCATCCCCCCGGACCGGGTGCTCGGCGAGGTCGGCCAGGGCTTCGACGTCGCCCAGTCCAGCAGCGTCCTGTACGGAAGACCCAACCTGACGGCCGTCTCTCTCGGCCTGCACGAGACGGCCGTCGCGCTCACCGCGCAGTACGTCGGCGCCCGGCCCCGCTACAAGGGCACGCTCGCCGACCTCGGCGTGGTCCGAAACCGGCTCGGGCAGATGGCCGCCCGGGTGATCATGGCCCGGATCCTCGCCTACCACGCCGTCGACATGCTCGACCGCGGCCTGTCGTGCGACGAAGAGCTCATCGCCGCCAAGGGCCTCGGCCACGAACTCGCCGCCGAGGCCGGCCGGGACGCCATGGAACTGCATGCCGCGAACGCCCTCGACGACGGCTACCCCCTCGAACGGGTATGGCGCGACATGCAGACCACCTACGCCCCCGCCGGCACCGGAGAAGTCCAGCGCCTGCGCCTCGCCCAAGGCCTCCTGCGCGAACACGACCACCCGGGCGACGAGGCCGACCGCACACCGTGGTCCGTGCTCCTCGCCGACCACACGCGGCACGCCCGAGCGGACCCGACGACCGCACTGTGAAGCCCCCGCGCACGGCGCCCCCGTAATCCGCATCGCCGTGCGCGGTTCCACGCCCCGCTGCCGGGCCCCGCCCCAACCATCCCGGCAGCGGGGCCCCAACCGCCACCGCCACACGACTCAACGGAGAAATCTCCATGGCACACGCCGACACCGGCTCCGCCCGTCACGGGCCGCGCGGTGACGCCATCAAGGCATGGCAGACCGCCGTCTTACGCCTGTCGGCCGACGCCGACGCCCGCTGGCACCGCATCGCCGCAACCGCGCTCGACCCGCTGAAGGCATTCAGTTGAGTACAGCTCAGGCAGCGGTCGGTGACGGGGACGGCGGAGCCGCCTCAGCCCACAACGATGGGGCGGGGCAGCAGCCCGTCCACCACACAGCCGACCCCGGCCTCTCACAATGGCCGCAGCTTCTCCAGGGGCTGCCCGTCATCCCGCGTCACGTACGGCTCAAGGGGAGCGACAGGGAGCGGTACCGCAGCGTGCTCATCCGCGCCTATCAAGCCGGAGGCACTGTCCGCGCGATCGGCTCGGTTCTGGGCCGCTCGTATGGCTTCGTGCACCGGATGCTCGAGGAAGGGGACGCGCTGCGCGGGCGTGGGCCGGCGGTGCTCCGAGGGGACTCGGCGGAAACCGAGCTCCGGGCCCGCATCGAGGACGGAACCTACGAGGTCGACGACAAGCTCCCGTCGGTCGCTTGCCTGGGCGAGGAACTCGGTGTCTCCCGTGAGGTGACCGACCGCGCTGTCAACCGGCTGGCGGCCGCTGGGATCCTCCTCCGAGTGCCCAGCCGGGGGATAGTGGTGACGGACCCACGAACGCCGCGCACCGGCACCAGTCTTCGCGTGCGCACGGGACCAGGGAAGTGGGAGACCTGGACGGTCCCGCCCCCAGGCACAACGAACGCCGATCACCTCAGAGCTGTGGTGACGAGCCGCGTAGCGGACGGCGCCTATGCTCCCGGCCGCAGAATCCCGAGACTTGCGCAACTTGCCGATGAGTTCGGCGTCGGCGTCCCCGCGGCCAGCCGCGCCCTCAAACCGCTCGGAGAGCGCGGACTCCTCATCCACGTCCAGGGTCAGCGCGGACTGTTCGTCCACCCCGACGCTCAACGCCGCCTCAGGGCGGCAGCGGGAAGCCCTGCCTACTCCCGGTCCTCCCCGCTCGTGCCCGGTGGCTCGGATGACGTCCGGCCGCCGGGCAGGCAGAGCTCCCGGAGCGGGGCCAGGCGGCGGCACCGGATCCAGTGTGGCGAGGAACAGCTCTGATCTTCGACCGCCAGCACATCCACCGCGGAGCGGAGGAGTCTCGTCCGGCCTACCTCTTCGCACCCGCCGCCGTGCGCACTGCACGCAACGGCTTCTCGTAACCAAGATCGCCGCTTCCCTAGGAGACGCAGTGATTCCGCACGTTGTCCTGACCTGGGTCACTACGGCCCGAGGAGGAGCTGAGAACTCCGTCATCGAACTGGCGGAGCATCTCGCCCAGATGGTGCCCGACGTGGATGTGGTGTGGTGGCGTCTGGGCGGCCCGCCCGCTGGCTACTGCACCGCCGCCCGCGTTCACGAGGTCGCGAACTGGCACGACTACCAGAAGGCGTTCACCCGCGTCTGCCAGGTAAGCGACGGCCAGCCCGTCGTGGTGATCTCGAGCCACCGCACCGCAGCCGCCGACGTGGTGCTCGCCCCGCACGCACGGGTTCTGCCGGTCGTCCGCCACGTCGTCAACGCCGACCAGGTGCTCCGGGTGATCGATCCGGCCGACGGAGCCTTGGTCGAAAGCACGATCGGTGATCTTCCATGGGAGGTGCTGTCTGCCGTGCCCGTCTGGGTGGGCATCTCGCACGCGTCGTCCGCCGCTCTGCGCGCTCACGCGCCCAAGGCGCGATACGTCACCATGATCCACAACGGGGTTTCCATTCCTGCCGTGGTTCCTCTCCGTTCCAGGCCGGCAACCGGTCGGCTGCTGGTCGCTGCAGTCGCCCGCACCGTGCCGTGGAAGCGGACGGACCACCTAGTGCGGGCGGTTGCCGACCCGCGCCTGTCCACCGCGGTGCGCCTGGACGTGTTCGGAGAAGCGGGCTCACAGCAGGCCGCGCTGGACGAACTGGCGCGCCAACTGGATGCACCAGTGCGTTTCCTCGGGTATGCCGACGACCTGCCCCGCCGCCTGGCCGGGTACGACCTTCTGGCCACCGCGTCGGTCCAGGAGGGTTTCGGGCGTGCTGTCATCGACGCCGCCGGCGCCGCGGTCCCCTCTCTGGTGCCCAACGCCGGCGCGAGCCCCGAGCTGGTCTTCGACGGGCTGACCGGCATGGTCTACGACCCGGACGACCCCGGCGACCTCGTGGCAGCCCTCGCCGATGCTCTTTTGGACCGCCCGGCGCTGGCCAGGATGGGCAGCGCCGCCCGCGTGCTGGCCGATGCCTGGTACACCCCGGGCCGCTGCGCCGCCCAGTACCTGACTCTGGTCATGGGCCAACGCCCAGCCTCCCGGACCCTGGAGACCGTCCAGTGAACGACGGCGGGCCCCTCTTAGGTGATGTGCTGCGCCTGGCCGACGATCCGTTCCTGAAGGAACTGGGTGCCGGCGTCCTGGACGATCAGCCCATCGCGTCCATCGGCGACGTGTCCGGCACCGTGTACGACCTGGTGTGCGCCTCGCTCGGCAACCGGCCACGCATGCATCCCGACGCCTACGTGTCCACGCTGGCGAACGTGGCCGACGACGTGGTGATCGGTCCGGGCGTGCGCATCCACGAGTACTCGACCGTGCGCGGGCGAACGGTGATCTCGTCCCACGTGCACATCGGATACGGGTGCGAGATCTCCCGCAGCCTGGTCGGCGAACACAGCATCCTGTCCCACCGGGCGACCGTGGGCTGTTGCGTCATCGGCCGCGGCTGCTACTTCTCCGCCGACCTGCTCACCGCGGCCTGCGTGATGACCAACGACGACATGCTCCGCCCGGACAAGCCCATCAGCTTCGCCCTGCCGGACGGCCGACGGATGAGTACCGGCGAACCGAAATGGTCAGCGGTGATCGGCGACGGCGTCCGCGCCGGTGCACGGGTCACCGTCGGCCCCGGCGCCGTCATCAACGCCCGATCGGTCCTGGCTCCGAGCACCACCGTCGCCACAGTGTGGATCCCCGCCGACAGCCAGGTGTCCGGGCCGCAGTCCGGAAGCCGGATCGCCACTCCTTGGGAAGGACATTCATGAGGTATGAGACCGTACGCAGGCACCTCGTCAGCGTGATCGACGACATGGTCGCCTGGCAGCTGCTCAACCCGGCCGGAGGAGCGGTGTCGGTGCGCATGCCGGACGGGAACATCCTGCTGTCCTGTACCCGGCTGGCGTTCGACCGCTGGAAGGTCAGCCCCCGAGACTTCATCGTCCTGGCCCCCGACGGGGCGATCGTCGAGCAGACCGGCGGCCTGGGCGCATCCGGCACTCCAGTGCACCTCGACCTGTACCGGATGCTGCCCCGCGCCGGAGCCGTCGTGCACACCCACGCCCCCTACAGCCTGGTCTACGCATCCCTGGGCCTGCCCGTGCCGAGCGTGACCAACCGCGCCGACACCTTCGGCGACATCCCCTGCCTCATAGCGGACGACAGCACCGTGAAGTCCGAGTTCCTCGCCAACCCCGTCCCGCTGGACCTGCCGGAGGGCATGGTGAACCGCCCCGACGTCGCCGCCGTCAGCCTTCTGGAGTACCGGCCGCAGCTGGAGAAAGTCATCGCCCCTCGCGCCGACGAACTGACGCGTCACGGCCTGGCCTTCACCCTTTACCGGCACGGTGCGTTCACCGTCGGCCGGCAGCTGGAGGAGAGCGTCGATCTGATGCTGCGCCTGGAGGAGACAGCGCGGACCGCGGTGCTGCAGCCGCAACTGACCGGCGGAGCCGTCTACCTCAACCGGGTGTACCAGCCCGAGAAGCGGGGCGCGGCGGTGCAACCATGACCACACCAGTATCGTCGTATCTCACGGGACGGGATTTGATCTATAGCCTGTAGTGATATTCCTCCCCAAATCGCTCACGAACTGGGACAGGAAACATCGCTGAATGAATAAATTGACCTCGCAGGAGCAGCCCATGGCCGCAGACCGGCACACCTACCGCATCACCGGCGGAGTACCGCTTCACGGCACGGTCGAAGCCTCCGGCGCGAAGAACGCCGTGACCAAGGAACTCGTCGCCACCCTGCTGACTGGCGAACCCTGCGTACTGCACGGCGTGCCCCGCATCCTCGAGGTCGACCTCGTCCTCGGCATGCTCGCCGAGCTGGGCACCGAGGTGTCCTGGCTCGGCGAGCACACCGTGCGCGTCCACACCCCTGAGGTGACCAGCACCTCGTTGTCCTCCATGTACTCCGGCGTCAACCGGATCCCGATCCTCATGATGGGACCCCTGTTGCACCGGCGCGGCGAGACGGTCGTCCCCCTGCCCGGTGGCTGCACCATCGGCAAACGGCCCATCGACTTTCACCTCCAAGGTCTCGCCCAGATGGGCGCCGACATCGTGGACCGGCCCGGCTCCGTCAAAGTCAGTGCCGACCGGCTCACCGGGGCACACGTCCATCTGCCGTTCCCCTCAGTCGGCGCCACCGAGAACCTGCTGCTGGCGGCTGTCCTCGCCAAGGGCACAACCGTCATCTCCAACGCGGCCGTCGAGCCCGAGATCGTAGACCTGGTGCTGATGCTCCAGAAGATGGGCGCCCTGATCACCATCGATACCGACCGCACGCTCACCATCTCCGGTGTCAGCGAACTCCGTGGCGTCGAGCACCACACCGTGGCCGACCGCATCGAGATCGCCTCCTTCGCGGCGGCAGCAGTCGCCACCGACGGCCGCATCGAGGTGCGCGGCGCACGCCAGGATCACCTGATCACCTTCCTCAACGTCCTGCGCCACGTCGGCGGCGAGTTCAAGGAGACCGAGCACGGCCTGGAGTTCTTCCGGGCCCGGCCGCTGACCGCCACCGACGTCGAGACCGGCGTCCACCCGGGCTTCATGACCGACTGGCAGCAGCCGATGACGGTCCTGCTCACCCAGGCGACCGGCACTTCCGTCGTCCACGAGACGATCTACGAAGACCGCTTCGGCTACGCCCAGCAGCTCAGCGACTCCATGGGTGCCGGCATCGAACTGACCACCCGGTGCCTGGGAGCCGCAGCCTGCCGCTGGCACAACCGCGACTTCCAGCACACCGCCAAGATCACCGGCCCGACCCCGCTCAAAGCCGCCGACCTCGTCATCCCCGACCTGCGCGCCGGCTTCGGCTATGTCCTCGCCGCCCTCGTCGCCGAAGGCACCAGCACCATCAGCGGCACCCGCTACCTCGAACGCGGCTACGAGGAACCCGTCGCCAAGCTCGCCGCCGTCGGCGCCCGCATCACCATCCAACCCGCCTGACAAAGCCGGTGCCGCCCGCCCACGGCCGGACGGGCGGCACCACCGGCCGGAAAGGACCCACTCGTGCGAACTGCCTTACCCCTCCTGCCTCCACAGCGGGTATGGGAGCCGGTCATCGACCAGCACGACACCTGGCTCGCGATCAACCCGGATCAGGGATGCCCCAAGGTCTGCGACTACTGCTACCTGCTCGACCGCGGCCAGACTCGCGTCAAACCGGCCCAACTGGCCACCCCCCAGCGAACCATCGACTTGCTCCTGTCCAGCCCCTACTACTACCCGCAAGCCGTCCTCGCCCTCTACACCTGCACCGACGCCCTCGCAACCCCCCGCAACCGCGCCCACCTTGTCGATTTCCTCGGTGAACTGGCCACCAAGGGCGTACACAACCCGGTGTGCCTGATCACGAAGTGCAAGGTCACCCAAGACGTCATCGACGCAATCCTCACGGCCACGGCCGCCAGCATCCCCGTGATCGTCTACCTCAGCTACTCCGGCCTCGGCCCCGACATCGAACGCGGCATCGACCACGATGCCCTCCGCGACAACTTCCCGCGCCTGCGCGAACACGGCATCCCGGTCATCCACTACTGGCGTCCCCTCATCCACGCGAACGCCGCCCCCGAGACGATCACCTACGTCCTGGACTGGGCCGCCCGCTACTCCACCTGCTCCGTAGCCGTCGGACTCAAGGTCAAACGCGGATCCCGGCAACAGATGGCTGACCTGTGGCCCGCGCTGGGCGACAAAACCCTGCCCCTCGAATCGGCCGACGCCGTGTGGCCGCGCGAGACCTGGGACCTCCTGGACGCTCTCCCCGCCCGTTACCCCGGCCACCCCATCTACCAGACGAACTCCTGCGCCCTCGCTCACGTTCTGCAACGCCCGGACAACCACCACGTCCACGCCACGCCCACCTGCACCGCCAACCACTGCCCGGCCAGTCAGCGCGAACGATGCGCCACCGCATCCCCGCCCCCGGTCACCGCGGACGCCATCCGAGACCAGCTCGTGTGGCTCGGCGTGCCCACGGTCCCCGCCCTCGACTGGGACGCGACGACACGCACCCTCACCATTCAGGGAGCCCTCAGCCTCCGTGACCGCAGCAACATCGCCCAACGACTCGGCATCGCCGTCCGAGCCGCACGCGGCAGCAACGAGCGGTACTGGTCCGGTCGGCTCGAAGGCCGACAGCCCCTCATCGTCGACTCGTAACAGCAGCCCCGAACCGGCGACGGAGCAAGGTACAGAGGACGCCGACGACAGAGGGGAGACATACGCCATTCGTTTCAAAACCGACCTGGCGCGCTCCCTGTTCAGCCTCCGGGAAGAGCGCGGCTGGTCGGTGTACGACCTTGAACTACGAACGGGTGTCAGTCGGTCGACGCTCTCACGGATCGAGCGAGCCGTGACCGAGCCAACGGTGACCGTTCTCGTTAAGGTCTGCTTGGCATACGGCTGCCCCGTGTCACATCTGTTGGCTGAAGTCGAGTCTCAGCTGCTCGGCCACAGCAGCGTCTTCGTCACGCCTCCAGGGCAAAGCGCAACCTGACAGCCAGAGTTGTCGGCGATGGCCAATAGGGTGAGTGGCATGAGCACACCCACTGAAGGGCTGACCCTGGGGGCTGTCAGCGACCTGATCGAACGCAAGATCCTCACCGACACCGTCCGTATCAGTAGGGTGGGCGAGCCGGTCTTCAACCCGGACACGGGCCAGTACGAGCCCGGCCCGCCCGTCATCATCTACGAAGGGCACGGCGGGATCTTCCCGAACGGTGATCCGGGGATCGTGCTGCACCTGGAAGGTCAGGCGTACGTCGACGACTCCACGTCGAAGTACAAGCTGATCACGCCCCTGGATGCCCCGGTCGCTTCGCGTGAGGACACGGTGAGCGTCGTCAACGCTGCCGATCCCGCGGCTGTCAGCCGTACGTGGCGCGTCCTCGACGTCGGGCAGACCTCCACCCTGGCCGTGGTCCGCACGACGTTCCTGGACCAGAACACCCAGTCCAGCACTTCGGCCAGCACCTCGTGAGCACGCCGATCGATACCGAGGCGGAACGGGAGAAGCTGGAGTCGACGCTGCTGGTGGACACAGTGCGTATCACTCGCCCAACGGGAACGCCCCAACTCGACCTCTCGACCGGTCTCCTGGGGCCGGTGCCAGCGGAAGTGGTCTACGAGGGACCGGGGGCTGTCCTGTCCGGCCATGGTCAGGTGACCGCGCAGCATGTGCTCGGGCGGGAGTGGCTGGACGACACGGTCAGCTGGTACCGGCTCCTCACGCCGATTTCGGCACCGGTTCCGGTGCGGTACGACCGTGTGGAGGTTGTGACCGCAGCGGGCGGGCACGCGGCGACAGCGAATCGGGTGTGGCAGGTCCTCGATCCGTCGGAGGCGTCCACGGTCGAGATCGTTCGGGTGACCCGCCTCGACGAGATCACCCCTCCGTAGGCGGCTGGCGAGCGGGATTGGCAAGGGATACCCGTAAGATCAGATAGGTGCCAACACATCAGGATTCGAAACCTATCTCTCCTGGAGGTGAGCCCCTCTCGGTGCGCGTCACTGGGCAGGGACATACCGCCGTCGTGGAGATCGGCGGTCACGACATCTCCCGGGACCTCGCTGCGTACTCGCTGGCCCACCGAGCGGGCGACGTACCGCAGATGGTGATCGAACTCTCCCCGAGATCCACTGCGGCCGGGGTGTTCGAGGGCCTCGCGCACCTCGTCATCGGCGACCCGCCGGACCCTGGACCGGCAGCGGCCGCCTTCCTGTCCGCGATCAGTCCCGCCGAACTGGAGAAGGCTGCGCTCGACCGCCACGACTTCATGGACGGCCGCCCCCACGAGCTGACCCGCGCCATGCTAGCTGTGCTGCGGGAATGGGCCCTCGGCCAGTGGGGCGAGCCGGAACCGGAAGGCGGGGAGTGAGCCATTGGCGTCCTCGCTGAATCCGCACCCCAACGCTCACCCGCTCTCGGGCGCCTACTCCAACGCGTTCCAGATCGCCGCGCAACTCGAGGCCAGGGCGGCACGCACTCTGCCCGAGGTAACAGCCATGGTCCAGCACTACGCGATGCTGCTGGAGACCCGGATCAAGGCCAAGGCCAGCGGCCGACCGGGCCCCAACGCGCCCACAGGCGACTACCGGCGCTCGTGGACGCACGAGGTGTCCACCGACGGGTATTCCGTCACAGCGGTCGTCGGCACGAACAAACCCCAGTCGCGACGCCTGGAGTACGGCTTCGTCGGCGCTGACACCTTGGGACGCGTCTACAACCAACCCCCGTACCCGCATGTGGGGCCAGCTGTGGAGGAGATCCGACCGCTGTTCATCGTCGCGCTCGGCGACACCATCGGCGGCGATCCGTGAAGGGCAGCGACGCCAAAGCTGACCTGCAGGTTGGCGTCGCAGGCGGACAGACCACCAACGAAGGGGAGTAGATGCCCGTCTCCGGTCGGCTGGTCTCGCTCGCGGTTCAGACGATGCTGGCTAGTGCGACAACTCGCTCCTGCGGTTATGGGACCGCCCCGACGTCATCAAGTACGCCCACCGGTGCCACGATCCCCTACAGCGTGCTGTACCCGTTGGGTATCACCACCTCTGGTCCGGCTTTCGGTGACGCCGACGCGGACGCACGGGTGCTGTTCCAGGTCACGTGTGTTGCCTCCACGGCGGAGCAGGCGGAGTGGATGGCCGACAAGGTCCGCGCCGCGATTCTCGGCCGCTCGGCCAAGGGCGACTTCGTCAACGCCGTCGTCGTCGCCGGATGCGCGGTGATCGGCAGGGAGTTGGACAAGGAGGAAGGCGTCACGGTCAGCGGTGGCGTATACAGTTACGTGCAGCGGTACGTGCTCACTGTGACCACTCTCGGGTCCTGACGTATCGGCTACCTCACCGCGGAGGCCCTGTCGCGGACGCCCGGCCACATCGGTACGGGCCGAATCCCTCTTTCGCATCATGCGATTCGTAGGGGATGGGCCTCCGGTGCACGCTCTCGGGGCCTGTCCTCGGAGAGCGAGAGTCAGTGGCCATCACGCAGCAGCGGTACATGCGCCGCGGCGTCACGAAGTTCCTCTTCCTCAAGGCCGTCAAGGCGCAGGACAACGTCCCCGTCCGGGCGGAGCTGGGCAGCCCCAACGCCACCGAACTGTCGGCGGCCATCAGCGACATCGAAGGCTGGGCGCTGGAGAACACCGCGATCGACACCCCGGACATGGCGAGCGAGTTCACGTCGAACATCCCCGGCGAGGACAAGGCGGACAACAGCTCGCTGACGTTCTACGAGGACAAGGTCGACGACACGCTGGAGTCGCTTCTGTCCAAGGGCGTCGAGGGGTACGTCGTCATCCTCCGCAAGGGCGACATCGCAGGCAGCAAGTCGATGGACGTCTTCCCCGTGCGGGTCGGCAGCCGTGCGGCTGCCTTCACGGCGAGCGCGGAGCCCGCGAAGTTCAAGGTCAGCTTCGCCATCACCGCCGAGCCCACCCTCGACGCCGCCGTGCCGGCCGCGGCTTGACCGGGCGGGGCTGTCACATGACTTCGAGCACGACACACGAACCGTCCGCGCAGGCTGTGGCGAGGGACCCGCACTGGTCGGCGAAGATGGCCCGGCTGCGGGGCCGGGAGCTGCCCCAGCGTCCGGTGACGTTCGTCGACGACCCGCGGTTGAAGACCGCCGTCAGCGAGGCGTCGCTCGGACTCGCCAAGGCCCGCACCACCGCCTCGGCGGAGTCGATCGAGCAGGGTGTGGCCGAGGAGCAGCGGGAGCAGTGGATCCAGGCGCATCCGATCGTGCTCGCTGCGGCCTCGGCGGTTGAGGCTGCGCAGGGTGCGCTGGAGGAGGGAACGATCCGGCTCACCTTCCGGGCGCTGCCCCGGCCGGTGTGGGCTCAGTTGCTGCGTGAGCATCCGCCGACGGAGGCCCAGGCGGACATGGGGCACGAGTACAACGTCGAGAGTTTTCCTGCGGCTTTGATCGCCGGCTGCTCGGTGGACGGCATGGGCGAGGGCGAGGCTCAGGAGCTCCTGGACAGCTGGAGCGACGCGGACGCCAAGGCGCTGTTCACCGCAGCTCTCCTGCCCAACCAGACCCTCCGGGCCGACCTGGGAAAAGGCTGACGGATGATCCGGGCTTCCGGGCCGAGATGGAGCTGTGCGCGCAGTACGGCATCCCGCACAGCCAGTTCACGGGGGCCGGCGACGGTCGCCGCTGGTCGGCCCTGGACCGGGCGAAGGCTCTGGCGTGGCTGGCGTTCACGCGCGCGGTGTGCGGCGGCTGCGGCACCCGGGCGGCCGAGTGGGACGAGACGCACGGCGGCGACCGGTTCGCCTACATCCCGGAGACGACTCGCTGTCCGGGGTGCGAGCTGATCGAGATGGAGCGGGACTTGGTGCCGGAGGGTCCGGAGGGGCGCGGGGTGAAGATCGGGCTTCGGCCCCGGAAGGACGAGTAGCCGTGACCGGCGCCTACAGCCTGTACGTCAACATGATGGCCAACTTCGGCAACCTGACGAGTGGCCTGCGTACGGGAGCGACCCAGCTCCGTGCGTTCGACGGGCAACTCGCCGGTGTCGACGGCCGACTCAACCAGGTCCAGACTGCCACCCGGCAGCTGGCCCGTGCGCAGGCGGCGGCTTCGGCGCAGATGGTGCGCTCGCATGCCCAGGTCTCGCAGGCTGCCCAGCGTGCCGCCTGGGCTCAGCAGGTAGCTGCCCGTGCGCAGGCGGTCGCCGCTCAGACGGCTGCCCGCGCGCAGGCTGCTGCCGCCGCTCAGGCCGCGGCGGGGGAGCGTGCGGCCCGTGCGCTGACGCTTGCGCAGACGATGGCTGCGCGAGCCGCCGCTGCCACCGGCCAGGGCGCGGCGGCCGCGGCGCGCACGTCGGCCGCGGCTCAGGTCGCTGCGACCCGTGCGGCACAGGACCAGGTGGCGGCTCAGGCCAGGACGACGGCCGTACAGGCGGCAGCCGCCCGTGCGGCCGGTGTTGTGGCGACTTCGGAAGTCCGTGCCCGCAACGCTGTGGCTGGGCGCGACGAGGCCCAGCGCGTCGCCGCCCGCAATGCGGCGGCCTCGGCGCAGAGCACCGCCCGGGCGGAAGCCGTGCTCGCAGCCGCCCGTACCCAGCGCGCAGTCTCCCTCGCGCAGACCGGGCTGATCATCAGCGCCGTCCTCGGCGTCGGCGTGGCAAACGCCATCGACCTGGAAAAGGCGATGGCGAACGTCTTGACGATCAGTCGGCAGATCACTGGTGACACGGTCGGCCAGTTCACCGACCAGATCGTCGAGCTGTCCACCGAGCTGCCGCAGACGGCCGAGCAACTCGCCGAGGGCCTCTACCAGGTCGTCAGTACGGGCTTCGACGGCGCCGAGGCGATGACGATCCTGGAAGTCTCGGCCCGAGGTGCTGCGGCCGGCCTGACCACGTCCGAGACGAGCGCCCGCGCGCTGCTGGGAGTTCTGAAGGCGTACGGCCTCGAGGCAGCGGATGCGACCGACGTCATGGACGTCATGTTCCAGACCGTCAACCTCGGCGTGATCAGCTACGAGGACTTGGCGCAGCAGCTCGGCGACGTGGTGCCGATGGCGGCCGCGGCCGGCGTGGAGTTCGACGATCTTTCTTCGGCGCTGGCCGCGATCACGCTGTCCGGTATCCCCGCCGCCGAGTCTGCGACGGCGCTGAACATGCTGATGACGCGGCTGATGAAGCCGACCCGGGAGCTGAAGGCAGCGATCCGGGAGCTGGGTTACGAGTCGACGGCGTCCGCCGTGGAGCAGGACGGCCTGTACGTGGTGGTCAACAAGCTGAACCAGGCCTCCGGCGGTTCGGCGGAGAACCTGGCGAACCTGTGGCATGACATCCGAGCGACCCGGGCCGCGCTGGCCCTCGCCGCGGCGGACGGCCAGAACTACGCGGACACGTACGCGGGCATCGCGAGCGAAGTCGAGCGGGCCGGGGCCACGCAGCGGGCCTACGACGTCCAGATGGACACCACTGCCGGACAGTGGCAGTTGTTCAGCAACCAGGCCCGCGCGGTCGGCATCGACTTGGGCCGTGCGATGCTGCCGGCGCTGCAGGCGGTCGGCGAAGCCCTGAATGTGTTCGCCGGGGCGGTCAACGAGCTTCCCGGGCCGGTGAAGTCCCTGGCGGCAGGGCTGGGGGTCCTCGTAGCCGCCACGCTGATCGCGAGGGCCGCGTTCACGAAGCTGAGCCTGCAGGTCACCGCGTTCCGCACCAACCTGGCTGCGACCCGGGCCGGCGGCGCGCTGCTGCCCACCGTCCTGTCCGGGGCGGGTCTGGCCGTATCCGGGCTGACCGCGCTGCTCGCTGTCGGGACCCTCGGGTACGCCGCCTACACGGCGTCGAAGCAGGAGGCGAAGGACGCGACGGAAGAGCTCGTCGAGGCGCTGAAGGCGGAGGGCGAGCAGGAGGGGAGCGGGCTGGCGCTGCGCAAGCTCGTCGAGCAGATCACGGGTGGGGACGACCTCGACACGCTGAAGGACGCGGGGGTGGACATCAACGACGCCATCGACGCGATCACCTCCGGCGGCGCGAAGCTGTCCGCGCTGAAGGCGAGGCTCGACCAGGACTCCCTGGAGTACAGCGGGAAGGTGCGGTCCGGAGAGGAGCCGGGCGGCGTGGAGAACATCACCAAGTTCTCCAAGGCGAAGAAGGCCCTCGACGAGCGGCGCAAGATCTGGAACGAGTCGATCAAGGACTACCAGGAGCAGCTGGAGCAAGAGCGCATCATCGGAGCGAAGATCCGGCAGCAGGCCACCACGAACGCGGCGTGGAACCTGGACCAGTTGATACCGCTCGACAAGAACGGCGCCCCCCAGTACACGGAGGAGATGAAGGCCCTGGCCACCGCGGTCGGGGACGCGGTCGACCCTTCGCGGGCATTCAAGGATGCCCAGACCCAGGCCGGCGAGGCGATGCGCAAGGCGGGCAAGGACGCGGCCGACGCGAAGGTGTCGCTTCGCGACTACATGAAGGAACTGCGGACCCAGGCCGAGGCTCAGCGCGACTTCCAGTCGAACCTTTCCGAGCTGGCCATCCAGGGCTACGGCGACCTGACGGGCCACTTTGCGGAACTCGGCGTCGACTCTGCGCCCATGCTCGCCGAGCTCGTGAAGAACCTGAAGGCCGGAAAGACGGAGATCGCCGACGAGATGCAGGCGATCGTCACCGAGGACGCGGCGCGGTCCACCGAGGCGTACAAGCAGGGCCTGGACCTTCTGCCCGCGATCGCCGCCCAGTACGGAGAGAAGATCGCCCGCGAGTGGGCGAAGGCGTCCGAGACGAACGATCCGGCGGCATTCGCGCGGGTCACCTCGAAGATGGCGTTCAGCCAGCTCGGCGAGGCCGCGAAGGCCAGCTCCGCAGACGCGCGGCAGGAGCTGGAACGCGGGATGGAACTGATCGCCGAGGTTGCCCGCCGCAAGGGGGCCGACTCGGCTGCGGCGTTCAAGAACGCCCTCCTCGACGGCCGTGTCGAGGAGGCCATGGGCACTCTGCAGGCGATCTGGGGTGCCGACGCCGACGTCAAGGCGCCCAACCTGGCGGGGGTGGTCGGAGCCTTCCGCACGGTGGGCAAGGACGCGCGAGAGGCATGGGCCGGAATGCTCGACCTGATCACGGTCGTCTCGCGCGAGAAGGGCTCGCAGGCCGCCGCGTCGCTCACGTCTGCGCTGCTCTCCGGAGACATGGCCGCAGTCCAGGCTCAGCTGGACGCCATCGGGGTCTCCGTGCAGAACATCCCCGGCAGCAAGACCGTCACCGTCAACGTGACTGCGAACCAGCCGCCGCCCGTGGTCGTACCGCTCGTGATCAAGCGGCAGGCGACGTCCTGGGACCGGGACGCCGACGGCGTCCCGGACTCGATCCAGGCGCCCAAGGCGCAGGCCGACGGCTCGGTCCTGGAGTTCTACGCCGACGGCGGCGTACGCAAGGAACGGCACGTGGCGCAGATCGCCCCGGCCGGAAGCATGCGGATCTGGGCGGAGAAGGAGACGGGAGGGGAGGCGTACGTACCCCTGGCGGAGTCGAAGCGGCCACGGAGCAAGGCGATCGTCGGCGAGGTCGTCCGGCGCTTCGGCGGACAGGTGGAGTGGTACGCCGGCGGCGGCCTGACCGACTGGTCGTACAACACACCCGAGCTGTTCAGCCTGTCCGGCATCGCGGGCGACTCCAAGGACAAGAAGGACCGCTTCAGCTCGTCCAAGTTCGTCACGAACCTCCACAAGTCCGTGACCGTGGCCCGCCGTTGGCGCAGCGACCTCGACACCGTGGCCCGCCGGGCCGGCCAGGACGTCGCCGACGCTCTCGCCGAGATGGGCGAGGACGGCGTCGACCTGACACGCAAGATGGCCACCGGCAGCTCCCAGTACGTCAAGGCGATGACGAAGGACCTGGAAGCCCTCGCGGCGACCGCCAAGGCGTCCCTGTCCTCGTACACCAGCCAGCTGAAGGCCGCGGTCAAGGATCAGCAGGCGTTCGAGAAGAACATCGCGAAGCTCGCCGCCATGGGCTACACCGACCTCGCCGGGATGCTGGCCGAGCAGGGCGACCAGGACGCCGAGGACCTGGCGGCCCAGGCGGTGAAGTCGCCGAAGAAGGCGAAGAACGCCAACACCGCGGCGAAGTCGTCCGGCGCGACGCTGCCGGACGAGGACCTGGCCGACCTCGTCAAGATCATCGGGGCCATCAAGTCGTCGAAGACGGGCATTCACGCCGTGGCCGAGGCGACCGAGCTGGACGAGGACCACATCATCGACGTCGCCAGCGCAGGCAGAGCCCGCATCAAGGGAGCCCTCGGCAAGAAGGCCGACACCTTCCTGTCCGACCTGGCGAAGGCGAACAAGCACTTGGCGTACGGATACGGCGGTGTTCTCACACCCGGCATCTACGCCACGTCGAACGGGGTCGTGAAGTTCGCCGAACCGGAGACGGGAGGCGAGGCGTTCGTCCCGCTCGGTGCCGACAGGCGCGCGGCGGCCACCGCGGTCCTCGGCGATGTCGCACGGCGGTTCGGCTACCAGCTCACCCCGAACGGGGTCACCGGACCGGTGAGCCTCGTCGACGCCCGGCCGGCGAGTTCCGTCCAGGTGATCGTCGTACGCGAGCAGCCCGCGGCACTCGTCGGCTCCATGCCGGTGACCGTCAACGGCACCGCCGACGCGAACACGGCCGACCGCGTCGGCACGGAGATCATGCGGCGGCTGCGGAATGCACAGCGGGGAGGCCGCATCTGATGGCGACGATCACTCAGGAGTGGCAAGTCGACTTCGCGGGCGTTCTCATGGGCCCCAAGACGCCGTACCCGATCAGCGACATCACCGGGCTAGGCACGCCAGAAGTCCGTGTTCAGGACGTCCAGCTGCCGACGGACGACGGTTCGTTCCCTGGGGTGGACTACTACAGCCCCCGCACGGTGACGATCGAGGCCGGCATCCGCACACCGGGCGACCCGCAGGCCGCCGCCGACGCGCTTGCCGCGCTCGACCAGGCCGCCGCCGACCCCGCCGCCCGCAAGAGCGCGGGAGCCTTGCAGGCCCTGCGGCTGTGGTGGCCGGGCCGCAGCAACCCCAAACGGCTGCACGGCAGGGTCCGCCGGGTGGAGGTCGTGACCCTGGCGCAGGCCGTCTACGGCTGGATCCCGATCACCCTGCAGTTCACCGCGACCTCTCCCGAGTGGCACGACGACGTCGAGCAGCGGACCACGCTGCCCCTCGCCCGCGACGACGACGAGGACGGCTTCACCGCTCCGGTGACCGCGCCGATCACGACGGGTGTCGCCAATCCTCAGGAGCGGCCTGGCTGGGTCACCAACGGCGGTGACCTGCCCGCCTGGCCCTCCTTGACGATCAGGGGCCCCGTCGTGAACCCGCGGATCTGGATCACGGAGACCGGCCGTGTCCTCGACCTCGCGCTGACGCTCGGCGAGAGCGACACCCTCCAGATCGACACCCGGCCCGGGACGCGCTGGGTGCTGCGCAACGGCGGCAACGCCGCGTACGCCCTGTCCGCCGAATCCCGCCTAGACCTGTTCCAGATCCCGCCCAACAAGACCAGCGAACTCCGGTGGACCGGTGCCGACTACACCAACTCCACCCGTCTCACGGTGTCGTGGCGCGACGCCTTCACCGCCCTATAGGAGAGAGCACCCCCGATGGCACTGATCCAGCCGCCCATGCTGACGCACGGCGGCAAACACCCCGCCCGCGCCTTCCGGATGATGGTCCGCGACCTCGCATCCGGGAACCAGGGCGTGACCGAAGGCAACGACCTGAAGGTCAGAGAGTGGGCCACCCCCGGCGCCGGCGTCCGCGTCGGCGACGGCTCGGCCGTCGTGACGGGCGCCGCGTGGGGCCAGGGCTCCTACACCCAGTACAACGTCGGCGACGCCCTCGTGCCGATCGCCCCCACGGGCTCCTCGGCCCGGTCCGACCTCATCTGCCTGCGGGTGGAGGATCCGGAGTACGAGGGCAACCGCGACCCGGCCGCCGACGACATCGGCTACTTCCATGTCGTCTCCGGCGTCTCCGCCACGACGAAGACGGTCCCGTCCGGCATGACGGCGATCCCGCTGGCCAGGCTCGACCTCCCCGCGAACACGGCCACGATCACCAGCGCCATGGTCACGGACCTGCGGCAGATCGCGAACCCACGGCGCGACCGCAAGCTGCACACCGCCTACCCGACCGCGCTGAGCGAGCTGAAGTACCAGGACAACAAATGGCACGCCTGGCCGACCGCCGCGAGCTGGTCGGTGCCCATCCCCGCCTGGGCCGTCTCGGCCAAGATCGTCGTCACCATCGCCGGGCTGCGCATGGCGCGCGCGGACGTGTTCGCCTCCATGCAGACGAAGTTCGGCTCCGACCTCGGCCAGACCACAGTCATCGACGACGACCAGGGCGCGGTCGTCCGCCGCCAGACCGTCGTCGTCGCCGACAACGTCCCCATCAGCGCGGCGCAGCGAGGCACCACCTCGACGCTGTCGCTGCAGACCTACATGTCAAAGGCCGAGACCGGTGACCTGTCGGTCGACGGGTCGACCTCGATCATTGCCGACGTCGAGTTCACGGAGAGCGTTCTGTGAATGAGACACCCTATTAGGGGTCATGGTTGGCGTCCGATCGGATTCAATCCGGAGATCGCGTCGTCCATTTTTGCGTAGAGGGGGAATATGTGAATGAGTCCTGTTATTTGAAACACTTTCAAGTAGTCTTCCCTGTGGGTGACCATGCGGAATTCTATGTCCTTGGAGCGGCTGCGTTTCAGTATTCCTACCAGGATGCCTAGGGCTATGGAGTTCAAGGGTGGTGCCGATGACGCGTCGAGAATCAGCTTCTCTGGCTCGTCTCGCTCGATCAGAATCAAGGCGGTGTCCCTCAGTTTCAGGAATTCGGGATCGACGTCTCCTCTCACATCGAGTATGGTCCAGCCGCCCCTGCGGTGAATGTGGACGCTTCCTGATGGGCCCATCATCGTTCCGTCATCGAGCGTGCGGCTTTGGCCGATGGCTGGAAGCCAATCTCGCGTAGGCGTTTGGGGAGAAAAGGATGTGCCTTGCTGGGGAGGCTCGTCATTCTCCATGTCCGACGCAGTGGGACTTTCTCCGCTTGGGCGGGAGAAGCGGTGCAACGAAAGCAAGTTATATGCTTCTCGTCTGCGCTCTGGATCTCGATGAAATGCGGCCATCAAGAATAGGATCAGATATGTGCAAAGCAGTACCCCGGCTATAGAGCTTGCGAGCCACAAGGGTGTGCTGGGTATGAAGTCCATGGCGTGATCGGTGACCTCCCTGCGTGGTTGCCTTTTACTTCCCGGGTGGCTGTGCTCCAGTCCTTGGGGTAATGGTCTCGAACGTGTTGCCCTCTGGATAGAGGAGGTGGGGCTTTGGTGCTTCTGTGAAGGGAATCGCCGTGTGGGATTGAACTGAGCGTTCTGGCGTGCTTGTTGAGTCTTTCGATGTTTGATTTTCAGTCAGGCGTGGGGGAGAAGTTGGAACAAGCCGGATGGCGTCGCCGTCTTACCGCTACCTCACCACTGACGCGCTCACCGACAAGGTCCTGGCCTGGGATCTGCCGCTGACGGGCGTCGAGTTCGGGCCCGCGCTGTCCGCGACCGGCAGCTTCACCGGGTCCGTCGAACCGAGGCTGGCTCACCTCGTGCGTGCCCAGCTCGACCCGGGCAACACCAAGATCTACGCCGAGCGCGACGGCCGGCTGCTGTGGGGCGGCCTGATCTGGAGAGCCGATCCCCAAGGCCAGCAGCTGACCATCGAGGCCTCAGGCTGGGGCTCATACCCCTACCGCCGCTATGACCTGCACGGCCATCTCAACGCGCGCGGTCCCTATACTTACGCCGACCCGTGCAGGGTGATCCGCGACGTGTGGACGTACTGCCAGGAGCAGCCGGACGGTCGGCTCGGTATCCAGGTCGACGGCACCACATCCAAGGTCACCGTGGGCACTCCCGAGGATCCCTACCGGATCGACTGGTGGGACACCCCCTCGCTCGGTGACGTCATCGCGGACATGACCGCCGTCGAAGGCGGCCCCGAGTGGACCGAGGACGTCTCCTGGCAGAACGGGACCCCGCAGGGCCGCGTCCGCATCGGCTGGCCCCGCCTTGGCCGCCGCCGCACGGACATCCACTTCGAGTCCGGCGTCAACATCATCAAGGCCGTCCCCGTCGAGTACGACGGCGACAACCTCGCCCAGGTCGTCATCGCCCTCGGCGCCGGCGAGGGCCGCAACCGGCGCCGCGCCGTGGACGCCGTGCGCAACGGACGGCTGCGCCTGGAACACCTCCTCGAGGTACCGGAGGAGAAGGCCAACGACCGGCTCGCCGCCCGCGCCCGCAAGGAACGCGTCTCCCGCCAGGTCATCGGCGAGGTCACCGAGATCACCGTCCGCGACCACCCCGCGGCCCGCCTGGGCTCCTGGCAGATCGGCGACGACGTACGGGCCCGGGTCCACGACCAGTGGACCGACTTCGACGCCTGGTGCCGCGTCGTCGGCTGGCAGATTCGGCCGGCCTCCGGCGAAGACCCCGAACAAGCCGTCGTCCAGCTTCAGCGCGCCGACCGCTTCATCTACGGGGGAGGCGCCGCGTGAGCAGCGAGATCGCCCGCCTGGCCGCCCGCGTCGCCGCCCTGGAGCGGCAGCTCGCCCGCACCACCCGCACCGCGCGCATGGCGTACTCGTCGATCGAGGACGGCGCGGTCGAGGTCTACGACCAGGACGGCACCCTGCGCGGCAGCCTCGGCCTCCAGGACGACGGAACCGTCGGCTTCGTCGCCCACAACGGACCGCCGCCCCCCACCCCGACGACACCGGTAGTCGACTCGGCCCTGTCCGGGCTCACCGTCACCTGGCCGGGAACCTGGACGGATGCGGAGACAGCGCCTCTGGACCTGGCCGAGGTCCAGGTCCACGTAGCGGCCACGGCGGACGCCGAGCCGGACACGACCCGGCCCATGGCCGCCTTCACCACGGCGGCAGGCGGCAGCGTCACCATCGCCACCGACACCTACGACACGGTGTGGGTGCGCCTGATCGCCCTCAACACCTCCGGCACGCCCGGACAGCCCTCTGCCCCAGCGCAGGGCCAGGCCCGCAAGGCAGTCCCGGACGACCTGGTCGACGCGATCATCGACGAGACCAAGCTCGCCGGCGGCGCGGTGACCGGCGCGGCACTCGCCCTCGGAGCCGTCCACTCGACCGCCCTCGCCGACGGCGCGGTGCTCGCCGAGAAGCTCGCCGCCAACTCCGTCACGCTGGGTAAGCTCGCCAGCGGTGCGGTGACCCTGAGCGTGCTCGGCGGTGCTCTTGCCGACTCCACCACGCAGCGCCTGGTCGACGCGATGGGCGAGGCCGCGGCCTGGCAGACCACCGACGGGGGAACCGGCGCGACCTGGACTCACCTCACCGGCGTCACGGACGCGCCCACCGGACAGACCGTCGGCGAGGCCCGCGGCTTCATCCGGCTGCGCGGCACAACCCTCGTGCCCTACGAGCCCAGTGTCCTCTACCGGATCAGCGCCCGAGTCCGAGCAACCGCCCAACTCGCCGCAGGAGCTGACTCGATGTACGTCGGCGTGCTCGGGGTCGGCGCGGACCAGACCACCCTCGTCAACCGCACCGGGGTCAACTCCGCCAACAGCCACTACTACGCGGCGACATCCGCGCGCCCGATGCCGACAACGGATGGCTGGGTGACCGTCGTCGGCTACCTGAAAGACCGGGCAGTCTCCGGCACCTCTGGATCGGCCGGCCCCAACAACGACCCTCGGCAGCCCGGGACCATACACGACGCCGTGCGGTACATCACCCCCTATCTGTGGCTCAACTACAGCTCGATGGGCGTCTCCAACTCCCCGGCCGTCATGCAGGTCGACGCCGTCGCCATCGAGGCGCTCAAGACCGGAGTGGTCGACTCCACCAACTTGATCAGCGGCTCCGTCACCGCGGCGGCGCTCGCCGCCGACTCGGTGATAGCCGGGAAGGTCGCCGCCGATGCAATCACCGGTCGCGAGATCGCCGCCAACTCGGTTACGGCATCCGAGATCGCGGCGGGGGCGATCTCGACTGACAAACTCGTCGTCGCCGGCGGGACCAACGCACTCAGCGACCCTAGCTTCGAGGGCGCCTACACCGCGGCGATCGCCAAGAACGAATGGTCCGTCGCTTCCGGGGGAAACGGGAGTGCGAAGTCCCTTCGAGTCGACGCGACCGCCACGACGGCCACCACGCGTTCCCTGGCTCTCACCTCCGTGCCGATCCTCAGCGGCGAACAGCTCTACCTCGCAGTCGACGCCAACGCCTCGGTCGACTGGGCCGGAGGAGCAGTCAGGTTCTACGCCCGGTGGCAGGACGGAACGGGAACGACTGTCGGCTTCGGCGTGGCCCAGGTCGATGCTCCGACCCGCGGCTCCTGGCAGCGGCTGTCCGCGACGGTCACGGCGCCGGCGAACACCACCGCGGCCACCGTCTGGCTGGAGTCGTACGAGTCGACTTCGGGCGCGGTCCTGTGGGACAACGCGGTCGTCCGCCCCGTCGTGCCGGGCGTGCAGATCGCAGACGGAGCGATCACCACGCCCAAACTCCTGGCCGGAGCGGTGACCGCCGACAAGATCCTGGCCCTGGCCGTCACGGCCGAGAAAATCGGTGCGCTCGCCGTCACCACCGACAAGCTCAACGTCTTGTCCGTCACCGCCGACAAGATCGCTGTCAACGCGGTCACGGCCACGAAGATTGCAGCGGGCTCGATCGAGGCCACCCACATCAAGGCCGGCGCGATCACCGCGGACAAGCTCGACGCCGACGCCGTCAACGGAAAGGTCGTCACCGGCGCGACCGTACGCACGGCGGCGACCGGCCGCCGACTCGTCCTGAACCCGTCCTCCGACTCCCAGCCCGCCCTGGAGATGTTCTCGGGCTCCTCGTCAGAGACGGCCCCCGGCCGAGTCCGCGCCTCGGTCATCGACCTGAGCACCTGGGTACAGCCCGAAGTGGTCCTGGAATCACCCCTCGTGGCCAGCTCCAGAGCCGACGTCACCCTCCGCTCCCCCGAGCTGAACGGCAAAGGCCTCGCACGACTGGAACCGTCCGACCAGCTCGACGGCTACGCGCACATCACCGCCCAGAACGGCGGACCCAACGACGACTCCGCCATCACTCTGTACGGCGCGCGCGGCAGCAACGCAGGCGGCGGCTACCACTCCATGATCATCAAGGGTGCCGGCATCACCTGGTACAGCAGCACCCGGCAGATGACCTTCACCGACGGCGTCCTGCGGGCCCCCAACATCGTCACCGGCGTAGTGACCATCACCCCCGTGGCGAACACACCCACATCTGTCACCGTCAGCGGGCTGAACGTCGCAGGCACCGTTCACCGCGCCTTCGTGACCGCCTCCTCGACCGTGCCCGGCACGGTGGTCGAGTGCACCGCCACCAGCGTCACAGCCGCTGGCCTGACCGTATGGATCAACCGCACGACCACCACTGCCACCAGCGTCTGGTACCTCATCGTCGGGAGCTGACCACCATGACCGAGCCCTACCCCACCGAGATCGCGGACTGGCCGTCCGCAACGCTCACTGCCGTGTGCCGCATACCGGGCTGCCGCGCCGAAGGGATCCCCTTCGAAGGCGTGTACTTCGAGAACCGTGAACCGCCCCTCTATCGAGGCCAATGCGGGCAGTGCGGACAACCGGTTACAGAATTCCGGACCAGCGACGACGGGGCTCATCACTGACCAGTCAGAAGGGGAGTTGGGGTGATTCCCGGCTCAGGCCAAGTCCTCCCACGTCCACAGAGAAGCCGCACTCCCATTGGGCTCCCGCCCGAATCGGAACCGGTTCCGGTGGTCACTGAGCTCGATGAACCGAGCGAACAGCCCCATGGCGGAGAGTCGTGCGCCCAGGGTGTCGATCTGCTCCTCTGCTCCGGCCACGTGCAGGCTGTTCAGCAGCGAGGCGACCGCTTTCGGGTTGTCGAGGTTGATGTGGGTGGCGGCCCATGTGGCCAGGGCGGCAGCCTGCCCCGCAGTTCCGGTCTTCCACATGCTGTTGAGCAGCTCGGCCACCGCGCGTGGGTCGTCGAGGGCGGCGTGGGCGGCGTGGTCGGCGGCTCGTGTGGCCAGGGTGGCAGCCTGCTCGTCCGCCTCAATCTTCCACAGGCTGTTCAGTAGCCACCTCACCGCGCGTGGGTCGTCGAGGGCGGCGTGGGTGGCGGCTCGTGTGGCTAGGGTGGCGGCTTGCTCGTCCGCTCCAGCCACGCGTAGGCAGTGCAGCAGCGTGGCCATCGTGTTCGGGTGGTCCGGGTCGTCGACGGCGGCGTGGTCGGCGGCTCGTGTGGCTAGGGTGGCGGCTTGCTTGTCTGCTCCGGCCCTGCGCAGGCTGTCTACTAGCCAGCCCACCGCGTACGGGTCGTCGACGGCGGCGTGGGCGGCGGCTCGTGTGGCCAGGGTGGCGGCTTGCTTGTCTGCTCCGGCCCTGCGCAGGCTGTCCAGTAGCCAGCCCACCGCGCGTGGGTCGTCGAGGGCGGCGTGGGTGGCGGCCCGTGTGGCCAGGGCAGTGGCCTGCTCGCTCGCCCCAGCCCTGCGCAGGCTGCTCAGCAGCGTGGCCACTGCGCGTGGGTTGTTGAGGGCGGTGTGGGTGGCGGCTCGTGTGGCTAGGGTGGCGGCTTGCTCGTCCGCTCCGGCCTTCCACAGGCTGTCCAGCAGCGTGGCCACGGCGTTCGGGTCGCCTAGGGCCGCGTGGGTGGCGGCCCGTGCGTTCAGGGTGGCGGCTTGCTCGTCCGCTCCGGCCTTCCGCAGGCTGTCCAGTAGCGCGGCTACCGTGCTTGGGTTGTTGAGGGAGGTGTGGTCGGCGGCTCGTGTGGCCAGGGTGGCAGCCTGCTCGTCCGCCTCAATCTTCCACAGGCTGTTCAGTAGCCAGCTCACCGTGCGTGGGTCGTCGAGGGCGGCGTGGGTGGCGGCTCGTGTGGCCAGGGCGGCAACCTGTTCGACCGCCCCCGTCTTCCACAGGCTCTCCAGCAACGCGGCCACCGCGTATGGGTCGTCGAGGGCGGCGTGGGTGGCGGCTCGTGTGGCCAGGGCGGCAACCTGCTCGTCCGCCCCGCTCCTGCGCAGGCCGTCGAGTAGCCGGACCACCGCGTTGGGGTCGTCGAGGGCGGCGTGGGTGGCGGCTCGTGTGGCTAGGGTGGCAACCAGCTCGTCCGCCCCGCTCCTGCGCAGGCTACCCAGCAGGTCGGCCACGGCGTCCGAGTCGTCGAGGGCGACGTGCGCAGCGGGGTCGCGGGCCAGCAGGGTGGCCGTCGGCTCGTCTGCGCCTGCTTCTTCCCGCAGGCTGTCGAGTAGCCGGGCCACCGCACCCGGGTCTTCGAGGGCGGCTTGCTCTGCTGCCCGTGCGTCGAGGGCGGCAGCCTGCTCGTCCGCCCTGACCCTCCGCAGGCCGTCGCGTAGCCAGCCCACCGCGTTCGGGTTGTCGAGGGCGACGTGGGTTGCGGCTCGTGTGGCCAGGATGGCGGTCTGCTCGTCTGCTCCAGCCGCACACAGGCTGTTCAGCAGCGTGGCCACCGCGTTTGGGTTGCCGAGGGCGGCGTGGGTGGCGGCTCGTGTGGCCAGGGCGGCAACCTGCTCGTCCGCCCCAGTTTTCCGCAGGGTGTCCAACAGCCCGGCCACCGCGTACGGGTTGTCGAGGGCGACGTGCGCGGAGGCGTGGCGGGCGGGGCAGTGGTCGGTCGGGTGCAGGGCGTGGAGCAGGCCGACGAGGGCGATTGCGGCATGAGGGTTGCCGTGGGTCGTGGCGCGTTTGAGGAGTTGGGCTGCATCTCGGTACAGGCCACGGGAGCGGGCGGCCTCGCCGAGTGCGTAAAGGTCGGCGGGGCGGGCGTGGATAGCGGCCGAGGCCCAGAAGTCGATCGGGGGGATTTGGTCGACGCGGTGGTGGCGACCGTACTGGTCGAGGTAGTCGGCCAGTTGGTACTGCTGCCCCTGGGCGGGCTGGTCGGCGGTAGGGCTGGTGGTGGTAGCCGGGCGGAGGTTGCGCTGGTTTCGGGGAGTGCCGGCCTTGATGGGGCTGAGGATGCCGGGCAAGCCGTTGCACTCCTGGGTGACGTAGGCGAGGGCCTGGGACAGCCAGTCGTCGCTGGCGGCGTTCCATTCGATGTCGGTGACGTAGCCGGGCGCGCTGTCGGCCAGCCAGGCCAGCGGGATGTGGGGGCCAGCGCCAAGGCGGCGGGCATCCATGGCGGCGTGGACCAGCGCCCGGGTGACCCCCTGGGCTGCGCGGTACCGGTCCATGAGCACAGGCACTCCGGCCAGGTACTGCGTGATCTGGGCGTCGTGTGCATGTTCGGCGGCCTCGGCGAGCCGGGGATCGGCGTCGGCGGTGCTGGCGAGTGCGATCAAATCGGTGCGTGTGAACGCGTCCGGAACGTCGATCTTGTGCCCGTCCAGCAGCTTGCGGGCGTGGGCGTGCTTGTCCGGGTCGGAGCGTGTGGTCAGCGTTTGCCAGTGATCAGGCCACAAGGTGGCCAGGACCAGAACCGGACCGCGCGTCGGATCGTGCAGCAGGTTCCGCAAGCCTGCGGCGACCTGTTCCCCGAGCGGATCAGCTCGCAGGTAGTGCTGGGCCTCGTTCAGCCACACCACGGTCTTGGGGGCGATGTCTGGTAGTTCAGCCAGGGCGGCATCGGGATGGGTGGGGCCGATGGGATGCCACAGCCGCCAAGGGGCGGGTAGCTTTCGGGCGGCTTCCCACAATGCGCGGGTCTTTCCCGTGGAGGAGCTCCCGACCAGGACCGCGATGCCGTTCTGCCCAGCTGCCGCCGCGGCTACCACTGCCTCCAGTTGAGTGTCATGGTTGCGCGGAATGTACGCGGGCAGGGCACCGATCCGGTCGCGGGCGGCATCGGTATCCAGGGCCCGGTGGACCTCCAGGTTGGCCAGGACGAGCCGGTCGTCGAACCTGTCGATTGGTTGCCCCGCGCCCGAGGTCATCCAGGCCGTAACCCACAGGTCGCGTACCCGCCCAGCCAGATCCTGCCCGTCCCACGCGGCCCGGCGGGCCAGCACCACAGCGATGGAGACGGTATCGGCCTGGCTGGGCGGCAGCACGGGGTCGCTGATGCAGCGGTGGACGGTGTCCTTGCTCGGCGCCCCTGCTAGACCGTCATCGTTGGCGATGTCATTTGCGATCTCAACCAGGCTCGGGGCCCCCGCAACCAGGTACGCCTCGTACAACAGGTCCTTCAGTTTGCTCAGCGAGCGGGGCCATCCGACCCGCGCTCGCTCCACCGTGCGCGGCCGCTTGACCGGGCCGCCCCCCGCGTCGCGACTCATCGCAGCATCATCCCCCATCCCTGCTTCCGACATGGGCTGAACAGCCCCGATACCGGCACCGGTTGGCGTCATGTCGCAACTGAGAGTCGATCTTCGCGCGGGGCCGAGCGTAGACAACAAGCCGGCCGGCTGCCCACCCCACTGACTACGACCTGTGGAGGTCCCATGTCCCGCACGCGTCTGACACGTCGCGAGCGTCTGGCCCTGGCCTGCGCCACCCTGAGCGGCCTCGTCTCCGGCACCGTTCGCGCTGTCATTGCCCAGCTCCTGGACGCATTCAACCTGTAGCCCTCATCCCGGAGCGTCCCGTGTGAGGTACGGGACGCTCCGGCTCAGGGCCGCAAAATGCCTCGTATGCCTGATCGCTGACCATCGGCTCGACCTGGACGGACCACCGACAACTGCCCCTAGAGCTTCGGCTCGGCCAGGCAAGGTCATCGACGAGGCGGAGAGCGTCGGGTTGCCGGCCACCGGGCCGAACGCAGCCAACTCGGACTGCAGCATGCCGATGTCTGCGAGACGCTCCCCATGCAGCGCAGTCGCCAGGGTCACGTCCAGCAGTTTCGATCACACCTCGGACGCCAGCCGACGCGAAAGCACGACACTAGAATTGGATCACGGCGCGGGGCCGCGATGGAGGACGACGCCGTGACCGAGCCGCAGGGCCAGGACCCCACACCGTGGGAACTGTTGCGGGCAATGCAGCACATGCGTGATGACCTGCGCGCCGACTTTGCCGCTCTCGGCGCGAGGCTCGCCGAGATGGTGACAAAGATCCAGTACGAGGCCGATCGGCGCGCGGATGAACTGAGGATCAAGTCTGTTGAAGACGACATTGTGGCCCTGAGGCTTGAGCGCGACGCTGAGCGTCAAGAGGCCCGCAGTGTAAGGCGATTGGCCGTCACAGCCCTGGTCGCCCCTGTAGTGGTTGGGGTAATTGTCGCAATCGTGACCGGCAGACTCGGACTGTAGGCTCAGAGCAGCAGGCGCGGGGGAGAACTGGGAACGCGCCATGCCTGATCTCTGGCTGCCTGGAGCCGAGCGGCACCCGCTCAGCGACACCGCACCCACCGATACGCAGTACGACCCACGCGTCATCTGGCACATCACCTGGGACAAGAACGCCACGGCCGCCAAGCCGGCTGACCTCGTCCCGTTCGACAAGCTCGTGCAGTACTTCACCGGCGGCGGCTCGGGAGCCGCACCGCATCTGCTCTGGGATCCCTTCACGGGCAGGACCGCCCAGTTCTATCCGGCGAACAGCCGGGCCAAGTCGGTCGTCGACCTCGCAGGCGGCACCCGCACCAACCGCACGGGACGGGTGTGTCTCCAGGTGGAGACGCTGTTCTTCCCCTACTGCCGTGTGAACGGGAAGTCGTACGCGACCGTCCGGGACACCCCGGCCAAGGGCCTCGACAAGATCCTGGCCTGGGCTCGGAGCTGGGGGGTGCCGGACACCTGGCCGATGGGCACCCCGACCTGGAAGGCGAACCGCAGCGAGCACACCTGGGAGACGGAGGGCGGGCACTACGGCCACGGCCAGACGCCCGAGAACCAGCACACCGACCCCGGCCCGATGCCGAAGTGGCCGAGCCCGTCGGCGTTCCCCGGCCGAAGCGCCTTCGGCCCCGGCAAGTCGAACGGGTCGATTCTCCTGCTGGGCCAGCAGCTCGTGCGCAAGGGCTACGGCAAGCACTACCGCGTCGGCCCGTCCCACGACTGGGGTGAGGCGGACCGCCTCAACGTCGCCGCCTTCCAGCGCGCCCAGAAGTGGACGGGTTCCGACGCCGACGGCTACCCCGGCCCGGAGACCTGGCGTCGTCTCTTCGCCTGATCCCCTCAACAGCCCAAGGAGCACATCCCCATGAACCTCTACGCCTCGCTGCTGCGCACGGGAGTACCAGCCGCGGTCGGCTGGCTCGTCGCGGTGGCCCTCCGCCACGGTCTCGATCTTGACGCCACGGCCGTCACGGGAGTCCTGACCCCGGTCGCCACCTTCTCCTACTACGGTGTCTTCCGGTTCGCCGAGGAGCACCTGTCGCCTCGGTTCGGCTGGCTGCTCGGCTATGCCGGCCCGCCGAAGTACGAGAGCACGTCGCTCACGCTGCCGCGCACCTGATCCGCGAGGAGGGACGTCGAGCAGCCCGACAGTCCGGCATGGAAGAAGACCCCCGTCTCACGACGGGGGTCTTCGACCTCTTGGAGACTCCACCCTATCGCCACTCTGACGGGTTCGGACTCTGCTTCCACGTTGGTTACAATCTATATGCGGATGTGCCGTGAGCTGGAGGCGATGGAGTGGCAGAGGACGAGAGGCCGGCGGGAAGGAAGCCGTACCTGGCCGGCGGAGCCGAGTTCGCCGCGCTGTACGGCGTGAAGCGGCTCCAGGTCAGCCAGTGGATCAGCCGGGACCGCACTCTGGACTACCGCTACGCCAAGGTCATCAGCGGGTCGCCGTACTGGCTCCTCCATTTCGTGAAGGGCTTCGGAGAGACGACCCCGCGCCCGAAGCACCTCAATGAGACGGAGCTTGAGCGGCTGAAAAAGGAGCAGGACCCCGGCTACTGGGTGAGGGAGGTTGAGCAACTCCCCCCGCTGGTAGGTCAGGCCGAGTTGGTGGCCCTGTTCCAGCTGACGTCCGGCGCGCTCCTTCGGAAGGCGATGAGTACGGGCCGGCTCCGGCCCGCTGACTACAGCCTGTCCGGATCGCCGATCTGGCTCCTGGAGCCGGTCGTTGCAGATGCACCCGCGCTACAGGCGGGTGCGCGCGAAGTGGACTGGGCGATCGACGAGAAGGTTTTGGCTGCCCTGCGCAAAGGCAGCTACGACGGGCCTGGATCCAGGATCGTTCCGCGAGGCAAGGCGGCGAACAAGGTCGCCGAATAAGACCAGGTCAGAGGGTTGCATGCCTTGATCTAACCCCTAATTGCATATAGAATGGAAGCGCATTCGGGGGGTGCGCTTCATTCGTTCAAGGGGGGATCGTGCAGCGACTCAGGGGGCCGCCGGAGAGTGATCGTCGATGTTGTCGATCGACAATGCCCCTGTCCAGAGATAGATTCCAACACTTCAACGTGTTGGGTCCATCTTTGAGGGGGGAGCCTTGCTGATCGAACAGCCGCCGTTGTTCGGCACCATCCAGCCCGTCCGCCACCCCGCCGATGTCGGCAACCTGACCATCCAGCAGCGATTCGAGGCGTTCCACGCTCTCAACCCCTGGGTTCTCAGGGCGCTGACCCGGATGACCGCCGACTGCGCGGAGAAGGGGTTCGGCCGCATCGGCATCGGGATGCTCTTCGAGCTCCTTCGCTACCAGTACGGCGCGGTGACCCGAGGTGACGAGTTCGCGCTGAACAACGACTACCGCTCCCGGTACGTACGGCTCCTGCTGGCCGAACACCCGGAGTGGACAGCCCTCTTCGAAGTTCGGGCCCTGCGCACGGACTGACCACGACCTCTTGGAGCCAGATCGTGAATGCACCAGCGGGCACCACGATGCCGCCCGCAGTCCAACTCAAAACACGCAAGCCGACGGGGATCGTCCCCTGGCCCCTCCTCCTCATCGAGGGCGAGGAGGGCGCGGGCAAGACCTACTCGGCCGCGCAGTTCTCCAGTAGCGACCGCATCGGCCAGATGTACTGGATCGACCTCGACGAGGGATCGGCCGACGAGTACGCGGCCATCGAGGGCGCCAACTATCTGATCATCGAGCACGACGGCACCTACCGAGACATTCTCGAACAGGTTGAGGCCGTGCACGCCGAGGCCAGGCGCGCGGCGGCAGCCGGAGAGCCTCCGGTCGTCCTGACCATCGACTCGGGATCCGCCCTGTGGCGGATGCTCACCAACTGGACCTACGAACGCGGTCGCCGGACGCGCAAGAACCGCGCCCTGCTCCAGGAGGACCCGGACGCCGCGTTCGACATCGGCCGGAATCTGTGGAATGACGCCACGGAACGGTGGAACAGGATCATCTACCTGCTGCGCACACTGCCCGGCATCGCCATCGTGCTGGCCCGCGGCAAGCAGGTCAGCGCCACGGACGACAACGGCCAGCCGATCCAGAACAAAAGCGAGTGGAAGGTCTCGGCTCAGAAAGACCTCGGCTTCGACTCGTCGTGCTGGGTGCGCATGAAGCGCAACACCGACCCGCAGGTCATCAAGGTCCGATCACTGCGGATGCGCGTCGAGCGGAACAAACCGCTGCCGCTGCGGGACTTCAGCATCGAGGACCTGGTCTTCAACAGGCTGGGCTGCTCTGTCGAGTCCCAACCGCGCATCATGCCCGCGCTCGTCGGCGATCTCGTACAGCCCTGGCTCGCTCGAATCGCCGGCCTGACGGACAAGAAGCTCCTTGAGGCGCTGTGGCGGGCCGTCCCAGATCCGGTGAACCGCCTGAGCCACGACGAGATCCTCACCATCCGGGCCGCTGCCGAGCAGCGCGCCGCCGAACTCGACAGCCCCCGGCGGGAGATGGGGGAGGGCCCACTGTCCGACGCCGACAAGCTCCGTGCCGCCGCCCAGCGCAAGGCCGACGAGCAGGACGCGGACGCCGAGCAGTGACCGCCCACGCTGACCTCTTGGAGAACTCCCCTATGTCCGTAGCCACCGTTGACGGCGTCGCACCATCCATCTGGGATGCCGCACACGACGTGGACGCCCGCCGCCCGCGCTCTCGTCAGACACAGCTCGGCGCATCCGACACCGTGTGCGGCCGACGCGCCGCCTACATCCTGCACGGCATCACACCGACCGATCACCCGGACAAGCGAGCGGCGATCCTCGGGACGTTCATCCATCACGGGCTGCTCGAGTCGGCGCGCACGGAGTACCGATGGTTGGTGGAGCGCAGCGTCCAGGATGACCTGATCCGGGGGCACGTCGACGTCGTACAGCTCGACGCGGCGACCGCCGCTCGCCTGCCCGCTCGTCACAGGCCAGCGATACCCGCCGACGTCCTCACCGTGGAGGACGTGAAGACCAAGTCCACCTATCTGTGGGACCGCGTTCTCCGCTACGGTGCCACGGCCGCCGAACTGCGGCAGGTCCAGCTGTACGCGGGCGCGCTGTTCGAGGTCGGGTTCGAGGACGTTCCCGGCCAGCGGTACCTGTCCCGCCTTGGGCCACTGGACATCGGTCGTATTCGCTTCCGGTTCATCAACCGGGACTCCGGCGCAGAGCACGTCCAGGAGATCGACTTCGACCCGCAGCGCGCGGCGGAGGCCCAGTGGTGGGTGGAACGTGTGCGCGAGACCGGCAACCCCGAGGAGATGCCCCGAGACTTCAACGGCCCTGGTCTGGACGCCATCTGCGACTACTGCCCGTTCCGCTCCCTGTGCTGGCCCGGGACAGCTCCCGGCGTGCCCGAGCAGACGGCGCTCATCCGCAACGACGCCGACCGCGAACAGGCGCTCATCGACTACGTGAACGGACACAAGCTCTTCAGCGAGGGCAAAAGGATCAAGGAGTTCGCACGCAAGAAGCTCGACCGATCCCCGGAGGGGATCTACGGCTCCAACAAGCTGTCCTGGGGCGGGGGCAACGACGAGGAGAAGGACGACGTGGAGGCGATGGTCGACCTGCATGAGGTCGCCGGAATCCCGGTCCCGATGACGCCGGACGTCAACCGCATGGTCAAGAACCTCAAGGACGCAGGACTGGCGATCCCCCGGCGGAAGACCGGTAAGAAGACGCCCGCGGTCATCAACATCGCGCCGGCCTGACCCGACTCCGATGAGTCTCAGCCCCGCCCGGGAGCGACCGGGCGGGGCACCCCGTCCTGCCGCCGTGCCTGTACCGCCCAAGGGGAACCGTGTCCATCCAACTGATGATCGCTGCGGCGTACTTGCCGCCTGACGTGCTCAGCCAGAGCCAGAAACTCGCCCTCATGAAGATCGCGGACAGCGCCGACGACGAGACGCGCCTCGCGCGCCCCGGCCTCACCCGCCTCGCAGCCTGGGTCGGCGTGACCGACAAGCGCGCCATCACCATCGTCACGGAGCTGATAGCCAAAGGGCTTGTCGAACGCGTGGAGACCGGCAAAGCGGGACGCGCGGCGGTCTACCGGGTCTTCCCGCTCGGGGTACCGCCCACGCCGACCACGCCGGAGCTCAAGGAGCGCCTGGAGGCCCGCAAAGCTGCCCCGAAGAACGCCAACAAGGCCCGCCCCGGAGTCACGCGTTCGGCCCCCGCCAAGCCTGCGATGACCTATCAGGACGTCGAAGACCGCGAGGCAGCTCGCCGAGAGAAGGCCGAATCGTCGCAGGTCGAGGCTGGGTTCCACGCGTGGAACCCGGGGGAGGGGCCAGGGTTCCACAAGGGGAACCCGGATGGGGAGGACGGCCGGGTTCCACCGGTGGAACCCGGTGAGTTTCATGGGGGGAACCCACTGGGTTCCAGCGATGGAACCCCTTCCTTTCCTGGTTCTTCCTCTGTCCTTCCTTCCCCCCCTACCCCCACGGCTGACGCCGCAGGGGAGCCCGCGTCCGCTCCACCAGACGGCTCCGCCCCGGAGCGCGGGGAGCCGCCAAGAGGCTGCACGAAGCACCGAGGACGCCCCGCCGCCTCCTGCCGTGGCTGCGGCACCAACCCGCGCGCAGGACGCCGGAGGGAGCAGGGGGAGGCCAAGGAGGAGGAACAGCGGGCGCACGGGCGTTTCTGGGACGACTGGTACGAGGACGCCGCCAGACGCCGACAACGGGTCGAGGAGCACCCGGAAGCGGCCGAAGATGCGCGCAAGGCCGCGCGTGAGGCCGTGCGGGCGCGCAAGAGCAGCAGCCAGCGAAAAACTTAGGCCCCCGAAAGAAAAATTCACCAGGAATATGGACACTCCTGGTAATGCATATAGAATAGAACCATGAAGAGGGGGGAGCCCCTCTCGATCGGAAGGACAGCATGAACTACCTACCCATCCTTCATCGCGGCCATAAAGGCGCGCTCACGCTCGACAGCAGTAGCGCCGCCCGCGAGCAGATCGGCTGCCTCGCAGACCTCTACCGCCAAGACCCCGAGGGTGTCGGTGACATGCTCATCAAGATCGCCGACCTGAAGGACCTGGCCGAGTGTGAGCGCAACCTCGGCGGGCTCGGGCTCGCCGAGCCGGTGCGCGACGAGATCGTCGGCGAACTCCTCGGCGACATCGGCGGCGCGGAAGTCCACCTCGACCACCGCGAGAACCACCAGGCGCTCATGCAGACCCGCGACCTCGCCCACCAGGCGCTGGACATCGCCGAGGTCGCGCATCAGCGCGCCGACGAGCTGGAAGTCCGGACCGCGCTCGCCCGACGGGCGCGAGAGGAGCGACGCAAGGCCCCCCGCCCCGTGTTCGTTACCCGTCTGCGGTGAGCGCGTCCAGGTGCATCAATTTAGATTGAGATAGATCCCAACTCTGTACTGTTGGCTGGCGCACGACCTTTTGGAGAAGGAACTGTGAGCAACGACCTGGCGCCGATGGCCCCGATGCCCGTGCACGACAACACCGACGACATGCTGTGGCGGACCCTGTGGAACGCGTACGAGCCCGTCATCACCGCACTGCGCCGCATCCCGCTCGTCACCGACGTCGAAATCTGCGGCGGGGAGTTCGGCATTCACGCCCAGCTCACTGACGGCTCGCACCTGTGGGTCGGCTCCCACGGCTCCCTGCCCATCGACCCGTCGGAGATGGAGGGCTTCCACGTCCGGCGCGCTCACCACGACAACCCGACCATCGACGAGCTGGTCTACGACTCCAGGGAAGGTGAGGAGCAGGCCGAGCACGGCAACAACGTCGTCCCCCTCATCAAGGCCATCGCGGCCTTCGTCGCCGAGCGACAACTCGCGCCTCGCGTCATCGAGATGGTTTCCGTCCGCCTTCAGGCCGTGACGGCGCAGCGCCAGCCGATGTCCAAGCTGCTCCATGGCCCCTTCGCCGACAACGACGCGGCCATCAAGGAGTACGGCAACGCTGCGCGCTTGCTGGCGGAAGAGGGCTGGACGTGCGTCCACGCACTGGGCGGTACGGACTGGCCGCTCACTGTGTGGGAGCTGAACGACGAGGTCGCCACCGTCTACCTCGCGCCCGTCGGGCAGGTGATCGTCTGATGGCGGGCACCGAAGCGATCCCGTCGAACTCGTCGGAAGGGGAGGGCAAGCGCCGCTGCGCCTGCATCATCGCCCACCCGCAGGACGACGACGAGCGAGCCCAGGTTCGAGTCGCGCTGGACAACGCACTCGCGACCAACGACGCCCACGCTGTGTTCGTCATCTGCATGCAGCTCCTGCCGCCCTGCCCGACTCGCTACGAGGTGGTGGCGCGGTGACCGTGACGTCCGCGTTGCTCGCTCTCGCCCTGGGCGTCGGTGCCGGCCTCGCCGCGCTCGTCGTCGAAGAACTCCGCTGGGAGGCCCGCAGGCGGGTCCTGCGCTGCATGACCTGCGGCGACGTCCACCACCGCCACGCCGCCCACCGCTGATCGCGCTGCCCGGCCCGACTCCGGGCCGGGCAGCCGCAGACCTCTTGGAGAACACCCCGTGGGAAATGACGTCTACATCCAGACCTCTGACGGCAAGAGAGCCGAAGGGGGCGGGAACTACTTCCGGTTCGCCTTCACCGCACTGCCGCGCACCCTCGACGCGATGAAGAACTTCGGGATGCTCGTCGAGCTGCCCGTCCCGTCATACCCGGAGTTGTCCGCCTACGGGCTGGCGGGCGTGGACCTCCGGCCCGGCGCCAAGTACGACGAGAGCACGGCGCACCGCCTCGCCGAATTTCGGACCGCCTACCAGGCTGTCAAGGACGCCTCCGAGACGGTGCCGACCGGCATACCCAGGTACAAGATCGATTCGAACGACGGCTTCCTCGTGACGGTCGCCGAGATCACCGCCGCCCTCGCCACCTATGACGCCCACCCGGGCGTGGCCATCGCAGAGATGCCCGTGGGTGATCCGACGTGGGGGATCTGGATCGCCTTCCTGCGCCACGCGCAGGCTCACGGCGGCCTCCGCACTCACTGATCTCGGCCGTTGCCCGGCCCCGCAATACGGGGCCGGGCGCGCAGGACCTCTTGGAGAACAACTACCCACATGGCCACCTGGATTGACCTTTTGTGTGGTGCTGGCGGCAGCAGCACTGGACTTGTCGAAGCCGGGCACGAGCTGTTGCTCGGCATCAACCACTGGCGGCTCGCGATCGAAACGCACGCCGCCAACCATCCCAACTGTGAGCACGCCGTCATGACGCTCAGCGACGGCTTCCCCATGCGCATGCTGCCCAAGGCCGACGCCCTGTGGGCATCCGTCATCTGCACCGAGATCAGCCCCGCGGGCGGCAAGCCCCGGGAAACCAACCAACTTGATCTCCTCGACCTGCTCGAAGAGGAACGCGACGAGTGGGAGTCCCTGACCAAGGACGCCTTCGAGGCGACCCGGGTAACCGCGTGGTGCGTGGTGCGAGCCGCTGAAGCGAAGCGGTTCAAGGCCATCGTCGTCGAGAACGTCGTCGAATTCGGCCTGGATTGGATTCTGTTCGCGACCTGGCTCCAAGCCATGGAGCTGCTCGGATACCAGTACCAGATCGTGTGCGTCAGCAGCGCCCACGTCGGCGACGAGGTCAACCTGCGCGCCCCGCAGTGGCGTGATCGGATGTACGTGGTCTTCACCCTCAAGACCATGCGCAAGCCCGACCTGGAGCCCAGGCCGCTCGCTCCCTGCGTCGACTGCGGTGAGGACGTGCACGCCGTCCAGTCGTGGACCAAGACCGATGGCCTGCGCATCGGGAAGTACCGGCGCGACTACATCTACCGCTGCCCCAACACCCGTTGCCGCCACGCCATGGTCGAGCCGTACGTTCGCCCGGCCAGCGACATCATCGACTTCAGCGACCTCGGGAAGCGGATTGGCGACCGCAAGAAGCCGCTCGCCGATACCACCATGGACCGAATCCGCGCAGGCCGCCGCAAGTTCCCCTGGCGCCCGTACTCGATCTCGCTAACCCACGGCAAGGACGGCGGGGACAGGGCGTACGCCGTCGAGGACCGGCCGATGCCCGTCCGGACGGTGAAGCAGGGCGATGCGCTTCTGGTGCCGACCGGCGGCTCGTGGAACACCGACGCCGTCCCCGTCGACGTGCCGATGCGTACTCGCACCACCCGCGAGAGCGAAGCCCTGCTGACGATGGACCCGTTCATCATCGAGTACCGCAACCACGCCACCGCCAGCCGCGCGAGCGACCCGCTCAGCGTCGTCACCGCCCAGGGCAACCACCACGGCCTTGTCACCCACGCCGGCACTGTGCCCGACCGAGTGCGGAACACCCTCGTCGTGCCGTACCGCAAGGCCGCGGTGAAGACGGCCGCCGAACCCGTCCACACCCTCTCCACCCGCGACTCGGCCGCTCTGGTGCAAAACGCCCCGGACATCAACGACTGCTACTTCCGGATGCTCAAGCCCCGCGAGCAGCTCGCTGGACAGCGGTTCCCTACGAAGTACGTCGTCTACGGCAACCAGGCCGAGCAGACCGCGCAGGCAGGCAACGCGGTCTCGGTCAACGTCGCCCGGTGGATCGGCCAGCGATTGGAGCCCGTCCTGTGACCGGATCACGAACCCTGATCGGCACCCACGTCACCTCTCACGCCCCGTGCTTCGGCGACGAGGACTTCGCCGTTGCCGACGACAGATGGAAGAACGGCATCGAACTGGTCGCCATCTGCGAACCCGTCCTCTACGTCTGCGGAGGCTGCCCCTATAGGGCCGCCTGCATCCGGCAAGTCGTCCCAGCCAAAAGCCTGTTCACCGGCATCTGCGGCGGTCGGATCTGGCTCAACGGCGTGATCATCCACGAGCTGCCGGACGTCGACCCCGCCGAGCTGCCAGTCCCGGTCATCCGCAAATCGTGCGGCACGGCCGCCGGATCGCGCGCCCACCGCCTGGCCGTAGAGCAGCAGTGCCCCCGGTGCCTTCCCCACTACCGCCCCGGACCGAACCCACTGGACGCGGAGGAGCAGGCCGCGCAGCAGCTTGAACTCCCCGACGCTCCCTGACCAACCGAGAGGAATCGCAGTGAAGCACCTGACCGCCATATGCACCGGCACGCCGGACGGCTACCGGATTCGAGTTCTGGACGAGGACCACGGTGCCTACTTGGTGCACCTCTTCTTCGACTGGGACAGCTTCCGCCCGGCCAGCGCCGGTCACCGGCTGATCGAGCACGGCTACATGATCCGACCCGACGCCCGAACCCCGGACGCGGTGAACGGCTGGAGAGAGGTCCCGGGCCAACCCGGAACCTGGTCTGTGCCGGTCATGCCGACGAACGGGGGCACCCCGGAGGCGCACCCGATGGAGATGCTGCTGGCAGCGACCGGTGAGGCAGTTCGCGCCGCCACTCCGGGGGCCGATCGATGACCAGCTCTGCCACCTACTCGTCCGACGGACTGCGCCACGATGTTGCCGACCCGGCGACATGGAGCGTCCGGATCTGCGCGGGGCGATGCGGCACGTGCATCTTCCGGCCGGGAAACCTGATGCACCTGGAAGAGGGGCGCGTGGCAGAGATGATCGCCAACGCCATCGCCGAGGAGGGGCACATCGTCTGCCACGCCACGCTCGGCACCGAGGCCCCCGCCATCTGCGCGGGCTTCGCCGCGCACCGGAACGGCCGTACCGCTTCCCTTGCCCTGCGCCTGGCCCGAGCCCGCGTCCTTCGTACCGTCTGGGTTCACGTCGACACCAGAAAGGTGGAGTCGTGACCAGCGTGCTCGCCCTGCTCGCCCTGCTCGCATGGGCAGCGGGAATCGTGGTCCTGGCGGACGCCTTCCGGAGGCTGCTCGCCCACGACCCGATCCTGAGACTGGTCTGCCAACTGCGGCCGGGCGCCGTCGCCTTGTACCTCGCGGTGGTCATCGTCGCGTGGCCGGCGGCGGTGGCGGCGAAGGCACTGTCGGATCTCGTCGACCGGGGCCGCAGGTGACCCATATCAAGCCCGGACGGATCTTCGCGGCCTGCGACCCGCGGGACAGCATCCGCATACGGATCGAGCAGTACAAGCCGGGGGACATGCGCGCCCTGGTCGCAGACGCCGCGACTGGCCGGAGGCGCCGCCTCATGCTGATCTCCGCCTTGCACGCGTCGGCCTTCACCAACGCCGGCGTGCCGCGTCGCAGCGGATACGCCCCCGATACAGCAGAGTTGGCAGCGCCCACAGCAGTTCCCCCGGTCGGTGTTCCGGGCGAGGAGGAACCAGACTGGTTCGAGGGGATGCCCGGTCGCCAGTTCAGGGTCGCGCTGCCACCCCGGCTGACGCTCCTGAACGCCAACCAGCGGCTCCACCACCACAAACGCGCGGAGATCACCAGGGTGCTGCGGCGCGCGGCCTGGGCCGCCTCGCGCGCAGTGCCACACCTGGAACGGGTCCACATCATCGGCGTCCTGCACCCCGAGGACAGACAGAGGAGAGACCCCGCCAACTGGTACCCCAGCTTCAAGGCGTGCATCGACGGGCTGGTGGACCAAGGCGTCCTGGACGACGACGACCACACGCGCGTCGTCGGCCCGGACATGCGCATGGGGCACGTGGTCGAGGGAGCGCGGCTCGTCCTCCACGTACGCGACCTCACCTCTGCGGACATGGCTGCTGGCCTGCGGAAATAAAGCCCCCGGTGATCAAGAAAATTCGCCGGAAATCTTTCCTCCCTCCCGAATGCATATAGAATAGAACCAGAAGAACGGGGAGCGACCCCCTTCTTGAACCGTCAGGAGAGACCGTGACAGACCCCTTCAGCCCCGAGGGCATCCGCCATCGCCTGAGCACCGAGCAGATCAGTCCCGCCCAAGCGGACCGGCTGGCCGAGGCAATCGCGGGTTCCCTCCGGCGGACCTGCAAGGAGTGGTTCCCCGGAACCGACTACGACAACTGGCGGCAGATGCTCCCCGAACCGCTGCTCGATGTCGTGATCCAACTCCTCACTTGGGATGGGGACGGTCAGATCGTGGCCGACCACATGCCCACGGCCGCAGCCGCCTGCATCTTCCTGGACCTGCAGAACTCCGCCATCCCCGTCGGCTGAGGGAGGAGGGCTTCTGTGAACCGCGAAGAGCAACTGAACAGTCGCCGTTGGAAGATCAGCTACACCTATCGCTGCACCTGCAACCCCCAGTGCTCCTGGACCAAGCTTCCCGGCCGTCACACGGGAGGGGCGGGGACCTTCCTGAACAACGGCGAGGAAGCCCTCGGTGCGGAGGCTGCCGCCGCGATCGTCGCCGATCAGTACCGACACGTGGACATCGCCGACATCCGCATGTGGCAGGAGAGCGCCGAGGAGCGCGACGCTCGCCTCGCGCTGCACCGCCGCCAGGAGGCAGACGAGAAGCGGGGCGTCCACTGGGCCATGGGCGGAGCCAACTAGCCCAACGATTTCGCCCGGCGGCCGGTGATCATCACATCCCGGCCGCTGGGCGACCCAACGCCAAGGAGGCACATGCAAGCGCAAGACCCCTGCCCGCTCGCGGACCGGCGGGTGTGTGAGGCCACTCGCAACCTCGCTCTCGCCGTACTGAGACGCATGGCCGTGACGGCAGTAGCGATCGAGCCGCGCATCAGGACTCTCGTCGCCACCCGCGACGACCCCGGGTATGCCCTGTGGCGTCTGCACGGCGATGACGGACGGCTCCTTCTCCGGTTCGACCTGCAAAAGCAGTCGGACCCGATCTGGGACAAGCTCACCGCTGATCTGTGCTTCCTCGCTCGGATCGCGGACCTGCGCACGCACCCGCCCGGCTACTACTACGTTCACCCGCTGGCCGACCCGCGTGACGTCGCGGTCCCTCTTCCTGCCAACCCTCGGGGCCTTCCCCCTCGCCGATTGGACTTCTCCAGTGATCGCCACGACACCCGCCCTGCTCGTCTCCCCGAATGGTGAAGTCGAAGAACTGTTGCTCGACTCGCGCCATGCCGACCAACTCCGCTGCATCGGCTTCTACGTCGAAGACCCTCGTGCACACCAACTCGGCCGCCGGGCGGTCGTCCACGCCGGACACGGCACCGAGTCGGTGAACGACGTCGCCCGGCAGGCGTGGATGAGCATCACCGGGGGAAGCCGGCCGCCCCTCCTGCGAGGCCCCGTCGTGATCACCGGTGCGACCAACCACGCCGGCGACCTCACGCCTCTGCCCGAACTCAGCGCCGAGGCAATCCAGCGTGCAGCGGGTCTGCTCTCCGGGGCGACGACCATCGGCTTCAAGGTGAGCGCGGTCCAGCACTGCGGCGGCCGGAACTACCAATGCGACTCTTACGCGATCAATCGGAACAAGAACACCGGCCGGTGGGCCTTCGCCGTCCTCGACGGAATCGGCGACAGGCTCGAAGTCCACCACTTCGCCCAAAGGTTCGCCCCCCTCATTGCCCGGGAGGCAGCCCGGCACGGCAGCCCCGCCCGCGCCCTCGCGGCGGCGCGAGTGCAGGCTCGCAACGAACTGCGGTGGGACTTCGACCCCCGCACCGACCCGAGCGCCGTCGCCGTCGTTGCCGTGGCCGACCATCGGTCGCCCCTCATCCACGTCGCCTGGTGCGGAGACGCGCGGGCCTACCGACTGGCCCCGATCGGCATATCCCAGCCCGTCACCCACGATCACAATTACGCCCAGGACCTGCGCAGCCGAGGGCGCACCCCCGGGCCGTACGACCGGAACTTCATCACCTCCTGCGTGATGAACGGCGACATCGGCGCGGCCACCATCGAGAGAGGTCACACACGCCGACTGCTGTTGTGCACCGACGGCGCGTACGCGCCGCTCGAAGAACGAGGTCAAGACGTCGGCGGCATCCTCGACCTCGCCGACGACGCGAAGGGCGCCGCCGCCCTGGTCGTCGACGACGCGATAGCCGCCAGCGCGGACGAGTTCCCCGACAACGCCACCGCGCTCGTCGTGGACATCGTTCAGGCCTGACCCTCCCCCTTGTCTGTCCGAGAAGTGGCCGCCCCCTACCTGGAATGCATATAGAAAAGAAGCATTCGGGGTGGCTCGCATCCCAACCGGAGGCACCCATGTCCGCCCGCCCCTCGATACCGACGCTCAACACACCCGAACACCACTTCGGCGCCATGTTCCTGATCCTCGTGACCCGCTCGCCGGACGACGAGACGCTGCGCGCTGCCCTGCGCCTCGCCGAAAACGCCGCCGTCGCCGCCTGGGCGCTGCGCCCGGAGGAGCTGATCACCCTCACCGTCGAGCAGTACCGGCAGCTCCTCGACTACACCGCCGCCTCCGAGGTCTTCGACCTGGCCCTGTTTCTAGGCGGCGACAGGAAGCAGATCCGAACCCTCATGGACTACATCGCCGGAGTCATGGCGGAGGTCCACGCGCGCTGCCCCTCCCCGAACCCCCAGCCATGACACGCCAGTTGGCCCCCGCAGTACCCCGAAGGAGAACCGTGACCAGTCCACCCGACCCGCAGTGGTGGGTCAACTACCACGAACCGACCCCCGCCGAGATGACCATCACCGCTGTCGAGCCCCCTCCCAGCGACGACGCCGCCCATGACAAACGGTGCGCCGAACTGGAGGCATCCGGTCAGCTCGCCTATGTCATCGCCGCGCCCGACCAAGACGCCGCCGCAGAGATCGCCGGCCGGATCTGGGCCGAAGGACTCGTCACCAACCCGGCCCGCCATGCCACCGCAGAGGCCTACCTCGCCGCCAACCAACGGCCCAACTAACCCCATTGGAGAATGACATGAACCCCGACATACTGAAGGACCTGTGCGCGAGCGTCGTGAGCCGCTTGAGCCTCCGCCCCACCACGGTCGAGGCCGCCCTACTGGTCATCCTTCACCATTTCAGCGGTGAATCCCACAACCCCGCCGTGGCCTACACCGGACTCACGCCCGATCAGTACGTCCTGCTGTCCCTCTCGACCCCCCGCTTCGAGGCCACCCTCGCGAGCGCCGCCCTCAAGGCCGAGGGCCGAGAAGCCGACGCCCGCCTGAACTGGGAGGCGTTCGTACAGCGGGAGCAGGAAACAGCCAGGCTTGCCCACGAGGCCATACCGAAGACGTCTCTCCTCGCCGACGCCGACGCTATCCACCGCATCGGTCGTCAGCTCGGCCTCTGCGCTGAATGCACGGACCAGCTCATCTCCGGCGTCGTGCTCACCCTGGCTCTTGGATACCCCTACCGCCTCGCTGATCAACGTCACCTCAGCCTCACGGACCTGCTCGCCCAGGTCACCACCGAGGAACTGACCGAGCTGTTGCGGCACGCCGCGCACTCGGCGACGGGTCGCACGGAAGAGGCCGCCGCCACGCTCCGGCGCATGCAGCGCGCAGCGCGCTGACCTTCATCCCGTGGCGGCCCGCGGGCCGCCACGGGCCGCCACGATCGATCTAGGAGACCGCATGAGCCAACTCGACCTGTTCGCCGACGCCGGCGAGCCCGAAGAACAGCCCGCCCCAGCCGTCCCCGCGACACCGCCCCGCAGATTCCTCACCGATCTGCTGCCAGCGCCCCAACCCGTCACGATCGCCACTCAGCCCCGCCCCGCGCTCGCCGCGGTCAAGCGCACGGGCCACTACCGCCCGTCACAGAGGAACCCGCACGCCCACGCCTTCGACCTGGCGGAAGGCGTCAGCTACGCCTGGCATCAGGCGTACGGGGGGAGCAGCATCGAAATCCCCATCGGCACGGTCGCCGCGCTCGCCCTGTGGCCCCTACGCGGTCCGGACGCGTACCTTGCCGCCGACTGGTGGCTCGGCCTCGACGACACCGAGCTGCTGGCCGCTTTCCGCGAGTGCTGGGCCCGCTGGTGGATCATGCGCCCTGACCTCATCGACCGGGCCACGCCCTTGCACAAGTGGGTCGACGACGAGAAGCCCGACGCTCGGCGAGCCGCTGCCGTACGAGCCGTCGTCGAGGCCGCGCTCACCAACGGGCTCCTGCACCTGACCACAAGCGATGACCCCGATCTCCGCTCCACCACCGACGTGATCGGAACCCTGCTTGCCGTCATGCGCTCCGAGGGTGCTCACGATGCACTCGCGGAGATACACACGCCGCCGGATGTCGCCTACCTGATGGCCAGAATGATGCTCGACGACATGCCGCTTGAGCCCGGCGTGAAGTTCGACGAGCCCGCGGGCGGGACCGGCGGCATGTATCGCGCCGCCGCACAGGTCATGCGCGAACGCGGCATCGACCCGCACCAGTTCGGATGGTCGCTGACGGACATCGACCCCCTCGCGGCGGCGGGCGCTGCCGTCAACGCGATCCTCTGGGACCTTGGCCCGCACGTGCTCATCGGGTGCGGAGACACCCTGCACGAGGGCAACGTGCAGGCGAGGGCTGCTCGGGAAGCGCGCGAGTCTCTGGAACGGCGCGATCGGCTTCACTCGCAGGCCGCCTTCCTCGCGGCCATCCAGAAGGTCGAAGCTCTGATACGCGACGTAGCGGCCTGAACTGCGGAAACTCTTCGAAATCTCTCTTAGGAGATCTTGAACCCTCCTTGAATGCATATAGAATAGAACCATCAGGGGAGTCATGGAAGAGCCACCGTTCACCTTCCCGTACTGCCGCAGCCGCGACGTCCGGTGCCAGATACAGGGCTGCGGCGCTTGCGCCTGCGACCACTGCTTCGACTGCGGAGCCTGCCCTACCGAGGCATGCGACCACGACGCCTAACAGGCGACCAGCAACGGCCCCGTCATTCGACGGGGCCAACCGGCGGCCCGCCACGACTTCCACAACACATCACGACTGGAGCGCAGATGACCTACAAGAAGGGCGACCGCATCGCCCTCGTGCACACCACCGACTCGCACACCGAACTCAAACCCGGCGACGAAGGCACCGTCCACCGGTTCGACGCCAGCCTCTCCATCCTCTCCGTGGACTGGGACAGCGGTTCCACCCTTTCGATGCTCCTCGACGACGGCGACGAAGTGCGCCCCGCCTAGCCCCACCGGGCCCGCCCCACAGGGGCGGGCCCGCCGCTTCACCCGCAGACCTCTTGGAGAACCACACATGCTCATCACCGACGCCGCAGTCCGAGAAGCCGCGGCCAACCTCGCCCAAAACCTCGGCGGAGACTGGGCGATCGACGCCGAAGCGCCCGCCGACGGCGCGGCCCACCTCATCTACAGCGACGGACGAGGCATCAGCTTCCGCCCCATCTTCGGCGGAACCACCGTCCAACTCTGGATCACCGGCAACGCCACGCCCGCGTTCCCCGAAGGTGCCACCGTCGCCGAACAAGCCACCTGCGAGGCCCAGTTCGCCCTGCGCCTCCCCGAAGGGCACCGTTACAACAAGTCGACCACCCTCGTCACCGAAACCGACGAAGACCCGGAACTCATCATCCTGCGCACCCTCGAAGACGACCTCCTCCCCGCCTTCGACTACAAACCCCGCTACGTCGGCCACCGGCCGTGGATAGACCTGTTCGACAGCGCACTCTCACAAGTGATGGGTGAAGCCCCGCCGGCCACGGGCACCTCGCTGCGCGACAGTGGCCCGGAAGCACACACGACGCCGCACGACGTCGGTCGGGAAGCCGAGCCCGCCATCGACACCGAAACTGGCCCTGCAGCCGACAGCGACCTGGCGATCGAGCACGATCCAACCCCAGTGCCTGGCAGCGATCAGCAGCCCGAAAGCCCCGCCGTTGACGAGGCCCAGGAGGGAGGCCCGGCACCCGCCGAAGAACTCGAACCCGCAGTCACGCGGCCTCCGAGTGTCGAGCCCGAACCCGACTCAGCTCCGGAGGCGAGTCCCGCCGACGAGAACAGCGGTGAAGCGGACGATCAGCCCACGGACGAGACCAGCCCCAGCACGAAGCGGCGCCCTCGCACTAGGAAGCGCCGGCCGAAGGCCAGCTCCACCTGACCACGTACGACTCGACCAGGGAGCGCGGCCTGCGCCGTGCTCCCTCCGGAGCGCCATGAGTAACGACACCGGAGCCATCGCCCGCCAATGCCACTACACCACCCTCCGAAACGCGGACAGGGAAGTCCTCCGCCGGACCTGGTCCATCGGATTCGCGGACCCCGGTTTCACCACCCAAGTCGGAACCCCCTACAGCCCAGAGCCCACTACATGGCAACATCAGTCGTCACACGTGCGTCCCTGCTGATGTGGGCGTGTCCTCCGTCGGCGGGGACCATGCCGTGTACTACAGCGGCAAGGTCCCCGAGGTTGGAACACCCCCGCGTCGGCGGGGACCACCGGAACAGCAGCTGGAATTCGGCGTCGAGTTTCGGAACACCCCCGCGTCGGCGGGGACCACGCGCAGGATGGCAGTGTCGAGCAGGCCGTCGACGGAACACCCCCGCGTCGGCAGGGACCACGAGTTGAGCAGGTCGAACAGCCGCACCCCGTACGGAACACCCCCGCGTCGGCAGGGACCACGATGTCGAAAGGCAGTTCGCTCCGCCACTCCTCGGAACACCCCCGCGTCGGCAGGGACCACCTGTGCATCGTCGGCGTGCTGCTGCTGATCGGCGGAACACCCCCGCGTCGGCAGGGACCACGCCGCACCGTCGACCGAGCCAGCCGCGCGCCGCGGAACACCCCCGCGTCGGCAGGGACCACGCGGTCGCCGTCGCCGCATCGGACGGACCGGACGGAACACCCCCGCGTCGGCAGGGACCACGACATGATCCTCGCCGGAACAAAAGGCAAGGGCGGAACACCCCCGCGTCGGCAGGGACCACGCAGCGCCGAACGACGCCGCCGTCGGGCTTGTCGGAACACCCCCGCGTCGGCAGGGACCACCTCGGCGCGGTGCCGTACCGCTCCTCGTACGCTGGAACACCCCCGCGTCGGCAGGGACCACGAGTGGCAGCCGGGCAAGGTCGACCCCCGCGGCGGAACACCCCCGCGTCGGCAGGGACCACGCGCAACCCCTGCCGGGCAAGCCATCCACCTGCGGAACACCCCCGCGTCGGCAGGGACCACGGGCTCGGGCGGCATGAGGGCGTCGAGGGCGGCGGAACACCCCCGCGTCGGCAGGGACCACTCCTGGAGCCGGGGCTGGGGCCACGACGGCGACGGAACACCCCCGCGTCGGCAGGGACCACACTTCCTGACCTGGCCTTCAATGGTTGCTTTGCCGTTCCTTTGCGGAAGATTCCCGCACCAGGACGTCCTTCCTCGGCTTCGAAGTGGGGCTGAAGCGATCTCTGCCCGGCGGATGTCAGTGGCCTGTGGTTGGGTCAACCGGTCGTGGGTGCGGTTGATGCAGGGGAGGAGCCTACCGTCATGGCAGCGCCGTTTGAGGGAGTGGATGAGTCGGCCTGGGGGAAGTCGCGGGGGCTCGATCCGTTGCTTCCGCCGTATCCGCTGGTGCGGCATCTTCTGGATGCGGCTGCGATGACGCTGTGCTTGTGGGATCGGTACCTCTCGGAGTCGCAGCGGCGTTGTATTGCCAAGGGGTTGGGCTTCGCGAGGGATCTCGGGCGGGCTCGTGCGGTGACGGCGCTCTGCGCCGGTCTGCATGATCTGGGGAAGCTGTCGGGCTTTCAGATGTGTGATGTTCGTGCCCGTGAGGGTTTGAGTGAGGCTCTGCGTCGGGATCCTGGACGTATCGGGGTGGAGCGGATGCCGCACGAGGTGGCGGGGATGCACGCTGCTGCGTCGGTTCTGGCCGTTCTGGGGTTCCGGGAGGACGGGGGGTCCGTCAACGGGGCGATGCGCCGGGTGGCGGAGATCATCGGTGGACATCACGGGCGGTTCCATGAGGCGGTGGACTTCCACCCGGCCCATATGGACTTGCTGGGTGGGCCGACGTGGGAGAGACAGCGGGAGGCCCACGCCCGTGTCGTGTTCGGTGTGCTGGGCGCGCCGGCGCCGCCGGAGTCGGTGGAGGGCGCGGCGGCGGTGCTGGTGACCGGTGTGGTGATTCTGGCGGACTGGCTGGTGAGCCAGGAGGAGTATCTGCGCCGTCGGCAGCGTCGGCTGGACGGCTCCTTGGCCGTGCACTTCGAGCAGTCGTGCGCGGACGCCGAGGGGCTGCTGCGCGGGGCGGGTCTGCTGCCGGTGGAGTTGGCGCGCAAAGGCTTCGCCGAGGCGTACGGCATCGACGGGGAGCCGAATCCGTTGCAGCGGTCGGTGGCTGAGGAACTCGCCGCCGCTGTCGCGGGGAGGGGGCCGGCGGGCTCGGGCGGGCCGAGCGGGGGGATTCTGCTGGTGACGGCGGCTCCGGGGGACGGCAAGAGCGAGACTGCGCTCGAGGGCGAGCGGGTGCTGGCGGAGCGGTTCGGCACGCGCGGGTTCGCCTTTCTGCTGCCGACGATGGCGACCAGCGACCAGATGTACGCGCGGGTGGCCGGCGTGGTGGCCCGGCAGGCGGGCGACGGGGCCGGGCTGACGCTCACGCACAGCATGGCCTGGCTGAACAGCGCCTACGCCGAAGACGCGGCCGACGTCGGCGGGTTGCGGGTGGTGACGTGCGAGGGGGAGGAGAACGGTGCGGGCGGGGTGGGGCGCAGGGAGGCGGACATGCGGCCGGTGCGCTGGCTGCGGGGTGCGAAACGGCCGCTGCTGGCTCAGTTCGCGGTGGGGACGGTGGATCAGGCGCTGATGGCGGTCCTGCCGGTGCGGCACAACGCGCTGCGGCTGCTGGCGTTGTCCGGGAAGACGTTCATTCTGGACGAGGCGCATGCCTACGACCCGTACATGCAGGTGCTGCTGGGCCGGCTGCTGAACTGGCTGGGCCGGTACGGGGTTCCAGTGGTGCTGCTGTCGGCGACCTTGCCGGCCTCGGTGAGCGACCGGCTGATCAAGGAGTACCTCAGGGGCGCGGGGCACACCAGGTCGCAGCTCAAGGGGCGGACCTTTGCTGCGCCGTATCCGGGCTGGCTGTATGTGGATGCGGCGGACGCGACGACCGCGCAGATCTCCCAGGCACGGCAGGAGGAGCAGGCCGGGGCACGGAGCATGAAGCTCGCGGTGCAGGTGGAGGCGGTGGTGCACGGCGCGGGCGGCGGCGAGCGCGATCGGCTCGCGGTGATCGAGCGGCTGCTTCAGCCGGTGATCGCAGACGAGGGCGGCTGCGCCCTGGTGGTGTGCAACACCGTCGCCGAGGCCCAGGGAACCTACGCGCACCTGCGCAGGCTGCTGCAAGAGCGCCGGGAGGCGGGCGGCGGCGATGAGGTGCAGCTGCTGCACGCGCGGTTCCCCGCCGAGGAGCGCGAGAGGCGGAGCGCGGTCGTCACGGACGGGCTGGGGCGCTCGGGGCCGCGCCCGCAGCGGCGGATCGTGGTGGCCACCCAGGTCGTCGAGCAGTCGCTCGATCTGGACGCGGACGTCGTCATCAGCGACCTGGCCCCGCTGGCGTTGCTCCTGCAGCGGGCGGGCCGGTGCTTCAGGCACGAGACGTGGTGGGCGCAGCACGGCCGGCCGCAGGGCCGACCGCGGCCGGCCTGGGCGACGGGTGCCCGGCTGGTGGTGCTGGATCCGTTGGCCGGCGGCCGGGCGGTTCCGGCGCAGTGGGGGGAGGTCTACGCGCCGTTTCTGCTGTCCGCCACCTCCGACGTCCTGGCCCGACAGGGCGGGCAGCCCATTGAAATCCCGGAGGGGGTGCAGGCTCTGGTCGAGGAGGTGCACGGCGACCGGGCGGACTGCTTTGCGTGGGACGACCCGGCCAAGTCATCCGCCTACACCGCCTACCGGGGCAAGGAACTTGCCGAACGCAGCGTCGGGGAAGTCCTCGTCGTCCCCCGGGCGGGCAGCGTGCCCGGGCTTCATGCCATGCATCACCTGACGGGCGCGGAGGATGAATGGGAGGCCGCGACACGGCTCGGCGCCGACGCCGTTCGCCTGCTGTGCGTCTACGTCCACGCCGACGGCGCCGTCACCCTGGACGAGGACGGCTCCCGTCCCCTGCCGGGAGCCGACGGCGGCACTCTCACGCCTGCCGACGTACGCGCCGTCATGGCACGCACCATCCCCGTCAACGCCGACTGGTTCAAAGGGGAGCTGGACCGCCACAGGGTCCCGGACCAGTGGAGTGAACACCCCCTGCTCGGTGATCTGGTGATGCTGCGCCAGCCGCTGTCCCGCGGACGGGTGCAGCCTGTGGCCGTGGGGGGCAAGAGCCTCTACCTGGACCCGGAGTTGGGCCTGGTTCGATGAGCCGGAGAGTCCGGCGCATCGAACTGGTCACCCCCGCGTCGGCGGGGACACCGTCGAGGAAGCAAGTCTGGCGGACCCCTCTATCGAAACACCCCCGCGTCGGCGAGGAGAAGTCGCAGCCGACTTGTGTTAAGCGGGCGCGGAACCCCGCCGGAGTCGACTGTGAGCGTCGGCGAGTGTTGCCAGGACTACACCACATGCTGTGGCGACGGAGGGGCTCGGCCGAAGGACCAGGATCACGACGATCAGAAGGATGAGCAGCGGGAGTGACCAGGGACGGGACCCAGGCGATAACGGGAGTTGAGACTTGCTCTGTGACAAGGCTGTCTCCTCGGTGCGGCGACGAGAACCGTGCGGACCCCTTCGACGATGCCTGGAGGAGACGCGTGATCACAAGAGGGCCATCAAGCCTGGCTGACTGCTTCTATCTTCCAGCTGGGCGACACCTCCATGTTGCTTTGACGGTTGGGGAGAGAAGTACTCAGGACGATCCTTTTCTGGGCACCACTGTCAGTGCTGGCTGTTTCACTGTGTCCACAGTCTCGGTCCTCATGGTTTGGGGAGTTGAGCTACGCACTACATGAGGTGGGCGAACACAATGGATGGGGGATAGCAAGGATGGCAGGAAACTTCGACTTACGGAATGAACCGTGGATTCCGGTTCGCTTGGCTGACGGCGCGTCCATGCGGGTGGGGCTGCGGGAGTTGTTCCTGCGTGCCCACGAGATCACCGATGTGGAGTTGCCGGTGCCGCCGGCGGCGTCCGGGCTGATGCGCCTGCTCGCGGTGATGACCGCGCGCATCGCCTGTGACGAGGAGGGTGTGCGCCTGGACGACGAGGACACGGCGGAGGAGGTCGCCGAGTGGATCGACCTGCGCAACCGGGTCCTGGCGGCGAGGCGCTTCGATCCCGTGGCCGTGGACGAGTACCTGGACATGAAGGCGCCGGCCGGGTCCTTCGATCTGTTCGATCCGGTGCGGCCCTTCCTGCAGGATCCGCGGCTGGTCGCGGAGTGCGTGGACGCGCAGGGCGGGCCGAACCCGTCGGGTGTGAACAAGCTGGTCTTCGGGCGGCCCACCGGCGTCAACGGGGCCGTGCTGTTCGGGCACTTCACGGACAGCGACCCGGTGAGCGTGCCGGCGGCGGAGGCGGCCTGGCATCTGCTCGCGCAGCTCTACTACGGGCCGGCGGGGCAGTGCACCCCGCGCCGTATCACCGAGGTGCGCACCGGCAGCACGGACGCGGGACCGCTGCGCAAGTCGGTCTCGTATCACGCCTGGGCCCCGGATCTGTTCACCAGCCTGGTCCTTGCCGTCCCCGTGCCGGACGGCGGCCTCGACGCGGAGGCGGCGGACGAGTGCCCGTGGGAGGCGAAAGACCTTCCCGACCCCCTCGCCCCTTCAGCCGAACTCACCTGGCCGGGACGGCTGTTGACTGGGAGGTTCCGGCAGGCGGTCCTGCTGGTGCCCTCCGAGGACCGCACCGCGGTCACCGACGCCTATCTCACGTGGTCCACCCACGAGCCCCGGCACACCGCGCGCGACCCGTACGTCATCCTCGACCGCGACAGGGAGGGCCAGCTGCACCTGCGGGAAGCGGACGGCGGGCGGGCGGTGTGGCGGGACGTGGACGCGCTGCTGCTGAAGGACGCCGGCCGACCCACGCTGAGGCCGCACAGCCTCAACAGCCTTCCACCACAGCTGCGTTCTTGTCTCTCGGTCCGGGCGTACGGCTTCCACCAGGACGGCAAGCAGACCGACACGACCTGGTTCGAGGCCACCACCCCGCCCGTCCTGCAGTGGCAGGAGGAGGCCGACCCGCGCATGGCCCGCCATCTGGCCCGCTGCCACCAGGCGGCCGAGGACGTCGGCGCACGCCTCGACTACGCCGCGCGCCTGGCCTGGAAACTCGCCACCGACACCGGCGCCATCGCCGCGCCCAAGGTCAGACTCGACCGGCGCAAGCCCGGCCCCTGGGCCGAGGCCGCGCTTCGCCGCTACTGGCCCGCTGCCGAGCGGGAGTTCTGGCAGATGGCAGTCCCGCAACGCTGCGACAGCCCGCCGCTGCCGCCGCTGATCCAGACCGCGCTCACGGCGCTCGACGACGCCATCGGCCCCGCAAACAGGGCCGACATCCGCGTCGCCCGCGCCCGCAACCGTGCCCGCGCGGCTGTACGCGCTCTGCTGCGCGCCGCTGCCTGACCACACCCGCTCCGTCTCCGCTTCGAGGAGTCCCCATATGAGTACTGCACCCCTCTCTGCGGCCTCCGCGCCGCCGGCCAAGGAGCCACGGCGGTCGGACGGGTTCGTCGCCTACGTCCTGTCGCTGTGCGAGAACAAGCGGGCCCAGGCGGACCTGCGCACCGGCCTGGGGCGGCCGGTGGACCGCTGCAACTACCTCCACCGTCACCTCGTGCGCTGCCTGCCCGAGCGGATGCACGGCGACTCCCGGCGCGCCCACTACGCGGTGGCCGCCCTGATCGCGGCCCGGCCCCGGTCGGCGCGCCTTGCGGAGGCGGAACGGGCCGAGGGCGTCGAGACCGCGCCGTCGTGGTTCGCGCGGCCGAACCTCGGCGCCAGCCTGGCCGCCGCGGTCAACGCCCAGGTCATCAAGCCCGATTCCGCCGAGGGCGACCTGCACCTGTTCGCCCGGCAGAGCAGCGACGCCCTGCACCTGCGCCTGCCCGCGCTCACCCGGCACCTGCTGGGCGGTGGCATCGCCGTCGACTGGGCGGTGCTGCTGGAAGACCTCGCCCGGTGGGACCGCGAGCGCGACCGGATCGCCACCAGCTGGCTGGAGAGATACTTCCGCACCCTCGGCCCCCAGGACGGCGACGCCCTCGGCGAGGACGACACCACCACTGCGACCTTCGACCTGCACGAGGAGAACATCTGATGTCCCTGTTCCTGGACCTGAGCGCCGTCCAGTCGGTACCGGCCGCCAACCTCAACCGCGACGACCTCGGCTCGCCCAAGACCGTCCGCTACGGCAACGCCTCCCGGGTCCGCGTCTCCAGCCAGTCCTGGAAACGCGTCATCCGCCACGGCGTCGAGGAGGACCTGGGGGAGAAGGCCGCCCGCACCCGGCAGGTGCCCGTCAAGGTCCGCCAGGCGCTCCAGGCACAGGGGTGGCCGGAGGAGCTGGCGGAGTTCGCCGGTGCGCAGGTCGCCGCGAGCGCCGGGAAGAAGGGCATCGGGACGGAGAAGGGCGGCCACACCTCGGTCCTGCTGTTCCTGCCGGAGAGCGGGCTGGAGGAACTCGTCGAGGTCTGCGTCGAGCACCGGGACGCCCTGGAGCAGAACCTGGGCAAGAAGAAGCCGCCGGCGCTGCTGCCGGCCGACCGCATCGAGGAGATCCTCAAGCGGCGCACCGCCTCCATCAGCCTGCTCGGGCGGATGCTGGCCGAACTGCCCGGCGCCAACGTCGACGGCGCGGCCCAGGTCGCCCACGCCTTCACCACGCACGCCGCCGAGCCGCAGCGCGACTACTTCACCGCCGTGGACGACTGGCTCGGCGCAGCCGACACCGGCAGCGGCCACCTTGACACCAGCGAGTTCAGCGCCGGCGTCTTCTACCGCTACGCCACCGTCAACGTCGACGACCTGCTCGCCAACCTCGGCGGCGACCGCAAGGCCGCCCGCACGGTCCTCGGCTCTTTCGCCGAGCACTTCCTGCTCTCCCTGCCGCAGGCGAAGAAGAACAGCACCGCCCCCCACACCGTGCCCGATCTCGCCTACCTCGCCGTGCGCACGCAGCGTCCCCTTTCCCTGGCCGCCGCCTTCGAGACCCCGGTCAAGGACAAGGACGGTCAAGGCGGCTTCGCGCGCGCCTCCCGCGCTGCGCTGGCCGCATACGCCGGCAGCCTCAACCGTCTCACCGGCGACCGGCATCGGCCCTTTCACGGCCACGCCGCCGTCGACGACCCCACCGCGGACCTGGCCGCTCTCGGGACGGCGCACGAGTCGTTCTACGGCCTGATCGACGCGGCACTCGACGCGGCCCTGCCCGCCGGGGGACAGGCGTGAGCGGGCTGGTCCTGCGGCTGGCCGGACCCTTGCAGTCCTGGGGCGAACGCTCGGCGTTCCTCCTGGACCGCGACACCGCCCCTTTCCCCACCCGCTCCGCCATGATCGGCATGTTCGCCGCCGCCGAAGGCGTCCCCCGCCACGACACCGCGGCTCTGGAACGCTACGAAGACCTGGAGTTCACCGTCCGCGTCGACCGGCCCGGGACCCGGCTCGTCGACTACCACACCGCCGGCGGCGGGAAGCCCAGGGACGAGACCGCGGCCACCAGCGGCGGCAGCAACAAAGGCGCCGCCGTCATCACCCACCGCCACTACCTGACCGACGCCGTCTTCGTCGTCGCCGTCACTGGCCCCGACACCACCACCGACCACATCGCCCAGGCGCTGCACCAGCCGCACTGGGCGCCCTACCTGGGCCGCCGCTCCTGCGTCCCCGACGAGCCCCTCCTCCTGCGCACCCGGGCAGACGACCCGGCCGCGGAACTGCTCCACCACGTCCCCCTGAGCCCGGACCCGGCACGGCCGGCACCCCACGACGGCACCGTCCCAATCGCCTTCCTCCGGGAACGCCCACCCCTGTCGGCACAGGACGAGGCCGACGTCGTCACCGTCCAGGACGTGCCCCGCAGCTTCGACCCCCACGGCCGCCGCCACGACCGGCGCCGCCTGCACCGCACCGTCGAACACCTCCCCGCCCGCCTCGCCGCCAGCCCCCACGCCCTCCACGACCGCCTGATCGACTACGCCACGAAGGAGACCGCCGCATGAACGCGCGCGCGGCCCTCGCCCGCATCCGCCTCAACCCCCAGCACCGAGCGGTCCAACGCGACCTGCGCGACGCCGCCGAGATGCACCGCACCCTGATGCGGCTCGTCCCCGACAACCTCGGCACGTCCCCCCGCCAGAGCGCCGCACTGCTCTACCGCCTCGACGAGACCGACACCACCAGCACCCTCCTCGTCCAAGCCGCCACCCTCGACCTCACCCACCTGCCCGACGGCTACGGCCACAGCGACGTCAAAGACCTCACCCCCATGTTCCACGCCCTCAAAAAGAACCTCGCCGTCCGCTACCGCATCACCGTCAACCCGGTCAAAACCCAACGCCTGCCCCTCGACCGCAAAGGCCAACGCGGACAGCGCATCCCCCTCACCGGCGCGGACGCCGACCAGTGGTGGACCCGCCGCGCAGCCGAAGCCGGACTCGCCCTCCACACCCTGCTCCCCACCCCCCTCACCCCCACACGCCACCACACCCAAGGCCACCAGCCCACGCACCACCACCTCGTGCGCTACGACGGCACCGCCGCCGTCACCGACCCCGACGCCCTCGCCCACGCCATCCTGACCGGCATCGGACGCGCCAAGTCCTACGGAGCCGGCCTCCTCAGCCTCGCCCCCGCCGCATGAACACGCCCGACACCGGCGGCCAGGCCCGCAGACGCCTGGCCGCCCCCACCCTCGCCATGCTCCCGCGCATCGCCGACTCCCTGTCCTTCCTGTACCTCGACATGGTCCGCATCGTCCAGGACGACACCGGCGTCTGCGCCCAGATCAAGACCGACGCCCACCGCACCGACACCGTCTACATCCCCACCGCCGCCCTCACCTGCCTCCTCCTGGGCCCCGGCGTCTCCATCACCACCCGCGCCCTGACCACCCTCGCCCGCCACGGCACCAGCGTCGTGTGCACCGGAGCCGGCGCAGTACGCGCCTACGCCGGCATCCTGCCCGACTCCCTCACCACCCACTGGCTCGAACAACAGGTCAACGCCTGGTCCGACCCCCGACGACGACTCGACGTCGCCACCCGCATGTACGAGAAACGCTTCGGGGAAGACACCGTCCCCGAGAACACCGCCCTCGCCCAACTACGCGGTATGGAGGGCCAACGCATGAAAGCCCTCTACAGACTCCTCGCCCAAAAACACGGCATCGGCCGCTTCCGCCGCAACTACCACCCCGACCAGTGGCACCAGCAAGACCCCGTCAACCTCGCCCTCTCCGCCGCCAACACCTGCCTCTACGGCATCGTCCACGCAGCCCTCCTCGCCCTGGGCTGCTCACCCGCCCTCGGCTTCGTCCACACAGGCACCCAGCACGCCTTCGTCTACGACATCGCCGACCTCTACAAAGCCGACACCACCCTCCCCCTCGCCTTCTCCCTCCACCAGTCAGCCCACCCCGAACAAGAAGCCCGCCGCAAATTCCGGGAGGACCTCCGCCTCATCCGGCTCCTGCCCCGCATCGTCCACGACATCCAAACCCTCCTCACCCCAGGCGCCGACAGCGACGACGACTCCAACGAACGCCAAGACGTCCGCCTCGTCCACCTCTGGGACCCCAAGACAGGCGTACTGCCCGCCGGCGTGAACTACGCACCGGGAGGAGGATGAGATGCCGTCCATGCTCGTCATCGCCACCACCGCCGTTCCCGATCACCTCCGCGGCGCTCTGAGCAGATGGACCACCGAAGTCGTCCCCGGCATCTTCGTCGGCACCGTCTCCGCCCGCGTACGCGACCAGCTCTGGGACAACGTCACCGACGTCGTCGGCGACGGGGCCGCCGTACTCATCCACCCCGCCCCCACGGAACAGGGCTACGCCCTGCGCACAGCAGGCACCCGTCGGCGCGTGCCCATGGACTTCGACGGCCTCACCCTCATTCGGATGACTGCGCTTGCCGAGCCGCCAATCACGGCAAAGAGAGGGCAAAGCGCGGACTAAAGTGCAGGTGGCGAAGTGTGGTCCCCGCCGACGCGGGGGTGAACCGTCCCTGGCCCTCACGTACTCGGTGGAGACGGTGTGGTCCCCGCCGACGCGGGGGTGAACCGGTCGGCAGTGCATTCAGCGCGGCCTGCTTCTCGTGGTCCCCGCCGACGCGGGGGTGAACCGTTCCCCGGGGCGTCGACCGCCTACTTCTACCAGTGGTCCCCGCCGACGCGGGGGTGAACCGATCTGGTCGAGGAACGCCTGGAACGAGATGGCGTGGTCCCCGCCGACGCGGGGGTGAACCGCGCGTGCGGGCCCTGCACCGGCAGGAGTACGAGTGGTCCCCGCCGACGCGGGGGTGAACCGTTCGGGGTGTCGAACGCTGAGACCCGGATCGTGTGGTCCCCGCCGACGCGGGGGTGAACCGGGCCAGTTCGTGATCGTGCCCGAGGACATGCTGTGGTCCCCGCCGACGCGGGGGTGAACCGTGATCGTGGTGCGGATCGGCGCCGTGTACCCCGTGGTCCCCGCCGACGCGGGGGTGAACCGGCCGCGGTATGAGCGCCCGTACTCCGGAGCCGGTGGTCCCCGCCGACGCGGGGGTGAACCGGCCTACGCCATCGAGCGCAAGGGCCAGCAGGCGTGGTCCCCGCCGACGCGGGGGTGAACCGGCCGAGGCCCAGGTCGCCAAGACGCTGTGCACGTGTGGTCCCCGCCGACGCGGGGGTGAACCGTAGGCGATGAACTCGATCGAGTCGCCGTACCACCGTGGACCTCGATCCGGCGCCGCTGAGGTGGTCCCCGCCGACGCGGGGGTGAACCGTTGATTTCTTCGGTCCACTCGGAGGGCTTGGCGTGGTCCCCGCCGACGCGGGGGTGAACCGGTGGCCGTCACCACCAGAGGGGCGAAGGCGAAGTGGTCCCCGCCGACGCGGGGGTGAACCGACTCTGGTCTCCCTCGCCGGGTACGCCGAGGGGTGGTCCCCGCCGACGCGGGGGTGAACCGTCCTGCTGGGTCATGTTGTGCTGGGCCTTGGAGTGGTCCCCGCCGACGCGGGGGTGAACCGTGGGTGATCGACTGGGGGTCGATGCCGAGGACGTGGTCCCCGCCGACGCGGGGGTGAACCGTGGGTGATCGACTGGGGGTCGATGCCGAGGACGTGGTCCCCGCCGACGCGGGGGTGAACCGGCGTAGCTCCCCTTCGGCCCGAACCCCCAGGTGTGGTCCCCGCCGACGCGGGGGTGAACCGTCTCGTCTTCGGGCTCTGCGACTGCGCACCGGGTGGTCCCCGCCGACGCGGGGGTGAACCGCCCAGCCGCGTCGCCGCGGCGCTCGCCCTCTCGTGGTCCCCGCCGACGCGGGGGTGAACCGGACTTGATGGCCCCGGCGAACTGCGTGAGCAGGTGGTCCCCGCCGACGCGGGGGTGAACCGACGTCCGACTGCTGCGCCTGCTCAGCATCGAAGTGGTCCCCGCCGACGCGGGGGTGAACCGTCGCCGCAGTAGGCGGCCATCAGCGCCGACACGTGGTCCCCGCCGACGCGGGGGTGAACCGGCGAGGCAGATGTCCGCGCCGAGCCGGACCATGTGGTCCCCGCCGACGCGGGGGTGAACCGACCACGGCCAGGGCTGTGAGCTGCGCATCGCCGTGGTCCCCGCCGACGCGGGGGTGAACCGGCCTTCTCGAGCGACGCGATCGCCACGTCCGGGTGGTCCCCGCCGACGCGGGGGTGAACCGCACTCGGACGGCTGGACAACCCCATCCTCCAAGTGGTCCCCGCCGACGCGGGGGTGAACCGCGTGGTGGGTCTTGCCGACGCCGACGGGCCCGGTGGTCCCCGCCGACGCGGGGGTGAACCGAACGTCGTCATCTCAATCTGCCCGGACCTCAGGTGGTCCCCGCCGACGCGGGGGTGAACCGGTGCCGCTCGGCATGTCAGGCCACCTCCTTCAGTGGTCCCCGCCGACGCGGGGGTGAACCGAAACTCCGATGAACGCCCAGCCTGCGGCGGTGGTGGTCCCCGCCGACGCGGGGGTGAACCGACGCTCCAGGGCATCGGCGGCGACACGGGCGTGTGGTCCCCGCCGACGCGGGGGTGAACCGTCGCCGTTCATCCGCTGCCTGGCCACCGAGGAGTGGTCCCCGCCGACGCGGGGGTGAACCGTGACCGAACTCCAGCCGGACACGGGCGAAGTGGTGGTCCCCGCCGACGCGGGGGTGAACCGCTGCGGTTCTCCATGCCCTTGGTGAAGTCGCTGTGGTCCCCGCCGACGCGGGGGTGAACCGTCCTTGGCTGCTGTCTACCGACACCGTCTGTCGTGGTCCCCGCCGACGCGGGGGTGAACCGAAGCGGAAGAAGACCAAGCCCGGCAAGCCCCGGTGGTCCCCGCCGACGCGGGGGTGAACCGGCGTAGCTCCCCTTCGGCCCGAACCCCCAGGTGTGGTCCCCGCCGACGCGGGGGTGAACCGCCGGGTGACCTGGATCCGTCGGCGGCCAGGTAGTGGTCCCCGCCGACGCGGGGGTGAACCGCCCCGTCTTCGCCACAGCGGCCCGCAGGCCCGGTGGTCCCCGCCGACGCGGGGGTGAACCGTCGTCGTAGCGGATCGCGTTGGTCGACTCGCCGTGGTCCCCGCCGACGCGGGGGTGAACCGACGTGACCACCACCGTGTACGTCACCCGAGGCGTGGTCCCCGCCGACGCGGGGGTGAACCGATGGTGGGGGGTAGTAACTACACCTCGCAGACGTGGTCCCCGCCGACGCGGGGGTGAACCGTCCGCAGGTCAAGGACCCGATCCGGTGCAGGCGTGGTCCCCGCCGACGCGGGGGTGAACCGGTCCGCGTCCTGTCCGGCGACCGCACCCGCCTGTGGTCCCCGCCGACGCGGGGGTGAACCGCAGGGCCAGTGAGGCGGCGGAAGAAACCGGGAGTGGTCCCCGCCGACGCGGGGGTGAACCGGTGCGGGGGATGCTTGCCAACCATGTGGAGATGTGGTCCCCGCCGACGCGGGGGTGAACCGCTCGCTGAACTCGACCTGGACGGCTTGTATAAGTGGTCCCCGCCGACGCGGGGGTGAACCGCCAGCCCGTGACGAAGAGGTGCGAGACAGGCTGTGGTCCCCGCCGACGCGGGGGTGAACCGGTGCGGGGGATGCTTGCCAACCATGTGGAGATGTGGTCCCCGCCGACGCGGGGGTGAACCGCTCGCTGAACTCGACCTGGACGGCTTGTATAAGTGGTCCCCGCCGACGCGGGGGTGAACCGCCAGCCCGTGACGAAGAGGTGCGAGACAGGCTGTGGTCCCCGCCGACGCGGGGGTGAACCGTCGTGGTGGAGGGGCCAGAGTTCGAAGCCGAGGTGGTCCCCGCCGACGCGGGGGTGAACCGCGGGTAGCTTCCACCGTGTGAGCACCGACTTCGTGGTCCCCGCCGACGCGGGGGTGAACCGACGACGTCCTGCCAGACCTCGGCCAGGCCGCCGTGGTCCCCGCCGACGCGGGGGTGAACCGCCCGGGACTTGGCCGCCGACGTCGTCAGCTTCGTGGTCCCCGCCGACGCGGGGGTGAACCGGTCCACCGGACCCTGAAGGCGGAAGGGCTGGCGTGGTCCCCGCCGACGCGGGGGTGAACCGACCTGAGAGGAGGTGACAGCAGATGACCACACGTGGTCCCCGCCGACGCGGGGGTGAACCGGTCCGCGACCTCGTCACCGGCCTGGTCACCACGTGGTCCCCGCCGACGCGGGGGTGAACCGACGATCGAGAACCGCGTCCAGCCCTGGCCCTAGTGGTCCCCGCCGACGCGGGGGTGAACCGTGGAGGCGCAGACCGTACGCGCCGAAGTCGCCATGGTCCCGCCGACGCGGGGGTGAACCGGTCTTCAACCGCGACGGTTGGGTCTGTTAGCTGTGGTCCCCGCCGACGCGGGGGTGAGCCGCTGATCACCGGGGAGTGGCCAGCGCCCCAGCTGTGGTCCCCGCCAACGCGGGGGTGCCTCTGTGCGTTGGAAGGGAAATCCGCTGCGTGTGGGTTCGAATCCCGTCCTTCAGCTGGCGCGATCGTCCTCCGTGCCTTCAGCGCCAGTCTGTCGGGCCTCATTGAGGCCGAGTTGAGGCCGCAAGGACAGGAACAGACTGACAAGGGCTGAGGAGCATCCACATGGGTAACCGCATCTGACCTGCGAAAACGCCAAGGATCAGCATGGATCGACAAGGACCGCCAAGATCCCCAAAGGACTCATAATCCGTCGGCCGTGGGTTCGAGTCCCACCCGCCCCACCTGCGCAGGCTCTGACCTGCGGAAACGTTCATTTTTGGGTGTCGGACCGTCAACTTTGCCTGAACGGACTGAATCCGCTGCTCGTGGGTTTGGAGTCGGGCGTTGCTCGGGGGAGCTCCGCCCCCTGACCTGCGGGTGAGTAGATGATCGAGGGTGTCGCTCGCGGCCTGGGCGACTGCCTTGAGGGCCGATGCCAGGACCCAGGGGCCGTACAGGGGCCGGGACGGCGCGGGCGTTTCCAGGCCGACGGTGTCTCCGGGGCGATTCGTTGTCCGTTTTACCGTTGCGTGGGCATCGGGTGGACATCCTTCGTACGGCCAGTCGAATGCCGGACCAGCGGAGAGGGCGGCGCGGCTGCCGGTACGTCTGGGTTCGCAGAAGAGGAAAGGGCACTGCAGGGTCGTCGGCGGCCTGTTTCCGGAGCCGTCCGCCCGGTGAGGCGGCCGGGGCCGCGCAGGAGGTCTGAACCAGCTGTCGCTGTGAACTGGCCCCCGCCCCGTGGACATGGCCCTCGGCGGTCCATGAGCCGATCATGTCCGTGTGAGGACATCGCAGACGGGTGAGTCAGTTCTGTCGTGGGCCGTGGATCGCGGTCCTTCGCCAACGGTGCGGCCGTCGGCCGTCGCGCGGGCGGCCGTGAAGAGCTCGTCGCGCGGGGCATCCTTGAGCAGTTGACCTGCGCCGCCTCGATCGTCGGCAGGGTCTCGAAGTCGGCGTCGAAGCCGACAATGGCGGGAACGACGTGGGGCCGTCCTTTCGGCGTGACGTTCTGGCCCCCGGGGAGCCACGCTCTCGTTCTCGCTGAACGCGGAGGCCGTCACGACACTTCGGCGAGGCTGTCGAGCACGCGCGAGTCGAAGTACTCCTCGATCCGTGCCACGAGCCCGTCGGAGTCGACCTCCAGCCGCATCATCGCCGGCATTCGGAACCGGCCTCCGGAGTGGAGCACCGCGGTCAGCGTGTACTGCAGGAACGCCTGCGAGCCGACTGTCGTGATGCGTCGGTCCTCGTAGCCCCGGCTCGTCGAGAGGGCACAGAGGTGACCGAGCATCGCAGCCATGGCATGGACGTCCTGCTCGATCTCGTCGAAGTTGTGCCAGGTGAGCGCGTCGGGTGCGAAGCAGCGGCGCACCTCGTCCATGTCGCCCTGCTCGATCGCGGTCAGCAAGGTGTTCACCACGCTGAAGTCCGTGGGGTCCGGTTCTTTGCCCGACATCTTTCCTCGGTTCTCTTGGCCGCGCGGTGCGGCAATGCGTCCTGGACTTGGGTCCAGCTCTTTATGGCTGGGGCTCAGCGCCGGGCCTCGGCCACCCGGCCTTTGCGGGCGCGTTCGGCGCGGTACCTGGCGAACCGCTGGAGTGCGGACGGATTGTCGGTCGAGCTGCGGTCGGCCACCTGCTCGATCTCGGTGCCCTCCAGGATGCGCTTGACCGGGACCTGGAGCTCTTCTTGCCGGTGATGGTGTGCGGGACCGCGCCTTGATCCTTCTCTGCACCATGCCGATGGAGCGAGCGCCTCCGGTATGTCGTCAGACGGCCTTCAGGAGCCGACGGGGCAACAGCGTGAGCCATGAGAACCCCCCCGGCGAAGGGTCTATGGGGCGATCAACTTCGGCTCTTCGCCGAGGGTCCCTTGTCTGGTCAGCTCACGCCGTGCTGATGCATCTTTGCTGCTGCCTCAGTCGGTGAGCTGCATCTGCATCTGCAGTTGCAGCAGTTCCTCGACGTGCCGGATCTCGACGATCCGGCCGTCGACCACACGCGCGAGATCGATGCCGGAGCAGGTCACGTCACGGCCGGTCGCGGGCAGTCCGAACCAAGGACCGGTATGGGTCGCTGTGATCACCCACTGGGAGACGACCCAGCCGTCGTCGGTCTCGGCCTGGTAGACGATCTCGTGGTGAGGGTTGGTGAACCCGTCGCGCATGGCGGCGACCATTGCCTTCATCCCCTCGATCGCCGAGGGAGCCCCTGGGGGCAGGTTGTGGTCGATGAGATCGGGCGAGACCAGGGTATCCAGCGCAGCCATATCTCCCGCGTCGAAGGCGGCGAATACGCGGGTAGGGACATCGCGGGCGGAGGTGGGTTGGCTGTTCATCAGGGGTTTTCCTCTCACTGCGGTGTGCCGGCTTTCGAAGTTGGTCAGGCTGTGGGGTTGGGGTAGAAGGCGTTGATCTCGGCCAGGACGCGGTCGGGTGCTTCGTGGAGGAGGAAGTGTCCGGCGCCGGGGACGTCGGCGGAGGTGGCGTGGGGGGCGGCGTCCTGGAGGGGCGGCAGGACCATGTCGGCGAGGCCGGCCTGGGTGATCATGCGCACCGGGATGGTCAGCGGGGTCTCCTGGAACTTGGTGTTGTCGGCCTCGTCCTGGGTCTCGGTCCGGTAGAGCTCGAAGCCGGCGTGCAGGACCTGGGGGCGGGAGTACAGCCGGACGAACTCGGCCATTTCGTCGGCGGAGATGTTCTCGCCGGCGGTCTTCATCCCCTGGAAGAAGTGGGTGAGGAAGGTCTCGACCCGGCCGGTGACCAGTTCCTCGGCGAGGGGACGCTGCTTGTTGAAGGAGAAGTGCCAGAACATCGACTCGATGGCGGCGAACTTCAGGTTCTTGCCGGTCAGGCCGTAGTCCATGAGGAACAGGCCTGCTATCTGCTCGCGGTACTGGGCGGCCAGCGGGTAGGCGACGCTGACGCCGAAGTCGTGGGCGACGACCTGCACGTTCTCGTGGTGGCCGAGGTGGACGAGCAGTTTGTGGACGTAGGTGGCCAGGACCGCCTTGGTCCTGGAGGACGGGTTCCCGGTCGAGTCGCCCAGGCCCGGCAGGTCGATGGCGATGACGGTGCGGCCGGGCAGCAGCGAGGGCATGACCTGGCGGTACTCGTACCAGCTCTGCGGCCAGCCGTGCAGCAGCACCATGACCTGCGGGCCGTCGCCGCCGATGACGTAGTGCATCTGTACGTCGTCGATGGTGGTGAAGCCGTGCCGGAAGAGCTTGTTGAACTCGGCGTCGTCCTTGGTCGCCGTGTCGTAGCCGGGGCTGAGCGGCTCCTCCGACCCGACGGTCAGGGCGGTCGTGGAAGCTGTGGTGGAAGCGTTCATGATGGTGCGTCCTTTGTGGTGGTGGGTGCCGTCATGCACGGCGATACGGCTGGAGGCCTCCGCTGGTCGAGAACTCTGCGCGGAGCGCGAGCGCCGGGACCTTCAGGGGGAGTGCGGCCGCCCGGGGTGGGCGGTCAGACGGCGATGCCGCCGTCGACGTTCCAGCTGGTTCCGGTGATGAAGTGGGCTTCGGGGCCGGCGAGATAGGCGACGGCGCTGGCGATGTCGGCGGGCTCGGCGAAGTGGTCGAGCGGCATGAGCTGTTTCAGGGATTCCGCGTACGGGCCTGAGTCAGGGGTCATGTCCGTGGTGGTGGGGCCGGGCTGCACGTTGTTGACGGTGATGCCGTGCGGACCGAGTTCGCGGGCCAGGCCGCGGGTGAGACCGGCGACAGCGGCTTTCGTCAGGGCGTAGACGGTTGCGCCGGGGAAGGGGACGCGGTCGACGATGACGCTGCCGATGGTGATGATGCGACCCCCTTGACCGAGGTGGGGAGCGGCGGCCTGGACGGCGCTGAACACGCCCCGGACGTTGACCGCGATGAGCCGGTCGAACTCCTCCAGGGGGAAGTCCTCGATCGGCGCGGCGTGGGAGATGCCGGCGTTGTTGACGAGGATGTCCAATCCGCCGAAATGCTCCGTGGTGCGGCTGACCGCGGCCCGGACGGCTTCGTGGTCCGCGTTGTCCGCCTGTACGGCCAGGGCGCCTGTCGCCTCGGCCATGGCGTCGGCCTGGTTCTCGGCGCTGGCGTAGGTGAAGGCGACCTGGGCGCCGTCGGCGGTCAGACGGCGCACGATCGCGGCGCCGATTCCCCGGGACCCGCCCGTGACCAGGGCGGTTTTGCCTTCGAGGGGCCGTACACCGGACTGGGTGGTTCCGGGGGCGAGCTGGGTGCCCATAAGGGTCTCCGATTCCTTCAACACGTCACTTGCGAACCGAACCGCTCGGTTACTATATGCATGATGACATTAACCTGAGCAAGCGCGGGATTCCTTCCGTGGCGGCGAACTTTTCTCAAGGAGGCTTCGATGCCCAGCACGGGACGGCCCCGGTCCTTCGACACCGACGAGGCGCTGGAGGTGGCGATGCGGGTGTTCTGGGCCGAGGGTTACGAGGGTGCCTCGCTCGCCGCGCTGACCGAGGCCATGGGGATCAACCGGCGCAGCATCTACGCCGCCTTCGGCAACAAGGAAGAGCTGTTCCGCAAGGCCGTCGATCGCTATGTGCAGGGCCCGGGAGCCTTTGTGGCCCCGGCTCTTGAGCTTCCCACCGCCCGGCAGGTGGCCGAGGCGATGCTGCACGGAGCCGTGGACGCCCACACCGCGCCCGGCTGCCCGCGCGGCTGCCTGCTGGTGCAGTCCGCGCTGGCCGCCGGCCCGGAAAGCGAACCGGTCCGCCGCGACCTGGCCGAACGCCGGGAAGCCGGAGTGGCCGCCCTGCGGAAACGGTTCGAACAAGCCCAGGCCGAGGGTGACCTGCCACTCACCGCCGACCCGGAAACCCTCGCCCGCTATGTGAACACCGTCGGGCAGGGCCTCGCCGTGCAGGCCGCCGGCGGCGCCAGCCGAGAAGACATGCACCGCGTCGCCGACCAAGCCCTCAGTACGTGGCCAAGCCCGTGATCGGCAAATTGAAGATCGTTGCTGAGTCCGGCGATGGGACCTACGTACTCGGCTGACCCGATTGACGCGCCGCTACCCAGGTCGATGCGCAGTTCGGTGGGCGGGATCGCCTCGTGACGTCAGGGATGATGCTCCACCCCGGTGGCCTGGGACGGAGCATCGTCGCGTCGGTAAGGGACTCCGCTGCACGAAGGGTTCCAGCCCCTCGGCTGAACAGGGCGGACGCGGCTGCTGCCGTGGCAAGCGTCCAACTTATCGACGCCCAGGGGACATTGAGGGGCCACAAGGACAGGAACAGGCCGACAAGCACTGCACAGGGCGACGCTGATCAGCACGTCTGACCTGCAAGAACGGCGTGAATCGGCAATGATCGGCAAGGGCCGCCAAGATCCTCAATGGACTCATAATCCGTCGGCCGTGGGTTCGAGTCCCACCCGCCCCACCTGCGCAGGCTTCTGACCTGCTGAAACGTTCGTTTTTGGGTGTCGGACCGTCAACTTTGCCTGAACGGACTGAATCCGCTGCTCGTGGGTTTGGAGTCCGGCGGCGCTCGGGGAAGTTTGAACCCCTCTGACCTGCGGTGGAGCAGGTGATCCAGGTTGTCGCTCGCGGTCCGGGCGACTGCCCTGAGGGCCGATGTCAAGCCCCAGGGGCCGTACAGGGGCCGGGGCGGCGGGTGCGCGAGCGAGAGTAGGGCGACGTCGGCTGTTCACCGTGCTGTGGAGACGCTGGCGCCTTCGTGTCGCTCGACCCGTGATGTCTCGTCCAGGAGTGTCGGCGGCCTGCTGGCTGATGGCGCACCTGGTCTTCCGTGGCGGCAGGCGGCTGCTGAGAGCGACCTGGCGGTGGCTGATGGAGCTAGGAAACGGCCCTAAGAGGAAACTGCCCCGATGGATTACTGGCCCCTTTTGCGTGGAGCCCTGCGGCTTGACTGGTCAGGCCGGCGGGGCAGTCACCCGCAGGCGGCACGATCGGCGGCCCGGTGTCGGTGAGCACGTCCAGGAGGACCTGGCGGCGTTCGGTGTACGGCACCCGGCAGCCAAGCTGTTGGGCAATCGGGTCGGTAGTGAGGGACGCAGAGCCCGGGGAGCTTGCGGGCAGCGGTCGGCGACGAGACGTTCCCGTGCCGCACGCCGGGCCCGGCGGGGCTGCGCGGTCAGGTCGGCACCCGCCCGGAGCGGGTCGAAAGCAACAAAGTGGGTCGGCCGCTGTTCGGCCGCATGGACGGTGACCGATGCACTGCGGTGAACGCGCTGCTGAAGACGCTCGTAGGCCAGCCGGTCCCTCCTCCCACGCCACATTGGTGTAGCTCAGCGCCATTCAGTGGAGGTTCAGTCACTGGGGCAGGTGTGGTGCTGTCGCTTGAAGGGGCGATAGATCAGCCTCCTCATTGAGGATGGGCCTCTCGGAGCCGCGGCGGTACTGCGTAACTGCGCGCCGACTGTGTGGGCGCTCACTTCATTCCCCCGGGGTCGGCTCATGTATGGGGACCAGCGAGTGGCTATGCAGACTGGGCCTGTTGGGCAGTCGATCGGTATATGGGACGCGATCCCTTCATGCCCTCCTGGAAGCCATCACCGGGCTGACGTGCCTGCTTGCCTTGGGGGCAGCAGGCGCTGGGCCCGGGTGCCTACAGGGCGAAGACGCGGCGGGCGTTGCCGGAGAGGAACAGCTCGCGTGCTTCCTCGTCGAGTTCCAGCCGGTCCAGGTGTTCCAGCGCCTGGATGGGGGTGATCATCGGATAGTTCGTGCCGAAGAGGACTTTTCGGCGTCCCCGGCCGCGCAGGTAGTCCACGAGTTCGGCCGGGTAGCGGCGGACGGTGTAGGCGCTGGTGTCGATGTGGACATTCTCGTGCTTGTCGGCGACGGCGATCATCTCCGTCGTCCACGGGTAGCCGATGTGCCCGCAGACGATGGTCAGTTCGGGGAAGTCCAGGGCCACCTGGTCGATGTAGGGGATGGGCCGCCCGGTCTCCGAGGGCTTGAGGGGGCCGGTGTGTCCGACTTGGGTGCAGAAGGGGATGCCCAGTTCGACGCAGGCCGCGTACAGCGGGTAGTACAGCCGGTCGGTCGGCGGCAGCTCCCACAGCCAGGGCACCACCCGCAGGGCCACGAACCCAAGCTCCCGAACCGCCCGCCGCAGCTCACGCACCGCCTCCACCGGCCGGGCCAGGTCGGCGCCCGCCACCCCGCGCAGCAGGCCTCCCGACCGGGCGACGAAGGCGGCCACCTCGTCATTGCTGATCAGCGCGCCCTGCGGCCCGTACCAGGCGGCGGACAGGCCGATCTCCACATCGGCCGCCTTCAGCGCGGCCACGGTGACCTCCACCGGCAGTGCGTCCTCCAGGAGCCCGCGCCCTGTCCACCGCCGCAAGGACTCGAACATCTCATGATTGGAGTGGCGCAACGTCGGATGCTGCATCCACGCGTCGATGACCGGCATGGTTCTGGCCCCTTCTCCCGGCCGCTGCGGGAAGCGCCTCCACCACAGCGTCTAAGCGATCGCTTAACCGGACTCTAGCGGGAGTCCGACCGGTGGGCTACCGGTCAGTAAGGATGGGTTGATACCGAGTGGCCGGGCCCTGTGAAGGCTTGGATCTGCCGGACTTTCGTTCCTCATCGCCGGCGTTACGGCGCGCTCACGCACGGCGCAGAGAACGACACCGGCACGCCCATCTGCTGAAGGTGCTGAAGGCCATCGCGCCGGTGAGCATGGATGGGTGCGAGGACCAGCCAGATTCCGGGCAAGAGCCTGTCCAGCGAGCCGAGCAGCGGGTCTACGGCGAGGAGGGCGCCGAGCAGGCGGTAGGCGACGGTGAAGGGCGAGCCGCTCGGCAGGCTTCAGCCCTTTCGAGCGGATGCCGGGCTGGACCGAGCCATGGAAGCGCCCTGCCGCTGCGGTCGTCCGGCGGCAGGGGCGAGGGCTTACGGCGCGGAGGTCAGCCGGTGGCCAAGGGCACCAGGGTGCCGCGGGCGAGGATGTGGCTGGTGATGGAGGCTCCCAGCAGTGCCGGGCTGGCAATGGCCGGGAGTTGGACTTTTTCGGTGTCCAGGGCGTACACGGTGATGAAGTACCGATGGGTCTGCCCGGCGGGTGGGGCCGCGCCGACGTAGCCGGCCACACCCGCGTCGTTCGGGGCCTGGACGGTTCCGGCCGGCAGTCTGGCGCCGCCCGGGACGCCTGCGCCGGTCTTGAGCGTGGTGGTGGAGGCGGGCAGGTTGTAGGCGGCCCAGTGCCAGAAGCCGGAGCCGGTGCCCGCATCCTGGTCATACATGCTCACCACAAAGCTCTTGGTGCCCTTGGGGAAGCCTGTCCAGGACAGCTGCGGAGAGGTGTTCCCCGAGGTCTGCGCCGTGCCGAGCTGCTTGCCGGTGGCCACGTCGGTGCTCTTCAGGCTGAAGGAGGGGACCTTCGGCAGTTTGGCGTACGGGGTGTCGGCCACCGTGCGGGAGACCTTCGGCGTCGCCGCCGGGTAGTGCGGTTGGGGGTGGCCGGGGGCGGCGGACGCGCCCTGGCTCAGGACGGCCACCGTCACCGCGGTGGTGGCCAGTGCCGCGGCGGTCAGGCCCGCCAGGCGTCCGCGGCGGTTGATCCGGTGCTTCACGGGGTGTCCTTCATGTCGGGTGCGGGAAAAGGCCGGGTTCACGCCTCGCCGCCCCAGGGGGTGATGATCGCGCGGGCCAGGGTGTGGCCGAGGAAGGAGAAGTTCAGCACTGCCGGGGTGGACTCGGCGCTGACGCCGAGGTCCTTCAGAGACGGCACGTCCAGGGCGTGCACGGCGATGAAGTACCGGTGCTTGCCGGTGCCGGGCGGGGGCATGGCGCCGGCGTAGAAGTCGAGCCGGGCGTCGTTGGGCACATGGAAGGCGCCCTCGGGCAGCGCCTGACCGCCGGGGGCTCCGGCACCGGTGGGCAGTTCGGTGACACCGGCCGGGATGTCGGCCAGCGCCCAGTGCCAGAAGCCCGACGGGGTCGGGGCGTCCGGGTCGTACACGGTGACGGCGAAGCTGCGGGTGCCGTCGGGGAAGCCGGACCAGGACAACTGGGGGGAGGCGTCGACGGCGCCCGGAATACCGGTCCTGGCGGAGTAGTGGGCGACCGGCAGCGGCTGGCCGTCCTTGACGTCGGTGCTGGTCAGCTCGAAGGACGGGACCTGCGGGAGGCGGTTGTAGGGACTCGTGGTCACGGAAGGCTCCTGGTGCCGGTGGGGTGATCGGGCGGTATGGCTCCGGGTCTCGGTCACCGGAGTGGCGCCCAACCAATGAAACACAGGATATTCGTCGATGCAACTCAGATTCGAAAGTTGTATCAGCTTTCGATGACGCGTTACCCTGCCGTTCATGGCAGCTTCTTCGTCCAAGCAGACCCGCACCGACGGCGTGCACGAGCGGTTGCGCGCGGACATCCTCAGCGGGGAGTTGCGCCCGGGGCAGCGGCTGAAGTTCCCCGATCTGGGCGCCCGCTACGAGGCCAGCGTCGGCGTGATCCGCGAGGCGCTGATCCGCCTCACCGAGCGTGGCCTGGTCCGTTCGGAGCCGCATCACGGATTCCAGGTAACCCCGCTGACCGACGCCGCGCACGCCGAGCTCACCGACGCCCGCACCGAACTGGAGGTCCTGGCGCTGCGCCGGGCCATCGCCGACGGCGACCTCGGCTGGGAGTCCAGGGCGGTCGCCGCCAACCATCGATACGAACAGACCCCGCGCACCGACCCCGCCCGGCCCGACCGCCCCACCGAGGAATGGCTGCACGCCCACGCCGAGTTCCACATCGCCCTCCTCGACGGCTGCGCCAACCGCCGCCTCCTGGAAGTGGCCGCGTCGCTGCGCGAGGAGGCCGAGCTCTATCGGCGCTGGTTGCACCACGATCCGCCCGGTCCGGGCGACCCGTCCCTCCCCGACGAGCACCGCGAACTCCTAGACGCCGCCCTCGCCCGCGACCCCGACCGCGCCGAAGCCGCCCTGCGCCACCTCGCCGGCCGCACCTCCCACCTCCGGCTCCTCGCCGGCATCGATACGGACGCGGACACCGCGTAATACGGGCCGGTTACCGTCTTGTACGGCGGAGGGTCGTGGGGGCTCAGTCGGGAGCGACCTATACCACCGCCCGCGTCGCGCAGGCTCCAGCCCGTCGTTGAATTGTGCGATGAAGCCGCACTGAGTGGTGGGACGAGTCGCCAGCCGCCCCACCCAAGCTGCCGGACGTGGGACATCCCGAGGTGCGCAGGTGGTAAGAGCCGGCGGATCGCGCACGACGGCGGGCAGGTCGTCGGTGACGGGGAAGCCGTCGGCGGCGAGCTGCTTGACAGCGGTGCCGATGCCGGTCGGCATCCGCGTCGGCCTGGACGCGCTGCAGCGGACGCTGTCGCTCGTCCTCGGCTGACCTGTCGACACGCTGCGGCCCAGGTTCATGCACAGTCTGGTGGACAAGTTCGCCTCTTGACGTGAGGAATGATGCTCCACCGCGATACCCGGGATGGAGCAACATCGCGTTGGAATGGGAATCCGCTGCGTGAAGGTTCTATCTCCTTGGCTGAACTGGGCGGACGGGCCTGCTGCTGTGGTAAGCGTCCAACTCATCGACCCCCAGGGGCCATTGAGGGGCTACAAGGACAGGAACAGGCCGACAAGCACTGAACAGGGCTGACACAGATCAGCACGTCTGACCTGCAAGAACGGCATGAATCGGCACTGATCGGCAAGGGCCGCCAAGATCCTCAAAGGACTCATAATCCGTCGGCCGTGGGTTCGAGTCCCACCCGCCCCACCTGTGCAGGCTTCTGACCTGCGGAAACGTTCATTTTGTCCTGTCGGGTCGTCAACTTCGCCTGGACGGACTGAATCCGCTGCTCGTGAGTTCGGAGTCCGGCGGCACTCGGGGGAGCTCTAACTCATCTGACCTGCGGCGGAGTAGGTGATCGAGGTTGGCTCCGGGTGTCCGAGAGGTTGTCTGGAGGCTCGATACCAAGATCCAGGGGCCGTACAGGGGCCGGGAGGGCGTGGCCGTGTCCAGGTTGACGGTGTCTCCGGGCCGATTCGTTGTCCTATTTGCCGGTTGCGCGGCGCGGGCAGGACGACGTCGGCCCGGTCGAGTTGGCCGCTCGTAGAGTTCCGCGGAACACCGGGTTGGATGACTCATGAGGTTCCTGTTTCTCGTGACGCTCGCCGTGCCCGGCGCGAGCTTCGCCGCCGTCGTCACGGGTATCGCGACCGCTTCGTCCGTCCCTGACCGCCGCCGCACCCATGGCCTGCTCCACCTCGCCGGCACCCTGCACTTCGACGGCACAAACGGCACGCTCCTCGCCGCCTGCCCGGCGTTCGGCTTCGCGGGCCTGACAGCTGCGAGTGCGGCGAGCCCCCCGCTGCCGCGCACGGGCCCGCGGGAGGCGGGGCCGGCCGTACCGCACGCGGCTGGAGCAGGGGTGGCCGGCAGACGTTTCCGGAACAGGGCAACCTCCAACGGTACCCAGGTTGTTGACGGCATGGAGGCGGTGGCCCCGCGATCGTGCGGAGTCGTCTGCCCTGTGTCCGAATGCCGAGCGACCGAAGGCTGCGTCCATGCGTTCCCACCGATCTGATGCGTCACCTCGCCGACGCGGGCCGCGCGCGCCGCTGACCGTGGCGGTGATCGCAGCCACGGTGGCCGCCGTGCTGCTGGCCGGCGTCCATTTCCTGGGAGGTCCGTCGACGGCGGAGACGGGCGGGTCGGCCTCTCCGGCGGTGAGCGGGCCGGACGGGTCCGGGACGGGCGAGCCGGGCCTGTCCGGGGAGAGCAAAGCGGTGTACTCGTACCAGAAGGCCGTGCGGGAGAGCGTCTGGGTCGGCACCGGACTCGACTCGGACGGCGACGGGAAGGAGGACCGGGTCGCCGTCGACATCGTGCGTCCGGGCGAACCCGCGGCGAAGGGCCGCAAGATCCCGGTCGTCATGGAGGCCAGCCCCTACTACTCGTGCTGCGGCCGCGGAAACGAGAGCCAGAAGAAGACGTACGACGCCAAGGGCCGTTTGATCCGGATGCCGCTGTTCTACGACAACTACTTCGTGCCCCGAGGCTATGCCTTCGTCGCCGTCGACCTCCCCGGCACCGGCCGCTCCGACGGCTGTACCGACGCTGGTGGACGTATCGACGTGCAGTCCGCCAAGGTCGTCATCGACTGGCTGAACGGACGTGCCCACGCCTACACCACCCGTACCGGATCCCAGCGTGCCGCCGCGTCCTGGACCAATGGCGCCACCGGCATGATCGGCAAGAGCTGGGACGGCTCCGTCGCCAACGGCGTCGCCGCCACCGGTGTACGCGGGCTGAAGACGATCGTCCCGATCAGCTCCATCTCCTCCTGGTACGACGCCTACTTCTCCCAGGGGGTCCAACTGGTCGGCAGCGCCCCGACCCCTAGCACGCTGATCCGCACGGTCGAGACCGACGCCACCGGCGCCCGCTGCGCCGCCGTGAACAAGCCGCTGGGCGACCAGGCGGCCCGGTCCGGTGACTGGTCGCCGATCTGGAGCGAACGGGACTACGTGGCCGCCGCGGACAAGGTCAGGGCGAGTGTCTTCGTCGTGCACGGTCTGCAGGACCTCGCCGTTCGTCCCAAGGAGTTCGGCCGGTGGTGGGACGCCCTCGCCAAGGCCGGGGTGCACCGGAAGATCTGGCTCAGCCAGACCGGGCACGTCGACCCCTTCGACTACCGTCGTGCGCAGTGGGTGGACACGCTGCACCGCTGGTTCGACCACGAACTCCTCGGCTACGACAACGGAATCGACCGCGCGCCGATGGCTGACGTGGAGCGCACCCCCGACCACTGGACCACGGACACCGTCTGGCCACCCAGGGCAGCCGCGTCCGTGACGCTGAGCCCCGGCAGGGGCGCGAAAGAAGGCGTGGGCACCCTCGGCACGTCACCCGGCACGGGGACCGCGACATTCACCGACGACCAGGGCCACAGCGAACTCGACTGGGCCGAGCAGGCCGCCACCTCGACCCCGGACAAGGCCGGCTTCCTCACCCAGCCGCTCGGCAAGGCCCTGCACCTGACGGGTTCACCCGAGCTGACCGTCACCGCCACCCCGACGACGCCCACCGCCAGCCTGTCGGCCGTCCTCGTCGACATCGGACCGGCGACCATCCGGCAGTACGGCTCCGGTGGCCTGGGCATCACCACGCTCGTCGGCCGGACCTGCTGGGGCGCGAGCACCACCGCGGACAGCGCCTGCTACAAGCAGACGGAGGCCGACACCACGCACGTCACCTCCACCGTCTTCAGCCGGGGCTGGGCCGCCCTGGGAACCTGTGCCGACGCCCACAAGGTCGCGGCGCTGGCGCCCGGCAAGCCCTGCACTCTGACTCTCGACCTCGCGGCCACCGACCACGTCGTCCCGGCAGGACACCGACTCGCCCTGATCATCGCGGGGACCGACCGCGGCTTCGCCCAGCGGGCCGCCGACCGGCCGACGATCACCCTCGACCTGGCCCGCACCTCCCTGCGGGCAGCGGCTGTCGGCGGATCCAAGGCCCTCACGGCGGCGCTAGGTTGATGGCGACCGGACAGTTCACTGTGCCCGAGCAGGCAACCGTTCGGCCACGCCGTGTGGTTGACGGGGTACGGGAGGGACGACGAGGGCAGGGGCGCGACGGAGTGAACCAATCGGCGGCGGACGGCGAGCCGGGATTCGAGGACTTCGTCGCCACCCGCGGGGACCGCTTGTACCGGGCCGCATGGCTCCTGACGGGCGAAGCGCACGCGGCGGAGGATCTTTTGCAGACGGTTCTGGCCCGGGTGTGGCCCAAGTGGTCGCGCATTGCGGGGGACAACCCGGAGGCGTACACGCGCCGGGCGCTGGTCAACACCTACGCGACCTGGTGGCGACGGCGCTGGCGGGGCGAGACACCCACGCGGGACCTCCCGGAGGTCTCCCCGGCCCGGGACGTCTTCGCCGACATCGATCTGGAGCAGTCGCTGGCCTCCGTGATCCGTCAACTGCCGCCACGGCAGCGGGCGGTGGTGGTACTGCGCTACTTCGAGGACCTGAGTGTGGAGGAGACCGCCCAGGTGCTGGGCTGCCGTCCCGGCACGGTCAAGAGCCAGGCCGCCAAAGCACTTCGGCTCCTGCGCCACCAGCTCACGCCGTCACATCTCCTGGAAGTCGGTGAACAGCCGTGACGCGTCCGGAAGAAGAGACGGCACAGGGGCCGGAAGAGGAACTGCTGCGTCTGATGCTGGCCCGGGCCACTCCGGCAGGCTCGAATCCCCGGCGGGTCCAGGAGATCCGGCAGCGGGTGACGGCGTACCGGCGCCGTCGTCGTATCTGGCTGGCGGGCGCCACCGCTGCAGTCGTCGTCGCGGCGGTCGGCGTGGTGGTGCAGACCTGGCCCTCCTCCCCGCCTCCGGAGCAAACTGCGGCAGCACCGCCGGCATCCTGGGCGCCGCCCGGGTTCACCGATATCCCGCGGGCCGGTCTGTCCCGGGAGCCGAGTCGGGGGTGGCAGGTCGTCCTGCCGGCGGGCGCCCGTTCAGGGGCCCGTGCCATCGTTTCGTTCAGTCCGGTTTCCCGGTCCCCGTTGACCCCTCTCAGCATGGGCGCGGTGCTGGTGTTCTACGTCCGAAGCGATGACACCGACGCACGCGTGACGGTGCGTCAGGTGTACCCGGTCGACGACTGGTGCGAACGGGCGGGAGGGAACCGGCAACTGGTCGCCGTCCGGCCGCGGGCCGACGACGGGGGAGAGACACGGGGCGGCTACGCCTGCCTGAACGACGCCTCGCGGGCGGTGATCGACCAGGCGAGCGAGATCCTCACCCGGACGTCCGCCACCGCGGTGGGCGCGAGCAGGAACTGAGTGCGGCCAGCAGCGGTGGCAGTGCAGACAACGGCACGGCGGGTGCACGTAGGGAGACGTCGGCTGTCGTCTGTGCTGTGGAGGACTATTGCTGTGGAGAGCGTCCCGGCGATGGCTGAGAGGCAAGGAAACCCCCGAAGAGGAAACAGCCCCGATGGGTACTCGACCCTCTCCTGTGGACATCTGCGGATGACCGGCGCGAGCCGCGTCTCCTGGGGAGACCTGGCTGAGGGTTTAGCCTTCACCGACGCTGAAAAGGATCAGATCCAGAAGGGGGCGCAGCCGATGGTCCTAGCCTCCCGTCTGCACCGTCTGCACCGTCTGCACCGTCTGCACCGTCTGCACCGTCTGCACCGTCTTGCCGAGTTGCGGAAGCGGCAGCACCACACAGGTCCAGGTTGCAGAAGCCATGGGCGTCACCCAGGTTCGCGTCTCGCGCATCGAGAAGGGGCAACTGGAGCGCAGCGAGGGTCGACGCCCTCGCCGCCTACGTCAAGGCGCTCGGCGGCAAGTTGAAGATTGTCGCTGACTTCGGTGATGAGGCCTACGTCCTCGGCTGATCCGATCGACACGCCGCGACCCAGGTCTATGCGCAGTCCCGTGGACAAACTCGCTTCTTGACGTCAGGGATGATGCTCCACCCCGGGACAAGGGGTGGAGCATCATCTCGTCGGTAAGGGAATCCGCTGTGCGAGGGTTCTATCCCCTCGGCTGAACTGGGTGGACGAGGCTGCTGCTGTGGTCGGCGTCCAACTCATCGACCTCCAGGGGCCATTGAGGGGCCACAAGGACAGGAACACATCGACAAACACCACACAGGGCTGACACGGATCAGCGCGTCTGACCTGGGAAAACGTCAAAAATGAACATTGATCGGCAAGGGCCGCCGAGATCCTCAAAGGACTCATAATCCGTCGGCCGTGGGTTCGAGTCCCACCCGCCCCACCTGAGCAGGCCTTTGACCTGCGGAAACGTCCCGGGCGGCCGGACAGAGGGCCCGCGGACGGTGGCCAGCAGACACCACCGAAACCCTGCGTCCCCAACACGTAGCTTCCGTACGGGACCGCTGACCGAGTTCGGCCGCACCTTCGAGGAGCCCGATCGCTCGGTAGAGGGGCTTGAGGGGCTGGTGTGCGTTGGGCGGAAACTGCCCGAACAGAAAACGGCCCGGTATGTCCGATGATTCGTTCGACCGCGGTGCCGGCGTCGCCGAAGGCTCGTGGGATCGCGGCGTTCATGAACAGCCCCGCGAGCATGACCCCCAGCAGCATCCGCCTGGTCCGCGGGTTCTCGGCCGGGACGAGGGTGACCGCCCAGGTGGTGTACGCCCACGCCGCGTAGACGGCGAGGTAGAGCACGAGCGCCGGGGCTGCGCCGGTCCAGGTGGGGTGCACGAGGAGCCGGTGCGAGAGCTGGCCGATCGCGAAGACGTAGACCAGGTCGAAGAACAACTTCAGCGGCGTGACCCCGGCGCGCCGGGTCGCTGGTCAGCTGCACGATGACTCTCCTCGGTGCGGGAGGCGTCCCGACTTTGTCGTGCCTCCTGTGGGGCCGGTGTCCGTGTGAACGGTCAGTCGGCGAGGAAGGCGCTCACCTGACGGGCGAAGTCCTTGGCGTGCTGGAAGAGGAAGGCGTGCCCGGCGTCGCTGTAGGCGACGAGGGTGGCGTCGGGGACGTACTGGACGGCGGTGTAGGACGCCAGGGCGGGGATCATCGCGTCCTTGATGCCGGTGGCGTACAGAACGGGCTGCCGGATGGTTGCCAGGTCCGCGCGCACCTGTTCGAAGGGGATCGACGCGTCCTTCTGGATCGCGGCGATCTGGCCCCTGGCCGCGGCCTCGGACACGTCGGGGCGTCCGGTGGCCAGCCGGGTGGCCACCCTGGCGAGGTGTTCGTACCCGGCGGCGCGGCCGGTGTCCGTCTCGGGGAAGAACAGGAACACCAGGTCGTCCCCGGTGGTCTCGGGCTTGGTCATGGTGGCCCGCACCTTCGGGTCCGGATCGGGAGCGCCGGGCACCGTGCCGCCGGGATTGGCGGCCGCCACGACCAGCTTGCGCACCAGGTCGGGCCGAAGGCGGGCGATGTGCTGGGCGGTGGTGCCGCCCAGAGTCCAGCCGAGCAGGTCCACCTGCGGCAGCCCGAGGGCCTCGATGAACTCGACGGTGCCGTCGGCCATCCCCTCGACCGAGTCGCGCGGGGCGCCGGTGGTGTAGCCGGTGCCGACGTTGTCGAACACGATCACGTCATGGCTGGCGGCGAGGTGGTCCAGGAACTCCGGGTCCCACCAGTCGAGGGTCCCCCGGACCCGGTTCAGCAGGACCAGCGGGACACCGCCCCGCGGGCCGATGCGCCGGTAGGTGAACGTCGCGGACGGACCTTCCACGGTGAGGTCCTCGGCCGCGTCTGCAATGTATGTGCTCATGGCGGGGTTCGCTTTCCTGTCGATGTGTCGTGGAGGTCTTCTGGGAGTCGTCAGGCGGGCAGGTGGTTGAGCTTGCGCAACTGCTGGTCGAACATGCGGGAGGGGACCATGCGGCGCATGGTGCGGACGCGTCCGGTCATGGCGCCGGCGGTGTAGCGCAGCTTGGGCTTGGCGTCGGTGGCCGCCGCGACGATCTCCTTGGCGACGACGGCGGGGTCGTCGCCGCCCTTGACCGCGCCGGCCATGTACTCCTCGAAGGCGAGCCGCCGCTTGGCGTAGACGTCCAGGGGCTGGTCGGGCCGCACGGTGGCCGCCTCGATCGCGGTGTTGGTCCAGGCGGGTTCGACGAGCAAGGACCGTACGCCGTACTCGCGTACCTCGTGGTCGACGGACTCCGAGTAGCCCTCGACGGCGTGCTTGGAGGCGGCGTAGACCGCCATGTAGGGCTGCGGGATGAACCCGACGATGGACGAGATGTTGATGATCCGTCCGCTGCGCTGGGCGCGCATGTGCGGCAGGACGGCGTTCGTCATGCGGATGACGCCGAAGACGTTGATGTCGAAGAGGCCCTGCGCCTGCGCGGCGGAGCTCTCCTCGGCGGCGCCCGCCGAGCCGATACCCGCGTTGTTGACCAGGACGTCGATCCGCCCGAACCGGTCGATCACCTCGCCGACCGCAACGGTCACCGAATCGTCGCTGGTCACGTCCAGGTCGAGGAAGGTCACGCCCTTCACAGGGGTGACGTGCACGGTGTTGCGGCTGGTGCCCACCACGTCGTAGCCCGCCGCGGCCAGCGCGAGCGCGGCTGCCTTTCCGATGCCGGAGGACGCACCCGTGATGAGGGCTACCGGTCGTGTCGTCGTTGCCATTTCGGACTCCTGACTCAGGGGATCGCGTGTGTCTTGCCGTGTAGGGGATCGCTTCCGGCGTCCCCTCAATCGGTTTCACCAATGTATCAGATTTACCTGTAGCGGCAACAGTAGAGCATCAATTAATCGGTTATCCGTAGCGTCAACGTATCCTCTACGGAGGGTCAACGGATGGGCTGACGCTGCCGGGCAGGGGTCGTTCCAAGGTGCCGCCGGCTCCATGAAGCAGACCCGCGGACGGCGGGCTGAGCTGCAACGACGTGTTGGGCCGGGCGGACACGCAGGCCGTCGCCATGACGGCCGGGACGACGCACCGACCCTTTCGCGGCCGGCACGCGCCGCCGGCCGCGGGGGCGCCTCAGTCGCCCATTGGGCCCATGCTTCGATGGCGGCGCAGATGTGAGCGAATGGTCTGGGGTGCGCAGTCGTGACGCGGAGGGCTGTGAGGGCGCCGGGGGGTCTCTGCGTGGCTCTGCCCCGCCGGAGGGGGCTCCGGCGGGGCAGGTGTGTTGATCGGCCGTCACCGTGTGCGGTGTCGGTGACCGTCTCGCGGTGATGGATTGATGGGTTGTCAGTGGTCGAGGAAGGTGTTCACCTCGGCGCCGAACTTGGCGGCGTACTGGAAGAGGAACCCGTGGCCGGCGTTCGGGTAGATGCTGAGCTGGGCGTTGGGGAGGTACTTGGCCAACAGGTGGGAGTTCTTGGGGGGCATCAGGATGTCACTGTCCCCGTCTGCGACCAGCGTGGGCTGGAGAGGGCGTTGAGCCGCACCAGCTTGGACTTGTCCGGGATGCCCCACTCCGACATCGCGGTGAGCTGCGCGTCGCGGGTCTGGAGGCTCGCGGGCGCGTCGTGGTCAGTGGTGCGCTGGCCGAGGCGCTGCAGGAACTCAGTTCCGGCGGCCTGGCTGGATGCGGTGTTCTTGAAGAACAGGAAGAGGAAGTCGGCAGGGCCGGGGTTGTCCGCCAACACGCTCCCCAGCACCTTGGGGTCGGACGCCCTCTGGTCGATCCCGCCCTGCGGGCCGGTGCCGGCCAGGACGACGCGACGGACCTGCCAGGGGCGCCGCAGGGCGACCTCCTGAGCCACCTGGCCGCCGAGGGAGAAGCCGAACACGTCGTAGCGGGGCAGCTTGAGGGCGTCGATGAAGTCGATGGCGTCCAGGCTCATCTGCTGGATGGTGCTGGGTGTGGTGCCGGTTGAGCCGCCGACGCCGACGTTGTCCACGAGGATGACCTCGCGCTTGGCGGCGATGGTGTCGATGAGCTTGGGGTCCCAGTTGTCGAGGGTGCCGCGGTAGTGCTGGAGGAAGATCAGGGGCACGCTGCCGGCGCTGGGGTTGCCGAAGCGCCGGTACTGGTAGGTGACGCCGTTGGCGGCCTTGACGCGCAGGTTGGGGGCGGTGGCGGCGCTCTGGGGGCTCTGCGTCTGTACGACCGCGTGACGGGTGACGCTGGAGCTGTCGCTCACTGCGCTCGCCACACTCGGCGCGGCGCCGGCGACGGCGGCGACGACCGACATGGTGGCCAGCGCGACTGCGGTGCGTCGGGAGACACGGGTGCGTAGCTTCGTTGTGGGCACGCCAATTCCTTGAGTCGGGCTCGGATGTCTCCTCCGGCAGGGGAGACGGGATACCGGTCGTGAGCGACGGTCGCGCAGATGCCCGCTCCGTCGGTGCGGCGCGATCCCTTAACAGTGTCACTAAGGTATCAACTATAGCCAGAGTTGAAACATCAGAGAATCAATTAATGAGATACCCGTAGCGTTCCTGTATCCTCTACAGGGGACCGGGTAGCGAACCAGACAGGAGACAGACATGGGCCGAGCACTGCGGGCAGATGCCGAGCGCAGTGTGCGCGCGATTCTGGAGGCGGCCGAGCAGGTCTTCGCCCAGGACGCCGGCGCCTCCATGGAACAGGTCGCCGAGGCGGCGGGACTGACCAGGATCACCGTTCACCGCCGCTTCGCGAACCGGCAGGCCCTCCTGGAGGCGCTCGCCGTCTCCGCCAAGCAGCAGCTCATCGACGCCATTGAGGAAGCCCGGCCGGACGCCGCTCCCGCACTCGTGGCGCTGCACCGAGTGACGGCGAACGTCCTACGGGTCAAGAACACCTGGCGCTTCACCCTCGGTCACGCCACCGCTCACACACCCGCCGCAGCCGCCCTCTGGGGCGAGATCAACACCCACACCGTCGATCTCATGAACCGGGCGCAGCGCGAGGGGCTACTCGCCCCGGACGCAGACCTGGAGTGGACGCGGCAGGTGTACTACGCCCTCCTCAGCGAAGCCATCAACAGGCCCGGCGCGGAGCAGGACCCTGCCGCGCAGGACCCGGACGCACTGGCCACGCTCGTCATCGACACCCTCCTGCACGGCGCAGGACCACGCGGCTGAGCCGCAACTGCTCGGCAGGCGCCGGAGCCACCGATCGGCTGCCGTCGCCAAACATGTCAGCGCCACTCACGCCTGGTGGCACTGCTCGGCCTTGACGGCCACGCGGACGCAATGTGGGAGCACCTCGGCCCTGCTCCCCGCATCGCAAGGTTTGGGCCCCTGCGTACGGCAGGGCCACCTGCGGCCACGGCCGCTGGAGGTCCGTCCCGAGGCTGGGTGGGAGCTGCTGTGCGATGGAAGGGGAATCCGCTGCGGGCAGGGTCGAAATCCCCCTCCGAGCTGGCGCGATCGCATGTTGGCCCCGTGCCATTTTTGCCGTGCGACGGAGTTGGGGACGCATTGGGGACGCAAGGACAGGAACAGACTGACAAAGGCCAAGGGTTGTCGACACAGGTCACCCCGTCTGACCTGCAAGAACGCCACGGATCGGCTTAGAAATGCAAGGACCGCCAAGATCCCCAAAGGGACTCATAATCCGTCGGCCGTGGGTTCGAGTCCCACCCGCCCCACCTCAGTAGCGCCCTGACCTGCGGAAACGTTCCTCGTGAGGTGTCGGAACGTCAACTTTCGCTCAACGGACTGAATCCGCTGCTCGCGAGTTTGGCGCCGGGTTCGACTGCGTCGACTGGTACCTCTTCTGACCTGCATGGACGCGTGCGGATGTGCGGCCAGTGAGACGGGTTTTGGTCTGCTCTGCTGCGACAGGGCGATGTGTTGAGGCCATCCTGAGGCCGGAGGCACCGGGGAATGCCTCGGATGTGTTCCGCTCCGGCGAGTCGTTTGCGCGTGGCTCAGGGCGTTTCATGTGGCGACCGTCTGCGGCTGCAGCTCTGCGCGGAGTACGCCTGGCTAGGGTCCTAAGGAGCCAAGGAAACGGCCCCAACAGAAAACGGCCCCCGAGGGGCACTCGACCTCCCGTGTGCTGTCCTGAAGACGGACGGGCTGGGCTGGGGCGCCGCCGAGCCTGCCGTCGTGCTCGGCGCGACGCGCGCCGACTCGTCGCTCGATGATCGCGAGGGGGGCGAGGTCGATCCAGGTCAGCTAGGCCGTTTCGTTTGGATCATCTGATCGTTGGTCCGGGTGTGCCGTTGACTGACGCGCAGTGGGCGCGGATCGAGCCGTTGCTCCCGGACCGAACGCCGAGGCGGGGTGGTCGGTGGCGTGACCACCGTGCGGTGATCGACGCGATCGCCTTCAAGTTCCAGACCGGAACCCAATGGGCCCACCTGCCGGAGAAATACGGCAACTGGCGAGGCATCTACAACCGGCTGCGAATGTGGGCAGTCGACGGCACCTGGGAGCGAGTGTTCACCGCGCTGATGGCTCAGGCCGACGCCGACGAAGACCTCAACTGGGTCGTCTCGGTGGACTCCACCATCGTGCGCGCTCACCAGCACGCGGCCGGGGCTCGCAAAAGGGGGCCCCGCTCGGCGAACCGGACGATCACGCCATCGGCCGGTCCCGCGGCGGACTGACCACGAAGATCCACCTGGTGGCCGACGGCCGCTGCCGGCCTCTGGCGTTCGTCCTGACCGCAGGGCAGGCCGGTGACGCGCCTGCCTTCGAGCAGGTCATGGCCCGCCTGCGAGTGCCCCGGCAGCGTGGTCGGCCTCGCACCACCCCCGACGTCGTCCTGGCCGACAAGGCGTACTCCTCCCGTGCCATCCGCAAGCACCTGCGCAAGCGCGGAATTCGTGCGGTCATCCCTGTCCCGGCCGATCAGCAGGCACACCGCCTTCGACGGGGCAGCCGGAGCGGCAGGCCGCCCGCCTTCGACCGCGAGACCTACAAGAACCGCAACACTGTCGAGCGGTGCATCAACCGCCCCAAGCAGTGGCGCGGCATCGCCACTCGCTACGAGAAGACAGCCACCATCTACCTGGCCGGACTCCACATCGCAGGCATCTTTCTTTGGTCCGCACGGTGATCCAAACGAAAGTCCCTAGGTGCGACTGGGCCAGCCGGAAGGCGACGTGGGGAGTGCCTGCGAGGTGACAGTGGACATGTCCGGCAGGCCGTTTTGTCACGCCTCGGCAAACCTAGCAAAAGGAGTGACGACTGTGTCGGGCACCTCTTGCTCCGTGCCGCGTTCGCCGAGCACGCACCTGGTCACCGGGAATGTCTCGAAGCGCGGTGAACTCCAGCCTCTGGCGGGCCGCGGACCGGGTCCGCTCCGCTCGGGGCGTGCGCCGGCGCTACGGGGCGGTGGGACGCGGGGCGGGTGAGGGCGAAGAGGTAGCCGCGTTCGTCGTCGAGACGCAGGGCGTGGGGGGCGGAGGCCAGGACGGCTTCGGAGAGGTGCGGGTGGCGGCCCTGCTCCAGGCGGGTGTAGTCGGTGGTGACACCCGCCAGGGGCGCGACCTCCTCACGGCTTGGGCACCCGGCGCGCCCCGCGCCCGGAGGCAGTCCGGCGGTGTCTGGGGTGAGGAGGGCGCGACGGGAGCGGAGAAAGTCGCCGAGTTCGCCGTTGTGCCCCATTCCTCAGGTATTGGAGGCGCGTGGGACTGTGTGCGGTGCGAGGTTGGCCCAGACGACGCTCAGGTGGCCGGTGCGGTAGAGGGCGGGGCCGTCGTCCCCCGGACCACGAGGTGTGGAGCGACCACCTGTTCCCCGGTACCGGTGTCGCGACCGTCCAGGCGCGCGATGGCCCGGTCCACGGCGAGGTGGGCGAGGCGGGGGATGTCCTGCCCGACGGTGGTGAGGTCGATATGGGCCAGGCGGGCCAGATGGCTGTCGTCGAAGCCGACGACGGAGATGGCGCCGGGGACGGGAACGCCGCTGCGGAGGAAGACATCGAGGACACCGGTCGCGCAGCGGTCGTTGAAGGCGAGGACCGCAGTGGGGCGCGGGTGGGAAGCGGCGAGAACCTGGGCGGCCTCGGCGCCCTCTGCCTCGGTGAGGCCCCCGGGCACGACGCGGATGTGCTCGGTGAGACCGTGGCGGCCCATGGCGGTGCGGTAGCCGCGTCGCCGGTCGGCTGCGCCGGGTGCCTTGCCGCCGTCGATGTGGGCGATGGCGCGGTGGCCCAGCGCCACGAGGTGGTCGACCGCCTGGCGGGCGCCCTTGTCGTCGGCGGTCCGTACGACCTCCAGGCCGGGGACGGATGGCCGCAGGTGGCGGGCCACAGAGACGACCGGCAATTGCCCGGCGAGCTCCGTCAGCCGTGAGGCGGGGGCCTGTGGGCCTAGCAGGATCAGCGCCTCGCAGCGGTCGTCGAGCAGGGTCTCGACGGCACGCTGCTCACCCCGTCCGGCGGTCACGGCGCTCAGCGCGATCTGGTATCCGGCTGGTTCGGCGGTGGCGTAGATGCCCTCCACCAGGTCGGCGTGGAACGGATGCTGGAGGCCGAACTGCACGCCGAGCAGGTGGGAGCGGTGGCTGCGCAGCAGTCTCGCCCGGGCGTCCGGGCGGTAGCCGATCTCCCGCGCGGCCTCCAGGACACGCTCGCGGGTGGCGGCGCTGGCCCCCTTCGCCCCGCGCATCACGATGGAGGCCAGCGCGGTGGACACACCTGCCCGCGTCGCCAGGTCGGCGAGCGTCGGCCGCTTCCCGTCCGGGACTGCCGGGGTCGCAGGCATCCTGTCCTCTCCTGGTCGGTCTCGTCTGCTGGGGACCGATTGTAGAACGTTCCATTTGGGCGTTGCTTCAGGAGGGGGCTCGGCAACGGCACGGTGACGTGAGAGGTACGACCCTGGCGGCGGCCGCTTGAGCTGGAGAAGGCGCCGCCGAGGCGGTGTGCGTGTGCTCGGTGCTACGGCCGCACTGTCACCGGGCTCTCCCTGACGTCACCCACGCTGACCGCACCGCCTGTGGCGATCGAACCGATCGCGGCGAGGGCGATGCCCAGCGCGGCCCGAGCGTCCTCGCCGGTCACCGACGGAGCACGCTTGTCCCGGACGCTGTCAGTGAACTCGGCCAGTTCGGCAACGTAGGCCGCGTGGAAGAGATCCTGGTCGTAGCTGACGCACTCGGCGGCAGCGCCAGCCGCACCGTAGGACGTGAGGTGGCTGCTGCGCAGGTCACCCAGGGTGAGCATGCCGGTCGAGCCCTTGACCTCACCGCGGACGTCATAGCCGTACACCGCCTGGAAGTTGGCCTCCGCCGTGGCGATGGCGCCGTTGTCGAAGCGGATCGTCACCACGGCCGTGTCGAGCAGTCCGTGGTCCTTGAAGTCGGGCCGGATCAGGGCGTCGGCCATGGCGAAGACCTCGACGGGCTCTGAGCCGGGGTTGAGGTAGCGCAGGACGTCGAAGTCGTGGATGAGCGTCTCCAGGAAGATCGTCCATGGCGGGATGCGCGACGGGTCGTGCAGTTTGGGGTCCCGGGTGAGGGAACGCAGCAGCTGCGGGGTACCGATGTCACCGGCGGTGATCTTCTCGTGGGCGGCGCGGAAGCCGACGTCGAAGCGGCGGTTGAAGCCCACCTGGAGCGCCACGCCCGCCTCATGTGCGGCGGTGATGGCGCGGTCGGCTTCGTCGAGGGTGATGGCCATCGGCTTCTCGCAGAAGACCGACTTGCCGGCGCGTGCTGCGGCCTCGATGAGTCCGGCGTGGGTGCGGGCGGGCGTGACGATCACGACCGCCTCGATCTCGGGGTCGTCGAGCAGGTCACCGATCTCCGTGTACATCTTGGGGCAGCCGAGACGATCGGCCAGAGCCTTCGCGGCCCCGGGTGCGGGATCGGCAATGGCGGCCAGCCGTACACCGGGGAGGCGGCGGGCCAGGGTCTCGGCGTGGAAGGAGCCCATGCGTCCGGCGCCGATGAGGCCGACCGCGAGGGACTGGGGGGAGGTCATGGCACATACTCCGTGATCTACGTCGTGGCTTCGGTGGTGGCGGCTGCCGTGGTGCGCGGACGCGAGGGCGGGGCAGATGTCCCGCGGCCGCTCCTGTCAGACGGTGAAGGCGGCCCGGAAGCGTTCCAGAGCGGCCTCGCTGTCGCTGGAGGCCCATGCCTCCATGGCGACGGTGCCGTCGTAGCCGATGTCTGCCAGGGTGCGGGCGATGGCCGGGTAGTTGATCTCTCCCGTGCCGGGTTCGCAGCGGCCCGGCACGTCCGCCACCTGGATCTCACCGATGAGTCCCGCGCCGTGGGCGCGGCGCACCAGCTCGATCAGATTCCCCTCGCCGATCTGGGCGTGGTACAGGTCCAGGTTCATGCGCAGACCGGGTCGGTTCACGGCGGCAACCAGCGTCAGGGTGTCGGCAGCCTTCGCGAAGGGCACCCCGGGGTGATCGACGGCGGTGTTGAGATTCTCCAGGGTGAAGGTGACCCCGGCGTTCTCGCCGAGCTCGGCGATCCGGGTGAGTGTGCGGTGCGCGGCCATCCACATCGCGCCGGTGGGCTCCCCGGGTACCGGCACCACGGGCAGCCCCTGGCCGTCCAGACCGGTTCCGTGGAGGTTCAGGCGAGTGCAGCCCAGGTGCTCGGCCGCCTTGAGTGACTCCTCGGCCGTGCGCAACAGTTCGGCGGCGCCGTCGTCATCGGTGAGGCTGCCGCTCACGTACCCCGTCATCGAGACGATCTCGGCGGACGAGCGGGCGAGGGCATCGAGATCGTGGTTCGTCCAGTCCCAGATCTCGACCTGGAAGCCGGCCTCGTGGATACGCCGCGCCCGCTCCTCGATCGGAAGGTCGCGGAAGACCATCTCCGCACAGACCGCCAGTGCGTACATCGTGGTTCTCCTCATCTCCGGACGATCCGGGAACTAGAACGTTCTATATACTCTGACCAGTACGCCAGTCACCATGAGCCGCTGTCAAGTGTCCGGTGGCCATGAAGCCTGTAACGTTCTAGAAGTCTCGCGCGGAAGCCGTGAGTACCGCATAGAAGCCCGCCACGGCGCGTCAACTGCGCCGGGGGTCTCCATGCGCCGGCCACCGCGCGAGCCGGTGGCTTGGTTACTTGGGGGCTCTGCTCGGCTGCTCGTCGGCAGGGAGCGTCAGCCTCGGGCGTCGGGTGCCGGTCAGGCCACAGGTGGCCAGGTGCTCGCGCGTGCTGACGGCGATGGGCAGCGGTACCTCGGGTGCGCAGGGGTAGAGGTCTTGTTCGACGATGACGAACAACTCGGCGTCGAGGGTGGCGAGTGCGGTGACGATGTCGGCGGGGTTGGGCACGCCGGCGGGCGGGGAGACGCACACCCCGCGCTTGACGGCCTCGCCGAAGGAGAGGTTTTCGGCGGCGACCTGGGCCAGGACGGCGGGGTCCATCTGCTTGATGTGGACGTAGCCGACGCGTTCGCCGAAGCGGCGGATGAGGTCGAGGTTGTCGCCGCCGCCGTAGGCGACGTGGCCGGTGTCCAGGCAGAGGTTGGTGTAGCGGGGGTCGGACTCGTTCAGCAGCCGTTCGATCTCGGGCTGGGTCTGGATGTGGCTGTCGGCGTGCGGATGGATGACGAGGCGTACGTCGTACTCGTCGAGCAGCAGCTTGCCGAGCCGGTCGGCGGCCCTGCCGAAGCCCGCCCACTGTTCGGCGGTCAGCTCGGGCGACTCGGTGAACGCGCCCGTCTTCTCGTCCCGGTACATGGGCGGGATGAAGACGAGGTGGTGGGCGTCGGCGGCGGCGGTCAGGCCGGCGATCTGCCGGACGTGGGCGAGCATGTCGTCCCAGGCGTCGGGGCGGTGCAGCGCACCGAAGACGGTGCCGCCGGAGACCTGCAGGCCGCGGGCGTCGAGTTCGTCCTTGAGGCGCTGCGGGTCGGTGGGGAGGTAGCCGTAGGGGCCGAGCTCCAGCCACTCGTAGCCGGCCTGGGCGAGTTCGTCGAGGAAGCGGGTGTACGGCACCTGGTGCTCGTCCTCGGGGAACCAGACGCCCCACGAGTCGGGGGCCGAGCCCAGGCAGAGGTTGCCCGCAGTGGTGCGGAAGGGAGGTGGCGCCGTTGCCATGGTGTGTCCTTCGGAGAGCGGCACAGAAACTCAGTTGGAGGTGGGGAAGTTGAAGCCCGCGCTGACCTGCTGCTTGGGCTGGGGCCAGCGAGTGGTGACGACCTTGGGGCGGGTGTAGAAGCGGATGCCTTCGGGGCCGTGGATGGGGGAGTCGCCGATGAGGGAGTCCTTCCAGCCGCCGAAGGAGTAGTAGGACATCGGCACGGGCACCGGCACGTTGATGCCGATCATGCCTACCTTGATGTGGCGCTGGAAGCGGCGGGCGGCTTCACCGGAGGCGGTGAACAGGGCGGTGCCGTTGCCGTAGGGGTTGGCGTTGATGACGTTGATCGCCTCGTCCAGGGTCTCGACTCGGAGGATCGCCAGCACCGGGCCGAAGAGTTCCTCCTTGTACGCCGCCATCTCGGTGGTGACGTGGTCCAGGAGGGAGGGGCCGGTGAAGAAGCCCTCGGCGTAGGCGGGGTCGTCGAGCTTGAGACCGCGGCCGTCGACGACGACGGTGGCGCCCTGCGTGGCGGCGACGCCGACCGCGTTCTCGACGCGCTCCTGGGCGGCCTTGGTGACCAGCGGCCCCACCTCGGTGCCGGGCTGGTCACCGGGGCCGACCTTCACCTCGCGGGCCTTGCGCTCCAGCACCTGCACGAGTCCGTCGGCGGCGTCGCCGACGGCGACGGCGACGGAGACGGCCATGCAGCGCTCGCCGGCGGAGCCGTAGGCGCCGGCGGTGATGTGGTTGGCGGCGAATTCGAGGTCGGCGTCGGGCAGGACGACGGCGTGGTTCTTGGCGCCGCCGAGGGCCTGGACGCGCTTGCCGTGCGCGGTGGCCTGTTCGTGCACGTACTTGGCGATCGGAGTCGACCCGACGAAGGAGACGGCCTCGATGCCGGGGTGGGTGAGGATCGCGTCGACCGCGTCCTTGCCACCGTGCACCACGTTGAAGACACCGTCGGGCAGGCCGGCCTTCTTGTACAGCTCGGCGACGAAGTTCGCGGCCGACGGGTCGCGCTCACTCGGCTTCAGGATGAAGGTGTTGCCGGTGGCGATGGCCATGGGGTGCATCCACAGCGGCACCATCGCGGGGAAGTTGAACGGGGTGATGCCGGCGACGACGCCGAGGGGCTGGCGGAAGTTGTGCACATCCACGCCACGCGAGACCTGGTCGGAGAAGGAGCCCTTGAGGATGTCGCCGAGGCCGCAGGCGAACTCGACGACCTCGCGGCCCCGGGTGATCTCGCCGCGGGCGTCGTCGACGGTCTTGCCGTGCTCGGCGGAGATGATCCGGCCCAGCTCCTCCTCGTGCTCGAGGAGCAGCTGGCGGAAGGCGAACATCACCTGCGTGCGCTGGGTGAGCGACGATTCCGACCAGGTCTCGAAGGCGGCAGAGGCAGCCTGGACGGCGGCGTCCACGTCGGCTGCGCCGCCGAGGACGACCCGGGCCTGCTCGGCGCCGGTGGCCGGATTGAAGACCGGCTGGGTGGCGGTGGCGGTGCCCTGGACGGGAGCGCCGTTGATCCAGTGCTGGATGGTGGTCACGGTGCGGGTTTCCTTTGCGGGTACGGGAGTTACAGGTAGTGCCGCTGGGCGCGCTTGTTCGCGGAGTACGTCTCGTGTGCGGTGCGGGTGCTCTCCAGGGCGGAGACTTCGCTGACCGGGACGTCCCACCAGCCGTGGCCGGGCGGGTTGGGGCCGTAGAGATCGGTCTCGACGTGCACGACGGTGGTGCGGGTGGCGGCCTTGGCCTTCTCCATCGCCGAACGGAACTCGCCGACGGTGGTGGCGTGCAGGACGTCGGCGCCGAGCGAGGAGGCGTTGGCGGCCAGGTCGACGGGCAGGACGTCGCCGTCGAGCTGGCCCGAATCGCCGTCCCGATAGCGGTACTTGGTGCCGAACCGCTGTGAGCCCAGCGACTCGGACAGGGCGCCGATGGAGGCGAAGCCGTGGTTCTGGACGAGCACGATGATGACCTTCAGGCCTTCGGAGACCATCGTGACGATCTCCTGAGCCATCATCAGATACGAGCCGTCACCGACCAGGACGACGACCTCACGCGACGGGTCGGCCATCTTGGCGCCGACGCCGGCGGCGACCTCGTAGCCCATGCAGGAGTAGGCGTACTCGACGTGGTAGGCCTTGGGATCGCGGGCCCGCCACAGCTGCTGGAGGTCACCGGGCATGGACCCGGCGGCGTTGATGACCACGGCCCGGTCGTCCAGGACGTCGTTGAGCGCGCCGAGGATCTGGGTCTGCGCAGGGAGCGGGCCGGTGTTGCGCTCGGGGGCGAAGCACTCCTCCTCGATCTCCCGGGTACGGCCGATGAGTTCACGCGTGCGGGCGCGGTAGGAAGCCTCGACCTCCCAGTCGGCGAGCGCCCCTGCCAGTGCCTCAATGCCGAGGCGGGCGTCCGCGACCAGCGGCTCGGCGGAGTGCTTGACGGCGTCCAGGCGGGCGACGTTGAGGTTGACGAAGGTGACGTCGGGGTTGCCGAACACGGTGTGGCTGGCGGTGGTGAAGTCGGAGTACCGGGTGCCGATACCGAGCACCACGTCGGCGTCCCTCGCCAGCTCGTTGGCCGCATACGCTCCCGTGGAGCCGATGCCGCCGACCGCGTACGGGTGGTCCCACGGCACCGCGCCCTTGCCGGCGTGGGTGTCGGCGACCGGGATCCCGGTGGCTTCGGCGAACGCCCGCAGCGCGGTCTCCGCGCCGGAGTAGACGGTGCCGCCACCCGCCACGATCAGCGGCTTGCGGGCATTGCGCAGCAGACGGGCGGCCCGCTCGACGGCGGCCGCTTCCGGCACCGGGCGGCCCACGTGCCACACCCGCCGCCGGAAGAACGACACCGGCCAGTCGTACGCCTCGGCCTGCACGTCCTGCGGCAACGCGAGGGTGACGGCACCTGTCTCGACCGGGTCGGTCAGCACCCGCATGGCCGCAAGGGCGGCCGGGATGAGCTGCTCGGGCCGCGAGATGCGGTCGAAGTACTTGGATACGGCGCGGAAGGCGTCGTTGACGGTGACGTCCCCGCCGCGGGTGTCCTCCAGCTGTTGCAGCACCGGGTCGGCGGCGCGGGTGGCGAACATGTCAGAGGGCAGCAGCAGGACCGGCAGCCGGTTCGTGGTGGCCAGCGCCGCGCCGGTGATCATGTTGGTGGAGCCGGGGCCGGTGGAGGCGGTGCAGGCGAAGGTGGCCAGCCGGTCGCGCATCTTGGCGTAGGCCACTGAGGCGTGGACCATGCCCTGCTCGTTGCGGGCGAGGTAGTAGGGCAGGTCGGCCTCGCCGGTCGTGGCCGCCTGCAGCAGCGCCTGGCCGATGCCGGCCACGTTGCCGTGCCCGAAGATGCCCCACACCCCGGGGATGAGGCGCTGCTCCTGGCCGTCGCGCTCGCTGTACTGGTTCGCCAGGAAACGCACCAGGGCCTGAGCGGTGGTCAGTCTGATCGTGTTCATCAGTGGTTCTCCTCGGCCGCGAACGGCAGCCGGTCATCGATGTCCCGGGCGTCCCAGGTCGAACGCACCCAGCCATGGGCGGGGTCGTCGCAGATCAGCCAGGCACGGTCTGGGCCAGGGCCGGCCATGACGTTGAGGTAGTACAGGTCGTAGCCGGGCGCGGCGATGGACGGCCCGTGCCAGCCGTGCGGGATCAGCACCGCGTCCCCGGAACGCGCCTCGGCCAGCACGTCGATCGGCCGCTCGGCGGTCCCGTACACCCTCCCCCACGCTCGGCTTCGCTCGCGCGGGGGCACCCCCAGGTAGCCGAAGCCGTTCTCGCCGCCGGAGACCTCGAAGTAATAGATCTCCTCCAGCTCCGACTCCTGGCCGGGCCGGGCCTGGTCGTGCTTGTGCGGCGGATACGACGACCAGTTGCCGCCGGGTGTGAGGACCTCGCAGACCAGCAGCTGCTCGGCCTCGAAGGTGCCCGGCAGGCAGTAGTTGTTCACCTGCCTTGAGCAGGCCCCGGCACCGCGCAGCTCCACGGGCACGTTCTCCTTGGACCCGTACCGGGCGGAGAGTGAGCTCCGCCCGGTACGGGCGCTGGGCAGTGCGAACCGGCCGCCGGCCGCACTGCTGATCAGGGCCTCCGACTCGCGGGGGAGGTAGGCGAAGTCGGTGACCGAGGCGAACACGCCTGTCCGACCGGTGAGTTCGAAGACGCTGCCGTCCGTGGTGACGGTGCAGGAGCCCGTCAGCGGCAGGACCAGGAACTCGGAGTCGCCGGTGGACACGGCGTGTGCCTCGCCCGGCTTGAGGGTCAGGATCCTCAGGCCGGAGTATCCCCAGCCCGCCGACTCCGGCGTGACCAGGAGGTCATAGGGGCCATCGGAAGAAGTCCCCGTCGGCAGGTGGTACTTACTCACAGCAGGCTCACCGCCTTGTCCACCGCACCGGCGACGTCACCGTTCGAGGGGTAGAGCAGAGACCGGCCCACGACGAGCCCCTGCGCGGTCGGCTGCTGCAACGCCTTGCCCCATGAGGCGAAGGCCGCGTCCGCGTCCTTGACCTCGCCGCCCAGCAGCAGCGCCGGGAGGGTGGAAGAGGCCAGCACCCGTCCCATGTCCTCCACCACCGGAAGCTTGAGCCAGGTGTAGGCGGTACGCCGGCCGAGCCCCGAGGCGATGGTGACGGACTTGACGACGGCATCGGTGGACAGATCGTTGCGGATCTTCCCGTCCTGCCAGGCGGACAGGAACGGCTCGACCATCGCGATGAGCTGACGGTCATTCAGCTCATCGATCGCTCGGGCACTGTTCTCCAGGACGGCCGGTGTGGCGGGGTCGCCCAGCGCGATGCGGGTGAGCATCTTGCCGCCGTCGAAGCCCATCGCGGCGATCGTGGCGGCGTCGTAGCCGGTGAACCGGTCATCGATCTCGAACACCGACCCGGCCAGGCCCGCCCGGTTCATGGAGCCGAAGACGCTCTTACCGTCCAGCACGCCGAGCAGCAGCAGGTCCTCGAGGATGTCCGCGGTTCCCAGGACACCGGTCACGCCGGGCCGTTCCATCGCGATGCACAGGCGCTCCAGCAGTTCGAACCGGTCCGCCATCGCATTCGGGTCCCCGCCGACGCCGTTGGCGCCGCGGGCAGGGTGGTCGGCGGCGATGATCATCGCCTTGCCGTGCTCGCCGAGCAGGGAGGGAGCCTTCACCCGGCGCGCAGCGGCGGCCGCGACGGCGCCGGGGTCGCCCACCCGGGCGTTCACGATCCGGCTCACATTCTCGGACAGCACGTCGTCACACCTCTTGCTGGGAGTCGTTGGTGGATGTTCCGGCCGCCTCGCCGAGCTTGGCGTCGACCTCGGCCTCGGTCGGCATCGCGTCGGAGCAGGAAAGTCGGCTCGCGACAATGGCGCCGGCGGCGTTGGCGAAGATCACGGTGCGGCGGGTGTCCCAGCCCGACAGCAGGCCGTGGCACAGCGCGCCGCCGAAGGCGTCTCCGGCGCCGAGCCCGTTGACGACCTCCACCGGAACCGGCGGGATCTCGGCGGTAGAACCGTCCCGGTCCATGGCCAGGACTCCCTTGGGGCCCTGCTTGACTATGGCCAGCTCCACTCCGGCGGCCAGTAGCGCCTTCGCCGCCGCATACGGCTCACGCTCGCCGGTGGCCACCTCGCACTCGTCGAGGTTGCCCACAGCAACCGTCGTGTGCCGCAGGGCCTGCGCGTAGAACCCACGCGCCTGGTTCGGGTCGGCCCAAAACATCGGCCGCCAGTCCAGGTCGAAGACCGTCGTCCCCGCCTTGGCCCGGTGAGCGAGGGCGGCCAGCGTGGCCGAGCGGCTCGGCTCCTCGCTGAGCCCGGTACCTGTCACCCAGAGGACCGCCGCGTCCCGTACTGCCCCCAGGTCCAGCTCACCAGCGGTGATGTCCAGGTCGGGGGCCTTTGGGAGCCGGTAGAAGTACAGCGGGAAGTCATCCGGTGGGAAGATCTCGCAGAAGGTCACCGGCGTCGGTGCGATGTCCGACGTACCGACGAACCGGCTGTCGACGCCGTAGCTCTCCAGTGCCTGCCGGACGAAGTCCCCGAACGGGTCCCTGCCCGTCTTTGTGATCACAGCCGAGGAGTGCCCGTACCGGGTCGCGGCCACCGCCACATTGGTCGGGCTACCCCCGAGATACTTGCCGAACGAGGTGACCTCCGCCAGCCCCACGCCGGTCTGAAGTGGATAAACATCCACTCCCACGCGGCCAATGGTCAGCACTTCGAACGGCATAACACTGATTTCCCTTCGCTCCGGAGACTCCGGGGGTGGAGAGGTGGACTTGGCGTCTCAGTTGGTTGCGCCCGTCGGTGGCGGAGACGTGTGGGCGGGGCCGGCCGCCACGGTTATCAGGAGGCGGCTTCCTTGGTGACTGCTACGGGTGCGGTGAGGTCGGCCTCTTCGGGGAGTTCCTCGACGTCGACGCCGCGGACCTGGGACAACTCGTGCTTGAGTGCGGCGAGTTCGGTGCCGCCGGCCATGTGGTTGGTCAGCTCCTCGAGCGTGATCTGGCTGCGCTCGGCGGAGAGTTCCATGGTGCCCAGGCGCAGCACGCTGAAGTGGTCGCCCACCATGTAGGCGTGGTGCGGGTTGTGGGTGATGAAGATGACGCCCAGGCCGCGGTCGCGGGCGGCGGCGATGTACTTCAGCACGACGCCGGACTGCTTGACTCCGAGGGCGGCGGTGGGCTCGTCCAGGATCAGCACGCGGGCGCCGAAGTAGACGGCGCGGGCGATCGCCACGCACTGGCGCTGGCCGCCCGACAGGGTGCCGATGGGCTGCTCCAGGTTGTCCAGGATGATGCCCATGTTGCGCAGCTCTTCGTCCGCGGTCTTCTTCATCTTCTCGATGTCGAGGCGGCGCACGGGCCAGGGGCCCTTGGTCATCTCGGAGCCGAGGAAGAAGTTGCGCCACACCGGCATCAGCGGGACCGTCGCCAGGTCCTGGTAGACGGTGGCGATGCCCTTGTCGAGCGCGTCGCGCGGGGTGGAGAAGCGCACCGGGGTGTTGTCGACGAGGAACTCGCCCTCGGTGTGCTGGTGCAGCCCGGAGATGATCTTGATGAGGGTGGACTTGCCGGCGCCGTTGTCGCCTAGCACGCAGGTGACCTGGCCGGGATGCACCGTCAGGCTCACGCCGTGCAGGGCACGGATGTTGCCGTACGCCTTGCCCGCGTTGCGCAGTTCGACGACCGGGGAGTCCTTCTCGGGGGCCCTGTCCGCGAGGACAGCGCCGTGGGTGCCGGTTTCGTTGGTTGTCATTCGGGTCACCTCCGGGTCGCTGTGCGCTGGACCCACAGATTGATCAGGACGGCGCCGAGGAGCATCACGCCGAGGAAGGCCTTGAACCAGTCGGGGTTCCAGCCGGCGTAGACGATGCCCTGCTGGACCATGCCGAACATGAACGCGCCGAAGACCGGGCCGATTGCGGAACCAGAGCCGCCGGTCAGCAGGCAGCCGCCGATCACCGCGCCGGAGATGTAGATCAGCTCGATGCCGACGCCCTCGCCGGACTGCACGGTGTTGAACGAGAACAGTTGGTGCATGCCGACGAACCAGGCGCCGACGCCGACCAGCATGAACAGCGAGATCTTCGTGAAGGCGACCGGGACGCCGACCGCGCGGGCCGACTCTTTGTTGCCGCCGACCGCGAAGATCCAGTTGCCGTACTTGGTGCGCAGCAGCACCCAGGTGGCGATCGCCGCGAACAGCAGCCACCAGAAGACGGTGATCTTCACCTGGACGCCGCCGATGTCGAAGCTGGAGGCGAAGACCTTCCTGGCCTGGTCGAAGCCGTCCATGTTGCTGATGTCGTCGGTGGCGACGTTGCCGGTGACCAGCTTGGTCACCGCGAGGTTGACCCCTTGCAGGATCAGAAAGCTGCCCAGGGTGACCAGGAAGCTCGGCAGTCCGGTCTTGACGACCATCCAGCCGTTGAAGAAGCCGATCGCCAGCGACACGATCAGGGCGGCGATGACGCCGACCCAGACGTTCATGCTCAGCTGGTAGGCGGTCATGCTCGCGGTCAGCGCCGAGGTGATCACCCCGACGCCGGCCGACAGGTCGAACTCGCCGCCGATCATCAGCAGTGCCACCGGGACGGTCACGATGCCCAGGGTGGAGGACTGGTAGAGGATGTTCGCCATCGAGCTGGCGTCGCGCACCGGCGGCGCCGCGATCAGGAAGAACACGTAGACGGCCACGGCACCGAGGAAGACGCCCACGTCGGGGCGGGCCAACAGCCTTACGATCATGGACCGTTCGGCGGTGCGCCCGTCGGTGTCCTTGGGGCCGGGGGCCGGCGGTGTGGTCACCGCCGGCTCGGCGTGCTGGATCATGCTCGTCACCGGGTTCCCTTTGCGGCGAAGGCGGCGACCTTGTCGACGTTGGACTTGTCGACGAAGGCCGGGCCGGTCAGCACGGGCTGCTCACCGCCGCCGCTGTAGTTGCCGTTGTTCTTGTAGAGCCACAGCGCGTCGACGGCCAGGTAGCCCTGGAGGTAGGGCTGCTGGTCGACGGCGAACTGGATGGAGTTCTCCTGGATGGCCTTGATGAGGTCCTTGTTGAGGTCGAAGGTGGCGACCTTCGCCTTGCTGCCGGCGTCCGAGACCGACTGCGTGGCGGTCAGCGCGATCGGCGCGGCAAGCGTGACCACCTCGTCGATGGACTTGTCTGCCGAGAGCTTGGCGGTGATCGTCGACTTCACCGACGGCATGTCGGTTCCGTTGACGTAGAGGACGTCGGTCTTGCCGGAGAAGGTCTTCTTCACGCCGTCGCAGCGCTGGGTCAGGGCGACGTTGCCCTGTTCCTGGACGACGCAGACGGCGTGCTTGGCGCCGATGTCATTGAGCTTCTTGCCGAACGCCTCGCCCGCCACGGTCTCGTCCTGGCCGAAGTACTCCAGGAGGCCCAGACTCTTCCACTGGCTCAGGCCGGCGTTGAGGCCGGTCACGGGTATGCCGGCCTGCTCCGCCTTGGCCAGGACGGACTTCATGGCGTCCGGCTTGGCCAGCGTGACGGCAATGCCGTCGACCTTCTGGTCGATCGCGTTCTGCACCAGGTTGGCCTGGTTGCCCGCGTTGGGGTCGGCGGAGTAGATAAGCTTGATGTTGTCCTTGGCCGCGGCGGCCTCGGCGCCCTTGCGGACGGTGTCCCAGAAGGTGTCGCCGGGGGCCTGGTGGGTGACCAGCGCGACGGTCATGCGGGGCGTGGTGGCCTTGCCCGCCGACGCGCCGTTCGCGGTCTCCTCGGACTTCTTGCCCCCTGAGCTGCTGGAGCAGCCGGTGGCGAGAAGAGCACCGGTGAGAACGGTGGCGGCCAGTGCGGCGGCTCTGTGGTGTCTGTGCATGTCCCTTGCACCTCGCTGTGCTGATCAGGGTGGGAATGGGGTTCCGGCCTCGGGAGGCCCGCGCCCGGCCGAGTGGCGCGGGCGAGCGGTTGATGAGAACGCCGTGTGCGGCGGAAGGTGTCGTCTGCGGCAGCCAATGGGTGTGTGCGGCTCGGCAGCCTATAGAACGTGCTACTAGTACGTTCTAGATGTCCGTACTATTGGATGCCCCGCTGGCGATGTCAAGAGGTTTGTCAGGACGTATCGACAACATGGACTGCCTGGCTGCCGACGTGATCTCGAGGATGTCGGGCGTTCGCTCCTCTTCCTGCCGCTCGATCCGGCGTCCGGAAAGGACCGCGCTGACGGACGAAGCATCCGTGGTGAACCTGATCAGCCATCTCATCGAGCGCAGAAGCTGTCCCCCACTCTGACCCGGGATGTCGTGGTCCAGCGGGATCACGGGTGCCGATGCCCAACGAGGTCGACCTGCCGGCCGATCTCTCGGCACCACGATGCCTCCGATGACAACGGTGGCGAAGCTTCCACGGACGCCGTCGCCAAGGTGGTTCAGCAGTGTGGTGCCCTCAACGGAGTACGAGGAGGCGCCGTCGAGGGTGACGATGCCGTACTCATAGGTCTGGTCGGCGACTTCCGAGACATCCGAAATCACCCGGTAGCCAGCGGAGTGATTCACGGTCGCGCCGTCCTAGGAGTAGAGCGTCTGGGGTCGCGACAGCTTCTCCACGCGTGCCGGCCGTACCAGGAACGTCACTTCGGCGCAGGCTAACTGCAGCTGGTATCCGGTTATGACGCCCATTGCTCCAGCTCCGACAAGCAGGACGTGGGGGACAGCGGAAAGCGACGCGTCGCAGGGCACAGGTGTTCCTCTTCGTGGGTGAGGGGAAGAAGCCCGGAGGCCAGCTCCGCGTGCGGCGCTGGCCTCCATGGAGGTTGGATTGACTTCAGAGGGTCATACGACGACGGTGCGGATCTGCTCACCCGCCTCCAACGCTCGAATGGCGTCGTTCACCTCGTGCAGTGGTACGCGGCGCGTGACCATCGACGCGAGATAGAGGCGCCCTGTCTCCGCCAACTCCACGATCAGCGGAATGTCCCGCCGGGCCTGCGTACCGCCGTAGAGGCTGCCGCACAGCCGTTTGTCGTCCGAGGCCAGGGAAAACGCGGGCATGGTGATCATTGCGTCGGCGGCCGGCATTCCGACGAGGGCGACCGTCCCGCCGCGGCGGGCGGTGTCCCACGCCTGGGTGATGGTCGTGGGGTTGCCCACCACTTCGAAGGTGTAGTCGGCGCCGCGTCCGCCGGTGAGACGCCGGACTTCGTCGACCAGGTCGGCGCTCGTGGGGTCGATCGTGTCCGTCGCGCCGGAACCGAGCGCGGCCGACCGCTTGTTCTCCAGGGGATCGACAGCGATGATCCGGGCGGCACCGGCGATCCGCGCGCCTTGGATCACCGCCTGACCGACACCGCCGGAGCCGATGACCACGACGCTCGAACCCGGCTTCACCTGAGCCGTGTTGAACACCGCCCCCAGGCCGGTGGTGATGGCGCATCCGATCAGCGCGAGCTGTTCGTCCGGCAGGTCCGTGGTCACGGGGACCACGCTTGCCTCGTGCACGGTCATCGCCTCGGCGAAGGTGCCGAGGCCGACGAAGGCTGGAACCTCCGTGCCGTCGGTCCTTTTGACGCGCGTCGCCGAGGTCATGGCCATGCTGTTGTCGCAGAGGTGGGTCATGTCGCGGACGCAGTACCAGCAGGTGCCGCACACAGCGCCCACGGTGCCGATGCCCCGGTCGCCGACGGCGACGGAGGTCACCTCGGAGCCGATCTCCGCCACCACTTCGGCGCCCTCGTGGCCGAGAAGGGCTTGAACCCGACGCGCCACTACAAGACGGTGCAGTCCGGCGAGCTGGGTTTCGGATTCGCGCTCGCCGTTGCCGGGTCTTCGAAGTCAAGCGGTGCGGAGGTGTCCGCGGGCTCGCCGTGTGGTGACGCAAGGTGTCGGTAGTCGCTGGCTGTCGGCGTTGCGGAAGCCGAACGCGTGGCGGGCGACGAGCTTGATCACGCGGTTGATGCCTTCGCTCTTGGCGTTGCTGTGTCCGGTGTTGATGAACGCCTCGATCTCGGGCCACCAGCGGTCGACGGTGGCGGCGAGGGTGCGGACTTCGGGGATGTCTGCGTCCGCGCACCAGGTGAGGAACTTCCAGCGGGCATGGCCCACTTGGCTGCGGTTCGCGTCGGTGCGGGCCAGGGCGAGGCTTTCCTTGGCGATCCACGCCGTCAGCAGTGTCTGCCCGATCTTCCCTTCGTCCAGCAGCGGGTTCCACATGCGCTCGAACTGCTCGTGGCTGAGGTCCTTGCGGTTGCGGAGCAGGCGGCGTCGGGCTTTCCACTCGGGGTCACTGGCTCGTCCGCGCCGACCGCGGAGCTCGGTGGTGGTGCGGCGCCGGACCAGGGAGAGCATCTTGTTCGCGAGCTGCACCACATGAAAGTGATCGACCACGACGGTGGCCTCGGGCAGGCCGGTGCGGATCGCGGCCCGGTAGGTGGCCGACATGTCGATGGCGACGTATCGGATGGCTTTCCTCCAGGTCAGGGGGGGAGAGCCAGGCCAGTACGTCGGCGACGGTGCGGCCCTCGACCTGCCCGAGCAGTCCGCCGGATCCGAGGTCGTCGACGAACCCGGTGTGCCAGCGGTCCCTGGTCATCTTCCACTTCCCGGTGTCCGGGTCCTGTTCCCAGCGGGGCTTGCCGCGCCTGGTCTCATCGATGCCCAGCACCTCGACCTCGGGCAGCGGAGCCTCGACGGCCTCGCGGGCGGCGGCGCGGAAGGCGTTCATCACGGTCGGCCAGGACAGGTGCAGATCACGGGCCGCCTGGATGACCGTGGAGCCGGCATCCCGCACACGCCGCCCGGACGCGGCCCGCAGCCGCCCGGTGATCCGGGCCCCGGCCGGTATCTGCTCGATCCGCTCGGTGAACGACCGCCGTGGACAGGCCGTCTCACGGCACCACCAGCGCCGCTTGTGCCAGACGAACTCCAGCCCGCCCTCCCCGTAGGGCAGATCACGTGGCCGGGGGGCCGCCCAGCCCTTCACGCAGGAGGCGAAGACCCCGCAGGCCGGGCAGGCCCGGGCCGAGGCATCCGCCGTGGCCAGATGGACCCGGCGCCCACCGCACTGAAGCCGCTCGACCCGCATGACGGACACCCCGTCGAGGTCCAGCAGCAACGTCGTATCGTTGACCAAGCCCGTGGCTCCCAGACGATCATTCTGCCTAGAGAACAGAAATGATCACCCAGGACCACGGGCGTCCTGCGTCCAGGGCCACCAACAGCCCACCCACCACCATGCAGTGACTGTCAGTCAGCGCACACGAAGGGCACGCCGCTCAAGTTCGAAGACCCAGATTAGCGAGAGAATTGAGACGAGGCTGAGAAGGCGATGGAGATCAGCTCAGACCGGCGGACGTGAGCCAGGCCTTGGCGACGTCGCTCATGTCGTCGAGCTTGGCGACCTTGCTGTTCAGCTCCATGAGTCCCTCGGTGGTCAGCGCCGCGGACACGGCGTTGAGGGTGCTGGTGACGGTGGGGGTGACCTTGTCCTTGTTGATGACGGGCAGGATGTTCTCGGCCAGGAAGAGGTTCTTGTCGTCCTTGAGGGTGACGAGCTTGTTCTTGGCGATGGCGGGGTCCGTGCTGGTCAGGTCACCGACCTGCACCTGGTTGTTGGTGATGGCGGCGAGGGTCAGCGGGCCTCCGGCGTCCAGCGAGACGAACTTCTTGAAGGACAACCCGTAGACGCTCTTCAGCCCGACCACGCCGTTGACCCGGGTCTTCCACTCCGGCGGTGCGCCCAGTGCCATCGTGCCGGCCACCGGGGCGAGGTCGGAGATGGTGGTGAGGTCGTGGGCGGTCGCCGTCTTCTGGGTGACGGCCAGCACGTCCTTGTCCTCCGCCGTGGACTGCTTGAGCGCGGAGATGCCAGAGGGCAGCGCCTTGGTCAGCGCGGCGGAGACCTCGGCCGGGCTGCTGGCCTTCGTCTTCGGGTCGAAGTACTGGAGCAGCGCGCCCGTGTACTCCGGGAGGAGATCGATCGAGCCGTCCTTGAGCGCGGGGATGTACGTCTCCCGGCTGCCGATGTTCAGCCGGGTCTTGACCTTGACGCCCTTGGCCTTCAGCGCCTCCGCGTAGATGGTGGCGAGGAGTTGGCTCTCCGTGAAGTTCGCCGACCCGACGGTGATGGTGTCGGCGGCGGACGAGGCGCCGGCCGTGGCGCTGGTGCTCATCGGGTCACCGCCGCTGCCGCACGCGGTGAGGACGAGGGCGCCGGTGGCGGTCAAGGCCGCGAGGCCGAGGAGCTTCTTGCTTCTTGTGGACGCGCTGTTCATGGGACTCTCTTCACTGTGCGGTGGCGGTGGCGGTGGCGGATGCCGGTACTGCGGGAGGGGAAGTGCGGCGGGAGACCCTGCGGGTGAGGCCGGGCGAGACGAGGAGCCTGGCCAGCCCGAGCAGGAGGAGTTCGACGGCCAGGGCGAGCGCGGCGACGAGGATCGCTCCGCCCGCCATCTGCGCGTAGTCGCTCTGGGCGAGGCCGTCGATGAGGAACCGGCCGAGACCGCCGAGCGAGACGTAAGCAGCCACGGTCGCGGTCGCGATGATCTGCAGCGCCGCGGCCCGGATCCCGGACAGGATCAGCGGCAGCGCGCACGGCAGTTGAACGCGCAGCAGGATGTCCCGGCCACGCCAGCCCATGCCGCGCGCGGCGTCGACGGCGGCGGCGTCCACCGCGAAGACACCCGCGTAGGTGTTGGTCAGGATCGGCGGCACCGCGAGCAGGACGAGCACGATCAGGCTCGGAATGGTGAACGCCAGGTCGGAGGCGATGTGCGGGGTGATCAGCAGCACCGCGATCATCAGCACACCCAGCGTCGGCAGGGCACGCAGCGCGTTGGCGAGGCCGCCGACCAGGAAGGCGCCGCGCCCGGTGTGACCGATCAGGAGGCCGACGGGCACGCCGATGACGAGGGCGATGGCCAGCGCCATGCCGGACAGTTCGAGGTGGGCCAGGGTCTGGGCGGGGATGCCGTCGGGACCGCTCCAGTTGACGGGATTGGTGAGCCAGCCGGTGATGCTCGTGCTCATCGGGCGGACCTCCTGGGCTGCCAAGGGGTGAGCGAGTGGCCGGCGAGCAGGATCAGCCCGTCCAGCACCAGCGCGATGACCAGGCTCAGTACGACGCCGGTGACGATCGGGGTGAAGAAGTGCAGCTGGAAGCCCTGCGTGAACAGCGAGCCGAGCTGCGGCACACCGAGCAGCGCAGCCATCGACACGATGCTGACGTTGGAGACCGCCGCGACCCGCAGCCCGGCGGCGATGACCGGTACGGCGATGGGCAGTTCGATCCGTATCAGCCGCTGGTGCGACCGGTAGCCCATGGCGTGGGCGGACTGGATGACGTCGGCGGGTACGGCCGCCAGCCCGTCGGCCACGACCCGCACCAGGAGCGCCGTTGTGTAGACGCTCAGCGCGATGACCACGTTGACCGGGTCGAGGATCCGGGTGCCGAGCAACTTCGGCAGCAGGATGAACAGAGCGAGGGAGGGCACCGTGTAGACCAGCCCGGCCAGCGCCACCAGCATCGGGTAGAGCCGGCGGCTGCGGTGGGCCAGCCGGCCCAGCGGCAGCGCGACCAACAGGCCGATGAGCAGCGGCAGTATGGACAGCCAGAGGTGCCATGCGGTGAGGTCGGCGATCTCTCCGGCGTTGTGGCGGAGCCATTCCGCGGCGGTCACAGGTGGCTCCCGGCGGGGGCCTCGGCGGCGGACCCGGCGGCGGGTTCGACGGACCCAGCGGTGGCCCCCGCGGCGGACTCGACGGCGGACCCAGCGATGGCCCCCGCAGGGGCGGTCACCGACGCGGCCTCTTCGATCGCGCGGGCCACGGCTGTCGGCGACACGGTCCCGGCCAGGTGTCCTTCGGCGTCGACCAGGACACCGCGACCGCTGGGAGAGGACAGTGCCGCGTCCAGCAGTTCGCGGAGGGTGCCGTCCGTACGGGCAGTGGTGGCGCTGAGGTTGAGGTCCTGCTCGGTGACCCGGTCGCCGTCGAGCCGGTCGAGCGCGGCCCAGCCGACCGGCTCACCGCCGGGGGCGGTGACCAGGATCCAGCCGTCCAGCGCCGCCGCCTCGGCCTCGGCGCGCGTCGCGCCGAGCATGACGGCAGGCTCGGCGGCGGGAATCACGCCGTCTCCCGTACCGGCGAAGCCCAGCGCCCGGTAGCCCCGGTCACGGCCGACGAAGCCCGCGACGAAGGCGTCGGCGGGCCGGGCCAGCAGCTCGGCCGGGGCCGCGGCCTGTGCGAGCCGCCCGCCCTCGCGGAGCACCGCGACCTGGTCGCCGAGCTTGAGCGCCTCGTCGATGTCATGGGTGACCAGCACGATCGTCTTGCCGATCTCGCGCTGGAGGCGGAGGAACTCCTCCTGCAACTGGGCGCGTACGACCGGGTCGACGGCGCTGAACGGCTCGTCCATCAGCAGGTAGGGCGGGTCGGCGGCCAGCGCGCGGGCGACACCGACGCGCTGCTGCTGGCCGCCGGACAACTGCCAGGGGTAGCGGTCGGCGAACTGCGGGCCGAGGCCGACCCGTTCCAGCAGTTCCAGGGCCCGGGTCCGGGCCTCGCGGCGGCCGAGCCCGAGGAGCCGGGGCAGCGCCATGACGTTGTCGGCGACGTTCTTGTGCGGGAAGAGGCCGGCGTGCTGGATGACGTAACCGATCTTCCGCCGCAGCTCGGTGGCGTCGGTCCCGGAGACCGGCTGTCCGCCCAGCGTGATGGTGCCGGAGGTGGGCTCGATCAGGCGGTTGACCATGCGCATGGAGGTCGTCTTGCCGCAGCCGGACGGCCCCACCAGAACGGTGATCTTCCCGGTCGGTGCCTCCAGACTGAGCCGGTCGACGGCGACCGTACCGTCCGGATATGCCTTGGTGACGTTGTCGAATCGGATCATGACATTCTCTCCGTTACGGTGCCGTATGTCGGCTGTGCCAGCTGTGCCGGCGGCGGTAGCTGCCCGCCGAGCGAACGCGACAGGTCGTGGGCCTCACCGGCGAGCCGGACCCCGATCCGTACGACCTTGTCGCCGCGCAGCCGGTAGTCGGGGACCACCACGCTCAGGGCGGCGATCACCCTGGACCCGGTGAGCAGTGGTGCCGCGATCGCGGTGACGTCGTTCTCGACGCCGTCCTCCACGACGACGTAACCCCGGGCCGGCGTCTCCCCCGCGAACACCGCCCCGACCGCGCTGGCGCGCCGGGGGATCGTCCGGCCCACCCAACTGGTGTGCCGGACCGAGTGAGTGCCCTCGGTGATCGCGATGTACAGGGCGGTGTCCTCGTGCGAGGGGATGCTCAGGTACACCGACTCCCGGGTCACCGCGACGATCCGTTCCATCGCCTCGCGGCAGTACGGCACCAGGGACTCGTGACTCAGGGCCCGTGCCCCGAACTGCACGATCCGGGTGCCGGGGCGGAACGATCCGTCGGCCTCGCGTCGTACGAAACCGCCGTTCTCCAGCGCGCGCAAGAGGCGCAGCGCGGTGCTGGCCGCCAGCCCGGTCTCCCGGGCGCTCTCCGCCAGGGTGATGGCCCCGTGCTCGCAGACCACGCCGAGCAGAGCCATCGCCCGCTCCGCAGTCCGTGTCGACGTTTCGCCCATGCCCCACCTCCTGAATAGGTGGCAACACTAGGGACGGTTCTTTTCGGATGTATTCAGTACGGTTTCTGTTGAGTGAATCCCGATTGCCACCAGACGGAATACGCGAAACGCATGGTGGCGACTTGCGCGCGAAGAGTCACTACCCAGCAGGGGAAATGCTCCTAGAAGGGCAGGATTGCACTGCCATAGATATGCGCGGAGCCCGAAAGAACATCCTGAGCAGGCCGCTCTGCCACCTGGTGGCAATCGGGTTTCATCGGGCAGAAACCTCGGCGAGTGAGACGCGAAACCGGGCGTCCATAGCGTCCGATTCCATACACACGCACCGCTGGGAAGGAATACCGTGAGTGATTCTCGGGAGCCGGTGGCCATCGGATCCACGCCGCTGTCCATTGACGACATCGTGGCGGTGGCGCGACACGGCGCCCCGGTGCTGCTCACCGAGGAAGCCGCCCTGGCGGTCAAGGGCATGCGCGTCCGGATGCTCGCGGGCCTGGACGCGGACGGACCGCCCGTCTACGGGCTCACCACGGGCGTCGGCGACCTCTACGACGTGTCGGTCGCCCCGGAGCACGTGTCGTCGGCCCAGCTGAAGATGCTCAAGAGCCATGCCTGCGGGGTGGGCGAGCCCTACCCGCCCGAAGTCATGCGCGCCATGATCCTCCTGATCGTGCGGGCGATGGCCCAGGGCCGCAGCGGAGTGGGCCTCGGTCTGGTCGAGACCCTCGTCGCGATGCTCAACCGAGGCGTCACCCCCTGGTCCCCCGGCCGCGGCTCGGTCGGCTATCTGATCGGCACCGCACACATCGGCCTGGTCACGGCCGGTCTCGGCCGGGCGTACTTCGAGGGCGAGCTGCTGCCCGGCGCCGAGGCGATGCGCCGCGCCGGTCTGCCCGTTCTCGAACTGGGCCCCCGCGAGGGTCACGCCCTGGTCAGCGGCACGTACGAGGTGACCGCGATGGCGGCGCTCGCCGTCCACGACGCCCGGCTGCTGACCGCCGCCGCCGACATAGCGGCGGCGATGAGCGTGGAGGCCCTGCGCGGCAACGACCGCGCCTTCGACCCCCGCGTCCAGCAGGTCCGCCCGCACCCCGGCCAGGCGGCCACCGCCGCGAACCTGCGCGCCCTGCTCGACGGCAGTGCGATCGTGGCGGCGCACCGTCACCACCGCCTCCAGGACCCGCTGAGCCTGCGCTGCGCGCCCCAGGTCCACGGCAGCGTGCGCGACGCGCTGGACTACGCCGAGCGCACGGTCACCATCGAGGCCAACTCGGTCACCGACAACCCGCTGTTCTCCGTCGCCGGCGACGAGCTCACCGCCCACACCGGCGGCAACGGCCACGGCGCCCCGGTCGCCATGGCGCTGGACGTCCTCGCCATCGCCGTCACCCACCTGCTCAACATCTCCGAGCGCCGCACCGACCGCCTCACCAACGCCCACTTCAGCGAACTGCCGGCCTTCCTCGCGGCCCCCGGCGGCGAGGACTCCGGCTTCATGATCCCGCAGTACGTCGCCGCCTCGCTGGCCGCCGAGGCCCGCGCACTCGCCCAGCCCGCCTCCGTGCACAACATCCCGACCTCGGCGATGCAGGAGGACCACGTCAGCATGGGCGTCCCCGCCGGCTGGCAGGCCCGGCAGGCGGTCGAGTACGCACAGCAGGGCCTCGGCATCGAGATCCTGGCGGCGGCGCAGGGGCTGGAGCACCACGGCACCCTGCGCCCGGGAGCCGGGACGGGGGCCGCGTACCGAGCGGTCCGGGAGCGGGTGGCCGCCCTGGAGGAGGACCGCGAGATGTACCCCGACCTCGCGGCGGCCCGGGAGCTGGTCGCGGACGGCAGCCTCGTGGCGGCCGTGGAAGCAGCAGTGGGAGGACTGGCCCGATGAAGAGCACGGTGACGAGCGAGAACAACGCAGATCAGGACCGCCCGCTGTCCGGCGTCAAGGTCCTCGACCTCTCCCGGGTCCTGGCCGGTCCGCTCTGCGGGGCGCTGCTCGGTGACCTCGGAGCCGAGGTCACCAAGGTCGAGATGCCCGGCGCCGGCGACGACTCCCGGCACTTCGCCCCGCACATCAACGGCGAGAGCTCGTACTTCATGATGCTCAACCGGGGCAAACGCGGCATCACCCTCAACCTGAAGTCCGATGAGGGCCGCGACCTGCTGCACCGCCTGGTGCGCGACACGGACATCCTGATCGAGAACTACCGGCCCGGCGTCACCGCCCGCCTCGGCATCGACTACGACACCCTGGCCGCCGTCAACCCGCGCCTGGTGTACGTCAGCATCTCCGGCTTCGGCCAGACCGGACCACTCGCCCACCGCCCCGCCTACGACCACATCATCCAGGCCATGGGCGGCATCATGAGCCTCACCGGCTGGCCCGGCACCGGCCCGACCCGCGTCGGCGAGTCCATCGGCGACGTCGTCGCCGGGATGTACGGCTCGTACGGTGCCCTGGCCGCGCTCCGGCAACGCGACGTCACCGGGCACGGGCAGCACGTGGATGTCGCCATGCTCGACTCCGTGCTGTCCCTGCTAGTCGTGTCGCTGTCCCAGTTCACCGCCGACGGCACCGAACCCGAGCGGATCGGCAACCGTCATCCGGTCTCCGCCCCCATGGACAGCTTCCCCGCCCGCGACGGACAGGTCGTCCTCGCGGTCGCCAACGACGCCCTCTTCGCCCGTCTGTGCAAGGAGACCGGCATGCCCGAACTCCTCGACGACCCCCGCTTCGCCACGGACGCCCAGCGCGCCCGCCACCACGCCGAACTCCGGGTACTGATCGAGAACTGGACGCGTGGCCTGACGGTCGACCAGGCCGTGAGCCGGCTGGAGGCGGCGGGCGTACCGGCAGGTCCCATCTGGAGCCTCAAGGAGGCCCTGGACAGCGACCACGCGCGGCAGCGACAGCTGCTGGGCACCGCACGGCACCCGGTGGCCGGCGAGGTCGCCGTGATGCGACAGCCCGTCCGCTTCTCCGGAGCGCAGCCCGCCGCCCCCGCACCCGCGCCGGTCCTCGGGCAGCACACGGACGAGGTGCTGGCCGCCGCGCTCGGGCTGAGCCCCGACGAGATCGCGGGCCTGCGCGCCCGTGGCGCGATCTGAGCCCCTGAATGGAGAGAGAGATGCCGGAGAAGAAACTGCCCACCGTGGCGGTGATCGGCGCCGGGACCATGGGCGCGGGCATCGCCCAGGTCTTCGCCCGAGCGGGCTGCCGGGTCGCCCTGTGGTCCCGCAGCGAAGCCACCCTGGACGCCGCGCGCGCTCTCGTCCCGGACGAGGTCCTCTGCACGCGTTCGCTGCCGGAGGCGCTGGACGGCGCGGACGTGGTGAGCGAGAACGTCGCCGAAGTGGTCGCCCTCAAGCAGGACGTCCTCGCCTCGATCGAGGCCGCGGTGACACCGGACTGCCTGCTCACCACCAACACCTCCAGCGTGCCGATCACCCTGCTGGGCACGGCACTTGACGATCCCGGCCGGTTCCTCGGCATGCACTGGTTCAATCCCGCGCCGGTCATGCCGCTCGTCGAACTCGTCGCCGGCGAGGCCACCACCGCGACGGCGATGGAGCGCGCCGAGTCGCTGACCCGGCGGCTCGGCAAGCTGCCCGTCGTCGTACGGGCGGATGTCCCCGGCTTCGTCGTCAACCGTATCCAGTACGCGGTGCTGCGCGAGGTGCTGCACCTGGTGGAGTCGGGCGTGACCTCCGTGGCGGACGCCGACCTGGCGGTCCGTACGACGCTCGCCCCACGCTGGGCGGCCTGCGGCCCACTGGAGCTGATGGACCTGGCCGGGCTGGACGTGGTCGAGCAGGTGTCGGCGATCCTGATGCCCGAGCTGAGCCGCTCGGCCGAAGTGCCGGAGTCCGTGAGGAAACTGGTGGCCGAAGGCGCTCTGGGCGCCAAGTCGGGACGCGGCTTCTACGAGTGGCCCGGCGAACGGGCCGACCGGGTCAAGGCCCACCGGGACGCCGTCGTCAGGCAGTTGACCCACGATGGCTGACGGCACCGGCACCATTCTGACCCGTACTGAGGACGCGGTCGGCCACGTCCGCCTCCACCGCCCCGAAGCGGCCAACGCGTTGAGCCGCGCCATGATGACGGCTCTGCTGGACGCCGTACGCGCCTGGGACGCCGACCCCGACGTCCGCTGCGTCGTCATCAGCGGCACGGAACGCCTCTTCGCGGCCGGCGCCGACATCGCCGACCTGGCGGAACTCTCGGAGTCCGGCCCGGTCGGCACGTACCTCGATGATTTCAGCGACCTGTGGGAGGCCCTGTACGCCACCCGCATCCCTCTCGTCGCGGCGGTCAACGGCCATGTCCTGGGCGGCGGCTGCGAACTCGCCATGATCTGCGACCTCGTCATCGCCTCGGACACCGCCCGCTTCGGCCAGCCCGAGCTGCGTCTCGGTGCGATCCCCGGTGCGGGCGGCACCCAACGCCTCGTCCGCGCGGTCGGCAAGGCCCTCGCGATGGACATGATCCTCACCGGCCGCACCATCACCGCCCCCGAAGCCCTCGCCGCCGGCCTCGTCAGCCGCGTCGTACCCCCCGACCAGCTCGACCGCACAGCCCACGACACGGCCCGCACCATCGCCGCCCACCCCGCGACCGCGGTCCGACTGGCGAAGGAGGCGGTGCTGACGGCCTTCGAGACGCCCCTCTCTGTCGGCATCCGCACCGAACGCCGCCTGGCCGCCCTCAACTCCTCCACCGACGACCACACCCAAGGCCTGCGGGCCTTCCTCGACAAGCGCCGGAGCAACGAACGATGACTGGAATTTCTGGACCGAGGACCGTGCGCGCTCCCCGCGGGAGCTCGCTCAGCGCGCAGGGCTGGCAGCAGGAGGCGGCGCTGCGGATGCTGCAGAACAACCTGGATCCGGAAGTCGCCGAGCACCCCGACAAGCTCGTCGTCTACGGCGGCACGGGAAAGGCGGCGCGGGACTGGCGGTCGTTCGACGCGATGGTCCGCACCCTGCGGACCCTGAAGCAGGACGAGACGATGCTGGTGCAGTCCGGCCGTCCGGTGGGGGTGATGCAGACCCACGAGTGGGCCCCGCGCGTCCTGATCGCCAACTCCAACCTCGTCGGCGACTGGGCCAACTGGGAGGAGTTCCGCCGTCTGGAGGCCCTCGGCCTGACCATGTACGGCCAGATGACCGCCGGCTCCTGGATCTACATCGGCACCCAGGGCATCCTCCAGGGCACCTACGAGACCTTCGCCGCCGTCGCCGCGAAGAAGTTCGGCGGCACCCTCGCGGGCACGATCACGCTGACGGCCGGCCTCGGCGGCATGGGCGGCGCCCAGCCCCTCGCCGTGACGATGAACGACGGCGTCGCGATCTGCATCGACGTCGACCCGCGCGCCATCGAGCGCCGTATCGAGCACCGCTACCTCGACGTGAAGGCCGACTCCCTGGAGCACGCCCTGCAGCTCGCCGTCGAGGCCCGCGACGCCCGCCGCCCGCTCTCCATCGGCCTGCTGGGCAACGCCGCCGAGCTGCTCCCGCGCATGCTCGCCGAAGGCGCCCCCATCGACATCGTGACCGACCAGACCTCGGCCCACGACCCCCTCGCCTACCTCCCCGTCGGCGTCGACTTCGACGACATGGCAGACGCGGCCGCCAAGGACCCGGCGGGCTTCACCACCCGCGCCCGTGAGTCCATGGCCAGGCACGTCGAGGCGATGGTCGGCTTCATGGACGCCGGCGCCGAGGTCTTCGACTACGGCAACTCGATCCGGGGCGAGGCCCAACTCGCCGGATACGGGCGGGCGTTCGCCTTCCCCGGCTTCGTGCCCGCCTACATCCGGCCGCTGTTCAGCGAGGGCAAGGGGCCCTTCCGCTGGGCCGCCCTGTCCGGTGAGGCCTCCGACATCCACAAGACCGACAAGGCGATCCTGGAGCTCTTCCCGGAGAACGAGTCCCTGCACCGCTGGATCAAGATGGCCGGCGAGCGCGTCCACTTCCAGGGCCTGCCCGCCCGTATCTGCTGGCTCGGCTACGGCGAGCGGGACAAGGCCGGCGAGCGGTTCAACGACATGGTCGCCAGTGGTGAGCTGGCCGCCCCGCTCGCCATCGGCCGCGACCACCTCGACTCGGGCTCCGTCGCCTCCCCGTACCGCGAGACCGAAGCCATGCTCGACGGCTCCGACGCGATCGCCGACTGGCCGCTGCTCAACGCCATGGTCAACGTGGCCTCCGGCGCGTCCTGGGTCTCCATCCACCACGGCGGCGGCGTCGGCATGGGGCGCTCCATCCACGCCGGCCAGGTCTCCGTCGCCGACGGCACCGCACTCGCCGGCGAGAAGCTGCGCCGCGTGCTGACCAACGACCCAGGCATGGGCGTCATCCGCCACGTCGACGCCGGCTACGACATCGCGGAGACGGTCGCCGACGAGCGGGGCGTCCGGGTGCCTATGCGCGAAGGCGTCTGATCCCCGGAACGCGCATCGCTCTCCCAGAACGCGCCGAGGTCACCGCCGCTCACTCCACGAACAGCCCGCGCGCCGCCTCCCCCGCGTCGAACTGCTCCAGCCGGGCCTGCGCGTCCGGCAGGTCGTCGCAGATCGCCTCCAGCAGCACCCGGCCCAGCAGCATCGGCGCGCAGGCGGTGTCGAAGGCGAGCCCGGTGCCGACGGCGGCCGGCAGCAGCAGGTCGGACACCTTGGCGACCGCCGCGAACGCGGAGTCGGCGACCCTGACGACGGTCAGTCCGGCCTCCTTCGCGTACGTCATCGTGTTCACGACCTCGCGGGGATGCCAGGGCAGCGCGAAGCACAGCAGCGTGGAGGCGCCCGCGCGGACGGCCGCGTCGGGGCCAGTCTTGCGGGCATGCAGGGTGAGTGGGCCGAGGACTTGGTCGGGCCGGATGTGTGGGAGACCTGCCGGGAGTTGATCCCGGTGGGGAGTGTGTTCGCGTTCCTGGCCGAGCACCGTGAGGTGCTGTTCCCGCCGGGGATGTTCGCGGACATGTATCCGTCGGCGAACGGGCGGCCGAGTCTGCCGCCGCAGGTGCTGGCCGCGACGGTGGTGCTGCAGAGCCTGCAGAACCTGCAGGGTCTGTCGGACTTCGAGACGGTCCAGGAACTGCGGTGTGACCTGCGGTGGAAGGCCGCTTGCGGGCTCGGGCTGTACGACACTGCGTTCGACCCGTCGCTGCTGACGTACTTCCGGCGCCGACTTCGCCACTCGGCCGATCCGACGCGGATCTTCACCAAGGTGAAGGAGGTCGTGGCCGCGACCGGTGTGCTCAAGGGCAGGCAGCGGCGCGCTTTGGACTCCACGGTGCTCGATGACGCGGTGGCCATCCAGGACACCGTCACCCAGATCGTCTCCGCGATCCGCCGGGTGATCCGCGAGGTCCCCGGCGCTCAGGAGACGGCCGCGGAGCACTGCCGGGCGCACGACTACACCGACCCGGGCAAACCGAAGATCGCCTGGGACGACGAGGCCGCCCGCGCCGCTCTGGTCGATGCGCTGGTCACCGACGCCCTCAGCCTGCTCGGGCACCTGCCAGAACGGAATCTGGGCGAGAAGGCGGCGAACGCGGTCGGCCCGCTTGCCCTGGTCGCCGGGCAGGACGTCGAGCCGGCAGAGGACTCCGACGGGCGCGACGGCCGCTGGCGCATCGCCCGGCGCACGGTGGCGGACCGGACCGTGTCCACCGTCGATGCCGATGCGCGCCACATCCACAAGAACCGCACCCGTCACCAGGACGGCTTCAAAGGGCATGCGTCGTTCGAGCCGGAGACCGGGCTGTTCACGGCCGTCGCCCTGACCGGCGGCTACGGCCCCGACAACCACGAGGCCGCCGTCGCCGCCGCTCTTCTGGCCGACGAAGACCAGGACGCGGAGTTAACCGTGCTCGGCGATTCCGCCTACGGAACCGGCGACCTGCGCGCACAGCTACAGGCCGACAGCCACACCCTGGTCATCAAGCCGCCACCGCCACCTGCCCTGCCGGAGACACCGCCAACCTCGGCCAGATCAAAGCGGACGGCGCCCGAACCGCCCAGTTCAAGCGCGTCTGCACCGGCTGCCCCCTGCGGGAACGCTGCACCACCTCCCGGACCGGACGCACCCTCAACGTCCACCCCCAGTACGAACTGCCGGCCGCCGCCCGGGCCCAGGCCGCCACCGACACCCTCTGGCAGGACGAGTACCGCCGATGGCGGCCACCCGTCGAACGCGCCATCGCCTGGCTCGTCGCCAAGGGCAACCGCCGGGTCCCCTACCGCGGCGTCATCGCCAACAACATCTGGCTCCACCACCGCGCCGCCGCCCTCAACCTCCGCCGACTGATCAACCTCGGACTCACCCGGACCAACACCAGCTGGCACCTCACCCCAGCCACCACATAGCGAAAAGGGCCGCCCGGCCCACGACCGGACAGCCCCACAACAAGATTTTCAGCAGTCTTCTAGCGTGGTACCTGGCTGGGCAGGCCCAATTTTGGGGGTGCATGACGCGTGCGGTGGGAGATCCGGGCGGTCGTGGAGAACGGCACTGCCGAAGTGGTCGACTTCTACCGATGGCTGCGGTCCGATGAGGGTCGGCCCGAGGCGCTGACTTTGGAATCACGAGCTCAGGCCGATGCCGACGGGCTGATGGGCCCGCTGGAGGTCGTCAGCCTCGCGCTTACTCACGCCGAGGCGGTGGCCAACCTCGTGATGCTCTACGCGAACTGGCGGCTTACGCCCGGCCCCCGGCCGACCGCCGCCTTCACTTTCCGGCGAGCTGCGGACGGCCTGTCCGTGACCGTTGACGGCGCCTCCGACGAGGATGTACGCCGACTGATGGCCGTGCTCTCCACCCCCTTACCCTCACCTCCTACTGTCCCGGCCCCGCCGTCGGCTCCGTTGCCGTGAAGTTGGCCGATCCCGAGAAGTCGTGCGCCGTACTGATTGGCGCCTCGGCGTACGGCGACCCCGGGCTGAATGAGCTCCCGGCCGTGACGAACAACGTCACTCGGCTCGGCGAATTATTGATGGACCACGACGTCTGGGGGCTGCCCGAGGAACGCTGCATCCGTGTGCCGGAGCCAAAGACGCTCGTGGAGTTGTTGGATCCGATCCACGAAGCCGCCCGAGCGGCGACGGACACCCTGTTCGTGTACTTCGCGGGACACGGACTCATCCACCCCACCGATATCAACACGTTGCTGCTCGCGCTGCCGACCACGAACCCGCCCCGCCCGTACACCGCTGTGGACTTCGCCCAAGTGCGGGCCGTGGTGCGGTCCTCTGCGCCTGACGTCAACCGACTGGTTGTGCTGGACTGCTGCTATGCCGGTCGTGCGTTTGACGGAGGCATGAACGGCTCCAGTGACGAAGTCATACTGGCTCAACAGGCTCGGATCGGCGGGCGTACCTGCTCACCGCATGCTCCGCCACCAGGCAAGCTCTAGCGCCGCCCGACGAGAGGTACACAGCTTTCACCGGCGAACTGATCCGCCTGCTGGAGCAAGGCCTGCCCGGCGCCAACCCTCTCATCGAGGTCATCGAGGTCATCGAGGTCATCGAGGTCATCGAGGCGTACGAGCACCTGTGCCGGGAATTGCGCGCGCAAAACAGGCCATTGCCACAGCAGCGGCTGGAAAACTCGGAGCGGAGCCTTGCCCCGGCCCGCAACCGGTATCGGCAGCTGGCGTCGTCGCCTCAGGCCTCCGAGCTACTGTGCGAGCAACCGCTAGCGGGCCGACCTCCCAGGCCGACCGAACCGGAGATCCCCACTGGGTTGAACGTCCCTACCGAGTGGGAGGAACTGCTCTGCAACAGGCCGCGGGACGTCATCGATGCCATTGCGCGCATGGAAAGCGAGGCCAGGTCGGAAGAAGCCCAAGAACTGCTGCTCTTTCTCAGCAGGTGGCGGCCCATACAGGAGGCCGCGATGCTGGTTGTCCTGCTGAATCGCAGAGACGGGCTGTCGCACCTCTCGCCGCTGCGGCGCATGCTCCACCGTCAGCCATACCTCTCGGACATGACCCGAGTGGTGGTGCAACGCGGTCCGGCCGCGGTCGTGGAGTACGTGAAGGCTCTAAGCGTAGTCAACGAGGATCGCGGAGAGGCTGTCCGAGCGTGCCGGATGACGGCGGTCGACCTCGACGTTGACGACGTGGCACAAACTGTGAAGGCCCTGAGGGCAGCGGAGTTCGGCACCGAGGCCGACAACGTCATCAGGGTCGCCGGTAAAGATCCGCAGGCTATCGGGCGCATCGTCCCGCTGGCCGGCGCGCTGTGGTCGGCCGGAATGGACGCTGACGCCGACCGTCTGCTGGAGATGGTGACGGGGAATTCCCCTGAACAGGCCCTGGAGTTGGCCGGAGAGATGCTGGCTCTCGGGCGCCACATGAAGGCTTTCGAGCTGTATCTGAAGGCGGCGGCGGTGATCGCACATCGGCCGGCCAGCGAGTCCGTGCGCATCCTGTCGGCGATGGACGAGGCCGGTCACGGCGACTTAGCGGAGCCCTCTTGCGAGCTCTCGTCGCGGCCGCTCTCGCGCCGACAAACATTTTCAGGCTCTGTGAGGAACTGTCAGCCGCGGGCATGGCGGACCGGGTGCTGATCGTCCTCGGCGAAGCGGCCGCACAGCAGTCCGTGGACGGCATCGTCGACCTGGCGGAGAGTCTGTGGACCGACGGCCGTGCAGAGTCCGCAATCCATCTGCTCGGTGCGGCAGCACAGGTACAACCCGTAGGGACGGCGACGCATCGGTTCTTTGACCTGCTGATGGAGTTCGGGCGGCCGACTGACGCAGTGCATCTACTCACCGGGCTGGTTGACCGGTCGGTGCCCGATGCCACGCTGCTGCTGGAGTCTCTGTGGCGATCGGAGCGGCACGACGACGTCGACCGGATGCGGACGGCCCTCGATCGTCGGCAGTGGCACCGCAACCAGATATACCGTGTTCTGCTGACCTCATCCGGTACGGACGAGGGACTCAAAGCCCGGATGGCGCGTATGCCGGAGCGGGACCTCGTCGCATTCCTGAGGGATCTGCAGACTTACCAGGACGCGAGTGGCCTGGTGTTGCTGCTGAAAATCGTCGCTGACGGCAACCCGGACGTCTGCGCCCGGCTCATCCTGCGACGTGCCCGGGCCGGGCTCGGCACCGAAGCGGTGGTCCTGGCCTGCGTGGCTCCCAACCTCGACGAAACGCGCCCACTAGCCGACAGACAAGGCAGCTGGGGCCCGGGAGCCGACGAGGTGCACAAGTTGCTGACCAGGCAGTGGCCGGACATGGAACTGCATGCCTACGTCCTGGCCGTCCTGTGCGCCGCCGGCCAGGAGGAGGCGGTACTGGAGTCGCTGGTCGGCTTCACTTGGGGACGCCGTGTCTCTCAAATCGTCTCGTTCACGAAGGCACTGGACCGACAGGGCCTCACCTCCTGCGCCCAGGCTGTGATCCGGGAGGTCGACACAAGGGAATGTTTCAAGCACCTTGTCCGACGCCTGTCCCAGGCCGACCTGCGTTCTTACGCGGTCCTCGCGCTCAATACCCACCCGGGCCTCGGCCCCGCGCCGCGGCGCTATCCCTCACAGGGGCAGGCAAAACACTACTGGTTGCCCGAAGCGGGCCGCCCGTCGATAACCGAACCGGACCCTGACTGCTGAATCCGTGGGCTTGCGAGCCCGTCGCGGACGACCCCGGCCCTGGTTTCCGGGCCGACGTCCCCCACACGCAAGGGCACCGATCCGACGTTAGATTTACACTCCCATATCCGGGGTGGAGCCTCTGGGCGTTGGAAAGGGACTCCGCTGAGCGCGGGTTCAAAGCTCGTCCTTGAGCTGGAGCGATCGCCCTCTATCTCTGCAGTGCGATCCTGCCGGGTCTCATCGAGGCCGAGTTGAGGCCACAAGGACTGGAACAGACCGACAAGGGCTGACGAGCCCCAACATGGATTACCGCATCTGACCTGCGAAAACGTCAGGGATGAGCGTTGATCGGCAAGGACCGCCAAGATCCTCAAAGGACTCATAATCCGTCGGCCGTGGGTTCGAGTCCCACCCGCCCCACCTGTGCAGGGTTCTGACCTGCGGAAACGTTTATTTTTGGGTGTCGGAGCGTCAACTCTGCCTGGACGGACTGGATCCGCTGCTCGTGCGTTTGGGGCTCGGCCGAGGTCGGGGGATCTCGATCCCCTCTGACCTGCGGCGGAGTAGGCGTTCGAGGTTGTCGATCGCCGTCCGGGCGACTGCCATGAGGTCCGATGTCAAGACCCAGGGGCCGTACAGGGGCCGGGACGGCGCGGCCGTGTCCAGGCCGATGGTTTCTCCGGGCCGACTCGTTGTCCCATCTGTGGGTTGCGCGACACGGGCTGCTGTCCCCAGCGCGGCAGTCGAGTACCGGGCCGACAGCGGAGGCAGTGCAGATACCGGCACGCCGGGTGTGGGGGCGCGGGTAGGGCGGCATCGGCTGTTCATCGTGCTGTGGAGACGGTTTGACTGTGCGCACCGCAATGAGTGGAATCAGCATCGCCAGGGCCTGTGGGGACGGCCGGGGGCCGCGGCCCGCCTGGGCCGCCCCCCGACCGTCCCCACACGGCTATCAGGGCACTTCCCCGTTTTCGTCCTGGCTCACTATGCGCTGGTCACGGGTGGTTGCTGCCCCATGGCATCGGCGTGGCGGGTGGGGCGGTCGTGGGCTCTCCGTCCGCGTCGCACGCTTCCGGATCCGACGGCGGGAGCAGCCTGTACATGCCGATCCGGTCGGTTCTGAACCGCACATCCTCGCTCCCGGTGGAGGCCGAGCGGCCGATCTCCTCGGGCAGTTCGGCCTCGGACAGACGCGCACCCGCGTACGCCGCCATGAGGACGCCGGTACAGGCGCCGCGTTCCCCGGCGGAAAGGCCGGGAGGGAAGCCGATGCCCCGGTCCTCGGTTCCGTCGGTGGCCAGCTGGTAGCGCAGCGCGGACGTCATGTCCGTCCCCGATGCCGTGGCGGTGAGCTCCCAGAACTCGACCTGCACGGTGACCGGTTCGCACAGCGGCCCGCCGTCGTCCGTGTCGCTCGGACGGATCACGACGGCCGCGGCCTCATCGCCCGCGCTCCCGTCAGCCGCGCTCCCGTCGGCCGTGGCCGCAGAGAACGACACGCTGGGGCGCAGCCACCGCGCCTCGTCCCTCGCCGACCAGCCGCTGTTCTCGCGGCAGCCGCCGGCCTCCGCGCTGTCGGCCGTTCCCGAACAGCCGGCCGTCAGCAGGGCGAGCGACGCTGCCAACGAGATCAACGACCCGTGTGCGACGTGGGTTGTGGACATGGTCTCCCTCGATCGGAGCGGGCGAGGCGTGGTGGCACCTCGCGGATTGTGCGGGGAGCAGTCTTCGCGGACCGTGCCGGCAACCGGGGGCCCGGGAACCTCATGTGTCCGACCTGTGACCAACAGAAGCCGCCGGTGTCCGGCGGCTTCCGAGCCGTCCGTCTCGTGGCAGGGACCTGGATGGGCTGGGCGAGAGACTGATTGCCAGGCATTCGACATGATTTCGGCGATTCGTTGCCGAATTCTCCAAACCGTTGAGCATTTGTCGTTCGCTCTTCACGCTTTCCCTGTCAAGTGCCCCGAGGTACGGCCTCGGGACTTCACCGCTTCAGAAGCGAGTCGAGCATGGTGAGTGTCCGTTCGTCCTTGGCGCAGTTGCCCCCCTACGTCCCTGGCCGCAAGCTGCCCGGTGCGGTCGTGCTGGCCAGCAACGAATCCCCTTACGGGCTGCTGCCCGGGGTTGCCGGAACGCTCTCGGAGCTGGCCGCAGGCGTGTCGCGGTACCCCGACATGAGCGCCACCTCACTCGTCCAGGTCCTGGCCGCGCACCACGGTGTCGAGCTGGAGCGGATCGCGGTGGGCGCCGGCTCCTCCGAGGTCTGCGGACAGCTGCTGCACTCGGTCGTCGGCCCCGGCGACGAGGTCGTCTTCGGCTGGCGGTCCTTCGAGGCGTACCCCATCCTCACGGCGGTCGCCGGCGGTACGGCGGTGCGGGTTCCGTTGCGGGACCACGCGCTGGACCTCGACGCCATGGCCACGGCGATCACCGGCCGGACCCGGCTGGTCTTCGTCTGCAACCCCAACAACCCCACCTCCACCGCGGTCGGCGAGCGCGCGCTCAGTGACTTCGCGGACCGGGTTCCGGACGACGTGCTGATCGTCGTCGACGAGGCCTACCGGGAGTACGCCGATCCGGCCCTGGTCCCCGACGCCCTCGCCCTGCTCGGCGACCGGCCGAACGTGGTGGTGCTGCGGACCTTCTCCAAGGCGTACGGCCTGGCGGGACTGCGCGTCGGCTACTGCGTGGCGCCGCCGGAGCTCACCGCCCATGTACGCAAGACCCAAGTGCCGTTCAGCGTCAGCGCGCTTGCCCAGGAGGCCGCCGTCGTCGCCCTCGGGGAGCGCGCGGAGGCAGCCCGCCGTGCGGCACTCACAGTCGCCGAACGGGAGCGCGTCACCCTGCGGTTGCGCGCGCTCGGCTTCGAAGTGCCGGACTCCCAGGCCAACTTCGTCTGGCTGCCGCTCGGAGACGACAGCGCGGACTTCGCCGTGCACTGCCTCGACGGGAAGGTCGTCGTCCGTCCGTTCCTCGGTGAAGGAGTCCGGGTGACCATCGGTCTGCCGGAGGAGAACGACGCCCTGCTCGCGCTGGCCGCTGCCTGGAGAGGCTGAAGGCCATGCGTCCCAGTCCCTATGAGCGGCATCGTGAGCTGCTACAGGAGGCCGTACGGGCCCTCGCGGCCGGTGAATGCCGTCGGCCCTTCACGGAGGCGACCGGGCAGGATGCCGCCGACGCGGGCATGAGATCGACGCGAACGGCGGGGAAGGTCTTCGGCTCCCTGCTGGGACGGCCTTTCGACCTCGACCAGCCCGGAGAACTCGGCCAGGTGGCCACCGAGTCCTCCCCGTACGGCACAGGCACGTACGGCATGGGCATCGGCTACCCGCGCTGCGACCCCGCGGCGCTGGTGGCGGCGGCCGGGCGGGCGGCGGCCGGATGGCGTGCCGCCGGGCCGTACCAACGTGCCGGGCTGGCCGTGGAGATACTGCGCCGGCTGAACACGCGCAGTCATGAGCTGGCCCTTGCGGTGCACCACACCACCGGCCAGCCGCCGGAGGCGGCGTTCCGGGCCGCCGGGCCGCGCGCCCAGGACCGCGCGCTGGAGGCTGTGGCCCATGCCTTCGCCGAGTCGGCGCGCGTCCCTGCGGACCTGAGTTGGGAGAGCCCCCGACGCAGGGGGCAACCGCCGGCGATGCGGGGCACCTGCACCCTGGTGCCCCGGGGAGTGTCGCTGCTCATCGGCTGCCCCGACTATCCGCTCTGGAACGGCTATCCGGGCCTGTTCGCCAGCCTGGTGACCGGAAATCCCGTGATCGTGGCCCCGCATCCGCGCTCCGTGCTGCCCCTGGCGATCACTGTTCGCGTCGCACGGCAGGTGCTGGCGGAGGCCGGGCACGCCCCGGACATCGTGACCCTGGCGGTGGCGGAACCGGAGGAACGGCTGCACCGGCGGCTGGCCACGGACCCGGCGGTGCGCATTGTCGACTTCACAGGCTCGGCGCGGTTCGCCGACTGGCTGGAGCAACACGCCCGCCAGGCCACCGTGTTCGCCAACCGGACCGGCCTGAACACCGTGATCGTCGACTCCACCGAGAACTACCGGGATCTGGTGCGAGGCCTCGCCCGTTCCCTGTGCCTGTGCAGCGGCACGTTCCGCACCACGCCGCAGAACATCCTGGTGCCGACGACGGGCATCGTGACCGACGAGGGGCACAGGAGCCTCAGGGATTTCGGCGCCGACATCCGCGAGGCCGTGGACCGGCTGCTCGGGCATCCGGCACGTGTGACGAGGCTGCTGGGCGCGATCACCGGCAACGAGGTGCGGGCCGCACTGGCGCAGGCCGCCCAGTACGGTGCGGTGCTGTCCGCGTCCCGGCCCCTGTACCACCCGGACCATCCCGGCGCCGATCTGCGCAGCCCGCTGCTCGTCCGGCTGGGAGCGCGGGACGAGCGGATCTACGCCAGGGAGTGGCCGGGTCCGGTCTCGTTCCTGGTGGGCACCGACTCGACCTCGCACAGCCTGGCGCTGTTCCGCTCCACCGTGGGACGCCACGGAGCACCGTACGCCGCGGTGCACTCGACCGACCCGCTGGTACTGGCGGTCGCCGAGTCGGCGGCGCTGGACGCCGGAGTGCATCTGGTGCAGAACCTCGCGGACGACTTTCCCGCCGATCCCTCCTCGGCCGGCGCGGACCTGCCCGCCGCGGGTGCCCACTTCGTCACGGGACGGTTCCGGGTGGTGCGGTCCCGGCGGCACGCCGCGCCGGCGGCCCCGGCTCCGGCTGCGGGGCCGACCCCGGTCCCGATCCGGGTGGCGGTCTCTGCGCCGGTCCTGATGGCGGAGCCGGCTCGCGTTCCGGTGCCGGACGTCGGCTCCGCCACCGAACTGCACGTCTGAGCGGCCCGGTGACTGTGCCCGTGCTGCGTCCCCGAGCCCGGGGCAGGCCGAGCCGAGTTCCGGGCCTGGGCCGAGCCGCGTCCCGGCTCCGGGCCCGACGGTCACGCCGTCCAGTCGGCTCCGCGGCCCCGCACCTCGTCGAAGACCAGCCAGGTGCGGGTCGAGCGCACCCCCGGCACCGCCTGGATGCTCTCCAGCACGACCCGGCGCAGCGCCAGGTTGTCCGGTGCACGGACCAGCACCAGGACGTCGAAGTCGCCCGTGACGAGGGCGACATGCTCGACGTACGGCATGTCGCGCAGCTCGCGCGAGATGTCACGCCAGGCGTTCTGCTCGATGGTCAGCGTCACGTAGGCGCTCGTGCCGAGTCCCGCCCGCTGTGGATTGAGCTGCGCGGTGAAGCCGGTGATGACCTCCTCGGCCACCAGTCGGCCGATGCGTGTGTACGCGTTGGCGCGTGAGATGTGCACGTCCTCCGCGAGCGCCCGGACCGAGACCCGGCCGTCCCTGAGCAGCCGGGCCAGGATCTGCCGGTCGATGTCGTCGAGCGGAACGGCAGTTCGTCCGGGCACCGACCCCGCCGGTGAGGTTTCCTCGGACACATTGCCCTCCTGGTGTGGCTCGGTTCGGCAGTTCATCGCCAGTTCGGCCGAAGTATTGAACACATATTCCGTTATGGCGACCATTCTCCTGTCAAGTGTCCAGAGAAAGCGAGTGCCCTCCATGTCCGTGAAGAGCCTCCGACAGACGGTCCAGGGCCTCCTGCCGTCCCTCACGCCGGTGCGGTTCGTGGCCGAGGACGGCACTCCGGTGGCCAAGGTGCCGGCCGGATACACCGAGCCCCCGGTCGAGACCCTCCGCGACGCCTACCGGCGGATGGTCCTGGGTCGCCGCTTCGACACCCAGGCGACCGCGCTCACCAAGCAGGGGCGGCTCGCGGTCTACCCGTCCAGCCGGGGCCAGGAGGCATGTCAGGTCGGTGCCGTGCTCGCGCTGCGCCCCGACGACTGGCTCTTCCCGACCTACCGGGACTCCATGGCCCTGGTCGCCCGTGGCATCGACCCCCTCGAGGTGCTGACGCTGCTGCGCGGCGACTGGCACTGCGGCTACGACCCGGCCGCCACCCGCGTCGCCCCCCAGTGCACCCCGCTGGCCACCCAGGTGCTGCACGCCACCGGCATGGCGGAGTCGTTGCGCCGGAAGGGCGGGGACGGCGTGGCGATGGCTCTCGTCGGGGACGGCGCCACCAGCGAGGGCGACTTCCACGAGGCGCTGAACTTCGCTGCCGTCTTCCGTGCGCCGGTCGTCTTCTTCGTCCAGAACAACAAGTACGCGATCTCCGTGCCGCTGGCCCGGCAGACCGCGGCGCCCGCCCTCGCGTACAAGGGAATCGGCCACGGTGTGCGCTGCGAGCAGGTCGACGGCAACGACCTGGTCGCCGTGCTGGCGGTGCTGACCGCGGCCGTCGAACATGCCCGCGCCGGGCACGGCCCCTTCCTGGTCGAGGCGCACACCTATCGCATGGACGCGCACACCAACGCCGACGACGCCACCCGCTACCGGGACGACGAGGAGGTCGAGCGGTGGAGCGCAGCCGACCCGCTCAGCCGGCTGGAGGCACTCCTGCGGGCCCGTGGCGCGCTCACCGACGAGGACGTCGCGGCGGTGCGGGAGGAGGCGGAGGCACTGGCCGCCGAACTGCGCGCCGGCATGAACGCGGAAACCGTCCCGGACCCACTGGAGCTCTTCGACCACGTCTACGCCGAGCCGACGCCGCAACTACGCGAACAGCGCGCCTTGTTGGCCGCCGAGCTGGCCGAGCTCGCCGAAGCCGACGAACCCACCACGTTTCAGACTCAGGAGGACTGACGGCCATGGCCAAGGTCACGATGGCGCAGGCGCTGAACACCGCTCTTCGCGACGCACTGCGCGAGGACGAGCGCGTACTCGTCTTCGGAGAGGACGTCGGCCCCCTCGGCGGTGTCTTCCGGATCACCGACGGACTGACACGCGACTTCGGCGAGCAGCGGTGCTTCGACACCCCGCTGGCCGAGGCCGGCATCGTCGGACTGGCCGTCGGCATGGCGATGGGCGGCTTCCGGCCCGTGGTGGAAATGCAGTTCGACGCCTTCGCGTACCCCGCCTTCGAGCAGATCGCCTCGCACGTCGCCAAGCTGCGCAACCGCACCCGGGGACGCCTCACGCTGCCGATGGTGATCCGCATCCCGTACGCGGGCGGCATCGGCGGAGTCGAGCACCACTGCGACTCCAGCGAGGCGTACTACGCGCACACGCCGGGACTGAAGGTCGTCACCCCGGCGACGGCCGAGGACGCGTACTGGCTGCTGCGCGACGCCGTGGCCGACCCCGACCCGGTCGTCTTCCTGGAGCCGAAGAAGCTGTACTGGTCGAGGGAGGACACCGACCTGGAACGGCGCGCCGCGCTGCCCTTCGGACGGGCGGCGATCCGGCGGGAGGGCCGTGACGCCACGGTCGTCGCGTACGGGCCGTCGGTTCCGGTGGCCCTGGCCGCCGCGGCAGCCGCCGCGGCCGAGGGCATCGAACTCGAGGTCGTGGACCTGCGGACCCTGGTGCCCTACGACGACGAGACGGTCACGGCATCGGTACGCCGGACCGGGCGCTGCCTGGTCGTCCAGGAGGCCCAGGGCTTCGCGGGCGTCGGGGCGGAGATCGCCGCACGCGTGCAGGAGCGCTGCTTCCACTCACTGGCCGCACCTGTCCTGAGGGTCGCCGGCTTCGACATCCCTTATCCGCCGCCGAAGTTGGAGCACGCGCACCTGCCCGGCGTCGACCGGATCCTCGACGCCGTCGACCGCCTCCAGCTCACCGACGAGCCGGACACCCGGCACCTGCTGAAGGGAGCGGTCGCATGACCACCGCACCGCTCCAGGAGCAGCTGTTCCGGCTGCCCGACCTCGGCGAAGGACTGGCCGAGGCCGAGATCGTCGAGTGGAAGGTCGCGGTCGGCGACACGGTGACGATCGACCAGATCGTCGTCGAGGTCGAGACCGCCAAGGCAGCGGTCGAGGTACCGGTCCCGTACGCGGGCACAGTGCTGCGACTGCACACGGAGGCGGGCACGGCGCTGGCGGTGGGGGAACCGCTGATCACGGTGGGCGCGGACCCCTCCGGCGGTGTCGGCGCCTCCGAGGGGTCGGGTGGCGGCCCCCGTCCCGAGGCGCCGGGGGCCGGTACGGCCGATGGCACCTCCGGTACGGCGCCGGGCGGGTCGGTTTCGGCCGAGGCGGCCGCGGAGCGTTACCGGGAGGAGGAACAGGCCGGTTCCGGCAACGTCCTGATCGGCTACGGCACCGGCCACGGCCCGGCGCTTTCGCGCCGCCGCCGTCGGCGTGCCGCCGTGGTGGTCCCGGGCGAGGCGTCCGGTGCCGCGAGCGTCTCGAGCGCCGGTGCCGCGGCTGCTGACGTCGAGGCCCTGACCGGCGTCGGAACACCGGCGCGCGACGGCCACCCCGCCCCGGCCGCGGCAGGATCGCCGCACCCACCCCGGGTGATCTCCCCCCTGGTACGGAGGGTGGCCCGGGACCACGGTGTCGACCTCGCCGGCCTGGCGCCGTCCGGTCCCGCCGGCGTCGTTCTGAGACGGGACGTGGAACAGGCCATCCTCCGGGCCGCCACGCAGGCGCCGACGGAACCCGTCCCCGCACCGAACACCCCGGTGCGGCAGGCATCGGCGCCCGCCCCGGAGGCACGAAGGGCCCCCGACGGTGCCGAGCGCATACCGCTGCGCGGAGTACGGGGTGCCATCGCGAACAAACTCTCCCGCAGCCGCACCGAGATCCCCGACGCCACCACCTGGGTCGACGTGGACGCGACCGGGCTGCTCCAGGCCAAGAAGGCGCTGGAGGCCGCCGAACCAGGCCGCCGCATAGGGCTGTTGGCCCTGCTGGCCCGTATATGCGTCTCCGGCCTCTGTCGCTACCCGGAACTGAACTCCACGGTGGACACCGAGCGGCGGGAGATCGTCCGCGTCAGTGAGGTGCACCTGGGTTTCGCCGCCCAGACCGAACGCGGCCTGGTCGTCCCCGTCGTCCGTGACGCCCACCGCCTGACGACCGTACAACTGGCCGCCGAACTCGCCCGGTTGACCGAGCTCGCCCGCAACGGGAGTCTGCCTCCCGACCGTCTGACCGGCGGAACCTTCACCCTCAACAACTACGGCGTGTTCGGCGTGGACGGCTCCACGCCCATCATCAACCACCCGGAGGCCGCCCTGCTCGGCGCGGGCCGCATCGTCGACAAACCCTGGGTGGTGGACGGCACGCTGGCCGTCCGCAAGGTCATGCAGCTCTCCCTCAGCTTCGACCACCGGGTCTGCGACGGGGGAGTGGCCGGAGGCTTCCTTCGTTTCGTGGCCGACTGCGTGGAGCGTCCGGCGATCCTGCTCGCCGACGTCTGATCCGGCCCCCCATTTCCCTTGTCTCCGCCTGGGTGCCCCGCACCCATCGACCTACCGAACGTTCGGCCAGGAGCCCCTCGTGTCCACTGACCCACACCCCGACTTCTTCGTACGCCATACGGATCTGCTTCACCAGGCCGTGGAGCGTGCCGCCGCCCGCGACTACTGGTCGCCATACCCGGAAAGGCCCAGCACCTCCGCGTACGGAGCCGGGGCACCCGAGGTGGGCGAGGCGGCCTTGCGCGGCCTCCTCGGCCAGCCCTTCCCCCTCGAAGGGCACCCCACGACCGGCACCGTGCCCGCCGCCGAGATCTCCCCCTACGGCTTCCCCCTCGGCATCAGCTACCCCTGCCTGGTGCCCGAGGTCGCCGTCGCGACGGCCAGGTCCGCCGCCGTGGCGTGGCGCGCCGCGAGCCCGGACACCCGGGCCGGCGTCGCGGCGGAGATCCTGGCCCGGCTGAACGCGGCGAGCTTCGAGATCGCGCACGCCGTGCAGCACACCACCGGCCAGCCCTTCGGCATGGCCTTTCAGGCAGGCGGTCCGCACGCCCAGGACCGCGGCCTCGAAGCGGTCGCGTACGCCTGGCAGGAGCAGCGGCGCCATCCGGCCACCGCCCGCTGGAGCAAGCCGCAGCGCAGAGGCGGCCCACTCGTCATGGACAAGACCTTCACCCCCGTCGGACGCGGGGTGGCGGTGCTGATCGCCTGCAACACCTTCCCCACCTGGAACGGCTATCCAGGGCTCTTCGCAAGCCTGGTCACCGGCAACCCCGTGATCGTCAAACCGCACCGGCGGGCCGTACTGCCGCTGGCGATCACCGTGCGCATCGCCCGCGAGGTCCTGGCGGAGGCAGGCTTCGACCCGGACGTGGTGCTGCTCGCCGCCGAGCGCGACGACGAGCGAACCGCGCCCGCACTCGCCACCCATCCCGACGTACGCATCGTCGACTTCACCGGCTCCAGCGAGTTCGGCGACTGGCTGGAGGTCAACGCCCGCCAGGCCGTCGTACACACGGAGAAGTCCGGGCTCAACACCGTCGTCGTCGACTCCACGGACGACTACGCGGGACTCCTGCGCAACCTCGCCTTCTCGCTCTCCCTCTACAGCGGCCAGATGTGCACCACGCCGCAGAACATCCTCGTACCCCGCGACGGCTTCCCGACCGACCAAGGGCCGCGTACGGCAGACGAGTTCGCCGCCGCCCTGGGTGCCGCCCTGGACAAGCTGCTCGGCGATCCCGGCCGCGCCGCGGCCACCCTCGGCGCGATCGTGAACGCCGGGGTACTGGGACGTCTGGAGGAGGCGGCGGCCCTGGGACGTACCGCCCACACCTCCCGCGAACTGGCCCACCCCGACCACCCGGACGCGGTCGTCCGCACACCGCTGGTGGCCCGGCTCGACGCCGAGGCGGACGAGAAGACGTACACCAGTGAGTGGTTCGGGCCGGTCTCCTTCGTCATCGGCACCGACTCCACCGCGCACAGCCTGCGGCTGCTGCACGACACCGTGCGGCGGCACGGCGCCCTGACCGCCTCCGTGTACTCGACCGACGACACCGTGCTGGACGTGGCGCGGGCCACGGCCCTGGAGGCGGGTGTCCACCTGTCCGAGAACCTGACCGGCGGCGTCTTCGTCAACCAGTCCGCCGCCTTCAGTGACTTCCACGGCACCGCGGCCAACCCTGCCGCCAACGCCGCCCTCACCGACCCGGCCTTCGTCACCGGCCGCTTCTCGGTCGTCCAGTCCCGCCGCCATGCGCCCGCTCCCGCCGAGGAGAACGCCGATGCCTGACGAGGTCTATCTGATAGACGGGGCCCGCACCCCGCAGGGCGGTTACGGCGGCGCACTGGCGTCCGTGCGCCCCGACGACCTGGCCGCCCTCGTCGTCGGCGAGGCGGTACGGCGCTCCGGGGTCCCGGCCGACGCCGTGGACGAGGTGATCCTCGGCGCCGCCAACCAGGCCGGTGAGGACAACCGGGACGTGGCCCGGATGGCCGTGCTGCTCGCCGGACTGCCGCACACCGTGCCCGGATACACCGTCAACCGGCTGTGCGCCTCCGGGCTGACGGCCGTCGCCTCGGCCGCCCAGGCGATACGGGCGGGGGAAGCCGACCTGGTCGTGACGGGCGGAGTGGAGTCGATGACCCGCGCCCCCTGGGTGATGGCCAAACCCGGCACGCCCTGGGCCCGGCCCGCCGAGGTCCACGACACCTCCATCGGCTGGCGCTTCACCAACCCCCGCTTCCCCGCCACGACCACCCTGTCGATGGGCGAGACGGCGGAGGAGGTCGCCGCCCTGGACGGCATCACCCGCCTGGACGCGGACGCCTTCGCGCTGCGCAGCCACCGGCGGGCGATCGCCGCCCAGCAGGCGGGCCGCTTCGAGAAGGAGATCGTCCCGGTGCCGGTCAAGGACGGCGAGGTGACCCAGGACGAGGGGCCCCGGCCGTCCACCTCGCTGGAGAAGCTGGGCGGACTGCGCGCCGTCTTCCGCGCCGACGGAATCGTCACCGCGGGCAACTCCTCGCCGCTGTCCGACGGGGCCGCAGCCCTGCTGGTGGCGAGCGGGGCGGCGGTCGAACGGTACGGGCTCACTCCCCGGGCCCGTGTCGTCACCGCCGTCTCGGCCGGGGTCGAGCCCCACCTGATGGGGCTCGGGCCCGTGCCGGCCACCGCCAAGGCACTGGACCGGGCCGGCTGGACGGCCGGCGACCTGGACGCGGTCGAGCTGAACGAGGCCTTCGCCGTCCAGGCGCTGGCGGTCGTCCGCCGGTTGAAACTCGACGAGGACCGCGTCAACGCCGACGGCGGCGCCATCGCCCTCGGCCACCCGCTGGGCTGCTCCGGCGCCCGCATCCTGCTCACCCTGCTCGGACGCATGGAACGCGAGGACGCCCGCCGGGGCCTGGCGACTCTCTGCGTCGGGGTCGGGCAGGGCGTGGCGATGCTCGTGGAGCGGCCATGAGCACGTCCACGAGTACGTCGTACGACACCTTGCTGGTCGAGGAGCGCGCGGACCGGGTCGTCGTCACCCTGCACCGCCCCGAGGCCCGCAACGCCATCAGCGGCCGCATGATCGCCGAACTGCACCGGGTCTGCGAGGACTTGGAGCGCGATCCCAGGCTGTTGCTGCTCACCGGGCACGGCGGGGTCTTCGCCGGCGGCGCCGACATCGCCGAACTTCTCGGGCGCGGTCGGGACGAGGCCCTCCAGGGCATCAACAGCCGCCTGTTCGATCGGGTGCGCAGGCTGCCCATGCCCACCGTGGCCGCCGTGGACGGCTGGGCGCTCGGCGGCGGCGCCGAACTGGCGTACGCCTGCGACATCCGTATCGCCGGACCGGACGCCGTCTTCGGCAACCCCGAACCGGGCCTGGGCATCCTTGCCGCCGCCGGGGCCTGCTGGCGGCTGGGGGAGCTGCTCGGCGAGTCGGTGGCCAAGCAGGTCCTGCTCGCCGGACGGAACCTCGACGCGACGGCCGCGCTCGCCTGCGGGCTGGTCATGGACGTCGTACCGGCCGACCGGCTGACAGCCCAAGCGCACGCCCTGCTGGACCGCATGGCCCGCTCCTCCGCACTCGCCCTGCGCCTGACCAAGCTCGTCACGAACGCTCCCGGTGCCCATCCGGTGGCCGACGACCTCGCCCAGGCCGTGCTGTTCGAGGGCCGCGACAAGGAGGAGCGCATGACGCGCTTCCTGGCGAAGAACGAGAAGAACGAGAAGAACGAGATGCACGAGAAGAACGGAGCCCGGGCATGACCTCGGCATCAGCACCACCCGCCGTCGTGGGGGTGATCGGCGGCGGCCGGATGGGCGCCGGTATCGCCCAGTCCTTCGCGGCCGCCGGGTCGTCCGTGGTCGTCGTGGAGCACGACGGCGCGGCCGCGGCCGTCGCCCTGGACCGGATCACCGCGGGGCTGCGGCGGGCCGCCGAGCGCGGGGGGCTCGGCGGACCTGTGGCCGGTGACGTACCGGACCGGGTCACCATCGTGACCTCGATCGCCGGACTGCCCCACGACGCCGATCTGGTCGTCGAGGCGGTACCGGAGGACGCCGCGCTCAAGGCCCGCCTGCTCGCCGCCGCCGAACAGGCCGTGGGGGAGCGGTGCGTGCTGGCCACCAACACCAGCTCCCTGCCGGTCACCGAACTCGCGGCGGCCCTGAAGCGGCCCGGACGCTTCCTGGGCATGCACTTCTTCAACCCCGTGCCCGTCTCCGCGCTGATCGAGCTGGTCCTCGCTCCCGACACCACCGGGCAGACCCTCACAGCGGCGGTCGGCTGGACGCACGCCCTCGGCAAACAGGAGGTCGTGGTCCAGGACTCCCCGGGATTCGCCAGCAGCCGCCTCGGCCTCGCCCTCGGTCTGGAGGCGATCCGCATGGTCGAGGAGGGGGCCGCCGACCCGGAGGCCATCGACACGGCCATGCGCCTGGGCTACCGGCACCCGATGGGGCCGCTGCGCCTCACCGACGTCGTGGGTCTCGACGTACGGCTGGCCATCGCCGAACACCTGCACGCGACGCTCGGGGAGCGGTTCGCGCCGCCCGGGCTGCTGCGGGCGAAGGTCGCCCGAGGCGAGCTGGGCCGCAAGGCCGGTCAGGGGTTCTACTCGTGGCACTGACCGACGGGACGGCCACCGAGACCCAGGCGGGCGGGTACTCCGCCCCGTACGGGGTGGCGTACGACGTCACCGACGCCGTGGCCGTCATCGAACTGCGCGGACCCGCGAGCGGCAACACCCTCGACGCGCACATGCGCAGCGCACTCCTCATGGCGGCACGGCGCCTGACCACGGACACCGCACGCGGCGTGCGAGCGGCCCTGATCACCGCCCGCGGCAAGCACTTCTGCGTCGGCCAGGACCTCAGGGAACACGCCCGGCTGCTGCGGACCGAGCCCGCCGCGGCCTTCGCGAACATTCCCAACGAGTACAACCCGCTGGTCAAGGAGTTGCACGCGCTGCCGGTCCCGCTCGTCGTGGCCGTCGAGGGAGCCTGCGTCGGGGCCGGACTCGGCATCGCCCTCTGTGCCGACGTGCGGGTTGCCGGTGAAGGTGCTCGCTTCGGGACCGCCTTCACCGGCATCGGGCTGGCCTCCGACTCCGGGGTCGCCCGCGCCCTCGCCCGCCAGCTGGGCCCCTCGCGGACCGCAGGACTCATGCTGCTCAACGACCAGTTCTCTGCGCGGGACGCCTCGCACTGGGGCCTGGTCCACCGTGTCGTACCGGACGGCTCGGCCACAGCCCAAGGGCTGGCCCTCGCCCGCTCCCTGGCCGACGGACCCACCGCCGCCCACCGGGAGACCAAGGCACTGCTGCGGGCCGCTGCAACCACGCCCCTGCCGGCGGCGCTGGAGCGCGAGGTTGTGATCCAGCGGCGGCTCGGCGCCACCGACGACCACCACGAGGCCGTCGCGGCCTTCCTCGAACGCCGCAGCCCCGCCTTCCGAGGCCACTGACCCACCCACACACCGAATACGAAGGGACACGGACACCATGAACACACCCGCCGCCACCGGCGCACCCCCGCAGCCCCGGAGCCTCGAGTCGGCCTTCGAGGACACCATTGCCCGCGACCAGCGCGTCGAGCCCCGGGACTGGATGCCGGACGGCTACCGCAAGACGCTCATCCGGCAGATCGCCCAGCACGCGCACTCGGAGATCATCGGTATGCAGCCGGAGGGCGAGTGGATCACGCGTGCGCCGTCGCTGCGCCGCAAGGCGATCCTCTTCGCGAAGGTGCAGGACGAGGCCGGGCATGGCCTGTATCTGTACTCGGCCGCCGAGACGCTCGGCGCCGACCGCGTGGACCTCACCGAGTGGCTCATCGAGGGTCGGCAGAAGTACTCGTCGATCTTCAACTACCCGACCCGCACCTTCGCCGACGTCGGCGTGATCGGCTGGTTCGTCGACGGCGCCGCGATCTGCAACCAGGTGCCCCTGTGCCGGAGTTCGTACGGGCCGTACGGACGCGCCATGGTCCGCGTCTGCAAGGAGGAGTCCTTCCACCAGCGGCAGGGATACGAACTGCTGCTGACGATGATGCGCGGTACGGAGGAACAGCGAGCCATGGTCCAGGACGCCGTCGACCGCTGGTGGTGGCCATCGCTGATGATGTTCGGCCCTCCCGACGACAACTCGCCCAACTCGGCCCGGTCCATGGCCTGGAGGATCAAGCGGCACACCAACGACGAACTGCGGCAGCGGTTCGTCGACATGACCGTCCCGCAGGCCGAGAAGCTCGGCGTGACCCTGCCCGACCCCGAGTTGCGCTGGAACGAGGAGCGAGGGCACCACGACTTCGGCACCCCCGACTGGGACGAGTTGAAGCGGGTGATCTCCGGTGACGGACCGTGCAACGCCGAACGGATCGCGCGACGCCGGGCCGCGCACGAGGAGGGCGCCTGGGTGCGCGAGGCGGCCACCGCCCACGCGGCCAAGCAGGCAGCACGCGCGAGTGAAGGGGCGGCGGCATGAGCGGGACGACCAGGCGCGACTGGCCCCTGTACGAGGTGTTCGTCCGCGGCAAGCGCGGCCTCAACCACGTACACGTGGGCTCGCTGCGCGCGGCCGACGACCGGATGGCCCTCACCCATGCCCGGGACCTGTACACCCGGCGCAACGAGGGCGTCAGTATCTGGGCCGTGCGCTCGGACACCATCGCCGCCTCCACCCCCAGCGAGAAGGACCCCTTCTTCGCGCCCAGCGCCGACAAGGTCTACCGCCACCCCACCTTCTACGACATCCCCGACGACGTCCCCCACATCTAGGACCCAGGAGCAGGCAATGAGCGAGGACGACCTGTTCGTCGACCACGACAACGCGCGGTGGGCGTTCGGCACCGGCTTCACCGACCCACTGCACGGCGCGGACCAGGCGGTACCGGACGGCGTCGACGCCGGGGACGTGGCGGCCTGCTGCCTGGCGCTGGGCGACGACGCCCTGGTGTCCGCCCAGCGGCTGGCCGAGTGGTGCACCCGCGCCCCGGAACTGGAGGAGGAACTGGCGCTCGCCAACATCGGCCTGGACCTGCTCGGCCAGGCCCGTCTGCTGTACGCCAGGACCGGCCGGGCCGACGGCACGGGCCGCGGCGAGGACGCGTACGCCTACTTCCGCGACCCGGCCGACTTCCGCAACGTACGGCTCGCCGAACTGCCGGGCGGCGACTTCGCGTTCACCATCGCCCGGCTGCTGGTCACGTCCACCTGGCGACTCGCCCAGTTCGAGGCGCTGACCGGGGCGCCGGACCCGGTGCTGGCCGCCATCGCCGCGAAGAGCATGAAGGAACTGGCCTACCACCGCCACTACGCCGCCGAATGGACCGTACGGCTCGGTGACGGGACCGCCGAGTCCCGGTGCCGCATGGAAACGGCCCTGCACGGGATCGCGCCCTGGCTGGGCGAACTGCTGGCCGACCGCACCGCGGTACACCTCGGCGCCGACCCCGCCACCGTCACCGACCGAACCCTGCTCCTGCTCGCCGATGTGCTCGTGAAGGCCGGGCTGAACCCGTCCGAGGCCCTGCCGCTCGGGCCCGTGTCCGTCTCCTCCGTCCCCGGCGCCGGACGGGGCGGGGACCACACGAGGCATCTGGCGCCGCTCCTCGCCGAACTGCAGAGCGTCGCCCGCGCACACCCGGAAGCGGCATGGTGACGGTTCCGGATCCCGTCGAGCGCCGCAGGGAAGCGGAGGAACAGGCCCGGCACATCGCCGCCCAGGTCCCCGACCCCGAACTGCCCATGCTGACCGTCGCGGATCTCGGCGTGCTCCGCGGCATCGAGGTGGAGCAGGACGGAACGGTCGTCGCGCGACTCACCCCCACCTACGCGGGCTGCCCCGCGATGGCGGAGATGCGCGCCGAGGTCGCCACCCGGCTGCGCGCGGCCGGCTTTCGCGCCGTCCGCGTGGTCACGGTGCTCGACCCGCCGTGGACCACCGAATGGATCACCGCCGAAGGCCGCCGCAAGCTGGCGGAACACGGCGTCGCGCCACCCGGTGCACGCCGGAACCCGAACTCCGCGCCGGGGCCGACCTGGCTGACCCTGACCCCCGCCCCGGCCGTCGTGCCCTGTCCCCGCTGCGCCTCGACCGACACCGAGGAGATATCGCGATTCGCCGCCACCGCCTGCACGGCACTCAGACGCTGCCGCGCCTGCCTGGACCCCTTCCCACACGTCAAGGACATCTGATGCCCCATCCCCGTACGCCGGTCGCGGCACGAGCCCGCCGCCGTCCGGCCTTCCACGCCCTGCGCGTCGCCGCCGTCGAGCCGCTGTGCCCCGACGCCGCCGCCCTCACCTTCGACATCCCCAACCGTCTGGCCGCGGAGTTCGCCTTCCTCCCCGGCCAGTGCCTCACCCTGCGCCGCGAGATAGACGGGCGCGACGAGCGCCGCTCGTACTCCATCTGCGCACCGGCCGGGACACCGCCCCGCATCGGCGTCCGCGTCGTACCGGGCGGGCTGTTCTCTTCGTGGCTCGTCCATGGCGTACGCCCCGGAGACACCCTGGAAGTCATGGGCCCGGCCGGCGCCTTCACCCCTGACCTCACCGATGCCGGACACTCTGGTCGCCCCGGCCACCATGTGCTCGTCGCCGCCGGATCCGGCATCACGCCGATGCTGTCCATCGCCGCGTCGGTCCTCGGCGCGGACGGCGCCTCCCGCGTCACCCTCCTGTACGGCAACCGGCGCACCGGCACCGTGATGTTCGCGGACGAACTCGCCGACCTGAAGGACGAGTACCCGGCCCGCTTCCAGCTCGCCCACGTCCTGTCCCGCGAGCCGCGCGAAGCGGAACTGCTCTCCGGCCGCCTCGACTCCGGACGGCTCACCGCGCTGCTCGACGCCCTCGTCGACATCCAGGACGTCGGACACTGGTGGCTGTGCGGCCCGCACGGCATGGTCCGCGACGCCCGCGCGATCCTCTTCGGCCTCGGCGTCCCGGCCGACCGCGTCCACCAGGAACTGTTCCACGCAGACGATGAGCCACCCTCGCCGCCCGCCCGGACAACGACCGATCGGGACGACGCCCTGGCCGACGTCCCGACGAGCGAGGTCACCGTGGTCCTCGACGGCCGGGCCACCACGTACTCCGCCCCGCATCACCGCAGCGTCCTCGACGGCGCCCAACAGGCCCGTCCCGACCTGCCGTTCGCATGCAAGGGCGGCGTCTGCGGCACCTGCCGTGCCCTCGTCACCCACGGCCGGGCCGACATGCGCCGCAACTACGCCCTGGAACCCGCCGAGGTCTCCGCAGGCTACGTCCTCACCTGCCAGACCTTCGCTGCCTCCGACACGCTCACCGTCGACTTCGACAGCTGAGGGACGACGCCGAACGGGCCGCTGACTGTGATCCCCCGTCATGGAGAGACAAAGCTGGGGGAAGTTGGTCGGCACGCTGGTCGCCGCCCGGGACCGGGGGTGGAGCATCGTCGCGTTGGTAGGAGAATCCGCTGTGCGAAGGTTCCATGCCCTCGGCTGAACAGGGCGGACGCGGCACCTGCTGTGGTAAGCGTCCAACCCATCGGCTTCCAGGGGCCATTGAGGGGCCACAAGGATAGGAACAGACCGACAAGCACTACACAGGGCTGACCCAGATCAGCGCGTCTGACCTGCAAGAACGGCGTGAATCGGCACTGATCGGCAAGGGCCGCCAAGATCCCCAAAGGACTCATAATCCGTCGGCCGTGGGTTCGAGTCCCACCCGCCCCACACCACGCAGTGGTCACGAAGAATCGTTCTGACCAGCATGTTTGTCGTCCGGGGCGAGTGTATGAGGGTCCTGGCGGCCCTGTTGTGATCATGATTTCATGGTCGTCTGGACAGATTCTGGACGCCGATTCCGGTCAAGTCGGTTATGGCGCTTACGGGATAGTTCGTGTCGGCGTCGAGCAGGCCCCCGCCGGCTCGTCTCGTAGCGGGAATAAGCCCAAGGGAACGCCCCGACAATCGGCGCGCTGCCCCCGGGGGGGTCTGTTTGTGGTCTATGGCCTGTGCTCAATGTTGGTGATGTATCCTAGGTGCATACATCGTGGATGTTGGAGGTGTCTGATGTCCGTCACGCAGATTGATCTCGACGACGAGGCGCTGGCCGAGGCCATGCGGCTCATGGGTGTCACGACGAAGAAGGAGACCGTCAATGCGGCCCTTCGGGACTACGTGGCGCGGATCAAGCGGCTTGAGGCTGCGGAGAAGCTGGCCGCGCGGGGTGCGCGTGGTGAGTTCGAGCAGGCCTCGGCGGCGCATGACGCGGAGAAGCGTGCGCGACGCGAGGTCTTCGAGTGATCACGTATCTGGTGGACACCTCGGCTCTGTGGCACCTGTTTCGCACCCCAGGTGCGTTGCGTCCCTGGGAGGGACACATTGCCGCCGGGGTGTTCCACCTCTGCGAGCCGACACGGGCCGAATTTCTCTACTCGGCAACCAGCCCGTCCCATCGGGATGAGCTCGCAGAGGAACTGGACGCGCTCTGCTTGCTCTCTCCGGTTCCGAAGAACGCCTGGCGTTGGGTCGACACCGCCCAGTACAAACTGACCCAGCGGGGCCAGCACCGCGCGGCTGGAGCGATCGACCTGTTGGTGTGTGCGACAGCTGTGCACCATGGGCACACTGTCCTCCACGTGGACAATGACTTCGCGACGGTGGCCGGAGTTCTCAAGGAAGTCCAGCAGCGAGACGCACGAGTCTGATCTTCTGGAGCCAGTTCACGCTGTCGGTCTGTAGGCCTCTCGATGATCGACGCCCCAAGTCATTGCCCCAGAGCTGTGAACCTGGTCGGTCCACCGTACTGCTTCGGCAAGTGTGGGGGCGAGGGCGGACAGGAGCTCGACGGCCTCGGTGATGTACCGGTAGACCGTGGTGGCGCCGATCCCGAATCCGGCGGCGCGCTGGGCGTAGGGCTGGCCGTTGCGGAGGTGGGCGAGGGGGAGCAGGGCCTGTCGGCCCGCGTTCAGGCGCCGCCATCGGGTTCCGAGAGCGCGGCGGTGTTCCCTCAGGCGGGCAGCGAGGAAGCGCAGGGCAGAGCTGGACACGTCGACGCCTTCATCACCGAACTTCCCCAGATGCCGGAACTCGCCGACATCGTCGGCACCGGCTTCGCCATCGACCGCGGACCCTTCTTCGACCGGCTCCGCGACTACCTGGACGCCGAAGCGCAGACCGGCACACTCGACTTCCGTTCGGCCGACGGACAGACACAGCAGACCTCCGCAGTGGCCGAACAGTTCCTCGGCATGATCTGCGGCCAGCTCCTGTGGCCTCAACTCGTACGGACCGACTTCGTCCCGCCCGACCCCACCGACACCACGATCGTGGACGAAGCCGTCGCCCTCATGCTCACCCGCTATCGCACCGGATCCTGAACCCCGGACCGCCATTCACGCTGCCAGGACCCCGATACGTCGCCCTGCCGGTACTTCTGACGGCGCGAGGGCGCGGAACGAGGGCCGTCCGGCAGTGGGGGCATCGCCGCGATACCGCCTCGGGTGGGCGATCGGCGAGAGGCTTGACGCCCGTCCGTGCGACCGCGCGGACTCTACTGCCTGAGGTCGATCATGCGGACCGGCTGCCCCGTCGTGCGAGCAATGGTTTCGAAGTCGCGGTCGAAGTGGAGCAGGGTGAGGCCTGCTTCTTCCGCGGCGGCGGCCACCAGGAGATCGACGGGGCCCGCACTGCGGTGTTCCCCTTTGGTGGCCAGTTGTTCCTGGACGATGCGGGAGCGGCGGTAGATGCCGTCAGGCATGGGGCGCCACACGTAGTGGGCGTCGAGCGCAGCCTTCAGTCGCGCGCGGTCCGCGGCTGAGCGGGCGGAGTAGAGGACCTCGAGTTCCGTGATGTCGCAGATCGCGACGAGGCCGGCGCCGATCCTGTCGTCCCAATCAGTTGTGGTCTGGCGGAGCAGGACGCGGGCGAGGGCGGAGGTGTCGATGAGGTAGTCGGCGACGGTCACGGCCGGTACTGGTTCTTGTTCAGGAGAATGTCGATGTCCAGGGCTCCGTCGGTCACCAGTTGCCGGGCGTCTTCGAGTGCGCGCAGGCGCCGGTAGCGGGCGGTGACCTCGCGCAGGGCGGTGTTGATGGTGTCGCGCTTGGTGGTGGTGCCGAGTTCCTTGGCGGCTTCTTCCAGTGCCTCGTCGTCGAGGTCGATCACGGTGCGGCTCAAGATGGCCTCCTCATGCACACTGCGGCGTATATCGATATACATGATCGATTGTATATTGATGGGCTCGCGCACCCCTGGGTGGTCTGTTTCTCAGATCTGTGGCCTTGCAGCGAGCGCGTCAGAAGAGGGGTGTGCGCCAGGGACTTTCCGGTGGGCTCCTTTCAGCGTTCGAACTTCCAGGTGAGGCGGGAGGTCGTCACTTTCGGCATGGTGATCCGGATGTCGACGGCGGTGCCGTCAGTGTGCTTGCCGCGACGGGTGAGAACGGTTCCGGCGACCGCCTTTAAGCCAGTCGGACAGGTTGAGCGAGGGGGTCGAGGTGGTGCCGGAGACCAGGGTGCGTGCCCAGCCCGCCCAGGCCGAGCACCGTGGCCGCGCCGCAGGCGACGCCGACGAGGAACTTGTTGTCCGGCATGACGTACTCCTGGACGTGTGCCTTCAGGGGCCCCGGATCAGTGTCGTGGATCCGGCTCGCCGCCTTGCTTGCGGTGTCGTCCGCCGATCTGCAGGTCGCGTACGGCACAGGCTTCAGCCTGTGACCACTGCCATAGAGGCTCTGCCTCAGCACCCGGGGAGAGCCTCCGCGCGGTTGGAAGGGGAGTCCGCTGCGGGCGGGTTGGAGATCCCCTCCCGAGCTGGGGCGCTGGGCTTGGCTCCCAGCCGGACCAGTCCATCCGGGACGCGTTCGGGACGCAGGTTGGACACAAGGATCGGAAAAGACTGACAAGGGTCGTGGTCGGCGACGGCACGGTCGTACTCGGGTCCGAAGCGGTGCTTCAGGCCGCGCCCTCCGCCGGCCGGATGCGTCCGCGTCCGACGATGCAGAGGATGGCCGCCGCGATGACGATCACGGCGATGAGCACGATGGTGAGCATGGCGGCCTTCTCCGGCTCTCGGCTCGTAGGCTGTTCGGCCTCATTGCCGTTCCCGTCACTTCCTGTGTGCTGATTCGGCGTTGGCCTGCCGAATGGCGTCCACGCGGCATGGGCGCCATCCGGGGCGTCTGCGGTCAGGGCCTGAAAGCGTCCTTGGCCTTGTCGCCCGACTGCTTCAGGTTTCCGGAGACCCGGTCGGTCCTGCCTTCGCGCTGCAGTCGCCTGTTACGGGTGGTCCGGCCGACGCGTTCGGTGATCCGGCCTTTGAACGCCTGGGCCTTGTGCTTGATCGTCTGTCCGACGCTCATGACTGTCCTCTGTTCGCTTGCTGGATGGGCTCCCGTGTGATTGCCGCACAGGCCGCCGTTCCCGCGGGTGGGAAGCACCTTGGGAGAGTGCGGGGTGTGGATCACCCGCGGCTGCGGCCGTACCGGCGGCTGCCACCGCTACGCCTGCCACCGCCGCGTCCGCGCATGGCGAAGCCGACGATCCAGACGACCAGCAGTACGGCGGCGACCCACCAGAGTGCCTGCATGGTGAAGCCGATGCCGAACACCACCAGGATCAGCAGAAAGAGAAGAATCCACAGGATCATTGCGTGCCTCCGGGTCGCGGAAAGTTCCTGAGTTCCGCGGGGTCCGGGCGAAGCGGGAAGGTGGAATGCGCCGACCGGGTGATCCGGAGTGGCATAGCCCTACACCGTGCTGTCAGTCAACGCCCGGCGACTTCCCTTGTCAACGTGGTGTCGACACGGACGAGCTCTGCGAGCTGGGCAGGGGCTGCTGGGGCGAACGGAACCTCGGCGGGAACCTCGACGAGAGCTTCGGCCGGTTCGGCCGGCGGCCTCGGCAGGATGCGGTCCTCCCACCAGGACAGGCCCATGACGGTGGCGAGGAGGACGAAGGGGAGTGCTGCCGGGACGATGAGTACGTACATGTGTGCCACCTGCGGTGGATGCCGTGCGACGCGGCGGGCGGCGGATCGTGCCCGTCTGGGGCGCATCAGGGCCGCGCCGGGACGGCGGGTGCGGGGAGCGGCCGTTGGGGGCGGGGTGGGTTCCGGCGCTGATGCGCGAGGTGCGCCCTCAAGGGAGCGCGAGAGGTGATCGACGCTGCCGGGGGCTGGGGCCGTACCGTGCACGCTAGCCCTCGCCGCAGTCCCTGAACAGACGGCAAGTGGCCATCCTGTCCTGGCGGAGGGCGCGGAGGGCGCGGAGGACGCGGAGGTTGCTGACGTGAGCGGCTTTCCGCAACCTCTGCGCAGGGCTACGCTGTTCGAACAGGCCCCAGCCCCCGGCGTGATGTCCTGCTCCGCTCAGGGGAGGCCCGCCGTGTTCGTCCTGCTTCTCATCGTCGCCGTGATCTTGTTCGGTTTCGGGTTCCTCAACCCCATCTGGTGGACGGCCGCGATCGTGGCCGTGGCCGTGGTGGACGGGTCCGATCCGGAGGACCGCAGGGAGCGGCAGGACCGCTGGGAACGTCTCTACAGCCGTCGGCGCCGGGCGCGTTGGAGGCGCGAGGACCGGCGGGTCCGCGAACGCCGTGGGTGACCGATGAAGTCGCCTGACATCCAGAGGTTCCGGGACGGCTTCGGCCACGCCGGACGTGCCGAGATCGTGGAGAGGCAGATGCCGTGCATCGCACAGCCATGCTTCCGGAGGACTGGTGGGATCTGACGGCCGAGGTCCTGGCAGAGGACCCGGCGGGTCAGGACGTCGTGGCGCTGCGCGCCCGGGTCGACCAGCTGCGGCGGGCGCTCGCCGGCCGCGCGGTCGTCGATCAGGCATGCGGCATGGTGATGGTTCTGGCCCCCTGCCGCCGGGGGCCGGCCGGCAGCCTGCTGGTGGACATCTCGCGGCAGTGCGACACCGGACTGCCTGATGTGGCAGCGGCCCTGGTCGCCGCCTGGGAGGGCGAGCCGCTCCCGTGGCGGATGCGGCGGGCGCTGCGGCGTGCCCTGCGGCGGCTCTACGCGGAGAACCGGGGATGCGACTCACCGCCTGCGGGTGAGCCGTCCGGAAGAGGAAGGCCATGATTCACGCGGCCGAGGTCCGGGAGTGGCGCGACCGCGACGTCGTCGCTACCCAGTCGCACAAGACCGGTGTGCTCGAAGCGGTCTGTGTGGACACCACCACTGATGAGCCGGCCATGGCCACGGTGCGGATCGGGCTGCCCACCCGTCACCGTCTGGTCGGCAACCGGCGCGCCGCTGGCCGACGATGGAAAGGATGGCTGCGCTGTGAGGTACGCACCATGCACCACGTGACCACGGCCCTTGAAGAACACCCTCGGTTGAGTGCTGTGTCTGAGGCGGGGGACGCGGCCCTGGCGGTCGAGGTCCTCGAACTGCGGGCCAGGAAAGAGCAGTTGGAGCAGGCGCTGGCGAGCCGTGCGGTGATCGACCAGGCGCGCGGCATGGTGATGGTCCTGGCGCCGTGTACCAGTGAGCGGGCCTGGGAGGTGCTGGTGCACGTGTCGCAGCACGGCAACGTCAAGCTCCGGGATGTGGCCGCGGCCCTGGTCGCCACGACGCGGGCTCAGGAACTTCCCGAGGCGATACAGCGCGAGTGGCGTCGCGCGCTGCGGCGTCTTCACGCGCTGGAGCGGCGGTGACGGCTCACGCGTTCACGGCTGTGCGGTGTGTTCCGTGATTCGGCGGCCGGGCGGGGATGGCGGCGGAGCAGGGAGATCGAACTGGGGCCGAGGTCGCTGGGCTTCGCGGCGCTCGGATTCCTCACGCTGGTTCCCCTGCTGATCGTCGTCTCCGCGGCCGATCCGGAGCACGGGCAGGGGTTCGCGCAGTGGCTGGGGGACGGGCTCGGTGTGTCGAGGGCCGCCAGGGACAAGGTCGGGCAGCTGTTCGCGCGGCCCGGCCAGGTGCTGCAGACCACGACCGCCTTCGGCCTTGCCGCCCTCGCCGTCTTCGGGCTGACCTTCGGGGCGGCGGTGCAGACCGGCTACGAGAAGATCTGGGACCTGCCTCCGGCCCGCTGGTACGCCAGATGGCGGCAGGTGCTGTGGCTCGCCGGGCTCGTCGGGTCCCTCTACCTGACCGCCACCACCACGCTGTGGAGGCATTCTCCGGCCGGCACGCTGGCCGCGACGCTGAGCGCCGTCCTGTTTTTCTGGTGGTCGCAACGGATGCTGCTCGGCGGGCGAATCGCCTGGAGCGCCCTGCTGCCGGGCGCGTTGGTGACGGCGCTGGGGCTGCTCGGTCTTCGGGTCTTCTCCCGTCTCGTCTTCTCACCGCTGATCGCATCCAGCGCCGTCACCTACGGTCCCTTCGGAACCGTCCTGGTCGTCCAGTCCTGGCTGGTCGGTGTGGGCGTCGTCGTCTTCGGCGGTGCGCTGGCGGGCCGCCTGCTGCACGAGGAACTCCCTCGCGTGGCACAGGCCCTGAAACAGCGGGTCGGGCAACGACGACCCCGGTGCCGGGACAACCTCGCCGGTGACGCCCCGGACGACGACCGGTGACCCGGCCGGTACCGCTCGGCCGTCGCTCGCCGAGTGCGCGCATCAAGCCCCCGGCCCGGGGCACTCGGGGGCGGTGGGCGCGTATCGCGCGCCCACACCATGGGGAGGACATCGTGACGTCGTCCAACACGCAAGGGCGCGGCCGGGCCGTGAAGTCCGCGGCCCGTGCCACCCAGAACGAGACGCTGACCGCCGCGGGGCGGGCGGGATTTGTCGCACGGGGCGTGGTGTACGTCCTCATCGGCGCCCTTGCCCTTCGGATCGCCCTCAGCAGAGGCGGCGGCGAGTCGGCTGACCGGCAGGGCGCGCTGGCCCAGGTCGCGGAGCAGCCGTTCGGGAAGATGATGCTGTGGGCGATGGTGGTCGGCTTCGCCTCCATGGCCTTGTGGCGAGGTTCCCGTGCCGTGCTCACCAGGGGGCCTCGACGGAAGGCGGGTTCGCGGGCCCTCGACGGCGGGCGGGCGGTCTTCTACGCCTTCGTCTGCTGGACCACGGCGGTGTACGCCGCCGGAGGCGGCCAGGGCTCCAGCGGCAACGCCCAGTCGCAGGACGGGACGGCATCGGTGCTCAAACTGTCGTACGGCCAGGTACTGGTGGGAGCCGCGGGCTGTCTCCTGATCGGCATCGGCGGGGTGCTCGCCGTCCGGGCGGCACTGCGGCGCTTCCTGAAGCAGCTGGACACCGCCACCATGAACCACCGTACGAAGCAGGTCGTCACCGCTCTCGGCGTGGGCGGAGGCATGGCGCGTGGCGTCGTGTTCGCCGCGGCCGGGATCTTCATCCTGGTGGCAGCCGTCCGCTTCGACCCGGACGAGGCCAAGGGCGTGGACGCCACGCTCCGCAGCTTCACGCAGACACCGGCCGGACCGTGGCTCCTGGTCGCCGTCGCGATCGGGCTGATCCTCTTCGGCGTCTTCTCCTTCGCCTCGGCCCGCTGGCGCCGACTGTAAAACGGTGGCCCAAGCCGGATCTGTCGGCTCCTCCTCCCGCAGGCTCGCCCTTGAGCCGGGCCGTCACCACGCGCTGGTCAACACCACAGAGGCGAACCGTCCCTCCCCTGGCACCGACCGCAATGTGGGCATATGGAACGGCGGTCCGCGATCTACCGCCATGCGTCAGTGGGCCGGGCGTCGACGGCGCGAGCGCGATACCGAGCGCACGAGCAGGTACACCACGGCGGCGATGAGGAGCAGCACGCCGATGGAGAGCAGATACAGCATGCCGTCGACGACAGCGCCGATGACGATCAGCGCGACGGCGCAGCCGAGAAGAACCAGGAAGAAGGCCATGGTGCTACGCCTCCCGGGGTTGTGGCGGATGGACGTATCAGAGGTCGTCCGCCCAGTGGCGCCGGTGCCCTCCGGTCTCGCCTCTACCTCAACTTCAGGGTAGCCGCAACGCCTGGCGGTGGCCTGCCGGGCAGAACGGCTCTACCGTGGCGGGAGGAAGCAGATCCCAGGAGCACGCCATGATCATCCTCGGACTCGTCATTCTCGTCGCCGCGGCTCTGCTCGGGCTGAGCCTGATTCTGACCGGTACACGCCGTACCCCTCGCCGCAGACGCCCTGCGCATCGCCGGGTCGAACCGTCTCCGCGCGGGTCTGCCGCAGCCGAACAGGCACGCGGTGGCCCGATCGACGAACGCGACACCGACCGCGCGCAGACGGCGCAGACGGAGAAGGACGAAGCGGACCCCGCCGGACCGGCCGACCACCTCCGCCGCAAGGACCACTGGTTCCGCCACCGGGCCGCTCACTGACGATCCCGGTCGGCGCCTGGCAACCTGTCGCGGCCCACAGACGGCTCTGGCGCAGCGGTCATGATCGGTTGGCTCCGGCACGGACCTCGGTGACCTGCCGGGCGCGGTGACGGTGGCACGCGGAGAGCGGGTGTTGCTCATGGAATGGCTGAGAAGGCTGCCTGTGATCGGGAAGCTGATGCGTACGCACGCCTGGCGGGCGTTCGAACGGCTGGATGCCGTCCACTGGGCCCGGCTCGCCGCGGCCATCACCTTCACCAGTTTCGTCGCGCTCTTTCCGCTGATCACCGTGGGCGCGGCGATCGGTGCCAAGCTGCTGAGCGACGATCAGCTGGGGAAACTCCAGGACAAGATCGCCGACCAGGCCCCGGGCCTCTCCGACCTGCTGGACCTGGACAGTCTCGTCACGCATGCCGGATCCGTCGGGCTGATCGCGGGCGCGCTGCTGCTCGTGATCGGCGTCAACTGGGTCAGCGCCCTGCGCGGCAGCCTGCGCGCGGTGTGGGAGAAGGAGCAGGACCCGGGCAATCCGTTCCTGCTCAAGTGCAAGGACTCCGTGGTGCTGGTCGGCCTCGGTACGGTCGGGCTGGTCGCGATCGGCAGTTCGGTCTTCGCCAACAGTGCCGTCGGCTGGGCCGCCGACAAGGCCGGAATCGAGGGCGGGGCGGGACGGGCCCTGCTGTTCTTCGCCGGCCTGGCCATCGCCCTGGTCGTCGACTTCCTGCTGCTGGTCTACCTGCTCACCCGGCTGCCGCGGGTGCATCCCGGCCGACGTGCGGTCGTGGTCGCCGGGCTGATCGGTGCGGTGGGCTTCGAACTGCTCAAGTGGTTGCTGACCGGCTACCTGCAGGGCGTTGCGGCGAAGAGCATGTACGGAGCCTTCGCGGTGCCGGTCGCCGTCGTGCTGTGGATCAATCTCATGGCCAGGCTGCTGCTGTACTGCGCCGCGTGGACAGCGACAGCAGCGGGGACGCCGGTGCGGTCCGGCGAGCCGGCCGAGGGCGAGGGCCCGGAGCCCGCGATCAGCCCGGCAGCCGACGGCGCACCACAGCGGGCGTCAGCCGGCAGCCGCGCATCAGCAGCTCCGCGCCTCCAGAAGCACGGCCCGTGATCCGAGCGTGGTTCTTCGTGCTCGGGCAGCTGCGTGCGGTCACCGCCTCGGCGACGGTGTCAGGCCGCCAGGCCGGGGAGGGGTTCGGAGTCGTCGATGAAGGCGCGGGCCACATCGGACAGGCGGCGGTTGTGGGCGCGGGCGTAGCCGCGCAGGGCGGTGAAGGCCCGTTCCATGTCGATGTTCTGGCGTTCGGCGAGTTTCCCCTTGGCCTGTTCGATCAGGACGCGGCTGTTCAGCGCGTTCTGCAGCTGTTCGTTGAGGACGGTGCTGCGTTGGGTGGAGCGTTGCTGCAGGAGGCTGATGGTGGCGACGTCGGCCAGGGCCTGGGCGACGAGGGTGCCGGCCGGGTCGAAGGGGCCGGGGGTGGTGTGGAAGAGGTTGAGGGCGCCGATGGTCTCGTCCCGCAGGCGCATGGGCAGTGCCTGGACGGCCCCGAAGCCGCTGCGGTGGGCCGCCGTGACGAAGCGCGGCCAGCGGTCGGCCTCCCGGGTCAGGTCGGGGACGATCATGGGTGTGCCTGCGCTGAAGCACTCCAGGCAGGGGCCCTCGTCGTTCTGGAGCTGGAAGAGCTCCAGCAGGCGCGCCTGTTCGTCGGAGGCGGCCATCACGCGCAGTTTGCCGTCCCGGTCGGCGAGGAGCACCCCGGCGGCGCTCGCGTCGAGCATGCTCACACAGCGGTCGGTGAGCAGGCGCAGGAAGTCGATCAGGTCGAAGTCGGCGACCAGGTTGTCGGCCAGCTCGACGAAGGTCTTGGCCAGGAGCTGCTGATTCATCATGCACACCCTCGATTGAGACTGGTCCCGCCGAGAGGGGGCGGGAAGTGCAGCACGTTCGTCGGCCGGAGCCGATGGGTCAGTTGCCGTCGTCGGTCCGTTTCGGTTCGCTGTCCGGGAAGAAGCGGAGCCGGTGGGCCACCACGTCGGCGGCCACGTCGGCGAGCCGGTGCCCTTGCACATAGGCGTGGGCGCGGAGCCGGACGAATGCTTCGTCGATACCGACGCCGAGCTGGACGGTGAGGATGCCGGTGGCCTGGTCGATCTCCGCCCGGTATCCGCCCAGGTCCTCGAAACCACGGTCCGCCAATGCTCTGTCGACCGGCGCGCCCGTCTCCTCGATCCGTGTGTCGAGCAGGAGCAGCGTCGCGAGATCTGCGAACGCCAGCGCGTCGGCCAGCTCCTCGGCGTCCAGCGCCGTCGGAACGTCGGCGTACAGGTCCAGGACTCCCGGACTGATCGCCCCTATCTGCAAAGGAAGCGCGAACACCGCACGTGCCCCGGCCTCCAGCGCAGCATCGGCGAACACGGACCAGCGGTCCTGCAGTGCGCCGGTGAGCAGATCTGGCGCCAGCACGGCCGAACCGTGGGTGAAAGCGTCCACGCACGGCCCCTCCCCCAGGGTGAGCTGGAGCTCCTCCAACTGCTCGCTGATGTCGTCGGTGCTGCACAGCGGATGGCTCGCGGCGGTCTTGGACATCGCTGACACCCCGGCTCCGCCGACCGGCAGTGCGGCCACCGCAGCGGTGCACACATCGAGCACACCGACCCGGGCGCCGCGTCGGGCCGCCTGCTCGGCGACCAGCACCTGGATGCGGGCCGATCGGCTGTCCGACCTCATCCGGGCCACCGCGTCCAGGCATCGTGGGCCAGGCCCTCCAGCCGCGCCGTGGTTCGTTCCCCGAGAGGGAACACCAGCGCACGGAACATGGTCGGGCCCGCCGGCCGCCACACCTCTCCCACGTCCAGCCATCCCCATGAGCGGAGCGACGCGAGGGCCGGGTGATCGTCCGGATCCACCAAGGTGGCGCCGAGCGACGCCTGGTGGTCGCTCAGCAGCCGCTCCTGCAAACGGCGGGCCACGTCCTGGTCCTGTTCGTGTGGCTGGACCAGGACGCTGGTGATCGCGAAGACGCCGCCGGACGCGCTGAGCTGCTCGATGCTCTGCGGCAGTGCTCCGTCGAACCCGAGCCACCAGAAGCCGTCACTGGCCACCGGGAACCCGAAGGCGCACCCCACCAGGTGGTCCGTCTCCGCGATCACCATGGCGAACCCCGGCCGCCGGATGTCGCCCGCAAGACAGTTCAGGAAGTCCAGGCGGCTGCGGCTGCGGTACGCCTCAGCGGCGGACGCCTCGCGGGAGTCGACGTACAGATCCGCAAGCTCCCCGCCCAGGCCCTGCGCCAGCCAGCGGTTCACGCGGCGCAACCGCACCGCGTCCATGAAGGACGACTCGCCTGCAAGGGGCTTGTGCGGCTGCCCCTGCCGCGGCTGGGCCTTCACCGCGCATCGCCCGAGAGGGCAGGCACCCGCGGAACACTCCGGTGCGGCAGGGCTTGGACTGTCGGGGCCAGGACGTCCCCGAGAGACGGTGGCAGATGCCCGAGCGGCAGGCCGACAAGCAGGAACCCGCAGCCGGTGAGATCGAGTATCCGCTCCAGTGACGGTGGCGGGTTGTACAGCCGTAGGATCCCGCCGGCGTCCGTGGTCCGCTGCGCGGCGTAGAGGAAGGCGTTGAGGCCGCTGCAGTCGCAGAAGGTCACAGGGGTGAGGTCGATCTCGACGATGCGGATGCCGTCGCTCAGGCATCGCGCCAGCGCCGCACGCAGCAGCAGTGCCGATTCCAGGTCGATCTCGCCGGCCAGGGTGATCAGTGCCCGTTTCCGTCGGTCATGACGGTAGACGGCGAGCTGTGGGAGGGGCATGACGCCTCGGTTCCAAAGACCATCCGGCAGCGAGATGAGAACGCCGGGCGGCCCGGCTCCTCTTGGTGCGCTGCCGGCAGGGGCGTACGTTCACGGAGGCGGAGCGACGGCCGGTCCAAGGGCCCGTGCAACAGGGCAGAGGACCCGTCCGGTTCTCTCCAGGGATGCGCCGGGTGACGGACGAGAGGTCCACTCCCCGCAGCCATCTGTGTCGCGAAACGACAAGCCGCCGGGGTCTGGGACGCCTGTACAGCAGCATAGTCCTGGCCGAGTGCGACAGACGGTCCGAAGCCGCCCTATCTCAGGATGTGGACGGTGTCGAACTGTGGCGGCGCGCTCGCATCCGGTGCCCTGCACGGTACTTGGGCCCATGACGGGAAGGCCGCGGCTCGCCTCGGACTGGGGGCCGGATCTCCTGCAAGGGCTGATGCAGGATGTTTCTGGCTGCAGCGGGCCGCCGGGCCACAGGACGGGACGATCTCCGTGCTCGGCCACGGGGCCCGGGCGGTCTCCGGGACCGGTCTGCCGTCACTGCAGTGCGTGGACCGCTGCTGAGAACAGCGGGGGCATGCGGGATGCTGCGGGGACGATGAAGCGGGTGGTGCCGGGACGGCGGCTCGCGGCCAGCAGGGCCCCGGTCAGCAGTCGGTGGCGGCGGGTCAGCCGGGCCCAGGTGCGCTCGTACGCGTCCGGCCGCCCGGCGGCCAGGCAGCGCACTGCGGCCCCGGCCGTCGCCAGCGCGAGGGCGATGCCCTCGCCGGTGAGGGCGTCCAGGTAGCCGGCGGCGTCGCCGACGAGCAGGACCCGGCCGGCGGTTCTGCGCCGCACCCGCTGCCGCAGTGGTCCGGCGCCGCGTACCTCCGTCGCGGCCGGGCCGCGCAGCGACGCGGTGAGAGCCGGGAAGGCGGCCAGGTGTTCGTCGTATCCGCGACGGCTGCGGCTGAGGATCGCGACGCCCACCAGGTCGTCGCCGACCGGTGTCACATAGGCTTCGCCGTGCCGGGACCAGTGGACCTCTACGAAGTCCGTCCACGGTTCGACTCGGTAGTGCCGGCGCAGTCCGTAGCGGCCGTGGGGGCGGTTCGGCAGTTCCAGCCCCAGGCTGCGGCGTACCGGGGAGTGCAGGCCGTCGGCGGCGATCAGCCAACGGGCTGTGGTTCCGGCGGCGGTGACCGTGTCCGCGTTCTGGCGCACCTCGCCGACCTTGCCCGGCAGCATGCGCACGCCGAGGTCGAGAGCGCGCTGGTGCAGTGCGGAGTGCAGCGTCGTACGGCGGATTCCCAGCCCGTTGTGGGCACGGAAGGACGCTTCGGCGCGGGCGGCGCCGTCGACGTAGCGGATGCCGCGCAGTTCGCGGCCACTGGCCTCGACGCCCAGTGCTCTTAGTGCGGCGACACCGCCAGGCATGACGCCCTCTCCGCAAGCCTTGTCCACGGGCGAGGTACGGGGTTCGACGACGACGGCTTCCAGGCCGGCGAGCGCGGCGTGGATGGCGGCGGCCAGTCCGGCGGGTCCGCCGCCGGCTACCAGGACGTCGATCACGCCGGAGCGAACGTGGTCGGCGTGGCGGCGGCCAGGGCCTGGTTCTCGCAGCGAATGCGGACGGTGAGCAGGACGGCGTTGAACACCGTGAACACGGCCGCGGTGACCCAGGCGGCGTGCACCATGGGCAGGGCCACGCCCTCGGCGACGACGGCCACGTAGTTCGGGTGCCGCAGCCACCGCCAGCGGTAGGGTCCGCCGGTCACCAGCGGCAGGCCGGGTACGACGATCACCCGGGTGTTCCACCGGGGTCCCAGGGTGTGGATGCACCACCACCGCAGCGCCTGGGCGCCCGCGAGCACGACCAGCATGGGCCAGGCCAGGGCGGGTACGAAGGGCCGGTCGGTCAGCCAGACCTCGGCAGGGCAGGCGATCAGCAGGCCGGTGTGGAGGGCGACCATGGCCGGGTAGTGGCCCTGCCCGGTCACGGTGGCGCCGCGGGCGGTGCTCCACCGCTCGTTGCGGCGGGCGACGACGAGTTCGGCGACGCGCTCGGCGGCGACGGCGGCCACCAGCAGTACGTACCAGATCATGTGACCCTATGTCCTTCGTGTCCTTCGTGTCCTTCGTGTCTTCGAGGGCCTGAACTACCAGCGCAGCAGGACGAGTTCGCAGGCGAAGCCGGGCCCCATGGCCAGCAGCACACCCGGCGTGCCCGGCGGTGGGCGGCGTTGGGCCAGGGTGTCGCGCAGTACGTGGAGCACCGATGACGAGGACAGGTTGCCGACGTCGGCCAGGTGACGCCAGGTCACATCGAGTGCGTCGTCGGGGAGGTCGAGGGCCTCGGTGACCGCTTGAAGGACCTTGGGGCCGCCCGGGTGGCACACCCAGGCGGTCACGTCCTTCGGCTTGATCCCGTGGTCGCCGAGGAACCCCTCGACGTCATCGGCGAGGTAACGACGCACGACATCGGGTACCTGCGGGTCGAGGACGACCTGGAAGCCGGTGTCCTTGATGTCCCAGCCCATGACGCGCCCGGTGTCCGGGTAGAGGTGGCTGCGGGTGTCCACGATCGTCGGGCCGGATGTCTCGTCCGGGCGGCCCGGGCGGTCCGCGCCGCAGGCGACGACCGCGGCGGCACCGTCGCCGAACAGTCCGGTGGCGACCAGGTTGGCCAGGGAGGCGTCGTTGCGCTGGAAGGTGAGCGAGCACAGTTCGACCGACAGCAGCACCGCCGCCTGGTCGGGCCGGCCCAGCAGGTAGTCGTGCACACGGGCCAGGCCGGCGGCGCCGCCGGCACAGCCCAGGCCGAACAGGGGCAGCCGTTTGACGTCCGGCCGCAGACCGAGGCGGCCGACCAGCCGCGCGTCGATCGAGGGGGTGGCGATGCCGGTGACGGAGGTGAAGATCAGCAGGTCCACGTCGGCGGCGGTCAGGCCGGCCGTGTGCAGAGCACCGCGGACGGCCTTGGCGCCCAGGTCGGTGGCGGCGGCGATGAAGACGTCGTTGGCGGCGCCGAATCCGTCCAGTTCCCCGTACCGTTCGAGCGGCAGCGTCATGTGGCGCGAGCGGACCTTCGCGCTGCGGTGCAGCCGGTCCAGGACCCGGCGGTCGGCACCCTCCGGCAGGCAGGTGCGGGCCACCATGTCGGTGATCTCTGACTGGGTCCGACGGTGCGGTGCGAGGGCACCGTGAACGGCGGCGATCCGCGTCATATGGTTCCCGTCCGGTTACCAACTCGGGTGAGTTGCTCTGCACGTGTTCCCCGGTCCGGGGCTTCGACACCATGAATCGCTCGTCCGGCCGTGCGCCCTGGGGGCGCGTGCTCCAGCCGGGTGGGGCCGGGGCCGCCTACGATCGGCCGGGTGGGCACTCCCGAGCAGTCGACGACCGGCGGCCCCGAGGCGAGTTGGGCCGTCCGGGTGGGTGGCCTGGCAGGGTCGTGCCACCCCGGGCCTGTCGTGGCGGTCACCGCCCTGATGGCCGCTCTCGCCGTCACCGCAGGCCAGAGTGGAGCGCGTTGCGTCCTGACCGCCGCCGCCGTGCTGACCGGTCAGCTGTCCGTCGGCTGGTGCAACGACGCGTTCGACGCGCCCCGGGACATCGCCGCCGGCCGCCATGGCAAACCCGTCGTCGACGGCACGGTCGGCGTGACGGAGGTGTGGGTGGCCGCGTACGCCGCGCTGGCGCTGTGCGTGCCGCTCTCGCTCGCCTGTGGCCTGTGGGCGGGCGCCGTTCACCTGGCCGGAGTGGCGGCAGCGTGGGCGTACGACCTGCGGCTCAAGGCGACGGCATGGTCCTGGGCGCCGTACGCGGTGGGCTTCGCCAGCCTCCCGGCGTTCGTGGCGCTGGGCCTGCCGGGGCAACCGTGGCCGGCCTGGTGGATCGTCACCGCCGGGGCGCTGCTGGGGGTCGGCGCCCATCTGGGCGATGTGCTGCCGGACATCCGAGGGGATCTGGCGACGGGCGTACGGGGATGGCCGCACCGGCTGGGCCCGGACGGCGCACGGCTGCTGCTGCCGGTGCCGTTGGTGGCCGCGTCCGCCGTTCTGGTGCTGGGGCCCGCCGGTCCACCCGGCAGGTGGGGATGGGCAGTGCTCGTGGTGACCGTCCTGGTCGTGGTGGCGGGGACGGTGCTGGGACGCCGATGGGAGCGGTTGGCGTTCGCGGCGGCGGTCGCGGTGGCGGTGGTGGACGTGGCGTTGCTGCTGCTGCGCGGCACCGGGATCGCCTGACCGCGCCGCCGATGAAGCTGCCGTTTACCCCGATGCTTTGGAGGTCGGTCGCGGGTGGTCAGACGATCAGGCCGTTGAGGGGTTCGGTGCCGTCGACGAAGGTGCGGGCGAGGTCGGACAGGCGATCACCTCAAGGACCCGCAGACCGTCTCCTGGGGAGATCTGGCCGAGGATTTCGCCTTCACCGATGCCGAAAAGGACCAGATCCAGAAGGGGGCGCAGGCGATGGTCCTGGCTTCCCGTGTGCACCGCCTCGCCGCGTTGCGGAAGCGGCAGCACACCACACAGGTCCAGGTTGCCGAAGCCATGGGCGTCACCCAGGCCCGCGTCTCACGCATCGAGAAGGGTCAGTTGGAGCGCAGCGAGGTCGACACCCTCGCTGCCTACGTCAAGGCGCTCGGCGGCAAGCTGAAGATCGTCGCTGACTTCGGCGATGAGAGCTACGTCCTCGGCTGATCCGATCGACGCGCCGCTGCCCAGGTCGATGCGCAGTCCGGTGGGCGGGATCGCCTCGTGATGTCAGGGATGATGCTCCACCCCGGTGCCTGGGGTGGAGCATCATCGCGTCGGTAAGGCACTCCGCTGTGCGCGGGTTCGATTCCCGTCCCAGTTCGAGCGGATCTGACCTGCATGTAAGTGCCCTGTCAGGCGGCCGGGAGCCGTCACGCGCGGTGGGTGCGTGCGGCTGCAGGCGAGCGGGTGCCGGCGGGCTGATACCGAGGCTCAGGCGTCAGGGGCCACGTGGACGCGTCGCCCTTCGACGAAGGTCTCCAGGACGTGGGTGGCGGCGATGTCCCCGGGCGGGCCCGCGAACGGGTCACGGTCGAGGACGACGAGATCGGCCGACTTGCCGACGGTGATGCTGCCGGTGGTGCCGTCGAGGCGGTTCACATAGGCGCTGCCCGCCGTGTATGCGGCGATGGCGGCCCCCAGGTCGAGGCGCTGCTCCAGGAGGAAGGCCGGGGTGCCCTCGGGTGCGTCGGGGGCGATCCGATTGACGGCGACATGGATGGCCTGGAGCGGATCGGGGCTGCTGACCGGCCAGTCGCTGCCCGCGGCCAGCGTCGCGCCCGCGCGCAGCAGATCGCCGAAGGGATACTGCCGTGCGCCGCGTTCGGCGCCGAGGAAGGGCAGGGTCAGTTCGTCCATCTGCGGTTCGTGGGCGGCCCACAGCATCTGCAGGTTGGCGCTCGCGCCCAGGGCGCGGAAACGGGGTACGTCGGGTGGCTGCACGACCTGGAGATGTGCGAGGTGGTGCCGCGTGTCACGGTGGCCGTTGGCCGTGCGGGCGGACTCCACGGCATCGAGCGCCTCGCGCACCGCGCGGTCGCCGAGCGCGTGGAAGTGGACCTGGAAGCCGAGCGCGTCGAGTTCGGTGACGTACTTCCTCAGCTCTCCCGGCTCGACGAAGCTGATGCCGCTGTTGTCCGAGGCGCAGCCGCAGCCGGTCAGATACGGGCCGAGCATGGCGGCGGTGTGGTTCTCGGTGATGCCGTCCTGCATGATCTTCACGGTGGTGGCGTGGAACCGGCCTCCGCTCAGCTCCTCGCGGCGGGCGGCGAGTTCCGGGATTTGTTCGGCGCCGCGCTCGCGGTCCCACCACAGGGCGCCGACGACGCGGGCGGTGAGCAGGCCCCGGTCCAGGGCCGCCAGGTAGGCGGGCGCCGGGTCGGTCAGGTTGGCGTAGGTACCGACGATGGCGTCCTGCCAGGCGGTGACGCCGTGGGAGTGCAGTACGGCCTGGGCGCGCAGCAGGGCGGTGAGCTGTTCCTCCGGTGTGGGGTCCGGCACCAGTCTGCCCACGAGGTGGACCGCGCCCTCCTGGAGCATCCCGGTGGGCTTTCCCTCGGCGTCGCGCTCGATTCGGCCGTCGGCGGGGTCGGGGGTGCGGGAGTCGATGCCCGCACGTTCCAGTGCCCGGCTGTTGACCCAGGCGCCGTGGTGGTCGCGGTTGGGCAGGAAGACGGGACGGTCCGGGACGATCGCGTCGAGGGCGGCGGCGGTGGGGGAGCCGCCTGGGAACGCCTCCAGGGACCAGCCCCCACCGGTGATCCACTCGATGTCCGGGTGTTCGTCCGCGTACGCCTTGATCCTGCGCAGGTAATCGGCCGGGTCCACGGTGCCGCCGAGATGGCACAGGCCGAGCTCGATGCCCGCGCCCTGCGGATGGACATGGGCGTCCTGGAAGCCCGGCAGCAGCAGCTTCCCGGCGAGGCCGACGACCTCGGTGCGCGGCCCGATCAGCTCATGTACCTCGTCGTGGCCGACGGCGGCGATCCGTCCGCCGCGCACGGCCACGGCCGTGGCTCGGCTGCGGGCGGGATCGACGGTGTGCACGGGGCCGCCCGTGAAGACGAGATCGGCCGGTCCCGTGACCCGGTGATACGACATAGGGGTGAACTCCATGGAGTGTTGGGGGGGTGTTGATCAGACCGCCGTGCGGTCCATCGGGAGGGCGAGGGTCTCGGCGTCGGTGCCGTTCCCCGTCGTGAAGTACGGCGAGTGCCGGACGTACTTGGCGACGGCCGCCATGCCGAGGCCGACGAGCACGATCACGGCGGGCAGCGAGAACATGAACCAGCCGTTGTCCGGGCTCAGTTCGAAGTGATCGCTCATGGTCAGGTACGAGTATCCGAGGTAGCCGCCCAGGCCCAGCAGGACCAGGCCGGACACGGTGGGCACACCGACGGCCAGCAACGCCTCGCGCGCTCCCTCGCGACGCGCGGAACGGAAACGCACGGCGCAGGCGAGCGCGGTGAGGCCGTAGTAGAGGGCGACGACCAGGCCGATGGCGTTGACGGCGGCCAGCAGCATGTCACTCAGCTTGGGAATCGCGACGGCGAGCAGTGCGATCACGGCGGCGACGGACATCACGACGACCGTGCCGGCGGCAGGCGTGCAGTAGCGCGGGTGGATCCGGGTCCACAGCTCTCCCATGGTGCGGTCGCGGCCCATGGCGAACAGTCCGCGTGCCGTGGGAATCAGGGTGGCCTGCACGGAGGCGACCGCGGAGAACATCAACGCGACCAAGGGCAGGGTGGCCCAGGGTTCTGCAGCGAGTTTCTCCCCGAGGTACGGGAGGGCCTGGGGGCCGTTCTGGACGAGTTCGGGCAAGCTCATCTCCCGCTGGAAGGCGACCGAGGCGAAGAGGAAGAGGCCGAGCATGGCGAAGAGGGCGATCAGACCTCCCCGGGCCGCGTCGCCAGGGCTCTTGGTCTCCTCGTTGACGCTGAAGGCCGCGTCCCAGCCCCAGAAGAAGAAGACCGCGAGGACCATGCCCTGGGCGAAGGCGGTGCCGCTGGAGATCTCGAAGGGGTTGAACCAGGAGAGGGACACGGCGTGGTGGCCGGTGACCAGGGCCCAGCCGCAGAAGCCCAGCAGAACCGTGTACTCGAACACCAGTAGGGCGAACTGGAATCGGGTGGCGGACCGCATCCCGGTGACGGCCAGGGCGGTGAGGGCGAGCAGGATCACCAGCCCGACCGCCGTGCTGACACCGGTGGACGCCGGATCGAGGGCGATGCCGGCGAGGGTGTGCAGGCCGGCTCTGTTGGCGAAGATCAGGACGACCGAGCCCATGATCGCGCTGGTGTAGGCGCAGAAGATGACCGAGGCGACCAAGGTGACCCATCCGGTCAGGAAGCCGGGCCAGGGGCCGAGGGACTTGCCGACCCAGACGTAACCGTTGCCGCAGTTCGGTTCCGAGCGGTTGAGACGGGCGTAGGCGGTGGCGATGCCGAGCACCGGCAGGAACGCCAGGAGCAGGAGCGCCGGCGCCTGAAGGCCCACGGTGGTCGCGATCGTGCCCATGCCGATGGCGATGCTCGTGGTGGCCGCGGTGCTGGATGCGGCGATGGCGACGCCGTCGACGACGCCGAGGGAACGTCGCAGGGCGGGGTGGGGCCCGGCGGACGGGTCCGGCGGGGAGGACGGGGGCGGGGCGGACGACATGAAGGGCTCCTCGGGGGAGGGATGGCGAGAAGAGCCGCGCGGGAATGCGATGGAACAACCTGCGTCCGCATTGCGTCAATCCTGTTGACGTAAGGCGGCTGAGGGCCGTTCACTGAGGGCGCGCAGTACCGGACCGGCGGTAGTCGGTAGGCGTAGGACGAGAGGAGCCCGGTCATGGCCACCCGTGTCCCGCAGGAGCGCAGACGCCGACGGCCCACCCGCTCCGGGGGCCTGCTGTCGGAGGACCTGATCGTGGAGACCGCCCTGCGGCTGATCGGCGAGCACGGTCCCGACGCGCTGAGTGTGCGACGGCTCGGCGCGGCACTCGGCTGCGACCCGACCGCTCTGTACCGCTACTTCCACGGCACCGACGACCTGGTGCTCGCCATCGCCGACCAGATCATCGGCGACACGATGGCGGGGTTCGTCCCCGGGGACGACTGGGTGGCGTCACTGCGCGAGATGGCCCTGCGGGTCCGCGCCGGATACCTCGCCCATCCCCGGGCGGCCGCCATGGCCGCGCACCGGGTGACCCGGCGCAAGCATGAAATCCAGGCCGTGGAGACAGGTGTCGGACTGCTGCTGTCCGCGGGCTTCGAGCCGGCCCAGGCCGCACGGCTCTATCTGGCCTTCATCGACACCGTTCTCAGCCACGCGGCCACGGAGGCGGCGTTCCGGGCGCTCCCGCGGCAGCAGCGCGAGGCCGATCAAGGGGCATGGAGGAACGTCTACCAGGACTTGGACCCGGTGGCGTACCCGGCGCTCACCGCGGCACGCCGTGAGCTGCCCGGGATGGCGGACAACTCCTTCGAGGAGGCGGTGGACCTGCTGCTGGAGGCGTTGGCTGCCCGCGCCCCGGCGAGGCGGGGTTCAGGCCGCTGAGGTCGGGACGCCGCCCTGTGCCGTAGGTGGACGACTCGTCGTGTAGAACAAGGGAAAGGCGCTCTCACCCGTTGAAGTCGGTCCGGTTGCGCCGCAGTTCCTCGGCGGCCTCGTTCTGTTCGCGTTCGTCGGCGCCTTCGTCGACCGCGGTGGAGAAACCAGGCGTGTGAGGGCGAAGTGGTGGTACGCCTCCGGGCCGAAGACGGCGTAGGCGGCCGCCGCCTCGCCGGGAGCGTACGGCTCGGTCCGCTTCGCCGGGTCCGGATCGGCGTGACGCGCCCGCGCCTGACGGACCGCCTGATCGCCGCGCTCCGTCAGCACGGGCAGCCGTAGCGCGGCGCGCTTGTCGTCCGGCATGGTGAGTCCCCGGGCGACCACGACCACTCCGCGCGCCGAAGCGACGGCGGAGGAGGTCGCGGCGGACAGGCGGCCATGGCACATACGTACATGGAATACGTACTCCTACCGACGTGCCCCTGACACCTGTGCCGTTTCCTTGCGTTCATGACGACACCGGGCGTGAAAGCGCAGATGCCGAAGAACGTCAGGCTGGCGACGGTGGGGGTATGGGTCCAGGCCGTGCTGAACCTGGCGGCCGGCGCCCTGTTGCTGGCCGTGGTGAACGACGCGGCGGACCACGGTCAGGACGAGGGGGCCGGGCTGCTGCGGTTCGTGGCGGTGTTGTCGCTGCTGATCGCGGGGGCGCTCCTGCTGTGCGGCGTTTTCGCGGGCCAGCGGTCCAACGGGATACGTGTCACAGTCATCGTCATCGAGGCGCTGAGCCTGCTGAGCGGTGTGCTGGGCCTGCTCCAGGGCGGCGTCTCGGTTCTCCCGGGCATCGCCCTCGCCCTGGTCGTGCTGCGGGGCTTCAGTTCCGCGGAAGCCAGGAACTGGTTCGACCAGTGAGGTACGTATCGCAGCGCACACCCGGGCCGAGACGTTCCGCCGTGCAGGTCGTCGCGGCCCTCGCCGTGGCCGTTCTGTTCACCGGGGGTGTTCGAGCGCCCAGGGCGCCTCCCTTTCCAGGCCCACCGCCGACCCGGCCGATGTACCCGCACCGGGCTCCCAGCCGACGGACCTCTACCCGACGCCCGACCACAGCTTCGACACCAGCGATATTCTCCGGCCCTGCCACAAGGACAGTCCGGCCGGACCGCCCGACCTCGTCTTGGGGGAATCACATGCGTATACACACTGCGGCCACCGTCCTTTCCGGCGCCGTCGTACTCTCGGCGTTCGTTCTTCCGGGCGCCGCCCAGGCAGCGGAGCACCCTGGGGCGGCGACGGATCTCAAGGCCTTCGCCTCGGAGAGCGTCCAGCCGCGGGACGCGCTGGGCGGCACCACCTTCAAGGACGGGGTCGTCAACAACGGCAAGGACATCGTTCTCGGCGTAACGGGCAAGAAGGCCGTTCCCGTCACGTTCACCGCCTTCGACGAGGAAGGCGTGGCCATCACCCAGGCCTTCCTGTGGCAGGGCACCGACAGTTCGAGCACGGACACCATCACCGGCGGCCTGGAGTCGGACGCATACCCCACCTGCACGGAGACGCCGGTCCAGGGCGGCTACAGCTACAGCTGCAAGACGGTCTTCACCATCGACCCGGCGGTCGCCTTCAAGGACGGCAACGGCACCGCGGGGACCTGGAAACTCTTCCTGGGCGCCTACGACCTCTACGCGAACGCCAGTTACGACGACGACGTCGCCAGGACCAAGATCAAGCGTGCCGCCAAGCTGACCGCCAACGCCTCCCCGGAGCCGGTGAGGAAGGGCAGGACCATCACGGTCACCGGCAAGCTGAGTCGCGCCAACTGGACGACGGGCAAGTACGCGGGATACGGGACCCAGCCGGTGCAGTTGCAGTTCCGCAAGAGGGGCAGCAGCACCTACACCACCCTCAAGACGGTCAAGACCAGCAGCACCGGCGCCTTGAGCACCACCACCAAGGCCGGCTCCGACGGCTACTACCGCTTCGTCTTCGCCGGCGCCACCACGACCGGCTCCGCGACGGCGCCCGGCGACTTCGTCGACGTCAGGTAGGCAGCTTCCCGGCCGAGACCGCGGTGGCCGGTTCGCAGAGGCTCACTGATCACCGCCGAGGGCCCCTGGACCACGCTCAGGCTGCTCCGTGCGGGCGTCCCCGAAACGGCTCCCGGTGCGGCGGCGGGCCATCAGCGTGGCCAGGGCGGTACGCGAGGAGACCCCGGTCTTGCGGAAGGTGCGGGAGACATGGGTCTCGACGGTACGCCGGCTGACGTAGAGCCGGTCCGCGATGGCCTGACTGGTGAGCCCCTGCGCCACCAGTTCGGCGATCTCCAGCTCCCGGGCGGTCAGGGTGGCCAGCCGCTCGGTGAGTTCGGCGCGGTCCGGGGAACCGTACGGAGCCTCGGAGTCGCCACCGGGCGGACGGGTGGCGTCGGCGAGGCCGACCAGCATTCCGCTGCCGCCCGCCTCGGCGAGCCGGCGCCCCCTGAGCCAGGCGTGCGTGCCGCCCCGGCTGCGGCCCGCCAGCGCTTCCAGCGGGGCGCCGAGCAGCAGGGAGTAGGCCTCCCAGAAGACCGCGCCGCAGCGGGCGCTCTCCGCCGCGGCCTCCGCGAACAGGTCCGCCGCCGCTGCCGTGTCCCCCTGCGCCAGCGGCAGATGGGCGGCGCTGCGCAGTGCGGACGCCCGCAGCATCGGCAGCCCCAGTTGTTCCGCCTCCTTGCGCGCCCGCTCGGCCCAGCTCCGGGCCTCCTCGGACCTGCCCGTCACCAGTGCGGCCGTGACCAGGATCTCCAGGTAGAGCGGCCGCATCGAGGGCTGGATCCGCTGCAGCTCGGGACCGCCCGCCTGGAGCATCGCGTCCCGGGCGCGGACCGGATCGCCGGCCATGAGCGCGGCCCAGCCGAAGATGCACCAGGCCGTGGAGGCCCACCAGTCGACCCCGGTGCCGGCCGCGGCCACCGCCTCCTCGGCGACGGCGAGAGGGCGTGGGTCGCCCGGCGGGCAGGCGGCGACGAGTGCCGCGGCCTTGCTCGCCAGGACGAACGCGAGCAACTGGTCGCTGCCGATCCCGCGGGCGATGTCCTCGGCCTGGTCGGCGAGTTCCAGCGCCGAGGAGATCCGGCAGGTCTGGACCCGGACATGGGACAGGCACAGCAGCAGATGGGGCACGACATAGAGCTGGCCGCTGCGGCGGGCGATGTCGAGGCCGCGCTCTGCGTGCCGCTCCGCGTCCGGGTAGTGCTCCAGGAAGGCCTCCGCCCAGCCGAGCCGGGCCAGTGGTTCGCACAGCGCGGTGAGGTCGTTGTCGGGCAGGGAGTCGACCAGGGCGGCGGCCTGCCGGGCGAGTCCGTGCGCCGCGCTCATGTTGCCCTCGTACGCCTCTCCCAGGGCGGCGACGGCGAGGACGCCCGCCTCCCCGACCTCGTCCCCCGTGGACCGGGCCGCCGCGAGCGCCGCCTCGACCTCGGTGCGCACCTGGGTGTACGAGGTGTCGCTGTCCTGGGGCGCGGCCGAGCCGAGCTCCAGGCCGAGCCGGACGACGTCGGCCGGTGCGGGGCCGCGGGCCAGCTCGCGGCGCAACAGCGCGACGGCCTCGGTGCAGCGCCCCAGATGACGCTCCACCAGCGCGCACAGGACGACCGCGCGCACTCTGAGGCCTTGGTCCTCGCCGGTGGTCGGGCCACCGGATGTCCGCCGCGGGGTGGCGATCAGCTCATGGAGCAGGTCGCGGCTCTCGCGCAGGCCACCGCACGCGGCCAGGGCGCGGGCCCGCCGCAAAACCAACTCACGCCGCCGGGCGGCGTGTTCGGGAGTGTGCGGAAGGTGGCGGAGTGCCACATCGAGCCAGTGGGCGCAGCTCGCCGGGGCCGTTCGGGCGGTTCGTGCGGCGGCCTCGTCGAGCACGGCCACCGCTGCCGGGTCCCAGGCCGTCAGCGACTGTTCCACATGGTGGGCCTGCTCGGCGGCGGAGGCGCCTGCGCGGGCCAGTTCCTGCGCGGCGAGCCGGTGGATCTCGACGCGCCTCAAGAAGGGCGTGCTTTCGTGGACGAGGGTTCGCACGACCGGATGGCGCAGGGTCAGCAGGCCCTGTGGGGCGGAGCGCAGCAGGTCGCGGCGGGTGAGAGCGTGGACGTCGACGGTGAACGCGGTGCCGGAGCGGCCGGTCACCCGGCTCACCATCGCCGGGGTGGCGTGCTCGCCCAGTACCGCCACGGCCTCGACGATGCCGCGCCGGGAGGGGGCGAGCACGGTCAGTTCGTCCAGCAGCAGGGTGCCGAGCCCGGGCGGCGCCGAGGACTCGGGCGTCGTACCTCCGCGGTGGGCCTGAAGGAGGGTCAGGAAGTAGAACGGGTTGCCCTCGCTCGCGGCGTACAGCGCGGCGGTCTCGGCGGGCGGCAGGCCGAGGCCGGCCAGTTCGGCGCAGTCGTGTGCGCTCAGTGGTCTCAGGCCGAGTCTGACGACCGTGCCGGCGTCGAGTCCTCGGGTGAGCCTGGCGGCGAGGGACTCGGGACTCTGGCGGTCACGGCGTGTCACGGCCAGGACGACGGGGGCGTGCACGGGATGGCGTACGAGATGGTCCAGCAGCTCCAGTGACGCCGGGTCCGCCCAGTGCAGGTCGTCGAGGGCCAGCAGCAGCCCGGACGGGGCGGCGAGCCGGGCGAGCAGGACGGCCGTGGACCGGTGCAGTCCGAAACGGTCGACCGCGCCGCTCCGCTGAAGGAGGGGCGCCACCGCGTCGGTCTCCTGGAAGTCGTCCAGGGTGTGCGGGTCGAGGTGGGCGAGCGCGTCGGTGAACACCTGGAACGGCACCTGCCGCTCGTACTCCGTTGCTCTGCCGCGCAGTACCGTCATTCCGCGTCGGTGCGCCCGTGCGCAGACCTCGCCCAGCAGCCGACTCTTGCCTATGCCGGCCTCACCGGTGATGTCGACGAGCCGGGAACGGCCGCTGTCACGGAACCCCTCGTCCCTCGCCGTGCCGCGCGCGTCGCCTGTCGCACGGTCGAGCAGCGCGTCGAGCCGGGCCAGTTCGACGGAGCGGCCCAGCAACGGAGTCCCGTTCCCGCCGTCCCCAACTACCCTGTCGGCTCCCACAGTTGCTCTCCTGTCTTTACATTCCCCTCACATGTCATTCTCTCCCGGTGATCGTCGTAAGCAGGCCGCTTTGTCGTGACTGGCACTGTCCTGGCCGTGCGGGCGCCCGTTGGGATGGGCGTGCTTCCGTCGGAGGGTGGAACGCGCAGAGTCCGCTGCCGCCGCTACTGAAAGGTCCTCGATGACGATGCCGCGCGCACGCTCGTTCGTGCAGGTCGACGTGTTCTTCACGAGCCCCTATTCCGGCAATCCGGTCGCCGTCCTTCTGGACGGGACGGACCTGGGCGATGAGGAGATGCAGAGCCTGGCGCGTTGGACGAATCTGTCCGAGACCACGTTCGTGCTGCCCCCCACCGTCCCGGAGGCGGACTACCGGCTGCGGATCTTCACTCCGCAGGGTGAGCTGCCGTTCGCCGGGCATCCCACCCTCGGTTCCGCGCACGCCTGGCTGGACGGTGGCGGCATGCCGCAGTACGGCGACCGCGTCGTGCAGGAGTGCGCCGCCGGCCTGGTCACCGTGCGCCGGGGCGAGGGGACTCTGTCCTTTGCCGCCCCTCCTCGTGTGCGCGAAGGCGCGCTCGACGACGACTGTCTGAACCAGATCGTGGCCGCGTTCGGCATCACGCGCGACCGAGTCCTCGCCCACCAGTGGGTCGACAACGGGCCCGGCTGGGCTGTGGTCCGGTTGTCCACGGCCGAGGAGGTCCTCGCCCTCGAACCCGACCTCTCCCTCATCCCGGACGCGATGGTCGGCGCGATCGGGGCCTACCCCCAAGGGTCCCCGTACCACTGGGAGATGCGCACCTTCGCCCCCGGCGTCGGCGTGCCCGAGGACCCCGCGTGCGGCAGCATGAACGCCGCCGTCGGGCAGTGGCTCACCGCCACCGGCGGCGCACCCTCCACCTACCGGGTCTCCCAGGGCGCGCGGCTGGGCCGGGCCGCACGTATCGAGATCACCGCCGATACGGACGGGACCGTCTGGGTCAGCGGCGCCGCCGCCGTCCGCATCCGCGGCACCATCACTCTCTGACCGCTCCTGACCGCACTCTCGAACGCGACCACGTCCGCGCGGGTGTGCCGCATCAGCCGCACACCGGCGAACACCCGCAGGCTGCGTCCGACCGCGGCGGGATCGATCAGCGCCCGGCGGTCGCCACAACATGATCGTGAACAATCGAACGAGCGTACGGAGGAGTTCGACCGCGGTAGTCGACTCTCTCGTCGCTGACGGTGCCGGGTGGATTCCGGGTCGGGTCAGCGGGCGCCCAGCAGGCTGGCGAGCAGTTGGAGACGCTCGGCGTCGGGGCTGCCCTCGACAGCGGTGTAGACGATCAGCATCGGGCCGGGAGTGCCCGGCAGCGGGTAGGCGTCCCAGTCCAGGTTCAGCTCCCCGGCCATGGGGTGGTTGACGCGCATCCGGCCGCGCGTCGTCTCCCCCACGTCGTGGCGGGCCCACAGCGTCGCGAACTCGTCGCAGCGGACCGCGAGTTCGCCGACCAGCTCCACGGCGCGCGGATGCCCCGGATCGGCGGCGACCTGGGCGCGCAGCATCGCGGTCAGCTCGGCGACGGTGGCGGACCGCTCCGGGCAGGTCTGGTCGGCCTCCGGATGCAGCAGGAGCGACAGCAGGTTCCGCTCCGTCACCGGGAGCCGGGTGAACTCGCCCAGCAGCGCGCCGGCCAGCGGGCTCCAGGCCAGTACGTCCAGGTAGCGGCCCACGACCAGCGCGGGCGAGGGCATCGTGCGCAGCAACCGCTGTGTGGTGTCCGGTACTTGCTCGGGTTCGTACCGGCGCGGGGCGCGAACCGGTGTGCGCGCGGCGGCGGCGAGGCTGTGCAGGTGCCGGCACTCCTCGGTGGAGAAGTTCAGGGCGCGGGCGAGGGCGTCCAGGACCTGTTCGGAAGGTCGCACGTCGCGTCCCTGCTCCATGCGCTGGTAGTAGTCCGAACTCACCCCCGCCAGCAGGGCCAGTTCCTCACGCCGCAGCCCGGCGACACGCCGCCTCGGGCCGGGTTCGAGGCCGACGTCCTCCGGCCGCAGCCGGGTCCGGCGGGTCCGCAGGAACTCGGCGAGTTCGCGTCGGGGATCGTCGCTCATGGCGAGGGAGTCGTCGGTCACGGCGCCAGTATGGCGCGGGCGCCGCTGGGGAGGGTGGGTCTGCCGGTCCCAGGAAAAGGCGAACGACCGTGATGCCGCGAGCAGGGACCAGTATCGGTTCCACACCAGCAGGCCACGGAAGGAACAGCGACATGAAGGCCGCTCAGATCACGAGCTTCGGTACACCGGACGTCCTGCGGATCAACGATGTCGACCGCCCCGCTCCCGGTGTCGGCGAGGTCCTGGTGTCGGTCGAGGCGTCCAGCGTGAACGGACACGACGTGATCGTCCGCGCCGGGGAGGTGAAGATGGTGTCGGGGCGCCGCTTCCCGATCGGTGCGGGGCTGGACTTCTCGGGCGTCGTCGCCGCGACCGGTGCCGATGTCGAGGGTTACCGGGCCGGGGACCGGGTGTGGGGCATGGTGCATCCCCGTCAGCGGCACGCCACCGCGGGGGCGGCCGAGTACGTCGTGGTCCCCGCGGACCGGATCGCGCCCGCCCCGGCGGGCCTCTCGCCGGTCGAGGCGGCCTCCCTGGTCGTGACGGGCGCGACGGCGCTCATCGCGCTGCGCGACAGCGTGCACATCGCGGGCGGGGAACGGGTCCTCGTGCGGGGCGCGGCCGGTGGAGTCGGCACAGCCGCCGTGCAACTGGCACACGCGATGGGCGGCCACGTCACCGCGCTGGCCCGCGACCGCCACGCCCGACTGCTCACCGACCTCGGTGCCGACGAAGTCCTCGACTACGGCTCCACCACCTCCGACCAGATCGGACCGTTCGACGTCATCGTCGACACCGTCGGCTCGGAACTGCACTGCTACCGAAGCCGGTTGGCCAAGGGCGGCCGGATGGTCACCGTCGGCCTGTCGGCTGGCGCCTTGGCCGCGATCGCCGCGTCCAGCGTGTACGGAGCCCGCCGGATCCGCACCTTCAGCGCCAACCCGGACAGCGCGGTGCTGCGCGATGTGGCCGACCATGTCACTTCGGGTGCGCTGCGCCCGGTGGTCGACAGCGTGTACCCGCTGGCGGACATCGCCGCAGCGCACGAGGCGTTCGAGCGCGGCGGCGTCATGGGCAAGCACGTGGTCGCGGTGTCCGCGTAGCGCCGTCGTTCTCCGCGCGCGTTCTCCGCCCGCGGGGCACTCAGGCCGCGCTCAGCCCTGGGCCTCGATCTCGGCGTCGGCGACGGCGATGGCGATGCCGAGTGCCGTGGCGATGTTGCCCGCTGCCGTCATGACGCGGGCGGTGCCCACGATGGGCGCGATGGCGACCAGGACGTCCTGCAGCTGCTCGGCGGTCAGGCCGGTCTTCAGGGCGGGGTCGATATGCGCCGCGTAGGAGATGGGCGGGGCGTCCGAGGCGGCGAGCGCCGCGATACGCGTGAGTATGAGCATGTCCGGGGGGAGCCCGCACCGCTCGAGCGAGTCGACCGTCATCGCGGCGAGGGTGTCCAGGACAGGGGTTTCCGATGCAGTGGACATGTCGCATGCCCTTCTGGTGAGTTCTGAGCCCGAGGGGGGTGTGAGGCGGAAGTTCCGCGCATGTGGGGTTTCCCTTCAACCGTAGAGCCCATCCGGGCCTCGCGCACGGGGGGCTCTCGTGGGCCGCGTCGGCAGATTCCGCCGGGTTCGGCGCCGGCGGCGCGGGTTCCGGCTCCCCGCCCGGCCATGAAGATGTCCGATCCCGTCCGCGGCCGCAGAATTGGCGTTGTGCCCTGTTTGTTCCGGATCGGAGGCGCCCATGAAGGACCTCAAGTTTGAGCAGAAGAGCTCGCTGTCACGCATGGAGGCGGCTGACCAGCTCACGGCACTCGCGGCTGCGCTGAGGAAAGGCGGGGACGCCGAACTGGAACTCGGTTCCGGGACCCTGAGCCTGCGGATCCCCGACGACCTTCGCGGTGAGATGGAGGTCGAGGTCGGCAACGGGGAGATCGAGCTGGAGATCGAGTTCAAGTGGCCGACCGCACCGACCCGGACAGCGCCCGCCGGGCCCGGTCGGAGCGGCACGGGCGCCGGCAGGGGCAGAAGCGCGAAGCGGTCCGCCACAAAGGCCCCCTGAGTCGTGCGACCGGCAAAGCGACACACGCGAGGCTTGCCACGCGGCCCGTAGCGCTTTCCAGCTGCTGGAAAGCGTCAAGCCCCTTCGTGTGAAGGGGCCTTCGTCGGCGGGGGACGCGGGCGGGTGCTCAGTCGCAGGAGCCGGTGAAGACGTCCACTTGGTCGCTGTTGCTGCTCGCCACCACGAGGTCCTGGGTGCCGTCGGCGGTGAGGTCGGCGGCTGCCGCTTCGTAGGCCCCGTCGGCCGCGAGTTCGGTCAGTTCGGTCATGCTGCCGCTCGACGTGCCCTGGAAGACGGTGACGGAGTTCCCCTTGAGGGAGGAGACGAGTACGTCCGTCACGTCGTCGCCGTCGACGTCCGCGGCGGAGACGGCCACCGGCAGGGCGGACGTGGTGGAGGAGACGGAGTCGTCGAACGTGCCGTCGCCGTTGCCCGTGAAGACCTCCAGGGTGTTGGAGCCGTTGCTGATGGTGGCCAGGTCGGTCGTGCCGTCGCCGTCGAAGTCGCCGTGGGCGATGGAGTACAGGCGGGCGACGCTGGCGTACTCCGTGACGTCGCCGAAGGTGCCGTCGCCGTTGCCGAGCACCACGCTGACGCCTCCGCCGGTGGCGACGCTGGCGGTGGCGATGTCCAGGTCGCCGTCGCCGTCGAAGTCGGTGAGGACCAGGCCGTGCGGCCGGGTCACGGTCACCGCCTCGACGTCGACCGTGAACGCCCCGTCGCCGTCGCCCAGTAACAGGCTGACGCCGCCGCCCTGTTCCTCGGCCACCGCCAGATCCAGGTCGCCGTCGCCGTCGAGGTCGCCGGGGACGAGGGAGCGGGCGCCCGCGCCGACGGTGTACTGGACGGAGGCGGCGAAGGCGCCGTCGCCGTTGCCGAGCAGGACGCTGACGGTGCCGCCGTTGAAGTCGGCGGTGGCGATGTCCGGGCTGTCGTCGCCGTCGAAGTCGGCGATGACGGACTGGTACGGGCCGTTGCCCACCGCGTAGTCGGTCGCCGTGGCGAAGGTGCCGTCGCCGTTGCCCAGCAGCACGGACAGCGAGTCGGCGTCGAGGTCGGCCGCGACGACGTCGGCGTTCCCGTCGCCGTCGAGGTCGCCGGTCACCACGTGCCGGGGGTTGTCGCCGACCGCGGCGGAGGTGTCCGACTGTGTGAAGACGAGGCCGGAGGAGCAGGCGGCGGCCGTTGTCGTGAGCGGTCCGGTCGCCGACGCCAGGGCGGCGACGCTCGCGCCCAGGGCGAGGGCGCCGACGGTGCCGAGGGTCAGGATGCGACGGGTCCTGCGCTTCTTGTGGTTGCTCATGATGGGGACGGATGTCCTTTCGCGGGTGGTGAGGGCCGGAGAGCCCTCGCCGTCATGACTGCTTTGGCATGACTGCTGTGGCATGACGGCTTCGTCATGGGTTTTGTTGTGTACATGTAAATCTAGGGGGCTCTGCTGTGATTCACGTGTTATGAGACCGTGGGTTCGCCCAGCACCCGACCCGCCCAGCGCCCGACCCGCACGGCCCGCCGACCCGCACGGCCCACCGTCACGCCACGGTCAGCGTGATCGCGCCGGTGTGGGTCTGCCCCGGGGTGAGGGCCGTCGTTTCCCCGTCCACCGTCATCGCCGCCGTGCCCCCGGCCGGGGCCGTCACCGCACAGTCCGCGTCCAGGGCCAGAACGCTGAGATACGACGTGCCGGTCACCGTCCATGTGGAACCGCCGGTCAGGGTGACGAGGACCCCGTTGTTGACGACGGGCCGGACGGTGTTGGCGACATGACCCAGCTCCGTGTACTGCGCGGAGCCGATGGAGTCGACGGCGTGCCGGGAGACGGAGGCGGACAGGACGCCCTCGACGCTCGACCGGTCGAAGGTCAGCGCCATGTTCTGCCCGCTGCGGCGCGCGTTGTAGAAGTCGCCCTGCACGGAGATGGAGGTGAAGGCCGCCGTGGTGTCCGCGCTGTGCACCGCTGTCACGTCGAAGCCGTCGTCGCGCACCGGGTCGCCGACGGGCTCGGTGTACACGCCGTTGACGGAGCCGGGGTTGTCGGTCTCCATCACCTGCAGGACGACCCCGTTGCCGGGGGTGATCCGGGCTCCCTGGGAGCCGTCGACCGTGATGGTGGCCCGGACGGCCTTGTCGAGGAAGGCCGTGTGCGCGGTGTCGAGCACCGTGGAGCCGTCGATGCGCAGGGTTCCGGCCCCGTGCCACAGCACGCCGAACCCCCGGGAGGCGATGCTGGTGCCGCGCACCGGCAGGGCGGCCAGTTCGGCGTCCGAGAGGCCCAGGCCCAGCTCGGCGTCGAGGGCGGCGACGGCCTCCTCGGTGCTGTCGCCGTAGTGCACCGTGGCGTTGGAGGCGCCGATGATCGTCGCGTATGTGCCCGCGTCGATCTCGCAGCCCAGGATGCGCTCCACGACGTTGCCGTCGGCGAAGGTGCCGTATCCCTCGTCGCCCAGGTTGGCGATGCGGCAGTTGACGACGGTGGCCCGCGAGTCGGACGTCGAGTCCACGGAGAAGGCGCCCCATGTCTCGGACTCGATCGACGAGGAGAGGTAGGTGGCCGTCGTGTTCGCGCCCAGCAGGTTGGTGGCCCGGACGTTGCCGGAGATGCCCAGCCGCCACGGCACGACCAGCATGTTCGCGCCGCCCGCGGGGACGTAGTCGGCGGGCAGGACCCCGTTCAGGCAGCGGATGCGGGAGTTCTTGACCACGAGGGAGCAGCCGTCCTCGGCGACGACGGCGCTGCGCACCACCCCCTGGTTCGCGATGGTCACCCCGTCCAGGAGCAGGGTCGTGCCCGGGCCGGTCGCGACCACGGCGGCGCCGTCCCCGACGAAGTCGCAGCGCCCGTTGCCGGTGAAGGCGATCCTCGACCGCCGCAGGGTGTACGCGCCGCCGTCCGCCACGTACACCCCGTCGAACGCCTCCCCGGTCGAGACGATCCCGACCGACTGGGCGCCGGAGTCCGTCACCCGGCCCCCGGTCACCGCAGACAGCACGGACCTGGCCGCCACGACCCCCGACGCGCCGACGTAGAGCGCCTGCCGGATCGGGAAGGTCACGTTCGCGAACGTCGCCGTGTGCTGCTCGGCCACGGTGAGCACGATGTCGCCCTGGTACGCGCCGGGCGCGATCGTCGTGCCGGTGGCCAGCGTCGCCGTGAGCACCGAGCCGGTCTCCACGCCGTCGACGGTCATCGTCAGGCTGTATCCGTCCGGTACGGCGAGCGTGCCGCCCTCGGCGAGCGAGAGCGAGGTCAGCCGGGTCGTCGCGCTCAGCACGTAGGTCTCGCCGGCGCCCACCGCGAGGGCGCCGGCGCTCGACGCCGCCCGGGCGGGTGCGGCGGGTAAGGCGAGGGCCGCGGCCCCGCCGACGAGGAGGGCCCGGACACGGGCCCTCATGGTCACACCATGGCTGTTGGCCTCTTCGTTTCCTTCTTTTTCTTCTTCTTCGGTCGGCTTCATGGACGCCTTCATAGTGTCGACACTATGGCGGAATCAAGGGCCTGAAAAGGTCTGCGTCATGATTTCGACCTTGACTGTCGACAGTATGAGGGTCGGCTGTAGGCTCAGTCGAGCTGGGTGTACACATGGATGGACCGGCTTTCCCGTGTGCTGCAGGCCGTCTTCACCTGCGGCCGACCCGAATACCACCCCCGTGTGACGGGCTTCCCCCCGAGGGCGTGAGCCTGCGGGGAATTCTTCTCGACAGCCTGGAGGGCTGAAGAAATGCTGTATCTGTTCATGGGAATCCTCGGCATGTACGCCGGTGTCCGGGCGCTCGGACTCCGCCGCCGGCAGCTGAGCGCGGCCGCCGCGCCCTCGCCGCAGCTGATCCTGCGCCCGGCGGTCCTCGCCGTTCTGGCCGGGATCGCCATCGTGGGCGGGGCGTTCCTGCTGGCGGGCGGAGTGGTCGTGCTGGTTCAGGGGTGAGCGGCGCGGGAGCCGGAGGCCGGGCTCGTGGCGGTCAACGTCCGCGCTCTGCACCGCCGTTGACCTGGATGATCTGGCCCGTGACCTGGCCGGCCCCCGCAGACGCCAGCCAGTGGACCGTCTCGGCGACGTCCTGCGGGGTGCCCGCCCGGCCGGTGGACGTCTGGCCGACGAGCGTGCGCTCGCGCTCCGCGGAGAGGTTTCCCCGGAAGAACTCCGTCTCGGCGATGTAGCCGGGGGCGACCACGTTGACGGTGACGCCCTGCCCGCCGAGCGCGGCCGCCAGATCGTAGGCGTACGGGTGCAGCGCGGCCTTGGCCCCGGCGTAGGAGCCGGAGCCCGAGCCACGGTAGGCGGCGATCGAGCTGAGCAGGACGATCCGTCCGCCGGGTGCGGTGAACAGGTCCCGCAGCGCCTCGGTGAGCAGCACCGTCGTCAGCACGTTGGACCGGAAGTTGGCGTCCCAGTGCGCCGCGGCCCGGGCGGCGGGACTGCCGTGTGCGGGCGAGGGGCCGAGCGCCGCGTTGCCGCCCGCGCTGTGCACCAGGACGTCGACCCGGCCGTACCGCTCGCCCAGGACGGCCCGGACTCTGTCGGCCTCGGCGGCCTCGGAGAGATCCGCGGCCAACGCCACCACCTTGGCGGGGGCGCCGGCGGCGGTGATCTCCGCCGCCGTACGGTCCAGTACGTCGGCCCGGCGGCCGACGACGACGACCTCCTCTCCGTCATGGGCGAACCTCTCGGCGACGGCCCGGCCTATGCCGGTACCGCCGCCACTGACCACGACCACGCGTGCCATACGACTCTCTTCTCCTAGGTGAAAGGGGGTGTTGTCGAATCCGCTAGCGTTCGAAGTCCCTCGCTGTGTCGTCCCAGCGGACGTTGCGCAGGCCGTGGTCGGCATCCTCGCCCGACGGGATGTCAGGAGTCGCCTGGAACCAGATGACGGTCAGCGCGGAGTGGTGCAGGACCGTGTCCAGGTCCGGATCGACCGGGTAGGAGGTGAACGACCCCACGCACGTCACGGCCGGCAGCAGTTCGACGGGGCCGAAGCCGCCGGCGGGAACGTCCGGCAACTCCCGGACCGGCGGGACCAGATGCACCGGACGGGAGGCGTGGTCCTTCTCGACGCTCCTCAACAGGCGCTCCACCTGGAGGTCGTTCCAGCGCCGGAAGGGATACCCCTCCAGCATCCCGCCGTGGGTCGAGGACAGTTGCACGGCCATGAGCTCGATCGACCGGCCGGAAGCGAGAACTATGTGCGCCAGTGCCATGGCGCCCAACCTAGACGACGGGACCTTCGGGCCGGGAGCGAGTTGTCTGTCGGCGGAGGCTCCGGCGTGCGGGGCGGTGCGGTCGGTGCTTCCTCGCGCCCGTGATCGTCACCCGGACGGCGGAGTCACCGGCGCCGGCCCCGCGCGACGCTGGCGGTGTCCGATGGTCGCCGTCTGGCGTGGAGGTATCGCCGTGACCACTGCATCCGCCGCTTCCGGGCCGGTCGGGCCGATCGAGGTCGGCCCGGGGGACGCGCGCTACGAGGCGCTGCGCCGGGGCTTCAACCAGCGCTGGATCGCCAGTCCCGACTACATCGTGGTGGCCTCCAGCACCGCCGACGTGGTCGCCGCCCTCGGCGCCTTCCTCACCCGCGCCGACGCCGGTTCGTCGTCGAGCCGTGTCTCCGTCCGTTCCGGCGGGCACTGCTACGAGGACTTCGTCTGCGCCGACGACGTGGCCGTCATCATCGACGTCAGCACCATGAACGGCGTCTACTACGACCCGGCGATGGACGCGTACTGCGTCGAGGCGGGCGCGACGAACTGGCACACCGTCACCCAGCTCTACCACCGCTCCGGCCTCGCCGTCCCCGGCGGCTCCTGCTACTCCGTCGGCGCGGGCGGCCACATCTCCGGCGGCGGCTTCGGCCTGCTCTCCCGGCTGCACGGCCTCACGGTCGACTATCTCCACGCCGTCGAGGTGGTCACCGTACGCGACCTGACGCACGCCGAGGTCACCGTGGCCCGCAAGGACTCGCCGGAGCCCGCGCTGCGCGACCTGTGGTGGGCGCACACCGGCGGCGGGGGCGGCAACTTCGGCGTGGTCACCCGGTACTGGTTCCGCGGCCTTCCCCAGCCGCCCGCCCAGGTGCTGACCAGGGCGCTGTCCTGGGAGTGGGGGATCTTCAAGGACGATCCGGGCAAGTTCAAGGACCTGGTGCGCCGCTACGGCGAGTTCTTCGAGGGCGAGCGCACGGGCGAAGGGCCGGAGCTGCTCCGCGAGTTCGACTTCCGCGACCTGTTCACCCTGCTCAAACTGACCAACCACACCGCGGGCAAGGTCGGTCTCGTCCTCCAGCTCGACGGCACCCGCGAGGACTCGATCGACCGCCTCAACCGCTTCCTGGACTGGCTCGCCCCCGAGGACGCCTACCCCCAGACGCCGTTCGACGTGCAGATGGGCGAGCACCAGGCGCTCTACGAGCACTACATCCCCACCCGGCTGCCCTGGCTCACCGCGACCCAGAACCTCAACGGCTCCGGGCCGAGCCGGTGCGGCAAGTACAAGTCCGCGTACCACACGGCGAACTTCACCGAGGACCAGCTCGACACGATCTTCGTCCGCCTCACCGACGAGGCGTACACGAACGATCAGGCCCTGCTCCAGGTGGATTCCTACGGCGGCCGGATCAACGACGTCGATCCGGCCGACACGGCGGTCCCACAGCGCTCGTCCGTGCTGAAGCTCCAGTACCAGTCGTACTGGACCTGGGGCGAGGACGCCAACCGCGACGGCGTGTACGACTACCAGGACGCCCTGGCCGACCCGGACATCGCCGAACCCCACCTGAACTGGATCCGCGGCTTCTACGAGGAGATGTACGGGGCCACCGGCGGCGTCCCCGTCGTTCCGGCCCCGGACCAGCCCGAGGAGCTCAACACCGACGGCTGCTACGTCAACTACCCGGACGTCGACCTCGGCGACCCCGACCTCAACACCTCGGGCCAGCCCTGGCATCACCTCTACTACGGGGCGAACTACCCGCGACTCCAGCACGCCAAGGCGTACTGGGACCCGCGGAACGTCTTCCGCCACGCACAGTCGATCCGCCTCCCGGGAACGGAACAGCCACGGAACAGCCAGGGAGCAGCCACGGACCAGCTAGGCAACAGCCGCCGCTCAGAGCCGTAGCAGCACCGCCGTGTCGACGCGGGGCAGGGAGACGGTGAGTTCGCCGGCGGCGGCGTTCCAGGTCGCGGAGGCGTCGGCGTCGACGGGGTAGAGCACCGTGGGGCGGATGTCCGTACCGCGCAGGTGGGGGATCGGGAGCGTGCGGGCGCCGCCCCCGTCGTATGCGCCGGCTCCCTCCCGCCGCCACACGGTGAGGAGCGTGCCGGCCGGACCGCGTAGGCCGTGGGCGAGCCAGGCGTCCTCCCAGGAGGGGAGGCCGAGCGGCCAGAACGGGAGGCCGTCGGCGATCTCCTGGCGGATGCTCCGGTAGACGGAGACGCCCGAGCGGACGAGTTCCAGCTCGGCCTCGCTCATGCGGTCGAGGAAACCGGACAGGTGGATACGGCCCAGCAGCGCGCCGGTGAGGGTGAAGGCGATCGCGTCGGGGCTGAAGCCGGGCTGGGGGTAGGCCCACACGGCGGCCTGTTCGGGGGCCGCGGCGGTGGCGGCCGCGGCGGCGATGGGCGGGTAGCGCAGGGGGTCCTGCTGGTCGCTGGTGGACTGCAGCTGCGCCACCGCCAACTGCGCGTAGTCCATGCGCAGTCCGCCCGAGGAGCAGTTCTCCAGGACGAGGTCGGGGTACCGGTCGAGGAGGGAGGCCATCCAGTCGAGGTGGGCACGATGGTGGCCGAGCAGGCCCGCGCCGGCGCTTTCGGCGCCGTTCTCCGTGCCGGGGCCGACGTTGACGTTGTAGTCGAGCTTCAGATAGCCCACGCCCCAGTCGCCGACGATCCGGTCCACGACCTGGTCGAGGTGGGCGCGGGCGGCCGGGTGGCGCAGGTCCAGGTGGTGGCGGCCGTGTTCGGTGACCCGTACTCCGCCCCGCCGGAAGAACGCCTCGGGCGGCAGCGTGCGGGCCAGCGGGCTGCGGACGCCGACCACTTCGGGCTCCAGCCACAGTCCCGGGGTCATCCCCTGCTTCCTGACCGCGTCCAGTACCTGCTGGATGCCGCCGGGGAAGCGCCGGTCGGAGGCGTCCCAGGCGCCGACGGCGTCCCACCAGCCCTGGGCGTCGTCGTCGTACCAGCCGGCGTCGATGACGAAGACCTCGGCGCCCGCCGATCCGGCCGCTTCGACGAGCGGCAGGAGCTTGTCGGTCGTGGGGTCGCCCATCAGGGTGTTCATGTAGTCGTTGTAGATCACCGGGAGGGCGGTGTGGTCCGGGTGGGCGCGGCGGATCCGGCGGCGGTAGGCGGTGAGTTCGCCGAACGCGGCGTCCAGCCCGCCGGTCTCGGCCCGTACGAGGACCGCCGGGACGGAGGTGAACTCCTCGCCCGGGGCCAGGGTCCGACGCCACTGGTGGTGGGCGTCGTCGGGGCCGAACAGCGCGAGGTAGGCGGCGCCCTCCCGCTCGCCGGTCTCGAAGCGCCAGCCCGCGCTGGACTCGATCTGCCACAGCCAGGCGCGACCGGTCCGGTCGGTGAGCGCGGCGATCGGCAGATGGCGGCCGGTGGACCAGCTGCCCTGCGAGTACCGCTCGAAGCAGCCGCGCCCCTCATGGCCGTGCGCGGCCCGGCTCAGCGGGACGATCCGGTCGCGGAACGCGGCCTGCCGCCAACGGCATTCGGCGAGCCAGTCGTTGTCCGCCCAGTGGACGGTCAGGTCGTCCAGACCGCCCGAGGCGTCCAGGACGCCGCCGAGGGCCAGGCTCGACACGCTCTCCAGCTGAAGCGTTTCACTTCCTTCGTTGACCAGGCGCACCTGTGAGCGGAGAAAGCCGGCGCCGGGGCGGGACCACAGGGTGATCTCGGCGACGAGGCCGGTCACCGGGTCCGCCAGCCGGATCGTCGTGCGCTGCCGGCCGCCTTCCTGCCCGTCCCCCTTCTGCCCGGTCTGCCCGGCCCTCTCCTGTCCGGCTCTCTCCTGCCCGTCCCCTTCCTGGACGGTCTCCTGGTCGCGGTAGACCAGGCGGGCGCCGATGGCGGTGTCGATGAAACGTTCCCCCGACCAGGTGCGGCCATGGCCGGTGGCCGTGACCTCGACGAGGGGGAGCAGCGAGTCCCAGTCCTGGCCCGGCGCCCCGAGCCTGACCGACCCGGCGGAATCCGCGATGGCGTGCAGTCCGAGGGACTCATGGGACCAGAGAAGAGAGCTCTCGGCTGCTTCGACAGCAGTAGTCAACGCGGTTTCCCTTCTGGGTGGGCGATCTTTCGTGCGCTGCGGACCGACGGCGGGCCGGCCGACGGCGGGCCGGCCGGCGAAGGACCGGCCCGGCACCGAGTCAGTCCTTCGCCCGACTCCGGGCCGGTACTTCGCCGACAGCGATCCAGTACGTCGCCGAGCAGCGCATATGCGGCTCTTGATGTGATCGCCAGGTAAATCCCCGGTTTCGATCTCTTGACGGCCAGCGTTGTGACCGCTCACAATCCTCGCATGTCTGTGACCGGTCACACAAGCTCCGGCGGCCACCAGGGACCTGAACAGGAACCGCAGAAGGCAGCCAGCATCCGCGATGTCGCCCAGGCGGCGGGCGTCTCCTACCAGACCGTTTCGAGGGTCATCAACGGCCACCCGAACGTCCGTGAGGAGACGCGCGAGCGCGTCGAGGCGGCCATCAAGACGCTGGGATTCAGGCGCAACGCCACCGCGTTCGCCCTGGCCAGCGGTGTGACCCGGTCCATCACGGTGCTCACGTCGAACACCACCCTCTTCGGCTATGCGGCCACCCTGCAAGGTCTGGAGGAAGCGGCCCGCGCCGCGGGCTACGCACTGGGCGTCAGAGTGCTGACGCCCGAGGACGACCTGGACCGCACGATCTCCGAGGCCGCCGCCACCGGCGGCGGACTGATGGTCATCGGCTTCGACCGGCTCGGCGCCTCGGCCCTGAGCCGGGTCCCGGCGAACGTGCCGTGCGCCGCGGTCGTGGAAGCGCCGCCGCAGGGCCGGACGCCTCCCCGTCCGGCCGTATGGGCCGACGACCGCGAGGCGGCCCGTGCCGCCACCGCGTATCTGCTGCAGCTCGGACACGACACCGTCCACTACATCGCGATCCCGACGTCGGCGGACACCCGCAGCACGGAGGGGCCGCGTGCCCAGGGCTGGCGCCAGGCCCTGGAAGCGGCCGGCATCACCCCGCCCGAGCCCCACGGCAAGGGCTGGGACGCACAGGCCGGTTACGACGCGGGACGCAAACTCGCCGACGACCCGAACGCCACGGCGATCCTGTGCGGCAACGACGACCTGGCGCTGGGCGTCCTGCGCGCCCTGCATCACGCCGGGCGGTCGGTGCCCGCGGACGTCAGCGTCGTCGGCTTCGACGACGCCCCGCACTCGGGCTTCGTCACACCGGCTCTCACCACGGTCCGCATGGACTTCCAGGGACTGGGCCGCGACGCCTTCGCGTTGCTGCGCGGCCAACTCGAGAGCGACTACGAGCCGCCCGCGCCGACCTTCGTCGGCACCGACCTCATCGTCCGTGAGAGCTCGCACGAGCTCTCACGTCCCAGCGCACGCGAAAGCCAGGGGGGCACGGGCTCATGACCCCGCCGGCGCGATTACGCCCCCGGTTCCCCTCAGCGATCACCCATCTCCACAGCATGGCTCCACCTACTCTCCTTCACCGCCAAGGACATCGCCATGAACAGAGTCGTTCCCGCCCTTGCCGCCGTGTGCGTCCTCGGGCTCGCCGCCACCGCCTGTAGCGACGCCAGCGGCGGCAGCACCGGCGCCGCGCCCACCTCTTCGGTCGACGCCACCGCCAGCCTCAAGGGCGTCAAGCTGACCATGTGGGTCGCCCAGAACAGCGTCGGCGAGCCCAAGCAGGCCATCGAGGCCTTCGAGAAGGCCACCGGAGCGACCGTCACCACCGAGGTCATACCCGACCCCTACGAGTCGAACGTCCCGACCAAGCTCGCCTCGGGCGTCAAGCCCGACCTGATGTTCTGGCAGCCCACCGGCAGCACCCTGCCCTTCATCCAGCCCGCGACGAACCTCCTGCAACTGGACAACGAGGACTGGGTGTCCAAGCTCGGCAAGACCGAGCAGAGCCTCGGCCAGGTCGACGGGCACCGCTACGCGGCGATCGTCACCAGCCCGGCTGTCCTCGGCGTCTACTACAACAAGGACGCCTTCGCCAAGGCCGGCATCACCACCATGCCCGCCAGCTACGACGAACTCCTCGCCGACGGCGCGAAGATCAAGGCGAAGGTCCCGGGCGTGGCCCCGTTCTTCGAGGTCGGCGGGGACAAGTGGCCCCTGCAGTGGCAGGTCCAGGCGCAGCTGACCGACCTGCCGCAGTCCTTCTGGGACGACCTCAACAAGAACAAGGAGAGCTGGACGAACAAGGTGATCGTGGACGCGATCACCAAGTACAAGACCAAGCTCCTGGACGCGGGTCTGGCCCAGAAGAACTACAAGACCGCCACCTTCGTGGACCAGGGCAAGGCCCTGATGGACGGCACCGCCGCGATGGCCCTGAACGTCACCTCGCTCCAGTCCGAGATCCAGGCCACCTCCGACACCGCGGAGATGGACAAGAAGCTGGGCTGGTTCCCCATCGCCAACAGCTCCGCGTCGGCCGAGTACTCTCCCGACCAGACCAACGGCGTCGTCGCCTTCAAGTCGGGCGACACCAAGCGGGAGAACGCCGCCCGCCAGTTCATGTCCTTCTGGCTCGGCCCGAACTACGCGAACTACATCAAGGCCAACAAGGTCGTCTCCGTCGAGCCGTCCGTCGCCAACCCCGCCGGTCTGCCGCAGACCGCGATCGCCCAGTCCAAGGCCCTCGCCACCGCGACCGGCGTCTTCCAGGTCAAGGCGCTGACCGCCCCCGACATGCACCTGGCCCTGGCCGACATGATCTACGGCAAGAAGACGCCCAAGCAGGTGGCGCAGGCCGCCGAGGACCAGTTCACCCAGGTCCTCAAGGCACGCGGCGTCGCCGGCTTCTGACCGACGCCCGCCTTCGCCAGCCCCGCCCCGGGTCCTTCTCGAAAGACGCGCCCGGGGCCACCTTCCCGGAGGTAAGAACGTGGCGGACACAGCCACCATCGGCGTCACCGACGCCACCGGCGCGAAGGAAGCGGACGGCCCCCAGCAGCCCGTCCGGCGCGCACGGTCTCGTAGCAAGCACAACCAGCCGTGGTGGTTCGCCCTGCCCGCGCTCGCCGTGTTCGGCCTGTTCTTCCTGCTGCCGAACCTGCTCAGCTTCGTCTACCCGTTCACGAACTGGTCGGCCTTCCACCCGGACATCAGGTTCGCCGGCCTGTCGAACTTCCGGAGCATCCTGCACGACGGCTCCATGGTCCGCGACATCCGCATCACCCTGGAGTACGCGGTCCTCGTCGCCCTCTTCCAGAACGGCTTCGGACTCGGTCTGGCGCTGCTGCTGGAGCGCGACACCCGGTTCAACCGCTTCTTCCGCGCGGTCTTCTTCCTCCCCGTGCTGATCTCCGCGCTCGCCGTCGGCTACATCTTCCGGGCGCTGCTCGCGCAGGACGGGGCGCTCAACGACGTGCTGTCCTCGCTGGCCGGGCACCCCGTGGACACGCCCTGGCTGGGGTCGACGACCTGGACGCTGGTCGTGGTGACGCTCATCCACGGCTGGAAGTGGATGGGGCTGGCCATGCTCATCTACCTCGCCGGTCTGAAGAGCATGCCCGGCGACGTCCTGGAGGCCGCCCGCATCGACGGCGCGGGCGCCTGGCGCACCTTCTGGTCGATCCGCTTCCCGCTGCTGGCGCCCGCGGTGACCTTCAACGTCACCACCGCCCTGATCGGCTCCATGAACACCTTCGACATCGTCCAGGCGACCACCGCGGGCGGGCCGGGCAGCGAGACGGAGGTCTTCAACATCTACATGTTCCGCGTCTTCGGCCAGGGGCTCTACGCCCAGGCGTCGGCGATGAGCCTGGTGCTCTTCCTGATCGTCGTCGTCCTCGCCGTGCCCGTGATCGTCGGCCTGCGCCGCAGGGAGGACAACCAGTGACAGCCCTCGTGACGGCCCGAGTCCCCGTGTCCGGGGGCGCCGCGCGCGGCCGCCTGCGCCCCGGGCGGATCGTCCGCCCCCTCGCCGTCCTGCTCATCGCCGCGCTCACCATCGGCGTGCCGCTCTGGCTGGTCGCGGTGACCTCGCTGAAGCCCCAGGCCGAGGCGATCAAACCCAACCTGGCCCTGCCGCACCACGTCCAGGCCGCCGACAACTACCAGCAGACCTTCGACCAGGGGAAGATCGTCCAGGGCTTCGTCAACAGCCTGCTGGTCGTCGTCCCCTCCGTCCTCGTCGTCCTGTTCCTCGGCGCCGGCGCGGCCTGGGTGTTCGCCCGCCGCAAGGGGCGGCTGGTCGGAGTCATGTACGCGCTGAGCATCAGCGGTCTGCTGCTGCCGCCCGCGGTGATCACCATCGTCATGGAGCTGCGCCAGCTCGGCCTGGCCGGCACCCAACTCGGCATGATCGCCGTCTACTCGGGGATGTACCTGTCCACGTCGATCTTCTTCATGACGGGGTTCATCCGTAACCTGCCCGAGGAACTGGAAGAAGCCGCGCGGATGGACGGCGCCGGCCCCCTGCGGGTCTTCCTGCAGATCATCCTGCCGCTGCTGCGCCCGGTCATCGCCACCGCGACGATCATGGTGATGCTGTTCGCCTGGAGCGACGTCTTCTACGCCTTCTTCGTGCTCGGCGGCGGCGACAAGGCCACCCTGCCGCTCAACCTCTATCAGATCGCCAACGCCCAGCTGTACCTGAACAACTGGCATCTGATCTTCGCCTACATCGTGATGATGAGCCTGCCGATGGTGCTCGTCTTCGTCGTCGCCCAGCGCCGCATCGTCTCCGGCATCACGAGCGGCGCCGTCAAGTAGCGGCCACCCCTCCCGTACGCCGGCCCCTCCCCGTAGGCCGCCTCTCCGCGCACGCCACCCCTCCCCGTACGCCACCCCTCCCCGTACGCCACCCCTCCCCGTACGCCACCCCTCCCCGTACGCCACCCCTCCCCGTACCCCCCCCCCCGCAGCACACCCCCCGGCAGTACCCCACGAGCCTCCCGCAACGGTGCGGGAGGAGGAGGACCCATGCCTCGAACACCTCGTAGATCCGGCCCTGTCCGCAGCCTCATCGGCGCGGGCGTGATCACGGCCACCCTCGTGGCCACCGCGCTGACCGTGCCCGTCGCGCAGGCCGCCACCCCGCAGCTGACCGTCGACCTCGGCCAGACCACCGGCGCGGTCATGCACGGAGCCAACGGCGCCCTGTACGGCCTCAGCGACGACGGAGTGCCCGGCGACAGCCTGGTCACGCCCCTGCACATGACGAGCATCGCCACCAAGGCGCCCGACGGCACCCAGCACCCCAACGGCGACGCGCTGGTCGTCCAGCCCGCCTTCGCCCGCGGTGGCGGCGGCGACAACCTGATCTACATGCAGGACATCTACGCCCAGTGGCCGTACGAGAACCTCGGGCTGACGGACTACCTGTCCAAGGTCGACACCATGGTCCGCAAGGTCGCCGTCAGGTCCGACGCGAGTACGTTCGTGTGGGTGCCGTTCAACGAGCCGGACGGCAACTGGTACACCGGCCTGGGCAGTTCCACCACCGCCACCTACAACAGCGCGCTCGCCGCCTTCGAGAGCGACTGGACGACCGTCTACAACAAGATCCGGTCGATCATCCCCAACGCCCGGATCGCCGGCCCCAACGAGACCCACTACGACGCCCGCCTCATGGGCGACTTCTACCCGTGGGCCAAGGCCAACAACGTCCTGCCGGACATGACCACCTGGCACGAGCTGGACCCCAGCTCCCTGTCCAACTTCGAGGGCAACCTCGCCGCCTACCGCACCATCGAGACCAACGCCGGCATCAGCCCCCGCCCGGTCAACATCAACGAGTACGGCGACCGCCGCGACCTCTCCGTCCCGGGCCAGATGGTCCAGTGGATGTCCATGTTCGAACGGAACAAGGTCTACGCCGACCAGGCGTACTGGGACATCGCGGGCAACCTGGACGGCAACGTCAGCCAGACCAACATCCCCAACGGCGACTGGTGGCTGCTGCGCTGGTACGCGGGCCTCACCGGCCAGACCGTCAAGACGACCCCGCCGCAGGCCAACGTCATCGACACCCTCCAGGGCATCGCGTCCCTCGACACCGGCCGCAAGCAGGCCCAGGTACTCCTCGGCGGCGGCACCTCAGGCTCGGCCAACACCGTCGTCCAGCACATCCCCGCGTCGTTCGGCAGCACCGTCAACGTCTCCGTGGAGCGCACCGCCTGGAGCGGCTACGAAGGAGCGGGCCCCGCGCCGACCGTCCTGGCCCGCAGCACCTACACCGTCGCCTCCGACGGCAGCATCACCGTGCCGCTGACCAACCTCGACCCGATGGCCGCCTACCGCATCGTCGTCAACCCGGCGGGCACCGGCACGCCCACCGCGGCGAGCGTGCCCTGGCAGGCGTCGTACGAGGCCGAGAGCGCGACCATCACCAGCGGCACCGTCTACACCCAGGGCTCCGTCTCCAACGCCTACGGCTATGCCACCTCGGGCACCAAGGACGTCGGCAGCCTGAACCAGACGGGCAGCAAGGTCGCCTTCAGCGTCAGCGTCCCGACCACCGGCACGTACAACCTCAACGTCTTCTACGGCAACCAGTCCGGCGCCCCGGCGACCCAGACCCTCACCGTCGACGGCGGCTCGTCCCAGACGGTCACCTACACCCCGACCCTGAACTGGACCTACCGCTCCACCGCCGGAGCCTCGGTCTCCCTGACCGCGGGCGCCCACACGATCACCCTGGCCAAGGGCGCCAACGAGGTCACCCTCGACAAGATCGACCTCACCGCGGCCTCCACCGCCGAGACCTCCTACCCGGCCACGTACGCCGACATCACCGGATCGCCCGCCTACAGCTACACCGCGTCCGGCACGACCGGCGCCGGCGCCCTGGCCCTGACCTCGGGCTCCTCGGCCGCCTTCGACGTCTACGCGCCGACCGACGGCTACTACACCGTCCACACCGACTACTCCTCCAACGGCTCCGGCACCCTCACCCTGGACGGCGCCACCGCCGTCACGCTGGCCTCCACGAGCGGCACGCTCACCGACAAGAGCTCACGCCTGTACCTGTCGGCGGGCAACAACCGCATCACGGCCGCCACTTCGGGCTCCACCACGCTGACGCTGCGCGACCTGCGCGTAGCCGCGAGCGGTGACACCACGGGCGTCACCTCCTACGAGGCCGAGAACGGCACCCGCGCCGGAACCGCCGTCGTCACCTCGGACACCTGGGCCTCCGGCGGCAGTTACGTCGGCTACGTCGGCAACGGCTCCGCCAACACCCTCACCCTCCAGGTGAGCGCGGCCAGCGCCGGGCGGTACGTCATGAACGTCCGCTACGCCAACAACCAGGTCTCCGGCTCCGGGAACTACAACACCAACGTCGTCTCCCGGGCGGCCCAGATCGCCGTCAACGGCACCGCGCAGACCGTCATGTTCCGCAACAACTACAGCTGGTCGAGCTACTGGGACCTCCCCGTCCCGGTCACCCTCACCGCCGGCGCCAACACGATCACCTTCGCCAACGCCAGCGCCTACACACCCAACATCGACCGGGTGACCGTGGCGCCACTGGTCGGCTGACCACCGACTCCCCAGGGGCCCGGCCCTCGCGCCGGGCCCCTCCCCTCCATTCACCACTTCGAACGGCAATCGAAATACCGAACATCGAACAGAAGGGCGGCCCGGTGGTGAACGCCGAGCACAGCGCACACACCCCTCCCGACACCTACGTCGTCGGGGTCGACTACGGGACCTTGTCCGGGCGGGCCGTGGTGGTCCGTGTCGCCGACGGCGCCGAACTGGCCGCCGCCGAGCACCCGTACACGCACGCGGTCCTCGACCGGCAGCTGCCCGACGGTACGCCGCTGCCGCCCGACTGGGCGTTGCAGGTGCCCGCGGACTACATCGACGTCCTGCGCATCGCCGTACCCGAGGCGCTGGCCCGCTCCGGTGTGCGGCCGGAGCAGGTGGTGGGCGTCGGCACGGACTTCACCGCGTGCACCGTCCTGCCGGTCCTCGCCGACGGCACGCCCCTGTGTGAACTCCCCGATCTCGCGTCCCGTCCGCATGCTTACGTCAAGCTCTGGCGTCACCACGCCGCGCAGGCCCAGGCCGACCGCATCACCGCCCTGGCCGAGGCGCGCAAGGAGCCGTGGCTGCGGCGGTACGGGGGGAAGATCTCCTCGGAGTGGGAGTTCGCCAAGGCGTTGCAGCTGCTCGAAGAAGATCCCGAGCTCTACGGGCTGACCGACCGCTGGGTGGAGGCGGCGGACTGGATCGTGTGGCGGCTGTGCGGGACCTACGTCCGCAACGCCTGCACCGCCGGTTACAAGGGCCAGCTCCAGGACGGCGTCTATCCCTCCTCCGGCTATCTCGCCGCGCTCGACCCCGGCTTCGCCGGCTTCGTGGCCGACAAGCTGGAGCAGCCGATCGGTCAGCTCGGGGATCTGGCGGGCGGGTTGACGGCGGAGGCGGCGGCGTGGACGGGGCTGCCGGAGGGCATCGCCGTCTGCGTCGGCAACGTGGACGCGCATGTGACGGCGCCCGCGGCCACCGCGGTGGAGCCGGGGCGGATGGTCGCCATCATGGGCACCTCGACCTGTCATGTGATGAGCAGCGACCGGTGGGCCGAGGTGCCGGGGATGTGCGGGGTCGTCGACGGCGGGATCCTGCCGGGGCTGTGGGGTTACGAGGCCGGGCAGAGCGGTGTCGGGGACGTCTTCGGCTGGTTCGTGCGCACCGGGTTCCCCGCGTCGTACGCCGAGCAGGCCGCCGCGCTCGGCCGCGACCCGCACGAGCACCTCACCGCCCTCGCGGCCGAACAGCGGGTGGGGGAGCACGGGCTGGTGGCGCTGGACTGGCAGAGCGGCAACCGTTCCGTGCTCGTCGACCACGACCTCAGCGGTGTGGTGGTGGGGCTGACGCTGTCGACCCGGCCGGAGGACGTCTACCGCGCTCTGCTGGAGGCGACCGCCTTCGGCACGCGGACGATCATCGAGGCGTTCGAGGCGTCGGGCGTGCCGGTGGGCGAGCTGATCGTCGCGGGCGGGCTGACGAAGAACGCGCTGCTGATGCAGATCTACGCCGACGTCATCCGTCGTCCCCTCGGCGTCATCGACTCGGCGCAGGGTCCCGCGCTGGGCGCGGCGATGCACGCGGCGGTCGCGGCCGGGGCGTATGCGGACATCCGGGCCGCAGCGCAGGCGATGGGCAAGGCCCGCCCGGCCGTCTATCAGCCGGACCCCGGGCGGGCCGCCGCCTACGACCGCCTCTACGCCGAATACCGGCTGCTGCACGACTACTTCGGCCGCGGGGCCAACGAGGTCATGCACCGGCTGCGCGCCCTGCGCACGGAAGCCTCCGCCTGAGCGGCGCCCGCCCGGCAGTCGACTCCCTCGAAAGGACAACCCTCATGGACACCAACGCCACGCCCTACCCGGAGCAGGAGATCTGGTTTCTCACCGGAAGCCAGGGCCTGTACGGCGACGACATCCTGCACCAGGTCGCCGAACAGTCCCGCAGCATCTCCGAGATCCTCGGCGGCCCCGGGAAGATCCCGGTCAAGATCGTGTGGAAGCCGGTCCTCACCGACGCCGACTCGATCCGGCGGCTGTGCCGGGAGGCGAGCTCCTCCGACGCCTGCGTGGGCGTGGTCGTGTGGATGCACACCTTCTCCCCGGCCAAGATGTGGATCGCCGGGCTCAGCGCGCTGGACCGGCCGTTGCTGCATCTGCACACCCAGTACAACCTGTCGCTGCCCTGGCCGAGCATCGACATGGACTTCATGAACCTCAACCAGGCCGCCCACGGCGACCGCGAGTTCGCCCACGTCGAGGCCCGCCTCGGCATCGACCGCAAGATCGTCGCCGGTCACGCCACCGACCCGAGGGTCGTCCGACGCGTCGCGGCCTGGGCGCGGGCCGCCGTCGGCCGGCACGCCTCGCGCACCCTGCGCCTGGCCCGCTTCGGCGACAACATGCGCGACGTCGCCGTCACCGAAGGCGACAAAGTCGAAGCCCAAATCCGCTTCGGCTACTCCGTGAACACCTACGCCGTCAACGACCTCGTGGCCGTCGTGGACGAGGTCGAGGACAAGGAGGCCGCCCGACTCGCCGCCGAATACGTCGAGTCGTACAACGTGGTCCCCGCGCTGCGGCCAGGCGGCATCCGCCACGACTCCCTCCTGTACGCGGCCCGCCAGGAGATCGGCCTGCGGACCTTCCTCACCGAGGGCGGCTTCACCGCCTTCACCACCAACTTCGAGGACCTCGGCGGCCTGCGCCAGCTCCCCGGCCTCGCCGTCCAGCGCCTGATGGCCGACGGCTACGGCTTCGGCGGCGAGGGCGACTGGAAGACCTCCGCCCTCCTGCGCACGATGAAGGTCATGGGCGCCGGACTCCCCGGCGGCACCTCCTTCATGGAGGACTACACCTACCACCTCGGCCCCGACTCCCCGCGCGTCCTGGGCGCCCACATGCTGGAGGTCTGCCCCACCCTCGCCGCCGACCGCCCCGCCTGCGAGATCCACCCCCTGTCCATCGGCGGCCGCGAGGACCCCGTCCGCCTGGTCTTCAACGCCGCCCCCGGCCCCGCCCTGGTCGTCGGCCTGTCCGACCTCGGCGACCGCTTCCGCCTCACCGCCAACACCGTCGACGTCGTGCCCCCCAGCGAACCCCTGCACCGGCTGCCGGTGGCCCGGGCGGTGTGGAAGCCGCGCCCCTCACTCGCCGAATCCGCCGAGAGCTGGCTGCTGGCCGGCGCCCCCCACCACACCGTCCTCAGCTCCGCCGTCGACACCGAGACCCTGACCGACTACGCCGCCATGACCGGCGTCGAGCTGCTCACCATCGACGAGACCACCCACACCGGGCAGTTCTCCAAGGAAATCCGCTGGAACGCCGCCTACCACCGCCTCGCCCAGGCCCTGTGACACCCGTGATCCCCACACAAGGAGAACACAGATGACCGCGCGAGTCCGGGACGGCCTGCGGCAAGAGGTACTCGACGCCAACCTGACCATCCCCCAGGTCGGACTGGCGACCCTGACCTGGGGCAACGTGAGCGGCGTCGACCGCGAGGCCGGGGTCTTCGTCATCAAGCCCTCCGGCGTCCCCTACGAGGACCTCACCCTCGACCACCTGGTGACCGTCCGCCTGTCCGACGGCAAGGTCGTCGACGGCCGTCTGCGCCCCTCCACGGACACCGAGACCCACCGCTGCCTCTACCTGGCGTTCCCCTCCGTCGGCGGCGTCACCCACACCCACTCCACCCACGCCGTCGCCTTCGCCCAGGCCCGCCGCGACATACCCGTCCTGGGCACCACCCACGCCGACACCTTCAACGGACCCGTCCCCTGCACCCCCGACCTCACCGCCGCCCAGTGCGCGACCGACTACGAGTACAACACCGGCCGCGTCATCGTCGACCTCCTGGAGAACGACGAGCGGCGGGCGGCCGAGGTCCCGGCCGCCCTCGTCGCCAACCACGGCCCGTTCACCTGGGGCCCCACCGCCCGCAAGTCCCTCGAACACGCCATCATCTGCGAAGCGGTCGCCGACATCGCGATCCACACCCTGGCCCTGTCCCCGACCGCCCCGCCACCCCCACACCTGCTGGCCCGCCACTACACCCGCAAACACGGCCCCGACGCCTACTACGGCAACCCGGAACCAGCCGTACACAAGTGAATGTTCGACATCCAACGACGCCCTGGCGGCGGCCGGCGAGAGGTCCGACGCCTCCCGCCGACACCGCCAAGGCGTTGGCCGAGGCCGTGCGCACCGGCAAGTCCGTGGAGATCGCCTCGTTACGCGCGGTCGGCCTGACTCTTTCCGGCGGAGGCTCGGCCCCGCTGGGGATTCACGCTCGAGGTGATCGACTCTCCGGAGCGCACCGAAAAGCAGCTCACCGAAAAGCAGTCCTTCGGTGTCTACGTGCAGTGGCCAGAGCTGACCGCACGGGGAGTGTAAATCTAACGGCGGATCCGACGATCATGGGAGAGACGTCAAGTGACTGACACCGCCGTGGAGTTGGAGACCGTGGAGCCTGTCGAGAGTGCCCAGTCGGGACTGCCTGCGCCCGTGTCCGACGAGCAGCTGGTCGCGATGCTGGTGGAGCGGGCCCGGTCGGAGGGGCTGCAGCTGACCGGGCAGGGCGGGCTGCTGCAGCAGCTGACCAAGCGGGTCTTGGAGTCTGCCCTGGAAGGTGAGATCACCGATCACCTCGGCTACGAGAAGCACGAAGCTGCTGGCCGGGGCAGCGGCAACTCCCGCAACGGAGGCCGGGCCAAGACCGTGCTGACCGACGTCGGGCCAGTCGAGGTCAAGGTGCCGCGTGACACCTCGGGCACGTTCGAGCCGCAGATCGTCAAGAAGCGGCAGCGACGCCTGACCGGCGTCGACGAGATGGTGTTGTCGCTGTCGGCGAAGGGGCTCACGCACGGCGAGATCTCGGCTCATCTGGCCGAGGTTTACGGCGCCGAGGTGTCCAAGCAGACCATCTCCACCATCACCGACAAGGTCATGGAAGGCATGGCCGAATGGCAGAACCGTCCCCTCGACCGCGTCTATCCGGTCCTGTTCGTGGACGCCGTCAACGTCAAGATCAGGGACGGGCAGGTCGCGAACCGCCCCATCTACGTGGTGATGGCGGTGACCGTGGACGGCACTCGCGACATCCTCGGCATCTGGGCCGGCGACGGCGGCGAGGGCGCGAAGTACTGGCTGCACGTGTTCACCGAGCTGAAGAACCGCGGCCTGGACGACGTGCTCATGCTGGTCTGCGACGGGCTCAAGGGCCTTCCCGAAGCCGTGGAGGCCATCTGGCCTCGCACGATTGTCCAGACGTGTGTGGTTCACCTGCTGCGGAATTCGTTCCGTTACGCCGCCCGGCAGGACTGGGACAAGGTCGCCAAGGCCCTCAAGCCCGTCTACACCGCACCCAGCGAGGATGCGGCGACGGAGCGGTTCCTCGAGTTCCAGGAGGCGTGGGGCCAGAAGTATCCGGCGATCGTGAAACTGTGGGAGAACGCCTGGGCCGAGTTCGTGCCCTTCCTCTCCTTCGATGTCGAGATACGCAAGGTCATCTGCAGCACGAACGCGATCGAGAGCGTCAACGCCCGCATCCGCAAGGCCGTCCGCGCCCGCGGACACTTCCCCAACGAGGCCGCCGCCCTCAAGTGCATCTACATGGCGCTGATGAGCCTGGACCCCACGGGCAAGGGCCGCAAGCGGTGGACCATGCGCTGGAAGGCACCCCTGAACGCGTTCCAGATCGCCTTCGAGGGCCGCCTCACGCCGAGCAACAACTGACCACTCAACAACCAAGATCAGCCGTTAAATTGACACACCCACCGCACGCGAAGCCCCGTCGGAACCGGCGGGGCTTGTGCATGGGACGGCGGCGGTGGGGGACGGCGACGGCGCTAGGGCGCGTATCGAGTCGCGATCAAGCGGTTCGCGTGAGGTCCTTGATCCAGATCATGGAGGCGCGGAGATGAAGGCCGGCGAGGTAGCTCTCGGGGGTCTTGTCGTAGCGGGTGGCGATACCCCGCCAGGCTTTCAGCTTGTTGATCAGGCGCTCGACGGTGTTCCTCTCCTTGTAGAGGTCGGCATCGTGATTCGGCGCTCGCCACGCACAGGCGGCCGGTCGATCGACGTGTAGGTGGGATCAGTTGTGCGTGGTGGCCGGTGGGCCGGCGATGGCGGTGAGCCGGAGCTTGGTCTCGTCCTCACTGCCGGGCACGGCGGTCATGATGACGATCTTGAGCTCGGAGTCGCCGTCGGCCAGGACGTCGCAGTCCACCGTGACCGGGCCCACCGACGGGTGGTCGATCGTCTTGTGGTCCTCGCGGTGCGCGGCCACCTCTCCGGTCGCCCATAGCTCGGCGAACCTCCTGTTGCCCGCGTTCAGATCGCGGATCAGCGCGGCCAAGCGGCTGTCCTGGGGGAAGCGGCCGGTGGCGCGGCGCAGGTCGGAGACGACGGCGGCGTCGGTGGTGTCGCGGTCCGCCTCGGTCACTGGCCACAGCGCGAGGTGGGCGGGGCCGGCGTCCACCGGGAACCTGTCGCGGGCGAAGTTGCGCAGCCGCGGTGGCGAGGCGGAGGGGTCGCCCAGCAGGGCGGCCCACCCGCGGTTCCACCACACCAGTTGCCAGTCCGCCGCGAACACGGCCACCGCCACGTCCCCGAGGCGGGCGAGCACCCGTTGCACGCCGGGCGGGAGATGGTCAGAGATCGTACCGTCCGCCGGTGGTGCGAGCTGGGCAAGCCGGTGCAGGTGGTCCCGCTCGGCGGTGGACAGCTGCAGGGCTCGCGCCAGGGACGCCACCACCGACGCTGAGGGTGTCGTGGCCCGCCCCTGTTCGAGGCGCACGATGTAGTCGACCGATACCCCGGCCAGGTCAGCCAGTTCTTCGCGTCGCAGCCCGGCCGCCCGGCGCCCGCGGGCCACCGGCAGCCCGGCGGCCGATGGGGGCAGCCGGTCCCGCCACGTGCGGATCATCGCGCCCAGTCCGGTTCCGGGTGTCGTCGACATGATCTCCATCCTCCTGCATCCCCGGTCGTGCGTGTGGGCGCAAGCGTGGTACTGGTCTTCCTACCGTCGAAGCGTCCCTGGTCCTCCTCCCTCGTCGGGATCAGAGTCGAACGCATGACGATCACCTTCATCACCGGAGCCAACAAGGGTCTCGGCCGCGAGACCGCCCGCCGCCTGATCGAGTGTGGCCACACCGTGCTCGTCGGAGCACGCAACCGCGAACAGGGCGAGGAGGCCGCCGCTGCGCTCGGTGCACGCTACGTCCCCATCGACGTGACTGACGACGCATCCGTGGCCGCCGCGGCCGCGGACGTCGCCGAACACGAGGGCGTGATCGACGTCCTGATCAACAACGCTGGTGTGCACGGTCCCGTCGGCGATCCCAGCGACCTCACCGCCGCCGAGGCCCGCACCGTCCTCGACGTCAACGTCATCGGCGTCATCCGCACCACCACCGCGTTCTTGCCGCTACTGCGCCGCTCGGACGACCCTGTGATCGTCAACGTCAGCAGCGGCATGGGCTCCCTCGCCCTCACCCACGACCACGGCCGGCCCGAGTCGCACGTCGTCGCGCCGCTGTACACCTCCTCGAAGGCGGCGCTGACGATGCTGACCACGCAGTACGCCAAGGGGCTCAAGGGCATCCGCGTCAACGCTGCCGACCCCGGCTACACCGCGACCGACCTCAACGGTCACAGCGGCCCCCAAACCGTCACCGAGGGCACGGACGCGATCGTCGCTCTCGCCACCGAGGAGCCCGGCGCCGGCAGCGGACGCTTCGTCTCCCGCCATGGCGAGATCGCCTGGTCCTGACACCGGCCGCGCCGGATCAGCCATTTCAGGCGACGAGGACATCGGGAAGTCGTTGCTGTATTCGGGGTGCTTGAGGGCGCAGCTCGCATCGTGATCGGTCTGCGGTTCGCCCTCCCGGCGGGGCCCGGACCGGTAGATCTTCTTGCATGACACGGGCGCAACTGACGGACGAGGAGTGGAAGTTCATCGGGCCGTACCTGCCTATCGGCAGGTACGGCCCGTATCCCGAGCGGCTTCGGCAGCAGTTCGAGGGCGTGATCTGGCGGTTCAAAACGGGCGGGCAATGGCGGGAGATGCCCGCGGAGTTCGGGGCCTGGCCCACTGTCCATAACCGCTTCCGGCAGTGGCGGGACGCCGGTGTCTTCGAGGCCCTGCTGGAGGGCCTGATCGCACAGGCCGCTGAGCGAGGCGAGGTGGACTTGTCCCTGGTCAGCGTGGACTCCACCACCGCCCGCGCCCACCACGACGCCGCCGGGATGCACCTTGATTACGACGTCCTCAACGCCCTGGAGAAGGCCGCCGCCGAGAAGGAGAAGGCACGACAAAAAGGGGCGTGTTGGAAGGACAAGCCGGGCAGGCCGCCGACAACGACCCCGCGCGGGAGGAGCGGCGCCGCATCCGGCGCCGACGCAGACTCCGGCTGAAGGTCGCCCTGCTCGGGCGCTCGCGCGGCGGGCAGATCAGCAAGATCCACCTTGCCGCCGACCGGAAGTGCCGCCCGCTCGCGCTCGTCCTGACCGCGGGGCAGGCCGCCGACAGCCCGCAGTTCATCCCCGTGCTGGCCAAGGTCCGGGTCCGCGGGCCGGTCGGCCGTCCCCGCACTCGGCCCGGCGCGGTCGCCGGAGACAAGGCGTACTCGTCCCGAGGAAACCGCGCCTACCTGCGCAAACGCCAGATCAAGGCGGTCATCCCGGAGAAGAAGGACCAGGCCGCGAACCGGAAGAAGAAAGGCAGCAGGGGCGGCCGACCCGTCGGGCACGATGCCGACCTCTACAAGGAGAGGAACACCGTCGAGCGCCTGATCAACAAGCTGAAAGCCTGGCGGGGTATCGCCACCTACGACAAGACCCCCGAGAGCTACCTCGCCGGCCTTCATCTCCGCGCCTCCATGATCTGGATCAAGGACCTCACGCGAACCGCTTGATCGCGACTCGATACGCGCCCTAGTTCAGGGTCGCGTAGACGATCAGGTTGTTCACCGGGTGGCCCTGGGCGTCGAAGTCGCCGTCGCAGGTGATCAGACGCAGGGCGCGGTCGCCGGTGGGGCCGTAGACCTTGGCGGTGGGGAACGCGGTCTTGCTGACGCTCTCCTTGCCCGTGACGGTGAAGTGCGCCGCTTCTCCCTGGTCGTCGGTGACGGTGATCTCCGCGCCCTTGACGATCTTCCTGAGGTCGTGGAAGACGGCCTTGCCGAGGTGGGTGTCGTTGTGGCCGATGATCACGGCGGCGCCCACGTCACCGGGCACGGCGCCGCCGGTGTACCAGCCTGCGGTCATGCCCTTCTCGGCCGGCGGGACCTCGACGGTGCCGTCGGCGTTGAGACCGAGTTCCATCAGGGAACTGGTGATCCCGATCGAGGGGATGGCGACTTCGGCCGGGGGCGCGGACTGCTCGGCCGCCGGAGCACCGGGCGAGGGGGCGCCGGCGGCGGCGGAGGAGCTCGGGGAGCTCACGGAGTTCGGTGAGTTCGGTGAGTTCGCGGAGGCGTGCGCGGCCGTGTCGGGGGCGGACGAACAGCCGGCGAGCACGGTGAGCACTATGAGGACCGCCGGCACGACGAGGCCGAGACGGGCGAGACGGGCCGGGCGGGGGAGGCGGGCAGGGGGCAAGGCGGACTCCAGAGCAGGGCGGGGCGAACGCACGAGCGGCACCGCCCCGCGAAGGGCGGCGCCACTGTGTGCCGGTGCTGGGTCGGACGGTGTGCCGGACGCCGGGTCAGGCGTTGTGTCGCCCGGCGGCGCGGCGGCGCAGCACGAAGGTGCCGGCGCCCGCGAGCAGCACGGCGCCGGCGGCCGAACCGGCCAGCGCGGCGGTGCTGTCGCCGGAGTCCGAGGCCGGGGCCTCGCCCGCGGCGACGCCGCCGCGCGGGAGATCCTTGCCGGCCTTGGCGGCCTCGGCCTTCTTGGCTTCCTGCGCCCGTGCTTCCTTGGCGTCCGCGATCTTCTTTTCGGCTGCGGTCAGGTCCTCGCCCGTCGAGGCCGACGGGGTCGGGTCGGCGGCGAAGGCCGCGCTGACCGGGGCGAGCAGCGCGCCGGCCGCGACGGCGGTCAGCACGGCGAGACGCAGGGTGTGATGGCGGGACATGTATGGCTCCAGTTCCAGCCCGGCCTTGGTGGTACCTGGGGGCCGAGCCGCACCAGGTTCCGGGCATGGCTCCACACTGGCGACCGCTTGTGAAGAAGCTGTCAGAACCTCATGGTGATCGCATCAGGGTCGATCGGGGATCTCTCCGGCTCCTTGGATCTCCTCGACCTCCTCGACCTCCTCGACCTCCTCGACCTCCTCGACCTCCTCGACCTCCTCGACCTCCTCGACCTCCTCGGTCTCCTTGGCTCCCGGCAGCCGCAGGCTGAAGACCGACCCCTGCCCCTCGGTGCTCACCACGCTCGCCGTGCCGCCATGGGCCTCGGCGAGCTTGAGGACGATGGCCAGGCCGAGGCCGCTGCCGCCGGTGCTCCGGTTGCGGGACTTCTCGGCCCGCCAGAAGCGGTCGAAGACGTGCGGGACGTCGTCGGCCGGGATGCCGCTGCCGGTGTCGGCCACCTCCATGACCACCTCGTTCCCGGCACCGGGAGCGGTACCGGTATCGGTATCGGCACCTGATTCCGTGACGTACGAGCGCAGGGTCACGCTGCCGCCGGGCGGTGTGTGGCGTACGGCGTTGGAGAGCAGGTTGCTCACGGCCTGACGCAGCCGTACGGGGTCGGCGTCGAGGAGAGGCCGGGGAGGGGCGCCGGGCGGTGTCGCGGCGACCGTCAGGGTGACGCCGGCGGTCTCGGCCAGCCCCTGGTGCGCCGCGGCGACCTGGCCGAGCAGCTCGTCGACGCGTACCGGCTCCAGGTGCAGACGCAGCGCGCCCACGTCGGCGGCCCCCAGGTCCTGCAGATCGTTGACGATGTGCTGAAGCTGCACCGCCTCCTCGTGCAGCGAGGCGACGAACGCCGGGTCCGGCTCGGCCAGTCCGTCCTGGGCCGCCTCCAGCCAGCCGCGGATGTTGCTCAGCGGGGTGCGCAGTTCGTGGGCGACGTCGCTGACCATCACCTTGCGCTGCTCCTCCAGCCGGGCCCGGTGCGCGGCCATGTCGTTGAAGGCCGCCGCCAGCCGTCCGATCTCGTTGTCCGGGCCGACCGGCACGGGCGCCGAGTCCAGGCCGTCCCGCATCCGCTGGGCGGCGCCGGTGAGCGCGTGCAACGGGCGTACGAGCCGGGCTCCGGCGAGCATCGACGCGCCGACGGTGAGGGCGAGGACGAGGGCCGTGACCCCGGCGATGCGTGCGGTGTTGGCCGGTGAGAGGTCGAAGCCGGGCACGCTGCCGGCGTCCGGGCTGTCGATGAACAGCAGCGCGGGCGCGGCGACGTAGGACGTGAGCTGCTCACGGCGGGCGCTGCCGACACAGGCGGCTATGGCCCGGTCGTACTTGCTGCTGCGCGCCGCGGCCGGTGCTTCGTCGGCCGCCCCGGCCTTGCGGGCGGCATCGGCCTTCAGCTTCTCGGCGAGTCTGGCTCGATCGCTGTCCGCCATGCCGTCAGTGCCGTCCGAGTAGTCGCCCGAGTAGTCGCCCGCGTGCCCCCGGTCCCAGGACAGATCCAGGTTCAGTTTCACGCCCGTGCGGCCCTGTCGCTTCAGGCAGGCGTCGGCGAGCTGGTTGAGCGCGGTGAGGGCTTTCTGCTCGGTCGGGGTGGGGCTGGCGGGGAAGGCCGCCAGACACTTCCCTTCCAGGGAACGGTCGGTCTCGTCGCTCACGAACTGGACGCGGGGCCGCCCGCTCGGGCTCTCGACGACGTCCGCGGCGATGCCCACCCTGCTCAGACACGCCACGCTCCCGGAGGTGGCCTTCCGCAGAGCCGTACGCTCCTTCGCGGGCAGCAGGAACGGCCCCACCGCGCGTGGATCGACACGGTCCGCGCCCGCGGCGGCGGCATCGGGCACCAGCACGGTGTCGACGGACAGCGGGTCGACGACCGCCGAGGCCTGCGGCGGCAGAGCGGCGCCGGCGGTGTCGGCGGTGCCGGCGGAGTCGAAGAGCGGCTGACGGTCCTGGGCGGTCAGCGCGATCCGGCGCTGGGACTCCCGGGCCAGCTTGCGTACGGTGGCGTCGACGCCCTCCCAGCCGGGATGGGTGGCCGCGTAACCCAGCAGGGTGTTGTAGATCTTGGCGTCGGCGCTGAGGTTCTGCCCCTGCTCCTGGCGGATCGCGCCGGAGGTCGTCTGCACGGCGAGCCAGGCGGTGGCGGCGACCGAGCACGAGGCCACCAGTGCCGACACGGTCAGCAGCCGGCCGAGCAGACTCCGGCGGAGCGGCAGCCGAGCCCGCCCGTCACGACGAGGCACGGTGCACGCCCCTCTTCTCCGTCTTCCCCTTCGCCTTCGCGGGATCCGTCAGCTTGTAGCCGACGCCGAAGACGGTGAGCAGCCGGGTCGGGCGTCGGGGGGCGGGCTCGATCTTCTTGCGCAGGTTACTGACGTGTACGTCGACGGTGCGGTCGCTGACGTACTTGTCGAAGCCGTGCAGCTCCTCCAGGAGCCGCTGCCGGGTGAAGACCCGGTCGGGCGCCGCCGCCATCGCGGCGAGGATACGGAACTCACCGGGCGTGCACACGACGGGCGTTCCCCCGACCGACACCTCGTGCCGTACCGGATCGACGGTGAGCGCACCCACCGACAGCGTCTCGTCCGAGACGGCGGCGGCCGTGGCATCAGTGCCTCCGGGAGCACCGGAGGCACCGGGAGCGGCTGAACCCCGGCTGCGACGCAGCAGCGTACGCACCCGCGCCACCAGCTCCCGAGGGCTGAACGGCTTGGTCATGTAGTCGTCCGCGCCGAGATCGAGGCCGAGCAGCAGATCGTCCTCGGTACTGCGGGCCGTCAGCATCAGCACCGGCAGCCCCCGGGACTCGGCGCGCAGGATCCGCACCACGTCGAGGCCGTCGGCCCGAGGCATCATCACGTCGAGAACGAGCAGATCGGGCTCCCGATGCCGCACCTCCTCCAGAGCCGTACGGCCGTCCCCGACGACCACGACCGTATGCCCCTCGTGCTCCAGATAACGGCGCACCAGCTCGGCCTGCTTCGCGTCGTCTTCGGCGACCATGATGTTTGCGCACACGCCGGTGATCGTAGCGAGCGCGGAGCCCGGGACGACGGTAAGTCGCTTTTCCCGGAAGGGAGTTACCGACTCCTAAAGCCCTGTCAGACCTGCTCCAGGGCCCGATGGGGCCCGCTGGGAAGCTCCGCCTCGATCGTGTCGCCGGGGCGCACCGTGCCGCCTTCCCTCACGATGCTCATGACTCCGGCCTTGCGCACGATGTTCCCGGCCTCGTCCCGGCCGACGACCTCCTTCAGGAGCCCGGCCTGGAAGTCGTCGATCTGCCGGCACGGATTCCGCAGTCCGGTCACCTCCACGACCGCCTCGTCACCGATCCGCAGCAGGGTGCCGACGGGCAGACCGAGCAGGTCGATCCCACGGGTGGTGATGTTCTCGCCCAGATCGCCGGCCGTCACCGCGAACCCCTCCTCGCCGACCTCGGCGAAGAGCTCCTCATGGATGAGATGAACCTGCCGCAGATTCGGCTGGGTCGCATCCCGCGCAACCCGCGAACGATGCTTGACCGTCACACCGGCGTGCACATCCCCCTCCACCCCGAGCCCGACGAGCAACGTGACGCTGTCCCGGTTCGGCTTGGTGAACGAGTACACGCCGTTACTGCTGACCGCCGTCACAATCCCGCTCATACTTCGGAACCCCCTTCGCAGCGACAATGATCAGCTCCGACCCTAACTCCCGGAGTCCGGGACGCGGCAGCCGCTTCTGCCTCAAAGAAAATTGCGCTCGGTGGCGCCGTGCGCTTCCGGCGGAGGGCAGTCGGGGTGGGGACCGGACAGCGCGGCGGAGTCGCAGACGTCGAGGATGACCAGACGGGGCGGGAAGCGCGTACGGGCGATCTGCACGCACAACTCCGCATAGTCGATGCACAGACCGCACAGACCGCCGCCGTCCTGGGGCAGGTGAACGCCGCCGATCGCGGACCAGTTCACACCGTCCTGTCTGTGACGGAACGCAGCCCTGAGCGCGCAGTCCAAAGCATCCTGCATCGCCAGGTATCCGCGGGCGGAGCGGATGCATGCGCCGAGGTTGGCGAGATGGGCGATGTCGTCGACCGTCAGTTCGTGGGCGTGGGGGACCCTATTGGGGAGAGGCTCATCCGGCATCAGAAGCAGGTTCTCCGGCGGGCGTGCCCTCGGAGGGCGGGGCGAGGGCGTCGGCGAGATCATGCAACGCGGCGGCGTGGCCCGGGCGGTGGCGTGCGAGGGCACGAAGGCGATTCGCGCCGGCGCCACGCTGGATTTCGGAGCCTTGCTCGGCGGCCTGGGCGATGAGTTCGGCGGGAGCCGGAGTGGAGGACTGGTTCTCGTCGGCCGACTGGGAGAACAACTGGTGTACGGCGAACAGGTAGGGCGTGACGAACGGCGTGTGGGTGAGGACGGGAGCGGCGAGCAGGAGCGGGTACACAGCCTCCGGCTGGCCTTGCTCGACAAAGCCCATCGCTGTGTCGACCGCCGTTGTGGGGTCGGTCACCGCGTCGTAGACGTCCGGGATCTCAAGCCGTTCGGTGAGTTCGAGGATGCCTAGGTGCTGGGACGACGCCACGTCCTCGGGGTTCGAGGTGAGCAACGCCCGGATGAGTGGATCGCTGGTGAGACCCGGGTGGTCGCGCAGGAACTGAAGGTCTTCGGGCCACGTGGGAGTGGCAAGCCACCGGCTCACCAGGTCGTAGGCGGTGTGCACTCTGCGGCGCTCGTCCAGGACTTGCTCAAGTCCGCGCTCTGAGGCCTCCTGCACGAGATCTGAGAGCCGGCTGAGCGCCGTCGTTTCGGGATACAAGGCCCGTACGACGTCCAGGGCGGCCTGTTCCTCTGGAGTGGCGAGAAGGGCGTACGTCTGCTGTAGGAAACTCTCCTGGTCGGGCCAGGATTGAGCGGACAACCAGCGGTTGAAGCGTTCGACGGACTGGTCTGGAAGTATCCCGACCGCCCAGGCGGGCAGGCCCGCTGCCGCTTGTTCCATGGCAGCGCTGGTTGTGGGGCTCTGGCGCACCATGTCGATGAATGCCCGAACCGCGCGGCGGGAGCGTCCGGCCCATGTGGGATCTGTCGTCCCGTCCGCGAATTGGGCGGCGGACATGAGATCTGCGACCGCTCCGGCGAGGTCGTCGTGCGTGAAGCGCCAGCGTGCGCGGGAGATGAGCAGTTCGGCTTGGGGACCGGGGGCGAATCCGGAGATCACCTCGTCAGATGTCAGAAGGCCACTTTGCTGCCCCCTGGAACTGCTCTGCCGGTTGGAGAGGTTGTTGAGGGACATGGCGAGGTCGGGGAGGTGGGCGGGGCCGTTGGGTCCTTGGGCGAGGGCGCGGTGAACGGTGACGGCTTCGGTGATGGAGGCGAGTGCCGCCTGCTGGTCCCCGGTGTCGTCCTGTCGGTTGGAGAGGTTGTTGAGGGAGTTGGCGAGGTCGGGGAGGTAGGCGGGGCCGTTGGGTCCCTGGGTGAGGGTGCGGCGAATGCTGACGGCTTCGGTGGCGGAGGCGAGTGCCGCCTGCTGGTCCCCGGTGCTGCTCTGTCGGTTGGAGAGGTTGTTGAGGGACATGGCGAGGTTGGGGAGGTGGGCGGGGCCGTTGGGTCCTTGGGTGAGGGTGCGGTAGTGGGCGACGGCCTCGGTGATGGAGGCGAGCGCGTTCTGCCAATCATCTGTGTCGTTTTGGCAGTTGGAGAGGTTGTTGAGGGAGCCGGCGAGGTTGGGGAGGTAGGCGGGGCCGTTGGGTCCTTGGGTGAGGGCGCGGTAGTGGGCGACGGCCTCGGTGATGGAGGCGAGCGCGTTCTGCCAATCGCCGGTGTTTCCCTGGCAGTTGGAGAGGTTGTTGAGGGACATGGCGAGGTCGGGGAGGTGGGCGGGGCCGTTGGGTCCTTGGGTGAGGGTGCGGTAGTGGGCGACGGCCTCGGTGATGGAGGCGAGCGCGTTCTGCCAATCATCTGTGTCGTTTTGGCAGTTGGAGAGGTTGTTGAGGGAGCTGGCGAGGTCGGGGAGGTAGGCGGGGCCGTTGGGTCCTTGGGTGAGGGCGCGGCGAATGCTGACGGCTTCGGTGGCGGAGGCGAGTGCCGCCTGCTGGTCCCCGGTGTTTGACTGGCAGTTGGAGAGGTTGTTGAGGGACATGGCGAGGTCGGGGAGGTAGGCGGGGCCGTTGGGTCCCTGGGTGAGGGTGCGGTAGTGGGCGACGGCCTCGGTGATGGAGGCGAGTGCCGCCTGCTGGTCTCCAGTATCGCCCTGCTGGTTGGAGAGGTTGTTCAGGGAGCTGGCGAGGTTGGGGAGGTAGGCGGGGCCGTTGGGTCCTTGGGCGAGGGTGCGGTAGTGGGCGACGGCCTCGGTGATGGAGGCGAGCGCGTTCTGCCAATCGCCGGTGCTGCTCTGCCGGTTGGAGAGGTTGTTGAGGGACATGGCGAGGTCGGGGAGGTAGGCGGGGCCGTTGGGTCCCTGGGTGAGGGTGCGGTAGTGGGCGACGGCCTCGATGGCGGACGCGAGTGCCGCCTGCTGGTCCCCGGTGTCGTCCTGCCGGTTGGAGAGGTTGTTGAGGGAGCCGGCGAGGTCGGGGAGGTAGGCGGGGCCGTTGGGTCCCTGGGCGAGGGTGCGGTAGCGGGCGACGGCCTCGGTGATGGAGGCGAGCGCGTTCTGCCAATCGCCGGTGCTCGCCTGGCAGTTGGAGAGGTTGTTGAGGGAGTTGGCGAGGTCGGGGAGGTAGGCGGGGCCGTTGGGTCCTTGGGTGAGGGTGCGGCGAATGCTGACGGCTTCGGTGGCGGAGGCGAGTGCGGCCTGTTGGTCCCCGGTCTCGCTCTGGCATCCGCAGAGGTTGTTGAGGGAGCCGGCGAGGTTGGGGAGGTGGGCGGGGCCGTTGGGTCCTTGGGTGAGGGTGCGGCGAATGCTGACGGCTTCGGTGGCGGAGGCGAGTGCGGCCTGTTGGTCCCCGGTCTCGCTCTGGCAGTTGGAGAGGTTGTTGAGGGACATGGCGAGGTCGGAGAGGTGGGCGGGGCCGTTGGGTCCCTGGGCGAGGGTGCGGTAGTGGGCGACGGCCTCGGTGATGGAGGCGAGCGCGTTCTGCCAATCGCCGGTGTTTGACTGGCAGTTGGAGAGGTTGTTGAGGGAGTTGGCGAGGTCGGGGAGGTAGGCGGGGCCGTTGGGTCCTTGGGTGAGGGTGCGGCGAATGCTGACGGCTTCGGTGGCGGAGGCGAGTGCGGCCTGTTGGTCCCCGGTCTCGCTCTGGCATCCGCAGAGGTTGTTGAGGGAGCCGGCGAGGTTGGGGAGGTGGGCGGGTCCGTTGGGTCCTTGGGTGAGGGTGCGGTAGTGGGCGACGGCCTCGGTGGCGAAGGCGAGTGCGGCCTGCTGGTCCCCGGTGTTGCTCAGGCAGTTGGAGAGGTTGTTGAGGGTAGTTGCGAGGTTGGGGAGGTGGGCGGGTCCGTTGGGTCCGTGGGCGAGGGCGCGGTAGTGGGTGACGGCTTCGGTGATTGATTCGAGTGCGGCCAGTTGGTCCCCGGTGTCGCTCTGCCGGATGGACAGGTTGTTGTACCAGCCGGCGAGTGTCGCCCGCGCTTCCTCATCGGATTCCGCAGTCTCGTCCGGCCGGGAACGCTCGGTCGCGATCAAGGCCAGGCCCCGCAGATTGCTGTGCCCCATCGGCAAGGTGACGGCAAGTGCGGCAAACGGCAGCGACGTGCTCTCGTCGGCGGCGAACCGCTCGAGCGCACCGACGAACGGACCTCCCTGGGCAGCCGCCACCGAGAGCGCCGCCGACCACAGTTCGGGCACTGCTTCGAGAGCCCTGCGGGCCATGGCGGCCGCCTCTGTGGGGCCGGTCACCGTGGAGAGCCGTGACACGCCCACGCAGGCGTTCAGTTGCTCGTCGGGATCTGCGGTTTCAAGGCACCTGCTCAGTAGGGGATGGTCCGTGTGAAACACGGTGGAAGCGAGGTGGCTCCCGATCGGGTCGGGCCGGACGGCGACGGTTCCGTCTTCGGGAGTCGTGGGCAGCAGATCCTCTAGCAGGGCGGTGACTTCGTCACGCCGCCTCGCGTCAGCGGCGAGTTCGGCAACGGCGTTGAGGACGGCGTTGAGGCGGTTCTCGCGTGGGGAGAGCAGGCTGACGCATGCACCGGCTTCGCGGAGCATCTGCAGGGTCCGCTTGGACGGTGGACCGATGTGTGATTTGTACGTGCGCACCCAGTACTTGAGTTCGTGTTTCAGGATCTCCTCGTAGAGGGCCGACTCGGAGGCGGGCGCGGTGCTGTCGCCGTTCTCCTCGTGTGCCCGGGCGGCGAGCCAGGCGAGCATGACCAGGTCGAGGGTGGTCCAGCGCCCGGAGTTCGGATCGGGCGGTGGGCTGCTGCTCATGGCCGTGGCGTCCGCAGTGCCGAAGGAGCGCAGCGCGTAGCGGTAGACGCCTGCCTGGCGATGGTGGCGGGGCGGCAGCGGCACCGGCCGGACGAGGGGCTTGAGACCGCCGTCGTCCTTGATCGCGTTGGCGACGTCCTCCCACCAGCCGCTGATGGAGCGGGCGGTCAGGAGCAGACAGGTGGGCGCCTCGCGGTCGTGCAGGGTGCGCAGCAGGTTGATGATGTCGGCTGACTTGTGGTCGTCGGCGTAGTCCACGACGACGAGCAGCGGGGAGGCGACCCGTCCCAGCCAGGCGCAGTCGTGCAGGTCCGGTTCACGTACCAGGAAGCCTGTGAACCAGGCTGTGCCGCTGAGGCGGCGGGCGAGTTCGGCGGCCAGACGGGTCTTTCCGGCGCCGCCGACTCCGTGCAGCAGCGCGATGCGGGTGCGGGGTCCTTGCGGGTCGGGGGCCTGGAACAGGTCCTGGAGGAAGTCGAGTTCGTCGCGGGGGTGGAAGCGGATGGTCTCGTGGCGCGCCCACAGCAGCTTCAGCGGCCCGCTGTCGGCGCTGTCGGCGCTGTCGTCGACGGGCAGGTAGGGCGGCGTGAGCACCTTGGTGCGGGGCTGGTCCGGCAGCGGAAGCGGTTCGCACTGCTCGTAGCCCAGGCCCACGTCGAGCGTGACGGCCAGGCGGTCCTCGGCGGCGGCCTGCCGCACCAGTTCGGCGCCGTACGCGACAGCCTCGGCCCAGGACTGCGGTCGGCGCCGCCGGGGGTCCGCGGCGTCGGATCGTGAGGCGGCACCGGTCACGTCGACGGCGAGGAACGCTCCGGGGGCGTCCTCGGCGTCGGCGAGCTGGTCGAGGAAGTCCGGGGGCAGGGTCTGCCAGCCGGCGTCGGTCTCGCGGGCGGGGTAGTCGCGGTGGGCGCGATTCGACCAGTTGCCGTCCAGCCATACGGAGACCAGGGCGTGGGCGGGACCGCCGCCGCTGCCGCCGGTGACCAGGAGCAGGGGGTGCAGTCCGGCGTCGAGGCACGCTCCGGCGAAGGTGACGGCGAGGTCGAGGCATGTGCCGTGGCGGGGCGAGGTCAGCACCTCGTACGGCGGCCGGACGGTCTGCCGCCCGGGGTCGCTGCTGGTCGGCTCGTCCGCGTAGACGATGTCCCGGTCGGCGAACGCCTCGTACAAGGCCTGAGCGCGGTCGATCGGCGGGGTGTCGCCGGGCGCCGGAAGTGCGGTGCCGAGAAGGTCGGCCGGTGTCCCGGGGGTGCTCTCGCCGTGGCGTTTGCGCTGGACGTACTCGATCAGGGCTTTCGGGTCGTTGCTCGGCCAGCGTCGCCACGCTGTGTTCACCCGCTCACCTGCCCGTCGCTCGGGACCTTGAGGTCGTCGACGTCCCCGCTGTCCCCACCGTCCCCGTTGTTCTCGATGTCTTCGACACGGACCACGCCCAGGACTTCCTGGGCGTGGAGTCGGCTGACGGTCGGCACCTGGGCGGCGGCCACTTCCACGGCGTACGTGCCAGGAGGCAGGGGTGGAAGGTCGGCCCGCCATCGGCCCTCGTCCACCCTCGGGCAGGGCTGCCACGGCGCGCCGCCGCCCTGTCCTCCGGCGAGGGGACGGGCCCGGATCTGTACGCGCGTACGCTCATCAGCGCCTACGCCGCACAGGGTCACGCTGACGGCGACCGGCCGGCCGGCCGGAACCGTCTCGTCCAGGTCGAGCCCGAGCCATGGCCGTTCGGGCTGGTCGCCGCGTACGGCGGCGAGTGAGTCGCCCGCGTATTCGGCCAGGACGTCGATCGCCACGGACGCGGATCCCAGGGCCATGTGCCGTTCCGTCACCGCCCTGCGGGCACGTACGTCTTCCTGCTCGATCGGGATCGCCGAGATGGCGGGGACCGTGCCGTCGCCGTGCCAGTCCATGTTCGGCAGCCAGGAGGCCGCGTGTTTCGTCACCGTGATGCCGGCCGACGACAGCGTCGCCTGCTGCAGCGTGCCGTGTCCGCGGCCGAACACGGCCGTCACCTCGGGGCAGTCCCTCCCCCCGTACAGCTCGTTCCAGGCCGACTCGATGTCCTCGTGGACGCTCCGCGCTTCCTTCGCCATCGCCGCGAACTGCGAAGTGACGGCCCCCGCGGCTCCCACCGCGAGTTCGTGCGGGGCCAGCGCCCCCGCACCGCTTTCGCCTCCTACCGCGGCATAGCGCGGGAGGAGTTCGTACGCCGACGGCCACTGCCGCAGCACATCGGTGAGCTTGGCCAGCCGTTTCGGGCCCACCGCCAGCCCGTTCACCAGGACGTCGAGGGCCTTCGGCGCGCCGCGATGCGGGGTGCCGAGCGTGATCAGGGCCGCGCAGTCGGCCGCGCCGCCGAGAGGGCCCAGCCAGTAGCGGGCCACCAGACCGCCCATGGAGTGCGCCACCACGATCACGCGCCTGTGCCGGGCCCCGGTGTGCTCGCCGCCCAGCCGAGCGCTGATCGCGTCATGGAGTCTGCGGGCGGCATGCTGCACGCTGTGCCGGAAGTCGTACGGGAAGAGCAGCACGTCCGCGCGCGTGTCCGGCGTGCCCCCGGACCGTGCGACATCGACCCGTACGTCGTCGAACCGGCTGCGGAGCTTGCGCACCAGGCCGTCGTACCCGGGCACGACCACGGGTCCGACGAGCGTGATGTCCGGCATCAACCCGACCGGAACCAGATTCGGATGAGCATCCAGGCCGAGTCGGTGCGGGCGCGTCGCCGCGGCGGCGAACCGCCTTCGGCGCTCGTCCCAGCGGGCGGCCCCCTCGGTTGTCCGCAGGACGCTCCCGCCGATTCCCGGCACGACGACGATGAGATGCCTGAGCTGAGCCACTGCTGTCCCCCGTACGGAATCGCCGCTCGGGCAGCACCGAGCTGACGGTTGATCAGGGAGACGACGGTAGCGCTCCCTCGCGCTGGTTCGGTGGTGAATGCCCCGATTGGCATGCCGGCAGGCGCGTCCGCGAGTCGGCCCGACCGGGACGAGCACGCGCTGCCCGCGCAGCTGAACTGGTGTGGAGAGGACGGAGCGGAGTCGGCCATCAGCTTCCAGTCCAACATGTCCGACTTCCACGGCTGTCACCGCGCCGCCGACGGTACGGCGTACGAGTACCGGGGTCGCCTCAACGGCAGCTGGGTGTTTCCGGAGGGCATCGGGGGCGCCTCCACCTCTGCCTCCCCCTCTGTTTCCGCCTCCTCATCCACCTCTGTCTCCGCCTCCGCCTCCGTGTCAGGACCGCACCGGTTCCGCACCGAGGAGGGGTGGGGCGGTGGCTGGCACTCCGCCCACGAGCTGCGGCTGCCGTGCTCCAGGCCGTGCCCGGCGACGTCGAGGTGGTCGACATGGGTCCTCGACGCATCCCATGACGGCCCCATCGGCTATCGCGGTACGCCGGTCCCCGCCCCCACGGGCTCCGCCCCCTCGGCGTCCAGCCTGGCCGCGGACCTGGACGCGGCCGTCCAGAGCCTGACCGACACCGCCCAGACCCTGGCCGGGCTGGCGGCGCGCCTGCGCAACGGCTGACGCACTCGCCGGGGGCATCCCCCCGACTCCCTCCGGCTCCCCCCGACTCCCTCCGGCTCCCCCGGCCTTCTCCCACTCCCGCTAGCCGATGCCGGAGTTCCAGTCCAGTTGGCGGATGAGTTCGTCGTCGCCGGGGCGGGAAGCGGGCGCACCTCCGGTGGGCCTCCCTCCGGCGGGCCTCCCTTCCGCGGGTCTGCCCCCGGAGGCCTGCGCGGGCGGTGGGGCGCTCACCCCTCGCGAGAGGTTGCCGCTGACCGTGGTGTTGTGTTCGACGCGCGGGCGGCGGAGCGTCTCGTAGAGAGGGAGCGCGGACTCGACGTCCGGCGAGTCCCGCAGGCACTTCGCGAGGATCACGGCGTCCTCGAGGGCCATGGAAGCGCCCTGCCCGGTCGCGGGGGAGGCCGCGTGGGCCGCGTCGCCGATGAGGAGCGTCCGGCCGGAGAGACCGGAGTCTCCGGAGCGTCCGGAGCGCCAAGGGGTGCCGTTGGGCATTTCGGTGGCGTTGGTGACCAGGACGGGGGCGGTGGTGGCCGCGACGATGTCCGCGGCGGGGGTGGGGTCCTTGCGCAGCAACGGGACGAGCAGGTCGCGCCACTGGGTGGGCGTGGCCTCGGAGATCTCGGCGGCGGTCAGCGGGGCGTCGGCGGCGACGCGGGCGAACCAGAACGTCTCCCCGTCGGGCGACGTCGTATGACCGAAGGCGGCCGTGCTGCCGCGCACCATCGTGATGCACGCGGCCTCGCCGTCCGTCGGCGCGGTGCCGGGGTCGGGTGCGGTGCCGGTGCAGCCGTAGAAGACGCGCTGGCCCGCGTAACCGGGACGGGCGGTGGGGGCGGTCGTCCGGCGGACGGTGGAGTTCAGGCCGTCGGCGCCGATCAGCAGGTCGCCCGTCGCCGTGCTGCCGTCGGTGAAGTGCGCGGTGACGCCCTCGGGGCCGTCCTGGACGGAGGCGAGCCGGGTGCCGTGGACGATCTCGACGCCCCGGCGCGCGGCCTCCGCCTGCAGGGCCGCGTTGAGCTCGCCGCGGCGCAGGCACCGGTACCGCAGCCGGGGGTCGTCGGCCTCGCCGAGCGGGACGCGCGCCACCTCCGCGCCCGTGTGGTCGACCACGCGCATCGAGGTGAGCGGGAACCCGATCGCGGTGACCGCGGGGGTGGCGTCGATCTGCGCGAGGGCCCGCAGGCCGTTGCTCGCGAGGGTGAGGAACGCGCCGATGTCCTCGGCGGAGTCGGGATGCGCCTCGTACACGGTGACGTCCCGGCCCGCCTTGCTCAGCGCCAGAGCCGCAGCCGTGCCGGCGATGCCGCCGCCGATGACCAGTAAGCGCGCCATACCCACCCCGCTCGTCCCTGTACGACGTCCCCATGGTCGTACGTGCAAGGGGGGAACGCCCGGACGGCGGCCCGGAGTTCCTGCCGAGCCGCCCCGTTCACACGTTCACCCGTTCGAGCGACCGAGCGCCCCCAGTACGGCCTCGAGCTGCCGGAGCGGTTCCGCGCCGACGATGCGCAGGACGACCGTGTCCGCGCCGGACGCGGCCAGCGCGGCGACGGCGTCCACGGCCTGCGCGGGGGTGCCGGAGACCGTGAACACCTCCTCCTGCGGGCGGCCGAGCCACGCGCCGTGGCCCTCGGTGTGCGGGTGCAGGGTCAGGGCCACCTGGTCCGGGTCGTCGCCCACGCAGGCGAAGGACAGCACCGTCAGGGTGTGGTCGGGACCGGCGCCGCCCTTCGCGGTCAGCTCCCGGGTGACCTCCAGATCACGCGGGCCGTGGCCCTCGGCGATCAGGGTCCCGTCCGCGACCCGGCCGGACAGTTCCAGCGAACGCGGGCGGACCACGCCCGCGACCACCGGCGGCGGTTCGGCCGGCGGATGCACCAACTGGACGCCGTCCAGCCGCACTTCACGACCGTCCAGCTCGACCCGTTCCCCGCGCAGCAGGGCCCGCACGGAGGTGATCGTCTCCTCCAGCAGGGCGAGCGGGGAGCGGGGCGCGACGCCGACCGAGGCCATCCACTCCCGCACCCCGTGCCCGATCCCGGCCACGAGCCGGCCCGGGAACACCCGGGCCAGCGTGGCCAGTTCCATCGCCAGCAGCGCCGGACTGCGCAGCGGAGCCGGTGTGATCCCGATGCCCACCCGCAGCCGCTCCGTCGCGCCCAGCGCCACGGCCGCCGCCGACACCCCGCCGTTCCAGCCGAGGTCCTCGACCACCCACAGGTCGTCCACGCCGAGCGCCTCGGCCGCCCGCGCGAAACCCGGCAACTCCTCCGGGGCCCAGTCGCGGTCGTACATCACACCGATTCGAACGTTCGCCGGGCTCGTCATGCGTCGGAACCTGTCTCCTGTGGCCTGTCGCCTGTGGGTGGAGGAAGGGGATCAGCCCTTGACCGGCTTGCCGCGGCCCCAGGCCCAGGCGAGGCGGTCGGCGCCGGACTGGTTGGTGGTGGCCAGCCAGGGGCGGGACGGCGGGCCGATCAGGGTCTGCAGCGAGTACGTGTCGTCGGTGCGCAGGCCCGGCCAGTACACGGAGCCCATCTTCAGCTCGCGGAAGGTGTCGGTGACGGCCTGGACGTAGTTGATGTAGTTGTTGTCCGGGGTCTTCACGTTGTAGTTCAGGCCGTCCGTCATCGGGGCGCCGAACTCGTCCGCCACGGTCCGGTTCGCACAGTCGCCGATGCGCACCTTGAGGTCGGCCACCCACTCGTCGTAGGTGGCGTACGACTTCCAGAACCCGTAGTGGTGCAGGGAGAGGTAGGTGCCCTTCAGGCGCGGGTCGGAGCAGACCGAGGTGACGTGGTCGTTGTAGCCGGCGCCGCTGACGAAGACCCGGTTGCGCGGGACCGACTTGTAGGTGTTCAGCCACTTCGCCGCGATGTCGGCCCACTCGGTCTCGGTGTACCCGTGCGGCTCGTTCATCGGCTCGAAGTAGACGCGCTTGTCGTTCTTGTACGCCTTGACGACGGTGTCCCACATCGGCCAGTAGGTGGCCTGGTCGTCGATGAAGCCGTCCTTCTGCGCGCCCGTCCCCTCCCAGTAGGAGACGATGACCTTGAAGCCCTGGTCGGACGCCGCGTCGATGACTCCGCGGTACGACTTCCAGTACGCGCCGTTCACCGTGTACGGGTTGATGGGCAGCCGCACGGTGTTGGCGCCGAGGTTCGCGCGGAAGGCCGCGATGATCCGGCTGGCCTTGGCGTAGGTCTGCTTGTAGGAGTCCGAGGTCGACAGTCCGGACAACTGCAGGAGATCGTCGGCGAAGTTGTCGCGCGGGTCGGCCCAGTTCACGCCCTTGAACTGGGTCGTGTCCTTGGCCAGTCCGGCGTCGGACGCGGAGCCCGCGGAAGCGGAGGCGGGGCTCCCGGCGAGGGTCGTACCGGTGACCGCGGCGAGGGCGAGCGCGACGAAGGCGGCGCGCAGGCGGGGGGCGGAGGAGGCTCTGGCGGGGGTCTTGCGCATGGACGTGCCCTTTCAGGAGAGGCGGCTCGCGGCGACCACCACGCGATGTTTGCGTAAACATCGAGGGCCGGAGGTGGCTGATGTTTGCGTAAACATGGCGGCGCCGGAATCGTGGCACCCGGCTGGGTGATCGTCAAGGTTTCCGGCGCGTAACGTCTGTTGGATCGTGTGGCCGATGTGGCCGATGCGGCCGATGCCGCTGGTGTCGCCTGCGTACGGCGGGTCGGCCGTCCGGGAGGGCGGCCGGGGCGTCGGCCGCGACCTCGACGCGGGTGACGTCCGGGCGGCGGGAGGCGGCGGCCAGGGCGCGGCGCAGCGCGGTGAGGAGGCGGCCGGCGGTCCGGTCGGGGACACGGTGGTCGACCGGGCCGGCGAACCGGGTGGACGGCTGGAAACGGGGTCGGGGAGGCGCGGGAGGCCGGTACGGGTCCAGGTACCTGGACCTGTACCGGTACCTGGACCTGGATCGGACGCGAAGAGCCCCAGAAGGACGAAGGGCGAAGGACGAACGACGAAGGCTGAAGGCCGAAGGCTGGAGGCCGTGGGACCTACGCGCCCAGTGGGCTCAGGGTCAGCGGCTCGATACGGCCCTCCAGCATCGCGCCCAGGCCCTGCGCGGCGCAGATGTCGGGCTGTTCGGCGATGTGCACCGGCATGCCGGTGGCGTTGCGCAGCATCTGGTCGAAGCCGGGCAGCAGGGCGGAGCCGCCGACCATCATGATCCCGCGGTCGGCGAGGTCGGCGACCAGGTCCGGCGGGCAGTCCCGCAGCACCCGGCCGATGCCGTCGAGCACGGCCGTCAACGGGGTCTCGATGGCGTCCCGTACGGCCGCGGTGTCGACCTGGACGGAACGGGCGAGGCCGGTGGCGACGTCCCGTCCGTGGATCTCCGTGGACGCCGGGCCGTGCGGGGTGAGGCCGTTGCCGGAGAGGGCCAGCTGCAGCGGTCGTACGGACTGGCTCGGGAGCATCAACTCGTGTTCGTGGCGCAGGTGTTGGACGATCGCGTGGTCGACGGCCTCGCCGCCCACCGGGATGCGTTCGGCGGTCACGATGGAGCCGAGGGAGAGGACGGCGACCTGGGTCGCGGCCGCCCCGCACACCATGATCATGGTGGCCTCGGGGCGCTCGACGGGCAGACCGCAGCCGACGGCGGCGGCGATCAGGGTGTCGACGAGCTCCACGCGGCTGGCGCCGAGCCCGACCAGGGTCTCGATCGCGGCCCGCTGGGCGAGCGGGTCGGCGTCGTGCGGGGTGCAGGCGGCGGCGCGCAGGAACGGTTTGCGGCGCAGTTGTCGGCGGATCTTGTCGCCGAGCAGATGGCGCAGCATGCGCTGGGCCATCTCGATGTCGACGACCGTGCCGCCGGAGACCGGGCGCACGACGCGGATGTAGTGCGGGGTGCGGCCCGTCATCTTCTCGGCGAACTCGCCGACCGCGATCAGCGCGCCGGTGCGGGTGTTCACGGCGGCGGCGGACGGCTGGTCGACGACGAGCCCGGCCCCCTTGACGTACACCCGCGTTCGCGCCGCTCCCAGGTCGACGGCGAAGTGGCAGCGGCGCAGCTGCTCCAGACTGGCGGTCATGGCAGGTCCTCCCGAGAGCGCAGACCGTGGGGGCCGCCGGGCGGCGGGCCTCTCGTGGGTGGGCCGCCGGGCGGTCGGCCTCCTTCGCATCGTGCGGGGGCGGGGCGGGGGCCGCCCTCTGGAGGGGGCCGGGTGGGGCGCGACCGAATGGGGGGGTTTGTACTATTAATGCCGATTGGGGCTCACATGAACAACGGGGGAGGGCCGGACTCGGGGCGGGGTTCTCAGAGCGTCCGTGCGGCTTCCAGCACGGGGGCGAGGGTGGCGACCGTGACCTCGCAGCCCGCCTCGCGCAGGCCCTGTTCGACCGTGGGATTGCGGGCGAGGCCGATGAAGCGCAGGCCGACCTGCTGGGCGGCGGTGAGCTCGGCGAGCGTGGAGCCGATCAGGACGCTGGTGAGGGCGGGCGTGCCGTGCGGACGCAGGGCGCGCAGCAGACAGTCGGGGTGCGGCATGAGTCTGCTGAGGTCGTTGCTGCGGCAGTGGACGCGGGTGAGGGGCAGGTGGTGGGACTCCAGATAGCGGTGGACGGCCTGCGCGCTGACGTCCGTGGCCACCCCGACCCGGCGGCCGCCGTCGTGCAGGGTGCGCACGAGCATGAGGGAGTGATGCGTCGTGGGCGCGTCCGGTACGGCCCTCAGCTCCAGTTTGTCGAGACGGTCCCGCAGGAGGGGGCCGACGGGGTCGTGGGCGAAGGCGCGCAGAACGTCCAGCGGATGCACGAACAGCGCGCGTGACCTCCCGCTGCCGAGGGGCCGGCCCGCCAGCGCGTCCTCGGGGCGGCGGTGCTCGGCGACCAGGGAGAGCAGGTCGAGGGCGGCCTCACGGGCGGTGTTCGCCGTGAACAGGCGGGCCAGCGGGCCGTCGAAGCCGAACAGCACGGTCTCGGCGTCGGTGAGCAGGTCCGCCAGCGGGCGACCGGAGGGGGCGGGCCGGCGTACCTCGGGCGGCGGGGCGTAGTCCGGCGCCAGCGTCACCGCGCAGGTCACGGCCAGCCCCGGCACCGGCCACCGGCCGAGCTGGGAGTTGACCTCCCGCTGTGCGCCCACCGCCCGGCGCACGGCGTGCCGCCGGGTGATCCCGGCCCCCGTGGCCAGCGCATGGGCCAGCAGCCGCTCGGCCACCTGCCCGGCCTGCCCGACCTCCGCGCGGACGAAGGCCACCGGGTCCTTGACCCGCCAGGTCAGCTCCACGGCGGCGGTGAAGGCGCCCTTGCCGGAGCTCGGCAGGGACGCCTGGCGGACGGCGTGGTGCGGGGTGAGGTCGACCTCGTAGTACGTCGCCGGGCGCGGCGGACGTCCGCCGTAGGGGACGGCGGGGTCGAGGAGGGTGAGGGGGGCGTCGGGGCGGGTGTGCACGACGGCGGTGCGGCCGGGAGCCGGTATCCCGAGCTGATGGAGATCCCTGGTGAGGAAGGGGCCCCGGACCAGGTCGCGTTCGGCCTCGTCCTCGGGGCGGGGCGCGGGCAGCGGGCAGTACCAGGCGAGCGGCGGGGCGTCGGGGGCGTCGCCGAACAGCGGGCGGAACCGGTGCGGGCCCGCGGCGGCGGAGCTCTCGGCGAAGGCGTCGTAGAGGCCGGGCGGGACGGTGAGCAGCACCTGGGCGGCCGCCTCCACCCCGGCGAGGCGGGGTACGGCGGACTCCGGGCGTGCGGCGGACTCCGGGCGTGCGGCGGGCTCCTGGCGTACGGCGGATTCCGTGCCGTCCCGGAACGTCACCCGCAGCGGCGGCGCCTCCGCCAACTCGGAGAGCGGGCCCGGGAGCCAGCGCAGGGCGGCGGCCAGGACGGGGAGGAGGTAGGCGTCGGGGTGGACCTGGACGACGTAGCCGTTCGTGCGGACCCGGATCTCGTACTGCTGGGGCGTCAGGTCGCCGCGGGAGAGCAGTTCGTGGACGGCGTATTCGAGGGTGATGCGGGTCTCGGGGCGCCGGGCGAGGTCGGCGTCGGTCTCGAAGAGGAGGGTGGGGTGGGCGGGGCGGGGCGTCGGCCGCGGTCCGTCGGGCGGCGGGCTCTGCTGCCCGATCAGCGGACGCAGCGTGTCCCCGCCCAGCCGCTCCACCGTCTCCTCGCTCACCGTCGCGAACGCCGGGCCCGCGCCGTTGCCGTCGGCGTGGCCGGCCTCCGCGCGGAACTCGCCGGCGGTGAAGCCCGCGCGGGCGTCGATCAATCCGCCGAGCTGGTCGAGGAGTTCGCGGGTGCGGCCGCGGGTCGTGCGGGGCAGGGTGCGCAGGAGGAGGTCGCGGACGCCGGGGCGGAAGTCGTAGGAGCCGGGCGGGCCCGGGACGGCGGTGAGCATGCCGCTGAGGATCACCTCGGCCAGGTGCTGCGGGCGCGGATCGCGGTCCACGGCGCGTTGGACGAGGCGCATCACCGGAACGGAGGGGACGGCGAGGGCCAGATGGCCGGCGAGCCGGAAGGCCTCCGGGGAGGCGGTGGCGCGGAAGCGCAGGACGAGGTCCTGGGCGGGGAGGGAGGAGGGTTCGGGGGTCGGTTCGGCGGGGTGCGGGGCGATGGGAACCGGGGTGAGCCAGGCGGCCGCGCCCGGGGTGCGGCCGCCGCCGGGGCCCGCCACCAGCGTGGCCCAGTGGGCGAGCCAGGGCGCGCCCGGTTCCAGGACGGGCAGGGGTACGGCCGCGTCGGGTCGGGGTGCGGCCTCGGGGTCGTACGGGGTGAAGGCGAGGGTGGAGAGCGGGGCCGCCGTCGTCGGGGCGGACAGCAGACCCGGCTCGGCCGGGAGGGCCGTGGTGGGCCAGAGGCGTTCCGGGAGCGGTTGGACCACGGCCACCGGCATCCGGGACGCCCACCGTCGCAGCGTGCCGAACCAGCGCTCGCCCGCCGCGCCGGGCCGCCACTGCGGGCCCATGCAGTCGCTGACGACCAGCGTGACGGTACGACCGTCCGTGGCCTCGGGGAGGTGCAGGGCGCCGCCGTCGGGGGTGGCCGGGTGCAGGGTGACCGTGCGGAAGACGCCCGACTGGGCCAGCACGGTGTGCAGTTCGCGGACGAGGGGCCGCCAGACCGGCATCGTCGGGCCCGTGTCGTGGACCAGGTTCAGGCGCAGCCAGCGGTCGCGTGCGGGACGCAGGACGGGCAGCCAGACGTCCGGGTGCGCGCCGAGCCGGGCGATGCGGTCGGCTGTCGCCCGCTCGTCGAGGAGCCGGGCGCGCGCCGACGGCACCGTGCGCTTCAGCGGGCGCAGGGCGCGCTGGAGGGCGAGGGGGTGGGGCAGCATCGGGGGCGCGGGGGCGAGGAGGGGGGTGCGGGCGGCTCCGCCGGGGCTGCCCGGGACGGTGGGGCCGCCGGTCTCTTCCGGGAGGCCGGGCGGGGCGGGGAGGTGCAGGGGGATGCGGTCGGCGGGGGACCGGGGCGCGGGCGGGGGCGGGGAGGACGGCGGGGGCGGGGCGGTGGCCGACTGGGCGGGCGGGCCGGTCGGGGGCGCGGCCGGGGCAGGGGGCGCCGGCCTCGTCGCACCCTCCGCCGGATCGCTCAACTGGCCTGCCAGCCACAGCAGTTCCGCCAGTTCGCGCGGGGTCGGCGCGGTGTCCGCGGCGGCGGTGAGGAGTGCGGTCAGCCGGTCGAGGGCGGAGGCGCCACCGGGCGGGGGCTCGGTCGTGGCGGGGGTCGGGTCGGAGGCGGGGGGCTCCATCGTGGCCGGGGTCCCGTCCGTGGCCGGTGACTCGATCGTGGCGGGGGTCCCGCCCATAGCCGGGGTCTCGTCCGTGGTCGGAGTTTCGTCCGTGGCGGCCGGGGTTTCGTCAGAAGCCATCGCCGTCCGCCGTCGTGCTCAGGTACGGCATCAGCTGTTCCGCGAGGGCGTCGCGGGACTCCGCGTCCAGGCCGGCGACTCCGGTGAGGTAGAGGGCGTTCAGGAGCTGGTCGGTGGCGAGTTCGCCGTCGGCGGCGCGGGTCAGGAAGCGGTTGATGAGGTGTTCCGCCTCGCCGGGCGGGGTGTCGAGGTGGGCGCGGACGATCTCGGTGAGCTGGGCGCGGTCGGGGCGGCGCAGCTTCAGGCGGACGCAGCGGCGCAGGAAGGCGGGCGGGAACTCGCGCTCGCCGTTGCTGGTCAGGACGACGAAGGGGAAGGCGCGGCAGCGGACCCGGCCGCGGGTGACGGCGACCGGGACGTCCGTGCCGTCGGCCAGCACCTCGGCGGTGTCCTGGACGCCCCGGTCGCGCTCGGCCGAGTGGCGGGCGGAGCGCAGGAGTTCGGGGATCTCGTACTGGCCCTCCTCCAGGACGTTCAGCAGGTCGTTGGGCAGGTCGAGGTCGCTCTTGTCGATCTCGTCGACCAGGAGGGCGCGGGGGTGTGCGTAGGGGAGCAGGGCCGTGCCGAGGGGGCCGAGACGCAGATGGTCCTCGACCCCGCCGGCCCGGCGGACGTCGTCCCCCGTCCGTGCCGCCTGCCGGGCCGCGTACAGGCGGGACAGCGGGTCGTACTGGTAGAGGCCGTCGGCCAGGGTGGTGCGGCTGGTGATGTTCCAGCGCAGCACCGGTCCCAGCCCCAGCTCCCGGGCCACCGCGTACGCCAGGGACGACTTGCCGGTGCCGGGCGGGCCGGTGACCAGCAGCGGGCGGCGCAGCACGAGGGCCGCGTTGACGAGTTGGACGCTCTCCGGGGTGGCGACGTAGGTGCGGGCGCGGTGGACGCGGTCGGGGGAGACGGCCGCCTCGTCGTCGGCGTCCCGGGGCGGGGACACCACGGGCTCGCCGTCGAACGCCCGCCAGGGCGGCGGCGCGGGCAGCCGCTCGATGCCGTCGTGCGGCTCGCTGTTCCCGGTGTAGACGGACCAGTGGGGCATGGTTCTCCGAAACTCGGCGTGGGGGCGGCGGGCCGGGTCAGGCCACGGGTGAGCGGACGTGGGCGGACGGGTCGCCGTGCGGGTCGGCGAAGACGCGCGGGTCGTCCCACACCAGCTGGATGTCGCGCGCCCAGTGACCGTCCTCCGCGTCGGCCTCCTCGCGCAACGCCAGGATCCGGCGCGGGAGTTCGGCGGGCGGTACGGCGGACACGCAGGCGTCGAGCTCGTCCAGGAACGTCTTGCCCGCGCAGCCGTCCCCGCCGGCGCAGGGTCCTGCGGGACCGTCCGCGCAGCCGCCGCGGGACCAGACGACCACCGGGGCGGGCGCGGTGAGCGAGGCGTCGAAGTGGGGGCGGGTGCGGGGCGCGGCCGGGGCGGTGGCGAAGCCCGCGAGACAGGCGTCGGGCTTGCGCAGCCGCATCCGCAGCCGCGGCGGCTCCTCGGGCGCGCCGCACTCGATGCGGTGCACGCGCACGCCCGGCAGCGTGTCGAGCCGGTTCCAGGCGCGGGTCAGCTGGTGCCGGGCGCCCGCTCTGCGCCGGGCCTGGTCGGTGACGACCAGCGGGTAGACGCAGCCCAGCGGGGTGTCGTCGTCGGGGGCGCTCGCCCAGCGGTCGACGGGCAGGTCGATCCAGTCGCGGGGCAGCGCGAACGCGATCAACTCGTCGCAGCCGGGCGTCAGATACCGGAAGGCGGCCTCGATCCGGTCCTGTACGTAGGCCCGCACCCGGGCCTGCGGGACGGTGTCGGAGCCGACCGGATGCCGGCGTCCCCCGCTGTACGCGGACACCTCGACCAGGACCTGTCCGTCGCCCGCGCCGCTGTGCTGGAGGTCGACGAGGATGGGCGACCAGTCGGGCGCGACGGCGGGCTCCCGCTCGGCGGCCGGCTCGTGCTCTGCGGGGGCCCTCAGCAACTCCTCCAGCAGACTCTCCAGCCGGTCGGCGAACCGGGCCACGGTCGCGGCCGCGTCCGCCCCGTCGATCTCGCACAGCACGAACAGGGCGGCCGACCACAGCGAGTCGAACCCCTCCTGTGGCGCCGACGGGTCCAACGGCCCGGCCGCGGCCGCGTACAGCCGTACGGGATCGCAGTCCAGGCCCGCGCGGACGGCCCGCTCGACGAGGGCGCGCAGCCGGGCGCGGTCGGCGGTGCGGTGGTCCGAGGTGGGCACCAGGCCCTCCAGGTCGGGCCAGTAGCGGGACATGACCTCGGTGGGCATCATCCGCCCGTTGTGCACGCCCTGGGCTCCGGCGGCCGCGGTGACCATGCCGACCACCTCGCCGGTGTCGACGAGGGTGACCGCCGCGCCGCTGAACCCGGGGGCGAGCGGCTGCCCGCCAGGCTGCCAGGCCTCCAGCTGGATCCACTCGTTGTTGAGCAACTGGGCCGAGGTGACCCGGAATTCGGCGAGGGTGCCCTCGTCGAAGCCGACCGGGAAGCCGTAGACGACGAGCTTGCGCGGCCGGTCGGCGCGGTCGCCGTGCGCCGCGTCCACGGGAGCGAGCGCGGCCGGGGCGACCGGCGCGTCGTGCGCCAACTCCAGTACGGCCAGGTCGCCGAGGTCGGTGACACGGCCGCCCCAGCCGCCGTCGGCGACCACCCGGGCCGGTACGGCGGGGGAGCCGGGGCGCTCGGTGAAGGTCACCGTCAGGGCGTCCGGCGCGCTTGCGCGCACGACATGGGCGCAGGTCAGCACCTTGCGCGGGGTGATGAGGAAGCCCGCCCCGGCGACCTGGCCGACGCTCTCGATCCGGGCGTGCCATGCGGCGCTGTTCGAGGCGTTGTGCGTGGCTCTGCTCGCGGGGCTCTTCATGAGGCGGCGGGCCCCGGCCCTCCCGCGGGCGACGGGGACCAGGTCAGTTTCACCACCAGATGGCCCTCCGCGGTGCCCTTGGCGATGATCGCGCCGGTCTCCGCCGAGAGCTTCACCCCGAACTCGATCTCCACCGCGTCGGGCCGTAACGAGCCGTCCCTGAACACCCGCAGTGCGGACTCGGCGGCCGCGCGCACCCCCTCCAGGGCGCCCTCGAAGGTACGGGCCGCCTGGACCGTACCGTCGCCGCGGGCCACCAGCCGCGACCCGGGCCGCCCTTCCGTGACCGCCTCGACGGAGACCACGGCCCCGTCGTCGGTCTTGAACTCCACCAGTCCGTCCACGGCGCCCCCGTAACCCCTTCCGTCGGTTCTGCGGCTCTGTGCACCCCCATTGTTACGGACGGTACTCGCGGTTGTCCTGTTCCTCCCCCCGTTTTCACGGCGTCCGCCGGTCCTCTGTCCGGATCACCCCCAGTTCGGCCAAGTCCTGTGGCCGGATACGGAGTCGGTTCGCGGTCTCCTCCGTCTCCTGCGGCGGGCGTTTGAGGATCGCGGCGGCCAGCTCCGGCGCGATGACGGAGAAGTAGCTGTCCGGCGTGGCCCAGGTGCGGCCGGGGGCGGCCAGCGCGAGCGCCCCGCCGGAGCCGCCCTCGCCGATCACCAGCGTGGTGAGCGGGGTGCGGGCGGTGGCGACCGCGCCGAACAGCTCGGCGATCGCCGCGCCCACGCCCTGCCGTTCCGCCTCGGCGTCGTTGGCCGCGCCCGGGGTGTCCACCAGGGTCAGCACCGGGATCCCGAGCCGGTCCGCGAGCCTGATCAGCCGGGTCGCGGTGCGGTATCCGGCGGGCCGGGTCGCCGCCCCGGTCTGGGCGGCGTACGCGACCGTACGGCCCCGGTGCTCGCCGAAGCCGCACAGCATCCCGTCGGGATCGGCGCCGCCGCACCGGTCGCCGGAGATCGCTACCCGGTGGGTGAAGTAGGCGTCCAAGTAGCGTGCCGCACGCGGCCGTCGAGGCGACCTGGCCCGCTGGACGGCGTCCCATCCGGAGGCGGGGAGGTCGGTGGCCCCGAGGGGTTCGGGCACCGGGGCGGGCTCGACGGCTGGTTCGACGGCTGGTTCGACGGCTGGTTCGGCGGCGGGTTTGCCGGCGGGCCGGCTTGTGGGCTCGCCCGACGGGCGGGCGAGCAGCCGCAGCCACCGCCCCAGCGTCTCCTTCAGCTCCTGCGGCCGGACGACCGCGTCCGCCGACCCCGCCGCGACCTGCGCCTCAGCCGTGTACGCGGCCGGGTCGGCGTCCGGCGGCCGGACCCGTGAGCCCGCGAAGCCGACCTGCGCGTCGGGCAGGGCGAGGACCACGTCGGCGCCCGCGCCCAGGGTGGCCCAGCCGCCGCCCGTCGTCGGGTCCCGCAGGACGGCGATCTGCGCCAGCCCGGCCTCCCGGGTGAGCGCCGACTGCCGTGCGACGCGCTGGAGTTGGGTGAGGGCGAGCATACCCTCCTGCATCCGGCTGCCGCCGGTGGCGACCAACGGGACGACCGGGAGCCGGTGTTCCCGGGCGTAGCTGTACGCAGCCTCCAGTCGGTCGCCGGTGCGCACGCCCAGTGAGCCGCCGAGGAAGCCGAACTCGAAGGCGATCAGCACGACGCGGACGCCTTCGATGCTCGCGGTGCCGCAGACGACGGACTCGGTCTCGTCGGTGCGCTCGGCGGCGCGGGCGCGCGAGGCGTCGTAGCCGGGCCAGCCGAGGGGACCGTCGGGCGGGAAGTCGCCTTCAGGTACGGGAAGTTCACTGAAGGAGACGAAGCAGCCGAAGGAGTCGGAGACGAGGTCGATGATCTCCCGCGCGCCGACGCGTGTCGTCGTCATGAAGGCAGCGCCCGCTTCATGATCTTCCCCATGTCGTTGCGGGGCAGCGCGTCGAGATAGCGCACCACCCGGGGCCGCTTGTGCGGAGCGAGCCGCCGGGCGACATGGTCGGCCAACTCGGCGCTGTCCGGCGGTGACTGGGGATCGTCCGCGACCACCCACGCGACGATCCGCTCGCCGAGATCGGGATCGGGCTCCCCGGTGACGGCGGCCTCGCGCACCCCCGGATGCTCCAGCAGCGCGTTCTCGATCTCACCGGCCCCGATCTTGTAACCGCCGCTCTTGATCAGGTCGGTGGCCATCCGCCCCACGATCCGGACGTACCCGTCGGGATCGCGTACGGCCACGTCCCCGGTGCGGAACCAGCCGTCGGCGGTGAAGGCGGCGGCGGTCGCCTCGGGCCGGTTGAGGTACTCGGTGAACAGGTTCGGCCCGCGCACCTGGATCTCCCCGACCGTCTCCCCGTCGCAGGCCTCGACGGCCGACCCGTCCTCCTCCACCAGCCGCAGCTCCACACCGGGCAGCGGCAGGCCGACCGTCCCCGCCCGGGCCTCGCCGTCGGCGCGCACGGAGGTGTTCATCAGCGTCTCCGTCATGCCGTACCGCTCGATCACCCGCCGCCCGGTCGCCGCCGCGATCCGCTCGTGGTCGTGCACGGGCAGCGCGGCGGAGCCGGAGACCAGCAGCCGAGCCCCGGCGAGCGCCTTGGCCAGCTCCGGGTCGGCGGGCAGCGCCTCGGCGAGGCGGTGGTACATCGTCGGCACCCCGAACAGCATGGTCGCGCCGTCGTTCAGCTCCCGCGCGACGCCCTCGGCGCTGAACCGTCCGAGGTGGCGCACGGCCCCGCCCCGCCGCAGCGGCCCGAGGACCCCCAGCACCAGACCGTGCACATGGAACAGCGGCAGACCGTGCACCAGCACGTCGTCGCCGGTCCACCGCCAGGCGTCGGCGAGCGCGTCCAGGGTCGTGGCGATCGCCCGCCGGGGGATGACCGCGCCCTTGGGCGGCCCGGTGGTCCCGGAGGTGTACACGACGAGGGCGGGTTCCCCGTCGTCCCCGGGCTCACCGGCGAGCGCCGGTCCGACCCCGTGCACGTCGACGTCGATCCGCTCGAACCCCCGCAGCGCGGCGGGCAGTTCGTCCCCCGGAGCCGCCAGCACCGCCCCCGGCCCGCTGTCGCCCAGAATGTGCCCGAGCTCCTTCTCCCCGGACTTCGGATTGAGCGGCACGGCGGCGACCCCGGCGAGCAGCGTCCCCACCACCCCGACCGCCGTCTCCAACGACGGCGTCGCCCATACGGCGACCCTCCCCACCCCCCGCACCCGCGCCCCGACAGCCCCGGCCGCCGCCGCGAGCTCCGCATATGTCAGGGACCGCTCACCGAACCGCAGGGCGAGGCGGTCGGACGGATCCTGCGTCAGGGCCGGGAAGAGTGAGGTCACGCGGGCGCTCCTTGGCTGTCTCGAATGCCGTCAGGCGACGACAGGAACGTTCCTACCGTTCCTAGGGACTGAGCGGGAGTGATTCCTGTTGCCAGGTCTCATGCTCGGCCGAACGCCCCGGACGGTGTTGGGCGTTCTGGTTGCCCGCGTTCGCTCCGCGTCCGGGCGGCACGGATCGTGTCCGTGGTCCGGGGATGCGGGGGCGGGTTCCCTCGCGCCCAGGGACGCCTGGTCCGGCCTGGACGGTCCGATGCCCCTGCTCGTCTCTCCGGTGAGCAGGGGGGCGGTGCCGTCCTCCCCCAGTGCCTTAAGGGCCTGGGAGGTACCCCCAGCCGGATCGGGTGTCCCTGGGCGCGCCTTCCGATCGCCACGGCGGCAGCGTCGTGGCGAGTGGTCTTGCGAGTCGTGCTGGTGAGGGGTTTCTGCCAGTGCTGGGCGCCCCACCGGCTGGTGTAGGCCGGGTCGACGGCGATGACCGCGATGCCTGTCTGGTCGGCCATCGAAGACAGCCGGGCGCGGAGTTTGCCGGTGGGCATGCCGGAGATGAGCTGGCGGAAGCGTTTGCGGCGGCCGTGTTTCTCGCGGGTCTTCTCCGCGGTGAAGTCCAGGTCCTCCACGGCGATCGCCTTCACGCCGCAGGTGCGGGCCCAGTGCAGGAGGCGGGTGAGGGCGTGGCGGACCTGGGCGTCGCGGTGTTCGGCGGTGCCGGTCAGGTCGTAGAAGAAGCGGCGCGGGCTGCCGGCCGGGTTGCCGTGGATGTCGAGGCGCCGGGCGGCGAGGTGATCGGCGTTCATGTCGACGCCGATCACACCGTGCGCGAGCGCCGCCTCGATGGGCAGGGTGGGAGTGGGCGGTATCTGCCAGGACGCGGTCAGATGCCAGCGGCCCCGGCCCGTGTCCAGTTGGATGCGGTAGGCGGTCGCCCGGTTGGCCGCGACCCTGTCGGCCCACTCGGCGCCCCGGTGCGCGAACGCGACCCGGCAGGCCAGGACGTACCGCCCGTGCGGGGCATTCGCCAGATGAGCCAGCGGGGCGGGCAGCTTGATACTCACCTCACCCTCGGGACTGACACGGATCGTCTCGTTGCCGTAGCGCTTGCCGGACTCCCCGTCCGCCTGGCAGAACCAGCGCTCCGCCTCCCAGCGCCCGCGCCACGCGGACTCGGTCAGCCCGGCCGCCTCCAGGTGATGGCGGGTGCGGGCCAGCCGTCTGCCGCCCCGCACGACGTGCACGACTCCGGCCTCACAGTCGGCCCGCGCGGCAGCCAGCCGGTCCTGCAGCACCCGCAGCCGCCGGGACTTCGCATGCCGTTCCCGCTGGGACCGGTAACCCCCGGGTGCCCTCTTCGTCCCCTTCTGCCCGACCGGCAGAGACAGCCGGCCCTCGATGGTGCGGATGCCGGCTTCCAGGTTCTGGATGTGCGCCGACTGGCCACGGCGGGCCAGCGCCCACTGGTCGTGCGTGGCCTTGGTGATACTGCCCGCCCACCGCGACGACGAGAGCGGCGTCAGCTCCCGCTTACGCACCGCCCACGCCTCACCGGAGTGTTCCAGGCCGTCCCGGCAGCGCGCCCTGAGGTCCCTCGAGGCCAGCGAACCCAGATGCGCGCCCACCAGCCGCAGCACCTTCTCATCGTCCGGCGTCAGCTGCTTGAGACGGGTCCGGACAGCCACACCACCCGGGCCGGACGCGACGAACGACGGCGCGATGCTCCTCAGCTCGCCCACCCCGTCACCCCCGCCCGGCCTCACCTGAAGATCTCGTCGCCATGGCAAACGAGCGTCGCCCATGAAGGTCACGCATTCGATGAAAGAACGTCAGTTCCCCACCGAGAACCAATCCCACCGCCGAGGCACGCGACACGACACTCAACACGCACGCTCACCCCCACTCACCAGAGCGCCCTTCAACGCACTCCAGCGGCAGCAGCTCCAAACCCCCTCTCAGGCCGCCGTCTCCACCACGTCCGCCACGACGCAGGTGACGTTGTCCGGGCCGCCGGCGTCATTCGCGGCGGTGACCAGGGAGCGGGCGGCTTCGTCGGGGGCCGGGGCGGCGGTGAGGAGGGTGCGGATGCCGGCGTCCGGGACCACGGCCGGGAGGCCGTCGGAGCACAGGAGGTAGCGGTCGCCGGGGCGGGCCTCCTGCAGCCGCAGGTCGGGGGCGGCGGGAGCGCCGCCGGACAGGGCCTTGAGGAGCAGGGCGGGCTGGGGGTGCGCGGCGGCCTCCTCCGGGGTCAGCCGGCCCTCGTCGAGCAGCGACTGGACGACCGTGTGGTCGTGGGTGATGCGGAACAGGCCGCCCTCGCGCAGCAGGTACGCCCGCGAGTCCCCGATATGGACCAGCGCGAGCTGCGAGCCCGTCCACAGCAGCGCGGTCAGCGTGGTGCCGACCTCGTCCGTGCCGTCGGCCACGTCCCGCACGGCGTCCGTCGCACCCCGTACCGCGTCCTCCAGCAGGTTGAGCACGCTCCCGGCCGGGGGTTCCTCGGCGTCGAGGAACTTCAGCGCCTCGACGGCGGCGCTGCTCGCGGGCCCGCCGGCCGGCCCGAACCCGTCGGCGACGGCCAGCAGCCGCGCCCCGGCGTACGCCGTGTCCTGGTTGGCGGGGCGGACGAGCCCGCGGTCGGAGTGGGCGGCGTAACGGAGTTCCAGCATGGCGGTGTCCTTTCGGGACAGGTCCGTTTCGGTGTTCGTGCCTGTGTGCGCGACTGTGTGTGTGCCTGGTCGTGTGCCTGTGTTCGCGGTCGAGAGGTGGTGCACGAGGAACGCGGCGAGATCCCGTCGTGCGGCCGTCTCCGCCTCCACCCGGGCCCAGTAGGCGCGGATCTCGCGGGCGGCGGCCGTGGGGTCGTCGAGGGCGCGGATCTCGCGGATCCGGGCCAGCGGCATCCCCAGTCGCCGCAGCCACGCCACCAGCCGGGCCTGCTCCAGCTGCTCGACGGCGTAGTAGCGGTATCCGGTGTCCGGGTCGACCCGGGCGGGTCGCAGCAGTTCCAGCTCGTCGTAGAGGCGCAGCGCCTTCGGCGACAGCCGGCAGGCCCGCGCGAAGGCCCCGATGGTCAGCATCCGCATGCCGTAGATGCTGCGGCTTCCCCGAAGGGGAAGGTCAAGCGCGGTGTCCGGGTCCCGGGGCGGCGGTTAGCCTGCTGGGTAGGAAAGACGCACAGATGTGCGATGGACGTACGAGAATGGAGTCCCGTAGTGGCCCGCATCGCACTTGCCACCTACGACCCCCGGCCGGAGCCCGGCAAGGACGACGATCTTCCCGTGCTGCTGCGGGCACTGGCGGCGGCCGGGGCCGAGGCGGACGGGGTGTTCTGGGACGACGTCGAGGTCGACTGGGCCTCCTACGACCTCGTCGTCATCCGCTCCACCTGGGACTACAGCTGGCGCGCGGAGGAGTTCACGGCCTGGGCGCAGAAGACCGGCGCGGTCACCCGGCTGGCCAACCCGGCCGCCGTCGTGCGCTGGAACGCCGACAAGCGGTACCTGGGCGAGCTGGCGGCGGCCGGGGTGCCGACCGTGCCGACGAGCTACCTCGCGCCCGGCGAGCCGGCCGGCCTCCCCGACGGCCACGAGTACGTCGTCAAGCCCACCTCCGGGGCCGGCGCGCGCTACGCCGCCCGCTACACGCCCGACCAGCACGACACGGCCGTACGGCATCTCGCGCGGATGCACGCGGAGGGGCTGACCGCGATGGTGCAGCCGTATGTGCGCGGCATCGACACCGCCGGTGAGCGGGCCCTGCAGTTCTTCGGCGGACGCCTGCTGCACGCCAGCCGCAAGCGCGCCGTGCTGGCTCCCGGCACGGCTTTCGACGCGGAGAAGGTCGCGCATCCCGGTCTGGAGCCCTGGACCCCGACCCCGGCCGAACTCGCCGTGGCCGAGCGCGCCCTGGCCGCCGTACCGGACGCGCCCGAGCTGCTGTACGCGCGGGTCGACCTGGTGGACGGGGACGACGGTCAGCCGCGGGTGATGGAACTGGAACTGGTCGAGCCGAACCTGTTCCTGTTCCTGCACCCGGGGTCGGTGCCGGCGGTGGTGGAGGCGATTCTCGCGGCGGCGGCCTCCCCCAGGGCCTGACCGCCGTCCGCTACGGCCTGACCGCCGTCCGCTACGGCCTGACCGCCGTCCGCTACGGCCTGACCGCCGTCGCCCAGGGTCTGATCTCCGTCCGCTGCAGCAGTCCCCAGGTGAACTCGGCGACGACCTCCCGCCGGGTCCCCCGTTCGTCCGGGGCCGTGAAGGTCAGGCCCCAGCGGGTGGGGGCCGTGCCTTCCAGGGGGCGGGCCGGGGCGAAGGCCTGGGCGGCCTCGTCGACCGTGCAGGACCAGGGGGTGAGGTCGGCCAGGGTGGTCAGGGGCGGCGGCGGGGTTCCGGGGGCGCGGACCAGCCATTCGTTCCAGACGGAGGCGTTCGGGGCGAGGAGCACCTCGAAGCGGAGGTCGGGCCACAGCGGCAGGGGCCAGAGCCAGGCCTCGCAGTCGAGGTCGCCGATGCGGCGGGGCGTCCTGGACTCCGGTTCGCCCAGGACGGAGCGGTAGCGGGCGGCGGCCCCCCGCCCGTGGGGGGAGTGGACCATGGCCTGCCAGCGCTTGTTGGACTCCCTCATGTCGGCGAGGGACAGGCCCAGTTCATGGCGGGCGTCCTCCACCAGGTCGGGGTTGTGGTCGGCCATGCGGCGCAGCAGCACGGACTGGAAGTCCACAGGCGTGAAGGAGCCGGCGAGGCGTTTCGGGGTCGGCATGCGTCCCATCGTCTCGCACCCGCGCATTTCACGACCATTGCCCGCCGCAGTGCCTTATGCATAGCCTGTGTTCGTCATGCCGATCGCCTGTTGAAATATCGAACACGGGCACCTGAGACGACTAAAGGGAGGGGGCCGGTCGTGGGACGACTCGTACCTGCCGTGACCCGAGCTCTCGACATTCTCGAGCTCTTCCTCGACGGGGACGGTTCGCTCTCCGCCCCCGACATAGTGCGCAGGCTCCAGCTGCCGCGTACCACCGTGCACGAGCTGGTGACCACGCTCGCCGCCCGGTCCTACATCGTCCCGGTGCCCGGACAGCCCGGACGCTACCGCCTCGGGGTACGGCCGTACCAGCTCGGCAGCCGATACGCCGAGCAGCTCGACCTCGCCGCCGAGGGCCAGCAGGTCGCCCGGACCGTCGCCGAGACCTGCGACGAGACGGTCCATGTGGCGATCCTGGAGGGCACGGACGTCATCTACATCGCCAAGGTCGACTCCACGCACGCGGTGCGCATGGTCTCCGCCGCCGGTCGCCGGCTCCCCGCCCACTGCACCTCCGTGGGCAAGATGCTGCTCGCCTCCCTCTCCCCGGCGGAGCTCAGCGCCCGGATCCCCGACGACGCCGACCTCGTGCGCATGACCCCGAACAGCATCACCGAGCCGGACGCGCTGCGCGAGGCCCTCGTGGAGATCCGGGAGCGGGGCGTCGCGGTCGAGAACCGCGAGTCCAACCCGGACGTCAGCTGCGTGGCGGCCCCGGTGCGCGACCGCACCGGGCAGGTCGTCGCCGCCCTCTCCATCTCCGTGCCCATGATCCGCTGGAGCGACGAGCGGCGCGTCGAGCTGGAGCAGCTCGCGGCCAAGGGCGCTGCCGAGCTGTCCGAGCTGCTGGGCTACCGGAGCGTGGCATGACGACGACCAGCACGGCGTACGAGGTGGCGGTGCGCGCCGAGGCGACCCTCGGCGAGGGGCCGACCTGGGACGCGGCGACCGGCCGGCTGCTCTGGCTCGACATCCTGGGCGCGCGCCTGCACGGCTACGACCCGTCGAGCGGCCGTCGTACGGTCCGGGTGACCGACCAGCATGTGGGCGCGGCCAAGCCCCGCGTCGGCGGCGGCCTGGTCCTCAACCTCCGTGACGGGGTGGGCCTGTTGGACCCCGACGACGGTTTCCGCTGGCTGCGCCACGAGCCCGTGCCGGGCCGCCGTGCCAACGACGCCGCCGTGGCCCCCGACGGCTCCCTGTGGGCCGGCACCATGCGCTACGACGAGGCCCCGGGCGGCGGCACCCTGTCCCGGCTCACCGGGGACGGCTCGGCCGAGGTGATACTCGACGACGTCGCGGTCAGCAACGGCACGGGCTGGAGCCCGGACCACTCGCTGATGTACTACATCGACTCCCCGACCCGTCGGGTGGACGTCTTCGACTACGACGCGCAGGGCCGGGTCTCGGGCCGCCGTCCCCTCGTCGAGATCGAGGACGGCGCCGGTTTCCCCGACGGCCTCACCGTCGACGCCGACGGCTGCGTGTGGGTGGCCCTGTGGGACGGGGGAGCGGTACGGCGCTACACGCCCGCGGGGGAGCTGGACCGGGTGATCTCCCTGCCGACGCCCCGCGTGACGGCCTGCGCCTTCGGCGGCCCCGACCTCACCGACCTCTACGTCACCACCGCCCGAGTCGGCCTGACCGCCCCCCACCCGGTGGCGGGCTCCCTCCTGGTGGTCCCGAACGCGGGCAAGGGCCTGCCCCAACCCGCGTTCAAGGGCTGAACGACTTCGGGCTGTCGATTCCGGGCTGTCGATTCCGGGCTGAGGAGCCCGCCGACCGGAACCGCCCCGCCAACTGGTTTGTGCCGCCAACCAATCTGCCCCGCCACCGGGTCGCCCCGCTGGCGGGGCTGTTCTGCCTGACCCGGCGGCTGGGCGGTTTCGTCGCCGGGGGCGTCCCCGGGCGTGGGCGTCTCGGCGGCCGGGGCGTCCCTCGACCGGACTACCCCGCCGCCCCGTGTCGTCCCTCGACCGGGTGGGGCTTCGCCCCGAGCCGTCCCCCGACCGGGTGCTGCCCAGCGGTCCGGTCGCCCGCTACTGCAACCCTGCCCGCTTGAGTTCCTCGACGGTCAGCGGTGGTGCGGTGAGCGGGGGTTTGAGGGGGCCCGCCGCCGCTGCCAGGAGGACGGACGGGGTCAGCAGGACCTCCGCTCCCCGTTCCAGGGAGGTCACGTCCGTCACGCGGCGGGCGATACGGCCGTTGCCGGTGGCGGTGAGCATGAGGCGGCCGACGTACGCGGAGACGAGGCGGTCGCGGAGCGTGGGGCCGTTCTCCGTCGCGCCCGGGTAGAAGACGTCCTGGCCGACCGCGAGGTCCCAGGCCGCGCCGACCGGCCGGGCCACCGCCTTCTGGAGCCGACGGGACAGCCCGGGCACGCCCCAGCCGTGCCGTCGTACGACGTCCCGCAGGGACAGGGCGCTCTGGGCGGCGACGGCGAGGCCGTGGCCGTAAAGCGGGTTGAAGGCGGCGAGGGCGTCGCCGAGGACGGTGAAGTTCTCGGGCCAGGCCGGCATCCGCTCGTAGAAGTGGCGGCGGTTGAGGGTGGTCCGGGTGTACGCCACGTCGGACAACGGCTCGGCCCGTTCGAGGAGTTCGCCGATGATCGGGTGGCGCAGCTCCTCGCGGGCGAAGCGGACGAAGTCGTCCTCGGCGGCGGAGGGCTCGCCGCCGCGGCTGCCGTTGAGGGTGACGATCCAGCGGCCGTCCTCGATGGGCAGCAGAAAGCCCGCCCGGCCCGGCCGGCCGTCCCGGGGGTCGGGCTGGACGTTGACGATCGGGTAGCCGGAGCGCGCCTGTTCGGGGGCGAGGTAGAGCCGACTCGCGTACGCCAGACCGGAGTCGACCTCGCGCCGCTCCACCGCAGGCAGCCCCAGCTCCGTCAGCCACCGGGACGCCCCGGAGCCCCGCCCCGTCGCGTCGACGACCAGCCCCGCCTCGACGACCCGGACACCGTCGTCGCCGACGCCGGACCCAGGGGCGTCCGTCGTGTGCCTACGGCTGCTGCGGACCCGTACGCCCGTCACCGCCCCCGCGTTCCCCTCCAGCCCCAACACCTCGACCCCGTCGAGCAGTTCGACCCGCTCGTCCGCGAGGACCTGCGCGCGGATCGTCGCGTCCAGCAGGTCCCGTCCGGCCAGGATCACGTGGTGGGACTCGGGCCAGCGGCGGAACCAGCCGCGGGAGCCCATGACGACCATGTCCGTGGTGACCGGCAGTCGGCGCGCCCCGACGTCCCGGAGCGCGTCGGCGACGCCCGGCAGCAGCTCCGTCACCGCCCGCACCCCGCCCGACCACAGCATGTGGGCGTGGCGCGCCTGCGGCAGGCCCTTGCGGGGCGCGGGGCCGTCGGGCAGTACGTCCCGCTCGACGACGACGACCCGGTCGGCGAGGCCGGACAGGGCCCGGGCCGCGAGCATGCCGGTGTGGGATCCCCCCAGGACTACGGCGGTTCTGGCGGGGGTGGGGTCTTCACTCATGCGCGGAGATGCTCTCTGCCGGGGCGGTCGCGCGGGCGCGGACCGCCTGGATGTCGTCGGGACGGCGAAGGACTTCGGACACGGCCTGGATCTCCCGCAGAAGGTAGGTGGTGTCCGGGCCGGACGGGGAGGCGGCGCGCTCGGAGTGCGAGGCTCCGTCCGCAGACCCTTCCCCGGCCCCTTCCGGCGGTCGTTTCCCGGTGGCGGCGACCCCGCCGACGGCTTGGGCGGCTTGGGCGGCCTGGGCGGTCTGGGCGGTCTTCACGGCCTCGGCCGCCGCGACCGCGTCCAGCAGCGTCACCGCCGCCGCGAGAGCCTGCGCCCGGCCGCGCTCGAAACCGAGGACGACGGCCGCGTCGTAGGACCGGGTGCGCAGGTCGTCGTCGAGGTGGCGGGCCAGTTGCAGAAGCGCGTCCCGGATGAACGTCTCGCGGCGGATCAGCCGCAGCTCCGGGGTGGCGCGCAGGCCGAACGGCTCGCGCCCGCCGGTGACGGTCCGCATCAGCCGGGACAGGGGCTTCAGACCGCGGTGCCGACAGCGGACGCGCCAGCGCTCCTGGAGGTACTGGCCGGCGTGCGGGACGATGAACCCGATCGCCACCAGGGTGGCGGCGATGCAGGCGGCCGACGGGGCGATGTTCGTGTTGAGCCAGTCCAGGTCGTGCCCGGTCCAACGGGCGGCCACGGCCGTGAGCTTGGCCGCGCTGAACACCAGGTTCGTGACATAGCCGGCCCCCAGGAACCTCAGCCCCCAGCGCAGCCAGGCGTCCAGGCCGTCGGTGCGGCTCCAGTTCCAGATGAGCCGGGCCGTCACCGAGCAGGCCACCGTGTGCGCGAGCAGGTAGAGCAGGATCTCCTCGCGCATGTACGGCGTGTTGGCGTAGTAGGTGTCCAGGTTGCGGATCTGTTCCACGGGCACGTCGGCGAGCGCGAACAGCACCCACAGCGCGACGACCACGCCCGCGTACACCGAGACGACCCACCGGGTCGCACGCCGGGTCTGCGCCGAACGCTCGCTGCGGCCGTTGCGCCAGGCGATGATCAGCAGCAGCCAGGACGCGGAGAGCGCGGTGAGCAGGGAGTACACCCAGGGAGCCGCGATGTTCGGGACGCCGGTGACCCGGTTGGTCCAGGCGATGGTCTTCGGGGCGGCGAAGACGAACACCGCGCAGGCGAACAGCAGCAGACCGCCGACGGCGCGCAGCAGCGGGTCCCGCCACAGCTTGAGGATGCTGGGCAGTTTGATCGCCAGGGCGGCGGCCAGCACCACGGTGGGGAGCCAGAAGGAGATGTACAGCCCGTGGGTCACCGCGCCGTGCCTCTGCGTCCGCGATAGCCGAGGGTGCGCTGCACCGGGGACGTCTCCGCGGAGGGCGCGGGCGCGGGGCCGGGCAGGTAGCGCCGGAAGGCGGCCGCGAGCCGGTGCCCGAAGTCGTCGGCCTCGGCCTCGTCGCTCTCCCGGGATCCGTTGCGGGCGGCGACGGTCAGCGCGATGTCGTCCCAACCGGGCTGTGCGGCGAGGACGCCCGCGGCAGCCGTGCCGACGCCGTGGTGGTGGTGCCGGTGCCCGGCGTGCAGATGCCACAACTCGTGGCCGAGGATGACCAGTTGCTGGACGGCCTCGGCCCGCTCCTCGACGATGACCAGGTCGAAGTCCTGGAACTCCACCCACAGTCCCGTCACGTCGAACTCGTCGGGGAACCGCTCGAACCGCAGCTCGACGGGGCGTCCGCCGCGCCGTGCGGCCATCTCCTCGCAGAGCGCGCGGCACACGTCCCGGACGCCGGCGGGGGGCCGGGGTCTGGCCCGCAGGGCGGCGGAGAGGTCGCCGGTCAGGTCGCGCATGGCCGGCCCGGTCCTCGAGCGCCGCAGCGCCGAGGCGATCCGGGCCGCACTCGCGCGCGCGCCCGCGATGTCCATCAGCTCCGTCCCCCTTCTCACCGCCCTACGGCAGCCGTTCGAGCCTACGCGGCTGGTTGTGTTCGCGTCACGTGAAGTCCTTGACGCGCAAAGCGCATCGAATTTAGCGTCCCGTTCGAAGCTACGAGCAGGATCCGGAATATCGAACACCGAGCCATGAATGTCGAACGTCGAAAGGCGCACATGCGAACCGCCCGCTTCACCCTCGACCCCGCCTTCACCGTCGGCCAGGTCAACCCCCGCCTTTTCGGCTCCTTCGTCGAACACCTCGGCCGCTGCGTCTACACCGGCGTCCACGAGCCCGGCCACCCCGCCGCGGACGCCGAAGGCCTCCGCACGGACGTCCTGGACCTGATCCGGGAACTGGGCGTGACCACGATCCGCTACCCCGGCGGCAACTTCGTCTCGGGCTACAAGTGGGAGGACTCGGTGGGCCCCGCCGAGGACCGCCCCCGCCGCCTCGACCTGGCCTGGCGCTCCACGGAGACGAACCGGTTCGGTCTCTCCGAGTACATCTCGTTCCTCAAGGAGGTCGGCCCGCAGGCCGAGCCGATGATGGCCGTGAACCTGGGCACGCGAGGCGTGGCGGAGGCCCTGGAGCTCCAGGAGTACGCCAACCACCCCGCCGGCACCGCGCTGTCGGACCTGCGGGTCGCGCACGGCGACAAGGACCCCTTCGGCATCCGGCTGTGGTGCCTGGGCAACGAGATGGACGGCCCCTGGCAGACCGGCCACAAGACCGCCGAGGAGTACGGCAGGCTCGCAGCCGAGACGGCCCGCGCGATGCGCCAGATCGACCAGGACGTCGAACTCGTCGCCTGCGGCAGCTCCAGCCAGTCGATGCCGACCTTCGCCGACTGGGAGGCGAAGGTCCTGACCGAGACCTACGACCTGGTCGACTACATCTCGCTGCACGCCTACTACCAGCCCCACGACGGCGACCTCGACTCCTTCCTGGCCTCGGCCGTCGACATGGAGTCATTCATCGAGAACGTCGTCGCCACCTGCGACCACATCGGCGCGAAGCTCAAGTCGAAGAAGAAGATCGACCTCTCCTTCGACGAGTGGAACGTCTGGTACACCACCCACTGGGAGGAGCAGACCCGCACCGCCGACCCGAGCGACTGGCCGGAGGCCCCCCGGCTCCTGGAGGACAACTACAGCGTCCTGGACGCCGTCGTCTTCGGCTCCCTCCTCATCGCCCTGCTCCGGCACGCCGACCGGGTGACGGTGGCCTGTCTGGCCCAGCTGGTCAACGTCATCGCGCCGATCCTCACCGAGCCGGGCGGCCCGGCCTGGCGGCAGACGACCTTCTTCCCGTTCGCCCAGGCCTCCCGGTACGGCCGGGGCGAGGTCCTCGACGTACGGGTGGACTCACCTACGTACGAGACGCGGAAGTACGGCGAGGCGGATCTGCTGCACGCCACGGCGGTGCGCGGCGCGGACGGCTCGGTCACGGTCTTCGCGGTCAACCGCAGCCGTACGGACTCCCTGCCCCTCGAAGTCGGGCTGAACGGGCTGGACCTGACGTCGGTCGTGGAGCACAGCGTGCTCGCCGACGCCGACCCGGACGCCCGCAACACCCTCGCCGAGCCCGAGCGGGTCGCCCCGCACACGGCGTCCGGCACGGCGCTCACGGACGACGGCACGCTGACGGCGACCCTGGAGCCGCTGTCCTGGAACGTGATCCGCCTGGCATAGACCCCACAATGGGCGCATGAGGATCTCGGCGCGCGCGGACTACGCGGTACGGGCGGTACTGGAACTCGCCGTACGGCAGGGCGGCGACCCCGTGAAGGCGGAGGCGATCGCCGCCGCGCAGGACATCCCGCACAAGTTCCTGGAAGGGATCCTCGGCGATCTGCGGCGCGCCGGGGTCGTCGACAGCCGGCGCGGCGGAGGCGGCGGCTACCGGCTCGCCCGGGACCCGGCGGCGATCACGGTCGCGGACGTGATCAGGGCGGTGGACGGCCCGATCGTCTCCGTACGCGGCGAACGCCCGACCGGTCTGACGTACACGGGCTCCGCGCAGCCGCTGCTGCCGCTGTGGATCGCGTTGCGGGCGAACGTGCGGCGGATCCTGGAGGGCGTCACGATCGCCGACATCGCGGCGGACGCCCTCCCCGAGCCGGTGCAGTCGCTGGCGGCGGAACCGGCGGCCTGGGAGAACCCGTAGAACCCGTAGAACCCGTAAGGCTTGCGATGTAGATCACATATCGGGAGTGGATGTCACACTCCGGGTGCCTGGAGCGCTCTCAGTTCGGAACACGTCCGCAACGGGGAGGCCCCACCTTGCCAGACTCTGTGACACAGACCTTCAACGCCCACCGTGAGCTGCTGTTCTCCATCGTCTACAACATGCTCGGCAGCATCGCCGACACCGAGGACGTGGTGCAGGAGACCTGGTTGTCGTGGACGGCCAGAAGCCGGAGGCCGGAAGACCAGGCGTCGAGCGTCGAGCCGATCGAGAACCCGCGCGCCTATCTCGTGCGGATCGCGGTCAACCGGGCTCTCGCCCATCAGGCCGCCATCAGCCGCCGCCGGGAGACCTACGTCGGGCCGTGGCTTCCTGAACCGCTGGTCTCCGACGTCGCCGATACGGCGGTGCGCGCCGAGTCGGTGTCGATGGCGCTGCTGGTGGTCCTGGAGACCCTGACCCCGCTGGAGCGCGGGGTGTTCGTCCTGCACGAGGTGTTCGGCTACGCGCACACCGAGATCGCGGAGATCCTCGGCCGCAGCCCCGCGGCGATCCGCCAGCTCGCCCACCGGGCCCGCGAGCACGTCCAGGCCCGACGCCCCCGCTACGAGCCCGCCCCGCACGTCCGGCAGCAGGTGACGGAACGTTTCCTGGCCGCCGCGCTCGGCGGCGACCTGGACGCCCTCCTGGAGATCCTGGCTCCGGACGTGACCCTGTGGAGCGACGGCGGAGGCAAGAGCCAGGCGGCGGGCCTGCGTCCGGTCCACGGCCGGGACAAGGTCGCCCGTCTGTTCGCCGCGCTCGCCCCCCGCTCCGGCAAGGGCCTCGACGTCGTCTACCGCAGGGTCAACGGCGACCCGTCGGCGCTGCTGTTCGCCGGCGGCACCCCCTACGCCGTCATGGTCCTCGACCTCACCCCGGACGGCGATCAGGTGTGCGGGATCTACACCGTCGCCAACCCCGACAAGCTCGCTCACGTCAACTGAGGACCGAGGCAATCCACATGGTGCGGAAAATAGCGTCCCTGCCCGGTGGCAGGGTGGCGAAGTGGGTCGTCCTCGCCCTCTGGGCGGCCCTGTTGGTCCCGGCCCTCATGCTGGCCGGGAAGCTCGGCGACGTGGAGCAGAACGACAACTCGGCCTGGCTGCCCGGCAACGCGGAGTCGACGAGCATCGTGGATCGGGCCGAGAAGTTCCAGCTCGCGGACACCCTGCCCGCGATCGTGATCTACGACCGGCCCGAGGGCGTCACCCCGGCCGACCTGACCAGGGCGCGGGCCGACGCGGAGGCCTTCCAGGGCATCGAGAACGTCGTGGGCCAGCCGCAGGGCCCGGTGAAGGCGCAGGACGGCAAGGCCGTCCAGACCGTGGTCCAGGTCCACAAGGACCAGAAGGGCTGGGAGGGGATCGGCAAGGTCGTCGACGCGATCAACGAGGTCGGCGAACGGAACGCCGAGGCCGGTCTGGGCTTCCATGTCACCGGACCGGCCGGTTACGCGTCGGACTCCATCAAGGCCTTCAGCGGAGGCGGCGGCCTGACGACGATCACCGCGTCGGTGGTGGTCCTCATCCTGCTGCTCACCTACCGCAGCCCGGTGCTTCCCCTGCTGCCGCTGCTGACCGCGGGCGGAGCCCTGGTCACCTCAGAGGCGGTGATCTACCTGCTGGCGAAGAACGCCGGCCTCGTCGTCAACAAGCAGACCAGCTTCATCCTGACGGTGCTGGTGTTCGGGGCCGCCACCGACTACGCGCTGCTGCTCACCTCGCGGTACCGGGAGGAGCTGCGCCGGCACGAGGACCGGCACGAGGCGATGGCGGAGGCTCTGCACCGCTCCGGCCCCGCGATCGTCGCCAGCGCCGCGACCGTCGCGGTCAGCCTGCTGCTGCTGATGCTGGCCACCCTCAACTCCACCCAGGGCCTCGGACCGGCCTGCGCCGTCGGCATCCTCGTCGGCCTGCTCGCCATGGTCACCCTGATGCCGGCCCTGCTGGTCGTCTGCGGCCGCTGGATCTTCTGGCCGGTGGCACCGTCGTACGGAACGGCCGAGAAGTCCGAGACCGAGGCCGAGACCGAGGGCGGAGTGTGGGCCCGGGTCGGCAGGGCCGTCTCCGCGCGGCCGCGGATCGTGTGGATCGGCACCGCGCTCGTCCTGGGCGTCATGGCGGTCGGGGCGTTCGGGCTCAAGGCCGACGGGCTCGCGAACAGGGACCAGTTCACGGGCACGCCGCCGATGGCCGTCGGCGAGGAGATCCAGTCCCGGCACTTCCCGGCCGGGTCGGGCGACCCCGTCTACGTCGTGGCGAAGGCGGCCTCGGCGGACCGGGTGAGGGCCGCGCTGTCCGGGGTGCCGGGAGTCGCAGACGTCTCGACGCCGATGGTCAAGGACGGGGAGGCCGTGATGCTCGGGGAGCTGAAGGACGACCCGAGCAGTACGGCCGCGATGCGCACCGTCGAGCGGGCCAGAACCGCGGTCCACGCGATCGAGGGCGCGGACGCCCAGGTCGGCGGCAGCACGGCGATCGTCGTCGACACGCAGAAGGCGGCCGCCCGCGACTCCAGGGTGATCATCCCGATCGTGCTGGTCACGGTGTTCCTCATCCTCGCGCTGCTGCTGCGGGCGGTCGTCGCGCCGCTGCTGCTCATGGCGACGGTCGTCCTGTCGTTCGGAGCGGCCCTCGGGGTGAGCGCTCTGATCTTCGACCATGTGTTCCACTTCGCCGGGGCGGAGGCCTCCTTCCCGCTCCTGACGTTCGTGTTCCTGGTCGCGCTGGGCATCGACTACAACATCTTCCTGGTCACCCGGGTGCGCGAGGAGGCGCTGCTGCACGGCACCCGGCGCGGCGCGCTGAGCGGCCTGTCCGCCACCGGAGGGGTGATCACCTCGGCGGGCCTCGTCCTGGCCGGCACCTTCGCGGCGATGGCCTCGCTGCCGCTGGTGTTCGCGGCGGAGCTCGGGTTCGCGGTGGCGTTCGGCGTACTGCTGGACACCATGGTCGTCCGGTCGGTGCTGGTCACGGCCCTGACCCTGGACGTGGGCCGCTGGATGTGGTGGCCGGGCGCGCTGTTCCGGCGACACGAGGACGGCACTGACGGCCCTGACAGCCCTGACGGCCCTCGGCCGCCGTCTGTGAGCGGCCCTCATCACACGTTCAGGGGGATCTCAGCTTGAGGGCCTAGCATCGCCTCCCGTTCATCCCTATCTAACCGGTGGGGAAGGCAGGAAACGGAACGGGAGTCCCATGCGCACGCTGATACTGCTCGCCCTCGCGGGCCTCGGAGCCCAGCTCGTGGACGGCAGCCTCGGCATGGCCTACGGGGTGACCTCGACGACCCTGCTGCTGGCCATGGGCACCAACCCGGCCGTCGCCTCGGCGACGGTGCATCTGGCCGAGATCGGCACGACGCTGATGTCGGGGGCCTCGCACTGGCGCTTCGGGAACGTCGACTGGAAGGTCGTGGCGAGGATCGGCGTCCCGGGCGCGGTGGGCTCCTTCCTGGGCGCGACGGTCCTCTCCCGGCTGTCGACCGAGGTCGCTGAGCCGGTGATGTCCCTGATCCTGCTGGGTCTGGGCCTGTACGTGATGTCCCGGTTCACCTTCCGGGGCCTGCCCAAGGACCGCCTCGGCCAGCCGCTCCGCCGCCGCTTCCTCACCCCGCTCGGCCTGGTCGCCGGCTTCCTGGACGCGACCGGCGGGGGCGGCTGGGGCCCGGTCGGCACTCCGGCGCTGCTGGCCAGCGGCCGGCTGGAGCCCCGTAAGGTGATCGGCTCGATCGACACGAGCGAGTTCCTGGTGGCGGTCGCCGCGAGCCTCGGCTTCCTCTTCTCGCTCGGGTCCCAGGGCCTGACCTGGACCTGGGTCCTCGCCTTCCTGCTCGGCGGTCTGGTCGCGGCCCCTGTCGCCGCCTGGCTGGTCCGCCTCCTCCCGCCGCGCGTGCTGGGCTCGGCGGTCGGCGGCGTCATCATCGTGACCAACGTCCGTACGCTCCTGAAGAGCGACTGGATCGCTGCGTCGGGGACCGTGAGCACGGTCGTCTACGTCGTGCTGTACGCGGTGTGGGCCGCCGCCCTGGCGTACTCGGTCCGGGCGCACCTGAAAGAGAAGGATTCCGCGACCGAGTCCGCCGAGGAGCGGCAGCCCGTCACCGCCTGAACAGCGGGGGTGGGATCAGGCGCTGTTGACGCCCACGGTCAGCGTCGCCTTGTAGCCGTCGGACACGCTGGAGCCGAGGGCGGTGAGGGTGAGCAGGCCGGAGGAGGCCCCTCCGTCGTCGTAGATGGAGTCGTCGGCGAGGGCCGTCTCCTTGGTGGTGTTGTCCGAGTACGGCGAGCTCGCCTGGACCTCCTCGTTGATGTCGGCGTCGAAGAAGAGCTGGCCGGTGTGGATGACCTCGCCGCCGGTGTACGAGTCGTCGGTGAGCGTCACCTCCGTGTGCACTCGCATATGGACGTGCACGGCGCGCGAGACGTAGTGGCCGGGCCAGATCGAGGTGATGCTGCACTGGCCGTTGGTGTCGGTCATCTGACCGCCGCGCAAAAACGTGCCGTTGTCGTCCTCGGTGTGGCCGTTGCCGCCCACGAATCCGGAGTACTCGCCGAGCGAGTCGCAGTGCCAGATCTCGACGAGGGCGTCGGCGAGCGGCTCGCAGTCGTTGGCCTGGTCGACGACGGTGAAGGTGTACTGGACCTCCACGCCCTCCTTGTCCTCCCGGATGTCCTCCCGGACGAGCGCACCGTCGAGGGAGTACGGGCCTTCGGTGACCTCGGCGTTCAGGGTGCAGACGCCGCTCGCGGTGGAGGCGGAGGAGCCGGCCTCGGCCTCCACGGCGGAGGTCGAGGACTCGCTGCTCGGGGTGTCCGCCGAGGCGAACCCCGCGACGGCGAGCCCGCCGACGGCCGCGACGGCGGTGCCGCCTATCAGCACCCGGCGGCGCTGGATGCTCTTGTCCCGCCGGTGTTTGCCCGGCTCCTGGTTGTCGTCGGAGTTGATGGTCTCGTTGTGCTCTGTGTTTCCCGTCATGTGCAAGAAGTTAGGAGCGCACCTGAGGAAATCCTTAATGTGCGGCTGTGAAGGACCTGGGGATCTGACGCCCAACTCCGCCGGAATGAACGGGAGTTCGGGCATAGCGGTGTGAACGGGCCGGGGTGAATGGCCGGAGTTCGGCCTGTCCTCGCCCCAGGGCTCTCCCTACGATTCCCTCGCCGCGGTGCTTCACAGGAAATTCATAGGTTCTCCACGCTTCAACGAAGAGGAGAGACCCCCCATGGCAAGTGGACTGCTCCTGGGCGGCGCGGTAGCCGCCCTCGTCACCGCGGCGGTGCCCGCGCACAACCCGTCGGGCGGGTTCGTCGACCCGCCCCCGGACAAGATCGTCATCGACGTCGCCACGGTGAACGGCTCCGGCTGCCGCCCCGGCACGGCGGCCGTCGCCGTCTCCGAGGACAACACCGCGTTCACGGTGACCTACAGCGAGTACCTCGCCCAGGTCGGCGGCAACTCCGACCCGACCGCCTTCCGCAAGAACTGTCAGCTCAGCCTGATCGTGCATGTCCCGTCGGGCTTCACGTACGCCATCGCGCAGGCGGACTACCGCGGCTTCGCCGCGCTCCAGTCCGGCTCGAACGCCGTGCAGCGGGCCTCGTACTACTTCCAGGGCTCGTCGCAGACGGTGTTCAAGAACCACGCCTTCAACGGCGCGCTCAACGACAACTGGCAGGCCACCGACACCACCGACTGGGCCAACCTGGTCTACGCGCCCTGCGGAGTCCAGCGCAACTTCAACATCAACACCGAGCTCCGCGTCAACGCCGGCACCTCCTCGCCGAGCAAGGTCAGCTTCATGACGATGGACTCGACCGACGGCGACATCAACACCGTCTACCACATGGCCTGGAAGGAGTGCCCGGGCAAGTAGGACGATCGACCGCCCGTGGTCCTACGGGGCCGCGGGCTGGTCCTCGTGGACGCGGTCGCCGCCCGCGGGGAGGCGGTGGACCGGGAGTCGCCGGGCAGGACCGTCCACGCCGAGGTCGACGTACCCCGCTGGCTCGCCCTCGCGAAGACGGCGTAGGCCCGGACGGACGACTGGACGCCGCCGCGGCTGCGGTGACGTCCAGTCGGACGGGAGTGACGGGAGTGACGGGGGGGGGGTTGGCGGGGTTGGCGGGGTTGACGGGGTCAGATCGTCAGCTCTGCTCCACCCCCAAGGTCAGCGTCCCGGCGTACCCGGCGGAGGTCGAGCTGCCCAGCGCCGTCAGGGTCAGCAGACCGCTCGCGGCTCCTCCGTCGTCGTAGATGGAGTCCTGGGCGAGGGTGGTGCGGGTGACCGTGTTGGTCGAGTACGGGGAGACCTTGGCGACCGCGGTCGTGATGGTCTCGTTGAAGAAGAGCTGGCCGGTGTGCAGTTCCTGGCCGCCGGTGAAGGAGCCGTTCGACGTCAGGGTGACGTTGGTGTGCACCTTGATGTGGATGTGGATGCAGCGGCCCCGGTACCAGCCGGGGTACACCGTGGTGATCGCGGCGACGCCGCTGGAGTTGGTGAGGACCCCGCCGCGCAGGAACGTGCCGCTGTCCGCCTCGCTGTGGCCGTTGCTGCCGACGAATCCGGAGTACTCGCCGAGGGCGTCGGCGTGCCAGATCTCGACCAGTGCGTTGCTGAGCGGCACGCAGGTGTCGTCGTCGACGACCGTGAGGGTGAGCTTGAGCGGGATGCCGGCCTTGCCCTCGGTGACGTCGGCGCGGACGTACTGCCCGTCCAGGTAGTAGGGGCCCTCGGTCATCTCCTTGGTGAGGGTGCAGACGGCCGCCGCGGCGACGGGAGCGGTGTCCGTCTGCGCGGCCGGCCCGGCCTTCCCGGTCGTGGCGACAGCGGCTCCGACGGCGAGGGTCGCGGCCGTGGCTCCGGTGGCGACCAGCACCGTGCGGCGCGCGACGGGGGTGGATGTGGGGGCGGGGGTGGGGGTTCCCGAAGTGTCTGTCATGAACACGGCACCGTAGGAACACTTTCTGTCGACACCCTGTCAGTCAGGTAAAGTGACACTTCGTCAAGTTCCTTGTCGGACAAGGTAAAACAGCAGGTCAGGCAAGGTGTCGTCGGTCGCTTTGCCCAACACTTCTGTTGACAGCTTTGCCTACAGTCGTGTCGGAGAGTCAGTGGCGGGGCGGAGGAGGAACGTCCGTGGAGTTGTCGCCGGAGGCGAAGGCGTTCGAGGAGTCGGCTCGGAGAGGCGGTGATCCGCGGGAAGTCGCGGTCGGCGTCTGTGTGGGGCTGGGGATCCCGCGGGGGGAGGCCGAGAGGCGGGTGCGGGAGCTTGAGTCGGTGTTCGCGGAGCTCGGGCCGGAGGAGGGCGAGCTCGCGTTCCTGCTCGATCTCGGGGATCTGTTCGTGGTGGACCGGCGGCTCGATGCCGACGAGGTGGTCATTCGGGACCTGCTGGTCCGGGCGGGCGAGGCCATGGGGGACGGCGTGCCCAGCGGCGTCGCCAAGGGTTTGTCGCGGTGGTTCCGTACGGGGGAGCTGGACCGGGCCTTCCTGCTGCTCGCCGACGAGCGGCGGCGGGTCAGGCCCGAGGGCGACCCCTCTGCCTACTGGGCCGCGCTGGTCGCCGCCGGTGAGCTGCTGCTGCCGGGCGGCGACCATCAGGGGGTCGGGGAGGCGCTGGCGTACTGCCGGCGGATGGCCGCGCAGTACCCCGCACCCGCACGTCCCGCCCCGCCTCTGCCTCACGTCACGGAGTACTGCTAGCCGACCTGTCCCATCCCCGCCGCGTTCGGCCAGCTCTGTGCGTTGGGCCAGCCGGAGGTGGCCGCGGGGGAGAGGCCGTTGGTGCCGCGGACCTGGGCGGCGGTGAGGCCGCCGCGGGCCGGGACGCCGGGCGGGGTCTGGGCGGGGGGCGCGGACGCCGGGCCCATGGCGGGGGCCATCGCGGCGGGGGCCATCGCGGCCGCGGCGGCGGGGTCCATCTGCGGGGCCATCGGAGCCATCTGCGGGACCATCTGGGGGGCCATCTGCGGAGCCATCGCGGCGGCCGGGGCCATCGGGGGCACCGCCATCGGGACCGGCGCCGGGGCCGGTGCCGGCGCGGGCACAGGCTGGGGGAAGACCTGTGCGGCGGCCGGCATCGGCATCCCGACGCCGTCGGACGGGGTCGCCTGCGCCATGGCGGGCGCGGGCATGGGCATGCCGACGGCCTGAGCGGCGAGGCCCGGCATGCCCGCCCCGTTGGTGGCACCGACCAGCCGGTCCACCGCCGCCGTGCCCGAGCTGTAGTTGGTCCCAGCGCTCAGCTCGGGTACGGCGGCTCCCCTCCTGGTCCCGTAGAGCACCTGTTCCAGGCCGGACACCAGGCGACGCACGTCGACCTGGGGGCGCACCACGAGCCGCAGGAAGCGGCTGGAGGAGCCGATCTTGTTGCCGCACTCGCGGACCAGGATCCGGTGCTCGGTGAGCATCCGGTCGCGGACCACGGTGCCCTCCGCGCCCACGGGAAGGCGGACGAAGAGGAAGTTGCCCTGGGAGGGGTAGACGGTCAGGCCGGGCAGCGCGGAGAGCTGGCTGGCCATGTCGAGCCGGTCCCGGCGCACCTGCATCAGGCTCTGCGCGTACTCGAGGCCGTGCTCCTTGAGCATGAACACCACGTACTCGGCGAAGGCGTTGAGGTTCCACTTGGGCAGCATCGAGCGGACCTTGCCGGCCAGGGAGGGGTTGGCGACCATGTAGCCGAACCGGATGCCGTGCAGACCGAAGTTCTTGCCGAGGCTGCGCAGCACGATGACGTTCGGCCGGATCATCGCCTCCTGCACGACGCTGGGCTCCTGCTCGGCGTCGGCGAACTCCAGGAACGACTCGTCGATGACGATCAGATCCAGGTCGGCCATCGCGTCCATGAACTGCACGAGCGCGCGCTTGTGCAGGAAGCCGCCGTCGGGGTTGTTCGGGTTGCAGATCACCGCGACCCGGGTGCCCCGGGTGCGGATGAAGTCGGCGTACTGCCCGAGGTCCAGGGCGAATCCGTTGGACTCCTGGAGCGGGAACATGTCGACCCGCTTGCCGGTCTCCATCGGCTGGTCGGTCCAGCGGCCGAAGGTGGGGACGGGCACGGCGAGCGACTCGCGGACCAGCAAGTGGTCGATCCAGGTGATCAGTTCGGTCGAGCCGTTGCCCATGGCCACGGCCTGCGCCGGGAGTTGGAGCAGATTGCACAGCTCGGCCGTGATGGTGTCGGCGCTGCTCGGGTAGTACGTGATGATGTCCCGCAGCCGCGCGGCCATGGTGTCCATCATGGCGGGGGTGGGGAAGTAGGGGTTGCAGGGGATGCAGAAGTCGACCGGACCGACCCCTTCGCCGCCCTCGCGCGTCAGCGCCGCCATCGAGGGGCTGTGCGCCGCGGTGTTGCGGAACAGCGAGGCGACGTTGTCGGCCATGGAACCTCCGTATGGGGCGGGTCCGGCGGGGACGACCGGGCCCGTCGTCTTTGGGTGGCCCGCGCGGGGGAGCACGGGCCGCCCCTACATACGGATGCCTGCGGGGCTCTGTTCAACCGATGTGAAAGAGGTGTGAGTACGGGAACCCCGGGCCCGTACTCACCGTCTTGCTGAGAACGACTCAACGCGTGAACGGCGAGTGGGCCGCGCGCCGAACCGGTGGACTACGCGCCGAACCGGTGGACTACGCGTCGAACGAGTGGATCGTCGTCGTCCGGTACGTCTGTCCCGGCCGCAGCACGGTCGAGGGGAAGGACGGCTGGTTCGGCGAGTCCGGGAAGTGCTGCGTCTCCAGGCAGAGGGCGTCGCCCTGGCGATAGGCGCGGCCCCCGGTGCCGACGAGGGTGCCGTCCAGGAAGTTGCCGGAGTAGAACTGCAGGCCGGGCTCGGTGGTGGAGATCCCGAGGGTGCGGCCCGAGGCCGGGTCCCGGAGCGTGGCCACCTGGACCGGTTGTGCCGTCACGCCCTTGTCGAGCACCCAGTTGTGGTCGAGGCCCTGGGCGTACCGGAGTTGCCGGTCGGCGGCCCGGATGTCCCGGCCGATCCGCTTGGTCTCGCGGAAGTCGAAGGGGGTGCCGGCGACCGAGGCCTGCTCGCCGGTGGGAATCAGCCCGGCGTCGACCGGCGTGTAGCGGGAGGCGGCGATGGACAGCTCGTGGTCCAGGGCCGAGCCGCTGCCCTCGCCGGCGAGGTTCCAGTACACGTGGCTCGTGAGGTTGACCACCGTGGTCCTGTCGGTGACGGCCTCGTAGTCGATCCGCCAGTCGCCGTCCCGGGTGAGGGTGTACGTCACCTTCACGTCGAGCGTGCCCGGGTGGCCCATCTCCCCGTCGGGGCTGGTGCGGGACAGGCGCAGGCCGACGTCCGGGCCCGTCGCGAACGGCTCGACGTCCCACACCCGCCGGTCGAAGCCCTGGGCGCCGCCGTGCAGGCTGTTCACGCCGTCGTTGACGTCGACCTGGTGGGCCGTTGCGTCGAGGGTGAACCGGCCCTGGTCGATCCGGTTGCCGTAGCGGCCGATCAGCGCGCCGAAGTAGGGGGACCCGGCGACGTAGTCCTCGATGGTGTCGAAACCGAGCGAGACGTTCGCGTACCGGCCGTCGCGGTCCGGGATCTCCAGGGACTGAACGATCCCGCCGTAGGAGAGGACCTTCAGGCGTGTCCCGCCGTTCTCCAGCGCCCAGCTGTGGATCTCCGTGCCGTCGGCGAGCTTGCCGAAGAGCGTCTTCACCGGCTTTCTGCCTCCTTCATGGGAAGGGCCCCGCCTTGCGGCGGGGCCCGATCCGGAACTGTGAAACCTACGAACCGGACTTGCGCTTGTTCCACACGTCGAACCCGACCGCGGCCAGCAGGGCCAGGCCCTTGATGACCTGCTGCCAGTCGGTGCCGACGCTGAGGAGGTTCATGCCGTTGTTCAGCACGCCGAGGACGAGACCACCGATGATCGCGCCGAGGACGGTGCCGACACCGCCGCTCATGGACGCGCCGCCGATGAACGACGAGGCGATCGCCTCGAGCTCGAAGCTCAGGCCCGCCTTCGGAGAGGCCGCGTTCAGACGGGCGGCGACCACCAGACCCGCCAGGGCCGCGAGCACGCCCATGTTGAGGAAGACGAGGAAGGTGACCTTCTTGTCCTTGACGCCGGACAGCTTCGCCGCCGGCAGGTTGCCGCCGATCGCGTAGATGTGCCGGCCGAAGACGGCGTTGCGCATGACGTAGCCGTAGCCGACCACCAGCAGGCCGAGGATGATCAGGATGATCGGCGCGCCCTTGTAGCTGGCGAGCAGCATGGTGACGGTGAGGATCGCGGCGACGATCGCGACGAGCTTGAGCAGGAAGAGGTTCCTCGGCACCACGTCGAGGGCGAACTCCTGCTGCCGCTTGCGGTCGCGGACCTCCTGGAGGACCACGAAGGCCAGCAGGACGAAGCCCAGCAGCAGCGTGAGGTTGTGGTAGTTGGTGGTCGGGCCGACCTCCGGCAGGAAGCCGTTGCCCATCTTCTGCAGGCCGTCCGGGAACGGGCCGAGGGTCTGGCCCTTCAGGAAGATCTCCGTCATGCCGCGGAAGAGCAGCATGCCCGCGAGGGTGACGATGAAAGACGGTATGCCGAGGTAGGCGATCAGGAAGCCCTGCAACGAGCCGGCGAGCGCGCCCACGATCAGGCACAGCACGAGCGCGACGGGCCACGCCACGTCGTGTTGCACCGTGAGGACGGCCGCGAAGGCGCCCGTGAACGCCGTCAGGGAGCCGACCGACAGGTCGATGTGGCCCGCGATGATCACCAGCATCATGCCGATCGCGAGGATCAGGATGTAGCTGTTCTGCAGGACCAGGTTGGAGACGTTGCGCGGCAGCAGCAGGTCGCCGCCGGTCCACACCTGGAACAGGATCACGAGCAGACCGAGAGCGATCAGCATGCCGTACTGGCGCATGTTGCGGCGCAGGCCGTCCAGCACCAGCTGCAGCAGCCCGCCGCCGGCAGCCGATCCACCGCTCTTGCCGGGCGGCGCGGCAGCCGGGGTCTTGGTCACTTCGGTGCTCATCGCGATACCTCTTTGTCCTTCGTCATCTGACGCATCAGCACTTCCTGGGTGGCTTCGACGCGCGAGAACTCGCCCGTGAGCCGCCCGGCGGCCATGGTGTAGATGCGGTCGCACATGCCGAGCAGTTCGGGCAGCTCGGAGGAGATGAAGACGACCGCCTTGCCCTGGGCGGCCAGTTGGTCGATGACCGTGTAGATCTCGAACTTCGCGCCGACGTCGATGCCGCGCGTGGGCTCGTCCAGGATCAGCACGTCCGGACCCGCGAAGATCCACTTGCTGAGGACGACCTTCTGCTGGTTGCCGCCGGAGAGCTTGCCCACCGGCTCGAAGACCGTGGGCGCCTTGATGTTCATCGACTTGCGGAAGCCCTCGGAGACCTGCCGCTCCTCCTGCTCGTCGACCACGCCCCGCTTGGAGACCTTGTTCAGGGCGGTCAGCGAGATGTTGCGGTTGATCGTGTCGATGAGGTTGAGGCCGTAGTGCTTGCGGTCCTCGGTGACGTACGCGATCCCGTGGGCGATCGCCTCCGCGACCGTCTTCGTACGGATCTCGGTGCCGTCCTTGAGGACCGTGCCGCCCGCGTACCGGCCGTAGGCGCGCCCGAAGACGCTCATCGCGAGCTCGGTGCGGCCCGCGCCCATGAGGCCGGCGATGCCGACGATCTCCCCGCGGCGCACCTGGATCGACACGTCGTCGACCACCTTGCGCTGCTGGTCGATCGGGTGGTGCACGGTCCAGTCCCGGATCTCCAGGGCCGGGGCCGCGCCCTTCTCCGTCTCGTGCGGGGTGCGCTCGGGGAAGCGGTGGTCGAGGTCGCGACCGACCATGCCGCTGATGATCCGGTCCTCGGTCGTCTCCGCGGACTTCACGTCGAGCGTCTCGATGGAGTGCCCGTCGCGGATGATCGTCACCGAGTCCGCCACCTTGCGGATCTCGTTGAGCTTGTGGGAGATGATGATCGAGGTGATGCCCTGCTTCTTCAACTCCAGGATGAGGTTGAGCAGTTTGCCGCTGTCCTCGTCGTTCAGCGCCGCCGTCGGCTCGTCCAGGATGAGCAGCTTCACCTTCTTGGACAGCGCCTTGGCGATCTCCACGAGCTGCTGCTTGCCCACGCCGATGTCGGCGACGCGGGTCTCCGGGTGGTCCTCGAGACCGACCCGGCGCAGCAGTTGCGTGGCGTGCCGCAGGGTCTCCCGCCAGTCGATGAACCCGCCCTTGGCGTGCTCGTTGCCGAGGAAGATGTTCTCCGCCAGCGAGAGGTACGGCGACAGCGCCAGCTCCTGGTGGATGATCACGATGCCGTGCTGTTCGCTCGCACGGATGTCCTTGAAGGAGACGACCTCACCCTCGAAGAGGATGTCGCCCCCGTAGGTTCCGTGCGGATGGACGCCGGAGAGCACCTTCATCAAGGTGGACTTGCCGGCGCCGTTCTCGCCGCAGATTGCGTGGACCTCGCCCTGGCGGACGGTCAGTGACACGTCCGACAGTGCTTTGACGCCGGGAAAGGTCTTGACGATCGAGCGCATTTCCAGGACGGGTCCCGCCATGGTCGTGCCTTCCAATCCGTAAGGTTCGACGCTTACTTGAGCTGGTCCGCCGTGTAGTAGCCGCCCTCGACGAGCTCCTTCTCGTAGTTGCTCTTGTCGACGCTGACCGGCTGGAGCAGGTAGGCGGGGACGACCTTGGTGCCGTTGTCGTACGACTTGGTGTCGTTGATCTCGGGCTTCTTGCCGTTGAGGGAGGCGTCGACCATGTCCGTGGCGACCTGGGCGAGCTTGCGCAGGTCCTTGTAGACGGTCATCGACTGCTCACCGGCGATGATCGACTTCACGGAGGCCAGCTCGGCGTCCTGACCGCTGATGACCGGCAGGGGCTTGCTGGCGGAGCCGTAGCCGTCCGACTTCAGCGCGGCGATGATGCCGATGGAGATGCCGTCGTAGGGCGAGAGCACCGCGTCGACCTTGCCGGACTTGTACGACGAGGTGAGGATGTCCTCCATGCGCTTCTGGGCGGTCGCGCCGTCCCAGCGCAGGGTGGTGACCTGGGTGAGCCCGGTCTGGCCGGACTTGACCACCAGCTTCTTGCTGTCGATGTACGGCTGGAGCACGCTCATCGCGCCGTTGAAGAAGTACTTGGTGTTGTTGTCGTCGTTGGAGCCGGCGAACAGCTCGATGTTGAACGGGCCCTTGCCGGACGCCAGGCCCAGCTTGTCGACGAGGTAGCCGGCCTGCAGCTCGCCGACCTTGGTGTTGTCGAAGGACGCGTAGTAGTCGACGTTCTTCGTGCCGAGGATCAGACGGTCGTAGGAGATGACCGGGATCTTCGCGTCGGCGGCCTGCTGGAGGACGTTGTTCAGGGACTTGTTGTCGATCGCGGCGACGATCAGCGCCTTGACGCCCTGCGTGATCAGGTTCTCGATCTGCGAGACCTGCTGGTCGGGGTCGTCCTCGCCGAAGACCAGCTTGGTCTTGTAGCCCTTGGCCTTGAGGTCCTTCTCGACGTTGGCGCCGTCGGTGATCCAGCGCTCGGAGGACTTGGTCGGCATCGCGATGCCGATCGTCCCGCCCTTGGCGCTGCCGGACTCGTCCGCCTTGCTGCCGCCTTCGCCGGACTGGCCGCAGGCGGAGAGGGTCAGGGCGAGGGAGGCGGCTCCGGCTATGGCGGCGAGGGCGGCTCTGCGGTTGCGCATGGTCATCATCCTTGATGTGTGTGCAGGGATCGGGCTCGCGGTGCGAACGGCGCTTCCGGCGGTGACGCCGGGAAGAGGTGAAGAACGTAAGGAACAGGTGTGTGGGATTCTGCGCGCCTGTGTCGTCTTCTGTGAAGCGGGGTTTCCGGAACGTTATGACTGAATGTCGAACCGGTTCAGTTCGCCGGGCAGTCGCGTGCCGAGAGGCGCCATGTCGCCGTCTGCGCCGTGGCGTGCGAGCAGGTCGAGGGCGAGCCGTCCGCGCCGCACCCGTTCCCGGGCCGTGGACAGCGTGAGGTCGCGCATGTGGTGGCCGTAGGGGTAGATCCCCGGGGCCTTGGACAGGCCGAACTTCAGATAGAGCGGTGCGCCGCGCCGGACCAGCTCGGCGACCTCGTACATCCGGATGTAGCCGCCGAGATCGTCGGGAGCCTCGATGTACATGTCCATGGGAGCGCCCGACACCCGCCGGATCTCGGTGAGGTGATCCAGCGTCAGATCGCTGGGCACGTTGACCGAGTCGGCGCCCAGCCGCTCGTACACCGCGTACGCGGCCGGGTTGACGGGGCCGATGAGTGCTGACACCTTGAGGGTCGTGTCGGCCGGGATGAGGCCGGTCTGGCGGGCCCGGTGCAGCGTCCACAGCACGCCCTCGTCGGCGACGAGCAGGCACTTGACGCCCAGTTCCGTGGCCCGGACGGCGTCTTCGACGCATCCGGCGACGGCGTCGTGCCCGCGGGCCCTCAGGCCCCCGCCGCGCGAGTCGGTCCGGGTGGAGCCGCCGATGTCCCAGGTGCCGCGCGGACCGGTGAACAGGCAGAGCTCGATGTCACGCTCGGCGGTCGCGTCGACCATCTCGGTGATCTCGGCGTCGGTCAGCATCCACACGCCGCTGCCCTGGCTGATCCGGTGGATCGGCACGTCGAGCCGCGAGGCTTCCTTCAGGATGACGGCCAGCGCTTCGGGGCCCTCGCACGAAGGGACCTCGGTGCGCCAGCGGCCACCGCCCGGGAAGGAGTGGGCGGAGGCGTCGGCGGGGTCGAGGGCGGGCGCGCCCAGGCCGAGCGCGGTGAGCGCCTGCTCACCGGGTCGACGGGCTGCCGTGGCGGAAGCGTCGGTCGTCACAAGCTGTCCTTCGTGTTCGGTATTTCGGACGAGGTTCGCGGCTCAGGGCATACGAGACTTGGGTGTACGCCGGTACGGGGACCGTCAGGTCGCCCCCGTACCGGCGTACGGCTAGGGGGTCGCGCCGGGCCGGAGCAGTACCTTGCCCACCTTCGGATCGCCGGATCCCACCAGCTCGATGGCCTCGGGGAACTCGGCGAGCGGCAGCTCGTGGGTGACCAGCGGCAGCGGATCCAGCAGACCGGCCCCGAACACCCGCACCGTGTGCGACCAGGCGTCCGGCGGCGCGCCGAAGACGGTGTGCACCTCCAGCTGCCGTACGACCAGGTCCGTCGGGTCGAGGCCGTCGGCGCCCGGCGCCGGGATCCCCGTCAGCACCAGGCGTCCGCCCCGCCTCAGCAGGGCGGCGGCCGTGCGGGCGGCGGACGCGGACCCGGCGGTCTCGATCACGACGTCGAAGTCGTCGGGGAGCGGCTGGTTCCGGGTGCGGAAGTCGGTGGCGCCGAACTGCCGGGAAAGCTGTTCCCGGTCGCCGCGCGTCCCGACCACCAGCAGCTCGGCGGGCGAGCCCGCCTTCAGGAACTGCACGGCGAACATGCCCAGCGTGCCGGTGCCGACCACGGCGACCCGCTCGCCCGGCAGTGCGTTCGCCTTGATCGCGGCGGCCGCGATGCAGGCGGCGGGCTCCAGGAGGGCGGCGGCGGTGAGGTCGGCGTCGTCCGGGAGGGGATGCAGCAGCCGGGCCGGGAGGGTGAGGGTCGCGGCCATCGCCCCGGGCTGGGTGAAGCCGGTCTCCTCGTAACCGTCCGTGCACAGCGTCGTCTCGCCCGTGTGGCAGCGGTCGCACACCTGGCAGTTGCGGAAGCCCTCGCCGACGACCTTGCGGCCGACCAGCGACGAGGGGACCCCGGCGCCGACCGTCTCGACCGTCCCGGACCACTCGTGGCCGGGGGTGAGGGGGTAGCGGACGTAGCCCTCGGGCCGGTTGCCCTGGTACACCTCGCGGTCGCTGCCGCAGATGCCGACGGCGTGGACGCGCACCAGCGCCTCGCCGGCCTCGGGCGGCCGCGGCTCGTGCGGGACGAGCCGGTGCTCGCCGGGCGCGTCGATGACGACGGCGGTGCTCGCCGCGCCCACCGCGCTGACCGGACTCACTTCTCGGCGCCCTTCGGCTTGCGCTGCTCCCAGCCCTCGGCCCACAGGTCGAAGCGGGCCTGCTGCTGGGGGAACTCGGCGGCCGCCTCGACGTCCAGCTCGACGCCGAGACCGGGCGCGTCGGAGAGGTGGAAGTAGCCGTCGATCACCTCGGGCGCGCCCTTGACGACCTTCTTGATCTCCGCGTCGGCGAAGTCGTTGAAGTGCTCGAGGATCTTGAAGTTGGGCGAGGTGAAGCCGACCTGGAGGGAGGCGGCGGTCAGGACCGGCCCGCCGACGTTGTGCGGGGCGACGAGCACGTAGTGCGCCTCGGCGGTCGCGGCGAGCTTCCTGGTCTCCCAGATGCCGCCGATATGGCCGACGTCCGGCTGGATGATGTCCACGGCCTGGCTCTCGAAGAGCTCGCGGAACTCGATGCGGTCGTGGATGCGCTCACCGGTGGCGACCGGGATGTCGACCTTGGCGGCGACCTTCTCCAGCGCCTTCAGGTTCTCCGGCGGGCAGGGCTCCTCCAGCCACGCGGGCTTGAACGGCGCGAGCTCCTTGGCCAGCCGGATGGCGGTGGCCGGGGAGAAGCGGCCGTGCATCTCCAGCATCAGCTCGGCGTCGGGCCCGATGGCGTCGCGCACGGCCTCGATGAGGGAGACGGCGTAGAGGGTCTGGTCGTGGTCCAGCTCGAAGTGCCCGGTGCCGAAGGGGTCGATCTTCAGCGCCTTGTACCCGCGCTCGATGACCCCCTGGGCGGCCTTGTGGTACGCCTCGGGCGTCCGCTCGGTGGTGTACCAGCCGTTGGCGTACGCCTTGACCTTGTCGGTCACCTTGCCGCCGAGCAGCTGCCAGACGGGCACCCCGAGGGCCTTGCCCTTGATGTCCCAGCAGGCCATCTCGACGACGGCGATGCCGGACATCACGATCTCGCCGGCCCGCCCGTAGTCGCCGTACTTCATGCGGCGGGTCAGGTCCTCGACAGCGAACGGGTCGGAGCCGAGAATATGGTTGGCCTCGGCCTCCTTCAGGTAGCCGATCAGCGCGTCGGTGTGGCCCAGCATGCGGGTCTCGCCGACACCCGTGATGCCCTCGTCGGTGTGCACAAGGACGTAGGTCAGGTTGCGCCACGGCGTCCCGACCACGTGTGTGCTGATTCCGGTGATGCGCACGGAAGCTACCCTTCAGCTGTTCGAGATTTCGTCACACGTTCGAAATGCTGGGCAGACAGTAAGGACGGCGTGAGGGGAGTGTCAATGGGTCGAACAGGTAACGGTTTCGACAGTTTCGAGACTCCTTTCGGAAATCAGATGCGGTGGTGTGTGCCAGGTCACTCGGCCGGCCGCACCGGTATGGCCGGTTTCCCACACAACTTTCACGGGCGGGCCCGTGAACACGCCCCTTTCGGAACCTAGTCTTCCCGCGTCATGGACTACTGCCACCCGTGCCGACGGCACCTCAACGGCGCCCTCGCCTGCCCTGGGTGCGGCGCCCCTGTCGAACAAGCGTTTGGCCACCCGCGCGACCCGTACGAGCCGGAGCCGTACGGCGCTTCCGGCGCATCCGGCGTTCCCGCCCATCACGGCGAACGCGACGAACACGATGAACACGACGGACATAACGAACGCGATGAACGCGACGAACACCGTGAAACACGGCGTGATGAGCGTGATGAGCGCGGTGAGCGCGGTGAGCCGCGGGGGCGCGCCGCGCGCCGTCGCGAGCAGGGCCGGGGCGGCACACGGCGTCCCGTGGGCGCAGCCGGCGCGTCGGACGCGAGTCGTCGCGATCGCAAGGCCACGGTCCACCGGCGGCGCCGCAGGCGCACGCTGCTGATCGCCGCCGGCTTCGTCCTGGCGGCGGGCGGTCTGAGCCTGGCCGAACTCGGTGTGGACGCACCGGGGTTCCCCTTCGCCCGGAACCCGGCGGTGGCCGGGGGCGAGTCGTCCGAGGCCGACGCCTCGACGGCGGAGCCGAGCGCGTCAGCCCGGCCCCTGGACGACAGGGAGGGCGAGACCTCGGCCTCCCCCAGCGGCTCCGCATCCGCATCCGCATCCCCGTCGGCATCGGCGTCGGCGTCCTCGGGCGACGAGGGCGACGCCACACGGTCCCCGGACGCGGAGGCCCAGTCGGCCACCCTTCCCGGCTCCCCCGGGGCGGCCACCGGCTCGACGGCCTCGTCGGGTTCCGGCTCCACCCCGACCGCCGACCCGACGTCGGACGCGTCCCCGCAGCCGTCTCCGTCGGAGACGTGCACGCGTTTTCTGTGGTGGTGCTCGTAGGTCTCCGGCCGGCGGACGGCTTTGTGGTCTCGCGGAAATCCCTTGGCGTGAGGCCGAGTCGGGCGCGTTCCGGGCGCCCTGGCCGTCGCCGCTCCGAGGCGCCCTCGGGGTCCCGGGACCCGGGCCGGACACGGCGCCGTGGCAGGCCGAGTTCCCAACTCCCGCCGCGGGGCGCGTTACTCAACCGTGACGACCTTCCGGTGCAGCCCTCTTGACCGCCGTGAATTGTTAGCGCTCACAATGACCTCCGCATTCACCAGTCAGTGGGCAGCGCCGACACGGGAGGTATGAGCCGTCATGCACGCAGTGCCCCAACTCGACCTCCAGGCCAGTTCCGTTGGGCTCTCAGGGGCCCTGGCGTGAAACCGTCGGCGGGGCATCGCCCGCCCACCACACAGGCCTTATCGGCAGACGGGCGCCAAGGAGGTGCGGCCGTGACACCTACCCGGCTTCGGCCGCCCACCATGGCGGACGTGGCGCGCCTGGCCGGCGTGTCCCACCAGACCGTGTCCCGTGTGCTGGGGGACCACCCCAACGTGCGGGACGAGACCCGGACCAGGGTGCTGCGCGCGATCGAGGAGATGGGCTACCGTCGCAACTCCTCCGCACGGGCCCTGGCGACCAGGCGGACCCGGACGTTGGGTGTGGTCGCCTCCGACACCACCCTCTTCGGACCGGCCAGTACGCTGTTCGCGCTGGAGGAGGCGGCACGGGCCGAGGGGTATCTCGTCTCGACGGTCAGTCTGCGCAGACTGACCGTCGAGGAACTGTCCGAGGCCCTGGACCACCTCAGCGAGGGCGGGGTGGAAGGAGTGGTCGCCATCGCCCCGCAACGGTCGGCGGTGGACGCTCTGGCCGAACTGCGTTACCCGTTCCCGGTGGTGGTCGTGGGCGGCGGGCCGGGCGGGGACATCCCCCACGTCGGCGTGGACCAGTCCCTGGGAGCGCGGCTGGCCACCGGTCATCTGCTGGCCGCCGGCCACCGCACGGTCTGGCACCTCGCCGGGCCCGAGGACTGGCAGGAGGCCGCCGAGAGGGCCGCCGGCTGGCGGGCGGTCCTCGAAGCGGCGGATGTCGAGCCGCCCGTGCTGCTGCGCGGGGACTGGAGTCCGCTGTCGGGCTACCGTGCGGGCCAGGAACTGGCCGGCTGGGTGGGCCGGGGGCTGACCGCCGTGTTCGTCGCCAACGACCAGATGGCACTGGGGGTGTTGCGGGCCCTGCGTGAGGCGGGGATCCGAACCCCCCAGGACGTCGCGGTGGTCGGCTTCGACGACATCCCGGAGTCGGAGTTCTTCGCTCCTCCTCTCACCACCGTCCGGCAGGACTTCTCGACGGTGGGGAAACGAGCCATCGCGCTGCTCCTGGAGCTGATCGAGGGCCGACCACCCGCCACCCCACCCCGGATCGCGATCGAGCCCCAACTCGTCGTCCGCGCCAGTACCTTCCCGTACGCCGCTCAACCGGAGGGCGTACCTCTCTGACGGACCGTCCGGCCGTTCTCTTCCACCCGTGCGGTCGGAGTCTCGAACGATGATCGACAGGCTGGACGCAGTGCGGCCGGTCCCCTTGAGTACCCGCAGGTCCGACCCCGGGCCGGCTCTTCAAAGGAGAAGAACATGCTCAACAGACGGAACTTCCTGACCGCAGCGGTCGGCGTGGCGGCCGCGGGCGGCCTGGCGGCCTGTGCCAAGAAGGACGACAGCTCCTCCGGCTCCTCCTCCTCGGGCGGCAGCAAGGCGATCACGCTCGGCTTCTCCCAGGTCGGTTCGGAGAGCGGCTGGCGCAGCGCCAACACCACCTCGGTGAAGGACGCGGCGAAGGAGGCGGGGTACACCCTCAAGTTCTCCGACGCCCAGCAGAAGCAGGAGAACCAGATCTCCGCGATCCGCAGCTACATCGCGCAGAAGGTGGACGTCATCGCCTTCTCGCCGGTCGTCGTCACCGGCTGGGACGCGGTGCTCAAGGAGGCCAAGACCGCGAAGATCCCGGTGGTCCTCACCGACCGCTCGGTGGAGACCTCCGACGACTCCCTGTACGTCACGCTGGTCGGTTCCGACTTCACCGACGAGGGCCGCCGCGCCGGCAAGATCCTGGAGAAGGTCCTGGAGAAGGCCGGCCACAAGGGCGCGGTGAAGATCGCCCAGCTGGAGGGCACCACCGGCGCCGCCCCCGCCATCGAGCGCGCCAAGGGCTTCAAGGAGGTCATGGACGCCGACCACGCGGACGACTGGAAGATCGTCGTCAGCCAGACCGGTGACTTCACCCGCGCCGGCGGCAAGCAGGTCATGGCGGCCTTCCTGCAGTCCAACCCGGACATCAACGTGCTCTTCGCGCACAACGACGACATGGCCATCGGCGCCATCCAGTCCATCGAGGCGGCGGGCAAGAAGCCCGGCACGGACATCCTGATCGTCTCGATCGACGGCGTGAAGGACGGCTTCGTGGCCATGTCCGAGGGCAAGATCAACGCCATCGTCGAGTGCAACCCGCTGCTCGGCCCGCAGCTGATGGACGTCGTGAAGAAGGTCAAGGACGGCGAGACGGTCGAGCGCTGGATCAAGACCAAGGAGGGCGACTTCCTGCAGGACCAGGCCAAGGCCGCGCTCCCCAGCCGCAAGTACTGACCGACCGCACCCACCGGCAGGGAGCCCCCGTCCGACCGAGCGCCATCGGTCCCCGGGGCTCCCTGCGGGCCTGAATTCCATGAGGAGCACTGCCATGGCAGAGCCGCGGCCCGTCCTGGAAATGACGGGCATAGTCAAAGAGTTTCCGGGGGTACGGGCTCTGTCGGACGTCGACTTCCGGCTCTTCCCCGGCGAGATCCACGCCCTGATGGGCGAGAACGGCGCGGGCAAGTCCACCCTCATCAAGGTGCTGACCGGGGTCTACTCCCTGGACGGCGGCACGATCACGCTGGACGGCGCGTCCGTGCGGTTCGGCAGCCCGCTGCAGGCCCAGCAGGCCGGCATCAACACCGTCTACCAGGAGGTCAACCTCTGCCCGAACCTGTCGGTGGCGGAGAACATCTTCATCGGGCGCGAACCGACCCGCCTGGGCCGCATCCAGTGGAAGCGGCTGCGCCAGGAGGCGGCGGAGCTGGTGGACCGGCTCGGCCTCGACATCGACGTCACCGCCCCGCTGTCCTCGTACCCGCTGGCCGTGCAGCAACTGGTCGCGATCGTACGGTCGGTGGGCACCGGCGACGGCGCGGGACCGGGCACCAAGGTGCTGATCCTCGACGAGCCGACCTCCAGCCTCGACCGGGACGAGGTCCTCGAACTGTTCGCCCTGATGCGCCGGCTGAAGGACGAGGGCGTCGCGATCCTGTTCGTCTCGCACTTCCTCGACCAGATCTACGAGGTCTGCGACCGGATGACCGTACTGCGCAACGGCGCCCTCGTCGGTGAGCACCTGGTCAGCGACCTCGACCAGGTCGGGCTCGTCCAGCTGATGCTGGGCAAGGCCATGGGCCAGCTGGAGGAGCTGCACGACCAGCATCTGCACTCCGACATCGGCGAGACCCTGCTCCAGGCGGACGGCCTCGGCAGGACCGGCGGCATCGCCCCGTTCGACCTGGAGATCAGGAAGGGCGAGGTGATCGGGCTCGCCGGCCTGCTCGGATCGGGCCGGACCGAACTCGCCCGGCTGCTCTTCGGCGCCGACCAGCCCGACAGCGGCAAGGTGACCATCGGCGGCAGTCAGGTCTCGATGAGCGCCCCGAACGACGCGATCGGCGCCGGGGTCGCGTTCTGCTCCGAGAACCGCAAGAGCGAGGGCCTGGTGCCCGATCTGACGGTGCGGGAGAACATCATCCTGGCCCTGCAGGCCTCGCGCGGCTGGATCCGGCCCATCCCGGCCGCCCAACGCGACGAACTCGTCGCCAAGTACATCAAGGCGCTGGACATCCGCCCCGCCAACCCCGAGGCCAGGGTCGGCCAGCTCAGCGGCGGCAACCAGCAGAAGGTGCTGCTGGCCCGCTGGCTGATCACCCAGCCGAAGCTGCTGATCCTGGACGAGCCCACGCGCGGCATCGACATCGGCGCGAAGGCGGAGATCCAGAAGCTCGTGGTCTCGCTCTCCGAGGACGGCATGTCCGTCCTGTACATCGCGGCCGAACTGGAGGAGGTTCTCCGGCTCAGTCACACCATCGGAGTGCTGCGCGACCGCCGGCTGGTGGCGCAGATCGCCAACGGGCCGGAGATCACCACGAGCCGGATCCTGGAGACCATCGCGAGCGGAGAGCACCAGTGACCACCTCCTCGACCACCTCGTCCCGGTGGCGGGGGCTGACCCGCCACCACCTGTTCTGGCCGGTGGCGGTCCTCGTCCTCCTGCTGCTCGTCAACGTTCCCTTCACCCCCGACTTCTTCTCCGTCCGGATGGCGGACGGCCATCTCTACGGCAGCCTCGTCTCGATCGTGCTGTTCGGATCGCCCCTCATCCTGGTGGCGGTCGGCATGACCCTGGTCATCGCCACCGGCGGCATCGACCTCTCCGTCGGCGCGGTGGTCGCCATCACCGGGGCCCTGACCTGCTCCTACATCAGCGACCAGGCCGACCAGGGCGCCCTGTCCGGAGTGCTGCTCGCCATGGGCCTGGGCCTGCTCGCCGCGGTCGTCTGCGGCCTGTGGAACGGCTTCCTGGTCGCCAGGATGGGCATCCAGCCGATCATCGCCACGCTGATCATCATGGTCGCCGGACGTGGGGTCGCCCAGCTGATCACCGACGGCCAGATCATCACCGTCAACAGCGAGCCGTACAAGCTGATCGGCGGCGGCTACTGGCTGACTCTGCCCTTCTCCATCTTCGTGGTGGCCGTGGTCGTGGCCGTCACGGTGGTGCTGACCCGCCGTACGGCGCTCGGGCTGCTGGTCGAGTCGGTCGGCGGCAACGCCGAGGCCAGCCGCCTGGTGGGCATCAGGTCCCGGCGCATCAAGATCATGGTCTACGTGTTCTGCGCGCTGTGCGCCGGTATCGCGGGCCTGATGATCAGCTCCAACACCTCGGCCGCGGACGGCAACAACGCGGGCCTGTGGATCGAGCTCGACGCGATCCTCGCCGTGGTGATCGGCGGCACCTCGCTCCTGGGCGGCCGGTTCTCCGTCGGCGGCACGGTGGTCGGCGCCCTCGTCATCCAGACCCTGACCACCACGATCTACACCATCGGCGTGCCGACCCAGACCAACCTGGTCTTCAAGGCCGCCGTCGTCATCGTCGTCTGCCTGCTGCAGTCCCCGAAGTTCCGCGCCAAGGTCTTCGGCGCGGCGTTCGGCGCCCGGTTCGGGGCGAAGGGCGGCGCCAAGCCGGCCGCGGCAGCGGCGGACACCGCCGCGGCGACCGAGGCCGCTCCCAAGATGGAGGTGTCGTGATGAGCGCGACCACCCAGACCCCCACGACCCCGGACACCCGTACCCCGTCCAGGGCCGCGCGGCTGCTCGGCGACCGGCGCCTGCCCGTCATGGCGACGGCCCTGCTCTTCCTCCTGATGTACGTCGGGGCCCTGGGCCGCTACCAGTACTACGGGTTCGCCGAACCGCAGGTCTTCCTGAACCTGTTCATCGACAACGGCTATCTGCTGGTCGCCGCCGTCGGCGTCACCTTCGTCATCCTGTCCGGCGGCATCGACCTGTCCGTCGGCTCGATGATCGGCTTCACGACGATGTTCACGGCCTGGCTGGTGGAGCGCCAGGGACTGCCGATCGTGGTCGTGATCCCCATGGCGCTGGCCGTGGGCGCCTTCGGCGGCTTCCTGATGGGCTACGTGATCCACAACTTCGAGATCCAGCCCTTCATCGTGACCCTCGCCGGCCTCTTCCTCTTCCGCGGCCTGTGTCTGGTGATCAGCAAGGAGTCGATCTCCATCGGCGACTCCACGGTGAGCACCATGGCCCAGGCGCAGGTGTCGCTGGGGATGGGATTCCTGTCGATCGGCGCGGTCGTCGCGCTGGTCGTCCTCGCCGTCGCGTTCTACGTCCTGCACTACACCCGCTTCGGGCGCCGGGTGTACGCCATCGGCGGCAACGAGCAGTCGGCCATGCTGATGGGTCTCCCGCAGGGCGGCACGAAGATCGCCGTGTACACGGTGAGCGGCTTCTGCTCGGCGCTCGCCGGCCTCCTCTTCACCCTGTACATCCAGTCCGGTGACCCGCTGCACGCGACCGGCATGGAACTCGACGCCATCGCCGCGGTCGTCATCGGCGGCACGCTGCTGACGGGTGGCTCCGGCTATGTGCTGGGAACCCTGTTCGGGGTGCTGGTACTGGGCCTGATCAAGAGCGTCATCCAGTTCGAGGGCACGCTCAGCTCCTGGTGGACGAAGATCGCCACCGGTGTGCTGCTGTGCGCGTTCATCCTGATCCAGCGCTTCATGACGACCCGTAAGAAGACCTGAGCCGAAGCGGGATGTCCCCGGCCCGGAGTGACCCGGAGCGGTCCGCTCCGGGTCAGGACGCCTCGGGGCAGCGGCGGTCCGTCTTGAAGGTCGTCCAGACCGTCTTGCCGACGACGTGTTCGGTGATGCCCATGTCGTCGGCGAGGGTCTGGGTGAGGTGGAGGCCTCGGCCTGAACAGGCGTCGAGGGGGAGGGGGGCGGGAGGGACGTGGTGGTCGCCGCTGTCGCGGACGCCCAGGCGCAGGACCTCGCCGTCGAGTTCGAGGCTCACGCAGTACTCCCGGCCGGGCGGGACCCCGTGCAACAGGGCGTTGGTCGCGAGTTCCGACGCGCACAGGGTCATGTCGTCCAGCCGGTCGGTGCACCCCCAGTCCGTCAGAACCTGTCGGACGAAGGCGCGGGCCTCCCGCACCGAGGCGCGTGAGCGGGGAAAACGACGTTGCCGTGACGAGGACACGGTGGGCCACCTCCGCGGTTCTGGGGCGTCCAGCAGTGATTCCAGCAGTGATCCACAGTACTGCTCTTCGCGAAAAGCAGTGAGGTGGTTCTGGAGGTTCGAGGCGGGTTCGAGGCGGGTTTCGAGGCGTGTTCGACGTACGGGCCAGGTAGTTCCAGGGGCGCTGAAGGGACTCGCGCGCCGTCGCCTACCGTGGAGGGCGGCACGGGCGAAGAAACGATCGGCCGTTGGGGAGGACCTCGTGGGTGCGAGCAGCTGGGTCAGCGCGTCGTTGCCGTATCTGACGCCGCGGGAGCAAGGGCGGGGCGACGCCTGGGCGGAGGAAGCCGCAGCCCAAGGGCGGCGCGGGACGCAGCGCATCGTGCACGCCGGCGAGACGCCGGCCCCCGCCGAGGTGGCGGAGCTGCTCGGGATCGCGGACGGCGAGCCCGTCGTCGTACGGCGGCGGCTGATCCTCCTCGACGACCTGCCGAACGAACTCACCGACACCTACTACCCCACCGCCATCGCCCGCGGCACCCCCCTCGCCCGCACCGCGAAGATCCCCGGCGGAGCCGTCACCTTCCTCGCCGAACTCGGGCATGTCGGCGCGCTCGTACGGGAGGACGTGACCGCCGGGGTGCCGGACGAGGAGGAGCGGAAAGCCCTGCGGACCGCCCCCGGCGAGCCGGTTCTGCGGCTCACCCGGCTGACCCTGGACCGCGCGGAGCGGCCGATCCAGGTCGACCGTATGGTGATGCCTGCCCTACGGCAGAGACTGCGCTACCAGATCAGGATCGGATGACCGTGCCCAAGGCAGAACCGGAAGCCGCCGACCGCCGCTCGCTTCACGAGAGGATCGCGGCCGATCTGCGCGACGACATCATGAGCGGCGAAGCGGCTCCCGGCACCCCTCTGCCGTCCACCGCACAGCTGAAGGAACGCTTCGACGCGGCGGCCGCCACGGTGCAGAAGGCCGTGCAACTCCTCAAGGACGAAGGTCTGGTGGTCAGCCGCGCGGGCGCCGCAGTCACGGTCCGCGAGCACCGTCAGCGCACCGTCGCCCCCGCCGCCCTCATGACGCCCGGCGGCCCCGGAGAGCCCTGCCGCTGGCTCACCGAGGCGGCCAAGCACGGCACGCACGCCCGCAGCGAGATCCTCGACGTCACGGAGTGCCGCCCGCCCGCCGACGTCCGGGCCGCCCTCGGCCTCCCCGGCGACGGCGCCGCCCTGCTCCGCTGCCAGATCCTGCTGATCGACGACGAGCCCGCCGAACTCGCCCAGTCCTACTACCCGTTGGACATCGCCCGCGGCACGCCCCTGACGGACCGCCGCCGCATCAAGGGCGGAACTCCCGCCCTGCTCACCGCACTCGGCCATCCACCGCGCCGCAGCGCCGACCGGGTCTCCGCCCGCGTCCCCACCCAGGAGCAGTACCGGGCCCTCCGCCTCAGGAGCAGCATGCCGGTCCTGCGCACCCTCCGCGTCGTCCACGACGCACGCAACCGTCCGGTCGAGGTCACCGTCATGGTGAAGGCGGGGCATCTCTACGAGTTGCAGTACGAGTTCACGGCGACAGCGACCGGGGCAGCGGACGAATCGGTGAACGAAGCAGAGGACCAAGCAGAGAACCAAGCAGAGAACGAAGCGGTGAACGAAGCAGTGAACGAGCAAGCAGAAGGCGGGGGACCGGCGTGATCGTGGTCGTTCTGGCAGGGGTCCTGGCGCTGGCCGTCGGAGGGTGCGTCTGCATCTGGTGGGCGTCGACGCGCGGCGGCCCGCGCTGGGTGCGGGTGATCGCCCTCGGGACGATGGCGGCGGGCGAACTGGTGCGCGGCGCGAGCCGCGGGGCCGGCAGGAACCGCAGTTCCGGCAGTAACCAGAACTCCGGCTCGGACGACTGACCTCAGCCCTTCCCGCCCCGGCCCTCCGCCTCCGCGGCCGCCTCGGCCCGCAGCATCCGCTGCAGCAGCCCCCGCAGCACCACCCGCTCCTCGTCCGACAGCCCGGCGAGCGGCGCGCGCGCGAACCGCAGCGACTCCCGCAGGCTACGGGCCACCCGGCGCCCCTCCTCGGTGGCCGCCGCGAGCTTCACGCGGCGGTCGGCGGGGTCCGGGCGGCGCTCGACCAGGCCCCGCGCCTCCAGCCGGTCCACGATGCCCGTGACGTTCGACGGCTCGCACTTCAGCTTCTGCGCCAGCTTGCGCATCGGCAGCGGCTCCAGGGACAGCAGGCTGAGCAGGCGCGCCTGCGCCCCGGTCAGCGTGTGATCGGCCGCCGCGTCCTCGTAGTCCTCGTAGAACCGCGCCACGACGTCGCCGATCAGCTCGACGACCTCCATGGTCAGCGGGTCGGGACGGCTCTTCTGCGGCGCGGGGAGGGGGGCGGGGACCGGCACGGACAAGGGCGTGGACATGGACTCCAGCGTACCCCTTTACTTGACATCCTGAAATATTAAGGCGCATGGTTGTTTCAGGTAGTGAAGCTTCTGGACGTGAAAGGCAAGGCACCCCCCATGACTGACTCCGCCCTCCCCACCACCAGCCGCGAATGGCGTCTGCTCAGCCGCCCCGTCGGCTGGCCGAAGTCCGAGGACTTCGAACTGGCCGAGGCGGAGATCCGGCAGCCCGGCCCCGGTGAGGTGCTGGTCCGCAACGCGTACGTCTCCGTCGACCCGTACATGCGCGGCCGCATGAGCGCCGCCAAGTCCTACGTCGCCCCCTTCGAGCTGGGCAAGGTCATGCAGGGCGGGGCCGTCGGCGAGGTCGTCGCCTCCGACGCCGAGGGCATCGCGGCCGGCGACCACGTCCTGCACTTCGGCGGCTGGCGCGAGTACGCCACCGTCGACGCCAAGCAGGCCGTCAAGGTCGACCCCGAGGCCGCGCCCCTGTCGACGTACCTCGGCGTCCTCGGCATGACCGGCCTCACCGCCTACGCCGGCCTGCTGCGCACCGCCGCCTTCAAGGAGGGCGACTCCGTCTTCGTGTCCGGCGCGGCCGGCGCCGTCGGCAGCCAGGTCGGGCAGATCGCCAAGCTCAAGGGCGCCTCCCGGGTCATCGGCTCGGCCGGCTCCGACGACAAGGTCAAGCTCCTCGTCGAGGAGTACGGCTTCGACGCGGCCTTCAACTACAAGAACGGCCCCGTCGCCGAGCAGCTGCGCGAGGCCGCCCCGGACGGCGTCGACGTCTACTTCGACAACGTCGGCGGCGACCACCTCGAGGCGGCCATCGGCTCCCTCAACCTCCACGGCCGGATCGCGATCTGCGGCATGATCTCGGTCTACAACAACACCGAGGCCGCCCCCGGCCCGAAGAACCTCGCCCGCCTCATCGCGACCCGCGGCCGCATCGAGGGCCTCCTGGTCGGCGACCACTACGACCTCCAGGCGCAGTTCGTGCAGGAGGTCGGCGCCTGGGTCCGCTCCGGCGAGCTGAAGTACCGCGAGACGGTCGTCGAAGGCATCGAGAACAACCTGGAGGCGTTCCTCGGGGTCCTGCGCGGCGACAACACCGGCAAGATGATCGTCAAGCTCTGACCCGGCACGCTCTGACCCGCACGCTCTGACCCGGCACGCCCTGACCTGGCGGCTCTGACGGTCGCTCGTGTACGCCGATGGCCGCACCCCTGGACGTGGGGTGCGGCCATCGCCGTGTGTGCCGCCGGTCAGACGGCCAGCGCCGCCCGGTGCACGGCCGCCGCCAGCCGGTTGTTCTCCGGCGCCGATCCGCCGGGGAAGACGAACCGGCGTCGCGTGTAGCCGTAGGCGAGCCCGCTGCGCGGGTCCGCGAACGCCTGGCTGCCCGCCGCCCCGCTGTGTCCGAACGCCCCGACGCCCAGGAACGGATGCCAGCTGTCCGCGGTCGCCTGGAACCCCAGCCCGTACGACTTGTGGGCGCGCGCCACCAGGTCGTACCCGGCGGAGTGGAACTGCCCGAACTCCGCCGCCGTGTCCTCCTTCAGCAGCGGCGCCTTCCCGTCGACCTCGCTGATCGCCGCCGCGTACAGCCCGGCCAGCCCGCGCGCGGACGCCACCCCGCCCACCGAGGCGGGGCCCTTGGCGCGGATCAGGGGGTCGTTCGGCAGGAGTTCGAGGTCGGTGGGCTCGGCCGCGTGCCGGTTGAAGGCGATCGCGGCGAGGGTGTGCGGCCCGCTCGGCAGGGAGTCCAGCAGAGCCTGCTGCTTGGCGTTCGGCTCCATCGGCAGCGCGGTGTGGAAGCGCGGCTCGTGCACCGCCGGCAGCCCCAGGAAGAAGTCCAGCCCGTACGGGGCGCGCACCCGCTCCTCGTACACATCCTGGAGCGTACGGCCGGTCGCCCGCCGTACGACCTCGCCGGTGAGCGCGCCGATGACCAGCGCGTGGTAGCCGAAGGCGGTGCCCGGACGCCAGAACGGCCGCTGGTCGGCGAGGCGTTCGGCGATCTGCCGGTCGTCGGCCAGCTCCTGCCGGGAGAACCCGGTGTCCGTGCCGACCACCCCGGCCCGGTGCGCGAGCAGCTCGCGCAGGGTCAGCGCGCCCTTGCCCTCGGCGGCGAACTCCGGCCAGTAGTAGGTGACTTTGCGGTCCAGCTCCAGAGTGCCCTCCTGGACCAGGAGAGCGACCACCAGATGCGCCGCGCCCTTGGTCGACGAGAACACGCCGTAGAGGGAGTCGGCGGCCACGCCGTCCCCGGCCCACAGGTCGACGACCGGCCTGCCGTGCACATACGCGCACAACTGGCCCTCGTAGTCGGGCTGTTCCCCCGCCACGAACGCGGCGAACTCCTCCCGCACCGCTTCGAAACCGTCGGCGACGGTGCCGTGGATCTCCTTCGTCATCCGAGTCATCCGCTCTCCTCAACCAGCCCACTGCTGCTTGCCTGTGCCATGGTGATCAACGCCTGTGCGACCTGGGGGAACTCCCCCTTCGGATGGTCCCGGAAGAGGGGTTCCGTGCCGAACAGGACAGCGTGCGGCCCGCTCACGACCGAGGGCCGACCGGCCGCGGCGGACGGCCCGCCCGAGCCGTCGGCCAGCGCCCGCCAGTGGCCGGAGACGAGCGGACTCCCGGCGGCGTACGCCTGCTCGACGCGCACCCCGGGGCCGAGATCGGTGAACCAGACCGGCGCGTAGACGAAGGAGTGGTCCGGGGCCCCGGCTGTCACCGGTCCGCCCCAATTCACCACCCGCACCACGCCGTTGGCGTCTCCGTTGCCCTCTACGGCCGTCACGTCCAGCAGCCCCGCGCCGACCCCGACCGCGGCCCCGTCGGCGCCCCGCCCGACCAGGCCGTGACCGGCGAGGAAGGCGTCGAGGGCACTGCGGGCGGAAGCGGTCAGGGCGGCCCGGTCGAGCCCGGCCGACACGAACAGCACGTCCGCCGTCGACCAGTCGAAGCCCGCGTTGAGGACGGCCGTGGAGACCGGGGCGACGTCGAAGCCCATCTCCCGCAGCGCGAACAGTTCACCGGCCGTCACCGCGGCGGCGACCCGGACCGGGCGCAGGGGAGCGACACCGGTGCCGGTGAGGTGTGTTGCCGAGGCCGCCGTGAAGGAGACGTCGTACGTCCGCGCGACCGCGACGGCCTTGGCCCGCGCCGACGCGGGCACGACGACACTCCCGTCGCCCTCCGCTGACCGCCGTACCGAAACCCCCTGCTTCAGCAGCGAGTTGAGGGCGGCCACCGCGTTCGGGTCGTCGAGGCGCAGGCGCAGGTCGCCGCGCGGGGCGACCGAGGCCACCGGCGCGGCCGCGGAGACCGGGCGCAGCGACAGCCCCGACAGACCGCCGCCCGGCACGGCCACGACCTCGGCTCCCCACAGCCGTCCCAGACTCCAGCCCGAGATGTCGTACATCACCGACACCTTGTCGCTGATGTCCCGCCCGTCGGCCAGCAGCACGTTCGCCAGACCCCGCTTGGGCTGACGCATGTCGACGACGTACGTGCCCCGGGGGTACGACCGTCCGCCGAGCCGGAAGGCGCGGGCGGCGCGGGTGACGCGGACGTCGTTGGCGAGGAGGTGGTCGACGAGGCGGGCGGTGGACGTCGTACCCGCCGGGAGGACGTAGGCGCGTGGGAAGGCGGTCGTGTAGACGTCCTCCGGGCCGATGCCCGGCACCCCCGGGACGCTCTGCGCCGACACCGGCACCTGGGCCGCGCCGACCGAGCCGCGCCGGAACACCTCGATCTGGTCGGCGACCAGGGAGGCGCGGTGGGCGCCGACGAAGTCGAGCGTGGCGCGCAGGGCGGCCCCGGCGACGGCCGTGTTGATCGCGGAGCGACGGCGCAGCTCCTCGACCGGGAGGGTGGTGTAGGCCGCGTTGTTGACCGTCAGCGGGATCTCCACGGTGTGCGCGGCGACCGTGCCGTGGAAGGCCGCGTACTGCGGGGTGAAGATCGGCGGCCAGTCGTCCCAGCCCTCGTCCTGGTCCCGGAAGGGGATCTGGGCGGGCTGCACGCCGTCCTTCGCGGGCGTGTAGCCCAGGCCGTTGACGGCCGCCTCCATGCCGAGGGCGTTGGCGTAGGTGTTCTTCAGGAAGAGGTCGTACTCGTAGTTCTCGCCGTGCGGGGGAGTGGTGGGCTCGATGAGGGTGCCGTTGACGTAGCCGTGCAGGTCCAGCATCACGGCAGGCTGCTTGTCGATCTCGATCTGCCGCATCGCCCGCGTCTCGGGCTGAGAGGCGGTGACGAAGTCCCGGTTCAGGTCGAAACCGTCGGCGTTCGCGCGGGTGCCGGCGATCCGGCCGTCCGGGTTGGCGGTGACGTTGAAGTACAGGCGACTGTGGGCGAGCAGGTCGCGGGTCCTGGCGTCGCCGGCGGTGGCGAGCTGCTCGATGAGCTTCAGGGACGCGTCCGTGCCCTCCCACTCGTTGCCGTGGATGTTGTTGTTGACGAAGACGGGCGTCTTGTAGTCCGCCTTGATCGTCCGGTCCTTGGCGGCCGCGGCGGGCGCGTTCTCGATGAGCTCGCGCATCCGTTCCTGGGCGCGGGCCTGACGGGCCGTCTCCGGAGCGGTGACGGTGACCAGAAAGAGCCGGCGCCCGCCCGCCGACGTCCCGGCGACCTCCACGCTCACCCGGTCGCCGAGCGCCTGGAGCGCGTTGAGCTTCGGGGCGATCGCGTGGTACGGGGTGAGGCCGAGCTTGAGGGACTTGTCGGCGGGGTTCTCGGGGTCGGGGGCGAGGCTCTGGCGCCGGGGATAGCCGCGGGTGTCGGTCCGCGCTGCCGCCGGGGCGATCAGCGCCCGACGCGCCGCGCTCTCGGGGGACTTGGCGGCACCGGTGTCGAGGGCCGAGCCCTCCCGGGTGTCCGCCCGGGTGACGGGCTTGGGGTCGGCGCCGGCGGTGTGGGGGGTGAGCAGGAGTGAGCCCGTCGCGGTGAGGGCGACGGCGGTGATCAGAACAGGTCTGGCAGGGGTGGTGGTCGTGTTGCGCACGCGTACCTCCTCTGGACTTGCCGAGATCGTTGCTTCCGGAGATCGGTACGGCGAGGTGTACCTGTTCGACTCAACTGCAACAAGAGGGTGTTGGTGTCACCGATACCCCGGATGGCCTAGGACCTCCCCTGGAGGGCCTGTCAGCGGCCTGTCAGCAGGGCGTCAGCGGGGGGACCGAACCCGACCGATAGAGTTCGGCCATGCGCGATCTTGGGGTGGGGTTCACGTATCTCCTGAAGGGCCAGCGATGGGTGGCCCGGCACGGCAAGCAGTACGGATTCGGGCTCCTGCCCGGCCTGATCACGCTCGTCCTCTACGCGGCGGCGCTGATCTCGCTCGCGGTGTGGGGCACGGACTTCGTCGGCTGGGCGACCCCCTTCGCCGACGACTGGTCCAGCCCCTGGCTCGGCCTCTTCCGCGGCCTCCTCACCGTCGTGCTGTTCGCCCTCGGCCTCCTCCTCTCCGTCCTGACCTTCACCGCGGTCACCCTCCTGGTCGGCCAGCCGTTCTACGAGAGCCTCTCCGAGAAGGTCGACCGGGACGTCTCGCCCGACGGCGCCGCCCCCGAGTCGGGCCTCCCGCTCTGGCGCGAACTGTGGGTCTCCGCCCGCGACAGCCTCCGCATCCTGGCCAGGGCGCTGGTCTGGGCCGTGCTGCTGTTCGCCCTCGGGTTCGTGCCGGTGCTCGGGCAGACGGCGATCCCGGTGATCGGCTTCGTCGTCACCGGCTTCTTCCTCACCGAGGAGCTCACCGCCGTCGCCCTCCAGCGCCGGGACGTCGACCTGCGCGCCCGCCTCGCCCTGCTCCGCTCCCGCAAGACCCTGGTCTGGGGCTTCGGCACCCCCCTGGGCCTGGCCTTCCTGGTGCCCTTCGTCGCGGTGTTCCTGATGCCGGGCGCGGTCGCGGGCGCGACCCTGATGGCCCGTGACCTGCTGGGCGAGGAGACCCGGGAGGCCGGCGAGGACGGGGAGGACGGCGACCCCGTCGACGCGCCGGAAGGCGAGACCGCGACCTCCTGACGCAGGCCCGAGCCCGAGGCCTGAGCCGCGAAGCCCGAGGCCCGAGGCCCGAGGCCCGGACAGGTCCTACGCGCCGGCCGCCACGCTCAGGATCGCCCGCACCTGCCCGATGATGTCCAGCCGGTTGCGGACGAACTCGGGGTCCGTCACCGTCCCCGTCGCCGGGTCGGTGTTGCCGGTCCCGAACTGCAGCACCGGCGTGTGCACATGCCCGCCCGGCAGACTGTCGTGCAGGCCGAACCGGTCGCGCAGCAGGGTCGCGCGGTAGGCGATCTCGTTGGACAGGTAGTTCCCGCCGCCCCCGGCCCGCGCCGTAGACCCGGAGGTGGGCCCGTCCGGCCGTACGACGGAGTCCGCGGCGCCCGCCGGGATCTCGGTCACGCTCGTGTTGTCGTACACCGGGAACCGTCCGGTGTCCGCGGCCACGATCGCGGCGTACGGCAGGGTCGTGGTCGTCCACTGCGGCTGCGAGGCGGGGTCGGTCACCGGGACGGTCTCCGTCCGGCCGATGTTGTCGTTGTCGGGGAAACCGCCCCGCCAGGCCCCGTTGGTGCGCTCCACGTCGAAGCGGCCGACCCGGCCCTGACTGACGGTCGTGAACAGGTCCACCTTCGGCAGATACGCCCGCAGCGTGCGCTCCACCGTCTGGTCCGTGAAGTCCTGCCAGCGCACCGGGAACACGGCCGTCTCCACCCGCGCCGGACCGTCCGCCGTCTCGATCACCGTGCCGTCGAGAGCGAGCGCGCTCGCGCCGGAGGGGTTGGAGATGCGGATGTCCCGGTCCAGGGTGAACGGGTCGAAACCGGTCACCAGGACGCGCTTGAGCCCCTTGGCGGCCTGCGGGTAGCCGATGTCGGTCTGGCCGCGCGAGGTGCGCTCCAGGGCGTCGAGCAGCGCGGCCCTCCGGCCGTCGGTGAGCCCGAACTCCGGTTCCCAGGTGCGGACTTCGCGGGTCATGCCGAGGCGCGCCCAGTACAGCGGCCGGTCGTCGTCCCGGCTCAGATCGCCGCCGGCCGGCCCCCGCCCCTGCGCCCGGTCCACCGCCCGCCGCCACAGGGCCGCACCCTCCCGGACGACGAGTCGGCGGGCCTGCGCGTAGGAGTGCGCGCAGGCGAGCGCGCGTGCCAACTCCGGTGCCACGGAGTCGAATCCGGAACGTTCGAGGATCTCCCGCGGTACGGCCTGCTCCAGCCGCTGTTCCTCGACGGTGGGGGCGGGCGCCGCCTCGGCCTCGGCCGCGCCGGCGGTCGAGGGGGCGGTGAGGCCGGCCAACAGGGCCAGCCCGAGGGCACCGACGCGAACTCGTACGCGAACTCGTATGGAATGCACGGGGGTTGAGGTCCTTCCGTCGCTGTGGGGAGCGTGCTGCGGGACGCCGGAAGTATCCCGTGACAGGAGTGGTCTACGCCACCGTGCCGGGCACGTCGGCCGCCGCCTCCCGCAGCGCGGCCACGAACCCCTCCACCGCCGCCGTGCGCGACCGCCCCCGAGCCGTCGCCGCGTACACCGCCCGCGCCGCAGCGCCCGCCTCCCGCACGGGCAGCAGCACCACGTCCTGCCGTACGCAGGCGGCGGCGAGCGCCGGGACCAGCGCGACGCCCAGCCCGGCCGCCACGTACCCCTGCTTGGCGGTCCACTCGGCGACGACATGCGCCACCCGCGGCCGGAAGCCCTCGCGCAGCGCCGCGTCGAGCAGGGTGCCCTCGGGGTGCGGGCCGCCGGAGATCCAGTCGGCGTCGGCGAATCGCCCCAGTCGTACCGGCCCGGCGTGCCCGGCCAGGGGATGGGCGGCCGGGACGGCGACGTACAGCGACTCGTCGAGGAGGTGGTGCAGGGCGTACGGCTCCAGCGGGGCGCGGCTCGTCGTCGAGACCACCGCCACGTCCAGGTGGCCGTCCGCGAGCCGGTCCAGCAGGCCGGGGGTCAGCCCCTGCTCCCAGGTGACCCGGACGCCGGGGTGCCGGTCCCGGAACCCGGCCAGGGCGCGCGGCACCAGCGCCGCGTCCGCCGTGGGGAACGCCCCGAACCGCAGCCGCCCGCCCAACCCCTCCCGCAGTGCGGCCAGTTCGCGCCGCGCTCCGCCCAACGCCTCGACGACGGACTCGGCGTAGGGCGCCAACACCCGCCCGGCCTCGGTCGGCCGCACCCCTCGCGGCAGCCGGTCGAACAGCGGCCCGCCGCCCAACGCCCCCTCCAGCGAGGAGACTTGCCGGGACACGGCGGACTGGGTCCAGCCCAGCGAGCGTGCGGCGCCCGTGAACGAGCCGTGCGGCATGCTGCCGCGAGCTTGACGGGGCCACCTGGTACCGCGGGCTTGGCGAGCCCCCGGCATCGAAGAGCCCCCGGGGGCTCGCCCCCGGACCCCATGTCGGCCTGAACGGCCTCGTCCTCAATCGCCGGACGGGCTGTGGTCGGCCATGCCGATGTCATCAACATCCGCACGTACCTCACGGACATCACCCGGCTCGCCGAATACGGGGCCGTACGCGGGGAGTTCCTCACCGGGACCCCGCCGACCAGCATGACCTTCGAGGTGTCCGGGCTGTTCCGGCCCGAGGCGCTGATCGAGGTCGAGGTGGTGGCGGTCAGTCCTCGCCCAGCAGTGTGAGGAAGTCCCGGAACGCCTCCGCCATGTCCACCGACTCCGGGTCCAGGAGCCACTGGTACTGGAGGCCGTCCAGCACGGCGACGAGGAGGGGGGCCGTGCGTTCGGGGGTGAGGCCGCTGGGGAGGCGGTCGCCGTACTTGGCGCGCAGCACCGCGGCCATGCTCTCGCGCACCTTGCGGTAGCGGTCGGTGAAGTAGCCGCGCGCCGGATGTCCCTCGGTGACGCTCTCGCCGAGCAGCGCCGAGAACGTCTGGATGATGCCGGGTCGCATGGCGTTGTACTCGACGAGCGAGACCAGCAGGTCGATCCGCCACTGGGGCTGCGGCCTGGAGTCCCACTGGTCCCGCTCCTGAAGCACCGCCACCAGCAGCGCCTCCTTGGTCGGGAAGTGGTGCAGCAGCCCCTGCTGGGTCAGCCCCACCCGTTCGGCCACCGCCGCCAGGCTCGCGCCCCGGTAGCCGCGCTCGGCGATCACCTCCAGGGCGGCCCGGACGATCTCGGTCCGCCGCTCCTGACTCCTGGTTCTGGGGCTCATGCCGTCACGGTACGTCATCCGGTCATGAAAAGTAACGTCAAGATAACGAAACCTACCGTTCTACAGGTAAACCGTGGACGATAGGGGACACGATGGGGGAACTGCACGCGCACTCAACGAGGAGGCATCCCGTGGCGGGAACGGAAGCGGACGTGGAGGCGGGCGTCGAAGTGGTCGTCGAGACGGGCGTCGAGACGGGCGTCGAGGCGGTCGTGGAGGCGGCGCTCCGCAAGCTCGACCTGGACGCCAAGACCCGGCTCCTGGCCGGCCAGGACATGTGGTCCCTGCCCGCCCTGCCGGAGATCGGCCTGAAGTCCCTCGTCATGTCCGACGGCCCGATCGGCGTCCGCGGCGTGCGCTGGACCGGCGGCGACCCGTCCATCGCGCTGCCCTCCCCGACCGCCCTCGCCGCCGCCTGGGACCCCGGCCTCGCCCACCGCGCCGGCACGCTCCTCGCCCAGGAGGCCCGCCGCAAGGGCGTCCACGTCCTCCTCGCCCCGACGGTCAACCTCCACCGCTCCCCGCTCGGGGGCCGCCACTTCGAGGCCTACAGCGAGGACCCCTACCTGACCGGCCGTATCGGCACCGGTTATGTGACGGGCGTCCAGGAGGGCGGCGTCGGCACCACCGTCAAGCACTTCGTCGCCAACGACGCCGAGACCGAGCGCTTCACCGTGAACAACGTGGTCGGCGCCCGCGCCCTGCGCGAGCTGTACCTGGCCCCCTTCGAGGCGATCGTCGAGAACGCCCGCCCCTGGGGCGTCATGACCGCCTACAACACGGTCAACGGCACGTCGATGACCGAGCACCGCGACCTCGTCAACGAGGTCCTGCGCGGAGAATGGGGCTTCGACGGCTACAACGTCTCCGACTGGATGGCCGCCCGCGACACCGTCGCCGCCATGGAGGGCGGCCTCGACGTCGCCATGCCCGGCCCCCGCACCGTCTACGGCGAGGCCCTCGCCCAGGCCGTGCGGGACGGCAGGGCCGAGGAGTCCACGGTCGACCAGGCCGTCCGCAACGTACTGCGGCTCGCCGCCCGCGTCGGCATCCTCGAGGGTGCGCAGCCGGCCGTCACCGACCTCCCCGAGACCGTCGACGGCGCCGAACTCGCCCGCGAGATCGCCCGCCGCTCCTTCGTCCTCGCCCGCAACGAGGACCGGGCCCTGCCCCTGCGCCCCGAGGCCACGGTCGCGCTGATCGGCGCCGCCGCCCGCGACGCCCGCGTCCTGGGCGGCGGCTCCGCCGTCGTCTTCCCGGCCCGGATCGTCTCCCCGCTCGACGGCCTCACCGCCGCCCTCCCCGAGGGCAGCCTCAGCTACGCCGTCGGCGCCGACCCGAACACCGAACTCGCCGTCGCCGACAAGGGGTTCGAGCTGCGCGCCCTCTGCCGTGACGAGACGGGCGCCCTCATCGGGACCGGGGCCGCTCCCACCGGCGAGATCAACTGGATGGGCTCGGACCTCCCCGAGGGCGTCACCCACGACACGCTCCGCACCGTGGAGCTGGCCGGGACCTTCACCCCGCGCGACAGCGGCCCGCACGTCTTCGGCATCAAGGGCGCCGGCGCCTTCGCCCTCACCGTGGACGGCACCACGTACTTCGACGACGTCCAGCGCCCCGCCGACGACGGCGACCCCTTCGAGGCCTTCTTCGGGGTCCCGCAGCCCCGGGCCGAGGTCGAACTCGTCGAGGGCCGGCCGGTCGAGGTCTCCCTCGCCTTCGTCGTCGCCCTCCCCGAGGGCGTCCCCTTCAAGGCCGTCGTCTTCGCCCTCACCCACCAGGAACCGCGGCGCGACCCCGACGAACTGATCGCGGAGGCCGTGACGGCGGCCCGGGCCGCCGACACCGCCGTCGTCGTGGTCGCCACCACCGAGCGCGTCGAGTCCGAGGGCTTCGACCGCAAGAACCTGCGCCTGCCCGGCCGCCAGGACGACCTCGTCCACGCCGTCGCCGCCGCCAACCCGAACACCGTCGTGGTCGTCAACGCCGGCTCCCCGGTCGAGATGCCCTGGCGGGACGAGGTCGCCGCGGTCCTGCTCAGCTGGTTCCCCGGCCAGGAGGGCGGCGCCGCTCTCGCCGACGTCCTCACCGGCGCGCACGAGCCCGGCGGCCGCCTGCCCACCACCTGGGGCTCCCTCGCCGACGCCCCGGTCACCCAGGTCGTCCCTGTCGACGGCGAACTCCCTTACACCGAGGGCGTCTTCATCGGCTACCGCGCCTGGGAGCGGGCGGGCCGCACCCCGACGTACCCCTTCGGCCACGGCCTCGGCTACACCGACTGGGCCTACGAGTCCGTCGAGGTGGCGGGTACGACGGCGGGTACGACGGTGAAGGTGCGCGTCCGCAACACCGGCGAGCGGGCCGGACGCGAGGTCGTGCAGATCTACCTCGCGCCGGTCGGACGGGACGGCGACCGCCCCGCCCGCTGGCTGGCCGGCTTCGCCGGCGTCGAGGCCGGGCCGGGGGAGAGCGCCGAAGTCGTCGTCGAGATCCCGCGCCGTGCCTTCGAGGTGTGGGACGAGGCCGCGGACCGGTGGTTCTTTGTGAAGGGTTCGTACGAAATCCAGGTGGGTAGGTCGATCGCAGACCGCAGGATCACCGCGACGATTAACGTCTGAACCGGCGCCTGTCGCGCCCCACGAACAGCCCCGGTCCGGGACCTGACCCCTGGACCGGGGCTATTTACCGTCGGTCTACCGCCGACTCCGGCGAATCGGAATCACCGGCGCACCCCGAAGCCGTACACCGTCTCCGACCGGTACACCCCGCCCGGCCGCAGCTCGGTGCTCGGGAACTCCGGGCGGTTCGGGGAGTCGGGGAAGTGCTGGGTCTCCAGCGCCACGCCCTCCCCGGGCGAGAAGGGCTCGCCCAGGTGGTCGGCCGTGTACAGCTGGAGCCCCGGCTCGGTCGTCGCCACCGTCAGCACCCGCCCGGACGCCGGGTCGTGCAACTCGGCCACCTCGGCCGGCGCGTCCGTGACGCCCTTGTCGAGCACGAAGTTGTGGTCGTAGTCCGAGCCGACCTTGCGCGCCGTACGGAAGTCGAAGCGGGTGTCCGCCACCTCCGCGAGGTCGCCGGTCGGGATCAGGTCCGCGTCGACCGGCGTGTACCGGGAGGCGGCCAGCCGCAGCTCATGGCCGCCCGCACTGCCGGCGCCGGGGCCGCCGAGGTTGAAGTAGCTGTGGTTGGTCAGGTTCACCACCGTCGGCGCGTCCGTGACCGCCTCGTACACGAACCGCAGGGCGCCCGACGCGTCGAGCGTGTACGTCGCCGTGACCTCCAGACGGCCCGGGAAGCCCTCCTCTCCGTGCGGGCTGACCCGGCTCAGCCGCAGCCCGTGCGCCACCGGCTCGACCTCCCACACCCGCTTGTCGAAGCCGCGCTCGCCGCCGTGCAGGGAGTTCGGGTCGTTGTTCGGCGCCAGCGCGTACGTCAGCCCGTCCAGCGGGAAGCGGGCGTGCGCGATGCGGTTGGCGTACCGCCCGACGAGAGCGCCGAGATAGGGCTCCGGATGCGCGAGATAGCCGGCCAGGTCCGCGAACCCCAACACCACGTTCGCGGCGAACCCGTCCCGGTCCGGGACCTCGACGGACTGCACGATCCCGCCGTACGACAGGACCCGCACCCGGGTGCCCGCCCGCTCCAGGGTCCAGCGGTGCACCGGGGTGCCGTCGGAAAGTGTTCCGAAGTGTTCGCTCATGGGCGAAACCCTAAGTCACCGGCCCCGGCCGCCCCCGTCACGCGCCCTTCGCCACGACCTTGCGGTACGCGATCTCCGCGAGCCGCGCCTGTCCGTCCGTACTCGGATGGAACCAGTCCCAGTGGCTCAACTGATCGGTCCCGAACCGGTAGTCGTACACCGCGCCGTCGTCGAACCGGCACCGCACGTCCTTGGCACAGACCTCCTCCAGCACCGTGTTGTAGTCCTCCACCCGCTTCTGCACCGTCTCGCGCCGCAGGGTCGCCGCCGAGTCCAGCGCGTCCGCGTCGCCCAGCATCGACGGGCAGATGCCCAGCTTCCACACCTGCTTGCCCAGCACGTTGGTCCGCCCCTGCGACCACAGCCGCTTCAGGTTCGGCACGCTCGCCACGTACACCTGCGACTTCGGCAGCGCCCGGCGCAGGGTGCTCAGCGCGGCCTCGAACTCCGTACGGAAGTCGGCCACCGGCGTCATCTCCTCCGCCGACGCCCGGCACGCGTCGTTCGCCCCCGCCATCACCGTCACCAGCTGCGGTTTCTCCGCCGCGGCCCGGGTCATCTGGTCCGCCAGATCCGCCATCCGCGCCCCGGTCGCCGCGAAGTTCCAACTGTGCGCGGCCGCCTTCGCCGAGCCCAGCAGCCGCACGGCCAGACTGTTCACCTGGCTGTTGCTGCCGGTCGCCCAGGACACCTCCGGGCAGTCCTGCAGGACCGTACAGGCGTCGAAGCCGCGGGTGATGGAGTCGCCGACGGCCGCGACCGAGGACGGGCTGGAGTCCCACAGCGGGGTCGGCGAGGGCGACGGCTTCGCCGCTCTCGCCCCGGTGGACGACGACCCCGTCGCGTCGCCGCCCAGCGAGTCGCAGCCGGTCAGGCCCAGCACGGCCGCCGTCGTGACGGCGAGCGCCGCCCGCGTGCGCCGGTTTCGCATCCGCATCCCCTGGTGATCCCCTCGCTCTGCGTACAACGGCCCCACCCATGACAACGCACGGGAGTTCCCGAGCCGCGGCAGGAAGCAACCGACAAGAGGGAACGCTTCACACCCGTGCAGGCGTCCTGCCGGGTGAATGGCGGACGTTCACGGCACCGGGACCGACGGTACGTCACACTCCTTGCGCCGCCGCACGGTAGCCTCGCCATCAACGCGGCTGCCTGCACCGCAGCCATGCCAGCCTGCAAGACTGTCCCGCTCTGCCCGGAGGTCCCGGTGACGACACGTGGAGTTCTGTACGTGCACTCCGCGCCGCGCGCGATGTGCCCGCACGTCGAGTGGGCCGTCGCCGGGGTGCTCGGCACGCGCGTCAACCTCGACTGGATCCGGCAGCCCGCCGCGCCCGGCACCTGGCGCTCGGAGTTCTCCTGGAGAGGCGAGGTCGGCACCGCCTCCAAACTCGCCTCCGCACTGCGCGGCTGGCACCTGCTGCGCTTCGAGGTCACCGCCGAGCCCTGCGCCACCGCCGAGGGCGAGCGCTACAGCTGCACCCCCGACCTCGGCATCTTCCACGCCGTCACCGGCATCCACGGCGACATCCTCATCCCCGAGGACCGGCTGCGCGCGGCCCTGCTGCGCAGCCAGCGCGGGGAGACCGACCTGGAGGGCGAGCTGTCCAAGCTCCTCGGCAAGCCCTGGGACGACGAGTTGGAGCCGTTCAGATACGCGGGCGAGGGAGCTCCGGTGCGCTGGCTGCACCAGGTGGTCTGAAGCCGGGACAGGTGGCCGGACCAGGTGTCCGGAGCAGGTGTCCGGACAGGTGAAAGGCCCCCACCTCCAGAAGGTGGGGGCCTTTCACCTGCGTACAGGTGCTGCTGAGACCGTTTCTCAGACGCTGCGGAACGCCAGCACCACGTTGTGCCCGCCGAAGCCGAACGAGTCGTTCAGCGCGGCGATACGGCCCTCCACGGGCAGCTTGCGGGCCTCGCCGCGGACGATGTCCGCGTTCGCCTCGGCCTCGGGGTCGAGGTTGTCGAGGTTGATGGTCGGCGGGGCGATCCGGTGGTACAGCGCGAGGACCGTCGCGACGGACTCGACGCCGCCGGCGCCGCCCAGCAGGTGACCGGTCATCGACTTGGTCGCGGAGACCGCGAAGTGGTCCGCGTCGTCGCCGAAGACCTTGCGCAGCGCCTTCAGTTCGGCCACGTCGCCGGCCGGGGTGGAGGTGGCGTGCGCGTTGACGTGCACGATCTCCGCCGGGTTCAGGTCGGTGTTGTCGAGCAGATTCTGCAGGGCGTGCGAGATGCCGCGGCCCTCGGGCTCCGGCTGCACGATGTCGTGGCTGTCGGCGGAGATGCCCTGGCCGACCGCCTCCGCGTAGACGCGGGCCCCGCGCGCGGCCGCGTGCTCGGCGGACTCCAGGACGATCACACCGGCGCCCTCGCCCATGACGAAGCCGTCGCGGCCCACGTCGTAGGGGCGCGAGGCGGCCTGCGGGTTCTCGTTGTTCTTGGACATCGCCATCATGTTGCCGAACGCGGCGATGGGCAGCGGGTGGATCGCCGCCTCCGTGCCGCCGGCGACGACGACGTCGGCGCGGCCGGTACGGATCATCTCGATGGCGTAGCCGATGGCCTCCGCGCCCGACGCGCACGCCGAGACCGGCGTGTGCACGCCCGCGCGGGCGCCCACGAGCAGACCCACGTTGGCGGACGGGCTGTTGGGCATCAGCATGGGCACGGTGTGCGGGGAGACGCGGCGGACGCCCTTCTCCTTGAGCACGTCGTACTGGTCGAGCAGGGTCGTCACGCCGCCGATGCCGGAGGCGATGACCGTGCCGAGCCGGTCGGGCTCGACGCCCCCGTCACTGCCCTCCTCGCCGGCCTTGCCGACGAAGCCGGCGTCCTTCCAGGCTTCCTTGGCCGCGATCAGCGCGAACTGCGCCGAACGGTCCAGCTTGCGGGCCTGCGGCCGCGGGATGACCTCGGTGGGCTCCACGGCGACCGGGGCCGCGATACGGACGGCCTGATCGGCCGCCCACTCCTGCTCCAGGGCCTTGACACCGGACTTGCCGGCGATCAGACCTTCCCAGGTAGAGGCTGCGTCGCCACCCAGCGGTGTGGTTGCGCCGATACCGGTGACGACCACGGTGCGATTGGTCGGGCTCACGGATTCATTCTCCAACGGTACGAGGATTCAGCGGCGCCACCGCCGGGTGGCGGGGCAGTTCAGCCCAGGGGGCGGTGGATCAGCCCTGGTTCTTCAGGATGTAGTCGGTCGCGTCGCCGACCGTCTTGAGGTTCTTGACGTCCTCGTCCGGGATCTTGACGTCGAAGCGCTCTTCGGCGGCGACGACGACCTCGACCATGGACAGCGAGTCGACGTCCAGGTCGTCGGTGAAGGACTTGTCCAGCTGGACGTCCTCAACCGGGATGCCGGCGATCTCGTTCACGATGTCGGCGAGACCGGCGACGATCTCTTCCTGAGTGGCGGCCATTTTGGGCGCTCCTTCGTAGTTTTCCAGAGGGTGTGGCAGTGGGTGTTTCCCGTCCCGGACCGGCTGGTCCGGCACGGAGTGCCTAGGGGAGGGTAACGACAGTGGCGGCGTAGACGAGACCCGCCCCGAATCCGATGACGAGCGCGGTGTCGCCGCTCTTCGCCTCGCCGGTCGCCAGGAGCCGCTCCATGGCGAGCGGGATCGAGGCGGCCGAGGTGTTGCCGGTGGTGCGCACGTCACGGGCGACCGTGACGGACTCCGGCAGCTTGAGAGTCTTCACCATCGAGTCGATGATCCGCTCGTTGGCCTGGTGCGGGATGAAGACGTCGAGTTCGTCGGCGGTGATGCCGGCGGCGTCCAGCGCCTCCTTGGCGACCTTCGCCATCTCGAACACGGCCCAGCGGAACACCGCCTGGCCTTCCTGCGTGATCGCGGGGAACTTCGCGACCTCGCCGTCGCGGTAGTCCGTCCACGGCACGGTCTGCTTGATCGTGTCCGACTTGTCGCCCTCCGAGCCCCACACGGTCGGGCCGATGTGCGGCTCGTCGGACGGGCCGACCACGACCGCGCCCGCGCCGTCGCCGAACAGGAAGGCCGTCGCGCGGTCCTCCAGGTCGGTCAGGTCGGACAGCCGCTCGACGCCGATCACGAGAACGTACTCCGCGGAGCCCTCGACGACCATGCCCTTGGCGAGGGTCAGGCCGTAGCCGAAGCCCGCGCAGCCGGCCGAGATGTCGAAGGCGGCGGCCTTGTCCGTGCCGAGCTTGTCGGCGATCTCGGTGGCCACGGCCGGAGTCTGCTTGAAGTGCGAGACGGTCGACACGACCACCGCGCCGATCTGCTCGGCGGTGATCCCGGCGTCGGCGATGGCCTTGCCGGAGGCCTCGACCGACATGGCGGCGACGGTCTCCTCGCCGTTCGCCCAGTGCCGGGTCTCGATGCCGGAGCGCGAGCGGATCCACTCGTCGGAGGAGTCGATCGTCTCCAGGATGACCTCGTTGGGCACGATCCGGGTGGGGCGGTAGCCGCCGACGCCGAGGATGCGCGCGTACGGGGCGCCCTTGCTGGGCTTGATCTTCGCCATCAGGGCTCCTTAGGCAGCGCTGTGCTCGGCGATGAGCTCGCGAGCCGCATCGAGGTCGGCGGGGGTCTTCAGGGCCAGCGTCCGCACGCCGGGCAGGGCGCGCTTGGCGAGGCCGACCAGGGTGCCGCCGGGGCAGACCTCGATGATCGCGGTCGCGCCGAGCTCCTTGAAGGTCTCCATGCACAGATCCCAGCGGACCGGGTTGGCGACCTGACCGACCAGCCTCTCCAGCACCTCGGCGCCGGTGGCGACGGCCCGCCCGTCCTTGTTGGAGACGTAACGGACCTTCGGGTCGGCCGGCGTGAGCCCCTTGGCGGCGGCCGCCAGCGTCTCGACCGCGGGAGCCATGTGAACCGTGTGGAAGGCGCCGGCGACCTTCAGCGCGATGACCTTGCGGACGCCCTCGGGCTTGTCCTCGGCCAGCGCGGCGAGCTGCTCCAGCGTGCCCGCGGCGACGATCTGGCCGGCGCCGTTGATGTTCGCCGGGGTCAGGCCCAGCTTCTCCAGATGCGCGACGGACACCTCGGGGTCGCCGCCGAGCAGCGCCGACATGCCGGTCTCGGTGACCGCGGCGGCCTCGGCCATGGCCAGACCCCGGGTGCGTACGAGGGACAGCGCGGCGGTGTCGTCGAGCACGCCCGCGAAGACGGCCGCGGTGATCTCGCCGACGCTGTGCCCGGCGACGGCTCCCGGCACGAAGTCCGTGACAGCGTCACCGAGCGCCGCGGCGGAGACCAGTCCGGCGGCGACGAGCAGCGGCTGGGCGATCGCGGTGTCACGGATCTCGTCCGCGTCGGCGTTCGTGCCGTAGTGCACCAGGTCGAGGTCGATGGCCGCCGAGAGGGCGCGCAGACGGTCCTCGACACCGGGGAGGTCGAGCCAGGGGGTCAGGAAGCCGGGCGTCTGGGCGCCCTGGCCGGGAGCGACGAGTACGAGCACTCTCACACTCTCTCTTGGGGACGGCCTCAGCCGCCCGTGGGGACAGGGACGAAGAACAGCAGGGGGTTTTGTGGAGCCCCGACAAAAGCCTAGGTCTGAGGATCTCCATCGACCAGACGCCCCAGGATCAGCGCGATCCGCAGCGTGAACGCGGAGCGTACATCCGACGGCGACCAACCGGTGACGTCAGTCACACGTCGAAGCCGGTAGCGCACGGTGTTCGGATGGACGAAGAGCATCCGGGCGGCCCCTTCGAGACTGGACGCCTGTTCGAGATAGACGGCGAGTGTCTCCAGGAGTGCTGACCCGGCCTCCTCGAGCGGTCTGTAGATCTCCTCCACCAATTGCTCGCGCGCACCGGGATCACCGGCGATCGCGCGCTCCGGAAGCAGATCGTCCGACAGCACCGGCCGCGGCGCGTCCTGCCACGCCGAACACGCCTTGAGTCCGGCCGCGGCGGCCTGCGCGGACCGGGTCGCGGCCAGCAGGTCGGGCACCACGGGCCCGGCCACGACCGGCCCGGCGGCGAACGGCCCGATCAGCGACTTCGCCACGGCGAGCGGATTGTCGCTGCCGCCGGCGATGACCACGAGCCGGGTGCCGAGCACCCCGGTCAGCACCTGCAGCTTGGCGTGCCGGGCGGCCCGCCGGATCGCCTCCACCGTCAGTTCGGAGTCCCCGTCCGGGGCGGTCCCCAGGACCACGCACACATGCTCGGGCGAGTTCCATCCGAGGGCCGCCGCCCTGCTGACGGCCCCCTCGTCGGCCTCGCCGCTCAGCACGGCGTTGACGACCAGCGACTCCAGCCGGGCGTCCCAGGCGCCGCGTGCCTCGGCGGCCTGGGCGTAGACCTGCGCGGTGGCGAAGGCGATCTCGCGGGCGTAGACGAGCAGCGCCTCGCGCAGCACGTTCTCGTCGCCGGGGGCCGCGACCTCGTCGATCGCGGACTCCATCACCTCGATCGTCGTCCGCACCATCTCCACGGTCTGGCGGAGCGTGATGGCCCGGGTCAGCTCGCGCGGCGCGGTCCCGAAGACATCGGTGGAGATGGCCTGCGGCGCGTCCGGATGCCGGAACCACTCCGTGAAGGCGGCGATGCCGGCCTGGGCGACCAGCCCGATCCAGGAACGGTTCTCCGGGGGCATCGCCCGGTACCAGGGCAGTGCCTCGTCCATGCGCGCGATGGCCTGGACGGCGAGACTTCCGGAGGACTTCTCCAGCCGCTTCAGCGTCGCGGGGTGCGGATGCGCGACGCGCGGGGCGGGTTCGGGGTGAGTGGCTTCGGGTTCGGGCACGGGGACAAGACTGCCTTATCGGGACGCGCGCGTGCGTCGCCGGGTCGCGGGCGAGAGCGTCGGCCGGTGGGTTGGGTCGGGGTGGGGGTCGGGGTGGAGGTCGAGGTGGGCTCGGGGCGAGGACATCACCTGGCCCACGTCGGCCGACGAAGACCGACGGCAGCTCTACGACAGGTCTACGGTGTTCCCCGTGATGGACGTACGGCGCGCCGGGGCGCGCTACCGCGGTGGGGACCCGGCGGCCGGGATCGACACCCGGCACGCCTTCTCCTTCGGCCCCCACTACGACCCCGACAACCTCCGCTTCGGCGCGCTGATCGCCTGCAACGAGGAGCGGCTCGCCCCCGGCGCCGGCTTCGACGAGCATCCGCACAGCCACACCGAGATCGTGACCTGGGTGATCGAGGGAGAACTGACCCACCGCGACTCGGCCGGCCACGAGACCCGGGTCCGCCCCGGAGACGTGCAACGCCTCAGCGCGGCGGCCGGCGTACGCCACGTGGAACGCAACGACGCCGACACCCCCCTGGCCTTCGTCCAGATGTGGCTGGCCCCTCTGACCCCCGGCGGCGACCCCGCCTACGAGATCGTCCGCGGCATCGCCGACTCCACCCCGTACGCCGTCCCACAGGCGGACGCGATGCTCCACGTGCGCCGTCTGGCCGCGGGGGAGCGGACAGCGGTCCCGGACGCACCCCAGGTGTACGTCCATGTGGTGCGCGGCGAAGTCCGGCTGGAGGGCGAGGAGCCGGGGGCCGGGCTGGGGCCGGGAGACGCGGCGCGCATCGTGGACGCGAAGGACATGGAGGCGGTGGGGAGGACGGAGACGGAGCTGCTTCTGTGGACCTTCAGCCCGCCCGACGGCCCCGCACCTCGGAGAGCACCGCGTCGGTGAACGCCGGCCAGGCCTCCACCGCCCAAGCCCCGAACGCCCGGTCGGTCAGTGCGACACCGGCGGCCCCCGCATCCGGATCGACCCACAGGAACGTACCGGACTGCCCGAAGTGCCCGAACGTGCGCGGGGAGGACGAAGAGCCGGTCCAGTGCGGCGACTTGGAGTCGCGGATCTCGAACCCGAGCCCCCAGTCGTTGGGGTTCTGATGCCCGTACCCCGGCAGAACGCCCTTCGTCCCCGGATACTGCACGCTCATCGCCGCAGCCACCGTCCGAGGATCCAGCAGCCGGGGCGCCTGCACCTCCGCGGCGAACCGCAGCAGATCCTCGACCGTCGAGACGCCGTCCTTCGCCGGGGACCCCTCCAGCGAGGTGGCCGTCATTCCCAACGGCTCCAGCACCGCCTGCCGCAGATACTCCGCGAACGGGATGTCGGCCGCCTTGGCGATATGGTCCCCGAGCTGCTCGAACCCGGCGTTGGAGTACAGCCGCCGCTCGCCGGGCGGGGCCGTGACCCGGTGCTCGTCGAAGGCGAGGCCGGAGGTGTGGGCGAGGAGATGGCGGACCGTCGCCCCGGGCGGCCCGGCCGGCTCGTCCAGCTCGATCGCCCCTTCCTCGTAGGCGACGAGGGCGGCGTACGCGGCGAGCGGCTTGGTGACCGAGGCCAGCGGGAAACGCTGCCCGACAGGGCCGTGGGTCCCCAGGACCGTGCCGTCGGCCCGTACGACCCCCGCCGAGGCGGAGGGAACCGGCCAGTTCTCGATCAGCGCGAGGCTCGTGAGCGACATGCCGTCGAGCCTATGCCGCTCACAGCAGCAGCTCCATCAAGGGGTCCGGCCTGGGCTTGAAGCCGAGGGCGGCGTACAGCGGCGCGGCGTCGGCGGACGCGGTGAGGTGGATCTGGCGGGCGCCCTGCGCCCGGAACCACTCCAGGAGCGCGTCCATGCACGCGCGCGCGTACCCCCGCCGGCGCGCGTCCGGGTCGGTGGCGACGCTGAAGACGTAGCCGATGGTCCCGCGCGGATTGCCGGCCCGCCCGATCCGGTACTCGAGCGTCCCGACCGCGAGCGCGGCCAGCGCGCCCGGCCGCTCGGGACGCTCCACGACGAACGCCCCGAAGCCGCCCCCGTCCGCCTCGGCGAGCCGCGCCCGCAGCACGGGCAGCGACTCGGCGTGCCAGTCCGGCGCCCCCGGCGCCTCTGTCGCCCCCGTCACCCCTGTCGCCCCGTCAGGAAACACCGAGTCGATCATCACTTGACGCAGCCGCAGCACTTCCGCGGCGTCCTCGGGCAGGGCACGGCGTACGAGACTCATGCCCCGCACGCTAACCAGTGCGATCAAGCCGCGCCCCTGGTTTTCTTACCGTTTCCGCTTGCTTGGAGCGCACTCCAAGGCCATAGCGTGGAGGCCATGACGGTGTTGCAGACCACGCCCGTGACCCCCGTGACCCACCTGACCATCGAGCAAGCCCCGGACCCCGCAGAAGTCTGCTCCGCGCCACCGCCGCGGCATCCCCGCCCCGACGGGCGGGACAGCTACACGATCAGCGAGGTCGTCGCGTTCACGGGCCTGACGGCCCACACCCTGCGCTGGTACGAGCGGATCGGGCTGATGTCCCACATCGACCGCTCGCACACCGGCCAGCGCCGTTACAGCAACCGCGATCTGGACTGGCTCGACCTCGTCGGCAAGCTGCGGCTGACCGGCATGCCGGTCGCCGACATGGTGCGGTACGCGGAGCTGGTGCGTGCGGGCGACAGCACGTACGGCGAGCGCTGCGAACTGCTCGAGGCGACCCGGCAGGACGTGAAGTCCCGGATCGCCGAACTCCAGGACACGCTCGCCGTGCTCGACCGCAAGATCGTGTTCTACGCCGACGCCACCCGCGCCCAGGCATACGAAGTGGAGAGGACCCCGACCCGATGACCGACCACCCCACCCTCCCGACCCTCCCGACGGCACGTCTCGGCGCCGGCGGCCCCGAGGTGGGCGTCCAGGGCCTCGGCTGCATGGGCATGAGCTTCGCCTACGGCCCCTCGGACGCGAAGGAGTCCCGGGCCACCCTGGAGCGCGCCCTGGAACTGGGCGTCACCCTCTACGACACGGCCGACGCGTACGGCGCCGGCGAGAACGAGCGCTTCCTCGCCCCGTTCTTCGCGGCGCACCGCGACGAGCTCGTCATCGCCACCAAGTTCGCTCTGGCGATCCCGCCGGACGATCCGACCCGCCGGATCATCCGCAACGACGAGCCCTACATCCGCCAGGCCGTCGAGGCGAGCCTGAAGCGCCTCGACGTCGACGTCATCGACCTCTACTACATGCACCGGCGCGATCCGAACGTGCCGATCGAGGACACCGTCGGCGTGCTGGCCGACCTGGTCCGCGAGGGCAAGGTCAAGCAGCTGGGGCTGAGCGAGGTCACGGCAACGGAACTGCGCGCCGCCCACGCGGTCCACCCGATCGCCGCCGTGCAGTCGGAGTGGTCGCTGTTCAGCCGGGACATCGAGGCGCAGGTCGTCCCGGCGGTCCGCGAGCTCGGCGTGACCCTGGTCCCCTACTCCCCGCTCGGCCGGGGCTTCCTCACCGGCTCCTTCGCCAACGCCGACCAGGACCTCACCGCCGACGACTACCGCCGCACGCAGCCCCGCTTCACCGGCGAGAACGCGGCGGCGAACCTCGCCCTGCTGGAGCCGATCCGCACGGTCGCCGAGGCCCACGGCGCGAGCACGGCCCAGATCGCGCTGGCCTGGGTCCAGCAGCAGACCCGGGTCCACGGTCTGCCGGTGATCCCGATCCCGGGCACCCGCAAGCCGACCCGGGTGGAAGAGAACGCCCGGGCCGCGACCATCGAACTGACGGAGTCGGAGCTGGCCCTGCTGGAGCCGATAGCGCAGAAGGTGGCGGGCGACAGGTACGCGGACATGACGTTCACGTCCGCCGGGCGCGAGTAGAGGTCTTCAGGGGCGCGGGGAACGGCGCGGCCAGCCCCACGGATCCGCACCCGAAAGAGGACCTCAGAGCTCCGACAGCAACTCCGCCTTCTTCACGGAGAACTCCTCGTCGGTGACCAACCCGGCCTGGTGCAGCTCTCCAAGGTGCCGGATCCGTTCGGCCACCTCGGAAGGATCACGACGCGGGCTCGCGGCGGCAACCGCTGCCGCGGGCCCACGCGACCGCACCGCCGCCAGGACCGCCGCCGCGAACGGCAGCGACTCGTGCACGGGCCCGTACCCCAGCCCGAACACCACCGTCGCCGGATCCTGGTCGGCCTGCGCCGGCTGTTCCGCCGTATCGCCGCCGTCCCGGCGAAGCAACCGCAGATGCCCCTCGAACAGCTCCGGCGAGCGCCACTCCACCCCGCTCAGCTCGGCCACCGGAAAACTCTGGTCGCCCGCTTTCCACTTCGCCGAGGACGCGCCCGTCCAGAACCACCTGAACCGCACCGTCCGGCCGTCGAAGCTCGCCTTCGCGTCGTACGCCTTGAACTGCAGCGGCGTCTCGGGAGCCGGTACCAGAAACCGTTCCGCGGGACCGGACGCCGTCAGTCGCGCCCGCAGCTCCTCGGCGTAGTACTCCGCGAGGACCTCCCGCTCGGCCGGCAGCACCAGCCGGTAGGGGTCGCAGCCGTCCTTCAGCTGTCCCGCGGCCGCCTCCATCAGCGGATCGGCCCCCGGTCGCGGCTCGGCGCGCAGGACGACCGTCCCGCGCTTGCCCGGCGTGAGCGTCACCCCGGACAGCGCAGTGAGCGGAATCCTCCGTTCACCCAGCGCCGACAGCAGCTTGGGGGTGCGCATCCCCCGCTCGTAGCGGATGAGGACGGAATCGGACTCGAACTCCCAGGCGGCATGAAATCCGGCCAGTACGTCACCCATGCGGCTCATCGTATGCGGGACACGCATCTTCGTCCCCTCCCTGCGCGAGCCGCAATTCCTGCGTCTCTACGCGCGTCCGGCCATCGTAGTGTCGGACAAACCCGCCCGGCAGGCGTCATCGTCGTGGGCGCACTCCACCGACCGGTACGCGCCAGTACCGATGTCCGCGAAGTTGCGCAGGCTGTCCGTGCCTGGTTCGAAGTAGCCTCCATGGCCCTGGGCGTCCCGCGCCGACAGCACGCGCGCGCCGAACGACCGCGCCATCGGGTCCTCGCCGTGCCCGAGGCCGCCGACCTCCAGGTGCGGCACGTCCTGCACCCAGTCGTCGGCGTCCCGCATCGCCCACACCCGGGCGTCGGTGTCCAGCTGAGCCGCCTTCTCCACCCGCATGCCGGGGCTGCCGGCCACCGCTATGTCGGCCACCCGGGCGGGCAGCGCGTGCGCCGCGACCCCGCACACCACGGAGCCGTAGCTGTGGCAGAACAGGGAGACCGGCGCGCCGCCGGGCAGGGCGTGCAGCAGGGCGTTCAGCCGTACGGCGCCGCTCTCGGCGCGCATCGCGGTGGCCGAGTCGATGCCGAGACCGTCGGGAGAGGTGTAGTCGGCCCAGGCGATCACGGCCGTACGCGTGGCCGGGCTCGCCTTCCGCTCGGCCGAGTACAGGGCCTGCGCCATGCCGACGGGCGCCGAGTAGCGGCGGTTGGTGCGCTGGAAGGTGAGCAGGTCGGTGTCGACGCCGGGGACGACGACGGAGATCCGCTCGGCGGAGTCGAGGTCGCCGAAGACCTCGGCGGCGCGGCCGGAGCCGTCGGGATCGAAGGCGAGGATCTGCCGGTCGGCGTCGCTCAGCGTCTCGAAGCGCTGCATGCGCCGGCCCGCCAGCTGCTGCCCGGAGGGCGTGAGCCGGTCGTCGTGCGTGCGGGTGCGCTCGATCCGGACCTGCCGGAGCAGGGCGACCCGGTTGGCGCGGTAGCGCAGCTCGACGGGCGCGCCGTTCATGTTGCCCACCGCGAGCGGGTAGTCGTGCACGAGCGTGGTGCGCTGCGCGGCGTTCAGCCGGTCGAAGAAGCGGGTCAGACGGTCCGGCGTCGCCGTGTCGAGGTCCGGCAGCGCGTGCCCGTCGAGCCGCCCGTGCTCCCACGCCGTGCGCGAGGCCTCGACGGCGGTGCCCTCCCGGTGGTGGCGCACCGCGGTCCAGCCGGTGGTCGCCAGCATCACGAACACCACGGCCAGGGCGGCCAGCGCGCGCCAGACGTTGAGCTGCGGAGAGGTGTCGAAGGAAGTCACTGGGAGGACACACTAGGAGAACGGGAGGGTCTCGGGTGACCCGAGTGGCGGGGATCACGTTTCGCTCGACGTGTTGATGGTCATAGGTACCTTTCAGGCCGTACGCCAGTTCCCCAGCAGCGCGGGCCCCACCTGATCCAGGTACCGGGACGTCAGCGCGTGGGCGTCCGCCGGGCTCATGTCCCCGCCCAGCGTCCAGTGCCGTTCGGTCACCCGCATCACCCCTCCGAACACGGCGACCACCAGCCGCGGCCGTGGGTCGGCGTCCACGTCGAGACCCTCCCGCGCGGCGATCACCCGCGCCAGCTCCTCCTCGATCTCCGCCTGGCGTCGCAGATGCGCGGCGAGCAGCACCGGCGTCGCCTCGATCACCCGGATCATGCCCAGATACGACTCCAGGGGCACGACGGCCTCGACGGTCTCGGTGATCGTCTGCCAGCCCTCCAGCACCGCTTGGCGCAGCGCCGCCAGCGGGGCCTCGTGCGGCGGCCGCTCGCGCACCGCGTCGACGACCCGCCCCACCGTCATCTCCACCAGGGCCAGCGCGACCTCGTCCTTGCCGGCGAAGTAGCGGAAGAAGGTGCGCTGTGAGACGTCCACGGCCGTGGTGATCGCGTCGACGGTGGTGCGCTCGTATCCCTGCGAGATGAACAGCTCCACCGCGGCCCGCACCAGCGCGTCCCGGGTGCGCTGTTTCTTGCGTTCGCGGAGTGATTCCATGGAGTGTCAGTTACTGACTTGTGAACCTGTTTGTCAAATGTCAGTCGCTGTCACTAGCCTCGGCGCATGACTAGTCAGACCACCATCGACGCGACGGGGCCGGGGGACAAGGCGGACAAGGCGCAGGCGTCCCCGTCGGAGGGGCCGCCGGCCAAGGGGCTGCGCGGCCACCCGTGGTTCACCCTCATCACCGTCGCCGTCGGGGTCATGATGGTGGCCCTCGACGGGACCATCGTGGCCATCGCCAACCCGGCCATCGCCAGCGACCTGGGCGCGACCTTCGCCCAGGTCCAGTGGATCACCAACGCCTACTTCCTCGCCCTCGCGGTCTCCCTGATCACCGCCGGCAAGCTCGGCGACCGCTTCGGCCACCGCCAGACCTTCCTGATAGGCGTCGTCGGCTTCGCCGCCGCCTCCGGCGCGATCGGCCTGTCCGACAGCATCGCGCTGGTCGTCACCTTCCGCGTCTTCCAGGGTCTTTTCGGCGCCCTGCTGATGCCGGCCGCGCTCGGTCTGCTGCGCGCCACCTTCCCGGCCGAGAAGCTCAACATGGCCATCGGCATCTGGGGCATGGTCATCGGCGCCTCCACCGCGGGCGGCCCGATCCTCGGCGGCGTCCTCGTCGAGCACGTCAGCTGGCAGTCGGTGTTCTTCATCAACGTGCCGGTCGGTCTCCTCGCCCTCGTGCTGGGCGTGCTGATCCTGCTCGACCACCGCGCGGAGAACGCCCCGCGCTCCTTCGACGTCCTCGGCATCGCCTTCCTCTCGGGGGCGATGTTCTGTCTGGTCTGGGCCCTGATCAAGGCCCCGACCTGGGGCTGGGGCGACGGCAAGACCTGGGCGTTCGTCGTCGGCTCCGTCGTCCTCTTCGCGCTGTTCGCCTTCTGGGAGACGAAGGTCAAGGAGCCGCTGATCCCGCTGGCGCTGTTCCGCTCGGTCCCGCTGTCCGCGGGCGTCGTGCTGATGGTCCTGATGGCCATCGCCTTCATGGGCGGCCTGTTCTTCGTGACGTTCTACCTGCAGAACGTGCACGGGATGAGCCCGATCGACGCGGGCCTGCACCTGCTCCCGCTCACCGGCATGATGATCGTCGGCTCCCCGTTGGCGGGCGCGGCGATCACCAAGCTCGGCCCGCGCATCCCGCTGGCCGGCGGCATGGCGGCCACCGCGATCGCCATGTACGGCATGTCCACGCTGGAGACGGACACCGGCGGCGGTCTGATGTCCCTCTGGTTCGGCCTGCTGGGCTTCGGCCTCGCCCCGGTCATGGTCGGCGCCACCGAGGTCATCGTCGGCAACGCCCCGTTGGAGCTCTCCGGCGTGGCCGGCGGTCTCCAGCAGGCGGCCATGCAGATCGGCGGCAGCCTCGGCACGGCCGTCCTGGGCGCGGTGATGGCCTCCAAGGTCGACAGCGACCTGGCCGGCAACTGGACGGCCGCGGGCCTGCCCGAGCTCACCCCGAGCCAGCTGGACCAGGCCTCCGAGGCGGTCCAGGTCGGGGTGGCCCCGGTGGCGAAGGGCACCCCGGAGGAGATCGCCGTGAAGATCACGGACGTCGCCCACGACACCTTCATCTCCGGCATGAGCCTGGCGTCCCTGGTCGCGGCCGGCGTCGCGGTGGTCGCGGTCTTCGTCGCCCTGCTCACCAAGCGCGGCGCGAACGCGGAGGCAGGCGCGGGGGTCGGCCACATCTGAGGCCCTGCGGCCCTGCGTTCCCGCGGCTCTGCCGTCCTGCCACACCTGTCGGGGAAATCTGACGGGATTTCAATAAAGTTCCCCTATCAGGGTGACAACGCTAAAGGTCCCTCGCCTCCGGCACGCGCCACAGGTCACAGTTAGTCAAGCCCTCCGGATGGCAGGGCAATCAGGCCCGTGGCGCGCTGCCGGAGGGGGACAGCGCGCCACGGGCCTGGCTGTTACGGCCTGAGGGATCTCTCCCTCAGCTCCGCGACCTCCACCCGCAGCGCCCGGACCTCCTCGGTCAGCGCCAGGATCGCCTCCGTCTGCGCCCGCTCCTCCACGTCGTCCTTCTCGAACCGCTCGATGAACCACGCGGCGATGTTCGCGGTGACCACACCCAGCAGCGCGATCCCGGACAGCATCAGCCCGACGGCGATGATCCGCCCCAGACCGGTGGTCGGCGCATGGTCGCCGTAGCCCACGGTCGTCATCGTCGTGAAGGACCACCACACCGCGTCACCCAGCGTGCGGATGTTCCCGTTCGGCGACTCGCGCTCCACCGACAGCACGGCCAGCGACCCGAACATCAGCAGCCCGACGACCGCCCCCGCGACATACGTCGTCACCCGGATCTGCGAAGCCATCCGCGCCCGCCGCCCCACCAGCAGCAGCGTCGAGACCAGCCGCAGCAGCCGCAGCGGCTGGAGCATCGGCAGCACCACCGCGCACAGGTCCAGCCAGTGCGTGCGGACGAACTCCCGGCGCCGGGGCGTCAGCGCCAGCCGCACCACGTAGTCGCCGGCGAAGGTCGCCCACACCGCCCACTCGACCGCGGTGCACGCGGTGGTCAGCGAGTGCCCGGCCGAGGTGTCCACGATCGGCACGGCGTAGGCCACGGCGAACAGCACGGCGAGGGCCAGCAGCGGCCGTTGAGTCCACAACTCCCACCGGGCCTGCGCCGAATGTTCTTGCATACACGCATCGTAAAGAATGCGTAAGGGCGGTGGAGTCACCAGCTCCACCGCCCTCACGCGTGCTACGGGCCGAGCCCTACGCGCTGCTGCGTCCTACGCGTCGCCGCCCGCGGCCCCCGGGTCCGCGGCCGACACGTCGAGCAGCTGGTACCGGTCGATCGCCTGCTTCAGCACCGACCGGTCGACCTTCCCCTCCCGCGCCAGCTCGGTCAGCACGCCCACGACCACCGACTGGGCGTCGATGTGGAAGAACCGCCGGGCCGCGCCCCGGGTGTCGGCGAAGCCGAAGCCGTCCGCGCCCAGCGACTGGTAGGTGCCCGGCACCCAGCGCGCGATCTGGTCCGGCACCGACCGCATCCAGTCGGACACGGCCACGAACGGCCCCTGGGCCCCGCTCAGCTTCCGCGTCACATACGGCACCCGCTGCTCCTCCTCCGGGTGCAGCAGGTTGTGCCGCTCGACCTCGACGGCCTCGCGCCGCAGCTCGTTCCAGGAGGTCGCCGACCAGACGTCGGCCTTGACGTCCCAGTCCTCGGCGAGGATCCTCTGCGCCTCGACGGCCCACGGGACGGCCACGCCCGACGCGAGGATCTGCGCCGGGATGGTCCCCGCGGTTCCCGCGCTGAAGCGGTGGACGCCCTTGAGGATGCCCTCCACGTCGACGTCGGCGGGCTCGGCCGGGTGCTGGATCGGCTCGTTGTAGACGGTGAGGTAGTAGAAGACGTTCTCGCCGTGCGGGTGCTCGGCGGAGCTGCCGTACATCCGCCGCAGGCCGTCCTGCACGATGTGCGCGATCTCGAAGCCGTACGCCGGGTCGTAGGCGACGCAGCCCGGGTTCGTCGAGGCGAGCAGCTGGGAGTGGCCGTCCGCGTGCTGCAGACCCTCACCGGTCAGGGTCGTACGGCCGGCGGTCGCACCGAGCACGAAACCGCGCGCCAGCTGGTCGGACATCTGCCAGAACTGGTCGCCGGTGCGCTGGAAACCGAACATCGAGTAGAAGACGTAGACCGGGATGAGCGGCTGGCCGTGCGTGGCGTACGCCGAGCCGGCCGCGATCAGGGACGCCGTGCAGCCCGCCTCCGAGATGCCGTCGTGCAGCATCTGGCCGGTCGGCGACTCCTTGTAGGCGAGCAGCAGCTCGCGGTCCACCGACTCGTACTGCTGGCCCAGCGGGTTGTAGATCTTCGCGCTCGGGAAGAAGGAGTCCATGCCGAACGTGCGGTACTCGTCCGGCGCGATCAGTACGAAGCGCCTGCCGAGTTCCTTGTCCCGCATGAGGTCTTTCAGGAGCCGCACAAAGGCCATGGTCGTGGCGATCGACTGCTGGCCCGAGCCCTTCTTCACACTCGCGTACGTCTTGTCGTCCGGCAGTGCGAGCGGCTGGGAGCGCACGACGCGGGTCGGGACGTACCCGCCCAGCGACCTGCGCCGGTCGTGCATGTACTGGATCTCCTCCGAGTTCCGACCCGGGTGGTAGTACGGCGGCAGGCCGGACTCCAGCTCCTTGTCCGAGATCGGCAGGTGGAGGCGGTCGCGGAAACCCTTGAGGTCGGCGACCGTCAGCTTCTTCATCTGGTGCGTGGCGTTGCGGCCCTCGAAGTTGGGGCCCAGCGTCCAGCCCTTGACGGTCTTGGCGAGGATCACCGTCGGCTGGCCCTTGTGCTCCACGGCCGCCTTGAACGCCGCGTAGATCTTCTTGTGGTCGTGACCGCCGCGGCCCAGGTGCAGGATCTGGTCGTCGGTCATGCCCTCGACCATCGCGCGCAGCCGGTGGTCGTCGCCGAAGAAGTGCTCGCGGATGTACGCGCCGGACTCGGTGGCGTACGTCTGGTACTGCCCGTCCGGGGTCGTGTTCATCCGGTTGACCAGGGTGCCGTCGCGGTCCTGGGCGAGCAGCGGGTCCCAGGAGCGGTCCCAGATCAGCTTGATCACGTTCCAGCCGGCGCCCCGGAAGACCGACTCCAGCTCCTGGATGACCTTGCCGTTGCCGCGCACCGGGCCGTCGAGGCGCTGGAGGTTGCAGTTGACGACGAAGGTCAGGTTGTCCAGGCCCTCGCGGGCGGCGATGGTCAGCTGGCCCAGCGACTCCGGCTCGTCCATCTCGCCGTCGCCGAGGAACGCCCACACCCGCGACTTCTCGGTGTCGGCGATCCCGCGCGCGTGCATGTAGCGGTTCATCCGCGCCTGGTAGATCGCGCCGATCGGGCCCAGGCCCATCGACACGGTCGGGAACTCCCAGAAGTCCGGCATCAGCCGCGGGTGGGGGTACGAGGACAGCCCGTGCGGCGCCCTCGACCTCTCCTGCCGGAAGGCGTCCAGGTTCTGCTCGTCCAGCCGGTCGAGCAGGAACGCGCGCGCGTAGATGCCCGGGGACGCGTGGCCCTGGAAGAAGATCTGGTCGCCGCCGTCGCCCTCGTCCTTGCCGCGGAAGAAGTGGTTGAAGCCGACGTCGTAGAGGGACGCGGAGGAGGCGAAGGTGGCGATGTGGCCGCCGACCCCGATGCCCGGACGCTGGGCGCGCGAGACCATCACGGCCGCGTTCCAGCGGGTCGCGTTGAGGACCTTGCGCTCGATCTCCTCGTTGCCCGGGAAGAACGGCTCGGCCCTGGTGGGGATGGTGTTGACGTAGTCCGTGCTGCGCATCTCCGGCACGGCCACGCGCTTCTCGCGGGCCCGCTCGATCAGCCGGAGCATCAGATAGCGGGCTCGCTCCCGGCCGCGCTCGTCGATCGCGGCGTCGAGGGAGTCGAGCCACTCCTGGGTTTCCTCGGGATCGAAGTCAGGAACCTGACTCGGAAGGCCGCCAATGATGATCGGGTTGCGATCGGATCCGGAAGCCACGCTGTTCCTTACCTGTCAGAGGGCTGTTTTCACGCTGGTTCTCCAGTACCTGCACCGTCCCCCATCGTGTACCTCGGGGCCGCAAACGTCATCTCTACCCAGAGGTAACCGGCATCTGTTCGGATCTCGTATTCTTGGATGGTTCTCAAATGCGCAAACCGGGCAGATTGGTGTGGTGTGCATCACCTTCGGTCCGGAACTCCTGCCTGGAGTTGCGTCGACACGGCCAGGATCGTCACCGTTTCGGCGGTCCGAACCGCCGGGTACTTGCGCGATCCGTCCCGCCCGTGTGGACTACGGCCAACGCTGCGCGCACGCGCGTGGCTGAGTTATTCCCGAAACAAGATCAGGAGGCAACCCGTGAGCGCGACCGCGGACCACGCGGAGGAGCGGACGAGCCCTGCCGTCAGGCTGGGGTTCCAGCCCGAGCAGGTGGTCCAGGAGATCGGCTACGACGACGACGTCGATCAGGAGCTCCGCGAGTCCATCGAGGAAGTCATCGGCAGCGACCTGGTGGACGAGGACTACGACGACGTTGCCGACGCCGTGGTGCTCTGGTTCCGCGACGAGGACGGCGACCTGACGGATGCGCTGGTGGACGCCACCACGTACATCGAAGAAGGCGGTTCGATCCTCCTCCTGACGCCGAAGACCGGCCGTACGGGGTACGTGGAGCCGAGCGACATCTCCGAAGCCTCGACGACTGCGGGTCTGTCGGCCAGCAAGAGCGTCAGTGTGGGCAAGGACTGGAGCGGCAGCCGGCTGGTGACGCCCAAGGCCGCCAAGTCCAAGAAGTGACCTCGTCCACGTCCAGGAAGTGACCTCGTCGAGGTGATCCCGGCTTATGACACGGACGGGCCGACCGACTCCGGTCGGCCCGTCCGTGATCTCTGCCGTGATCTCCTCGGTGCTGTCCCCGGGCCCGCTGCGTAGGGTGGTTCTCACCCAGACAGCCCCACCGAAGGGACACCCAGACGATGGCGATCCAGGTCGGCGACAAGGCCCCCGACTTCGAGCTCAAGGACAACCACGGCCGAGCCGTGAAGCTCTCCGACTTCCGGGGCAGCAAGAACGTCGTCCTGCTCTTCTACCCCTTCGCCTTCACCGGCGTGTGCACCGGCGAGCTGTGCGAGGTGCGCGACAACCTGCCGAAGTTCGCCGACCGCGACACCCAGGTGCTCGCCGTCTCCAACGACTCCATCCACACCCTGCGCGTCTTCGCCGAGCAGGAGGGCCTGGAATACCCGCTGCTCAGCGACTTCTGGCCGCACGGCGAGGTCTCCCGTGCCTACGGCGTCTTCGCCGAGGACAAGGGCTGCGCGGTGCGCGGCACCTTCGTCGTCGACAAGGAGGGCCTCGTGCGCTGGACGGTCGTCAACGCGCTGCCCGACGCCCGCGACCTCGGCGCGTACGTCAAGGCCCTCGACACTCTCTGATCGGCCGCGCGTCGGCCCGGATTCGCCGACACCTGTGATTCTTCGGCTCCAGGGCCTGCGGGGCGCGGGAACCCGTTACTAGGATCGAGTCGTTGATCCGATATCCAACGCACGACGGGGCTTCCCGCCCCTGGACACCAATGGAGGACTCGTGGGAGTCAGCCTCAGCAAGGGCGGCAACGTATCACTGACCAAGGAGGCCCCTGGCCTGACCGCGGTCATCGTCGGTCTGGGGTGGGACGTCCGCACCACGACCGGCACCGACTTCGACCTGGACGCCAGCGCGCTGCTGCTGAACAACGCAGGCAAGGTCGGCAGCGACGCCAACTTCGTCTTCTTCAACAACCTCAAGAGCCCCGACGGCTCGGTCGAGCACACCGGTGACAACACCACCGGTGAGGGCGAGGGCGACGACGAGGCGATCAAGGTGAATCTCGCGACGGTCCCGGCCGACGTCGAGAAGATCGTCTTCCCGGTGTCGATCTACGACGCCGAGAACCGGCAGCAGTCCTTCGGCCAGGTCCGCAACGCGTTCATCCGCGTGGTGAACCAGGCCGGCGGCGCCGAAATCGCCCGGTACGACCTGAGCGAGGACGCGTCCACCGAGACCGCGATGGTCTTCGGCGAGCTCTACCGGCACGGCGCGGAGTGGAAGTTCCGCGCCATCGGCCAGGGGTACGCGTCGGGTCTGCGCGGCATCGCGCAGGACTTCGGCGTGAACGTCTGAGCGGATCCCAGCTCACATCGTCCGGCGTCGCACCGTTTACGGGCGGCGCCGGACGCGCAGGACAACCGAAGAAGCACCATCCCAGGGGAGGACCAGCATGGGCGTCACGCTCGCCAAGGGAGGCAACGTCTCCCTGTCCAAGGCCGCGCCGAACCTCACACAGGTGATGATCGGACTCGGCTGGGACGCGCGCTCCACCACCGGAGCCCCCTTCGACCTCGACGCCAGCGCCCTGTTGTGCGCCGGCGGGCGGGTCCTCGGGGACGAGTGGTTCGTCTTCTACAACCAGCTCAAGAGCCCCGACGGCTCCGTGGAGCACACCGGCGACAACCTCACCGGCGAGGGCGAGGGCGACGACGAGTCGCTGCTGGTCGACCTCACCAAGGTGCCGCCCCAGTGCGACAAGATCGTCTTCCCCGTCTCGATCCATATGGCCGACGAACGCGGCCAGACCTTCGGGCAGGTGAGCAACGCGTTCATCCGCGTCGCCAACCAGGCCGACGGCCAGGAACTCGCCCGCTACGACCTGAGCGAGGACGCCGGCACGGAGACGGCGATGATCTTCGGGGAGCTCTACCGCTACCAGGGCGAATGGAAGTTCAGAGCGGTAGGACAGGGGTACGCGTCGGGGCTGCGAGGCATCGCTCTAGACTTCGGAGTCAACGTTTCGTAAAGCCGAGTACGGCGCGGGGGAGACCCGTACATACAGGATTGGGTAGCCAGTGCTTCTGAAAACCTTCGGCTGGTCGTTCGCGGTCACCGCGCTCGGCCTGGTCGCTGCGGTCTTCTACGGGGGGTGGGAGGCCTTCGGCATCGTGGCGATCCTCTCCATCCTCGAGATCTCGCTGTCGTTCGACAACGCGGTGGTCAACGCCGGAATCCTGAAGAAGATGAGTGCCTTCTGGCAGAAGATCTTCCTCACCGTCGGTGTCCTCATCGCCGTCTTCGGCATGCGCCTGGTCTTCCCCGTGGTGATCGTCGCCATCAGCGCCAAGATCGGCCCGATCGACGCGGTCGATCTCGCCCTCAACGACAAGGACCAGTACCAGCAGCTGGTCACCGACGCCCACCCGTCGATCGCCGCCTTCGGCGGCATGTTCCTGCTGATGATCTTCCTGGACTTCATCTTCGAGGACCGGGACATCCAGTGGCTGCGCTGGATCGAGCGTCCGCTCGCCAAGCTCGGCAAGGTCGACATGCTGTCGGTCTGCATCGCCCTGATCGTCCTGCTGATCACGTCCTTCACCTTCGCCACCCACGCCCACCAGCACGGCGGCGCACACGCCGACAAGGCGCAGACCGTGCTGATCTCCGGCATCGCCGGACTGATCACGTACATGGTCGTCGGCGGTCTCTCCGGCTACTTCGAGGACAAGCTCGAGGAAGAGGAGGAACGCGAGCACGAGGAGGAGGAAGAGGCCGTGCGCAGCGGAAAGCAGCGCTCGCCGGTCGTCCTGGCCGGTCAGGCCGCCTTCTTCATGTTCCTCTACCTCGAGGTCCTCGACGCGTCGTTCTCCTTCGACGGCGTGATCGGCGCGTTCGCCATCACCAACGACATCGTGCTGATGGCGCTGGGCCTGGGCATCGGCGCGATGTACGTCCGGTCGCTGACCGTGTACCTGGTCCGCCAGGGCACCCTCGACGACTACGTATACCTGGAGCACGGCGCGCACTACGCCATCGGCGCCCTGGCCGTGCTTTTGATGATCACCATCCAGTACCAGATCAACGAGGTCATCACCGGCCTCGTCGGCGTCGTCCTGATCGGCTGGTCCTTCTGGTCCTCCGTGCGCCGCAACCGTGCCCTGGCAGCGGCAGAGGGAAAAGCCGAGGGCTCGGACGAGAAGACTGAGGTCTCGTCCGGGGTGTGATCACCTTCCGAGTGAGGAACGCTCTGTGCGGGGCGGCCGTCGAGGAGATGTCCTCCACGGCCGCCCCGCCGGTCTTACTGGCGACGTGCGTGGATGTGGGGGGCGGGACATGGGCTTCTTCGACGGGCTGCTGGGCAGCCGTGCGGCCGATTTCGACTCGGGCAGCGCGGCGAGCAACGCGATCGAACTGACCAAACGGCACCATCAGGTCTCCCTCACCAAACAGGGCGCGGCCACCGGCAACCTGCGCGTCAACCTGACCTGGCGGATGCGGACCTCCGACTTCGGCGGAGTCCAGCGCGAGAGCCTGCTGCGGCACCCCTTCAAGGCGCTGCGCCCCCCGGAGGTCATCGGCCACAGCCAGAGCATGGTCAACGTCGACCTCGACCTCGGCTGCCTCTACGAGCTGGCCGACGGCACCAAGGGCGTCGTCCAGCCCCTGGGCGGGCTGCTCGGCGACGTGAACGCACCGCCGTACGTGAAGCTCAGCGGGGACGACCGGTTCGGGTCGGCGTCCGGGGAGACGATGTACGTCAACCTCGACCACCGGGACGAGATCAAGCGGCTGCTGGTCTTCGTGTACATCTACGACCAGACGCCGGCGTTCGACCGGACCCACGCGATGGTGACGCTGTACCCGAGCAACGGGCCCCGGATCGAGATAGGCCTCGACGAGCGGCATCCACAGGCCAGGTCCTGCGCGGTGGTGATGATCGAGAACTTGAAGAGCGAGCTGATCGTGCGCCGCGAGGTGCGGTTCGTGTACGGGTTCCAGGCGGAGCTGGACCGGCTGTACGGGTGGGGCCTGCAGTGGGGCCGGGGCTACAAGACCAAGGTCGAGAAGTGACCTCTGCCGGGGTGGGCCGGTCCGCCTACCGCCCGATGAACTGAGGCCCCTGCGGCGGCAGCCGGAAGGACGGGTCCGGGTAGCCGTAGCCGTGGGTCGGCAGGTTCGCGGGATAGCCGTAGGCCGGCTGCTGCTGGGGGACCGCCGAGGCGGGCTGCTCCGGCGGCAGGGGCTGCGAGAGGCTCGGGGTCGGCGGGGCCGGGGTGTGCGGAGCCGGGGTCGGTTCCAAGGAGGCTTCCTCCGACTCGTCGACGGAGATGCCGAAGTCGGTCGCCAGACCCTTGAGACCGTTGGAGTAGCCCTCGCCCAGCGCGCGGAACTTCCAGCCCTCGCCCCTGCGGTACAGCTCGCCGCAGATCAGGGCCGTCTCCTCGCCGGTCTCCGGACGGATGTCGAAGGTGGCCAGGGGCTCGCCCTCGACCGTGGCGTCGTACAGCAGAATGCTGAGGGAACGTACGCGATCGAAGGTGAGGCCGTCCGCCGAAGCGACCAGGAGAATCTGGCTGACGCCGGGCTCGACACCGGTCAGATCTGTCTGGATCGTATCGGTGAGGCCTTCGGCGACACGTTTCTTGCCCAGTCGCCAGACCTTCCCGGAAGGGTGCCGGGGCTGGTTGTAGAAGACGAAGTCCTCGTCGGAGCGCACACGACCGTCGGGGCCGAGGAGCAGCGCGGAGGCGTCGACGTCCGGGATCCCCTGTCCGGGCGTCCAGCGCAGCACGGCGCGCACCGTGGTGGCCTTCAGCGGGACGTTCGACCCCTTCAGCATCGCGTGCGTCATGCGGTCATCCTGCCCTCTAGGTTCTGCTCACGACAACGCGGGGTACTCGGGAGCCTTCACAGCCGTGTGTCGGACTGTGTTCGTCCGAGTTACCTGAAATTCATGACCGGTGGGAACCCCTGACATGGGTCTCTACGTACTATTACCGGCCACCTCTTGCCGAATCCACAGGCTCACCTTGCATCACGGGGGAGATTTATGCGTCATTTCGGGCACCTCGCCCCGGAGGTGCGGCAGCGCCTCTTCCACCGGGAGCCGTGCGTCTTCGACACGGACTCTCCGGCCAGGCTGCTCTCCGCGGCCCTGGGCGCCACGCTCTACAGCCCGGCCACGCGGCCCCGGCTGGCCGACGACATCGTCAAGCAGACCGGGCGCGGCGTGGTCTCGATGGTGCTGTGCCTGGAGGACTCCATCGGCGACGAGGACGTCGCCGCGGGCGAGGAGAACCTCGTCCGGCAGTTCGCCGACCTCGCGGGCCGCGTGGGCACCGAGCTGCCGCTGCTCTTCATCCGGGTGCGCACGCCCGAGCAGATCCCGGACCTGGTCGAGCGGCTCGGGGGCAACGCGCGGCTGTTGAGCGGGTTCGTGTTCCCGAAGTTCACCGAGGAGCGCGGCATCCCCTTCCTGGAGGCCCTGGCGGCCGCCGAGAGCGCCAGCGGACGCCGGCTGTTCGGCATGCCGGTGCTGGAGACGCCCGAGCTGATGTACCGGGAGTCGCGGGTGGACGCCCTGGAGGGCATCGCCCGCGCCGTCGACAAGTACCGCGGCCGCGTCCTCGCGCTGCGCCTCGGCGTCACCGACTTCTGCTCCTCCTACGGCCTGCGCCGGGCGCCCGACATGACGGCGTACGACGTCCAGATCGTCGCCTCCGTGATCGCCGACGTGGTGAACATGCTGGGCCGGGCCGACGGCACCGGATTCACGGTGACCGGGCCGGTGTGGGAGTACTTCCGGGTGCCCGAGCGCATGTTCAAGCCGATGCTGCGGCACAGCCCCTTCCTGGAGGGACAGGCCGTCGAGCTGCGCGAGCGGCTGATCGAGCACGCCATGGACGGGCTGCTGCGCGAGATCTCCCTCGACCAGGCCAACGGTCTGCTGGGCAAGACCTGCATCCACCCCTCGCACGTCCCGGCGGTGCACGCGCTGTCCGTCGTCAGTCACGAGGAGTACAGCGACGCGGCGGACATCCTGCGGCCGGAGCGCGGCGGCGGGGGAGTCCTCAGGTCGCAGTACACGAACAAGATGAACGAGGTGAAGCCGCACCGCGCCTGGGCCGAGCGGACCATGCTGCGCGCGGAGGTCTTCGGCGTCGCGCACGAGGACGTCAGCTTCGTCGACCTGCTCGCCGCCGGCATACCCGGCTGAATCACCCACCTCACCACCAAGGGACGCATGAACAAGGCTTTGAACAACGGGGACGCCGGCGACACCGGGGACACCAGAGCCGCCGGGGACGGCGGAGTCTGGTCCGGGACCTGGGTCGCCGAGCGGCTCGGGCTGGAGCTCGTGGGCGGCGACGGGCTTCGGGGCCTGCTGGGGCTGGCCCTGCGCCGCAACCCCAAGCGGGCCCATCTGCTGGTCTCCAACGTGCTGGGCAAGCACGTCCCGCAGTCCCCGTCCGTCGTCTACGGCCATGGGTTCGCCCTCGGCCGCCGGGTGCGCGAGCTGCTCGGCGCGAAGGAGGCGGCCGAGGCCCTCGTCCTGGGCTACGCGGAGACCGCCACCGGCCTCGGCCACTCCGTCGCCGACGGCGTCGGCTCCGCCCCCTACCTCCACTCCACCCGCCGCCCGGTGCCCGGAGTGGCGCGGGCGGGCGGCTTCGAGGAGGCCCACTCGCACGCCACGTCCCACCTCCTGCTCCCGGAGGACCCGGCGCTGCTGGTCGGGGACGGCCCGCTGATCCTGGTCGACGACGAGTTCTCCACCGGCAACACCGTCCTGAACACCATCCGCGACCTCCACGAGCGCTACCCGCGCGGGCGGTACGTGGTCGTCGCCCTCGTCGACATGCGCTCACCGGCCGACGCGGGCCGCCTGTCCGACTTCGCCCGCGAGATCGGCGCCCGAGTAGACCTGATAGCCGCAGCCTCCGGCACCGTACGCCTGCCGGAGGGCGTGCTGGAGAAGGGCCAGGAGCTGGTGGCCCGCCACGAGTCCGAGGGCGCCGCGGTGGGTGGTCGGTCGTCTGCGGCTTCGGCGCGACCAGCCCCCGCCGACCCGCACCCGGCCGACGACCGCACTCAGCTCCGGCGCGTCGACCTGCACTGGCCCCGAAACCTGCCGGACGGCGGCAGACACGGCTTCACTCCCCAGCACCGAATACGGCTGGAGAACGCCCTGCCCGCGATGGCGGCGAGGCTTGCCGAGGCGCTGCCCCAGGGTGCACGCCGCGTGCTCGTGCTCGGCTTCGAGGAGCTGATGTACGCCCCCCTGCGGCTGGCCCGGGAGCTGGAGCAGGTGACGGACGCCGAGGTCCGCTACTCCACCACCACCCGCTCACCCGTCCTGGCCGTCGACGACCCCGGCTACGCGATCCGCAGCCGAATCGTTTTCCCCGCGCACGACGCCCCGGCCGACGGCCCCGGCGAGCGCTATGCCTATAACGTCGCCGGAGGCGGCTTCGACGCCGTCCTCGCCGTCGTGGACTCCGCGGCCGACACCGACGAGCTGCACGCGCCCGGCGGCCTGCTGGACCGCCTCGCCGCGCACACCCCGCACGTCGTCCTCGCGGTCGTCCCGTCGTACGTCCCCGAGCCGCTGTACGTCGCCGATCTCCCTGGAGAAAGAACCGCCATGCTGCCCGAGCCCCTTCGCGGACCCGCCTTCTCCTCGTACGCGCCGGAGGAGGTCGGCTGGCTGCTCCAGGACCTCTCGGACGTCACCCTGGAGGCGCCGACCGAGGAGCGCGAGGAGGCGATCCAGAGCGGCGGCGCGCACTACGCGGAGTCGCTGCCGGTGGAGTACCAGCCGAGCGAGCAGTACCAGGAGCTCTTCCACGCGGCCCTCGAGGTCTCCGCGGCCCGCCTCGCGCAGGCCGTCGGCGTGGTCACGGAGACCGTCATCGCCGAGCGGTCGCCCCGGCCGGTGCTGGTCTCCCTGGCCCGCGCGGGCACCCCGATCGGCGTGCTGATGCGCCGCTGGGCGCAGTTCCGGCACGGTCTGGACCTGCCGCACTACGCGGTGTCGATCGTGCGCGGCCGCGGCATCGACGCCAACGCGCTGCGCTGGCTGGCCGAGCACCACGACCCGCGGGACGTGGTCTTCGTGGACGGTTGGACCGGCAAGGGCGCCATCACCCGTGAGCTGGCCGTGGCGATCGAGGAGTTCGAGGCCGCGGGCGGCGCGGTCGGCTTCGACGCGGAGATCGCGGTGCTGGCCGACCCGGGCTCGTGCGTACGGACGTACGGCACACGGGAGGACTTCCTGATCCCGTCGGCCTGCCTCAACTCGACCGTGTCGGGGCTGATCTCGCGGACCGTCCTGCGTGCCGATCTGGTCGGGCCGGACGACTTCCACGGTGCCAAGTTCTACCGCGAGCTGGCCGGCGCGGACGCCTCGGTCGCGTTCCTGGACGCCGTGGCCGCCCGCTTCCCGGAGGTCGAGGACGCGGTGGACGGCGCGCTGAAGGAGCTGCTCGCCAGCGACCGCACCCCGACCTGGGAGGGCTGGGCGGCGGTGGAGCGCATCAGCGAGGAGTACGGCATCCACGACGTGAACCTGGTCAAGCCGGGCGTCGGGGAGACCACCCGGGTGCTGCTGCGCCGCGTGCCCTGGAAGATCCTCGCGCGGGCCGGGGCGGGCGCCGACCTGGACCATGTGCGGCTGCTGGCCGGGCAGCGCGGGGTGCCCGTCGAGGAGGTGGACGACCTGCCGTACACCTGTGTGGGGCTGATCCACCCGCAGTTCACGCGCGGCGCGACCGGTGCCGACGGCAAGGCGGTGGCGGTCTGATGCCGGTGCTGGTGGCGAGCGACCTCGACCGTACGCTCATCTACTCGGCGGCCGCCCTGGCGCTGACCATGCCGGACGCGCGGGCGCCGCGGCTGCTGTGCGTGGAGGTGCACGAGCGCGGCCCGCTGTCCTTCATGACGGAGACGGCGGCCGGACTGCTCGCCGACCTCGGCGACGCGGCCGTGTTCGTGCCCACGACCACCCGGACGCGCAAGCAGTACCTGCGCATCAATCTGCCCGGCCCGGCCCCGACGTACGCGATCTGTGCGAACGGCGGCCATCTGCTGGTCGACGGGGTGACCGACGAGGACTGGCACGCGAGCGTGCTGGCGCGGCTGGCGCAGGAGTGCGCTCCGCTGGCGGAGGTGCAGGACCACCTGGCGAGCTCGGCCGACCCGCTCTGGCTGCGCAAGCAGCGGATCGCCGAGGACCTGTTCGCCTATCTCGTCGTGGAGCGCGAGCTGCTGCCCGAGGAGTGGGTGAAGGAGTTCGCGGCCTGGGCGGAGAACCGCGGCTGGACGGTGTCGCTGCAGGGCCGCAAGCTCTACGCCGTGCCGAAGCCGCTGACCAAGAGCGCGGCCGTGCGCGAGGTGGTCCGGCGCACCGGCGCCGAGCTGACGCTGGCCGCCGGCGACTCCCTGCTCGACGCCGATCTGCTGCTGGCGGCGGACCGGGGCTGGCGCCCCGGCCACGGCGAGCTGGCGGACGCGGCCTGGACGGCCCCGGAGATCACCGCGCTGCCCGAGCGGGGCGTGCTGGCCGGGGAGCGCATCCTGCGCGAGTTCCTGAAGGGCGTCCGCGGACGGTAGCCCTCAAAGCCCTCCATGCCCTCAAAGGGCCTCAGAGGCCTGGTGCCCTCAGGAGCAGCAGCCTCCGCCGCAGCAACCGCCGCCTCCGCCCCCGCCGCCCGACCGGGGTGCGGGGGCGGACTTCGTGCCGCCCACCGCTACCGTTGAGAGAAGCTTCACGGTGTCGGCATGGCCGGACGGGCAGTCGGCGGGGTCGGCGGACTGCGCCATCGGACGGCTCAGTTCGAAGGTGTCGCCGCAGGTCCGGCAGCGGTATTCGTAGCGAGGCATGCCCCCAGGCTAAGCCCCTATGCTCGGACGCTGTGTCAGCAGTTTCATCTCTGTTCACTTCTGTCGATTTCTTATGTGGAGAATTTGCGAAGAGCGCTGGTAATTTGAGAGCGCCGCGTTGAACTCCGAGGTCGGAAGGGTTCAAAGTTTGCGGCCGCGTCAACGGCAACCATGTCAGGCCCTCATCAGTCTGTACGTCTGCCTGCGAGCAATACGGAGTGCGGAGGGAGACGCGTCGTGACCCAGGCGGGGCAGGGGGAGGAGCCCCAAAAGCCGGACGAGACCATGCAGTTGAAGCTCCCCGCCTCTTTCAAGGCGGACGAGACCATGCAACTGCGGGTGTCGGACATACCGAATCTGCCGGACATGTCAGCGGATACGTTGAAAGAGGGCGGCGGAGAGGCGTCGCGTTCGTCGAAAAACCGGCGAAAAGCACCCCGCCCTTCCGTGTTCGCCCGAATTTCCGCAGTTCTGGGTCCTCGGCTCGCTCCGCTCATCGCCGTACTCGCTCCGTACGTGGCTCGTGTCACGCGCTACGCCCGGAAGGTGCGCCCGCAGTACCCGCGCCCCGGCCGGGACGGCTGGCGGCGCTGGATACCCTCCTGGCGGCAGACCCTGGGAGGCGTCCTGGCGTCCATAGGACTCAGCGGCCTGCTCCTGGTCGTCGCCTACGCGGCCACCGACGTCCCCGAGAACCTCAACTCGTACGCCACCCAGCAGGACAACGTGTTCTTCTGGTCCGACGGCACCCCGATGGCCCGCACCGGCTGGGTGCAGCGGCAGGCGATGCCGCTGAAGGACATCCCCGAGGACGTCCGCTGGGCGGTCCTCGCGGCCGAGAACGCGAGCTTCTACAGCGACCCCGGCATCTCCTTCAAGGGCCTCAGCCGCGCCCTGGTCCGCACCATCGGCCAGGGCGACACCCAGGGCGGCTCCACCATCACCCAGCAGTACGTCAAGAACGTCTACCTGAACCAGAACCAGACGGTCAGCCGCAAGTTCACCGAGGCGATGATCTCCCTCAAGCTCGACAACCAGATGAGCAAGGACGACATCCTCGAGGGCTACCTCAACACCAGCTGGTTCGGCCGCGGCACCTACGGCATCCAGCGCGCCGCCCAGGCCTACTACGGCAAGGACGTCAGCCAGCTCAACGCCAGCGAGGCCGCGTTCCTCGCCTCCCTCCTCAAGGGCGCCGGCCTGTACGACCCGACCCTGTCCAAGGCCAACCGCGCCCGCGCCGTGGAGCGCTGGTCCTGGACCCTCGACCGGATGGTCGACATCGGCAAGCTGTCGAAGACCGAGCGCGCCAAGTACAAGAAGTTCCCCGAGCCGCTCAAGACCAACCCGCTCTACGACACCGGTGAGCAGAGCGACTACCTGGTGGAGCTGGCCACCCAGTACGCCAAGAAGGCCGGGAACATCTCCGACAAGGACTTCGACCTCGGCGGCTACCAGATCTACACGACCTTCGACAAGACCCGCGAGAACCAGCTCACCGCGGCCGTCACCAAGGCCCGTAAGCAGGCCCTGAAGGACGATCCGAAGAAGGCGAAGGCCGCCCACTACGGCGCCGCCTCGGTGGCCTCCGACGGCCGGATCCTCGCCATCTACGGCGGCCCCGACCACCGTACGCAGGGCTACAACGAGTCCAACGCCACCACCGTGCCCGCCGGTTCGGCCTTCCTGCCGTTCGTGTACGCGGCCGGGCTGGAGAACGGCATCCACAAGACCCGCGACGGGGACACCACCGACGTCACCGCGCAGTCGCTCTACGACGGCGACGACAAGGTGCCGGTGACCACCCCCGAGGGCCCCTACTGGGACCGCAGCGGCAAGAAGGTCTTCGCCGAGAACGACGGCGGCAGATCGTACGGGCAGATCTCCCTGCACCGGGCGCTCCAGCTGTCGGTGAACACGCCGTTCATGCAGCTCGGCATGGACGTCGGCCTGGACAAGGTGCGCGAGACCGCCGAGGACTCCGGCTTCCTGTCCTCCAGCATCGGTGCCCAGGTGCCCGCGCTGTCGATGGGCAGCTCCACGCCCAGCGCGATCCGGATGGCGAGCGGCTACTCCACCTTCGCCGCGGCGGGCAAGCACACCGAGCCGTACTCGGTGCGCAAGATCACCAAGAACGGCTCCAAGGTGGTCCTGGACACCCCGACCGCCCGGCGCGCCTTCGGCGCCGACGTGGCCTCCGAGGTCTCCTCCGCGCTCGCCGACTCCTTCAGCGCCGCCCACCCCTCCGACGTCCCGCAGGCCGCCGTCCAGGCCGGCCGGGCACCGGTCGAGGGCAAGGCGGGCACCACCCAGAAAGACACCGCCTCCTGGTACGTCGGCACCGCCAAGGCCGTCTCCACGGCGATCGTCGTCTACCGCATCGACCTCACCAAGAGCCTGGAACCCCTGCCGCTGGAGGGCATCGCCGGCACCACCGACGACAGCGTCCCGTACGGCATCTGGTCAGGAGCCATGAGCCCGCTCGGCTGACCACCGAACGGGCCCCGACCCCAACCCCCCGGAGAATGAGCCGCACATGAAGTCACCGTCGGGCCGCCGCCGCAGGGCGCCGGCCCCGCACCGCCCCGCCGCCGCGCACCCGGGGTTCCTCACCCTGGCCGCGCTCCTCGTCGTCGCCTCCCTGATGGGCGGCTACGTGGTGCTCAGCCGCACGGACAACACCCAGCCGACCGCTTCCTCGGGGGACAGCAAGAAGGCGTCGGGGCAGGCCACCAAGGAGCCGGAGTGGGACGGCAAGACGCACGTCCTGGGGGACGGCTCCACCTCGTACACCGGGCCGCAGACGGAGCAGCTGAAGGCGGTGCCGCTCAAGCCGGGTGAGAAGCCGCCGCAGTTCGTGGTGTTCTCCTGGGACGGCGCCCTCCAGGGCGACGACGAGCTCTTCTCCCACTACCGGGACATGGCCGTCAAGTACAACGCCCACATGACCTTCTTCCTCACGGGCATCTACCTGCTGCCCAAGAGCAAGCGGGACCTGTACAGCCCGCCGATGCACTCCGTGGGCAGCTCGGCGATCAGCTTCCCCACCGACGAGCACATCCGCACCACGCTCGAACAGCTCCGCCTGGCCTACGAACAGGGCAACGAGATAGGCACCCACTTCAACGGCCACTTCTGCGAGGCCAAGGGCGGCGGCTACTGGAGCGTCGACCAGTGGAAGAGCGAGATCGACCAGTTCTACAAGTTCGTCGAGAACTGGAAGACCAACACCGGCTACAAGGACATCGACCCGCTGCCCTTCGACTTCAAGAAGGAGGTCGTCGGCGGCCGGGCGCCCTGCCTGGAGGGCCAGGCGAACCTGCTGAAGGCCGCCAAGAGCTACGGCTGGCGCTACGACGCCTCCTCCAAGGGCGACTTCCAGATCTGGCCGGAGAAGAAGAACGGACTCTGGGACTTCCCCCTGCAACTGCTGCCCTACGACGGCGGCAGCTACCAGGGCCTGTCCATGGACTTCAACTTCCTGGCCAACCAGTCCGACGGCCAGGCCGAGGGCGACCCGGCCAAGTACGCCGAGTGGCAGCAGGAGACCACCGACTCCTACATGGCGGGCTTCAACCGCGTCTACTACGGCAGCCGTGCCCCGCTGTTCATCGGCAACCACTTCGAGGAGTGGAACGGCGGCATCTACATGAAGGCCATCGACGACGTCATCAAGAACGTCTGCACCAAGAAGGACGTCAAGTGCGTGTCCTTCAAGGAGCTTGCCGACTGGATGGACGTCCAGACGCCCGAGACGCTGGCGAACCTGCGCACCCTGGACCCGGCTCAGTCGCCGGACTGGTCGACGGTCGTCAAGTAGCCGAACCGGGGGCCGTGAAGGCCCCCGACCCGGGGGTCTCGAAGTAACCAAACCTCAACCGCAACCCCCTTCACAACGCCCACACATGCCATGCAAAGATGCCCTCCTCGGCATCCCTCCGCCGGGGCAAGAGGGGAAACATCAGTGAAGTCAAGGAAATTGAGCGGGACACGCCGCCGCGCCACGATACTCGGGGCGGCCGCCACCTCGGTCGTCGCCGGAGTGGCGCTACTGCCCAACTGGTCCGCAGGTGCGGCGGTCGTCGACGACCCCACCGTGGACGCCAAGACGAAGGCCACGTTCCAGCGGCTGGCCGACGCGGTCTTCACCGACCGTACGGACGCCCTGGTCGTCGGCAAGCAGGGCGACCGTGAGAAGCCGCTGACCAACGGCTTCTCCGGCGACGTCCGACTGTCCTCGGGCGCCGCCCGCACCGAGGACGCCACGCTGTCCGCGCTGGACAAGCGCAAGGACCAGCTGGCCAAGGCCGGCGAGAAGTACAGCAAGGCCGCCACCGCCGTCACCCTGAACGCCACGCGCGTGACTGGCCGTACGGCCAAGGCCGCGGTCACCGAGACCACGACCCTGACCTACGCCCAGGCCCGCGGCGGCGCGCCGAAGACCACCGGCTTCCAGGCCCAGCACGAGCTGACCTTCAAGGCCGACCGCCAGGGCAACTGGCAGCTGACGGACATCCGCGACACCGACCAGGGCGGTCTCGCGGTGAACACGCTCTCCAAGCCGACGTCCGTCAAGGCGACCACCGCGGACGACACCATGCCGAACGCGGCGCGCGCGGCGATCACCCGCAACCCGGTCGCCGTCCCCAAGACGGGCACCGCCTTCGACTACAAGGCGATGGCGACCTACGCGGAGAAGTACTGGAACGTCTACAACAAGGACTACCCGGACTTCAACGGTCACGCCGACGGCGGCGACTGCACCAACTTCGTCAGCCAGTCCCTGAAGGCCGGCGGCTGGAAGCACGTCCCGGGCTACGTGTACGACTACACCAAGTGGTTCGGCAACGCCGACATCCAGTCCGACTCGTTCGTCGGCGTCAACGAGTGGTCCTGGTTCGCCCAGAACTCCAAGCGGACCACCGCTCTCGCCAACGTCTACCAGCTCGAGGTCGGCGACGTCCTCCAGATGGACTTCGACCGCGACGGGTCCAAGGACCACACGATGATCGTCACGTACAAGAGCGGCGGAGTGCCGTACGTGACCTACCACTCCAACAACACCCTGCGCAGGTCGGTGGCGAGCCTCGTCGCGTCGTACCCGAACGCGTACTACTACGCCTACCGCACCTGATCCGGGCCTACCCACCTGATCAGGGCCTGGCGCACCTGATCCGGTGATCCGGCCGGTCCGTCATCCCTCGGGGTGGCGGGCCCGCCAGTAGGGGTTGTCGTGCGGCAGGGCCGATCCGACCCTGCCGTACATCCCGAAGACCATCAGCAGGATCCCGACCACAAAGCTCAGCATGCAGTTCTGGATCTTGAACGCCAGGAAGTTGTAGTCGGTGTCCAGCAGCGCCATGTTCAGGAACCCGCTGCCGATGAACAGCACGCCCAGGCTCAGGTTCAGCGTGGACGCGAAGTTCCCGCCGATCACCATGCCCACGAGCAGCAGCAGCCCGACGCCGATCGACAGCCAGCTGAGCGCGCCGTTGGTGTTCAGGCTCCAGACGGTGTCCCCGCCGGTGTCGAAGAAGCCGATCTTGTCGATGACGCCGAAGATCCCGAAGACCAGCAGCCCCAGGCCCATCAGGCCGGCGCCGATCCGGTAGACCAGGTTCAGCCGGTGATCGACGGGCAGGTGCTCGTTGAACCTGATCCGTCGCCTCGATCCGGAGTGCACTGCGTGTGTCGCCATCTCCGCCTCCCTGAGGATGCTAGACGTGCCGGCGGAGGCCTTTCCTGCTCTGCACTCCTCAATATCCGCCCGTAGCGCGTCCGGGGCAACGGCTGCCGGAGCCGACGGCTCCGCCGGGACTCAGTGCGCGGCCCCGCGCTCCTCACGGATCCGCGACACGACCCCTGCCACCGCCTGCCGGACGCCCTCCGTCTCGGTCAGGAAGTGCCAGTAGTCGGGGTGGCGGCCCTCCAGCGTGGCGATCGCCCGCTCCAGCCGCGCCACGGCCTCGTCCAGCGGGCGCGCGTCCCGTGGATCGGGCGTGCTGCGCCCCGCCATCGCCAGCCGCTGCGCGTCCCGGATCGCGAACCGGGTCCGCTCGATCTCCGCCTGCGGGTCCTTCTGCACGGCGTTCAGCCGGGCCAGCCGGTCACCCGCGGCCGAGACCGCCTCGTCCGTGGTGTTCAGCAGCGCCCGCACCGTCGACAGCAGCGCGGTGGCGTCCGGCCACCGCTGCGCCTCCCGCGCGGCCTGCGCCTCCTTCAACTTCGCCTCGGCCTGCCGGACGTTCTCCACGGCCAGTTCGGGAACGTGCTGGAGGTCCTGCCAGCAGGCCACCGTGAACCGCCGCCGCAGCTCGCTCAGCACCGGCTCCACCTGCCCGGACCGGGTGGTGAGCGCCTGGGCGCGCGTGCGCAGCGACACGAGCCGGTGGTCGATCTCGGCGGCCCGCTCCGGCAGCCGCTCCGCCTCCGCCCGGACCGCCTCCGCCTCCCGCGACACCCGCTCCGCGCGCTCCAGGGTCCCGGGCACGCCGTGCTGCCCCGCGCCCTGGTTGAGCTTGGTCAGCTCGGGCGCGAGCGCCGCCAGCCGCGCCGCGAGGTCGTCCGCCTTCAGCCCGCTCTCCCGCACGGCGTCCAGCGCGTTCGACGCGGCCAGCAGCGCCTGCCGGGCCCGCTCCACGGCGGGCGCGAGCCGGGCCAGCTGCGTCTCGGCCTTGCCGAGCAGCGGACCCAGCCCGTCGGCGAACCGGTCCAGCTCCTTCTTCACCTTGCCCAGCTCGTCCTTGGCCCGGGTCAGCGCGGTGCGCGCCTGGGCGGCCGCGGAGGCCTCCAGGTCGTCCCGGTCGAGGTCGTGCGCGTCGACGGCGTCGATGTACTGGCGGCTGACCTCGTCGATGCGTCGGCCGATGGCCTCGAAGTCGGAGACCGTGCGCCGGGCGGCCGGCGAGTCGTCCACGGCCACGATCGTCTCGATCGAGATCCGCAGATCGCGCTGGGCGGTGTCCAGCTCGTAGAACGCGGCCGCGGCGGCGTCCTTCGCGGCCTGCGCCTCCGCCCGCTGGCCCTCCGCCCGGCCGCCGAACCAGCGCCGGGTGCCGCCGCCGGCGAATGCGACGGGCAGCGCGAGGGCGACGACCAGGGGCAGCGCGACGAGGGTGAGGGCGTCGCGCAGCGCCGACGGCGAGTACGACTGCGCTGGTGCCGCCTGCGCCGGTGTCGCCGTCACATCCCTCTCCCGTGCTGTGATCCGCCCCTGCGGGTTCATTCTCCCACCCGTTAATGACGAACACACGAGCTGGTTAGTTCGCGTTCCGGACGGTGACTTCGGCTTCGGCGATCTTCCGCGCGCAATGGGTTTGCGGGGCACCGGTACGGGCAATGTAGGCTGTCGACTCGTCCTGGGTGCGTAGCTCAGGGGTAGAGCGCCTGCCTTACAAGCAGGATGTCGGCGGTTCGAAACCGTCCGCGCCCACCAGGAGTGCGAAGGGCCCCCGGAGAGTTCCGGGGGCCCTTCGCGTGTGCCGTACGGGCGACCCCTAGGATGTGGCCTGTGAACGGACTGTGGCGGCGGGCGGTGTGCGTGCTGGGGCTCCTCGTGGGGCTGCTGGCGATGCACGGGCTCGCGCCCGGGGGCCTGCACACGGCCCACGCCGACACCCCGACCACGGCGGTCGCCCGGACCGCAGAGGTCGCCCGGACCACCGCGGTCGCCGCCGAGGCGCACGACGGCTGCTCCGGCGAGGGGCACTGCGGCGGCGGACACGCCCAGCACGCCGACACCACCTGCGCGTCGGCCGCGCTCGGCGCCGGCCCGGCACTGCCCGGTCTGGTCGCCGACCCGGTTCCCGTGCCCGTACCCGACGCCGTCGTGAGCTCGCAGGCGGCCGCGGGTCCCGACGGCGCTCGTGCGCCACCGTCCCTGGCGGAACTCCAACTCCTGCGGATCTAGAGACCGCTGCGCGCGCCGCGCCCTGCCCCTCCCGGGCGGACGTGGTGCGCCGACGCGTCCGAGTTCTCTTTCCTCCACAGGAGTTCACGCATGACCAGCACCACCCCACGCACCCGCACCCTGTCGCGCCGTGTCGCCCTGGCGGCGGCGACGGCGACTGCCGCGCTCGTTCTCGCCGCGTGCGGCGGAGGCGGCGACGACGACGGCGCCACGTCCGGATCCTCGGCCTCCGCGACGGCTTCGGCCGGGGCGCACAACGCCCAGGACGTCACCTTCGCGCAGGGCATGATCCCGCACCACCGGCAGGCTCTGGAGATGGCGGAACTCGCCGCCGACCGCGCCTCGTCCAGCGAGGTCAAGGACCTCGCCGCCCGCATCGAGAAGGCCCAGGACCCGGAGATCGAGACGATGACCGGCTGGCTGAAGGCCTGGGGCGAGGACGTCCCCGAGGCCGGTGAGTCGATGGACGAGTCGATGCCCGGGATGGACCACTCCGGCTCGTCCGGCATGGCCGGGATGATGGACGACGCCGACATGACGAAGCTGGAGAAGTCGTCCGGCACGGCCTTCGACACCGCGTTCCTGACCATGATGGTCGAGCACCACGAGGGGGCCGTCGAGATGGCCGGCGCCGAGAAGGACAAGGGCCGTTACGGACCCGCCGCGGCGATGGCCGACGACATCGTCACGGGGCAGACCGCGGAGATCGCGGAGATGAACCAGCTCCTCGGCAAGAAGGGCTAGCCGCGCTGGAGGACAAGAAGGGCTAACCGTGCCGGAAGAGCCGGGCAGGCCCTAGTCGTCCTCGCCGGGTGGGGTCTCGTGCGCGTGCTTGAGGCGCGTGCGGGCCTCCACCCGGTCCGCGGCCGAGACCTCCGACCAGAAGCGGTGGCAGGTCACGAAGACCGCGAGTTCGTGCTCCCGCCGCCGGAGCTTCTCCACCTCGGCCTGCTCGTCGGCCGTCCAGCCGGGGGACGCGGGGCGCTCCACCTTGCGCCAGCCCCCGTCGTCGCTGAAGCCGTCCACGGGCTCCACCGACCAGGGGAGCCGCTTCAGCAGGGCCGACAGCTCGGCCCGGACCTGATGCAGCTCCTCCTGACCGGCGCGCAGGTCGCTGGGAAAGTCATAGGTCTTAGCCACACGGCAATGGTACGCCTGTTCGATTTTGTGAGGCGAGCTCCTTTGGGGTGTTCGTGTGAACATGCGTTCGATTTACGGCGTCGTGCCGGCGGAGGGGCCTGCCTCCCGCCAGGACGGCGCGGGGCGGGACGGCGCGGGGCGGGGCGGCGCGGGGCGGGGCGGTCGATCCGTCGGTCTCTGACGCGGGGTCAAGGGAAGGCCCGGCGGGGGTACGACCGGGCGAGGGCGATTGATGCTCCTATTGCTGTCAAGCGGTCTGGACCCATTCGCGGTAGGCGTGGGCGAGGTCGTCGTCCCGGCTGAGGCCTCGTTCAAGTCTGGAGATGGTGGTGGGCCAGACACCGAAGTGCTGGGCGACGGCGGTGAGGGTGATGTTCTTGGCTTGCCGTAGGGGTCGCAGGTCGGCGATGCCGGGGACGGTGACGGTGGTGGTGAGACAGCGGAACATCTCCCGGGCGATGGCTCGTTTCAGGAGCCGGATGATCTCCCTCTTCGTCCGGCCGGCGGCGGTCTGCCGTGCCGCGTATGCGCGGGTTCTGGAGTCGCTGGACATGCGGACGAGGGCGATGCGGTAGAGAGCTGCGTTGGCATCCCGGTCTCCGCCCCGGGACAGGCGGTGCCGGTTCGTTCTGCCGCTGGAGGCGGGGACCGGGGCGACGCCGCACAGGGCGGCGAAGGATGCCTCGCTGCGCATGCGTTCGGGATTGCCTCCGGCGGTGACCAGCAGCTGGGCCGCGGTGTCGGGGCCGACGCCGTAGGCGGCTCGCAGGCCGGGTTGTGCGCGCTGGCCTCGCTGTCCAGGGCCTGGGTCAGGGCTCCGTGCTCGGCGGTCAGCTCCTTGACGCGTCGGGCGAGGCTCTTCAGCGCGGTGAGGACCGCTGTGTGCACCGCGTCTCCGGCCGGCCGCAGCCGGGCCAGGGCATCAGTGCGGTCTGTCCCTTTGAGCTGCCCGTATTGGGTGCGGATGGCTTCAGGTGCGGTGAAGAGAAGGTGGGTGGTCTGGTTCAGGGCGGCGGTGCGGGCCTTGACGGCGGAGCGGGCGGCGTTGTGCAGGGCGCGTGTGCCGGCGACGGTGTCGTCCTTGGGGGCGCTGGAGGCCCGGCCGGACAGGGCGGCGCGGGCGGCGGCGTAGGCGTCGATGGGGTCGGACTTGCCGATGCGGCGGCGTTCGGCCCGGTCGGGCCGGTTGACCTCGATGACCGGGTGCCCGTGTGAGCGGGCGGCGCGGGTGAAGCCGGCGCCGTAGGAGGAGGTGCCTTCCACGCCGATCGCTCTCACGTGACCGTGGGCGTTCAGGAAGGCCAGGGCCGCGGCGTATCCGGCGGCGGCGGTGGCGAACTCGGCGTCCGCGAGGTGGCCGCCGTTGTCGCTGATCACCGCGACGTGGATGGTGTCGGCATGGGAGTCGACCCCGCCGAACACGTCCTGGTCCGCGGTGTCCTCCACAACCTCTGATGTCATGCTGATGATGCCTTCCCAACCGGAGGTGGGCACCGGCCGGGTGGCGCAGACAGGACATTGAAGGGGCTTCTGGACCAAGCTCCTATCAGGTCATGTTCCGCCCGGCCGGAGCCATGAGAACAGGTCCCGGCGGCCGGACAGAACAACCGGAAGACAACCCAGCAGGGCGTCAGTCAGACCCCGAGCCACGGCCACCGGGACCTGAGTATCAGCATCAATGTCAGACCCTCGCCGTACGGTGGGGTGCATGGACGTCACGGAGGCGGAGAAGGCGGAGCAGGTGCGGTTGACGCCCTGGTCGGAGGGCGACTTCTGGCTGCTGCGGCGCACCAACAGTCCGGAGATGACCGAGCACCTCGGCGGGCCGGAGACCGAGGAACGGCTCGCCGACCGGCACCGCCGGTATGTCGAGCCGTCGACCGGGTGCATGTACCGGGTCACGCTGGCCGACAGCGACGAGACCGTGGGCTCGATCGGCTACTGGGAGCGCGAGTGGCGGGGCGGCCCGGTCTGGGAGACGGGCTGGGGGATCCTGCCCGAGTTCCAGGGCAGAGGCCTCGCCGCGCAGGCGGCCCGCGCGCTCGTCGACGTCGTCCGGCGGGCGTCCGGCGCCGGCGGTCACCCGGCCCTGCACGCGTTCCCCGGCGTGGACCACGCCGCGTCCAACGGCGTGTGCCGCAAGGCCGGGTTCACCCTGCTCGGACAGGTCGACTTCGAGTACCCGAAGGGGAACCGGATCAGATCCAACGACTGGTACGTCGAGCTGAGCGGCTGAGCGGCTGAGCGGCCCGGCGGGGGAGCGGCCGAGAGGGAGACTGTTGAAGGGAGGCTGGTGACATGTGCCGGAGTATCAAGACGCTGCGTCCGCCCGCGTTGCCCGAGGAGGCGACGGAGGCGGAGATCAGGGCCGCCGCTCTGCAGTACGTACGGAAGGTGTCCGGCTTCCGGGCGCCGGCCGCGCACAACCGGGAGGTGTTCGACCAGGCGGTCGAGGTGATCGCCCTGGCCACGGCCGAGTTGCTGGGCGGCCTGGAGGTGCGCGGGGCGTCCGGTCGGGCGTAAGGCCGGGTCGGGTGCGGGGCCCGGTCGGGCAGGGCCGTGGTTCGCGGGGAGGGTTGTCGGCGTACGGTCAGGCCGGCTGTCTGCGCATCAGGAACGCCGCTCCCGCCCCCGCGCCGAACAGCGCCAGGACCGACACCCCCGTGGCCAGCCAGGTGGTGCCCAGCCAGTGGGCGCCGAAGTAGCCGAGAGCGACGCTGTAGGCCGCCCAGGAGAGGCCGGCCAGGGCGGACCAGGGGAGGAAGTCACGGGCGCGGCGGTGGGCGGCGCCGGCGATGAGGGAGACGACGGAGCGGCCGGCGGGCGCGAAGCGGGCCAGCACGACCAGCGCGCCGCCGCCCTGGGCGAGGGCGTCGCCGAGACGTTCCTGCGCGGTCGTCAGCCGCCGGGAGCGGGAGATCGCCCGGTCCAGGCGCGCACCGCCGCGCCAGGCCAGCCGGTAGGCCACCAGGTCGCCCACCACCGAGGCGGTCGTCGCGGAGAGGATCAGGACCAGGATGTCCGGCACCTCGTGCGGGACTTGCCCGGTCGCCGCGCCCGAACCCGCCGCGGCCGCCGTCGCCGCCGTGATGACGAGCACTCCGCTGGGCAGCACCGGCAGGAACACATCAAGGAGGACGGACAGGGCCACCACCGCGTAGATCCACGGGCTGCCGAGCAACGCCCCCACACTCTCGAACACCGCTTGACTCCCCGTGTCTCCCCCGTGACGGCCGACCGTGCCGCCTGTGTCGCGGGGGAGCGGCAGGTGCGGCCAATGACAGCCATACAGCGTACGCCGAGGGTGTGACAGGAGTTTCACGGGGGGCTTATGTGTGTGTCACAGATGCGGTGGAGCGGGGCGGGCGGAGCTGAGGGGCGGGCGCGAGACGCCCCGCCGCATGCACGGCAGGGCGTCTCGCGTTCTTCGGCCGGTCGGTCAGCCGGTCAGTCGGTCAGCCGGAGGAGCGGGGTCGGTCAGGCGGCGACCGTGGCCGCCTGCGCGGCCGGCTCCCGCTCTCCGGTCGTACGGGTCGTGCGCTTGGCGAACAGCCGGTCCAGGCCGAGGGCGCCGGAACCGGTGAACACCAGCAGCAGGAAGGCCCAGCAGAACATCGCGGAGGCCTCGCCGCCGTTCTCCATCGGCCACAGGGCGTTGGACTGGTGCACCTCGAAGTAGGCGTACGCCATCGAGCCCGAGGCGATGAACGCGGCGGCGCGCGTGCCGAGGCCGAACAGCACGAGGGTGCCGCCGACCAGTTGGATCACGGCCGCGTACCAGCCGGGCCAGGCGCCGGCGTCGACGGTGCCGCCGTTCGTGCCGACTGCTCCGCCGAGGACTCCGAAGAGCGAGGCGGCGCCGTGGCAGGCGAAGAGCAGGCCGACGACGATACGGAAGAGGCCGATCACGTACGGCTGTGCGGTGTTGAGGCGAGCGGACATGGTGGGGGGTGCTCCTTCGGTGTCGGTCGGGCCGGTCCGGCTGATGGGGAATGGACCGGTCGTGGGGGCGGCGGTACCGAATGAGCGACCTACGTTAGGGGGACCTAATCGATGCTTGCAAGTTCAACATTTGGCCACTGCTCTGCTTCCGTCTGCGGCCCCGTTTTCGGCGTCGCCGCACGTAGAGCGGCCCTTGCGAGCGCGTCCGCGTCCGAAAGCGTGACCGAATCCACGCCTGGACGAGCCCCCGCCGCCGTCACCCAGTGCACGCCCTCCGTGGGCACCCCGAAGGCGAACCTCCGCGCGTGCGACCGGCCTTGACGGTCGATCAGACGGTAAGGCCGCGGTGTTACGTCCAGCCCTCCGGTCACGTAACCGTCGATCGTGTGGGGGCGGCACTGCCCGGTCTTCAGCAGCCGGGCGAGAAGACCGTCGGCGGTGCGGCGCAGATCCGGTTCCGGAAGGCGGGCCTCGACGAGGGTCGTCACCCGCACGCCCGAGCCGGGCACGTCCGGGGATCGGGCCAGCCAGGCCCCGTCCTCCTCCCGCACCTCCAGGCGCGGCCCGAGGACCTCCACGACCCCGGCCTCCACCAGCGCGGCCAGCTCCTCGATGCGCCGCCGGGGCGGGCCGATGGACAGAAAGGCGTTGAGCGGGGTGTACCAGCGGTCCAGGTGGTCCCGGCGGGAGGCGCCGGCCAGCCCGCCGTGGTCGACGATCAGCCGCAGCTCGTTGCGCAGGTCGCGCAGTACGTCCAGGGCCGCCTTCAGGGGGCCGTCCACATTGCCCCGGGCGGCCTCCTCGGCGTCCGCCCGCAGATGTGCCAGCAGCCACTCCCGCCACTGTCCGGGGTGCGCGAACCGCCGTTCCGTATACGGCCGGGAGATCCGGTCCCAGCTCCAGCGGTCGGTCTCGCGGACGCCGAACTCGTCGAGCAGCACGGCCTCCTGAGGGTCGCGGTGGGGAACGGCGAGAAAGCGCTCTGCGAAGCCCGGCCGCCGCACGAGGGCCGTGTAGTAGACCGTTTCCACCTCCTTCGCCACCGACGGCCATATCTCTGCCAGGAAGTCGGGCGCCTCGCCGGAGTCCGCGCGCTTGCGGAAGCCCGCGATCGCCTCCGGGGTCAGGACGAGCGGGGTGTGACGGCCGTACGGGCCCTTCGCGTTGTCGCCGCGCGCCTGGTATGGGATGCCGCGCCGGGAGCCGGCGTACAGGCGCGGCTCGTGGCCGGAGGGCATGTAGCGCACGCTTTGACCGACGCGGACGAAGCGGCCGCCGCGGCCGGTGGTCAGCAGGGCCATGTGGTCGAAGAAGTTCAGGCCCAGGCCGCGCAGCAGCACCGGTTCGCCGGGGGCGAGGGGGGAGAGGTCGACGTCGGCCGGGTTGGCGGGCGGGACATGGCGCAGGCCGTGGCGCTCGGCGTAGGCGGCGAGGCGCCGCTGGGCCGGGTCGGCGACCACCGGCAGGTGCCCCTGCGCGAGGACGACGGCGGACAGGCCGGGCAGGACGCGGCCGTCGTCCAGGGTCAGCGTCTGGCGGCCGTCGGCGCCGTCGGTCGCCTCGCCGGCCGAGGTGCCGGCCGAGGTGCCGGCCGAGGTGCCGGCTGGGGTGCCAGGTGAGGCTCCGGCGTCGTCGAGGCGGACCGCGCGGGCCGGGTGCGTCTCGACGCGCACCGAGGGCGGGGCCTGGCGCACGGTCCGCGCGAACACCCACTCCAGGTACCGGCCGTACTGCGCACGGGTCGGGTACTCGTCCGGGCCCAGTTCGCCGGCCGCCCACTCGTACAGGCTCGGGCCCGGCCGGACGGGGCCCGCGCAGTCCACGCTGTCGTCGGTGAACAGGGTCACCTGCGAGGCCACGGTGTTCATCAGCAGCTGCGGCGACTGCCCGGTGCGCCAGACCCGGCCCGGTCCCGGCGGGGCGGGATCGACGACGTGGACCGTCAGCCGCGCCCCGGGCGGGAGGAGCTCGGGCGCGGAGGCGCAGAGGCGTTCCAGGACGCTGGTGCCGCGCGGTCCGGCGCCGACCAGGGCGACGGCGACGGAGGGCGCCGGGTCCGCTGCCGACGCTGCTCGCGCATTCACTGAGGACAAGGGGGTGACTCCCGGGCGTATGGGGCGCAATGGAGCAGACCGCCCACTGGAAGCGGACGGTCCGGCTCATCATGCCTTCCCGGAACTCCTGCGAGCACGGGGGATCCCCGGCCGCCACGGAACCGCCACGGATGCCAACGCGGGCCCCAGCGGCCCCGGTTGTCCCGTATCAGGGCGTCAAGTCGGACTCCTCCACGGTGGCCAGCGTCCCGTTCCCCCGTGCCTGCTCCAGTCGCAGCCGGGCCGAACGCCCGCGCAGGGACAGGGTCATGAGCTGATTGCCGAACCAGGGCCCGCCGGTCCTGCGCCAGTCCACGGGCGGCCTCTCACAGCGGCCGTGCCGGGCGAACCGCCGGCCGAGGGCGCGGGCCGCCGCGCTCCAGCCGAAGCGGAAGCCCACCCGTATCGACAGGGGGATGGAGTTGTGGACGGGCGAGCAGGTGAGTTGCAGCACGCGCGCGGCGGGGGCGTCCCCGGGCCACCTGGCCTCGGCCACATACGCGTGGTGCACGTCCCCGGACAGGACCAGCACGCTCGCCGGCGCGTCCGACCCCGTGCCCACCTCGGCGATCAGCTCGGTCAGCGCGTCGAACGACGCCGGGAAGGCCGCCCAGTGCTCCAGGTCCGCCCGCCGTCGCAGGTCCTCCCCGAACCGCGCCCAGCGCGCGCCTCGTTCGCCCCGGCACAGCGCCGCGTTCCACCGCTCGGCGTCGTGCACCAGATGCGGCAGCAGCCAGGGCAGGGAGGTGCCGATCAGGAGGTGGTCGTAGGAGTCGCGGCCGCGCAGGGCCTGGTCGCGCAGCCATCGCTCCTCGCCCGGGTCGAGCATCGCGCGCCCGCCCTCGTCGAGGACCCGCGCGGCCCGGCTGTCGACCATCAGCAGCCGTACGCGGCCGAAGTCGCGCCGGTAACTCCAGCGCACGGACGCGGGGTCGGCGTCGGCCCGGCAGGCGAAGGCGCGCAGCACGTCGGTGGCGTCGGGGGTCGCGCGTACGGCGGCGTAGAGCGGGTCGGCGGCGAGTTCGGCGGGGGAGAGGTTGCCCAGGTGCTGGTGGACCCAGTACGACATCAGACCGCTCAGCAGCCGCTCGTTCCACCAGGGAGTGGCCCGCATGTCGGCGAGCCAGGCGGCGGAGGTGTTCCAGTCGTCGATCACGTCATGATCGTCGAAGATCATGCAGCTGGGCACGGTGGACAGCAGCCAGCGGACCTCGGGGTCGAGCCAGGACTCGTAGTAGAGCCAGGTGTACTCCTCGTAGTCCGCGACCTCGGCGCCGGGTGCATCGGCGAGGCCGCGACGGGCGGCGATCCGCTCCCGGGTCGCGTCGGACACCTCGTCGGCGTACACCTGGTCGCCCAACAGCACCAGCACGTCGGGCCGTTCGCCGTCCGGGTCGGCGGCGAGGCGCGCGGCCAGACTGTCCAGGGCGTCGGGGCCGACGGGATCGTGTGCGTCGGCCGGGGGAGCGGCCCAACGGCAGGAGCCGAAGGCCACGCGGACCTCGCGGGCGTCGGCGCGGTCGTTGCCGCGGGCGTCGGCGCGGTGACCGGCGCCCTCGTCGTTTCCCTCGACGGGGGTGCGGATGACCGAAGGCGGGAAACGGGAGTCGGGCAGCGGCCACACGCGGGTGCCGTCGAGGAACACCTCGTAGGCGGTCGCCGTGCCCGCGGTCAGGCCGGTCACCGGGATCAGGGCGTAGTGATGGCCCGCCACCTGGAAGGTGCGGGTCGTGCCGTGGGCGCCGTCCGCGCAGCGCACCTCGGCGGCGCACGGACGGCTCGCCTCGACCCAGACGGTCGCGCACGAGCCGTCGGCGTATCTCAGCAGTGGTCCCAGTCGCAGTCCGGCCACGTGATCGCCCTCCTCCGTCGCCCCGTACGGTACGGAACGACGGAGGTCTGCGGGGAGATCCCGGAGGCTGCGATTCGATCAGCAGCTGGCGAGGTAGCTCGTCAGCGCGCTCTTCTCGGCGGAGTCGACCGAGAGGTCGTAGTAGTACTTCACCTGGACCCAGGCGCGGACGTAGGTGCAGCGGTACGAGGTGAGCGACGGCATCCACTCGGCCGGGTCCTGGTCGCTCTTCGACTGGTTCACGTTGTCCGTGACGGCGATGAGCTGCGGGCGGGTGATGTCGTTGGCGAAGGCCTGGCGCTGGGCGGTGGTCCAGGCGTCGGCACCGGAGTCCCAGGCCTCGGCGAGCGGGACCAGGTGGTCGATGTCGAGGTCGGAGGCGGCGGTCCAGGTGGCGCCGTCGTACGGGGAGTACCAGCTGCCGCTGGTGGCGGTGCAGGCGGAGTTGGTGACGACGTTCGTACCGTCCCGCTTGAGGATGTACTCACGGGTGTTGCAGGTGCCGCTGATGGTGATCCAGGTGGGGAAGAGATCGCGGTCGTAGCCGGTGCGGTCCTCGGTCGCGACGGTGAGCGAGGCGAGGTAGGTGCGGGCGGTGGCCGCGCTGACCGGGGTGGGGAGGGCGGCGGAGGCGGTCGGGGAGGTGAAAAGCCCGACCGAGGCTATGAGACCGGTGAGGGCGGCTAGTATGCTCAGCCGTCCACGCGCGTAGAACTTCGACATGCGAACTCCCTTGGGGGGCGGGGATGTTGGAGCGCGAGCGTTGGAATGCTCGCGGGCGCGCATTGCGGGGAGGTGTGCGCCCGGTAAGAAGTTAGTGACGTGCACATGACACAACAAGGTGTGCGACGGGACTTTCGGCCCCGGGCGGGCTCTGGACGGTCCCTGGGCGGGCTCTGGGCGGGCTCTGGGCGGGCCTCGGGGCCGGTGCCGGTGCCGGGCGGTGGCGTACCGGCGGTCCCCGGGCGGCGGTGCGGGCGTCGCGTACTATGGACGGCGCAGAAGGGGAGTAGCTCTTCGCCGGACCGTCGACATACTGCTCAGCTCGTCTGAGCCGGCGCCCGGAGGCGGACCCTTGGTGGATCCGCCAGCGAGACCTTCGGCAAGCAGTGCACATCCGTGCCGTACGGGCACGGGTGACGTGTGCGCTGCCGTGCCGAGGCGTCTGTTCTGAAGGGTCGGGACTCTCGGTGGGGCGGCCCCCGACCGATTGAGGAACCTTGATCAGCATCACCGTGACGGCGCTCGTCTTCGGCGTCGTCTTCCTGGCCGAGCTGCCGGACAAGACCGCGCTCGCCGGACTCGTCCTCGGCACCCGCTACCGCGCCTCCTACGTCTTCGCCGGTGTCGCCGCCGCCTTCGCGCTGCATGTCGCGCTCGCCGTCGCCGCGGGCAGCGTGCTGACGCTGTTGCCGCAACAGATCGTGCACGCGCTGACGGGCGTGCTGTTCCTGGGCGGCGCGGCGGTGCTGCTGATGAAGAAGGGCGAGGACGAGGAGGAGATCCGCAAGCCGGAGAACCAGTCCTTCTGGAAGGTCGCCGGCGCGGGCTTCATGCTGATCCTCGTCGCCGAGTTCGGCGATCTCACGCAGATCATGACCGCGAACCTCGCCGCCCGCTACGACGATCCGCTCTCCGTCGGCCTCGGCGCGGTGCTGGCGCTGTGGGCGGTGGCCGGACTGGGCATCGTGGGCGGAAAGGCGCTGATGAAGCGGGTGCCGCTGCAGCTGATCACGCAGATCGCGGCCGTGCTGATGCTGGGGCTGGGGACGTGGAGCCTGTGGGAGGCGCTGACCGCCTGAGGCGGCTGCCCGGCCGGCCGGCGAGCTGAACGGTGGGCCGCCGAGCTGAACGGTGGGTGAACGCTTTCCGGAAGGGGTGGCGGGGGCCCCGGATTGTTTTGTACCGTAGAGAAACAAAGTGGCTCCCGCTCGTTTTCCCTGACCGGCGGGCGGGGCCGCCTTGTTTCTCTAGTGCTGGGAGTCGCCGATGCCGGCCGCCGCGTCCACCGTCCTGACCGCCCGTGCCCTTCTGCTCGACATGGACGGCACCCTCGTGAACTCCGACGCCGTCGTCGAGCGGGTCTGGCGGCGCTGGGCCGATCGGCACGGACTGGACGGGGACGAGGTCATGAAGGTCGTCCACGGACGTCAGGGCTACGCCTCGATGGCCGTGCTGCTGCCCGACCGGCCGATGGAGGCCAACCTCGCGGACAACGCGCGCATGCTGGCGGAGGAGACCGCCGACCTGGACGGGGTCGTGCCGGTGCCCGGCGCGCCGGAGTTCCTCGCCTCGCTGCGTGCGCAGGGGGTGCCGCACGCGCTGGTGACCTCGGCGGACGTCGCGCTGTCGACGGCGCGGCTGGCCGCGGCGGGGCTGGCGCTGCCGGACGTGCGGATCACCGCGGAGTCGGTGGGCGCGAGCAAGCCGGACCCCGAGGGCTTTCTCAAGGGCGCGGCCGAACTGGGCGTCGCGCCGGCGGAGTGCGTGGTCTTCGAGGACTCCGGCGCGGGCATCTCGGCGGGACGCTCCGCCGGGATGCGCGTGGTCGGCGTCGGCCCCCGAGCCACCGTGCACCGACCGGACGCGGGGGCGCGGGATCTGCGGGGAGTACGGGTGGAGCGGGGCGAGGTAGGGCTGGTTCGGGTGCACGTGGGGTGAGGCGAGGGCGATGGACATGCCCGCCGCCCCCGCGCCTACGGCTCCTACGGCTCCTTCGTCTCCGACTCCAGGCTCGTGCGGGTTGCCGCCCCGTACACGCCGAGGTCGTCGGCGGTGATGCCGCGGGACCACTGGTAGTTGCGCAGGGCGTCCTCGACCGCGCTGCTGAAGGCGCCGTCGGTGTCGCCGTTGTAGAGGTACAACTGGCGTAGGCGGAGCTGGAGTTCGGTCACCTCGGCGCCCTTGTCGCCGCGTCGCAGGACCACGGTGGCGGCGGTGTCCTGGCTGTCGTCGGCCCCGTTCTCGGGGGCCAGGGAGCCCGTCGTGCGGGCGGTCGGCTCGGCCGGGGTCTCGTCGGGCGACACGGAGGCCGACGGGGAGGCGCTCGCCGTCGACTCCTCGGACGGCGACGGGTTCGTGCTCTCCGACGGGGACGGCGACGCGTCGGACGCCGACGGGGACGCGGAACGGCTCGCCGTCGGAGACGGGGACGCCTCGCTGGTCGAGGCGTCGGGCACGGCGGCCCGTACGTCCTCGGGGGCGGCGCCGTCGCGCGTGGGCGTCTCGTAGGAGAACAGTCCGCTGGCGAACCCGGCCGCCGCCACCACGGCCACCGCGGCCGCGCTCGCCGCGATCAGCAGGGTGCGACGGCGTCGGCTGCGGGGCCTCTCGTCGTCGTCGACGTCCCCGTGGGCTTTCCCGTGGGTGTCGGTGCCGGTGCCGGGGGCGTGGCCGTCCGGCGGCTCGAAGAGGTTCAGGTCGGGGGTGCTGGGCTCGGCGCCGGACCCGGCGTCCGGCGGGATCCTCCGCAGGGGCATGGTCGCGTCGGCCGCCGGCACCGTCCGCAGGGGCATCGTCATGTCGGCGGCTCCGGACTCCCCGCCCCAGGCGGTCCCGCCTCCCTGGGCGGACCCCCCATCCCGGGTGGACTCCCCGCCCCAGGCGGTCCCGCCTCCCTGAGGGGATCCCCCGCCCCGGCTGGGTTCGGCGGCCCCGCCGGACTCCTTGGCGTCGCCCAGCTCCACGTACGGCCGTATGCGCAGGGGATCGAAGTCCTCCGCCGCGGCCGCCTCCGCCGTGCGGGTGTCGCGCAGGGCGTCGGAGGCGCGCTGGGCGCAGGCGCACGACGGGGTGTTGTCCGGCGCTCGCAGCGCGCCGCACTCGGGGCACGGCAGCCCGGCCGGCCCCGGTCGCCGTTGTGGCCCCGTCGGATCGCTCACGTGTTCGTCCCTCCCCATGAGAACTCCAGAGATTATGCAGATCCTCCACACGGTCGGCTCCCGGCCACCCCCGGAATGCCGGCTTCCGCCAGGACTCAAGAGGACTCGAGAGGCCATAACGGGTCACACCGACCACGATGGGATGTGGCACGAGAGCCCCAGGAGGCATCCATGGCCTTGGACGCGCACAGCAGGACGGCGGATCCGCGTGAGGAACACGTGTCCGGAAACGTCCTCGTCTCGATCGGCGCCCTGCTGCTCGGCATGCTGCTCGCCGCTCTCGACCAGACGATCGTGTCGACCGCCCTGCCCACGATCGTCAGCGACCTCGGTGGTATGGAGCATCTGTCGTGGGTGGTCACGGCGTACCTGCTGGCGTCCACCGCCGCGACCCCGCTGTGGGGCAAACTGGGCGACCAGTACGGGCGCAAGAAACTCTTCCAGACCGCGATCGTGCTGTTTCTGATCGGCTCGGCGCTGTGCGGAATGGCGCAAAACATGCCGCAGTTGATCGCCTTCCGGGCCGTCCAGGGGCTGGGCGGCGGCGGGTTGATGGTGTTGTCGATGGCGATCGTCGGCGACCTCGTCCCGCCCCGCGAACGCGGCCGCTACCAGGGGCTGTTCGGCGCGGTCTTCGGCGCCACCAGCGTCCTCGGGCCCCTCCTCGGCGGCCTGTTCACCGAGCACCTGAGCTGGCGCTGGGTGTTCTACGTCAACCTGCCCGTCGGCGTCGTCGCGCTCGCCGTCATCGCGACCGTGCTGCACATCCCGCGCCGGTCGACCCCGCACGTCATCGACTACCTCGGCACCCTCCTCATCGCCTCCGTCGCCACCTGTCTGGTCCTGGTGGCGTCCCTCGGCGGCACCACCTGGGACTGGGGCTCGCCGCAGATCGCGCTGCTGGCGGTGCTGGGCGTCGTCCTGGCCGTCGCGTTCGTGGCCGTCGAGCGACGGGCGGCCGAACCCGTCCTCCCGCTCAAGCTGTTCGGCATCCGCACCTTCACCCTCTCGGCCGTCATCAGCTTCATCGTCGGCTTCGCCATGTTCGGCGCGATGACCTATCTGCCGACCTTCCTCCAGGTCGTCCAGGGCGTCTCGCCGACCATGTCCGGCGTGCACATGCTGCCGATGGTGTTCGGCCTGCTGCTGTCCTCGACCGTCTCGGGGCAGATCGTCAGCCGCACCGGCCGCTGGAAGGTGTTCCCGGTCGCCGGCACCGGCGTGACCGCTCTCGGCCTGCTGCTGCTCCACCGGCTCGACGAGCACAGCTCCACCGGCGAGATGAGCGCCTACTTCCTCGTCTTCGGCCTGGGCCTCGGCCTGGTCATGCAGGTCCTGGTCCTCATCGTGCAGAACGCGGTCTCCTACGAGGACCTCGGCGTCGCCACCTCCGGCGCGACCTTCTTCCGCTCCATCGGCGCGTCCTTCGGCGTCGCCATCTTCGGCACGGTCTTCGCCGGCCGCCTCGGCGACAAGCTCGCCGACGCCCTCCGGGGCGTCCAACTGCCCTCCGGCGTCTCGGTGGACGGCCTGGAGTCCGACCCGCGCGGCATCGCCGACCTGCCGTCCGACCTGCGCCCGCCGGTCCTGAACGCCTACGCGTCCGCCATCACCGACGTCTTCCTGTACGCCGCCCCCGTCGCCCTCCTCGGCTTCGTGCTGGCCTGGTTCCTGAAGGAGGACAGGCTGCGCGGCTCGGTCACCGCGCCCGACGTGACGGAGACCCTCGCCAGCAACCCGGTGGAGCGTTCGTCGTACGACGAGGTGTGCCGGGCGCTGTCCGTCCTCGGCACCCGCGAGGGCCGCCGCGAGATCTACCGCACGATCACCGCCCGGGCCGGCTACGACCTGCTCCCGGCGGCGAGCTGGCTGCTGCTGCGGATGAAGAGGTACGGCGGCGTCGAGCCGGGGGTGCTCGCGGAGCGCACCACCGTCCCGCTGTCCGTGATCATGGGCGCCGCCCGTCAGGTCGAGGAGCGCCGGCTCGCGGTGCGCGACGGGCTCGACATGACGCTGACCCCCGAGGGCCGCGAGGCCGCCGAACGGCTCGCCGACGCCCGCGAGGACTCGCTGGCCGAACTGCTCGGCGACTGGTGGGGACCGGACCGGCCCACCGACCTGGTCCAGCTGGTCAAGGAGCTCAGCGACGAACTGTGCGGCTCGGACCGCGAACAGCCGCACAACGGCCGCCCGATCGGCGACCATACGCCGGACGGCCGTATGCCGGACCGCGGCCGTATGCCGGACCGCCACGCGACGGACGGCCACGCGACGGACAGCCGTACGACGGACGGCCGGTGACCGGGACCGAGGCTCAGCCCGGCCGCTGAGCGAGAGGCTTACGCCGGCCCGGTCCCGTCCAGCTCCTTGCCGAACCAGTGCTCGGCGTACGGGTCGTCGTTGTACGGCCCGGTCTCCGTGTAGCCCAGCCGCGGGTACAGGGCGCGGGCCTCCACCAGGTCGCCCCGGGTGTCGAGGACCATCCGCGCGGCGCCGAGGGCACGCGCGGCGTCCTCGGCGGCCCGTACGAGGAGCGGGGCGCCGCCCTTGCCGCGCAGCCCCCGCTGCACGAACACCCGGGTGAGCTCGGCGGTCGTGGCGTCGAGCAGCCGTACGCCCGCGGTGCCGGCCGGCTCACCGTCGTACCGTCCGACGAACAACCGGCCGGTGGGCGGGGCGAGTTCGGCGCCGGTGCGGGCGGCGATCTCGCGCTCCAGCTCGGCGGGGTCGGTGCGGCGACCCTCGTGCAGGAGGTAGTAGCGGTCGCTGACCTCGGTGTAGTACGCCCGCCAGAGCGCGGCGGCGACGGGGGAGTCGTAGGGCTCCGCGGCGATGGTCCATCCCATGGCCATGCCGGGTGTCAGGCCAGCAGTCGTGCCGGGCGTCGTGCCATTCGTCATGCCGGTCATTCTCGGGAGTCGGACCACTGGGCGCGCAACCGGATATGCGTGACCTCCGGCGAGTCCAGCACCTGGGTCTTGCGCCACTCGATGTGCTCGTCCCCCACGTGGTCGAACAGCCTGCGTCCGCCGCAGGCCAGCACCGGGACGACGTGCAGCAGCAGTTCGTCCAGCCATCCGGCCCGGATGAACTGCTGCACCAGGTCGGCCCCGCCGGCCAGCGAGACGTCCCTGTCGCCGGCCGCCTCCCGGGCCAGCTCCAGCGCCCGCTGCGGGCCCTCGGTGACGAAGTGGAAGGTGGTGCCGCCCTCCTTCACGAGGGACGCGCGCGGATGGTGCGTGACGACGTACACCGGCGTGTGGAAGGGCGGGTCGTCGCCCCACGGCAGCTCCCCGGTGACGTACATCCCGTGCCCCATGACCACGGCCCCCGGCCGCTGCGCCCACTCGGCGATCAGATCGTCGTCGGGACCGGTCGCCCCGCCCGCCATCCCCTGCATCCGACGGAACGTCCGCAGCCCGTACACCCACGCGTGCAGCCGCTCCCCGCCGACGCCCAGCGGATGCTCGCGCCCGGAGTCCGGGCCGGCGACGTACCCGTCCAGCGACATGGCCAGCCTTGCGATGACGTCACCCATGACGACCTCCTCCGTCGATACGGCCTGCTCTCACCTTTGCGTCGATCGGGCGGGCGCCGAATCGACACGCCGGGCGGGGGCACGCCGTTTGAGACCCCGCTTCGGGGCAAGACGGACGGAGAACCGGCCCGCACGGAGAGCCGGTCGGGCCGAGAACCCGGAAGGCACTCATGTCCACAGGCGTGATCATCGCTCTGATCGTGATCGTGGTGGCCGTCGCCCTCGTCGCGGCCATCCTGACCCTGCGAGCCCGCGGCGGGTCCGCGGGCGGCGGCCTGAAGCGGCGCTTCGGGCCCGAGTACGACCGTGCCGTGGCCCGGCACGACGGGGACGCCAAGGCCGCGGAACGCGAGCTCGCCGAGCGCGTGGAGCGGCACGGATCGCTGCGTGAGCGGGAGATCGAGCCCGCGCAGCGGGAACAGTTCGAGGCGCGCTGGACGGCCGCCCAGGAACGCTTCGTCGACTCGCCGCCGGCGGCGCTGGCCGAGGCGGACCGGCTGCTCGGGGAACTGGCCGCGGCACGCGGCTTCCCGGACGGCGCGCAGTACGAGGAGCAGTTCGCCGCGCTGTCCGTGCACCACGCGGACCAGGTGGACGGCTACCGGCGCGTGCACAGCGTCGCCCACACGCGGATGAGCGGGACGCAGGACGCACCGGGCACGCAGAACGCACCGGGCACGCAGAACGCGCAAGGCACGCAGAACGCACAGGGTGCGCAGAACGCACAGGGTGCGCAGAACGCACAGGGTGCACAGGGCGGCGTCGGTCGGCCCGGCACCGAGGAGATGCGCGAGGCCATGGTCGAGGCCCGGGCCCTGTTCGAGGTCCTGGTGGGCCGCTCGGCCCGAGACCGCGACCGGAGCTCCGACAAGTCGGCCGGCGGCAACCCGTCGGCGACCACCAGGCGTCACGCGAAGGGGAGTTGAGCGATATGACGGACGCGACGACAGGCCCGGGCGCCGAGGGCGCCCCGCGCGACGGGAAGCCGAACGGCCGTGCGGCGGTCCCGCCGACCCGCCCGGATCACGCCCCGGCGAAGGTCGATCCGGAGACATCCGATGCGGAGACGGCCGATCCGAGGACCGCACCGCGCAGCGAGACGGCACCGCGCAGCGAGACGACGCCGGGTGGCCTAGCGACGACCGGCCGTGACGCCCGGCGGGGCGCCGGCGTTTCGGGCGAGTCCATGCGCGGCCGCGACAGCGCCCCGGTCCCGCCGGTCCCGCCGGTTCCGCTGGGCGAGCGAGGCCCCGCCACGCCTGCCACGCCTGCCACACCCGCGACCACGTCGGCGCCGAACACGTCCGCGAGGCCCGGCACCGGCACAGGTCTCAGCACCGACACCGCCCCCGCCACCCCTGCCAAGCACCTGTCACCGCTGTTCCCGCACGACGAGAGCGACAAGTTCTCCGTACGGATGCAGCACGCGGTCGCCGGGTTCATCGACGGCCCGTCCGCCTCCGTGGAGGAGGCCGACCACCTGCTGGAGGAGATCGCCTCCCGCTTCACGGAAGCGGTGGCCCAGCGTCGCCGTACGCTCCGCGGGTCCTTGCGGTCCCGGGACGGCCGGGACGGCCGGGACGGCGGGGACGGCAGGTCGGCCACGAGCGCCGACGCCGACACCGAGCAACTGAGGCTGGCCCTGCGGGACTACCGCGAACTGTCCGAGCGGCTTCTGCACTTCTGATGCGCTGCTGACGCGCCTCTGATGCGCCGCTGACCGGTCGGGCCGACACTCCGACCGGTCAGCCGGACCAGTCCGCCGCCTACCCCGCTCCGCCGCCTACTCGGCCGCCGTCCGGTGCTCCCGCCACTGCCGTACGACGTCCTCGACGTCGTACGGCTTCATGCCCAGCGGGGGGCCGGGCGGCGGCTTGAACATCATGTCGCGGAGCTTGACGTTGACGTCCGTGATGATCTTCCGGACGATCCGTTCCGAAGGGGCCGCGTAGGCCGCCGCGAGGGCGTCCTCCGCCTCCTTGCGCAGGGCGAGCGCCGGCGGCAGCACCGAGAGACCCTCGCGGGCCATCTTCTGCCTGATCCACCAGAGTTCGTCGTACGACGTGTCGACGCCCGGCGGCAACGGCTTGCCCGCGCCCGGCAGATGATCGAACTCCCCGCGCCGTTCCGCGTCACGGATCTGCTTGTCGACCCAGGACTCGAACGGCACACCCGGTGGCTTTCGCTCGGTCATGCGTCCATTGTGCCGGACGCGGCGGGCCCGGGCGATTTATCATGCGGCGGCTGTACAAGGACACTTAAGCCGCTGACAGATACGTCAAAGACACCTCAAGGGGAGCGCACGTGCTCGAACTCACCATGGCCACCGTCTCCGGGACGGAAGAGGGTGCCACGGCCGGCATGCTCATGGCCGACGCGCCGAGTGACCCGGGCGCCGTGCTGCGGGTGGGACGGGACAAGTCCGTGTGCCGCCTGGCGACGCCCGACGACTGGCTGTTCGTCTCCCGGGTGCACCTGGAGTTCCTGTGCGGCCCCGAGGGCACCTGGCAGGTCTCCTGGCTGCAGGGCTCGCAGGCCGAACCGTCCTCCGAGGTGCGGCTGGTCTCCGGGCAGTACGCGCAGCCGCTCGCCTACGGCGGCACCGTGCCGTTGCCCCGCGGCGGCTCCGGCGAGATCATCGTCCTCGACCGCACCGGGCCGCGCAGCGTCAACGTGGGCTTCTACCACGAGGGGTGAGCCCTGGGTGAGGGCTACGCCAGGACGCGGGCCAGCGCGAAACCGTCGTAGCCCTTGGCGCCGACCGTCTGGATCGCCGTGCCGCTCAGTCTGGGGTGCGAGCCGATGAGCTCGATCGCGGCCCTGCTGCCCAGCACGTCCGCGTCGGCGTTGTCCCCGTCGGCGATCCGGCCGCCCCGCACGACGTTGTCGACGACGATCAGGCTGCCGGTGGACGTGAGGCGCAGGGCCCAGTCCAGGTAGTGGGCGTTGTTGGCCTTGTCGGCGTCGATGAAGACCAGGTCGAACGGGGGCGGGTTCTCGTCGGCGAGCCGCGGCAGCGACTCCAGGGCCAGGCCGACCCGCACCTCCACCTGCTTGTCGAAGCCGGCGCGGGCGATGTTGCGGGTGGCGATCTCCGCGTGCCGTGGGTCGTACTCCAGCGTGATCAACCTGCCGTCGGCGGGCAGGGCGCGGGCCAGCCAGATCGTGCTGTAGCCGCCGAGCGTGCCGATCTCCAGGATGGAGCGGGCTCCCTGGATCTGGGCGAGCAGCTGGAGCAGCTTGCCCTGGGCCGCCGTCACGCTGATGGGTGGGAGCCCGGCGGCCTCGCTCTCGTGCAGCGCGGCCGCGGTCTCCTCGTCGTCCGGGGCGAGGTGGGCCGTGAAGTAGGCGTCGACGGCGTCCCAGACCTGCGACTCGCTCATTGCGCTCTGCCTCTCTTGTGCCTGCGTATCTGTGTGCCTGCGTGTGCCTGCGTGTGCCTGCGTGTGTGTCTGTGCCTGGGTATCTGTGTACCCGACGCGACTAGTTAGAACCGCTAAGTAGTCGTCCAACGGAGGGGGCTACGCGCGGGTTCCCGTCCGCATGCTTCACGGGTTTCCCACCCCGGGAATTCACCCGTTCGGCTCAGGGTGCGCCGATGGGTAGGCGGAGCGGGCCGGGCGTGCGGGGTACGCAGGGGGCGTAGCGGGGGGTGTCGAGGGCTCAGGGGGCGGCGCGGACGGCATCGGGGGCACGGGAGGCGTACGGAACACGGACGACGCCCGAGGCGGAACGGCCCGCCGCCGCCGAGAGGACGAAGAGGGCGTGGAGAGGGGAGGGGCGAGGAAGGGGTGTGAGGGCGAAGAGGGCGAAGAGGGCGACGAGGGTGGAGGAGGCGGAGGAGGCGGAGGGGACGAAGGTGGCGAGGGGGGCATGGGGGGTGGTGGGGGCGTGAAAGGCCTAGGGGAGGCGGGAGGCGTGGACGGCTTGGGGGGCGTTATCGGCGTTATCGGCGTAGGGGGCGTAGGGGGCGTAGGCGGGATGGCCGGTACGCGCTGGGCGCGCGGGGCGCGCGGCACAGCCGAGGCGGCGCGTAAGCCGGCCCTGCCGAACCAGCCGCTCACCCCGGAAGCGGCGAAGGCGCGAGGCCTTCCGGGCGCGCCGGTCCCACCGGACGAGTGAGGGCCATCCGGCTCCGGCACACCGGACGAGCCGATCCCACCGATCCCACCGGGCACTCCGACCCCACCAGGCACCCCGCCCCCGCCGAGTACCTCACCCCCCTGATACCCCGACGCATGCCGAGGTCCCGACGGTCCCGTTCTCCGTGTCCGGCCCCTTCGTACTCCGAGCACGATCGCCCCCGTGCCCAGTGCGGCGACTGCGATGACGACCGTCAGGAGCCATGCCGGGATTCCGGCCAGGGTGAGGAGTCGGTTCTCGTAGATCACCTGCTGGAAGGGGGTGTCGTTCGCCGCCCGGCGCAGTTCGTGGTCCCCGGAGATCGCCGAGGGGAGCGGGAACTCCTGGGCGACGGCCGTCAGGTACGGCGTGCCCGTGGCCAGCTCCTTCAGCGGGCCCGTCGTCGTGCCGAGCCGGCCCGCGAAGGTGACCCGGGGGCGTTCGCCGCCGATCGCGGACGCCGGTTCCATGCGGTGCGCGGCCAGGACGTAGAGGCCCAGCGACTGCGGGGTGCTCGCCAGCCGGGACAGCCGCATCGGGTAGACGAGGTCGTCGGAGGCGAAGCTGAGGCGGAGGGGTTCGAGTTCGCCGCTCAGGGGCGTGCCGGCGGTCTCGGGGGCGAGCCGTACGGCCACGTACTCCCAGTTCCGGTCGACGTAGGGCTGGAGGCCGCCCTCCAGTCGGGGCGGGAAGACGAAGTCGTTCGCGCGCAGCCAGTCGTCGAGCGCGCCCGGGTCGGTGGCCGTCAGCCGGGCCACGTCGAACGGGCCGAGCCGCTCGCGCCCGACCACGCCCACGCCGGCCCCGGCGCCGGTTCCCCGCGGGGGCGGCGGACCTCCCGCGCCGTCGCCGGCGGTCAGCGGCCAGTCGCCGTCCTGCGGCCAGAAGTGGTAGCGGGTGCGCTGCACGGGGGCCGTGGCCTCGGCCAGCTGGTCGAAGAGCTCCGGGTCGTCGAGCGTCACGGTCGCCCGACGCGGCACGGGCATGATCCAGGCGGCCCGCTCGGCGTCCCCGCTGACCGTCAGCCGCATCACGATCTGCTCCTGCGTGCCGTCCCAGCGCACGACGGAGACCTCCCGGCCGACCGTGAGCTGCCGCTCGTCGCCCGGGACCAGCGCGCCGCAGGCGCAGGCGTAGGCGGGCGCGACGAGCGAACCGAGCTGGACGGCCAGCAGCGCCAGGACGACGGCCCCGACCCGGAACCGGGCCCGGGACTGCGATCGGGCCGCAGTGACCACCCGCACACCCGCCCCTGCGTCCGTCCCCGCCCCCTCCCGCCGCATCAGGCGTCTCAGACGTCCCCTCAGGAAACCGATCGTGCCGACCAAGCCGACCATGCGCCGTAGCCCTCCGTCGCTCGTCCGTCACCGCTCGCCGCGATCCTCGCCGTGCCCGACGGTACGGCTGAAGCGCCTGTTCCGTTCGTGTGAAGCACCAGTTCAGGACGTGCTGTGACCTACATCGCGCCCCGCGGAGGCAACCTCGCCCCCGGCGCACTATCGTCTTCCGGACAAAAGGAGAGTCGACGTCAGGTGAAGCGGGGGTTGCCTGCGTCTCTCTTCGGGGGTGGTGCGAGCCTCATAGGGTTCGTTCAGCGAACACCTGCGCAGCAGACGCGTGGGACGAACGGGGCGGGAGGCCGACGAGGCGTGGCGAATGCGGAGCACAGCGGGCGAACGGCGGAGGCCTTCGGGCCGGCGGCGGCCGGTACGGCGAGGGCGCGGCTGCGCGCGGCACGCCTCGGTCTCTGGCTGGTCGCGGCGGTCCTCGCCGTCCGCCAGGTGGCCGTCGTCCTTCGCACCCCGCGCGGAGAACGGCTGACGGACCTGGAGACCTGGGTCGGACCGGACGGCGTGCTGCACGTCAACGGTTCGCTCTACGACTCCACCCGCTTCACGGGCACCCCCTTCGGCGGGCTCGTCCTCAAACCCCTGACCCGGGCCGCGGAACAGGCCCTCGGCTGGGGCTGGACCTTCGGCACCCTGCTGCTGGTCGCCGTCCTGGGCCTGGTCGTCGCGCGCGCCCTGCCCCAGCCCGTGAGCAGACGTACGGCCCTGCTCGCCGCGCCCGTCGCGATCAGCCTGCTCATGCTGTCGCTGCCGGTCCGCAACACCCTCTGGCTCGGCCAGACCAGCATCATCCCGGTGCTGCTCGTGCTCCTCGGCTGCTTCGCCGTACGGGACTGGCGGGCGGCCGGCGTTCTGATCGGCCTGGCCGCCGCCCTGCAGCCCACGGTGCTGCTCTTCGCGGCCCTCCTGTGGTTCACCGGCCGCCGCCGGGCGGCGGCGGCCACCGGCGCGACGTTCGCCGCGGGCACCGCGCTCGCCTGGGCGGCGATGCCGCACGACTCGTACATCTACTGGGTGCACCACATGGCGGGCGTGGGCCTCGGCGGCAAGGCGGACGCCCTCGCCAACCAGTCGCTGCACGGCGCGCTGCTGCGTCTCGGCCTCTCCGGCCCGCTGGAGATCGGCCTGTTCCTGACCCTCGGGGCGGCCGTCGCCGTCCTCGGCGTCCGCCGGGCCGTGCGCTACGCCCGCGACGGCCAGCTGCTCCTCGCGGTCGCCCTGACCGGCTGCGCGGCGATCGCCGTCTCCCCGACGACCTGGCAGCACCAGCTGCTCTGGGTCCTGCTGGCGGTCGTCGGCCGGGTCGGCAAGCGCGCCTCGGACCGCAACGTCTGGCCGGTAGCCGTCGTCCTGGTGATGACCCTCCCGGCGAAGATGATGCTGCCGAACATGGCGGCCCTCTACCCGCTGCGCGACAACGCCGTGCTGCTGGCCGCCATCGCCGCCGCGACGGTCGTACCGTTCCTGCCGCGCACCTCGCCGCACTACCGCGCGCCGATCCCCACGCAGTACGCGCAGCCGGTGCCGACGCGCTGGAAGCACGTACCGCTGCTGCCGTTCCTCAAGCGCGTCCTCACCCGACCGAACCTGCTCCTGGAACTCCTCCTCATCCGGGTCACCTACGCCGCCTACCAGCAGGTCAGGCTCGCGGCGACCGGCGGCACGAACTCCGGCGGCCGGGCGCGGGCGGAGGCCCACGGCCGACAGATCCTCGACATCGAACGCTTCCTGCACATCGACATCGAGCACTGGGCCAACCACGCGGTCGTCAAGGTCGAGTGGCTGCGCGACTTCTTCGACTTCTACTACGAGTCGTTCCACTTCGTGGTCCCGCTGTCGGTGCTGGCGATCCTCTACTGGCGCCGCCCGGTCGACTACCGCTGGGCCCGCTCGACCCTGGGCTTCGCGACCCTGCTGGCCCTGGTCGGCTTCTGGCTCTACCCGCTGGCCCCGCCGCGCCTGCTCCCCGGCCTCGGCGTCATCGACACGGTCCACGGCGTCCAGGACTTCTCCAAGCCGGACTACGGCACCCTGACCGCCCTGACCAACCAGTACGCGGCGATGCCGTCCCTCCACTTCGGCTGGTCCCTGTGGTGCGGGCTGGTCATCGCGATCGTCGCGCCGAAGTGGTGGATGAAGGCCCTGGGCCTCCTCCACCCCCTCTTCACGGTCTCCGCGATCGTGGCCACCGGCAACCACTGGGTGCTGGACGCGGCCGGCGGCGCGGCGGTCGTGGCGGGCGGCTTCGGCCTCGCGTACCTGCTGATGGGCCCGAGGGCACGCCTGACGACGGAGACGGACCCGGCTGCGGAGGCCGAACAGACGCCGACTCCCTCCACTCCCTCGGAACCGCCCTACTCCCTCGGAACCGCCAACCGCTCCTGAAGCCGCGCATGCCGGAACTGGTACACGGGCCCCGTCGCCCGCAGCAGATTGCGGCGACGGGCGTCCTCCAGGAAGTGCATCATGCGTACGGGGGTGCCCTCCTCGGCATGGAGTTGTACGGCGGTGAGGGCGGTGGCGACGGCGAGGTTGCCGGCGAGTCCGGCGGCGGCGCCGGTCCACAGGAACGCGGTGACCGCGAACATCGCGCCCACCAGCGGGTACTGCGTCCAGGCCAGGATGGGACCGATGTACAGCGCGAGGGCGCAGCCGGTCAGCAGCCCCAGGAACAGGCGCAGCCCGATGTGGTGCCGCCACACGTCACGCGGTCCCACGGACCGGCTGTCCACGACCGCGGGACTGCTGTGCCGCTCGCGCACGCTGTCGTACCTGCGCCCCGAGCCGACGGAGAGGACGGGGGCCCCGGTGACGATCTGGTACCCGCGGCCCGTCACCAGCACCTCGCTGAAGCCGAGGGGCAGCGTCACGACGTACCAGAACCACAACGGCGGGGCGTCGTCGGTCAACAGGGGGATGCTCAAGACCAGCGGGATGCACAAGCACAGCATGGTGCCCACGAACAGCCATTGCGTGATGCCGGCCCAGATCGTCCCGCGGGTGAAGATGTCGCGGCGGCCTGCGCTCGACAGCGGCTGCGGGACGCTGAGGGCTGCGTGCCGGCGGGCGATGTCGGAACCGCCCCAGATTGCTGCGAAGCAGCTGAGCACGGCTGTCTGGCGCGTCGGATACAGGCTCCAGGCCAGCAGCACACCGGGCGTCCCGCACACCACCGTGGCGACGAGCCACACGCCGATGATCCGAGGCCCGGGACCCGTCCAGCCGGGGATGTGCCACCAGCGCAGGTCGCGGGAGCCGTCCTGGGTGAGGCGCGCGGCGATGAAGCGGAGGGTGCGTTCGGCCGTCTCGGGGGAGTAGCGGGGGCGAGGCAGTCCCGGGCGCGGGCTGTACGCGGCGGCGACCGCGTGGTCGAGGAGGTGGTTCTCGACGGCGGTCGGGGTGGGAAAGCGGGCGGCGTCGAGGAGTTCGTCCACGGGACCGTCGTCGGCGTAGACGTCGCGGAGCAGGGCGACGGCGAGCGGGTTGGCGAGGGCGGCGGCGAGAACGCTGCCGGGTCGGTCGGGTCGGTCGGGTTGGACGGGTTCATCGGGTTGGTCGAGGAGCCGTCCGGTCAGGGCCCGCCAGGCGGGGGAGGGGTCGGCGGGCAGCCGGTTCAGCAGATACGCGGCGGTGTCGGCGGGCCGTACGGCCTGGATCTCCAGGGCGAGGGCGCCGCCGAGCCGGGCCTTCTTCGCGGTGAGCACGGCCTCCCTGGCCCGCGAGACGAGCACCAGCCGGAAGGGTGCCGTCTCCAACGCGCTGACCATGGCCCCGCGCAGCCGGCCGGTGACCTCGTCGAGCCCGTCGAGGAACAGCGAGACCCGCCCCGCCTCCAGCAACCGCCGCGCCCGCTCCCGCCCGCCCCGCCCGTGGAACAGCGTGTACTCCCGCGTGAGCCGCCCCGCCGCCCAGTCCACGGCGCTCTCCGCACCGGGATCCCACCCCTCCAGGGAGAGAAGGACCGGCACCGGAACACGCACCCGGTCCTCCGCACCGATGCGCGCCCGATGGGCGAGCGCGTCGAGCAGAAGGAGTACGGCGGCTGCGGTCTTCCCCGCCGCCGGGGGACCGATGAGCAGCAGCCGCCCCGAGGCCAACCCGCCGTATACGGCGTGCAGTTCACCGAGCCCGCCGCCGTCGCGCAGCTGCTCGCGGGTGACCTGCGAAACCCCCGGCACCGCGACGAACCGCGCCCGCGCCCCCTCCGCAGTGGCCCCGCCGATCCGCCCGGCCGCCTTTCGCTCGCTCACCCGCCACCGCACCGGCAACGGCGCCGGCTCCAACAGCCGCCGCAGCCCGGCCTCTTCCTGCCACTGCGCCCCGACGACCCGCGCGAGCTCGTCGGCGACGACGTCGAGAGGAGCCTGCGGGGTGATGCGGTGAGTGTGGTGGGTGTGGTGGCTGTGGTGATGGACGTCGAGGGTGTTGTGATCACCGACCTGGAAGGCGGCGGGCCCGTGAAACACGTTCCCGGACACGTCACCGGAGTCGGGCCCTCTGCCGCCGGGGTCTGTCATCCGCCGGACCCGAAGTGGTTCTCCTGACGGTTGTGGTTGCCGGTCTGGACGGCGGTGGGGCCGTGGAAGGCGTTACCGGTGAGGGCGCCACCGGATGCCCCGTCCTCACTGCCGAACTCCCGGGTGAGCTGGGTGAGTTGAGTGAGGAGCCGCTCCTGCTCCGTGCTGCTGAGCGACCCGAGCAGCGAGGCGAACTCCCCCTGCCACAACACCGCGTGCACCGCCCGCACCCGCTCCCGCTCACCTTCGCCGGTGGCGGCGAGCACGGCGGCGGTACGGTCGAGCAGCTCGAGCGTCTCGCTCTCCCGCGCGGAGTCCCCCTGCCCGACGAGCCGCGCACACCGGGTCCGGAACCACGCCCAGCTGTCCGACCCGGCCGCCTGGACGACGGCCATCCCCCCACCGGCCGCCACTGCGGTCAACGCCTCCGTGAGCATGTCCCGTTCCCCTCCCCTTGTCCCCTGATCCCGTTGCCCCTGATCCCGGCGGCCGAACCGCCCAGCTGCCAGCAGGGCGGGACAAAACGCATGGTACAGAGGGGAGTTGGAGGGGTGGATGAAAATCCGTGACGAGTGGGGACCGAGAACCCGGCGGACTCGACCCTCGCGGTCAGGCCCGCCGCGTTCTCGCGGTCTCTTTTCCGGGCTACAGCCGCTGAATGATCGTCCCGGTCGCCAGGGCTCCGCCCGCGCACATCGTGATCAGCGCGAACTCCTTGTCCGTGCGCTCCAGTTCGTGAAGGGCCGTCGTGATCAGGCGGGCGCCCGTCGCTCCTACCGGGTGGCCGAGGGCGATGGCGCCGCCGTTGACGTTGACCTTGGACAGGTCCGTCTCGAAGACCTTCGCCCAGGACAGCACCACGGACGCGAAGGCCTCGTTGATCTCGATCAGGTCGACGTCCTTCAACGACATGCCCGCCTTGCCCAGCACCGCCCGTGTGGCGTCGATCGGGCCGTCCAGGTGGTAGTGCGGGTTCGCGCCGACCAGGGCCTGGGCGACGATCCTCGCCCTCGGCTTCAGCTTCAGCGCCCGCGCCATCCGCTTCGACGCCCACATGATCGCCGCCGCGCCGTCGCTGATCTGGGACGAGTTGCCGGCCGTGTGGATCGCCGTCGGCATGACCGGCTTCAGTCGTGCCAGCGCCTCCGCCGACGTGTCCCGTAGGCCCTCGTCCTTGTCGACCAGGCGCCACATGCCCTGGCCCGACGCCTGTTCCTCCTCGGTCGTGGGGACCTGGACCGCGAAGGTCTCCTTCTTGAAGCGTTCCTCCGACCAGGCCGCCTCCGCCCGGGATTGGGACAGCAGGCCGAGGGCGTCCACGTCCTCCCTCGTCAGGCCTCGGTTGCGGGCTATGCGTTCCGCTGCCTCGAACTGGTTCGGCAGGTCTACGTTCCACTCCTCCGGGAACGGTTTTCCGGGGCCGTGCTTCGAGCCCGAGCCCAGGGGGACGCGGGACATCGCCTCGACGCCGCAGCTGATGCCGACGTCGATGACGCCCGCCGCGATCATGTTCGCCGTCATGTGCGACGCCTGCTGCGAGGAGCCGCACTGGCAGTCGACCGTCGTCGCGGCCGTCTCGTAGGGGAGGCCCATCGTCAGCCAGGCTGTGCGGGCCGGGTTCATCGACTGTTCGCCGGCATGGGTCACCGTGCCGCCGACGATTTGCTCGACCGCGTCGGCGGGGATGCCGGTGCGGCCCAGGAGTTCGCGGTAGGTCTCGCCCAGGAGGTAGGCGGGGTGCAGATTGGCCAGCGCGCCGCCGCGCTTGCCGATGGGGGTGCGGACTGCTTCCACGATCACGGGTTCGGCGGCCATGGGTGCGGATCCTCTCGGAACTAGTACGTGTTCTAGTTCTTCTGGATGCAGTCTGCTTACGTGATGTGCGTCACCGCAAGGGTCTTGCAGCCTCGAGGCTCCTCAACTACCTTCACCGCAATCTGTTTCTGATGAACCGTCAGAAAAGCTGCCATCTGGCTGGAGCCGCCGATGCCCTGTCCAGCGCTTCCCGACGGGTTCGACTTCACCGACCCCGACCTGCTGCAACACCATGTGCCCCTACCCGAGTTCGCCGAGCTGCGCGCCGCCGAACCGGTCCGCTGGATCCCCCAGTCGGGCAATGTCGCCGGCTTCCAGGACGAGGGCTACTGGGCGGTGACCCGGCACGCCGACGTCCGGTACGTCTCCACCCACCCCGAGATCTTCTCCTCCACCCTCAACACCGCCATCATCCGCTTCAACGAGCACATCGAGCGTGACTCGATCGACGCTCAGCGGCTGATTCTGCTGAACATGGATCCGCCCGAGCACACCCGGGTGCGGCAGATCGTGCAGCGCGGGTTCACGCCTCGGTCCATACGGGCGCTGGAGGAGCGGCTGCGGGCGCGTGCCGCCGCCATCGTCGCCGCCGCCCGCGAGCACTCCGGACCCTTCGACTTCGTCACGTCCGTCGCCTGCGAACTGCCCCTGCAGGCCATCGCCGAGCTCATCGGCATCCCCCAGGACGACCGGACCAAGATCTTCGAGTGGTCCAACAAGATGATCGCCTACGACGACCCCGAGTACGCCATCACCGAGGAGGTCGGACAGCAGTCCGCCGCCGAGCTCATCTCGTACGCCATGAACATGGCCGCCGAGCGGAAGCGCTGCCCGGCCCACGACATCGTCTCGACGCTCGTGGCCGCCGAGGACGAGGGGAATCTCAACTCCGACGAGTTCGGGTTCTTCGTGCTGATGCTGTCCGTCGCGGGGAACGAGACCACCCGCAACGCCATCACCCACGGCATGCACGCCTTCCTCACCCATCCCGAGCAGTGGGAGCTGTACAAGAGGGAGCGGCCCTCGACCGCCGCCGAGGAGATCGTGCGATGGGCCACCCCCGTCGTCGCCTTCCAGCGGACCGCCACCCAGGACACCGAGCTCGGCGGGAAGCTGATCAAGAAGGGGGACCGGGTCGGGATCTTCTACGCCTCCGCCAACCACGACCCCGAGGTGTTCGACCGCGCCGACGACTTCGACGTGACGCGCGATCCCAACCCCCACCTCGGGTTCGGCGGCGGCGGGCCCCACTTCTGCCTGGGCAAGTCGCTGGCCGTGCTGGAGATCAACCTCATCTTCAACGCCGTCGCCGACGCCATGCCGGGGCTCCGGCTCGTCGGGGATCCCCGGCGGCTGCGGTCCGCCTGGATCAACGGGGTGAAGGAGTTGCAGGTCAGCACGGAGTGACGGGGAGTGGCGGGAAGCGACGTCCGGTGTCGGGAACCCCCGAGATGTGGACTGCGTCACCCGTGGGCCGTGGGCCGTGGGCCGTGGGCCGTGGGCCGTGGTCGCCGGGGCGACCCTGCTGTCCCGGCGTCGTGGGGATCGGGCCGCCGACGGCACGGGCTCCGGTGCTTGCTCCGGTGCGGGCTCCGGTGCGGGTTCCGGAGACGCTTCGCTGGCCGGCTGGCCTGGCGGCCGGGGCTCTCTCAGTCCCGCCCGGACGCCGTCGCCGCCAGGACTCCCGACACCGCGGCCGCGATCAGCAGCGGGAGCGCGATGCCGTGGTGGATCACCAGCCCGGCGCCCAGGGCCGCGCCCAGGAACATCGCGACCACGGCCGCTGTACGGCGTGCTGAGCGGCTGCCCGTTCCCTCGCCCATGGAGGAGTCGGAGGCCAGGCCGGTCAGGGTCATGGTCACGACGGTGGTCGTGGTGAGGCCGGGCACGCTCAGTTTGCGGACGGCCGCGTTGCGCAGGCCCATCGCGAAGGCGGTGACGGCGATCACGGAGTACACCGTGGCGGGAGAGTCGTCCGGGGCGGCGAAGGCCACGGCGGACGAGACGGCCAGCAGGAGCGCCTCGACGGCCAGGGTCCGCCGCGCCCACCTGCGCCGCGAGCCGCCGCCCAGTCGGCGACTGAGGCGACCGCCCGTCGCCGCGCCCGCCAGGAAGCAGATCAGCGAGGTCGCGGCGTGCCGGACGGAGAAGCCGGCGGCGCCTGCGGCGGCGAAGCCGAGGACGACGACGTTGCCGGTCATGTTCGCGGTGAAGACATGGCCGAGGCCGAGGTAGCTGACCGCGTCGATCAGGCCGCTCACCACGGTCAGGCCCAGGAGCACGGGGACCAGGGGGACACCGCGCGTCTCGGCGCCCTCGGGGTCCTGGGCGGCGGGCTCGGTGGTCATCGGCTCAGTGCATCACGCGGAGCCGGGGAAACGGCGAAGGCGGCGGCCCCGGGGTGGGGGCCGCCGCCTTCGTGCACCGCGCGGTGGGTGGTGCTGCTGGTCAGTACCAGTTGTTGGCCTGCCAGAAGTTCCAGGCGCCGACCGGGCTGCCGTAGCGGGAGTTCATGTAGTCCAGACCCCACTTGATCTGGGTGGCGGCGTTGGTCTTCCAGTCGGAGCCCGCGGAGGCCATCTTGGAGCCCGGGAGGGCCTGGACGAGGCCGTAGGCGCCGGAGGAGGCGTTGGTGGCGTCGACGTCCCAGCCGCTCTCGTGCTTCACGATGTTGGCGAAGGCGTTGTACTGCGCGGCGTCCGGGATCATCTTGTGCGCGATCGCCTGGGCCTGGGAGGCGCTGGCCACGGTGGTGGCCGCGTGGGCGGGCGCCGCGGTCATGGCCATGCCGGCGGTGGCGGCGGCCACGGCGACGGCGGTGAGGGCCTTCTTCGGGGAAGCGATGCGGCGGATGACGGAGACGGACACGGAGAACCTTTTTCTTCGGGGACAGTGACGTCGCTGCATGCCGGAGTCACGCGGTGCGTGGCCGCACCGCGTGGTTGCGGTGGGTGGCTGCATGCGTCGGCGCCGAGGCCTGTGGGGCTCGTCGGCGCCGTGCGACGTCAACCAGAGAAGCAGGATCGGGAGCCGTCCGCAAAGACCCCTTTTGCTAGTTGTGGTCGTATTCGGGGTGAAGGTCGGTCGTGTGAGCTGGCTCTCAATGTGCAGGTCAGAGGGGCCAAAGTCATGTACATGGCGTCCGAAATGCACCACTAGGGTGGTTAGTAGGTGATGTGAGTCATGTGGGGTGGTTCACCGTTCAAGCGCGGTTCGGTGACAGCGGGCTCACGACGCCTCACGGGCCGGGCGCGTCATATGTGACCGGCGCCTCGCCGGGGGAGTCGATCCGCTCGCCGACGCTCCGGTCGGTCCGGTCGATCCGCTCGCCCGCGGTCTAGAGGAGAGGCGCCGGGCTGCTGGAGGAGAGGTGCAGGGTGCGTCGGGCGAGGAGCCAGGAGCCGTCGGGGGTGCGGTGCAGGACGTCCTCGTAGTGGCCGATCCCTACGGGGGGTCCCGGCGTGGGGCGGTCGTGGTCGACGTGGAACGTGGTGAAGTACGAGGTCGCCGTCGCCGTGTCCGGGGAGGTCACCTCGACGTGGACGTCGGACATCAGGCGGCGGGCGCGGCGGTCGGCGGCGCGGGAGCCGAAGTGGGCGCGCAGGGCGTCGCGGCCCGTGACCAGCCGGTCGCGCTCCGGCCAGGCCCAGGTGCCGTCCTCGGTGAACAGCTCGGCCACGGAGGCGGGCTGTTCGCCGAGGTCCAGGCGGCGGACGAGGCCGAGGAGCAGGCGCTGGCAGGCTCGTTCGGCGAGGAGTTGCTCGATCGGGTCCATGGGCTTCACCAGGGGGGCCGGGGTGCCGGGCGGGTGCTTCAGCACCGTAGAGCCGCGCTGTGAACTACGCGGATCCCTCCTGTGAACGGGACCGCTCATGCCGGACCTTCACATGGCCTGCCCGCCCCTTGTCGGCCCAGCGGCCTCACACCGCCACGTACGTCACCGGGTCGCTTCCCGTCACCGCCTCCGCCCGGCCCAGTTTCACCAGGCGGCGCAGGTGGGCCTCCGCCTCCGAGACGGCGATGTTCCGCGAGCCGTAGGGGATCTGGTCCCAGGGGCGGTTCCACTCCATGTGGGTGGCGAGCTGCCAGGGGGTGAGGGGAGTGGCGAGGAGCGTGAGGAGGCCGGTGAGGCGGTCCTCGTGGTGGTCGAGCAGTTCCCGTACCCGGGCGGGGGCGTCGGTGAAGGCGTACTGGTGGGCCGGGAGGATCTCGGCGGGGGCGAGGCGGCCGACGCGTTCGAGGGAGTCGAGGTAGTCGCCGAGCGGATCGGTGACGGTGGCGTCGTCGGGGTCCTCGTACAGGCCGATGTGCGGGGTGATCTCCGGGAGCAGGTGGTCGCCGGAGAACAGGCGTCCGTGGCCCGGGAGCCGGGCCGGGTGCTCCTCCTCCAGGTGCAGGCAGACGTGGCCTGGGGTGTGGCCCGGCGTCCAGATCGCGCGCAGACGGCGGCCGGGCAGCGCGAGGAGTTCGCCGGGGACGATCTCGCGGTCGGGCAGGGCGGGAGCGAGGCCGGGGAGGGGGCGGCGGCGGGCCGGAGGCGTGCGCAGCGGAGCGATGTGCTCCTCGGGGGCGCCGGCGGTCGTGAGCTTGTCCGCCATGTACGTGTACCAGCGCTCGGGGCGGGTCTCGCGGGCCCGCCGCACGATCGCCGCGTCCGCCGCGTGCATCGCCACCCACGCCCCGGAGGCCTCCCGCACCTGGCCGGAGAGGCCGTGGTGGTCGGGGTGGTGGTGGGTGACGACGACCCCGTGCAGCTCGGCGACCGAGGTGCCGCAGGCCGTCAGTCCGGCGGCCAGGGCGTCCCAGGAGGCGGGGTCGTCCCAGCCGGTGTCGATCAGCACCGGTCCACGGTCGGTGTCGACGACGTACACGAGGGTGTGGCCGAGCGGGTTGTCCGGGATGGGGACCCGTAGGGAGCGGACGCCACCGCCGTGGTCGTGCACCGGAGCCAGGGGATCGTCGTCGTCTCGGCTGCTCATCATCTGCCCTCCGTCGCACGGCCATTGCCCACTATAACTAGAACTGGTATCAGTTCCTGATACACCGTCAGAAACTCGGAAGCTGCTCAGAAACCCAGCAGCGACGTCGTAGACGAAGGCAGTGGCCATGGCCGAGCTCGTGGAACACGGACAGCTGTTCATCGGCGGGGAACTGACCGACCCGCTGGGCAAGGGCGTCATCGAGGTGATCTCGCCGCACACCGAGGAGGTCATCGGGCGGGTGCCGCACGCGTCGACGGCCGACGTCGACCGGGCGGTGGCCGTGGCGCGGCGGGCCTTCGACGAGGGGCCCTGGCCCCGGCTCCCGCTCGACGAGCGGATCGCCGTCGTCACCCGCATCAAGGACGGGATCGCCGCCCGGCACGAGGAGATCGCCCGCGTCATCTCCTCCGAGAACGGCTCCCCGTACTCCTGGAGCGTCCTCGCGCAGGCCCTCGGCGCGATGATGGTCTGGGACGCGGCGATCACGGTCGCCCGGAACTTCACCTACGAGGAGCGGCGCGACGGGGTTCTGGGGCGCATCCTCGTCCGGCGTGAGCCGGTGGGCGTGGTCGCGGCCGTGGTCCCCTGGAACGTCCCGCAGTTCGTCGCCGCCGCCAAGCTCGCGCCCGCGCTGCTCACCGGCTGCACGGTGGTGCTCAAGCCGTCGCCCGAGTCCCCGCTGGACGCCTACCTCCTCGCCGAGATCGCGCGGGACGCCGGTCTGCCCGAGGGCGTTCTGTCGATCCTTCCGGCGGACCGCGAGGTGAGCGAGTACCTGGTCGGACACCCCGGCGTCGACAAGGTCTCCTTCACGGGGTCGGTCGCGGCCGGCAAACGGGTCATGGAGGTGGCGGCCAGGAACCTGACCCGGGTGACCCTGGAGCTCGGCGGCAAGTCGGCGGCCGTCGTCCTGCCCGACGCGGACATCACGACGTCCGTCCCCGGCATCGTCTCGGCGGCCTGGATGAACAACGGGCAGGCCTGCGTCGCCCAGACCCGCATCCTGCTGCCGCGCTCCCGCTACGACGAGTTCGCGGACGCCTTCGCCGCGGCGGCGAGCGCCCTGGTCGTCGGCGACCCGCTGGACCCGGCGACCCAGGTCGGCCCGCTGGTCGCCAGGCGGCAGCAGCAGCGCAACCTCGACTACATCCGCATCGGCCAGGAGGAGGGCGCGAAGGTCCTCACGGGCGGCGGCCGTCCACCGGGTCTGGACCGGGGCTGGTACGTCGAGCCGACCCTCTTCGGCGACGTCGACAACTCCATGCGGATAGCCCGGGAGGAGATCTTCGGCCCGGTGATCTGCCTGCTTCCCTACGGCGACGAGTCCGAGGCGCTGAAGATCGCCAACGACTCCGACTACGGCCTCAGCGGCAGCGTGTGGACGGCGGACGTGGCGCACGGCATCGAGGTCGCCCGTCAGGTCCGTACCGGCACCTACTCCGTCAACACCTTCAGCCTCGACATGCTCGGCCCGTTCGGCGGCTACAAGAACTCAGGTCTGGGGCGGGAGTTCGGCCCGGAGGGCTTCGGCGAGTACCTCGAGCACAAGATGATCCACCTCCCGGCCGGCTGGGAGGGCTGAGGGGATGGGGGTGCATCCCGTGCGAACGGAGCCGAGCCTGGGCGCGGGCGACCGCTGGCACGTCGAGGTCGACCGCTCCCTGTGCATCGGCTCCGCCCAGTGCCTCCACCACGCCCCGGACGGCTTCCGGCTCGACTCCGCCCGGCAGTCCCACCCGGTCGACCCCGACACGGACGCGAACGAACGGGTCCTGGAGGCGGCGGAGAGCTGCCCGGTGGAGGCGATCGTGATCACGCTGATGGGGAGTGGGGAGCCGGTGTTCCCGCCGGAGGAATGAGGATCTCCTCCCCTTGAGCCTTGGACCTTGGACCTTGGACCTTGGACCTTGGACCTTGGACACCTTGGACCTCGGGCCTCGGGCCTCGGGGTGAGTGCGCGCCCTCGGCGTCGTAGTGCTCAGTCGTGCGTGTCCGCGTCCGGGTCCGTCACGTCGATCAGGCGGCAGACCGTCTCGATGTCGATGCGGACCTGGGCGATGGACGCGCGGCCCGACAGCCAGGTGATGAGGGCCGAGTGCCAGGTGTGCTCGATGACCCGGACCGCGGAGAGCTGCTCGGGCGTCGGGTGCTCCAGGCCCATCGCGTCAAGGATGATCGCCGTCGTCTGACGGGAGACCTGGTCGACCTCGGGGGAGACGCTGCGGTCGGCGAAGGTCAGGGCACGGACCATCGCGTCGGCCAGGTGCGGCTCGCGCTGGAGGGCGCGGAAGGCGCGCATCAGCGTCTCCGCGACCCGGTCCGCCGCCTTCTCGCCCGCCGGGGGCTTCTTGCGCACCGTGCCGTGCATGTGCTCCAGCTGGTCCTGCATCGTGGCGACCAACAGATGCACCTTGGAAGGGAAGTAGCGGTAGAGCGTGCCGAGGGCGACCTGCGAGGACTCGGCCACCTCCCGCATCTGCACCGCGTCGAAACCGCCCCGGCTGGCCAGCTGCGCGCTCGCGTGCAGGATGCGGCGGCGGCGCGCCTGCTGCCGCTCCGTGAGGGGCGAGGGCTGCGCCTTGTTCGCCTTGGCTTCCGCAGGCATGGGTCCCGTTCCGTTCCGTTCCGTGACAGTCGGTGAGGGTCGGTGATCACACAGCATGGCAGGGCGGTCGCCGTGGCGTGAATCACCTGATCCACTTCTTCCGGCGCCCCTACCTGCCGGTAGATTCAGAGCCTCCCGAACGATCAAGTCTGAAACTTGTTCTAGATTAGCGTCCCGTCGTAGTCTCGCGGGACAGTGCAGGCAGAAGGGGGCCCGGAGTGACCGCGGAGGCCAGTCAGGCGGGGCCCCGGCATGACCTCGCCGCCGACGGCAGGCGACCGCTCGACATCGGGCTCCTCACCTATAAGGGGAACCCGTTCTGCGGCGGCCAGGGCGTCTACGTACGGCATCTCTCGCGTGAGCTCGTCCGCCTCGGGCACCGTGTCGAGGTCATCGGCTCCCAGCCCTATCCCGTCCTGGACGAGGGGTACGAGGACCGTCTGTCGCTCACCGAGCTCCCCAGCCTCGACCTGTACCGCCAGCCGGACCCCTTTCGCACCCCGAAGCGCGACGAGTACCGCGACTGGGTCGACGCGCTGGAAGTGGCGACCATGTGGACCGGCGGGTTCCCCGAACCGCTGACCTTCTCGCTGCGCGCCCGCCGCCATCTGCGCGCCCGGCGCGGCGAGTTCGACGTCGTGCACGACAACCAGACCCTGGGATACGGGTTGTTGGGGGACGTCGGCGCTCCGCTGGTCACCACCATCCACCATCCCATCACCGTCGACCGGCAGTTGGAGCTGGACGCCGCCGAGGGCTTCAAGCGCCGTGCGTCCGTGCGCCGTTGGTACGGGTTCACCCGGATGCAGAAGCGCGTCGCCCGCCGGCTGCCGTCCGTGCTCACCGTCTCCGGCACCTCCCGCCAGGAGATCGCCGACCACCTCGGCGTCCGCGACGACCGCATCCACGTCGTCCACATCGGCGCCGACACCGACCTGTTCTCGCCGAGTCCCGCGGTGCCCGTGACGCCGGGCCGGATCGTGACGACGTCCAGCGCGGACGTTCCGCTCAAGGGCCTGGTCTTCCTCGTCGAGGCGCTGGCGAAGGTGCGCACCGAGCACCCGCACGCCCACCTCGTCGTCGTCGGCAAGCGCCCGCAGGAGGGGCCCGTCGCCCAGGCGATCGAGCGGTACGGCCTCGAAGGCGTCGTCGAGTTCGTCAAGGGCATCTCCGACGCCGAACTCGTCGACCTGGTGCGCTCGGCGGAGGTCGCCTGCGTGCCGTCCCTGTACGAGGGGTTCTCCCTGCCGGCGGCGGAGGCCATGGCGACCGGGACGCCGCTCGTCGCCACCACCGGAGGGGCGATCCCCGAGGTCGCCGGGCGCGACGGGGAGACCTGCCTCGCGGTGCCGCCGGGGGACTCCGGCGCGCTCGCCGCGGGCCTCGCCCGGCTGCTGGGCGACCCCGAGCTGCGGGCCCGGCTCGGCGCGGCCGGCCGGACGCGGGTGCTGGAGCGGTTCACCTGGGCGCGGGCCGCCGAGGGCACCGTGGAGCGCTACCGCGAGGCGATAGCCGTGGCCGGCGGCGACCGAGAGCCCCAGCGGGCCCGCCGGCCCCGAACGGCGACCTCGTCGGCGACCACGGGGGCCAAGGCGACCTCGGCGTCCACGACACCAACGGCGTCCACGGCGGCCACGGCGACCTCGGTCCCGGCCCCTGCGTCCGCAGCGCCCCCTGTGTCCGCGCCCCAGACCGTTGACGTCGTAACCGAAGCATCTGAAGCATCCGATCGCGAAAGCAGGGCCACGTGCTGACCGTCGACTTCTCCCGGTTCCCGCTCGCCCCGGGCGACCGAGTCCTGGACCTCGGCTGCGGGGCGGGCCGGCATGCCTTCGAGTGTTACCGGCGTGGCGCGCAGGTCGTGGCGCTGGATCAGAACGCCGAGGAAATTCGAGAGGTCGCCAAGTGGTTCGCGGCGATGAAGGAGGCCGGCGAGGCCCCCGAGGGCGCCACCGCGACCGCCATGGAGGGCGACGCCCTCGCGCTGCCCTTCCCCGACGAGTCCTTCGACGTCGTCATCATCTCCGAGGTGATGGAGCACATCCCGGACGACAAGGGCGTCCTCGCCGAGATGGTGCGCGTGCTCAAGCCCGGCGGCCGCATCGCGATCACCGTCCCGCGCTACGGCCCCGAGAAGGTCTGCTGGACCCTCTCCGACGCCTACCACGAGGTCGAGGGCGGCCACATCCGCATCTACAAGGCGGACGAACTGCTCACGAAGATCCGCGAGGCGGGCCTGAAGCCGTACGGCACCCATCACGCCCACGCGCTGCACTCGCCGTACTGGTGGCTGAAGTGCGCGTTCGGCGTCGACAACGACAAGGCGCTGCCGGTGCGGGCGTACCACAAGCTGCTGGTCTGGGACATCATGAAGAAACCGCTGGCGACACGGGTCGCCGAGCAGGCGCTGAACCCGCTCATCGGCAAGAGCTTCGTGGCGTACGCGACCAAGCCGCACCTGCCGCGAGTGGACGCCAAGTGACCACTCCCCGGACAGAACACCTCGTCCTGCCCGGGGTCCTCACCGCCGAGCAGGCCGCCGAGACCGTCGCCGGCATCCTCGCCGTGCAGCGGGAGGACGGCGCGATCCCCTGGTTCCGCGGGCACCACCTGGACCCCTGGGACCACACCGAGGCCGCGATGGCCCTGGACGCGGCCGGCGAGCACGAGGCCGCCGACCGGGCCTACACCTGGCTCGCCCGGCACCAGAACGAGGACGGCTCCTGGTACGCCGCCTACGCCGACGGGGCCTTCGACGACGTCACCGACCGGGCCCGCGAGACGAACTTCGTCGCCTACATCGCCGTAGGCGTCTGGCATCACTACCTGTCCACCGGCGACGACACGTTCCTGGACCGCATGTGGCCGGCCGTCTACGCGGCCGTCGAGTGCGTGCTGCGGCTGCAGCAGCCGGGCGGACAGATCGGCTGGCGGCGCGAGGACGACGGCACGCCGACCGCCGAGGCGCTGCTGACCGGCTCCTCCTCGATCCACCAGGCGCTGCGGTGCGCGCTGGCCATCGCCGAGCAGCGCGAAGAGCCCCAGCCGGACTGGGAGTTGGCGGCGGGCGCGCTGCGGCACGCCATACGGCGCCACCCGGAGCGGTTCCTCGACAAGGACCGCTACTCGATGGACTGGTACTACCCGGTGCTGGGCGGGGCGTTGACCGGCGCGGAGGCCAAGGCCCGGATCGAGGCGGACTGGGAGCGGTTCGTGGTGCCGGGGCTCGGCGTGCGCTGCGTCGCGCCCAACCCGTGGGTGACCGGCGGAGAGTCGGCCGAACTGGCCCTCGCCCTCTGGGCGATGGGCGAGTCCGACCGGGCGCTGGAGATCCTCCAGGCGATCCAGCATCTGCGGGACGCCGAGTCGGGTCTGTACTGGACCGGCTACGTCTTCGAGGACGAGGCCATCTGGCCACGGGAGTTGACCACCTGGACGGCCGGATCCCTGGTCCTGGCCGTCGCCGCGCTGGGCGGCCACGAGGCCACCTGCGCGGTGTTCGGCGGCGAGCAGCTGCCGCTGGGACTCGAGGCCGACTGCTGCTCCTGAGGCGGGGGCCAGGTCCTGTCCGGCCGATCACGTCGCAGGAGGGGGACAGGACCTCTAGGCGTTGAGCTCCGCCAGGACCCGTAGCGTGTACGGGTCCGGGGCCAGGGCGAGCAGGTCCGTCACCGGGCCCTTGCGCCAGGGCTCCAGGCGCTCGGCGATGCGTTCGCGCGGGCCGACGAGGGAGATCTCGTCGGCGAAGGCGTCCGGCACGGCGAGCACGGCCTCCTCCCGGCGGCCGGCGAGGAACAGCTCCTGGATCCGCCGGGCCTCCTCCTCGTAGCCCATGCGGGCCATCAGGTCGGCGTGGAAGTTGCGGGTGGCGTGGCCCATGCCGCCGATGTAGAAGCCGAGCATGGTCTTGACCCCGAGCAGCCCCTCGGCGACGTCGTCGCAGACCCTGACCCGCGCCATGGGCGCGACCCGGAAACCCTCGGGAAGCCGTTCCACCGCCGGTCCGTACGCGTCCGGCCGGCTCGGCGACCAGTACAACGGCAGCCAGCCGTCGGCGATCTCGACGGTCTGCGCGACGTTCTTCGGCCCCTCCGCGCCCAGCAGCACCGGCAGATCGGGTCGCAGGGGGTGGGTGATGGACTTCAGCGGCCGCCCCAACCCTGTCGCGTCCGCACCGCGATAAGGGTGGGCGTGGAACCGCCCGTCCGCCTCCACCGGCCCCTCCCGCCGCAGTACCTGCCGTACGACGTCGACGTACTCCCGGGTCGCGGTCAGCGGCGACTTCGGGAACGGGCGGCCGTACCAGCCCTCGACGACCTGCGGACCCGACAGACCGAGCCCGAGCGTCAGCCGGCCGCCGGAGAGGTGGTCCAGGGTCAGGGCGTGCATCGCGGTGGTGGTGGGGGAGCGGGCCGCCATCTGCGCGACCGCCGTGCCCAGCCCGATCGTCGACGTCCGCGCGGCGATCCAGGTGAGCGGGGTGAACGCGTCCGACCCCCAGGACTCCGCCGTCCACACGGAGTCGTACCCGAGCCGCTCCGCCTCCCGCGCCAGCTCCACATGACCGGCGGAGGGGCCGCGCCCCCAGTAGCCGAGCGCGAGACCGAGCCGCATGCCTGCCTCCTGACGGTCTGTCAGATTAGGAGAGGTGCCGACTGTACGACAACGGCCCCCCGCCCGGAAGGGCGAGGGGCCGTGCGGCAGGCGATGACCTGTACGAGGCTCAGCCGCGCTGGATGCCGGAGGCGTCCCGCAGCACGCCGCGGCGGCCGTCCTGGGTCTGCGCGACCAGACCCTGGGCGCCCTGCTCGACCGCGAGGTACCAGGTGCCCGGCGCCAGCTCCGCGATCGGCGTCGGCGTACCGTCCTCCGCGAACAGCGGACGCGGCACCGGAACGGCGAACCAGAACGGCGAGAAGTCCGGCGCCGGCGGCTGCGCGGGCCCCGGCTGCGCACCGAACGCGGACTGCGGCCCCGGCTGCCCCGGACCCGGCTGCCCACCGAAGGACGGCGGCTGCTGCGCGCCCGGGTAGCCGTAACCGGCGGGCGGCTGCGCACCGTAGGGCTGCGGCGCCTGCGGCTTCGGGGCCGGGATGAGACCGGCCTGGAGCGCGGGGACCAGGGGGGTGGCGACGGCGGCGCCGGCCAGGATCAGCGTGGCGACGAGGGCGAGGATCAGGCCCGTGCCGGCGTCGGGGCCGTTCGAGCTCTCGCCGACGTTGTCGTAGCCGCCGGCCGGGTCGAAGACGTTGCCGAGTGTGCTCCACGCGGCGAAGACCGTGAAGGCCACGCCGAACTGTCGCAGGTCCAGCCCGGCGATCTTGCGCTCCTGCGGCAGCGCCCGGCTGACGACGACGAGTGCGGCGCCGATGATCCCCGCGAGAACGACACTGAGCAGGACCGGCCCGCTGCCCCAGAGGCTCGGGAGGTCGTAGCTGTCGGGAATCCCGTCGATCGAGTAGAGATCCAGGAACGACGCGATGAACAGCAATACCGCTGCTCCGATCACCACGCCGTCGCCTCGAGTGAGGGAGCGGATATTCACTTCAGGTCCTTCGTCAGTCGTCTCGTCATCGGTACACGCGTACAGATATCGGTAGAGGCGTCGCTGTCACCATGTCGCCGTCAGGCCCCTGTGTGAAGCGCGGGGGCGGCCCCTCATCGTAGGGACGACACTATCGTCCGCACGATCGGACTGTCCGCCGGGATCAGCGCACTGATCACTACCCGCGCAGGAAACTCACGATTCCCTCAGAGATTCCTTGCGCCGCCTCCTGCCGCCAGGCGCTGCTGGTCAGTAGCGCCGCGTCCTTGGTATCGCGCATGTTGCCGCACTCGATGAACACCTTGGGAACCGTTGACAGATTGAGACCGCCCAGGTCCTCACGCGTGACGAGACCGGTGCCGTCGCCGAGGTAGTTGGAGGGCGAACTGTCCGTCGAGCGGGCGAAGTCGTCTGCGATCAGCTTTCCGAGGCTGCGGGACGGGGCGACGATGGGGCGGGTGTCGGCGGCGCCCTCGTGCACCGCGCCCGGCAGGATCACATGGAAGCCGCGGTTGCCGGCCGCCGAGCCGTCGGCGTGGATCGAGACGACCGCGTCGGCGTGCGCCGCGTTACCGATCCGGGCCCGTTCGTCCACGCAGGGGCCGTAGGGACGGTCGCCGTCCTGCGTCAGTTTCACCGTGGCGCCCTGCTGTTGCAGCAGGGTGCGCAGCCGGTGGGCCACGTCCAGCGTGAACTTCGCCTCGCTGTAACCGGAGTTGGTGGACGTCCCCGTGGTGTCGCACTCCTTCCAGTTGGTGCCGATGTCCACCTTGCGGTCGATGTCGGCGGTGTGCTGGAAGTTGGTGGGGTTGTGGCCCGGGTCGATGACGACGACCTTGCCCTCGAGAGAGCCGAGGGAGCCGGAAGCGGAGGACGGCGAGGGGGTGGCGCCGGCGCCGATGCCGGTGTTCTGCTTTCCGTCGCCGTTCGCGCCGTCGGAGCCGTTCGTGCCGTTCGTGCCGTCCGTGGGGGAGCGCAGGGTGCTCGACGACGCCCCCGCTGCCGCCGAGCGGTCCGGGCCGTCGCCTCCCGTGCCGCCCAGCGCCTCGTACGCCAGCCACCCGAGCAGCGCCCCGGGCACGAGCACGGCGAGGGCGACCGTCAGCGGGCGGCGCAGCGGGGAGCGGCGGGGCTGCCGGGAATCGAAGGGATCGAAGGGATCGAACGGATCGGGGTTCGGACCTACGTACGACACGCCTGCCACCCTAACGGGCACCCCGGGGAGCGCTCAGGCGCGGCGGCCGGACGGGAGGGCGGTGTGCGGTCCCTCCGCGCCCCGTCCGGCTTCGGCATCTCCTCGTCCCCATCCCGTCTGTCCCGTCTGTCCCGCCTGTCCCGTCTAGCCCGTCACCTCCACCGACTTGAAGTCCTTGCCCGCCGGGGCCAGGCACACGAACCAGTTGGACGTGGAGCCCTCGACGGTGCGGATCACCAGTTCGTCGGTGGCGACCTCGCTGTTGGAGGGGGCCTTGCGGACCACGCTCGTCGTGCCGTCCTTCCAGGTGCAGGTGACCTCCTGGGCCGTCTTGGCGACATGGCCGATGACCAGACGGCTGGGGCCGTCGGTGCCGGGGACCAGAGGGAGGGCGGCGGACTCGAGGTCCCTGCCCGCCATCTTCTCGTCCTTCGGGAAGGTGTTCAGCGTCACCGGGTCGCTCGCGGCGGTGGTCCCGAAGCCCCGGTGGACGAAGAACGAGGTCTTGCCGACCAGACCGGCGGGCTCGTCGACGTCCGCGGGCCGCTCGCCGTACTCGCCCATGGACTGCAGTTCGGCCGCCGCCTCCACCTCGTCGGTCGGCGCCGTCCACACGTCGATGTAGACCCTCCACTCCTTCCCCTGCTCCGTCCCGGTCGCGAGCGTGGTGCGGTGGGGCGCGAAGACGTCGGGGGTCGTGCTCGGCGTCAGCCGTGTCGCCGGCGGCGCCCCCCGCTCCCCGCCGCCCGGCAGTCCGGCCACGGCCAGCGCCCCCGTCGAGCCGGCGACCACCACGACCGTGGCCGCAGCCACCGCCCAGCGGCGGGCCTTGCGGCGACGGCCGCCGCGGATCAGCGACTGGGTGGGGGCTATGCCGATCTCCACCTCGTCCGCGGCGTCGGCCAGCAGGAAGGCGATGTCGTGGTGGGTCATGCTGTCGTCCGTCTCCCGGTTCGCGCTCATCACTTCCGCCCTCCGTGCGTCGCCATGTCGGCCAGTCCCGGTATGGCGCGGAGTTTCGCGATCCCCTTGGCCGCGTTGCTCTTCACCGCGCCGACCGAGCAGCCCATCGCCTCGGCCGTCTGCGTCTCGGTCAGGTCCTCCCAGTACCGCAGGACCACCGCCTCCCGCTGCCGCGCCGGCAGCTTGGCCAGCGCCTTCAGCAGGGTGTGCCGGTCGTCGGCCTGGGCGATCAGGTCGCCGGCGTCGGCGATCTCATGGCCCAGGCCCCGGTCGTCGTCCCTCGGGGCGAGGAACTCGCGCAGCTTCCTGCGATACCTGCGGGCATGCGCGTTGATCATCACGCGCCGTACATACGCCTCCGGCTCGTCGGCCGAGGCGACCCTGCGCCAGGCCACATAGACCTGTTCCAGCGTCGACTGGACCAGGTCCTCCGCGGCATGCTGCTCCCCCGTGAGGAGAAATGCCGTGCGCATCAGCCGTGGCCAGCGGCCGACGACGAAAGCCTGGAACTCCGCGTCCCCGGCCTGCTTCCGATCCCCCATGGGCACCTCCTAGATGTTCAAAGGAGGCCATGAGGGGTCAGGATCGTTGCCTCGACTCGACGACATTTTTCGCGGCGACCCCGCCCGCTTCCCCTCCTGCCGTCCGGCCGCCCTCTCGCACGGCCCTGCCACCCACCTCTGCGGCCCCGCCGCCCTCCCCTTCTGCCGTCCCACGGCCCACCTCCGTGGCCCCGCCGCTCCTCGGCAGCCAGACCAGCATCAGCACCGCCCCGGCCAGCAGCACCCCCGCCCCCGTGCGGAACGCCAGCGCGTACCCCTCAGTCAGCGCCTCCGGCGTCCCGTGCCCCGGTATCCCGTGCCCCGGCGTCCCGTGTGCCTCCGTACGCGCCGCCGCGATCGTCGACAGCACGGCCAGGCCCAGTGAGCCGCCCATCGTGCGGGAGGTGTTGACCAGCCCGGACACCAGACCGGCCTCGCCGGGGGCCGCCCCCGACGTGGCGAGCAGGGCGAGCGGGGTCGCCGCCAGGCCGGAGCCCAGCATCGTCAGGACGCCCGGCAGCAGGATCCCGGTGACGTACGCGCTGTGTGCGCCCAGCGTCGACTGCCAGCCGCTTCCGGCCGCCGCGACCAGCGTGCCCAGCGCCGCCACGGTGCGCGCGCCGACCGTACGGATGAGGAGGGGCGCGAGTTTCGAGCCGAGGACGATCGCCAGGGAGCTGGGCATCAGGGCGAGACCGGCCTCCAGCGGGGTGTAGCCGAGGACGTTCTGCGCGTACAGCGTCATGAAGAACCACTGGGAGAACAGCGCCGAGCCGCACAGGAACGTCGCCGCGTTCGCCGAGGCCACCGCCCGCAGTCGCAGCAGCCCGAGCGGCATCAGCGGGGCCGCCGTCCGCGCCTCGACGGCGAGGAACAGCCCGACCAGGGCGAGCCCGGCGGCCAGCGGCACGAGGGTCGCCGACGCCGTCCACCCCTCGGCCTCCGTCCGCGAGATGCCGTACGCCAGTGTGGCCAGGCCGGAGGTGATCAGCAGGGCGCCCGGCAGGTCCAGGCGCCGGCCGTCCCCGGCGCGGCTCTCGGGCAGCAGGCGCAGGGCGAGGGCCAGGACCAGCGCGCCGACCGGCACGTTGATCAGCAGTACCCAGCGCCACGACGACAGGTCCACGAGCGCCCCGCCGACGAGCCCGCCCGCGGCCCCGCCGCCCGCGCCGACCGCCGTCCACGTGGCGATCGCCCGGGCCCGCGCCGCGCCCTCCGGGACGGCCGAGGCGACGATCGTCAGCGTGGACGGAGCGAGGACGGCCGCGCCCAGCCCCTGTACGGCCCGTGCCGCCAGCAGCTGCCAGCCCTCCTGGGCCAGCCCGCCGGCCAGCGAGGCCAGCGTGAACAGGGCGAGCCCGGTCAGGAACATCCGCTTGCGTCCGCAGAGGTCGCCGGCCCGTCCGCCGAGCAGCATGAACCCGGCGAAGGCCATGGCGTACGCGTTCACCACCCACTGCAGTCCCGAAGAACTCATACCGAGGTCCGTCCGCAGGGACGGCAGCGCCACGTTCACGACGGACACGTCGAGCACGACGAGGAACTGCCCGGCGCACGCGAGCGCCACGAGCAGCCAGGCAGGGGGTGCGGTGCGGGGACGGGGGGCGCGGTGGGCGGTGCGGCGGGCAGGGCGGTGGGCGGTGCGGCGGGTGGTGCCTGCGGCTTCTGGCATGGGTGTCATGGTCGCAACAGGCGGACGCTCTCGGCATCGGGATTTCGGCCTAGGGCTCCGGCCCTCCCCGAGCCTCCGCCCCCACTCCCACCTCGGCCTCCCCGCCTCCCCTCGCACCCCGTACGTCAAGAGACGATAAAGAAATCGTTAGTACGCCGAAGCACCGGAATAGTTGCTCATGCATACGGGTTCATGCTCCACGTATCCCGAACTACCGGCCCGGAGGCCCCACCCCATGACGCACACGACCACCGACCGGCCCACCCGCCCAGCGAGCGGAGCCGTCGTCCCCGTGCTCGCCTTCGCGGGCATCGTGGTCGCGGTGATGCAGACCCTGCTCGTCCCGGTCATCAAGGACCTGCCGCAGCTGCTGGGCACCGCGCCCAGCAACGCCACCTGGGTCCTGACCTCCACCCTGCTGTCGGGCGCCGTGGCCACCCCGATCATGGGCCGCCTCGGCGACCTGTACGGCAAGCGGCGGATGCTCATCCTCAGCCTGGCCGTGATGGTCGTCGGCGCCCTGGTGAGCGCGCTCACCAGCGACCTGATCACGATGATCGTCGGCCGTACGCTCCAGGGCTTCGCCATGGGCGCGATACCGCTCGGCATCGGCCTGATGCGGGACATGCTGCCGCGCGAGAAGCTCGGCTCGGCGATGGCCCTGATGAGCTCCTCGATCGGCGTCGGCGGCGGCCTCGCCCTGCCCGCCGCCGCCCTGGTCGCCCAGCACGCCGACTGGCACGCCCTCTTCTACGGCGCCGCAGGCCTCGGCGCCCTCGCCATCGCCCTCACCCTCCTCGTCGTACCCGAGTCCCCGGCCCGCGCCGAGGGCACCTTCGACGTCCTGGGCGCGATCGGCCTCTCCGCGGGCCTCGTCCTCTTCCTCCTCCCCATCACCAAGGGCAGCGACTGGGGCTGGACCTCCGCCACCACCCTCGGCCTGTTCGCCGCCTCCGCCGTCGTCCTCGTCCTGTGGGGCGTGATGGAGCTGCGCGTCAAGGCCCCGCTGGTGGACCTGCGCACCACGGCCCGCCCCGCCGTCCTCTTCACCAACCTCGCCTCGATCATGGTCGGCGTCTCCTTCTACGTCGTCTCCCTCGTTCTGCCGCAGCTGCTCCAGCTCCCGAAGGCCACCGGCTACGGCCTCGGCCAGTCGATGGTCGTCGCCGGTCTGCTCGTCGCCCCGCTCGGCCTGACGATGATGGTCACCGCGCCCGTCTACGCCCGCCTCTCCGCGAAGTACGGCCCCAAGGTCACCCTGATCCTCGGCCTGCTGATCATCGCGATCGGCTACGGCGCCGGCCTCGGCCTGATGAGCGCCGCCTGGCAGAGCCTGGTCATCGCGGTCGTCCTCGGCGCGGGCATCGGCCTCGCCTACTCCTCGCTGCCCGCGCTGATCGTCGGCGCGGTCCCGGCCTCCGAGACCGGCGCGGCCAACGGCCTCAACACCCTGATGCGCTCCATCGGTACGTCGGTCTCCAGCGCCGTCATCGGCATGGTGCTGGCGAACACCGCGAACAACGTCGGCGGCGTCGCCGTCCCGACCATGCACGGCTTCCGCGTCTCCTTCCTGATCGCGACCGCCGCGGTCGCCGTCGGTCTGGTCCTCGCCCTCTTCCTGCCCCGCCAGCCCCGCCCGGCGACGGCTTCGCAGCTGCGCGCCAGCAGCGAGGAGGACGCCAACCTGGAGCGCGCCGAGCAGGCACTCCGTGGGTTCCGCGGTCGGGTGCTGGACGCCGACGGCGTTCCGGTCGCCCGCGCCAAGGTCACCCTGATCGACCGCCGCGGCCGACAGGCCGGCGCGACCCTGTCCGACGAGGACGGCGGCTATGCCCTCGCCGTGCCGGCGCAGGGTGCGTATGTCGTGGCCGCCAAGGCCGCCGGCCACGGCCCTCTCGCCTCGTCCGCTACCCACGCGGGTGACGAGACGGCCGTGGACCTGGACCTGTCGCTGCCGAGCGAGACGGTCAGCGCGTAGCGCTCCGCTGGGGGCCGGTGCGGTGGGCTGCGGGTGCTTCGTGGCCGGTCGCACCGTTCCCCGCGCCCCAAAAAAGGGGCGCTGCCGTACCCCCTGTCGATCGATCGGCGGGGGGTACGGCAGCATAGGCCGCCCACGCCTCCGTACGACTGGAAGGACCCTGATGTCCGGGACCCCCCTGCCCGCGGCGCCCAAGCCCGAGATCCTGGCCGCGTTCGAGGCGGCGAAGGGGTTCATGCCCGTCGACGAGGGACTCGCCCTGTATGCGGCGGCCGTCGAGGCGGGGCGGCTGGGGCTGCCGTTGCTCGAGGTCGGCACGTACTGCGGGCGCTCCACGATCCTGCTCGCCGACGCGGCCCGCGAGGCCGGGGTCGCCGCGCTCACGCTCGACCATCACCGCGGCAGCGAGGAGCAGCAGCCGGGCTGGGAGTACCACGACCCGGAGACCGTCGACCCCGAGATCGGCCTGATGGAGACGCTGCCCGTCTTCCGCCGCACCCTGCACCGGGCGGGGCTGGAGGAGCACGTGGTCGCGCTGGTCGGCCGTTCGCCGCAGATCGCCGCGTTCTGGAACTCGCCGCTCGGCCTCGTCTTCGTCGACGGCGGTCACACCGACGAGCACGCCACCGCCGACTACGAGGGCTGGGCCCCGCATGTGGCGCCCGGCGGGCTCCTCGTCGTCCACGACGTCTTCCCGGACCCGGTCGACGAGTTCACCGGCCAGGCCCCCTACCGCGTCTACCTGCGCGCCCTGGAGTCGGGGGCCTTCACCGAGGTCTCGGACACCGGCTCGCTGCGGGTGCTGCGGCGCACGGGCGCGGGCGTCTAGGCCGCCGTACCCCTGCGGCGACGGCGGGCGTGGAGGAGCACGCCGGCCACGACCGCGAGGACCGTCGCCGACACCAGCGACTCGGGCCGCAGGACCCGCCGGTACCACGGGGCCGGTGAGGCCTCCAGAGGGATCGAGGCGATGTCGTTGCCGGGGGTGCGGTCGTACGGGTTGTAGGTGCGGATGGCGCCCTTCGCGCCCGGGACCTGACGGTCGATGCGGATGTGGAAGTCGATGGCGGTCGTCCCGCCCTCGTGGCGGACCTCGTAGAACCGGTCGTTGCCGATCTCGCAGACGAACGCCCCGCCCGGCCGCTTCGGCCGGGCGCAGGCCCACTTCCCGCCGTCTCCCTCGAAGGTGTACGGGACGGAGGTCACCGTGGTGCCCTCCGGCGGGACCACCTCGAAGCGGCCCGTGTCCTCGTCGCCGAGCACCCGGCCGGGGCCGAGGTCGTCCACCCCGAGCCGTACCTTCACCGTGTCGCCGACCCGGCCCCGCACGGTCGCGGTGACCGGACGGTAGTCGACCTGCACGGTGGTGGTCACGCCGACCCTGCCGTGGCTGTCGCCGAACGGCTGCTTCGCCGTGCGGATCAGGGTGAGCGGAGCGCCCGTGCCGCGCACGGTGTGGTCGGCGGGCTTCTGCGGAGGCGACGACCAGGTGTAGATCACCTCACCGGTCAGCCTCTCGGGCGCGTCGACCTTGTAGACCAGCGGGGCACTGGTGCGGTACGCGGCGCCCGCCGCGGCCTTCGTGGGGAACGTGCACCAGGCGGAGGTGGGCGCGGGCCCCGCGTAGAGACAGTTGCTGTGCAGGGCGGTCAGCGTCATGCCGTCCGACACGTTGACCTGGAGGGCGACGCCCTCCTTCGTGGGGAAACGGGTGTTGTTCGCCAGCCGTGGGGTCACCTTCGCGGCCTTACCCGGCGCCAGCCCGCTCACGGCCTTCTCGTCCCCGGGCGCGGACAGCGTCGGACCGCCGACGGTCATCCGGGTGACGCCGGTGATGGCGGGCGCGTTGTCGGCGGTGGCGGTGTACGTCACCGACCCGCTGTCGCCCGGCTCGACGCCGTCCACCCCGAGGAGGGTGAGAGGCGTGTAGCTCTCGCCGTCGCCGTTCTGCAGATCGCCGTACACACAGGTGTAGATCGGGCCCTCGGCCTTGCACGCGCGGTTGTCGCCGAGCCGGGCGACGCCCGCCAGCCCCGACGCGTCCACGACGACCCTGACGTTGCGAGCCGGTTCGGCGCCCTTGCTCCGCTCGACGTACACGGGCACGACGAAGTCGTCGTTCGAGGCCCTGGCCCCCTCGTCGGCGTTGTACATGACGTAGGTCTTCGCGGTCTCGAACCGCATCACGACCTGGTCGGAGCCGTCGGCCGCCGCGGGGGCCGACGCCGACCCGAACACGGCCGCGAACACGGCGGCGAACACTGCCGGGAGGGCGGCGGCGCGTGTGAAGCGACGCCGGAGGGTCGATATCGGTAAACGCATCCCGGCACTATGCCACCGCTGGTCCAGTCCTCTACAGCCAGCCCTGCTGCCGTGCCTCCCGCATCGCCTCCATCCGGTTGCGGGTGCCCGTCTTGCCGATCGCGGAGGAGAGGTAGTTGCGGACCGTGGACTCGGACAGGTGGAGCTTCGCCGCGATGTCGGCGACCGTCGCGCCGTCCACGGACGCCTTCAGCACGTCGCACTCGCGGGCCGTGAGCGGATTCGGCCCGGCGCCCAGCGCGGCCGCGGCGAGCGCCGGGTCGATGACCGTCTCCCCGGTCAGCACCCGGCGGATCGCCTGCGCCAACTCCTCCACCGGACCGTCCTTCACCAGGAAACCGGCGGCCCCGGCCTCCATGGCCCGGCGCAGATAGCCGGGCCGGCCGAACGTCGTCAGGATCAGCACCCGGCAGTCCGGCGCCTCCGTGCGCAGGACGGCGGCGGCGTCCAGGCCGCTCATGCCGGGCAGTTCGATGTCGAGGAGGGCGACGTCCGGACGGTGGATCAGGGCCGCGTCGACGATCGCGTCCCCGGCGCCCACCTGCGCCACGACCTCGATGTCGGGCTCCAGTCCCAGCAGCAGGGCCAGCGCCCCGCGCATCATGCCCTGGTCCTCCGCGAGCAGGACCCTGATGGACTTGGCGGGGCGGTGGTCGCGGGGCATCTCGTTCACCGGCCCAGGGTAGGTCCGGTGGGCGTCCCCGTCCCTCACCGCGCGTCCGCCGTGAGTTCCGCCGTGAGTTCCACGGGGAGCTGCGCCGTGACCGTGAAGCCGCCGCGCGGTCCCGGGCCCGCTGTCAGGGAGCCGCCGGCCGCCGCGAGGCGCTCGCGCAGGCCGGTGAGACCCGTGCCGCCGCCTTCCGGGCAGCAGTCGTCGGCACTCCTGTCTGTCTCCGTGCCCGTCCCGTCGTCCGTGACCGTCAGCCGGACCCGTTCCGGCGCGCCCGACACGGTGATCTCGCAGCGGGTGGCGGCGCTGTGCCGGACGACGTTGGTGACCGCCTCGCGCACCACCCAGCCCAGCAGGGCGGCGGTCTGCGGGTCCGGCGGCGGCCCCGACCGGCTCACCGACGGCTCGACGCCCGCCGCCGTCAGCGCCGAGCGGGCCCGGTCCAGTTCGGTGGCCAGACTGCCCTCGCGGTAACCGGTGACCGCCTCGCGGATCTCGGTCAGGGCTTGCCGGCCCACCGCCTCGATGTCCGTGACCTGGGCGAGGGCCGCGTCCATGTCGCGCGGGGCCAGCCGCCGGGCCGCCTCCGACTTCACCACGATCACCGAGAGGGTGTGACCGAGCAGGTCGTGCAGATCGCGGGAGAAACGCAGCCGCTCCTCCTCCACCGCCCGCCGGGCCAGCTCCTCACGGGCGGCGCGCAGCTCTCGTACCGCCTCGGAGAGGGAGAGGATCGCGGCGGTCACCATCGTCGAGATCCAGGTGGCGTAGCCGATGGTCAGACCGTCCCAGCCGTCGCGGAGGCAGGCGACCGCGCCCGCCAGGACGGCCACGGCCGTGCCGAGGGTACGCAGTTGGCGGCCGCGCAGCACCGCGCCCGTGGCGAGGCCGAACAGCGGCAGGAAGAGGAGCCAGTTGCCGCCGTAGCCGAGCGCGAGACCGCAGGTCACCACGGCCATCAGCATCAGCGCCACCCGTGTGGAGGTCGCCTCGCGGGCCTGCCGTACGAAGGCGCGGAACGCGATGTAGACGTACAGCGAGTTGAACGTCAGCAGGCCCAGGCCGCCGATCCACGGGTTCGGCGTCTCGCCCTGGAAGAGGTTGGAGAACGCGCCCATCCCCATCAGCAGCCACGGCAACAGGGTGAAACCGGTGGCAGGCGGGCCCGGGTCCTCGGGCGGCCGCCCGGCCTTCCGGGCCGCCCTGTACTCGGCCTTGGCGCGCTCCTTGTCCGCCTTCCAGCACCGCTGGTGCTCCCGCCATCGCTCCAGCCGCTGCCCGAGTGATCTCGTGCTCGTCGTGGTCTTTGTGGTCTTCGTCCTCGTCATGGTCCCGTCCCCCGTCCACGGATGTGTGTCCGTCTCCGACGCTACGTTTCCGGGTGGGCCCGCGGCAGTGCCGTACGTACGGACTCGGGCGGGACAAATGTCACCGGTGGCCGCCTCGACTGTTCCGACCGGCCGTCGCCACCGTTTCTGACATACCGTCAGGGGGCGGCCGTCAGGTGTCTTCACAAGTATCGGGCCCTGGGCTATACAGGGGGTCGCCGCGCTGGAACGCGTTCTAGAACGGGCGGGTTCCGCGGCCCCGTGACGACCTCGGTGCGGCCGACGGTGCGGACGGCCGTACCGGGGTCTTACCAAGGTCCTGCCAGGGTCCTACCGGGGTCCGAGCGGTGTGTGAGGCCGCACCCCCGGAGTCCACCGCCGATCAGGAGCCCCATGCCCATCGACGCAGCCAAGGCCCTCGCCGCCGAACCCCGGACCGGCGAGATCACCTGGGACCGCAGGGACGTCCAGCTGTACCACCTGGGCGTCGGCGCCGGCGTCCCCGCCACCGACCCCGACGAACTCCGCTACACGCTGGAGTCCCGGCTGCACGTCCTGCCGAGCTTCGCGACCGTCGCGGGATCCGGCTCGCCCGGCGTGATCAGCGGACTGTCCATGCCCGGCGTCGAGGTCGACCTCGCCCGCGTCCTGCACGGCGGACAGCGCCTGGAGATCCACCGCCCCCTCCCCGTCCAGGGCGCCGCGACCGCCACCGGCAGGATCGCCGCCGTCTACGACAAGGGCAAGGCCGCCGTCCTCGTCATGCGCACCGAGGTCGCCGACGCGGACGGACCGCTGTGGACCAACGACGCCCAGATCTTCGTACGAGGGGAAGGCGGCTGGGGCGGCGACCGGGGACCGTCCGCCCGTCTCGCCCCTCCGGCCGGAGAGCCCGACAAGGTGCTGGAGCGGCCGATCCGCGAGGACCAGGCCCTCCTCTACCGTCTCTCCGGCGACTACAACCCGCTGCACGCCGACCCCGAGTTCGCGAAGCTCGCCGGGTTCGACCGGCCCATCCTGCACGGACTGTGCACCTACGGGATCACGCTCAAGGCGGTCGTCGACACCCTGCTCGACGGGGACGTGACCCGGGTGCGGTCCTACACCGCCCGCTTCGCCGGGGTCGTCTTCCCCGGCGAGACCCTGCGCATCCGTCTGTGGCGGGGGGAGGGCGAGGTGCGGGTGGCCGTCAGCGCCCTCGAACGGGACGACGCGCCCGTCCTCGCCGACACGATCGTCGAACACTCCTGAACCTGGACGACCTGCTGAACCCGGACGACCTGCTGAACCCGGACGACCTGCTGAACCCCGATGACTTGACTGAACTTGGACGACCTGACTGAACCCTGGACGCCTTGAGGGGAGCCGCACCATGCGCGCAGCCGTACTGCACGAGATCGGCCAGGACAAGCTGGAGATCCTCGACGACGTCGAGGCGGTGGGCTTCGGCCCCGGCAGGGTCAGGATCCGGGTACGGGCCACCGGGCTGTGCCACTCGGACCTGTCCGCGATGGCCGGGGTGCTGCCGCAGCCCGCGCCGTTCGTGCCCGGCCACGAGGGCGCCGGCGAGGTCCTGGAGGTGGGGGAGGGCGTCACCCGGGTCAAGCCCGGCGACCGGGTCGTCGTCTGCTGGCTGCCGGCCTGCGGCGCGTGTCCCGCCTGCAAGCGGGGCCAGACCGAGCTGTGCCTGGCCGGGTTCATGAACGCGGGCACGCCCAACTTCCGCCGCCCCGGCGGGGACCTGTTCGGCTTCGCCGGCACCGGGACCTTCGCCGAGGAGGTCGTGGTCGACGCGGGCTGCGCCGTCCCGATCCCCGACGACGTGCCCTTCGACATCGCCGCGCTGATCGGCTGCGGGGTGACGACGGGCCTGGGCGCCGCCCTCAACACCGCGGACGTGGAGGCCGGTTCGTCGGTGGCCGTCATCGGCTGCGGCGGCGTCGGCATCTCCGCGATCCAGGGCGCGCGGCTCAAGGGCGCCGCCGAGATCGTCGCCGTCGACCCGGTCGCCTCCCGCCGCGAGGCCGCACTCAAGTTCGGTGCCACGCAAGCCATTTCGCCGGACGAGCTGCCCGGCGCGAAGCAACAGGTCACCGGCGGCGAGGGGTTCGACTACGTCTTCGAGGTCGTCGGCCGCTCCGCCACCGCCCGCACCGCCTACGACAACACCCGGCGCGGCGGCACCCTCGTCGTCGTCGGCGCGGGCGCCATGGACGACTACCTCCAACTCAACATGTTCGAGCTGTTCTTCGACGAGAAGCGCATCCTGCCCTCGATGTACGGCGGCGGGGACGTCCTGCGCTCCTACGAGCGGACCATCGCCCTGTGGCGGGCCGGCCGGATCGACCTCACCGGGCTGATCACGCACCGCGTCCCGCTCGCCGAGATCAACGAGGCGCTGGACCAGATGCGCACGGGGGCCGCTCTGCGTACGTGCATCGAGATCTGAGGGACGGGGACTTGAGGATGGCACTGCCACTGGAGGGGCTGTCGGCGATCGTCACCGGCGCCGGGCGCGGGCTGGGCCGGGCCGAGGCGCTGGAGCTGGCCCGGCTGGGCGCGGCCGTCGTCGTCAACGACTACGGGCAGCCGGGGCGGGACGGGTCGGGCGAGGCGTCGGCGGGCCCCGCCGAGGAGGTCGCGCGGGAGATCCGGGCGGCCGGGGGGACCGCGCTCGCGCACACCGGGGACGTCGCCGACTTCGGGCAGGCGCGGGAGCTGGTCGAGGCGGCGGTGGCCGCGTTCGGCAAACTGGACATCGTGGTCAACAACGCGGGCATCCTGCGCGACCGCATGGTCTTCTCCATGACCGAGGGCGAGTGGGACGCCGTCATCCGGGTCCACCTCAAAGGGCACTTCAACACCACCCGGTTCGCCGCCGCCCACTGGCGCGAGCGGTCCAAGGCGGCGGGCGGCCCGGTGTACGGGCGGATCGTGAACACCTCCTCGGAGGCGTTCGTGGCGGGCTCGGCCGGACAGCCCAACTACGCGGCGGCGAAAGGGGGGATCGTCGGACTGACGACGTCCTGCGCCCTCGCGCTCGGCAAGTACGGCGTGACGGCCAACGCCATCTGTCCGCGCGCCCGCACCAGGATGACCGAGGACGTCTTCGCCGGGTTCGAGCAGCCCGTCGACGGGCTCGACCCGCTGGCCCCCGAGCATGTCGCCCCGCTGGTCGGCTACCTGGCCTCGCCGGCCGCCGCCCGGATCAACGGACAGCTGCTCGTCGTGCACGGCGGCATGGTCGCCGTCGTCGAACGACCGCGCGTCCAGGCGAAGTTCGACAGCAAGCAGGACGCCTTCACCTACGACGAGCTCGACGCCGTACTCGGGCCGCACTACGCGCAGCGGCCTGCACAGGAGACGTTCGCGGCAGCAGAGGTGCTGGGGCTGCGGCGGGGTGGGGGAGCGTGAAGAAGCCGACGGGTTGCAGAAGGCCCAAGGGCTGGAGAAGTTGAAGAAAGCCGAAGGGGCTCCGGTCGTCCATAGACGGCCGGAGCCCCTTCGGCGTACTGTCAGGCAGCTGCTTCCGCCTTGTCCTCGGCCGGCTTGCGGTGCCGTCCGAGAGGGGCCGAGTCGCCGTCCTGGGACGAGACCGGACCCCGGTGCCGGCCGTGACCGGCGGCCTCCTGGGAGGCGGCGGACAGCGGCTGCATGGTGCTTGCGTCGCTCATCGGAAGAATTCACCCCGTCAACATGATCTTTCTTACAGCCGAGCGATTTTATCCAGCACACCGCGGGGCGAATCCAGGCGGCCACGCCAACCGCAGCTAGTTCGTTACAAGTCGGCCCAGGGGCGCCTGTTGCAGGGGGACCGGGCGGGTGACCGGGGCGGCGGCCGAGGGCTCGGGGGAGGGGGCGGGCTCCGGTTCCGCGGACGGGTCCGGGGCGGCGCCCTCGACGGTCCCGGACGCCTCCGGCACGGTCAGGCGAGCCACCCCGCACGGCTCCGACCGCGTCGCGTACGGCAGCCGTAGCACGCCCTCCGGCGTCCACAGCCCGCTTCCCCTCAACCACCCCTCGGGAGCCGCCAGTTGGTGGAGTTGACGCTCCGCCGGGCGCCAAGCCCCCACCCAGCTGCCGAACGGTCCGTCGATGCGCAGCGCCACCGCGCAGCCCTCCGGCAGCAGCACCTGACCCGGCTGGATCGCGAACGGGGTCACCGTGCGGCCGGGCAGCCGCAGACACTCCGGGAAGCGGACCGGCAGCGTGCTGCCCAGGACGCCCCAGCCCAACCGTGCCTCGCCCGGTGAGGGGGCGTCCGAGCGGATGAGGAGCAGTCCGCTGTCCGGGTCGGCGAGCAGCAGACGGTCGTCGCTCTCGGCGGCGATCTGCAACAGCGGGGAGACCTCGCCGCCCCGCTCCAGGTCCACCACGATCGCCTTGGTCCGGCCGCCGATCTCCCGGTCCAGCGCGAGCATGCGGCCCGTGCGGTCCAGCCAGACGCCGCCGGAGCAGCGGCCCGGGAGCTCGGCGAGGTGCTCGGGGCCGAAGGAGCCGCCGGCCACCAGCCATACGGTCGTCGTGTACGGGCCGACGGCGAGGGCGTATGCCCGTTCACCGCAGGGCGCCGGCGGCAGCAGGCTCAGCCGGGTGCCCTCGTCCGGGCACTCCACCGCGCCCAGCGGCAGCTCGCCCGTGTCAGGTCCCGTGGGGTACAGCAGGGAGAAGGCGTGCCGCCGCTGCACCAGGCGCCGGATGAGCACCCGGCCGTCGGCCATCGGCTGCACCTCCGTGCCGGGTTCCTCGGGCTGGTTGCCGGGCAACGGCACGGCGTACGGCTCGGGGCCGTCCAGGGTCCAGCGCTCGGGGAACCAGGCGGGGGCGTCGGCGGGGGCGTCGGGGTCGGGGTTCGAGTCCGGGTCCGGGGCCGGAGTGGAGTCGCCGGCGCGGGCGAGGCGTGCGGCGTAGGCGCCGTCCGCCGTGATCACGCAGTCCGCGTGGGGCGAACGGGAGTCCGTCGCTTCGTCCGCTTCATCCGCTTCGTCTGCGGTGGGTTCGATCGCACAGGCCGTCATGGTTCGGGCACCTCCGGCGACGAAGCTAGTTTTCGTACGCGCGGACGTGGGACCGCCGAGCGGCGTCTTCCCTCATAAGAGTGGTGCAGAAGCGATTCGCCTGAGGGGGGTGGATGCGCTGTGCCTTGCCCACCCGCCCGCCCGTCCGACGGCCCGGTGGACAGGGGGAGGAGAAGGGAGGGAGGTAGGAGGCGGGTCTCCCCCGGAAGGCCGGAAAAGTCGGAGACGACCATGGCGGTGCAGGCCCGTAGAACAGGCAGGTAGCCTTTTGGCGTGCCCCGTCTGTTTGAAGTCATCGCCGCGCTGGAGAATCTGTGGCCCGCTGAGCGGGCCGAGTCCTGGGACGCGGTCGGCACCGTCGTGGGCGAACCCGAGCAGGAGGTCTCCCGGGTGCTGTTCGCCGTGGACCCCGTTCAGGAGATCGTCGAGGAGGCGGTGAAGCTCGGCGCCGGGCTGCTCGTCACCCACCATCCGCTCTATCTGCGCGGTACGACGACCGTCGCGGCCTCCACCTTCAAGGGCCGGGTCGTGCACACCCTCATCAAGAACGACATCGCGCTCCACGTCGCCCACACCAACGCCGACACCGCCGACCCGGGGGTCAGCGACGCCCTCGCCGGCGCCCTCGACCTGCGCGTCGTACGGCCCCTCGTGCCCGACCCGAGCGACCCCGAGGGGCGGCGCGGCCTCGGGCGGGTCTGCGAGCTGGACCATCCGCTCACCGTTCGCGACCTCGCCGCCCGCGCCGCCGAGCGGCTGCCCGCGACCGCGCAGGGCATCCGGGTGGCGGGCGACCCGGAGGCGCTCGTGCGGACGGTCGCCGTCAGCGGCGGGTCCGGCGACAGCCTCTTCGACCATGTTCGCGCGGCCGGCGTGGACGCCTTCCTCACCGCGGACCTGCGCCACCACCCCGCCTCCGAGGCCCGCGCCCACAACGCCCACAACGCCCACAACGCCCACGGCGCCGACGGCGCCCACCGACCTCTCGCGCTGCTCGACGCCGCGCACTGGGCCACGGAATGGCCCTGGTGCGAGCTGGCGGCCGCCCAGCTCGACGAGATCTCCGACCGCAACGGATGGGGCCTTCGGGTCCACGTCTCGAAGACGGTCACCGACCCCTGGACCGCCCACGCGGCGTCCGCCACCGCATCCGACCCTTTGGGAGCCCCCAACTGAACGCCGAGCCCGCCGACCAGATCCGACTTCTCGACGTCCAGGCCCTCGACGTCCGCCTGCAGCAGCTCGCGCACAAGCGGAGGTCCCTGCCCGAGCACGCCGAGATCGAGTCGCTCACCAAGGACCTCACCCAGCTGCGCGACCTCCTGGTGGCCGCGCAGACCGAGGAGAGCGACACCGCCCGCGAGCAGACCAAGGCCGAGCAGGACGTGGACCAGGTGCGTCAGCGCGCCGCCCGCGACCAGCAGCGGCTCGACTCCGGCGCCGTCACCTCCCCGAAGGACCTGGAGAACCTCCAGAAGGAGATCGTCTCCCTCGCCAAGCGTCAGGGTGACCTCGAGGACGTCGTCCTGGAGATCATGGAGCGCCGCGAGGCCGCGCAGGAGCGGGCCGCCGAACTGACCGAGCGCGTCGGCTCCTTCCAGGGGAAGATCGACGACGCGACCGCCCGCCGGGAGGCATCCTTCGAGGAGATCGACGGCGAGGCCGCCTCCGTCACCAAGGAGCGCGAGGTCATCGCCGGCTCCGTCCCCGCCGACCTGCTCAAGCTCTACGACAAGCTGCGCGAGCAGCAGGGCGGCATCGGCGCGGCCAAGCTGTACCAGCGGACCTGCCAGGGTTGCCGCCAGGAACTGGCGATCACCGACATCAACGAGATCCGCAAGGCGGCGCGCGACACGGTCGTCCGCTGCGAGAACTGCCGCCGCATCCTGGTGCGTACGGCCGAGTCGGGTCTGTAAGGAGACAAGGGGAGCGTGCGAGCCGTGCGGGAGTTCATCGTCGAGGCCGACGGCGGTTCCCGGGGCAACCCGGGGCCCGCGGGCTACGGCAGCGTGGTGATCGACGCGACGACGGGGGAGACCCTCGCCGAGCGGGCCGAGTACATCGGCGTCGCCACGAACAACGTGGCCGAGTACCGGGGCCTGGTGGCCGGTCTGCGCGCCGCCCGTGAACTCGATCCGTCGGCGCGGGTGCGCGTCCGCATGGACTCCAAGCTCGTCGTCGAGCAGATGTCGGGCCGCTGGAAGATCAAGCACCCCGACATGAAGCCGCTGGCCGCGGAGGCCGCCCGCATCCTTCCGTCCGGGCAGGTCGCCTACGAGTGGATCCCCCGCGAGCAGAACAAGCACGCCGACCGCCTGGCCAACGAGGCGATGGACGCGGGCAAGCGGGGGGAGCAGTGGGACGCCGGGGCGTCGACGGCAGCGCTGAAGGCGACGCCGAGGGAGCTCGCGGCGGCATCCGTCCCGGAGCCGTCGGGCCCGCCCGGCGACGCCACCGCGGGCGCGGCGAAGGCCCGCGAAGCGCTGGCCAAGTCCCGCCCGACGGCGGAGACCACGCAGCCCTCGCCCGCTTCCGCTTCCGCCGGGAAGACGGACGCCGACCTCCGCGCCGCCTCCGGCGTCGCAGCCGCCTCCACCGGTAGGTCCCGCACGTCCGGTACGTCTGCCGCCCCCTCCGTCGGCTGGGCGGCCGCCCCCGATCTGGGCGCCCCCGCCACCTTCGTCCTGCTCCGGCACGGCGAGACCCCCCTCACCCCGGAGAAGCGGTTCTCCGGCAGCGGCGGCAGCGACCCCTCCCTCTCCGACGTCGGCAGGGAGCAGGCCGAGCGGGCCGCCGCGTCCCTCGCCCGGCGCGGGACGATCCAGCACATCGTCGCCTCCCCGCTCGCCCGCACCCGGCAGACCGCCAACGCCGTCGCGGCTCGCCTCGGTCTGGAGGTCACGCTCGACGAGGGGCTGCGGGAGACCGACTTCGGAGCCTGGGAGGGGCTGACCTTCGGCGAGGTGCGGGAGCGTTTCCCGGAGGACCTGAACACCTGGCTGGCCGATCCGGAGGCCGAACCCACCGGCGGCGGCGAGAGCTTCGCGGCGACCGCCGACCGGATCGCGGTCGCCCGCGACAGGCTGGTGGCTGCGTACGCGGGCCGCACGGTCCTGCTCGTCACGCACGTGACCCCGATCAAGACCTTCGTACGGCTCGCCCTGGGCGCCCCGCCCGAGTCCCTGTTCCGGATGGAACTGTCGGCGGCCTCGCTCTCGGCGGTGGCCTACTACGCGGACGGCAACGCCAGCGTCCGCCTCCTCAACGACACGTCCCACCTACGTCCCTGAGCCCGCCATGCTCCTGAGCCCGCCACGGCCTCTGAGCCCGCCACGCCTCTGAGCCCGCTACGTCCCTGAGCCCGCCACGTTCCTGAGCCCGGCCGCGGTTCGCGCCAGTTCCTCGATGCGCCCCCAGTCCCGGGCCGCCACCGCCTCCGCCGGGATCATCCAACTCCCGCCCACGCAGCCGACGTTGGGCAGTGCCAGATAGTCCGCCGCGTTGTCCGGGCCGATCCCGCCGGTCGGGCAGAAGCGGGCCTGGGGGAGAGGGCCGGCCAGGGACTCGAGATACGCCGTCCCGCCGGCCGCCTGCGCCGGGAAGAACTTCATCTCCCGCACCCCCCGCTCCAACAGCGCCACGACCTCCGACGTGGTCGACACCCCGGGCAGGAACGGCATCCCGGACGCCCACATCGCCGACAGCAGGGTGTCCGTCCAGCCGGGGCTCACCAGAAACCGCGCGCCGGCCGCCGCGCACGCGGTCACCTGCTCCGGCGTGATCACGGTCCCGGCCCCGACCACCGCCTCCGGCACCGCCCCGGAGATCTCCCGGATCGCGTCGAGCGCGACGGGCGTGCGCAGCGTCACCTCGATCGCGGCCAGCCCGCCCGCCACCAGCGCCCGCGCCAACGGCACGGCGTCGGCGACGTCCCGGACGACCACCACGGGCACGACGGGGGCCAGATCCAGGACCGAGACAGCCGAGGAGGGGGGCAGCGGTGAGGTCATGCGCCTCATCCTGCCCCCGGGATGCAACCCACGCAAAGGTCATTGCATATGCTGCAACGACCCTGCTGCGGCCCTGCCCCGGCCCTGCCCCGACCCGACTTGTCTCCGGTCAGTGGACCTCGTCCACCAGCACGTCCAGCGTCCAGGCAGCCCCCGCCCGCGCAGGCGCCTGCTCCTCGACCACGTACCCGAGGTCCCGCAGCACCGTCACCAGCTCCGCCGGCCCCTCAGGGGCGATCCCCGACGTCAGCAGACTCCGTACGATCCGCCCCTTGGTCGCCTTGTTGAAGTGACTGACGACCTTGCGGGTCGGCGCGTGCAGCACCCGTACGCTCGCCGTCCGCGCGGCCACCTCGCCCTTGGGCTTCCACGCGGCCGCGTACGCCGCCGACCGCAGGTCCAGCACCAGCCCGTCCCCGGCCGCCTCGGGCAGCACGGACGCCATCGGCGTCCGCCAGTACGCGCCCAGCGCGCCGAGCCCCGGCAGCTTCACGCCCATCGAGCAGCGGTACGACGGGATCCGGTCCGTCACCCGGACGGCGCCCCACAACCCGGAGAACACCAGCAGCGAACGCGCGGCGCGCCTCCTCGCGGCCGCGTCCAGCGAGGCCAGGTCCAGGGCGTCGTACAGCACGCCCGTGTAGATCTCCCCGGCTGGCCGCGCCCCGGCCGTCCTGAGCTCCGTGTTCTTGGCGATCTCGCCCCGCAGCCCCTCGCTCAGCCCCAGCACCTCCCGCGCCTTCTCCTCGTCGCCGGAGCACAGCTCGACCAGCTCGTCGAGGACGCTCGCGCGCGCGGCGCCGAGCCCCGGCAGGGACAGCGACTCCGGCTTCAGCGGGGCGCCACGGCCGGACGACGCCTTGCCCTCCGAGGGCGGCAGCAGGACGAGCACGGAAGATCTCCTTCTGTTCGGGCGTGAGATTGAGCAGGTGCGTGAATGAACATGAGCGTGAGCCCGAAGTCGAGCTCTGCGAAAGCGTACGGCGTGCCGCCTCGCCGCCCCCGCTCTACGCTCGCCGTATGCCCCGCCGCCACATCCGCGTGACCGGCGCCCCCGAAGCCCCCCTCCGGGCCGCCCTCACCGCCCTGCGCACCGCACTCGGCGTGCCCGGGGACTTCCCGCCCAAGGTCCTCGCCGAGGCGGAAGGCGTGGCGCGAGCCCCCGCCCTGCCCGCCTACGACGCCACCGACCTCCCCTTCCTGACCCTCGACCCGCCCGCCTCCACCGACCTCGACCAGGCGCTGCACCTGTCCCGGCAGGGCGCCGGCTACCGCGTCCGGTACGCCATCGCCGACGTCGCCGCCTTCGTCGTACCGGACGGGCCGCTGGACGCCGAGGCGCATCGCAGGGTGACCACGCTCTACCTGCCCGACGGGAAGGCGCCGCTGCACCCGGCCGTGCTGAGCGAGGGGGCCGCCAGCCTCCTGCCCGGCCAGGTCCGCCCCGCCGCCCTGTGGACCCTCGACCTCGACGCGGACGGCCGGGTCAGTGCCGTAGACGTCCGCCGGGCCCTCGTGCGCAGCCGCGCCAAGCTCGACTACGCGGGCGTGCAGCGGCAGCTCGACGCAGGGACCGCCGAGGAGCCGCTGCGGCTGCTGGCCGTCGTCGGGCGGCTGCGCGAGGGCCTGGAGGTGGAACGCGGCGGCATCTCGTTGAACGTGCCCGAGCAGGAGATCGTCGAGCGGGACCACGCCTACGAGCTGACGTACCGCGTCCCGCTCCCCGCCGAGGGCTGGAACGCCCAGCTCTCCCTGCTCACCGGGATGGCCGCGGCCGACCTGATGCTGGCCTCGGGCACGGGCGTCCTGCGCACCCTGCCCGCCGCCCCCGACGGCGCAGTCGGCCGGCTGCGCCGCACCGCGCACGCCCTGCGCATCGACTGGCCGCACCATGTGTCGTATGCGCAGCTGATCCGTTCGCTCGACCCGCACGAACTTCGCCACGCGGCCTTCCTCCAGGAGTGCACGACCCTGCTGCGCGGCGCGGGCTACACCGTCTTCCGGGACGGGAAGCTCCCCGCCCTCACCACGCACGCCGCGGTAGCCGCCCCCTACACGCACTGCACGGCTCCCCTCCGTCGGCTCGCCGACCGCTACGCCACCGAGCTGTGCCTGGCCGCCGCGGCGGGCGACGCCCCGCCCGCCTGGGTGCTCGCCGCGCTGGACGCCCTGCCGCACGAGATGGCCGAGGGCGGGCGGCGGGCGAACGCCGTCGAGCGGGCCTGCGTCGACATCGTCGAGGCCGCGCTGCTCAGGGACCGGGTCGGGGAGGTGTTCGACGGCTGCGTCGTCGACGTCGACGAGCACCGCCCGACCGTCGGGACCGTCCAACTGGAGTCCCCGGCGGTCGTCGGCCGCATCGACGGCGACCGACTCCCCCTGGGCGAACGCCTGCGCGTCCGTCTCACCCGGGCCGACCCGGCGGGGTCGGCAGGGTCGGCAGGACCGGCGGTGCGCTTCACACCGGCGTGAGGGCGTCCGTGATCGCCTGCCTCGGCGTCAGGCCGCCCGCCCTGCGGCATGGAACCGTGGCCTGAAGGCGTTGCAGCCCGTGCAGCAGGTGCAGCTATGCAGCAGCCGTTGCGGCCGAAGGCAGTGCGGGCACACAAGGGGGTGGCGGCGAGTGAGCCGTGAACAGGTGCGTGGACCGGCGCGTGGACCGGCGCGTGAGCAGGCGTTGTGGACCAGGGCCCGGATGGGCCGCTGCGGTCCGCCGCTCGACCTCCTCACCGCCCGCTTCGACCGGCATGTCTACGCGCCGCACGCGCACGAGGAGTTCACCGTCGGGGTCTGTGTGGGCGGCTCCGAGATCATCGACTACCGGGGCGGCCGCATCCGCACCGGTCCGGGCTCCATCGTCGTCCTGGCCCCCGGCGAGACCCACACCGGCGGCCCCGGCACCCCCACCGAGGGGTACGCCTACCGCGCGTTGTACGCGGCGCCCGCCCTGCTGACCGACGGCACACTCGGCGCCGCCTGCGGCATCCCCCACTTCCGCGAACCCCTCCTGGACGACCCCGAGCTGGCCGCCGCGCTGCGCCGCGCCCACACCGACCTCGCCGCCTGCCCCGACCCCCTGGAGGCCGAGTCCCGCCTCCCCTGGCTGCTCACGGCCCTCACCCAGCGCCACTCCACGTCCCGGCCGACCTCCGACGTCGCCCTCCCCGACGCGCACCGCCTCACCCGAGCGGTCCGCGACCGGCTCGCCGACGAACTCCTCGCCCCGCCCTCCCTGGCCGACCTGGCCGCCGACTTCGGTCTGTCCCGCTACCAACTCCTGCGCGCCTTCCGTACGTCGACCGGCATGCCGCCCTACGCCTGGCTCGCGCAGTACCGGGTGGCACGGGCCCGCGGCCTGCTGGAGTCCGGGCTGCGCCCGGCTCAGGCGGCGGCCCTGGTGGGCTTCGCGGACCAGGCCCACCTCACCCGCTGGTTCCGGCGGGTGCTGGGCGTGACCCCGGCCGCGTACCGCAACAGCGTTCAAGACGCCTGACCCGGGCCGCGCCGAGACTGCCCGTATGACTGCACGCGGCTGGTTCCTGTTCTCCCTGATGGGAGTGGTGTGGGGCGTCCCCTACCTGATGATCAAGGTGGCGGTGGAGGACCTCTCCCCGTCCGTGGTCGTGTTCACGCGCTGCGCGCTCGGCGCGGCCCTCCTGCTCCCCTTCGCGCTACGACAGCCCGGGCTGACCCGGTCCGTACGGGCGCACTGGAAGCCCATGCTGGCCTTCGCGGTCATCGAGATCATCGTCCCCTGGTTCACGCTCACCGACGCCGAACGCCACCTCTCCAGCTCCACGGCGGGCCTCCTCATCGCCGGCGTGCCGATCGTCGGAGTGGCCCTGGCCCGCTTCTTCGGCGACACAGAGACCCTCGGCGTACGGCGGATCGTCGGCCTCGCGCTGGGGCTGACCGGCGTCGGAGTCCTGACGGTTCCGCATCTGACGGGCGGCGACGCCCGCTCCCTGGCCGAGGTCCTGCTGACGGTGATCGGGTACGCGACGGCCCCCCTGATAGCCGCCCGCCACCTCAAGGACGTCCCCTCCCTCCACCTCACGGCCCCCTGCCTCGCCCTGGCGGCCCTGGTCTACGCCCCCGCGGCGGCGGCGACCCGGCCGGCCGAGATGCCCTCCGCCTCCGTCCTGGCCTCCCTGGCCGGCCTGGGCGTCGTCTGCACGGCCGTCGCCTTCGTCGCCTTCCTCGAACTGATCAAGGAGGCGGGCCCCACCCGGGCCACGGTCATCACGTACGTCAACCCGGCGGTCGCGGTGGCGGCGGGCGCGCTGTTCCTGCACGAGCCCCTGACCGCCGGGGTGGTCGTCGCCTTCACCCTGATCCTGGCGGGCTCGGTGCTGGCCACGGCGTCCTCGTCGTCCTCGTCGACCTCGGGACCGCGGAGGGGCGCTCGCCCGGTACCATGGTCGACACGGCAGACGAGCCGGGCGGACGGCCGCGTGGAGTCCCTTAGGGGGCTTCCCGAGGAACGTCCGGGCTCCACAGGGCAGGGTGATGGCTAACGGCCACCCGGGGTGACCCGCGGGACAGTGCCACAGAAAACAGACCGCCCGGCGCTCAGGCGTCGGGTAAGGGTGAAACGGTGGTGTAAGAGACCACCAGTGCCCAGGGCGACCTGGGCAGCTAGGTAAACCCCACCCGGAGCAAGGTCAAAAGGAGCCGCCGTGAAAAGCGGCTCTGCGCGGACGTTCGAGGGCTGCCCGCCCGAGTCCGCGGGTAGACCGCACGAGGCCGGCGGCAACGCCGGCCCTAGATGGATGGCCGTCTCCCCGGCCGCCGCGAGGCGGACGGGCGACAGAACCCGGCGTACAGCCCGACTCGTCTGCCCCTCAGGGCTTCTGACCAATAGAAACGCAGGTCAGAGGCTTTTTTCATGTATGGGCGGGTCTCGCTGGACCCTGGTCCGCACCGGTTCAAACGGGACCGTGCGACTACGTACGTAGCCACGAAGGTAGCCATGCCTCGTGGCGTCGGGGATCTTTCTGGATTGCGGATGAAGCTCGTTACCGGGACTATCGCGGGGCCTGAGGCTTCCGGTGCCTGCCGGTTCCGGGACCGAGCTTCGGCGCCGCTCCCGAGGCTGGGGCGACCTTGTTATCGGGGTACAGGATGCGCTGTGCCTCGGCGAGGTTCACCGCGAAGCCGTAGAACTCCCAGATGTGCCCGTTCCATCGCTCGATCACGCGGGGTGCGTCAGGATTCAGATGCGCCCCCTGCAGGCCTTTGCCAGGGACGAGAGGGGCCGCGCGGAGCTGTCCCCTCTTCATGTCACGGCGCTTGACCCATTCGGAGAGCGGTTCGTCGTCCATCGTGCTTCCTACGGGCTGGGGGGCGGCTCCCTCGGAGGGTAGCGGTTCAGGCGAGCCGGTGTTCCAAGCGCAGCGAAGGGCAGTCGTCGATCCAGTACACGTGGGACTGGTCGGTGACGCGGAGTCGCACCGCATCGATGTCCGGAGCCCCGGCGTCCTGCCAGGCGACAAGGGAGCGTTCGATGTCGTCCCACAGAGCCACGGGGCCGCCCTGGCGGACGGTCCAGCTCTCGCCGTCGGAGATGAACTCGACGAACGACTCCCGCTCCGGATCGAACAGGTACCGCAAGGGCGAGCCGTCGCTGCGGGCGGCGCGGACGAACTGCGCACCGGGTGCGGCGAGCTGCGCGAGGAACGCGGGCATCCACTCCTCCAGGACGAGGGGAGACACCAGCGCGGGCCGCTTACTGTCCGCGTAGGCGGTGCGGGCAGAGAGGTCGCCGGCCAAGGGCGTCACTGTCTGGGACCGCGCCTGCATGAAGGAGGAGCGTGCGATGATCGCGCCCTCGGCGGTGCCGTTATCGCCAACGGTGACCTTTGCGAGACCAGTTCCCCAGGGCCAGGAGCCGACCGTGCTGAGGACGATGCCACCGGGCTTCGTCTGCCGGACCCATGTGTACGGGATGCGACGCACCGCGCAGGTGGCGATGACCCGGTCGTATGGTGCCCGGTGCGGATGGCCGAGAAGCCCGTCGCCCGTCACCGTCCACGTCGAGTGGCCGACGGATTCCAGGGCGGCATCGGCGCGTGCCGCCACCTGCGGGTCGACCTCGACCGTGGTGACGTTGTCCTCGCCGAGGTAGTGGCACATCAGGGCTGTGGAATAGCCGGTGCCCGTGCCGATCTCCAGGACGCGGTGTCCCGCCGTGAGGTCCAGGGCCTCGATCATGCGGATGACGGTGGTCGGGTCGGTCGAGGACGACGTGGGCACGCCCACGACGGGTTCGCCGGCCCGGTCGGCGGTGAGGTTGCCGTTGAGCTGGGTGGTGAGGGTGTCGACGCTGTACGCGATCTTCAGCCACTCGTCCGGGGCGGTGCCGAGGGCGGTGACGGGCCGCCAGGTCCGCCCCTCGTCGAGGAAGACTCCAGGATGGAGGAACCGCTCGCGGGGGATGGTCTCGACGGCCCCGCGCAGCCAGGGGGACTTCAGGACGCCCTTGTTCGCGAGCACGGCCGCCATGCGGCGCCGCTCGGATGCCGGGTCGGTCATCGGCGGTCTCCTTGCATGAGTAGGTCGGCGAAGGCGGCGGACATCGGGAGGCCGGTCTCCTTCTCCAGCCATCCCCACTGCCCGTTGGGGTTCAGCTCCAGCCACCAGTAGACCCCCGCCCGGTCCACCGCGAGGTCGAAGCTCCCCGATACCAGTTCCAGGCGGTCCAGGTAGACGTGCAGTGCCTTGTCCACGCTGTCGGGGAGGTGTTCGACGGTGTACGTCAGGACGCTGTAGTCCTTGCGCCAGTCCAGCAGTTCGGAGTCGATGCGTACGGCGAAGGTGTGCCGGCCCACGATCAGGACGCGGAGGTCGGCGACCTTGTCCACGCGGGCCTGGAACAGGTGCGGGGCGATGCGAACGCTGTCGTCGATCTCGTCGGCGGTGACGGGGGCGGCCCAACCGGTCACCGGCACGCCGTCGCGCGTGTACGGGGTCCACCGCAGCGTCTTGAAGATCGCGTCTCCTTGAGCGCGAATGAACTCGCGTGCCTCGGCGGGGTCGTTGGTGACGAGGGTGGGCGGGACGGTGAAGCCGAGTCGCTGGGCGAGGGTGAGCTGAGCGGGTTTGTAGTCGGCCGCGGCGATGCGTAACGCGTGGTTGACCCAGAGCGGGTCGCCCAAGGCGTAGAGCGTGCCCCCGAGCCCGTAGCGGACCTGCGCCGCCGCGAAACGGGAGTCGTCCGGGGACAGGTGGGGGAACGACGGCCACTCCGGGCGGCGCCAGTACACCGATCGGACGCGGGCCAGGTCGGCGGTTCTCGACGGGGTGCGCACCTGCCCGACCACAGGGGCCGGGCAGGTGCCGAACCGAGCCGAGACCGTGAGGCCCTCGCCGATGTCGGCGAGGTTGAACCGGACCACCGGCACATCGCGCCAGTTGAGCTCGGTGATCACCATGTCGGCGGTGATGTCGTCCGCCTCGGTGGCCACCAGAACCGGCCTCTCCTCGGTCCTGGTCATCAGTCCTGGCTGCTGTCCTGATCGTGACCCTGATCGTTCTTGGAGTCCGAGTTCGTCGTCGTGGAGGTCTCGGTTCCGGAGCTGGTGCCGTGCTTGCCCATCTCGACCACCTGGCCGGTGCGGTCACGGAACACCCCGAGCTGCGTGGTGGGGTCGATGGCGACCGTGGCGTGGGGCCGGCGGATGGTCGTCGGGTAGGGCGCGAGTCGGCCCACACCCCACGGCCGCGTGGGGGCGGGGAGTGCGACGGAGGCGGTCATGGGACTCCTTGGGTTGAAGGTGGAGTGGTGCAGGAAGCCGCTCACCCAGACGCGGGACGTCCCCGCAGGCAAGGGCCTGATTAGGGGTGAGCGGGGCTTGAACGTCTGCCCCTACGGGGGGGCAGAGCTGGCTGTTCTCCTCCTGGCCCTCCCTGAGCTGGGAGTGGGGGAGAGATCCGGCACTGCTCTCCGCCCGCGCCTGCACGGTGCGGACGGCGATCCGTGGACACCGCCTCAGGCCCGACCGGGTTCACGTCTCCGTCTCCTGCCGCGTCTCGCTGCGGCGCATGAACTTCTCCCAGCCGCTGGCCGCCCGTACCCGCAGAGCCCGGCTCGGCGACCCGGTTGGGGCTCCGGCAGCGTGTACGTACGGCCGTTGGCGCCAGGGTTCCTGCGGGGCAGTTCGGAGGTTGTCACGCGGTCGCTCCTCTCTGACGGGGCAGCAGCTGGACGCAGCCTGGACGGGACGGGGCGCGCGGCCCGCTGCCTCAGGGGAGCCGCCCGGAGGGTCCTTCAACCTCCGAGCGGCGTGTGACCAGTGAACGACGATCCGTTACCGTCTCCCAGAGCGGACCCCGCGCATTGCCCAGGCGTTTTCCGGGCGTCGGGTGTTGCCAGTGAGGAAGGTGCTCTTCGTGAGGGGAGTCCAATGGCTTTAAGGCGCAGGCGCTTTGCCGAGCGGCGGGTGGCAAAGGGTTACTCTCAGGAGGAATTCGCAGAAGCGCTTACGGTGGCCGCGTCCACCGTGGTCCGTTGGGAAAGTGGCCGTGCCACCCCACAACCGCACCAACGGCCCAAGATCGCCAGCCTGTTAGGAGCCACCCTCTCCGAGCTGGAAGAGCTTCTCTTCGAAGAACAGCCGGCCGAAACCGCCGTGCTTCCTGACACCCCACCCCTCCTCCACGGTGATGATGACGATATGAAGCGCCGCGATGTCCTGGGCCTGCTCGCCGTCACGGGCGCGCTGGTCACCCTGCCCGGTTCGGACGAGGCCCCCCGAGGACACACGGTGGCCGCGCTCCTGGAGACAGGTGAGGAGCTGCACCGCAGCCTGTGGCAGGTCTTCACCCTCTCGGACTCCAAGCCGACCGTCTTCCCGGCGGTCCGCAAGCAGCTCGACGTCCTGACGAAGGGCCTGGCCGAGGCGCGTACCGCAGCGGACCGGGCCCGGCTGTGCACGATGACGGCCGACCTCTACCAGCTCGTCGGCGAACTCTTCTTCGACGCCAACCGGTACACCGACGCCGCCCAGTGCTACACGCTGGCTGCCAACGCCGCCCATGCTGGTGGTGACCACGACCTCTGGGCCTGTGCCATGACCCGCCACGCCTACGTCGAGCTGTACGCGCGCCGCGCGCCCGCTGCCCAGCCCCTGCTGGCGGTGGCCTCCCGGATCGCCCGGCGGGGCGACAGCGCACTGTCCACCCGCCACTGGGTCGCCGCCGTCCAGGCCCAGGTGTGCGCGGCCATGGGCGACATCGACGGCTGCGCCCGGGCCCTCGACGAAGCCGAGAAGGTGCACTCCCTCGACGGCCACTCCCACAACGGCGGCTGGCTCCGCTTCGACGGTTCCCGCCTCCCCGAGGAACGAGGGGCCTGCTACCTCCAGCTCGGCCGTCCCGACCTCGCGGAAGACGCCCTCACCGCAGCCCTCGCCCAACCGCTGTCCCTGCGCCGTCGCGCCGCCGTACTGAGCGACCTTGCCGTCCTCGGGGCCCACCGGGGTGACGTCGATCAGGTCGTGCAGTACGCGGAGGCAGTGCTTGGCCTGGCCGACCGGTCGAACTCGGGATTCGTCGGCAAGAAGCTGGACGGACTTCGAGGGCGTCTTGCCCCGCTCATGTCCGATGGTCGAGTCTCGGATGTGGATCACCGAATCGCGGCGCTTTCGCGCACCGCATGACGAGAGGGACACGTGCATGAGTGACGGTCGGATCTTCCGCGAGGCGTGGATCGCCGGTGTGAACAAGCACTACCCCGGTGAGCCGAAGCCCGGCTACGTCACTCCGTGGGGCGAGACGCCCGAGTGGGAGCGCGAGGCTGCCGCTGCCGTATACGGACAGGTGCGCGACTTCATCAGGATCAGCGAAGGGCACGCCACACGGCTCACCCGCGAGCAGAAGGGCCGCTTCGTCGCGATCTGCTGGACCGCCCAGATGTTCAAGCATTTCGAGGACCCGAAGCCCGGATACGTCGCCGACTGGGCCGACCTGCCGACCTGGCAGCAGGAGACTGACTCGGACATCTTCGAGCGCATCGAGCAGACCGTCTGAACCCTGAGAACGGCGAAGCCCCCGTCCGGGCCGCTCCGGGGCGGGGGCGTTCTCCTCACGCAGCCATCAAGGTAGCCACAGAAGCGCCCTCCCTGCGCGTTTGCGCAGGTCATAGCGTTGCGGTAGCTCTCCCCGGCGTACAGCCCGACTCGTCTGCCGGCGAGGTTCCGACTCGGGCTTGACCAGGCATGTCTGCCGTCCGCTACGCGGCGACAGTGCTGGAGCAGTCCTCAACCGGCGGCCGTGACCAGTACTGTCGCAGCCGACGTCAGTCCGTGTAGTGGTACCGAGCCTTGAGGATCTTGACCTGTTTGTCGTCGGCTCGGTAGACGAGGCGGTGTTCGTCGTCGATGCGTCGCGACCAGTAGCCGGACAGGTCTCCCTTGAGCGGTTCGGGCTTGCCGATGCCGTTGAACGGGTCGCGCTGGATTTCGCCGATGAGGCGAACGACGCGGCGCACCATCTTGCGGTCGGTCTCCAGCCAGTGCTGGAAGTCGTCCCAGTCGGCCGGGTCGAAGTTGACTTCCCTCACTCCTCACCGGCCAGTTCCTGGAGCTCCTCCAGGGTCTTCGTGATCCCTGTCTGGCCAGCACGGTCGCGGGCGACGGCTTCCATGAGGCGGCGAGCGTTGGCCGGGGAGCGTAGGAGGTAGACGGTCTCCTGCCAGGCGTCGTAGTCCTCTGCGGACATGAGTATGGCGTCGCCGTTCTTGGAGTGGATGCGTACGGGCGCGTGGTCGTCGTTGACCTTCTTGATCAGGGGGAAAAGGTCCCTGCGCGCCTCGCTTGCGGTGAGGGCCATGACGCACATCCTCTCCCAGACTGGTACTTAATACCGTACCGAACTGGTACGGAAATCCGTACCGGTCTGGTTGCGCTCAACTCCGACAGGCTGTTGTCGCCGAGGAAGCTCTTCACCGAGGCGTCCTCGTTGCGCTGAGGGTCCATGCCCGACCAGCTCAGGTCGTATCCCGCGTCGTGGCCGGGTTGGGCCGGGAATGCCCGCTGGGCACGGCCGTTGCCCTCGCGGAACGGGTGGAGGACGTTCATGTCGCCGTGCGGCTCGGCCAGTCGGATGACGAATTCCTGCCGGGGGAGATCCCGCAGGTGAGCGGAGGAGGTGCGACGTCCGAAGACCTCTCCGGCGTAGGGCGTTCGGCGAGCATGGCGAGGCGCGCCCGGGTGATGTCGGCCTCCGCTGCCGCGAGCCGCTGGTGGTCGGTGATGCCGAGCTTGTTGCGCAGCACGCCGTTGGGCATGGCGTACGGATCGTTCACCCTGTCCGACGCTCCGAAGTCTGTCGGTGGCGGATCGCGCGGGCGACCAGGGTGTCCGCGTCGAGGTCGCCCTTTACGTACGCCTCGGTGTCGCGGTCGGAGGCCTCGGAGGCGCGGAGCCCCTCGGCCTCGACGGAGCCGGTGGCCGAGGCGACGGCCGCACGTCGTGCCGCTCGGCCGCTCAGTGCTTCGAAGGCCTCGACGGACAGCAGGACGCCCTGGGGCTTGCCGTGGGCGCCGATCAGGACCGGGTCGGCATCTGAGCCGGACTCGGACAGGTCGGTAGTACGGATTCCGATGGATGCGTGGTGTGGCGGAGGTAGTGGCTGCGTGACCGTGACGCTCGACGAGGGGAGCCGGGGCCGGCACGGATGTCGTGTGCCGGCCCCGGACTCCCGCCCGGTCAGGAGTCAGGAGCGTGGTCGGGCCGTGGTGACCTTCATCGAGACCGGTACCGGCGGAACCGTGTACGGCGTGTCGTGGACGAGGGCGAGTGCGGCCGTGTAATGGCCGGGGCGCCGGGTCTCGGGCAGGGTCGCGTCGAGGGTGAGCCGCAGGGTGACGGCCGAGTGCGGCGGGACGGTGAGCGTGGTGGTCTCCTCGTCGAGCCAGGTGATGTCGTCGGCCTCCGTTTGGCTGTAGCCGGGCAGGAGTTCGGTGGTGGTGACGGCGTTGGCGTCGCCCCAGCCGGTGCTGCCGCCGATCTTGTACAGGCCGGCCGCCGCGGCGCCGCGGTAGGTGGGGGTGGTGTTGTCCGGGAGCCGCTGCCAGGCGTCGGCGCCCGGGTCGTAGGACCAGGTGGCCGCGGTGATGTCCGCCGTGGCCTGGGTGGCGACGGAGCCGCCGGTGAGCAGCAGTCGGCCGCCCGCGGTGGTATAGGCCGCGCCCCATACGCCGGTGGGCAGCGAGGCGACCGGTGACCAGGTGTCGTCGGCCGGGTCGTAGGAGTAGACGTCGTCGACGACGCCCGTGCCGGGGGAGTTGCCGCCGGCGCACACGACGTGACCGTCCAGTCCGCCGCAGGCGAGATAGGCGATCGGCAGCGGGTACGGCGCCAGGCTCCGCCAGCTGTCGGTCGCCGGGTCGTAGGCCTGGACGGCCGTGACCCCGCAACTGGCGGCGCAGCCGCCGACCATGTACAGCCGGCCGCCGAGGACGGCGCTGCCGGCCAGGGAGTACGCCTCGGGAGCGGCGGCGCCGCTGGACCAGGTGTCGGTCGCCGGGTCGTAGACGGCCACCGAGGTGACGGCCTGGCCGGCTTCGTTCTTGCCGCCGGCTACGTACCACTTGCCGTCGACGAAGCCGTGGACGGGACCGCGCCGTGCTTCTGGGGCGTCGGCGCGCCGGACCCAGGCGGCGGAGGTGTCGTTCGCCGTCGTGTCGTAGGACCACAGGCCCTTGTCGACGGTGTCGTCACCCTCCATTCCGAAACCCGTGTACACCGTTCCCCGGTAGGCGTCGGCCGCGTTGTCGATGACTCCGTAGGCGATGTCGGGAGCGGGCTGCCACTCCCCTGCCTGCGGCGGGGTCGCGGTCGCGTCGGCGGACTCCTGGATCCGGACGGTGGCCGGGGCGCCGCCGGTGTTGCGGACGGTGACCTTGGCGCGGGCCGTGGTGTCCTGCCGTACCGAGGCGGAGACGGCCGACGGGGTGGCGGTGATCCGGCCGGCCGGGAGGGCGAGATCCGTGGTCCGGACGTCGTCGCGTGCGACGCTCGCGGTCACGGTGCGGTCCGCGTACAGGGACTTGACCGCCGTCAGCTTCACGGTGCCGGTGCGGCCGTGGTCGCCGGTCGGCGCGAACAGCCAGTACAGGCCGTCCGCGGTGGCCGGGTCGGTGGGCGTCGGGACGGACACGGCGGGCGAGGTGCCCGTGGCAACGGCGGTGACCTCGGCGCCGTTGACCGGTTCCTCGGTGTTGGCGTCCCGGGTGTGGCCGACGACCAGTCCGCCCGGGACCTTGTCGTAGGTGCGGTCGCCGACGAAGACGTCGTCCACCGCCCACCACCAGCCGTAGCTGCCGGTGAAGTGGAAACGCAGTCGGACCGTGGAGCGGCCCGTGTAGTCGGGCAGGGGGATCTCGACGTGGGCCGGGCCGTCCACCGAGTCCGTGGTGTGCCGCCAGACGGTGGTCCAGGTGGCGCCGTGGTCGGTGCTGACGTCGACGGTCGCGCTCTGCCCGTCGTAGCCGCGGTAGGCGGTGTCGAACGCGACCCGGGGGGCGGTGCGGTCGGTGAAGTCGTAGTCGGGGCTGATGAGTTGGCTGTCCTGGGAGACGCCGCCGCCGTAGTGGTCGCTGTCCACGACGGCGAACGCGCCCTTGCCGCCGGTGGTGTTGCCGCGCGCCCCGGGGTCGTCGAACGTCCAGCCGCCGGTGGACGAGTCGGCGTCGGCCACCCGCCAGCCGTCCGGTGCGGCTGTGGTCCCGGTGAACGGCTCGGTCGGGCCCGAGCGGTGCACCTCGTAGCCGGGGGCCAGGGCCGCTTCCTCGTCCACGGGTACGGCGACGTCGGCCTGCACCGCACGCCCCGCGACCCTCGCTTGCCGGGTCGTCGCCCGGTATCCGGGGTAGGCCGTGGCGATGTGCAGCGTGTAGGTGTGACCGGTCGGCAGGGACACCGAGTACCGGCCGGTGGCGGGATCGGTCCACACCGGGTCCAGAGGCGTGCCGTCCACCGTGATCGCCGCGTAGAGCGGCCAGCCGTGCCCCGATCCGTCGGTGACGGTTCCGGAGACGGTCCGGCTGGGCACCGCAGTGACGGTGAGGTCGCGGGCGAGGTCGGTGCCGTCGTCGACGCGGACTTCGCCGGGTGTGGCGGTGGCGTAGCCGTAGGCGTCGACCGTCAGGTCGTACGTTCCCGTGGGCAGCGTCAGGGCGTAGCGGCCGTGGGCGTCGGTGCTGGTGCGGTGGTCGTCGCCGGCGGAGACGGCGGCGCCGGGCACCGGTCGGCCGGTGCGGGCGTCGGTGACCGTGCCGGTGATCCGGCCGTGCGGGCCCATGCGGAAGGCGGTGAGTCCGTTCGGCGTGCCGAGCCCGGTGGGGCCGTCGTACCCGGTGGTCGCGGTGCACAGGTAGGCGGGATCGCAGGCGCCGTTGGAGCCGTCCGTGACGTCGTTGAGCGCTTCGTCGGCCGCGGAGTAGGGGTAGGCGTTGGGCTCGGTGTCCTGGGCGGCACGACCGGCGGCGGCGTAGACGCCCGCGACGAGGGGCGCCGAGGCGCTGGTGCCGCCGTAGACGCCCCAGCCCGCAGAGCCGTAGCTGTCGTACACGGCCACACCGGTGTCCGGGTCCGCCACGGCCGACACGTCGGCCACGGTGCGGTGGTCGCAGCCCGGGTCGTGCTGGAACGCGGGCTTGGGCAGGTAGCGGGAGCAGCCCGATCCGGTGCCGTAGCCGTCGTGCGACCACACCGACTCCGACCAGCCGCGTGCCGCGCCGGCGTCCCGGCGCAGACTGGTGCCGCCGACCGCGGTGACGTGGGGTGAGGCGGCCGGGAAGGACACGCCGGCGTCGTCGTCGCCGGACGAGGCGACGATCGCCACCCCCGGGTGGTCGTAGTAGGCGTCCCAGGCGGTCTCGGCCGGGTCCTCGTCGAAGAGGTCGTACCGGGTGCCGTAGGAGTTGGAGACGACGTCGGCGCCCAGGGTGACGGCCTGCCGCACAGCTGCGCCGAGGCTCTCGATGGTGGCGTCGTCCGCCTCCACCAGCAACAGACGGGCGTTCGGGGCGGAGGCCGACACCATGTCGAGGTCGAGCGCGGCCTCGCCGGCCCAGCCTGCCTCGGGCTCCGGATAGTCGGCGCCGCCGCGCTGGTCGACCTTGGTGAAGCAGCCGTCCGCGCTCGTGCAGGCCGGAAGGCCGAACTGGGCGCGGTAGACGGCCAGGTCCGCTTCCGCGGCGGGGGCGTCCTGGGCGACGACCACGGCGACGGTCAGGCCCTCCCCGCCGTCGTCGGGCAACGCGTAGGCGGCCCGCAGGTCGGCCGGGCCGAAGCCGGGGGGCGCCTGCGCGGCCACGGCGCCGGACCGTTTCGCGGACGAGCCGGTGCGCCGGATGGCGAAGCAGGTCGCCTCTCCGGGCGAGGGCGTGCCGCACAGCGACTCGGTGCCGTCGGCCTTCGGCGAGGAGGCAGAGACGGAGGAGACCGAAGCGGGGAGCGCTGTTCGATCGCCGGCGGAGGCGTCCGCCGCACCCGCCGTGGCCACGATCGCGGCGCTCAGGGCGACCGCCGCGATCCGGTTCCCGAGGCGCGGGCCGCTCGGGCCGGGACGTCTGAGGGGTGGTATGTGCACCGACATTCTTCTCTCTTTCACGAGCACCCCTGTGCGAGATCGTCGGCCAGGGGTACGTCGGAGGGGTGGACGCGGACGGGCGCCGCCCGGCGGTCGTGCGGGGACCGCCGGGCGGCTTCGGTCACGCCGGGGTCATCCGGCGATTCCCGCGGCCCGTACGACGGTCTGCGTCACGGTGTTGCCGCGACTGTCACCGGCCTGGACGCGCAGCGTGAGGTACTGCGCCGAGGCGGGCGCGTGCAGACGCAGGCTCACCTTGCCGTTGCCCCGGCCGCTGAGACGTGCCGTCGTCCAGGTGGCGCCGTCGTCGTAGGACAGCTCGACCTTGCGGGTGTTGAGCGCCGCGTTGGAGCCGCCCCGCAGGTGCAGTGGAGTGACGAGCAGGGAGGCGTCGGCGGCAGCCTTGCCGTCGTCGGACGTCGGCAGGGTGTAGTCCACCTGGACGAGCGGGAGTCGCTCGCTGTCGTCGGCGTTCCTGGGCGCCGCTGAGGTGAACGTCCACTCGGTGCGTGTGGCGGTCGAGTAGGGGAAGGCGGCCGTGGCGGTACGGGTCGCCGTGTGCACCAGACGGTAGGCGCCCTTCTTCGCCGGCACGGTCGCGCTCACCCCGGCGCCGCCCTCGCCGACCAGGGTGTCGCCCCGGTACAACGAGGTCTCCTGGGTGGTGTCGGAGCTGCCGAAGGCGGCGTAGTTGGCGTGGCCGCCGCCGGAGTCGCCCCAGGACGGGATGACGACGTTCACCTCGTCGCCGGTGCGCACGGGCAGTTGGACGCTGTCGTTGATGCGGGGGCGCACCACGGGTCCGAACCACTCCACGTCCGTGGTCCTGCCCGCCGGATAGGCGACGGATCCTGACGCGCTGTAGGACAGGGACTGAAGCTCGCCCTCCTCGGTCCACGAGAACGTGCTGTCGGTGCTGACGTAGTCGGTGCGGTGCGCACCGGCCGTGCTCAGCCGGTTGACGCCGACCTGGTACCCGGTCCAGGGGTGGACGTCGTAGCGGTTCTCGTACACCTCACGGCCGGTGGGGTTGTGGAAGGTGGTCTCGACCCGGGCCAGTTGACCGGTCGTGGGCGCGTAGACGGGGTCGGCGGGGATGCGGCCCTTCCAGGTGCGGACCAGGTCGTACAGGTAGTCCGTGTCGGGGCGGGAGACGGCCCGCAGCGGCACACTGCCGGTCGTGCTCGCGTCCACGCGCGCCATGAGCTTGTCGCCCTCCGTGCGGGACAGGCCCACCACCTCGATGGAGGACTTGATGACGGGCTCGCGCAGTCGTCCGTCGAGGTCGTTGACGAACAGCAGCAGCTTCACGCCCGCGGCCTGCGCGGCCCTGATCTGGTCGTCCGCCGTGTCCTCGTCGTCGGAGTCCCAGCGCACCACGGCGGCCTTGCCGGCGGCGTCGATGCCTTTGTAGTCCTCCGCGAGACCGTCGCCCGGGTGGATCACGTCGAGGCTGTAGTCGTCCTCGGGCAGCTTCGCCGAGCCGGGCATGATCCACAGGTCGTCGAACTCCTGCCCACCGGCGGTCACCGACAACAGCGGCTCCTGGTTGCGCCAGCGGGCGGTGACGTACTGCTCGCCGTCACTGGGCGCGCTCGTGGGCGCCGTCCAGACGCTGTCGTAGCCGTCGTCGATCAGCGAGTTGTCGGCGACCGAGGAGCCGTCCTCGAACTCGCGGTAGTAGTCCAGGCGCCGGGAGAAGTTCTCGGTCTTCCTCGGCGTGACGGTCCTGACCTCCTTGAGCTTCGTGCCGTCCAGCACGAGGTCGGTGGCGCCGGTCACCTTCACCTGGGGGATGACCATGCGGGCGTATCCGGCCGAGGCGGCGCCGTGCGTGCCCTCCACCCGGAAGTCGGCGTAGACGGTGTAGAGGCCCGGCGGCAGCAGTTCGTCGGACCGGCCCTCGCCGTAGAGGTAGGTGCCCGCGTACTCGTCGCCCTTGCGGTAGAAGGTGAGGACGCCGTACGTGGCCTCCCCGGAGCGGCCGGTGACCTCGGTGCGGACGTGGAACAGCTGCTGGCGGGTGCTGACGCCGAGCAGGGTGCGGGTCAGCGCGGCGCCCTCGGCGGACGCCGTCAGCCGTCCGGTCCAGCGCTGGAGGTCGCCCGCCTTGTCCAGGTCGGTGGTGACCGTGGCGGTCGCGGTGCCGTGCGCGGGGACCTCGACGCGGCCGGGGGAGACGGTGAAGACGCCGTCGGGAACGCCCGGGGCGTCCACGGCGAGGTCCACGGTGACGGCCTGGTCGCCGGTGTTGGTCCAGGTCGCGGTGGAGCGGACCGGACCCTTCACCGTGCCCGTGCCCGTGCCCGTGCCCGTGCCCGTGCCCGTGCCCGTGCCCGTGCCCGTGCCCGTGCCCGTGCCCGTGCCGGGCGAGTGGATGCCGGCGTCGATCTTGCCGGTGGCGGTGAGCGTCGCCTTGGCCGCCGCGGCGGCGTCAACCCGGCCGTTGCCGCCGTCGTCCGCGCTGATGTCGGGAGTGGGCTTGACGGTGCTGACCAGGGCGTCCTTGATGCGGCTGCCGGTCCAGTCCGGGTGCGCGGCGGCGACCAGCGCGGCCACACCGGCCACGTGCGGGGTCGCCATGGAGGTGCCGCTGTGGCTGATGTAGTAGCCGGAGCCGTCACTGGCGTACTGCGACCTGGCGGCCAGGATGCCGACGCCGGGCGCGGTGATCTCGGGCTTGAGGGCGTCGTCGCCGTAGCGGGGGCCACGGCTGGAGAAGTCGGCGATGGCGTCGGAGGAGTCGACCGCGCCGACGGTGAGGGCCGCGTCGGCGGTGCCGGGCGACCGGACCGTCTGGGCGCCGGGACCGTCGTTGCCGGCGGCGATGGTGAACAGGGCGCCGGTCTCGGCGCTCAGCTCGTTCACGGCCCGGGCTAGCACGGTCTCGCCGTCGGCGTTCTCGCTGCTGCCCAGGCTCATGCTGATGACCCGGGCGTGGACGTCGCGGGCGGCCCACTCCATGCCGGCCAGGATCCAGGAGTCGTAGCCGTAGCCCTCGTTGGAGAGGACCTTGCCGACGTGCAGGTCGACGCCGGGTGCGACGCCCTTCTCCTTGCCGTCGGAGGCGGCGCCGCTGCCGGCGATGGTGGAGGCGACGTGCGTGCCGTGGCCGTGGCGGTCGGTGACGTCCTGGCCGGGGACGAAGCTCTCGCTGTCCTCGACCGCGTCCTTCAGGTCGGGGTGGCCCGGGTCGTAGCCGGTGTCGAGGACGGCCACGTCGACGCCGTCCCCGGTGTTGCCGCCCGCCCAGACCTCGGGGGCGCCGATCTGGGCGACCGAGTCGCTGAGGGCGGCCTCGGCCTTGCCGTCGAGCCAGACCTTGGCGACGCCCCCGTGGAAGACCGCGTCGGCGTCGGTGTCGGGCGCCTTCGCGGAGTCGGAGTCGGAGTCGGACCCGGTGCCGGTGCCGGTGAGCGCGCTCCACAGGGCGTCGGTGTCCTCGCGGTCCGCGGCGAAGGCCACCCCGTTGACGCTGGTGAGGGGACGTACGTCCGTGACGTCGCCCGGCATGGCGACGGCGCGCCCGCGCAATGCGGAGGCGGACGCCTCCTTGCCGCCGTAAGTGACGATGAGGGGCAGGTGTTCGAGCGCCGCGTCGTCGTAGCCGTCGGCCACGAGAGCGGAGACGTTGAAGAGCTGGTCGTCCAGGGCGCCGGACGCCAGGTAGGCGCGGGCGGAGTCGGGATAGACGTAGGTGTCGCCGCCCACGGTCAGCACGCGGGCGCCGGCGGGCTCACCGTCGGGCCCCTGAACGGTGAGCGTGCCGGGGGCGTCGCCCGTGCCGGGGGAGACGGTGACCTTGTCGCCGGTGACCAGGGTGACGACGGATGCGGCAACGTTGTCAGCAGCGCGGGCGGCGCCGGCCGGGCTGTCGGACGGCGAGGTGTCGGACGGCGAGGTGTCTGCGGAGGAGGCCACCTGCGGGGTCGCCGCGATGACCAGGAGGGCGGCCGCTGCCACGAGCAGGCGGCGCCTTCTTCCGGACGGGTGGTGTGTCAAAGGATTCCCTCGACTTGAATGACGTACCGGCGGATGAATGCGCAGGGCCAGCCGCGTCGTCGGGACTGGTGGGAGCGTGCCCACCTTGACGGTGTCACGTCATATGCGACAAGATCCGGCCGTCGCGGATTCGCGCAATTGCCCACATGCGCTTGCGTCCCGCCAGCGGCGGCGCGGAGATTCGGCAGAGATACGTTCAACACCGATGCGCACTACAGCAGGAGTGTCAGGCTGCATGGATGTGACGTCGGACGACCCCTGGGCAGGAACCGGGCTGGACGCGCTCGGCAGCCGAGTCCTGGAGTACCTGGTGGGCCACGCCTCCGCCTCTTCCCGCACCGTGGCGGACGCGGTCGGCGCGCCGCTCGAAGACGTCGAGACGGCACTGCGGTCTCTGGAGGACGCACTCCTGGTCATCCCCATCGCCGGGCGGCCCCCGCGGTGGAAGGCCGGCCCGCCACGTTCGTCCCTGGGCTCCCTGCTGGCCCGCAGACGCGCCGAACTGGCCCAGGCCGAGCTGTACATGGAGCAGCTTCACGAGATCTACGACTTGGCGGCCCGCCCGCAGGCTCCGCACCTGGTGGAGGTCCTGGACGACAACGAGGAGGTCGCCGCACGCTATGCGCATCTCCTCAAGGGCAGCACCCACGAAGTACTGCACCTGGCCAAGCCGCCCTATGTGACCGGGCCCGCAAGTGCCTCCGGCCATGGGGACGCCGCACAGCCGGAGTTCCGCGAGGGATTACGGCTGCGGTCGGTCTACGACACCGAGGGCTTCACGGACGCGGTGTCACTGGAGACGGCGCTGCGGGGCAGCGCCGGAGGCGGCGAGTTCCGGCTCAGCTCCCGACTTCCCGTCAAACTGGTCCTGTTCGACCGGACCGCCGCACTCCTGCCCCTGTACGACGACCGCCCCTCGGCAGGATCCCTCGAGGTCCGCTCGCCTGCCCTCATCGGCGCACTCGCCGCGCTGTTCGAGGCCATCTGGGAGCACGCGGTGCCGGTGTCACTGGAGAGTCGGCAGGACTGGCCGGCCCCCCGCCAGGCCCGGGAGACGACGCGGATCGACGAACGAACCCAGGCGATCCTCGACCTCATGGCGACCGGGATGAAGGACGACGCCATCGCCCGGGTACTCGACATCAGCCGCCGCACCGTGCAGAAGCACGTGAGCGAGGCCGGCAGCGCACTGGGCGCCAGAACACGCTTCCAGATCGCCCTTCGCGCGGCCGAACGAGGCTGGCTGCCGCTGGAAGCACCGCACTCGAACGAGTAAGGGCCTCCCTGAATCAGTTTGCTGCTGTTCTCGCATTGCTGCTGTTCTCGCGCTGCTGCTGTTCTCGCGCTGATGTGGTTCTCACGTTGATGTGGTCTTCAAAGGGAAACGGAAAACACCCGGTGAAGCGGAGTCCGGAATTGCGAGAGAGCGATTTCATTCTGCTGTCCACTCGTCTGGTCCGGCAAGGGCGAACCCTGCGGCATATGTGATCCTGCGCAAGTGAGAAGCCGGTCTGCGGGCCCGCCCAGATCCGGGGTTGACAGGCCGTCAATCGGCATCGGCTAATTGAGCGCCCGCACTTCACGTGTATTCGCTTTCCGCCGGCCCGTGTCGAGGGCCCAGTCATGATTGGCGACTTGTGTCGATATCCACTCGTGCGAGAGGCGCGTTCCCTGCCTTTCGCATATTCCATCGCGGCGCGGCGATTCTCGGTGTCGCGACCATGGCGCTACTGGGCGTCCAGCCCCTCGCGCACGCCGCGCCGCCCACGTTCGCTCAGGCCATCACCAGTACGGCCCGGGACGCAGCCGACGCCGAGCCCGACCTGGCGCCCGTCTGCGGTGCCCCGGCGAAGGGGCACGCGGCGTGCTACGCCATGCGCGCGACGGACCAGCCGGCCACGATGCGGCTGAGCCTGGCCGAGGTTCCCGCGGGGCTGGGTCCGCAGGACATCCAGAGCGCCTACAACCTGCCCGCCGACGGCGGCTCCGGCCAGACCATCGCCATCGTCGACGCCTACGACAACCCCAACGCCGAGGCGGACCTGGCCGTCTACCGCAGCCAGTACGGCCTGCCGCCCTGCACCACCGCCAACGGCTGCTTCAAGAAGGTGGACCAGCGCGGCGGCACCGACTACCCGCGCTCCAGCGACGCATGGGCCGGGGAGATCGCCCTCGACCTGGACATGGTCTCCGCGGCGGCCCCGGAAGCCGACATCCTGCTGGTGGAGACCGACAACGACGATCTGAGCAACCTCGCCGCCGGTGTGGACGAGGCCGTGGCCCTCGGCGCCAAGTACGTCTCCAACTCCTATGGCAGGACCGGTGACTACCCGACCGATCTGGCCACCTACGGGTCCTCCTACGACCACCCCGGAGTCGCCGTGGTCGCGGCGAGCGGCGACAACAAGTACGGCGTCTCCTTCCCCGCGACCCTCCCCTCCGTGACCGCGGTCGGCGGCACCACCTTGACGGCCGACCCGGCCGGCGCCCGCGGCTGGTCGGAGACCGTCTGGGCCAGGGACTCCTACGGCCCGGGCTCCGGGTGCGCGTCCCAGCAGACGAAGCCGGACTTCCAGCAGGACCCCGGCTGCACGGGACGAAGCGTCGCCGACGTCTCAGCCGTCGCTGACAACGTTGCCGTCTACCTGACCTACGGCTCACAGGGCAAGGGCTGGCAACGCTTCGGCGGCACCAGCGTCGCGACACCGCTGATCGCCTCCGTCTACGCGCTGGCCGGGCCCCCGCGCCCCGGCACCTCCCCCAACTCCTATCCCTACGCGGCGAACGGCGTCGGTCTCAACGACATCACCACGGGGTCGAACGGAACCTGCTCCGTCGCGTACCTGTGCAACGCCGGCGCCGGCTACGACGGTCCGACCGGCCTGGGCACCCCGGCCGGCCTGGCCGCCTTCCGCAGCGGACCGCACGGCACCCTCTCCGGGACGGTCAGGGACGCGGTCACCGGCAAGCCGGTCGCCCACGCGACCGTCGGGTCCGGGCTGGACATCGCCACGACCGACACGCAGGGGGCGTACACGATCGACCTCCCCGCGGGCACGGTCAAGGAGCTGACGGTGAAGGCCTTCGGCTACACGACGACCACGCCGGTCACCCTCGACATCGCGGACGGCCAGACCCTCACCCGCGACTTCGGACTCTCCCCCATCCCCCGCGAGCGCGTCCACGGCACCGTCAAAGACGGGTCGGGACACGGCTGGCCGCTCTACGCACGACTCACCGTGAACGGGTCCCCCGAAGCCCCGGTCTGGACCGACCCGGTCACCGGCGCATACGACATGGCCCTGCCGAAGGGGAGCGACTACACGCTGAACGTCACCGCCGCCCTGCCGGGCTACGAACCCCTGGCACGGAAGGTGACGGTGCGCGGCAGGTCCGTCACCGCGCATGTCGCTCTGACCGCCGATCCCGACGCGGCCACCGCCGTCGGCTACCGGCCCGAACTCGCCGACCACGCCGAAACGTTCGACTCCACCGCGACCGCGCCCCAGGGCTGGAGCGTGGTGAACGCGGCCGGTACCGACAACGGATGGGAGTTCGACGACCCGACCCAACGCGGCAACTCCACCGGCGGCGAGGGCGCCTTCGCCGTCGTCGAGAGCGACAACGGGCCGATCGGACCGCATCAGGACAGTCAGCTCATCAGTCCTGAGTACGACCTGTCCGCCGCGCAGTCGGCGGAACTCACCTTCAGGACCGCGTACCTGTACAACCCCAACCAGCAGCACATGACCGTGGACGCCAGCACGGACGACGGCGCCACCTGGGAGAACGTCTGGACCGGGCCGCGGATCAGCGACTCCGCGCAGCGCCTGACCGCGCACGTCCCGCTCCGGCGGTTCGCAGGGCACGAAGCCGTGCGGCTGCGCTTCCATTTCATCGCCGACTGGGGCTACTTCTGGGCACTCGACGACGTGAACGTCCAGACCCGCGTCCTCGTGCCCGCGCCGGGCGGCCTGACCGTCGGCACGGTACGAGACGCCCGAAGCGGCGCCGGCGTGGTCGGTGCCACGGTCGGCGACACCGCGGACCCGGACGAGGCCGCCCTCACCACGGCCACGCCGGAGGACCCGGCCGTCGGGGACGGCTTCTACACCTTGTTCTCGGCGAACCCGGGCCCGCACACCCTCCGGGTCACGGCGTCCGGTTACGCAGAGCTGACCCGGACGACGACGGTTCGCCGCGATCGGGTCAGCCGCAGGAACCTCACTCTCAGGCCGGAGGCCTGACCACGGCACCGACGACCCGGCACGTCCACGCCCGCGGCTAGGGTCCTGCCTCGGAAGGATCCTGCCAGGGCATGAACGCCGCGACCGGACCGCCGCGACCGGACCGCCGCCTCGTAGGCGGCGGTCCGGTCGCATCAGACGGCGATGCCGCAGAGCCCGGTCACTGCGGTCAGTGCGTCAGCGCGCCCACCTCCAGTCGCCGCCCGAGGTCCTCGAGGAGGGTGGAGCAGTCCTCGGGGGTGTCGGACTGGCCGAAGACGTAGAAGTCGGGGCGGACCAGGACCGCGTGGGCGCCGGCGTTCGCCAGGTAGGGCAGGTAGACGCCGTCCACGTCGGCGACCACGACGGTGGCGTCGGACGCGTCGCCGGTCGTACCGGAGGCGTCTCCCGCCGTACCGGAGACGCCGGAGTCCGCCGGGACCACCGTCACGACTCGCACGTCCAGGCTTTCCAGGGTGCCCAACGCCTCCGGGGTGAGGTGTGGGCGGGGGTCCTCGGTGGTGAGGAGGGTGAAACCGGTGCCGAGCGTCTCGTCGAAAAGGGTGGTGCGGCCGTTTCGGCGTACTCGGGCCTGGGGGGTCAGGCTGCCGGTCAGGCGGTGGGAGCGGGGCGAGCCGGCGGGGGTGCGCAGCAGGCCGTCGCGCAGGGGGTGCACCGGGGCCTGCGGCGCGCCCCGGCCCACCCCGCGCTCCCGGGCGGCCAGCATCGCCATGTCCCGGTCCGCCGCGGCGACGGGGTCGAGTTGGCAGATGACCTTGCCGAGGTCCACCGACATCCGCACCGCGTGCCGGACATGGGCGGCACGCTCCGTGACGTAGGTGTCGAGCAGGGTTTCGTCCGCTCGGCCGCGCAGTACCAGGTCGAGCTTCCAGGAGAGGTTCGCCGCGTCCCGGATGCCCGAGCACATGCCCTGTCCGGCGAACGGCGGCATGACGTGCGCGGCGTCGCCGGCGATCAGCATCCGCCCGGAGCGCCAGCGCTCCGCCCACCGGGACCGGAAGGTGTAGACGGCGTGCCGCAGCAGGGTCGCGTTCTGCGGGGTGACGTCGAAGAGCTCCAGCAACCGCCAGGCGCTTTCCGGGGTGTTGAGCTGCTCCAGCGACTCGCCGTCGAGCCGCATGAACTCCCAGCGCCGGTGTCCCGGCCCCGCCGACGCCTCCGTGCGCGGCCGGGCCGGATCACAGATCTGCAGGTTGTTCGGGTCGAAGGCGCGTTCCTCGTGCAGGACGACGTCGCAGATCAGCCAGTCGTGGGCGAAGTCCAGATCGTGCAGCGCGCCGCCGACGCGCTCCCGGACGAAACTGTTCGCCCCGTCGCAGCCGACGAGCATCCGCGCCGACAGTACGCGCCGCCCGCCGTCCGGGCCGACGCAGGTCAGCTCGACGTGGTCGCCGAGGTCGGCCGCGTCGACCGCCTCGTGCCCGCGCAGCACCCGCAGCGTGGGCAGCTGTGCGCCGCGCGCGGTCAGCGCGCTCTCCAGCGCGGGCTGGTACATCGACGTCGAGTCGGGCCAGTGGCACCAGCCCCGCTGCGCCCCCTGGATGTCGAGCAGGACCTTGCCGTCCCCGTTCTGCCAGACGTACCGGCCGGAGGGCTCGGTCTCGGTCGCGATGTACTGCGTCAGCCCGATCGAGGCCAGCACGCGGGCGGCCTCGCTGTCGAACGCCACCGCCCGCGACATCGTGTACGGCTCGGGCCACCGGTCGACCACTGTGACCGCCCAGCCCTGCCGGGCCAGCATGATCGCCAACGTCTGGCCCACCGGCCCGTCGCCGACGACCAGCACGTCCGCGTCCCACCTCTGGGCGCCAGTGCCGACAGCACCAGTCTCAGTGTTCATGTCCATGCCCCTCAGGCGTCCTGGCGCAGCACATGCCGTACGACGGACTCGTATTCGTCGGTCTTCGCCAGCACCCGCGCCTGGTCCTTGCCGTCCTCGGCCCGCAGGTAGCGTCGGCCTACGAGGAGCAGCTGGCCGGTGTCGTAGACGCGGCCGTAGATCAGCGTGCCGGCCCGGATCATCTCGCCGGCCCAGTGCCAGTACGGGTCGTCGTTCTCGCCGCTGGCGATGGCCTTCCACTCGGACAGCGCGCGCTCCTGGAGGGTGAAGCGGTAGACCGCCTGCCAGTCGCCGTCGGCGGGCCGCCGCTGGAGCACGAGGTGGTCGCCGTCGCCGACGACCCGGTAGTCGAAGCCGTTCTGGCGCTGCACCTGCGCCGAGACCCGCACCGGCTCGGTGAACGACGGTCCGGCGAAGCCCACGTCGACGAGCCACTCCTCGCCGTCCAGGCGGACCAGGCTCAGCATGTGCTCCAGGTCGGGCCCGAACTGGTCGCCCGCGCCGCGCACGCCGGAGGAGACGACCGTGACGTCGTAGCCGAGTTCCGTGAGCAACGCGCGGAACAGACCGCTGAGTTCGTGGCAGATGCCGCCGCGGCCCTCGGTGATCAGCGCCTGGAAGAAGACGTCCGCTCCCGCGTCGACGTCGTCCCAGATCGCCAACCCCTTCGCCGCGTTGCGGGAGTTGTCGAACGGCACCGTCATCATGTGCCTCTTGTGCAGCTCGCGGAGGTTGTCGGCGGTGGGGGCGAGGGTTCCGGTGTAGCCGAGATGCTTGAGATACGTGTCTACGTCGAACATGGGTCGGTCGGTCCTTTCGGAGAGGTGAACCGTGGTGGTCCGGGGGGCAGCGGGGCCGGGGTCAGGGGGCTGTGGGGGTGAACACCAGTTCCTCCAGGCGGTCCGCGAGCATCGCGGGGGTGGGGTGGTCGAAGAGCAGCATCGGGTTCGCGTCGATGCCGCAGATCTGGTTGATCCGGTTGCGCACCTCGACCGCGGTGAGGGAGCTGAAGCCGAGGTCGAAGAAACCGGTGTCCTCGTCGAACTCGTCGGTGTTCTCGTGGCTCAGCGCGGCCGCGGCCAACTCGATGACAAGGGCGATCAGTTCCTTGCGGCGCTCCTCGGCGGGGCGTTCGGCCAGCCGTTCCACCAGCGACCGTTCGGCTTCCGCCTGTTCCGCGAGGGGCTGCGGCTCCTGTTCCTCGACGGCCTGAATGGTCTCGGCGGTGTTGTTCTGCGGCACGACGGTCCTCTCCAGCCAGTAACGCTTGCGTTCGAAGGGGTAGGTGGGCAGGGGCACGTGGCGGGGGTGCGGAGGCACGGCGAGGGAGCGGCCGCGGACATGGAGCGCGGCCAGCGCCCCGCGCACCGACAGCGGCTCGTCCGCGTCGCGGCGCACCGAGGGCACCGCCTCGACGGCGCCGGCGACGTTCTCGTGGACCATCGCGGTGAGCGTGTCGCCGGGTCCGACCTCGAGGAAGGTGCGCACGCCTTCGGCGTCGAGGGTCCGCAGGGTGTCCCGGAAGCGGACGGTGGCCCGCACCTGCCGTACCCAGTACTCGGCGGTCACCAGGTCGTCGCCCTCGGCGAGCCGGCCGGTGACGTTGGAGACCACGGGGATCCGCGGCGCGGCGTACGTCAGTCCGCGCGCCGCCCGCGCGAACTCCTCCCGCATGGGGTCCATCAGCGGGGAGTGGAACGCGTGCGAGACCTGGAGGCGTTTGGTGCGGCGGCCGGCGGCGCGCAGTCCGTCGGCGATCTCCAGGACCTTCTCCCGGGCGCCGGAAAGCACCAGCGACGAGGGGCCGTTGACGGCGGCGACGCTCACCTCGTGCTCGTGCCCGGACAGCAGCGTGGCGATCTCCTCCTCGTCGGCGCGCACCGCGACCATCGCCCCGGGGGCCGCCAGGGCCTGCATGAGCCTGGCCCGGGCAGCGACCAGAGCGGCGGCGTCGCCCAGCGAGAGCACCCCGGCGACGTGCGCGGCGGCGATCTCGCCGACCGAGTGCCCGGCCACCAGGTCGGGTTCGACGCCCCAGGAGGCCAACAGCCGGAACAGCGCCACCTCGAAGGCGAAGAGAGCCGGCTGGGTGAACTCGGTACGTTCCAGCAGCCTCGCCCGAGCCGAGCCGGGTTCCGCGAAGACGACCTCGCGCAGGGGGCGCGCCAGCCGGGGGTCCAGCTCCGCGCACACCACGTCGAACACCTCGGCGAACTCCGGGTGCCGGGCGTGCAGTTCACGGCCCATGCCGACGCGCTGACTGCCCTGGCCCGAGAAGAGGAAGGCCAGTTGCCCGTCGGCGACCCGGCCGGTCACGACCAGCGGCGACGACTCGCCCGCCGCCAACCTGCGGGCCCCGTCGAGCAGTTCGTCCCGATCGGCGCCGATCAGCACCGCGCGGTGCTCCATCGCCGTCCTGGTGGTCGCCAGCGCCCGGCCGAGCGCCGCCGCGTCCAGCTCCGGGTGCGCCTCGGCGTGCGCGGCCAGCCGGTCCGCCTGCGCGGCCAGGGCCGTCGGCGTACGGGCGGACAGCACCCAGGGGACGACGTGCCCACCGACAGCGGCGGGGGAGGGGCTGGTGGCGGTGGTGGGCTGCGGGGCCTGCGGGGCCTGCTCCACGATGACGTGGGCGTTCGTGCCGCTCACTCCGAACGCCGAGACCCCGGCCCGGCGGGGCCCCGCCGTCGTAGGCCAGGGGCGGGCCTCGCGCAGCAGCCGTACCGTGCCCGCCGACCAGTCCACGTGCGGGGTGGGCTCGTCGACGTGGAGGGTCTGCGGCAGTACGCCGTGGTGCAGGGCCAGGACCGCCTTGATGACGCCCGCGACCCCGGCGGCGGCCTGGGCGTGGCCGATGTTGGACTTGAGCGAGCCCAGCCACAGCGGCCGGTCGGCGTCCCGGCCTCGGCCGTAGGCGTTGAGCACGGCCTGCGCCTCGATCGGGTCGCCGAGCCGGGTGCCGGTGCCGTGGCCCTCGACGAGGTCGACGTCGGCCGGGGACAGCCGGGCGGCGGCGAGCGCCTGGCGGATGACCCGCTCCTGGGAGGGGCCGTTGGGGGCGGTCAGGCCGTTGGACGCGCCGTCGGAGTTCACCGCGCTGCCGCGGACCGTGGCCAGCACCGGATGGTTGTTGCGCCGGGCGTCGGAGAGCCTCTCCAGCAGGAGCAACGACATGCCCTCGGACCAGCCGGTGCCGTCCGCGCCGGCCGCGAACGCCTTGCACCGCCCGTCGGGGGACAGCCCGCGCTGCCGCGAGAACTCCACGAACGTGCTCGGCGTGGCCATCACCGCCACCCCGCCCGCCAGCGCCAGGTCGCACTCGCCCGACCGCAGCGACTGGGCGGCCAGGTGCAGCGCCACCAGGGAGGAGGAGCAGGCCGTGTCGACGGTCACCGACGGGCCCTCCAGGCCCAGGTGGTAGGAGACCCGGCCGGAGACGAGGCTGCCCGCCACGCCCGCGCCCTGGAAGCCCTCCACCTCCTGCGGCACCTGCGCGAGCCCGGTGCCGTAGTCGTGGTACATGACGCCCGCGAACACCCCGGTGCGGCTGCCGCGCAGCCCGGCCGCGTCGACCCCGGCGCGTTCCAGCACCTCCCACGCCGCCTCCAGGAACAGCCGCTGCTGCGGGTCCATCGCCAGGGCCTCGCGGGGCGAGATGCCGAAGAAACGGGCGTCGAACTCGCCCGCGTCGTGCAGGAAACCGCCCTCACGGGTGTAGCTCCTGCCGCGGGCGTCCGGGTCGGGGTCGTAGAGCGCCTCGACGTCCCAGCCCCGGTCCTCGGGGAAACCGGTCACGGCGTCCCGGCCCTCCGCCAGGAGCGTCCACAGGTCCTCGGGGGAGCGGACCCCGCCGGGCAGCCGGCAGGCCATGCCCACGATGGCGATCGGCTCGCGTGCGCTGTCGGCCGCGGCCTCGATCTCCTTCCTCAGCCGCTCGTTCTCGAGCAGGGAAGCGCGCAGGGCCTCGACGACGGCGCTGTCATGCGTGTCCATTGTCTTCTCCGTCCTTTCTGTCATCTCCGCCTTCTCCGGCATCTCTCGTCGTCCCTCAACGGCCGTTGTCGTCTAGGGCCTTGGCGATGAGGCTCGCCACGCTCATCGAGGCGATCTCGCTCTCGGACCCGGGCTCGGATCCGGAGTCGGGCTCGGGATCCTCCGCCTCCGTGCCGTCGGCCAGGTGCAGCAGGGGCGTCAGGACGCCGAGGGCGCGCAGCTGTCGTAGGGACACGGACGCCAGGGTGCGGCGCAGTCGTCGTTCGCGGTCGGTGTCGATCACCTCGTCCTCCAGGTCTGCGGTCGGCGGGGGCGCGGCGGGCGTCGTCGGCTCCGTGGGCTCGGGGAAGAGCCGGTCGTGCAGTTCGCGGGCCGCCGCCGCGGCGGTCGGGTGGTCGAAGACGAGGGTGGCGGGGAGCCGGACCCCGGTCGCGGCGGCGATCCGGTTGCGCAGGTCGACCGCCGAGAGCGAGTCGAAGCCCAGCTCCTTGAACGGCCGGTCGGGATCGATCACTTCGGGGCTCTCGTGTCCCAGCGCCTGCGCGGCCAGCGTGCGGACCAGACCGCCGACGCGGCGCAGCCGCTGGGCGCCGGGCAGCCGTTCCAGGTCCCGGACGAGAGAGCCGGCGGGCGCCTGCTCCGCCTCCGCCCGACGCCGGCCGGGGGGCGCCAGGCCCCGCAGCACCGCGGGCACGTTCTCCGCCCGCCGCAGCGCGGCGAGATCGAACGCGGCCGGTACGAGGGTGACGAGGGGGGAGCCGGAGCGGGCGTCGTGAGCGTCTTGGGCGTCGTCGGTCGTCGCGGCCAGCGCCCGGTCGAACAGGGCGAGCGCCTGGTCCGCGGGCAGCGGCAGCACATAGCGTCCGCGCGCCTCCCGGCCGCCGTCGCGCAGCCCCCGGGTCATCTCGCTCGCGTGGTCCCACAGCCCCCAGGCCAGCGAGGTCGCGGGCAGGCCCGTGGCGCGGCGGTGGGCGGCGAGGCCGTCCAGGAAGGCGTTGGCGGCCGCGTAGTTGGCCTGCCCGGCGCTGCCGAGGGTGCCGGCCGCGGAGGAGAACAGCACGAACGCGGCGAGGCCGGTGTCCCGGGTCAGCTCGTGCAGATGCCAGGCGCCGTCGGCCTTCGGCGCGAACACGGTGTCCAGCCGCCGCGGGTCCAGCGCCGTGACCACGCCGTCGTCGAGCACACCGGCGGTGTGGATCACCGCGGTCAGCGGATGCTCCCCGGGGACCGCCGCCAACAACTCCGCCACGGCGCCGCGATCGGCTACGTCGCATGCGGCTACCGTCAACTCGGCTCCGAGCGCGGTGAGTTCGGCGCGCAGTTCGGACGCGCCCGCGGCCGCCGCGCCTTGACGACTCGTCAGCAGCAGGTGTCGTACGCCGTGTCGCACCACCAGATGCCGGGCCAGCAGCGCGCCCAGCGCGCCCGTGCCGCCGGTGATCAGGACGGTGCCCTCGGGAGTGAACGGCCCACTGTCGGGGGCGGGTTCGGCGAGGACGGGTTGGGCGAGGACGGGTTCGGTGGGGGCGAGTTCGGTGAGGCGGACCCGCGTCAGCCGTGGCACGAGCGCCGTGCCGGCCCGCAGGGACACCTGCGGCTCGCCGCTCGCGACCGCGGCCGACAGCAGACGACGGGAGTCCGCGTCGACGTCCACCAGCACGAACTCACCGGGATGCTCCGCCTGCGCGGCCCGCACGAGCCCCCATACCGCGCTCGCCGCAGGATCCGTCTCGGCCCCCCGCGTCAGCACCACCAGCGGCCCGCCGCCCGGTTCGCGCAACTTCGCCTGTACGGCGTCCAGGGCCGCGGCGCTCAGTGCCCGGGTCCGCTGCGGCGGGGCGGCGTCGCTCTCGTCGGTGAGGCCGGTCGTGGGGGTGAGGTCGAGTACCCGGTCGGGCTCGGGAGCCGGGCCCTCGGGCAGGGCGAGGGGCGTCCAGTCCAGGCGGAACAGCGGATCGCCGGCCGGGGCGGCGGACGCGAGCCGTTCCGTGTGGACGGGCCGGGTCGCCAGGGAGCCGATCGTCGCCACGGGCGCGCCCGTGCCGTCGGCGAGGTCCACGCGCAGCGCGCCGGTGTCGGTGAGCCGCAGCCGCACCCGCAGGGCGGTCGCGCCGGTGGCGTGGACGGCGACCGACCGCCAGGCGAAGGGGAGTTCCGGCTTCTGCCCGTCCCGCGCGGGATGCAACGCCGCCGCCTGAAGCGCCGCGTCCAGCAGCGCCGGGTGCAGTACGAAGCCGTCGGCGGGTGCGCCGGGGAGCGTGGGGAGCGCGGAGACGTCTGTCGGCTGGGGGAGCTCCGCCTCGGCGAACACCTCGTCGCCGCGTGTCCATGCGGCCCGCAACCCGCGGAACAGCGGGCCTAGTTCGAGACCGTTGTCCTCCTGCCGCTCGTAGAAGCCGTCCAGCGCGACGGGATCGGCGCCGACGGGGGGCCAGACGCGCAGCTCCTCGGCGGGCGGCCGGGCGGTGGACAGGAACCCGGTGGCGTGCAGGGTCCACTCGGTGTCCGGTCCCACTCCGTCCGGGCGGGAGTGGATCGTCAGGCGGCGCAGTCCCCCGGCGTCGGCCCCGGGCTCCGGCCCGGAGCCGGCCCTGGCATCCGCCCCGGAGCCGACGCCGGTCTCGGTCGCGCCCACGGCGACCCGGAGTTGGACCCCGCCGTGCTCGGGCAGGACCAGCGGCGCCTCGATCACCAGCTCGTCGACGACGACGCCGGCGGCGACCTCGTCACCGGCCCGGACCGCCAGGTCCACCAGGGCCGTGCCGGAGAGCAGCACCGTTCCGCCGACGGCGTGGTCGGCGAGCCACGGCTGGTCCTTCACCGAGATCCGCTGCGCGAACACCACGCCCCCGGACCCCGGCAGCGCGATCGACGCCCCGAGCAGCGGATGCCCGGTCGAGCCGACCCCGAGCACGTCGAGGCCGGCCGTGCGCACCGGCTCCACCCAGAAGCGCCGGTGCTCGAAGGGGTAAGGGGGGAGCGGCGGGAGCGGCGGGAGCGGTTCGAGGGCGCCGGTCGCCGGGAGTACGGCCGCCCAGTCGACGGCGTGGCCCCGGGTGTGCAGCCGGGCGACCGCCCCGAGCAGCGACCGCGTCTCGGGCCGCCGCCGGGCGAGCGCGGGCACCGCGTCCAGCGAGCCCCCGGCGTCCACCGCGTCGGCGGTCTCCCGTACGAGGGCGGTCAGGGTGTCGCCGTAGCCGATCTCCAGGACCGTGGTCACGCCCTCGGCCTGGAGTGTGCGTACGGCGGTGGCGAACCGGACGGCGGCGCGGGCGTGCCGTACCCAGTAGGCGGGCGTGGCGAGTTCGGCCGGGTCGGCCAGGGCGCCGGTGACGTCGGAGACCAGCGGCACCGTGGGCGCGTGGTAGGCGAGTCGTGCCGCGGTACGGCCGAACTCCTCGAGCATCGCGTCGATGTGGGGCGAGTGGAAGGCATGGCTGACGACGAGCCGTTTGGTGCGCCGGCCCTGCGCGCGCAGCCGTTCGGCGAGGGCGAGCACCGTCTCCTCGTCGCCGGAGAGCACGACCGACTCGGGGCCGTTCACGGCGGCGATCGAGACCTCGGACTCATGCCCCGCCAGCAGCGGCAGCACCGCCTCCTCCGGCGCCGCGACGGCCACCATCGCGCCCGTGGCGGGCAGCGCCTGCATCAACCGGCCCCGGGCGGCGACCAGCAGGGCCGCGTCCGGCAGCGAGAACACCCCCGCGACGTGCGCCGCGGCGATCTCCCCGATCGAGTGCCCGACCAGCAGGTCCGGCCGTACGCCCCATGTGCCGAGGACCCGGGCGAGCGCGACCTCCAGGGCGAACAGCGCGGGCTGGGTGTAGGCGGTGGCGTCGAGCGACTCCGCGGCCGGGGTGCCCGGTTCGGCGAACACGACGTCCCGCAGCGGGGTGTTCGCATGCGGATCCCGGTGGGGGGCGAGATGCCGGTCCAGTTCCGCGCAGATCTCGTCGAAGGCCGCCGCGAACGCGGGGAGTTCCCGGTACAACTCGCGTCCCATGCCCAGCCGTTGGCTGCCCTGCCCGGCGAACGCGAAGGCGAGTCGGCCTGTCGTCGCCCGTCCCGTCGTCATGTCGGCGGTCTGCCTTGCGTCGGCCAACGCCGCGAGCTCCGACAGGAGTTCGGAGCGGTCGGCACCGAGGACGACGGCGCGGTGGTCGAGAGCGGAGCGCCGCAGCAGCGATCCGGCGACGTCCGCCACGGCCGTGTCGGGGTTGCCGGTGACGTGGTCGTGGAGCCGACGGGCCGTCGTCGACAGGGCGGTCGGGGTCTTCGCGGACAGCACCCAGGGCACGAGTGCGGTCGACGGCGGTTCCTGCCGGGGGGACGCCGACTCCGTTTCTGTGAACGTCTCTTCGATGACCACGTGGGCGTTGGTGCCCGTCGCGCCGAAGGCGGAGACGGCGGCTCGGCGGGGGCGGCCGGGGTCGTTCCAGGGGCGGGGTTCGGTGAGGAGTCGGACGGTGCCGGCGGACCAGTCGACGTGGGGGGTGGGTGCGTCGACGTGGAGGGTCTGGGGCATGGTCCGGTGGCGTAGGGCGAGGACGGTCTTGATGACGCCGGCCAGTCCTGCGGCGGCCTGGGTGTGGCCGATGTTGGACTTGAGGGAGCCGAGCCAGAGCGGTCGTTCGGGGTCCCGGCCCTTGCCGTAGGTGTTGATGACCGCCTGGGCCTCGATCGGGTCGCCGAGCCTGGTGCCCGTGCCGTGGGCCTCGACGAGGTCGACGTCCTGGACGTCGAGCCCGGCGTTGGCGAGGGCCTGGCGGATGACGCGCTGCTGGGAGGGGCCGTTGGGTGCGGTGAGGCCGTTGGACGCGCCGTCCTGGTTGACGGCCGTGCCACGGACGGTGGCGAGGACGGTGTGGCCGTTGCGGCGGGCGTCGGACAGCCGCTCGACGAGGATGACGGTGACGCCCTCGGACCAGCCCGTACCGTCCGCCGCCGCCGCGAAGGCCTTGCTGCGGCCGTCGGGGGACAGCCCCCGCTGCCGCGCGAAGTGCACCATCGCGTCCGGCGTGCCCATCACGGCCGCACCGCCGGCCAGCGCCAGATCGCACTCGCCGGAGCGCAGCGACTGCACCGCCAGATGCAGCGCCACCAACGACGAGGAACAGGCGGTCTCCACGGTGACCGCGGGCCCTTCGAGACCCAGGGTGTACGACACCCGGCCGGACGCCGCGCTGCCCGAGTCGCCGATGCTCAGCAGCCCCTCGAGGTCGCGGGGCGCCTCCCGCAGCGACGGGGCGTAGTCGTGGTACATGACCCCGGTGAACACCCCGGTCCGGCTGCCGTGCAGGGCCGTCGGGTCGATGCCCGCCCGCTCGACGGCCTCCCAGGACAGCTCCAGCAGATGCCGTTGCTGCGGGTTGAGGGACAGCGCCTCGCGGGGCGAGATGCCGAAGAAGTCGGCGTCGAATCCGCCGGCGTCCGCCAGGAAACCGCCTTCACGGGTGTAACTGGTGCCGTGGTGGTCGGGGTCGGGGTCGTAGAGACCGTCGACGTCCCAGCCCCGGTCCTCGGGGAGACCGGTCACGGCGTCGCGGCCCTCCGTCAGGAGCGTCCACAGGTCCTCGGGGGAGGCGACGCCGCCGGGCAGCCGGCAGGCCATCCCCACGATGGCGATCGGCTCCTGCCGCCGGGCCTCGGCCTCCTCCAACCGGGTGCGGGCCTGCCTGAGTTCGACAAGGGTCCGCTTCAGATAGTCACGAAGCTTCTCATCAGTGGCCACGAAAGGGTCCTTTGCGCGGGATCGGAGGGGTGTGGTCGGGGCGTGGTCGGAGGCCTGATCCGAGGGGTGGTCGAAGGGGCGGTCCGAGGCGGGTCCGAGAGCGGGATCCGAGGCGGGATCGCGGCTCAGGACAGGTCCAGTTCGGCCTCGGCCAACCGGAGGATGTCGTCGTCGCTCGCCAGCTCCAGGTGGTCCGCGCTCGCGCCGGCGGGGTTCGAGGCGTCCGCAGCGGACGTGCGGTCGGGGGACTGCCACTCGGTCGCGAGCCTGCGCAGTCCGGCCGCCATCCGCGCGCGGTCCGCAGGATCCGCCAGCCGCTCGCCCAACGCGTCCATGAGCGTGCGCAGTTCGCCGAGCGCCAGGTCGGCGGCGGGCTCCGCGGCGTCGTCGGCCAGGCCGAGCTCGGTCAACAGGTGCTCGGCGAGCGCGGTGGGGCTCGGGTGGTCGAACACCAGGGTCGCCGGGAGCCGCAGCCCGACGCCGGCGGCGATGCGGTTGCGCAGGTCGACTGCCGCGAGGGAGTCGAAGCCGAGGTCCTTGAAGGCCTGCCGCGCACCGATCGTGCCGGTCCCGGCGTGGCCCAGCGTCGCCGCGGTGTGCGCGAGGACCGCGTCGAGCAGCCCCGCCAGCCGCTCCCGCGGAGCGAGCGGCCGCAACCGGTCGACCAGGGAGTCCTCTCGCGCCGAGGCGTCGACGCGCTCGCCCTGCCGGGCCGTCGGCCGCAGCGCCGACCGCGACGCCGTCCGCGCCTGCGGCGCCAGGGCCCGCAGTACGGCCGGCGGGTTCACGGCCTGCCGCAGCGCGGCGGGGTTGAGCTTGACGGGGACGAGAACGGCGGGGGCGACGGGGATGCCGGTGGAGGTGGCGGTCGAGACGCCGGTGAGCGTCGTGTCAGCGAGCCCGGAGCTGCGGAAAGCGGTGTCGAAAAGGGTGAGGCCCTCCTCGTCGCTCATCGCGAGGACGTCCTGCTTGAGATGTCCCTGCGCCCCGGCCAGCAGTGCGCCGGTCATCTCGCTCGCCTGCTCCCACAGCCCCCAGGCCAACGACAGCGCGGGCAGCCCGCGTTCCCTGCGGTACTCGGCGAGGCCGTCCAGGAAGCCGTTGCCGGCCGCGTAGTTGCCCTGCCCCGCGTTGCCGAGCGTGCCCGACGCCGAGGAGAACAGGACGAACGCCGCCAGATCCAGCCGCTCGGTCAGCCGGTGCAGATGCCACGCCCCGTCGACCTTGGGCGCGAACACCCGGTCGACGCGCGAGGGATCCAGCGAGGTGAACACACCGTCGTCCAGAACGGCCGCGGAGTGGATCACCGCCGTCAGGGGGTGCGCCGTCGGCACGCCCGCGATCAGCCGCCCGGCCTGGACCGGGTCGCCGATGTCGCACGCGACCACCGTGACCGCCGCCCCCAACGCCGTGAGCTCCTCGACCAGGTCCCGCGCGCCCGGCGCGTCCGCACCCCGTCGACTCGTCAGCAGCAGCCGGCGCACGCCGTGCCGGGTGACCAGCCGACGCGCGACCAGAGCACCCAGGGTGCCGGTGCCGCCGGTGACGAGGACGGTGCCGTCGGGGTCGAGGGCACGTGCCGGGGCGTAGCCCGGCCCGTCGTTCGACCTGTCGTTCGACCCGTTGTCCGGTGTACCGGTCGGCTCGTGCCGGATCAGGCGCGGTACGGTCACTGCCCCGTCGTGCACGGCCAGTTGGGGCTCGCCGGTCGCGATCGCGGCGGGCAGCAGCCGACGGGACTCCGGCGCGTCGTCGACGTCGACCAGGACGACCTGCCCGGGGTTCTCCGACTGCGCCACCCGGACCAGCCCCCACACCGCGGCCATCGCCGGATCACGCCGTGCCGCCCGGGTCAGCACCACCAGCGGCTCGTCGGGCACCCCGTCCGCCAGATGCCGCTGCACCCCGTCCAGCGCCCGCGCGACCAGCACCCGCGCACGGTCGGGCATGGCGGAATCGGCGACGACGTCTTCCGCGGCCGGCGTGGCCAGGTCCAGCACCGCACCGAGTACGGGTGGTGCGGTTGCGGTTGCGGTTGCCGTTGTGGCCGTGGGTGTCTCCAGCGGCTGCCATGCCGTGCGCAGCAGCATGTCGCCGGTCGCGTCCCGGCCGGGCAGCCGGTCCAGGTCGGCCGGACGCATCGTCAGCGCGCCGATCGTGGCCACCGGGGCTCCCGTGGGGTCGGCCAGGTCGACGGTGATGTCGTCCGTGCCGGACGGCCGGACGCGCACCCGCAGGGCGGTGGCTCCCGTCGCGTGCACCGCCACCCCGCTCCAGGCGAACGGCAGCCTCGCCGGCGCGTCCGGCCCCGAGCGGCCGGGCAGGAACGCGGCCGCGTGCAGTGCGGCGTCGAGCAGGGCCGGGTGCAGCAGGAAGTCCGACACGCCCTCGGCGTCTTCGGGCAGCGCCACCTCGGCGAAGACCTCGTCGTCCCCGGCCCAGACCCGGCGCAGCCCCCGGAACAGCGGGCCGAACTCGAAACCGGCGGCGCGCTGGACGTCGTAGAAGCCCTCGACCGGCACCGCCCGGGCCGTCGACGGCGGCCAGACGGCGGGGACGTCGGCGGGCGTCGGCCGTACTCCGCCGAGGAAGCCGGTCACGTGCCGGGACCACGGCGTGCCGTCGAGCGCGTCCTGGGCACGGGAGTGCACCGCGACGGACCGCAGGCCCGCTCCGTCCCGCGCCCCCACGGTCACCCGCAACTGCACGGCTCCCGAGGCGGGCAGCGCCAGCGGCGACTCGACCACCAGCTCCGACACCGCGGACTCGCCCGACTCGTCGCCGGCCCGCACCACCAGTTCGAGGAGCGCGGCGCCGGGGACCAGGACGGTACCCGAGACGGAGTGGTCCGCGAGCCAGGGATGCGTGTTGAGCGAGACGCGGTTGGTGAAGACCGCCCCGTCCGACTCGGGCAACTCCACGACCGCGCCCAGCAACGGATGCCCGCTCCGGCCGAGACCGACCGCACCGATGTCCGTCGACGCTGATCCCTCACCGCTGCCCGGCTTCAGCCAGTAGCGCTGGTGTTGGAAGGGGTAGGTGGGGAGGGGGGTGTGGGTGGTGGTGTGGGTGGTGGGGAGGTGCCAGTGGGGGGTGTGGTGGGTGGTGGTGTGGAGGCGGGCCAGGGCTTGGAGGAAGGTGGTGTGTTCGGGTTGGTTGCGGCGGAGGGTGGGGAGTGCGGTGGCGGTGGCGGTGGTGTGGGTGGGGGTGTTGGTGAGGGTGTCTTCGATGGCGGTGGTGAGGACGGGGTGGGTGCTGATTTCGAGGTAGGTGTGGTGGTTGGTGTTGGCGAGGGTGGTGATGCCTTGGTGGAAGTGGACGGGTTGGCGGAGGTTTCGGTACCAGTAGTGGGTGTTGAGGGTTGGTTGGGTGATCCAGTTCTGGTCGGTGGTGGAGTACATGGGGGTGGTGGGGGTGTGGGGTGTGATGTCGTGGAGGAGGTGGGTGAGTTCGTCGTGGATGGTTTCGACGTGGGGGGTGTGGGAGGCGTAGTCGACGGGGATCTTGCGGGCTCGTATGCCTGTTTCGGTGAGTTTGTGGTGGAGGTGGTCGATGGCTTGGGGGTCGCCTGCGGTGACGGTTGAGGTGGGTCCGTTGAGGGTGGCGATGTGGAGTCGGCCGTTGTAGGGGGTGAGGTGGTGGGCGACCTGTTCGGCTGGCAGGGGGATGGAGAGCATGGCGCCGTGTCCGGCGAGGTGGCGGGCGATGGCTTGGCTGCGGAGGGCTACGACGCGTGCGGCGTCGTGGAGGGTGAGTGCTCCGGCGATGTGGGCTGCGGCGATTTCGCCTTGGGAGTGGCCGATGACGGCGTGGGGGGTGATGCCGTGGTGTTGCCAGAGTCGGGCGAGGGCGGTCATGAGGGCGAAGGAGGCGGGTTGGACGACGTCGACGCGGTCGAGGGTGGGTGCGCCGGGTGTCTGGCGCAGGACGTCGGTGAGTTTCCAGTCGCAGTAGGGTGCGAGGGCTTCTTCGCAGGCGGCGATGGCTTGGGCGAAGACGGGGCTGGTGTCGAGGAGGCCTGCGCCCATGCCGGCCCATTGGGTGCCCTGGCCGGGGAAGACGAAGACGAGTTTCCCGTCGCTCTGGCCGGTTCCGGTTCCGGTTCCCGTTCCGGTTCCGTTTCCGGTGATTACTGCGCGGTCGGGGGTGCCGTCGGCGAGGGCGGAGAGTCCGCGCTGCAGTTCTTCCCGGTCGGCGCCGACGATCACTGCGCGGTGTTCGAGTCGGGCTCGCCGCAGCAGTGATCCGGCGATGTCGGTCACGGTGGCGTGGGGGTTGTGGGTGATGTGGTGGTGGAGTCGGCGGGCCATGTCCGCCAGGGCGGTCGGGGTCTTCGCGGACAGGATCCAGGGCACGACCGCGGGCGACGCCTCTTCAGAGACGTCCGGAGAAGCGGGTTCGAGAGCTTCGACGGCTTCGACGGCTTCGTCAGCTTCGACGGCTCCGAGAGCATCCGGCGCTTCCGGCGCTTCCTCGAGGATGACGTGCGCGTTCGTCCCGCTGACGCCGAAGGCGGAGACGGCGGCTCGGCGGGGGCGGCCGGGGTCGTTCCAGGGGCGGGGTTCGGTGAGGAGTCGGACGGTGCCGGCGGACCAGTCGACGTGGGGGGTGGGTGCGTCGACGTGGAGGGTCTGGGGCATGGTCCGGTGGCGTAGGGCGAGGACGGTCTTGATCACCCCGGCCATGCCCGCGGCGGCCTGGGTGTGGCCGACGTTGGACTTGAGGGACCCGAGCCAGAGCGGGTGTTCGGGGTCCCGGCCGTTGCCGTAGGTGTTGATGAGGGCCTGGGCCTCGATCGGGTCGCCCAGCACCGTGCCCGTGCCGTGGGCCTCGACGAGGTCGACGTCCTGGACGTCGAGCCCGGCGTTGGCGAGGGCCTGGCGGATGACGCGCTGCTGGGAGGGGCCGTTGGGTGCGGTGAGGCCGTTGGACGCGCCGTCCTGGTTGATCGCCGTACTGCGGACCGTGGCCAGCACGGTGTGGCCGTTGCGGCGGGCGTCGGACAGTCGCTCGACGAGGATGACGGCGACGCCCTCGGACCAGCCGGTTCCGTCGGCGGCCGCCGCGAAGGCCTTGTTACGGCCGTCGGCCGCGAGTCCGCGCTGCCTGGAGAACTCCACGAAGGTCGACGGCCGGGCCATCACGGCCACGCCCCCGGCGACGGCCAGGTCGCACTCGCCCGAGCGCAGCGACTGCGCGGCCAGATGCAGGGCGACCAGAGAGGACGAGCAGGCGGTGTCCACCGTTACCGCCGGCCCCTCGAAGCCGTAGGTGAAGGACACCCGGCCGGACAGCACGCTCGGCAGGTTGTTGTGGGACGTATAGCCGTCCACGCCTTCGCCGATGAGGTCCGCGCCGATGGTGTACCCGGTGTGGAAGCCGCCGGCGAAGACGCCGGTCCGCGAACCGTGCAGGGTCGTCACGTCGATGCCCGCCCGCTCGAAGACCTCCCACGAGGTCTCCAGGAACACCCGGTGCTGCGGGTCCATGCCCAGCGCCTCGCGCGGCGAGATCCGGAAGAACCCCGGATCGAAGTCGGCCGCGCCGTCGAGGAATCCGCCCCTGCGGGTGTACGTCTTGCCCGGCAGTCCCGGCTCGGGGTCGTAGATGCCGTCGACGTCCCAGCCCCGGTCGGCCGGGAAGTCGGACAGCGCCTCGCCGCCGGAGTCGAGCAGCTGCCACAGGTCCTCGGGGGAGGCGATGCCGCCGGGCAGCCGTACGGCCATGCCGACGATCGCGATGGGATCGTCGCCCACGGATGCGGTGCTGGTCCCGGTGGTGGAGGCGGTCACGGCGGCCGTCGGGGCGTCCTCGTCCCGGGTCGGGCCGCCGGTCAGCTCGTCCAGCAGGAACCGGGCCACCGCCCGCGGCGTCGGACGGTCGAAGAGGAGCGTGGTCGGCAGTCGCAGACCGAACTCCTTGACCAGGGTGTTGCGCAGCTGCACCGCCGTCATCGAGTCGAAGCCCTGGCCGGTGAACGGAGCGTCCGCGTCCACCGCCGACGGGTCCGGGTGTCCGAGCACGGCCGCCGCGTGGGCGCGCACACTGCTCAGTACGGCGGACTCCCGGTCGGCCTCGGGCAGTGCGGCGATCCGGCCGGCCAGAACGGTCCCGGTCCCGGCTCCGGACCCGTTGCCCGAGCCCGTCGTGCCCTCCGCGCCGACCTCGGGTTCGCGCAACGCCGCCTGGACTTCGGAGAGTTCGCTCAGCAGCGGGCTGGGGCGCGCGGCGGTGAAGCCCGGCGCGAACCGCGCCCAGTCGATGTCCGCCACCGACACCGCGGTCTCGTCCCGCTCGACCGCGGCGAACAGTGCGCGGACCGCCGTCTCCGGGTCCATCGCCGTGACGCCGAGCCGCGCCAGCCGCTCCGCGGCCCCGTCGACCGCGCCGAGGCCCGCCCCGGCCCAGGAACCCCAGGCGACGGAGGTCGCCGTCAGCCCGCGCCGACGCCGGTCCCGGGCCAGCGCGTCCAGGTAGGCGTTTGCCGCGGCGTACGCGCCCTGCCCACCGCCGCCCCACACGCCCGCGTTCGACGAGACGAGGACGAAGGCGTCGAGCGGACGGTCGCCGAGCACCGCGTCCAGCGTTCGCGCGCCGACGACCTTCCCCGCCAGGATGCGGGCGAACTCCTCCGGCGGCGTCTCGGCGATGAGGCTCTGCTGCCCCAGCCCCGCCGCGTGCACGACGGCGGTCAGCGGCCGGTCGTCCGGCACCGCCGCGATCAGCGCGGCCAGTGTGGTCGAAGCGACTGAGACGGCCGGTGCGCCTGAGGCGTCCGACGCCTCCGACGCCTCCGACGCCTCCGACGCCTCCGGGTCGGCCAGGTCGCAGGCGGCCACGGTCACCGATGCGCCGAGCCGTTCGAGCTCGGCGACCAGCTCCGTCGTACCCGCCCCGGCGGCTCCCCGGCGGCTGACCAGCAGCAGATGCTCGGCACCCGCGCCCGCCAGCCGGCGGGCGATCTGCCCGCCGACGCCTCCGGTGCCGCCCGTCACCAGGATGGTGCCGCGCGGGTTCCACGTCCGCCGGGCCGGGCCCTCGCCCAGAGGCGCCCGCACCAGCCGCCGGGCGAACACCCCGGAGCCGCGGATCGCGAGCTGGTCCTCGTCGCCCTGGCCGTGCAACGCCCCGACCAGCTGCCGTAGCGCACGCTCGTCAGGCTCCGCCGGCAGGTCCACCAGACCGCCCCACAGGCGAGGCTGCTCCAAGGCCGCCACCAGCCCGAAACCCCAGGTGAGCGCCTGGACAGGGGTTACTTCCGGCCCGTCGGGACCGTCCGTGCCGCCCGTCGTCACCGCCCACAGCGGAGCGGTGACCTCGGCTTCGGCCAACGCCGGCACGAGCGCCGCCAGCAGCGCGAGCCCGGTCGGCACGGCCGGAAAGACGGCATGCGGCCGCTCGTCCAGCGAGAGGAACGACAGCACAGCCCCGTACTCGGCCCCCGCCGCCCTCTCCGCTGCCAACCGGTCGGCCAGAACGCCCCGTTCGGCGTCCCCGTCCCCGATCTCCCATACGACGCACTTCGTGCCGTGGGCCTCGAGCGCGCCCAGCGCCCTGGTCACCCTGCCGTCGTCGGCGAAGCCCTCCGGGACCACGACCAGCCAAGTCCCGGACACCCGGCTCGGGTTGACGATGCCCAGCCGCCGCCAGACGACCCGGTACCGCCACGCGTCCACCGCGGCACGCTGCCGACTGCGCCGCCGCCAACTCGCCAGCGCGGGCAGCGCGGAGGCTACGGCCTCCCGGTCCCGACCCTCGGCCGCGTCCAGCGTCGCCGAGAGGACGGACAGGTCTTCCTCCTCGACCGCCTTCCAGAACAACGCCTCCTGCGGATCGGCCGCCGCTGCCGTCTGCTGCTGCGGCGCGGGCGTCGGCCAGTAGCGCTGGTGTTGGAAGGGGTAGGTGGGGAGGGGGGTGTGGGTGGTGGTGGGGGTGGTGTGGGTGGTGGGGAGGTGCCAGTGGGGGGTGTGGTGGGTGGTGGTGTGGAGGCGGGCCAGGGCTTGGAGGAAGGTGGTGTGTTCGGGTTGGTTGCGGCGGAGGGTGGGGAGTGCGGTGGCGGTGGCGGTGGCGGTGGCGGTGGCGGTGGTGTGGGTGGGGGTGTTGGTGAGGGTGTCTTCGATGGCGGTGGTGAGGACGGGGTGGGTGCTGATTTCGAGGTAGGTGTGGTGGTTGGTGTTGGCGAGGGTGGTGATGCCTTGGTGGAAGTGGACGGGTTGGCGGAGGTTTCGGTACCAGTAGTGGGTGTTGAGGGTTGGTTGGGTGATCCAGTTCTGGTCGGTGGTGGAGTACATGGGGGTGGTGGGGGTGTGGGGTGTGATGTCGTGGAGGAGGTGGGTGAGTTCGTCGTGGATGGTTTCGACGTGGGGGGTGTGGGAGGCGTAGTCGACGGGGATCTTGCGGGCTCGTATGCCTGTTTCGGTGAGTTTGTGGTGGAGGTGGTCGATGGCTTGGGGGTCGCCTGCGGTGACGGTTGAGGTGGGTCCGTTGAGGGTGGCGATGTGGAGTCGGCCGTTGTAGGGGGTGAGGTGGTGGGCGACCTGTTCGGCTGGCAGGGGGATGGAGAGCATGGCGCCGTGTCCGGCGAGGTGGCGGGCGATGGCTTGGCTGCGGAGGGCTACGACGCGTGCGGCGTCGTGGAGGGTGAGTGCTCCGGCGATGTGGGCTGCGGCGATTTCGCCTTGGGAGTGGCCGATGACGGCGTGGGGGGTGATGCCGTGGTGTTGCCAGAGTCGGGCGAGGGCGGTCATGAGGGCGAAGGAGGCGGGTTGGACGACGTCGACGCGGTCGAGGGTGGGTGCGCCGGGTGTCTGGCGCAGGACGTCGGTGAGTTTCCAGTCGCAGTAGGGTGCGAGGGCTTCTTCGCAGGCGGCGATGGCTTGGGCGAAGACGGGGCTGGTGTCGAGGAGGCCTGCGCCCATGCCGGCCCATTGGGTGCCCTGGCCGGGGAAGACGAAGACGAGTTTCCCGTCGGTCTGGTTGTTGCCGGTTCCGGTTCCGTTGCCGTTGCCGTTGCCGGTGATTACTGCGCGGTCGGGGGTGCCGTCGGCGAGGGCGGAGAGTCCGCGCTGCAGTTCTTCCCGGTCGGCGCCGACGATCACTGCGCGGTGTTCGAGTCGGGCTCGCCGCAGCAGTGATCCGGCGATGTCGGTCACGGTGGCGTGGGGGTTGTGGGTGACGTGGTGGTGGAGTCGGCGGGCCATGTCCGCCAGGGCGGTCGGGGTCTTCGCGGACAGGATCCAGGGCACGACCGCGGGCGACACCTTTTCGGAGACGTCCGGAGAAGCGGGTTCGAGAACTTCGAGAACTTCGACGGCTTCGTCAGCTTCGACGGCTCCGAGAGCATCCGGCGCTTCCGGCGCTTCCTCGAGGATGACGTGCGCGTTCGTCCCGCTGACGCCGAAGGCCGAGACGCCGATGCGTCGGGGACGGTCGGCGCGGGGCCACGGCACGGACTCCGTGAGGAGTTCGACGCGGCCGGCGGACCAGTCGACGTGCGGGGTGGGCGCGTCGACGTGGAGGGTGCGGGGGAGGGCGCCGTGCTGCAGGGCGAGGACGGACTTGATGACTCCGGCGACTCCGGCGGCGGCCTGGGTGTGGCCGATGTTGGACTTGAGGGAGCCGAGCCACAACGGTCGTTCGGCGTCCCGGCCCTTGCCGTAGGTGTTGATGAGGGCCTGGGCCTCGATCGGGTCGCCCAGCACCGTGCCCGTCCCGTGCGCCTCGACGGCGTCGACGTCGGCGGGGGCGAGCCCGGCGTTGGCGAGGGCCTGGCGGATGACGCGCTGCTGGGAGGGGCCGTTGGGTGCGGTGAGGCCGTTGGACGCGCCGTCCTGGTTGACGGCCGTGCCACGGACCGTGGCCAGCACGGTGTGGCCGTTGCGACGGGCGTCGGACAGTCGCTCGACCAGCACCACCGCGACGCCCTCGGACCACCCCGTACCGTCCGCCGCGGCCGCGAACGGCTTGGGACGCCCGTCCGGAGCCAGCCCGCGCTGTCGGGAGAACTCCACGAACGACGACGGCTGGGCCATGATCGCGACGCCTCCGGCGACGGCCAGGTCGCACTCGCCGGAGCGCAGCGACTGCGCGGCCAGATGCAGGGCGACCAGAGAGGACGAGCAGGCGGTGTCGACCGTTACCGCCGGGCCCTCGAAGCCGAACGTGTACGCCACCCGGCCGGAGACGACGCTGGCGGCCGTCCCCGTGCTGCGGTACCCCTCGGTGTCCTCGGTCGCCTGGGCGAGGCCCAGGTTGTAGTCCTGGTTCATCGCGCCCGCGAACACGCCGGCCCGGCTGCCGTGCAGGCTCGTCACATCGATGCCCGCGTGCTCGAAGACCTCCCAGGCGGTCTCCAGGAACACCCGCTGCTGTGGGTCCATCGCCAGTGCCTCACGGGGCGAGACGCCGAAGAAGCCCGCGTCGAACCCGCCCGCGTCGTGCAGGAAGCCGCCGTCGCGGACGTAGGTGCGGCCGGCCTGCTCGGGGTCGGGGTCGTAGAGGCCGTCCACGTCCCAGCCGCGGTCGGCGGGGAACGCGGTGATGCCGTCCAGGCCCTGGTCGACGAGGGTCCACAGGTCCTCGGGGGAGGCGATGCCGCCGGGCAGCCGTACGGCCATGCCGACGATCGCGATGGGGTCGTCGTCCGCCGATGCGTTTGCGGCTGCTGTTGTGGCGGCGGTTTCGGCGGTCGTCGGGGCGTCGTCGTCCCGGGTCGGGCCGCCGGTCAGCTCGTCCAGCAGGAACCCGGCCACCGCCCGTGGCGTCGGATGATCGAAGACGAGCGTCGCGGGGAGCCGTAAACCCGTGCTCTCCATCAGCTTGTTGCGCAGCTGAACGGCCTGCACGGACGTGAACCCCAGTTCCTTGAAGGCCCGTTCGGGCAGGACGACCCCGGCCGACGCCTCGCCCGAGACGTCCGCGGCCGCCGTGCTCACGGCGTCCAGCAGCCTGCGCAGCCGGTCCGACTCGGGCAACGCGGCGATCTCCGCACGCAGTTCACCGGCCCGACCGGCGTCCGCCGAGACCGTGGGAGCGTCGATGAGCCCGCGCAGCAGGGCCGGCACGGAATCCCCGTACAGGGTCAGTGCGTCGAGCCGCAGGGCGAGGGCCGACGGCTCGCCCGACATCAGCGCGGCGTCGGCCATGGCCGGCAGATCCCGCCGGGACAACGTGCCCACGCCGGCGGGCAGCGGCCGTACGGAAGGGGTGGGCGTGTCGTCCTCGGACCACGGGCCGACCGACAGCGACAGCGCGGGCAGCCCGCGATCCCGGCGGCGCAGCGCCAAGGCGTCGCAGAACGCGGCGAACGCGGCGTCCTCGGGATCGCCGACGGCGCCGAGCGCACCCGATGCCGCCGACAGCAGGACGTACGTCGCCGGGTGGCCGTCGGCCGGGAGCTCGTCGAGGAGCTCCTCCAGCGCGAGGGCGCTCGCGGCGGCGGACGCGAAGGGACCGGACGCGGCGTGCACGACCGTGGAGACGGCGCGCCGAGTCCCGCCGAGCGCCGCACGCAGCGCCGAACCGTCACCGGCGGGGCAGGAGGTCACGGCGACCACGGCTCCCGACTCCCTTGCGAACGCGGCGAGTTCGGCGACCGCCGGGTCCTCCTCGCCCCGCTCGCCGATCAGCAGCAGACGACGCGCACGATGCCCCGCGACCAGATGCCGGGCGACGGCCGCACCCACCGCGGTGTCCGCGCCTACGACGACCACCGTGCCCGTGGAACGCGCCGTCACCCCCGACTCGGCCCCCGCGCCGACCGCCAGCCGCTCCAGGGCGGGGGCCAGAAGACTCCCCGACCGCACGGCCAACTGCCCGGCCCCTGAAGCCAGTACGGCGGCCAACACGGAGGCGGGCAGCACGGCCCCGCCCTCCTCGACACCGTCCGTACCCGTACCCGTACCCGTACCCGTACCTGTACCCGCATCCGTGCCCGCGTCCATGAGCGTGTCCGCGTCCGCGTCCATGTCCATGTCCACGTGCGTCAGCCGGTCGCCCCACTCCGGCTCGCCCTGGAGGCCGCGCAGCAGACCGGCGACGGCCGCCTGCGCCGGGTCGGGTCGCTCGTCGGGCCGTACGGCGACGCCTCCGCGGGTGACGACCACCAGGCGTGCCGAGCCGGGGCGTTCGCCGTCGGCGGCCCATGCCCGGACCCGGGCGGTCACGTCCGCGACCAGTTCTCCCGCATCGGTCCGTGTTCCCGGCGCCGGCAGGACGGTGACGTCGGCGGCGGCGGGCGGCAGGGTTTCATCGGCCAGGCCAGGGGCCGGCACCGACGGCAGAGGCGTCCACTCGGTGCGGAAGAGACTTTCGTAATAGCCGCTTCCCGCCGCCCGCAGCCGGGCCGGCTCGTCGAGGAGGACGTGACGGGTCACCTTGCCCGACCGCGTCCGCGGGATGCGGGTCACCTCGTACAGCTCCTCGGGGACCTTGAAGTAGGCCAGCCGCTCCCGGCACGCGGCGAACAGCGCGTCGGTGTCGAAGCCGTCCGGGCCCGGCACGAGGAAGGCGACCGGCACCTCGCCCAGGACGTCGTGCGGCTTGCCTGCCACCGCGACGTCCGCCACGCCCGGCACCGAGCGCAGCACGTCCTCGATCTCGGCCGGGTGGATGTTCTCGCCGCCCCGGATGATCAGGTCCTTGATCCGGCCGGAAACGGTGAAGTAGCCGGCTTCGTCGCGGCGGGCCAGGTCACCGGTGCGGTACCAGCCGCCGCGCAGCGCCTGCGCGGTCTCCTGCGGGCGGTTGTGGTAGCCGACCATCACGTTGGGGCCGCTGACCCACACCTCGCCCTCGGCGCCGACAGGCACGTCCCGTCCGGTCTCCGGGTCGACGAGCCGTACGTTCAGCCCGGGCACCGGCAGTCCGCAGGAGCCCTCGACGCGCACGCCGTTCGGCCAGTTGACGGTGATGGAGCCGGAGGTCTCGGTGGAGCCGTAGGCGTCCAGCAGCGGCACGCCGAAGGTCTCCTCGAACGACCGGTGCAGCGCCGCCGACGTCACCGCGCCGCCGACCAGCCCGATCCGCAGGTCGGGTGCGGTGACCCCCTGCTGCTGCGCGGCCTGGACCAGCTGGTGGTAGAGGGTGGGCACGCCGGCGAGGAACGTCGGCGACTCCTGGCGCAACGCGGCGAGGACCTCGTCGGCGGAGTACCCGTCGACGATCCGCGCCGAGGCCCCGACCGCGGTCACCGCCAGCACGCACGCGATGTGCGACAGGCTGTGGAACAGCGGCAGCGGCCACAGCACCCGGTCGTCCGGGGTCAGGTCCAGGGCGGGCGCGTAGCAGGCGGCGACCGACCACAGGCAGTTGCGCTGGGTGGACAGCACGCCCTTCGGCCTGCCGGTGGTCCCGGAGGTGTAGAGCATCCACGCGACGTCGTCCAGGTCCAGGCTGTCGCGGGCGGCCGTCGGGGGCTCGGCGGCGGCCAGGGCCTCGAAGGAGACCGCCCCGGCCGGCATCCGCTCACCGCCGGTGACGACGAGCCGCGGGTGGTCGGCCCCGTCGAGCACCCGGGCCACCTGCCCGGCGTGGGCGGGGTCGGTGACGACGACCCGGGCGCCGCTGTCGGAGAGGAAGTAGGCGAGTTCGGCGTCGGAGGAGTGCGGGTTGAGCGGTACGCCGATCGCGTCGGCCCGGGTGACGGACAGATAGCTCTCGACCGTCTCGACCCGGTTGCCCAGGTAGATCGCGACCCGGTCGCCGGGGTGCACGCTCAGCGCGGCGAGGTGTCCGGCGACGCGGCGGGTCCGCAGTTCCAGTTCGGCGTAGGTGACTTGACGCTGGGCATCGGCGAAGGCAGTCTTCCCGCCGAAGCGTTCCGCGTGTTCGGTGAGAATCTCGGGCAACGGCCTGATGAGTTCCGTGCGCAGCATCCGTTATCACTCCTAGAAAAGGCGATCCGCGTGTGAAGGCGCCACAGAAAATTCTTGCGTGAATTCGGGTGTTCGGATCCCCTATGGAATCCCCTATGACATCCCTGAGTTCGCGTCCGCAGGGGCCGCCGGATTTTCCGGCCAGCCGAAGAACGCGCGGTATTCGGTTACCTGGTTTTCCAGCATGTGGATGCCGTGGTGCACCGGGCGGCCGAGCGCGGCCGCCCGGCGCAGCAACGCCGTTTCATGGGGTTTCATGACGACGTCGGCGACCAGGGCGTCGGGCCGCACGGCCGCCGGATCGAACGGCAGCGGATCCTCGGGCCGCATCCCGAGCGGGCTGGCGTTCACGACGATGTCGGCGCGCGCGAGATCGCCGGGCCCGGCGGCGTACGCCCCCGCCGAACCGTGGGTGGAGGCGCCCGGCCGCTGGGTGGGGGCGCCCGGCCGCGCGAGCCGCGCCAGCAGCCCCGCCAGCCGTGCCTCGTCCGGATCGCGCACCGCGACCCGGGCCGCGCCCGCGGCCAGCAGGGCCGCCGCGACCGCGCCGCCCGCCCCGCCCGCGCCGGCCACGAAGACGTGCGCGCCCCGCACGGACCGCCCGGCGGCCCGCAGACCGCGTACGAAGCCGAGCCCGTCGAAGTTCTCCGCGAGCAGCCGGCCGTCCGGCTCCCGCCGCACCGCGTTCGCGGTCCCGGTGACCGCGGCGGCCGGCCCGAGCTCGTCCGCCACCGCGCACACGGCCGCCTTGTGCGGGACCGTCACCAGCAGCCCGTCCACGTTCCCGACCCGCATCAGCCCTCGTACGACGTCGGCGAGGTCGCCCCGCCCGACTTGCACGGGGACCACCACGGCGTCGACCCCGAGCCCGGCCAGCAACGGGTTCAGCAGCTCCGGCGCCCGCACCTGCGTCACCGGATCCCCCAGCACCGCGTACAGCCGCGTCGCCCCCGACACCCGTACGCCGGTCATCGCCGGCCCCCGCGGGTCAGGGCCGCTTCCGTCAGGGCCGCATCCGTCCTGACCGAATCTGGCCTGACCGAATCCGTCCTGACCGCGTGCGGCCGGCCCCCGCATGGGTGCATTCTTGTAACAGAGGCGATGGGGATGTGACCATAGAGGTCCCCCGAAGGAGGCTGGACATGCCGCAGACGAAGTCCCGGGACGCGGAGATCGAGGTCGAGGCCTGCCCCGTGCGGGAGGTGCTCGACCGGGTGGCCGGGAAGTGGAGCATCCTGATCATCGTGGCCGCCGCCCGCGGCCCGGTGCGCTTCACCGAGCTGGAGCGTTCGATCGAGGGCATCAGCCGTCGGATGCTCACCCTGACCCTGCGCAACCTCGAACGGGACGGCCTGCTGAAGCGCACCGTGTTCGCGACGGTGCCCCCTCGGGTCGACTACGAACTCACGGACATCGCACGGGAGTTGCATCGGTCGCTCCTCTCACTGACGGACTGGGCGGAACGCCATCGCGCGACCATCTCGGCCGCCCGGGTCGCCTATGACGCGGAGCGCCTGACCGCGGACGCCTGAGGCCGCCTCGACCGCCGGTGCGGCGAGATGGTCCCCAGGTCGGCGGGGAGATCCCGGCGCCGCTTCACGTCCAGCTTTCGGTAGACCCTGGTCAGATGCTGCTCCACGGTGCTGGAGGTGACGTAGAGCTTCGCCGCGATCTCGCGGTTGGTGTAGCCGAGCACCGCGAGGTGGGCGACCCGCCGCTCCGACTCGGTGAGCCGGCGCGCGTCCTGCGTCCGGGGCACGGTCGCGCGGCCCGGCTCCTGCACCGCGAGCAACTCCTCGGCCAGCGTCGACGCCCCGCAGGACACGGCCAGATGACGGGCCCGGCGCAGCGTGGTGCGGGCTCGCGAGCCGTCGCCGAGCGCCGAGTAGGCGCGGCCGAGATCGGCCAACACCCGTGCCTGCTCGTACTGGTCGCCGTTCTCCTCGAACAACTCGACAGCTTCCAGCAGCAGTTGGGGCCGACGCTCGGGCGCGCTCACCGCGGCCAGCATGCGCAGCGACCGGCCCCGGCCGCCGCCGTCGGCCGCGTCGGAACGGGTCAGCTGGTCGCGGACCAGCCGACGGGCCCGGTCCTCGTTGCCGAGCCGCAGCCACGCCTCGGCGGCGCCGGTGCGCCACGGGACCTGCGCTGCGGCCTCAAGCCCCAGCGACTGCACGAGGTCCCCGCAGGCCAGGAAGTCGGACAGACCGGCGTACGCGCGCCCGGCGGCCAGGTGGTGCAGGCCGCGGGCGTGCAGGTAGTACAGGCCGTGGCGGCCGGTGAACATGGCCTCCGGCGGCGCGAACGCCAGATACCGGCCGGCCTCGTCGAAGTCGCCGGACCGCACCGCCGCTGTGATCAGCGTGCCGAGCGGGAACCCCACGGCCACGCCCCACGCGTGGGACGGCAGCACCGTCAGCGCCTCCCGCGCACCGCGCAGCGCGCCGGCCAGATCGCCCCGCCGCAGCAGAGCCTCCGCACGCAGCGCCTCCAGCAGCGCGTGCCACACCGGCGCCCGTTCCCGGCCCCGGTCCGGTTCCCGGTCCCCGTATGCGGCGAGTACGGCGCAGCGCTCGAGTACGACGTCGGGGAGGCCGGCGTCGAGCAGCGCGAGCAGGGCCAGCGCGGCGCTCTCCTCGGCCCAGGGCCCGTCGCCGTGCGGGCGCAGGTTGCGCAGGGACTGCTCGATCCAGTCCGTCCGCTCGCCGGTGCGTCCGCTCACGAACAGCTCGGACAGCGCCCCGGCCGTCGCCAGCCAGGGATCCCCGCCGGACAGCACCCGCGGACCGGGACCGATGCCGACACCGATGCCGACGCCGACACCGGTACTGAGGCCGGTACGGAGGCCGGTACTGATACCGGTGCTGACGCCGCTGCCGTGCCCGGACGCCGTCGGACGGCCGGGCGTCGTCGCCCACCCCGCCGCCGGGGCTGCTCCGTGCCGGGCCAGCCGCGGGTAGGTGAACCTCAGCCAGGCGTCCAGGGCACGGCTCTCCGCCAGGAGCGCGGGATCGGCGGCGGCCGCCTCCCGCAGCCGGGCGAGCACGGCCTCGGCGTCGTCCTGGCGGCCGTGCCAGAGCAGCCGCCGGACCAGACCGGGCAGCCGGTCCGGGGTCAGCCGGCCGGCGCGCGTCGCGGCGACCAGCGCGGGCAGTCGGCGCAGCGCGGCGGACGGGTTGAGCCGCCACTCCGCTTCGGTGAGCTGGTCCAGCAGGGCGGCGCGGCCGGCCGGCTCCGGGCAGGCCTCGTGGGCCAGTTCGAAGTAGCGGGCCGCGCGTTCGCCGTGCCCGGCGAGGAGTTCGTGCTCCGCGGCCTCCGTCAGTACCGGTACCGCCCACGGTTCCACGCGCTGCCCGGACTCGGCGAGCCGACGGGCGACCGCCGGGGCGCTCTCGCCCACGGCGTGCAGCAGCTGGGCCGCGCGCCGGTTCAGCGCCGCGCGCTCGGCTCCGGTGACGGTGCCCGCCACGGCCGCCGCAGCGACCGGATGGGCGAACCGGCCTTCGTGCAGCACGCCCGCCGCGGTCAGCACGGCCAGGGCGCGCTCGACCGCCTCGGCGCCAGGCTCCCGCTCGAGTCCGGCGAGGGCGGCCACCCGGTCCGGTGCGCCGTACTCGCCGAGCACCGCCAGCGCCCGCGCGATCCCCAGCATCGCCGGGTCCCAGCGCCGCAGCAGACCCACCACGGCGGCCCCGTACCCCTGCTCGGTGACCCGGTACGGGCCGCTGCCACCACTGCTGTCGCCGCCACCGCCACCGCCGTCGCCGCTGCCGCGCCGCCAGTCCTCGACGAGGGCCTCCAGCAGCATCGGGCTGCCTCCGCTGAGCCGATGGAACTCCTCTGCGAGCCACGCCCGCCCCGGCTGACCCACGACCCGGGCCCGTCCCGGAACGTCCGCCGATCCGTCTACCGATCCGTTCACCGATCCGTCCGGCCGTCCGTCGGCCAGTCCTTCGATCAGCCCGTCCACCAGCCCGTCCACCAGCCCGTTTACCGGTCCGTCGCCGCCGAGCCGCTCGGCCACCAGCCGGGCGGTGCCCGCCGCGGACAGCGGCGACACGTCGAGCCGTTGCACCCGCGGGTCGGCCAGGAGTTCGGCGGCGAGGGGCGACGCCGAGCGGTTGTCGTCCCGCCGGGAGGTCGCCACCAGCAGGACCCGGGCCGCGCCGAGCCGACGGACGAGATAGAGCAGCCCCTGCACGGAGGCGGGATCGGCGTGGTGCAGATCGTCGACGGCGATGACCAGCGGGGTGTGCGCCGCCGTCTTCAGGATCCACCGGCAGAACTCGTGATGGTCGGGCGCAGCGGCCTCGGCCAGTGCGCCGGGCACCGGCAGGCTGTGCACCAGCTGGCTCAGCATGCCGCCCGCCAGCTCGCTCTCCAACGGCGAGCAGGTCGCCCGCAGTACGAGCAGCCCGGCCTCCTCGGCCCGTGCCGCGGCCTCGGCCAACAACGCCGTCCGGCCGCCGGCCGCCACTCCCTCCAGGAGCAGCACCTGGCCCCGTCCGGCCAGGGAATCACCGATCAGCGACCGGATCAGCGCCTCGTGATGGTCTCGCTCGATCAAACGCATAACACTCTCCACAGCGGTACGGGGCCGTGGACACCGGCCCGCCAGAGGTTCGACGACTGTCAAACTAAGAAGCGGCGGACAGCTGTTTCAACGGGCGCTGAGCGGCGAGTGGACCGGCGATTACCGGCCGGTTGGCCTGTGCGCCGAACGGCCCGAGACAGTGGGCGCGAGCGGACGTCGACCGAAGGCGCAGCGGAGAGAGACACAGAGAGACACGAGGTACCACGAGGTAAGACGGGGTAACGCGGGGAAACGCGGAGAGACGGAGGGAAGGCGAGGAGAAGGCGGCGGCCCGGCCCGTACGGCGGTCAGGCGGGCGACTTCGCCTCGTGCCGCCGGTGCAGCGGGCGTAGCCACTGAGGGCGGCCCACGGGCGAGAACTCCTGGGCCACGCGGTAGTAGTACTCGGCCGCGCCCACCGCCCCCCGCTCGCGGGCCAGTTGCCCCGCCTCCAGGAGCAGCGCGCCGACCCGGCCGGAGACGTCGCCGTCGGGCCGCCGGGCCGCCGCAGCGTGGTGCACCGCCCTGCGGCAGTGGTGCAGCACCAGCGCGGGCGACCGGTCCGGCTGCGCGGCCAGCCAACGGGCCGCCCGCAGATGCTTGTCGGCCCGTACGGTGTGCGGCAGCCGGGCGTAGGCGACCTCGGCGACCAGGTCGTGGACGAACTGGTACTCCACCGCGCCCAGGTCGGGGCAGCGACGGCACCGCCTGAGGAACCCGCGGCGCTCCAGGCCCGCCAGTGTCTCCGACGTGTCGCCCGACGCCTGGCCCAGCGCGGCCAGTTCGAGGTCGAGGAAGCTGCCGTCGAACAGGGAGGCGTCGTAGAGCAGGGTCTTCTCCGCCTCGGGGAGGGTGTCGATACGGGCCGAGACGACGGAGTGCACGGCCGGCGGCACGGGGATCCGCCCGCCGGGGTGGGGTCCGTCGGCGAGGGAGCCGTTGGCGAGGGAGCCGGCGTACTCAATGGCGAACAGCGGGTTTCCGCCCGACCGCTCCGCCAACGTCGCGCGCAGCTCCGCCGTCGCGCCGCCGTCCCCGGGTGCGGGCAGCAGACCGTCGAGCAGGACGTCGATCGCCGGGCGCGGCAACGGTTCGAGGGTGAGGGTGGTGGCGCCCGGCCGGCCGGCGGCCCAGTAGGCGGTGCGGTCGGCGAGTTCCGGCCGGGCCGTGACCACCACGAGCAGAGGCAGTTCGCCCACCGCCTCCACCAGCCCTCCGACGAAGGCCGACACCGCGTCGTCGACCCGCTCGAGGTCCTCCAGGACGACCACCAGGGGCTCACGGGCGGCGAGTTCCTCGACGAGCCTGCGCCAGGCGAGGAACACCGAGTCGTCCTCGGCGGACGGCAGCGCATGGCACGCCGAGCCCCCTGGGCGGGCGATCAACCTCCGCAGCCCGTCGGTCAGTTGAGCGGCGATCCGCCCCGGTCCGACCAGCGCGCTCACCGCGTCCCGCAGCCCGTGGTCCCGGCCGAGCTCCGAGTCGCCGTCCGCGACACCGACGTACGAACGGACCACCTCGGCCAGGCAGACGTACGGTTCCTCCGGCCTGAGGGCGGTGTTGGCGCCGATCAGGCAGCGGGGGCCGTCGGTCTCGGCCAGGGTGCGTCGCAGCTCCCGCACGAGCCGGCTCTTGCCGATGCCCGCCTCGCCGAGCACGGTCACCAGATGGGGTCGCCCACTGCGCCGTACCTCCTGGGCCCACCAGGCGAGTTGGTGCAGTTCCCGGTCGCGGTCCACGAACGGCGGCTCGGGCCGCGCGGTCGGCGCGGTCGGCGCGGGCACGGTGACGTCGTGGCCGCCGGACGGCGCGGCGGCCGTCTCGAAGCCGAACTGCTCCGCGCACAGCCCGCGCGTCGCGTCGCACACCCGGACCGCGCCCGGCGCCGCGGCGAACAGCAGATCCAGGCCCGTCTGGAACAACCGCCCCGTGACGTCGAAGGGTTCGCCGCCCGCCGCAACCAGCGCCTCCCCGGTGGCGACCGCGACCCGCAGCCGGAAGCCGGCCCCGGTGTGTCCGGCCAGCTCCACCGCCGTGCGGACCGCGCGCAGCGCGTCGTCCTCCCGGACCCGGTCGGCCCCGAACACACACAGGCTGAGCGGCCCCAGCTCCCCGAGACCGCTCCCGCCGGCCCGGCGAGCACGATCCCGTACGACGGCACGGGCCTCGTCGAGCAGCTGCTCGACCGCCTCCGGAGCGGTGATGCCGGCCGGCGTCTCGACGCGCACGAAGACGGCCGTAACCCGTTTCTGCTCGTCGCCGCCCACGCCCCGGCCCATGCCCCCGTCTCCGCCCCCGATCCCGGGCTCGGACGGTTCCGTGCGCACCGCGGTGGCCGGGGGCGACGGGGAAGGCTCCGTAGCTCCGGTCGGTCGGCGGCGGCTGCCGAGTGCCGACGGCGACGCCGCCGTAGAAGCCCGTGCGGAGGCGGCGGGTACGGCGGGTTCGACGGAGGCGGAGGCCGATGCGGAGGCAGAGGCAGAGCCAGAGGCGGCGGCGGAGGTGGAGGAAGGGGCGGCGGCCGGTGTCCGTCGGGTCGTCGGCTCGCGGGTCGGTGCGGAGGTCGCGTGGATCGCGGCCCCGCCCGACGGCCACAGCGCCGGATCGTGGTCGAGGATCGCCCGTTCCAGCTCCCGCAGTTCGGGCCCGGGATCCAGGCCCAGCTCCTCCACCAGCGCGGCGCGGGTACGCCGGTACACGCCGAGCGCCTCGGCCTGGCGCCCCGAGCGGTACAGCGCCAACATCAGCTGCCGGCACAGACGTTCGCGCAGCGGCTCGGCGCTGACGACGGCCTCCAGTTCGCCGAGGATGCCGACGTGGCGGCCGGCCGCGAGCGCCGCCTCCATCCGGTCCTCCAACACCGTGAACCGGTCGTTCTGCAGCGCGGTGAGCTCGGGCCAGTCGTAGCCGCCCTCGGCCAGGTCGGCCAGCGCCGGGCCGTTCCACAGGGCGAGCGCCCGGCGGAGCTGATGGTCGGCCTCGTCCCAACGGCCGAGGGCGAGGGCCGTCTGCCCACGCCGGGACAGCTCCCGGAACTCGCACAGGTCGACGGCGGCCGGATCGGCCCGCAGGACATAGCCGGGAGCATGGGTGAGGAGCGTCTCCGAGCCGCGAGGCCCGCCGGATCGCCCATCGGCCCGCCCATCGGACCGCCCCTCGCCGGATCCGTCGGCCAGCGCCCGCCGCAGACCGGACACGGCGTTCTGCAGGATCTTGCGTGCGGTGGGCGGCGCCTCCTCGCCCCACAGGGCCTGCAGCAGCTGACCGGTGGAGACCACGTCGTTGGTGTGGAGCAGGAGATAGCCGAGCGTCGCCCGACGGCTTATTCCGCCCAGCGGGATCGGGATGTCGTCCCGCAACACGTGCAGAGGGCCGAGCAGACGAAACCTCATCAGACACCGAACCTCACGTCGGCGGGCTCTCCCGGTGGAAATCCGGTTCACGGCGACTGTAGCTCGCATCAGTTTTTTCCTCAACGACCCGAGAATTCGACGTTCCACGAAAGGAGAGTTCGGTGCTTTTCGGCTTCAGAATTTGTAAAGCGCTGACATTCCTCTGAGGTATATCCAGCGCCGGGCGGTGTTGAGTTCGCACCGGGCGAAGCGGAATGCGGTTTCCCGATTTTCCGCTCCGCCCGAGGCCCAGCGCTCAGCGCAACGCGGTCCCCAGCGCTCAGCGCAACGCGGTCCCCGCCGCGGCCGGCAGACAGAACTCGGCCAGCTCCGCCGGCTTGCGCGCCGCGAAGTCGGGGTCCGCCGCCAGCAGGGCCCCCTCGTCCGTCTCGCCCCACAGCGCGGCGATGGCCGGCACCCCCGCACCACGGGCCGCCGCCAGGTCCGTCACGGCGTCGCCGACCATGACCGCCTCCTGCGGGCCGACGTCCAGCAGCCGCAGGGCGCGCAGCACGATGTCCGGCGCCGGCTTGGCGCGGGGGACCTCGTCGGAGCCGATGACATGGTCGAACAGGCCGATGACCCCGAGGCGTTCCAGCAGGTGGCGCGCCCGCCAGCCGGCCTTGCCCGTCGCCACCGCGGTCCCGATCCCCTGGTCCCGCAGCTGGCGCAGCAGCTCCTCCACCCCGGGGAAGAGCGTGACCTGGTCGGCCAGCCGGGTGCTCTCCCGGACGAAGGGCTCCTCCATCTCCAGGGGCAGGCCCATGATCCGCATGATGTCCGGGAAGTAGCGGCCCAGATGACGGTTGTACTCGGCGAACGGCGGCTCGCCCGCGCCGACCGCCTCGCGGTAGGCGTAGGTGAAGGCCTGCCGCATCACGCCGAAGCTGTCGACCAGGACACCGTCGAGATCGAAGACCACGGCGCGCAGCGGAGAAGCCGGCAGCGGAGAAGCCGGCAGCGGAGAAGTCGGCAACGGGGAGGTCGGCAGCGGCGAGGTCGGCAGTGGAGCGGCCGGCCGTCGGGCGGGCGCGGCGGAGGCGTAGAGGCGCTCGATGGAGTCGACGGTCCGGCGCGCCTCGCGGATCGCCGCGCCGCGGGCGGCCGGGTCCGACCAGCGCGTCGCGAGATCGTCGAGCAGCCGGTCGTACTCGGCGCCCACCGGCTCCTCGGCGACCGGCACCGCCTGCACCTCGCCTCGCCGGGTCAGCGTCAGGACCGGACCGCCCCGCCGGTCGGGGCTGAACCCGAAGGTGCAGGTCAGGGCCAGGGTTCCGGTGCTGCCCTCGACGACCACGGTGGTGACGTCGCTCGGCTGGTGCGAGGCCCAGCCCGCGGTGAGGGACACCGACACGCCCTCCTCGGTCACGAGGAACCCGCGGGCCGTGTCCTCTACGTCGCCGAAGGTCCCGGCGGTCCCGTCCCGGCGCCAACCGGCCCGTAGGCCGGGGTCGTTGATGAAGTCGTCGGACAGCGAGCCGACGACGTGCCGGAACCGCCCGGGCGGCAGCAGCGGCGCCACCACGTCCAGCAGATGCCAGCCCAGGTCGACCAGCGCCCCGCCGCCGGAGAGCCGACGGCTGGTGAACCAGCCCGCCCCGTCCGGGATGCCCCGCGCGCGAACCCAGCCGGCCGACACATGCCGTACGTCGCCCACGTCGTCCGCCAGTTCGAGCAGCGTGCGCACGTCGGCGCGGAACCGGGCCGCGCTGCCGGCCAGGAGCACCGCGCCGCCCGCCGCCTCGGCGGCGGCCAACCGGTCGGCCTCGGCCGACGTCAGACAGACCGGCTTCTCGACGAAGGCCGGGACGCCGGCCCGCAGGACGGTCTCCGCCACGGAGGCGTGCAGATGGTTCGGCACCGCGACGACGGCCAGGTCGACCGCGCCGGCGGGCAGCTCCGCGACCGAGGCGTACGTCGGCGGCGCGCCCTCGCTCGTGTCCCCGCCCGTACCCCGGCGCACATCCCCGTTCACGCCGGCGCTCGCTGCTGCGCGCGCCCCCGGATCGGGGTCGACGACGGCCGCGACGGTGAACGCCGGGTGCGCGGTGAGCCGGGGCAGCCAGATGGAGCGCGCCGCCCAGCCCGCGCCGATGACCGCCACCCGCACGGGTGAGGTGCGTCGGCCGGTCACAGCGCGCCCACGGCGTCGGAGACGATCTCGGCGATCTGGTGCATCTGCTGCTCGGTGCCGAGCAGGGTGCGGTGGTGCAGCCAGACGGTGTCGGTGTACACGGCCTCCGTCACCGGGCAGCGGGCGGCCAGCTCGGCCACCGACAGCTGCGGTGCGCCGGTCTCCCAGAAGCCCGGGCAGCGGTAGATCGCCCGGAACGCGGCGAACGCCGGGACGCCCCGCTCGATCAGCGCGTCGACCAGCCGGTTGCGGCGCTCCTCGGTGATGCCCGGGATCCGGAACATCATCATGTAGTGCGGATTGCGGTCGGCCCGCTCGTCGCGGCTCTGCGCCACGACGCCGTCGATGCCGTTCAACAGCCCGGTCAGCAGCGGGGCCCGCTGCTCGCGGGTGTCGATCTGGCCGTCGAGCCGGGCGAGCTGGGCCCTGAGCACGGCGGCGGTGAACTCGTTCATCCGGAAGTTGGAGCCGGAGGTCTGGTGGAAGTAGCCGCGGTCCGTCGGCGGGCGGCCGCAGCTGTGCCGCAGGAACGCCTCCTCGTACTGGCCCTGTTCGGTGAAGGTCACCGCGCCGCCCTCGCCGGCCGTCATCAGCTTGCCGTTCTGGAAGCTGAACGCGGCGACCGAGCCGAACTCGCCCACCCTGCGGCCCCGCCAGCGCGCGCCGTGCGCGTGCGCCGCGTCCTGCACGATCGGGACGCCGCTGTCGGCGGACAGCTTCTCCAGCGCGTCCATGTCGGAGACCTGCCCCGCCATGTGCACGGGCATGATCGCGGCGGTCTTCCGGCCGATCGCCCGCTCGGCGGCGGCGGGGTCGATGCACAGGGTGCCCGGGTCGATGTCCACGGGCACCGCGACCGCGCCGAGGCGCTGCGCGGCCTGGGAGGAGGAGATGAACGTGAAGGCCGGCACGATCACCTCGGAGCCCGGGCCGACGCCGAGCACCTGGAGGGCGAGCTCCAGGGCGTGGGTGCCGTTGGTCACCGCCAGGGCGTGTTCCGCGCCGTGATACTCCGCGAACTCGCGTTCGAACGCGGAGACCTCGCCGCCGCCCATGCGCCACCACTGGCCTTGCTCCAGGGCGCGGCCGAGGGCGAGGCGCTCGGCATCGTCGAACTGTGGCCACTCCGGGAATTCCGGAACCTCTCGGGAAACGTTCACAGTCCCTGTCCTTCTGCTCGCTTCAGGTTGCTTGAGACGTTGCTTGAGACGTTGCTTGAGGTGGTGCTTGAGATGCGTTCGATGTGCAGAAAACTAGCCCGGAAATTCGGTGCGGACGCACCCCTAAGACCCCCCTGAATTCGGGCTGCTATACCCGTGTCTCCGAGGTGGGGGCGCTGGTGGGCGCTTTTCGGGAATACAGTCGGAACGCATCGGAAGCGTCGATCGAAAAGGGTGATGTCATGAGCCGGCTGCTACTGGTCAACGGTCCGAATCTCGGCATTCTCGGCCGCCGCCAGCCCGAGATCTACGGGACCGACACCCTGGCGGACATCGAGAAGGCCGTCGCCGAGGAGATCGCCGACCGGGGCTGGACGCTGACCAGCGTCCAGGACGACTCGGAGGGCGCGCTCGTCCGCGCGGTCAACGACAGCCCCGACACCGTGGGGGCCATCGTCAACCCCGGCGCCCTGATGATGGCCGGCTGGAGCCTGCGGGACTCCCTGGCCGCCTATCCCCACCCCTGGATCGAGGTCCACATCTCCAACATCCACGCCCGCGAGCACTTCCGCCACGAGTCCGTCCTCGCCCCGCTGGCCCGAGGCGTGATCGTGGGCCTGGGCACCCAGGGCTACCGCTTGGCGGCGCGTGCTCTGCTGGATCTGACGTCTGTCTGACGACCGCCTGGCGGCCGTCTGATCGCAGGAAGCCGACGGGCTCCGGGAGGGCGACGACTCCCGGAGCCCCGTTTCTGTTTCCGTACCGGCCTGTGTCCCTGCCTCCGTTCCTGCCTCCGTCCCTGCCTCCGTCCCTGCCTCCGTCCCTGCCTCTGTCCCCGCCTCTGTTTCAGTCGTGGGGCATGGCGGCCAGGCAGGCCCGCACCGCCGACTCGGGCACGTCGTCTGCCAACTCCGCGCCGACGGGCCCGTCGAGGACGAAGGCGAGATGGCCCGAGGGGCTCGTCGCGGCCTTCTTGTCCCGGCCCATCAGGGTGATCAACCGGTCGGGGTCGACGTTCGCGGGCAGCCGCCACGGCAGCCCGTAGTGCCGTACGACCGCGAGGTGTTCGTCGACACGGGCCTGGTCGATACGGCCGAGAGCGCCCGCGAGCCGACCGGCGAACACCGTGCCCACGGCCACCGCCTCACCGTGCCGCAGGCCGAAACCGGTCTCCGTCTCCAGCGCGTGGCCCAACGTGTGCCCGTAGTTCAGCAGGTGCCGCAGACCCGCGTCCCGCTCGTCGGCCGACACGATCTGCGCCTTGCGCCGCACACTCGCGGTGATCTGCTCGGCGGTGCTCAGCCCCCGCAGGTCACCGGCGCCGATGAAGTGACAGCGCGCGATCTCGCCGTAGCCGTTGCGCCACTCGCGCTCGGGCAGCGTGCGCAGATAGTCCGTGTCGCACAGCACCGCCTTCGGCTGCCAGTACGCGCCGACCAGGTTCTTGCCCTCGGGCAGGTTGACGGCGGTCTTGCCGCCGGTGCTCGCGTCCACCTGGGCGAGCAGCGAGGTCGGCAGATGGATCACGGAGACGCCCCGGTGGTAGAGGGCGGCCGCCAGTCCGACCGTGTCCGTGGTCGTGCCGCCGCCGCAGGAGATCACGACGTCCTCGCGACCGAGCCCGGCCTCGGCGAACTCCCGACACAACGCGCTCACCGTCGCGAGCGTCTTGTTCTCCTCGCCGTCCCGCGCCTCGATCACCCGGTACGGCACCCCGGGATCGGGCACCAGCTCGGCGGGCCGCGCCGAGACGATCACCGCCCGGCTCGCCCCCACCCCCGCGACGACCTCCGCCAACCGCTCCCGAACCCCGGCCCCGACCCACACGTCGTACGACCGCACCCCCAACTCCACGCGGACCACGCCTATTTCGCCGACACTCGGCAACGCGTGCCGCACTCCCGCGTTCATCCCCGCTCCCCGGCAGTCGCGGCCGGGACCCGGGACGGGCGTCGGACGAGTTCGCCGCGGACGGCGAGGGCCGCGGCGGCGCTCACCCCGGCCGGGATGCCGAGGCGGTCGTGGGCCGAGGCGGACTGGGCGAAGAGCAGATAGTGCTCGGGCAGGCCGCAGCCCGGCCGTTGCCGCCGGACGGCCTGGCGGGTGCCGTGCAGATACGCCTCCAACGCCTCCCCGAAGGCGTCCTCGAACGGCGTCGGCGCCTCCGTCGGTTCCTCGGGCACGTCCGCCTCCCTCAACTCCGCCTCGACCGCCAGCTCCACCCGTCGCCCCGCGGTCAGTCGGGCCGACCAGCGTTCCCAGCACTGGAACAGGAACCCCGCCCGCCCGGCCGGCGCCGTCAGCCGGGCGAGGCCGCGCAGATGGGCGACCGCGAGGCCGTACGCCTCCTGGGGAGCGGGCGGTGTGCCGTCCGGCCGTACCGTCAGGGCGAACTCGCTGGCCACCGAGGCCAGTTCGTCGTGCACATCGCGCTCGCTCTCGTGCGGATGGCCGACCGGCCGCTCCACGAGCCGCTCGGCGGACAGCCGCCAGCCGGACTCCGGTGCGCCGCGCAGCAGTTGCGCCGCCTCGCGCCGGGTCCCGGGACGGGCGTCGATCCACAGGTCGACGGACCGGCCCGCCGGATCGTCGTCGGCGCGGGAGAAGAAGAAGCACGCGCCCGGATCCTTCGCCCGGACAAGCCGTGCCGCGCGCGGCACCACGGCGGGCAGACCCGGGGGCGCGTCGGCGCCGCCGTACAGGGACACGAACAACCATTGCCGAGCCATAGCGGTATCCACCTCGACCGTCAGATTGAGGTCACTTGATGACCGATTCCGTCGTCGACAGTAATAATCCGTGACGGCGGCGCGCAATTGACGATCCATGGGAGTGAAGAGGTCGGTGAAACTGAGGGAGTTGTTAGGGGTACGCATAGGGGATCATCCCGGAGTTCTAATGGCTGCGTGTATTCGACTCTTTCCTCATCGTCCCTCTCCCCGCCCGCCCTGGAATGGTCCGAACGGATCTCCGCGGCCCTGAGCCGGCCCGCGGCCCAGCAGCCGCCCTGGCCCGACCCCGGACAGGTGCGGTCGGTGTCGGCGTTCCTGGCCACCCTGCCCCCGCTCGTCACCCCCGAGGAGATCCGGGCCCTGCGCCGGCAGACCGCGCGCGTCGCCCGGGGCGAGGCCTTCCTCCTCCAGGGCGGGGACTGCGCGGAGACCTTCGACGCGCCCCGCGAGCACCTCGTGGGCACCGCCGCCACCCTGCTCAGGATGGCGGCGGTGCTGGCCGAGGCCACCGGGACGCCGGTCGTCCCGGTCGGCCGGCTCGCCGGCCAGTACGCCAAGCCGCGCTCCGACGCCGTCGACGGACTCGGACTGCCGGTCTACCGCGGCGACATCGTCAACGCACCCGCACCGGACCCGCACCAGCGCATCCCCGACCCGGTCCGCATGATCCAGGCCCACCGCACCGCGCGGGCCGCCCTCGACCTGCTGCGCACCGGCCGCTTCACCGGCGTCCACACCAGCCACGAGGCGCTCCTGCTCGACTACGAACGCCCCCAGTTGACGGTGGACCCGACCGACGGACTGCTGTACGGCGGCTCCGCGCACCTCCTCTGGATCGGTGAACGGACCCGCCGACTCGACGGCGCCCACGTCGCGTTCGCCGAACTGATCGCCAACCCGGTGGCGGTGAAGCTCGGTCCGGGCGCCACCCCGGCAGAGGCCGCCGAGTACGCCGAACGGCTCGACCCGCACGGCGAACCCGGCCGGCTCACCCTGATCAGCCGTATGGGCAGCGCCCGGGTACGGGAGGTGCTGCCCGCGCTCGTCGAACGGGTCGCCGCCACCGGACGCCAGGTCGTCTGGCAGTGCGACCCGATGCACGGCAACACCCGGGTGTCCGCGCTGGGTTACAAGACCCGGCACTTCGACGACGTCGTCGACGAGCTCGAGGGCTTCTTCGAGGTCCACCGGGCGCTCGGCACCCACCCCGGCGGAGTCCACCTGGAGTTCACCGGCGACCGGGTGACCGAATGTCTCGGCGGCCCGGGCGAGGTCACCGAATCCGACCTCGGCGGACGCTACGAGTCCACCTGCGACCCCCGGCTCAACGTCGACCAGGCGTTGGAACTGGCGCACCGGATCGCGGAACTCTCGGCAAAGGGAACATCCCTGTTCCGGTAAGAGGAACACCGGTGTTCCCGTAAAAGGAACATCCCTGTTCCCGTGTCACAAGAAAGTGCCTTCTTCCGTGCCCGCCCAAGGGCACGCATCATGGTTCCTGTAACAAACAATGCCCTATTGGAGGCGAACCGGAAATGGGCCAGCCCGCCCCCCGCACAAACAGTTCACCCTGGCTGACCATCGCGGTGCTGTGCATCGGCCAGATGATGATCGTCCTCGACCAGAACATCGTGAACGTGGCGCTGCCGGCCGTCCAGCGTGGCATCGGTTTCTCCGAGGAGAACCTCGTCTGGGTGGTGAACGCCTACGTCATCCCGTTCGGCGGTCTGCTGCTGCTCGCGGGACGCCTCGGCGACCTGATCGGCCGCAGGACCGTCTTCCTCACCGGGATCGCGCTGTTCGCCGCCGCCTCGCTGCTCTGCGGCTTCGCGACCAACGAAGCGTCGCTCATCGCGTTCCGCTTCGTGCAGGGCGTCGGCGGCGCCATCGCGTCCGCCTGCATCCTCGGCATGGTCGCGACCATGTTCTCCGAGCCGCGCAAGCAGGCCCAGGCCATCGGCGCCTACAGTTTCGCCTCGGCGGGCGGCGGCGCGGTCGGTCCGCTGCTCGGCGGCGTGCTCACCGAGTACCTGAACTGGAACTGGATCTTCTTCATCAACGCCCCCATCGGCGCCGTCCTCGTCCTGGTCGGCCTGCGCTCGATCCCGAAGGAGCGCGGTCAGGGCCTGGGCAAGGGCACCGACTTCCTCGGCGCCCTGCTGGTCACCGCCGGCATGATGCTCCTCGTCTACACCATCGTCGACGCCGAGCAGGTCGGCTGGGGCTCGGTCCAGACGCTCGCCCTAGGCCCGCTGGCCGTGCTGCTGATCGTCGGGTTCGTGGTCCGGCAGGCCGTGGTGGCCCAGCCGCTGCTGCCGCTCGGACTGTTCCGCTCCCGCAGCCTGACCGCGGCGAACATCGTGCAGTTCATGATGATCGCGGGCATGTTCGGCCTGCTGTTCTTCGGCACGCTCTACGTCCAGCGGGTGCTCGGCTACAGCCCGCTGGAGGCCGGCCTCGGCTTCGTGCCCATCGCGGTCGTCATCGCGACCGTCTCCCTCGGGTTCTCGGCCCGGCTCATCACCCGCTTCGGCCAGCGGCCCATGCTGTTCTCCGGGATGGTGCTGATCGTCGCGTCCTTCGTCATGCTCTCCTTCGCCCGCGTCGACGGCACCTACGCCGTGGACTTCCTGCCCGCGAGCCTCGTCATGGGCCTCGGCTTCGGACTGGCCGCGCCGGCCATGATGGGGCTGGGCATGGGCGCCGTGTCGCCGCAGGAGGCGGGCATCGCGTCCGGGCTGTTCAACACCACGCAGCAGATCGGCGGCGCGATCGGACTCACCGTGCTCAGCGCGTTCGTCACGGCGCGCACGGACTCCCTCACCCAGGCCGGCGAGAGCGAGGCGGCCGCCCTGCTCGGCGGCTACCGCCTGGCCTTCCTGCTGGCCGCCGGGTTCGTCCTGGCCGCCCTGGTCATCGGCGCGGCGATGCTGCGCACGAGCCCCCGGCCCAGCGAACACGAGGAGCCCGGCCTGACAGCGGTCGCACCGGACCCCAAGGACGTCCCGGTCCTCTGACCGACCCACCCTGCACAGAGCTCTTGGCGGTACGGGATCCCCGTACCGCCAAGAGCTTCCGTGCACGTTCTCCTCCCTATGCGCCCGCCGCCCCGTCCCCGCGCAAACGGCGCAGCGCCTGCGCGACCGTCGTCGACACGGCCTCCTTCTGGCCCTCCAGATAGAAGTGGCCGCCGGAGAAGGTGTGCACCTCGAAGGCGCCGGCGGTGTGCCCGTGCCAGGCGTGCGCCTCCTCGCGGGTGGTGTGCGGGTCGGCGTCCCCGACGAGCACCACGACCGGCGCGCCGATCCGGGCGTCGGCGTCGGCCCGGTAGCTCGCGACGGCGCGGTAGTCGCTGCGCAGCGCGGGCAGCACCATGCCGAGCAGTTCGGGATCGGCGAGGATCCGGGAGTCCGTGCCGCCCAGGGACCGGATGTCCGCCACGATGCTCGCGTCGTCGCGCGGCACGTCGGCCTCCGTCCGGACCCGGCCCGGCGCGCGCCGCCCGGAGGCGAACAGCGCCACGGGGCCGCTGCCGCCGTGCCGTTCCATCAGCCGGGCCACCTCGAAGGCCACCAGGGCGCCCATGCTGTGCCCGAACAGCGCCACCGGCCGGCCCGCGCCGCCGAGTCCGGCCTCGACCAGCGCCTCGTGCGACTGCCGGGCGAGCTCGTGGACGTCGTCGACGGGGGGCGCCTGATGGCGTTCCTGCCGCCCCGGATACTGCACGACCGTCACGTCGACGGAAGGGGCCAGAGCCGCGGACAGGGGTGCGTAGTACGGCGCGGAGCCGCCCGCGTGCGGGAAGCAGACGAGACCGACCTGTGCGTCGGGGGCGGGGTGGTAACGGCGTATCCACTGCTGGGAAACAGGAGAAGAGGCAGGAGCAGGATTCGGAAAAGGCATGTGTCGTCCTTCCGGAGGCCGGTCGTATCACCGTCAAGATGGCCGACGGAAAGGAGGCGGACAACCCCTAACCGCCCCCCGAATTTCTCCTTTCCGAAGGCGTTTTATGAGAATCTCGGAAATTCCGCGGCGACAGGAGACGTTGAAGAGTTCACTGGGAAACAGACGGAAACGGAAGGGGAAGACCATCAGTTACCCCGGATCTCCCGAATACCTGGGCATCGACATCGGCGGGACCAAGGTCGCCCTGCGCCTTCAGAACCACAGGGGCGAGAACACGGCCGAGGAGACGTTCCGCTGGCCCGCGGCCCGCGATCCCGCCGCCGACCTGGACCTGCTCGCCGACCGCATCCGGTCCCTGCTCGCGCGCCGGCCGGCCGGACTCGCCGGCGTCGGCATCGCCCTGCCCGCGCTCTGCAACCCCGCCGGCCGGGTGCTCACCTGGCCGGGGCGGCCCAGCTGGGCGGGGCTCGACCTGACGGCCGCGCTGCACCGCATGCTGCCCGACGTCCCCCTGGTCCACGCCGACGACGGCGACCTCGCCGCCCTCGCGGAGGCCCGCGCCGCGGACCGCGCGAACGTGCTGTACCTGGGCGTGGGCACCGGCGTCGGAGGAGGAGTGGTGCACGAGGGGCGGCTGTGGCCGGGCCCGGGGCGCGGCTCCTGCGAGATCGGCCATCTCGTCGTCGACCTGTCCGGGCCCCGGTGCGACTGCGGACGCATCGGCTGTGTGCAGGGCGTCGCCTCGGGACCGGCCACCCTGCGCCGGGCCGCCGCACTGCGCGGCCGCCCGGTCGACTTCGCCGAACTGACCGCCGCGGTGCGCGCCGGGGAGCCGTGGGCGACGTCGGCGGTCGACGTCGGCGCCGGGGCTCTGGCGGCCGCCGCCGTCGGCGTCGCCGAGCTGGCCCGTCCCGAACTGATCGTGGTGGGCGGTGGATTCGGCATCGGGGTGCCGGGCTTCGTGGAGTCCGTCGCCGCGCGGGTCCGCGAACTCGCCCGCCCCGGCGTCCCGCCCGTCCCCGTGACCCCCGCCGAACTCGGCGGACTGTCCTCGCTGTACGGCGCACTGCATCTCGCCCGAGACGCCTTCGGGCCGACACAGGCCCCCGCGCACGTCCCGCTGGAGGTCGCCCGGTTGCCCTAGCGCGGCGCACGGAAGAAGGTCCCGTGGTCCGGAAGTCCGGGCCGCGGGACCTTCGTTCGGCGGGACGCCTCAGGCGTAGGGCCGCCTCAGGCGTACGGCTCACTCGGCGATGGCCGTCCGGGTGGTCCAGTGGAAGACCGCCAGTTCCTCGCCGTCGATCACCTTGAACTCCCCGTGGTGGACGAAGTGTTCGTACCCCGCCTCGAAGCGGTGCTTGATCTTCTCCGTCAGGGAGGGGGTGTGACGGACGCGTTCCTCGGCCGGTAGGGCGGACGGGCCGCCGACCAGCAGGGCCTTGACGTTCTGCACGGTGAAAACCTCCGGTGTGCGAGACAGCGGGACTGACGCCATGACGCCATGGTCACGCGGAGGGCAGGGGGCGAGAAACCCCTATTCACCCCTTTACTTCATATGCCTGAACGCCGGAGGGCGATGCCTTGCCCGTCCGTCGCCGGGGCCGTCAACCGAACCGCAGCGGAAGCTCGTTCGGACCCGTGATGCCGATGGCCGGTCGCCAGGTGATCGGCGCGGCGACCGACGGCGGACCGAGGTGCTCGGCGAGCGCGGGCAGCGCCTCGCTCAGCTCCATCCGGGCCAGCGGCGCGCCCAGGCAGTAGTGCGGCCCGCCGCCGAACTGCAGGACCGGGCTCTGCCGGGCGACCGTGACGTCGAAGGTCTCGCCGCCCGGGTACGCCAGCGGATCACGGTGCACGGCCTGTACGCCGATCATGAACATGGTGCCCGCGTCGAACGTCTCCCCACGGAACTCGAACGTGTCGCCGGCGTAGCGGTAGACCGCGTTCGACGAGGGGGACCAGCGCATCACCTCCTCGACGGCCTGCGCCGCGAGCTCGGGGGAGCGGCCCAGCAGCGTCCACTGGTCGGGGTGCTCGGAGAAGGTCACCATGGCGTTGGCCAGTTGCAGCCGGGTCGTGTCGTGGGCCGCGAACACCATGGTGACGATGAGGTTGAGCAGTTCGTCCCAGCTGACCGTGGCGTCCGCCCGCTGCGCGGCGACCAGCGCGGAGATGAGGTCGTCGCCCGGGTCGACGGCCTTGTCGGTCATCAGGGCCTCGACGTACCCGTACAGGCCCGTCACCGCGGCCTCGACGCGTGCGGGGATGTCGCCGCCGAGGGCCAGGCTGAAGACGAGGCCGATGTCCGAGCTCCAGGTGCGGAAGACGGGGAAGTCCTCGGCGGGCACGCCGAGCAGCTCGGTCATCACCACCAGCGGCAGGGCGTCGGCGAACTCGGTGAAGAAGTCGCACTCCTGACGGCCGGCCAGCTCCGCGGCGAGGCGGCGCGCGGTGGCCCGGATGAGCGGTCGCAGCCCCTCCACCATGCGCGGGGTGAACGCCTTGTTGACCAGCCCGCGCATCCGGCGGTGGTCGGCGCCGTCGTGGTTGACCAGGGCCGGGACGAACCAGTCGTAGACGGGGCCGTCGACGATGCCGTTCTGTTCCATGAAGCCCTTGCCGTTGTGCGTCAGCCGGGCGTCGCGCACGAGCTCCTGCGCCTCGGCGTAGCGCAGGACGAGCACCCCGAGGGGGGTGCGGGCGTACCAGTTGGCCTCCCGGGCCCGGGCCACCTCGGGGGTGTCGAACCGGAATGCGGGATCGAGAACGTCGAGAAACGGAATTTCCTGGGAACCGGTTACGGCATCCGTCACGGCATCCGTGGGCGCGGTCATGTCTCATTCCTCTCGTCGGCAGGGCGTGTTCGGCAGGGCGCGCTTGAAAAGGGGTGCTCGGCAAGGCGGGCTCGGCAAGGCGTGCTCGGCAGGCGGTACGGGGAGGCGGGAGGGCCGGAGCTGCCCTCCCGCCGGTCTCGGGGTGCGCTCAGTGCGGGACCGGGCAGCCGTCCGGACCGCAGGCGTGGCCGTCCGCGGCGCCGGCGACGACCTGCACGGGCGAGCGGTTCTCCCACGCCCTGGCCAGGGCCCGGGAGAACACCTCGGCGGGCTGCGCCCCGGACACGCCGAACTTCCGGTCGAGCACGAAGAACGGCACGCCCGTCGCGCCGACCGCCGTGGCCTCGCGCACGTCGGCGCGCACGTCCTCGGCGTACGCCGACGGGTCGGCCAGCACGGCCCGGGTCGCGTCGGCGTCCAGCCCGGCCCGCACGGAGAGTTCGACGAGGCGCTCGTCATCGTCGTAGACGGAGCGCTCCTCGGCGAAGTTCGCGCGGTAGAGCAGGGCGAGGAGTTCGTGTCCGCGGCCCTGTTCCCCGGCGAAGTGCAGCAGACGGTGCATGTCGAAGGTGTAGCCGTGGTCGCGGCCCATGACGTAGGGCAGGCCCTCGGCCGCCGACTGCCGCTCCAGGTTCTCCTCGTTGGCCAGCGCCTGGGTACGGCTCCAGCCCTTGCCCTTCATGAGGACGTCGAGGATGGGCTCGGCGTCGCCCTTGGTGCGGCCGGGGTCCAACTGGAAGGACCGGTGCACCACTTCGACCTCGTCGCGATGCGGAAACGCGGCGAGAGCCTTGTCGAAACGGGCCTGTCCGACGTAGCACCAGGGGCAGCTGATGTCCGTCCAGATCTCTACACGCACAGGGATGTTCTCCTTTCGGGGGCGGGGGAGGCCGGGGCACGCCCGGTCAGTGCTGTGCGGCGGGGGGCGTGTCCACGCGTGCGCCGAAGGTCTCCGCGGCCGCGCGGACCGTACGGGCTCCGGGGTCGGTGATCCGTACGAAGGCGGCGCGGCGGTCGCGCAGATCGGCCTTCCGGCTCACCAGACCGCCCCGTTCGAGGCGGTCGAGCAGTCGGCTGACCGACGAGGGGGAGAGGGCTATCGCCTCTGCCAGGTCCTTCGCGCGCAGTCGGGTGCCGGCCCGGTCGAGTTCGCTGAGGGCCAGGAACTCGGACAACGTGATGCCGTGGCCGCGCAACAGCGCGCGGTCCAGCCTCTGCGTCACCCGCCACATCTCGACGATCCGCTCCCGCCACCGGGCCGACTCGCTCATGGACGCTGCTCCTCGGAATCGGAATCGGACGGGGGATCGGAAGGGGAATGACATGTGGTCGGGAACGGGGCCGGCGCCCTGTCGCGTCGGATCAGCCGAGGACGCGTTCGCTCTCCGGCTCGGACCGGGTCTCGGGGGCGGACGCGGCGGAGGTGACCGCCGGCTGCTTCTTGATGGCCAGGGCGAGCAGGCCGCCGAGGACCAGCAGACCGGCGCCGATCAGGCCGGCCAGGCGCAGGCCCTCGACGATGTCCGCCGGGTCGGCGTCGGCGTAGGAGCCGCTGAAGGTGGAGTTGGCGATCGCGACCAGGACGGCGAGTCCCACCGCGCCGCCCACCTGCTGGGCCGTGGAGGCCATGGCGCTGGCCACGCCCTGCTCCTCCGCGTCGACGCCGGAGCCCGCGGTGGCGAACACCGACACGAAGACCAGTCCGCCGCCCACGCCCCAGACGAACGAACCCGGCAGCAGCGCCCAGAAGGACCCTCCGGTGGTCATGACCACGACGGTCAGACCGATGCCGATGCCGTTCACGACCATGCCGAGGCACAGCGTGATGCGGGGGCCGAAGCGCTCCATGAGCTTCGGCGCCAGCTGCCCGGAGCCGATGATGGAGAACAGCGTCAGCGGCAGGAACGCCAGACCCGCCTGGATCGGCGAGTAGCCGAGGACGGGCTGCACATACGTCGTGAACACGTAGTAGGCGCCTGCGAGAGCGGTCTGGAAGACCAGCAGCACGGCCATGGCCACGACCAGCGGGCGGTTGCGCAGCAGCCGCAGCGGCATCAGCGGGTTGCGGGTCTTCGCCTCGGTGACGAAGAAGGCGATCAGCAGGACCACGCCCAGAGCCAGCGCGGAGGCCGGGAGCGTGGCCTCCCAGCCGTGGTCGGGACCGGTGACCAGGCCGGTCACGATCGCGGAGACGCCGACGGTGGCCAGCAGCGCGGCCGGCACGTCGAAGCCGCCGGAGGTGTTCGCGGGGCCGTCGGGGCGCACCGCCCTCGGGGCCGGGATCAGGATGACCAGGGCGAGCGGGATGTTGATGAAGAACACCCAGCGCCACGAGGCCAGGTCGGTCAGCACGCCGCCGAGCAGTGCCCCGGCCGCGAGCCCCAGCGAACCGGCCGCGCCCCACACGGCGAACGCCTTGGTGCGCTGCTGCCCCTCGAAGGAGGTCGCGATCAGGGCCAGCACGGCCGGGAAGAGCAGCGCGCCGCCCATGCCCTGCACCAGCCGCGCCCCGATCAGCACGGCCTGGCCGGTGGCGAGTCCGCCGACCAGGGAGGAGGCGGCGTAGAAGACCAGGCCGGTGATGAACAGCCGGCGGGCCCCGAGCCGGTCGACCGCGCGCCCTCCGAACAGCAGCAGACCGCCGAAGGAGACGGCGTACGCCGAGACGACCCACTGGAGGGACTGGGCGGAGAAGCCCAGCGCCTCGCCGATGTCGGGCAGCGCGACGTACACGATGTTGTAGTCGACGGAGATGATGACCTGGGAAAAGGCCAGTAGAAACATTACGAGTCCGGCGTTCTTGGCCGGTGTTGCAGTGGTCACGAGACCCTCCTCCAGGGCTGACGGTCCGTCAGCTTTCCAATGGTGTGCGCCGGAGTCCAACTGGGCCGGAGTGGGCTCCCCTTCCATCTGTCCGTGTGACCTGAGTCACATGCGGGCGGGGGTGGGGGTCGCCGACGCACTCCCGGCGCGGGCCCGGCGCGAGCGGGACCACCTCCGGGTGACCGGACGCTCGACGCAGGCGTACAGCGCCCAGGCCAGCAGGGTCGACACGGCGAACTGCGCGGCCAGCAGACCGATCGTCGCGGGGGTGGAGAAGAGCCGGTCGCCGAGCAGCTCGCGGGTGTACTCCAGGATCGTGAAGTGCACCAGATAGAAGGCGAAGGAGATGTCGCCGAACCAGACCAGGAAACGGTTGCGGAACAGGCTGGACGTGCCCTGGCTGTCCGCCATGGCCCCCGCCGCGATGACCATCACGGCCGGCAGCAGACAGGCGACCCGGATGCCCCACAGCATCGGCACGTTCAGCGCCACGACGTACGACACCGCGAGCAGCGCCCCCGAGCCCGCCAGGCCGAGGTTGCGCCAGCGCCCCAGCATCACCGCCCGCGCCACCAGCATGCCCAGCACGAAGTCCAGCAGCCGGGCGGGCGGGAAGATGTACGCGAACCAGAAGTAGTTGGCCGAGTGCGCGGGCTCGTTGGGCACCACGGCCGTGCCGACCGGTATGACCGCGTAGGTGAGCAGCGGCACCGCGCAGATCGCCAGGACGACCCCGCCGATCCAGTACTTGAGCCGGGCCGCCGGGATGCGCCGCAGCACCGGATACATCGCCGGGAACGCGAGATAGAAGAACGCCTCGGTGGACAGCGACCAACCCACGTTGTTCACCGAGAAGTTGGTGGGCACGTCCGGCACCCACGACTGGAGCATGAAGAAACTCAGGAAGTCCTGCGTCAGGGTGGTGTGGGAGCCGTCGGCGCCCTCGACCAGCACCCGGGCCAGGATCCACCCGACGATGTACGGCGGCACGATCTTGACGTAGCGCCGGCGCCACCAGGTCGTCGGCGAGGGGTTCCCGCGGTGCGACCAGACCAGGATGAAGCCGCTGAGCGCGAACCAGAACGGCATGGTCAGACCGCCGACCTGCGCGACGGCCCGGTAGAAGCCCTCGGCCGTCGAGTCGTCGGCGAGCAGCCGGATGCTGGGGAACAGCAGCGACGCGTGGAAGAGGAACACGGCCAGGGCCACCGGCGCGCGCAGCCCGGTGAGGGTGGGCAGCCGGGACGCCAGGACAGGCGATTTCACGGCCCCGGCTGCCCCGCCGGCCCCGCCGGAGGGCGGTGCGCCGCCGGTCGTACCGCCCGGGTCGGACGTACTGTGCGGGCCGGTCGCCGTGGGGGACACGGCGGTCGGCGGACCGGGCACGGCCCGGCCGGTGAACTGTTCGGTGCTCATGGACTGTCACTCCTTGAGAGGGTCGCCGGGTGCGGGCCGGCCGGGGTCAGAGGTCGAGCACGAGGCGCTGCGAGCGGCAGCGCGAGACGCAGACGAGCACGGTGTCGCCGGCCGCCCGCTCGGCGTCGCTGAGGACCATGTCCCGGTGGTCCAACTCGCCTTCGAGCACCGGGACCTCGCAGGTCCCGCAGACGCCGTCGCGGCAGGACGCGTCGACCAGGACGCCCACGTTCTCCAGGGCGTCGACGATCGCCTCGTCCGGGCCCACCGTGACGGTGACGCCGGAGCGGACGCACTCCACCTCGAAGGCCCGCTCCTCGCCCGCGCCCTCGCCGTCGGCGCCGTTGCCGTCGGCCGGGGCGGCGGCGAAGTGCTCGACGCGCAGCCGGTCCAGGAGGCCGAGCGCCGCGCATCCGGCCCGCACGGCCGAGGTCAGCCGCTCCGGGCCGCAGCAGTAGACCAACGCGTCGGCCGGGACCCGGGTCAGCACCCGGTCGAGGTCCAGCCGCCCGTGCTCGTCCTTCGGATGGAGCGTCACCGTGCGGTCCGCGGCCGCGAGTTGGCCGAGTTCTTCGCCGAAGGCCATCGAGGCACGGCTGCGGCCCGCGTACCAGAACTCCCAGGGCCGCCCGCGCTCCCCGGCCTCACGGGCCTGGGTGAGCAGCGGGGTGACGCCGATGCCGCCCGCGACGAAGACGTAGGCCCCGGCGTCGGCCAGCTCGAAGTGGTTGCGCGGTCCGCGCACGGTGACGCTCGCGCCGGGCCGCAGCGCGCGGTGCACATACGCCGAACCGCCGCGCGAGGCAGGGTCGTTGAGCACCGCCACCCGGTAGCGGGCGGGGTCGGCCGGGTCGCCGCACAGGCTGTACTGGCGTACCAGCCCGTCGAGGTGCAGGTCGATGTGCGCCCCGGGGGTCCAGGCCGGCAACGGCTTGCCCTGCGGATGCACCAGGTCGACGGAGAGGACGTCCGTCGCCTCCCAGGTCATCCGGTGCACCAGCAGGTCGAACGGCTCCTGAGAGGCCCCGCTCATGACGTGACCGAGCCGCCGAACCGGATGTCGTTGGAGAAGACCACGTCGTGGCTCTTCACGTCGATCGTGACCCGGTCGCCGTCCGCGATCCGGAAACCGTCGTGGAAGCTCGCCCGGTCGGCGCCGAGCAGCACGTAGTTCACCAGCCCGGGCCGGCGCACCGCGGGGAACGAGAACAGATGGTCGGCCATGTCGCGGACCTTGAAGTACAGGGAGTCCTCGCCGCAGTCGAAGCCGCCCTCCCAGGCGGTGGCGCCGTCCCGCTCGACGGTGACCCGGCCGGTCACGGTCGTCGGCGGCTCCCCGAGGAAGAGCCACGGTGTGAGAGCGGTGTCGCAGAGCTTGCAGTACGGGTTCCAGCCCGGGTTCTCGAGATGCAGGCCGATGTCGCACAGGTCGTTGCCGAAGGTGTAGCCGGCGTAGTGCGGGGCGCCCTCCTCGTCGTTGACGTAGACGAGCGCCACCTCGGGCTCCTCGATCAGCGCGACCGGCTTCGACGGGACGACGAGGGTCTCGCCGGGCAGCCGGAGCCAGTTGCCCAGGCCCTTGAAGAACCAGTTCGGCGGGACGAACTCCTCGCCCTCCTGGGGCTCGGTCTCGAACTTCGACCGGTGCGTCCGCATGAAGCCGCTCACCAGCGAGTCTCCGGTGGCGGTGGGGAGCAGCGGCGGGAGGAGGCGCAGCTCGGGGTCGTCGGCCGCGACCGTGACGCTCTCGGCGCCGGCGACGACGGTCGCGACGATCTGCTCCGGGTCGCCGCCCGCGGCGAACTCCGTGCGCAGCCGGTCCTCCGCGACCTTGTACAGGGTCACGCTGTCGCCGGCGGCCGGCTTGCCGAAGCCGACGTGCCGCTCGCCCCGGTACTCGCTCTCGAACAGGATGGACATGATGACAGCCCTCCTAAGGGCAGTTGAGGAGAAGTTGACGATGTGTCAGATGCGGGTGGCGGCCCGCCCGCCGGTCAGATCGGCCAGCGCCTCCGCGATGCGGTCCAAAGACGCCCGGATCCAAGGGAGTTCACGGGGATCGTCGGCGGCCAGGGCCGCGTGTCGCTGCTCGTCCGTGTCGCCGTAGAGCCTGCTGGTGGCGGCCCGTAGCCGCAGGGAGCCGGTGGGCTCGCCGAAGGCGCTCCCGGGCAGCAGTCCGACTCCGTGCCGGGTCAGGAGCAGGTCGGCGAGTTCGGCGCCCGTGCGCACCCCGTGGGCCTGGGCCAACCGCGCCCGCAGCGGCTCGAAGTCGGGGTAGACGTAGCAGGTCGCCCGGACCGGAGCGACCAGGGCGCCGGCCGCGGCGAACCGTGCGGCCACCGCGCGGGCCACCACGCCGTGCAGCCGGCGGCAGGCCGCGATGTGCTCGACCACCTCCGGCGGCTCGTCGAAGGCGTACGCCGCCGCCTCCTGCACCGGCGCCGCGGCGCTGGACCAGATCTGGCTGGCGATGCCGGTGAGCCGTTCGCCGAGGGCGCGGCCCGACTCGCCGTCGGGGAGCCGGGCGACGCCGAGCCGCCAGCCGCCCAGCGCCAGGTTCTTGGTGAGCCCGGTGGTGACCACGGTGCGCTCGGGGGCGTGCAGTGCGGGGGACTCGGCCCGGACCCGAGGGTCCAGGACGAGGTCGCAGTAGATCTCGTCGGACACGACGACCAGCCCGAGCTCGCGCGCCGCCGCGCCCAGCCGTCGTACCGTGTCGGGCTCCGCCACCGCGCCGGTCGGGTTGTCCGGCAGGGTGACCACGACCGTGCGGGGGTCCTGGCCGGCGGCCCGGGCGGCGGCGACCGCCTCGCGCAGCAGGTCCGGATCCGGGACGCCGCCCTGGCCGGGCGGCACCGGAACGGGGATCGGCCGGGAGCCGACGAGCCTGGCCTGAGCCGCGTAGCTGACCCAGCTCGGCGCGGGGACGACGACGTCGCCGCCGACGGCCAGCAGCAGCCCGAACAGCAGGGGTTTGCTGCCCGGGCCGCACACCACCTGGCCCGGCTCGGTGTCCAGCCCGCGCCGCCGCCAGTACCCGGCGACGGCCGTCCTCAGCCGGGCGCTGCCGGCCACCGGGCCGTAGGAGTTGAGGCCCGCGGCGGCGGCCAGCCGTTCCCGCAGCACCGGCAGCACGGGCAGCCCGATCTCGCCGCTCGTCATCGGGATGACCTGCTCCCCGGCCTGCCGCCGCCGGGCGATCGCCTCGTCGGCGGCGAGCGTGGCCGACATCGTCACCGAGGCGGACTGAGACATGACGGACTCCCCTGACTGGTTACGTGGTTACGTGGTGGCTTGTGGCTTGTGGCTTGTGCGTTGTGGCTTGTGACCTGGCGACCAGTCACCTGGTGACCGGTGACCGGTGACCGGTGACCTGGTGCTCGGCGCCTGTTGCTCGGCGTTCGGGAAGGAGGGTGCGGGCCGGGCCGAGGCGCCCGTCCCGGCCCGCACCCACCGCGTCAGCCCTCCGCCGCGGCCGATCGCCTCACGCGTCGCCGAACCGCTGCCGCAGTTCCGCCTTGCGGACCTTGCCCGTCAGGGTCTTGGGCAGGGCGGGGACCCACACCAGGCGGTCGGGGAGGAACCGTTCGTCCAGGTCGGCGGCGCGCAGATGCGCGCGCAGCTCCTCCAGGGACGGCGTCTGCGTGCCGGTGGGCACGACCACCGCGAGGATCGGGTCGGAGACCTGCCCGGACGCCCCGACCAGCGCGGCCTCGGACACCAGCGGATGCCGGCAGATGATCGACTCCAGCTCGGCCATGGGCACGACCATGCCGTCCCGCATCACGGCGTCCTTGGCCCGGCACAGCACCCGGATGCCGCCCCGGCCGTCGTCCCGCGCCACGTCACCCGTGTCGAACCAGCCGTCGTCGATCATCTGCTCCGCGAACACTCCGTCGCGCTTGTAGTACGTCAGCGCCTGCGACGCCCCCCGTACCCGCAGCCGCCCCACCGGAGCCCGCTCGGTCGGGTTGAGGCACTTGTCGATCCGGATCTCCATGGCGTCGATCGGCCGACCGTTGCTGTACGCGGCCCAGTCCTGGTTGTAGTCGAGCCGGGTGATGGTCACCGGACCGTTCTCCGACATCCCCCACAGCGAGTAGGTGCGCGCCCCCAGCGTCTCGCGGAGCTCGTCCACCAGCGGCTGGAGCACCGGCGCCGAGCCGGTCACCACGTGCCGCAGCGTGCTGACGTCCCGCGGATCGCGCCGCTGGGACTCGGAGATGTCGGTGAGCGTCGGCGGCGGCCCGTAGACCAGCGTGCCGCCGTACCGTTCCACCAGGTCCAGCAGTGCTTCGTTCCTGCGCACGTCCTGGAAGGCGATGGTGCCGCCCAGCATGACGCTGGCGAGGATGCCCTGCGCGAAGCCCGAGTAGTGCACCAGCGGGGTGGTGACCACGGCGACCAGACTGTGGTCGAGCAGGAACGTGTCGGCGTAGCCGCGGATCGCCGCGTGGACCGTGTTCTGGCTGTGCAGCACGCCCTTGGACTCGCCCGTGGTGCCCGAGGTGAACAGCACCACGAACGGTTCGTCGGGCCGCAGTTCGAGACCGGCCAGCGCCTCGTCGTCGTGTACGTCCTCCCAGGCGCCGGCCACGAAGTGGTCATGGAAGTCCAGCGCCCCCTCGGGGGCGTGCCCGTCGACCACCACGACATGCTCCAGCGTGGGCAGTTCGGCCCGCAGCCCGGTGACGATCTTGGCCAGCGGGGTGCCCTCCCACTCCGGCACGGTCACGCACACCCGCGCCTCGGTCAGCCCCAGCCGGTGGCGCAGCTCGTCCTCCGGGCAGATCGGCGAGATGGGGCAGACCACCGCGCCCACCCGGATGCACGCGTAGATCAGCGGCACCATCTCCCACCGGTTGGGCAGCTGCACGGCCACGAAGTCGCCGCGGCGCACACCCAGTTCGACCAGCCCCGCGGCGAACCGGTCGGTGACCCGGGCCAGTTCGGAGTAGTCCAGGGTGTCGGTGCGGGCCTGGGCGAGCCGTCGGCCGGCCACCGCGGTCTTGTGCGGGCGCAGCCGGGCCTGCCGGCGCAGATCGTCGAGGAACGTCTCGTCACGCCACCAGCCGCGCTGCCGGTACATCGCCTCCCGGGTCGGCCGGTCGTGCGGCAGCGGACTGGTGATCGCGACGGTCTCCAGGGTCGCGGGGCTGGTGGCGAAGGTGGTGGAGGGCACCGTCGCAGAAGGTGTGGAAAGGGTTGCTGAAACGGTCGTCGGAGCGGTCATCGGTGCTCCTTTCGGCGTGCCGATATGAGGGCCGGCAGCGGGTCCTCGTGGGGGGTGGCGGCGGCGATCTCCAGCAGGTCCAGGGTGTTGCGCCGCACGCGGTCGCCCACCCAGTCGAAGACCCAGTTCTTGCGCTGGTCGCCCGGCAGTTCGAACGGCACGACCCGGGCCAGCGCCAGCCCGGCGGCCGCGGCGCCGCCGACGTTGGCGACGACGTCCGGCACCAGCACCGCGCCGCCCACGGCCAGCTTCAGCTTCGCCTCCGGGCTGACGGTGATGTTGCCGCCCTCCACCACGAGGCGGGCGCGCAGCCGGTGCACGTTGTCGGAGTTGACGGCGTTGTGGTTGGCCGCGAGCACCAGCACGTCGGCGTCGACGTCCAGCCAGGCCTCAGGCTCGTCCGAGACCGTGACCTCCTGCGGCAGCCGGGACCGGTCGATCCGGCCGAAGCCGTCCGTGAGCGCGAGCAGGTCGTCGACCGGCAGCCGGTCCGCGCTGATCGTGCCCTGGACGTCGGCGACCGCGACGATCCGGTGCCCGCGCCGCTCCATGAACCGCGCCACGGCCCGGCCGACGCTGCCGAAGCCCTGGACGACGACCCGGCGCGGACCGCCCCCGCGGTGCAGCCGCTCCAGCGCGGCGACCGCGGCGACGCCGACCCCGTGCCCGGTGCAGTCCACCAGCGGCTCGTAGTACGTGCGCCAGTCGTACGGCATGTCGACGGCGCGGTTCTTGCGGCGCGGGTCGTAGCCCGCCTCGGCGAAGAACACCGCCCGGTCGGCCGGGGTGACGCCCAGGTCGCAGCCCAGGTGGATGCCGCCGTGCAGCAGCGGGGCGACGGTACGGCCGAAGGTGCGCAGGGTGTTCTCGCGGTCGGAGCCGTCGGAGAGGATGCCCGCCTTGGCGCCGCCGATCGGCAGGCCGACCAGGGTGAGCTTGTCCGTCATGCCGCTGGCCAGGGCGCGTACCTCGGCCTCGGTGACGTCGGAGGTCATCCGGGTGCCGCCCATGGCGAGCGAGTCGACCAGGGAGTCGACCACGACCCAGCCCTTCAGCGGGCCCCCGCTGCCGTTCAGGGAGACCGTGAAGGCGGGCTCCTGGCCGCCTTCGCGCGCCGACCCCTCGTTCAGAACGCTCATTTCATGAACCTCGCGATCGATCCGGTGATGAAGTGATCCGAAAAGGGCTGTTCAGCGGTACAGATCGGCGAATCCACGCAGGATCTCCTTGCCGTCCTGACGGAATTCGAGATGGGCCTGCGCACCGTGGATACGGCCGTCCGTCGAGCGCAGGAATTCGACGGGCGCGTGCTGGGACCGCCCGATCGCGCGGAAACCGTCCGGTGCGGCCTGCAGATAGAGCGTGTGCCGCTGAAACACCGTGACGGTCGGTTTCACATGGGCGAAGACCGGTTCCTCGGTGTCGACGCCCACCTCGAACCCGCCGACGCGCTGCGGTCCTTCGGCGAGTTCCGCGCCGTTCGCCACGGCGATGATCTGCATGCCGCCGCAGATCCCGAAGACGGGCACGTCGGCGGTCATGACGAGGTCGATCAGCGGCCGGTAGTAGTCGCTGTCGTAGGCGCGGACCTTCGTCCCGCTCAGCACGATCGCCTGGTAGCGCCCGTTCGTCCGGCTCGGCACCGAGGCGGCGTCGACGGCGTCGGTCTCGGAGCCCAGTTCCTCGAACCGCTTGCGCAGCTGTTTCAGCGACAGCGTTCCGTTGTTCACCACCAGAACCCGGGAAGTCGCCACGAGTTCCGCTCCTCTCGATAGGGATCCGGATAGATGTGGACGTCCGGATCGATGTGGACGTCCGGACCGGTCTGGACGTACGGACCGATGTGGACGCACGGACCGATGTGGACGTCCCGATCCGGGCTCAGGTCCGGGCGATGACCGTGCCGGTGCGTCCGGCCAGCAGGTCCGTCACCGGCGCGCTGCCGATGACGACCCGTTCGACGCCGCCGTCCAGCGCCTCGCCGGCCGCCCGCAGTTTCTTGCGCATGCCGCCGGTGGCCTTGCGGTCGCGGAACGCGGCGGCCGCCTCGGCGTCGATCCGCGCCACCGGCTCCCCGTCGATCAGCAGATGCGTCACGTCGGTGACGAGCACCAGGTCGGCGGCGCCCGCCGCGGCCGCGACGGCGGCGGCCGCCCGGTCGGCGTCGGTGTTGACCTCCTGGCCCGCGGAGTTGCGGGCCAGCGGGGTGACGAGCACCGCCTCGCCGGGCTTCAGCCCGGCGAGCGGCTCCGCGTCGACCCGGGTGATGGGGCCGACGAGGTTGTCCAGCTCGACCAGCTCCTTGCCCCGCCACCACCACCGCTCGCCCGCGCCCGCGCCGACCAGCCCGTCGCTGCCGAGCAGCCGCCGGGCGGTCAGCCCGAGCGACTCCAGCCGCCCCACGACCTGCTTGCCGAGGTCCGCGCTGACGGTCTTGATGTCCTCGATGACCTCGGGCGTCGTCCACCGGCTCTGGTTGCCGTAACGGTCGCGCAGGATCGCCGACGGGTCGGTGTAGCGGGCGTCGAGCTGTTTGAGCGGCTTGGACCAGCCGTGCACCAGCACGAGCGGACGACCGCGGCCGTGTGCGGCCAGGTCCTCCCACCAGCCGTCCGTGAGGTCCGCCAGACAGCTCCCGCCGAGCTTGACCACGGTGGGCGCCACGCCGGCCCTCGCGTTACTGCCGTTACTGCCGTTACTGCCGTTACTGCGGATACCGCCGTTGCCTCGGCCGCTCGCGCTCATGCCGGCATCACGGGCTGCATCGTCAGCCCCGTCTCCTCGGGCAGCGAGAACCGCAGGTTGAGCGCCTGCACGGCCTGCCCGGCCGCGCCCTTGACCATGTTGTCCAGCGCCGACAGGACGACGATCCGCCCGTCGTCGGGGTCGTGCAGCACGGTCACGTCGCAGTAGTTCGACCCCAGCACCGCCTGCGGGTCCGGCACCGGGATCAGCGTCTCGTCGTGCCGTCGCACCCGCACGAACCGGCGCCCCTTGTAGAAACGCAGATACGTCCGCTGCAACGTACGGGCGTCCACCTCGCCGTCGGTGAACACATAGCAACTGGCGAGCAGCCCCCGTACATGCGACACCCCGTACGCCGACATGGTCAGCGAACCGATCCGGCCCGGCTTGCCGCGCTGGAAGAAGTCGCCCACCTCGGCCGCGTGCCGATGCCCCAGGGGGGCGTACGGTGCGATGGCGCCGTTGCGCAGCGGGTGCAGGTCGGCGGTGCGCAGCTGCAGTCCGCCGCCGCTGGAACCGCTCTTGCCGTCCACCACCACGGTCCTCAGCTCCAGGCCGAGCTCCAGGACCAGCGGGGCCAGTCCCAGCGTGATGGCGGTGGCGTAGCAGCCCGGCAGCGAGATCAGCGAGGCGTCGGGAAGCTGGTCGCCGATCAGCTCCGGCACCCCGTAGACGAAACGATCCGCCAGCTCGGCCCGCCGCCGTACCTTCGGATACCAGCGGTCGTGCAGATCGGCGGAACGGATACGGAACGCACCGCTCAGATCGATCACGCACGGCACCCGGTCGGCCAGCCGCTGCGCCAGCTCGGCGGAGACCCCGGCAGGCGTCGCGAGGAACACCGCGTCGCAGCGGCCGGCGAGGTCGTCGCCGATCTCGTCGCCGACCGGCTCCACCGTCAGCCCGAGGTCGAGCCGCAGGCCCGGGTGGAGCTGCGCCGGCCGTTTCCCGGCACTGGACGAGCCGCCCAGATAGGTGAGTTCGAGCTCGGGATGCTGGGTGATCAGCCGGATCAGCTCACCGCCGGCGAGGCCGGAGGCGCCGATGACGCCGACGCGGATCATCCGATGACCTCCAGCACATGGCGGCTCACGGCCGACGGGATGTCCACCCCGGTCGCCGAGGCCACGCCCCGGAAGGCCGGCGCGTGGTTGACCTCGTTGACGACATAGCCGGACGGCGTCTCGAACAGGTCGACGCCGTAGATGCCGGCGCCGAGGACGTCCACCACGCTGTCCACGATCTTCAGCAGCTCGGGCTCCTGCTCGACCGGTTGCGTACGGTTTCCGAGCGCCGCGTTGTTGCGCCAGTCGGCGCCGCCGCTGACGAACCGCGCCGCGGCCACCAACTCCCGCCCCACGACCAGGCAGCGGACCGATCCGCCCTCGAGGTACGGCTCCAGGAGGCAGGCCTGCTCGAAGGCGTGCCCGAGGTCCTCGACGTAGTCGTACACGGACTGCGCGGTGTCGGAGTGCCGCAGCAGCGTCACCCGCTTGCCCATGCCGCCGAAGACGGGCTTGAGCACCAGCGGCAGGTCGAGCTGCTCCAGCGCCCTGACGAAGTCCCGGCGCGAGAGCACCAGCCGGAAGTCGGGCACCGGCACGCCCGCGGCCCGCAGCTCGGTGCGCAGGGCCAGCTTGTTCTCACACGCGTGGATCGCGTAGGCCGAGTTCAGCGTGGGGATCCGCGAGGCCTCCGCGAGGCTCGCCAGCAGTCCGCCGCGGGTGTAGCTGCGGCTGCGCACGAGCACCGCGTCGTAGTCGCTGAGGGACTCGGCGTGCGGATCCCCCAGGCACAGGGACTCGTCGTTGACCCACTCGACGTGCAGATCGAACGCGCCGGCGGTCTCCATCAGCCGGCGTTCCTCCCAGCCGACGCGATCCGCGACGATGGCTACTTTGCCGCCCATGACAGGTCGTTCCTCCCTGCGCCCAAGGCGCTCACTGGCCCCAGTCACGGAGCTGGACCTCGACCATCTGCAGCGAGAGCAGCCCGCTGCTGACGTCCTCGACGCGCAGCGTGAGCATGCACTCGGGGCAGGCGAGGGTCTCTCCCTTGACCATCGGGGGCGTCGTCAGATCGGTCTCGCACTCGGGGCAGGCACCGGTGAGGGTGGTGGACATATGTCGTCTCCAGAACGGTTGGCGGGCCGTGCGGCCCGGGTTCGGCGTGCCGTCGGCGGGCTCAGCGGGCCCGGAAGTCCACGGCGGGCTCAGAGGGCCCGGAACTCCACGGCGGACTTGCGGACGGCGTCCGCGTCGAGCAAGGGGTTTCCGCGCTGTTCCTGACGGGACGTCAGCCATACGGTGAAGGCGTCGACGTCGAGATCGGCGGCCTCGTCGGCCAGCGCCCAGGTGACCAGGGCCGGGGTCAGTCGGGACCGCACCCGCAACTCCCTGGAGTTGCCCATGAGTTCGGCGGGCAGCGTCTCGTAGGCCTCGGGGTGGGAGAGCTGACCGGGCAGCTCGTAGGCGAAGGCGTGCGGGGTGGTGGGGCCGGACTGGAAGGCCTCGCCCAGCCCCGCCCCGGCCAGCGCCGCCCGGGACAGCTCGGTGAGATGGGTGAGGTCGAAACGGGTGTCGCCGTACACGACCCGCAGCGAGGTGAGCAGTTCGGCGAGCGGCGCGTTCCCGCCCCGTTCGCCGATCCCGCCCACCGTGGCGGAGATCCACTCGGCGCCGGCCCGGACCGCGGCCAGCGAGTTGGCCACGGCCATGCCCAGCATGTTGTGCGAGTGGATCTCGATCTCGGCGCCGTCGATCGCGGTGAGATCGGCGATCTTCTCCTCCATCTGCCAGGGGGAGAGGTACGCGACCGTCTCGGCCAGCCGGAACCGGTCGGCCCCGGCCTCGAATCCGGCGGCGACATACGGCACCAGGCGCTCCCTGGGCGTACGGGCGCCGTCCTCGCCGCTGAAGGTGACGTGGAACCCGCGGTCCTTCGCCGCCTGGATCGCCGCCCGGGCCACCGAGTGCAGATACTTCGCGCTGGGCGTGCCCAGCTTCAGCGCGGCGTGCTCCTCGGACGTCGGGATCGAGAACATCACATGGGTCACGCCCAGCCGCAGCGCCTCGTCCAGCGCCCGGGTCGCCTGCGGGCGGTCCCGCACCACGACGAGGGACATGCTGCGGTCGGGCCCGATGGACTCGTGGGTCGCGAGGATGAGGTCCTCGTCCTTCGAGGACGGGCCGGAGATCATCCCGACCTCGACCAGGTCCACGCCGGTCCGCACCAGCAGATCGGCGATGACCGCCGCGTCCTTGGGGCCGAACTCCACGCCCGCCATGTGCGCGGAATCCCGCAGCGTTGCGTCGGATATGTGGGGAAGCCTCTCCGAGAGGCCGCCGTCCTGCCGTGATACCGCCATCGCATTCACTCCTTGGAAATTCGCCGAGAAGCAGAAAATCGGGGAGAAGCTGAAGTTCTGGGAGTTCTGGGAGTTCGGTGAGCTCGGGCTTACTGGCTTACGTGCTTGCTTGCCGGCCGTTGCCGAACATCCTTCCGAAAGCAGGCATTCCTCGTCAAGGACCTTCACGTCAGGGGTATGTCAGGCATCGTCAAGGTGAAGTGAGAGAAGGAAAGGCGCACGAGAAGCAGGTCAGAATCCCGGTAATTCATCGCGGAATTACTGGCGTTCGACGGTCGGCCGGGATTAGCGTCGGACCCGGTTCGACCCGACCGATGGGCGATCCCGCACACCGATAGGCGATCCCGTACAGCAGATTGGTGATCCCGACATGGCCCTTTCCCGGACACCCAGGCTCGGTGTCGTCGTCCCCCCGGAGAACCCCACCGCCGAGCCCGAGTTCAACCGCCTCGTCGGCGACCGGATGAACGTCTTCGCCGCGCGCTTCCCGGTCACTCCGGACCTGGGCCTGCGCGACATGCTGGAGACCTACAACACCGTGCTGCCCGAGACCCTGGCCGGCTTCGGCGCGATGCGGCTCGACGCCGCGGTGGTGGCCTGCAGCGCCTCGCACTACCTGCTCTCGCCCGACGGCGACCGCAGGTTCTGCGCCGAGCTCACCGAGCGGGCCGGCTGTCCGGTGCTCTCCTCCACCCAGGCCATCCTCGCCGCGTGCGAGGCGCTCGGGCTCACCCGGCTGACCCTGGTCTCGCCCTACGAGTCCTGGCTGACCGACACCTCGCGCGCCTTCTGGGAGGAGGCCGGCCTCACGGTCGTACGCACCGTGCAGGTCCCGGCCGGAGAGCGCGCGGGGGAGATCGCCGGGGGGCGCCCGGGAGAGCAAGCGCAGGAGCGCTTCAATCCGTACGAGGTGACCACCGAGGCCATCCTGGAGCGGGTGCGCGGGCAGGTCCCCGCCGACGACTGCGCGCTGCTGTTCACCGGCACGGGGATGTACACGCTCGCCGCGCTGGACGAACTCGCCCAGGAGACCGGCCGGGTGCTGCTGACCTCGAACCTGGCCTGCGCCTGGTGGGCGCTGCACACCGTGGGGGCCCGACCGGGCGAGGGGGGCCACCCCCTGCTGCGGCGGCTGGCCCACCGGATGAACACGGCGGGGGCGAGGGCGGCGTGAGCGGAGGAGTCGTGAGCGGAGGAGTCGTGAGCGCGGAGGTCTCGGACATGCCGACGCTCCGTCTGCCGGACGTCCTGCTCGCGCAGGACACGCCCGTCCGGCTCACGGCGGATGACGTGACCCGCCTGGTCGAGGACTGGTTCGCGGCGCTGGATCGGCGCGGGCCGGTCGAGGACCTGCTGCCGTTCCTGGTCCCGCGGGGGCTCGTCCTGCATGTCCCGGAGGGCGTCGTCCGGGAGCACGAGGGCTTTCGCGGCTGGCACGCCGACACGCTCCGCCGGTTCACCGCGAGCGCCCATACGCTCACCTCGGTCGACGTCCGCCTCAACGACGGCCCCAGCGCCGAGGTCAGACTGACCGTCGCCTGGGAGGGCGCCGCACACCGCCTCGCCCTGGGCCGACGCCGGCGGCTGGCGCACGAGGCCCACCAGACCTGGACCGTCGCCCGGCAGGACGGCGCCCCGCGCATCCGCACCCTGGCGGTGACGGGCCTGACCGCGATGGTCGAGGCCCTGCCCCTGCCCTTGCCCCTGTAACTCCCAAGACCTGCCGTCCCGTTCCCCCCCCTTCCGGGACGGCATCCCCGGCACGGCCGCGGCGCCTGGGCGGACGCCGCGGCCGTGCCCTTTGCGTTGCACGGGAACGGGGGCGGGCGCGAGCAACGCAAAGGGGACGGGCACGGGGTCGGCCGTCGGCGCGAGCCGGGGCGCGGGGGTGGTACGAGGCGACGTACAGGGAAGCTGTCCGCCAAGCGGCGACGCCTCCGAAGCCGTCTCGCCCCCGAACCCGCCTCGCCCTCGCCCCGAACCCACCCCGCCCCGCCCCGCCCTCGCCCCTCAGGACACCAGCTCGTCTTCCCCGCGACCCTGGGTGCGGGTGCCGTCGGCGACTCCTCGCAGCACGACGTGCCAGATGTCGGACAGCTGGGACTCTGCGCTCTCGCTCGGGTCGCGCGCGCCGCTCGTGGCGCAGCGGATCTGGGCCTCCGCGCCGGTGAGCAGATGCACCACGAGCGCCTGCACCGCCTTCGGGTCGATGCCCTGGCGCAGATCGTGCCCGGTCGCGCTCTCGAGCAGCCGTTCGACGGTGGGCAGCCAGGTCGCCGGCCAGTCGGCCGACGTGCTGCGGCGCTCGCGCGTGAGCCGTGCCGCCGCCCGTACGATCGCCTCCTTCTCCAGCAGCCGCGCGAGCTCGAGCGTCACCCCGACCAGGACCCGCAGGGGTCGGTCGGGGTCGACGGCCACCCGGTCCAGCGCGTCCCGGGTGATGGTTCCGCCGCGCACCTGGACCGCGTCGGCCAGATCGTCCTTCGTCGGGAAGTGGAAGGTCAGCGCGCCCATGGAGATGCCTGCCGCCTTGCTGATCCGGGAGAGCGTGGTCGTCCCGTATCCGTCGCGATCGAAGAACTCGGCGGCCGCCTGCATCAGGGTCTCGCGCGTACGTGCGGCCCGCTCCTGCTTCACCATGGTCCGTCTCCAGAACTCCACCGACCGGGGGTTGTCGAACGGTTCGACGAGGGCCGGCCGTGCCCGACGGGGACAGGCCGGAGTGCACCGTCCCTTGTCCGCCCGTCCAACTCGTCGACAGCCGGTGTTCCTTCCCGTTCCACCATTGTGTCCGTCATTGTGTCCGCATCGCGGACCGTGTGACGGACCACGTCTGTTGCGGCAGCGAATTCTCGCCACGTGGTGCCAGACGTCTCGCCCGTAGCGGAAATTGATCGCACGTGTGTGCGTGAGCACGTATGTCCTTCTACCGCTCGGACGCTCAAGTAACCCGATCTCCCGTGCTGATTAGCTTCTGCACAACATCAATGCTGCCTGAGTGCGCACTGCTTCGCCGTGTCCCCGAGGTCGTGTCCCCGAGTCCGCGCCCCGGGATCGCGCCTCCGGGTCGCGTCCTGGTGAGGCCCCGGCGGTGCTCGGCGACTCGTCTCAGGTCACCGACCGACTTGGCAAAGGTGCGGACAACTATCACAATAACAAAGAGAACGTTCGTTATGGTTTTGGGGTCGTCGCACTGCGTCCGTCACACCGAGCACGGGGGTGCGTCTTGCCAGGGAAGGAACGCAGCATGACGGAGCACCACATGACTCCGGATCTCCAACCGACGCCGTCCGTCGGGCTGTTGCCGTCCGCCGGACTGTTATCGTCCGCCGGGCCGTTGCCGCCCGCCGGGCCGTTGCCGTCCGCCGGACCCATGCCGTCCGTCGAGCCGTTGGCCGCCTTCGCGGAGGCGCTCTTCGCGCATCTGTCGCGCGCCGACCAACGCCGTTGGGCCCGCCTCTACCTCCAGGGCCTGCTCGTCGCCCCGGGCCGCAAGTCGGTCCGGCACCTCGCCGCCGCCGTCTGCGCCTCGCCCACCGCACCGCAGTCGCTGCACCAGTTCCTCAACGCCAGCCCCTGGGACTGGGCTCCGGCCCGGCGGGAGCTGCTCGGCTGGACGGAGCGCCGTACCGCCGTGCGGGCCCTGACGATCGGCACGGCCATCCTGCCCAAGCGCGGCGAGCACAGCTGCGGAGTGCACCGCCGCTTCGTTCCGGAGGCCGGCCGTACCGTGAACTGCCAGGTGGGCCTGGGCCTGTTCGTGTCGTCGGAGGACGGCGACGTCCCCGTCGACTGGCGTCTGCTGCTGCCCCGCCAGTGGGACGAGGACGAGCGGCTGCGCGAACGCGCCCGGATCCCGTCGGAGGTGCGTCACCAGCCCCTGTGGTCCCAAGCCCTGTCCCTGATCGAGGCCGCGGCGCCGCGCGGGTCCCGCCTTCCGGTCGTCGCCGAGCTGGGCGACTCCCCGGACGCCGGTCCCCTCGCGATCGTCCTGGGCCGGCGCGGACACGACTTCGTGGTCGCCGCGCCCCCGAGCCTGCGGGTGCTCCCGGCCGACGCGGACGCCGGGTCGTCGGGGGCCGCAGGCCGGGCTTCTCTGGCGTCCCACGGCGCGATGTCCGCGCTGGCGTTGCTGCACCGGCGCGGCGGCCGCGTACCGCTGCCGGTCCGCGCGACGGGCCCGTCCAGGGCGGCCCGGTCGGCGCTGGCCCGGCTTCCGGGCACGCGCCATGTCTTCCGGCTCTTCACCGAGGTGCACCCGGCCGAGGGGCAGTCCCCACGGGTGTGGATCAGCAACCTCGTCGACCGGCCCACGGACCAGCTGATCGACCTGGCCCGCCGCAGCCACGGCACCCGACTCGCGCTGGACCGGCTGGAGCGGGACTACGGAATGCTCGACTTCGAAGGCCGTTCCTACCCCGGCTGGCACCACCACATGACCCTGGTCTCCGCCGCCCACGCCTACGGCCTGCTGGCCGGGTCCCACGAGCGGGTGCGGGAGCGAGAGGCGCCCCGGGCACGGGAGCGGGAGCGGGTACGGGTGCCGATCCGCGAAAGCGCCTGACCGAAGCGGCCCAGGCCCCGCCCACACCCGCCGGAACTCACCCAGAGCCCACCGAAGGCCCCGCACAAGCCACACCCAAGGGTTCCGCCCCCGCCCACCCCGTCCGCGCACCCCTGCCCGGACCTCCCGTCCGGGCCCTGTTCCGTTCCGGCCCATCCGAGGGAGTCAGTGAGTCGTATGGTCCACGTCCTCGTCGTCAACGAGCACGCCGCCACAGCCGAGTCCACCGTGCACGACCTGCGCCGGCAGGGATACGACGCGCACAGCGTCGACACGGGAACCGCGGCCCTGAAGCTGCACCTGGCCGCCGATCTGGTGCTGCTGCACCTCGAACTGCCCGACATAGACGGTCTGGAGGTCTGCCGGGGCATCCGGTCGGTCAGCGACACCCCGATCATCTCCGTCACCGGCCGGGACACGGAACTGGACCGGGTCCTGGCCCTCCAGGCCGGTTCCGACGACTGCGTGGCCCGCTCCTGCGGCTCCCGCGAGATCATGGCCCGCATCCAGGCCGTGATGCGCCGAGCCCGTCCGCGTTCGGCCGGCGCGCGGACCCTGACGGTCGACGGGCTGCGGATCGACGGAGGCTCGCGCCAGGTCCGGGTGCACGGCCATCCGGTCGACGTGACGGCCAAGGAGTTCGACCTCCTCTATCTGCTGGCGTCCTGCCCGGCCACCGTGGTGTCCCGCAGAGAGATCATGACCAAGATCTGGGAGAGCGACCGGGTGGCCTCCAGCCGCACCCTGGACACCCATGTCAGCAGCCTGCGGGCGAAACTCGGCGGCGACTGGATCGTCACGGTGCGCGGCGTCGGCTACCGCATCGGCCGCGGCCGTACGACGTCCGGGACGCCGGAGCCCCCGACGTGGACGTCCGGCGGACCGCCGGCGGAGTCCATACCCGGCGGCCCGGCGTCGGACGGCGCCGGGCCGGAGCGGTCGCGCCTACTTCACCAAGTTCCCGAGGTCGCCGCGGAACCGCAGCAACCCCTGAGTAACCGAACAGTAGCTATGTAATCTCGCTGATCAGATCGCCCGATCGACGGGGGCCGACGTCCCGCGCCCGCAGGCGCACGCACGTTCTGCGCAGCCCCCACCCCGCCCTCCTTCCGCGCGCCGTCCCGCGCCCCCCGGTCGTGTCGTACGCGTACGGCGGCCGCCGCAGGCCCACCGTGCCGCGGCGCCCGGCCGTCGCCCGCCCCGCGCCCGGCGGCCGCGCAGGACGTACCGATCGCAAGGACTCTGATGACGGACATGACCACGGCGCCTGCGGCCGAGACGGACGCGCAGCGCTCCGCCCGCTTCGAGCGGGACGCCCTCGTCCTGCGAACCCCGCTGTACGCCCAGGCCATGCGGCTGACCCGGAACCCCGCGGACGCGGAGGACCTGGTGCAGGAGACGTACGCCCGGGCCTACCGCGGCTTCCACCGGTTCCACCCCGGCACCAACCTCAGGGCCTGGCTGTTCCGGATCCTCATGAACGCCTACCTCACCTCCTACCGCAAGAAGCAGACGGAACCGCGCTGCACCCCGACCTCCGACATCGAGGACTGGCAGCTGGTCAACGTCGCCTCGCACACCTCCCGCGGACTGCCGTCGGCCGAGGCGCAGTTCATGGACCTCGTCCCGGACCCGGAGGTCAGCCGGGCGCTGATGTCCATCCCGGACGGCTTCCGCGTCGTCGTCTACCTCGCCGACGTCGAGGGCCTGCCGTACGAGGAGATCGCCACCCTCGTCGGCATCCCGGCCGGCACGGTCAACTCCCGCCTGCACCGCGGCCGCAGACGCCTGCGCACCCTCCTGGAGGGCCACCGCAACCTGACCGCCCGAGCCCCGACGACGACCACGACGACCACGACGATCGCCGCCACCGCCACCGCCACCGCCACCGCCACCGCCACCGCCACCGCTTCGATCTCGACCTCGACCTCCGAAGGTGTGACAAGCCCATGACGACCCAGACGCCCACCGGTTCTCCGCCGGCCGCCGAGCCGGCCGGACGGCTTCCCCTGTCGCCGTTGCTCGCGCTGGCCACCGCCGTCTTCATCACCAGCCTGACCGAGACGTTGCCGGCCGGACTGCTGCCGTCGATGAGCACCGGTCTCGGGGTGAGCGAGTCGGCGGCGGGACAGACCGTGACCGTGTACGCCGTGGGAACCGCTCTCACCGCGATCCCGCTGACCGCGGCCACGGCCGGCTGGCGGCGCAAACGGCTGCTGCTCACTGCCGTCGTGGGGTTCGCGGTGGCCAACACCGTCACGGCGCTGTCCACCGACTACGCGCTGACCATGGTCGCGCGGTTCGTCGCAGGCGTCGCCGCCGGGCTGGCCTGGGCGCTGCTCGCCGGCTACGCCCGCCGGCTCGCCCCGCCGCACCTCCAGGGCCGGGCGATCGCGGTCGCCATGGCGGGCATCCCCCTCGCGCTCTCCCTGGGCGTGCCCGCGGGAACGTTTCTCGGCACCGCGCTGGGCTGGCGCACGGCGTTTCTGGCCATGACCGCCCTCACCGTCGTCCTGGTCGCCTGGATCGGGGCCGCCGTCCCCGACCACCCGGGCCAGAGCGGCGCCCGGATCCCGATGCTGCGCTCCCTCACCGTGCCCGGGGTGGTCCCGGTCCTCGCCGTCACCCTGGTCCTCGTCCTGGCCCACACCATCCTGTACGCCTACATCGCGAGCCTGCTGGACGACCTGGGCCAGGGCGGATCCACGGACCTGGTGCTGCTGGTGTTCGGCGCGGCCTGCCTGGTGAGCATCTGGGCGGTGGGCGCGCACATCCACCGCCGGCTGCGGAGCCTGACCGTGGCGTCCGTCCTGCTCATCGCCGCGGGCGGCGCGCTGCTCGCCGTACCGGCCGACGACCCCGCCCTCGTCTGCGCGGCGGCCGCGCTGTGGGGGCTGGGCTGGGGCGGCGTCCCCACGCTGCTGCAGACCGCCGTGGGCAACGCGGGCGGCGACCAGGCGGACGGCGCGCAGGCGATGCTCGTGACCCTGTGGAACGTGGCGATGGCCGGCGGGGGAGTGGCGGGCGGCGTCCTGCTGGACACGCTCGGCGCGGTGGCGCTGCCGCGCAGCCTGTTCGTGCTGCTGGTGCCCGTCCTGGCGACGGTCGTGGCCGCCCGCGCCCACGGCTTCCCCGTAGCCCGCGCCACGGACGCCTGAACCAGTCGTACGTCATCCCCCTGACGCCCGTCCGCCGTGACGCCCGTCCACCGCACCGGACCCCGCGGTGCCGGACCCCGCGGCGCCGGACCCCGCGGCGCCGGACTCCACAGCCCCGAGACGAGGCCGCGGAGTCCGGCGCCGTACCACCGGAATGCCAGACCGTCAGACCGTCAGGTCCTCAACCGGCCTTGACTGTCGTGCCGTTGAACCTTGGGCCGCAAGGATCTCACCGCCCGGTCCACCCCCCGTCCACCGCCATCGCCGTGCCGGTGACGAACGAGGACCGGTCGCTGCACAGCCAGACGGCCGCCTCGGCGACCTCCTTCGGCGCGGCCATCCGCCGCTGCATGGAACGGGCGACGAAGGGCTCCTCCAACTCGGGGTGTCTGTCGAGGACTTCGCTCATCAGCTCGGTCCGGGTGCTGCCGACGATCAGCGAGTTGACCCGCACCCCGCGCTGCCCGTACTCGTCCGCGGCGGCCCGGGTCAGGCCCACCACCGCGTGCTTGGCCGCGATGTAGGGGGAGGCGGTGCCGGTGGCGACGACCCCCGCGACGCTCGCGGTGTTCACGATGGAGCCGCCGCCGCTCGACTCGAGCATGGCCGGCACCTCGTACTTCAGGCAGTTCCAGACCCCCCGCAGATTGGTGTCGATGATCTGGTCGAACACGGAGTCGGCCGTCTCGTGCAGGGGCGTCCCCGCCGTGGCCCACCCCGCGTTGTTGAACGCCGAGTCCAGGTGCCCGTACGTGTCGACCGCGGTCTCGACCGCTCGCCGCACGTCCTCGGGCCGGATGACGTCCCCCGGTACGGCGGTCGCCCGCCCGCCCGCGGAGTTGATCTCCTTGGCCAGTACCTCCAGCATGTCGGCGCGGCGGGCCAGCAGCACCACCGCGGCTCCCTCGGCCGCGAACAGCCGGGCGGCGTCCGCCCCTATGCCGCTCGACGCGCCGGTGACCATGACGACCTTTCCGATCAGCATTCCTCGTGCGTTCATTCCCCGTCCTTAGGCCGCACCGCGAGTTCCCTGAGCCCCTCGCGGTGGTGAGAGAAGTGCAGGATCGTTTCTTGCTGTTTCTCGGTGCACCCGGGCAGGCAGGGCCGTTCTTCGCGCGTCGCCCCCCGGGAACTCTGTGCCGTGCCAGGGCTGTGCCGCAGCCGCGTCAGGCCAGCGACTGGCCGCCGTCCACGGTCACCACGGACCCCGTCACATAGGGATTGGCCATCACGAACACCGCGGCGGCCGCCGCCTCCTCCGCCGTCCCGAAGCGCCCCAGCGGCAGATGGCGGCCCGCGGCGGCGACGACGGCGTCCGCCTGTGCGTCGGACGCCTGCGCCGCCGCACCCAGCCGGCGGCGCAGCGGCGGGGTGTCGACGATGCCGGCCCGCACGGCGTTGACCCGGACCCGGCGGGGCGCCAACTCCACCGCCAGCGCCCGTGCGAGCCCCTCGCACGCCGCGCCCGAGGCGATCGCCGCGGCCGCCCCCGCGACGGGGCGCACGGTGTAGACGCCGGACATGAAGGTGATCGAGCCGCCCGCCGGCAGCCGCTCGGCCGCCGCCCGGGCCGTCGCGTAACCGCCCCAGAAACGTACGTCGAAGTCGCCCTGCACCCGGGAGCGGTCCGCTTCCGCCAGCGGGGCGCGGGCCGCCGCGCCGGCCGTCAGCAGGACGTGGTCCAGCGGCCCGGCCCGTTCGAAGGCCTGGGCGAGCGCGCTCTCGTCGGTCACGTCGGCCGCCAGGGTGCGCACCGGGGTCGCGTCGGCCAGCGAGTCGGCGGCCTCCTTCAGACGCGTCTCGTCCCGGGCGACGAGGAGGAGTCCGGCTCCGGCCGCGCCGAGCAGTCGGGCGGCCGCCAGGCCGATGCCCGAACTGCCGCCGACGATCAGGACGTTCTGCCCGGCGAGTGCCGTGGGCAGGGGCGAGCGGATGGGAACAGGCGTACTCACGCAGACCTCCGGGTCGTAACGACGCACTTGTCTGGACGAGCTGTTCTTCGGCGCTTGCGGCGGGTGCTGCGGGTACGGCGGGTGCTGCAGTTGTGGCGGGTGCTGCGGGTATGACGGGTATGACGGGTGCTGCGGGTGTGGCGGTTTCGGGACGGCCTGGCGCGCGGGGCCCTCCCTCGGGCCCTGTGGCACCCTTCCTCGGGTTCGGCGGGCGCCTTTCTCGGGCTCAGGCCCCGGCCTCAGCCGGCCAGAGCCGAGGCGCGCCGGACGCTCACCTTGATCTGCCCGGCGATGTCTGGCCCGGCGACGCCGGGGAGCAGCAGCTCCCACATGTTCACCGTGCGCTGCGTCAGGTCGGCCCGCCGGTAGAGCAGATCGGAGTAGAGCTGTACGCCGGTACACGCGCCGACGAGAAAACCGGCCATGTCCCTGGGCGAGACGTGCCCGAGGAGCTCGCCCCGCTCACGCGCCAACAGCAGGCACTCCTCGAAGATCTTCTCCCATGCCGTGTACGAGGAGGTGTCGCGCCAGTCGAGACCGGACTGCTCGACGGCGAGCCGGACGCCCGCGCGCAGCGTCGGGTCGGACTGCAGCTGGCGCGACCAGACGAGGGTGATGTCCACGACCTGTTGCAGGCCCTGGGAGGTCAGTCGGGGCAGGATGGTGTCCGGCTGGCTGTTCATCACCTCGCGGGCGATGGCTTCCTTGTTCGGGAAGTGGAAGTAGACCGCGCCGAGCGTGACTCCGGCCCGCTTCATGATCTCCCGCATGCTGGCCCCGTTGTATCCGCGCTCGTCGAACACCTCTGCCGCCGCACGGATGATCTCCTCTCGCGTCCTGATGGCGCGATCCTGCTTGGGCTCCGGCATCGAACTTCCGGCCTCTCTCGACAAACAAAAAGAACGCACGTTATGTTACTGTCCTCGGGCCTGCCCCGCCAGCTTCCGAGGCACTCGACGTGGCTGAAGTCACCGTTTCTGGAGAGCCTGATGACACAATCTGTCCAGCCGAGCTCTGCCTTGTCCGCCTTGTCCACTCTGTCCACCGCGGTGCACATCGTCGCGCAGGAGGACGTCCACAAGCGAGACCGAGCCGAAGTACTCCTGGTCTGCTGGGAGCGCACCGGATCGGACACCTTCACCGTCAACGCCTTATGGCCGTCGCAGCACAGCTTCTACCAGACCGCCGACGGACTCTACGACCCCCTGCTGTTCGTGGAGACCGTGCGCCAGAACGTTCCGCTGATCTCGCACATCGGCTACGACGTCCCGATCGACCACCACCTGATCTGGCAGGACTTCACCTGCGAGGTCAACCCGTCGGCCCTGCAGATCGCCGACGCCCCCGCGGTGATCGAACTGCGCGTCTCCTGCTCCCGGGTGATCCGGCGCGGCTCCCGCATGGCCGCCCTGACCATGGACGTGGTCGCCCTGCGCGACGGCGTCCTCCTGGGCACCGCCCGCGCCCGCTTCACCAGCAACCCGCCCGCGCTCTACCGCAGGCTGCGCGGCTCCTACGGCGACCTGGACCGGGCCCTCGCCGCGGCGCTGCCGCCCGCCCCGCCCGTGGACGCCGAACTGGTCGCCCGCGCCCGGGAGTCGGACGTCGTCCTGTCCGCCAGCGACTTCCCCCACCGCTGGCTGCTGCGCAGCGACACCGCCCACCCCATCCTCTTCGACCACCCCGTCGACCACGCCCCCGGCATGCTGCTGCTCGAAGCGGCCCGCCAGGCGGCGCAGGCGCTGTCCTCCTCGACCGGCCTCGCGTCCGTGCGCCTCGACGCCAAGTTCTCCCGCTACGTCGAGCTGGACACCCCCTGCTGGATCCTCGCCGAGGCCGAGCTGCCCGACCTCACGGGCCGCCCCCGAGCCGCGATCACCGCGCTCCAGGCGGGCGAGACCGCCTTCTCCTGCTCGGTGGCCTGCCAGGCGCCGGCCCTCTCCCGGGTGGCCTGAAGCGCCGCTCCCCCCACCTGCCTGGCTCTACGGTCCAGGGGTTCGACGGTCGAGGCTCCCTGCGAAATCCGACATCCGGAACCCGGAACCCGGAACCGGTGAGCCCGACCGTCGCTCCGTCCCATCGGCTCCGTTCCGTTGACTCCGTCCCGTGGGCTCCGTTCCGTCAGACGGTCTTCAGACGGCCCTCGCCGCCCCGCCCGGCCCCAGCGACCGCTCCGCCACCCGCGCCAGATGCCCCGCGAACACCGCCTGCGCATCCGGCGACAGCGTGCGCAGCGCCACCAGCGCCGTGATGACGACGTCGCACAGTTCGGCCTGGACGTCGTCCCAGGTGTGGCTGGCGCCCTTGCGCGGGTTCTGGCCGGTCGCGCCGATCACCGCCTGGGCGACCTCGCCGACCTCCTCCGACAGCTTCAGCACACGCAGCAGCAGGCCTTCGCGGCCGCCGTGCGTCTGGTTCTCGTCGAGCCAGGTCCACAGGGCGTCGACGGTGTCCCAGAGGTGGTCGGGGGCGGGCTGCGGGTGCTGGTCCTGAGCGTTCATGGCCGCAGCCTGCCAGGTCCCCCCGACAGGCGGCCGCCCCCGCGGACGAGCTACTCGTCGAACAGCGCCTGCTGCTCCCCCTCCTCCCGTCTGCGCAGCCGCTGGTTGCGCAGGCCCACGACGATCGTCGTGACCGCCGCCGTCACCCCGAGGGCCGCCGGGACCATCCAGCCCCGGTCGACCCGGTGGCCGAGCGCGTGGTCCAGGGAGAGCCGGCCGGGGCCGGCGATCGCGAGCCCCGCGGCCGTGAGGCCCAGGGACGCCGCGTGCTCGTAGCCGCCGCTCATCGCGAAGAAGCCGTTGGGCACGTGCACCGCCGCCGCGCCCGCCATCGCGCCGGCCGCGGCCGCGCCCGCCGCGGGAGTGGCCAGACCCAGCGCCAGCAGCACACCGCCGCCGGTCTCCGCGAGGCCCGCCGCCGTCGCGCTCGCCTTGCCGGGCGCATAGCCGACGGACTCCATGAACTGGCCGGTCCCCTCCAGGCCGTGCCCGCCGAACCAGCCGAACAGTTTCTGCGCGCCGTGTGCGGCCAGCACCCCGCCGGCGCCCAGCCGGAGCAGCAGCAGACCCAGATCGCGTCGGTCGTAACACGTCACGGTGACTCCCTGAGCAGACGAGAACGGCAATGGCCCCCTCCGTTGCTCCACCGTCGCACCTCTCCCACCCGACCGGCCCGTCCTGGACGCCGTTCGGGTGGCGGGCCCGGGGGAGCGGTGTGAGTCTGGCTGGCATGACGATTCAGACCGCCAAGCTCAGCGACCCGGCCGTCCGCGCCTTCGTCACCGCCGTCAACGCCCGTGACCGGGAGGCCTTCCTCGCGCTTCTCGCGCCCGGCGCGACCATGGCGGACGACGGTTCCGACCGCGACCTCGACGAGTGGATCGAACGGGAGATCTTCTCCTCCCACGGCCACCTGGACGTCGACAACGAGTCCCGGGACGGCCGCGCCCTGGTCGCCCGCTACTGCAACGACACCTGGGGCGAGATGCGCACCAGGTGGAGCTTCGTCGTCGAGGACGACGGCCGGATCTCCCGCTTCGAGACCGGCCAGGCGTAACGGCCGTACGACCGGGAACGCCGAGGGGCCGTTCACCACCGGCAGGCGGTGAACGGCCCCTCGGACGGCAGCCCCTCGTGTCTCACCAGGAGGAGCGGGCGACCGCCTGCTCGGTCAGCGTGATCTGGCCCGCCTTGATGGTGGCCAGCCGCGGAGCCCGCCGGGCGATCGACGAGTCGTGGGTGACCATGATGAAGGTCAGTCCGTACTCGTGCCACAGGCCCTCCAGCAGGCCCATGATGTCGTCGCGGGTGCCCTCGTCGAGGTTGCCGGTGGGCTCGTCGGCGAGCAGCACCTTCGGCTTCTTGACCAGCGCGCGGGCGATCGCGACGCGCTGCTGCTGGCCGCCGGACAGCTCGGACGGGGCGTGGCGCAGGCGGTCGCCGAGACCGACCGAGCTCAGCGCCTCCGCCGCCCGCTCGCGCCGCTCCGCCGGCTTCACGCCGAGCGGGACGAGGGCCGTCTCGACGTTCTCCTGCGCGGTCAGCGTCGGGATGAGGTTGAACGACTGGAAGATGATGCCGATCTTCTCGGCGCGCACCCGGGTCAGCTTGGCCTCGCTGATGCGTGCGAGGTCGATGCCGTCCAGCTCGACGCTGCCCTCGGTCGGCCGGTCCAGGCCGCCGATCATCTGCAGCAGCGTCGACTTGCCGCCGCCGGTGGGGCCCTGGATGACGAGCTGGTCGCCGTCCTCGATCGTGAGGTCGACGCCGCGCAGCGCCTCGATCGTCTCCTTGCCCCGCGTGTAGCGCTTGGTGACGCCTCTGAGGTTGTACATGGGTTCTCCGGGTTCTACGGATGCGTATGAGATGTGGCGACCGCGTACGCGGATGTGGTCACGGGTCAGGACACGCTGCGCAGGGCGTCCGCCGGGCGCATCCGGGAGGCGCGCCAGCCGCCCATCGCGCCGGCGATCAGACCGCCGGCGACCGCCAGGCCCACCGCGAGGGCGATGGTGGTGACGGAGACGGGCGCCGACAGGGCGATCTCCATCGTGTTGGACGCGGACTGCTGGCCGGGACCGCCGCCGCCGGGGCCGCCGCCCATGCCGCCGCCGGTGCTGCCGAGCTCCGCCGTCAGGGTCGGGCTGATCGCGGTCACCGCGTACGCGGCGGCCAGGCCCAGGGCGATGCCGAGGGCGCCGCCGAGCAGACCGTTGACCATGGACTCGCCGACGACCTGCCGGGTCACCCGGCGGCTCGGCCAGCCGAGCGCCTTCAGGGTGCCGAACTCACGCACGCGGCGGGAGACCGCCGAGGAGGTGAGCAGCGCGGCCACCAGGAACGCGGCGGCGAGCACCGCGATCGACAGCCACTTGCCGACGCTGGTCGCCAGGTTGGAGGCGGTGGAGAGGGAGCCGGAGACCGTCTCGGCGAGGTCGGCGGAGGTCGTCACCGTCGTACCGGAGATGTTCTTCTGGATCGTCGCCTTGACGGTGTCGATCTGCTTGGAGTCGGTCGCCTTGACGTAGATCGTGGTGACCTGGTTCTTGGCGTCGCCGAGGGTCTGCGCCTGCTTCAGCGGGAGGTAGACGTCCGTGGTGGACTCGCTGCTGTCGGGCGTCGCGATGCCGATGACCTTGTACTTGGTGCCGGAGATCTTCAGGGTCGAGCCGACCTTGTACTTGTTCTCCTTGGCGTACGACTTGGCCACGACGGCGACCTTGGCGTTGGTCTGCGCCGAGGTGAAGGTCACCCCCGAGGTGATCTTCGAGCTGGCCAGCGGGCCGAGGTCCTGGTCGGTGACGTCGACGCCGGCCACGGTGTAGGAGTTGACGTCGAAGGAGGCGCCGCCGCCCTGGACCTGGGGCGCCGCGGTGGAGCCGCTGTTGTTGCCGCCGCCGGGACCGCCCTGGCCGCTGTTGCCGCTGCTGCCGGTGGTGCTCTGGGCCTTGCCCTGGGTGAAGGAGCCGTCGACCTTGGTGACGTTCAGGGTGAGCGCGCCGACCGCGGACGACACGCCCTTCTGGTCGGCGACCTTCGTCACCAGGGAGGACTTCAGGACCTGACCGCCCTGGGTCGTCACCCGGTCCGAGCTCTGCGTCGTCGAGTCGTCGTCGTCCTGGCCCTTCGCGTCGAACTCGAATCTGGGGCCCCCGGAACTGTTGCCCGTGGGCGCGGTGCGGGCTTTGGTGACGGTCATGTCGGTGCCGAGGCCGTAGAGCGACTGCAGGACCTTGTCCTGCGCCTGCGTCATGCCGGCCGACACCGAGTTGACGGTGATGACCAGCGCGATTCCGAGCGCCAGACCCAGTGCGATGACCAGGGCGGCCTTCTTGCGCCGGCCCAGTTCACGCTTGAGATAGATGCCAAACATCCCGTTCCTCGAAGGTTCTTGGCGCCCGCTGTGGGCGCGGCCACAACCTAGGGAGAAACCTTTGAGTCGTCCTGAGTAAAGGATGTGTAAGAACTGAGAATGCGAGGGGCCGGATCAGAATTCCTTGAGACAGCTGATTCCTAGGCTGTGGAGGGCATATCCCCAGGTAGCAGGGGTTGGGTAGCGATTCGCTTTTCCACAGAATCCCCTTGTACGGTCCCGCCGTGCACGCATCTCCGCGCCTGTCCCGGCGCTCCCTGCTCGCCCTCGCCGCTCCCGCCGTCGCCGTCCCGGCGGTCGCCGCGGCCCCTGCCGCCGCCGCGACCGACGTGGTGATCGGCGGAGCGCGGCTGGCCCGCGACGGCGTCCAGGCGGCCGTGACCGCGGGTCTGCCGAAGAAGCTCACGGCCCGTGCCTGGCTGGTCGCCGACCACGACAGCGGCGAGGTCCTCGCCTCCTACCGTGCGCACCGCCGCCTCGCGCCCGCGTCCACCCTGAAGATGCTGTTCGCGGACACCCTGCTGGACAAGTTCGAGCGCACCGAGCGCCACACCGTCACCGACGCCGACCTGGCGGGCATCCCGGCCGGCTCCAGCCTCGTCGGCGTCAAGGCCGGGATCACCTACACCGTCGAGCAGCTGTGGCAGGGCGTGTTCCTTCGCTCGGGCAACGACGCCGTGCAGGTGCTCGCCCGGATGAACGGCGGGGCGGCGCGCACGGTCGCCGAGATGCAGGCGAAGGCCGCCGACCTCCAGGCCCTGGACACCCACGTCGTCAGCCCCGACGGCTACGACCACCCGGGCCAGCTCTCCTCCGCCTACGACCTCGCCCTCTTCGCCCGGCACGGTCTGAAGAACGCCGACTTCCGCGCCTACTGCGGCACGAAGGGCGCCGACTTCCCGGCCGACCGCAGCGGCCGCAGGACCTTCCGCATCGAGAACACCGACCGGCTGCTGTCGGGAACGTACGGGGTGACGCCGTACGAGGGGATGATCGGGGTCAAGAACGGTTACACCAGCAATGCCGGGAACACCTTCACCGGTGCGGCCACCCGCGCGGGGCGCACCCTCCTGGTCGCGGTGCTGCATCCCGCCAGCGGCAACAACGCCGTCTACGAGGAGACGGCCGCGCTGCTCGACTGGGGTTTTCGGGCGGGGAGTTCGGCGGGGGCGGTGGGGACGCTGGTCGACGCGTTGAGCGAGGGCGGGGCGCGCGTGTCGCCCTCGGCGGCCGCGCCGCACGCCGGGGCGCGGGCCGCGGTGACGAAGGGCGGGGGCGGGCCGAGCGGCTGGGGCGTGCTCGGCGGGGCCGGCGGTGCGGTCCTGCTGCTGGCGGCGGGCGCGTACCAGGCCCGGCGCGGACGCCGGGGCGACGCCGATCCCTCGACGGCAGAGCCTGTGACGGCCGATTCTGCCACCGCCGAGCCTGCGACCGCCGAGCCTGCGACCGCCGAGCCTGCGACGGGTGAGTCCCCGCCCCCGAGCTGATGGTGCGGCAGACGTCCCACGGGCCGGTGCGTACCTCGCGGTCCCTCGCGGTTCCTGCGAGGTCCACCCCCACCCGGCGCCGTGGGACGACTGCCCTTCCCCCCTCGGGTATGGCTTGTGGAACTCTCATGCCCCAAGTGTGAAGTTCTCGTGGAGAAGAGTTGAGCATAAGTCTGCTACCGGCCGCAATGGTGCGGACGGAGAAACTCCGCTTGTGCAGGTTGAGGAGTTGACGATCCGTGGGGATCGGCTCAGCCACGCCCCACGTACGGCATCGCCGTCGCCAGCACCGTCGCGAACTGCACGTTCGCCTCCAGCGGCAGCTCCGCCATGTGCCGTACCGTGCGCGCCACGTCGGCGACGTCCATCACCGGCTCCGGTGCGATCTCGCCGTTGGCCTGCAACGCGCCGGTCTGCATCCGCGCCGTCATGTCGGTCGCCGCGTTGCCGATGTCGATCTGCCCGACCGCGATGCCGTACGCCCGCCCGTCCAGCGACAGCGACTTGGTGAGGCCGGTCAGGGCGTGCTTGGTGGCGGTGTAGGCGGCCGAGTGCGGGCGGGGCGTGTGCGCGGAGATCGACCCGTTGTTGATGATCCGTCCGCCGCGCGGCTCCTGCTCCTTCATCAGCCGGTACGCCGCCTGCGCGCACAGGAACGCCCCGTTGAGGTTGGTGTCCACCACGTGCCGCCAGGCGTCGTAGGGCAGTTCCTCGAAGGGCACCCCGCCCGGCCCGAACGTCCCCGCGTTGTTGAACAGCAGATCCAGCCGCCCGAACCGCTCCCGCACGGCGGCGAAGAGCGCCGTCACCTCCTCCGGCCGCGAGACGTCCGTCCGTACGGCGAGACGCGCCCCCTCGGGGGCCAGCGCGGCCGTCCCCTCCAGGGTCTCGGCCCGCCTGCCCGCCAGCGCCACCGACCAGCCCGCGCGCAGCAGTTCCACGGCAACGGCCCGCCCGATGCCGGAACCGGCGCCGGTGACCACGGCGATCTTCGTCCGCTCCTCCGCCCGTGTGTCCGCGTGCACGTCCACCTGCTTGGTCGTCACCTCGTTCGTCATGGGTCCGGAGCGTACGGCCGGCTCCGACAAGCCCGCCAACCTCCGGCAGAGCGAGGCTTCTACGGCTGGGGCGGCCAGGCGTCGCCCCAGTCCGCGTCCCGGGCCGCCTTGTACAGGTCGCCGTGGCGCTTGGTCACCGTCGTCCGGCCCAGCCGCTCCCCGGCCTCCGCACCCTCCCCGGCCTCCGCACCCTCCCCGGTCTCGCACAGGTCGAGGAGGACCTGACCCTTGCGGATCTGCGGCCGCCGTACCACCCGGGAGGGGGCGGGGGAGACGGGGAAGCGGGCGGCCGCGACATAGCTGAACTTCTCGTCCTCGTAGGGCAGGGAGCCGCCCTTCACCTGGCGGTGCAGGGAGGAGCGGTTGACCCGCGCCGAGAAGTGACACCAGTCCGAGCCGGGGGCGATGGGGCAGGCGGCGCTGTGCGGGCAGGGCGCGGCGACCCGGAAGCCGGCGGCGATCAGCCGGTCGCGGGCCTCGATGATCCGGGCGTAGCCGTCCGGGGTGCCGGGCTCGACGATCACGACGGCCTGCGCGGCGGACGCGGCGGTCTCGACGAGCGCGGCGCGGTCGGCGACCGACAGCTCGTTGAGGACGTAGGAGACGGTGACGAGGTCGGTCGGGTCGAGGGTCAGCGCCGAGCCGATGCGGGCGCGCTGCCAGCGGGCCTCGCGCAGGGCCGGGTACGCGGCGGCGACCTCCCGGCCGAAGGCCAGCGCCGGCTCCGCCCAGTCCAGCACCGTCACCGGGCGCGTCCCGTCCCAGGTGGCGCCGACCGCCCAGGTCGCCGCGCCCGTCCCGCCGCCCACGTCCACATGGCTGCCCGGCGTCCACTGCGGCACGGCGTCCGCGAACGCCTCCAGCGCCGCGCGCACCGCCTCGAAGGTCGCCGGCATCCGGTACGCGGCGTACGCGGCGACGTCCGCGCGGTCGCGCAGGATGGGGGCGTCGGTCGGGGTCGCGCCCCGGTAGTTGGCGATGAGCCGCTCGACGGCCTGCGCGGCCTGCCTGGCAGGCAGCCCGTCGAGGAGGTCCGTCAGAGCACCCCGAAGGGTTTCGGACGCGGATACGGAGACGTTCACCCGCCGATTATGCGGCACCGTGAGCTGCGGTCGGCCTCACTGAGGGCTGCCGCCCCCAGGCCCCCGCTCCGGCCCTGGACGGGCCTCGCCCTCAATCGCCGGACGGGCTTGAATGCACTCACCTGACCGCCATCGACATGCGGGTCCCCGCCAGTGCCCGCGGCCCGCTGTCCGTCGTCCTCCGTCTCGGGTGCACCGTGTTCGCCAGCAGTACGACGAAAGTGTCGGTGTCGGGGTCCAGGACCAGCGAGGTGCCCGTGAACCCCGTGTGGCCCGCCGCGCCCTGTCCCGCCAGCTCGCCCATGAACCACGGCTGGTCCACGGCGAAGCCCAGCCCCGGCGGGGTCAGCAGCAGCTCCACGAAATCCGGTCCGAGGATGCGGGCGGGACCGTACGAACCGCCCGCCAGCAGAGTCCGGCAGAACACCGCCAGGTCCCGGCCCGTGGCGAACAGGCCCGCGTGACCGGCCACCCCGCCCAGCGCCCACGCGTTCTCGTCGTGCACCACGCCCCGCAGCATCCCCCGGTCCGCCTTGGCCCACGGCCTGCGCTGGTCCTCGGTGGCCGCCGCGCCCGGACAGGGCCCGAAGTCGGTCGACGTCATCCCCAGCGGCCGGGTGATCCCCTCGTGCACGAGGACGTCGAGGGTGCGCCCGGTCAGCCGCTCCAGGAGCTGCTGGAGCAGCAGCATGTTCAGGTCGGAGTAGACGTACGCGCCCGGTTCGCCGACCGGCGCCTCCGCGCGCAGCGACTCCATCCGTTCGGTGTCGTCCGCACAGTCGTACAGGGGCAGCTCGGGGCGGAGCCCGGAGGTGTGGGTGAGGAGCTGGCGGACGGTGACGTCGTGGACGGCGGCCGCGCGGAAGTCCGGCAGATACGCGCCCACCCGGGCGTCGATGCCCAGCGTGCCCCGCTCGATCTGCTGCACCGCCGCGACCGACGTGAACAGCTTGGTGAGGGACGCCAGGTCGAAGGGCGTGTCGACGGTCATCGGCACGCGTGCCCCCGGCGGCAGCTCCACGCCCTCGTCGGACGCCGGATCGTAGGCCGAATACCGCACCGCCCAGCCCGCCGCCTCCTGTACGGCGATCACCGGGCCGCGTCCGGCGACCACGACGGCGCCCGCCGCCCAGGGCCGGTCGCCGACGGTGAGGTCCACGACGTCGCGGACGAGGAGGCGCGTCTCCTCGGGGTCGAGCCCGGCCCGTTCCGGTGTGTCGACGCGCAGTCTCGGTGCGCTCAGTTCCCCGCTCCCTCCGTCCCGGCTGTGGTCCAGGGTCGGCACATTCCCATGAAGCAGGCCAGGGCCACCAGTGCGGCCGCCAGTTGGACGACGGCCATCGGGACGGCGGTGTGCTCGCCGGCGATCCCCACGAGCGGCGAGGCGACCGCGCCGATGAGGAAGGACGAGGTGCCCAGGAGCGCGGAGGCGGAGCCCGCGGAGTGGCGCACGCGCAGCAGGGCGAGGGTCTGGGCGTTGGGCAGCGTGACGCCCATCGCGGACATCAGGACGAACAGCCCGGCGGCCACCGGGACCAGCCCGACCTCGCCGAACACGCCCGCCGCCATCAGCAGCAGAGCGGCCGCGGCCAGCACGACCACCGCCAGTCCCACGCCCAGCACCCGGTCCAGCCGGACCCGGCCCACCAGCACCTTGCCGTTGAGCTGCCCGACCAGGACCAGCCCGACCGAGTTCACGCCGAACAGCAGACCGAACGTCTGCGGGGACGCCCCGTAGATCTCCTGGACGACGAACGGCGAGGCGGAGATGTACGCGAACAGCGCGGCGAAGGCGAAGCCGCCGGTGAGCAGATACCCGGTGAAGTAACGGTCGGCGAGGAGGCGGCGCATCGAGCGCAGGGCTTCGCCGACCCCGCCCGCGTGCCGCTCGCCGACGGGCAGCGTCTCCGGGAGCCGCGCCCACACCAGCCCGGCGAGCGCCAGCCCCACCACCGTCAGCAGCGCGAACACGCCCCGCCAGTCCGTCGTCCGCAGGATCTGCGCGCCGATCAGCGGCGCGATCACCGGGGCGACCCCGGAGATCAGCATGAGGGTGGAGAAGAAGCGGGCCATCGCCACACCGTCGTACAGGTCGCGCACGACGGCCCGCGCGATCACGATCCCGGCCGCGCCCGCGAGGCCCTGCAACAGCCGGAACGCCGTCAGCAGCTCGACGGTCGGGGCCAGCGCGCACAGGGCGGTCGCCACGACGTACACCGCTAGGCCGATCAGCAGCGGACGCCGACGCCCCCACCGGTCGCTCATCGGGCCCACCACCAGCTGCCCCAGCGCCATCCCGGCCAGACAGGCGGTCAGCGTGAGCTGGACGGTCGCGGCGGGCGCGTGCAGCGCGCGGGTGACCTCCGGCAGCGCCGGGAGGTACATGTCCATCGACAGCGGCGGAGTCGCGGTCAGACCGCCCAGGACGAGGGTGACGAGCAGCCCGGTCCGACGGCGGACGCGCAGCGGCGTGCTCCCGTCGACCGCGTCACCCATGTCGACCGTGTCGGACGCCCCGGACACGGCCGCCTGCGACACCTTCGGTATCGGCCCACCCTCGGCCATGTGGTCGCCCCTCCCTCTCCGACATCTGCGCCACCTATGCTCTCAGCTCGAACACACTGCTGGTACGGCACGAGGGCGGGCAGACGGCATGACCACGGACACAGTGCGCTGGGGGATTCTGGCCACCGGCGGGATCGCCGCCGCGTTCACGGCGGACCTGATCGACCTGCCGGACGCGGAGGTCGTCGCGGTCGCCTCCCGCACCGAGGCCTCGGCGAAGGCCTTCGCCGACCGGTTCGGCATACCCCGGGCCTACGGCGACTGGTCCGCGCTCGCCGCGGACGAGGACATCGACGTCGTCTACGTCGCCACCCCGCACGCCGCCCACCGCGTGGCCGCCGGCCTCTGCCTGGAGGCCGGGCGGCACGTGCTGTGCGAGAAGGCGTTCACGCTGAACGTGCGCGAGGCCGAGGAGCTCGTCGGCCTCGCCCGCGACAACGACCGCTTCCTCATGGAAGCCATGTGGATGTACTGCAACCCGGTCATCCGCCGCCTGAAGTCCCTCGTCGACGACGGCGCGATCGGCGAGGTCCGCACCGTCCAGGCCGACTTCGGCCTCGAAGGCCCCTTCCCGCCCTCGCACCGGCTGCGCGACCCCGCCCAGGGCGGCGGCGCCCTTCTCGACCTCGGCGTCTACCCCGTCTCCTTCGCCCACCTCCTGCTCGGCGAGCCCTCGGGCATCGCGGCCCAGGCCGCCCTGTCCGCCGAGGGCGTCGACCTCCAGACGGCGCTGGCCCTGTCCTGGGACTCCGGCGCGCTCGCCGCCCTGCACTGCTCCGTCGTCGGCGGCACCGGCACCACCGCCTCCGTCACCGGCTCGCGCGGCCGCATCGACGTCCCGTCCGGTTTCTTCCACCCCGACCGCTTCGTCCTGCACCGCGACGGCCGCGACCCCGAGGAGTTCGCCGCCGACCCCGCCGACGGACCCCGTAACACCTTCCGGCACGAGGCCCGCGAGGTCATGCGCGCCCTGCGGGCCGGCGAGACCGAGTCCGCGCTGGCGCCGCTCGACGGCACGCTCGCGGTCATGCGGACGCTGGACACGGTCCGGGAACGGATCGGGGTGCGCTACCCGGGCGAGGACGGCTGAGCCAGGTCGGCCGAGGGAGAACGGCCGAGCCAGGTCGGCTGAGCCAGGTCGGCTGAGCTGACGAGACGCCCCGTCTCACGCCTTGGTACCGTCGTCCCATGGTCACCCAGTCCGGAAAGCCGGCCCCCAGCGCCACCCGCCGCAGCGAGAAGTCCCGGCGCGCGATCTACGCCGCCGCCCTCGCCCTCGTCGCGGAGTCCGGCTATCCGAAGACCACGATCGAGGGCATCGCCGCCCGCGCGGGCGTCGGCAAGCAGACCATCTACCGCTGGTGGGGGTCGAAGGCCGACGTCCTGCTGGAGGCGTTCCTCGACCTCAGCGCCCAGGCGGCGCAGGAGGCGGGGGCGCCGGCCCAGGAGCCGTACGCCATCCCGGACACCGGCGACCTCGCCGCCGACATCAAGAACGTGCTGCGCGCCACCGTCGACCAGCTCACCGACCCCAGGTTCGAGGCCCCCTCCCGGGCCCTGGCCGCCGAGGGCGTGGTCAACGAGCAGGTCGGCCGCGAGTTCATGACCAAGCTCATGGAACCCAGCATCCAGCTCTACGTCGACCGGCTGCGCGCCGCCCAGCGGGCCGGCCAGGTCCGCCCCGACATCGACCCGCGCATCGCCCTGGAGTTCTTCATCTCCCCGCTGGCCCAGCGCTGGCTCCAGTACACGGGCCCGATCTCGTACGAGTACACGGACACCCTCGTCGACTACGCGCTGTACGGTCTCGCACCCCGCTGACCCCTACCGTCGCATCCGCCCCACCTGCCCCGATTAGGGACGCCGGACCCCCGATGCGAAGGATGATGGGACCATAGGGCATGCTGTCCGCACCACAGCGAGCGAGGGGACAGATGAGCGCGGAGTTCGGCGGCCGGACCGGTTTGTGGGGCAAACTGTCTCAGCGGCTGCGTGGAAGCGGCCCGTCGGAGGCCGCCGACAGCGGCGACCGTGAGGCCCTGCTGCTCGCCGCCGCCGGAGCGGGACTGCCGCTCGCGCCCGCCGCGTACCCCGCCCCCGGCTACCGCTGCTCCTGCGACCGGGTCGGCTGTCCGACCCCCGCCCGGCACCCGGTGTCCTTCGCCTGGCAGACGCAGTCCACCACCGACCGCGCCCAGGTCGAGCGCTGGGCCCGTCACCAGCCGCAGGCCAACTTCATCACCGCCACCGGCGCCGCCCACGACGTTCTCGACGTACCGCTGGAGGCGGGCCGCGAGGCGTTGGAGCGGCTGCTCGACTCCGGCGTCGAGGTCGGCCCGGTCGCCGTCAGCGACGACGGCCGCATGCTCTTCTTCACCCTCACCCGAGGCACCCCCGAGGACGAGGACGAGTGGTGGCCCTGCGAGCTGGACTGCCACCCCGAGACGATGGACGAGCACCCCGGCCTCCGCTGGCACTGCCGGGGCTCCTACGTCCTGGTCCCCCCCTCCCGCCTCCCCGGCGACGAGGGCCAGTCCGTGCATTGGCTCCGAGGCCCCGAACACCCACTCCCGGACCCCTTGACCCTCTTGGAGCCCCTGACCGACGCGTGCGCCCGCCACGCAGGCGAACACCCGGCGGACCCTGCCCAGACGGCATGGCCGTCACGCCGCTGAGCACAGGTCTTCAGAACGACCTATTCCCCCTTGGCCCCGGTCAACCCTTCAAGCCGGCTGAGCACAGTGACCTCCCCCTGGCCGGAGGCCTTCGCCGGATCAAGCGCCACCTCGTTGGCAACGAACTCCATGGTCAGCGACTGCTTGATCTCCCCGGTCGTCAACGCCGACACGCTCTTGTTGGGTGCGGGCACACTCGCCCCGGCCGCAGCCGTCTGCTTGACGAAGTGCCGAGTGGTGAAGAACACCAACGCCCCACCGTCAGCCGTCCGCAGAGCCAGCGGCGCGTAGTCCCCACCACTCAACGGCTCGTCGACATACTGAGTCGCAAGCCCGGGCTTGCTGGAGTTCTTCGCCCGAGCGGAGCGCAACGCATCCGTGTACGCGCCGTCCGCGAACGAACTCCCGCCGCTTCGCAGATACGTCGTGTAGTCCTTGCTCAAGTCCCCGGGGGCACGCGCCAGTTCGACGGAGTCGGAAGGCGCGGCCGCCGCCCAGCCGTCCTTGTCCTTGGCGAACTCCGGCACCGAACCCGCCGCCACCAGCGTCAGATACGTCGCCTGCCACGGCTCCGCCAGATCGCCCCGGGTGAACACCAGCAGCCAGCGCGCGTCACCGCCCTTGTTGGCCTTGGCGTCGGCGACGAACCAGCGGGGCCAGCCCGCCTTCTTGGGGATCGTGTACGTCACGTCCGACAGCTTCAGCGGGGTGTGGTCCGGGTTCCCGTCCGGGTTGTTGACGTGGCCGGCCTTCAACCGCGCCGCGTCGATGGCCTGGAGGGCGCCGGCGGTGTGTCCGGCGTCCAGGGCGGGATCGTAGGCCTCGTCGGCCTTGTTGTAGGCGGCCGTGAACTGCTTCAGCGCCTTCGCGGCCTCCGCCTGCGTGGCCGAGGGGAGCAGCTCGAGCTCCCCGTGGACCACCATGCATCCGCTCGACGTCAGCGAGACCGCGGCGAGCGAGAGGGCTATGAGCGCGTTGCGGTCACGCCTGCGGAGCCTTCGACTCTTGCGTTCCCCGGTCGTCAGGCTGCGTTCCCTGGTCATCAGGCGACTTCACCTTCCCCTTCCCGGAGGCGAACCCTACCGGGGCGAGGAACAGCGCGAGCGTCGGGATCAGGTAGAGCAGCCACACCGTGACCTGGAGAACCGTCGGATCGGGCTGGAAGTTGAGGACGCCCTTGAGGAGGGTGCCGTACCAACTGTCCGGCGGGATCGTGCCGCTGATGTCGAAGGCCGTGTTCGTCAGACCCGGGATCAGGTCCGCCTCCTGGAGGTCGTGGACGCCGTACGCCAGGACGCCCGCGGCCACGACGACGAGCATGCCGCCCGTCCAGGTGAAGAACTTCGCGAGGTTGATCCGCAGGGCCCCGCGGTAGAACAGCCAGCCCAGGAGGACGGCCGTCGCCAGGCCCAGCGCCACGCCGATCAGCGGGCGCGGGGTGCCGTCGCCGGCCGCGTGGACGGACGCCCACACGAACAGGGCCGTCTCCAGGCCCTCCCGGCCCACGGCGAGGAACGCGGTGGCGACCAGTGCGCCCGTGCCCATCGCGAGGGCCGCGTCCAGCCTGCCGTGCAGCTCGGACTTCAGATGCCGGGCGGTGCGCCGCATCCAGAACACCATCCACGTCACCAGGCCGACCGCGAGGATCGACAGGGAGCCGCCGAGGGCCTCCTGTGCCTGGAACGTCAGTTCCTGGGAGCCGAATTCGAGGACGCAGCCGAAGCCCATCGCGAGGAGCACCGCGATGGCGATGCCGGTCCACACCGGCCGCAGGGCGTCCCGGCGTTCGGTCTTCACCAGGTAGGCGATGAGGATGCAGACGACGAGGCTGGCCTCCAGGCCCTCGCGCAGTCCGATCAGGTAGTTGGAGAACACGGCTCACGCCTCCTTGGCGAACAGCGTGCGGCCCCACCAGTCGTCCTTGTCCCGGACGCCCGGCGGGACGGCGAAGACGGCCGAACCCACGTGCTGGATGTACTCGTTGAGCGCGTCGGTCGCCAGATGGCGCTGGATGCGGACGAAGCCCTCGTTCACGTCCCGCATGTAGGCCAGGAAGAACAGGCCCGCCTCCAGGCGGCCGAGGCCGTCGGTGCCGTCGGTGAAGGAGTAGCCGCGGCGCAGGATCGTCGCCCCGCCGTTGGAGTCCGGGTGCGCGAGCCGGACGTGCGCGTCGGGCTTCATCGCCTTCAGGAACGGCTCGTCGCGCTCCTTGGCCTTGCCGACCGGCGCGCCCTCGCCCTTGTCCCGGCCGAAGATGTCCTCCTGCTCCTGGAGGGGGGTGCGGTCCCAGGTCTCGATGTGCATCCGGATCCGCCGGGCGACGAGATAGGAGCCGCCCGTCATCCAGGCCGAGTTCTCGTCGACATCCTTGTCGCCGGCCCACACGAACTTCTTCAACCGGTCGGTCTCGGTCCCCGCGATGTTGCGGGTGCCGTCCTTGAAGCCCATCAGGTTGCGCGGGGTCTGCGCGTCGGGCGTGGTGGACGAGGTCTTGCCGAAGCCGAGCTGCGACCAGCGGACGACGACCTTGCCGAAGCCGATCCGGGCCAGGTTGCGGATCGCGTGCACGGCGACCTGCGGGTCGTCCGCGCAGGCCTGGACGCACAGATCGCCGCCGGAGCGGGCCGCGTCGAGCGCGTCGCCGGCGAACTTCGGCAGGTCGACCAGCGCCTCGGGCCGCCGGCCGGCGAGGTCGAACTTCGCGAACAGCGACGGGCCGAAGCCGACCGTGAGGGTGAGCCGGGACGGTTTGAGCCCCAGCGCCTCCCCGGTGTCGTCCGGCGGCGCCTCGGCGAGACCGCCGTACGCGCCCTCGCCGACCGCCTTCCCGGCGGTCATCCGGCGCGCGGCCTCGGTCCAGTCCTTCAGCAGCTGGACGAACTCGGCGCGGTCCCCGGTCGTCACGTCGAACGCGGCGAAGTGCAGCCGGTCCTGCACGGGCGTGGCGATGCCCGCCTGGTGCGTGCCGTGGAAGTCGACTGCGGCGCCCGTCTCGGCGGCGGTCGGGTCGACGTCGTTGCCGGTGCGGGTCATCGCGACCGCGCCGCCGGCCGCGGCCGCGCCGAGCGCGAGCCCGGCGCCTCCCCAGCCGATCAGCGCACGACGGGAGGGCGCGGGGTCTGTCGAGTCCGTCATGTCCTTGGTTCCTCGGTCCTCTGGTCCCTTGGTCACTGGGTCACTTCACGACGGCCGCGGCGAGCTTGGACAGCGGCTCCGCGAGCGCGTTGACCGCGTCCGACAGTTCCTTGCGCTGGGCCTCGGTGACCTTGTCGTAGGAGACGAAGCCGTCGGAGGTCGTGTCCGTGCGGTACTTGTCCAGCAGGGTGTTCAGCGCGGCGAACTGCTTGTCGAGCTCGGCGACCAGGGCCGCGTCGTTCTCCTTGGCGACCGGCTCGAGCAGCTCGTACGCCTTCTGCGCGCCCTCGACATTGGCCTTGAAGTCGCTGAGGTCGGTGTGCGAGTAGAGGTCCTCCTCGCCGGTGATCTTGCCGGTGGCGACCTCGTCGAGGAGCTCCTTGGCGCCGTTGGCCATGGAGGTCGGGGTGATCTCGGCCTTGCCGACCCGCTTCTGCCAGTCGGTCAGGTCGGTGACCAGCTCGTCGGCCAGGGTCTTCTGCGCGGCGCCGATCTTCTTGTCCTGCCACAGCGCCTTCTCCAGCGCGTGCCAGCCGGTCCACTTCTGGCCCTTCTCCAGGCCGTCGGCGCGGGTGTCGGTCTTGGGGTCGATGTCCCCGAACGACTCGGCGATCGGCTCGGTGCGCTCCCAGCCGACGCGGGAGGGGGCGTAGGCGTCCTTGGCGGCCTCGATGTTCCCGGCCTTGATCGCGGCGGCGAACGTCTTCACCTTCGGGATGGTCGCGTCGGCCTGCTCCTGCGCGTACGCGCGGTACGCGGCCACGGCCTTGTCCAGCCGCGGGTCGCGCGCGGCGACCTTGCCGCCGGTGACCTTGAGGTCCTGGCGGATGCCGTCGCCCTTCATGCCCGGCTTGCAGGCGATCTGGTAGGAGCCCGCCTTCACCTCGGCGGTGACCCGCTGCTTGGTGCCGGGACCGATGTTCTCGCGCTCGCTGACGATGCGGTCGTCGGGGAAGAGGATGTAGACCTCGGTGACCTTGGAGCCCTTGTTCTCGATGGCGAGCTCGACGTGCCCGGCGGAGATCTCCTTCTTGGAGGTCTCGCACTTGGCGTCGGTGGCGGTCACGTTGATCACGCGGTCGCCGTCCTTCGCGTCGCTCTTCTCGGTGCAGCCGGTGACGGCGGTCAGTGCTGTCACAGCGGTGATGGCGGTGACGGCGGACAGTCTGGCGGCTCGCATTCGGGCTCCCAGCGATGGCTGAATATTCACGTGATCGGGCTCACACAGGATTGGTGAGCCTGGCCTAACTTATCCAAGCCTTGCCTTGGTAATACCCGCCCGGTCCGTGATTCACCTCTCATGGGAGCCGTAACGACACGACCCGATCACGGTGGCCAAAAACAGTTGCCATGGAAAGGTCAAAGGAAGTTCAAAGACTCCGTCGGGGCGTCACCGGGACCGCGCCCGTCCGCGGGTGCGGAAGCACCTCCACCGGCTGGTCGTAGACCTCCGACAGCAGCCGCTCGGTGAACACCTCGGCCGGCGGGCCGTCCGCCGCGACGCGCCCGGCGCACAGAATCGCCACCCGGTGCGCATAGGCGGCGGCGAGCCCCGGATCGTGCAACACCACGACCACCGCGTCCCCCGCGTGCGCCCTTTCCCGGCACGGCCGCAGCACCAGTTCCTGATGCTTCAGGTCCAGGGCGGCGGTCGGCTCGTCCAGGAGCAGCAGGGGCGTGCGCTGGGCCAGCGCCCGGGCGAGCGCCATCCGGGCCCGCTCGCCGCCGCTCAGCGCGGAGAACGGGCGCTCGGCGAAGGCCGTCGCCTCGGTCGCGGCCATCGCGCCGGCGACCGCGAGATCGTCCTCGGCGGGGGAGGAGGCGTGCGGCGCGCGTCCCATGCGGACCGCCTCCGCCACGGTGAAGGGGAAGAGAGGGACGCGGCCTGGGGGAGCACGGCCCGGCGCAGGGCCGGCTCCGGCGCGGTCCACTCCGCGACAGGGCGACCGCACACGCGTACGACCCCCTGTGCCGCCGGCAGGTCCGCGGCGAGGGCGGGGCGGCGGCCCGGACGATGCTTCAATGCGCAAGTGACTGATTACGACGTGCTCCGCGTCTTCTGCGCGCCGAACGGCGGCTACGGCAACGAACTGGGCGTGGTTCGCGAAGGCTCGGTGCTGCCGGACCGCGAGGACCGACAGGACCTCGCGGCGAAACTCGGCTTCAGCGAGACGGTGTTCGTCGACGACCCCGAGCGCGGGATCATCGACATCTACACGCCCACCCTGCGTCTGCCCTTCGCCGGCCACCCCTGCGTGGGCACGGCCTGGCTGCTCGACGTGCCCGAGCTCGTCACCCCGGCCGGGGTCGTGGGCACCCGCCTGGACGGGGAGTTCAGCTGGATCGAGGCGCGGGCCGAGTGGGCCCCGCCGCGCACCCTTCGTCAGCATGCCAGCGCCGCCGAGGTCGACGACCTGGCCGTGCCGCCGAAGGGGGAGTGGATCTACGCCTGGGCCTGGGAGGACGAGCCCGCGGGCCGCGTCCGCGCCCGCGCCTTCCCCGGCCGCGACGACGGCGTCGACGAGGACGAGGCGACCGGCGCGGCCGCGCTGCTGCTCACCGAGCAGTTGGGCCGCGCCCTGAACATCACCCAGGGCTCCGGCTCCCAGATCCTCACCGCCCCCCAGCCGTACGGCTGGGTGGAGATCGGCGGACGGGTGTTCCTGGAGCGCTGAGCCCGCGGACAGGCGGCCGTACGGGTGGTCCAGCGTGTGCGCGCGGAGAGGAGCGGGGACCACTGGGCGTGACCGCTCAGTCACCGTGAGAGGAACACCATGCGTATCCGATCAGTCCTGGCCGCCACTGTCCTGGGTCTCGCCCTGACCGCCGTCGGCGCGACGACCGCCACCGCCGACGAGGGCCCCCGGCACCACCACTTCGGCGGGGACGACGGCATCTGCAGCCCGTACTTCGGCGCGATCGACACCTCGTCCTCCGACATCGTCTGGGGCGGCGCGCACTGTCGCCGCCTCTGACGTGACAGGGCGCCGGGCCCCTCGCTGGGAAGCGAGGAGCCCGGCGCCCCGTGTTCACGCCGAGAGCGGGAACTCCTCGCCCAGGGCGTGGAAGACCGCCGTGTTCAGGGCGAACGCCTTCTTGCACTCGCTCACGATCCGCTGCTTCTCCAGGTCGTCCGCGCGCACCGCGTCCAGCAGCTCCCGGTAACCCCGCTTGAAGGCCGCCGGGTTGCCGATCTCCTCGAAGACGTAGAAGCGGACGCCGTCGCCCTTCCTCTCGAAGCCCCAGGTCCGCTCGGCCCTGTCGCGGATGATCTGCCCGCCGGAGAGGTCGCCGAGGTAGCGCGTGTAGTGGTGCGCGATGTACCCGGCCGGCCAGCGCTCGGCGCACTCCCGCACCCGCGTCGCGTACGCCTGGGTCGCCGGCAGGGCCGACAGTCCCGTCCGCCAGTCGGGCCCGCGCAGATGCGCCAGGTCCCGCTCCAGCGCCGGCAGCCGGAACAGCTCGGGCTGGACGAAGGGTCCGGCCACCGGGTCCGAGGCGAGCCGCCCGGCGCCGGTCTCCAGCGCCTCGTACACGAACCAGAGCTGCTCGGTGTAGCGCGCGTACGCCTCGACGCCGAGCCTCCCGCCGAGGAGGTCGCTCATGAACGTCGAGGTCTCGGCCTCCACATGCTGCTCGTGGGACGCCGTGCGGATGAGTGTCGAGAACGAGTCCATGCCCAGATCCTCTAAGGTAAGGCTTACCTAAGTCAATGGGTTTGCCGACGCCTTGTCGGTAAAAGCGTACAAGAGAAAGACCCGCCCCCGGCAGGGAACGGGTCCTCCAATCCGTTACGGCAGGGTCAGGATCTCCGCGCCCGTCTCCGTCACCACCAGCGTGTGCTCGAACTGGGCCGTGCGCCTGCGGTCCTTCGTCACGACCGTCCAGCCGTCGTCCCACATGTCGTAGTCGTGCGTCCCCAGCGTCAGCATCGGCTCGATCGTGAAGGTCATCCCGGGCTGGATGACGGTCGTCGCGTGCGGGCTGTCGTAGTGCGGGATGATCAGCCCGGAGTGGAACGACGAGTTGATGCCGTGCCCGGTGAAGTCCCGGACCACGCCGTACCCGAAGCGCTTGGCGTACGACTCGATGACCCGTCCGATGATGTTGACCTGGCGGCCCGGCCGGACCGCCTTGATCGCCCGGGCCAGGGACTCCCGGGTCCGCTCCACCAGCAGCCGCGACTCCTCGTCGACGTCCCCGACCAGGTAGGTCGCGTTGTTGTCGCCGTGCACCCCGCCGATGTACGCGGTCACGTCGAGGTTGACGATGTCGCCGTCGTTCAGGACCGTCGAGTCCGGGATGCCGTGACAGATCACCTCGTTGACGCTGGTGCACAGGGACTTGGGGAAGCCGCGGTAGCCCAGCGTCGACGGGTAGGCGCCGTGGTCGCACATGTACGCGTGCGCGACCCGGTCCAGCTCGTCGGTGGTGACGCCCGGCGCGATCAGCTTCGCGGCCTCCGCCATCGCCTGCGCGGCGATCCGGCCGGCCCGGCGCATCGCCTCGATCGTCTCGGGCGTCTGCACCTCCGGTCCGGTGTACGGGGTCGGCGCCGGCTTGCCGACGTACTCGGGCCGGCGGATGTTTCCGGGCACGGAACGGGTGGGGGACAGCTCCCCTGGAACGAGCAGCGACTGGCCAGACATATCGGCGAGTCTAACGAGCGGCCATGGGGGAACATGACGGTGGCGAGAGGAGCCGGTCATGCCCCTGTTCAAGAAGCGGACCGTCGGTAAGCCGGGCGAGTGGTACTACTGCCTGGAGCACAAGAAGGTCGAGGAGGGGCCGGACTGCCCCGGCAAGGACCGCTTCGGCCCGTACCCCAGCCGCGTGGAGGCCGAGCACGCCATGGAGAGCGCCCGCGAACGCAACCTCCAGTGGGAGAACGACCCCAAGTGGCACGACGCCCCGGCGGGCGGCGCCCCGGAAGACGACTGACGGCGACTGACGACGACTGATCAGGCCTCGGTGACAGGCGTGGGCGCGGCCGCGCGTTGCGCGCGCAGTCGCGCCGCGTGCTCGTTCGTGCGGACGTCGTACCTCATCAGCCCCGGAAGGCACACGGCCAGCAGCCCCACCGCGCCCACGCACAGCACCCCGCCCGACCAGACGGACGTCCGCACCCCCAGCCAGGCCGCGAACCCGCCGGTCCGCACCTGGCCGAGCGTCGGCCCCACCGAGTAGGACAGCAGCTCGATCCCGGCGAGCCGGCCGCGCAGCTCGTCCGGGATCGTCTGGTTCCACATGGCCCCGCGGAAGATCCCGCTGATCATGTCGAACGCCCCGGCGAGGGTCAGGAACAGCAGCACCAGCCACACGTCGCCCACCAGCCCCGCGCCCGCGATGGCCAGCCCCCACATCGCGGCCGACAGCGCCACCATCCGCCCGTGCCGGTGTACCCGGGAGGTCCAGCCGCTGGTCAGGCTCACCAGCATCGACCCGGCCGGGACGCTCGCGTACATCAGCCCCAGCGACCACGGGGCGTCCAGCTCGTCCGCGAGGAACGGCAGCACGGCCAGCGGCATCGCCAGGAACATCGCCGCGAGGTCCACGGCGTACGTCCCCAGCAGCTCCTTGCGGCCCCACGCGTACCGCGCGCCCTCCGCGATCGCCTGCCACGACGGCTTGGCGGCCTCGTGCGCGGCGGGGGAGGAGGCGATGCGCACGACGAGGGCGACGGACACGAGGAAGGTGAGGGCGTCGGCGGCGTAGGCCCAGCCCAGGCCCGCGTAGGCGACGACGATCCCCGCCGCGGCCGGTCCGGCGACCCCGCCGACGGTCCAGCGCAGGGCGTTCAGCGAGGTCGCGGCCGGGAGGTGCTCATGGGCCACGATCCGCGGCCACAGCGAGTCCATCGCGGGACGCTGGACGGAGACGAGGGCGGAGGACAGGGCGGCCACGACGTACAGCGGCCAGACCGCAGGGCTCGGCACAAGGGCGTTGAGCAGCAGCACGAGGGAGAGCAGGCCCTGCCCCACCTCGGTCCACAGGATCAGCTTCCGCTTGTCCCACGCGTCCGCGAGCGCACCGCCGTACAGCCCGAACGCCACGAGCGGGACGAGTTCCACGGCGCCGATCGCGCCCACCGCCGCGGCGGACCCCGTCAGGTCCTTCAGCTGTACCGGCAGCGCGACGAACGTCAGGAAGCTGCCGAAGTTCGACACCAGCCCCGACATCCACAGCCGACGGAAGTCCCGGGAGGCCCGCCAGGGGGCGAGGTCCGGGAGGATCGCCCGCAGTCCGGAGGGTGCGGAGGGGGCAGCGGGAGGAGCGGGGGCGTCGTCGGTCACGGGAGGCCATGCTCTGCGGAGACGGAAGCCCGGGGCAACCGCTTTTCCGTCGGCAGGGAGTTTTCGGGCGGGGGTGTCGGCAGGGGGGTCCCCAGGGAGCGTCGGCCGGGAGTGTCAGGGGCGTGTCACCAAGGGGGCGGGGGCGGGGCCGTCAGGGACTCCGCCAGCCTCGACAGCCGGTCGCGGAAACGGCGGCGGCGCCGCGGAGAGGTCCGCGCGTTCTCCCCGGCCGCCGCGCTCACCAGGTGCTGCACGGTGTCCAGGTCCAGCTCGGAGCCGTCCGGCACGGCCAGCGTCTCGTGGGCGAGAGCCGTCAGCTCGCCCTCGCCGGGGCCGAGGGCGAGGATCGTCACCCCGGCCCGCCGCGCGCCCGACACCCGTTCCAGGAGCGCCGCGTCCCCCTCCGGCGAGGCCACCAGCAGTGTCTCGCCCCGCCGGGCCGCCTCGATCCGGCCCAGGCCGACCGCGAGCTGCGCCGGATCGGACGGGCGGGCGTCATGCCGTACGAGCGTCGGCGCCAGTTCCGGCGTACCCGACCACGCGGCCTCGTCCACCAGATGCGCCGCGAGATGCCAGGGCTCGTAGACGGCCGTGCCCACCAGCAGCAACCCGCCCCCGTGCGACACCACGGAGCCGCGCAGCACCTCCGCGAACCTCCGGGTGGCGCCCAGCCACTCCGTCCCGGCGAGCACCTCACGCAGCAGCGCGACCCGTACGGCGTCCATGCCGCCGCATCCTGCCGCAGCCGGCCGTCGCCCGTGCGGGGTTCGCCGCCGATTCACCCCGGACGGGGAAGGGCCGCCTCCGACGCCCACGTAAAGTCGGCCCATGACCTCTACCGACAGTGCACAGACCACCCCCGCGAGCGCCCCGGCGAAGGCCCCCGCCAAGGACCCGTGGGACCTTCCCGACGTCTCCGGGCTCGTCGTCGGCGTGCTCGGCGGGACCGGCCCGCAGGGCAAGGGCCTCGCCTACCGGCTCGCCAAGGCCGGCCAGAAGGTGATCATCGGCTCGCGCGCCGCCGACCGCGCCCAGACCGCAGCCGAGGAGCTCGGGCACGGCGTCGAGGGCGCCGACAACGCCGACACCGCGCGCCGCAGCGACATCGTGATCGTCGCCGTGCCGTGGGACGGCCACGGCAAGACGCTGGAGTCGCTGCGCGAGGAGCTGGCGGGCAAGCTCGTCGTCGACTGCGTCAACCCGCTCGGCTTCGACAAGAAGGGCGCGTACGCGCTGAAGCCGGAGGAGGGCAGCGCCGCCGAGCAGGCCGCCGCCCTGCTGCCCGACTCCCGGGTCGCCGCCGCCTTCCACCACCTCTCGGCGGTCCTGCTCCAGGACCCGGAGATCGAGGAGATCGACACCGATGTGATGGTGCTGGGCGAGGAGCGCGCCGACGTCGAGATCGTGCAGGCGCTGGCCGGCCGCATCCCCGGCATGCGGGGCGTCTTCGCCGGCCGGCTGCGCAACGCCCACCAGGTGGAGTCCCTGGTCGCCAACCTGATCTCCGTCAACCGCCGCTACAAGGCCCACGCGGGGCTGCGCGTCACCGACGTGTGAGCCGACGGACGCAGCGCCGCGGACACTGCGGACGGGGGACGGCGCGGAGGGGGACGGCGCGGACGGGGGACGGCGCGGATGGGGGACACTGGTCGACGAACGCCCGCAGTGTCCCCCGACAGGAGCCGACCCCATGCCCCGCCTCGCCCTCTACACCCTCGTCGTCTGCGTGCTGGCCGTGGCCGCCGCCGTGGTCTCCTTCGTGCAGGGCAGCTTCCTGGGGATCGTGTGGGTGCTGCTCGCGGGCCTGTCGTCCAACATGACCTGGTACTACGTGAAGCGCGAGAAGGTCCGGAAGTCCGCCGGGTCGGTCACCGGCTGACCGCGCAGTACTCGTTCGTGCCCTCCCAGAAGCGGTACAGCGACTGACCGCAGTACGTGTCGAAGTCGCCGACGTTCAGGCCGCGCAGCACCGCGTCGATCATGTCGAAGAACGCGCTGTTGACCGAGGGCACCCACAGCAGGGCGAACACGAACAGCAGGCCGAACGGCGCGAACGGCTCGACCTGCCGCTTGACGCCGTACGACAGCCAGGGCTCGATCACGCCGTAGCCGTCCAGACCGGGCACCGGCAGGAAGTTCAGGATCGCGGCCGTGACCTGGAGCAGGGCGAGGAAGGCGAGTGCGTACCGGAAGTCGTCCGGCACGCCGTCCAGCGCGTCCAGCCAGAACGGGGCCGTGCACACCGCGGCGAACAGCACGTTCGTCAGCGGGCCCGCCGCCGAGATCAGGCTGTGCTTCCAGCGGCCCTGGATCCGGCTGCGCTCGATGAACACGGCGCCACCGGGCAGACCGATCCCGCCCATGATCACGAAGACCACGGGGAGCACGATGCTGAGCAGGGCGTGCGTGTACTTGAGCGGGTTCAGGGTCAGATATCCCTTGGCGCCGACCGTGATGTCACCGCCGTGCAGGGCGGTACGCGCGTGTGCGTACTCGTGCAGACACAGGGACACGATCCAGGCCGCCGTCACGAACAGGAACACGGCCACGCCGGGCTGCTCGGCGAACCCGGTCCAGGAGGCCCAGCCCGTCACCGCCGTGACGGCCAGGATCCCGACGAACACGGGACTGACCCGCCGGTCACTGCGGCTGGTGGCGGTGGTGGTCATGGGGCCCCCTGAACTCGTACGCACACGTGGAATCGCCCGACCGTACCGGGCGTACGGGGAAAACGTCTCGCGGTGGGCCATCGGTTCCTAGTTGGGTGGGTGTTCCCCGTGACCCTCCCCTACCGCTCCGTAGAGAATGGACCCCGTGCGCTATCGCATCCTCGGCACCACTCAGGCACTCCGTCCCGACGGCGTCCCCGTCGCCGTCGGCGGGGCCCGGCTGCGCGCCCTGCTCACCGTGCTGGCGCTGCGGGCCGGACGGACCGTGCCGGCGGGGCTGTTGGTGGAGGAGGTCTGGGCCGGCGACCCGCCCGCCGACGCGCCGGGCGCGCTGCAGGCGCTGGTCGGGCGGCTGCGCCGGGCCCTGGGCGCGGACACCGTCGCCTCCGCGGAGGGCGGCTACCGGCTCGCCGCCGCGCCCGACGACGTCGATCTGCACCGTTTCGAGCGGCTGACCGGCGACGGCGTCCGCGCCCTCGCCGACGGCGACCCCGCCAAGGCGGCCGCCCTCCTCGACGACGCCCTCGCCCTCTGGCACGGGCCGCCTCTCGCCGACCTGCCCGACCGCACCGCGGAGGCGGCCCGCTGCGAGGCCCGTCACCTCGACGCGCTGCGCGTCCGCCACACCGCCGCCCTCGCCCTGGGCCACGCCGAGCAGTCGCTGCCCGAGCTCACCGCCCTGTGCGACGCCCACCCCCTGGACGAGCCCCTCCAGGCGCTGCGCCTGCGCGCCCTGCGCGACGCGGGCCGCACCGCCCAGGCCCTGGCCGCCTACGACGCCGTACGCCACCTCCTGGCCGACCGCCTCGGCTCCGACCCCGGCCCCGAACTGCGCTCCCTGCACACGGAGTTGCTCAGCACCGGTGACCTGGAGAGCCCCCCGGAGCCGCCGCGCCCCATGGGACGCGGAAGCTCCGGGAACTCCTCCCGCCCCGTGGTGCACGGAAGCCCCCTGAAGCCCGCAAGCCCCTTGGAGCCAGGAAGTCCCCTGAGGCAGGGAAGCCCCGGGGGGTCGCCCTCTGCGGCCTTCCCCGCCCCGTCGTCCCCGCCCCCCGGCAACCTCCGCGCCCGGCTCACCTCCTTCGTCGGACGGGAAGGCGACATCGAGGCCATACGGGGGGATCTCGCGGGGGCGCGGCTGGTGACGTTGCTCGGGCCGGGCGGGGCCGGGAAGACGCGGTTGTCGCAGGAGGCGGCCGAGGCCGTGCGGGAGGCGGTGCCGGACGGGGTGTGGCTGGCCGAGCTCGCGCCGGTCGCCGACCCGGACGCCGTGCCGCAGGCCGTCCTCACCGCCGTGGGCGCCCGCGAGACCGTGCTGTACGGCGCCGGCGCCGAGGAGCTGCGGGCGGCGAGCGAACGGCACGACGACCCCGTGGAGCGGCTCGTCGAGCACTGCGCCCGGCGCCGCCTGCTGATCATCCTCGACAACTGCGAACACGTCGTCGAGGCCGCCGCCCGCCTCGCCGAGGAACTGCTGGCCCGCTGCCCGGAGATCACGGTGCTGGCCACCAGCCGTGAACCCCTCGGCGTACCGGGGGAGTTGCTGCGCCCGCTGGAGCCGCTGCCGGAGCCGGTCGCGCTGCGCCTGCTGGCCGACCGGGGAGCGGCCGCCCGCCCCGGCTTCCGGATCGACGCCGACGCCGAGACGGCGGCGGCCTGCGCCGAGATCTGCCGCCGCCTCGACGGCCTGCCCCTCGCCATCGAGCTCGCCGCCGCCCGCCTACGGATGTTGACGCCCCGTCAGATAGCCGACCGGCTCGACGACCGCTTCCGGCTGCTGACGTCCGGCAGCCGGACCGTCCTGCCCCGTCAGCAGACGCTGCGCGCGGTCGTCGACTGGTCCTGGGACCTGCTCGACAGGGACGAACGCGCCGTCCTGGCCCGCCTGTCGGTCTTCGCCCGCGGCTGCGACCTCACGGCCGTCGAGACGGTGTGCGGCCCGGCCGTCCACGACGTGCTCGGCCGTCTCGCCTCCCTCGTCGACAAGTCCCTCGTCGTCGCCGCCCCGGCCCCCGGCGGCGAGATGCGCTACCGGCTCCTGGAGACCGTCGCCGAGTACGCGGGCGAGCGGCTGGACGAGTCCGGACGACGCGCCGACGCCGAGCGCGCGCATCTGACGTACTACCGCGAACTCGCCCGCACCACCGAGCCGTTGCTGCGCGGCTCCGAGCAGCGGGCCGCCGTCGACCTGCTCCAGCTGGAGTACGAGAACCTGCGCACCGCGCTGCGCCGCGCCGTCGCCGCCCGCGACGAGCAGGAGGCGCTCAGCCTCGCCCTCTCCCTCGTCTGGTACTGGACGATGCGCGACCTGCGCATCGAGGCCCGCACCTGGTGCCGCGAGGTCATGTCCCTGGGCCCCGACCCCTTCGCCGAACCCCTGCGCCCGGCCGCCCCCGTGTGGAAGCCCTGCACCGACACCCCGCCGCCGCTCACCGGCGAGACCCTCGTCGAGGCCCGGCGCGGTGTCCACCTCGCCCATCTCGCCTGCATGGAAACCGAGTTGGACGCCTGGCAGACCCCGGCCGCCCAGCACAGGCTGCGTCTGATCGCCCAGGCCTACGAGCCGGGCCTCCCGCAGACCTGCCGCGTCCCCGGCCTGCTCTGGTTCTACGCCGTGATGCTGACCGGCGACATGGGCCGCTTCCGCGAGATCGTCGACGCCAACGTAGCCACCTGCCGCGACACCCCCGGCTACGAGTGGGAGCTCGCCAACTGCCTCCAACTGCGCGCCAATCTCCTCGCCAACCGCTCCGACTGGGCCGGCGACGCCCTCGAGGACGCCGAGGAGGCCCTGGAGATCTTCCGCCGCCGCGGCGACGCCTGGGGCACCACCGAGGCCCTGTCCGCGCGCGCCGAGGCCCATGAACACCTCGGCTCCTACCGTGCGGCCGCCGCCGACTACGACACGGCCATCGAGCTCACCGAACAGCTCGGCGCCCACGCCCAGTCGGCGGTCCTGCACGCCCGGCTGGGCAACGTGCTGCTGGAGGGGGGCGACGCCGAGCGCGGCGAGCGCATCCTGCGCGAGGTGATCGAGACCCAGGAGGGGACCCTCAACGAGGCCATGCCCGCCGCCCGGCTCTACCTGGTCGGCTGGCTCGGCCTGACCGGCCGCCACACCGAGGCACGCGAGCAACTGCGGCTGCTGCGCGAGCAGTTCAGCATCGCGCACTTCGTCATCTTCGACGCCATCATCCTGGGCGCGGAGGCCTGCCTGGACACGGTCGAAGGCCACTGGGCCCAGGCCCTGACCACCGTCCGTCAGGCCCTGACGCAGGCCGGCAACCCGCTGTCCATGGCCATCGCCCCGCACATGCGCTCCTTCTACCTGACCATCGCCGCGGCCGCCGTCGCGGGCGTCGACGGCGGCGCCCGCGCCACCGCCGCCGCCCGCTGTCTGGGCGCCGCCGAAGCCCTGCTGCCGCCCCGCCACGTCTTCGTGCGCCTGGAGCGCGAGATGCACGCCCTGGCCCGGAAACGCACCCGCGCCGCCCTCGACGACGAGGCGTACGAGCGGGCGTACGCCGAGGGCGGCGGCCTCTCCTACGAGGAGGCCACCGCCCTGGTGTGACACCGACGCCGGGGCGTCGGCGCTGCATGATCGTCGGCGCTGCATGATGGCCGGCGCTTCGTGATCGTCAGCTCTTCGTGCGGAACTTGTGGATCGCGACCGGCGCCATCACCGCGGTGATCGCCACCGACCAGCCCAGCGTCACCCACAGGTCGTGCGCGACCGGGCCGCCCACCATCAGACCGCGCGCCGCGTCGGCCAGCGTGGACAACGGGTTGTAGTCGGTGAAGGTCTGCAGCCAGCCCGGCATCGACTGCGGCGGCGCGAAGATCGACGAGCCGAACTGCAGCGGGAACAGCACCAGGAAGCCCATCGCCTGCACGGACTGCGCGTTCTTCAGGATCACGCCCAGGGTGAGGAACACCCACATGATCGACGAGGCGAACACCGTGGCCAGGCCCACGGCCGCGAGCAGACCGGGCCAGCTGGTGATGTCGAACCCGACCAGGACGGCGACGATCATCAGCACGGTGGTCGCGAACAGCATCCGCGCCAGCTCCACCGTGATCTTCGCGAACAGCACCGAGCCGCGCCCGATCGGCAGGGACCGGAAGCGGTCCATGACGCCGGAGTTGAAGTCCTGGCTGAATCCGGTGCCGACGCCCTGGGACAGCGTCATGCTCATCATCGCGATCATGCCGGGGATCACGTACTGCACATACCCGTCCTGTCCGCCGCCCAGGGCCTGCCCGATCGAGCCGCCGAAGACGTACACGAACAGCAGGGTGAAGACGATCGGCATCAGCAGGGCGTCGAACATCGACTCGGGGTCCTGCCGGATCCACAGCAGGTTGCGGCGGATCAGCGCCCCCGTATGGCGCAGATGGCCGCGCAGGGGGATACGGGCGTCGGCGTCGGCCGTCGCGGTGGCGTCCGTCGCGGTGACGGTGGCGGCGCTCATACGGCGACCTCCTCGCGGGTCTCGGCGGGCTCGGTGTTCTGCGGAGCACTGGCAGGATGGCCGGTGAGGGACAGGAACACCTCGTCCAGGCTGGGAAGTTCGGTGCTGATGGCGGATACGGTGATACCGCGCGCGATCACCGCGCCGACCACGGCGGTCAGCTGCTCGTCGCTGAGGATCGGCACCAGCAGGGCGCCGCCGTCGGTGTCCACGGTGGTGCCGGCGAGCCCGGTGATGCCCAGCTCGTCGATCATCCGGGCGAGCGGCCGCACCTGGAGCGGATCGACCGGCCGTACGCGCAGCGTCCGCCCGCCGACCTTCGCCTTCAGTTCCTCGATACGGCCGTTGGCGATGACCTTGCCCCGGTCGACGACGGTCAGCTCGGAGGCGAGCTGCTCGGCCTCCTCCATGTACTGGGTGGTCAGCAGCACGGTCACCCCGTCCCCGACCATGGCCTTGACCTCGCTCCACACCTCGTTGCGGGTGCGCGGGTCGAGCCCGGTGGTCGGCTCGTCGAGGAACAGCACCTGCGGCCGCCCGATCATCGACGCGGCCAGGTCCAGCCGCCGCCGCATCCCGCCGGAGTACGTGCTCGCCGGCCGCTTGGCGGCCTCGGTCAGCGAGAACCGCTCCAGCAGCTCGTCGGCGCGGGCCCGGGCGTCCTTGCGGGGCAGGTCGAGCAGCCGCCCGATCATGTAGAGGTTCTCCCAGCCGGGGAGCTTCTCGTCCACGGAGGCGTACTGCCCGGTGAGTCCGATCACTCGCCGCAACTGCCTCGGCTGCCGTACCACGTCGTAGCCGGCGACGGTCGCCCCGCCGGCGTCGGGGGCGAGCAGGGTGGACAGGATCCGCACGAGGGTGGTCTTGCCGGCGCCGTTCGGGCCGAGCACGCCCATCACGGTGCCCTCGCGCACATCCAGGTCGACCCCGTCCAGCGCCTTGGTCTCGCCGTAGTGCTTGACCAACCCCCGCACGGTCACGGCGCTTCCCGCGTCGTTGGGGTCCTTGTCGATTCGCGTCATGGAAAGAACCGTGCCAGCGCCCACCGACAAACCGCCTACAGACGACCGACAGGACGAGAAGGCTGCCGACATATCGCCGACATTCCGCCGACAGGCCGCGGAGGGGCCGGTGGCAGACCGCTGGAAAGGCGGCAGCCCGCCGACGGGGGAAGATCGGCGGGCTGCCTTGGTGCCGAGATGGCTCGGTGGTGGAGCAGTGCTCCAGCGCAGGCTGTGCTCGGTGCACGTGCTCAGTGGACGCTGTGCTCAGTGCACGCTGTGCTCTTCCTGCGGGAACGTTCCGCCCACGACGTCCTCCGCGAACGCCTTCGCCGCGTCGCCCATGACCGCACGCAGGTTCGCGTACTGCTTGACGAACTTCGGCATCCGTCCGCCGGTCAGCCCGAGCATGTCGGTCCACACCAGCACCTGCGCGTCCGTCTCCGGCCCGGCGCCGATGCCGATGGTCGGGATGTGCAGGACACGGGTGACCTCGGCCGCCAGCTCCGCCGGAACCAGCTCCAGGACCACCGCGAACGCGCCCGAGTCCTGGACGGCCTTGGCGTCCCGCAGCAGCTGCTGGGCCGCCTCCTCGCCCCGGCCCTGGACGCGGTAGCCCATGGCGTTCACGGACTGCGGGGTCAGGCCGATATGCGCCATGACCGGGATCCCGGACTCCACCAGCAGCTCGATCTGCCGGTGCGAGCGCTCGCCGCCCTCCAGCTTCACGGCGCCGACGCCGGCCTCCTTCACCAGGCGGGTCGCCGAGCGCAGCGCCTGCACGGGCCCTTCCTGGTACGAGCCGAACGGCAGGTCGCCGACGACCAGGGCGCGCTGGGTGCCCCGGACCACGGCCGCCGACAGCATGGTCATCTCGTCGAGGGTGACGGGCACGGTCGTCTCGTACCCCAGATGGCAGTTGCCCGCCGAGTCGCCCACCAGGATCACCGGGATGCCGGCCTCGTCGAAGACGGACGCGGTCATCGCGTCGTAGGCGGTCAGCATGGGCCACTTCTCGCCGCGTTCCTTGGCGAGGCCGAGGTCGCGAACGGTGATACGGCGTGTGCCCTTCCCTCCGTACAGCGCTTTGCTGCCGTCGGAGGGCTTCGTCTGGGCAGCCGAAAGCTGCGTCATTGCAACGGCTCCTTCGTCATCTCGAGGCGCCCTTACGGCGTCCCCGGACCACCTCCATGGTGGCACCTCGTGCCAGGCGGGGCCAGACCGCCCCCTGTGGGTAAGGCCTCAGTAAAGGATTCCGAAAACGATCCGATACGAGACGGTCTCGTATCGGAATGGTCCTACCCTCGACGACATGACTACTCCTGCCGTCCCCGTGGCTCCCCGGATACCGGAAGAGGTGCACCGGCGCCGCTGGGCGATCCTCGGCGTGCTGATGCTGAGCCTGCTGATCGTGGTGCTGGACAACTCGATCCTGAACGTCGCGATCAAGACGATCTCGACCCCCGCCCCGACCGGCCTCGGCGCCACGCAGAGCGAGCTGGAGTGGGCGATCAACTCCTACACGCTCGTCTTCGCGGGCCTGCTGTTCTCCGCGGGCCTCCTCGGCGACCGCATCGGCCGCAAGAAGGTCCTGCTCGGCGGTCTCGCCGTCTTCGGCATCGGCTCCGCGCTCGCCGCCGAGTCCGGCTCGCCCGCCCAGCTGATCGCCTTCCGCGCGCTGATGGCCCTCGGCGCCGCCTTCGTCATGCCGGCCACCCTCGCCGTCCTGATGAACGTCTTCGAGCGCGACGAGCAGCCCAAGGCCATCGGCATCTGGGCGGGCGGCGTCGGCCTGGCCATCGCCATAGGCCCGATCACCGGCGGACTCCTGCTCGACCACTTCTGGTGGGGCTCGGTCTTCCTCATCAACGTGCCGATCGTGCTGATCGCGTTCGCGCTGATGCTGTGGCTGGTGCCCGACTCCCGCGACCCGAACCCGGGCCGGATCGACCCCGTCGGCGTCGTCCTGTCCGTCGTCGGCCTGGTCCTGCTCGTCTACGGCATCATCAAGGGCGGCGAGCTGGCCGACTTCACCGACCCGACCGTCCTGGCGACCATCGCGGCCGGCCTGGTCGTCCTCGCCGCGTTCGTCGTGTTCGAGGCGCGCAGCGACCATCCGTCGATAGACGTCACCTACTTCAAGAACAAGGTGTTCTCGGCCGCCATGGCCGTCATCACGCTGGTCTTCTTCGCGCTGATGGGCGTCACGTTCTTCTCGGTGTTCTACACCCAGAGCGTGCGCGGCTACTCGCCGCTGCAGTCCGGCCTGCTCCTGCTGCCGCTGGCCGCCGCCCAGCTGATCTTCGCGCCCCGCGCCCGGCTGGTCGTCGACCGCTTCGGAGTCAGGGCCACGACCACGGCGGCCATGCTCGTCCTGACGGCGACCCTGACCGCGTTCGCCACGCTGGACGCCGACACGCCGATCTGGATCCTGGAGGTCGTCTTCTTCTTCATGGGCGCCGGAATGGCCCACGTCATGACCCCGACCAGCGTCGTCATCATGCAGGCCCTGCCCCGCGAGAAGGCCGGTTCGGCCTCCGCGCTGAGCAACACCTTCCGTCAGCTCGGCGGCGCGCTCGGCATCGCCGTCCTCGGCTCCGTGCTGTCCGCGTCGTACCGCAGCGGCATCGAGGGCCACCTCGGCACGCTGCCGGCGGCCCTGCGCGACACGGCGGGCGAGTCCATCGAGGCGACGCTCGGGGTCGCGTCGAAGCTCGGCGCCCAGGGCCGGAGCCTGGTCACTCCGGCCGACGACGCGTTCCTGCACGCCATGCACGTCGCCGCGCTGTGCGGCGCCGGGGTCGCGCTCGTCGGCGCGGTCGTGGTGGCCGCGTTCCTGCCGGGCCGGCCGAAGCCCGCCCAGGAGACCACCGAGGAAGGGGAGTTGGTGCGCACGGAGTCGTGACACGGTCGTAGGGGCGGCGGCAGCCCGGAAGCCGCCGCCGCCCCTGACAGGAGTCCCCTGACAGGAGTCCCCCGACAGGGTGCCCCCGACCGGGTCCTGACGCCCCTTGAGCGACAATCTCCGCAGTGCGACGAAAGGATCGATGGACGTGGGCCTCGCCGACCGTGAGAGCGTCGTGGAACAGCCCGTCAGGGGCCGGCCGCGGAGTGAGGCCGTGGAGCGGGCCATCATCGAGGGCACCATGAAGCTGCTGGAGGAAGGCGTCCCGCTCGCCGAGATCTCCATCGAGCGCATCGCCCGGACCGCGGGCGTCGGCAAGGCCACGATCTACCGCCGCTGGAGCGGCAAGGAGGAGCTCTTCGTCGACGTCCTGCGCGCCGCCGAGCCCGAGGACCCCGAACTCCCCGGCACCTCCATGCGCGACGACCTGATCGTGCTGCTGGAGTCGCTGCGCCGGCGCGGACTGGCCAACCGCTCCTCGGCGATCCTGCACAACGTCCACGCCCAGATGAAGAGCAGCCCCAAGATCTGGGCGGCGTACCACAACACGGTCATAGCGCCCCGGCGCAGGCTGGGCACCGAGGTCCTGCGCCGCGGACAGGAGAACGGCGAACTCCGCGCCGATCTCGACGTGGAGCTGGTGAACGACCTCTTCGTCGGCCCCATGCTGGTCCGCGCCGTGCTGCGCCCCGACGCCGATCTCGCCGACGATCTCGCGGAGTGCATAGTCGACACGCTGCTCGCCGGGCTACGCCCCGTCAGTTCGCCCACCGCGCAGCCGTGATCCGCTCCCACCGCACCGCCGTAATGTGAGCGTTCCGTCACAGACCCGTCCCCGTGCGCCGGGACCGGAACCCCTGACGCCGCCTTGTTCGTCATGGTGCCCGTACGGCCGTCACGGGACGGCGAGAACAAAGCCGATCATCCCCTAGGGTCATACACCGGGGGGACGTACGGTGTGCACGGCAGGCAGTGAGGCGACGGTATGGCGCAGCAGGCGTACATGACGGAGACGGACGGCAACGGCGGCTCGGGACCCGAGCGTCGGGGAGCCCGGCTTCGGCGCCTGATCGGACGTCTGCTCGGCCGTCTGTCCGCGGGGTGGCGCGACGATCCGCGCATCTGGCGGCGGGGTCTGGTCCTCGCCGGCATCGCGCTGGCCCTGTCCCTGGTGATGCTGCTGCACTCGCGCATCCCGAACCGGTTCGGCAACCTAGGCAGCCTCACGGAGACGTTCCTGCCCTGGATCGCCGTGTTCGTCCCGGTGCTGTTCGTGCTCGCGCTGGTGCGCAAGTCCGCCACCGCGCTGATCGCCGTGATCCTGCCGGCCGTGGTCTGGCTGAACCTCTTCGGCGGGCTGCTCACCGACAAGACCGGCAGCGGCGGCGACCTCACCGTCGCCACCCACAACGTCAACGCCGACAACCCCGACCCCTCCGGCACCGCCCGCGACGTGGCCGCGTCCGGCGCGGACGTGGTGGCCCTGGAGGAGCTCACCACCTCGGCGGTGCCGGTGTACGAGAAGGCGCTGGCGGCGACGTACGCGTACCACTCGGTGCAGGGCACCGTCGGGCTGTGGAGCAAGTACCCGCTGAGCGGGGTGAAGTCCGTCGACATCAAGCTGGGCTGGACACGCGCCATGCGGGCCACCGTCGCGACGCCGGAGGGGAAGGTCGCCTTCTACGTCGCCCATCTCCCGTCGGTCCGGGTGAAGCTGCAGGCCGGGTTCACCGCCCGGCAGCGCGACAAGAGCGCGGACGCGCTGGGCGAGGCGATCGCCGACGAGACGCTGACCCGGGTGGTGCTGCTCGGCGACCTCAACGGCACGATGAACGACCGCTCGCTGAACGCCGTCACCTCCCAGATGCGGTCCACGCAGGGCGCGGCGGGCAGCGGCTTCGGGTTCAGCTGGCCGGCGTCGTTCCCCATGGCGCGGATCGACCAGATCATGGTGAAGGGCGTGGAGCCGGTCACCTCCTGGACCCTGCCGCAGACGGGCAGCGACCATCTGCCGGTGGCGGCGCGCGTGAAGGTCACCACACCTTAATCGGCAGGTCATGTGCCGGAATCGCGTGGGAATACTGAGCCGGGGAGACTTTGTTCCGTCCCTGAACATACGAAACGTATGCTTGACGGACCCCCTCCCCGCTCGACTTTCCGAAAGGCGACGCCCTCCATGCCCCTGGCCCTGCTCGCTCTCGCCGTGGGTGCCTTCGGCCTCGGCACCACCGAGTTCGTGATGATGGGCCTGCTGCCCGACGTCGCGGACGACCTCCACCTCTCCCTCCCCACCGCCGGACACCTGGTCTCCGCGTACGCGCTCGGCGTCGTCATCGGCGCGCCGCTGCTCGCCGCGGTCACGACCCGAATGTCCCGCCGCACCGTCCTGATGTCCCTGATGGGCCTGTTCGTGGCCGGCAACGCGCTGTCCGCCCTCGCCCCCGGCTATGACTCCCTCCTGGCCGCCCGCTTCCTCAGCGGCCTCCCGCACGGCGCCTTCTTCGGCATGGGCGCGGTCGTCGCCACCAGCCTGGTCGCGCCGGAGCGCAAGGCGCGCTCGGTGTCGCTGATGTTCCTGGGCCTGACGGTCGCCAACATCGCGGGCGTCCCGGTCGCCACCCTCATGGGCCAGCATCTCGGCTGGCGGGCGACCTTCCTGGGCGTCAGCGCCATCGGCGTGGCCGCGATCGTCTCCCTCGCCCTGCTGATCCCCCGCGACCACACGCACCCGACCCCCGCGACGGGCCTGCGCGGCGAACTGGCCGCCCTGCGCTCGCTCCCGGTCTGGCTGGCCCTGGGCACCACGATCGCGGGCTTCGGCGCGCTGTTCTCCGCGTACAGCTACATCACGCCGATGCTGACCGACTCCGCCGGCTACGCCGACTCGAGCGTCACGCTGCTGCTGGCCCTGTTCGGCGTGGGCGCGACGATAGGGAACCTCCTGGGCGGCCGGCTCGCCGACCACGCCATGCGGGGCACCCTCTTCGCCGGCCTGACCTCACTGGCGGCCGTACTGGCCCTGTTCCCGCTGCTCATGCAGTCGACGTGGAGCGCGGCCCTGGCGGTCGTCCTGCTGGGCGTGGCCGCGTTCGTCGCCGGCTCCCCCCTCCAGATGATGGTCATGGAGAAGGCCGCCGCAGGCCCGTCCCTGGCCTCCTCCGCCAACCAGGCCGCCTTCAACCTCGCCAACGCCGGCGGCGCCTGGATCGGCGGCCTCGCCCTGGCAGCCGGCTTCGGCGTGACGTCACCGGCGGTGGCGGGGGCGGGGCTGGCCGTGCTGGGCCTGGGGGTCGCGGGGGTGGCGTACGCCGTGGACGTACGCCGCGCTCCCAGCGCGGGCCGCGAGCGCGTGGTCGCCGTGAGCACGCCTGGGCGCGCTGGGTCGGAGGCGGAGGCGGAGGCGGAGGCGGAGGCGGAGGCGCTTCGCTGACGGTGGCGGGGTGGCGGTGCTTCGGCGCTGCGGCGCATACGGCACGTTGAACGCCGCCTGGTCAGACCGGCAGGCTCCGCGAGGGCCCCTCGGTGTCTTCGGCCCAGACGCGCTGGGTGCCGTTGCTGTCCAGTCGTCCAGCAGACCGGGGTCCAAGCAGGTAGGACGAGTCCTGCCCTGACGCTGGAAGTAGGTGGGGCGGGGCGGGCGTTCGTGAGGGCGGGCGAGCATGTCACCGACCTGGTCCTGGGCGAACGTACCGGTGGCGCTGCCGTCGTCCTGGACGGTGAGGCGGATGAGGCCGGAGGAGAGCATCCATCCGCTGACGGCCGTGGTGATGGTTCCGCCGGATCGGACCTGGTGGAGCCAGGCGGGAGGGATGTGCCTGACGGCCCAGGTGGCGACGATCGCGTCGAATTCGGCTGCCTCCCTGTGCCCAGCCAGACCGTCTCCGGTGATCAGAGTCGGGGAGTGCCCGCCGGCGTGGACATGGCCGGCCGCGGTGGCGGCGAGTTGCGGGTCGTACTCGACGGAGTACACGTTTCTGTCGCCGAGGCGGTGACACAGGATGGCGGTGGAGTAGCCGGTTCCGGTGCCGATTTCGAGGACCTTGTCCCCCTCGCGGATGGCTGCGAGATCGAGCATGCGCACGACCAGGGAGGGGAGAGTGCTGGGGAGGTGGGACGACCGCTGAGAGGGTTTGACGCTCGGCGGCGTGGACACCGTCGACCCGAGTTACCCAGGTCTCCTGGTAGACGAGGCGCATCCATGCGTCTGGTCCTGCACACGAGTCTGGATCAGGAGGGCGCGCCGTTCGAAGTGTCACGCTACGTGCACCGCGCCGACCTGACCGGGCTGCTCTACGAACTGTCTGTCGAGTGATCGCCGAGCGCCCGAGGAGCCCAGCATGCAGAGCACCGTCATCATCCGCCCCTTCGACGACGGGGATCTCCCCGGTGCCGCGGCGGCTCTGACCGACGTGCACATCACTGACGGCTACCCGGTCGAGGGGGTGGCCCGTCCGGAGAACTGGCTGCGGTCCGACGACGTACTGGCCGCCTGGGTCGCGGAGGCCGAACGAAGGATCGTCGGCCATGTGGCGGTGATGCGGCCGAGTGGCGAGGGGGCTGCACCTCTGGGGGCCGAACAGAACGCGGAGGGTGAGCAGCGCATCGGGGTACTGGCCCGACTCTTCGTCGTCAGAGACGCACGCCGGCGCGCCGTGGGCGAGCGGTTGGTCCGGACGGCCATGGGCTATGGGCTGAGTCATGACCGCCGCCTGGTCCTGGACGTGATGGTCAAGGACCAGGCGGCCATACGTCTTTACGAGCGCCTCGGCTGGCTCAGGACAGGGCGGACGACGCACCACTACGGGGCAGGGCGAAGCATCGAGGCGATCTGCTTCGCCGCCCCCGGCACCTGACCGGTCCGGCCACCTGGACGTGTTGCGGGCCGTCGGGGCCTACCGGCTCGGTCTGTACCCAGCGATCGCGATCAGTCGGGAGAGGCTGTCGATCCGCCAGTCCGCCGCCGCCACGACACGTCGTTGGCCGGATTTTGGCCTGGAAAGCTCAAGCGGCAAGCCAATCACTTATCACGGGTAGATCGCGAAGCCACGATACGAACGATGTGCCAGATTCATTGAGAGACGGTACGGCAAAAAATACCATGCAAGCACACAAAGAAAGGCACACCAAGAGGCATGTCACTACGCTCACTAGATACCAGGTCCCACCAGGCTGTATTTTCGAATTCTCCCATATGTCTTCGGCCATGCTCAGCGAAAGCGGTATCGACGCTCCCAGCGCTCCCATCGCGAGGAGAGCGGTGATTAAAAGGAGATTCCAAGAGACATGTCCGTGAGACGTGGTCCAGAAGCCCCGCAAAATCCACCCGCATAGCATGATCGCCAGGAAATAAAGCCAGTCTTTTGCGGATCGATTCAGCTTTGGGAAAGACAGGGTCTGCGTCACATACTGATCGCGCCCCGCCATGTAAATCCGCGACTGATCGTGCGCCTCCCCGTTCATGTTGAGAGATTTCTCGTTTACCGCTGCATCTTGCCACTGTTCTGGAGGGGAGGGATCGTAGCTGAGATTAGCGTCATTTGCGGGTGGCGGCTCAATCGTCCAATCGCCCTGTACCCTCCAGTCGTCCGCTGCGCTATAGGGTCGCCATCCAGTGCCGTCATCGTTGGGGTTATCAGTCATGATCGGTAATCGTCACATCGCGGCCGGCCATATAGATTCGGCCGTTTCCATGAACATGCCCAACCTGTCGGACTTGAGTTTCGGGTTGTCCGGGGTTTCCTGAAAGAGCAGCCGCCAGTAATTCACTGACGGCTGGATCACGTTGAAGCAACTGCAGTATTTGATTGCGCCAACGATTTACTAGTTCGCCCTCAGCTTCATGTCGCAGGTTCTCAGGCAGAAGCGAGAGTGCAAGCTGTGCCGCACCTAGCTGTTCATTTATGCTATCTGCAAATGCAGGGTGGAATCGTTGCCACACCCCAACGACACGGGTGCGCGTTTCTTGCCAAGCGTCCGTGGCCATCGCCGCGATCACCGCGCTACTGAAAGTGCCAGCCCAGGCCAAAGCTTCTGTGTTCATGGAACCCTCGACGTTCATTCGGCAGCACTGCCCCTGACCGAAATGCTATGCGTTCCACTCAGGTAAGACATATAAGCAAGATGGACTCCTGAGCGTAGTTCACTTGACGCAGGCTGTACTACGTCCGGCCAGACCAAGCCAGCTCTGCTGGATCTATTTGAGCAGGTCAGGTAATACTCGCAACTTGTCGGCGTAGTCGTCGACGCCCTTTTACTCGGGCAAGCACAAGAAGCGCGGGATGAACGCGGGAGCGCGCTGACCATGGGCGGACGGCAGAGTCACCTACGACAAGACGGCGGATGAAGGCGCATGAGGTGGTTCGACCAGACAAGTTGCAGCCAACTACGGCCCAGCAGGAGGGGGCCCTTGGAGGCCAGGGCCTGTCGACCGTTCGAAGTCAACGCCCGCCGCCGACGGTTCGCCGACATCCGGGTCATCCTGAACCGCCGGGCCACCTCCCGCTCCAGTGGGCGCCCCGCCGAGGTCCGGGATGGAGCCCCGGAGGGGTGGCCTCTTTGCCTACCGAATCGGGTGGGTGGGCGAGGGGTGGGGTCAGATCGACTCGCGCCACGCGTTGGTGATCGGTAGGCGGCGGTCCTTGCCGAAGCCCTTTGCCGAGATCTTCGTGCCCGGCGGGTACTGGCGCCGCTTGTACTCTGCGGTGTCCACCATGCGCAGGGTCTTGACGACCAGCTCACGGTCGTAGCCCGCCGCGACGATCGCGTCGGCGCCCTGGTCGCGGTCGACGTACAGCTCGAGGATCGCGTCCAGGACGGGGTAGTCGGGGAGGGAGTCCGTGTCGACCTGGCCGGGTCGGAGTTCCGCGCTCGGCGGCTTGGTGATCGAGTTCTCGGGGATCGGCGGGGTCTGGCCGCGTTCGGCCGCCGCGCGGTTGCGCCATTCCGCCAGCCGGAAGATCGACGTCTTGTACACGTCCTTGATGGGGCCGTACGCGCCCACCGAGTCGCCGTAGAGGGTCGAGTAGCCGACCGCCAGCTCCGACTTGTTGCCGGGGGCGAGGACGATGTGGCCCTCCTGGTTGGAGATCGCCATCAGGAGCGTGCCGCGCAGGCGGGACTGGAGGTTCTCCTCCGCCAGGCCGGTCAGCTCCGTCGAGGACATGTACGCGTCGAACATCGGCTCGATCGCCACCGTACGGAAGTTCAGCCCCGTACGCCGGGCCAGCTCCGCCGCGTCGCCCTTGGAGTGGTCGGAGGAGTACTTCGACGGCATCGACACGCCGTACACGTTCTGCGCGCCCACCGCGTCGCACGCGATCGCCGCGACGATCGCCGAGTCGATGCCGCCCGACAGGCCGATCAGGACCGATGTGAACCCGTTCTTCGCGACATACGCCCGCAGGCCGACCACCAGCGCCGAGTAGATCTCCTCGTCGTCGTCCAGCCGGTCGGCGTACCCGCCGCTCAGCTCGGGCTCGTACGCGGGCAGCGGCTCCTCGGACAGCACCACGCGGTCGATGCGCAGCCCGTCGTCGACGACGCCGGTCGGCGCGTCGGCCGAGGCCGCCGGCAGGTCGAGGTCCAGGACCACGCACCCCTCGGAGAACTGCGGCGCCCGCGCGACGACCTCGCCGTCCCGGTCCACGACGATGGAGTCGCCGTCGAAGACCAGCTCGTCCTGGCCGCCCATCATCGCGAGGTAGGCGATGGTGCAGCCCGCTTCCTGGGCGCGCTTGCGGACCAGCTCCAGGCGGGTGTCGTCCTTGTCGCGCTCGTAGGGGGAGGCGTTGATGGAGAGCAGCAGACCGGCCTCGGCGGAGCGCGCCGCGGGCACCCGGCCGCCGTCCTGCCAGAGGTCCTCGCAGATCGCGAGCGCCACGTCCACGCCGTGCACCCGGACCACCGGCAGGGTGTCGCCTGGCACGAAGTAGCGGAACTCGTCGAAGACGCCGTAGTTGGGGAGGTGGTGCTTGGCGTAGGACAGGACCACCTCGCCGCCGTGCAGGACCGCCGCCGCGTTGCGCGGGGAGCCGGCCGGGCGGCCGAACTTCGGTTGGTCGTTCTCGGACCGGTCGAGGTATCCGACGACCACCGGCAGCTCCCCGAAGCCCTCCTCGGCCAGGCGCGCGGCGAGCGTGCGCAGGGCCGTGCGGGAGGCCTCGACGAAGGACGACCGAAGGGCCAGGTCCTCGACGGGATACCCGGTCAGCGCCATCTCCGGGAACGCTACGAGGTGCGCTCCCTGCTCGGCGGAGTGCCGGGTCCAGCGGAGGATCGTTTCGGTGTTGCCGGCGATGTCGCCGACGCGCGAGTCGATCTGGTTCAGGGCGAGACGAAGTTGAGGCACGCCCTCAGTGTAATCGTCAGAGAGACGCGATGGGGGTGGCGTGAAGTGTCGTCCACCTCACGCCACCCGCCGTCATGCCGATGTGCCGGTCTCCCGATGTGCCGGTCTCCCGATGTGCCGATGTGCCGGTGCTCCGGCGCTCCGGTGTTTCAGTGCCGGCAGTGTTCAGTGCTTGCGGTACGACTCGATGTAACCGCTTGCGGGCGTGCCCACGCCGGTGACGTCGTCGTAGCCCTTCACCGCGGACAGCGAGCTGTCCTTGCCGAGGCTGCGTACGGAGGTCAGCAGGCCGTCGGCCGCGTCGTAACCGTTCGCGAAGTCGACGCGCGCGACCGCCAGACCGGAGCCGGTCGGGTTGTCCGTGACGTCGTGGTAGACCCGCGAGCCGAACTTCGAGTAGGTCGCGTAGATCGACGGGTTGGCGAAGCCGATCGCCTTGCCGCCGCGCGCCTCCTGGGCCAGGGCCTGCACCGCCGCGATCACCGGCGCGGCCAGCGAGGTGCCGCCGATGCGGTACTCGCTGTACTGCGCGGACCCGTCCGGGAAGGTCTGGGTCTGGCCGACCTTGAAGCCGGTGTTCGGGTCGGCGATCGCCGAGATGTCCGGGACGACGCGGTTGCCGGCCGCGCTGTTGGCCGTGGCCAGCGCGTTCGGGACGACGCCCTTCTGGTAGAACGGCTCGGCGACGGTCTTGCTGGTGCCGCCGCCCGCACCGGAGGTGAACGCGCCGGGGAAGTCGGTCCAGCTCTTGCCGTCGGTCGCCAGCGCGGCCTTCTCCGTGCCCCAGCCGGTCTCGAACAGGTACTTGTCGCCCTTGCCGACCGCCAGCGAGGTGCCGCCGACCGCCGTCACCCATGCCGAGTTGGCCGGGGTGTCGACCTGCTTCGTGCCGGTGTTGGCGACCTCGTCGCCGTTGTCGCCGGAGGAGAAGTAGAAGCCGATTCCCTCGACCGCGCCGAACTGGAAGACCTGGTCGTAGGCGGCCGCGAGGTCCGGCGTCTGGTTGGCCTCGATGTCGCCCCAGGAGTTGGAGACGATGTCGGCCAGGTGGTTGTCGACGACCTTGCTGAGCGAGTCGAGCAGATCGTCGTCGTAGCAGGACGCGGCGCCCACGTAGGTGACGTTCGCGGCCGGCGCCACCGCGTGCACGGCCTCGACGTCGAGGGTCTCCTCGCCGTACCAGCCAGCCGCCGAGCACTCCTCGGTCTTGGTGTACGTCGAAGGCAGCACCTGGGTGAGCTGACTGGTCTTCCAGTCCGCGTCCCCGTGCTTCTTCGCGTAGGTGGCCGCGTCGAAGGCGATGGTCGGCGAGGCGTACGCGTCGGTGATGGCGATGCGCACGCCCTTGCCGGTGTAGCCGCCCGCGCCGTACGCGGACCGCAGCTGCTTGCCGGTGTAGCCCTGCACGGCGTACGGGATCTTCGTGCCGTAGGCGCTGGGCAGGCTGCTGGCGACGTTCGAGCCGAAGTACGACGAGAACGGCCCGGAGTTCTTGAACACCGCGTCCGGCGGCGGCAGTTCGTCCTTGGAGGCGGCCTTGTGCGGGGCGTTGTCCAGGCCGGTGACGGTCAGGACCGCGCCGTCCAGGGCCGCGGGCGCCGAGGCCGTCTTCGAGGGCGCGCGGTAAGTCTTCGCGCCCTTGGTGTAGTTGTGCAGCTGGGTGCCGAACGCCTTCTCGGCGGCGGCCACGTCACCGGTGACGGAGACGTAGTGCTGCGTGGTGCCCGTGACCTTCAGACCGGCCGCCTTCAGCCACGACTTGACCGCGGCCACCTGCGCCTTGGTCGCGCCGAAGCGGGCCTGCGACTGCTTCGCGGAGAGGTACTTGCCGTACACGGGCGAGCTCGGGTCGGCGACGGCCTTCGCGTACGCGGCGAGGCCGGCGGCGTCCCGGCCGGCGAGGTAGACCCGGGCGGACACCTGCGCGCTGTCCGCGGTCGCACCCTTGTCGGCCTTGGTCGTGGCCCACGCCGGCTTGGTCCCGGCCAGCGTGTCACGGGCCGGACCGTCCGCGGCCTGCGCCGCGGGTATGCCGAGCGCCAGCGCGCCGGCGATCATGGGCAGTGTCGCTGCCATGCTCACCCCGGCGCGCAGCGCGGCACGATTGGATCTCATAGGACCCCCTGTATGTGGTTCGACGCGAGTAGATCACTCGCCTCGGCCACTCTGGCCCTGAACCGTTCATGCCAGGGGAATGCGAAACCCAAGAAGCCGCCAAGTAACCGCTGTCGGGGGAGATTTGGGGATTAACGGCGGTTAGGTGTCGAGACCGTTCTGCTTGAGACGGTTGTGCATCTCGTCGTACGCACGCGCGGAGTGCGGATTGCCCGAGTCGTGCATGCGCAGGAGGTAGGTGTAGAGCGCCGCGATGCACAGGTCCCGCTGCCGGTAGGGCGCGTCGTCGACCAGCTTCAGGTCCGGCGAGATCTCCCGGATCTCGCCGTCGGCGGTCGTGTAGAGGGGATGCCAGACCAGGCTGATCTGCCGCCCGGCCCGCTCGTCCATGCTCTGCAACACCCTCAACTGCGGTATCTCCTGGTCCTGTAGGACGCTGTCGGGGTCGTGGGCCCGGATGAAGACGTGCACGGGACCGGTGGCGCGCTGGACGAACGCCACCGACAGCAGATTCCACAGCGGCCCGATCAGCGAGAAGTTCGGGTGCAGCCTGAGGGAGTTGATCACCCGCCCCAGGTTGGAGTGCTCCAGCGTCGTGTGGCCCTTGGCGCTCGCGTAGTCGTTGACGTCCAGCCCGCCCGACCACAGGCCCATGGTCGGAGTGTCGATCCGCAGATGGTCGCCGACCATGTCGATGACCGCGCGGTACCAGTCGTTCCCGGCCCGCTGGGCGCGCCGCTCGGATCGTCCCGACGGTGCGCCGCCCGCCGCGCTGAGAGCGTTCTCCACCTGTTCCTGCTGGCGCATGCCGCCGATGAGCAGCTGCCACACCGCCTCGACGGTGTCCCCGTCGAAACCCGCCTGCCGCATGAGGAGTTGGAACTGCGGCCATTCAGGATGCTCGACGGGCCGCTCGGCGTAGTGGGCGGCACCGGCCCATGCCTGGCCGTCCTGCCTGACGGAGGCGTCCTGCTGGACGGCGGGAGCCCGTTGGACGGAGGCGGCCCGTTGTGCGGGGGCGGCCTGTTGCACGGAGGCGGCCCGTCGGGCGGAGACGGCCCGTGCCACGGCGGTGTTTCCGGCCGCGCGCTGTAACGCCAGCAACCCCGCGTCCGGCCCCGCCGGAGCCGGACGCCGTAAGAGCGGACGGCCGTCGGCCTTCTCGGCCCGATCTCCCTGCGCACGCAATCGCTGTCCCCTTGTGCTCTCCACGGCCGGCCCTACGTTCGTCCCCGTTGCGTCGGCCCTACGTTCGTCCCCGTCGCGTCGGCCCTACGTTCGTCCCTGCCGCGTTTCCTATCCGGTCACGGAGTTTCCCGCGGGGTTACGGCCGTGCCTGCGCGCCCCGCTCCTTCAACATGTCCGCCATGAGCTTGATCTCCGACTCCTGCGCGTCGACCATGCCCTGGGCGAGCCGCTTCTCCACCCCGACCGTGCACTTGGCGACACAGCCCTCGGCCATGTGGATGCCGCCCTTGTGGTGGTCGGTCATGAGTTGGAGGAAGAAGACCTCGGCCTGCTTGCCGTTCAGGGTCCCCAGCTTCTTCATCTCGGCGTTGGTGGCCATGCCCGGCATCAGCGCGCCGTCCTCGCCGGAGGCCATGTCGCCCATGTCCATCCACGTCATGGGCGGATCGGCCGACACCTTCGGCAGCCCCCACAGATCGAGCCAGCCCAACAGCATCCCGCGCTGGTTGGCCTGCGTCTGCGCGATGTCGTAGGCGAGCCGCCGTACGTCCTCGTCGTCCGTCCGGTCGCGCACGACGTACGCCATCTCGACGGCCTGCTGGTGGTGCACGGCCATGTCCCGGGCGAACCCGGCGTCGGCGGACTCGACGGCGGGGGCGTCGACGCCCGAACCGCCGTCCTCGGCCACGGAGTACGTGATCGCCCCGGCCGCGACGAGCACCCCGGCCACGGCGACCGCGACTCCCGCGTACCTCACTGCGACAGACCGCCCGTGCACGCGGCGCCCGGCTCCGGCGTCTGCTCGCCCTGCACGAACTTCGCGAAGAACTTGTCCACGCTCGGGTCGCTCGCGCTCGTCACCGTGCGCTGCTTCCCCCACGCGGTGAGCATGATCGGGTCCGCCTGCGCGTCGTCCGGGCTCATGAGCGTGTACGGGGTCTTCTTCACCTTCGCCGCGAGAGCCTCGACGTCGGCCTTGGCGGCCTTGCTGTTGTACGTCACCCAGACCGCGCCGTGCTCCAGCGAGTGCACGGCGTTCATGTTGTTGAGGGCCTTGGTGTAGACGTCCCCGTTGCAGTTCATCCAGACCTGGTTGTGGTTGCCCCCGACGGGAGGCTCGACCGGGTACTTCACGGTCTTGGCGACGTGCGTACGCCCCAGCGTGCCCTTCCAGGTCTTGACCCCGTCCGACCCGGTGACGAAGTGCCCCGAGGCCTTGGAGTCGGCGGTGGTGGAAGAGTCGTCGCCGGACTGCGACCTCACGACGAACACGCCGCCGGCGACGAGAGCGGCCACGGCGACGACGCTGCCGGTGATCGTGAGAAACCGGTTACGCCGTTCTCGGGCCTGCTCGGCCTTCCGCATCTCCTCTATGCGCGCCTTGCGCGCCGCGCTGCTGGTCTTGTTGGCGGAACCCATGTGGCCTGTCCTTCTGGGGGAAAGGGGCGGACGGTCGGGGCGTGCGGTCAGCTGATCGTAATAGGGGAGGAGAGGATTCTCGTAGGCAGGCCACAGCGAAGAGAAGCGAGGAAAAGGGAAGCGGAGATAATTTGAAGCGGAGATGCGCATTATCTACGCTTGTCCGCATGCGGCTGTTGCGCTCCACCGACCTGGCCCTGCGCGTGCTCATGCGACTCGCGGTCGCCTGCGACTCCACACCCACGACCCGCGAGGTCGCGGCGGACATGGACGTGCCGTACACGCACGCGGCCAAGGTCGTCGCCGAACTCCAGCACCTCGGCCTCCTGGCGGCCCGCCGCGGCCGGGGCGGCGGTCTGACGCTCACCGAGAAGGGCCGTACGGCATCCGTAGGCGCCGTCGTCCGCGCCTTCGAGGGCGACGGAGACGTCGTCGACTGCGAGGGCGCCACCCCCTGCCCCCTGAACTCCGCCTGCCGCCTGCGGGGCGCCCTGCGCCGCGCCCAGGAGGCGTTCTTCGCCTCTCTGGACCCGCTCACGGTCGCAGAGCTCGTGACGGAGCCGACGGGCCCACTCCTGCTGGGCATCTCCGGGCGCGCCTGACGCGTGGGCGCGCCCGACGCACGCCTGGCGCATGGGCGTGCCCGGCGGCGGAGTCGCGTCGCGACGCGCGTCACCCCCGGGCCAGCCAGAGGTCCGGTCCGAACACCTCGTAGTGGACGTCCGCCGGAGCCACTCCCTTCTCGATCAGCTGTGTCCGCACCGCGCGCATGAACGGCAGCGGGCCGCACAGGTACGCGCGCGTGCCTGCCGGTACGTATACGTCGGTGAGGTCGACCAGGCCGGTGCGGGCGCCCGCCGGGGCCTTCCGCTCGTACCAGAGGTGGACGGACGCGTCCGGGAGCTTGGCCGCGTAGGTCTCGTGGTCGGTGCGCAGGGCGTGGTCGGCGGGGGAGCGGTCGGCGTGGATCACGGTGACCGGAGCGCGGTGGCCGGTGGCCGCGAGGTGGGCCAGCATCGCGACCAGGGGGGTCACGCCGATGCCGGCCGAGGCGAGCAGGAGGGGCGTGTCCCCGGCGTCGTCGAGGACCAGGTCGCCGTACGGCTCGGAGAGCTCCAGGCTGTCGCCCTCGTTCACGCGCGCGTGAAGGTGGTCGGAGACCTCGCCCTCCGGGGTCCTGCCGTCGCCCGGAACGCGCTTGACGCTGATCTGACGGACCGTCGAACCGGGTGCGCCGGAGAGGCTGTACTGGCGTATCTGGCGGGCGCCGTCGGGGAGTTGGACGCGGACGGACACGTACTGGCCCGCGCGGAAGTCCCGTACCGGGCCGTCGTCGAGGGGGCGCATCCGGAGGGTGACGACGTCGGCTGTCTCGGCGACGCGCTCGACGACCTCCCACGCCCGCCAGGTCCGACCGGCTCCGCCCCGCCCCCCTTGGGGCCGCTCGTCGTACAGCCGCTTCTCGAGCGCGATCAGGGCGTTCGCCATCAGCCAGTAGACCTCGGTCCAGGCGGCCGCGACCTCGGGGGTGACCGCCTCGCCGAGGACCTCGGCGATGGCGGCGAAGAGGTGCTCGTGGACGACCGCGTACTGCTCGGGCGCGATGCCCAGGGAGGCGTGTTTGTGGGCGATGCGGGCGAGCATCGCGTCGGGGCGGTCGGCGTGGCGGTCGTCCGCGTGCTGCGCGAGGTGTGTGGCGAAGGCCGCGAAGGAGCCCGCCAGAGCCTGGCGCTGGGTGCCGGCCGCCTGGTTGCCGCGGTTGAAGAGGTCGCGCAGGAGGTCGGGGTGGGCCGTGAACAGGCGGCTGTAGAAGCGCTCCGTGATCGTGTCGAGGCGCGCGGCGACGGCGGGGAGGGTGGCGCGGACGGTGGCTGCGGACCGCTCGGACAGCATCAGGGCTCCTCGGGGCTCGTTCGTCGGGACGCCGCGGCTCGGCGTTCGACTGTCCGGCACGGTAGTTAAACTGGTATCTGAGATGCAAATTAAGCGAGTCGGCGGGCGTGAGGGGGGGTCGGGCATTACGGATGTCGGTCCGAGCAGGCAAGATGGGCGTGAGGGTCGTACGCCGACCGGACGTGAGGCGTTCAGGCCGAGGTCGCCGTGGCGATCATGGTGCGCAACGCGCATGAAATGGTGTTGTGGTGGGATGCTCAGGTGCCCGACCGCCTCCCGAGGTCTGGGACAGGCGGCCTGACCAGCAAGGATGGGGAAGCGGAAGATGGACAAGCAGCAGGAGTTCGTGCTCCGGACATTGGAGGAGCGCGACATCCGGTTCGTACGCCTGTGGTTCACGGACGTGCTGGGCTTCCTCAAGTCCGTCGCCGTGGCCCCGGCCGAACTCGAACAGGCATTCGATGAGGGCATCGGTTTCGACGGCTCCGCGATCGAGGGCTTCGCCCGGGTCTACGAGTCGGACATGATCGCCAAGCCGGACCCCTCCACCTTCCAGGTCCTGCCCTGGCGCGCGGAGGCCCCCGGCACCGCCCGCATGTTCTGCGACATCCTCATGCCGGACGGCTCGCCGTCCTTCGCCGACCCGCGGTACGTGCTGAAGCGCGCCCTCGCCCGCGCCTCCGACCTGGGCTTCACCTTCTACACCCACCCGGAGATCGAGTTCTTCCTCCTGAAGGACAAGCCGGTCGACGGCTCCCGCCCGACCCCCGCCGACAACTCCGGCTACTTCGACCACACCCCGCAGAACGTGGGCATGGACTTCCGCCGCCAGGCGATCACCATGCTGGAGTCGATGGGCATCTCGGTCGAGTTCTCCCACCACGAGGGCGCCCCCGGCCAGCAGGAGATCGACCTGCGGTACGCCGACGCGCTCTCCACGGCCGACAACATCATGACGTTCCGCCTGGTCATGAAGCAGGTCGCGCTGGAGCAGGGCGTCCAGGCGACCTTCATGCCGAAGCCGTTCTCCGAGCACCCGGGCTCCGGCATGCACACGCACCTGTCCCTCTTCGAGGGCGACCGCAACGCGTTCTACGAGTCGGGCTCCGAGTACCAGCTCTCCAAGGTCGGCCGCTCCTTCATCGCGGGCCTGCTGAAGCACGCGGCGGAGATCTCGGCCGTCACCAACCAGTGGGTCAACTCCTACAAGCGCATCTGGGGCGGCTCCGAGCGCACCGCGGGCGCCGGCGGCGAGGCCCCCTCGTACATCTGCTGGGGTCACAACAACCGCTCCGCGCTCGTCCGCGTCCCGATGTACAAGCCCGGCAAGACGGGCTCGGCCCGCATCGAGGTCCGCTCCCTCGACTCCGGCGCGAACCCCTACCTGGCGTACGCGATGCTGCTGGCCGCCGGCCTCAAGGGCGTGGAGGAGGGCTACGAGCTTCCGCCCGGCGCCGAGGACGACGTCTGGGCCCTCTCCGACGCCGAGCGCCGCGCGATGGGCATCGAGCCCCTCCCGCAGAACCTCGGCGAGGCCCTCAGCCTGATGGAACGCAGCGACCTCGTCGCCGAGACCCTCGGCGAGCACGTCTTCGACTTCTTCCTGCGCAACAAGCGCCAGGAGTGGGAGGAGTACCGGAGCGAGGTCACGGCCTTCGAGCTGCGGAAGAACCTGCCGGTGCTGTAGGGGGAGGTCGGGGCGGGTTTCCCGCTGTAACGGCGTGTGGGGCCGACGGTCGTGGACCGTCGGCCCCTCCGCGTGCTCGGCGATCGCCTCAGGGGAAGTACAGAGCCGCCTTCTCCAGGACGTGACGCGTGAACATTCCGCCCCAGGCGACCCCACCCCGGTACATGGTGACCCGGGTGACCCCCGAGGCCGATGTCTCCACCGTGAGGGGGCGGCCGATCAGGGACGTCCCGAGGATCCGGGCGTCCTTGGCGGCCCAGTCCCTCGCGGAGTGCTGGACGCTGCCGCTGACCAGGGCGGGCAGGACCATCACCGCGTTGCGGGCGCCGGGCAGACCGCTGCGGAGGTTCTTCGCGTAGCTCAGGGCCCACCCGGTGAAATCGGCCAGCGAGGCGTTGTCGACCTCGGGGACGGCGGCGGCGAAGACGAACAGCTCCGTCTTGGTGCCGAACCACCGCACCTTGCGGTCCGATCGGCTGCCGATCACCACCGGGCGGTCGCGCCAGCTGGTCGCGGTCACCCTGGTTCCGTCGGCCGTCAGCCGCTCCCGGAGCGCCTCCAGATAGGCGTCGGCCGCCTCGGCGGACGGCGCGCCATCGGTTCGTTGCTGAGTCATGCGTGGATCCTCCACCACCGACGCCGTACGGGGAAGGTCTCCCCAAGTGCGTGCCGGACTACGTGATTTCACGGATGTGCCGTGGCCCGGGGGCGCGTCAAGATCGTTCCGAGGTGTGCGGCGTGAGGGGTGAACGGGAGGGGAGGCGACATGGAATCGGCGGGCAGTGTGCTCGTGGCGATCCGGCACGTTCTGCGCGACGAGTTGAAGGGCGTGGTGGTCACCACCCGCACGATCACCTGGTCCGAGGCCACGGTGCGGATACCGCGCCCGCGGACGGGCAGGCGGACGGTGGAACTGGAGTGCCCCCGTTGTTCGGCCTCCCTGCTGGCGCAGGTGCGGGACGAGCGAGGGGCCCGGCGGGTCGCCGTCGTGTGGTACGCCCTCGCGCTGGTGTGCCTGGTCCTGTTCGTCTGCGCGTTCGCCTACGCCGTCCATGAGGGCGGGAAGACCTTGCCGGAGGGGCAGTCGCTTCCGGTGCTGTTCCCGATCAGCGTCATCGGCGTCTTCGTGACCTTCGTGGCCGGTCCGACGCTCTACGTCCTCGGCAGGCGCTCCAACGGCGTGACCCTGCTCGACGCCCCCAAGCCCCGCCGACAGCACCAGCTCAGGCAGGGCCGGTGAGCGGGTTCTGGCAGGCGGTGGTGTGGCTGGATCGGGGAACCGGCGACACGCTGGGCTGTGGTGACAGAGCGGAGTCGGTTGTGCGTCCCGCAGCGGGCTACTGGTCGGCGGTTCACCGGTCGACGACGTACGCGGGGGAGACGGCCGCCGTGCTGATGCGCCGCGGCTTTCCCGTGCCGTCGGCCGGGATCTCGTACAGGTCCGCGCCGTAGTCGCCGGGGAGGGCGTACACCAGGGTGTGATCGTTCCTCCAGACCGCCTGGTCGTCGACGCTGCGGGATTCGGCGAGAGGGGTCTCGCGCAGGGTGCCGAGGTCCAGGACGTAGAGCTGCCAGGGGGCGTCCTTCGGGAGGCCCTTCACGCGTTTCTTGAAGGCGATCCGCGTGCCGTCCGCGGAGAGGGAGGGGCATTCGACGTTGGTGTGGAGGGTCGTGACCGTGCGGGTGCGCAGGTCGCCGCGGACCAGGTAGGTGCTGCCCTTCGTCGCCAGGGTCGCGTAGAACGTGCGGTCGTCCGGTGCGAACGTGACGCCCCAGAAGTTGACGTCCGGGGCCTTGTAGACGTGGCCGTCCCTGAGGATCTCGAAGGTCTCCAGGGTCGGGGTCAGCCGGCCGGTGCGGGTGTCCACGATCGCCGTACGGGTGGAGAAGTCGGTGCCCGCGTAGGAGTCGCCGCCGACGAACGCCGTCCAGGCGGCGTAGCGGCCGGTGGGGGAGACCCGGGCGCGGGAGGGGATGCCGGGGACGTCGTAGCGGGCCTTCTCCTTCAGGCGGGCGTCGAGGACGAGCGCGCGGTAGGTGTCCGTGACCGCGCCGTGCACCGCCTGGAGGCAGACTCCCGTGCCCGAAGCGGCGTAGAAGCGGAGGCATTTGACGTCCGAGGCGGTGCGTGGGCCTGAGGGGTCCGACGCCGGGACCGTCGTCAGCTCGTCGCGGTGCGGGCCCCAGGCCAGGTTGCGGAACACCATGCGGCCGGTGGTCGTGAGGCTGATCGGCCCCGCCGTGACCTCCGGGCCGCCCGCCTGGGTCTGGTTCCTGCGCTCCGCCCGCGCCTGAGCGTGCAGCACCGACGCCGTCGCCACCGCGGCGAGGACGGCCACGGCCGTGAGAAACACCAGGATGCGGTTGCGCAGGGTCATGAGACGGTCTCCCGGACCGGGCGGAGCGTCAGCGAGAACAGCGCGCCCACCGCGAGCGCCACCGCCGACGCCATGAGCGCCGTACGGTCGCCCCACAGCGTCCAGGCCGCCCCGAAGCCCAGCGAGCAGACGAACCGCGCCGTCGCCTGGCCCGTCTGCACCAGCGCGAGACCGGACGAGCGCAGCTCCCGCGGCACGCTGTCCGAGGCCGCCGCCATCAGCACCCCGTCGGTCGCCGCGTAGAAGCCGCCGTGCAGAAACAGGACGGCGTACGGCAGGACCGTGTACGGCAGGAGTGTCCCGTGCCGGGGTGCGAGGAGGAGGGCGTACACGGTCAGCAGTGCTCCGTGGCCCGCCAGGAAGATCCGCCAGCGGCCCACCCGGTCCGCCAGCCGGCCCAGCGGGACCGCCAGCAGCAGGAACGCCGCCGCCGTGCCCAGCGGGAGCAGGGCGAACCAGCGGTCGGGGACGCCGAGGCGGCGCTGGAGCAGCAGATAGACGAACGAGTCGCTGACCGTGGCCAGGCCCAGCAGCAGGGCGCAGAGCGCGATACGGCGCAGGTCGCGGCGGCGGAGCAGGCCGAGGGCGGCGCGCAGGGAGGTTTTCGCGGTCGGGGTGTGCGTCGTCGTAGGGGCGCGTCCGCCCGGGACGAACAGGACCAGCACCAGCACGCCCAGCACCGCCACGCAGAAGCTCACCGTGAACACCGCGTCGTAGCCGTCCACCGTCTCCCGCAGGATCAGGAACGCCGCCAGCGGGCCGAGCAGCGCGCCCGTCGTGTCCATCGCGCGGTGCACTCCGAAGGCGCGCCCTCGGGTCTCGGGTGTGGCGGACAAGGAGATCAGCGCGTCCCGCGGGGCCGTGCGCAGCCCCTTGCCCGTGCGGTCCGCGGCCAGGACCAGGCCGATGGGCGTCAGCGTGTGCGCGAGGAGAAGCAGGGGCTTGCACAGCGCGGAGAGCGCGTAGCCCGCCCCCGCCACCCACTTGTGCCGGCCCCCGCCCCGGTCGGCGAGATGGCCGCCGGCCAGGCGTACGACCGCCGAGAAACCGTTGTAGACGCCGTCCAGCAGGCCGAAGCCCAGCGGGGACAGGCCGAGGCCCGCCACCAGGTACAGCGGCAGCACCGCGGTCACCATCTCCGACGACACGTCGGTGATCAGGCTGACCGCGCCGAGGGCCAGGACGGTGGGGGCGACCGGGGGGCGGTGGTGCGTGCGGGCGCGGTGCAGGTCGGCTGCTGCCCCGGCCGCGGGCGAGGTGCTCGCGCGGCTGTCGGCTACGTACACGTCAGGACGCCCAGACGCCCGTGATGTCCTTCGCGGTGGCCGCGTTGCCGGCGTGGGTGGTCAGGCCCTGGCCGTCCTCCAGGGTGCGCAGCAGGTCGTAGTGGTTGTACGTGGTCGAGGTGGTCGCGCCCGCCGTCACCTGCTGGCCGTACAGGACCGTCGGGATGCGGTTGCCGCTGAGCCGGTTGTCCTCGTCGAAGGTCACGACGAGGAGGCTGTTGTGGGTCTTGGCCCAGGTCGCGTACGCGCCCAGGTTGTTCTTGAGCCAGGTGTCGCCGGTCGCCACCGAGCAGTCGTGCATGTCGCTGCACAGGTTGGGGACGACGAAGGACACGTGGGGGAGCGTCGCGTAGTCGGTCGGGAACTGTGCGAAGGTCTTCGCCGTCGACGTCGGCACGTTGCTGAAACCGAACCACGGGTTGTGCTTGCGGGCGTAGTCGCCGCTGCTGCACGTCGTCGAGCCCTGGCTGGGCAGCGTCTCGTTGTAGCTGGCCCAGGTGCGGCCGGCCGCGAGCAGCTCCGAGGCGAGGTTGGCCGCGGAGGAGAAGCCGGGCGTGTAGCAGCTGTCGTCGGTGACGCCCTGGGTGGAGCCGGAGAACAGCGCGAAGTAGTTGGGCTGGCTGGGGTGGGTCTCTGCGTAGGACTGGGTGAGGTTGGCGCCGCCGGTCCGCAGCGAGTTGATGTACGGGGCGCTGGAGGAGCTGATGACCTGGCTGTAGGCGTGGTTCTCGAAGACCACGACGACCACGTGGTCCGGCGTCGGCACGCCGGCGGCGGCCCGCGCGGGCGAGGAGCCGCCGAGGCCGGTCCACAGGCCGACGGCGGCCACGGTGAAGGCGAGCGCGGACGCGACGACGGCGCGACTGCGGCGGGACAGGGAGCTGTCGGACACGTCAACCTCCGGTGGGGGAAGGGCGGGGGCGGTGCAGACAGAGCATGCACACGCCAAAATGCCCGCTCCCCACGTCGTCCAACCCGAAGGATGAAGACAGAGTGAACTAATCCCGCTCGCCGGACAGCGCCGCCAGCACCTGGTGCAGCGGCTCGGTCGCCCGGCGGCGGTACTCCTGGATCGCCCAGCCTCCCCCACTCTCGAACTCCGCTCGAGCGGGGGGACCCCCATCGTCCGGGTCCTTGAAGTACATGAACGTCGCGCCGTCCTGCGGGGCGAACTGCACCGGCTCGCTGACCTCCAGCCCGCGCGCGGTCAGCTCCTCGTACGCCGCCTTGGCGTCCGCCCCGCACAGCTGCATGCCGTGGTACGTCCCCGGCCGCGGGGTTCCCGTCGGCACGTGGAGGCCGTCGACCAGGGCGATCGAACAGCCCGAGCCGGGCGGGGTGAGCTGCACGATCCGTACGCCCTCCATCACCTCGCCGTCGAGGTCGACGTGGAAGCCGACCCTGTCCCGGAGAACTCCTTGGCCCGGTCCACGTCGGACACCGGCAGCAGGATCACTTCCAGGGTCATGTCCATGGCTCGGCTCCTGGGCTCGACTCCTTCGTCGCTTCTCCACACAGAACCCGAAACCGGGCCGGAGCGCCACCGATGAACGCGGGTTACGCTCGACTCCGTACGACCTTGATCGGATGCGATCGCCGATCGCCGATCGCACGAGGAGGCCGGGGATGATGGCGCCGGGGCGCAGGAGCAGTACCTTCACACGGCTGCTGCGGCACGGTTTCACCGACCCGTCCGCCGCCGAGCGGCTCCTCGACGGGCCCGAGCTGTCCCAGGTGCGCGACGACCCCTTTCTCCTGGAGGCCCTCGGCGCCACCGCCGACCCCGACCTCGCGCTGCACGGTCTCGTACGGCTGCTGGAGGCGCAGGGCGTCGGGTCCGCCCGCCGGGAGCTGCTCGACACGCTGATAGCGGCCAAGCCCCTGCGCGACCGGCTGCTCGGGGTGCTGGGGGCCTCCGCCGCGCTCGCCGACCATCTCGCCCGGCATCCACGGGACTGGGAGGCGCTGGTCACCTACGAGCCGCGGGATCTGCATCCCGGGGTGGAGGAGTTCGAACGGGGGCTCGCCGAGGCGGCCGATCCCGTGTCGCTGCGCGTCGCCTACCGGCGGTGCCTGCTGTCCATCGCCGCGCGGGACGTGTGCGGCACGACCGACCTCGCCGAGACCGCCGCCGAGCTCGCCGACCTGGCCACCGCCACGCTGCGCGCCGCCCTCGGCATCGCCCGCGCCGCCGCACCCGACGACGCCGCGTCCTGCCGGCTCGCCGTGATCGCCATGGGCAAGTGCGGCGGACACGAGCTGAACTACGTCTCCGACGTCGACGTCATCTTCGTCGGCGAGGCCGTCGGCGAGAACGACGAGGGCAAGGCGCTGCGGGCCGCGACCAAGCTCGCCTCCCACATGATGCGGATCTGCTCCGAGACGACCGTGGAAGGCTCCATCTGGCCCGTCGACGCCAATCTGCGGCCCGAGGGCAGGAACGGCCCCCTCGTACGCACCCTGTCCAGCCATCTCGCCTACTACCAGCGGTGGGCCAAGACCTGGGAGTTCCAGGCGCTGCTCAAGGCCCGGCCGGTGGCGGGCGACCCGGCGCTGGGCGAGGCCTACGTCGCCGCCCTCGAACCCATGGTGTGGAAGGCCGCCGAGCGGGAGAACTTCGTCACCGACGTGCAGAAGATGCGGCGGCGCGTCGTCGAGAACATTCCGGTCGCCGAGGTCGAGCGCGAGCTGAAGCTCGGGCCGGGCGGGTTGCGGGACGTCGAATTCGCCGTGCAGCTGCTTCAGTTGGTGCATGGGCGGGCAGACGCCTCTCTTCGGAGCGGGACCACGCTCGACGCCCTGCAGGCGCTGGCCGCCGGCGGATACGTCGGGCGCGCGGACGCCGTGCAGCTCGACGAGGCCTACCGCTTTCTGCGCTCCATGGAACACCGCATCCAGCTCTATCGGCTGCGCCGCACCCACCTCGTCCCCGAAGGCGAGGCCGAACTGCGCCGCCTCGGCCGCTCCCTCGGGCTGCGCGTCGACCCGGTCGCCGACCTGAGCCGCGAATGGAAACGGCACACCACCGTCGTACGACGGCTGCACGAGAAGCTGTTCTATCGGCCGCTGCTCGACGCCGTCGCCCAACTCGCGCCTGGCGAAACCAGGCTGAGCGCCAAGGCGGCGCGGGAGCGGCTGGTCGCGCTCGGGTACGCCGATCCTGCCGCCGCGCTGCGGCATCTGGAGGCGCTGGCCTCCGGCGTCACCCGCAAGGCCGCGATCCAGCGCACTCTGCTGCCCGTGCTGCTGGGTTGGTTCGCCGACTCCGCCGACCCGGACGCCGGGCTGCTCAACTTCCGCAAGGTGTCCGATGCGTTGGGCAAGACACCCTGGTATCTGCGGCTGCTGAGGGACGAGGGCGCGGTCGCGGAGAACCTCGCGCGGGTGCTGTCCGCCGGGCGGCTCGCGCCCGATCTGCTGATGCGTGCGCCGGAGGCGGTGGCGTTGCTCGGCGGCGACGGCGACGGCGGTGGTGGGGGCGGCGGCGGTGGCGTGGGCAGTGGCGGCGGGCTCGAGCCGCGGGGGCGGGGGCAGTTGGAGCAGGAGATCCTCGCCGCGGTCGGGCGGGCGGAGGGCGCCGTGCAGGGCGTCACCGCCGCTCGTGGCGTCCGGCGGCGGGAGCTCTTTCGGACGACCGCCGCGGACATCGTCCGGTCCTACGGGACCGAGGCGCAGCCGGTCCAGGCCGATCAGGGCGCCCTGGTGGACCTCGTGGGCGGGGCCGTCTCGGATCTGACGGCCGCGACTGTCGCCGGGACCTTGCGTGCCGTCGTCCGTGACGGCTGGGGCGACACCTTGCCCACGCGCTTCGCCGTCATAGGGATGGGGCGCTTCGGCGGGCACGAGCTGGGCTACGGCTCCGACGCGGACGTTCTCTTCGTGCACGAGCCGCGGGACGGGGTCGACGAGCGGGAGGCCGGCGATGCCGCCAACCGGGTCGTCGCCGAGATGCGGCGGCTGTTGCAGCTCCCCAGCGCGGATCCGCCGCTGCTCGTCGACGCCGACCTGCGGCCCGAGGGCAAGTCCGGGCCGCTCGTACGGACGTTGAACTCGTACGAGGCCTACTACCGGCGGTGGTCGCTGGTGTGGGAGTCACAGGCGTTGCTGCGGGCGGAACCGGTCGCCGGGGACGAGGAGTTGGGGCGGCGGTTCATCGAGCTGATCGATCCCCTGCGGTATCCGGCGAGCGGGCTCGGGGAGGACGCCGTACGGGAGATCCGGCGGCTGAAGGCCCGGATGGAGTCCGAGCGGCTGCCTCGCGGGGCGGATCCCAAGCTGCACACCAAGCTGGGGCCCGGGGGGTTGTCCGACGTGGAGTGGACGGTGCAGTTGCTGCAGATGCGGCATGGCTCTGAGCTGCCGGGGCTGCGGACCACTCGGACGCGTGAGGCGCTCTTGGCCGCGTGTGCGGCGGGGCTCATCTCGGGTGAGGACGCGGAGATCCTGGACGAGGCCTGGGTGTTGGCCAGTCGGGTGCGCAACGCGGTGATGTTGGTGCGGGGACGGGCGGGGGACACGTTTCCGTCCGATGCTCGTGAACTTGTCGCTGTGGGGCGGTACTTGGGGTATGGGGCCGGGCGGGTGGGGGACATGCTCGATGACTATCGGCGGACTGGGCGGCGGGCTCGGGGGGTTGTCGAGGAGCTGTTCTACGGGGGGTAGGCGTTCGGTGGTGGGTGGTGGGTGGCTGACGGTCTGTCGTGGGTCGGGGCCGTGGTGCGTCGAGCCCGTCGCGTGTTGGGCGTACTGCTGTCTGCTGCCACAGCGGAACTCGGCTGTGACGGGCTAAGCGACGGGCTGCGACGCACCGCCACGGCCCGCTCCCGTTGTCGGTCGGGTGCCGCCGGCCCCAGCCCCAGCATCGGCGTCGCTCTCCGTCGGTTTCTTGGTCGTGCGGGTCAGGGCCACTGCCAGGAGGACTACCGCCATGCCTGTGAGGACTCTGGGGCCCGTGTGCTCGTTGAGGAACAGGGTGCCCAGGGCTATCGACACCACGGGGAGCAGGTAGCCGACCGTGGCTGCTGTGGTGGGGCCCTCTTCCGCTATCAGGCGGTAGTTGAGGTAGAAGGTGACGCCTGTGCCGAGTATGCCCAGGGCCGTCACCGCCAGGAGGGCGGTCACGTCGGGGTGGAGGGCGGTCGCCGTGGGGAGGGCGAGGGCGGTCCAGGCTGTGGCCGCCAGGAGTTGGGCCGCCGACATGGCCAGCGGGGCGTCCCGGGTCGTCAGGTTGCGGGCCATGTAGGCGAAGGCCACCGCGTAGCTGGCCGCGGCGGCCAGGAGGGCCAGGGCCGGCCAGCTGAGCAGGCCCGAGCGCTGCCAGGGGGCGAAGATCAGCAGCGTGCCGGCGAAGCCGAGGAGGAGGCCGGTCAGGCGTAGGGGGTGCAGTGCGCGTTCCGTGCCCAGCAGGACGCCGATGAGGAGGGACCAGAGGGGGGTGGTGGCGTTGAGGACGCCCGCGATGCCGGAGTCGACGTGCTGCTCTCCGACGGCGAAGAGGGCGAAGGGCAGGGCGTTGCAGAACAGGGCGGCCACGAACAGATGACGCCAGACCGTGCGTGAGCGGGGCAGGCGTTGACCTGCGCGGCGGGCCAGGAGCAGGAGTACGGCCGTGCCGAGGGCGCAGCGGGCGAGGGTGATCTGCGCCGGGGTCAGGCCGTGGGTGAGCGCCAGCTTGATCCAGAGGAAGCCGGAGCCCCAGAGGAGTGCCAGGGCGGCCATGCGGAGGGTCGAGGACAGGGGCAGGGGGCGGGGACGGAGGCGGGGGAGGGGCATGAGGACAACGGTTGCCTCTTCTTTCTGGAAGGACAAGTGAAATGTTCTGCATGTACTGTTAAGCCCAGCTGCATTATGGTGGTTCCATGCTTGATGTGCGGCGGATGCAGGTGTTGCGGGCAGTCGTGGGGAGCGGGTCCGTCACGGGGGCGGCGGCTGTGCTGGGGTACACGCCGTCCGCCGTCAGTCAGCAGGTCGCGGCCCTGGAGCGGGAGGCGGGCGTCGTACTGCTGGAGCGGGTCGGGCGCGGGGTGCGGCCCACCGCCGCCGGACTGCTGCTCACCGGGTACGCGGACGCAATCGGGCGGCAGCTCGCCGAGGCGGAGGCCGCCCTGGGCGACCTGCTCGCGGGGCGTACGGGGCGGCTGTCGGTGCGGTACTTCGCCACGGCGGGGGCCGGGCTCGTCGCCCCTGCGGTGGCGCGGGTGCGGGAGAGTCATCCGGGCGTCCAGATCGAGCTGAAGCTGGTGACCGGGCCCGGGGACGCGCTGCCGGACGTCAAGGAGGGGCGGGCCGATCTGGCCCTGTTGGTGGGGTCGGCGGGGGACGACCGCCATGGCGTACGGAGTGTGTGGTTGCTGGATGATCCCTATCTCGTCGTGCTGCCTCTCGGGCATCGGCTGGCCGGGCGGCCCGATGTGCGGCTGGGGGAGCTGGCCGAGGAGCCGTTCGTCGGGAGCGAGTGGGCCGGGCCCTGTCGTGACGCCCAGGTCGACGCGTGCGCGGCTGCCGGGTTTCGGCCGCGGGTCGTCGTCGAGAGCGAGGACTATGCGACCGCGCAGGGGTTCGTCGCCGCGGGGCTCGGTGTGAGTCTCGTGCCGCGTCTGGGGCTGGGCAGCCGGCATCCGGGGGTGGTCGTCCGCGAGGTGCGCGATCCGGTGCCGGTGCGCACCATCCACGCGGTGGTGAGGGACAGCGCTTCGCCTCAGCAGCCCGCGCTGGCGGCCTTCATCGAGGCCCTGCGGGAGGCTGCGCGGGCCTCGGAGACAACCGCTCCGGCGCCTTCTTCCTCGGCGGCACCGTCCTGGGCAGGTGGTACGGCAGCGCGCCGTACCAGATGCGGGCCACCGTGAAGCCGAAGGTCAGGCAGAGGATGCCGCCCACCGCGTCCAGCCAGAAGTGGTTGGCCGTGGCGACGATGACCAGCAGGGTGGCCGCCGGGTACAGGAGGCCCAGGATCCGTACCCAGGGCACGGAGGCCAGGGCGAAGATCGTCAGGCCGCACCACAGGGACCAGCCGATGTGCATGGACGGCATCGCGGCGTACTGGTTCGACATGTGCTTCAGGTCGCCGGAGGCCATCGAGCCCCAGGTCCGGTGGACCACGACCGTGTCGATGAAGTCGCCGCCCGGCATCAGGCGCGGGGGCGCCAGGGGGTAGAAGTAGTAGCCGATCAGGGCCACGGCGGTGGTGGCGAAGAGGACGAGGCGGGTCGCCGCGTAGCGGCCGGGGTGGCTGCGGTAGAGCCAGACCAGGACGCCCAGGGTGATGACGAAGTGCAGCGTCGCGTAGTAGTAGTTCATGCCGATGATCAGCCAGGTCACCGAGTTCACCGCGTGGTTGACGGACTCCTCCACGGCGATGCTCAGATGGTTCTCGACCGACCAGATCCAGTCCGCGTTGCGCAGCGCGGCGCCGCGCTGCTCCGGGACCGCGTTGCGGATCAGGGAGTACGTCCAGTAGCTCACCGCGATGAGCAGGACCTCGAACCAGAGGCGGGGGCGGCGGGGGGTGCGCAGGCGGTCCATGGGGCGCTGCCGGACCCCGGCCGTGACAGGCTGCGGAAGGGCCTGATCACGGCCTTCCAGTGGCGTCACGGTCGATTCACCCATGGACATAAAGTCTGCCAGAAAAGCCCTGTCGCCCCGATCATCCCGCGGTCGGGTTCGACCCGCATGTTCTACGTCAGGGAGAGTGCGCGGTCTCCTCCGGGCGCAGTGGGTGAAAACCCCGAGTTCTCCGCCTTACGGACGATTCCGGTCCCCGGGGGCCGAAGCGGTCGAACCGCGTACCACCAGCTCCGGCATGAACACGAACTCGCTGTGCGGCGCCGGCGTCCCGCCGATCTCCTCCAGCAGGGTGCGGACCGCGGCCTGGCCCATCGCGGGGACCGGCTTGCGGACGGTCGTCAGGGGCGGGTCGGTGAAGGCGATCAGGGGCGAGTCGTCGAAACCGACCACGGAGACGTCCTGGGGGACCGCGAGGCCGCGTTGCCGGGCCGCTCGTATCGCGCCCAGGGCCATCATGTCGCTGGCGCACACGATCGCCGTACAGCCCCGGTCGATCAGCGCGTTCGTCGCCGCCTGGCCGCCCTCCAGGGTGTAGAGGGAGTGCTGGACCAGCTCCGACTCGATCGTCTGCGCGCTCAGGCCCAGCTGGTCCTGCATCGTGCGGACGAACCCCTCGATCTTGCGCTGCACCGGCACGAAGCGCTTCGGGCCCAGGGCCAGGCCGACCCGGGTGTGGCCGAGCGAGACGAGGTGGGTGACCGCCAGAGTCATCGCGGCGCGGTCGTCGGGGGAGATGAAGGGGGCCTGGACCTTCGGGGAGAAGCCGTCCACCAGGACGAAGGGGACGCCCTGGGCGCGCAGCTGCTCATAGCGCTGGGTGTCGGCCGTGGTGTCCGCGTGCAGGCCGGAGACGTAGATGATGCCGGCGACCCCGCGGTCCACCAGCATCTCGGTCAGCTCGTCCTCCGTGGAGCCGCCCGGGGTCTGGGTGGCGAGGACCGGGGTGTAACCCTGCCGGGTCAGCGCCTGGCCGATGACCTGGGCCAGGGCCGGGAATATCGGGTTCTCCAGCTCGGGCGTGATGAGGCCGACGAGGCCCGCGCTGCGCTGGCGCAGACGGACCGGGCGCTCGTAGCCCAGGACGTCCAGCGCGGCGAGCACGGACTGGCGGGTGGTGGCGGCGACGCCAGGCTTGCCGTTGAGGACGCGGCTGACGGTCGCTTCGCTCACCCCCGCCTGCGCGGCGATGTCGGCAAGCCGTGTGGTCACAGGGGTGGACTGTACCGGCCGGACCTCACCTTGCACACCAATCGGACGCCGTGGGCGACCTGTCGACCGGCTCCGCCCGGACTGCTGCGTCATCGCGCTCCCTCATGAAAGTGATGGCAAGAGCTTGCAGAGTCTTGCACAAGCCGCCCCAACTGCTCGACGGGCGTAAACAAGCGTCTCATGGCGATCGCTTCCAGGTCACGCACGGATAACTTCGAAGGTCTCTTGCACTTTTTTGCTGCAAGACCTTTCGTCGCGCTTACATGGCTGTTACGTTCCCGGTGCTCGGCCGCGGCAAAGGCGCAGTCGGCAAGTCGACAGGGGCGGCGGACGGGGCCGTGACCTGTAGCACTCGAGCCTTCACTCTCAAGGAGAACTCATGCGGCGTGGCATAGCGGCCACCGCGCTGGTGGCGTCCCTCGCCCTGGCGGCGACGGCCTGCGGCGGAGACGACAGCGGCAGCGACGACTCGTCCGGCCCGGTCACCATCACCTGGTGGGACACCTCCAACGCGACCAACGAGGCGCCGACGTACCAGGCCTTGGTCAAGGAGTTCGAGGCCGCCAACAAGGACGTCAAGGTCAAGTACGTCAACGTGCCCTTCGACCAGGCGCAGAACAAGTTCGACACGGCCGCCGGCGCGTCCGGCGCCCCGGACGTGCTGCGCTCCGAGGTCGGCTGGACCCCCGCCTTCGCCAAGAAGGGCTTCTTCCTGCCGCTGGACGGCACCGAGGCCCTCGCCGACCAGGCGAAGTTCAAGTCGAACCTGGTCGAGCAGGCCAAGTACGAGGGCAAGACGTACGGCGTTCCGCTGGTCACCGACACGCTCGCGCTGGTCTACAACAAGCAGCTCTTCGAGAAGGCCGGCATCACCGAGGCCCCGAAGACCTGGGACGACCTGAAGACCGCCGCCGCCACCGTCAAGGCGAAGACCGGCGTCGACGGCTACTGGGGCTCCACCCAGGCCTACTACGCCCAGTCCTTCCTCTACGGCGAGGGCACCGACACCGTCGACGCCGACGCCAAGAAGATCACCGTGAACTCGGCCGCCGCCAAGAAGGCCTACGGCACCTGGCTGGGCCTGTTCGACGGCAAGGGGCTGCACAAGGCCGACACCACCGCCGACGCCTACGCCCACATCCAGGACGCGTTCGTCAACGGCAAGGTCGCCGCGATCGTGCAGGGCCCCTGGGAGATCACGAACTTCTACAAGGGCGCGGCGTTCAAGGACAAGGCCAACCTCGGCATCGCCACCGTCCCGGCCGGCTCCACCGGCAAGGCGGGCGCCCCGACCGGCGGCCACAACCTGTCCGTGTACGCCGGCTCGGACGCGGCGCACCAGAAGGCGGCCCTGAAGTTCGTCAACTTCATGACCTCCGCGAAGTCCCAGGCGACCATCGCGCTGAAGAACTCCACGCTGCCGACGCGCGACGACGCCTACACCACCGCGGTCAAGGCCGACCCGGGCATCGCCGGCTACCAGACGGTCCTGGGCGCCGCCCAGCCGCGCCCGGCGCTGCCGGAGTACAGCTCCCTGTGGGGTCCGCTCGACACCGAACTGCCGAAGATCGCCGGCGGCAAGGAGTCCCTCGACAAGGGCCTGAGCAACGCCGAGCTCGCGATCCAGAAGCTGGTTCCGGACTTCAGCAAGTAGACGCCGAGTGACCGCCGGAGCGCCCACAGCACGGGGGGAGCGATCCGGCGGTCACCGGCTCTTCCCGCACGCCTGGGAGCCGTACACCCTTACGCCGTACACCTTTACGCCGTAGACCCGTTGAGCCGTACACCCCCTTGAACTTCCAGAAGGTGTCGAACCATGACAGTCGCCATCGACCGCGCGACCGGCAAGCGCCGCGGTGAGCGCGCGCCCCGGCCCGGGCCGGCGCAGCGCCTGAAGCAGGGCTACCAGAAGCACTGGTACGCGTACGCGATGATCGCCCCGGTCGTGATCGTCCTCGGCGTCCTCGTGCTCTATCCCCTGGTGTACGGCCTCTATCTGACGCTCACCGACGCCGACAGCCTCAACAGCGCGCGCACGATCGGCGTCAACCACATCGACGCCACCTACAAGTTCATCGGCCTGGACAACTACGCCGACATCCTGTGGGGCCCGACGGCGTACGACCGCTTCTGGTCGCACTTCATCTGGACGATCGTGTGGACGGCCGCCTGCGTCACACTGCACTACACCATCGGCCTCGGCCTCGCGCTGCTGCTCAACCAGAAGCTGCGCGGCCGGACCCTGTACCGGATGATCCTGGTGCTGCCGTGGGCCGTGCCCACCTTCGTCACCGTCTTCGGCTGGCGGTTCATGCTCGCGGACGGCGGCATCCTCAACTCCGCGCTCGACGCACTGCATCTGCCGTCGCCGCTGTGGCTGGAGGACACCTTCTGGCAGCGGTTCGCCGCCATCATGGTCAACACCTGGTGCGGAGTGCCGTTCATGATGATCTCGCTGCTCGGCGGCCTCCAGTCCATCGACGGATCGCTGTACGAGGCTGCCGAGATGGACGGCGCCAGCGCCTGGCAGCGCTTCCGGTACGTCACCCTGCCGGGTCTGCGGTCCGTCAGCTCCACCGTCGTCCTGCTCGGCGTGATCTGGACCTTCAACCAGTTCGCCGTGATCTTCCTGCTGTTCGGCAAGACCGCCCCCGACGCGCAGATCCTCGTCACCTGGGCGTACTTCCTCGGCTTCGGACAGCAGCCACGCGAATTCGCCCAGTCCGCCGCCTACGGCATCCTGCTGCTGGCCATCCTGATCGTCTTCACCTCGTTCTACCGCCGCTGGCTGAACCGCAACGAGCAGCAGCTCGCGATCTGAGGCAGGAGTTCCCATGAGTACGACGACGACTACGACGACCGCGGTCGCCAGTCGGCCCGACCGGCCCCGGCGTCGCGGCGAGAACAGCCTGGCCGGCTCCCTCGTCTCGCACGGCATCCTGATCGTCGCGAGCCTGATCGCGCTCTTCCCGATCGGCTGGCTGGTCTATCTGTCCCTCGGCCCGGACAAGGACGACTACCTGCACCCCGGCGGCATCTGGGACAAGATGACGTTCGACAACTACTCGTTCGTCCTTCAGCACACCAAGTTCTTCGACTGGCTGACGAGTTCGCTCATCGTCACGCTGGGCACCACGGCCATCGGCGTGCTGATCGCCGCCACCACCGGCTACGCGGTCTCCCGCATGCGCTTCCCCGGCTACCGGAAGTTCATGTGGGTGCTGCTGGTCACCCAGATGTTCCCGGTCGCCGTGCTGATGGTGCCGATGTACCAGATCCTCTCGGACCTGAAGCTCATCGACAACTACTTCGGCCTCATCCTGGTCTACTGCACCACGGTCGTGCCGTACAGCGCCTGGCTGCTCAAGGGGTACTTCGACACCATCCCCTTCGAGATCGACGAGGCGGGACGCGTCGACGGGCTCACCCCGTTCGGCACCTTCTTCCGGCTGATCCTCCCGCTCGCCAAGCCCGGCCTCGCGGTAGCCGCCTTCTACAACTTCCTCACCGCCTTCAGCGAGGTCGCCTTCGCCTCGACGTTCATGCTCAGCGACGACAAGTACACGCTCGCCGTCGGCCTGCAGACCTTCGTCAGCGAACACGACTCCCAGCGCAACCTGATGGCCGCCACCGCGGTGCTGATCGCGATACCCGCCGCCGCGTTCTTCTACCTCGTGCAGAAGAACCTGGTGGCCGGCCTCACCGCGGGCGGCACGAAAGGCTGAGCACATCCCATGCCAGCAACCCAGTTACGTTCCGACACGCTCCCACACGTTCCAAGGACGCCATGAGCCAGCAGCACTCCGCAGCCCCGGCCCCCACCACACGGTCCGCAGCGGCCGTCGCCACCGTCGCCAAGCGGCGCGACTGGTGGCGGGACGCGGTGATCTACCAGGTGTACCCGCGCAGCTTCGCCGACAGCAACGGCGACGGCATGGGCGACCTGGAAGGCGTACGCTCCCGCCTCCCGTATCTGCGCGACCTCGGCGTGGACGCCGTGTGGCTCAGCCCCTACTACGCCTCCCCGCAGGCCGACGCCGGCTACGACGTCGCCGACTACCGCGCCGTCGACCCCATGTTCGGCAACCTCCTCGACGCCGACGCGCTGATCCGCGACGCCCGTGACCTCGGGCTGAGGATCATCGTCGACCTGGTCCCGAACCATTCCTCCGACCAACACGAGTGGTTCAAGCGGGCGTTGCGCGAAGGTCCCGGCTCGTCCCTGCGCGACCGCTACCACTTCCGTCCCGGCAAGGGCGCGAGCGGCGAACTCCCGCCCAACGACTGGGAGTCCATCTTCGGCGGCCCGGCCTGGACGCGGGTCACCGAGCCCGACGGCGCCCCGGGCGAGTGGTACCTCCACCTCTTCGCGCCCGAGCAGCCCGACTTCAACTGGGAACACCCGGCCGTCGGCGACGAGTTCCGCTCCATCCTCCGCTTCTGGCTGGACATGGGCGTCGACGGCTTCCGCATCGACGTGGCCCACGGTCTGGTGAAGGCGCACGGCCTGCCCGACCTCGGCTCCCACGACCAGCTCAAGCTGCTGGGCAACGATGTCATGCCGTTCTTCGACCAGGACGGCGTGCACGAGATCTACCGCCAGTGGCGTCTCATCCTCGACGAGTACTCGGGCGAGCGCATCTTCGTCGCCGAGGCGTGGACGCCGACCGTGGAGCGCACCGCGAACTACGTCCGTCCCGACGAGCTGCACCAGGCCTTCAACTTCCAGTACCTGGCCACCGAGTGGGACGCGCGGGAGCTGCGGGAGGTCGTCGACCGCACCCTGGAGGCGATGCGCCCGGTCGGCGCGCCCGCCACCTGGGTCCTGTCCAACCACGACGTCACCCGCCACGCCACCCGCTTCGCCAACCCGCCCGGCCTCGGCACCCAGATCCGCACCGCCGGCGACCGCGAGCTGGGCCTGCGCCGCGCACGAGCGGCCACGCTGCTGATGCTGGCGCTGCCCGGCTCGGCGTACGTCTACCAGGGCGAGGAACTCGGCCTCCCGGACGTCGTCGACCTGCCCGACGAGGTGCGCCAGGACCCGGCGTACTTCCGCGGCGCAGGCCAGGACGGCTTCCGTGACGGCTGCCGGGTCCCGATCCCGTGGACCCGGGCGGGCGCCTCGTACGGCTTCGGCAGCGGCGGCAGCTGGCTGCCCCAGCCGTCGAGCTGGGCGGAGTTGAGCGTCGAGGCGCAGGAAGGCGTCCCCGACTCGACCCTGGAGCTGTACCGCGAGGCGCTCCGCATCCGTCGCGCCCGGCCCGACCTGGGCGCGGGCGACTCGGTGGAGTGGCTGAAGGCCCCGGAGGGCGTACTCGCCTTCCGTCGCGGGGAGTTCGTGTGCGTCGCGAACACCGGCGAGGAGTCGGTGACGACCCCGGCGTACGGGCGGGTGCTGCTCGCGAGCGGAGAGGTGAGCGAGACGGACGGCGGCGAGGCGAAGGTGCCGGCGGACACGACGGTCTGGTTCGCCACCGCCTGACCGGACCCGTCTTGACGGGCCGCCTTGACCGGGCCCGTCTGATCGGACCCTCCTGAAACTTCTTTCATCAACTTCCTCCGGCCCGCTGCCTTTTCAGGCAGCGGGCCTTTAACATCTGCGCAACCGCAAGTTTTCATAAAACTTGCAGCAAGAACCTTCAACGGAGAAGGAACCCCCCCATGGCCAGAACCAGAGCCCTCTCGGGCGCCCTCGCCCTCGCCGCGGCGACCGTCCTCACGGCCCCCGCCACCGCCGCCCACGCCTCCCCGCCGGGCGTCAAGGACGTCACCGCCGTGCTCTTCGAGTGGAACTTCGCCTCGGTCGCCAAGGAGTGCACGAACACCCTCGGCCCGGCCGGCTACGGCTACGTCCAGGTCTCCCCGCCCGCCGAGCACATACAGGGCTCGCAGTGGTGGACGTCGTACCAGCCGGTCAGCTACAAGATCGCCGGGCGGCTGGGGGACCGTACGGCCTTCCGGAGCATGGTGGACACGTGTCACGCGGCCGGAGTGAAGGTCGTCGTCGACACCGTCGTCAACCACATGGCGGCGGGCAGCGGCACCGGCACCGGCGGCTCGTCGTACACGAAGTACGACTACCCGGGCCTGTACTCCTCCTACGACTTCGACGACTGCACCTCCTGGGTCACGAACTACAGCGACCGCTGGAACGTCCAGCACTGCGAACTGGTCGGCCTCGCCGACCTGGACACGAACGAGAGCTACGTCCGCTCCGCGATCGCCGGCTACATGAACGACCTGCTCACCCTCGGCGTCGACGGCTTCCGCATCGACGCGGCCAAGCACATCGACACGGCCGACCTGGCGAACATCAAGTCGCGGCTGACGAGCCCGAGCGCGTACTGGAAGCAGGAGGTCATCTACGGCAGCGGAGAGGCCGTCCAGCCGACCGAGTACACGGGCAACGGCGACGTCCAGGAGTTCCGTTACGCCTATGACCTCAAGCGGGTCTTCAACAACGAGAACCTCGCCTACCTGAAGAACTACGGCGAGGGCTGGGGGTATCTGAGCAGCTCGGTCGCCGGCGTCTTCGTCGACAACCACGACACCGAGCGCAACGGCTCCACGCTCAACTACAAGGACGGCGCGAGCTACACCCTCGCCAACGTCTTCATGCTCGCCCATCCGTACGGCGCACCCGACGTCAACTCCGGTTACGAGTGGTCGGACACGGATGCCGGACCTCCCAACAGCGGTGCCGTGAGCGCTTGTTGGCAGGACGGATGGAAGTGCCAGCACGCCTGGCCGGAGATCAGGTCCATGGTCGCCTTCCGCAACGCCACCCGGGGCGAGTCGATGACGAACTGGTGGGACGACGGGGGCGACGCGATCGCCTTCGGGCGGGGCGCGAAGGGCTTTGTGGCGATCAACCACGAGACCGGCAGCCTGAGCAGGACCTACCAGACCTCCCTGCCCGCCGGGACGTACTGCAACGTGCAGAACAGCACGACGGTGACGGTGAACTCCAGCGGGCAGTTCACCGCCACCTTGGGGGCCGATACGGCGCTGGCGATCTACGCGGGCAAGTCGAGCTGCTGAGCCGCCGCTACTTCCAGGTGTCGGCCGTGACGTAGCCGGAGGAAGTGCCCGTCGTGTACGAGCGGTTCGTGCCCGACTCCCATGTCACGTTTCCGGAGCCGTCCTTCTTGATGAACTTGTACTCGAAGGACGTGCTCCGGGGGACGATGGCGAGCTTGCTCCAGGTCGGGTAGGCGGCCGAGGAGAGCGGGATCGCGTCGGCCGTGTTCCAGGAGCCGAGGGAGGCGAGGGAGCCGACGACGTAGACATCGGTGCCCAGGGTCGTCGTGGCGGTGACGTTGAAGGTGACGTCGGTGGCGCTCGCGCTCGCCACGTTCCAGGAGTTGTTCAGGGTGAGCGCCGAAGTCGTGCTCGTGGCCGACCTGTTGGCGTTGGACTCCCAGGTCACGTTCCCGGCCGAGTCCTTCTTGATGTACTTGTACTCGAACGACGTGTTGATCGGCACGTTCACCGACCCCGACCAGATCGGATAGCCGGCGGACGACAGCTGGACGGCCTTGGACGCGTCCCAGCCGCCCAGCGCCGCGATCGAGCCGACGACGTAGACGTTCGTGCCGCTCGTCGTCGACGCGTACTCGCCGAAGGTCGCGCTCACCGTGGACGTCGACCCGCCGTCGTCGGGCTCGCAGGCCGTGCACGGGGTGAACGCGCCGTCGTAGAAGGCGATCGCGCTCTTCGCCGGGACGGTGAGGGTGGCGTTGCCGCCGGAGACCGTCACGGTCGTCGTGCCGTTGTCGACGACGTTGGCGTACGTGCCGTCGGCCATTCCGGTGGCGAAGGTGTGAGTCGCCGCGGACGAACCGTTGTTGAGGGCGATGTAGCCGCCCGTGCCGCGGCCGAAGCCGATGACGTTCGAGGACTTCGTGGACCAGTTGGTCACCGCCGCCGAGCCGACCGCGTTGTGCCACTTCACCATGCCTGCGATGGCGGTGTCGCGTTGCAGGCAGTACCAGCCGCTGGAGCAGTTCGTGTCCGTCACGAAGCCGCTGGAGTTCGGCGGGGCCTGGTCGGAGGAGGACCACTCGAAGCCCGAGTAGATCGTGGGGGTCGCCCACTTGTAGGCCAGCTCGAAGACGTTGGCGAGCCGGTAGGCGTCGCCGTCCTTGTAGCTCATGTGCAGGCCGTTGCGCTCGGTGTCGTGGTTCGTCACGAAGGACACCGAGTTGGCGGCCGGGAGGATGCCGCTGCTCTCCAGGGAGGACAGATCGCTCACGTTCCCCTGGAACGCCGACTTCAGCCTGCTCGCGTAGGTGAAGTCCAGGACGTCGCCCGAGGCGTAGTAGTCGGAGGCGGCCGGCGTCGAACCCGGGTACACCTCCTGGAAGATGTACGGCGCGGAGCCCGACGTCGTGGTGTTCAGCCTGGCCCAGATCGCGTTGAGGTCCGTGACCGGGATGTGCTTGGCCGCGTCGATGCGGAAGCCGTCGACGCCCAGGGCGATCTGCTTGTTGAGGAAGGCCGCGATGCCCGAGCGGACGTTGTCGTCCTCGGTCTCCAGGTCGGGCAGGCCCAGCAGTTCGCAGTTCTGGATCTCGCTGAGGTTGGACCAGTCGTCGATGATCAGGTCGGAGTCGTTGCACTCCGCGGACGTGTGGTAGTCGCCCGGGTCCCAGTTCGGGGTGTCGTACTTGTTGGTGATCGTCGTGCCGTTGTAGCCGGTGCCGGTCTGGGCGGCGGTGTGGTTGATCACCGCGTCCGTGTAGACCTTGACGCCCGCGGTGTGGCAGGCGGTGACCATCGACGCGAACTGGGCCGCGGTCCCGAAGCGGCCGGTCAGGTCGTAGGAGTACGGCTGGTAGACGTCCCACCAGTAGAAGTTGGACTGCTTGAGGGACTCGGCGGGCGGGGCGACCCAGACCGCGCCGTAGCCGCCCGGTCCGAGCACGTCCGTGCACTCGGAGGCGACCGAGTTCCAGTTGTACTCCCACAGGTTGGCGATCACGTCGCCGGAGGTCGTGGCGTCGGCGTGGGCCGGTGCGGCGGGCAGGGCGATCACGCCTGCCAGGGCCAGTGCGGCGGCGGCCGCGGCGGTCGCGGTGCGCTGGAGAACGCTCGGGGGGCGGGGTCCGATGGTCATGGCGGCTCCGAAAGGAAGGATCTGGATTCAACAACCGGTGAGCGTGGGCCAGTTGGGGAGAGCCGTCAAGGTCCGCCGTGAAAGTTCTTTCCATGAGTTTCAAGACTCTTGCTGTAAACCTTTCGTTAGCGATACGGTCGCGCCGGGTCGGACCCAACTGAGCCGCAATCGCAAGGAGTCCCCGCCTGTGACACCGAGATGGCCGGCGCCCCCGAGTCGCCGCACCGCCCCTGCCGGACGGGTCGCGACCGTCACCGTCGTCGCGCTCGCCGCAGCGCTCGTGCACCCCCTCGCGGCCCGGGCGGACGCCCCGCCCCCGCCCCCCTCCGACGCGAGGCTCGCCGCCGCGCCCGCCCGGCACGACGACACCCGCGAGCAGTTCTACTTCGTCATGCCGGACCGGTTCGCAGACGGCGACACCCGCAACGACGAGGGCGGGCTCACCGGTTCACGGCTCACCACCGGCTACGACCCCACCGACAAGGGCTTCTACCAGGGCGGCGACCTCAAGGGCCTGACCAGGAAGCTCGACTACATCAAGGGGCTCGGCACCACCGCCATCTGGATGGCCCCGATCTTCAAGAACCAGCCCGTGCAGGGGACGGGGAGTGGGGGTACCTCCCAGGCGTTTAGCACGGGGGGAGCCTCCGCCGGCTACCACGGGTACTGGATCACCGACTTCACCCAGGTCGACCCGCACTTCGGCACCAACAAGGACCTCGAGACCCTCATCTCCAAGGCGCACGCCAAGGGGATGAAGGTCTTCTTCGACGTCATCACCAACCACACCGCCGACGTCGTCGACTACGAGGAGAAGTCCTACGACTACCTCGCCAAGGGCGCTTTCCCCTACCTGACCAAGGACGGCGAGCCCTTCGACGACGCCGACTACGCGGAGGGGAAGACGAGGTTCCCCGCCGTCGACGCCGACTCCTTCCCCCGGACGCCGACGGTCGCCGCCGCGAAGAACAACGCCAAGGTCCCGTCCTGGCTCAACGACCCGACGATGTACCACAACCGCGGCGACTCGACGTATGCCGGCGAGTCGACGACGTACGGCGACTTCTCCGGGCTCGACGACCTGTGGACCGAACGTCCCGAGGTCGTCGGCGGGATGGAGAAGATCTACCAGCGGTGGGTGCGGGACTTCGACATCGACGGCTTCCGGATCGACACCGTGAAGCACGTGAACATGGAGTTCTGGACGCAGTGGGCCACCGCCCTCGACGCGTACGCCGAGAAGCAGGGCCGCGACGACTTCTTCATGTTCGGCGAGGTGTACTCCGCCGACACGGGCATCACCTCCCCGTACGTCACCCAGGGCCGCCTCGACGCCACCCTCGACTTCCCCTTCCAGGAGGCGGCCCGCCAGTACGCCTCGCAGGGCGGCAGCGCGCAGCGGCTCGCCTCCGTCTTCGGCGACGACTACAAGTACACGACCGACAAGGCCAACGCCTACGAGCAGGTCACCTTCCTCGGCAACCACGACATGGGCCGCATCGGGTACTTCCTGAACCAGGACAACCCGAAGGCCACCGACGCCGAGCTGCTCGCCAAGGACCGGCTCGCCAACGAGCTGATGTTCCTCAGCCGCGGCAACCCCGTCGTCTACTACGGCGACGAGCAGGGCTTCACCGGCTCCGGCGGCGACAAGGACGCCCGCCAGACGATGTTCGCCTCGAAGGTCGCCGACTACCTCGACGACGACGAGATCGGCACCACCCGCACCCACGCGAGCGACGCCTACGACCCGGCCGCCCCGCTCTACCGCCAGATCGCCGCACTCGCCAAGCTCCGCAAGGCCAACCCCGCCCTCACCGACGGCGTCCAGACCGAGCGCTACGCGGCCGACGGCCCCGGCGTCTACGCGTTCTCCCGCACGGGCGACGGCAGGGTCGACGGCAGGGGCGACACGACGGAGTACGTCGTCGCCTTCAACAACGCCGACACGGCGAGGACGGCGACCTTCGCGACCGGGTCGCCGGACATGGCATACCGGGGGATCTACGGAACGTCGAGCACGGTGACGAGCGACGCCGACAACAAGGTCACCGTCACCGTCCCCGCGGGTTCCGCGGTCGTCCTCAAGGCGTCCGGCGCCCTCGCCAACCCGACGACCCACCCCACGATCGCCCTCGAGGCCCCCGACGCCGGCGCCACCGGCACCGTCGAGCTCAGCGCCGACGTCGCGGGCGGCCGGCTCAACCGGGTCGTCTTCGCCGCCCAGACCGGCAACGGCACATGGCAGACGCTGGGCTCCGCCGACCACGCCCCGTACAAGGTCACGCAGACCATCGGCAAGGACGTACCGGCCGCAACCGCCCTGCGCTACAAGGCGGTGGTGATCGACTCGGCCGGGCACACGGCGAGCGCGACGGCCGCCTCCACCTCCGGCGCCCCGCCCGCCGAAGAGGTCCCCACGGCCTCCTCCCGTGACTACGCGATCGTCCACTACAAGCGCACCGACGGCGACTACGACGACTGGGGCCTGTACGCCTGGGGCGACCTCGCCGACGGAGAGTCGACGACCTGGCCCGCGAGCCACCCGTTCGTCGGCCGGGACGCGTACGGCGCTTTCGCCTACGTCAAGCTGAAGGCCGGCGCCTCGAACGTCGGTTTCCTCGTCATCGACAAGGACGGGAACAAGGACGTCTCCGCCGACCGCTCGATCGACCTCACCAAGACGGGAGAGGTCTGGATCGAGCAGGGCAAGGAGACCGTACAGACGGAACGCCCGGACTACCCGGCGCAGGACACCGCCAAGGCGGTCATCCACTACCACCGCGCCGACGGCGACCACACCGGCTGGGGCCTGCACGTCTGGACGGGAGCCGCGAGTCCCACGGACTGGTCGAGCCCGTTGCAGCCGGTGAGGACCGACGCCTATGGCGCGGTCTTCGAGGTGCCGCTCAACGCCGGTGCGACCAGCCTCAGTTACATCATCCACAAGGGCGACGAGAAGGACCTCGCCGCCGACCAGTCCCTGGACCTCAAGTCCGACGGCTACGAGGTCTGGCTCCTGGACGGCCAGGAGAAGCACCTCCTGCCGCAGCCCGCGGGCAGCGCGGCCGCCCTCGACCTGACCACCTCCAAGGCGGTCTGGATCGACCGGGACACAGTCGCCTGGAACGGCTCCGACGCGGCCGCCTCGACCCAGCTCGTGTACTCCCGAGACGGTTCGATCGCCGTCAAGGACTCCACGCTGACCAGCGACGACGAGCGGTGGCTGCGCCTGTCGAAGACCGCGCTCACGGATGCCCAGAAGGCGAAGTTCCCCTATCTGAAGGACTACACGGCCTGGTCCGTCGACCCACGTGACCGAGATCGCATACGAGAGGCCTTGAACGGGCAGCTGGTCGCTTCCCAACGGGCCGTAAACGGCGCTGTGTCGGCCGCGACCGGAGTCCAGATCGCGGGCGTACTCGACGACGTGTACGACGCGACCAAGGCCGACCTCGGCCCCATCTTCCGCAACGGCCGTCCCACACTGGCCGTGTGGGCCCCGACCGCACAGAGCGTGTCGCTGGATCTCGACGGGTCGCCGAAGAAGATGAGCCGTGACGCCGCCACCGGCGTCTGGTCCGTCACCGGCCCGGCCTCCTGGAAGAACAAGCCGTACCGGTACGTCGTGAAGGTGTGGGCGCCGACCGTACGGAAGATCGTCGCCAACGAGGTCACCGACCCCTACTCGGTCGCCCTCACCGCCGACTCCGAGCGCAGCCTCCTGGTCGACCTCGCCGACAAGTCCCTTGCCCCGAACGGCTGGTCGAGCCTGAAGAAGCCCAAGGCGGTGGCGCTGAAGGACGCGGAGATCCAGGAGCTGCACATCCGGGACTTCTCCGTCGCGGACGACACGGTCCCCACCAAGGACCAGGGCGCCTACCTCGCCTTCACCGACAAGAACAGCGACGGCTCGAAGCATCTGCGCGAGCTGGCCAAGTCCGGTACGTCGTACGTGCATCTGCTGCCCGCCTTCGACATCGCCACCATCCCCGAGAAGACCTCCGGGCAGTCGGCCACCGACTGCGACCTCGCCTCCTACGCGGCCGACTCCGAGAAGCAGCAGGAATGCGTGGCGGCCGTCGCCGCGAAGGACGCCTACAACTGGGGCTACGACCCGTACCACTTCACGGTCCCCGAAGGGTCGTACGCCGGCGACCCGGACGGCGCCGGTCGCACCGTCGAGTTCCGCAAGATGGTCAAGTCGCTGAACGAGGACGGTCTCAGGGTCGTCATGGACGTGGTCTACAACCACACGGCGGCCAGCGGACAGGCGGACCACTCGGTCCTGGACAAGATCGTGCCCGGCTACTACCAGCGGCTTCTCGCCGACGGCAGCGTGGCGACCTCCACATGCTGTGCGAACACGGCGACCGAGAACGCCATGATGGGCAAGCTGGTCGTCGACTCGATCGTCACCTGGGCCAAGGAGTACAAGGTCGACGGCTTCCGCTTCGACCTCATGGGCCACCAGCCGAAGGCCAACATCCTCGCCGTACGCAAGGCGCTGGACGCACTGACCCCGGCGAAGGACGGCGTCGACGGCAAGAAGATCATCATGTACGGCGAGGGCTGGAACTTCGGCGAGGTCGCCGACGACGCCCGCTTCGTGCAGGCCACGCAGAAGAACATGGCCGGCACCGGCATCGCGACCTTCTCCGACCGGGCCCGTGACGCCGTGCGCGGCGGCAGCCCGTTCGACTCCGACCCCGGCGTACAGGGCTTCGCGTCCGGGCTGTACACCGACCCCAACGCGTCCACGGCGAACGGCACTTCGGCCGAGCAGAAGGCCCGCCTCCTGCACTACCAGGACCTCATCAAGGTCGGCCTCTCCGGAAATCTGGCGGGCTACCGTTTCACGGACGTCGACGGCGATTCGGTCACCGGCAGCGAGGTCGACTACAACGGCCAGCCCGCCGGATACGCGGACGCGCCCGGCGACGCCCTCGCCTACGTCGACGCCCACGACAACGAGTCGCTGTTCGACGCGCTGACCTACAAGCTGCCCGCCTCCACGAGCGCGTCCGACCGGGCCCGGATGCAGGTCCTCGCCATGGCCACGGCCGCCCTCTCCCAGGGCCCCGCGCTCTCCCAGGCGGGCTCCGACCTGCTGCGCTCCAAGTCCCTGGACCGCAACTCCTACGACAGCGGCGACTGGTTCAACGCGATCCACTGGAACTGCGCGGACGGCAACGGCTTCGGGCGCGGGCTGCCTCCGGCCGTCGACAACGCCTCCAAGTGGCCCTACGCCAAACCCCTGTTGACGTCCGTCAAGGTCGGATGCCCCCAGATCGAGGACGCCTCCGCCGCCTACCGGGACCTGCTGAGGATCCGTACGACGGAGCAGGCGTTCTCCCTCGGCACGGCCGCACGGGTGCAGTCGGCGCTCTCCTTCCCGCTGTCCGGGACGGACGAGACGCCCGGGGTGATCACCATGGAGCTGGGCGACCTGGTCGTCGTGTTCAACGCGACGCCGACCGCACAGCGGCAGACCGTCGGCGCACTCGCCGGAACCGGCTACCGGCTGCATCCGGTGCAGGCGGCGGGCGCGGACCCGGTGGTGAAGGCGGCACGGTTCGAGCGGGCCTCGGGCGCCTTCACGGCGCCCGCGCGTACGGTCGCGGTGTTCTCGCGCCTGCCCTGACCGGGGGAGCCGGTTAAGGTGAGCGCACCGACCTCGAACAGGAGAGCTCATGCCGCAGATCACCGTCGACTACTCGGCCGCGATGGACCCCGGCTTCGACCGGGCCGCCTTCGCGCGGGCCCTGCACACCTCGGTGGTCGAGATCGCAGCCGCCAAGCCGGAGGCCTGCAAGACCCTGTTCCGCCGGGCCGACGACACCGCGTTCGGCTACGAGGAGGACGGCCACGCCGTCGTCCACGTCACGCTCGGTCTGCTGGCCGGCCGCACGGACGAGACCAAGGTGAAGCTGACCGAGGCCGTCCTGGGGCTGCTGCGTGAGCATGTGGCGGACGGCGGGTTCACGCTGCACGCCTCCGCCGAGGTGCGTGACCTGGACCCGTCGTACCGCAAGTTCGAGGGCTGAGAAGACCGCTCAGGACGCCAGTGCGATGAGCCGGCTGACCAGGTCCCCGAAGGGGCCGTCGGCCGGCTCGCCACCCAGCATGGGGTGCAGCAGCGCGCGCAGCTCGTCGTCGTAGGCCGCCGTCACGGCGGTCAGCGCGGCGAAGTCGTGCACGAGCTTGACCTCCAGCTCCTCGCGCGGGATGCGCCGCCCGTCCAGCCAGATCAGCGCGGTCGACTCGGCGAGCGAGATCCAGGACCGGACGAGCAGCTCCAGGCGCGGGGGCGGATCGGTGATGCCCAGATGCGACAGGATCTGTTCGTAGGCGACCTGGCGCACGGAGTCGATGAGCGCGTTCGTGGCCGAAGAGCCCACGGCCGGGCCGCCGCGCATGAGGGCCGAGAAACCGGGGCCGTGCTGGTCGACGAAGTCGAAGAACCGGCGCATCACCCGCAGCAGCCGGGCCCCCAGCGGCCCCTCGTGCGGTTCGACGAACCGCTGCGCCAGGTCTTCCGACGCCCGCTTCAACGCGGCTTCGTACAGGCTGAGTTTGCCGGGGAAGTAGTGGTAGACGAGGGGGCGGGAGATGCCGGCGGCCGCGGCTATCTCGTCGATGGAGACGTCGTCGGGCGAACGCTGGGCGAACAGTTCGAGGGCGACGCCGATCAACTGCTGCCGACGCTCCTCGACTCCCATTCTGCGACGAACCCCGGTAGTCATACGAACACCCTACCGATCGGATCCGGACGCGAACGGACCGGATCGGCCCAGGTGTTCACCCGACTCACTCACATGTCCAGCACCAGTCGCCCACTTCGCGCACGCGAGACGCAGATCAGCATCGAGTCACCGCGTTCCGCGTCCGTCAGCAGCTCGTCCCGGTGGTCCACCTCGCCCTCCAGCACCCGCTGTCGGCAGGTTCCGCAGAAACCCTGTGCGCAGGAGTAGACGGTGTCCGGCAGCTCGGCGCGTACCGCGGCCAGTACGGACGTGTCGGCGGGGACCGTCAACACCCTTCCGCTGCGCCGCAGTTCCACCTCGAAGGCCTCGCCGCCACGCAGGGCGTGCGCCGCGAACCGCTCCAGCCGAACCCCCGGCGCCCGCTCCTGCACCGCAGCCATGAGCCCCTCCGGCCCACAGCAGTAGACGGCCGATCCCTCGGGCGGATCAGCCAGCGAAGCGTCGAGATCCGGCCGCCCCTCCACCACCGTCACGCGGCCCCCGCCGAGCTTCTCGATCTCCTCGAGGAACGGCATCGAGGCCCGCGTGCGCCCGGCGTACAGCAGCCGCCAGTCGGCGTCGTCGGGCAGGGCCCGCAGCATGGCCAGGATCGGCGTGATGCCGATGCCCCCGGCGACGAAGACGTACGAGGACGCCGTGACGAGCGGGAAGCGGTTGCGCGGCCCCCGCACCTCGACCTCCGTCCCCTCCCGCAGTTGCTCGTGCACCTCGCGCGAACCACCCCGCCCGTCCGGCACCAGCCGGGCGGCGACCGTGTAGGAGGAGGCGTCCGCCGGGTCCCCGCACAGCGAGTACTGGCGCACCAGCCCCGACGGCAGCACCACATCGACATGCGCCCCCGGCTCCCAGCCCGGCAACCGCCCACCCTCCGGCCGCCCACCCTCCGGCCGCACCCCCTCCAGCCGCAGTCGCACGACCCCTTCGGCGACCGTCTCGCGCGAGGTCACCGTCAGCCGCAGCGCCCGCGACCGGGGCCGCCCGGAGACCGGCTCCTCCAGGGCGGGCATCGGCCACAGCGGCGAGGCCTGGATCCGACGTCGCATCGCCCGCCGGGCGAGCAGCGCGGCTCCGGCGAGGGCGGCCAGGGCGAGCGGTTTCGGCAGTTTCGGCAGGTTCGGCAGGTTCGGCATCAGAGCGTGCCCTTCTCCGCGGCGAGCGCGGCCAGCGCGGCGGGGGAGGAGGCGAGATAGGCGACGGCCTGCTCGGTGGAGCCCTCCTGCGAGGGGTGGTAACCGCGGCTCAGATAGCGGGGAACGGACTTCAGCAGAGCGCCGGTGGCGGGCAGCGTGCCGCGTCTGCCGCGGACGTAGAAGGCCCGGAAGGAGGCGCGGCCGTCGACGAGCGTCGGGTCGTTCTCCATGAAGAAGCGCGCCCCGCGCTGCCACAGGAACACCAGGGTCGCGAACGCGGTCGCCCAGGTGCGCACCCGCCGCCGGTAGCCGCCGTCGACGTGCATGAAGAGGTCGAAGGCGACGGACCGGTGCTCCACCTCCTCCGCGCCGTGCCAGCGCAGCAGGTCCAGCATGGTCGGATCCGCGCCCCGCCGGTCCAGGGCGTCGGCGTTGAGGACCCAGTCGCCGAGGAACGCGGTGTAGTGCTCGATGGCCGCTATCAGCGCCACCCGCTCCATCAGCCACCACTTCCGGGCCCGCCCCGGCGGGAGGGTGCGGTCGCCGAGCAGCTTCTCGAAGAGCCAGTCGACCTGCGCGGTGTACGGCGTCGGGTCGAGCCCCTGCTCCTTCAGATGCGGCAGTACCTCGTCATGGGCTTGGGAGTGCATGGCCTCCTGGCCGATGAACCCGATGACGTCCTCGCGCAGCCGCTCGTCCCGTATGTACGGCAGCACCTGCCGGTAGACGTGCACGAACCAGCGTTCGCCGGCCGGCAGCAGCAGGTGCAGCACGTTGACGGTGTGCGTGGTGAAGGGGTCTCCCGGCACCCAGTGCAGGGGAGTGTCCTCCCAGGAGAAGGACACCTTCCGCGCTGTGAGCGGGACGCGCTCGCCCTGCTTGGCAGACCCTGGCTCGCCAGACCCCGGCTTGTTGGACCCCGGCTTGTTAGACATGACGTCAATGTACTGATGGGTAGGGCGAGGGTGAAGCCCCTTGGCCGGATCAGTGCAGCCCGGTGACCGAACGCCCGTTCTTCAGCGTGCCCTTGAGGCCCGCCTGCGCCCCCTGCCGCGTGCGCACCGCCAGCAGACTGCCCTCGGCCGAGCCCTTCACCGCGCCCGTCGTGCGGATCGACCCGGTGTTCTTGTCGCCGGCCGCGAGGAGATACCAGGAACCGCCTTCCGACTTCCACAGCACGCCGGCCAGCACCTGCGGATCGCGCGGCCCGCACGCCGGCACGTCCCCGGCCTTCGCCGCGACCGCCCCGAACAGCCCGCCCGGGGTGTGGAACTGGGCCAGCACCCGGCTCCCGTCGCCCCGCCAGGTCTCGGCCCGCGTGCACACCCACTGCGCCGAGCCGCTCGCGTCGGGCAGCGACTGACGTGCGTACGCCCACGCGTTGACCGTCCGCACACCCTGCCCGCGCACATCGGCCAGGGAGCAGGCGAACGGCGCCCAGGTGCGCAGCGCCGCCGCGCCCGTCGCCTCCTTCGGCGCGGTCGGCCGGCCCGCGGTGAGCCGGGCGGGGACGAGCTCGCCGAGGTCGCTCAGCAGGTGGGCGCCGGAGGCGTCGGTGAGCTGGAGCACGTTCCACGTCGTGCAGGTCCCGGTCCGGGTGGCGGGGCTGGCCAGCGGCGAGGTGATGCCGTCGGTCAGCGTCAGGTCCATCACTCCGGCGCCCGGCTTCGACAGGTCCCGCTCGGCCGCCTCGGTCACCCAGGGGGCCGTCAGATAGCGGACGTTGCCGTCGGCCCGGTTCAGCACCAGCGCGCCGGACTCGGCGCCGCTCGCGCCGTCGACGCGCGCGAAGTCGAGCGCGGCCCCGGCCGTGCCGTCCTTCGGTTCGGCGTACCGGGCGATGCGTAGACCGTCGTAGAGGATCACCACGCGCGCGTTGTCGGCGGCGCCCGCGTAGAGGAGCTGGGGCGGGCCCGCGGGGCCGCCGGAGGGGGTGTCGGGGGTGGCGGAGACCTGGACCCGCTCGCCGGGGCGGGCCCAGACGGCGAGGGCGCGGCGCAGCAGCGCGGTGTCGTGGGTGAGGCCGCCGCGTGCGGGCCAGACGGAGAAGTCGGTGCGCGCGGAGGTCTTCCAGGCGACGGGGGAGACCTTCAGCAGCCGGCCCGGGTCCAGAGCCGCCTCGGCGGCCGGGTTCTTCGCATACGCCGGGGCGGCCGCGCCGTCGGGGCCCCAGCCGCCGCCGGGCAGCGCGACCAGCGCACCGCACACGGCGAGGGCCGCCGCGGCGGCGAGCGCGGCCCGGGCGTGCTGGCGGCGGCGCATCAGATCGGTGGGCCGGGCCTGCAGGGAGCAGGGGTCGAACTCGGGGGAGTCGAGCAGCGCGTACTGCGCGGCGGGCACCTCGTCGGCCTCGCGCAGCGCCTCCTCCACGTCCTCGACGCCCGCCTCGGCCAGCACCTTGCGCACGTCGCCGTCGGGGAGCTTCTCCAGACCGCGCAGGACGTAGCCCGCGCGGGCCGGGCCCGAGAGGGCGGACAGCCGCTGGTCCAGGGCGAGCTCGTCGGCGCCGCCGGAGCGAGGGAACAGCCGCAGCCCCCACACCTGCGGAAGCACCGGCGGCAGCTGGGCGCGCCGGGGCCACGCCCGGCGCCGCAGCGGCAGGCCCGCCTCCAGCGCCGTACGGATCACCTGGAGGCGGACGTAGGCATAGCCGGGGTCGCCGTCGCGGCCGGTGGACTGGGCCGGGATGACGGGGGCCGAGGCGCGGCCGCGGGGCAGGGCGCGCTGGGCGAGGGCGTGGGCGGTCAGGACGCGGCGGCCCCGGCCGAGACCCGGCGGCAGCACCAGGTAGGCGAGCCGGACGAGGCGCGGATAGTGCTCGACGAGCGCGGCCTCGGCCTGCTCGACGTCGACGATCCGGTCGGCGCCGGAACCGGGGGCGGGGCGGGGGGCGACATCCTGTGACTGCACGTCCAGCAGAACGAGCGACACGGTGGATGGTCACCGCCGCCCGGGTGGGCCGAGCCTCCGGGCGCGGGTGAGGTCGCTCCTCCGGGCGCGGAGTGAGGTCAGTCCTCCGGTTCCACCAGGGCGCGCGCGTAGTTGGCCATCGAGCGCTGGTAGCGGGGCAGATGCGGGGCCAGGGCGCCCAGGACGAGGGACAGGCCCTCGCGGTCGCGGCCCAGACTCGACAGACAGAGCGCGAGGCAGGCGCGGACGGCGTCGTCCAACTCGTCGGAGGGGCCGTCCAGTTCCGGCGTCAGCAGCTTGACGCCCTCCTCGGCCCGGCCGGTGTTGCGCAGCGAGCTGGAGAGCTGGATCTTGGCGCGGCGGCCCTTGTAGCCGTCGAGGCCCCGGGCGAGCGCCTCCCGGTACAGCGGGACCGCCCGGTCCGAGTGGCCGGTGGAGTCCCAGGCGCAGGCCTGCTCGAAGGGGCCCAGCGCGCTGTGCTCGGGCAGTTCGGCGACGAGGGCGTCGATCACGGCCCGGAACTCCGCCGCCCTCTCCTCCGGATAGTCGTCGAAGGTGGCCCAGGCGGCCGTCACGCGATCTTCCCAGTCTTGGTTCACCAGCACACTTTCGCACGCCCGTGCCCGGATTTCACCGGTATTTTGAGCGGACCGCACGCGGGAGCCGTATCCAGAACGAGGCTCTTGCAGGGAGGACTGATGAAGGTGACCCGACCGATGCTCGCGGCGGCCGCCGCCGCGGCGGCGCTGATGCTGGCGGGGTGCGGCTCCGGAGGATCCCAGAAGGCCGAGGTGTCCGTCCCGGTGACGGCGACCGGCAGTCTGGAGCACCTGGCCGCCGAGGTGAAGTGCACGCCGAACATGCAGACCGACGCCGACGAACTCCGTCAGGCCATCTGCAAGACGGCCGCGGGCAAGTTCCTTCTGCTGACCTTCGCCACCGACCGCGGCCAGCGCGAGTGGCTCAACGGCGCCAAGGACTACGGCGGCCACTATCTGGTCGGCCGCAAGTGGGTGGTCGTCGGTGAGGAGACCACCACGGTGACGACGCTGCGCAAGACGCTCGGCGGCGACATCGAGGAGGGCACGGACCACTCGGCGCACGCGTCGCACGATCCGTCCGCGAGCGCGTCGCACTCCGCGCACTGACACTCCGCGCACTGACACCTCCGCGGCAACGCGGCAACGCTGAAGGCCGGCGGTGAGGAAATCCTCACCGCCGGCCTTCAGCGTTCGTGCCGGGCGTTCAGGCTGCTACGGGCAGGCCGTCACTGGCACTTCTTGCCGGTGTTGATGCAGTTGACCATCTTGTTCATCAGGTTCGTGGAGAAGAAGTTGATGAAGTCGTTGTGGTCGGTGATCGGCTTGTGCAGGTTCTCCGGGAAGGTGTCGACCGCGTAGGCGTTCTTCACCACACCGTTCTGGATGGTGGGGGTCGGAACGTTGTAGACCAGACGGACCTGGAGCTGCGGGATCGCCTTGAAGCCGTTGGCGCAGGTGCCGTCGGCGGCGGCGAACGCCACGTGCGTGCGGTGGTTGGCGCTGTCGATGTTCTGACCGTCCCAGCAGCTCTGGAAGTTGGTCGTGCGCACCACCTGGCTGCCCTGCGGGCAGATCGGGTACTGGGTCTCCAGCTGCACCTTGTTCTCGAAGCCGGTGCAGCTCCAGTTCACGTTGGCGTTGGCGTTGCCGTTGACGAAGGCCTTGGCGTCACCGGTGATGATGCGCAGGGCGGTCGGCATCGCGACGACGGCGCCCTTCTTGTTGCCGACGAACTTCAGCTGCGCCTGGGCGGGCTGGAGGATCTTGCCGACGTTGCCTTCCTTGCCGCCGCCGTCGTTGTTCTGGTCGAAGTCCTGCGAGCCGTCCTGGACACGCAGCACCGGCCAGAAGTACGAGGACTTGTCGCCCTGGTTCTGGCAGCTGGTCTGGGCCGCCGCCAGTTCCTGGTCGCTCGCGAAGGCGTCGTTGCTCTGGTTGCCGACGTAGTCGTGCAGGTGGTGCGCGCCGTTGGTGACACCGGGGGCCACGATCACGTTGTCCGTGTTGTGGTTGTCGTTGCCGTTGGTGCCGCACTTCGTGGTGAAGCTGCCCTTGGAACCGGTGTTGCCGTTCGCGGGGAGGCCGTTCGCGCCCACGCCGAGCTGGGCGTTGGCCTGGACCTTGGTGATGTCCACGAAGTCCGCCGCGGTCGGGCCGTTGCCGCCCTGGCCGTTGGCGCCGGCCTGCGCAGCACCGCCGTTGTTCTGCTGGCCGCCGTTGTTGTTCTGGCCATTGTTGTTCTGGCCGTTGTTCTGCTGACCGTTGCCCGCCTGGCCGGCGTTGGTGTTGGCATTGGCCGCCTGCGTGGTGCAGGCCGCGAGAGAACTCAGCGCCGTGTTGAACTGACCGCCGACGCGCTGGATGTCGATCCGGATTCGGTCGATCGTGGCGGCGCGCTTCTCCTTGAGAGGGCCGACGATCGCGTTCTGGACGAACCCGGCGTCGTTGGTCTGAGCCTGGCGGGTCGAGGCGAGGCGGGTGTAGGCCTCGGTGATCTGCTTGTCGAGGTTCGCCAGCTCGGTGGCCACGCCCTGACGTGCCTTCTCGGGCACGTTCGTCAGCTTCTGCCCCACGTCCGGGCAGGAGATGGTGGTGACCTGCGCAGCCGCGGTGGCGGCCTTGGTCGAGTTCTGACCCGAGCTGGTCGATTCGTGCGCCGAAGCGTAGAAGTTCGCCCAGATCAGCCCGCCCCCACCGAGCGCTAGGGCCGCCGATGCGGCTATGGCCTTGTTGGCCATCGACGAGCGGCGTTTACGTATGTTGCGTCCCATGGAACTCCTCTGACTTCCTTGCGGGGCAGCATCGAGGCGCCCGACAGGAGTGAAGCTGCCCCCTCCTTTACGCACGCCGTACCGGGGGTGTTCAGCGGTCTCAGAAATTCATGAGAGGGCCATAGGGACAATTCAGCCTCAACGCTCGCACAAGGCACGGGAGTTACGGTGGTCACCGGTCCCGGTCCAGATAGGCCAGCACCGCCAGTACCCTGCGGTTGTCGTCGTCGGAGACCTCCAAACCCAGCTTCACGAAAATATTCGCGGTGTGCTTGGCGACGGCCCGCTCGGTGACGACCAGTTTTGCGGCGATCGCCGCGTTCGACCGGCCCTGCGCCATCTGCTCCATCACCTCCAGCTCCCGGGGCGTGAGCCGGGCCAGCGGCCCCTGGTCGTCGCCCGAGCGCCGGGCCAGCAGCTGCTGGATCACCTGCGGGTCCATCGCCGTGCCGCCCGCCGCGACCCGTCGTACGGCGTCCACGAACTGCTCCGCGTCGAAGACCCGGTCCTTCAGCAGATAGCCGACCCCGCCGCTGCCGTCGGCGAGCAGCTCGCGCGCGTACAGCTGCTCCACGTGCTGGGAGAGGACCAGCACCGGCAGCCCCGGCTTCCTTCGGCGGGCCTCCAGGGCGCACTGCAACCCCTCGTCCGTGTGCGTGGGCGGCAGGCGTACGTCGACCACGGCGACGTCCGGATCCAGCTCGGCGAGCGCCCGCTCCAGCTCGGGCCCGCTCTCGACGGCGGCGGCGATCTCGAAGTCGTAGGCCTCGAGGAGTCGTACGAGCCCGTCCCGCAGCAGGAAGAGGTCTTCGGCTAGGACAACACGCAAGGGATCTCCATGGTCACCATGGTGGGGCCGCCCGCGGGGGAGCTGACGGCCAGGACGCCGTCGAATGTACCCAGCCGCCGCTCGAGCCCGGCCAGCCCCGAGCCGGCCCCGATCGCCGCGCCGCCCCTGCCGTGGTCGGTGACGGAGATCCGCAGACAGCCGTCCGCGTGGTGCAGGTCGACCCAGATCCGGTCGGCGCCGGAGTGCTTGACCGCGTTGGTCAGCGCCTCGCTCACCGCGAAGTACGCGGCCGACTCCACGGGCGCGTCCGCACGGCCCGTGCCGAGCTCGACGTTCACCTCGGTGGCGACCGGCATCCGCAGCGCCAACGCCCTTACGGCGTCGCCCAGTCCACGCTCGGCCAGCACCGGCGGGTGGATGCCGCGCACCAGGTCGCGCAGTTCGGAGAGCGCCTCGGCGGAGGACCGGCGGGCCTGCGCGAGGATTTCCCTGGCTTTCTCCGGGTCCTTGTCGAGCAGCGTCTCGACCGTGCCGAGGTCCATGCCCATCGCCACCAGCCGGGCCTGCGCCCCGTCGTGCAGATCCCGTTCGATGCGCCGCAGTTCGGCGGCGGAGGTGTCCACGGCATCCCGTCGGGTCCGGGTCAACACCCGCACCCGTTCCGCCAGTTCGGCCTGGCTGGGAGCGAGTACGGCCCGGGTGAGCCGGAAGTGGGCGTCGAGCGCGGGAACGGCGAAGCGGCGGGCGACGAGGAGCAGAGCGGCTCCGATGACGCCGGCGCCGGCCGCGGCGCCCTGGTCGTCGACCGGCAGGAAGCCGTACCAGTACGCCTCGCCCGCCCCCTCCTCGACGACCCGCCACAGCCCCGCCGCCAGCGAGAGCCCCAGCAGCGGGTAGAGGACGAGGACCGGCGGAAGCAGCGCGGTCACGAACCCCGCCGTCATGTCCACCTGCAGCCAGCGCAGATCCCGCCAGGTCGCCGGATCCCGCAGCAGCGCGTAGGTGAGCTTCCAGGGGTTGGCGGTCTCGGGCAGCGGCCGGTACGCCGACGGGATGCGCACCCCGCCCCACGCGGCGGCGAGCCTCCGCCGCCGGTCGGCGTAGGCGCGCACCCCCTTCACCACATAGGGCGTGGTGAAGGCCCCGGCCCCGATCGGGATCAACGCCATGGAGACGAGGGAGAGGACGAAGCCCACGACGGCCAGCGGCAGCGACACCACGGCCAGCGCCAACCCCCGCCAGGCGGCGGACAGCGTCCCCCGCGTCCTCGAACCGCCGTCGTCGCTCTTCGTTGTGGTGTTCATGGCGTCAGTCTGGCCGAGGGCGGAGCGGGGGTCACTGGCCCGAAGCCCCCGGTCAGGAGGTGGTGCCAGATACACCCCCGGTCGTATTTCCGGCGGTCGCGAGCACCTTCGCCTCCACCTCCGGATCGAGGCCCAGCGGCGGCCTGTCCGGGCGGCGCGGGGCCGTGCCGCCGATGTCCCGCAGCCAGGCCCAGGTGTCGGCGACGGTCTCCCCGACCGGACGGCAGGACAGCCCGGTCGCGACCGCCCGTGAGACGTCGGCGCTGTGCAGCGCGTCGTGCATGTCGGTGCCCGGGGGCACCCACACGGGCAGCTGCGTCCACGGCTGGACGCCCGCGTCGAGGATGATCTCGGGCTCGGTCCAACGGAGTTCGGCGGACGGTCCGGCGACCTGGACGCACGCCTCCAGCAACTCGCCCATGGTCGCGTGCCCTTGCGGGCTCAGCAGGTTGTACGGCCCGCTCAGCTCCCGCTCCACGGCCCCGAGGATCCACTCGGCGAGGTCGCGGACGTCGACGTACTGCAGGGGCAGCTCGCGCGGGCCGGGGGCGAGGACCGGGCCGCCGCGGGCCATCCGGCCCAGCCACCAGGGGAGTCGGCCGACGTTCTCGTACGGGCCGAGGATCAGTCCGGCCCGTACGAGAACGGACGTCTGCGCGCCGAAGGCGTCCACGGCGGCCAGCTCGCCGCCGCGCTTGTCCCGGGCGTAGTCGGTCTGCCCGGCGTCCGGTTCGGCGCCCTGGACGACGGGCGCGTCCTCGGCGTATCCGGCGGGCGGGGCCCAGTCGTACACCGAGCAGCTCGACACGTACACATACCGGCGGGCGCGGCCCCGCAGCAGCCGCGCCGCCTCGTGCACCGCGCGGGGCGCCGCCGACCAGGTGTCGACGACGGCGTCCCACTCGCCCCGGTCCTCGGCCAGGGCGGCGAGCCCGGCGGGCGCGGTGCGGTCGCCGGTCAGCGAGCGGGTCCCGGGGACGGGACCGTGCCGCCCCCGGTTGAGGACCGTCACATCCCAGCCGCGCCCGAGGGCCGCCTCGACGACGGCCCGTCCCGCGAACTCCGTACCGCCCAGCACCAGAAGTCTCATACCGGTGACTCTGCCCGGTCCGCCCACGGCAGGGAACCGCGCTATGCCGTGGGCAGAGGGACAGCTGAGCGGACGGCTCAGCGGCTGGTCGGCGGGGTGAACTTGTAGCCGACGCGGCGCACCGTCTGGATCGACTGGCGGTGCTGTGCGCCCAGCTTGCGGCGCAGCCGGGCGATGTGGACGTCGACCGTGCGGCCGTCGCCCACATGGCCGTAGCCCCACACCGTGGTGACCAGCTGGTCGCGCGTGTGCACCCGGTTCGGGTACGCGACGAGATGCGCGAGCAGCTCGAACTCCAGGTAGGTGAGGTCGAGTTCCTGCCCGTCCACCTGGGCGGTGCGCTGCACGGAGTCGATCCGCACGAGCGGCCGGCCGGCGCCCGTCTCCGGGGAGAGGGGGGCCGGGGAGACGGGGGCCGGCTGGTCCGGCACCGCCACCGGCAGGAACGGCGGCTGCTGGTCGGCCGGGACGAGCACCAGGTAGCCGATCATCGGCGGCTGACCCGGCAGCGTGGGCAGGGTGTGCTGGGGAGCGGGCAGCCAGGTCGCGCCCGGCGGCAGGAAGTCCGCTACGTCGACCACCTCGTCCCGGTCCACGGCACGCAGACGATGCCGGGCCGGGCTAGACGGGGCGGTACGGGTGGGGGCGGTGGAGAGAGAACGAGTGGTCGCCATGAGAGGTCAGCTCTTTCGCGCGAGGAGTTCGTCGGAAGGGACGTACGTCGTGCGCGCTGGCCGAAGGCCGGGGTGTACGGCTTTAGAGGGCCGGCGCGTTCATCGCGCGACAACACACCCGGTCGAAGTCGTGGTGCTGACGGGTAGGCCAGAACGGCTCGAGGTCATGGCGACCCGTCGCGGTGTACTTCTGGAAGCTGGCCATGACCTCATTGAAGCAGACACACGCCCGCAACAGCAGCCTTCTCTCACAGCTTGGACGCTTCCTTGCCTTGAAGCCTGCCTTGAAGCCTGCCTTGAAGCCCGCCATGAAGCCTGACGTGAAGCCCGACTTGAAGGACGTCGGCCGCATGCGGAAGGGGCGCCCACCGTGACGGTGGGCGCCCCTCCGGAGAAGAACCTCAGCGAAGAACCGGGATCAGACCTGGCCGGCCTTCTCCAGCGCGGAGCAGCAGGTGTCCACGATCAGGCGGGTCACCAGGTACGGGTCCACGTTGGCGTTGGGACGGCGGTCCTCGATGTAGCCCTTGCCGTCCTTCTCGACCTGCCACGGGATACGGACCGACGCGCCGCGGTTGGAGACGCCGTAGGAGTACTCGTTCCACGGGGCGGTCTCGTGCAGACCGGTCAGACGGTCGTCGATGCCGGCGCCGTAGTGCTTGACGTGGTCGAGGGGCTTGGAGCCCTCGCCGAGCGACTCGCACGCGGTGATGATCGCGTCGTAGCCCTCGCGCATCGCCTTGGTGGAGAAGTTGGTGTGCGCGCCCGCGCCGTTCCAGTCGCCCTTGACCGGCTTGGGGTCGAGGGTGGCGGAGACGCCGAAGTCCTCGGCGGTGCGGTAGAGCAGCCAGCGGGCCACCCACAGGTGGTCGGAGACCTCGAGCGGGGAGACCGGGCCGACCTGGAACTCCCACTGACCGGGCATGACCTCGGCGTTGATGCCGGAGATCGCGAGGCCGGCGGCCAGACAGTTCTCCAGGTGCGCCTCGACGACCTCACGGCCGAAGATCTCGTCGGCGCCGACACCGCAGTAGTAGCCGCCCTGGGGGGCCGGGAAGCCGCCCTTGGGGAAGCCGAGCGGGTAGCCGTCCTGGAAGAACGTGTACTCCTGCTCGATGCCGAAGATCGGCTCCTGGCCCGCGAACTTCTCGGCGACCTCGGTGAGCGCGGCACGCGTGTTGGACTCGTGCGGCGTCATGTCGATGTTGAGGACCTCGCACAGGACGAGGATGTCGTCGCCGCCGCGGATCGGGTCGGGGCAGGTGAAGACCGGCTTGAGGACACGGTCCGAGGAGTGCCCCTCGGCCTGGTTCGTGGAGGACCCGTCGAAGCCCCAGATCCCCAGCTCCTCGCCCTTGGCGTCGTCCGCCAGGATCTTCGTCTTGGAACGGAGCTTGGCCGTCGGCTGGGTGCCGTCGATCCAGATGTACTCAGCCTTGAAGGTCACGGGCCACTTCCTTCGGGGGTGTGTCTAGACGCACTTGCGGGTGCTGCGGCGCTGCGGCACTGGGGCGCCGCCTGTTTGCCCGAAAGCTTGTCAACAGGCGATTTCCCGATCATTGCTCGAATGTGAACCCCGTGTTACCTGGTGGTTCTGTGGTGCGGCTCACGGTGTGAGGACGCCGGCCCGGCCGGAAGTTGCCGTTCGCGGTCGCAGACGGGGGCGCGGGCGGGGGCGGACGGCGTCTCGTATGCGATGGGAATGCGGGGGGCCGCGAGGGGTACGCCCGCCTCGGCCGGCGTCGAGCCGTCGCCGGGCCCGAGCGCTCGCCGTTGCGGTTCGCGAACTGAGGGAGGGGAGGGGAGGGGAGGGGAGGGGAGGGGGCTGCGGTCCCTGGATGTCCCGGCCCTGAACATGTCCCGGCCCTGAGCACGGGCGGCCATGAACATGGGTCGGCCCTGAACATGCGTCGGTCCTGCCGCTCGTGGCCGCGAGCAGCAGGACCTTTGACACATGACACGTACACGGTGGCGGCCGACGCGGGCCGCCGCCTCACAGAGCGCCTCGGCGGTCGAGCCTCACCCCACCTTCTCGATCACTGCCCGGCGGATCAGGAACTTGCCGGGCTCACGCACCTGCTCGAAAGCCGCGTTGTTGAGCAGCGCACAGCTGCCGGAGACCGAGGTGACCACCACGGTCGTGGACTTGTTGTTGTCCAGGTTGGTCACCTTCAGCTTGGTGCCCGCCGGGAACTGGTTGCTCGACGCGGCCGGGGCGCCGGCCTCGCCGGAGAGGGTGACCGTCGAGCCCTTGCAGACCTGCTGGCCGGAGGCGGCGCCGCCGTTTCCGGTGCTACCGGTGTTTCCGGCCGGCGCCGAGGCTGCCGGCGCGGAAGCGGCCGGGGTGGAAGCGGCCTGCGAGGGCTGCGTCGACTGGGAGTCCTGAGCCGACTCCCCAACGACGCATCCCGACGCCTTCTGCTGCACCTTGATCTGCGCGATGACGGCCTCGCGGTTGGCGATCCGGGCCTCGGACTGCGCGTCCGGGGCGGCCCGTTGGCCGTCGATGAACTTCTGGTTGTTGCCGAGGGCGGTCGCCAGGCCCTGGCAGACCGTCGAGTTCGCGGCGGACAACGTCTGAGGGTTCCCGGACGTCTGGGCGGCGTTCGAACTGTTCGCCATCACGAAGGCGCCGCCGCCCGCGACCGCCGCCGCGCTGACGAGCAGCGCGAGCTTCTTCTTCGTACCGACTGTTCTTCTGCGCGACATGCGCGCCTCCTGAGAGGTAGGGAAGCGTACGTCGCTAGGTACGAGATATCGAACGCGGTTACTCAGGCGTCACGAGAGTCTGTGGATGTGATGCGCGTCACGGCATCACGTACGGCCTCCTCCGTGCGACCCACCACGGCCGTACCGTCGTCCGCGGTGATGATCGGGCGTTGGATGAGCCTCGGGTGCTCGGCGAGCGCGGTGACCCAGCGCCCGCGCGAACCGGCGTCCCGCGCCCACTCCTTGAGGCCGAGTTCCTTGGCGACGTCCTCCTGGGTGCGGGTGATGTCCCAGGGCTCCAGGCCGAGGCGGTCGAGTACGTCCCTGATCTCGTCCTCGCTCGGCACGTCCTCCAGATAGCGGCGGACGGTGTAGTCGGCGCCCTCGGCGTCGAGCAGGCTGATCGCGCTGCGGCACTTGGAACAGGCGGGGTTGATCCAGATCTCCATGAGGGTCACGGTAGCCGGAGGTTCGGACGGGCCCGGAAACCCGTTCTCCCCGTGCGTCACTGGGACCCCGAAAGCCCCTGTGACCAGGGGCAATTGTCAGTGGGGGACGGTAGAATAGAAGCAGTGTTCGAGGGTTCCACCGGAGGTTTCCGGACCGGGCCCTGACCGCGACAGGAGGATGCCCGTGCCCGCTGCCGCACTCCAGCAGAAGCCGTTGCCGACCCAGTCCACCGCGAAGCGATCCGTCCAACTCGACCTGCCGTACGTGCCCGTGGCGAAGCGGCCGTTGCCGCCCGGGCGTCCGCGTGAGTGGTACGCCACGCACAACCGGCGTCTCAAGGCCATGCGCCTCGCCATCGCCCTGCTCGACCTGGGCGTCTACATGCCGAACCAGGCCCAGAACGAGAAGATCCGCAGCACGGCGGAGCTGATCGGCGTCCATCCGCCGTCGGACACGACGTGCCACATGGTGCGGGCGTTCATGAGGTACAACCGCTGAGACGCGCCGAGACGCGCCGAGACGCGCCGAGTCGCGCTGAGAACGGTTGAGACACGCTGAGATCCAGTTCCCCGGCGTCCCTCGGTGGGCGCCGGGGCTTCTCAGGCCTCAGGACGACAGCTCCCGCTCCACCGGCGTCCGGAATCTGGGCGTCACCCGCGTGGCCCCCACCCAGGCCGCGCACCGCTCCGCCGCCGCCGTGATCGCCGCCTCCGCCTCCCGCCCCACGCCTGTCCCGTCCAGGATCCGCCAGACGATCTCCCCGTCGGCGCGCTGGGCCCAGCCGCCCACCACCCGGCCGTCCCACCACACCGTCGGCCCTATGTTCCCGCTCCGGTCGAACAGGGCGGGCCGGGACTCCGGCGCCAGATACCAGTCCCGGCCCTGCCACCCCATCGCCGTGGGGTCGAGGGCCGGCAGCAGAGCCGCCCACGGCTCCTCGGGGCCGGCCACGGGATCGACGTCGCCCTCGACGACGTACCCCGTGCCCTCGTCCAGCGACACCGCCCGCGCCCCGATCGCAGCCAGCGCCCGCCGGACGTCCGTCACCCGCCACCCCGTCCACCACTTCAGGTCCGCCTCCGTGGCCGGCCCGCAGGCCGTCAGCCAGCGGCGCAGCAGCTCCGCCTGGGCGTCCGCCGCGGCCAGTTCGGGATGCTCGGGGGCGAGTGCCCAGCGGAACTGGCTCGACGTCCACGAGCCCAGCGGGCGGCCCCGGACCACCTTCCCCTCGACCCCGAGCACCTTCAGCAGCCGCGTCGAGACGGTGTGGACGCCCTCGTAGCTCTTCCCGGCCGCGTACACGAACCGCTCCCGCAGCCGGGGCTCCTCCTGGGCCAGCTCCGCCGCTGTCGCCTGGCCCAGCCGCGCCAGCACGGCCAGCGTCGACTCCTCGACCTCCTTCAGCCAGGCCGCGTCCGGCGCGCCCGCCTTCGCCATGCCCTTGACCAGCGAGGCCCGCTCCCGGGCGGCCACGTCAAGGCTCGTCGAGGCGTGTACGACCGCGGTCAGCGAGGCCGGGAACACGAAGACGGTGTGCCGCATGCCGTGCATCCGGACCAGCGTCCTGTCGCTCCGGTCACTTCCGTCGCTCTGGTCACTTCTATGGCTCCGGTCGCTCCCGTCGCCGTACAGCGCCCGGTCGGTCTCCGACACGGTCGCCCGGGAGTCGGCCAGCCGCGCGCCGACCGCCAGATACACGGACGCCGGGTCCGAGCCGTGCAGGGCGACGAGCGCCTCGGCCACCTCCTCGGGCGTCCCGGCCCGCGCCGCCGGGGCCAGCCGGTGCCGCAGGGCCAGCCGGGCCCGCCGCTCCGCCGTTCCCACATACCGCAGCCCGTCACCCATCCGCGCCTCCGCCCACCCGCACCGGTCCCTGTACGCATCCTCCCCGACGCCACTGACAATCGGCCGCCGTCGCCCGGCATCACCCCCGTCACCCGTCACCCGTCCGCCGTGCCCGGCATGCGCATGTCCGCCGCCCGGCCTTCACTGCGAACAGGAGGCCGGGCGGTGGCCGGTGACGTGGGCAGGGAGGCGAGGCGAGGGTGAGCGTGAGCGTGATGCAGAGACGGCGGCGCAGATGACCACCCCCGCCGACCGCGCCCGGCGCGGCCGGGACGCCCGCCGACGCGTCCCCCGCTCCGCCCACGGCGGCTGGCTCGCGCCCGTCGACCGGCCCGACCCCGTCGCCGTACTGGAACGCCAGGGGCGGGACCGGCTGCCCGAGCTGCTGCCGATCCGGTACGGGCGGATGGCCGCCTCGCCGTTCGCCTTCCTGCGCGGGGCGGCCGCCGTGATGGCCGCCGACCTGGCGTCGCAGCCGCACACCGGGCTGACCGTGCAGCTGTGCGGCGACGCCCATCTGCTCAACTTCGGGCTGTACGCCTCCCCGGAGCGGGCGCTGCTCTTCGACCTGAACGACTTCGACGAGACGTTCCCCGGGCCCTTCGAATGGGACGTCAAACGGCTCGCCGCCTCCGTCGCCCTGGCCGCCCGCGAGAACGGCCACCCCGACCCCAAGGCGTACCGGGCCGCCCTGGAGGCGGTCGCCGCCTACCGCACCGCCATGCGGCGGCTGTCCGGGCTCGGGGAGCTCGCCGTCTGGTACGAGCGCTTCGACGCCGACCGGCTCGCACCCCTGCTGCGCTCCGCCCGCCACCGCAAGCGGGCCGAGGCGAGCCTCACCCGGGCCCGCCGCCGCACCAGCCTCCAGGTCCTCGGCAAGCTGACGGAGGTCGTCGACGGACGCCACCGCATCATCCAGGACCCACCGCTGCTCGAACCCGCCGGAGCCTCCGACGCCGCCGCCCTGCGCAAGATCTTCAGCGACTACCGCTCCACCCTCGGCGAGGAGCGCCGCCTGCTGCTCGACCGCTACCGCTTCGTCGACGCCGCCCGCAAGGTCGTCGGCGTCGGCAGCGTCGGCACCCGCTGCTTCATCGTGCTGCTCGCCGGGCGCGACGCCGACGACCCGCTGTTCCTGCAGATCAAGGAGGCGCGCAGGTCGGTCCTCGAAGAGCACCTGCCGAGCGGACCGTACGTCCACCCCGGCCGCCGGGTCGTCGCCGGGCAGCGGCTGCTGCAGGCGGCCGGCGACATCTTCCTGGGCTGGATGACCGGTCCGCAGGGCCGCGCCTTCTACTGGCGTCAGCTGCGCGACATGAAGGGCTCCGCCGACGTCGCCGGAATGTCCCCGGCCGACCTCCAGGCGTACGCCCGCCTGTGCGGCACCGTCCTGGCCCGCGCCCACGCCCGCTCCGGCGACCGCATCGCCATCGCCGGCTACCTCGGCGGCGCGGACACCTTCGAACGCGCCGTCGCCGACTTCGCCCTGGCCTACGCCGACCAGAGCGCCGCCGACCACGCGGTCCTGGACGCGGCGGTCACCGCGGGCGTGGTGTCCGCCACGCCCGGCGTCTGACGCCTCCTCGGATCTGCTACTGGTCAGGTCCGTTCAGCAGGGCTGTCACGAACTCCCGCCGGTCGTCGGCGTGGTCGCGCAGCCACAGGCCCAACCAGTGGTCGGCGTCCGGCAGTTCGAGCCGCGCGTACCGGGCGTGCACGGCGAGCGAGTCCTGGACCGCCTCGGTCACCTCCGGCGGGATCACCGTGTCCGTGCCCGGCACGACGAGCACCGCCCGGCCCTCGTACGCCCGCAGCGCGTCGAGCGCGGGGGCCTTGCGCCAGCTGTCCGGGGTGCGGATGATCTCACTGAACCGTCCGTCCCCCTCGCCGAACGGCACGTCCCAGGCCTCGGCCGCGTACACCGCGGGCGCGCACAGCCCCAGGGCGACCGCCCGCTCCCCGTAGTGCGCGGCGAGGTCCGCCACCGTCTGCCCGCTCATGCTGAACCCGACCAGGATCAGCGGACCGTCGGCCGGCGTGTGCGCGTCGATCACGGCGACCGCCTGCTCGAAGCGTCGGCGCAGGCTCAACTCGCCCAGCGCGCCGCTGCTTTCGCCGTGCCCGGAGAAGTCGAAGGCGAGCGCGCGGCAGCCCCGGGCGGTGAACTCGCCGAGCAGCGGCAGCAGTCGCTCCTTGCTGCCGTTGCCCGCGCCGTGCAGCACGACGGCCGTGACGGCCCCCGGCCTGTCGTCGCCGGCACCGCCGTACACCCCGCTGAGGCGCTCGCCGTCGTACTCGTACGTGAAAGGAGACAGGTCGCTCATGCCCCCATTCACTCACGGCTCGCTCGACGGGCCGTCCGGGAAAAGGAGATGCACGGTGAGTGACGGTGTCCGTACTGTGGACGACATCCCCAGGAAGGAGGCACCCCATGGGCACCGTCGTACTCTCCGGCACCGCCGTTCTGGTGGTCCTGGGATTCGGAGACCACGCCTACTGGCTCGCGGCCGTCGCCGTCCTCTTCCTGTACGTGCGCTACGGGCGAGGCTCGTCGTCCGGGTCCACGCCCGGTCCCGCCGGGACAGGCCCCGCGCCGACCGCCGCGCCGACCACGTACAAGGCGTACCGCGAGCGCCGGGACACCCAGGCCAAGTGGGAGCGCCGTTACCGCCGTGAGCGCGGCCTGTAGCGACCGGTGACCGATCGGTGCGCTACAGGCCGGGGGCTCCCCATACCGGGAACCAGCGGCTGAGGTCCGGCTCGATCCGCAGGTCGTTCGCGAGGACCGCCTTGACCTGGAGTTCCAGTGCGTTGTCGCGCCGCTGCCCCGAACCGGGCAGCGGCGCGAACGGGTAGTACGAACCACGCTTGTAGAGGTACACGAGTGCCAGCCGCCGTCCGCCGCCCCCGGAACCCTCGGGTCTCTGTTCCTCGAACCCGGCCAGGGAGCACAGCAGTTGCGGCCCGAAGCCGTTGACCTCCATCGCGCTGTTCACCGCGTGCAGATCGTTGACCAGGAGCGGCAGCTGGTCGGGGGCGCGGCGGGAGAGCAGCCAGGAGTAGCCGTAGTCGTCCCGCAGCAGCTGCACCGGGTCGCCGGTGCGCTCGGTGTCCGCGTCGAGGAGCGCCTGGACCTCGCGGTGCGTCTGCTCGAAGGCCCCGCCCTCGACCGTGGCGAAGCACACCGCGCCGTGCCCGGTGGGCACGAACCCTGCCGCCGCCTCCAGCGTCACCGCCGCCGAGGGCAGCGCGAACAGCTGGTCGAGGTCGGGTGTGACCGGTTTCGTCCGGCCCAGCAGGATGTCCAGCAGCCCCATCGTCAGCCTTTCGTCCCGGGCGTGGCCGCTTCGCCCAGCTCGGCGGAGATCCGCCCCAGCTGGTCGAGCCGCTGCTCCAGGCTCGGGTGGGTCGAGAAGAGATTGGCGACACCGGGCTCGGAGCCCAGCGCCGGGGTGAAGTAGAAGGCGTTGAAGGCCTGCGCGGTCCGCAGGTCCTTGGTCGGGATCCGGGCGATGTCGCCCGAGACCTTCGTCAGCGCGGAGGCGAGCGCCGAGGGCCGGCCGGTGAGGTGCGCCGCCGCCCGGTCCGCCGCCAGCTCCCGGTACCGGGACAGGGCCCGGATGAGCAGGAAGCTGATCGCGTACACGGTCGCGGAGATCCCCATCACGGCCGCGAAGACGAGCGCCGTGTTCTGGTCCCTGCGCCCGCCGCCGAACAGCTGTGAGTAGAACGCGAACCGCACGATCAGTCCCGCGATCACCCCGAGGAAGGACGCGACCGTGATCACGGCGACGTCCTTGTGCGCCACGTGCGACAGCTCGTGCGCCAGCACGCCCTCCAGCTCCGCGGGCTCCAGCCGCCGTAGCAGCCCGGTCGTCACGCAGACCACGGCGTTGTCGGGGTTGCGGCCGGTCGCGAACGCGTTCGGCATGTCCAGCTCCGACACGGCGACCACCGGTTTGGGCATGTCCGCGATCGCGCACAGCCGGTCGATCACCGCGTGCAGCTCGGGATACTCCTCGCGCTCCACGACCCGCCCGCGCATCGCGAACAGCGCGATCCGGTCGGAGAACCAGTACTGCGCGCCGAGCATCCCCGCCGCGACGACCACGACCAGCACCCACGACTTCAACAACACGATCAACGCGGCGACGAACGCCACGTACAGGAGTCCGAGCAGGAACAAGGTGACCGTCATCCGCACGGTCAGCTGCCGGTCGCTCCGGAAACGGCTCTGCATCTGCATCACCCCGCAGTCAGGCACTCGTCCCACTGCAAGTGTGCACCGCTCCCGCCCGCACCCGTCCCATGAACGGGTCCGTAACGGCCCTAGGCGGAGCAAAAGGTCCCTGTGGCGGCCCCGGCTACGGCCGTCGGCGCGGCCCCGGCACGGCGACCCGAGCCGCCCGCTCCCGCACCAGCGGATCCGGATCGTCCCGCAGCACGACCGCCGCCTGCTCCAGCACGCTCCCGCCCTGCTCCAGCGCCAGCCGGAAGGCGGCGACCCGCACATGCCGCGGCCGCTCGGCGCGGAGCCGCTCGGCCAGCCACTCCCACCGCGCCAGCGCCGGGGACGGCAGAACCGCCAGGAGCACCTCCCGCACCACCCCCGGCGCCGGATCGTCGAGCAGCGGCCACAGCCGTCGTGCGTCCGCCGTGTCCAGCACCCGCAGCCCGGCCACGGCCTGGGCCCGCACCCGGGGGACGGGGTGCGCCAGCAGCGCCCACAAGGCCTCGGCGTCGGCACGCCCGCCGCACTCCGCCAGCCCGACCGCCGCGCCCGGCGGCAGCGCCGGGTCGCCCGGGTCCGCGCACCGCTCCCGGTACCAGGGCAGCGGATCGATCCCGCGCTGCCGTACGGCATACCGTGCGCAGGCCCGCACCAGGCCCGACCGGTCGGCCAGGAACCCCACCGCCTCCGCCGCCCGCCCGGCCCGCCGCAGCGCGGTCACCCCGACGGACCGCACGCGGGGGCTGCGCGCGCCGAGCAGCGGTTCGAGCACACCGTCGTACGGGTCGCCCTCTGTGATGGCCGCCACGGCGGCCTCGGCGCACAGGGTCTGGACGACGGCGTCCTCCTCCCGTGCGGCCACACGGGCCAGCTCGACGGGGGAGAGGAGCCCCCGCTCGACGGCGAGCCGGTGGGCGAAGCGGCGGACGACGCGGTCGGGGTCGGTGTACAGCGGTGTCAGGACGTCACGCGGTGCTTCACGCAGCAGTCCGTCGGCCAGCTCGGTGACGAAGCCGGCCCGCCGACGGCGTTCGATGCGCAGGATCAGCGGCAGCAGGGCGACCGCCCGACCGGCGTCGAGCAGTTCGCTCAGCTGCCCGCGCGCCCGCCGCCGTACCGGCTCCGCCCAGTCGGCGCACCGCAGCACCAGCAGCGGCAGCAGATCGGGGCGGTCCGCGACCCGTCCGAGCACGGCCCCCCGGATCCGGCCGTCGCGATGGCACAGGGCGAGGGCCAGCTGCGACTCGGTGAGCGGCTCGCCGGAGCGGAGGGCGGCGGCCAGCGCCTGTCCCCCCTCGCTCTGCTCCCAGGCAGTGGGGACATGGAGCGAGTAGGACCACTCGCTGGACCGCACCCCCTCGTCGAGCTCCAGCCACGAGGCGGGTGCGCCGACGTCGACCACGTCCCGCAGCACCGTGCCCTCGGCCAGCCGCCGAGCGGCCGCGGCCCCCCGGCCGAGGTCCACCCGCACCCGTACCCCCGGCACCACTAGTACGGCGCCTGGAACCGTGCGTACCCCAGCAGCAGGATCACCGCCGCCACACACCCCAGCACGATCGTCGTCGACACCCACGACGACCGGCGCGGGGCCACCGGCCTCGGGTCGCCCCGGAAGGGCACCGGCTCCGGAGGGCTCTCCTTCCAGCGGGCGGCCAGCATCCGCGCCCGCGCCGAGGGCTCCTTGTGCGCGGCCCCGTCCGCCCACTTGAGGTCGAACTCCCGCTCCTGGTCGTTCTGTTCGGACATCCCCGTATCTCCCCGTTACCTCTGTCTGCCTCTGGCTGCCTCTGCCAAGACCATCACTGTCGAACAGCAGTGCCAGAAACCATACGACGACGCCCCCGCCCCGAGAAACGGGGGCGGGGGCGCAGTCGAAGAGGCTCGACGGGCTCTTCACGGGCTCTTGGCGAGCCGCGGTTCGATCACACGTCGAAGTACAGCTCGAACTCGTGCGGGTGCGGACGCAGCTGGAGCGGGGCGATCTCGTTCGTGCGCTTGAAGTCGATCCACGTCTCGATCAGGTCGGACGTGAAGACGTCGCCCGCGAGCAGGAACTCGTGGTCGGCCTCGAGGCGGTCGAGGACGGCCGGGAGGGAGGTCGGGACCTGGGCGACGCCCGCGTGCTCCTCGGGGGCCAGCTCGTAGAGGTCCTTGTCGATCGGCTCGGCCGGCTCGATCTTGTTCTTGATGCCGTCGAGGCCCGCGAGGAGCAGGGCCGAGAAGGCGAGGTACGGGTTGCCGGAGGAGTCGGGCGCGCGGAACTCGACGCGCTTGGCCTTCGGGTTGGAGCCCGTGATCGGGATGCGCATGGCGGCGGAGCGGTTGCGCTGCGAGTACACCAGGTTGACCGGGGCCTCGAAGCCCGGCACCAGACGGTGGTAGGAGTTCACCGTCGGGTTGGTGAAGGCCAGCAGCGACGGGGCGTGCTTGAGGATGCCGCCGATGTAGTAGCGGGCCATGTCCGACAGGCCCGCGTAGCCGGCCTCGTCGTAGAAGAGCGGCTGGCCGCCGGTCCACAGGGACTGGTGGACGTGCATGCCCGAGCCGTTGTCGCCGAAGATCGGCTTCGGCATGAAGGTCGCGGTCTTGCCGTTGCGCCAGGCGACGTTCTTCACGATGTACTTGAAGAGCTGGAGGTCGTCGGCCGCGGCGAGCAGCGTGTTGAACTTGTAGTTGATCTCGGCCTGGCCGGCGGTGCCCACCTCGTGGTGCTGGCGCTCGACCTGGAGGCCGGACGCGGCCAGCTCCAGGGAGATCTCCGCACGCAGGTCGGCGAAGTGGTCGACCGGCGGGGTCGGGAAGTAGCCGCCCTTGTAGCGGACCTTGTAACCGCGGTTGTTGTCGACCGCACCGGTGTTCCAGGCGCCGGCCTCGGAGTCGATGTGGTAGAAGGACTCGTTCGCGGAGGTCTGGAAGCGCACGCTGTCGAACACGTAGAACTCGGCCTCGGGACCGAAGTACGCGGTGTCCGCGATCCCGGTCGACGCCAGGTACGCCTCGGCCTTCTTGGCCACGTTGCGCGGGTCACGGGAGTACTGCTCGCCCGTGATCGGGTCGTGGATGAAGAAGTTGATGTTCACCGTCTTGTCGCGGCGGAACGGGTCCACGCGCGCCGTCGACAGGTCGGCGCGCAGCGCCATGTCGGACTCGTGGATCGCCTGGAAGCCGCGGATCGACGAACCGTCGAAGGCGAGCTCCTCGTCCGGGTCGAACGCCTCGACGGGCAGCGTGAAGTGCTGCATGACGCCCGGCAGGTCGCAGAAGCGGACGTCGACGAACTTGACGTCCTCGTCCGCGATGAACTTCTTGGCCTCGTCGGCGTTCTGGAACATCCAGCTCCTCCTACTCCCGACCGTCGAGCCGGGGTGGTAGTTCGTTCGTGCGGCCAGTGCGGTGGCACACGCTGCTTCCGACACTAGGGACGCGTGATTTCTCGTGCGTGACCCATTTGTTTCGCACAAGTTAACCGGATGCGGTCCGGTACACCCCTCGTGTCCGTATCGCGAAACGCTCGCAGTACGGTGGTCGGGTGGACAAGAGGGATGCAATCGGTTCGTGGCTCTCGGGCCCCCGTGCGGCCGCCGAGGAAGCCGGTGTCGACTTCGGATACCGCGGCGAGCAGCTCGGCCTGCCGGAGGAGGGGCCGGGCTCGATCGCCCGCCCGGGGCGACGGCTCGGCGCACTGGCCGTGGACTGGGGTGTGTGCCTGTTGATCGCATACAGCTTGATCACGGACGGCTACACCCCCGCCACCAGCAACTGGACCCTGCTCGTGTTCCTCGCCGTGAGCCTCCTCACGGTGAGCACGCTCGGCTTCACGCCGGGCAAGCGCCTCTTCGGCCTGCGGGTCGTCTCCGCCGAGACGGGCACCGTGCGCCCCTTGGGCGCGCTGGTCCGCACGGTCCTGCTCTGCCTGGCGATCCCGGCCCTGGTCTGGGACCGCGACGGCCGCGGCCTGCACGACCGACTGGCCCGCACGGTCGAGGTCCGGATCTAGACCGATCCAGGCCGGCTTCCGATACGACGAACCGGCTTCCGGCGCGACGGACCGGCTTCCGGCGCGACGGACCGGCTTCCGGCGCGACGGACCGGCCTTTGATACGACGATGGGGGCGCCCGGAGATCTCCGGGCGCCCCCATCGTCGTATCAAGAGGACTCAGTAGCCGTACAAGGGAATTAGCGGGCCTTGCCGCCGCCGCCCTTGGGGAGGCGCATGCCCTTCGGCATCGGGCCCTTGGGCAGGGGCATGTTGCTCATCAGGTCGCCCATCGCGCGCAGCCGGTCGTTGGTGGCGGTCACCTGGGGGCCGGTGAGGACGCGGGGGAGCTTCAGCATGGTCGTGCGCAGCTTCTTCAGCGCGACCTGGTCCTCGCCCGTGCCGACGATCACGTCGTGCACCGGGACGTCCGCGACGATGCGGTTCATCTTCTTCTTCTCGGCGGCCAGCAGGCTCTTCACCCGGTTCGGGTTGCCCTCGGCGACCAGGACGATGCCGGCCTTGCCGACTGCCCGGTGCACCACGTCCTGGCTGCGGTTCATCGCCACCGCGGGGGTGGTCGACCAGCCCCGGCCGATGTTGTCGAGCACGGCGGCGGCAGCGCCCGGCTGCCCTTCCATCTGGCCGAAGGCGGCCCGCTCGGCCCGGCGCCCGAACACGATCGCCGTCCCGAGGAAGGCGAGCAGGAAGCCCAGAATGCCGAGATAGACCGGATGGCCGATCAGGAAACCGATCGCGAGAAAGACGCCGAAGGTGAGGAGGAAGACACCCGCGAGTACCAGACCGATCGTCTTGTCGGCCTTGCGGGTCATCTTGTACGTCAGGGCGATCTGCTTCAGTCGCCCGGGGTTAGCGGCGTCCGCCGCGCTGTCACTTCTCGCCATGTCACGAAGTCTACGTGGCCTCGGAAGCGCCTACGACGGCAGGAGGGCGGTCAGGAGGGGCGGTCAGGGAGGGAGCGGTCAGGGACGGGCGGAGGCGACCGACTCGATGACGCGCTGCGCCTCGACCCGGTCCTTGGCGCGACGGCGGTCCTCCAGGACGGAGGTCCAGGCGTTGCGGCGGGCGGTGCGCTGGCCGCTGCTCATGAGCAGCGACTCGACGGCGCGCAGTGCGGTGCTGAAGGTCGGGATCGCGGTGGCGCGAACGGGCGCGGCCTGCATGGTGGGTGTCCCCCTCGGACGGCTTGGGATACGGGGTTGCCTGGTGCACGTGATGTGACACCAGCGTCACTGATTGGTGTTACCAGGGCGTGACCGACCGGTCAAACACGAATGAAGCCTTGATGCGGTGGGCCGAAACGCTGACGCGGCCCTGACGGACGCCCTCATCAGCGAGGACGGTCAGGACCGCGTCATATCGGTCACTACTGGCAAGTAGTAACTTGTGCGCGAATTCACACAGTCGGCTTGCGACCGTACGGCGCAAGGGAGGTGACGCCGCGTCAGACGGCCTGCGAGGCGACGTACGCGCCGCGCTTCTCGACAGCCATCTGGTACAGGCGTCCGGCGCGGTAGGAGGACCGTACCAGCGGGCCCGACATCACGCCCGAGAAGCCGATCTGCTCGGCCTCCTCCTTGAGCTCCACGAACTCGTGCGGCTTGACCCAGCGCTCCACGGGGTGGTGGCGCAGGGAGGGCCGCAGGTACTGCGTGATGGTGACCAGCTCGCACCCGGCGTCGTGCAGCTGCCGCAGCGCCTCGCTGACCTCCTCGCGGGTCTCGCCCATGCCGAGGATGAGGTTCGACTTGGTGACGAGCCCGAAGTCGCGGGCGGCCGTGATGACCTGGAGGGAACGCTCGTAACGGAAGCCGGGCCGGATCCGCTTGAAGATCCGCGGCACGGTCTCGACGTTGTGCGCGAAGACCTCGGGCCGCGAGGAGAAGACCTCGGCCAGCTGCTCGGGAACGGCGTTGAAGTCGGGGGCGAGCAGCTCCACCTTCGTCCGCCCGGACTCCCGCTCGGCCGTCTGGGCGTGGATCTGCCGGACCGTCTCGGCGTACAGCCAGGCCCCGCCGTCCTCCAGGTCGTCGCGGGCGACGCCGGTGATGGTGGCGTAGTTCAGGTCCATCGTGACCACGGACTCGCCGACCCGACGCGGCTCGTCGCGGTCCAGCGCCTCGGGCTTGCCGGTGTCGATCTGGCAGAAGTCGCAGCGCCGGGTGCACTGGTCGCCGCCGATGAGGAAGGTCGCCTCGCGGTCCTCCCAGCACTCATAGATGTTGGGGCAGCCGGCTTCCTGGCATACGGTGTGCAGCCCCTCGCTCTTCACCAGGTTCTGCATCTTCGTGTACTCGGGGCCCATTTTCGCCCGGGTCTTGATCCACTCGGGCTTGCGCTCGATGGGGGTCTGGGCGTTACGGACCTCCAGGCGCAGCATCTTGCGTCCGTCGGGTGCGACTGCGGACACGACCGGCTCCCTAGCGATTGATTCTTCGGCGTGCTCAAGGGTACGCCCGTGGATTTGAAAGCCCGCTGCCTGTCTCAGGCTGCCGGTGTCTTCTCGATCACCTTCGGCGCGGTCGCGCTCGGCCCGGCTGCGCTCGGCTCGGTGACCTTGGCCTCGATCTCGCGCGGCTTCAGCTCCGCGTTCTCCAGGACGTCCCGCAGATGCCGCTCGACGACCGGCAGCACCTCGGCGATCGTGACGTCCCGGCCGAGCTCGTCGGCGAGCGAGGCGACGCCCGCGTCCCGGATCCCGCACGGGATGATCCGGTCGAACCAGGCGTTGTCCGGGTTCACGTTCAGCGCGAAGCCGTGCATCGTGACGCCCTTGGCGACGCGGATGCCGATCTGTGCGAGCTTGCGGTCCTCGCGGCGCTGGCCGGCGTTGGAGGGGGCGTACTCCGGGCCGTTGAGGCGCGGGTCGAACATCTCGTCCTGCAGCCGGGGGTCGAAGTCCAGCGACAGGCCGCCGAGCGAGGGCCGCTGCTCGACCGGGTCGCCCAGCACCCACACCCCGCTGCGGCCCTCGACCCGGCTGGTCTCCAGGCCGAACTCCGCGCAGGTGCGGATCAGCGCGTCCTCCAGGCGTCGTACGTGCGCGACGACGTCCACCGGGCGGGGGAGCTGGAGGATCGGGTAGCCCACCAGCTGGCCGGGGCCGTGCCAGGTGATCTTGCCGCCGCGGTCCACGTCGACGACCGGGGTGCCGTCGAGGGGGCGCTCGCTCGGGTCGGTGCGCCGGCCCGCCGTGTAGACCGGGGGGTGTTCGAGGAGCAGCACGGTGTCGGGGGTCTCGCCGGCGAACCGGGCCGCGTGCACCCGGCGCTGCTCGTCCCAGGCCCGCTGGTACTCGACGGCCTCGGCACCGAAGCCCATATGGACGAACCGCAACTCGCTCACGGCAAGCGCCTCCCTGAAGGTCGCAGGACTCGAAGGTCGTAGGACTGCGAGGTCGTAAGGCACGTAACGCGCCCACGCCACTGTACGTCCGTGCGCCGGGCGTCAGTCTCGCGGCCAATCCTCACACGATCGGATGAATGAGCGTCGAGATGTGCGATCGGTTGCTTACGCTCCGCTACATTCGCGCCGTTCATGAGGCCGCAAAGGCCGCTCACCGCAATCAGGGCACTTCATCCGGGCACGTCAGAGGCCCGGAAGGCAGGAGACCGCACCGCAGATGACGGAACGACCCGCGCAGCGCACTCCCAACCGCCAGCTCGCCGCGCTCATCGCAGAAGCGGGCTTCTCCAACGCGGGTCTCGCCCGTCGCGTCGATCAGCTCGGTCTCGAGCACGGGCTCGACCTCAGATACGACAAGACCTCCGTCACCCGGTGGCTGCGCGGGCAGCAGCCCCGGGGCACCACCCCCGCCCTGATCGCCGAGGTCTTCACCCGCCGCCTGGGCCGCCGCCTCACCGCCCAGGACCTCGGCCTGGACGCCTGCGCCCCCGTCTACGCGGGACTGGAGTTCGCCGGCACCCCCGAGGAGGCCATCGACATCGTCGGCGGACTGTGGCGCAAGGACTCCGGCAGCCACGCCGAGCTGCGCAAGATCGCCTTCACCCCGGCGGGGCTCGTGGTGCCCAGCCGGGACTGGCTGATCGGACGGGCCGACGAGCGGGTCGCCCGCGCCGGCGAACAGCCGCCCCGGGTGCCCCTCCAGGGCGGCCGCCCGGCCCCCAAGTCCCCGGTCGCGCCCGCCCCGCAGCCGCCCGTCCAGCAGACGTCAGGCCAGCAGCCGCCCAGGCCGCCGGCCGTCCCCCGGCAACGCGGCCACGGCACCGAGCGCGGCCCCGGTCAGCGGGTCACCGGCGGCGACATCTCCGCGCTGCGCTCGGTCGGCGAGCTCTTCCGCACCCTCGACGACATGTACGGCGGCGGCCACGCCCGCCAGGCCCTCGTGCGCTACCTGGAGCACGAGTGCGAGCCGATGCTGCGCGGCTCCTACGGCGAGCAGACCGGCCGTCGGCTGTTCGGCGCCGCCGCCGACCTCACCCGGCTCGCCGGCTGGACCTCCTTCGACATCGCCGCGCACGGCCTCGCCCAGCGCTACTTCGTCCAGGCCCTGCGCCTCTCCCAGGCGGCCGGCGACCGGGCGTACGGCTCCTTCGTCCTCGTCACCATGAGCCGCCAGGCCGTCTACCTCGGCCATGGGCGCGAGGCCGTGCAGCTCGCGCGGGTGGCCCAGCAGGGGGTCGGCACCGGGGCCCCGCCGGTCGTGCAGGCGCTGCTGCACGCGGCCGAGGCGCGCGGGCACGGCGTGCTCGGCGAGGTGCGCGCCTGCACCGCCGCCCTGGTGCGCGCCGAGCGGGCGCTGGAGGCCGCCAAGACCGGCGACGACACGCCGTACTGGGCGCGGTTCTTCGACGACGCCCAGCTGGCCGACGAGTTCGGGCACTGCCACCGCGACCTCCAGCAGTACCGGGCCGCCGTCCAGCACGCCGAACGCGCCCTCCAGCTGCGCCCCGCCGCCTTCGCCCGCAGCCGCCTCTTCTGCCGCGTCGTCCTCGCCACCGCCCGCCTCGGCCTGGGCGAACTCGACCAGGCCTGCCAACTGGCCGCCGAGGCGGCCGGCCAGGCGGCGGAGATGCGGTCGGTGCGCGCGGTGGAGTACATCAGGGACTTCGAACGCCGCCTGGAGCCCTACAAGGACGCGGGCCCGGCCCGAAACTACCGGGACAGGGTGGCGGCGCTGGGGTAGGCGGGGGAGGGGCAGAGGCCGGGGGGCTGGGGGCGGGAGCCCCCGGTACGTCGGCTGCACCCCGCCCCACCCACCCGGCAAGCCCCCGGAGGAGCCCCTCAGGCCGCCGCCTGGTCCTCCCGGGCCGTCGGTAACGGGTCGGCCCGGTGCAGCGAGTTCGCCGCGCCCAGGTCGGAGACGATCGCCGCGGACACCCGGTGCGCCGAGTGCAAGGCCCCCTGCACGGTGCTGGTGTCCCGGTGGTCGCCGCACACGTACAGCCCCGCCAGCAGCCGTACCGGCCGCCGCAGATCGTGCGGCGGCCGCATCGCGGGGACGGCCTCGGCGGTGCGACGGACGGCGAGGGTCTCCCACCGGGCGGTCGAGACGCCGTACAGCCGGGCCAGATGCATTCGGACGGCGGTGTCGACGTCGTCGGGCGGGACGCCGAGGACCGTGGACGAGATCAGCGCGCGCCCGGCCGGCGCCCGGCTCGGGTCGACCTGGCTGACCACCGCCGTGTGCGCGACCGGCCCGCCCCGGTCGGCGTCCAGGAGCAGCGAGGCCCCGGTCGTCGGGGGCTCGTCCGTGGTGTGGTGGACGACCGTCACCGGGTGGAAGTCCGGCACGCGCAGCCCGGGCAGCAGTTCCGCCGCGGTGCGCGCGTCGGTGGCCACCAGCACGGCGCGGCAGCGGAACTCGCCGTGCTCGGCGGTGGTCACCGAGGTCGTGGAGACCGAGGTGACCCGCACCCCGGTGTGCACGGTGCCCGCCGGCAGCGTCCGCGCGAGCAGCTCCGGCAGCACCTCGGCCCCGCCCTCCGGCAGACACAGCCGGCCCGCCGCGAAGGCGCGCAGCGCGAGGTCCGCGCACCGGCTGGAGGTGGTGAGGTCCGGGTCGCAGAGCAGGGCCGCCAGCAGGGGGCGCAGGAAGCCGTCGATCGTGCGGGCCGGCAGCCCGCGCGCCGCGAGGGCCTGCGCGGCCGGCGACTCCGGGCGGCGCAGCAGCCGTTCGGCGGGCGTGGCCGCGAGCCGGGTGAGCGCGGCGCCCAGCCGCGCCTGGTCCACGGCCGTGCCCAGCGGCGCGCCCGCCCGGACCCGGGGCGGGGCCGCGGCCGTCTGCCACGGCGCGCCCGCCCGCCTTCCGGGCAACGGCACCGCCCGGGGGCCGCCCGTGCGCGGCCTGGGCAGCGCGGGCAGTGCGCCGGGCCGTGGGGCGCTCGCCAGGGCGCGTACGGCGTGCAGTGCGCCCCTCGCGCTCCCTGCGCCCACCTGCGCGCCCGCGCGATGGTGGCGTCCGTCGCTGTGCAGCAGAACCCCGGGGGCGAAGGGACGCAGGACGAGCGCGTCCAGCCCCGGGGTCTGCGCCAGTTCGGGATATGCCGTGGACAGCAGCTGCCCGATCCGGTCGAGCCGGAATCCGTCGACTTTCTCGGTCGACATGCGGCCGCCTACGCAAGGGGCGGCCTCCAGGACTGCGGTCGTTACTCCTGCGCTGGTCAGCCGATGCGCCGCCGAGAGTCCGGCGACCCCGGCTCCCACGACGACAACGTCCGCCTGATACGCGGGCTCAAGCACGTGCCCCTCCTCGAGGTTGCGCGGCCGGTGGAGACGTCATGCCCCCAACGGGCGTCCGGGATACCCGAGTTCGGATCGAGGTTAGGGCCGTGATCGGTCAGGGACAGTCGCGCATGAACAGGGCACGGTCGCACGGCGGTCGCATACGGTCCCTCCCGGGTCAGGCGGCCCGGATCGCGTCCTCGATCCCGGGGAACGCGAAGGCGAACCCCGACTCCAGCAGCCGCTTCGGCACCACCCGCGCGCTGCCCAGCACGTCCCCGGCCATCTCGCCCAGCACGGTCCGCAGCACCGGCGCCGGCACCGCGAACAGCGTCGGCCGGCGCAGCACCCGCCCCATCGCCACGGTGATCTCGCCGTTCGTCAGCGGCTCGGGCGCGGTCAGGTTGAACGGGCCCGACAGGTCGTCCCGGTCGAGGAGATGCCGGATCGCGGCCACCTCGTCGTGCAGCGCGATGTACGACCAGTACTGCCGTCCGTCGCCCATCCGCCCCCCGAGCCCCGCCTTGAACAGCGGGAACAGCTTCCCCCAGGCCCCGCCGCCGCGCGCCACGACCAGCCCGGTCCGGGTGAACACCGTGCGCACGCCCGCCTCCTGTGCCGGCGCGGCGGCCGCCTCCCACTCCACGCACAGCTCCGGCAGGAAGCCGGTCCCGGCGGGCGCGTCCTCGTCCACGACCCGGGCGCCCGTCTCGCCGTAGAAGCCCATCGCGCTGCCGTTGACGAACACCCGGGGCCGTTCGTCCAGTTCGGCCACGGCGCGGGCCAGGGCCCTCGTGCCGTGCACCCGGCTGTCGTGGATCCGCCGCTTGTACGCGTCCGTCCAGCGCCGGTCGCCGACCCCCGCCCCCGCCAGATTGACCACGGCGTCGCACCCGGCGAGCCCGGCCGTGTCCACCCGCCCCTGCTCCGGGTCCCAGCGCACCTCGTCCGTCCCCCGGGGCGCATGGCGCACCAGGCGCACCACCTCGTGCCCGTCGGCGGTCAGGGACCGCACCAGGGCGCTGCCGATGAGACCGGAGGCGCCGGCCACCACGATTCGCGTATGTTCCATGCCCTCATCCTGCCGCGCGACCCCGTAAAACCCCGGTCGGGTCACCGCCCTCGCGTCGTAGGGTGACGCTCATGCCCGAGTCGCACCCACCCCGCATACGCACCGCGCGTCCCGCCGACGACGAGGCGCTCGCCCTGCTCGACGCCCGGACCTGGTCGCCCCTGCACGCGGTCATGCCCGAGCCGCAGCCGCCGTACGGCCCCTTCTTCGACGCACGCCATGCTCCCGAGGACCATCTGGTCGCCGAACTCGACGAACCCGACGCCCGTGTCGTGGGCTATGTCCGCCTCGGCTTTCCCACCGAACTCGCCTGCAACGCGCACGTACGGCAGATCCAGGGCCTCGCCGTCGCCGACGAGGCGCGCGGCCTGGGCGTCGGACGCGCGCTGATCCGCGGAGCGGTCGACGAGGCCCGACGGCGCGGCGCCCGCCGCATCACCCTGCGCGTCCTCGGCCACAACACCCCGGCCCGCAAACTCTACGAGTCCGAGGGATTCGTGGTGGAGGGCGTCCTCCCGGAGGAGTTCCTGCTGGGCGGGGAGTACGTGGACGACGTGTTCATGGGGCGCTCGCTGTGACGCGCACGCCCTGACACGGCGGCCGCGCCAGGCCCGCTCCTACGACGTGACCAGGCTCCCCGTGTCGACCGGCGAGGTCGCCGTGGCGGCCCGCCGGGCGTCCCCGCTCACCTCCGCCGCCGTCAGGACGTAGCCCGTCTCGTCGTCCGAGGTGGAGCGGGCGAAGACCACGCCGAAGACCTGGCCGTCGGTGGTCAGCAGCGGGCCGCCGGAGTTGCCGGGGCGGACCGTGGAGCGGATCGAGTAGATCTCGCGGGTGACCGTCTCGTCGTTGTAGATGTTCCGGCCGGTCGCGTTCACCCGGTTGGCGACCGTGGCCGCCTGGAGATTGAGGTCGCCGTCCTGCGGATAGCCCGCGACGACCGCCTCGTCGCCCCGCTCCGCGCCGTCGTCGAAGCGCAGCAGCGGGGCCCTCAGATCCGGCACGTAGAGCACGGCCACGTCCTTGTCCGGGTCGAAGAGCACCACGCGCGCCTCGTACGACCGCCCCACCCCGCCGATCCGTACGGTCGGGTCGTCGATGCCCGCCACCACGTGCGCGTTGGTCATCACATGCTCGCTCGCGTACACGAAACCGCTGCCCTCGCGGCCCTGGTCGCCCGAGACGCCCTCGATCTTCACCGTGCTCAGCTTCGCCGCGTTCGTCGCGCTGACCGTGACGCTGTCGCCGGTGGGCTTGGCGACCTCGGCCGTCGACTCGTTCTCGAACGGGTTGAAGACCTGCGGGAAGCCCGCCTGGGTCAGCGCGGACGTGGCCCGCGAGAACCAGGTCGGCGTGGTGTCCGGCATGGCGTCCTGCACGGCGCCCAGCAGCTTGGATTCCTGGATCGACGACGTCACCGTCGACGACGAGGACGCGCCCAGCACGCTCGCCGCCACCCACGCCACGATCAGCACCGCCACCGCGTTCGCCGCGGCCCCGCCGATCCCGTCGGCCACCCGCAGCGGCCCCCGGTCCAGCTCGCGGCGCAGCCGCAGCGCCAGCCGCCCCGCCAGCTCGTGCCCGACCACCGCCGGGACGAGGACCGTGAACACCGCGGTCACCGTCGCCGCGGTCGTCCCCGGCGTCACCAGGTTCATCAGCCAGGGCAGGACCCACACGCCGATCACCGCACCGCCCACGAACCCGGCCAGCGAGACGCAGCCGGCCACCAGTCCACGGCGGTAGCCGGAGCCGGCATAGGCCAGGATCACCAGTGCCAGCAGGATGTCGAGCAGGTCCACGGAGCCGCCTTTCTCTAGGACCCCTTAGTACGTGGGGGACGGGCCCAGTGATCAGCCGCGCGCGCGGGACGCCCCGAAACGGTCACGCGCGCGTACACCCCGGAAAACGTCCCGGACCGGGACGATGGTTCCGCCAGGTGGCACAGCACACATCGCGGGCGGAGCGGAACCGGCCGAGAGTGGGTCCATGTGCGCCATCCGACCGGTCCCCCGCACGACGCGGGGCACGCGGGGCATGCGAAGCCGGCGCCCGGCGCGGATACCGGGCCCGCTCCTCGTGCTCCTGGGCTGTCTGCCCGGGCTCGCCGCCGTCGCCGCCCTGGGGCTGTGCGCGGGCGGAGTCGACCGCGCCGCCACCACCGCGCTGACCGCCCGCGCCGCCCGGCCCGCCGCCGTCCGCCCCGCGACGGCCGGGCACCCGGCCGGCAGGCCGCGCATCCTGCCCCGCGCGGCCTGGCTGGACGACCTCGCCGTCGCGGCACAGCGCACCCAGCCGCCCCCGCGCTACGACGACAAGGTCGTCGCCGTCTTCGTCCACCACACCGACTCGCCCAACGGCTACGACTGCGCCGACGCGCCCCGCATCATCCGCTACCTGTACGCGGGCCAGACCGGCACCCGCCAGTGGGACGACATCGGCTACAACTTCCTCGTCGACCGCTGCGGCACGATCTACGAGGGCCGCGCCGGCGGGGTCGACCGCCCCGTCACCGGCGCGCACACCCAGGGCTTCAACCACCGCACGGCCGGCATCGCCGCGCTCGGCACCTTCACCTCCGGCGTGCCGGTCCCGCAGCCCATGGTCGACGCGATCGCGTCCCTGGCCGCCTGGAAACTGGGCCTGTCCGACGTCGACCCGCGCACCAGCGTCCGGCTCACCTCCAGCAACAGCCTCAGCCGGTACCGGTCCGGGACCACCGCCACGCTCCCCGCGCTGGCCGGTCACAAGGACGGCTACATGACGAGCTGCCCCGGCGCGGCGCTCACCGCCCGCCTCCCGGAGATCCGCACGACGGCGGCCCGCCTCCAGGGCCGGACGCCCTCGGCCGCACCCTCAGGAACGCTCACAGGAACCCCTTAGACAAGCTTCAGGGTTCTCCCATCCCCGCGTCCTACGGTCATGGACAACACACACCGACTGGAGGCGGGGATCATGAACAGCAGTCGTATCGAGTCCACGGAGACCACGCACGCCAGGGAGGCCAGGGAGCAGAACGCGGGCTGGGCCCGGGCCGCCCGCAGCCCCTGGACGGTGCTCTGCGCGGTCGCCGCGGTCGTCCTGGGTCCGGCCGCGACCACCGCGTCCGCCCTCGAACAGGCCAACAAGGCCCCGATGCACCACGCGGTGCGGGTCGACCAGACACAGGCGTACATCCCGACGGACAGCACCCGCCGCCGGCTCGCCGTGTGACGTTCACCCGTGGCGCCCGTGGGTGACGCTCACTCCTTGAAGCGCTGCCACAGCCGGGGATACCGCTCGGCCAGCGCCCCCTCGTTCTCGAACGCGACCGGTGCGCCCTCGGGCTCGGCGGGCGCGGGCGGAATGCCCAGGTCCGGGGCGACGGTCCCGGTGAGCTGCTCGTAGGCCTCGTCGGCCGCGTAACCGAGTTCCTCGCCGTCCCCGTCGATCTCCTCGTCGAAGTCGTCCAGCAGATCGGCGAGCGAGTCCGGGTCGCCGTGCAGGGCCCCCTCGAAGACCTCGCGGCCCTGTCCGATCAGCCAGCACCGGAAGAAGTCGAAGGCGTCGTCGCTCGCGCCGTCCAGCAGCACCCAGGCCGCGCCCCACAGGTCCCAGCGGTAGGCGCGGTTGTAGCGGGACTCGAAGTGCCGGGCGAAGTCGAGCACGGACTCCGGGTCCAGCCGGAGCAGCCGCTCCACGAGCAGGTCGGCCTGCTCCTCGGGGTCGCCCTCCGCGGCCTCACGGGAGGCGTCCACCAGCTCCCAGAACTCCGTCTCGTCCATCACGGGTCCAAGCATCGTGCCTGGACGGGTGGGCCGCACCCGGAGTGCCGGGGATTGTCGCCACCACCACAGTCACCGCCGGTACAACTCGGCCAGCCGCGCCGCGTCCTCGGCCAGCCGTCGCCGCAGCGACCCGGGGGACACCACCTCCGCCTCCGGGCCCAGCGCCGTGAGCTGAGTGTGCGCCACGTCCTGCGACTCCACGCCCAGCGTCACCGTCACCCACCCCCGGCCGTCGGGCTCCCCGGCCGTCGCCAGGGCGTCCCGCGCGGCCACCGGATCCACGGCGTGCGGCAGTCTGCGCACCCCCGCCGCCGAGAGCCGCAGCACGACCTCGTCCCGCAGAAGCGACCGCGCGAACCCCTCGGCCTGCTCGGCCCAGAAGGCGGGAAGGTCGAACGCCTCGTCCCTGCTGAAACGATCCTTCAACCCTTCGGCCTCGACGAACCGATCAACCCGATACGTCCGAAACAAGCTGGCCCCCGCTGCTCCCGCCCCGGCCCCGGCCGCCTCGGCCCCGCCCACCGCCTCGGCCCCGCCCGCATCAGCCGCCCCGGCCCCGCCCGCCTCAGCCGCCCCGGCGTCGGCCACCACCCGGGCGCACAGGTACCAGACCCCCGCCTTGAGCACGAGGCCGTACGGCTCCAGTTCCCGTATCGCCTCCGCCTGCGGCTCCCCCTTGCCGCGTCGGTAGCGGGTCGCGATCCGGCGGTCGTCCCACACCGCGTCCGCGATCGCCGGCAGGAGCGGCGAGGCGGCCGGTTCCCGGAACCAGGCCGGCGCGTCCAGATGGAACCGTTGGGCCGCCGTGTGCGGAGCGTCCCGCAGGGAGGGGAGCAGGGCCGCCGAGACCTTCAGCCGGGCGGCCGAGCCGACGTCCTCGAGCCCCATCTCCCGCAGTGCGCCCGGCACTCCGCTCAGGAACAGCGCTTCGGCCTCGCCCCGCGCCAGCCCGGTCAGCCGCGTCCGGTAACCCCCGACGAGCCGATACCCCCCGGCCCGACCCCGCTCCGCGTACACCGGCACCCCGGCCTCCGACAGGGCCTGCGCGTCCCGTGTGACCGTACGCTCCGACACCTCCAGCTCGCGGGCCAGCTCGCCGGCGGTCATGGCGGGCCGGGACTGGAGCAGGAGCACCATCTTGATCAGGCGGGCAGCGCGCATGGGGCCATCATGCCGGGGTCCACTGACAACGGAAGGGGGGCACGGCAGTCGCCGTACCCCCCTTCCGCGTTCCGTCACACGAAGACCGACAGGCCTGTAGGCCTACAGGCCGTAGCGCTCGCGCGCCTCCTTCACGGCTGTCGCCTTGACCTCGCCGCGCCGGGCGAGCTGGGCCAGGGCCGCGACGACGATCGACTCGGCGTCGACGCCGAAGTGGCGGCGGGCCGCCTCACGGGTGTCGGAGAGGCCGAAGCCGTCCGCGCCCAGCGAGGAGTAGTCCTGCTCGACCCACTGCGCGATCTGGTCCGGGACCTGGCGCATGTAGTCGGAGACCGCGAGCACCGGGCCCTCCGCGCCCTGGAGCGCCTGACGGACGTACGGCGTGCGCTCCTCGCCGCGCAGCAGGCCGGCGTCGGCCTCCAGCGCGTCGCGGCGCAGCTCGGTCCAGGAGGTCGCGGACCACACGTCGGCGGCCACGCCCCACTCCTCGGCGAGCAGCTTCTGCGCCTTGAGCGCCCAGTGGATCGCCGTGCCGGAGCCCAGCAGCTGGATGCGCGGGGCGTTGGCCACCGGGGTCAGACCGGCCGACTCCGCCGTGTTGAAGCGGTACAGGCCCTTGACGATGCCCTCGTCGACGCCGGGGGCGGACGGCTTGGCGGGCTGCGGGAGCGGCTCGTTGTAGACCGTCAGGTAGTAGAAGACGTTCGAGTCCTCGCCCGGAGCCGCCTCGCCGTACATCCGGCGCAGACCGTCCTTGACGATCGCCGCGACCTCGTACGCGAACGCCGGGTCGTACGACAGGGCGGCCGGGTTCGTCGCCGCGATGACCGGGGAGTGGCCGTCGGCGTGCTGCAGGCCCTCGCCCGTCAGCGTGGTGCGGCCGGCCGTCGCGCCGACCAGGAAGCCGCGGCCGAGCTGGTCGCCGAGCTGCCACATCTGGTCGGCCGTGCGCTGCCAGCCGAACATCGAGTAGAAGATGTAGAACGGGATCATCGCCTCACCGTGCGTGGAGTACGCGGTGGACGCGGCGATGAAGTCGGCCATCGAACCGGCCTCGGTGATCCCCTCGTTGAGGATCTGGCCGTTCTTGGCCTCCTTGTAGTACATCAGCTGGTCACGGTCGACCGGCTCGTACGTCTGGCCCTTGGGGGAGTAGATCCCGAGGGACGGGAAGAGCGACTCCATGCCGAAGGTGCGCGCCTCGTCGGGGACGATCGGCACCCAGCGCTTCCCGGTCTCCTTGTCGCGGACCAGGTCCTTGACGAGACGGACGAAGGCCATCGTGGTCGCCACGTTCTGCGTGCCGGAGCCCTTGTCGAAGGACGCGAACGTCTTCTCGGCGGGAGCCGGGAGCGGGGCGAGCGCGTGCGTACGGCGGGCCGGGGCCGGGCCGCCGAGGGCCGCGCGGCGCTCCTGGAGGTAGCGGACCTCGGGAGAGTCGGCGCCGGGGTGGCCGTAGGGCACGACCCCGTCGACGAAGTCGCTGTCCTTGATCGGCAGCTCCAGGAGGTCGCGCATCGCCTTGAACTCGTCCACCGACAGCTTCTTCATCTGGTGGTTGGCGTTCTTCGACGCGAAGCCCTCGCCGAGGGTGTGGCCCTTGACCGTCTGCGCCAGGATCACCGTCGGCGCGCCCTTGAACTCCACGGCCGCCTTGTACGCGGCGTACACCTTGGAGGCCTCGTGGCCGCCGCGGGAGAGGTGGAAGCACTCCAGGATCTTGTCGTCGCTGAGCAGCTTCGCCAGCTCGACGAGCGCCGGGTCCTTGCCGAAGAAGTCCTGGCGGATGTAGGCAGCGTCACGCGTCTGGTACGTCTGCACCTGGGCGTCCGGCACCTCGCGCAGCCGGCGGACCAGCGCGCCCGTGGTGTCGAGCTGGAGCAGCTCGTCCCAGGCGGAGCCCCACAGCGACTTCACGACGTTCCAGCCGGCGCCGCGGAACTGGGCCTCCAGCTCCTGCACGATCTTGAAGTTCGCGCGGACCGGGCCGTCGAGGCGCTGCAGGTTGCAGTTGATGACGAAGGTCAGGTTGTCCAGACCCTCGCGGGAGGCGAGCGCGAGTGCCGCCGTCGACTCGGGCTCGTCCATCTCGCCGTCGCCGAGGAACGCCCAGACGTGCGACTGCGAGACGTCCTTGATGCCGCGGTTGGTCAGATAGCGGTTGAAGCGCGCCTGGTAGATCGCCGACAGCGGGCCGAGGCCCATCGACACCGTCGGGAACTCCCACAGCCAGGGCAGGCGGCGGGGGTGCGGGTACGACGGGAGGCCGTTGCCGCCCGACTCCTGACGGAAGTGGTCGAGCTGCTGCTCGGTCAGCCGGCCGTCGAGGAAGGCGCGGGCGTAGATGCCGGGGGAGGCGTGGCCCTGGATGTAGAGCTGGTCGCCGGACCCGTCGGCCTCCTTGCCCTTGAAGAAGTGGTTGAAGCCGGTCTCGTACAGCCAGGCCGCGGAGGCGAAGGTGGCGATGTGGCCGCCGACGCCGTGTTTCGCGCCCCGGGTCACCATCGCGGCCGCGTTCCAGCGGTTCCACGCGGTGATCTTCCGCTCCAGCTCCGCGTCGCCGGGCGCGGACGGCTCGGCGGCGGTGGGGATGGTGTTGACGTAGTCCGTCTCGAGCAGCTTGGGCAGCGCGATGCCGTTGCCCTCGGCACGCTCCAGCGTGCGCCGCATCAGATACGCGGCACGGTGCGGCCCGGCCGCCTGGGTGACGGCGTCCAGGGAGGCCTGCCATTCGGCGGTCTCCTCCGGGTCCCGGTCGGGGAGCTGGTCGAGCGCGCTCGGCTGGATGGCGTGGGGGTCGGTCATGTCGCCGCCTTCCTCAGTCGAAGGGGGTTCCCTGTGAGGTGGTGTTCCGGGGGTGCCCTTGGTCTTTGGCAGGACAGGGCGTGAGGCTCTGGTGGGAGCCCGTCGGCGACTGTAACTCCCTGATCGATGATCGATCAAAGGGTTGAAGGGCAAAACCTCTCGATTACGAGAAAGTCGGCACGGGGTGCCTTTCGGACAGGCACCGGGTGCCGCTCATTTGGGGCATTCTCGCGCTGTTTCCGCAGGTGAGCGTGGGGGCGCTCGACTGCTTCACTGCACGGCTGCACGGCTGCACGGCCGGGTCACGCCCGCGGCGCGCACCCCAGCACATGCGCCTTCACCAGTTCGGCGATCCGGGGGTCGCGCCGCTTGAACGCGGCCACCAACTCCTCGTGCTCCTCCGCGTACGACTGCTGCACCGTCCCCAGCCAGCGGATCGACAGCGCCGTGAACACCTCGATGCCCAGGCCCTCCCAGGTGTGCAGCAGCACCGAGTTCCCGGCCGCGCGCACCAGCTCCCGGTGGAAGCCCACGGTGTGCCGCACCTGGCCGGTGCCGTCCGCGTCCCGGTCCGCCTCGTACAGCGCCGCGACATGCGGCTCCAGGGCCGAGCAGTCCTCCGCGAGCCGCTGGGCCGCCAGCTCCGCCGCGATGGCCTCCAGACCGGCCCGTACGGGGTAGCTCTCCTCCAGGTCCGCGGCCGTGAGGTTGCGCACCCGGACGCCCTTGTTCGGCGCGGACTCGATCAGCCGCAGCGACTCCAGCTCGCGCAGCGCCTCCCGCACCGGCGTCTGGGAGACCTCCAGCTCGGTCGCGATCCGCCGCTCCACGATCCGCTCGCCCGGCTTCCAGCGCCCGCTGACGATCCCCTCCACGATGTGCTCGCGGATCTGTTCGCGCAGCGAGTGGACGACGGGCGCGGTCATGAGGGCTCCTTAGGGAGGGGCCGCCCATCGGCCCCGGGGGCGTTTGACGTTTAGACAATACGGCCGCAAGCGCTTTCCAGAAGGGCGGGCGGGGGTGCTTTTACGCAGGTGAGACGAGACTTACACGCTCACGTCAGGGTGGCGGCGTCCGCACGCACCCGCCCCTGGGGCGACGACCCTCTAGGTCGAGGAGGTCGACCTAGAGGTCGAGTACCGCGCGGAGCGCGTCGTCGACGAGCGCAAGCTGTTCCGGGCCGATGTTGCCGTGTGCGGTGGCGGTGTCGAACCGGGCTGCGGAGAGCTGGAGCAGGTCGACGGCGACGACGGAGGCGGCGACGGGGGACGACAGGCGGACGCTCATGGCCGTGTCGGGGTGCACGGCCGGGGCGTGCAGGACCAGGGTCACGACCACCCCGTAGGCGTCGGCGAGCCCGTCAAGGCTGACGACGAGTACCGTGCGGACGCCTTTGCCGGTGTCGACGTCCCACACGTCCCCCCGTTGGATGCTCACAGCGCGTCGCCCTCCCCTTCCAGGTCGAGAGGCCCGAGCGCGGCGAGCTTGCGAGCGGCGTCCAGCGTCATCTGCCGACGTACGGCCTTCAGTATGTAGTCGTTGAGCGAAGGGGCGTCGGCGGCGGCGTCCCGCAGCGCCTTGTCCATGGAGTCGGGGATGCGCAACGTGATGGCACTCATGAAGCCAAATCTAGTGTCAGATATGCCGTCAAGGAAGCCGGTCGCCGAAATGGACAGACGAGTGCCCCCGCCCGGAAAGCTCCGGACGGGGGCACTCGCTGTCGAACCCCGGGAGGTCAGAGGCCGAGCTCGACCTCGAACTCGCCCGCTTCCAGGATCGCCTTGACCGCGGTCAGGTAACGGGCCGCGTCGGCGCCGTCCACCAGACGGTGGTCGTAGGACAGGGTCAGGTACGTCATGTCGCGGACGCCGATGACCGTGCCCTCCTCCGTCTCGATGACGGCCGGACGCTTGACCGTGGCGCCGATGCCGAGGATCGCGACCTGGTTCGGCGGCACGATGATCGTGTCGAACAGCGCGCCGCGCGAGCCGGTGTTGGAGATGGTGAAGGTCGCGCCGGACAGCTCGTCCGGGGTGATCTTGTTGGCGCGGACCTTGCCCGCCAGATCGGCCGTGGCCTTGGAGATGCCGGCGATGTTCAGGTCGCCCGCACCCTTGATGACCGGCGTCATCAGACCCTTCTCGGAGTCGACGGCGATGCCGACGTTCTCCGAGTCGAAGTACGTGATGGTGCCCTCGGCCTCGTTGATCCGGGCGTTGATGACCGGGTGGGCCTTCAGCGCCTGGGCCGCCGCCTTCACGAAGAACGGCATCGGGGAGAGCTTGACGCCCTCACGGGCCGCGAAGGAGTCCTTCGCCTGCGCGCGGAGCTTCATCAGCCGGGTGATGTCGACCTCGACGACCGACGACAGCTGGGCCTGCTCTCGCAGCGCCTTGACCATGTTGTCGCCGATGACCTTGCGGATGCGGGTCATCTTGACGGTCTGGCCACGCAGCGGGGAGACCTCCAGGGAGGGGGTCTTCTTCGCGGCGGCGGCAGCCGGGGCGGCGGCCGGAGCCGGAGCGGCCGCGGCGGCCTTCGCGGCCTCGGCGGCGGCGAGGACGTCCTGCTTGCGGATCCGTCCGCCGACGCCGGTGCCCTTGACGGCGGCCAGGTCGACGCCGTTCTCGGCGGCGAGCTTGCGCACCAGCGGGGTCACGTAGGCGCCGTCGTCACCGGCGGGAGCCGCGGGCGCGGGGGCGACCGGGGCGACCGGAGCCGGAGCGACCGGCGCGGGGGCCGGGGCGACCGGAGCCGGGGCGGCGGCCACCGGAGCGGGCGCGGGAGCCGGAGCCGGGGCGGGCGGAGCGACCGGAGCGGGGGCCGGAGCCACCGGAGCCGGAGCGGGCGCCGGGGCGGCGGCGACGGGCGCCGGGGCCGGGGCGGCGGGGGCCGGGGCGGCAGCCGGAGCCGCGCCCGGGGCGCCGATGACGGCCAGCTTCGCGCCGACCTCGGCGGTCTCGTCCTCGGCGACCACGATCTCCAGCAGCACGCCGGCGACCGGCGCGGGGATCTCGGTGTCGACCTTGTCCGTGGAGACCTCGAGCAGGGGCTCGTCCTCCGCGACCTCCTCGCCGACCTGCTTCAGCCAGCGGGTGACGGTGCCCTCGGTGACGGACTCGCCGAGGGCGGGCAGGACCACGTCGGTGCCGGTGGCGCCACCGGCCGGAGCGGCGGGGGCGGCGGCCGGAGCCGCGGGAGCCGGGGCCGGAGCCGCGGGGGCCTCGGCGACCGGGGCCGGAGCGGCCGGAGCCGCCACGGGCTCGGCGGCCGGGGCAGGGGCGGCAACGGGGGCGCCCGTGCCGTCGTCGATGAGGGCCAGCTCGGCGCCGACCTCGACCGTCTCGTCCTCGGCGACCTTGATGGACGCGAGAATGCCGGACACGGGCGAGGGGATCTCGGTGTCGACCTTGTCGGTCGAGACCTCGAGCAACGGCTCGTCGGCCTCGACGCGCTCACCCTCGGCCTTCAGCCAGCGGGTGACGGTGCCCTCGGTGACGCTCTCGCCGAGCGCCGGAAGGGTTACGGAAACCGCCATGGTTTCGGTTGCTCCTTACGAATTGCGGAAGTCTGAGTCGTCGCTTAGTCGACCGAGGGTCAGTCGTGCGAGTGCAGCGGCTTGCCCGCCAGGGCCAGGTGAGCCTCGCCGAGCGCCTCGTTCTGCGTCGGGTGGGCGTGGATGAGCTGCGCGACCTCGGCCGGCAGCGCCTCCCAGTTGTAGATCAGCTGGGCTTCGCCGACCTGCTCGCCCATACGGTCGCCGACCATGTGGACGCCGACCACGGCGCCGTCCTTGACCTGGACGAGCTTGATCTCGCCCGAGGTGTTCAGGATCTTGCTCTTGCCGTTGCCCGCCAGGTTGTACTTCAGAGCGACGACCTTGTCCGCGCCGTAGATCTCCTTGGCCTTGGCCTCGGTGATGCCCACGGAGGCGACCTCGGGGTGGCAGTACGTCACCCGCGGGACACCGTCGTAGTCGATCGGGACGGCCTTCAGACCGGCCAGCCGCTCCGCCACCAGGATGCCCTCGGCGAAGCCGACGTGCGCGAGCTGGAGCGTGGGGACCAGGTCGCCGACGGCGGAGATGGTCGGGACGTTGGTGCGCATGTACTCGTCGACCAGGACGTAGCCGCGGTCGATCGCGACGCCCTGCTCCTCGTAGCCCAGACCGGCCGAGACGGGCCCGCGGCCCACCGCGACCAGCAGGACCTCGGCCTCGAACTCCTTGCCGTCGGCCAGGGTGACCTTGACGCCGTCGGCGGTGTACTCGGCCTTCGAGAAGAAGGTGCCCAGGTTGAACTTGATGCCGCGCTTGCGGAAAGCGCGCTCAAGAAGCTTGGAGGAGTTCTCGTCCTCGAGGGGCGCCAGGTGCTTGAGGCCCTCGATGATCGTGACGTCCGAGCCGAAGGACTTCCACGCCGAGGCGAACTCGACGCCGATGACGCCGCCGCCCAGGATGATCGCGGACTTCGGCACGCGGTCCAGGACGAGGGCGTGGTCGGAGGAGATGATCCGGTCGCCGTCGATCTCCAGGCCCGGCAGCGACTTCGGCACGGAGCCGGTCGCCAGCAGGACGTGGCGGCCCTGGACGCGCTGGCCGTTCACGTCGACGGAGGTCGGGGACGACAGACGGCCCGTGCCCTCGATGTACGTCACCTTGCGGGAGGCGATGAGTCCCTGCAGGCCCTTGTACAGGCCGGAGATGACGCCGTCCTTGTACTTGTGGACCGCGGGGACGTCGATGCCCTCGAAGGTGGCCTTGACGCCGAACTGCTCGCTCTCGCGGGCCTGGTCGGCGATCTCGCCCGCGTGCAGCAGGGCCTTGGTGGGGATGCAACCCCGGTGCAGGCAGGTGCCGCCGACCTTGTCCTTCTCGATCAGGGCGACGTCCAGGCCCAGCTGAGCCCCGCGCAGGGCCGCGGCGTAACCGCCACTACCACCGCCGAGGATCACTAGGTCGAAAACGGTGCTGGCGTCGTTCGCCACGTCACGTCCTCCATGCATGTGCGCCACGCCGGTCTCCAGTGACCGGTCGGCGGCTGGTGTCCGGCCGCTCTTCATCGGCCCTGTGGTGGGGGCCCTATCCTGCCGAGCCCCATCTTCGCACTTGCGGAGGACGAACGAGACGCGGGGCCCGGGTGTGAGACACCCCACGCTCACATGTGACCAGCGGCGAGTGGCCTTGCCAAGGGGCGCGGGGAACTGCGCGACCAGCCACATCCGGTCCGCACCCGCCGTGAAACGGATACGACCGAGTGATCAGGCGCACAGTCCCCACACCCCGAAAACGGGGACGTCAGCCCAGGTCGCCCGCAGCGGTCAGCTCAGCGAGCCGCACCAGAGTCCGCACAGCGCTTCCCGTTCCGCCCTTGGGCGTGTACCCGAACGGTCCGCCGTCGTTGAACGCCGGCCCGGCGATGTCCAGGTGCGCCCAGGTGATCCCCTCGCCCACGAACTCCCGCAGGAAGAGCCCGGCCACCAGCCCGCCGCCCATCCGCTCGCCCATGTTCGCGATGTCGGCGACGGGGGAGTCCATGCCCTTGCGCAGGTGCTCCGGCAGCGGCATCGGCCAGGCCGGCTCGCCGACCTCCTCCGCCGCCTCGTGCAGCGCGGAGCGGAACGCGTCGTCGTTCGCCATGATCCCGAACGTCCGGCTGCCCAGCGCCAGCACCATCGCGCCGGTCAGCGTCGCGACGTCCACGATCGCGTCCGGCTTCTCCTCGGAGGCGGCCCACAGCGCGTCGGCGAGCACCAGCCGGCCCTCGGCGTCGGTGTTGAGGACCTCGACCGTCTTGCCGCTGTACATGCGCAGCACGTCACCCGGGCGGGTGGCGGAGCCGGACGGCATGTTCTCGGCCAGCGCCAGCCAGCCGGTGACGTTGACCTCGAGGCCGAGGCGCGCCGCGGCGACCACGGCGGCGAAGACCGCGGCCGCGCCGCTCATGTCGCACTTCATGGTCTCGTTGTGACCGGCCGGCTTCAGCGAGATGCCGCCCGAGTCGTAGGTGATGCCCTTGCCGACGAAGGCGAGGTGCTTGTTCGCCTTGCCGGCGGTGTACGACAGCTTCACCAGGCGCGGGGTCGCCGCCGAGCCGACGCCGACGCCGAGGATGCCGCCGTAGCCGCCCTTGGCCAGGGCCTTCTCGTCGAGCACCTGCACCTTGATGCCGTGCTCCTTGGCCGCCGTCTGCACGAGGGCGGCGAAGGCCTCCGGGTCGAGGTCGTTGGGCGGCATGTTGATCAGGTCGCGGGCGCGGTTGAGCTCCTCGCCGACGGCGCCGGCGCGGACCAGCGCGGCCTTGTGGGCGGCGTCGCGCGGCTTGCCGCCGAGCAGGGCGGCCTCGGCGAGGGGCGCCTTGCCGTTCTTGGCCTTGGCGTCGCGGGGGGCGGCCTTGTAGGCGTCGAAGGAGTACGCGCCGAGCACGATGCCCTCGGCGATCGCGCCGATGTCGGCGGCGTCGGTCACCGGCAGGGCGAAGGCGGCCTTCTTGGCGCCGGTGAGGGTGCGGGCGGCCACGCCGGCCGCCCGGCGCAGGGCCTCGGCGTCGAAGGAGGCGTCCTTCTCGGGCTCCGCGCCCAGTCCCACCGCCAGAACGAGCGGCGCCTTGAAGCCGGCCGGGGCGGGCAGCTTGGTCACCTCGCCCTCGGCGCCGGAGGCTCCGAGGGTTTCCAGGACGCCGGCGAGCCGGCCGTCGTAGGCCTTGTCCACGGACTCGGCGCCCGGCGCGACGACCGGGCCGTTCGCGGCCTTGGCGACACCGATCACGATCGCGTCGGCCCGGAGGCCGGGCGCCGCGGCGGTGCTGAGAGTGAGAGCAGTCACGGTGGTGAATTCTCGCTTCCGATGTGAAGTTGCAATGGCCGGAAAGTGTGGGTCGACCGGGCCCGACAGCCGACCCTAGAACCGGGCCGAGGGTGCGGTCGCACTCGGGGTCGGCCCCACCGGCGCGGCGAACCGATGCGACGAACCCCGGGAACGAGCGTACGCGTGCGTGCGCACTCGCTCATGCACGCGAGTGTTCACCTGTCGGTGGCGTCGTAGCCACCTCTCGATCCTCGCACCCCCGGTGGGCCGGCTCGGACCTATGAGAGATCCTTACTTCGGTGAGACGCCCGATCCTGCTCCTGACCCTCTTTCTGCTGCCGCTCGCGGGCTGCGCCTCCGCGCCGGACGACGCTCCGGACGGCAGGACTTCCGACGCGGCCGGGCAGCGCTGGCGGCCCGCCCCCGGCATCGACTGGCAGTGGCAGCTCAGCGGTCGGCTGGACACCTCGATCGACGTGCCGGTCTACGACGTCGACGGCTTCGACCACACCGCGGACACGGTCGCCGACCTGCACCGCGACGGCCGCAAGGTCATCTGCTACCTGTCCACCGGCGCCTGGGAGGACTGGCGTCCCGACGCCGACGAGTTCCCCAAGTCCGTGCTGGGCAAGGGAAACGGCTGGGACGGCGAGCGCTGGCTCGACATCCGCCGCACCGACGTCCTGAAACCCCTGATGGCGGCTCGCCTCGACATGTGCCGCGAGAAGGGCTTCGACGCGGTCGAGCCGGACAACATGGACGGCTACAAGAACACGACCGGCTTCCCGATCAAGGCCGCAGACCAGCTCCGCTACAACCGGCTCATCGCCGAACTCGCCCACGACCGGGGCCTGTCGGTCGGCCTGAAGAACGACCTCGACCAGATCCCGCAGCTCGTCGACGACTTCGACTTCGCGGTCAACGAACAGTGCGCCCAGTACGAGGAGTGCGACGACCTGACCCCGTTCATCGAGGCGGGCAAGGCCGTCTTCCACGTCGAGTACGAGCTCCCCACGAGCCGCTTCTGCGCCGACTCCCGCCGCCTGAAGCTGAGTTCCCTGCTGAAGAAGTACGAGCTGGGCGCGTGGCGCGAGGCCTGCTGACGCCGACGGCCTGGTCCTGCCTCATGCCCCGTCAACTTCCCAGGCCAGTCAACTTCCCAGGCCAGTCAACTCCCCAGGCCGGTCAACTCTCCAGGTCCGTCAACTCCCCAGGCACAGCACCACGAGCGCGGTCGTCGTCGCCGTCTCCGCCAGGCCGCCGAAGACATCGCCGGTGACCCCGCCGAAGCGGCGCGTGCAGTGACGTAGCAGGAGTTCGCCGACGGCCAGCGCGAGGACGACCGCGACCGCCGTACGCACGCTGTCGTACCCCCCGAGTGCCCACGCGCAGGCCGCCGCCGCGAGTGTGCAGGCGGCCGTCACCGCCAGCGCGCCCGGCGCCGGGACCACCCCGGCGACCGCCGCGCCCAGCCCCTCGGGGCGGGCGGCCGGGACCCCGGCGCGGGCGGCCAGGGTGAGCGCCAGCCGTCCGGCGACCGCCGCGGTCACGGCCGCGATCGCGCCCCGCGCCCAGGAGGCGTCGTAGAGCTGCGCCAGCGCGGCCGCCTGGGCGAGCAGCACCAGCACGAGCGTGAGCACGCCGAACGGTCCGATGTCCGACTGCTTCATGATCCGCAGCGCGTCCTCCGCGGGCTTCCCGCTGCCCAGCCCGTCGGCGGTGTCGGCCAGCCCGTCGAGGTGCAGACCCCGCGTGAGGACGGCGGGTACGGCGGTGGAGGCGACGCCCGCGAGAAGGGGGCTCGCGCCCAGGAAGAGGAGCAGCAGCCCCAGCCCCGCCGCGCAGCCGCCGACGACCAGCCCGACCACGGGGGCGCTCAGCATGCCCGCGCGCGCGGCCCGGCGGTCCCAGCGGGTCACCCTGACCGGGAGGACGGTGAGCGTGCCGAAGGCGAAACGGAGGCCGTCGAGAGGCTGGGGCGGCGAGGACGACGGAGGCGGCGGAGGCGGCGGGGGCGTGGACACGTCGGCAGGGTAGCCCGGTCGCCGCACCGGCCGGGCAGCCCGCCCGGCTCCCCGAGAGACTGGGGACATGGGCCACTGGCTGCAGCGCAACATCGTCGAACCGGGGAAACTCCCCCTGCTCGTCGCCCTGGCCGCGTTCGTGCTCACCTTCCTGATCACCCGGGTCGTCACCCGTCTCATCCGGGCGGGCAAGGGGCCCTTCGGCAACATCAGCTCCGGCGGGGTGCACATCCACCATGTGGTGCCCGGGGTCGTGCTGACCGTCGCGGGCGGCTTCGGCGCGGTGGCGAGCGGCCGGCACGGCTTCGGGGCGGTCGTCTTCGCGGTGGTCTTCGGCATCGGCACGGGCCTCGTCCTCGACGAGTTCGCGCTGATCGTGCACCTCGACGACGTGTACTGGACCGAGGCCGGGCGCAAGAGCGTCGAGGTCGTCGTCCTGGCGGCGGCGCTGGTCGGACTGCTGCTGGTGGGCTTCGCGCCGTTCGGCGTCAACGACATGAGCCAGGACGAGCTCCAGGACCGGGGGAGCGTCATCTCGACCGTCGCGGTCAACTTCCTCTTCTCGTTGGCCGTGCTGAGCAAGGGCAAGGCCCGGATGGCGATCTTCAGCGTGATCGTCCCGTTGGTGGGCCTGATCGGCCTGGTACGGCTGGCCCGCCCGGGCTCCCCCTGGGCCCGCCGCTTCTACCGCCGCCGCCCCCGCGCCCGAGCCAGAGCGATCCTCCGCGCCTACCACCACGACCGCCGCTGGGCCCGCCCCCGCCGCCTGATAGGCGACTGGCTGGGCGGCAAGACGGACGCGGAGCTCGCGCAGTCGGGCGAGGGCGGATGACGGACGAACGCCGATGCTGGTGACCGGAGAGTGCAGCTGACCGGAGAGTGGAGACGACCGTGCGCTGCCGCCAGCCGCCAGCCGCCAGCCGCCAGCCGCCAGCCGCCAGCCGCCAGCCGCCAGCCGCCAGCCGCCAGCCGCCAGCCGCCAGCCGCCTCAGCAGCCGTCGCCGCAGCCGCCGCAGCCTCAGCCGCCGCCCCGCCCCCCGCTCGCGCCCACCGGCTTCCTGAGCCCTCCCCGTCGGCCCCGCCCGGCCCACCGCCCCCGTCGGCGGCGGCGTAGTTCCGCCGCTCCGCACAGGGCCAGTACCGCCGCGATCGCCGCCAGGTGTTCCTTGCCGGCCAGGTTGTTCTTCAACAGCACCTCGACGACCATCGCCAGGATCACCGCGGCCGCCGTGAGGTACGCGCCGTGTCGCCAGCCCAGGAAGACCGCGAGGCCGACCACGGCCGCCGAGGGGCCGGTGTCGACGATCCGGGCGTCGGAGCCGGGCAGGCCGAACGGGGCGCCGGGGCCGAGGGCGACGCCCACGCGCGCGTACAGCGTGCCGGCGAGGGTGGCGGCGTAGGCGATGACGAGGGTGCGCCACCAGCCCAGACAGATCTCGGCGATCCCGAACACCAGCAGAACCTGTGCGAGCGCACCCCACACGGGCAGGTCCAGCGCCGGGACGAAGAGGGAGAGCGGGGTGCGCAGCAGGGCGAGCCACAGAGGGTCCTCGGCCCGCACGGCCCCGAGGTTCTGCACGAGCCGGTAGCCCCAGGACTGGTTCTGCACGACCTGTAGGGCCGCCGTCAGGCACACCGCCCCGAGCGTCATCGGGATCGCCCGAAGCCGCCGTTTCACCAGGGGCTTGCGTACGGCCCTGTACAGCGGCCCCCACTCGGCGCGGGCCCAGCGGGCGAGCGGTCTCATCGGTGGGTCTCCAGATGCCTGCGGTGCAGCCACTTCGGCAGTCCCGGCGCCTCCAGGAAGCCCTCCGCCCGCGCCGCCGCGATGGCGATGCGGGGCAGGTCCGCGCTCTTCTCGAAGAGCAGGAACCTCGGCTCCCAGATGGGCCGGTACTTGGCGTTGGCGCGGTACAGCGACTCGATCTGCCACCAGCGCGAGAAGAAGCTGAGCAGCGACCGCCACAGCCGCAGCACCGGCCCGGCGCCGAGCCGTGCGCCCCGTTCGAACACCGACCGGAACACGGCGAAGTTGAGCGAGACCTGGGTGATGCCGATCTCCCGGGCTCCCCGCAGCAGCTCGATGACCATGAACTCCATCAGCCCGTTGTCGGACTCCCGGTCCCGCCGCATCAGGTCCAGGGACAGCCCGTGCGGTCCCCACGGCACGAAGGAGAGCAGCGCCCGCAGTTCGCCCTGCGCGTCAGTGCACTCCAGCATCACGCAGCGCCCGTCCTCCGGGTCCGCGAGCCGCCCCAGCGCCATGCTGAACCCGCGCTCGGTGGCCCCGTCCCGCCAGTCGTCGGCGCGCCGCACGAGGTACGTCATCTCGTCGGCCGGGATGTCCTCGTGCCGCCGTACGCGCACGGTGTACCCGGCCCGCCGCACCCGGTTGTACGCCTGCCGCACGGTCCGCATCGCCCGTCCTTCGAGGGTGAACTCGGCGACCTCGACCAGGGCCTCGTCCCCGAGCTCCAGCGCGTCGAGACCGTGCCGCGCGTACACGGTCCCGGCCTCCTCGCTCGCCCCCATCACCGCCGGGATCCATCCGTGCGCCCGCGCCTCGGCGAGCCACGGCTCGATCGCCCCCGGCCAGGCCTCCGGGTCCCCGAGCGGATCCCCGGAGGCCAGCGACACCCCGCCCACGACCCGGTAGGCGAGGGCCGCCTTCCCCGTGGGCGACCAGCGCACGCTCTTCTCCCGGCGCAGCGCGAAGTACCCGAGGGAGTCCCGCTCGCCGTGCCGCTCCAGCAGCTCCCGCAGCCGTTTCTCGTCGTCCTCGGTGAGCGGGTCGACGGCCCGCCGGGAGCGGAAGGCCGCGTACAGCACGGCGAGGACGAGCACGGTGCTCAGGACGTTGACGGCGACGTCGACCCAGGTGGGCGTGGCGATGCCGGAGTAGTGGGACTCCTCGGCGGCGACCGAGACCAGCCGGAGCGTGCCGTACCGCCAGCGTTCGAGGAACGTGGAGGGCGTCTGCGCCCGGTTGGTGACGGTCACCAGCAGCGCGGCCAGCAGCGAGGCGCCGAGCAGCCCGCCGGTCCCGACGGCCGCGGCGAGTTTCGGATTGGTCCGGTCGCCCTTGGCGTAGAACTCCCGCCGCCCGGCGACCAGCGCGGCGACGAAGGCGGCGGTCAGCCCCAGCGAGACCCAGTTCTGTGGATGGCGGCGGATCTCGGGGAACGCCATGGCGAGCGCGAACAGGCCCAGGAACGTCCCGCTCAGCGCGAGGTTCAGGATCCACGCGGCCCGCTTGCGCCGCCGCATGGTGACGGCGAGGAACGCGGTGAAGACACCCGAGGCGAACCCGGCCGTCAGCAGATACGGGGTGAAGAAGTCCTCCTGGTTGTGGCGCCGTACGTCCTGCCCCAGGGAGACCGACATCGCACTGAGGAAGTTGACGAACGCGACGGCACGCAGATACCAGACGGTGAAGGCGGCGGCCCGGGCATTTCCCATGAGCGGTGATCATATGGGTGCACTTCCATAGATCCGCTCTTTTGGGCCGCCTGTCCCTTTACTCCTTTTACTCCTTCTCCGGCCCCTCGTCCGAGTGCCTCTCCGACTCCTCGTCCGCCGCCTCGTGGGAGTCCTTGTCGGGGTCCTTCTCGGGCTCCTCGGAAGCGGTCTCCTGCGGCTTCTCCGGCAGTTCCGCCGCCAGGGCCGCCGCGGCCTGGACCAGGGGCAGCGCCAGCAGTGCGCCCGCGCCCTCGCCCACGGTCACGCCCTGGTCCAGGAGCGGCTCCAGGGCCATCCGGTCGAGTGCCTTCGCCTGCCCCGGCTCGCCGCTCTTGTGCGCCGCCAGCCACCAGTCCGGCGCCCGGAACGCGATCCGCTGCCCGACGAGCGCGCACGCCGCCGCCACGACCCCGTCCAGGACCACCGGCAACTTCCGTACCGCGCACTGGAGCAGAAAGCCCGTCATGGCGGCGAGGTCGGCGCCGCCCACGGTCGCCAGCAGCTGCAACTGCTCCCCGAGCACCGGCCGCGCCCGCCGCAGCGCGTCCCGGATCGCGGCGCACTTGCGCATCCACACCAGGTCGTCGATCGCCTCGCCGCCCCGCCCGGTCACCACGGAGGCGTCGGTCCCGCACAGCGCCGCGACCAGCACGCCGGCCGCCGTCGTCCCGCCCACGCTCACATCGCCGAGCACCACCAGGTCCGTACCGGAGTCGGCCTCCTCGTCGGCCACCGCGACCCCGGCGAGGAAGGCCGCCTCGGCCTCTTCCAGGGTCAGCGCGTCCTCGACGTCGATCCGGCCGCTGCCGCGCCGCACCCGATGCCGTACGACGTCCTCGGGGAACGTCTCCGGCGGGCAGTCCAGCGCCATGTCGACGATCCGCACGGGCACGTCGAGCCGCCGGGCGAGCACGGCCACCGGGCGGCCGCCCGCCAGGATCTCGCGCACCAACTCCGAGGCGCTGCCCGCCGCTCGCGCCGAGACGCCGAGCTCGGCGATCCCGTGGTCGCCGGCGAACAGCACCGCCCGCGGCCGCGCGATGGGCCGTACGGGCACCGAGCCCTGCGCCGCCGCCAGCCACTCACCCAGGTCGTCCAGTCGCCCCAGCGCTCCGGGCGGCACGATCTGACGTTCCCGGCGGGCCTCCGCGTCGCGGCGCATCCCGCCGTCCGGGCGCTCGATCAGATCGGTGAAGTCGTCGAGATTAAGCGAGCTCATTCGCCGAACAGTACCGGCACCGATCGAACGGTTCCGCGCCACATCGCCACCACAATCCCACGACGTCTTTGCACCCAAGATCGGTATCCCATACGTTCCGTTTTACTGCGAATTGTCGTACGTTCCGTCTCCCGCTCGATCTCCCCTCCGGAGCCGCTCATGCCCCCCAGGCCCGTCCACGAGCCGCGCCGCGACGACTGCCCCTGGTGCGGCTCGAAACGGCTGCGCACCCGGCTGCGCGCCCCGGACCTGCGCCAGCGCAGACCCGGCACCTTCGTGGTCGACGAGTGCCGCGACTGCGCCCACGCCTTCCAGAACCCCCGCCTGACCCCCGAGGGCCTCGGGCTGTACGACGTCCAGGGCGACGTCGAGCGGGTCGGCCGCAGGCGCCTGAGGGCGACGGCCCGGGCGATGCTGCCCTTCCCGGAGCCGGAAAGTTGGCTGGATGTGGGGACCGGGGACGCGGCCTTCCCTCAGACGGCGAAGGAACTGTTCGCCTACACGGCGTTCGACGGGGTGGACCCCACCCCGAGAGTGGAGCGGGCGCGAGCGGCGGGCCGGCTGGACGAGGCCCACCGGGGCCAGTTGACGAGCCCGGAGGTCCTGTCCCGGCTGCGCGGCCGCTACGACGTGGTCAGCATGCTGCACCACCTGGAACACACCCGCGACCCCAGACAGGAGCTCGCGGCGGCGCTGACGGCCCTGCGCCCGGGCGGCCACCTCCTCCTCGAACTCCCCGACCCGGCCAGCGCGTCCGCGGCCCTCCTGGGCAAGTGGTGGCACTCCTACGACCAGCCCCGCCATCTCCACCTGATCCCGCTGGCCAACCTCCGGGCGGAACTCGAGGCCCAGGGCTGCCAGATCGTGGCGACGGACCGCAAGGCCCCCCACACCCCCCACGACCTGGCGGCGGCCGTCTCACTCTTCGCCCGCCGGACCCCCCTGCGCCGAGCGGCCGGCCCTCTGGTCGCCCTGGCCGCGGCCGCCGACCACCTCCTGGCCCCGGCCCTGCGCCGCACCCGCTTCTCGAACGCGTACCGGATCATCGCCCGCCGCGACTGATCACCGGCCATCGGCCACCGACCATCGGCCACCAGGGAAACCAGCTGCAACCTGCGGTCAGGCGCCGGTCGCCGGTCCCCGCAGGACCAGCGCCTGCCCCGCCACCACCAGCACGACCTCCTCGCACTCGCCCGCGACCGCCGCGTTGAGCCGGCCCAGCTCGTCCCGGTAGCGTCGCCCGGACGCCGTGGCCGGCACGATCCCCGAGCCCACCTCGTTGGACACCAGCACCACCGTCCGCCGGGCCGACCGCACGGCCCCCGCCAACTCCGCGACCCGCCCGCGCAGCGCCCGTTCGCCCCCGTCCGCCCACATCGCGTCGTCCCATGCCCCGACGGCGTCCATCACGTCCGTCAGCCACAGCGACAGACAGTCGATCAGCAGCGGCGCCCCGTCCTTGGCCAGCAGGGGCACGAGGTCGCAGGTCTCCGTCGTACGCCATGAGCCGGGCCGCCGCTCCCGGTGCGCGGAGACCCGCGACGCCCACTCGGTGTCCCCGCCCCGGGTCCCGCCGGTCGCCACGTACAGCACGTCCGGGAAGGACTCCAGCCGCCGCTCGGCCTCCACCGACTTCCCCGACCGCGCGCCGCCCAGCACCAGCGTCCGCCGCGGTACGTCCGGCACGTCCTCGTACACCCCCACGGTCAGCGTCGACCCGTCCGGCACCGCCCGCGCGCCCGCCGCCGCGAGCCGGCGCCGCGACTCCGCGCCCGGCGGCACGCCGTGGTCCAGGTGGACGGCGACGACGTCGGTAGTGGGTCCCACCGCGCCGACCGCCCGCAGCTTCGCCAGGGCGTCCGGCCGCCCCACGAGATCCGCCAGGACCATGTCGTACCGCTCGGCCGGCGTCGTCCCCTCCTCCAGCCCGGCGGGCGCGCCGCCCGGCGGCAGATACAGCAGCCGCTGCCCCTCGGGGCCGGTCACCGCGTACCCGGTGCCCGGCGCGTCCATCGCCACCGCCCGCACCCGATGCCCCGTCAGCAGCGTCAACTCCCGTCCGTCCGGCACCCGCCCCGGCTGCGGCAGCCCGGCCGGCACCTCCACCGGGGGCCCGTCGTGCGGATGCGACAGCAGCACCTGCCGCACCCCGCCCAGCGAGCGTCCCGCCCGCGCCGCCGCGAACGCCGCGCCCGGCGTCAGATCCAGCAACAGCGCCCCGTCCACGAGCAACGCGGTCGCCGCGCGCGCGTGCACCCCGAGCGAGGTCGCGCACACCGCGCAGGAACAGTCGGGGCGGGGCAGTCCCGCGGGGGCGCCGGTACCGAGCAGAGTTACTTCCACGAAGCTGATTTTCGCGCGTCTGACCAGGTCTTGCGCATCCGACTAGGCTGCGTGGCAGGAGCCGGACCAAGATCCGGCTCCTGTTTTGCACCTGTTCACATCAGGGAGGCGTACATGGCGGCATGGACGTGGCGGTTCGAGAAGGCCGACGGGACGGAGGTCCAGCCCGCGGTGCAGCCCGAGGAGTTCACCACGCAGGGGGACGCCGAGTCCTGGATCGGGGAAATCTGGAAGGACCTCCTCGAAGGCGGCGCGGACCAGGTGCATCTCTTCGAGGACTCCACCAAGATCTACGGCCCGATGAGCCTGCACGCGAACGAGGCGTAGGCCCCGTGCCCGCGTAGCCGCGCGACGGGGTGGCCGCAGCCCGGCCACCCCGTCAGGGGTGAGAACCAGGCGAGCCCGTCTCACCCGAACGAGCGCACTTCAGCCGCGGACTCCGCAGAGGTGCAGCAGCGCCGCCACATTTCGATAGGGATCGGTGCGCCCCGCGCGCTCCTCCGCGGCCAGCAGCGTCTCCAGGGCCCCGGGGTCCTGCGGAAGCTCCGCGCCGTCCGCCGCCGTGTCCGTGAACACCCGCACCCCGAACCAGGCCTGCAACGGCGCCCCGATCCCGGCCAGCGTGTCCGTCAGCCGCTCCAGCCGGTCCGCCCGCACGTCCAGGCCCAGCCGGTTGCGGTACGTCACGCTGTCGAAGGCGTCCAGCGCGCCCGCCCAGTCGCCGGACAGCCCCGGCCGCATGGCCAGCCCGTCCGCGTTGCGCACCAGCAGCGACAGCAGCCCGCCCTGGGCCAGCATCCGCGCCAGCCCCGCGAGCAGGGGGTCGGGCTCCTCCACGTACATCAGTACGCCGTGGCACAGCACCACGTCGAAGCTGCCGGGCAGGAAGTGCACGCCCGTGTCGCGGCCGTCGCCCTCGATGATCCGAACCCGCTCCCGGATGCCCTCCGGCTCGCAGGACAGGGCCTTGCGGGCCGCGGCGACCATCGTCGTGTCCTGTTCGAGCCCGGTCACCTGATGACCGAGCCGGGCCAGCCGCAGCGCCTGCGTGCCCTGGCCCATCCCTACGTCGAGCACCCGCAGCCGCCGCCCGACCGGATACCGCCCCGCCATCTGCTCGTCGAGCTGCCGGGCCACCAGCTCCTGGCGTACGACGTCACGCAGCCCACCCAGCTTGCTCAGCCAGGCCTTGGCCGCCCCCCCGGAGAAAGACGCAGTGCTCAGGGCCGCTCTCCGCGCTTGACCTGTGGCTTGGGCAGCCGGAGCCGACGCATCTGGAGGGAGCGCATGAGGGCGTAGGCCACCGCGCCCCGGCGGTTCTGCTCGGGGAAGCGCTCGGCGAGCCGCTTCTTGAGACGGAAGGAGGTGACGAACGAGTCGACCACGATGAGCACGATCACCACCAGCCACAGCAGCAGCGCGATGCTCTGCAGCGCGCCCACCCGCACCATGCTCAGCACGAGGATGACCACGGCCATGGGCAGGAAGAACTCCGCCACGTTGAACCGCGAGTCGATGAAGTCACGCGCGAACTTGCGCACGGGCCCCTTGTCCCGCGCGGGCAGATAGCGCTCGTCGCCGCTGGCCAGCGCCTGGCGCTGCCTCTCCAGCTGCGCACGGCGCTCGTCGCGCTGGCGCTTGGAGGCCTCCTTGCGCGACGTCGTCGTGTTGGCGACGCTGCGGCGCTGGGACTGGGCCTCACTGCGCTTGGGCGTGGGCCTGCCCTTCTTGGCCTGCGGGTCACGGGTCTGCTTGGAGTCGGTCACCGGCGCCTTGTCGGCGACCTGGGCCTTCTCTTCCTTGGCACGGCTACGGAACACAAAACCCAAGGGTAAGCGCTCCCCGGGCATGGACCCCAGCCGGGCGGGGAACGATCCGGCAACACCAGGCGTCTGTACAGGAAGACGGACCGGGTCAGATGGGTGGAAGAGGGGACGTCGAGTGACCTACCGGTCACACGGCGACCCTGAAGGTCACCTACTCCTTACGCCGGAGCAAGACCTTGGTCAGTCGTCCTTGGGGATGAGCGCATCCGTCCCCGAACAGTGCGTCAATGGATGCAGGGCCCGTACTGTGGGTTCTGTCGCAAGGCCGGTGCCGGAGTCCGTCAGAAGGGGGCGCGCGAAGCCCATGAGCGGTGTCATGAAGCGTATGGGGATGATCTTCCGCGCGAAGGCGAACAAGGCCCTTGACCGGGCCGAGGACCCGCGCGAAACCCTCGACTACTCGTACCAGAAGCAGCTCGAGCTGCTCCAGAAGGTCCGCCGCGGCGTCGCCGACGTGGCCACCTCGCGCAAGCGTCTGGAACTCCAGCTGAACCAGCTGCAGAACCAGTCCACCAAGCTGGAGGACCAGGGCCGCAAGGCGCTCGCGCTCGGCCGGGAGGACCTCGCCCGCGAGGCCCTGTCCCGCCGCGCCGCCCTCCAGCAGCAGGTCACCGACCTCGAGACACAGCACTCCACGCTCCAGGGCGAAGAGGAGAAGCTCACCCTCGCGGCCCAGCGCCTCCAGGCCAAGGTGGACGCCTTCCGCACCAAGAAGGAGACCATCAAGGCCACCTACACGGCCGCCCAGGCCCAGACCCGCATCGGGGAGGCCTTCTCGGGCATCTCCGAGGAGATGGGCGACGTCGGCCTGGCCATCCAGCGCGCCGAGGACAAGACCGCCCAGCTCCAGGCCCGCGCCGGCGCCCTCGACGAGCTCATGGCCTCCGGGGCCCTCGACGACCCCACCGGCATCGCCAAGGACGACCTCCAGGCCGAGCTGGACCGCCTCTCCGGTGGTACGGATGTAGAGCTGGAACTGCAGCGCATGAAGGCCGAGCTCGCCGGAGGAAGCTCCGCCGGGCAGCAGGCCATCGAAGGTGGCACGAGCCAGTCGCAGTCCCAGCAGCAGCCACAGGACACCCCGCGCTTCGACAAGCAGTGAGCAGTCCGGCGCCGGGGCCCGGAGCCGAGGAGGCCGACATGATCGTCCGGATCATGGGGGAGGGCCAGTGGACGCTGGCCGACTCCCACTTCGCCGAGCTGAACAAGCTGGACGACGAGCTGCTGGAGCAGATGGAGGCCGGCGACGAGGACGGCTTCCACCGCACCCTCGGCGCCCTCCTCGACGCCGTCCGGCGTCTGGGCGGCACCCTCCCCGACGAGTCCCTGGAACCATCGGAACTGATCCTCCCGTCCCCGGACGCCAGCCTGGACGAGGTCAGGGAGATGCTGAGCGACGACGGCTTGATCCCCGGCTGAGGGCCTGATGGTCTTTTCCGGGCTGAGGGCGGCAACCTTCCAGCGCCGGTCACGGCACTGCAGCCCGTCTGGGGGTGCCCCCTCTGGGGGAGATTGAGGACGAGGCCCCTAAAGGGCCGACAGCGGGGGTCTGGAGGCGGCAGCCCCCCAGCTACGGCACGGAAAGCGACGGTACCCAAAAAGTGACCCCCCCAAAGTGACCCCCTTCGCTCAGGCCCAGCGCCAGCTGAAGGCGCACCCCCTGGCCCTGGACACCGCCCTCGCCGCCGCCGTACTCCTGTGCATGCTCGCGAGCTCCTTCGTGAACCCGCACGGCCAACAGGGCGTCAGCTGGAGCCTGCGCACCCCGGACGCCTTCAGCCTCCTGCTGATGACCCTCGGCGCCGTCGCCCTCGTCTTCCGCCGCCGCACCCCCATGACGGTCCTCGCGCTCACCGGCGCCGTCTCCCTCGTCGAGTCCCTCACCGGCGACCCCCGCCACCCGGTCGCGATGTCCGCCGTGGTCGCCCTGTTCACCGTCGCCGCCACCACCGACCGCCCCACCACCTGGCGTGCCGGTCTGCTCACCATGACGGTCCTCACCGGCGCGGCCATGCTCGCCGGACCGCTGCCCTGGTACGCCCAGGAAAACCTCGGCATCCTCGCCTGGACCGGCATCGGCGCCACCGCCGGGGACGCCGTGCGCAGCCGCCGGGCCGTCGTCCAGGCCATCCGCGAGCGCGCCGAGCGGGCCGAGCGCACCCGCGAGGAGGAGGCCCGCCGCCGGGTCGCCGAGGAACGCCTGCGCATCGCCCGCGACCTGCACGACGTCGTCGCCCACCACATCGCCCTGGTCAACGTCCAGGCCGGAGTCGCCGCGCACGTCATGGACAAGCGCCCCGACCAGGCCAAGGAGGCACTCGGGCACGTCCGCGAGGCCAGCCGCTCCGCCCTCAACGAGCTGCGCGCCACCGTCGGCCTGCTGCGCCAGTCCGGCGACCCCGAGGCCCCGACCGAGCCCGCCCCCGGCCTGGACCGTCTCGACGAGCTGGCCGGCACCTTCCGCAACGCCGGCCTTCGGATCGAGGTCGCCCGAGCCGACCAGGAGACGAAGCTCCCCGCCGCCGTGGACCTGGCCGCCTACCGGGTCATCCAGGAGGCGCTCACCAATGTGCAGAAGCACGCGGGAGGCGAGGCCAAGGCCGAGGTGAGCGTCGTACGCGTGGGACCGAACATAGAGATCACGGTCCTCGACGACGGACGCCCCACGGACGAGGAGCCCCCGCAGGCCGGCGGGGGTCATGGTCTGCTCGGCATGCGGGAGCGCGTCAGCGCCCTGCGCGGCACCCTCACCACCGGTCCCCGCTACGGAGGCGGCTTCCGCGTCCATGCGATCCTGCCGGTCAAGACCCGCACGGCCGCCACGGGAGAGACCGTATGACCATTCGCGTCCTGCTCGCCGACGACCAGGCGCTGCTGCGCAGCGCGTTCCGGGTGCTCGTCGACTCGGAGCCCGACATGGAGGTGGTCGGCGAGGCGTCCGACGGCGCTCAGGCGGTCGCGCTGGCGAAGGAGGAGCGCGCCGACGTCGTCCTGATGGACATCCGTATGCCGGGCATGGACGGTCTCGCCGCGACCCGTCTGATCAGCGCCGATCCGGCCCTGGCGCAGGTCAGGGTGGTCATCCTGACGACCTTCGAGGTCGACGACTACGTGGTGCAGTCGCTGCGCGCGGGCGCCTCGGGCTTCCTCGGAAAGGGCAGCGAGCCCGAGGAACTGCTGAGCGCGATCCGGATCGCCGCGGGCGGCGAGGCGCTGCTGTCGCCGGCCGCCACCAAGGGTCTGATCGCCCGCTTCCTCGCGCAGGGCGGCGCGGCGGACGACGACCGCGACCCGGCCGGCGCACAGCGGCGGCTCGACGCGCTCACCGTGCGCGAGCGCGAGGTCCTCGTGCAGGTCGCCGGCGGTCACTCCAACGACGAGATAGCCGAGCGCCTGGAGGTCAGTCCGCTGACCGTGAAGACGCACGTCAACCGGGCCATGGCCAAGCTGGGCGCGCGCGACCGGGCGCAGCTCGTGGTGATCGCGTACGAGTCGGGGCTGGTCCGTCCGAGGGTGGAGTGAGGTCCGCCCGGCCGTACTGCGCTCGGAGTATGAGCCGCATAAGGAACGGGACCTGGGGTCTACGGATCGGGACACAGTGATGCCACAGGGTGAGGGGGACACTTCTGCCGCTCACAGAAGAGAGACCCGTAACCCATGTCCTGGCTGTCCAAGTTCAGCCTCGCGCAACGGGCCCTGATAGGCCTGATGTCCCTTGTCGCGCTCGCCTTCGGCGCGATCGCGATTCCGCAGCTCAAACAGCAGCTCCTGCCCACCATCGAACTGCCGATGGTGTCCGTGCTCGCCCCGTACCAGGGCGCCTCGCCGGACGTCGTCGAGAAGCAGGTGATCGAGCCCATCGAGGACAACCTCGAGGGCGTCGACGGCATCACCGGTGTGACCTCCACGGCCAGCGAGGGCAACGCCCTCATCGTGGCCTCCTTCGACTACGGCAACGACACCAAGCAGCTGGTCGCCGACGTCCAGCAGGCCGTCAACCGGGCCCGCGTCCAGCTCCCGGACGCCGTGGACCCGCAGGTCGTCGCCGGTTCCACCGACGACATGCCGACCGTCGTCCTCGCCGTCACCTCCGACAAGGACCAGCAGGCCCTCGCCGACCAGCTCGACCGGAGCGTCGTCCCCGCCCTGCGGGACGTCGACGGCGTCGGCCAGGTCACCGTCACCGGAGTCCGCGACCTCCAGGTCTCGGTCACCCCCGACGACGCGAAGCTGGCGAAGGCCGGCCTGACCACGCAGGCCCTCGCCCAGGCCCTCCAGGCGGGCGGCGCGACCGTCCCGGCCGGCTCCTTCGACGAGTCGGGCGCCAACCGCACCGTCCAGGTCGGCGGCGGCTACACCTCCGTACAGCAGATCGAGGACCTGACGATCCCCGGCGTCGGCGGCAAGAAGCCGGTACGGGTCGGCGACGTATCGGCCGTGCAGCAGGAGGAGGCCCCGGCCGACTCCCTCACCCGCACCGACGGCAGGCCCAGCCTCGCGGTCATGGTCACCATGGACCACGACGGCAGCGCGGTCGCCATCTCGAACGCCGTCGAGGACAAGCTGCCCGGCCTGCGCCGGGACCTCGGCTCCGGCGCGACGATCACCGTCGTCAGCGACCAGGGCCCGGCCGTGTCGAAGGCCATCGAGGGCCTGACGACCGAGGGCGCGCTCGGTCTGCTCTTCGCGGTCCTCGTCATCCTGGTCTTCCTGGCCTCGCTGCGCTCCACGCTGGTGACGGCGGTCAGCATCCCGCTGTCGGTCGTCCTGGCCCTGATCGTGCTGTGGACGCGCGACCTCTCCCTGAACATGCTGACCCTGGGCGCGCTGACCATCGCGATCGGCCGGGTCGTCGACGACTCGATCGTCGTCCTGGAGAACATCAAACGCCACCTCGGCTACGGCGAGGAGCGCCAGACGGCGATCATCGCCGCCGTCCGCGAGGTGGCCGGCGCGGTCACCTCCTCCACCCTCACCACGGTCGCCGTGTTCCTGCCAATCGGCCTGGTCGGCGGCATGGTGGGCGCCCTGTTCGGCGCGTTCAGCCTCACCGTGACGGCGGCCCTGCTGGCCTCCCTGCTGGTCTCGCTGACGGTCGTCCCGGTCCTGTCGTACTGGTTCCTGCGCGCCCCCAAGGGCACGTCCCGGGACGCCGAGGAAGCCCGCCGCGCGGCCGAGGAGAAGGAGGCGAAGAGCCGCCTCCAGCGCCTCTACGTCCCCGTCCTGCGCTTCGCGACCCGGCGCCGGCTGACCAGCGTGGCCATCGCGGTCGTCGTCCTGGTCGGCACCTTCGGCATGGCGCCCCTGCTGAAGACCAACTTCTTCGACCAGGGGGAGCAGCAGGTCCTGACGGTCAAGCAGGAGCTGAAGCCCGGCACCAGCCTGGCCGCCACCGACGTCCAGGCGAAGAAGGTCGAGCGGCTGCTCGCCGGCGTCAAGGGCGTGAAGGACTACCAGGTCACCGTCGGCTCCTCCGGCTTCATGGCGGCCTTCGGCGGCGGCACCGACACCAACCAGGCGTCCTACCAGGTGATGCTGACGGACTCGGCGTCCTACGACGACGTCCAGGACCGCATCGAGGACGGGCTGAAGAAGCTCGACGGCATCGGGACCACCACCGTCGCCGCCGGCGACGGCTTCGGCAGCCAGGACCTCAGCGTCGTGGTGAAGGCGGCCGACGGGGACGTGCTGCGCACGGCGGCCGAGCAGGTCCGCAAGGCCGTGGCCGGCCTCGACCACGTCACCGACGTGACCAGCGACCTCTCGCAGAGCGTGCCGCGCATCTCGGTCAAGGCCAACGCCAAGGCCGCCGCGGCCGGCTTCGACGACCAGACGCTGGGCGCCGCGGTCGCCCAGGCGGTGCGCGGGACGACGGCCGCGAAGGCCGTCCTGGACGACACCGAGCGCGACGTCGTCATCCGCTCGGCGAAGCCCGCCGAGACCCTGGACCAGCTGAGGTCGCTGCGCCTGGGCGCGGTGAGGCTGGGCGACATCGCCACCGTCCAGGTGGTCGACGGACCGGTGTCGATGACCCGGATCGACGGTCAGCGGGCGGCGACCGTCACCGCCCGGCCGACCGGCGACAACACGGGCGCGGTCAGCACGAAGCTCCAGTCCGAGATCGACGCCCTGAAGCTCCCGGCGGGCGCCACGGCCGAGATCGGCGGGGTCAGCCAGGACCAGGACGACGCCTTCGCCAACCTCGGCCTGGCGATGCTCGCGGCGATCGCGATCGTCTTCATGCTGCTGGTGGCGACGTTCCGGTCGCTCGTGCAGCCGCTGATCCTGCTGGTCTCCATCCCGTTCGCGGCGACCGGCGCGATCGGCCTGCTGATCGTCACGGGCACCCCGATGGGCGTCCCCGCGATGATCGGCATGCTGATGCTCATCGGCATCGTGGTGACCAACGCGATCGTCCTGATCGACCTGATCAACCAGTACCGGAAGCAGGGCTACGGCGTCGTGGAGGCCGTGGTGGAAGGCGGCCGGCACCGGCTGCGGCCCATCCTCATGACGGCCCTGGCGACCGTCTTCGCCCTGCTCCCGATGGCCCTGGGCGTCACCGGCGAGGGCGGCTTCATCGCCCAGCCGCTGGCGGTGGTCGTGATCGGCGGTCTGATCACCTCGACCCTGCTCACCCTGCTCCTGGTCCCGACGCTCTACGCGATGCTCGAACTGCGCAAGGAGCGCCGGGCGCAGAAGCGCGCGGCGAAGCGGCAGGCGCCGGAGCCGGAGAGGACGCCCGAGCCGGCCGGCGTGTGACGCCCTGACCGGCCGGTGCCCTTCCCCCGCGGGCTTGCTCTGCGGGGGAAGGGCATCTCGGGCCTACGGGAGCCTGCGAGGGCCTACGGGCCTACGGGCCTACGGGGTTACGGCAGCGCCAGCATCCGCTCCAGCGCCAGCTTCGCGTACGCCTCGGTCTCCTCGTCGACCTCGATCCGGTTGACCAGCTTGCCCTCGGCGAGGGACTCCAGGGTCCAGACCAGGTGGGGGAGGTCGATGCGGTTCATGGTCGAGCAGAAGCAGACCGTCTTGTCGAGGAAGACGATCTCCTTGCCCTCGGGCGCGAAACGGTTCGCCAGCCGGCGGACCAGGTTCAGCTCGGTGCCGATGGCCCACTTGGAGCCGGCCGGGGCCGCCTCCAGCGCCTTGATGATGTACTCGGTCGAGCCGACGTAGTCCGCCGCGGACACGACCTCGTGCCGGCACTCGGGGTGCACGAGCACGTTGACGCCGGGGATCCGGGCGCGCACGTCCTCGACCGACTCCAGGCTGAAGCGGCCGTGCACCGAGCAGTGGCCGCGCCACAGGATCATCTTCGCGTCGCGCAGCTGCTCGACGGTCAGCCCGCCGTTCGGCTTGTGCGGGTTGTAGAGGACGCAGTCCTCCAGGGACATGCCCATGTCGCGCACGGCCGTGTTGCGGCCCAGGTGCTGGTCGGGCAGGAACAGCACCTTCGTCGTCGAGGGGTCGTCCCCCTGGTCGAAGGCCCACTCCAGGGCCCGCTGGGCGTTGGAGGAGGTGCAGATCGTGCCGCCGTGCTTCCCCGTGAACGCCTTGATGTCGGCGGACGAGTTCATGTACGAGACGGGCACGACCTGCTCGGCTATGCCGGCCTCGGTCAGCACGTCCCAGCACTCGGCGACCTGCTCGGCCGTCGCCATGTCGGCCATGGAGCAGCCGGCGGCGAGGTCGGGCAGCACGACCTTCTGGTCGTCGGAGGTCAGGATGTCGGCGGACTCGGCCATGAAGTGCACACCGCAGAACACGATGTACTCGGCCTCCGGGCGTGCGGCCGCGTCCCGGGCCAGCTTGAAGGAGTCGCCCGTGACGTCGGCGAACTGGATGACCTCGTCGCGCTGGTAGTGGTGGCCGAGCACGAAGACCTTGTCACCGAGCTTCTCCTTGGCCGCGCGGGCCCGCTCCACCAGGTCCGGGTCGGACGGGGAGGGCAGGTCGCCGGGACACTCGACGCCCCGCTCGCTCCTCGGGTCGGCCTCACGGCCGAGCAGCAACAGGGCGAGCGGAGACGGCTTTACGTCGAGCTCCGTGGTCTGGGCGGTGGTCACGACACGCACCCTTTCTACTTTTCGTCGATCTGACGTTATCTATCATAACCCGCATACCGTCACTTTGACGATGGTCATAGCGTCGATGTGACGTGAATCCCGGAGAAGCGCCGGAGGCGTGTCCGCAGGCATTTTCCGCTCGCAACCGCATGTGCGAGCATGAGAAGGGAACGAAAAGACAAGAGCTCGGCCCGGAATGAATCCGCGGCCCCGTCGGTTGCAACCGTCGGCAAGCAGTCTCCGTACAACCCGGGAGAGATGTAGATGTCCGTATCGGACGAGACCAGCACCGTCACCGACGGCATCATCCTGTCCGACGCCGCCGCGGCGAAGGTCAAGGCCCTGCTCGACCAGGAAGGCCGCGAGGACCTGGCCCTGCGTGTCGCCGTTCAGCCCGGTGGCTGCTCCGGCCTGCGCTACCAGCTCTTCTTCGACGAGCGCTCCCTCGACGGCGACGTCGTCAAGGACTTCGACGGCGTCAAGGTCGTCACCGACCGGATGAGCGCCCCGTACCTGGGCGGCGCGTCCATCGACTTCGTCGACACCATCGAGAAGCAGGGCTTCACGATCGACAACCCGAACGCGACGGGCTCCTGCGCCTGCGGCGACTCCTTCAGCTGAACCGTCCGAGGCGGCTGAGCCGTCGCGGACGACACAAGGCGGCGGCCCCCCTTCGAAGGGGGGCCGCCGCCTTGCGTCTGCCCTGGTGGCCCTACTGCACCTGCGGCAGCCGCGCCCCCGTCTTCTCCAGCGGGATCGCCTTGCCGTCGGAGCCGACGACCTTCCGGCTGCCGAGCGGCTCGTCCAGCTTCACGGTCTGGTGGTACTCCTTGGCGATCATGATGCAGACCTTGTCCGGCCAGGGCGTCTCGGTCACGGTGACCTTCACCTCGTCCCCGCTCTCGGACGCCGTCGACTCGTAGTCGCCGCACACCCCGCCGGTGAAGCTCACGACCAGCTCGCTGCCCTCGACGGTGTAGCCGTCCACCTGCACGTTCTGCGGACCGGAGGTGGCCGTCGAGGTCGGCGTCGGAAGCGGCGCGGCCGTCGTCGCGGACGTCAGATAGGCGGGGTCGACCGCCGGCTGCGTCACCGTGTAGTCGTCGCCGCCCGCGCTCGCCCGTACGTCGAACAGCCAGGACGGCACGAGCACCTGCCGGCCGCCCGAGGTGTGCGGGGCGAGTCCGAGCACCGCGTGCTCGACCGTCGCCGTCTCCTGCTGCGGGGCGGCCGTCGACGACCCGCACGGGCTCTCCAGCCGGTCCTTGAGCGGCACCGGACTCGCACAGCCCCCGATGCCCATCCGATGGTCGGTCCCCGGCGCGGCGTTCAACGCGTCCAGCGCCTCCCGCGCACTGAGCAAGGGGTACGTGTCGCCCTTCACCGGCGTCTTCAGCTGCCCGTTCGCGCCGACGACCTCGCCCTGCGCGTTCACACTGATCCCGGTCGTCCAGCCGGAGCTGGTCAGTCCGCCGATCACGGGGTCGGCGTTCACGACCCGCTGGGCGCCCATGATCTGGCTCGCGTCGATCTTGGCGTCGTCCTGCCCGACCGCCTTCAGGATCGGCGCCGCCGCCTTCTTCGCGGCCGCCTCGCTCACCGGGGCGGTGGCCGGAGCGGCGGGATCCTTCTTGCACACGGCGATGCCGCCGGTGCAGTCGTCGGTGCCGGGCGCGTACCGGGTGAACGTCCACATGCCCGGCGCCTGCCGGTTCACCCGCAGCACCGGCCCCGAGCCGTCGTTCCCCGAGCCGACCTTCCAGGCCGCCCCGTCGACCGCCGGCGTCCCGTCCACCCCCAGCGCCTTCGCCAGATCGGCCACCTCGGCCTTGGTGACCTCGCCCTTCGCCCAGTACACGGGCGCGGAGCCGGGAGTGGAGGGGAGCGTGCCGGTGGCCTGGTACGTCACGCCGTACGGGTTCGGCTCGCCGGGTGCGATGCCGTTCGTACCGCCCGCGGAGGCGGCGGAGTAGTCGTCGAGGACGAGCGGCGCGGGGGCGCCGTCACCGGAGGGCGCCCCGGAGCCGGCGCCTCCGGCGGACGCGCTCGAGGTCAGATAGGCGCCGCCGCCACCCACCAGCAGCACGGCGGCCGCGACGGAGGCGATGAGCACGGGGGAGCGCCGCCGCACCCCGCCGGACGCGTCAGCCTCCTCGGGGGCGCCGGTCTCGGTGACGTCGGTGACGTCGGTGACGTCTGTGGCGTCGGGGGAGGCGTCTGAGGGGTCCGGCACGTCTGTGGCATCCGGAGTGTCCGAGGCCGCCGGGGCGTCTGCGGCCTCCGCCGGGGCGTCTGCGGTCTCCGCCGAAGCGTCTGCGGCCTCCGCCGGGGCGTCCGCGGTCTCCGCCGAAGCGTCTGCGGCCTCCGCCGGAAGGTCACTTTCCCCGACGTCACTCTCCTCGACGTTGCTCGCCTCGACGCCGCTCTCCTCGGCGGAGCCGCCCTCGTCGTTCTCGGGTCGCTCGGTGTTCACCGCATGCTCCTTCGGCTGCCCTGCTGTCGTACCTCGCATCCCCTTTACGGGGGACAGCGGTGGGACGTAGAAGGGGAGCGCACGGTTCCCTGTTCAGTTCCCGTACTCGGGCATCGCCTCCAGCATCCGGGCCGAGGACGCCGGGACGCGCACGCCGTGGATGAGGGACGGGGACACCGGACGGGAAACGATCCGTTCCTGAGCCGTCCAGTGCGGCGCCATCCGCGCGCAGTCGCCGCGCAGCGACGCCAGGTCGCCTTCGAGGTCGGCCGGAGCGGAGGTGGGGACCTTGAGGTTCGTCATAGTCGAACCGTAGGCACGCTGGAGCCTGCGAAGAAAGATCTACTATCGGGTAGTTTCGTCGGCTTCAGCAGCGACCGCCGACCCGGTAGCGTGAACTGTCAATCCCCCTCCCCACAGGAGAGTCCACGCCGTGCGCATCGCAGTCACCGGCTCCATCGCAACCGACCACCTCATGACGTTCCCCGGCCGCTTCGCCGATCAGCTCGTCGCGGACCAGCTGCACACGGTCTCGCTCTCCTTCCTGGTCGACAACCTGGACGTACGCCGGGGCGGCGTCGGCGCGAACATCGCCTTCGGGATGGGCCAGCTGGGGACCGAGCCGATCCTGGCCGGCGCCGCGGGCGCGGACTTCGACGAGTACCGGGCCTGGCTGGACCGGCACGGCGTCGACACCAGGTCCGTCCGCATCTCCGAGACCCTGCACACCGCGCGCTTCGTGTGCACCACCGACGCCGACCACAACCAGATCGGCTCCTTCTACGCCGGCGCGATGAGCGAGGCCCGTCTCATCGAGCTGAAGGCCGTCGCCGACCGCGTCGGCGGCCTCGACCTGGTCCTGATCGGCGCCGACGACCCGGAGGGCATGCTCCGCCACACGGAGGAGTGCCGCTCCCGCTCGATCCCGTTCGCCGCCGACTTCTCCCAGCAGATCGCCCGCATGGACGGCGAGGAGATCCGGATACTGCTGGAGGGAGCGACCTACCTCTTCTCCAACGAGTACGAGAAGGGCCTCATCGAGTCCAAGACGGGCTGGAGCGACGCCGAGATCCTCTCCAAGGTCGGCCACCGCGTCACCACCCTCGGCGCGCGCGGCGTCCGCATCGAGCGCGTCGGCGAGGACCCGATCGAGGTCGGCTGCGCGCAGGAGGAGCGCAAGGCCGACCCCACCGGCGTCGGCGACGCCTTCCGCGCCGGCTTCCTCTCCGGCCTGGTCTGGGGCGTCTCCCTGGAGCGCGCCGCCCAGGTCGGCTGCATGCTCGCCACCCTGGTCATCGAGACGGTCGGCACCCAGGAGTACCAGCTGCGCCGCGCCCACTTCATGGACCGCTTCGCCCAGGCCTACGGCGACGAGGCCGCCGCCGAGGTCCAGAAGCACCTCAGCTAGTCACGCCACCCGGCGGACCACGTAGGCCGAGCCGTGGTCCGCCGGCTCCTCGCCGACGTACTCCTGTCCCCGCATCTCGCACCACGCGGGGATGTCGAGGCGGGCCGCCGCGTCGTCGGAGAGGACCCGCACCGTGCCGCCGACCGGCACGTCCCCGATGACCTTCGCCAGTTCGATGACGGGGATCGGGCAGCGCTTGCCGAGGGCGTCCACGACGAGGACGTCGTCCGGTGCGGCGCTCGCGGGATCCGGTACGACCGTGGCGGGCGCCGGCGCCCCCAGCTTCTCGCGCACCCCGGCCACCGCCTCCGGGAGCACGGTCAGAAACCGCTCCACGTCCTCCTCGGCCGCCCCCGCCGGCAACGACACCCGTACGTTGCCCTCGCTCAGCACGCCCATCGCCTTGAGCACATGGCTCGGCGTCAGCGTGTCGCTGGTGCAGGACGACCCGGACGACACCGAGAACCCCTCCCGGTCCAACTCGTGCAGCAGCGCCTCCCCGTCGACGTACAGACAGGAGAAGGTGACGACGCCCGGCAGCCGCCGTACCGGATCGCCCACCACCTCCACGTCCGGCACCCGTTCGGGCACCCGCACCCGGATCCGCTCCGTCAGGTCCCGCAGCCGTACGGCCTCCCGGTCCGCCTCGGCCCGCACGGCCCGCAGGGACGCGGCGGCGGCCACGATCGCCGGCAGACCGGCGAACTCCTCCGCCTCCCGCGCCGCGAACCGCACCCCCTTGCGCACCACGAGCAGCCCGACCCCCGACGGACCGCCCCACTTGCGCGCACTCGCCGTCAGCACCGACCAGTCCCCGTCCACCCGCCCCCACCCGAGCGACTGGGCCGCGTCCACCAGCAACGGCACCCCCGCCGCCCGGCACACCTCGGCCACCGCCGCCACCGGCTGCTCGGTGCCCACCTCGTGGTTGGCGGACTGCAGACAGGCGAGCGCGGTGTCGGCCCGCAGCGCCTCGGCGTACGCCTGCACGGTCACCGCCCCCGTCCGCGTGACCGGCGTCCGCGTCACCGACCCGCCCTCCGACTCGAACGTCTCGGCCGAATGGAGCACCGAGGAGTGTTCGACCGATGACACGATCAGGTGACGCCCGACGCGTCGCCGCCCCGCCAACACCCCCGAGACACCCCTGTGCACGGCCCGAGTCCCGGAGGCCGTGAAGACCAGTTCGTCCGCCCGGCACCCGACCATCTCCGCGGCCGCCTCCCGCGCCGCGTCGAGCAGCATCCGAGCCCTGCGTCCCTCCCGGTACAACCGCTGCGGGTCCGCCCACCCCTCGTCAAGGGCGGCCAACAACGCCTGCCGGGCAACGGAATGAAGGGGAGCGGCGGAAGCGGCATCAAAGTAGGACACACGGCAACGTTAAAACGCCGGTGAGCAAATCAGGGGCGCGGGGCTGTGACATCTGCGGCTCCGCGGCGGGGCACGAACAGCCACAACAGCCCTGCACACGCCACACAACCGAACGTTTCGAGCTATTAGGCGCCCCGAACGAACCGTCAGAAGTAGCCCCCGGCGCGTTGGGGACCCTCCCCGCGCGACCCCAAAACGCGTCCAGTAGGGTTTGGTCCGCATAAACATCCAAACCCCTGCCCGACGCAGGGCGGCGACCGACCACCGAGAAGGCCGCAGCCAATCCGCGCGGGCGAGACTCTCGGGAAGGCGCTACGTGAGTCCCAACGGCTCCGACCGCTCGCCGCGGCGCCCGATGCGGCGGAAGCTGCTGCAGGCAATGACCGCGGGCCTGGTCCTGGCGACCGCCACCGGTTGCACATACAAGGACTTCCCCCGCCTTGGCATGCCCACCCCCACCACGGAAGAGGCTCCGCGGATCCTCTCCCTGTGGCAGGGCTCATGGGCCGCCGCGCTGGCCACCGGCGTGCTGGTGTGGGGCCTGATCCTGTGGAGCACCTTCTTCCACCGGCGCAGCCGCACGAAGGTCGAGGTACCCCCGCAGACCCGGTACAACATGCCCATCGAGGCGTTGTACACGGTGGTACCGATCATCATCGTCTCGGTGCTGTTCTACTTCACCGCCCGCGACGAGTCGAAGCTCCTGAGCCTCGACAAGAAGCCCGACGTCACGGTCAACGTGGTCGGCTTCCAGTGGAGCTGGTGCTTCAACTACATCGAGAGCGTCGACGGTTCCACCGGCGACGCGAAGACCGACGAGAACCTGGCCGCGATCCCGGACCGGTTCAAGGCGGACTTCCCGGACAACGCGGGCGGCGTCTACACCTGCGGCACCCCCAGCGAGCGGAACCCGCAGACCGGCAACCCGGGCCCGACCCTCTGGCTCCCCGAGGGCAAGACGGTCCGCTTCGTCCTCACCTCGCGTGACGTCATCCACTCCTTCTGGGTGGTGCCGTTCCTGATGAAGATGGACGTCATCCCGGGCCACACCAACTCCTTCCAGGTGACCCCCAACAAGGAGGGCACCTTCCTGGGCAAGTGCGCCGAGCTCTGCGGCGTCGACCACTCCCGGATGCTGTTCAACGTGAAGGTCGTCTCCCCCGAGCGCTACGAGCAGCACCTCAAGGACCTCGCCAAGAAGGGGCAGACCGGTTACGTTCCCGCGGGCATCGAGCAGACCGCCCATGAGAAGAACCGGGAGACGAACAACCTGTGAGCATCCTCAACGAACCCCAGGGTGCCGCGGCAGCTGAAGACTCCTACGAGAATGAGCTGCCGGTCCGGCGCAAGCAGCCCGGTAACGTCGTGATCAAGTGGCTCACCACCACCGACCACAAGACCATCGGTACGTTGTACCTGGTCACGTCGTTCGCGTTCTTCTGCATCGGCGGCGTCATGGCGCTCTTCATGCGCGCCGAGCTCGCCCGACCCGGTCTGCAGATCATGTCGAACGAGCAGTTCAACCAGGCGTTCACGATGCACGGCACGATCATGCTGCTGATGTTCGCGACGCCGCTGTTCGCGGGCTTCGCGAACTGGATCATGCCGCTGCAGATCGGCGCGCCCGACGTCGCCTTCCCGCGACTGAACATGTTCGCCTACTGGCTGTACCTGTTCGGCTCGCTCATCGCCGTCGGCGGCTTCCTCACCCCCTCGGGTGCGGCCGACTTCGGCTGGTTCGCCTACTCCCCGCTGTCGGACGCGGTCCGCAGCCCGGGCATCGGCGCCGACATGTGGATCATGGGTCTGGCCTTCTCCGGCTTCGGCACGATCCTCGGCTCGGTCAACTTCATCACCACGATCATCTGCATGCGCGCTCCCGGCATGACGATGTTCCGCATGCCGATCTTCGTGTGGAACGTCCTGCTGACCGGTGTCCTCGTCCTGCTGGCGTTCCCGGTCCTGGCCGCCGCGCTGTTCGCCCTGGAGGCGGACCGCAAGTTCGGCGCCCATGTCTTCGACGCGGCCAACGGCGGCGCACTGTTGTGGCAACACCTCTTCTGGTTCTTCGGCCATCCAGAGGTGTACATCATCGCGCTGCCGTTCTTCGGAATCATTTCCGAAGTGATCCCGGTGTTCTCCCGAAAGCCGATGTTCGGCTACATGGGCCTGATCGCCGCGACCATCTCCATCGCCGGTCTGTCCGTGACCGTGTGGGCGCACCACATGTACGTCACCGGCGGAGTGCTCCTGCCGTTCTTCTCCTTCATGACGTTCCTCATCGCCGTGCCGACGGGCGTGAAGTTCTTCAACTGGATCGGAACGATGTGGAAGGGGTCGTTGTCCTTCGAGACACCGATGCTCTGGGCCACCGGCTTCCTCATCACCTTCACCTTCGGCGGTCTGACCGGCGTCATCCTGGCCTCGCCGCCGATGGACTTCCACGTCTCCGACTCGTACTTCGTGGTGGCGCACTTCCACTACGTGGTCTTCGGCACCGTCGTCTTCGCGATGTTCTCCGGCTTCCACTTCTGGTGGCCGAAGATGACCGGCAAGATGCTCGACGAGCGCCTCGGCAAGGTCACCTTCTGGACGCTGTTCGTCGGCTTCCACGGCACCTTCCTGGTCCAGCACTGGCTGGGCGCCGAGGGCATGCCCCGTCGTTACGCGGACTACCTCGCGGCCGACGGCTTCACCGCCCTGAACACGATCTCGACGATCAGCTCCTTCGTCCTCGGCCTGTCCGTCCTGCCGTTCTTCTACAACGTCTGGAAGACGGCCAAGTACGGCAAGAAGGTCGAGGTCGACGACCCGTGGGGCTACGGCCGCTCACTGGAGTGGGCCACGTCCTGCCCGCCGCCGCGGCACAACTTCCTCACCCTGCCGCGGATCCGCAGTGAATCCCCGGCGTTCGACCTGCACCACCCGGAGATCGCCGCGCTCGAGCAGCTGGAACACGCCGGCCACGGCGCCAGCGCCATCTCGGGCAGCAAGGAGGCCGGCAAGTGAAGATCCAGGGCAAGATGTTCATCTGGCTGAGCGTCTTCGTCCTCGCCATGGCGGTTGTCTATGGCGTGTGGTCGAAGGAGCCGGCCGGCACCACGGCCCTCTTCCTGGCCTTCGGCCTGTGCATCATGATCGGCTTCTACCTGGGCTTCACCGCCCGGCGGGTCGACACCGGCGCACAGGACAACAAGGAGGCGGACGTCGCGGACGACGCCGGCGAGCTGGGCTTCTTCAGCCCGCACAGCTGGCAGCCGCTGTCCCTGGCCGTCGGCGGCGCCCTGGCCTTCCTGGGCGTGGCGGTCGGCTGGTGGCTGCTGTACTTCTCCGCGCCGCTGCTCCTGATCGGCCTGTGGGGCTGGGTCTTCGAGTACTACCGAGGCGAGAGCCGCACCCAGTAGGACCCGGCGGCGCCCCCAGTAACACGAGCTGAGCGCGACCAGAGCCCGGACACTCCGTCAGGAGGGTCCGGGCTCACGCTTTTGCCGTACATCGTGTCCTCCGTCCGTGTCACCCAGCGCGCCGCCGTTGACGTGGCTGCCCACCATGAAGTCATGAGCCACGAACCCCGCCCCCGCACCGTCGTCGGCTGCATCCTGCTGGTGATCGCCCTGGGCGCGGTCGCCAGCGCGTGCGGCTCGAACGGCAACCCGCTCTCCGCGCGCCCCTACGACGCGACGGACCAGATCTCCTTCAACGGCCCCAAGGGCGACGGCAAGAAGGCCGACCCGGACAAGCCTCTGGAAGTCACCGCGACGGACGACGACGAGCCCATCACGGACGTCATCGCCGTGGACGGCTCAGGACGCTACGTGGCCGGCGAACTCGCCGCCGACGGCAGCCGCTGGCACAGCACCGAGCCGCTCGCCGCCGACGCCCACTACACGGTCCGCGTGAGCACCGAGGACGACGACGGCGCCCCCGGCCGGCGGGTCCTCGCCTTCGACACGGGCAGGCCGACCGCCAAGAAGACCCTCACGGTCGAGTTCGGCCCCGACAAGGGCGAGTACGGCGTGGGCCAGCCGATCACCGCCAAGCTGAGCCGGCCCGTCAAGGACCCCGCCCAGCGGGCCGTCGTCGAACGGGCCCTCAAGGTCGACTCCACGCCCTCCGTGCAGGGCGCCTGGTACTGGGTGGACGACAAGGAGCTCCACTACCGCCCCAAGGAGTACTGGCCCGCCCACGCCGCCATCCGCGTCCACAGCAACCTGGACGGCATCAAGGTCGGCGACCGCCTGTGGGGCACCCGCACCAAGGACCTCAAGCTGACCATCGGCGAGCGGATCATCGCCGTGACGGACGCCTCCTCCCACTCCATGACGGTCTACAGGAACGACGAGGAGATCAACTCGATCCCCGTCACCACCGGCAAGCCCGGCTTCGAGACCCGCAACGGCGTCAAGGTCATCCTGGGCAAGGAGTACTTCGTACGGATGCGCGGCACCACGGTCGGCATCGCCGAGGGCTCCTCGGACTCCTACGACCTGCCCGTCTACTACGCCACCCGCGTCACCTGGAGCGGCGAGTACGTGCACGCCGCCCCCTGGTCGGTGGGCTCCCAGGGCTACGAGAACGTCAGCCACGGCTGCACCGGCATGAGCACGTCCAACGCCGAGTGGTTCTTCGACACCGTCCACCAGGGCGACGTCGTCAAGGTCGTCAACAGCTACGGCGACACGATGGAGACCTTCGGCAACGGCTTCGGCGACTGGAACCTGGCCTGGGACAAGTGGCGCGACGGCAGCGCCCTGACCGGCGGCAAGCAGCAGCCGGCCCAGGAACCCTCCCGTCTGCGTCCCGAGAGCGTCTGACAGCCCCTGAGGGCATCTGACAGACGGCCCTGGGGCGATCCGGGCGATCCTGGGGGCGGCGAAGCCCCCAGGAGGCCCAGGAGGCCCAGGAGGCCCAGGAGGCCCAGGGGGCCAGGCTCAGGAGACCAGGGAGACCAGGGAGACCAGGGAGACCAGGGAGACCAGGGAGGCGCGGAGGCGCGCTCCTAGGCGCTCTGCTGCAGCCTCTTCTTGCGCAGCAGAGCGGCCAGCGCCCCCGCGAACTCCACGGGCTCCACAGGCAGCGTCACAGCCGCGTCGGCGCGGCTCCACGTGGCCAGCCAGGCATCCTGGGGCCGCCCGATGAGCACCAGCACCGGCGGGCAGTCGAACACCTCGTCCTTGATCTGCCGGCACAGCCCCATGCCCCCCATGGGCACGGACTCCCCGTCCAGCACGCAGACGTCGATCCCGCCCCGGTCCAGCTCCGTCAGCACGGCGGCGGGTGTGGCGCACTCCAGGAACTCCACCACGGGCACGTCCGGAGCGGGCCTGCGCCCGGTCGCCAGCCTCACCTGCTCGCGGGTGTTGGAGTCGTCGCTGTAGACCAGCACCGTGACGGTCGACCGCATGCTTCCTCCGTGACATCAGCGTCGTACGGACATGAGACGGGCGGAGCCCATGCGGCGGATGCTACTCCCTTGGACACCCCGCCAACACCGCTTGGAACACCACTTCGATGGGCCATACGGGCACTACACGACGTGCGAACACTCCGAACGGCACCCCCCGGAGTGAGGGCGGGATAAGCGACCGACATAATGTCGGTCGTGGCGACAGCAACGACAGTAGAAACCGGGCACGCGCACCCGTCGGTCAATCGGCCGAACCTCACCAGCGTCGGAACCATCATCTGGCTGAGCTCCGAGCTGATGTTCTTCGCGGCCCTCTTCGCGATGTACTTCACCCTGCGATCGGTGACGGGTCCTGATCACTGGAAGGAGATGGCCGAGTCCCTGAACTTCCCGTTCTCGGCCACGAACACCACGATCCTGGTGCTCTCCTCCTTCACCTGCCAGATGGGCGTCTTCGCCGCCGAGCGAGGTGATGTCAAGAAGCTCCGGTCGTGGTTCATCGCCACGTTCATCATGGGAGCGATCTTCATCGGCGGTCAGATCTTCGAGTACACCGAGCTGGTGAAGAAGGACGGGCTCTCGCTCTCCTCCGACCCGTACGGCTCGGTGTTCTACCTGACGACCGGCTTCCACGGCATGCACGTGACGGGCGGCCTCATCGCCTTCCTGTTCGTCCTCGGACGCACCTATGCGGCCAAGAGGTTCACCCACGAGCAGGCGACCGCGGCCATTGTCGTGTCCTACTACTGGCACTTCGTCGATGTCGTCTGGATCGGCCTCTTCGCCACGATCTACATGATCAAGTAGCCGGGCCCGCTCCCGCACATCGCAAGCATCGACGCAGAAGATCCTGACACCGGGGTAATCCGTGAAAAAGCTCTCCGCACGACGACGCCATCCGCTGGCGGCGCTCGTCGTCCTACTCCTCGCGCTGGCATGCACAGGGGGGCTGTACGCCGCGTTCGCGCCCGCGAGCAAGGCGCAGGCTGATGAAACAGCCCAGTCCCTGGCCATCGACGAGGGCAAGAAGCTCTTCGCCGTAGGCTGCGCCAGCTGCCACGGCACCGGCGGTCAGGGCAGCTCCGACGGTCCCAGCCTGGTCGGCGTGGGCGCCGCGGCCGTCGACTTCCAGGTCGGCTCCGGACGCATGCCGGCGGCCACCTCCCAGGGCGCCCAGGTGCCCGCGAAGAAGAACATCTACTCGCAGGCCGAGATCGACCAGCTCGCCGCGTACGTCGCCTCCCTGGGCGCCGGCCCGTCCGTCCCGACCGAGGCCCAGTACGGCTCGGAGGGCGCGGACATCGCCAAGGGCGGTGAGCTGTTCCGCACCAACTGCGCGCAGTGCCACAACTTCACCGGCAAGGGCGGCGCCCTCACCAAGGGCAAGTACGCTCCGACCCTCGAGGACGTGGACCCGAAGCACATCTACGAGGCCATGCAGACCGGCCCGCAGAACATGCCGTCCTTCCCCGACACCACGCTGTCGGAGCAGAACAAGAAGGACATCATCGCGTACCTGCACGCGGTCAACAGCGACGAGACGAACAACCCCGGTGGTCTGGAGCTGGGCGGCCTCGGGCCGGTCAGTGAGGGCCTGTTCTCCTGGATCTTCGGCCTCGGCGCCCTGATCGCGGTCGCCGTCTGGGTCGCCGCTCGGACCGCAAAGGCCAAGAAGTCATGAGTAGCCAAGACATTCCAGAAGAGAACCTGCCGGCTGAGCAGTCCGCAGGACACCACGAGCACGGGCCCGGCTCCCTGGCCGTGGCGGACGAGAAGAACCCGTTCGCCGACCCCGGCCTGCCGCCCCACGAGCACCGCGTCCAGGACATCGACGAGCGGGCCGCCAAGCGGTCCGAGCGTGCGGTCGCCTTCCTGTTCACGTTGTCGATGCTGGCCACGGTCGGCTTCATCGCCTCGTACGTCGCCATCCCCGCCGACAAGTCGATCTTCGTCTTCCCGATCGGCCACCTCAGCGCGCTGAACTTCGCGCTGGGTCTGACGCTGGGCACGGCGCTGTTCACCATCGGCGCCGGCGCGGTCCACTGGGCCCGCACGCTGATGTCGGACGAGGAGGTCGCCGACGAGCGCCACGCGATCGCCGCGTCCCCCGAGGTCCGGGCGAAGGTCCACGCGGACTTCAAGCAGGGCGCCAAGGAATCGGCGCTCGGTCGGCGCAAGCTGATCCGCAACACGATGTTCGGCGCGCTCAGCCTGGTGCCGCTCTCCGGTGTCGTGCTGCTGCGCGACCTCGGTCCGCTGCCCGAGGACAAGATGCGTCACACGCTGTGGGCCAAGGGCAAGCTCCTCGTCAACATGAACACGAACGAGCCGCTGCGTCCCGCGGACGTCGCCGTCGGTTCGCTCACCTTCGCCAAGCCCGAGGGCCTGGAGGAGCACGACGAGGAGTTCCAGAACGAGATCGCCAAGGCGGCCCTGATGATCGTCCGGCTCCAGCCGGAGGACATCAAGGACAAGCAGGAACTCGACTGGTCCTACCAGGGCATCGTGGCGTACTCGAAGATCTGCACCCACGTCGGCTGCCCGATCTCCCTGTACGAGCAGCAGACGCACCACGTGCTGTGCCCGTGCCACCAGTCCACCTTCGACCTCTCCGACGGCGCCAAGGTCATCTTCGGCCCGGCCGGTCACGCCCTGCCGCAGCTGCGCATCGGCGTGAACGACGAGGGCTACCTCGAGGCGCTCGGCGACTTCGAAGAGCCCGTCGGTCCTGCATTCTGGGAGCGCGGATGAGCACCAACGAGAGCACCGAGACGCGCGAGCGCGGCAAGGCGCCGGCCGGCGAACGCATCGCCGACTGGGCCGACGGCCGGCTGGGGATCTACTCCCTGGCCAAGGCCAACATGCGCAAGATCTTCCCCGACCACTGGTCGTTCATGCTGGGCGAGATCTGCCTCTACAGCTTCATCATCATCATCCTGACGGGTGTGTATCTGACGCTGTTCTTCCACCCGTCGATGAACGAGGTGGAGTACCACGGCAGCTACGTCCCGCTCCAGGGACAGCTGATGTCCGAGGCGTTCAGCTCGACCCTGCACATCTCCTTCGACGTGCGCGGCGGTCTGCTCATCCGGCAGATCCACCACTGGGCGGCGCTGATCTTCCTCGCCGGCATGTTCGTGCACATGATGCGCGTGTTCTTCACGGGCGCGTTCCGCAAGCCGCGCGAGGTCAACTGGCTGTTCGGCTTCCTGCTGTTCGTCCTGGGCATGTTCACCGGCTTCACCGGCTACTCGCTCCCGGACGACCTGCTCTCCGGCACCGGCGTCCGCTTCACCCAGGGCGCGATCCTGTCGATGCCGATCGTCGGCACGTACATCTCGATGTTCCTGTTCGGCGGGGAGTTCCCGGGCCACGACTTCGTGGCGCGGTTCTACTCGATCCACATCCTGCTGCTGCCGGGCATCATGCTCGGCCTGGTGGTCGGCCACCTGATCCTGGTCTTCTACCACAAGCACACGCAGTTCGCGGGTCCCGGCAAGACCAACAAGAACGTCGTCGGCATGCCGCTGCTGCCGGTGTACATGGCGAAGGCCGGAGGCTTCTTCTTCCTGGTCTTCGGCGTCATCGCGGTCATCGCGGCCGTCGCGCAGATCAACCCGATCTGGGCCATGGGCCCCTACCGTCCGGACCAGGTGTCGACCGGCGCCCAGCCCGACTGGTACATGGGCTTCGCCGAGGGTCTCATCCGGTTCATGCCGGGCTGGGAGATCAACATCTGGGGTCACACGCTCGTCCTGGGCGTGTTCATCCCGCTGGTCCTCTTCGGCGTGGTCCTGGGCGCGCTGGCGGCCTACCCGTTCATCGAGGCCTGGATCACCGGCGACAAGCGCGAGCACCACATCCTGGACCGTCCGCGCAACGCCCCGACGCGCACCGCGCTCGGCGTCGCCTGGGTCACGATGTACATGATCACGCTGGTCGGCGGCGGCAACGACCTGTGGGCCACGCACTTCCACCTGTCGATCAACTCGATCACCTGGTTCGTCCGGATCTTCTTCTTCGCCGGACCGGTCATCGCGTACATCGTCACCAAGCGGATCTGCCTCGGCCTGCAGCGCCGTGACCACGACAAGGTGCTGCACGGTCGTGAGACCGGCACCATCAAGCGGCTGCCGCACGGTGAGTACATCGAGATCCACGAGCCCCTCAGCCAGGAGCAGCTGCACACCCTCACCGCGCACGAGCAGTACGCGCCCGTCGCGATCGGCCCGACGGTCGACGAGAACGGCGTCGAGCGCAAGGTGACGGGCAAGGAGAAGCTGCGCGCCAAGATCAGCGGCGCGTACTTCGGCGAGGACCAGCAGATCCCGAAGCCCACTGTGGAGGAGTACAAGGAGATCACGAGCGGCCACGGCCACCACTGATCGCTGAGGCGTCGCCACGCCACAGGGAAGGGCCCCGTCCGATCTTCGGACGGGGCCCTTTGCCGTGCCTTCCGGCTGGATAGGGTGGGGTCGCACTCGTCCGCGAGTGCCGTCCGAGTTCCGAGTCCCGTACGACACCCAGGAGCAGCTCATGAGCGCTGTGACCCCCGCTGGAGGCGACACCGCGGCGGGCCGTTCCTGGCCCGACGTGCTGAACGCCCTGCTGTACGGCCGCGACCAGAGCGCCGACGCCACCTTCTGGGCGATGGACCAGATCATGCGCGGGGAGGCGACCGACGCGCAGATCGCCGGGTTCGTGGTGGCGCTGCGGGCCAAGGGGGAGACCGTCGAGGAGATCAACGGGCTCGTCCGGGCGATGTACGAGCACGCCAACGTGATCGAGGTGCCCGGCCGGACGGTCGACATCGTCGGCACGGGCGGCGACGGCGCGAAGACGGTGAACATCTCCACGATGTCCTCGATCGTCGTCGCCGGCACCGGCGCGAAGGTCGTCAAGCACGGCAACCGGGCCGCGTCCTCCGCGTCCGGCGCCTCGGACGTCCTGGAGCAGCTCGGCGTCAATCTGGACCTGACCCCGCAGCGGGTGGCCGAGGTCGCCGAGGAGGCCGGGATCACCTTCTGCTTCGCGGTCAAGTTCCACCCGGCGCTGCGTCACGCGGGCGCCGCGCGCGGCCAGTTGGGCATCCGTACGGTGTTCAACGCCCTCGGCCCGCTGACCAACCCGGCCAGGGTCAAGGCCCAGGCGGTGGGCGTCGCCGACCCGCGGATGGCGCCGATCATCGCCGGCGTGTTCGCCGAGCGCGGCAACTCCTCCCTGGTGTTCCGCGGCGACGACGGCTTCGACGAGCTGACCACCACGGCCACGTCCCGGGTGTGGGTGGTGCGCGACGGCAAGGTCGCCGAGGAGAGCTTCGACCCGCGGGACGTCGGCATCGAGCTGGTGCCGGTGGAGGCGCTGCGCGGCGCGGACCCGGCGTACAACGCGGCGGTCGCGCGCCGGCTGCTGGACGGCGAGCAGGGTGCGGTGCGGGACGCCGTGCTGCTGAACTCGGCGGCGGCCCTCGTGGCCCTCGACCCGGGCCCCGGGACGCTGGCCGAGCAGCTCGGGGACGGCATGGTCAGGGCGGCGGAGTCGATCGACTCGGGCGCGGCGAAGCGGGCGCTGGAGCGCTGGGCGGCGGCCAGCAACGCGTAACACGACTGGAGGGGCGTCCCGCGATCCGGACACGGGTTGCGGGACGTCGATCACTTCACGTACGTTCCTGTGTCAGGTCATGAGTGACAGTCATGAGGCCCCGGCCGACTGTCCGGCAACCCTCCGTCCGTGGCGGGGTGCCCCGGGTGAAGACCAGGCTGTGGGCAGCGAGGTCCACGGCAAGCGCGGGCCCCTCGAAAGACACCAGGGGTCCTGGTCATCGAGGGAGCCTTCCGTGAGCAAGCGAATGCGATAGGGCGTAGAGCCCCGCCTCCGCACACCCCTTTCACCTTCCTCCGTGCTTGAGCCACGCGTGCTCGTACGGCGGTTCCGCCTTGCTTCTCACGGGAGTGCCCCATGTCCGTCTCCACCGCTGCCGCCGCCCAGACCGTTTGTGCGCCTCTGCCCGTTCTCGGACGAGATGTCACCGTGCCGCTCGTCACCGGCGGCGAGGTCGCCTACGCGGCGCTCGACTACGCGGCCAGCGCCCCCGCCCTCCAGCGCGTCTGGGACGACGTGGCCGCCTACGCCCCGTACTACGGCAGCGTCCACCGCGGCGCCGGCTACCTCTCCCAGCTCTCCACGGACCTCTTCGAGAACGCCCGCCGCACGGTCGCCGAGTTCCTCGACTGCCGGGCCGACGACCAGCTGGTCTTCACCCGCTCCACCACCGACTCCCTCAACCTCCTGGCCGCCGCGCTCCCCGCCGACTGCCAGGTCTTCGTCTTCGAGACCGAGCACCACGCCTCGCTGCTGCCGTGGAAGGACGCGCGGGTCACCTACCTCGACGCCCCGCGCAGCCCGCGCCAGGCCGTCGAGACCCTGGAGCGCGCCCTCGCCGCCCGCACTGTGTCTCTTGACGGGGGCTACGGCCCGGCCCTGGTCTGCGTCACCGGCGCCTCGAACGTCACCGGCGAGCTGTGGCCCGTACGGGAGCTGGCGGCGGCCGCGCACGCCCACGGCGCCCGGATCGTGCTGGACGCGGCCCAGCTGGCCCCGCACCACCCGGTGTCCGTCCAGGACCTGGACGTCGACTGGATCGCCTTCTCCGGGCACAAGCTGTACGCCCCCTTCGGCTCCGGCGTCCTGGCCGGGCGCGCCGACTGGCTGCGCGCGGCCGAGCCCTACCTCGCGGGCGGCGGCGCCAGCCGCAAGGTCACCCGGCGCGAGGACGGGGGAGTGGACGTCGAGTGGCACGACACCGCCGCCCGGCACGAGGCAGGCTCCCCGAACGTCATCGGCGCCTACTCCATCGCCTCGGCCTGCAAGGCCCTCACCGAGGCCGGCTTCGAGGCCCTGGTCGCCCGTGAGCGGCACCTGATCGAGAAGGTCCGCACGGGCCTCGCCGGGGTGCCCGAGGTCAGGATCCTGTCCCTCTTCGGGGACGACGCCCCCCGGGTCGGCGTGATCTCCTTCGTCGTCGAGGGCTGGAACAGCTCCCACTTCGCCGCGGCCCTCTCCGCGGAGTACGGCATCGGCGTGCGCGACGGCCTGTTCTGCGCCCACCCGCTGGTGCGCACCCTGCTGGGCGGGGACCCCCAGACCCAGGGCGAGTGCGGAGCCCCCGAGGCGGCGCCCGGCGAGAAGTCCCTGAACGCGATCCGCGTCAGCTTCGGCGCGGGAACGCCCGACGAGCACGTGGACCGCTTCGTCGCCGCGGTGCGGGAGCTGGTGAGCGACGGCGCGCGCTGGACGTACCGCACGCAGGACGGCCGCTGCGTCCCGGCGGTGTAGCCGTTCGGGGGCCGGCTACTCGAGGCCGATGGCGAACGCGGCCTCGAGGTCGTGCTGGGAGTAGGTGCGGAACGCCACGTGGGTGTCGGTCGCCTCGACCCCCGGGATCTTGCTGATGGACCCGGGGATGATCTCGGCGAGGTCCTCGTGCTGCTTGACCCGGACCATGGCGATCAGGTCGTACGTCCCGGTCACGGAGAACACCTCGCTCACGGAGTCCAGCGAGGCGATCGACTCCGCGATCTCGGGGATCCGGTCCACGCTGGTCTTGATGAGGACGATCGCGGTGATCACGGCTGGTTCTCTCCCTCGGGGGCCGGAGCTGGAGGTCTCACCCTACTCGCGGTCCGGTGGGCCTGTTCTTGCCGCCGGGGGTCCGGGGGGCGTCCCCCGGGAGGGCGCGGCATGGGGAGGACGAAAGCGGGCCCACGCGTAGCCGAGGCCCAGTCCGAAGCCCACCAGGTGGGCCAGATACGCCACCCCGGGCCCCTGGGAGGCCCGGCCCGCGGCCACCCACTGCAGGGCCGCCCAGAACGGCAGCACGACCCACGCGGGGAAGCGCAGCGGCAGGAAGAACAGGAACGGCAGGAGGCTGGTCACGCGTGCCCGGGGGAACAGGTAGAGGAACGCGCCGAGGACCGCTGAGATCGCCCCCGAGGCCCCGACCAGGGACTGCCCGGAGTCGGCGTTGGCGGCGGCGTAGCCCAGCAGGGCCAGGTAGCCGCAGCCGAGGTAGAACAGCGTGAACTGGACGCGGCCCATCCGGTGCTCGGTCATCGCCCCGAAGACGTAGAGGAAGAGCATGTTGCCCAGCAGGTGCACCCAGCTGCCGTGGACGAAGAGCGCGGTCGCGGGGGTCAGGGCGGCCCGCGGGGAGCCCTCGAAGAGCTCGGCGGGGACCACGCCCCAGCGGCGGAAGTAGGCCCGCTGCGCGGCCAGCAGCGCGTCGCCGGCGCCGTATGCCGGATTGAGGCCCGAGGCCGGGCCGATGACGAAGAGCAGACAGCACAGGGCGATCAGTCCGTACGTCACCGGCGCCGCGGGGGTCCGGATCGTCCTGCCGACGGTTCCGCTCCAGTTGCCGATCATGAACACAGAGCATGACGTAACGGGACGCATGGGAGCAGAGCGCCTCGCCGCCGTGGACGGATGGGCGGCGAGTACCCGCCAGGCCGTAGGGTTACGAGCCACACAGACGGGGGAGCCTCCGGCGCGACCCCCCACCGAAGGCACGACACTAGAAGGAAGCGGACAAGTCACGATGACGGTTCCCCTGCCGACCGCCGCGACGCGGTGGCGCTGCACCCTCTGCGGCAACCTCACGAGGTTCGACGTGACGCGCTCGTCGAAGGTCGTCGAGTACGTCCACCTCGACCTCGCGGGCGAGCCGAAGGTGGAGGAGCGCGAGGTGGTCAGTGAGACCATCGAGTCGGTGCGGTGCCGCTGGTGCAACGCCGTGGACCAGGTGGAACTAGTGGATCGGCCGGGCGCCGACTCCTGACGGAGGCGGCCCCGCACAGGCATTGTGGGGTGTGACGGATGGTGGAGAGCGCAGGCGGGGGGCCGGGCGACGGCGCCGCTGAGGTGCTCGACCGTCCGCTGCCCGACGGCGTGCGCCGCCGGGTCGTGCAGATCGTCTCCGACGGTTTCGGCGGGCTGACCGTCGGCGAACTGCCCGCGCAGCTGCGGCAGTACGCCCGCTTCGCGCCGAACCGCCGGGCCAAGTTCGCGGGCAACGCGATGGCGGCCGCGCTGGAGGGCGATCCGCTGTTCCGGCAGCGCATCGCCGAGAAGTTCAGAGAGGCCCAGCCGGAGCTCGCCGGCGCCCTCGACTCCGGCTCGCCGCCCCCGGCCGCGGACCCGCTCGACGTGGCGGCCGCGGCCTATGTGCTGCGCCCCGTCGGCTGGGTGAAGCTGGTGACCGCGGCCGGCGAGGAGGCCCAGCGGGCGGACGCCGAGCGCGCCGACGAGGAGACCCGGGCCGAACTGGAGGGCCTGCGTGAACAGCTCGGGCAGGCCCGGGAGCAGACCCGGGCCGAGACCGAGCGGCTGCGCGCCGAGCTGGACTCGGCGAAGAGGGAAGCGGAATCGCTTCACCGCAAGCTGCGCGCCGCTCTCAGCGACGTCAAGCGGGGCGAGGCGGCCCTGCGCAAGGTGCAGGCCGAGATGGAGGCCGTGCGCAACGAGGGTCAGATCCAGGTCTCGGCCGCCGAGAGCGAGAGCCGGCGGCTGAAGGCACGGCTCGGGGAGTCGGAGGCCGCCCTGGAGGCCGCCCGGCGGGCGGCCCGCGAGGGCCGCAGCGTCGAGGACATGCGCGTACGGCTGCTGCTCGACACGGTGCTCGAGGCGGCCCAGGGGCTGCGCCGGGAGCTGGCGTTGCCGCCGGTGTCGGTGCGGCCGGCGGAGACCGTGGACGCGGTCGAACCGGGACGGATGACCCCCAAGGACATCGCGGCGCGCGCTCTTTCGGAGAACGATCCGGCCATTCTCGATCAACTCCTGGCGCTTCCGCAGGCGCATCTGGTCGTCGACGGCTACAACGTCACCAAGACCGGCTATCCGCAGATGCCGCTGGAGAAGCAGCGGCTGCGGCTGCTCGGGCAGCTCTCGCAGCTCGCCGCGCAGACCGGCGCCGAGGTCACCTGCGTCTTCGACGGGGCCGAACTGCTCGCTCCGGTGCTGCTCGCGCCGCCGCGCGGCGTACGGGTGCTGTTCTCCAAGCCCGGAGTGACCGCCGACGAGCTGATCCGCCAGCTGGTGCGGGCCGAGCCGCCGGGCCGGCCGGTGATCGTCGCCTCGACCGACCGGGAGGTGGCCGACGGCATCGCCAAGGCGGGCGCCCGACCGGTGGCTTCTGCGGTACTCCTGAAGCGACTGTCCTGACTGTTCTAAACGTCAAGATCCAGGTTTAATGCCCGAATTGACGCGATCGTCACGCAACGTAGCGTCAATCGAGCATCACTGCATGTGAGTTGAGTATAAATACTGCGTTGCGTGACGGGTTTTTTTCGCCAGGGGATTTGAACTGATCACGGCGAGGTCACTAAGGTCTGGTGATCGAACCTCCACACGGGTGATCACTCAAAAGAAGGAGCCCGTCTCCGTGGCGTCCCACCGTCGACCGAAGCAGCCGAGTCGCGCACGCGTGACCGTGCTGACCACCGCAGCCGCCGCTGCCGTCGTTCTGAGCTCGCAGGCCGCCAATGCCGCGCCGAGCGAGAAGCTCAGCAAGGACGAGGTCAAGTCCAAGGTCGACAAGCTCTACGAAGAGGCGGAGCAGGCCACCGAGAAGTACGTGGGGGCCCGGGAGAAGCAGGAGAAGCTCCAGAAGGAGATCTCCACCATCCAGGACAACGTCGCCCGCGGCCAGGAGGAGCTCAACGAGCTGCGCGACTCCATGGGCCTGGCGGCCGCCGCCCAGTACCGCACGGGCAGCATCGACGCCTCCCTCCAGCTCTTCCTGTCGTCGAACCCGGACGACTACCTGGACAAGGCGTCCACCGCCGATCAGCTCAGCGCCCAGCAGGTCGAGGCGCTGAAGAAGATCCAGGAGAAGCAGCGCGAGCTCGCGCAGGAGCGCTCCGAGGCCTCCGACAAGCTCAAGGACCTCGCCTCCACCCGCACCGAACTGGGCAAGAAGAAGAAGGAAGTCCAGACCAAGCTCGCCGCCGCGCAGAAGCTCCTCAACTCGCTGACGGCGAAGGAGAAGGCGGCTCTGGCGGCCGAGCAGGACCGCGCGAGCCGCTCCTCCACCGAGCGGGTCGACCTCGGCGACACCGGCACCGCCTCCGGCCGGGCCGCCGCCGCCTTCTCCGCCGCCCAGTCCAAGATAGGCGTGCCCTACGTCTACGGCGCCTCCGGCCCGTCCTCCTTCGACTGCTCGGGCCTGACCTCCTGGGCCTACGCCCAGGCCGGCGTCTCCATACCGCGGACCTCGGAGTCCCAGGCCAACATAGGCACGCGCATCTACTCCACCAGCGACCTGAAGGTCGGCGACCTGGTGTTCTTCTTCAACGACCTGCACCACGTCGGCCTGTACGCCGGCAACGGCCAGATCCTGCACGCCCCGCGCACCGGCACGGTCGTCCGCTACGAGTCGATGAGCACGATCGGCGGACCCTTCATGTTCGGCGTCCGCGTCTGATCCTCCCCGGTGCCCGGATCCGGTGACGCCGGGTCCATCACTCCCACGGATCCGTTCCAAGATCAGGACACGACGCCGCCCGAACGGGCGAATCGCGACAACCAGAAGTGACCCCACGCCCCGCCGGTGACCTGCGTCAGCGGCGGGGCGTCACTTTGTGTGCCCGCCGAGGTCTTTGGTCACCCCCCTGACACGGGGCTACTGTCTGCCGCGTTTCCTGTCCGCCAGTGGAAGGAGCGCGGCTTCCCGTGGGGTCCCATCGCCGTCTTGCACCGTCCGGGTTCGACCGGGGCGCCGGCAGCGCCCTGTGCGTACTGTCCGCCGCGGCCGCCGCACTCGGCGCCCTGTCCGCCGTACCGGCCACGGCCGCGCCGCACGACGACACCCGGGCCGAGGTGGACCGGCTCTACGAGGAGGCCGAGCAGGCCACCGAGGCCTACAACCGGGCCGACGAGCGCGCCGACACCCTGCGCGAGCAGGTCGGCGACGCGCAGGACCACATCGCCCGGCAGCAGGAGCGCATCAACGGCCTGCGCGAGCAGCTCGGTTCGCTGGCCGGCGCCCAGTACCGCTCCGGGGGCCTCGACCCCTCGCTGGCGCTGCTGTTCTCCGACGACCCGGCCGACTACCTCGACAAGGCGTCCGTCCTCGATCGGATCACCGCCCACCAGGCCGGCGAACTGAGGGAGCTCCAGAGCGTGATGCGCGATCTCGCCCAGGAACGCGCCGAGGCCGCCGGCAAGCTCGCCGCTCTGGAGCAGAGCCGCAAGGCGGTCGTGAGCCACAAGCGGACGGTCGAGCAGAAGCTCGCCAAGGCCCGGCGCCTGCTCGACTCCCTGCCGTCCGCCGAGCGCGACGCCTATGACCGCGCCTCGCGCTCCGGCCGCTCCGAGATGCCCGACCCGGCAGGCGGCGTCCCCGCCTCGGGCCGTGCGGCCGCCGCCCTCGCCGCCGCCCGCTCCGCGCTCGGCAGGCCGTACGTGTGGGGCGCCAACGGCCCCACCGGGTTCGACTGTTCGGGCCTGATGCAGTGGTCGTACGCGCAGGCCGGGGTCTCCCTGCCGCGCACCTCGCAGGCGCAGGCGCACACCGGGCGGCGGGTCCCGCTCTCCCAGGCCCAGCCCGGCGACATCGTCACCTACCGCTCCGACGCCAGCCATGTCGGCATGTACGTCGGCAACGGCCAGGTCATCCACGCCCCCTACCCGGGCGCGCCGGTGCGCTACGACCCGGTCGGGATGATGCCGGTGTCCTCGGTGTCCAGGCCCTGACCGGAGCCCGCGCCGGGCCGCCGCCGTACGATCGTCGACGATGGCTGGTCGAAGGCGGGCGCGCGGATCCGGGGTCGGGGGGCTCTGTCTGCTGCTCGTCTGCGTGCTGTGCCTGTCCCTGACGGCGTGCGGCGCACGGCCCGCGGCCGACACCACGCGGGCCGACGTGCAGCGGGTGCTGGACCGGCGGGCCGCCGCCTTCCTCGGCCGGGACGCGCGCGGGTACGCGGCCACCGGCACGTCGGCCGGATACGCCGAGCCGGCGGCCGTGCCCCTGGCCGCCTGGTCCTACCGGGTGACCGCCGTGCACCGGGACGGCGACTCCGCCACCGCCGACGCCGAGCTGAGCTATCGCGTCGAGGGCTACGACAAGGCGCCGGTGACCGCGGACCGCGTCCTACGGCTGACCCGGGCCGCCGGCGCCGCCGGGAGCTGGTCCGTGGCCTCCGAGAAGCCCGCGCCCAAGGCCGGCCAGCAGTTGTGGGACCAGGGCACGGTGACGGCCGTGCGAGGCGCGCACAGCCTCGTCCTGGGGGTCGGACAGTCGCGCGCACGGCTGCGGTCCTTCGCGGAGCTGGCCGACGACGCGGTGCCGGCGGTGTCGGCGGCCTGGGGCACCGACTGGGCCGGGCACGTCGTCGTCCTGGTGCCGAAGTCGTTGGACGGCATGGCGGGACTGCTGGGCTCGCCCGCCTCCGCCTACCGCGGGATCGCCGCGGTCACCACCGGCGAGAGCGGCGGACCGGCCAGGGCCCCGGCGGACCGGGTCATCGTCAACCCCGACGCGTACGGCCTGCTCGGCGCGGTCGGCCGGCAGGTGGTCCTCACCCATGAGACCACCCATGTCGCCACCCGCGCCCACACCGATGCGGCCACCCCGCTGTGGCTGTCCGAGGGGTACGCCGACTGGGTCGGCTACCGAGGCACCGGGCGGACCCCGGGCGAGGTCGCCCCCGAACTCCAGCACACGGTCGCCGAGGGGAACGCCCCGGCGGAGCTGCCGACCGACGCCGACTTCGGCTTCACCGGGGACGCGGACCGGCTGGCCCGGGCGTACGAAGGCGGCTGGCTGGCCTGCCGACTGATCGCCGAGCGGTGGGGCGAGGTGAAGCTGGACGCCTTCTACCGGGCCGTCGGGGAGCACCAGGAGCGGGCCGGGGCGGTGGAGGACGCGACGAAGAGCGTGCTGGGCGTCTCCCTGGAGGACTTCACGGCGGACTGGCGGGACTACCTCGAGGCTCAACTCGGCTGAGCCGCCTCGGGGCTCGGGGTTCAGGCCTGCCTCAGGGGTCAGGCCTCGGGGCTCAGTCCTGCCGGGACAGCTGCTCGATCGCCTCCGTCAGCCATGCCCGCTCCGCCCGGCCCGTCGCCCGCGCGACCCGCAGCATGCCCTGCCGGAACAGGTCCTCCGTCTCCTCCACGCCCATGGGTCTGCCGTCGGCGTAGAAGAAGCTCGCCGGCGTCTGGAGGAAGTCCAGCCGGCGGCGCAGCACGGCCGCCTGCTGCTGTCGGTCGGGCAGCTGCCGTAGGAACGCCAGGACCGTGTTGAAGCGGACCTGGTCGGTGATCTCGGCCTGCTTGGGCCGGCGGAGCCGCTCCAAGAGGTCCTCGCGGCCGGTCTCGGTCAGGGACAGGACCCGGCGGGGGGCCGCGCTCGTCCCTTCCTCCGTGTGCTGGTCGAGCTTGCCCGCGGCGACCAGACGGGTGATCGCCGGGTAGAGCGCGCCGTCGCTGACCGGGCGGACATGGCCGCTGAGCGCCTTGATCCGCTCCTTCAACTCATAGCCGTGCAACGGCTCTTCGGCCAGGAAACCCAGGATCGACAGCTCCAGCATGTGTCCCCTTCGTGCTTCTCCTTGCGGACGCGGCGGACCCCATGGTACCTCTAATCGAGCTACCTCTAAACGAGGTATGTCTAAACGAGGTATAGCGAGGCGCATCTCATCGAGGTGCGCCCGATCGAGGGAGTTCCGTGGTGAACGCTCATCGCCGACAGCTCATATCGCTCGCCCACCCCGTCTACTTCTCGCTCCTGGCCTCCGTCGCCGCCGGGATCATCAACACCGTCTGGGTCTCCCGGCTCGGCGGCCCCGCGGTCGCCGCCGTCGCGGTCGCCACCAACGCCGAGAACGTGCTGCTCGGCGTCGCCCTGGTCTTCGCCTCCGGGACGACCGTGCTGGTCGCGCACGCCAGAGGCGCCCGGGATCCGGCGGCCGTACGGGCAGCCGTACGCGGCGGCTGGGCGCTGTGCGCGGTCGTCACACCGCTGGTCGCCGTGGGCGGGTTCCTGCTGCGCGCGCCGCTGTCCCGGCTCGTCCTCGGCGGGGACGGCGGCCCTGCGCTGCCGCTCGCCGTCGCCTACTTCGCGATCTCGATGCCGGGCACGGCCGTGTTCTTCGTCCAGAACCTCGTCGACGGCCTCCTCAAGGGCGCCGGCGACACGAAGACCCCGCTGCGCCTGGCCCTCCTCGCCAACGGCCTGATCCTGGTCGCGGACCCCCTCTTCATCCATCTCTACGGCGTCCGGGGCGCCGCCGCCTCCACCGTGCTGTGCCGCTGCGCTGCCCTGGCGGTCGGGCTGGTCGCGCTGCGCCGCAACGCCCTGCTGCGGACGGCCGCCCGGGTCCCGGCCGGCGTCTCCAGGGGCGTCGCCCTGCGCCGGACCCTGCGCACCGGGCTGCCGATGTCCGTCGACTTCACCGTCCGCCAGGCCGGAACGCTCGGGCTGGTCGCGGTGGTGGCGCGGCTCGGCGTGACGGCGGTGGCCGCGTACGCGATCGCCTACAAGGTCATGTACGTGGCGACCATGGCCTTCTACGCCGTGCGTCAGGCGGCCTCCATCCACACCGCGCACACCCGGGGCGAGGGCAGGGACCAGCGGCGGGCGATCGGGCGGCAGGCCGTGGCCGTCTCCGGGAGTGTGGGCGTGGTCGCCGTTCTGCTGCTGGCCGGCACGGCCCCCTGGATCATGGCGGCCTTCGGCGCCGGGCCCGCCGTGGCCCACGAGGGCGTGCTGTTCCTGCGGTGCGTCGGGCCCTATCTGCTGCTGATGGCCGGGTTCATCGCGCTCGGCGGGGTCTTCGAGGGCAGCGGGGGCGCGCCGGTGCTGCTCCGGGTGACCGTGCTCGGCACGGCCGTCCAGCTGCCGCTGGCCTACGCGCTGTCCGGGCTCGGGCTTCCCGGGGTGTGCCTGGCGCTGGCGCTCGCGATGGCGGTGCAGTGTGCGGCCGTGGGGGCGGTGCTGCGGCGCCGGGCGTGGCGTCAGGAGGAGGAGCCGGCGGTCTCGCTGGTGCGGGCCGCCTGACCGGGGGCGGGGTCCGGGGACCGGTGCTCGGGTCGCGGGCCCGTCGAGCGCCGCAGCCGTACGGCCGCCAGGAGCGCGGCGGCCACCAGCAGGCCGTTGCGCAGCAGCAGGAGGGTGACGCCGAGGGCGTCGCTCGCGACGACGTCCGCGAACCACACCGGGAACTCCAGCACCGTCACGAACGACGCGGCCAGCACCAGGAGGGCGGGGGCCGTCATGGGACTGGCGCGGAAGCACAGGCACACCGCCGCGAGCCCGACCAGCCACACCAGGTACTGGGGGCTGATCACCCGGCTGGTCACGGTGAACAGCAGGACGGCCGTGAAGGCCGCGTCCGCGAGCGTCCACGGCGCGAACCGCTTCGCCCTCAGCCGCCACAGCAGCAGCCAGCCGAACGCCATGGCGCCCAGACCGAGGGCCACATCGCTCACCACGCCCACGTACGGGCCGAGGAACTCCACCGAGCCGTAGTTGAGCAGCACCTCGCCCCGCCAGCCGAACTGCCGGGCCACATGGAAGACGAGGGCCCCCAGCGACTCCACCTCGGTGCCCCGGTCGCGCTGGAAGGCGAGGAAGGCGAACGCGCCGGGCATGGCGAGGGCGAACACCGCCGACAGCGCCGCGACGGTCACCGCCGCCGCCCCCCACGCCCGGCGTCGCACCGCGCCCGCCAGCAGCAGCGCCGGCCACACCTTCAGCAGCGCCGCGAAGCCGGTCAGCACCCCCATCAGCCGGGGGCGCCGGACGCCCGCGACCAGGGCGGCCACCGCGACCGCCGTGACCATCACGTCGTAGCGCGCGTAGACGGTCGGGCCGAGCAGGGGGACGCCCGCCGTCCACAGCCAGGCGCCCCGCGGGGAGCGGCCGGGGCGCAGGCCGGTGTTGAGCAGGAGCATGAGGACGGCCAGATCGGCGAGGAAGGCCAGGACGAAGAAGGCCGACGCGTAGTCCAGGAACGGCAGCAGGCCGGGGGAGAGGATCGCGAGGGCGGCGGCGGGCGGGTACTGCCAGGTGACGTCGGTCTGCGGGAACGTTCCGGCGCGCAGGACGTCGTACCAGCCCTGGTAGATGACGGACACGTCGGTGGTGACGTCCGGGCCGGGGAAGACGAGGACCTTGAAGACGAACAGCAGCAGCGCGAGCCGGGTCAGGCCCCAGGTCGCCAGGAGCCAGGTCAGGGGCCGTCTCGCGTCCGTGGTCTCCATCCGCGTCCCCGTCCGTCGTCTGTCCGGTACGACCGCTCTGTCCGTTCCGTCCGCTTGTCGGAGGCCCGTGGGCACATGATCCCCCGCGGGGCTGTGAGGCGCGGCCTGGGGCGGCTGTGAGATGCGTTTGAGATGCGCCGGGATCATTTGGATAAGGTCTGCTGCGATGCGCGAGACGATGCACAAGACCCTGATCGTGACGAACGACTTCCCGCCCCGCCCGGGCGGCATCCAGGCGTTCCTGCACAACATGGCGCTGCGGCTCGACCCCGACCGGCTCGTCGTCTACGCCTCCACCTGGAAGCGCGGCCGCGAGGGCGCCGAGGCGACGGCCGCCTTCGACGCCGAGCAGCCCTTCACCGTCGTACGGGACTCCACGACCATGCTGCTGCCGACGCCCGGGGCGACCCGGCGGGCCGTGGGGCTGTTGCGGGAGCACGGGTGCACGTCGGTGTGGTTCGGGGCCGCCGCGCCGCTGGGGCTGATGGCCCCCGCGCTGCGCAGGGCCGGGGCCGAGCGGCTGGTGGCGACGACCCACGGGCACGAGGCCGGATGGGCGCAGCTGCCCGCCGCCCGGCAGCTGCTCGGCCGGATCGGCGAGGCCACGGACACGATCACCTACCTCGGGGAGTACACCCGCTCGCGGATCGCGACCGCGCTGAGCGCCCAGGCGGCCGCGCGGATGGTGCAGCTGCCGCCGGGCGTCGACGAGAAGACCTTCCACCCCGGTTCGGGCGGCGACGAGGTGCGGGCGCGGCTCGGGCTGACGGACCGGCCGGTGGTCGTCTGCGTCTCGCGGCTGGTCCCCCGCAAGGGGCAGGACACGCTGATCCTGGCACTGCCCCGGATCCTGGCCGCCGAGCCGGACACGGTGCTGCTGATCGTCGGCGGCGGACCGTACGAGACGGAGCTGCGCCGGCTCGCACGGGAGACCGGGGTCGCGGACTCGGTGCGGTTCACCGGGGCGGTGCCCTGGGCGGAGCTGCCCGCGCACTACGGCGCCGGGGACGTGTTCGCCATGCCGTGCCGTACGCGCCGGGGCGGGCTGGACGTCGAGGGGCTCGGGATCGTGTACCTGGAGGCGTCGGCGACAGGACTGCCCGTCGTCGCCGGCGACTCCGGCGGCGCGCCCGACGCGGTGCTCGACGGGGAGACGGGGTGGGTCGTGCGGGGCGGGTCTCCGGCGGACGTCGCCGAGCGGATCGTCGTCCTGCTCGGGGACGCCGAGCTGCGGAGGCGGATGGGGGAGCGGGGGCGGCGGTGGGTGGAGGAGATGTGGCGCTGGGATCTCCTCGCGGAGAAGCTGAGGACATTGCTCTAGACTTTTCCGTTCGCGCTCTAGGCGGACGGCGGATTTGCGCTGATGCTGCGCATATGACAGTCAAACTGATGCAGCGTCAGCTGACGAGACGTCAAATCCTTGGTATGGCCGCCCTCCAGACGGCGGCCACTCTCGGTTTCACCCGCGTGGGCCTGCAGTCCGCCCGTGCGAACGAGCCCGCCGCGGTCGAGTCCGCCCCCGCGATCGTCATCGGCTCCGGCTACGGCGCCGCCGTCGCCGCCCTGCGCCTCGGACAGGCCGGCATCCGTACGCTCATGATCGAGATGGGCCGGCTGTGGAACACGCCCGGCGCCGACGGCAAGGTCTTCTGCAACACCGCCAACCCCGACCAGCGCTCCATGTGGTTCAAGACCCGCACCGAGGCGCCGCTGGCCAGCTTCCTGTGGCTGGACGTCGTCAACAAGGACATCAACCCCTACCCCGGCGTCCTGGACCGGGTGCACTTCGACAACATGTCCGTCTTCGTCGGCCGCGGGGTCGGCGGCGGCTCCCTGGTCAACGGCTCGATGGCGGTCACCCCGCTCCAGTCCTACTTCGCCGAGCAGTTCCCGACCGTCGACGCGACCGAGATGTACTCCACGTACTTCCCGCGCGCCCGCGCCATGCTCGGCGTCAACACCGTCGACCCCACCTGGTTCGAGTCGACCGAGTGGTACCAGTTCAGCCGGGTCTCCCGTAAGCACGCGGCCAACACCGGCCTGAAGACCACCTTCGTGCCCAGCGTCTACGACTTCCCCTACATGCAGCGCGAGGCGGCCGGCACGGCGACCAGGTCCGCCCTCGGACAGGAGGTCATCTACGGCAACAACTACGGCAAGAAGAGCCTCGACAAGACGTATCTGGCGTCGGCGCTGGGCACCGGGAACGTCACCATCCACACCATGGAGAAGGTGCGCACCATCACCCGGGCCGCCGACGGGACGTACGTCCTGACCGCCGACCGCATCGACTCCACCGGCGCGGTCGTCGAGACCAAGCAGTACGGCTGCACCTACCTCTTCCTCGGCGGCGGCAGCCTCGGCACCAGCGAACTCCTGGTCCGCGCCAGGGAGACCGGCGCCCTGCCCGCACTCGACGCCAGCGTCGGGACCGGCTGGGGGACCAACGGCAACGTGATGCTCGGCCGGGCCAACCACCTGTGGGACACCGTCGGCGCCAACCAGTCGACCATGCCGGTCATGGGCATCGACGACTGGGCCAACACCGCCAACCCGGTCTTCGCCGAGATCGCCCCGCTGCCCACGGGACTCGAACACTGGGTCAGTCTCTATCTGGCGATCACCAAGAACCCGCAACGGGCCGCGTTCACCTACGACACGGCGAGCGGAGGCGTCAAACTGGGCTGGAGCGCGGCCCAGAGCGCGGTCTCCGTCGGCATGGCCAAGAAGCTGTTCGACCGGATCAACGCGGCGAACTCCACCATCTACCGCTACGACCTCTTCGGCTCCTCCAACAAGGTCTTCGCCGACGACTTCACGTACCACCCGCTCGGCGGCTGCGTGTTGGGGAAGTCCACCGACGACTACGGCCGGGTGAAGGGGTATTCGAAGCTGTACGTCACCGACGGCTCGCTCGTCCCGGGCAACATCGGGGTGAACCCGTTCGTCACCATCACCGCGCTCGCCGAACGCACGATGGCGCGGGTCCTCGCCGAGGACACCGCGCCATGACGCACCATCAGGAGAACTGAGGGGGCAGCCGCTTCGTGTAGAGAGGCCCGCTACTTCGCGTAGATCGCCTCGATCTCCGACGCGTAGTCCTTCGCCACGACATTGCGCTTGAGCTTCAGCGACGGCGTGAGGTGGCCCGAGTCCTCCGTGAACTGGGAGGAGAGAATGCGGAACTTCCGCACAGATTCCGCCTTCGACACCGCGGCGTTGCCGTCGTCGATCGCCGACTGGATCGCAGCCGCCAGGTCGGCGTCCTCGCGCAGCGACGCCGCGGTGGACCCCGCCGGCTTGCCGTGATCGGCGGCCCAACGGCCCAGGAACTCCTCGTCGATGGTGACCAGCGCGCCCACGAACGGCCGCCCGTCGCCGACCACCATGCACTCCGCGACCAGCGCATGCGCCCGGATCCGGTCCTCGATCACGGCCGGGGCGACGTTCTTGCCGCCCGCGGTGACGATGATCTCCTTCTTGCGGCCGGTGATCCTCAGGTAGCCGTCCTCGTCCAGGGTGCCGATGTCACCGGTGTGGAACCAGCCGTCGGCCAGCGCCTCCGCGGTCGCGCCCGGGTTGTTCCAGTACTCCCTGAACAGGTGCTCGCCGTGCAGCAGGACCTCGCCGTCGTCCGCGATGCGCACCACCGAGCCCGGCAGCGGCTGACCGACCGTGCCGATCTTCTGGCGGTCCCACGGGTTGAAGGCGGTGGCCGCACAGGACTCCGTCAGGCCGTAGCCCTCCAGGACGGTGAAGCCGATGCCGCGGAAGAAGTGCCCCAGACGCTCGCCCAGCGGGGCGCCGCCCGAGATCGCGTACTCGCCCTTGCCGCCGAGCACCGCGCGCAGCTTGCTGTAGACCAGCCGGTCGAAGACCTTGTGCTTGATCTTCAGGCCCAGGGACGGGCCCGCCGGAAGCTCCAGCGCCTTGCTGTAGGCGATCGCGGTGTCCGCCGCCTTGTCGAAGATCGCGCCCTTGCCGTCCGCCTGCGCCTTGGCGCGCGCCGAGTTGTAGACCTTCTCGAAGACCCGCGGTACGCCCAGGATCAGCGTCGGCCGGAAGGCCGCCAGCTCGTCGGTGAGGTTCTTGATGTCCGGGACGTTGCCCAGCTTGATCGGCGCCATCATCGGGGCGATCTGCACCAGCCGGCCGAAGACGTGCGCGAGGGGCAGGAACAGCAGGACGCTGCACTCGCCCGTGCGGAAGAGGGGCCGCAGCCGCTCGACGACGTTCCCGCACTCGGCGAAGAAGCTGCGGTGGGTCAGCACACAGCCCTTGGGCCGGCCGGTGGTGCCGGAGGTGTAGACGATGGTCGCCGGGTCGTCGGCCTTGGCGAGCGAGCTGCGCTCCTCGACGGTGGCGTCGGAGACGTCCTTGCCGAGCCGTCCGAGCTCCTCCACGCCCCCCGCCTCGATCTGCCAGACGTGTTTGAGGGCGGGCAGCGCCTCGCGCACCGACTCCACGGCGGCGGTGTGGTTGTCCAGCTCGACGATGCAGGCGGTCGCGCCCGAGTCGGAGAGGATCCACTGCACCTGCTCGGCCGAGCTGGTCTCGTACACCGGGACGGTGACCGCGCCCGCGCACCAGATCGCGAAGTCGAGCAGCGTCCACTCGTAGCGGGTGCGCGACATCAGGCCGACGCGGTCGCCCGGCTGGACGCCGGAGGCGATGAGACCCTTGGCGGCGGCGTGCACCTCGGCCAGGAAGGCCGTGGCCGTCACGTCCTGCCAGACGCCGCCCACCTTGCGGGCGATGACGGCGACGTCGGGATGCTGCGCGGCGTTTCTGCGGACGATGTCGGTCAGGTTGCCGTCCGCAGGGACCTCGTACAAAGCCGGAAGGCTGAACTCGCGCAAGACTGCTGCTCCTCATAGGGCGCCGGCGCCACGACGTTGTGTGCTGCGACGGTGCGGTCCAAGGCTCGGGCGGTGCTCCGGGGTCTCCCGGCGGCGGGAGGCCACTGGTTGAATTCCTGAGCACGACTGGACTGCGCGGACGTTACCCGCCGGTATGGCTTCTTCGACAGGGGGTCCCGGCGAGATGTTCGCCGCGTCACACAGATGGGTGTTTCCTCGCGCACAGTAGTCCACGCCCTAAGTCACTGGCCAGTAACCGCAAGGGCGGTCACCACTGTTCACGTATGCCGCACACGCCTACCCTTGATCGACATGGCATCCACACCCCCCGGTAACGGCAGGACCCGCATCCACGTGGTCAGCGACGTGCACGGCAACGCGCGCGATCTGGCCCGGGCCGGAGAGGGCGCCGACGCGTTGATCTGTCTGGGCGACCTCGTCCTCTTCCTGGACTACGCCGACCACTCCCGCGGGATCTTCCCCGACCTGTTCGGCGTGGAGAACGCCCACCGGATCGTGGCCCTGCGCACCGCCCGCCGCTTCGAGGAGGCGCGCGAGCTCGGCGCCCGGCTGTGGGGCGGCATCGGCGGCGACCGGTTCACCCACATCGAGCGGGCGGTGCGCAAGCAGTACGCCGAACTGTTCGCCGCGTTCCCGACCCCGACGTACGCCACCTACGGCAATGTCGACATCCCGCAGCTGTGGCCGGAGTACGCCAGGCCCGGCACCACCGTCCTGGACGGCGAACGGGTGGAGATCGGGGGCCTGGTCTTCGGCTTCGTGGGCGGCGGACTGAAGACGCCCATGCGCACCCCGTACGAGATCAGCGACGAGGAGTACGCGGCGAAGATCGAGGCGGTCGGCGAGGTGGACGTGCTCTGCACCCACATCCCGCCGGAGGTGCCGGAACTCGTCTACGACACCGTGGCGCGCCGTTTCGAACGGGGCAGTCGTGCGGTGCTGGAGGCCATCCGCCGGACCCGGCCCCGCTACGCGCTGTTCGGCCACGTCCACCAGCCGCTCGCCCGGCGGATGCGGATCGGGGCGACCGAGTGCGTGAACGTGGGGCACTTCGCGGGGAGCGGGAAGCCGTGGGCGCTGGAGTGGTGACGATCCCCAGGCCGACCGCCCGGTGACGGCGGTGAAGGCGGCCGGCCGGGTGCGCGGTAGCCTTCACGCTGCACACACGTGCGCACGTTCGGCGCACGGTGTCCTCTCTCTCCCTTACCGGCCCGCATCTGGAGGAGCCCCCGCGATGGCGGAACACACCAGCTCGAGCATCACGATCGAGGCGGCACCGGCCGACGTCATGGCGGTGATCGCCGACTTCGCCCGCTATCCGGACTGGACCGGCGAAGTGAAGGAGGCGGAGGTCCTCAAGACCGACGCACAGGGCCGCGCCGAACAGGTCCGCCTCGTCATGGACGCCGGCGCCATCAAGGACGACCAGACCCTGGGCTACACGTGGACCGGCGCCAACGAGGTGTCCTGGACCCTGGTCAAGTCCCAGATGCTGCGCCAGCTCGACGGCTCCTACCTCCTCAGGCCGGCCGGCGCCGGGGCGACCGAGGTCACCTACCAGCTCACCGTCGACGTCAAGATCCCCATGCTGGGCATGATCAAGCGCAAGGCCGAGAAGGTCATCATCGACCGTGCGCTGGCGGGCCTGAAGAAGCGCGTGGAGTCGGGGGAGACGGGCACGGAGCCGGGGACCGAGACGGCCGAGAAGTAGGCCGCGCGGCGGGTACGGGTCGGCCGCACAGCGGGTACACGTCGGCCGGGCAGCCAGTACAGGCACGTCCGGGAGCGGGTACACGTAGGTCGGGAAGCGGGAACGCGTAGGTCGGGAAGCGGGTACACGTAGGTCGGGGACCCCGTCCGACCTCGGTTACCGTTCACCCTCATGCGCACCCTCCTGATCACCGGCCCGGGCGGCAGCGGCCGTACGACCGTCGCTGCGGCCACTGCTCTGCGGGCCGCCGGCGAGGGGACCAAGACCCTCGTTCTCAGCGCCGACCGCACCGACACGCTCGGCGCGGCGCTCGGGGCGCGGACGGGGCCCGCGCCGGTGCGGATCACCCCGCAGCTCACCGCCTGGCGGCCCGACGCCACCGCCGGCTTCCGGGACGACCTCGCCGGATTCCAGGACCGCGCCTCCACCGTCCTCGACCTGCTCGGCGCCTCCCGGCTCGACCCGGAGGAGGTCACCCCCCTCCCCGGCGCCGAGGAGCTGACCCTGCTGCGCGCGCTGCGGGACGCCGCCCTCGCCGAGGCGCACGACCTCCTCGTCGTCGACCTCCCGCCCACCCCGCAGGCCCTCGCCCTCCTCGCCCTCCCCGAGGAGCTGCGCCGCTACCTGCGCCGTCTGCTCCCGCCGGAACGCCAGGCCGCCCGCGCCCTGCGCCCCGTCCTCGGCCGCCTGGCCGGCGTGCCCATGCCCGCCGAGTGGCTGTACGAGACGACCGCCCGCTGGGACGTGGAGCTGGCCGCCGTCGAGGCCGTCCTCGCCGACCGGAACACCGCCGTACGCCTGGTCGCCGAGCCGGGACCGGCCGGCGCCGACGCCGTCCGCGACGCCCGTCTCGGCCTCGCCCTGCGCGCCCTGCCCGTCGAGTCACTCCTCGCCAACCGCGTCCTGCCGGAGACGGCCGCCGACGCCGACGCCGACGCAGACGGTCTGCTCGGGCGGCTCGTCGCCCAGCAGCGCAAGGCACTCGGCGAGTGGGGCGAGGCGGAGACCGTGGCCCACCTCGGCCACGACCCCCGCGGCGCCGACGACCTCGCCGCGCTCGCCGTCCCCGGCGTCAACCCGGCGGCCACCCCGGTCGAGTGGCCCGTCGCCGACCGGCTCGCGGACGACGGCGTCCTCGTCTGGCACGTCCCCCTGCCCGGCGCCATACGCGACGAGCTCGACCTCATCCGGCGCGGCGACGAACTCGTCGTCAGCGCCGGGCCGTTCCGCCGCATCGTCGCGCTGCCCTCCGCCCTGCGCCGCTGCACCGTCGACGGCGCGGCCCTGCGCGACGGAGAGCTGTGCGTCCGGTTCGCGCCGGACCCCGGTCTGTGGCCGCGGACGAGGTGAACGACGTACCGCCGTTCGGGTAACGTCGTAGAGACGAGCCGTAGTGCGCGCGTAGTGCAGGAGCCGGCGGGAGCCAGTAGGAGCCAGCCGCAGTCGTCAGGAGTCCGTCATGAGCGAAGAGCGCCCCACGCCCGACGCCGCCGGGGAAGAGACCGTGGACGAGACCCACGACGAGGCCGTCGACGAGGAGCTTCACGCGACCGACGCCGACGCCTGGGCCACCGCCTGTGCCGAGGACCTGGCCGCGGAGAAGGCCCGCCGCCGCGCTCAGCACGCCCCGCCGCCCGGCTCGGCCGCCGAGGAGCTGCGCAAGCTCGTCGACAGCGTCGCCGACCGGCTGTCCGGCATCCAGTCCCCGCTCCTCGGCGCGGTCGCCGGACCCGCGGCCCAGCAGGTCGTGCGCCAGGTCGTCCAGCAGGCCAAGGCTGCCGTCGAGCCCGTCATCGAGCGCAACCCGGACGTCTTCGACCACCTGGCCGCGGCCGGCACCGAACTCCTCGCCGCCTACCGCTCCGCCGTCCAGGCCCAGGAACAGCGCTGGACCGCCCGCACGAGCGACCCGGCCGACCCGAACAACCCCACCGGCCCGACCAAGGGCGGCCGGGGCTTCGGCGAGGGCGGCGAGGGCGCCGGACCGGGCCAGCGCATCGATCTCGACTGACGGCCCTCGTGCCTCCGTTCCAGAACCCCGTCGCGCACCTGTTCCAGAACCTCCGTCGCGCCCCAGCTCCAGAACTCCCCTCACGCCCCGGCTTCAGAACCCCCGTCGCGCCCCTGCTCCGGGACTCCCGCCTGTCCGGCGACGCGAATCCGACGGCAGGGCCTCGGGTACGGTTGGCCGTAGCGGGGCTCGACCGAAACTGAGGGATTCATGGGACTCACCATCGGCGTCGACATCGGCGGCACGAAGATCGCGGCCGGCGTGGTCGACGAGGAAGGCAACATCCTCTCGACCTTCAAGGTGCCGACCCCCACCACGCCGGAGGCCATCGTGGACGCCATCGCCTCGGCGGTGGAGGGCGCGCGCGCCGGACACGACATCGTGGGCGTGGGCATCGGCGCCGCCGGCTACGTCAACCGTCAGCGTTCGACGGTCTACTTCGCACCCAACATCGACTGGCGCCAGGAGCCGCTGAAGGAGAAGGTCGAGGCCCGCGTGGGCCTCCCGGTCGTCGTGGAGAACGACGCCAACGCCGCGGCCTGGGGCGAGTACAAGTTCGGCGCCGGCAAGGGCCACCGCAACGTCATCTGCATCACCCTCGGCACCGGCCTCGGCGGCGGCATCATCATCGGCAACAAGCTGCGCCGCGGCCACTTCGGCGTCGCCGCCGAGTTCGGCCACATCCGCATGGTGCCGGACGGCCTGCTGTGCGGCTGCGGCTCACAGGGCTGCTGGGAGCAGTACGCGTCCGGACGTGCCCTCGTGCGCTACGCCAAGCAGCGCGCCAACGCCACCCCGGAGCACGCGGAGACCCTGCTGGGCCTGGGCGACGGCACCCCCGACGGCATCGAGGGCAAGCACATCTCCATGGCCGCCCGCCAGGGCGACCCGGTCGCGGTCGACTCCTACCGCGAGCTCGCCCGCTGGGCCGGCGCCGGTCTCGCCGACCTCGCCTCCCTCTTCGACCCGTCCGCCTTCATCGTCGGCGGCGGCCTCTCCGACGAGGGCGAACTGGTCCTCGACCCGATCCGCAAGTCCTACAAGCGCTGGCTGGTCGGCGGCAACTGGCGCCCGGTCGCCGACGTCATCGCCGCCCAGCTGGGCAACAAGGCCGGGCTGGTCGGCGCGGCGGACCTGGCACGGGAGCCCGACCCGATCATGTGACCGGCTTGATCCGCCGTAGGTGACGAGCCTGCTTCCGCAGGTGATGAGCCCGCCGTGCCCCGCCCCGGGGTCGGCGGGCTTCGTCGTATGTTGATCCGCATGGCGACCTCGACCCCGCTGCTGCCCAACTCCCGGACCGAATCAGACGGTTCGGCCGTCATCCGAGTCCTCAGCTACAACATCCGCTCGATGCGCGACGACACCGACGCCCTCGCCCGTGTGATCGCCGCCTGCGCCCCCGACCTGGTCCTCGTCCAAGAAGCCCCCCTCTTCTTCCGCTGGCGCAAGAAGCTCGCCCGGCTCGCCGCGGCCTCCGGGCTGGTGATCCTCACCGGCGGCGGCTCGGCCGCGGGCCCGGCGCTGCTGTGCTCACTGCGGGCGACGGTCGAGCGGACGGCGGACGTGCTGCTTCCGCTCACCCCGGGACAGTTCCGACGGGGCTTCGCCACGGCGGTCGTACGGTTCGGAGGCGCACGGCTCGGCGTACTGAGCTGTCATCTCAGCCTCCGACAGGACGAGCGGTACGAGCAGGGCGGCATGCTGCTCGACCGGCTGGCCGGGATGGGCGTCCCCCACGCGATCGCGGGCGGCGACCTCAACGACCGCCCCGACGGCCGGACCTTCCGCCGGCTGGCCGAGAGCCTCCAGGACTGCCGGGCGACCGCTCCCTGGGGCGGCGAGCACACGTTCCCGCAGCTCGGTCCGGACCGCCGGATCGACGCGATCTTCGCTACGAAGGGCGTCGAGGTACTGGGCTGCGGGGTGCCGCTCGGCCTCGAGGGCGTCACCGAAGCCGACCTGCGGGCAGCCACGGACCATCTGCCGGTGCTGGCCGCGCTGCGCGTGCAGGCTCTGGCCGACCTGCCGACCGACGGGCGGAACCGACCGCTCTCTCCGCCCTAGACGACCGCTCCCCGCCCCGGATCCCCCTCGTCCTCGTCGTCCGTGCGCATGCGCATCACCAGGGTGGCGAAGCCGCCGAGGAAGCCGCCGATGCCGACCGTCGTCAGCCACCACGTCATGTCCCAGCCCAGCAGCACCGCGATCAGCAGAAGGATCGGTCCGCCGATCACCCCGAGCCAGGCGAACTTGGCCGTGGTGTCGGCGGCGGGCAGGGGCGGCGGCTCCGGGGGCACGAAGTGGCCCTCGTCGTCCTCGTCGAAGTCCTCGTCGGCCGGCTCGGGCGTGGTGTAGTCGCGCGGGCCGACGCCGGGGGCGAAGGAGATGGAGCTGCCCAGCGGCTTGGCCGGATTCTGCTCCTCCTTCTTCTCCCCCTTCCCCCTTTTCTCCTCACCGGGCTCACCGGACTCACCGGACTCACTGGACTCACCGGGCTCGTCGGGCCCGTCGGGCCCGTCGGACGTCTTGACGGCGTCTTTCCCGGAGGTCTTTCCGGCGTCCTTCCTGGATTCCGACTTCGCGCCGAGCGTCTCGTCGTTCGTCTCCGGTTCGAGGAGCGCAAGGTCCTCGACCGACTTGAACGGTTTGGCGCCCGGCGGGTCCGGGGGCTCCTCGCCGTACCCCGCGACGATCGCCGCCCATGCGGCCTCCTCGTCGAAGGGCACGCTCTGCTCCTCCGGCTCGTGACCCTCCCGGGCATCCAGGCCGTCCCGCTCCTCCCGGTTCTCCCGGTCCTCGCGGTCGGAGTCGTGCTCAGCCACCTACGGCCGTCCCTTCCTTGCCGACACTGGGCGCGATCCGGGCGATGAACGCGTAGCTCTCCTCGAAGATCCGGTCCGCATCGAGGTCCAACGTTGCCACGTGGTAGCTCTGTTCCAGGAGGATCTCGGTCACGTCCGTGGACGACACCCGGCCGAGGATCCGGGCCGAGTCGGCCGGCGGCACGACATGGTCCTGCGCGCTGTGCAGAAGCAGCAGCGGCTGGGTCACCTGCGGCAACTCGCCGTCGACCTGCCGCAGGAAGGCCCGCAGGGAGTGCGCCGCGTGCAACGGCACCCGGTCGTACCCGGTCTCCACGGCGCCCTCCTTCGCGATGTCGCTCGCGATCCCCTTCGTCGTCCGCACGAGATGGCGGGCCACCGGAAGGGCGTACGCGGACAGACCGTGCACCTTGTTCGCCGGGTTGACGACGATGACGCCCTCGACCCCGCCCGCGGCTCCGCCGCCGCCCCCGCCGCCGAATCCGGCGCCGCCCGCGCCCTCCCCGTGCTTCGCGGCGAGGCGCAGCGCCAGCGCGCCGCCCATGGACAGGCCGGCCACGAACACCCGGGCGCAACGGTCCCGCAGGGCGCGCAGCTCGCGGTCCACCTCCGCGTACCAGTCCTGCCAGCCGGTGAGCGCCATGTCCTCCCAGCGCGTGCCGTGTCCCGGCAGCAGAGGCAGCGAGACGGTCAGGCCCTGCCCGGCCAGATACCGCGCCCAGGGACGCAGCGACTGCGGGGAACCGGTGAAACCGTGGCAGAGGAGGACCCCGACCTCCCCGCCCTCATGGCGGTACGGCTCGGCTCCAGGAAGGACCGGCACCATCGGTCTCCTGTCTTCGTCTGGTCTTGGTGTGGTCTGCGTCGGAGGGACGTGTGGTTCACGGTACGCGACCGCACTGACACCGACCAGGGTCGTCGGAGCCTTTGCAGCCGCCCCGGGATAAGGTCTGATGACACATACAGGAGGCACTGGGTTGTTGTACGGCGCGATGAAGGTCGCTATCGGAGGACCGCTGAAGGTCGCCTTCAGACCCTGGGTGGAAGGTCTGGAGAACATCCCCGCCGAGGGCGCCGCGATCCTGGCGAGCAACCACCTGTCCTTCTCGGACTCGTTCTTCCTGCCCGCGGTCCTCGACCGCAAGGTCACCTTCATCGCGAAGGCCGAGTACTTCACCACGCCCGGAGTGAAGGGCCGGCTGACGGCGGCCTTCTTCAAGGGCGTCGGCCAGCTCCCGGTGGACCGCTCCGGCGCACGCGGCGCGGGCGAGGCCGCGATCAAGAGCGGCATCGACGTCCTGGAGCGCGGCGAGCTGTTCGGCATCTACCCGGAGGGCACGCGCTCGCCCGACGGCCGCCTCTACCGGGGCAAGCCCGGCGGCCTCGCGCGCGTGGCGCTCGCCACCGGCGCGCCCGTCATCCCGGTCGCCATGATCGACACCGAGAAGATCCAGCCGCCGGGGCAGGTGATGCCGAAGCTGATGAGGCCCGGCATCCGCATCGGCCGACCGCTGGACTTCAGCCGCTACCAGGGCATGGACCACGACCGGTTCGTTCTGCGCGCGGTGACCGACGAGGTCATGTACGAGATCATGAAGCTCTCCGGCCAGGAGTACGTCGACATCTACGCGACCGCCGCCAAGCGGCAGATCTCGGACGCGGCGAAGGCCGAGAAGGAAGCCGAGAAGGCCGCGAAGGCGGCGCTTGCGCAGGCCGTCAAGGAACAGGCGGAGAAGGAGAAGGCCGAGCAGGAGCGGGCCGAGAGGGAAAAGACCGGGGAGCAGTAGCAGCAGTAGCAGCAGTAGCAGCAGTAGCAGCAGGAGCAGCAGGAGCAGCAGGCGCAGGTCCGGTCGTGGGCGGGGCGGGGCGGGGCGGGCACGGGGGCGGGGGACAGATGGCCAAGCGCGTGAAAGTCATGAGGATGTCGGTCGAGCTGCCGCTGTGGCGTGCGCTCACCGCCTACCGGGTGCTGACGATGCTCTACGCGGTCGGCCTGTTCGCCACCGCCTACGACGGGTTCGCCCGCCCCGGCGTCGCCATCGCCTACTTCGTCGTCCTGTGCGGCTGGACGCTCGCCACCCTGCCCCGTGTGCAGAACGCGGCCGCCTGCACGAAACGGTTCCTCGCCGTCGACCTCACGATCGCGCTCGGCGGCATCCTCCTCACCCCGCTCGCCGACGACCACCAGCGCATCCTCGACGGCGGCCCGACCCTGCCGTCGATATGGACCGCCGGCTCCGTCCTGGCGTTCGCCATCAAGGGCGGCTGGCGCTGGGCGGCCTTCGCCTCCACCGCCGTCGCCGTCGCCAACCTCGCCGAGCGCGGCGCCCCGGCCCGCGACACCGTCCACAACGTCATCCTCGTCTGGGTCGCCTCCATCGCCATCGGCTACGTCGTCGAGGTCGCCCGTGCCTCCGAACGCACCCTGGCCCGCGCCCTGGAGATCGAGGCCGCGACCCGGGAACGGGAGCGGCTCGCCCGGGACATCCACGACGGCGTGCTCCAGGTGCTGGCCATGGTGCAGCGGCGCGGCGCGGTCCTGGGCGGAGAGGCGGCCGAGCTGGGCCGGATGGCCGGCGAGCAGGAGGTCGCGCTGCGCACCCTGGTCGCCGGCGGCCTCCTCCCCGTCTCCCGGGTGTCGGAGGACGAGTCCGAGGGCGCGGTCGTACGGGTGGTGGAAGACGAGGACGACGAGGACGGGGCCGGGGCCGGGCACGTCGACGAGCGCACCCCCGTCGACCTGCGCGCCCTGCTCGCCCCGTACGCCGCCGCCCGGGTCAGCCTCGCCGAGCCCGGCGCCCCGGTGCTGCTGCCCCCGGCCGCCGCGAGAGAGCTGGCCGCCGCGGTCGGCGCCGCCCTGGACAACGTACGCAGGCACGCGGGTGAGGACGCCCGGGCCTGGCTGCTGGTCGAGGACGAGCCCGACGCGGTCGTCGTCACCGTGCGGGACGACGGGCCCGGCATCCCGGAGGGGCGGCTGGCCCAGGCCGAGGGCGAGGGGCGGCTCGGCGTCGCCCAGTCGATCCGAGGCCGGTTGCGCGACCTCGGAGGCAGCGCCGAGCTGATCTCGACGCCGGGACAGGGCACGGAGGTCGAACTGACGGTGCCGAAGAGCACACAGGACACGAAGGACGCACGGGGGAAGGCAGGCCGGCGATGAGCGACGAGGCGAGCGAAGAGACGAGAGGCGGGACGAGCGCGGGACAGGGGGGCGCGATCAGGGTCATGGTGGTCGACGACCACCCCATGTGGCGGGACGCGGTCGCCCGGGACCTCGCCGAGTCCGGCTTCGACGTGGTCGCCACGGCGGGCGACGGCGAGCAGGCCGTGCGCCGCGCGAAGGCGACCACGCCCGATGTGCTGGTGCTGGACCTGAACCTGCCCGCGAAGCCCGGCGTCCAGGTCTGCAAGGAGGTCGTCGCCGCCGACCCCGCGCTGCGCGTCCTGGTCCTGTCCGCGAGCGGCGAGCACGCGGACGTGCTGGAGGCGGTGAAGTCCGGCGCGACCGGCTATCTGCTGAAGTCGGCGTCCACGGAGGAACTGCTGGACGCGGTGCGCCGTACGGCGGTCGGCGATCCGGTGTTCACCCCGGGCCTGGCCGGACTGGTCCTCGGCGAGTACCGCCGCCTGGCCTCCGACCCCGGCCCCGCCGCCGGCGCCGACGAGCCGAACGCGCCCCGGCTGACCGACCGGGAGACCGAGGTGCTGCGCCTGGTCGCCAAGGGCCTGAGCTACAAGCAGATCGCCGAACGCCTCGTCATCTCCCACCGCACGGTCCAGAACCACGTCCAGAACACCCTCGGCAAGCTCCAGCTGCACAACAGGGTGGAACTGGTGCGGTACGCGATCGAGCGAGGCCTCGACGACGAGTGAGCGGCGCGCGACACTGACCCTGCGTCAGTCAACCGCGGCGAAGGGACACGTCCATGCGCGTCGGAGTACTGACCGGGGGCGGCGACTGCCCCGGCCTCAACGCCGTGATCCGGGCCGTCGTCCGCAAGGGCGTCCAGGAGTACGGCCATGACTTCGTCGGCTTCCGGGACGGCTGGCGGGGACCGCTCGAAGACAGGTCGATCCGCCTCGACATCCCCGCCGTACGCGGCATCCTGCCCCGCGGCGGCACGATCCTCGGCTCCTCGCGGACCAACCCCCTGAAGGTCGAGGACGGCATCCGCCGTATCAAGGACACCCTCGCCCGCCAGGACATCGGGGCGCTCATCGCCATCGGCGGCGAGGACACGCTCGGGGTCGCCGCCCGGCTCTGCGACGAGTACGCGGTGCCCTGCGTCGGCGTGCCGAAGACGATAGACAACGACCTGTCGGCCACCGACTACACCTTCGGCTTCGACACCGCCGTCGGCATCGCCACCGAGGCCATCGACCGACTGCACACCACCGCCGAGTCCCATATGCGGGTCCTGGTCTGCGAGGTGATGGGCCGGCACGCCGGCTGGATCGCCCTGCACTCGGGTCTGGCCGGCGGCGCCAACGTCATCCTCATCCCCGAGCAGCGCTTCGACGTCGAGCAGGTCTGCGCCTGGGTGACCTCCCGCTTCCGGTCGTCGTACGCCCCGATCGTGGTCGTCGCCGAGGGCGCGATGCCCAGGGACGGGGACATGGTGCTCAAGGACGGGACGCTGGACTCCTTCGGGCACGTCCGGCTGTCCGGCGTCGGCGAGTGGCTGGCCAAGGAGATCGAGCGCAGGACCGGGAAGGAGGCCCGCACGACCGTCCTCGGCCATGTCCAGCGCGGCGGCACCCCGAGCGCCTTCGACCGCTGGCTCGCCACCCGCTTCGGCCTGCACGCCATCGACGCCGTCCACGAGGGCGACTTCGGCGTGATGGTCGCCCTGCGCGGCACCGACATCGTCCGCGTCCCGATCGCCGAGGCCACGGCCAGACTGAAGACGGTCGACCCGAAGCTGTACGCGGAGGTCGGGGTGTTCTTCGGCTAGCGGGGTGTTCTTCGGCTAGCCGACCGGCCGCAGCGCCCCCATCAACTCCCGCACGATCACCGCCCCGTTCAGCGTCAGCACCGACTCCGGATGGAACTGCACGCCTGCGAACCCACGCCCCCGCAGCGCATGCACCTCCCCGTTCGCGGCCCGGCTCACCTCGACCCCGTGCGCGGCCAGTTCCGCCGCGGCCTCCTCGTCGCAGTGCGCCACGAAACTGTTGTAGAACCCGACGGTCTCCTCCCGCCCGAACAGGTCCACGGTCGTCTGCGCCCCCTGGAACGGCACCTCCTTGCGTACGATGTCCAGCCCCAGCTCGGCCGCGATCAGCTCGTGTCCGAGGCAGACGCCGAGGAGTCCGTGCCGGTGCTCCCGCAGCACCCGGGCGGTCAGCTCCCGAAGGAACCGCATCTTCGGGTCGGTGAGATCCGACGGGTCACCGGGCCCGGGGCCCAGCACGAGGGGTCCCTCGTGCGCGAGCACGGCCTCCCGCAGCCCGGGCACGTCGTACCGCAGGACGGTGACGTCGAGGCCGCCGGACCGCAGCACGTGCGCGAGCATCGCCGTGAAGGTGTCCTCGCCGTCCACGACGAGCGCGTGCCCGGAGAGCTCCTGCGTCCGCTCCTGCATCCGCAGCCAGAACGGCGCCAGCGAGGCCCGCCGTCCGTCCAGCGCGGCCCGCACCCGGGGATCGTCGGCCAGCCGCGGCCGTACGGCCTCCCCGTGCGGCCGCTGCTCCCGCACCCCCAGCGCCGCCAGCACGCCGGCCGCCTTCGCGTGCGTCTCCGCGACCTCGCCCGCCGGATCCGACCCACGCACCAGCGTGGCCCCGACCGGCACCCGCAGCCGCCCGGCCGCGTCGATGTCGGCGGTGCGGATGAGAATGGGGGAGTCCAGGGTCTGCGCCCCGCCGGAGTCCCGCCCGAGCAGCGCGAGGGCGCCGGCGTAGTAGCCGCGGCCGCCGACCTCGTGCCGTTCGATGACCCGGCACGCGTTCTGCACCGGCGCCCCGGTCACCGTCGCCGCGAACATGGTCTCCTTCAGGACCTCCCGCACATCCAGCGAGGACTTCCCGCGCAGCTCGTACTCGGTGTGCGCGAGATGCGCCATCTCCTTGAGCCGGGGCCCGACGACCACCCCGCCCATGTCGCCGACGGTGCACATCATCTTGAGCTCCTCGTCGACGACCATCGACAGCTCCTCGATCTCCTTGCCGTCGGCGAGGAAGCCGAGCAGGTGCTCCGGCGTCGGCCCTTCGGCCGGATAGCGGTACGTCCCGCTGATCGGGTTCATGACGACCGTGCCGCCGGCCATCCGGACGTGCACCTCCGGACTGGCCCCGACCAGCGTTCGCTCCCCGGTGTGCACGACGAACGTCCAGTACGCGCCCCGCTCGCCCACCAGGAGCCGCCGGAACAGTGCGAGCGCCTCGGCCCGGCCGAATCCGGCGATCTCACCCTCGTACGTCCGCCGGATCACGAAGTTCGCGCCCTCGCCCCGTCCGATCTCGTCCCGCAGCACCCGGCCGACGATCTCGGCGTACTCCTCGTCGGTCACGTCGAAGCCGCCGCCCTCGACGCGCACGTCGTGCGCGGGGAGCTGGGCCAGCGCTTCGGCGAGCGGGATCTCGTACGTCTCCTCGGGCGTCAGCGCCGCCAGGGGCGTCCCGTCGTCGCGGACGTCGAAGCCGCGTTCGCGGATCTGGCGGAAGGGGACGAGCGCGAGGCCCTCGTCGGGGAGGTCGGCGAGCCGGTCGTACGTGGCGACCGGGCCGAGCAGCACCTCGACCGTGTCGTGGTCGCGGCCCGGGGTGCGACGGCGCAGCAGGGCGAACGGGCGGTCGTCGTGCAGGAGGTCTGCCAGGTCCATGATTCCTCTTCCGTCGGTGAGCGGTGAGGAACGGCCCGGTGCTGGAAAACACGGAAGGCCGCCCCTCGGGCGGCCTTCGCGAAGTCTTGCGTACGCGCAGTCAGTGGGCCGCCGGATGAGCGGTCCACCACCAGTTCTGGGTCGGGTTCTGGGTCGAAAGCGCGAACATGCGAGGCACCATACCTCATGCGCATCCATGCGCATCCATGCGCATCCACGCGTATCCCCGCGCATCTGAGCGCCTGGGCGTCTCACCTGTCGAGCCGCGGGAAAACGACTCGACACGACCCCGTAATGTTGAGGGCGTGACCGTGAACGCTAAGACCAGCCCGAGTGCTGGCAACACCTGGCGAGACCTGCCCGCGGCGCAGCAGCCCGAGTACCCCGACACCGAGGCTCTGCGCGCAGTGATCGCGGAGCTCGAGTCGTATCCGCCGCTCGTCTTCGCGGGCGAGTGCGACCAGCTGCGCGCCCGGATGGCGGCCGTCGCCAAGGGAGAGGCGTTCCTCCTCCAGGGCGGCGACTGCGCCGAGGCATTCGACGCGGTGTCCGCCGACCACATCCGGCAGAAGCTCAAGACGCTGCTCCAGATGGGCGCCGTGCTGACGTACGCCGCGTCCGTGCCCGTGGTGAAGGTCGGCCGGATCGCCGGCCAGTACTCCAAGCCGCGCTCCAAGGGCACCGAGACCCGCGACGGCGTGACCCTGCCGACGTACCGTGGCGACTCCGTCAACGGCTTCGACTTCGACGAGAAGTCCCGCATCCCGGACCCCGAGCGCCTGAAGCGGATGTACAACGCGTCCGCCTCCACGCTGAACCTGGTGCGCGCCTTCACCACCGGCGGCTACGCCGACCTGCGTCAGGTGCACGCCTGGAACCAGGACTTCGTGAGGTCGTCCCCGTCCGGCCAGCGCTACGAGCAGCTCGCCCGCGAGATCGACAACGCGCTGCACTTCATGCACGCCTGCGGGGCCGACCCGGAGGAGTTCAAGACGGTCGAGTTCTACTCCTCGCACGAGGCGCTGCTGCTCGACTACGAGTCCGCGCTCACCCGCGTCGACTCCCGCACGGGTCAGCTGTACGACGTCTCCGCGCACATGGTGTGGATCGGCGAGCGCACCCGGCAGCTGGACCACGCGCACATCGAGTTCGCCTCGAAGATCCGCAACCCGATCGGCATCAAGCTCGGCCCGACGACGACGGCCGAAGAGGCGCTGCAGTACATCGAGCGCCTCGACCCCGACCGCGAGCCCGGCCGGCTGACCTTCATCGTCCGCATGGGCGCCGACAAGGTCCGCGACAAGCTGCCCGAGCTGGTCGAGAAGGTCACCGCCTCCGGTGCGACGGTGGCCTGGGTGACGGACCCGATGCACGGCAACACCTTCGAGGCGGCCTCGGGTCACAAGACCCGCCGGTTCGACGACGTGCTGGACGAGGTCAAGGGCTTCTTCGAGGTCCACAAGGGCCTCGGCACCCACCCGGGCGGCATCCACGTCGAGCTGACCGGAGACGACGTCACCGAGTGCGTGGGCGGCGGCGACGAGATCTTCGTCGACGACCTCCACCAGCGCTACGAGACGGCCTGCGACCCCCGCCTGAACCGCAGCCAGTCCCTTGACCTGGCGTTCCTCGTCGCGGAGATGTACCGGGACCAGTAGGGGTTCACCTGTTACAGGAGCGTGCCGTGGGGCGCGGATCACATACGATCCGCGCCCCACTCCACTTTTGCGGTCACCGAGTGCCGGGTAAGGTTAGGTTAGCCTCACCGATCATCGGGACGGCGACAGTAAGCAATCCCGGCGGGAGGTGGATCCGCGTGTACGTCTGCAGCTGCTTCGGTGTGACCGAGGCGCAGGTCAAGCAGCACGCGGACGGCGGCGCGTGCACGCCCCGCCAGATAGCCTCCGCCTGCAAGGCGGGCACGGACTGCGGCTCGTGCGTCCGCCGTATCCAGGCGATCCTCGGCCGCGGCGCCTACCCGCGCCGGGACCTGGTCGAACAGGGCGAGCCGGTCCTCGCCGAACTCGAGGAAGCGGCGTAGCTCAGCTCTCCGGCTGCTCGATCAGCTGCGCGAGGTAGAGCGGCTCGCCGAGCTTCTCCACCAGCTCCAGCTGGGTGTCGAGGTAGTCGATGTGGTGCTCCTCGTCCTCGAGGATCGACTCGAAGATGTTGGCCGACGTGATGTCGCCCTTCTCCCGCATCACCTTGATGCCGCGCTTGAGGCGGTCGATGGCCTCGACCTCGACCTGGCGGTCGGCCTCGAACATCTCCTTGACCGTCTGGCCCACGCGCACATGGAACAGCCGCTGGTAGTTCGGCAGCCCGTCGAGGAACAGGATCCGGTCGGTGAGCACCTCGGCGTGCTTCATCTCGTCGAACGACTCGTGCCGGGTGTACTTCGCGAGCTTCGTCCAGCCGAAGTTCTCCTGCATCTTGGCGTGGAGGAAGTACTGGTTGATCGCGGTGAGCTCACCGGTGAGCTGCTCATTGAGGAACTCGATGACCTCGGGGTCGCCCTGCATCGCAGAGGCTCCTTCCACGGTGGGGATGGGGGAGGTTGCCGCCGCATGATTTCACCGGCGCCGAAGATCGTCCAGTAAGTGCGTACTTAGTAAGTTAGTCCATGCTTAGTGGCAGATGCCCGATTCCGGATATGGCTGGTCATGTGCACCGCCCGGGGTCTGTCAGGATGGAGGCATGGGTCAGCCGGTGGAGCGCGAGTCTGGAGAAGCGGCGGTGTCCGAGCTTCCGCCGGGTCAGCGACTGCAGCGGGGCTGGCCGGTCACGCACTACGGCCCGGTGCCCAAGTTCCGGCCGGAGCGCTGGGAGTTCAGGGTCTTCGGGGCCACCGCCGACGGCGACAAGCGCTGCTGGAACCACGACGAGTTCACGGCCCTGCCGTACACCACCGTCGTGGCCGATCTGCACTGCGTGACGAAGTTCAGCATGCTCGGCTCCGAGTGGGGCGGGATCCCGGCCCGGACCATCCTGGAGAGCGCGCCGCCCGCCGCCGATGTCACCCATGTGATGGTGTGGGCGGAGTACGGCTTCAGCTCCAACCTGCGGCTGTCGGACTTCGCCTCCGAGCGCACGATCTTCGCCACCCACAAGGACGGCGAACTCCTCACCGCCGAGCACGGCTTCCCGCTCCGTCTGGTCGTCCCCCACCTCTACGCCTGGAAGGGCCCCAAGTGGGTCCGCGGCGTCGAGTACATGACCGCCGACCGCCGCGGCTTCTGGGAGGAGCGCGGCTATCACAACGTCGGCGATCCCTGGCGGGAGCAGCGGTACTCCTACCAGGAGAAGCCTGGGGACGGCCCCGAGCTCTGACTTCCGGTCCCCTCGCGGGTCAGTGGTGGTACTGGTGGACCACCGCGTGGCCCTTGCCGCGTCCGATCATCCACTTGTTGACGGGTGTCGTGACGGCGAAGGCGATGACGAGCGAGATCGCGAGCGAGGCCCAGAACAGGACGTCGGCGAGCTGTGCGTCCATCGCGTCCGGCCATAGCACGATCACCCCGTTGTCGATCAGCTCCATCACGGCGATCGACAGGGTGTCGGCGGCCAGCGCCACCCGGAAGGCGGCCCGGAAGCCGAGGCCCGCCTTCAGGATTCCGCGCAGGGTGAGCGAGTAGCCGAAGACGAAGGCCAGCGCGATCGCCAGGACGGTGGTCGGCAGATTGCCCCAGCCGAGCGCGGTGCCGATCACCATGCCGAGCACCTCGCCGATGGCGCAGCCGGTGAGGCAGTGCAGGGTGGCCTGGACGGCCATGGCCCAGGTCGCGGCGGGCGGGTGATGGTGCGCGTGCGTCTCGTGCTGCATACGTGCCCCCAATGTCGGACGACGGTTCCTGCACCGCGCATGAACCGTATACCCCCTAGGGGTATTCCAGGGCAGTGCCCAGGCTATCCGTCCCGCAACTTCTTCAGCCGCTCCACGTCCGCCGCGTGCCCCTCCTTGCCGCCGGGCGTCTCGATGATCAGGGGTACGTTCGCGGTCGCCGGGTGGGTCATCAGGGCGCGGAACGGATCCTCGCCGATGTGACCCGCGCCGATGTTCTCGTGCCGGTCCTTGTGGGCGCCGACGACGTCCTTGGAGTCGTTGGCGTGGATCAGCTTCAGCCGGCCCTCGCCGACCGTGTCCACCAGCAGGTCGAGGGTCTGGTGCATACCGCTCGGCCCGGTCAGATCGTGTCCGGCCGCGAAGATGTGACAGGTGTCCAGACAGACGCCCAGCTTCGGATGGGCGTCCAGCGCCTCGAAGTACGGCCCGAAGTCCCAGGTCCGTGAGCAGAGCGAGGAGCCCTGCCCGGCGGTCGACTCCAGCAGCAGGAACGGGTCGTCGTCATGGGTCAGCTCGTCCAACAGCGGCAGCAGACGCTCCCGCACCTGCTGCAGCGCCACGGACCGCTCCCGCCCGCCCGTCGCGCTCCCCGTGTGCACGACCACGCCCAGCGCGCCGATCTCCCGCCCCCGGCGCAGCGAGTGCCGCAGCGACTCCACCGACCGCTCCACCGTCGCCTCGGTGTGCGAGCCGAAGTTGATCAGATACGGCGCGTGCACGTACGCCGGGATCGACTCGGCCGAGCACGCCTCCCGGAAGGCCTCGTCCTGCCGCGGGTTCCCGGCGGGCGTGGCCCAGCCGCGCGGGTTGGCGACGAAGACCTGGACCGTCTCGGCCCGCAGGTCCTGGGCGTACGACAGTCCCACGGAGTGCAGTCCGCCGGCCACGGGGACATGGCCGCCGACGGGGTTGCGCGAGGGACCGGGCTGCTGATTGTTCACCCGTTCAGGGTGTCACGCGGCGGCGGGTCCCCCGGCCACGGGGGCGGTCCCGGGGGTGCTCCCGGTCATCGGATGGTGATCTTGATCGTCGAACCCTTGGGCGCGGACTCGCCGCCGTCCACGGACTGGCTCTTGACGGTGTCGCCGAACAGCCCCAGCAGTCCGCGGTCCTCCTCGACCTTGAAACCGGACTGTTCGAGGAGCGACTTGGCGTCGTCCACGCTCGCGCCGACCACGTCCGGGACCTCGACCATCTCCGGGCCCTTGGACAGCGTCAGCGTCACCGTGTCGCCGTCGGCGGCCTGACTGCCCTCGTCCGGGGTCTGCGCCGCGACCTGGCCCTTGTCGAACTCGGAGTTGATCTCCTCGGCGGAGACCTTCACCTCCAGACCGGCCTCCTCCAGCTCGGCCCTGGCGTCGTCCAGGTCCTCCCCGGTGACGTCCGGGACGTCGATCGGGCTGCCCTTGCTGACGACGATGGAGACCGCCGAGCCCGACCGCCGCTCCGTCCCGGCCTCCGGGTTGGTGCTGATCACGAACCCGTTGATGACGTCCTCGCTGAACGCCTTGGTGACCAGGCCCGGCTCCAGACCGTCCGACTTCAGCAGCTCCTCGGCCTTGTCCAGCCGGGAGCCCTTCACGTCCGGCACCTTCACGGTGTCCGGACCGTCGGAGACGGTGAGCGTCACCGAGTCGTTCTTGCGGATGCGGGAGCCCGGCTCCGGGTCCGTGCCGATGATCCGGCCGCGCTTGATGGTGTCGCTGTAGGCGTGCTCGACCTTGCCGACCTCGAGCCCGGCCGCCTTCAGCCGCTTCTCGGCCTGGCTCTGGGTCTTCGTCAGCACCGGCGGCACCTTGGTGAACTGACCGGAGTTGATGTACCAGACGCCCGTGCCGATGCCGAGCACCAGCAGGACGACGGTGACCAGCGCGAACACCCCGCGCCGGGGCCGCGCGAGGCGGCGCCGGGGCGGCAGCGGCGGCGGGCTCTGGAAGCGGGAGGTCCGGTGCACGCCGCCTTCGCCGTCGTAGGGGGCGTCGAGGCCGCCGTTCAGGAGCGGGTCGTCGTCCTCGTTGACGGGCAGCGGCCGCGGCACGGTCAGCGAGCGCGGGATCACGCTCGTGCGGTCCTCCGCGTTGTCGTGCTCCGCGGAGACGGCCTGCGGGGGCAGCGCGTCCAGCTGGTCCGCGCCGAGCGCACCGCGCGCCTCCCGCACCTGGGCGAGCAGCGCGACGGCGTCGTGCGGCCGGACGCTGGGCGTCCGGGCGGTGGCCGACGCGACCAGCTCGTCCAGCTCGTACGCCAGACCGGGCACGGCGGCCGAGGGCGGCGGGACGTCTTCGTGGAGGTGCTTGTAGAGCACGATCGCGGGGGAGTCCCCGTCGTGCGGCTTCTCACCGGTGAGCATCTCGTAGAGCACGACTCCGCACGCGTACACGTCGACCCGGGGGTCGGCGGCGCCCGGCTGCTCGATCTGCTCGGGGGCGAGATAGGCGACGGTGCCGAGGACGGCCCCGGTGGTGCTGGTCACGGTGTCCACCGACCGCACGAGCCCGAAGTCGGCGACCTTGACCCGCCCGTCGTCCCCTATCAACACGTTCTCGGGCTTCATGTCCCGGTGCACGAACCCGGCCCGGTGCGCGGCGCCGAGCGCGGCGAGGACCGGCTCCAGGATGTCCAGCGCGGCCCGCGGCTGCAGCGCCCCGCGCTCGCGCAGCACGTCGCGCAGCGTGCAGCCGGCGATGTACTCCATGGCGAGATACACATACGACCTGTCGGCGCCCTGGTCGAAGACCTGCACCACGTTGGGGTGCGCGAGCCGGGCGACGGACTTGGCCTCGCGGATGAACCGCTCGACGAAGGTGGCGTCCGCGGCGAGCGTCGGATGCATCACCTTGAGCGCGAGCACCCGGTCGAGGCGGGTGTCCACGGCCCGGTAGACCGTGGCCATCCCGCCGACCGCGATCCGCGCCTCGACGCGATACCGGCCGTCGAGCACCTGCCCGACGAGAGGGTCCTGAAGGGTCGTGTCCACATCCGCGAGTCTACGAGCCCCCGCTGACACCCCCACCGCCTCCGCCGATATCGCCGCAGGACTGCAGCTGACCTGTGACGCGAGAGCCAAGGAGGAGAGGCGCAGCGGAGGGCGGGCGAGGGGGGGACGGGCGAGGGGAGGAGGAGGGGGGCGGTCAGAAGGCGGGGCGCTCCGGGTCCAGCGTCGGCAGGCCCTCCGCGGGGGACGACGCCTCGGCGAAGTAACGGCGGGGGATCCGGCCCGCCAGGCGGGCCAGCCGTCCCGCTTCGACGCCGGCCCGCATGGCCGACGCCATCCGCTCGGGATCCTGCGCCCGCGTCACCGCCGACGCCAGCATCACCCCCGTACAGCCCAGCTCCATCGCCAACGCCACGTCCGACGCCGTACCGGCCCCCGCGTCCAGAATCACCGGCACGCGCGCGTGCTCGACGATCAGCTGGAAGTTGTGCGGGTTGCGGATGCCCAGGCCGGAGCCGATCGGCGAGCCCAGCGGCATGATCGCCGCGCATCCCACGTCCTGAAGCTTCCGCGCCAGCACCGGATCGTCGTTCGTGTACGGCAGCACCGTGAACCCGTCGTCCACCAGCGTCTCCGCCGCCTCCAGCAACTCGATCGGATCCGGCAGCAGCGTCCGCTCGTCGGCGATGACCTCCAGCTTCACCAGGTCCGTCCCCAGCGCCTCCCGCGCCAGCCGGGCCGTCAGCACGGCCTCCCCGGCGGTGAAGCACCCCGCCGTGTTCGGCAGCACCCGGATGCCCAGCCGCTCCAGCACCGACAGCACCGAGCCGTGCACGGAAGGGTCCACCCGCCGCATCGCGACCGTCGTCAGCTCGGTCCCGGACGCGACCAGTGCCCGCTCCAGCACCTCCAGGCTGGGCGCACCGCCCGTACCCATGATCAGACGGGACGCGAAGGACGTACCGCCGAGGAGGAAGGGATCGTCGGCCATGGCGCTCAACCCCCCTGCACAGCGGTCAGGACTTCCACGCGGTCGCCCTCCGAGAGGGCCGTGGCGGACCACTGCGCGCGCGGGACGACGGTCTCGTTGAGCGCGGCGGCCACTCCGGAGGGCGCGGGCGTCAGGGACCGTACGACGCTGTCGAGGGCCGTGCCGGGAGCGATCTCCCGTCGCTCGCCGTTGACGGAGACGTTCATGCGGGCTGCTCCGAGAGTGCGGCGGCGGCGAAGCGCCGGGGGGTGAAGGGGCGGGCCTCGTCCGGGAGCTCACCGGTGGCCAGGGCGTGCGCGAGGGCGTCGCCCGTGACCGGCGTGAGCAGCACGCCGTTGCGGTAGTGCCCGGTGGCCAGCAGCAGTCCGTCGAGACCGGTCGGCCCGAGCAGCGGCGCGTTGTCCGGGGACCCGGGGCGCAGCCCCGCGCGGGTCTCCGTGAGCGGCAGCTCGGTGATCCCGGGGACCAGTTCGTGGGCGTCGCGCAGCAGGCCGTACACGCCCCCCGCCGTCACCGTCGTGTCCCAGCCCAGTTCCTCGCTGGTCGCGCCCACGACCAGCTCGCCGTTCTCGCGCGGCACCAGGTAGACCTGGCTGCCGCGCACGACCGCCCGGACGGTGCGGCTCAGGAACGGCGCGTACCGCGGCGGCACGGTCAGCCGCAGCACCTGCCCCTTCACCGGGCGCACCGGCGGCAGCACGTCCGGCGGGACGCCCTCCAGCCGCCCGCTGAGACTGCCGGCCGCGAGGACCACCTGCCCCGCCGCCAGCGTCGTGCCGTCCCGGGTCACGACCCCCGTGGCCCGCTCGCCCGCCAGGGACAGCCGCTCGGCCCAGGCACGGTGGAAGACCACGCCCGCCCGCTCGCACGCGGCCACCAGCGCGCCGGCCAGCCGTCGCGGGTCGATCTGGTGATCGCCGTCCACGCGCAGCCCGCCCCGCACCCCCGGTGCGAGCAGCGGCTCGAGCCGTCGGCACTCCCGACCGGACAGCCACTCCGACTCCAGGCCCGACTGCCGTTGCAGGGTGTGCAGTTCCCGCAGATGGGCGCGGTCGTCGGAGTCCAGCGCGACCGCGAGCGTGCCGCACCGGCGGTAGCCGAGGTCATGACCGGTCAGATCGGTGAGCTCGGCCGCGAAGTCCGGGTAGCGGCGGGCCGAGGCCAGGTTGAGGCCGAGCAGGGTCTGCTCGCCGTGGTGCAGTTCGGTGACGGCGGCCAGCATCCCGGCCGCCGTCCGCGCGGCCCCGCCGCCCGGCTTCGGGTCCACCACGGCCGTGGCGAACCCGCGCTGCGCGGCCCGCCACGCCGTGACGAGCCCGATGATCCCGCCCCCCACGACCAGGACGTCTGAGGTGTCTGAGGTGTCCGAGGCGACTGCGGCAACTGCGGCAACTGAGGTCTCTGAGGTAACTGCGGTAGGTGTACGCGACATGGGCGTCCAGCCCCTCCCTTCGCCGGCATGACCCGGATCAGGTTCCTACGGTCGGAGGCCGCCAGCCTCCCTCTCAGCCCGGTGCGTCCGGACTCCCGCGAGTGCTCTAGTTTGGCCACCCTAGCGCCACGCTCCGTGACTCAGTAAGGGAGCCTCCTTCCGTGCCCCGTTCCCTCGACGGCCTCGTCCTGGCCCCCGTCGCCGACCAGGCCCCCGGTCAGGTCGGCGCCCGCACCCGCTTCACGTACCACGAGCAAGACGGCGTGATCTGGGCCGACTACGCGGGCGGCGACGTGGTACGCGGGCATCTGGTGGGCACCCGGGAGGGGGACCGGCTCGACTTCCGGTACGTGCAGCTCAAGCGGGACGGGACGACGTCCGCCGGGCACTGCGTGTCGACGGTCGTCGAGCTGCCCGACCGGCGGGTGCGCCTCGACGAGACCTGGGAGTGGGAGTCGCAGTCCGGCAGCGGGACCAGTGTCGTGGAGCAGGTCACGGAGCACGACGACTGACTGACCGTTCGTCAGCTGACTAAGGTGATCGGGTGAGCGAGCAGACGCAGGGAGAGAGCGGGCCGGTCGCGGAAGGCGGTTCGGCCGTACGGCGCGTGGTCGTCGTCGGCGCGGGCATGGCCGGGGTGCAGACCGCGGTCGCCCTGCGCGAGCAGGGCTTCGAGCAGGGCTTCGACGCGGCGGTGACGCTGATCGGCGCCGAGCCCCACCAGCCCTACGACCGGCCCCCGCTGTCCAAGGCCGTCCTGCTCGGCAAGGCCGAGGGCTCCGCCTTCGACGTCGACTTCGAGAGCCTCGGCATCGAGCTGCAGCTCGGCCGCGAGGTCCTCGGCGTGCGCCCCGCCGACCATGAGCTGGACACCGAGACCGGACCCGTCCCGTACGACGTCCTCGTCCTCGCCACCGGCGCCGAACCGATCCGGCTGCCCGGCTCCGAGGGCGTGCCCGGCGTGCATCTGCTGCGCACCCTGGACGACGCCGAACGGCTGCGGCCCGTGCTCGCCCGGCAGCACGACGTCGTGGTCGTCGGCGCCGGCTGGATCGGCGCGGAGTTCGCCACCGCCGCCCGCGAGGCAGGCTGCGCGGTCACCGTCGTCGAGGCCGCCGACCGGCCGTTGGCCGGGGCGCTGCCCGCCGAGGTCGCCGCCCCGATGGCCGCCTGGTACGCCGACAGCGGCATCGCCCTGCACACCCACACGCGCGTGGAGCGCGTCGAGCCCGGCGCGGTCGTCCTCGACGACGGCACGCGGCTGCCCGCCGGAGCCGTCGTGGTCGGCATCGGCGCCCGCCCCGCCACCGCCTGGCTGGCCGGTTCCGGCATCGAGCTCGGCGTGCACGGCGAGGTCGTGGCCGACTCCTGTCTGCGCACCTCCGTGCCGGACGTGTACGCGGTCGGCGACTGCGCCTCCTTCCCTTCAGGAAGGTACGGCGAGCGGCTTCTCGTCCACCACTGGGACAACGCCCTCCAGGGCCCGCGCACCGTCGCGGCGAACATCCTCGGCGCGGTCACCGGCGAGCCCCCCGCGGTCTACGACCCGGTCCCGTACTTCTGGTCCGAGCAGTTCGGCCGCTTCGTCCAGTACGCCGGCCACCACTCCGCCGCCGACACCACCCGGTGGCGCGGCGACCCCGCCGGCCCCGCCTGGACGGTCTGCTGGCTGCGCGAGGGCAGGCTGGTCGCCCTGCTCGCGGTGGGCCGCCCCCGGGACCTGGCCCAGGGCCGCCGACTGATCGAGTCGGGAGCCGCGATGAACCCCGAGCTCCTGGCGGATCCGGCCAGGCCGCTGAAGGCGGCGACGGCGTAACGTGCCGAAACCGCCTGGTCGGACGGGCCCGGCTTCCGACTGTCAGTGGCAGATGGCAGGCTTGTTCCCGTGACCGAGATTGACGCAAAGATCGATGCTCTCGTCCCTGCCTGGCTCACCCTGCCCGATATCGCCGAAATGCTCGATGTCGAGGTGACGCGCGTCCGGCAGCTGGTCAAGGAGGGCCAGCTCATCGCCGTACGACGTGGTGAGAACCGCGCGCTGCACGTCCCCGCCGCCTTCATCGACGAGGACAAGGTCGTCAAGGGCCTGGTCGGGACCCTGACGCTCCTGCGGGACGACGGCTTTTCGGACGAAGAGATGCTGGAGTGGCTCTTCACCGCCGACCCGAGCCTGCCCGGCACCCCCGCGCAGGCTCTGAGCGAGAATCGCGGCACGGAGGTGAAGCGCCGCGCCCAGGCGCTCGCCGTCTGAGCCGCTGATTCGAACAACCACCCGGTGTACGGGCCGCGGCCGCACGCTGTGCCGCGGCCGCGGCCCGTATGCCACCGCCCCGGGGGGACACACGCATGCCCGACACGCGTCTGCCTGACACGTCCATGTCCGCCACCGCCCGCGCCGCCCGCCTCGGCGACGCCCGGCTCTACCTCTGCACGGACGCCCGCACCCGCCAGGGCGACCTGCCGGAGTTCCTCGACGCGGTACTCGCCGGCGGCGTCGACATCGTGCAGCTGCGGGACAAGGGCATGGAGGCGGCCGAGGAGCTGGAGCACCTGAAGGTGTTCGCCGACGCGTGCGCCCGGCACGGCAAGCTCCTCGCGGTCAACGACCGCGCGGACGTCGCCCACGCGGCCGGCGCCGACGTCCTCCACCTCGGCCAGGGCGACCTGCCGGTCCCCGCGGCCCGCGCGATCCTCGGCGACGACGTCCTCATAGGGCGCTCCACGCACGCCGGGGCGGAAGCGGAGGCCGCCGCCGTCCAGGACGGCGTCGACTACTTCTGCACCGGCCCGTGCTGGCCCACCCCCACCAAGCCCGGCCGTCACGCCCCCGGTCTCGACCTGGTCCGCCGCACCGCGTCCCTCGGCGCCGACCGCCCCTGGTTCGCCATCGGAGGCATCGACCTCGGCAACCTCGACGAGGTGCTGGAGGCGGGCGCCCGCCGCGTGGTCGTGGTCCGGGCGCTCACCGAGGCGGACGACCCGCGCGCCGCGGCGACGGAGTTCGCGAAGCGACTGCGGAGCGTGTGAGCCGTGGAGCGCATGAACCGCCAGGACGCTTTTCGGTCGGAGACCTGTCCGAGGGGTGGACAAAACAGGCCGACAATTCGGGCGAATATCCGACGTCCGGTTGGGTGTCCGCCGCCCCCTGGCTAACCTGCGGGTATGGCCCTCGGAACCGCATCCACCAGGACGGACCACGCGCGCACCGTGCGTGACATGCTGGCGACCGGCAAGACGACGTACTCGTTCGAGTTCTACGCGCCGAAGACGCCCAAAGGTGAGCGGAGCCTGTGGAACGCGCTGCGCAGGGTCGAGGCCGTCGCCCCCGACTTCGTCTCCGTGACCTACGGCGCCGGTGGCTCCACCCGGGCCACCACGGTTCGGGAGACGCAGCAGATCGTCGTCGACACCACCCTCACCCCGGTGGCGCATCTCACCGCCGTCGACCACTCCGTCGCCGAGCTGCGCAACATCATCGGCCAGTACGCCGACGCCGGGATCCGCAACATCCTCGCCGTGCGCGGCGACCCGCCCGGCGACCCGATGGGCGACTGGGTCCCGCATCCGCAGGGCCTGACCTACGCCGCCGAGCTCGTCCGGCTCATCAAGGAGTCGGGCGACTTCTGCGTCGGCGTCGCCGCCTTCCCGGAGATGCACCCGCGCTCCGGGGACTGGGACGCGGACGTCGAGCACTTCGTCGACAAGTGCCGGGCCGGCGCCGACTACGCGATCACGCAGATGTTCTTCCAGCCCGAGTCGTATCTGCGCCTGCGCGACCGGGTGGAGGCGGCCGGCTGTGCGACGCCGGTCATCCCCGAGGTGCTGCCGGTGACGAGTGTGAAGGCGCTCGAGCGGCTGCCCAAGCTCAGCAACGCCCACTTCCCGGACGCCCTGAAAGAGCGGATCCTCACAGCCAAAGACGATCCGGCCGCTGTACGCTCCATTGGCATCGACTTCGCCACGGAGTTCTGCGCACGGCTGCTGGCCGAGGGAGTGCCCGGACTGCACTTCATCACGCTCAACAACTCCACGGCGACGCTGGAAATCTACGAGAACCTGGGCCTGCACCATCCGCCGCAGGCCTAGACCGGTCGCACCGACATACGACACACTGCGTAGCGGCCACTGGGAGAGGGGCGTACATGGGCTGGACGGTCCTCTACATCGCGTTCGGCATCGTCGCGTTGTGGCTGCTGGGCGAGGTCCTGCTGCAGTACAAGGCACGGCTGCGCTGGCGGCTGCTGGCCTTCGTCGGCTTCCTCGGCGTGGTTCTCGGTGTCCTGATTCCGTCGGTCGTCGTCATCGGCCTGGGCGCGATCGCCTTCGCGGTCGGCCAGACCTACGTCACCCTGTCGTTCCGCCGCGGCTTCGCCGAGGGCTGGGCCGTCCGGCGCGCGGACGCCGAGAGCGTCGAGGACCCGGGGAGCTTCGGGAACTCCGAGAACGCCGAGAGCAAGGCCGGTGGCAGCAAGCGCCGCCGCGGCAAGGCCGAGCGCCGGGACCCCACCCTCGAGGTGTCCGGCCTGGAGGCCGCCGAGGCGGCCGGCTACGACGCCGAGTCGCCGTACGGCGGCGACGACATGGCGTTCGGCCAGGACGCGAACTCCTACGGCGACAAGAGCTCCTTCGGCGACGACGACTACGACCGCGACGACGTCTTCACGCCCGCCGCCCGTGCCGGCGAGAGCGCGTCCGTGTACGAGCCGCAGCCCCTGCCCGACGACACCGGCTCCTACGGCGTGTACAGCGACGCCGCCTACGCGGCCGCCACCGGCCAGCCGCAGCCCCAGGACCAGTACGCGACGGCCGCCCAGGGCGCGGACCAGACCTACGGCTACGACAACTACTCCGGGTACAGCCAGCAGCAGTACGGCTACGACACCACCGGCGAGCAGCAGTACGCCGCCTACTCCGACCCGTACATCGGCACCCAGACCTACGGCGGCGGCTCCTACGACGCCGGCTACGGCCAGCAGCAGTACGGGCAGGGCTACGGCCAGGACCAGTACGGCGCCAGCGGCTACGGGGAGACCCCGGCCGGCGGCGTCTGGGTCCCGCAGCAGCGCAGCACCGACGATCCGCTCGGCGGCGAACTCCCGCCCGAGCAGTCGTACCCGTACCAGGGCGACGGGCAGCAGGGCGACGGGCAGCAGCAGGGGAACGGGCAGCAGCAGGGGAACGGGTACGACGAGCAGTATCGGTTCTGACAGGCGCTTCGCCTTCGGGGCCGACCGGCGGCCGGCCCTTCGGGGCTGACTGTCAGGAGCTCACCGGGAACTTGCCGGGCCTCACCGGGAGTTCACTGCGAGCCCCGGAACTCCGGTCCCTCCACGATCAGTCCGGCCACCAGCGCGCCCGACATGCCCGCGTGCGGGAGTCCGCCGCCGGGATGCGACCAGCCGCCGACGCCGAACAGGCCCTGCAGGCCCGTGGAGTTCGCCGGGTGCAGCAGCCGGCCCCCGGCCGCGGCCAGCGCCGGCGCCGGGATCGCCCCGCCCGTCGCGCCGGTCTCCGCGGCGATGTCGGCGGGCGTGCGCAGCTCGCGCCACAGGATCCTCTCGCGCAGGCCCGGTAGGGCGCGTTCGGCGACGGAGACCAGCGCGTCCGCGTGCTCGCCGCGTATCTCCGCCCCGGCGGGGACCACGGCGCTGAGCGTGACCGCCTCGTGGTCGCCGTCCGGCGTCAGCGCGGCGTCGCCGGGGCGCAGCACCGTGACCGTCGGCCGCGCGGGCACGGCCGGCGCCGTGCCGAACAGGCTCTCCAGCTCGGCCTCGCGGTCCTCGGTGTGCACCACCGTCCGATGCGCCGTCCCCTCCGGCCGACCGCCGCGCAGCGCCAGCAGCACGGTCAGCCGGCTCGGCAGGCCCCGCTGGGGGGCGACGGGGGCGACGGAGTGGCCGTCGGCGCGCGCGTGGGCGTCCGTGTGGGTGCCGGTGTGGGCGCGCAGGCCCGCGGTGTCGCCGGGGGCGACCACGAAGTCCGCGTCCACCACCGTCCCGTCGGCCAGCTCCACGCCCGCCGCCCGCCCGTCCTTCTCCATGACCCGCGTGACCTCGGCGCCGAACTCGAACGCGACCCGGCGGGCCAGACACCGCTCGTACACCGCGCGGGCCAGCTCCCGGACGCCCCCGCGGACGTGCCATGTGCCGAAGGCGTGCTCCAGGTACGGCAGTACGGCCGCGCTCGCCGGGGCGGCCCGGGGATCCAGGCCGTACGCGAGCGCGTGCGCCTCCAGGAGCGCGGCGAGCCGGGGGTCGCGCAGCTCCCAGGCGCCGATCTCGGCGAGGGTGCCGGCCCGGCGGGTGCGCAGCAGGCGCTTGTGCGGGACGGCCGGATAGGGCTCGCGGTCGGCCAGCACCGACCAGTTCGGCCACAGGGGCTCTTCCAGGAGGGGCCGGCGCGTACGCTCCCAGGCCTCGCGGGCGCGGACCAGGAAGTCGCCCCAGCGCTGCCCGGCGCCCGACCCCAGCGCCTCGTCCAGAGCGGAGACGACGCCCGCGCGCGAGGCGTTCGGCAGGGACGCCTCGACGCCGTCCGCGAACACATGCCGTGCCGACGGGTCGACCTGGACCAGCTCGACGCACGCCTCCAGCGGCTCCTTGCCGGTCTTGACGAACAGGTCGCGGTAGACGGCGGGCAGCGGCAGCAGTCCCGGGCCGGTGTCGAAGCCGAACCCGTCCCGCTCGAAGCGGCGCACCGACCCGCCGTACGTCTCCGTACGCTCGTACACCGTCACCCGGTGGCCCGCGACGGCCAGCCGGGCGGCCGCCGCCAGCGCGCCCATCCCGGCGCCGATCACCGCAATCCGTCCCATGCCCGCGACTTTATCGGCCGGCACTGACAACGCCGTCGCGGGCCCGTGGCCGGCGGCGTCACGTCATGCGCGGCTCACCAGGGCGGTGAGCCGGTCCCGCTCGCGATCCGGCGCTCCTCGCGCCGCTGGGCCCTGCCGCAGGAACCGTCGGATCCGCGAGACCAGGAGGAACAGCACCACCGGCCCGGCCGGCAGCGGCGCGCCCGCGATGGCGGCCGCCGCGCCGGAGGGAGTACGGACACGGACGCGATCGTGACCAGTGGGCCGCGTCGCGTCCTGAGGATGAGTGCGCAGGCCTGAGTACACGTACCTAGGGAGTGAGTTGAGTACGCGCGCGGATGGGGGACGACCTGCGCGGACGGGAGAGTGGAGACACGGAGAAGGGGCGCGGCTCCGGCACCGGCGACACGGGGCGCCGGAACGGAGCGGCCCTCGATCCGCTCCTTCCGCCGACCGGCGACCGGTTCGGCGGGAGCGAGGCACGGGGGGACCCGGGGGAAGGACCGAACGGGGGAACAACGGGGGAACGCAGGAAACGGGGGAGCACGAGGAAGCGCCGGTTCGCGGTGGTCCACGGGGGACGTGGCCACGACGGACCGGCGCTTTCGTGCGCACACGCGCGTGCCGTCTCCCCTGCGCGTGCGGTCGCCCTACGTGGGTCTCCCGCGCGCGCCCTCTCAGGAGCGGCCGCTCACCCGCCCCTGCAGCAGCCGGGACAGTGCCGCGTGGACGTCGTCCAGGGACCGCTCCGGCTGGAAGGCCTGCCAGTCGAGGGCGGCCACCAGGACCATGCCGACCAGCGCGGCGGCGGTCAGCTGGACGTCGATCTCGTCGCTGAACTCGCCGTCGTCGATGCCCTCGCGCAGCACGCCCTCGACGACGGCCACCGCCTGCTGGCGGACCACCATGAGCGTGGACTGCCAGGCCCGGTTGGTGCGCCAGAGCTCGGCCACGTACAGCTGGGTGAAGGACGGGTAGCGGTCGATGAAGACCAGGCCCGCGCGGATCATCGCGTCCAGGGCGTCGACCTTGCCGCCTCCCTCGCGTGCCGTGCGCTCGGCCGCCTCCCGGAGGGAGGCGGTGAGGAGGCCCACGCCGTGCCTCAACAGCTCCTCGAAGAGGACCGACTTGCTCGCGAAGTTGTAGTAGACCGTGCCCTTCGCGACGCCGGCCCGTTCGGCGATCTCGTCCACCGTGGTGGCGGAGAAGCCCTGCTCGGCGATGAGGGTGACCGCCGCCTCGTAGAGCTTCTGCCGAGTGGCCTCGCGGCGGGTGCGGCCGCCTGACGTGGTGCTGCTTTCCATGGTCCCGATTGTCACAGGAACCCGAGCCCCACGAACCCGACCTTGCGGAACCCGGCCAGGAGCCCGACCTTGCGGAACCCGGCCCTCCGAAGGCCGCGCGCTCACAGGGTCAGCTCCGGGTGCAGCCGGTCCAGGGTCCACACCTGGCGGCGGCGGGCCGACAGGGCGGTCAGCGCGAGGGCGCCCGCGGTGAAGGCGACCAGCACCACGCACGCGTGCCACACCGGTTGCAGACCGCCGCCCGTGATGAGCCTCCTGAGCGCCTCGACGACGTAACTCATCGGCAGGTAGGGGTGGATCGCGTTGAAGAAGCGGGGGCTCGTCTGCACGGGATAGGTGCCGCCCGCGGACGTCAGCTGGAGCATCAGCAGGGCGAGGACGAGGATCCGGCCCGCCGCGCCGAAGCGGGCGTTGAGCCACTGCACGAGGGCCGCGAAGCACGCCGTCACCACGAACAGGAAGCCCACGGTCCCGGCCGTCCGGGCCATCTCCAGGCCGATCGCCCAGTGCAGCACGGCCATCAGGGCCGTCGTCTGCAGCACCCCGATCGCGACCACCGGCAGCCAGCCCGCCAGCGCGATCCGCCACGCCGAGGCGCCCGCGGCGAGCGCCCGCCGGTTCAGCGGCGCGATCAGCATGTACGCCACCATCGCGCCCACCCACAGCGACAGCGGGATGAAGTACGGGGCGAAACCGGTGCCGTAGTTGGGCGCCTTGTGCAGGTCCTCGGAGGCGAGCTGCACGGGGTCGGCCATGACGGCGGTGCGCGCATCGCGGTCCTGCTCGTCGTAGTCGGGGATCCGCGCGGCGCCGTCGTGCAGTCCGTCGGCGAGTTCGCCGGATCCGTCGACCAGCCTGAACATGCCGCCATTGAGGTCCTGGGCGCCGGTCTCGAGCGCGGTCACGCCCTCGTCCAGGTCGCCGGCCCCGGTCTTGGCGGTGCCGAGCCCGGTGTGCAGCTTCTTGGCGCCCGCGGCGACCTCCGAGGCCCCGGTGTTCAGCTTGTTGACCTTGGACACGGCGTCGTCGAGGTCCTCGGAGAGGTGCGGGGCGCGGTCGGCGAGGGCCTGCGCCTGCTCCTGGAGCGTGCCGAGGTTCGTGCGCAGCGTCTTCAGGTCGCCGTCCTGGTCGGCGATCAGCGTGGTGAGGTCGTCGGCGATCGTCGCGATGTCGGCGGCCGCGTCCCTGGCCTTCTTCAGGTCGGCGCAGGCGGTGTCGGGCAGCACCTGGCTCTCGCAGCGCGCGGTGTAGACGGCGCCGAGGGCGTCCGAGGCCGTGTGGGCGCCTTCGGCGGCGGTCGGCGCTGCCTTCACCAGGGTGTCGAGGTCGGCGCGGACCGTCCCGGCGGCGTCGGCGACCAGCTGGGCGGTGTCCCCGATGGTCTTCTCGTTGTCCTTCAGGAAGGGCCCGACCTTGGCGGCGACCCCGTTGACCCTGTCGGCGAGCGCCTGGGTGCCGTCCGCGACCTTCTGCGACCCGTCCTGAAGGTCGCCGGCGCCCGTGTCGAGCTTCTTCAGGCCCTTGGACAGCTTGCCGCTGCCGCTCTCGGCGTCCTTCAGCCCGTCGGCGAGGCTCTTGGAGCCCTTCTCGGCCTTCCCGATCCCGTTCTCCAGGTCGGAGGCCCCGTCGGCGGCCTTCGCGGTCGCGCCGTGGATGTCGGAGAACGAGATGAACATCTTGTCCAGGAACGACCGCGAGGCCTTGGTGGAGGCCGCCGTGCGCACCTCGCTGAAGACCGTCCGCGAGATCTGCCCGACGATGTAGTTGTTCGCGTCGTTCGTACGCACCTGAAGGGCGCCGGTCTCGGGGGAGTCGCCCGCGCTGGAGGCGATGCGCGTGCTGAAGTCGGCGGGCATGGTCAGCGACAGGTAGTACGTCCCGTCCTCCACGCCCGCGCGTGCCTGCGCGGCGCTCACCTCGTGCCAGTCGAAGACCTCGCTGTCGCGCAGCCCGCGCGTGATGTCGTCGCCCGCGGTGATCTTCCTGCCCTCGGCGGTCGCCCCCTTGTCGTCGTTGACCAGCGCCACGGGGATGCGGTCCAGCCGGCCGTAGGGGTCCCAGAAGGACCACAGATACAGCGCGCCGTACAGCAGGGGCAGCAGCAGGAGCGCGACCAGCGCGGCCCGCGGGAGCTTCCCCCTCCCGAAGCGGCGCAGCTCAAGCGCGGCCAGTCTCGGCGAGCGCATCCGCCGACTCCTCTCCCTGCACGACGGATTCCGTCATGGATTCCTCGGCGGCCTTCTCGGCGACACCCTCGACGACGTCCTCGCCTGCTTCTTCTCCGGGCTCTTCGGCGGCCGTCGCGGCCCGCGCGCGCGTGGACACCGACACGACCCCTTCGGGGGCCTGCGCGCACACGGCGACGACCGTCGTCCCCGCCGCGGCGAGGGACCTGAGCAGCGCCCACGCCTCGCCCCGTTCGGCGTCCGTCAGCTTCAGGTCGACGTCGTCGACCCCCAGCAGCCCCGGTCGCCCGACGAGCGCCAGAGCCACCGACAGCCGCAGCGCCTCGACCCGCTCCAGATCCCGTACGGCGGTCCGCGCGCCCTTGGGCAGCGCCTCGCGGTCGAGCCCGGCGGCGCTGAGCGCGTCGTCGATCCGCAGCCGCGCCTGCGCCGCCCGTTCCGTACGCGGCCGCAGCAGCTCCCGTACGGAGCCGCCGAACCGCCGTTGCAGCAGCGCCCGTTCGCGCAGGTGCTCGCCGACGGTGAGGGCGGGGTCGAGGTCGGTGACGCCGGCGACGTTGGCCAAAGCGCTGACGCGGCGCACCGCCGCCAGCTGCTTCGGCAGCGTCGCCGCGCCGACGCCGGCCGTCCCCTCGGTGGCCTTCATCCGCCCGGTGAGCGCGAGCAGCAGACTCGTCCGGCCGGAGCCGGAGGGCCCCTCGACCGCGATCAGCGAGCCCGGCTCGGCGTCGACGTCGACGCCGCGGAACGCCCATCCGCGCGGGCCTTCGAGGCCGAAGCCTGCGGCTGTGATGCGGACGCCTCCCACTGTCCCCCCTGACTTCTGCATCCGAGTGGTGCACCGCTCCGGTGCATCCGAGTGGTGCACCAGAGTTTTTGAACTGACTGGTCAGTGCAAAAACTAGCCCGAACCTACGATCGAAGCAAAAGCGCAGGTCAGAACGGATTGTCAGTGCCATAGCTCACGATGGGCACATACGCGGCACCTCGTCGCAGGGTGTGCCGTCACACGACGACAGGAGGTTCGTCATGGCCAGCTCCCACGCAGCCGCCGCCCACCGGCGCCGCGCCACCGGCCCTGCCCCCTCACTGAACGGCCCGGCGAGCGACGTGCACCCCGTGCTGCGCCGGACGACCGCCCCGCCGGCCGCCCTCGACCTGCTCGCCCAGGCCCGCGCCGGACTGGACGAGGCGGCCGCCCTCGAGACGTCCAACGAGCGCTACGCCACGGCCCACCTCGCGGCCCTGCGCACAGCCGCCGCCGTGCTCGCCGCCCGAGGCCGCCCGGACCCCTCGCCGCGCCGCCGGGCGCGCATCCGCAGCGCCTGGGAGGTGCTCCCCGAGATCGCGCCCGAACTCACCGAGTGGAGCGCGCTGTTCGCCTCCGGAGCCCGGCGCCGTGCCCGGGCCGAGGCCGGCATCCAGGGCGCGGCCAGCCGCCGCGACGCCGACGACCTGATACGTGACGTGGCGATGTTCCTCCGCCTCGTCGAGCGCATGCTGGTCCTCCAGCCGGTCCTTCCGCAGCCACGCCAGGACGGGCGCGGCGGCGCCGACCCCGACGGCCCCGGACCGGGCCGGACGATGCCCGACGCGGGCTGAGCGGTGCTCGCCGCGGCGCACCGCAGTGCCCGGGTCCGGCGGCGGAGGCAATAGGGTGGAAGACGCCTGAAGCCTTCCCTCGGCCCGCCCGCACCGCCGGCGGTGCGCGGGGAGGCAGCCCGATCGCTCCGCCGCGCAAGAGGCGGTGCCGCGCCGAGGAGTCAACTGCCGTGTCGGACCCGATGCGCCCGCCCGTCTCCCCCCACCGCCCTCAGCCGACGTCGCTGCGCTCCGACCCCCCTCGACCCCGCGCCTCGCTCCGTACCGCCGTGGTCTGGGAGGTCCTCCAGGAGGCTCTGGAACGCCGGGTCAAGGCCACCGGCCGTGAGTCGCTGGACGTCCTGGACACCGGAGGCGGCAGCGGCAACTTCGCGGTGCCCGTCGCCCGCCTCGGGCACCGGGTCACCGTCGTCGACCCCAGCCCCAACGCGCTCTTCGCCCTGGAGCGACGCACCGCCGAGGCCGGCGTCGCCGACCGGGTGCGGGGCGTCCAGGGCGACGCCCACGGCCTCTTCGACGTGGTCGAGCGCGGCGGCTACGACGCGGTCCTGTGCCACGGCGTCCTGGAGTACGTCGACGACCCGGCCGAGGGCGTCCGCAACGCGGTGGCCGCGCTGCGCTCCGAGGGCGTCCTCAGCCTGCTCGCCGCCGGCCTCGGCGGAGCCGTCCTCGCCCGTGCTCTCGCCGGGCACTTCAACGAGGCCCGCCAGGCCCTGGCCGACCCGGACGGCCGCTGGGGCGCGGGCGACCCCGTGCCGCGCCGCTTCACCGCCGAGCAACTCGCCGCGCTGGTCGAGGGCGCGGGCCTCAGGGTCGGCGCCGTGCACGGCGTCAGGGTCTTCGCCGACCTGGTCCCGGGCGTCCTCGTGGACACCGAGCCCGGCGCCATGGACGCCCTGCTGAAGCTGGAGGAGGCCGCCGCCCAGCTCCCCGCCTTCCACTCCGTGGCCACCCAGCTTCACGTGCTCGGCGAGACACCGGGGGCCGACGAGGCCTGAGCGGCTGCCGGGGCGCAGCGCTGATCAGGGACTTGGCTGCACATGGAGTACGCCACAGGCCCCCCGTTCGAGCGCTGTGCGCCGTATGATCGAGGGAGACCGCCCGGCATGACGGGTCGGCCGTTGGGGAATGGAATCTTCAGCGGACCGGGACGTCCATGACGGGCTCCGGTTGGCCAATTGGCGTAGAGGGGCGGGTTTCACGGGGGCGATTCCCTGCCTATCCTGAAGGGACCCCCCGGGTCGCCCCGGCGACTGCACGATGAGGAGGACTCCGTGCCGCTCTCGGAGCACGAGCAGCGCATGCTCGAGCAAATGGAGCGAGCGCTGTACGCCGAAGATCCCAAGTTCGCGTCGGCGCTCGAGGGAAGCGGGCTGCGTACGTACACCCGGCGGCGGGTCTACCAGGCGGTCGCCGGCTTCCTTGTGGGTATCGCGCTCCTCATGGCCGGTATGGTCGCGAAGCAGGTCTGGCTCAGCGTCGTGGGCTTCCTCGTCATGCTGGGCTGTGCGGTGCTCGCCGTGACCGGCTGGCGCAAGGCCCCCAAGCCGGGCGAGCAGCCCGCGGCAGGAGCCTCCGGCGCCCCGCGCACCCGCGGTCAGGGACGGCAGAAGCGCTCGGTGATGGACCGTATCGAGCAGCGCTGGCAGCGCAGGCGTGACGAGCAGCAGGGCGGCGGTCAGTGACACCGTCCGTGCTTTCCGCGCCGTAGCCGCGCACAGACGCTACAGACGTTGATGAGGGGTGACCGCCCGACCGGGCGGTCACCCCTCACGCATGCCCGGCCCACCGCCCCTGCCCGCTTCCACGCCACCGCCTTCCAAGCGCTCACGGCGTCGCCGGGCCGGCCGCCGCCCCAGCCCCAGCCTTCGCCCTCGCCCCCATTCCCGTCTCAGCACAGCGTTCGGCCCCCGCCCCCGGATCTCGCCCGGGGCGGGGGCCGAACGTCGTCGTGCTGTTTCCAGCCGATCCCAGCCGATCCCAGCCGACCTCAGCCGACCTCGGTCCGCTGTGCCTCAGCCGCCCTCCTGGCCGGACGGTCGCGGGCGTCGGAGCAGGGCCGTCAGGGTCGCCAGCCGGGCCGCTCCGGCCGCCTGGAGCGCCGTCCAGCGGTCGTTGAGGTCCCACAGGGCGCGGACGGCGGAGCGCGGCGCGACGACGGCGCGCACGCGCGTGGTCCAGCCGACCTTCGCCCGCAGGGACGTCCGCACGGTGCGCACCTCGTCGGCGAGACCGGCCTCGGCCCGTGGCTGCGGTGCGAACAGCACCTGCTCCACGGCGCCCGCGACCCGGTGCACCGACCGTGCCGCCGTCTCGTCCAGCTCCCCGATCCGGACGATCCGCGCGGCCGCCCGCCGTGGCGTCAGCGCCTCGTCCGGCTCGATGCCGAAGTCCCAGGCCGTGTCGGTGAGCTCACGCCAGACCGCCAGGACATGCGCGACGGCCGCTTCCGTGGCCTCCTGCGTCGGAGCGTCCAGCCGGATTCCCGGACCGGTGTACCCGTCCTCCAGGCCGTCGGCTCCGCCCTTGCCGCGGCCGCGGGCGGGCGGCGACCCGGCCGCGGCGGACGCGGAGTGCTGGGCCGATGCCAGCCGCATCGAGCGCCGCCTCAGCCGCCACAGCATCGGCAGCAGGGGGAGGGCGATGCCCGCGGCCCCCAGCAGCGTCCAGCCGGCGATCTCGTACCAGGGCGGGCCGCCGCCGTTCTGCTGCGTCGGGTCCAGCGGCAGCGCCGCGGCGCAGCCCTCGAGCTTCTTGTCCTCGGCCGAGCAGCTGGTGCTCGCCGACGCCTCGGCCGACGGCGCCGCGTCCGCCGAACGCGTGGCCTGCGGCAGATCGGGCACCGCGTCGCCCGAGGTGTCCGGCAGCGTGTACGGGGGCGTCGTGCCTCGGGTCGGGGTCGGCTCGAAGCGGGTCCAGCCCACGCCCTCGAAGTACAGCTCGGGCCAGGCGTGCGCGTCCTTCAGGCCCACCGCCACCGAACCGTCCGCCTGCGGGGTGCCGGGGGCGAAGCCCACCGCGACCCGGGCCGGTATGCCCAGCGTGCGGGCCATCGCCGCCATCGCGAACGAGAAGTGGACGCAGAAGCCCCGCTTGTCCCGCAGGAAGCGGGCGATCGCGTCGGGGCCGCTGCCGACCTGCACCTCGGTGTCGTACTCGAAGCCGCCCGTCACCGCGAAGTAGTCCTGGAGCGCGACCGCCTTCTCGTAGTCGCTCGTGGCGGCCTTGGTGATCTCGCGGGCCTGACGCGCCACCACCGACGGCAGCGAGTCCGGCACCTTGGTGTAGGTGTTCCTGATGGAACCGGGAGCCTCCGGGGCGGAGGCCAACTGCTCCGCCGTCGGCTGCACGTCGAGGCTCTTCACCTCGTACGACCTGCCGCTGGTGTTCTGGCCGTGGTCGCCGACGAGGGTCATGCCGACCGGTTCGTACCGCCAGTTGCCCTTGATCTTCACGCCGCTCGGCGGGTAGGGCATCGGCAGCCAGCTCTGGGCGTACCCCTCGGAGGCCGAGACGCGGGTGGTGATCTCCGTGCGCTTGACGTCGGAGCCCAGGCCGGTGGGCGTGGGGAACTCGTCGGGCACGGCGACGATGTGGCGCTTGGCCGGCTTCCACGTCGTGCCGTCGAAGTCGTCCAGGGACACGATCCGCAGATACATGTCCGAGATGTCGGCGGTGTTGGTGCGCAGGTTCAGGACCGTGCGGTCCTCGTCCACGTTCAGACTGTCGCGCAGCGACACCAGCGGGTTGACCGCGGAGATCGTGCCCCCGCCGCCGTTGCCCGCGCCCACGCCGCCGCCACCGCCCAGCAGGCCCTCCTGTATCGCCGGCAGCGGCAGCAGCGGTATGACCAGGGCGACGCCCAGGGCGGCGACGCCGATCCGCCGGCCGGTGCGCACGGGAGCCACCGGGCCGGGCTGTTCGCCCGCTGCGCGCGGGGCGCCGGCGAAGACGCGGCCCCACTGGGAGAGCCGCTCCCGGCCCTCGGCGAGGAGCAGCATCAGATAGCCGGCGGCGGCGACCAGGAACCACAGCCAGTCGGTCGCCCCGTCGGACAGGCCCGCGGCGACCGAGTACAGCGCGAGCAGCGGCAGACCGGCCGGGGCCGCGTTGCGGAAGGTCACCGCGAGGGTCTCCACCGCCAGCCCGATCACCAGCACGCCGCCGATCACCATCAGCCGGATGCCGTCGGACAGCGGGGCCGGGATCGCGTACCGCCCCACGTCGTCGGCGCCCGCCTGGAGCAGGTCGCCGAAGTGCTGGAAGGCCTCCGGGCCGGGGAGCAGCCCGAGGAAGGCGTGCCCTCGGGCGAAGACCAGAGTCAGCAGCACCAGCGTGACCAGGGCCTGGGCGGCCACGGTCAGCGGCCGGGCCAGCGGCGCCCGTCGCACGGCGGCGCCCACCCCGGACTGGATCGCCAGCAGGAGCGCCGCCTGGAGGAACCACGTCGCCGGGTCCACCAGGGGCAGCATCGCGCACGCCGCCATCAGCGTGGCCGCCGCGGAGCACAGCGTCAGCCGAGCCCGACCGCTCATGATCCCGCCTCCCCCGCCCGCGTCCCGCCCGCCGTCACGACCCCCGCCTGCTCCCGGCCGGCCTGGCGCCAGAGCTCGTCAAGCGAAGCGCCCCGCGGCACGCTCAGGGCCGTCCAGCCCGCCTCGCGCAGCATCCGCAGCCGCTCCTCCTGCCTGTTCATCGGATCGGGCACGCCGTTCGGTTCACGCACCCAGCCGTCGCCGTCCAGCAGGAACGCCACCGCGCCCCCGCTGCGTCGGCGCATCTTCGCGGCGACCGCCGCCTGCTCCTCGTCGAGGTCGCCGAGGAAGGCCACCAGCAGCCCCTCGTTGCCGCGGCGCAGCACGTCGTAGGCCCGGGACAGGCCGGTGCCGTCGGAGTGGTCGACCACCGCGAGGGTGTCCATCATCAGCCCGGCCGCGTCGGCCGTCTCCTGGCTCGCCCCGGCGAAGCCGTCGGCGCCCTCGCCGGGCACCGAGTTCCCGGTGTCCGTGAGCAGCCGCACGGAGAAGCCCCGCTCCAGCATGTGCACCAGCGCGGACGCGGCGCCCGAGACGGCCCACTCGAAGGCCGAGTCGGGGCCCGCGCCCTGGTAGGCGAGGCCGCGGGTGTCCAGGAGGACCGTGCAGCGCGCCCGCTGGGGCTGCTCCTCGCGGCGCACCATCAGCTCGCCGTAGCGGGCGGTGGAGCGCCAGTGGACCCGGCGCAGGTCGTCGCCGTAGCGGTAGCCGCGCGGGATCACGTCGTCCTCGCCGGCCAGCGCCAGGGAGCGCTGCCGCCCGTCGCCGTACCCCTTGGCCTCGCCGGTCAGGCGGACCGGGGGCAGCGGCTCCACGCGCGGGATGACCGTCAGCGTGTCGTACGTCGAGAAGGAGCGGGTCAGTTCGCACATGCCGAACGGGTCGCTCAGGCGCAGCTGGAGCGGGCCCAGGGGGTAGCGGCCGCGCAGGTCGGAGCGGACCCGGTAGGACACCTCGCGGCGGCCGCCCGCCTCGACCCGGTCCAGGACGAAGCGGGGGCGCGGGCCGAGCACGTAGGGCACCCGGTCCTGGAGCATCAGCAGGCCGGTGGGCAGCCGCGAGACGTTCTCCATCCGCAGGTGGACGCGGGCCTCGCTGCCGGCGGGGACGCGCGCGGGGGAGAGCCGGCGGCTGCCGGCGACCCGGTAGCGGGTGCGGTAGACGACGCCGGCGCAGATCAGCGGCAGGGCGGCCAGCAGCAGCCCGACCCGCAGCAGATCGGGCTGTCCGAGCACATAGGCGCAGACGGCGGCCGCGACGCCGGCGGCCAGGAAGGAGCGCCCGCGGGTGGTCAGACCGGCCAGGGCGGTGCGTGCGCCGCCCTTCTCGCCGCGGCCGGTCTCCGGCAGCCCGGTCCCCCCGGCGCTCATCACAGCCTCCGCGGCGGCCGGCCGTACGCCTGCGTGCCGTGGCCCAGGCCGTAGCTGGGGCTCTGCTGGGGAGCCGCGGGCACCGAGGTGCGCTGCAGGATCTCCTCGACGACCTGCTCCGCCGTGCGGCGGTTCAGCTGGGCCTGGGCGGTGAGCAGCAGCCGGTGGGCCAGGACGGCCACGGCGAGGTTCTGCAGGTCGTCCGGCAGTGCGTAGTCCCGGCCGCTGAGGGCGGCGGACGCCTTCGCCGCGCGCAGCAGATGCAGCGTCGCGCGCGGGGAGGCGCCGAGTCGCAGGTCGGGATGGGTGCGCGTGGCGGAGACCAGGTCGACCGCGTAGCGGCGGACGGACTCGGCGACGTGGACGCCGCGGACGGCGTCGATCAGCTTCACGATCTCGTGCGCGTGGGCCACCGGCTGGAGGTCGTCCAGGGGGCTGACCCCGCCGTGCACGTCGAGCATCTGCAGCTCGGCCTCGGCGCTGGGGTAGCCGATGGAGACGCGGGCCATGAAGCGGTCGCGCTGCGCCTCGGGCAGCGGGTAGGTGCCCTCCATCTCGACCGGGTTCTGCGTGGCCACCACCATGAACGGGCTGGGCAGCTCGTAGGTCTGCCCGTCGATGGTGACCTGGCGCTCCTCCAGCGACTCCAGGAGCGCGGACTGCGTCTTCGGCGAGGCGCGGTTGATCTCGTCGCCGATCACGATCTGCGCGAAGATCGCGCCCGGTTTGAACTCGAAGTCCCGGCGCTGCTGGTCCCAGATGGACACGCCCGTGATGTCCGAGGGCAGCAGGTCGGGCGTGAACTGGATGCGCCGCACGGAGCAGTCGATGGACCGCGCCAGCGCCTTGGCGAGCATCGTCTTGCCGACGCCGGGGACATCCTCGATCAGCAGATGCCCCTCGGCGAGCAGCACGGTCAGCGAAAGCCGTACGACCTCGGGCTTGCCCTCGATCACTCCCTCCACCGAACTGCGGACACGCTCCACAGTGGCGGTCAGATCTGTGAGGCTCGCTCGCTCGTCATAGGTCGTCACCCGGCCCTCCTCGGCCCACACTTTCAACGGGCCGTCGCTCTGTGCTGCGGACCGGCCCACCCCGAATCACGTGCGCCACCCACGAAAAGCTCAGCGTGGCGTCACACCCGCATTGTTGCTGCCGTTATCGATTCGTGTCACTCGCCTGTGGACAACTGTCCGTGATATGTCGGCGTTATGACCTTTTGGGTACCCGCAGACCTGAAATCAACAGCGAAACGACAGTGAAAGACAGCGGCCGACAGCGGCCGTGATGCGTTACGCGGGGTCGATCTCGCGCAGCAGACCCGTCTTCACGTCGAAGACGAAGCCGCGCACGTCGTCGGTGCGCACCAGGAACGGCGAGGTGCGCACGCGCTGCATCGACTGCCGTACGTCCTGGTCGACGTCCCGGAAGGCCTCCACGGCCCAGGCCGGACGCTGGCCGACCTCCATCTCCAGCTCGTGGCGGAACTCCTCGGTGAGGGTCTCCAGACCGCAGCCGGTGTGGTGGATGAGCACCACGCTGCGGGTGCCCAGCGCCCGCTGGCTGATGGTGAGCGAGCGGATCACGTCGTCGGTGACGACCCCGCCCGCGTTGCGGATCGTGTGGCAGTCGCCGAGCTCCAGGCCGAGTGCGGCGTGCAGGTCGAGGCGGGCGTCCATGCAGGCGACCACGGCGACCTGCAGGACGGGGTGGGCGTCCATCCCGGGGTCGGCGAACGCGGCGGCGTACCGCCCGTTCGCCTCGACGAGGCGGTCGGTGACCGTGCCCTCGGTTATGGCGCCTTCGGGCCCTGCGGGAACCGATGCAGAAGTCGTCATAACCATGACGGTACTGGTCACGGCCGTCCCGGTCCTCCTGTGAGAAGGGAAAAAGAGCGTCATCACGTCCTCTTTGTGAGGTAAGCCACAGGGGTGAGAGGGGGACGTCCGTGCGAGTGGTTTCCACGGGTTCGCCGCTTCGCGCGCGTACCGGGCCGCGACGCGCAGGCCGGTTGATTGACCGCGAGACAGCGTGGACTAAAGTGACGCGAAGCGGGAGGCCGCCCTCCGACGGCGCGGACGGCGTTCTCCCTGCTGGATTCGAACCCGCGCCGGCAGGCCTTCCCCTCACCGGAGGGCGGGGACCGGCGGTGCGTATCTCCCGCCGGATCTGAGAGGCCCCCTTGAGCCAGAGTCGACACGTCCCGGTGATGCTCCAGCGGTGCCTGGACCTGTTGGCCCCCGCACTGCAGCGGCCCGGAGCGGTCGTCGTCGACTGCACGCTCGGCCTCGGCGGACACAGCGAGGCCCTGCTGACGCAGTTCCCCGAGGCCCGGCTCGTCGCCCTCGACCGCGACAAGGAGGCCCTGCGCCTGTCCGGCGAGCGCCTCGCCCCCTTCGGTGAGCGCGCCACCCTCGTGCACGCGGTCTACGACGAACTCCCCGACGTACTCGAGCGGCTCGGCCTCGCGCGCGTGCAGGGCGTCCTGTTCGACCTCGGCGTCTCCTCCATGCAACTCGACGAGGCCGACCGGGGCTTCGCCTACGCCCAGGACGCCCCCCTCGACATGCGTATGGACCAGACGACCGGCATCAGCGCCGCCGAGGTCCTCAACACCTACGCGCCCGGCGAACTCGTCAGGATCCTGCGGGCGTACGGCGAGGAGAAGCAGGCCAAGCGGATCGTCTCGGCCGTCGTGCGCGAACGCGACAAGGAGCCCTTCGCCAACAGCGCCCGGCTCGTCGACCTGATTCGCAACGCGCTTCCGCAGGCTGCCAAGCGCACCGGCGGCAACCCGGCCAAGCGCACCTTCCAGGCCCTGCGCATCGAGGTCAACGGCGAGCTCTCCGTACTGGAGCGGGCGATCCCGGCCGCGGTGCAGACGCTCGACGTGGGCGGGCGGATCGCCGTCCTGTCGTACCACTCGCTGGAGGACCGGCTGGTCAAGCAGGTGTTCGCGGCGGGCGCCGCCAACACCGCGCCGCCCGGACTGCCCATCGTGCCCGAGCGCTACCAGCCCCGGCTCAAGCTGCTCACCCGCGGTGCCGAACTTCCCACCGAGGAAGAGGTCGCCGAGAACCGGCGTGCCGCCCCGGCGCGACTGCGCGGGGCCGAGCGGATCAGGGAGTCCATCGAATGAGGGACGTGGGACGAGCGCAGCGACGGGCGCGGGTTGGAAAACCGAACTCAGGGGAGGGTGAGTGAGCAGGAAACCCGAACTGAAGGGGCGGGCGGCCCGGTTCGCGCGTCTCTTTCCCGCAGGCCCGCGCCAGGCGGCCCGCACCCCGTTCGTCCTCCTCGTCGTCCTTCTGCTCGGCGGCGGCCTCATCGGACTGCTCGTGCTGAACTCCGCGCTCAGCGAGGGCTCGTTCAAGATGGACGACCTCCAGAGGGACACCAAGAGCCTCACCGACGAGGAGCAGGCGCTCCAGCGGGACATCGACTCCTACTCCGCCCCGGACGCCCTCCAGCGCCGCGCGAGCGAACTCGGCATGATCCCCGGCGGCGACCCCGCCTTCCTCGACCCCGACGGCACGGTGAAGGGCGTTCCCACGGCCGCCGCCCTGCGGCCCACACAGGACGCCGCCGTACGGCCGCCGGAGGCCATCACGCTCTCCCAGACGATCGCGTCCCCGCCGCCGCCCGCCCCGAGCGTCTCGCCCGTGCCGAACGCCTCGCCCGCACCGGGCGTCTCTCCGGTGCCGGGCTCCGCTCCCTTGCAGAGCGCGGCCCCCGTTCCGACCGCAGCCACCCCCACGACCCCCGGCAGGTGACGGAAGTGTCCGACAGGGAACCGCCGCGCCGGCGCGTGCCCGGCCCCGCCCGGCCCGCCCGCCCCGCGTCCGCCCAGCGGCGCCCCGGCCCCGGCGCCCGCCCGGCCCGCCGCCCCGCCCCGCCCCGCCCCACGGCTCCGAAGGTCATCCGGCTCGGCAGCCCCCGCCCCCGGCTGCGCATGGTCGGCCTCGCGCTGGCCCTGGTGCTGACCGCCTTCGTCGTACGCCTGCTGCAGGTGCAGGCCGTCGACGCGAGCACGTACGCCGCCAAGGCCGAGCAGAACCGGTACGTCGGCCAGGTGCTGGCCGCCGAGCGCGGCGAGATCACCGACCGCAGCGGCATCGCCTTCGCGACCAGCGAGGACGCCTACGACATCACCGCCGACCCCACGATGTTCGCCCCCGACCAGCTGAAGATCGACGACGGCCCCGAGCAGGCGGCCGCGCTCCTGGCGCCGATCCTCGGCCAGGAGCAGTCCGCGCTCGTCAAGAAGCTGCGCCCCAAGAACTCGGCCACGCGCTACGCCAAGCTCGCCGGCCGGCAGACCCCGCAGGTCTGGAAGCAGATCAAGGACCTGAAGGCCGCGCTCACCGCGAAGGCCGACTCGGACGGCGTCACGGTCAACGTCCTCGCGGGCGTCTTCTCCGTTCCCAGCAGCAAGCGCGTGTACCCCAACGGCGATCTCGCCGCCGGGATACTGGGCTGGGTCAACGCCGAGGGAAAGGGCGGCGGCGGCATCGAGCAGCAGCTGAACACCACCCTCGCCGGCAAGGACGGCAAGATCCGCTACGCCCAGTCCGGCGGCCGCCAGGTGCCCACCGCGGGGGGTTCCACGGAGACCCCCGCGGTGCCTGGCTCCGACGTCGAGCTGACCATCGACCGCGACATCCAGTGGGCCGCGCAGAACGCCATCACCGAGCAGGTGAAGGCCTCCAAGGCCGACCGCGGATACGTCGTCGTCCAGGACACCCGCACCGGCGAGATCCTCGCCATGGCCAACTCGCCCGGCTTCGACCCCAACGACCTCACCCAGGCCAACTCGGCGGACATGGGCAACGCGGCGCTCCAGGACGTCTACGAGCCCGGCTCCACCGCCAAGGTCATGTCGATGGCCGCCGTGCTGGAGGAGAACGTCGCCACGCCGCTGACGCACGTCACCGTGCCCAACCGGCTGCACCGGGGCGACCGGCTCTTCCAGGACGACATCGACCACGCGACCTGGTACCTCACGCTCAACGGCGTGCTCGCCAAGTCGAGCAACATCGGCACCATCCTGGCCACCGGAGAGCTCGGCAAGACCCAGGCCGACGCCAACCGGGTCCTCTACTCCTACCTGCGCAAGTTCGGCATCGGCAGCCCCACCGGCGTCGGTTTCCCCGGCGAGACGCAGGGCATCCTCGCCGCGCCGCAGAAGTGGTCGACCTCGCAGCAGTACACGATTCCTTTCGGCCAGGGCATGTCGCTCAACGCGCTCCAGGCGGCCTCCGTCTACTCGACGATCGCCAACGGCGGCGTCCGCGTCGCACCCTCCCTGGTCCGCGGCACCCAGGGTCCCGACGGACGCTTCACGCCCGCCGCCGCGCCCAAGAAGTCCCGGGTGATCAGTCAGAAGACGGCCAAGACCCTCGCCCAGATGCTGGAGTCGGTCGTGGACGACGAGCAGGGCACCGGCGCCAAGGCGCGCATCCCCGGCTACCGCGTCGCGGGCAAGACCGGTACCGCCAACCGCGTGGATCCGGCCACCGGCAAGTACAAGGGCTACACCTCGTCGTTCGCCGGCTTCGCGCCCGCCGACAACCCCCGCGTCACCGTCTACTGCGCCATCCAGAACGCCACCAAGGGCAGCTACTTCGGCGGCCAGATCTGCGGCCCCATCTTCAAGCAGGTGATGGAGTTCTCCCTGAAGACCCTGCAGATCCCGCCCACCGGGGCGAAGGCCGCGAACCTTCCGGTCTCCTTCATCCCCTGAACCCCTGACGTCCCTGAACCCAGCCCATCACTGTTCAGCCCACTGTTCAGCGCCGAACAAGCCAGGAACCTGCCCCGTGACCATGATCACTCCCGATCCCGGGAACCACGCATCTCCCGGTTCCCCACCCGCCTCCTCGCTTCGCCCCCGGGCGGGTGCGCCCGGTACGCTCACGGCCGTGCCACACGCCGATCAGCCCCAAACCACCCAGAAGGGCGCTTCCGTGACATATCCGGGACCGCCGCGACCGGCCCAGGTCTCCGCCACACCCTTCGCGGAGCTCGCCGGTCAGCTGGGTGTCGCCGTCGCGGAGCGCGCCGCGGACGTCACGGGCATCACCCATGACTCCCGCGCCGTCCGCCCCGGCGACCTGTACGCCGCCCTCCCGGGCGCCCGCCTGCACGGCGCCGACTTCGTCACCCAGGCCGCGGGCCTGGGCGCGGTCGCCGTCCTGACCGACCCCACCGGCGCCGAGCGCGCCGCCGCGACCGGCCTGCCGGTCTTGGTCGTGGACGACCCGCGCGCGCGGATGGGCGAGCTGGCGGCCACCATCTACGGCCGTCCGGGCCGCGACCTGCTCCAGATCGGCATCACCGGCACCTCCGGCAAGACCACGACCGCGTATCTGGTCGAGGGCGGTCTGAAGACGGCCCGGTCGACCGGGCTCATCGGCACCGTCGAGACGCGCATCGGCGAGACGCGCATCAAGTCCGAGCGCACCACCCCCGAAGCCACCGACCTCCAGGCCCTGTTCGCCGTCATGCGCGAGCAGGGCGTCGAGGCGGTCGCCATGGAGGTCTCCAGCCACGCGCTGGTCCTCGGCCGGGTCGACGGCTGCGTCTTCGACGTCGCCGTCTTCAACAACCTCAGCCCGGAGCACATGGAGTTCCACTCCGGCATGGAGGACTACTTCCAGGCCAAGGCGCAGCTGTTCACGCCGGAACGCAGCCGGCTCGGCGTGGTCAACCTCGACGACGAGTACGGCCGCCGGCTCGCCCGCGAGGCCACGGTCCCGGTCGTCGGCTTCTCCGCCGAGGGCCACCCCGACGCCGACTGGCGCGCGCTCGACGTCCAGATCGGCCCGATGGACTCCACGTTCACCGTCGTCGGCCCCGACGGCGTCCGCATCGCCGCCAAGTCGCCGCTGCCCGGCCCCTTCAACGTGGCCAACACCCTCGCCGCGATCGTCGCCCTCGCCGCCGCCGGCCTCGACCCGCAGACCGCCGCGCACGGCGTCGCCGCCGTGCCGGGCGTGCCGGGCCGGCTGGAGCGCGTGGACGCGGGGCAGCCCTATCTCGCGGTCGTCGACTACGCGCACAAGACGGACGCCGTCGAGTCGGTCCTCAGGGCGCTGCGCAAGGTCACCAAGGGCCGGCTGCACATCGTCCTGGGCTGCGGCGGCGACCGGGACCGGACCAAGCGCGGCCCGATGGGCGCGGCCGCGGCCCGGCTCGCCGACATCGCCGTGCTGACCTCCGACAACCCCCGCTCCGAGGACCCCCTCGCGATCCTCGCGGCCATGCTCGAGGGCGCGGCGTCCGTGCCCGCGCACGAGCGCGGCGAGGTGCTCCTCTTCGAGGACCGGGCCGCCGCGATCGCCGCGGCCGTCGCCCGGGCGCACGCCGGGGACACCGTGCTGGTCGCGGGCAAGGGCCATGAGCAGGGCCAGGACATCGCCGGAGTGGTCCGTCCGTTCGACGACCGCCAGGTGCTTCGCGAAGCTATCCAGCAGACCCAGGGATGAACTTGTGATCGCCCTCTCCCTCGCCGAGATCGCAGCAGTCGTCGGCGGGCAGACGTACGACATACCGGATCCGTCCGTCGAGGTCACCGGACCGGTCGTCCGGGACTCCCGTGAGGTGGAGCCCGGCAGCCTCTTCGTCGCCTTCGCCGGCGAACGCGTGGACGGCCACGACTTCGCGGCCGCGGTCGTCGAGGCGGGTGCGGCGGCCGTGCTGGCGTCGCGGCCGGTCGGCGTGCCCGCGATCGTCGTGGACGACGTCCAGGCGGCGCTCGGCGCCCTCGCACGGCACGTGGTGCACCGGCTCGGCGCGACCCTCGTCGCCCTCACCGGCTCCGCGGGCAAGACCAGCACCAAGGATCTGATCGCGCAGGTGCTGCGGCGCAAGGCGCCCACGGTCTTCACCCCCGGCTCGCTCAACAACGAGATCGGACTGCCGCTGACCGCCCTGTCCGCCACCGAGGAGACGAAGTTCCTCGTGCTGGAGATGGGCGCCCGCGGGATCGGTCACATCCGCTACCTCGCCGATCTGACACCTCCGAAGATCGGCCTTGTCCTCAACGTCGGCACCGCCCACATCGGCGAGTTCGGCGGCCGCGAACAGATCGCACAGGCAAAGGGCGAACTCGTGGAGGCGCTTCCCGCGGCGGCCGAGGGCGGTGTGGCGATCCTCAACGCCGACGACCCGTTGGTCCGGTCCATGGCCTCCCGTACGACCGCGAAGGTGGTCCTTTTCGGAGAGTCCGGCGAAGCGGACGTACGCGCCGAGAACGTACGACTCACGGACAGCGGACAGCCCGCCTTCAGCCTTCACACACCCTCCGGGTGCAGCGATGTGACCATGCGCCTGTACGGTGAGCACCACGTGTCGAACGCGCTCGCCGCGGCCGCCGTCGCTCATGAGCTGGGCATGTCCGCGGAAGAGATCGCCACCGCGCTCTCCGAGGCAGACACCCTCTCCCGCTGGCGGATGGAGGTCACCGAGCGCCCGGACGGCGTGACGATCGTCAACGACGCCTACAACGCGAACCCCGAGTCCATGCGAGCGGCCCTGCGTGCGCTGGCAGCGATGGGCGAGGCCTCACGGGCACGGGGGGGACGGACCTGGGCGGTGCTCGGCAAGATGGCCGAGCTCGGGGACGAGGCGCTCGCCGAGCACGACGCGGTCGGACGGCTCGCCGTCCGGCTCAATGTCGGCAAGCTCGTCGCGGTCGGGGGCAGGGAAGCCGCCTGGCTGCAATTGGGCGCATATAACGAGGGTTCGTGGGGTGAGGAGTCGGTGCACGTGTCCGACGCACAGGCGGCGGTCCACCTGTTGCGCAGCGAGTTGCGCCCGGGGGATGTCGTACTCGTGAAGGCGTCCCGTTCGGTCGGTCTGGAGAGCGTCGCGCAGGCGCTGCTCGAGAGCGGTGCCGAGGGTGAGGTTGTCGCCCGATGATGAATCAGATCCTGTTCGCGGGCGTCATCGGCCTCTTCCTGACGCTGATCGGCACCCCGCTGCTGATCAAGCTGCTGGCCCGCAAGGGCTACGGCCAGTACATCCGCGACGACGGCCCGCGTGAGCACGCGAGCAAGCGCGGTACGCCGACCATGGGCGGCATCGCCTTCATCTTCGCGACCGTCGCCGCGTACTTCCTGTCCAAGGTGATCACCGGCAAGCCGCCGACCTACTCGGGTCTGCTGGTGCTCGGTCTGATGTGCGGGATGGGCCTGGTCGGCTTCCTGGACGACTACATCAAGATCGTCAAGCGGCGTTCGCTGGGGCTGCGGGCCAAGGCCAAGATGGCCGGCCAGCTGATCGTCGGCATCGCCTTCGCGGTGCTCTCCCTGCAGTTCTCGGACAACCGGGGCAACACCCCGGCCTCCACCAAGCTTTCGTTCATCACGGACTTCGGCTGGACGATCGGCCCGGTGCTGTTCGTCGTCTGGGCGCTGTTCATGATCCTCGCGATGTCCAACGGCGTGAACCTGACGGACGGTCTGGACGGCCTGGCCACCGGCGCCTCCGTGCTCGTCTTCGGCGCGTACACGTTCATCGGCGTCTGGCAGTACCAGGAGTCCTGCGCCAACGGCGAGACGCTGACCAACCCCAGCGCCTGTTACGAGGTGCGCGATCCACTGGACCTCGCGGTCATCGCCTCCGCGCTGATGGGAGCCTGTCTCGGCTTCCTGTGGTGGAACACCTCGCCGGCCAAGATCTTCATGGGCGACACCGGTTCGCTGGCGCTCGGCGGCGTGCTCGCGGGTCTGGCGATCTGCTCCCGCACCGAGCTGCTGATCGCCCTTCTCGGCGGCCTGTTCGTGCTGATCACGATGTCGGTGGTCATCCAGGTCGGCTCCTTCAAGCTCACCGGAAAGCGCGTCTTCCGGATGGCGCCACTCCAGCACCACTTCGAACTCAAGGGCTGGTCCGAAGTCCTTGTCGTGGTCCGCTTCTGGATCATCCAGGGCATCTGTGTGATCGTCGGACTGGGTCTCTTCTACGCGGGATGGGCAGCAGACAAGTGACCGACTGGCAGGGGCCTTCCTGGGAGGGCGCGCACGTCACCGTCGCCGGGCTCGGCGTCTCCGGCATCCCGGCGGCCAAGGTGCTGCACGGGCTCGGCGCGAAGGTCACCGTCGTCAACGACGGCGACGACGCACGCGCGCGTGAGCAGGCCGCCGAGCTCCGGGCCCTGGGCGTCACCGTGCGCCTCGGCGACGGAGCGACCCTGCCCGAGGGCACCGAACTCGTCGTCACCGCGCCCGGCTGGAAGCCCGACAAGCCCCTGTTCACGGCGGCCCACGCGGCCGGAGTGCCGGTCTGGGGCGACGTCGAGCTGGCGTGGCGCCTGCGCGGCCCCGAGGCGGCTCCCTGGCTGTGCGTCACCGGCACCAACGGCAAGACGACCACCACCCAGATGCTGGCCTCCATCCTGAAGGCGGCCGGCCTGCGCACCGCGGCCGTCGGCAACATCGGCGTCTCGCTGTTGGACGCGGTCCTCGGCGAGGAGAGCTACGACGTCCTGGCGGTGGAGCTGTCGAGCTATCAGCTGCACTGGGCGCCGTCCCTGCGCGCCCACTCGGCCGTCGTGCTGAACCTGGCCCCGGACCACCTCGACTGGCACGGCTCCATGGAGGCGTACGCCGCCGACAAGGGCCGCGTCTACGAAGGCAATCGGATCGCCTGCGTCTACAACGTCGCCGACAAGGCCACCGAGGACCTGGTGCGCGCCGCGGACGTCGAGGAGGGCTGCCGGGCCGTCGGGTTCACGCTCGGCACCCCGGGCCCGTCCCAACTCGGCGTCGTGGAGGGCATCCTGGTCGACCGCGCCTTCGTCGAGAACCGGCAGCAGAACGCCCAGGAACTCGCCGAGGTCACGGACGTCGATCCGCCGGCCCCGCACAACATCGCCAACGCCCTTGCGGCGGCGGCCCTCGCCCGGGCCTTCGGGGTGCCCGCCAAGGCCGTACGGGACGGTCTGCGGGCCTTCACGCCGGACGCCCACCGCATCGCCCATGTGGCGGACGTGGACGGCGTCGCGTACGTCGACGACTCCAAGGCGACCAACACCCATGCGGCGCAGGCCTCGTTGGCGGCCTACGAGTCGATCGTCTGGATCGCCGGCGGGCTGGCCAAGGGCGCGACCTTCGACGAGCTGGTCGCCTCCTCGGCGAAGCGGCTGCGCGGGGTCGTGCTCATCGGCGCCGATCGCGCCCTGATCCGCGAAGCCCTGGCGCGACACGCCCCGGAAGTACCGGTCGTCGACCTCGACCGGACCGACACTGGGGCGATGCTCGCGGCTGTCCAGGAGGCTTCGCGCCTCGCCGTCGAAGGCGACACGGTGCTCCTCGCCCCGGCCTGCGCCTCCATGGACATGTTCGTCAACTACAACCAGCGCGGTGACGCGTTCGCTCAGGCCGTTCGCGAACTCGGCGCCTGACCCGGCCGCCTGCCGGGCGACCTTGGGAGGGAACGCGTGGGACCGTCACGGCGTACAGCGGAGAAGCCGGCGCCCGGTGGCCGCACCGGGCATCCGGCCGTCCGCCGGACGAACCGGCCCGCCGCCTCCCGCCCGCCGCGCCGCGACAACCCCCTGCGGCAGCTCTACACCCGCGCCCAGAAGGCCTGGGACCGGCCGCTGACGGCCTACTACCTGATCATGGGCGGCAGTCTGCTGATCATCGTGCTCGGGCTGGTGATGGTCTACTCGGCCTCCCAGATCACCGCGCTGCAGATGTCGCTGCCGGGATCGTTCTTCTTCCGCAAGCAGTTCCTGGCCGCCTCCATCGGGGCCGCGCTGCTGCTGGCCGCCTCCCGGATGCCGGTGAAGCTGCACCGGGCGCTCGCCTACCCGATCCTGGCCGGCGCCGTCTTCCTGATGGCCCTGGTGCAGGTGCCGGGGATAGGGATGTCGGTCAACGGCAACCAGAACTGGATCTCGCTCGGCGGCTCCTTCCAGATCCAGCCCAGCGAGTTCGGCAAGCTCGCGCTGGTGCTGTGGAGCGCCGACCTGCTCGCCCGCAAGCAGGACAAGAAGCTGCTGGCCCAGTGGAAGCACATGCTGGTGCCGCTCGTCCCGGTCGCGTTCATGCTGCTCGGGCTGATCATGCTCGGCGGCGACATGGGCACGGCGATCATCCTCACCGCGATCCTGTTCGGCCTGCTGTGGCTGGCCGGGGCGCCCACCCGGCTCTTCGTCGGAGTGCTGTCGGTCGCCGCCACCATCGGGGTCGTCCTGATCAAGACCAGCCCGAACCGCATGGCCCGGCTCTCCTGCATCGGCGCCACCGAGCCCCGCTCCGGCGCCGCCGACTGCTGGCAGGCCGTGCACGGGATCTACGCCCTGGCCTCCGGCGGGATCTTCGGCTCAGGGCTGGGGGCGAGTGTGGAGAAATGGGGACAACTCCCCGAAGCGCACACCGACTTCATCTTCGCCGTCACCGGTGAGGAACTGGGTCTCGCGGGGACGCTGTCGGTCCTCGCCCTGTTCGCGGCTCTAGGCTATGCGGGTATCCGCGTGGCCGGACGCACGGAGGACCCCTTCGTGAGGTATGCCGCGGGAGGCGTGACCACCTGGATCACGGCACAAGCCGTGATCAACATCGGTGCGGTGCTCGGCCTGCTGCCGATCGCCGGCGTCCCGCTCCCGCTGTTCTCCTACGGGGGTTCCGCCCTGCTGCCGACCATGTTCGCCATCGGGTTGCTGATCGCCTTCGCGCGCGACGAACCCGCTGCGCGGGCGGCGCTTGCGATGCGGCACCCCCGTTTTGGTAGAAAGCGGGGGACCGGGGGCCCGGTGCTCGATCGGAGTCCCCGGAGATGGAACACGATGAGACGGCGTGCCTCGGCGGCGCGTTCGTCCGGAGAGCGGTGAATTTCGGTGCATGTCGTACTCGCTGGTGGGGGGACCGCCGGCCACATCGAGCCCGCGCTCGCCCTCGCGGACGCACTGCGCAGGCAGGACCCCACCGTGGGGATCACGGCCCTGGGCACGGAACGCGGTCTGGAGACCACGCTCGTTCCGCAGCGGGGCTACGACCTCGCGCTGATCCCGGCCGTGCCGCTGCCGCGCAAGCCCACCCCCGAACTGATCACCGTACCGGGCCGGCTGCGCGGCACGATCAAGGCCGCCGAGCAGATCCTGGAGCGCACCAAGGCGGACTGCGTCGTCGGCTTCGGCGGTTACGTGGCCCTGCCCGGCTACCTGGCCGCCAAGCGCCTCGGCGTGCCGATCGTCGTCCACGAGGCCAACGCCCGCCCCGGCCTGGCCAACAAGATCGGCTCGCGCTACGCGGCCCGGGTCGCGGTCTCCACGCCCGACAGCAAGCTGCGCGACGCCCGCTACATCGGCATCCCGCTGCGCCGCACCATCGCCACCCTCGACCGCGCCGCCGCCCGCCCCGAGGCCCGTGCGATGTTCGGCCTCGACCCCAACCTGCCGACGCTGCTCGTCTCCGGCGGCTCGCAGGGCGCCCGCCGCCTCAACGAGGTCGTCCAGCAGGTCGCGCCGTGGCTGCAGCAGGCCGGCATCCAGATCCTGCACGCGGTCGGCCCGAAGAACGAACTGCCGCACGTCCAGCAGATGCCGGGGATGCCCCCCTACATCCCGGTACCGTACGTGGAACGCATGGACCTCGCGTACGCCGCCGCCGACATGATGCTCTGCCGCGCGGGCGCGATGACCGTCGCCGAACTCTCCGCCGTCGGACTCCCGGCCGCCTACGTCCCGCTGCCCATCGGCAACGGCGAACAGCGGCTGAACGCCCAGCCGGTGGTCAAGGCCGGCGGCGGACTGCTCGTCGACGACGCGGAACTGACGCCCGACTGGGTCCGGGAGAACGTCCTGCCCGTGCTCGCCGACCCGCACCGGCTGTACGAGATGTCCCGCGCCGCCAGCGAGTTCGGCCGCCGGGACGCCGACGACCTGCTCGTCGGGATGGTGTACGAGGCGATCGCCGCCTCACGGGCACACCGTTAGGCACGTTCGACGAAAGGGCAGGGAGTGTGGCCGGATCCGCCACCGCCGAGCGCGGTGCACGCCAACAGGAGTCGTCCGGCCCGCCCCTCGTCCGGAGGTTGGGCCCCCGCCGGCTTCGTATGATCATCATCCTCGTGCTCGCCGTCGTCCTTCTCGGTGCGGGCGGCGTCTGGACGTTGTACGGCTCGCAGTGGCTGCGCGTCGAGCGGGTCTCCGTGTCGGGGACGAGCGTGCTGACGCCGCAGCAGGTGCGCGAGGCCGCCGACGTGCCGGTCGGATCCCCGCTCGTCTCCGTCGACACGAGGGCGATCGAGACGCGCCTGCGCCGCGAACTCCCCCGGATCGACGACGTCGACGTGGTGCGTTCCTGGCCCCATGGAATCGGCTTGAAAGTGACCGAGCGTAAGCCGGTTCTGCTGGTTCAAAACGGTTCGAACTTCGTGGAAGTGGACGACGAAGGAGTCCGCTTCGCCACGGTTTCCGAAGCCCCGAAAGGCGCGCCGCTGCTGAAAATGGCCGTTTCCTCGTCGGGTTCGGGCGCCGCGAGCCTGCGCCGCTTCGGCCAGGACCGACTGGTGCGCGAGGCGGTGCGGGCGGTCGGCGACCTCCCCGCCGCCGTCGCGAAGGAGACCCAGGCCCTCAAAGTCCGTTCCTACGACGACATCTCGCTGGAGTTGGGCGGTGGCCGCACGGTGGCGTGGGGCAGCGCCGAGAAGGGCGCCGCGAAGGCGCGTACGCTCACCGCTCTCATGAAAGCATCTCCCGCCGCACGGCACTTCGATGTCAGCGTCCCCACCGCCCCTGCGTCATCGGGGAGTTGACGCACATCCGCGCAGGCCAGCACCCTGGTTGGGCAGTGACATGGCTGATCACATAGGGTGAAAAGAAAAACGGGAGGTTCGGCGTGTTCGTTGAACGGGCGCCACTTGTCGACTTAGTGTCCTGTTCAGAAGACTCCAAGGAACAGACACACTGGTAACCCTAAACTTCAGCGTTAGGGTTCGGGTCGGCGAAACGGACCGTCCCATTCGGCATCAGTCGTCGGATCGCATCCCCTGCGAGGCGACGACACGTAACTCGAGGCGAGAGGCCTTCGACGTGGCAGCACCGCAGAACTACCTCGCAGTCATCAAAGTCATCGGTGTCGGCGGCGGTGGTGTCAATGCCATCAACCGGATGATCGAGGTCGGTCTCAAGGGCGTCGAGTTCATCGCCATCAACACGGACGCCCAGGCGCTGTTGATGAGCGACGCCGACGTCAAGCTCGACGTCGGCCGCGAACTGACCCGCGGACTCGGCGCCGGCGCCAACCCGGCCGTCGGCCGCAAGGCCGCCGAGGACCACCGCGAGGAGATCGAGGAGGTCCTCAAGGGGGCCGACATGGTCTTCGTGACGGCCGGCGAGGGCGGCGGCACCGGCACCGGCGGCGCGCCCGTCGTGGCCAACATCGCGCGCAACCTCGGCGCCCTCACCATCGGCGTGGTCACCCGCCCCTTCACCTTCGAAGGACGGCGCCGGGCCAACCAGGCAGAGGACGGCATCGCCGAACTCCGCGAAGAGGTCGACACCCTCATCGTCATCCCCAACGACCGTCTGCTGTCCATCTCCGACCGCCAGGTCTCCGTCCTCGACGCCTTCAAGTCGGCGGACCAGGTCCTGCTCTCCGGCGTTCAGGGCATCACCGACCTCATCACCACCCCCGGCCTCATCAACCTCGACTTCGCCGACGTCAAGTCGGTCATGTCCGAGGCCGGTTCGGCCCTCATGGGAATCGGCTCGGCCCGCGGCGACGACCGCGCGGTGGCCGCCGCCGAGATGGCGATCTCCTCGCCGCTCCTGGAGGCCTCCATCGACGGCGCCCGGGGCGTCCTGCTCTCCATCTCCGGCGGCTCCGACCTCGGCCTGTTCGAGATCAACGAGGCCGCCCAGCTGGTCAGCGAGGCCGCCCACCCCGAGGCCAACATCATCTTCGGTGCGGTCATCGACGACGCCCTCGGCGACGAGGTCCGGGTCACGGTCATCGCGGCCGGCTTCGACGGGGGCCAGCCCCCGGCCCGCCGGGACACCGTCCTCGGCTCGTCCTCGACCTCGCCCCGCCGCGAGGAGCCCACCCCGGTACGGCAGTCCGACAGCCGTCCGTCCTTCGGCTCGCTCGGCAGCGTGACCCCGAGGGAGGACCCGGAGCCGGCCCCCGAGCCGGTGGCCGACCTCCCGGTCTCCCCGCCGGTGCCGCCGTCGCGGACCTACTCGGACAGCGCGGCCGAGGAGCTGGACGTGCCGGACTTCCTGAAGTGATAGGACAGCGCGAGAGCGTGAGCGGCGCGCACTTCGCCTTCACCGACCGGTGGGGCGGGGTGAGCGCCGCTCCGTATGAGGAGCTCAACCTCGGCGGCGCGGTCGGCGACGACCCCGCCGCCGTACGCGCCAACCGCGAACTGGCCGCCAAGTCGCTGGGGCTGGACCCGGTGGACGTCGTGTGGATGAACCAGGTGCACGGGGCGGACGCGGCGGTCGTCGAGGCGCCCTGGGGCGAGCGGCCCGTGGCGGAGGTCGACGCCGTCGTCACCGCGCGGCGCGGACTCGCCCTCGCGGTGCTCACCGCCGACTGCACGCCCGTGCTGCTCGCCGACCCGGTCGCCGGGATCGTCGCCGCGGCGCACGCGGGCCGGCCCGGCATGGTCGCCGGGATCGTCCCCGCCGCCGTACGCGCCATGACGGACCTCGGCGCCGACCCCCGGCGGATCGTCGCCCGCACCGGACCCGCCGTCTGCGGCCGGTGCTACGAAGTGCCGGAGGCGATGCGCGCCGAGGTGGCCGCCGTCGAGCCGGCGGCGCACGCCGAGACCAGTTGGGGCACGCCCGCGGTCGACGTGACCGCCGGAGTGCACGCCCAGCTCGACCGGCTCGGGGTGCGCGACCGGGAGCAGTCGCCGGTGTGCACCCGGGAGTCGAAGGACCACTTCTCGTACCGCCGCGACCGCGCCACGGGGCGACTCGCGGGATATGTCTGGCTGGACCGATGAACGTGACGGATCGCAGGGACGAACTCGCCGCGAACCTGGCGAAGGTCGAGGAGCGCATCGCCGCCGCCTGCGCGGCCGCCGGACGGGCGCGGGACGAGGTGACCCTGATCGTGGTCACCAAGACCTACCCGGCGAGCGACGTACGCATTCTGTCGGAACTCGGCGTGCGTCACGTCGCCGAGAACAAGGACCAGGACGCGGCGCCCAAGGCGGCCGAGTGCTCCGATCTGCCACTTCGGTGGCACTTCGTCGGCCAGCTGCAGACCAACAAGGTGCGATCCGTGGTCGGTTACGCGGACTTCGTGCAGTCCGTCGACCGGTCCCGGCTGGTGACCGCGCTGTCGAAGGAGGCGGTACGGACCGATCGCGAGGTCGGCTGCCTCGTGCAGGTCGCGCTCGACGCCGGCGAGAGCGGGCGGGGCGAGCGCGGCGGGGTGGCGCCCGGCGGGATCGAGGAGTTGGCCGACCTCGTCGCCGGCTCTCCGGGGCTGCGGCTCGACGGACTGATGACCGTCGCACCTTTGACCGGGGAGTACGCGGGGCGCCAACAGGCGGCGTTCAGGCGGTTGATGGATTTGTCGACTGACCTGCGCCGAGCCCATCCGGCTGCGAACATGGTCTCGGCAGGGATGAGTGCGGACCTCGAGGAGGCCGTGGCGGCTGGGGCGACACATGTGCGCGTCGGCACTGCGGTACTCGGAGTCCGCGCCAGGCTCGGGTAACGTCGCCAAGAAGTCGGACCACAGCAGAAAATATGGTCATTACCGCCGGAAGGCGGGCACAAGGGCCACGTGGATCGCGGGACTTGGCAACCGTCAGCCGATCCACCACAGAGCGGAGGACTCAGAGCATGGCCGGCGCGATGCGCAAGATGGCGGTCTACCTCGGCCTCGTGGAGGACGATGGGTACGACGGCCGGGGATTCGACCCCGACGACGACTTCGAACCCGAGCTCGACCCGGAACCCGAGCGGGATCACCGGCGACACGAGCCGTCCCACCTGTCACACGGCGCACATCAGTCCCAAAGGGACGAAGAGGTGCGAATCGTGCAACCCCCCGCCCCGCGCGAGCCGGTGGCCCGATCCGCCGCGTCCGTCGCGGATTCCGGGCGCCCGGCGCGCATCGCGCCCGTGGCATCCATCACACAAGAACGTCAGTCCCTGGAGAAGAACGCACCGGTGATCATGCCCAAGGTCGTGTCGGAACGAGAGCCGTACCGGATCACCACGCTCCACCCCCGGACCTACAACGAGGCCCGTACCATCGGGGAACACTTCCGTGAGGGCACCCCGGTGATCATGAATCTGACTGAGATGGATGACACAGACGCGAAGCGACTTGTCGACTTTGCGGCCGGTTTGGTGTTTGGTCTTCACGGCAGCATCGAGCGGGTGACGCAGAAGGTGTTCCTGTTGTCGCCTGCTAACGTCGATGTCACGGCGGAGGACAAGGCCCGCATCGCAGAGGGCGGGTTCTTCAACCAGAGCTGAGACGCAAGACCGGAAACGGCAGTACAAAGAAGTACGAAGCAGTACAGAGCGGCACGGAAACTGGGGAGAGGGAAGCACCGAACATGAGCGTGGTCCTGGATGTCGTCTACATCGCGCTGATGGTCTTCCTCATCGTGCTCATCTTCCGGTTGGTCATGGACTACGTCTTCCAGTTCGCCCGCTCATGGCAGCCCGGCAAGGCGATGGTGGTCGTTCTGGAGGCCACCTACACTGTCACCGATCCACCGCTCAAGCTTCTACGGCGGGTCATCCCGCCGTTGCGTCTCGGGGGCGTGGCGCTCGACCTGTCCTTCTTCGTACTGATGATCATCGTCTACATCCTGATCTCGATCGTGAGCCGGCTGTGATCGATGTGAACTACCGTCTTGCCGATGCCGACGACTACGTTGAGGTGAAGAGATGCCGTTGACCCCCGAGGATGTGCGGAACAAGCAGTTCACGACCGTCCGCCTCCGAGAAGGCTATGACGAGGACGAGGTCGATGCCTTCCTCGACGAGGTCGAAGCCGAACTGACCCGCCTGCTCCGCGAGAACGAGGACCTGCGCGCCAAACTGGCCGCGGCGACGCGTGCTGCTGCTCAGAACCAGCAGAACATGCGCAAGCCCCCGGAGCAGCAGGACCAGCAGCAGGGTGGCATGCCGCAGCAGGGCATGCCCCAGGGCGGCGGCATGCAGCAAGGCGGTATGCAGCAGGGCGGCATGCAGCAGCAGGGCATGCAGCAGGGCGGCATGCCCCAGGGAATGCAGCAGGGCGGCATGCAGCAAGGCGGCATGCAGCAGCAGGGCATGCCCGGACAGGGAATGCCGCAGCAGGGCATGCGAGGCCCGGGCGCCCCGGTGCCCGCCGGCATATCGGGCCCGCCGCAGCAGCAGATGGGCGGCCCCATGGGCGGCCCGCCCCAGCTGCCGAGCGGTGCGCCGCAGCTGCCCGCCGGTCCCGGCGGCCAGGGCGGCCCGCAGGGCCCCGGCCCGATGGGTCAGGGTCCGATGGGTCAGGGTCCGATGGGCCAGGGCCCCATGGGCGGTCCGATGGGCCAGCCCCCCATGCAGCAGCAGATGGGCGGTCCGATGGGCGGCCCCATGGGTGGTCCCATGGGCGGCCCCGGTCAGGGCCCCGGCGGCGACAGCGCCGCTCGTGTCCTCTCGCTGGCCCAGCAGACCGCCGACCAGGCGATCGCCGAGGCCCGTTCCGAGGCCAACAAGATCGTCGGCGAGGCCCGCAGCCGCGCCGAGGGCCTCGAGCGCGACGCCCGCGCCAAGGCCGACGCGCTGGAGCGGGACGCGCAGGAGAAGCACCGCGTCGCCATGGGCTCCCTGGAGTCCGCCCGCGCCACGCTGGAGCGCAAGGTCGAGGACCTGCGCGGCTTCGAGCGCGAGTACCGTACGCGTCTGAAGTCGTACCTCGAGTCCCAGCTGCGTCAGCTGGAGACCCAGGCCGACGACTCGCTCGCTCCGCCGCGCACCCCGGCCACGGCCTCTCTGCCGCCGTCCCCGGCGCCTTCCATGGCCCCGGCCGGCGCAAGCGCCCCGTCCTACGGCGGTGGCCAGGGCATGGGCGCGCCCAGCCCGGCCGCTCCGTCCTACGGCGGGCAGCAGCAGATGTCCCCGGCGATGACTCAGCCGATGGCTCCGGTACGTCCGCAGGGTCCCTCCCCGATGGGCCAGGCTCCCTCGCCGATGCGCGGCTTCCTCATCGACGAGGACGACAACTGACGGCCAGTAGTACGCCTTAGGCGTCGGCAGCGTTCAAAGGGCGGGCCCCGGATTTCCGATCCGGGGCCCGCCCTTTTTACGCGTGTTGACGATGTTGACGGTGGCGCGGGCGCCGCCGGATCTACGGAAGGGCCCGGTCCCCTCGGGGGACCGGGCCCTTCCGTGCGCCCTTACGCCTTGTCGTTCCTTTTACTGTGCCTTGCTGTGCCCTGCTCCCTGCTATGCCTTGCGCAGGCGGAACGTCAGGGTCAGGCCCTCGTCGGTGAACGGGGCGCCGTAGGCGTCGTCCGCGTTGCCCTCGGCGAAGTCTGTGGCGAGGACCTCGTCGGCGATCAGGGCCGAGTGACCGGTCAGGGCGTCGACGGTCGCCGGGTCGGTGGCCGTCCAGCGCAGCGCGATGCGGTCGGCGACGTCGAGGCCGCTGTTCTTGCGGGCCTCCTGGATCAGGCGGATCGCGTCACGGGCCAGACCGGCGCGGCGCAGCTCCTCGGTGAGCTCCAGGTCGAGGGCGACCGTGGCGCCGGAGTCGGAGGCGACCGACCAGCCCTCGCGCGGGGTCTCCGTGATGATGACCTCGTCGGGGGTGAGGGCGATGGTCTCGCCGTCGACCTCGACCGACGCGGCCCCCTCGCGCAGGGCGAGGGACAGCGCGGCCGCGTCGGCGTTCGCGACGGCCTTCGCCACGTCCTGGACGCGCTTGCCGAACCGCTTGCCCAGGGCGCGGAAGTTGGCCTTGGCGGTGGTGTCGACCAGCGATCCGCCGACTTCGGAGAGGGACGCCAGGGACTCGACGTTCAGCTCCTCGGTGATCTGCGTGTGCAGTTCGGGGGAGAGGGCGTCGAAGCCGGTGACCGCGATGAGGGCGCGGCGCAGCGGCTGACGGGTCTTCATGCCCGACTCCGCGCGCGTGGCGCGGCCCAGCTCCACCAGCCGGCGGACCAGGACCATCTGCTTCGACAGCTCCGGGTCGATGGCGGTGAGGTCCGCCTCCGGCCAGGAGGCCAGGTGCACGGACTCCGGGGCGGACGGGGTGACCGGGGCGACGAGGTCCTGCCAGACCCGCTCGGTGATGAACGGGGTCAGCGGGGCCATCAGCTTGGTGACCGTCTCGACGACCTCGTGCAGGGTGCGCAGCGCGGCCTTGTCGCCCTGCCAGAAGCGGCGACGGGAGCGGCGGACGTACCAGTTGGAGAGGTCGTCGACGAAGGCCGAGAGCAGCTTGCCGGCGCGCTGGGTGTCGTAGGCCTCCAGAGCCTGCGTCACCTGGTCGGTGAGCGCGTGGAGTTCGGAGAGCAGCCAGCGGTCCAGTACGGGGCGGTCGGCCGGGGCCGGGTCGGCCTCGGAGGGGGCCCAGCCGGACGTACGGGCGTACAGGGCCTGGAAGGCGACCGTGTTCCAGTACGTCAGGAGCGTCTTGCGGACGACCTCCTGGATGGTGTTGTGGCCCACGCGGCGGGCCGCCCACGGCGAGCCGCCGGCCGCCATGAACCAGCGCACGGCGTCGGCGCCGTGCTGGTCCATCAGCGGGATCGGCTGCAGGATGTTGCCCAGGTGCTTGGACATCTTGCGGCCGTCCTCGGCGAGGATGTGCCCGAGACAGACGACGTTCTCGTACGACGACTTGTCGAAGACCAGGGTGCCGACGGCCATCAGCGTGTAGAACCAGCCGCGGGTCTGGTCGATGGCCTCGGAGATGAACTGCGCCGGGTAGCGGGACTCGAACAGGTCCTTGTTCTTGTACGGGTAGCCCCACTGCGCGAACGGCATCGAACCCGAGTCGTACCAGGCGTCGATGACCTCCGGCACGCGCGTGGCCGTCTTTCCGCAGCCCTCCTGCGGGCAGGCGAAGGTGACGGCGTCGATGTACGGGCGGTGCGGGTCCAGCTCCGACTGGTCGGCGCCGGTCAGCTCGCCGAGCTCCGCGCGGGAGCCGACGACGGTGAGGTGGTCGTCCTCGCAACGCCAGATGGGCAGCGGGGTGCCCCAGTAGCGGCTGCGGGACAGCGCCCAGTCGATGTTGTTGTTCAGCCAGTCGCCGAAGCGGCCGTGCTTGACCGTGTCCGGGAACCAGTTGGTCTTCTCGTTCTCCTGGAGGAGGCGGTCCTTGACGGCGGTCGTGCGGATGTACCAGGACGGCTGCGCGTAGTAGAGGAGCGCGGTGTGACAGCGCCAGCAGTGCGGGTAGCTGTGCTCGTACGGGATGTGCCTGAAGAGGAGGCCGCGCTGCTGGAGGTCCTCGGTGAGCTTTTCGTCCGCCTTCTTGAAGAAGACGCCGCCGACCATCGGGACGGACTCCTCGAAGGCGCCGTCCGGGCGGACCGGGTTCACGACCGGCAGGCCGTACGCGCGGCAGACCTTGAGGTCGTCCTCGCCGAAGGCGGGGGACTGGTGGACCAGACCGGTGCCGTCCTCGGTCGTGACGTACTCGGCGTTCACCACGTAGTGGGTTTTCACGTCCGCCGGGAACTCGACCAGCTCGAACGGACGTTGATAGGACCAGCGCTCCATTTCGGCGCCGGTGAAGGTCTGGCCGGTGCTCTGCCAGCCCTCGCCGAGCGCCTTGGCGAGCAGCGGCTCGGCGACGACGAGCTTCTCCTCGCCGTCGGTCGCGACGACGTAGGTGACGTCGGGGTGCGCGGCGACGGCCGTGTTGGAGACCAGGGTCCAGGGGGTCGTCGTCCAGACGAGGAGCGCGGCCTCGCCGGCGAGCGGACCGGAGGTGAGCGGGAAACGGACGTACACGGAGGGGTCGACGACCGTCTCGTAGCCCTGGGCCAGCTCGTGGTCGGACAGTCCCGTGCCGCAGCGGGGGCACCAGGGGGCGACGCGGTGGTCCTGGACCAGCAGGCCCTTGTTGAAGATCTCCTTCAGCGACCACCAGACCGACTCGATGTACTCGGGGTCCATCGTGACGTAGGCGTCGTCGAGGTCGACCCAGTAGCCCATGCGGGTCGTCAGCTCGGAGAAGGCGTCGGTGTGGCGCAGCACGGACTCGCGGCACCGGGCGTTGAAGTCGGCGATGCCGTAGGCCTCGATGTCCTTCTTGCCGGCGAAGCCCAGCTCCTTCTCGACCGCCAGCTCCACCGGGAGGCCGTGGCAGTCCCAGCCGGCCTTGCGGGCCACGTGGTAGCCGCGCATGGTGCGGAAGCGGGGGAAGACGTCCTTGAAGACGCGTGCCTCGATGTGGTGGGCGCCCGGCATGCCGTTGGCGGTGGGCGGGCCCTCGTAGAACACCCACTCGGGGCGGCCCTCGGACTGCTCCAGGCTCTTGGCAAAGATCTTCTGCTCGCGCCAGAAGTCGAGCACCGCGTGCTCGAGGGCGGGCAGGTCGACCTGGGCGGGCACCTGGCGGTACTGCGTCATCGATCTTCCTCCGGCGGACGTACTGCCTTCCGTCGGAGGGACGAGAGCTGTCTTTCCTGTCTACGCCGTGTGCGGCGCGCTCCCGCGGTACCACCCTCCTTGGCCCTCCGGTGCGTCCTGTGCGCCGGTGAGCCCCCTCATTGGGGTCGCGATGCCGGTTCTACCAGCCCTTCTCGGGCCTTCTTCCGGCGGCTCCGGGGTGATCTTCACGTCGCGCTCGCCCCCGGGCTTCCACCGTCCCCGGGTCGCTCTGGGCTGCGTACGCCGCTACTCGTCCCCATCCACGCTTCTCGCTCCGCCCAGTGTACGGCTCCGCGACGACAGCGGCCGACCGGTTTTCGGGGCCTCGGAGCGCGGGGCGGAGGGCGGGCGGGAGCGCCTGTCGGAGGGTGGTCTGATCTGACCCGAATGGTGGCTGTATGGGGTGATGTGCGTGTTCGGATTCCGGGACGCCCGGCTCGGCGGATTACCCGGCGGGGAGCTGGGCACAACGCAGGCAGGCTTGCCGCGTGGCGTGTGCGAGGCGGGCGAATCGGGCGGTGCGTCCCGTTGCCGCGGGCCCCAAGTCGATTTATCGTCCCAGCACGATTCGCGTGCAAGATCACAATATGTGAAGGGGCCGCGGCCATGGTGGCGAAGAAGACCGCCGTACAGCAGTCGGCGTCCGGCAGGTCCTCGCGTGCCAGTGCCTCCGACGGTGCGGCGAAGGACGTCGGAGGGAAGAAGAGCGCGCAGGGCGCGGCTACCAGGAAGGCGGCGGCGAAGAAGGCGGCGGCGAAGAAGACCGTGGCCAAGAAGGCGACTGCCAGGAAGACCGCGGCCAGGAAGACCGCGGTCGAGGAGGCGGTGGCCGACGAGGCCGTGGTCGAGAAGGCCGCGCCCCAGAGCGCTGCGAAAGCGGCAGCGAAGGAGACGGCCGCCAGGAAGACGGTCGGCAAGGACACGGCCGCCGACAGGACGGCGGTCAGGAAGACAGCTGCCAAGAAGGCCGCTGTGGGCAGGAAGAGCACGGCCAAGAAGGCGGGCGCGGCCTCGGCCGCGGAGCAGACGGGAGCCACGACGGTGGTTGCGAAGAAGACTCCGGGCACGGCCACGGCGGCGAAGACCGCCGTTCCCAAGGCACGCTTCGCCGCGGCGGAGCCGGGCGAGCTCGCGGTACGCCCCGGCGAGGAGCCCTGGACGCCCGAGGAGGTCGAGGAGGCCCGCGCGGAGCTGCTGTCCGAGCTGGAGCGGCTGCGCGCCGAGATCGCCCACTCCGAGACGTCCCTGGCGGGCCTGATGCGGGACTCGGGAGACGGCGCCGGCGACGACCAGGCGGACACCGGCACGAAGAACATCACACGCGAGCACGAGATGGCGCTGGCCGCCAACGCGCGCGAGATGATGATCCAGACCGAGCGCGCCCTGCAACGGCTCGACACCGGCACCTACGGCCTCTGCGAGAACTGCGGCAATCCCATCGGCAAGGCCCGTATGCAGGCCTTCCCCAGGGCCACCCTGTGCGTCGAGTGCAAGCAGAAGCAGGAGCGCCGGTACTGATCACCCAGGTGTCGGGAGGCGTGCCGTACCCTCGTGCTCAGTCAGGCACCTAAGGTTGAGGGACTCACGTGGCAGAGGCGGAGCGCGTCATCGGTACGCCGGATACCCCAGAGGCGGCGGGAGCTGAGCCGGAGCAGTCGTCCGGCCAGGACGGACCGGAGGGCGCCGACGCGCAGCCGCGCGGCAGGCGCCGGATCGCCGTGCTGTTCGGGGTCGCCGCGTTCGCGTACGCCCTCGACCTGATCAGCAAGATGATCGTGGTCGCCAAGCTGGAGCACCACGCGCCGATCGAGATCATCGGGGACTGGCTGAAGTTCGAGGCCATCCGCAACGCGGGCGCCGCCTTCGGCTTCGGCGAGGCCTTCACCGTGATCTTCACGGTGATCGCGGCGGCGGTGATCGTGGTGATCGCCCGGCTCGCCCGCAAGCTCTACAGCCTGCCCTGGGCGATCGCGCTGGGCCTGCTCCTGGGCGGCGCGCTGGGCAACCTCACCGACCGGATCTTCCGTGCGCCGGGCGTCTTCGAGGGTGCGGTCGTGGACTTCATCGCACCGAAGCACTTCGCGGTCTTCAACCTCGCGGACTCGGCGATCGTGTGCGGCGGCATCCTGATCGTGCTGCTGTCCTTCAAGGGCCTGGACCCCGACGGGACCGTCCACAAGGACTGAGTCGTCGAGGGCCGGCCGAAGCCTGGCCGAGGGCTGGGCGTACGGCGGTGTCGGAGCCGTCCTGCATACTCGACGGGTGAGCACGATTCCCGAGATCCGTACCCTGCCCGTGCCGGACGGCCTGGAGGGCGAGCGCGTCGACGCCGCCATCTCCCGCATGTTCGGCTTCTCCCGCACCAAGGCCGCTGAGCTCGCCGCGGCGGGGAAGGTCTCGGTCGACGGCTCGGTGGTCGGTAAGTCCGAGCGGGTGCACGGCGGGGCCTGGCTGGAGGTCGAGATGCCACAGGCGCCCGCGCCGGTGCAGATCGTCGCCGAGCCGGTCGAGGGCATGGAGATCATCCATGACGACGACGACGTGGTCGTCATCGTCAAGCCGGTGGGCGTCGCCGCGCATCCCAGCCCCGGCTGGAGCGGGCCGACCGTCATCGGCGGGCTGGCCGCGGCCGGCTACCGCATCTCCACCTCGGGCGCCGCGGAGCGCCAGGGCATCGTGCACCGCCTCGACGTCGGGACGTCCGGCCTGATGGCCGTCGCCAAGTCGGAGCGCGCGTACACGTCGCTCAAGCGCCAGTTCAAGGAGCGCACGGTCGACAAGCGCTACCACACGCTCGTCCAGGGTCACCCCGACCCGACCAGCGGGACCATCGACGCGCCCATCGGCCGCCACCCCAACCACGACTACAAGTGGGCGGTCACGGCCGAGGGGAAGGCGTCCGTCACGCACTACGACCTGATCGAGGCCTTCCGCGCGGCCTCCCTGCTGGACGTCAAGCTCGAGACGGGCCGTACGCACCAGATCCGCGTCCACATGGCCGCCCACCGCCATCCGTGCGTGGGCGACCTGACGTACGGCGCCGATCCCACGCTCGCCAAGCGGCTGCACCTGACCCGCCAGTGGCTGCACGCCGTGCGGCTGGGCTTCGAGCACCCCGGGGACGGGCAGTGGGTGGAGTTCGCCAGCGACTACCCGGAGGACCTGCAGAAGGCCCTGGACCAGGTCCGCGAGGAGACCTACGGGTGAGCGGAGACGCAAGGGTGAGCGAAGACGCACGGACGAGCGACGACGCACGGACGAGCGGCACGCGCGCGTACACGGTCCGCGTCGCCGGCGACCCCGCCGACCTGGAGGCGTGCTTCGCGGTGCGCAAGGAGGTCTTCGTCGGCGAGCAGGGCGTCCCCGAGGACCTGGAGTACGACGCCTACGACACCGTGGCCGTGCATGTCCTGGCGGTCCGGGAGGACGGGTCGGCGCTCGGGGCCGGGCGGCTGCTGTACGGCGAGGCGGCCGCGGCGAAGACCGACGGAGACCTGTCGGTGGGCTCGCTGGGGCGGCTGGCGGTGAAGAAGGAGGCGCGCGGGCTCGGCGTCGGGGTCGCGCTCGTGCGGGCCCTCGAGGAGGCGGCACGCGCGCGTGGCCTCGCGGCCGTGGACCTGCACGCGCAGACGCAGGCGCTGGGGTTCTACGAGCGGCTGGGGTACGCGGCGTACGGGCCGGAGTTCCCGGACGCGGGGATCGCGCACAGGGCGATGCGGCGCTCGCTCTAGGGCCCAGGACACGTCCGGACACATGAGGACACGGCGCAGGCGCTTCGGCGGACGGTGGTGCGTGCGAGGCTGGGGGCCTGGATGTTCTTGATCCTCTAGACCTCCGGAGCGCTGACCGTGGATCAGTTGGCCCTGTTGTTCGTCCTGTTGCTCGGGGCCGTGGTGAGCGTCCCGGTCGGGGACCGGTTCGGGCTGCCCGCGCCGGTGCTCATGACGTTGCTCGGGATCGTGCTCGCGGTGCTCGACTTCGTGCCCAACGTGGAGATCCCGCCCGAGCTGATCCTGCCCCTGCTGCTGCCGCCCCTGCTGTACGCGGCCGTGCGGCGGACCTCATGGCGGCAGTTCACGGCCAACAAACGGCCGATCTTCCTGCTCGCCGTGGCGCTGGTGTTCGTCACGACCGTGTGCGTGGCCGCCGTCGCCCACGCGGTCGTGCCCGGGCTGCCGGTCGCCGCGGCCGTCGCGCTCGGGGCGCTCGTCGCGCCGCCCGACCCCGTCGCCGCGACCGCCGTGGCCGGACAGCTCGGGCTGCCCCGCCGGCTGGTGTCCATCCTGGAGGGCGAGGGACTGTTCAACGACGTGACGGCCATCGTGCTGTACCACGTAGCCATCGCCGCGGCCGTGAGCGGGACGTTCTCGCCGTGGCGGGCCGGGCTCGACCTGGTGCTGTCCGCGGTGGTCGCGTTGGCCGTGGGCGTCGTCCTCGGATGGGGCGCGAACCGGCTGCTGGACTTCCTCGGGGACACGACGCTGCAGATCGGGCTCACCCTGCTGGTGCCGTACGCGGCGTACGTGCTGGCCGAGGAGCTGCACGGCTCGGGCGTGCTCGCCGTCCTCACCTGCGCGCTGTTCCTCGCGGAGTACGCGACCGACCCCGACGACGTGCTGACCCGGCTCGCCGGGCACGCGTTCTGGGACATCGTCGACACGCTGGTCACAGGGGTGGCCTTCGGGCTCATCGGCCTCGAGCTGCACAACGCGATCCGTACGGCGTCCGGGCGGTGGGGCGAGATGCTCGGCTGGGCGGCGATCATCGTGGCCGTGGTGATCGTCGTACGGCTGGTGTGGCTGTTGCCGGCGACCTGGCTGACGAAGAAGCTGCACGCGCGGCGGGACTCGGAGGACGAGGACATCCCGGTGAGCTGGCGGGAGACCCTGGTGATGTGGTGGTCGGGGATGCGGGGCGTGGCGTCGGTGGCGTTGGCGCTGGCGATTCCGCTGGAGACGGACGAGGGGAGCGCGTTTCCGGACCGGGACGAGATCGTGTTCATCGCGTTCGGCGTGATCATGGTGACGCTCGTGGTGCAGGGGCTGACGCTGCCATGGCTGGTGAAGCGGCTCGGGGTGCGGGCCGACACGGAGGGCGAGAAGACGTTCGAACGGGAGCTCGCGCTGCGGGCGGCGAAGGCGGCGAAGGGGCGGCTGCGGGAGATCGAGGCGGCGGAGGAGCTCCCGGAGGAGCTGTCCGAGCAGCTGCTGCGTCGGGCCTTCGAGATCGGGGTGCGGATCAGTCCCGAGATGGGGGAGGAGGAGCGGCGGGAGGGGCATGAGCATCGGGTGCGGAGGCTGAAGCGGCTGCGGCGGATCCAGGGCGAGATGATGAGCGCGGCGCGGCACGAGGTGCTGGCGGCGCGGGGCGAGGCGGGGGCGAATCCCGAGGTGGTGGACCGGGTGCTGCGACAGCTGGACGTGCGCAGTCTTCGGTGAGGCGGGTAGGGGTGCTCGCCGTGGGGTCTCCCACCCGCGCACCGTCCGTTTCCAGTCGGTTGACAGGTGACCGTCCCCCTGCGGGGGTTTCCCGCCGACGGCGGGAAACCCCCGCAGGGGGACGCCGCCGTCGGCGGCCTCCCCCGCGCCCGCGGCGACCTACGGTGAGTCGCGGTGGCCGTGCGCCCGGCGTGCCGCTCCGTCCGGGGACCGGGACTGGCCGGGCAGATGGCCCGGGGGCAGCGTCGCGTCCGCTGTGTTCACCCTCGGGAGGGCGTACGGGTGGTCGTGGGACAGCCAGCGGATCATCTGTTCGCGGACCGTGACCCGCACCGTCCAGATGTCGTCGGCGTCCTTCGCCGTGACCAGGGCCCGCACCTGCATGGTGTTCGGGGTGGTGTCCGTGACGTCGAGGCCGCAGGCACGGCCGTCCCAGGCCGGGCACTCGCGCAGGATGTCGCGCAGCTTCTCGCGCATCGCGTCGAGCGGCGCGGTGTGGTCGACGTGGAAGTAGACGATGCCGGTCATCTGCGGGGTGCCGCGCGACCAGTTCTCGAAGGGCTTGGACGTGAAGTACGACACCGGCATCGTGATGCGGCGCTCGTCCCACGTCCGGACCGTCAGGAACGTCAGGGTGATCTCCTCGACCGTGCCCCACTCGCCGTCCACGACCACCGTGTCGCCGATGCGCACCATGTCGCCGAAGGCGATCTGCAGCCCGGCGAAGAGGTTGGCGAGCGTCGACTGGGCGGCCACACCGGCGACGATGCCGAGGATTCCGGCCGAGGCCAGCAGGGAGGCGCCCGCCGCGCGCATCGCGGGGAACGTCAGCAGCATCGCCGCCGTGGCGACCACGCCGACCACCGCCGAGACCACCCGCATGATCAGCGACACCTGGGTCCGCACGCGCCGTACCCGTGCCGGATCGCGGTGCACGCGCGCGTACCGTGAGTACGACGTCTCGACGATCGCCCCCGTGATCCGGATCACCAGCCAGGCCGCCGAGCCGATCAGCACCAGCGTCAGCGTCCGGCCGATGCCGACCCGGTGCGCCTCCAGCAGCTTGGCCTGGGCGTAGGACCCTCTCAGCAGGGCCGCGCACAGCACGAGCTGGTAGGGGACGCGGCCGCGGCGCAGCAGCCCCCACAGGGACGTCTCGGGGTGTCGGTCGTCGGCCTTGCGCAGCAGACGGTCGGTGGCCCAGCCGATGAGCAGCGTGAGCACGACCGAGCCGCCGACCACGATCACGGGCCGGAGCAGGATCTCCATGCCTTCGAACGTAACCGGGCGGGCGGGGTCCTGAACCTGTGACTTCTGCCGACTTCTGTCGCCGACTTCTGTAAGGAGACGCACGCCCGGCGTTGTCGGTGGCGGCTGGCACCATGGCCTCATGAACATCATGCTCTTTCACTCGACCTATGGCCTCAGGCCCGCGGTGCGCGCGGCGGCGGACCGGCTGCGCGCCGCGGGGCACGAGGTGTGGACGCCCGACCTCTTCGCGGGGCGCACGTTCGACACGGTCGAGGAGGGCATGGCGCACAAGGAGGAGATCGGCAAGGACGAGCTGCTGAAGAGAGCCGTCCTGGCCGCCGCCCCCTATTCGGAGCGCGGGCTGGTGTACGCCGGGTTCTCGCTGGGCGCGTCCATCGCGCAGACCCTCGCCCTCGGCGACGACAAGGCGCGCGGCCTGCTGCTCCTGCAAGGCACCTCGGACCTCGCGCCCAACGTGTCGGCGGACGACCTGCCGGTGCAGCTGCACGTGGCCGAGCCGGACCCGTTCGAGACCGACGACTGGCTGAGCGCCTGGTATCTCCAGATGGGCAGAGCGGGCGCGGACGTGGAGATCTACCGGTACGCGGGCGCCGGGCACCTGTACACCGACCCCGACCTGCCGGACTACGACGCGGAGGCCGCCGAGGCCACCTGGCGGGTGGCGCTCGGCTTCCTCGAAACGCTGTAGCGACCTGGGCTCTCGCAGCGGAGGGCTACACCGGGTCGTACGTCCGCTCCACCTTCTGCGTGCCGCTGCGCGTGCGGTACGAGCGCCACCAGGTGGAGGTCGCGGTGGCGCTGGTGCGGTCGGACAGGACGTAGTAGTCCATCTGCGCGCGGGCGGCGGTGATGTCCAGGACGCCGTAGCCGTGGCGGTCGGTGTCGACCCAGTGCACATGCCGGTTGGCGAGCTGGATGATCGGCGCGGCGATCGCGGTGAGGGTGCCCTCGGGGACCTTCACGATGTCGTCGAGGTTGTCGGAGGTCACCGAGGTGACCACGAACTCGGTGGCGGCCGACGGCGACAGCGGGTACGTCCCGGCGTCCACCGGCACGTCGTTGGCCCACGCCATGTGGATGTCGCCGGTGAGGAAGACGGTGTTGCCGATGGCGTTCGACCGCAGGTGGGCCAGGAGTTCGCGCCGGTCGTCGGTGTAGCCGTCCCACTGGTCGGTGTTGAGGGCGAGCCCCTCCTGGGGCAGGCCGAGCAGCTTGGCGAGCGGCTTGAGCAGGTCCGCGGAGAGCGAGCCGATGGCGAACGGCGAGATCATCACCGAGTTGCCGACCAGCCGCCAGGTGGTGTCGGACGCCTTCAGCCCGGCCTTCAGCCAGTCGAGCTGGGCGCGGCCGGTGATCGTGCGGTCCGGGTCGTCGACCGTGCCGTTGCCGACGGCGACCTGCTGCGAGCGGAAGGACCGCAGGTCCAGCAGGGACAGGTCGGCGAGCTTGCCGAAGCGCAGTCGGCGGTAGGTGGTGCCGGCGATCGCCGGGCGCACCGGCATCCACTCGAAGTAGGCCTGCTTGGCGGCCGCCTGACGGGCCGACCAGGCGCCCTCGGCGCCTTCGGTGTGGTTCTCCGCGCCGCCGGACCAGCTGTCGTTGGCGAACTCGTGGTCGTCCCAGATCGCGATGACCGGCGCCTTGGTGTGCAGGGCCTGAAGGTCCGGGTCCGTCTTGTACTTGCCGTGCCGGGTGCGGTAGTCGGCGAGCGTGAGGATCTCGTGCGTGGGCGCGTGCTGGCGTACGACGGTGCCGCGCGTGCCGTACTCGCCGGTGCCGTACTCGTAGATGTAGTCGCCGAGGTGCAGCCAGGCGTCCAGGTCGCCGCGGGCCGCGAGATGGCGGTACGAGGAGAAGTAGCCGGCCTCCCAGTTGGCGCAGGAGACCACGCCGAAGCGCAGACCGGTCACGGCCGCGTCCGCCGCCGGCGCGGTGCGGGTGCGCGCCACCGGGGAGTCGACGCCGCCGGCCGAGAAGCGGAAGTAGTAGTCGGTGGCCGGCGCCAGACCGCGGATGTCGGCCTTCACGGTGTGGTCGGAGGCGGCGGTGGCCGTGGTGGAGCCCCGGGTGACGACGTTGGTGAGCGCCTTGTCCCGGGCGACGACCCAGGTCACCTCGGTGTCCGGACCGAGCCCGGAGCCGGGGGTCGCCTCGGCGGTGGGCGTCACCCGGGTCCACAGCAGGACGCCGTCGGGCAGCGGGTCGCCGGAGGCGAGGCCGTGCAGGAAGGCGGGGGCCTCGGCGGCCCGGGCGGGCAGCGCGGCGACGAGCGGCCCGGCCAGCACGGCGGTGGCGGCCGCGGCCTTGACGACCGTACGGCGGCGCGGTGTACGCGAGTCGGCGCGCTCTGACACGGACACGGACGCGGTGTCGGCGCTCTCGGGTGATCTGTATCGACTGGTCACGGGCGATGAGATTACTGACCAGTACGACAAAAGAGCGGGCGAACTGTAAAAGTTCGCCCGCTCTTTGACTGAGCGTCGTGTCCGGCCTGGCTCAGCCCTTGAGGGCCGCGTCGATCGCCGTGGTGAAGTCGGCGACGGACATGGGCGCGTTCCCGCTGCCGTCGGAGGCGGTCAGCGTCTTGCCGTCCATCTTCAGGGTCGGGGTGCCCGAGACGCCGCTGGAGTCGAAGGTCTTGGACATCTCCAGCGCCCACCGGTCGTAGGTGCCGTTCTTCACGGCGTTCTGGAACTTCGTGTTGCCCTTCAGCTCCGGGACCGTGTCCGCCACCTTGATCAGGTAGGAGTCGTCCTTGAACTTGTCGTCGGTCTCCTCGGGGTGGTACTTCGTCGAGTACAGCGCGGTCTTGTACTCGAGGAACGCCTCGGGGCTGACGTTGAGCGCGGCGCCCAGGGCGCTGAGCCCGTTCTTGGAGCCCTCGCCGGTCAGGCTGCGGTCGAGGAAGGTGGCGCCGACGTACTGGATCTTGAACTTGCCGTCGTCGTAGTCCTTCTTCACGGTCGCGCCGACGGTCTGCTCGAACTGGGCGCAGACCGGGCAACGCGGGTCCTCGTACATCACGAGGGTCTTCTTGGCGGTGCTCTTGCCGATGACGACGGTCGTGCCGTTCTTGCCGGTGGCGTTGGCCGGCTTGACCAGCTTGGCGGTCTTGGCCTCTTCCCAGTAGCTGGGCTTGTTGGCCTGGACGACCGCGTAGCCTATGCCGCCGGCCGCCGCCAGCACGCCGACCGCCGAGCAGGCGACGATGATCTGCCGCCTGGCCTTGGCCCGCTTCGCCTGGCGCTCGCGCTCGACGCGCAGCCGCTCCCGGGCCGCCGTCTTGGCCGCCGCGCTGTTCCGCTTGCTCATATCGGTGTTCTCCAGGTGGGACGCGTACATGCCGTACGCGGGATACGTATGGGGGACTGTCTCGTGCTCGGGGAGGTCGCTCGCGCGACGTGGGCGGCGCCGCTCAGACGAGGGCGACGGCCGAGCACGGCGGTCCACGCCGTCCCAGGGAGTGCACGAGGATCCGGTCGCGGGCGGTGGCCGTACGGCGTGCGGGCCGCGGCAGGCGGCGGGCCGCCGGGGCGCGTCGTACGGTCACCGCGGCCACCGCGAGCAGCAGGGGCCGGAAGGTGGTGGCGGTCGCCGCCCGCAGCAGCTGGGCCAGCGCCCGCTCGCCGCGGCGCAGCCAGGCGGCGGCGGCGAGGCCGACGCAGACGTGCGCGCCGAGCAGCAGCCAGGCGGCGGCCGGGTCGGCGTGGGCCAGGAGGCCGCCGAGCCTGTCCGGGTCGGCGCCCGTGACCCGGGCCAGCGGGGTGCCCACGCGGACGCCGTCGCCGCACAGCACGTCCCAGCCGACCGAGGCCAGCGGCCCGGCGACCGGACCGCCCGCGCGGCCGTAGCAGACGTGCTGGCCGGTGGTGAAGACGGTGTCGGCCGCCAGCTCCAGCGGGATCAGCAGGGCGGCGATCCGCCCGAAGCCGCGCTCGCGGCCCGCGAGCGCGTAGGCGAGGGCGAACACGGCGGCCGCGACGACGGCCACCGTGTTCAGCGGCAGGGGAGCCCGGGACAGCAGCACGTGCGACGCGGTGCTGAGCGTCACGACGACGGCCGTGAACAGCGCCGCGCGTACGGCTCTGAATCGGGTCCCGGATATGTCCATAGCGGAGGAGAGTGTGTCACGCGCTCCTGTAAGAGACCCCTAAAGGGGTCCTGTGAGAGCCCTTTTCGTTATCGATTTCGGCACCGAGCCCGCAGCGCGGATCGCGGCCGAGGTCGCGGCGGGGGCCGTGGCGGAGGTCATGGCGGGGGCCGTGGCGTAGGTCGTGGTGGATCCCGTCACAGACCCGGGATCCGGCCGTTGCGGAACAGGTCGACGAAGGTCTGGTGATCGGCACGCGCGCGTGCGCCGTAGGCGTGCGCGAAGTCGACCAGCAAGGGGGCGAAGCCCTCCTCGTCGGCCGCGATGGCCGCGTCGATGGCCCGCTCCGTGGAGAACGGGACCAGGGACTCGCCGGACTGGTCGTCCGCCGCCGCGTGCATCGTGGCCGTGGCCCGGCCCAGGTCGGCCACCACGCCCGCGATCTCCTCCGGGTCGTCGATGTCGCCCCAGTCCAGGTCGACCGCATACGGCGACACCTCGGCGACCAGCTGGCCCGCGCCGCCCAGCTCGGTCCAGCCCAGCCACGGGTCGGCGTGGGCCTGGAGGGCGCGCTGGGAGATCACCGTGCGGTGGCCCTCGTGCTGGAAGTAGCCGCGGATCGCCGGGTCGGTGATGTGCCGGGACACGGCCGGGGTCTGGGCCTGCTTGATGTAGATCACGACGTCGTTCTCCAGGGCGTCGCTGTGCCCTTCGAGCAGGATGTTGTACGACGGCAGGCCGGCCGAGCCGATGCCGATACCGCGGCGGCCCACGACGTCCTTCACCCGGTAGGAGTCCGGGCGGGTCAGCGACGTCTCCGGCAGGGTCTCCAGATAGCCGTCGAAGGCGGCCAGGACCTTGTAGCGGGTGGCGGCGTCCAGCTCGATGGAGCCGCCGCCCGGCGCGAACCGGCGTTCGAAGTCCCGGATCTCCGTCATGGAGTCGAGGAGACCGAAGCGGGTCAGCGAGCGGGCGTCGCGCAGCGCGTCCAGGAGCGGTCCCTGGGCGGTGTCCAGCGTGAACGGCGGCACCTCGTCGCTCTTGGCACCGGTGGCCAGCGCGTGGATGCGCTCGCGGTACGCGCCCGCGTACACCTCCACCAGCTCGCTGATCTGGTCGTCGCCGAGCGCCTTCGCGTACCCGATGAGGGCGAGGGAGGCGGAGAGGCGCTTCAGGTCCCAGGTGAAGGGGCCGACGTACGCCTCGTCGAAGTCGTTGACGTTGAAGATCAGCCGGCCGTTGGCGTCCATGTACGTGCCGAAGTTCTCCGCGTGCAGATCGCCGTGGATCCACACGCGCGAGGTGCGCTCGTCCAGGAACGGGCCGCCCCGCTTCTCCGCGTCGAGGTCGTGGTAGAAGAGAGCCGCCGTGCCCCGGTAGAACGCGAACGCCGAGGCCGCCATCTTGCGGAACTTCACGCGGAACGCGGCCGGGTCGGCGGCCAGGAGCTCGCCGAACGCGGTGTCGAAGACGGCGAGGATCTCCTCGCCGCGGTGCTCGTCGTTGAGCTGCGGAACCGACATCGCTGGGTGCCTCCTGGTGCAGTGCATGTACGACAGCGTCTCTGCCGTCTCCAACGCACGAAGGTACGCGGAGGTGCCCGTCGAGTGTCAGTCGCGAGGCATAGACTTCGACGCTGTCCCCCGACTGTCTATTGGAGGCCGAAGCCGTGTCAAAGCCGCCGTTCACGCACCTGCACGTCCACACCCAGTACTCGCTGCTGGACGGTGCCGCGCGGCTGAAGGACATGTTCAACGCGTGCAACGAGATGGGCATGACCCATATCGCCATGTCCGACCACGGCAACCTGCACGGGGCGTATGACTTCTTCCACACCGCGAAGAAGGCCGGGGTCACCCCGATCATCGGCATCGAGGCGTATGTCGCGCCCGAGTCGCGGCGCAACAAGCGCAAGATCCAGTGGGGCCAGCCGCACCAGAAGCGCGACGACGTCTCCGGCTCCGGCGGATACACCCACAAGACGATCTGGGCGGCGAACGCGACGGGCCTGCACAACCTCTTCCGGCTCTCCTCGGACGCGTACGCCGAGGGCTGGCTGCAGAAGTGGCCGCGGATGGACAAGGAGACCATCTCGCAGTGGTCCGAGGGGCTGATCGCCTCCACCGGCTGCCCCTCGGGCGAACTCCAGACCCGGCTGCGGCTCGGCCAGAAGGACGAGGCGCTGAAGGCGGCCGCCGAGTACCAGGACATCTTCGGCAAGGACCGCTACTTCCTGGAGCTGATGGACCACGGCATCGAGATCGAGAGCCGGGTCCGCGACGGACTCCTGGAGATCGGCAAGAAGCTCGGCATCCCGCCCCTGGTGACGAACGACTCGCACTACACGTACGCGCACGAGGCGACCGCGCACGACGCGCTGCTGTGCATCCAGACCGGCAAGAACCTCTCCGACCCCGACCGCTTCCGCTTCGACGGCACCGGCTACTACCTGAAGTCCACGGAGGAGATGTACGCCATCGACTCCTCGGACGCCTGGCAGGAGGGCTGCGCCAACACCCTCCTGGTGGCCGAGCAGATCGACACCGCCGGCATGTTCGAGGCGAAGAACCTCATGCCGAAGTTCGACATCCCCGACGGCTTCACCGAGATCACCTGGTTCAAGGAGGAGGTCCGCCGGGGCATGGAGCGCCGCTTCCCCGGCGGCATCCCGGACGACCGGCAGAAGCAGGTCGAGTACGAGATGGACGTCATCATCCAGATGGGGTTCCCGGGCTACTTCCTCGTCGTCGCCGACTTCATCATGTGGGCCAAGAACCAGGGCATCGCGGTCGGCCCGGGCCGTGGCTCCGCGGCCGGCTCGATCGTCGCCTACGCCATGGGGATCACCGACCTCGACCCGATCCCGCACGGACTGATCTTCGAGCGGTTCCTCAACCCCGAGCGCGTCTCCATGCCCGACGTCGACATCGACTTCGACGAGCGCCGGCGCGTCGAGGTGATCCGGTACGTGACGGAGAAGTACGGCGCCGACAAGGTCGCCATGATCGGCACCTACGGCAAGATCAAGGCCAAGAACGCGATCAAGGACTCCGCGCGCGTGCTGGGCTACCCGTACGCCATGGGCGACCGCCTCACCAAGGCGATGCCCGCCGACGTCCTCGGCAAGGGCATCGACCTCAACGGCATCACCGACCCCTCGCACCCGCGCTACAGCGAGGCCGGCGAGATCCGCGCGATGTACGAGAACGAGGCGGACGTCAAGAAGGTCATCGACACCGCCAAGGGCGTCGAGGGCCTGGTCCGCCAGATGGGCGTGCACGCGGCCGGCGTCATCATGTCCAGCGAGCCCATCGTCGACCACGCCCCGATCTGGGTGCGGCACACCGACGGCGTGACCATCACCCAGTGGGACTACCCGCAGTGCGAGTCGCTCGGCCTGCTGAAGATGGACTTCCTGGGCCTGCGCAACCTGACGATCATGGACGACGCCGTCAAGATGGTGAAGTCCAACAAGGGCGTCGACCTCGACCTGCTGGGCCTGCCGCTCGACGACCCGACGACCTTCGAACTGCTCCAGCGCGGCGACACCCTCGGCGTCTTCCAGTTCGACGGCGGCCCCATGCGCTCGCTGCTGCGCCTGATGAAGCCCGACAACTTCGAAGACATCTCCGCCGTGTCGGCGCTCTACCGTCCCGGCCCCATGGGCATGGACTCGCACACCAACTACGCGCTGCGCAAGAACAAGCTCCAGGACATCACGCCGATCCACAAGGAGCTCGAAGAGCCCCTCGAAGAGGTCCTGGCGGTCACCTACGGCCTGATCGTCTACCAGGAGCAGGTGCAGAAGGCCGCCCAGATCATCGCCGGCTACTCGCTCGGCGAGGCCGACATCCTGCGCCGCGTGATGGGCAAGAAGAAGCCCGACGAACTGGCCAAGAACTTCACCATCTTCCAGGCCGGCGCCAAGAAGAACGGCTACAGCGACGAGGCCATCCAGGGCCTGTGGGACGTGCTGGTCCCCTTCGCCGGCTACGCCTTCAACAAGGCCCACTCGGCCGCGTACGGACTGGTCTCGTACTGGACCGCCTACCTGAAGGCGAACTACCCGGCCGAGTACATGGCCGCGCTGCTCACCTCGGTCAAGGACGACAAGGACAAGTCCGCGATCTATCTGAACGAGTGCCGGCGCATGGGCATCAAGGTGCTGCCGCCGAACGTCAACGAGTCGGTGCACAACTTCGCCGCCCAGGGCGACGACGTGATCCTCTTCGGGCTCGAGGCCGTCCGCAACGTCGGCACGAACGTGGTCGAGTCGATCATCCGCAGCCGCAAGGCCAAGGGGAAGTACTCCTCCTTCCCCGACTACCTCGACAAGGTCGAGGCGGTCGCCTGCAACAAGCGCACCACGGAGTCGCTGATCAAGGCGGGCGCGTTCGACACGATGGGGCACACCCGCAAGGGCCTCACCGCGCACTTCGAGCCGATGATCGACAACGTGGTCGCGGTCAAGCGCAAGGAGGCCGAGGGCCAGTTCGACCTCTTCGGCGGGATGGGCGAGGAGGAGACCACCGAGCCCGGCTTCGGCCTCGACGTGGAGTTCACCACCGACGAGTGGGAGAAGACGTACCTGCTCGCCCAGGAGCGGGAGATGCTCGGGCTGTACGTCTCCGACCACCCGCTCTTCGGTCTGGAGCACGTCCTGTCCGACAAGGCCGACGCGGGCATCGCCCAGCTCACCGGAGGCGAGCACGCGGACGGCGCGGTCGTCACCATCGGCGGCATCATCTCGGGGCTCCAGCGCAAGATGACCAAGCAGGGCAACGCCTGGGCCATCGCCACCGTCGAGGACCTCGCCGGCTCCATCGAGTGCATGTTCTTCCCGGCGACCTACCAGCTGGTGTCGACCCAACTCGTCGAGGACGCCGTCGTGTTCGTCAAGGGACGCCTGGACAAGCGCGAGGACGTGCCGCGTCTGGTCGCGATGGAACTGGCGGTCCCCGACCTGTCCAACGCGGGCACCAACGCGCCCGTGATCCTCACCATCCCGGCCACCCGGGTCACCCCGCCGATGATCAGCCGCCTCGGCGAGATCCTCACCCACCACAGGGGCGACAGCGAGGTCCGGATCAGGCTCCAGGGGCCGACGAAGACGACCGTGCTGCGCCTGGACCGGCACCGCGTCAAGCCCGATCCGGCGCTGTTCGGCGATCTGAAGGTGCTGCTCGGCCCGTCCTGCCTGGCCGGCTGATCCAACAGAAGAGCAGAAGAGCACGTACGAGGGGCGCATCCGGCATCGGATGCGCCCCTCGGTGTGCCCGGGCTGCAACAGCCCGTCGTACAGCTGTCAGTTGTGTCCGAAGCGCTTCTGCCGGCCCTTGCGGGCGACGTCGGCAGGCGTCACCTGCGAGATGCGCTGCTCGGCCTGCGACTCCATCGAGGACTGCTGCGCCGCCTGCTGACCGCGCTCGGACTGGGGCTGCTTGCGTTCCTGTTTCTTGTTCTTGGCCATGGGGATCTGCCTCCAACGGGGGAACTAGGGGCCAGGGCCGGGACCAGATTCACATAGGCTGAGGTATGGCGCATTTCGGATAATTACCGTCCGTGACAGGGGTTCTCGGAGCGCATCGGCGCGAAACGCCACGCCGAAGATCGAGTTCGGGCCGTTAACCCCCGTGCGGTCGGGCAGACTCGAAGGAAGCCCGAAGCAAATCTCCCGGGAAGAGGGTGAGTCGTGTGGACCGCTGCATCGTCCTGGTGGACGCCGGGTATCTGCTGGGGGCCGCCGCGAGCCTCCTCGCCGGAGAGCCCTCGCGATCCCGGATCACCGTCGACCATCCCGCCCTCGTCCAGGGCCTGCGCGAACAGGCCGAGTCCGACACCGAGCGCCCGCTGCTGCGCATCTACTGGTTCGACGGCGCCCCCGACCGCGTCCCCCAGCCCGAGCACCGCAGGCTGCGGGTGATGCCCCGGGTCACCGTCCGCCTCGGCGCCCTGACCCGCAGCGACGGCCGCTGGGCGCAGAAGGGCGTCGACGCGGCCATGCACGCCGAGCTGACCGAGCTGGCCCGCAACCGCGCCTGCTCCGACGTCGTCCTCGTCACCGGCGACGGCGACCTGCTGCCCGGCATGATGGCCGCCAAGGAGCACGGCGTCGCCGTCCACCTGTGGGCCGTACAGGCCGCCGACGGCGACTACAACCAGTCCGAGGACCTCGTCGCCGAGGCCGACGAACGCCGCGTCCTGGACCGTACGTGGATCACCAAGGCCGTACGCGCCAAGGAGCTCGGTGGGACGTGCGCGCCGGTGCACGCGCCGCGGCCCGAGATCGCCGCGATCCTCTCCGCGCCGCTGCCCGACTCCGGCCTCGCCCCCGCCCCCGTCGAGCGGACGCGGGAGGAGGTCGAGCACGCCTCCGCCGACGACTCGGAGAACGGCGCGCAGGAGCGCGTCCCCGCGCCCAAGGGCGTCCCCACCCCCAAGGACCTCGCCGCCCTGCGCGCACCCGGCGCCCAGCCCGCCCAGCCCCCCGCCAGCGCGACCCTGCGCTGGTCCTCGGACAAGGGCTGGGTGGACCGGCCCGGCGTCGTCGCCGAGCCCTCCGAGGCCGCCCAGATGCCGACGCTCGCCCAGCTCACCTCCGCGGAGCAGCGGTGGGCCGACCGCGAGGAGGACATCACCACCGTGGGCGGCGACCCGTACGAGGTGGGGCAGGTCTTCTCGCGCCGCTGGATGGGGCGCCTCGGGGACCAGAGCCATCTGCAGAAGCTGTCGGGCATGTACCCGCGCATCCCGCACCGCATCGACGGCGAGCTGCTGCGCTACGCGGCCCGCTTCGGACTGCTCGCCCACAAGGACGACCAGATCGACGAGCACGACCGTTACGCCATCCGGGCGGGCTTCTGGCGTGAGATCGACGTCCGCACGGCCTCGGAGCGCGTGCCCGCGGGGGACTGAACCGGGCACTCGGGACGCCCCGACGGCGAGCAGACCTCCCCGACCCCGTAGTCTCGTTCCTTGTGAGTACGCGCGCGGCATCGGCCATCCGGCACAGGGACGAGGTCGTGTGTGCCGTGCGCGGTCTGACCAAGACCTATCCGGCGGTACGGGGCCGGCGCGGCACTCCCGCGACGCCCGAGGTCCGGGCCACCGACGACGTACGGCTGGACATCCGGCGCGGTGAGATCTTCGGGCTGCTCGGGCCGAACGGGGCCGGCAAGTCCACCCTCGTGCGGCAGATGACCGGGCTCATGCGGCCCGACACCGGCAGCGTGGAGATCCTCGGGCACGACATCGTGAGCCACCCCGAACGGGCCGCGAGGATCCTCGCCTACCTGGGCCAGGAGTCCACCGCCCTCGACGAACTCACCGTCTCCCTCGCCGCCGAGACCACCGGACGGCTGCGCGGCCTCGACGTGCGCACGGCGCGCCGGGAGCGGGACGCCGTCCTGGACGAGCTGGGGCTCACGCCGATCGCCGGGCGGCCGCTGCGCAAGCTGTCCGGCGGGCAGCGGCGGCTGGCCTGTTTCGCCTCCGTGCTGGTGGGGGAGCGGCCTCTGCTGGTGCTGGACGAGCCGACGACCGGGATGGACCCGGTGGCGCGGCGGGCCGTGTGGTCGGCCGTGGACCGGCGCCGGGCCGAGCGGGGCGCCACCGTGCTGCTGGTCACCCACAACGTCATCGAGGCCGAGACCGTCCTCGACCGGGTCGCCGTCCTCGACAAGGGCAGGGTCATCGCCTGCGACACGCCCTCCGGGCTCAAGGAACAGGTCGCCGGCGAGGTGCGGGTCGAGCTGGTGTGGCGGGAGCGGGCGCCGCTGGAGGTGCCCGAGGTCGCCGCGCTGCGCGAGCGGGCCGTGGAGTCCGGGCGCCGCTGGACGCTGCGGCTGGCCCCCGACGAGGCCCGTGCCGTCGTCGCCACCGTCACCGGCGGCGCCGCCTTCGCCGCCCTGGACGACTTCACCCTGGCCACGCCCAGCCTGGAGGACGTCTACCTGGCGCTGGGCGGGGCGGCCCGGCAGGGACTGGTGCGGGTATGAGCGCCGGGGTCGTCGCGTCCGTATGGGACGGCGTGAGGGGACGGCGTGCGGGCCGTCGGTCCGAGAGCCGTGCGCGTGAGGAAGAGGAGCAGCTCCAGGTGAGTGTCGTACCCGCAGAGGTTCTGCCGGGCAGCGCCCTGGCCGTGGACGAGCCGGTCAGGGTGACGGCCGAGCTGGGGCCGCGCGCGCGGCTGTGGCCGTCGCTCGTGGCCGTCTACCGGGCGCAGCTGTCGCGCGCGCGGGTGGCGCGGATTCCGCTGCTGTTCGTGGCGACCTTCCAGTCGGTCGGCATCCTGATCATGATGCGGGGCGTGGTGGACGGCGGCCGTGAGGCGGAGGCCGTGGTGGCCGGGTCCGCGGTCCTCGTCGTCGCCTTCGTCGCGCTGAACCTCCTCGCGCAGTACTTCGGGCAGCTGCGGGCGAGCGGAGGGCTCGACCACTACGCGACCCTTCCGGTGCCGCCCGCCGCGGTCGTGCTGGGCGCTGCGGGGGCGTACGCGTCCTTCACCGTGCCGGGGACACTGGTGACCGCCGTCTTCGGGTGTGTCCTGTTCGGGCTGCCGCTGACCCACCTGTGGGTGCTCGCGGCGGTGATCCCGCTGGCGGGCGCCGCGCTGTCCGGGCTCGGCGCGGCCTTCGGGCTCCTCGCGCCGCGGCCGGAGCTGGCCACCGTGCTCGGGCAGCTCGGCATGTCGGCGGCGCTGCTGCTGGGCGTGCTGCCGCCGGACCGGATGCCGGAGGCGGTGCGCTTCGCCCGCGATCTGCTGCCGTCGACGTACGGCGTCGAGGCCTTCGCGCGGACCTTCCGGGCGAGCCCCGACTGGGCGTTCGTCCTCGGTGACCTCGCCGTGTGCGCCGGCGTCGGCGTCGTTTCGCTGGCCGTCGCCACCTGGGCGTACCGCCGGGCCGCCGTCCGATGACGCGCGGCACAGACGCGCCTGGCACGATGTCAGGGTGACCGCACCGCTGACTCCGCCTCCGCCGCCGCACGAGCCGTCCTCGCACGGACCGGCCCCGCATCAGCCGGCCCCGCACCCGCCGTCGCCGTACGACGGGTGGTCGTCGGCGCCCGGCGGGTACGAGGGCGCCGCGCCCCACGTCGTCTCGTACGGACAGGACGGGCCCGGGATGAAGACCGAGCTGCGGGAAGCCGCCGTGATCACGGTCGCGGTCGCGCTGAGCGGGGCGCTCCTCGGGGTGCTGTGGGCCTGGCTGGCCACGAAGGTGCCGCTGGTCGGCGATGTGGTGGACGACAGCTGGGTCGTCTATCTCAAGGACACCGAGGGCGAGCAGGCGATCGGGGTGGACGGCACGTTCACGCTGCTGGCCCTGGCGTTCGGCGCGGTGAGCGCGGCGGCGGTGTTCGCCTGGCGGCGGCGTGGGGGTGTGCCGCTGGTGGTGGCGTTGGCGGTCGGAGGACTGCTGGGGTCGTTGCTGGCGTGGAAGGTCGGGATGTGGCTCGGGCCCGATGCCGATGTGATCGCGCATGCGCGGGAGGTGGGCAAGGGGGTGACGTTCTCGGCGCCCTTGAAGCTGGGGGCGAAGGGGGCGTGGCTGGCGTGGTCCGTCGCCGCGTTGCTGGTGCATCTGGGGTTGACCGCGTTGTTCGGGCCGCGGGATCCGGAGTATCCCCTGCAGGGGGCTGCGCCGAAGGATGGGTACGGGGCGCCGGTCTCCTAGGGGTTTCGCCCCCGCCGCCCCTTCCGGTCCCGTCCTTGGGGGCTGCCGCCCCCAGACCCCCGCTTCGGCCCTGAAAGGGCCTCGTCCTCAAACGCCGGACGGGCTGTTACGGGCGGGCGATCGGGGCCGTCTTCGCCCCGGTCAGGCTCGCCAGGTCTTCCGCGGCCAGTTCCACCTCCAAGCCCCGGCGGCCCGCCGAGACGCAGATCGTGGGGTGGGTCGACGCCGAGTCGTCCAGGACCGTGGGGAGCTTCTTGCGCTGGCCCAGGGGGGAGATGCCGCCTCGGACGTAGCCGGTGGTGCGTTCCGCGAGGATGGGGTCGGCCATGGTCGCGCGTTTGCCGCCCACGGCGGCGGCCAGCGCCTTGAGGTCCAGGGAGCCCGCCACCGGGACGACCGCGACGGTGAGGGCGCCGTCGACGTCCGCGACCAGGGTCTTGAAGACGCGGTCGGGGGAGACGCCCATCGCCTCGGCCGCCTCCTCGCCGTAGGAGGGGTGGGCCGGGTCGTGGTCGTAGGAGTGGACCGTGAAGTCCACGCCCGCCGCCGTCAGGGCCACCGTCGCGGGCGTGCCGCCGGGCTGTTGCTGCTTCTTCTTCGCCATGCGGGCCTTCTCGATGCCGTCTGTGGTGTCGGTGCCGTCAGTGCCGTCAGCGGTCTCTGTGGTGTCCGTGATGTCAGTTGAGGCTTGTCGGGCCTCGTGTCAGCTCCGACGCGGGGAGTGAAGGCAGGTTGCGGATGATCGCCGTCTCCGCGCGCAGCAGCGTCAGCTCGTCGCGCAGCCGGGAGGCGGTGTCGGGGGCTTGGAGGAGGCGCTGCTTGGTAGGGGTGTCCAGCATCATCGCCGCGGCCACCAGGTACGACACCACCGAGGGGTCGTCCGGCAGATCCGCGCCCGTGGTCAGGGAGCGTTCGCGGGCGCCCGCCAGACGCTTCTGGTACTTGCGGAAGGCCCGCAGCACGCCCTCCGCGAGGGCGCCCGCCTCCTCGCCCGGTTCCTCCGGCAGCTCCTGCAGCTCCGCCGTCAGGAACGGGCCCGACGCGTCCACGGACAGCAGCCGTACCCGGGTCGTGCCCGTGGCCAGCACCTCGAAGGTGCCGTCGGCGCGTTCGCGGATCGTCGCCGCGTCGGCCACGCAGCCCACGCCGTGGAACGCCTTGACCGGGTCGTCGCCGAAGCCCGCCGTGGGGCCGCGCTCGGGCAGCGCCGTCTGGTCGGGCAGGCCCGGGGCGGTGGTCGCCACCTCGTGGCCGTCGCGGATGGCCACGACGGCGAATCGGCGCGATTCGTCCTCGGGGGTCTTCAACAGGTCGCGCATCATGGCGCGATAGCGCTCCTCGAAGACGTTCAACGGAAGCACCAGCCCCGGGAACAACACCGAGTTCAGGGGGAAGAGCGGCAGACGGACGGTGGTCACGACGCAGAAGCCTAGTGGTCCACGGGGTGCGACGGTCCCCCGTGCTCATTCCGTGGATGTCCGGGCGGCTGTCCGGACGGCCGCGACTGCCCCGAGCGCACGCTCTCGCGGACCGTCAGGAAGTGTCCGAGCGGGTCGTCCGACAGCCGACCCCAGGGGAAGGACGTGGCGTACGGGCCGATCAGGCGCAACTGGGCGAGGGCGTCGTCGCGGCGGCCGAGGCGGACCAGGACGTACGCCAGCAGGTTGCGGATCTCGGCCGGCCAGGGGTCGACCGAGGGGAAGCGGGCGGAGAGCGCGAGCGCCCGGTCGGCGGCCGCCTCCAGCCGCTCCCGCGGCACCTCGGGGCCGCAGCCGTCGGTCAGGTAGGCGAAGGCCGCGCGGACCGGCAGCGCCTGGACGAGCGTGCCGGCCGGGGCGTCCTGCGCGGCCCGGTCGGCGAAGTCGAAGCACTCGCGGTGCGAGCCGTGCCAGGCCTGGGCCAGGTAGCGCATGGCGGCCACATGGCAGCCGTAGTGGTGCGGGGCGCGGCGGACCGCGGCCGCCCACAGCTCCTCGAAGTACTTGTGCCCGGCGTTCGCCCCGCGCGCGTGGTCCAGGGCGATCCGCCACGGCACCGGGTCGCGTACGTCGCTCTGCGCGGCCGCCGTGATCAACGGGCTGACCTCGCGCAGCAGCTCGGCCCGGGCCGGCGACTGCCAGGCGCGGTCCACCGCGAGCTGGGCGGCGACCAGCAGGAGGTCGGGGTGGCGCGGGGCGGTGGCACGCCACTCCTCGAACCACTCGGGGCGCGAGCGTGCGAAGGACGCCAGGCGGACCACGTACCGGTCGTGGTACTCCCACTCGGCGCGCTCGCGGGTGCGGGCCAGCAGGGCGGCGGCGCTCTCGTAGCCGCCCCGGCCGGCCGCGACCAGCGCGGGTCCGAGCCGATCGTCGGGCACGTCGAGGAGCACCTCGTCGTCGGCGGGAAGCCCGGCGGCGCTGTGGGGAGCGGCGGCGCTGCGGCTAGCGGCGGCGCTGTGGGGAGCGGCGATCCGCGCCGTCCGGGTGGCCCGGGAGACGCGGATGAACGGGGGCAGCAGAGCCATGGTGCCGCCCATTGAAAGCCGCAGGTCGGGGATGCGCCAGGGGGTTGGTGCAACCTGTGGAAAGTTGTACGCCGGAGAGTCAAGGAACGATAAAAAGATGACTGTTCAACTACTGTCCGTGAGCTGGGGGCCGGATGTGCGCCCGCCCGCAGCGACCTGGCCAGGCCCCCCGGGTTCTTCCCCCCAGGGTCTTCCCCGGGGTCTTCCTCCCCGGGTCCTATCCCCGGCGCAGCAGTCGCGTCGCCCCCGCCGCCACCGTCGTCGCCAGGATCCAGCCGAGCAGGATCAGTGCCGTCGACAGCCACTGCCAGCCGCCGCTCAGCCGCCACTGGCCGGCCTGTCCCAGGTCGATGACCGGCAGCAGCAGGTCCAGGGCGAAGAGGGCCGGGTTCCAGGGCGGATGCCCGTCGCGGCTGACCGGCGGGTGCGGGGCGTTCGCGAAGGCCAGGGAGCTCGCGGCCCACAGCACCGCCATCCACACCGCCGCCCGGCCCGGCCGGTAGCCGTAGGCGACGGTCCAGTCCTGTGCGTAGCCCACGAGTTTCGCCGCGGGCGGCAGTGTCTCCCGGCGGCGGCGCTGCTTGGCCAGCAGCACCTCGCGGGCGTCCTCGTCCTCCCCGCCGGCCCGCAGCACGCTCGCCAGCCGCTCGTACGGCTCCGGCGCGTACTCGGCGGTCGCCGCGGCCACCCACCGCAGCCGCTCGGCCAGCGGGAACGGGCCCTGCGGCACCAGGTTCTCGTAGGCGAAGCCGCCCATGTGCAGACTGCCGGGGCCCGGCCAGGCGCTCGCCCGGTCGACCAGGTTGATCACCCGCGCACCCGAGAGGACGACCCGGCCGCGCCGCGGCTGCTCCCCGAGGAAGCGCAGCTCGGGCGTCTGCACCCGGCGCAGCGACAGCTCCTGCTCGTCGGTGAGGACGAACCGGGCCCGCTCCAGGTCCACGGCGTCCCCGAACCGCCCGTCGTCGAGGCGCAGCCCGCCCCGGCACTCGAAGCGCTGGATGCGGGTCCCTCGCGCGGGAGTCGCGCCGCTCAGCGCCTGACCGCCGACGCCGGCCGGGGTCAGATACAGGGAGCGCCCCACAGTCATCTGGGGCGCGTTCAGCGCGAGCCGCGTGTAGGGGTTGGCCAGCCTCGCCCCGCGCAGACTCAGCGACACGCCGATCGTGGCGCTGCGCAGGCTCAGCTCGCCGTGCGACTCGAGCAGCTCCGCCTGGAGGTCCTGCCCGACGGTCATGCCGTCGGCGGCGATCGAGCGGCCGGTCCGGTCGCGGTAGACGATCGCCTGGTTGAGCAGCAGGTCCGTGCCGATGTGCGCGTCGGTGAGCCGGACGCCGTTGTGAAAACGGCAGCGGGGCAGATGCAGATCGCCCTCGGTGTGCACGCGCGCGGCCTCCAGCCGCGGAACCGAGCAGTCCACCATCCGCATCGTCGTGAAGCGCGCCTCCGGCATCAGCACCTCCCGCTCGAACCGGCAGCGCTTCAGCTCCACGTACGGCACCACCGTGCCGCCGGCGAGATCGAGCGTGCCGCTGATCTGCACGCCGACCAGCTTCAGCGAGGCCACCCGGCCGGCCAGCGCGGGCGGCCCGGCGAGCAGCAGCCAGGCGACCGTCCGCGCCCGTACGGTCCGCGCCGCGCCCCACGGATGCCCGCCGTGCGGGTCGTCGACCACCGTGTCCCCGCTGCTCAGGTCGTACACGCTGCCGTTGCGGAAGGCCTGCCACATGCCGACCTCGGCGGCGGTCAGGTCGTCGGGCAGTTCCCCGGCCTGGACGCCGGCCCCCTCCGTCACCACTGCTCACCCCTTCGCTCACCCATGCGGTTACTAGACGTGAAGGCGATCTTCCGCGTTCCGGCCACCGCCCGACCACGTTCTGTATCAGCCATTGATACGCGCGAACGACGCTCGATCCCGGTCTGAGAGAATTGACCGCGTGATCTCCCGAATCGATCTGCGCGGCGACGCCCTCCCCGAGGGCCCCGCCCTGCGCGACCTGCTGCCCCGAGCCGACTTCGACGTCTCGGCCGCCCTGGAGAAGGTGCGTCCGATCTGCGAGGCCGTGCATCATCGGGGCGACGCGGCGCTGATCGACTTCGCCGAGAGGTTCGACGGAGTGAGGCTGGAATCCGTACGGGTTCCCGCGCAGGCGATCGCCGACGCGCTGGAGCGGCTCGACCCCGCCGTGCGCGCGGCCCTGGAGGAGTCCATCCGGCGCGCCCGTCTCGTCCACCGCGAGCAGCGTCGTACGACGCACACGACGCAGGTCGTGCCCGGCGGCTCGGTCACCGAGAAGTGGGTGCCCGTCGAGCGGGTCGGGCTGTACGCGCCCGGCGGCCGGTCGGTCTACCCGTCCTCCGTGATCATGAACGTCGTCCCGGCGCAGGAGGCCGGCGTCGCGTCCGTCGCGCTCGCCTCCCCGCCGCAGGCCTCCGCCTTTGAGAACGATCCGGCCGACGGCCTGCCGCACCCGACGATCCTCGCCGCCTGCGCGCTGCTCGGCGTCGACGAGGTCTACGCCGTAGGAGGCGCCCAGGCCGTCGCGATGTTCGCGTACGGCACGGAGTCCTGCGCCCCGGCCAACATGGTCACCGGCCCCGGAAACATCTGGGTCGCCGCCGCCAAGCGCTACTTCGCCGGCAAGATCGGCATCGACACCGAGGCCGGCCCGACCGAGATCGCCGTCCTCGCCGACGAGAGCGCCGACCCGGTGCACGTCGCCGCCGACCTGATCAGCCAGGCCGAGCACGACCCGCTGGCCGCCGCCGTCCTGGTCACCGACTCCGTCGCGCTCGCGGACGCGGTCGAGAAGGAACTGGAAGCGCAGGTCGCGGCCACCAAGCACATCGACGACCGGATCGTCCCGGCCCTCAAGGGCAGGCAGTCCGCGATCGTGCTCGTCGACGGCGTCGACGAGGGACTGCGGGTGGTCGACGCCTACGGCGCGGAGCACCTGGAGATCCAGACGGCCGACGCCGCCGCCGTGGCCGACCGGGTGAAGAACGCGGGCGCGATCTTCGTCGGGCCCTGGGCGCCCGTGTCGCTCGGCGACTACGCGGCCGGGTCCAACCATGTCCTGCCCACCGGCGGCTGCGCCTGCCACTCCTCGGGGCTCAGCGTCCAGTCCTTCCTGCGCGGCATCCACATCGTCGACTACACGCGGGACGCGCTGGCCGACGTGGCGCATCACGTGGTGACGCTGGCGGAGGCGGAGGACCTGCCCGCCCACGGGGCGGCGATCAAGGCAAGGTTCGGTTGGAAGGTGCCCGGCAAGTGAGCTTCGGAATCGACGATCTTCCCGTACGGGACGAGCTGCGCGGCAAGTCCCCCTATGGCGCGCCCCAGCTCGACGTCCCCGTACGGCTGAACACCAACGAGAACCCCTATCCGCTGCCCGAGGCGCTGGTCGAGCGGATCGCGGAGCGGGTGCGCGAGGCGGCCCGGGACCTCAACCGGTATCCGGACCGGGACGCCGTGGAGCTGCGCACGCGGCTCGCGCAGTACCTGACGGACACGTCCGGCCACGAGGTCGGCCTGGCCCACGTGTGGGCCGCCAACGGCTCCAACGAGGTCATCCAGCAGCTGCTGCAGACCTTCGGCGGACCGGGCCGTACGGCGATCGGCTTCGAGCCGTCGTACTCGATGCACGGGCTCATCGCGCGCGGCACCGGGACCGGGTGGATCTCCGGTCCCCGCAACGAGGACTTCACGATCGATCTGGAGGCGGCGCGGCAGGCCATCGCCGAGCACCGGCCCGACGTCGTCTTCATCACCACCCCCAACAACCCCACCGGCACCGCAGTCCCGGGAGAGACGGTCCTCGCGCTGTACGAGGCCGCGCAGGCGGCCAAGCCGTCGATGGTGGTCGTGGACGAGGCGTACATCGAGTTCAGCCACGGCGACTCGCTGCTGCCGCTGCTCGAAGGTCGGCCGAATCTCGTCGTCTCGCGGACGATGTCGAAGGCCTTCGGGGCGGCCGGCCTGCGCCTGGGCTACCTCGCCGCGCACCCGGCGGTCGTGGACGCCGTCCAGCTCGTCCGGCTGCCGTACCACCTGTCCGCCGTCACCCAGGCGACCGCCCTGGCCGCCCTGGAGCACACCGACACGCTGCTGAAGTACGTCGAGCAGCTGAAGTCGGAGCGGGACCGGCTGGTCGGCGAGCTGCTGGCGATCGGGTACGAGGTCACGGCGTCGGACGCCAACTTCGTGCAGTTCGGGCGGTTCGAGGACGCCCACACGGTGTGGCAGCAGATCCTCGACCGGGGCGTCCTGGTCCGGGACAACGGCGTGCCGGGCTGGCTGCGGGTCACCGCGGGAACCCCCGACGAGAACGACGCGTTCCTCGACGCGGTACGTGACTTGAAGAAGGAGAAGGACGCATGAGCCGCGTAGGACGTGTAGAGCGGACGACGAAGGAGACCTCGGTCCTCGTCGAGATCAATCTCGACGGTTCGGGCAAGGTCGACGTGTCGACCGGCGTCGGCTTCTACGACCACATGCTCGACCAGCTCGGCCGGCACGGTCTGTTCGACCTGACCGTGAAGACCGACGGCGACCTGCACATCGACTCCCACCACACCATCGAGGACACCGCCCTCGCGCTCGGCGCCGCCTTCAAGCAGGCGCTCGGCGACAAGGTGGGGATCTACCGGTTCGGCAACTGCACGGTCCCGCTGGACGAGTCCCTCGCCCAGGTCACCGTCGACCTCTCCGGCCGTCCCTACCTCGTGCACACCGAGCCCGAGAACATGGCGCCGATGATCGGCGAGTACGACACGACGATGACCCGGCACATCCTGGAGTCCTTCGTCGCCCAGGCCCAGATCGCGCTGCACGTGCACGTGCCCTACGGACGCAACGCGCACCACATCGTGGAGTGCCAGTTCAAGGCGCTCGCCCGGGCCCTGCGCTACGCCTCCGAGCGCGACCCGCGCGCGGCCGGCATCCTCCCCTCCACGAAGGGCGCGCTGTAAAGCCATGACCGGACTCTCGACCATCCTGATCGTCGTCGGCCTCTTCCTGGCCGGCGGCATCTACTCCTTCGTCAAGCAGGAGATGCCGAAGAGCCTGATCGTGCTCCTCTCGATAGGCGCCGCGATGTGTCTGGTCGCGGGCGTCATGAGGCTGGAGGTGTGGAATTGACCGCGAAGAAAGTGGTCGTCTTCGACTACGGCTTCGGCAACGTCCGCTCCGCCGAGCGCGCCCTCGCGCGCACCGGGGCCGACGTCGAGATAACGCGTGACTTCGACACGGCGATGAACGCCGACGGGCTGCTGGTGCCGGGCGTCGGCGCCTTCGCCGCCTGCATGAAGGGGCTGCGCGAGGCCCGCGGCGACTGGATCATCGACCGCAGGCTGTCCGGCGGCCGGCCGGTGCTGGGCATCTGCGTCGGCATGCAGATCCTGTTCGCGCGCGGCATCGAGCACGGCGTGGAGACCGAGGGCCTCGACGAGTGGCCCGGCGCCGTCGAGCCGCTCCAGGCCGAGATCGTGCCCCACATGGGCTGGAACACCGTCGAAGCCCCGGCCGACTCCCAGCTGTTCGCCGGCCTCGACGCGGACGCGCGCTTCTACTTCGTGCACTCCTACGCCGTCCAGGAGTGGTCCCTCGAGGTGCACAACCCGCTGATGCACGCGCCGAAGGTGACCTGGTCCACGCACGGCAAGCCGTTCGTGGCCGCCGTGGAGAACGGCGCGCTGTGGGCCACGCAGTTCCACCCCGAGAAGTCCGGCGACGCCGGCGCCCAGCTCCTCACCAACTGGATCGGAACACTGTGAGCAAGCTCGAACTCCTCCCCGCCGTCGACGTCCGCGACGGCCAGGCCGTCCGTCTCGTGCACGGCGAGTCCGGGACCGAGACCTCCTACGGCTCCCCTCTCGAGGCGGCCCTCGCCTGGCAGCGGTCGGGCGCCGAGTGGCTGCACCTGGTCGACCTGGACGCCGCGTTCGGCACCGGCGACAACCGCGCGCTGATCGCCGAGGTCGCGGGCGCGATGGACATCAAGGTCGAGCTGTCCGGCGGCATCCGCGACGACGACACCCTCGCCGCCGCCCTCGCCACCGGCTGCACGCGCGTGAACCTGGGCACGGCCGCCCTGGAGACCCCGGAGTGGGTCGCCAAGGTCATCGCCGAGCACGGCGACAAGATCGCGGTCGGTCTGGACGTACGCGGCACGACGCTGCGCGGCCGCGGCTGGACCCGCGACGGCGGCGACCTCTACGAGACGCTGGCGCGCCTCGACAAGGAGGGCTGCGCGCGGTACGTCGTCACCGACATCGCCAAGGACGGCACGCTGCAGGGCCCGAACCTGGAGCTGCTGAGGAACGTGTGCGCGGTGACGGACCGGCCGGTCGTGGCGTCCGGCGGCGTGTCGTCCCTCGACGACCTGCGGGCCATCGCCGAGCTGGTACCCCTCGGCGTCGAGGGCTCCATCGTCGGCAAGGCCCTGTACGCGAAGGCGTTCACCCTGGAAGAGGCCTTGGAGGCGGTGGCCAAGTGAGCGATCTGCGACGCGTCGCGACCGGCGCGCCCTGGGAGGAGACCTTCGGCTACTCCCGTGCGGTGGAGCTGCCGAACGGGCTGGTGCTCGTCTCCGGCTGCACGTCGATAGTGGACGGCCAGATCGCCGGAGGCGGTCCCTACGAGCAGACGGTCAACGCCTTCAACGTCGCGTTCGCGGCGCTGGAGCAGTTGAGCCTCGGGCGCGACGACGTCGTGCGGACGCGCATGTACATCACCCACGCGCGGGACGTGGACGACGTCGGACGGGCCCACAAGGAGTTGTTCGACTCCGTCCGGCCCGCCGCATCCATGATCATCGTCTCCGGCTTCGTGGACCCGAGTCTGGTCGTCGAGGTCGAGGTGGAGGCGTTCCGAGGAGTGTCCGCATGACCCTGGCCGTACGAGTCATCCCCTGCCTGGACGTGGACAACGGCCGGGTCGTCAAGGGCGTCAACTTCCAGAACCTCCGCGACGCGGGCGACCCCGTCGAGATGGCCAAGGTGTACGACGCCGAGGGCGCCGACGAGCTGACGTTCCTGGACATCACCGCCTCGTCGGGCAACCGTGAGACGACGTACGACGTGGTGCGCCGCACGGCGGAGCAGGTGTTCATCCCGCTGACCGTCGGCGGCGGCGTGCGCACGCCCGAGGACGTCGACAGGCTGCTGCGGGCGGGCGCGGACAAGGTGGGCGTGAACACGGCCGCCATCGCCCGCCCGGAGCTGATCCAGGAGATCGCCGAGCGGTTCGGCAGCCAGGTGCTGGTGCTGTCGGTGGACGCCCGGCGCACCCCGTCCGGAAGCTTCGAGGTGACGACGCACGGCGGCCGCAAGGGCACCGGCATCGACGCCGTCGAGTGGGCGCACCGGGCGGCCGAGCTGGGCGCGGGCGAGATCCTGCTCAACTCGATGGACGCGGACGGCACCAAGGACGGCTACGACCTGGAGATGATCAAGGCCGTCCGCAAGCATGTGACGGTCCCGTTGATCGCCTCCGGCGGCGCCGGCCGGCTCGCCGACTTCCCGCCGGCCGTCGAGGCGGGCGCGGACGCGGTGCTGGCCGCGTCGGTGTTCCACTTCGGCGACCTGCGCATCGGCGAGGTGAAGGACACGCTGCGGGGGGCGGGACACCCCGTGCGGTGAGACTTCTTGTGGCGACGTAAGCCCCGGGCACCTCGTGGCCGGGGCTTACTCATGGCCAGATGCGAAAGAAAAGTTGCGCAAAATAAATTGCGCAACTTTTCTTTCGCATCTACGGTGAGGGCATGACAGGCAAGGAGCAGGGCCGCAAGGAAAGAGACCGCCGGATCACCGACCTGGGCACGCTCAAGGCCCTCGCCCACCCGCTGCGGATGCGGCTCTGCCGCGCGCTGACCCTGGCCCGCGTCGCCACCGCCTCCCAGCTCGCCGAACAGGTCGACGAAGCCGTCTCGCTGGTCAGCTACCACCTGCGCAAGCTCGCCGAGCACGGCCTGATCGAAGAGGCCGAGCCGCAGAGCGCCGACGGCCGGGAGCGCTGGTGGCAGCTCGCCTCCGACGGCCTGAGCATCCGCGACGAGGACTTCCGCGACGCCCCCGAGAAGGCCGCCGCGCACACCGCGGCCAGCCGGCTCTTCGCCGAGCAGCGCATGGACCTGTACCGCCGCTGGCTCGACGAACGCGCCCACTGGGGCGAGGAGTGGAACGCGGCGGCCGAGTCCAGCGAGGCCAACCTGCGCCTCACGGCGACCGAACTGGCCGAGCTGAACAAGGAGATGCTCGGCCTGCTCCACAAGTACGAGCAGCAGGGCCGGGCCGCCGAGACCGCGGGCGACACCGAGGGCCGCGAGAACGTCGCGGTGCACACGTACGGGTTCCCGTTCCGGATCTGAGAGGCCCCGATCCCGATGACGCCGACGCGCCCCGTCCCCGCTCCCGTCCCCGCGCGGATACCCGCCCCGACACCCGCCCCGGTCGTCGAGCGCCCCGCCCATCGCGACCCCAACGTCCTGCGCTGGCTCGGCGGCTACACCTCGTCCGCGATCGGCGACAACGTCTACTACCTGGCGCTGTCCTGGGCCGCCGTCCAGGCCGGCACCCCCGCCCAGGCCGGGTTCGTGACCGCGGCCTCCGCCGTGCCCCGCGCCCTGCTGATGCTCGGCGGAGGAGTGGTCGCCGACCGCTACGGACCGCGCAGGGTGGTGGTGAGCAGCACGGCCGTGCGCTGTCTGCTGGTGCTCACGGCGGCCGTGCTCCTGCTCGCGACCAGCCCCGGCCTGTGGACCCTGGGCTGCGTGGCCGTCCTCTTCGGGATCGTCGACGCCGTCTTCCTGCCCGCCGCAGGCGCCCTGCCCGCCCGGATCACCGGCCGCGGCCAGCTCGCCCGCGTGCAGGGCATGAGGGGCCTGGCCGTCCGGCTCGCCAACGTCCTGGGCGGCCCGCTGGGCGGCCTGGGCATCGCCCTCGGCGGCACCGCGGGCGCGTTCGGACTCGCCGCCCTGCTGATCGGTGTGTCCCTGCCCGTCCTGGCGACCGTCCGGACGGGACAGCCGCCCCCGGACGACACCCGGACCCGGCACGACACGAAGGGCCGCCCCAGCGCCCTCGCCGAACTGCGCGACGGGCTGCGGCACATCCGACGCGACCCCGTCCTGCGCGTCCTGGTGGTCTTCGCCGCCCTGAGCGACCTCGGGTTCGTCGGCCCGATGAACCTCGGCCTGACCCTGCTCGCCGCACAGCGCGGCTGGGGCTCCGCCGGCATGGGGCTGGTCCTCGCCGGGTTCGGCGTCGGCGCCGGAGCCGCCTCGCTGTTGCTCGCCTGGCGCGGCCGGGTGCCGTACGCCGGACGCGTGACGGCCGTGGCGACTCTTGCCGGCGCCGTCGCGATCGACGCCCTCGCGCGTGTGCCGTCCGTCGCCGCGGCGGCCTGCGTGGCCCTCCTCATCGGCCTGCTGGCCGGCCTCGCCGGCGCGCTCACCGGGGCGCTCCTGCAGGCCCGCGCGGGCAGCGCCTACGTCGGCCGCGTCACCTCGGTCTCCACGCTGGTCGGCTTCGGCGTGGCGCCGCTCACCTTCCCGGCGGTCGGCTGGGCGGTCGCCGCGTGGGGCGCCGGGCCGGTCTTCACGGTCTGCGCGGCGGTGTCCGCCCTCGGCGGCGTCCTCGCCCTGTGCTCACGCGCCCTCCGCCACGCCGAACTCCCCGGCTGACCTCAGCCCTTGTGCTGCGCCAGCTGCACCAGGTTGCCCACGGTGTCGTCCAGGATCGCGGCGATGACCGGGCCCTGCTCCACCGGCCCCTGCGTGAACCGCACACCGAGGCCGCGCAGCCGGTCGTACTCCGCATGGATGTCGTCGACGGAGAAGACGATGCACGGGATGCCCGCCGTGTGCAGAGCCAGGCGGTACGGCTCGGCGATGGGGCCATGGCCGGGCTCCAGCAGCAGCTGGAGATCCGGCTGCGCCCCCTCGGACGCGCCCACCGTGACGAACAGCGTCCCGCCGCCCAGATCCATGTCGATCCGCGTCTCGAAGCCCAGGACGTCCGTGTAGAACGCGCGGGCCTTGGCGACGTCGTCGACGTACACGCTCGTCATCGCGACCTTGATCACGGCCGGTCCTCCCAGATCCCGAGTCGGATTCCGAACCGGATCCAAAGTCAGATCCCGAGCTGCTTGCTTCCGTGCAGCTTGTCGATCGCTTCCTTCTCGCCGTCCAGCTCCACCTTCGCGGCGTCCTGCCGACCGTAGAGGAACAGCAGCAGCTCCGACGGCTCCCCGGTCGCCGTCACCACCGGCGCGGCGCGGTTGGCGACGACCGTACGGCCGTCCGCGCGGCGCAGCACCAGGCCGGTCGGGGCCCCGCGGCCCATCAGCCGGGCGGTGCGCTCCAGCCGGGACCACAGGGCGTCCTGGAACACCGGATCGAGCTCGCGCGGCGTCCAGTCGGGCTCGGCGCGGCGGACGTCCTCGGTGTGGACGTAGAACTCGATCGTGTTCGACGCCTCGTCTATCTGCTTGAGCTGGAAGGGGGAGAAGCGCGGCGGACCCGTGCGGATCAGCTGGAGCAGCTCCTCGTACGGCTTGGCGGCGAACTCCTCCATCACCCGGTCCAGGCGGGACGCCAGCTGCTTGATCAGAATGCCTCCGGCGGCGTCCGCGCGGCGCTCGCGCACCACCACGTGCGCGGCCAGCTCCCGGGTCCGCCAGCCCTCGCAGAGCGTGGGGGCGTCCGGACCCGCCGTTTCCAAGAGGTCTGCGAAAAGGAGCCGTTCACGCTTGGCGAAAGTCGACATGCAGTCAGCCTACGACCGCGTACGAGGTCCGCCCACCCGTCCCTCGGCCACCCTCCACGGCACAGCCGCCTTTCCCGTCGCCTTCCCCTCGCCTTTTCCCTCGCCTTTCCCTTCGGCTTTCCACCCAGTGGACATCGCCCCGTGACTGTCCGTGGCGCGCGGCACAATGGCACCATGACCAGCACGCCCTCGCCCAGCAGCCTCGACCCCGAGATCGCCGCACGCCTCAGGCGCAGCGCCGACGGGCTCGTCCCCGCCATCGCCCAGCAGTACGACACCGGTGAGGTGCTCATGCTCGGCTGGATGGACGACGAGGCGCTGCACCGCACGCTCACCACCGGCCGCTGCACCTACTGGTCGCGCAGCCGCCGGGAGTACTGGGTGAAGGGCGACACCTCCGGCCACTTCCAGTGGGTCAAGTCCGTCGCCCTGGACTGCGACGCCGACACCGTGCTCGTACGGGTCGACCAGGTCGGCGCCGCCTGCCACACCGGCGCGCGCACCTGTTTCGACGAAGACGTGCTGCTCAAGGACGGCGCCGATTCCGGCGCGGCCACCGCCTCGGATCAGTAAGGTCAGCCGCCATGGATCTCGAGACGTTCCGCAAGCTCGCCACCGACCGCCGTGTCATCCCGGTCACCCGCAAGCTGCTCGCCGACGGCGACACCCCGGTCGCGCTGTACCGCAAACTCGCAGGCGAGCGCCCCGGCACCTTCCTCCTGGAGTCCGCGGAGAACGGCCGTTCGTGGTCTCGTTACTCCTTCGTCGGCGTCCGGTCCGAGGGGACGCTGACCGAGCGCGACGGCCAGGCCCACTGGCTCGGCACCCCGCCCGTCGGCGTCCCCGTCGACGGCGACCCCCTCGTCGCCCTGCGCGCCACCATCGAGACCCTGCACACCCCCCACCAGGACGGTCTGCCCCCCTTCACCGGGGGCATGGTCGGCTACCTCGGCTACGACATCGTGCGCCGCCTGGAGAAGATCGGCCCCGGCGAGCGCGACGACCTCAGGCTCCCCGAGCTGACCATGCTCCTGACCAGCGACCTCGCCGTCATGGACCACTGGGAGGGCTCCGTCCTGCTGATCGCCAACGCGATCAACCACAACGACCTCGACACCGGCGTCGACGAGGCGTACGCGGACGCGGTGGCCCGGCTGGACGCCATGGAGGCCGACCTCTCCCGCCCGGTCGCCCAGCCCCCGGCCGTCCTGCCGCCCTCCGAACTCCCCGAGTACACCGCCCTGTGGGGCGGCCCCGACTTCCAGCGGGCCGTCGAGGACGTCAAGGAGCGCATCCGCGCGGGCGAGGCCTTCCAGGTCGTCCCCTCCCAGCGCTTCGAGACGCCGTGCACGGCGAGCGCGCTGGACGTCTACCGGGTCCTGAGGGCGACCAACCCCTCGCCGTACATGTACCTGTTCCGCTTCGACGGCTTCGACGTCGTCGGATCCAGCCCGGAGGCCCTGGTCAAGGTCGAGGACGGGCAGGCCATGGTCCACCCCATCGCCGGCACCCGGCACCGCGGCGCCACCCCGCAGGAGGACCAGGCCCTCGCCGACGAGCTGCTCGCCGACCCCAAGGAGCGCGCCGAGCACCTCATGCTCGTCGACCTGGGGCGCAACGACCTGGGACGGGTCTGCGAGCCCGGCTCCGTCGAGGTCGTCGACTTCATGACCATCGAGCGGTACTCGCACGTGATGCACATCGTCTCGACGGTCACCGGCCGGGTCGCGCGCGGCCGGACCGCCTTCGACGTCCTCACCGCCTGCTTCCCGGCGGGCACCCTGTCCGGCGCCCCGAAGCCCCGCGCGATGCAGATCATCGACGAACTGGAGCCGTCCCGCCGCGGCCTGTACGGCGGCTGCGTGGGCTATCTGGACTTCGCGGGCGACTCCGACACCGCCATCGCCATCCGCACGGCCCTGCTGCGCGACGGCACCGCCTACGTCCAGGCCGGCGCCGGCATCGTCGCCGACTCCGACCCGGTCGCCGAGGACCAGGAGTGCCGCAACAAGGCGGCGGCGGTGCTCCGCGCGGTCCACACGGCGAACCGCCTGGGCGAGCAGACGGCCGGCAAGTGATCAACGCGGCGACCGGCAGACGACCGGCGGGCGACCAGTAGGACGCGTCTCACGTGTGCCCCGGGTGCCGGTTCGCCCGGGGTTCAGGCGATAGTGGACTCCGTGACTGCTGTACCTCACCCCCGTTCCGCTTCCGCCGCCCCCGCCAGCTCGGGCCGCCGGAGCCTCGCCCTCGCCCTGCTGAGCGGCGCGCTGGGCGCGGCCGTGGCCCTGCTGTCCACCCGGCAGCGCTGGTCGGAGGGCACGGTGACGGTGCCCGGCGGATCCTTTCCCCTGACCGCCAGGGGCAGCGACGTCACGGGCGTGCCCGCGGCGCTCGCCATAGTGGGCCTCGCCGCGCTCGTCGCCGTCTTCGCCGTCCGCCGGGCCGGCCGCTTCGCGGTCTCCGCCCTCCTCGCGCTCTCCGGCGCCGGCATCGTCGCCGCGGCCCTGTTCGGCGCCTCCGACGGCGACGCGCTCGACGAGAAGGCCGCCCAGGCCTCCGGCGACGCCTCGGCCACCGTCGCCACCTTCACCCACACCGCCTGGCCCTACGCGGCGGCCGCGGGCGGCGCCCTGATCCTCCTGGCGGGCCTGCTCGCCCTGCGCTACGGCCGACTGTGGCCGGCCATGTCCGGCCGGTACGAGCGCACCGGCGCCCCCCGGCCGCGACGCGCCGCCCCGAAGGTCGACCCGGACCGGCCCGAGGACGTCTGGAAGGCCCTGGACCGCGGCGAGGACCCGACGGGCGCGGACCCCGCCTGACCTCGCCCGGCCCTTCCCGATGTGGTGAATCAGACGCTGCCGGAAGCCACCCCCGTGTCCCGTGCACGCGCGCGTACGGGACAATGGACGACGAGCGTCCGGCTCGGACACGTACGCAACGCACAATGAGGAGCAAGTCATGGCGGGCAGCAGCCACGGACACACCCCGGCCGCCTGGACCGGTGTCACCATCGTCATCATCGGTTTCTGCGTCGCGGGCGCGTTCATGGTGATGGCCGAGCCGTTGGGCTTCTGGGCGGGCATGGCGATCGTGGCCCTCGGCGGTGTCGTCGGCGCCGCCATGAGCGCGGCGGGCCTCGGCATGCCGAAGAAGGCCCACCCGGTGCACCAGGTGACGGCCACGCGCGAGCCGGCCGGCGCCGAGAGCTGAGCGGCGACCTCCGCGGGACTTTGCGACGCGGGACCTCGTGACGCGGGACTTCGTGAGGGGCGGCCGGTGACGACACCGACCGCCCCTCACGCGTGCGTGCGGCCCTGCGCGGGGCACGGGAGCGGGGCACAATGCGAGGCGTGAACGCAGACAGCCGGGCAGGCAGCCAGGCCGACAGCCGACGGGCCGCTCCGCCGCCTCCCGCGCCCCCGGCACTCCCGGCGCCCCCGGCACCCCTGGCACTCCCGGCGCCCCTGGCGCCCCCGGCACCCCGGGGGACCGTGCTGGGACGCCTCGCCGTGCCCGCCGGGATCCTCGCGGCCGTCGCCGGGGCCTTCGCGTACGTCGGGGCCGTCGATCCCAACGAGCCCGGCCACTACCCCGTCTGCCCCCTGCTGCGCTACACGGGCCTGTACTGCCCCGGCTGCGGCGGACTGCGCAGCGCGCACGCCTTCGTGCACGGCGACCTTTCGGCCGCGCTGCACGACAACGCGATGGCCGTCGTCGCCTATCTGGGGTTCGCGGCGGTGTGGACCGTCTGGGTGGTCCGCGCTGCCCGCGGCCGCCCCCTGCGCGTCGATCTCGCCCCGGTGGGCCTGTGGACGCTGGGCGTGTCGCTCCTGGTCTTCACGGTTGTCCGGAACCTGCCGTTCGGTGGCTGGCTGCATCCTTGATCATCGGGCGGACGTCCAGGTAGTGGGACCGCCGTCAACCGGATGTGAGGCCTTCGCCTTCCTCCGGATACCATCGAAGTGACCACTTGTTTGCACTGGTCGCTGGAACTCTCGACCGTCTGGAACTGGAAGGGGACCGCTCGCGTGAGTGTGCTCGACGAGATCATCGACGGAGTCCGTGCCGACCTCGCGGAGCGGCAGGCGCGCGTCAGCCTCGACGAGCTCAAGGAGCGCGCGGCGAAGGCCCCGGCCGCCAAGGACGGCGTGGCCGCGCTCCGGGGCGACGGCGTCAAGGTCATCTGCGAGGTCAAGCGCTCCAGCCCCTCCAAGGGCGCGCTGGCCGCGATCGCCGACCCGGCCGGACTGGCCGCGGACTACGAGGCGGGCGGCGCGGCCGTCATCTCCGTCCTCACCGAACAGCGCCGCTTCGGCGGCTCGCTCGCCGACCTCGAAGCGGTCCGCGCGCGGGTCGACATCCCCGTGCTGCGCAAGGACTTCATCGTCACCTCGTACCAGCTGTGGGAGGCCCGCGCGTACGGCGCCGACCTCGCGCTGCTGATCGTCGCGGCCCTCGACCAGCCGGCCCTGGAGTCCCTGATCGAGCGCGCCGTCTCCATCGGCCTCACCCCGCTCGTCGAGGTGCACGACGAGGAGGAGGTCGAGCGCGCGGTAGACGCGGGCGCGAAGATCATCGGCGTCAACGCGCGCAACCTCAAGACCCTCGAGGTCGACCGGGGCACCTTCGAGCGGGTCGCCCCCGAGATCCCGGCCGGCCTGGTCAAGATCGCCGAGTCCGGCGTCCGCGGCCCGCACGACCTCATCGCGTACGCCAACGCCGGCGCCGACGCGGTCCTGGTCGGCGAGTCCCTGGTCACCGGCCGCGACCCCAAGACGGCGGTGGCCGACCTGGTGGCGGCGGGCGAGCACCCGGCCCTGCGGCACGGCCGCGGCTGATCTCCGGCTAGAGTTGGCCCCGATGACGCCCACCCTGACGCCCATGGACCGGTACGCCCGCCTCGCGCGCGGCTGCCGACCCCGTGGTTGCCGCGCCCCCGCGCGGCGGGTGCACGGTCGGCGAGTGCGGTACGTCATCGGGGACGAGCCCGGGCAGGTGAACGGCATGCGATGGCGCCCCTTCAGGGGCGCGGGGAGCTGCGCGAGCAACCACAGCCGGCCTGCAACCGACTGACAAGTCCCCGCCCCCACGGCGAACAGTGTCTGTCCACACACTCACCGTGAGGTTTCCGCATGCCCAGCGAGTTCTTCATCCCCGACCCCGAGGGTCACATCCCCAACGCCGAGGGCTACTTCGGCGCGTTCGGCGGCAAGTTCATCCCGGAGGCCCTCGTCGCCGCCGTGGACGAGGTCGCCGTCGAGTACGACAAGGCGAAGCACGACCCCGAGTTCGCCCGCGAGCTCGACGACCTGCTCGTGCACTACACCGGCCGGCCCAGCTCCCTCACCGAGGTGCCGAGGTTCGCCGAACACGCCGGCGGCGCCCGGGTGTTCCTCAAGCGCGAGGACCTCAACCACACCGGCTCCCACAAGATCAACAACGTGCTCGGGCAGGCCCTGCTCACCAGGCGCATGGGCAAGACGCGCGTGATCGCCGAGACCGGCGCCGGTCAGCACGGCGTCGCCACGGCCACCGCCTGCGCGCTGTTCGGCCTCGAGTGCACCATCTACATGGGCGAGATCGACACCCAGCGCCAGGCCCTCAACGTGGCCCGGATGCGGATGCTGGGCGCCGAGGTCGTCGCGGTGAAGTCCGGCAGCCGCACGCTGAAGGACGCCATCAACGAGGCCTTCCGGGACTGGGTCGCCAACGTCGACCGCACCCACTACCTCTTCGGCACGGTCGCGGGCCCGCACCCCTTCCCGGCCATGGTCCGCGACTTCCACCGGGTCATCGGCGTCGAGGCCCGCCGCCAGATCCTGGAGCGCGCCGGACGGCTGCCCGACGCGGCCGTCGCCTGCGTCGGCGGCGGCTCCAACGCCATCGGCCTGTTCCACGCCTTCATCCCGGACGCCGACGTACGCCTCATCGGCTGCGAGCCGGCCGGGCACGGCATCGAGACCGGCGAGCACGCGGCGACCCTGACCGCGGGCGAGCCCGGCATCCTGCACGGCTCGCGCTCCTACGTCCTGCAGGACGACGAGGGGCAGATCACCGAGCCGTACTCCATCTCGGCGGGTCTGGACTACCCGGGCATCGGCCCGGAGCACTCCTACCTCAAGGACAGCGGCCGCGGCGAGTACCGCGCGGTCACCGACGACGCGGCCATGCAGGCGCTGCGTCTGCTGTCGCGCACCGAGGGCATCATCCCGGCCATCGAGAGCGCCCACGCGCTGGCCGGCGCCCTGGAGGTCGGCAAGGAGCTCGGCAAGGACGGGCTGATCATCGTCAACCTGTCCGGCCGCGGCGACAAGGACATGGACACGGCCGCCCGCTACTTCGGCCTGTACGACACCGACGCCGAGGTCGCCGCCAACGCGGCCGACACCGCCGAGATCGAGGGGGACGCCAAGTGAGCGGGGCCGCATTCACCGGTGGGAAGCGCCAACTGCTGAGCGACACCCTCGCCGCCGCCAAGGCCGAGGGCCGCTCCGCCCTCATCGCCTATCTCCCGGCCGGGTTCCCGACCGTGGACGGCGGCATCGAGGCGATCAAGGCCGTCTTCGACGGCGGCGCCGACATCGTCGAGGTGGGCCTGCCGCACAGCGACCCCGTCCTCGACGGCCCGGTCATCCAGACCGCCGACGACATCGCCCTGCGCGGCGGGGTGCGCATCGCCGACGTCATGCGCACGGTCCGGGAGGCGCACGCCGCCACCGGGAAGCCGGTGCTCGTCATGACGTACTGGAACCCCATCGACCGCTACGGCGTCGAGCGCTTCACCGCCGAGCTGGCCGAGGCGGGCGGCGCGGGCTGCATCCTGCCGGACCTGCCGGTGCAGGAGTCGGCGCTGTGGCGCGAGCACGCCGAGAAGCACGGCCTCGCGACGGTGTTCGTCGTGGCGCCGAGCAGCCAGGCCGCACGGCTCGCGCAGATCACCGAGGCGGGCAGCGGCTTCGTGTACGCGGCCTCGCTCATGGGCGTCACCGGCACCCGTGAGTCGGTCGGCGCGCAGGCCCAGGACCTGGTCGAGCGGACCCGGGCCACCGGCACAGGCCTGCCCGTCTGCGTCGGCCTGGGCGTCTCCGACGCCGCGCAGGCGGCCGAGGTCGCCGGCTTCGCCGACGGCGTGATCGTCGGCTCGGCCTTCGTCAAGCGGATGCTGGACGCCCCGGACGACGCGGCCGGCGTCGAGGCGGTCCGTGAACTCGCGGGCGAGCTGGCGAAGGGCGTGCGCCGACAGGCCTAGCTAGGGCCTGTCCTGTGGCGTAACAGAGCGGGACATTTCACACACGTCACTCGAACGGGTGGACCTGGGACCGGGGAGGCGCAATGCGCCTCCCCGGTTCGTTCTGGGGGTGTGAGCGAGAAGAATCGTGAGGGAAAGCGCACCGCCCGGGAGCGGCTGGCGGTGGAGCGCGAGAAGCAGAAGGCCGTCGAGCGGCGACGGCGGACGCTGATCGTCGGCGCGAGCGTCGTCTGCGTGCTGGGCCTGGCGGCGGTGATCGGCGTCGTCGCGGCGAACTCCGGCAAGGACGACACCAGCGACAACGCGGGCCCGGTCGTCGCGCCCTCGGGGGCGAACGGCACGGACGCCCTGGCGATCCCCGTCGGCAAGGAGAGCGCCAAGTCCACGCTCACCGTGTGGGAGGACTTCCGCTGCCCGGCCTGCAAGGCCTTCGAGACGACGTACAGACCGACCATCCACGAGCTGACGGAGGCCGGGCAGCTCAAGGTGGAGTACCACCTGGCCACCCTCATCGACGGCAACATGGGCGGCAGCGGCTCCCGTAACGCGGCGAACGCGGCGGCCTGCGCCCAGGACGCCGGAAAGTTCACCGCCTACCACGACGTGCTGTACGAGAACCAGCCCTCCGAGACCGACGACGCCTACAGCAAGAACAGCAAGCTCATCGAGTTGGCGGGCAAGGTCGACGGCCTGGACACGCCCGCGTTCCGCACCTGCGTCGAGGACGGCACGCACAACAGCTGGGTCGAGAAGTCCAACCAGGCTTTCCAGAACGGCCACTTCGGCGGCACGCCCACCGTCCTGTTCAACGGCAAGAACATCTACCAGGACCAGACGATGACGCCCGCGAAGCTGAAGCAGATGGTGGAGGAGGCCGACAAAGGCTGACCAGGGGGAGGGCCAGGGGCAGGGGGCGGGTTCACACCCGCCTGTTATGGAGCCGTAGCCGGGCTGGCTGCCGTGTACGCGGTCCGGCACGGTAGCGTCGACCCTGCCATGGAATTTGCCTATATCCCCAGCCCGTCACGCGGTGTGCTGTACCTCGGCCCCATTCCGCTGCGCGGCTACGCGTTCTGCATCATCATCGGCGTCTTCGTCGCGGTCTGGCTCGGCAACAAGCGCTGGCTCGCCCGGGGCGGCAGAGTCGGCACGGTGGCCGACATCTCCGTCTGGGCGGTGCCCTTCGGCCTTGTCGGCGGTCGGCTCTACCACGTGATCACGGACTACGAGCTGTACTTCACCGAGGGCCGTGACTGGGTCGACGCCTTCAAGGTCTGGGAGGGCGGCCTCGGCATCTGGGGCGCGATCGCGCTCGGTGCGGTGGGCGCGTGGATCGGCTGCCGCCGTCGCGGGATCCCGCTGCCCGCGTACGCCGACGCCATCGCGCCCGGCATCGCGCTGGCGCAGGCGATCGGCCGCTGGGGCAACTGGTTCAACCAGGAGCTGTACGGCAAGTCGACGGACCTGCCCTGGGCCCTGCACATCACGTCCTCCGCGGACGGCCGGGTGCCGGGCTACTACCACCCGACGTTCCTGTACGAGTCCCTGTGGTGCATCGGTGTCGCGGTCCTCGTCATCTGGGCCGACCGCCGCTTCACGCTGGGCCACGGACGGGCGTTCGCGCTGTACGTCGCCGCGTACTGCGTGGGCCGCGCGTGGATCGAGTACATGCGCGTCGACGACGCCCACCACATCCTGGGCCTGCGGCTCAACGACTGGACCGCGCTGGTCGTGTTCCTGCTCGCCGTGACGTACATCGTGGTGTCGGCGAAGAAGCGGCCGGGCCGGGAGACCGTCGTGGAGCCGGGCGCGCCGGACTCCGACGCCGAGGGCGCCTCCGACGGCAAGACCGAGGCCGACGGCGAGGACAAGCCGGAGGCCACGGCGAAGGACGACACCGAGGCCGCCGCCCCCGACACTAAGGCCGACGCGGAGGCCGAGGCGAAGGCCGACGTCTCGGAAGCCAAGGCCAAGGCCGAAGTCGAGGCCGCAGCCGAGGCTTCGCAGGACAAGGACGACGACAAGGACGACGACAAGGACAAGGACACGGCCGAGTCGGCGGGCAGCAAGAAGAGCTGACGGCCGAGACGGTACGACGACGAGGGCGCCCGGAGAGTTCGGGCGCCCTCGTCGTGTGTGCGGGGTCAGTTCCTGCGGGCCAGCGACAGGGTGCGCTGCGCCGCCGCCACGATCGCCGCGTCGATGAAGCGGCCGTCCGGAAGCGCCTGCGCGCCCTGGTCCGCGGCCGCCGCCTTGACGATCGTCTCCGCCTGGTCGAGCTCCTCCTCGGTGGGCAGATAGGCGCGTTCGATGATCGGGAGCTGCCGGGGGTGGATGGCGGCCCGGCCCACGAAGCCCAGGGTGCGGCCGTGGGCGCAGGAGGCCGCGAGGCCCTCCAGGTCGCGGATGTCGGGGTGGACCGACTGGGGCGGCGGGATCAGGCCAGCCGCCCGGGCGGCGACGATGACCCGGGAGCGGGACCAGTCGAGGCCCGCGTCGTCGCGGACGCCCAGGTCGGCCCGTAGGTCCGCCTCGCCGAGGGCGATGCCGCGCAGGGCGGGGTGGGCGGCGGCGATGGGGTAGGCGTGTTCGATGCCGAGGGCCGTCTCCAGGAGGGCGTAGAGGGGTGGCGCCGTGCCGCCCGCGGGGGCGGTCGCCTCGGCGACGCGGGTGATCTGGTGCGGGGACGTCACCTTCGGCAGCCGCAGGCCGCGGACGCCGGGGAGGGACGCCATCGCATGGAGGTCCGCGGCGGCGAAGGGGCTGTCCAGGGCGTTCAGCCGGACGTGGACCGGGACCTGCTGGGGCTCGGAGAGGCGTTCGGCGGTGGCCGCGCGGGCGTACTCCTTGCGGTCCGGGGCGACCGCGTCCTCCAGGTCGACGATCACGACGTCGGCGCCGGAGGCGAGGGCCTTGGTGACGGTCTGGGGGCGGTCGCCGGGGGCGTACAGCCAGGTCAGGTGGGTCATGGGCACAGGGATCGTGGTCGCGGGGGTCGTGGTCACAGGGCGCCCTCCGTGCGCAGGGCGGTCAGGTCGGCGGCCGTCAGGCCCAGTTCCGTCAGGACCTGCTCGGTGTCGGCGCCGTGCGGGCGGCCGGTCCAGCGGATCGCGCCGGGGGTGGCGGACAGCCGGAAGAGGACGTTCTGCATGCGGATCGGGCCCAGCTCCGGGTCGTCGACGGCGGTGATCGTGTCGAGGGCCTGGTACTGGGGGTCGGTCATCACGTCCCGTACGTCCTGGATCGGGGCGATCGCCGCCTCCGCCTTCTCGAAGGCGGCGAGGACGTCGGTGCGGGTGCGGGCGGCGATCCAGGCGCCGACCGCCGCGTCGAGGACGTCGGCGTGGGCGGCCCGGTCGGCGCCCGTGGCGAACCACGGCTCGTCGATCAGGTCGGGGCGGCCGACCAGACGCAGCACGCGTTCCGCGATCGACTGGGCCGAGGTCGAGACGGCCACCCAGGCGCCGTCGGCCGTGCGGTAGGTGTTGCGCGGGGCGTTGTTGGCGGAACGGTTGCCGGTGCGTTCCTGGACGTAGCCCAGCTGGTCGTACCAGAGGGGGTGCGGGCCGAGGACCGTCAGGATCGGCTCGATGATCGCCATGTCCACGACCTGGCCCTCGCCGGTGCGCTCGCGCGCCGCCAGCGCCGTCATCACCGCGTACGCCGTGGCCAGGCCGGCGATGGAGTCGGCGAGGCCGAAGGGCGGCAGGACCGGGGGCGCGTCCGGCTCGCCGGTGATCGCGGCGAAGCCGCTCATCGCCTCGGCGAGGGTGCCGAAGCCGGGGCGGTGGGCGTAGGGGCCGAACTGGCCGAAGGCGGTGACGCGGGCGAGGATCAGGCGCGGGTTGGCCGCGGACAGCTCCTCCCAGCTCAGGTCCCATTTCTCCAGGGTGCCGGGGCGGAAGTTCTCGATGATCACATCGGCGGTGGCGGCGAGGCGCAGGAGGGTGGCGCGGCCGCCGGGCTTGGAGAGGTTCAGGGTGATGGTGCGCTTGTTGCGGCCGAGGAGCTTCCACCACAGGCCGACGCCGTCCTTGGACGGGCCGTGGCCCCGGGACGGGTCGGGCTTGGCCGGGTGCTCGACCTTGACGACCTCCGCGCCGAAGTCGCCGAGCAGGGTGGCGGCGAGGGGGCCGGCGAAGAGGGTGGCGAGGTCGAGGACGCGCACACCGTGCAGCGGGGGCTGCGCAGTGGCAGGGGCTTGCGGGGAGGTAGGGGCGGTAGGGAGGGAGGGGTTCGGACCGGGCTCGTTCATGACGCGTACTGCGTCTCGATCTCGGAGCGGTACGGCATGGACGCCGACACGAAGGTGTCGCCCGCGCCGGTGGAGTCGACGGCGGTGACGTGCGGGGCGGGGACGGTCAGGGGCTGCGCGCCGTGGGCCGCGTACAGACTGCCGGCCGCGCCGGGCGTGACGACCACCTCGGGCACGCTGTCCAGCAGGGCGGCGGCCGCCTCGCGCGGGTCGGTACGGCCGGTGAGGGCGGCGGCCTCGTGAGAGGCGACGAGGTCCATGTTCGTGCTGCCGAGCACGACGATGTCGGTCATGGGTGGGAAGCCTCCCGGGGGGTGAGGGACCAGGTGAGGTGGGCCAGGGTGTCGAAGCCGACGCCGTCGAAGTCGGCGACGGAGGAGGCCAGGCGGTTCTTGAGGGGGGCCGTCCAGCGGTCGGGGAGGGCGGCGGGGTCGCCGGTGAGGAGGCCGGCGACGCTGCCGGCCGTGGCGCCGACCGAGTCGGTGTCCCAACCACCGGACACCGCACGGCGGACGGAGCCGGTGAAGTCGCCGTCCGCGTGGGCGAGGGCGGCGGCGACGAGGGCGGTGTTGGGGATCGCGTGGACCCAGTGGTGGGTTTCCGCGTGGGTGGCGTGGAGTTCGTCCACGACCGCGTCGAAGTCCGGGTGCTCCCGGGCCAGTCGGACGGCGTGCGCGATCGCCAGGGCGAGGCGGGAGCGGGGCGGGATCACGGTCAGGCCGGTGCGCAGACAGGCGTGGACGCCGTGGGTGCCGGTGGCGGCGGTGGCGATGACGGCGGCCGTGAACATCGCCGCGTAGACGCCGTTCGCGGTGTGGGTGAGGGTGGCGTCGCGGTGGGCCTGTTCGGCCGCGGCGGCCGGGTCGCCGGGGTTGGTCCAGCCGTGCACGTCGGCGCGGATGAGGGCGCCGATCCATTCGCGGAACGGGTTGCGGTGGCGGGCGGTGTGCGGGGGTTCGATGCCGGAGAGGAGGTTGCGGTAGGCGAGGCGTTCGGCGGTGAAGGTGCGTCCGGCGGGGAGTTCGTCCAGCCAGAGCCGGGCCACGTCGGCGGTGGTGAAGCGGCGGCCGTGGCGGCGGAGCAGAAGGAGGTTGAGGAGGGGGTAGTTGAGGTCGTCGTCCTCGGGCATGCCGTCGATGTTCTCGGCGAGGGAGGTGGGCGCCGAGCGACGGTTCCAGGGGTGGGCGGCGAGGAGCTCCGGGGGGACTCCTTCGGCGGTGAAGTAGCTGTTCAGGGGCCAGTTGCCGGTGGACTTGGCGAGCCGGCGGATGGCGTCCAGGGGGAGTTTCTCGACGGGTTTGCCCAGGAGACAGCCGGCGGCCCGGCCGAGCCAGGCGGCTTCGAAGCGGGACGGGGTGAGCTGCTGGGTCTGGTGGGTCTGGTGGGGCGGGGTCGGCCACTGTGGGCACAGCGCCCGGATGCGGGCCAGGTCCGTCGGTTCGTCCTCCGCCAACCTGCTGGGCAGGTCCGCCAGTTCGTCCAGCAGGTCCTCCGCGAGCTGACGCAGGTAACGGGAGGTCGGCTGCGGCGAGGCTCCCGCGCGCAGCGGCGCCTCCGGGCCGCCCGCCGCCTTCCACCGGGCCGCGATCGCCCACGGCTGCCGTCCGTCCTGGGCCGCCTGGCGCAGCTCGTGGCCGAGCAGGTCCTCCGGCTGGACCCAGGTCAGTCGGAGCAACGGGGGCCTCCGATCCCGGCGAAGGCCGCCTCGTGGGCCCGGCGCCTGCGGACGTCCCGCGCGAAGATCTCCCGGGTCACCTCGGTGAGCGCCGCCGCCGGCGCCCACAGGTCCAGGCGGCTGGCCTCCGCGACGCGCTTGGACCAGTCCTCCGGGACCGGCGAGCCCAGGGCGCCGGCCACCGCGCCGGCCATCGTCGCGATGGAGTCGCAGTCACGGCCGTAGTTCACCGCGCCGAGCACGCAGTGCCGGTAGTCGCCGTCGGCCACCAGCAACATGCCCAGGGCGACGGGGAGTTCCTCGATCGCGTGCAGACGGGACGGGCGGCGGGCGGCCAGGGACGGCGCACGGTAGTCGGGGCCCACCGTGTCGAACGGAGCCACCGCCTCCCGCAGCGGTCCGAGCGCCGACTCGAAGTCCGGGCAGCGGGCCGCGGCTTCGCAGACCCGCTCGATCGCCGTGCGCGTGCCGTCCTTCGCCAGCGTCAGACACGCCGTCACCACCGAGTCCGCCGTCGCGCCCGGCGCGCACGCCGCGGCCACCGCCGCCGCGAAGACGCCCGCCGCCTCGCGGCCGTACGACGACTGGTGGGCGCCCGCGAGCTCGATCGCCTCGGCGTACGCGCCCGCCGGGTTGCCCGCGTTGACCAGGCCGACCGGGGCCATGTACATCGCCGCACCGCAGTTGACGATGTTGCCGACGCCTGCCTCGCGCGGGTCGACATGGCCGTAGTGGAGCCGGGTCACCAGCCACTTCTCGGCGAGGAAGATCCGCTGCAACGGCAGGGCCTCCGCCTCCAGTTCCGGGATCCAGCGCACCTCGGTCATCAGGTCCGGGACCAGCCGCTCGGCGATCGCGTACGCGTCGAGATGATCGCGGACCTGGGCGTAGACCCGTACCAGCGCATGGGTCATCAAGGTGTCGTCGGTGACGTGGCCGTCGCCCTTGTGGTACGGCGCGAGGGGGCGGGCGGTGCGCCAGGCGTCGCCGTTCCAGGGGCCGACGATGCCGTGGACGCGGCCGCCGTGGCGCTGGAGGATCTGCGCGGGGGAGTAGCCCTCGACGGGGCCGCCGAGGGCGTCGCCGACCGCCGCGCCGACCAGGGCGCCGGTGATGCGTTCGTCCAGGGGCGTGCCGTGGCCGGTCGCCGTGCGGCTCTCCTCTGTGGGGGATTCTTGTGTTTTGGGCTTCATGGCCCGAATCATCCTCCTGGTGGGGCCGGTTGTGTGGCTTCCAGGAGTTCGGCGAGTTCCACCAGATCGGTGTCGGTGAGGCGGGGGAGCGCGCAGCCGGAGAGGGTGCGGCAGGCGTCGCGCCAGGCGGCGGGGATCGCCGCGCCGCCGCCCAGCGCACCGGTCAGAGCGCCCGCCAGGGCGGGGGCCGAGTCCGCGACCCGGGAGAGACAGGCCGCCGCCGGCACCGCCTCGCCGATACGGCCGCCGGAGGCGAGGGTCAGGGCGAGGGCGACCGGGACCGTCTCGGCGGCGGCGATGCCGTAGCTGTAGACGTGGTCGACGATCTGGTGCTCCAGCAGGGGGACCAGGGCGAAGGCGCTCTCGGCGTCCCGGGCCAGCTTCAGCGCGTGACGGGCGTTGCGGCCGATCTCGGTGTGCTCGGGGAGTTCGGCCAGCGCCGCCGTCACACAGGCCTCGGCGTCCGCGCCGACCAGGGCCAGCGCGAGCGCCGCCGCCATCGCCCGCGCGCCGTGCACGCCGTCGCCGTCCTGGGTGTAGCGGGCGTCGAACTCGGCGAGTTCCGCCGCGAGTCGGGCGTCGCCGGGGTGGGCGACGGCGAGCACACAGGCGCGTACGCAGGCGGCGTCGTCGAAGTAGTGGGGGTTGTCGTGGCCGGTGGCGGGCGGACGCAGACCGGCGACGAGGTTGCCCAGGCCGGCCCGGACGGAGATGCGGGCGCGCAGAGGGAGGACCGCCGACTCGACCTCGGGGGCGCGGTCGGCTGCCGCCGCGACCTCGCTGGCGATCGCGTTCCAGGTGAGATCGATGGCGGCGCGCATACGGCGCTCTCGGCTGAGGTCGCCGAGGGCGGCGTCGTCTCCGGCGCGCAGGACCGCCTCCGCGGCGAAGGCCGCCCACTCGGCGTCGTCGGAGGGGCCCAGGCGGAGGGGCTCGGGGGGTTGGTTGAGGGCGATCGGGACGGGGAGGGTGGTCGTCGCGTTGTGCTCGGCGAAGGTGTCCAGCTCGCGAGTGAGGCGGCGGGTCCACTCGGGCATGCGGGCGGCTCGGTGACGGGCGGCGGGCCAGCCGGCGGCGTCGCCTGCGGCGAGGCCCAGCAGGAGGCCCTCGATGCGGGATCCCTGCGGGGGCTGGGCGGGTCCTACGGCCTCGGCTGCGCCTTCGGCCGGACGGTGATTCCCACCCGCACCGCCCGTGCGGCTTTCGCCGTCGGGTGCGGGTGGCCCCTGTGGGGCGTCCCCGCCGCCGGCGGCCGCTGGTGCGTTCGGCTTCGCCGTGGGCGTCGGTGCGGCGGTCGTCGGAGCCTTGGGTTGTGCCGTAGGTGTCGGTTCGAAGGGCGTCGGTGCGTTCGGCTTCGCCGTGGGTGTCGGTTCGGTGGGTGACGTCGTGTCCGTCGTCGGGGTCGGGGCGCCTGCCCCCGTCCCCTCGTCCCAGGGGCCCGGTGGTCTCATGAGCGCACTCCCGGGTCGGTGTCCGCTGTCAGGGCGGGCAGGTCGCCCGGTACGAAGCCGGTCGCTCCCCATCTGCCGCCCTCGCCCGGTACCAGCAGTTCGGCCACGTCCAGGATGTGGTGGCCTGCCATGGAGGGGAGGCAGCTGCCGCGGGCCGGGCCGATGGCGGCCGCCCACTGGGGCGGGATCGCGGAGACGCCCCGGGTCGCGCCGGCCAGTGCGCCCGCCACCGCGGCCGTGGTGTCGGCGTCGCGGCCCATGTTCACGGCGGTGAGGACGGCCTCCGAGAAGTCGCCGTCGGCTGCCGCGTACGCGCCGAAGGCGAGGGCGACGGCCTCCGGGGCGAGGTCGGTCCAGGGGTAGCCGCCGATGACGACGGCGGAGCGGACCGCTCGTTCGCCGCGGTGGGCCACCGCCACCGCGCGGCGCAGCGAGCGGGCCGTCCAGGAGTCGTCGGGGACCACGGCCAGGGCGGAGGCGACGACGGCGATGGTGGACGCGCCCGCCATCGCCGCGGCCACGCCCGCGGCGACCGCCTGGCCGCCGTAGATGCCCTCGCCGTCGTGGCTCACCGAGCCGTCGATCGCGACCAGGCGGGCGGCTTCCGCGGGCCGGCCCGCCGCGAACACGCCGAAGGGGGCCGCCCGCATGGCCAGGCCGTCGCTCCAGGCGTGCCGGTGCTGCGCCGAGATGGGGGCGGCCAGGCCCCGGCGGAGGTTCTCCAGGGTGCCGCGTTCGCTGAAGCCCGCGCCGCGGAAGGGGCCCTCGTCGCGGTCGGCGATCCAGTGGTGCCAGGCCGCCTCCACATGGGCCGGGGTGAGCGCGGAGCCGTGGCGGGCCAGCAGCAGGCCCGAGAAGATCGCGTACTCCGTGTCGTCCGTGCCGGCCGGGGTGTCGGCGACATAGCCGGTGATACGGCCCCAGCGGGCGCGGATCTCCGAGGGCTTCAGGTTCTCGGCCGGGGCTCCGAGGGCGTCTCCGACGGCGAGGCCGAGCAGGGCGCCGCGGGCCCGTTCGCGCAGTGCGGCGGCGTCCCCCGGCGCCGGAACCGAGGGGATGCAGGCGATCGATGCCATACGCGGCCTCTCCTCCGGGGGTGCCGCACGGGGCGCGGAACCCTTTGCGGATGTGTCCCACCGTCGGCGGTTGACCTGAGCCTCGGAAGCCTCCATGTCACCCGGTCGACATCTGTGCGGGATACCGATCGAATGAGCGATCGAGGGTAAAGGCGCAGGTTAGCCCAGGCTTTCCTAGCTGGCGGGAGGGAGGGGTGGGGCGTATCTTCGGTGCTGTCGAAAAGTGGAAACAGTCCAAACTTAGCTTTGCCTAAGCTTTCTGATGCTCCCTGGGGGACCGTGATGGCCATCATCGAGACCGAGGCGTCGCTGCACGAGGCGCACCGCGACAACCACACCCACCGGGACGTGACCGGCGGCTGGCTGCGCCCCGCCGTGTTCGGCGCGATGGACGGCCTGGTCTCCAACCTCGCCCTGATGACCGGCGTCGCCGGCGGATCCGTGGGGCAGCAGGCCGTCGTCCTGACCGGGCTCGCGGGGCTCGCCGCGGGCGCCTTCTCGATGGCCGCCGGCGAGTACACCTCCGTCGCCTCGCAGCGCGAGCTCGTCGAGGCCGAGCTGGAGGTGGAGCGGCGGGAGCTGCGCAAGCACCCGCAGGACGAGGAGGCCGAGCTCGCCGCGCTGTACGAGGCGCGGGGCGTCGAGCCCGCGCTGGCCCGGCAGGTCGCCCGGCAGCTGTCGATCGATCCCGAGCAGGCGCTGGAGATCCACGCCCGCGAGGAGCTGGGCATCGACCCGTCCGACCTGCCCTCGCCGCTGGTCGCCGCCGTCTCCAGCTTCGGCGCCTTCGCGCTGGGCGCCCTGCTGCCCGTGCTGCCGTATCTGCTCGGGGCGACCTCGCTGTGGCCGGCCGTGCTGCTGGCGCTCTTCGGGCTGTTCGGCTGCGGGGCCGTGGTGGCCCGGGTGACCGCGCGGACCTGGTGGTTCAGCGGGCTGAGGCAGCTCGCGCTCGGCGGTGCGGCGGCCGGTGTGACGTACGCCCTGGGCATGGTGTTCGGTACGGCCGTAGGATAGAGCGGATGCTACTTATGCGTTGGGCCGCATAAGTAGTCGTTACCGACTGGTTTCGAGTGCTTAACCAGTGGGCATGAGCCGTAAGCGCTGTGGGCAATGACGCCTACGGCGCACTCGCGGGGTGGGCGACGACGCCCCCTCTGCCCCTTCGGACCGACGGACACCGATCTGTCCCAGTCGGTCCCCACATACTTCAAGCCATGTGCGCGGTACCCCCGACGCGAGCACATGGCGTCCGCATGTTGGAACGGAGTATCCGGTTCCCGAGAACCGCTCCATCATGTAACCTGCACGAAATTTTGCACTTACGCAGAGGGCCAACGTCGTCCCTTCGCAAGCAATCAATTGCCACTGAGACGACGACGGGAGAGCCGATGCGTACGCCGCGCCAGCCGTCCCAGCATTCCGCGAATGGCCAGAACTGGTCCTTCATGGATGCTCGCCCTGCTGCGCAGGGTATGTACGACCCCCGCAACGAGCACGACGCCTGTGGCGTCGGCTTCGTGGCGAACCTCACCGGCGAGGCGAGCCACACGCTGGTCGAGCAGGCGCTCACCGTTCTGCGCAATCTCGAACACCGCGGCGCCACCGGCTCCGAGCCGGACTCCGGCGACGGCGCGGGCATCCTGACCCAGGTCCCGGACGCCTTCTTCCGCGAGGTGACCGAGTTCGAGCTGCCCGAGGCCGGCGCCTACGCCGTCGGCATCGCCTTCCTCCCCGAGGACGGCATCCAGGACGCCGTCTCGCAGATCGAGACGATCGCCGCCGAGGAGGACCTCACCGTCCTCGGCTGGCGCGAGGTTCCGGTCGCGCCCCAGCTCCTCGGCGCCACCGCCCGCTCGACGATGCCCGCCTTCCGCCAGGTCTTCGTCGCCGACAGCGGCTCGAAGGGCATCGACCTCGACCGCAAGGCCTTCGTGCTGCGCAAGCGCGCCGAACGCCAGGCCGGCGTCTACTTCCCCTCGCTGTCCGCGCGGACCATCGTCTACAAGGGCATGCTGACCACCGGCCAGCTCGAGCCCTTCTTCCCGGACCTGTCCGACCGCCGCTACGCCTCGGCCGTGTCGCTCGTCCACTCGCGCTTCTCGACGAACACCTTCCCGTCGTGGCCGCTCGCCCACCCGTACCGCTTCGTCGCCCACAACGGTGAGATCAACACCGTCAAGGGCAACCGCAACTGGATGGTCGCCCGCGAGTCGCAGCTGGTGTCGAACCTGTTCGGGCAGGACGAGAAGGCCATCGAGCGCGTCTTCCCCGTCTGTACGCCGGACGCCTCCGACTCGGCGTCCTTCGACGAGGTCCTCGAACTGCTCCACCTCGGCGGCCGCTCGCTCCCGCACTCCGTGCTGATGATGATCCCGGAGGCGTGGGAGAACCACGACACCATGGACCCGGCCCGGCGCGCCTTCTACCAGTTCCACTCCACGATGATGGAGCCCTGGGACGGCCCGGCCTGCGTCACCTTCACCGACGGCGTCCAGGTCGGCGCGGTCCTCGACCGCAACGGTCTGCGCCCCGGCCGCTACTGGGTCACCGACGAGGGCCTCGTCGTCCTCGGCTCCGAGGTCGGCGTCCTCGACATCGACCCCGCGAAGGTCGTCCGCAAGGGCCGCCTCCAGCCCGGCAAGATGTTCCTCGTCGACACCGCCGAGCACCGCATCATCGAGGACGACGAGATCAAGGCCCAGCTCGCCGCCGAGAAGCCGTACGCCGAGTGGCTCGAGGCCGGCGAGATCGAGCTCTCCGACCTGCCCGAGCGCGAGCACATCGTCCACACCCACGCCTCCGTCACCCGCCGCCAGCAGACCTTCGGCTACACCGAGGAAGAGCTGCGCGTCATCCTCGCGCCGATGGCCAAGACCGCCGGCGAGCCCCTCGGCTCCATGGGCACGGACTCGCCGATCGCCGCGCTCTCCGCGCGCCCGCGGCTGCTCTTCGACTACTTCACCCAGCTGTTCGCGCAGGTCACCAACCCGCCGCTGGACGCCATCCGGGAAGAGCTGGTCACCAGCCTGCGCTCCTGCCTCGGCCCGCAGGGCAACCTGCTGGAGCCGAGCGCCGCCTCCTGCCGTACGGTCACCCTGCCGTTCCCGGTGATCGACAACGACGAGCTGGCCAAGCTCATCCACATCAACGCCGACGGCGACATGCCCGGCTTCAAGGCCGCGACCCTCTCCGGCCTGTACCGGGTGCACGGCGGCGGCGACGCCCTCGCCGCGCGCCTCGCCGAGATCTGCGCCGAGGCCGACGCCGCCATCGACAACGGCGCCCGCCTCATCGTCCTGTCGGACCGCCACTCCGACGCCGAGCACGCGCCGATCCCCTCGCTGCTGCTCACCGCGGCCGTCCACCACCACCTCATCCGCACCAAGCAGCGCACCCAGGTGGGCCTGCTGGTCGAGGCCGGCGACGTCCGCGAGGTCCACCACGTGGCCCTGCTGATCGGCTTCGGCGCGGCGGCCGTCAACCCGTACCTGGCGATGGAGTCGGTCGAGGACCTGCTGCGCGCGGGCACCTTCCTCAACGGCCTCGAGCCCGAGCAGGCGATCCGCAACCTGATCTACGCGCTCGGCAAGGGCGTCCTGAAGGTCATGTCCAAGATGGGCATCTCCACCGTGGCCTCCTACCGCGGCGCCCAGGTCTTCGAGGCGGTCGGCCTCGACGAGCAGTTCGTCTCCACGTACTTCAGCGGCACGGCCACCAAGATCGGCGGTGTCGGCATCGACGTCGTCGCCAAGGAGGTCGCCGCCCGCCACGCCAAGGCCTACCCGGCCAGCGGCATCGCGCCGGCCCACCGCGCCCTGGAGATAGGCGGCGAGTACCAGTGGCGCCGTGAGGGCGAGCCGCACCTGTTCGACCCGGAGACGGTCTTCCGTCTCCAGCACTCGACGCGCGCCAACCGCTTCGACATCTTCAAGAAGTACACGGACCGGGTGAACGAGCAGTCCGAGCGGCTGATGACGCTCCGCGGCCTGTTCGGTTTCAAGAGCGACCGTGAGCCGATCTCCGTCGACGAGGTCGAGCCGGTCTCCGAGATCGTCAAGCGCTTCTCCACCGGCGCCATGTCGTACGGCTCGATCTCCCTCGAGGCGCACGAGACCCTCGCCATCGCCATGAACCAGCTGGGCGCCAAGTCCAACACCGGCGAGGGCGGCGAGGACCCGGACCGTCTCTACGACCCGGCCCGGCGAAGCGCCATCAAGCAGGTCGCCTCCGGCCGCTTCGGCGTGACCTCCGAGTACCTGGTCAACGCGGACGACATCCAGATCAAGATGGCCCAGGGCGCCAAGCCCGGCGAGGGCGGCCAGCTGCCCGGCCACAAGGTCTACCCGTGGGTCGCCAAGACGCGTCACTCGACCCCGGGCGTCGGTCTCATCTCCCCGCCGCCGCACCACGACATCTACTCCATCGAGGACCTGGCTCAGCTGATCCACGACCTCAAGAACGCCAACCCGCAGGCCCGCATCCACGTGAAGCTGGTCTCCGAGGTCGGCGTCGGCACGGTCGCCGCGGGCGTCTCCAAGGCCCACGCGGACGTCGTGCTGATCTCCGGCCACGACGGCGGCACCGGCGCCTCGCCGCTGACGTCCCTCAAGCACGCGGGCGGCCCCTGGGAGCTCGGTCTCGCCGAGACCCAGCAGACCCTGCTGCTCAACGGCCTGCGCGACCGCATCGTCGTGCAGACCGACGGCCAGCTGAAGACCGGCCGCGATGTGATCATCGCCGCGCTGCTCGGCGCCGAGGAGTTCGGTTTCGCGACCGCGCCGCTCGTCGTCTCCGGCTGCGTCATGATGCGCGTCTGCCACCTGGACACCTGCCCCGTGGGCATCGCCACCCAGAACCCGGTGCTGCGCGACCGCTTCTCCGGCAAGGCCGAGTACGTCGTGAACTTCTTCAAGTTCATCGCCGAAGAAGTCCGCGAGCTGCTGGCCGAGCTCGGCTTCCGCTCGATCGAGGAGGCCGTCGGCCACGCCGAGGTCCTCGACGTCGAGCGCGCCGTCGACCACTGGAAGGCCCAGGGCCTGGACCTGGCCCCGCTGTTCTACGTGCCCGAGCTGCCCGAGGGCGCCGCCCTGCACCAGGTCGTCGCACAGGACCACGGCCTGCAGAAGGCGCTAGACAACGAGCTGATCAAGCTCGCCGCCGACGCGCTCGCCGCGGACTCCGCGACCGACGCCCAGCCGGTGCGCGCCCAGGTCTCCATCCGCAACATCAACCGCACGGTCGGCACCATGCTCGGCCACGAGGTGACGAAGAAGTTCGGCGGTGCGGGCCTGCCCGAGAACACCATCGACATCACCTTCACGGGCTCCGCCGGCCAGTCCTTCGGCGCCTTCCTGCCGCGCGGCGTCACGCTGCGCCTGGAGGGCGACGCCAACGACTACGTCGGCAAGGGCCTCTCCGGCGGCCGGGTCGTCGTCCGCCCCGACCGGGGCGCCGACCACCTCGCCGAGTTCTCCACGATCGCGGGCAACACCATCGCCTACGGCGCGACCGGCGGCGAGCTGTTCCTGCGCGGCCGCACCGGCGAGCGGTTCTGCGTCCGCAACTCCGGCGCGACGGTCGTCTCCGAGGGCGTGGGCGACCACGGCTGCGAGTACATGACCGGCGGTCACGCGGTGGTCCTCGGCGAGACGGGCCGCAACTTCGCGGCCGGCATGTCCGGCGGCATCGCGTACGTCATCGACCTCGACCGCGACAACGTCAACGTCGGCAACCTCGACGCGATCGAGGCCCTCGACGACACGGACAAGCAGTGGCTGCACGACGTGGTGCGCCGCCACGCCGAGGAGACCGCCTCGACGGTCGCCGAGAAGCTGCTCGCCGACTGGGACGTCTCCGTGGAGCGCTTCAGCAAGATCATCCCCAGCACGTACAAGGCAGTGCTCGCCGCCAAGGACGCCGCCGAGCAGGCGGGACTCTCCGAGTCCGAGATCACCGAGAAGATGATGGAGGCGGCGATCAATGGCTGACCCGAAGGGCTTTCTGAACCACGGGCGCGAGGTCGCCAAGTCCCGTCCCGTCGACGTGCGTCTGAAGGACTGGAACGAGGTCTACGTCCCGGGCTCGCTGCTGCCGATCATCAGCAAGCAGGCCGGCCGGTGCATGGACTGCGGCATCCCGTTCTGTCACAACGGCTGTCCGCTGGGGAACCTGATCCCCGAGTGGAACGACTTCGCCTACCGCGAGGACTGGACGGCGGCCTCCGAGCGCCTGCACGCCACGAACAACTTCCCGGAGTTCACGGGCCGCCTGTGCCCCGCTCCGTGCGAGTCGGCGTGTGTGCTGGGCATCAACCAGCCGGCCGTCACCATCAAGAACGTCGAGGTCTCGATCATCGACAAGGCGTGGGAGACCGGCGACGTCGCCCCGCAGGCCCCGGAGCGCCTGTCCGGCAAGACCGTCGCGGTCATCGGCTCGGGCCCGGCGGGCCTGGCCGCCGCCCAGCAGCTCACCCGGGCCGGCCACACCGTCGCCGTCTACGAGCGCGCGGACCGCATCGGAGGCCTCCTCCGCTACGGCATCCCCGAGTTCAAGATGGAGAAGCGGCACATCAACCGCCGTATCGAGCAGATGCGCGCGGAGGGCACCCGCTTCCGTACGGGCATCGAGATCGGCCGCGACCTCAAGGCGACCGACCTGAAGAAGCGCTACGACGCGATCGTCATCGCCGCCGGCGCCACCACCGCCCGTGACCTCCCGGTCCCCGGTCGTGAGCTCAAGGGCGTCCACCAGGCGATGGAGTACCTGCCGCTGGCCAACAAGGTCCAGGAGGGCGACTTCGTGGCGCCCCCGATCTCGGCCGAGGGCAAGCACGTCGTGGTCATCGGCGGCGGCGACACCGGCGCGGACTGCGTGGGCACCGCCCACCGTCAGGGCGCGGCCTCCGTCACCCAGCTGGAGATCATGCCGAGGCCCGGCGAGGAGCGGAACCCGGGTCAGCCCTGGCCGACCTTCCCGATGCTCTACAAGGTCACCAGCGCGCACGAGGAGGGCGGCGAGCGGGTCTACTCCGTCTCCACCACCCACTTCGAGGGCGACGAGGACGGCAACGTCCAGTGGCTGCACCTCAGCGAGGTCGAGTTCATCGACGGCCGCCTGACCCCGAAGCCGGGCACGGAGCGCAAGATCCCCGCCCAGCTGGTCACGCTGGCGATGGGCTTCACGGGCACCGACCAGGACAACGGCCTCGTCTCGCAGTTCGGCCTGGACCTCGACGAGCGCGGCAACGTCGCCCGCGACGCCGACTTCCAGACCAACGTCCCCGGCGTGTACGTCGCCGGCGACGCCGGCCGCGGCCAGTCCCTGATCGTGTGGGCGATCGCGGAGGGCCGCTCGGCCGCCCGCGGCGTCGACCGCTTCCTGACCGGCGCCAGCGAACTCCCGGCCCCGATCCGCCCGACGGACCGCTCCCTGATGGTCTGACGGCCCGAGGGAGAACCCCTCACCAAGACGTCCCGCACAAAGGCGTGCGGAACACTACGCGGCGCCTGCCTCGTCCCCGACCGGACCGGCAGGCGCCGCGGCATGTCCGCCGTGCCTACGGCACCTCGTACGTCTCCCCGTACATCTGCCAGCGCAGCGGGGTGCGCAGGCCGAGGTTGCCGTCGTGCAGGAAGCGGCGCTGGGCGGTGTCGACGCGGGAGGTGTCGACGCCGGGGTGCCGGGTCAGCATGGCGCGGCGGCGGACGTCGAGGAAGACGTCGAGGTACGTGCGCTCGTCGCCGCCCTGTGCGGGTGTGCGGGCCTGTTGCATCGCCCGGGCCCGGATGCCGTCGAAGCTGGTCGGGCCGGTGCCGGGGCCGTGGAAGACCAGGGCGTCGTAGTAGGCGAACTGGCCGAGCGCGCCCAGACCGTCGGCGCGGCCCCGGCGTACCGCGGGGTCGAAGTAGACCCGGTCGCGTTCGGCGTCCTGGGCGGCGCGGAAGGCCGGCGCCCTGGACTCCGTACGCCAGGCCGCCGGGAAGCCGGGGTCCAGGCCCGCGTGCGAGGCGGTGCCGTCGACGCGGCGCAACGCGGGCAGGTAGGGAGCGAGCGCGTTGTCCGGATGGGCGCGTGTGTAGCGCTCCACCAGGGCGAGCAGGTCATGGGTGCCGGTGCAGAAGCCGATCAGGCCCGCGGTGTAGCCCTGGCCGTCGCCGATGTCCTCCACGTACCCGTACGCGCTGCGCCAGTTCAGGGTGCCGTTCTCGGCGCTCGCCACGATCTGCTGGGCCAGTTCCTTCTGCGCGGGGGCGGCCAGGCCGGGCGGGGTCGCCTGGACGCTGGGGGCGGGCTGGGCCGGGGCGAGCAGGTACACCGTCGACGCGACGGCGGCGCAGACCAGGGCGGCGGCACGGTTCATGCCGGACACCCTAGGGCCGGAATATCGTGTTCCTTGTCATTCCGTCCCTAATGGGCCGCGCTCGTCGGTGTGTTGGGCATGGCAGGGTGGGGCCATGGTCGCGATCAGTCTCACCAAGGTCCAGGAGACCGCTCCCGCGCTGGTCGACTTGTACAAGAGCGCCGGGGTCTCCCTCACGAAACACGGTCTGGACGGGCAGCGGGCCGCCGTCTATCTCGTGGTCGACTACTCGGGGTCGATGAAGCCGTACTACCAGGACGGCAGCGTGCAGGCGCTCGCGGACCGGGTGCTCGGGCTGTCCGCCCATCTCGACGACGACGGCCGCGTCCCGGTCGTCTTCTTCTCCACCGACGTCGACGCGGTCACCGACATCGCCCTCGCCGACCATCGGGGGCGGGTGGAGAAGATCGTGGCCGGACTCGGGCACATGGGCAAGACCAGCTACCACCTGGCCATGGACGCCGTCATCGACCACTACCTCGACAGCGGCTCGAAGGACCCCGCGCTCGTGGTGTTCCAGACCGACGGGGGCCCGATCAACAAGCTCGCCGCCGAGCGCTATCTGTGCAAGGCGGCCAAGCTGCCGCTGTTCTGGCAGTTCATCGGCTTCGGCGACCGGGGCAGCAGACAGTTCGACTTCCTGCGCAAGCTCGACGAACTGCCCGTGCCGGGAAAGCGGGCCGTCGACAACGCCGGCTTCTTCCACGCCGGTTCGGACCCGCGCAAGGTGTCGGACGGAGAGCTGTACGACCGGCTGGTGGCCGATTTCCCGCAGTGGCTCACGGCCGCACGGGCGGCGGGAATCGTACGGTCGTAGGCGGTCGTACGGTCGTCGGGGGTCGTACGGTCGTGAAGGCGGCGGAGGCGAGTGCCAGGGCGGCGAAGCGTTCTCCGATCAGGCGGTGGGTGGCGGCGTCCGGGTGGAGGCCGTCGGGGAGGGGCAGTTCGGTCCAGTCGGCCTCGTTGTAGAGGGCGCGGCCGTCGAGGTGGTGCAGGTTCGGGTCGTCGGCGGCGCGCTGTTCGACGATCCGGGCCAGTTCGGCGCGGATGACGCGCAGGGTCAGTTTCCCGGTCGCGACCTCCGCCGGGTCGCCCATGGCCTGGAACAGCGGCCCTCCGTCGGCGATCGCGTCGAGGTCGAGGGCGGTGGGGCCGGGCGTGTCCTCGTGCATGGGGCAGAGGATCGGCGAGACGACCAGCAGGGGTGTGCTCGGGTGGCCTTCGCGGACGGTGTCGAGGAAGCCGTGGACGGCGGGGGCGAAGGCGCGCAGCCGCATCAGGTCGGTGTTGACCAGGTTGATTCCGATCTTGACGCTGATCAGGTCGGCGGGGGTGTCGCGCAGGGCGCGGGCGGTGAACGGGTCGAGCAGGGCGCTGCCGGCCAGCCCCAGGTTGATCAGCTCCACGCCGCCGAGGGAGGCGGCCAGGGCGGGCCAGATGGCGGTGGGGCTCGCGGCGTCGGAGCCGTGGCTGATCGAGCTGCCGTGGTGCAGCCATGTCGGGCGGCCCCGGTCCGGCACGGGTTCGACGGGGGCGTCGGTGCGCAGGGCGAGAAGCTCGGTGGTCTCGTTGTGCGGGAGCCAGATCTCGACGTCCTTGACGGCGCCCGGGAGGCCGGTGAAGCGGAGGGTGCCGGGCGGTCCTGACTCCGTTCGGCTGGTTCCCGCGGCCATGTCGACGGTCAGGGTGGCGCCGCCCGTGACGCTGGCCCGGCCGGCCGGGCGGCCGTCGACGACCAGGTCGTACACGCCGTCCGGGCGGGGCGGCGCACCGACGTAGACCCGCTTGGTGGGCAGGGTGTCCAGTTCGACGGCGGTGGCGCGGGTGCGGAAGACCAGGCGTACGCCCGAGGGCTGGGACTCGGCCATGGCGAGCTGTGGGTCGGTGCACTGGGCACGCGCGCGTGCGGGCAGCCGGTGCGGCAGCAGGCCGTGTTCGGTGCGCTCCAGGTCGAGGGCGCCGCGCAGCAGGCCCGCGGTGATGGGCGTGGTGATCCAGCCGGACCCGGACCCGGACTCGGGCGCGCGGCTCATGCGGCGGGCCAGGTGCGCAGCAGGGCGTCGAGGGCGTCGAGGATCCGGGTCCAGGTCTCCTGGGTGTCGGGGGCGCTGTGGCTGAAGCCGCCGCCCAGCTCCAGGGTGACGTAGCCGTGGAAGACGCTGCCCAGCAGCCGGACCGCGTGGGTCTGGTCGGGTTCCGTCAGGTCGTAGCCGCGCAGGATCGCCCGGGTCATCCGGGCGTGCCGGACGCCCGCGCTCGCGGCCGCCGTCTCCGGGTCGAGTCGCAGTTGGGCGGCAGCGTAGCGGCCGGGGTGCTCGCGGGCGTAGTCGCGGTAGACGTTCGCCAGGGCGGTCAGGGCGTCCTTGGCGGCCCGGCCGGCCACGGCTTCGGCGGCCCGGTCGGCGAGCTCCTCCAGGGCGAGGAGGGCGATCCGGGTCCTGAGGTCCTGGGAGTTCTTCACATGCGAGTACAGACTCGCGACCTTGACGTCGAACCGCCGGGCCAGCGCCGAGACGGTCACCTCGTCGAAGCCGACCTCGTCGGCCAGTTCCGCGCCCGCCCGTGTCAGACGTTCCGTGGTCAGCCCCACGCGCACCATCGCCGTCCCCTCCTTCGCTTCCTTCGCTTCCTTCGCTTCATTCGCCGTCATCTCGTTCACCTGAAGCGATTATGCATTTGCCTAAAAGGTTTAGGCAAATTAGCCTCACCCTCGTGAAGCCGCTGACCGAGCAGGAGATCCGTGCCGCCTTCGTGAACTGCACCAAGGGCGAGGCGAAGCGCCTGACCGTCCCGCGCGATCTGGCCGACCGGCCCTGGGGCGACCTGGACTACCTCGGCTGGCGCGACCCCCAGGCCCCCGACCGGGCCTACCTCGCCGTCGAGCTGGACGGCGGCCCGAAGGCGCTCGTCCTGCGTGCCTCCGCCGCAGCCGTCGGGCAGGCGCGGCGCAGCATGTGCTCGATGTGCCTGACCACCCACTCCGGCGGCGTCTGCCTGATGGTCGCGCCGAAGGCGGGCCGGGCCGGACAGCAGGGCAACTCGGTGGGCGCCTACCTGTGCGCGGACCTCGCCTGCTCGCTCTACGTGCGCGGCAGGCGCGACGCGGGCATCGGGGCCCGACTGCCCGAGACCATCACCCTGGAGGAGAAGATCCGGCGGACCGTCGCCAACCTCGCCGCCTTCGTCGCCAAGGTGACCGCCTGAGGGCGACCGCGGTCAGGCCCCGAGCGCGTCCGCCCTGCACTCGTCCGGCGTGCCCCACGCCGTGCGCAGGGCGCGGGCCTTGGTCAGCCAGAGCGAGAGGTCGTACTCGGCCGTGTAGCCGATCGCGCCGTGCAGTTGAAGCGCCGTCCGGGCCGTCGCGTACGCCGCCTCGCAGGCGCTCACCTTGGCCGCGGCCACATCCGCCGGCGTCATCGTCACGGCGGCCCCCAGGACCAGCGGCCGGGCGAACTCCAGGGCGATCCTCGCGTCCGCCAGCCGATGCTTGACCGCCTGGAACGAGCCGACCGGCGCGCCGAACTGCGTGCGCTGCCCGACGTACGCCACCGTCCGCTCCAGCAGCGCCAGTCCGACCCCGAGGGCCTGTGCGGCGGTGGCCAGCCGGGCCCAGAGCAGGGCCTCCCGCACGGGCGGGCGGACGGCGAGCAGTTCACCGCCCGGCCGGAGCCGCGCGAGCCGCCGCGCCGGGTCCAGGGAGGGACGTGTCGCCTCGTGCCCGGGGGCGAGACGCAGACCGTCGGGGGCCAGCGACAGTCGTACGTCCGCCAGATCGCCGTCGAGCGCGTACGACCCCTCGTACGCCACCGTCGCCATCGACTCGCCGCAGGCCAGCGCGGGCAACAGCCGCTTCGCCGGGCCCGGTTCACGGACCAGGGCCGCCGCGGTCACCGTCTCCACCAGCGGCCCGGGCACCGCGTGCCGCCCCAACTCCACGAAGGCCAGCGCGAGTTCCACAGGGCGCGGCCCGAGTCCCTCGTACGCCTCCGGCACCGCCAGCGCGAACACGCCCGCGTCGGCGAGCCGGGACCACAGTGCACGCCCGCTCGTGTGCTCGCCGCGGCTCCACTCCCGTATCGCCTTCGGGGTGTCGGCGGCCGTCAGCATCGCGTCCAGGGAGTCGGCGAACGCCCGCTGCTCGGCGTCGAGGAGGAAGCGCATCAGCGGCGTCCCTTCGGCAGGCCGAGCAGGCGCTCGGCGACGATGTCGCGCTGGATCTCGTTCGTCCCCGCGTAGATCGGGCCGGCCAGGGAGAAGACGTACCGCTCCGCCCAGTCGGTGTCCGCCCGCTCGCCCTCCTCGCCGAGCAGGTCGAGCGCCGTCTCGTGCAGCGCGATGTCGAGCTCCGACCAGAAGACCTTGTTCAGGCTGGACTCCGGGCCGAGCCGCTCGCCGGCCAGGAAGCGGGAGGCGGCCGCGTAGGTGAACAGCTGGTAGGCGCGGGCGCCGATGACCGCGTCGGCCACGCGGCTGCGCGTCTGCGGGGGGCTGCCCCGCTCCTGCCAGAGGGTGCGCAGGCGGTCGGCGGCCGCCAGGAAACGGCCGGGGGAGCGCAGGGTGAGACCGCGCTCGTTGGCCGCCGTCGACATCGCGATCCGCCAGCCCGCGCCGGGCTCCCCGATCAGGTCCTCGTCCGGCACGAACACCTCGTCCAGGAACAGCTCGGCGAACGCCGGCTTCCCGTCGAGGCGGCCGATCGGACGGACCGTGACCCCCGGGGCGCGCAGGTCGAACATCAGATAGCTCAGCCCCTGATGCGCCTTGGGCGCGTCGGGGTCCGTGCGGAACAGGCCGAAGGCGCGGTCGGCGAAGGCCGCGCGGGAGGACCAGGTCTTCTGACCGCTCAAGCGCCAGCCGCCCGCCGCGCGCACCGCCCTGGAGCGCAGGGACGCCAGATCCGAACCGGCCTCCGGCTCCGACCAGGCCTGCGCCCACACGGTCTCGCCGGCGGCCATCGGCGGCAGGACCCGGGCGCACTGCTCCGGCGTGCCGTGGTCGAGGAGGGTCGGGGCGAGCAGGCTGATCCCGTTCTGATTGACGCGTCCGGGCGCGTCGGCCGCCCAGTACTCCTCCTCGAAGACCAGCCAGCGGATCAGACCGCAGTCCCGGCCGCCGTACTCCGTCGGCCAGTTCACCGCCGACCAGCGGTCCGCGGCCAGTTCGGCCTCCCACGCGCGGTGCGCCGCGAAGCCCTCGGCCGTCTCCAGGGAAGGCAGCGGCTCGGGCGGCACATGCGCGGCGAGCCAGGCGCGCGCCTCGGCGCGGAAGGCGTCCTCGGCCTGTGTGACGGCGAGATCCATCGTGGCCATCCTTCCCTAACAAGTGTTTGGTAGGTTAGCGTGACCCTATGACAGGCGTCGAGAGTCCGGCATACGAGCCCGGACACGGGCTGCTGAAGGGCCGCACCGCCGTCGTCACCGCGGCGGCCGGCGCGGGAATCGGCGGGGCGACCGCCCGCCGCTTCCTGGAGGAGGGCGCGCGCGTGCTGATCAGCGACGCGCACACCCGCCGGCTCAAGTCGTCCGAGGCGGAGCTGGCCGAGGAGTTCGGCGCGGCGTCGGTGTCCGCGCTGCCCTGCGACGTCACCGACGAGACCCAGATACAGGCCTTGTTCGACACGGCGGTGCGCGAGCACGGCCGACTGGACGTCGTCGTCAACAACGCGGGCCTCGGCGGGACCGCGCCCCTCGTGGACATGACCGACGAACAGTGGGACAGAGTCCTGGACGTCACGTTGAACGGCACGTTCCGATGCACCCGCGCCGCCCTGCGGCACATGCGCCGGACCGGCGGCGGCGTCATCGTCAACAACGCCTCCGTCGTCGGCTGGCGCGCCCAGGCCGGACAGGCGCACTACGCCGCCGCGAAGGCGGGCGTGATGGCCCTGACCCGGTGCGCGGCGATCGAGGCCGCCGCCTACGGGGTGCGGGTCAACGCCGTCGCGCCGAGCCTCGCCATGCATCCGCACCTGGCGAAGGTCACCACCCCCGAACTGCTGGAGGAACTCACCGCGCGCGAGGCCTTCGGACGGTACGCCGAGCCCTGGGAGGTGGCCAACGTGATCGTGTTCCTGGCCTCCGGCTACTCCTCGTACATGACCGGCGAGGTCGTCGCCGTCAGCAGCCAGCACGCCTAGGACCACAATGTGTTCGTGCCGACCAAGAAGAAGCCCCAGGTGACCGCCGCCCCCGCGCGTCGCGGCGAGTTGCTCAACACCGCAGCCGAGGTGTTCGCCGAACAGGGCTACAACGCCACCACCGTGCGCAAGATCGCCGACCACGCGGGCATGCTCGCGGGCAGCCTCTACTACCACTTCGACTCCAAGGAGTCGATGCTGGAGGAGATCCTGCGCACCTTCCTCGACGAGCTGTGGGACGGCTACGACACCGTCCTGGCCGCCGGGACGGGCCCCCGCGAGACCCTGGAAGCCCTGGTCACCGAGTCGTTCCGGGAGATCGACCGGCACCGCGCCGCCGTCGCGATCTATCAGAAGGAGAGCAAGCAACTGGTCGCGCAGGAACGGTTCGCGTTCCTCGCCGAGTCGCAGCGCAGGTTCGAGAAGGCGTGGCTCTCCACGCTGGAACGCGGGGTCGAGGGCCGGGTCTTCCGGGCCGACCTCGACGTCCGTCTCGCCTACCGGTTCGTCCGCGACACCGTCTGGGTCGCCGCCTCCTGGTACCGGCCCGGCGGACAGCACAGCCCCGAGGAGATCGCCCGGCAGTACCTGTCGATGGTGCTGGACGGGATCGCCGTACGCACGTAAACCACTGGGGAGTCGCCATGGCCGAGGCCTATATCGTCGAAGCGGTCCGTACGCCCGTAGGGCGGCGCAGGGGAGGGCTCGCCGGGGTGCACCCGGCGGATCTCGGCGCGCACGTGCTGAAGGAACTTCTCGCGCGCGCGGGCGTCGACCCGGCGGCCGTCGAGGACGTCGTCTTCGGCTGCCTGGACACGGTCGGGCCGCAGGCCGGGGACATCGCCCGGACGTGCTGGCTGGCCGCCGGACTGCCCGAGGAGGTGCCGGGCGTGACCGTCGACCGCCAGTGCGGGTCCTCGCAGCAGGCCGTGCACTTCGCCGCGCAGGCCGTCCTGTCCGGCACCCAGGACCTGGTCGTCGCGGGCGGCGTGCAGAACATGTCGCAGATCCCGATCGCCTTCGCCACCCGCCAGGCCGCCGAGCCGCTCGGCTTCACCCAGGGCCCCTTCGCCGGCAGCGAGGGCTGGCGCGCCCGCTACGGCGACCGGCCCGTGAACCAGTTCGCCGGCGCCGAGATGATCGCCGCCAAGTGGGGCGTCAGCAGGCAGGACCAGGAGGAGTTCGCCCTGCGCTCCCACCAGCGCGCGATACGGGCGATCGACGAAGGGCGGTTCGCGCGGGAGACCGTCGCCTACGGCGAGGTCACGGCCGACGAAGGGCCGCGCCGGGACACCTCGCTGGAGAAGATGGCCGCACTGAAGCCCGTCATCGACGGCGGCACCGTCACCGCCGCCTGCTCCTCGCAGGTCTCCGACGGAGCGGCGGCCATGCTGCTGGCCTCGGAGCAAGCCGTGCGCGAGCACGGGCTGACGCCCCGCGCGCGCGTGCACCACCTCTCCGTGCGCGGCGAGGACCCCATCCGCATGCTGACCGCCCCGATCCCCGCCACCGCCCACGCCCTGAAGAAGACCGGCCTCACCATCGACGCCATGGACCTCGTCGAGATCAACGAGGCTTTCGCCCCCGTCGTCCTGGCCTGGCTGAAGGAGACCGGCGCGGACCCGGACAAGGTCAACGTCAACGGCGGCGCCATCGCCCTCGGCCACCCCCTCGGCGCGACGGGCGTCAAACTGATGACGACCCTCCTGCACGAACTGGAGCGCACGGGCGGCCGCTTCGGACTCCAGACGATGTGCGAGGGCGGGGGGCAGGCGAACGTGACGATCATCGAGAGGCTCTGAGGCCTTTCAACGAGAGGCTCTGAGGCCTTTCAAAGGGAGTGGGCGAGCCGTTCCCGGATCTCCTCCGCCTCCTTCGTGATCCGCTCCACCAGCTCCGCGCACGACGGCAGGTCGTCGATCACCCCGGCGACCTGCCCGGAGGCCATCACGCCGAGATCCGTACGGCCGTCCACCATCGCCGACTTCAGCAGCATGGGTGTGTTGGCGGCGAGCAGGACCTGGCTCCAGGACAGCTCCTTGCCGTGCTTCATGGCCAGACCGTCGCGGACCAGCTGCGGCCAGGTGAGACCGGAGAGCTTGCGGAAGCCGGCCGCCCGGCGGACCGCGTGCAGGACTCTTCGCGCCCGGCCGGAGTGCTCCAGGGCGGCCACCAGATCCGTGCGCAGCATGCGGTGCGGGAGGCCGTCCACCGCCCGGGTGACCGTGACGTCCCGGACCGTCGCCGCCAGATAGCGGGCCTTCACCGCCTCCGGCACCGTCGAGTCCGAGGTCAGCAGGAACCGCGTCCCCAGGGCGACCCCCGCCGCGCCGTACGCCAGCGCCGCGACCAGCCCCCGTCCGTCGAAGAAGCCGCCCGCCGCCACGACCGGGATGTCCACCGCGTCCACCACCTGCGGCAGCAGCACGGTCGTCGCCACCTCGCCGGTGTGCCCGCCGCCCTCCCCGCCCTGCACGATCACCGCGTCCGCCCCCCACGCGGCGACCTTCTCGGCGTGCCGTCGCGCGCCGACGGAGGGGATCACGACGACCCCGGCCTCCTTCAGCTCCGCGATCAGCTCCGGGGACGGCGCCAGCGCGAACGACGCGACCCGCACGCCCTCGTCGACGATGATCCGCACCCTGTCGCCCGCGTCCGCCGCGTCGGCCCGCAGATTCACCCCGAACGGCGCGTCCGTACGGGACCTCACCTCACGGACCGCCTCCCGCAGCCCGTCCACGGTCATCGTCGCCGAACCCAGGACGCCCAGCGCCCCCGCGTTCGCCACCGCCGACACCAGACGCGGACCGGCCACCCAGCCCATCCCGGTCTGCACGATCGGGTGCCGGACCCCGACCAGCCGGGTCAGCGCGGTCTCCATCAGGCCCTCGTCCCCTCCGGCACCTCACGCGCGCGGCTGTTCCCCGGATCGATCACCTCGCGGATCAACCGCAGCTCCTCGCCGGTCGGTTCACGGGTGTACGGCACCTCGTCCGGGACCGCCAGGTCGAACCCCGTCGCCTCCCGGACCTGCTCCACCGTCACCCCCGGATGCACCGAGGCCAGCCGCATCGCGTGGTCGGGTGTGGCGAAGTCGAAGACGCCCAGGTCGGAGACGACCCGGGGGATGCGGTGGAAGCGGGCCGTGCCGGGATGCTCGGCGAGCCGGTCGTACCCCACCCCGCACACCAGGTCCGCCTTCTCCACGAACACCCGCCGGGAGTGTCTGGGGATCCAGTAACTCGTCGGGTTGTTGAGCGTGTTGACCGGCGCCCCGCGCACCCCGAGCAGCTGCCGCGCCGGCTTCGCCCAGTCGCCGATGCAGGAGATGTTCTGGTTGCCGTACCGGTCGATCTGGCTCGCGCCCATCATCACGTGCCGTCGGCCGCCGGTGACCATGTCCAGGTGCTTGCGGTACGGCAGCCAGCCCTCGGCGGTGCCGTCCGGGCGGACGATCGTCGCCTCGCCGTCGGTGAGCAGCAGGTCCGGCGCGAACGTGAGCCGGGCCAGCCGGGCGCCGACGGAGGGGACCGCGCCCATCGGGCTCGCCAGGATCTCGCCCGCACCGCGCCAGGCCTCGGCGCAGGCCACGACGCAGTACTCGGCACGGGTGACCTCGCTCATGACTCCCCCTCGACCGCTGCCAGATAGCCCGCCGCGAACTGTGGCCACGGCGTGGTCGCGTACCGCTTCTGCCACGCCTCGTCCCGGCCGTAGTCGGGGGCGCAGGACGTGAAGTGCGCGCCGCCGGGGGCCTCCACGACACCCGTCACCACATGCCGCTTGACCAGCAAGGTCTGCGGGGCGGCCTCCTTCGTCAACTCGGCCGTGTCGACGAGCCGTTCGCAGGACATGTACGCCGTGTCCGCCGCCTCGCAGAACAGGTCGTCGAAGTACGGGTCCGGGCCCAGATACTGCCCGTTGCCCAGCCGGTCGGCCCGGTTGACGTGCACCAGCGCCGCGTCGAGCCGCAGGGCCGGCATCGCGACGAACGTCTCCCCGTCCTCGTACGGCGAAGTCACCGTCCGCAGGCCGGGGTTGACCCGCATCACGTCCGAGCCGACGCCCGCCCTGACCGGCAGGAAGGGCAGCCGGTTCGCGGCCGCGCGCAGTCCCCACATGAACATCGCCTCGTCGACCTCCGTCAGCTCGAACGCCCCGCGTTCGCGGGCCGCGCGGTAGTGCGGTTCGAGCGGGATCGAGTCGAGCGTGACGAAGGCCGCGACCAGCCTGCGGATCCGGCCGGCCGCCGCGAGCATCCCGACGTCCGGGCCGCCGTACGACACGACGGTGAGGTCCGTGACCTCCGACCGGAGCAGCGCCCGTACCAGGGCCATCGGCTTACGGCGTGAGCCCCAGCCGCCGATGCCGAGGGTCATGCCGCTGTGCAGCCGGGAGACGACCTCGTCGGCCGTCATCGTCTTGTCGCCCATCTACGCCCCCTCCTTCCCGAAACCGTCTCGAACCCGGTCGGCCACCCCGCTGACGCTCGCCTCGTAGGTGAAGCCCTGCTCGAAGCGGTAACTGCGGCGCACGTCCACCGGGTCGATGCCGTTGATGGCCGCCTTGGCCAGCCGCAGCAGCTCCCCGTCCTTCGCGGCGATCTCCCGCGCCAGCTCCAGCGCGGCGGCGTCCACCTCCGCGCGCGGCACCACCCGCCACACCGAGCCGTGCGCGTGCAGCTCCGCCGCCGTGACAGTGCGCGAGGTGAAGTACAGGGCGCGCATCAGATGCTGGGGGACCAGCCGGGCCAGGTGGGTCGCCGCGCCCAGCGCGCCCCGGTCCAGCTCGGGCAGCCCGAACACCGCGTCCTCGCTCGCCACGATCACGTCCGCGTTCCCCACGAGCCCGACGCCCCCGCCCAGACAGAAGCCCCGCACCGCCGCCACCACCGGGACCTCGCACTCGTACACCGCCGCGAACGCCTCGAAGCAGCCCCGGTTGGCGCCGACGAGCGCGCCCGGGCCCTGCGCCTGCAACTCCTTGATGTCCACGCCCGCGTTGAAGCCCCGCCCCTCGGCCGCGAGCACCACGCACCGCACCTGCGGGTCCCGGCCCGCCGCGCGCACCGCGTCGGCCAGCGCGAACCAGCCGCTCACCGGCAGCGCGTTGACGGGCGGGACGTCAACCGTGACAAGAGAAATCCCCTTTTCGGGGGACGAGGTGGAGACACCCATGGAAGCATCAGCTACCTTTCCACCAAACGTTTGTTAGGTGAAAGGTAGCAGCGAATGGAGCTGGACGGGAAGGTCGCCGTCGTCACCGGCGGCACCCGGGGCGTGGGCGCCGGCATCGCGCGCTCCCTCGCCCGCGCGGGCGCCGAGGTCCTGGTCTGCGCCCGCCGACCGCCCGAAGTCCCGGCGACGGACACCGAGTTCGTCCCGCTGGACGTACGGGACGCCGACGCCGTACGCCGGCTCTTCGTCGACCTGCCCCGGCTCGACGTCCTGGTCAACAACGCGGGCGGCGCGCCGTACCGCAGACTCGCCGACGCGGAGTCCGAGCGCCACGTGCGCGTGATCGAGCTCAACCTCCTCGCCCCCCTCGCCGTCTCCCTCGCCGCCTACGACCACCTCAGACGCGCCCAGGGATCGGTCGTGATGATCGGCAGCGTCAGCGGCAGCCGCCCCTCGCCCGGATCGGCGGCCTACGGCGCGGCCAAGGCCGGTCTGGAGAACCTGGCCCGCTCGATGGCCGTGGAATGGGCGCCGGAGGTCCGCGTCAACACCCTCGTCGTCGGCATGGTCCGCACCGAGCTGGCCCATCTCCACTACGGCGGCGAGGACGGCGTCGAGGCCGTCGCCCGCACCGTCCCCCTCGGCCGCCTCGCCCAGCCCGCCGACATCGGCGCGGCGGCCGTCTTCCTCGCCTCCGACGCGGCCGCCTACATCACCGGAGCGAGCCTGCTCGTGCACGGCGGCGGCGAACGGCCCGCCTTCCTCGACGCCGCGACCGCCAACAAGGAGCCGTGAGATGACAGGAGCTGTGACGTGACAGGAGCTGTGACGTGACAGGAGCTGTGACGTGACAGGAGCCGTGAGACGACAAGAGCCGTGAGACGACAGAAGCCATGAAATGACAGGAGGCGTGAGATGAGCGGAATCTGCGACGGCCGGGTCGTCGTCGTCACCGGCGCCGGACGCGGGCTCGGCCGGGCCCACGCCCTCGCCTTCGCCGCCGAGGGCGCCCGGGTCGTCGTCAACGACCTCGGCGTCGGACTCGACGGCACACCAGGACCCGACAGCCCCGCCGGGCAGGTCGCGGCCGAGATCCGCGCGTCCGGCGGCGAGGCGGTCGCCCACGGCGGCGACATCGCCACCCCCGAGGGCGCCGCCTCCCTCGTGACGACCGCCCTGGAGACGTACGGCCGCCTCGACACCCTCGTCAACAACGCCGGCTTCCTGCGCGACCGGATGCTCGTCAACCTCGACGAGGACGACTGGGACGCCGTCGTACGCGTCCACCTCAAAGGCCACTTCCTGCCCCTGAAGCACGCCGCCGCGCACTGGCGGGCCGAGGCCAGGGCAGGCCGAACTCCGGTCGCCCGGATCGTCGACACCAGCAGCGGGGCCGGGCTGCTCGGCTCGGTCGGACAGGGCAACTACAGCGCCGCCAAGGCCGGGATCATCGCCCTGACGCTCGTCGCCGCCGCCGAACTCGCCCGCTACGGCGTCCAGGCCAACGCGATCGCGCCCGCCGCCCGCACCCGGATGACGGAACGGACCTTCGCCGAGACCATGGCGGCCCCCGACACCGGCTTCGACGCCATGGCCCCGGACAACGTCTCCCCCCTCGTCGTCTGGCTCGGCTCCGCCGCGAGCACGGGCGTCACCGGGCGCGTCTTCGAGGCCGAGGGCGGACGGATCACCGTCATGGAGGGCTGGCGGCCCGGCCCCACCGCCGACAAGGGCGCCCGCTGGAGCCCGACGGAGGCGGGAGAGGCCGTACAGAAGCTGCTGACGCAGGCGAAGCCGCCGGGGGCGGTGTACGGAGCCCAGGGGTAGAGGCCCCCCGAGGGAGGCCCCCCGAGAGAGGCTCCCCGAGAGGGACTCCCAGGCGTGAGCGGCCAGGGCGGACGGGGTTCCTAGGTGTCGCACTCCAGGACCGTCCGGCACAGGCCGCACCGCGCGCGCACCCGCCCCTTCACCGGCACCCGGATCCGCTGGTGGCAGGTGGGGCAGGGGAACGTCACCCGCAGCGGGCCCCTGCCCGGGTCGGGGGCGAAGGCGTACGACGAGTCCGGGGCCGCCGCGCCCGGACGGCGGTCCTGGGCCTGACGGCGGTCGCGGGCGTACCGGCGCCGTCCCGCCCAGCCGGCGGCCGTCAGCGGCGGCTGCCGCTCGTCGGCGCGCGCCCGCTCCAACCCCTTCGCGTACGCCGCGTACGCCTGCGCACTGGTGAACCACACCGACGGATCCTCGCCGAAGACCAGCGACCGCTTCGCCAGCACGTACCCGAACTCCTCCGGCGTCAGATACCCCAGCTTCTGCGAGGAGACCGCGTCCTCCCGGTACGCGTCCAGCAGCAGCCAGCCCGCGCCCAGATACGTCGTCGCCGTGTCCGTCAGGATCTCGTTGTCCCGAGTCCCCGGGAACGACAGATCCAGGCGATGCAGATACACGTGCATGATCTCGTGCGCAAGAGCCGCGCCGATGTCCCGCCGATACCTGCGGAACCGGTCGTTCAGCTCGATGAAGTACTCCGGCCCCGCCGTCAGCTCCACGTTCGCCGCATGCTGCATCTCCCGGAACGCGACCACCATCCGGGCATCCGGCAGCCGATAGTGCCGCACCAGCTCACGGGCCACCCGCTGCGCCCCCAGATGCAGATCGTCGCCGTCGCCGAACGCCACGTCGCCCGGCGCCACACTGGTCGCGAACAGCTGGACGGTGTCGTACGACAACCGCCGGTACAGCGCCGTGACAGCCTCCCGCACCGTCTCCAGATGCGGATACCCGTGCTCGACCGGTCCGCCGTCGGCCACGCCCGCACCCCCAAGACGTCGTGCACCCCAGTACACCCGGTTCCACTGTACGAGGACACCGCGCACTAGGGTGAACGCCCATGACCACCAGCAACACCCCTGGCACGCCCGGCACCGGCGACGTCGACCCCGCCGTCCGCGAGGAGCTCGCCCGGCTGCGGGACAGCATCGACAACATCGACGCGGCGGTCGTGCACATGCTCGCCGAACGCTTCAAGGCCACCCAGCAGGTCGGCCACCTCAAGGCCCGCCACCAGCTGCCGCCCGCCGACCCGGCCCGCGAGGCCCGCCAGATCGCCCGGCTGCGCACCCTCGCCGAGAACGCCAAGCTCGACCCCGCGTTCGCCGAGAAGTTCCTGAACTTCATCATCGGCGAGGTCATCCGCCACCACGAACGCATCGCGGAGGACGCCGTCCGCGACTCCGTCGGCTGATCCCGACAGGCGTCCACGGCGTCCAAGGCCTCTAGGCCTCTACGGCGTCTACGGCGTCTACGGCGTCCATGGCGTCCACGGCGGCTCCGGCGCACAGGAGAAGCACAGGGGGGACATACGCCGCGTAACGACTCGCCCCTGTGCCCGGCCTGCGGTATCAGGCAGCATGTCGTTCATGTCCGTACTGACGCGCGACGAAGCGCTAAGCCGTGCCCAGCTCCTCGACGTCCACCACTACACGATCGAGCTCGACCTGACCACCGGCGAGGAGACCTTCGAGTCCCACACCGTCATCAGGTTCGCCGCACGCTCCCACGGGGACACCTTCGTCGAGGTCAGGCCCGCCGAACTGCGCTCCGTCACCCTCGACGGCCAGCCCCTCGACCCGGAGACCCTGGACGACAACCGGCTGCCCCTGAAGAACCTCACCGCAGGCGACCACGAACTCCGCGTCGAGGCGAGCATGCGCTACTCCCGCACCGGCGAGGGCATGCACCGCTTCACCGACCCCACCGACGGCGAGACCTACCTCTACACCCAGCTGTTCATGGAGGACGTCCAGCGCGTCTTCACCGCCTTCGACCAGCCCGACCTCAAGGCCGTCTTCGACCTCACCGTCAAGGCCCCCGAACACTGGACCGTCCTCGCCAACGGCATCACCGAACACCTCGGCGAAGGCCGCTGGCAGGCCGCCCCCACCCCCCTCATCTCCACCTACCTCGTCGCCGTCGCCGCCGGACCCTGGCACTCCGTCACCACCGAACACCGCGGCCTGCCCTTCGGCATCCACTGCCGCCGCTCCCTCGCCCCCCACCTCGACGCCGACGCCGACGAACTCCTCGAGATCACCCGCCAGTGCTTCGACCGCTACCACGAGAAGTTCGAGGAGCCCTACCCCTTCGACTCCTACGACCAGGCGTTCGTCCCCGAGTTCAACGCCGGCGCCATGGAGAACCCCGGCCTCGTCACCTTCCGCGACGAGTTCGTCTACCGCTCCGCCGTCACCGACGCCGAACGCCAGACCCGCGCCATGGTCATCGCCCACGAGATGGCCCACATGTGGTTCGGCGACCTCGTCACCCTGCGCTGGTGGGACGACATCTGGCTCAACGAGTCCTTCGCCGAGTACATGGGCTACCAGACCCTCACCGAAGCCACCCGCTTCACCGACACCTGGACCGACTTCGGCGTCTCCCGCAAAGCCTGGGGCTACGACGCCGACCAGCGCCCCTCCACCCACCCCGTCGCCCCCGAGAACGTCGACGACACCGCCGCCGCCCTCCTCAACTTCGACGGCATCTCCTACGCCAAGGGCGCCTCCGCCCTGCGCCAACTCGTCGCCTGGCTCGGCGAGAAGGACTTCCTGGCCGGCATCAACACCCACTTCGCCCGCCACAAGTTCGCCAACGCCGCCCTCGCCGACTTCATCGACTCCCTCGCCGCCCACACCGACCGCGACGTCCACGCCTGGGCCGACGCCTGGCTGCGCACCACCGGCGTCGACACCCTCACCCCCACCGTCACCGGCAGCAACGGCGACCACCACCTCACCGTCGCACAGCACGGCGCCCGCCCCCACCGCATCACCGTCGGCCTCTACGACCAGGACCTCGCCGACGACGACAGCCGCCCCGCCCGCCTCACCCTGCGCGAACGCCTCGACGTCGACATCCCCCAGACCCAACCCCAGCCCCTCGGCAAGCGCCCCGCCCTGCTCCTCCTCAACGACGGCGACCTCACCTACGCCAAGATCCGCTTCGACGACCGCTCCTTCGACACCGTCCGAAGCTGTCTGTCCGCACTGCCCGAGCCGCTCACCCGCGCCGTCGTCTGGAACGCCCTGCGCGACGCCGTCCGCGACGGCGACCTCGCCCCCGCCGCCTACCTGGAGACCGCCCGCGCCCACCTCCCCCGCGAGACCGACCTCGCCCTCGTCCAGGGCGTCCTCGCCTTCGCCTCCGCCCAGATCGCCGACCGCTACGTCACCCCCGACGAGCGCCCCGCCGCCCTGGCCACCCTCTCCTCCCTCTGCCGCGACCTCATCCGCCGCACCGAGGACGGCGACCACCCCGGCCTGCGCCTCATCGCCGTACGCCACTTCATCGACGTAGCCGCCCACCCCGACACCATCGCAGCCTGGCTCGCCGACGGCACCGTCCCCGGCGGCCCCGAACTCGACCCCGACCTGCGCTGGCGCGTCCTCGCCCGGCTCGCCGTCCTCGGCGACACCGACGAAGGCGCCATCGCCGCCGAACTCGCCCGCGACCCCTCCGCCACCGGCCGCGAAGGCGCCGCCCGCTGCCGCGCCGCCCTCCCCGACCCGGAAGCCAAGCGGCAGGCCTGGGAGGCGATGTTCACCACCGACGACCTCTCCAACTACCTCTTCACCGCCACCGCCCAAGGCTTCTGGCAGCCCGAACAGGCCGGCCTCGTCAGCCCGTACGTGCCCCGCTTCTACGAGGACGCCGTCGCCGTCGCCGCCCGGCGCGGCCCTGCCATCGCCGAGGCCGCCGGCCGCTGGGCCTTCCCCGCCCACGCCGTCGACCCCGACACCCTGCGCCTGGGCGAACAGTGCCTGCGCGACGCGGCCCCCATCCCCGCCCTGCGCCGCAAACTCGCCGACCAACTCGACGACCTCGCCCGGGCGTTGCGGGTACGGGAGGCATAGAACCGCACCATCGCGGGGCGCGGCCGGCACCGGCCGCGCCCCGACGTGCTTCCGTACCGGGAAGTACCACCTTCGGGTTTGATCGTTGGGCTTTTCAGACGTGTCCGCGCAACCGCGTACAAAATGGAACTCCCGCCGCCCACGCGCCCGCCCGGAGGAGCCCATGACCCAGCCGCCCCTCGCCTCCGGCCCCGAAGGGCCCGCCGCCCTACGACCGCTGCTCGCGACCGTCCTCGACGCCCTCGACGCCGGCGCCCGCGCGCGAGGAGGCCCACTGCCCGCGGGCGGACCGGACGCGGTCGCCGCCCGACTCCGGGCCGCCGTGGGAGACGTACTCCCCGACGACGGCGACCCCGACGCCCTGCGCGCCCTCGTCCACGCCCTCGCCGAAGGCTCCGCCGACCCCGCCGACCCGCTGTGCGCGGCACACCTTCACTGCCCACCCCTCGCCGTGGCCACCGCCGCCGACCTCGCGGTCTCCGCCCTCAACCCCTCCCTGGACTCCTGGGACCAGGCCCCGGCCGCCTCCGAACTGGAAGCGCTGGTCACCCGGGCGATCGCCCGACTGGCCGGCCTCACCGACGCCCTCGTCACCACCGGCGGCACCGAGGCCAACCACCTCGCCCTCCTCCTCGCCCGCGAACGACACGGCCCCGGCCTCCAACTGGTCTGCGGAGCCAACGCCCACCACTCCCTGCCCCGCGCCGCCTGGCTCCTCGGCCTCCCCGACCCCGTCATCGTCCCCACCCCGGCCGGCGCCCTCGACCCCGCCGCCCTCGCCGCCGCCCTCGCCGCCGCCCTCCCCGACGGCCCCCTGATCGTCGCCGCCACCGCAGGCACCACCGACGCCGGACTCATCGACCCCCTCCCCGAGATCGCCGCCCTCGCCGCCGCCCACGGCGCCCGCCTGCACATCGACGCCGCCTACGCAGGCGGCCTCCTCTTCAGCGACCGCCGCCGCACCCAGCTCACCGGCCTCACCGCCGCCCACACCGTCACCCTCGACCTGCACAAACTCGGCTGGCAACCGATCGCCGCCGGCCTCCTCGCCGTCCGCGACCCCACCGACCTCACCGCCCTCCACCACCGCGCCGACTACCTCAACGCCGACGACGACACCGAAGCCGGCCTCCCCGACCTCCTCGGCCGCTCCCTGCGCACCACCCGCCGCCCCGACGTCCTCAAAATCGCCGTCACCCTCAAAACCCTCGGCCGCACCGGCCTCGGCGCCCTCGTCGACCAGGTCTGCGAGCAGGCACGCGAACTGGCCGCACTCATCACCGACCACCCCCACCTCGAACTGCACTCCCCACCCACCCTCAGCACCGTCCTCTTCCGCCCCACCCACGCCACCGACGACACCGTGGCCGCCGTACGCCGCCGCCTCCTCACCGACGGCCGCGCCGTCCTCGGCCGCACCCGTCTCGACGGCCGGCTCTGGCTCAAGACCACCCTCCTCAACCCCCACACCCGGCCCGCCGACCTGGCCGCCCTCCTGACCCTGGTGGAAGGAAACACCCCCACATGAACACGCCCCCCCACCACGACCCCGACACCCCCCACGACCTCGTCGGCATCGGCATCGGCCCCTGCAACCTCTCCCTCGCCGCCCTCGCCCACCCCCTCCCCGACCTCGACGCCGTCTTCTACGAACAACGCCCCGGCTTCGACTGGCACCCCGGCCTCCTCATCGACGGCGCCCGCGTCCAAGTCCCCTTCCTCGCCGACCTGGTGACCCTCGTCGACCCCGCCAGCCCCTTCACCTTCCTCAACCACCTCAAGACCCGCGACCGCCTCTACCCCTTCTACTTCGCCGAGCGCTTCCACATCCAACGCGCCGAATACGACGCCTACTGCCGCTGGGTCGCGGACAACCTCCCCGCACTCCACTTCCGCCACCAGGCCGACGCCGTCCGCTGGAACCCCGAACACGACGTCTTCGAAGTCGACCACACCCGACTCGACGCCGACGGCGAAGCCGAAGCCCTCGGCCGCACCTACACCAAGAACGTCGTCCTCGGCATCGGCACCGAACCGTACGTCCCCGACGCCCTACGCCCCCTCGTCGACGCCCCCGGCGTCCCCGTCGTCCACGCCGCCGACTACCTCACCCACCGCGACACCCTCCTCGCCGCCGGCCACGTCACCGTCGTCGGCTCAGGACAGTCCGGCGCCGAAGTCTTCCTCGACCTCCTGCGCAACCGCCCCGCAGGCCGCGAACGACTCCACTGGATCGGCCGCACCCCCGCCTTCGCCCCCATGGAGTACTCCAAACTCGGCCTCGAACACTTCACCCCCGACCACACCCGCTACTTCCACGCCCTCCCCGAAGGCGTCCGCGACCAACTCCTCGCCGCCCAATGGCAACTCCACAAAGGCATCGACGCCGACACCCTCGCCGCCGTCCACGACGAGCTCTACCGCCGCACCCTGCACGGCGGCTGGCCCGACACCGTCCTCACCCCCGGCGTCCGCGTCCGCACCGCCGGCCGCATCGCCACCACCAAGATCGAACTCCACCTCGAACACACCCACCAGAACACCCGCACCCGCCTCACCACCGACGCCGTCGTCCTCGCCACCGGCCACCGCGAACGCCCCCTCGACCACATCCTCGCCGGCCTCGACCCCTACATCCGCCGCGACCACAGCGAACGCCCCCGCGTCGACGCCTGCTTCCGCCTCGTCCTCGACCCCTCCATCACCGCATCCGGCTGCAACGTCTACGTCCAGAACGCCGAACGCCACACCCACGGCGTCGGCGCCCCCGACCTCGGACTCGCCGCCTGGCGCAGCGCCATCATCCTCAACACCCTCACCGGCAAGGAGACCTACCGCCTCCCCACCCGAACCGCCTTCACCACCTTCGGACTCGAACAACAACACCGAGTCCCCCAAGCCAGACAGGCTCCCGTCCTCACCCCCCTCGTCGAAGGCCGATAACGGGAAAGCCGACGCCGATATCAAAACCGCCAAGGCCGGTCACGGGAACGCCGCCAAGGCCGAATCACGGCAAAACCGCCCACCGGAAAAACCGCAGACTGCAACGGGAAGAATCCCGGCGGCCGCCACGTTGTGCCCCGGCATGACCACCACCTGGACCGCCGCCCACCGCACCGCCGTCATCGACCCCCACGAGGACTTCGCCCTCTGGGAATCCCGCGGCTTCACCGACCAGACCGTCCGCCAGTCCCTCCGCCTCGCCGGCGGCGGCGAAGCCCTCCGCATCCACCTCAGCAACCGCTACGGAGACCAGCCCCTGGAAATCGGCGGCGCCCACCTCGCCCTCCGCACCAAAGGCCACGGCATCGACCCCGCCACCGACACCCCCCTCACCTTCCACGGCGCACCCACCCTCACCCTCCCCGCCGGACACGAAACCACCAGCGACCCCGTCCACCTCCCCGTCCACGCAGGCGACGAACTCACCATCAGCCTCTACCTCCCCGGCGACACCGGCCTCACCACCTTCTCCGCCATCCCCTACGACACCGGCCACGCCGCCCCCGGCGACCAACTCTCCGCCACCACCCTCGACGACCCCGAGGAATTCACCACCGGCCACCTCCTCACCGGCGTCGACGTCCTCGCCCCCCAAGGCACCCGCATCGCCGTAGCCTTCGGCGACTCCTGGATCGAAGGCGCCGCCACCACCCCCGGCGCCGACCACAGCTTCCCCGCCCAGCTCAGCCGCCGCCTCACCCGAGGCTGGATCGTCAACCAGGGCATCTCCGGCAACCGCCTCCTCACCGACCAGATCGGCGAACACCTCCTCGCCCGCATCGACCACGACGTCCTCGCCGTACCCGGCGTCAGCCACGTCCTCGTCCACATCGGCCTCAACGACCTCGGCATGCCCGGCCACCTCGCCTACCCCGAACCCGCCCAGCTCCCCACCGCCGCCGACTTCACCACCGGCCTCACCACCCTCGCCGACCGCCTCCACACCGCCGGCCTCACCGTCATCGCCACCACCATCGGCCCCTACCGCGGCACGGTCTACGACGGCTACGACTCCGACGCCGGCCAAGCCGTCCGCCGCCAGATCAACACCTGGCTCCTCGGCGACGACCACCCCTTCGACGCCGTCGCCGACCTCGCCGCAGCCGTCGCCGACCCCGACCACCCCGACCGCATCCACGACGCCTACAACTCCGGCGACGGCCTCCACGTCAACGACGCCGGCGCGAAAGCCATCGCCGACGCCATCGACGTAACCCTGCTCGACCTCTAGAACCGGCTAGAACCGGCTAGAACACCGGCGTCCCGTTCCGCGTCAGCTTCCAGTCCACCGACGCGAAGTCCTTCGGGTCCAGCACACCCTTCGCCGTCACCCACTCCGCGATCCGCGTCCGGATCTCCGTCGACTCCGACCACAACTCCGCAGCGGAGGCCACGTGCGGGAACGCGCCGCCACCGTTCGCCCGGTAGTTGTTCACCGCCAGCACGAACTGCTGCGCGTCATCCAGCGCCGCACCGTTGTACGTCAGGTTCTTGATCCGCGAACCCGCCGCCTGCGCGACGTCGATCTCGTACACCAGCCCCGACACATAGTCGTAGTTGTAGTCCGGACGACCCGCCGCGTTCGTCAGCTTCTCCGTGTCCACCACCGCATCCGCCGCCGTCTGCACGAAGTACTGCGCCGAGTACTCCAGGTACGCCCGGATCTGCGCACCCGTCAGCAACTTCGCCACCAGCGTGTTGTCGTACACATACAGGCTCGACAGATCCCGGATCGTCACCTCGCCCGCCGGAATCTCCGACGTCCGCGAGAACGGCGACGCCTGCGCGATCACCGGCAGCGAGGCATACGACGTCCCCGCCAACGCCGCCCTGACCACATCCTCCTGAACCCTCGTGATCAGGTCGATGATCGGAGCGTCCTTGTACCGCGCCTCCACCGTCGTCAACGTCGTCGTCGCCGAACCGACCACCTGGTTGACGTACTCGACCACCTTGGCGTGCTCATCGCCCAGCAGCTTCGTGATCTTCGGATCGTCCGCAACCGTGTTCGAGTTCAACACCTTCGAGGACACGGACTCGACCGCCCACCGCCCCTTCTCGAACACCAGCTCCACATCGAACACCGACAGCCGCTCCGCATACGCCAACGGCTCCGACAACACGACCGTCTTCCCGGTCTTCGCGTTCGTGACCTTCAGCTCCGGAATCTCCACATGCGCATGCCCGACCAGAATCGCGTCGATGTCCGCCACCTGCTGCGCCACCAACGCCGCCGAGTTCTCCACATACGGCAACTGGTCACCGTACGACGACGTACCCGACGAACCCGAGTGCGCCGACACGATCACGACGTCCGCACCCAGCGACTTCAGCTTCGGCACCCACTTCGCCGCCTGCTCCTCCAACCCCGGGAACGCCAGCTTCCCCTGCACATACGCCTTGTCCCAGATCGCGATACCGGGATTCGTGAGACCCAGCACCGCGACCTTCACCGGCGGCGCGCCCTTCACACAGAACGTCTTGATGACATACGGCTGGAAAGCAGGCCTCAGCGTCTTCGCGTCCACCGCGTTCGCCCCCAGCAGCGGGAACCGCAGCTGACTCTCGAACTTCCGCAGCGTCTCGATGCCGTAGTTGAACTCGTGGTTGCCCAGCGCTGCCGCGTCGTACCCGATCGCGTTCATCGCCTGCGCCATCGGGTGCACCGGACCGCCCTTGGCGGTGATCGGGTCCACCTTCGCGTAGTAGTACGTCAACGGCGTGCCCTGGATCGTGTCGCCCGCGTCCAGCAGCAGCGTGTTCTCGCGGCCCTTCTCCTTACGGAGCTGGTTCACCAGCGTCGAGATCCGCGCCAGACCCTGCGCGTTGCCCGCCGCGTCCTTGTACTCCGCGTCCTTGAAGTAGTCCCAGTTGAAGACGTGACCGTGCAGATCCGTCGTCCCCATCACCGTCAGCGCATACCGCTTCGGCTGCTTCACCGGCGTACCCGGCTTCTTCCCCTCCGCGGCCTGTGCCGCCGGAGCCGCAGCAGCACCCGCGATCGCCACCCCCGCCCCGGTCACGGCGGACTTCTTCAGAAACTTCCGGCGGTTCAACGGCATGTCTCGTACTCCTCGGCGGATGGTCAACGACGCGCGTAGATTCTGACTCGGACATGACCGACGGCAACAGGTCCAGGAGGTTTCGATCTGGTGACCAGCAGACTCGACCCCCACCCCCGAAACGACAAAGCCATGACAAGGTGGGACGTATGACCTCCCAGCCCCCGCCCCCGCCCCCGTACGGCACCCCCGACGCACCCCTCCTCACCGTCCGCGGCGAAGCCGACCTCGAAGTCGACCCCGAGATCGCCCGCATCGCCGTCACCGTCACCGCCCGAGGCAAAGACCGCCGCACCACCCTCGACGACCTCACCCACCGCAACACCACCGTCCTCGACCTCATCAAGTCCTACGGCGACGCCGTCGAGAACCTCGCCACCGGCTCCGTCACCCTCACCCCCGAACTCGCCCCCCGCGGCCGAGGCGAACGCATCCGCACCTACCACGGCAACATCCACCTCACCGCCGAACTCACCGACTTCACCGCCCTCGGCGAACTCACCACACGACTCGCCGACCTCGAACTCACCAGGATCGACGGCCCCTGGTGGCAACTGCGCCCCACCTCACCCGTCCACCGCCAAGCCCGACAACAGGCCGTACACGAAGCCGTCCAACGCGCCAAGGAATACGCGGACGCCCTCGGCACCACCATCACCGCCCTCATCGAACTCGCCGACGCCGGCGCCACCGCCGGACGCCCCCGCTCCGCCTTCGACCGCCGCGCCGTCCGCTTCTCCATGGCCGCCGCAGAAACCGAACAGGCAGCCGAACCCCTCGACCTCGAACCCCAGCGCATACACATCCGAGCCGAGGTCAACGCACAGTTCACGATGCACCCGCCCAGCCTCTGAATTCCCCCCGAATTCACTTCGATGCTCAAAAGAGCGACCGGCCGCCCATATTCAACACCCGTCAACAACCCTTCACGCAAAGGTTGTTGAGCGGCCATTCGACACCAATTCCCTACCGATCGGTAAGCCCTAGCCTGGACCCATGCGCCGAGCAAAAATCGTCTGCACCCTGGGCCCCGCCACCGACTCCTACGACCAGATCAAAGCCCTGGTCGAAGCCGGAATGGACGTCGCCCGCCTCAACCTCAGCCACGGCCGCCACGCCGAACACGAGGACCGCTACCAGCGCGTACGCAAAGCCTCCGACGAGACCGGCCACAGCGTCGGCATCCTCGCCGACCTTCAGGGCCCGAAGATCCGCCTCGGCCACTTCACCGAAGGCCCCGTACTCCTTGAACGCGGAGACGCCTTCATCATCACCGTCGAAGAAGGCGTCGAAGGCGACCGCCACATCTGCAACACCACCTACACCGGCCTCGCCGCCGACGTCACCCCCGGCGAACGCGTCCTCGTCGACGACGGCAAGGTCTGCCTCGAAGTCACCGCGGTCGACGGACCCCGCGTCCACACCCGCGTCGTCGAGGGAGGCATGATCTCCGACCACAAAGGCCTCAACCTGCCCGGCGTCGCCGTATCCGTCCCCGCCCTCTCCGACAAGGACGAAGCCGACCTCCGCTGGGCCCTGCGCACCGGCGTCGACGTCATCGCCCTCTCCTTCGTCCGCAGCGGCAAGGACATCGAGGACGTCCACCGCATCATGGACGAGGAAGGCCGCCGCCTGCCCGTCATCGCCAAGGTCGAGAAGCCCCAGGCCGTCGAGAACATCGACGACATCGTCGCCGCCTTCGACGGCATCATGGTCGCCCGCGGCGACCTCGGCGTCGAGATGCCCCTGGAACAGGTCCCCCTCGTCCAAAAACGCGCGGTCAAACTCGCCAAGCGCAACGCCAAGCCCGTGATCGTCGCGACCCAGATGCTCGACTCCATGATCGAGAACTCCCGCCCCACCCGCGCGGAGGCCTCGGACGTCGCCAACGCGGTCATCGACGGCACGGATGCGGTGATGCTCTCCGGCGAGACCAGCGTGGGCAAGTACCCCGTGGAAACCGTCCGCACGATGGCCAAGATCGTCGAAGCGGCGGAGGAAGACATCCTCGCGAAGGGTCTGCCGCCCCTCACCGACAGCAACAAACCCCGCACCCAGGGCGGCGCGATGGCCCGCGCGGCCGCGGAGATCGGCGACTTCCTCGGCGCGAAGTTCCTGGTCGCCTTCACCCAGAGCGGCGACACGGCCCGCCGCCTGTCCCGCTACCGCTCCCCGATCCCGCTCCTGGCCTTCACCCCGCTCCCGGAGACCCGCTCCCAGCTGAACCTGACCTGGGGCGCGGAGACGTTCCTGGGTCCGCACGCCGAGTCGACAGACGCGATGGTCGACCAGGTGGACGAACTGCTGTTGAAGTACGGGCGGTGTCAGAAGGGGGACGTGGTGGTCATCACGGCCGGCTCGCCTCCCGGGGTGTCGGGGTCGACGAACCTGGTGCGGGTGCATCACGTGGGTGAGGACGACAGTCCCAAGTAGTCGGTAGTCAGTACTTGGGGCCTACGTGGGTGTCCATGAGAGCTACGGAGGCCTTCTTGGCGACGGAGATATTGAACGCGTTTCCGTTGCGGGCAGACTGCGTCCACTCGATGCCCAGCTTGTCGAGAGTGGCGGTGTAGAGCAGGCGAATGTCGTCGGAGACGTTGGTGAAGAAGTAGCGCGGGTATTCATAGCGCTTGCGCTCACCGTCGACGGTCTTCTCGGTCCAGTTGGTGATCCGACAGCCGTCCGAATGGATCAGGCCACGGACGAACTTCCAGGGGTGCGCGTCGACGATGGCCTGTTGCCAGGGCTCCAGTACGATGCGGCGTTCGTGCTTTTTGCCGGGGCCGTGTTGGGGGAAGAGGCAGGGCCAGTGCTTGCTGGACCCCGTGACGGCGACGCACCCCTGCTTCTTGACCCGGCACACACTGTTGTCCGGGCGCACGGAGCGCATTGCGGCTTCGCACTCGTCGATCACTCCGGGCCAGGCGTTGTCCAGGACGATGCGCATGAAGTAGACCTCGCGCCGGTGGGTGCTGATACAGCCATCACCCAAATAGAGGCCCAGGAAGTAGGCGTATGCCTCGGGCGCCTCAGGTGGTTCAGGTGATTCCTGGCAGCGAGGGCGCGGCCGCCCGGTGCGGCGGAGCGGTTCGATGCGTACTTGCCAGGAACGGATCGCGAACCGGGAGACACCGAGTTCCTTGCTTACGGAATTCAGGCTGCGCCCCTGGGCAACCAGCGCGAGTGCTCGCTTGCGTGTGCTGACGTCGTACATGTGCCCACTGTGTGAGCGTGATCGCGGCGGCACGCGGCAAAAAGCGGATGTTCATGAGAACGGGAACATCCGCTTTCTAAGATCAATCTTAGAATCGAAGGAAAAGTGCCTCGGGTGGGATTCGAACCCACGCTGTCGGTGGTTTGAGCACCGTGTCTCTTCCGCTGGACTACCGAGGCTTCCTCTAAAACAAAGGCAGACAACCACCCGCCGTGCCCCCACCTTACCGCAGCTAGGTAGGCTCTTGTCAGCAGTACCCCTGCCCTGAACAAGGAGCCCCCGTGACCGCCCCCGAGTCGCCCCAGCCCGTAGACGCGCCCGACGACGACAAGTCGCACGTGCCTCCGCTGACGACCCGTGTCGTCATCGCCGAGGACGAGGCCCTGATCCGCCTCGATCTCAAAGAGATGCTGGAGGAGGAGGGCTACAGCGTCGTCGGCGAGGCCGGTGACGGTGAGCAGGCCGTCGAGCTCGCCCGTGAGCACAAGCCGGACCTCGTCATCCTCGATGTGAAGATGCCCAAGCTGGACGGCATCTCGGCGGCCGAGAAGATCGCGGAGGAGCGCATCGCCCCCGTGCTGATGCTGACCGCCTTCTCGCAGCGCGATCTCGTCGAGCGGGCGCGGGACGCCGGTGCGATGGCGTACCTCGTGAAGCCGTTCAGCAAGAGTGACGTCGTTCCGGCGATCGAGATGGCCGTCTCCCGGTTCACCGAGCTGAGGGAGCTGGAGAACGAGGTCGCCGATCTCACGCTGCGGCTGGAGACGCGCAAGCTGGTGGACCGGGCGAAGTCGATCCTTCAGACGGAGTACGGGCTGACGGAGCCGGCTGCGTTCCGGTGGATCCAGAAGACGTCGATGGACCGGCGGATGTCGATGCAGCAGGTCGCCGAGGCGGTCATCGCGGACGCCGAGGAGAAGAAGGCGTCCAAGGGCTGAGCCCGGCTACGCGCACACGACGAGGCCCGCGCCCGGAGAAGGGGCGCGGGCCTCGTTGCCGTAGCGGACGAAGAGGACTGGCTCAGTCCTCGCCCAGGTACGCCTTGCGGACGGACTCGTCGTGCAGGAGGTCCCGGCCGGTGCCGGAGAGCACGATGTTGCCGACCTCCATGACGTGGCCGTGGTCGGCGAGCGAGAGGGCGGCCTGGGCGTTCTGCTCGATGAGCAGGATGGTCATGCCCTGGGACTTCAGCTCGGCGATGGTCGCCATGATCTTCTGCATCATGATGGGGGACAGGCCCATGGAGGGCTCGTCGAGCATGAGCAGTTTGGGCTGGGACATGAGGGCGCGGCCCATGGCGAGCATCTGCTGCTCGCCGCCGGAGAGGGTGCCCGCGGCCTGCTTGCGGCGTTCGCCGAGGATGGCGAAGAGGTCGTAGGCGCGCTGGATGTCCTTCTCGATGCCTGCCTTGTCGTTGCGGAGGAAGGCGCCGAGGCGGAGGTTGTCCTCGATGGTCATGCGGGGGAAGATGTGCCGGCCCTCGGGGGAGTGGGCGAGCCCGAGGGAGACGATGTCGTGGGCGGGGATCTTCTTCAGCGATTTGCCGTTGAACTTGATCTGGCCGCCGACGGGCTTGAGGAGTCCGGAGAGGGTGCGCAGGGTGGTCGTCTTGCCGGCGCCGTTGGTGCCGATGAGGGTGACGACTTCGCCGGCTTCCACTTTGAAGGAGATGCCTTTGACGGCTTCGATCTTGCCGTAGGCGACCCGGAGGTCCTCGACTTCGAGCAGTGCGGTCATCGGTCGTTCTCCTTGGCGGGCGCGGCGTCCGTCGTGGTGTCGGCGTTCGCTTCGGCGGCCTCGACTTCGGCTATTTCCTCGTCGCCGGGGGCGTTTTCGAAGGGTTCGCCGAGGTAGGCGGCGACGACGCGTTCGTCGCCCTGGACGGTGGCGCTGTCGCCTTCGACGAGCTTCTCGCCCTGGACGAGGACGGCGACGCGGTCGCAGAGGTTGAAGATGAAGCGCATGTCGTGCTCGATGACGAGGACGGCGATGCCCTGGTCGCGGATGGCGAAGACCAACTCCTCCGTCGCGCGCGTCTCCTGGGGGTTCATGCCGGCTGTCGGTTCGTCGAGGAGGAGCAGGCCCGGCTCGCTCGCCAGTGCTCGGGCGATCTCGAGCTTGCGCTGTTCGCCGTAGGGGAGGTTGCGGGCGAGGTGTTCGGCCTTGTCGGCGAGGCCGACGAAGTCGAGGAGTTCCATGGCGCGTTCGCGGGAGGCGGCTTCGGCCCTGTGGAAGGCGGGGAGGCGCAGGATGGCCGACCAGAAGCCTTCTTTGGTGCGGGTGTGGCGGCCGACGAGGACGTTCTCGAGGACCGTCATGTTGGCGAAGAGGCGGATGTTCTGGAAGGTGCGGGCGATGCCGGCGGCGGTGACCTTGAAGGACTTGGGGGGCAGGATGTTGCCCTTGAAGCGGACTTCGCCTTCGGTGGGGATGTAGAGGCCGGTGAGGCAGTTGAAGAAGGTGGTCTTGCCGGCGCCGTTGGGTCCGATGAGGCCGACGATCTCGCCGCTGTTGACGGTGAGGTCGACGTTGCGGACGGCGGTGAGGCCGCCGAAGCGCATGGTGACGCCGCGGGCGTCGAGGACGGTCTCGCCGATGGCGGGGGAGCCGGGGGCGGTGTCCTTGGTGGTGGTGTCGGTCGTCATGGTGGTCAGGCCCCTGCCTTCGTGAGGACGGTGGGTGCTTCCGCGTCCTCGTGGAACTCGAGCTGGCGGCGCTTGTTGGGGATGAGTCCCTCGGGGCGGAAGCGCATCAGCAGGATGAGTGCGACGCCGAAGGCGAAGAGCTGGTAGTCGCCGAGGAACTGGAGCTTGTTGGGGATGAGGAAGAGCAGTGAGGCGCCGATGAGGGGGCCGCCGATGGTGCCCATGCCGCCGAGGACGACTGCGGCGAGGAGGAAGGCGGAGTTGGGGGGGATGGGGCCGGCGAAGACGTACTGCTCGGGGGTCACGGTGTAGGTGACGTGGGCCTGGACGGTGCCGGCGAGGCCGGCGAGGGAGGCGCCGACGGCGAAGGCGATGAGTTTGACGCGGAAGCCGTTGATGCCCATGGCGAGGGCGGCGGTCTCGTCCTCGCGGATGGCGACCCAGGCGCGGCCGATGCGGGAGTCGCCGCTGCGTCGGAACACGGTCACGACGACGGCGGTGATGATCAGCATCAGGAAGAAGTAGTTGGCGAAGCGGCCGATGTTGTAGCCGGCGATGTCGTGCACGGCGCCGAAGTCGAACCCGAGGATGTTGAGGTTCGGGATGGAGGAGATGCCGTTGGAGCCGTTGGTGATGTCGGGGCCGGAGGTGCCGTCGAGGTTGTTGGCGGTGATTCGGAAGATCTCTCCGAAGCCGAGGGTGACGATGGCGAGGTAGTCGCCGCGCAGTCGCAGGGTCGGGGCGCCGATGAGGACGCCGAAGACGAGGGATGCGCCGGCGCCGACGAGTGCGGCGGCCCAGAACGGGAAGTGCACGTCGAAGGGGGAGCTGGGGGAGCCGGAGACCATGGCCGCGGCGTAGGCGCCGACGCCGAGGAAGGCGACGTAGCCGAGGTCGAGGAGGCCGGCGAGGCCGACGACGATGTTCAGGCCGAGGGCGACGGTGGCGAAGATGAGGATGTAGACGCCGACGGTCGCGTACTGGTCGTCGGTCTGGGTGAAGGGGAAGAGGGCGGCGGTGACGAAGGCGCCGCAGATGGTGATGTTCTGGTGTCGGGCCGTGATCTGGCTGGCCTGGGCGACGAGGCCGGACTTGGTGACGGCGGCGAAGCCGAAGCCGGCGGTGATGAGGAAGCCGATGAAGAGTTCGTCGTACTCGGTGCCGATGCCGTAGGTGAAGACGGTGAGGCCGAGGGCGAGGACGGCGACGATGATGAGGATCTCGGCGTAGGCGGGGAGCTTGCCGACGGGGCGGGCCGTGCCGGAGCCGAAGGCGGCCTTGACGGTTTCCCAGCGGTGGGCGGCCGCGTGCTTGCGGTGTTCCCAGGGGGTGTCGTCGGGGTCGATCGGGTCGGGCTCGGGGTGTTCGAAGGGCAGGGCGAGGGCGCCGAGGAGGGCGGCGAGGCTGCCGAGGGCGACGAGGTAGCCGCCGGGTTCGAGGTTGACGACGCCGCCGAGGTCGGAGCTGATGGCGATGACCGTGTACCAGCTGGTGGCGAAGGTGGCGAGGGCGGCGAACTTGATGGCGCCGTCGGCGCCGGCCGGGACGAGCCAGCGCAGGCCCTTGATGCCGTAGGAGGCGAGGGCGAAGAGGGCGGTGAGGGCGCCGCCGATGAGGACGAGGACCTGGAGGCCGCCGGGGTAGCCGTAGACGGTGAGGTCGCCGGGGAAGGCGGAGGTCCAGGTCCAGGCGAGGAAGGTGGAGACGATGGTGAGGAGGGCGCCGCCGGTGGCGAGGGCGCGGCCGATGTGCGGCGGTATGCCGATGAGGCCGGCCGGGGCGGAGGCGGTCGTGCCCGGGGTCTCGGGTGTGGTGGTCTGTGTGGTCATCGGTGTCACGCCCTGTCAGCGACGCGCTCGCCGAGCAGGCCCTGGGGGCGCAGCAGGAGCACGAGGATGAGGAGTACGAAGGCCCAGACGTCGGCCCAGGCGTTGCTGCCGAACTGGCCCATGCCGGGGATGTCGGCGATGTAGGCGGTGGCGAGGGTTTCGGCGATGCCGAGGACGACGCCGCCGATCATGGCTCCGTAGATGTTGCCGATGCCGCCGAGGACGGCCGCGGTGAAGGCCTTGAGGCCGAGGAGGAAGCCCATGGTGAAGCTGATCTGGCCGTACTTGAGGCCGTAGGCGACGCCTCCGATGGCGGCGAAGGTCGCGCCGAGGGCGAAGGCGACCACGATGATGCGGTCGGTGTTGACGCCCATGAGCTTGGCGGTGTCGGGGTCCTGGGCGGTGGCCTGCATGCCGCGGCCGGTGCGGGTCTTCATGACGAAGTAGCCGAGGAAGGCCATGCTGACGGGGGCGGCGATGAGCAGGAAGACGTCGCCGGTCTGGATGGTGACGTTGCCGATGTTGAAGGGGCCGCCGTCGATCTGGGGGAAGACGCGGGCGGACTTGGCCTCGGGGTACCAGGCCCAGACGGCCTGCTGGAGGCCGAGGGAGAGGCCGATGGCGGTGATGAGCGGGGCGAGGCGGGGTGCGTTGCGCAGCGGTCGGTAGGCGAACCGTTCCGCTCCCACGGCGACGGTCACGGAGACCATCACGGCTCCGACGAGCATCAGGGGCAGGGCGATCGCCATGGATGTGCCGTCGGGCAATATGTACGCGTAGACCGTGAGAGCGCCGAACGCTCCGGTCATGAAGATCTCGCCGTGGGCGAAGTTGATGAGCTGGACGATGCCATAGACCATTGTGTAGCCGATGGCGACAAGCCCGTACATGGATCCCAGTAGCAGGCCGTTGACCAGCTGCTGCGGCAGTTCGTTCACCGCATGTCCTCCGAGACGGTTCGGATGTTTCGACGGGGGGCCGGATGCGAGTCCGCGCGGGGCGCCTGTGGAACAGCGCCCCGCGCGGCTCAGCTGTGGTGCGGGTGTGGGTCAGCCGGTGTAGGTGCCGGACTTGACGGCCTTCCAGGCACCGTTCTCGACGGCGTAGACGGTGAGCTGCTTGTTGGTGGCGTCGCCGTACTCGTCGAAGGAGACCTTGCCGGTCACGCCGTCGAAGGAGACGTTCTGGACGGCCGCGGTGACCTTGGCGCGGGCGTCGTCGGGCAGCTTGCCGCCGTTGTCGTCGACGACCTTCTTGACGGCCTCGATGATGGACCAGGCGGAGTCGTAGGAGTAGCCGCCGTAGGCCGCGTACTCCTCCTTGTAGCCGGCCGCCTTGTAGTTGGCGACGAACTCCTTGGCGGAGGCGAGCTCCTCGACGGGGGCGCCGACGGAGGTGGCGAGGTCGCCGGCGGCGTCGGTGCCGGCGAGCTTGATGAAGTCCTCGGCGTAGATGCCGTCGCCGCCGACGAGCGGGATCTTGGCGCCTGCGGCCTTGATCTGCTTGCTGAGCGGGCCGGCCTGGGGGTACTCGCCGCCGTAGTAGACGACGTCGGCGCCGGAGTTCTTCACCTGGGTGGCGACGGCGGAGAAGTCCTTGCTGTCCGGGTTGATGTGCTGGGTGCCGGCGATGGTGCCGCCGAGCTTCTTGAACTCCGCGGTGAAGGTGGCGGCCAGACCGGCGCCGTAGGTCTTCTTGTCGTCGATGACGAAGACCTTCTTCTTCTTGGCGTCGTTGTAGACGTACTGGGCGGCGAACGGGCCCTGGATGGCGTCCGTGGTCGCGGTGCGGAAGTACGACGAGTAGACGCGCTTCTTGGCGGTGGCCCAGTCGGGGCCCTGGGTGAGCGCCGGGTTGGTGTTGGCCGGGGAGACCTCGACCAGCTTGGCGTCGTCGAAGACCTTCTGCATCGATTCGGCGACGGAGGAGTTCAGCGGGCCGACGACGCCGAGGACGGTCTTGTCGGCGACCAGGGCGGTGGCGTTCTGCTGGCCCGCGGAGGGCTGTGCCTGGTCGTCCTTGGCGACGATCTTGAAGGTGACGCCGTCGACGTACTTCTGCTTGTTGGCCGTTTTGGCGGCGAGGTCGACGGAGTTCTTGATGCCGAGGCCCAGCGCGGACAGGTCGCCGGTGAGCGGGGCGTCGACGCCGATGGTGACGGTGGTGCCGCCGCTGTCGGAGCCCTTGTCGTTGCTGTCGCGCGAGCCGCACGCGGTGAGGGTGAGTGCTCCCGCGGACAGTGCGGCGGTGATGGCGATGAGCGAACGTTGACGCACGTTCCAGTCCTTTCCCTGGGCGGCCCTCCCCCCTGGAAGAGGCCGAGTCGAGCGCTGAGCCGAAGGGGTATTCCGGTCGCGCGGTGACTGGGCGTGACTCTAAGCGGGTGGAGGGAACGTGGAGGAGGGTCTGACCAAGGCTGTGACGCTCTTGTTATGACACGAGGTAATGCAGAGCGGTACTTCGAGGGTGGAACAGTGGAATTCCGGCTGATTCGCCCTGTCCGCATGTTGAGAACGTGCAGGACGAACCCTGGTGTGTTCAGGCGTCTCGGGCGTTTTGGTGATTACCTGAAATCGTTGCTACAGGCGACCTGTAGGGCGTCCGAGAGGTCCTGGGCATAGTTCGGGCCCAGGATGTAACTGTGAACCTGTATTGCACGCGCATTACGTAGAGTTACGTCCAGGAAAGGGAGTCCGGCGTTCGCCGGCACTGTTCCGCATTCCGTCACGTGCATGGTGACGACGATCGTGCGGGCCGAACCCGCCGTCGTCCGGAACGGCGCCCGCGGGGCCGAGGTCACGGAGAGCCCGGCGTACGGCTGTGCCATCCGCGTCACGGTGACCGGCGGGCCCGAGTCCACTTCCAGGAGCACCTCGAAGGCGAAGGTCCGCGGCGGGGCGCCCGGCGGGACGGTGTGTCCGCCGAGGTAGGTGACGTCCACGACCTGGGACGGGAACGGCGGTGCGAGAGCGGCCGGTTGAGGGTCGTGGGGGCGGGTCGCGTAGAGGTAGCCGCCGCCCGCGAGCAGGGCGCAGGCCGCCAGGATGCTGAGCGCGGCCCGGCGGTGGGCGCCGTACGAACGGGCAAGGCGGGGGAAGCGGGCGGCCAGAGCGGTGTGGGCCGTGTGGGCTGCGTGGGCGAGTCGGGTGCGCGGGCGGGGGTGCGGGTGTGCTCGCGGGGAGGGTGAAGGGGACGGTGACGAGGGGTCCGTGCCGGGGGACTCGGCGGTGTCCCACGCGCGCGTGGCGTCTCCGGGCTCGACGGCGTCCCACGCGTGCGTGCCCTCGCCGGGCTCCACCGGGCCGACGCCGCTCACTGCCAGGGACCTTTGCCGGGGCCGCCGGAGCGGTACCAGTCGACGCAGCCCTCGCGCGCCTCGCGGTCGATCAACTCGTCGGCCGCGTCGGCTCCTTGGCGCTTCTTCTCCGCCCGCGCGGCGTCCACGACGGCCCGCAGGATCTCGTACTGTCCGTTGGACAGGCCCATCGACTGGTAGTCCCCGTAGGTGTCGCTGTCCAGGACCTCGCGCGACCAGTGGGCGACGATGCGCGTGCAGAGCTCCTCGGGTGGCGTGGTCGAGGGGGAGGGCGAGGGGTGGGGGGTGGTGGATGGCGCGCTGTCGGCCTGCCCGGCTCCGGAGTCGCCGCAGCCGGTCGCCAACACGCCGAACAGCAACGCCAGTCCGAGCGGCCGTGCCAGTCCGAGCGGTCGTGCCCATCCTGGCGGGCGTGCGGGGCGTTCCGGTCCGGGCCGTGGTGTCCGTTCGGGCAGGAGCGTCCGGCCGGGCGGCCGGGCCGCCGTGGACCGTCCGGCCCGGGGCCGTCTCGCCCCGGGGCACGTCGCCCTTCCCGCCCGTGGGGCCCCTCCCGTTGTCATGCCCCGACGCTAGGCCGACCGGGCGGCGCGGGGCAACGCCGCCGCGCGCTCGCCGGGCCCCGGGCCGGGTCAGTCCGCCGCGCGCGCGGGCGCCGCGTCGCCGGCCGTCACGTCCCGCAGCAGACAGGTCAGCCGCGCACTGCACACCCGCCGCCCCGCCTCGTCGCTGATCACGATCTCGTACGTCGCCGTGGAGCGTCCCCGGTGCACGGGTGTGGCCACGCCGGTGACCAGGCCGGAGCGGACCCCGCGGTGATGGGTGCAGTTGAGGTCGACGCCGACGGCGATCTTGGAGCTGCCGCCGTGCAGCATCGCGCCGACCGAGCCGATCGTCTCGGCCAGCACCGCGGAGGCGCCGCCGTGCAGCAGTCCGTAGGGCTGGGTGTTGCCCTCGACCGGCATCGTGCCGACGACCCGGTCCGCCGAGGCTTCGAGGATCTGCACGCCCATACGGGTGCCCAGGTGCCCGGCGGAGAACAGGGCGGGCAGGTCGACGCCGAGCGCCGCGTACTCGTCGATGACCTCTTGCGGGAACTTCACGTACTGCTGCTCGCCCATGGGCCCCTGTCCGTTCGTCGATCCGAGTCCAGCGCTCCAGCGCTCACTGAGCAAACGCTCAGTCGGTCGACGATTGTTCCAGACGGACCACCACGGACTTGCTGGCCGGGGTGTTGCTGGTGTCGGCGGTGGCGTCCAGCGGGACCAGGACGTTGGTCTCCGGGTAGTACGCGGCCGCGCAGCCCCGTGGGGTCGGGTACAGCACGACCCGGAAGCCGGGGGCCCGGCGCTCCACGCCGTCCCGCCACTCGCTCACCAGGTCCACGTACGACCCCTCGGCGAGGTTGAACGCGCGCGCGTCCTCGGCGTTGACCAGGACGACCCGGCGGCCGTTCTTTATGCCCCGGTAGCGGTCGTCGAGGCCGTAGATCGTGGTGTTGTACTGGTCGTGCGAGCGCAGCGTCTGCAGCAGCAGGCGGCCCTCGGGCAGCTTCGGGTACTCGACCGGCGCGGCGGTGAAGTTGGCCTTGCCGGTGGCCGTGGGGAAGCGGCGCTCGTCGCGCGGGGCGTGCGGGAGGGTGAAGCCTCCAGGGTGGGCGACGCGCGCGTTGAAGTCCTCGAAGCCGGGGATCACGCGCGCGATGCGGTCGCGGATCGTGGCGTAGTCCTTCTCGAACTCCTCCCACGGCACCTTGCTGTCCTCGCCGAGGACGCGGCGGGCGAGGCGGCAGACGATGGCCGGCTCGGACAGCAGGTGGGCGCTCGCGGGGGCCAGGCGGCCGCGCGAGGCGTGCACCATGCCCATGGAGTCCTCGACGGTCACGAACTGCTCGCCACCGCCCTGCAGGTCGCGCTCGGTGCGGCCGAGGGTGGGCAGGATGAGGGCGCGGGCGCCGGTGACGACGTGGGAGCGGTTGAGCTTCGTCGAGACGTGCACGGTGAGGCGGGCGCGGCGCATGGCGGCCTCGGTGACGTCGGTGTCGGGGGAGGCGGAGACGAAGTTGCCGCCCATGGCGAAGAAGAGCTTCGCCTCGCCGTCGCGCAGCGCGCGGATGGCCCGTACGACGTCGAAGCCGTGCTCGCGCGGGGGCGCGAAGCCGAACTCCTTCTCCAGGGCGTCCAGGAAGGCCGGGGCGGGGCGCTCGAAGATGCCCATGGTGCGGTCGCCCTGCACGTTGGAGTGGCCGCGCACCGGGCACACGCCGGCGCCCGGACGGCCGATGTTGCCGCGCAGCAGCAGGAGGTTGACCACTTCGCGGATGGTCGGCACGGAGTGCTTGTGCTGGGTCAGGCCCATCGCCCAGCACACGATGGTGCGCTCGGAGGCGAGCACCATGCGCAGGGTCTCCTCGATCTCCGCGCGCGTGAGGCCGGTCGCGGTGAGCGTCTCGTCCCAGTCGGCGGCGCGGGCGGTCTCGGCGAACTCCTCGAAGCCGTGGGTGTGTTCGCCGATGAAGTCCTCGTCGAGGGCGCCGTCGGTCTCCAGGATCAGCTTGTTGAGGAGGCGGAAGAGGGCCTGGTCGCCGCCGATGCGGATCTGCAGGAACAGGTCGGTGAGGGAGGCGCCCTTGAGCATGCCCTGCGGGGTCTGCGGGTTCTTGAAGCGCTCCAGGCCGGCCTCGGGCAGCGGGTTGACGCTGATGATCTTCGCGCCGCCGGCCTTGGCCTTCTCCAGGGCGGAGAGCATGCGGGGGTGGTTGGTGCCCGGGTTCTGTCCGGCGACGATGATCAGGTCGGCCTGGTAGAGGTCCTCCAGCAGGACGCTGCCCTTGCCGATGCCGATGGTCTCCGACAGGGCCGAGCCGGACGACTCGTGGCACATGTTGGAGCAGTCCGGCAGGTTGTTCGTGCCGAGCTCGCGGGCGAAGAGCTGGTAGAGGAACGCGGCCTCGTTGCTCGTGCGGCCCGAGGTGTAGAAGACGGCCTCGTCGGGGGAGGCGAGGGCGGCGGTCTCCTCGCCGATGATGTCGAAGGCGCGCTCCCAGGTGACCGGCTCGTAGCGCTCTCCCCCTTCGGGGAGGTACATGGGGTGCGTGAGCCGCCCCTGCTGGCCGAGCCAGTAGCCGCTGCGGCCGGCGAGGTCGGCGACGGGGTGCGCGGCGAAGAACTCCGGGGTGACCCGGCGCAGCGTCGCCTCCTCGGCGACCGCCTTCGCGCCGTTCTCGCAGAACTCGGCCGCGTGCCGGTGGTCGGGCTCGGGCCAGGCGCAGCCCGGGCAGTCGAAGCCGTCCTTCTGGTTGACGCGCAGCAGGGTCAGCGCGGTGCGCCTGACGCCCATCTGCTGTTGGGCGATCCGCAGGGAGTGCCCGACGGCCGGCAGCCCCGCCGCGGCGCGCTTCGGCTCGGCGACCTGGGGGGCGTCCTGGACCGGATCAACCTTGGGCGGCTTCGTTGCCATCGCACGCTCTCCTTCGACCTGCGGTGTGTGCGTCTACTGTCTGCCGTCCGTCGCTGCCGTGTGCGCAGTGCGTCCGGCCGTGCACGGTGCGTGCCGCCGTGTGCGGCAAGCTTCCGAATCCTCGCACGCGGTGCCGACGGCGAAGGCGGCCGGGGCGCGCGGGGGGTGGAGTCAATGGTTGCGGAAGAAGCAATGGTTGCGGAAGAGGCAACACGGTGTGGAACTCGGCACGGGCCGGTCCTCGCCCGGGGCCTCCTCGGGCCGGGCTCGGCGGTGGGCGGGGGCCGAGTGTCATGGGCGGGGCGGAGTGTCAGTGGGGCGTGGCAGGATCGTGGGCGTGGCAGACACAGCATCGAAGAAGACCGACACCCCCTCCGGCGAAAGCCGCCCGCGCCTGATGCTCATGGACGGGCACTCGCTGGCCTACCGCGCGTTCTTCGCGCTGCCCGCGGAGAACTTCACCACCGCGACGGGCCAGCCCACGAACGCGATCTACGGCTTCGCGTCGATGCTGGCCAACACCCTGCGCGACGAGGCGCCCACGCACTTCGCGGTCGCCTTCGACGTCTCCCGCAAGACCTGGCGCTCCGAGGAGTTCACCGAGTACAAGGCGAACCGCTCCAAGACCCCGGACGAGTTCAAGGGCCAGGTCGAGCTGATCGGCGAGCTGCTCGACGCGATGCACGTCTCGCGGTTCGCCGTGGACGGCTTCGAGGCCGACGACGTCATCGCCACGCTTGCCACCCAGGCCGAGGCCGAGGGCTTCGAGGTGCTGATCGTCACCGGCGACCGCGACTCCTTCCAGCTGGTCAGCGCGCTCACGACGGTGCTGTATCCGACGAAGGGCGTCTCGGAGCTGACCCGCTTCACTCCGGAGAAGGTCGTCGAGAAGTACGGGTTGACGCCCGCCCAGTACCCGGACTTCGCGGCCCTGCGCGGCGACCCGTCCGACAATCTCCCCGGCATCCCCGGCGTCGGCGAGAAGACGGCCGCCAAGTGGATCAACCAGTTCGGTTCGTTCGCCGAGCTCGTCGAGCGCGTCGAGGAGGTCAAGGGCAAGGCCGGACAGAACCTGCGCGACCACCTGGACGCCGTCAAGCTCAACCGCCGCCTGACCGAGATGGTCAAGGACGTCGAGCTGCCCAGGACGGTCACCGACCTGGAGCGCGCTCCGTACGACCGCACGGCCGTCGCGATGATCCTGGACACCCTGGAGATCAGGAACCCCTCCCTGCGTGAGCGGCTCCTGGCCGTGGACCCGGGCGGCGAGGAGGCCGAGGCGACGCCGGTGGTCACCGGCGGCGTGGAGCTGGACGGCACGGTCCTGGGCACGGGCGAGCTGGCCGGCTGGCTCGCCGAGCACGGCGAGGAGCCCCTCGGCGTCGCCACCGTCGACACCTGGGCGCTGGGCGCCGGCTCCGTCGCCGAGGTCGCGCTGGCGGCGGCCCCGGGCGCGGCCGCCTGGTTCGATCCGACGGAGCTGGACGAGGCCGACGAGACCGCGTGGGCGGCCTGGCTGGCGGCCGAGGACCGCCCCAAGGTCCTGCACAACGCCAAGGGCGCCATGCGCGTCTTCGCCGACCACGGCTGGAGCGTCGCCGGCGTCTCGATGGACACCGCGCTCGCCGCGTACCTGGTCAAGCCGGGCCGCCGCTCCTTCGACCTGGACGCGCTGTCCCTGGAGTACCTGGGCCGGGAGCTGGCGCCCGCCGCCGCGGCCGACGGCCAGCTCGCCTTCGGCGCGGACGACGGGGCCGAGGCCGAGGCCGAGGCCCTCATGGTGCAGGCCCGCGCGATCCTCGACCTCGGGGGGGCGTTCGGGGAGCGTCTGGAGGAGGTCGGCGCGGCGGACCTGCTGCGCGACATGGAGCTGCCCACCTCCGTCCTCCTGGCCCGCATGGAGCGGCACGGCATCGCGGCCGACCGCGCCCATCTGGAGGCCATGGAGCAGATGTTCGCGGGCGCCGTCCAGCAGGCGGTGAAGGAGGCGCACGCCGCGGCCGGACACGAGTTCAACCTGGGCTCGCCCAAGCAGCTCCAGGAAGTCCTCTTCGGGGAACTGGGCCTGCCCAAGACCAAGAAGACGAAGACCGGCTACACCACCGACGCCGACGCCCTGGCCTGGCTCGCCGGCCAGACGGACAACGAACTGCCGGTCATCATGCTCCGCCACCGAGAGCAGGCGAAGCTCCGCGTCACCGTCGAGGGCCTGATCAAGACGATCGCCGCCGACGGCCGTATCCACACCACCTTCAACCAGACGGTCGCCGCGACCGGCCGCCTGTCCTCCACGGACCCGAACCTGCAGAACATCCCCGTCCGCACGGACGAGGGCCGGGCCATCCGCCGCGGCTTCGTCGTCGGCGAGGGCTTCGAGTCCCTGATGACGGCCGACTACAGCCAGATCGAACTGCGTGTGATGGCCCACCTCTCCGAGGACGCGGGCCTCATCGAGGCGTTCACCTCCGGCGAGGACCTCCACACCACCGCGGCCTCCCAGGTGTTCGGCGTCGAGCCGACCGCGGTGGACGCGGAGATGCGCCGCAAGATCAAGGCGATGTCCTACGGCCTGGCGTACGGCCTGTCGGCGTTCGGTCTCTCGGCGCAGCTGAACATCGACGCGGGCGAGGCCCGTGCCCTGATGGACGCCTACTTCGAGCGCTTCGGCGGCGTACGGGACTATCTGCGCCGGGCGGTCGACGAGGCCCGGGCGACGGGCTACACGGCGACTCTCTTCGGGCGCCGCCGCTATCTGCCCGACCTCAACAGCGACAACCGCCAGCGCCGTGAGGCGGCCGAGCGCATGGCCCTCAACGCGCCCATCCAGGGCACCGCGGCGGACATCGTCAAGATCGCCATGCTGAAGGTGGACACGGCGCTGCGGGGAGCGGACCTCACGTCCCGGATGCTGCTCCAGGTCCATGACGAAGTCGTGCTGGAGATCGCCCCCGGCGAGCGCGCGGCGGTGGAGGAACTGGTCCGCCGTGAGATGGCCGACGCCGTCCACCTCACGGTCCCGCTGGGCGTCTCGGTCGGCGTGGGACCGGACTGGGAGTCGGCGGCGCACTAGCCTCCGGCGGACGGGCGCGACTCACACCCCAGGCCCTGCGGAAGGGGCCCTGCCGGCACAGGCAGGTCCCCTTCCCGCCTGTGTGAGAGGGCAACCCCGACTTTTGAGGGGCGCGAGGCTGTAGCGGTATGCGGCTCCGCCGCGATCCCTGTGCGGCTCCGCCGCGTGGGCGCGACAAGCCCCCACCGGCCGGCAGCCGAACGGCACCCTGCTCCCGCCTGCTTGAGGCCCCTGAGGGCCAGCCCTCCCAAGACCGCCCCCACCGCCGCCGGGGCCGCCCAGGCGGTCACCCCGCGTACATCCCCCGAAGGGCCCTCACTCGCGTGGCCCCCGAGAACACGCCTCTCGCCGCCCCCGCCAGCCAGGATGCGGCCATGGGTATACGCATGCTCCACCGCCGGACGGCTCACGCACGCGTTCACGCCACGGCGACCTCGGACACGCAGGCCGACCCCGACGCGGCCCCTTCGGGGCGACCGCTTCCCGCCGTCGCGCCCGGCGCCGCCACACCCCGCGTCCCCAGGACCCCTGGCACGGTCCTCCGGGCGGCCGGCGCCCGCCTCCGCGGCAGGGGCGGCCGCCTCCGGGAGCTTCTGCGCCGCGACGGCGGCGTCTGGAGTCGGTGGGCCGAGCCGGCCCACGGCTACCTGGCCCTCGCCCTCAACGCCCTCAAGGGTCTCCACGCCCTCAAGGGTCTCAGCGGCCTTCGCACCCTCGGCGTCCTGGGCAGGCTCCGCGGGCCGCAGGGGCTCCGCGGGTCCCGCACGGTCCGCCGTATCCCCGTGTTCGTGGTGACCGTCAGGCCCGTCACCGAACGCCCGGACGGCTCCGCTCCGCGCTGACCTCCTTGGCCGCCGCGACCTCCGTGCCCTCGGTGACGTCCGTGAGCTCCGTCGGCCGCCCGGTGGCGGGACCCCGGGCGGCCGGACGCCACACGCGCACGCCGACGGCGTACAGCAGCAGGCCCAGCACCAGGCCCGCGCCCGCTCCGAAGCACAGCGTCGGGATCAGCTCCCAGGGCTTGGCGTGCCGTGATCCCCAGTACTCCCACCACCGTGTGGCCCGTCGCGCCGCCGCTACGAGCGCGCAGCCGCCGATGACGACCCCGGCCCGCCACCGGTCCCGGGCCGAGAGCACGGCAACCCCGACCGGCTCCCCGTCGGGCGCCCTGCGCAGCGCGTACGTCACGAACGCGGCGATCACGACGGCGGCCGCCGCCGAACCGCCGTACTGCAGATACCAGTACAGCGGTGAGCCGGCGATCTTCTCGCCGAGGACGGGGAACAGCCGCATGCCCCACCGGTCGAGGTGCGTGAACGCGTCCCACACCACGTGGGTGAGCGCGCCGAGCGTTGCGGAGGCGTACCACCACAGCAGGGTGGACGGCCGGACACGCGCGCGTGGCGCCCCGCAGCGGGTCAGGGCGGCGGTCCGGCCCTGCCGGGCCCGCGGCAGCAGCGCCACCAGCGGCTCGCGCACCAGCAGCCAGAGCCCCACCAGCGCCCAGGCGACGAGCACGTCGACCGTGAACACCCCGGGGAAGGAGTGCGTGACGTCGCCGAACTCCATGGCCCCGGGCAGGGCGCTCGCCGCGTAGTAGGTCATGTCGGGAGCGAAGGATCCGGCCACGAGGACGGCCGGCACCAGCGGGCCGCGCCCGGCGCCGTCGGCGCGCACGGCGGGCAGGACGGCCGCCGCATGGCTCAGGGTGAACGGCAACAGGGCTCCCGGAGGCGGACGTTGGCGGAAGTTGACGGACGGCGGCGGGCCGATCCGGCCCGATGATCGAAGACGCCCGGTATGCGGGACGCGGTTCCCGATGGACGGGACCCGGCCAACCGGTGAATTCGGCGCTCGAACGGGTGCCGGTGCAAACGAAGTTGTCGTAGGGTCGCCTGGGTCGCCCTGCCGTCAGGCGCGGTCGAACAACCGGACAAAATGAAGATAGAGCAGCAGACGGAACAGCAGACAGAGCAGCAGAGAGAACAGCAGACGGAGACGGGCGGTCGGGCGTCCACGGGAGGGGTTCACTTCATGTCGGCGCATTTCGGCACGAGGCTGCGCAAGGGAGCGGTCAACACGACCGTGGCCGCACTGGCGGTCGCGGCTCTGGCCGCGTCCCAGGCACCGGACGTCACGGCCGACGGCCACGGCAGGCAGACCGCCGCCGACGCCCCGTCCGCCGACACGGCCACCGGCTCCGACGGCAGCGCCACCGGCAACTCGCCGTACTACACGGACCTGCCGCCGCTGAACAGCCCGAACCCCGCGCCGAGCGAGAGCGCCTCCACCAGCCCGGTCACCACGGGCAGCGCCGAGGCCGGCATCCCCGCGACCGTCCTGGACGCCTACAAGAAGGCCGAGGCGGAGCTCGCGCAGTCCAAGCCCGGCTGCAACCTGCCCTGGGAACTGCTCGCCGCCATCGGCAAGGTCGAGTCGGGCCAGGCCCGCGGCGGCAACGTCGACGCAGACGGCACCACGATCTCGCCGATCCTCGGCCCGGTCCTCAACGGAAACGGTTTCGCGAACATCAGCGACACCGACAACGGCGCCTACGACGGCGACAGCACCTACGACCGTGCCGTCGGCCCCATGCAGTTCATCCCCTCCACCTGGGCGTGGGCGGGCCGCGACGGCAACGGCGACGGCAAGAAGGACCCCAACAACATCTACGACGCCGCGCTCGCCGCAGGCCACTACCTGTGCCGCAACAGCTGGGACATGGCCACCACGTCCGGCATGCGCAGCGCCATCCTCAGCTACAACAACTCGACGGACTACTACAACACCGTCATGTCGTGGGTGGAGTACTACCGCAAGGGCGCCCACGAGGTCCCCGACGGCACCGGCACCGTGCCCTCCGGCCGCAGCGACGACGGCAGCGGGTCCACGCCCACGTCGCCGTCCACCCCGTCGACGCCCAGCACGCCGAGCACCCCCAGCACGCCGTCGACGCCCAGCACCCCCTCGACGCCCAGCACGCCGACGCCCACGCCGACCGACACCGTCGACCACATCGAGGACGCGGGCACGGGCACGGCGAAGCTCACCGCCATGGCGGGCGACGCGTTCACCGACAAGATCAGCGCCCGCCCGGAGACGAAGGCCGGCAAGGCCGTCGCCAAGGTCAAGATCCGCTTCACGATCGTCGGCGACACCGACGCCACGTTCACCGGCGGCGAGAGCGTCGCCACGGTCCTGACCGACAGCAAGGGCGTGGCCGTCGCGCCCGCGCTCCAGGCGGGCGAGAAGACCGGCTCCTTCACCGTCCGCACCACGGTCGTGGGCCGCACGGTCTCCGCCCTCGCCTTCACGGCCACCGTCACCGCGCGCGCCGCCGACGCCCTCGCCCGCACCAGCGACACCGCGCTGACCTGCACCACGGACGGCCAGTTCGCCGACCAGGTCGAGGTGAAGGCCACCTACCAGGGCGCCGTCGCCGACAAGGTCGCGGCCACCGCCACTCTGGTCAAGTCGGCCGACGACCCGACCGCGAACGACCAGGGCCCCTACTTCAAGGACGCCGCCGGAAACCCCGTCCGCACCCTCACGGACCTCCAGACGGGCGCCGACGGCCTCCTGAAGCTGCCCCAGCTGTACACGGACGGCACCGCCGGCACGTTCCTGCTGCGCATCACCACCACCGGCGGAGCGACCCTCACGGTCGAACTCACCGTCACCGCGCCCGCGTCCACCACCCCGGCCCCGGAGCCCAGCGAGTCGTCGAGCACCTCCGCGAGCGCCTCCCCGAGCACCTCACCGAGCGAGTCGTCCACCTCCGGCTCGTAGCCCGCTTCGTACCACCACTGCGGCGCCCTTCCCGACGGAGGGGCGCCGCAGTGCTGTCCGACGTGTTCTCATCTCGCCCGCCCGTTGCTACGGTGCCGCACCTGACGCCCTGTCAGCTCTGGGAGGCCCGTATGCGCGCCCTGATCGCCGCCGCGACCGGTCTCGCCGTCGCGCTCGCCCTGGTCCTCACGCTCACCGCGGTGGGCGCGCCGACCGGCAAGACCTCCCCGAAGCCGCTGCTGACGACGGTTCCCGCACACCCGTGACCGCGTAGCCGTCTGCGACACCGCGTAACCGTTTGCGACACCGCGTGACCGTTCGCGAAGGAGGCCGAGATGCGGCGCAAGGCCAGTCTGATCCTGCTCGCCCTCGCCGTGTTCTTCGCGGCGCTGTCCCCGCTGCTGCGCTGGTACGCCTTCCCGCGCCTGGCCAAGATCCCGGCGAACGAGTACCAGACGATGGTCCTGGAGGCGAAGAACGCCACCCTCCTCGACTACGACGGCTTCACCGCCCGCACCGTCCCCAAGGTCACCATCGTGCAGACCCTCAAGGGCGACGTGGCGGCCTCGGAGAAGATCGAGAAGACGGCGGGGCGGGACGTCGTCGTCTGGGACGGCCTGTCCTACATCCAGGGACCCGACGGCAAGATGGTCTCCAAGGTCCCCGAGCGCTACATCTTCGACGCCCACACCCAGGAACCCGTGCACGCCGCCGGCGAGTCGGTCGACGGCGACCAGGTACGCCGCTCGGGCATCGAGTTCAAGTGGCCGTTCCTGACGCAGAAGCGGGACTACGAGTACTTCGACGCGCAGACCCGCACCGCCAACCCCATCCACTACAAGGGCACCCAGGACTTCCGAGGGGTGAAGGTCTACTACTTCGAGCAGACCATCCCCTGGACCAAGGTCTCCATGCCCCGGACCATGCCCGTCAAGGGCATCACCGCCGAGGACGTCGCCAAGACCGGCATCACCCGCTGGTACACCACGGTCCGCAGGTTCTGGGTCGAGCCGCTCACCGGAGCGCCCGTCTACGGCGAGGAGATCCACAAGGAGGAACTGCGCGGCGGCACCCTCCTCGGCGACCGCGCGAAGGTGACCGCGTTCGCGGGACACGTGAAGATGCGCGAGGACTACATCGAGCACACCGTCGCCCTGGTCAAGCACAACCGCACCCTGGTCCTGCTGCTGACGTCCTACCTGCCCCGCGGCTTCCTCGCCCTCGGCGTGCTCCTGCTGTCCCTCTCCCTCTACCTGGAGGCCCGAGCCCGTCGCCCGCGGCCGCCGGCCCCGCTGCAACCCGCCGCACCCGAGCCGGTCACCGCCTGAGTCGCGCGTTCGTGTGCCGGGTCGGCTCCGCGCCGGCGGGATCCTCGGGCCACGGATGCTTGGGATACCGCCCCCGCAGCTCGGCCCGCACGCCCCGGTAACCGTCCTTCCAGAAGGAGGCGAGGTCGGCGGTGACGGCCGCGGGCCGCCCGGCGGGGGAGAGCAGATGCACGAGCAACGGCACCCCCGCCACCCGCGGCGAGTCCTGAAGCCCGAACATCTCCTGCAGCTTCACCGCGAGGACGGGCCGCTCCGGATCCGCGTAGTCGATCCGGATCCTGGACCCACTCGGCACGGTGATCCGCTCGGGCGCCAGCTCCTCCAGCCGGGCCGCCTCTCCCGACGCCCACGGCAACAGCCGCCCCAGCGCCGCCCCGGCGTCGATCCGCCCGAGATCGCTCCGCCGCCGGGCCCTGCCCAGCTCCGGCTCCAACCACTCCTCCACGCGCGCGTGCAGCGACTCCTCGGACACGTCGGGCCACGGTTCCCCCAGATGCAGCTGCAGGAACGCGAGCCGCTGCCGCAGGACGCCCGCATCGGCCGACCACCGCAACAACCCCAGCCCCTCCGCCCGCAACCCCTCAAGAAGCGCATCCCGTACGAGCACGGGGTCGGCGTCCCTGAGCGGGCGCACCGCCAGCTCCACCGCCCCCAGCCGTTCGACCCGCCGCGCGACGACGTCCCCGTCGGCCCAGTGCACCTCGTCCCGCTCGTCGAGCAGGGCGCCGGCCGCGAGCCGCGCGACCTCCTCGTCCACGACCGCCGCGAGCCGCACCCGCGCGTGCCCCTTCCCGACGGGCCGGTCCGCCACGGCGACGGCCAGCCAGCCGGCGGAGCGCACGGCGGACCCCTCACCGAGCTCCGCGCGCGTGCCGGAGAGCATGAGATACGACCCGCCGTCCACCTGGGCGACCCGCTCCGGGAAGGCGAGGGCGACGACGAGACCCACGGCGTGATCCTCGCGGACGTCCGCCGCCCGCCCTTCCGCCGCCCGCCCTTCCGCAGCCGGCTCTTCCGCAGCCGGCTCTTCCGCCGTCCGCCCTTCCGCCGTCCGACCTTGCGCGTTCGTGGGGAGGACCGCCCGCAGCCGTCGCACCTCCGCCCGCCACCGAGCCCCGTACGCGTCACCCCCACGCCGGGCCCTCCGCAGCGCGGCGGCAAGATCATCGCCGTACTCCCGAGGAGCCTCCTCGCTCAACAGCGCGACCACCTCGGCGGCCCGCTCGACGCCCACGGCCGAGGCCCCGTCGAGCAACGCCCGCCCCAGCCGGGGGTGCAGCCCCAACCGGGCCAGCCGCACCCCCCGCGCGGTGGCCCGACCGGCGGAGTCGACCGCTCCGACGGCCGTCAGCAGACGGCGCGCCGCCGCCATCGCCCCGCTCGGCGGCGGATCCAGCAACGCGAGCCCGGACGCGTCCGGATCGCCCCAGCAGGCCGTCTGCAGGGCGAACGCCGTCAGGTCGGCCACCTTGATCTCCGGCGACGGGAACCGCGGCAGACGGCCGTCCTCCGCCTCCGTCCAGCAGCGGTACACCGCCCCCGGCGCCTCGCGCCCCGCCCGCCCGGCCCGCTGCCGCCCGGCCGCCTGCGAGGCCCGCACGGTCGCCAGCGCGCTCAGCCCGCGCGCGTGGTCCACGCGCGGCTCCCGCGCCAGCCCCGAGTCGACGACCACCCGCACCCCCGGAACCGTCAACGAAGACTCCGCCACCGAGGTGGCCAGCACCACCCGACGCCGCTCACCGGGCACCAGCACCGCGTCCTGCACCGCCGCCGGCGCCCGCCCGTGCACCTGGAGCACGTCCACCCCGCCGAGCTCCCCGAGCTGCCCCGCGACCCGCGCGATCTCCCCCACGCCCGGCAGGAAGCACAGCACGTCCCCCGACCGCTCGGCCAGCGCCCGCCGCACCATCGACGCCACATGCGTCAGCAGCACGGGATCCACCCGCATCCCGTGCGGCGGCCGTACGGGGCGGACGGGCGGCGCCCACACCACCTCGACGTCGAAGGAGGAGCCGTGGGCCTCGACCACCGGCGCGCCGCCCAGCAGCCGCGCCCACCCGGCTGTGTCGGTCGTGGCCGAGGCCGCCACCAGCCGCAGCTCGGGCCGCAGCGTCTCGCGCACGTCCCACAGGAAGGCGGCCGAGGTGTCCGCGTCCAGATGCCGTTCGTGGCACTCGTCGAGGACCACCACGTCGACGCCCGTCAGCTCCTGGTCGCGCTGGAGCCGTTGCAGCAGCACACCGGTCGTGACGACCTCCACGCGCGTGTGCCGTCCCACGACCCGCTCCCCGCGCACGGTGTACCCGACGTGCTCGCCGGTCCGCTCGCCCAGCAGCCACGCCATCCGCCGGGCCGCCGCCCGCGCCGCGATCCGCCGCGGCTCGGCCACCACCACCCGCCGCGCCGGCCCCTCGCCCAGCAGCCCCGCCAGCGCCAGCGGCACCAGCGTCGTCTTGCCGGTGCCGGGCGGCGCGGCGAGCACGGCGGTGCCGTGCCCGTCCAGCGCGTCGTTCAGGGCGGGCAGGGCGGCCCGTACGGGCAGCGCCTCCAGGGCGTCGTCACGGGGGATCACGCCCCCTAGTGTCGTACGCCCCGGAAAACGCCCCCTACGCGCGCGTGCCCCCGCGCGTGCCTTGTTACTTCGTCACTTATTTACTTACGCACGTCGGCCGGTCCGGTCACGCACGCCGGCCGGTCCCGCGGCGGTCAGTCCCGTTCGCAGACGAAGATCGCGGTGCCCGGGATGAGGTTTCCGCGCAGGGGGGACCAGCCGCCCCACTCGGACGAGTTCCAGGCCGGCCACTCCGGCTCGACCAGGTCCACCAGACGGAAGTCCGCCGCCACGACGTCGCGGACCCGGTCGCCGATCGTCCGGTGGTGCTCCACGTACATCGCGCGGCCGTCGTCGCCCTGCTCGACGTACGGCGTGCGGTCGAAGTAGGACGAGGACACCGACAGGCCCTCGGGACCCGGCTCGTCCGGGAAGGCCCAGCGGATCGGGTGCGTGACGGAGAAGATGAAACGGCCGCCGGGGCGCAGGACCCGCCGCACCTCGCGCAGCACCAGCACCGGATCGGCGACGAAGGGCATCGCCCCGTACGCCGAGCAGGCCAGGTCGAAGGAGCCGTCCGCGAAGGGCAGAGCGCCCGCGTCGGCGCACACCAGGGGGAACGCCCCGCCGATGCGCAGCGCGTGCTGGAGCTGGCGGTGGGACAGGTCCAGGGCGACCGGACGCGCCCCTTGGGCGGCCAGCCAGCGCGCGCACTGGGCGGCGCCGGCGCCGATCTCCAGGACGGACTTGCCCTTCAGCTCCTCCGGCGGGCCGAGCAGCTCGGCCTCCACCTCGTCCAGGCCCTCGGGACCCCACACGAAGCGGTCGTCGCCTAGGAACGTGCCGTGCTCGATCTGGTATTCGTCCGCGTTGCGGTCCCACCAGCCCCGGTTGGCCCGGGAGCTCTCCGCGACTCCGGCGTCGCGGCGGGTGGCTTCCGGCTCGAAGGCCGGCTCGGACGATCTGGGCTCTTGGATGATCGGCTCCCTCGTCGTACTCTTCCGTCCAACCCGCCCGACGGTGCCACCGAGGTGTCACCGAAGGGGCTTCCTGCGGCCTGCGTGGCCTCAGGAGACAAGTTGTGTGCCGGGTATGCGGCGATCCGCCCCGGGTGTGCGCCTTCGCGCATTGACCCTGTCCGGCTGCCCCCGTATGCTACAAGTTGCGCTGCGGGCCTGCGCACCTCAGACCTAGCAGGCTGCGCTCGCATCTGTTGTAGTCCCCTCGGTTTTCGAGGCGCCATCACCCTTGTCTGGTGAGGCGTTTCCTTGGCTGTCCGGCTTCTTCAGAGCGATACGGGCTCCCGGCGTAGCAGTACCTACGACTTCAATGTCCGTACCGGAGCCCTTTCCCACATGACGAGCAGCACCGAGACCACCTCTACCACGCCGCAGGTAGCGGTCAACGACATCGGTAACGAGGAAGCCTTCCTCGCCGCGATCGACGAGACGATCAAGTACTTCAACGACGGCGACATCGTCGACGGCGTCATCGTGAAGGTCGACCGGGACGAGGTCCTGCTCGACATCGGTTACAAGACCGAAGGCGTCATCCCGAGCCGCGAGCTCTCGATCAAGCACGACGTCGACCCGAACGACGTCGTCAAGGTCGGCGACGAGATCGAAGCCCTTGTTCTCCAGAAGGAGGACAAGGAAGGCCGCCTGATCCTCTCGAAGAAGCGCGCCCAGTACGAGCGCGCCTGGGGCACCATCGAGAAGATCAAGGAAGAAGACGGGATCGTCACCGGTACCGTCATCGAGGTCGTCAAGGGTGGTCTCATCCTCGACATCGGCCTCCGTGGCTTCCTGCCGGCCTCCCTCGTCGAGATGCGCCGCGTCCGCGACCTCCAGCCCTACGTGGGCAAGGAGCTCGAGGCCAAGATCATCGAGCTGGACAAGAACCGCAACAACGTGGTCCTGTCCCGCCGTGCCTGGCTCGAGCAGACCCAGTCCGAGGTCCGCCAGACGTTCCTCACGACCCTGCAGAAGGGTCAGGTCCGTTCCGGTGTCGTCTCCTCGATCGTCAACTTCGGTGCGTTCGTGGACCTGGGTGGCGTCGACGGTCTGGTTCACGTCTCCGAGCTCTCCTGGAAGCACATCGACCACCCCTCCGAGGTCGTCGAGGTCGGCCAGGAGGTCACGGTCGAGGTCCTCGACGTCGACATGGACCGCGAGCGCGTCTCCCTGTCGCTGAAGGCGACCCAGGAAGACCCGTGGCAGCAGTTCGCCCGGACCCACCAGATCGGCCAGGTCGTGCCCGGCAAGGTCACGAAGCTGGTTCCGTTCGGTGCGTTCGTCCGCGTGGACGAGGGCATCGAGGGTCTGGTCCACATCTCCGAGCTGGCCGAGCGCCACGTGGAGATCCCGGAGCAGGTCGTCCAGGTCAACGACGAGATCTTCGTCAAGGTCATCGACATCGACCTCGAGCGTCGTCGCATCAGCCTCTCGCTGAAGCAGGCCAACGAGTCCTTCGGCGCCGACCCGGCCTCGGTCGAGTTCGACCCGACGCTGTACGGCATGGCCGCGTCGTACGACGACCAGGGCAACTACATCTACCCCGAGGGCTTCGACCCCGAGACCAACGACTGGCTCGAGGGCTACGAGACCCAGCGCGAGGCGTGGGAGGGCCAGTACGCCGAGGCGCAGACGCGCTTCGAGCAGCACCAGGCTCAGGTCATCAAGTCCCGCGAGGCCGACGAGGCCGCTGCCGCCGAGGGCGGCGAGGCTGCTGCTCCGGCCGCGGCCGGTGGCGGCGGTGGCGGTTCGTACTCCTCCGAGGGTGCGGACACCTCCGGTGCGCTGGCTTCGGACGAGGCGCTTGCCGCGCTGCGTGAGAAGCTGGCGGGCGGCCAGAGCTGAACGGCTGCCGCTGAGGCTTAGCAGGTAACTGAGGGCCCGTACCTTTCGAGGTACGGGCCCTCGGTGTTGCTGCGGAGCAGGGTTGCCGGTTGGCTGCAGGCCGGTGGGGGCTGGTCGCGCCCACGCGGCGGAGCCGCATGTCGATACAGCCCCGCGGTCCTGAAGGACGGGGCGCTGCCCTCACGCTTCTCGAAGCTCGGCCCGATCGGCGGTCGAGAACGCGGGCTTATAGAAACGTGCGGGATACACGAGTAACTGACGGGGCGTAACTCGTTGCTGGGAGGCTTCCTCGGTCTTCGTTCAAGATCGAAAGGGGAGTCCTGTCATGGCACAGCCTCACATCGGGTCCGGAACGAGTCGGCGGGCGTTTCTGCGGAACGTCGGCCTCACCGGTGGCGCCGGCACCATGTTCGCCACCATGGGAGCCCTCGGCCTCGCCCCCACCGCCCAGGCCGCCCCGCGCGAGACGCCGTTCCGCGCCCTCAGCGCGAGCGACTTCCATCTCACCGGCCGCGCCGCCGCGAAGGTCGTCATCGTCGGCGGCGGCATCGCCGGCCTCACCGCCGCCTACGAACTGGGCAAGGCGGGCTACGACTGTACGGTCCTGGAGGCCAGGGACCGCACCGGCGGCCGTAACTTCACCGTCCGCGGCGGCGACACCACGACCGACCTGTACGGCAACAAGCAGACCGCCCGCTTCGCCGACGGCCACTACATGAACGCCGGGCCCGCCCGGATCCCCCAGTGGATGGTCACCCTCGACTACTGCCGCGAACTCGGCGTCCCCCTGGAGGTGTTCACCAACGTCAACGCCGACGCGTACCTCTACAACGAGTCCGCAGGCATGACCGCGCCGCAGCGCTACCGCACCGCCAAGGCCGACGTCTACGGCTACGTCTCGGAGTTGCTCGCCAAAGCCGCCCACAAGGGAACCCTCGACCAGGAGTTGACGGCCGAGGACCAGGAACGGCTCATCGACTTCCTCGCGGACTGGGGCGAACTCGGCGACACCCTGACGTACGAAGGCGGCGAGCGCCGTGGGTACACGACGGTCCCCGCCGCGGCCGGGACCCCGGGGGTGCCGCTCGGGGACGTCCCGACCGCCTCCGCCGTGTTCGCCAGCGGTGTGGGGCGCTACTTCTCCTTCGAGTTCGGCTTCGACCAGGCCATGCTGATGTTCCAGCCGGTCGGCGGCATGGACCGGATACCCCGGGCGCTCACGCGTGCGGTCGGCGCCCACCGCATCCGCACCGGCGCGGCCGTCACCAAGATCACCGACACCGGCGACGGCGTCACCGTCACCTACACCCGCGGCGGCCGCACCTCGGTCGTCCGGGCCGACTACTGCGTCGCCGCCCTTCCGCCCAACATCCTCGCCAAGGTGCCGCACAACCTGGGCGCCGGCGTACAGAGCGCGCTGGAGGCCATCACGCCGTCGTCGGCGGCCAAGATCGGCCTGGAGTACCGGTCGCGCTGGTGGGAGCTGGACCACCGCATCTACGGCGGCATCACCGAGACCGACCAGGACGTCACCCACATCTGGCACCCGTCGTACGGCTTCCACGGCGAACGCGGCGTCCTCATCGGCTACTACAACTACGGCGCCGACGCGGACTCCTACGCGAAACTCAGCCCCAAGGGCCGCGAGGCGCGGGCGGTGGCCGCGGGCGTGAAGATCTACGGCGCGAAGTACCGCACCGAACTCGCCTCCTCCTTCTCCCACCACTGGCGCCAGACACCCCACCTCGAGGCCGCCTGGCACAGCACCCCCGGCGGCCCGGACGACCCCCGCTACAAGCCCCTCAACGAGCCCACCGGACGCGTCCACTTCGCCGGCGACTGGCTCAGCTACACCGACGCCTGGCAGCACGGCGCCTTCACCTCCGCGCGCAAGGCCGTGACCGCCCTCCACACGCGCGTGCTGGCTTCGTGACGCCACGCGCGCGTGGCGTCGTTCGGCCGTCAGCCATGAGAAGCCGGTAAGAGCCACTGATCAGGGACGTGGGCCGGGAATGCCCACGTCCCCGCGCGCGTTGTGCAGTAGGAACACGAGGAGGAGCGGTCCAAGTGCTTGATCCGCAGGGTTTGTACGCATGGGAGCCGAAGGGCTTGGCAGTCGTCGACATGGCGCTCGCCCAGGAGTCGGCCGGACTTGTCATGCTCTACCACTTCGACGGATACATCGACGCGGGCGAGACCGGCGACCAGATCGTCGACCGGCTCCTCGAATCGCTGCCCCACCAGGTCGTCGCCCGCTTCGACCACGACCGGCTCGTGGACTACCGTGCCCGCCGCCCGCTGCTGACCTTCAAGCGCGACCGGTGGACCGAGTACGAAGAGCCGGCCATCGAGGTGCGGCTCGTGCAGGACGCCACCGGAGCGCCCTTCCTGCTGCTGTCCGGCCCCGAGCCGGACGTCGAGTGGGAGCGCTTCGCCGCCGCCGTGCAGCAGATCGTGGAACGACTGGGCGTCCGCCTGTCCGTGAACTTCCACGGCATCCCCATGGGCGTCCCGCACACCCGCCCCGTGGGCCTCACCCCGCACGGCAACCGCGCGGACCTCGTCCCCGGCCACCGCAGCCCCTTCGACGAGGCCCAGGTCCCCGGCAGCGCCGAGGCGCTCGTCGAGTACCGCCTGATGGAGGCCGGCCACGACGTCCTGGGCGTCGGCGCGCACGTCCCGCACTACATCGCCCGCTCGCCCTACCCGGACGCGGCCCTGACGGTCCTGGAGGCCATCACGTCCGCCACCGGACTGGTTCTGCCGAGCATCGCGCACGCCCTGCGCACGGACGCGCACCGTACGCAGACGGAGATCGACCGCCAGATCCAGGAGGGCGACGAGGAGCTCACCGCCCTGGTCCAGGGCCTGGAGCACCAGTACGACGCCGCCGCCGGCGCCGAGACGCGCGGCAACATGCTGGCCGAACCGGTCGACATCCCGTCGGCGGACGAGATCGGTCTGGAGTTCGAGCGGTTCCTCGCGGAGCGTGAGGGCGAAGGCTGAGCCGGGGGCCTGTCGGGTGCGTTGTCAGCGGCAGGCCCTAAGCTTCCGCTCATGCTGACAGTTGGGCTGACCGGCGGGATCGGCGCCGGCAAGAGCGAGGTGTCGCGGCTGCTCGTCGAGCACGGGGCCGTGCTCATCGACGCGGACCGCATCGCACGCGAGGTCGTCGCGCCCGGAACTGAGGGCCTCACGGCCGTCGTCGACGCCTTCGGCACGGACGTCCTCGCCCCGGACGGCAGTCTCGACCGCCCCCGGCTGGGCTCCCTCGTCTTCGCCGACCCGGAGAAGCTGGCCCTCCTCAACTCGATCGTGCACCCCTTGGTGGGCGCCCGGTCCCGTCAGCTGGAAGCGGCCGCCCCCGACACGGCCGTCGTCGTCCACGACGTACCGCTCCTCGCGGAGAACGCCCTCGCCCCGCTCTACGACGTCGTGATCGTCGTCGACGCGAACCCCGAGACCCAACTCGACCGGCTCGTCCGGCTGCGCGGCATGACCGAGGAGGACGCACGCGCGCGTATGGCCGCGCAGGCGACGCGCGAGAAGCGCCGGGAGATCGCCGACATCGTGATCGACAACGACGTACCGCTGGCGGACCTGCGGCGACGGGTGCAGGACGTGTGGGCCGATCTGGTGCACCGGGCGCGCGCGGGGCGGCAGTCGGCTCAGGAATAGCGTTCCTGGCCGCGCGCGTTGAACCCTGCCAGCGAGGGAAGGATTTTTCCGTGCCCGATACCAGCGGTTCGACCGGACGTAGTCCGGAGACGCATGTCATCGACTTCCGCGCCGCGGAGCAGCTGCTCGCCGCGCGGGACCCGCGGGGCGCGGTGAAGCTGCTCGACGGTGTCATCGCCGCGCACCCCGAGAACACCGCCGCCCGGCTGCTGCGCGCGCGTGCCTTCTTCGCCGCCGCACAACTACGGCCCGCCGAGCTGGAGTTCACCGTCGTGCTGGAGCGGGAGCCGGACAACGCGTTCGCGCACTTCGCGCTCGCCCGCACCTACGAGCGACAGGGACGCGGCGACCAGGCCAAACGCCACTTCCGCCTCGCCGCGGCGCTGGACCCCAACCCGCAGTACCTGAAGGCGGCCCGCTTCGACTCATGAGAACAGCCCCAGGGGAGGGGCGGCAGGATCGGGGGGAGGACCCGGGCGGTCAGGGGTGGCGGTGCTCCGGCGGCCGGTACGGCGGGATGTCGCGGCCCGGCTGATAGTGCGGGCCCTGCCGAAGGTGCCTGAGGATCAAACTGAGATCGACGGTGACCACCAGCCACAGCAGCCCGCAGGCGACAGCCCACCCCGGGCGTCCCACGAGAGCGAACGCGACCGTCCCGAAGATCGCCCAGGCCAGCCCCCACACGCTGAGCCACAGGCGCATCCTCAGCGCACTGCGCGCTGTCACCGGCTCACTGCCCGTACGCATCGGGATCACCACACCTCCCTTGAAACGTACTCTTCGGCCCGGACGTTCTCCAAGAAGTCCCGGCACCGGGATTCCGACGCAGAAACGAAGAAGGGGTCCGTCGCGTGCTGCCGGAAGCCGACGAACTGGCCGAGGTGCTCCTCGACCTCGCAGTGCCGCACCAGGACATCGACGAAGCCGTACGGCTGAGCCGACACGTCAACGACGATCCGGAAGCGCTGCGGTTCCTGGAGAACACCGTCGCGGACCTCGTCGAGGATCTGGGCGGGATCCGGGGGACGGTCCCCGTACCGGCGCTCCCCGACGCGCCGGAGGCCCTGGCCCGCTTCTACCCCCTGTACGTCTTCGTCGCCGCGCTGCCGTATGTGCGGGCCCACCATCGCGAGCGGGGCATCCCGGAGGAGGTCGGCCGGCGGACCCTCGCCGACGTCGGCCGGGGCGTCGCCGCGCACCGCCGGTGGCACGGCACGGGCGGGATGCTGTCCCCGCGCTGGCGGACGCTGCACTTCCGCGGCGAGCTGTACCAGCTGGGGCGACTGCAGTTCCAACGCGGCACCGTCGGCGGGTGGACGAGCGGCTCGATCGCGGCGGGCGGGTTTCCCCTCGGGCCCGGCGACCCCGGCCTCGGCCTGCACGTGCCCGACTTCATGGGCCCGCTGACCCCCGAGGCCGTCGACCGCTCCCTCGCGCTGGCCCGCGCGTTCTTCGCCCGCCACTATCCCGAGGAGCCCTATGCGGTGGCGACCTGCGGCTCGTGGCTGCTCGACCCGCAGCTCAAGCGGTACCTGCCCGCCGACTCCAACATCGTCCGTTTCCAGGAGCGGTTCCAGGTGAGCCGCCTGCCGGCGGAGCCGGAGGACGCGGTGCCCGTCCGCTTCGTCTTCGGCACCGACGAGGTACCCCTGGACCGGCTGCCACGCCGAACCGTCCTGCAGCGCGCCGTCGTGGACCATCTGCGGGAGGGCGGCCACTGGTACGTCGGGCACGGCTGGCTCGCGCTGTAGCCGCACGGCGGGCGGCGGGCACCAGACGGACGGTTCAGCCGGTGGGCCGGCCGGATGGGCGTGCGCCTGCCCGACGTTGCTCGAACGCGGGGTCATCCTTCGAACGAGTGAACTGTCCGAGAAGGGGAACGGCCGGACGCCGACCGGCCGTTGGACGGGCATGCGAGGTGAAATGCGAGAGGGATACGAGGGAACAGGTCCCGGTGCGATCACCCCGGACGGCTGCGCGGTCGAGCTCTACACGCGCCTGCCCGTACGGGACGAGCCGGACGTCATCTCCGCGGCGGTGCCCGCGGGCGCGCACATCCTGGAGCTGGGCAGCGGGGTCGGGCGAGTGACCCACGCCCTGCTGGACCGCGGGTTCACGGTCACGGCGGTGGACGAGTCCGCCGAGATGCTCGAGCGCGTCCGCGGCGCGCGCACGATATGCAGCCCGGTCGAGGACCTGGACCTCGGCGAGACGTTCGACGTGGTGATGCTCGCCTCGTTCCTCGTCCACAACGGAGACGTCGAGCTGCGCCGACGCATGCTGCGGGCCTGCGCTCGGCATGTCGCGCAGGGCGGCTGCGTGCTGATCCAGCGAGAGGGGGAGGACTACCACACCAACCTGCCGCGTGAACGCGTCGATCCGAGCGGCTTCACGTTACGGATGCTCTCGGCGGAACCGGTCGGCGACGGCGTCCACTCGGTACGCGCGGAGTATGTGTTTCCGGACGCCATATGGACCCAGACGTTCGTGTCCCGCCCCCTGACCAGAGAACAGTTCGAAGAGGCCCTGGCGGAGGCGGGGCTCAGGGTCGATCGCTATCTGACGGAGGACCGGATCTGGGTGAGGGCGGTGGCTGTCGGGGATTAGAGAGGCGGCACGGGGGAGGGACGGGAGCGGGAGGGGAGGAGGGGCACGGGGAGAAAGTGTGGCGGGCGGCGATGAGTTCGGGGACCGGAGGCGGTCCACCTTCCTGACAGCACCACGGACCGCTTCCCACAGGAGACCCCATGTCCGAGACCACGGCTTCGATCACCTCCACCCTGCCCGCCGCGTCCGCGTCCGCGACCGTGCGGGGGCGGCGCACCCGGATCGCCCTGCGGGGGCTTCAGGTGCTGCTCGCCCTCTTCTACGGGGTCGCGAGCGCGCTGCCGAAGCTGATCGCGCACCCGTCGGCGGCCGAGGCCTTCGACAAGATCGGCTGGGGCGGCGCGGGCATGTACACCATCGGCGCCCTGGAACTGGCCGGCGCGATCGCCCTGCTGGTTCCGGTGCTGCAGTCAGTGGCGGCGGTGGCGTTGAGCGCGCTGATGGTGGGCGCGTTCGTCGTCCAGGTCGCCGTCTTCGACGGCCAGAACGCGGCGACACCGCTCATCCTGCTCGTGCCGCTGGGGTGCGTCGCCTGGGCGCGACGGGGGTCCAACGGTGAGCTGCTGAGGTTGGTGCGGCGGGCGGTGTGACACGGCGGGGGCAGGGGTCCGGCACAGCGGCCGAGCGTCCGGGCGGCAGACGGACCCCGCGCCGACTCTCCGCCCGCCGACCCGGCCGTACGGTGGAGGCATGGACGCCTCCCGCGGCTCGGACGCCTTGCATGGACCGGATGCCTTGCATGGGCCGGGTGCCTTGCCTGGGTCGGGCGGTCCGCACGGCGTGGAGTCCTCCGCCGCACTCGACGATCTGGACCGCCGTGTCACGGGCTGCCGGGCCTGTCCTCGGCTGGTCGGCTGGCGGGAGGAGGTGGCTCGGGCCAAGCGGGCCGCCTTCGCCGACTGGACGTACTGGGGGCGGCCGGTGCCCGGCTTCGGTTCGGTCGATGCCCGGCTGCTGATCGTCGGGCTGGCCCCGGCCGCGCACGGGGGCAACCGCACGGGCCGTATGTTCACCGGTGACCGTTCCGGGGACGTGCTGTATCGGGCGCTGTGCGACGTGGGGCTCGCCTCGCAGCCGACCTCGGTCTCCGCCGACGACGGCCTGGAGCTGTACGGGGTACGCATCACCGCGCCGGTGCACTGCGCGCCGCCCGAGAACAAGCCCACCCCGGGGGAGCGGGACGCCTGCCGCCCTTGGCTGGTCGAGGAGCTGCGGCTGCTGCGGCCGACGTTGCGGGCGGTCGTGGTGCTCGGCGCTTTCGGCTGGCAGGCCGCGCTGCCCGCGTTCGCCGAGGCGGGCTGGACGGTGCCGCGTCCCCGGCCTGCCTTCGCGCACGGGACGCGGATCACGCTGGACGGGACGGGCCGCCATGGTCATGACCATGACAGCCCGGACGGCAGGGCGGGGAGGGCGGGTGGGGAGGGTGGGGGTGGGGGAGACGGCGGTGGGCTCGAAGTCTTCGGCTGCTTCCACGTCAGCCAGCGCAACACCTTCACCGGTCGGCTCACCCCCGAGATGCTGCGGGACGTCCTGCACACGGCGGGCCGGGCGGCTGGGCTGCCGTAATCCGTACGACCACCGGGGCGTGCGGACTATACGGTGCCCTGATGGGCCTGTATCCGGAGATCGAACCGTATGACCACGGCATGCTCGACGTCGGGGACGGCAACCGCGTCTACTGGGAGGCCTGCGGCAACCCCCGGGGCAAGCCCGCTCTGGTGTTGCACGGCGGGCCGGGTTCCGGATCGTCCGCGTACTTCCGGCGGCTCTTCGACCCGGCCGCCTACCGGATCGTGCTGCTCGACCAGCGCGGCGCCGGGCGGTCCACCCCGCACGCGAGTGCGTACGGCACCGACATGGGCGTCAACACGACGGACCGGCTGCTGGCCGACCTGGAGCTGCTGCGCGGCCGGCTGGGGATCGGGCGGTGGCTGGTGTGGGGCGTGTCGTGGGGGTCGGTGCTGGCGCTGCGGTACGCGCAGACGCATCCCGGTGCGGTGAGCGAGCTGGTGCTGGCCGGGGTCGCGACCGGATCCGACGCCGAGGTGGAGCTGCTGACCAGGGGGCTGGGCACGGTGTTCCCGGAGGCGTTCGAGCGGTTCCTGGCCGAGCTGCCGGAGGGCGAGGCACGGGACGGCAACCTCGCGGCCGCGTACAACAGGCTGCTGGAGTCGCCCGACCCCGGGGTGCGGGAGCGGGCGGCGCGGGCGTGGACCGACTGGGAGACGGCGATGATTCCGGCGCCGCCGAGATCCGTCGAACGGTTCGAGGACCCGGAGTTCCGCAAGGGCTTCGCCCGCACCGTCACCCACTACTTCGGCAACGGCCACTTCCTGGGCGCCGAGACCGAGGGGGAGGGCGTCGTCCTGCGCGACGCCCACCTCCTCAAGGGCGTCCCCGGCACCCTCGTCCAGGGCAGCCTCGACTTCGGCAACCTCCTCGGCATCGTCTGGCGACTGCACCACGCCTGGCCGGACAGCGAGTTGGTGATCGTGGACCAGGCCGGTCACGGCGCGGGCGCGCCGGGCGTGGCGGAGGCACTGGTGGCAGCCACCGACCGATACGCCCGGCGCTGAGGCAGGGGGCCAGGGGCCAGGGGGACAAGGAGGGCGGTCACATGATCCGTGCCGCCGCGATCGGCCGCTGGGCGACGGTGTACGTCTTCGCCGACCCGGTGTTGACGCTCCACCGGTAGCGGGAGAACTCGCCGGTGGCGTCGGCGGCGTAGAACATCATGTGGCCGATGCCCACGCCCTCGAAGTCGTCGGTGTCGGCGCTGCCGCCCATGCGGGTGTCGGGGTACAGGGCGTAGCCGCCCAGACCGTAGACGCCGTGCGGGTCGGAGGTGCAGTCGGCGACCTCGACGGCGTACTGGGTCTCGCCGGCGAAGTTCAGAGCGCCCGTGTAGACGCCCTTGATCTGGCGGACCAGCACGATGTGCCCGGTGTTGTCGGCGTCGGAGCCGTTGTAGTCCACCGCGATCAGATCACCCGGCCGCAGGTCGGCGACCTTGCGGATGCGCTGGAAGCGCGGGCCGCCGGTGCCGTCGGTGAACGCCTTGCGGTAGTCGGCGGCCTCCGGGATGCGGTCCTGGAAGTACTGGCGGAAGTAGTCGTCGGTCGCCCATCCGTAGGTGTGGCGCAGCACCCAGGTGACGAACGACGAGCAGCGGGCGCGCGCGATCCAGCTCGGCAGGTCGTCGGGCCGCCCCCAGACGACGTTCGAGGCCGCGCCGACGAGGTAGACGTTGTTGGCCCGGGCCGTCCGGCCGCTGACCAGCGCGATCTCATCGGTGCTCAGGGCGCGGCCGTACGCCCGGACGTCGTCGATCGAGCCCTTGAAGCGGTTGGCGTACGCGCCGTCCCAGCGGGCCCGGCCCACGTTGAAGCCCTGCGTCGCGGCCCATGACAGCGTGGTGTCCGCGCTGCCCTCCAGGACGCCGTCGACATACAGCTGGATGCGGGCGCCGTCCCAGACTCCGGTCAGGTGGGTCCAGCGGCCCAGCGCGACGGGGGTGGCGGCGAGGGCGGAGACCTTGACGCTCTGGTCCTCGCCGCGCACCTTGAACGCCCAGGCCGCGGCGGTGTCGTCGTACTGCAGGAGGAAGCGGCTGCACGAGGCGCCGTCCTGGCTGACGGCCGTGTACATGTTCGCCGGGTCGGCGTCGTCGGCCAGCCGCAGCCAGGCCGAGACCGTGAAGGGGGCGGTGGTGTCCAGTACGGAGGTCGTGGCGGCGTACGCCCCGGAGGTCCCGTCGAGGCTCAGCTCGCCGCCCGCCCGCAGCGTCGTCCAGCTCGCGCCGGAGCCGAGGGCGACGGGACGCTCGCGGCCGGAGCGGTCGGCTCCGGTCCCGTCCAGCGGCCAGTGGCCCGTCAGACCTGTGGGCAGATGGCCGGCCGCCAGCAGACGCTGGTACTGCACCAGTTGCTCGGCCTCGGCCAGATGCGGTGCGGTGACCGGTGTGAACGGGGTGTCCAGCGGGGCGTCGGCCGCGGCGTTCCCGGCGCCGCCGACCACACCGGTCACGGCGCCGGCCCCCACGAGTGCGGCTCCGCCCAACAGCCCACGTCTGCTGACCATGTTCTCTTTCTCCGTCCCGTTTCCGTGCGCACGTCTGTGCGTGCGAGGTCGGCAGAGTCTAGGCAGTGGTCGGCCGTGTCCGAGCGGTCAGGCAGAGGTCGGTCGTTCGGACGGGGACTCGAACAGGTGCCGCACGGTGGAGCGGTAGTTGGCCTGGACGTGGCTCAAGGCGTGGGCGCGGGCGCGGTCGGGGTCGCCGGAGGCGATGGCGTCGTACAGCTCCTGGTGTTCGGTGAGGAGTTGGGGCCATTCCTCGTTCTGGCGGGTGAGCCAGCGCAGTCGGCCGTCGACCGGTTCCATCACCGAGATCAGCAGGCTGTTGCCCGCCATGGCCAGGATGCCGTCATGGAAGCGGGTGTTGACGTCGGTGATCGTCTCGGCGTCTCCGGCCGCGGTCGCGGTGGCCGTCCGGTCGAGGAGCTTCCGCAGCTCCGCGAGGGCCTCCGGGGTCGCCCGTGACGCGGCCAGCCCCGCCGCGTACACCTCCAACGCCTCGCGCAGCTCGAAGAGTTCCTTGACGTCGTCGGGGGTGAGTCGGCGTACGACGGTGCGGCGCGCCGACTCGAAGAGGACGAAGCCGTCGGAGACCAGGGCCCGGATCGCCTCCCGGACCGGTACCCGCGAGACCCCGAACCGTTCGGCCAGCTCGCGTTCGACGAGCCGGTCGCCGGGGCGCAGCCGGCCCGCGATGATGTCCTGCCGCAGCGTGGCCAGGACGCGCTCGCGCACCGCGCCGAGGGGTTCGATCTTCGCCGTGGAGCTCATGAGATCCATCTTCGCCGACGCGAGGGGGCTTTTACCGAGCCGTAACGGGTCGGACATCGGTCAGAGCCCTTGACGGCGGGACCATGACCGCAGTTTGGTATACCAAACGACCGGAAAGTAGCCCTCCGCCACCCCCTCGCTCCCGTCGTCCATGGAGGCCCCGTGTCCCTCGCCGACCGCGCCGAAGCCACCGGCGCACCAGCGTTCGTCCCCGACCCCCGGCTCACCAACGAAGACCTCGCGCCCGCCGGGAAGCGCAACTGGAAGGTCTTCGACCTCTTCGCCATGTGGATGTCCGACGTCCACAACCTCGGCAACTACACGTTCGCCGCGGGCCTGCTGGTCCTCGGCATGAACGTGTGGCAGGTCTTCACCTCCCTCCTCGTCGGCTTCGTGCTCATCTACATCGGCATGAACTGGATGGGGAGGATCGGCCAGCGCCACGGCGTCCCCTTCCCCGTGGTCAGCCGCATCAGCTTCGGCGTCTGGGGCGCCAACATCCCGGCCCTGATCCGGGCCGTGATCGCCATCATGTGGTACGGCATCCAGACCTACCTCGCCTCCGTCGCCGTCAACGTGATGCTGCTGGCGGCCTGGCCCGGCCTGGAGTCCTGGACGCACAACTCGTTCCTGGGCCTCGACGCGCTCGGCTGGATCTCCTTCCTGTCCCTCTGGCTGATCCAGGCGGTGATCATCAGCCAGGGCATGGAGTCGGTGCGCAAGTTCCAGGACTTCTGCGGCCCGGCGATCTGGCTGGTGATGATCGCCCTGGCGATCTGGGTCCTGTCCAAGGCCGGCTGGACCATCTCGCTCACCAGCACCCCGCACCCGGTCTCCGTCGGCGAGCAGTGGCGGCAGTGGTTCGGCGCGATCGGCCTGATCCTCGCCACCTACGGCACGCTGATGCTCAACTTCTGCGACTTCTCCCGCTTCGCCCCCGACTACAAGACGGTCCGACGCGGCAACTTCTGGGGCCTGCCCCTGAACTCGACGGCGTTCGTGGTCGTCTCCGTGATCGTCACCGCCGGCTCGCTGGAGGTGTTCGGCGAGGCCATCACCGACCCGGCCGAGCTCGTCGCCAAGGTCGGCAACACCTGGGTGCTCGTCCTGGGCGCGCTCACCTTCGCCGTCGCGACCATGGGCGTCAACATCGTCGCCAACTTCGTCTCACCGGCGTACGACCTCGCCAACGTCTGGCCGCAGAAGATCACCTTCAAGGTCGGCGGCATGATCAGCACGGTGGCGGCCCTGGTGGTCACCCCATGGAACCTGTTCTCCAACCCCACGGTCGTCCAGTACTTCCTCGGCGGCCTCGGCGCCTTCCTCGGCCCGCTGTTCGGCGTGATCATGGTCGACTACTACTGGGTCAAGCGCGGTCGCGTCGACGTGGACGAACTGTTCGACGCGACTCCCGGCGCCCCCTACTACTACCGCAAGGGCGTCAACCCCAAGGCCCTGTGGGCGTTCCTCCCCTCCGCCGGGGTCGCCGCCGTGCTCGCGCTGGTCAAGACCTTCAGCGACGTGGCCCCTTACTCCTGGTTCATCGGGACGGCCCTCGGGGCCGGTCTGTACGTGCTGCTGTGCCGCGACGAGCGCGCGGCCGGATCCGCGGTCGCCGTCGAGAAGCCCCTGGAGGTCTGAGAGACGTGAGGCATGTGCGGGACGTGCGGATCGTCGTCACCAACTGCAACACCACGCAGGAGATGACCGAGGAGATCGTGCGAGGCGCCCGGGCCGCGGCAGGCCCGGGCACCACCGTGACCGGACTGACCCCCACCTGGGGCCCCGAGTCCGCGGAGAGCTGGCTCGACAGCTACCTCTCCGCCGCCGCCGTCATGGACACGCTGCGCACCTACGACGGTCCGCCCTACGACGCCGTGGTCATGGCCGGCTTCGGCGAGCACGGACGCGAGGGCGTCCGGGAGCTGGTGGACGTACCCGTCGTCGACATCACCGAGGCCGCGGCCCACCTGGCCTGTCTGCTCGGACGCCGGTACGGGGTCGTCACCACGCTGGAACGGTCCTGCGGCCAGATCGAGGACAGCCTGGAACTGGCCGGAGTGGGCCGCAACTGCGCCGCCGTCGTCGGCACCGGACTCGGCGTCCTCGACCTGGGCGACGCCGACCGCACGGAGGCGGCCTTCCTCGCGGCCGCCGAGCAGGCCCGGGACGCGGGCGCCGAGGTGCTGGTCCTGGGGTGCGCCGGGATGACGGGACTGCAACGGGCGGTGGGCGAGAAACTGGGCCTGCCGGTCGTGGACGGCGTCGGCGCGGCGGTGAAACTGGCGGAGGCGCTGGTCGGGATGGGACTGCGGACGAGCCGCACGGGGAGCTTCGCGAAGCCGGTGCCCAAGCGAAGGGCGTGGGGGCCGGGGGAGCCTCGATAACCACTGGACAGCCGTGGACACCGCCCACGAGGCTTTCTCCCATGCGCAGCAAGCATCGAGGCCGTTTCACGGCAGCGGACTTCTAGCGGGCGGCGCCGGACCCTCCGGCGCGCCCCTGGAGGTCTGCCATGTCCCGCACCGTCCATCACATCCGCCCCCGCCACCGCGCCCACCACTGCCCGGACGGCTGCCGTCCGATCCTCTTCACCGGCCATCACCTCACCGAACTCCGCTACAGCGAGCAGGAGTCGAGCCGCGCCCGACGCGAACGACGCCGTCCGTCCCCCGTCCCGCTGGTGCGTGCCTTCAGCGCCTACACCTTCCCCCGCACCCTGAACGAGACCGTCGACGGCCCGTACGAGTCCCGGGCGCGCGCCGCCCTGTCCGTCTTCCGTGCGACCGCCCTCCTGCACCTGCGCGCCGCCCCGCCCGGCGACCTCCTCACCGCCGCCGAGGAACTGGACCACCCTCCGACCCGCCACCGGCACAAGAACATCTGGGATTTCTGAGGGAAGCACCGGAGCACTGGAGCACTGGAGCACTGGAGCACCGGAGCACCGGAGCACTGGAGCACCGGAGCACCGGAGCACCGGAGCACCGGAGCACCGGAGCAGCGGAGCAGCGGAAAAGTGGAGCAGCGGAGGAGTGGCGAAGAGGGTGAGCGGACGAGCGGGCGAACGGGCGAACGCAGAATCGGAGCCGCCCCATGCCCGCCACCCCCGACCACGCCTTCCTGCGGACCACCGCCGACCGCCTGGCCGCTCTCCCCGGCGTGCGGGCCGTCGCCCTCGGCGGATCCCGGGCCCAGGGACACCACCGCCCCGACAGCGACTGGGACCTCGCCGTCTACTACCGGGGCTCCTTCGACCCCGACGATCTCCGGGCCGTCGGGTGGGAGGGGGAGGCGTCCGAGATCGGCGGCTGGGGCGGCGGGGTCTTCAACGGAGGGGCCTGGCTGACGATCGACGGCCGCCGCGTCGACGTGCACTACCGGGACCTCGACGTCGTCGAGCACGAACTGGCGGAGGCGGAGCAGGGGCGGTTCCGGGTGGAGCCGTTGATGTTCCACCTCGCCGGCATCCCGAGTTACCTCGTCGTCGCCGAGCTCGCGGTCAACCAGGTGCTGCACGGCCCGTTGCCGCGTCCGGCCGGGTATCCCGAGAAGCTCCGCGAGGCCGCGTGCGAACGGTGGTACGGCACCGCGCGGGCGACGCTCGCCTACGCGGTCGCCGGCCACGCGCCCCACGGGCGGCGCACCGAGGCCGCCGGCGCGCTGGCCGTCGCCGCCGCCCAGACCGGGCATGCCGTGCTCGCCGCGCGCGGCGAGTGGGTGACGAACGAGAAGCGGCTGCTGGAGCGGGCCGGGCTGAGACGGGTCGACGAACTCGTCGCGGACGTCGGGAGCGGGTCCGTCGCCGAGGCCCTCGAACGGGCCCGAGCGCTCTTCGAGGAGACGGTGACCGGGGCCAGGGCGGGGTGAGGACGGGCCAGGACGGAGCCATGACGAGCCAGGACGGAGCCATGACGGACCCATGAGGGAGCCCTGACGGCGTTGCGTTCATAAAGAACTCGGGTTCCGAGCCCGGTGTCACCTCGCCGAAACCCAACCGCCCCACCCTCTCCAGGATCTCCCCGTACCGTGGACACCACAGCCGACAGCCCATGGCAACCAGCCGACAGCTCGTGGCCGACAGCTCACAGCCCCGGCCACCGTCGCCCGAAGGCACACCCCGCCCTCGTCACGACAGGAGCTTCGTGTCCCCGCGCCCGCCCGCTCCCCCTTCCACTCCTGCACCCCCTGCGCCGTCCGTTCCCGCTCCCGTTCACGTTCGCGCACTCGCCGCACTCCCGCCCTGGCTCGCCCACGCCCTGCGCGCCCAGCGCGGGCCCGTGCCCTGGAGCGCGGTCACGCGAGGCGCGCTGGCGGCGGGGCCCCTGTTGCTCGTGGCCGTTCTCACCGACCGTGTCTCGCTCGGCGTCATCGCCGCCATCGCCGCCATGCTCGCCGGGATCAACGACCGGCCCGGCAGCCGACGGACCGCCGTCAAACGGCTGGGGGCACCCGCGCTCGCCGGGGCGGGCGGGCTGCTCGTCGGGACGTACGCCGGGGACCACGTCGGAGCCGTCGCGCTGACGGCCCTGCTCACCGGGCTCGGGCTGCTGGCCGGCGGGATGAGCGCCATCGGACCCGTCGCCTCCGGGGGCGGGACGCAACTGCTGGTCGCCGCCGCGATCGGGGCCGGGATGCCGGCGCCGGAGGCCGGCTGGACCCGGGCCCTCGCCTTCCTCGCCGGCGCCGGATGGCTGCTGGCGCTGCGGCTCGCGCTGCCCACGCCCGGCTCGCTGACCGGCGACTTCCGCTTCGACGGGGAGCGGGACGCGGTGGCCGGCGTGTACGACGCCGTCGCCACGCTGCTCGCCGCCGCAGGCACCCAGCACGCCACCGCCCGCCGCGCCGCCCTCACCGCCGCCCTCGACCACGCCCAGGACGCCCTCGCCGGACCCCGGCTGCGACGCTTCGCCAGCTCCGCGACCGAACGGCGACTGCACGCCCAGTACGCCGCCGCCCTGCCGCTGGCCGAGGCCGCGACCGCCCTCGCCTGGGCCGGGGAGTCCGTCTCCGGGCGCGCCGCCGAAGGACCCCGACGGCTCGCCGCCGCCGTACGCGAGAACACGCACACCGGGCCGTTGCCCGCGCCCTCCCGGTCCGCGCCCGCGCTGCGCGCCCTCGACGACGCCCTGCTGCACGCCGCCGACGCCTTCGACCAGGGGAGCGCGACCGATCTGCACACCCGGCGGAGGGGTGCGAGGGCCTTGCTGCGGACCGCCTTCGGAGCCGGCGGGCGCGAGTACGGGCTGCGGGTCGCCCTCTCCTTCGGGGCCAGCGCCGGCATCGCGCAGGCCCTGCACCACTCCCACTGGTACGGGCAGCACACGCACTGGTACTGGCTGCCCGCCACCGCCGTCTTCCTGGTCAAGCCCGACCTCGGGCCCCTGGCCTCGCGGGTGCTGTCCCGGGCCGCGGGCACCGTGCTTGGGGCGCTCGTCTTCGCCGGGTTCGCCGCCGTGCTGCCGAGGCCGGAGGGGCTCGTGGCGCTGGTCGCCGTCTGCGGGGCGCTGGTCCCCGTCTCCACCCGGCACTTCGCCGCCCAGACCGCCGTCGTCACCGCCCTCGTGCTGTCCCTCGTGATGGTCGGCGGGGAACCGCAGGCCTCCGCCAGCCGGATCGTCGAAACCCTGCTGGCCTGCGCGATCGTGCTGATCGTCGGACATCTGCCGATGCCGGGGCAGCGCGGCGGCCAGGTGCGCGCCCGGCTCGCCGCCGCCGAGGCCGCCGCGCACGCCTACCTCGCCCATGTGCTCGACGGCTCCGACACCACTGACACCACTGACACCACTGACAATGCTGATAACGCTGACAACTCCGGCGGCTCCGGTTGCTCCGACGGCTCAGGCGGTTCCGGGGGCTCCGAGGACCGCGCCGAGCGCTGGACCCTGCGCCGCGAGGCCTACCGCACCCTCGCCGAGGCCCGCACCGCCATAGCCCTCTCCGCCCATGAACTGCCCGCCCTCGCCCGGCACACGGAGGGCACGGACGAGGTCGCCGCGATCCTGGAACGGCTCGTCGACACGACCACCGCCTGCGCCGTCCACCTCGACGACACCGGCCGGCTCACCCCGGGACATCGGCAGCGGCTCGCCGAACTCCTCGCCGAACTCGCCGCAGCACGCGAGAAGGTGGGGCTGCCGACTCCGGATCCGGCGCTGCCCATCGCCGGGTAGCGCAGGCGGGCGTCAACCGATCCGCACCCACACCGGCGCATGGTCCGACCCCGGCTCGCTCCGGCGCGCCGCCGGGTCCGCGCCCACCGACGGGAGCCGTAGCTCCTCCTCGGTCCCGGTCCCGGTGCCCGCCGCCGTCACCCGGTGGACCAGGCGGTGACTGGCCAGGACGTGATCGATCAGCTCGCGGCGACCCGAGTCGATCCGCGAGTAGCGCCGGTCGGCGGGGATCAGCGGGGCGACGTCCCACAGCCGGGCCGCGTCGCCCTTGTCGGCCTGGGGATAGCCGGGCGTGCCGATCTCCGAGCCGGGCGGGCCGAGCAGGATCTGCGTGGTCGCCGCCTGCACCTCGTCGTTCAGATCGCCCAGCACCGCCACGTCCCGCTCCCGGCCGTCGCCGGCCAGCAACTCGTCGGCGAGCGCGCGCAGCGCCGTCGCCTCGGCGGCCCGGCGGTACAGGGCGTACGCGCCGTAGCGGGCCCGTTCGCCCTCGTCGCGCGGGAAGAAACGATCACCCGGATACGTCAGCAGCTTCGACTTCAGATGCGCCACCGCCACCCGCAGCGGCCCGGCCTCCGTGACCGTCTCCACCGCCAGGAACCCGCGGCCCGTCCCCTCCACGGTCGCCCCGGAGTCGTCCGACTGCACCGGGCGCAGCTTCGCCGGCAACGCGCGCGTGTCGGCCAGCACCTCCAGCGGCGTACGGCTGACCACGCCGACCCGGATGCCCCGGCCGTCGGGGTGCGACGACAGCGCCGTGTGCCAGGCGCCGCCCACCGTCTCCAGCAGGTCCGCCAGCGCCTCGGGCTCGCCGACCTCCTGCACACCGAGCACACCGGGATCCAGCGCGGCGACCACGACGGCGAGCGCGGCGAGCTTCGCCTCGTACGCGGCCTTGTCCTGCGGGCCGTACGGTCCGCCGGGCCGGTACAGGTTCTCGAGGTTCCAGGTGCCGAGGAGCATGCCGGGCTCCCTCCAGGAGGCGTCGTGGCCCAGGGTGCCCGCTCGGCCGGGCTCCGCGACAGGTCCGGGACGAGATGCGGGCCACGGCTCACCCGGGGGCACGACATCGTCGTACGTCGACGCAGTGACTCCTTCTGACGCCTGACGCCTGACGCCTGACGCCTGAAGACAGGAGCAGGAGTACGACACCCGGAACGCGGAGGACGAGCACGCGTGCTGACACGAAGGGTGCGTTCTCTGACACGGAGGGTGCGTCGTATGAGCGGAAGGTGACGGAATGCTCACATTCCGCGCCGGCCCCGTGTCGACTACGTCTCAGTACCGTCACCGGGCGAGGCGTCGGGCCTCTCAGGAGCGTTAACTCCTACAAGCACGACGCTTATCGGAGGTGTGCGAGATGGTGAACGGGCGAACCGTGCTCGAACGCTTTCCCGCGGGTGGGCCGCGCGGATCGTGGCCGGCGGAGGAGTTCGCGCACGCGCGGCGCATGGAGGGTCTGGCCGCCGAGGTCGTCATGGACCTTGCGACGGACACGTTCCTGGTGGTCGTCCGGGGCGGCGACGCACTCGAGTGAGCGGTCAACCCACCTTTGACGGGGGTCCTTGCGCGGTGAACTGCTCCGCCTGGAGCGTGTACAGCTCGGCGTAGACGCCCCCGCCCGCCAGCAGTTCGTCGGGGGTGCCGGACTCCACCAGCCGGCCCTGGTCCAGGACGTGCACCAGGTCCGCGTGCCGGACCGACGCCAGCCGGTGGGTGATCAGCACGACCGTCTGGCCGCTGTCGGCCAGCGCGCGGATCTTCTCGAAGACCTCCAGCTCGGCCCGGGCGTCCAGAGCCGCCGTCGGCTCGTCCACGATCAGGATGCGCCCGCGCCGGTACGCGGCCCGTGCGATGCCCAGGCGCTGCCACTGGCCCCCCGACAGCTCGTGCCCGCCGCTGAAGTGCCGGGCGAGCAGGGTGTCCAGGCCGCGCGGCAGGTCCGCGACCACCTCCTCGGCGCCGGCCTCGGCGATCGACGCGGCCAGCCGCTCCTCGGTCAGCGGCGCGGAGGACCGGCCGACGGCGACGTTGACCCGGGCCGTGAACGGCCAGCGCTTGAAGTCCTGCGCCAGCATCGCGATCCGCTCGGCCAGTTGACCCCGGTCCGCCTGCGCCGCGTCCACGTCGTCCCACAGGATCCGTCCGCGATCCGGCTTGTACAGCCCCGCCAGCAGCTTCACCAAGGTCGTCTTGCCCGAGCCGTTCTCGCCGACGAGCGCGATGATCCGGCCGAGAGGGAGGGCCAGGGTGACGTCGTCCAGGGCGGGCCGGGTCGACTCCCCCGGATAGCCGAAGGTGACGTTCTCGAAGCGGATCTCCCGCGGATCCTCCGGCAGGGCATCGCCGCCCACCGGGATCGCCCGTTCGGCCGCCTCCACGTACAGGCGCTGGAGATCGCCCACGAACAGGGCTTCCTCGTGCAGCTGGTTGACCTCCAGGACCAGGGTGTTCAGGCTCGCGGAGCCGCTGCGGATCGCGATCACGGCCGTGCCCGCCACCGCCAGCGCCATCGTCCCGGTCAGCAGCAGCCCGCCCAGCGTGGCGTACGTCGCCGCCGTCGCCAGGCCCGTCCAGGTCGCCGCGATCAGCCCGGTGCGCGCCGCGAGCCGGGCCAGCCGGGCCTGCTCCGCCTCCGCGGTCTCCGACATCGCGCGGAAGTGCCGCAGCAGGAAGGGGCCGACGCCGTGGACGCGGATCTCGGGGGCGGCCTCCGGCTCGGTGAGCAGGCTCGCGATCAGATGTCCCGCGCGCGCGTGCTGCACCCAGGTGTGGAAGGACTCGTAGCGGCGCCGGGCGTTGGTCAGGGCGCTCCAGGCGCTGGGCAGGGTCATCGTCACCAGCAGGGGCAGCAGCAGCGGGTGCAGCACGGTCAGCACGCCGGCCGCCGCCACCAGCGAGATCATCGCGTTCACCACGCGCGTGCCGTACATGATCATCCGGCGGGCCGAGGCGGCGCCGTACTGCGCGGTGTCCAGCAGCTTGTGGAAGGCGTGGTCCTCGATCGCGGCGAGCTCGACCGCCGCCGCCCGCTCCAGATACAGCTCGGTCGCCACCCGCTCCACCTTGGGCTCCAGCCGCCCGGTGGCATATGTCGACGCGGCCCGCAACACCGCCCCGACCAGGAGTACGACGGCCATGGCGGCCAGCGCGGGAGCGGCCCCGCGCAGCCGGTCCTCGATGGGGCCGCCGCCGATCAGCCGGCCCAGCACGGAGTTCACCGCGAGCAGGCCCACCGCCTGTGCCGCGCCCCGGGCCACCTCCGCGGACAGCACGACCCTGGCCGCCTGCGGATCGGCCTCCCGGGCGAGCCGGAGGCTGGCGGTGAGCAGCGAGGGCAGCCGGGTCACCATGGCGCGGAAGCTCAGCTCCAGGAACGCGTCCCGGTGCTGGTTCCAGCCCATGTCGTAACGGAGAGGGCCGCCGAAGAGCAGCCGCTCCGACTCGGACACATCACGCTCATGACCATGGTCCTGCTTGGGCTCCTGCCCGGGTTCCCCCTCAGGTTCCCGCTCGGGTTCCTGCTTGTGCTCGCGCTCCTGCCCGCTGTCCTGCCCGTGCTGGTCAGGGCTCTGCTGCTGCGGCACCTTCCGCACCGTCGACCTCCCCCGATCGTGGACGAACGGCCACTATCGCGGGAGGGGATGCATGAGGACAGGGCGCAGGAAGGGAAGAACGTGCGCGCGGGCGTGCGCCGGGGACGGGGGTGCCGTAGGGAAGCGGGCCGGATTTCGGCAGCGGCCCTACGCGCTGATGGGCCGTGACCAGGCGGGCGTCGTGCCCGTGATGCGGCACAGCGTCAGATAGAGGGGGATCGGCGGGGTGTACGGGAGCGTGCCGTCCGGTCGGTGGATGAGGCCGGGGGCGTGCAAGGCGTCCGGGACGATCGCGCCCGTCGCGTAGCGCGCGGGGGCCGGCCACTCCAGGGCGTAGTCGGAGTCGGACGGGACGATCCACCACCAGTGCGTCTCGTCGGAGTAGACGCAGCCCACGCGTGGCAGCCGGGGCATGAGCAGCGGGCCGATCCCGGCCGGGACGGCCACGGCGTCACAGCCCAGCGGGGCCGTCATGCCGTCGGGCAGGCTCAGCCGGCGCAGCGGCGCCGGGGCGTTGCCCAGGCCGCGCCGCAGACGGACGAGTGTGTCGAGGTTGAGCACCGGACTCCGGCCGGGCGCGGGGCTCATGTTCTGCCCCGGTTCCCCGTGGGTCCCGTGGTTTCCGTTCCGGGGTGCGCCCGCCAGGCGGACGACTCGCCGTCGACGGTCGTGGAGCGGGCGGTCGTGCGGCCGTCGTGGTCCGGGGCCGCCCGATGCCACTGCGGGGAGACGCGGGGGACCAGGCCGTCGGGGGCGAGGTAGGGACGTCGTACGGCCGAGCCGGTCGCGTCCGGGTGTAGAGCGGTCACTTCCGGGCGTATGCCCGTCACTTCGGAACGTATGCCGGTCGTGTCCGGGCGGGTCCTGGTCGCTTCTGGGCGTGCGCCGGTGGTCTCCGGGCGGGTGCCGGTCAACTCCGTGCGTACACCGGTCGACTCCGGGCGGACGGCGGTCAACTCCCGGCGAGTGTCGGTCGTGTCCGGGCGTATGGGGGCGTCGTGGTGCGTCTGGTCGGGCCGGTGGGTCTGCCCGTCCGGGCGCACTCGGCGCTCCCGGTGCGCTCGCTCGGGCCGAGGGGTCTGTTCGGGCCCGTGCGCCTGTTCGGGAAGGTGCGCCTGCTCAGGGATGTGCGCCTGTTCGGGTCGAGGGGTCTGCGCGGGCCGGTGGGCCTGTTCCGCGGGCTCGGCCTCGTCCCCCGAGTCGTCCGCCGGACCAGGCTTCGGACGGGCGCCCCAGCCGAGGTCGTTGGACGGCGCGGCGAGGTCGGTGCGGGGCTTGACCAAGGAGGCGTCGGGCTCGGTCGGTTCGGCGTCGGACCCGGACAGGCCGGAGTGCCGCACCGTTTCTTCACGTGGCGCCTCGGCCTGGCGGGGCAGGTCGGCCCAGACCAGCAGGCCGGGCCCGTGCTCCTGGGCGCCCCAGGCGTGACAGAGGGCCTCGACGAGGAGCAGGCCCCTCCCGTGCTCCTCTTCAGGGCGCTGCGGGGAGGGATGCGGCTCGCCCGGCGCGCAGCCCTCGTCGCGCACGGCTATGCGCACCACGTCGTCGCCGTCGTGCAGCTCGCAGACGACGACGCTGCTCGCGGTGTGCACGATCGCGTTGGTGACCAGCTCGGATATGACCAGGGCAGCCGTGTCGCAGGTGTCCTCGCACACCGACCAACCGCTCAGCCGAGCCCTGACCAGGCGTCTGGCCTGGGCGGGAGAACCCGGATGTGCGGCCAGTTCGAATCGGAACCGGCGCTCGGCAGCGGCCTGGTCGAGGCCTGCTCCCTCCCCCACTCTCGAATGCGCTCGAGCGGGGGTACCCCCACCGGCACCGAGACCCTGGGGGCGGCCTGCGGCGGCGTCTGTTCCTAAGGGCGCGGACGGAATCACGCTTGCCACTATCGCCCCGCCGTGAACACTTGGCAAGTGTCACTCTGAAAAATGCAGAGTGCTGTGTGACGCGGTGAAGGGCCGTGGCACACTGCTCGCAACAGCACGTTGAACGGCGCCAATCCGGGATCACCGACGATCCGTACGTATTCGTACAGATCTTCGAATGGGTCTTCGAGTGGCGCCGTAGGGCTGTCAGGATTCCTTTCGTGACCCGCCGGTCGGGGCCCAGCGTGGCCCGGACGACCGGCCGGCCGGGCTCTTCGGGGAGGTGGAGCGTGAGCGAACCGCGGTCCGCGCCGACGGTGGGACAGGTGGTCCTCGGTCGGCGCCTGCTGGACCTGCGGGAACGCGCCGGGCTCAAGCGTGAGGAAGCCGCCCGCATCCTCCGCGTCGCCCCCGCCACGGTCCGCCGTATGGAGATGGCCGAGGTATCCCTCAAGATCCCGTACCTCCAGCTGCTGCTGAAGGCCTACGGCGTCACCGACGAGGAGGCCGAGGGCTTCGTCCAGCTCGCCGAGGACGCCAACAGGCCCGGCTGGTGGCAGCGGTTCCACGACGTCCTGCCCGGCTGGTTCTCCATGCACGTCAGCCTGGAGGGCGCCGCCGCCCTGATCCGCCAGTACGAGCCCCACTTCGTCCCCGGCCTGCTCCAGACCGAGGACTACGCGCGAGGAGTCCTGAAGTCCGGCGCCATCGGCCAGACCCGGCCCGAGGACATCGAGCGCCTCGTCGACCTACGCATGCAACGCCAGGAACTGCTCACTCGTCCCGACGCGCCCCGGTTGTGGGTCGTGATGGACGAGACCGTGCTGCGCCGCCCGGCGGGCGGCCCGGAGGTGATGCGCGCGCAGATCGACAAACTGCTCGAAGCCACGAACCTGCCCAACGTGACGCTGCAGGTCGCCCCCTTCTCCTCGGGGCCGCACCCCGGCACGTACGGACCCTTCGTGCTGTTCCGATTCGCCATGCCCGAACTTCCGGACATGGTCTACAGCGAGTACCTGACCGGCGCCGTCTATCTCGACGCGCGCACCGAGGTGGCAAGCCACCTGGAGGTCATGGACCGCATGGCGGCACAGTCCGCTACTGCACATCGCACGAAGGAGATCCTCCGGGATTTCCGCAAGGAGCTGTGAATGGATCGCATCAAGCCGCGCAAACGGGTCTACAACGGCATGCCCGCGCGGGACTTGGGCAGCGAAGGCTGGCACAAGCCGTGGAGCGGCGGCAACGGCGGGAACTGCCTGGAGGCGATGAAGCTCGCCGACGGCCGGATCGCCGTCCGCCAGTCCACCGACCCGGACGGTCCGGCGCTGATCTACACCACCGACGAGATGACGGCCTTCATCGAGGGGGCCAAGGCGGGGGAGGCGGACTTCCTGCTGTCATGAGGTGACCGTCCCTCCTGGGGCGACCGTCTTCCCCTTGCCCTCCCCTCCCCTTGCCCTTCTCTCGCTCAACTTCCTTAATTTGGTGCTGAATTGATTAACTCTTGCGTCTTACGGAGTGCTTCATGACCGGGCTGGACTCCGCACCCGCCGTCGAGATCGACACCAGCAAGCCCCATCCCGCACGCATGTACGACTGGTACCTCGGCGGCAAGGACAACTACCCCGTCGACGAGGCCATGGGCCGCCAGATGCTCGCCCTCGACCCACGCGTACCGGTGATGGCACGAGTCAACCGCGCCTTCATGCACCGGGCGACCCGCTGGCTCGCCGACAACGGTGTCCAGCAGTTCCTGGACATCGGCACGGGCATCCCCACCGAGCCCAACCTGCATCAGGTCGCCCAGCAGATCGAGCCCCACGCGCGCGTGGTCTACTGCGACAACGACCCGATCGTCCTGGCCCACGCGGCCGCCCTGCTGCGCAGCACGCCCGAGGGCGTCACGGAGTACCTGCAGGCGGACGTCCGCGACCCGGCCGCCATCGTCGAGGGGGCCAGGAAGATCCTGGACTTCGACCGGCCGGTGGCCCTGTCACTCGTCGCCCTGCTGCACTTCGTCTCCGACGAGGACGGCGCGCACGAACTCGTCGGCCGGCTGCTCGCCGAACTCCCCTCGGGCAGCTACCTGACGATGACCCACGCCACCGCCGACTTCTCCCCGGAGGAGTCCGCGGCGGCCACGGAGAAGCTCAAGGCCGCGGGCGTCACCCTCGCCCTGCGCTCCCGCGAGGAGATAGCCAGCTTCTTCGACGGCCTCGACCTGGTCGAACCGGGAGTCACGGTGGTGCCCGACTGGCACCCCGAACTCGGCGAACCGGTCCCCGGACAGGACGACGGCGTCATCCCGGGCTACGGGGCGGTGGGGCGTAAGCCGTAAGCCGCGAGCCGCAAGCCGGGATCACAGGTGCTGTGGGCCGCCCCTTGTCCGGGGGCGGCCCACGGTGCTTGTGCGACGACACCGGACGCCGAGCACCGCCGTATATCGGCCGTACGGGGACGCGCGGCGGCCCACCGCTGCGGCCCCCACCGCTGTCACCGCTGTGGCCTACCGCGACGGCCTACCGCGGTGGCAGTACGGCGCACAGCGCCTCCAGCGCCGCCCCGTAAGCGTGCTCCGACGGCGTCGCGTAACCGACCACGAGCCCGTCGCCCACCGCCATGTCCGCCTCCCGCGCCTGCGGATGCCGGAACTCCGCGAGCCCGTCCAGCGCCACCCCGTGCCAGACCGCCGCCTTGACCGCGGACCGCTCGGTGCCCGGCGGCAGCCGCAGCACCGCGTGCAGCCCGGCCGCGACCCCGGTGACCTCGATGTGCGGTGCCTGCGCGGCCAACACCCCGACCAACCGGTCCCGCCGACCCCGGTAGCGCTGCCGCATCCGCCGTACGTGACGGTCGTACGCCCCGGACACGAGGAAGTCGGCCAGCCCCAGCTGGTCAGGGACGCTCGCCCACGCCTCCCGCTCGCCCTTGGCCGCGAGGACGCCACCGACGTACCGCTCCGGCAGCACCATCCACCCCAGCCGCAGCGCCGGCGACAGACTCTTGCTGACCGAGCCCAGGTAGATCACCCGCTCGGGGTCGAGTCCCTGGACGGCGCCGACGGGCTTGCGGTCGTAGCGGAACTCCCCGTCGTAGTCGTCCTCCAGCACCACCGCGCCACGCGCGCGTGCCCAGTCGATCACGGCGGTCCTGCGGGACGCGTGCAGCGGACCACCGGTCGGGAACTGGTGCGCGGGCGTGAGCAGCACGGCCCGCTCACGCCCCAACCGCTCGACGCACGCCCCCTCCTCGTCCAGAGGCAGCGGACGCGTCCGCACCCCCGCGGCCGTCAGCAGCTCACGGTGGAAACCCAGCCCGTACGCCTCCACAGCGAGCGGACCGCTCAGTACGCCAGACGTTCCACCGCCGGCCAGGCCCTGGCCGAACAGCAGCCGCAGCGCATGGGCGACGCCCGAACAGATCACGATCCGCTCCGGCTCGGTGCGCACCCCACGCACGCGTGCCAGATACTCGGTCAGCGCCTCGCGCAGTTCACGGCGCCCGGCCGGGTCGCCCGGCCCGAACACCTCGTTCGGCGCCTGCTGCAGAGCCCGCCGGTAGGAGGCCAGCCAGGCCGCCCGAGGGAACGCCGACGCGTCCGGAGTGCCCTGCCTCAGGTCATGCAGCGGGCCACGCGCGCGTAGAGGCGCCTTTACGGGGACACGGTCGGCGGGGCGCAGCGGTTCGGCCCGCTCGGCGACCCGTGTACCAGAGCCTTGACGGGCGGTCAGCCAGCCCTCCGCGACGAGTTCGGCGTACGCGTCGGCGACCGTGTTGCGGGCGACGCTGAGGTCGGCGGCGAGCGACCGGTACGGCGGCAGTCGCGTACCCGCAGCGAGCCGCCCGTCGCGCACCGCCTCCCGCAACGCCCGGATGAGCGCGGCCCGACGCCCCCCGGGTCCAGACAGCTCCAGACGCTCCAGATGCAGATCGACACCGATCCGCTCCGCGGAATTGACCCACGATTCCACCATGGAAATGCACCCTACAGGGGGTCTTTCAGGCCCGTAGGTTGAAGGACATGACGACGAACACGATCGACACGACGAACACGATCGACACGACGAACGCCGCTGCTACGACCGCTTCTGCGACTTCTGCGACTGCTGCTACGACCGCCGCTCCCGCCGCGGCGATCGCCGCCGCCGAGGCCGCGCGGACCCGGCTGGACTTCGGGAAGTCCGCCAGGAAGGCCTTCCGCGCCCTCATCGGCTTCGACGCCGCCGCACGCGAGGGCCTCGACCCGGCCCTCGTCGAACTGATCCAGATCCGCGCCTCGCACCTCAACCACTGCGCCTACTGCCTGCACATGCACACGGGCGACGCCCGCAAGGCCGGCGAGAGCGAGGACCGGCTGCACCTCGTCGCCGTCTGGCGCGAGGCCCGCCACTTCTTCACCGAGAAGGAACAGGCCGCCCTGGCCCTGACGGAAGCGGTCACCCTGGTGGCCGACGCGGGAGTCCCCGACGACGTCTACGCCGAGGCCGCCGCCCGCTTCGACGACCAGGAACTGGCCCAGGTGCTGGCCCTGATCTGCACGATCAACACCTGGAACCGGGTGGCCCTGGCGACGGGGAAGGTCGCAGGGACGGACGAACGCCGCTGAACGCAGGCCCTGGGTCTCCGCGGGCCTCCGGCCTCTGCGGATCCGGGCCTCCTCGCCTGGGCGAACCCGGGCCTCCATGTCTGGGTGAACCCGGGCCTCCTCGCCTGGGTGAACCCGCGCCTCCTCGCCTTGGTGAACCCGGGCCTCCATGTCTCCTACACGGTCATGGGACGGTCGTACGGCCCGATCGGCGTCGGCAGTCGGGAACTCCCCGTCAGATGACGGTCGACGGCCGCCGCCACCGCCCGCCCCTCCGCGATCGCCCAGACGATCAACGACTGCCCGCGCGCCGCGTCCCCCGCGGCGAACACCCCGGGGACGTTCGTCGCGAAGCCGCCGTCCCGGGCGATCGTGCCGCGCGGATCCAGCGCCAGCCCGAGCTGCTCCACGAGCCCGTCCTCCCGGTCGGGCCCGGAGAAGCCGAGGGCGAGCAGCACGAGGTCGGCGGGCAGCGCCCGGCCGGTGTCCGCCACCGGCCGCCGCCGCGCGTCGACCTCGACGAGATGCAGCGACCGCACATGCCCGCTCTCGTCGCCGGTGAAACGGAGCGTGGACGCCGCGAACAGGCGCGCGTCCGCGTCCGCCGCCGGCGCGGACTCCAGGTCACGCGCCTCCTCGTGCGCCGCCGACAGCCGATAGAGCTTCGGATACGTCGGCCAGGGGTCCACGTCCTCGTCGCGCTCCGCGCCGGGCTGCGCATAGATGTCCAGCTGGGTCACGGACGCGGCGCCTTCCCGCACCGCCGTGCCCAGACAGTCCGCTCCCGTGTCACCGCCGCCGACGATGACGACGTGCCGTCCGGCGGCCGACATCGGGGAGGACTCCAGATCCCCCTCGCACACCCGGTTGGCCAGCGGCAGGTACTCCATCGCCTGATGGATACCGGTCAACTCCCGCCCCGGAACGTGCAGTTCCCGCCACTCGGTGGCCCCCGTGGCGATCACCACGGCGTCGTAGCGGGTCCGCAGATCCGCGGCCATGACATCCCGCCCGATCGTCGTCGACGTACGGAACTTCGTGCCCTCCGCCCGCATCTGCTCGATCCGCCGCTCCAGATGGCGCTTCTCCAGCTTGAACTCGGGAATGCCGTACCGCATCAGGCCGCCGATCCGGTCGTCCTTCTCGTAGACGGCGACCGTGTGCCCGGCACGGGTCAGCTGCTGCGCCGCGGCCAGTCCGGTGGGTCCGGAGCCGATCACCGCCACCGTCTTCCCGGAGAGCCGGTCCGGCGGCCGCGGCGGCGCGAACCCGTCCGCCCAGGCCCGGTCCGCGATGGCGACCTCGACGTTCTTGATCGTGACGGCCGGCTGGTTGATGGCGAGCACACAGCCCGCCTCGCACGGCGCCGGACACAACCGCCCGGTGAACTCAGGGAAGTTGTTCGTCGCGTGCAACCGGTCGCTCGCCGCCCGCCAGTCCTCCCGCGACACCAGATCGTTCCACTCGGGGATCAGGTTCCCCAGCGGACAGGCGTCATGGCAGAACGGTATGCCGCAGTCCATGCAGCGGTCGGCCTGCTTGCTGATGAGGGGCAGCAGCGCCCCGGGGACGTACACCTCGTCCCAGTCCCGGACCCGCTCTTCGACGGGCCTGCGGGGCCAGTCCCGGCGAGGCGTGGTCATGAATCCCTTGGGATCGGCCATGGCCGTCTTCCTTGCCTACGTGCGACAGGCCGTGCGTCATCGGGCGGCACTCTTTCGGCCACGATACGTCCCGTCGGCCACACACGCAGAGCGGGCGGACAGCGCTTTCTCCCGTCCGTGCTCTTTTCCGTCCGTGCTCACTCCGGTCCGTCCGCTCAGATCAGGGCGAGGACGTACACGATCGACGCGGTCGCGGACGCGACCGCCCGCACGTGGTTCCACCTCGTCCACTCCCGCACATACGTCGGCCAGTACGCGGCGGCCTCCGGCGTGCCCGGCTCCAGCTTCATCAGCGTGTCGTTGCGCGGCACGTTCGCCACCACGGTCACACCGAACGAACCGAACAGATACAGCGCGCTGCCCAGCAGCAGGTGAACCGTCCCGTCGTCCGGCCACAGCACGAACGTCACCACCGCGATCACCGCGCACACCACCGCCGAGCCCAGGAAGAGGACCATGAACGCCGGCGTCATCGCCGAGGTGTTGATCGCGTTCATCACCGCGACGCCCTGCGCGGGCGGCAGCGCGGCCAGGCCCCGCATGACCAGCAGCGAGAAGGCGCAGAAGACCCCGGCCATCAGCCCCGTCGCCAGTGCGCCCACCAGCGCGAGCACCAGATACGGTCCATCGATCATGACTACGTCAACTCCCCGTGTAGAGCGGAGATCCTGCCGGGTACGGCCCGTCACCTCAAGTGAAACGCCGGACATGATCGGTGACCATGGCCATGGCTCACGGGGACATGCTCGGGCGTCTGTGGGGCTGTCCTGGAGGGCTGTCCTGGAGGGCTGTCCTGGGGAGGAGTGTCCTGCCTGGGGGCCTGGCCTATGGGCCTGCCTATGGGCCTGGCCATGGGGGCTGTCCTAGGGGGGGGCGGGCCCCCTCCCCCCCTCCCCCCACCCCGCCCCTCCCGCCACCCCCGCACCCGCCCCTCCACCTCCGCCGCGATCCGCCGTCTCGCCTCGTGCCGGGGCACCCCGCTCATCAGCAGTGCGTCGTACGGCGTGTCCAGGTGCCGTACGGACGCCACGACCGCGGAGACGACCGCCCCTTCGGACAGCGCCCGCCCGGCCGCGCTGCGTCCCACCCGCCCGCTGCCGCGCGCCGAGGCGTGAGCGGCGATCGCGCGTGCCCGGTCTCCCGGGCAGCCGGGAAAGAGCCGCAGGATCTCCGTCGCGAACGCCTCCGCGAACCGCAGGTCCTCCGCGGCCCGCCGCCGGGCGTCCCGGACCCGGCGCCGCCGCCGTGCCTCGGCGTCCGCCAGGCACCGTTCCTCGGCCCGGGCGAGCCCCGCCTCCTCGACGAGGACGCCCTGCCGCTCGTACCGCCCCTTGCGCCGGTTGAACCGCAGCACCACCGCGGACAGCGTGCTCTCCTCCCGCGACCTGCGCGTCAGCGCGGTGTCGCCGCGCGGCAGGAACACCAGGTGTCCGAGATCGGCGCAGTCGAGGCAGCGCGGTCCTCCGTCCTCCTGGACCAGCATCCGCATCGGCCCACGACGGCATCCCGCGCAGTGCCTGCGCCGAAGCGGTTGGACGACGAGAAGCTCGGTACGGTGCGGGGGAGTTGCCAGGGCTGTCATAGAGGCTTCATTCCCCCTGGTGGGGGCGTCACTACGTGGCCTTCGCGTTCTCCTGTGCCTTCTCCTTCTCCTTCCTTCTGGGGCCGTACACCGACACCCGCGTGCGGTGCAGTGTCGGCTTCTCGATCTCGTCCAGTACCGCTGCCGCGAGGTCCGCGTACGACAGCCCGGGGATCCCGTCGGGCATCCGCTCGTCGCCGAATCGGTGGCGTCCGGTGCGTGGGCCGTCCGCTTCCAGTCCGCCGCCGGGTGTGAGCATCACCCAGTCGACGTCACCGTTCCCTGCTTTCCGCAGCCGGGCGAGACCTGCCGTGTGCGCCAGGGCGAACGGCCGTATCTCCGGCGGGAACGCCGTCGGATCGTCCATGACCGGCCGTCCGTCCGGTCCCAGCAGGTTCGCGAACAGTCCCACGGCGACGAGCCGCCGTACCCGCGCGTCCGCCAGTCCGTCGAGCAGCGCGTCCGCGGCTTTCACGAAGAAGGCCGGGTCGAGCGTGGCGAACCCCTGTTCCGGCCCGCTGAACGGGGACACCGCCTGCACCGCGGCGATGTGGCCGCCCGCGACGTCCTCGACCGACCGGCGGTCGAGGACGTCACCGCGGACCACCGTGACGCCGGGCGCCCCGAGTCCCGCGTACCGCTCCGGGTCCCGTACCGCGGCCGTCACGGTCAGCCCGCGTCGGCGCGCCTCCGCCGTCACTGCTCGCCCGGCCCGTCCGCCGGCTCCGAGGACGACGATCCCAGCCATGGCCAACCCCCTTTTTCGGGCACCGGATTTCGGCGCCCGCCCCGGACGTTAGGAGCCGGGGGGCCGGTTACCGCAACGGTATCGGCGCTAACCTCGGCGGATGACCGACGTGCCGGCCCGTACCGACGGTGCACAGCCCGCTCCGCTCGACCCCGACCTGTTCGACCCCGTCTGCCCGTCGTCGGCGATGCCCTTTCGCGTCGGTGACAAGTGGACCGGCATGGTCATCCGCTGTCTTGAGGGCGGCCCGCGCCGCTTCACCGAACTGCGCGTCCCGCTCAGGGCCATCACCGCCAAGGTCCTCAGCGAGACCCTTCGCGCGATGGAACGCGACGGTCTGCTGACCCGTACGGCGTATGACGAGAACCCGCCTCGAGTCGAATACGCCCTCACCCCTCTCGGCCGTACTCTCGTCCCCCTCCTCGACGCGGCCCGCGCCTGGAGCGCGACCCACCTTCCACAGCTGCTCGCCGCCCGCAGCGCCCACGAGCCCGACGCGTCCGGGTCGGCGTCTGACGCATCATGGGCCGTGTGCGACTCGAAGCGATCACCTGGGAACGGCTCGGCGACCTCCTCGCCGAGCGACTGCTCGACCTGAAGCCCGACGACGGCAGCCCCTGGCCGCGCATCGCCTTCGACGGCGCCCCGGCGGCCCGCCCGGGAGAGCTCGCCGACCGCGTCGCCGAAGCGCTGCGCATACGCGGCCGGCCTTCTCATGTCGTGGACACGCACGGCTTCCTGCGTCCGGCCTCCCTCCGCCTGGAGTACGGCCGCCACGACGTGGAGGCCTACTACAACGGCTGGTTCGACACCGGCGCGCTGTGGCGCGAGGTGTTCGGCCCCCTCGAACCCGGTGGCGACGGACGGATCCTGCCCGATCTCTGGGACCCTGTCACCGACCGCGCCACTCGTAGTTCCTACGTTCAACTCCCGCCCGGTGGCTTTCTGTTGCTGCACGGCCCCCTCCTTCTGCGCCACTGGTTCCCCTTCGATCTGACCGTTCACGTCCTCCTTTCCCCGGCGGCCCTGCGGCGGCGCACTCCGGAGGCCGAGCAGTGGACGCTGCCCGCCTTCGACAGCTACACGCAGGAGACCGACCCGGCGGCCACGGCAGACGTGGTCGTCCGTGCGGACGACCCGCGCCACCCGGCGTGGAGCGGTTGATCCGGCATTGATCAGGAGATCCGTCGAACCGCTTTTAAATGCACGCGCATATAACTAGGCTGGCGGTCATGCCGATCCCCGCAAGCACTCCTGCCTCGCCCGTTCCCTTCGACGACTCGGTCCGTGACCTCCTCGACGGCAGGAACTTCGCCGGCGTCGCCACCCTCGGCCCCGACGGAGCCCCGCAGAACTCGGTGGTCTGGATCAAACGCGAGGGCGACACCGTCCTCTTCTCCTCCACCGAAGGACGCCAGAAGGTCCGCAACCTCCGCCGCGACCCCCGCGTCAGCCTGTCGGTCTACGACCTCGCCAACCCCTACACCTCGGTCGAGATCCGCGGCACCGCCGAGATCCTCCCGGACCCCGACAAGCGGCTTCCGCACGAGCTCTCGCACAAGTACCTCGGCATCGACCCGCCCGCGGAGAAGGACGAGGAGGTACGCGTGATCATCCGCATCGTCCCGCGGAAGGTTGTGGGGTTCTCTGCTGAGCGCCTGAGCCCCTGAGTGTGGGGCTCACGCCCGTCGCAACGGTCGTTCAGAGCCAGCCGTTGCGACGGAAGCCGCGGTACAGCACCAGGCACGCCGCGGATATCACGCCGAGGATCAACGGATAGCCGAACTTCCAGTGCAGCTCCGGCATGTGATCGAAGTTCATGCCGTACACGCCGCAGACCATCGTCGGCACCGCGATCACCGCGGCCCAGGCCGTGATCTTCCGCATGTCCTCGTTCTGCGCGACGGTGACCTGCGCCAGGTGCGCCTGCAGAATCGAGTTGAGCAGCTCGTCGAAGGCGGCGATCTGTTCCGTGGCTCGCAGCAGATGGTCGGAGACGTCCCGGAAGTACGCCTGTATCTCCGGGTCGACCACCCGCACCGGCCGGTCGGCGAGATCCAGCAGCGGGCGCTTCAGCGGCACCACCGCCCGCTTCAGCTCCAGGAGTTCACGCTTGAGCTGGTAGATGCGCCCCGGGTCGGCCCGTGCGCCGTTCTCGGCGAAGACGTCCGCCTCGACCTGGTCGATGTCCCCCTGTACGGAGTCGATCACGTTGAGATAGTCGTCGACGACATGGTCCGCGATGGCGTGCAGCACCGCCGACGGCCCCTTGGCGAGCTGACCCGGATCGGACTCCAGCTCCTCGCGCAGCGGGCCCAGCGAGCCATGCCGTCCGTGCCGCACCGTGACGACGAAGTCCCGGCCGACGAACACCATGATCTCGCCGGTGTTGACCACCTCGCTCGTCGCCGTGAGCTCCTCGTGCTCGACGTAGCAGACCGTTTTGAACACTGCGAACAGCGTCTCGCCGTACCGCTCGACCTTCGGACGCTGATGGGCCTCGACGGCGTCCTCGACCGCCAGCGGATGCAGGTCGAAGAGCTCCGCGATGCCCGCGAACTCGTCGTTCGTCGGCTCATGGAGGCCCAGCCAGACGAAGCCGTGGCCGCTCTTGCGGACCCGCTCCACCGTGTCGACCAGATCCGTGCCGACGGTGGCCCGGACGCCCTCCTGATACGTCACGCAGTTCACCACGGAGGAACCCAGCGGGGAGCGTGCGTGGTGACTCAGGTCGACGCGCGCACGCCGTCGGCCCAACCGCGCCACCTTGCGTAGGCCGCCGACCCTTCCGAGGCCGGTGACCTTCCGCAGATTCCCTGCCATGGTCATCTGGATCTCCTTGCGTACAGCTCCTCGCGCCGCATTCCTGCGCCTGCCCGGCAAGTCTGCCAGGCTCGCGTATGCCGTGGGTAAGCCTGTGGAAAGGGAAGGTTCCGCTTTGTTCCCGCCTGTGGACAAAGGTGTTTCGGACGGCACGCGAGACGGATTCCCGGCCTTCCCGGACACGGTTTCCAGGCCCTCGCGACACGGTTTCACGGCCTTGCCGGACCAGGGTTCCCGGTGGTCGGGAACGTCACCGCCACCCGCGATCCCTGTCCCGATCCGGTCGCGTCGACCGCCTCCGACAAGCCGGACAACTGGGATGATCGCTGTATGACGCGAACCGACGGGTATCTCCTCGACAACCGGCAGAACGAGGCGAGGGAACGCTTCGACGCCTTCGCAGCCCTCTTCGACCCCACGACGTTCCGCCACCTCGAAGAGCTCGGCATCGGCCCCGGCTGGCGCTGCTGGGAGGTCGGCGCGGGCGGCACCTCCGTGGTGTCCTGGCTGGCGAAGAAGGTCGGACCGACCGGCAAGGTCGTCGCGACCGACATCGACACCACCCAGCTGGCCCCGGCCGCCCGCCCGCCGGTCGAGGTACGCGTCCACGACGTCGGCGTCGAGGAGCCGCCCGGGGAGAGCTTCGACCTGGTCCACGCCCGGCTCGTCCTGGTCCATGTGCCCGACCGGGAGCGGGCGTTGCGGTCGATGGTCAGGGCTTTGCGCCCCGGCGGACGGCTCCTGGTCGAGGATGCCGACCCCGCCCTGCAGCCCTTGCTCTGCCCCGACGAGCACGGCCCGGAACAGCAGCTGGCCAACCGGCTGCGGCACGGCTTCCGCACACTCCTCGCGGACCGCGGCGCCGACCTCTCCTACGGCCGTAAGCTCCCGCGTCTGCTCCGCGAGGCCGGGTTGCACCGGGTCGAGGCCGACGCCTATTTCCCGGTCACCTCGCCGGCCTGCGCCGCCCTGGAATCCGCGACGGTCCGCCAGATCCGCGACCGACTCGTCACCGCCGGCCTCGCGACCGACGCCGAGATCGACCGACACCTCGCCCACGTCGCCTCCGGCAGCATGGACCTGGCCACGGCTCCGATGATCTCGGCGTGGGGACGGAAGGAGTAGGGGACCGACCGGGACTTCGAGGCACGGGCCGGGGACTTCGAGGCACGGGCCGCTCCGGGCTTCGGGGCACTGGTCGTCCGGGGGTTCGGGCACGGGTTGTCCCGGGCTGCCGGTCACGAAGGTTCGCGTCTCAGGGGCGGGCGGGGCGCGCAGCTGCCGTTCTTGCGGGCGGTCCGCCTCCCCCTCCCCACTTCCTTCTCCTCCCCACTCCTTCACCCTTCCTCTCAGCCGAAGCGTGCCGCGCGCTCCCTCGATGCCGTGTCCTCGTCGAGCGCGGGAGGTCTGCCGCCCACCCGTTCCACCGCTCGCGCCCCCGCCCGGCACCCCTCGGCCGCCGCGGCTGCGGGCTCGGTTCCCGCGAGGAGGGCGGCGAGGAACGCGCCCGTGAAGGCGTCCCCGGCACCCGTCGTGTCCCGGGGCGTCGCCGGTACGGCGGGGACGTGGGTGAGCACGGTGCCGTTGCGGGCCACCAGCGCGCCGTCCGCGCCCTGCTTGGCCACCACCAGCGGGATGCGCCGGCTCAGTTCGGCCGCCGCGCCTGCCCCGTCGTGCAACCCGGTGAGCAGACACGCCTCGTCACGACTGGGCAGCAGCACGTCCACCCCTTGAACGAGGGCCAGGAAGCGGTCGACGCCCAGGTCCACCAGGAAGCCCGCCGAGGCCGGATCGAGGCTCACCGGAACCCCACGCGCGCGTGCCGACGCCAGCGCCGTCCGCACCAGCTCGCGCCCGGATTCGGAGAACAGCAGGTAGCCCGACAGGTGCAGCCGCCCGACTCCGTCCAGAAGGCCCTCCGACCAGTCGGCGGGCTCGAGCCGCAGGGAGGCGCCGCTGTCGGTGAGGAACGTACGCTCGGCCGCGGCCCCCGCGTCGACCAGGCAGATCACCGTCCCGGTCGACGCCTGCGGGTCGACGACCAGCCGGGGCCGCACCCCGCAGGCGATCAGCTCCCGTTCGTGCCAGGCCACCGCGTCCGCGCCCACCCGGCCGAGCAGCCGTACGTCCGCACACCCCCCGTGGGCCGCCCAGCACGCCACGTTGGCGCCCGCGCCGCCCGGCACGGTCCGGATCACGGCGGCCGTGTCCGTCCCCGAGGCCAGCGGCCCTCGGTGCCGGGCGACCACGTCCGTCACGACGTCCCCGACGACCAGCAACGCCCCGCCCGACGGGCCCCCGTCTTCCGCTCCGGCCGCCCGCCGATCCGTCACGCCCCGGCCCACGCCGACGCGATCCGCCCCGCCAGCCGCACATTGCCGCGCACCGCCGCCAGGTTGGCGCTCAGGGACGCCCCGTCGGTGTGCCGCACCAGGTAGTCGAGCAGGAACGGGGTGACGCCCTGGCCGCTGACGCCCGCCTCCTCGCACGCGTGCAGCGCGTCGGTGAGCACGCGCGCGTGCAGTGCGGGATCCAACTGCTCCTCCTCGGGGACCGGGTTGGCGACGATCAGCGTCGACTCCGGCACCCCGAGCGCGTCCTGGGCCCGCATCACGGCGGCCACCTGCTCCGGAGTCTCCAGCGTCCAGTCCACCGGATGCCCCGAGTCGGACAGATAGAAGCCGGGGAAGCGGTCCGTGCCGTACCCGGCGACGGCGACGCCCAGCGTCTCCAGCCGCTGCAGGGTCGCCGGAACGTCCAGGATCGACTTCACTCCCGCGCACACCACCGTGATCCGGGTGCGCGCCAGCAGCCCCAGGTCGGCCGACTCGTCCTGGGTGACCGTCCACTCCCGGTGCACCCCGCCGAGCCCGCCCGTCGCGAACACCCGCACGCCCGCCAGCGCCGCCAGCAGCGCCGTCGCCGACACCGTGGTCGCCCCGCTCGCGCCCGAGGCCACCGCGAGCGGCAGGTCGCGATGGCCCAGCTTGCGGATGCCGTCCTCGTTGGCGACCCGCTCCAACTGCTCCTTGTCCAGGCCCACATGGGGCCGCCCGTCCAGCACGGCGATCGTCGCCGGGACGGCGCCCTCCGCGCGGACCACCGCCTCGAGTTCCAGCGCCACCTGCAGGTTGCGCGGGCGCGGCAGCCCGTGGGCGATGATCGTGGACTCCAGGGCCACCACGGGTCGACGCGCGTCGACCGCTTCCCGTACCTCTTCCGACACCACCAGCACCACGCGCCCGCCTCCTGTCCTTCGGTCTCCCCTCATCTCTGGCGGGCGGCGCGCCCGGTCAAACCCTTGCCACCTGTGGGGGAGGACACCAGCCTGGAATGCATGACGGACAACACGGCACGTCTCGACCACATCGTCCTCTGGGTGCGCGATCCGGTCGCCGCGGCACACTTCTACGAGGACGCCGTCGGCCTGGAACCGGTCAGGCTCCGCGAGTACGCCGAGAGCGAGGCGCCGTTTCCCTCCGTACGCATCAACGACGAGGCCCTTCTGGACCTCATGCCGCTGGCCACGGCGGAGCGCATGACCATGCTCCCCGGCGCCGCGGACAGTTCGGGACACCCCGTGAACCACGTCTGCCTCGCCCTGCCGTCCGACGGCTTCGACGCGCTCCGCGCCCGCCTGGAGGAACGCTCCGTCCCCGTCTCGGACATCGCCCACGGCTCCTTCGGAGCCCGCGGCAAGGCCACCCGGAGCTTCTACTTCCGCGACCCGGACGGCAACGTCTTCGAGGCACGGCACTACGACTGACGTACGCCGGAGGCGGCCACGCCCGCTTCCTCAGCCGCCCGTCGGCGTCCCGTCGGCGGGGACGCCTCTGACCCGGGTGAGCAGCACCAGGGCGGCCAGCGGGACGAGCAGAGACGCCGCGGCGAGATTCAGCCAGGCGTAGCTCGCCTTCGCGACGACGAGCCCGGCGATCGCCCCGCCGAGGCCCGCCGAGGTGTTCATGGCGAGGTCGGAGAAGCCCTGCGCGGCGGCCCGCGCGGACTGCGGCACCGCGTCCGTCAGCAGTGCGGAACCGGACACCAGCCCGGCCGACCAGCCCAGGCCGAGCACGAAGAGACCGATCGCGGTCTGGCCGGGACGGCCGCCTGCCGTCCCGGCCAGGAACAGCGCACAGGCCAGCAGCCCCGCCGCGAGCCCTGTCACGGACAGTCGCCCCACCCGGTCCGCGAGCCGTCCCATCAGGGGCGCGAAGGCGTACATGCCCGCGATGTGCCCGCTGATGACCAGTCCGATCAGATCGATCCCTGCCCCGTGGTGGGAGAGGTCGACCGGAGTCATCGACATGACCGAGACCATCGCCGTGTGCGACACGGCCACCGTCGTCAGCGCGAGCCGCGCACGGGGCGAGGCGGCGACGGCCGACAGACCGGCGCGCAGGGAACGGGCCTCGGGGGAGCTCTCGTCCTCCGGAGCGAGCGCCCGCGCCGTCAGCAGCGGATCCGGGCGCAGCAGGACCGCCACGACGACCGCCGCCATGACGAAGATCCCGGCCGCCCACAGGAACGGACCCGCCGTCGCGGGTATCCCGAGCCCTGAGACGCTGCGGCCGGCGGGCGCGGCGATGTTCGGGCCCACGACCGCACCGAGGGTGGTCGCCCAGACGACGTGGGAGATGGCGCGGGCCCGTCGCTGCGGCTCCGCCAGGTCGGCGGCCGCGAACCGAGCCTGCAGGTTGGCCGACGAGGCCGCGCCGAAGGCGGCCATGCCGCCCAGCAGCAGCGGAAAGCTTCCGATCCGCGCCGCCACCACGACGACCCCGGCGCCCAGGGCGCCCACGAGATAGGCCAGCACCAGCCCCGGCCGACGGCCGCGCGCGGTCATCAGGGCGGCCATCGGCATCGACAGCACGGCCGTACCGGTGACGGTCGCGGTGGGCGCCAGCCCGGACAGCGCCTCGGTACCGCTGACCTGCCGGGCCAGTACGGAGGCCAGCGCGATGCCGGTGGCGACGCCGAGCCCGCCGAGGATCTGGCTCGTGACCAGGACCGCGGTCGTACGGCGCCGCAGGGCCGGCAGCGACTCGGCGCCGACGGGCGCCACGGTGGAGCGCTCGACGGCGGTCACGGCCCGTACCCCGATGCTCCGTGGCTGTGCCGACGCGTGTGAATGGTGGTCACCGGCGCAGTCTCCCCCCTGCCGTCCGCCCCGCCCAGACCTCGGAAGAGTCCCGTAGAACAGCCCATCGGAACAGTCCCGCGGCCCAGCCCCTCAGGACAGTCCCGCGGCCCAGCCCCTCAGAACAGCGGCTCGGGCAGGACCCCTTCCAGCGCGAGCAGCTTCCGCTTGGTCTCCAGACCGCCCCCGAAGCCGCCGATGCCGCCGTCCCTCTCGACGACCCGGTGGCAGGGCACGACGACCGGCAGAGGGTTGGCGCCCATCGCCGTTCCCACCGCCTGCGCCGCGCCGGGCTGCCCCACCCGGTGGGCCAGATCGCCGTAGCCGACGACCGCCCCGTACGGGACGCCGGAGGCCAGTTCGCGCAGCACCTGCCGGTTGAAGCCCGAGATCAGCGACCAGTCGAGCGGCAGTTCGAAATCACGCCTGGCACCGGCGAAGTAGGCGTCGACCTGCCGTATCGCCTCGGCCAGCAGCGGGGAGTCGGGCGCCTCGACGGGCTCCGTGCCCAGCCGCTCCGCGAGTCGGCCGAGCGCCTTGTCGCGCACCGCGTCGGTGGCGTGGAACACGACGTTGACCAGGCCGGCGCGGGTCGCGGCCAGCAGCAGCGGACCGATGTCGGTGCCGACGACGCTCCACACGACCTGCTGCTCGTCCTGCCCATGGCTGTCCATGCGCCCACCGTACGGCCTGCCACTGACAATGCCCGGGGCGTCAGTACCAGTACAGGGTCCGCCGCACCACGTCGGGCCTGTTGGTGATGACACCGTCGACCCCGTACCCGGCGACGGTCAGGGCGGTGGGAGCGTCGTCGACGGTCCAGGCGAAGACCTCCATCGGCTTCCCGTGCGGTCCGGTGAGCGCGTGCACGGCGGAGACGTAGTCCCGGGACAGTGAGGCGACGGACGGGTTGATCAGGTCGGCGAAGCCCGCGTAGTCGGGCAGGTCCGCCGCGGCCGGCTTGCCGAGCAGCCCCGTCCGCACCCCCGGCTTCAGGTCGTGGACGGTGCGCAGGCTGCCGGCGCTGAAGCTCTGCACGATCAGTCGGCCGACGAGATGCCGCTGGTCGAGCCAGCCCTCGTTGCCCAGGAGCTTCAGGGTCTGCTGTTCGATCCCCGGGTACAGCTCGGGGTTCTTGATCTCCAGCAGCAGCTTCTGGTGGTTGTGCTCCACTCGGTCGACGTACGCCGTCAGCGTCGGCACGCGCGCGCCCGCGTACGCGGCGCCGAACCAGCTGCCCGCGTCGAGGCGTGCGATCTCGGCCGCGGTGAAGTCCTTCACCTTCCAGGGAGCACGGTCGGGAAAGACCTCCTCGGCGTCGGTCGTACGACGCAGACTGTCGTCGTGGATCACCACGAGCTCGCCGTCCTTGGTGCGCTGGACGTCGTTCTCCACCCACAGGATGCCCAGCGCCGCGGCCTCGTCGACGGCGCTGAGGGTGTTCTCCGGGGCGTAGGCGGAGGCGCCTCGGTGGGCGATCACCGAGGGCCGGGCGGTGCTGCCTGCTCGGGCGTCGTGGACGGGGAGCAGAAGGGCGATGGCGCCCAGGAGCGCGGTGGTCGTGGCGGCAACTGCGCGCGCGTGCATGTGTACTCCTCGCGTCGTGCGATCACGTACGGCTCAACTGTGACAGCACAGAGTCAACGACGGAGGGGGCGTCTGATGACGACAGAATGAAAGGGAGCACGCGAGGGCTGCTCACGGGTGCCGCACATGTGGGGCGAGTGCGTGTTTCTTTGCCGGAAAATCGTTCGACCATTCCGGTGGGAGTCATACTCTCTCTCAGCCTTGGCCGCGCGTGCGGCCCTGGGAGGGGCGAGGCTCAAGGGAAGTCCGACAGGGCGGAAGGGCAACCGCGCATGCAAGGCACGGTCGACGGATTCAGCTACGGACTCGTCACGCCGCTGGTGGCCTATGTCATGGCCTGCCTCGGCGGCGCCCTCGGTCTGCGCTGCACCACCAGAGCCCTGCTGGTCGCCCACTCCTGGCGCCCCGGATGGCTCGCCCTGGGCTCGGCCGCGATCGGCTCCGGCATTTGGACCATGCACTTCATCGCGATGATGGGCTTCTCGGTCGCGGGGGCCCCGATCCACTACGACAAACCGATGACCTACGCCAGCCTGGCCATCGCCGTCGTCATGGTGGGCGTCGGGATCTTCATCGTCGGCTACAAGGGCGCGACCGGAACCGCGCTGTTCACCGGGGGCACCATCACCGGCCTGGGCATCGCGTCGATGCACTACCTGGGCATGGCCGGCATGCGCTTCAACGGCACGTTCGAGTACAACACGCTCACCGTCGCCTGCTCCGTCGCCATAGCCATGGCCGCCGCCACCGCCGCCCTGTGGGCCGCGGGACAGGTCAGGGGCTTTCTGTGGAGCGTGGGCGCCAGCCTGGTGATGGGGCTGGCCGTCACGGGCATGCACTACACGGGCATGGCCGCCCTGAGCGCCCATCTGCACACCGACGGCACTCCGAGCGCGGGCGACTCGCCCGCCGGGCTCGTCGCACCCATGCTGATCGGCCCTCTCGCCTTCCTCTGCCTCGCGGGCGTCGTCGTGCTGTTCGACCCGCTGATGGTCATGGGCAAGCCCGACTGGACCCCCGTCGAGCACAAGCCCGGCGTCCCGGCCCACCCGCCCGCCCCGCACCCCTCACGCCGCGCCCACCTCCACACCCGCCGCAAGGTGGCGCACCGAGCGTCCCGCACCCCCCAGAACCGCTGAGCACTCCCCACGGAGCAGACCTGCCGCGTCCCTCACCGGCGGAACTGCTGGTTCCGTAAGTGGAGGCCTGCTGAGCCCTTCCCCCGCGGCATCCGGGCCCCGCAGCCGCGAAAACCCCGCGTCCAGTCCCGCGGAACCCCTCATCCGGCCCCGTTGTCAGTGGGGGGTCGTACGGTGGATGGCATGCGGCCCGTTTCCCACATCGAACGCACGGTGGCGCCCTTCGAGGTCGTCAGTCCCTACCAGCCCAGCGGTGACCAGCCTGCGGCCATCGCGGAGCTGGCCAAGCGCGTCGAGGCCGGTGAGAGGGACGTCGTCCTGCTCGGCGCGACCGGTACCGGCAAGTCCGCCACCACCGCGTGGATGATCGAGAAGCTCCAGCGCCCCACCCTGGTGATGGCGCCGAACAAGACCCTGGCCGCCCAGCTGGCGAACGAGTTCCGCGAACTGCTGCCGAACAACGCGGTCGAATACTTCGTCTCGTACTACGACTACTACCAGCCCGAGGCGTACGTCCCGCAGTCGGACACCTACATCGAGAAGGACTCCTCGATCAACGAGGAGGTCGAGCGTCTGCGCCACTCCGCGACCAACTCGCTGCTCACCCGCCGGGACGTCATCGTGGTCGCCTCGGTCTCCTGCATCTACGGCCTGGGTACTCCGCAGGAGTACGTGGACCGCATGGTCCCCCTCAAGGTCGGCGACGAACTCGACCGGGACCAGCTGCTGCGCCGCTTCGTCGACATCCAGTACACGCGCAACGACCTGGCCTTCACCCGCGGCACCTTCCGCGTGCGCGGCGACACCATCGAGATCTTCCCGGTCTACGAGGAGCTCGCCGTCCGCATCGAGATGTTCGGCGACGAGATCGAGGCACTCTCCACGCTGCACCCGCTCACCGGAGAGATCATCAGCGACGACGAGCACCTGTACATCTTCCCGGCCTCCCACTACGTCGCCGGACCCGAGCGCCTGGAGCGGGCGGCCAACGACATCGAGAAGGAGCTGGGGGAGCGCCTGGCCGACTTGGAGAAGCAGGGCAAGCTCCTGGAGGCCCAGCGCCTGCGGATGCGCACCACGTACGACCTCGAGATGCTCCGCCAGATCGGCAGCTGCTCCGGCGTGGAGAACTACTCGATGCACTTCGACGGCCGCGAGCCCGGCTCCCCGCCCAACACCCTGATCGACTACTTCCCGGACGACTTCCTGCTCGTCATCGACGAGTCCCACAACACCGTCCCGCAGATCGGCGCCATGTACGAGGGCGACGCCTCCCGCAAGCGCACCCTCGTCGACCACGGCTTCCGGCTGCCCTCCGCGCTCGACAACCGCCCGCTGAAGTGGGAGGAGTTCCAGGAGCGCATCGGGCAGACCGTCTACCTGTCGGCCACGCCCGGCAAGTACGAGCTCTCGCGCGGTGACGGCGTCGTCGAGCAGATCATCCGCCCCACCGGCCTCATCGACCCGGAGGTCGTCGTCAAGCCCACGGAGGGGCAGATCGACGACCTGGTGCACGAGATCCGCACGCGCACCGAGAAGGACGAGCGGGTCCTGGTCACCACGCTGACCAAGAAGATGGCCGAGGACCTGACGGACTACTTCCTCGAACTCGGCATCCAGGTGCGCTACCTGCACAGCGACGTCGACACGCTGCGCCGCATCGAGCTCCTGCGCGAGCTGCGCAGCGGCGAGTTCGACGTCCTGGTCGGCATCAACCTGCTGCGTGAGGGCCTCGACCTGCCCGAGGTGTCCCTGGTGGCGATTCTCGACGCCGACAAGGAGGGCTTCCTGCGCTCCGGCACCTCGCTGATCCAGACCATCGGCCGCGCGGCGCGCAACGTCTCCGGCCAGGTCCACATGTACGCCGACAAGATCACCCCGGCGATGGAACGGGCCATCGACGAGACCAACCGCCGCCGGGAGAAGCAGGTCGCCTACAACAAGGCGAAGGGCATCGACCCACAGCCGCTGCGCAAGAAGATCAACGACATCGTCGCGCAGATCGCCCGGGAGGAGGTCGACACCGAGCAGTTGCTCGGCTCGGGCTACCGCGCGAAGAAGGACGGACGGGGCACCAAGGCCCCCGTGCCGTCCCTCGGCGACAAGGCGGCCAAGGGCGCGAAGTCCAAGACCGCCAAGGGCAAGGCCAAGGAGACGGTTCCCACCGACCGTCCCGCGGCCGAACTCGCCGAGCAGATCGAGGAGATGACGGAGCGTATGCGGGCCGCGGCGGCAGACCTCCAGTTCGAGGTCGCCGCCCGGATCCGCGACGAGGTGTCGGAGATGAAGAAGGAACTGCGCCAGATGAGGGAGGCAGGGCTCGCCTGAGGCGCGCGTGCGTTCCTGTGCCCGGGCCGCGCACATGCTGTGTTGCAAGACCGACACAAAGTGCGGGCCTGGGTACGGCACTGTCAGTGCTCTTGCGTAGGGTTTTCGTCAACCGCGGACACCGCGGCAACAGGGGACAGTCCGAGAGGGGAATCAGCGCGTGACCGTCAACATGACCAAGGGTCAGGCCATCAGTCTGCAGAAGAACGACGGAGGCAGCCTGACCGCGGTACGCATGGGTCTCGGCTGGCAGGCGGCCCCCCGGCGCGGCCTGTTCGGCTCCCGCACCCGGGAGATCGACCTCGACGCCTCCGCCGTCCTCTTCGCGGACAAGCAGCCGGTCGACGTCGTCTTCTTCCGTCACCTGGTGAGCGACGACGGCTCCGTGCGTCACACCGGTGACAACCTCGTGGGCGGTGTCGGCCAGGGCGGCGACGACGAGGCGATCCTCGTCGACCTCGCGCGCGTCCCGGTCCACATCGACCAGATCGTCTTCACGGTGAACTCGTTCACCGGCCAGACGTTCCAGGAGGTGCAGAACGCGTTCTGCCGACTGGTCGACGAGACCAACGGCCAGGAGCTCGCCCGTTACACGCTCGCGGGCGGCGGGAACTACACGGCGCAGATCATGGCCAAGGTGCACCGGTCGGGCACGGGCTGGGCGATGACGGCTCTGGGCGTTCCGGCCAACGGCCGTACCTTCCAGGACCTGATGCCCGCGATCCTGCCGGTGCTGTAAGGCGGCCGGCCGAGCGCCACACGACAACAACACACGCGACACAGGGGGACGACAGGCGATGACGGCCGAGCTGGTGCGGGGACAGAACCACCCGCTCTCCCAGGTCCGCCTCGAGATCAGGGTCTCGGCCGGCACGCCGATCGTGGCCGCGGCCACCCTCGGCGACGAGGGCGGCCAGGTCCAGGGCGTGGAATGGGTGGCCCACCCGGGCGCCCCCACGCTGCCCGGTCTCGAAGTCTCCCGGCAGGCGGCCGCCGACCACCGGCTCGCGGTGGACCTCGACGCCATGCCGGCGGCCGTGCACCGCGTGAGCGTCCTGTTGGCTCTGCCCATGGGCGTCGCGGGGCCGACGAGCTTCGGCTGCGTCCCGGCCCCCTCCGTCGCCGTCACGGGTCTCGACGGCGCCGAGGTCGCCACCTTCACCCTCACGGGTCTGGACGCCGAGTCGGCCGTCGTCGCCCTGGAGCTCTACCGCCGCCAGGGCGTCTGGAAGGTGCGCGCCGTCGGCCAGGGCTACGCGGGCGGCCTCGCCGAGCTCCTCACCGACCAGAGGCTGCCGCAGGCGCACCAGCTCGCGGCCGGCATCAACGAGGCGGTGGCGCAGGGCCTGGCCCGCTCGGTGCCGGCCCCGCCGCCGCGTACGGCCGAAGGCGACCGCTCCCGGCAGGCGGCCGCGTCCGCACTGGGCCCGGACCAGAACGGCTCCCCGTACGGCGCACAGGGCCCCCAGAGCCCGCAGAGCCCGCAGGGCGCCACGGGGGCGGGCCCGGGCTACCCGACGGGCTCCACACCGACGGATCCCTCCGCCGCCCCTCAGCCGACGCCGCCCGCGGCACCCGCCGGCGGCCCGATCGACTACAGCCACCCGCGGCGGCAGAACGCGGCCCCGCCGCCGCCCCCGCCCACCGCGCCCCCGGCCCAGCCGGGGCAGCCCGCCCCGCCCGTCGCGGGGGACGCGACCGGCTGGTCCATGGAGGAGCGGCTCTACAACCAGGTCTGGGGCATGTTCGAGGACCTGGCTCGCAGCACGGCCGCCTATCGCAGTGCCGTCGACTTCGCCGACACGCGCATGGAGAAGGAGCTCGACCAGGTCCTGTCCGACCCGCGCAGTCGGATCGGCGGTCAGGGCGACGCGGCCCGCGAGGCGGCCCAGAGCAAGCACATCCAGCTCGTGGACCAGGCCCGGGAGGCCCTGGAACGGGACCTCGTCCAGCTCACCGCCGAGGCGGACGTCGTCGAACCGGCGCTGCCCGTGGCGTACGCGAGCTGGGACAACCCGGTCTGGCACGCGTACCGCGTCCCCATGGAGATGCCGATGGCGCTGCGCCTGGGCGACCTCCATCTGCCCGAGAGCGACCCACTGCGCATTCCGATGCTGGTCCGCCTTCCGCTCGAACGCGGGCTGTGGATCGACGGCGGTCGGTCGGGGTCGTCCGACGGATCGTTCGCCGACGCCCACGACCTGCGGCGGCTGGCCATGGAGTCGGCCGTGGCGCACACGGCCCGGCTGCTGGCCGTGCATCCGGTGGGCGAGTTCACCGTGCACGTCATCGACCCGGCCGGTTCGGGTGCTCAGGCGCTCGCGCCCCTGGTCCGGACCGGGGTGCTCGCGGCCCCGCCCGCCGTCGGCGCCGCGGGCGTGGCGGAGGTGCTGGGCCGGCTCACCCAGCGCGTCGACCTGGTCCAGATGGCGATTCGCGGTGGCGCGGCCGACTCGCTCCCGCCCGGCTTCGACACGTCTCAGCAGCTTCTGGTCGTCAACGACTTCCCGCACGGTTTCGACGACCGCGCGGTGAACCAGCTGCGCTATCTCGCCGACGAGGGCCCCGCCGTCGGCGTCCACCTGATGATGGTCGCCGACCGGGAGGACGCCGAGGGTTACGGACCGTTGCTGGACCCGCTGTGGCGCGGGCTCCTGCGCCTGACCCCGGTGCCCGACGACCACCTTGCCGACCCGTGGGTGGGGCACGCCTGGACGTACGAGCCGTCGCTCGTGCCGCCCGGCAGCGAGGTGCTCCAGCAGGTCCTCGCCCAGGTCGCCGCGGCCCGCCGCTCCTGGCCCCAGTGACCCACGCCAACGACTTTACCAAGCACACGTAAAGCCATCTGACCTGCAAGTTTGGTCTTTCTTTTACCAATCGCTTTACCTTTCCTTGGTGATTGGGGTACTGTCATTCGTACGGAGGGGAGTACTCCCTGTCTGTGCGGCGTACCCGTCAATACGGATCAGGCCTGATCCCGGGGCGTCGGCCCGTGTGGCTCCACGCGCTTCCCGCGCGCCGGGGCCCGGGGTGGAAGAGACCTCCGGCAGCGCGACGACGCTGGTCACTTGCCGTTACGTACTGCCGGAGGCGCAGTGAATGTTTCCGTGACCCTATGGGTCCTCACCATCGTGGGCCTTGCCGCCCTCATCGCGGTCGATTTCTTCATCGGCCGTAAGCCGCACGACGTGTCGATCAAGGAAGCCGGCATCTGGACCGTCGTCTGGATCGCCCTCGCCGGGCTCTTCGGGCTCGGGCTGCTCGTCTTCGGCAGCGGTGAGGCGGGCGGAGAGTTCTTCGCCGGCTTCATCACCGAGAAGTCGCTCAGCGTCGACAATCTCTTCGTCTTCGTCCTGATCATGGCGAAGTTCGCGGTCCCGTCGCAGTACCAGCAGCGGGTCCTGCTCGTCGGCGTCCTCATAGCCCTGGTCCTGCGGGCAATCTTCATCGCCGCGGGCGCCGCGATCCTCGCCAGCTTCGCATGGGTCTTCTACCTCTTCGGCGCGTTCCTGATCTGGACCGCCTGGAAGCTCATCCAGGAGGCCCGGGCCGACGACGAGGACGAGGAGTTCGAGGAGAACAAGCTGCTCAAGGCGGCAGAGCGCCGCTTCGGTGTCGCCGACCGCTACCACGGCACCAAGCTGTGGATCGAGCAGAACGGCAAGCGGGTCATGACCCCGATGCTGGTCGTCATGCTCGCGATCGGCACCACCGACGTGCTCTTCGCCCTCGACTCCATCCCCGCGATCTTCGGCCTCACGCAGGACCCGTACATCGTCTTCACGGCCAACGCGTTCGCCCTCATGGGCCTCCGGCAGCTGTACTTCCTCATCGGCGGTCTGCTGAGGAAGCTGGTCCACCTCAGCTACGGCCTGTCGATCATCCTGGGCTTCATCGGCGTGAAGCTGGTGCTGCACGCGATGCACGAGTCCGGGGTCCATGTCCCCGAGATCAGCATCCCGGTCTCCCTCGGCGTGATCTGCGCCGTCCTGATCGTCACCACGATCACCAGCCTGTGGGCGTCCAAGAAGCAGGCGGCGGCCGAGGCGGCGCAGTCGGCGAGCGAAGGCGCTCCGAAGGACAGCATCGAGGCCTGACCACGGACGACGTAGGAACAACCACCCCCGGGAGCGGTGCGCGGTGAATTGCCGACCACCGCTCCCGGTGCTTCGTTGGACACCGGGCGTTTCCACCCGGGGACGCCGGATCCGGGTGGAGGCACCATGGGCACACCGCAGCGGTTCGTACAGATCGTCGAGTTCGAGACCGACCGCATCGACGAGATGCGGGCCTTGGCCGAGGCAGGGGAGCAGGGCCTCAAGGACAGTGCCGACGGCCCCGCGCGCCGCCTCGTCCTCAAGGACAGGAATCAGCCGAACCGCTACCTCGTGGTGATCGAGTTCGAGTCCCACGAGACCGCCATGCGCAACAGCGAAGCCCCGGAGACGAGCAAGTTCGCGCAACAGATGGCCGCGCTCTGCACCAAGCCCCCGACCTTCACCGACTGCGACGTCGAGGACACGGCCGACTTCACGTAACCACGCCGGGCGTGCAGGGGGCCCGCGCCCGACGCCGGGCCCCCTGCCGCTCGTACGAGGCCGGAATGCGAAGCCCCTGCGGCTCTGCGACGATCGGCTCCATGATCGCTCGGCTCAGGTCGCTCACAAGCCGGTGGACGTCCCTCGTGCCGGTGCTCGCGATCGTCCTGCTGGCCCTGACCTGGGGCCGCGACCTGCCCGCGGCGGTCGTCGCGCTGGTGACCGTGGTCCTCGCCGGAGCCGTCCTGGCCGCCGTGCACCACGCCGAGGTCGTCGCCCACCGGGTCGGCGAGCCCTTCGGCTCCCTCGTCTTAGCGGTCGCCGTGACGATCATCGAGGTCGCCCTGATCGTCACCCTGATGGCGGACGGCGGCGACAAGAGCTCGACGCTGGCCAGGGACACGGTCTTCGCGGCCGTGATGATCACCTGCAACGGCATCGTCGGCCTGAGCCTCCTGGTCGCCTCCCTGCGCCACGGCACGGCGATCTTCAACCCCGAGGGCACCGGCGCCGCGCTCGCGACCGTCGCGACCCTCGCCACGCTCAGCCTGGTCCTGCCGACCTTCACCACCAGCAAACCGGGCCCGGAGTTCTCCACCGTCCAGCTCACCTTCGCCGCACTGTCCTCGCTCATTCTGTACGGCCTGTTCGTGGCGACCCAGACCATCCGGCACCGCGACTACTTCCTGCCGATCACCCGGCAGGGCGACGTGATCACCGCGGACGACCACGCCGACGCGCCCGCCTCCCGGACCGCCCTGATCAGCCTCGGGCTGCTCGGAGTGGCCCTGATCGGCGTGGTGGGACTCGCCAAGGGGGTCTCGCCCACGATCGAGTCCGGAGTCGAGGCGGCCGGCCTGCACCCTGCCGTCGTCGGTGTGATCATCGCGCTGCTCGTGCTGCTCCCCGAGACGATCGCCGCGCTGCGCTCCGCCCGCCGCGACCGGGTGCAGACCAGCCTCAACCTCGCGCTCGGCTCGGCGATGGCCAGCATCGGCCTGACCATCCCGGCGGTCGCCCTCGCCTCCGTCTGGCTCTCCGGACCGCTCGTCCTCGGTCTCGGCGCCACCCACATGGTGCTGCTCGCGCTGACCGTCGTGGTGAGCTCGCTGACGGTGGTGCCGGGCCGGGCGACGCCGTTGCAGGGCGGCGTGCATCTCGTGCTGTTCGCGGCGTATCTGGAGCTGGCGATCAATCCATAGCGGGCTGAGCCGTGGCCACCGGCGCCGGCCGCGTCTCCGGCAGCAGCGCGAAGCAGCCCAGGCTGAGCAGCGCGATCCCCGTCAGATACGCGCCCACCCCCCACGGGACACGCCCCGAGCGCTCCGCGAGGGCCGTCGCCACGATCGGCGTGAGCGCGCCCCCGAGGACACCGCCGAGGTTGTAGCCGACCGCCGCCCCGGTGCAGCGCACGCGCGGCTCGTACAGCTCCGGCAGATACGCCGCGATCACGGCGAACATCGTCACGAAGGCGACCAGCGCGCCAAGGAAACCGAGGAACATCGGCAGCGGAGCACCGGTCGCCAGGAGCGCCACCATCGGGAACATCCACAGCGCGGCCGCCGCGCATCCGACGAGACACAGCGGGCGCCGGCCGAAACGGTCGCCGAGCATCGCCGCCAGCGGCGTCAGCGAGCCCTTCACCACCACGGCCGCCATGATGCAGGTCAGCATGACGGTACGGCTCACCCCGAGCCGCTCCGTCCCGTACGCCAGGGACCAGGTCGTCACGGCGTAGAAGATCGCGTAGCCGACGGAGAGCGCGCCGGCGGTCAGCAGGACCAGCCGCCAGTGGTCGCGCGCGACCTCGGCGAGCGGCACGCGCGCGCGGTCGTCGATCTCCAGGAACCGGGGGCTCTCCGGGAGCGACGACCTGAGCCACAGCCCGAGCACGGCGAGGATCCCGGCCGCCCAGAACGGCACCCGCCACCCCCACTGAGCGAACTGCGCCTCGGTCAGCGTCGCCGACAGCACCAGCACCACCCCGTTGGCGAGCACGAACCCCACCGCGGGTCCGACCTGCGGAAAACTCGACCACAGCCCGCGCCGTTCGGCGGGCGCGTGCTCGGCGGTGAGCAGTACCGCCCCGCCCCACTCCCCGCCGAGCCCCAACCCCTGCAGAAACCGCAGGACGAGCAGGAGCAGGGGCGCGGCCACACCGATCCTGTCGTACGTCGGCACGCAGCCGACCGCGACCGTCGAGGCGCCGGTCACCAGCAGGGAGACGACCAGGACCGGCCGGCGTCCGTGCCGGTCCCCGATGTGCCCGAACAGCACCGATCCCAGCGGCCGCGCGACGAAGCCCACGCCGAACGTCGCGAACGCGGCCAGGGTCCCCGCCAGCGGCGAGAACGTCGGGAAGAACAGCGGCCCCAGGATCAGCGCGGCCGCGGTCCCGTAGACGAAGAAGTCGTAGAACTCGATGGCCGTCCCGGCGAGCGAGGCGGCCGCGAGCCGCGGCATGGAGGGCGCCCTTACGGTGCGTACGTCGTGCATGCCGCGTCAACTACCCACGGTGACCGTGAGTTACGGGGGCGCGCGGGAGCGCGGCCCGCCGCAAGGGGCCTCAGCGGGCTTCGCCGGGCCTCAGTAGGTCACGGTGATACGCCGCGCGGGACCGTCGACGCGGACCGTGCCCCCGTACGGGACGACGTATGGGGGGTCCGTGTGGCCGAAGTCCACGTCGAAGACGGCCAGCGTGTCGGGGGCGTAGGCCTGTAGCGCGCGCTGCACCGCCTCGCGCTGCTCGGCGGCGTACCGAGCGCCCTGCTCCGGGCTGTTGGGGTGCTCGAAGGACCAGGTCTTGGCGCGGGCCATCAGCAGTGCCGGGAAGCGCCGCAGCAGACCGCGTTCGCCCATGCTGCGCAGGATCCGGAAGACCTCCGTGGCGCCGGGCAGCTCCTCCGAGGTCTCCAGGAACAGCACGCCGCCGTCGTACACGGACAGATCGTGTGCGATCTCGCGGTCGGCCATCAGCAGCCACGAGAGGATCTCCAGGTTGCCGCCCCAACTGCGGCCCTCCACCACGCGGTCGGCGTTGAGCCAGCTCCAACCGGTGGCGGGCCGGGTATCCGGGGCCGCCTCGAAGGTCGCCGGGTCGGCCCAGTCGCGGTCGACGTCGTTCCAGTGCCCGGCGGGCCGCAGTTCGTACGCGCCCGAGGTGAAGAGCGCGGCCCGCAGCGAGTCGGCGGTCGACTGGGCCATGGCCACGGGCCGTCCGAGCTCGCACATGACGCTCGCGCCGTGATAGCCGACGATCCCGGTGTTGTACAGGAACGCGAGCAGGTTGCTGTTGTCGCTCGTTCCGAAGAACGGCTTGGGGTTGGCGCGCAGCAACTCCCGGTCCAGCAGCGGCAGCACGGTGATCTGGTCGTCGCCGCCGATCGTCGCGATGACCGCCTTGACGTCCGGGTCGGCGAACGCGGCGTGGAGGTCGTCCGCACGCTCCTGCGGCGTCGCGCCCATTCTGCGGGTCGTCGGGTACTCGACCGGTTCCAGGCCGTACTCCTCGCGCAGCCGACGCAGGCCCAGTTCGTAGGGGCGCGGGAAGAGCGCGGGCAGGCCGGAGGACGGGGAGACGACGGCTATGCGGTCGCCGGGCGAGGGCTTGGGCGGATAGGCGGGCGTGGTCATGCCGGGAGGGTACGGGCTGCTGCCCTGCGGTTTCACCGTGATAAACCGGTCCGAGCGGCGGTCCCCGACGGGCCGCCCCCGAACGGACCGGAGGAACCGTGCCCCGCACCCTGGCCAACGCCCCGATCATGATCCTGAACGGCCCCAACCTGAACCTCCTGGGCCAGCGTCAGCCGGAGATCTACGGGTCCGACACGCTCGCCGACGTCGAGGCGATGTGCGTGAAGGCGGCGGCCGCGCACGGCGGCACGGTCGACTTCCGGCAGTCCAACCACGAGGGCGAACTGGTCGACTGGATCCACGAGGCGCGGCTGAACCACTGCGGCATCGTGATCAACCCGGGCGCCTACTCGCACACGTCGGTCGCGATTCTGGACGCGCTCAACACCTGCGACGGCCTGCCCGTCCTGGAGGTCCACATCTCCAACATCCACCAGCGCGAGTCGTTCCGGCACCACTCGTACGTCTCGCTGCGCGCCGACGGCGTCATCGCGGGCTGCGGAGTGCAGGGATACCTGTTCGGCGTGGAACGGGTCGCCGCACTGGCGGGGGCGGGCAAGGCCGCCACGTAAGCACCGACCTCCAGGCTTACGCCCCTTACCGAAGCCTCCACAGGATCCGTTGCCGGTCCTCTCAAAGGCGGCCCGCCTCCACGATCCGCCGCAGGAAGCGCTGCGTGCGCTCCTGCTGCGGGTCGCCGAAGATCTGCTCGGCGGTGCCGCGCTCCAGCACGACGCCTCCGTCCAGAAAACAAACCTGGTCGGCGACCTCGCGGGCGAAGCCCATCTCGTGCGTGGCGAGCACCATGGTCATGCCGTCGCCCTTCAGGTCGCGCACGACGTTCAGGACCTCGCCCACCAGCTCCGGATCGAGGGCCGCGGTGATCTCGTCGAGCAGCAGCAGCCGGGGGCGTACGGCAAGGGCGCGCACGATGGCGACCCGCTGCTGCTGACCGCCGCTGAGCCGGTCGGGGTACTCGCCCGCCCTGCCGCCGAGCCCGAGCCGCTCCAGGAGCTCCCTGGCGCGTTCCTCGGCCTCCGCACGGGCGACGCCGTGCACACGGCGCGGGGCGAGCGTGATGTTCTCCAGCACCGTCATGTGCGGGAACAGGTTGTACGCCTGGAAGACCACGCCGATCCGGCGCCGTACCGCGTCCTGGTCGGCACGCGGGTCGGTGATCTCCTCGCCGTCCAGCCAGATCGCGCCGTCGTCGATGTCCTCCAGCAGGTTGGCGCAGCGCAGCAGCGTGGACTTGCCGGAGCCCGACGCGCCGATCAGCGCGGTCACCGTGTGCGGGGCGACCTCCAGATCGACGTCCCGCAGGACGACGGAGCCGCCGAAGGTCTTGCGGACGGACTCCATCCGCAGCACCGGGCCGTCGCTCATGTCGTTCCTCCTTGGGCCCGCTGACGGTCCATCCGGGCCGTCACCCAGTCCGTGAAGCGGGTCATCGGGATGGTCAGCGCCACGAAGACGAGCCCCGCCACGATGTACGGCGTGTAGTTGAGGCTGCGGCCCACGATGATGTCCGCGGCCCGTACGGCGTCGATCGCGCCGCCGATCGAGACGAGACCGGTGTCCTTCTGAAGCGACACCAGATCGTTCAACAGGGGCGGCACCTGGCGGCGCACGGCCTGGGGGAGCACCACGTGACGCAGCGCCTGCCGGTTGGACAGGCCCAGCGAGCGGGCCGCAGCACGCTGCGAGGGGTGCACGGACTCGATGCCGGCGCGGAACACCTCGGCGACGTATGCCGAGTACGTCAGCGTCAGCGCCGTACCGCCCAGGAGCACCGGGTCGACGGTCACGCCCTGCAGGCGCAGCGCCGGGACGCCCAGGACCACGATCATCAGGTTGATGATCAGCGGCAGCCCGCGGAAGAAGTCCGTGTACGCGGCGGCCAGGAACCGCAGCGGGAAGAACACCGGGCCGCGCAGCGTCCGGGCGATGGCGATGAGCATGCCCAGGACCAGCACGGCGACGCCGCAGATCAGCAGCAGCCGGACGTTCAGCCACAGCCCTTCCAGGACCTTGGGGAACGCCTCGCGCGCGTACTGCCCGTTGAAGAACGTCTCCCTGGTGCGCGGCCAGCCGGGCGCACCGACGACTGTCAGGTAGAGGACGACGCCGGTGACCAGGGTCGACAGCGCGGCGATCGCGGTGGCGCGGCGGGCACGGGTGCGCTTGTAGCGCTCGCGCTCCAGCCGCCGCCGCGAGGGCGCGTAGCCGTCGCCGGGAGCGGCCTCGCGGCCCCCGGACCCGGACATGCCACCCTCGTCGTCCGCCTTGTCGTCCGCCCGGTCGTCCGCGCCTTCCTGGCCGGACCCCTCCTTGGTGAACGTCACTTGAGCACCGGGGCGTCGACGGCGTCGGAGAGCCACTGCTGCTCGATCTTCGCCAGGGTGCCGTCCTTGCGGAGGGCGTCCACGGCGTCCGTCACGCACGAGGTGAGCGCGCTGCCCTTGTCGAGCACGAGCCCGAACTGCTCCGGCGTACCGGCCTGGTTCTCGAACTGGCCGACGATCTTCGCGTCCGTCACCTCGGCGGCGGTGATGTAGAAGGCGGTCGGCAGGTCGACGACGATGGCGTCGACCTGGCCGTTCTTCAGCGCGGACTTGGCCTGGTCGTTCTTGGCGTAGACGGCGGCCTGCTGCGTGGGCTTCACCACGTCGTCGATGTAGTCGAGGCTGGTCGTGCCGACCTGGGCGCCCAGCTTGAGACCCTTGAGGTCGGCGATGCTCGTCGCCTTGGCGGCCTTCGAGTCCTTCAGCGCGATGACGGCCTGACGCACGTCGTAGTAGCCGGACGAGAAGTCGACGGCCTTCTTGCGCTCGGCGCTGATCGACACCTGGTTGACGTCGAAGTCGAAGGTCTTCTCACCCGGCGCGAACGCCTTGTTGAACGGCACGCTCTGCCAGACCACGGCGCTCTTGTCGTAACCGAGCTGCTGCGCGACGGCGTACGCCACCGCCGACTCGAAGCCCTCGCCGTTGGCCGGCTTGTCGTCCTTGAACCACGGCTCGTACGCGGGCTCGTCGGTGGCGATGGTCAGCTTGCCGGAGGTCTTGGTGGCCAGTTTGCCCTTGGCACAGGTGCTCGCGGTCGAACCGGATGGCGTGGAGGCCGCGTTGTCCTCCGGCTGCGGAGCACAGCCGACGGCGGTCGCGAGGAGGGCTACGGTGGCGCCGGAGACGACGCGGCGCAGGACACGAGGCGCAAGGTGCATGGCGGGAGAGTGGCAGCGAAATCCCTGTTTGTCCAGGTCACGCCATTACTTGTCCGCATAATGGGAACGGGTGTTGCGTTCTTGTGAACAGGCCCGAGAAGTACGCCTGGGCCGCCGGCCGAGGGCGGGGATCGAAGGCCGGCGGCCCATTCCGCGCCGGAGCCGTGATCCCGCGCGGGGCTGCCACCAGTTGACCGCGGGGCCACGTGCGCCGGGAGTGCGCGCGGGGCATCGGTGCGTGCACACCATTCACACGGGGCGCGTGCACGGAAAAGCGCGCCCCGCGCATGCGGAACGCGCCCCTCAGATCTGCGGAGAACTCACCACCCGCGTGCGTGCCACTCCGGAAGGTGCGGCCGCTGCGCGCCCAGCGTGGTGTCGTCTCCGTGCCCGGGATAGACCCAGGTCTCGTCCGGCAGCACGTCGAAGATCTTCGTCTCGACGTCGTGGATCAGGCTGGCGAAGGCCTCAGGGTCCTTGCGGGTGTTGCCCACGCCGCCGGGGAAGAGGCAGTCGCCCGTGAAGACATGGGGATGCCCGTGCGGGTCGTCGTAGACGAGCGCGATGGAGCCCGGCGTGTGCCCGACCAGGTGGCGGGCGGTGAGCGTCACGTTCCCCACGCGGATGACGTCGCCGTCGTCGACCAGGACGTCGGTCGGCACGGGGATGCCCTCGGCGTCGTGCCGGCCGGCGTACGTACGCGCGCGTGTGGCCGCCACCACCTCGGCGAGCGCCTGCCAGTGGTCGCCGTGCCGATGGGTGGTGACGACGGACGCGATGCCGTCGTCGCCGATCGTGCCGAGCAGCGCCTCGGCGTCGTTGGCCGCGTCGATCAGCAACTGCTCGTCCGTGGCACGGCAGCGCAGCAGATAGGCGTTGTTGTTCATCGGGCCGACCGCGATCTTGGTGATCATCAGGTCCTTGAGCTCGTGCACGTCCGCCGGGCCGCCGACCGTCACCTCTCCGCTGTACGTCATGACGGCAGCCTATAGCGGCGGAAGGGCCGGGAGGGGACCGCCGTCGACCGTCAGACCGGATCCGTCACGGCGACCCGCCAGCCAGCCCAGGAGGTCGGCGCCCGGCCCGGTGACGGTCGCCTCGGGCCCGTCGGCCTTGCGGCCCGTCTGCCACACGCGCGTGCCGTCCGTCAGACGCGTCGGCGGCACGTCGGGGCGCCCGGCGAACCGCTCCGCGAGGAAGTCGATCTCCCGTTCGGTGAACTCCGCCGGCAGATCCTCCAGCCCGTAGCCGATGCCGAGGTCCACATGGTGCAGCTCGACCTCCACCCACCGCCGGAAGGGCACCCGGGCCGCCGAGTCGACGACCCCGTTGCGCAGCTCCACCGTGCGCGACCAGTCCGCGGGCGCGGCGCCCGTCTCCTGGAACCGGGCCGCGCTCTGTCGTACGTCCGTGAGCTGGACGTCCAGCGGACGCGGGGCGTCCCGCTCGATGTCGGCGTCCCGCGCGGTGGCGTCGACGTACATGGGACGGCCCTGCAGGACGTTCACCAGGGCGTCCGCGTTACGGGCGAGGTGTGCGAGGACGTGACCGCGGCTCCAGCCGGGCAGGAGTGACGGCTCGGCCACCGACGCGTTGTCCAGTCCGGCGACCGCGGTGAGCAGTCGTTCGGTCGCGCCATGTACGGACACCAGGTCACGAGCATGATCAGTCATGGTGCTGACCCTAGACCCGCCACCCCTTCGGGTGAAGGTGGTCGATCGAGGCCATAAATCGAATGTGCGTGCTATATGGTCGATGGCGGCGTCGGGCATGCTGGAAGGCCGGGGATTGTTGTGAACCGGTGAATCCCGACCGGCGTTGTCAGTGGCTCCCCCTAGTCTGAGGAAGACGGGGGCCCCGCCCCTGTCACCACTCTCAAGAAAGGTGCGGACCGGCGTGGCCGACCGTCTCATCGTCCGTGGCGCGCGCGAGCACAACCTCAAGAATGTCTCGCTCGACCTGCCGCGCGACTCGCTCATCGTCTTCACGGGCCTGTCGGGGTCGGGCAAGTCCTCGCTGGCCTTCGACACCATCTTCGCCGAGGGCCAGCGCCGCTACGTGGAGTCGCTCTCCTCGTACGCCCGCCAGTTCCTCGGCCAGATGGACAAGCCGGACGTCGACTTCATCGAGGGCCTCTCCCCGGCCGTCTCGATCGACCAGAAGTCGACCTCGCGCAACCCGCGCTCCACGGTCGGCACCATCACCGAGGTCTACGACTACCTGCGCCTGCTCTTCGCGCGCATCGGAAAGCCGCACTGCCCCGAGTGCCGCCGCCCGATCTCGCGCCAGTCCCCGCAGGCCATCGTCGACAAGGTCCTGGAGCTGCCGGAGGGCAGCCGCTTCCAGGTGCTGTCGCCGCTGGTGCGCGAGCGCAAGGGGGAGTTCGTCGACCTCTTCGCGGACCTCCAGACCAAGGGCTACTCCCGCGCGCGGGTCGACGGCGAGACGATCCAGCTCTCCAACCCGCCCACCCTGAAGAAGCAGGAGAAGCACACCATCGAGGTGGTCATCGACCGCCTCACGGTGAAGGAGTCCGCCAAGCGTCGGCTCACCGACTCGGTGGAGACCGCCCTCGGCCTCGCCGGCGGCATGGTCGTGCTCGACTTCGTCGACCTCCCCGAGGACGACCCCGAGCGCGAGCGCATGTACTCGGAGCACCTGTACTGCCCGTACGACGACCTTTCCTTCGAGGAGCTGGAGCCCCGCTCCTTCTCCTTCAACTCGCCCTTCGGCGCCTGCCCCGAGTGCTCCGGCATCGGCACCCGCATGGAGGTCGACGCCGAGCTGATCGTCCCGGACGAGGACAAGTCCCTCGACGAGGGCGCCATCCACCCCTGGTCGCACGGCCACACCAAGGACTACTTCGGCCGCCTGATCGGGGCCCTCGCGGACGCGCTCGGCTTCCGCACGGACATCCCCTTCGCGGGCCTGCCGCAGCGCGCCCGGAAGGCCCTGCTCTACGGCCACAAGACGCAGATCGAGGTCCGCTACCGCAACCGGTACGGCCGCGAGCGGGTCTACACGACGCCCTTCGAGGGCGCCGTCCCGTTCGTCAAGCGGCGGCACGGCGAGGCCGAGAGCGACGCCAGCCGCGAGCGCTTCGAGGGCTACATGCGCGAGGTGCCCTGCCCCACCTGTGAGGGCACCCGCCTGAAGCCGCTCGTCCTCGCGGTCACGGTCATGGAGAAGTCCATCGCCGAGGTCTCCGGCATGTCCATCAGCGACTGCGCGGACTTCCTGGGCCGGCTCAAGCTCAACGCCCGCGACAAGAAGATCGCCGAGCGGGTGCTGAAGGAGGTCAACGAACGACTCAAGTTCCTGGTCGACGTCGGTCTGGACTACCTCTCGCTCAACCGCGCAGCCGGCACGCTCTCCGGCGGCGAGGCCCAGCGCATCCGCCTCGCCACCCAGATCGGCTCCGGACTCGTCGGCGTCCTGTACGTCCTCGACGAGCCGTCCATCGGCCTGCACCAGCGCGACAACCACCGGCTGATCGAGACCCTGGTCCGGCTGCGGGACATGGGCAACACGCTCATCGTCGTCGAGCACGACGAGGACACCATCAAGATCGCCGACTGGATCGTCGACATCGGCCCCGGCGCCGGCGAACACGGCGGCAAGGTCGTGCACAGCGGCTCTCTCAAGGACCTGCTCGCCAACCCCGAGTCGCAGACCGGGCAGTACCTGTCCGGCAAGAAGGTCATCCCGGTGCCCGACATCCGGCGCCCGCTCGACCCCTCCCGGCAGCTCACGGTGCACGGCGCCCGCGAGAACAACCTGCAGGACATCGACGTGTCCTTCCCGCTGGGCGTGTTCACCGCGGTCACCGGAGTCTCCGGATCAGGCAAGTCCACGCTGGTCAACGACATCCTGTACACCCACCTGGCCCGCGAGCTGAACGGCGCGAGGAACGTCCCGGGGCGGCACACGCGCGTGGACGGCGACGACCTCGTCGACAAGGTCGTGCACGTCGACCAGTCGCCCATCGGCCGCACCCCGCGCTCCAACCCGGCCACGTACACCGGTGTCTTCGACCACGTCCGCAAGCTGTTCGCCGAGACCACCGAGGCGAAGGTCCGCGGCTATCTGCCCGGCCGCTTCTCCTTCAACGTCAAGGGCGGCCGCTGCGAGAACTGCGCGGGCGACGGCACCATCAAGATCGAGATGAACTTCCTCCCGGACGTCTACGTCCCGTGCGAGGTCTGCCACGGCGCCCGCTACAACCGGGAGACCCTGGAGGTCCACTACAAGGGCAAGTCCATCGCCGACGTGCTGAACATGCCGATCGAGGAGGCGACCGAGTTCTTCGAGGCCGTCCCCGCGATCGCCCGTCACCTGAACACGCTGAAGGACGTCGGCCTCGGCTATGTCCGGCTCGGCCAGTCCGCGACCACCCTGTCCGGCGGTGAGGCCCAGCGCGTGAAGCTCGCCAGCGAGCTGCAGCGCCGCTCCACCGGACGCACGGTCTACGTCCTGGACGAGCCGACCACCGGTCTGCACTTCGAGGACATCAGCAAGCTGCTGACGGTCCTCTCCGGGCTGGTCGACAAGGGCAACACGGTCATCGTCATCGAGCACAACCTCGACGTGATCAAGACCGCCGACTGGGTCGTCGACATGGGCCCCGAGGGCGGCGCGGGCGGCGGCCTCGTCATCGCCGAGGGCACGCCGGAGCAGGTCGCCGGGGTGCCCGCCAGCCACACCGGCAAGTTCCTGCGGGAGGTCCTCGCGGCCGACCGGATCAGCGACGCGGCGCAGGTGAAGGCCCCGCGCAAGGCGGCGGCGAAGAAGACGGTCGCGGCCAGGTCGACGGCGCGGAAGACGGCGACCGCCAAGTCGGCGACCGCCAGGACGTCCGTCAACGACACGGCCGTCAAGAAGGCCGCCGCAGCGGCGACCAAGGCGACGCCCGCGAAGAAGACGACGCGGGCCCGCAAGGCCTGACGAGGACATCGGCCGCAAGGCCTGACGAAAGATACGAAAGTTCGGCGCCCCGTGGGAACTCCCCGCGGGGCGCCGTCCGTTGTCCTCTCAGCCGCCCTGGCCCTGCGGTTCGACGAACTGCATGTCCAGCTGAACCTTGACAACATCACCCAGGAAACCGGCGCCGAAGTCCAGCCCGAAGTCGCTGCGCCGGATCTCACCCGTCGCCTCGAAACCGGCGCGCTTCCTCTGATCCACAGGGGAGTCCACCACCCCGCCGAAGTCGACGGCGAGCGCCACCGGACGGGTCACGTCCCCGATGGTCAGGTCCCCTTCCATCGTCCAGTCCTCGCCCGCCCCGAAGACGCGCGTCGAGCGGAAGGCCATCGTCGGTCGCTTCTCCACGTCCAGCAGGTCGGCCGCGCGGGTGTGCGCGTCCCGGTCGGCGTTGCCCGTGTCGATGGAGGCCAGGGCGATCTCGGCGCTCACCCGCACGTCGTCGGCCGTCCCGCCGACGTACAGCTCGGCCTTCACCTCCGTGAAACGGCCGCGCACCTTGGCGATCCCGAGGTGGCGGACGGCGAAGTTGACCGCCGAGTGCAGCGGGTCGAACTCCCAGTCGCCGGAAGACAGCGGCAGGGCGGTGACGGTCAGCGTGTGCGATGCGTTGTCCTGAGTCATGTCCCGAGTCATGTCCCCACCCTCCGCGCACCGGCGGACGGGAGGGAGACCGCGCCAAGGGTGGTAGTGAGAGGGCCACCCTCCGGGCACCCCGCCCGTTGTACGTTCGACGCATGAGGGACAACGAGCTGGGCGCCTTCCTGCGCACGCGCCGCGAAGCCGTCACCCCGGCTGAAGTGGGGCTGCCCACGGCCCCCCGGCGTCGCACCCCCGGACTGCGCCGCGCCGAGCTGGCCACGCTCGCCGGCGTCAGCGTCGAGTACCTCACCCGTCTGGAACAGGGCCGTGACCGCAACCCCTCGCCCCAGGTGCTCGGCGCCCTCGGCGACGCGCTGCGCCTGCGCGTGCCCGACCGGATCCTGCTGCGCCGCCTCGCCAAGGAGGGCGGCGTCGACAGGGTGCTGTGCACCTCGGCCGCCCCGCCGGCCCGGACGGTGCGTCCCACCGTGCGAGCCCTGCTCGACCGCCTGGAGCCGACCCCGGCGGTTCTACTCAACTGGGTCGGCGACATCGTGGCGTACACGACGGGCTATGAGCGGCTCGCCCGCCCGCTCGGCCTGCTCGACGGCCGTACGCCCAATGTCATCAGGTATCTGTTCACCGACGAGCGGGCCCGGTCCGTGTACCCCGGCTGGGACCGCCTAGCCGACGAGCAGATCGCCCACCTGAGACACGAGGCCTCCCTGCACGACCCGAACATCGCCGCGCTGGCCGACGAGCTGACGGTCACCGCGGGCGCGCCGTTCACCGAGCGGCTGGCCGCGCCGCCGACCTTGCCGGCCCGGTGGGGCACCGACACCGTCGACCATCCGGAGGCGGGCCGGCTGCGCCTGTCGTACGAGACGCTGTCCCTTCCGGAGGAGGGGCAGCGCCTCCTGGTCCACCTCCCCGCCGACGAGGCCACCGCCCTGGCGCTGGACCACCTCAACGGGCGCACACCGGGGGCACTGCGCGCGGTGAGCGGCTGACCGGGGCATCCCCCACGCGCCCCCTGGTGCCTCAACAGCCGCTAGAAGACGCCGAGTTCATAGCCGTACGGCGGTTCCGCGCCCGCCCGGGAGCAGGTGATCGCCGCGGCGCGCGCCGCGTACCGCAGGAGTTGCCGCCAGCCGTCGGCGTCCAGGCTCGCGAGCGCCGTCGGCGACAGGGCGTCCCGCACCGCGAGGCCGTGCAGCAGGGCCGCGTTCACGGTGTCCCCGGCGCCGATCGTGTCCACGACGTCGACCTTCTCGCCCGGCACCGGATGCACGGCGCCGTCCCGGGTGAAGGCCGTCAGTCCGTCGCCGCCCTGCGTGATCACGACGGCCGAGGGACCGGCGGACAGCCACTCGTGCGGGGTGCCGCCCAGCCACCGGGCGTCCTCCTCGGAGAGCTTGAGCAGGGTCACCGAGGGCAGCCAGCTCTTGAAACGGGCCCGGTAGGCCTCGGCGTCGGGGATCAGCCCGGGCCGGATGTTCGGGTCGAGCGCGGTGAACAGGCCCTGCGCCGCCGCGGTCCGCAGCAGCTCCTCGTACGCGCTCGCACCGGGCTCCAGGACCAGCGAGCAGGTGCCGAAGGACACCGCGCGCGTCTTCGGGGGCAGCGCGGAGGGGGCGGCGAACAGCCGGTCGGCGGTGCCGTCGACGTAGAAGGAGTAGGCGGCCGAGCCCTGGGCGTCGAGGGTGGCGACCGCGAGGGTGGTCGGCTCCGGGCCGCGCTGCACCGCGGAGACGTCCACGCCCGATTCCCGCAGTCTGTCCAGCAGCGCCTCGCCGAAGGCGTCATATGAGGTGCGGGAGCAGAAGGCCGTGGCGGTGCCGAGGCGACTGAGGGCGACGGCCGTGTTGTAGGGCCCGCCGCCGAGCGCCGGCCGGAGAGCGGCGAGGGCGCCTGCGCCCTGCGGTACCAGGTCGATCAGGGCCTCACCGGCGACGACGATCACGAGTCGGTTCCTCTCTCGGACAGCTCGAACAGCTCGAACAGTTCGGGCAGTGCAGGTGGTGCGGATGGTTCAGGCGGGTCTGATCAGGTCTGACCGGGGCTGATCAGGCCGTGCTGATGGATCCGCCTACTCTGCCTCGCTGCCTACTCTGCTGGGAGTCGGGGGCCGGCTCACGTCGTTCCGGCTGTGCGGGCTGTTTCGGTCGGCTCTCGCCCTCAAACGGGCAGCCATCGCCTTTGAACGGACCGTTTGCGTGTCCGTCCGGTCCGTCCGGTCCGTCCGGTCCGCTCGCCCCGCCCTGCCCCTCCGCCCGCCGTCACTCCCTGCCGCTCTCTGTCACTCCCAGTCCCATCCGATGCCCACCATGCCCGACCGGACCCGTGGCTCGACGAGGTGGACCGAGCGGTGGCGGTCGCTGAGCGGCAACTCCTGGCGGCCGCCGCGCGGGGCCGCCGGGGAGTGCTGGGTGAACCGGTGGCAGCGCACGGGCAGCGCGTTCTCGTCGAAGCGGATCTGCAGGGCGTACTGGCCGCCCGCCGCGCCGAAGCCGCGGACGTACTCGCGGGACGCCTCGGCGGTGCCGTCCTCGACGGCGTACCGGAACAGGAACGTGTCGCCGGCCCGCAGCCGGGTGTCGAAGAGGAGCTCGGCCACCAGGACGCCGGTGTCGTGGTGGCGGCGGATGCGGCCCGCGCGGCAGTTCTCCAGGGCCTGGAGGGTCATCCGCTCCGGCGCGCACCCGGGGTCGCCGTGGTGGACGGCCACGAAGCGGTCGACGCCGTCGCGGTGGGCGCGCACGATGTGCTGCGACTCGCGCCCCAGGAGTTCCCGGCGCGCCCCGATGCACACCCGCTCGTGGTGACCCAGGGTGTGCAGCCCGTCGTCGGGAGGACACTCCAGTTCGGCGAGCAGCTGTTCGAGGATGTCGGAGGCCGCCAGGAGGGAGCGGTACGAACGGCCCGCGGGCCGTCCCTGGCCGATACCGGCGGGGCCGTCGCTGTCGTCGGCGTTCGCGAGCAGCCGGATCAGGGACTCCTCCGGCAGATGCAGGATCTCCTCCAGCGCGCGGACGGCCCGCAGCGACTCGGGGCGCTGCGGGCGCCGGGCGCCCTGCTGCCAGTAACTCAGGCTCGTGACGCCGACCTTCACCCCGTGGCGTGACAGGTGGTGCTGGACTCGCTGCAAGGGCAGTCCCCGGGCGGCGATCGCGGCACGCAGCGCGACATGGAACGGGCCGCCCCGCAGGACCGTGTCCAGTTCCGCGGCGACGACGTCGTCGGCGACGTCCGCGTGCTGTGTGGCGTGCGGCATGCAGGGGCCTCTCTGTGAATGCTCGCGACGGCTGGTCGGACCGTTCGCGTGGGCGGTCGGGGCGTCCCCGGTGACGCAGGGGCTCCTTCACATCCGTAGGGCGTCCTTCAGGGCCCCGAGTTCCCCCGCATTGAAGCGTGTTGACCAAGCCCCGACAACACCTGATGCCCGAGTGACACGTGCGTCTGGCAGGTGTCCGGGCCTCGCCCGGGCGGCGCGGATCCGGCCGCTGCCGCCTCGGCCCCGCCGTCCGGTGTTGTCCACAGGCCCGCCTGACTGTCACTGCGCGCCAGTAGGGTGTGAGACATGGCCGACCCCTCCAGTTACCGCCCCAAGCCGGGACAGATCCCGGACTCTCCCGGGGTGTACAGGTTCCGCGACGAGCACCGCCGGGTGATCTACGTCGGAAAGGCGAAGAGCCTGCGCCAGCGCCTGGCGAACTACTTCCAGGACCTGGCAGGACTCCACCCGCGCACGCGCACGATGGTCACCACGGCCGCGTCGGTGGAGTGGACGGTGGTGTCCACGGAGGTCGAGGCGCTGCAGCTGGAGTACTCCTGGATCAAGGAGTACGACCCCCGGTTCAACGTCAAGTACCGCGACGACAAGAGCTACCCGTACCTCGCGGTGACGATGAGCGAGGAGTTCCCGCGCGTGCAGGTGATGCGCGGCCACAAGAAGAAGGGCGTCCGCTACTTCGGGCCGTACGCGCACGCGTGGGCGATCCGCGACACCGTCGACCTCATGCTGCGCGTCTTCCCGGTGCGCACCTGCTCCGCCGGCGTCTTCAAGAACGCCGCCCGCACCGGCAGGCCCTGTCTGCTCGGCTACATCGGCAAGTGCTCGGCGCCCTGTGTCGGCCGGGTCTCCGCCGAGGAGCACGGGGAACTGGCGGACGAGTTCTGCGACTTCATGGCCGGCCGCACCGGCGCCTACCTCCGCCGGCTGGAGAAGCAGATGACGGAGGCGGCCGAGGAGATGGCGTACGAGCGGGCCGCCCGGCTGCGCGACGACATCGAGGCCCTGAAGAAGGCCATGGAGAAGAACGCGGTCGTGCTCGCGGACGCCACCGACGCCGATCTGATCGCGGTCGCCGAGGACGAGCTGGAGGCGGCCGTCCAGATCTTCCACGTCCGCGGCGGACGCGTGCGCGGCCAGCGCGGCTGGGTGACCGACAAGGTCGAGGACGTCACCACCGGCGCCCTCGTCGAGCACGCCCTCCAGCAGCTGTACGGCGAGGAGACCGGGGACGCCGTCCCCAAGGAGGTCCTGGTCCCGGCGCTGCCCGATCCCGTCGGGCCGGTGCAGGAGTGGCTGACCGTGCGGCGCGGCTCGGGCGTCTCGCTGCGCATCCCGCAGCGCGGCGACAAGCGGGCCCTCATGGAGACCGTCGAGCGCAACGCCCAGCAGGCGCTCGTCCTGCACAAGACCAAGCGCGCCTCCGATCTGACCACGCGCTCGCGTGCCCTGGAGGAGATCGCCGACGCCCTCGACCTGGACAGCGCCCCGCTCCGGATCGAGTGCTACGACGTCTCCCACCTCCAGGGCGACGACGTGGTGGCCTCCATGGTCGTCTTCGAGGACGGTCTGCAGCGCAAGAGCGAGTACCGCCGCTTCCAGATCAAGGGCTTCGAGGGCCAGGACGACGTCCGCTCCATGCACGAGGTGATCACCCGCCGCTTCCGGCGCTACCTCGCCGAGAAGGAGCGGACAGGGGAGTGGGCGGACGAGGAGCCGGACGGCGACCTCGGCCCAGGCCTCAAGGACGACGACGGCCGTCCCCGGCGCTTCGCCTATCCGCCTCAGCTGGTCGTCGTCGACGGCGGACAGCCGCAGGTGGCGGCGGCCAAGCGGGCGCTGGACGAGCTCGGCATCGACGACATCGCCGTATGCGGTCTCGCCAAGCGCCTGGAGGAGGTCTGGCTGCCGGGCGACGACGACCCGGTCGTCCTGCCCCGCTCCAGCGAGGGCCTCTATCTGCTCCAGCGCGTCCGTGATGAGGCCCACCGCTTCGCGATCACCTACCAGCGCGCCAAGCGCGCCAAGCGCTTCCGCTCCGGTCCGCTGGACGAGGTGCCGGGCCTCGGCGAGACGCGCAAGCAGGCGCTGATCAAGCACTTCGGCTCGGTGAAGAAACTGCGTTCCGCGACGATCGACCAGATCTGCGAGGTTCCGGGCATAGGTCGCAAGACGGCCGAGACCATCGCAGCGACCCTCGCCCAGGCGGCGCCGCCGGCCCCCTCCGTGAACACGGCGACGGGAGAGATCATTGAAGAGGAGGAGCCCGACACGACGGCGGGCTCCCCCGGGGAACCCGTCACCGCGGGAGCCCCGGAAGAACGACGGGGGCAGGAGACATGAGCGAGCACGACGCACACCCCACACCCGAGCGAGATCAGGCGCCCACAGCGGCGCCCCAGGAAGCGCCCAGGGAGACCGGCGAGGATGCCGTCCCGCAGGACGCCCTCCAGGCAGGCCCCCCGCACGACGCATCCCAGGCAGGCCCCGCGCACGACGCGAGCCTCCCGCAGGACGCACCCCACGACAGCCCCCAGCAAGAAGCGCGCCAGGAAGACGGAGCACAGGTGAGTACGGACGTCACGCCGCCAGGGATCCCCGAGGCGGCCATCCCCGAGCTGGTGATTATCTCCGGCATGTCCGGGGCCGGTCGCTCGACGGCGGCCAAGTGTCTGGAGGACCTCGGCTGGTTCGTCGTGGACAACCTCCCGCCCGCCCTGATCCCCACCATGGTGGAGCTGGGCGCCCGTTCCCAGGGCAACGTGGCGCGGATCGCGGTCGTCGTCGACGTCCGCGGCCGGCGGTTCTTCGACAACCTCCGCGAGTCCCTCGCCGACCTCGAGTCGAGGAACGTCACCCGGCGGATCGTCTTCCTGGAGTCCTCCGACGACGCCCTGGTGCGCCGCTTCGAGTCGGTGCGCCGCCCGCACCCCCTCCAGGGCGACGGCCGGATCGTCGACGGCATCGCCGCCGAGCGCGAGCTGCTGCGCGAGCTGCGTGGCGACGCCGACCTGGTGATCGACACCTCCAGCCTCAACGTGCACGAGCTGCGCGCCAAGATGGACGCCCAGTTCGCCGGCGAGGAGGAGCCCGAGCTGCGGGCCACCGTCATGTCCTTCGGCTTCAAGTACGGCCTCCCGGTCGACGCCGACCTGGTCGTGGACATGCGCTTCCTGCCCAACCCGCACTGGGTCCCGGAGCTGCGCCCCTTCACCGGCCTCAACGAGGAGGTCTCGGCGTACGTCCTCAACCAGCCCGGCGCGAAGGAGTTCCTCGACCGCTACACGGAGCTCCTCCAGCTGGTTGCCGCGGGCTACCGCCGGGAGGGCAAGCGTTATGTGACCATCGCGGTCGGCTGCACGGGCGGCAAGCACCGCTCGGTGGCCACCTCGGAGAAGCTCGCCGCGCGCCTCGCGGCCGAGGGCGTGGAGACGGTGGTCGTACACCGGGACATGGGACGGGAATGACAGGACGTACTCCGCGGCTCGGCCGGCTGCGCAGGGTGGCGCCCGAGGGGCGCCAGGGTCGGCCGGTCGAGGCCCGGGGCGGCAAACCGCGCCGCCGCGGCACCCAGCCCAAGGTCGTCGCCCTCGGCGGCGGCATGGGCCTGTCCGCCTCGCTCACCGCGCTGCGCCGGATCACCGGCGACCTCACCGGCGTGGTCACGGTGGCCGACGACGGCGGCTCCAGCGGGCGGCTGCGCGACGAGCTGGGTGTGCTGCCGCCCGGCGATCTGCGCAAGGCGCTGGCCGCGCTCTGCGGCGACGACGACTGGGGCCAGACCTGGGCCCGCGTCATCCAGCACCGTTTCCAGTCGCAGGGCGAGATCAACGGCCACGCGGTCGGCAATCTGCTGATCGTCGCCCTGTGGGAGCAGCTCGGCGACCATGTCCAGGCCCTGGACCTGGTCGGCAAGCTGCTGGGCGCGCACGGGCGCGTGCTGCCCATGTCCGCCGTGCCGCTGGAGCTCCAGGCTCTGGTCAAGGGGCACGATCCGGAGCGGCCGGAGGACGTGGACACCGTACGGGGGCAGGCGACCGTGGCGCTGACGCCCGGCGAGGTGCAGTCCGTGCACGTCGTGCCGCACGACCCGCCCGCCGTCCCGGAGGCCGTCGCCGCCGTCCTGGACGCGGACTGGGTGGTGCTCGGGCCCGGTTCCTGGTTCTCCTCGGTCATCCCGCATCTGCTGGTGCCGGAACTGCTCGACGCGCTCACCGAGACGAAGGCCCGCCGGGTACTCTCGCTGAACCTCGCGCCGCAGCCCGGAGAAACCGATGGCTTCTCCCCGCAGCGTCATTTGGAGGTTTTGGGACGACACGCCCCTAAACTCGCCCTGGACGTGGTGCTGGCCGACGAGGCGGCCGTGCCCGACCGCGACTCCCTGACCGACGCCGCCAAACGGTTCGGCGCCGCGGTCGAGCTGGCCCCGGTGGCCCGGCCCGACGGTACTCCGCGGCATGATCCGGAGCTGCTGGCCGCCGCGTACGACCGTATTTTTCGGATGCATGGAAGGATCGGCCCATGGCGATGACGGCAGCGGTGAAGGACGAGATCTCCCGGCTCCCCGTCACCCGGACCTGCTGCAGAAAGGCGGAGGTCTCGGCCGTCCTGCGGTTCGCCGGCGGCCTCCACCTGGTGAGCGGGCGGATCGTGATCGAGGCGGAGTTGGACACGGCGATGGCGGCCCGCCGGCTCAAGCGGGACATCCTGGAGATCTTCGGCCACAGCTCGGAACTGATCGTGATGGCGCCGGGCGGTCTGCGCCGCGGCTCGCGGTACGTCGTGCGGGTGGTCGCCGGCGGCGACCAGCTGGCCCGGCAGACGGGACTGGTGGACGGCCGCGGCCGGCCGATCAGGGGACTGCCCCCGCAGGTGGTCTCCGGGGCGACCTGTGACGCGGAGGCGGCCTGGCGCGGGGCCTTCCTCGCGCACGGCTCGCTCACCGAGCCCGGCCGCTCCTCCTCCCTCGAGGTGACCTGTCCGGGCCCGGAGGCCGCGCTCGCGCTGGTCGGCGCCGCCCGCCGGCTGTCGATCGCCGCGAAGGCCCGCGAGGTGCGCGGAGTCGACCGGGTCGTCGTCCGCGACGGCGACGCGATCGGCGCGCTGCTGACCCGGCTGGGCGCCCATGAGTCGGTACTGGCCTGGGAGGAGCGCCGGATGCGCCGCGAGGTGCGCGCCACGGCCAACCGCCTCGCCAACTTCGACGACGCCAACCTGCGCCGCTCGGCCCGTGCGGCCGTCGCCGCCGGAGCCCGGGTCCAGCGGGCCCTGGAGATCCTCGGCGACGAGGTCCCCGAGCACCTCGCGGCCGCCGGCCGGCTGCGCATGGACCACAAGCAGGCGTCCCTGGAAGAGCTCGGCGCGCTCGCCGACCCGCCGCTGACCAAGGACGCGGTGGCCGGACGTATCCGCCGGCTGCTGGCGATGGCCGACAAGCGGGCCTCCGACCTGGGCATCGCGGGCACGGACGCCAACCTCTCCGAGGACCTCGCCGACAACCTGGTCGGCTGATCGCGCCGCTGACCCTCCTTCAGAACGCCGGTGGCATGGCCCGTTTGGGCGATGCCACCGGCGTTTGTCTGGCTTTGAGATGCTCTTGACTGGATCATGAACTGTCATGAGCCTGGCAGAGTTCGCTGCTGTGGCGGACACACGCTAGGGGGGTTCATGAGACGCAGAGCGAGATCGATCCTCGCTGTCGGCGCGCTGTTGCTCGGTGGAGCGGCGCTCGCACCCATCGCCCAGGCACAGCCCGGAAGTTCACCGAAGCCCGACACGGACGAGGTCAAGGTCTTCCGTGCCGACGTCACCAAGCAGCAGATCCCGCTGCTGCTGGCCGCCGGCCAGGACGGCCACGAACTCAGCGAGCAGGCGCCCGAGAAGGGCACCGCTGCCGTCGAGGTCTATCTCACCGACGATCAGGCGAAGAAGCTCGAGAAGCAGGGCGTCGAGCTCACCGAGCACACTCTTTCGGCCAAAGCCGAGAATCGCGTGGAGGCCGCGGCCGACGGCGTCTTCCGCCCGTACAGCGGCAGCGGCGGGCTGAAGGAGGAGATCCTCCGCACCGGCCAGGAGAACCCGGGCCTCACCAAGGTCGTCTCCATCGGCAAGACGGTCGACGGCCAGGACATCCTCGCGCTCAAACTGACCAAGAACGCGAAGAAGTCCAAGGACGGCTCCAAGCCCTCGGTCCTGTACATGTCCAACCAGCACGCGCGCGAGTGGATCACCCCGGAGATGACCCGCCGGCTGATGCACTACTACCTGGACCACTACAAGACCGATCAGCGCATCAAGAAGATCGTCGACTCCAGCGAGCTGTGGTTCGTCCTGTCGGCCAACCCCGACGGCTACGACTACACCTTCGCGGACACCGACAACCGCCTGTGGCGCAAGAACCTGCGGGACGTCAACGGCGACGGCGCGATCTCCACCGGCGACGGCGTCGACCTCAACCGCAACTTCGCCTACAAGTGGGGCTACGACGACGAGGGTTCGTCCCCTAACCCCACCAGCCAGACCTACCGCGGCGCGAGCCCCGGCTCCGAGCCCGAGACCAAGGCGCTCGACGCCTTCGAGAAGCGGATCGGCTTCACGTTCGGCATCAACTACCACTCCGCCGCCGAGCTGCTCCTCTACGGCGTCGGCTGGCAGGTGGCCACCGACACGCCCGACGACGTCCTCTACAAGGCGCTCGCCGGCACCCCCGACAACTCCGCGATCCCGGGCTACCACCCGCAGGTCTCCTCGGAGCTGTACACCACCAACGGCGAGGCCGACGGGCACGCGGCGAACGTCAACGGCACGGCGATGTTCACCCCGGAGATGTCGACCTGCCAGACCGCGTCGAACATCGACCCCGGCGACCAGTGGAACGCCTCGGACTGCCAGTCGGTCTTCAACTTCCCGGACGACGAGAAGCTGATCCAGGACGAGTTCGTCAAGAACATCCCGTTCGCGCTCTCGGTCGCCGAGAGCGCCGCCCACCCCGACACGCCGTCGTCCTCGGTCGGCCTGAAGTCCGCCGACTTCACCCCGGCGCCGTTCACCACGTCGTACTCGCGCGGCGCGGACCAGCAGGTCTCCGTCGTCGTACGGAAGGCGATCCGCGACAAGGAGCTCAAGTACCGCGTCAACGGCGGCCGTACCCACGACCAGGCGCTGAAGGCCTGGAAGGGCGGCGAGACCTACGGCGGGCACGACAACCTCTACTTCGACGAGTACCGGGCCAAGGTGCGGGACGGCGCACCGGGCGACAAGGTCGAGGTGTGGTTCACCGGCAAGACCAAGGCCGGCAAGAAGGTCTCCAGCTCGCACTTCACCTACACGATCGCCGCACGCCCCAAGGCCGACACCCTCGTCGTCGCCGAGGAGGGCGCGGCCGCCACGCAGGCGCAGACCTACGTCGACGCGCTGAAGGCCAACGGCCGCAAGGCGCTCGTCTGGGACGTCGCCACCCAGGGCGCGCCCGACGCGCTCGGCGTGCTGGACCACTTCGGCACGGTCGTCCACTACACGGGCGCGAGCGTCCCCGGCAACCCGACCCAGCTCCAACTGCGCGCCTTCCTCAACGAGGGCGGCAAGCTGATCGAGGCGGGCGAACTGGCCGGCGGCAACGTCGACCTCGGCGACGGCACCCCGTCGAACGACTTCAGCCAGTACTACCTCGGCGCCTACTCCCGTACGTCGACCCCCGGCGCCACCGGCTTCACGGGCTCCGGCGCACTCGCCGGCGCCGGCGGGGCCCTCGGCGCGGCGACCGGCAACCCGCTGGACCGGGCCGGCACCTACGGCGTCACCTCGGACGAGCTGCCCGCCGCCACGTATCCGCAGTTCGCGAGCGCGGGCGCCGGACAGTTCGCCGGCACGGTCAACCCGTACGGCCCCTACGCGGGCTCGTACATGGCCGCCGCCGTCCACACCGACGACGCCTACAAGCGCCTCACCCGCACCATCGACCTCAGCGGTGTCGGCGCGGCCGACAAGCCGGCGCTGAGCACCCGGCTGCTGTGGGACACCGAGCCCGGCTACGACAACGCCATCGTCGAGATCCACACCGTGGGCGCCGACGACTGGACCACGCTCCCCGAGGCGGGCGGCGCCACCAGCACCGCCGTGCCCGCGGAGTGCGGCGGCGGCTTCTACATCGGCGAGCACCCGTGGCTGAAGCACTACCTCACCCTCGGGTCGAACGACTGCACCGCGACCGGCTCCACCGGCTCCTGGAACGCCCTCACCGGCGCCTCCAGCGGCTGGCAGCAGACGACCTTCGACCTGAGCGCGTACGCCGGCAAGAACGTCGAGGTCTCGATCGCCTACGTCACCGACCCCGGCAGCGGCGGCCACGGCGTCCTCGCCGACGACGCCTCGCTGGTCGTCGGCGGCGCCGCCACCGAGACCGAGGGCTTCGAGACGTCGCTCGGCGCCTGGAAGGTCGCCGGACCGCCCGCGGGCAGCCCGGCCGTCCTGAAGGACTGGACCCGCACGGGAACGCTGTTCCAGACCTATGGCGCGGTCACCACCGACGACACCGTGCTGCTCGGCTTCGGCCTGGAGCACGTCACCGCGGCGGCCGACCGCATCGCGCTCATCGGAAAGGCGCTCGCCTCACTTGACGGGTGACATACGACCGACACGCGTGTGACACGCGGAGGTCGACAACGCGTGACGCATCGTGACCGAATCGAGTGATCGGGCCGTCAGGCCCGGGCGGTCCGTACCCCTACTGGCGGGTACGGACCGCCCTGCCGTGTATGGGGCGACTCGATGTCACCCAGGACGCCTCGGAGAGGTAGGGTCGGGGTTGGTCGGGGACATCCCAAATACAGCTCGCCGGCATCGCATAGCCGGCGTACCAACGAGGAGATCGGTTCGTGACGATCCGCGTAGGCATCAACGGCTTTGGCCGCATCGGTCGTAACTACTTCCGCGCGCTGCTGGAGCAGGGTGCTGACATCGAGATCGTGGCTGTCAACGACCTGGGTGACACCGCGACTACCGCTCACCTGCTCAAGTACGACACCATCCTGGGCCGTCTCAAGGCCGAGGTGTCGCACACCGCCGACACGATCACGGTCGACGGCCACACCATCAAGGTGCTCTCCGAGCGCAACCCCGCCGACATCCCGTGGGGCGAGCTCGGCGTCGACATCGTCATCGAGTCGACCGGCATCTTCACCAAGAAGGCCGACGCCGAGAAGCACATCGCAGGCGGCGCCAAGAAGGTCCTGATCTCGGCTCCGGCCAAGGACGAGGACATCACCATCGTGATGGGCGTCAACCAGGACAAGTACGACGCGGCGCAGCACCACGTCATCTCCAACGCCTCCTGTACCACCAACTGTGTGGCGCCGATGGCCAAGGTCCTCGACGAGAACTTCGGCATCGTCAAGGGTCTGATGACGACGGTCCACGCGTACACCAACGACCAGCGCATCCTGGACTTCCCGCACTCGGACCTGCGCCGCGCCCGCGCCGCCGCCGAGAACATCATCCCCACCACGACGGGCGCCGCGAAGGCCACCGCCCTGGTCCTCCCGCAGCTCAAGGGCAAGCTCGACGGCATCGCGATGCGCGTCCCGGTCCCGACCGGCTCGGCCACCGACCTGGTCGTGACGCTGCAGCGCGAGGTCACCAAGGACGAGGTCAACGCCGCGTTCAAGAAGGCCTCCGAGGACGGCGACCTCAAGGGCTACCTGGCCTACACCGAGGACGAGATCGTCTCCTCGGACATCGTCAGCGACCCGGCCTCCTGCACCTTCGACTCCTCCCTGACCATGGTCCAGGAGGGCAACACGGTGAAGATCCTCGGCTGGTACGACAACGAGTGGGGCTACTCCAACCGCCTCGTCGACCTGACGGTCTTCGTCGGCGGCCAGCTCTAAGTCCCGGAGCAGGCACCTCGATGTGAGCACAGGGCCCGGGCAGCGCAGAGCCGCGCTGTCCGGGCCCTGTGCCACGTAACGATCGATCCGCCCTCCCGGATCCGAAGAGCCTTCCTAGGAGCCCATTCATGAAGACGATCGACGAACTTCTCGCCGAAGGCGTGGCCGGCAAGCGGGTCTTCGTCCGCGCCGACCTCAACGTGCCGCTGGCCGACGGCGTCATCACCGACGACGGCCGCATCCGCGCCGTACTGCCCACGATCAAGGCCCTCGTCGACGCGGACGCCAAGGTCGTCGTCGCCTCGCACCTGGGCCGTCCCCAGGGCGCCCCGGACCCGGCCTTCTCCCTGCTGCAGCCCGCCGAGCGCCTCGCCGAACTCCTCGGCGCGCCCGTCGCGTTCGCCCAGGACACCGTCGGCCCCGCCGCCCACGACGCGGTGAACGGCCTCGAGCCCGGCCAGGTCGCGGTCATCGAGAACCTGCGCTTCAACGCCGGCGAGACCGCCAAGGACGACGTCGAGCGCGGCGAGTTCGCCGACCAGCTCGCCGCCCTGGCGGACGTCTACGTCGGCGACGGCTTCGGCGCGGTGCACCGCAAGCACGCCTCCGTGTACGACCTGCCGGCGCGCCTGCCGCACTACGCCGGCTACCTCATCGCCACCGAGGTCGGCGTCCTGAAGAAGCTCACCGAGGACGTCCAGCGGCCCTACGTCGTCGCCCTCGGCGGCTCCAAGGTCTCCGACAAGCTCGCCGTCATCGACCAGCTGCTCGGCAAGGCCGACCGCATCCTCATCGGCGGCGGCATGGCCTTCACCTTCCTCAAGGCGAAGGGGTACGAGATCGGCGCCTCCCTGGTCCAGGACGACCAGCTGCCCGCCGTCGCCGAGTACGTCGAGCGCGCCGAGAAGAACGGCGTCGAGCTGCTCGTCCCCGTCGACGTCGTGGTCGCGGACCGGTTCCCGGACCTGAAGACCAAGGCCCCGTCCCACCCGACCACCGTCGCCGCGGACGCCATCCCCGCCGACCAGATGGGTCTGGACATCGGTCCGGAGTCCCGCAAGCTGTACGCCTCGAAGCTCGCCGACGCGGCCACCGTCTTCTGGAACGGCCCCATGGGCGTCTTCGAGCACCCCGACTACGCCGAGGGCACCAAGGCGGTCGCCCAGGCACTCCTCGACTCCCCGGCCTTCACGGTCGTCGGCGGCGGCGACTCCGCCGCGGCCGTCCGCCTCCTGGGCTTCGACGAGAACGCATTCGGCCACATCTCGACCGGCGGCGGCGCCTCCCTCGAATACCTCGAGGGCAAGACGCTCCCCGGCCTCGCCGCACTGGAGGACTGACCCCGCATGACCACCCGTACGCCCCTCATGGCGGGCAACTGGAAGATGAACCTCAACCACCTCGAGGCCATCGCCCACGTCCAGAAGCTGGCCTTCGCCCTCGCGGACAAGGACTACGAGGCCGTCGAGGTCGCCGTCCTGCCGCCCTTCACCGACCTGCGCTCGGTGCAGACCCTGGTCGACGGCGACAAGCTCAAGATCAAGTACGGCGCCCAGGACATCTCGGCGCACGACAGCGGCGCCTACACCGGCGAGATCTCCGGATCCATGCTGGCCAAGCTGAAGTGCACCTACGTGGCGGTCGGCCACTCCGAGCGCCGCCAGTACCACGCCGAGACCGACGAGATCGTCAACGCCAAGGTCAGGGCTGCCTACAAGCACGACCTCACGCCGATCCTCTGCGTCGGCGAGGAGCTCGAGGTCCGTGAGGCGGGCAACCACGTCGCCCACACCCTCGCCCAGGTCGAGGGCGGCCTGAAGGACCTCCCGGTCGAGCAGGCCGAGACCGTCGTGATCGCCTACGAGCCGGTGTGGGCCATCGGCACCGGCAAGGTGTGCGGCGCAGACGACGCGCAGGAGGTCTGCGCGGCGATCCGCGGCAAGCTCGCCGAGCTGTACACGCAGGAGCTGGCCGACAAGGTCCGCATCCAGTACGGCGGCTCCGTGAAGTCCGGCAACGTCGCCGAGATCATGGCGCAGGCCGACATCGACGGCGCCCTGATCGGCGGCGCGTCGCTGGACCCGGAGGAGTTCGTCAAGATCGTGCGCTTCCGCGACCAGTGATCCGGCGGAGAGCCGGGCTGTGAGTATGCCCTGGCGGCGATCCGTCGTACCCTTGCGGGGGCATGGCGGTCACGCCGTGCCCCCGTCGTGGTTGTCCCTATCGTCATCGTCGTAAATCCGTATCCGAGGAAGTTGGTCCAGCCGTGGTTTTGGGGTTCTCGATCGCCCTGATCGTCTTCAGCCTGCTGCTGATGCTGCTGGTGCTGATGCACAAGGGAAAGGGCGGCGGCCTCTCCGACATGTTCGGTGGCGGCATGCAGTCGTCCGTCGGCGGCTCCTCGGTCGCCGAGCGCAACCTCGACCGCATCACCGTGGTGATCGGTTTCCTGTGGTTCGCGTGCATCATCGTCCTCGGCATCGTGATGAAGACGAACAGCTGATCAGACTCGCACAGGCAACGCACATTCCGCACGTAAGGCCCCATGTTCGGTACGCGCAGCTGAGCGCGGCCTATCATGGGGCTTGCGTCTAGGTGCGGGGGCTGTAACTCCCATCACTGGACGCGCGTTGGGCCTTACGTAGACTGAGGCGCTCGCAGCGAAGCGAAACGCCGACTCGCTTTGCGGCACCATTACGCAGGGAGTTACGACCGTGGCAAGTGGCAACGCGATCCGAGGAAGCCGGGTCGGGGCGGGGCCGATGGGCGAGGCCGAGCGGGGCGAGTCCGCGCCGCGTCTGCGCATCTCCTTCTGGTGCTCCAACGGACACGAGACGGTGCCCAGCTTCGCCAGCGACGCGCAGGTTCCCGAGACCTGGGACTGCCCGCGCTGCGGCTTTCCCGCCGGGCAGGACCGGGACAACCCCCCGGACCCGCCGCGCACCGAGCCCTACAAGACGCACCTCGCCTATGTGCGGGAGCGACGCAGCGACGCGGACGGCGAGGCGATCCTCGCCGAGGCGCTCGCCAAACTGCGGGGCGAGATCTAGGAACCGGGGTCCGGCCGGATATCGAGAGATGTCCGCCGGACCTGATGCCTTTCTCCGGCATCTCCTTCCCTGCCCCGTCTCTCTCCGGGCTGTCTTCTCGCCGTCCTGTCTCCTCACTGTGCTGCCTCTTCACCGTGCTGCCTCTTCACTGTGCTGTCTTCTCGCCGTGCTGACACCAACGCGTCAGCCGGACGTACCTGTAGGTGCGCCGCCGCTCAATTGATCAATTAGGTTGGGAGCGGCAGCGGGGCAAGGTACGTAGCTGGGACAGGCACGAAAGAAGGCTGAAGTCCGACATGAACGCAGACGGCCGTACGAGGCTCAACCAGACGCCCGAGTGGACCGCTCTGGCCAAGCACCACGAGGAACTCGGCGAGATGCGGCTGCGAGAGCTGTTCGCCGCCGACCCCGGGCGCGGCAGCGGGTACACCCTGCAGGTCGGCGACCTGCACATCGACTACTCCAAGCACCTCGTCAACGACGAGACGCTGCGGCTCCTGCGCGAGCTGGCCGCGGCCACCGACGTGTTCGGCCTGCGGGACGCCATGTTCCGCGGCGAGAAGATCAACACCACCGAGGACCGCGCCGTCCTGCACACGGCCCTGCGCGCCCCGCGCGACGCGGTGATCGAGGTCGACGGGGAGAACGTGGTCCCGGCCGTCCACGCCGTCCTCGACAAGATGGCCGACTTCGCCGGCCGCGTCCGCTCCGGCGCCTGGACCGGCCACACCGGCCGACGCATCCGCACCGTGGTCAACATCGGCATCGGCGGCTCCGACCTCGGCCCGGCCATGGCCTACGAGGTGCTGCGCAGCTACACCGACCGCGACCTCACGGTCCGCTTCGTGTCCAACGTCGACGGCGCCGACCTGCACGAGGCGACCCGGGACCTCGACCCGGCCGAGACGCTGTTCGTCATCGCCTCCAAGACGTTCACCACCATCGAGACGATCACCAACGCCACCTCGGCCCGCACCTGGCTGCTGGACGCGCTCAGCGACGACACGGCCGTGGCCAAGCACTTCGTGGCACTGTCGACCAACGCCGAGAAGGTCGCCGACTTCGGCATCGACACGGCCAACATGTTCGAGTTCTGGGACTGGGTCGGCGGCCGCTACTCCTACGACTCCGCGATCGGCCTGTCGCTGATGATCGCCGTCGGCCCGGACCGCTTCCGCGAGATGCTCGACGGCTTCCACCTCGTCGACGAGCACTTCCGCACCGCGCCCGCCGAGTCCAACGTCCCGCTGCTGCTCGGCCTGCTGGGCATCTGGTACGGCAACTTCCACGACGCCCAGTCGCACGCGGTGCTGCCCTACAGCCACTACCTGTCCAAGTTCGCCGCCTACCTCCAGCAGTTGGACATGGAGTCCAACGGCAAGTACGTCGGCCGGGACGGGCGGGAGGTCGACTGGCAGACCGGCCCGATCGTCTGGGGCACCCCGGGCACCAACGGCCAGCACGCCTACTACCAGTTGATCCACCAGGGCACGAAGCTGATCCCGGCCGACTTCATCGGCTTCGCCGAGCCGGTCGCCGAGCTGAGCGACGAACTCAAGGCGCAGCACGACCTGTTGATGGCCAACTTCTTCGCCCAGACCCAGGCGCTGGCCTTCGGCAAGACGCCGGACGAGGTGCGCGCGGAGGGCGTGGCAGAGGAGTTGGTGCCGCACAAGACGTTCAAGGGCGACCACCCCACGACCACGATCCTGGCGCGCGAGCTGACCCCGTCGGTCCTCGGCCAGCTCATCGCCCTCTACGAGCACAAGGTGTTCGTCCAGGGCGCGGTCTGGAACATCGACTCCTTCGACCAGTGGGGCGTGGAACTGGGCAAGGTCCTCGCCAAGCGCGTCGAACCCGCCCTCACCGAAGGCGCGGACGTGCCCGGCCTGGATGCCTCCACCAAGGCCCTGGTCGCCAAGTACCGGGAGCTGCGCGGCCGGTAGCCCCAGCCGACAGCCCCGGTCGACCGTCCCGGTCGGCGACCGCAAGCCGGCCGAGCCGGTAACAGGTGGCCATCGGATGCCGGAAGCGGGCGGCGCGTCGCCGTCCGCTTCCCGTAGACTCCCCGGCGATCATGAGCCCGACCGCTCGGGGGAGCCCAAGGTGAGCAGTGCACACAGGAGTTGGACCGGCGGCACGCTGACCGCCCGCTCCTTTCTGAAACCCCATCACGTGGCGCGCGCGGTGTTCCACCCCACGTGGATACCGGAAGCGCTCGACCCGACGGTGGAGACGCTCAAGCGCGTCCGGGTCATCGCCGGGGCGTTCGCCGCTCTCGGCGTCTACACCTACGTCGAGGGCGGGTTCGACTTCGACGAGGTCCTGGGCAACGCGGCGACCGCCTCCGTCGTCCTGTTCTTCCTCACCCCGCTGACCGTCGCCGCGATGCTCTTCGTCTGGCGGCGCACCGGCACCGTGCGGCAGCTGAAGGCGCCGCTCGTCAACTCGCTGAAACTGCTGCTGCTTCTCGTCGGCTCGGTCTTCGCGACCGTGCTGCTTCTGAGGCTGTCCGGCGCGTTCGGGATGCTCTCCACGCTCCTGGTCGGCTTCGTGGGGCTCTGGATGGTCCTCTTCGTGCTGGCGGGCGCCTTCAAGCTCACCGGGAACTTCTTCGGCACCGCCGCCGTGCACCGCTGTCTGCCCCCGCTGCTCGCCACGGTGACGACCTGGCTGATGGCCGTCCCCGACCTCGTCACGGGCGACCTGCACGGCCTGAGCCTCACGATGGGCGTCGTCTTCATCCTGGGCGCACCGGTCACGGTCACGGCGATCTCCCTGCTGGAGATGCGCCGCCTCAAGCGGCGGTACGGCATCCGGCTCACCGCCCACCCGGCGACCCTGCCGCCCGTCCCCACGCAGGGCGGTCCGGTTCCGCAGGGCAACCCGTTCCAGCAGGGCCCGCCCTACCCGCCGTACGCCCCGCCGCCGCAGAACCCCTACGGGCCGTACAACCCCTACGGTCCGCACACCTACGGCTCGAACAGCCCCCACAACGGGCAGAACCCGTACGGCGGTTGACCGTACGGGTTCTGTGCGGGGCTCAGGGCGTCAGGGAGAGGCCGGCGGGTACAGCGCCCTGGGGAGCTGGGAGGCCGCCGCCGTGTCCAGGAGCCACAGCGTGCGGGCGCGACCGCGGGCGCCCGCCGCCGGGGCCTGGATCTCGCCCGCGCCGGACAGGGCGATCGCCGCGGCCTGCGCCTTGTCCTCGCCGGCCGCCAGCAGCCACACCTCACGGGCCGCCCGGATCGCCGGAAGCGTGAGGGTGACCCGGGTCGGCGGAGGCTTGGGCGCGCCGTGGACGCCGACCACCGTGCGCTCGGTCTCCCGCACGGCCGGCAGCTCCGGGAAGAGCGAGGCCACATGGGTGTCCGGGCCGACGCCCAGCATCAGGACGTCGAAGGTGGGCACGGAGCCATGGTTCTCGGGGCCGGCCGCGAGGGCCAGCTCCTCGGCGTACGCCTCCGCGGCCGCCTCCACGTCGGCGCCGTACGGACCGTCGGACGCGGGCATGGCGTGCACGCGCTTGGGGTCCACGGGCACGGAGTCCAGCAGGGCCTCGCGGGCCTGCGTGACATTGCGCTCCGGATCGCCCTCCGGCAGGAAGCGCTCGTCGCCCCACCACAGGTCGAGCCGGGCCCAGTCGACGGCGTCCCGGGCGGGCGCGGCCGCCAGGGCGGCCAGCAGGCCGTTGCCGTTGCGGCCGCCGGTGAGGACCACGGACGCATGGCCCCGGGAGGCCTGCGCGTCCACGATCTTCGTGATGAGGCGGGCCGCGGCGGCCTGCGCCATCAGCTCCTTGTCGCGGTGCACGACCAGTTGGGGAGTGCTCACTGCTGATCCGCTTTCCTGACCGGGGGCATCTGCGCCGGCGTCGGCCGGTCGGCGTCGGAGCGGTCCGACCCGGCGGCGGCCGACGGAGCCGACGCGGACGCCTTGCCTGCGGGCGTCTCGTCCGCAGACACAGACGCACCCTCAGACACAGATGCAGACGCAGACGCAGTCTCGGGCTCCGGCACCGTGCGGACCGGAAGGGCGGGCGTCGGCTGACCGGCCGCCGCCTCGACCCGCTCCGCGGCCGAGGCGATCCCGCCCAGCCGGTCCACGCCGAACCGCAGCGCGGACGCGAACGTGTCGTCCGGGTCGAGCCTGCGCAGCTCCTCCGCGAGCAGCTCGGACGTCTCGCGACGCTTGAGCGCCACCGCCCGGTCCGGCTGGCCCGGCAGGGCCAGCGTGGCCATCGCGCCGTCCGACCGGTGCAGCGTGATCGGGCCGCCGGTGGTCTCCATCCGCACCTGGGTCAGACCCGGACCGGCGGAGATCGCCCGCCGGACGTGCACATGGAGCCGGTCGGCCAGCCACATGGCGAGCAGCTCGACGCTCGGGTTGGACTCCTCGCCCGCCACCTCGGCGGAGACGATCTCCGAGCTGACCTGGTCGAGGGCGGCGGCCAGCATCGAACGCCACGGGGTGATCCGGGCCCATGCGAGGTCGGTGTCGCCCGGTTCGTAGCTCTCGGCGCGGGCCCGCAGTTCGTGGACCGGCTTCTCCGCCGCGTAGCTGTCGGTGACCCGGCGCTGGCCCAGGGCGCCCAGCGGGTCGCCCGCCGGGTCGCGCGGGGCGTCCACCGACCACCAGACCACCACCGGCGCGTCCGGCAGCAGCAGCGGCAGCACGACGGACTGGGCGTGGTCGGACACCTCGCCGTACAGCCGGAGGATCACCGTCTCGCCGCTGCCCGCGTCCGCGCCCAGCCGCACCTCGGCGTCGAGGCGGGACTGGGTGCGGCCCCGGGGGGAGCGCGAGACGCGCTTGATCACCACGAGCGTGCGCGAGGGGTGCTCGCGCGACGCGTCGTTTGCGGCCTTCAGGGCGTCGTAGGCGTTCTCCTCGTCCGTGACGACGACGAGGGTGAGCACCATGCCGACGGCGGGCGTGCCTATCGCACGGCGGCCCTGCACCAACGCCTTGTTGATCTTGCTGGCAGTGGTGTCCGTGAGGTCTGTCTTCATGGCCGGCGCCAGCTCCGTCCGTCTCGCTCGAGCATTTCGTCGGCCTCGACGGGCCCCCACGTGCCCGACGGGTACTGCGCGGGCTTGCCGTGCTTGTCCCAGTACTGCTCGATCGGGTCGAGGATCTTCCAGGACAGCTCGACCTCCTCCGTGCGGGGGAAGAGGTTGGAGTCGCCGAGCAGCACGTCCAGGATCAGCCGCTCGTACGCCTCGGGCGAGGACTCCGTGAACGACTCGCCGTAGGCGAAGTCCATGGACACGTCCCGGATCTCCATGGAGGTGCCGGGCACCTTGGAGCCGAAGCGGACGGTGATGCCCTCGTCGGGCTGGACGCGGATGACGATCGCGTTCGCGCCGAGCTCCTCGGTGGCCGTGGAGTCGAAGGGGGAGTGCGGGGCCCGCTGGAAGACGACCGCGATCTCGGTGACGCGGCGGCCGAGCCGCTTGCCGGTGCGCAGATAGAACGGGACGCCCGCCCAGCGGCGGTTGTCGACGCCCACCTTGATCGCCGCGTAGGTGTCGGTCTTCGACTTGGGGTCGATGCCTTCTTCCTCGAGGTAGCCGACGGCCTTCTCGCCGCCCTGCCACCCGGCCGCGTACTGGCCGCGCACGGTGTCGCGGCCCAGGTCCTTCGGCAGCCGGACGGCGCCGAGCACCTTGGTCTTCTCCGCGGCCAGCGCGTCCGCGTCGAAGGAGGCGGGCTCCTCCATGGCCGTGAGGGCCATCAGCTGGAGCAGGTGGTTCTGGATGACGTCTCGGGCGGCGCCGATGCCGTCGTAGTACCCCGCGCGGCCGCCGATGCCGATGTCCTCGGCCATCGTGATCTGCACATGGTCCACGAAGGACCGGTTCCAGATCGGCTCGAACATGGTGTTGGCGAAGCGCAGCGCCAGGATGTTCTGGACGGTCTCCTTGCCCAGGTAGTGGTCGATGCGGAAGACCTGGTCCGAGCCGAAGACCTCGTGGACGACCTTGTTCAGGTCCTCCGCCGACTTCAGGTTGTGACCGAAGGGCTTCTCGATGACCGCGCGCCGCCAGGAGCCGTTCTTCTGGTCGGCCAGCCCGTGCTTCTTCAGCTGTTGGATGACGACCGGGAAGGAGCGCGGCGGCACGGACAGGTAGAAGGCGAAGTTGCCGCCCGTGCCCTGCGCCTTGTCGAGCTCCTCGATCGTGGCGCGCAGGCGCTCGAAGGCGTCGTCGTCGTCGAACGTGCCCTGCACGAAGCGCATGCCCTGGATGAGCTGCTGCCAGACCTCCTCGCGGAAGGGCGTGCGGGCGTGCTCCTTGACGGCGTCGTGGACCTCCTGTGCGAAGTCCTCGTGCTGCCACTCGCGGCGGGCGAACCCGACCAGGGAGAAGCCCGGCGGCAGCAGACCCCGGTTGGCGAGGTCGTACACGGCGGGCATGAGCTTCTTACGGGACAAATCGCCCGTGACGCCGAAGATGACCAGGCCCGACGGCCCCGCGATACGCGGGAGCCGTCGGTCGGCGGGGTCACGGAGCGGATTCGCTCCGGCACCGGTGAAAGGCGACAAGTGATCAGCCCTCCGAGGGGGCGAGGCGCTCCAGCTCCGCCTCGGTCGACTTGAGCAGGTCGTTCCAGGAGGCCGCGAACTTCTCGACGCCCTCGTCCTCGAGCAGCTGGACCACGTCGTCGTAGGAGATCCCGAGCTTCTCCACGGCGTCGAGGTCGGCGCGGGCCTGCTCGTAGGTGCCGGCGATGGTGTTGCCGGTGATCTGCCCGTGGTCCTCGGTGGCGGCCAGGGTCGCCTCCGGCATGGTGTTCACCGTGTTCGGCGCCACCAGGTCGTCGACGTACAGGGTGTCCTTGTACGCCGGGTCCTTCACGCCGGTGGAGGCCCACAGCGGACGCTGCTTGTTCGCGCCCGCGCTCTCCAGTGCGGCCCAGCGGCCGTTCGAGAACACTTCCTCGTACGCCTGGTAGGCCAGCCGGGCGTTGGCGAGGGCGGCCTTGCCGCGCGCCGCCTTGGCCTCGGTGGTGCCCAGCGCGTCGAGGCGCTTGTCGATCTCGGTGTCCACGCGGGACACGAAGAAGGACGCCACCGAGTGGATCAGGGACAGGTCCAGGCCCTTGGCCTGCGCCTTCTCCAGACCCGCCAGGTAGGCCTCCATGACCTCGCGGTAGCGCTCCAGCGAGAAGATCAGCGTGACGTTGACGCTGATGCCGTTGCCGATGACCTCGGTGATCGCCGGCAGACCCGCCTTGGTGGCCGGGATCTTGATCAGCGTGTTGGGGCGGTCGACCAGCCAGGCCAGCTGCTTGGCCTCGGCGATCGTCGCCGTCGTCTCGTGCGCCAGGCGCGGGTCGACCTCGATCGACACCCGGCCGTCCTGGCCGCCGGTGGCGTCGTAGACCGGGCGCAGGATGTCGGCGGCGTCCCGGACGTCCGCCGTCGTGATCATGCGGATGGCCTCGTCGACGGTGACCTTACGGGCGGCGAGGTCGGTGACCTGCTGCTCGTAGCCGTCGCCGCCGCTGATCGCCTTCTGGAAGATCGACGGGTTGGTGGTGACGCCCACGACGTGCTGCTGGTCGATCAGCTCGGCGAGGTTGCCGGACGTGATCCGCTTGCGCGACAGGTCGTCCAGCCAGATCGCGACGCCTTCCTCGGAGAGGCGCTTGAGTGCGTCTGTCATGGAAAATGCATCTCCTACGTGTCGTATGTGAGCGTCAGCGCTGGGCGGCGGCGAGCGATTCCCGCGCCTGCGAAGCCACGTTCTCGGCAGTGAAGCCGTACTCCTGGAAGAGGACCTTGCCGTCGGCCGAAGCACCGAAGTGCTCCAGGGAAACGATGCGACCGGCGTCCCCGACGTACTTGTGCCACGTCAGACCGATACCGGCCTCGACCGACACCCGCGCCCGGACGGACGGCGGCAGGACGCTGTCCCGGTACCCCTGGTCCTGCTCCTCGAACCACTCCACGCACGGCATGGACACCACGCGCGTGGGCACGCCGTCGGCTTCCAGCCGCTCGCGCGCCTCGACGGCGACGTGCACCTCGGAACCGGTCGCGATCAGGATCGCCTCCGGCGTCCCCGTGGAGGCCTCGAACAGCACGTAACCGCCGCGCACGGTGTCCTCGTTGGACTCGTACGTCGGCACGCCCTGGCGGGTCAGCGCCAGACCGTGCGGGGCGCCCTTGCCGAACTCCTTCGTCCAGCGCTTCTGGATCTCGCGCCAGGCGATGGCCGTCTCGTTGGCGTCGGCCGGGCGGACCACGTTCAGGCCCGGGATGGCGCGCAGCGACGCGAGGTGCTCGACCGGCTGGTGCGTCGGGCCGTCCTCGCCGAGGCCGATGGAGTCGTGCGTCCACACGTACGTCACCGGCACGTGCATCAGCGCCGACAGGCGTACCGCGTTGCGCATGTAGTCGGAGAACACGAGGAACGTGCCGCCGTAGACGCGGGTGTTGCCGTGCAGCGTGATGCCGTTCATCTCCGCGGCCATGGAGTGCTCGCGGATGCCGAAGTGGATCGTGCGGCCGTACGGGTTCGCCTCCGGCAGCGGGTTGTCCGCCGGGAGGAACGACGACGTCTTGTCGATCGTCGTGTTGTTCGAGCCCGCGAGGTCGGCGGAGCCGCCCCACAGCTCGGGGATGACCGCGCCGAGCGCCTGGAGCACCTTGCCGGACGCGGCACGCGTGGCGACGCCCTTGCCGGTCTCGAAGACCGGGATCTTCTCCTCCCAGCCGGTCGGCAGCTCGCCCGCGGCGATGCGGTCGAACTCGGCCGCGCGCTCGGCGTTGTCGTCGCGCCACAGCTGGAAGGACTTCTCCCACTCGGCCTTCGCCTGCGCGCCGCGCTCCAGGGCCTGCCGGGTGTGGGCGAGGACCTCGTCGGCCACCTCGAAGGACTGCTCCGGGTCGAAGCCGAGGACGCGCTTGGTGGCCGCGACCTCGTCGTCGCCGAGCGCCGAGCCGTGCGCGGCCTCGGTGTTCTGCGCGTTCGGGGCGGGCCAGGCGATGATCGAGCGCATCGCGATGAACGACGGCTTGTCCGTGACCTGCTTCGCCGCCTGGACCGCGTTGTAGATCGCGTGCGGGTCCAGGTCGCCGTCCGGCTTCGGGGCGACGCGCTGCACATGCCAGCCGTACGCCTCGTAGCGCTTGGCGACGTCTTCGGAGACGGCCGTCTCGGTGTCGCCCTCGATCGAGATGTGGTTGTCGTCCCACAGCAGGACCAGGTTGCCCAGCTTCTGGTGGCCGGCCAGCGAGGATGCCTCGGCGGAGATGCCCTCCTGGAGGCAGCCGTCACCGGCGATGGCGAAGATGAAGTGGTCGAACGGCGACTCGCCGACGGGGGCGTCCGGGTCGAACAGTCCGCGCTCGTAGCGGGCGGCCATCGCCATGCCGACGGCGTTGGCGACACCCTGGCCCAGCGGGCCGGTCGTCGTCTCGACGCCCGTGGTGTGGCCGTACTCCGGGTGACCCGGGGTCTTCGAGCCCCACGTGCGGAACGACTTCAGGTCGTCCAGCTCCAGGCCGAAGCCGGCCAGGTACAGCTGGGTGTAGAGGGTCAGGGACGAGTGGCCCGCGGACAGCACGAAGCGGTCGCGGCCGACCCAGTCGGCGTCCGCCGGGTCGTGCCGCATCACCTTCTGGAAGAGGGTGTATGCGGCGGGCGCCAGGCTCATCGCCGTGCCGGGATGGCCGTTGCCGACCTTCTGTACGGCGTCGGCGGCCAGGACGCGGGCGGTGTCGACGGCCCGCTGGTCCAGCTCGGTCCACTCGAGGTCTGTGGTGGTCGGCTTGGTGCTCACCCTGGGTCAGGGCTCCTCTCCACATGTCGAATACCGGTCATCTGGGCGCGCGCCCACCGGCTGCCGGTGCACTGGAAACCCACCGGCCGCTGTCGAGCCTACCCCCGTAGGGACGTGCGTTTTTTCGAGTCATTCCAGACTGCCGGGCCTTGCAGGGATCCGCCTCCCGACTGGCTCGAATCGCATTCGGCACATGAATACGGAGCCGCTCATCTGACTGCTCAATCGAGCCTCCGTACGGATGATGAGCGAGCCCTGCAGCGGATCACGAGCGAACCCTTCCGCGGACGATGAGGGGCCGACGCGCGGCTGATGAGCGGTCGATCAGCGGCCCCTCCCAACACGACCCCACCCCCGCGAAGATCGGGGTATGGGCAACGTCTACAGTGGCGTGGTACGCGCGAGCCTTTACCCCGCATTCACATGGGGAGGCTTGCTGGGAGTCTCTGTCAGGGGTGTGCGTGACGGCCGTTGAATCCCGTCCAGTAGGGATGATCGGGACGAGCCAGAGCCCGATCCGGCGGCCGCTCGGGGCCCGGGTCAAGGCATTCGTGGCGCTGACCAAGCCGCGGATCATCGAGCTGCTGCTGATCACCACCGTTCCGGTGATGTTCCTGGCCCGGCAGGGTGTGCCGGATCTCGGCCTGGTGCTGCTGACCTGCCTCGGCGGCTACCTCTCCGCGGGCGGCGCCAACGCCCTGAACATGTACATCGACCGCGACATCGACGCGCTCATGGACCGCACCTCGCAGCGCCCGCTGGTCACCGGCATGGTCAGCCCGCGTGAATGTCTCGCCTTCGGCATCACCCTTGCGGCGGTCTCCACACTGCTGTTCGGTCTGACCGTCAACTGGCTGTCGGCCTGGCTCGCCCTCGGCGCACTCCTCTTCTATGTCGTCGTCTACACGATGATCCTCAAGCGCCGTACCTCGCAGAACATCGTCTGGGGCGGCATCGCCGGCTGCATGCCGGTCCTGATCGGCTGGTCGGCCGTCACGAACTCGCTGTCCTGGGCGCCGGTCGTCCTCTTCCTCGTCATGTTCTTCTGGACGCCGCCGCACTACTGGCCGCTGTCCATGAAGGTCAGGGAGGACTACGCGCGCGTGGGCGTGCCGATGCTGCCGGTCGTCGCCTCCAACAAGACCGTCGCCAAGCAGATCGTCCTCTACAGCTGGGTGATGGTCGGCGTCTCGCTGCTGCTCACCCCGCTGGGCTACACCGGCTGGTTCTACACCACGGTCGCGCTGACGGCCGGCGGCTGGTGGCTGTGGGAGGCGCACGCCCTGAACGGCCGTGCGAAGTCGGAGGCGACGGGCACCAAGCTGAAGGAGATGCGGCTGTTCCACTGGTCCATCACCTACGTCTCGCTGCTGTTCGTCGCGGTCGCGGTGGACCCCTTCCTGCGCTAGCGCCCTCTCCTCTTCGGGGAGCTGTACGGCCTGACGGCCGGGGCACGTGGTCAAGGCCACGCACCCCGGCCGTCGCCGTTCGATCTACCCGTCGGTAGCATCCTGACCATGGCAGACACCAAGCAGGTTGACGAGACCGCCGACGCCAAGCAGGCCGCGAAGACCGAGCGCAAGGCGGCCCGGCTCGCCCGGCAGATCGGCGCCTTCGCCAAGGAGCACGGCGGAGCCGAGAGCCAGGTCGCGTACATCGGCGAGCGCGGCGCCCGGATCGTCCTCGTCGGTGAGGACGGCGGCTGGGGCGACCTCGTGGCCCCCTCCGTCGAGATCGCCGAGCAGGCCGTGGCGAAGGCCGGGGTCACGGTCCACGAGTCCTTCGACGGCGAGTTCGCGGCGAAGGTGACGACAGGGCCGTACGAGTGGACGCGCATGGCCGGGATCCAGGTCGGCGGCCCGAAGAACAGCTGAGAACGGCCGAGAAAGGCCGATCAGCAACACCTGACACCCGGTTCACCCGTTAGGACCTCAGGAGTACGAGGTCCAGTACCGGGGAGTTCCGGATGATCGAAACACCGTCCTTGGTGGACCAGTACTGCCACGGCGTCCTGAGAACGGAACTGGGCCTCGGCACGTTCGAGGCCCAGCTGGCGCGCACCGAGGGCCCGCCCGCCCCCGGCACGACCCTCTTCGACACCCAGACCGGGTTCGCGGTACGCCGTTGGTGCCCCCCGCTGCTCGGCCTGGAAGCGCACTGTCCGCCCGCCCGCTATCTCGCCCGGCGTCGTGAACTCGGCGTACTGGAGACGGGCCGCCGGCTGCTGCGCGGCAGCGGCATCACGACGTATCTCGTCGACACCGGGCTGCCCGGCGATCTCACCGGACCCGGGGAGCTGGCCTCCGCGGGCGCCGCCGAGGCCCGCGAGATCGTGCGCCTGGAACTCCTCGCCGAACAGGTCGCCGACACCTCCGGCACCGTCGAGTCCTTCCTGGCCAACCTCGCCGAGTCGGTCCACGGGGCCGCCGCGAACGCCGTGGCCTTCACCTCCGTCGCGGGCGTCCGGCACGGCCTCGCGCTCGCGCCCGAGCCGCCCGGTCCCGGCGAGGTGCGGGGCGCGGCGGGCCGCTGGCTGGCCGCCCGCCCGGTCGGCGGCCAGCTGAGCGATCCCGTGCTGCTACGACACCTGCTGTGGATCGCCGTCGCCTCGGGGCTGCCCCTTCAGCTGCACGCGGGGCTGGGGGAGCCGGGCCTGCGCATCGACCGCACCGACCCCGTGCTGCTCACCGACTTCGTCCGGGCCACGGCCGGCCTCGGCACGGACCTCGTCCTGCTGCACGGCTACCCCTACCATCGCCACGCCGCCCACCTCGCCGGCGTCTTCCCGCACGTCTACGCCGACTCCGGCGCCGCGCTCGTACGCACCGGCGCCCGGGCCGCGACGATTCTCGCGGAGATCCTGGAACTGGCCCCCTTCGGCAAGATCCTCTTCTCCACCGGGGCCCAACGGCTGCCCGAACTCCACGTCGTGGGCGCCCGCCTGTTCCGCGAGGCCCTGAGCCGGGTCCTGGGCGCCTGGGTAGCGGAGGGAGCGTGGTCCCTCACGGACGCGCAACGCGTCGCGGGCCTCATCGCGGCGGGCAACGCGCGCAGGGTGTACGCGCTGGACTGAGGAGTCCGCCGGGTCTACGGCTGTGCTGCCTGCTGCCTGCTGCCTGCTGCCTGCTGCCTGCTGCCTGCTGCCTGCTGCCTGCTGCCTGCTGCCTGCTCAGGCGCGGGAGCCCACCGTCGCCTCGGTCGCCGGGCCCGGGAGGTCGATCGTCGTGCGGGCGCGCTCACGCAGCGCCAGCAGGACGCGCAGCACCGCGATCCACACCAGCCCGGAGCCGAGCATGTGCAGGCCCACCAGGACCTCGGGGAGGTTGGTGAAGTACTGGACGTAGCCGATGACGCCCTGCGCGAGCAGCACCAGGAACAGCTCCCGGGTGCGGTGCAGGGGGTCCTTCGGGGCGTCGACCGCCTTGAGGACGAACCACAGGGCGAAGGTCAGCGTCACCACGATCCAGGCGAGCACGGCGTGCAGCTTGGCGACGGTCTCCCAGTCCAGCGGCATCCGCTCGACCTCGCTGGAGTCGCCCGCGTGCGGGCCCGCGCCGGTGACCACCGTGCCGACGGCGATCAGCAGCGCCGAGGCGGCGACCAGGAACCACACCAGCTGCTGCACGGCCCCGCCGACCAGCGGCCGGGGCGCCCCGTCGCCCTCCCGGGCGCGCTGCCACATCAGCACGGCGACGGCGATGAGCGCCGAGGCGAGCAGGAAGTGCGCCGCGACCGTGTACGGGTTGAGGCCGACGAGCACCACGACGCCGCCCAGGATCGCGTTGTTCATCACCAGCCAGAACTGCGCCCAGCCCAGCCGGGTCAGGCTCCGGCGGCGGGGCTTCTCGGAGCGCGCGGCGATGATCGCCCAGCCGACCGCCGCGCACAGCACGTACGTCAGCATGCGGTTGCCGAACTCGATGGCGCCGTGGAAGCCCATCGCGCTGGTGGCGGTGAGCGAGTCGGCGGTGCACTTGGGCCAGGTCGGGCAGCCCAGGCCCGAGCCCGTGAGCCGGACGGCGCCGCCGGTGACCACGATGACCACCGACATCACGAGCGCGGACAGGGCGGCCCGCTCGACCGTCCGGGAGGCGGGGGTCCAGCGGGCGGCGATGAAGGCGAGGGGGTTGCGCACGGCCGCTACGGCGTCGGCGCGGGTCACGTTTGGCACGTGCCCATCGTAGGCGGCCGCTTGTGCACGCTTTCACGAGGGTCCGGTCCCGACCGGGGACAGGGGCAGGGCCGGCGGGTCCGTCCAGGGCGGGCCGCCGAGCCACAGGGACTCCTTGATCCGCTGGGCCCGGGCCCGGAGGTCCGCGGCCTCGGCCGGGTCGTCGGTGCACTCGGTCAGCCGTTCGTAGACCGCGACCAGCGAGGGGTGGTGGTCGCCGAGGCGGGCGCGGAAGATCCGCTCGGCCTCGCGCAGCACCAGCTCCGCGGTGGCCCGGTCGCCCGCGACGAGCAGGACGGGGCCGAGCCGGGACAGGGTCTTCGCACGGTAGTGGTGGTCGCTGCCGTACTTCTGCGTGTAGATGCGGTGGGCCCGGTCGAGGGTCTCCAGGGCCTCCACCGTGCGCCCCTGGGCGGCCTGCAGGGAGCCCATCTTGTTGAGACAGGCCGCGTACTTGTGGGGCTCGGCCTCGCTGCGGTTGAGGTGCAGGTCGAGCACGGGCTCCAGCAGGTCGGCGGCGGAGCGCAGCTTCTCCTGGCCCTGCCGGCGCAGCTCGCGACGGCGCAGCGGGTGCCAGGTGGCCCGGGCCCGCTCGCGCAGGTCCTCGGCCTGCCGGCGCCGGACGTCCGCGAGGAACTTGGCGACCTGCGAGGTCTCGAAGTCCTCGAGACCGCGATGCTCCCGGAACACGGCGAGGGCGTCCGCCAGCATGGTCTCGGCGGTGGCCAGGTCGCCGCGGTCCTGCGCGACGATGCCGACGTCCCACCGCAGCATCGCCCGGAACAGCACATGCCGGGCCGGTACCTGGCTGCCGTGCTGCGGGATACGGGCCTCGGCGTGGGCGTAGGACTCCAGGGCGAGGGAGAGCCGGCCCGCGTTGCGGTGGATCATGCCGATCTCCTGCTCGGCGACGGCCCACTCCAGGCTCTCCCAGCCCGGCTCCTGGCTCTCGTAGATCCGGATGGCCTCGCGGACCGCGTCCAGGGCCTCGTCGAAGAGGATCTTCTCGCGCAGGACGCCCCCGTACTGGCGGTGGCACAGGGCCTCCAGCTCCACGAAGGCCGGACCGTCGCCGGTGTGGCTGCGGCACTGCTCGAGAGCCTTGAGGCATTCCTCGTGGGCCTCGTCGAGATGGGCGAGGAGGTAGTGCTGGCGGGCCACCGCGAGCTGGGCGGTGATCCGGCCGAGGGGGTCCTCGCCGTCGGGGTCGCCGGAGTCCTGCCGCAGTTCCGCCTCCCACTGGAAGTGGGTGAGGGCGCGCGTCCAGTTGCAGCGCTGTTCCTGGTAGACGCCGACGCGGTGGAGCAGTTCGATCAGCGCCATCCGGGACTTGGCGTTCGCGGCCGGCTCGTCCGACGTCCAGGACACCTCGGTGATCACGGCGTCCGCGTGGGGCATCAGCCGTTCGCAGGCGCTGCGCGTCTCGGGCTGCTCCGGCCGGGCCGGGAAGGCGGCCTCGACCAGCCGCACCGCTGCCTGGGACCACTGCACGCGGGACGTCCCGTCCATCCGGCTGCGGACGAACTGCCGTACCCGCGGGTGCACCCCGAAGGTCAGCGAGCCTTCGCGGGTGTCGCCGGTCACGATGAGCAGGGAGTGCCGGACGAGCTCGCGGACCATGAGGCGGAAGACCCGGTCGTCGCCCATGGCCCGCCGCAGCGGCTCGGGCAGCGCGGCGCGGTGCTCGGCGAGCGTGGCGTGCGGTACGTCCTCGGAGGCCAGGTAGGAGCACAGGCGCAGCAGGTCCTCGGCCTCCGGGGCCTCGCGCGAGATCTTCTCCAGGGACAGCTGGAACGTCTCGAAGCCGTTGGTGGAGGTGTGCTCGGGCAGCTGTCCCAGGTACTCCTCGACGCTGATGCCCTCCCGCTCGATGTAGGCGCCGGCCGTCTCCAGGTCGAGGGGGAGCCAGCCCAGCTGCCGGCCGAGGGCGTCGAGGGACGCGGCGGGCGCGGGCGGGCCGTCGATGCGGTTGCGCAGGAAGGTCCTGCCCTCCTCGGGGGCGAGTCCGAGCAACTCCAGCCGGTCGTCGGTGAGTTCGTCCCAGCCGTGGCCGGTGCGGGTGGTGATCAGGATGGTGCCCTCGCACTGGTCCGACGGCAGGAACTGCTGGAGCCCCTGCGGGGGGTCGGCCGTGGGCTCGCTGTCGTCGGCGTCCCGCTGGACGTTGTCGTACACCAGGAGCCAGCCCGGGTTGTCGCGCAGCCAGCCCCACAGACGGCGCAGGACCACGTGCTCGCTCTCGTGGGCGGGCAGGCCCAGGATGGCGGCGAGTTCGAGGAGCCGGTCGCGCAGCCGCTCGGTGCTGGTGGCGGGCAGCCACCAGGTGAGCGTGGAGGTGTCCGCCTGCGCGTGGGTACGGGCGTGGGCCAGGGCCAGCTGGGTCTTCCCGGCGCCGCCCATCCCGTGGATGACGACGATGCGCCGGACGGTTCCCGGCTGGGCGTCGGCGTCCAACATCTCCTCGATGCGCGCGAGTTCGCTGTCCCGGCCGGTGAAGTAGCGGGAGAGGGAGGGGAGGTTGTGCGGCGGGAGCGGGATGTACGGGCGCTCCGCGCCCTCGTCGGACGACGGCGCCGTGCGCGTCACCGCGTGCCGGGTGAAGAAGGCGGACAGCGCGGCGAGCACTCCCGTGACGCCGACCACGGCCCACAGCGCGGCCCCGTCGGCGTGGTCCGCGACGATCGGCAGGACGGCGGCCGAGCCGGTCGTCGCGGTGTACAGCCCGATGCGCAGCTTCCTGTCGCGGGCGTCGCGGGCGTCTCGTATGTCTCGGCTGTCTCGTGCGTTTCGCGCGTTTCGGGTGTTTCTACTGGTCCTGGATGACGCTCCCATGGCGGCTCCCCCGGTTGAACCCCCCATTGTCGGGGGGCCATACTCCGTCTTCCATATACGTGCGGCAGAATGCGTTCCGAAGTCTGCGCACCTCGGATTCTCCCTTCGGAGGCGGCGTGGACGAACAGTCGGTGGACGAAGAGTCAGTGCATGAAGAGTCACTGCACGAACGGTCGAAAGATCAGCGAATGCATGTGGGACTGGTGCACTGGTCCTTTACCCCGTGCGTCGGCGGAGTAGAAACCCATCTGTGGCATTTCTCGCGGCTGCTCGCGGCCCACGGGGTGGACGTGACGGTCTTCACCGGGACGCCCGAGCCGACGACGCCGTCGCTGTCGGCGCCGCCGGTCCGGTCCGGGGCGGCGGGCGCGGGCACGATCGCCATCGAGCGGCACTCGGGGCTGGACCTGGCCGCGGACGGGACGCGGTCGCCGGACGAGCCCGAACTCGGCCAGTGGTTCGGGGAGTTGCTCGCCGCCCGGGGGATCCGGATCGTCCATGGCCACAACCTGCACCACTTCTCCGCCGGCCCGGCCCGGGCGCTGGCCGAGCTGCGGGAGGAGCTGGGGCTACGGCTCGTGCACACCTATCACAGCATCTGGCAGGAGGAGTCGAATCCGGCGGCCGAGGCCTGCCGCGACTGGCATCTGCACTTCGCCGTCTCCGACTTCCTCAGCGAGGCGTGCACCAGACAGCTCGGCTTCGAGGTCGAGCGCCGCTACCTGGGCATCGACACGGCGGCCTACGTCGACGTGCCCGTCAGCGGGGTGCAGGAACCCGGCATGGTGCTGCTCCCGGCGCGGCTGATCCCGGACAAGGGGGCCGAACTGGCGATCAGGGCCGTGCACCACGTCATCGAGCACGGTCTGAGCCCCCGGGTGACGCCCCGTCTGGTGCTCATGCGGACGGGCACCGAGAACACGGTCGATTTCCATGGTGAAACGATCGGGTTCTATGGCGAATTGCAAAAATTGCTGAAGGATCTGAAAGTCAAGGACGGTGTCGTCGAATTCGCGGAGGCCGGTGTGGATCATATGCGGAAGCTGTACGAAAGGGCTTCCGTAGTGGTTTATCCGTCGATGTTCGAGGAGCCCATGGGGCTCGCGCCGCTGGAGGCGATGTGCGCGGCGCGCCCGGTCGTCGTCACCCGGATGGGCGGACTGGACGAGGGCGTCGAGGAGGACGGCGAGATCGGCTTCCTGGTGCCCGACCGCAATGTGACCAAGCTGGCGGACCGCATCGCGCTGCTGCTCGACGACCCGGAGCTCGCCCGGGCGGTGGGCCTGCGCGCACGTGAGCACGTGGTGAACCACTTCGACCTGGAGCGGTTCTATCTGGAGCCCATGCTCGACGTGTACCGCGAGCAACTCGGGCTCTAACAGGTGGAGTTCAGCCGTCCGTGACCCAGCCGGGCGGCAGGTCGGACACCTTGGCCCGGCCCTGCCCGTCCACCCGCACGGAGAACTCCCGCCCGGCCAGCCGCAGACCCGACGCCTTCAGCGGCCCGAACGGCGTCGGGCGCACCTGGAGCACCCGTCGTCCCGCGTCCGGCCGCAGGCCCAGCAGCGCCGACAGCACGGCCACCCCGGACGCCGCCGACCAGCCCTGCGGCCGGCAGGCCGCCGGGTAGGCGAGCGGCGCGGGCGAGTCCTGCGTGCGCGCGTCCCCGCCGTACAACTCCGGCATCCGGTAGCCGAAGTGGGCGGCCGCGTCCAGCAGCCCGTCGGCCAGCAGGCCCGCCTCCCTGTCCTGGCCGGCCGCGCACAGGCCCTGGACGGCGATCGCCGTGTCGTGCGTCCAGACCGAACCGCCGTGGTAGCTCATCGGGTTGAAGCCGGGCAGCGCCGCCGAGCGACTGCGCAGCCCCCAGCCGGAGTTCAGCTCGGCGCAGGCCAGCCAGGCCGCCACGTCCCGGCAGCCGTCCGCGTCGAGGATGCCGGTGGACAGCAGCTGGCCCATGTTGGACGCCGGTCCGCTGACCGGATCGAGACCCCGGCCGACCGCGATGGCCACGTACCGCGGGGCCGGGCCGTCCGGCGACGGCAGCCAGAAAGCGTCCCGGAAGCGTTTGCGCAGGCCCTCCGCCCACAGCAGCAGCTGCTCCTTGCGGTCCGCGCGGCCGCGGGAGCCGAGCAGCTCGGCCAGCCCGGTCGCCGCCTGGTACGCGTACCCCTGCACCTCGCACAGGGCCAGCGGCGGCTCGATGCGGCGGCCCGCCGCGTCCCGCACCGCGTCCTCGCTGTCCTTCCAGGACTGGTGGCGCAGCCCGCCCGGCCGCGGGTAGTAGCGCAGCAGACCGTCCTCGTCCCCGGCGCTCGTCTCCAGCACCCACTCCATCGCGGCCTCCGCGTACGGCAGCAGCGCGTCCACGTCTGCGTCCGGGAGCCCCCAGTGCCAGGTCTCCACCAGCAGGGTCACGAACAGCGGGGTCGCGTCGACCGAGCCGTAGTAGCGCGAGGGCAGCCGCAGCCCGTGGCCGTGCTCGGCGTCGGCCGGGCGCAGTTCGTGCAGGATGCGGCCCGGGGCCTCCTCGCGGACGTCGTCGTGGGCCGTGCCCTGGCGGCGGGCCAGGGCCCACAGGGTGCCGCGGGCCAGATCCGTGCCCAGCGGCAGCATCATCCGGGCCGACCAGATCGAGTCCCGGCCGAACAGGGCCAGGTACCAGGGGCAGCCCGCCGCGATGAACTGGTCCTCGGGTCCGTCGGGCCCGGTGCGCTCGGGGTCGGCCAGCCGCAGCGCGCGCAGATCGCTCAGCCCGCGCCGGACCAGGGCGACCAGCCGATGGTCGCCGCGCACGACGGGCTCGCTCCACGGGACCTCCGCGCCCGGAGCGCCCGGATGCCCGGGCGGGGCGGGCGTCGCGCCGCCGTCCACGGTCAGCCGGAGCAGCCGGCTCTCCCCGGGACGTAAGCGCAGTCGGGGCCAGCTGAAGGCGCCGCCCCGCGGCCCGTCGGCGATCAGGGGCGGCGACCCCTCCGGCTCCACCGCACGGACCTCCGCCCGGCCGGACGACGTCTCCCAGACCAGCCCGCGGGCCCCGGTCCCGGCACTCGTGTCCGCCCCCGTGCCGGCGCCCGCGTCGCCGCCCCTTGCGGCGGTACACGGTACGGCCGGTCCGGTCCGGCCCCGCTTGACGTCGGCGATGTCGGCCAGGTCGGTCGCCAGCGTCAGCTCGACGTGCAGGAGCCGGGAGACGATGCCGACGTTGCGCAGCAGGACGCTCTCGCCCGCACCGGCGGTGCGCACCCGCTCGATGATCACGGTGGGGTCGTCGGTGCTGTCCTCGGGGTAGCGGTGCACCGAGGTGAACCGCACCTGGTCGGGGCCGAGCGGCTGCACGCCGATGGGCTCCGGCTCACGGCGGTCGATCAGCAGCCGGGCCGTGTGCAGCAGCCTGCGGTCATGGCCGTAGAAGCCCTCCGCCCGCTCGCCCCGGAGCTGGCCGTCCCGGGGCGAGGCGGCGAAGGCCGGGGCCGCGACGCAGATCACCACGTCGTGCAGGAGGGGTTGCAGAGCACGCACACTCGAGGAATCCGCGGACTCGTACACGGGGCGTCTCTTCCCACTCCGTACGAACGTCACTCACACGGCGTATGCCGACAGGTTCCCCAGGGGCTGAAACGAGCCTCACGGCCGACGGGGCGCTCGCGCGTCACTCCCAGCGGAAGAACCGTCCCGCCGCCGCCAGCCCCACGACCGCCCAGACGGCCAGAATCCCCAGGTCGCCCCAGGGCAGGCCGGCGCCGTGCTGGAGGACGTCCCGCAGGCCGTCGGAGAGGGCGGAGATCGGCAGCAGGCCGAGCACGTCCTGGGCGGCGGGCGGGAACTTGTCCAGCGGGACGATGACCCCGCCGGCCACCAGCAGCAGCAGGAAGACCAGGTTGGCGGCGGCCAGGGTCGCCTCCGCCTTCAGGGTGCCCGCCATCAGCAGACCGAGCCCCGAGAAGGCGGCCGTGCCGAGGACGAGGAGCAGCAGCACGGCGACCGGGTTGCCGTGCGGCGACCAGCCGAGCGCGAAGGCGATCGCCGTCAGGAGGATCACCTGGAGGACCTCGGTGACCAGGACCGACAGCGTCTTCGCCGTCATCAGCCCCCAGCGGGGGAGCGGAGAGGAGGCGAGGCGCTTCAGGACGCCGTACCGGCGCTCGAAGCCCGTCGCGATGGCCTGACCGGTGAACGCCGTCGACATCACGGCGAGCGCGAGGATGCCCGGGGCGAGGAAGTCCACGGCCTCGCCCGCGCCCGTGTCGACGACGTCCACGCTGCTGAACAGCACCAGCAGCAGCGTCGGGATCACGACGGTGAGCAGCAGCTGCTCGCCGTTGCGCAGCAGCATCTTCGTCTCCAGCACCGCCTGCGCCGCGATCATGCGGGGGAGGGGGGCGGCCCCGGGCCTGGGCGCGTAGGCGCCGGTGCCCGCGGAGGCGGAGGGGGAAGTGGTCATGAGCGCAGCTCCTTGCCGGTCAGCTCCAGGCTGTGTCTTCCCGGGGGGCGACCCCCGGACCCCCAGCAGAGGTCCGTGTCGACGGAAGTCATGAGCGCAGCTCCTTGCCGGTCAGCTCCAGGAAGACGTCCTCCAGGGTGTGCCGTTCGACCGAGATCCGGTCCGGCATCACCCCGTGCTGCGCGCACCACGACGTGACCGTCGCCAGCAGCTGCGGGTCGACCTTGCCCATGACCCGGTAGGAGCCCGGGGTCAGCTCGGCGGCGGAGCTGTCGGCGGGCAGGGCCTTGAGCAGGGAGCTCACGTCGAGCCCGGGGCGGCCGGTGAAGCGCAGGGTGTTCTCGGCGCCGCCGCGGCACAGCTCCTCGGGGGAGCCCTGGGCGATGACCCGGCCGGCGTCGATGATCGCGACGTCGTCGGCGAGCTGCTCGGCCTCGTCCATGTAGTGGGTGGTCAGGATGACCGAGACGCCGTCGGCGCGCAGATCCCGGACCAGGTCCCAGGCGGCGCGGCGGGCCTGCGGGTCGAGTCCGGCCGTCGGCTCGTCCAGGAACACCAGTTCCGGACGCCCCACGACGGCCATCGCCAGCGCGAGCCGCTGCTGCTGGCCGCCGGAGAGCCTGCGGTACGTCGTGCGGCCGCAGCCGCCCAGCCCCAGCCGCTCGATCAGCGCGTCCACGTCCAGCGGGTGGGCGTGCAGCTTGGCGACGTGGCGGAGCATCTCGTCGGCCCGCGCGCCCGAGTAGACCCCGCCGGACTGGAGCATCACGCCGATGCGCGGACGCAGGTCCGCGGACTGCCGGACCGGGTCGAGGCCCAGGACGCGCACCGTGCCGGAGTCCGGCTTCCGGTACCCCTCGCAGGTCTCGACCGTGGTCGTCTTGCCCGCTCCGTTGGGGCCGAGCACGGCCGTGACGCCCGTCTTGGCCACCAGGTCTAGGCCGTCCACCGCGGTCTTCGTGCCGTACCGCTTCACCAGGGCCTGGACCTGGACCACGGGCTCACTTCGCATGGTCCCAGAGTCTAGGTAGCCGAACCCGGCCTCAGACCGGGGGGTACAGGAACTCCTCCTCACGGGGCCGGTGCACCGCCAGCCACCGCGCCGCGTACGCCACGGCGTCCGCCACCGGGAACAGCCGCACGTCCGCCGCGCCCACCTTCCCGCGTACGACGGGACGGTCCCGTTCGAAGTCGTGGCCCAGCTCGTCGAAGCGGTCCGAGGAGACGGCCACCTCGGTCACCGTCTCCCAGCCGTCGGGGCCCGGCCGGCCGACCTCGGCCAGCGGCGAGGGGATCCGGTACTCGGCGAGATGGAAGCTCGTGCACGTGTCGTAGCCCGCGCCGAGCAGCAGCACGCGCGCGTGGAGGGCTTCCAGCCGGGCCAGCGGGCTGCGCTCGCCGAGCCGGCAGTCGGGTGCGTGGCCGTCGACGACCTCGGCCGCGCGCGGGCCGAGGGCGGCGAAGGAGGTCTGCGGATGAGCGGAGCGCAGGGCGCCGGGCCAGGTGCGGACGGTCTCCGGGAGGACGCCGACCCCGCGCGAGGGCGTGACGAGGGGGTCGTAGGCGGGCATGGAGGCCCGGATCGGCGCCCACCACTCCCGGGGCACCGGAGGGTTTCCCCAGGCGGCGGGGTCGGAGAGGTCGCCGGACTGGGTGGGGACGACCAGCGTGCCGTCCGGGCCGAGCGCGTCGAGAAGTCCCTGGACGACCGCGACGGCCCCGCCGCACACCCAGCCGAGTGAGCTGAGCGAGGAGTGCGCGAGGAGGATCTCACCGGGTCGCACGCCCAGCTCGCGCAGCTGCGCGGCGACGGTGTCCCGGGTGACAAGAGGGCCGGTCGGAGGGGGTGTGGGCATGGTTGTGGAGTGTCCCGGAAAGGGGTCGGCGCTGCCACCTGATCGATCGATCAAAGATCGTTTCCGCAGGTCAGATTAGGTATGCCTAAGTGACGCAGGGCACCGTCCACCCGTCCGGACGCGGCTTGCCTGCGTCTGAGGAATTACGCAACAATGGCGTTGTGAAAAACGTTGGCGAGGCTCCGCAGGAGGAACTCGCGACCGGTGAGCGGTCCACCCGCAACCGTGTCGCGCGCTCCATCCTGGACCACGGCCCCTCCACCGTGGCCGACCTCGCGGGCCGGCTGGGCCTGACCCAGGCCGCCGTGCGCCGCCATCTCGACGCGCTCGCCGCCGACGACGTCGTGGAAGCACGTGAGCAGCGGGTCTACGGAGCGCGCACGCGCGGCCGGCCCGCCAAGGTGTTCGCCCTGACCGACTGCGGCCGGGACGCCTTCGACCAGTCCTACGACAAGCTCGCCGTGGACGCGCTGCGCTGGATCGCGGCGCGCGAGGGCGGGGACGAGGCCGTCGTGGCCTTCGCGCGTTCCCGGATGGCCGCCCAGGCCGCCGCCTACCGCAAGTCCGTCGAGGCCGCCGCCCCCGAGAACCGCACGGAAGCCCTGGCCAAGGCCTTGAGCGCGGACGGGTACGCTGCTACGGCGCGCAGCGCACCGGTCGGTGAACAGCTCTGCCAGCACCACTGCCCGGTCGCCCATGTCGCCGAGCAGTTCCCGCAACTGTGCGAGGCGGAGACCGAGATCTTCTCCCAGCTGCTCGGCACGCATGTCCAGCGGCTGGCCACCATCGCCCACGGCGACGGCGTATGCACCACGTTCATCCCCAAGACCACCCATCACGCATCTGCAAGCACCGCCGGGAGGAACCCCGCATGACGCTCCCCATCGAGGAGACTGCCCACCCCGAGCTCGAGGGTCTGGGCAACTACGAATACGGCTGGGCCGACTCCGACGTGGCTGGTGCCTCTGCCAAGCGAGGCATCAACGAGGACGTCGTCCGCGACATCTCCGGCAAGAAGTCCGAGCCGGAGTGGATGACCAAGCTCCGCCTCAAGGGCCTGCGCCTCTTCGAGAAGAAGCCCATGCCGAACTGGGGTTCCGACCTCTCCGGCATCGACTTCGACAACATCAAGTACTTCGTGCGCTCCACCGAGAAGCAGGCGGAGTCCTGGGAGGACCTGCCCGAGGACATCAAGAACACGTACGACAAGCTCGGCATCCCCGAGGCGGAGAAGCAGCGCCTCGTCGCGGGCGTCGCGGCCCAGTACGAGTCCGAGGTCGTCTACCACCAGATCCGTGAGGACCTGGAGGAGCAGGGCGTCATCTTCCTCGACACCGACACCGCGCTGAAGGAGCACCCGGAGCTCTTCAAGGAGTACTTCGGCACCGTCATCCCGGTCGGCGACAACAAGTTCGCGTCGCTGAACACGGCCGTGTGGTCCGGCGGCTCCTTCATCTACGTGCCGAAGGGCGTGCACGTCGAGATCCCGCTCCAGGCCTACTTCCGCATCAACACGGAGAACATGGGCCAGTTCGAGCGGACCCTGATCATCGTCGACGAGGGCGCCTACGTGCACTACGTCGAGGGCTGTACGGCCCCGATCTACAAGTCGGACTCGCTGCACAGCGCGGTCGTCGAGATCATCGTCAAGAAGAACGCCCGCTGCCGCTACACGACCATCCAGAACTGGTCGAACAACGTCTACAACCTGGTCACCAAGCGCGCCGTGGCGTACGAGGGCGCGACCATGGAGTGGATCGACGGCAACATCGGCTCCAAGGTGACGATGAAGTACCCGGCCGTCTACCTGATGGGCGAGCACGCCAAGGGCGAGACCCTCTCCATCGCCTTCGCGGGCGAGGGCCAGCACCAGGACGCCGGCTCCAAGATGGTCCACATGGCGCCGAACACGTCGTCGAACATCGTCTCGAAGTCCGTCGCGCGCGGCGGCGGCCGCACCTCCTACCGCGGTCTCGTCGAGATCGGCGAAGGCGCCCACGGCTCCAAGTCCAACGTGCTGTGCGACGCGCTGCTCGTCGACACCATCTCCCGCTCCGACACCTACCCCTACGTGGACGTCCGCGAGGACGACGTGTCCATGGGCCACGAGGCCACCGTCTCCAAGGTCAGCGACGACCAGCTCTTCTACCTGATGAGCCGGGGCATGACCGAGTTCGAGGCGATGGCGATGATCGTGCGCGGCTTCGTCGAGCCCATCGCGAAGGAACTCCCCATGGAGTACGCCCTCGAGCTCAACCGGCTGATCGAGCTGCAGATGGAAGGCGCGGTCGGCTGACCCCGCCCTCCGGCCAGCACACATCTTGACTTCAGAAAGCGAGCACTACGACAGCCATGGCTGAGGCTCAGAACTCCACGGTGGGCTCCTCCACCACCGCCGGATCGATCGCGGTGGCCGCTGAGTCGACCGTCGCCACGCGCATGAGCGCGCCCCCCTCCTTCGACGTGGCGGACTTCCCCGTCCCCCACGGCCGCGAGGAGGAGTGGCGGTTCACCCCGCTGGAGCGCCTGCGCGGGCTGCACGACGGCACCGCGGTCGCCACCGGCCAGGGCGTGAAGGTGGACGTCCAGGCCCCCGAGGGCGTCACCGTCGAGACCGTGGGCCGCGACGACGCGCGCCTGGGCAGGGCGGGCACCCCCGTGGACCGCGTCGCCGCCCAGGCGTACTCGGCGTTCGAGAAGGCCGGCGTGATCACCGTCCCCAAGGAGACGGTCCTCACCGAGCCGATCCGGATCTCCGTGCACGGCCAGGGCGGGGTCGCCTACGGCCACCAGGTCGTCGAGCTGGGAGCCTTCGCCGAGGCCGTCGTCGTCATCGACCACACCGGTGACGCGGTGCTCGCCGCCAACGTCGACTACCTCCTCGGCGACGGCGCCAAGCTGACCGTCGTCTCCGTCCAGGACTGGGACGACAAGGCCGTCCACGTCGGCCAGCACAACGCGCTGATCGGCCGCGACGCCACCTTCAAGTCCTTCGTGGTCACCTTCGGCGGCGACGTCGTACGTCTCCACCCGCGGGTCGCCTACGCGGGCACCGGCGGCGAGGCCGAGCTGTTCGGCCTGTACTTCACGGACGCCGGCCAGCACCAGGAGCACCGCCTCCTGGTCGACCACAACGTCCCGCACTGCAAGTCCAACGCCGTGTACAAGGGCGCCCTCCAGGGCGAGGGCGCGCACGCCGTCTGGATCGGCGACGTGCTCATCGAGGCCACGGCCGAGGGCACCGACACCTACGAGATGAACCGCAACCTGGTGCTGACCGACGGCGCCCGGGTCGACTCCGTGCCCAACCTGGAGATCGAGACCGGCGAGATCGTCGGCGCCGGCCACGCCTCCGCGACCGGCCGCTTCGACGACGAGCAGCTCTTCTATCTGATGGCCCGAGGCATCCCGGCCGACGAGGCCCGCCGCCTGGTGGTCCGCGGCTTCTTCGCCGAGCTTGTCCAGCAGATCGGCGTCGACGACATCCAGGCGCGACTGCTCGAGAAGATCGACGAGGAGCTGGAGGCGTCGCTCTGATGACTGCCTTCCTTCGCGTCTGCGGGCTGAGCGAGCTGGAGGAGGACACCCCCAAGCGGGTGGAACTCGACGGCACGCCGGTCTCGGTCGTGCGGACCGAGGGAGAGGTGTTCGCCATCCACGACATCTGCTCCCACGCGAACGTCTCGCTCTCCGAGGGCGAGGTCGAGGACTGCCAGATCGAGTGCTGGCTGCACGGCTCCTCGTTCGACCTCCGCACCGGCAAGCCGTCCGGCCTTCCCGCGACGCGCCCCGTCCCCGTATACCCCGTAAAGATCGAAGGGGACGACGTGCTCGTCTCCCTCACCCAGGAGTCCTGAGGCACCCATGGCAACGCTTGAAATCCACGACCTGCACGTCACCGTCGAGGCCGACAACGCCACGAAGGAGATCCTCAAGGGCGTCGACCTGACCGTGAAGCAGGGCGAGACGCACGCCATCATGGGCCCCAACGGCTCCGGCAAGTCGACCCTCGCCTACTCGCTCGCCGGTCACCCGAAGTACACGATCACCGGCGGCACCGTCACCCTCGACGGCGAGGACGTCCTGGAGATGTCCGTCGACGAGCGCGCCCGCGCGGGCCTGTTCCTGGCGATGCAGTACCCGGTCGAGGTGCCCGGCGTCTCGGTCTCCAACTTCCTGCGCACCTCCGCCACCGCCATCCGCGGCGAGGCCCCCAAGCTGCGCACCTGGGTGAAGGAGGTCCGCGAGGCCATGGAGCGCCTCAACATGGACCCCGCCTTCGCCGAGCGCAACGTCAACGAGGGCTTCTCCGGCGGTGAGAAGAAGCGCCACGAGATCCTTCAGCTGGAGCTGCTCCGCCCGAAGGTCGCGATCCTCGACGAGACCGACTCCGGTCTGGACGTCGACGCCCTTCGCATCGTCTCCGAGGGCGTCAACCGCGTCCGCGAGACCGGCGAGGTCGGCACCCTGCTGATCACGCACTACACGCGCATCCTGCGCTACATCAAGCCCGACCACGTCCATGTCTTCTCCGGCGGCCGGATCGTCGAGTCCGGCGGCGCCGAGCTCGCCGACAAGCTGGAGAACGAGGGCTACGAGGTCTACACGAAGGGTGGCGCATCCGCGTGACACAGCTGCCGGGCCTCCTCGACACTGAGGCGATCCGCAAGGACTTCCCCATCCTGGACCGTGTGATCCACGACGGCAGGAAGCTCGTGTACCTGGACAACGCGGCGACCTCGCAGAAGCCGCGCCAGGTGCTGGACGCCCTGAACGAGTACTACGAGCGCTACAACGCCAACGTCCACCGCGGTGTGCATGTGCTCGCCGAGGAGGCCACGGCACTGTACGAGGGCGCGCGCGACAAGGTCGCCGCGTTCGTCAACGCTCCCAGCCGCGACGAGGTGATCTTCACCAAGAACGCCTCGGAGTCCCTCAACCTCGTGGCGAACATGCTCGGCTGGGCCGACGAGCCCTACCGGGTGGACCGCGAGACCGAGATCGTCATCACGGAGATGGAGCACCACTCCAACATCGTGCCGTGGCAGCTGCTGTCGCAGCGCACGGGCGCGAAGCTGAAGTGGTTCGGCCTCACCGACGACGGCCGCCTCGACCTCTCCAACATCGACGAGATCATCACCGAGAAGACGAAGATCGTCTCCTTCGTGCTGGTGTCGAACATCCTCGGCACCGTGAACCCGGTCGAGGCGATAGTGCGCCGCGCCCAGGAGGTCGGCGCCCTGGTCTGCATCGACGCCTCGCAGGCGGCGCCCCACATGCCCCTCGACGTCCAGGCCCTCCAGGCCGACTTCGTGGCCTTCACCGGCCACAAGATGTGCGGCCCGACCGGCATCGGCGTCCTCTGGGGCCGCCAGGAGCTGCTCGAGGACCTCCCCCCCTTCCTGGGCGGCGGCGAGATGATCGAGACGGTGTCGATGCACTCGTCGACGTACGCCCCGGCGCCCCACAAGTTCGAGGCGGGCACCCCGCCGATCGCCCAGGCGGTAGGCCTGGGCGCGGCGATCGACTACCTGTCGGCGATCGGCATGGACAAGATCCTCGCCCATGAGCACGCGCTCACCGAGTACGCGGTGCAGCGCCTGACCCAGGTCCCCGACCTGCGGATCATCGGCCCGGCCACGGCCGAGGACCGAGGCGCGGCGATCTCCTTCACGCTCGGCGACATCCACCCGCACGACGTGGGCCAGGTCCTCGACGAGCAGGGCATCGCGGTCCGGGTCGGCCACCACTGCGCCCGCCCGGTCTGCCTGCGCTACGGAATTCCCGCGACCACGCGAGCGTCGTTCTATCTGTACTCCACACCGGCCGAGATCGACGCACTGGTCGACGGCCTGGAGCACGTACGGAACTTCTTCGGGTGAGGGGTGTACTGAAACCGTGAAGCTGGATTCCATGTACCAGGAAGTCATCCTGGACCACTACAAGCACCCGCACGGGCGTGGTCTTCGGGACGGCGACGCCGAGGTGCACCATGTGAACCCCACGTGCGGCGACGAGATCACCCTGCGCGTGAAGTACGACGGCACGAAGATCGAGGACGTCTCGTACGAGGGCCAGGGCTGCTCGATCAGCCAGGCCTCGGCCTCCGTGCTGAACGACCTCCTCGTCGGCAAGGACCTCGCCGAGGCGCAGAAGATCCAGGAGACGTTCCTGGAGCTGATGCAGTCCAAGGGAAAGATCGAGCCCGACGACGCGATGGAGGAGGTGCTGGAGGACGCGGTCGCGTTCGCCGGCGTCTCCAAGTACCCGGCCCGGGTCAAGTGCGCCCTCCTCAGCTGGATGGCGTGGAAGGACGCGACGGCCCAGGCCCTGGGCGGAGCCGACGCCGAAAGGAAGACGGCATGAGCGAGACCGTTGAGATGAAGCCGGCCTCGGAGGAAGAACTCCGCGAGGCGCTGTACGACGTGGTCGACCCCGAGTTGGGCATCGACGTCGTCAACCTCGGTCTGATCTACGGCATTCACATCGACGACGCGAACATCGCGACGATCGACATGACGCTGACCTCGGCGGCCTGCCCGCTGACGGACGTCATCGAGGACCAGGCCAAGTCCGCCACGGACGGTCTCGTCAACGAGCTGCGCATCAACTGGGTCTGGATGCCGCCGTGGGGTCCGGACAAGATCACGGACGACGGACGCGAGCAGCTGAGGGCGCTGGGCTTCAACGTCTGAGACCGTCTGAGACGTCTGAAGACCCGCAAGCGAACACAGGAGAGCGGCGGCACCCGACAGGTGCCGCCGCTCTCCTGTGTATGCGGTTCAGGACAGTGCGTCCACCACGCGGAACGACGCGTCCGCACGGTAGAGGTCGCTGTTCTGGTACGAGTCCAGCCGGAGCTGGAAGTTCTTGTGACGCAGGTAGCGACCCGGGTAGTTCACCGACTCCAGCATGACCGCACCGGAGTACGAGGAGGCGCGGGAGCAGAAGGTGGCGTCCTTCTGGAACAGGGTCGAGCCGTCGTTGCGTTCGGCGCGCAGCACGAAGTTGCGGTGACGCAGATAGGTGCCGTCGGCCGTCTTGAAGGAGTAACAGGAGCTGTCGGCCAGACCCTTGACCACGGTGAAGGTGGAGTCCTCACGGGACTCCGAGCCGCGGACCGGGTCGAGCTTCACGACGCCGTCGCTGACGTGCCAGTAACGGTCCGGGTAGTTGACCGACCGTACCGACCGCTCGTAGCTGGTCGGCGGCTTGGGGTCGGCCGGCTTCCTGGTCGGCGAGGCGGAGGCCTCGGCCGAGGTGTGCGGCGTGGCGCCGCCACCCGCGGCGGGAGACGACGAGGCACTGCCGCCCGCGGACGGCGAGGCGCTCTCCCCGCCCCCAGTCGCTGTCGCCGTCGCCTTGGCCGTCGACGACGACGTCGATGACGAGGTGCTGCCGGCGGAGGGCGTGGCGAAGGAGATGAGCCCGCCCCCCGAGGTCTCGTCCGACTTGGTCTGCCCCTGACGCGCTTCCGAGTTCTCGTCCTTCTTGTCGGAAGCCTTGTCGTTCACGGCGATCGCGGTCACGCACGCCACGATGGTGGCCACGGCGAGAGCACCGGCCAGCCAGAGGCGTCGTGTTCCGGGAGCCCGGGAGGTGTCGGGTGCCCAGCCGTTCTCCCAGGGTTCTTCCTGGGGAGGCCGGGACTTGTTGTCTGGCATGCGCTGTTCCTCCAGCGGCACCTCTTGAGGCGGCCGCGGCTGCGATGGCCCGGTGTGTATGAACGGTGAAACACTAGTGGACCGTGTGACCCACGAGCAGCCGTTTCAGAGAGCGGTTTCGATAACACTTTCGCACTCCCGCGGCCGCCCCAAAATCTGACATGGCATCAGATCGGCCTCCATGAGGCGGTGTTGAGCGCCCGCCGAACAGGCATTCAGCACGCAACCCCACCCCCGCCACGCACACCCGTACGTATCGGGCGATGTCGTTGTGTACGCTAGTACACATGGGATACCTGACGCTCGCCGGAGCCATCGCCGCCGAGGTGGCCGCGACGACCGCCATGAAGTACAGCGAGGGCTTCAGCAAGCTCTTGCCCACGGTCCTGACGGCCATCGGCTACGTGATCTCCTTCCTCCTCCTGGCCCAGACCCTGAAGTCCGTGGGCATCGGCACCGCCTACGCGATCTGGTCCGGCGTGGGCACCGCGACCATCGCCGTTCTGGGGCTCGCGCTCTTCGGCGAGGCCCTGACCCTCACCAAGGTCGCCGGGATCGTGCTGATAGTCGGCGGAGTAGTGGTGCTGAACCTGGGAGGCGCGCACTGATGCCCCGCCGCCACGACCCCGAGCGCCGCCAGCGGATCATCGACGCGGCGATCCGCGTCGTAGGCAAGAAGGGCCTGGCCGGGCTGACCCACCGTTCGGTCGCGGCCGAGGCGGACGTCCCGCTCGGCTCCACGACGTACCACTTCAAAACCCTCGACGACCTGATGATCGCCGCCCTGCGCCAGGCAAACGAGGGCTTCGCCAAGGCCGTGGCCGCACGCGAGGGCCTCCGCGCCCCCCATCCGGACCTGCCCGCCGAACTGGCGGCCCTCCTCGCCGACTGGCTGTCCGGCGACCGCACCGGCGTGGAACTCGAGTACGAGCTCTATCTGGCCGCCCTGCGCCGCCCGGCACTGCGCCCGGTGGCCGCCGAGTGGACCGAGGACGTGACCGACCTGCTGTCCGCCCACACGGACCCCGTCACCGCCCGGGCCCTGGCAGCCCTGATGGACGGCATCTGCCTCCAGACCCTCCTGACGGACACCCCGTACGACGAGACGTACACACGACAGACCCTGGCCAGACTCATCCCCACACCCCACTGACCGTGGGACCGACCACAGCCTCCACCGTGGCCCTCGACGGCGGGACGGCCGCAGGACGACGGGAGCGGGCCGTGGCGGTACGTCGCAGTCCGCCGCTTAGCTCGTCACTGCCAAGTTCAACTGTGGCAGCAGGCAGCAGTACGTCCGACACGCGGCGGACTCGACGTACCGCCACGGCCCCGACCCACGACGAAAGAGCCTGCGAAACCGCTTGCGAAACCCCTTGTGAGACGGCGCGCACCCGACCCCGACGGCCCGCCACCTGAGACACAACCCCGCTGGTTAGCCTCCGCACCCCGCCTCCGGTTAGGTTGCCCTCATGACCGACACGACTGCTCCTCGCACCACCGGCGCGGTGGCCGCCGGCCTCGCCACCATCGCCGCCGACGGCACTGTTCTCGACACCTGGTTCCCCGCCCCCGAGCTCTCCCCCGAGCCCGGCCCGTCCGGCACCGAGCGCCTGTCCGCCGAGAAAGCCGTGGAGCTGCTCGGCGAGGGCGCCGCGAAGGCGATCGGTCAGGACGCCCGCCGCGGCGTCGAGGTGGTCGCGGTCCGCACGGTCATCGCCGCCCTCGACGACAAGCCGCTCGACGCACACGACGTCTACCTCCGGCTGCACCTCCTCTCCCACCGCCTGGTCAAGCCGCACGGCCAGAGCCTGGACGGCATGTTCGCCCACCTCGCGAACGTCGCCTGGACCTCCCTCGGCCCGGTCGCCGTCGACGACGTCGAGCAGGTCCGTCTGAACGCCCGCGCCGAGGGCCTGCACCTCCAGGTGACCTCCCTCGACAAGTTCCCCCGCATGACGGACTACGTGGCACCCAAGGGCGTCCGCATCGCCGACGCCGACCGCGTCCGCCTGGGCGCGCACCTCGCCGAGGGCACGACGGTCATGCACGAGGGCTTCGTCAACTTCAACGCGGGCACGCTGGGCACCTCGATGGTCGAGGGCCGCATCTCGGCCGGCGTCATCGTCGGCGACGGCTCGGACATCGGCGGCGGCGCGTCCACGATGGGCACGCTCTCCGGCGGCGGCAACGTGATCATCTCCATCGGCGAGCGCTGCCTCATCGGCGCCGAGGCGGGCGTGGGCATCGCCCTCGGCGACGAGTGCGTGGTCGAGGCCGGCCTGTACGTCACGGCGGGCACCCGCGTCACCATGCCGGACGGCCAGATCGTCAAGGCCCGCGAACTCTCCGGCGCCTCGAACATCCTCTTCCGCCGCAACTCGGTCACCGGCACGGTGGAGGCCCGCCCGAACAACGCGGTCTGGGGCGGCCTGAACGAGATCCTGCACAGCCACAACTGACACCAGGCGCTCCCCGCCCCTCACCCCTGGCCCCCGCCACCCCCGAAGCGCCCTGCCCCCGCCCGCGGCAGGGTGCTTCGTCAGGAACTCGTGAGGACGACGAGTTGCCGGGTGGCCCGGGTCATCGCGACATAGCGGTCGACCGCTCCTTCGACGCCCGTGCCGAACGCCTCCGGGTCGACGAGGACGACCAGGTCGAACTCGAGCCCCTTGGACAGCTCCGGGGTCAGCGACCGGACGCGGGAGGTCGCTCGGAAGGCGGGATCGCCGATGACACAGGCGATCCCGTCGGCATGGTCGGCGAGCCAGGCGTCGAGGATCGAGCGCAGCTCCGAGACGGCGCCGTGCACGACGGGTACGGCGCTGCTGCGGATGGAGGTCGGCACGTTGGCGTCCGGGAGAACGGCCCGGATGACCGGCTCGGCCTCCGCCATGATCTCTTCCGGCGTCCGGTAGTTGACGGTCAGGGACGCCTGGTCGATCCGGTCGAACCCGACCCGCTCGAGCCGTTCCCGCCACGACTCGGTGAATCCGTGTCTGGCCTGGGCCCGGTCCCCGACGATGGTGAAACTCCGGGACGGGCACCGCACCAGCAGCATCTGCCACTCCGCGTCGGTGAGTTCCTGAGCCTCGTCCACGACGACGTGCGCGAACGGGCCGGCGAGCAGGTCGGGTTCGACGCCGGGCAGTGCGCTCTCGTCGACCAGGGCGTCCCGCAGGTCCTGTCCGTGCAGCATGCCCAGCGCGCCTTCGCTCTCGTCGATCTCGACGTTCTGCAGCAGGCCGTCGATGACATCGGCCCTGCGCGAGCGTTCGGCGGCGACGGCGGCTTCGTTCCGACGCTTACGCCGCGCCGCCTCGGGGTCGCCGAGCCGCTGCCGTGCCGCGTCCAGGATCGGCAGGTCGGACACGGTCCAGGCCTGGGCGTCCGCGCGCTGCAACCGCTGAACCTCGTCGGGGCCGAGCCAGGGGGCGCACCTGCGCAGATAGGCGGGCACCGACCACAGGTCGGAGACGAGATCGGCCGCTTCGAGCAGCGGCCACGCCCGGTTGAAGGCCGCGCGCAACTCCCTGTTCCGCAGCAGCGACCTGCGGAGCAGATCGGCCGAGACCTCGTCGTCCCGCGCCGAGGCGGCGTCGTCGTGCTTGTCGACGAGGATCGTGAGCAGCTCCTCCCAGACCTGGTCGCGCGCTTCGTTGTGCGGAGTGCCGGGCTCCGCGGCTTCGAAGGCGACGGCCCAGTCGTCGGCGCTCAGCCAGATGTCGGACCAGTGGGTCGTGACCGTCATTCCCTTGGCGGGCGGCTCCTCGTAGAACCTGACGGCCGTCTCGATCGCCTGCAGCAGATCAGCGGACGATTTCAGGCGAGCCACGTCCGGATCGGCCTCGGCCTCGACCGCGGCCGAGGCTCCCTCGGCGACGAGGTCCCGCAGGGTGCAGGTCTGCACGCCCTCCTCGCCGAGGCTGGGGAGGACGTCGGCGACGTAGCCCAGGTAGGGCCGGCTCGGGCCGACGAACAGCACGCCGCCCCGGCGGTGCCCGAGACGGGGGTCGGAATACAGCAGGTAGGCGGAGCGGTGCAGGGCGACGACGGTCTTGCCCGTGCCCGGACCGCCGTCGACGACGAGGGCGCCGCGGGATCCCGCGCGGATGACGGCGTCCTGGTCGGCCTGGATGGTGCCGAGGACGTCTCGCATCCGTGCCGAGCGGTTGCCGCCGAGGCTGGCGATGAAGGCGGACTGGTCGTCGAGGGCGGCGTGCCCGACGAACCCGTCCGAGGTGAACACCTCGTCCCAGTAGTCGCCGATCCGGCCGCGGGTCCAGCGGTACCGGCGGCGGCTCGCCAGACCCATCGGGTTGGCGTGGGTGGCTCCGAAGAACGGCTCGGCCGCGGGGGAGCGCCAGTCGAGCAGCAGCCGACGCCCCGTGCTGTCCGTGAGGCCGAGCCGTCCGACGTAGACGGGCTCGGGGCCGTCCGCGGCGACCATGTGTCCGAGGCACAGGTCCAGGCCGAAGCGGCGCAGTGTGCGCAGGCGGCCGGTCAGCCGGTGGATCTCCATGTCCCGGTCCATGGCCTGCCGGCCGATGCCGCCGGGCGTGCGGCGCTCGGCGTCGAGGCGGTCGGTCAGCTCGGCGATCGACTGCTCGAGGCATTCCGCGACGGCCGCGAAGTGCCGTTCGTCGCCGCCGATCAGTGTCGGGTCGGCCTTGGGGGAGAGGCGGTCGGGAAGGTCGAACGCGCTGGTGGTCAGGGGGTTCACTGCATCAGCTCCCGGCTGACGGTGTCGAGCAGCAGCCTCGCGGCCACCGTCGCACCGTCGGTTCGGATCGTGTCGGCCACGGCGGTGGCCCGTACGCGGGTCTCGGGGTCGAGGGCGGTCTCGAGCGCGGCCGACAGGGACGCGAGGGTCGGCGTCGGACCGTCGTGCGCAGCGCCGATGCCCAACCGGGCCACCCGGTCGGCCCAGTACGGCTGGTCCACGATCTGGGGCACCACCACCTGAGGCGCGCCGGCCCGGGCGGCCGTCGTCGTGGTGCCCGCGCCGCCGTGGTGCACGACGGCGGCGACCCGGCCGAACAGCGCCTGCTGGTTGACCTCGCCGACGGCGAAGCAGTCGTCTCCCGCGTCGATCAGGCCGAGGTCGGCCCAGCCGCGCGCGACGATCGCCCGGCGGCCCTGCGCGCGGACCGCCTCGATGGCCACCTGGGCGACGTCCTTCGAGCCGTGCATGGGCATGCTGCCGAAGCCCACGTACACCGGTGGTTCGCCGGCCGCCAGGAACGCCTCCAGCTCGGCCGGCAGCGGGCGTTCGTCGGGCAGGAGCCACGCGCCGGTCTGCACCACGTCGAGGTCCGACGGCTGCGGCCACGGACCCAGGACCGGGTCGGCCGCCAGCCACGGGCGGTCGGTGAACACATGGCGGCGGACGTCGTCCACCGCAGGCCGGCCGATCGACATCCGGTGGGCGTTGATTCCCGGGCCGTACAGGGCGTTGAAGCTGTGGGCGTTCAGCTCCCACAGCGCCCGGTTGTCGGTCGTGTCCGGGGGGAGCGGCCAGAGCGGCAGCGGGTGCGGCGCGTGGTGCGGGGACGGCAGCATGGTCGGGAAGCAGGCCACGTACACGAAGGGGACGCCCAGCTCCTCGGCCACCGACCGTGCCCCGGCCACGGCCGGGACCAGGCCGGTCGCCACCACCGCGTCACATCCCTCGGCGGCCGCGGCGACCGCCTCGTACTGCGCGGCGACCAACGCCGCCGCGCGCTGCGGCAGGCCCTCCGGCGTCATCGGCGTCGTCCCGGTCACCAGCGTGCGCACGGGCGCTGCGGCCGGCGCCAGTTCCACGCCGACACCGGCCAGCAGCTTCGCGAACTCCTCGTCCGACGGCGCGCACACCCGTACCTGCGCACCGAGCTCCCGCAACCGCACCGCGAGCCCCGCCATCGGCTGGACATCCCCGCGCGACCCATACGTCGACAACAACACACGCACTTCGCGACCCCCGTTTTCCGCAGATTGTGGCCTCGGCCGGAGATTCTGCGGCACGACGGGGGCCTTGCCGCAAGGCCCCCCATGCGCTATACGTTGAGAGTGGAAAGGAGTGGGTACTCCCCTTTCCCTCTCGTCCGCAGTCTCGTGCGCGGTGAACGGACACCCTCCCCGCGAAGCGGCGCCGTCGCCCTTCCCGACTTTTCGGCAGAGTCGTCGTCGGAGTCCTCTCAGATCTTCTTCGGTTTTTCTTCGGAGCGGCAGGCATAGCCGGGGCGCACCGCAGGCGTCACAAGGGGCGCAGGGGCCGGGCACAGGGCCGGCCCCCGGGGGAAGTGAAGGTGACGATGGATGCCGCAGGACTCGAGAGTTTCCGGGACTTCGTGGACAGCAGGTCGTCGGCGCTGCTGAGGACGGCGGTCCTGCTCAGCGGCGGCGACCGGCACGCAGGCGAGGATCTGCTCCAGAACGCCCTGGTCAGGGCGGCGGGCCGCTGGCACCGCATCGACGAGCCCGAGGCCTACGTACGGCAGATCCTCTACCGTCAGCAGATCAGCCGCTGGCGGCTGAAGTGGCCGCGACGCGAGGTCAGCGTCGCCGAGCCGCCGGAGAGCCGCGCCGACACGGACGCCTCCGCCGCCGCCGAACTGCGCGTCGTGATGCGCGCGGCCCTGTCCCGGCTGACCGCCCGTCAGCGCACGGTGCTGGTGCTGCGCTACTTCGAGGATCTGCCGGAGTCGGAGGTGGCCGCCCTCCTCGGCTGCTCCGTGGGCACCGTACGGTCCACCACTCACCGCTCGCTCGCCCGGCTGCGCTCCCTCGCGCCGGAACTCGCAGCCCTCGGCCCCGCGGACGCCGAGCAGGCGTCGTCCCGTGACTTCTCGCCCGTGGAGGTGCGTCCGTGAACGTCGACGAACTCGTGCGCGACTCCCTGCGCGAACAGGCCGACCAGCAGATTCCCGCGGTGGCGGGACTCGCCGACCGGGTGCTGGCCCTGCGCCGGCGCCGCCGGACCCGCCGGATCGCGTCCGTCGCGGCCGCGACCGCCGCCGTGGTGGCGGTCGCCGTGGCCGTGCCGCTGCTGAAGCCCGGCGGTACGACCGACGTACGTCCCGCCGACGTCATGGAGCCGGACCGGATCACCGCGCACCCGGACCAGTCGCCGCCGCGCGATCTGATCGCGGCGGGACGGACGGCGCTGGCCGCGTACTTCTCGCGCGCCGTCGTCCCGGTCCCGCACACGGCCGACCAGGCGATCTCGACGCACACCTACTGGCTGCTGAACCCGACGACGAAGAAGTACGTGAAGACCACCAAGTGGTCATGGGTCGCCGTCGCCCCGGGGCTGCAGACCGCCGCCGTCCTGGAGCAGAACCTCCCCGCCCACCGCATCGGCCTGCTCGACCTGGCCAGCGGCGAGGTCAAGCGGTGGATCCCCGTCGACCACACCGTCGGCGGACTGGCGTTCTCAGGCGACGGCAGCAAGCTCGTGGCGACGACGTACAGCGCGAACCCCGATCTGGTGATCACACCGAAGGACGACTCGGAAGGCGAGCAGCCGGTCGTGGAGCAGTCGCACCGCACCGGCTTCTACGTCCTGGACGTGGCCTCCGGGCAGGGCTCCTGGAGCGAGGTGCAGTCGGGCGATCCGAACGACCCCAGCTCCTTCCTCAACAGCCGTCAGGACTTCGCCTTCAGCCGCGACGGCGGCCTCGTCTGGTCGGGCCTGCCCTCGGAGCCCGGCTACCAGTACTACGACCTGAAGGGCAGGCAGGTCGACGCGCCCGCCGACGGCAAGCACGTGCAGTGGTACGTCGACGCGGGCTTCTCGCCCGACGGCACGAAGCTCGCCGGCGACTTCGCGGGCAAGAAGTACAAGACGTCCTCCTGGATCGTGGACCCCCGCACCGGGAAGAACCTCACCGAAACGCACGGTCAGCAGTTGCTGGCCTGGGCCGACGACTCCTCGCTCGTCGCCTGGGACATCGGAAAGGACGGCAACGAGTTTCACCAGCGGCTGGTGCTGGTGACGCTGAACAGCGACAAGGTGGTCCCGCTCAGCGACTTCCGGGCGACCAAGGACAACACGCCGGGACGTTGGGAGCCGGTCTTTGCGGACCGCTGACCGCCCCCTGCCGCGGACCGCCGACCGCCCCATGCCGCGGACCGCCGACCGGCCTTTGCCGCGGACCGCCGACCGCCCCATGCCACGGATCGCCGACCGGCCTTCGTCGCGCACCGCCGACTGGCCCTCGCCAGGCGTCCGTCCGCGTCTTCGTCCGCGTTTCCACCCGTGTCTCCGTCAGGCGGCCATGAGCCGCTCATAGACCGCCCGCAGCCCGTCGACCGTCTCCCGGTCGGCGGGCCGCAGCGGCGCCCGGACCGGCCCGGCCGGCAGCCCGAGCGCGCTGAGGAGTCCCTTGACGGTCACGGTCCCGGGCAGCCCCGAGGACATGACCGACTCGATGAGCTCCGTGGCCCGTTGCTGAAGCCGGGCCGCCTCGGCCGTCCCGCCCGCGTCGAACGCGTCCACAACCGCCCGGAGTCGGTCCGGGACCAGGTTCGCGACGGTGCTGACATAGCCCGTCGCGCCCACCGCGTACAGGGCGAGGTTGTGCTCGTCGCAGCCCGCGTAGTACGCCAACTCCGTGCGGGACAGCACCTTCTGGACGCCGAGGAAATCGTAGGAGCAGTCCTTGACCGCCACGATCCGGGGGTGCTCGGCGAGCCGGACCACCGTCTCCGGCTCGATGCGGACGCCGGTGCGGCCGGGGATGTCGTACAGCATGACCGGCAGTCCGGAGGCGTCCGCGACCTCCCGGAAGTGCGCCTCCAGGGCGTCCTGCGGGGGTCGGCTGTAGTACGGGCTGACGACGAGCGCCCCGTCCGCGCCCGCCTTCTCCGCGGCGAGGGCGAGGGCGACGGTGTGCCGGGTGTCGAAGGTGCCCACGCCCGCCACGATCGAGGCCCGCTCGCCCACCGCCTCCCGCACCGCCGCGATCAGCTCCGCCTTCTCGGCGTCCGAGGTGGTCGGCGACTCGCCCGTGGTGCCGGACAGCACCAGCCCGTCGCAGCCCCCTGCCACCAGCCGGTCGGCGAGCCGCTGGGCGCCGTCGAGGTCCAGCGCGCCGGTCTCGGTGAAGGGAGTGATCATCGCGCAGAGGGTGCGGCCGAAGGGAGAGTTCCCGGAGCGTGCGTTCGTCATGGAAGCAGTCTCGGTAACACAACCGTGAAGCTCCACTTAAATCTTCTACGAGGTATCGGTAAGGGATGCTGCGAAGAGAGTGTCGTCGGCCGGCGGCCTCGGTCGGCAGCGCCCGGCCGCCAACCGAAAGCTGAAGTCGTCTGGACAAAAAAAGTGTTCGGTGAGACGGTGGACGCATGCTGGACGTGACCGTGATCGAGGACCCCGAGGCCGCAGCGGTCTCCCTGGACCCCATACGGGGCCGACTGCTGGCCGAGCTGGCGGCGGGACCCGCGTCGGCGGCGATGCTGGCCGGCAAGGTCGGCCTGCCGCGACAGAAGGTGAACTACCACCTCAAGGCCCTGGAGCGGCACGGCCTGGTGGAGCTGGCAGGCGAGCGCCGCAAGGGCAATGTCACCGAGCGCCTGATGCGCGCGACCGCGGCCTCGTACGTGATCTCGCCGCTCGCCCTCGCCCAGGTGCAGCCGGACCCGGACCGGTTCCGCGACCAGCTCTCCGCGCGCTGGCTGCTCGCGCTCGGCGCCCGCCTGGTGCGGGACGTCGGCTCGCTGATCACCGGCGCGACGAAGGCCCGCAAGGGGCTGGCGACCTACGCGCTGGACGGCGAGGTCCGCTTCGCCTCGGCCGCCGACCGGGCCGCCTTCATCCAGGAGCTGACGGCCGGGGTCGCCGCCCTCGTCCGCAAGTACGACGCCCCGGACGTCGACGGCGGCCGCGACCACCGGATCGTCGTGGCCGTCCACCCCACGGTCAAGGACCGGACCGCCCCCGAGCTGGACCAGTAATCGAACTAGTAGTCGATCCGGTAGTCGAGCCAGCAACCGAGCCAGTAACCGAACCACCAGGAGCACGTCATGCCGCAGGACAAGGCAAAGGCAAAGGAATTCGAGATCGCCCGCGAGTTCGAGGTCGACGCCACGCCCGAGGAGGTGTGGGCGGCGATCACCAGCGGCACCGGCGGCTATCTGTGGCCGATGGAGCCGCCCGAGCCCCGGGTCGGCGGCACGGGACCCTTCGGGTCGAAGGTCACCGCCTGGGACCCGCCCCACCGCTACACCAACCGGGTCGAGGACGTCGAGGGCATCTCCCAGCAGACCCTCAACCAGCTCGACTACACCGTCGAGCCGCGCGACGACGGCCGGCGTGCCTGGGTGCGGTACGTGCACAGCGGCATCTTCGTCGACGACTGGGACAACCAGTACGACGGTGCGGGCCGGCACACGGACTTCTATCTGCACACCCTGCGCGAGTATCTGGCGCACTTCGCGCCCCGGCCGGTGGCCTTCGCGACCCTGGACGGCCCCGAGCCGTCGACGGCCTCCGACGCCTTCACCGCCGTCGGCCGGGCGCTCGGTCTCGCGGACGACACCGCCGAGGGGGAGCGGGTCCGGGCCCAGGGTCCTGACGGGCGGGTCCTGGACGCCGTACTCGACTACCGGAACCCGTACTTCATCGGGCTGCGCACCGACAGCGCTCTCATCCGTTTCTTCGGACGCAACCACTGGGGCGCGCCGGTCGGGATCAGCGTCCACGACTTCGCGCCGGACGCCGATCCCAAGGCGAACGAACTCGCCTGGCAGGGCTGGCTGGACGAAACGTTCAGCCAGCCCCGGTAGCCACTTCCGAAAGCCCTACGGCAAGCCCTACGGCAAGGCCTACGGCTCGAAGCGCAGCACCTGCGGGTCGTGGTCGCTGATCTGGTCGTGGAACTCCGAGTTGATGTGCACGCTGTCGTACTCGAAGTCGCAGCCGCGCCGGATCGACGGGCTCACCAGGATCTGGTCCAGGACCTGCTGGTTGCCCTGGTAGTCGTAGGAGTAACGCTCGCTCCTGGGCAGCGACTTGATCGCCGACCACAGCGCGCCGTCACTCTCGAGGATCTGCGCGGTGCCGGAGAACTCGAAGTCGTTGATGTCGCCCAGGGCGATGACGTCGGCGTTCTTCTGCACGTCGAGGATGTCCTTGACGAACGCGTTGACCAGCGTCGCCTGCTGGTGGCGCTGGGTCTCCGAGCTGCGCACCACCGGCTGGTACTGCGCGGTCAGCCCCTGGTCGCCGCCCTTGGAGTTGAAGTGGTTGGCGATCACGAAGACCGTGCGGCCCCGGAAGACGAACTCGCCGACCAGCGGCTTGCGGCTGGCGTTCCAGGCGGTGTTCGCAGGATCGATGCGCCCCGGCGAGGCGGTCAGCTGCGGCTTGCCGTGCACCTTCGTCACGCCGACGGCCGTGGTCGCGTCGCCGCCCGCGCGGTCGGTGAAGGAGACCCGCTCGGGGTTGAACAGGAACACCTGACGGATGTTTCCGCCCGGCTCGCCGCCGTCGGCGCCGTTGACGGGGTCGATCGAACGCCACTCGTACCGGGGGCCGCCCGCCGCGACGATCGCGTCGATCAGCTTGTTCACGGTCACGTCGGCGGCGGTCGTGCCGTCGTTCGTCGCGCCGTTGTCGTCCTGGATCTCCTCCAGGGACACGATGTCGGGCGACTTCAGGTTGTTCACGATCGCGGAGGCGTGCTCCTCGAAGGTGGCGTCGGACGGGTCGAGGTTCTCGACGTTGTACGTCGCGACCGCCAGCTCGCCCTTCTTCTGCTTCTGCGTCGTCTCGCGCTCCAGCCCGCCGCTCTTCAGCGTGCCGAGCTGGCTCGCGACGAGCGTGTAACCGCCGAACTGGTTGTAGTCCAGTGGGCCGGTCGTGGCGCCGGTGAGCTGGTCGCCGACGTTCGCGGCGGGGAAGTCGGCCGTGGCGCCGAGCGACTGGATCTGGAGCCGGCCGGTGTTCTGCGAGGTGTACGAGCCGTACACGGTGCCACCGCGGCGGCTGGTGTTCTCGTGCGGCTTCACCGTGACCCACAGCTCGCTGTACGGGTCGGTGCCGGTGACCACCCGGGCGTCCGTGACCTGGACGTTCATGCCCTCGAGGGACTCGTAGTAGTCCAGGGCGTACTTCTTGGGCTCAAGCGTGAGGGCGTTGATCGAGTTGCTCGCCGCGGCGTCGCCCTCCGGGGCGTACGCGGCCGGGACCGAGCGCGCATTCACGACGGTCGCGGCCGGAACCGCGTTGCCGCTGGAGACGACGGTCACCGTCGGCTTGGTGATCTCGGTCACCGACTGGTTGCCGGTCGAGGCGCCGCCCGGGACGAACTCCGAGACCGTGCCGGTGACCGTGACGGAGTCGCCGACGGCGACCTTCGGGGTGGAGCTGGTGAAGACGAAGACGCCCTCACTGGTGGCCGGGTCGGCGTCCGGGTTCGGATCCTGGATCCAGAACCCTCTGGACGAGCCGTAGGTGCGCACACCGGTGACGATTCCGGCCACACCTGTGACCGCCTTGCCGGCGTACGGGGAGATCCGGGTGGTGCCCTGGATGTCGTGGACGGCCACCGTGTCCGCCTGCGCGGGCGCGGTGAGGGCGACGGTGGAGGCCGCGGAACAGACGGCGGCGACGGTGAGCGCGGCGAGACGCGCGGACTTGTTGCTCGGCAACGGGATCCCTCCGGGGACGTGCATGGGCGCCGGGACGAGGGTGCAGCATGAATCGGGGGGCCGCGACCTGTGGGGCGGTGCGCGACGCGCGTAGAAAATACAGTGAACAGATGTCCAGCTGATTTCTACGCGCGTCAATCTCGTGCCTGGTCAGGCCAGTTGTCAAGGTTTCGGCCATGTACGGGACCCGACGGAGACGTGAACCGGGCGGCATGGGTCCATATCCGTCTAGGCTGAGCGCTTGGGCCGTACGCCGTCCAGGCAGCCGTACGGCGTACATGGCGTTCTAGGAGAAACAGTCGATGTCAGACAGCTCCCCCCTGCCGCCGGTGCGGCTGCATCCCGAAGCGGAGCTGGCGCGCGACGCGCTGTCCACGCCGTTGCTCTCCCGCGCCGCCAGGCTCGCCCGCTGGGCCGGTCCCGAGACCCGGGTCGACGCCGGAGGCGGGCTCGCGCAGGAGCAGTTGGAGGCCGCCGCAGAGGTGCTCGGACTGACCGGGGAGGACGCGGTCGCCTACGCGAGCGAGTCCTGGCGGGTCGCGGTGGACGCAGGTCTCGTCGAGGTCGTCGACGAGGAGGCGGGCACCGTCACGGCCGGCGAGGACCTGGCCCTGCTCACCGGCGGCGCCCCGCACGACGTCCTCGCCGTCTGGCTCGGCGCCCTGGAGACCGTCCTCGCCGACGCCAGCGTCCCCGACCTCGACGAGCTGATGGACGCCATGGACGAGGGCGGCGACATCGATTTCTCCCGGCTCGACTGGGACCCCGAGGCCGAGGCCGCGTTCCTGGACGGCGTGCTCGGCAACCTCTATCTCCTCACCGCCAACGAGGACGGCCCCGGCGACGGCCCCGTCCCGCTCCCCGCGCTCGCCGCCTCCATGATCGTCCCCGGCGACATGGACGAGCCCACCAACGACGTCCTGGAGCAGGTCTCCGACGCGATGATGCGACTCGACGACCAGTTCCGGCTGCTGGAGCCGATCGGCCTCGTCGCCTACCAGCCCGTCGACGAGGCGCTCATGGCGGACCCCGAGGAGGAGCCCGCCGCACCGGTCGACGAGACCGACGTCTCCCGCTACGGCATGGTCCGCCTCACCCCGCTCGGCGTGTACGGGCTGCGGGCGAGGCTGCTGGAGTCCGGCTTCGAGGCCCCGGCCGTCGGCGACCTCGCCGACAAGGGCGCCGACGTCCTCCTCGACGGCAGCGCCGGCTTCGGTCCGCGGGCCGCCCGCGCCGAGACCGAGCAGTGGCTGGACCGCCGCGAACCCGTCTCCGCCGCACGGGAGTTGCTGGCCGCCGCCCGCGGCTCGGACCCCGGCGCACCGCTGCGCCGGCTGCGCTGCCAGCAGGCGCTCTCCCTGGTCGGTGCGCAGGCCGAGCCGGCCGTGCGCGAGGTCCTCGACGACGCCGAGCTCGGCGGACTCGCACGCGTCTGGCTGAGCGAGCTCGGCGCGAGCGACGTACCGGCCCCCTCCGAGGACCTGGTCTTCTGGCTGACCATCGACACCCTGGCCGCGCAGCTCGCCGCCGAGGGCAACTCCGAGGAACTCCAGGCCCTCGTCGAGGGGTTGGCCCAGCAGCACAGCGGGTTCTTCGCGGCGGCCTGGCGCGTGGAACACCCGGCGACGCCGGACGTCCTGGAGGCGATGGGCCGCCTCCACCCGGACAAGCGGATCGCGAAGGAGGCGCGCAAGGCGGCGTTCAAGGCACGCTCACAGCAGGGCGGGTGAGCCGACGCCTGGACCGAGGGGCGGACTGAGAGACGATCCGAGCGACGGTCTGAGCGACGGACTGAGAGACGGTCTGAGCGACGGACTTTTTGAGATCCCGTGGGCCGGTCCGTACGGATTCATGGAAGCGGGTCTCTCGAAGTCGCCCTCCGTTCAACTCCCGTTCAGGCATGGGCGGGACGGTGGCGCCGAACCGCGGTCCGCCACCCTCCACGGCACGCCCACCGTCTCAGGAGACACCATGTCGCTCACCCGCAGGGACTTCGCCAGACAATCCGCGATCACCGGCGCCGGGGTCGCGCTGGCGGGCAGCGTAGGCGCCCTCGCCACCGCGCCGAACGCCCTCGCCGCCACGGACACCGAGGTCGCCGGGGACGCCGCGCAGCAGTCGGCCGCCGCGCACGGAGGGGTCGGCTACGGACCGCTGATCCCCGACCCCGACGGCATCCTCGCGCTGCCCGCCGGGTTCAAGTACCGGATCATCACCTACAGCGGGAAGACCACGCTGGAGTCCGGCGAGATCACCCCGTCCAACCACGACGGCACCGCCGCCTTCGACGGCCCGCGCGGCGCGACCCTCCTCGTCAACAACCACGAGCTCAAGGGCCCGCGCTCCGCCTGGGCCCACCCCGTCCCGCTCACCGAGGGCCTGGTCTACGACCCGGCGGCCTCCGGCGGCTGCACGGTCGTCGAGGTCCGCCCCGGCGGCCAGGTCGCCGAGTGGGTCGGCATCGCCGGCACCTCCACCAACTGCGCGGGCGGCAGCACCCCTTGGGACACCTGGCTCACCTGCGAGGAGACCGAGGACAAGGCCGGCCAGAACGGCATGACCAAGGACCACGGCTACGTCTTCGAGGTCGACCCCGAGGACCGCCGCGCCAACCGCGGTCCCAAGCCGATCAAGGCGCTGGGCCGGTACGCCCACGAGGCCGTGGTCATCGACCCCAAGCGCGGTCACGCCTACCTCACCGAGGACGCCTCGGGCCCCAACGGCCTGCTCTACCGCTGGACCCCGCCGGAGGGCCACTGCCACGGCCGCGGCGCGCTGCGCGGCCTCGCCGACGACGCCGGCGTGCTCCAGGCCTTCAAGTGCTTCGACTCCGGCGGCCAGTTCGTCGACGACCTCTCCCGCGCCACGAAGATCGGCACGGTGTACGGCGTCGACTGGGTGACCGTCCCCGACCGCGACGCGAAGACCGTATCCGTCCGCAAGCAGTTCGCCGCCGGCCAGATCACCCGCGCCCGCAAGCTGGAGGGCATGTGGTGGGCCGACGGCGGCACCTACATCGTCTCCTCCTACGCCCGTGAGGAGAGCCCCGGCGCCCAGCACGACGGCGCCGTCTGGTTCTACGACCCCAAGCGCCGCACCCTGACCCTCAAGGTCCTGCTCGGCGTGAACCCCGACCCGTCCGTCGACGGCGCCTTCGACGGCCCCGACAACATCACCGTGTCCCCCTACGGCGGCCTCGTCATCGCCGAGGACGGCGAGGGAATCCAGCACCTCTTCGGCGCGACCGACAGCGGCCGCACCTACCCCATCGCCCGCAACGAACTCAACCTCGGCACCGAAGACGCCCCGGAATACAGCGAGTTCACCGGCGTCACCTTCTCCCCCGACGGCCGCACCCTGTTCGCCAACATCCAGACGCCGGGCATCATGCTGGCGATCACGGGGCCGTGGAAGCGGCAGAAGCGCGGGTAACCCCTCCAGCCAAGGGGCCTCTCCAGCCAAGGGCCCCCTCCAGGGTCTGGCGAAGCGGGGGACTGACATCTAACATTTCAGTTCATGGAGGCCGTGCCACGCACTCTGCTCAGGGACCGCGCCTACGCGGCGATCCGGGACGCCATCGTGACCGGGGCGATCGAGCCCGGGGCGGTGGTGCGTGACGCCGATCTCGCGGAGCGGCTCGGGCTGTCCCGGGCGCCGGTGCGGGAGGCGTTCGCCCGGCTCGTCGACGAGGGGCTCCTGGAGAGCAAGCCGCAGAGCTACACACGGGTGACCCCGGTCGTGGCCGCCGACGTACGGGACGCGGCGGCCGTGGTCGGGGCCATGCACGAGCTGGTCGCGCGGGTCGCGGTGGTCCGGCTGCGGGACGCGGACGTCGAGGGGATGCGCGCGGCCAACGAGCGGTTCGCCGCCGCCGTGCGCGTCGGCGACGTGGACGCCGCCCTGCGCGCCGACGACGAGCTGCACGACGTCCTCGTCCGGGTGAGCGGCAACCGCGCCGCGGCCGCCACCGTCGCCCGCTACACCCCGCTCATCCGCCGGCTGGAGCGACACCGCTTCGGCGAGGGCGGCAACTGTCGTTCGGCCGGGCTGCACGAGCGGCTCATCGAGGCCTGCGCCGCCGGTGACGTGGACGAAGCGGTCCGCGTCACCGCGGAGATCTGGCGGGGTCTCGCGGACCTCGCCGAAGGCGACTGACCCCGGGAGGACCCATGTCCCTTTCCTCGTACGACCGTTACCCCTTCCTCTTCGGCCCCTCGCCCGTGCACCCGCTGGAGCGCCTCACCGCCCACCTCGGCGGCGCCGCCCTGTGGGCCAAGCGCGAGGACTGCAACTCCGGTGTCGCGTACGGCGGGAACAAGACCCGCAAGCTGGAGTACCTGGTCGCCGACGCCCTCGCGCAGGGCTGCGACACGCTCGTCTCGATCGGCGGCGTGCAGTCCAACCACACCCGCCAGGTCGCCGCCTGCGCCGCCCGCGCCGGGCTCAAGTGCGTGCTGATCCAGGAGAGTTGGGTGGAGTGGCCCGACTCCGTCTACGACAAGGTCGGCAACATCCTGATCAGCCGGCTCGCCGGCGCCGACGTACGTCTGGTCCGGGCCGGGTTCGGGATCGGCTTCAAGGAGAGCTGGGAGCAGGCGCTGCGCGAGGTCGAGGAGTCGGGCGGCAAGCCGTACGCCATCCCGGCCGGGGCCTCCGACCATCCGCTCGGCGGCCTCGGATTCGCCGGATGGGCGCAAGAGGTCGCCGAGCAGGAGCGGGAGTCGGGCGTCTTCTTCGACACCGTGATCGTGTGTTCCGTGACCGGGTCGACCCAGGCCGGCATGGTCGCCGGGTTCGCGGCGCTGGAGGAGGCGGGCGGGCGGCCCCGGCGGGTGCTCGGCGTCGACGCCTCCGCCAAGCCCGCCGAGACCCGGGAGCAGATCGCCCGCATCGCCCACCGCACCGGACAGCTCATCGGCGTCAAGCGGGAGTTGACCGTCGAGGACGTCGAGCTGGACGAGCGGTACCACGCGGGCGTCTACGGCGTCCCGGACGAGCCGACCCTGGAGGCGATGCGGCTGGCCGCCCGGACCGAGGGCATGGTCACCGACCCCGTCTACGAGGGGAAGTCGATGGCCGGGATGATCGACCTGGTCGGGCGCGGGGAGATCGGCCGGGACTCCACCGTGCTCTACGCCCACCTCGGCGGGCAGCCCGCGCTGAACGCGTACAGCGCGCTGTTCTAGGCGAGCGGGTGGCCGGGTGGCCGGGTGGCCCAGCGGCTGGGTGGCCGGACGGCCGGGGCGTCACGTGGTGGGCTTCGGCCGGGCGCCGGTGATCACCGAGGCGCACACAAGGAGCGCGGTCAGGGCGATCAGCGCGCCGACGCCGAACGCGCGGGACGCGCCGTGGACGAGGATCTCGGAGGGCGACCCGGTCGTGTGCCGGGTCGCCGTGCCGAACACCGTGACCAGGACGGACAGTCCGAGCGTGCCGCCCAGCCACTGCAGGGTCTGCAGCAGACCGGACGCGGAGCCCGCCTCCCGGGGTTCGACGCCCGCGAGGATCGTCGCGTTGAGCGGCATGAAGCTGAGGCCCACGCCCGCGCCCATCAGCAGCATCGGGCCGAGCAGGCCGGTCGCATAGCCGTCGTCGGGTCGCAGCCGCCACAGCCACGCGGCCGACGAGACGAGCAGGGTCATGCCGGTGAGCAGGACCGGCTTGGCGCCGAAGCGGGCCAGCAGCCGGGGCACGAGGCGGACGACCGTGAACAGCGCGAGGGTCAGCGGCAGGAAGGCGAACCCCGCGCGCAACGGGCTGTAGTCCAGAACCTGTTGGCAGATCAGGGTGAGGAAGTAGAACGCGCCGAACATGCCCGCGGGCAGCAGCAGGACGCCCGCGTAGCCACCCGCGCGGTCGCGGTTGGCGAACAGCCGCAGCGGCATGATCGGCTGGCCCGCGCGGGACTCGACCAGGGCGAAGCCGGCCAGCAGGGCCGCCGCCGCGCTGAACCCGAGCTGTGCCTGGAGGTCGCCCCAACCGTCCGAGGAGACCCGGATGAACGCGTACACCAGCGAGGTCGTCCCGGCCGTGCCGGTGAGCGCGCCCGCCACGTCGAACCGGCCCGCGTGGCGCGGGGTCTCGGCGACGAAGCGGGGCAGGGCGAGGGCCACCGCGACGCCGATCGGCACATTGATCAGCAGGGACCAGCGCCAGGACGCCCAGGAGGTGAGCAGGCCGCCGAGGACCAGGCCGATCGAGGCGCCGATGCCCGCCATGGAGGTGTAGACGCCGAGTGCGTGGTGCCGGCGCGGGCCCTCCGGGAAGTTGGTGGTGATCAGGGCGAGGGTGCTGGGCGCGATGAGCGCGGCGCCGACGCCCTGGAGCGCGCGGGCGGCGAGCAGCCAGGCGCTGTCGGCGGCGAGCCCGCCGAGCAGGGAGGAGCAGGCGAAGAGCAGGGCGCCGGCGCCGAGCGTACGGCGGCGGCCGACGATGTCGCCGACCCGCCCGCCGAGCAGCAGCAGACCGCCGAAGGCGAGCGTGTAGGCGTTGAGCACCCAGGACAGCCCGGTGGGGCTGAAGTCGAGGTCCTTCTGGAGGGCGGGCAGCGCGACGTTGACGACGGTGGAGTCGACGCCGACCATCAGATAGGCGGTCACGATGACTAAGAGAGCGGCGCCGAGCCTGGCGGGTCGGGGTGGTGCGGAGAGAGCATCGGTGGTGGTGGACGGGGTGGACATGGAAGTGCTCCCTGTCTGGCGTCCCCGAGTGAGAGGCGTGCGGGCAGCACGGACGGCCCGTCGCGCACCCGACGACAAGCGGGGACTGTCTCCGTTTAGTACCGGGTAAGATACGGAGGCGGTCCCCGCTTTGCAAGGAGTATGTGGATGACGCAGGTCAAGCCCATGCGTGCGGACGCTCGGCGCAACTATGAGCGGTTGCTGAAGGTGGCGGCGGAGGCGTTCGCCGAGCATGGGGAAGGCGCGTCCCTCGACGACATCGCCAAACGCGCGGGGGTCGGGTCCGGCACGCTGTACCGGCACTTCCCGACCCGGCAGGCGCTGCTGGAGGCGGCGTACGTCGAGCGGATCGAGGCGCTCGGGGCGCGGGCCGACGAGATCGCGAAGGAGCTGCCGCCCGGTGAGGCGCTGACGGAGTGGCTCTACGAGCTCTGTGTCGGCACGATCCAGGTACGCGGCCTGAAGGCCCTGCTGGGCTCGGCCGTCACGGACGGCAGCAAGGCCGCGCTCACGGCCTGCAGCACCTCCATGAAGGGCGCGGCGCAGCGGCTGGTCGAGGCGGCGCAGCGGGAGGGGACCCTGCGGCCGGACATCGAGTCGGTCGAGGTCCTGCGGCTGGCCCACGGAGTGTCCACGGCGTCGGAGCTGGCGAACGGTCAGGGCCGGCAGATCCGCCGGTATCTGTCCCTGCTGACGGAGGGGCTGCGGCCCTCGACGGAGGAGTGAACGCCGGGCGCCCCCTGTGGCCGGGGGCGCCCGCAGCGGTCGTACGGCTGTCTACAGGGACTGGGCCGCCGGCTTCACCATGTTGCGCACGGTGCGGGCCTTGACGAAGTCGCCCATGGCGGTCATCTCCCACTCGCCGGAGAACTGCCGGATGAGCTTGGCCATCATCACGCCCGTCTGCGCCTCGGCACTGGTCAGGTCGAAGCGGACCAACTCCTCGCCGGTCGCCGGGTCCACCAGACGGCAGTAGGCCTTGGCGACCTCGGTGAACTTCTGGCCGGAGAAGGAGTTCACCGTGAAGACCAGGCCCGACACCTCCTGCGGGAGCCGGCCGAGATCGACCGTGATCACCTCGTCGTCGCCGCCGCCCTCGCCGGTGAGATTGTCGCCGGAGTGCTTGATCGCGCCGTTCACGATGGAGAGCTTGCCGAAGTAGCAGCTGTCGACGTGGTTGCGCTGCGGGCCGAAGGCGATGACCGAGGCGTCCAGGTCGATGTCCTTGCCGCGGTACGCCGGCTCCCAGCCGAGGCCCATCTGGACCAGCGAGAGCAGCGGGCGGCCGCCCTTGACCAGGGACACGGTCTGGTTCTTCTGCAGGCTCACCCGGCCCTTGTCCAGGTTGATCTTCCCGGCGCCGGGGGCGGGGGCGGCGGCCGGGGTCGCCGCCGCCGGGGAGGCCGCCGGCTGCGCGGGCGCGGCGGCGGGCTCCTCCACGGTGACGCCGAAGTCGGTCGCGATGCCGGCCAGGCCGTTGGCGTACCCCTGGCCGACGGCGCGCGCCTTCCAGGCGCCGCCCCGCTGATAGATCTCCACGACCACCAGGGCCGTCTCGGCGGCGAGTTGCGGGGGCGTGAACGTGGCCAGGACGCTGTCGTCGTCCGCGCTGCGGATCGTGGCGGTCGGTTCGACGCCCTGGAACGTCTGGCCCGCGGCGTCCGGGCTCGCCGTGACGACGATCTTCTCGATGCCCGGGGGCAGAGCGGAGGTGTCGACCGTGATCGCGTCCGGAGCCGAGCCGCCGCCGGAGCGGTACGTCACGCCCGGGCCGCTCGGCTGGTTGTAGAAGATGAAGTCGTCGTCGGAGCGCACCTTGCCGTCGGCGGTGAGCAGCAGGCCCGATACGTCGAGCCGCACCGGGGCGGCGACGTCCACCGTCACGCGCACGACGGGGAGAGGGATGTTCGAGCCGGGGGTCATAGCGGTCATGCCGGGTGAACGAACGACACCACTTTGCCGTTCCCTTACCTGGGCTACGGATACCTGGGCTACGGAACCACGACGATCCCGCTCGCGAAGAGTTCGGGCGCCTCCGGTCTCCTTGGTGAAGTGGGCGGTGGCTGCGCCCTACGGAGAGAGTCGGTTGGATTTTCAGACGCGGATGACCTGTGGCCCCAGCAGTGAGTAGCGGTGGGCCTCGGCCGACGGGAGGAGCGTGCTCGTCACGATCGTCTCCAGCGCGCCGATCTCGGCGAACCGGCAGAAGCTGACCGCCCCGAACTTGGTGTGCACGCCCGCGAACACCGTGCGGCGCGCGGCCCTGACGGCCTGCGCCTTGACCTCGCCGACAGCCGGGTCCGGGGTGGTCAGACCGTGTTCGCGGGAGATGCCGTTGGCGCCGAGGCAGGCGAGGTCGACGGCGAAGCCGGCCAGCATCTTCGTCGTCCAGTGGTCGACGGTGGCCGGCGTTCCGGAGCGGACCCGGCCGCCGAGGAGCAGCACGGAGACGTTCTCGGCCTCGGCGAGCGCGCCCGCGACCGGCAGGGACGCGGTGACCACGGTCAGCGGTCGGTCCCCGGGCAGCGCCTCGGCGATGAGCTGCGGGGTGAAGCCCTCGTCGACGAAGACCGTCTCGGCGTCCCCGAGCAGCCGGCCGCCGCGGCGGCGATCCGGCGCTTCTCGGGCACATGGCTGGTGGCGCGGAAGGCGAGCGTCGTCTCGAAGCCGGCGCTCTCCACGGGATACGCGCCGCCGTGCGTGCGGCGGACCAGTCCGTGGTCCTCCAGGGCGCGCAGATCCCGTCGTACGGTCTCCCTGGCCACGCCCAGTGCGGCGGCGAGCGCGGCGACGTCGACCGAGCCGGTGGCGCGGGCGGCGCGCACGAATCTCGCGCTGGCGTTCCTCCGCCGTTCTCGGGGGCATGCCGTCACCTCGCTTCCCTGCCCGTTCGGGCCCGCCTGGGGTCCGGTGGGATCCATGGGGGAAGTTCTACCGCCGGGGAGCGGCACTGACCAGGCCTGTTGCACGTTCGATGCTGCCCGGGCGCGCCCGTTTCCCGGGGCGGGTGACCGCCTCGGACCTGCGGGGCGGCCGGAAGGCGTGTGCGATCGGGCAGCACGCGTGCCCGGATGCGGCGACGGGCGGGCCCGTTCGGCGCCCGCCCGTGTCCCGAAAGGTCCGCAGGACCGTGTCCGTACGGGTCAGTACGGCCAGATCGGCGGGTCGTTGACGAAGTGGCCGCCCAGGTGGGCGTGGGCGATGTTCTCCGGGTCCAGCTCGCCCTGCTCGGCGATCAGCTTCTCGGCGTACGGTTCGGAGTCGTCCTGCGGCTCGTAGCCGAGGGCCCGCGCGCTCGACAGGTCCCACCACAGGCGGGTGTTGGCGGAGGAGCCGTAGACGATCGTGTGGCCGACGTGCTCGGCGGTCAGCGCCGCGTGGAAGAGGCGGGCGCCGTCGGCCGGGCTCATCCACAGCGACAGCATGCGCACGCTGGTCGGCTCGGCGAAGCAGGAGCCGATGCGCACCGAGACCGTCTCCAGGCCGTGCCTGTCCCAGTAGAGCTGGGCGAGGTCCTCGCCGAAGGCCTTGGACAGGCCGTAGAAGGTGTCCGGGCGATGAGGGGTGTCGATCGGGATCAGGGGAGCGTCTCCCCGGGGGCGGGGGGCGTAGCCGACCGCGTGGTTGGAGGAGGCGAAGACGATCCGTGCGACGCCCTCCTCGCGGGCGGCCTCGTACAGGTGGTACGTGCCCTCGATGTTCGCGCCGAGGATCTTCTCGAAGGAGGATTCCAGGGAGATGCCCGCGAGGTGGACGATCGCGTCGACGCCCCGCACGGCCTCGCGCACGGCGTCCCTGTCGGCCAGGTCCGCGACGATCGCGTCCGGCGCGTCGTCGATCGGGCGCAGGTCGAGCAGCCGCAGCTCGTAGCCGTAGGCCGGGAGCAGGTCCCGCATCAGGGTGCCGAGGCCGCCGGCGGCGCCGGTGAGCAGGACGGTGCGGGGAGCGGGCATCCTCGGGTCTCCTTGGATCACTTGACTGAGTGGACGCATGCATGGCCGTGGTTCACATGCGTGGACACGCTAAGGAGCGGCGGCGACACCCGTCAAGTGTCCTACAGGAGCGGCAAAACTGCTGGTGTCTGAGGGGTTGCCGTGCTTGACCCGGCCAGATCGGTCGCCTTAGCGTGGGCCTGTTCAGGAATATGGACGCTGCTCAAGAATATGGACCGGGAGAGCCCGTGACGCCAGCCCCCCTCGCCGCCCGCCTCCGCGTCCCCAGCGGACCGCTGTTCTTCCCCGTCACGGCCTACGGCCCCGACGGCTCCCTCGATCTCGACGCCTACCGCGCGCACGTCCGCCGCGGGGTCGAGGCCGGGGCGGCGGCCGTCTTCGCCTGCTGCGGCACCGGGGAGTTCCACGCACTCGACCCGGAGGAGTTCGAGCGCTGTGTGCGGGCGGCCGTGGCGGAGACCGACGGGCGGGTCCCGGTCGTCGCGGGCGTCGGCTACGGCACCGCGCTCGCCGTGCGGTACGCCCGGCTCGCGCAGGACGCCGGAGCGGACGGGCTGCTCGCCCTGCCGCCCTACCTCGTGCTCGCCGGGCAGGAGGGGCTGCTGCGCCACTACCGGGAGGTGGCGGCCGCGACCCCCCTCCCCGTCATCGTCTACCAGCGCGACAACGCCGTCTTCACCCCGGAGACGGTCGTGGAGCTCGCCCGCACCGAGGGCGTCATCGGCCTCAAGGACGGCCTCGGCGACCTCGACCTGATGCAGCGGATCGTCAGCGCCGTCCGGACCGAGGTCCCCGGCGACTTCCTCTACTTCAACGGACTGCCGACCGCCGAGCAGACCCAGCTCGCCTACCGCGCCCTCGGCGTCACCCTCTACTCCTCCGCCGTGTTCTGCTTCGCCCCCGAGATCGCCCTCGCCTTCCACCGGGCGCTCGCCACCGGCGACGACGCCACCGTCCACCGGCTGCTGGACGGCTTCTACGGCCCGTTCGTCGCCCTGCGCGCCCAGGGCCGCGGCTACGCCGTCGCCCTCGTCAAGGCGGGCGTCCGGCTGCGCGGCCTCGACGTGGGCGAAGTCCGCCCGCCGCTGCACGAACCGAGCGAGGATCACCTCAAGCAACTCGCTCAACTGATCGAACGCGGCTACGCGCTGCTGGAGGAGGAGACTCGGTGAAGGCGTCGACCTTCGTCTACCCCTGGGACGTCACCGGCGACCCCGAGGCCCCGGCCCGCATCGCCGCGCTCGGCGTGGAGCAGGTGACCCTCGCCGCCGCCTACCACTCCACCCGCGCCCTCACCCCCCGCCACCCGCGCCACCGCATCGTCACCGCCGAGCACGCGGCCGTGCTCTACCCCACGGACCCGAGGGACGCCCGCTGGAAGGGCCGCGCCCTGCGCCCCTACCCGGCCGGCGACTGGGCCCCCGGCGACGCCTACGGCGAGGCCGCCGCCGCGCTCGCGCAGGCCGGCCTGGAGGTGCACACCTGGGTGGTCCTCGCCCACAACTCCCGCCTGGGCGCCGAGCACCCGGACACCTCCGTCGTCAACGCCTACGGCGACCGCTACCCATGGGCCCCCTGCATCGCGCAGCCCGCCACACGCGCGTACCTCGTCGACCTCGCCGCCGAGGCCGCCGTACGCCCCGGTGCGAGCGGCACGGAACTCGAGTCCCTCGGCTGGTACGGCCTCCAGCACCTGCACGCCCACGACAAGACCGCCGGCGTCGGCCTCGGGGACGCCGGCCAGTACCTCATGGCGCTCTGCTTCTGCCCCGTCTGCCGGGCCGGCTACGGCGCACAGGGCCTGGACGCCGACGCGCTCGCCGCCGCCGTACGGGACGCGCTGGAGCCGTTGTGGCAGGGGGCGTCGGACGACGGAGGCTGGGCGGGGGTCGAGAAGCTGCTCGGGGCGGAGACGGCGGCGGGCACGCGCGCGTGGCGCGACGACAGGGCCCGCACCCTTCAGGAGACCGCCGTCGCCGCCGTCCGGGCCGCCGCACCCCAGGGCTTCCAGGTCCTGCTGCACGCCGACCCCGTGACCCACCACGTCGGCGCCAACCCGGGCGTCGACCCCGCGCACATCCTGTCCGTCGCGGACGGCGTCGTCGTGCCCTGCGCGGGTGGGCCCGGTCTGCTGACCCCGTTCGCCGAGCAGCGCCGCGAGGGCGCGGTCGTCGCCGCCAACTTCGGCGTCGTCTCCGGCATGGGCGGCAGCCCGGCGACCCTCGCGGCCGACACGGCACGCGCGCGTGAGCTCGGCGCGACGGAGATCCGGCTGTATCACGCGGGGCTGGCGTCGGACGCGGACCTGGCGGCCGTACGGGAGGCGCTGGCGGCACGCTGACCGGGTGGTGGTCCGTCCGTGCTTCGGGGGCGTCCGGCCCGGCCTTGTCGTCGGGGCCAGGCGTTCCGCCCTCCCTGTCCTTCCCGTCCTTCCCTGCGGATTCGGCCGGATTTCGGCGGGTGACGGTCGACCGGCGATGAGTTTCGGGGGCCCGGGCAGTCCACCCTGCATGACCGACACGACGACCACCACTCTCGACCTCGGCCCCCAGACCCGGATCGTGGCGCGCCTCGCGGCGGGCGTCCGGGACGAGCAGCTCGCGCACGGCACGCCCTGCCCGGGCTGCGCCGTGCGCAACATGCTCGGCCACCTCGCCGGCCTCGCCGTCGCCTTCCGTGACGCGGCCCGCAAGGACCTGGGGCTCACGACCGACACCCCGCCCGACGCCGCCGCGCCGGACATCGGGCCCGGCTGGCGCGAGGAGCTGCCCGAGGTCCTCGACGCACTCGCCGAGGCCTGGCGCGACCCGGCCGCCTGGACCGGCCTGACCCGGGCGGGCGGCCTCGACCTGCCCGGCGCGGTCGCGGGCGCCGTCGCCGTGGACGAACTGGTGATCCACGGCTGGGACCTCGCCCGGGCCACCGGCCAGGAGTACACGCCCGACCCGGCCGCGCTGCAGGCGTCGTACGGCTTCCTGCGGGCGGCCGCCGACGACCCGGACGGCGGGGGCGGCATCTTCGGCCCCGTCGTGCCGGTCCCGGACGACGCCCCGCTGCTGGACCGGGCGGTCGGCCTGAGCGGGCGCGATCCGGGCTGACGTCTGGGCGGGAGTGATCCGGGCTGGACGCTCGGACGGACGTGATCGGGCTCGGGCGCGTGGCCGAGCGGACGCGTGGCCGAGCCTGATCCGGCTCGGGCGTGCCGGCTGTTCCGGGCGTGCCGGACGTGCCGGATGTTCTGGACGGTCCAACGAGCCGGGCGTAGACGGGCCCATGACGTTGCCGTAGACGGACGTAAACACGGCGCGCCCGGCGGAGGCGAAACGTACGCTCGCCACCATGCCCCTCAGTCTCACCGTCCTCGGCACCGCCTCCCCGCACCCGGGGCCGGGCCGCCCCTGCTCCGGCTATCTGCTGCGCGGGGCGGGTGCCGAGGTGTGGATGGACGCGGGGCCCGGTACGTTCGCCGAGTTGCAGCGGCACACGGATCCCGACCGGCTCACGGCGATCTGGATCTCGCATCTGCACGCCGACCACAGCGCCGATCTCCTCGCCGCCGCCTATGCGTTCGCCTACGGCGGGATGACCCCGCCGGCCCCGATCCCGGTGTACGCGCCGCTCGACTGCGCCCGCCGCGTCGCGGGCTTCCTCGGGCGGTCGGACATACGCTTTCTGAGCAGCTTCCTCGACTTCAGGCCCCTGTACGACGGGCACACCGTACGGCACTGGAACCTGCGCCTCACCTCGCGCGCGGTGGCGCACGACACCGAGGCGTACGGACTGCGCGTGGAGTGCCAGGGGAGCGTGCTCGCGTACTCCGGGGACAGCGGGCCGTGCGACGCGCTCACCGAACTCGCCTCCGGGGCCGACCTGTTCCTGTGCGAGGCGGACCTCGACGAGCATCGCGAAGGCGAACGGGAACAGCGGGTCCATCTCACGCCGGAGGACGCCGGCGACGCGGCCCGCAAGGCGGGGGTGCGCGAGCTGTACGTCACCCATGTCGGGCCCACGCTGACCCGGAAGGCGGCGACCGCCCGCGCCGAGAGCGCGTTCGGCGGCCCGACCCGCACCGCACGCGAGGGCGAGACCATCCCCCTCTGACGCAACCTTCACTTCCTTTGTCAGAAGCATTGACGAAACACAGAGGCGCTCCTACCTTCAACCCGTCGCACTTCGTACGTCATATATGAGACGCGATATGTGAGACGCGATATGTGAGATCCGATCCGAGATCCGTGATCCGTGAGATCCGAGAGGCGCGCATGACCTCTGTGCCCACGCCGATCCCGTCCCGCACGCAGTACGTGCTGGAGGAGATCAAACGCCGCATCCTCACCGGGCAGTTGACGCCGGGTCAGGCCCTGGTCGAGACCGAGGTCGCCGCGCAGTTCGGGGTGTCCAAGACCCCGGTGCGCGAGGCGCTCAAGACCCTGGCCGGCACCGGACTGGTCGTCATGAGCCAGTACAAGGGCGTCACGGTGCGCATGGTGGACGCGGACATGGCGCGCGAGGTCTATGACGTCCGGCTGCTCCTCGAACCCGAGGCGCTCAAGCGGGCCGTGCGGCGCGGGGCTTCCCTGGACGCCGCCCGGGATGCGCTGACCAGGGCCGACGACGCCGCCGACACGGCCGAACGGTCGCTGGCGAACCGGGAGTTCCACCGCGCCCTGTATCTGCCGTGCGGCAACCCGCTGCTCGGCCGGATGCTCGACGAGGTCCGCGACCAGGCCGCTCTCGTGTCCGCCGTCGCCTGGGCCGCCTCGCCCTCCTGGGAGCGGGAGGCCGGCGAGCACCGGGAGATCCTGCGGCTCGCGCTGGCGGGCGACGCGGACGGCGCGGCCGGTGCACTGCACGCCCACATCGCGTCGTTCGTGCAACGAGCCTTCCCCGACGCGCAGTCCGACGCGCAGTCAGACACACAGCCCGGCGCACAGCCCGACGCGCGGTCCGAGGTCCAGGGAGAGGACGGTCAGGAATGAGCGGCGTGGCGTTCGAGACCCAGCGTACGGCCCTGGCCGACGTGGTGGCCATCCCGGTGACCCCGTTCGCCGAGGACGGCGCCGTCGACCAGCAGGCCCACCGGGCTCTGCTGCGCCGGCTGCTCGACGGCGGGATCACCACCCTCACCCCCAACGGCAACACCGGCGAGTTCTACGCCCTCACCCCCGAAGAGCGCCGCCTGGTCACGGAGTCGACCCTGGACGAGGCCGGCGGGCGGGCCGTGATCCTGGTCGGCGTCGGACACGACGTGCCGACCGCCGTGGCCTCCGCCCGGCACGCGGCCGAACGGGGCGCCCAGATGGTGATGGTCCACCAGCCCGTGCACCCGTACGTCTCGCAGAGCGGCTGGGTCGACTACCACCGCGCCATCGCCGAGGCCGTGCCCGAGCTGGGCGTCGTCCCGTACATCCGCAACGCCCAGCTGCACGGCGAGCGCCTCGCCGAACTCGCCGACGACTGCCCGAACGTCATCGGCGTCAAGTACGCCGTCCCGGACGCCTCCCGCTTCGCCGCCTTCGCACGCGACGCGGGGCTGGAACGGTTCGTCTGGGTCGCCGGCCTCGCCGAGCCCTACGCCCCCTCCTACTTCTCCGCGGGCGCCACCGGCTTCACCTCCGGGCTGGTGAACGTCGCGCCGTCCGTTTCGCTGAACATGATCGAAGCGCTTCGATCAGGGGACTATCCCGCCGCGATGAAAGTGTGGGAACAGATCAGGCGGTTCGAGGAGCTGCGCGCCGCCAACGGCTCCGCCAACAACGTCACCGTCGTCAAGGAGGCCCTTGCCTCCCTCGGCCTGTGCCGCCGCGAAGTCCGCCCGCCGAGCCGGCACTTGCCCGAGAGCGAACGTGCCGAGGTCGCCGCCATAGCCGCCGGATGGTCCATATGAAGCGCTTCGACGAGCGGCCTGTGAAGCGCCCGGAAGAGCTGAGAAGCCACCAGTGGTACGGCACCGACGGTCTGCGCTCCTTCAGTCACCGCGCCCGCACCCGCCAGCTCGGCTACCTCCCCGAGGAGCACCTCGGCAAGCCGGTCATCGCGATCCTCAACACCTGGTCCGACATCAACCCCTGTCACGTCCACCTGCGCGACCGCGCCCAGGCCGTGAAGCGGGGCGTGTGGCAGGCGGGCGGCTTCCCGCTGGAGTTTCCGGTCTCCACGCTCAGCGAGACCTTCCAGAAGCCGACCCCGATGCTCTACCGCAACCTGCTCGCGATGGAGACCGAGGAGCTGCTGCGCTCCTACCCGGTCGACGGGGCCGTACTGATGGGCGGCTGCGACAAGACGACGCCCGCGCTGCTCATGGGGGCGGCGACCGCGGACCTGCCGACGGTCTTCGTGCCGGCCGGGCCGATGCTGCCGGGGCACTGGCGCAACGAGGTCCTCGGCTCCGGCACCGACATGTGGAAGTACTGGGACGACAAGCGCGCCGGCCTCATCGGCGACTGCGAGCTGACCGAGCTGGAGAACGGCCTCGCCCGCTCGCCCGGCCACTGCATGACGATGGGCACGGCGTCCACGCTGACGGCCGCGGCCGAGGCGCTGGGCGTGACGGTGCCGGGGGCGTCGAGCATCCCGGCCGTGGACTCCGGGCACGACCGGATGGCCGCGGCGGCCGGCCTGCGTATCGTCGAACTGGTCCACAAGGACCGGAAGCTGAGCGACATCCTCACCGCCGACGCCTTCACTGACGCGGTGACGACCGTCCTCGGCCTCGGCGGTTCGACGAACGCCGTCATCCATCTGATCGCCATGGCCGGCCGGGCCGGCGTCAAGCTCACCCTCGACGACTTCGACCGCATCGCCCGCACGGTCCCCGTCCTCGCCAACGTCCGTCCCGGCGGCCAGAAGTACCTCATGGAGGACTTCCACTTCGCCGGCGGCCTCCCCGGTTTCCTCTCCCGGATCCCGGACCTGCTCCATCTGGACCGGCCCACGGTCTCCCACGACAGCATGCGCGAGCAGCTCGCGACCGCTCAGGTGCACAACGACGACGTCATCCGGCCGCGCGACAACCCCGTCGCGTCCGAGGGCGGGGTCGCCGTGCTGCGCGGCAACCTCTGCCCGGACGGCGCGGTCATCAAGCACATCTCCGCCGAGCAGCACCTGCTGAAGCACACCGGTCCCGCCGTCGTCTTCGACGACTACCAGACCATGCAACGCACCATCAACGAACCCGAGTTGGGCATCACAGCCGACAGTGTGCTGGTGCTGCGCAACGCCGGGCCCAAGGGCGGACCGGGCATGCCCGAGTACGGCATGCTGCCCATCCCCGACCACCTGCTCAAGCAGGGCGTACGGGACATGGTGCGGATCTCCGACGCCCGCATGAGCGGGACGAGTTACGGCGCGTGCGTGCTGCACGTGGCCCCCGAGTCGTACGTCGGCGGACCCCTCGCCCTGGTGCGCACGGGCGACTCGATCACCCTCGACGTCGAGGCCCGCTCCCTCCGACTCAACGTGGACGACGAGGAGTTGGAGCGGCGTCGGGCGCAGTGGACACCGCCGCCCACCCGTTACGAACGCGGTTACGGCGCGCTCTACAACGAGCAGATCACCCAGGCCGACACCGGCTGCGACTTCGAGTTCCTGGCCCGCCCGGGCAAGGTGCAGGACCCGTACGCGGGCTGAACCACCGCACCACGGCACCGCGGCACCACCGCACCGCCGCCGGCCACCCCGGCACACCCCTGTACAGGAAGAAAGCGCTTCACCTGCACACCCGCTTCACCCGCACCTCCGCATCACCGCACGAAGAAAGCCCGCCGTACGAGAACGGAGAACAGTCATGGCCCAAGCCGCAGCCGTGGCGAAACCGCCCGCGCCACCCCGGCGGCGCCGTGCCTCCGCCACGCCGCGCAGGCTGCCGTACCTGCTGATCGCACCGGCGGCCCTGCTGATGGTGGGCTTCATCGCCTACCCGGTCGTCAGCGTCTTCTACTACAGCCTGCAGAACTACAACCCCACCAAACCGTGGCGCAACGGCTTCGCGGGCTTCGACAACTTCGTCCACGCCTTCACCGACGACCCCCAGTTCTGGGACACGCTGACCTTCAGCGCCAAGTGGGTGTTCGTCGAGGTCGGGCTGCAGCTGCTGTTCGGTCTGGCGCTGGCGCTGATCGTCAACCAGACCTTCGTCGGCCGCTCCCTCGGCCGCGCGCTGGTGTTCTCCCCGTGGGCCGTCTCCGGCGTGCTGACCTCCGCGATCTGGGTCCTGCTCTACAACTCCCAGACGGGCATCACCCGTTACCTCGCGGACATGGGCATCGGGGAGTACGGCACCAGCTGGCTGTCGGACACCTCCACCGTCTTCTCGGCGGCGATCGTCGCCGATCTGTGGCGCGGAGTGCCCTTCTTCGCGATCCTCATCCTCGCCGACCTCCAGTCCGTCTCGAAGGACCTGTACGAGGCCGCCGAGGTCGACGGGGCCAGCCGCCTCAAGCAGTTCTGGCACATCACCCTGCCCCACCTCAAGGACGCCATCGTCCTGTCCACGCTGCTGCGCGCGGTGTGGGAGTTCAACAACGTCGACCTGCTCTACACGCTCACCGGCGGCGGCCCGGCGGGGGAGACCACCACCCTCCCGCTCTACATCGCCAACACCAGCGTCGACGCCCACAACTTCGGCTACGCGTCCGCCCTCACCACGGTCGCGTTCGTGATCCTGCTCTTCTGCTCGATGGTCTATCTGCGGCTGAGCAAGTTCGGAGGAGGCGACAAGTGATCACCGAGGAGGCCACCGAGGTCACGCCCGTCCCCGTGCGCGTGCCCGCCGCAGCCGACCAGCGGCCGTCGAGGAGGAGCCGCGCCTGGGACGAGGCCCCGCGCTGGCAGATCTACCTGCCCCTGTCGATCTACCTGGTCTTCACCCTCATCCCCTTCTACTGGATCCTGCTCTTCGCGCTCCGCCCGGCCGGCTCGACCTCGCTCGTGCCCTGGCCGATGACCTTCGACCACTTCGAGAAGGTCTGGAACGAGCGGGACTTCGCGGTCTACTTCCAGAACAGCGTGCTCACCGGCGTCGCGACCCTGCTGCTCACGACCGTCGTCGCCCTCGCCGGCGGATACGCCCTCGCCCGCTTCGACTTCAAGATCAAGCGCGGCTTCATGCTCGCCCTGCTGTGCACCCAGTTCGTGCCGGGCGCACTGCTGCTGGTCCCCCTCTTCCAGATCTTCGCCGAGCTCAAGATGATCAACTCGCTCGGCAGCGTCATCATCGCCGAGACCGTCTTCCAGCTGCCCCTGTCGATCATCCTGATCAGCGGCTTCATCCGGAACGTGCCGTACTCCCTGGAGGAGGCCGCCTGGGTCGACGGCTGCAACCGGCTCACCGCCTTCCGGATCGTCGTCCTGCCGCTGCTGCGGCCCGGACTGATCGCCGTCGGCTCCTTCGCTTTCGTGCACGCCTGGAACCACTTCCTGTTCGCCCTGATGTTCCTCTCCGACCAGAGCAAGCAGACGATTCCCGTCGGCCTCAACACCCTGATGAGCTCGGACAGCGTCGACCTCGGCGCGCTGGCAGCGGGCGGCATCATCGCCGCCGTCCCCGTCGTGCTCGTCTTCGCCTTCATCCAGAAGTGGCTGATCACCGGCTTCAGCGCGGGGGCGGTGAAGGGATGAGGCTCCGCCGGACAGGACACGGCCGGACAGGACACGGCCGGACAGGACACCGTCGGACAAGACGCCGTCAGGCAGGGTCCGGCCAGGTGAAGATCCGTCAGATCGCGGTGGCGGCAGCCGCGTTGGGGCTGCTCTGCGTCCCCGCGCACGCCGAGGCCCGGGACATCGGCCGCGACACCCTCGCCGCCGACGACGGCTGGGCCGCGTACGGCGCCGGCACCACCGGCGGATCGGCCGCCGACGACGCGCACGTCTTCACGGTCACCGACCGCGCCGGACTCGTGCGCGCCCTCGACGGCGGCAGCGACACCCCGAAGATCATCAAGATCGCGGGGACGATCGACGCCAACACCGACGACGACGGCGACCACCTGGACTGCGCCGACTACGCCACCGACGGCTACGGGCTGAAAAAGTACCTGACCGCCTACGACCCCCGTACCTGGGGCTCCGCCAAGCCGAGCGGCGCGCAGGAGGAGGCTCGCCAGGCGTCGGCCGCGCGCCAGGCCGAGCGGATCGTCCTGCCCGTCGGCTCCCACACCACCATCGTCGGCCTCGGGAAAGCGGTGCTGAAAGGCGCGAGTCTCCAGGTCAGAAACGCGGACAACGTCATCCTCCGCAACCTCGACCTGCGCGACGCCTACGACTGCTTCCCCGTCTGGCAGCCCAACACCGGCGGCCTCGGCGACTGGAAGACGGCGTACGACAACATCTGGCTGACCGGCGCGACCCATGTCTGGGTGGACCACATCACGGCGAGCGACCAGGGCCACCCCGATGAGGCCGAGCCCGCCTACTTCGCCCGCAACTACCTCCGCCACGACGGCCTGCTGGACATCACCAACGCCTCCGACCTGGTCACCGTCTCCTGGAGCCGGTTCGCCGACCACGACAAGGCGATGCTGATCGGCAGCGGGGACACGGCGACGGGCGACCGGGGCAAGCTCCGGGTCACCCTGCACCACAACCAGTTCGAGTCCGTCGTACAGCGCGCGCCGCGCGTCCGCTTCGGGCAGGTGCACCTGTACGACAACCGGTACGTGGTCCCGGCCGGCGCCGACTACCGCTACTCGCTCGGCGTGTCGACCGAATCGGCGATCCACGCCGAGAACAACGCCTTCCACACTCCCGGGCACATCGAGGTCGCCGACCTGGTCAAGAGCTGGAACGGCACCGCCCTGCACCAGAGCGGAACCGTCTTCAACGGCTGGCCGGTCGATCTGCTGGCGATCCACAACGCCTACAACAGCGGCAGCGAGCGCGATCTCACGGCAGACGTCGGCTGGACGCCTACCCTGCACGGAAAGATCGACAGCGCCGCGGTGGCCGACCGCGAGGTGGCACGCGGCGCGGGCGCAGGGAGGCTTCCATGAACACCGTACGGACAAGCACGCCGGTTCCGATCGTTCTCGCGGGTGCACGCGGCCACGGACGCTGGCACCTGGACAACATCCGCCGGCTCCAGGACAAGGGCATCGTCCAGCTGGCGGGCCTGTGCGAGCTGACCCCGCTGACCCCGGACGAGATCCCCGAGGGGCTCGGCACGCCCGAGCAGTCCGCCGACTTCGGCGCGCTGCTGGACTCGACCGGCGCGCGCATCGCGGTGGTCTGCACCCCGATCCCCACCCACACCGACCTGGCGCTCGTCGCGGCCCGCAAGGGCGTGCACCTGCTCCTGGAGAAGCCGCCCGCGCCGTCGTACGCCGAGTTCCGCCGGATGGCCGACGGGGTCGCCGAGGCGGGCGTGGTCTGCCAGATCGGCTTCCAGTCGCTGGGCTCGCACGCGGTGCCCGCGATCCGCGAGCTGATCGCCGACGGTGTGATCGGCGAGGTCGTCGGAGTCGGCGGCGCCGGGGCCTGGGCGCGGGCCCAGGCGTACTTCCGGCGGGCGCCCTGGGCGGGCAAACGGCGGCTGAACGGCGTCGACGTCATCGACGGCGCGCTCACCAACCCGCTCGCGCACGCCGTCGCCACCGCCCTCGCGCTGGCCGGCGTCACCCGCGCCGAGGACGTCGCCGGCATCGAGACCGAGCTGGCGCACGCCAACGCCATCGAGTCCGACGACACCTCCTGCGTCCGCGTCACCACCGCCGACGGCCTCCCGATCGTCGTGGCCGCCACCCTGTGCGCCGAGGACCCCGACGATCCGTACGTCGTCGTCCACGGCAGCCGCGGCCGGATCACCCACTGGTACAAGCAGGACCGCGTCCTGCTCCAGCGCGCCGACCACGGCCCCGAGGAGTTCGAGTACGGCCGCACCGACCTGCTGGAGAACCTCGTCGAGCACCTCGCCGACGGCGTGAAGCTGCTGGTCCCGCCTGCCGCGACCGAGGCGTTCATGCAGGTCGTCGAGGCGATCAGGGTCGCCCCCGACCCGGCCGCGCTGCCCGACGACGCCTGGCGCCTGCTCCCCGACGAGGACCGCCGGGTCGTCCCCGGGATCGACGGTCTCGTCGCGGCCGCCGCCGACACCCTCGCCCTCTACTCCGAACTGGGCGCCTCCTGGGCGTTCACGACCGCGCACCCGAGAGATCCGAAAGAGGTGAGCACCTGATGACGGCTCCGGCACCCGACTCACCGGTCGTCCTGCGCGTCGCGGGCCGCCCGGTCGGCCGCTACGTCACCCGGCCCGAGCTGCCCGCCAGGCTCTCCCCGCGCCCCTACCTGCACCCCGTCACCACCCTGGCCGGCACGGCGGTCACCGAGCTCGCCCCCGCCGACCACATCCACCACCTCGGCGTCGGTGTAGCCGTACCCGACGTCGAGGGGCACAACTTCTGGGGCGGACGCACCTACGTCCGCGACCAGGGTCCGACCGAGCTCGACAACCACGGCGCCCAGCGCCACCACTCCTTCCAGCTCCGCGACCCGGACGGCTTCGTGGAGGAGCTGCGCTGGGTGGCCGCCGGAAGCGAGCTGCTGCGCGAGCGCCGTACCGTCTCGGCCACCGAACTCGCCGACTCCGCCTGGGCGTTGGACTTCACCTTCTCCCTCACCAACGTCACCCCTGACCCGCTGTCCATCGGCAGCCCCGCGACCAACGGCCGCCCGGGCGCGGCCTACGGCGGCTTCTTCTGGCGGGCCCGCAAGGAGGCCGAGGCCCCACAGGTCTTCACCGCCGAAGTCGAGGGCGAGGCGGCGGTCCACGGCGAGCGCGCCGACTGGCTCGCCCTGGCCGGCGCGGGCTGGACGCTCGTCTTCGCGGGCGCCACCGACACCACCCGCCGCGACCCCTGGTTCGTGCGCACCGCCGAGTACCCGGGCGTCGGCTCCTCGCTGGCCTCGGAGCGGCGGCTGCCGATCGCCCCCGGCGACACCGCCGTACGCCGGATCGTCACCGTCGTCGCCGACGGCCGCCTCGGCCGCGACGAGGCGGCGGCGCTCGTCCGGAAGGCGGTCAGCCAATGACACGGCAAACGGCACAGGAGACGGCACAGGAGACGGCACAGGAGACGGCACGGGAGACGGCGTACGAAACCGCGTACGAGACGTATACGAACCCCGTCCTGAACGCCGACTGGTCCGACCCGGACGTGGTGTGCGTCGGCGACGACTTCTACCTCACCGCCTCCAGCTTCGGCCGCGCCCCCGGCCTGCCGCTGCTGCACTCGCGGGACCTGGTGAACTGGACGCTGGTCGGACACGCCCTCCCCCTCCTGGAGCCCGCCTCCGAGTTCCGGACGCCCCGGCACGACTGCGGGGTCTGGGCCCCTTCGCTACGTCATCACGACGACCGTTTCTGGATCTTCTGGGGCGACCCCGACCAGGGCGTCTTCCAGGTCAACGCCCCGGAGATCAGGGGCCCTTGGACCCGCCCGCACCTCGTCAAGGCGGGCAAGGGGCTCATCGACCCGTGTCCCCTGTGGGACGAGGAGACCGGCGAGGCGTATCTCGTCCACGCCTGGGCGAAGTCCCGTGCGGGCGTCAAGAACCGGCTCACCGGCCACCGTATGCACCCTGACGGCACGTCGCTTCTCGACGAGGGCAAGGTGATCGTCGACGGGGACCGCATCCCCGGCTGGTTCACCCTCGAAGGCCCCAAGCTGTACCGGCACGACGGATGGTTCTGGATCTTCGCGCCCGCAGGGGGAGTGGAGACCGGCTGGCAGGGAGCCTTCCGCGCCCGGGACTTCTTCGGCCCGTACGAGGAGCGGATCGTCCTCGAGCAGCAGGACACCGACGTCAACGGCCCCCACCAGGGCGGCTGGGTGCGCACCCCGTCCGGCGAGGACTGGTTCCTGCACTTCCAGCAGCGCGGGGCGTACGGCAGGGTCGTGCACCTCCAGCCGATGCGCTGGGGCACGGACAACTGGCCGGTGCTCGGCGACGAGGGCGCGCCCGTCCGGGAGCACCGGCGGCCCGACCTGCCCGCGCAGCCGCCCGCCGCGCCCGCCACCGACGACGACTTCCCCGGCGGACGCTTCGGCCGCCAGTGGCAGTGGACGGCCAACCCGCAGGACGGCCTCGCCACCCAGCACTCCGGCGACGGCCTGCGCCTGACCTGTGTCCGCACGGTGCACGCGCACGACCTGCGCAGAGTGCCGAACGTGCTCACCCAGCGGCTGCCCGGAGTCCCGTCGGCCGTCGAGGTGGAACTGACCCTGCACGGCGAGGAGCCGGGCGCCCGGGCCGGACTCGCGGTCCTCGGGGACGCGTTCGGCTGGATCGGACTCCAGCGCGCCGACGACGGCACGGTCCACCTCGTCCACCGCTTCGCCGAACCGGTCGCGGAGAAGGAACGCGACGCCGCCCCTGCGCGTCTCGCCCCCGAGGGACGGGCGAGGCTGCGCATCGAGATCGGCGCCGGAGCCCGCTGCAGTTTCGCCTACGACGTCGGCGACGGCCTGCGCTCCTCGGGCCCCGTCTTCGCCGCCACCCCCTGGCGCTGGGTCGGCGCCCTGCTCGGCCTCTTCGCGCTCGCGCCGGTCGGGGCGGGGCACGCCGGGGCGGCCTCGTTCACGGAGTTCAGGATCAGCCCCCTGTAACGCACCGCATGCAACGCACCGCATGCAACGCACCACATTCTCACGTTCCGTTATGCCTTCTGGGAGCCGCAATGACGCACTTCCATAGCAAGCGCTTGCCGAGACCGGGCGTGGCCCTGGCCGCCGTCGCCGGCCTGCTGGCGGCCCTCGGCCTCGGCGCGGCCGGCGAGGCGAAGGCCGCCGCTCCGGCGCCGACCGCTGCTTCGGCCGTCGCTTCGGCGTCGGCCGCCGCCGACCGCTGGACCGACCGGGCCCATGGCTTCGCCTCGCTGACCGGCGGCACCACCGGCGGCGCCGGCGGCAAGGTCGTCACGGTCACCGACCAGGCCTCGCTGGCGCGCTACGCGGCGGCCGAGGAGCCGTACGTCATCCGGGTCAAGGGGTCGGTCGCCGTCGAGCCCTTCGGCTCGGACGTGACCGTGACCTCGAACAAGACGATCATCGGGGTCGGCGACACGGGCGAGATCGTGCACGGCGAACTGCATCTCGGCCCCGGCACCCACAACGTGATCATCCGCAATCTGACGATCCGGGACTCGTACGTCGAGGGCGACTGGGACGGCAAGACCACCGACTTCGACGCGATCCAGGCGGACACCGTCGACCACGTCTGGATCGACCACAACCGCTTCACGCACATGGGCGACGGACTGCTCGACATCCGCAAGGACAGCCAGTACCTCACCGTCTCCTATAACCAGTTCACGCACCACAACAAGGCGTTCGGCATCGGCTGGACGACGAACGTCCTGACCCAGATCACCGTCGACCACAACTGGTTCACGGGGACCAAGCAGCGCAACCCGTCGGCCGACAACTGCGCCTACGCCCACCTCTACAACAACTACCTCTCGGCCCAGGTCGCCGACGCCGACCCGGTGTGGACGTACGGGAACTGGTCGCGGGGCCGGACCAGGATGGTCATAGAGAACAGCTACTACGACGGGGTCCAGCACCCCTACCAGGCCGACGCCACGGCCGAGTTGGTCGAGCGCGGATCGATCCTGCGGAACACGAGCGGGCGGACCGACGAGTGGGGCGCGGCCTTCGAGCCGCGGGACTTCTACCCCTACCGGCTCGATCCGGCGGCCGCCGTCCCGGCGCTGGTGAAAGCGCTCTCCGGACCGCAGCGGCGGATCGGCGAGGCGGTGACCCTGCACGTCCCGGGCGACTACCCGACCGTCCAGGCGGCCGTGGACGCCGTGCCCGAGGGCAACGCCGAGGACGTCACCGTCGCGATCGCGCCGGGCACGTACCGGGAGAAGGTCTTCATCCCCGCGACCAAGCCGCACCTCCTGCTGCGCGGGACCGGACGCGACCGCTCCGACACCGTGATCGTCTTCGACACGCCCGCCGCGTACGGGGGCTCGACGGGGAGCGCGACCGTCCGGATCGCCGCGAACGACGTCACCGCCCGCCATCTCACCTTCAGCAACGACTTCGACGAGGCCGCCGTCGAGCTGAACGGCGAGCAGGCGCTGGCGATGAAGACGACCGGCGACCGGATCGTCTTCGACGACACCGCATTCCTCGGCAACCAGGACACCCTGATGACCGACAGCCCCAAGCTGACGACCGTCAGCCGGGTGTACGTCCACGACTCCTACATCGAGGGCGACGTCGACTTCGTCTACGGGCGGGCCACGACCGTGATCGAGCGGTCGGTGATCCGGCTGCTGAGCCGGGGGTCCGCCACCAACAACGGCTATCTGACGGCCGCCTCGACCTGGACGGGCAATCCGTACGGGTTCCTGATCACCCGCTCGAAGGTCGTGAGCGACGCGCCGGAGCAGTCCTTCCATCTGGGGCGGCCCTGGCATCCGGGCGGCGAGCCGGAGGCGGTCGCGCAGGTGCTGATCCGGCAGACCGAGCTGCCGGCCGCGGTCAAGTCCGCGCCCTGGACCGACATGAGCGGCTTCTCGTGGCGGGACGCGCGGTTCGCCGAGTACCGCAACCACGGTCCCGGCGCGGCGAGTTCGGCCGACCGGCCACAGCTGGGCGACGCCGACGCGACGTCGTACACCGTCGCGGACTACCTCACGGGCACGGACGGCTGGGCGCCGTACGCCCGTCACTGACCCCCCTACAACTTCATAGCCGTAACTCCGTATCTCCGGATCCAGAAGAAGAGAGCCGACCACATGAAGAGCAGCATCCGCAGAAGCAGGCGCGCCGCCATGGCCGTCGCCCTGGGCTCCGTGCTCGCGCTGACCGCCACCGCCTGCGGCGACGACGGCAGCGGCGCGGCGGGGGACAAGGGCAACGAGGGCTCCGGCAAGGGCGAGATCACCTTCTGGGACAACAACGGCGGTGTCCGCACCGACATCTGGAAGCAGGTCATCGCCGACTTCGAGAAGAAGTACCCGGACATCAAGGTCAAGTACGTCGGCATTCCCGCGGCGAGCGCCCAGTCCAAGTACGACACCGCGATCCAGGGCGGCGGCCTGCCCGACGTCGGCGGTGTGGGCACCGCGGTGCTCGCCGAGGTCGCCGTCCAGGGCGCGCTGGAGCCGCTGGACAGCCGGCTCGCCAAGAGCCCGCTGAACGGCAAGCTGAGCCAGAACCTGCTCGACGTCAGCAAGTCGGCCGGTGGCGGAGACGCGCTGTACCAGGTGCCGACCTCCGCCAACAACGGCACATTGTGGTACCGGACGGACCTGTTCGAGGCGGCCGGGCTCGACGCCCCGACCACCTGGTCGAAGTTCTACGCGGCCGCCGACAAGCTCACCGACAAGGGCAAGAACAAGTTCGGGTTCACCATCCGCGGCGGCGAGGGATCCATCGCGCCGGCGCTGGACGCGGTGTACGGCCAGACCGGCATCACCTCGTTCTGGAACGGCGAGAAGACCACGGTCAACGACCCGAAGAACGTGGCGGCCCTGGAGAAGTACGTCGCGCTGTACAAGAAGGACACCCCGTCCGCCGACGTCAACAACGACTTCACCAAGATGGTCGCCCAGTGGGACAGCGGCACGATCGGCATGCTGAGCCACAACCTGGGCTCCTACCAGGACCATCTCAAGGCGCTGGGCGCGGACAAGTTCAAGGGCATTCCGAACCCGACGGCGGACGACGGCACCCGCGTGCAGATCTCCAACCCGGTCGACGGGCTGAGCCTGTTCAAGTCCAGCAAGAACAAGACGGCTGCCTGGAAGTTCATCGAGTTCGCCGTCTCGGCCGCGGAGAACTCCAAGTTCAACGAGTCCGCGGGCCAGGTCCCGGCGAACACCGACGCGGCGAAGGACGCCTGGATCCAGCAGTCCGAGCCGACCAAGCTGGCCGCGGAGGCGCTGAACGGGGCCACTACGAAGATCGTGCAGATGCCGTACTACCTGCCCGACTGGAACACCATCTCCAAGGCCGACAACGAGCCGAACTACCAGAAGGTGCTGCTCGGGAAGATGAGCGCGAAGGAATTCCTGGACACGCTCGCCGAGCAGCTGAACGCTGCGCAGGCCGACTGGAAGAAGAACCACGGATAGCTCCGCTGGTTGAACCGTGTGCGGTCGGTCCGGGGTTGTCAGGTCGTACGGCGGCCGCGGACCGGCTGCGGCTGGGCGCGCCCACGCGGCGGAGCCGCATATCGATACAGCCCCACGCCCTTGAAAGGCACATTCACTCAACCCTGTTGAGAGGTGCACCATCGTGTCCCTTACCCGTAGACAGGTCACTTCGGCGGCCCTTGCCGCCATTCCTCTCGGTGTTGCGGGAACCGCTCCCGCGCGTGCTTCCGCGCACCGGCCCCGCACCCTTTTCCTCGCCGGCGACTCCACCGCCGCCCAGAAGTACTCCGACGCCGCGCCCGAGACCGGATGGGGCATGGCGTTGCCGTTCTTTCTGTGCGGGGATCGGCCGGTCGCCAACCACGCTGTGAACGGCCGGAGTTCCAAGAGCTTCGTGGACGAGGGGCGGCTGGACGCGATCCTCGCCGCGATCCGGCCCGGCGACTTCCTGCTCGTCCAGTTCGCGCACAACGACGAGAAGAGCGCGGACCCCGTTCGGTACACCGAGCCCTGGACGACGTACCAGGACTACCTGCGGATGTACCTCGACGGCGCGCGGGCGAAGGGGGCGCGGCCCGTGCTCGCCACCGCCGTCGAGCGCCGCAGGTTCGACGCCGACGGCAACGCCCTGCCGACGCACGGCGACTACCCGGCGGCGATGCGCGCGCTCGCCGAGGAGGAGCGGGTGGCGCTGCTCGACATCCAGGCGCTGTCGCTCGCGCTGTGGCAGGAGCTGGGGGTCGAGGAGACGAAGACGTACTTCAACTGGACCGAGACCGAGCAGGACAACACGCACTTCAATCCGCCGGGTGCGATCGCCGTGGCACGGCTCGTGGTGCGGGAGTTGCTGCGCACGCGGGTGCTCGCGCCGCGTGACGTCGTCCGGCTGGACGACGAGATCCCCACGTCCTGGATCACCTGGCCGCAACCGCTGTCGTAACAAGAGGAGAGCCGCACCGTGCGTACACAGAAATGTCATGGACGTGTCACAGCTGCCCTGGTGGGATGCACCGCGCTGGTGCTGTCCGTCGCCGCAACGGCGCCCGCCCAAGCCGATTCCCCGTCCCGCTCCGCCTCCCGTGACCTCGGCCGGCAGGTCCTCGGCGCGAACGACGGCTGGGCCTCGTACGGGACCGGGACGACGGGCGGGGCGGCGGCCGACGCCGACCACGTGTACACCGTCACCACCTGGGACGAGTTCAAGGCCGCCCTCGCCGCCGGCGGCAGCGCGCCCAAGATCATCAGAGTGAAGGGCGTCATCGACGCCGTCGCGGAGGGATGCGACGCGTTCGCCGCGCCGGGCTACGACTTCGACGCCTACCTGGCGAAGTACTCGCCGGAGGCCTGGGGGCTGGACACCGACCTCGGCGCCGAGCCCGACGACAGCCCCGAGGGACTGCGGCGCGCCTCCGCCGCCGCGCAGGACAAGGCCATCAAGGCGAACATCCCCGCCAACACCACCATCGTCGGCATCGGCAGGAACGCCGGGTTCAAGGGCGTCAGCCTGCAGATCAAGGCCGTCGACAACATCATCATCCGCAACCTCGCCTTCGAGAGCCCCATCGACTGCTTCCCGCAGTGGGACCCGACCGACGGCGCCAACGGCAACTGGAACTCCGAGTACGACACCGCCGTCGTGTACGGGGCCACCCATGTGTGGCTCGACCACAACACCTTCAGCGACGGCACCCACCCCGACAGCGCCGCGCCCACCTACTTCGGCATGCTCTACCAGCAGCACGACGGCGAGCTGGACATCGTCCGCGGCGCGGATCTCGTCACCGCTTCCTGGAACGTCTTCACCGAGCACGACAAGACGATCCTCATCGGCAACAGCGACAGCGAGTCGACCGCGGCCGGCGACCGGGGACACCTCAAGGTGACCTTCCACCACAACCTGTTCTCGAACCTCGTCGAGCGCGCGCCCCGGGTCCGCTTCGGCCAAGTGGACTCCTACAACAACCACTTCGTCGGCAACGACTCCTACGCCTACAGCTTCGGCATCGGCAAGGAGTCCCAACTGGTCGCCGAGCACAACGCGTTCACGCTGCCGACCGGGGTCGTCGTCGGCAAGGTGCTGAAGCGGTGGAACGTGTCCCCGCTCACCGCCGACGACAACTACGTCAACGGCACGCCGACCGACCTGATCGCCGTCCACAACGCGGAGATCCCGGCCGAGGTCCTGCAGTCCGGCGCGGGCTGGACGCCCACCCTGCGCACCAAGGTCGACCCCGCCGGGTCCGTTCCCCGGATCGTCGACTGCGGCGCGGGCGCGGGACGCCTGGGCTGAGCCTCCCGTACGACGGCCGGGGCGGCGTCCGTCGCCGCCCCGGCCCCCTCAGCAGAGAGCCGCACTGCCAAGGAGCACCCGCATGCCCTCGCCCCAGCACCCCGAACTCCCCCTGTCCAGACGGGGAATCCTGGCGGCGGCCGCCGGCACGGCCGCCGCCCTCACCCTGGCCGCCGCGCCCGCGCGAGCTGCCGCCGCGAAGCCGAGGCGCCCGTTCGGCCGCTACGGCGCCCCGGCCGCCCGCCTCACCCCCCAGACCCTGTACGTCGACCCCCAGGGCCGGGGCGACTTCACTGCCGTCCGGGACGCCGTCGCCGCCACGACCGGCAGCGGCTGGACGCTGGTCCTCGCGCCCGGCGTCTACCGCGAGACGGTCGCCCTCGACGTCACCCGCACCGAGGCGACCTGGATCGGCGCCGCCGAGGACCCCCGTGACGTGGTGATCGTCTACGACAACGCGGCCGGCACCGCCAAGCCCGGCGGCGGCACCTACGGCACCACCGGGTCGGCCACCACGACCGTGCAGGCCGACGGCTTCACCGCCCGCTGGATCACCTTCGCCAACGACTGGCTGCGCGCCGACCACCCCGAGATCACCGGCACCCAGGCCGTCGCGATCAAGGTCCAGGGCGACCGGTCCGCCTTCCACCACTGCCGCTTCCTCGGCCACCAGGACACCCTGTACGCCGACTCGATCGCCCTCGCCGCCTTCGCCCGGCAGTACTACGCGCACTGCTACGTCGAGGGTGACGTCGACTTCGTCTTCGGCCGGGCCACCGCCGTCTACGAGCAGTGCCGCTTCCGCACCCTCGACCGCACCGACCTGGCCGCCGCCCCCTACGGCTTCGTCTTCGCCCCCTCCACGGCGGGCGCCAACCCGCGCGGCTACCTGGTGGCCAGGAGCCAGGTCAGCAGTGAAGCCCCGGACAGCGCCTACAAGTTGGCCCGCCCCTGGGTCCCCAGCTCCGACACCACCGCCCGCCCCATGCTCACCGTCCGGGACACGCGCCTCGACGCCGGCATCGACGCGGTCGCGCCCTACACGAACATGTCGGCCTCCTTCCCCTGGCAGAGCCAGCGGTTCGCCGAGTACCGCAACACCGGGCCGGGCGCGCGGATCACCGTGCCGGAGAACCGACCCCAACTCACCGCAGAACAGGCCGAGTCGGCGACCCGTGCGGCCTATCTGGGCGACTGGGAGCCCTGGAAGGGGGAGTGCTGACATGCTCCGCAGACGCACCCTCCTGGCGGGCCTCACCGGAGGCCTGGCCGGGGGTCTCGCCGCCGCCGGCACATCACCGGCCCTCGCCGGTACGGCTCCCGACCTCGCCGCTTCCGCTCCGGCTCCGGCTCCCGACCTCGCCGTCTCCGGTCGCCGTGTCCTGCACGTCCGCGCCGGGGACTCCCTCCAGGCCGCCGTGGACCGGGTCGACGGGCCGGGCTGGACGATCCTCGTGCACCCGGGGACGTACCGCGAGGTCGTCAACATCCCCTCCACCACAGGAGAGTTGACCCTGCGCGGCGCCACCCGTGACCCGCGCGACGCCGTCCTCGTGTACGACAACGCCAACGGCACCCAGAAGCCCGACGGTTCGGGCACCTACGGCACCGCGGGCTCCGCCACCTTCACCTCCGCCGCCCCCGGCCTCACCGTCCGCGACCTCACCCTGGCCAACGACTGGCTGCGCGCCGACCACCCGGAGATCACCGGCACCCAGGCGGTGGCCGCCTATGTCACCGGCGACCGCACGCACTTCGACAACGTCCGCCTCCTGGCCCACCAGGACACCCTGTTCGCGGACACCACCGCGCTGGACGCCTTCGACCGGCAGTACTTCCGCCGTTGCTACATCGAGGGAGACGTCGACTTCGTGTTCGGTCGGGGCCGGTCCGTCTTCGACGCCTGTCACTTCCGCACCCTCCAGCGGGACGTGGCCTTCACCCCCAAGGGCATGGTCTTCGCCCCCGCCACCGCCCGCGCCAACCCCTACGGCTTCCTCGCCCTGCGCGGCCGGATCACCTCGGGGGCACAGGACGCGGCGTACAAGATAGCCCGGCCCTGGGTGCCGTCGTACGAGACGACCGCCTGGCCCTCGCTGGTCGTGCGGGACACCTGGATCGGCCCGGGGATCGACGCGGTGGCCCCCTACACCAACATGCGGGACGCCTATCCCTGGCAGACCATGCGCTTCCACGAGTACGGCAACTCCGGTCCCGGAGCGGTGGTCTCGGTCCCGGAGAACCGGCCGCAACTGACGGCCGAGGAGGCGGCCGTGCACACCCGGCGGACCTATCTCGGGGACTGGAGGCCGTATGGGCGTCGGTGAGGGGGTGGGGCGGCGGGCCTTCGTGGCGGGCGGTGGGGCCGCGCTGCTGGCCGGGGGAGTCGCCGCCCCCGGCGCGCAGGCAGTCGCCCCCGGCGCGGAGCCGGCGGTCGCCGGCGCGCAGGCCGCCGTCGTCGACGGGCCGCTGCCCGACTTCCACCCCGCCCTCAAGGCCGCGCTGACCTTCCCCCTGGCCTGGGGAAACTCCCCCCTCCGTGACTTCCGCGCCTGGCGGCGGGCCGCCCGCGCCCAGGTCGAGGAGCTGCTGATCGTCGGACGGCAGGACGGGACGCCGTACGCCCCCGAGTTCGGCGAGCGGCGTCAACAGGACGGCTACACGAGCGAGTTGGTCACCCTCTCCCTCACTCGCCACGAGCGGGTCCGGGCCGTCCTCCTCACCCCCGACGGGCCCGGACCCTTCCCCGCGGCGCTGCTCCTGCACGACCACGGGGCGAAGTTCGACATCGGGAAGGAGAAGCTGGTCCGGCCCTGGTACGACGACGTCCGGCTCGCCTCCGCGCAGGGCTGGACGGACAAGTACTTCAGCGGACGGTTCGTCGGCGACGAACTGGCCCGGCGGGGTTATGTGGTGCTGGTCGCCGACGCGCTCGGCTGGGGCGACCGCGGGCCCCTCGCCTACGACCAACAGCAGGCCCTGGCCTCGAACTTCTACCACCTGGGCTCCTCGCTCGCCGGCCTCATGGCCCGCGAGGACGCCCGCGCCGCCGGTTTCCTCGCCGGGCTCGACCGGGTGGACCGGCGGCGGGTGGCGGCCGTCGGGTTCTCCATGGGCGCGTTCCGCGCCTGGCAGACGGCCGCGCTCAGCGACGACATCGCGGCCACCGCGGCCGTCTGCTGGATGACCGGCCTCAAGGAGATGATGGTGCCCGGCAACAACACGCTGCGCGGGCAGTCCTCCTACTACATGCTCCACCCGGGGCTTCCCCGGTACCTCGACTTCCCCGACGTGGCGAGCATCGCCGCACCCAGGCCGATGCTGTTCTTCAACGGCGGGCTGGACCCGCTGTTCCCCGCCGACGGCGTCCGCACGGCCCACGACAGGCTGCGCACCGTCTGGCGTTCGCGTCACGCCGAGGAGCGGTTGCACCTGAAGACCTGGCCCGACCTCGGCCATGTCTTCGTCGACCGCATGCAGGACGAGGTCCTCACATGGCTCGACTCCGTCCTGTGACCCGTCCCCCCACCGCAGTCGAACGACGAAAGGACCCGCACTCCATGTCTCGTCGTACCGCTCTCGCCGCCCTCGCGGCCCTCACCCTGGGGGCCGGACTCGCCGCGCTCCCCACCCAGGCGCAGGCGGCCACCGTGGTCGTCAGCAACTCCACCGACCTGTCCAACGCCATCAAGAACGCCGTCGCCGGCACGGTCATCCAGGTCCGAGGCGGCACCTACTACCCGACCGCCACCCTCCAGTCCACGGCCAACGGCACCTCGTCGTCGCCGGTCACCCTCACGGCGTACGGCTCGGAGACGGTGAAGATCGACGGATCGTCGCTGCCGTCCGGCGACTGGATCTTCAAGCTCACCGCGGACTACTGGAACGTCTCCAACATCACCTTCCAGAACTCCCCCGACAGCGCGGTCGTCTGCCAGTCCTGCACCGGCACCAACTGGAACAACATCAAGACCATCAACGGCGGCGACTCCGGCTTCACCCTCACCGGAGACGGCACCGTGAACAACACGGTCAAGAACATCGACAGCTACGGCAACTACGACTCCGCCAACCACGGCGAGAACGCCGACGGAGTCGCGGTCAAGTTCGGCTCCGGCACCGGAAACCTCATCACCGGCGCCCGCCTCTACAACAACTCGGACGACGGGATCGACTTCTGGTCCTTCTCCTCGCCCGTCACCGTCGAGCACACCTGGTCCTTCGGCAACGGCGTCAACCGCTGGTCCGACTCGGCGTTCGCGGGCGACGGCAACGGCTACAAGCTGGGCGGCGACGGCGAGGTCGTCGCGCACGTCGTCAACAACTCCGCCGCCTGGGGAAACGCCGGAAACGGATTCACCGAGAACTCCAACACCGGCGCGATCGTCATCAACCGCACCACCGCCTACGCCAACAGCAAGTGGGGCTACTACTTCGCCACCAGCTCCGCCAAACTCGGCAAGAACCTCGCCGTGAGCAACGGCGGCGGCTCGGTCAGCAAGGGCTCGTCGGTCACCTCGTCCGGCAACAACTGGGACTCCGGGATCTCGACGCCGGCGTTCAGGTCGACGGACGCGAGCACGACGTACAACTCCCGTAGTTCGAGCGGCACTCTGCCCACGACCACGTTTCTGACGACGGGCTCGACGACCATCGGGGCGACGATGGACTGACGGCCGAAGGTGAGCCCGGCGACGCCGGCCGGGCTCACCGGACCGGTGTGCCGACGGTGCGCCGGGAGCAGGATTTTTCTGGCCTCGTCCTCGACGCCCACCGGCGCCGTCGCTCTGCCCGGCCTTCACCTTCGTGAACATGCCGACGTGGGCGACATCGATGCCCGGGACCTCCGCGGGGTCTTTGCCGTCGCCCCTCTGTCGAACACCCCCGTTCGCAGTTGCGGTTTCCGACGTCAGGAGGAGCGGGTCAAGAGGAGGTCATGCCGGGATCATGTGCGGGCAATCCCGCCGGTAATGCGCCGACACGGGTTGCGTATCGATCGGATAACGGGCCTCGCGTCGCTGGTGTGATGCGCGTAGACAATGCCCTGACCTGGTGCAACCTTTCTCGAACCAGATCCGGAGATCTCATGCGGAAGTCCCTCAGAGCGGCCGCCGTCGGCGCCGCCTGTGTCGTCGCGGCCGGCGCCCTGTACGGCGCGGGCGCGGCCACGGCCGGTCAGTCCACGGCCAACTCCACCCACGAGCCCTACAACATCGGGCTCCTGGTGAAGGACATCGACACCTACTACGGCACCGCCCTGGACGCCAACGGCGTCTACCAGGCGTCGCCGACCAGCCCGTACGCCAAGGACCTCGCGAGCATCGACAAGGCCGCGAAGAAGTACATCGACGACGCGGCCCGCAAGGCCCGTCACAAGGGCGAGAAGCCCGCGGTCGTCTTCGACGTCGACGACACGCTGCTGCTCAGCCTCGACTACGAGAAGCGCTACAACTACACGTACAACTCGGCCACTTGGGCGGCGTACGTGAACAAGGCGGACCGCCCGGCCGTCTTCGGCAGCCCCGAACTCGTGCAGTACGCCACGAAGAAGGGCGTGACCGTCTTCTACAACTCGGGTCTCGCCGAGGCGCAGCGCGCCGCCGCCGTGGAGAACCTGAAGAAGGTCGGGGCCGACGTCAATCTCGACACCGACCACGTGTTCCTGAAGAACACGGCGGCCCCGCCGTCCTACCTCAGCGCCTGCGCCACCCCGGGCGCCTGGACCTGCACCACCGTCCAGTACAAGTCCGGCACCCGCAAGCACATCGAGGACGACCTCGGGTACGAGATCATCGCCAACTTCGGCGACCAGTACTCCGACCTCGAGGGCGGCTACGCCAAGCGGACGTACAAGCTGCCGAACCCGACGTACTACGTCGGCTGACGCATCGTCATGAGCTGACGTAACGTCAACGGCCGTTCCGTACGGGCTCGATCGACTCCAGGGTCGGCACGACCGGCTCGATCGTCCCGTCCGGGGCGAAGCGGAGCCGGTCGATCGTGGTCTCCCGGTGCATTCCGTCGCCGCCCGGCCGGCCGGGGCCGTTCAGCGCGAACCGGTGGTAGACGATGTACCACTCGTCGGTGCCGGGCACGTTCACCACGGAGTGGTGGCCGGTGGCGAGGATGCCGTACTCGGGACGCTTGGACAGGATCGTCCCCCGCTTGGTCCACGGGCCGAGCGGGGACGGTCCCGTCGCGTACGCCACGTGGTAGTTCTCACTGCGGGTGTCGTCCTCGGACCACATGAAGTAGTACGTCCCGCCGCGCTTGACGACGAAAGACCCCTCGCGGAAGTCGTCCGGGGTGATGTCCTTCACCCGCGCCGGGTCGAACGACACCATGTCGTCGTTCAGCGGCGCCACGTACCCGTGCCCGTTGCCCCAGTAGAGGTACGCCTGTCCGTCGTCGTCCGTGAAGACCGCCGGGTCGATCATCTGACCGCTCCAGGCGCCCCCCTTCGCCACCAGCGGCTTGCCCAGCGCCTCCTTGAAGGGACCGGCGGGGGAGTCGGCGACCGCGACCCCTGTCTGCTGTTCGGCGCAGAAGTAGAAGTAGTACTTACCGTCGCGCTCGGCGATCGCCGGCGCCCAGGCGTAGCCGTCCGCCCAGCTCACGTCGGGCCCCAGGTCGAGGACGACGCCGTGGTCCGTCCAGTGGACCAGGTCCTTGGAGGAGTACGCCTTGAACCGCGTCCCGCTCCAGCCCTGGTAGCCGTCGGTCGTCGGGTAGATCCAGTACTCGCCGTTCAGGTAGTGGACGTCCGGGTCGGCGTTGAGGCCGGGCAGGGTCGGGCTGCCGGTGCGCACGGCCTCCACGGTCCAGGTGCGGACGGTTCCGTCGGCGGCGGTGACCGTGTACGTCTGCGGCGTGCGGAAGTCACGGCGCGTGCCGGACCGCGGGCTGACCCGCGCGCCTTCGCCGACCCAGAGTTTCGGGGCCAAGTTCCTCAGGTCCGCGCCGGGTTGCATCGGCAGGACCACCTTCGAGGACGCCTCGGTGACGATCGCGTACCCCTTCTGGCCGTGCCCCTTCCGGTCCTTCGCCGTCGCGTCGACGACCGACGTCGGCGTGTTCGGGTAGGCGGCGAGCAGCCGGTCGTACTCCGTCTGCGTCACCGGAAGCACCGTGCCGTGCCGGGGGCTGGCCGGAAGCTGGTAGTCCGTCGACATGGTCCAGCGGCCCGAGTCGAGGTCGGTGGTCTCGAAGGGGACGTAGCCGCGGCCGCCGTACTCGTCGATGAACAGGTACCACTTCTTCTCGGTGTTCGACCTGAAGACCGTCGGACCCTCGCCCCGGCTGATCGAACCGCTGCCGATGCAGTCGGAGACGAGGTCGTACGACGTCGACGTCAGGCTCGTCGACTTCTCCCCGGTGACGAACTTCGAGCAGGGCGAGCTGGAGGACGGGTCCCGCTCGTCCTTGGTGTAGCGGTAGTAACTGTTCTTGTACTTCACGACCGTGGAGTCGATGACCGAGTAGCCCGGGTCGTCCCAGACCTTGGGCTCGCTGAAGGTGCGGAAGTCCTTCGTCGTCGCGTAGAGCATCTTGTTGTACGTCGATCCGGTGTGGCCGGGATCGTCGTCGGCGTAGAGCTTGGACGCCCAGAAGACGACGTACTCGCCGAGACTGTCGTCCCAATAGGCCTCCGGAGCCCAGGTGTTGCCCGCGCTGTCGGGAGCCACCTTCACCAGGCGCTGGTCGGTCCAGTGGACCAGGTCCGTGGACTCCCAGATCATGATCGACTTGCTGCCGTGGCGCTGGACCTGGTCCCAGTTGCCGCTGCTGTACCGGTACATCCGCAGGTCGGTGGCGATGAGGAAGAACTTGTCGCCCTCGGGGGAGCGGATCACGAACGGGTCGCGCAGTCCCTTCTCCCCGATGGTCGAGGTGAGGACCGGGCTCCCGCCGTTCAACTCCCGCCAGTGCAGGGCGTCGTTGCCGCGGCTGAGGGCGTAGCGGATCTGTTCGCCGTCGGCGGTGCCCTCGCCCGTGAAGTAGGCGAAGAGGTAGCCGGCGTACTTCGGGTGCGTCACTGGTGGGGCTCCGGAGGTGGCGGCGGCGGTGCTGGGGGGTGAGGCGAGGAGGGTGAGGAGGAGCGCGAGCAGAGTGAAGAGGGGGACCAGGAGCGCGCGAGCGGGGGTGCGGCTGCGGGAGCTGCGGGGGCGCATGTCACATCCTGTGGGGGAGTGGGGGTTTCCGTGGGGTTTCTTTGATGTGTGGTGCCTTCGGAGTGTCACCAGTGGGGGACGGGGCGTCAATCGGTGGGGGCGGGGCGGGAGGTGAGCGAAAGTTTCGAGTTTTCTCGTGCGGGTGCGGCAACCTGTTCCCGCCCTGGCGGCGACTGGTGTGCAGAAACGGGCCGGGGCGGCCCCTCCGGCCCGTTTCCCTCCATCACCTTCATCGAAAGGAACGCCCCGTGCGCATGAGCACCGGACGTCACCGCAGGACGCGCACCCTCTCGATCGCCGCCGCGGTGGCCGTCGCCGCGGGGGCGGGCGGCGTCTACCTCGGCCTGTCGAACGGCGGCGCGCAGGCCGCGTCGTCGACGGTCACCGTCTCCACCACCGCCCAGCTGGAGTCCGCCGTGAAGAACGCGGTCGCCGGCACGGTCATCCAGGTCCGCGGCGGCACGTACTACCCGACGGCCACCCTCAAGTCGACGGCCAGCGGCACGAGTTCCGCCCGCATCACGCTCCAGGCCTACGGCAGCGAGAAGGTGAAGATCGACGGCTCCAAACTGCCGGCCGGCTCCTGGCTCGCCGGGATCTACGGCAGCTACTGGACCGTGCAGAACCTCACCTTCCAGTCCTCCCCGGCCCAGGGCTTCGTCGTCACCTCCTCCACCGGCGGCGTCTTCAAGAACCTGGTCACCGCGAACAACGGCGACTCCGGGTTCACCCTGCGCGGCGACAACACCGTCGGCAACCTCGTGCAGAACCTGGACAGTCACGGCAACTACGACGCGGCCGGACACGGCCAGAACGCGGACGGCATCGCCATCAAGTTCGGCTCGGGGACGGGGAACCGGATCACCGGGGCGCGGCTCTACAACAACTCGGACGACGGCCTCGACCTCTGGCAGTTCTCCACGCCGGTCACCATCGAGCACTCCTGGGCCTTCGGCAACGGCAAGAACCGGTGGAGCGACTCCGCGTTCGAGGGCAACGGGAACGGGTTCAAGCTGGGCGGCGGGGGCGTCGCCGTCGCGCATGTCGTCAACGACAACGCGGCCTGGGACAACACGTTGAACGGGTTCACGGAGAACTCCAACACCGGGGCGATCGTGTTGAACCGCAACACGGCCTACGCCAACACCGAGGCCGGTTTCTACTTCGCCACGAGCAAGGCCCGGCTCGCCCGGAACCTCGCGGTGGGCAACAAGGGCGGGTTGGACAAGTTGGGGTCGTCGACTGTCTCCGCCGCGAACAACTGGGACGGTGGGGTGGCCACGCCGTCCTTCAAGTCGACGGACGCGAGTACTGCGTATGGCTCCCGGCAGGCTGGCGGGGCGTTGCCGGTGACCACGTTCCTGACCACGGGGTCGACGACTATCGGTTCGACGATGGACTGACTGCAGTTCGCGGGCTGCCGGCTGAGCGTGGCTGGTCGCGCAGTTCCCCGCGCCCCTTCAAGTACGCTGGCGCCCCCGCCGATCTTCAGTGGCGGGGGCGTTGCGCGTCCTCAGCGAGCCTTCTCAAACCAGCAGGTCGACGCAGTCGAACGACGTCCCCGGGCTCAGGTAGGTCGTGCCGCTGGAGCCGCTCACGACGTTGAGCTTGAGGACGTTGTACTGGCTCGGGTCCGTCTTCCAGGCGGTGGCGGGGACGTTGAAGGCGAAGGTGTGGTTGTTGCCGCGGTACGAGCCTGTCGTCAGGGAGCGGGTGGAGGGCTGGGTCGGGGCCGCCGGGACGGGGGACACCCAGTCGTTCACCGTGACGCGCGGACGGCCGCCCGCGAACGCGTCCGTCACGCCGACCCGCAGCGTGTGCGCGGCCGCCGCCTGGGCCTTCGTCAGCTTGAAGTAGAGGAGGACGCCGTCGTTGACGTTCTTCCACTGGTACGCGGGGAAGGACGCGGCCGCGTCGGCGTCGCCGATCGTGACGTTCCCCGTCCACCTGGCCGCGCGGGCGTCGGACGGGTGGGCGTACGTCATGAGCTGGGCGTTCTTGAACTCGCCGGGAGTGCCGTCCCAGTCGCCGAGCCGCCAGACGGTCTTCGCGGCAGACGGGTCGCCGGCGATGCTCAGCGTGTGCAGACTCGTCGTGCCGCCCGCGGTCACCTTCACGTCCTGCGTGTGCACCGCCAGTTCGCCCTTGTGGACGGTCAGGGTGTACGTCCCCGGCAGCATCCCCTTGCAGGAGAACGCGCCGGTGCCGGGCGCGGCCTTCGTCCAGTACTGGGCGTCGGAGTTGGCGAAGCCGACGGTGTAGGGATGCCCGGCGGCCATGCCCTTCAGGCCCACGCCCGCCACCTTGCCGCGGCCCGCCCTGCCGACCCAGCCGGTGATGCCGAGACCGTCCGCCCAGGAAGCGTCCAGGTTGGCGTGGAAGAGGGAGGAGGAGGGCGCGGGGCCGTCGGTGAAGGCGAGGACGTACGGGCCCTGGAGGCCGAAGCGTTCGGCCTCCGTCTGGGCCTCGTTGTAGTGCAGGATCTCGTACAGGCCCGCGCCCTTGTCGTTGGAGTGGCGCAGCAGCGAGCGGTAGAAGGGGCCGCCGGAGGCCTTCTCGTGGTTGGAGCGGACCAGGTAGAGGCCGACCGAACCCGTCGTGAAGCCGACGTGGTCGTAGTCGATGGTGCGCTTGCCCGAGTAGTGCTTGGAGTGGGTGGTGCCGTCCGCGCGCCTCCAGACGTCCCCGGCCTCGATGATCGTGTCCGAGGCCTCGATCCAGGAGTCCGAGCCGGTGTTGGGGAACATCCCGGGCTTGAGGCGGACGATGTACCGGGTCGCGGTGAAGGAGGCGTCCGCCTTGTTCGTCCAGAGGTAGACGTTGTTCTGGCCGCTGCGGGCCGCGTACCACTGGGTGATCGCACCGTGCGCGACCTTGATCAGGATCGTCGAGCCGGACTGCCTGACCGTGACGGTGGACGTGCCGAGACCCGACTCGACGTGCGAGTGTCTGCCGCCGTAGCCCTCGTACTCCTTGCCCTTGTAGGCGAGGGAGGTGAGGTCGCCGGTGGTCTTGGAGACCTTGAAGACCAGGGAGGCCCCGGTGTCCACGACGTAGTTCTTTCCGTCGTCGGAGTAGCCGAAGCCGGCGGCGGACGCGGACGAGAGGAGGCCGGCGCCGCCCGCGACGGCCGTGCCGGTGGCGGCGACTCCGATCGCGGAGGCCCCGAGCACACGTCGGCGCGTGAGGTGTCGTTTCTTGTGCGTGCTCAAGGGTCTTGCTCCGTCCGCACCGGCTACTGGTGACTCTTGCGACGTATGGTCGTCACCGGTGCGGAAAGGGTTGCCGCGCTCGCGGAGAATTTTCTGCGAGCTGTTCGGAACCAGTCCTACGAGCTTCTACGAGTCGCCCTCGTCGTCCTCGTGGGAGGCGAAGTCGCCGCCCACCGATCCCTGCTGCTTGTCGGACGTGCCGGTGATCGCGTAGGTGTCGTCCTTCGCGTCCCGGCCGCCCCGGTCGTGGTCGTACTGCCCGGCGAACACCCACTCGCCCTTGGGGACCGTACGGCCGTCCTTGAGCACCCAGGTGTAGACGAGGAAGCCGTCCCGCTCGGCGACCGTGAACGTGAAGTCGTCCTCGGGCAGCGAGCGCCAGGCGCCCGCCGAGGACACCCCGCCGGTCTGCTCGATCTTCAACTGCACGGTCAGCGCGGTGAGTTGCTCGGACGTCTTCAGCGTCACATTGCTCTGCGCCCAGAAGTCGTTGCTGTGCGGGTCGACCGAGCCGTCCGACCACAGCGGGCCGTCCTGGTCGTCGCCGACCGCCGGCAGCAGTGTGGCCGCGGACGCCGAGGGCGTCGCCTTGTCGGAGTGGCTCGGGGAGGTGCTCGGCTTCGCCTGGTCCTGTGCGCCGCCGCCGGAGCTCGGCGTGACCTTCGGGGAGGCCGGCGGGCGGCTCGTCGCCTCCGGGGACTCGACCGGCGTCGGCGAGACGGCGACCGTCTGCTGGGCCGGGGTGTCGCCGCCCTTCACCGCGGACGCCACCGCGTATCCGCCCACCGCGAGCATGCTCGCGACCGCGGCCGTGGCGCCCACGATCCGGGCCCAGCCCCACAGGGGCGTACGGGTCGCCCGGTGGGCGGTCCGGTCCTGGCCCTGTCCCTGGCCCGCCATGCCGCGCTCGACCCGCGCCAGGATGCGCGCCCGGTCGGGTTCGTACGCCTCGGCCGCCTCGTGCAGCCGGGAGCGCAGATCGTCGTGCACGTCCCGCCGCATCGTCATCGGTCCCTTCCTCCGGCCTCACCGGTGCGGGCCATCGCACGCACCTTAAGCGGAGATCCCTTGACGCCGAGCAACTTCTGCAACTCGGCCATTCCCTTCGAGGTCTGGCTCTTCACCGTACCCACCGAGACCCCCAGCGCGAGCGCGGTGTCCTTCTCCGAGAGATCGAACGCGTGCCGGAGCACCACACAGGCCCTTTTGCGGAAGGGGAGTCTACGCAGCGCCGACTGGACGTCCACCGCGCCCGCGACGTCCGGGTTCTCCGTGCTCTCCTCGCGCTGCGACCAGAACAGGGCGATCCTGCGGCGCTCGCGGACGGCGCTGCGGATGCGGGTGCGGGCCAGGTTGGCGACGACGCCACGGGCGTACGCCACCGGATGGTCGGCCGCGCGCACCCGGTCCCAGCGGTTCCACAGCGCCAGCAGCGCGTCCGCGGCCAGGTCGTCTGCGGCGTCCGCCTCACCGGTCAACAGATGAGCGAGCCTGGCCAGTTCGGCGTAGTGGCGGTCGAAGAAGGCATGGAATTCCACGGAGGCCTCGTCGTCCACGACTGTGCCCACGGGTGACCTCTTCTCGGTGCGGTGCTCTGCACCGGCGGGGGTGCCGGCTGTGCGTGTCATGTGAATGACCTGGGGATGTCCCGGGGAGGGCCTGGGACGAGATCCGGAAGCGTAGCAGTGATCTACCTCTTGGATTGGTACGGGGGTTCGAACATCATGTGGCGTCCGGGAGCTGCGCGGAGGCCCGATTCCGTAACACGGCGAAAACCTGAGGACGGTTCAACGCAGGAACAATCCAGCCAGCATCCGCACACGATCATTCAGGTAGCAGGGAGCAGCACGTGGAAACTGTGGACCGGTTCTTCAAGATCTCCGAGCGGGGGTCCACCCTCGGCCGGGAGATACGCGGCGGCTTCGCCACGTTCTTCACCATGGCCTACATCCTTGTCCTGAACCCCATCATCCTGGGCAGCGCCAAGGACAAGTTCGGCCACACCCTCGACCCGGTCCAACTCACCACCGCCACCGCCCTGGTGGCCGCGGTGATGACGATCATCATGGGCGTCGGCGGCAACCTGCCCCTCGCGCTCGCCGCCGGCCTCGGCCTCAACGCGGTCGTCGCCTTCCAGATCGCCCCGCTGATGAGCTGGGACGACGCGATGGGCCTCGTTGTTCTGGAAGGTCTTCTGATCTGCGTCCTGGTGGCGACCGGTCTGCGCGAGGCCGTCATGCACGCCATCCCGCAGTCGCTCAAGCAGGCGATCAGCGTCGGCATCGGTCTGTTCATCGCCTTCATCGGCTTCGTCGACGCCGGCTTCGTCAGCCGTATCCCGGACGCCGCGAACACGACCGTTCCCGTGCAGCTCGGCGGCACCGGCAGCCTCAGCGGCTGGCCGGTCCTCGTCTTCTGCCTCGGCGTGCTGCTGACCATCGGACTGTTCGCCCGCAAGGTCAAGGGCGCGATCCTGATCAGCATTGTGACCATGACGGTGCTGGCCATCGTCATCAACTCGATCGCCGACATCAAGTCCTGGGGCCTGACCACCCCGTCGTGGCCCGACAAGCTTCTCGACACCCCCGACTTCGGGCTGCTCGGTCACTTCAGCCTGTTCGGCGCGTTCGGCGAGACCAGCGCCATCACGGTCGTCCTGCTGGTCTTCACGCTCGTCCTGTCCGACTTCTTCGACACCATGGGCACGGTCGTCGGCATCAGCGCGGAGGCGGGTCTGCTGGACGAGGAGGGCAAGGTGCCGAACCTCGGTCGTGTGCTGCTCATCGACGGCGCGGCGGCGGTCGCCGGCGGCGCGGCCTCCTCGTCCTCCGCGACCTCCTACATCGAGTCCGCGGCCGGCGTCGGCGAGGGCTCGCGCACCGGCTTCTCCAACCTCGTCACCGGCGGCCTGTTCGCCCTCGCCCTGTTCCTGACCCCGGTCCTCACCATCGTCCCGCTCCAGGCCGCCGCCCCGGCCCTCGTCGCCGTCGGCTTCCTGATGATGACCCAGGTCAAGAGCATCGACTGGGACAAGTACGAGATCGCCATCCCCGCGTTCCTGACGATCGCCGTGATGCCGTTCACGTACTCGATCACCAACGGCATCGGCGCGGGCTTCCTCGCCTACGTGCTCATCAAGACGGTGCTCGGCAAGGCGAAGGACGTGCACTGGCTGCTGTGGGGGGCTTCGGCGCTGTTCGTCGTGTACTTCGCGATCGACCCGATCGAGCAGATCCTGGGCACGAAGTAGGACGCGTGAAGTGAGGCGCGTGAAGTGAAGTGAGACGCGTGAAGTGAGGTGAGGGGCGGCTCCTTTCGGGGCCGCCCCTCGTCTTCAGCCCTGGTGGCTAGCTCTTCAGCGCCGCTTTCATCATGGCCTTCGCGACCGGGGCGGCCAGACCGTTGCCGCTGACCTCCGAGCGGGCCGCGTTCGACTGCTCGACCACGACCGCCACGGCGACCTCCTTGCCGGTCGAGTCGGACTTGCCGTACGACGTGAACCAGGCGTACGGCGCCTTGCTGTTGTTCTCGCCGTTCTGGGCCGTGCCCGTCTTGCCGCCGACGGTGACGCCGTCGATGATCGCGTTCGTGCCGGTGCCCTTCTCGACGACCGTCTGCATCGCCGACTGGAGTTGCCCGGCGGTGGCGGAGCTCACGATCCGGGTGCTGGACGCCTCGTCGTCGTAGTCCTTCAGCACGTCGCCGCCGCTGTCGGTGATCTGCGAGACCATGTGCGGCGAGACCAGCTTGCCGCCGTTGGCGATGGCCGCGGACACCATGGCCATCTGCAGCGGGGTGGCGGTCACGTCGAACTGGCCGATGCCGGTCAGGGCCGTGGACGACGCGTCCATGTCCGAGGGGTACACGCTCGCGTACGCCCGCACGGGCACGTCCTGGCTGTCGTCGTTGAAGCCGAACTTCTCGGCCATGGCCCTGAGCTTGTCCTGTCCGAGCTGGACGGCCATGTGGGCGAAGACGTTGTTGCAGGAGTACTGCAGCGCGACCCGGATCGTGGCGTTCTCACAGGGCGCCGAGGTGTTCTCGTTCGCCAGGTCCGTCCGGGTGCCCGGCAGCGTGTACGGGTCCTCGCTGTCGGTCTTCTCGTCCACCGACGAGTACAGCCCGTCCTCCAGCGCGGCCGCCGCCACGACCAGCTTGAACGTCGAGCCCGGCGCCAGCGGCTGGCGCAGCGCCCGGTTGGTCAGCGGCTTGTCGGAGTCCGCGTTGAGCTTCTTCCAGGCCGTACCGGCGGTGTTGGCGTCGGTCAGCGACGACGGGTCGTACGACGGGGTCGAGACCACCGCGAGGATCTTGCCGGTCGTCGGGTCGATCGCGACGGCCGCGCCCTTCTTGTCGCCCAGCGCGTCGTACGCCGCCTTCTGCACGTCCGGGTCGATCGTCGTGATCACGTCACCCGGGTCGGCCCGCTTGTTGGTGACCGTGTCCATGACGGTCTTCAGCCGGGTGTCCGTGCCGTTGAGCAGGTCCGTGTAGATGCCCTCCAGCTGCGTCGGGGCGTAGCTCTGCGAGGCGTACCCGGTCACCGCCGCGTACAGCTCGCCGTCGGTGTACGTGCGTTTGTATCTGAGGTCGCCGCCCGACGTGGCCGCCGAGCCGGTGATCGCCTTTCCGGCCACGATGATGTTCCCCAGCGGGTCCGCGTACGTCTCGATCGCGTTGCGCCGGTTGTCCTTGTCGTCCGCGAGTGCCTGGCCCTCGTAGAACTGCACCCAGGTCGCCCGCAGCAGCAGGGCGAACACCAGGAGCAGCGCGAAGACCGAGGCGCGCCTGATCGTCTTGTTCATTGCGTACAGAAGGACGAGGGGGCGGGAAGGAATCGTTCCCTTACGGTGCTTTTCTCATCGAGTGTTCATACGCGATCGGGTGTGCATGCGTGAGCGGCGGGCCTTGCGTGATCGGGCGGGCCTGCTCGGTCGGGCGCGTCTCACGCCTCCAGGCGCAGCACGACCTCGTCGATCTCCTCGCCGCGCGCGTGCGCGTACCCCCTGGTCCGTTCCGTCGTCCGGAAACCGCACTTCTCCAGGACGCGCAGGGAGCCTGCGTTGTCGGCCGCCGCCCTGGCGTACAGCGGGCGCTCCGGGATCTCGGCCAGCAGGTCGCGCAGCGCGGCCGTGGCGATGCCCCGGCCCCAGTACGCCCGGTCCACCCAGTACGTCACCTCGCGCTCGCCCGGCTCCCCGTACACCGCCGCGCTGCCCACCACGTCCCCGTCGGCCAGGATCGTGCGCAGTACGGCGGACGAGGCGCGGATCTTCTTCCAGTGGGCGTCGAAGGCGTCCCGGTCGGCCGGGTCCTGCGGGGTGAACGCGGCCATCCGGAGGGACTCGGGGTCGTTCGACTGCCGGTAGAACACCGGCAGATCACTGTCGTGGACGCTGCGCAAGGCGATCTGCATGCCTCAGAGCCTACGGGTGGCGAGCGTCAGCCGGTCCCGCGCGTCGAACAGTGCGTCCTTGACCAACTGCTCGTGCGCCGGGGTGAGTCGGGCCACCGGCACCGAGCAGCTGATGGCGTCCCGGGCCGGCGTGCGGTACGGGATCGCCACGCCGAAGCAGCGCAGGCCGAGGGTGTTCTCCTCGCGGTCCACGGCGAAGCCCTGCTCGCGGACCTGGTGCAGCTCCTCGATGAGCTTCTCGCGGTCCGTGATCGTGTGCTCGGTCAGCGCCGGAAGCGTCTCCGGGAGCAGCTTGCGGACCTGCTCGTCGGAGTACGTGCTCAGCAGCGCCTTGCCGAGCGAGGTGGAGTGGGCCGGGAGCCGGCGGCCGACCCGGGTGAAGGGGCGCAGGTAGTGCTGGGACTGGCGGGTGGCGAGGTAGACGACGTTGGTGCCGTCGAGGCGGGCGAGGTGGATGGTCTCGGTGGTGTCGTCCGAGAGCCGGTCCAGGGTCGGCCGGGCGGCCGCGACGACCTCGTCGCCGTCGATGTAGGAGGTGCCGACGAGCAGCGCCCGCACCCCGATGCCGTACCGCGTGCCCGTCGCGTCCGTCTCCACCCAGCCCAGCTCCACGAGCGTGCGCAGCAGCATGTAGAGGCTGGACTTGGGATACCCGACGGCCTCCTGGACCGACGCCAGGGAGTGCATACCGGGGCGGCCCGCGAAGTATTCCAGCAGCTCAACCGTCCGCACCGCGGACTTGACCTGCGCTCCGCCCCCCGTCTCGCCAACCGACATCGCCCTTGACCCCTTCGTTCGACGAGAAATAGTCTCCAGCATATTCACTATCAGAGACAGTGTTCAGCATATCGAACGACCTTGATGTCTCTGATACCCCAGATACACAGCACGTGGAGGGACCCGCGGTGGCAGCAGCACCAGTCTGGAGTGTCGACCCCCGTACCGGGAAGCAGCGCGAACAGGTTGCGGTGGAGGCCACGGCCCAGGAGGTGGACTCCGTCGTCCGCGCCGCCCACCAGGCGCGCGGTTCCCTCGCCGACCGCACCGTCCGCGCGGCCTTCCTGCGCAGCGCCGCCGACCGGCTGCAGGCGGCCAAGGAGCAGCTGGTCGAGGTGGCCGACGCCGAGACCGCGCTCGGCCCCGTCCGGCTGAACGGCGAGCTCGCCCGCACCTGCTACCAGCTGCGGGCCTTCGCGGACATCGTCGACGAGGGCGCCTTCCTCGACGTCGTCGTCAACCACCCCGACGACACCGCCACGCCCCCTATCCCCGACCTGCGCCGCTACAAGGTGCCGCTCGGGGTCGTCGCCGTCTATTCGGCGTCCAACTTCCCCTTCGCGTTCTCCGTCGCCGGAGGCGACACCGCGAGCGCGCTGGGCGCCGGCAACCCGGTCGTCGTCAAGGCCCACCCCGACCACCCGGCCCTGTCCGAGCTGGTCGCCAAGGTGCTGCGTACCGCCGCCGCCGAGCACGGCATCCCGGAGGGCGTCCTCGGTCTCGTGCACGGCTTCGAGGCCGGCGTCGAGCTGATCAAGCACCCGCTGGTCGCCGCGGCCGGCTTCACCGGGTCGATCCGGGGCGGTCGCGCCCTGTTCGACGCGGCGGCCGCGCGGCCCGTGCCGATCCCGTTCCACGGCGAGCTGGGCTCGCTCAACCCGGTCGTGGTGACCGAGGCCGCCGCCGCCGAGCGCGCGGAGGCCATCGGGGCCGGGCTCGCCGGGTCCATGACGTTGGGCGTCGGACAGTTCTGCGTGAAGCCGGGCCTGGTGCTGGTGCCGTCCGGCGCGGCCGGGGACGGCCTGGTCAAGTCGCTGACGGACGCGGTGAGCGACACCGACGCGGGCGTACTGCTCGACCACCGGATGCGCGACAACTTCATCGCCGGGGTCGCCGAGCGCGCGGCGCTGGCGGACGTGGAGTCGCCGGTGACGCCCGGGTCGGGCGGGGAGCACACGGTCAGCGCCGGGTTCCTGACCGTGCCGGCTTCCCGGCTCGCGGCCGAGGGGGAGCACGATCTCCTGCTGGAGGAGTGCTTCGGGCCCGTCACCGTCGTGGCGCGCTATGAGGACGAGGGGGAGGTGCGGGGGGTTCTCTCGCGGCTGCCGGGGAACCTCACGGCGACGGTTCAGCTGTCCGAGGGGGAGGCCGCCGGCGAGGGGCGGGGGGCTGAGATCCTCGCCGAACTGACTCCGCTGGCCGGGCGGGTGCTGGTGAACGGCTGGCCGACGGGGGTCGCCGTCGCGCCGGCGCAGCATCACGGGGGGCCGTACCCGGCCACGACGTCGACGTCGACGTCCGTGGGCGGGACCGCCATCGAGCGGTGGCTGCGGCCCGTCGCCTACCAGAACACTCCTGCGGCGCTGCTGCCGGTGGAGCTTCGGGACGAGAACGAGTTGGGGCTGCCGCGCAGGTTCAACGGTCACTTGGAGCGGTAGCGCTCCGCGCGTGCGCCGTAAGGGGTTTCGGCGGTTCGCGGGCTGCGGGGCCGTTGTGGTGGGTCGCGCCCACGCGGCGGAGCCGCATATCGATACAGTCCCGCGCCCCTTAGGGATCTCACGCTGCCTGAGATGATGGGGCCATGGACGTCTCGCTTCCCGAACTGCCTTTTCCCCTCCGTACTTATGGGCCTCAGGGCAACTGGTCCTACGAGGACGGGGTGCTCACCGGGTGGGCCGGGCCTCGGCAGGATCGGTTCGTGCCGCCGGCCGGGGACGGGGTGGATCCCGCCTCCGACGCGCCCCGGCTGCTCGGCGCGCCGGAGGGCGACTTCCAGCTGATCGCGCGGGTCACCGTGGGGTTCGGCTGGGCCTTCGACGCGGGGGCGCTGTACGTCCATGTCGGCGAGCGGGCCTGGGCCAAGCTGTGCCTGGAGTACTCCCCGGACGTGGCCACCGTCTGCACGGTGGTCACCCGGGGCCACTCCGACGACGCCAACTCCTTCACCGTGGAGGGCAGTTCGGTCTGGCTGCGGGTGAGCCGGACCGGCCGGGTCCTCGCCTTCCACGCCTCCCGCGACGGACAGCGCTGGACCTTCGTCCGGCTGTTCACGCTGGGCGAGGAGAAGGAGAACGACGCGGCCCTGGTCGGCTTCATGACGCAGTCGCCGATGGGGGACGGGTGCGTGGTGACATACGACCATCTCGAGTTCAGGACGTTTTGGCCCGACGACCTGCGGGACGGAAGCTGAGCGGACGGGCGCGGTCCCGCCGTACGGGAACCGGTGCGACGACCGGCGCGTCCTGGCTTGCATGATCGAAGAGAGCCGGACCGAGAACCGAGTGATCCGCACCGCGGTGCCCGCCGAGGCGGAGGCCGTCGCCGCGCTGCATCTGCGCGCCCGGGCGACGTACTACCCCGACGGGATCCCGCAGGACGGCACCGACTGGCTCGCCGTCTGGCGCGCCGCCATCGAGCGCCCCGACGGGCATGTGCTGTGCGTGATCGACGACGGCCGGCTCGTGGGCCTCGCCTCCTTCCGCACACCGGAGGGCGCCCCGGAGGACTCGGTCAAGCTGTTCCAGTTCCACGTCGACCCCGACCGCTGGCGCTCCGGCATCGGTACGGTCCTGCACGAGGCCTGCGTGGAGGAGTGGCGCGCCGACGGCCACCGCGCCGCCGTCCTCGACGTGCACGTCGACAACCGGCGCGCCCAGGCCTTCTACGCCCGCCAGGGCTGGATCCCGGACCCGGAGAACCCGCCCGCCGAGGACGACCACCATCTCTTCCTGCGCTTCTCCGTCGCTTCCGCGTGACCGGGTCCGCGTGACCGGGGAACGAACCCGGCGACCGGGGAATGAACCCCCACCGCTTGAACGTTCACGCACCTAGGCGGAGGGAGTCTCCGTACCCGTACGATCTGGAGAGAGCCGAGACATGCGCGTCGAGATCTGGAGCGACATCGCCTGCCCCTGGTGCTACGTGGGCAAGGCCCGCTTCGAGAAGGCGCTCGCGGCCTTCCCGCACCGTGACCAGGTCGAGGTCGTGCACCGTTCCTTCGAACTGGACCCCGGCCGCGCCAAGGACGACGTACAGCCCGTGCTCGCCATGCTCACCAAGAAGTACGGCATGAGCCAGGCGCAGGCGCAGGCCGGCGAGGAGAACCTGGGCGCGCAGGCCGCCGCCGAGGGCCTCGACTACCGCACCCGCGACCGCGACCACGGCAACACCTTCGACATGCACCGGCTGCTGCACTTCGCCAAGGAGCAGGGCCGGCAGGACGAGCTGATCCAGCTCCTCTACCGGGCGAACTTCGCCGAGGAGCGGTCCGTCTTCTCCGAGGGCGCGGAGCGGCTCGTCGAGCTGGCCGTAGAGGCCGGCCTCGACGCCGACGCCGCCCGTACGGTGCTCGCCGACCCGGCCGCCTACGCCGACGAGGTCCGCGCCGACGAGCGCGAGGCCGCCCAGCTCGGTGCGAACGGCGTGCCCTTCTTCGTCCTCGACCGCTCCTACGGCGTCTCCGGCGCCCAGCCCGCCGAGGTCTTCGCCCAGGCGCTGACCCAGGCGTGGGGCGACCGCTCCCCGCTGAAGCTGATCGACGCCGGCGGCGACGGCGACGGTGCGCAGGCGTGCGGCCCCGACGGGTGCGCGGTGCCGCAGCAAGGCTGAAAGCCGCAGGTCGGGGCCGATCCATAAGCGTTGCTTGGCGAATCCACGGAGAAATCCGCAATGGACTGCGGCTTCCCGCGGCCGCAGAGTGGAGCCATGGAGACCTTCGAGAGCCTCGTCCGCGCCGAGTTCACCCCGAAGACCACGTATCTGAACACCGCGAGCAACGGCCTGCTGCCCGCCCGTACCGTCGCCGCCCTGCACGAGGCGGCGCTGCTGCGGGCCGAGGGCAGGCCGGTGACTGCGCTGTACGAGGACGTCGAGGCCTGCCGGGCCGCGTACGCCCGGCTGGCCGGCGTTCCGGCATCCCGGGTGGCGCTGGGCGCCTCGGTCGCCGCGCACACCGGGGTGATCGCCGCCTCGCTCCCCGCGGGCGCGGAAGTCCTCACGGCCGAGGACGACTTCGCCTCCGTGCTGAACCCGTTCCACGTCCGCGGCGACCTCAAGGTCCGCGCCGTCCCGCTGGAGCGGATCGCCGAGTCCGTCCGGCCCGGCACGGCGCTCGTCGCGGTCAGCGCCGCGCAGTCCGCCGACGGCCGGATCGCCGACCTGTCCGCCCTGCGCGAGGCCGCCCGCACCCACGGGGCGCGCACCTACGTCGACTGTTCGCAGTCCGTCGGCTGGCTGCCGACGGACGCCGACGCCGACGACTTCTCCGCCGCCGTCTCCTTCAAGTGGCTGCTCGGCCCGCACGGCGCGGCCTTCCTCGTGGTCCCGGAGGACTTCGGCGGGCTGTCCCCGATCCTCGCGGGGTGGGTCGCGGGCGAGGTGCCCGGGGAGAGCTGTTACGGCCCGGTGGCCGAACTCGCCCACTCGGCACGGCGGTTCGACCTGACGCACGCCCTGTTCACCTACGCCGGACTGCGCCGCTCCCTCGAACTGGTCGAGGAACTCGGCGTGCCGGCGATCCGCGCCCACGACCTCGCCCTCGCCGACCGCTTCCGCGCGGGCCTCGCCGACCTCGGGCAAGAGCACCTTCCGGCTCCCGGCTCCGCGATCGTCTCCGTGCCCGGACTCGGCTACCGCCAGCCCGAGTTGGCCGCCGCCGACATCCAGGTCTCCGACCGCTCCGGCAACCTGCGCGCCGCCTTCCACCTGTTCAACACGCCCGCCGACGTCGACCGCCTGCTGGACGCGCTGTCAGGCTGAGTTCTCACCGCACCCGGCTCTCACCGCAGGGGGGTGAAATCCCTCGCCCCGATGAACTCCGGCCGCCGCACCGGAGCCGCGAACGGCTCCACGGCCGCGTTCTCCACGCTGTTGAACACGATGAACACGTTGCTGCGCGGGAACGGCGTGATGTTGTCGCCGGACCCGTGCATGCAGTTGCAGTCGAACCAGGTCGCCGAACCCGCCTTGCCCGTGAACAACTTGACGCCGTAGTCGCCTGCCATCGCCGTCAGCGCCTCGTTCGACGGCGTGCCCGCGTCCTGCATCTGCAGCGACTTCTTGTAGTTGTCCCGCGGGGTGGCCCCGGCGCAGCCGAGGAACGTCCGGTGCGAGCCCGGCATGATCATGAGCCCGCCGTTGGTGTCGAGGTTCTCGGTCAGCGCGATCGAGACGGACACCGTCCGCATGTTCGGCAGACCGTCCTCGGCGTGCCAGGTCTCGAAGTCGGAGTGCCAGTAGAAGCCGCCGGCCCCGAAGCCCGGCTTGACGTTGATCCGCGACTGGTGCACGTACACGTCCGAGCCGAGGATCTGCCGGGCCCGCCCGACGAGCCGCTCGTCGCGCACCAGCGCCGCGAACACCGCGCTGAGCCGGTGCACCTCGAACACGGACCGGATCTCCTGGGACCGCGGCTCGACGATCGACCGCTCGTCGGCCCGGATCGCCGGGTCGGCGATCAGCCGCTCCAGCTCCCGCCGGCAGACGACGACCTCGTCGTCGCTGATCAGCTGGTCGACGGCGAGGAAGCCGTCGCGCTCGTACGTCTGGAGGCCGGCCGTCGGGATCGGGCCCGGGGTGTCGGGGGCGCCCCAGACGACCGGGTCCTGGCGGGGGACGGCCACCTCGGCGGCGCGGCGGGTGGGGTACAGATCGGTGAGCATGGTCGTGGTCATGCTGCTCAGGCCTCCTCGGGTTCGGTCAGCAGGGGGTAGACGCCGTTCTCGTCGTGGTCCTCCCGTCCGGTCACGGGCGGGTTGAACACGCAGAGGCAGCGGAAGTCCTCCTGGACGCGGAGCGTGTGCCGCTCGTGCCCGTCGAGGAGGTACATGGTGCCGGGCACGATCGGATACGTCTTCCCGGTCTCGTGGTCGGTGAGCTCGGCGGCGCCCGCGACGCAGACGACGGCCTCGACGTGGTTCGCGTAGTGCATCGACGTCTCGGTGCCGGCGTACAGAATCGTTTCGTGCAGCGAGAATCCGACCCGCTCCCGGGCCAGGACGATGCGCTTGCTCTCCCAGGTCCCGGAAGCGGCCCGGACATGCCGGTCGGTGCCCTCGATCTCCTCGAACGATCGGACGATCACGGTGGAGTGTCCTTCCTGTCGGACGGTGTTGCCTGTCGGACGGTCTTGCCTGTGGGACGGTCTTGCCTGTCAGACGGTCTCGCGGACGGCGCGGGCCAGGATGCTGAGGCCCTCGTCCAGTTCCTCGGGGGTCACGGTCAGGGCCGGCAGCAGCTTGACGACCTCGCTCTCGGGCCCGGACGTCTCGATCAGCAGCCCCAGTTCGAAGGCCCGCCGCGCGATCCGCTCGGCCCGCGCCTTCTCGTGGAACTCCATGCCCCACACCAGACCGCGGCCCCGGTACTCCTTGACGTCGGCGAGGTTCTCCTCCGTGATCGAGATGAGCCCCTGCTCGACCTGCTCGCCGCGCGCCCGGGTCTGCTTCTCCATCGCCGAGCCGTCGGCCCAGTACGTCTCCAGCGCGGCGGCGGCCGTGACGAACGCGGGGTTGTTGCCGCGGAAGGTGCCGTTGTGCTCGCCCGGCTCCCACACGTCCAGCTCGGGCTTGAACAGGCACAGCGACATGGGCAGCCCGTAGCCGCTGATCGACTTCGACACGGTGACGACGTCCGGCATGATCCCGGCCTCCTCGAAGGAGAAGAAGGCCCCGGTGCGCCCGCACCCCATCTGGATGTCGTCGACGATCAGCAGCATGTCCTGCCGCTCGCACAGCGCCTTGAGCGCCCGCAGCCACTCGGGGCGCGCGACGTTGATGCCGCCCTCGCCCTGCACGGTCTCCACGATCACGGCGGCGGGCTTGTTGAGCCCGGACCCCTGGTCCTCCAGCAGCCGCTCGAACCACAGGAAGTCCGGGATCTGCCCGTCGAAGTAGTTGTCGAACGGCATGGGCGTGCCGTGCACCAGCGGGATCCCCGCCCCCGCCCGCTTGAAGGCGTTGCCGGTCACGGCGAGCGACCCCAGGGACATCCCGTGGAAGGCGTTGGTGAACGACACGATCGCCTCGCGCCCCTTCACCTTCCGCGCCAGCTTCAGCGCGGACTCCACGGCGTTGGTGCCGGTCGGACCCGGGAACATGACCTTGTAGGGAAGGCCGCGCGGCCGCAACACCAGGTCCTGGAAGGTCTCCAGGAAGGACCGCTTGGCGACGGTGGACATGTCGAGCCCGTGGGTGACGCCGTCGCGCAGCAGATAGTCGATCAACGCCCGTTTCAGCACGGGGTTGTTGTGGCCGTAGTTGAGGGATCCGGCCCCGGCGAAGAAGTCGAGGTAACGGTGGCCGTCCTCGTCGTGCATACGGCTGCCCTGCGCGCGGTCGAAGACGACGGGCCAGCCACGGCAGTAGCTGCGCACCTCGGATTCGAGGGTCTCGAAGACGCTGAGGTCGGGCTGGGCGATGGACATGGGGAAACGCTCCTCGGTGTGGGGGGTCAGAGGGAGAGGGGGCCGATGCGGTACAGGACCTCGGGGTCGTGCGGGCCGTCCGGGAACAGCCCGGCGTCGAACAGCACCTCGCGGGCGACGCTCGCCCCGTGCCGCTCGGCATAGGAGGCGAACAGCCGCTCCGAGGCGGTGTTGCCCGGGGAGATCGTGGTCTCGACGGCGGTGAGCGGGTATGCGGCGGCGACCTGGGCGGTCAGCCCGTCGAGCAGCGCGGCGGCGAGGCCGCGACCGCGGTGCGCCGGGTCGACGGCCACCTGCCACACCAGCAGGGTGTGCGGGGAGTCCGGCCGTACGTATCCGGTGACGAATCCGGCCGGAGTCCCGTCCTCCGCGCGGGCCACCGCCGAGGTGGCGGCGAAGTCGCGGCACCACAGCAGATAGCTGTAGGACGAGTTCAGGTCGAGTGTTCCGGATTCCTTGGCGATATGCCAGAGCGCGGCCCCGTCAGCCACGGACGGACGGTCGATGAGCAGGTCTGCTTGTGCGGCAGTCATGCGGATTGAACTTACCGAGGGAAATTCAAATATGCATGGAGGGGCGGCGATGGTTCCGTGGTGCTCGCGTGATGAGGGGATAGTTTGGAACGTTATGACCCGAATAAAAGGTGCATATCTCCACCCCTGTGCAATGCGTCACGCGACTGTGATGTGTCCGAAAATTCCCCGTGTTTAGTCACGTGGAATCCGGGCAGAAGAACTTGGGAAAGCTATCCTGGAAATAAAATAAATAACTGTCTCGGAATTACGAACTACGGCTACTGGCGTGACAGCTCGATCTGATAGCGAAGGAAACCGCGGTTCTCCGCGACCTTGTCGTAGAGACGTCGTGCCGTGCTGTTGGACTCGTGGGTGTTCCAGTACACGCGGCAGCAGCCGCGGGCCCGGGCCCAGTCGGAGACGGCGGTGATCAGTGCGCGAGCCGCGCCCTTGCCGCGTACGTCCGGTGCGGTGAAGAGGTCTTGGAGGTAGCAGACGTCCGGTCCCGACGTGCTGGGGTGGACGAGGAAGTGCGTGATGCCGACGAGCCTGCCGTCCAGTCTCGCGCCGAGGGCGTGCAGACGGGTGTCCGCCTGGAATTCGCGCCACGCCCGGTCGTACATCTCGGACGGCTCGACTCGCTGATAGAAGTCGATGTACCCGCGGAACAGGGCCTCCCAGTCGTCCCGCTCGGACGGCACGAGCTTTCCGATGCTGATCATGCGGCACCCCCACTGCTGAACGTAGAAACCGACAGGTACACCATGCCCGGCGTGGGTGTGGGTGTGGGTGTGGGCGTGGGCGTGGGGGTGCTCAGGGCGAACGGCCGGTCGGCCGCCCCCGGCAGGCCGCGCCCGACCGCTCCCCCGGGCCCGCCCCCTACCCCCAAGCCCGCTCCGCCGCCCGCAACGCCCCCACCACATCCACGTCCAGCCCCGCCTCCGCCAGCGCGGCGCCCAGTGCGGTCAGACTGTTGCGGACCGCCCCCGGGGTCGCGTCCGCGCCGTAGTGGTTGACGCGGATCATCTCCTTGGCCAGGGCGCCTCCGCCCGCGGCCAGCGGCAACGCCGGGTCGCTCTGCAGGGCCCGGGTCACCAGGGCCGATGCCGCGACGGTCGACGGGGTGCGCAGGGTGGTGGCGACCGGGGCCGCCTCCGTCGCCTGGTGCACGTACGGCTCCAGGCCGCCGCCCAGGGCCACCGCGCCCGCGCGGGTCGCCCTCGCGGCGGACGCGTGCCGGGCCGTCACCGTGTCCAGGCCCTCCGCCTCGATCCGCTCGACGCACGCCTCCAGAGCCAGCATCTCCAGCTGCGCCGGCGCGTGCAGCAGGGCCTTGCGGCCGCCGTCGATCCAGCGCTCCTTCCAGTCGAGGAGGGAGAGGTACGAGCGGCGCGGCGCCCTCGGGTTCGCGGCCATCCGGGCCCACGCCCGCTCGCTCACCGACACCGCCGACACGCCCGCCGGGCCGCCCATCGCCTTCTGCGCCCCGATCACGCACAGGTCCACGCCCCACGCGTCCGGCAGCACCGGCTCCGCGCCGACGGAGGCGACCGCGTCCAGGTAGAACAGCGCGCCGTGCTCCCGTACGGCCTCGCCGATCTCGGCGACCGGGTTGGTGTTCCCGGTCGCCGCCTCCGCGTGGACCAGCGAGACGAAGTCGATCTCCGGGTGCTCGGCGAACGCCTCCCGGATCTGCGCGGCCGTGACCGCCGTGTGGAAGGGCGCCGCCAGGTCGATCACCGTCGCGCCGCAGTCCCGCAACCAGTCGCCGAAGGTCTGCCCGTAGGGGCCGGTGATCACGTTCAGCGCGGTCGTGCCCGGACCGGCGGTACCGCGGATCGCGCCCTCCAGCGGCAGCAGCGCCTCGCCCTGCATGATCACGACGTCCTGCTCGGTGTGCAGCAGACGCGCCACGCGGTCCTCGATCGACGCGAAGCGGGCGGCGCTCAACGGGGCCAGGTCCAGGAACGGGTGGGTCACGGCGGTGGTCTCTCTTCGCTCACGGGGTACAGATGACGAGAGTAACCGGCACCTACCCCACCCTCCCCGCTGGTTACTTCTTAGGTCGAACGGCCCCATGGCCATCGGTTTAATTTGAGAGCCTCAAACTTCTCCTTATAATCAGAAGCCATCAGAACCCACAGTTCTCTGACAGGAAGGCCCGCCTTGAACACGTTCCCCGGGCGCCGGACCCATGTCCTGGCCGCCGGCACCGCGACGGCCGCGCTGATGCTCGTGGCCGCCTGTACGTCGAGCGACAGCGGCGGCAGCGGTTCCAAGACCGCCGCCGGCGGGGTCGAACTCGTCAAGGCGGGGCAGCTCACCACCTGCACCCATCTGCCCTACCCGCCCTTCCAGTCGGAGATCGACGGCAAGGTGCAGGGCTTCGACGTGTCGCTCATCGACCTGGTCGCCAAGGACCTCGGCGTGAAGCAGCAGATCCTCGACACGCCGTTCGAGAACTTCAAGACCGGCGCCTTCCTCAACTCCGGCGAGTGCGACCTGGCCGCGGCCGGCATGACCATCACCGCGGAGCGCAAGAAGAACGTCGACTTCTCCGACCCCTACTTCGACGCCACCCAGGCCGTTCTGGTCGACAAGAACAGCGGGGTGAACTCGCTGGCCGACGTGAAGGCCAAGGACGTCAAGCTCGGCGCGCAGGCGCAGACCACCGGCGAGGACTACGCCAAGAAGCAGGGCTTCGACCCGGTCTCCTTCGAGTCCTCCGACGCCGTCCTCAACGGCCTGCGCACCGGCCAGGTCAAGGCCGTCGTCATCGACTACCCGGTCGTCCAGGGCTGGCTGAAGGACAAGGCGAACGCCGACGCCTTCAAGGTCGTCGACAACCTCAACACCGGTGAGCAGTACGGCTTCACGGTGAAGAAGGGCAACGCCGAGCTGGTCGCCGCGATCAACAAGGCGCTGGCCGCCGCCAAGGCGGACGGCACGTACAAGACGCTGTACGAGAAGTGGATCGGCCCCTACGACGAGTCCGCCGCCGCCCCTTCGGCCTCCGCCTCGGCCTCCTGACCCCATGGCCGATACGGACGTACGACTCCAGCCTCGCAAAAAGGGTCTGACCAGACGTCAGAAGCGCAGCCTCTCGCGTGGTGCGCAGTACGTCGTCTTCGTCGCCGCCGTGATCGTGTTCGCGGTCACGGCCGACTGGGGGCGGCTGAAGAACCAGTTCGCCCAGTGGGACATCGCCCGGCAGATGTTCCCGGACGTGCTCACGCTCGCGTTGAAGAACACCGTGCTGTACACGGTGTCCGGCTTCGCCCTCGGGCTGGCGCTCGGGCTGGTCGTCGCGCTGATGCGGCTGTCCTCCGTCGGCCCGTACCGCTGGGTGGCCGGCGTCTACATCGAGATCTTCCGCGGCCTGCCCGCCCTGCTGATCTTCGTGTTCATCGGCGTGGCCGTGCCGCTGGCCTTCCCCGGCACGGAGATCGTCGGCGGCACCTACGGCAAGGCCGCGCTCGGTCTCGGCCTGATCGGGGCCGCGTACATGGCGGAGACGTTCCGCGCGGGCATCCAGGCGGTGCCCAAGGGGCAGACGGAGGCGGCCCGTTCGCTGGGCTTCTCGCCCGCCCGCGCGATGGTCTCGGTCGTCATCCCGCAGGCGTTCCGGATCATCCTCCCGCCGCTCACCAACGAACTCATCATGCTCTTCAAGGACTCCTCCCTCGTGCTGCTGCTCGGTGTGACCCTGGAGGAGCGCGAACTGTCCAAGTACGGCCGTGACCTGGCCAGCACGACCGCCAACTCCACGCCGATCCTGGTCGCCGGCCTGTGCTATCTGCTGGTGACCGTCCCGCTCGGCTTCGTCGTGCGCCGTATGGAGGCCAAGGCACAGGAGGCCGTGAAATGAGCCGACCGGAGATCGAAGTACGCGGTCTGCACAAGTCGTTCGGCGCCAACGAGGTTCTGCGGGGCATCGACCTGGAGATCGGCCAGGGCGAGGTCGTCTGCGTCATCGGCCCGTCCGGCTCCGGCAAGTCGACGCTGCTGCGCTGTGTGAACCTGCTCGAAGAGCCCACCAAGGGCCAGATCTTCGTCGGCGGCGCCGAACTCACCGACCCGGACGTCGACATCGACGCCGTACGCCGGCGTATCGGCATGGTCTTCCAGCAGTTCAACCTCTTCCCGCACCTCTCGGTGACCGAGAACCTCACGCTTCCGCAGCGCCGGGTGCTGCGCCGGGGCAAGGCCGAGGCCGCCCGGATCGCCGCCGAGAACCTGGCCCGCGTGGGCCTGTCGGAGAAGGCGGACGCCTACCCCGCCTCCCTCTCCGGCGGTCAGCAGCAGCGTGTCGCCATCGCCCGGGCCCTCGCCATGGGCCCCGAGGTGATGCTCTTCGACGAGCCGACCTCGGCGCTCGACCCGGAGCTGGTCGGGGACGTCCTCGCGGTCATGCGCATGCTGGCGAACGAGGGCATGACGATGATGGTCGTCACCCATGAGATGACCTTCGCCCGCGAGGTCGCCGACCGGGTCGTCTTCATGGACGGCGGAGTCGTCGTCGAGGACGGCGCCCCCGCCCAGGTCATCGGCGCCCCCGGCCACGAACGCACCCGCCACTTCCTCTCCCGCCTCCTCGACCCCGCGATGGCGGAGGTGGAGGAGGAGCCGCAGGAGCGGCTTGACTAAGGTGCCGGGCATGAGCGATCAGGCGGTGCTGCACGTGAAGGGACGGGTCCTCGCCGGCCCGGCCGAGGACCAGGTCCACGACGAACTCTGGGTGATCGACGGCCGTGTCTCCTACGACCGTCCCGTCGGCGCCCGTGACCTGCGGACCGTGGAGGGCTGGGCGCTGCCCGGCCTCGTCGACGCCCACTGCCATGTGGGCCTCGGCCCGCACGGCCCGGTCGGCGTGGACGTCGCGGAGAAGCAGGCGCTGACCGACCGCGAGGCGGGCACCCTGCTGATCCGCGACGCCGGCTCCCCCTCCGACACCCGCTGGACCGACGACCGCGACGACCTCCCGAAGATCGTCCGGGCCGGCCGGCACATCGCCCGCACCCGCCGCTACGTCCGGGGCTACGCCCACGAGATCGAGCCCGACGACCTGGTGGCGTACGTCGCTCAGGAGGCCCGGCGCGGCGACGGCTGGGTCAAGCTGGTCGGCGACTGGATCGACCGCGACCTGGGCGACCTGGCCCCCAGCTGGCCCCGGGACGCGGCCGCGGCGGCCATCGCGGAGGCCCACCGGCTGGGCGCGAGGGTGACGGCCCACTGCTTCGCCGAGGACTCGCTGCGCGACCTGGTCGAGTCGGGCATCGACTGCATCGAGCACGCGACGGGGCTCACGCAGGAGCTGATCCCGCTGTTCGCCGAGCGCGGTGTCGCGATCGTCCCGACGCTGGTCAACATCGCCACGTTCCCCGACCTCGCGGCCGGCGGCGAGGCCAGGTTCCCGCGGTGGTCGGCCCACATCCGCCGACTGCACGCCCGCCGCTACGACACCGTCCGCGCCGCCTACGACGCCGGCATCCCGGTCTTCGTCGGCACGGACGCCGGCGGCACCCTCCCGCACGGCCTGGTCGCGGCCGAGGTCGCCGAACTGGTCACGGCGGGCATCCCGGCCCTCGACGCGCTGGCGGCGACCGCCTGGCGGGCCCGCGCCTGGCTCGGCCGCCCCGGCCTGGACGAGGGCGCACCGGCGGACCTGGTGGTGTACGAGAGCGACCCGCGCGCGGACGTGCGCGTCCTGGCGGCTCCGCGCCGGGTGGTGCTGAACGGGAAGGTCATGCGCTGAATCGGGCCGTGCTCAAGGAGGGGGCGCGGGCGGCTGTGGAGAACATGTGTGCCGTCAGATTCGAAGAAGTGCACGAAAATCTCACGTTGGAGTGAACTCGCGTCAGCTTGCTGACCGTTCACGCCTCGTGCGCGATTCTTGCCGGGTCCCGAAGCGTTCTCTTCTGGGGGTCCCACCCTTGCACAGCATCGACTTCCGCATGCCCGCACGCCGTTGCGTCACCGTCGTGGCGGCCGCGACCCTGGCCGCAGGTCCCGCGGCCCTGGCCGCGGCGGGCTCCGCCCACGCGAGTGACGACCAGGGGCGCGCGAGCGCCGCCGTCCTGCGCACCGGCCTCGACGTGGCCCTGCTCAACAAGACCGTCCACGTCCCGCTCGCCGTCTCCCTCAACGAGGTGCGGGCCCCGAAGAGCGCCGAACGGACCGCGCTGACCGCCGAGTTGGACGGGGTCGACGGCGGAAGGCCGTTCAGCGTGCTGCGCGCCGAGGTCGCCGAGGCCGAGGCGACGGTCGACGACGCCAAGGCCGAGGCGTCCACCCGCCTCGCCCACGCCAAGCTGCACGTCCCCGGCCTTCCCCTGCTCTCGGTCGTCGAGGTCGGCACGGTCACCTCGAAGGCGACCTGCGAGGCCGGCAAGACCCCGGTCGCCGAGTCCAACCTGCTCGGCTCGGTGACCGTCCTGGGCAAGAAGGTCTCGGTGAGCACCGGGGGCACGACGGATGTGAAGGTACCGGGCGTGGGCGAGGTCCGCCTCGACCTGTCGAAGCGCGAGACCACCTCGCGTACGGCCGCCGCCACCGCCCTCGAACTCACCGTCTCGCTCAACCCGTTGAACCTCAACGTCGCCGAGGTCCATGGCACTCTGACCCTCGCGAAGGCGACCTGCGAGGCCCCCTCCGCACGGAAACGGGAGCCGGAGCCGGGACAAGAGCAGGAGACAGGGCAGGAAGCCGGGGAAGCCGGGCACGGTCAGGAGCAGGCGTCCGGGCCGAGCGCCGCACCGGCCGCCGACGTCAAGCCCCAGGGCGCGCCCGCGCAGGCGGACCTGGCGCAGACCGGCGGGAGCACGATGACGCCGTACATCGCCGGCGGGGCCGCGGCGCTGCTGGTCGCGGGCGGGGGAGCGGTGGCTCTGGCCCGCCGCCGCCGAGGCTGACCGACCGGAGGCCGTGATGGACAGTGGAGCGGCGCGGCACGCCGGGCCACTGTCCACCACGGCCCCCTGGGAGCGGTTCCGCTTACCCCCGGGTCACCGTCAACGCCTGGTCCAGCGCCTGGAGGAAGCGGTTCACCGTCGTCCGGTCCCGGACCGCGAGGCGCAGCCACTCCTCGTCGAGCCCCGGGAAGGTGTCCCCGCGCCGGACCGCGAACCCCAGGGCGCGCAGCTGTCGGCGGACGGCGGCGGCCCCGGGCAGCCGTACGAGGACGAAGGGGCCCTCGGCGGGCTCCACGACCCGCAGCCCGTCCGGGCCGAACTCGGTGAGTCCCGCCACCAGATGGGCCCGGTCGGCCGCGCCGCGACGGGCCGCGTGGGCCGCCTCGGCGAGCGCCTGGGGGGACACGCACGCCTCCGCCGCCGCCAGCGCCGGAGTGGACACCGGCCACAACGGCTGGGCGCGCTCCAGCTCGGCGATCGTCTCCGGGGCGGCGAGGACGTAGCCGATCCGCAGCCCCGCAAGGCCCCAGGTCTTCGTCAGGCTGCGCAGCACCACCAGACCCGGCACGTCGGTCCGTTCGGCGAGGGACTCGCGCTCGCCCGGCACCGCGTCCATGAACGCCTCGTCGACCACCAGCGTCCGCCCGATCCGGGCCAGCCGGGCGAGCGTCGTCGCCGGGTGCAGCACCGACGTCGGGTTGGTCGGGTTGCCGACCACCACCAGGTCGGCCTCCTCGGGGACGGCCGCCGGATCCAGCCGGAAGCCGTCCTCGGCCCGCAGCACCACCCGCTCCACGCTGTGCCCGGCATCCCGCAGCGCCGCCTCGGGCTCCGTGAACTGCGGGTGCACGACGACCGGCCGACGGACCTTCAGGGCGCGGGCGAGCAGCACGAACGCCTCCGCCGCGCCCGCCGTCAGCAGCACCCGCTCCGGCGGCAGCCCGTGCCGCGCCGCCACCGCGGCCCGCGCGGCCCGCCCGTCCGGGTAGGCCGCGAGCGAGCCCAGGGAGGCGGCGATGTGCTCGCGCAGCCAGCGCGGGGGCGTGTCGGCGCGGACGTTCACGGCGAGGTCGACCAGCGCCGAGCCGTCGTCGCGCACCTCGGCGTCCCCGTGATGGCGCAGATCGTGGTCCCCGTCAGTGCGCATGCGCGTGCCCACTGTGATGGTGGTGATGGTGGCCGTCGTCGTCCGGGTGGAAGTGCGGCTGCTGCGGCAGCCCCACCCTGTCCTCGAAGCCCGGCAGCGCGATGCGGTACACGCACGAGTCGCAGTTCATCCGCAGATCGCCCTCGACGGCCTCCCGGTACCGCTCCATCACCAGGTCGAGCAGCTCGGGCTCGGGACCGATGACGTCCGCCGACCGCACCTCGACCTCCGGGTGCGCGGCCGCCCAGCCCTCGGTCTGCTGGCGCACCCGGTCCGGCAGGATCCCGGTGAACAGGAAGTAGGGCAGGACGACGATCCGCCGCGCGCCCAGCTTCACGCACCGGTCGAGCCCGCTCGGCACGTCCGGCGCGGCCAGCGACACGAACGCCGTCTCGACGCCCGCGTAACCGCGCCCCTCCCACAGCAGCCGCGCCGCCTTGTACACCTCGGCGTTGGCGTCCGGGTCCGTCGAGCCGCGCCCCACCAGCAGCACGGTCACATCGGCCAGGTCCTCCGGCGTGCGCCCCACGGTGCCCAGCGCCTCGTCGAGCCGTCGCTCCAGCACGTTCAGCAGCGCCGGATGCGGGCCCAGCGGACGTCCGTACGTGTACGAGATCCCCGGGTGCCGCTCCTTCTCGCGGGACAGGGCCGCCGGGATGTCGCCCTTGGCGTGCCCCGCGGACACCAGCATCAGCGGCACGGCGGCGAACCGGCGTACGCCCCGCTCCACCAGTTCGGCGACGGCCTCGCCCAGCGGCGGCGGGGACAGCTCGATGAAGCCGCCCGCGACGGGCAGTTCGGGGTGGCGGAGCCCCAACTCCCTGACGAAGGAGCGGAACGCCTCGGCCCCGGCGTCGTCCCGGGTGCCATGGCCGGCGATGAGCAGGGCGGGCGGCGGCGGGGTGGTCACGATTTCTCCTGGTGGTGCGCAGCGGAAGGTGAGACAGGGTGGTACAGCAGGGCGTTGAGCGCGGCCGCGGCGACCGCCGACCCGCCCTTCTCGGACACGTTGCTCACGGCGGGCAGTCCGCTCTCGCGGAGCGCGGCCTTCGACTCGACCGCGCCGACGAAGCCGACGGGCAGCCCGATGACGAGCGCGGGGGAGGCGTCGAGCGTCAGCAGCTCCTCCAGGGCGGTCGGAGCGTTGCCGATCACCCAGAGGGCGCCGGGCCCGACCTCCTCGTAGGCCAGCCGGATCGCGTGCGCCGAACGCGTCAGCCCGGGACCGGACTCGGCGTCCTTGAGCCGGCAGACGGTCTCGCGCCTGGTGATCCCGGCCGCGACCATCTCCACGTCCACGACCACGGGCGCGCCGGCGTGCAGTGCGGCGTGGGCCTTCGCCAACTCGCCCTCGTCCAGCACCAGATCGGAGGCGTACTCCAGGTCGGCCGCGGAGTGGACGACCCGCTCGACGACCGCCCGGGTCAGCGGCGGGAAGTGCGAGGTGTCCAGGCGGGCGCGCAGCCGGCGGAAGGACTCCTGCTCGATCGGATGGACCACACGGTTCACTGGGCGCCCTCCTGCGATGCCTGCCAACGGTAGCCACGCGGCGTCACCATGCGCCCCGCGATGTCCCGGGTCGCCGTGTTGCCGACGGTCACGACCGTCATCATGTCGACCCACGCCGGGTCGAGCGCGGCCAGGGTCGTCAGCCGACTGGTGCCGTCCGGCCGCGAGGCGTTCCGGACGATGCCCACCGGCGTCGTCGGCTCCCGGTGCTCGGCGAGGATCGCGAGCGCCTTGGGCAGCTGCCAGTCGCGGCCCCGGGAACGCGGGTTGTAGAAGGTGACGACGATGTCCGCCTCGGCCGCGGCCCGCACCCGCCGCTCGATGACCTCCCACGGCGTGTGCAGGTCGGAGAGGCTGATCGACACATGGTCGTGGCCGAGCGGCGCCCCGAGGATCGCGGCGGCCGCGAGCGCGGCGGTCACGCCCGGCACCCCGACCACGTCGATGTCGTCGGACGCCTCCGCAAGCGCGGGCGACGCCATGGCGTACACGCCGGCGTCGCCGCTGCCGATGAGTGCGACGGCCTGCCCCTTCCGCGCCTCGGCCACCGCCGTACGGGCCCGCTCCTCCTCTGCCCCGAGCCCCGACTCCAGGATCCGGGTGCCCGGCCGCAGCAGGTCGCGGATCTGGTCGACGTACTGGTCGAGCCCCACGAGCACGGCGGCGCGCCGCAGTTCGGCCAGCGCGCGCGGGGTGAGCAGATCGCGGGCGCCCGGCCCGAGCCCGACCACCGCGAGCCGCCCGCGCACGGGCCGCCGTACGACGGCACAGGTGGCCATCGCCGGCTGCCCGTCCGCGCGCGTCGACTTCCGCTTGGGGACGAGGAGTTCACCCCCGGCGACCAGCGCGGCGGCCTCCGCGACGGACGGCGTGCCGACGGCGGCGAGGGGTGCGGCGGAGGGGTTCGGCACGGCGACGGCCGCCAGCTCCTGCGCGGAGTAGGCGACCACGGGCACTCCGAGCCGTGCGGCCGCCTCGACGATCCCCGGCTCGTCGGCCTTGGCGTCGACGGTGGCGAGCACGGCGACGCTACGGGCGGACAGTCCCGCCTCCCGCAGCGCGCCCCCGATCACGTCGAGCACCTCCTGGACCGGGGCGCCCTTCGACGCGCCGACGCCGACGACGAGGGACGGCGGACGCAGCAGCACCTCCCGGTCACCGGGTTCGACGGACCGGTCGGTGATCCGGACGGTGTGGGAACCGGAACCGCAACCGGAATCGGAACCCGAAGCGAGGCCGGTGAACGGCACCGGTGGCAGCGGCCACGCCGTCTCCGCGTCCAGCGCGACCGGCTCCCCGTCCAGCAGGGCCCGCGTCACCTCGGCCACATCGCCCTCCACGGGCAGGCCGAGGGTGTCCAGGCCGGGGACGCCGACGGCGTCCGTCGCCGTGGTCACCACCGGCTCGGCGCCCAGCAACTCGCCCACGGCGAGGGCGAGTTCATTGGCGCCGCCGCCGTGTCCGCCGACCAGCGACACGGCGAACCGGCCGCCCTCGTCGACGCACACCACACCCGGGTCGGTCGCCTTGTCGCCGAGCAGCGGCGCGATGAGCCGGACGACGGCCCCCGTCGCCAGGAAGCACACGAGCTGCTCGCACTCCGCGAACGCCCGCCGTACGGCGTCCCCGACAAGGCCGTCGTACACGCGCGCACGGTCCGGCCACGCCGCGGCCAGCCGGTCGCGTGCCGCCGCCCCCGCCGCGGTGGCGGAAATCAGGCCGATCACAGAGCAACTCCTTCATGAGAAAAGGGGATCGAGCCCCCGAGATGTCGGGTCCCCCACAGCAGAAAGACGGGATTGGTCGCCGCGAGCCGGGTCACGTCCCCCGGCAGCGGCGCGAGCCGCGAGGACTGCAACAGCACGCCGTCGCAGTCGAACCCGGCGTCGGTGAGCGCGCCGCGCACGGCCGGGACCCGGTCCAGCGCGGCCAGCGCGACGACCACGGTCCGCCGGGCCCGCCGCGCGCACGCGGCGACGATCCCGGGCAGGTCACGGCCCCCGCCGCCGACGAACACGGCGTCGGGGACGTCGAGTTCCGCCAGCGCGTCCGGCGCCGTGCCGGGCACCACGTGCACGTCGACGCCGTGCGCGGCGGCGTTGGCGCGGATCCGGCCGACCCCGTCCGGGGACTTCTCCACCGCGCTGACGGCCGCGCCCAGCCGCGCGCACTCCACGGCGACGGAACCCGACCCCGATCCCACGTCCCAGACCAGGTCGCCGGGGCGCGGCCCGAGCCGGGCCAGCGCCAGCGCCCGCACCTCGAACTTGGTGATCATCGAGTCGCGGTGCGCGAAGTCGTCCTCGGCCAGCGCCCACCCGGCGGGCGGCTGGGCCGGCCCCGAAAGCGTGCGAGGGCCGCCCGGCGGGCGGGACTCGTCCAGGCACAGGACGACGCTCACCGCCGTACCCCAGTCGCGGCCCGCGGCCTCGGCGGGGGAGACCCGCTCCACCCGCTCGCGCACCGGGTCGCCGAGCGCGGAGGCGACCACGAGGACCCGGTCGGGCGCGGTGCGGGCGAGCGCGGCGCCCAGCTCGGCCGGCCCGGCGCCCGGCCCGGTCAGCACGCCGACCTTCGCAAACGCCCGGCAGACGTGGACGGCGGTCCGGGGATCCCGCCCGTGCGCGCTGACGACGACGGCGTCGTCCCAGGTCAGCCCGAGCCGCGCGAAGGCGGCGGCCACGGAGGACACCCCCGGCCGTACGTCCAGCAGCTCGGCCCCGAACCGCTCGGCCAGCGCCCGCACGATCCCGAAGAACCCCGGATCCCCGGAGGCGAGCACGACGACCGGCCGCCCCTTCTCGACGTACTCCTCGACGACGTCGAGCGCCGGCGCCAGCGGACCGAGCACGATCCGCTCCGCGCCGTCGGGCAGTCGTACGGCGTCCAGGTGCCGACGCCCGCCCACGGCGAGCTCGGCCCCCGCGAGGACGTCCTCGGGCGGCGGCGCACCGGTTCCGGTGCCGACGACCGTGATCACGTACTCGCACCCCGCGCGCGCAGGGCCCGGCGGGCCTCCGGGTCGGCCTTGCGATAGCCGTGGAAGTGGCCGGGGTGGTAGAGGTGCGAGCGGGTGCCGTGGGCGCCGAGGGCCGGGCCGACCAGGAACAGGGTGTGCTTCCAGAGCTTGTGCTCCTTGACCGTCTCCTCCAGCGTGCCGATCGTGCACGTCACGATCAGCTCCTCCGGCCAGGTGGCCTGGTAGGCGACGACGACCGGGGTCTCGGTCGGGTAGCCGCCCTCCAGCAGCTCCCGCACCAGCTGCCCGCTGCGGGCCGCCGACAGGAAGATCGCCATGGTCGTGCCGTGCCTGGCGAACTCCCGCACCTCCTCGCCGGGCGGCATGGGCGTCTTGCCGCCGCCGAGCCGGGTCAGCACGACGGACTGCGCGACCTCGGGGATCGTCAGCTCGCGCTGGGCGAGCGCGGCCACCGCGGAGAACGAGGAGACGCCGGGCACGATCTCCGTCTCGATGCCGATCTCCCGGCACCGGTCCACCTGCTCCTGCGTGCCGCCCCACAGGGCCGGGTCGCCGGAGTGGATCCTGGCCACCCGGAAACCCTCTCGGTGCGCCCGCTCGTACACCGCCACCACGTCCTCCAGGGACATGGCGGCCGAGTCGAGGATCTGCGCGCCCTCGCGCGCGTGCTCGAGAACCTCCGCCTGGACCAGGCTCGCGGCCCAGATCACCACGTCGGCGTCGGCGATGGCGCGCGCGGCACGGAACGTCAGCAGATCGGCGGCGCCGGGGCCGGCACCGACGAAGGTCACCTTGCCGGTGGGGGCATCGGCCATGGATTCGGGTCCTCTCACAACAGTCATAACGGGGTGTATCGGGATTCAGTGGGCGTGATGCCGTGGCCGGATGTGCGCGATGGGGGGTCGATCGGATAGCAAGGCCCTATGGCGGTCTTCGTCGCGCTCGGCGCGTTCCTCATGACGCTGGCCGGCGGCTGGACGGCACAACGCGTGACCGACCGCCGCCACCTGGTCCTCGGACTGGCGGGCGGCCTGATGCTGGGCGTGGTCGGCCTGGACCTGCTGCCGGAGGCGCTGGCCACGGCGGGCACGGAGGTCTTCGGCGTCCCGGCCGCCCTCCTGCTCTTCGTGGCGGGCTTCCTGCTCGCTCATCTGGTGGAACGTCTGCTGGCCGTACGCCAGGCCGCGCACGGCGCCGAGGAGCACGACGGCCGGGCCCCCGAGGTGGGCCTGACGGCGGCCGCGGCGATGGTCGGCCACAGCGCCATGGACGGCGTGGCGATCGGCGCGGCCTTCCAGGTCGGCGGCGGCATGGGTCTGGCGGTGGCCCTCGCGGTCATCGCCCACGACTTCGCGGACGGCTTCAACACCTACACGATCACCAGCCTGTACGGGAACGCCCGCCGCAGGGCCCTGGCGATGCTGTTCGCGGACGCGGCGGCCCCGGTCCTCGGCGCCGCCTCGACGTCCTTCGTCACCATCCCGGAGCAACTGCTCGGCGGCTATCTCGGCTTCTTCGCCGGCGCGCTCCTCTATCTGGCCGCCGCGGAGATCCTCCCCGAGGCCCACCACGAACACCCCGCCCGCTCGACCGTGCTCTGCACGATCGCCGGCGCGGCCTTCATCTGGCTGGTGGTCGGCCTGGCCTCTTGAGGGCCGGGGGGCCGGGGACGGCCAGGGGGCCTGGGAGGGCGTTGAGGGCTGCGCGGATCGTGAGGGCGGTGACGACGGCCGGGACGGCCACGAGGCTTGAGACGGCCGGGACGGGGAAGACGCCCACGACGGCCGGGCCGGTGAGGAAGGCGCGGTCGGCGACGACGGCCCCGACCCACGGGGCGACGACGACGGCCGTGGGGTCACAGCTTGCCGCCCCGCCCGCCCTCGCGCCGCGCGGGCGCGATGAGCGTCGAGAGATACGGCAACGCTTCGCCGTCCAGCTCGGCGGCGGGCCGGATGGACTCCTCCGCCAGCCCCAGCGCCGACCCCCACACGGCGTCCCCGAGCCGACCGGTCTCCCGCAGCGCCTCGGCGACCTCGGCGGCCTGCCGCCCGAACTTGTACGCCACGACGGTCCCCGGCCCGGCCAGCGCGTCCTTCAGCACCGCCGACCCGGCGGTCACGGGCACCAGCGTCAACGGCTCGGTGCCCTCCGTCAGCACGGCCCCCGACCGCGCCGCCAGGTCCTGCATGGCGGTGATCCCCGGCACGGTCTCGACCCGGGTGCCCGGCACCAGCTCGACGATGGTCTGCGCGAGATAGGTGAACGTGGAGTACACGTTGGGATCGCCGATGGTCGCGAAGGCCACGGACGCGTGCTGCCCGAGCAGCTCGGCCACCCGCGCCCCGGCCGCGTCCCAGGCGGCCTCGCGCCGCCCCCGGTCGGTCCGCTCGTTCAGCGCGAAGACGACCCGGACGACCTTCTCCTGCGGCACGTAGTGCAGCACGGTCGCCTCGGCCCGCCCCGGCTCACCGCCGTCCTTTCCGTCGGACGCGGCCATCACGGGTACGACGACCACGTCGGCGGCGCGCAGGGCGTTGACGCCCTTGACGGTCACCAGCTCCGGATCCCCGGGCCCCACCCCGACTCCGACCAGTCTGCTGCTCATGACGTCCGGCACCTCTCCACGAACCGACGGGCCACACCGGGCTCGGACGCCCAGTGCGTGTGCAGATAGCTCGCGTGCACACCGCGCTCCACAAAACCTTCCACCCGCCGTTCAGGAGTGCGCACACCCCAGGCGGGAACCGCCCCCGAGCCGGGCTCGACCACGGTCCGGTGGAACTCGTGCCCCCGCATCCGCGTCCCGGCCACGGCCAGCACACTGTCGCTCACGGCCACCGCGTCCCGATACCCCAAAGTGAGCCGCTCGCTCATCCGCGCCGTCGCGTCCAGCACCCCGCACATCGGCAGCCCGTCCAACTCCCGGCACAGGTACAGCAGTCCGGCGCACTCGGCGGCGAGAGGAGCGCCACGCTCCGCGAGTTCCGCGACCGACTTGCGCAGCTGCTCGTTGCCGGACAGCTCGGCGGCGTACACCTCGGGAAACCCGCCCCCGATCACCAACCCGGCCGTACCGTCCGGCAGTTGCTCGTCACGCAGCGGATCGAACACGACGACCTCGGCGCCGGCGGCGGTGAGGAGTTCGGCGTGTTCGGCGTAGGAGAAGGTGAAGGCGGGGCCGCCGGCGACGGCGACCCTCACCGTCGAGCCCGGCCCGGCTGTGTCCAGCCCGTCCGGCGTTTGAGGGCGAGGCCCCTTCAGGGCCGAAAGCGGGGGTCCGGGGGCGCCGGCCCCCAGGGCCTCAGCCGCATCCCAAGCCGCACAGGACAAGGCACCCGCACTCCGCGCCAGCCCGAGCAGCGCCTCAAGATCACACCCGGCGTCGACCTGCGCGGCCATCGCGGCCACGGCCTCCACCGCCGCAGCCTGCCGCTCGGCGACCGGCACCAACCCCAGATGCCGCGACGGCGTGTCCACCTGAGCCACCCGCCGCAGCACACCCAGCACCGGCACCCCGGCCGAGTCCAACGCCTCCCGCAGAAGAGACTCGTGCCGTTGCGACCCGACCTTGTTCAGGATCACGCCGCCGACCCGCACCTCCGGATCCCAGGAGGCGAACCCGTGCACCAGCGCGGCGACGGACCGCGACTGCGACGAGGCGTCCACGACGAGCACGACCGGCGCCCGCAGCAGCTTGGCGACATGGGCGGTGGACGCCAGTTCGCCCTCGCCCGCCGCCCCGTCGTACAGCCCCATCACACCCTCGACGACGGCGAGATCGCACCCCCGCGCCCCGTGCAGGAACAGCGGTCCGACCAACTCGGGCCCGCACAGATACGCGTCGAGGTTCCGCCCCACGCGCCCGGTGGCGAGCGCGTGGTATCCGGGGTCGATGTAGTCCGGCCCGACCTTGTGCGGGGACACGGCGAGCCCCCGCGCGGCGAACGCGGCCATCAACCCCGTGGCGACGGTGGTCTTGCCGCTGCCCGAGGAGGGCGCGGCGATGACCAGCCGAGGGACGGCGGAGGAAGAGGACGGGGAGGTCAGCACGGCGTCACCACTCGATGCCCCTCTGCCCCTTCTGCCCGGCGTCCATGGGGTGCTTGACCTTGGACATGTCCGTCACCAGGTCCGCGACCTCGACGAGCTTCTCGGGAGCGTTGCGCCCGGTGATCACGACGTGCTGGGTCCCGGGCCGATCCCGCAGCACCTCCACCACCTCGTCGACGTCCACCCACCCCCAGTGCATCGGGTACGCGAACTCGTCGAGCACATACAGCTTGTACGTCTCGGCGGCGAGGTCCCGCTTGACCTGCTCCCAGCCCTCGCGGGCCTTCTCCTCGTTGTCCATCTGGGAGTCGCGCTGGACCCAGGACCACCCTTCGCCCATCTTGTGCCAGTCGACGGAGCCCCCCCCGCCGCTGGCCCCCAGCACCCGAAGGGCGTTCTCCTCCCCGACCTTCCACTTCGCCGACTTGACGAACTGGAACACCCCGATGGGCCACCCTTGGTTCCAGGCGCGCAGCGCCAGCCCGAAGGCGGCGGTCGACTTGCCCTTGCCGATGCCCGTGTGCACGACGACGAGCGGCCGGTTACGCCGCTGACGTGTCGTCAGTCCGTCGTCCGGTACGACACTCGGCTGCCCCTGCGGCATTACGCGGCCCTCCTAGAAGTCCCCGAAGTCCTCTGAACATCCCTGACCAGCCCGGCGATCGAGTCGGCCCGCAGTTCGTCGAGCGTCACCGCGGCACCCCCCAGCTCACCCGCGACCTGCCCCGCGAGCCCCAGCCGCACGGGCCCCGACTCACAGTCGACGACCACGGACGCGACGCCCTCGGCGGCGAACAGCCGGGCCGCCCGCCCGGCCAGCGCGACCGGCTCGGGCCCGCCCGTGGCCCGCCCGTCGGTCACCAGCACGACGAGCGCCCGCCGCGCCGGATCCCGCAGCCGCTCGACCCGCAGCACGTCATGCGCCTTGAGCAGCCCGGCGGCCAACGGCGTCCGCCCACCGGTCGGCAACGACTCCAGCCGTACCGCCGCCGCGTCCACCGACGAGGTGGGCGGCAGAGCGACCTCCGCGGCCGCGCCCCGGAAGGTCACCAGCCCCACCTTGTCCCGCCGCTGATACGCGTCCAGCAGCAACGACAGCACAGCACCCTTCACGGCGCTCATCCGCTGCCGGGCGGCCATCGATCCGGAGGCGTCGACGACGAACAGCACGAGGTTGCCCTCGCGTCCCTCCCGGGTCGCCTGCCGCAGATCGTCCCGCCGGATCACGAGCCCGCGCCCGGACCGCCCGCGCGCCCGCTGATGCGGCGCGGCCGCCAGCACGGTCGCCGCCAGGTGCAGCTTGGTGAGCGCCCCCTGAGGCCGTCGGGACCCGGTGGTCCGCCCATGCTCGGTCCGCGCCCGCGACCGCCGCCCGGCGGCCCCCTCACCGATCCCGGGCACACTCAGCACCTTCGTACGGAACGGCTCGGCGGCCCGTACGGCGGACTGCTCCCCGGCGCCGGAGGGCTGCGGCTCCCCGCCCTCGCCGGCCTCGGGCCGCGCGGCGGTGTCACCGCCCTCGGGGCCGTCGCCGTCGGACTGCGGCGGCTGCCCGCCGCCCCCGCCGGGCCCGTCGGGATCCGGATCCTCGTCGCCGTCGCTCTCGCTCTCGCCGGAGAACTCCTCCAGCGTCTCGTCCAGCTTGTCCTCGTCGAGCCCCGGCGCGTCGAACGGATTGCGCCGCCGCCGGTGCGGCAGCGCGAGCAGCGCCGCCTGCCGTACGTCCTCGGCGAGCACGTCGGTCCGCCCGGCCCAGGCGGCCAGCGCGACCGCGGTCCGCGCCATCACGATGTCGGCGCGCATGCCGTCCACCTCGAAGGCCGCACAGGTCGCCGCGATCTGCCGCAGCGCCCCGTCCCCGAGCCGCACGGACGGCAACAGCTCCCGCGCCGCCACGATCCGCGCCCGTACGGCGGACTCCTCGTCGGCCCACCTCTCGGCGAACCCCTCCGGATCGTCGTCGTAGGCGAGCCGTCGCCGCACGACCTCCACCCGCTGGTCGGGCTCCCGCGAGGCGGCGACCTCCACGGTCAGCCCGAACCGGTCGAGCAACTGCGGCCGCAGCTCGCCCTCTTCGGGATTCATGGTCCCGACGAGCAGGAAGCGGGCCGCATGCCGTACGGAGACGCCCTCGCGCTCGACGTAGGAGGCGCCCATCGCGGCCGCGTCCAGCAGCAGGTCGACGAGATGGTCGTGGAGCAGGTTGACCTCGTCGACGTACAGGATGCCCCGGTGCGCGTCGGCCAGCAGGCCCGGCTCGAAGGCCTTCACGCCCTCCGCGAGCGCCCGCTCGATGTCGAGCGCGCCGACCAGCCGGTCCTCGGACGCGCCGACCGGCAGCTCGACCATCCGGGCCGGCCGGGACTCGAACGCGCCCGGCTCGTGCGGCCCGTCCGGGCAGGCGGGGTCGGGTGAGCCGGGGTCGCACGAGAACCGGCACCCGGTGACGACGTCCAGCGTGGGCATCAGCGCCGAAAGCGCCCGCACGGCCGTCGACTTGGCGGTGCCCTTCTCACCGCGCACCAGCACACCGCCGACCGCCGGAGACACGGCGTTCAGCAGCAGCGCGAGCCGCAGATCGTCCTGGCCGACCACGGCCGTGAACGGGAACGGGGTACTCACTGGTCGCCCTCCAGATCGCCTTCGAGCTCCAGGTAGGTGGCGCGCAGACGCTCGAGCGTGTCCGCGTCCGGCTCGGCCCACAGCCCGCGGTCGGCGGCTTCGAGGAGCCGCTCGGTGATGCCCCGCAGCGCCCACGGGTTGGACTTCTTCATGAAGTCCCGGTTCTCCGGATCGAAGACGTACTCGGCGCTGAGCTTCTCGTACATCCAGTCGTCCACGACCCCGGCCGTCGCGTCGTACCCGAAGAGGTAGTCGACCGTCGCCGCCATCTCGAACGCGCCCTTGTAGCCGTGTCGGCGCATGGCCGCCATCCAGCGCGGGTTGACCACCCGCGCCCGGAACACGCGGTGCGTCTCCTCGCCGAGCGTGCGCGTCTTCACCTGGTCCGGCGTCGCCGAATCGCCCACGTACGCCTCGGGGTTGGCCCCCGTCAGATGCCGGACCATGGCGACCATGCCGCCGTGGTACTGGAAGTAGTCGTCGGCGTCGACGAGGTCGTGTTCGCGGGTGTCGACGTTCTTCGCCGCCACCGCGATCCGCTTGAACGCCGTCTCCATGTCCCCGCGCGCCGCCCGCCCCTCGAGCCCGCGCCCGTAGGCGTAGCCGCCCCAGACGGCGTACACCTCGGCCAGGTCCGCGTCCGAGCGCCAGTTCCGCGCGTCGATCAACGGCAGCAGCCCGGCCCCGTACGCCCCCGGCTTGGAGCCGAAGATACGGGCCGTCGCGCGCCGTCGGTCGCCGTGCTCGGCGGCGTCCTCGTCGACGTGGGCGCGCACGTAGTTCTGCTCGGCGCTCTCGTTCAGCTCGGCCACCGTCCGCACCGCGTCGTCGATCAACCCGACGACGTGCGGGAACGCGTCCCGGAAGAAGCCGGAGATGCGGACCGTGACGTCGATGCGGGGCCGGCCCAGCTCCTGCGGGGGGACCACCTCGAAGCCGGTGACCCGGCGTGAGGCGTCGTCCCACACCGGGCGGCAGCCCAGCAGCGCCAGGATCTCGGCGATGTCGTCGCCCTGGGTGCGCATCGCGGACGTGCCCCACACCGTCAGGCCGACGGACTTCGGGTACTCCCCGGTGTCCTGCAGATACCGCTGGACGAGGGAGTCCGCGAGCGCCTGGCCGACCTCCCAACTCAGCCGGGACGGAATGGCCTTGGGGTCCACCGAGTAGAAGTTGCGCCCGGTCGGGAGCACGTTCACCAGCCCGCGGGTCGGCGAGCCGGACGGGCCCGCCGGGACGTAACCGCCGTCCAGCGCCTTGAGGATGTGGTCGATCTCGTCGGTCGTCCTCGCCAGCCGCGGCACGACCTCCGTGCACGCGAACTCCAACACCGCGACGGCGTCCGGGAGTTCGGCCCCCACCACCTCGCGCACCAGCGCCGGGACGGCGGCCGTCTCCCAGCCCCGCCGCTCCATGCCCTCCGCGAACCGGCGGCACAGCTGCTCCAGCAGGTCGATCGCGTCGGCCGCCGAACGGGCCGGACCCTCGACCAGGTCGGTCAGCTCCACCGGCGCCTTCACCGGCGCGCCCGGCTCGGCGAGCAACTCCTTCTCGACCAGGCCGAAGTGCTCGGCGAGGCAGGCCCGCAGCCCCGGCAGCGCGTTCGCCGTGCCGCCCCACACCTGCGAGGCCCGCAGCACGGCCAGCACGAGGTTCACCCGCGCCTCGTCGACCGGACCGCCGCCGAGGATGTGCAGCCCGTCGCGGATCTGCACGTCCTTGATCTCGCACAGATAGCCGTCGATGTGCATGACGAACTCGTCGAAGGCGTCGTCGTCCGGCTGGTCGTCCACATGCAGGTCGTGGTGGAGCTCGGCGGCCTTCACCAGCGTCCAGATCTGCGCCCGCACGGCCGGCGCCTTGGTCGGGTCCAGGTCGGAGACGAGCGCGTACTCGTCGAGGAGCTGCTCCAGCTTGGCCAGGTCGCCGTAGGTGTCGGCGCGCGCCATCGGCGGCACCAGGTGGTCGACGACCGTGGCGTGTCCACGCCGCTTGGCCTGGGTGCCCTCGCCGGGGTCGTTGACGATGAACGGGTAGATCAGCGGCAGTTCGCCGAGGACGGCGTCCGGCGCGCACCCGCCGCTGAGCCCGAGTCCCTTGCCGGGCAGCCATTCCATCGTGCCGTGCTTGCCCATGTGGACGACGGCGTCCGCGCCGAAGGAGTGGTCCAGCCAGCGGTAGGCCGCCATGTAGTGGTGCGACGGCGGCATGTCGGGGTCGTGGTAGATCGCGATCGGGTTCTCGCCGAAGCCGCGCGGCGGCTGGATCATCACGACGACGTTCCCGAACTGGAGGGAGGCCAGCACGACGTCGTCGCCGTCCACGTACAGGTTGCCCGGCGGCTCGCCCCACGCCTGCAGCATCCCGTCCCGCAGCTCCGGGTCGAGCCGGTCGAACCAGGCCCGGTAGTCGGCGAGCGGCACGCGCGCGGGCGCGGCGGCCAGCTGCTCCTCCGTCAGCCATTCGACGTCGTGGCCACCGGCGTTGATGAGCCGGTGGATCAACTCGTCCCCGTTGTCGGGGTGTCCCTCGACGACGTATCCGGCGTCCCGCAGCGCGTCCAGCACCCGCACCGCGGAGGCCGGGGTGTCGAGTCCGACCGCGTTGCCGACCCGCGAGTGCTTGGTCGGGTAGGCGGTGAAGACGAGCGCCAGCTTCTTCTCGGCGTTCGGCTTGTGCTTCAACTGCGCGTGCCGTACGGCGATTCCGGCGACGCGTGCGGCCCGCTCGGGGTCGGCGACGTACACCGGGACGTCGTCCGGACCCTGCTCCTTGAAGGAGAAGGGGACCGTGATGAGCCGCCCGTCGAACTCGGGGATGGCGACCTGCATCGCCGCGTCCATGGGGGACACGGCCGCGTCGGAGTCCATCCAGGCCGCATGCGACGAGGTCAGGCAGAGTCCTTGCAGCACCGGCACGTCGAGGTCGGCGAGGGCGCCGATGTCCCAGGCCTCCTCGTCGCCGCCGGCCGAGGCCTGCGAGGCGTGCGTGCCGCCGGCGGCGAGGACGGTGGCGACGAGGGCGTCGGTCCTGCCGAGGATCTCGTACAGCCCGGAGTCCGCGCCGCGCAGCGAACCGCAGTACACGGGAAGGGCGTTGGCGCCCTTCGACTCGATCGCGTCGCACAGGGTGTCCACGAAGCCGGTGTTGCCGCTCAGCTCGTGGGCCCGGTAGAAGAGCACGCCGACGGTCGGCCGCCCGTCGACGACGGCACGCTCGCCGTGGACGCCGTACTCCGGCATCTGCTGCGGCTCCAGGAAGCCCTCGCCGGTCAGCAGCACGGTGTCGGACAGGAACCGGGCCAGCTCGGTGAGGTTGGCGGGACCGCCCTCGACGAGATAGCGCAGCGCCTCCGCCACGACACCGGCCGGCGCCGACGACTCGGCCATCAACTCCGCGTCCGGCACGGTCTCGCCGCCCAGCAGCACCGTCGGCACGCCCGACGCCTTCAGCGCGGCCAGCCCGTCCTCCCAGGCCCGCTTCCCGCCGAGCAGCCGTACGACGGCGAGGTCTGCGCCGTCGAGCAGCGCGGGCAGCTCCGTCGCGACGTCGACGCGGGTCGGGTTGCCGATCCGGTACGCGGCGCCGGAGGCGGCCCGGGCCGCCAGCAGATCCGTGTCGGCGGTCGACAACAACAACACTGTGCTCATGCGGGCGCTCCCGGTGGAATGAAAGGCAGTCCTTGCGGCGCGCCCGACTCGATGAGCCGCCAGAGCGCGTCGGTGTCCGCGTGCTGTTCGATCAGGTCGCCGAGCCGGTCGAGCTGCTCCTCGCGCAGCGCGGCGAACGAGGTGTCGGCGGCCGGCGTGAAACGGCGGCCCGCGGCGGCCGCGACCTCGCGCAGGAAAGCGCGCCGGAAGCCGTCCGACTCCAGCGAGCCGTGCCAGTGCGTGCCCCAGGTCTGTCCGACCCGGCAGCCGTCCAGGAAGGCGGCTCCGCCCAGGATCTCGGCGACCCCGTGGTGGATCTCGTACCCCTCGACGGCCTCGCCGAGGGCTTCCCCCACCGGCCGGGTGAGGGTCTTCTCCCGGGCGAACCGCACCCGGACCGGAAGGAGCCCCAGCCCTTCCACGTGCCCCTGCCGGCTCTCGACCTCGTCCTCGATGTGCTCGCCGAGGATCTGGAAGCCGCCGCAGACGCCGAGGATCGGCCGGCCCTCGGCGGCCCTGCGCATCAGGGCCTCGGCCAGGCCGCGTTCGCGCAGCCACTCCAGGGCCCGGACCGTGCCCCGGGTGCCGGGGACGACGACGAGGTCGGCGTCGGCGAGCTCCTCGGGCCGGTCCACGAACCGCACGACGACGCCGGGCTCGGCGGCCAGGGCGTCCACGTCGGTGAAGTTGGACAGGAGGGGGACCGCGCAGACGGCGACCCGCAGGACGTCCTCGCCGACGGGCGGGGAGACGTTCGACTCCCGCACGGTCCCGCGCAGCGACACCCGAAGCCCGTCCTCCTCGTCGATCCCGAGCCCGTGCCGGAACGGCAGCACGCCGTACGTCCGCCGTCCGGTGAGCCCGTGCAGCATGTCGAGCCCGGGTTCCAGGAGGCTGACGTCTCCCCGGAACTTGTTGACGAGGAACCCGGCGACCAGCTCCTGGTCCTCGGGGGAGAGAAGGGCGACCGTGCCGAAGAAGGAGGCGAAGACGCCCCCGCGGTCGATGTCGCCGACGACGAGCACGGGGAGCCGGGCGCCCCGCGCGATCCCCATGTTCACGATGTCGGTCCGCCGCAGGTTGATCTCGGCCGGGCTGCCCGCCCCCTCGCAGATCACCGCGTCATACGTGGCCCGCAGCTCGGCGAGAGACTCGAGAACGGTGTTGAGGAGTCTCTGCTGCCGCCCTCCGTGATAGCCGCGTGCGCTCATCTCCCCGACGGGCTTCCCGAGCAGCACGACCTGACTGCTCTGCTCGCCGCCGGGCTTGAGCAGCACGGGGTTCATCAGCGCGGTCGGCTCGATGCGGCAGGCCTGCGCCTGCATGGCCTGCGCCCGCCCGATCTCCGCGCCCTCCCGCGTCACGAACGAGTTGAGCGACATGTTCTGCGCCTTGAACGGCGCGACCTTCACCCCCTGCCGCACCAGCCACCGGCAGATCCCGGCCGTGACGACGCTCTTGCCGGCGTCGGAGGTGGTGCCGGCGACCAACAGCCCACCGCTCATGACGTACGCCCCTTCAGCCGGACCTTCGAGTCGAGGCGCGCGGCGACGGTGCGCGCGGCGACCGTGCGCGCGGCGACCGTGACGCCGAGCGCGAGCAGGCCGACGCGGCGGGAGAGCCGGGCGGCGCGTTCGATGTCGTGGACGACGACGGCGCGTCCCGCCGCCCCGTTGAGCACGGGCCGGTGCTCGACCCGGCCCCCGTACGACAGGGTCCCGCCCAGCCGTACCCCGAGCGCGCCCGCGAAGGACGCCTCCACGGGCCCGGCGTTGGGGCTGGGGTGCTTGCGGGCGTCGGCGCGCCAGGCCCGTACCGCACCTCGCGGATCGTCCCCGGCGACGGCCGCGAGGACGGCGGTCAGCCGCGCCCCCGGCCAGCCGGCGAGGTCGTCGAGGCGCGCGGACGCCCACCCGTAGCGTCGGTGACGGGCGGACCGGTGCCCGACCATGGCGTCCAGGGTGTTGACGGCCCGGAACCCGAGCAGCCCCGGCACCCCGGCCACCCCGCCCCACACCAGCGCGCCCACGACCGCGTCCGAGGTGTTCTCGGCGACGGACTCGACGACGGCGCGGGCGATCCCGTCGGCGTCCAGGGACTGCGGATCCCGCCCGCACAGATGCGGCAGCCGCGCCCGCGCCGTCTCGACGTCCCCCGCGTCGAGGGCCTGCCCGATGGCCCGGGCCTCGCGGGCGAGGGAGGTCCCGCCGACGACGGCCCAGGCGGCCGCGCCGGTGAGGGCGACGGAGGCGGCGGGGGAGGCGCGTACGACCCGGGCGGCGAGGGCCCCCAGGGTCACCGCGCCGCCGGCGCACACCGCGGTGTGCAGCGCGCCCCACCCGCGGTGGTCCCGCCACAGCACCCGCTCCACGGCGCCCGCGGCCCGGCCGAACGCGGCGACCGGATGTCCCCGGCGCGGATCGCCCAGGAGCAGGTCGCAGAGGAGGCCGGCGGCGGCGCCGTACGCGTAGACGCGATCGGCACGCACCGGGTCAGCCGACGGTGGGGGCGGGGGCGGGGGCGGGGTGCGAGCCGGGACTGGTCCTCGAACGGCAGCCGAGCATGGCGATATGTCCTCACTCAGGGTGTCCACGCCCTGGTTCGACGAGACCGGCGGTGAGAGTTCCTGGCTCCCGGGGCTTTCTACCCCGGTGACAGTGGCGGGACCGCACCGGATTCACACCGGTTTCCTCTCCAGCCGCCGTACATGGCTCCGGCAGTCCACCACGGGCCCGGAAGGGCCGTCAACTTGCTGTTGACCTGCGAGGCTGGAGTGTGCTGAGCCCCACACAGGGGTGGTTCGCGAGGCCACGAAAGAGGGGTGCGGGACGGCGATCCGTCCCGCACCCCTCAGTGCTCGAGATGACCCGTCAGGCCACGATCAGCGAGATCCCGTACGCCACCGCCGCCGCGCACGCCGCGAAGCAGGCGTACGCGCCGGTCACCGCGAGGGCGGCCGAGCCGCCCTGCTCGGCGGCGCGTTCCTGACGCGACAGGCCCATGATGCCGAGGGTGAACAGGGCGACGACGCCCACCGTGACCACGAGGCTGACGCCGAAGACGGAGCCCAGGGCTGCCCAGTCGATCTTCATACTGCTTCTCTTCCTTCGTACCGGGGGCGCGGGCTCAGACGGCCGCGGCCGGCGGGGCGGCGGGCGCTGCGGGAGCGGTCGACTCGGCGGCCGGGGACAGGATGGTGGCCGTCAGGTCGTCGGTGACCGTGCCCGTGGGCGGCGGGGTCACGGCCGCGATCGCCGTGGTGACCACACCCGGCGGCTCCTCGGCCTCGACGACGTTCGACGCGTCCACGACCTCGCGCCGGGAGATCTTCCAGATCGCCGCGCTGGAGGCGATCAGGAAGGCCGCGACGACGGCCGTGCCCCAGTCGCCGAGGTCCGTCACCGACTCGGCGAGCGCGCCCACCAGGGCCGCCGCCGGCAGCGTCAGCCCCCAGGCCACGAACATCCGGGTCGCCGTCGACCAGCGGACCACCCCGCCCTTGCGGCCGAGGCCCGCGCCCATCACCGAACCGGAGACGGAGTGCGTGGTGGAGAGGGAGAAGCCGAGGTGGGAGGAGGCCAGGATGACGGTCGCCGCACTGGTCTGGGCGGCGAAGCCCTGCTGCGGCTGAAGGTCGGTCAGGCCCTTGCCCATGGTGCGGATGATGCGCCAGCCGCCGAGGTAGGTGCCGAGCGCGATGGCCATGCCGGCCGAGAGGATGACCCAGGTGGGCGGGTCGGAGTCGGGGGCCACGGCGCCGCCGGCGACCAGGGCGAGGGTGATGATGCCCATCGTCTTCTGCGCGTCGTTGGTGCCGTGGGCGAGGGAGACCAGGCCGGCCGAGGCGATCTGGCCCGTGCGGTAGCCCTTCGCCGCAGCCTTGCCGTCGGCCTTCTTGCCGAGGGTGTAGGAGAGGCGGGTGGCGAGCATCGCCGCCACGCCCGCGACGATCGGGGCCGCGATCGCCGGGATCAGGACCTTGGTGACCAGCACGTCACCGTGGACCGCGCCGGTGCCGGCCGAGGCGATGGTCGCGCCGATCAGACCGCCCATCAGGGCGTGCGAGGAGCTGGAGGGCAGACCCACCAGCCAGGTCAGCAGGTTCCAGAGGATCGCGCCGACGAGGGCGGCGAAGATGACCTCGGGACGGATGCCGGTCTCGTCGACGAGACCCTTGGAGATCGTGTTGGCGACCTCCACCGAGAGAAAGGCGCCCACAAGGTTGAGCACGGCGGACATGGCCACCGCGACCTTGGGCTTGAGCGCACCGGTCGAGATGGTCGTGGCCATCGCGTTGGCGGTGTCATGAAAACCGTTCGTGAAATCGAACGCGAGTGCGGTGATTACCACAATCGCGAGGATCAGCGAGAAGTTTTCCATTTACCCAGGCAATCGTTCGAGGTCATTGGTTGGTTGACCGTAGGCAACCTGGGTGAACGGAAGATGAACTGGGGCGGGCTTCGCGGTGTCTTGATGAAGGGTTTGACGCCACGCCCGGATCGGCGGCCCGGCGGCGGCCCAACTGCCGCACGGCTAGGCGCCCCGGGCGAACCTCGCCAGCTGTCCCGCGGAGCCGTTGAAGAGATTCTGGTCACCCGGCAGACCGCCCCTGTCGGCGTACTGCCAGAAGGTCCACGACGACCAACCGGCGGGCAGCGTCCCGGCGTCCGCCGACCCGTGGCGGGCGATCCACAGCGCGTGGTCTGCGGCGAAGGCGCCGCTGCCGCCCGTGCAGGCGTTCCACCAGTGGGTGGTCGTGTAGATCACCGGGCGGCGGCCGGTGAGCCGGTTCACCTCGTCGCTGAACGCCCTGATCCAGGCCACCGTCCCCGCCCTGCTCAGGCCGTAGCACGGACGCCGCGCGTCGTACGGGTTGTACTCGACGTCCAGCGCGGGCGGCAGCGTCCTGCCGTCGGCGCTCCAGCCGCCCCCGTTGTGTACGAAGAACGCCGCCTGCGCCTCGCCCGGGCCCTGGTCCGGGCGCGCGAAGTGGTACGCGCCGCGTACCAGTCCGGCGGCTCCGGCGCCGTCGAACTGCGGGCCGAAGTACGGGTTGCGGTAGGCGGTGGACTCGGTCGCCTTGACGTAGACGAACGTGGCCCCGGCGGCCTTCGCCGCCTCCCAGTCGACGGCCCTCTGGTGGGAGGAGACGTCGTGCCCTCTCGGCTGCTCCGCCGCCACGGCCGCGGTGGCCGCGGGCGGATCGGCCAGCGCGGTTCCTGCCGCGGCGAGCGCCACGAGCAGGACCGCCCAGAGGCGGGCACGGGCGGAGGTACGGGTGTGGGCCATGGTTTCCCCCGGAACGGCGGCGTGCGCGACGGTGTGCACGACGAACGCCCCAGAGGCTAGGGGAAGATCCGGCCGGATCGGTGGATGCCGGTCGATACCCGGCCAATCACCTGGACCAGATGATGTACGCCGATATGCGCCCACCGTGTCCGCGGGCGACGACGGGCCACGGCCCCTGCTGGCAGGATCGCGGCATGGCTGAGCAGCGACGTGATCAGGGAGAAGCCCGGGACTCCCGGGACGGCGTACAGGGCGTGGAGGGCATGGAGGGCGTGGGCGTGGAGGGCCGGGTGGGCGTGGCGGAGGCGCGGGCCTGGGAGGCGCTCGTCGCGACGGCCCGCCGCACCGTGGCCGACGGACTGGTCGTCGGCACCTCCGGCAACGTCTCCGTCCGTGTCGGCGACACCGTGCTGGTCACCCCGTCGGGCGTGCCCTACGACCGGCTCGCCCCGGCGGACGTGACCGGCGTCGACCTGTCCGGCCGACAGGTGCTCGGCACGCTGGTCCCGACGAGCGAACTGCCCATGCACCTCGCCGTCTACCGCACCACCGACGCCCGCGCCGTCGTCCACACCCACGCCGTGCACGCCACCGCCGTCTCGACCCTCGTCACCGAGCTGCCCCGCGTCCACTACATGGCGGGCGCCCTCGGCGGCCCCGTCCGGGTCGCCCCCTACGCGACGTACGGCACCCAGGAGTTGGCCGAGAACATGCTCCGCGCCCTCGCCGACCGCACCGGCTGCCTGCTCCAGAACCACGGCACCCTCACCTACGGCGCCACCCTCGACCAGGCCTACGACCGCACGGCCCAGCTGGAGTGGATGTGCCGCCTCTGGCTCACGGCCTCGTCCCTCCCGGACCGAACCCCGACCCTCCTGACGGAGGAACAGGTGGCGGAGGCGGGGGAGCGACTGCGGGGGTACGGGCAGAAGCCTTCGTCCGAGGGCGCGGGCGCGGGCGCGGGCGAGGGCGCTGGCGGCGGCGAGGGTGCGGGCGAGGGCGCGGGCGACTGACCGCGTTTCGAGCCGCGATGGAGGCTGATCATGGCTGGCTGGCTGGCTGGCTGGCTGGCTGGCTGCGATGGCGGATGCCCGTCGCCGACTGACCTTCCGGCCGCGACGGTGATCGGCCGTGGCTGTCTGCCCCTTCCGGCCGCGATGGCGACCGCCCATGACTGACCGCCCCTCCCGCCCCGACCGCGACCCGCCGTCGCCGACCACCCCGCTGACCGCGACGCCGACCGGCCGCGACCGACCCCGAGGGCCCGAACCGGGGGCGCCGAGCCCCCTACACGCAACCCCGACGCAACCCCGACACCACCCCCGCGCCCTGCCGCGCGTCACCCCGAGTCGCTCCACCACTGGCCGGTCCGAGGGATGGCCAGGACACTGGACGGGTGCGCACTGTCACCGCGACGGCCGCCGCCGTCACCGCAGCCCTCGCCGCCGGCGCCGCCAGTGTCGCCGCCGGCCGGTTCGCCAGCGACGCCGCGCTCAAGGCGCCGCCCGGCCGGCCCCTGCCCACCGAGCCCCGGCTCACCGTGCACGGCACCGCCGCGGGGCAGGTCACGCTCACCCGCGCCCTCGCCGCCCTGCGCCCCGGCACCTACGGCCTGTCCGGCGACGGCTCCCACGCGGTCGTCGGGCCCGTCCTGGCCCACGCGGCGCACTCCGCCGACACCGTCGTACGCCGCCTGGAGCGCGTCACCCACGGCAGCCTCGACCCCGGCGACTCGGTCTGGCTCACCCCGAACCTGTACGTCGGCAGCCCGAGCGCCGCCCTCGGCCTCGACCACGCCGACGTCGACGTGCCCGGCGAGCTCGGCGCGCTGCCCGCCTGGTTCGTGCCCGGCGCCCGGCGCACCTGGGTGATCGTCGTGCACGGCCTGGGCGCCACCCGGGAGCACGCCCTGAACGTCCTGGGCTTCCTGCACCGCCGCCGCTTCCCGGTCCTCGCCCTCGCCTACCGCGGAGACCTCGGCGCCCCGCGCCCCCCGGACGGCCTGAACCACCTCGGCGCGACCGAGTGGCGCGACGTCGACGCGGCGATGCGCTACGCCGTGCGTCACGGCGCCGAACGCGTCGTCCTGTTCGGCTGGTCCACCGGCGCCGCCATGGCCCTGCGCGCCGCCGCCGACTCGGGGCTGCGCGACCTGGTCTCGGGGCTCGTGCTGGACTCGCCGGTCCTCGACTGGCAGGCGACGCTGCGCGCCCTCGCCTCCGCCCGGCACACCCCGGGCGCGCTGCTGCCGCTCGCCGTCCGCGCCGCCCAGGGCCGCACCGGGCTGCACGGCGGCCGAAGCGGCCGAAGCGGCCGTGACGATCACGGCGGTCTCGCGGCCGCCGACCCGGCCCGGCTGAAGGTCCCGACCCTGATCTTCCACGGCCCCGACGACGCCGTGGCCCCCTGGCAGGCCTCCCGTCGCCTCGCCGACCGCCGCCCCGACCTGGTCACCCTCCACGCCGTTCCGCGCGCCCCGCACAGCGCGATGTGGAACGCCGACCCCGCCCCCTACGAAGAATCCCTGCGCCGCTTCCTGACCCCCCTGAGCTGACCTCGCCACTGACCTCGCCACTGGCCTTGCCGCTACTCGCCGCCGACCTCGCCGCAGCCCCCGTCGGCGAACCGGCCCGGACCGGTCGCCAAGGTTCCGTTTAAGCCCGTACCACTGGCCTGAACACGCCTCCTCGCCCCTCTCCGCACCCCGTGCCTTGGCCAGTCCCGTAGCCCGCCGTGACATTCCGTTTGGGTTTTCGGACCGTCAACCGGAAGACTGCACCCGTGACGTCCCGTATCCCGCGCGACTCCAGGCTTCGACTCGTCCGCCCGCGACCCCTGGCCGCCGCCCCCTCAGCTGTGAACGAGCGGCGCTCGCGCCGCCCCGCACCCCGCCCGCCGGAGGGCACCCCGGCACCCGCGGAGCTGGCCAGAATGGCGCGCTCCGGACTGGCCTCGGCGGCGCGTGTCGCCCGCTGGGCCGACAACGCCCTCGGCCCCGGCCGCGACGCGGCGACCGACGACGGCAAGGCCACCCTCTCCGACGCGACCGCCGAACGCGCGGCGAGCGATCTGGGCCTGACACCGGCCCAGATCCGCGCAGACTGGGACACCGCCCGCCTCGCCGGTCTCGTCGAGGTGCACGGCGACAGCGCACGCCCCGGATGGCGACTGCGCGCCTGGAACCGCGACGACAGCGCCGTCCTGCGCGGCTGGGTCGCCCTCTTCGACGCCTGGTCGCTCGCCTCCGCGGAACCCGCCGAGGAAGAGCCCGCCGCCGTCGCCGAGGTCGTCTCGGCCATGCCCCAGGTGCTCTCCTTCCTCCAGCTGTCCGCCGGGCCCGTCCCCGTCGACCAGCTCCTGGACCTGCTGCGCCAGCGCGTCACCGAACTGCGCACCGCGCGCTGCGAGGTCCCCTACGGCGCCGGCACCGAACCCGCCGAGCCCGCCGCCGTGCCCCCCGTCGACACCGAGCCGGCCGAGCCCGCGCGGGACGCCGAGCTCGCCCCCCTCCTCGACTGGGCCCTGCACGCCCTCGCCGCCGTGGGCGCGCTCACCTGCGGCGACGGCCACGCCACCCTCACGCCCCTGGGCAGCTGGGCGGTCTGGGTCAAGCTGGAGCAGATCTGCGTCGCCGCGCAGAGCCCCGCCGGGAACATCGAGCAGGCCGCCGAGGACATGCTCCGCGGCTGCGCCCAGCTCCGCCCGAACGCGGCCCGCGCCGAGTACCGCGCCTGGCTCGCCGCCCGCACCGTCGGCAGCGCCGTCAACGAGCTGCTGGCGGCCGCCCGCGGCGAGGACGCCCTGCTGCGCGGCCTCGCCTTCGAGGCGCTGCGCGTCGTCGGCGCCCCGGCCGAGCCCGACGTCCGCGCCGTCGTCGACGACTCGGCCCTGCGCCCGTACGCCCTGCTCTGGCTCGCCGAGCACGACGGCGTCGACCCCGAGGACGCGCACGAGGTCCTCACCCGCAAAGAGGCCACCTGGCTCTGGGTCGACACCGCCGCCGCCGTCGCCGACCACGGCGAGGCTCCCATGCTCGTGCGCCACCTGGAGTCCGCACTGCAGCCGACCGTGCCCGCGCTGCTGGCCGAGGTGCGGGCCGTGGGGCATCCGCGCACCGTGCAGGTGCTGGTGGCGCTCGCCGCCGCGCACCCCGACCCGGCGCTGGCCAAGGCCGTCCGCCGGGCCGCCTTCCAGGTGCACACCGGCGGCAGCTGAGCGGGGCCGCTCGCCGCCCCCGTGTCCGGGCCGCCGAGCCCCCGTGTCCGGGCCGCTCAGGCCTGTATGTCGGGGGCGTACGTGCCGAAGCTCCAGATGTTGCCCTCGACGTCCCGGGCCATGTAGTCCCGGGAGCCGTAGTCCTGGTCGGTCGGGGGCAGCAGGATCTCCGCGCCGTGCTCCACGGCCCGCCGGTGGTGTGCGTCCACGTCGTCCACGACGACGTACACCCCTGTCGGGCCCGCGTCCTTCATCGCCGTGTCGAAGACGCCGCCGCGGCCCTTGGAGCCGAGCATCACCGCCCCGTTGCCCTGCACCAGCTCGGCGTGCATCACCGAGCCGTCCTCGCCCTCGTAGACCGACAGCTCCGTGAACCCGAAGGCCTCGGTGAGCTGGCGGATCGCCGCTTTCGCGTCCGCGTACAGCACCGTCGGGTAGAGGCTCGGACGTCCGCTGTTGGCGCCTGTCATGCCGATCACTCCCTTGTGATCACCGGTGATCACCGCCGGAAATGTCACCTGCGGTCCAGTCTGGCAGCCACCACCGACAACGGCCCTCGAGCCGAGATCGAACACCAGAACACAGAAAAAGTGCTTGCACGGTCCCGTTAGACTGGCCTCATGGCCATTCTCCTCGCGCATTAGACGGCGGGAACGTCCTCAGCCGCCCATCCCGCCAACAACCCCGCCTGGAGTCTGTCCGTGATCTCCGCCTCCGGCATCGAGCTGCGCGCCGGTGCCCGCATCCTCATCGAGAACGCCTCCTTCCGCGTCGCCAAGGGCGACCGAATCGGCCTCGTCGGGCGCAACGGCGCCGGCAAGACCACGCTGACCAAGGTCCTGGCCGGTGAGGGCATCCCCGCCGGCGGCCAGGTCACCCGCTCCGGCGAGGTCGGCTACCTCCCGCAGGACCCCCGCACCGGCGACCTCGACGTCCTCGCCCGCGACCGCATCCTCTCCGCGCGCGGCCTGGACATCCTGATCCGCAAGATGCGCGAGAACGAACAGCGGATCGCCAACGGCTCGGGCGCCACCCGCGACAAGGCCATGCGCCAGTACGAGCGCCAGGAGACGGAGTTCCTCACCAAGGGCGGGTACTCCGCCGAGGCCGAGGCCGCGACCATCGCCGCCGCGCTCAACCTGCCCGACCGGGTGCTCGGCCAGCCCCTGCACACGCTCTCCGGCGGTCAGCGCCGCCGCGTCGAACTGGCCCGCATCCTGTTCTCCGACGCGGACACCCTGCTCCTCGACGAGCCGACGAACCACCTGGACGCCGACTCGATCGTCTGGCTGCGCGACTACCTCAAGACCTACCGCGGCGGCTTCATCGTCATCAGCCACGACGTCGACCTGGTCGAGACGGTCGTCAACAAGGTGTTCTACCTGGACGCCAACCGCTCTCAGATCGACGTCTACAACATGGGCTGGAAGCTCTACCAGCAGCAGCGCGAGTCCGACGAGAAGCGCCGCAAGCGCGAGCGGCAGAACGCCGAGAAGAAGGCCGCCGCCCTGCACTCGCAGGCCGACAAGATGCGCGCCAAGGCCACCAAGACGGTCGCCGCGCAGAACATGGCCCGCCGCGCCGACCGGCTGCTCTCCGGCCTGGAGGCGGTCCGCCAGGCCGACAAGGTCGCCAAGCTGCGCTTCCCCGAGCCCGCCCCCTGCGGCAAGACCCCGCTGATGGCCGAGGGCCTGTCGAAGTCGTACGGCTCGCTGGAGATCTTCACCGACGTCGACCTGGCGATCGACAAGGGCTCCAGGGTCGTCATCCTCGGCCTCAACGGCGCCGGCAAGACGACCCTGCTGCGGCTGCTGGGCGGCGCCGAGCAGCCCGACACCGGCGAGGTCATCGAGGGCCACGGCCTCAAGCTCGGCTACTACGCGCAGGAGCACGAGACCCTCGACCCGGAGCGCACGGTCCTGGAGAACATGCGCTCCGCCGCCCCCGACCTCGACCTGGTCGAGGTCCGCAAGACGCTCGGCTCGTTCCTGTTCTCCGGCGACGACGTCGACAAGCCCGCAGGCGTCCTCTCCGGCGGCGAGAAGACCCGGCTGGCCCTGGCCACCCTGGTGGTGTCGTCGGCGAACGTGCTGCTGCTCGACGAGCCCACCAACAACCTCGACCCGGCCAGCCGCGAGGAGATCCTCGGCGCACTGCGCACCTACAAGGGCGCGGTCGTCCTCGTCACCCACGACGAGGGCGCCGTCGAGGCGCTGCAGCCCGAGCGGATCATCCTGCTGCCCGACGGCGTCGAGGACCTGTGGGGCTCCGACTACGCGGATCTCGTCGCCCTGGCTTGATCGAATACGTGATCCACGGCGTATGGATCATTCGGCCTACCGGTGATCCATCATCTGTGTGAGATCTCCTCGTATCGAGGTGTGTCCTACATCGATTTTCCGGCCGATCCCTTTGTCGACAAGGGATCGGCCGTCGCGCGTCTCTGACCAGGCACTTCGCACGGCAACCCGTTCGGCCCCACGAACGCCACTGGGTGGAATCACAGATTCCACTTGTGGGGACGCGCTCCTGTCGTCAAAACCATGTCGCACGGACCTTGCCGAATGGGTGGCCATCGCGCCCCGGAGGGGTGATCATGAGGGGACCAGAGCGCACTTCCCATGAGGAGGCACGGGTGGCCGAGACTCTGAAGAAGGGCAGCCGGGTAACCGGCGCCGCGCGCGACAAGCTCGCGGCAGACCTGAAGAAGAAGTACGACTCCGGTGCGAGCATTCGGGCGTTGGCCGAGGAAACCGGCCGCTCGTATGGCTTCGTGCACCGGATGCTCAGCGAGTCGGGCGTCACGCTTCGTGGGCGTGGCGGGGCGACCCGAGGCAAGAAGGCCGCCTCGTCCTGACACGGGCGGCCCCTGTTCGGGCGGCTCATCGGCTTCGACGGTGGCCACCCGGTCGGTTCTCCGATCGACCGGGTGGTTACTGTGCAGTCACTTAGCTGACCGCTAGCTGACCGCACCCATCGGAGGCATCCCATGGCCACGCCCGACCAGGAACTCGTTCCCCTGCTCGACAAGGACGGCGTACGGCTCACCGTCGACGACGCGCTCGCCACGGTGACGCTGGCCAACCCGGCCAAGCGCAATGCGCAGAGCCCCGCCATGTGGCGGGCTCTGGGCGAGGCCGGACGGCAGCTGCCGGGCTCCGTCCGCGTGGTCGTGCTGCGCGGCGAGGGCAAGTCCTTCTCCGCCGGGCTCGACCGGCAGATGTTCACGCCCGAGGGGATCGAGGGCGAACCGTCCTTCATCGATCTCGCGCGCAGTGGCGACGCCGAACTCGACGCCGCCATCGCCGAGTTCCAGGAGGGCTTCACCTGGTGGCGGCGCAGTGACGTCGTGTCCATCGCCGCCGTCCAGGGCCACGCCATCGGTGCGGGCTTCCAGCTCGCGCTCGCCTGTGACGTGCGCGTCGTCGCCGACGACGTGCAGTTCGCCATGCGCGAGACGAGCCTCGGCCTCGTGCCGGACCTGACGGGCACGCACCCCCTCGTCTCCCTCGTCGGCTACGGCCGTGCGGTCGAGCTCTGCCTCACCGGGCGGTTCGTCGGCGCACAGGAGGCGGTCAGCTCCGGCCTGGCCAACCTCGCCGTACCGCCGGCGGAACTCGACGCCGCGGCGCACGACCTGGCCACGGCGATCCTTGCCGCGCCCCGGGAGGCCGTCATCGAGACCAAGGCGCTGCTGCGCGGCGCCGGGGACCGTGCCTACGACGACCAGCGCGCCGCCGAGCGGGCGGCGCAGGCCCGCCGACTGCGCGACCTGGCCGGCCTCGGCGAGTGAACCCGAGGCGCGTGCACCCCAGCTGACCTCAGCCGACGGCCGTCACCAGCACGGCGACCGTCGGACGGTCCGCCAGCGCCAGCGACACCGCTCCGCGGACCTCCCGGGCCACCTCCACGGCCCGGCGGTCCGCGCTCACCGTGATCTCCACGCGCACATGCCGCCGAGGCAGGGCGGCTGCCCCGGCCGTCCCGTCTCCGTGCAGCTCCTCGATACGCACCGCCCGCCCGAGAACCCCACTCGTCCCGGTCACCCCCGGCACCCGCAACGCAACGGCAACAGCCCGCGCTTCATCCCCGGCCGGACCCGTCCCGGCCGGACCCGTTCCGGCCGGACCCGTTCCGGCCGGACCCGTTCCGGCCGGGGCTGCCCCGGCCGACGACGGCCCGCCCGCCGACGGCCCGGCAGACGGCAGAGGCGGTTCCGCCTGAGCCTGCGTCTCCGCTTCCACCCGCGCCTCCCTCTTCGCCCCTGCCCGCGCCTCCTCGTCCAGCAGCTCCGTCACCCGCAGGTCCACCTCCGTCACCACCAGCCCCAGCCGCTCGGCCGAGGCCGTCGCCAACGTGGTGCGCAGACGGGCGGCCGCCGCGGGCAGCGGTTCGGACGCGCCCGCCGCGAAGTCCGCCGTCACCCGCAGCGGCCCCGGCGGCAGCGCGCTCGGCGGTGGCGGTACGACGGGCTCGCCCGCCTCCGCCGTGTCACCGCCGGAGGCCGTCCCGCCCGCCGGCCCCACCCTCAGCACCCCGAGGCGCACGCCCCGCAGCTCCCGCACCGCCCCTCGCAGCACCGTCTGCGCCGCCTCCTCCGTGATCCACGCGCCGTCGCGCGCTCCACCCAGGGGAAGCAGCCGCCCGAGGCCCAGCTGATGCCGTACCGCACTAGTCCACCCGTCAGCCGTCATTCCTCCAGCCTGCCGCATCCCCGGAGCGCAGCGGGGCAACCGCGCTTACGGTGGTGGAGAGGACGACGACCGAAGCGGACGTAAGGACGTACGGGCGATGACCGACAACGTGACGGAACAGAACCGGACGCAGAGCTCGGACGGCGGTTCGGAGCCGCTCGGGACCCGCAAGGCAACCACCAGACGGGGCGGCGGGGATCCGGCGACCCGCGGCCGGACCACCATCGCCGACGGAGTCGTGGAGAAGATCGCCGGCCTCGCGGCCCGTGACGTCCTCGGCGTGCATGCGATGGGCAGCGGCTTCAGCCGCACCTTCGGGGCCGTGCGGGACCGGGTGCCCGGCGGGTCGAAGTCGGTGACGCGCGGGGTGAAGGCCGAGGTCGGCGAGGTGCAGACCGCGCTCGACCTGGAGATCGTCGTCGACTACGGCGTGGCCATCGCGGATGTGGCGCAGGCCGTCCGGGAGAACGTGATCGCGGCCGTGGAGCGGATGACCGGGCTTCAGGTCGTCGAGGTCAACATCGCGGTCAGCGACGTCAAACTGCCCGACGAAGAGGACGAGGAACCGGAGCCCCGGATCCAGTGACATGACGGCAGACAGCGACGAGGGGAGTGCACCTTGAGCATGGCAGTGGTCGGCATGATCGCCGGCATGGCGCTGGGCTTCGCCGGATACTTCGGCGGGTTCGGAGCCTTTCTGCTGGTGGCGGCGCTGGGCGCCATCGGGTTCGTCGTCGGCCGGTTCCTCGAGGGGGACCTGGAGCTCGGCGACTTCTTCCGCACGCGTACGCGTGACGACCGGCGCCGGTGACGCAGATGAGCGCGGGGACCGACGTGCCGGACAGCCGCCCGGCCGTCGTCCCGCCGGGCGAGCGCGGCGCGACCCGCATCGCCGACCGGGTCGTGGCGAAGATCGCCGCGCAGGCCGCGCGCGAGGCGGCCGGTCCGCTGCCGCCCGACGCGGCCCGCCCGCACGCCACCGTGGTCGTGCACCATGACGCCGCGCACGTCCGGGTCCATCTGGAACTCGGCTATCCGACCGACATCGGCGCCCGCTGTCACGAGGTGCGTCGACATGTCGCCGAGCGGGTAGGCGCGTTGGTGGGACTGGAGGTTCCCGAGGTCGCCGTCCAGGTCGAACGGCTGCACCTGACGGCGGCCCACGGTGCGGCGCACGGGAGGACGCGATGAGCGAGCCCCGCGGCTCGGAGACCACACTGCCCGTCCTGGACAAGCCCCCACAGGGCCCACGGGACCAGGGCGACGCCCCGCCCCCGGACGGCGGCGAGCGCCGCTTCTGGTCGGCCCGCCGCGTGCCGGCGGGCATCGTCGCGGCCGCGCTGCTGGTCCTCGCGGGAGCGTTCCTCTACGACGTGGCCGCCGTCCGGGCCGGCCGCTCGGCCCTCGCCTGGCGGCGTGGCCTGGCCCGGCAGCTCGCGGAACGGCCCCTCGACGACACCTGGGTCCTGCTCGGCGCGGGCGTCGCGGCCGCCCTCGGCCTCTGGCTCGTCCTGCTGGCCGTCACCCCGGGCCTGCGGGCCGTCCTGCCGATGCGCCGCCCCCACCCGGACGTCCGCGCCGGACTGCACCGGAGCGCCGTCGCGCTGGTGCTGCGCGACCGGGCCATGGAGGTGGCCGGCGTGCAGTCGGTCCGGGTCCGGGCCCGCCGCCGCAAGGCCGACGTCCAGGCGGTCTCCCACTTCCGCGACCTGGACGACGTACGCGCGGACCTGGACGCCGTGCTCGCCGACGCGCTGCGCGGTCTGGGCCTGGCCCGTCCGCCCGCCCTGTCGGTGCATGTGCGGCGCACGGTACGGAAGGGGTGAGGGCGATGCTCAGGACCGTCAACCGCGTCCTGCTCGGAGTCGTGGGGCTCGTGCTGCTCGCCTTCGGCGCCGCGACCCTCGCCGTGGGCCTGGGCGCGTCCCCGCCTGCCTGGTGGCTGTACGACGGCCCCCACGACGTCCTGCTCAGCACCGCCCGGCGCACCCGCTGGCGCGACGACGGCTGGTGGTGGCCGACGGTCATCGCCGTGCTGGCGCTGCTGGTGCTGCTCGCCCTGTGGTGGCTGGCGTCGGTCCTGCGCCGCCGTCGGCTCGGCGAGGTCCTCGTCGACACGGGCGACGGCGCGGGCGCCCTGTTGCGGGGCCGCGCCCTGGAGGGCGTACTGGAGCGGGAGGCCGCCGGCCTGGACGGGGTGGCCCACGCCCATGTGCAGCTGACGGGCCGCAGGGAGGCCCCGCAGACCCGCGTGCGGCTCCAGCTGGAGCCGCATGTGGATCCCGGAACGGCCCTGCGGCACCTCACCGATCAGGCCCTCGCCCACGCCAGGGACTCAGCCGCCCTGAAGGCACTGCCGGCGGACGTGCGGATGACCGGCGTCAAGCACAAGGCGGAAAGGGTCAGCTGACCCCTGGTACTCCAATACTCCGGTCCTCCGGTCCTCCACGGCGACCGGAGTACTGGAACCTGTGCCGCATCCCGCCGTCAGAACCCGTGCCGCATCCCGCCGTCGACCGGCACCATGGTCCCCGTCAGATAGGAGGCGGCCGGAGACAGCAGGAACGCGGCGACCCGTCCGAACTCCTCCGGGGTCCCGTACCGGCGCAGCGGGATCCGGGACTCGTTCGCGGTCCGGGTGGCCTCGGGGTCGGCCGACAGCGCGTCCAGCTCGCGCACGCGGTCCGTGTCGATCCGGGCCGGCAGCAGCCCCACGACGCGGATCCCGCGCGGGCCCAGCTCGTCGGAGAGGGACTTCGCGAATCCGGCGAGCCCCGGCCGCAGCCCGTTGGAGATGGTCAGCCCCGGAATCGGCTCGTGCACCGACCCCGACAGGACGAACCCGATGACCCCGCCGGCCTCCAGCTCGGCGGCGGCCGCCCGCGCGAGCCGCACCGCGCCGAGGAACACCGACTCGAACGCCGTCTGCCACTGCTCGTCCGTGTTGTCCGCGACGAACCCGGGCGGCGGCCCGCCCACGCTCACCAGCACGCCGTCGAACCCGCCGAAGGCCTCTCGCGCGGCCGCGATCAGCCGGGCCGCCGCCTCCGGGTCGGCGTTGTCCACGGCGACCCCGAGCGCGTCGGGCCCCAGCTCGGCCGCCGCGTCGGCGACGCGCTTGTCGTCCCGCCCGGTCACGACCACCTTCGCGCCGTCCGCAACGAGCTCGCGCGCGGCCGCGTTGCCGAGACCGCGGGTGGCTCCGGTGACGACGTACACCCGGTCCTTCAGTCCAAGATCCATGGCTCCTATCCTCCCCTACCGTGCCCGCGGGCCGTCGAACAGGGCGAGGGCGGTGTTCACCAGGCCGATGTGGCTGAAGGCCTGCGGGAAGTTGCCGAGCTGTCGGCCGGCCACCGGGTCGTACTCCTCCGCCAGCAGTCCCACGTCGTTGGCCAGGTCCACCAGCCGTTCGAAGAGCTCGCGGGCCTCCTGCGTCCGGCCCGTCATGTGCAGCGCGTCCGCGAGCCAGAACGAGCAGGCCAGGAAGGCGCCCTCGTCGCCCGGCAGACCGTCGACGACCTCGCCCTCGGTGCTGTAGCGGCGCACCAGACCGCTGTGGCCGAGCTCCTCGCGCACCGCGTCCACGGTGCCGACGACCCGGGGGTCGTCCGGCGGCAGGAAGCCGACGCGCGGGATGAGCAGCAGCGCCGCGTCCAGTTCGGCGGAGCCGTAGTACTGGGTGAAGGTGTTGCGTACGGGGTCGTAGCCCTTCTCGCAGACCTCGGCGTGCACCTCGTCGCGCAGGGCGCGCCAGCCCGCCAGGTCGCCGTGCAGGCCCGGGTCGTCCTCCATGCCGCGTACGGCGCGGTCGGCGGCCACCCACACCATCACCTTGGAGTGCACGAAGTGCCGTTGCCCGCCGCGCACCTCCCACAGCCCCTCGTCCGGCTTGTGCCACTCCGTGCGCAGGAACTTCAGCAGCAGCGCCTGCAGCGACCACATGTGCGGCTTGCTCGGCAGCCCGGACCGCCGGGCCAGCGACAGCGAGTCCAGGACCTCGCCGTAGACGTCGAGCTGACGCTGCTTCACGGCGCCGTTGCCGATCCGTACCGGCGCCGAGCCGGCGAACCCCGCCAGCCACGGCACCTCGTACTCCGGCAGGCGCCGCTCACCCGCGAGGCCGTACATGATCTGGAGTTCCGCCGGGTCGCCCGCCACCGCGCGCAGCAGCCAGTCGCGCCACGCCTCGGCCTCCTCCAGGTAGCCGACGGCCAGCAGGGCGTTCAGGGTGAGCGTGGAGTCGCGCAGCCAGCAGAAGCGGTAGTCCCAGTTGCGCACCCCGCCCAGCTCCTCGGGCAGCGAGGTGGTGGCGGCGGCGACGATGCCGCCGGTGGGGGCGTAGGTGAGGGCCTTGAGGGTGATCAGGGAGCGCATCACGGCCTCCCGGTGCGGCCCCTGGTAGCGGCAACGGGCCGCCCATGCCCGCCAGTCGGCGACGCTGGTCTCCACCGCCTCGAAGGGGTCGCACAGCGGTGGGCGGGGATGGTGCGAGGGGTGCCAGGTCAGGACGAACGCGACCTTCTCGCCGGGGCCGACGGTGAACTCCGAGAGCGTGGAGAAGTCCTCGCCCCAGGTGTGCACGGGCGGCTCGCTGCGCAGCCAGGTCGAGTCCGGTCCCGCGACCGCCACCCGATGGCCGTCGACCCGGCGCATCCACGGGACGATCGAGCCGTAGTCGAAGCGCAGCCGCAGCGTGCTGCGGACGGTGACCCGGCCGCGCAGGCCCTCGACGACGCGGACGACGTCGGGGGCCTGTTCGCGCTGCGGCATCAGGTCGGTGACGCGGATCGCGCCCTCGTCGGTCTCCCACTCGGTGTCCAGGACCAGGGTGTCGGGGCGGTAGGCGCGGCGGGTGCAGTGGCCCTTCGCGCCCTTGGGGGCGATGCGCCAGTGGCCGTTCTCCTCGTCGCCGAGGAGGCGGCCGAAGCAGGCCCCGGAGTCGAACCGGGGCAGGCAGAGCCAGTCGACGGAACCGTCCATGCCGACCAGGGCGGCGGTCTGTTCGTCGCCGATGAGGGCGTAGTCCTCGATACGGGGGTGCACGGGATTCCGGGTTCCCGGCGGAACCCGGGTGCAATCAGGGGTGCGGCCGGGGGAGTGACGCGGCGCTCGCACCGCCGCCGGATCCCGAGAAGATCACCCCGGGGTGCGCCGGGGCCTGGTTGAGCACCCATAGGCCGATCAGTGTGGCGAGGGCGAAGACGACGGCGATCAGCACGGCGAGCACCAGCCGGCGCCGGCGTTCGCGCCGCAGCCATGCGCCGCGCGCCGTGCGATAGGCGTCCGGGGCCGGGCGCACCCCGCCGGCCAGTGCCTGAAGGGCCTCGCGCAGCTCCCGCTCGGTCCGGTCCGTGTCGTTCATCGCCGGGCCTCCATCGCCTGGGTGAGCGCGGCCAGGCCGCGTGAGGTGTGCGTCTTGACGGACCCGCAGGAGATGCCCATCGCGGCGGCGATCTCGCTCTCCTTCAGCCCGAGCCAGTGCCGCAGCACGAGCGCCTCGCGCTGGCGGGCCGGCAGCTGCTGGAGGGCGTCGATCAGTACGCGCTGGTCGTCGTGGAGCAGGGCGGTGCTCTCCGCGGAGGCCACGGTGTCGTCGGGCAGCTCCGGCGGGCTCTCCACGTGCCGGCGGGCGACCTGGAGGTGACGTATCCGCATCCGGGTCAGATTGCAGACGGTGGAGCGCAGGTAGGCCTCGGCCGCCTCGACGTCCCGCAGCCGCCGCCACTTGCGGTAGATCTGGTAGTAGGCCTCGGCGACCACGTTCTCCGGGTCGTCGGCGCCCAGGAGCACGGCGAGCCGCAGCATCGAGGCGTAGTGCAGCTCGAAGAGCCGGGCGAGACCGGCCTCGCGCTCCAGCTCGGCCGGGTCGCTCGCCACGGGGGTGAGCGGCTCGACGTGGGGCCGCTGCAGGGGGATCGGGTGTCTGCGTCTCACGGGTGGTTCGCTCCCGTCTCGGGGCGCCGCCTGAGGGTCAGGCGGGACGGCAGGTCGGTCGTGTCGGCGCCGCGCGGGACACGGAGGCGTTCCAGGACCGCGGTGCCGGCCACCGCGACCGTCAGGTTGAGCAGCAGGGCCGCGATCCCGGCGTAGATCTCCAGCGGGCCGAATCCCAGGGCCACGATGGACGAGAAGCCCTCGCGTACGACGAGGAAGGTGCCGGCCGCCATCCCGGCCGCCCAGCCGGCGAGCAGCGCGCGCGGATGCAGCCGCCCGGTGAACAGCCCGACGGCCACCGCCGGGAAGATCTGCAGGATCCACACCCCGCCCAGCAGCTGGAGGTTGACGGCGTCCTGGTCGCGCAGCCCGAACACGAACGCCACCGCTCCCCCTTTCGCGGTCAGCGACACGGCCTTGGCGATGCGCACCTGCCGTTTGGGCGTGGCCGTCGGATGGACGTACTCGACGTACACGTTCCGTACGAAGCTGGTGGCGGCCGCGATCGACATCACGGCGGCCGGGACCAGGGCTCCCACGGTGATCGCGGCGAACACCAGCCCGGCCAGCGGGCCCGGCATCAGCCGGTCGACCAGCATCGGCACGGCTGCCTCGGCGCCCCCCTTCGGAGCGCGTACGCCCGCCGCGAGGGCGGCGACGCCGAGGAACCCGAAGAGGGCCAGCAGTCCGGTCCAGGCGGGCAGCGCCGCGGAGACCTTGCGCAGGGTGCGCGGCCCGTCGGCGGCGAACCCGGCGGTCAGGACGTGCGGGTACATCAGCAGCGCCAGCGCGGAGCCCAGCGCGAGCGTGGCGTAGGCGGGCTGCTGCGCGGGGGAGAGGAACAGCGGGGAGTGGGCCACGTCGGCGCCGCCCAGCCGCCGGGCCGCGCCGTCGAACACGGCCCCGGGCCCGCCGAGCCGCTCGAGCACCAGCCAGCACACGGCGGTGAGCGACACGAACACCGCCACCGCCTTCAGCGCCGAGATGACCGCGGGCGCCCGCAGCCCGTGCCGGTAGGTGGCCACCGCGAGCCCCGCGAACAGGGCCACCATCACCAGGTCACCGACCGCGCCCCGCGGATACACGCCCCCGGCGGTCAGCACCGCCCGTATCCCGAGCAGTTGCAGCGCCAGATACGGCATCGTCGCGAGGATCCCGGTCAGCGCCACCACCAGCGCCAGCGGCGGCGACCCGTACCGCCCGCGCACGAAGTCGGCGGCGGTGACATAGCCGTTCCTGCGGGCCACGCTCCACAGCCGGCTCAGCAGCACGAAGGCGAGCGGGCAGACGATCACCGTGTACGGCACCGCGAAGAACGCGGGCGCGCCGTTGCCGTACGCCAGTCCCGGGACGGCCGTGAAGGTGTACGCGGTGAAGATCGTGCCGCCGAGCAGCAGCCAGGTCCAGACGGGGCCGAGGGAGCGGTCGGCCAGCGCCCAGCCCTCCAGGGAGGGCAGCCGGTCGCTGGGGCGCAGCCGGCGCGCGGTCACGGCGAGCAGCGACGCCCCGCCGATCACGGCGAGGAACGTCGTGGTCATGGCGCCGTCGGCCATGGGTCACCGTCCTTGGTGTGCCTGTCCCCTCACCGGTCAGTTGCGCGGACGGCGGTTTCGGTTGACGTGAATCAGGCGGAAATCCTCTGGAAATTCGCTGTCAACCACTTCCGGAGGGTGGGCAACTCTTGCACAGACCGACAGCTAGCGGGAGAGCCGCCCGCAGCTGACCTCTGCGACAACTGCAACCTCTGCAACCTCCGCACCCTCTGCTGTATCTCTCCGCGCACCTCGGGTCCCGAGGTGAACCGCACCGCCCAGGCGAGGAGCCGCCATGCCTACGTCCACCCTGCCCGAAACCGGCCTGCCGGTGCCGGAAAAGTCGCGTATATCACCAAGGTCCGTCCTGCTGTGGAGCGTCGTCGCCCTGCTCGGCGCCGTCGCCTGGGGCGTCCTCGCCCTCGCACGGGGCGAGAAGATCTCGGCGGTCTGGCTGGTCGTCGCGGCCCTCGGGTCGTACGCCATCGCCTTCCGCTTCTACTCCCGCTTCATCGCCCGCCGCGTGCTGAAGCCGGACGACCGCCGGGCCACCCCCGCCGAACGGCTGGAGGACGGCGTCGACTTCCAGCCCACCGACCGCCGGGTCCTGCTCGGCCACCACTTCGCCGCGATCGCCGGCGCGGGACCGCTGGTGGGACCGGTGCTCGCGGCCCAGATGGGCTATCTGCCCGGCACCCTGTGGATCGTCGCCGGGGTGATCTTCGCGGGGGCCGTGCAGGACATGGTCGTGCTGTTCCTGTCGATGCGCCGGGACGGCAAGTCGCTCGGGCAGATGGCCCGCGACGAGATCGGCCGCGCGGGCGGGGCCGCCGCCCTGATCGCCGTCTTCGCCATCATGATCATCCTGCTGGGCGTGCTGGCGCTGGTCGTCGTCAACGCGCTCGCCCACTCGCCGTGGGGCACCTTCTCCGTGGCGATGACCGTGCCCATCGCCCTGTTCATGGGCTTCTGGCTGCACCGCATCCGCCCGGGCCGGGTCGTCGAGACCAGCTTCATCGGCGTCGCGCTGCTTCTGCTGGCGATCGTCGGCGGCGGCTGGGTGCAGAACTCCTCGCTGGCCGACGCCTTCACCCTGAGCCCGACGACCCTCGTCTTCTGCCTGATCGGCTACGGCTTCGTCGCCTCCGTCCTGCCCGTGTGGATGCTCCTCGCCCCGCGCGACTACCTCTCCACCTTCATGAAGATCGGCACGATCGCGCTGCTCGCGGTCGGCGTCGTCGTGGCCGCGCCCGTGCTCAGGGCGGACGCGGTGAGCGACTTCGCCACCTCGGGCGCCGGCCCGGTCTTCGCGGGCTCCCTCTTCCCCTTCCTGTTCATCACCATCGCGTGCGGCGCGCTGTCCGGCTTCCACGCGCTCGTCGCCTCCGGGACCACCCCCAAGCTGATCCAGAAGGAGTCCCAGGTCCGGCTGATCGGCTACGGCGCGATGCTGATGGAGTCCTTCGTCGCGATCATGGCGTTGATCGCCGCGGCGACCCTGGAACCGGGCCTGTACTACGCGATGAACGCGCCCGCGGGACTGCTGGGCGCGACGGCCGAGTCGGCGTCCCACGCGGTCGCGGGCCTCGGCTTCACCATCACCCCCGACCAGCTCACCCAGGCCGCCAAGGCGGTCGAGGAGCAGACCCTGATCGCCCGCTCCGGCGGCGCGCCGACCCTCGCCGTCGGCATGTCGGAGATCTTCTCCGGGGTCTTCGGCGGCACCGCGATGAAGGCCTTCTGGTACCACTTCGCCATCATGTTCGAGGCGCTGTTCATCCTGACCACCGTGGACGCGGGCACCCGGGTCGGCCGCTTCATGCTCCAGGACATGCTCGGCAACGTCTGGAAGCCGCTGGGCCGGGTCAACTGGAAGCCCGGCATCTGGCTCTGCAGCGGCCTGGTCGTCGCCGCCTGGGGCTACTTCCTGCACTCCGGCGCCACCGACCCGCTGGGCGGAATCAACCAGCTCTTCCCGCTCTTCGGCATCGCCAACCAGCTGCTGGCCGCCATCGCCCTGACCGTCTGCACGACCGTGCTCGTCAAGTCCGGCCGGCTGCGCTGGGCCTGGGTCACCGGCGTCCCGCTGGCCTGGGTGGTCGCGATCACCTTCACCGCCGGCTGGCAGAAGATCTTCTCCGACGATCCCAGGGTCGGCTTCTTCGCCCAGCGCACGCGCTACGCCGACGCCCTCGACGCCGGCCAGGTCCTGCCGCCCGCCAAGTCGCCGGCCGACATGCACACGGTGGTCGTCAACTCCACGGTGGACGGCGTCCTCATCGCCGTCTTCCTGCTGCTCGTCGCCGTGGTCATCGTGAACGCGGCAGTGGTGTGCGTCCGGGCCGTACGATCCCCCGTCCCCCTCCCGACGACCGAGGCGCCGTACGTCGAGTCCCGCATCGACGCGCCGGCGCGGCCGACGGAGTCCCTGGCGGGGGCCCTGGCGGAGCCCCGGACGTGAGGGTCGCCCTGCGGTGGGCGCGGGCCGTGCACTGGTATCTGCGGGAGCTGACCGGGGAGACGGAGTACGACCGCTACTGCGAGCGGCACCGGCGCCACCACCCGCTCGCTCCGGTCCCGAGCAGGCGGGAGTACCAGGTGCTGCGCGCCCTGCACCGCGAGGAACACCCGCAGAGCCGCTGCTGCTGAACCGCCGGCTGCGCGGTGGGCCGTAGGCAGTGGGCTGCGGGCGGCGATCGTGGGCCGGCGAGGGCCGGCGAGGGCGGAACGAGAGCCGGCGAGGGTGTGACGGACGTAGGCGCGTCCGCTACACCGTCGCCGGTTCGGCCTGTTCCGTCTGCTGGGCCGCCGCCTGTGCCCGGTCGCGGGCCTCGCGGCGGGCCTGGACCGCCCAGCCGACGGGGACGCCCGCGGAGAACAGCCACCACTGGATGGCGTACGCGTAGTTCAGCGCGGCGTCCTCGCTGCCGGGCGCGCCGACCAGCTCCGGCGTGCCGCCCTTCGGCTCGGGCGCCGTCTGCGCGACGTACCCGCCGAGGACCTTCTCGCCGAGCCGCCGGGCCTCCTGCTCGCTGTTGATCAGCATGACCTGTCGGTCGGGCAGCCCCTTGAGGTCCTTGATGCCGCTCGCCGCGGTCGTCTCGTCGGGCATCAGCCGCCCGGTGACGGTGGTCCTGCCGCTGGGCGGCGCGGGAATCTCGGGGAACGAGGTCTGGGTCGGCGCGTCCGCGGGGATCCAGCCCCGGTTGACCAGCACCACCGTGCCGTCCGTCAGGACGAACGGGGTGAGGACGAGGAAGCCGACCGTCTCGTCGGAGTTGACGCGCCGCCGCACGACGACTTCCCGCGCCGTGTCGTACGTGCCGGTCGCGGTCACACCGCGATAGCGCTGGTCGGTGGTGACGGTGTGTCCGGGCGAGGTCAGCTTCTCCACGGGCACCGGCTCGGCGTGCAGCGCGTCGGAGACCAGCTGGTTGCGGGCGGTGCGCTCCTCGTAGCGGTGCATCTGCCAGAAGCCCAGCCTGATCATCGTGGGGATGAGGACGAGGGCGACCAGCGTGAGGATCACCCACTGCCGGGACAACAGGAAGCGGTACACCCCACGACCGTACCTCTCGGTCGTGGGGCGCTCTCGGCGGGGTACCCGGTCACACCTTGTCGACGATGCCCGCCTTCCCCTCGGCCCGGGCGCAGTGGGCGCCGCAGTACCAGTGGCTGTCGACCTCGACGCCCTGACCGATGATCTGCACCCGGCAGTGCTCGCAGATCGGGGCCATGCGGTGGATCGCACAGGAGAAGCAGTCGAAGACGTGCACCGCTCCCTGGGCATGGATCTCGAAGGTCATTCCGTAGTCATTGCCGCATACTTCGCATCTCGCCATGCGCCACAGGGTGAGCCGTCGCCCCTGCGCGGGCGAGCGGGCGGCGGGCGAGTCGCGCGCCAATCACCCGTACGTCGGTCCGTCCTCGTACGTCGGCCCGTGGACGCCGGTCAGTCCCCGGCGGCCGGCTCCACGTCCCGCAGCAGCTGACCGAAGGCGGCCTCGTCCACGACCGGCGTCCCGAACTGGCGCGCCTTCAGCACCTTCGACGTGCTCGAGTCCGGGTCGTTGGTGACCAGCAGGCTGGTCAGCCGGGACAGGCTCGTCGCCACATGCAGCCCCGCCTCGGTCGCCCGGTCCTCCAGCAGCTCGCGCTCGATCGACGTGTCGCCGGAGAACGCGATCCGCATGCCCTGCTTGAGCCTTTTGCCGTCTTCGTACCGCCCGGGGTTGGGGTAGGGGCAGGCGGGCCTCTTACGGGACGGACGCCAACTGGTCGGCCGGTATCCGCCGTATCCGCCGTAGCCGCTCTGACCGCCCGGCTGCTGTCCGATCCGGGGCGCGGGCCGGTCGGCCCACTCCGTCAGCGGCCGGCACTCGTGCAGCGGCAGCCGGACATTGCCCGCCGCGGCGGCCCGCAGGCTCGGCCGGAACGCCTCCGCCAGCACACGGGCGTCGTCCAGCGCATGGTGCGCCCGCTGCTGGACGACGCCGAAGTGGGCCGCCAGCGACTCCAGCTTGTGGTTGGGCAGCGGCAGGCCCAGCTCCTTGGAGAGCGCGATGGTGCACAGCCGCTGACGCACCGGAGCTTCGCGCTCCGCGCGCGCGTACTCCCGCGCGATCATCTGCCAGTCGAAGACCGCGTTGTGCGCGACGAGCACCCGCCCGTCGAGCCGGCCCGCGAACTCCTCGGCCACGTCCCGGAAGAGCGGCGCGCCCTCGAGTACCTCGCTCGTCAGACCGTGGATCCACACCGGTCCCGGGTCGCGCTCCGGGTTGACCAGGGTGTACCAGTGGTCCTCGACCTCACCGCGCGCGTCCAGCCGGTAGACGGCGGCGGAGATGATCCGGTCGTCCCGGGCCAGGCCGGTGGTCTCCACGTCAACGACCGCGTACCCCTGGGGATACGCGGTCGGCCACTCCGTCGGCCACTGTGGGGGGGACGACACTGCGGTCGTGTGGTCTTCGAGCATGGTTCACGAGGATACGGGCCGCCACTGACACCTCGCCGCGCGGATCGGCAAGAGAGTGCGCACGGAAGCCCGCCGGGTCGTACGGCAGTTCCTCTCACGCACGCGTGCCTCACCGGCCGTCAGCCCAGCGCGGCCACCAGGTCCCCCGCCGCCAGCGCGGTCAGACCGCAGCCGTCGACCGGGCCCGGCAGCAGCCGGTACACCTCGCCGGTCGCTCCCTCCGGCGCCACCCCGCCGTGCACCAGCGCCAGCAGCACCCGCTTCTTCGCGGCGGCTTCGGCGGCGAGCGCCTCCACGGAGCCGCCCCGCGGAACCTCCCGCCGCTCCGGCGCGTCCAGCGCACGCACGCGTGCCGCGAACGCGGCGTCCGGCTCACCGGCGCGCCGACGGTAGTGCCACAGCTCGTCGAGGACGCCCGGCGACGGCGCGCGCCGGAGCACGGCGACCTCGTCGGCGCGGGCGGCCGCGTGCCACACCGCCAGGTCCCACAGCGTCGTCCGGCCGGAGGCGAAGTACTGGTACAGGTCCCGTCCGGCCCGGCCCAGGTCGGCGGCGTGCCGGTACACGTTGTGATAGCCCTCGGCGGCCGACAGATGCAGGTCGGTCCACAGGAACGTACGCCGGTGCAGGTCGACCAGGAGCGGGACGTGCACCCGGGAGTCGCCGACCAGGTCGTAGCGCTGGCGCACGGTGCGCGGGTCGTACGACGCGTCGCGCGCCTCCTCGGCCGCCGAGGGCAGCGTCATGAAGCCCGCGAAGGCGTCCAGGAGCCGCTCGAAGGGGATGTCGTTGTAGCTGAAGACGACGGGCAGCGCGTAGCGCACGCCGAGGCTGCCGAGCGAGGCGAGGTCCAGGTCGACGTACTCGGTCGCCCCGTGCGGCGCGGGGGCCGAGGTGAGGTCGCCGGAGTGCACGGCCCACCGGTCGCCGTACACCAGGCTGGTGTAGTCGCACAGGCCGGCGAACTCCCAGTTCTCGTCGTACAGCGCCACCGACAGATCGAGGTCGACGCGGGTCTTCGCGGGCTCCGTCCAGTGCAGGAACAGCCGCATGACCTCGCCCTCGGGCAGCGGCTGGGTGCTGCCCCGGGGCACGGAGACCAGGCTCTTGGCGTCGGCGCGCTCGGTGGCCGGGACGGCGAGTCCGGTGAGCGCCGAGTCGAGCACGGCCAGCTCCACGCGCGAGGCGGCGGACAGCCGGCGCACCGCCTCGGCCTCCAGCAGCGCGCACACCGCGCCGGTCAGCGCGGCCGACAGCGGCGCCCGCGTGTCGTCGAGGGTGTACGCGTGCGTGACCTGCCCGCGCGGGAAGAACACCCGCCGCGCGGCCGGAAGGTGACGGATCCTCATCCGCCCCAGCGCGGCCAGCAGCGGCGCGGGCCCGGCCTGCGGCAGGGTGCGCCGCAGCACGTCCGCGAACTCCTCGGGCAGGACGTCGAGTTCCCGCAGCCGCAGGAGGTGGTCCAGCCGCCGCAGCAGCTCGCCGGGGCGCTGCGCGAGCAGCGCGAGCGCGGCCGGCACGTCCGCGACGGCCAGCGCCTGCTCGACGCGCGCACGCCAGCCGACGGGCCGCAGCCGGGTCCCGACGACCCGTACGGCGTCCGGGTGCGCGGCGGCCGTACGCAGCAGCGCCCGGCCGAGTTCGCCGAGTTCGCCGACATCGGCGCCCGTGGGGTCGTCTCCCGCTCCCGCGAGGTCCGTCCCGCGCAGGACGGCGAAGGCGAGCGCGGCCTTCGGGTGGCGGGCGTGCTGCTCGTAGGGGTGCAGGATCTCGGCGGCGCGCTTCCAGAGGGACGGGTGGCGCAGCACGTCCTCCACGAGGGAGGGGGCCGGCAGTCCGTCGAGGACGGAGAGCAGGCGTCGCCGCAGGGCGCGCGGCAGCGTCCGCAGCCGCACCGGCTCGATCAGGTCGGCCTCGCCGCCGGACCACACGCACAGCAGCCGCAGCACGTCCGTCGCCGTCGTCAGATGACGGTCCAGCAGCTCCAGGGCGTCGGACCGCCGCGCGCGCGTCCGCAGCATCCGCCCCAGCACCAGCGCCTTGGTCTCCCGGACCGGCACGTCGTCCGGGAACCACTTGACGCCTGGCGGGGTGTGCGACAGCAGCACCGCCAGATCCGCCCGGTCCCGGGGCGGCAGCGGCGTACGACGGGCCAGCAGCGTCCGCAGCGCCGTCACGGCGTCCGCCCGCGCGTCCAGGCCGAGCGCGAGCAGCTTCAGCGGGCCCACGGCCACCTCGCGCGCGTGCCGCGGCGGCGCCGGCTTCAGGAACGGATCGTCGGGGTCGATACGGCGGTGACAGATCGGGCAGCCCGAGTAGTCCGCGCCGTCCCAGCACTCCCCGCACACCAGATGCGCGCACGGCGACACCGGCTGGACGCCGCCGACCGTGCCGCACAGCACACAGGGCTGCTTCGGCCACTGGAGCAGCAGCGTGAAGACCCGGTCGACCCACAGCTGGAAGGTGTCGTCCGGCACCGAGGCCGGGAAGCTGCGGAACAACGGCATGTGCGTGCGGTCCGCGCCGAGTTCGGCGTCGAGGTGCGCGACGACCTGCTGTCCGGCCTTCGCGAGCCCCGCGGGCCCCAGCCACGCCAGCGCCGCCCGCAACGGCGCGTTCGGCGCGAACCCGCGGTCCAGCAGCTCGGCTTCCAGGGCGAGGAGCCCCAGCTCGGTCGACGGATCACCGGGCCGCGGCCCGGCCTGGTCGACGTAGACGGTACGGAGACGGCGGAGCAACACGGACGCCAGTGCGGACAAGCGGGATCCCCCGGAACGCTAGGAATGTCCCCGGACTCGGCGGGGCGAGAGGTCTGTGGAAGAGGCCCGTGAAAAGAGGCCTGTGGAAGAGGTCTGCAGAGGCGGGGGCGGAGAGTGGGCGCGCTACGAGATCCGTAGGAAGGGAGAAGGAAGCACACCGGCGGAGCCGCCCCCGCGATGACGACTGTAGGAGGGGCGGGAGATGGAGCGCCACTGGTTTTCGTCCACCGTTGTGGCACCTGTCGTGTGGGGTGGGAGCCCGCCTGCCCGCTTTCCGTGTGCCATCCTGGCCTGTCGCGATGGACGGTCGGGGGAGGCGGTCGGTCATGGGGAACAGACAGGCGTTGATCATTGCCGTTCCGCTGTACGAACTCTCGGACCGGTTCCCCGACTTGACGGAAACGGTCGGCCGGGACGTCGAGTTGATGACCGGGGCGCTGCACTCCTCCGGGTACAGCGTCGAGTGCATCGGAGCCGCCCCGGGCGAGCCCGCGCTGCGCTCACGGATCCGGAGCGTGATCAGCAGGGTCTGCGCCACCGCGCCCGAGGACGGCACGGTTCTCATCCACTTCACCGGGCACGGACTGTCCGTGGACGGGGCGGACCATCTCGTTCCCCCGGACGCCCAGTTGACGTGGGCGACGGACCCGCCGGAGGTGATGCTGGACAGCCTCATCGGCCTCGACCTGGCCGAGTTGCTGAAAGGCTGCCGGGCCGGCACGGTCCTGCTGACCGTCGACGCCTGCCGCGACGAGCCGGCTTCCGAAGGCGCGTCCCATGGTGGACCCGCGACGAACTTCCCGGCCTGGCGGGAGCGGGTGGCCGTGCTCTTCGGCTGCGGCCCCGGCCAGACCTGCGGCTCCGACGAGGAGAACGGCAGCCATTTCACGCGGGCGCTCGCCGACGCCCTGCACGCCGACACCGCGCCCCGTACCGTCGCCGACGTCATCCGTCACACCGTCCGCAGAACGGCGGAGTTCGCCCGCAGCGCCCGCCAGGTGCAGACGCCCACGGCTCACTATGCGCCCAGCGGCCCGGACGCGATCCGCGCGGTCGAACTCTGCGCAGGCCGCGCCCTTCACGAGGAGTGGGCGACCGCGGTCCGCGACCCCGAACTGTGGGCGGCCGTCGAGGGCTGCACGGACGTGCGCCGCGCCGAACTCCAGCGCGCTCTGGTCGGGTTGGCGGGCGAGTGCGCCAAATTGCGCGGCAGCGCGCTCGCCGGAGTCCCGGATCCCTGGACGGACGACGACTACCCCGTGCGGGTGCTCGTCCGCGGGCTCAGGCCCCTGCTGGCGCCGTCGCAGACGCAGGGCGGTCCGCTGCTGGACGCGGGGGAGTTCGCGGTCCTCGCCGCCGCGCCCTTCGTCCGTGAGGCCGTCTACGCGATGGGCGTCAAGGAGGTCACCGCCGTCGACCCCTTCCGTCTCGACCCGGACACCGGCCCCCTGGGGCGCGAGCCCGTGCGCGTCGACCTGGAGCACACCTTCGCCGCGCACGCCCTGCTCTGGCGCAAGGGGCGCGAACTGGCCGGACGAGGCCGGGAGGAGGACGCGGAAGCCGTGGCGGCCTGGCTGATGCACCGTCATATCGGCGGCAACGAGCAGCTCTGGGACACCTATGCTCCCCAGCTGCTCGTTCCTCTCGCCAAAGCGCTGCTCGGTCCGGACACGACAGTCGCCCGCATCGAGGAACTCGCCGACGAACTGGTGCGGGTCTGCCGACAGACCGGAGTCGCCCCGGCCGAGCCCTACCAGGGGGAGCGGGAGAACGCGGACACCCGCTGGCGCGTGGACGAACTCGCCCGCACGGACGGCACGGTGGAGCGCTGGCGCCCGCGCGAGCTGTCCTGGCTCATCGGCGTCGCCGGAATGCTCGGCGGCGACCTGCGCCAGCTGCCCGGCGTCCTCGTGGACAACATCGGCATCACCGACGGTCTGCGGCCCGCCGAGGCCGTGGCGAGCGTAAGGGAGCTGCGCTGGGACCGGGGCCGTCTGAGCCGGAACCTCGACCTGGACCTGCCCTGCCCGCACCCGGCGGTGCACGCCGCGCTGGAGACCCTGACCGGCTGGGCCGACGACGCCGTACAGAACATCCGGCGCCACGTCGCCCCCGCCGAGCCCGCCGCACTCCTCGCCCAGCTGCCCGAGCGGATCACCTGCCGCAGGCTGCGTCCGCAGTACGACCGGACCACCAAGGGCGACGTCTACGGCGTGCCGCTCATGCGGTTCGGCCTCGCCGAGGACGAGATGCGCGAACTCCTCATGGGCACCCAGCTGTACGGCGACCCGGCCCTGGCCCTGCGCGAGCTGTACCAGAACGCCCTGGACGCCTGCCGCTACCGACAGGCGCGGCTGCGCTACGGCAAGGCCGACGGGAACGTCCCGTACACCTGGCAGGGCGAGATCGTCTTCCGGCAGGGCGTGGACGAAGAGGGCCGTCCCTACGTGGAGTGCGAGGACAACGGCGTCGGCATGGACCGCATGACCCTGCGCGGCACCTTCTCGCGGGCCGGCCGCCGTTTCGAGCAGTCCCGCGAGTACCGCAGGGAACAGGCCCGCTGGCGCCGTGCGGACCCCGCGCTGCGGATCTACCCCAACAGCCGGTTCGGCGTCGGGGTGTTCAGCTACTTCATGCTGGCCGACGAGATCAGCATCTGGACCCGTGCGACGGACGAGTACGGCCGTGCCGACTCCAGCGGAGGACTCCGCGTCGACGTGGCCTCCACCGGCAGCCTGTTCCGCATCCGGCGGGGCGAGGAGGCACAACCCGTCGGGGGCACGCGCGTGCGGCTCTACCTCCAGAAGAGCGACATCGACGTGGCGGGGGAACTCGGCAAGCGGGTGTGGCGGTCCGAGTTCGGGATGCGGGTGGAGAACGGGGAAGAGGCGGTGCGGAGTTGGGAGAAGGGGGCGCTGTACTACTTCGGCGACGCGGAGCGGCCCGTCCCCGCGACGCCGGACGCGTGGTGGGTGGAGGGGAAGGGGTGTCTGCTGGTGGACGGGATCCTGGTGGACGGGGTGTCGATGGGAGTGCTGGAGGACGGTAGCGCCCGTGCCTGGCTCGACTCGGTCGGCAGGCATCGCACTTCGGACACCGACTCCAGGGAGTGGCATCAGCAGGGCGCCCATCCCTTCGGGTTCGTGGTGGATCTGCGGGAGACGCACGCACCCGACATCACCACCGACAGGTCCAGGATCCTGTCGTACGACCGGTCCTGGGTGGACGCGCAACTGCTCCAGGCCGCAGACGCGTTCGAAGCCCCCGAGTGGCTCACGCTGGAGTGGCTCTGGGCGTTCGCCCAGGTGCATCCCGCCGCTTCGGTCCGGGTGACGGAGCTGCTGCTGGCGGCCGACGCGCGGATCACGAGCAGAGCCGAGTGGGACCGAACGGCGGTCGTCGACTTCCGCCGTGTGGGCTGTTTCCCCGCGGACGCGTTTCTGGTGCGCCTGAGCGAACGCGGAGGGGCCCGTCTGCCGGGGAGCCTGTCGAGGGATTCGGGCGTGATGTCCTGGCGGGCGGCTGCCTTGCATGAGGTGGGAATCGAGCTGGGCAGCCCGGCGTTGGAGGCGCTGGCGCTACCGGACACGGTGGAGGGCTACCCGGCCCCGGAGGCCTGGGAGGCGCGACTCGACCTGCATGAGATCTACATGTTCAGAGCCTTGTGGCAGGCGGCTCTGCCGCAGTCCCCGGACGAGCGGGTCACCTTGGGCGAACTCATGGGGCGTATGCGCCGGTACGTCGTGGCGGGCCTCGACGTGCCCGCTGTCACCGGACTCGACGGGGCGCACCGGATGCAACTCGACGCGACCGACTGCGCGATCCTTTACAGCCGCGGTTACTTCGGAGGGCTTGTCGGCGCACGAGGTCCGAACCCCGCCCGTGAGGACGTGATCGACGTGCTCCGGCGATTCAGCGTGACGCAGTCCCTTTCGATACGGGAGGCCATGACCAGGGCCCGGCGTTTCGCCGCGGCCGGATTCCCGTTGGAAGTGCCGGAGAACGCCGACACGGCTCCGCAGGACGCGATCGCCACACGGGAGGAACTCGCCGTGCTGCGCTGGCATCCCCGGTTCTACGATCCCGATGCGCTGCTTGAAGGCACCGCTCCTGCGCAGGACGTGTACGACGAGGTCCTTCGCCGGTACGCATGGCTCGGCTGGCCGACGGAGGGACCGGTTCCCGCCACCCCGCCCACTGGTGGACGCCCCGGGCGGGCAGCCGTGCGGGACCTGCCGCAGTCCTGGACCCCGGAGCAGCGTGACGAATACACCAAGAGCTTCGGCATCCGCGAATCCACGTCCGACAGTGAGCTGTCGCTCCGTCAGATGGCCCGTGCGTCAGGGATACTGGCCCTTTCGATGACGCAGGTGGCCCAACGGTTCCAGGGCGTCCTCGCGTCGAAGGCGCTGCGCGTCCCCGAGCTGGGAGATCTCGGCGAACGTGTCTTCACCAGACTCGACAGCGACCTCCTCGGCGCCGTCAACGGCGATTTCTTCGACGACGCCTGGCTGCCCGCCCAGGCTCCCTGTCCCGCGTCCCTGCTGGAGGTGGCGCAGGCGGTGCGCCGGGTCCAGGCGCCGGAGGGGCCGGTGAGGGAACGGCTCGCCGACCTCGCGGACGCCGGACTCGTGGACGAGCGCGCACCCGGACTCGTCGCAGGCTGGCGTGCCGTCACGGTCGGTGACTGGGACCTGTTCCTGTGCAAGGACCGGAACTTCAGGTCAGGCATCAGCTTCGGCTGGGATCGTTCGCCGTCCATGCATGGCATCAAAAGAGCCGTGCAGGGCACCGCGGTACGTCATGGCCTCGACGTCTTCTTCGCACTCCTCGCCGCGGCGGCGGCCGGAATCACGCTGGGCTCCGCGATCGAACGACTGCTCGTCCTGGGGCCCCTCCTCGGCCTTGACGTCTCGCCCCTGAACCAGGCGGCCACAGCAGCCACGTCAGATCTCCGGCCCACCCCCGCCGACCTCCTGTCCTGCTGCACGACGGTGGACGACGTCCCGCGCTGGTGCCCTCGTCCGGACCCCGCCCTCCTGGTGGCCCATGCCCGGGACAGCGACGGCACACTCGGCGACAGCGTGACCGCCCTCACCCGTTACGCGCCGCTCGGCGCCCCCTGGCAGGATCCCCCCGAGACCGGCGCCCCCTGGGCCGACCACCGTCCCTCCGCACACGACAGCGCCCTGTTCCAGCCGGATCTCGTCGGCGACGGCCCCGTCGGCCCGCTCCAGCTGCTGCGCGTCGCCGCCCGCTTCGGCTGGTCGCTGACCCGCGCGTGGGACCGGCTGGCGCTCTACCGGCCGTTCGGCCTCGACCTGCTGGTGGACCGGCCGGAGCCGGCCGTGGACACGGTGCCGACCTGGCGCGACCTGATCCTGCTCACCGAGCAGTACACCGGCCGGGAACCCGCGCTCACCGGCGAGGTGACGGCCGACCGCATCGCCGTCGCCGCCCGCGAGCTGGGACGGCCGACCCGCTGGGTGTACGACCGACTCGCCCTGTACGCCTCCCTGTTCGGCCTCGTCCTGTCCGCAGGGCCGCCCGCCGAACCCGCACCGACACCGCCCGCCGAGCCGGCCCTGCCGGCCGCCGACGTCTCCTGAGGAATCCCATGCCCGAACATCGGCAGACCGCCTTCCACGAACACGAGACGGAGGTCCGACCCGAGGAGCCGTTCGCCGTCGTGCGGTCCGACGACGGCCGCTGGTACACGGTGACCGGCCCCTGCCCGACCTGCGGGGCACGGACCGTCTTCCGGGTCGCGTACGGCGTCCTCGGAGCGTCCAAGGGCCGGCGCAGCCCCGAGCCGCTCACCGGAGCCGTCCCCGTCTACTGCCAGTGCGGCTACCCGCACCCCGAACGGCCCCCGGAGTCGCCCGACACCGGCTGCGGCGCGTTCTGGGACGTCCCGGTACCCACGGCGGGGCAGGGCGGAGCACCGTGACGGACCTCGCGAAGAAGCGCTTCGCCCAGCTCGGGCAGCAGCTCCAGTACGACCAGCTCGGCACCGTGCGCCGGCAGGCCGAGGGCTGGCGCAACGGTCTGACCGGGCTCACGGGACTCGTGGGCGTGGTCTTCGTGCTCAAGGGGCGCGAGAGCGTCGCGGGCATGCCGGAGGCCTGGCGCTGGACCACGGCCCTGCTGCTGGTGCTCGCCTTCGTGCTCCTCCTCGCCGGTGCGCTGGGCGCGGTTCGGGCCGCGCACGGCCAGCTGGGCGAGCAGACCTGGCTGAGCGGCGACCGGCTGCTCACGGCCGTCCTGGACGAGGTCGAGCGCACCCAGGACGCGCTGGTCAGGGCGCGGCGGCTGGCCGTCGCCGGGCTGTGCGCCATCGTCGCCGCGATCGCGGTGTCCTGGCTGGCGCCCGTGGCGGACCCCGCCTCGGACTCGGGGAAGGGCGGTCCGTACGTCGTGGTGGACACCGACAGCGGTGTGCGGTGCGGGGAGTGGGCGGTGAGCGACTCCCGGGCGGTGACGATCAAGCCCGCCAAGGGGAAGGCGTGGATCCGGATCCCGATGGGGAAGGTCCGGTCCGTCACGCCGACGGACGCCTGCTGACGTGTACACGTGGTGGGGTGTCGGCGTGGGCCGACGGCCTGCGGGGATGCCATCCTCCGTCCTATGAGTCCTGAGACGGAACCCACCCACGGCGAGGCGCACTCCGGTTCGCTCGGCTCGCGCCTCAACTGGCTGCGTGCCGCGGTCCTCGGCGCCAATGACGGCATCGTGTCCACGGCCGGCCTCGTGGTCGGTGTGGCCGGGGCGACGGACGACCGGTCCGCGCTGCTGACCGCGGGTCTGGCGGGGCTGCTGGCCGGGTCCATGTCCATGGCGGCGGGGGAGTACGTCTCGGTGTCCACCCAGCGGGACTCCGAGAAGGCTGCCCTTGCCCTGGAGCGGCGGGAGCTGCGCGAGCAGCCGGAGGCCGAACTGGAGGAGCTGACCCAGCTGTTGGAGGAGCGGGGCCTGACCCGGGAGGTGGCCCGCGAGGCCGCCGTGCAGCTCACGGAACGCGACGCGCTGCGCGCCCACGCGCGCGTGGAGCTGGGCATCGACCCCGACGACCTCACCAACCCCTGGCACGCGGCCTGGGCCAGCTTCCTCGCCTTCACCGCGGGCGCCCTGCTGCCCCTCCTGGCGATCGTCCTGCCCCCGCCGGACTGGCGGCTCCTGGTGACCGTCGGCTCGGTGCTGGTCGCCCTGGCCGGCACGGGGTGGAGCAGCGCTCGGCTGGGGGAGGCCGCCGTGGGGCGGGCGGTGCTGCGGAACGTGGGGGGCGGGGCGCTGGCGATGGGGGTGACGTACGCAGTGGGGGTCTTGTTGGGGGCTGCGGGGGTTTGAGGCCCCGGCATCGCCGGGCGTGCTGGGCGGCGGGCGGGGTGGCGCGCTTGGCGGGGCGGCGCGCTTGGCGGAGATCGCCAAGAAGCAAGCGCATACCCCCGGTAATACTTGTGGGTAACAACGTCTAGCCGCGGCCGACCAGCGGTTCTACGGTTCCCCCATGCCGAACCTGCCCGATGTCGTGCTGTGGTCGATACCCGCCTTCGTGCTGCTCACCGTGGTCGAGGTGATCAGCGTCCGGATGCATCCCGACGAGAACGCCGCGGGCTACGCGGCCAAGGACGCGGCGACGAGCATCGGCATGGGCCTGGGGAGCCTCGTCTTCGACTTCGTCTGGAAGATCCCGATCGTCGCGATCTACACGGCGATCTACGAACTGACGCCCCTGCGCGTGCCCGTCCTGTGGTGGACGGTCCCGCTGATCCTGCTCGCGCAGGACTTCTTCTACTACTGGTCCCACCGCGGCCACCACGTCATCCGCGTCCTGTGGGCCTGTCACGTCGTCCACCACTCCAGCGAGAAGTTCAACCTCACCACCGCGCTGCGCCAGCCCTGGACCACCCTGACCGTCTGGCCGTTCTACGTCCCCCTCGTCGCCCTCGGCGTGCACCCGGCCGCGCTCGCCTTCTGCTCCTCGGCCAACCTCGTCTACCAGTTCTGGATCCACACCGAGCGGATCGACAAGATGCCCCGGTGGTTCGAGTCCGTGTTCAACACGCCCTCCCACCACCGCGTCCACCACGCCTCCCAGGGCGGCTACCTCGACCGCAACTTCGGCGGCATCCTCATCGTCTGGGACCGGCTCTTCGGATCGTTCGTGCCCGAGGTCGACCGGCCCGTCTACGGGTTGACGAAGAACATCAATACGTTCAACCCGATCAAGGTCGCCACCCATGAGTACGTCGCGATCGTCAAGGACATCAAGGCGGGGCGCGGTTGGCGCGAACGCGCGGGACGGGTGTTCCGCGGACCGGGCTGGCAGCCGGCGCCCGTGCCGGAGCAGAGCGTTCCGGCCGAGGAGGCCACGGCCGCGTGAACCCGCGTCGCGTCCTGTCCGTCGCCTTCGGCCTCGCCGTCCTCGTGGACCTGGTCTCGCTCGCCGTCGGCTCCGACCTCGGGCACACCGTCGCCAAGCCCGTCCTGATGCCGCTCCTGGCCGGGTACGCGGCCCTGCGCGGCGCACCGCGGCTCCTCGTCGCCGCCCTTCTGTGCGGCTGGGCCGGCGACTCCCTGCTGCTGTCCGCCGCCGACCCGGCGTTCCTCGCCGGCATGGCCTCCTTCGCGGCCGGTCACGTCTGCTACCTCGCCCTCTTCAAGACGCACGGCTCAGCGACCGCGACCGCGACCGCGACCGCGACCGCGACCGCGACCGCGACTGCGAGTGTGACCGCGAGTGCGACTCCACGCGTGCGTGCCGGTCTTCTCGCCCTCGGCTACACAGCCGCACTCGGCGCCGCCGTCGCCCTGCTCTGGCCGGACCTCCCCGCCGACCTGCGCATCCCCGTGGCCGGCTACAGCACCCTCCTCACGGCCATGGCCTGCGCCGCGGCCATCCGGCTCGGCCTCGTCGCCGGGCTCGGCGGCGCGCTCTTCCTGCTCTCCGACACCCTCATCGCGACCGGGGTCGCCGACTGGCCCCAGCCGCCCAGGCCCGACTTCTGGATCATGCTCACGTATGCCGCCGCCCAGTTCCTGCTGGTCCAGGGCACGCTCGGTACCCTCGCCGAGCGACGCGCTCCGTCGGCGGCGTACGGTGAAGTGCGCTCGACCACCCCCTGAGCGCACCGCACCAGCAGACCGGCACCGCACCAGCGGACCCGCGACGAGAAGGACCCTCGCCATGCGCGCCACCACCATCCACGCCCCGTTCGACATGCGCGTGGAGGACGTGCCCGAGCCCGTGGTGCAGCTGCCCACCGACGCCGTGGTCCGGGTGCTGCGCGCCTGCATCTGCGGCAGCGACCTGTGGGCGTACCGCGGCGAGGCGGCCCGGCAGCCGGGGCAGCGGATCGGGCACGAGTTCCTCGGGATCGTCGAGGAGACCGGCTCCGAGGTGAGCGGCGTCAAGGCCGGCGACCTCGTGGTCGCGCCCTTCATGTGGTCCGACGGCGTCTGCGACTACTGCCGCGAGGGGCTCACCACCTCCTGCGTGCACGGCGGCTTCTGGGGCGCCGTGGGCTACGACGGCGGCCAGGGAGAGGCGGTGCGCGTGCCCTACGCCGACGGCACCCTCGTACAGCTGCCGAAGGACGCGGCCTCCGACGACCACCTGCTGTCCGCGCTGCTCACCCTGTCGGACGTCATGGGCACCGGCCACCACGCGGCCCTCGGCGCGGGCGCCGGCAAGGGCGCCACGGTCGCCGTCGTGGGCGACGGAGCCGTCGGCCTGTGCGCCGTGCTCGCCGCCAAGCGGCTCGGCGCCGAGCGGATCATCGCACTCGGCCGCCACCGGGTCCGTACGGACATCGCCCGCCGCTTCGGCGCCACCGACGTCGTCGCCGCGCGCGGGGACGAAGCCGTCGAGGCCGTCCGCGAACTCACCCGCGGACAGGGCGCGCACGCCGTCGTCGAGGCGGTCGGCACCGAGCAGTCCATGCGGACGGCGGTGAGCATCACCCGCGACGGCGGCGCCATCGGCTTCGTCGGCGTCCCGCACGGCAGCGGCACCGGACTCGACCTGGGCGTCATGTTCGACCGCAACCTCGCCCTGCGCGGCGGCGTCGCCCCGGTCCGCGCCTACATCCCCGAGCTGCTGCCCGACATCCTGGACGGCACGATCGACCCGTCGCCCGTCTTCGACCTGACGGTCGGCATCGAGGGCGTACCGGACGGCTACAAGGCGATGGACGACCGCACCGCCCTCAAGGTCCTGGTGACCAACTGACGCCCTGACCGACGGGAGTACGTCACTGGCGTCACTGGCCGGAGTGCGTCATCTGGGCGGCAGAGGCAGCGCCGTCAGCAGCCCCGACACCGCGACCACCACACCCAGCACGGCGACCTCCACGCGCGCGGGGACGCAGGCGGTCAGCGGGTCGGGGGCCCGGCGCAGCCGCGTCCGCGCCCCCAGGGCGAGCAGGGCGATCGCACCGACGAGGAGCACCTTGGCGAGCAGCACGCGCCCGTACGCCGTCGTCGCCAGATGGCCCAGCATCGTGTCCAGCGGCATCCGGCGCAGTGAACTGCACACGCCGGTCGCGGTGACCCCGGCGAGCAGCAGGGCCGCCACGCGCGCGTAGAGGCCCAGCAGCGCGGCGCCCGCCGCCGCGCCGTCCGCGGCCCACGACCGCAGGGTGCGCAGCACGTGCAGCAGCCCGCCCGTCCACATCGCCGCGCACGTCAGATGCACGACCGTCAGCGTGGAGCCCAGCAGCGGAGTGTGCTCGGTCCACGGATGCGCCCGCAGCGCCTCCGCCAGGACCACCACGGCCAGCGGCCACGCCTGGCGCACCGGCCGACGGGACAGCGCGCATACCCCCGCCGCCGCGAACGCGCCCGCCGCCAGGAGCGCCAGGACGGCGTCCCGTGGCCGGTACAGCGCCTCCAGGTCGATCGAGGCGAGCCCCAGCGCCGCCACGAGCCCCACGCCGGCCGCGTACGGCGCCCAGCTGCCCGGCAGGTCCTGCGCGCTGCACCGGCGGGCCAGCCCGTTGATGAACAGCTCGCCCACCGGCACGCAGAGGGCGACGAACAGCACCGTCCGCAGCAGCGCGACACCGTCGGCGTCGGGCGGCGCGGCCTCCCCGGTGCCGTGCAGGGCCAGGGACGGCCCGAGCAGCGGGACCAGCGTGGCCAGCCCCACGAGGACGAGAAGCGCGACGGAACGGCCGGTACCGGTACGACCGGTGGGGCGGGCCGCCTCGGTCACCTGGGTGGTCGGTGGTATCAGGTTCACGCCACGATCTTCACCATCCATGATGAAGTGGGACAAGTCGGATAAAGCGATCGGAGGAATGGCGTCACCGCCACGGCATCCTCAGGCCCAGCGCGCCGGATCGGCCCCCCAGGGCCCCGGCGGCCGCGCCCACTCCACCGGCCCGCCGTCGAAGGACACCGGCGAACGGGCGTACCGCAGCCGCCCGATCCCGCTGTCGGTCTCCGCGAGCCAGGCGTCCGGCCCTTCGTGCGCCGCCCCGGACGCTTCCGTCTCCCCGCCCGCTTCCCCGCCCGTCTCCGCGCCCTTCTCTCCGCCCGCCGCCACTCCCGCCGCCAGGCCCCCGGTCAGCCACGCCGCCGTCCGCGCCAGCGCCAGCCGTACGAACCGGCCGCCCCCGTCGTGCGACTGCTCGGTCAGCGCCCGCAGCACGGCCGCCGCCAGCAGATAGCCGGTGCCGTGGTCGAGGGCCTGCGCGGGCAGCGTGCCGGGCCGCTCGGCCGCCCCCTCGACGGCCGCGATGCCGGTGGCCGCCTGCACCAGGCTGTCGAAACCGCGCCGCCCGCCCCACGGCCCGTAAGCGCCCCATGCCGACACCTGTGCCACGACCAGCCCGGGCCGGCGCTCGGCCAGCGCCTCGGGGGAGAGCCCGAACCGGTCCAGGGCGCCCGGCCGATACCCGGTGACCACCACGTCCGCCTCCGTCAACAGCTCTTCGAAGGCGCGCCGGTCGGCCGTCAGATCCAGCAGCGCCGACCTCTTCCCGAAGTCCGTGTCGGCGTGCTGGTCGGGCAGTTCGGGCAGATGGGGCGTGTCGAGACGCAGCACGTCCGCGCCCAGCAGGGCGAGGGTGCGGGTGGCGACCGGCCCGGCCAGGACCCGGGTGAGGTCCAGGACGCGCAGTCCGGCGGCGGGCAGCAGGGGAGTGCCATGGAGCGGCGGGAGCGCACGCGCGCGTACGCCGTCCAGTCGGCCGCGTTCGATCAGGGGGCGTGCGGCCACCGCGGCCGCCTGCTCGTGCGCCGCCCATTCCTGCGGTGTACGCAGGGCGACGGCCAGGCCCCCGGCCTCGTACACCGCCTCCTCGACCTCCCGCGCCGACCGCGTCGCGAGCGCCGCCTCGACGGCCGCCGGGTCCTTTGCCGTGCCCAGCACCCCCAGCAGCCGCGCGCGGTGGTGCGGATAGTTGGCGTGCGTGCGCACCCACCCGTCGGCCGTCCGCCAGAACCGCGACAGCGGCGCGAAGGAGACCGGCGCCCGCCCGTCGACCAGCAGATGCCGCTCGCTGACGAACGCGGTCGCCACCGCCCCGTCGTCCACCCGCACCCCGGGCACCCGGGGCAGCCCGGCCCGCCGCGCCCCCAGCTCCGCCCCGGCCAGCGCGCACGCCCCCACACAGGCCCGTGCCAGCTCCCGCACGGGCAGGCGCGCGGGCAGCACGCCCTCGCGTACGACGGTCGACACGCGCGCGAGGAGAGCGGGATCGCCGCCCAGTTCCGACCAGGCGAACTTGATGTCAGTCATGATTTCACTATGCATCATTGATTCAATCAACATATACAGAAAAGGGCCGGGCGGATGTCCGCCCGGCCCTGACCTGCTTTGCCCTGTCCTGTTCCCGAAGGGCTACTTCAAGACTCGGCTACTTCACGACTCGCCTACTGCACGACTCGGCTACTTCACCGCACGCAGCGCGTTCACCACGCCGAAGCCGAAGAAGCCGTTGTAGCGCTTGCCGCCCACGCACGTCGCGTCGACCACGCCGTCGCCGTTGCCGTCGTACGGCTCGGCCGGGCACCCCGGGTTGTCCGCCTGCAGCTTGAGCAGCGCCTGCAGCTGGGCCGGAGTCGCGTGCGGGTGCGTCGACTTCAGCAGCGCGGCGACGCCGGCCACGTGCGGGGACGCCATCGACGTGCCCTGCAGGAAGCCGTACGTGTTGTTCGGCAGCGTGGACAGGACGCGGCCGTTGGCCGACGGGGTGTCGGGGATCTGGTACTTGTCGCCGCCCGGAGCCGCCACGTCGATGGCGCCCAGGCCGTACGTGGAGTAGTACGACTTGGTCCCCTTGACGCCCACGGCGCTCACCGTGACCACGCCCGGCAGCTGGGTCGGCACGTCGAAGCACTCGTGCGGGTCGATCGTCCGCGTCACCGGAGTGGAGTCGTCCGGGCTGCTGGAGTCGACCAGCGCGTCGGAGTCCAGGTCGTGGTTGGAGTTGCCCGCCGAGGCCACATTGAGCGTGCCCTTGTTCTGGGCGTACAGCTGGGCCCTGTTGACCGAGTCAACAATGGCCTTCTGGTCGGGGTCGTCCATGCAGTTGTACAGCCACGGGTCCACGTAGTAGCTGTTGTTCGTGATCTCGACGCCGTGGTCGGCGGCGAACACGAAGGCGCAGACGACGTTCTCCGGGTAGAAGAGGCCGTCCTTGGGGTCGCTCACCTTGATGCCGGCGACCTTCACCCCGGGCGCGACGCCGGCTACGCCGATGCCGTTGCGGGCCGCCGCGATCTCACCGGCGACATGCGTGCCGTGGTAGTCCTCGGCGGTGTACGGCCGCCAGGCGCCCTCGCTGGTGTCCGCGACGCCGCCGACGCAGTTCGCCGACTGGGACGCGGAGAAGTTGGGCGCGAGGTCCGGGTGGGTGTCGTCGACGCCGGTGTCGATCACGGCGACCGTGACCTTCTTGCTGCCCGGGTTGATCTCGGCGGCCTTGTCGGCGCCGATCGCGCGCAGGTCCCACTGGTCGGCCTCGAGCGGCTCGCTCTGGCCCGCCGCGTCGGACGCCTTCTCGATCTTCGCGGCCTCCGCCTTGGACAGGACCTGGGCGGCCCCCTCGTCGGTGGTCCCCGCGGGGCTGAGCGGCGCGGTACGCGTCGCGCCCGCCGACTGCACCCCGCGCACCGCGCGTATCTGCGGCCCGAAGTCGGGGTTCGCCGAGTGCACGACGAGCACGCCGATCTTGTCGTACGCCGCGACGACCGTGCCGCCGGCCGCGACGACCGCCTTCTTCACCGACCCGATCGTGCGGTGGTCCACCTTGGTGTTGACGACGTACGCCAGGGTTCCGGCGTCGGCCGTCTGGGTGGCGGGGGTCGTGACGGGGGCCGCCGAGGCCGCCGTCGGCAGGGAGCCGAAGGCGGCGGTCAGCGACAGCACGACGGGCACCGCGAGGGCGAGTCGACGTCTGGAAGGCAGATGAGCCATGGGGTCTCCACATCATCCGGAAACGAGACCGTCCAAGCACAGGTCGCGCTTGGACAGGTACATGACGGGTGGTGCTCGCCCGAAGCTATCTTCCCGACTCGCTGGCCAGCAATGACCTTCGGCGACGACTTCCGAAAGAACCCGATCGAGTTGAACCGGCCCTAGCGTGCCGCCGTGACCTTGGGCAGGGAGCCCGAGGACGATCGAGCCCCCGCACACCAGCCGTCCGCAACGCGAGGAGACTCCGTGGCCACCGAGACACCGCCCCCCTCGAAAGCCCCCACCCAACTCCCGCCCACCGAGGAGTTCGTCGCGGTGCAGGAGAGCGCGGAGTTCGGTGAACTGCGCCGCTCCTACCGCGGCTTCGCCTTCCCGCTGACGGTCGCGTTCATCGCCTGGTACCTGCTGTTCGTCCTGCTGTCCAACTACGCGGGCGACTTCATGGGCACCAAGCTCTTCGGCAACATCAACGTCGCCCTCGTCCTGGGCCTCGCCCAGTTCCTCACCACGTTCCTCATCGCCTGGTGGTACGCGCGCACCGCCGCCGCCAAGTTCGACCCCAAGGCAGAGGCGATCAAGTCCCGGATGGAGGGCGACGCATGAGCATCGCGCAGCAGAGCGTGCTGGCCGTCTCGGACGGCGGGTTCCTGGCGGCCGGCGAGGCCAGCGAGCACCGTACGCTGATCATCAGCCTGTTCGGGGTGTTCGTCGTCGCGACCCTCGTCATCACCGTCTGGGCGGGCCGTCAGACCAAGGACGCCGCCGACTTCTACGCCGGCGGCCGCCAGTTCACCGGCTTCCAGAACGGCCTCGCCGTCTCCGGCGACTACATGTCCGCCGCGTCCTTCCTCGGCATCGCCGGCGCCATCGCCCTCTTCGGCTACGACGGCTTCCTGTACTCCATCGGCTTCCTGGTCGCCTGGCTCGTCGCCCTGCTCCTGGTCGCCGAACCACTGCGCAACTCCGGCCGCTACACGATGGGCGACGTCCTGGCGTACCGCATGCGCCAGCGTCCCGTCCGTACCGCCGCCGGCACCTCCACCATCGTCGTCTCGATCTTCTATCTGCTGGCCCAGATGGCGGGCGCGGGCGTCCTGGTCTCCCTGCTGCTGGGCATCACCAGCGACGGCGGCAAGATCGGCATCGTCGCCCTCGTCGGCGTCCTGATGATCGTCTACGTCACCATCGGCGGCATGAAGGGCACCACCTGGGTCCAGATGGTCAAGGCCGTGCTGCTCATCGCGGGCGCCCTGCTGCTGACCTTCCTGGTCCTGCTGAAGTTCGACTTCAACGTCTCCGACCTGCTCGGCTCGGCCGCCGACAACAGCGGCAAGGGCTCGGCCTTCCTGGAGCCCGGTCTGAAGTACGGCGCCACCGGCACGACCAAGCTGGACTTCATCTCCCTCGGCATCGCCCTGGTCCTGGGCACCGCCGGTCTGCCGCACATCCTGATCCGCTTCTACACGGTGCCCACCGCCAAGGCCGCCCGTAAGTCGGTCCTCTGGGCCATCGGCCTGATCGGCGCCTTCTACCTGATGACCCTCGCCCTCGGGTTCGGCGCCGCCGCGCTGATCAAGCCGGACGAGATCACCGCCTCCAACAAGGCGGGCAACACGGCCGCGCCACTCCTGGCGCTGCATCTGGGCGGCGTCGACTCCAACTGGGGCGCGGTCCTGCTGGCCACCATCTCCGCCGTCGCCTTCGCCACGATCCTCGCCGTCGTCGCGGGCCTCACCCTGGCGTCGTCCTCGTCCTTCGCGCACGACATCTACGCCAACGTCATCAAGAGGGGCACGGCCACCGAGAAGCAGGAGATCAACGCGGCCCGCTACGCCACCATCGGCATCGGGGCCGTCTCCATCCTCCTGGGCGCCCTCGCCCGCGACCTCAACGTCGCCGGCCTGGTCGCCCTCGCCTTCGCGGTCGCCGCCTCCGCCAACCTCCCCACGATCCTCTACAGCCTCTTCTGGAAGCGGTTCACCACCGCGGGAGCCCTCTGGTCGATCTACGGAGGCCTCGTCACCGCGGTCGGCCTGGTGCTGTTCTCGCCGGTCGTCTCCGGCAAGCCCACCTCGATGTTCCCGGACGTCGACTTCCACTGGTTCCCGCTGGAGAACCCCGGCATCATCTCGATCCCGGTCGGCTTCCTGCTGGGCGTCGTAGGCACCCTCCTGTCGAAGGAGGAGCCCGACACGGGCAAGTACGCCGAGCTGGAGGTCCGCTCCCTGACCGGCACCGGAGCCCACTGAGTCCACTGAGTCCACTGAGTCCACTGAGTCCGCCTCCGAGTGCGGCCCCTCCGAGCGGCCGCGTCGTAGATCCCTACGACGCGGCCGCGCCCCATGTCGTGCGATCGGGCCCTGTCGCTGTCAGTGGCGTCACGTAGGCTCGCAGGTGACGGAAGAAGTCAGAGCTGCGACGAGGGAGGGGGCCCACGTGCTCATCGACACCTACGGCCGGGTGGCCACCGACCTACGGGTCTCGCTGACCGACCGGTGCAATCTGCGCTGCACCTACTGCATGCCCGAGGAGGGCCTGCAGTGGCTGGCCAAGCCCGACCTGCTGACGGACGACGAGATCGTCCGGCTGATCGACATAGCGGTCCGGACGCTAGGCGTCGAGGAGGTCCGCTTCACCGGCGGCGAGCCCCTGCTGCGCCCCGGCCTGGTCGGCATCGTCGAGCGCGTCGCCGCCCTGACCCCGCGCCCCCAGACGTCCCTCACGACGAACGGCATAGGCCTCAAGCGCACCGCCGCCGCCCTCAAGGCCGCCGGCCTGGACCGGGTCAACGTCTCCCTGGACACGCTCCGCCCGGACGTCTTCAAGACCCTCACCCGCCGGGACCGTCACAAGGACGTCCTCGACGGCCTCGAAGCCGCCCGCGAGGCAGGCCTGACCCCGGTGAAGGTCAACTCCGTCCTGATGCCCGGGCTGAACGAGGACGAGGCCCCCGACCTGCTCGCCTGGGCCGTGGCACACGACTACGAACTGCGGTTCATCGAGCAGATGCCCCTCGACGCCCAGCACGGCTGGAAGCGCGAGGGCATGGTCACCGCCGGCGACATCCTCGCCTCCCTGCGCACCCGCTTCGACCTGACCCCCGAGACAGACGCGGAGCGCGGTTCGGCCCCGGCCGAACGCTGGCTGGTCGACGGCGGCCCGCAGCGCGTCGGGGTCATCGCCTCCGTCACCCGCCCGTTCTGCGCGGCCTGCGACCGCACCCGCCTCACGGCCGACGGCCAGGTCCGCACCTGCCTCTTCGCCCGCGAGGAGACCGACCTCAGAGCGGCCCTGCGCACCGGCGCCCCCGACGAGGAGATCGCCCGCGTCTGGCGGCTGGCGATGTGGGGGAAGAAGGCCGGTTCGGGACTGGACGACCCCAGTTTCCTCCAGCCGGACCGACCGATGTCAGCGATCGGCGGGTAGGGGACGTCAGGGATCGGCGGGTAGCGGACGTCAGCGATCGGCCGGCAGCGAAGCCCCCGGCTCCTCCCACTCCGTCAACGGCACGACGTCCTTCAAGAACCCTCGTACGCCCAGGAACTGGGACAGGTGCTCCCGGTGCTCCTCGCACGCGAGCCACGTCTTGCGCCGCTCCGGCGTATGGATCTTCGGGTTGTTCCACGCCAGCACCCACACCGCGTCGACACGGCAGCCCTTGGCGGAACAGATCGGGGTCTCGTCACTCACAGGGCTCAGGGGAATCACAGGTTCGGCTCACAGGCTTGTCTCGCCCCGCGCACACAAAGGCGACGCCGAGCAGCCACGGGGGGAGCTGCCCGGCGTCGGTCCGTCGCTCCGACGGGGGATGCGGAGCGCGTACGAAGTATGTCACGGCGAGCCCGTCGCACGGCACTGGAACAACATGATTGATCTGAGCTTTTCTTGAGCTTGGCGCACAGCCGACTCATGGCCGACGCTCAGCCTGTTCGGACGCCGTGTCCTCGTGGACGGAGCGCTCGAAGGGCTCCGCTTTCGGGACGGATTCCGCCGCCCGGTCCTCCACGATCACCGGTTCGATCATGGGCCTCACGGGTGCGGTCACGAAGGTCGAGGGAAGCCCCGGTGCGTTCTCCCGCCCCGCGTTGGCGAACACCACCGCGACATAGGGGAGGAGCGCGCCGATGACCAGCGCCACGAAGGCGACGTGCTGTTCCACGTTCCACAGCACCGCGGCGAGGATCACCGACACCGTACGGATCGACATCGAGATGATGTACCGCCGCTGCCGGCCCCGCACATCGTCCTGGAGTCCCTGGCGGGCGCCGGTGATCCGGAACACCTGGACGTTGCCGCCGCCACCATGCTTCCGCATCACATTCCACCATCCGCCCGCATCGGACTCGCCCCGGCCCGTCGCCGGTCCCCACCCCTTCGGGGAACCGGGCCGGGACACCCTCCACGGTACGCCGCGCCTCCGTCGCCTTCGAGACCGGGTCGCCTCGGGCCTGGGGAGACGTCCTGCGCCGTAGCGCGTACGGCCGCACCCGACATGCGCCGTACAGAGGGCGGACCGAGACTGAGGGCACTGCTCACGTCGAGCTGAAAGAGGAGGCAGCCATGGGCTGGTTGTGGGCGATCATCGTGGGGTTCGTACTGGGTCTGATCGCCAAGGCGATCATTCCGGGCAAGCAGCACAGCCCCCTCTGGCTGACCACCATCTTCGGCATGCTGGGCGCGATCGCCGGCAACGCCCTCGCCCGCGCCGCCGGAGTCGAGGCCACCTCCGGCATCGACTGGACCCGCCACGCCTTCCAGCTGATCGCCGCGATCATCATCGTCGCCCTCGGCGACATGCTGTACATGGCGACGCTGGGCAAGCGCAAGCAGCACACCTGAGAAGCCAGGCCCTGACGCGAAGGGGGCGACCTCCGCCGGGAGGCCGCCCCCTTCACGTCGTACGCCTTCGGTCACATGCCTTCGGTCACACGCCCTGACTGACCGAGCTCATGTTGAAGTCCGGCACCCGCAGCGCGGGCATCGCCGCCCTGGTGAACCAGTCGCTCCACTCCCGGGGCAGCGTCTTCTCCGTGCGCCCCGCCTCCGTCGCCCGGCCCAGCAGCCCGACCGGCGACTCGTTGAACCGGAAGTTGTTCACCTCGCCGACGACCTCGCCGTCCTCGACGAGATACACGCCGTCCCGGGTCAGGCCGGTCAGCAGCAGGGTCGCCGGGTCGACCTCGCGGATGTACCACAGGCAGGTCAGCAGCAGTCCGCGCGTGGTGTCCGCGACCATCTCCGCCAGCGAGCGGTCCGCGCCGCCGTCCAGGATCAGGTTGTCGACCGCCGGGGCGACCGGCAGCCCGGTCAGGGCCGCGCTGTGCCGGCTGGTGGTGAGATGCCTCAGCTCGCCGTCGCCGATCCACTCGGTGGCGCCGGTGGGCAGCCCGTTGTCGAACACCGACTGGTCGCCGCCGGAGGAGTGCGCGATGACGAACGGCGCCGACTCCAGGCCCGGCTCGTTGGGATCGCTGCGCAGGGTCAGCGGCAGCTCGGTCAGCTTCTCGCCGAGCCGGGTGCCCCCGCCCGGCTTGGAGAACACCGTCCGGCCCTCCGAGGCGTCCCGGCCCGACGCCGACCACAGCTGGTAGATCATCAGGTCGGCCACCGCGGTCGGCGGCAGCAGCGTCTCGTACCGCCCGGCGGGCAGCTCGATCCGCCGCTGCGCCCAGCCGAGGCGTACGGCCAGCTCGGCGTCGAGCGCCGCCGGGTCCACGTCCTTGAAGTCCCGGGTGGAGCGCCCCGCCCACGCCGAGCGCGTCCGGTCCGGCGACTTGGCGTTGAGTTCCAGCGTCCCGTTCGGCTGGTCGTGCCGCAGCCGCAGCCCCGTCGAGGTGCCCAGATACGTCGACACCAGCTCGTGGTTGGCGAAGCCGTACAGCTCGCGCCCGCCCGCCCGCGCGCGGGCGAACGCCTCGCCCAGCGCCGGCGCGAAGTCGGCGAACACGGCGGACGACGTCTCCACCGGAGGCTCGGTGAACTCGGGAGCCCCGGGGAACTTCGTCACCTCCGTGACCAGCGGCTGAGCGTCCTCGGAGGGCCCGGCGCCGCGCGCGGCGGCCTCGGCGGCCCGCACCAGCGGCTCCAGTTCGTCGGCGGTCACGGCCGACCGCGAGACGACCCCGGAGGCGGTGCCCTCCTTGCCGTCGACCGTCGCGATCACGGTGAGCGTACGACCGCGCGTCACGCCGTTGGTGGTCAGCGCGTTGCCCGCCCAGCGCAGGTTCGCGGTGGACTGCTCGTCGGCGATCACGACACAGCCGTCGGCCCGCGACAGCTCCAGGGCGCGCTCGACGACCTCGTGCGGCTGGTACGCCTTGTTGGTGCGCGCGCTCATCGACCGGCCTCCTGCGTGGTGTTCAGAATGTTGACGCCCTTGAACAGGGCCGACGGACAGCCGTGCGACACCGCCGCGACCTGCCCCGGCTGGGCCTTGCCGCAGTTGAAGGCACCTCCGAGGACATACGTCTGCGGGCCGCCCACCGCGGCCATCGAGCCCCAGAAGTCGGTGGTCGTCGCCTGGTAGGCCACGTCCCGCAGCTGCCCGGTGATCCGCCCGTTCTCGATCCTGAAGAACCGCTGGCCGGTGAACTGGAAGTTGTAACGCTGCATGTCGATGGACCAGGACCGGTCGCCGACCACGTAGATGCCCCGGTCCACGCTCCCGATGAGATCCTCGGTCGACATCCCGGCCGGATCCGGCCGCAGCGACACGTTGGCCATGCGCTGCACGGGGACATGGCCGGGGGAGTCGGCGAACGCGCATCCGTTGGACCGCTCGAACCCGGTCAGCTTCGCGATCCGCCGGTCCAGCTGGTAGCCGACGAGCGTGCCGTCCTTCACCAGGTCCCAGGACTGGCCCGCGACGCCCTCGTCGTCGTAGCCGACCGTCGCCAGACCGTGCTCGGCGGTGCGGTCGCCGGTGACGTTCATCAGGTCCGAGCCGTAGCGCAGCTTGCCGAGCTGGTCGAAGGTGGCGAAGGAGGTGCCGGCATAGGCGGCCTCGTAGCCGAGCGCCCGGTCCAGCTCGGTGGCGTGCCCGATGGACTCGTGGATCGTCAGCCACAGGTTCGACGGGTCGACCACCAGGTCGTACAGTCCCGGGTCGACGCTCGGCGCCCGCATCTTCTCCGCGAGCAGCTCCGGGATCCGGGCCAGCTCGTCGTCCCAGTCCCAGCCGGTGCCCGTGAGGTACTCCCAGCCGCGGCCGACGGGCGGCGCGATCGTCCGCATCGAGTCGAACTCACCGCTGGACTCGTCGACCGACACCGCGTTCAGCGTCGGGTGCAGCCGCACCCGCTGCTGGGTGGTGACCGTCCCGGCCGTGTCCGCGTAGAACTTGTTCTCGTGCACGGTGAGCAGCGAGGCGTCCACGTGGTTGATCCCGCTCGCCGCCAGCAGCCGCGCGCTCCAGTCCGCGAGGAGCGCCGCCTTCTCCTCGTCGGGCACCGCGAACGGATCGATCTCGTACGAGGACACCCACGTCTTCTCGGCGTGCACGGGTTCGTCGGCCAGCTCGACCCTCTCGTCCGACCCGGCCGCCTTGATGACCTGCGCGGACAGCTTCGCCATGGCCACGGCCTGCGAGGCGACCCTGGCGGCCGCGTCCATCGTCAGGTCCACGCCGGAGGCGAAGCCCCACGTACCGCCGTGCACCACCCGCACCGCGTATCCGAGGTCGGTCGTGTCCGAGGACCCGGCGGGCTTGGCGTCCCGCAGCCGCCAGGCCGCACTGCGCACCCGCTCGAACCGGAAGTCCGCGTGCTGCGCCCCCAGGGCACGCGCGCGTGCGAGAGCGGCGTCGGCGAGGGCGCGTAGGGGTAGTGCCACGAAGGTTTCGTCGATGGTATGAGGCACCTACGTCTCTTTCTGTCGGAGTGGCCCGGTTGCTGAGCGGGGCTTCGATCATGTCGCGCCGGGCGGTCCCCGGACCACACCTTTCCGCCCCGCGTCCGCAAACTTTCTGTAGGGACCCCACAGCCAGCCCCGCGAGCCACTGTCGGTGCCCGAATGTCCGTAAGCCGAAGCCGACCGATAGGTTTCGAGGGAAGCCGCCTGCCGTCCAGGTTCCGGGCGGGCGTGTCAAGACCGCTATCGAAAGGGTGATCCGTTGAGCCGCTCGGTTCTCGTCACCGGAGGAAACCGGGGCATCGGCCTCGCCATCGCCCGCGCGTTCGCCGACGCCGGCGACAAGGTCGCCATCACGTACCGCTCGGGCGAGCCGCCGACGGGCTTCCTCGCGGTCAAGTGCGACATCACCGACCCCGAACAGGTGGAGCAGGCCTACAAGGAGATCGAGGCCGAGCACGGCCCCGTCGAGGTCCTGATCGCCAACGCCGGCGTCACCAAGGACCAGCTTCTGATGCGGATGTCCGAGGAGGACTTCACCTCGGTCATCGACACCAACCTCACCGGCACCTTCCGTGTCGTCAAGCGCGCCAACCGCGCCATGCTGCGCGCCAAGAAGGGCCGCGTCGTCCTGATCTCGTCGGTCGTCGGGCTTCTCGGCTCGGCGGGGCAGGCGAACTACGCCGCCTCCAAGGCCGCCCTGGTCGGCTTCGCCCGCTCCCTCGCCCGTGAGCTGGGCTCGCGCAACATCACCTTCAACGTCGTCGCCCCCGGCTTCGTCGACACCGACATGACCAAGGTGCTCACCGACGAGCAGCGCGCGGGCATCGTCGCGCAGGTCCCGCTCGGCCGGTACGCGCAGCCGGAGGAGATCGCCGCGACGGTGCGGTTCCTCGCCTCGGACGACGCCTCGTACATCACTGGAGCCGTCATCCCCGTTGACGGCGGACTGGGAATGGGTCACTGATCACCATGAGCGGAATTCTCGAGGGCAAGCGCGTCCTGATCACCGGTGTGCTGATGGAGTCCTCCATCGCCTTCCACACCGCCAAGCTGGCCCAGGAGCAGGGCGCGGAGATCATCCTGACCGCGTTCCCGCGGCCCACCCTGACCGAGCGCATCGCCAGGAAGCTGCCGAAGCCCACCAAGGTCATCGAGCTCGACGTCACGAACGAGGAGCACCTCGGCCGGCTGGCCGACATCGTCGGCGAGGAGCTCGGCGGCCTCGACGGCGTCGTGCACTCCATCGGCTTCGCCCCGCAGGACGCCCTCGGCGGCAACTTCCTCAACACGCCGTTCGAGTCGGTCGCCACGGCCATGCACGTCTCCGCGTACTCGCTGAAGTCGCTGACCATGGCCTGTCTGCCGCTGATGCAGAACGGCGGCTCGGTCGTCGGCCTCACCTTCGACGCCCAGTACGCCTGGCCGCAGTACGACTGGATGGGCCCCGCCAAGGCCGCCCTGGAGGCCACCAGCCGCTACATGGCGCGTGACCTGGGCAAGCAGAACATCCGCTGCAACCTCATCTCCGCCGGACCCATCGGCTCCATGGCCGCCAAGTCCATCCCGGGCTTCGGCGAGCTGGCCTCCGTCTGGGACACGCGCGCCCCGCTGGAGTGGGACCTCAAGGACCCCGAGCCGGCCGGCAAGGGCGTAGTCGCCCTGCTGAGCGACTGGTTCCCGAAGACCACCGGCGAGATCATCCACGTGGACGGCGGTCTGCACGCCATCGGCGCGTGACGCCGCCGCTGGGGCATCGCTGACGGGTGGGGGCCCGCGTCTTCTCGGACGCGGGCCCCCACCCGTCACTCGTTCGGGCTACCTGGCCAGGCGGGTGACGGCCCTGACCAGCCACTATGAAGTACGCGTTCACCCACGCGCTGCCCTCCCCAGCTCTGCCGAGGAGGTTCCCTTGTGCGCCTGTTCCGTTTCCTCGCCCCAGTGACCGTGACCGCAGCCGCCCTCGTCCTCTGCCTGCCGTACGAAGCACTGCCCCACGAAGCGCTGCCGTACGAGACGCAGCCCCACGCGCGCGTGGCGGACCGCCCGGAGCCCTTCGGCTCGGAGTGCCGGACCAGCGTCCGCGGCTCCCAGGTCGTCGCCTACTGCCACAACCCCTACGCCGACACCGACCGGGTCGCCCTGCACATCGAGTGCGAGCGCTGGTGGGACCTCGACACCGACGGCGCCCCCGTCGACGCCGGACCCGCCATGACCGTACGGCTCACCGGCCGGTGCTGGAAGGAGGTCCGCTCGGCCTGGGTCACCCACCAGAAGCTGTGAACCGCCCGGGCCGGCACAGCAGGGGATAGCCGGCCGCCTCCGTCGCGGCCGTCTCCGCGGCGCCCGCGCGGATCGCGTCCACCAGCCGCGCGTGGTCCATGTACGTCTCCGGCGTCAGGTCCTCGCCGACGTCCTCGCGCAGCCAGTCCCGCAGCACCTCGCCCAGGTCCGCGTACATCGCGGTCATGACGTCGTTGTGGGAGGCGGCCACCACCGCCAGATGGAAGGTCGCGTCCGCCGTCACGAAGGCCTCCGCGTCGCCCGACGCCCAGGCCTCCTCGCGCCGCCGCAGAAGCGCGTCCAGCTGCTTGAGGTCCTTCTCGGTGCGCCGCTCGGCGGCCAGCCGCGCCGCGCTCGACTCCAGCGTGGCGCGCAGCTCGGCGATGTGCCTGGGGTCGGCGTCCGCGAAGCGCCGGTGCATCACGCCCGCCAGCTCGCTGGTCGCCACGACATAGGTGCCCGAGCCCTGCCGGATGTCCAGCAGACCGTTGTGCGCCAGCGCGCGGACGGCCTCGCGGACGGTGTTGCGGGCGACGCCCAGCTGCTCGACCAGCTCGGGCTCCGTGGGGATGCGCGAGCCGACCGGCCACTCGCCCGAGGTGATCTGGGTGCGCAGCGCGGCGATGACCTGCTCGGACAGCGCCGAGCGACGGGGATGGCTCAGGGGCATGGCACACCTTCGCACGGGCGGGGCGGGGAACAGGCACCCGGGGATGGACAACCAATCATCCCATGATTCTATGATGGGCGGCATGGCAAGCGAGCAGACACGGACGCCGACGTCCCCGCCCCCGCGCATCTCAGCGACGAGCGAGCCCCCACGAACGGCCACGCGCGCGTGGCGGACCCGGCTGGTCGTCGTCGGCATCGTGCTGTCCGCCGTCAACCTCCGCCCCGCCATCACCAGCCTCGGCGCCCTCCTCGAAGAGGTCCGCGCCGGCCTCGGCATGAGCGGCGCCTTCGCCGGTCTCCTCACCTCCGTGCCCCCGCTCTGCTTCGCCGTCTTCGGCGTCATGGCCCCACGGCTCGCGCGTCGCTTCGGAGCGGGCGCGGTGGTGTGCGCCGGCATGGCCGCCATCGCGGCCGGCCTGCTCATACGTCCGTACGCCGGAGGCACGGCCGGATTCCTCGCCGCCAGCGCCCTCGCCCTCATGGGGATCGCCGTCAGCAACGTCCTGATGCCGGTCATCGTCAAGCGCTGGTTCCCCGACCGGGTCGGCTCCATGACCGGCCTGTACTCGATGGCCCTCGCCCTGGGCACCTCGACCGCCGCCGCGGTCACCGTGCCCATGACCGAGGCCCTGGGCGGCAGTTGGCGGTCGGGGCTCGCGGTGTGGGCGGGCCTGGCGGCGGCGGCCGTACTGCCGTGGATCCCGTTCGTGCGCGACCGGGGCGCGGGGCCCGCCGGGCAGCAGGGCGGACCGGACGAGCGGCGGGGCGGCAGGAAGGACGGGCAGGACGGCAGGAAGGACCGGAAGGACGGCAGGAAGAACGGCAGGAAGGACCCGCGGGGCGGCACGCGGACACGCGCGCGTGAGGAGCGGCCCGCGCTGCGCATCACCCGCAGCCGCACCGCCTGGGCGCTCGCCGTGTTCTTCGGACTCCAGGCCACCGCCGCCTACATCACCATGGGCTGGATGGCGCAGATCTTCCGGGACGCGGGCGTGTCCGCCGGCTCGGCCGGGCTGCTGCTGGCCGTCACGATGGCGATGGGCGTGCCCCTGGCCTTCGTCATCCCGCGCGTCGCCACCCGGCTCCCGCACCAGGGCCCGATCGCGATCGCCCTCGGCGTCTGCGGTCTCGCCGGATACGCCGGCCTGTACCTCGCGCCCGCCGGCGGCGCCTGGGCCTGGGCCGTGCTGCTCGGCATCGCCAACTGCTCCTTCCCGCTGGCGCTCACGATGGTCGGGATGCGGGCCAGGACCGGCGCGGGCGTGGCCCAGCTGTCGGCCTTCGCGCAGAGCACCGGCTATCTGATCTCGATCCCGGGTCCGCTCCTGGTCGGCGTGCTCTACCAGCACAGCGGCGGCTGGGGGCCGCCCCTCGCGCTCATGGCCGCGCTGATGGTCCCGCAGATGGTCGTGGGCGTCCTGGCGGGCCGCGACCGCACGGTGGAGGACGAGGCGGCCCGCCGACCGAACCCCTGACCGAACCCCGGAGGAGCCGGCGGGGGCGACGGGTGCGAGACTTGCCGTATGCCAGTGCTCGACCCGAATCCGCAGAACGGCCAGAAGAAGATGCTGCTCGTCTTCGGCTCGTTCCTCGCCATCTTCGTGATCATCGCCGTCATCGCGACCATCGCCTCCCCGTGACGGACCGCCCATGGTGGGGTTAGCCCCCTGTCCCCTAGGGGGTGAGGGTCAGGGTCAAGTGGGTGGATCGCCGGATGGGTTGAGGGCCGTCGATTCCGTAACTTCGAGGTGTGGCCGCGCGACGCGGACCACGGACCCTCGAAGACCAGCGGAGGCACCCATGTCGGCCCGTACGCACCCCCGGCCCCACCCGGCTGCTGCCCCGGGCGGCGTCGACATCCGGTTGCCCTGGTGGGCACTCGCCCTCCCGACGCTCGCCTTCGTCACCCTGCTCGTGCTGATACTCAACCCGGTCGACGCCCAGGCGGCCGCCGGCGACCCGGCGATCACCCACCTCGTCGAGCGCGTGCAGCAACTGATCACGCGCTAGCCGTGCCGATCACGCCCCGGGCGTGCTCCACGCCCCCCGCCAGGCCCGTGAATCCGCATGTCAACTCCCTGCGCCCCATGGCCTGTTTCATGCGAAGCTGGGAAGTATGAGCGTCGCAGAACCCCGCAGGATCGTTCTCTTCCGGCATGCGAAGGCCGACTGGCCACAGGTGACCGACCACGAGCGGCCGCTCGCTGAGCGGGGCCGCAAGGACGCCGCCGTCGCCGGACGCAAGCTGGCCGACACCGGCATCCCCTTCGACCTGGCCCTCTGCTCCACCGCGGCCCGGACCCGGGAGACCTGGAAGCTCGCCGTCCACGAGTTCCCGCAGCGGCCGAAAACCGTCTACGAGGACCGGATCTACGAAGCCTCCCCGGGCGAGCTGATCGCCCTGCTCGAAGAGACCCCGGACGACGTGGGCACCGTGCTTCTGATCGGTCACAACCCGGGCGTCCAGGGCCTCGCCGACGTCCTGTCCGGCGAGGTCGAGCCGGACGCCGGCGAGCGGATGACCCGCCACGGCTTCCCGACCGCCGCCTTCGCCGTCGTCACCTTCGACGGCTCCTGGAAGTCCCTCGAACCGGGCGTGGCCACCCTGACCGACTACTGGGCGCCCACCGAGTAACCCCCACCCTCCGGCATACACGAGGGCCCGGTACCGATACGGTGCCGGGCCCTTCTGCGAGTGTGAGGACTGCTGCTCGCCCTACTCCTCGTCGTGCGTGTCCGCGGCCTCGACCTCTTCACGGGTGATGCCCAGCAGATACAGGACGGTGTCCAGGAACGGCACGTTCACCGCGGTGTGCGCGGCCTCCCGCACCACCGGCTTGGCGTTGAAGGCGACCCCGAGACCGGCCGCGTTCAGCATGTCCAGATCGTTGGCGCCGTCGCCGATCGCCACGGTCTGCGACAGCGGTACGCCCGCCTCGGCGGCGAACCGGCGCAGCAGCCGCGCCTTGCCCGCGCGGTCCACGATCTCGCCGGTGACCCGGCCGGTCAGCTTGCCGTCGACGATCTCCAGCGTGTTGGCCTGGGCGAAGTCCAGCCCCAGCCGCTCCTTCAGATCGTCGGTGACCTGGGTGAAGCCGCCGGAGACGACCCCCACCTGGTAGCCGAGCCGCTTCAGCGTCCGGATCAGCGTGCGGGCGCCCGGCGTCAGCCGCACCTCGGTGCGCACCTTGTCCACGACCGAGGCGTCGAGCCCCTTCAGCAGCGCCACGCGTGCGTGCAGCGACTGCTCGAAGTCGAGATCCCCGCGCATCGCGGCCGCCGTCACCTCGGCGACCTTGTCCTCGCAGCCGGCGTGCGCGGCGAAGAGCTCGATCACCTCGTCCTGGATGAGGGTGGAGTCGACGTCCATGACCACGAGCCGCTGGGCCCGCCGGGACAGACCCGCGTCCACGACGGCGACGTCCACGCCGACCTCGGCCGCGTCCGTGACCAGCGCGGTGCGCAGCGGCCCGGTCTCCACGCCGGAGACGGCGAACTCGACGGCCGTGACGGGGTACTTGGCGAGCCGGAAGATACGGTCGATGTTGCCGCCGGCCTTGGTGATCCGCGCGGCGATCGCGGCCGTGGCCTCCGCGGTGAGCGGGTGCCCGAGCACGGTGACCAGGGAGCGGCCGAGACCGCGCGGCCGGTTGTCGCCGAGGCCGGAGATGATCTCCGCCTGCATCTTCACCGACTCCGCCCAGCTGTGGACGGTCGAGCGCAGGTCGCCCTCCAGCGAGCGCGGCGGCGCGGTCACGAGCGCGCACAGCACCATCCGGCCGCGGGTGACGACCTGCTCGATGTCGACCACGTCGACGGAGTAGGCGGCGAGGGTGTCGAAGAGACCGGCCGTGATGCCCGGCCTGTCCTTGCCGAAGATCTTGACGAGGAGCGTGGGGACATCGGAAGGCGAGGTCGACGGGGCCGACGGGGTCTGCGAAGCACTCATGGTGTACCCACCGTATCCGGCACGCAGTGCCTTTTGCCCCCGAGGTCCGCCTAGCGGACATGGAACAGTGGATGGCGCATGGGTGACATACACCTCAACGGCGGCCTCATCGACTTCAGCGCGTTCCTTTCGGTCCCCTCGGCCCCCGAGGCGGCGCCGGGGGAGGGGGCGGAGGCGGCGGGGGAGGCCCCTCCTCCGGACGCGGGCCGCCGGGACGCGGTCCGGCCGGTCGTCGCGGCCCCCTCGGCGGCGGCCCGATCGGGCGGACCACGGTCGGAGCGCCGTACACGTCGTCCGGCCCGTCGTCCGGCCCGCTCCGCCCGCCCGGCCGCGACGGCCCCTCCGGCGGCCGCCCACTGCCCGCCGGGGGCTCACCCCGCTCACCCGGCTCTCCCCGCTCGCCCCGCCGGGAACCCTCGTACGCCCTCGACGGCTCCGACCGGTCGCCCCGCCCCCCTCCCGGGTCCCCCGGCCGCGCGTCCTCCGGCTCCCGCAGCTCCTCCGGCACCCGCAGATACGGGTTGGTCGCCGGATTCGGCGGCCGGTACGACGTACCCGGCGCGTAGGGCGAGTGCGGCGCGTACGGTCCGGACGGGTCACCGGAGTACGGCGCACGCTCTTCGCCCGCGCCCGGCCGCCCCTGCGCACCGGCCCCCGCGTCACCCCGTGCCAGCGGCGCAGCCCGCCGCCCCGCCGCCCCGGTCGCGCACGCCAGCAGCGCACCGGCGGCCCCCGCGCCCGCGCCCCAGGCGGCGCCGAGGAGCAGGGCCATGCCGAGGCGCCCGTGCAGCTCGATCCCGGCGCCGAACGCGTCGAAGCCGAGCACGGACAGGGAGGCGTTCACGGACAGGTCCGTCAGCCAGGCCAGCAGCGGCAGCGCCAACGCGGTCGCGACCCCGAGCCGCACCGCACAGCGCCCCACGAAACCGCCGACGCCGTGCCCTCGTAAGCCCACGGCCCCCGCACCCCGTCCAGCGTCCGTGCCACCGCCGGAGGCCCGCCGCTCCGGCCGAGCCGGTTCACCGGCCGCCGCACCCCACTCGGGCCGAGCCGGTTCGGCAGCCGCCGTGGCCCACCCCGGTCCAGCCCGTTCGCCGGCCGCCGCAGGCCACTCGCCCCCGGTCCCGCCCCGGGCCGCCGCACCCCGCCCGGCCGCCCACTCCGCCTCGGCCCCCGCCCGTCCCGCACGCCCGCCGCCCGCAGGGAGCCCCGGCGGCGGCCCCGCGGGAACCCCTGGAGCAAGCCCCGTGCGACCCCACACCGGAGTCCGTACCGCCGCCAGCACCCCCGCCAGCAGCATCATCACCGCCGCGGCCACCCCCAACAGCCATACCCGTCCGTCCAGTTCGGCCAGTCGTCCCAGCGTCACCGACTGCCCGGTCCCGGCGCCGAGCAGGTCGTCCAGGGGGTCGGGCAGCACCTTTGTGAGCACGCCGGTGGCCCGGCCGTCCCAGGGCACGAACAGGCCGATCGGGATGCCCAGCCACACCCCGTTCGGCGCGCCCAGCAGCGCCGCTCCCGCGATCCGCCGGGGGTGGTCGTCGCCGATCGCCGCGTACCCCGCCGCCGCGAACCCGGCCGCCACGGCCACCAGCAGCACGGTGACGACGGCGGACACGGCGGGCCGTACCACCCGGTGCACCGCCTCCCACCCGGGCGGAAGCGGCGTACGGCGCGAGGCCAGCAGGGCGATCAGCAGGATGCCGATCGACCAGCCGAGGCCGCCGAGCAGGGTGGGCGCCGTGTCGACGGTGAACCCGACCGCCGCCTTCGCGTCGACCAGGTCGCCGAGCCGGTCCGGCAGCAGCCCCCCGATGTCCCCGATCCCGGGGATGTCCAGGCCGCCGCCCCCGCCCCCGCCGCCCCCGCCCACGCCGGGCAGGTCGTCCAGCCCCAGCGAGCCGCCGTCGAGCGTGACGACGTCGTGCCCCGCCCAGGCCAGCCCGCCCAGCATCGCCACGAACAGCGCGACCACCGAGCCCGCGCGCGCGAGGAGTTCGGCCGGGGAGACCACGACTCCGGCTGTGCGCAGGGATCGTAGAAAAAACCATGACAGCAGCAGGGCTCCGACCAGGCTCACGCCCAGTGGCGTGATCTCGATGGCCGTGTTCGCCTCCGCGCCCGTCAGTCCGAAGGCGGACACATCCCCCGACGGCGTCACCGAACCGCCGGCCCCCAGGGCCACCACCGCGGCCGTCATCGGGCCGAGCGAGCCCGCGGAGTCCGCCTCCAGCAGATGCAGGCCGAGCGCGGCCGTCCCCGCCATCCCGATCAACGCCCAACTCACCGCGGCGACCGCGGACATCACCACGTCCGTCCACGGCACGCCCCTGCCGTGCCCGCCGTGCTGTGCGCTTCCGCCGGTCCCGCCGTTCTCGACACCTGTGCCGGCACTCATGCAGACCCCCCGATCCGCGGCGCGGAGCGGCGGAGATCGCCGCTTCCGTCCCCCTCGCGTGCGTTTACCACTCTCCGGCCCGGTTTCAACCCCGTCAACGGAAACGGCCGATGCGCTCACGCAGGCTCTTCACAAGGCCCGACTTTCGGTCAGGGGGCCGCTACTGAAATAGTTCCCGACGATGTTCGACATCCCTAGACTCCCTGTGATGGGGGTAACTCGGGGGACTACTCAGTGGGGCATGGAGTGCCGGAACTCGTACTGGAATTGAACGGACGCACCTGGACGCTAGATCCGTCCAGGCCATACACGCTCGGACGCGATCCGCAGGGGGACGTGGTCCTCGACGACGCCAGGGTCTCCTGGCGTCACGCCACGGTCAGTTTCAACGGCCGCAGTTGGGTGATCGAGGACCACGGCAGCACCAACGGCACGTTCGTGCAGGGCCAGCGGATCCATCAACTGGAGATCGGCCCGGGCACCGCGGTGCATCTGGGCAACGCGACCGACGGACCGCGCGTGAACCTCTCGGGGGCGCAGGCGCCCGTCGCGCAGCCCCAGCAGCAGCCGTACGCCGCGCAGGCCGCGAACCCGGGCTGGGCCCAGCAGGCGCCTCAGCCGCAGGCCGCCCAGGTCCCGCAAGGCGGCTGGCAGCAGCCGCAGCAGGCCGCGGCGCCGCACATCCCGCAGCAGGGCCCCGGTGACGGCGCGGGGGCGCCGCCGGTCTACGGCGACCGCAGCCCCACCACCTTCCACCAGTTCTCCTTCGGCCGCGTGATGCGCATCGGCCGTGCCCTGGAGAACGAGCTGGTCGTCTCCGACCTCCAGGTGTCCCGCAACCACGCCGAGTTCCACTCGACGCCCGACGGCCGCATGGAGATCCGCGACCTCGGCTCGCACAACGGCACGTTCGTCAACGGCCAGCCGATCGCCAAGGGCGGCACCCAGCTCCTCGGCCCCGCCGACATCGTGGGCGTCGGCCACTCGACGTTCCGGATCGTCGGCGACCGGCTCGAGGAGTTCGTCGACACCGGCGAGGTCTCCTTCTCGGCCCGCCACCTGACCGTCACGGTCGACGGCGGCAAGCAGATCCTCAAGGACGTCTCCTTCGGCGCCCCGGAGAAGTCGCTGATCGCGGTCATCGGACCGTCCGGTTCCGGCAAGTCGACGCTGCTCAAGGCGCTGACGGGCTACCGGCCCGCCAACCAGGGAGACGTCCTCTACGACAACCGGAACCTGTACAAGCAGTTCGCCGAGCTGCGCCAGCGCATCGGCCTGGTTCCGCAGGACGACATCCTGCACAAGGAACTGACCGTCAAGAAGGCCCTCAAGTACGCGGCCAAGCTCCGCTTCCCCGCCGACACCACGGGCGCCGAGCGCGACGCCCGCATAGACGAGGTGCTGCGCGAGCTCAAGCTGGACATCCACAAGGAGAAGAAGATCACCTCCCTCTCCGGCGGCCAGCGCAAGCGCGTCTCGGTGGCCCTGGAGCTCCTCACCAAGCCGTCGCTGATCTTCCTGGACGAGCCGACCTCCGGCCTCGACCCGGGCATGGACCGCGACGTCATGCAGCTGCTGCGCGGCCTCGCCGACGACGGCCGTACGGTCCTGGTCGTCACCCACTCCGTGGCCGAGCTGGCGATCTGCGACAAGCTGCTGGTGATGGCCCCGGGCGGTTCGGTCGCCTACTTCGGCCCGCCGGAGGAGGCGCTGAACTTCTTCGGCTACGACACCTGGGCCGACGTCTTCTCCGCCTTCGAGAACTACCGCGACTACGACTGGGCGGGCCGCTGGAAGGGCTCGCAGCACTACCAGATGTACGCCGCGGACATCGACGCCATCGCGCCGCAGTCCGTACAGATGCCGCCGATGCAGGCGATGCGGCCGCCGAAGCCGCAGGGCTGGATGTCCCAGTTCGTCACACTGGTGCGCCGCTATGTCTCGGTGATCGTCTCCGACAAGGGCTTCCTGGCCCTGACGGTGATCCTGCCGGCCGTGCTCGGCGCGGTGAGCCTGCTCATCGACTCCGGCAACAGCCTGCTGCCCAACCCGCTCAATCCGAAGACCGGCCGGATCATCCCCAACGGCACGGCCACCACCGTCCTGCTGATCCTCGCGGTCGGCGCCTGCTTCGCGGGCGCGGCGAACTCGGTCCGCGAGCTGATCAAGGAACGGGTCATCTACGAGCGGGAGCGCGCGACCGGTCTGTCGCGCTCCGCGTACCTGATGTCCAAGGTGTTCGTGCTCGGCGTGGTCACCGTGCTGCAGGGCCTGCTGGTCGGCGTCATCGGCTTCGCCAGCCGGGAGATCCCGAAGGAGGGCCTGGTCCTCGGCAGCGCCACCATGGTCGAGCTCTCCATCCCGATCATGGCGCTGGGCTTCACCTCGATGATGTTCGGCCTGGTCATCTCGTCGCTGGTGAAGACGGCCGAGAAGACCATGCCGCTGCTGGTGATGTTCGCGATCATCCAGGTCGTGTTCACCGGCTGCCTGTTCTCCCTGAACGGCGCGGTCGGCGTCAACGAGTTCTCGTACCTGATGCCGTCGCGCTGGGCGGTCGCCGCCGCGGGCGCCACGCTGGACTTCAACAAGATCAGCCCGCCCAAGGACGGCGGGGACACGGACCCGCTGTGGGACCACACCCTCGGAGCCTGGAGCCTGGACATGGTCGCGCTGATCGTCCTCGGCGTGATCTGCGGCTTCTTCGTGGCCCGCTTCCTGCGCCGCCACGAGCCCGAGGTCATGCGCAAGTAGTCCACCCCGTACGACGCCGATGGGCGGCACCCCCGGTACGGGGTGCCGCCCATCGGCGTACGGAGGTCGCTCAGTACGCGCTGTCGACGTTGTCGATCGAGCCGTACTTGTCGGCCGCGTAGTTCGCCGCGGCCGTGATGTTGGCGATCGGGTCGTAGATGTTCCAGGACGTGCCGTTGACGTGGTACGCCGAGAAGGTCGGCGGGATCACCTGCAGCAGGCCCTTCGACGGGATGCCGTTGACGGCGTTGACGTCCCAGTTGTTGATCGCGTTCGGGTTGCCCGAGGACTCCCGCATGATGTTGCGGTACAGGCCGTTGTAGGAGCCCGGGATGCCCTTGGACTTCATGATGTCCAGGGAGTGCTTGATCCAGCCGTCGAGGTTGTTCGCGTAGGACTTCGCGACGACCTGCTTGATCGTGGCGCGCTGGGCGGCGCGGCTCGCGGCCTCCCTCGCCTTGCGCGCGGCGGCGGCCTTCTTCTTCGCGGCGGCCGCGGCGGCGGCCTTCTTCTTCGCGGCGGCCGCGGCAACCGCCTTCTTCTTCGCCGCGGCGGCCTCTGCGGCGGCCTCCGTGGCGGCCTTCTTCTTGGCGACGGCGTCCTTGGCGGCCTTTGCGGCCTCCTTCTTCGCCTCGATGGCGTCGACCTTCACGCTCGCACCCGCCAGCTGGTCGGTCACGCTGGCCTTGACGTCCTGCACCGGCTCGGAGCTGTAGGCGACCCGGGACGAGGAGACGGCGTCCTTCGTGGTGGTCTGCGCGTCGGCCGGCACCACGGAGAAGGCGAGGGCGGCGGCGCCGAGGGTGGCGACGCCGGCGATCGCGATCTTGTGAGTGTTCTTGGGCATGGCGGAAGGACCTCTTCGAATAGCGCGGAGGTCGCTCTCATCGTCCGACGGTGGACAGCGGGTGCTTGCGGCACGAACGCCGCGGGGAAGAACCCGCGGCGATGAGCGACGAGAGCCATTCTTAGCGGCCGCAAAATGGCCAGGCAAAGGTGTGACGTACGATCCCGGGTAGTGGATCGGGGATGGGCAAAACGGGACAGATGAAACTATCTGCCCCGTTCATGTGGCCCCCCTTTGTCTCCTATCGTCCTTCGTACGTGATGTGCGCCCTATGCGCGGGCTCACACCAGCCCCGGCTCGTTCTCACCGGCAGTTGCCGAAGCAACGCTCTGGGTCAGGTCCCCCTCCGGGAGGATGAGGTGCACGTCCCCGAACTCGTGCCACAGGTACAGCCCCCGCAGCGCCTCGTCGTACCCCCGGTCGATCGCGGCCCGCCCCGCCACCGCCTCCAGCATCAGCAGATGCGAGGCCTCCGGCTCGTGCAGCCCGGTCAGCAGCCCGTCCACCGCCCGCACCCCGCGCTCGGGCGTCACCACGAGATCGGTCCACCCCTCACGCGCGCGTACGACCCCGTCCGCCACGGCCGCCGACTCCACGGCCCGCACCGCCGTCGTCCCGACCGCGATCACCCGCCCCTTCCCGGCCCGCACGGCGTTGATCAGCCGGGCCGACGCCTCCGGCACCGCGAACCGCTCCGGATACGGCGGCTCGTGCGCCTCCGCCGAGGCGACCCCCGTGTGCAACGTGATCGGCGCGAACTGCACCCCCCGGCTCACCAGCTCCGCCACCAGCCCCGCCGTGAAGGGCCGCGCCGCGCTCGGCATCTCCGCGCTGCCCGACCCGTCCGCCGACGGCAGCGCGAACACCGTCTGATACACGGACAACGGCTGATCCCGCTCCGTATAGGAGTAACGAATGGGCCGCCCGTGCTCCCGCAGCAGCCCGAGCACCGCCCCGCCGGACACCCGCGCCCACCACAGCCGCCCACCGCCACCGCTCAGTGCCCCCTCCAGGATCAGCCGCACCCCTCCCGGCAGCCGCACCTCCGCCCCCGCCGGCCCGCCCGCACGCGCGCGGGTGGTGCCCTTCCCGTCCGGATCCCGCAGCTCGACCGCCCACCGCCCGTCGTCCCCACGCGTGGAGAAGTGCACCACCACACGCGCGTGCCCGATCCGCCCGTCCACCGCGGCCGCCAACGTCGCCGACGTGTTCACCACCAGCAGATCCCCGGCCCGCAACAGACACGGCAACTCCCGGAACACGTGATGCGCGACCTCCGCCCCCCGCGACACCAGCAGCCGTACGTCGCCCCGGTCCCGCCCGGGCCCGCGCTGCTCGGCCGGCACCCGCGCCGACAACTCCTCGGGCACCTCTACGGTCAGCGTCATCGCCGTCCCTCCGACAGCGCCGGAGCCGCGTACCGGCCGCTCGCCGGCCGCTCGTCCAGCAGCCGCAGAAAGCCCGGCGCCACACTGCCCGGCTCCGGCCGCGCCTCCCCGTCCTCCGGTACGGCCGCCGCGTACAGGTCCGTGGCCATGTCCCCGGGGTCCACCGCCCACACCCGCAGCCCCGGCTCCTCCGCGCCGAGCACCGCCGCCAACTGGTCCAGGGCCGCCTTCGACGCCCCGTAGCCGCCCCACGTCTCGTACGCCTCGGCGGCCGCGTCCGAGCTGACCGCGATCACCGCGCCCTCCCGCGCGTCCCGCAGCAGCGGCAGCGCCTCCTGGACCAGCCCCAGGGCGGCCACGACGTTCACCTCCAGCGCCCGCCGCAGCCCCGCCAGGTCCAGCGCCTCCAGCCGCACCAGCGGCTCGGCGCCCAGCGCGCTCGCGTTGCTCACCACCAGATCGCAGCCGCCGAGCCGCCCGGCTGCCGCCACCAGCGCCGACCGGTGCACGGGATCCGTGACGTCCCCCGCGAGCGCCTCCACCGCGCCCCCGTGCTTCCCGACCGCCGCCGCCGTCTCCTTCAGCACCTCCGCCGTCCTCGCGTCGAGCACCAGATCCCACCCCCGCGCGGCCAGCGCCTCGGCCAACGCCCGCCCCAGCCCCTTCGAGGCCCCCGTGATGATCGCTACCGGCATGACAACCGTCCCCTCGTCCGACCGCCGGTGCTCGGTGTGCTCGGCGGTGACCTCACCGTAGGAACGGCGCCGCCCTCCCCGCCTCGGCCCGCAGGCCCCGGTTCACCGGGCCCTTCGGCGTACGCCCGCACACCCGGTCCCTCGGCCCTACGCCGCCGAACCGAGGACCTCCGACCTAGGTCTCCCGCCCTACCCGGGGCCGCCACAGGCCCGATCCCGCTGTCGGACCCCGCCGGTACCGTGAAGGCATGAGTCAAGGCCCCCGGTCCGGCCTCGCCGCGGTCAGCGCCGCGCTGCTGGCCATGAGCAGGCACCTCGAGGTGCGCGACGTCCTCAAGACGATCGTCGCCTCCGCCCGCGAACTGCTCGACGCGCAGTACGCCGCCCTCGGCGTCCCCGACGACCACGGAGGCTTCGCCCAGTTCGTCGTCGACGGCGTCAGCGACGAGCAGTGGAAGGCCATCGGCCCGCTGCCCCGCCAGCACGGCATCCTGGCGGCGATGCTCCAGGAGGCCAGGCCCGAGCGCCTCGCCGACGTGCGCAAGGACCCGCGCTTCGAGGGCTGGCCGTCCGCCCACCCCGACATGTCCGACTTCCTGGGCCTGCCCATCCGCGACGGCGACGAGGTCATCGGCGCGCTGTTCCTGGCCAACAAGCTGTGTGCTGCGGAGGGAGACCCTCCGCACCCCCCGCGCGGGAAGCCCGAGGGGAGCTGCGGCTTCACCGAGGACGACGAGGAGCTGCTGGCGATCCTCGCCCAGCACGCCGCGATCGCCCTCACCAACGCCCGCCTCTACGAGCGCAGCCGCGAGCTGACGATCACCGAGGAACGCTCCCGGCTCGCGCACGAGCTGCACGACGCGGTCGCCCAGAAGCTGTTCTCCCTGCGCCTCACCGCCCAGGCCGCCGCCGCCCTCGTCGACCGAGACCCGGTCCGCGCCAAGGGCGAGATCCAGCAGGTCGCCGCGTTGGCCGCCGAAGCCGCCGACGAACTGCGCGCGGCCGTCGTCGAGTTGCGCCCCGCCGCCCTGGACGAGGACGGCCTCATCGCCACCCTGCGCACCCAGATCCAGGTCCTCGACCGCGCCCACACTGCGCGCGTGACCTTCGCCGGCCGGAGCTTCCGCGCCCTCCCGGCCGCACAGGAGGAGGCCGTGCTCCGGGTCGCCCAGGAGGCCCTGCACAACGCCCTGCGGCACTCCGGAGCAGAACACGTCGAGGTGACGCTGGAGCGCCGTGCCCGCGGGGCCGTCCTCCGGGTCGCCGACGACGGCGGCGGCTTCGAGCCCAGGACGGTCCGCAGCGCGGGACGCCACCTCGGCCTCGTCTCCATGCGGGACCGGACGAACGGGGTCGGCGGCACGCTGACCGTGGAATCGGCGCCCGGCAAGGGCACCACGATCGAGATGGAGGTCCCCGGTGGCTGACGCCATCAAGGTGCTGCTCGTCGACGACCACCAGGTCGTCCGCCGGGGCCTGCGCACCTTCCTGGAGGTACAGGACGACATCGAGGTCGTCGGCGAGGCGGCCGACGGCGCCGAAGGAGTCGAGCGCGCCGAGGAGTTGAAGCCCGACGTCGTCCTCATGGACGTCAAGATGCCGGGCACCGACGGCATCGAGGCGCTGCGCAGGCTCCGCGCACTCGACAACCCCGCGCGCGTGCTGATCGTCACCAGCTTCACCGAACAGCGCACGGTGGTCCCGGCCCTGCGCGCGGGCGCCGCCGGATACGTCTACAAGGACGTGGACCCGGACGCCCTGGCCGGCGCCATCCGCTCCGTCCACGCGGGCCACATCCTGCTCCAACCCGAGGTGGCGGGTGCCCTGTTGTCCCAGGAGGAGTCCAACTCAGGCCAGGGGAGGGGCGGTTCGCTGACGGAACGGGAGCGCGAGGTGCTCGGCCTGATAGCGGACGGCCGCTCCAACCGCGAGATCGCCCGCGCCCTGGTGCTGTCCGAGAAGACGGTGAAGACCCACGTCTCGAACATCCTGATGAAACTCGACCTCGCGGACCGCACCCAGGCCGCGCTGTGGGCCGTACGCCATGGTCTGACGCGTTGAGAAGCGCGAGGGGCGCTGCGGCGGCAATACGGAGCGTCCCGTTCCGGACTGAGATTCATACCGTCGTGGGAATGTCCCCCGAATGGCGCATCCTTCGTGGATCTCCGGCGTTCTCCAGTGCGTGCTGCGGCGACTGCCGCGGTACTCGCTAGGAGGGGTTTCGAAGTGAAGAACCTGAAGAAGGCAGCGGCCGTGACGATGGTGGCCGGCGGCCTGGTGGCCGCGGGGGCCGGCCTGGCCTCCGCCGCCGACGGCGCCACGGCCCTCGGCGAGGCCAAGGGCTCGCCGGGCGTCGTCTCGGGCAACGTCATCCAGGCCCCGGTGCACGTCCCGGTGAACGTCGTCGGCAACAGCGTGAACGTCATCGGCGTGCTGAACCCGGCCTTCGGCAACCTGGGCCTCAACCACTGAGGCGACTGCGGCCACCGGGGTCCCACCCGGACCCGCGCTGACCTCCGGCCTCCCCCGGCCCCCACCGGGGGAGGCCGGTCTTCTTGTCGCCCCAATGATCCGAACGGGCACTTCGGCGGACGGCCGCGTACCGTTCCCGCCCACTCCCGCGTTGATCAGCGCACGGCCCGCGGCCGGGTCGGACACGCCAACGCAGGAGGATCGCTTCTCATGAACATCGCCAAGAAGGCCGCCGTGGCCCTCACCGTCGCCGGCATCGCCGCGGGCGCATCGGCCGGCGCCGCTTTCGCCGACTCCGGCGCCGAAGGCGCGGCCGTGAAGTCGCCGGGCGTCGGCTCGGGCAACGCCGTCCAGGTCCCGGTGCACGTCCCCGTCAACGTGGTCGGCAACACCGCGAACCTCATCGGCCTGCTGAACCCCGCCTTCGGCAACACCGGCGTGAACGACTGAGCCCCCGACCCGCAGCAGGGCCCCCGCGCCAAGGACGACGCGGGGGCCTTTTGCATGCCGGCGCCGACACTTCCGGCTGGGTCCGGCAATTTCAGCCCGTCCGGCGTTTGAGGACGAGGCCCCTTCAGGGCCGAACGGGGGCCTGGGGGCAGAGCCCCCAGAGAACGCCGACACCAACGCCGGTCACCAAGGAGAAGACGCTCACCGCACCCCCCGCTCCCGCTCCTCCACAACGGAGTTGTACGCAGCGACCTGCGCCCGCCGAGCCGTCCGCTCGACAGGCCGCAACGCCTCAGCACGAGCCGCCATCTCAGCGGAGCTCACCGCACCCCCGTGCCCGCTCTCATACGCCACCGACACCAGCAACCCGACCCGCTGCGCCAGCTCCAGCACCCGCACCGCCCGCGGCGGGTACCCGGGAGCAAGCACCTCCCGCCCCCGCTCCGCGCGAGAGCGATATGCGTCGATCGCCGCCTCCGCCACCGGCCCCGCCCCGGCGACGTCCAGCCGCGAGAGCACCGCCGTGGCGTCCCGCAACGCCTCCGCCAGCTCCCGCTCGGCCTCGCCCAGCGACGGCACATCCGCCGGCGGGGCCTCCCGCACCGCCAGGCAGTGCCACACGACCTCGACATGCACATCACCGGCGGGCCCGGCCTCGTGCACCTCCGGCACCAGCCCGTATCCGGCGCCGTGGCCGATCACCGCCTCCTCCGCCTCCAGCGCCCGGGCGTTGAACTCCGGCGGTCCGCTCAGCCCCAGCGGATGCCCGGGCGCGGGCAGCGCCACCCGCAGCCCGCTCACCCCGAGCGTCCGCAGGCGCCCCAGCGCGAGCGTGAGCCCGACGGGCGCCGACTCGCCGGGCAGCCCCTCCACCCGGTGCACGGCGTCCTCGCCGACGATGGCCAGGACGGCGTCGTCCGGCGAGACAAATCCGGCCAACAAGGCATTTCCCCAAGCGGCGAGGCGACCAGAGCGCGGTTCCGAAAGCATGCCTCCACCCTAAGGACCGGACCGATGGAACGGGCCGCCCAACGGGTGGCGTAGATTTTCCTGGAGGTTTCCGAGACCGGCCACACTGCAAGGGGAGACAACGCGCTCATGAGCGATGTTCTGGAGCTTCAGGACGTATCGGTGGTCCGTGAGGGCCGGGCTCTGGTGGACCAGGTCTCCTGGTCGGTCAAGGAAGGCGAGCGCTGGGTCATCCTCGGTCCCAACGGGGCCGGCAAGACCACGCTCCTGAACCTCGCGTCGAGCTACCTCTACCCCAGCAAGGGCACCGCCACCATCCTCGGCGAGACCCTCGGCAGCCCCGGCACCGACGTCTTCGAACTGCGCCCCCGCATCGGCATGGCCGGCATCGCCATGGCCGACAAGCTCCCCAAGCGCCAGACCGTCCTGGAGACCGTGCTCACGGCGGCCTACGGCATGACGGCCGGCTGGCAGGAGGAGTACGAGGACGTCGACGAGCAGCGCGCCCGCGCCTTCCTCGACCGCCTCGGCATGAGCGACTACCTGGAGCGCAGGTTCGGCACCCTCTCCGAGGGCGAGCGCAAGCGCACCCTCATCGCCCGCGCCCTGATGACCGACCCCGAGCTGCTGCTCCTCGACGAGCCCGCCGCCGGCCTCGACCTGGGCGGCCGCGAGGACCTCGTACGCCGGCTCGGCCGCCTCGCCCGCGACCCGATCGCCCCCTCGATGATCATGGTCACGCACCATGTCGAGGAGATCGCCCCCGGCTTCACCCACGTCCTCATGATCCGCCAGGGCAAGGTCCTCGCCGCGGGCCCGGTCGAGCTCGAGCTCACCTCCCGCAACCTCTCCCGCTGCTTCGGCCTCCCGCTCGTCGTGGAACAGGTCGGCGACCGCTGGACCGCACAGGGCCTGCCGCTGTCCTGACCGCCCCTTTCGCGCCCTGTCCCCAGCAGGACCCACGGCCCTACCATGGCCGTGTGGACGACATCGACGCATGGGTGTGGTGGCTCGTCGGCGCAGCGGCGCTCGGAATCCCGCTCGTGGTGACCGCGATGCCGGAGTTCGGCATGTTCGCGGTCGGCGCGGTGGCCGCCGCCGTCACGGCGGGCCTGGGCCTCGGAGCGGTGCCACAGGTCCTCGTCTTCGTCATCGTCTCGGTCGCCCTCGTCGCCGTCGTACGCCCCATCGCGAACCGGCACAGCAGGCAACGCCCCCGACTCGCCACGGGCATCGACGCGTTGAAAGGCCGACAGGCCGTCGTCCTGGAGCGCGTCGACCGCGCCGGGGGCCGGATCAAGCTCGCCGGAGAGGTCTGGTCGGCGCGCGCACTCGACACCGACCACGCCTACGAAGTGGGTCAGGAAGTCGACGTCGTGGACATCGAGGGGGCCACGGCGATCGTCATGTGACCCCGCGCGACGTTGTGCGATCACGCGACGATCTCGCCCAAAGCGCGCACAACTCCCGCACGGCGCAAGTGAACCGAACACCTCACGATCCACACGACGTTCTGTCACACTCGACCAGCAAGATCTTCAACAGGCATAAGATCTTCCGAAAGCGCCGAGGCGGAGAAGGGTACGGGGAGCACGATGGATGCGGTCATCATCGTCCTGATCATCCTGGTGGTGTTGGTCTTCATCGCCCTGATCAAGACGATCCAGGTCATCCCACAGGCGAGCGCCGCGATCGTGGAGCGCTTCGGCCGCTACACACGCACGCTCAACGCGGGTCTCAACATCGTCGTCCCGTTCATAGACACCATCCGCAACCGCATCGACCTGCGCGAACAGGTCGTCCCGTTCCCGCCGCAACCGGTGATCACCCAGGACAACCTGGTCGTCAACATCGACACGGTCATCTACTACCAGGTGACCGACGCCCGGGCCGCGACCTACGAGGTCGCCAGCTACATCCAGGCGATCGAGCAGCTCACCGTCACCACGCTGCGGAACATCATCGGCGGCATGGACCTGGAGCGCACCCTGACCTCCCGCGAGGAGATCAACGCGGCCCTGCGCGGCGTCCTCGACGAGGCCACCGGCAAGTGGGGCATCCGCGTCAACCGCGTCGAGCTCAAGGCCATCGAGCCGCCCACCTCCATCCAGGACTCGATGGAGAAGCAGATGCGCGCCGACCGTGACAAGCGCGCCGCGATCCTCACCGCGGAGGGCACGCGCCAGGCCGCCATCCTCACCGCGGAGGGCGAGAAGCAGTCCCAGATCCTGCGCGCCGAGGGCGAGTCCAAGGCGGCCGCCCTGCGCGCCGAGGGCGAGGCCCAGGCCGTCCGCACGGTCTTCGAGGCCATCCACGCCGGCGACCCGGACCAGAAGCTCCTCTCCTACCAGTACCTCCAGATGCTCCCGAAGATCGCCGAAGGCGACGCCAACAAGCTCTGGATCGTCCCCAGCGAGATCGGCGACGCCCTCAAGGGCCTCTCCGGCGCGATGGGCAACTTCGGCAACCCGGGCGGCAATTCGGGCAGCGGCAACTCCGGCGGCAACTCCGGCGGCTCAAGTGGCAACAACGAGCGCCGCGAAAAGCCCTCCATCGACTGACCCGACTGCGGCTCTACGACAGTGGGGCCCACCTCCCGACGGAGGTGGGCCCCACTGCTGTAACCGCCGTACAGGCCAGAGGGGTCAAGACGGTCAGGCGGTCTGGCGGGCTAGGCCGCGGGCTGGGCCAGCCAGTCCGGGAGCGCGTCGAAGTCCTCGTGTCCCAGGGACAGCAGCATCGCGTCCGCCGGCGAAGGCTCGAACGGCTGCCGCAGCAGCGGCATACCCGCCTGGTCCGGAGTCCGGTCCGCCTTGCGGTGGTTGTCCTCCGCGCAGGACGCGACCGTGTTCAGCCACGAGTCCCGGCCGCCCTGCGCCCTCGGCACCACGTGGTCCACGGTCGTCGCCCGGCGGCCGCAGTACGCGCACCGGTGCCGGTCCCGCACCAGCACACCCCGCCTCGACCACGGGGCTTGTCTTCGGAAGGGCACCCGTACATACCTGCACAGCCTGATCACCCGGGGCGCCGGTATGTCGACCGCGGCCCCGCGCATACGCAGTTCGGGGTGGGCCTGCTCGACGACGGCCTTGTCCTGGAGCACCAGAACGACGGCTCGATTCAACGTCACCGTCGACAGCGGCTCGAAACTGGCGTTCAGCACCAGCGTGTCTCGCATTCCAGCCCACCTCCCATGCGCACAGGCCCACTCCCTGGCGGGCTTGGATCAACTCTGGCCGGGCACGCCGAGATGGACAACGCAATAAAAAATGCCCGCCCCTGATCACTTCCAAGACCAGAGGCGGGCAAACGTTCAATGAACGATGAGCTGACTCATCCCTCCGCGGGATGCTCGTACGCACCGATCAGCTGAGCACGGGCGATCGTGTGGAACCGCAGATTGAAGCCGACGACGGCGGGTGAGGCGTCGGCATCCGGACCGAGCTTCTCCTGGTCCACCGCGTACACCGTGAAGACGTACCGGTGCGACCCGTCCCCGGGCGGCGGCGCGGCCCCACCGAAGTCCTTCGATCCATAGTCGTTACGCGCGTGCACGGCCCCTTCGGGCAGCCCGTCGAACTTCCCGCTGCCCACGCCCGCCGGCAGCTCGGTCACGGAGGCCGGAATGTCGAACAGCACCCAGTGCCAGAACCCGCTGCCGGTGGGGGCGTCGGGGTCGTAGCAGGTCACCGCGAAGCTCTTGGTCCCGGGCGGGAAGCCCTCCCACCGCAGCTGCGGCGAGGTGTTCCCCTCCGCGTAGACCTGGTCGTCCTTGAGCGTCGCGCCTTCCGCGAAGTCCGCGCTCGTCACCGTGAACGACGGCACGGACGGATGGAAGTCATGGGGGAGCGGCCGCCGCTTGAGCTCGGTCACCTCGGTACCTCCTGAACGGTTCTGTGGGGGCAAGTGGTTCCGAGCCTAGAACCAGTTGCGCTTGCTGCCGACCTCGGACAGCCACTGGTTGAGGTACGCCGCCCAGTCGGTCGCCTGGTAGTCGTGCAGACCCACCTGGAACGAGCGGAAGGTGTCGCTGCCCTCGCTGAACAGCCCCGGCTTCTTGTCCATCTCGAGGATGACGTCCATCGCGTTCTCGTCGGCGACGAAGCTCAGCTCGACCTGGTTCAGACCCCGGTACTGCGACGGCGGGAAGAACTCGATCTCCTGGTAGAACGGCAGCTTCTGCCGGGTGCCCCGGATGTGACCGCGCTCCATGTCCGCGTTCTTGAAGCGGAAGCCCAGCTGGATGAACGCGTCCAGGATCGCCTTCTGCGCCGGCAGCGGGTGGACGTTGACCGGGTCGAGGTCGCCGGAGTCCACGGCCCGCGCGATCGCCAGTTCCGTCGTCACTCCGATGTGCATTCCGCGCAGCGGCTGACCGTCGATCGTGGTGACCGGCGTCTCCCACGGGATCTCGAGCCCGAACGGCACCGTGTGCACGGCGCCCGCCTGCAACTCGAAGGCCCCGCCGAGCTGCACCTTCGTGAACTCGATGTCCTGCTTGTACTCCTGGTCGCCGCTCTCGACCTCGACCTTGGCCTGCAGTCCGACGGACAGCCCCTCGATCTGCTGGTTGACGGACCCGCCCTGGATCCGCACCTCGCCCTGGACGACACCGCCCGGAACGACGTTGACCTCGGTCAGCACCGTCTCGACCGAAGCCCCGCCGGCCCCCAGACTCGCGAGCAGCTTCTTGAACGCCATGACTCTCCCTCTAAGACCTTCTACGACCTCTACTACGGGCACTGCGGGTACTACGCGTATCCAAGGGATCCCTCGACCCCTTGATCCCTACAAACGCGATCCGGCCGCGGCCGGTTCCGCGTCCCACACCCTGGCAAGCAGAGCGCCCGCTGACCACCCCGACGCACCCATCGGTCTGCACTACGCTCCGAGGGCATGATCGCGACCCCCGACCGTACGCCCCTGCCCAGGGCCTTCTTCGACCGCCCTGTGCTGGAAGTGGCCCCGGACCTCCTGGGCCGCTTCCTCGTCCGTACGACCCCCGACGGTCCGATCACCCTCCGCCTGACAGAGGTCGAGGCCTACGACGGCGCGAACGACCCCGGCTCCCACGCCTACCGCGGTCACACGGCCCGCAACGAGGTGATGTTCGGTCCGCCCGGTCATGTGTACGTCTACTTCACCTATGGCATGTGGCACTGCATGAACCTCGTCTGCGGTCCGGAGGGCCGGGCGAGCGCGGTTCTGCTGCGCGCCGGCGAGGTGGTCGAGGGCACGGAGCTGGCGCGTAAACGTCGACTCTCGGCCCGATATGACAAGGAACTGGCCAAAGGACCTGCCCGCCTGGCCACCGCCCTGGACGTGGACCGAACCCTCGACGGCACGGACGCGTGCACCAAGGGGGACACCCCCTTGAGGATCCTGACCGGCACCCCGGTCCCCTCCGACCAGGTACGCAGCGGTCCGCGCACCGGAGTCTCCGGCGACGGAGCCGTCCACCCCTGGCGGTACTGGGTCGCTGACGACCCGACAGTGAGCCCCTACCGGGCCCATGCCCCCCGACGCCGCTCAAGTTGACTCGCTCATGAACGGCGCGTAACGTGGCCCGAGCCGCTTGAACCGGGTACGGCAATCGCCTGCAGCCGGAAGTGGCCAACCCACTACCTACGACGCCCCTCAGCGGGAGCGGATTTCGGCGTGCCCGCATGCCCGAATTCGAACTCGCAGGAACTCGATTATGAGTTGCCGAGGGAATCGGCTAACGTAGTGAATGTCGAAAGGCCGACGGGCGAAAGCCCAAAGCCCAAGGCATAACCCGCCGACAGGGAATCGGATCGGAAAAGGATCTGATAGAGTCGGAAACGCAAGACCGAAGGGAAGCGCCCGGAGGAAAGCCTGAGAGAGTCTCTCGGGTGAGTACAAAGGAAGCGTCCGTTCCTTGAGAACTCAACAGCGTGCCAAAAATCAACGCCAGATATGTTGATACCCCGTCCCCGGCAGTGATAGCCGAGGATGAGGTTCCTTTGAAAAAAACACAGCGAGGACGCTGTGAACGGCCGGGCTTATTCCGCCTGACCGTTCCGCTCTCGTGTGTGTAGTCCCGATTACGGGAAAACATTCACGGAGAGTTTGATCCTGGCTCAGGACGAACGCTGGCGGCGTGCTTAACACATGCAAGTCGAACGATGAAGCCCTTCGGGGTGGATTAGTGGCGAACGGGTGAGTAACACGTGGGCAATCTGCCCTTCACTCTGGGACAAGCCCTGGAAACGGGGTCTAATACCGGATAACACTTCCATTCTCATGGGTGGGGGTTAAAAGCTCCGGCGGTGAAGGATGAGCCCGCGGCCTATCAGCTTGTTGGTGAGGTAACGGCTCACCAAGGCGACGACGGGTAGCCGGCCTGAGAGGGCGACCGGCCACACTGGGACTGAGACACGGCCCAGACTCCTACGGGAGGCAGCAGTGGGGAATATTGCACAATGGGCGAAAGCCTGATGCAGCGACGCCGCGTGAGGGATGACGGCCTTCGGGTTGTAAACCTCTTTCAGCAGGGAAGAAGCGAGAGTGACGGTACCTGCAGAAGAAGCGCCGGCTAACTACGTGCCAGCAGCCGCGGTAATACGTAGGGCGCAAGCGTTGTCCGGAATTATTGGGCGTAAAGAGCTCGTAGGCGGTCTGTCACGTCGGATGTGAAAGCCCGGGGCTTAACCCCGGGTCTGCATTCGATACGGGCAGACTAGAGTGTGGTAGGGGAGATCGGAATTCCTGGTGTAGCGGTGAAATGCGCAGATATCAGGAGGAACACCGGTGGCGAAGGCGGATCTCTGGGCCATTACTGACGCTGAGGAGCGAAAGCGTGGGGAGCGAACAGGATTAGATACCCTGGTAGTCCACGCCGTAAACGGTGGGAACTAGGTGTTGGCGACATTCCACGTCGTCGGTGCCGCAGCTAACGCATTAAGTTCCCCGCCTGGGGAGTACGGCCGCAAGGCTAAAACTCAAAGGAATTGACGGGGGCCCGCACAAGCAGCGGAGCATGTGGCTTAATTCGACGCAACGCGAAGAACCTTACCAAGGCTTGACATACACCGGAAACGTCTGGAGACAGGCGCCCCCTTGTGGTCGGTGTACAGGTGGTGCATGGCTGTCGTCAGCTCGTGTCGTGAGATGTTGGGTTAAGTCCCGCAACGAGCGCAACCCTTGTTCTGTGTTGCCAGCATGCCCTTCGGGGTGATGGGGACTCACAGGAGACTGCCGGGGTCAACTCGGAGGAAGGTGGGGACGACGTCAAGTCATCATGCCCCTTATGTCTTGGGCTGCACACGTGCTACAATGGCCGGTACAAAGAGCTGCGAAACCGTGAGGTGGAGCGAATCTCAAAAAGCCGGTCTCAGTTCGGATTGGGGTCTGCAACTCGACCCCATGAAGTCGGAGTTGCTAGTAATCGCAGATCAGCATTGCTGCGGTGAATACGTTCCCGGGCCTTGTACACACCGCCCGTCACGTCACGAAAGTCGGTAACACCCGAAGCCGGTGGCCCAACCCCTTGTGGGAGGGAGCTGTCGAAGGTGGGACTGGCGATTGGGACGAAGTCGTAACAAGGTAGCCGTACCGGAAGGTGCGGCTGGATCACCTCCTTTCTAAGGAGCACTTCTAAGCCGGTCCTTCGGGGCTGGTTCAGAGGCCAGTTCATCGGCGAACGTCCGGTGCTGGTTGCTCAAGGGTGGAACGTTGATTATTCGGTGCACTCGGTCGTCTTGTCCTTCCTAGTACTGCTCTTCGGAGCGTGGAACGGATGAGGGAAGCGGCGGGGAGCATCGGGCACGCTGTTGGGTGTCTGAGGGCACGGCCGTGAGGTCGGGAAGCCTTCTGATGCCGGCCCCAGTGAACTCGAACCGGTTGGTTCGGGGTGATGGGTGGCTGGTCGTTGTTTGAGAACTGCACAGTGGACGCGAGCATCTGTGGCCAAGTTTTTAAGGGCGCACGGTGGATGCCTTGGCACCAGGAACCGATGAAGGACGTGGGAGGCCACGATAGTCCCCGGGGAGTCGTCAACCAGGCTTTGATCCGGGGGTTTCCGAATGGGGAAACCCGGCAGTCGTCATGGGCTGTCACCCATACCTGAACACATAGGGTATGTGGAGGGAACGCGGGGAAGTGAAACATCTCAGTACCCGCAGGAAGAGAAAACAACCGTGATTCCGGGAGTAGTGGCGAGCGAAACCGGATGAGGCCAAACCGTATGCGTGTGAGACCCGGCAGGGGTTGCGCATACGGGGTTGTGGGATCTCTCTTTTACGGTCTGCCGGCCGTGAGACGAGTCAGAAACCGTTGATGTAGGCGAAGGACATGCGAAAGGTCCGGCGTAGAGGGTAAGACCCCCGTAGCCGAAACATCAGCGGCTCGTTTGAGAGACACCCAAGTAGCACGGGGCCCGAGAAATCCCGTGTGAATCTGGCGGGACCACCCGCTAAGCCTAAATATTCCCTGGTGACCGATAGCGGATAGTACCGTGAGGGAATGGTGAAAAGTACCGCGGGAGCGGAGTGAAATAGTACCTGAAACCGTGTGCCTACAAGCCGTGGGAGCGTCGGAGTGCATGCTTGCATGCACTCTCGTGACTGCGTGCCTTTTGAAGAATGAGCCTGCGAGTTTGCGGTGTGTTGCGAGGTTAACCCGGGTGGGGTAGCCGTAGCGAAAGCGAGTCCGAATAGGGCGTTTCAGTAGCACGCTCAAGACCCGAAGCGGAGTGATCTAGCCATGGGCAGGTTGAAGCGGAGGTAAGACTTCGTGGAGGACCGAACCCACCAGGGTTGAAAACCTGGGGGATGACCTGTGGTTAGGGGTGAAAGGCCAATCAAACTCCGTGATAGCTGGTTCTCCCCGAAATGCATTTAGGTGCAGCGTCGTGTGTTTCTTGCCGGAGGTAGAGCACTGGATAGGCGATGGGCCCTACCGGGTTACTGACCTTAGCCAAACTCCGAATGCCGGTAAGTGAGAGCGCGGCAGTGAGACTGTGGGGGATAAGCTCCATGGTCGAGAGGGAAACAGCCCAGAGCATCGACTAAGGCCCCTAAGCGTACGCTAAGTGGGAAAGGATGTGGAGTCGCACAGACAACCAGGAGGTTGGCTTAGAAGCAGCCACCCTTGAAAGAGTGCGTAATAGCTCACTGGTCTAGTGATTCCGCGCCGACAATGTAGCGGGGCTCAAGCGTACCGCCGAAGTCGTGTCATTCCAGCATATAGCCCCAACGGGTGCTGGGATGGGTAGGGGAGCGTCGTGTGCCGGGTGAAGCCGCGCCGGAAGGCAGTGGTGGACGGTTCACGAGTGAGAATGCAGGCATGAGTAGCGATACAAACGTGAGAAACGTTTGCGCCGATTGACTAAGGGTTCCTGGGTCAAGCTGATCTGCCCAGGGTAAGTCGGGACCTAAGGCGAGGCCGACAGGCGTAGTCGATGGATAACCGGTTGATATTCCGGTACCCGCTGTGAAGCGTCAAACATCGAACCAGGCGATGCTAAGTCCGTGAAGCCGTTCCGGACCCTTCGGGGAATGGAAAGTGGTGGAGCCGACGGACCAGACTTGTAGTAGGTGAGTGATGGGGTGACGCAGGAAGGTAGTCCATCCCGGGCGGTGGTTGTCCCGGGGTAAGGGTGTAGGCCGTGCGATAGGCAAATCCGTCGCACATGTAGGCTGAGACCTGATGCCGAGCCGATTGTGGTGAAGTGGATGATCCTATGCTGTCGAGAAAAGCCTCTAGCGAGTTTCATGGCGGCCCGTACCCTAAACCGACTCAGGTGGTCAGGTAGAGAATACCGAGGCGTTCGGGTGAACTATGGTTAAGGAACTCGGCAAAATGCCCCCGTAACTTCGGGAGAAGGGGGGCCACGTCTGGTGAGGGGACTTGCTTCCCGAGCTGGGTGTGGCCGCAGAGACCAGCGAGAAGCGACTGTTTACTAAAAACACAGGTCCGTGCGAAGCCGTAAGGCGATGTATACGGACTGACGCCTGCCCGGTGCTGGAACGTTAAGGGGACCGGTTAGTCACTCTTCGGGGTGGCGAAGCTGAGAACTTAAGCGCCAGTAAACGGCGGTGGTAACTATAACCATCCTAAGGTAGCGAAATTCCTTGTCGGGTAAGTTCCGACCTGCACGAATGGCGTAACGACTTCTCGACTGTCTCAACCATAGGCCCGGTGAAATTGCACTACGAGTAAAGATGCTCGTTTCGCGCAGCAGGACGGAAAGACCCCGGGACCTTTACTACAGTTTGATATTGGTGTTCGGTTCGGCTTGTGTAGGATAGGTGGGAGACTTTGAAACGTGGACGCCAGTTCACGGTGAGTCGTCGTTGAAATACCACTCTGGTCGTGCTGGATGTCTAACCTGGGTCCGTGATCCGGATCAGGGACAGTGTCTGATGGGTAGTTTAACTGGGGCGGTTGCCTCCTAAAGAGTAACGGAGGCGCCCAAAGGTTCCCTCAGCCTGGTTGGCAATCAGGTGTTGAGTGTAAGTGCACAAGGGAGCTTGACTGTGAGACCGACGGGTCGAGCAGGGACGAAAGTCGGGACTAGTGATCCGGCGGTGGCTTGTGGAAGCGCCGTCGCTCAACGGATAAAAGGTACCCCGGGGATAACAGGCTGATCTTCCCCAAGAGTCCATATCGACGGGATGGTTTGGCACCTCGATGTCGGCTCGTCGCATCCTGGGGCTGGAGTCGGTCCCAAGGGTTGGGCTGTTCGCCCATTAAAGCGGTACGCGAGCTGGGTTTAGAACGTCGTGAGACAGTTCGGTCCCTATCCGCTGCGCGCGCAGGAACATTGAGAAGGGCTGTCCCTAGTACGAGAGGACCGGGACGGACGAACCTCTGGTGTGCCAGTTGTTCTGCCAAGGGCATGGCTGGTTGGCTACGTTCGGGAGGGATAACCGCTGAAAGCATCTAAGCGGGAAGCCTGCTTCGAGATGAGTGTTCCCACCCACTAGATGGGGTAAGGCTCCCAGTAGACGACTGGGTTGATAGGCCGGATGTGGAAGCCCAGTAATGGGTGGAGCTGACCGGTACTAATAGGCCGAGGGCTTGTCCTCAGTTGCTCGCGTCCACTGTGTTAGTTCTGAGGCAACGACCGTTGCCGGTTAGAGCTGAACAACAAGTGAAGAGTGTGCTTGTTCGCTCGAAACCATTAGGGTTTCGGTGGCCATAGCGTGAGGGAAACGCCCGGTTACATTTCGAACCCGGAAGCTAAGCCTCACAGCGCCGATGGTACTGCAGGGGGGACCCTGTGGGAGAGTAGGACGCCGCCGAACAATCTTTGGAAGGACCCCTGGTCCCAGCGTTCAGCTGGGACCAGGGGTCCTTTCGTTTTTCTGAAACAAGCTTTGAAACAAGCACAGCTTTGAAACAAGCACAGCCCGGAGCGCGCCGACTACTCGGCTGCGCGAGAATGTTTGCGGTACCGAAGACAGGAGTCACCGATGTCCACCAACTCTCCCGACGATCGACCGGAGCGCGACGAGCGGCGACGGGACAGTGGGGACCGCGGCGACCGCGGCGGTAACCGCGGCGACCGTCCCGCCTTCCGCCGGGACAACGACCGTGGCGGCTTCGGCCGGCGTGATGACAACCGTGGCGGCAGTGGTGGCGGCAACGCCGACCGTGGCGGCTTCCGTCGGGATGATCGGCGTGACGACCGTCGTGACGATCGTGGCCGTGGTGAGCGTCCTCCCTTCCGTCGCGACGACCGCGGCGACCGTGGTGACCGCCCCGCCTTCCGTCGCGACGACCGGCGCGACGACAATCGTGGCGACAACCGTGGCGGTGGCTCCGGCGATCGTGGTGGTTTCCGTCGTGACGATCGTCGTGAGGGCGATCGGGGTTCGCGTCCGGCCTTCCAGCGCGACGACCGCGATCGCGGACCGCGTCGGGACGACCGTGGTGAGCGTCCCCCCTTCCGCCGCGACGACCGCGGCGAGCGTCCTCCTTTCCGTCGCGACGACCGCGGCGACCGTCCCGCCTTCCGCCGCGACGACGACCGTGGCGGCTTCGGCCGGCGTGATGACAACCGTGGCGGCAGCGGTGGCGGCAACGCCGACCGTGGCGGCTTCCGTCGGGATGATCGGCGTGACGACCGTCGTGACGATCGTGGCCGTGGTGAGCGTCCTCCCTTCCGTCGCGACGACCGCGGCGACCGTGGTGACCGCCCCGCCTTCCGTCGCGACGACCGGCGCGACGACAATCGTGGCGACAACCGTGGCGGTGGCTCCGGCGATCGTGGTGGTTTCCGTCGTGACGATCGTCGTGAGGGCGATCGGGGTTCGCGTCCGGCCTTCCAGCGCGACGACCGCGATCGCGGACCGCGTCGGGACGACCGTGGTGAGCGTCCCCCCTTCCGCCGCGACGACCGCGGCGAGCGTCCTCCTTTCCGTCGCGACGACCGCGGCGACCGTCCCGCCTTCCGCCGCGATGACGACCGTGGCGGCTTCCGTCGGGACGATCGTCGAGACGACCGCAGGGACGACCGCCGCGGCGACGACCGTGGTGGCTTCCGTCGGGACGACAACCGTGGCGAGCGTGGTGGGTTCCAGGGCCGTGACGACCGTGGAAGCCGTGGGCCGCGTCGGGACGACCGTGGCGGTCGCCCCAGTGGCCCCGGTGGCTTTCGTGGGCGTGACGGGCGCGACGACCGCCGTGACGACCGGCGCGGCGACGACCGCCGTGGTGGCGGTGGCGGCGGACGTTTCCGTGATGAGCGGGACCGGGACCGGGAGCCGATCAAGCGGCTGCCGATCCCCGAGGAGGTCACCGGCGAGGAGATCGACAAGGACGTACGGCAGGAGCTGCAGAGCCTGCCGAAGACGCTCGCCGACGATGTCGCCAAGAACCTGGTGATGGTCGCGCGGCTGATCGACGAGGACCCCGAAGGGGCCTACGGATACTCCAAGGTGGCGCTGCGGCTGGCGTCGCGGGTCGCCGCGGTGCGTGAGGCGGCCGGGTTCGCCGCGTACGCCAACCAGAAGTACTCCGAAGCCCTCGCGGAGTTCCGGGCCGCTCGGCGGATGACCGGCTCCGTGGAGCTGTGGCCCGTCATGGCGGACTGCGAGCGCGGGCTCGGGCGGCCGGAGAAGGCGCTGGACATGGCCGGCGCCCCCGAGGTCAACAAGCTCGACAAGGCCGGGCAGGTGGAGATGCGCCTCGTCGCCGCCGGCGCCCGGCGTGACCTGGAGCAGCTGGACGCGGCCATCGTGACGCTGCAGAGCCCCGAGCTCGCCTCCCACTCCGTGCAGCCGTGGACCGCGCGGCTGCGGTACGCGTATGCCGACGCGCTGCTCGCCGTCGGGCGTGAGGGTGAGGCGCGGGAGTGGTTCGCGAAGGCTGTCGAGGCCGACCGGGACGGCAGCACGGACGCCTCCGACCGGCTCGCCGAACTGGACGGGGTGGACTTCGTCGACGCCCTCGACGAGGGCGAGGCCGCCGAGGCCGCTGAGACTGTCGAGGCTGCCGCGAAGACCGAGGCTGAGGACGAGGTCAAGGTCAAGGACGACGACGAGGTCGACGTCGAGGACGAGGATGCGGTAAACGGCGACGAGGACTGACGTTCGTCCTCGTCGGTGAGACGTGAGGGGGGCGGGACCCGGTGGTGAACACCGGGTCCCGCCCCCTTTTTTCTTCTTTCAGAGGTCCAGTGCGCGCAGGACCAGGCCGGAGGCCGGCTTCGGGCCGAACGACGTCGACTTGCGGGGCATCGTGACGCCCTGGCGGGCCAGGTCGCGGACGACCTCTTCGCGGACCGGGTGCAGCAGGACGGCCGTACCGCCGTCGCGTTCCGCCTTGTCGACCGTGGCGGCCGTGTCGTGGATGTAGGCGATGTGGGCGGGGGAGTCCTCGGGGATGTGCCAGACGTGGTCGAGGAGCGTGGCGTGCAGGACCGTCGCGTCCAGGGTGCGCCAGGCCGCGGGGTGGTCGGCGGGGACGGTGCGGGCGAGAAGCGCCGGGTCCGGGCGGTCGAGGAGGTGGAAGGCGCCGTCGCCCGCCAGCAGGAACGCGTTGCCCGCGCAGGCCGCGTCCGCCAGGGTCTGCAGCGCCTCCGGCAGAGGGGTCTCCAGGCGCTGCACCCGGAACAGCCCCTCGACCGCCGCCAGGGCCTCGGCGACCGGCAGGCCGTGCAGGAGGCGGTGGATGGCGCGGACGCGCAGGGGGTAGCGGGCCGTGTCGACCAGGAGGACCAGGCCGTGGTCCCAGGGGCTGGGGGAGGGATGCTCCGCGCGGAGTCGGCGGTACGTCGCCCAGCGGTGGTGGCCGTCGGCGATCAGGGCCTGGTGGTGGGCCAGGTCCGCCTGGACGTCGGCGGTCTCGGCGGGGTCGGTGATCGCCCAGAGGCGGTGGCTGTAGCCGTCCTCCGTGGTGGTGGACAGGAGCGGCGGCTGTGCGGCCGTACGGTCCACGATGTCGGCCGTCGTGCCGTCGCCCCGGTAGGTGAGGAGGAGGGGCTCGAGGTTGGCGTGGGTGGCGCGCATCAGGGCCGCTCGGTCCGCGACGACGTGCGGTATGACGTCCTCGTGGGGGAGGACCGTGCCGTCCGCGGGCTCCGAGACGCGCAGGAGGCCGATGAGGCCGCGCTGGAGCATGCCGTCGGCGTGCCGCTGTTCGTAGACGTACAGGGCGGGCTCGGGATCGACCGTCAGGACGCCCTCGGCGAGCCAGCGGCGCAGCGTGTCGGCGGCCTGGTCGGTGCGGGCGCTGGGCGTGGTGGCCTGCGGCAGGATCAGCCGGACGATGTTGTACGGATCCGCGTCCTGGAGTTGGTGCAGACCGTCGGGGCGGACGACGACGTCGTACGGCGGGGAGGTGACGGCGGCAAGGCTCCCGACCCGGTCGGGGTCGTAGCGCAGGCCTCGGAACGGGGTGAGTTCCAGGCCTCGGGGCGCCGTTGCTTCCGAGTGACCTGCTGTGTTCATCCCGGCATCGTACGTGTCCTACGTCTGTCAGTGGCATGCGCGATGATCGGGGGAAAGCGGATCGATCGAGGAGCGATGCGGAATGAGCCGGAGCGTCAGGACGAAGCCCGAGGGCAGTGGGCAGGCCCTGAGCGAGGCGTACGACACTGCGCTGCTCGACCTGGACGGGGTGGTGTACGCGGGGGGCAACGCGATCGCGTACGCCGTGGAGTCGTTGGCCGTCGCCCGCGCGGGAGGGATGCGGCTCGCGTATGTCACCAACAACGCGCTGCGGACCCCGGACACCGTGGCCGGGCATCTGACGGAGCTGGGGATACCGACGGGGCCGGATGACGTCATCACGTCGGCGCAGGCGGTCGCGCGGCTGATCAGCGAGCAGGTGCCGGCGGGGGCGCGGGTGCTGGTGATCGGCGGTGAGGGGCTGCGGGTCGCGCTGCGGGAGCGGGGGCTCGAGCCCGTGGAGTCGGCGGACGACGATCCGGCGGCGGTGGTGCAGGGGTTCGGCGGGCCCGATCTGGCGTGGGGGCGGTTCGCCGAGGCGTCGTACGCCGTCGCGCGCGGGGTGCCGTGGTTCGCGTCCAACACCGACCTGACGATTCCCAGCGGGCGGGGCATCGCGCCGGGCAACGGGGCGGCGGTGGAGGTCGTGCGGATAGCGACCGGCGCCGAGCCGCAGGTCGCGGGGAAGCCGTTGCCGCCCATGCACCGGGAGACGATCCTGCGGACGGGCGCCGAGCGGCCGTTGGTCGTCGGGGACCGGCTGGACACGGACATCGAGGGCGCGTTCAACGGGGAGGTCGACTCCTTGCTCGTCCTCACCGGCGTGACCGACGGCGCGCAGCTTCTCGCCGCGCCCCCGCAGCACCGGCCGACGTACGTGGACGCCGATCTGCGTGGGCTGCTCACCGGGCAGCCGGAGGTCACCGTGGCAGGCGACGGCTTCCGGTGCGGCGGTTGGACGGCGACGGCGGGCGCGGAGCAGCTGGAGCTGGTCGGGGAAGGCGAGGCCCTGGACGGGTTGCGGGCGCTGTGCGCGGCGGCATGGACGGCGGCGGGCGAGGGAAACTGCGGGCTGGACGGGGGGAAGGCGCTGGCGCGGCTGGGTCTGTGAACGCCTTGCCCAGGTCATGACCAGCTGTGACCAGGCTTCGAGGTCGATGGGGAGGGTAGGCTAACCTAACTGGGTGTTGGTCGACAGCGTTCCCGAACAGCGCGCGGAGACTGCCCCCGCGCCCCCAACCCGCCGCGCGATTCGTTCCGTTGGACTGCTCGTGTCCGTGGCGGTGCTGCTGGCGGTCGCGGTGGCGAGCGTCGCCATCGGGGCCAAGGAGCTGTCCGTCGCGCAGGTCTGGCACGGACTCTTCGAGGACTCGGGGACCTATGGCGACGTCGTCGTCGGTGAGCGGCTGTCAAGGACCGTGCTCGGGCTGCTCGTCGGCGCCGCGCTGGGCCTGTCCGGGGCCGTGCTGCAGGCGTTGACGCGCAATCCGCTGGCCGATCCCGGGCTGCTCGGCATCAACGCGGGCGCCTCGGCGGCGGTCGTCACCGGCATCACGTACTTCGGCGTGACGAGTCTGACCGGCTATGTCTGGTTCGCCTTCTTCGGTGCGGCGGCGGTCGGCGCGCTGGTCTGGTTCCTCGGCGGCAGCCGGGGGGCCACGCCGGTGCGGCTCGCGCTCGCCGGCACCGCTATCAGCGCCGCGCTCTACGGCTATCTCCAGGCCGTGATGATCATGGATGACGCGGCGCTCGCCCGGATGCGGTTCTGGACGGTCGGCTCGCTGTCCTCGGCGACCGACGAGACCATCTGGCAGGTGCTGCCCTTCCTGGCCGTCGGCACGCTCCTGGCGTTCGTCCTCGCCCGGCCGCTGAACGCCATGGCCATGGGCGACGACACCGCCAAGGCCCTCGGCGCCGATCTCAACCGCACCCGGGCGCTGTCCATGCTGGCCGCCACCGTGCTGTGCGGCGCCGCGACCGCCGCCTGCGGGCCGATCGTGTTCGTCGGGCTGATGGTCCCGCACGCGGTCCGCTCCTTCACCGGCCCCGACCTGCGCTGGATCATGCCGTACGCGGCGCTCCTGTCGCCGGTGCTGCTGCTCGGCTCGGACGTGCTCGGCCGGGTCGTCGCCCGGCCGTCGGAGGTCCAGGTCGGCATCATCACCGCGATCATCGGCGGCCCGGTGTTCATCTTTCTCGTACGACGGCGGAGGACGGCCCAGCTGTGAGGACCGCAGGGACAGAGACGGCAGGGACGGCCGAGACGGCAGGGACGGCAAGGCGGAAGGGGGGCGTCCGTGCGCTGCGCACCCCGGGCGGGCTCTCCGTGCGGCTGGACTTGCGCGCGCTGGTCGTCGTCGTACTGCTGGTGGCGGCCGCGCTCGGCGCGAGCGTCGTGCTGATCGGCACCGGCGACTTCCCGATCCCGGCCGGGGACGTGCTCAGGACGCTGTTCGGCGAGGGCACCGCGGCCCAGGAGTTCATCGTCAACGACCTGCGGCTGCCGCGCGTCCTGGTCGGACTGCTGGTGGGGGCCTCCCTGGGACTCGGCGGCGCGCTGTTCCAGGCCGTCTCCCGCAACCCGCTCGGCAGTCCGGACGTGCTCGGGCTCGGGCAGGGGGCGACGGCCGGCGCGCTCGTGATGATCGTGCTGTTCTCCGGCAGCGCCGCACAGGTCACCGTGGGCGCGCTGGTGGGCGGGCTGGTGACCGGGTCCCTCATCTACCTGCTGGCGTGGAAGCAGGGGGTGCACGGCTACCGGCTGGTCCTGGTCGGCATCGGCGTCTCGGCGATCGCGACGGCGGTCAACGGCTACCTGATCACCAAGGCCGACTTCGTCGACGCGGCCCGTGCGGTCGTGTGGATGACCGGAACCCTCGACGGCCGTGACTGGAAGCAGGTCTGGCCGCTGCTCGCCCTGGCGGGCGTGCTCGTGCCGCTCGTCCTCGCCAACGCGCGCGGGCTGCGGATGACGGAGATGGGCGACGACGTCTCCCATGCCCTCGGGGTGCGGGTGGAGCGCGTACGGCTGCTGCTGATGGTCTCCGCCGTCCTGCTGACCGCTGCCGCCACCGCCGCCGCGGGCCCCGTCGGCTTCGTGGCGCTCACCGCGCCGCAGCTCGCCCGGCGGCTGACCCGTTCGCCCGGGCCGAACCTGGTGCCGTCGCTGTGCATGGGCGCCGCCCTGCTGGTCACCGCCGACTGGGCCTCGCAACGGCTGTTCGGCGACGGACAACTGCCCGTGGGCGTGGTCACCGGCGTGCTCGGCGGCGTCTATCTGCTGTGGCTGCTGGTCACCGAGCGCAAGGCGGGCCGGATATGAGCGGCTCGGCGAACAAGAACATCCCAAGGAGCCCGAGGAGCACCGTGAACCGCCTGTCCGCCGAGAACGTCACCCTCGCCTACGACCAGCGGGTCATCGCCGAACAGCTGTCGGTCGAGATACCCGACAACTCCTTCACCGTGATCGTCGGCCCGAACGCGTGCGGCAAGTCGACCCTGCTGCGGGCGCTGTCGCGGATGCTGAAGCCTGCCCAGGGCCGGGTGCTGCTCGACGGGCAGGTCATCCAGTCGATGCCCGCGAAGAAGGTGGCGCGCACCCTGGGTCTGCTGCCGCAGTCGTCCATCGCGCCCGACGGGATCACCGTCGCCGACCTGGTGGGCCGCGGCCGCTACCCGCACCAGGGGATCCTGCGCCAGTGGTCGGTCGAGGACGAGCGGGTCGTACAGGAGTCCATGGCGCAGACCGGGGTCGCCGAGCTCGCCGACCGGTACGTCGACGAGCTGTCCGGCGGTCAGCGCCAGCGCGTGTGGATCGCGATGGCCCTCGCCCAGCAGACCCCGCTGCTGCTGCTCGACGAGCCGACGACCTACCTCGACATCCAGCACCAGATCGACGTGCTGGACCTGTGCGCGGAGCTCCACGAGGAGCAGGGCCGCACGCTCGTCGCCGTGCTGCACGACCTCAACCACGCGGCCCGGTACGCCACCCATCTGATCGCGCTGAAGGGCGGCGAGGTCATCGCGCAGGGCGCGCCGAACGACGTGGTCACCGCCGAGCTGGTCGAGAACGTGTTCGGGCTGCGCTGTCAGGTCATCGACGATCCGGAGACGGGGACGCCGCTGGTGGTGCCGGCGGCCCGCAAGGCACGCGCGCGCGTGACGGTCACCGGAGCTTCGTGACGGTCACAGCAGCTTTCTGAGCTGGAACAGGTCCTTCAGGCCCGCCTCCAGCTTCACCCGTCCCGTCCCCCACGCCTTCGCGAAGTTCAGCTCGCCGACGACGAGCGCGACCAGGTCGTCGCCGGTCATGGTCAGTCTGATCTGGGCCTTCTCCCCAGGAGGGCCCTGCAGGGTGTCCTGGACCACGATCCGGCCGTCCGTCATACGGCCGACGAAGGTGACGTCCAGGTCGGTGATCCGGCAGCTCACCGAGCGGTCCAGGGAGGCGGCCGTACGGGCGTCCCCTTCGGCGCGCTGCATGTTGTCCGAGAGCTTCTCGAGTGCCGCACGGCACTCCTCGATCGTGGCCATCGTGATCGACGGTACCGCAGCGGTTCGAGGTAGCGTCTGGGCATGAGCGACACAGTGCCGGCGCCGGAGACCGCGCCGGAGGAGCCGGAGCCGGCCTCGGAGCCGGAGTACGACCCCGCCGCGCCCGCTCCGCTGGCCGTCCCCCGCGTCCCCACCGGCTACGCCGAGGTCGACGCCCAGGTGGCGCGGCTGGCCGACGCCGACCACCTCGCCACGGACGGACACATCGAGGTGTACGAGGATGTACACCGGGGGCTGCGCGACGCGCTCACCGCGCTCGACGCCCGCCCGGGACCTCCGGCGCCCCCATCGTCGTATCAACACAGGAGCTGAACCGAACGTGGCAGGAGTCGCACGTCGCCGTCTGGACGCGGAGCTGGTGCGCCGCAAGCTCGCGCGCTCGCGTGAGCATGCCGGGCAGCTGATCGCCGCGGGGCGGGTCAGCGTCGGCAAGACCGTCGCGACCAAGCCCGCCACGCAGGTGGAGACCGCGGCCGCGATCGTCGTCGCCGTGGACGACGGCGACCCCGACTACGTCTCCCGGGGCGGGCACAAGCTCGCCGGCGCGCTGGAGGTCTTCGGGCCGCAGGGGCTCGTGGTGCGCGGGCGGCGGGCGCTGGACGCCGGTGCGTCCACCGGAGGGTTCACCGATGTACTGCTGCGGGCGGGCGCCGCGCAGGTCGTCGCCGTGGACGTCGGTTACGGACAACTCGCCTGGTCTCTTCAGAGCGATGAACGCGTCACCGTCAAGGACCGTACGAACGTACGCGAGTTGACGCTTGAAGCGATCGATGGGGAGCCTGTGGATCTTGTCGTGGGGGACTTGTCCTTCATCCCGCTCGGGTTGGTGCTGCCTGCCCTGGCGCGGTGCACCAAGCCGGACGCGGACCTGGTGATGATGGTCAAGCCGCAGTTCGAGGTGGGGAAGGAACGGCTCGGCAGCGGGGGCGTCGTACGCAGTCCCGAGCTGCGGGCCGAGGCGGTGCGCGGGGTCGCCGTGAGGGCGGGGGAGCTGGGGCTCGGGGTGCAGGGTGTCACCGCCAGTCCGCTGCCCGGGCCCTCGGGCAATGTCGAGTACTTTCTGTGGCTCCGGGCCGGGGCGCCTGCCCTGGACCCGGCCGACGTTGACCGTGCAGTTGCGGAGGGGCCGCGTTGACACCGAACCGAGCTCGTACTGTTTTCCTGCTCGCCCACACCGGGCGGCCCGCGGCCATTCGCAGCGCAGAGTTGGTGGTGAAGGGGCTGCTGCGCGAGGGCATCGGGGTGCGCGTACTGGAGTACGAGGCCGCCGACCTGCCCCTGCCGGACGAGGTGGAGCTGGTCTCCGAGGCCACCCCGCAGTGCCTCGAGGGGTGTGAGCTGCTCATCGTCCTCGGCGGGGACGGGACGCTGCTGCGGGGCGCGGAGTTCGCGCGGGCGTCCGGGGTGCCGATGCTCGGCGTCAACCTCGGCAGCGTCGGCTTCCTGGCCGAGGCCGAGCGCGACGACCTCGACAAGGTCGTCGACCGGGTGGTGAGCAAGGCGTACGAGGTCGAGGAGCGGATGACCGTCGACGTCGTCGTGCACCGCAACGGGGACATCGTGCACACGGACTGGGCGCTGAACGAGGCGGCCGTGCAGAAGGCCGGCGCGGAGAAGCTGCTGGAAGTCGTGCTGGAGATCGACGGGCGGCCCGTCACCGGGTTCGGGTGCGACGGGATTGTTCTGTCGACCCCCACCGGGTCCACCGCCTACGCGTTCTCGGCGGGCGGGCCCGTGGTGTGGCCCGAGGTCGAGGCGTTGTTGATGGTGCCGATCAGTGCGCATGCGCTGTTCGCGAAGCCGTTGGTGACCTCGCCCGACTCCGTGCTTGCCGTCGAGGTGCTGCCTCACATTCCGCCGGGCGTTCTGTGGTGCGACGGGCGGCGGACCGTCGAGCTGCCTGCGGGGGCTCGGGTGGAGGTGCGGCGGGGGGCTGTGCCGGTGCGGCTGGCCCGGCTGCATCACGCTTCGTTCACGGATCGGCTGGTGGCGAAGTTCGCGCTGCCTGTTTCCGGGTGGCGGGGGGCTCGGCAGTAGAAAATGCCCGGTGCCTCGGGGCTGCCGGGGCACCGGGCCACCCCCGCGTCGACGGGGAGCACCGCATCCGTAACTCGTCCAGGACGGAGACGACCTGACCACCCCCGCGTAGGCGGGGAACCGCTGAGGTAACGAGGAATGCCCCGTGCAGGTAACGCTCGGTCCTCGTTGTGGGGGGCGGCGTCGCACGGGGGCGGGAAAACCTCGTATGGTCGGGGGCGTGTTGGAGGAGATGCGGATACGGTCGCTCGGAGTCATCGACGACGCGGTCGTGGAGCTGTCGCCCGGGTTCACCGCTGTGACGGGTGAGACGGGTGCGGGCAAGACCATGGTGGTCACCAGCCTCGGGCTGCTGCTGGGCGGGCGCGCCGACCCCGCGCTCGTGCGGATCGGCGCCGAGAAGGCGGTCGTGGAGGGGCGCATCAGCGTGCCCGCGGGCGCCTCGGTGGCCGTACGGGCCGAGGAGGCCGGCGCCGAGCTCGACGACGGGGCGCTGCTCATCAGCCGTACCGTTTCCGCCGAGGGGCGGTCGCGGGCGCATGTCGGCGGGCGGAGCGTGCCGGTGGGCGTGCTGGCCGAGCTGGCGGACGAGCTGGTGGCCGTGCACGGGCAGACCGACCAGCAGGGGCTGCTGAAGCAGAGCCGGCAGCGGCAGGCGCTCGACCGGTACGCCGGAGGCGCGGTCGTCGGGCCGCTGGCCAAGTACACGGAGGCGTACCGGCGGCTGCGGGCCGTGGTGGGCGAGCTGGACGAGATCACCACGCGCGCGCGGGAGCGGGCGCAGGAGGCCGACCGGCTGCGCTACGGGCTCGACGAGATCGCCGGCGTCGAACCGCGCGCCGGGGAGGACGTCGAGCTGGCCGAGGAGGCCGAGCGGCTCGGGCACGCGGAGGCGCTGTCGTCGGCCGCCACGGCCGCGCACGCCGCTCTCGCGGGCAATCCCGAGGACCCTGAGGGCATCGACGCCGCGACGCTCGTAGCGGGCGCACAGCGGGCCCTGGAGGCCGTCAGGTCGCACGATCCGGCGCTGGCCGCGCTCACCGACCGGATCGGGGAGATCGGGATCCTGCTGGGCGATGTGGCGGGGGAGCTGGCGGGGTACGCCGACGACCTCGACGCCGATCCGCTGCGGCTGTCGGCGGTGGAGGAGCGGCGGGCCGCGCTGACCGCGCTGACGCGCAAGTACGGGCAGGACGTGAACGCGGTCCTCGCCTGGGCCGAGGAGAGCGTCGGGCGCCTGACCGAACTGGACGGCGACGACGAGCGGATCGACGAGCTGACCGCCGAACGGGACGCGCTGCGCGGCGAGCTGGGTGCTCTCGCGCAGGCGCTGACGGACGCGCGGACGGAGGCCGCCGAACGGTTCGCGGCCGCCGTGACCGCCGAGCTGGCCTCGCTGGCGATGCCTCACGCGCGTGTGTCGTTCGACATCCGGCAGACCGAGGACCCGCAGGGCGTGGAGGTCGGCGGGCGCACGGTCGCCTACGGCCCGGCGGGCGCCGACGAGGTGGAGCTGCTGCTCGCCCCGCATCCGGGCGCCCCGGCGCGGCCCATCGCCAAGGGCGCGTCCGGCGGTGAGCTCTCGCGCGTGATGCTCGCCGTCGAGGTCGTGTTCGCGGGCACGGACCCGGTGCCGACGTATCTCTTCGACGAGGTCGACGCGGGCGTGGGCGGCAAGGCCGCGGTGGAGATCGGGCGGCGGCTCGCGCGGCTCGCGAAGACCGCGCAGGTCGTCGTCGTCACCCACCTTCCGCAGGTCGCGGCCTTCGCCGACCGGCAGCTGCTGGTCGAGAAGACCAACGACGGGTCGGTGACCCGGTCCGGGGTGAAGGTGCTGGAGGGCGAGGAACGGATCCGGGAGCTGTCCCGGATGCTCGCCGGGCAGGAGGACTCGGAGACGGCCCGGGCGCACGCGGAGGAGCTGTTGGCGACCGCGCGGGCGGACGCCTGAGCGAGGGCGACGCCTGAGGGACGGGCGTCTGGAGTCTCCGGCAGGCGGATTGAGTCTCCCGCGGGCGCCTGGAGTTCCGGCAGGCGTCTTGAGGTTCGAGGGGCGTCTTGAGTTTCGAGGGGGCGGACACGGCTGGTGTCCGCCCCCTCGCCGCCCCTGGGCTCACTGCCCCTCGATTCGAACAGATCCCCCGCTTTTCTCACCCGTGTGGGTGACCCGTGCTGCCGTGTCGCGGGGTGCCCGCGCGCTCGGCGGCACGGAACACCCGTACGTGCTGGCATCCTTGGGCGTAGTACGTGGAGGACGTCAGCGGTCCACCCCTCCGCTCCGTCCTTCTGTACGTTTCTTCGTGACCGTCCGTCGCCGAACCAGGAGCCCGGGCCACGTGAGCAGCCACTCACCGCACGGCCAGTCGTCGCTGCGCACCGTGCAGGTGCTGGGCGGCGGCAACGCCGGCAGCAGCACGCATGTGCGCTCCCTGGCCGCCGGGCTCGTCGCACGGGGCGTGCGGGTGACGGTGTGCGCCCCTGTCGACGCCGATCACGCCTACGACTTCACGGGCGCCGGCGCCGAACACGTGCACGTGCCGCGCAGCAGCGACCCCGGGTCCGTGGCGGCGCTGCGGGCGGCCTGCACGGACGCCGACCTGGTCCATGCGCACGGGCTGCACGCCTCGTTCCGGGCGGTCCTCGCGCTCGGCGGGCGCCGTACCCCGCTGGTCGTCACCTGGCACAACCGGGCGCACGCCGAGGGAGCCCGCGCCCATCTGCTGCGGCTGTTGGAACGGCGGGTCGCGAAGGCGGCCACCGTGGTGCTCGGCACCACCTCCGACCTGGTGGACCGGGCCCGCCGCACGGGCGCGCGGGACGCGCGGCTCGCCGCCGTGGCGCTGCCCGGGCCCCGCCGGGCCGTGGGACAGGCCGAGGGGCAGGAGGACGCCGATCAGCCGTGCCCCAAGATGCGGGCCGAACTCGGCGCGATGGGCAGGCCGTTGCTGATGGCGGTCGGCTCCCTCGACCGCCATCGCGGCTACGACCTGCTGCTGGACGCCTCGCGCGCATGGGGCCGGCGGGAGTCCGTGCCGCTGGTGGTGATCGTGGGGGAGGGGCCGCAGCGGGCGGAGCTCCAGCGCCGGATCGAGGACGAGGAGCTGCCGGTGCGGCTCATCGGGCGCCGGGACGACGTCGGGGAGCTGCTCGCCGCCGCCGACCTCGCGCTGCTGCCGGGCCGCGGGGAGTCGCGGTCGGTCCTGGCCCAGGAGGCGTTCCACGCGCGCGTGCCGCTCGTCGCGGCCCTGACCGGCGGCATCCGCGAACTCGTCGGCGACGCGGCCGAACTCGTGCCCCCCGACGACGCGCAGGCTCTCTCCGAGGCCGTCGTACGGCTGCTGGACGATCCCGAACGGTGCGCGCTCCTGCGGGACCTGGGCAGCCGTCAGGCCGCCACCTGGCCCACCGAGGACGAGACCGTCGCCCAGGTCCTCAGCGTCTACGACGAGCTGACCCGGCCCCAGCCGATGATCTGACCGGGCCCCGGCCGACGAGCTGAGCCGGGCCGCGAGCCGTCACGGGCCGACACGCCTACGGCACGTGCCGCCGGGCCCGCAGGGCCAGGCTCAGCGCCAGGACCGTCTGGGGGTCGTCGAGGTCGGTGCCCAGCAACTCGCCGATGCGGGCGAGGCGGTTGTAGAGGGTCTGCCGGTTCAGGTGCAGCTCACGGGCGGTCTCCGCCTTGCGGCCCGCATGGGCCAGATAGGTCTCCAGGGTGGGCAGCAGCGGGGGCTTCGCCCGCTGGTCGTGGTCGCGGACCGGGCCGATCGCGCGGTCCACGAAGGCCGCGAGGTCGGGGTGCTCGCGCAGCCGCCACAGCAGCAGGTCGATGTCGAGGCGGCGGGCGTCGTACCAGGGGCGGTCCGACAGGCCCTGGGCGGCGGCCGCGGTCTCCGCCGCGTGCCGCAGGCCCGCGGAGGCGGCCGCCCAGCCGCCCGCGACCCCGACGACCACGACCGGCGGCTGCGCTCCCGGGCGCTGCATCCCGGCCCGTTCCACCCCGGCCCGCAGCGCCGCCGCCACCCGGTCCGCGACCGCCGACCGCTCCGACTCCGAGCGCAGGCCCAGCAGCAGGGGCACCCGCCCCTCGACCGGCCGTACGCCCAGCAGCACCGGCACGCCCACCGACGCCAGCTCCTCCGCCACCGCGCGGGCCAGCACCGCCCAGCCGCCGCCCGGGGAGCCGGTGTCGCCCAGCCGCATGACGACCGGGAGCAGCGGGCTCTGGCCGGGCTTGAAGCCGAGGACGCGGGCCTGCGCCGGAGCGTCCTCCGCCGCGATGCGGCCCTCGGCGAGGTCGGTCAGGAAGTCGCCCCGGCCGCGCGCCGCCAGCTCCTCCTCCTGGCGGGCCTGCATCAGCACCACGGCCAGGATCCCGGCCGCCCGCTCGGCGGCGATCCGGTGCACCGGTGCGAGCGGGGAGCGCACGGGCAGCAGGACGAGCCGGGCGCGCACCGAACCCGCCCCCGGCCCGCCCCCGGGCACGTCCACCAGCACCGAACCGGCGGGCGGCGGCGCGTCCTTGTGCGGGCCGCGCAGCCCCTCCCACACCTGGAGGGGATCGGCTCCCTCGGGGCCGGACCCGGCGGCGTACAGGAGCTGGCCGTCCGTCGTCTCCAGGAAGACCGGGTTGCCGCTGAAGTCCGCGAGGATGCCCAGCACCTGGGGGATCCCGCCGCCGCCCAGCAGCGCCTCCGTGCAGCGGCGGTGCACCTCCTCCGCGCGCTGGAGCAGGGCGTAGTGCCCGTTGACGATCTCGGTGTGGATCTCCTCCGTCACCGCCACGAAGGGCACCTCGCGGTGCAGCTGGACCAGCGGCAGGCCGGTCGTGCGGGCCGTCTCGACGAGGGCCGCGGGCAGCCGGGTGAAGCGCGGGCCCAGTTCGATCACCAGGGCGGCGATGCCCCGCTCGGCCAGGGTGCGCACGAACGCCCGCTGTTCGGCCGGACGGGTGCCCAGGCCGTAGCCGGTGGTCAGCAGCAGCTCGCCGCCCTTGAGCAGGGAGGCGATGTTGGGGACCTCGCCCGCGTGCACCCAGCGCACCGTGCGGCCCAGCCGGTCGGCGCCCGCAAGGATCTCGGGGAGCCCGCTGCGCAGCCCGGGCAGCTCCAGGGCGCGCTGCACGGTGATGCCGGCGGCCTGGTTGTCGAATCGGTGGTCCGTGCGGGTGTCGCGGCTGTCCATGCTGCGGACGCTACCTGCGGATACGTTCCGGGAACATCTCCTCAGGCCGGCCTGATGTTGTGGTTGAAGCGGAACACGTTGTCGGGGTCGTACGACCGTTTCACGTCCGCGAGCCGCCGCGCGTTCTCGGCGCCCAGGCCCGCCACGATCCGGTCGGCGCCCTCGTCGCCGATGAAGTTGAGGTAGACCGCGCCCGTGCTCCACGGCCGTACGTCGGCGCGCACGTCCCGGACCCACCGTATGCACCGCTCGTCGTCCCCCGGGTCCTCCCAGAGCCCGAACGGGTGCACGCCCCAGGGCGCGTCGCGGTAGGGCACCGGGTACTCGTGCGGGCCCGCGCCGATCGCGCCGCCCTGCGGGAACAGCGCGTGCATCGTGCCGGTCGGCGTCGGCAGGGACTCCCCGAGGGCGCAGTAGACGTCCACGAAGTCGTCGGGCGCGCCCGTCAGGTACTCCGCCGACCAGTAGTTCCGCATTCCCGGCGGATCGTCGAGCATGCACTGGACCTCGGCGTACGGCATCGCCCCGACGACCTCCACCTCGTGCGGCAGTGCCAGCAGCGGTTCGGCCAGCTTGCGCAGGTCCGCCTCGGCGCCGGCGTACGTCAGCAGCGCGCCGCACAGCAGGGCCCCGACCAGGTGGGGCGGGACGAACTCCGCGGGCGGGCCGGTGAGGTAGAGGGCGGCGCCGCTCGCCTCGTCCGGGCCGACGGCGATCACGTCGCGGTAGGTGCGGGTGACCTCGGGGCCGAACTCCGGGAGGTACAGCAGCAGCGCGATGGAGAACTCGGGCATCTCGTGCAGCTTCAGGGTGAGCGCGGTGGCGACGCCGAAGTTTCCGCCGCCGCCGTGCAGGGCCCAGAACAGGTCGGGGTGGTCGTCCGCGCTCGCGTGGACGCGCTCGCCGTCGGCGGTGACCAGGTCGACGCCGAGGAGGTTGTCGACGGCCAGTCCGAAGGGGCGGTCCAGCCAGCCGGTGCCGCCGCCGAGGACGAAGCCGCCGACGCCGGTGGTGGAGGCCCGGCCGCCGGTCGTGGCGAGGCCGTGGGGCGCGCAGGCGCGGTCCAGGTCGCTCATCGTGGCCCCGCCCGCGACCTGTACCGCCTCGGCCGCGGGATCGACCGTGACCGCGCGCAGATGGCGCAGGTCGACCACCACGGCCCCGTCGCCCAGCGCCATGCCCGCCACGCTGTGCCCGCCGCCGCGCACCGCGAGGGGCAGGTCCAGGTCACGGGCGAAGCGCACCGTCGTGACGACGTCGGCCTCGTCCACGCACTGGGCGATCACCGCCGGACGCCGGTCGATCATCGCGTTGAAGACCGCGCGGGCCTCGTCGTAGCCCACGTCCCCCGGGGCGAACACGTCGCCAACCAGATTTTCGCGGAGCGCGGCGAGTGCCGCGCCCGCCTTCGACGGGGAGGCCATGAGGCGCCCCCTTCCGTGCAGGGGCTCTGACCTATCCAGCCTAGGCGTGCGCGGCCCGGCGGTCCTGTTCAGCCGTGGTGCGGGATGGCTCAGCCGCCGTACGCCCCCGATGCCGTCAGGCGCAGGGCCGTGTCGATCAGGGGGACGTGGCTGAAGGCCTGGGGGAAGTTGCCGACCTGGCGTTGCAGGCGGGGGTCCCATTCCTCGGCGAGCAGGCCGAGGTCGTTGCGCAGGGACAGCAGCTTCTCGAAGAGCTTGCGAGCCTCGTCCACCCGGCCGATCATCGCGAGGTCGTCCGCCATCCAGAACGAGCAGGCCAGGAACGCGCCCTCGTCGCCGGGCAGGCCGTCGACGCCCTCGTCGCCGCCCGAGGTCGGGTAGCGCAGGATGAAGCCGTCCGTGGTGGACAGCTCGCGCTGGATCGCCTCGATGGTGCCGATGACGCGCTTGTCGTCCGGGGGCAGGAAGCCCATCTGCGGGATCAGCAGGAGCGAGGCGTCCAGCTCCTTCGAGCCGTACGACTGGGTGAAGGTGTTGCGCTCCTTGTCGTAGCCCTTCTCGCACACGTCCCGGTGGATGTCGTCGCGCAGTTCGCGCCACTTCTCCAGCGGGCCGTCCGCGTCGCCGGACTCGATCAGCTTGATCGTGCGGTCGACCGCGACCCAGGCCATGACCTTGGAGTGCACGAAGTGCCGGCGCGGGCCGCGCACCTCCCAGATGCCCTCGTCCGGCTCGTCCCAGTGGTCCTCGAGGTAGCGGATCAGCTTGAGCTGGAGCAGGGAGGCGTAGTCGTTGCGGGCCAGGCCGGTCATATGGCCGAGGTGGAGGGCTTCGGTGACCTCGCCGTACACGTCCAGCTGGAGCTGGTGCGCCGCGCCGTTGCCGACCCGGACGGGGCCGGAGTTCTCGTAGCCGGGCAGCCAGTCCAGCTCGGCCTCGCCCAGCTCGCGCTCGCCCGCGATGCCGTACATGATCTGCAGGTTCTCGGGGTCGCCGGCGACGGCCCGCAGCAGCCATTCGCGCCAGGCGCGGGCCTCCTCGCGGTAGCCGGTGCGCAGCAGCGAGGAGAGGGTGATGGCCGCGTCCCGCAGCCAGGTGTAGCGGTAGTCCCAGTTGCGGACGCCGCCGATGTCCTCGGGCAGGGAGGTGGTGGGCGCGGCGACGATGCCGCCGGTGGGGGCGTACGTCAGGGCCTTGAGGGTGATCAGCGAGCGGATCACCGCCTCACGGTAGGGGCCGTGGTACGTACAGTGCTCGACCCACTCGCGCCAGAACTCCTCGGTCGCCTCCAGCGACTGCTCGGGCTCCGGCAGCGGCGGCGGCTGCTTGTGCGAGGGCTCCCACGAGATCGTGAACGCGATCCGGTCACCGGGGGCGACCGTGAAGTCCGCGTACGTCGTCAGCGACTTCCCGTACGTCTCGGCGGTGGTGTCGAACCACACCGAGTCGGGGCCCGCGACGGCCACCGTGCGGCCCTCGTGCTTGTGCACCCAGGGGACGACCCGGCCGTAGGAGAAGCGCATCCGCAGGGTCGAGCGCATGGGGACGCGGCCCGAGACGCCCTCGACGATCCGGATCAGCTGGGGCGCGCCGTCACGCGGGGGCATGAAATCGGTCACTCGGACCGTGCCGCGCGGCGTGTCCCACTCGGACTCCAGGATGAGCGAGTCGCCGCGGTAGGTGCGCCGGGCGGCCCGCGGCGGCTGCGCGTCGGAGGCGTGCGCGGGGCCCAGCCGCCAGAAGCCGTGTTCCTCGGTGCCCAGCAGACCGGCGAAGATCGCGTGTGAGTCGAAGCGGGGCAGGCACAGCCAGTCGACTGTGCCGTCCCGGCAGACCAGGGCTGCGGTCTGCATGTCTCCGATGAGTGCGTAGTCTTCGATGCGCCCGGCCACGTGCAACTCCAGTCGAACGGCCACGTCACCCCCATGGAACATATGGAACATGGGGGCTGTCGCTAGTGCGGTCAAGGGGTCGTTGTAATGCGTCGTTGAGCGATGAAGCAAAGCAGTCGCTCGGCCGTAGAGGCAAAACGTCAATTGTTGCTCAACGAACTGACGAGCTCTCATTGTTCCGGTGGGATACGGGCGGGGGTGTGCCGTCTTTCCGACCGGGCTCGGCAGCGAGTGTCCGAGCAGGATACGACGCACGTAGATGATCTGCGTGCCGCTCCGGGCAACCCGGGTGGGCCGATCGGGTGAGCGAGCCGTGAGAAACACGTGCGGGGGCGCGGGTCCGTGTCGACACATGTGCGGAGCGTGGTCGGAAGCCATCCCGTTCAGGCGCTGATACCCTGGTAGCCCGTGGACCGGTGGGCACGAAACCCCCGAACCGCAGCGACGGCGCCCCCGGAGTTTCCGGGCCCGCAGCCGCACCGCACCCCAGACCGCGACCACGGGAGCCCCCTCTTGGCCATGCCGCCCGCTGCTTACCGAAACAGCACCGCCACGACGACCAAGCACATCTTCGTCACCGGGGGTGTCGCCTCCTCGCTCGGCAAGGGCCTCACCGCCTCCAGCCTCGGCATGCTGCTCAAGGCCCGCGGCCTGCGCGTCGTGATGCAGAAGCTCGACCCCTACCTCAACGTCGACCCCGGCACGATGAACCCCTTCCAGCACGGTGAGGTGTTCGTCACCAACGACGGCGCCGAGACCGACCTGGACATCGGCCACTACGAGCGTTTCCTCGACCGTGACCTCGACGGCTCCGCCAACGTCACCACCGGCCAGATCTACTCCACGGTGATCGCCAAGGAGCGGCGCGGCGAGTACCTGGGCGACACCGTGCAGGTCATCCCGCACATCACCAACGAGATCAAGCACCGCATCCGCCGTATGGCGACGGACGAGGTGGACGTCGTGATCACGGAGGTCGGCGGCACGGTCGGCGACATCGAGTCGCTGCCGTTCCTGGAGACCGTGCGCCAGGTCCGCCACGAGGTCGGCCGCGACAACGTCTTCGTCGTCCACATCTCCCTCCTGCCCTACATCGGCCCGTCCGGCGAGCTGAAGACCAAGCCCACCCAGCACTCGGTGGCCGCGCTGCGCAACATCGGCATCCAGCCCGACGCGATCGTCCTGCGCTGCGACCGAGAGGTCCCCACCGCGATCAAGCGGAAGATCTCCCTGATGTGCGACGTCGACGAGGCCGCCGTCGTGGCCTGCCCGGACGCCCGCTCCATCTACGACATCCCCAAGACCGTGCACGGCGAGGGCCTGGACGCCTACGTCGTCCGCAAGCTCGACCTGCCCTTCCGCGACGTGGACTGGACGACCTGGGACGACCTCCTGGACCGCGTCCACAACCCCGACCACGAGATCACCCTCGCCCTCGTCGGCAAGTACATCGACCTCCCCGACGCCTACCTCTCCGTCACCGAGGCCCTGCGCGCCGGCGGCTTCGCCAACAAGGCCCGCGTCAAGATCAAGTGGGTCACCTCCGACGACTGCCGGACCCCCGCCGGCGCCGCGGCCCAGCTCGCCGACGTCGACGGCGTCTGCATCCCCGGCGGCTTCGGCGACCGCGGCGTCCTGGGCAAGGTCGGCGCGATCCGCTACGCCCGCGAGAACAGGATCCCGCTGCTCGGGCTGTGCCTGGGCCTGCAGTGCATCGTCATCGAGGCCGCCCGCAACCTCGCCGACATCGCGGACGCCAACTCCACCGAGTTCGACTCGGCCACCGCCCACCCCGTCATCTCCACCATGGCCGAACAGCTCGACATCGTCGCCGGCGACGGCGACATGGGCGGCACCATGCGCCTGGGCATGTACCCCGCCAAGCTCGCCGAGGGCTCGATCGTGCGCGAGGTGTACGACGGCAAGGAGTACGTCGAGGAGCGGCACCGGCACCGCTACGAGGTCAACAACGCCTACCGCGCGGAACTGGAGAAGAAGGCGGGCATCCTGTTCTCCGGCACCTCGCCGGACGGCAAGCTCGTCGAGTACGTCGAGTACCCGCGCGACGTCCACCCCTACCTCGTCGCCACCCAGGCCCACCCCGAGCTGCGCTCGCGGCCCACGCGCCCGCATCCGCTCTTCGCCGGACTGGTGAAGGCGGCGGTCGAGCGGAAGGTCGCGGCACAGAAGATTTCCGAGTAACACACCGGTTGTACGGTGGCCGGGGCGCATTCCTTCAAAGGCGAGCGTCCCGGCTGCTTTTTTTACGTGTGGCTCTTGCGTCTGGTTCTGCGCGGGAGGCCTCTGTACGGGTGGAAGGACAGGGCATGACGATCAAGGACACCCCCGAGGCGTGGGAGATCCGGGCCACGGAGACCCCCTTCGTGGGCAACAAGACCTCCGTCCGCACGGACGAGGTGGTCATGCCCGACGGTTCGGTGGCCCGCCGCGACTACCAGGTCCACCCCGGTTCCGTGGCCGTCCTCGCCCTCGACGAGGAGGACCGCGTCCTGCTCATCAAGCAGTACCGCCACCCCGTACGGCAGAAGCTGTGGGAGATCCCGGCCGGTCTGCTCGACGTGCCCGGCGAGAACCCGCTGCACGCCGCTCAGCGCGAGCTGTACGAGGAGGCGCACGTCAAGGCCGAGGACTGGCGGGTGCTGACCGACGTGTACCCCACCCCCGGCGGCTGCGACGAGGCCGTGCGCATCTTCCTGGCCCGAGGTCTGTCCGAGGCCGAGGGGCTGCGCTTCGAGGTCGAGGACGAGGAGGCCGATATGGAGCACGCGCGCGTGCCGGTCGGCGAGCTGGTCCGGGCCGCCCTCGCGGGCGATGTGCACAACACCTGTCTCGTGGTCGGCGCCCTCTCCCTGGTCGCCGCGCGCGGCGGGGACGGTCTCGACGCGCTGCGCCCGGCGGAGGCGCCGTGGCCGGCGCGTCCGTTCGATGCGTGAACCCTTCAGACGCACTTCCTTCAGACGCGTCCCTCAGACGCATTCCCTTCGTGCGTGATCTCTTGGCGCGCGTTCTCTTCGCGTGATCTCTTCGCGTGATCTCTTCTCGGACGGGTGCGGTGTGACGATCGCCTGATCCGATCGGGGGACGTCCCGGCCGTCCTCCGTCGCGCTCCGCCCGGAACGTCGCAGAGCGTGAACTAGGCTCTGGAATCGCCCGATCCGGAGTCCCGGGGGGCTTTGTGCGTGCGTGGGACGGGAGTGTGGCCCGTGACGGATCAGGCAGTGGACACAGGCGGCGTGCAGCTGTCCGGACACGCTGCGACGCAGGGCCATTTCCTGGGCCGCACCCGGGAGTTGAAGGAACTGCGCGCCGATATCGAGCGCGCGGGACTGGACACCATCGCCGGCAAGAAGGCTCCCCGCGCGCGGGTGCTCCTCATTGCCGGCCGACCCGGCTCCGGGCGTACGGCGCTCGCCGAGGAGCTCGTCCGGCAGGTCGCCGACCGTTACCGCGACGGCGTCCTGCGCGCCCGCCTCGGCGAGCCGGACGGCACCCCCGTCCCCGTGGAGCGGGCCGCCCGCGAACTGCTCGCCGCGCTCGGTCTGCCGACCCCGGCCGGCGCCGACGAGGACGACCTCGCGGCGGCCCTGCGCGAGGCCCTCGCCGACCGGCGCATGCTGATCCTGCTGGACGACGCGGCCGGCGCCGAACAGGTCGACGCGCTGCTTCCGGACACTCCGGAGTGCCTCCTCGTCGCCGTCTCCGCCGGTCCGCTCACCGGCATCTCGGACGTCCGCCCCTGCACCCTGGGCGGCCTGGACACCAAGTCCGCCCTCGATCTGCTGACCCGCTTCACCGGCTCGGTCCGCATCACCGTCGACCCGCGCTCCGCCGAGGGCCTCGTCGAGGCCTGCCAGGGCCAGCCCGCCGCGCTGACCCTGGCCGGCGGCTGGCTCGCCGCCCGCCCCCAGGCCGCCGTCGCCGACCTCGCCAAGCAGCTGCACGCGGAGGGCGACGAGGGCACACCGCTCAGCCGGGTCTTCCGCCTCGTCCACGACGCGCTGCCCGCCCCCGCCGCCCGGATACTGCGACTGCTCAGCCTCGCCCCGGCCGGCCTCGTCGACCCGCACACCGCCTCCGCGCTCGCCGGCTGCTCGGTGGGCGCCGCCCGCACCACCCTGGACGACCTCACCGTCCGGGGCCTGCTGCGGGCCGTGCGGTCGCCGCTGCCCGAGTACGAGGTCCCCGGCTGTCTGCAACCCCTGCTGCGCGCCGCCGCCGAGACCCATGAGCGCCCCGCCGAGCTCCAGCTGGCCCGCGCCCGCATGCTGGAGCGGACGGTACGGCTGCTGCAGGCCTGCCGGGCCATCACCGAGACGGACAGTCCGCAGGCCCGCGAGAAGCTCCAGGGCATGCCCCGCGCCCTGCACTTCCCGACCCCGCGCGCGGCCGCCGACTGGCTGCGCATCCGCCGGCCGGCCCTGCTCGCCGCGGCCCGGACGGCGGTCGCCGACGGGGAGCTGGACACCCTGGCCCGTCGGCTGATGTCCCAGCTGGTCAGGGCGATGGTCGCGCACTTCGGCACCCAGGCGGCGGCGCCCGACCTGTACGGCGTCCACCAGCTCGTCCTCGATGTCGCCGAGCGCCGGGAGCTGCCCCGGGAGCGGGCCGCGGCCCTGCTGAACCTGGCCGACGTCGACGCCCGGACCGGGCGCACGGCGGAGGCCCTGGTGCGCTACCGGGCGGCCTTGGACGCCGGACGCGAGGCGAACGACCCGTACGCGATCGGCCGCGCGATGGAATCCGTAGGCGGCGCGCATCTGGAACTCGGGGACTACGAGCGGGCCGCCGACTGGTTCGGCCGGGCCCTCGCCCAGCGCCTGGCCCGCGACGAGCGCGAGGACGCGGCCCGGCTCTACGGGCGCATCGCCACCGCGCACACCTATGCGGGCCGCTACGGCGAGGCGCAGCGCGGCTGGCGGGCCGCGGCCGCCGGGCACCGCAAGAACGGCGATGTCGCCGCGTACGCACGGGCGTTGAGCGAACTGGCGCGGGTCCAGGAGTACGCGGGGCGGCCCGAGGAGTCGCTGCGCACCTGCCAGGAGGCGGTGGAGTGGGCGCGGCGCGCGCAGGACACGCGGCTGCAGGCCGCGGTGCAGCTGCGGCTGGCCGACACCCTGGAGCGGCTCGGCGACCCGGCGGCCGCCCGCCTGCACCGCGGCGCGGCCGAGCGCATCCTGGGGGAGGAGCTCAAGGACGGTCTTCAGGACGGTCTCCAGGACGGTGATGCCATGGCGGATGCCACGTCAGGCCGCGAGGCAGGCCCCGAGGCAGGCCCCGAGGCAGGCCCCGAGGCAGGCCCCGAGGCGGGTTCCAAGGCAGGTTCCCAGGCGGGCCCCGATTCCGGTTCCCAGGCGGGTTCCGAGGCTGATTCCAAGGCGGAACAGCCGGAACACGGCGCTAACGCCTACGAAATCCGTAGTACATCCGCTGAAGATTGATGCATTGAAAGGCTAGACAGCGGGAACACCTTCATTAGACTGGCTCTGCCGCACCTTCTCCTGCGGTGTATCCCGGTGTGCCCATTGCATCCGGTTATGTCTTGCCATGCCCCCACACCCTCTGAGCCAAGGACCGTGATCGACGTGAAGGTCGGCATCCCCCGCGAGGTCAAGAACAACGAGTTCCGGGTGGCCATCACCCCCGCCGGTGTGCACGAGCTGGTGCGCCACGGCCACCAGGTCGTCGTCGAGCGCGGCGCCGGCGTCGGCTCGTCGATCACGGACGAGGAGTACCTGTCCGCCGGGGCGCGGATCCTGGAGACCGCCGACGAGGTCTGGGCCACCGCCGACCTGCTGCTCAAGGTCAAGGAGCCCATCGCCGAGGAGTACCACCGGCTGCGCAAGGACCAGACGCTCTTCACGTACCTGCACCTGGCCGCGTCCAGGGAGTGCACCGACGCCCTCCTGGAGTCCGGCGCCACCGCGATCGCCTACGAGACGGTCGAGCTGCCCAGCCGCGCGCTGCCGCTGCTCGCCCCGATGTCCGAGGTCGCCGGCCGCCTCGCCCCGCAGGTCGGCGCGTACCACCTGATGCGCGCCAACGGCGGCCGCGGCGTCCTGCCCGGCGGCGTCCCCGGCGTCGCGGCCGGCCGGGCCGTGGTCATCGGCGGCGGGGTCTCCGGCTGGAACGCGGCGCAGATCGCCATCGGCATGGGCTTCCACGTGACCCTGCTCGACCGCGACATCAACAAGCTCAAGGAAGCCGACAAGATCTTCGGCACCAAGATCCAGACGGTCGTCTCCAACTCCTTCGAGCTGGAGAAGGCCTGCCTGGAGGCCGACCTCGTGATCGGCGCCGTCCTGATCCCGGGCGCCAAGGCCCCGAAGCTGGTCACCAACGAGCTCGTCTCCCGCATGAAGCCGGGGAGTGTCCTTGTCGACATCGCGATCGACCAGGGCGGCTGCTTCGAGGACTCCCGTCCCACCACCCACGCCGAGCCGACCTTCCCGGTCCACGGCTCGGTCTTCTACTGCGTCGCCAACATGCCCGGCGCGGTCCCCAACACCTCGACCTACGCGCTCACCAACGCCACGCTGCCCTACATCGTCGAACTCGCCGACCGGGGCTGGGTGGAGGCGTTGCGCCGCGATCCCGCGCTGGCCAAGGGTCTCAACACCCATGACGGCAAGGTCGTTTACCGCGAGGTCGCCGAGGCCCACGGCCTGGAGCACGTGGAGCTGGAGTCCCTGCTCAGCTGAGTCTGTCGACTAAGTTCCTTTGCGGTAAAAGGCGATGCTCCCCCGATCCCCCCTTCGCTCGATCGGGAGGACCCCACCGCAGGTCGTCAACACCGCACACCCGGCCGGACCTTGCCCGACAAGGTCCGGCCGGGTGTGTGTATGGTCACTTTGCGGCACTCGGCCAACTCGCCTCGAACGTAACTCTTCGACCGATTCGTGCACCGGTGAAACCTGCCGTGCGACGGCCGTACGCCCTTGACAGCGGGATGTTTCATTGCCGACACATCGGGCCGGGTCCGGCGGATTGTGTTGCTGCGAACGCCCGACACGCCATAGAGTCGCCGACTGTCGGCATGGTGCCACGCTGACCTTGTCTAGAAGTTTCCTGGTCACCAAGGAGGTAAGACGACTTGTGAATGAGTCGACATTTGCTCCCGGGGGTGGTCAACCAGGAATGCCTACGCGGGACCAGGGTTCCGCGAGGCTCGAGGCTGTCGGCTCCGTCGCTGTCCGCACCTTCGCAGCCCACCAGAGCCAGAGAAGCCCCCGTATGGCTCAGACAGCACCCCAGAGCATGGATGGCCATCACGTGAACGCCATGGCCGGCGACGGAAGTGGCGCGCCCCACAACCATTTCGCCGACTACGACGAACTGCCCGAAGGGCACTTCTACGACCCCGACGCCGAATACGAGCCGGACCCGGAGTACGCGGCCACGCTCGCGCCCGACGCGGCCCGACAGCGCCGTGAGCGCGTCGGTCCGACCGGACGCCCGCTGCCGTACTTCCCGATCCCGGGCCCGCTGACCCACCACGGCCCCGCGACGATCATCGCGATGTGCAACCAGAAGGGCGGCGTGGGCAAGACGACGTCGACCATCAATCTGGGCGCCGCTCTCGCGGAGTACGGACGTCGGGTGCTGCTCGTGGACTTCGACCCGCAGGGCGCGCTGTCGGTCGGTCTCGGCGTCAATCCGATGGAGCTCGACCTCACGGTCTACAACCTGCTCATGGAGCGGGGCATGTCGGCCGACGAGGTCCTGCTCAAGACCGCGGTTCCCAACATGGACCTGCTGCCGAGCAACATCGACCTGTCGGCGGCGGAGGTCCAACTGGTCTCCGAGGTCGCGCGCGAGTCGACGCTGCAACGGGCCCTGAAGCCGCTGATGGACGACTACGACTACATCGTCATCGACTGTCAGCCCTCACTCGGCCTGCTCACCGTCAACGCGCTGACGGCCGCGCACAAGGTGATCGTGCCGCTGGAGTGCGAGTTCTTCGCGCTGCGCGGTGTGGCCCTGCTGACCGAGACCATCGAGAAGGTCCAGGAACGGCTCAACCCGGAGCTGGAGCTCGACGGGATCCTGGCCACGATGTACGACTCGCGCACCGTGCACAGCCGTGAGGTGCTCGCACGGGTCGTCGAGGCCTTCGACGACCACGTCTACCACACGGTCATCGGGCGCACGGTCCGCTTCCCGGAGACCACGGTCGCCGGTGAGCCGATCACCACGTACGCCTCCAACTCCGTCGGCGCCGCCGCCTATCGCCAGCTCGCCAGGGAGGTGCTCGCCCGGTGTCCCGCCGAGTGAGTCTGCCGGGGGCCGACGAACTCTTCCGTACGACAGGGGGAATGGCGCTTCAGCCGTCCGCACCCCGGCGCCCCGCAGGCGGCGAGGGCCGGGTGCCCGCTCCGGCGGGCGAGAGCGACGGAGCGGCCGCCGCGGACGCTCCGCCGTCCGTGCCCGTACAGGGCGGGGACGGCGAGGGCGCGGAGCATGTGGCGGCCGACGCCGATCACGCCGACTCCGGCGAGTCCCACAGCCGGGGCGTCGCCGGGGAGCGCGGTCCGCGCCGTCAGGGGGCGCAGGAAGGTTCTGTCTCCCCCGCCGCCGCGGCCGAGGCCCAGTCGCGCAAGCGCGGCCGGGCGGCGTCGCGGCGGCCCAGCGGCCGCGAGCGGCACGACGAGAAGATCACCGTGTACGTGTCCGCCGAGGAGCTCATGGATCTGGAGCACGCCCGTCTGGTGCTCCGCGGCGAGCACGGACTGGCCGTGGACCGGGGCCGGATCGTCCGCGAGGCGGTCGCCGTGGTCCTCGCCGACCTGGAGAGCCGCGGGGACGCGAGCATCCTCGTACGACGACTGCGCGGGCGGTAGCGGTAGCCTGCGGGGGCCATGACCTCGAACGACGTTCCCGGCCCCGGTCCCGCCTCCGGCGCAGGCGGCGGCCGTCGCCGTGCGCTGGGGAGGGGGCCGGGGGCATCGCCGGTTCCCGTCCCGGACGGGGTGCCGGAAGTGCCGGACACGGCGCCGGCGGTGCCGGAACCTGTCGTTCCGGAATCCTCTGCTCCGGAATCCTCTGCTCCGAAATCCGCCGCTCCGAAATCCGCCGCTCCGGAGTCCACCGATCCGGAGCCCGTGGCCACGGCCCCCATCGCCGTCGCCGAGCCCTGTGGGCCACGTGAGCCCCGCGAGCCGAATGACGGGGTCTTCAAGGTCCGGCTCGCCAACTTCGAGGGGCCCTTCGATCTGCTCCTCCAGCTGATCTCCAAGCACAAGCTGGACGTCACCGAGGTCGCACTGTCGAAGGTCACCGACGAGTTCATGGCGCACATCAGGGCGATGGGCCCGGACTGGGACCTGGACCAGACGACCGAGTTCCTCGTCGTGGCCGCCACGCTGCTCGATCTCAAGGCGGCCCGGCTGCTGCCCGCCGCCGAGGTCGAGGACGAGGCCGACCTGGCGCTGCTCGAGGCCCGAGACCTGCTGTTCGCCCGGCTGCTCCAGTACCGCGCGTACAAACAGGTCGCCGACGTCTTCACCGCGAAGCTCGACGCGGAGGCCCGCCGCTACCCGCGTACCGTCGGCCTCGAACCGCACCACGCCGAGCTGCTGCCCGAGGTCGTCATCAGCATCGGCGCGGAGGGCTTCGCGAAGCTCGCCGTGAAGGCGATGCAGCCCAGGGCCAAGCCGCAGGTGTACGTCGACCACATCCACGCGCCGCTGGTGAGCGTGCAGGAGCAGGCCGGGATCGTCGTCGCACGGCTGCGGCGGCTCGGGCAGGCCAGCTTCCGCACGCTGGTGGCGGACACCGACGACACCCTCACCGTCGTAGCGCGCTTTCTGGCGCTGTTGGAGCTGTACCGGGAGAAGGCCGTCGCGCTGGACCAGGAGATCGCGCTGGGGGAGCTGCTGGTGCGGTGGACCGGTGGGGACGGGGACGCGCAGCCCAGGGTCACCGACGAGTTCGACCGCCCGCCCGAGGAGCCCGAGAGGCCGGAGGAGGAGAAGAAGCGTGAATGAGCAGACCGTCGCCGATCTCGATCTCAAGCCGGCCCTGGAGGCCGTGCTCATGGTCGTGGACGAGCCCGCGACCGAGGACCACCTCGCGAAGATCCTCCAGCGGCCCCGGCGGCAGATCGCGGACGCCCTGCGGGAGCTGGCCGACGAGTACACCGTGCAGCGGCGCGGTTTCGAGCTCAGGCCCGTCGCGGGCGGCTGGCGGTTCTACACCCGGCCCGAGTACGCGGCGGCCGTCGAGGGCTTCGTGCTGGACGGCCAGCAGGCCCGGCTCACCCAGGCGGCGCTGGAGACGCTGGCGGTCGTCGCCTACCGTCAGCCGGTGAGCCGTAGCAGGGTCTCCGCGGTGCGCGGAGTGAACTGCGACGGCGTGATGCGGACCCTGCTCCAGCGCGGTCTCGTCGAGGAGGCGGGCGCGGAACGCGAAACAGGTGCGATCCTGTATAGGACGACGAACTACTTTCTGGAGCGGATGGGCCTGCGAGGCCTGGACGAGCTCCCGGAGCTCGCGCCCTTTCTCCCCGAGGCGGAGGCGATCGAGGCCGAGACGCTGGAAGGGGTCCCGTCGTTCGATCCGGACGCACCGGACGCAGATGCAGACGACACGACGACGACGGAACTTTGATGCGAAGCAGTGGCAGCGGCAATGGCAGGAACAGCGGGCGCGGCAAGCCCCGGGGAACCGGTGGAGGCGGCTCCCAGCCGAAGGGCGGCGGAGGGCGCGACGACAGGCCGAAGCGCCCGGGCAAGCCCCGTCCCGAGGAGCGCCGCTACGACGTAGGGCCGAGCGGGACCCACGAGGGCCCGAAGTCCGGGCGCGGCGCGTCCGCGCGCGGCGGCGCCAAGGGCGGCCCCAAGCAGGGGCAGGGCACCGGGCGCGGCCGTTCGGTCCCGGCGACCTCCCGCGAGTACGAGGCGCGGGCCGAGGAGCGCAACCGCGAGCGGTACGCGGGCAAGAAGGACGTCAAGCCGCCCAAGACCTTCCCGGGCGCCGAGCAGGAGGGCGAGCGGCTGCAGAAGATCCTCGCGCGTGCCGGCTACGGCTCCCGGCGCGCCTGCGAGGAGCTGATCGAGCAGGCGCGGGTCGAGGTCAACGGCGAGATCGTGCTCGAGCAGGGCAAGCGGGTCGACCCGCAGAAGGACGAGGTCAGGGTCGACGGTCTGACCGTCGCCACCCAGTCGTACCAGTTCTTCTCGCTGAACAAGCCGGCCGGCGTCGTCTCGACGATGGAGGACACCGAGGGACGTCAGTGCCTCGGCGACTACGTGACCAACCGGGAGACGCGGCTCTTCCACGTGGGGCGGCTCGACACCGAGACCGAGGGCGTCATCCTGCTCACCAACCACGGCGAGCTGGCGCACCGGTTGTCCCACCCCCGGTACGGCGTGAAGAAGACCTACCTCGCGCACATCGTGGGCCCGGTCCCGCGCGACCTGGGCAAGCGGCTGAAGGACGGCATCGAGCTGGAGGACGGCTACGCGCGCGCCGACCACTTCCGCGTCGTCGAGCAGACCGGCAAGAACTACCTGGTCGAGGTGACCCTGCACGAGGGGCGCAAGCACATCGTGCGCCGGATGCTGGCGGAGGCCGGCTTCCCGGTCGACAAGCTGGTGCGCACCGGCTTCGGCCCGATCACCCTGGGCGACCAGAAGTCGGGCTGGCTGCGCCGGCTGTCCAACACCGAGGTCGGCATGCTGATGAACGAGGTCGATCTCTAAAGAGCGATCTCTAAGGGGCGATCCCTAAGGGCCGATCTCTAGGAGTCGATCTCTAGGGCGGATCTCCAGGAGTCGTTTTCCAGGGGCAGTTGGTGGTATTGACCGCCGCCGAAGGCTTGTGCTGGACCGCACCCCCTTTTTATAGTCGTGATGACTATAAAAAGGGGGTGCGGTCGTGAAGGGCTACGACAAGCACGCCCACGAGCCCTTCGCCGTCACCGTCGACCTCGCCGTCCTGACCCTGCGCGAAGGCGCCCTCCACGTCCTGCTCGTCGAGCGCGGTCAGCAGCCGTACGCCGGCTGCTGGGCGCTGCCCGGGGGCTTTGTGCGGCCCGACGAGTCCGCGGAGACGGCCGCCCGCCGCGAGCTGGCCGAGGAGACCGGCCTCACGGACGTCTCCGGCCTCCACCTGGAGCAGCTGCGCACCTACAGCGAGCCCGGCCGCGACCCCCGCATGCGGGTCGTCTCGGTCGCCTTCGCCGCGCTGCTGCCCGACGCGCCCGAGCCGCACGGCGGCGGCGACGCGGCCCAGGCCCGCTGGCTGCCGTACGACGACGCGGCGCCGCTCGCCTTCGACCACGACCGGATCCTGGCCGACGCCCACGACCGGGTCGGCGCCAAGTTCGAGTACACCTGCCTCGCCACCGCCTTCTGCCTGCCCGAGTTCACCCTCGGCGAGCTCCAGCAGGTCTACGAGACGGTGTGGGGCACCGGGCTCGACCGTCCCAACTTCCGCCGCAAGGTCCTCGCCACCCCGGGCTTCGTCGAGCCCGTTCCCGGCGCCGCCCGCCTCACCGGCGGACGCGGCAAACCGGCCGCTCTCTACCGCGCCGGCGCCGCCGCCGCGCTCCATCCGCCTCTGCTGCGACCGCCCCGGGAAGGACGATCCGCATGACCGCCACGACCACCGTCAAGAAGCGCGCCGCGACGGGGGCCCTGCTGGGCCTCGCGCTGGGGGACGCGCTCGGCTTTCCGACCGAGTTCAACGACATCCCCTCGATCCTCGCCAAGTGCGGGCCGTGGCGGCAGATGGAACTGCCCAACCGGGCCTTCGTCTCCGACGACACACAGATGACGCTGGCGCTGGGACGGGCCATGCGTACGGCCATGGACCGGGGGCTGCTGGTCCCGGAGGGGCTGGCGCGGCCGCTGCGCAAGGAGTTCGTGGACTGGTACCGGTCGCCGGACAACAACCGGGCGCCCGGACGGACCTGCCTGACCGCCTGCGAGCTGCTGGAGGACGACAGGCGCCTCTGGCAGGACGCCAGCCAGATCGGCTCCAAGGGCTGCGGCGCCAATATGCGCGTCGCGCCCCTCGGCCTCGCTCCCGGCCTCAGCGACGAGCAGCGCGCCGGCGCCGCCCAGCTCCAGTCCGGCCTCACCCACGGGCACCCCACCGCGCTCGCCGCCTCCGACCTCACCGCGCACGCCGTACGGCTGCTCGCGCAGGGCGCCGAGCCCGCCGGGCTGGTCGGGCTGCTGCGGTCGTACGCCCGTGACAGCCGCACCCGGTACTACCACCGCTGGCTCGGCGACCTGTGGACGCGCAGCCACGACGCGACCCCGGAGGAGTTCATCGCGCGCGGCTGGGACGAGTGCCTGGGCGTCCTGGACCGCCTCGAGGACGCGCTGCGGGACCCCTCGCCCGAGACCGACCCGTGTCTGGCCACGGGGGCGGGGTGGATCGCCGAGGAGGCCCTGGCGACCGGGCTGCTGTGCTTCCTGCTCTTCCCCGACGAGCCGGTGACCGTCCTGCGCCGGGCCGCCTGCTCCTCCGGCGACTCCGACTCCCTCGCCTGTCTGGCGGGCGCGTTCGCGGGCGCGTACGCCGGGGCGGACGCCTGGCCCACGGCGTGGGCGGACCGGATCGAGTACCAGGGGGAGCTGGTGACGCTGGGGGCGCTGTGGGACTAGCGGGCAGGGTGGGGGCGGCGGTCACGCCAGTTTGATGGTGCCGCCCTGCACCGTGATCTGCTCGGCCGGCAGCGGGCTGGGGGCCGGGCCGCCCGCGACGGAGCCGTCGGCGATGCGGAACTTGCTCTTGTGGCAGGGACAGTTGATCGTGCCGTCGGCGACGCTGCCGACCGTGCAGCCCTGGTGGGTGCAGACCGCGGAGAAGGCCTTGAAGTCGTCCTTCGCCGGCTGCGTGACGACCACCTTCTGGTCCTTGAAGATCTTGCCGCCGCCGACCGGGATGTCGGCCGTCTTCGCCAGTTCCTCTCCGGCGGAGGCCTTCGGGGAGTCCTCGGACGAGGACGACGAGGAGCTGTCGCCGCCGTAGTTGCTGCACCCCGCGGCGAGCGCCGCTGCCGCGCCGCCCGTCGCCAGGAGAACCGTGCGCCGTTTCGCGGGGAGGGTCATGTCGTCACTCCGAACGTGCGGAAGAACCAGAGGGCGGAAGTGAGCCAGATGATCGTGAGCACGGCGAAGACGAGTCCGCCGACGATCGGCAGCAGCCATCCCGGGAGCCGCTCCCAGCGCAGCAGCAGCATCTTGGCGCTGAAGGCGCCGAAGAAGAAGCAGCCCAGGACGGAGTGCCACACAACGCGCGTTTCATATGTCTGATAGCCAAGCGCGTACAGACAGTGCACCGCAACCGGGACCGTGATCAGAAAGGCCGCACGGCCGGACCAGCGGTGCAGCGTCCCGGACCAGCTCGGGCCCGGCAGCTTCCCGTAGAGCATCAGGGCCGAGACGACCTGGACCAGCGCGAAGAAGACCGCGGCCGTCGCCAGCCAGGACTTCACCGCGCCCGTGCTGCTGAAGCCGGCCAGATTGAAGGCGGTGCCGGCCGGGTCGTGGACCTTGCCGTACACCCCGAGGGCCACCGCCACCGCGGCCGCGACCAGGGCCGGGACGAGGTATCGGGCGGGGTGGGGCGCCGGCGCGGGGCGCGAGGGCGGGAAGCTCTGGGTGGCGGCGTTCGGGTCGACGGTCATGGTGGCTCCCTGGGAAAAGGAGGTCAGGGGGTCGAGGGGGACAGGGGGTCAGGGGGTCGCGGGGCGGGCCGTGAGCTGCTGTCCGTCGACCGTCACCGCGCCGGTCTCGGGGTCGATGCGGGGCGCGGGCGAGGGTTCGCCGTCGCGGGTGACGATGCCCACCTGGGTGCCGTCCTTGAGGATGATCCAGCCGCCGTCGATCTTCGCGGAGCGCACGGTGGCCGTCGCCCGCCACAGCCCGGACGGCTTCTTCGCCCTGTCCGCGGTGAACGCCTGGTGCGTGCCGCCGACGTCGACCGTGCCGCTGATCCGCCTGCCCTCCTCGAGCGTGCCGTCCAGCCGCGCGCCGTCCTTCCCGGTGAGCCGCAGGGCGCCGTCGTCCTCGACGTCGCCCTTCAGCCAGGACTCCTTGGTGTGCCCGTCGCAGAAGTACGCGATCGCCTTGCCGTCGCGCAGGGACACGGCGATCGCGGCCGAGTCGTCCTTGGTGCGGCCGGCGTAGTCGGCGTCGGGAACCGAGGTGCGGGAGGGCGAGGGCGTGGGGGACGGCGGGGCGCTGGTCTTCGGCGACGGGGCCGGGGACTGCGACACGGTGGACGAGGCCGCGTTCTTCGTCCCCGTCGTCGCGTTGAGCGTCAGCAGGAACAGGCCGAGCACCAGTCCCGCGAGAAGGGTGAGCAGGGGTCCTGGACGCTTCATGCCGGGCCTTCCCCGAGAGGCGGGTGTCCTGCCGTCAGATTGACATGAGAGCGCAGGCCGCACCCGGCGTAAAGGGGGCGTACGGGGGTGTTTCCGTCTCGGCGTCGCCTCAGCGTCCCCCCTCGGCGCCCCCTCGGCGTCTCCGCGGTGTCGCCTCGGCGTCCCCGTCTCAGCGGGCGGGCGGCGCGCACCGGTCCGACGCGGGCTGACTACGCTGGATGCACCAAGAGCCGTATATCAGCAAGGAGCAGCGCCGTGGCGGTACGAGCGGTCCGGGGAGCCGTCCAGCTGGAGAGGGACGAGGCCGGCCACATGGACGAGCAGGTCGGCGCGCTGCTCACCGCCGTCCTGGAGCGGAACTCCCTCAGCGCCGACGACCTGATCAGCATCTGGTTCACGGCCACGCCCGACCTGCACAGCGACTTCCCGGCGGCCGCGGCCCGCAAGCTGGGCATCGTCGACGTGCCGCTGATCTGCGCGCAGGAACTCGACATCGAGGGCGCCCTGCCGCGCGTCGTACGGATCCTCGCGCACATCGAGTCCGACCGGCCGCGGGCCGACATCAGCCATGTCTACCTCGGCGCCGCCGCCGCACTGCGCAAGGACATCGCCCAGTGAGGACCGCCCTCGTCATCGGAACCGGGCTCATCGGCACATCGGCCGCCCTGGCCCTCGTCCAGCGGGGCGTCGTCGTCCATCTGGAGGACCACGACCCCGGACAGGCCCGTACGGCGGCCGCGCTCGGCGCCGGCGCCGACGAGGCCCCCGACGGCCCCGTGGACCTCGCGATCGTCGCCGCCCCGCCCGCCCATGTGGCCGCGGTGCTCGCCGACGCCATGCGCAGGGGCGTGGCCCGCGGCTACCTCGACGTGGCCAGCGTCAAGGGCGGCCCGCGCCGTGAGCTGGAGGCGCTCGGCCTCGACCTGTCGGCGTACCTCGGCACGCACCCCATGTCCGGTCGGGAGAAGTCCGGGCCGCTGGCCGCCACCGGCGATCTGTTCGAGGGCCGACCCTGGGTCCTCACCCCCACCCGGGACACCGACACCGAGGTGCTGAACCTCGGCCTGGAGCTGGTCTCGCACTGCCGGGCCGTGCCGGTCGTGATGGACGCCGACGCCCACGACCGTGCGGTCGCCCTGGTCTCCCACATGCCCCATCTGGTCTCCAGCATGGTCGCCGCGCGCCTGGAGCACGCCGAGGAGGCCGCCGTACGGCTGTGCGGGCAGGGCATCCGGGACGTGACCCGGATCGCCGCGTCCGACCCCCGGATGTGGATCGACATCCTGTCCGCGAACCCCGGGCCGGTCGCCGACCTGCTCACCGACGTCGCCGGCGACCTGGAGGAGACCGTCCAGGCGCTGCGCGCCCTGCAGTCCTCCGACGAGGCCAAGCGCCGCGCGGGGGCCGACGGGGTCGAGGACGTCCTGCGCCGGGGCAACGCCGGACAGGTCCGGGTCCCCGGCAAGCACGGGACGGCTCCGCGGGTGTACGAGGTCGTCGCGGTGCTGATCGACGACCAGCCGGGGCAGCTGGCCCGGATCTTCGCGGACGCGGGGCGGGCCGGGGTCAACATCGAGGACGTGCGCATCGAGCATGCGACGGGGCAGCAGGCGGGGCTGGTGCAGTTGATGGTCGAGCCGAAGTCGGCGGCGGTGTTGTCGGCGGCGTTGGGTGAGCGAGGGTGGGCGATTCGGCAGTAGCCGCGTTTTCCCGGGTGCCCGGCGCCGGTGTGGGCGTCGCCGGGGGCTGCCGTTCCCAGGCCGAGTCATCCGAACCGGCGTCGAGAGGCGCCGTGCCGTCGACGCGCGGCCAGACGAGTGAGCTGTGCCCGGTAACCTTGTGCGGGGCGCGATCGCGCCCCGCACATCCACCGCCTCGCACCAGGAAGGTGTCCCCCCGTGGAAAACGGCGCCGCCCAGCCCGTGATTGTCGCCATCGACGGCCCCTCCGGCACGGGCAAGTCGAGCACGTCCAAGGCCGTGGCCGGCCAGCTCGGGCTGAGCTACCTGGACACCGGCGCCCAGTACCGGGCGATCACGTGGTGGATGGTGAGCAACGGGATCGACATCGACGACCCCACGGCGATCGCCGCCGTCGCCGGGAAGCCGGAGATCGTCTCCGGCACCGACCCGGCGAACCCGACGATCGAGGTCGACGGCGTCGACGTGGCCGGTCCGATCCGCACCCAGGACGTGACCTCCAAGGTCAGCGCGGTGAGCGCGGTGGCGGAGGTGCGGGCCCGGATCACCGAGCTGCAGCGCTCGCTGGCGGCCTCCGCGGAGCTGGGCATCGTCGTCGAGGGCCGGGACATCGGCACGACCGTCCTTCCCGACGCCGACCTGAAGATCTTCCTCACCGCCTCCCCGGAGGCCCGCGCGGCCCGCCGCAGCGGCGAGCTGAACGGCGCGGACGTGCAGGCCACCCGGGAGGCGCTGATCAAGCGGGACACGGCCGACTCCTCCCGCAAGACCTCCCCCCTGGCCAAGGCGGACGACGCCGTCGAGGTGGACACCACCGAGCTGACGCTGGCGCAGGTCATCGAGTGCGTCGTCACCCTCGTCGAGGAGAAGCGGGCCGGAAAGTGAGCGAACTGCCCTCGGAGAGGGGCGCGGAGGTGGGACGGCGCATCGGCGTCGGCCTGATGTACGGGCTGTGGAAGCCGCGTGTGCTGGGCGCCTGGCGGGTGCCCGTGAACGGGCCGGTGATCCTCGCGGTCAACCACTCGCACAACGTCGACGGCCCGATGGTCATCGGTGTGGCGCCCCGTGCGTCGCACTTCCTGGTCAAGAAGGAGGCGTTCGTCGGACCGCTCGGCCCGTTCATGAACCGCGTCGGCCAGATCAAGGTCGACCGCGACAGCACCGACCGCACGGCGATCACCCGCGCGCTGGGCGTGCTGCAGAACGGCGGGGTCCTCGGGATCTTCCCGGAGGGCTCCCGGGGCGAGGGCGATTTCGCCGCCCTGCGCGCGGGGCTCGCCTACTTCGCCGTACGCAGCGGGGCGCCGATCGTCCCCGTGGCCGTGCTGGGAAGCTCCGAGCGGCGCGGACGGTTGATAAAGGCGCTGCCCCCGCTGCGCTCCCGGGTCGACGTCGTCTTCGGCGACCCGTTCGACGCGGGCGACGGCAGCGGACGGCGGACCCGCAAGGCGCTGGACGAGGCCACCGAACGCATTCAGAAGCAGCTCTCCGCACACCTGGAGAACGCCAGGCGGCTCACCGGCCGCCGGTAAAACGCCGGGCGTCCTCACGGGCGCTGGGCGACACTTAGTAGTGGATCACCTGGAACCTGTCAGGTTGTCCACCGATCACCACGATGAACTACGAGGTACGGACTTCATGAACGACCACATCCAGCCCGACGGCTCGGCCGAGCACGAGCACGATCACGGGGCGCTCGGCGACGCCGAGTACGCGGAGTTCATGGAGCTCGCCGCCGTAGAGGGCTTCGACGTCGAGGACGTCGAGGGCGCGATCGAGGCCGCCGGGCACGGGCCGCTGCCCGTGCTCGCCGTCGTCGGCCGTCCGAACGTCGGCAAGTCGACCCTGGTGAACCGGATCATCGGCCGCCGCGAGGCCGTCGTCGAGGACAAGCCCGGCGTCACCCGTGACCGCGTCACCTACGAGGCCGAGTGGGCGGGCCGCCGCTTCAAGGTCGTCGACACCGGCGGCTGGGAGCAGGACGTGCTCGGCATCGACGCCTCCGTGGCCGCGCAGGCCGAGTACGCGATCGAGGCCGCCGACGCCGTCGTGTTCGTCGTCGACGCCAAGGTCGGCGCGACCGACACCGACGAGGCCGTCGTCCGGCTGCTGCGCAAGGCCGGCAAGCCGGTCGTGCTGGCCGCCAACAAGGTCGACGGCCCGAGCGCCGAGGCCGACGCGGCCTACCTGTGGTCCCTGGGCCTCGGCGAGCCGCACCCGGTCTCCGCCCTGCACGGCCGCGGCACCGGCGACATGCTGGACGCCGTCCTGGAGGCGCTGCCGGAGGCCCCCGAGCAGACCTTCGGCACGGTGACCGGCGGCCCGCGCCGCATCGCCCTGATCGGCCGTCCGAACGTCGGAAAGTCCTCGCTGCTGAACAAGGTGGCGAACGAGGAGCGGGTCGTCGTCAACGAGATCGCGGGCACCACCCGCGACCCGGTCGACGAGCTGATCGAACTCGGCGGCGTGATCTGGAAGTTCGTCGACACGGCAGGCATCCGCAAGCGCGTCCACCTCCAGCAGGGCGCCGACTACTACGCCTCGCTGCGCACCGCGGCCGCCGTCGAGAAGGCCGAGGTGGCGGTCATCCTGGTCGACGCCTCGGAGTCCATCTCGGTCCAGGACCAGCGCATCGTCACCATGGCGGTGGACGCGGGCCGCGCCCTCGTCATCGCCTACAACAAGTGGGACACCCTCGACGAGGAGCGCCGCTACTACCTGGAGCGGGAGATCGAGACCGAGTTCGCCCAGGTCGCCTGGGCGCCCCGGGTGAACGTCTCGGCGCGCACCGGCCGCCATATGGAGAAGCTGGTCCCGGCGATCGAGACCGCCCTGGCCGGCTGGGAGACCCGCGTCCCGACGGGCCGCCTCAACGCCTTCCTCGGCGAGCTGGTCGCCGCCCACCCGCACCCCGTCCGGGGCGGCAAGCAGCCGCGCATCCTCTTCGGCACCCAGGCCGGCACCAAGCCGCCGCGGTTCGTGCTCTTCGCCTCCGGCTTCATCGAGGCGGGCTACCGGCGCTTCATCGAGCGCCGGCTGCGCGAGGAGTTCGGCTTCGAGGGCACGCCGATCCATATCTCGGTGCGGGTGCGCGAGAAGCGCGGCAACAAGAAGAAGTAGCCGAGCAGGAAGCGACACGACAGACGACAGACGGCTGGAGGGCGGCGCCCGCGGGGGGCGCCGCCCTCCAGCCGTGTCGGCCCGGCCGGGTCAGGAACCGGCCGGGCTCAGAAGCCCCTTCGGCCCGGCGGGAGCGCCGCCGGGACCGGGACCATCGTGGTGGGCGTGTGCTGCTGGCCGATCTGCCCGACCCGCTGCCACTGCGACTGCTGTCCGGTCCCGTGCCGTGCGCTCTGCGCGCCCGCGCTGTAGGCGCTGTACGAGCTGCTGAACGACCCCGGCCGGTGGCCGTTGTACGAGCCCGTGGGGTGCGGGATGTTCCCGAAAGCGGTGAACCCCAGGTCGTCCTCGCCGCTGCGGTCGCCCGGCAGCGAGCGGAACGTCTTGACGTACTCGGCGTAGAGCGCGTCGTAGATCGGCGTGGCCGATGGGCCGCCCTGGGGATCCTGAGCCGGTCGCGCGGACGGGATCGGCTGGTAGGCCTGGCGGCGGGGAACGTCGTAGGTGTGCACGTATGTCCAAACGACCCTGCACGGGATGGGATGCGGCTGGACGGCCCGCCCGTCCTGGGACAGGTCCTGAGACCTGTCCTGGGATCTGTCCTGGGATCTGTTCCGAGGTGCGCTCAGGTTCCGGCGAGGGGCATCGCGGCCCCGACCAACTGCCCGTTGGCGGCGGCCTTGTCCAGTGCGTCGCGCAGCAGGTCCTCCCGGGGCTGACGCCCGATGGAGCCCACCGGCGCGGCGAACATCAGCACCTGCTGGTGCTTGTTGGCGGCGGCCCGCCACCCCTCCGTCACCTGGAGCGGCTGGTGCGCCTGCCACCAGGCGACCGGCTGCCCGCCGTTCGCCGACGGCTGGAGCACCGCGTGCAGCTGCCCCATCGCCAGCAGCACGGACCAGCCGTGCTGCACCGGCGGCACCTCGGACAGCTCGGACAGCGGCATGAAGCCCTGCTCGATGAGCAGTGGCAGGAAGTCGTCGCCGGCGCCGGTCGCGCCGGGCCGCACGATGGGCGCGGTCGGCTCGACGACCAGGGCCGGGTGCAACTCCCCGGCGATCAGGATGAGTCCGCTGGTCACGCCGAGCACGGCCTGCTCGGGCACGACCTTGTCGGGGTCCAGGTCGACCGTGTCGCCGCTGATCGAGCGGACCGCGCCCTGCAGCTGCTCCTCGGTGACCTGGACGATCTGCGAGGGCAGACAGGTGGCGTGGGCGAAGGCGAGGACGGCGGTCTCGTCCCCGATGAACAGGACGGTGCTGGTGCGCTCGTGCTCGGAGTCGCCCGGGGTGCGGCAGGACGTGCAGTCGTAACTGCCCGGGGCGTTCTCTCCGGCGAGCAGCCGGTCGGCTTCTTCGTCGCCGATCTCGGCACGTACCTCGTCGCTGACGTCGAGCATGCGCGGCACGGGTGACTCCCTCGGAAGGCGGTGCGTGGGCGGGGCCGGGAGGGTCCCCGGCTCATGCAGGAGACAACGGGCGAGCTGTGGCGGGAGTCACGCTGCACGGCTGACGGAATCGAACCGTCGAGCGCAGGCGGTCACTTTGGGTGCGGAATCAGACACTCCATGTCAAGTAACGGGGAGGTTACGGAGGTTGATTCCGTGAGCTGACTCACAGGGTGCTTCGAGTGATGGTCGACAAATCAGGAAATGGGTGCATGAAATAGGTGGCCAGAATTCGCCGCTACCTACGGTAACCCTCAACTGGTCTGCGGAAACAGGGAGTTGGTTGATAACGACTCGTCAGGCTCCCTAGATTGCTCCGCCGTGTGCAGCGAGCACCGCTCGGGTACGTCCGCCGGCCGCACGGAGTCAGACGCAGAGTCAGACGACGCGCAGCACCACCGCCGGCGGACGGGGTGGAGCGCGACACCCGCGTCGACGCGTGGGAAGCGCCCCGCCTTGGGGGAGGCCCGGGTCCGTAGAGAGGGATCTTCATGTCCGAATGTGCCGATAACCGCACCCGTAAGTCGCGTACGACGGCGGTCCTCGCCGGGGCGGCGCTGCTCGCGCCCCTCGGGCTGCTGGCCGCGTCCGGCAACGCAGCGGCGGCTGACAGCGGGGTGTGGGACCGCATCGCCCAGTGCGAGAGCGGCGGCAACTGGCACATCAACACCGGCAACGGCTACTACGGCGGACTGCAGTTCTCCGCCGGCACCTGGCGCGCGTTCGGGGGCGGCGCCTACGCGTCCACCGCCGACCAGGCCACCAGGGCGCAGCAGATATCCGTCGCCACCAAGGTCCAGCAGTCCCAGGGGTGGGGTGCGTGGCCGACCTGCTCGGCCCGCGCCGGAGCCTCCGGCAGCGCGCCCTCGGCCGGCTCGGGCTCCGCCGAGAACCCGGTCTCCACCAAGTCGAGCCCGTCGAAGTCGACCCCGTCCAGGTCGACCTCCTCGAAGTCGACCTCCTCGAAGTCGAGCCCGTCCAAGTCGAGCCCCGCGAAGTCGAATCCGTCGACGTCGGGTTCCTCGCACGGCAGCTCCCGGGGCGACTACACCGTCCGCGCGGGCGACACCCTCAGCACCATCGCGGCCCGGCACGGGACCACCTGGCAGCGGATCTACGCCGCCAACCAGGCCGTCATCGGCGGTGACCCCGACCTGATCATGCCCGGACAACGCCTCGCACTCTGAGCGGACCGGGCGGCCCGGGCCGCGCCTGGCGGCCTGTGACGGTGGGGCCCCGCTGTCACCGGCCGCCCCGCGGTGACGGGCGCCCCGCCCGGGCCGCCCACTCGCCCGCCTCGCCGCTGAACACGACCGCGCCGCGCCGCAGTTCGTGCACGAAGGCCCTACGGCCGCGCAGCGCGGGCGGCAGCCGCTGCTCGGCGACGACCACGCACGCGTCGAGCGAGGCCAGCAGGTCGTAGGTCCGGGCGGCGACCGCCGGGGACATGCCCTGCGCGGGCTCGTCGACGAGCACCACGCGCGCGTGTGCCCGCAGGGCGCGGGAGAGGGCGAGCATCCGCTGCTCACCGCCGGAGAGCGTGCCGGCGCGGCGGGCGAGCAGCGGCCGCAGCTGCGGGTAGGCCGCCAGGACGGAGTCGCAGTCGGGACCCGCCAGTTCGAGGTTCTCCCGCACGGTCAGCGAGCCGAACACCGCCCGCCGCTCGGGAACCAGGCACAGCCCGCGCCGCGCCCGCTCGAACGCGGGCATCCTCGTCACCTCCGTCCCGTCCCACACCACCGCGCCCCCGGACAGCGGCACCGCCCCGGCGAGCGCCCGCAGCACCGTCGTACGGCCGGAGCCGTTGCGGCCCAGCAGGACGGTGAGGCCGGGGGAGGGGGCGGCGAGGGTGACGCCGTGCAGGGCCTCCAGGGGGCCGTAGCGCACGCGTGCGTGCCGTAGGGCGATCGTCATGCGGGGGTCTCCCTGCCGTCCCTGCCGTCCCTGCCATCCAGGCCGTCGAGGCCGTCCACTGCTTCCAGGACGCGGTCGGGCGGGCCCGACGCGATGATCCGGCCCGCCGCCATGACGTGCACGACGTCGGCGAGGCCCGCGACCAGGTCGAGGTCGTGCTCGACGACGAGCAGGGCGGCGCCGTCGGCGGCCAGTGCGCCCAGGACCCGGGCCAGCGCGGTCACTTCGGCGGTGTCGAGACCGGCGGCGGGCTCGTCCAGCAGCAGCACGCGCGGGCCGCCCGCGTAGGCCCGGGCCAGCTCGACCCGGCGCAGTGTGCCGGTGGGCAGCCCGGCGGCGGGCAGCGCCCGGACCGGCCCGTCGAGGCCGAACAGCGCCAACGCCCGCTCCACGGCCTCAGGGTCGGCGATCCGGCCCTGCTCGGCGCCCACCCGGACGTTCTCGGCGACCGTCAGCGACGGGAACACGGCCAGTTGCTGGAAGGTCCGCGCGATGCCGAGCCGGGTGCGGGCGTGGGCGGGGAGCCGGGTGATGTCCCGGTCCCCGAGGAGCACATGCCCGCGCGCGGGACGCAGGGTTCCGGCGAGGCAGTCGAACAGGGTGCTCTTGCCGGCGCCGTTGGGCCCGACCACGGCGGCGACCCGACCGGGCCCGACGACGAGATCGACCCCGTCGAGAGCGGTGAAGCCGTCGTAGCGCGCGTGGAGGCGACGGGCGGTCAGGACGGGGGCGGTCGGCCTTGGGCGTGTGGTCGGTCGAGGCAACCGGGTCGGTGGGGTCGGTTGGACCGGCGGGGTCGGTGGGACCGGTGGTGCGGGCGCGGTCGGCGCGGTGGCCGCCGTAGCGTCCCCCTCCGCTCTGACTCCAGCCCCAGCCCCCGCTTCTGCTCCAGCCCCGGCCCACTCAGCCCCGACTCCAGCCCCGGCCAACCTCCCCCGCACCCTCGCCCCCAAGGGCGTGAGCACCCCCTTCTGCCGGGCCCGCGCTCCCTCGGCCGCCCGCCGTACCGCTTCGTACGGCCCTCCCGGGAACCGTCCCACCAGTACTGCCAGCACCCCCACCAGCGCCGCCGCCGCTCCGCCCCGGGCCCCCGCGTCCAGGCCCACCAGGAGGGCCGCGGCGGCCAGTGCGCCCATGGTGCTGTCGGCGCCCAGGACCGTCACCGCCGCGAACCACAGCAGGCCGCGGACGGGGTCGTACGCGGTGGCGTCGAAGGCTCGCAGGCCCATGCCGAGCAGGGCGCCGCCGAGGGCGGCCAGCGCGGCCCCCGCGACGAAGGCCAGGAGCTTCAGGGAGGGGACGGCCACGCCCGCCGCCGACGCGCCCGACTCGTGGTCCCGCATCGCCGCCAGGGCGCGGCCCGTACGGCCCCGGCGCAGCGCCCGCGTCGCCGCCAGCGCGACCGCCAGCAGGGTCAGCTCCAGGACGTAGTAGGCGCGGTCCCCGTCGAAGCCGGCGGGGCGGCCGAGGGCGAGTCCGGAGGTGGCGTACGGCTGGGCGAAGACGAAGCGGCTCACGCCGACGCCGACCGCGAAGGTCGCCAGGGCGAGGGCCAGGCCGTGGCGGCCGATCGCGGGCCAGCCGGTGAGCAGGCCCAGCGGGGCCACCAGGAGCACCGCCACGGCCAGCGCGGCCAGTTCCGGCAGCCGGGGCAGGCCCGGGAAGCGGCCGGCCGCCAGCAGGGCGGTGAACAGGGCGCCCAGGCCCGCGTACGCCGTCTGCCCGAGGGAGATCTGGCCGCCGCGGCCGGAGACCACCACCAGGGACAGCAGGATCACGCCCAGGGCGGGAACCTGCACCGACGTGTGCAGATCGGAGCCCGCGAAGCCCAGCGGGAGCAGGAACAGCGCCGCGGCCACGATCCACGCGCCCGGCGGAGTCGGCACGCGCGCGGTGGCCGGGCGCGGCAGCGCGTCGCGCGCGCCGACGCCGGGCAGGACGAGCGCGGCGACCAGCAGGGCCACGACGAAGAGGTTCGCGCCGACCGCCTGGAGCAGCGGCGCGCCCCAGCCCGTCGGATGCAGCCGCGTCAGCTGGGCCTGCGCGATCCCGATGCCCAGCGCCGCCGCGACCGCGACCGGCAGGCTCCGCATCCGGGCCGCCACCGCGACCGCCACGACCTCCATCACCAGCAACGGCAGCCCGTACGGGTCCAGGCGCACGTACGGCGCGAGCAGAACGCCCGTCAGACCGGCCGTGAACGAGCCGAACGCCCAGCCCGCCGCGGCCACCCGGTCCGCGTCGATCCCGCCGAGCACGGCCAGCCCCCGGTCGTCGACCACGGCCCGCAGCTCCCGCCCGAACCGGGTCCGGCGGATCACGGCGCCGACCCCGGCCGCCAGCACGACGACGACCGTCAACTGCCCCCAGGGATCGGCCGGCGCGAGCTCCGGCGCGTCGTCCCGCGCCCCCTGCCCCCACACCAGCGCGGCTCCGCCCACCAGCAGCACGAACACCCCGATCGAGGCGACCAGGGTCTGCGCCGGGTCGCCGCCGAGCACCGCGAGCGGACGGAAGACGAACCGTTCCAGCACGACGCCGACGGCCGGGGCGAGGAACAGCAGCACGACGACCGCGGCGAGCCATGGCGGCCAGCCCCACACCACCACGCACTGGCGCAGCGCGTAGGCGCACACCATGGCGATCGCGCCGTGCGCGAAGTTGAGCACGCCGGTCGCCCGGTAGGTGACGACCAGCCCGATCCCGGTGAGCGCGGCGGCGCTGCCGACCGACAGACCGGCGAGCGTGAGGTCGTAGGTGAGGGAGGACGTGAGGGACGACATGAGAGAGGACATCAGAGGGCCCTCATCCGTCGGCGTGGTCGGGCTCGCAGATGGGGCACGGGTCGAGGTCGCCGCTCGCCAGCAGCGTGCCGTCCACCGGCACCGCGGTCGCCTTCCCGGCGACCAGCGGGCAGTCCGCGCGGTGCCACAGCGTGCCGCCGGGCACCATCCGCAGCTCGCCGCTGACCGCGAGGGGCGCGCTCGCCGCGGGCTCCTGCGGCGGCGCCGGATCGGCGGCCACCAGCAGGCCGTACAGCTCCTCCACGCGCGCGGTGGCCACGGCGGTGCGGCCATAGGTGAGCAGGACCGCCCCGGCGACGAGCAGCGCCGCGCCGGGGATCGTGCAGGAGGCGAGGTAGGGCAGCTGCCGGGCGGCGTAGCGCTCGCCGGAGACGCCGTACCAGCCGACCGCGCACAGCACCGCGCCGACGGCGACCGCGGCCCAGCCGGCCCACAGGACGGGGTGCGTGGTCCGCAGGACGGGCTGCATGGTCCGCAGTCGCGCTGTCCGCATCACTGGCTCCCACAGGTCGGGTCTTCGCGCATGCGCCTGTCCGCAGTTTCGGGTTCGCCGACGGACTTGCACTATGCCTTCTGGAAGCTGACCCTGAAAGCACCGGGCGGCCATGGCCCGGACCGACACCCGGTGGTGAGCCAGATGGTTCTCGGGAGCGACCGCAGGCGGGGGAACGCACGGCGGGCGAGCGGCGCGTTGGCGGCCGTCCTCGTCCTCGTGCTCGCCCCGGCGCTCACGGCGTGCGGCGACGGCGGCGGCAACGGAGGCGCCGAGGCCGGCACCGCCCCGCAGACGTCGAAGAGCGCCGCCGCGTCCGGCACCGCGCCCGCCGACCCTGCGGCCGCCGAGCAGCGGATCCGGCAGAACTGGGTGAAGTTCTTCGACCCGGCCACCTCCGCCGAGGACAAGCAGGCCCTGCTGGAGAACGGCGAGCAGATGGGCCCGGTGCTGGAGGCGTTCAGCGGTGACCAGCGCGGCGGACAGGTCGCGGCGAAGGTCGAAAAGGTCGAGTTCACCGGGCCGACCGGGGCGACCGTGACGTACGACCTCACGCTGAACGGCGCGACCGCCCTGCCGGGCGCTTCGGGGACGGCCGTCGAGCAGGACGGCGTCTGGAAGGTGTCCGTCAACACACTGTGCGCGCTGGTCCGGTTGAGCGGAGATGCGGCCTCGTCGGCGGCTCCGGGCTGCTGAGACCGCCGCCGCGGCGCTGCTGCTCCTGCTGAGCGCGGCCTGCGGCAGCCGGCTCCCGGAGAGCGACTTCGCGCCCACCCGGGCTCCCGCGCGGTCGGCGATCCGGGTGGGCGTCATCACCAGCGCCACCAGCCCCGTCGGCGGCAGCGCCTTCACCGGCCCCCGCGACGGCGCGCGGGCCTACTTCGAGCGGCTCGACGCGCGCGGGGGCGTCGACGGCCGCCAGGTCGAGGTGCGGCTGTGCGACGACGGCGGCAGCGGCGTCGGGAACAACGCCTGTGTGCACCGGCTGATCGACGAGGACAAGGTCGTCGCCCTGGTCGCCACCACCGCCCTCGACTACGCGGGTGCCTCCCGTGTCTCCCACGCGCGCGTGCCCGACATCGGCGGACAGCCCATCGGGGCCGCCTACGACACCTGGCCGCACCTGTACGGCGTCTACGGCAGCCTCGCGCCCCGCGCCGGCGCCCCGGGCTGGGACGGGCTGCTGTACGGCGGCACCGAGGTCTACCGCTACTTCAAGCGCGAGCAGGGCGCCCGTACGGCCGCCGTCGTCTCCTACAACCAGGCCGCGTCCGCCGCCTACGCCCGGCTCGTCGCACGCGGTCTGAAGGCCGAGGGCTACCGGGTCGTCAGCGAGCAGGTCGACTTCGCGCTGCCGAACTTCCGCGCCGCCGCGGCCGACCTGAAGGACCAGGGAGCCGACCTGGTCTTCGACGCCCTCGACACGCACGGCAACGCGCGCCTGTGCGAGGCGATGGACGAGGTGGGCGCGAAGGTCACCGCCAAGGTGACGAACGTACAGAACTGGACGTCCACGGTTCCCGAGGACTACAAGGACTCCCCGAACTGCCGCAACGCCCTGTGGGCGACCGGATCGAGCCGCGACTACGAGGACGTCTCGCAGCCGGCCGTACGGGAGTTCCGGGAGGCCACCGCGGGCCTGAAGACGCACTCGCAGTGGCAGCTGGAGGGGTGGGCGGCCGCGATGTGGTTCACGGAGGCGGCCAGGGCGTGCGCCGGGGACGGCGTCACGCGCGCGTGCGTCGACGACTTCATGGACCACAGCGAGGGCTTCACCGCCGACGGACTGCTGCTCCCGGTGCGCTTCGAGCGGCTGGCGCGGCCGCCGGGGACCCGGCGGACGTGTCTGTCGGTGGCGCGCTGGGAGGACGGCAGGGGGTGGGTCTCGCAGGGGGAGATGACGGACACCTGCTTCGACGTGCCGCAACTGCCGTACCCGCCGTAGGGCGGAGCGGACCGGTCGGGGTCGGCGGAGGTTGTGTGGGGAAGCCGTGCATTTCCTATGAGGCGTCAGTTATCGCGGGCCGGCGCCGGAATCGGAATGGAACGGCGTCCGGGGCGGTTCTTCGGGCGCTTTCCGGCGGGTTTTTCGAAGCGTCGTCGCGACACGCGGAAATTGCGTTCGAATGTGTGCGGAAGGCCTGCGTAAGGAGTCCGGAACCGCTCGTACGTGTGACGGAGTTCGACCGAAACGTGTGTCGTGATCCTGTGACAGAAGTGTGACCGGAGTGATCCACATCGTCGCTTCGGGGTTCCCGGCGGGCGGCTCGCGGCCTAGCGTGGCGGTATGGCACCGAATCCCACTCCGCCAGCGGAGCCCCAGGACAGTCCGGACGGATATGTCGGCCTCGACGCCGAGCGGGCCGAGCGTCTCGCCCGGGAACGGGGGTGGTCGTCCGTGCGCTCGCTGGAGCCCGGGGCGATCGTCACCATGGAGTACCGCTTCGGGCGGCTGAACTTCGAGGTGCGGGCCGGGCGAGTGGCGCGGGCCTGGAAGGGCTGAACGGAACGAGCACCACGACGAAGGCCCCGGTTCCTGGGATCAGGAACCGGGGCCTTCGCCGTGCGGGACCGGGCTGTGCGTACCGGGGTCCCGCCGTTTCGGGAGGTCAGCCGCCGGTGAGGGGGCGGGCCGCCGAGGCGGTCGTACCGCGCGGGAGGCGGTCGGAGTGGGGCGGCCGGCGGCTGCCGATCGGGGTGACCGGGGTGCGCTCGGAGCGGGCCGAGTGCGGGCCCGGCGCGAGATAGGCCGGCGCACGGGGCGAACGGGCGGCCGTGACCGTCTCGCGGGCCGCGGGGGCCTCCTCGTCCTGGGGTGCGGTGCGCGGCTTGAAGGAGACGGGCACGGCGACCGGGGCGGGCGGTGCGGGGCTGCCCGCCCGCGTCGGTTCGAGGACGGGGGAGGGGGCCGTGCGGCGGTCGCGCCAGCGGTCGCGCAGGTCGAGGATCCGGACCTCGGCGCGGGCGATCAGCGGCTCGCACCAGGGCAGGGCCAGCAGGACCAGCAGGCCGGCCGCCCAGCCCAGCACCACGTCGCTCAGCCAGTGCGTACCGAGGTAGACGGTGGTGAGGCCGACGCCGAGCGAGACCACCGCGGAGACCGCGGACAGCCAGCGCCGGGCTCTCGGGGTGGAGGCCAGATACGCCAGGATTCCCCAGGTCACGACCGCGTTGGCGGTGTGGCCGCTGGGGAATATATCGCCGCCCAGGCCCATCTCGTTGGCGCCGATGGTTGTCGCGTAGTGGGGGCCGAGCCGGCCCATGCCGAGCTTGGCGGCGCCGACGGTGATGTTCAGCAGCAGCAGCGAGGCGCCCAGGGTCAGCAGCGGGCGCAGGGTGTGCTGACGCCAGGATCTCCAGCCGAGCCAGGCCGCGACCATCACGGCGGTCGGGCCGCGCTGGCCGAGGACCACGTAGTAGTCGAGGAACGCGTGGATCTCCGGCCACTGCTGGTACGGCCGGAAGAACATGACCTGCCAGTCGAGGCGGACCAGCCACGAGGTGACCACGATGAGCCACACGATCGCCAGATAGAAGGCCAGGGTCGCGGAGAGCAGGGCGACCCGGTGCCTGCTCATCTTCGGCACGTCGATGTGGGCCGGTCGTTCCGGCTCACGGTCGAGCCTGGCGAACACCCGGTCCAGACGGGTGAGGTTTCGTTCGGTACGCACCTAAACGACGTTACAGCGAGTGAGCTCTGGACCCGGCCGATTCCGCTGGTTTGTGATGACGATGTGATGTGGGATTGCTCTCAGAAGGGCGTTAATTCCTACGGAATCGGTAATCCTCGAACACGCTTCCCTTCAATTCCTTTGATCATTCCAAGGGATAGTTTTAGGGAACTTATGAATGAGTTCACCCGGAGATTGACTGCCATTATCCGACCGGTCCGGGGGCGGCCAGTCGATCATGGCCGGGGTCGTCCGGTCGTCGGGCGGGTCAGGGGGGACCGGAGCCGTTCAGCCACCACGCGCCGTACACGGCCGAGGCGACCGCGACGCACGCCACGACCGGCGCCGACCTGGACGTCCGCAGCCGGGCCAGGGCCAGGGCCGGGGGCAGCAGCAGGGGGAACGCGGGGAGCAGCAGGCGCGGTTTCGAGCCGAAGTAGCTCGACGCGCACAGGGCGAGCGCGAGGACCACGCCGGCGTACACCAGCAGGGGGAGCGGCTGGCGCTGCCGTACGCAGACGACGTACAGCCGGATCAGCAGGGCGACGCCCACTATCAGAGCCAGACCGGCCAGTGCCGACGGGAAGGACGTGAACTTGGCGGCGACGAAGCGGGCGAAGGCGTAGCCGCCGTCGAACCCGTTGCGCCAGCCCGCCTGGACGTGGAGGTAGCCGAGAGGGCCCTCGCCGGTGCGGTGCCCGACCCAGAGGACGTAGCCGACGGCACCGAGGGGCGCGAGGAGGAGACCGAGGGCGCGCCGTGCGGGGTGCGCGCTGTCGCTCGTGCGTTCGCGCGGAGGAGAGGCGTCCGGCGGCGGGAGCGGGGCGCTGAGAGGGGTGCGTGCGCCGGGCGCGTGCGCCGCGCTGCGGGTTCGCACGAACGAGCCCTTCGAGAAGACCGAGCCCTTCCGGAAGACGGAACCCTTCGGGAAGAACGAGAGCACGCCCGCCGTCCACACCGCCGCGACCACCGCGAGACCCACCGGCCGGGTCAGACCGGACAACGAGGCGAGCAGCCCCGCGGTCACCCACCGGCCGGTGAGCACCGCGTACAGCGACCAGGCGGCCAGCGCGGTGAACAGCGACTCGCTGTACGCCATCGACTGCACGATCCCGACGGGCAGCACGGCCCACACGAGCACCGTGCACACGCCCGCCCGGCGCCCGTAGACGTGATCCGCGACCGCGAAGATCCCCCAGGCCGCGGCGAGCGAGGCGAGCAGGGAGACGACGAATCCGGCGTCGGCGTACGACAGCGGGGTCACCGCGTGCAGCAGCCGCTCCAGCCAGGGCAGCAGCGGGAAGAAGGCCAGGTTGGAGTGGACGTCGCCGTTCGGCAGGCGGACCTCGTAGCCGTATCCGAGCTCGGCGACCCTCGTGTACCACAGGGCGTCCCAGCGGGCGGTCAGCAGCGTGTACGCGCTCTTGTCGCGGGCGGCGCTCCCGAGGGCGAGCGCGAGCAGGCCGAGGGCGCGCACGGCCGCGTACCCCAGGAGAGCGGGGGCCGCCCGGCGCAGGGCCGGGGGGCAGGGGAGCGCTACGCGCGTCGCTGGATCGGTCACGGGCCCGATTATCGACCGGGCGCGCGGCGGGCCCGGTCGGCGGTGCGGGGAGTGGCGTACGCCACATGGGTTCGCCTTGGAGTGTGAGAGGTCCGCCACGTGGCCCCGGCGCGAACTCGCGTACGCTGCGTTCCACTCGTGTTCGTTTGCGCGGGCCGGAGACCACCGCTCCTCTCCGGCCGTAGTCGCGGGGAGTCCCCACCCCGTGAGCCCGCCGGATCGAGGGATCACCTGGGAGGTATCCGCATGTCCCGGACGACCACGGCCGCAGCCAATCGTTGGGTCGTCCTCGTCGTACTGTGCGTCAGCCTGCTCCTGGTCGCCGTCGACGCGACCGTCCTGCACGTCGCGGTGCCCGCCGTCACCGAGGACCTCCGGCCCGGCGCGATCGAGCTGCTCTGGATCGTCGACACCTATCCGCTGGTCTGCGCCTCGCTGCTGATCCTGTTCGGCACGCTCGGCGACAAGGTGGGCCGCAGGCGGATCCTGCTGCTCGGGTACGCCCTGTTCGGCGTCGCCTCCGCGATGGCGGCCTTCGCCGGAACGGCCCAGATCCTGATCGTGGCGCGGGGGCTGCTCGGCGTCGGCGGCGCGATGATCATGCCGGCGACGCTGTCGATCCTGCGGCAGGTCTTCCCCGACCGGCGCGAACGGGCGCTCGCGATAGGCATCTGGAGCGCGGTCGCCGCGGTCGGCGCCGCAGTCGGGCCGCTGCTCGGCGGCTTTCTGCTGGAGCACTTCTGGTGGGGTTCGGTCTTCCTCGTCAACATTCCGTTGATGCTGGTCAGCCTGCCGATCGGACGGCTGCTGCTGCCCGAGTCGAAGGGCGCGGGCGACGGGCCCTGGGACGTGGTCGGCGCGCTGATGGCGGCGGCCGGACTGTTCGGCGTGGTGCTCGGCGTGAAGCGGCTGGGCGGCGGCGAGCTGGGGCCGTTCACCGTGCTGCCGCTGGCGGTCGGCGCGGTGCTGGTCGCGCTGTTCGTACGACGTCAGCGGCGGCGCGCCCAGCCGCTGGTGGACCTGCGGATGTTCTCGCGGCCGGCGTTCAGCACCTCCGTGGGCTGCATCGTGCTGGCGATGCTGGCGCTGGTGGGTCTGGAGCTCATCGCGGCGCAGTACCTCCAGCTGGTGCTGGGTCTCTCCCCCCTGGAGACGGGCCTGCGACTGCTGCCGCTGACCTTCGCCGCGATGGCGGCGGGGCTGGCGGGGGCGCGGCTGCTGCGGCGGTTCGGGCCGCGGCGGATGGTGTGCGGGGGGTTCTGCCTCACGGCGGTCGCGGTGCTGACGCTGACCGCGATGGGCGGCACGGACAACGCGGGGCTGCTGCTGTTCGGGTTCGTGCTGCTGGGCTTCGGTCTGGAGACGACGCTCTTCGCGGCTTACGAGTCGATGCTGAGCGAGGCTCCGCAGGAGCAGGCGGGCGGGGCGGCGGCGATCGGGGAGACGTCGTACCAGCTGGGGGCCGGGATCGGGATCGCGCTGCTGGGCAGCGTGATGAACGCGGCGTACGCGCCTGGACTCACGTCCGTGCCGGGGGTGCCGGCGTCGGCGTCGGCCGCGGCGGGGCATTCGCTGGGGGAGGCGTATGAAGTGGCCGGGCGGCTCGGGGGGCCGGCGGGTGTCGCCCTGCGTCATACGGCTCGGGACTCTTTCGTGCACGGACTGCATGTCACGCTGCTGGTCAGCGCGGGGTTGCTGCTGCTGGGCGCGGTGATGGCGTTGCGGTTGCCGCGGATCATGCAGTGCGAGTCGCCCGCGGCGGCCGTGGAGGTTCCTTCCCCCAGGGAAGTCGCGGAGTCCCGCGTCTCCGCGTGAATCTCCCACCCGGGCGCCGCCCGTTTGCTGTCTCCCGAAGGGCGGCCGTCTCCCGTGGGGGCTCTTCGCCGTCGGCGGCTTGCGGTGTAACGTCTGCGGCGTTGGTGTAACTAGCGGTGCTAGTTTTTCGGAGGCTCATTCATGTCCGCGTCCGCTCCCCTGCCCCCCTTCGACCCCGCCGACCCCCTCGGCATCGACGACCTGCTGGAGCCGGAGGACCTCGCCGTTCGGGACACCGTGCGGAGGTGGGCCTCGGATCGGGTGCTGCCGTATGTCGCCGAGTGGTACGAGCAGGGGGAGCTGCCGGGGATCCGGGAGCTGGCCCGGGAGCTCGGGGGGATCGGGGCGCTCGGGATGTCGCTCACCGGGTACGGGTGTGCGGGGGCCAGTGCCGTGCAGTACGGGCTCGCCTGTCTGGAGCTGGAGGCCGCCGACTCCGGGATCCGGTCCCTCGTCTCCGTGCAGGGCTCGCTCGCCATGTACGCGATCCACCGGTTCGGCTCCGAGGAGCAGAAGCAGGAGTGGCTGCCGCGCATGGCCTCCGGCGAGGTCATCGGATGCTTCGGGCTGACCGAGCCCGATCACGGGTCCGACCCCGCCGGCATGCGGACCCACGCCAAGCGCGACGGCTCCGACTGGGTGCTCGACGGGCGGAAGATGTGGATCACCAACGGGTCCGTCGCCGGGGTCGCCGTGGTCTGGGCGCAGAGCGAGGACGGGATCCGCGGGTTCGTCGTGCCGACCGACGCTCCCGGGTTCTCCGCGCCCGAGATCAAGCACAAGTGGTCCCTGCGGGCCAGCGTGACCAGCGAGCTGGTGCTCGACGAGGTGCGGCTGCCCGCCGACGCGGTGCTGCCGGAGGTCACCGGGCTGCGGGGGCCGCTCAGCTGTCTGTCGCACGCCCGCTACGGGATCGTCTGGGGGGCGATGGGAGCGGCGCGGTCCTGCTTCGAGACCGCCGTCGAGTACGCGAGGACGCGGGAGCAGTTCGGGCGGCCCATCGGAGGGTTCCAGCTCACCCAGGCCAAGCTCGCCGACATGGCGGTCGAGCTGCACAAGGGGATTCTGCTCGCCCATCACCTGGGGCGGCGCATGGACGCCGGCCGCCTGCGTCCCGAGCAGATCAGCTTCGGCAAGCTCAACAACGTACGAGAGGCCATCGACATCTGTCGTACGGCGCGGACGATTCTGGGGGCCAACGGGATCTCGCTCGAGTATCCCGTCATGCGGCACGCGACCAACCTCGAGTCGGTGCTGACCTACGAGGGCACCGTCGAGATGCACCAGCTCGTGCTGGGCAAGGCGCTCACCGGACTCGACGCCTTCCGCTGACCCACCGGGGTGGGGCAGGGCCGGTGAGCGGCCCTGCCTCAGCTCTGGTTGAAGAAGCCGTCCGTGCGGTGCGCGGCCGGGTCCCCGTTCACGATCTCGGTGTTGGCGGGGGTCAGCAGGAACACACGGGTCGACACACGCTCGATCGAACCGCGCAGACCGAAGATCAGCCCGGCCGCGAAGTCGACGACGCGCTTGGCGTCGCCCGCCTCCATGGCCGTGAGGTTCACGATGACCGGGACGCCCTCGCGGAACAGTTCGCCGATCGCCCGCGCGTCCCGGAAGCTGTCCGGGGTGACGGTGCCGATGCGGCGGCCCTTCTCCTCGGCCGTGTCCGTGGCCACCTTCACGCGGGGGTCGGTGACCCAGGCGTCTCCGGAGTCGGTCCCCTCGGAATAGTCGTCGTCGTAGTAACGCTCGTCATCGTTGTCGTCGACGAGGCCAAGCCAGGCACTCGCCTTGCGCACCGATCCCATGGACGCCTCCTCTCACAGCGGTCCTTCTTGCTTTCCGCATGACCCATGGTCGTCCATGATGCGGATGTCGCGCCAAGTGGATAGACGCCGCGCGGGGGGTTTGTGACGGTACTGGTGCACAGCGAATACGTCGAGAGCCCGCGTCTCCCAAGGGTCCTGCCGTGCACGGCTGCTGACTGAGAGTGAAATATGATTCTTCGTGGCGTACGGGTGACGAGCGGTGCGTACGGGTGAAGTACGCGTGACCAGGACGAGCCGATCCGGCCGATCCGGCATGACGATCGGCCGATACGATGCGGCAGCTCAAAGCACTCCACCATCGTACGGACCACGGGGGTCGTCGTGTTCGGAATCGTCAGGCCGTGCAGTCACCGTCTCGGCGAGCAGCTCAAGACGCAGTGGATGGCCCACTTGTGCGGGCTGTGCCTTGCGCTGCGCGGCGACCACGGGCAGTTCGCGCGCATCGTCACCAACTACGACGGACTGCTCATATCGGTTCTGACGGAGGCTCAGGCCGTCGAGCGGGCCGGGGGCGGGGCCGCAGGCGGGTGGCGGCGTACGGCGGGGCCCTGTCCGTTGCGCGGGATGCGCACCGCGTCCGTCGCTCAGGGTGAGGGCGCGCGGCTCGCCGCCGCCGTCTCGCTGGTGCTGGCCTCCGCCAAGGTGCGCGACCACGTCGCCGACGGGGACGGGGTGCTGGCCCGCCGACCGGTCGCGGTCGCCGCGCGCAGAGTGGCCGCGAGCTGGGGGCGGGCAGGGGAACGGACCGGGGCGGCCGTCGGGTTCGACACGGCCGTGCTGGTGGACGCGGTCGACCGGCAGTTCGGGATCGAGACGCTGGCCGGGCCCGGCACCTCGTTGCTGACCGTCACCGAGCCGACGGAGACCGCCACCGCCGCGGCCTTCGCGCACACCGCGGTCCTGGCGGGCCGCCCGGGCAACGCCCAGCCGCTCGCCGAGGCCGGACGCCTCTTCGGGCGGCTGGCGCATCTGCTGGACGCCGTGGAGGACCGGGCCGCCGACGCGGCCGCCGGGGCCTGGAACCCGCTGACCGCCACGCAGACCCCGCTCACCGAGGCCCGCCGGCTCGCCGACGACGCGCTGCACGGGATACGGCTCGCCCTGCGGGACGTCGACTTCGCCGACGGAAAGCTGGCGCATCTGCTGCTCGCGCACGAGCTGGGGCGGTCGGTGGACCGGGCGTTCGGGACGCAGTCGTGCGGGCATCCTGCGGGGCATCCGGCGCAGGGCGCTTTCGGGCCGCCGACCGGGCCGTACGCCCCGCAGGGCCCGGTGGACCCGAACGCTCCCGGCAACCCTTTCGGCGGCAACCCCTACGGCGGTGAGCCGCCGCGTCCCGACAAACGGGGCTTCTGGGCCGGATGCGCCGTGGCGCTCGGGTTGTGCTGCACCTGCAAGGCGTGCTGCGCCGACGAGTTCGAGGGGCCCTGGTCGAGGAAGAAGCGTGAGGGGTGGTGCAGCAGCGGCTGTGACGGCGGCTGCTGCGACTGCTGTAACTGCTGCGAGGCCTGCGAATGCTGTGAGTGCTGCGCGTGCGACTGCTCCTGCTGACGCCTTTGCCGACGCCTGTGCTGACGGAGCGTCATTGAGTCCGTATACGTCAGCTGTAGGTCGGCCCGGACATGCGGGGCCGACCTGTGCGTATCGCCGCGCCGCATTTCGGTGAGGTAAAACAAAAACATGATCGGGTGACCGGCGTTGTGTGAGGGTCGTTGGGCGGGTGCAGAACCATTTCGCCTCCCGCCTCCCTCTTAAGGCACTTCAGTGGACGCAGTTCATACCCCACGTTTCCCGCGCACTCCCCGTGGCTCTCACGCCCCCCGCACCATCCGCACCAGACTTCTGAGGATCCTGATCCTCGCTCTCGCGGTCCTGCTGGCCCTGCTCGGCGTCGCGGCGGCCGAGCAGATCTCCGCCTACCGCAACGCCTCCGCCACCGCGGACAACGCCCGGCTGGAGATCACCCTCCAGGGCCTCGTCCACGAACTGCAGAAGGAACGCGGACTCACCACCGGATACGTCGGCGGAGTCCGCCAGTTCGGCGGCAAGCTGCCCGCCCAGCGCAAGGCGACCGACACCGCCCGCACGGCTCTCGGCCAGGCGCTGAAGGGGCGCGACGACGCGGCCGCCGGCTCGGTCCGCGAGTCCCTCGACCGGATCGACGGACTGGTCGGCATCCGGAGCGCCGCCGACGGCGGCACCGGCGTGGTGAAGGCCACCTTCGACTGGTTCACCACCACGATCACCGTCCTCGACCGGCTCGACCTCGGACTCGACGAGGTCCACGACGGCCGACTGCGCGACGCCTATCAGTCGCTCCAAGTCCTCGGCAACGCCAAGGAGTTCACGGGCGAGGAGCGGGCCATCGTGCTGGGCTCGGTGCGCGCGGGCGCATTCCGCGACGGCGACTACAGCCGCTTCATGGAGATCCGCGCCGGCCGGCTGGCCGCCCTCGACGCCTTCCCGCGCTCGGCGACCGCGGCGCAGGAACGCCGGCTGGACACGGCGATGACCACGCCGGACGCGGAACGCGCCTGGTCCTACGAGTCCACCGCGGTGCACGGCGGCGGACGGCTGAAGTGGAGCGACCTGCCGCCCATGGCGTGGTGGGACTCCACGACGTCGACCATCAACGGACTGCGGAACGTGCAGATCTCGCTCGGCGTCGACGTCGAGAACCGTGCCGCCGAGCTGGAGAGCGCCGCCCAGCGCGACCTGCTGCTGTTCCTGCTCCTCGCCCTCGCCACGGTCGCCGCCCTCGGCGGACTCGCCCTGGACTGCGTACGATCCGTCTCCGCGCCGCTCGCCGAACTCGCGCAGCAGGCACGGAAGGTGGCGAGCGAGCAGTTGCCGACGGCCGTCGCCGCCGTGCAGAACGCGCCCTCGGGCGAGACTCCCGAGCCGCCCGCCGCACTCGCCGTGGCGGACAACGCCGGGGCCGAGGTGCGGGAGGTCGCCGAGGCGTTCGACCGGGTGCAGCGGGCCGCGTTCGACCTCGCCACCGAACAGGCCGTGCTGCGTCGCAACGCCACCGACTCGCTGGTCAGCCTGGGCCGGCGCAACCAGAACCTGGTACGCCGTCAGATCAGCTTCATCAACAAGCTGGAGCACGAGGACGCCGACCCCGCGACCCTCGCCAACCTCTTCGAGCTGGACCACCTGGCCACCCGGATGCGCCGTAACGCCGAGAGCCTGCTCGTGCTCGCCGGCGAGTCCAGCCCCCGCCCCTGGGCCACCCCGCTCGCCGTCACCGACGTGCTGCGCGCCGCGCTCTCCGAGGTGGAGGAGTACCGCAGGGTCACCCTGCGCCGGATCGAGCCCGCCCAGGTCAACGGGGCCGTCGTCGCCGAAGTGTCCCATCTGCTCGCCGAGTTGATCGAGAACGCGCTGAGTTTCTCGCCGCCGGACTCCGACGTCGAGGTCGAGGGGCGGCGCACCAGCGCCGGGTATCTGGTCGCGATCGTCGACCACGGCCTCGGCATGGACGCCCAGATGCTCGCCGAGGCCAACGTACGGCTGTCCGGGACCGCCAGCTTCATGGCCGAACCCACCAGGTTCCTGGGCCACTTCGTGGTCGGCGCGCTCGCCCGCAAGCGCGGGATCGAGGTACGGCTCGGGGAGGCCCCGGCCGCCGGCGTCGTCGCCCGGGTGCTGATCCCCGCGGGGCTGCTGACGGAGGCGGCGGTGACGGTCAGGTCGACGGGTGCGGGTGCGGGGTCGACGGTTGCGGGGTCGACGGTTCCCGCACCGAGGAAGGCAGAGGTGGAGAAGAAGGAGGAGGCGGTCGAACCCGTGCCCGTGCCCGAGAAAGCGCAGGCCGCTCCGGTCGCCGCCAGGGGCGGGTCCGCCGCCCGGACCCGTAACGGCCTGGTGAAGCGGCCGCAGCGCAGCGCCATCGCGGAGGCGGTGAACGAGACCGACCGGACCGTCCGGCTCGCCCCCACCGCGCCGCCCAGCCCCGACCGGACCCCCGAGCAGGTCTCCGGGATGCTCTCCACCCTGCGCAGTGCGCACATGCGGGGCGGGATCAGCGTCGAGAAGGAGAAGCAGCGGAACGCCGAGAGCAGCACCGAGAAGAACACCGCGACGAACGAGGGTGCCGCCCAGTGACCGCCGTCGACACCCAGCACGACTCGCAGACCTTCAACTGGCTGCTCGCCAACTTCGTCCGCAGCACCGACGGGGTACGGGACGCGGTCGCCGTCTCCTCCGACGGACTGCTGATCGCCGTCTCGGACGGGCTCGGCCGCACCGAGGCCGACCATCTCGCGGCGATCGTCTCGGGCCTCAGCAGCCTGGCCCGCAGCGCGTCCAAGCGGTACGGCTTCGACGGGGTCAAGCTGATCATGATCGAGATGGGGCGGGGCTTCCTGCTCGTCTCCGCGATCCGCGACGGCAGCTGTCTGGGGGTCCTCGCCGACTCCAGCGGTGAACTCGGCCTGGTCGGCTATGAGATGGCGGTGCTCGCGGAGCGGGCGGGCGATCTGCTCACGCCGACGCTCATCGCCGATCTGCGCCAGGTGCTGCCGCGGTGAGCGGCTCGCAGCCGAGGGACGTATCTCCTGTCGAGGACGCGGACTTCGTACGGCCGTTCATCATCACCGGCGGCCGGGCCGAGCCGCTCCAGGCGGATCTGCGCCTGGAGACGCTGGTGGTCGCCGTGGGCGCGCCCGACGAGACGCTGGCGTTCGAGCGGCGGCACATCGTCGCGGTGTGCGAACGGCCGACGACCGTCGCGGAGGTCGCCGACCGGGTCGGCGTCCCCCTCGGAGTGGCCAAGGTGCTGATCTCCGACCTCGTCGTCGCCGGACAGCTCGCGTGCCGGCACCCCGCGGAGCTACCGCTCCAGTTGCTCGAAAGGATCAGGGATCATGTCCGGGCGCTCTGACAAAATCGTGCCGCTCGCCGTGAAGATCGTGGTGAGCGGGGGACTCGGGGTCGGCAAGACGACCTTCATCGGAGCCGTCTCCGAGATCGAGCCGCTCGACACGGAGGCGGCGATCACCCAGGTGTCGGTGGGGGTCGACTCGCTCGAGGGCGTGGAGTCCAAGACGACGACCACCGTCGCACTCGACTTCGGGCGCATCACCCTCGATCCGACCATCGCGCTGTATCTGTTCGGCACGCCCGGGCAGGACCGGTTCTCGTTCCTGTGGGACGACCTGGTGGAGGGCGCGCTGGGCACGGTGGTCCTCGTGGACACCCGCCGGATCGAGGAGTGCTTTCCCGCGGTCGACTACTTCGAGTCGCAGGAGGCGCCCTTCGTGCTGGCGGTGAACCGGTTCGACGGGGCCGAACGGTTCGAACTGGACGAGGTCCGGGAGGCGTTGGGCCTGAGTACGGACGTTCCGGTGCTGGAGTGCGATGCGCGGGACCGCGGCTCCGTACGGGATGTGCTCGGGGCGCTGATGGACCGGGTGATCGGGGTGCGGGCTGCCTCCAGGAAACGGGCGGTGGTGGTGCGGTAGCCGCCATAGGGGGGTGAGGGGAGGGGAAGGAAGGAGAGGGGTGCGCGTGTGAAGGCGAAGACGGGAAGGAACGAAGACGGCAAAGAGGGCAAAGAAGGCAGAGATGGAAAGCTGAAGACGGAAAGCTGAAGACGGGAAAGAGCGGGGAGAACGCGAAAGACGCCCGTCCGGTCAGGGGAGCAAGGCGCGCAGGGGGTCAGCTCAACAGGAACAGGACCACACTCGACCGAAGTCGATGTGGGAGCGGGTGACCAGCCACTGCTGTGGATGCATGGGCCAAGTGGAACAGGTCTCCGGTTGCCCGTCAACCGACCTGAGACGTACCGCTCACCATGCGGACACCCTTGACAGTGAGGGGAAACGCGGCCGTAGTCTCACTCCACGGCCCTGCTGAGGGGCTCGGCCGTATCTCTTCGCCGTGTGAAGGCACTCCACCGGAGCCTTCCCATGCCTTCTGACGCCGTCGCCCCCGCGCTCCTCGCATCGGTCTCACCGCGATGAGGCCCTCTCTCGTGATCGTCGGGGCCGGGCCGCGGGGGACCGGTCTGATCGAGCGGATCGCCGCCAACACGCCCGAGCTGTACGCCGGTTCGGGCCTCGACATCCATCTCGTGGACCCGCATCCGCCGGGCGCGGGACGCATCTGGCGGGCCGCGCAGTCGCCGCTGCTGTGGATGAACTCGCACGCCGAGGACGTCACCATGTTCACCGACGAGACGGTGGCGATGGACGGGCCGGTGCGCCCCGGGCCCACGCTGCACGAATGGGCCGGCCTCGACGGACGCACCTTCGCCGACCGCCGGATCCAGGGCGCCTATCTGCGCTGGGTGCATGAGGAGGCCGTCGCCGCCCTGCCCCCGGAGATCGCCGTCCACCACCATCCACGGCGCGCCCTGCGGGTGAGCGGATCCCGCGAGGGCCGCCAGCAGGTGTGGCTCGAGGGCCGCCCCCGGCCGCTGCTCGCCGACCTCGTCGTCCTCGCCCTCGGCCATCTCGACGCCGAACTCGACGACGAGCAGCGGGCGTTGGCCGCCTACGCCCGCGAGCACGACCTCACCCATCTCCCGCCGGACTTCACCGCGGACAGCGACCTGTCCGCGCTGCGGCCCGGCGAGCCCGTCCTGGTCCGCGGCTTCGGCCTCGCCTTCGTCGACCTGACGGTCCTGCTCACCGAGGGGCGCGGCGGACGGTACGAGGGGGACGACACCTATCTGCCCTCGGGGCGGGAACCGGTGCTGTACGTCGGCTCGCGACGCGGAGTGCCGTACCACTCGAAGATCGGCTACGACTGGACCGGGGAGCGGCCGCCGCTGCCCAGGTTCCTGGGGCCCGCCGAGATCGAGGGGCTGCTCGCGTTGCCCGGGGGGTTCGACTTCCGGCGGGACGTCTGGCCGTTGGTGGAGAAGGAGTTGGGGTTCGCGCACTACCACCGGCTCTTCACGGTCCATCCCGAGCGGACCTCGATCGCCTGGACGGACTTCGAGGAGAAGTACGCGGCCGCCTCCGACACGGTCGAGCGGGAGAACCTGGTCGCGTCCGCCGTGCCCGACCCCCGTGACCGGCTCGACCTCGCCGCGCTCGACCGGCCGCTGGACGGGGTGCGGTACGCGACGCACGAGGAGTTCCAGGACGGGCTGCGCCAGTATGTCGAGGACGACCTGAACCGCCGTCACGATCCCTCCTACAGCCCCGACCTGGCGGTCTTCCTCGGACTGCTCTCCGTCTACGGGCAGTTGGTACGGCTCGGGGACATCGGCTCCTGGTGGCACGGCTTCTTCAGCTACCTGGCTTCTGGGCCGCCCGGACCCCGGCTGCGGCAGCTGCTCGCGCTGTCCCGGGCCGGGGTGGTGAAGTTCGTCGGCGCCGACATGGCCGTACGGGCCGAGGGCGGGGTGTTCCGGGCGTCGAGCGACACCGTGCCGGACTTCTCCGTCGAGGCGCGGGCGCTGGTGGAGGCCCGGTTGCCCGAGCCCACGCTGCGGCGCGCGCTCGACCCGCTGCTGCGCGAGCTGCACGCCGACGGCGCCGGGGAGACGCCGGACGGGCTGCTGCGGGTGGACCGGATCGACGGGCGCGTCCTGGACCGGGACGGCCGCCCGCATCCGCGGCGCTTCGCGCTCGGACCGCACACCGACGGCCGTACGCCGGGCGCGTTCACCCGGCCGCGTACGGGAGGGCCCGCCTTCCGGCAGAACGACGCCGCCGCGCGCGCCGCCCTGGTGTTCCTGCGGGACCTGGGCGCCGACGCCGTCGGATGAGCCCACTCCACGACCAGCCAAGGGAAAGGTCTCCTCATATGACGTCCTCACACGTGACGTCCTCGCACGGCCGGGGCCTGCTGCATCTGGCCGCGGGCGTCGACCAGCCGGGGGTGCGCGAGGCCGACTCCTACGTCGAGCTGGTGCGGCTCGCCGAGCGCGGCGGGCTCGACTTCGTGACGCTGGACGACGCCTCCGCCGGCCCTGGCTCCGGCCCCGGGTTCGACGCGTCGGCCGTGCTGTCCCGGGCCGCGCTCGTCACCCATCGGGTGGGTCTGGTGCCCGCCTTCGCCAGACCCGTCACCACGCTCACCGAGCCCTTCGCCGCCCTCGACCAGGTCAGCCGGGGCCGGGCCGGCTGGCGGCTCGGCCTGCCCGGCACGGAGGGCACGAAGGGGAAGGCCCGCCTCCCCGGCAGCCGGCAGGCGGGCGACGCCGAGACCTGGGACGGCGCGGCCGCCCGCTTCACCGACCGGGACAAGCCGCGCCGGACGAACCACGTCGACTCAGCCGCCGACTCATCCCCCTCATCCCCCTCATCCCCCTCATCCGACTCAGCCGGTTCAGGCGGTTCAGTCGGCTCGTCAGGTTCAGCCGGCGCGGCGGACGATTCCGCGCTCCGGTCTCCGCAGGACCACCCCCGTCCCCCGCAGGAGCATCCCCGTCCCCCGCAGGGCTACCCCGTACGGGTCGTCGACGCCGTCGACGCCGCCGAGGAGCACGGCCTGGTCACCGCGGCCCGGTACGCCGACGTCGTGCTCGTCCCCGCGGCGAGCTCCGCGCAGGCCCGGGCCGTGCGCGACCTGCTGCGCCGGGAGGCCGCCGAGTCCGGCCGGGACCCGGACTCCCTGCGGGTCCTGGTCCGCCTGCTGATCGACCTCGGCGACGGGGAGCACGCGGCCGAGCCGAGCCATGGCGGGGGCGGCCCCCGGCAGACGGCACAGGGCCCCCTCTACCGCGGCGGTCCCGTCGACCTCGCCGACCTGATCGCCTCCTGGCACCAGGACGGCGCCGTCGACGGCTTCCACCTCACTCCCGTGGAACCGCGCCGCGACCTGGAACGCCTGGTCAACGGCACGGTCGCACTGCTCCAGCACCGCAGCCTGTTCCGCACCTTCTACCCGGGCAGCACCCTCCGCGAGCACCTGGGTCTGGGCCGACCGGCCCAAGCCCAGTACGCAGCGGGGACGATGTGAGGAAAGGATCAAGCACATGACGACAGACGCGGTCGACGACTTCAAGCAGTGGCGCGAGCAGCGCATAGAGACGCTCTCGGCGCCTTACGGGCCGTTGGCCCTCACCGGCACGTACTGGTTGGAGGACTATCCGGACGGTCGACTTCGGGACACCCCCGGGGTCTGGGCGGCGGAAGAGGACGCAGTGGTGCTCACCGCAGTCGAGGACGACGGGCTGAGCGTGGACGGCAAGCCGTTCAGCGGGGAGGTGCGGCTCGGCGCCGACGGGGGACCGGCGGGCGAGGCCCGGGTCGCGTACGGCGAGCGACGGCTGGTCGTGCTGGTCCGCGAGGGAGTCTGGGGGATACGCGACTTCGACCCCGCCGCCGAGGCCCGGCGCCGGTTCCGGGGCGGAGGCGGGGTCGACGTCGCCCCGTACGAGCCGCGCTGGTCGGTGCCGGCGCGCTTCACGCCGTACGGCGAGGAGCGGACCGTGCGGGTGCCGAACGCCGACGGACGCGAACGGGGTCTCGGGCTCGGCGGGGAGCTGACGTTCCGGCTCGACGGGCAGGAGCACACGCTCCAGGCGAGCGTGCAGGGCGACGGCTCGCTGTGGGCGGTGTTCGCGGACGCCGGCAGTGGGGTGAGCAGCTACCGGTTCCGATTCCTGCACCCCGGCGCACCCGCCGCGGACGGACGCACGACCGTCGACTTCAACCGGGCCGTACTGCCTCCGTGCGCCTTCGCCGATGCCTTCATCTGTCCCTTCCCGCCGCCCGGCAACACCCTTGCCGCGGTGATCGAGGCAGGGGAGCGCAACCTGGCCTGAGCCGGGGCAAGAGAGATGCAAGGGGGGTCAACTCGCCCAGTTCGTCCCGGATCCGGCGGCCGAAAGGCGCTCTTGCGCCGACCGGCCGTTCGGCCGAATACTCCCCCACAGCGCTTGTCAGGGGCACGGCGTGTCCGTTGTGCGGACGAACGTCGGCCCTGGCTGCGCCTCACGGGCCCCGACCCCACTCGACGGGCCCCCGAATTCCCCTGGGAGGGAACGAAAAGTGAGGATCAAGCGCACCACCCCCACCCTGTCCGAGAGCGGCGCCACGAGACGCACCCGTCTGATGGCCGTCGCCACCGGACTCGTGGCCGCGGCCGCCATCGCGATCCCCAACGCGAGCGCGGCCGACTCCGCCACCTTCAGCACCGCCCAGCTGAAGAGCGCCAGCAGTTCGGTGCTCCAGGCGGACGTCCCGGGCACCGCCTGGGCCGTCGACAGCAAGACCAACCGGGTCGTCGTCACCGCCGACAGCACGGTCTCGGCCGCCGAGCTCGCCAAGATCAAGGAGCAGGCGGGCGGCAACGCCGGCGCGCTCACGATCAAGCGCACGCCGGGCCAGTTCAAGAAGCTGATCACCGGCGGCGACGCCATCTACGGCGGCGGCTACCGCTGTTCGCTGGGCTTCAACGTGCACAGCGGGAGCACCTACTACTTCCTGACCGCCGGCCACTGCGGTGAGGTCGCCACCACCTGGTACTCCAACTCGGGCCAGACCTCGACGCTGGGCACGAACGTCAGCTACAGCTTCCCGACCAACGACTTCGCGCTGGTGCGGTACACCAACACGTCGGTCGCCCACCCGAGCACGGTCGGCACTCAGACCATCAGCAGCGCGGCCACCCCGAGCGTGGGCACGACGGTCTACCGTCGCGGCTCCACCACGGGCACCCACAGCGGCCGGGTCACCGCCCTGAACGCCACCGTCAACTACGGCAGCGGCGACATCGTCTACGGCATGATCCAGACCACGGTCTGCGCCGAGGGCGGCGACAGCGGCGGCCCCCTGTATTCGGGCACCGTGGCCTACGGTCTGACCTCCGGCGGCAGCGGCAACTGCACCTCCGGCGGCACGACCTTCTTCCAGCCGGTCACCGAGGCGCTGAGCTACTACGGCGTGAGCGTCGGCTGACGGTCCCGTCCGACAGCCGGTAGCCGGAAGTCGGCGGCACGGCCGCCGGTGGTCGGCAGGGTGAGGCGAGCCCCCGCACGCAACCGGCGTGCGGGGGCTCGCCCTTGTCCGGAGCGCGGGGTTACCGTCGGAGTACAGGTAGTGCTTCGGACCCCTGGGGGCCGGCATGGTCGTGGAGTTGGCGGCGGCGGGAGCGGTGCTCGTGTCCGCCGGAGTGGTGTACGTGACGGCGGCGGCCCGGGTCGTCAAGCAGTACGAACGGGGTGTGGTCTTCCGCCTCGGGAAACTCCGGCCCGAGGTGCGCGAACCGGGGCTCACCCTGATCGTTCCGGGCGTCGACCGGCTCCGCAAGGTCAACATGCAGATCGTCACGATGCCGGTGCCCGGGCAGGAGGGCATCACCCGGGACAACGTCACGGTGCGCGTCGACGCCGTCGTCTACTTCAAGGTGACCTCGCCGGCCGAGGCGATCGTCCGGGTGGAGGACTACCGGTTCGCCGTCGCGCAGATGGCGCAGACCTCCCTGCGGTCCATCATCGGCAAGAGCGAACTGGACGATCTGCTGTCCAACCGCGAAAAGCTCAACCAGGGGCTGGAGTTGATGATCGACAGCCCGGCCGTGGAGTGGGGCGTCACCATCGACCGGGTCGAGATCAAGGACGTCTCCCTGCCCGAGACGATGAAGCGGTCCATGGCCCGGCAGGCCGAGGCCGACCGCGAACGGCGGGCCCGGGTCATCAACGCCGACGCCGAACTCCAGGCGTCGAAGAAGCTCGCCGAGGCCGCGAAGGAGATGTCCGAGCAGCCCGCCGCACTCCAACTGAGACTGCTGCAGACGGTCGTGGCGGTCGCCGCCGAGAAGAACTCGACGCTGGTGCTGCCGTTCCCGGTGGAGCTGCTGCGCTTCCTGGAACGGGCCCAGCAGCCGCTGCCCACGGCGCCCGCACCGGAGAGGGCATCGGGCCAGGAGTAGCCGGCGAACGGGGTGGTGAAGGCGCGGAGGGCGTGCGGTGCCCACCCTGTGCGCGTGCGGAGGGCGACCTTGTGTGCTCCCTGTGCGGTTCGGAAGAGTGGCTGCCCGTCAACCGGCCTTCCGGCCCGTACGGTCCCCACGACCGCCCGGGTCGCCCCCCACAGGAGGACAAGAGTTGAAGCACCGACGCATACCCGGGCGCCGGACGGTCACGGCGGGCGCGGGCGTCGCAGCGCTCGTCGCCGCAGGCGTCACCTTCCAGTTCCAGAGCGCGAACGCCAGCGAGCCCGCGCAGACTTCCCGGCCCACCGCCCTCTCGGCCCTGGCGGCCGGAAAGCTCGCCTCGGCGCTGGGCGAGGACCTCGGCGCCGACGCGGCGGGCGCCTACTACGACCCGCAGCGTAAGAGCCTCGTGGTGAACGTGCTCGACGCGGCCGCCGCGAAGACCGTCGAGGCGGCCGGCGCGCAGGCCAGAGTCGTCCAGAACTCCCTCGCCGAACTGACCGGCGCCCATACGACCCTCAAGGCCCACGCCGACATCCCCGGCACCGCCTGGGCGACCGACCCGCGCACCGACAAGGTCGTCGTCACCGCCGACCGCACCGTCTCCGACGCCGCGTGGGCCAAGCTCGCCAAGGTCGTCGACGGCCTCGGCTCGGTGGCCGAACTCCAGCGCACCAAGGGGGAGTTCACCCCCTACGTCGCAGGCGGCGACGCGATCACCGGCTCGGGCGGGCGCTGCTCGCTCGGCTTCAACGTGGTCAAGGGCGGCCAGTCGTACTTCCTGACCGCGGGGCACTGCACCGACGCCATTTCCACCTGGTCGGACTCCTCCGGCAAGGAGATCGGCGTCAACGAGGCCTCCAGCTTCCCGGGCGACGACTACGGACTGGTCAAGTACACCGCCGACGTCGACCACCCGAGCGAGGTCGACCTCTACGACGGCTCGGCCCAGCGGATCACGGGCGCGGCGCAGGCCACCGTCGGCATGAAGGTCACCCGCAGCGGCTCGACCACCCAGGTCCACTCCGGCACGGTCACCGGCCTGGACGCCACCGTGAACTACGGCGACGGCGACGTCGTGAGCGGGCTGATCCAGACCGACGTCTGCGCCGAGCCCGGCGACAGCGGCGGCTCCCTCTTCTCGGGCGGCAGCGCCGTCGGCCTCACCTCCGGCGGCAGCGGCGACTGCACCTCGGGCGGGGAGACGTTCTTCCAGCCGGTGACGGAGGCGCTGTCGGCGACGGGGACGCAACTCGGCTGAGGCGATGCCGCACGCAGGCCCCGCCTGGTGGACGGCGGCGCCGGCGGTGCGATCTGCGTGCCGTCAGCCTCTTCTTCCGGCGCTCACACCGCGGCGACGGTCGCCCGCCCCGACACCAGGTCGAGCGCGATGTCCACGATCATGTACTTCCACCACCCTGCGGTCGGCGAACTCGCCCTCCCCTTCGAGGCCATGCCCATCCCCACCGAGCCCGGCCTCACCCTCACCGCCCTCAGCGCCGAACCCGGCACCCCCGCCCATGACAGCCTCCAGCTCCTCGCCAGCCGGGCCGCCACCTGCGACCAGGAGGACCGGTTTCGTCAGAAGCCAGTGTTCTTGGCGCGAGCGGTCAGTCCGCCAGAGTCGCTGGACGTAGAGCCTCCGGCCCGAAACGCCGGCGGGCGCGATCCGCGGCGGCTTCGGCTGCGCGGGCACGGGTGTCACCAGGATCCAGAGAGAGCTGGCGGTGGGCGCTTTTGGTCGGCCCCAAGCGGTCGGCACGGATGGCGAAGGCCCGGACTCGTGCCCGCTGCAGCCCCAGGGAGGTCAGCAGGCTCAGGGCAGTTGCGGCAAGAGTCGGTGAGTGGTTGGTGGGTTCCGACAGCGCGCGCGTACGGGTGGTGGAGCTGTGGTCGGCGTACCGCACGGTGAGCGTGAGTCGGCCGGCGGTCTGGCTTTCACCACGCAGGCGTTGGCCGATCCGGTCGGCGAGTGCCAGGACCGCTCGGTGATGCTGTGCCGGGTCCAGGCAGTCCCGCTCCAGCATGAGATCGGCAGCCAGGTGCGCCGCCGGTTCCGAAGGGCTCACCGGACGAGGGTCGTGACCGCGGGCGCGCTCGGCCAGCAGCCGGGCCGAACCGACTCCGAGAAGGCGTTGCAGGGTTGCCGCGGGTATGTCGGCGATCTGGCCGATGGTGTGCAGCCCGTATCTGCTGAGCGTTTCCGCTGTTGCGCGCCCGATCCCCGGCAGGGCGGTGACCGGACGGGGGGACAGCCAAGTGGCGGCCTGCCCGTCGCGGATCCAGGTGGTGTCTCCCGGTGCGGCCGCGTCGGCCGCCATGGCTGCCAGCATGCGGTTGTCTGCCAGCCCAGCGCTGCTGTCGATGCCGTAGAGGGCCTTCAGGCGGAGCTTCGCCAACTGGACGACGTCGTAGGGGGACAGGCCGAAGTATCTGAGTGCCGACGTCAGGTCGAGCTGGACGGCGTTGGGTGGGACGGTCTGGACGTGAGGCGTGATACCAGACATCAGTTCGATTATATCGGCCCACTGAGCCTCGGTCAGTGAGGCGTGCAGGTGGAGGTGGGCGATGTGTCGCCGACGGGTGGTCATCCTGCGCTCCCCGGGCTGCGGTGGCCGAACTTCTTCAGGTCGGCCGAGCGGGTGCCGGCGGGCTGGAGGTCGGCGTAGGGGTGGAGGCGGGCGCCGGTGGTGCCGTTGGCGAGGGTGCGGTGCGGCTGGGCGGGGGCGGGGGCGGGCTGCGACTGGCCCGGAGCCGACTGGGCGGGGGTCGGGTGCGGGCGGTCGGCGCCGAGGAGGGCGAGGGCGGCCTCGGGGCCGTGGTCGCGGCGGGCGGTGGCGATCTCGTCGAGGTCCCAGGCCATGGCGCCGACGACGGTACGGCGGGTGCCGCGCACCTGGACCGTGCCGCGGACCAGGAGCAGGCCGCTGTGGAAGACGGTGTGGGCGCAGGCCGGGTGGGAGTCCTCGAAGAAGGCCAGGTCGACCAGGCCGGAGCCGTCCTCCAGGGTGACGAAGATGATCCGCTTGCCGCTGGCGATCGGCGGGGTCTGGGTGGAGGCGCGTACACCGGCGACCAATACACGCTGCCCGGCACGCAGGTCGGCCAGGTGGGCCGCGTCGGTCGCGCCGATCTCGCGCAGGAGACGGTGGTGGTGCTCCATCAGATGCCTGGAGACGTCGATGCCGAGGGTGCTCAGCTCGGCGCTCAGGGCTTCGCGTCCGGTCATCTCCGGCAGACCGCTCGGCTCCGCTCCTCCAACAGCGCCTGTGTCGATGGGCAGTTGACCCTCGTGCGCGGTCCGGGCGCGGGACTGCCGGTACAACTCGGTGATCTGGAGCAGGAGATCACGTCGGGTGAGGCGCCCGTCGTGGAGGCAGTTCAAGGCGCCGATCTCGGCGAGGCGTTCGGCGACGGGTCTGTTGGGGCGGGCCCGCTGCCAGAAGTCCGACAGCGATCCGTACGGTTGCCCCTCCTCGATCCGCGCACACTCCTCCTCGCTGATGCCGCGCACTCCGGACAGCGCGAGCCGCACGCCCCACTCCTCCTTCTCGGTCATCTCCACGGTGTGCTTCACCTTGGAGCGGTTGACGTCGACGGGCAGGACGGGGACACCGCGGCGGCGGGCGTCGGCCACCAGGACGCGCTTGGGCCACATCCCGGGGTCGTGTTCGAGCAGACCGGCCAGCAGGAACGCCGGGTGGTGCGCCTTGAGCCAGGCGCTCTGCAGGGCGGGGACGGCGAAGGCGACCGCATGCGCCCGGCAGAAGCCGTACGCGCCGAAGGCCTCGACGGTCCGCCAGACCTCGTCCCGGACGGCCGCGCTGTAGCCACGCGCGCGTGCCAGCTTGTGGAACCAGTCCCTGATCTTCGGCAGTCGGTCCTTCTCCCCGAGCGCCCGCCGGGCGATCTCCGCCAGCGCGTAGTCGCAGCCGGTCATCACCGACAGCGTCTCGATGATCTGCTCGTGCCAGATGGTCACGCCGTAGGTGTCGGCGAGCACCGGTTCGAGGTCGGGGTGGGCGTAGGTCGGTGTGCCGCCGTGGCGGGCGGCGATGTAGCGCTCGGGCATGCCGCCGGCGACCGGGCCGGGGCGGAAGAGGCTGATGTCGGCGATGACGTCCTGCGGATCGCGGGGCTGGAGCCGGGACAGGAGGTCCTGCTGGCCGGGTGACTCCAGCTGGAACAGGCCCAGGGTCTGGCTCTCCTGGATGAGCTTGAACGCGAAGACGTCGTCGAGCGGCACCTGCTCGGGGTCGTCGAGGTCGATGCGGTTGCCGGTGGTGCGTTCGATCTCGGTGACGGCGTGGGCCATGGCGGACTGCATCCGCACGCCCAGGACGTCGAGCTTGATGTTGCCCAGCGCCTCGATCTCCTCCTTCGCCGCCATCGCCATGGGGTAGTCGCCCTGGGGCGTGGGCTGCACCGGCAGCCGGTCCAGGAGGGTCGCGTCGCTGATGACCACTCCGCAGGGGTGCATGGCCATGCCGTGGACCAGGGAGTCGAGGCCCTCGGCCAGCTCCCACAGCGGTCCGTACCGGTCCGCCTCGGCCGCCAGCTGCCGCAGTTCCGGCAGTTCGGCGAGCGCGTTCGTGATATCCGAGGCCCGCAGGTGCGGGAAGCTCTTGGCGATCCGGTCGACGTCCGCGGGCGCGACGCCCAACGCGAGACCGGTGTCGCGCAGGGCGCGGCGGGCCCGGTAGGTCTCGGGCATGGCGGTGACCGCCACCCGCTCCTTGCCGAACCGTTCGAAGATCGCGTCATAGCACTCCAGCCGTCGCGCGGACTCCACGTCGATGTCGATGTCGGGCAGCGACCTGCGGCGCACGCTCAGGAAGCGTTCGAACAGCAGACGGTGGTCGAGGGGGTTGGCGGTGGCGATATCCAAGGCGTGGCAGACCATCGAACCGGCGCCCGAGCCGCGGGCCGCGACCCGGATGCCCTTCTCCCGGATGTCGGCGACGACCTGGCCGACGGCGAGGAAGTACGCGTCGTAGTCCAGCTGGGAGATCACGGCGAGTTCCTGGTCCAGTCGGTCGAGCGCCGCTCGGTCGCGGTCGAGGCCGCGGCGGGCCAGGCCGGCCTCGCAGCGCAGGCGCAGCAGCTGTGCGGCTCCGCCCGCCTGGGGCTCGGCGCCGAAGAGCGACGGTTCCGGGAAGTGCGGGGCGCCCAGCCCGAGGTCCGCCGCCGGGTCGACGGTGCACGCGGTCGCCGTGGCGGCGGTGTCCGCCAGCAGGCGGCGGGCCCTGCGGGCATCCGTTCCGGCGCATTCGGCGACCATCCGTGCGACGACCGTCATCGCCCTCTCGTCCTTGAGCCAGCGCTGTCCGCTGTCCAGGCGACGCCGGTCGATCGGCCTCAGCAGTCGTGCAGCGTCCAGGACGTCGGCGAGGCGGTGCTGGTCGGGGTCGGCGTAGCGGACGGCGTTGGAGAGCACGGCGGTGGTGCGGGTGCGGTCGGCCAGGGCCAGGGTGCGGGCGGCCAGGCGCAGGGATCCCGGTCCGGTGCCGAAACGTTTCTGCGCGACGGCTTCCAGCCGGACCTCCCTCCCGAAGATCTCCCGCCACGGCGCCAGCAGCTTCATCGCGATGTCCTCCCGGCCCACCGTCAGTGCCCGGACCGGCTCCGAGAGCGGTCCGAGCAACACCGTCAGCCCGGGGCCGCCGTACGCGCGCAGCGCCTCCCACGGCACCGCCACCGGCGCCGCGCCGGACGCGGTCCCGGCGTGCGCGGCCGACGTGATGCGGCACAGTCGCGCCCATCCGGCCCGGTCCTGTGCGAGCAGCGTGAACCGCAGCGGCGGCTCGACGACGTGCGCGCCGCCGTGCGCCGGGGTGCGGCGGCGCCGGCCGGGCGGCGGGGGCGCGAGGGCCGCCACGGCCAGGTCGATGCCGAAGACCGGCCGGACCCCGGTTCCGGCGCAGGCCTGCGCGAACCGCACGGCCCCGGTGACCGTGTCCCGGTCGGTGAGCGCGAGCGTCGTCATGCCCCGCTCGGCCGCCCGCCGGGCGAGCTGCTCGGGGTGGGCGGCGCCGTAGCGAGCGGAGTAACCGGACGCGACGTGCAGATGGGCGAAGCCCGCCATGCCGTACCTCCATCACTCCACCCCTTTTCAGTCATTTCGGCCATACGCCCGATATGTTCATCGTACGCTCGTTCGATTACTCTAGCCTCGTCGACCCTGGTCAGCGACTAGATTCGAACACATAAACGATTCCTTGGCGAGACGAGCCGCGGCCGAAACAGGAGCCGGAACAGGAGCCGCTCCGTCACCTCCCCGACCGGGAGGAGCAGTTGGAGGAGAACGGTGTTTTCCGGGGGCGGCGATATCGGGGGCGTCGGCCGCCCGGGGGGACACAGGGTGCCCGCATGGCATGGCGGCGACTCTCGAGGTCGCCGACATCGTGGAGGAACTGGCGGGCCGGCCGACGGCCGTCGAGCGTTGCCGGGACGCGATCGGCCGCTTCCTGAAGGCGCCCTCCGAGGCCCACCGGGAGCTGCTGCGGGCGGCTTGCCCGGGCATTCCGCCGCACCGGCGCGTCCACAGCCTGGGCGGCATGGACCACCCGGACTGCCCCGTGCGGATCCTGCTCACCGAGCTCGGCGAGCCCGTCGACGGGGACGGCCCGGTGGCGACGGACGCGCTGCACCAGTGGGCGCTGGACTGCTTCGCACGCGGGGAGGGGGGTGTGGCGCGCGAGAGGGGACGGCACGCCGACGACGCGGTCACGGCGGGCCGACCGGTCGTCGCCCTGCACCGGCGCTACTTCCGCGACGGCCGCCCCGCGGAGCTCGACCTGGCCGCCCTGCGCAACGACTTCCCGGTCCCCGTCCGCTACGGCGGCGACACCTGCCCCTCCGTCCTGCACGGCTGCTGGGCGCTGTCCACGGCGGAAGAGGCCGACCGCGTCGCCGTACGCGAGGCCCCCACCGCCGACGAGGCCCAGGGGCGGGGCGGCTGGGCCGTACGGCGCGACGGCTGGACGGACGTACGCCTCGCCGTCATGGCCGGTCTGCTGCGCGCCAAGCCGTACTGGCGTGACGCCGGCGGCGACCGGGGCCGCAACCGGGCGGGCCGGCTCCTCGAACTGGTGCGCGCCGAGCTGCTCGCCGAGCGGATCAGCTGGCCCACGGGGGAGTGATCTGCGTCCCGTCGGCCAGTCGTGCCGTCAGGCCGACGGACGTGGTGACCCAGGAGATCGCGGTGTGATCGGTCGGGTTCTCGACGGTGAGCGTCGCACCGGCGTTGACGATCACCGTGTCGCCGGCCGAGACCTGTTCGGTGCGGCCGTCGAGCGTGATGAGCAGGTCGCCGACGAGCAGGTGGAAGATCTCCTCCCGGTCGACGGTGTGCGCGAGCCCCTTGGTCCCGGCCGGAATCTCACCGCGCCAGGCGCACAGCTCCTTGCTGCCGGTGAGGGGAGTGGCGTACGAGACGAAGCGGGCGCCGTGGATCTCGTGGGTGACGGCGTCCACGGAACGGATGACGGGCATGGGAGTGCCTCCTGGCGGGCGATGTGTCGGGTGGGCTGTCGAGGGCGACGCGCCGGGTGGCTTGTCGGCCGATGTGCCGGGTGGTTCGTCGGGTGACGTGAAATATGGTCAAGCAGCTTGACTATATGGCTCCATAGTCAAGCTGCTTGACCAGTTCGTCAAGGTGTTTCAATGCGGGCGTGCAGAACTCCGAAGCCCTCGCCCTGGCCACCGCCCTGCTCGCCGCCGCCGGTGGGCTCACGCAGCGCATCAACGACGGTGTCGTCGCCCGTGGTTTCGAGCTGCGGCCCGCCCATGGCTTCGCCTTCGCCCGGCTCGCCCCGGGCGACGCGACGGTCACCGACCTCGCCGTCCATCTCGGGGTCACCAAGCAGGCCGCCAGCCAGCTCGTCGACGAGCTGGTGCGCAAGGGGTACGTCGAGCGGCGGCCGCATCCCGGGGATGCGCGGGCCCGGCTGGTGGTGCTCACCGAGCGAGGGTGGGACTGCACCCGGGCCGCCGAGGAGGTGGCCGGCGAGGTCGTGCGGGCCTGGGCGGATGTGCTGGGGGAGGGTGAGGTGCGCGTGTTGCGCGACTGTTTGATGCGTATTGCGCCCTACGGTCCCATCAGGCCCGCCTGGTGACGGATCGTCAGTGGTCCTTGAGTCGCTGACTACCACTGGAAGTTTTTACTGACGCGTAACTTCACACGTCTGCTACTCATCCGTAACTTGATGGGTGAACAGCATCCTGGTGATCCGGATCACAGGGCGTAAGGCCATCGCACCTCCCTTGAGCCGCAAGGAGATCACACGATGCTGCCCTGGAAGCGCGTGCTCAGACCGTTCGCCGCACTGCTTCTGGCCGCCGCCGCGGCCACCGTCCCCGCCACCGCCGCCCATGCCTCCGTCGAGTCCGTCGCAGCCTCGGCCGCCTCGTCGAGCGGCTGGAACGACTACAGCTGCAAGCCCTCCGCCGCCCACCCCCGTCCCGTCGTCCTCGTCCACGGAACCTTCGGGAACTCGATCGACAACTGGCTGGCCCTGGCCCCCTACCTGACGGTCCGCGGGTACTGCGTCTACTCGCTCGACTACGGCCAACTGCCGGGCGTCCCGCTCTTCAACGGCCTCGGTGCCATCGACAGGTCGGCCGAGCAGCTCTCCGCCTTCGTCGACAAGGTGCTCGCCGCGACCGGTGCGTCCGAGGCCGACCTCGTCGGTCACTCGCAGGGCGGGATGATGCCGCGCTACTACCTGAAGTTCCTCGGCGGAGCCGCCAAGGTGAACGCGCTCGTCGGCATCGCCCCCGACAACCACGGCACCACGCTCAGCGGGCTCACCAACCTGCTGCCCTACTTCCCGGGCGCCGAGGACCTGCTCTCGGCCGCCACCCCCGGCCTCGCCGACCAGATCGTCGGCTCGGCCTTCCTCACCAAGCTCAACGCGGGCGGCGACACCGTCTCCGGCGTCCACTACACCGTCATCGCCACCAAGTACGACGAGGTGGCCACACCGTGGCGCAGCCAGTACCTCAGCGGATCCGACGTACACAACGTCCTGCTCCAGGACCTGTGCCCGCTGGACCTCTCCGAGCACGTGGCGATCGGGCTGTTCGACCGGATCGCCTTCCACGAGGTGGCCAACGCGCTCGACCCGTCCCACGCCACCGCCACCACCTGCGCGTCCGCCCTGAGCTGACGGCGGGCACAGCACGGAGGGCGGATCGTTTCGCCGGGGCCTGTCCGACCTGAGCCGCCGGTCAGGCCCCGGAGTCATTCGTCGCGGGCGCCCGGTTCGGCGCCCCGGTCCCGGCTCGGCGGCCGGGCCGGTGGGGGCCCGCCGCCCGCCTGCGCACCGACGCGAACAGCAGCGCCGCGCCCAGCGCCAGGACGGTCGCGCCGCCCACCGCCAGATACGGGACGCCGGCGTCGCCGCCGGTCTCGGCGAGGTCCTCGCCCGAGCTGCTGCTCGAGCCGGCGCCGGACCCGACCGCGGTGCGCCGGTCGTCGTCCGCGGCCACGGGGGCCGCCGTGGCCGCGGACGACGAGTCCGTGGACGACGAGTCCGTGGCCGGGGCGGCCGAAGGGGAGGCGGTCGGGTCCGTCGTCGTGGCCGCGTCGTCGTCACCGTGACCGTGGTGCTCGATCGTCGACCGGTCGGCGCCGTCCTGGATCTGCTCCTCCGAGGGCGCGGAGGCGGCCGGCGCCGCGCCGGAGCCGTCGCCGAACGTGACGTCCGAGCAGGAGTAGAACGCCTCCGGGCTGTCCGAACGCTGCCAGATCGCATACAGCAGCTGGCGGCCGGACCGTGCGGGCAGGGTTCCGGAGAACGTGTAGAACCCGCCCGACGCGACCGGGTCCGTGGCGGTCGCCACCGGGTGCTCCAGATCCAGATCGGCCCAGGCCAGCGGCTGCGCCGGGTCGTAGCCAGCCTTGGTGAGATACACCGTGAAGGTCCCCTTGTGCGGGGCGGTCACGCGGTACTCGAAGGTGTACGACCCACCGCGCACGCTCGTCGCCGGCCAGTCGGCGCGGGCCAGGTCGAGGCCCTTGAACTCCGCGTCGTTCGCGCTGCACAGCCGGCCGTCCGGGATCAGCTCCTGGTGACGCCCGTTCGCGTCGCCGATGCGGACGCCGTTCCAGTCGTACAGCGCCTGCGTCCCGCCGGCCGCGACCGCCGCCCTGCACGCGTCCGACCTCGGGTTCTCCGGACCCTCCGCATAGCACTGGGCGACGCGGCTGACCGGGTCGCCCAGCGAGCCGTGCGCCGCCGCGGGCACGGCGGACAGCGCGGTCAGGGCCAGCGGGGTCAGGCCGACGGCGACGGCGGCGGCCTTGCGGCGTGCGGGCATGGCGGATCTCCTCGGAACCGGAACCGGTGGTGACGTACTCACGTACGCGGTGCCGGAAACAAAGAAACCGTGAAATCGCCTGCTCGGGGCCGCTCGCAGCGATCTTTAGGGTCGCCTTAAGGAAGCGCTGAGACTGAGCTCAGGTAGTCGGCCGCCAGCGAGCCGCCAGCGAGCCGTCAGCCGGCTGGCAGCCCGGTCGTCAGCCGTCCGGCCACCAGGTGCGGGCGATGTCCTTGCGCACCTCGGGGCGGCCCGCGGGCCGTTCGTCCGCCTCGTCGCGGATCCGGCGCGATTCCGTCTTCTTCAGGGGCTTCTGCACGGTCGTGCGGCGCATGGCTGCCTCCTTCAGGATCACCGGGATCCGCGTTCTCACGGAGGTAGACCCTTTCCGGGAGAGTTCCTCATCGCACCTGATCTGTCAGTGGCGGCTGTCACGATTCGAGTGTCAGTGGCAGGTGTCACTCTTGGGCACATGAGGGGAAACAGTGACGAAATGACTACGGCAGGCGTCGACTGGGACGCGGAGGCGGCCGCCTTCGACGAGGAACCGGATCACGGGCTGCGCGACCCCGAGGTGCGCGCGGCCTGGGCGGAGCGGCTGCGCAGCTGGCTGCCGGGGCGCGCGTGCGACGTCCTCGACCTCGGCTGCGGCACCGGCAGTCTGTCGCTCCTCGCCGCCGAGCAGGGACACCGCGTCACCGGCGTCGACCGCTCCCCGAACATGATCGACCTGGCCCGCGCCAAACTGGCCGGGCGGGACGCGGCCTTCCTCCTCGGCGACGCGGCCGCGCCCCCGGTCGGCGAACAGCTCTTCGACACCGTGCTCGTACGACATGTGCTGTGGGCCCTCCCCGACCCCGCCCGCGCCCTGCGCCACTGGCGCGACCTGCTGCGCCCCGGAGGGCGGCTCGTGCTGGTCGAGGGCGTGTGGGGCACGGTCGCCCCCGTCGGCATACCGGCGGACCGGCTCACCGCCCTCCTCACCCCGCTCGCCGGGCGCACCCGCGTGGAGCGGCTGTCCGACGACGCGCGGCTGTGGGGCGGGGCGGTGGAGGACGAGCGGTACGCGGTGGTGGCGACGGTGTGAGCGGCCGTGTCCCCGTGCAGCCTCCCCTAGGCCAGCAGCGACTCCAGGCCGCCCTCGACGGTGGCGAGCACCTCCAGCTCGTCGAGCGCGGCCACGGCCGCCGCCGCTGCCTCCGGGTCGGTCGTCGTGAGACCGCTCTCCTCGAACTCGTCCTCGTCCAGCCGCAGTACGTCCGTGCCGTCGGCGGAGCGCCACAGGTCCAGGTCGAGGTCCTCGACGATCAGCTCGGCACCGGACAGCGTCGCCGGGCGGGTGATGTCGCAGTACCAGCCCTTCAGGGCGCCGCTCGCGTCGCGGACCTCCTTCACCGCGTACCAGCGGTCCCGCCAGTAGTACTCGGTGAAGACGTCACCCGCCTCGAAGCGTACGAAGCCGAAGTCGCGCACACCGTCGCCGGCCCAGGCGGCGCGTACGGCGATGCGCGTGCCGTCGTCCGACAGCAGCTCGGCCGCGTAACGGATCTTCGTGCGGCCGCGCTTGAGGAGGACGACGTCCACCTGGCGGGCCCGGTCAGCCGAGTTCGCGGACATACCGCACCTCCGTCGCCTGGATCTCGTATCCGAACCACTTGTTGACCGCGAGCATCGGTCCGTTGCCCGCGTCGTTGCCCGTCCACGCCTGCGCGTACCCCGCGGCGCGGGCGCGGTGCAGGGAGTCGTTCTTGGCGAGCTTGGCCAGGCCCCGGCCGCGGAAGGCGCGGGCGGTGCCGGTCATGGCGGTGAAGTAGCGGGGGCCGCCCGCGGTGTGGGCGACGCTGAAGGCGACGGGGCGGCCGTCGGCCACGGCGACCGAGGTCAGCTCCCGGTCGAGGTGGGGATGGCTCCAGTGCTGCGCGATCCACGCCGCGTAGTCGGTGGCCTCGGTGTCGATGTCGCTCGGCTCGTCGGACCCCGCCTCCGCGTCCAGGGCGAACAGCGGGCGCGGATCGTCGGCGAAGTCGGCGGCCGTGCGCAGCTCGACGCCGGGCGGCGGGTCCTGGCGCGGCGGCAGCGCGGCCCCGGCCAGGTCCAGGCGCAGGAAGTGCGCGCTGCGGCTCGCCCGGTAGCCGCGGCGCTCCGCGTGGGCGCGGTTGCCGGGCTCGTCCAGCACCCAGGCGAACAGCCGGGTCGCCCCGTGCGCCGCCAGCTGCTCCTCGGCGGTGCGGGCCAGCAGCGTGCCCGCGCCGCGTCCGGTGTGCGCCGGGTCCACGTACACGTTGAGGTAGCCCTGGCCGGGCTTCGGGCTGTTGTGGGCGAGGCCGAGCTGGGCGGTGCCGACGATCTCGCCGTCCTCCTCGGCGACGAGCTTGCGGGAGCGGGCGTCGGGGTGGGCGTGGGTGAGGTCGTGGACCACCGACTCGGGGGTGAAGAGGAGGTAGGGCAGAGCGAGGTGCCGGACCCGGACGAAGCCTTCGATGTCGGGCCGTGCGTCGGGGCGCAGCTCGCGCACGATGACGGTCATGTCAGCGCACGCTACGGGCGGGCCGCGCCCGGACGCCTCTCATTTTCAGGTGGGTGCGTGCGGGGTGGGTGCGGGCAGGTCGGGGGTGGGGGGAGGACGGGCGAGGGACGGGTGCGGTTGGGGGAGGACGGGCGAGGGACGGGTGCGGGACAATCGGCCCGTGACCTTGAAGATCCACATCGATGACAGCGCCGCTCCGTACGAGCAGGTGCGGGCGCAGATCGCCGGCCAGGCGCGCTCCGGCGCGCTGCCGGTCGGCTACCGGCTGCCGACGGTGCGCGGGCTCGCCGAGTCGCTCGGCCTCGCCGCGAACACCGTCGCCAAGGCGTACCGGGCGCTGGAGGCGGACGGGGTGATCGAGACGCGGGGCCGCAACGGCACGTTCGTCGCCGCCGCGGGCTCGGCGGCGGAGCGGGAGGCCGCGGGAGCCGCACAGGCCTACGCGGAGCGGGTGCGGCGGCTCGGACTGACGGAGGAGCAGGCGTCGGCGGCGGTGAGGGACGCCCTGCGGGCGGCGTACGAGGCGTGACCGTGCCGTTCACTGCGCGCCGCCGCCGGACCGTGCCGCGCCCGGAGCTCGGGCCGGGCCCTAGAGATACAGTCCCGCGTCCGTCCCGCCCCGCGGCTCCGGCAGTGAGGTCGGGGAGACGCCCCGGCGCAGCGCGTACAGCTCTGCCAGGGTCGCGCCCTCGCGGCCGACGCCTTCCTCGGTGCCCAGCCAGTCCGTCGCCTCCCGGCGGGTCAGCGGGCCGACCTCGATCCGGGCCAGACAGCGGCCGGGGCGGACGACGGCCGGATGCAGGCGCTCCAGGTCCTCGTTGGTGGTGACGCCCACCAGGACGTTGCGGCCCTGGCCGAGCAGGCCGTCGGTCAGGTTCAGCAGCCGTGACAGCGCCTGGCCCGCCGTGTGCTTGGCCTCGCCGCGGATCAGCTCGTCGCAGTCCTCCAGGAGCAGCAGCCGCCAGCGGCCCCTGCCCGCGGCGTCCTCCTCGCCGATGGCGATGTCCATCAGATAGCCGACGTCCGAGAACAGCCGCTCGGGGTCCAGTACGCAGTCCACCTGGCACCAGTCCCGCCAGGAACGGGCCAGCGTGCGCAGCGCGGAGGTCTTGCCGGTGCCGGGCGGGCCGTGCAGCAGGAGCAGCCGGCCGGCGATGTCGTCCGGGGTCGTCCCCATCAGCTGGTCCAGCGCCTCGGCGACGGGCGTCGTGTAGTTGGGGCGGACCTCGTCCCAGGTGCCCGCGGAGATCTGGCGGGTGGTGCGGTGCGGGCCGCGCCTGGGGGAGACGTACCAGAAGCCCATGGTCACGTTCTCCGGCTGGGGTTCGGGCTCGTCCGCCGCGCCGTCCGTGGCCTCGTTGAGCACCTCCGCGGCCAGTTCGGCGGTGGTCGCCGTGACCGTGACGTCGGCGCCGCGGTTCCAGCGGGAGATCAGCAGCGTCCAGCCGTCGCCCTCGGCCAGCGTCGCGCTGCGGTCCTCGTCGCGGGCGACGCGCAGCACACGGGCGTGCGGCGGCAGCAGGGTCGCGCCGGAGCGCACGCGGTCGATGTTCGCCGCGTGCGAGTACGGTTGCTCGCCCGTCGCGAAGCGGCCGAGGAACAGCGCGTCGACGACGTCGGACGGGGAGTCGGAGTCGTCGACGTTGAGCCGGATCGGCAGTGCGTCGTGTGGGAGTGCGGACATGCCGCCATGATCCGGCACAGGGACCCCGTCTGCACCCGGTTTCCGCAGTGCGCGCGGTGTGTCGTCTGCGTCGGGCTATGTCCGGCTGTGTCCGGCGCCCCGACGGGCCCTGCCACCAGGCAGTCCCGCCGGAGCCGCCGGCCGTTCACACCGCCCGTTCACACCGGCCGCTCACGCCGACCGTGCGCGCCGACTTCTCACACCAGCCGATGGAGCTGCCGTGTCCTGCGCACCACCGCGTACCCCTTGGTGAGCGCCCGGTCCCTGGCGAAGGTGCGGGCGATCGCGCGGCCGTCGAGGAGCCGCTCGAACTCCTCGGCGTCCGTGGACCGCCGTACCGTCACCCGCCGCAGGGCGTACGGCCCCTGGGCGCGCCGGGCGAGGGAGTTGCCCACGGCGAGCGCCTGGGCGAACCCGTGTCCGCGCACCGCCGTGCGGATCCGGCGGCTGGAGTAGCCGTACGGGTAGGCGAACGACTCGGGCAGGGCGCCCAGTTCGTCGCCGACGAGGTACCGGCAGCGGGTCAGCTCGGCGCTCAGGGTGACGTCGTCGAGCTGGTCGAGCTGTGGATGGGTGTGGCTGTGGCCGCCGATCTCGACGCCCGCGTCGGCCAGTTCGCGCACCTGTCGCCAGTCCAGCATGGCGTCCAGGCCGCCGCCGGTGTCGTACGCGCCCCGGATCCAGCCGGTGGACACGAACAGCGTGGCCGGGAAGCCGTGCCGGGTCAGGACGGGGAGGGCGTGCCGGTGCACGCCCTCGTAGCCGTCGTCGAAGGTGAGGAGCACCGGGCGGGCGGGCAGCGGCCGGCCGGCCCGCCAGCGGGCCGCGAGGTCGGCCGTGGTGAGCGGGGTGAGCCCGCGGTCCGCGATCACCGCCAACTGCCCGGCGAACGCCTCCGGCGTGACCGAGAGGGCACGGGTGGCGTCGTTCGGCTCGGCGGCGACCGCGTGATACATGAGGATCGGAACACTCGCCTCCCTCATGCGGCGGGCTCCTGGTCCGCCGGCCGCTCCGCCGACCGGGGCGTTGCGCCGTCCGTCGGCCCGTCCGTCGGCCGGTGCGCCGCCTCGTCCGTCGGCCGATTCATCACCGAGTCCGCCTTCCGGTCCGCGGTCCCGTGTGTTGCCTCGCCCGCCTCCCGGTCCGTCGGTCGGTGTGTGGCTTCGCCTGTTGTCCGGTCCGGTGGTCGGCCGGCCGTCGGGTCGATCGGCACCACCGTGAACGTCGTCCCGGCCCGGCGGGCTCGTACGCTGCCGATCGCGTAGCCGCCGGCCGCCGTGAGGACGCCGGTGACGATCGCGGCCGCGCGGCGGGCGCCGCCGGGGCGGGCCAGGAGTTGGTCGCGCAGACCGCGGGCGACTCCGGCCGGCAACACCCGGGTGGTGTACCGGCGTTCGGACTCCAGGCCTTTGTCGACGCCGACGCTGCGGGCGACGAGCGCCTTGGACAGGCCCTCGGCGTAGGTGCGCGTGCGGAAGTACCCGAAGTGCTCGCGCGCCTCGGGCACCTTGTGGTGGATCACCGCACGGTCGTCGACGAGCAGGATCGCGTCGGGTCTCGCCCGGCTGAGCCGGATGCACAGCTCCGTCTCCTCGCCGCCCATCGGCCGCTTGTTGCCGTCGCGTCCGATGCCGCTGGCGAAACCGCCCGCGAGGTCGAACGCCGTACGCCGGAAGGAGGCGTTCCCGCCGAGGACGTTGCGCACCCGGACGCGGCCGGCCGGCAGGCCCCGGTACGAGCAGCCCACCACCCAGTCGAACTCCTCGGGGAACCAGTCGGGCCGCCGCCCGGAGGCCCACACCGGCACGACCTTGCCGCCGACGGCCAGGACGCGCGGGTCGCTGTAGGGGTCGGCGAAGCGGCGCAGCCAGTCCCGTTCGGCGACGGCGTCGTCGTCGAGGAAGGCGATGACCTCGCCGCAGGAGGCCGCGATGCCGGTGTTGCGGCCGGCCGACAGACCGCGCGGGCCCGCGTTGGGCAGCACCCGTACCTCGTCGGTCTCCTTGTACTCCCGGGCCAGCCGGTCCAGGAGCGTCGGGTTGTGGTCGACGACGAGCAGGGTCTCCAGGGCCGGGTGGGTCTGCGCCCGCACCGAGGCGACCGCCGCGAGGACGTCCTCCCAGCGGTCCTCGGTGTACACGCAGACGACGACGGAGATGCCGATCGCGCTCAAGACAGCTCTCCCCGCATGGAGTCTCCCCGCATGGAGTCTCCCCGCGCCGAGTCGAGCAGGGGAGAGCGGCGGCCGACGCGGCGCAGGGCCCGCCGGTTGGAGCGCTCCCGCAGGATGACCCGCAGCACCCGCAGTCCGTCGCGCACGGCGCGCAGGTTGCTCACGCCGTGGATGCGCAGGTACTCGTGGCTGGGTATCTCCTGCACCTTCAGCCCGGCCTTGACGACCCGGATGTTGATCAGGGTCTCGATCTCGAAGCCGGTGCAGTCGAGCTCGATCTTGTCCAGGCAGTGCCGCCAGAAGGCGTTGTAGCCGTAGCACAGGTCGGTGTAGCGGGCGCCGAACTTGCGGTTGACGATGGCGCACAGGGCCCGGTTGCCCATGCGCCGGATGAAGGTCATGTCGTCGGTGCCGCCGCCGTTGGCGAAGCGCGAGCCCTTGGCGAAGTCGGCGCCGGAGACGAGCGCGGAGACGTACGACACGATCTCGTTGCCGTCGGCCGAGCCGTCGGCGTCGACCATGACGATGATGTCGCCGGTGCACGCCTCGAAGCCGGTGATCAGGGCGTCGCCCTTGCCCCGGCCCTGCTGTCCGACGACCTTGACGCCGGGCCACAGTTCGCGTGCGACGCCGACGGTGTCGTCGGTGGAGTTGCCGTCGACCAGCACCACTTCGTGGATCCAGTCCGGCAGGGTCTTGAAGACGTACGGAAGGTTCTCGGCCTCGTTCATCGCGGGGATGACCACGCTCACCGGCGGCGCGATGGCCAGGTGAGAGGAGATCGGCCGGTAGATGACGGCGATGGACGGGTCGTCAAGATCCTGGCCCGATGTCGCCGGCTGCAGAACGGAACTCATGAGTCTGGTCCCTCTCGTCCGGTGGGCCGCCCGCCCCTGGGCGGCCCGGATCCACGTCCGGTTCGAAAGGGGGGTTTCTCGCCCATGGCGGAGTGATCTCCGCGCACACAAGGGCGAGCTGGCAAAGCTGACCGGCCACCGGCGAAAGACGGCGGCCGACCGCGCGGCACGGCCCGGTCACCAGTGCGGTCACCGAGCACGGCACCCCCCTACCGCGCTCCCGCCCCGATACCGTCGCGGTCCCTGAGCCCTCCCCTGGAGCCGTTGCCGACGGACCGACGCGAGTGAGAAGTATGACGGTATTGATGATTACGCCCGGATGGCAAGCCCTTGGCGGTCCTCTGCCGTTTTTGTTCGTTTGACCGTTACAGAACGGTGTGTCCCATTGGAAGGGGCGGACGCAGGCGGACGCAAATGTTCCCCGGAGGCGACGGAGGCCTCCGGGGAACGGGTCAACTCGGTTCGGCTTCGGTGGTGTTGGTTGTGCCGGTGGTGTGGTGCCGGTGTGTCACGGAACGATCTTCAGCAGCCGGTTCGGGGAACCGGTGCCCGGGCTGGTGACCTTGCTCGCGGTCGAGCCGTTGATCAGCGCCGTGGCGACCTGGGCCGGGGTGGCCGAGGTGTGGCCGGCCAGGTAGACCGCGGCCGCGCCCGCGACGTGCGGGGTCGCCATCGACGTGCCCGAGATGGTGTTCGTGGCGGTGTCGCTGGTGTACCAGCCCGCCGTGATGGAGGAGCCGGGGGCGAAGATGTCCAAGACGGAGCCGTAGTTGGAGTAGCTCGCCCGGGCGTCGGTGCTGGTGGTGGCGCCGACCGTGATGGCCTCGGCGACGCGCGCCGGGGAGTACGAGGAGGCGCTGGCGTTGTTGTTGCCCGCGGCGACGGCGTAAGTGACGCCGCTGGCTATGGAGTTCTTCACCGCCGTGTCCAGGGTGGTGGACGCGCCGCCGCCGAGCGACAGGTTGGCGACCGAGGGGCCGGAGTGGTTCGCCGTCACCCAGTTGATGCCCGCGATCACGCCGGCCGTGGTGCCGGAGCCGGCGTTGTCGAGCACCCGCACCGCCACGATCTTCGCGCTCTTGGCGACGCCGTAGGTGGAGCCCGCGATCGTGGTGGCCACATGGGTGCCGTGGCCGTTGCCGTCGGAGGCGGTGGTGTCGCCGTCGACCGCGTCGTAGCCGTACGAGGCACGGCCGCTGATCTGCGAGTGGGTGATGCGCACGCCGGTGTCGATGACGTACGCGGTGACGCCGCTGCCCGCGGTGTCCGGGTAGGTGTAGGTGCCGGACAGCGGGAGCGAGGTCTGGTCGACGCGGTCCAGGCCCCAGGGGGCGCTGGACTGCGTGGTGTCGGCCACCCGGACCGTCTGGTTCTGCTCGACGGCGGCCACCGCCGGGTCCGCGGCCAGTCTGCGGGCCTCGGCTGCGGAGAGGGTGGCGGTGTAGCCGTTGAGCGCGGCGGTGAACGTCTTGTCCACCGAGCCGCCGTACTCCTTGATGAGGCCCTTGCCCGTGGCCGAGGACGCCTTGAAGCCGGCGTCCTGCTTGAGCGTGACGATGTAGCTGTCCTTGACGGCGGTGGGGGAGCCGGCCGCGAGGACCCTGCCCTCGGCCGGGGCGGCCTGGGCGGGGAGCGCGGTGAGCCCGCCGACGAGGGCGGCGGCCGCGACGGTGGCGGCGGCGGTGACGCGGATCCTGGTGCTGCGCAGGTGTGCCATGACGGGGGAGTCCTCCTCCTGGCGGCGCTCGCCCGGGTGGGGCGCGCGCCTGTGGGGGTGCGCGCGGTGTCGCACGCACGGCGTCGAGCGTCGCGTTCCGCTCTCGGCCGAGGTAAAGCCTCGGTCAACTACAGGGGTAGAACAAGGAAGCTGAGGAGGCATCAACAGGATTGACATGCTCACGCAACAAAGTGGACGAAGAGCGTCTGGAAACGACCCCGGAGGGGTACGAAAAGTCTTGGCATGAACACTTCCGGTCAACACGCGTGGTTGGTACGACGGTTGTGGCAGAGATCCTGCTAAAGGGAGGTTCCATGAGACGTTCCCGACTTGTCGTATTCGTCAGCTCGCTTCTCCTCGCCGCCGGCACGGCCCTCACCGGGGCAGCCGCGGCGCAGGGCGCCCCACTCGCCGCGACCGGCGGGTACGCGGCCCTCGGCGACTCCTACTCCTCCGGCGTCGGCGCGGGCAGCTACATCAGCTCCAGCGGCGACTGCAAGCGCAGCACGAAGGCCTACCCCTACCTCTGGAACGCCGCCCACTCACCGGCGTCGTTCACCTTCGCGGCCTGCTCGGGGGCCCGGACGGGCGACGTCCTGGCGAACCAGCTCGGCGGACTGAACTCCGCCACCGGCCTCGTCTCGATCAGCGTCGGCGGCAACGACGCGGGCTTCGCCGACGTCATGACGACCTGCGTGACCAGCTCCGACAGCACCTGCGTCGCCCGGATCAACACCGCCAGGGGGTACGTCGACTCCACGCTCCCCGGCAAACTCGACACCGTCTACTCCACGATCAGCGCCAAGGCCCCCAACGCCCGGGTCGTCGTGCTCGGTTACCCCCGCTTCTACCAGCTGGGCGCCCTCTGCCTCGGTCTGTCCGAGACCAAGCGCTCCGCCGTCAACAACGCGGCCGACTACCTCGACGCCGCCCTCGCCCGCCGCGCCGCCGCCCACGGCTTCGCCTTCGGCGACGTGCGGACGACGTTCAGCGGCCACGAGATCTGCTCCGGCAGCTCCTGGCTGCACAGCCTCAACCTGCTCAACATCGGCGAGTCCTACCACCCGACCGCGTCCGGCCACTCGGGCGGCTATCTGCCCGTGCTGAACGGCGCCGTCTGAGCCGACAGCGGTCCACGCGTACGCAGTTCACGCGCACGCAGTTCGCTCGGAAACCTCATTCGTACGTCGAGGACGAGGGCGAGGGGGAGGTCCCGGTCGACGGGGCCTCCGTCTCGCAGGTCACCGAGAACGGCACGAAGTCGGACGTCGCCTCCACCGGATCGCGCACCTCGACGCCGATCGCGTTCCGGTACGTCCCGCTCTCGGCGTAGGTCGACACGATCACCCGGTCCTGCTGGGACTTGCCTCCGCCCGCCGGGAAGTCGAGCGTCTTCCAGGTCTGCCCGGACAGCTCGCCGTCCTTCGACACCCAGCGGTAGGACACCGTCGCGGGCAGCCGCCCCACCGTGATCGTCGCCGTGAAGGCGGGCGCGCCGGAGTCCTGCGGCGGACAGGCGCCCGAGTAGTCCGTGTGCGAGCCGGCCACGGCGACCGTGACGCTCTGCTCGGGAGCGGCGGACGAGGCGCTGTGACTGGGGCTGGGAGAGGGGCTCGACGGCTCGTCGCTCTTGCTCTCCTGCGGCTGCGTCGGAGTGGAACTCAGCCCGTCCGTCTGGCTGTTGGTGACCCCACCGGTCCCGCCGCCCTTGCCGTCGTCCCGGTTCAGCAGTCCGTACGTCAGCCCGGCGGCCGCCAGCGCGAGGGCGGCGACCCCGGCGATCAGGACGGCGGCGGTGCGCCGGTCGCGCTTCGGCTCCCGCGGGCCGTCCGGCGGTGTGCCGGCGGACGGCGTGGTCGTCCACGGAGGCGGCGGGGGCGGGGGTTCCTGCCGGAGCCGGTCCTGTCGAAGCGGCTCGGGGCGGGTGACGACCGTCGGCGGATACGGCGTCGAGGGGCCCGTGCCCGACCGGGGGCTGCCGCCCGCCGCGACGAGCCGCAGATCCTGTTCGGCCCGGTCGGCGGGCAGCCGCTGTGCCGGGTCCTTGCGCAGCAGCCCCTCGATCACGGGCGCGAGCGGACCGGCCCGGCGCGTCGGCGGCAGCTCCTCGTCGACGATCGCGCGCAGGGTGTTCAGCGGAGTGTCGTAGCGGAAGGGCGAGTTGCCCTCGACCGCCGCGTACAGCAGCACGCCCAGCGACCACAGGTCCGACTCGGGCCCGGGCGTGCGTCCCAGCGCCCGCTCCGGCGCGAGAAACTCGGGGGAGCCGATGACCTCGCCGGTCATCGTCAGCGCGGAGGTGCCCTCGACGGTCGCGATGCCGAAGTCGGTGAGGACGACCCGGCCGTCGTTCGACATCAGGACGTTCGCCGGCTTCACGTCCCGGTGCAGCACCCCGGCCTCATGTGCGGCGCGCAGCGCCGACAGCACCTCGGCCCCGATGTACGCGGCCCGCGCCGGGTCCAACGGCCCCTCGGCGTCCAGCAGTTCGGCGAGCGAGATGCCGTGCACGATCTCCATGACGATCCATGGGCGGCCGTCCTGCATCGCCACGTCGTACACCGTGACCACGTTCCGGTTCGCGACCCGGGCCGCGGCCCAGGCCTCGCGCTCCAGCCGGGCGTACATCCGCTCGATGTCCGAAGCCGCGAGCCCGGCCGGGGCGCGTACCTCCTTGACGGCGACCTCGCGGTGCAGCACCTCGTCACGGGCCCGCCACACCGTGCCCATGCCGCCCTCGCCGAGCGGGGTCAGCAGACGGTAGCGACCCGCGATCAGACGTTCACTGCCCGGTACCTCGGTCACCGCGTCCCCCATTCGCACTTCGTATCCGGGCGAAAACCTCCGCAACTCCCCCAACGTAGCTCAGCCGAGTACGGATGCGGCCCCCTTGAGCACCAGTCCGGCCCCGAGGGCCATGACGAGGAACGCGGACCACAGGGATACGTTGCGGCTGATGAGCAGGGCGACGGGGTGCGAGGTCCAGCGCGACTGACGCTCCAGGAGACGGTTCGCTCCCGAGCCCAGCCGGACGACGGCGAACCCGGCGGCCGTCAGCGTCAGAGCCAGCCCGATGCCGTAGGCCACGACGAGCAGCAGCCCGAACCAGGCCTGCCCGAGCGCGGCCGCGCCGACGAGCACGACCACGGCGGACGGGCTGGGCACCATGCCTCCGGCGAAGCCGAGGAGGATCGTGCCGCGGAGGGTGGGCGCGATGGCGTGCGTGTGGGTGCGACCGCCGTGGGTGTGGGTGTGGGCACGGCCGTGATCGTGGGGGTGAGGGTGGGGATGGGGGTGGTCGTGCTGGTGCTCGTCGTGGGCGTGCTCGTCGTGGGTGTGGTGGTCGTGGGTGTGGTGGTCGTGGTCGTGCTCATGGCCGTGATCGTGGGTGTGCCCCTGATCGTGGCTGTGGTCGTGGTCGTGATGCGTGTGTTCGGCGGGGGCTCCGACGAGGGCGAGTTGACGGGCGGGGGGCTTCACGGGCTCGTGGGGGTGGCTGTGCCCGCCACCGCCGTGCCCGGGCTCGTCTCCGTGGTCGTGGTCGTGCCCGTGGTCGTGCGGGTGCCCGTCTCCGTGCCCGTGCTCATGGCCGGGCTCGTGCCCATGTCCCTGTCCATGGCCTCGGTTGTGCCAGGCCCGGCGTACGAGGGTCGTGCCCGCGAAGAGGACCAGCGCGCCGCTGGCCAGGCCCAGCCAGGCGATGACCGAGGGGGCCGCGGCGGACCCGGCGGTGACCAGCAGGCCGAGGGCGACGACCCCCAGGGTGTGGGTGATCGTGACGGAGGCGGCGAGGGGCAGGACGTCCTTCATCCGGGCCTTGCCGCCCCGGGCGGCCGCCGTCGCGGCCATGATGGTCTTGCCGTGTCCCGGGGCCACCGCGTGCATGGCGCCCAGGAAGATCGCGATCACCAGGGCGAGCGCGGCGAAGCCGACGGTGAGGTCCTGCCGGGCGACCAGGTTGTCCAGCGCCCGCGTCCAGCGGTCGGCGCCGCGCGGCAGGACGGACGCGGCGGGCGCGTCCCCGCCGGCCCCGTTCTCCTCGACGAGGGCCGCACCACCGGCCCGCACCTTCACGGACGCGGTCGCGGTGTCGGCGGGCGAGGAGAGCAACTCCTTGGGGTAGCTGGTCAGTTCGCCCGAGACCGACTTCTTCGGCACGTCGGAGTCGGTGAGCGTCATCCGGTCGCCGCGCGCGGTGATCTCCCGCCAGCCGGGTCCGGTGGACGCGCCCGCGCTGTGGAAGCCGAGGGAAACGCTGTTCTCCGAGGGCAGCGGGGCCGTCAGCCGGCACTCCACGCGCAACGTGTTCAGCCCGGCCTGACCGGGCCGCAGGACCGCCTTGCTCGCGCCCGCCGTCAGGGTGACCGCACGCCCGTCCACCGTGAGCCTGCTGCCGCTCGCGGCCGTGGCGCAGCGCTGCCGGGCCCACTCGGTCATCCCGAGCCGTTCGAAGTCCGGCTTCGCCTGGGTCGCCGGGATCTCCGCGAGGTCCTCGACATGGTCGACGCGGAGCTGTCCGGGGGCGGCGACGAGACCGTCGTAGCGGTTGACGGTGAAGTTGCCGAGGGGGTGCGCGCTCGCGCTGGTGGAAGGTACCAGCGCGAGCGCGCAGCCGGCCGTGAACACGGCCGCGCAGGAGGCGAACACACGACGGGGGTTCACTGGTTCGCCTCCAGCGTCTTGAGTGCCGTACGAGCCTTGGCGGCGCCCAGGGGGGAGAAGCCGGGGTTCAGCTTCAGGGCCGCCGAGAGGTGGGTACGGGCGTCCTCGGGGTGACCGGTGGCGCGTTCGATCACACCGCGGTGGTAAAGGAAGGACGCGTTGTGGTAGCCGGTCGCCGTGGCTTGCCTGGCGTAGGGGAGGGCCTCGGCGTCCTTGCCGTTGACGTGCAGGGCCCAGGCGAGGGCGTCCGCCGTGTGCACGGTGTGCCGGCGGGCCCATTCGGCGCGGGCCGCGCGCAGCGCCGCCGCCTTGTCGCCGTGGTCGGCGGCGGCGAGCGCGGTGTCGAGGTCGGCGTTGACGCCGTTCGCCCGGGCGAGGGCCGTCCATGCGTCGACGAGGGTGTACTGGTCCTGCGCCTTCGCCTCGTCGCCCTTCGCGCCCCGCGCCTCGTACAGCTCGCCGAGCTCGACCAGCGGGCCGGGCAGCGGGAAGCGGGCGACGACGTTCTCCAACCCCTTGATCGCCTCGGCCCGTCGGCCGTCGGCGGCCTGGGCGCGGGCGCGGCCCTCCAGTGCCGGGAGGTAGTTCTCGTCGGCGGCGAGGGCGCGGGCGTAGAAGCTGAGGGCCTCGGCGTACTCGCCCTGATTCCAGGCGAGTTGGCCGAGCTGGGCGGCGACGTAGGCGATGTCGCCGGGGGAGGTGGACGCGGACAGCGCCTGGTTCAGGACGCGGCGGGCGGTGGCGACGTCGCCGCGCAGTTCGTGGACATACGCGTAGCGGGTGAACACCGGGACGCCCGGGCGCCGTTCGTCGGCCGTGTCGGCGGCCTTCTCGGCTTCGTCGTAGCGGCCGAGCTCGACGAGGGCGTCGATCCGGGAGCACAGGGCGCGTTCGCTGTAGGGGTTCTGCTTCAGCGTCTGGTCCGCGTACTTCAGGGCGTTCGCGAAGTCGTGGCGGGCGGCGGCCAGGGCGGCCCGGCCGGCCAGCGCCGCGTCGTTGTCGGGGCGCAGGGACAGGGAGCGCTTCAGGGCCTGCTCGGCCTGCGGGTAGCGGGAGGGGTCGCCCTTGGTGCGGGCCTGCTCGACGTAGGCGAGCCCGAGGGTGGCCCAGCCGCCGAAGTCCTTGGGCTGGGCGCGGAGATGGGTCTGGAGCGCGGCGATGCCCGCGTCGAGGTCGGCCGAGGCGAGCAGCCCGGGCGAGACCGCCGCGGCCGCCGAGACCGGCGCGTGCCCGCCGTCCCGCACGGCCCCGAGCGCGATCGAGCCGGCGGTCAGCGCGATGGCCAACATCGCTGCACACGCCCCGAGTTCGACGACCCGCCAGCGGCGACCCGCGGCGGCGACCCGGCGAACGGCGGCGACCCGGACGTCGGGGTCGGCATCCCCACCGGTGTCGGGAGTCCCACCGGCTTCGGCATCCCCACCGGCGGCGGCGTCGGAGTCGACCTCGGCGTCGGCCGTACCGGCTCCGGCGGCCTCCGTGACCTTCGAGGTCTCCGAGGACTGCGTCTCCGCCGGTTCCTCCGCGGCGGAGCTGTCAGCGCTGGAGCTGTCCACGACGGAGCTGTCCGCGCCGGAGGCGCTCTCCGGTCCCGGGCCGTCGGTCGGCCGCTCGCGCTCCGGTTCACCGTCGTTCGTACGCGGGGACATGCCCTCTCCTAGCTCGCCTGGGGGTGGATCAGCCTGCATGTGCGGGGGGTGGCGCGGCCCGCGCCGTGGGGGATGAGTACGCGGGCCGCGCCAGTCGTCGGGCCGGGCCGGGGAGTGCAGGTTCTCCCCGGCCCGGCCCCGCTGGGGGTCCAGCGGAGGAACTAGTAGTTCCGCCGCATCCTGCGCCACCACATCAGGCCGCCGCCGATGAGGAGGATGCCCGCCGCGCCGGCGCCCGCGGAGGCGGCGATCAGCGGGGTGTTCTCCGACGTGGCGCCGGTCAGGCCGTCACCGAGGGCGCTCTTGGTGTCGGCGCTGCTCTTGGCGGTCTTGCCGCGCGAACCCTCGGTCGGCAGAGCGACGTAGGGGAAGTACTTCTCGAAGCTCTTGTCGTTCTTGTCGACCGCGTCGCCGAGGTCGTTCTTGGAGCCGACCAGTTCGCCCTCGACGACCTGCAGCGAGGCGTCGATCACGTCGTCGGTGAGGCGACGGCCGTTCGGGAAGCCCGCGTTGTCGCCGTCGAGCACGCCGAGTCGCTTGGGGTGCATGCTCGGCTTGATCGAGGTGTTGAGGCGCAGCTCCTCCGACGGCGTCACGTACGGCGGCTGGTTGAGGCCCTTCACACCCTTGAGGAACACGTCGACCAGGTCGTTGCGCGGCTCGGCCGGGGCCTTGATCTTGTAGATCGCCTCGATGAGCTTCGGCAGCTCGGGGTTGGTGACGTTCTTCAGGAACTGGGCGTCGTCCTTGGGCTCGGACGCGTTGAACTTGTCCTTGTCCTTGATCGGGTTGACGACCTCGTTGACCAGCGGGTTGCCGAGGCGGGAGACCTGCTCGTAGTAGCCCTGCGCGTTCCTGCGCTGGGTCGTCGACCAGATGCCCACGATCGGCTGGTGCTTCGACTCCGCGATCAGGTCGGTCGGCACCTGCAGGGCGATGGAGTTGACGTTGTAGCCCTTGAGGGTGTCGTTGCCGACCTCGGAGAGGTCACCGCCGTACAGCAGGTCGAAGACGCGCAGGTCCAGGAAGAACGGGTCGTCGGCCTGGCCGGCGAAGGTCTTCGCGTCGTTCGGCAGCTTGTAGATCGCCTGGTCGCGCAGCTTCGAGTAGTACGGCATGGACGCCTTGCCCACGTTCGACGGCGCCACCGGCACGTCGTCCGCGAGCTTCGTCTCGTGCTCGACCCTCTTGTTCTTCAGCTTGATCAGCTCGAGGTCGTACGTCTGCGTGATGTTCAGGTCGGGGTCGTCGAGGCTCTCGACGACACCGGTGTTGTAGAGGAACGTCTTCTTGTTCTTCGTGTGCGTGTTGAAGGTGTAGCGGAAGATCAGGTCGTCCTTCGCGTCACCGTTGTTGTCGATGTGCAGGTCGTACTGCGCGTCCTCGGCGAACTGGAAGAAGTTCGGGCCGCCGGCCGGCTCCTCGAACGGGATCCAGTTCGCGATGATGGTCGTCGAGTCCGGCTTGTCCGGGCTGACGAACGCGTACACGTCCGTGTTGTCGTACTGGGGGGTGCCCGAGATGAGAGGGGCTTCGCGGTGGCTGGAGGCGTAGGCCGCCCCCGGCGCCAGCGCCGCCGCGCCGGCGGCCGCGAGCCCCCCGGCGGCCAGTGCACCGCATATGAGAGTCGCGACGCCCCTGCGTCCCGCGCCGGTCCTGGAGATAGCTGTCATGCCGTCCGTCCTCCGCGTGCCTGCTTGCCTGACGGACAGTGATACGGAGCGGAGGGCGGGTTCGGATTGGTCGAAACTCAAAAACTTTTTATTTTCTGCTCACCCGCGTTTTAGGCCCGCCGATCCGTACCCATCCACCGGAGGTGTGTGCGCGTTGCGAATGCCTGGTGTGACGGGGCGGCCCGGCTGCGGCCGCGGAGAGGGGGACCGCATGGAGGCGGACGAGCTTCTGGTGCGCGTGGCAGGCGGCGACCAACAGGCTTTCGAACAGCTCTACGGGCTGGTGTCCGGGCCGGTGTTCGGTCTGGTGCGCCGGGTCGTACGGGATCCGGCGCAGTCGGAGGAGGTCGCCCAGGAGGTGCTTCTGGAGGCCTGGCGCTCCGCCGCCCGCTTCGACCCGAGCCGCGGCAGCGCCCTCTCCTGGATCCTCACCCTCGCCCACCGCCGCGCCGTGGACCGGGTGCGCAGCGCCCGCGCCGCCGTCGACCGCGAGCAGCGCGAGGCCCAACGCGCCCACCACCCCGCCTTCGACCAGGTGACCGAGGAGGTCGAGGCGAGCATGGAACGCGAGTGGGTACGCCGCTGCCTGAACCGCCTGACGGCCCTTCAGCGCCAGTCCGTCACCCTCGCCTACTACGACGGCTACACGTACCGTGAAGTGGCCGACCGGCTCTCGCTGCCGCTGGGCACGGTGAAGACACGGATGCGCGACGGGCTCACGCGGCTGCGCGACTGCCTGGGAGGCGCCGTATGAGTCTGCTGGGACTGTTCCGCCGCGAGGACCTGCACTCGCTGGCCGCCCCCTACGCGCTCGACGCCCTGGAGGCCGACGAGCGTCGCCGCTTCGAGAAGCATCTGAAGGGCTGCGACCGCTGCGCCGCCGAGGTCCGCGCCCTCTCCGAGGACGCCGTCCGGCTCGCCTGGTCCACGGCCGCCCCGGCGCCGGCCGCGATGCGCGACCGGGTGCTGGCCGCCGTACAGCGGACTCCGCAGGAGCCCGGGCGTGCGCCGGTGCGGGAGCACGCGCCTCAACTGCCTCCGCATGTCTGGGGCACGCAGCCGCCGCCCGGACGCTCCCGTGCGCCCCGCGCGCGCCGCCCGATGTTCGCGCCGTTCGCCACGATCACCGCCGCCGCGGCCCTCGTGGTCGCCGCCCTCTTCGCCGTGCAGGCCGAGCGGACGCAGGACCAGCTGGCCGCCGAGCGTGCGCAGTCACGTGAGATCGCCCACGTTCTCGCAGCTCCCGACGCCCGGGCGAACACCGGACAGGATTCTCAGGGCCGCAGTATCGGAGTGATCGCTTCCGCCTCTGAGGGGCAGGCGGTCGTCACCTTGAGCGGATACGGCACGCCGTCCGGCGGGCAGGTGCATCAGCTGTGGCTCATGCGCCCCAACGCGCAACCGCGCTCCCTCGGGCTCTTCGACGGCGACACGCCCTTGGTTGCCACCGGCCTGGACAAGGCGGCGACGTCACTCGCTGTGACCGTCGAGCCCGACGGGGGATCACCACAGCCCACCACGCAGCCAGTTGTCCAACTCACCCTGAAATCGGTCGGATTCGGAGAGTGATCGGAGAGGAGTCGTCAACCCCCTTACGGGGTAGGTGATTCCCGTGAGCTCGATACGCGCGTGCCCCGACGGGGCGATAGGGTTACCCTGCCCGGGCCGGGTGGACTCGTACGGGTGGGGAGTGACATGGAACAGATAACAGTGCATAGCAGGGCGAGGGTTCCTGCGATCACCTGCGGGAGCAGCGCGACCAGTTCGCGGCTGGACCGCCATCTCTCGGTGCTGGCGGGTCCCGCCATACCGCAGCGGGAGACCGTCGAGGCGACCTCGCTCATGCGGGAGCTGACCGCGCGCGAGCCCGCGCACGACCGCAGCGCCAGGACGGCACGGGTCCGCAGGGTCTCGCTCTTCGCGCCCCTGCGCCGACTGCGCCGTTCGCTGTTCGGCGGCAACAAGCACTGACCCCCGAGCCGACCCGCTCCCCGACCCGCGCTCAGGCGGTCACACCGTCCCGGCGCAGCGCTGCGATCTCCTCGTCCGTCATCCCCGCGGCACGCAGCAGCGCTTCGGTGTGCTCCCCGAGCGCGGGCCGTCTTCCCTTCGCACCTGGATCCCTTGCGCCTCCTTCCCGCCCGGCAGCGTGACCGGAGGCGCCGCCGCCCGTGACATCCCCCGTCGGGTTTCCCCGTCCGACGGGTGCGTCAGGCGCTCGGGTGCGCGTACCGCCGTACCGCCAGCGGGGCGAACACCGCGATCAGCAGCGCGCACCAGGCCAGCGACCCGGCGACCGGGTGCGCCACCGGCCAGGCGGAGCCGGCGGGGACGGGCGCGTTGCCGAACAGATCCCGCAGGGCCGTCGTCACCGCGCTGATCGGGTTCCACTCGGCGAGCGTGCGCAGCCAGCCCGGCAGGTTGCCGGTGGGGATGTAGGCGTTGGACAGCAGCGGCAGCATGAAGGTCGCGCTGCCCAGCTGGCCGGCCGCCTCCTCGCTGCGGGAGGCCAGCCCGAGGCAGATCCCGACCCAGGTGCAGGCGAACCGGAACAGCAGCAGCAGGGCCACCGCGCCGAGCGCCGCCGGCGCCGACCCCTCGACGCGCCAGCCGACCGCGAGCCCCACCAGGAGGAAGGGGACCGTGCCCGCCGCGGTGACGACCAGGTCGGCCGTGGCCTGCCCCAGCGGCACCGCGGCCCTGCTGATCGGCAGCGTGCGCAGCCGGTCCGTCACGCCCCGGTGGACGTCCTGGGCGGCCTGGAACATACCGGTCATGATCCCGTTGGCGGCGGTCGCCACCAGCAGGCCCGGCACGAGGAACGAGCGGTACTCGGCGCCGGGCATCGCCAGCGCGCTGCCGAAGACGTAGCCGAAGAACAGCAGCATGGTGATCGGCATCGTCTGGGTGAGGATCGCCAGCGCCGGGTTGTTGCGGATCCGCAGCAGCTGACGGCCCAGCATGGCCGTGCCGTCGTAGGCGAGCGTGCTCATACGGCGATCTCCTGGTCGGTGTCTCGGCCGGCGCCCCGGTGGGTCTCCGGGTCGGTCTGCTGCTCGCTCTGGTGCTCGGTCGTCAGGCGCAGGAACACATCGTCGAGGGTGGGCGGTTTGAGGCTCGCGTCCAGCAACGGCACGCCCGCCGTGTCGAGTTCGCGCACCAGCCGGGGCAGGGTGAGCGTGCTGTCCCGGGTGACCGCGCCGACCGCGCCCCGCGCGTGGTCGAACGTCGGTTCGCCGCCCGTGAGTTGATCGAGGACGCCGGCCGCTCTCGGCAGGGCGTCCGGGTCCGCGACGACGACCTCGGCGTAGGAGCCGATGAGCGCCTTCAGCTGCCGGGGCGAACCGGTCTGCGCGACGCGGCCCCGGTCCACCAGGGCGATGTCGTCGGCGAGCCGGTCCGCCTCCTCCAGGTACTGGGTGGTCAGCAGGACCGTCGTGCCGTCCTCCTTGAGGGCGCGGACGGCGTCCCAGATGTCGCCGCGGCTGGCCGGGTCGAGGCCGGTGGTCGGCTCGTCGAGGAAGAGCACCTCGGGACGGCGGATCAGGCTCGCCGCGAGGTCGAGACGGCGGCGCATGCCGCCCGAGTAGGTGGACGAGGGACGGTCGGCGGCCTCGGCCAGGCCGAAGCGGGCCAGCAGTTCGTCGGCGCGCTCGGCCGGTCCGCGCACCCGGTGCAGCCGTGCGAAGAGCCGCAGGTTCTGGCGGCCGGTGAGGTCCCCGTCGACCGAGGCGTACTGCCCGGTGACGCCGATGGCGCGCCGTACGGCCGCCGCCTCCCGGACGAGGTCGTGGCCCGCGATCCGGGCCGATCCCGCGTCCGGGCGCAGCAGGGTGGTCAGCAGCCGCACCGCCGTGGTCTTGCCCGCCCCGTTCGGTCCGAGGATCCCGCAGACCGTGCCCTGAGGGACGGCGAGTTCGAGGCCGCGCAGGGCGTGCACCTCTCCGAACCGCTTCTCCAGACCCTCACTAAGTACAGCGTACGTAGTAGTCATGGGTCGACCATAGCGCACTACGTACGGTGTACGTAACTACGATGGTGGGCGAGGTGATGATCGATGGCGGACCGAGCGGCCGTACCCGAAGTGATCTGGGCCCGTCCCGAGCGGACGGGCCGGGGGCCGAAGCCCGCGTACACGCGCGCCGACGTCGCCGCGGCGGCCGTGCGGATCGCCGACGCACAGGGACTCGACGCGGTGTCCATGCGGCACGTCGCCGCCGAACTGGGCTGCGGCACCATGTCGCTGTACAACTACGTCCCCCGTAAGGAGGACCTGCACGAGCTGATGGTGGACGCCGTCAGCGGCGAGCACGAGCTGTGGCAGCCCAGCGGCGACTGGCGGGCGGACATGCTGCGGGTGGGACGGCAGACGCGGGAGCTGATGCACCGCCACCCCTGGCTGCCCCGGCTGATGTCGCCGGTCTACGGCTTCAGCCCCAACGCGCTGCGCTATCTGGAGCACTGCCTGGTCTGTCTGGACCCGCTGGACCTGACGTACGGCACGAAGATGCAGCTGGTCGGGATGGTCAACGGAGTCGTCACGATGTACGTCGCGACCGAGCTGGCCGGCGCCGAGCGGACCCGGTCCCTGCCGTGGTCGCAGGACCAGGAGAACGCGGTGCGGATCGCCTACCTGGGGAGCCGGCTGGCGAGCGGGGCCTATCCGCGGATGGCGGCGGCGTTCACGGAGGACCCGGGGCCGATCGACATGGAAGCCGTGTTCGAACTCGCGCTGGAGCGGGTGCTGGACGCTTTCACGCCTCGGAGCCGAGGCGTTTCGGCCGTCCCTCCAGGGAAGGCTCCTCCCCGCACGGAGTGAGGGGGGCGGGCGCGTGGAGCCTTTGACGCCGGAGGACCCCGGCGAGGTCGGTCGGTACCAGCTGCTCGCCCGGCTCGGCAGCGGCGGCATGGGCCGGGTCTATCTGGCCAGGTCCGCCGAGAACGAGCAGGTCGCCCTGAAGGTGATCCAGCCGGAGCTCGCCAGGGACCCCGTGTTCCGCCGCCGGTTCGAACGCGAGGTCGAGGCGTCGCGGTCGGTGGCGGGGCCCTTCACCGCCGGAGTCCTCGACGCGGATCCGCGGGGGACTCCGCCCTGGCTGGCCACCGCCTACATCCGCGGCCCCTCCCTGCACGAGGCCGTGCGGGCCGGGGGCGCGCTGCCCGAACGGTCGGCGTGCGAGCTGGGGCTCGGACTGGTCCACGCGCTGACCGCCATCCACGCGGCCGGAGTCGTGCACCGCGATCTCAAGCCGGGCAACGTGCTGCTGGCGCCCGACGGACCGCGCGTCATCGACTTCGGCATCTCCCGGGTCGACGACGCCAGCGTGCTGACCCACACCGGGACCACGATGGGCTCCCCGGGGTACATGGCGCCGGAGCAGATCCAGGGCAAGGGCATCCGGCCCGCCGTCGACGTCTTCGCGCTCGGCGCCGTCCTCGTCTTCGCGTCCACCGGCGCCGGACCGTTCGGTGAGGGCGCCCCCGAACTGCTGCTGTACCGCATCATGCACGAGGAGCCGTATCTCGACGCCGTCCCGGACGGGCTGCTCGGCATCGTCGCCGCCTGTCTGGACAAGGACCCGGCCCGCCGTCCCGGACTGCACGAGGTCGCCGCCGCCCTCGGCTCCGGCCGCCCGCCCGCCCCGCTCTTCGGCCCCGGCTGGCTGCCCGGCGGTACGGCGGCGCCCCGCACCGGGGACCCGCGCCACATCCTCGTGCGCGTGCCGGGCCGCGGCGAGACCGGCGCCGGCCGCACCGCGTCAGCCGTCCAGCCCGGTTCCGCCCCGCCCGCCACGACCGCCGGTTCCGGCCCCGCCGCCGGCTCCGGCTCTCGCCCCGGCCCCGGTCCCGCCTTCGCCTCCGCTTCCGCCTACGGCCCCGGCCCCGGCCCCGGCCCCGGGTTCGGCCCGGCGTCCGCGCCCCAGCCGTCGCCCGCCGCGCCCGGCCGCCGCCGACTGCTCCTCGCCGCCGCCGGACTCACCGCCTCCGCCGCCCTCGGCTTCACCGGCTGGCGGCTGCTGGACGACGGCGCGGCGCCGAAGGCCGGCGCCGGGCTGTGGCGCTTCCCGGTCACCGGAGTCCTCGTCAACCACCCGCGGGTCGCCGGTGACCTGGTCTACGCGGCGAGCAACGACGGCACCCTCTACGCCGTCGACGTGTCCTCGGGCGAACAGCGCTGGTCCTACACGACCGGCGCGGCCCTGGGCTCCGCCCCCTGCATCCTGGGCGGCGTCGCCTACCTGGGCAGCGACGACGGCCGGCTGTACGCGCTCGACGCCCGGACGGGCAGGAAGCGCTGGGAGTTCCGCACGGGCGGGATCGTGCACTCGCCGACGGTGACCGGCGGGGTGGCGTACATCGGCAGCTCGGACGGGTACCTGTACGCCGTCGACGTGTCCGACGGCAGCCGGCTGTGGCGGTTCAGGACCGGCCACGACACCCACTCCCCGGTGATCGCCGACGAGACCGTCTACGTGGGGTGCAGCGACACACGCCTCTACGCCGTCGACGCCTCCCGGGGCACGCGGCGCTGGACGTTCACCACGGGCGGCGCCGTCTCCTGGTTCCCCGTGGCGACGGGCGGACTGGTGTACTTCGGCAGCACCGACCAGACCCTCTACGCCGTCCGCGCTGCCGGCGGCCGCGAGGTGTGGCGGGCCGAGGGCGTCTCCGCCCAGGCCGGCCCCCTGGTGGCCCGTGACACGGTCTACTGCGGCAGCGGCCGGGAGCTGCGCGCCTGGGACGCCACGACGGGGAAGAAGCGCTGGTCGCTGACGACCGACGGCGACGTCTGCGCGCCCGCCCTCGCGGACGGCGTCGTCTACGCGGGCAGCGGCGACCAGAAGCTGTACGCCGTCGACGCCGACACCGGCGCCCGGCGCTGGACCTTCACCGCCGGCGCCGAGGTCCACCCCCCGACGGCCACCGCCGACGCCGTCTACTTCGGGGGCGCGGACAGCCGGCTCTACGCCGTGCGCACGTGACCTCCCCCGCGCGCCGCCGTACGCCTTCACGCCCTCGCCGGCCCCGCGATGGCCGGAACCGGCCGACCACGGCGCGTGTCTGAAGCGATGCGTGACGTACGGCTGGGGCTCTCGCCGGGTGGGTGCGGTGCTCCGAGGGGGAGGATCGATGCAGTTCTCCGAGTTCTCCGGGTCCTCAAGGATCCCTGGGTCCTCAAAGATCCCTGGGTTCTCAAGGGCCCCTGGGGTCCCCGGGCTTCGGGACGAAGGGGCGCAGGAGTCGTATCGGCGCTGCGCCTGGATCACCGGACCGTTGTCGGCCCCGCAGGGCGGTGGCGGCGGACCGGTGCGGGTCGCCTTCCGCCGGGTCCTGAGCACCTCCCAGCGGGTCGTGCTCACCGCCCTGGCGCTGCTCACCGCGCTCAGCGGGATCGCGCTCGCCGGCTGGCTGCTGCTGCCCCGGCATGTGCCCGGCGGCGGCGCCGAGGCGGCGGGGGACTGGCGGCTCGTGCTGGCCCGGCTCGCCTTCTGCGTGGTCGTCGCCATCGAGGTCGTCAAGGTGGTGCAGGTCTTCGCCGTCTGGACGTTCGCCTGGCACGCCCGCGACCCGCTGCCGCTCACCCCTCCCACGGGGCTGCGGGTGGCGATGCTGACCACCGTCGTGCCCGCCAAGGAACCCCTCGACGTCGTCGAGCGCACCCTTCGGGCCATGCGGCGCGTCACCTACTACGGCGGCAGCGTCGACGTCTGGATCCTGGACGAGGGCGACGACCCCGCCGTACGCGCCATGGCGGCCCGGCTCGGGGTGCGCCACTTCACGCGCAAGGGGCGGCCCGAGTACCACCGGCCCTGGGGGATCTTCCGGACCCGCACCAAGGCCGGCAACCACAACGCCTGGCGCGCCGAGCACGAACGCGGCTACGACGTGGTCGCGCAGATGGACCCCGACCACGTCCCGCTGCCCTGCTTCCTGGAACGCTCCCTCGGCTACTTCCACGACCCCGACGTCGCGTTCGTCGTCGCGCCGCAGGTCTACGGGAACATGGACGACAACTGGATCGCCCACGGCGCGTCCGTCCAGCAGTACCTCTTCAGCGGGATCGTCGAGCGCGGCGGGAACGGACTCGACGCGCCCCTGCTCATCGGCACCAACCACCTCTACCGGGCGACCGCCTGGCGGAGCATCGGCGGCTACCAGGACTCGATCATCGAGGACCATCTGACCAGCATGCGCGTCCAGGGCACCGTCAACCCGGTCGGCGGCAACCAGTGGAAGGGCGTCTACACCCCCGACGTGATCGCCGTCGGCGAGGGCCCCACCAGCTGGACCGACTACTTCAACCAGCAGAAGCGCTGGGCCTACGGCGTCTGGGAGATCAAGCTCAACCGCCGTCTCACCGAGGGCATCCGGCTCCGCCCCCGCCAGCGACTGCTCTACACCCTGGTGCAGTTCTACTACCCCAGCGTGGCCGTGACGCTGCTCCTGGGCACCCTCGCGACCGCCCTCGCGCTGCTGCTCGGCGTCATGACGGCCGCACTGGAGGGGCCGGTCTGGCTGGGCCTGTGGTCGGCCGGGATGGGGAGCTGGCTGTGCCTGTGGTGGTGGCTGCGCCGCTTCAACCTCGCCGAGCACGAGCGGCGCGAACTCGGCGGGCTGGGCTTCGTCCTGGCGCTGTTCGCCGGCCCGGTCTACGTGGCGGCCGCGCTCTGCGCGCTTCTGCGCCGGCCCCTGGCCTACGCGGTCACCGCCAAGGGCGCGTTGCGCAGCGCCGACTCGCCCCGCACCTTCCGGCTGCACCTGATCTGGGCCGCGCTGGTCGCGGCCCCGCTGGCGGCCAGCTACGTCCTGGGCCACAGCAACCCGGCGCCGCGCCTGTGGGCGGTGCTGGCGCTGCTCACCGGGGTGCTGCCGCCCCTGCTGGCCGCGGGCGCGGCCCCCGCCGAGGAGAGCGGCCCATGAGGGTCACCGTGCCCAGGATCCTCGCCGTCGTCCTGGCGACGCTGCTCGGCGGCTATGTGTTCGTCGTCGGCCCGCACCTCGCGGGGGAGCAGGAGCGGCGGCGCACCGCGGCGATCGACGCCGCGCTGCCGCCCACCACGGGCCTTCGGCCGACCCCGGCGGACCGCGGCGGGCGGCCGCGGGTGTTCCCGGCCCGCGGGGACGCCTTCGTCGGCATCATGACCGACCAGGGCGTCCACGACCTCACCGAGGCGGCCCGCTTCACCCGCCGCACCGGACACCGCCCGCAGGTCTACGAGTTCTCCCTGGACTGGGCGAACGACCGCTTCGACGCACGGCGGTTCGACGACGTGGCCCGGCGCGGCATGATGCCCCTGCTCGCCTGGGAGCCCTGGGACCACCGCGCGGAGCCGGACGAGGAGGAACTGCGCGGCGAACAGCCCCGCTACCGGCTCGCCCGGATCGTCGACGGCGCCTTCGACCCGTACATCCGCTCGTGGGCGAAGGGCGTCGCCGCCCTCGGCTACCCGGTCGGGATCCGGTTCGCCCATGAGATGAACGGCTACTGGTACCCGTGGTGCGAGCAGTCCAACGGCAACCGTCCGGGCGAGTACGCGCGGGCCTGGCGGCATGTGCACCGCCTCTTCGAGCGGGCGGGGGCGACCAACGCGGTCTGGGTGTGGAGCCCCAACGTCCACTACGAGAACGCCACCCCCTTCGCCCGCCTCTACCCCGGCGACGCCTACGTCGACTGGGTGGGCCTCTCCGGCTACTACGGCACCCTCGGCAAGGAGAGCTACCAGTCCTTCGACCGGGTCTTCGCCGACTCCGAGCGGCGACTGCGCCGGATCACCGCCAAACCCCTGGTGATCACGGAGGTGGGGGCCACCGACACGGCCGGCCGCAAGGCGGAGTGGATCACCGGCATGTTCCGTTCGCTGCCCCGCCACCCCGGCATCATCGGCGTGATCTGGTACGAGGCGGTCCGCGTCGTCGACTGGCGGGTCACCGCCTCCGCGAGCAGCGTCCACGCCTTCGCCGCGGGAGCGTCCGCCCCGCGCTACCGCACGCCCTGGTCCCCGGACGCCGAGCCGCGCCTGCGGCTGTGAGGCCGCCTCGCGCAGTCGCCTCACAGCAGCGCGAACTGCCCCTCCGGGCCCTCCTCGTGATGGTCCAGGACCGTCGCCGGACGGCGCGCCGACTCCGGGACCGGGAGGACGCCCGCCGCGCGCAGCCCCGCCGCGGTGACCGTGCCGCCGGCGCCCGGGTCCGCGCCCGGGTCGGTGATGGTCGCCGCCAACTCCCGCTGCTGTGAGCGCAGTTCCACCAGCAGCGCCAACACCGTGATCAGCTCGAGGAGTTCGGAGGTCCACGTCTGCGGCCAGGTCGTCGGGCGGATCGCGGACAGGGCGCCGGCGGGTTCGGCGGGCTGTGCCGTCCGCGCCGCGAACCACTGCTCCAGGACCCGCACTCCGCCCGCCTCGACGTCCCAGGCCTCCGGCGGGACGGGGGAGATGCGGCCCTCGTCGAGACGGAGGGTCTCCTCGGCGCGGTCGTAGTGGAGGGTGAGGGGGCGGGCCGGGAGCGGGGCGCGGACGTAGGGGCGGCGGCCGCCGGGGAGTTTGGGGCGCTCTCCGTCCCGGCGCAGCAGCCACAGCGCACGGCGGCCCGACTCCACGCCCCGGGACCACAGTTCGGGGTCCCGGGTGAGGGGGACGGTGAGGTCGGGGCGGACCGCCGTCAGCGTCCAGGCCAGGAAGTCCACCGGATCGGGGGAATGGCCCAGGTGGTCCAAGAGGCCGGGCGTCAGGTTGGGTTCCGCGCCCCCGGGCCGCCGGAACAGCGGACGGATCCGGCCGGGCCGGACCAGCGGGAGCAGGGCGGAGACGACAAGGGGCGACTCGGGCCTGTCCACCGGCGTCTCCACCACGAAGACCTGCCGCTCGTCCGCCACCCGCCACAGCTCCGGCCGGGCCGCGTCGATCAGCCGGTGGTCGGGGATGAGCCACTGCTCGTCGAAGGGGGCGGCCAGCACCCGTACGGGCTCCGGGCAGGGGCCCGAGGCGCGCGCCAGCCTCTCCGTGCCGCCGGACCGGCCCGGCAGCCGTCCGACCGCCGTGTGCAGGGTGCGCGAGCGGGTCGGCTCGAACAGGGCCTCGCGGTCCGGGCCCTCGGCCTTCATCAGGGCGTCCCAGCGGGCCTTCAGGGAAGCCGGGTCGGCGGCCGTCGGCCACCCCCGGCCGAGCCGCGGCGGTGCGACGGACCACGGCATGAGGTCCGCCAGCGGCGGAGCGTCGTCGTCGGGCGTCACGCTGGGCATCGTACGACGGGCGCTCGGGGCGGGTCAGGTGGCGTCGAGGGTGACGGTGAAGGAGAAGCGGTCGCCGCGGTAGTGGATGACGGCCGCGTCCAGGACCCGGCCGTCCCCGTCGTAGGTCACGCCCGTGTAGTGGAGGATCGGGCTCAGCAGCGGGACCTGAAGGAGCCGGGCGGTCTCCGGGTCGGCGAGGCGGGCCTCGACCGTGTCCGTGATCCGGCTGATGTCCGCGCCGACGACGTCCCGCAGCACCTTGGTCATCGGCCAGCGCACCAGGTCCTGCGGGTCGATCCGGTCGGCGAGTTCGGGGCGGACGTAGTTGCGGGCGTGGTTGGTCGGCTCGCCCGTCGTGTCGTCGGCGCGCAGCCGGTGGTACGTCGCCGCCTCGGCCAGATCCGGGAAGTGCTCGGCGAGTTCGGCGGGGACGGCGGCGCGGCCGTGGGAGAGGAGCTCGGTCGTCATGCCGGACTGCTGGGCCACGATCGCGTCGACCGAGCCCAGCAACCGCACCGGCGCCCCCCGCAGCGCCCCGGGCTCGATGAAGGTGCCGCGCCGCCGGTGCCGGCTGATCAGCCCCTCGTCCTCCAGCTCCTTCAGCGCCTGCCGCATGGTCAGCACGCTCACCCCGTAGTGCCCCGCCAACTGCTCCTCGGTGGGCAGCCGCAGCGCGTCCCGGGGCGAGCGGCCCAGTATCGAGGCGCGCAGCGACTGCGACACCTGGTACCACAGCGGCAGCTTGCGGTTGAGGACGATGGAGTCCGGGGCGAAGGAGGTCACGGGTCATCCGTACCGGTAGGGGATCTTCAGTGCAAGGGACGGCCTTCGGCGCTGGGGACGATTTTCAGCGCGAGGGGCGGAAGTGCCGCTCCAGGCCCGACCACACGTCGTCGTAGCGCGGCTGCAGAAGGTCCGCTCCGGCCGCCTGCGGGGTGAGGGTGATCGGCCAGCGGGTCTCGAACATGAACGCGAGCCCGTCGTCGATCTTCTGCGGCCGCAGCTCGGCGGCGCTCGCCCGGTCGAAGGTCTCCCGGTCCGGACCGTGCGCCGACATCATGTTGTGCAGCGACCCGCCCCCCGGCACGAAGCCCCCCTTCCCGGCGGTCTTGGCGTCGTACGCGCCCTCGACGAGCCCCATGTACTCGGTCATCACGTTCCGGTGGAAGTACGGCGGCCGGAAGGTGTCCTCGCCCACCAGCCAGCGGGGCGCGAACACCACGAAGTCGACGCCGGCCAGCCCGGGGGTGTCGGACGGGGACGTCAGCACCGTGAAGATCGACGGGTCGGGATGGTCGTAGGAGATCGTCCCGATGACGTTGAAGCGGCGCAGGTCGTAGACGTACGGCACGAGGTTGCCGTGCCAGGCGACGACGTCGAGCGGGGAGTGGTCGTAGGTCGCGCTCCAGAGGTGGCCGCAGAACTTGTTGACCACCTCCACCGGGCCCTCGACGTCCTCGTACGCGGCGAGGGGCGCGCGGAAGTCGCGGGCGGCCGCGAGCCCGTTGGCGCCGATCGGGCCGAGGTCGGGGAGGCGGAAGGGGGCGCCGTAGTTCTCGCAGACGTAGCCGCGGGCGGTCGCGTCGAGGAGTTCCACGCGGAAGCGGACCCCGCGCGGGATCAGCGCCACATGTCCCGGCTCGGCGTGCAGCGGCCCGAACTCGGTGCGCAGCAGCAGCCCGCCCCGCTCGGGGACGATCAGCAGCTCGCCGTCGGCGTCGCTGAAGACGCGGTCCATGGAGGAGTCGGCGTGGTACAGGTGCACGGCCATGCCGGTGCGCTGGGTCGCGTCGCCGTTGCCGCCGACGGTCCACAGGCCCGCGAGGAAGTCGGTCCCGGGCGGCGGCTCGGGCAGCGGGTTCCAGCGCAGCCGGTTGGGGTCGGGGACGCTCTCGGCGAAGGGGCCGGTGCGCAGGCGCCCGTCGTCGACGCGGGTGAACGCGGGGTGCGCGGCCGACGGGCGGATCCGGTACAGCCACGAGCGGCGGTTGTGGGCGCGCGGCTCGGTGAACGCCGTACCGCTGAGCTGTTCCGCGTACAGGCCGAGGGGGGCGCGCTGGGGCGCGTTCCGGCCTTCGGGGAGGGCGCCCGCGACCGCCTCGGAGGCGTGTTCGTTGCCGAACCCGGTGAGGTACGACAGCTCCTCGGCGACCTTGCGTGCGTCCCGGCCGTCCCCGCTGTTCATGTGTGCTCCTTGCGCGCGATTCCTGTGCCGTTCATTCCTATGCATCACCGTAGGATTGCGTTTTCTCCGGCGCAAGAGGCCGACGGTCCGCTCGACGGTCTCCTCACTCAGGACGATCGTCCGACGGCCGGAACCAGCCTCCAGGGGGATCCGCGTGTCGGACCGGTGTTCTACGCTCCCGGGCATGTCGTGGACGCGCGCACCCCTCGCCGCGCTCGCGGTCTGTGTCCTGCTGGCGACCGGATCCGCGGGCTGCTCCTCCGGCGCCGCGCACGAGCCCGGGGGCGGCGCGAGCGTGGTGTCGCCCTCGCCCGTGGGCAAGGTCCTGCAGGACACGGACGGCGACGGGCGGCACTACCGCGAGGTGCAGAAGAAGGGGGCGCCCGAGGTCGGCGTCGAGGTGCAGCCGGACGCCGACGGCAGCTGGGACGTCCGGCTGAAGGTGAGCCGCTTCCGCTTCTCGCCTTCGGGGACGAAGCCGAAGGCGGTGCCCGGCCGCGGCATCGCCCGGCTCTACGTCGACGAGCAGCCCGTCGCCGATCTGCGCACCCCGTCCTACCGCATCCCGGCCGGCTACCTCCCGCACGGCACCCACCACGTCACCGCCCGCCTGTACGCGGACGACGGCACGGTGTGGGCGGTCGACGGCAAGCCGGTCGAGAGCACGGCCGACATCACGGCGTCGGAGAGCTCCTCTTGACGCGGCCTGCCTTGAGTGCACCCTGCACCCTTTTCCGTATGCGGGGGCGAGGTACCCCTGACCGCGGCGGAAAGGCATCATGAAGACCGTGCCCCAAGCGACATCGCTCCGCCGTGCGCCGGTCCAGCGGCGCAGTGCCGAACGGCTGACCAGAATCCTCGACGCCTGTGCCGACCTGCTGGACGAGGTCGGCTACGACGCCCTGAGCACCCGGGCCGTCGCCCAGCGCGCCGGCGTGCCCATCGGCTCCGTGTACCGCTTCTTCGGCAACAAGCGCCAGATGGCCGACGCGCTCGCCCAGCGCAACCTGGAGCTCTGGTCGGAGCGGGTCGCCGAGCGGCTGACGGGGGCCGAGGCCGGAGACTGGCGGGCCGCCATGGACGCCGTGCTCGACGAGTACCTGGCCATGAAGCGCACCGCGCCGGGCTTCTCCCTCGTCGACTTCGGCAACCAGATCCCGGTCGGCACCCGGCAGGCCGAACCCAACCACCGCGTCGCCGATCGCCTCACCGACCTCCTCTCCGCCTTTCTCGGCCGCGTCCCCGACGACGACCTGCGCCGCACCTTCCTGATCGCCGTCGAGACCGCCGACACCCTCGTCCAGCTGGCCTTCCGGGTGGACCCGGAGGGGGACGCGAAGGTGATCGGGGAGACCCGGGAGCTGCTGCGGGCGTATCTGGCGCGCGTGCTGGACCGAGCCGGCTCCTCGACCGACCTCCGGTAAACCCTCCCCACCCTTCATACCGGTCGGTATGCTCGGAGGAGAAGAGGCGCCGCCGCCCGCCAGGAGGCGCCGCTGCCCCCAGGAGGACCCGTGTCCCGCACCGCCCTGCGAATCTGCCCCCTGTGCGAGGCCACCTGCGGGCTGACGCTCACCGTCGAGGGGACGAAGGTCACCGGCGCCCGAGGCGACCGGGAGGACGTGTTCAGCAAGGGGTTCATCTGCCCCAAGGGCGCCTCCTTCGGGGCCGTCGACGGCGACCCCGACCGACTGCGGGCCCCCCTCGTGCGCCGCGACGGCGAACTGCGCGAGGCCACCTGGGAGGAGGCCTTCGACGCCGTCGCCGCGGGCCTGCGACCCGTCGTCGAACGGTACGGACCGCACGCCGTCGGCGTCGTCCTCGGCAACCCCAACGTGCACACCATGGCCGGCGCCCTCTACCCGCCGGTGCTGCTCGCGGGCCTGCGCACCCACAGCCTCTTCACCGCCTCCACGGTCGACCAGATGCCCAAGCACGTCTCCAGCGGACTGCTCTTCGGCGACGCCAACGCGATCCCCGTCCCGGACCTCGACCGCACCGACCATCTCCTGCTCATCGGCGCCAACCCCCTGGAGTCCAACGGGAGTCTGTGCACCGCACCCGACTTCCCCGGCCGGCTCAAGGCCCTCAAGGCCCGCGGCGGCACCCTCACCGTCATCGACCCGCGCCGCACCCGCACCGCCAAGCTCGCCGACCGGCACATCGCGATCCTCCCCGGCACGGACGCCCTGCTCCTCGCGGCGATGACCCACGTCCTGTTCGAGGAACACCTCGTCGACCTGGGCGAGTTGACCCCGCACGTCCAGGGCCTCGACGAACTCGCCGACGCCGTACGGGACTTCACCCCCGAAGCCGTCGCCCCCGCCTGTGACGTCGACGCCGACACCATTCGCGTCCTCGCCCGCGAACTGGCCGCCGCCGACACCGCTGCCGTCTACGCCCGCATCGGCAGCTGCACCGTCCCGCACGGCACGCTCGCCAGCTGGCTCGTCGACGTCCTCAACATCCTCACCGGCAACCTGGACCGGCCCGGCGGCGCGCTCTTCCCGCAGGCCGCCACCGACAGGACGCCCCGCCCGGCCGGCCCCGGCCACGGCTTCCAGCTCGGGCGCTGGCACTCACGGGTCGGCCGGCACCCCGAGGCCAAGGGCGAGCTGCCGCTGTCCGCGCTCGCCGAGGAGATCGACACCGCCACCGAGGAGGGCGAGCCGATCCGGGCGCTCATCGCGGTGGCCGCCAACCCCGTCCTGTCCGCCCCGGACGGCGACCGGCTCGACAAGGCGCTCGACTCCCTCGACTTCATGGTCAGCGTCGACCCCTACCTCAACGAGACCGCCCGCCACGCCGACGTCGTGCTGCCCCCGCCCCCGCCCTCGCAGAGCCCGCACCACGACTTCGCCTTCAACACCCTCGCCGTCCGCAACCAGGTCCGCTACACCCGCCCGGCCGTCCCCCTCGAACCCGGCAGGATGGCCGAGACCGAGATCCTCGCCCGGCTGACCCTCGCCGCGACCGGCATGCACGGCGCCGACCCCTCCGCCGTGGACGACCTCGTCGTAGGACAGACCCTCGGCAAGGCCGTCAAGGACCCCCACTCGCCGGTCCACGGCCGCGACCCGCAGCAGCTGGCCGCCCTCCTCACCGGCGAGAGCGGCCCCGAGCGCCGCCTGGACCTGATGCTGCGCCTGGGCCCCTACGGCGACGGCTTCGGCGCCCGGCCCGACGGGCTGAGCCTCGACCGGCTGCTCGACCACCCGCACGGCATCGACCTCGGGCCGCTGCGCCCGCGCCTGCCGCAGCCGCTGAAGACGCCCAGCGGGCGCATCGAGCTGCTGCCCGCGCCGATCGCCGGCGACCTGCCCCGGCTCCGTCAGGCGCTGCGGGAGCGGCCCGCCGGACTCGTCCTCATCGGGCGACGCCATCTGCGGTCCAACAACAGCTGGATGCACAACGTCCCCGCCCTCACCGGCGGCACCAACCGCTGCACCCTGCACATCCACCCCGAGGACGCCGAACGGCTCGGCGTGCGCGACGGGGAGCCGGTGCGCGTCAAGGGCGCCGGGGGAGCGGTGACCGCGCCCGCCGAGGTCACCGACGGCGTGCGCCGGGGCGTGGTGAGCCTGCCGCACGGCTGGGGCCACGACCGGCCCGGCACCCGGCTCAGCCACGCCGCCGCCGACCCCGGCGTCAACGTCAACCAGCTCCTCGACGGCAGCCTCCTCGACCCGCTGTCGGGCAACGCGGTCCTCAACGGCGTGCCCGTACAGATCGCGCCGATGGCGCCACCGAGCGTGCCGATGAGCTGAGCAAAGCCGTGACCTGGAGTTTTGCGCTTATTGCTCGCACGTCAACGTCTTGTTAACACCGTTTGAACAGACCTAACGTCAACGCACCGCCGACCCCCAGGTGGGATGTTCAAGGGCGAACGTTAGGTATCCACTCATGTTGACCATCCTCGGCTTCGCCATGATCGCGACCTTCCTGGTCCTGATCATGCTGAAGAAGATGTCGCCGATCGCGGCACTCGTGCTGATCCCGGCGCTGTTCTGCGTCTTCGTCGGGAAGGGGGGCGAGCTCGGCGACTACGTCATCGACGGCGTCACGAGCCTCGCCCCGACCGCGGCGATGCTCATGTTCGCGATCGTCTACTTCGGTGTGATGATCGATGTCGGCCTCTTCGACCCGATCGTCCGGGCGATCCTGAAGTTCTGCAAGGCCGACCCGCTGCGCATCGTCGTCGGCACGGCGCTGCTCGCCGCGATCGTCTCGCTCGACGGCGACGGCTCCACCACGTTCATGATCACCGTCTCGGCGATGTACCCGCTGTACAAGCGCCTGAAGATGAGCCTGGTCGTGATGACCGGCGTCGCCGCGATGGCCAACGGCGTGATGAACACGCTGCCCTGGGGCGGCCCGACCGCCCGCGCCGCCACCGCGCTGAAGCTGGACGCCAGCGACATCTTCGTCCCGATGATCCCGGCGCTCGCCGTCGGCCTGGCCTTCGTCATCGCGCTCTCGTACGTCCTCGGCCGCCGCGAGCGCAAGCGGCTGGGTGTGCTGACGCTGGACGAGGTGCTGGTCGAGGAGAAGGAGACCGAGACCGTCACCGAGACCGTGCTGGTCGGCGCCGGGTCCGGATCCGGCGCCGGTACGGGCACGGGCGCAGGCGCGAAGGCCGTCGGCGGCTCCGGTACCGGCTCCGGCGCGGCCCTCCCCGAGGAGTCGGACGACGAGGACGAGGCCTTCCAGGGCCTGGACCCGAACCGCGCCACCCTGCGACCCAAGCTGTACTGGTTCAACGCGCTGCTCACGGTCGGCCTGCTCACCGCCATGATCATGGAGTGGCTGCCGATCCCGGTGCTGTTCCTGCTCGGCGCCGCGCTCGTGCTCACCGTGAACTTCCCGCACATCCCCGACCAGAAGGCCCGCCTCGCGGCCCACGCCGACAACGTCCTCAACGTCTCCGGCATGGTCTTCGCCGCCGCCGTCTTCACCGGCGTCCTCAAGGGCACCGGCATGGTCGACCACATGGCCCGCTGGCTGGTGGACAACATCCCCGACGGCATGGGCCCGCACATGGCCTTCGTCACCGGCCTGCTCAGCCTCCCGCTCACCTACTTCATGTCCAACGACGGCTTCTACTTCGGTGTCCTCCCCGTCCTCGCTGAAGCCGGCCAGGCGCACGGGGTGTCCTCCCTGGAGATCGCCCGCGCCTCGCTGGTCGGCCAGCCGCTGCACATGTCCAGCCCGCTCGTCCCGGCCGTGTACGTCCTGGTCGGCATGGCCAAGGTCGAGTTCGGCGACCACACCCGGTTCGTGGTCAAGTGGGCCGCCCTCACCTGCCTGGTGATCCTCGGGGCGGGCATCCTGTTCGGCATCATCTGAACCGATCCCCGAGGCGGCGCCCGGAAAAGGGGCGCCGCCCGGACGACTGGAGGAACTTGTGAGGCCCGGCAGGAACCGCGGCTGGCTGCTCCGTCTCGTCATCGCCTTCGGCTTCGCGCAGGGGGCGGTGTCGATGGCCCGGCCCGCCGTCTCCTACCGGGCCCTCGCGCTGGGCGCGGACGAGCGGGCGATCGGCGTCATCGCGGGCGTGTACGCGCTGCTCCCGCTCTTCGCCGCCGTACCCCTGGGCCGCCGTACGGACCACGGCCGCTGCGCCCCCCTCCTCCCGGTCGGCGTGGTCCTGATCTCCGGCGGCTGCGCACTCAGCGGACTCGCCGGCTCCCTGTGGACGATGGCCCTGTGGAGCGGGGTGATGGGCCTCGGCCACCTCTGCTTCGTCATCGGCGCCCAGTCGCTCGTCGCCCGCCAGTCCGCCCCGCACGAACAGGACCGCAACTTCGGCCACTTCACCATCGGCGCCTCCCTCGGCCAGCTGATCGGCCCGATCGCGGCCGGCGCGCTGATCGGACGCGACGACATGGCGCACAGCAGCGCGCTCGCCCTGCTGGCGGCGGGCGCGGGCTGCGCGGTCGCGTTCACCTCGCTCTGGCGCATCGAGCACCGCGACACGACGCCCACGTCCCGTCCGGCGCCGGGCGAACGGGTCTCCGTCGGCCGCATCCTGCACGCCCGGGGCGTCCCCGCGGGCATCGTCATCAGCCTCTCCGTGCTCTCCGCGACCGACATCCTCACCGCCTATCTGCCGGTGGTCGGCGAACACCGGGGCATCGCCCCGTCGGTGATCGGCGTCCTGCTCAGCGTCCGCGCCGCGGCCTCCATAGCCTGTCGGCTCGTCCTCACCCCGCTGCTGCGGCTGCTGGGCCGGACCGCGCTGCTCACCGTGACCTGTCTGCTGGCGGCCCTGCTGTGCGCCGGGATCGCGCTGCCGGCGCCGGTCTGGGCGCTGGGCGCGATCCTCGCCGCGCTGGGCTTCTGCCTCGGCGTCGGGCAGCCGCTGTCCATGACGACGGTCGTCCAGGCCGCCCCGGACGGCGCCCGCTCCACCGCCCTGGCCCTGCGCCTGACCGGCAACCGCCTCGGCCAGGTCGCCGCGCCCGCGGCGGCGGGCCTGGTCGCCGGAGTGGCGGGCGTGGCCGCGCCGTTCGTGATGCTGGGGGTGCTGTTGCTGCTGTCGTCCGGGGTGGCGCTACGGTCGCCGGCCAAGCCCGCCCAGGCTTCGGGGCCGGCCGCCGGGGCCCTGCGTCCCGGGTCCGCTGTGGGCCGGACGAGGGACAACTGACGGGGCGTCGGGCGATGCTCCCGCCGCTGGGGGCCGACATGTGAAAGAGAGTCAGATGAAGTGCGATTTGTACGATAATCATCTGGCTCGGAGGAGCTCGCATGTACGTCACGCCCCGTCCACGCCGCGTCGGCGCCCGCACCGCCGCCCTCGCGGCCCTGACCGTCGCGGGGAGCGCCCTGACGGGGGCGCCGGCCTTCGCGGTCGCGCCCATGGCGCCCGGAGACAACGGCACGGTCAAGATCCACTCGGCGTCGGACCCGCGCACGCCGGTCGGTGACCCGAGGGACGAGCCCAAGGTCTGCGAGTTCTACATCGACGCCGCCCACTTCGACGACCTCGAGCAGGGCCAGAACATCAGCTACACCATCGAGACCCAGCCCCTGGACCCGAACGGAGCCACACTCCAGGGCCAGATCACGCTGGACCCGGACGGCACCGGCCACACCGGGGACATCGAACTGCCGGACGACCAGTACAAGCTCGTCTGGACCATCGTCGGCGGCAACGGTACGGGCAAGCAGAAGGTGTTCCAGGTCGACTGCGTCACCCCGCCGACCTCGCCCCCGCCGACCTCACCGCCGCCGACCACCGGGCCCCCGACCTCGCCGCCGCCCAACGGCAGCGGCGGCCCGCACGGCGGCCCGCCGGCCGGTGGTGGCGGAGCCGCTCGTGACGTCGCGGCCGGCCCGGTCGTCGGCGCGGTCGGCGTGGGCCTGGCCGCGGTCGGCGGGGCGGTCTGGTTCCGGCTCCGTCGCCGCCCGCATGGCTCCGCGTAGACGCTCCGCCGGCTCGGCGACGGGTGGACGCGCGGTTCGCCCGGCGGCGGGGAAGGGGAGTGTCGGCTCGATGCCGGGTGAGCGGTCCGCCCGCCCGGCGTCGGGCGGGCGGAGGGTTCGTTCGGCGGCGAGGGAGGGCGCTGCTCTCCCGGCGCCGGGTGGGCGTCGGGTTCGTTCGGCGGCAGGGGAGGGCGGAGTTCGCCCGATGCCGGGTGAGCGGTTCGGCCGCCCGGCGTCGGGCGGGCGAGGGGTTCGTTCGGCGTCGGGAGGACCTGCCGTCCGCTGGGCGCCGGGTGGGCGTGCTGTTCGTCCGGCGCCGGGTGGGCGTGCTCGCAGGCGCTGGTACCGGACGCGCGCCTTCCGTCTGACGCGGACGCTCGTCCTCGCCGCCACGCTGGCGGCGGTCGGCGTCTGGTCGGCCCAGGACGAGGAACTCCCGGCAGCGGTCTCGGCCGCGCCGGGGGGCTCCTCGGGGGTGGTCGACAGGGAGGCCCGGCCTGCGGGCGGTGCGGATGCCTGGCCGACGGGCGCTACGGCCGGCGGTGGGACGGGAGACGCCGGCCCGGAGGGGGAAGCGGCGTCCGGGGCGGGGAACGCAGGGGCCTCCGAGGCGGGCGCGGACGACGCGCGCGGGCCGCGGCGGGAAGAGCGGGGAGGGGCTTCTCCGGGGGCGCACCCGCGGGCGTCGGGTGGGGCGTCGTCGCCTGCCCGGTCGCCGGGCTCACGGTCGCCCCGCCCGCCGGACCAGGCGCTCCGTCCGAACCCCGTGCCGGACCACGCGCAGCCACCGCCGTCCCGCGAGCCGAGCCGCGCCGACCCCCGGCGTCCGGGAGGGGCGGGCCGCCCGGGCCGCTCAGGCGCCCCCCATCGCGCCAGTCACCCTCCCCTTGCCCCCCACCGCCTCCCACGCTCCCGCGCCACCCGTCTCGCCATCCCGTACGTCGACGTCGACGCCCCCGTCATGGAGCTCCGCCTCGACCGCCAGCGGCGGCTGACCGCGCCCCCGGTGGGCGACCCCAACCTGGTGGGCTGGTACGCCGACGGGCCGAGCCCGGGGGAGCCGGGGACCGCCGTGGCCGTCGGGCACCTCGACACCGACACCGACAGGGCTGTCTTCTGGGGGCTCTCCGAACTGAAGCCGGGCCGCATGGTCGAGGTCCGCCGCGCCGACGGACGGGTCGCCGTCTACACCGTCGACGCCCTCCGGCAGTACGAGAAGGCGCACTTCCCGAACAAGGAGGTGTACGGCGACCGGGGCCGCCCCGAACTGCGGCTCATCACCTGCGGCGGCCCGTTCCACCGCAGGACCGGCTACACGGGCAACCTCGTCGTCTTCGCGCACCTCGTCACCGTCCAGGAGCCGCGCGCCCCCGCCCCCGGCCACTGAACTGCAACGGAACTGAACTGAACCAAACCGTCCGGTTTCTCACAGGTGTGACCGTGACGTCCCGATCCTGGCGTGTCTCTTCCCCCGACCGCGCACAGTCCGTTAACTTCCGTGACTCACAAGCCAAGTGAGCCCCGGGACGCCTTCATGACACGCGCCATCTCCCTGCACGACGTCGGCAAGGTCCATGCGAAGGGCGTCCGCGTGGTGGACCGGCTGTCGCTGGACATCGTGCCCGGCGAGTTCCTCGTCCTGCTGGGACCCTCGGGCTGCGGCAAGTCCACCGTGCTCAGAATGATCGCCGGCCTGGAGCACATCACCGAGGGCGAGTTGCTCCTCGACGGCGCGTACGCCAACGACCTGCAGCCCTCGGAGCGGGACATCGCGATGGTCTTCCAGAACTTCGCCCTCTACCCGAACATGACCGGCCGCGACAACATCGGCTTCCCGCTGCGCATCGAGACGCCCGGCGCCGACCCGGCCCCCCGGGTGGACGCCACCGCCCGGATGCTCGGCATCGAGGACCTCCTCGACCGCTTCCCCGCCCAGCTCTCCGGCGGCGAACGCCAGCGCGTCGCCATGGGCCGGGCCATCGCCCGCCACCCCTCCGCCTTCCTGATGGACGAGCCCCTCTCCAACCTCGACGCCAAGCTCCGCAACCACCTGCGCGCCGAGATCTCCCGCCTCACCCGCGAGCTGGGCGTCACCACGGTCTACGTCACCCACGACCAGGCCGAGGCCATGTCGCTCGGCGACCGGGTCGCCGTCCTGCGCGGCGGCCTCCTTCAGCAGGTGGGCAGCCCGCGCGAGGTCTACGCCCTGCCGCGCAACGTCTTCGTCGCCGCCTTCATCGGCACCCCGCGCATCAACCTCCTGTGCGGCGTCGTGCGCGCCCCGCTCGACGGAGCGATGACCATCAGCCTCGGCAAGCAGGCCCTGCGCCTGCCCGAACCCCTCTCCCTGGACCACAAGCTGCTGCGGGTGCAGCAGGGCCGGGAGGTGATCGTCGGACTGCGCTCGGAGGCCGTGCGCATCGCCACGCCCGCCGAGGCCCGGCCCGGCGAGACCCACATCACCGGCCTGGTGGAGCATGTGGAGTTCCAGGGCCACGAGGCGCTCGTCCACTTCAACACCGGCTCCCGCCCCGCCGTCGTACCGGAGCTGGAGGCGCCGCGCCCCGTCCCGCGGCCCGACCGGCGCCGGCGGCGCGAGGGCGGAGTCCTGGACCGGCTGCGGGAGCGCGCGGGGAGTCTGCGGGCCGGCCCGGTCGTCGTCCTGGACGAGCCGCCGGAGCGGGACCGGCCGCCCACGTCCGCCGAGGGCCGCGCCCCCGGCGACCTGGTGGTCCGCACCACCCCCGACTTCGACCTCCGGTACGGCATGCAGGTCCCGCTCCTCGTCGACGTCGCCCACCTCTTCGTCTTCGACCAGCACGGCGACCGCGTCAGCCCGGCCCCGGCGCGGTTGCCGGACCTGGACGAGTGAGGGACGGGAGGTACGAGTGGGGCGCAGGTGAGGCGCGGCCGACATGACCGGGCGGCCCCTGGCGCCGAAAAACTAACGACGCTAGTTTAGGGCGCGGACGACGAGGCCCGCCCGGAGGGAACGCACACCATGAAGGCACACGACGGCATCTACCTCGACGGCGCCTGGCGCCCGGCCGCGGGCCAGGACGTGATCGAGGTGATCGACCCGACGGACGAGCAGGTCATCGGCCGCGTCCCGGCGGGCGACGCGCGGGACGTCGAGGCCGCCGTACGGGCCGCCCGCGCCGCCCTCGCCGGCTGGGCCGCGACCCCGCCGGCCGAGCGGGCCGCACGGCTGACCGCCCTCAGGGACGTCCTGGCGGCCCGCAAGGACGAGATCGCCGAGACCGTCACCGCCGAGCTCGGCGCACCCCTGCCCTTCTCCCAGGCGGTCCACGCGGCCGTGCCGATCGCGGTCGCGGGTTCCTACGCCGAGCTGGCCGCGACCCACCCCTTCGAGGAGAAGGTCGGCAACTCGACCGTCTTCCACGAGCCGATCGGCGTGGTCGCCGCCATCACCCCCTGGAACTACCCCCTGCACCAGATCGTCGCCAAGGTCGCCCCGGCCCTCGCCGCGGGCTGCACGGTCGTGCTCAAGCCCGCCGAGGACACCCCGCTCACCGCCCAGCTCTTCGCCGAGGCGGTCCACGAGGCGGGCGTCCCGGCCGGCGTCTTCAACCTCGTCACCGGCCTCGGCCCGGTCGCCGGCCAGGCCCTCGCCGAAAACCCGGGCGTCGACCTGGTCTCCTTCACCGGCTCCACCGCCGTCGGCCGGCGCATCGCCGCGACGGCCGGCGCCGCGATCAAGAAGGTCGCCCTCGAACTCGGCGGGAAGTCCGCCAACGTCATCCTCCCGAGCGCCGACCTCGCCAAGGCGGTCAACGTCGGCGTCGCCAACGTGATGTCCAACTCCGGCCAGACGTGCAGCGCCTGGACCCGCATGCTGGTCCACCGCGACCGCTACGACGAGGCGGTCGCCCTCGCCGCGACCGCCGCCGCCAAGTACGGCGACCGCATCGGCCCGGTCGTCAACGCCAAGCAGCAGGCCCGTGTGCGGGGTTACATCGAGAAGGGCGTCGCCGAGGGCGCGCGGCTGGTCGCCGGCGGCCCCGAATCCCCTCGCGAGCGCGGGTACTTCGTCGCCCCGACGGTCTTCGCCGAGGTCACACCGGAGATGACGATCGCCCAGGAGGAGATCTTCGGCCCGGTCCTGTCGATCCTGCGCTACGACGACGAGGACGACGCCCTGCGCATCGCCAACGGCACGGTCTACGGCCTCGCCGGAGCGGTCTGGGCCGGTGCGGAGAGCGAGGCGGTGGCCTTCGCCCGCCGGATGGACACCGGCCAGGTCGACATCAACGGCGGACGCTTCAACCCCCGCGCCCCCTTCGGCGGTTACAAGCAGTCGGGCGTCGGCCGCGAACTCGGCGTGCACGGCCTCGCCGAGTACCTCCAGACCAAGTCCCTCCAGTTCTAAGGAAGTCGGCAGAAACATGACCGTCCGCGCCGCCGTACTCCCCGCCGTCGGGGCCCCGCTGGAGATCACGGAGATCGAGCTCCCGGATCCCGGCCCCGGCCAGGTCCGCGTCCGCCTCGCCGCCGCCGGGGTCTGCCATTCCGACCTGTCCCTCTCCGACGGCACCATGCGGGTGCCGGTCCCGGCGGTGCTGGGCCACGAGGGCGCGGGGACGGTCGTCTCCGTCGGCGAGGACGTCGGGCACCTCGCACCCGGCGACGGCGTCGTCCTCAACTGGGCCCCGTCCTGCGGCCGTTGCCATGCCTGCGGGCTGGGCGAGGTCTGGCTGTGCGCCAACGCTCTCAACGGCTCCGCCGACGTCTACGCCCACCGCGCCTTGGACGGCAGCGACCTCCACCCCGGCCTGAACGTCGCCGCGTTCGCCGAGGAGACGGTCGTACCGGCCGCCTGCGTCCTGCCCCTGCCCGACGGCATCCCCCTCACCGACGCCGCCCTCCTGGGCTGCGCGGTCCTCACCGGCTACGGGGCCGTCCACCACTCCGCCCGCGTCCGCACCGGCGAGACGGTGGCCGTCTTCGGCGTCGGCGGGGTGGGCCTGGCGACCCTCCAGGCGGCCCGCATCGCCGGCGCCTCGAGGATCGTCGCCGTCGACGTCTCCCCGGAGAAGGAGGAGCTGGCCCGCGCCGCCGGCGCCACCGACTACGTCGTCGCCTCCGACCAGACCGCCCGCGAGATCCGCGCCCTCACCGGCAGACAGGGCGTCGACGTCGCCGTCGAGTGCGTGGGCCGCGCGGTCACCATCCGCACCGCCTGGGAGTCCACCCGGCGCGGCGGCCGCACCACGGTCGTCGGCATCGGCGGCAAGGACCAGCAGGTCACCTTCAACGCCCTCGAACTCTTCCACTGGGGCCGCACCCTCGCGGGCTGCGTCTACGGCGACTGCGACCCCGCGCGGGACCTCCCGGTGCTCGCCGAGCACGTCCGGGCCGGCCGCCTGGACCTGGGCATGCTGGTGACGGAACGGATCGCCCTGGAGGGCATCCCGGCGGCATTCGAGAACATGCTCGCGGGCAAGGGCGGAAGGGCGCTGGTCGTCTTCTAGGGATCCCCGGTTCTCTGGGGGCCCTCGCATGCCCGGGGGCCCAGGTTTTACTCGTGTCACATCAACTCCCGCACGGCCATTGACCCCATACCGTCCGGTCAGTATGTTCCCGGGAACGTCCCCACGCACCCACCGGAGTGTGCACGCATGGACACGTTCCCCACCGCTCACAGCACCCCCGTCAGGGCCCTCCCCACGAACCACCGCCGCCGGGTCGCCACCGCGGCCGCGCTCACGCCGACGCGTCGGCTTCCTCGGGCCGCGGCTCCTCCTGGACCGCGGCCCTCCCCGACCCCGACCTCGCCCGCGACCGGGACACCCCCACCCCCGCCAGGCACAGCGCCCCGCCCGCCAGCGTGAGCAGTCCCGGCACCTCGCCCAGCGCCAGCCATGACATCAGGACGACCAGGGCGGGCACCGCGTACGTGGTCGCGCCCATCCGGCTGGCGGACGTACGGGCCAGGGCGTACGCCCACGTGGTGAAGGCCAGCGCGGTCGGGAACACACCGAGGTAGACCATGTTGAGCGTCGCCGAGGCCGGCGCGTCGGCCGCCTCCGTCGCCAGTTGTCCGGCGAACGGCAGACAGACCACGGCCCCGACCAGACACCCGAACGTCGTCGCCTGGAGCGCGCTCGCCGTCCCGAGCGCAGGCTTCTGCGCGACGACCCCGCCGGCGTACGCGACCGCGGCCAGCAGGCACAGCGCCACCCCGAGCACCGACGCGCCGCCCCCGTCCGACATCGACAGCCCCACCGTGACCGCCCCCGCGAACGACACCGCCATCCCCGCCAGCAGCCGCGGCGGCATCGCGTCCCCGAGCAGCCGGGCGCCGAGCAACGCGATGAGAAGGGGGCCGACGTTCACCACCAGGGCCGCGGTGCCGGCGTCGACCTGCTGCTCGCCCCAGTTGAGGACGACCATGTAGAGGCCGAACCACAGCAGCCCGGACATCCCGATCCCGCGCCAGGCCGACCGCGGCGGCAACCCCTCCCGCCGTACGAGACAGATCGCCCCCAGCGCCAGGGCCCCGGCCAGCAGTCGCCCGAGCGCGAGCGCACCCGGTGAGTAGGCGGCTCCCGCGCTGCGGATCGAGACGAACGCGGAGGCCCACAGCACGACGGTGACCGTGGCGGCGCCGGTCGCCGGCAGCTTCGTACGACCACGGCCTTCCGTTGCGCGGAGGGGGTTCATCATGCTCCTGAGGTTAGGCGGCGACGCCGACGCGACGCCGGCGGAAATCGGACCGTGGACTGCTGAGCGGCGTTCGCTGCGACATCCAGGGGCGCGGGGCTGTATCGATGTGCGGCTCCGCCGCGTGGGCGCGACCAGCCGCACAGCACCCGCATCCGGCAGATCGCGGTTCCCGCTTCCCGGCAGTCGCCCATGCGAAAGCTCAGCGCAGCGCCCCCGCCTCGATGCCCAGCAGCCCGGACAGCGCGCGCTCGCCCTCCGCCGTCACCCGCACCGCCCGCTCGGAGCCGATGCGCACGCACCACCCGGCGTCGAGGACGTGCCGGCACAGGGCCGCGCCCGCGACGCCCGCCAGATGGGGGCGGCGCTCGGTCCAGTCGAGACAGGCGCGCGCCAGGGGGCGGCGGGTCCTGCGGTCGAGGGCGATGCCGGCGGCCTCGAACCACGCCACCCCGGCGTCCGTCAGCGCGAACCCCGTGTCCTGACGCAACGCCCCCCGCTCGGTCAACGCGTCCGTGACCGCGATGCCGAGCCGCCCGGCCAGGTGGTCGTAGCAGGTGCGGCCCCGGGCCATCGCCGAGCCCGCGCTCGCCTCCCGCAGCCCGCGCGGCCATGCGACACCGCTCGGGTCCACCTGCGCGGCCAGGTCCTCCAGCAGCTGCGCGACCCGGGCGTCGGCCAGCCGCACATACCGGTGCCGGCCCTGCCGTTCCTCGGCGAGCAGCCCGCCCGCGACCAGCTTGCCCAGGTGCTCGCTCAGCGTCGACGCGGCCACGCCCGCCTGCCGGGCCAGCTCACCGGCCGTCCAGGCCCGCCCGTCGAGCAGCGCCAGCAGACACACGGCCCGCGTCTCGTCGGCCATGAGCGCGGCGAGTGCGGCCAGCCCCGGCGCGCGTACGTCCCTGGCGGTCATGCGGTCCAGCATGCGCCCCGGACGCTTCGGCCCCCGCCGAACCGTCCTGGGACCTGCCCTAGTCGAGCCCCTCGTACTGCTGCGCCAGCCCGTCCAGCAGGGCCGTCAGCCCCGTCTCGAACGCCCGCTCGTCGATCTTCTCCTGCTGCTCGGCGAGGAGGTGCGCCTGGCCGAGATGGGGGTAGTCGGCGGGGTCGTACGCGCTCTGGTCGTCGACGAAGCCGCCGGCGAACGAGCCGAGCGCGGAGCCCATGATGAAGTAGCGCATCAGCGCGCCGATGGAGGTGGCCTGCGCGGGCGGCCAGCCGGCCGCGACCATCGCGCCGTAGACGGCGTCGGCGAGGCGCAGCCCGGCCGGGCGGCGGCCGGGCCCCTGGGCGAGGACCGGGACGATGTTCGGGTGGTCGCGCAGGGCGGCCCGGTAGGAGACGGCCCAGTCGTGCAGCGAGGTCCGCCACTCCCGGCCGTCCTCGAACATCGACAGGTCGACCTGGGCGCTCACCGAGTCGGCGACGGCCTCCAGGATCTCGTCCTTGGTGCGGAAGTGGTTGTAGAGCGAGGGCCCGCTCACCCCCAGCTCGGCGGCGAGCCGACGCGTGGAGAGCGCCGCCAGCCCCTCCGCGTCCACGAGCGCCCGGGCGGTGTCGACGATCCGGTCGGTGCTGAGCAAGGGCTTGCGCGGTCGGGCCATGGCGCACATAGTAGGGCTGCGCAACGAAAACTAGCAGTGCTAATTTAAGGTCCGGCTGCAAGCGGCTGCAAAGCGGCCGCAAAGCCTTCTTCAGTGAGGTGGTCTCGTGGTGAACCTGGGGCTCAGCGAGGAGCAGGAGGCCGTGCGGCAGCTCGCGAAGGACTTCGTGGACCGCGAGATCGCCCCGCACGTCGTCGCCTGGGACCGCGCCGAGGAGGTCGACCGGGGCATCGTGAAGAAACTCGGCGCAGTCGGTTTCCTGGGCCTGACGATCGACGAGGAGTACGGCGGCTCGGGCGGCGACCACCTCGCGTACTGCCTGGTCACGGAGGAGCTGGGCCGTGGGGACTCGTCCGTGCGCGGGATCGTCTCCGTCTCCCTCGGCCTGGTCGCCAAGTCCATCGCCGGCTGGGGGAGTCAGGAGCAGAAGCGGCGCTGGCTGCCGGGGCTGACCTCCGGCGAGCAGCTCGGCTGCTTCGGCCTCACCGAGCCCGGCACCGGATCCGACGCGGGCAACCTGACCACCCGCGCGGTCCGCGACGGCGCGGACTACGTCATCAACGGCGCGAAGACGTTCATCACCAACGGCACCTGGGCCGACGTGGTCCTCCTCTTCGCCCGCTCCACCGACGCCCCCGGCCACAAGGGCGTCTCCGCGTTCCTCGTCCCCACCGACACTCCCGGCCTGAGCCGCCGCACCCTCCACGGCAAGCTCGGCCTGCGCGGCCAGGCGACCGCCGAACTCGTCCTGGACGACGTCCGCGTGCCCGCCTCCGCGCTGCTGGGCGAGGAGGGCAAGGGCTTCTCGGTCGCCATGTCGGCGCTGGCCAAGGGCCGGATGTCGGTCGCGGCGGGCTGCGTGGGGATAGCCCAGGCCGCCCTGGACGCGGCCGTGAAGTACGCCGGAGAGCGCGAGCAGTTCGGGAAGACCATCGCCCACCACCAGCTCGTCCAGGAGCTGATCACCGACATCGCGGTCGACGTCGACGCCGCGCGCCTGCTGACCTGGCGCGTCGCCGACCTGATCGACCGGGGCCTGCCCTTCGCCACCGAGTCCTCCAAGGCCAAGCTGTTCGCCTCCGAGGCCGCCGTCCGCGCCGCGAACAACGCCCTCCAGGTCTTCGGCGGCTACGGCTACATCGACGAGTACCCGGCCGGGAAACTCCTGCGCGACGCCCGGGTGATGACCCTCTACGAGGGCACGAGCCAGATCCAGAAACTGGTCATCGGGCGGGCGCTGACAGGGGTTTCGGCGTTCTGAGTACCTTCTGAGTAGGAGGACGGATGTGCCGGCGGCCACATCCGGCGAAGCTTCTCCCCATGAGTGAGACACCGGTCAAGCAGCAGAGCACGGCGGCGTTCTACGGACAGGCCGTCGCCTCCTTCGGCATCGCCGTCGCGGCCACCGCCATCGGCATCTACAACCTCCACACCGACGCCTGGGTGCGCGGCTTCCTGGCGATCGCCGTCCTGTATCTGGTGACCTCCGCCTTCACGCTGGCGAAGGTGATCCGCGACCGCCAGGAGGCCGGGCAGATCGTGAGCCGGGTGGACCAGGCCCGCCTGGAGAAGCTCCTGGCCGACCACGACCCCTTCGAGAAGATCTGAGCAGGCACTCTAAGCGGGCGCTCACCTTCGGCGGTATGGTGTAGCTCCTGTACCGAGAGGGGCGAGTCAGCGATGAGTACGGCGGAGGAGACGGCCGACGGCGAGATCGAGCCGTGGGAAGAGGTCACCCCTGACGCGGCCCGGCGGCTGCTGGTCGCCGCCGTGGAGGCCTTCGCCGAGCGCGGCTACCACGCGACGACGACCCGTGACATCGCGGGCCGCGCGGGGATGAGCCCGGCCGCCCTCTACATCCACTACAAGACCAAGGAAGAGCTGCTCCACCGCATCAGCCGGATCGGTCACGACCGCGCGCTGGGCATCCTGCGGACGGCCGCGAGCGCCGAGGGCACCGCCACACAGCGCCTCGCGGAGGCCGTCAGCTCCTTCGTCCGCTGGCACGCCGGGCGGCGCACCACCGCACGCGTCGTCCAGTACGAACTCGACGCGCTCGGACCCGAGGCCCGCGCCGAGATCCTCGACCTGCGTCGGAAGGTCGACGCCGAGGTGCGCGGGATCATCGAGGAGGGCGCGGCGAGCGGCGAGTTCGCCGTCCTGGACGTCCACGGCACCACCCTCGCCGTGCTGTCCCTCTGCATCGACGTGGCCCGCTGGTTCAACGTCGACGGCCCCCGCACGCCCGACGAGGTCGGCGCGCTGTACGCCGACCTCGTGCTGCGGATGGTGGGCGCGGCGAAGTGACGCCCACGTGCGGTTACAGGTAGTACCGGGACACGGACTCCGCCACGCACACCGGCTTGTCCCCGCCCTCGCGCTCGACGGTGAAGGCGACGCTGACCTGGACGCCGCCGGCCACGTCGTCGACGCCGGTGATCGTCGCCGTCGCGCGCAGCCGGGAGCCGACCGGGACGGGCGCGGGGAAGCGCACCTTGTTCGTCCCGTAGTTGACGCCCATCTTCACGCCCTCGACCTCGATCAGCTGGGGCCCGAAGAGCGGCAGCAGCGAGAGGGTCAGATACCCGTGCGCGATGGTGGTCCCGAACGGGCCGGCGGCGGCCTTCTCCGGATCGACATGGATCCACTGGTGGTCGCCGGTGGCCTCCGCGAACAGGTCGATCCGCTTCTGGTCGACGTCCAGCCAGTCCGTGTACCCCAACTGCTCGCCCACCGCCGACCTCAGTTCGTCGACGGACGTGAAGATCCTCGGCTCTGCCATGTCCCGGCCTCTCGTGCGATGTCTAAGCAACTGCTTAGCATGGTCGGGTGCGGGGCCGCTGTCAACGGATCCCGGGTGTGACGCGGTGGGTAGGGTTCGAGGGGTGCCCCAGATTCCCGAGACGATCCACGAGCTCACGGTCGGCCAGCTCTCCGCCCGCAGCGGCGCCGCGGTCTCCGCCCTGCACTTCTACGAGACCAAGGGCCTGATCAGCAGCCGCCGCACCACGGGCAACCAACGCCGCTACCACCGGGACGCGCTCCGCAGGGTCGCCTTCGTCCGGGCCGCCCAGCGGGTCGGCATCCCGCTCGCCACGATCCGCGAGGCGCTCGCCGAACTCCCCGAGGAGCGCACCCCCACCCGCGAGGACTGGGCCCGCCTCTCCGAGGCCTGGCGCGCCGAACTGGACGAACGCATCAAGCAGCTCAACCGCCTGCGCGACCACCTCACCGACTGCATCGGCTGCGGCTGCCTCTCCCTCGACACCTGCGTCCTCTCCAACCCCGACGACGCCTTCGGCGAACGCCGGTCGGGCTCCCGCCTGCTGGTGGAGAAGAAGACCGGGCGGGGGAGCGGGAATCGCCGGCCGGCCCCTGCGACGCCTCGGGCGGGGTCGCCTACGGGGAAGGCGGCGCCGGAGACGCCGGGCGGCTGCCGCTGAACGACCGGGGAGGCCGCCGGGGCGACTGTGGAGGCCGCCGGGGCGTGCGCCCACCCCTGCGACGGCTCCCCCGCCGACGCCCCAGCCGACATTCCCCGTCGGCCCCCCGTCAGGTCCCCTCCGCTGCCGCTGAGCGACCGCGGAGGGTGCCGGGGCGTGCGCCACCCCTGCGACCGCCCCCCCGCCGACGTCCCCTGCCCATGCCCCCGCCGACGCCCCGGCCGACATCCTCAGCCGACCTTCCCCCATCGGCCCCCGCCAGGTCCCCTCACTCGTACTCCGTGCCGCCCTTCCGGGTCAGGTACGCGCCGCTCACCGCCTTGGCGATCGCCCTGCCGCCGGTGACCGGGCTGTACCGCTCGACGGTCGGGCGAATCACCACGCCCTCGCGCAGATGCAGCTCCCGACCGGACACCGTCTCGCGGCCGGTGGCGATCTCCAGGACGCGTTCGCTGTCGTAGGGACCCTCGAACAGCCTTGGCACCAGGGGAAGTTCGCCGTCCAGCAGCTCCGCCGCGTCCAGCCAGCGCACGGTGCCGTCGATCTCCGCGGAGACGTCGAACACGGCGTACCCGAGCGTGTCCCGGCGGCCGTCCGCGCCGTAGGTCAGGTCCTGCACGCCCGCGCCGTACACCTCGCCGAAGACGCCGATCCGGCGCGCGCCCAGTCGTTCGGCGAGGCGGGCCGCGGCCTCGGGGACGCCGTGGCCGCGCACGGCGCGCCAGTACAGGTTCCGCGGGTCCTCGGAGAGGGCCAGCGACTTCGCGCCGAAGCCCTTCGACGACACGTACACCCGGCCCTCGTCGGCGAGGTACGTCAGCAGGCACGCCGATCCGTGCAGCTTCTCGGTGAGGACCACCGGCTCGCCGGGCGTGAAGATGTCCGGGTAGCGCTGGATGTTCTCGATGTCGACCCAGGGCAGCAGATCCGGCGCGGACTCGACGTCGCCGCTCATCGTCGGCGGGATCGGCGGCGCCCACTTGACGATGCCGAGCAGTTCCGCGAAGTCGGTGCCCTCCTCCGCCGCCCGTGTCAGGTCGACGCCGGCCAGCGCCTGCGGCCGGCACACGATCCCCTGTGACAGCTCGCCCCGCAGCCGCACCGCCTTCACCCGGTCCGACCTGCTCCCCGCCAGCCGCCCGGTCAGCCCCAGCTCCTCGACCAGCTCGGCCGGAAGCACCGACTGCTCGGGTATGTAGAGAGCGGCCTCACCGGTGCGGTAGGCGCCCTTGGCGACGACGGCCCGGTACAGGCCGACCTGGGCCAGTTCGAGGGCGTCGGCGTTGGGGTGTTCGTGGACGGTCAGCACTTCGGCGGTGACGCGCAGCGTCGACATGCGGGCTCCTTCGGGCACATGGTCTCTTCAGGCGGGTTTCATCACCGTCGACTCTCCCCGCCGGAAAGAGGTGGAGCGACCCGATTAACGGCTGGTAGCGTCGCCCTCTTCGGCCGGCGGCGACGCCGTGCGCGGAGTCCTGACGGGATCGACTCCCTTGTCCTCACCCGCTCTTGCCGCCGCCCTCGCGGACATCGACACGGTCTTCAACGGCTTCGCCAGCCCGAACGAGACCGGCTGTGGCTACTGCCACGCGCCCGAGGAGACCGCGTATCTGCGCACGCCGTACACCCGCGTGCCGGTGGACGTGGTGCGGTACTACCTCTTCGAGGTGGCCGACCACTTCGACGACCACGCGGCCTCGATGCGGCGCCTGCTGCCGCAGGCGGCACGGTCTATGGCCGACGGCACCCTGAGCGCGATCGGCTATTCGCCCCACGGGTGGAGCCGGATGGGCTGGCGTTCCTGGCCGGCCGAGCAGTCCGCCGCGATCGAGGCCTTCCTGATCGCCTGGTGGCAGGACACCCTCATGACGCCCGAGCCGCCGTACGGCGTCGACGACGTCTTCGAGACCTGCGCCACGATCGCCGGGACCGTGACCCCGTTCCTGGACGGGTGGGTCCAAGGCCCGGTCGCCGACGCGCACCTGGCCCGCTGCACCGACGTCTGGCTCTACGACCTGCTGTCCGACTACTCCCCGTTCTCCTTCTGGTACGACGACAGCGAGGACGCCGGTATCGCGGCACTACGCGACTGGCTGGCCGGCCCCGGCGCGGTCCGCCTGCGCGCCCAGGGCGAGCCCGACCTCGCCGCCCGCGCCGAACTCCTCCCCCTCTCCTACGACGAGCGCTGGACGCACCCGTACTGGGGCAGTGCTTCGACCGCCGACTGAACTTCGACACCACTCGTCGCCGGTCCAGAAGGGGGGTGCGGCATCCCCTGCGCACCCCCGGCGTGCTCTCGGGCCGACACCGGTCGGCGTGCTCTCAGGCCGACATCGGCACCAGCAGCCGTCCGCGCCTGGCGTACGCCAGCGCCTCGGGTGTGAGCACGGGCCGCGGGACCAGGATTCCGCAGTCCACACAGACCGGACCCGCCGACGGCTCATGGTCCAGTTCGTACTTCCACAGCAGGCGATCGCCGCCGCACACCGGGCAGGAGGCCCCCGGCGCGCGCTCCAGCGCGGCGATCAGCTTGCGCAGCACGTCGGCCATGGCCTCACCGGGGTGGACCCGGGGGTCGTCGCACCAGGCCACCCCGAACCCGCCCCAGGTCAGCCGGTGCCAGTCGTCCACGGAGCCGGGCCTGCGCAACCCGTCGTGCTTCTCCTTCTTGCGGCGTTCGGCGAACTCGCCCTCGTAGGCCAGCCACACCGCGCGGGCCTCCTCCAGCTCGTCCAACGCGGCCACGAGCCGCGCAGGATCGGGGGAGCGGTCCTCGGGTCCGAACCCGGCCCGGGAGCACAGATGGTCCCAGGTCGCCCTGTGCCCGTAAGGGGCGAACCGCTCGAGGCACTTGCGCAGCGAGTAACGCCGCAGGGCCAGATCGCACCGCGGATCTCTCACCTGTCTCGCCAGACTCCGGAAACCGGCCATCGCCTTGCACCTCCGTCACATCTGCACCTGTACTTCGGTCACTTCGGCGTCGTCGTTGGGGGACGTCGACGAATAGACGTATCGACCGGCGATTCGGCTCCATCCGATTCACCGTTGCGTTCACCGTCCGATTCACCGTCCCCTTCACGGCCCGATGCGCGATCTGATGCGCCGTCCGATTTCGGATGCCCGCCGTCAGTCGGACGGGGCGACTCCAAAAAGTGACGCATGTTCATCTTCAATCCCGGGGATACCGGCGGTAACCTTCCGCGCACCCCCGTCGCTAGGAGCAGCCGATGCCACGGCGAACCCCCCGCACCGCCCTCGACACACTGAGAACTCCCGGCAGATTCCCCGGGTTCCTGAAGACCGCATCCGTATGCGCGCTCATCGCCGGTCTTCTGTCGCCGCTCACCACGGCGGCCGCGGCGGCCGACGCCACGGCCGCCAACGACTACTGCGGCGGCCAGTGCTCCGACATCCTGCCGCCCGGCGAGAACGGCAACGCCACCCTCGCCCAGATCCTGCTCAACCAGGCCTTCGGCACCCAGCCCGACCACGCCGAGGACCAGCTCGGCCCGTACGCCAACCTGGCCAAGGGCTACTCCACCCTCACCAACGCCACGATCAACACGTTCTTCAACGACGCGTCGTTCGGGGTAGCTTCCGATCAAGTCGCCTCCACGGAGAAGCCCGCCGGCCGCACGGACGTCACGATCGTCCGCGACAAGAAGACGGGTGTGCCGCACATCACCGGTACCACCAGATACGGCACCGAGTTCGGCGCCGGGTATGCGGCGGGTGAGGACCGGCTGTGGCTCATGGACGTCTTCCGCCACGTCGGCCGCGGCCAGCTCACCAACTTCGCCGGCGGCGCGGCCTCCAACCAGGGCCTGGAACAGCAGTTCTGGCGCAACGCCCCCTACACCGAGGCCGACCTCCAGGCGCAGATCGACAACGCCATCGCCTCCAACGGCGCCCGCGGCCAGCAGGCCCTCGACGACGCCAACGCCTACCTCGCGGGCATCAACGCCTACATCGACGCCTCCGACAGCGGCCGCTACTTCCCCGGCGAGTACGTCCTCACCGGCCACAAGGACTCCATCACCAACGCCGGCACCATCGACCACTTCAAGATTACCGACCTGGTGGCGCTGGGCTCGGTCATCGGCACGCTCTTCGGCTCCGGGGGCGGCGGCGAGGTCAACAACGCGATCTCGCTGCTCGCCGCGCAGGAGAAGTACGGCGTCGAGCAGGGCAGCAAGGTCTGGGAGGCGTTCCGCGAGCGCAACGACCCCGAGGCCGTCCTCACCGTCCACAACGGCGAGAGCTTCCCGTACGCCGCCAAGCCCGACACCCCGCAGGGCGAGGCCCTGCCGGACGCCGGGTCGGTGACCGAGGAACCGCTGATCTACGACGCCACCGGCACCGGAGCCGCCACCGCGGCCACCGCCGCCTCCGCCACGGCGACCGCGGCCGCCCTCACCTCCGCCAAGCGAGGCATGTCCAACGCCCTGGTCGTCAGCGGCAAGGCCACCGCCAGCGGTCACCCCATCGCCGTCTTCGGGCCGCAGACCGGCTACTTCGCCCCACAGCTGCTCATGCTCCAGGAGATCCAGGGCCCGGGCATCAGCGCCCGCGGCGCCTCCTTCGCGGGCCTGAGCATGTACGTGGAACTCGGCCGCGGCCAGGACTACGCGTGGAGCGCCACCACCTCCGGCCAGGACATCATCGACACCTACGCGGTCGAGCTGTGTCAGGACGACTACCACTACCTGTACCACGGCACCTGCACGGCCATGGACGTGATCGAGCAGAAGAACGCCTGGAAGCCGACCACGGCCGACGGCACCGCGGCCGGCTCCTACACGATGCGCGTCTACCGCACCAAGTACGGCCCGGTCGAGTACCGCGCGACCGTGGGCGGCAAGAAGGTCGCCTACACCACCCTGCGGTCCTCCTACATGCACGAGGCCGACTCCATCATCGGCTTCCAGATGCTGAACGACCCGGACTACGTCAAGAGCCCGCAGACCTTCCAGAGCGCGGTCCAGCACATCAACTTCACCTTCAACTGGTTCTACGCCGACTCCACGCACACCGCGTACTACAACAGCGGCAACAACCCGGTGCGCGCGAGCGGGGTCGACGCCGAGTTCCCGGTGTGGGCGCAGGCGGCGTACGAGTGGAAGAACTGGGTGCCGGCCACCAACACGGCCGACTACACGCCGGCTTCGGCGCACCCCAACTCCATCGACCAGGACTACTACATCTCCTGGAACAACAAGCAGGCCAAGGACTACGCCACCGCCTCCTGGGGCGACGGGTCCGTGCACCGCGGCAACCTGCTGGAGGACCGGGTGAAGAAACTGGTCGCGGCGGGCGGGGTCACCCGCGCGTCGCTCACGAAGGCGATGGCGGACGCGGCGCTCGCGGACCTGCGCGCCGAGGACGTGCTGCCCGACCTGCTGAAGGTGGTCACCAGCTCGACGGTCACCGACACCACCGCGGCCGCCGCGGTCACCAAGCTCCAGACCTGGCTCACCGCGGGCGGCAAACGAACGGAGACCACGGCCGGCTCGAAGACCTACGCCGACGCCGACGCGATCCGCATCCTGGACGCGTGGTGGCCGCTGCTGGTGAAGGCCGAGTTCGAACCCGGCCTCGGCACCGGCCTGTACACCGCGTTCACCGCCAACCTGCCCATCGACGAGACCCCGTCAGCCGCCCACGGCCCGACCGGGGCACACGCCGGAAGCTCCTTCCAGTACGGCTGGTGGAGCTATGTCGACAAGGACATCCGGGCCGTGCTCGGCGAGACCGTGCAGGGCGGGCTGACGCAGACGTACTGCGGCGGCGGCAGCCTCAGCGCCTGCCGGGACATCCTCATCAGCACCCTGAAGACGGCGGCCGGCAAGACCGCGGCCCAGGTCTACCCCGGCGACGACCTCTGCGCGGCGGGCAACCAGTGGTGCGCCGACTCGATCGTCCAGCGCACCCTGGGCGGCATCAAGCACGGCAACATCAGCTGGCAGAACCGACCCACCTTCCAGCAGGTGGTGGAGTTCACGTCACACCGGTGACGCCATGAGGGCGGTGGGTCGCGTCCTCAGTGGATACGGCCCGCCGCCAGCACCACCCGCGCCAGCTCGGGGTGCACGATGTCGCTGTGCGCCCCGGCCGGCGCCCCGCCGCGCCGGACCACGGCCTCCGCGTCGACGTTCACGCACCCCGACCTCGGCAGGGGCGAGGCCAGCGCCTCGGCGAGCGTGCACGCGTGCGTGCCCGGCACCGCCTGCACCCCGTCGTGCCCCATGGCGCCCCACTTGGCGCCCAGCACGCCCCCGATGCTCAACTCCGCCACGGCGCGCCCCTCTTCGAGCAGCCCCTCTTCGAGCAGCCCCTGTGCGTCGCGCGCCATCCGGGAGGCCAGCGGGTACATCGTGCCCAGCGCCTCGTCGAACCGCGAGTAACAGCACACCAGGGGGCCGTCGATACGGTTCTGCAGCCCCTGGAGCACCCCTCCCGCGCGCCCGTCGAACGGCAGCCGGGCGGCGAACGCGTAGTGGGAGAAGGCCCCCTGGAGCAGCGTCACCGACTTCACCGTCTGCACCCCCTCGGGCAGCCCGCGCAGGGCGAACGACACCAGCCGTCCGCCGAAGCTGTGCCCCACCAGATGCACCCGCACCGCCGGCGCGGCGGCCGCCAACCGCCCGATCAGCGGACCGAGTCCCCGCTCGCCGACCGTTCCCGCGCGCCGCTTCATCGCGTAGTACGTCGCCTGCCGCAGCAGCTCCTTCGCCCCGTCCCACGGGTTGGGCAGCGCGAACCCCTCCGCTCCGGCGGGGGATTCGAGACCGGCCAGCGCCCGCGCGAACTCCTCGCAGGCCCGAGCCGTGGACCCGGCGAGCATCTCCGGCTCGTCCTGCTCGTCCTGCTCGTCCTGCAGTTCCTCGTCCATCAGCGTGTCCGCCGCGCACCGGGCCTGCGGCCCCGACGGCGCCACCTCCACCAGCTCCCGCACCAGACGCCCGAACTCCTCCAGCTCCCCGTCCTCGGGCGGCCGCCCGTCGATCAGCCGCGCGATCCGCTCGACCACCGCGGCCCGGCCCGGGAACGTCTCGAGGAGCGCCTGCCGGGTGCCGTCGTCGAGCCCCGGGGCCGGGGCGACGACCGCCGAGTGCGGGAAGTCGGGGATCGGCTCGTCGCAGAAGCGCATCGACGGCCACACCACGCCGACGTACCCGATGCCCGCCTGCGGGGCGAGGACGGGGATCGGCGCGAAGAAGTGGCTGTAGAGCCGGGTCGCGTGGGAGCGGTCGCTGTTCCAGCCGTGCGAGAAGACGATCAGGTGCTGCACTCCGCGCTGCTTCACCCCGGCCAGCAGCCGGTCGCGCTGACCGGCGTCGACGTCGCCGTCCGCGTCGAAGGTCAGTTCCCAATAGGGCGTCACACTCATTGTCGGATCTGCCATGTCAGGCCTCCGTCCCCCGTAGCAGCGCACGATGTGGGCGCATCGTCCTGCTAACAGCCGACCTTGGCCATACGTCACGGCTCATCCGTACAACAGATACTCCCGCCGGGTCTGTCGGAACGCGGCCAGCTCCTCGCGCCACCCCGCGACCACGTCGTCGACGCCCGCCCCCGCGTCGATCGCGGTCCGCACCGCCGACGACCCGGTGAGCCTGTCGATCCACAGGTCGGAGCGCCAGGCGAAGCCGCTCCACACCCGCTTGGCGGTCACCAGCAGCGCGACGGCGGTACGCACGGGGTCGTAGGCGTCCCGGTCGTGCACATGCAGCTGCACCCCGCCGACGGTCCTGCCCTGGAACTTGGAGAAGACCGGCGCGAAGTACGCCTCCCTGAAGCGCACGCCCGGCAGCCCGAGTTCGCCCACCGCGGCCGCCCACCGCCCGTCGATCCCCTCCGCGCCGAGGAGTTCGAAGGGCAGGGTCGTGCCCCGGCCCTCGGACAGGTTCGTGCCCTCGAAGAGACAGGTCCCCGCGTACACGAGGGCCGTGGCGGGCGTCGGCATGTTCGGGCTCGGCGGCACCCAGGGCAGCCCGCAGGCGTCGTACCACCACGCCCGCCGCCAGCCGCTCATCTCCACCACGTCCAGCCTCACCGCCGAGTCGAGGAACTCCGCGTCGAACAGCCGGGCCAGCTCGGCCACCGTCATCCCGTGGGCCTGCGCGACGGGCTGCCGCCCGACGAAGCTCGCGAACTCCCGGTGCAGCACCGGCCCCAGGGCCGCCCGCCCGGTCACCGGATTCGGCCGGTCCAGGACGACGAACCGCTTCCCGGCCAGCCGCGCCGCCTCCATGCAGTCGTACAGCGTCCAGACGTATGTGTAGAAGCGGGCGCCCACGTCCTGGATGTCGAAGACGACCGTGTCGACGCCGGCGGCCGTGAAGACGTCCGCGAGCGGCTGCCCGCTCTTGAGATACGTGTCGTGGACGGGCAGACCGGTCGCCGGATCGTCGTGGCGTCCCTCGGAGCCGCCGGCCTGCGCGGTGCCCCGGAACCCGTGCTCGGGGCCGAAGACGGCGACGAGATCGACCCGGTCGTCGGCGTGCATGACGTCCACGATGTGGCGTACTTCCCCGCTCTCGGCTGCGCTCGCACCGGAGGGGCCCCCACCCGTGACGCCGGTGGGGTTGGTGACGACCCCGATCCGCTCTCCGTCGAGGAGGGCGTAGCCGTCGGCGGCGAGGCGCTCGAAGCCGGTCCGCAGCGGGCGGTTCACCGGCGTCGGCGTGGTGCACGCTCCCACCGAGGCCGGGGCCCCGGCCAGCAGAGTCCGTCTCGACAGCGTCATACGGGGCCCTCCGCGATCACGGCCGGTGTCATGGCTGCGCACGCTAGCGTGGGCCCCCGCGCCAGGGAACGAACCGAACCGGCCGCGCAGGAGGAGCAACCCTTCCGCCGCAACATACCGACCGGTTAGTCTGGCGCTGCAGAGCCGATTCGCGTCGCGTCGAAGGAGACCGATGGTGGAAGCCGTGCAGGATGCGGGAGTGGTCGTCACCGGAGCGGGGGGCGGCATCGGAGCCGCGCTGGCCCGTCGCTTCGCCGCCGAGGGCGCCAGAGTCGTCGTCAACGACCTGGACGCAGGACGGGCGCAGGCCGTGGCCGACGAGATCGGCGGCATCGCGGTCCCCGGCGACGCCTCCGCGATCGTCGGCCCGGCCCGGGAGGCGCTCGGCGGCACGGTCGACGTCTACTGCGCCAACGCCGGGGTCGCCTCGGGCGGCTCGGAGGCGGCCGAGGAGGACGTGTGGGCGCTCGCCTGGGACGTCAACGTGATGGCCCACGTCCGCGCGGCCCACGCCCTCCTCCCGGGCTGGCTGGAGCGCGGCCGCGGCCGGTTCGTCTCCACCGTCTCCGCGGCCGGACTGCTCACGATGATCGGCGCCGCTCCGTACAGCGTCACCAAGCACGGCGCGTACGCCTTCGCCGAGTGGCTGTCGCTGACGTACCGCCACCGGGGGATCAAGGTGCACGCGATCTGTCCCCAGGGCGTGCGCACCGACATGCTGGACGCCACCGGCAGCGCGGGCGACCTGGTGCTGAAGCCGACCGCGATCGACCCGTCGGACGTGGCGGACGCCCTGTTCAAGGGCATCGCCGAGGACCGCTTCCTGATCCTGCCGCACCCCGAGGTCGCCGCCTACTACCAGGCGCGGGCCGCCGACCCCGACCGATGGATGACGAACATGAACCACCTCCAGCAGAAGTGGGAGGCCTCCGAATGACCGCGCCCGTCTCCCCACAGCCCGTCTCCCCGCAGCCCGTCTCCCCGCAGCCCGTCTCCCGCTACGCGGCCAGGCCCTGGGTGGCCCTGCTCGACGACGCCCAGCGCGCCCCTGTCGACCCCGCCGACTCCCTGGTGCACGCCCTGCGGCGGTCCGTCGCCGAGGCCCCCGACCGCACCTGTCTGGCCTACTTCGACGGGCGGCTCAGCTACCGCGAGGTCGACGAGCTGAGCGACTCCGTCGCCGGTCGCCTCGTCGCCCGCGGCCTGGCGCCCGGCGACCGGGTCGCCGTCCTGCTGCAGAACTCCCCGCACTTCGTGATCGCGCTGCTCGGCGCCTGGAAGGCGGGCGCGACCGTCGTCCCCGTCAACCCCATGTACAAGTCGGGGGAGGTGGCCCACGTCCTGCGGGACGCGGAGGTCGCCGCGTTGATCTGCTCGGACCGGGCCTGGGAGTCGTATCTGCGCGAGACGGCTGACGACTCGCCGGTACGGATCGTGCTCACGGCCTGCGAGTTGGATTTCCAGACTCGTGGTGACGCGCGCGTGCTGACCTTCGAGCGGCTGCCGCAGGCGGAGGACGCCGAGGATCTCGCCGCCGTCGCCCGCGCCGGTCACAAGCCGCCCGCGGACCGCGATCCGGCCCCCGCCGACACCGCGCTGATCAGCTACACCTCGGGCACGAGCGGCGCCCCCAAGGGGGCCGTCAACACCCACGCCAACATCATGTTCAACGCCGAACGGCAGCGCACCGGCCTGCGGCTGCCCGAGGCGCCCGTCTACTATGCCCTCGCGCCCCTGTTCCACATCACCGGCATGGTCTGCCAGCTCGGCGCCTGTCTGAACAGCGCGGGCACGCTCGTCCTGACCTACCGCTTCGAGGCGGGCGTGGTGCTCGAGGCGTTCGCCGAGCACCGGCCGCACTACACCGTCGGCCCGTCGACCGCCTTCATGGCCCTGGGCGCGCACCCGGCCGCCACCCGCGACCACTTCTCCTCCTTCGTGCACATCTCCTCCGGCGGGGCTCCCGTGCCGCCGGCCCTGGTGGAGAAGTTCCGCGCCGGCTTCGGGCCGTACATCCGCAACGGCTACGGCCTGACCGAGTGCACCGCGCCCTGCGCCTCCGTCCCGCCCCAGCTGGAGGCCCCGGTCGACCCGGCCTCCGGGACCCTCGCCGTCGGTCTGCCCGGCCCCGACACCGTCGTGCGGATCGTCGACGAGCAGGGCGTCGAGACGCCCTTCGGGGAGCAGGGCGAGATCGTCGTACGGGGGCCGCAGGTGGTCCCCGGCTACTGGCGGCGGCCCGAGGCCACCGCCGAGACGTTCCCGGACGGCGAGCTGCGCACCGGCGACATCGGGTTCATGGACGAGCAGGGCTGGCTGTACGTCGTCGACCGCAAGAAGGACATGATCAACGCGTCCGGCTTCAAGGTGTGGCCGCGCGAGGTCGAGGACGTGCTGTACACCCACCCGGCGGTGCGCGAGGCGGCCGTCGTCGGGGTGCCGGACGGCTACCGCGGCGAGACCGTGAAGGCGTACATCAGTCTGCGCGCCGGCGTCGACGCGGACCCCGATACGCTCGCCGCCTACTGCAAGGACAGACTGGCCGCCTACAAATATCCGCGTCAGGTGGAGATCCTGCCCGACCTGCCCAAGACGGCGAGTGGGAAGATCCTCCGTCGGGAACTGCGTTCCCGCGCGAACGACAGTCAGTAGAGCGCGTACGACCGCCGGCGAGACTCGCACGACAGCCGGCAAGGCTCGCCGAAAGGCGTCAAGGAAGGCAGGTGGCGGCAGTGCCCAGGACGACGGACGGCGACGGGACCCCGGTGCCGCAGCGGCTCCTCGCCGCCGCCACCCGGCTCTTCGCCGAGCAGGGCTACGACCGCACCTCGGTGCAGGAGATCGTCGAGGCGGCCGGCGTCACCAAGGGGGCGCTGTACCACTACTTCGGCTCCAAGGACGACCTCCTGCACGAGGTGTACGCGCGCGTGCTGCGCGTCCAGCAGGAGCGGCTGGACGCCTTCGCGGACGCCGACGGGCCGATCGAGGAGCGGCTGCGGGGCGCGGCGGCCGACGTGGTCGTCACGACCATCGACAACCTCGACGACGCCAACATCTTCTTCCGTTCGATGCACCATCTGAGTCCCGAGAAGAACAAGCAGGTCCGCGCCGAGCGCCGGCGCTATCACGAACGCTTCCGCGCGCTCGTGGAAGAGGGTCAGAAGACCGGCGTCTTCTCCACGGCGACCCCGGCGGACCTGGTCGTGGACTACCACTTCGGCTCGGTCCACCACCTGTCCACGTGGTACCGGCCCGACGGCCCGCTCGGCCCCCAGGAGGTCGCCGACCACCTGGCCGACCTGCTGCTGCGGGCGCTGCGGCCCTGACGGTCCCATGGGCGTCCACGAGCGGTTTCTGACGGTCCTGGACTCGGACTCCAGGGAGACGTTTCTGCTGACCCTGGGACACCGGCTCGGCGTCTCCGCGCGCGGGATCTTCGTCTCAGACGCCCCCGACGGACTGCGGCAGGCCCAGGCCTGCAACGAGATGATGATCGCCCTCTGGGCGCAGGCGCGGGCGCAGGAAGGGGAAGAAGGGGCGCCGGGATACCCGGACGCGGACTTCCTGTCGGTCCTGCTCGAGAAAGCCGACGCGGGCGACGCACGACCGCACCTGCGCAACGCGATCGAGAGCGCCCTGCTCGCGGTCTGAGGGAAGTCCGGGACGAAGAGGAAGGCCCCGCCGGAAGGAGATTCCGGCGGGGCCTTCCGTGTTCTCACAGATACCTCGTTCTCACAGATACCTCGTTCTCACAGGCATCTCGTTCTCGCGGATACCTCGCTGTCACAGGTACTTCTTCAACTCCCGTCGCGCCAGCGACCGCTGGTGCACCTCGTCCGGCCCGTCGGCGATCATCAGCGTCCGCGCGCTCGCGTACAGCTCGGCCAGCGGGAAGTCCTGGCTGACACCGCCCGCGCCGTGCAGCTGGATCGCGCGGTCGATGATGTCGACCACCGCGCGGGGCGTGGCGATCTTGATGGACTGGATCTCGGTGTGGGCGCCCCGGTTGCCGACGGTGTCCATCATCCAGGCGGTCTTCAGCACCAGCAGCCGCAGCTGCTCGACGGTGACCCGGGCGTCCGCGATCCAGTTGTGGACCACGCCCTGCTGGGCCAGCGCCTTGCCGAAGGCGTCGCGGGAGACCGCCCTGCGGCACATCAGCTCGATCGCCCGCTCGGCCATGCCGATCAGTCGCATGCAGTGGTGGATGCGGCCGGGGCCGAGCCGGGCCTGGGCGATGGCGAAGCCGCCGCCCTCCTCGCCGACCAGGTTCGTCACCGGCACGCGCGCGTGGTCGAAGACCACCTCGGCGTGGCCGCCGTGGGAGTGGTCCTGGTAGCCGAAGACCTGCATGGCGCGCTTGACGGTGACGCCCGGTGTGTCGCGCGGGACCAGGACCATGGACTGCTGACGGCGGATGTCCGCGCCGTCCGGGTCCGTCTTGCCCATCACGATGAAGATCTTGCAGTCCGGGTTCATCGCCCCGGAGATGTACCACTTGCGGCCCGTGACGACGTACTCGTCGCCATCCCGCTCTATGTGCGTGGTGATGTTCGTGGCGTCCGAGGAGGCCACCTCCGGCTCGGTCATCGCGAACGCCGAACGGATCTCCCCGGCCAGCAGCGGCTCCAGCCACTGCTTCTTCTGCTGCTCGTCGCCGAACTGCGCCAGCACCTCCATGTTCCCGGTGTCCGGCGCGGCGCAGTTGAGAGCCGTCGGCGCCAGGTGCGGGGACCGGCCGGTGATCTCGGCGAGGGGCGCGTACTGGAGGTTGGTGAGGCCCGCGCCGTGCTCGGCGTCGGGGAGGAAGAGGTTCCACAGGCCCTGGCTGCGGGCCTCGGCCTTCAGCTCGTCGACCACCGCCGGGGTGTCCCACGGCGAGGCCAGCAGGGCGCGCTGCTCCTCGGCGACCGCCTCGGCCGGATAGACGTACTCGTCCATGAAGGCCAGCAGCTTGGCGCGGAGTTCCTCGGTGCGCGCGTCGAACGCGAAGTCCATGGCCGTCAGCCTTCCTGGAGAGTGGTCAGTCCGTGCTCGATGAAGACGGGGACGAGCTCCCCGATGCGGTCGAAGCCGCGCCCTACCGTCTGGCCCAGCGTGTACCGGTAGTGGATGCCCTCCAGGATCACGGCGAGCTTGAACCACGCGAACGCCGTGTACCAGGAGACCGCCGACACGTCCCGCCCGGAGCGCGCCGCGTACCGCTCGATCAGCTCGGCCGGCGCCGGGTGCCCGGCGGCCGAGGCGGTCGTGGAGATGGGGGAGTTCGGCAGCTCCAGGGGCACGCTGTACATCACCAGCAGGCCCAGGTCGGTCAGCGGGTCGCCGAGCGTCGACATCTCCCAGTCGAGGATCGCCCTGATCGAGTCGTCGTCGCCGATCAGGACGTTGTCCAGCCGGTAGTCGCCGTGCACGACCGCCGGGGCGGGGGAGGAGGGCAGCGCGCGGCCGAGCGCCGCGTGCAGCTCGTCGATTCCGGCCAGGTCACGGCTGCGGGACGCGTCGAGCTGCTTGCCCCAGCGGCGCAGCTGCCGGTCGAGGAAGCCCTCCGGACGCCCGAAGTCGGCCAGCCCGACCTCGGCGGGGTCCACCGCGTGCAGCTCCACCAGCGTGTCCGTCAGCGACAGCAGCGCGCCCCGGGTGCGCTCCGCGCCGAGCGGGGCCAGCTCCTCGGCCGTGCGGTACGGCGTGCCCTCGACGAACTCCATGACGTAGAAGGGCGCCCCGAGCACCTCCACGTCCTCGCACAGCAGCACCGGACGCGGGACCGGGACGCTGGTCGGGTACAGCGCGCTGATCACCCGGTGCTCGCGCTTCATGTCGTGCGCGGTGGCCAGCACATGCCCGAGCGGCGGCCGCCGTACGACCCACTTCGCGGAACCGTCCTCGCCGTCCCCGGCGTCCCCGACCTGGTAGGTCAGGTTCGACCGTCCGCCCTCGATCAGCCGGCCGGTGAGCGGACCCCGGACCAGACCGGGGCGCTCGCGCTCCAGCAGGGCGCGCAGCCGGTCGAGGTCGAGTCCGGGCGGGTGGTCGGGGCTCATGCGTCGCTCCTACGGACGATAGGACGAGAGAACGGGACCCGCCCATCATGCCGACCGGTCGGTATGGAGTCCAGGGGCGATGCCCAACGTGATCGGGGCCACCCTAGGCCGACGGCTCCCCGCACAGTAGCGCGGGAGCCGTCGGCCGATGCTTTTCGGACGTCTGGCGCGGTCCGGTCCGGTCCGTTCCCGGTCGGTCCGGTCCGGCCCAGTCCGGTTCGGTCAGTGGTCGTCCCAGTGGCCGTCGTGCTCGGCGTGCCGATGCCCGTCGTGCACGTAGTCCACATGGTCGCCGTGCGGCACGCGCGCGTGCCCGCAGTCCGCTCCGTGCAGGTGCTCATGGCCGTCGTGGGTCACATGGCCGCCCGGCTCGCACTCGTCCCAGTGGCCGTCGTGCGCCCGGTGCAGATGCCCGTCGTGGGCGTAGTCGACGTGGTCGCCGTGCTCCACGCGCGCGTGGCCGCAGTCCGGGCCGTGGGCGTGCGTGTGGGCGTCGTGCTCCTGGTGCAGAGTGGTCATGGTGTTCGCCTTCGGGGGTACGGGGGTGACGTATGGGGGCACAGGGATCGCGTGGATGCCGACGGACAGGCTGCCACGCGAACGGCGCATATCGGGGCATCCGGCTTGCGTGGCGTGCGAGTACCCCGGAGGGTCGGTGACATGAAGGGCATCAGCTACAGCCGCTACGGCGGCCCGGACGTCCTCGAGTACGGAGAGGTGCGCGACCCCAAGGTCGGCCCCGACTCGGTGCTGGTGAAGGTCCGGGCGGCGGCCGTCAACCCCGTCGACTGGAAGGCCCGTGAGGGCTACCTGGACCCGATCTTCGACGCCGTCTTCCCGGTGGTCCCCGGCTGGGACGTCTCCGGCGTCGTCGTGCAGCTCGGGTTCTCCGTCACGGAGTACGCGATCGGCGACGAGGTCATGGGCTACGTCCGCGAGGACTTCCTCTCCCGCGGCACCTTCGCCGAGTACGTCGGGGCCCCGGTGCGCACCCTCGCCCGCAAGCCGCGCAACCTCACCTGGGAGGAGGCCGCCGGCCTGCCCCTGGTCGGCCTCACCGCCTACCAGGTGCTGATGAAGGCGCTTCAGGTCAAGCGCGGCGAGACCGTCCTGGTCCACGCGGCCGCGGGCGGCGTCGGCTCGATCGCCGTGCAGATCGCCCGCCATCTGGGAGCCCGGGTGATCGGTACGGCGAGCGAGGCCAACCACGACTTCGTGCGCTCGCTGGGCGGCGAGCCCGTGACCTACGGCGACGGCCTGGCCGAACGGGTGCGCGGGCTGGCCCCCGAAGGCGTGGACGCGGCCTTCGACACGATCGGCGGCGAGACGCTGAAGGTCTCCGCCCATCTGCTGGCCCCCGAGGGCCGCCTGGCGTCGATCGCCGACGGGGACGTCGTCGGATACGGCGGCCGGTACTTCTGGGTCCGGCCCGACGCCGAGGACCTCACCCGGCTGGCGGAGCTGGCCGAACAGGGCGTGGTCTCCGTGCACGTCTCCGAGACGTTCCCGCTGGAACGCGCGGCGGACGCGCACCGGCTGAACCAGGAGGGCCGCACCCGGGGCAAGATCGTGGTGACGGTCGACTGGGACGCCGAGACCGACGAGGCCGACGAGGCCGACGGCACCGACGAGACCCCGTAGTCCTGGACGAGAACAGGCTGGGCGGCTCCTGCGAGGTGGGTCAGACGACCAGCGCCGCCGCGCACACCGCCAGCGCCACCGTGCACAGGGCTGTCGCGGTGGCGTAGCGGGGGGTGAGCGCGGCCGGGTCGGAGACGGCGGCGAGCGTGCGGATGCGGTGGTGGGCGAGGGCCAGGAAGCCCAGCCACAGCCCGCAGCACAGGGCGCAGGCGACGATCCCGGCGGTCGTCCCGCCTCCGTTGAGGGCGGTCTTCATGCCGAGCACCGTGGCGACGGTGCTCGACAGCGTCGTACGCCGCCAGGCGAGCCGGGTCCGCTCCGGCTGCAACCCGGGGTCGCGCTCCGCCCCGCCGCCGTCACCCGTGTCTCCTGGGGCTTCCGCCCGGCTCATCGGGCTCGCCCGTCCCACCCGGCGAGCACGACCACCACCATCGCCACGGCCACCACCGCGACCACCACGCTCAGCAGCGCCGGGAAGCGCGAGGCCGGCAGGTCCTCGCCCCGGCGCATCGCCCGCTCGCAGCGCACCCAGTGGTTCACCGCGCGCAGGGAGCACAGCACGCCCGCCGCGAGCAGCGCGAGCGCCAGCCCCACCCGCCAGCCCCAGCGCAGGTCAGGCAGGAACTGGTCCACCGCGAAGCCCCCGCCGATCAGCGCGAGCGCGGTCCGCAGCCAGGCCAGGAACGTGCGCTCGTTCGCCAGCGAGAACCGGTAGTCGGGCGTGTTGCCGCCGCGCCGGACCTGCTCGGGCGCGAACCACAACCGGACGTTCTGTACGAAGTCGATCACGCGAGGACCCTACCCGGGCCCCTCTCCGCGGGCTCCGTGCGCCTTGAGTCGCTGGTACGCCGCCAGGCCGTCCGGCACCCACTCCCAGTCGGACAGCCGCCGCTCGACCTCCTCCTCGGACAGGAAGTCGTGCCAGGCCACCTCCTCGACCTGGGGGTTCACCGGCAGCTCGCAGCGGACCTCGTACACGGCCGACCACCAGCTCCGGCCGGCCCCGTCGTCGTAGAGGAACTTGAGGACGAACTCCGGGCGGGGCAGTCCGTGCACCCCGAGCTCCTCCTCGGCCTCGCGCAGCGCGGCGTCGTCGTAGGTCTCGCCCGCGCCGACCACCCCGCCGACGAACATGTCGTACAGGGAGGGGAAGACCAGCTTGGTCGGGGTGCGGCGGTGGACGAAGAGCCGGCCCTCGGCGTCCCTGGCCCGGATGAAGACGCAACGGTGGCGCACACCCTCGGCGTACACCTGCCCGCGCGGGAGTCGGCCGACGACCTGGTCGTTCTCGTCGACGATGTCGAGGATCTCGTCAGCAGCGCTCATCCGCCCATCCAAGCAGGCGCGCCCACGGCCGCGGCGGCCGGCAGGCCACGGCTCACTGCGGCTGGAGGTTCGGAACCCGCTCCCGGGGGGCCGCGCCCCGCGGCATCGCCGGGTGCAGGCCGAGCAGGACGATGCCCGCGACGACCGCCGCCAGGCCCGCCGCCTCCCAGGCCAGCGCGCCGGTGTCGGTGCGCAGCCGGTCGCCGAGGAAGCCGACCCCGCAGACGATCCCGGCGAGCGGCTGGGCGGCGGTCAGCGCGGGCAGCGACATGCGCAGCGGGGCCGTCTCGAAGGCGCTCTGCACCAGCACCAGCCCGGTCACCCCGAGGGCGAGCACGGCGTACGGCTGCCAGCCGGTCAGCAGCTCGGCGAGGCCGCCCGCGGAGAAACGCTGCCCGCTGACCCGGGTGAGGGCGTCCTGGACGCCGTACAGCAGACCGGCCGCCAGAGCCAGCAGCACCGGGCCCGAGCTCAGCCGCGAGCGCTTGGCGTACGTCGTGAGCAGCAGGGCGACTCCGGTCATCACGCCGATGATCAGCCAGTGGCGCAGCGGATCGGTGACCGCGGTGCCGCCGCGCGGCTCGCCCGCCACGATGAACGCCGTCACCCCGCCCGCGAGCAGCGCGAGCCCCGCCCAGCCCTGGCGGCCCAGCGGCTGCCTGGTCTGGCGGCGGGAGAGGGCGAGGGCGAAGAGCAGGTTCGTGGCGAGGAGCGGCTCGACGAGGGAGACCTCGCCCTGGCCGAGCGCGACCGCGCCCAGCACCATGCCGGCCACCATCAGCCCGATGCCGCCGAGCCAGCGCGGCACCCGCACCAGGTCGAGCAGCAGGCGCGGGGACAGGAAGTCGCCGAGCGGCGCCTTCTGGGCGGCGTTCTGCTGGAGCACGAACCCGAAGCCCAGGCAGCAGGCGGCGCTCACGGCGAGAACCAGAACCAGAACCGACACGCTGCGTACCTCGATCATCCGGTCGGACCACGGACGGGATGCGTAGTGGCCGACTGTAGCGTCCCAGGGCCCTCGGAGCGCCTGGGAGTCCCGGAACATCTGTTCCGGACGGGCCCGGCACGGTGCTTTCCGGGGGGACCCGGAACCGGGCGGCTGACGCGGTCGCGGCGCCCGGCGGACAGGGCCGGGCAGCGTGGCGACCGTAAGGCCATGGTGAGCGCTCCGGGCGGTCGACGCCATGGCGTACGCCACATCGGCGCCGTGGGCCCCTCCGCCACCGGGCGTCCGACCAGGGGCGAGACGGCTTCCGGTCGTCTTCCGATCGCCTTCAACTTCCGTACGTCTCCGGGAAGTTGACACCTGTCATGTCTCCGTGACCCTTGACGCGAGCGTTGGGTGAGGATTTGCTGTGCGTGACCGGCCGATTGCGGGCCGATCATCAGAGTCGCCTGCCAGGAGCTTGAGGAAGTCCCGCGGTGCCCTTACCCCCGCTCTCCCGCCGCGGACGCGGGCCCACGGCCCGGACCCCCGACCCGGCCCTCGACGACGCCGAACTCGACGCCGTGCGAGCCGCGTTGGCCCAGGGCCGCTGGCAGTCCGCCCGCGCCCTGCTCGCCCGCACCCGCGACGACTGGGACCGCCGCGCCCACCGGGTCGTCGTCCTCGCCCGCGAACCGTACGCCGCGGCCTGGGCCCATGAGTGGCTGCACGCCGAGCCCGGCTGCGCCGACGCCCGCGTCCTGCTCGCCCTCGCCCAGGTCGGACGGGCCCTGCGCGGCACGGAGGACACGGCCCTCGCCCGCGCCGCCTGTCAGGACGCGGCCGCGCTCGCGCCCGCCGACCCCACCCCCTGGCTTGGCCTGCTCCTGCTGGAGAACGACGGCGGCGCCGACGCCGTACGGATCTTCGAGGAGGTCCGGGCCCGTCACCGCGACCACCACCACGCCCACCACCTGATGGTCGCCCGGCTCGCCGAGCGCCGGGCCGCCGACGGCCCGGACCCGCTGCACGAGGTCTACGACTTCGCTGTCTGGGCCGCCGAGCAGGCCCCGGCCGACTCGCCGCTCGCCATCCTCCCGGTCGTCGCGCACGCCGAGCGCTACCGCGTCCTGGCCGCCCACGGCTTCGCCCCCGCCGACCCGGCCGCCTCCGGGCACTGGAGCGACAGCCGGGCCCGGGACGTGATGAAGGCCGCCTTCGACTGGTGGCTGGAATGGGAGCACGACGGCCACCCCCGCCGCATGGTCGACCTGAACTTCCTCGCCCACGCCCTGGTCTGCGCGGGCCGGGCCGCCGAGGCCGCCGCCCTGTTCCAGCACATCGGGGACCATGCCACCGCCGAGCCCTGGTCCTACCCCGACCGCGACCCGTACACGGCCTTCCGCGCGGCCCGAGCAGGCGCCCTCGGTCTGAGAGCCGGGTAAGAAGTCACGGCGCGAGCCCGGCCGCGACCCGGAAACCTGGCCCCGGCCCGCCCCCGAGTGTTCGAATGGAGAGGTGAACCCCGAACCAACCGAGGAACGCGGCGCCCCTGACGAACGCGGGACCCCCGACGAACGCGGCACCCCCATAGGCCGCCGCGTCCTCCTCGGCACCCTCGGCCTGGGCGCCCTCGGAGTCGTCGCAGCGCCCCCGCTGCAACGCGGCCTGGAGGCGTTCCTCGGCGCGGCCGCCGACAAGGACCCCACCGGCCTCACCGGTCTGCTCCCCAACGGCGGCGGCTTCCGCTACTACTCGGTCACGGCCTCCGTCCCGCACAAGAACGCCACGAACTACCGCCTCACGGTCGACGGCCTCGTCGACCGCCCCGGCTCCTACACGCTCGCCGACCTCAAGGCCCTGCCGCAGACCCGGATGGTCAAGGACGTCCAGTGCGTCACCGGCTGGCGGGTCCCCGGCACCCCCTTCGAAGGGGTCCGGCTGTCCGCCCTCCTCGACGCCGCCGGCGTGCGCGCCGAGGCCGGCGCGATCCGCTTCACCTGCTTCGACGGCGCCTACACCGAGAGCCTCACCCTCGCCCAGGCCCGCCGCGCCGACGTCCTGGTCGCCCTGCGCATGCAGGACAAGGACCTCGGCCACGACCACGGCGGCCCGGTCCGCCTCTATGTGGCCCCCATGTACTTCTACAAGTCCGCCAAGTGGCTCTCCGGCATCACCGTCACCGAGAAGGTGAAGCCCGGCTACTGGGAGGACCGGGGCTACGACGTCGACGCCTGGGTCGGCCGTTCGAACGGACGCGACGATGCCCCTACGAGCTGACGCGCCGCCCGCGCCCACCCGGATCCACCGCTTCAGCCGGGCCGAACGCTGGGTGCACCGCCTCACCGCCCTGCTGATGGGCCTCTGCGTGGCGACGGCCGCCTGTCTGTACATCCCCGAGTTCGCCGAACTCGTCGGCCGCCGCGAACTCGTCGTCCGCGTCCACGAGTGGGCCGGCCTCGCCCTGCCCGCGCCCGTCCTGGCGGGCCTCGCCTCCCGCGCGTTCCGCGCCGACCTCGGACACCTCAACCGCTTCGGCCCGCACGACCGCCGCTGGCTGCGCGCCGCCCTGCGCCGGGACAAGCGGCGCGCGTCGCGCCCGGCGGGCAAGTTCAACGCCGGACAGAAGGTCTACGCCGCCTGGATCGCCGGGGCGACGCTGGTGATGCTCGGCACGGGCCTGCTCATGTGGTTCACCCACCTCACCCCGATCATGTGGCGCACCAGCGCGACCTTCGTCCACGACTGGCTGGCCCTGACCGTCGGCGTCGTCGTCGCCGGCCACATCGGCATGGCCCTGGGCGACCCGGAGGCCCGACGCGGCATGCGCACCGGGTCGGTGAGCCCCGAGTGGGCGGATCGAGAACACCCACTCTGGCGCCGCTGACCGCCCGGGGCGCCGCAAGCCTCCGCAAGCGTGCGGCGGCGACGAGACCGACGGCAGGACCGCTGCCCGGGCTCAGCCCGCGCTCAGCCCACGCCGAAGTCCAGCAGTACCTTGCAGGACTTCCCGCGGTCGGCGGCCAGCGCGAACGCCGACTCCGCTTCCCGCACCGGCACCACCGCGCTGACCAGCGCGTCGAAGGCGTCCCCTGTCGACGGCCGGGCCAGCAGGGCCAGCGCGTCGTCGAACTCCGTGTCGAAGCGGAACGCCCCGCGCAGCTCGATCTCCCGGCTGACCACCAGGTTCCCGGCGAAGGGGCTCTGCCCCGGCGGCAGCATGCCCAGCTGCACCACGACCCCGCCGCGCCGCACCCGCCGCAGACACGCCTCGAGCCCCGCGGCCACCCCGGACGCCTCCACCGCCACGTCCACCTCGCCAGGCCATCCCGGATCCGCCGGATCGTCGGCCCGTACGACGGTGTCGGCGCCGGCGGCGCGGGCGTAGGCCAGGGCCGTGGGCAGCAGGTCCGTCACGGTCACGTGGGCCGCGCCGGCCGCCTTCGCCGCCGCGACCACCAGACAGCCGATCGGCCCCGCGCCGGTGACCAGGACATGCCTCCCGGCCACCGGTCCGGCCCGCCGCACCGCGTGCAGCGCCACCGACAGCGGCTCGGCGAGCGCGGCCCGGCGCTGCTCGAGGCCGTCCGGCAGCAGGCGTATCTGCTCGGCGGGCACGACGATCTCCGCCGCGAACCCGCCCTGCACATGCGGGAGGCGTGCCGCGCTGCCCAGATAGCGGGTGTCCCGGCAGACGTTGCGCCGCCCGTCCGCGCACTCCGGGCACACCCCGCACGGGGTGGCGGGGTGCACGGCGACCGCCTGGCCGGCGAGCGGGCCCGTGACGGCCGTCCCCACCACCTCGTGGCCCAGCACCATCGGCTCCCGCAGCCGGAAGTCGCCGACCCCGCCGTGCCGCCAGTAGTGCAGGTCGGAGCCGCAGACCCCGCCGTACCGCACGGCGACCAGCACCTGCCCCGGGCCCGGCGTCGGCGACGCCAGCTCCTCGACGCGCAGATCGTCCTGTCCGTGGATCACGCAACCCAGCATCCCGTCCGTCCCCTTTTCCACTCCGATTTCCACTCCGACTTCTGTGTTCCAGTCCGACGGCCGGCCGGCCGTCGCTGGTGCGGATTCAGAGCACGCTCGTCATGCCGCCGTCGACGTACAGCACCTGTCCGCTGACGAAGTCCGCCGCCGGGGAGGCCAGGAACAGCACCCCGCCCACCAGGTCCTCGGTACGGCCCCAGCGGCCGGCCGGGGTGCGGCGGCGCACCCAGGCGCTGAACTCCTCGTCCTCGACGAGGGCCTGGGTCAGCTCGGTCTCGATGTAGCCGGGGCCCAGGCCGTTGACCTGGACGCCGTGCGGGCCCCAGTCCGCGCACATGCCCTTGGTGAGCATCTTCAGCGCGCCCTTGGTGGCCGCGTACGGCGCGATGCCGGGGCGGACCACCTCGCTCTGCAACGAGCAGATGTTGATGATCTTGCCGTGGCCGCGTTCCGTCATCCGCCGGGCGGCCTCCCGGCCGACGAGGAACGCGCTGGTGAGGTTGGTGTCCAGGATCCGGTGCCAGTCGGAGTCGGTGAACTCCAGGAGCGGCGCGCGCAGTTGCATGCCCGCGTTGTTGACGAGGATGTCCAGCGGGCCGACCCGCTCCTCGACGTCCGCGATCCCGGCGGCGACGGCCGGGCCGTCGGTGACGTCGAACACGGCGGTGTGGACGTCGGCGGCGGGCAGCCCGGCGTCGGCCAGTTCGGCGGCCGCCCGCTCGAGGCGTTCGCCGTCGCGGCCGTTGAGGACCACCGTGCAGCCGGCCTCCGCCAGACCCCGGGCGAGGGCGAGCCCGATGCCCCGGCCGGAGCCGGTGACCAGGGCCGTGCGGCCGCTGATGTCGAACAGGGGGTGACTCATGCGCGTACTCCTAGATGACCAGCGACTGGATGAGTGACTGGACGACCAGTGACTAGATGACCAGTGAGAGGAGCAGGACCAGGCCGCCGGCGACCACGGAGATGATGGTCTCCATGACCGACCAGGTCTTGATGTTCTGGCCGACGCTGAGCCCGAAGTACTCCTTGACCAGCCAGAACCCGGCGTCGTTGACATGGCTGAAGAAGAGCGAGCCGGCGCCGATGGCGAGGACCAGCAGGGCGGTGTGCGTGGTCGACATGTCGGCCGCCAGCGGGGCGACCAGACCGGCCGCCGAGACCGTCGCCACGGTCGCCGAACCGGTCGCCAGCCGGATCACCACGGCGATCAGCCAGGCCAGCAGCAGGGCCGGGATGGACCAGTCCTCGGAGATCTCCAGGACCATCTGTCCCACCCCGGAGTCGATCAGCGTCTGCTTGAAGCCGCCGCCCGCGCCGACGATCAGCAGGATGCCCGCGATCGGCGCGAGCCCCTTCTCGACCAGCCCGGATATGCGCTCCTTGGAGAACCCGGCGGGCCGGCCCAGCGTGAAGATGCCGACGAGCACGGCGGTCAGCAGGGCGATCAGCGGGGAGCCGACGACGTCGAAGACGCGCTGCACCGTGTGCGCGGGGTCGTCCACGACGATGTCGACCAGCGCCTTGGACAGCATCAGCACGACGGGGAGAAGGATGGTGGCGAGCGTGGCCCCGAAGCTCGGGCGCTTGTCCAGGTCCTCGGAGGGCCGCTGAGGAAGCATCCGGTCGGGCGCCGGGACGTCCACCCAGCGGGCGGCGACCCGTGAGAACACCGGCCCGGCGATGACGACCGTCGGGACGGCGACGAGCACGCCGAGGGCCAGGGTGACGCCCAGGTTGGCGCCGACCGCGTCGATCGCGACCAGCGGGCCGGGGTGCGGCGGGACCAGTCCGTGCATCACGGACAGACCGGCCAGCGCCGGGATGCCGATCCGCATCAGCGAGTAGTTGCCCCGCTTGGCGACCATCAGCACCACGGGGATCAGCAGCACCACGCCGACCTCGAAGAACAGCGGCAGCCCGATCACCGAAGCGATCAGCACCATCGCCCACGGCAGGGACCGGCCGCTCGCCTTGGCGAGGATCGTGTCGACGATCTGGTCCGCGCCGCCGGAGTCGGCGAGCATCCTGCCGAGGATCGCGCCCAGCGCGATCAGCACGCCCACACTGGCGACCGTCGCGCCCAGTCCGGCGCTGAAGCTGGCGATGACCTTGTCGAGCGGCGCCCCGGCGAACGCGCCGAGCGCGAGCGAGCCGATGGTCAGCGCCAGGAAGGCGTGCAGCTTGAACCGGGTGATGAGCAGGACGATCACGGCGATGCCCGCCAGGACGGCGATGCCCAGCTGCGCATGGCCGGCCGAGGTGATCGGCTCGACCGCGTCCGCTGCCAGCGTCTCGACACTGAGTCTGGTCACGGGGGGATTCCCTTGCGATATGAGGAGGGGAGGGGAGGGGAGAGAGGAGTACGGGGTGCGGGGGTACGGGGGTACGGCGGAGGGGCGTCCGGGGTCACACGGCCGGGTCGGGCAGCGCGACGAGCGCGGCCATGGCCCGTTCGGCGATGGCTTCGGGGGCGCCGGAGACGTCGACGTCGACTCCCGCCTCGTCCGCCTGGAGGGGTTCGAGCGTGGCGAACTGGGAGTCGAGCAGCGCGGTGGGCATGAAGTGACCCTGCCGGTGGGACATGCGGTCCTCGATCAGCGCCCGGTCGCCCGTGAGGTGCACGAACACCACGTCGGGCGCGGCCGCCCGCAGCCGGTCCCGGTAGGCCCGCTTCAGCGCCGAGCAGCTCACCACCCCGCCGAGCCCCGCCCGCCGGTCCGCCCAGGCGCCGATGGCGTCGAGCCAGGGCAGCCGGTCGGCGTCGGTGAGCGGGATGCCGGCCGACATCTTGTCGATGTTGGCCCGGGGGTGGAAGTCGTCGGCCTCCGCGTACGGGACGCCGAGCAGGGCGGCGAGCAGCGGACCGATAGTGGTCTTGCCGGTGCCCGCGACGCCCATGACCACGACGACGTGGGGGGTACTCATCGCTACCTCGCTGAATGACTGGGATGGCTGGAGGTGACTGGGATGCCGACGGACGCCGACTGTTGTCGACGACACTGAAACCGATTAGGTACGACAAGTTCAAGAGTCTGTGACAAATAAGTCTGACTTTTTGGGATCGTGATCTACCCCGTACTCTGAGTGCATGACCACTCCGGGCCGAGGTCTGCACGGCCATGTACTGGACACTCTCGGCCCCGCGATCACCGCGGGGGAGTACCCCCCGGGCAGCGTCCTGCGCACCGACGAACTGGCCCAGCGCTTCGACGTCTCCCGCTCCGTGATGCGCGAGGCGGTCCGCGTCCTGGAGTCCATGCACCTCGTGGAGTCCCGCCGCCGAGTGGGCGTGACGGTGCGTCCGAAGGCCGAGTGGAACGTCTACGACCCTCAGGTCATCCGCTGGCGGCTGGCCGGCGCCGACCGCCCGCACCAGCTGCGCTCGCTCACCGTCCTGCGCTCGGCGGTCGAGCCGGTCGCGGCGGGCCTGGCGGCGAAGCACGCCACCGCGGCGCAGTGCGCCGAGCTCACCGAGTGCGCGATCGGCATGGTCGCCACCTCACGCGGCCACCAGCTGGAGGGCTACCTCGTCCACGACGTCGCCTTCCACCGCGTGATCCTCGCCGCCTCCGGCAACGAGATGTTCGCCCGCCTGGGCGACGTCGTGGCGGAAGTCCTGACCGGCCGCACCCATCACGAGGTCATGTTCGAGGACCCCGACCCGGCCGCCGTCACCCTCCACGTCCAGGTCGCCGAGGCCGTCCGCGAGGGCGACGCGACCCGCGCGGAGCTGCTGACCCGTCAGATCGCGGTCGGGGCGCTCCAGGAACTGGACATCCTGGCACCGTAGTTCAGCCGACGAAATCCCCGTCCACGTACACCCACGCCCCGTCCACCCGCTCGAACCGGCTGAGCTCGTGCAGCGACCCGCCCCGGTAGGACGCCCGGAACTCCACGGTCCCGGTCGTATGGAACGCGGACCCGTCACCCGTGCCCAGGATCTCCAGTCCCGTCCACCGCATCCCCGGGTCCAGGTCGAGCCGCTCGGGCCGGGTCCGCGGATGCCAGGTCCGCAGCAGATACCCCGCGTCGCCCTTCACGAAGGCGCAGTAGCGCGAGCGCATCAGCGCCTCGGCGGTCGGTGCGGAAGCGGGGCCTCGGTGATAGCGGCCGCAGCAGCCGTCGTACGTCTGAGGCAGCCCGCACGGGCAGGAACGTGTGGTCATGGCCGTCATTCTCCTGCCCTGGAGGGCTAGACGGCCGCCCGGGTCTCCGGCATCGGCAACGGCGGCAGCGCCGCGCCGTACACCCACGCCTCGAACAGCTCATCCAGCGGCTCGGGCGCGAACCGGGCCGCGTGCGCCGTGAACGTCGACGTCGTCACCGCTCCGCCCCGGTGCAGCCCGAGCCAGGCGCGCAGCATCCGGAAGAACGCGTCGTCGCCCATCGCGCACCGCACCGCGTGCACGGTGAGCCCCCCGCGCTCATAGAGCCGGCCGTCGAACATCGACTTGCGGCCGGGATCGGCCAGCCGCAGGTCCTGCGGCTGCGCGGACAGCAACCGGTGCGCGGCGACGGCCAGTTGCTGCGCGCTGCGGCCGCCCGACCGCTCCGACCACAGCCACTCCGCGTACTTCGCGAAGCCCTCGTTCAGCCAGATCTGCCGCCAGTCCGCGATGGACACGCTGTTGCCGAACCACTGGTGCGCCAGCTCGTGCGCCACCAGCCGCTCCGAACCCCGCGCCCCGTCCACGTGGTTGGCGCCGAACAGCGACAACCCCTGGGCCTCGACGGGGACATCGAGCTCCTCCTCCGTCACCACCACCGCGTACTCGTCGAACGGATACGGCCCGAACAGCTGCTGGAAGAGGTGCATCATCCCGGGCTGCCGCGCGAAGTCCCGGGAGAACTCCGGCAGGAGATGCGCCGGGATGTGCCCGTGCTGCGGTACCCCGCCCAGCCCCGGATCGCCCAGCAGCACCGTCTGGTACTTGCCGATCGACAGCCCCATCAGATAGCTCGACGTCGGCGCGGACTGCTCGTACACCCAGGTGGTCGTGGACGCCTTCGTGGTCCGGGTGAGCAGCCGCCCGCCCGCCACCACCGAGTACGCCGACGGCGTGGTGATCGACAGCTGGTAGGACGCCTTGTCGGCGGGCCGGTCGTTGCACGGATACCAGGAGGGCGCCCCGGTGGGCTGGCTGGCCACCAGCGCCCCGTCGTCCAGCTCCTCCCAACCGATGCCGCCCCAGGGGCTGTTGACCGGCTTGGGGTTGCCGGACCAGTGCACCTCCACGGTGAAGGCGGCCCCGGCCCGCACCGGCTTGGCGGGCCGGACGCGCAGCCGGCCGCCCCGGTGGGTGTAGTGCGGCTGACGGCCGTCCACCCGGATCCGGCCGATCTTGAAGTCGGCCAGGTTCAGCTGGAATTCGGCGAGCGGCGAGCGCCCCGCGATGGCGTTGATCCGTGCCATGCCCGACAGCCGGTTCGGACCCGGCCGGTAGTCCAGCGTGAGCTCGTAACGGTGCACCCGGTAGCGGGAATCACCGTTGGCCGGGAAATACGGGTCCGGCCCGACCGACTGCTGAACTGCCACTTCCTCGTCCGCTCCCTGACCTGTGCTCGAACCGTCGCCGGTGGTACCGCCCTCCGACTCCCGATGGCCCACACGGCCCGCGCTCAGGCACGCCACGCCTCGATCGGGTTGCCGAGCCAGCGGGTGTCGTCCGGGACGGACTCCGCGGCCATGACGAGCGACGCGGGGCCCAGGGTCGTACGGGCCCCGATCGTGCTGCCGGGCAGCACGATCCCGCCAGGGCCCAGCGTGGCGCCCTCACGGAGGACCACAGTATCCGTCCGCAAGATCCGGTCGTGGAAGAGGTGGGTCTGCAGCACGCAGCCGCGGTTGACCGTCACCCCGTCCTCCAGCGTCACCAGGTCCGACTCCGGCAGCCAGTAGCTCTCCACCCACACACCCCGGCCGATCCGCGCCCCGAGCCCGCGCAGCCACGCCGTCATCGCCGCCGTGCCGGGCACGGAACCCGCCAGCCACGGCACGGCCACCACCTCGACGAAGGTGTCCGCCAGCTCGTTGCGCCACACGAACCCGCTCCACAGCGGATGCTCACCGGTGCGATGCCGCCCCACCAGCAGCCACTTCGCGACGATCGACAAGACGGCCGCAGCCGCCCCCGCCGCCAGCAGCACCAGCCCCGAAAGCAGCGGCGCCCACACCCCCAGCGCACACAGCGCGGCCGCCGTGGCCGCGCCCAGCGCCGCCGAGCACAGCACCGGCACGATCCTGCACAGCTCCACCAGCCCCCGCGCCCACAGCAGCCGCCTGGGCGGCTCGTAGGTACGGCTGTCGTCGCTGTCGGCCGCGTGCCGGGGCAGCTTCACCGGCGGCAGCCCCAGATACGACGTGCCCTTCTTGGCCTTCTTCGGCGTCGCCGACAGCACGCCGACCAGGCCGCCCTCCGGCACGCTCCGACCCGGCGCGGTCATCCCCGAGTTCCCGAGGAACGCCCGCCGCCCGATCTCGGCCCGCCCGATCCGCACCCAGCCGCCGCCCAGCTCGTACGGCGCGGTCAGCGTGTCGTCCGCGAGGAACGCGCCCTCGCCGACGGTCGTCAGACTCGGCAGCGCCAGCACCGTCGACACCTCGGCGCCCCGCCCGATCCGCATCCCCAGCAGCCGCAGCCACACCGGGGTGACCAGCCCGGCGTACAGCGGGAACAGCGTCTCGCGCGAGCGGTCCATCAGCTGTGTGACCGTCCAGGCCTGCCACCCGATCCGCCCGTGCGCCGGATGCGTGCCCTCCCGCAGCCCCAGGCTCAGCAGCCGTACGGCGACCAGCACCAGCAGCGCGTACGTCACCCCGTACGCCAGCGTGGCCGGGACCAGGGCCGCGGCCGCACCCGCGACGGCCTGCCCGAGCCCGTCGCCGGGCTGCACGAACACCGTCGCCACCAGCAGCGCGGCCACCCCGGCCGCCGCCGGCAGCAGCGTCAGCCCGAGCCCCGACGCCCCGTACATCGCACGCCAGAACCGGCCCCGCGGCGGCCGCTCCTTGGGCCAGTTCCGCTTGGCCCGGCCCAGCTTCACCGCGGGCGCGCCCGCCCACCGCTGACCGGTCGTGACCTGCCCGGCGACCGCCGAACCCGGCGCCACCTCGGCGCGCTTGCCGACCCGGGCGCCGGGGAAGAGCGTGCTGCGCGTGCCGACGACGGCGTGCGCACCCACCTTGACCTGCCCTATCTCCAGCCGGTCCCCGTCCAGCCAGTACCCGGAGAGGTCCACCTCGGACTCCACGGCCGCGCCCCGCCCGAGCTTCAGCAGCCCGGTGACCGGCGGCAGCGCGTGCAGATCCACGTCGGGCCCGATCTTGGCGCCCAGGGCACGGGCGTAGCGCACCAGCCAGGAGCCGGTCAGCGAGGTCGCCCCGCTGAACTCGGCCAGCCGCTCCGCGGTCCACAGCCGCAGATGGACCGAGCCGCCCCGCGGATACCGGCCTGCCTTCACCCCGCGCAGCAGCAGCCGCGCCCCGCCCGCGCCCAGCGCGAGCCGCCCGGGCGGGCTGAAGAACAGCAGGGCCCCGGCGGCGACCAGCCACCAGGAGGCGGTCGGCAGCCAGCCGTAGGCGGGCAGGACGTTGCCCAGCGCGGCCAGCGCCACGCTCCAGCGCAGCCCGAGCAGCGTGAACAGGGGGAGGAGCAGAAGCAGCTGGATGATCTGCGCGCGCCGGGGAACCGGCGCGATCACACGGCTGCCGCCGTCGTCCTGCGCGGACTCCTCCAGCAGCCGGGCCAGCTTGCGCAGGGTCGGCTGCTGGTAGACGTCGAGGACGGCGGCGCTCGGGTAGCGGGTGCGCAGCCGGGTGGTGAGCTGGGCGGCGCCCAGGCTGCTGCCGCCGATCGCGAAGAAGTCGTCGGCGGCCGAGGCCACGGGGATGCCCAGGACCTCGGTCCACTGCTCGGCGAGCCAGGCCTCGGTGCCGTACAGCTGTTCGGTCTTGTGGCCGGTCTCCACGCCCTCCAGCGGCCAGGGCAGCGCGTTGCGGTCGACCTTCCCCGAGGTACGGGTCGGCAGGTCGTCCACCGGCGCGAGCAGCGGCACCAGCGCGGCCGGCAGCTCGGCGCGCAGCTTCTCCACGGCCGCCGCCTGGTCCCAGCCGTCCTGGGTGACGACGTACCCGACGAGCAGCTGATTGCCGCTGCGCGCCGTGCGCACGGCGGCCGCGGCCCCCGCCACGCCCGGCAGCGCCTGCAGCGCCGCGTCCACCTCGCCCAGCTCGATGCGCCGCCCGCCGAGCTTGATCTGCTCGTCGGCCCGCCCGAGGAAGACCAGCCCCTCGGCGTCGGCGCGCACCAGGTCACCGCTGCGGTACGCCCGCTCCCAGCCCAGGGACTCCAGCGGCGCGTACTTCTCCGCGTCCTTCTCGGCGTCGAGATACCGCGCGAGCCCCACGCCTCCGATGACCAGCTGGCCGCTGCCGCCCAGCGGCACCGGCTCCCCGGCCTCGTCCACGACGGCCAGCTCCCAGCCCCGCAGCGGCAGCCCGATCCGGATCGGCTCCTCGCCCGACATCAGCGAGGCACAGGCCACCACGGTCGCCTCGGTCGGCCCGTACGTGTTCCAGACCTCCCGCCCCTCCGTCACCAGCCGCTGCACCAGCTCGGGCGGACACGCCTCACCGCCGAAGATCAGCAGACGTACGTCGTTGAGGGTCTCGGGCTCCCAGAGCGCCGCCAGCGTCGGCACCGTGGAGACGACGCTGATGTCCTGCTCGACCAGCCAGGGCCCGAGGTCGGCGCCGCTCCTGACCTGCGAGCGCGGCACGGGCACCAGACAGGCGCCGTACCGCCAGGCCAGCCACATCTCCTCGCAGGACGCGTCGAAGGCCACCGACAGCCCGGCCAGCACCCGGTCGCCGGGCCCGATCGGGTCGTCGGTGAGGAACAGCGCGGCCTCGGCGTCCACGAACGCGGCGGCGCTGCGGTGACTGACCGCGACGCCCTTGGGCTTCCCGGTGGAGCCGGAGGTGAAGATGATCCACGCGTCGTGCTCCACACCGGGCCGGGCGGCGGGGCCGCCGCGCTCGCCGGGTACGGCGATCTCGTGCCCGGCGCCCACGACGGCCCGCACGTCCGCCTCGCCGAAGACCAGCTCGGCCCGCTCGTCGGGGTCCTCCGCGTCGACCGGGACATAGGCGGCGCCGGCCGCGAGGACGGCCAGGATCGCCACATAGAGGTCGTTGGTGCCGGACGGCACCCGCACGCCCACCCGGTCCCCGCGCCCCACCCCGGCGGCCGCCAGCCTGCGCCGCAGCCGCTCCACCTCGACGGCGAGGGCACGGTAGGTGAGAGGAGTCGCTCCGTCGTCCAGCGCGAGCTCGTCCGGGTACGACCGCACCGACGCGTCGAAGACGTCGACAAGGGTCCGTGGAGAGGCGGCGGCCCCGCCGGAGAAGCGTGCTCTGTCACCGAGTTGTACGCGGATTTCTTCGTCGAGCAGGCCGAGAGCGCTGCTCTCGTGTGTGGCTGCCATCGGTCCTCGCGTCTCGATCCGGAAGCCTCCGGGGAGCCGGCGGGCCCGCAGGTCTGCCTGGGGTTGTCCGGTCCAGCTCCGTAACAAGCCGGAAATTTTAGTACGACGCTATGGTCGTCCCCTTGCCTCGGCCACTGGGAAGGGCTGTTCAGGGGGGGGGCGGCGGACTCGGGGAGGGGCCGTGACCTGCGTGATCTTCGATCGGGGAGAGATGCCCCACACCACGAGCGAGGGCCGCGACCAGTGGTCGCGGCCCTCCCTTGTTACGCGTGTCCGAGGGGGGACTTGAACCCCCACGCCCGATAAAGGGCACTAGCACCTCAAGCTAGCGCGTCTGCCATTCCGCCACCCGGACAAGGTGTCTGTCGTGCGGGGTTTCCCCCGCGGCGACGACGTAAACATTACCAGGCTTTCCGGGGTGCCCGATCACGCCGCCGGTCCGCCTCGGGCCGTGACCGGCGTGAACGGCGTGTGACGGGCCGGGACCGGTCTTGGGCGGGGGCGGTGGGGCGAGGGAGGATGAACAGGACCCGGCCGCCCCGACCGCGCAGTGCGGGCCGCAGGGCCGGGAACCACCAGCAGTGACAGCGGGAGGAAGCAGCGTGAGCGCGACGGACACGGCCAGCAGCGTCACCGGCGAGGACGAGGTCGTGGACCTCTGCCGCGACCTGATCCGGATCGACACCAGCAACTACGGCGACCACTCGGGGCCCGGCGAGCGCAAGGCGGCCGAGTGGGTCGCCGAGAAGCTCGCCGAGGTCGGGCTCGAACCGAAGATCTTCGAGTCCCACCCGGGGCGCGCCTCCACGGTGGCCCGCATCGAGGGCGAGGACCCGTCCCGGCCCGCGCTGCTCATCCACGGCCACCTCGACGTCGTACCGGCCAACGCGGCCGACTGGACCCACGACCCGTTCTCCGGCGAGGTCGCCGACGGGTGTGTGTGGGGCCGGGGCGCGGTCGACATGAAGGACATGGACGCGATGACGCTGGCGGTCGTGCGCGACCGGCTGCGCAGCGGGCGCAGGCCCCCGCGCGACATCGTCCTCGCCTTCCTCGCCGACGAGGAGGCCGGCGGCCTCTACGGCGCCCGCCACCTCGTCGACCACCACCCCGACCTCTTCGAGGGCGTCACCGAGGCGATCAGCGAGGTGGGCGGCTTCTCGTTCACCGTGAGCGAGGAGCGGCGGCTCTATCTGATCCAGACGGCCGAGAAGGGCATGCACTGGATGAAGCTGACCGTCGCCGGCACCGCCGGGCACGGCTCGATGATCCACCGGGACAACGCGATCACCGAACTGTCCGAGGCCGTCGCCCGGCTCGGCCGGCACACCTTCCCCGTACGGGTCACCAAGACGACCCGGGCCTTCCTCGACGAGCTCGGCGACGCGCTCGGCACCCCGCTGGACCCCGAGGACATGCAGTCCACCCTCGCCCGGCTCGGCGGCATCGCCAAGCTCATCGGCGCGACCCTCAGCAACACCGCCAACCCCACCCAGCTCGGCGCCGGCTACAAGGTCAACGTCATCCCGGGCGAGGCCACCGCGCACGTCGACGGACGCTTCCTGCCGGGGCACGAGGAGGAGTTCCTCGCCGACCTCGACCGGATCCTCGGCCCGAAGGTGCGCCGTGAGGACGTGCACTCCGACAAGGCCCTGGAGACGTCCTTCGACGGCGCGCTGGTCGAGGCGATGCAGTCCTCGCTGCTCGCCGAGGACCCGACCGCGAAGGCGATCCCCTACATGCTCTCCGGCGGCACCGACGCCAAGTCCTTCGACGACCTCGGCATCCGCGGCTTCGGCTTCGCCCCGCTGAAGCTGCCGCCGGAGCTGGACTTCGCCGGCATGTTCCACGGCGTCGACGAGCGGGTGCCGGTGGACGGGCTGAAGTTCGGCGTGCGCGTGCTCGACCGGTTCATCGACGCGTCCTGAATTGTCCCGGTGAAACGAGGTCTCAGTAATCGGCCGCCTGTGCGGGCGCGACTGGGAAGAGTGAATGCGCCGATAAGCTCGTAGCCTCATTAATTCCCCCTCGTTACTGGTGATGCGATCCGCTGCTTGGGATCGCATTGCCAACAAGGAGGAATAATGATCAAGAAGGTCGTCGCTGCTGCGGCTGCCACTGGTGGGCTGGTTCTCGCGGGCGCGGGCCTGGCCGTCGCCGACGCCGGTGCCCAGGGTGCCGCGGTGCACTCCCCGGGCGTCGCGTCCGGCAACGTCATTCAGGTGCCCGTTCACGTCCCGGTGAACGTCTGCGGCAACACGATCTCGGTGATCGGGCTGCTGAACCCCGCCTTCGGCAACACCTGCATCAACAAGTGACGTCGACCCGCTGAGGGGTCGTCCACGCCGTCGGCCCCGGAGCGCACGCCATGCGCTCCGGGGCCGACCGGTCTTTTTCCGAAGGAATGCCCGAAGACATCGAGGAAAGCAGGGATTCAGTAATGCGACAGGTCACCCGCAAAGGCCTGATGACCGTGGCGGCGGCGACGGGCGTGATCGCCGCCGCGGGCGGCTACGCCCATGCCGACTCCGGCGCGTACGGGTCCGCCAAGGACTCGCCCGGCGTCCTGTCCGGCAACTCGGTGCAGGCGCCGGTGAACGTGCCGGTCAACGTCTGCGGCAACACCGTCGACGTCGTCGGCGTCCTCAACCCGGCGATCGGCAACTCCTGCGCCAACAAGGGCGGCGGCGCCCCGGCGGGCGGATACGGCGAGCACCGGGGCAACGGCGGGAGCCATGGCGGGAGTCACGGCGGGAGCCATGGCGGGAGTCACGGCGGGAGCCATGGCGGAAACCACAGCGGAACCCACAGCGGAAACCAGGGCGGCGGCCACGGCGGAAACCAGGGCGGCTCCGGCGAGCACGGGGGCCCCGGAGGCGCGCACGCGGGCGGGCACACCGGCGGTTCGCCCGGGGTCGGCTCCGGCAACCACGTCCAGGCGCCGATCGACGTGCCGGTGAACGTCTGCGGCAACAGCGTCGACGTCGTCGGGCTCCTCAACCCCACGACCGGCAACGACTGCGCCAACGACGACTCGGGCAGCCACTACGGCACGCCTCCGGGCCGCGGCCACGAGACGCCGGGCAAGCCCGGGCACCAGGGCCCCGGCAAGCCGGGCGAGCACGGACACTCCAGCCCCTCCGGACCCGAGGCCGCGCCGTCCGCCCCGGGTCGGGTGACGCCGGCCGGAGCCTCGTCCGTCCACCGGACCGGTTCCGCCTCCGCCGCGCAGCTCGCGCACACCGGCAGCGAACTGCCCATCGGGCTCGCCCTGCCGGTCGGCGCGGGCGCGCTGCTCGCGGGCGCGGTCCTCTACCGCAAGGCGCGCGCCACCGTGTGACGCACACCCCATGCGATGGAGCGGGCCCCGCCTATGCCCAGGCGGGGCCCGCTCCGTTTCCGTCGTCCCACCTCACCAGGTGGCCCGAACCTGGCGGATGATCCGCCGGCGCAGCCGCACCCTGCGACTGCCGTCGCGTAGGAGGCTCAGACGGTCCAACTCCCAGTGACCGTACTCGGCATGGTCCGTCAGCAGACGAGTCGCGTCCTTGCGGGAGACCCCGCGCGGTACGTACACGTCGACAAATTCGTATTCCGGCATCGCATCTATTGTGCGGGCTGGGGCCCGGTACGGATAGCGTCTGCACTATGTCTGATGCTGCGCAGCCCACCGCTGCCGAGGTACGCGCCGCCGCCGAGGCGGTCAAGACTGCGCTCGACCGCCACCTGGCGGCGGTCGAACGCAGGACTGGGGAGGACGACCCCGCCGTCTACGAGGCGTTCAACGAGCTGGCCGCGGCCGCCGAGGTCTACGACGAACTGCTCTACGACCGCTACGACGAGGTCACCCCTTTCGAGATTCCCGGCGCGGAGGACTCCCTGCCGCCGTACGAGGGCCCCGAGGAGCCGAACGCGCTGAGCGTGCTGATCCGTCGCGACTACGCCGTGGCGGAGCCGCAGCGGCTGCTGGCGCAGGCCCAGCGGGTCGAGGCGGCCGACGAGGAGAACGGGGGAGCGGGGATCTCCGGCACGGTGCACGGCGCGTTGGGCATCCTGTTCGGCGAGTTCGAAGCGGACGAGATCGCCTCCCGGCACAAGGAGTTCGGCCTGGAGGAGGGCGACTCCACGCTGTGGGTGCTGGCCGCCGACGAACCGGCCGACGCGGGCGAGTGGCTGGAGGCTCCGTTCGACCAGGCCGACCCGCAGCGGGTGGTGTGCCGCTTCGACGTCAGCGCGGTGTTCGACGAACTCGAGGACGGCGACGAGGACCTCGAGGACGACATCGAGGACGGTATCGAGGACGTCATCGAGGACGACGACCTGGAGCCGCTGGACGCGGACCGCTAGGTACTGTCCGGCGGCTCGGGCCGGCGGACGTCACGACGACGACGGCGGCGGTCACGGTGGGCTTCCCCACCGTGACCGCCGCCGTCGGCGTTCTCGCACTTCGGCGTGCGGCTATTCGGCCGCCGCGGGGACCTGGGTGCGCAGCAGGACCGGCAGCCGGGTCGTGCGGGGCTTCGCGGGGACCTCGGCGACGGCCCTCGGCAGCGCCTGCTCGACGCCGTGCACCACGGACAGATGCCGCTCCGCCCGGCCGAAGGCCGTGTACACCCAGGGGCGGGAGAGGGCCTGCGCCGCGTCGCCGGGCAGCACCACGACCGCCGCGGGCCACCGGCTGCCCACCGCCTGGTGCGCGGTCAACGCCCACCCGTGCCGCACGGACTGCTCCACCCGGTCCCTCGGTACGACGACGGAGGCGCCGGCGCAGGACAGGTGCAGCCCGTCCGCGTCGGCCGTCACCACCTGGCCCGGCGCCGTACGGCCCGGGGTGGGGGAGTACGCGATCCGGTCCCCGGGGTCGAAGCCGCCGAAGCGGCCGGGGCCGGGGTTGAGCCGCTCCTTGAGGGCGGCGTTCAGCGCGCGCGTGCCGGCCGCGCCGCCGTGGCCCGGGGTGATCACCACGGTCTGCCCGGGCGCGATGCCGAAGGCCCGCGGCACCGAGTCCGCGACGAGCTGCACGGTCCGGTGCACGGCCTCGCCCGCGTCCCGCACCGGCACGATCACCAGCTCCTTGCCGGGCGCCTCGACCTGGTTCAACTCGCCCACGCCGATTCCGGAGACGAGCTCGCCGAGCGGCCCGGGGTCGGGTGTGCGCGAGGCGATCTGCGGGCACACACGGGCCGCGAGCAGGTCGGCGAAGACCCGGCCCGGTCCGGCCGACCACAGCACCGCCGGGTCCCCGCAGAGCACCAGCCGGGCCCCGTCCGGCAGCGACTCCGCCACCATCGCGGCCGTCTCCACGTCGAGTTGCGGCGCGTCCGGAAGGACGAGCAGGTCGAGGGCCAGGGCGCCGTCGGCGTCCCGTCCGGGACCCTCGGCGCCGGCGAGGAGACCGGAGACGGTGACGACCCTCTCGTCCCTCTCGTCGCCTTCGGGTGTCTCCGTCCCTTCGGCCAGGAGCGCCGAGAAGCGGTCCCGTCCGTCCGGTGTGTGGCAGGCCGCCACCGTGCGCAGGCCCAGGGGCCGGGCGGCGGCGAGCAGGGCGGCCGGTTCGGCGCGGGCCGCCTCGCCGCCGGTGTGGAGCACCAGGCCGTGCCCGGCGACCGCGCGGATCAGCTCCGCCGCGCTGCCGGACGCCGAGGCCGCCGCCGGCTCCCAGGAGGGGGAGGCCTCCTTGGACAGGGAGTTCACGATCCGGGCCAGGGCGTCGGCGAAGCTCTCCTCCGCGAGCGCGTACCGCTCCAGACCGACGAGGACCCGGACCGGCCGCGCCTCTTCGCCGTCGCCCGCGTCCTCCTCTGATTCCCCGGATCCCCTGGGTTCCGCAGCCCGGCCCGCCCGCGCCGGGGCGGCTCCGGGCTCCTCCAGGGCGTCCTGGAAGACGAGGGCCTCGCCCTCCGCGAGCGTGCTCTGCACGGCCGCGTCCGGGTCCGGGACGGCACGCTGGGCGAGGGCCGCGGTGAGGGCGGTCAGCTCCAGGGCGGTGTGCCCGGCCAGGGCGGCCTGCTCCAGCAGCCAGACCGTCATCGCGCGGCCGCGCCGCTCGTCGTCCGGGGCGCACTCGGCGCCCAGCAGCGCCCGTGCGAAGCCGTCGGCCTGCTCGGGCCGCACACCGGCGACGCGCAGCAGCTGCCAGGGGTCCTCGCGCAGCAGCTCCTGCGCGCCCTCGCCGAGGGCGGCGGCGACCTGCGGCGCGAGCGCCTCGGGCGCACCGCCTTCGGCCAGCGCCCGCCGCACGGCCTCGACCGCGTCGGGCGCGGGCGCCGGGGGAGCGGCGGCCTCGGCGGCCACCGGCTGCGGGCGTCGGACGGGCTCGGGGGCCGGGCGGCGCGGGGCGGGCTCCGCAGGGCTGAACACGGCGGCCGCGGGCTTGGCGCCACTCTCCACGGCCCGTACGGCAGCAAGCAGGTCGGCCGCCTTCCCACTGAGCTTGGTCCCGCTGGCGATGGGCTCCGCCTTCTCGGCCTTCCGCCGCTCGATCCGCTCCCGCTCCACCTTCTGCGCGGCGAGCTCGGCCTCGGCCTCGGAAAGCTGCGCCGCCTTGCCGTCGCCGTCGGTCTCCGCGCCCGGCGTCCCGCCGTCGTCCCCGGATGCGGATGCGGACTCGTCCCCGGCCTCGGAGAGCCGGCCCGCGGTCTCGCTGTCGTCGTCGGTCTCCGCGCCCGGCGCACTGTCGGCGCCCTTCGCCGAGGGTGTCCCGGGGGCGTTCCCGACCTCCGAGTCGTCCCCGGAGGGGGAGGCTGCCGCGGGCGCCTGGCCTGAGGCGGTCTCCCCGCGAGGGGCGCCGACCCCGTCGTCGGAGGCGGTGTCGGCCGGGGCGGGGTCCGGTGTTCCCGGACCGGGGGTCTCCGGCTCCGTGCTCACAGCGTGCTCCAGTCGTGATCGGGATAGCGGTGCACGGGCGCCGACACATCGTCGAGGGCCCGGCAGATCTCGTCAGGAAGACTAAGGGCCTCCACTGACAATGCGGCCGTGAGCTGCTGCGCGTTGCGCGCGCCGACGATCGGGGCGGCCACCCCGGGTCGGTCGCGGATCCAGGCGAGGGCGACCTGGAGGGGGGTCACCGCCAGTCCGTCCGCCGCGGTCGCCACGGCGTCGACGATGCGGCTCGCCGTGTCGTCCAGGTACGGCTCGACGAAGGGCGCGAGGTGGTCCGAGGCCGCGCGCGAGTCGGGCGGCAGGGCGTCGCCCCGGTACTTGCCGGTGAGGACGCCCCGGCCCAGTGGAGAGGACGGCAGCAGGCCGATGCCCAGGTCCAGCGCGGCCGGCAGCACCTCGCGCTCCACCCCGCGCTGCAGCAGCGAGTACTCCAGCTGCGTCGACGCCAGCCGCGTACGCGTGCCGGGCGCGGCGAGCTGCCAGGTGGCGGCCTTGGCGAGCTGCCAGCCGCAGAAGTTGGAGACGCCGGCGTAGCGGGCGCGGCCGCTGGAGACCGCGATGTCGAGGGCCTGGAGGGTCTCCTCCAGCGGGGTGTCCGGGTCGAAGGCGTGGATGTGCCACACGTCGACGTAGTCCGTGCCGAGCCGGGCGAGCGAGGCGTCGAGGGCGGCGAGGAGATGGCCCCGCGAGCCGTCGAAGCGCCGGTCCGGATCGGGCACGCTGCCCGCCTTCGTGGAGATGATCAGATCCCGGCGCGGCACCAGGCCCTCGATGAGGCGTCCGAGCAGATACTCGGCCCCTCCGTCGCCGTACACGTCCGCCGTGTCGACGAGGGTGCCGCCCGCCTCCCAGAACGTCTTCATGAGGTCCGCGGCGTCGTGCTCGTCGGTGTCACGCCCCCAGGTCAGGGTGCCCAGCCCGATGCGGGACACGCGCAGGCCGGTGCGGCCGAGATGCCTCTGCTCCATGAACGCCGACATTACTGGCCAGAACTGAGCCGTGGGTTGCCTGTGGATAACCCAATCTCCGGCAAGCGCGGCCCGGTTCCCCGCAGGCCAAGAGCCCGGCGGAGGGACGCGACCCTCGCCACACCGCCCTCCCCGGACGGCGGCGCCCGCGCTACTGTCTCCGCAACAGCGTCGTTACTGATCAGTAAGGGGAATCGGCCATGCAGCTCGGTATCAACCTCGGCTACTGGGGCGCCGGAATGGACGGCGACAACCTCGCGGTGGCCCAGGAGGCCGACCGCCTCGGCTACTCCGTCTGCTGGGCCGCCGAGGCCTACGGGTCGGACGCCGCGACCGTGCTCACCTGGGTCGCCGCGAAGACCGAACGCATCGACGTCGGCTCGGCCATCTTCCAGATCCCGGCCCGTCAGCCCGCGATGACCGCGATGACCGCCGCCACCCTCGACTCCCTCTCCGGCGGCCGCTTCCGCCTGGGCCTCGGCGTCTCCGGACCGCAGGTCTCCGAGGGCTGGTACGGCGTCAAGTTCGACAAGCCGCTGGCACGCACACGTGAGTACGTCGAGATCGTCCGCAAGGCGATGACCCGGGAGCGGCTGTCCTACGAGGGCGAGCACTGGACGCTGCCGCTGCCGGGCGGCCCGGGCAAGCCGATCAAGCTCACCGTGCACCCGGAGCGCGAGCACATCCCGCTGTACATCGCCGCCATCGGGCCGAAGAACCTGGAGCAGACCGGCGAGATCGCCGACGGCGCGCTGCTGATCTTCCCGTCGGCCGACCACATCGAGGACACCGCGATCCAGTACCTGCGGGCCGGACGCGAGAAGGCCGGCAAGACGCTGGAGGGCTTCGACGTCTGCCCGACGCTGCCGCTGGCCGTGGGCGACGACAAGGACGTCGAGCGGCTCGCCGACACCTTCCGCCCCTACACCGCGCTGTACGTCGGCGGCATGGGCAGCCGTAAGCAGAACTTCTACAACCAGCTGGCCCGGCGCATGGGCTACGAGGAGGCGGCCGCCGAGATCCAGGACAAGTACCTGTCCGGCGACAAGCAGGGCGCCGCGGCCGCCGTACCGCACGAGCTGATCGACCGGACCACGCTGTTGGGCTCGGTGGAGCGGATCGCCGACCGGATGAAGGCCTACGCGGCCGCCGGGGTCACCACTCTGACCCTCGCCCCCGCGGGCTTCACCCTCGACGAGCGCCTCGCCTCGCTGCGGGCCGGTTCCGAGGCCCTGGAGCGCGCCGGCCTGGCGTGACGGGGGAGAGTGATTCCCGACGCGGATTCCCCACGCTGATTCTCAGCGCGGATTGACAGCGCGGGATTTCAGCGCCGAATTCCAGCCGGACACTTCAGCGGCCGTGGTGGGGGCTCGGGGGTCTTCCCCGCCACGGCCGTCACGCAGCACAACGCCCCGCACGCGCGCGGGTTACGCCTTTGCGGTGAGACGGCCCGTCCTTCGTTCGGCGGAGCCGTCCGGCACTGCTGTTGCGGCACTCCGCGTGTCGCATTTGACTCGTTCTCATGCTTTCGGCCAAGAGTCTGTTCCAGGAGATCCTCGACCACGACGCGTCGTTCGCGCTCTTCTGCTCCATCGCCGCCAGCGGGGAGTCGCAGGGTGGCTGGGAGAACGCCCGGATCGCGAGCCTCGTCCCGCACAGCGAACGCGACCTCGCGCCCAAGATCGCCCGTCACGGCGCCGACGAGGACAAGCACGGGCGGATCTTCAACGCCCTGCTGAGGAAGCGCGGCCTCCAGCCCGTCCCCGTGCCGGCCGACACCGACTACACGATGCTCCTGGAGCGGCACGGCATCGGCCTCGCCCACGCCAGGCTCAGGGTCGACCGGCCGCTGACCGTGCAGGACATCGTCACCTACCTCGCCCACAGCCGGGTCACCGAGCAGCGCGCCTCCGAGCAGATGGACCTGCTGCGCCGGCACTTCGCCGACCACCCCGACCTCGGCCGAGCGGTCAAGATGATCTCCCACGACGAGGACAACCACCTCGCCTACTGCCACGAGGAACTCCTGCGCTTCGCCCGCGCCGGCCACGGCCGCGCCATCCAGCGCACGCTGCGCGACTGCGCGCTCGCCGAGATCCGCGTCTACCGCGACGTCAGCCTCGCCGTCATGGCCCACATGGGCGACCTCCTCGGCTGGCCGAGGGCCAAGTCGGCCGTCCTCGCCGCCGGCATCCACGCCGTGTACGCGTGGGAGCGGTTCGCGGGCTGGCGGCGCATGGTGTCCCTGGAGCCTCCGGAGCGCCGCGACGCCCTGGGCGGATCACCCGCGCCGGCCCCCGAGTTCGCCTGAGCGCCACAGCCGACCCGCCGCCCCCCGGCCATCGTCACAGCCAGCCGCGCCGCTTGAACAGCCGGTACAGCAGCACCTCCAGTCCGGCCATCAGCGCGATCACCGCCGGGTACGACCACAGCCAGTGCAGCTCCGGCATGTGGTCGAAGTTCATGCCGTAGACGCCGGCGATCATCGTGGGGACGGCCGCCATCGCCGCCCACGCCGAGATCTTCCGCATGTCGTCGTTCTGCCGGACGCTCATCTGGGCCAGGTGCGCGGAGAGGATGTCGGAGACCAGCCGGTCCAGGCCCTCCACGGACTCGTTCACGCGCGCGAGATGGTCGTCGACGTCACGGAAGAAGGGCCGCGCGCTGTCGCTCACGAAGGGCACCTCCGAGCCGGGCATGCCGACGCCCGCCAGCCGGTTCACGGGCACCGCCAGCGGGCCGGTGGCCCGGCGGAACTCCAGGATCTGCCGCTTGAAGGCGTAGATCCGCGAGGCGGTGTGCCGTGAGCCGCCGCGGTCCGGCGAGAACACCTCCGCCTCCAGGCTCTCCAGGTCGGTCTGGAGCTCGGTCGCCACCTCCAGGTAGTGGTCCACGGTGGCGTCGGCGATCGCGTACACCACCGCCGTGGGCCCCTTCGCCAGCATCTCCGGCTCGTCCTCCAGCCGGTCGCGTACGGCCGTCAGCGGGGCGCCCTCGCCGTGCCGGACGGTGACCACGAAGCCGTCGCCGAGGAACACCATGACCTCCCCGGAGGAGACGGTGTCGCTCTCGGGCTCGTAGACGACCGGCTTGAGGACCAGGAACAGCGAGTCGTGGAAGATCTCCAGCTTGGGCCGCTGGTGGGCCTTGAGGGCGTCCTCCACCGCCAGCGGGTGCAGCCCGAACTCCCGGGTGACGAGGTCGAACTCCTTCTCGCTGGGCTCGTGCAGCCCGATCCAGACGAAGCCGCCCGCGGCGCGTGCCTCGTCCAGGGCGCCGGAGAAGTCCGCCGGGCCCTCGGTACGGCGCCCGTCACGGTAGACGGCGCAGTCGACGATCACGGAGCGCATTCTCCTCTCGGCGGCTGTCCGGCGCACGCGTGCGTACGCCTACGCTGGCCGCATGCCCACCCTGATTCTTCTTAGGCACGGCCGGTCCACCGCCAACACCTCCGGGGTGCTCGCCGGCTGGACGCCCGGCGTCGCCCTCGACGAGCGCGGCGTCTCCCAGGCGGCCGCGCTGCCCGGCAGACTGGAGGGTGTGCCGATCTCCGAGGTCGTCGCCAGCCCCCTGCAACGCTGCCAGGAGACGATCCGGCCGCTCCTGGACGCCCGCCCCGGCCTGTCCGTGCACACCGACGAACGGATCGGGGAGTGCCATTACGGCGACTGGTCCGGACGCAAGCTGGCAGAGCTGAAGGACGAGCCCCTGATGGAGGTCGTGCAGGCGCACCCCTCCGCGGCCGCCTTCCCCGGCGGGGAGTCCATGCGGGCCATGCAGACCCGTGCCGCCGAGGCGGTGCGCGAGTGGAACGCGCGCGTGGAGCGCGACCACGGCGCCGACGCCGTCTACCTGATGTGCTCGCACGGCGACATCGTCAAGTCGCTCGTGGCGGACGCCCTCGGACTTCATCTCGACCTCTTCCAGCGGATCTCCGTCGAGCCCTGTTCCGTCACCGTGATCCGGTACACCCGGCTGCGGCCCTTTCTCGTGCGCCTCGGGGACACCGGCGACTTCGCCTCTCTCACACCGCGCGAGGAGCCGCCGACCGGGGACGCCACGGTCGGGGGCGGTGCGGGCGCACCGTGATCGTCGGCCGCAGTAGGGTGAAGCGGTCCGCTCGCGCGCGCGTGCACGCATGGACGTTCCCCGACCCACGATGACCCACGACTCCCATGGAGACAGGACGTGTCCCGTCAGGTGTTCCTCTACGATCCACCGGACCGCTTCGTGGCCGGCACGGTCGGACTGCCCGGGCGCCGTACCTTCTTCCTCCAGGCCGTCGCCGGCGCCCGTGTGACCAGCGTGGCCCTGGAGAAGACCCAGGTCGCCGCGCTCGCCGAGCGTATGGACGAACTGCTGGACGAGGTCGTACGCCGTAGCGGCGGCAGCGCCTCCGTGCCCGCGATGTCACCCGCCGAGAACACCGACACGGCTCCCCTCGACAGTCCCGTCGAGGAGGAGTTCCGGGTCGGCACCATGGCCCTCGCCTGGGACGGCGAGGAGCAGCGCATGATCGTCGAGGCGCAGGCCCTCGTGGAGCTCGACGCCGACTCCGAGGAGGACCTGGCCGAGGCGGAGGAACGGCTCCTCCAGGACGAGGAGAACGGGCCCCCGATGCTGCGGGTCCGGCTCACCGGCGCGCAGGCGCGCGCCTTCGCCAAGCGGGCCCTCGACGTCGTCAACGCCGGCCGGCCCCCGTGCCCGTTGTGCAGTCTGCCGCTCGACCCGGAAGGACACGTATGTCCGCGCCAGAACGGATACCGCCGGGGGGCGTGACGACCACCGACCCGGCCTTCGCCGAGCTGCTCGCGCACGGTGAGCTGACCGTCCGCGGACGTATCCGCGACGCCTCCAACGCGGCCCTGTACTGCACCGTCGCGCACGAGGGCCGTGAGGCGGCCTGCGTCTACAAGCCCGTCGCCGGGGAGCGCCCCCTGTGGGACTTTCCCGACGGCACCCTCGCCCAGCGCGAGGTCGCCGCCTACGAGGTCTCCGCGGCGACCGGCTGGGGGTTCGTGCCGCCCACCGTGCTGCGGGAGGGCCCGTACGGCGAGGGCATGTGCCAGCTGTGGATCGAGGCGGCCCCGGAGGCGGAGCTGCTCGCCCTGGTCGACGCCGAGGAGCCGGAGCCGGGCTGGAAGGCGATCGGCTTCGCCGAGGTCGGCGAGGGCCGCACCGCGCTGCTGGTCCACGCCGACGACGAGCGACTGCGACGGCTCGCCGTCCTGGACGCGGTGATCAACAACGCCGACCGCAAGGGCGGCCACCTCCTGCCCACCGAGGACGGCCGCCTCTATGGCATCGATCACGGTGTCACCTTCAACGCCGAGAACAAGCTGCGCACGCTCCTGTGGGGCTGGGCGGGCGAGCCCCTGCCCCCGGAGGCGGTGGACGTCCTCAAGGCCCTCAGGACCCTCCTGGAGCCCGAAGGAGCCCTGTCAGCGACCCTCGCCCCCCTCATCACCCCCGCCGAACTCGCCGCCACCCGCACCCGCGTCGACGAGCTCCTCCGGTCCGGCAGACACCCGGACCCCAGCGGCGACTGGCCGGCCATCCCCTGGCCGCCGGTGTAGCCGGGGCAGGTCCTGCGAGCACACCGGCGGGGAGTGCGCAAGAGTGCCTTACCGGTCATCTGGCCTGCTCCGGTTCGTATACGCAAGTTCCGTCCGGTTAGGCTCATGACATGCATGCCTGGCCCGCTTCCGAGGTCCCCGCCCTGCCTGGTCAGGGCCGCGACCTGAGGATCCACGACACCGCGACCGGCGGCTTGGTCTCCCTCGACCCCGGTCCCGTCGCCCGTATCTACGTCTGTGGCATCACGCCGTACGACGCGACCCACATGGGGCACGCGGCCACCTACAACGCGTTCGACCTCGTGCAGCGCGTGTGGCTCGACACCAAGCGGCAGGTTCACTACGTCCAGAACGTCACCGACGTCGACGACCCGCTGCTGGAGCGGGCCGTGCGCGACGGCGTCGACTGGGTCGCCCTCGCCGAGAAGGAGACGGCCCTCTTCCGCGAGGACATGACCGCGCTGCGGATGCTTCCGCCGCGGCACTACATAGGCGCCGTCGAGGCCATACCCGGCATCGTCCCGCTCGTCGAACGGCTGCGCGACGCCGGCGCCGCCTACGAGCTCGAAGGGGACGTCTACTTCTCCGTCGGGTCCGACCCGAACTTCGGCAGGGTGTCCAACCTGGACGCCGCCGCCATGCGTCTGCTGTCCGCCGAGCGCGGCGGCGACCCCGACCGGGCGGGCAAGAAGAACCCGCTCGACCCGATGCTGTGGATGGCGGCCCGCGAGGGCGAGCCGAGCTGGGACGGCGGCTCGCTGGGCCGCGGCCGGCCCGGCTGGCACATCGAGTGCGTGGCCATCGCCCTGGACCATCTGGGCATGGGCTTCGACGTCCAGGGCGGCGGCTCCGACCTCGCCTTCCCGCACCACGAGATGGGCGCCTCCCACGCCCAGGTGCTGACCGGCGAGTTCCCCATGGCCAAGGCCTACGTCCACGCCGGCATGGTCGCTCTGGACGGCGAGAAGATGTCCAAGTCCAAGGGCAATCTCGTCTTCGTGTCCAGGCTCCGGCGCGACGGGGTCGACCCGGCCGCGATCCGGCTCACCCTGCTCGCCCACCACTACCGGGCCGACTGGGAGTGGACCGACCAGGTGCTGGCCGACGCCGTCGCCCGGCTCGGCCGCTGGCGCGCCGCCGTCTCCCGGCCCGACGGGCCGCCCGCCGAGGCCCTCGTCGAGGAGATCCGCGAGGCCCTCGCGCACGACCTCGACGCCCCCGCCGCCCTCGCCGCCGTGGACCGCTGGGCCGTGCTCCAGCAGGAGCGGGGCGGTACGGACATCGGCGCGCCCGGCGTCGTGTCACGGGCCGTGGACGCGCTGCTGGGCGTGGCCCTGTAGCCCACCGGGACCCATGAAAAGGGGCGGTACGTCTCCACGACGTACCGCCCCTTTTCGTGATGTACCGCCCCTTGTTCAGTCCTCCGACGAATCCTCGTCGTCCGTGCCGTCGGCGCTCTCGGCGCTCTCGGTGGTCCCGGTGCTCTCGGCGGTCGGCTTCTGCGGCTTGGGGGGCCGCGTCCGGTCGCCGGGGCTGTCGCGCAGATACGGCGGACCCTCGCCGCCGTCCGTCGCATGGCCGCCGCCGTCCCGGCGCCGCAGATAGCGCTCGAACTCACGGGCGATCGCCTCGCCCGACGCCTCCGGCAGCTCCGCGGTGTCGCGGGCCTCCTCCAGCGTCTGCACGTACTCGGCGACCTCGGTGTCCTCGGCGGCCAGCTGGTCCACGCCGACCTGCCAGGCGCGCGCGTCCTCGGGCAGCTCGCCCAGCGGGATGCGCACGTCGATCAGGTCCTCCAGCCGGTTGAGGAGGGCCAGCGTCGCCTTCGGGTTCGGCGGCTGCGAGACGTAGTGCGGCACGGCCGCCCAGAGGCTCACCGCGGGTACGCCCGCGTGCGTGCACGCCTCCTGGAGGACTCCGACGATGCCCGTGGGACCCTCGTACTTGGTCTCCTCCAGGTCCATCCGCTGGGCCAGGTCCGTGTCGGACGTCGTCCCGCTGATCGGCACCGGACGGGTGTGCGGGGTGTCGCCCAGCAGGGCGCCCAGGATGACCACCAGCTCCACGCCCAGCTCGTGCGCGAACCCCAGCAGCTCGTTGCAGAACGAGCGCCAGCGCATGGACGGTTCGATCCCCCGCACCAGCACCAGGTCGCGCGGCTTCTCGCCGCCGACCCGCACCACCGACAACCTTGTCGTCGGCCAGGTGATCTTGCGCACGCCGCCGTCCATGAACACCGTGGGGCGGTTCACCTGGAAGTCGTAGTAGTCCTCGGCGTCCAGCGCCGCGAACACATCGCCCTTCCACTCCCTCTCCAGATGCGCGACCGCGGTGGAGGCGGCGTCGCCGGCGTCGTTCCAGCCCTCGAACGCGGCCACCATGACCGGGTCGATCAGCTCGGGTACCCCCTCGAGCTCGATCACCCAGCGCCTCCTTCCGACGTGCCCTCGCTTGACCACCCAACCTTACGGCGTTCCGCAGGGGCGCCCGCAGCCCCCTTGCACGGGGGAGTGAACGGATCACTGCCCCGTTCGCCACCCCCGAACACCCCACGAGGGCCGCCGGTCAGAGAGTGGAGCGCAGCCACTGCTCCACGCTCGCGATGTGCACCGTCGCCCACGACCGGGCCGCCTCCGCGTCCCGGTCGCGCAGGGCCGCCAGGATCGCCCGGTGCTCGCGCAGGGTCCCGGAGACCGCGTCCTCCTGGGTCAGACCGCGCCAGATCCGGGCCCGGGTGGTGGGCCCGGACAGCCCGTCGAGCAGCGAGCACAGCACCGAGTTGCCGGCGCTCTGCACGATGCCCCGGTGGAACTCCAGGTCGCAGGCGACGAGTTCCTCCACCGACGGCGCCTCGCCCAGCTTGTCCAACTGGGCGTCCAACGCGTCCAGTTGCTGCTCGCTGATGCGCAGGGCGGCCATCGCGGTCGCGGCCGGCTCCAGGATCCGGCGCACGGCCAGGAACTCCAGGACCGTGTCGTCGCGGTGGAAGTCGACGACGAAACTCAGCGCCTCCAGCAGCAGTTGGGGATCGAGGCTCGTCACATACGTGCCGTCGCCCTGGCGCACGTCCAGGATCCGGATGAGCGACAGGGCCCGCACCGCCTCCCGCAGCGAGTTGCGGGACAGACCCAGCTCGGCGGCCAGCTCGCTCTCCTTGGGGAGCCGGTCCCCGGGGCGCAGCGCACCCGAGACGATCATGCCCTTGATCTTCTCGATCGCCTCGTCGGTGACTGCCATGACCGGCCTCCCTGTCGCTCTCGGACGCACCTGGACTCATGCGTGCTCAGCCACGCTCAGACATCCGATGTCTCAGGACATTATGAGCACCTGATCGCGTGGGTGGGGAGTGATCAGACGAGCGCGTCCAGCTCGGCGATCACCGCCGCCTCGTCCAGCGTCGTCAGCGTACGGCCGCGCATCAGCACCCGGCCCTCGACGACGGTGTCCCGCACGTCCGCCGAGTGCGCCGCGTAGGCGAGCGTCGCGTACGGGTCGTGCGCCGGCCGCAGATGCGGCGCGTTCAGGTCGAGCACGATCAGGTCGGCCCGCTTGCCCGCCTCCAGCGAGCCCAGCCGCTCCCCGAGGCCCAGCGCCCGCGCCCCCTCGATCGTCGCCATCCGTACGGCCTGCTCGGCGCCGACCGCCGTGGGGTCGCCGCCCGCCTTGTGCACCAGCGCCGCCTGCCGCACCGCCCCCAGCACGTCCAGCGAGTTGGAGCTGACGGCCCCGTCGGTGCCGAGGCCGACCGTCACGCCCGCGCTGAGCAGCCGCGGCACCGGCGCGATCCCGCAGCCCAGCTTCAGGTTCGACACCGGACAGTGGGCGACGGCCGTGCCCGTGCGGGCCAGCGCCGCGATCTCCGGCCCGGTGAGGTCGACGGCGTGCGCGAGCAGCACGTCGGGGCCGAGCAGCCCGAGGGAGTCCAGCAGCTCCACCGGACGCTTGCCGTACTTCACCTCCACCGTGGCGACCTCGGTGGCGTTCTCGGCCGCGTGGATGTGCACCAGCGCCCCGAACTCCCGGGCCAGCGCGAAGACCTCGGTGAGCTGCCCGGGGGAGAGGGTGTAGGCGGAGTGCGCGAAGACGACCGGCCGGGTGCCGTGCCGCGCCGTGCCGCGCGCCTCCAGGTCCCGCCGTGCCCACGCGAGCCGGTCCTCGTAGGCGATGCCGTCCGGCGGCTCGGGCACGTCCATGAAGGTCGGCCCGGTGTGCAGCCGCCAGCCCGCCTCGCGGGCCGCCTGCTCGGCCGCCTCGTGGAACCAGTACATGTCCAGCGCCGAGGTCACCCCGGCCCGTACGCTCTCCGCGACCGCCAGCCGCACCGCCGCCGCCACGTTCTTCGGCGCCAGCAGCTCCGCCTCCCACCTCAACACCCGCTCCAGGAAGCCCTGGAGGGTGACGTCGTCGGCGCGGCCGCGCAGCAGCGTCATCGCGAGGTGGGTGTGCGTGTTGATCAGCCCGGGCAGCACGAGACAGCCCTCGGCGTCGATCTCCTCGACGGCCGGGTAGCGCTCGCGCAGGTCGGCCGCGGGCCCCACGGCGAGGATCTCGCCCTCGTGGACCGCGACCGCCCCGTCCCGTACGACGGTCCCGGCGTCGTCGACCGTCAGGACGTCGCCGCCGTGCACCAACAGGTCGACGCTCACGCCTGCTCCTCCTCCGCCAGCAGCCGCAGCGCCTCCAGGGACACGACCGCGCCCCGTTCGACGCCGGCCGCGACGACGTCCCGGTGCGGGTCGTACCCGCCGGTGGCTTCCTGATCGACCAGCTCGTCGGCGTTCGCCCCGTCGATCACCAGCACCCCGCCCGCGACCAGTCCGCGCAGCGAGGCCGTCACCAGCAGCGCGGACAGCTCCATCTCGATGGCGGCGAGCCCGGCGCCGTCGTAGGAGAAGAGCGGGATCAGGCCGGGCTGGAAGGCCGCGCGGGTCCAGACGATGCCCCGGTGGTGCGGGGCGCCGGCCGTGCGGGCCGCCCGCTGGAGGGCGAGGACCGCCTCGGGCGCACAGACCGCCGGGTACTCCGGGGGCAGCAGCTGTTGGGTGACCCCGTCGTCGCGGACGGCCGCCTCCGCGATGACCAGGTCGCCGTCCCCGACGCCCGGCTTCATCGCGCCCGCCGTGCCGAACCGCACAAACGTGCGCACGCCCGCGTCCGCCAGCTCCTGGAACAGCAGGATCGCGCCCGGCCCGCCCACCCCGTGCGAGGCGACGACGACCGGCACCCCCTTCCAACTCCCGCTGAACACCCGGTACTCGCGGTGGTACGACACCTCCTGCGCGCCGTCCAGCAGCGCGGCGACGGCAGCGGCGCGCGCCGGGTCGCCGACGACCACGGCGTGCGCCGGCAGACCGGTGCGCGGGATACGGGTGACGGGCAGCAGGTCCTGGGTCAGGCCCTGGGCCAGGTCCTGGGTCATTGGACGGCTCCGGTGGTACGGGGGCGGCGACGGCGGCGGGCCGTCGTGAGGAACAGGGCGCCGAGGGTGACGACGTACGGCGCGGAGTCGGTCGCCTGCTGGGGCAGGCCGAGGCCCTGGAGGCGGAACCCGGCCGCCTCGGCGAGCCCGAACAGCAGCGCGGCGAGCAGCACGCCCAGGGGCGCGGCGCGGCCCAGCATGACGGCCACGACAGCGATCCAACCACGGCCCGCCGTCATGTTCTCCGTGAACAACGTGACGTTGCCCAGGGCGAGTTGGGCACCGGCGAGCCCGCACAGCACTCCGGACAGGAGGATCACGCCGTACTGGTACCTGGCCGGGCTGACCCCGAGCGTGGCCGCCGCGTCCGGGGCCTCGCCGACCCCGCGCAGCCGCAGCCCCCACACATGCCGGGACAGCAGCAGCGCGGCGACCGCGACCGCCGCCCACGAGAGATACGCGAGCGGCGAGAAGCCGCCGACCAGCGGGAGACCGGCGAGTGACGGGTCGTCGAACGTGCCCTGCACGCCGAAGACCGTGCGCAGCAGGAAGCTGGTCAGGCCGACGGCCAGGAGGTTCATGGCGATGCCGAGGACGACCGCGTCCCCGCGCAGGGTGACCGCGCCCACGGCCAGGATCAGCGAGTACGCGGCCGCCGCGAGGGCCGCCGCCAGAACGCCGAGCCAGGGGCTGCCGGTGAACCAGCTCGTGGCCACGGACGTGAAGCAGCCCATCAGCATCATGCCTTCGAGGCCGATGTTGAACACGCCCGCCCGCTCGCACAGGGCCCCGCCGAGGGCCGCCAGCAGGATCGGGGTCAGGGCCCGCAGCGCCGACATCAACAGGTCGGAGTCGAGGAACATCAGACCGTCTCCTTCTCCTTGCGGCGGATGGCCGAGCGGCCGAACCAGCGGCTCGGAAAGCGCAGTCGGGCCGCCAGGAACACGATCACGATCGCCTGCAGCACCTGCGTCAGCTCGCGCGGCACCTCGGTCGTGCGCTCCATCGCGAGGCCGCCGACCTGAAGGACGGCGAAGAAGAACGCGGCGATCACCGTGCCGAGCGGCGCGGCGGCGGCCAGCAGGGCCGCCGTCAGGCCGGTCCAGGTGTAGCCGGGCGCGGTGAGCGAGCCGTCCACGAAGCGGTAGGGAAAGCTCAACACCCCGATCGCGCCCACGAGTCCGGCGAGTCCTCCGGAGACGGACATCAACTTCAGGGTCAGGCCCCGGCGTTCGACGCCCGCGTACGCGGAGAAACGGGGGTTGAGGCCCGTCATGCGGATCTCGTACCCGACGGCGGTGCGCCGGTCGGTGAACCAGTACGCGGCGGCGGCGAGCGCGACGAGGACCAGCCCCAGGGTGACCGTCGAGTCGCCGAAGGCGGGCAGCGCCACCCCGTCCGGCAGCGCCCGGGTCTGCGGCAGGCTGGAGCCGGGCTCCTTGAGCGGGTAGCGCGCCAGATAGGAGGCGAGGGACACCGCCGGATAGCTCAGCAGCAGGCTGCTGACCAGCAGCGGGACCCCGAGGCGGTTCTCGCACAGGGCGGCGAGCACGGCGTACCCGGCGCCCGCCGCCATGCCGGCCAGCAGGGCCGCGGCGACGGTGAGGGGCGCGGGCAGCGGCGAGTAGAGACCGGTCACCGCGGCCGTGATCCCGCCGAGGACCATCTGTCCGTCGCCGCCGAGGTTGATCAGCCCGGCGCGCAGCGGGATCGCCAGGGCGAGCGCCAGACCGAGCACGCTGGTGGCGGTGGTCAGGGTCGAGCCGATGCCGTCGCCGCCGAGCGCGCCGGTCAGCACGGCCTCGTACGCGGTGACCGGGTCCGCGCCGGTGCCGAGCAGGATCAGGGCGCCGATGACCAGGCCCGCGAGCACGGAGAAGGCGAGGGGGGAGCGCAGGGCTCCGGATATGCGTGTCATGTCAGTGCGTGGCCTCCACCGGAGCGCCCGCCATGGCGAGGCCCAGCGTCCGTTCGTCCGCCTCGTCCTTCGTGTACGACGCCGCGAGGCGGCCCTCGTACATCACCAGGACCCGGTCCGCGAGCCCGCGGATCTCGCTCAGCTCGGCCGAGACGAGCAGCACGGCGTGACCGGCGTCGCGGTAGGCGATCAGCTGGTCGTGGATGTTCTGGATGGCACCGATGTCGACCCCGCGCGTCGGCTGCTCGACGAGCAACAGCGGTGCGTCATGGGCGAGTTCGCGGCCGATCAGCAGTTTCTGCAGGTTTCCGCCGGACAGCGCGGAGGCGGGCGTCTCGGGGGAGGACGCCTTGATGCCGAAGCGCTCCACGAGCCGTGCCGCGTGGGCGCGCACCGCCGCGGGCGGCAGCAGGCCGCGGGAGGAGAGGGAGGTGCGGTGATGTCCCATCGCCAGGTTGTCCGCGACCGACGCGGCGGGCGCCGTGCCGACGGCGTGCCGGTCCTCGGGGACGTACGCCAGCCCCCGCGCCCGGCGTTCGGTGGCCGAGGCGTGGGTGATGTCGTCGCCGGCGAGGGCGACCCGGCCCGCGGTGACCGGTCGCAGCCCGGCCAGCGCCTCGACCAGCTCGCTCTGTCCGTTTCCCGCGACGCCCGCGATGCCGACGATCTCGCCGGCGTGGACGGTGAGGTCCACGTCGTGGACGGAATCGGTGCTGAAACCGGTGACGCGCAGCACCGCCTCGCCGGGCGTGCCGGGTGCGTGGACCCGGTCCAGCTCCACCGCGCGACCGGTCATCGCGGCGGCGATCTCGTCGGCCGTGGTGTCGGCGGTCACCAGCCGGGCGACCACCCGGCCGTCCCGCAGGACCGTCACCCGGTCGCTGCCCTCCAGCACCTCGCGCAGCTTGTGCGTGACGAGGATCACCGCACGGCCCTGTCCGGCCAGCGACTTGAGGACGGCGAACAGGGCGTCCGCCTCGGCCGGCGTGAGCACGGCCGTCGGCTCGTCGAGGATGAACGTGCGGGCGCCCCGGTGCAGCAGCTTGAGGATCTCCACACGCTGCCGCAGACCCACCGGCAGGTCGCCGACCCGGGCGTCCGGGTCGACGGCCAGGCCGTGCTCCTCGGCCAGCTCACGCACCCGGCGACGGGCCGCGGCCCGGTCCACCAGGCCGAAGCGGCGCGGCTCGGCGGCGTACACGACGTTCTCGGCGACCGTCAGCGAGTCGAACAGCTTGAAGCTCTGGTGGACCATGCCGAGCCCGGCGGCCATGGCGTCGGACGGGCTGGCGAAGCTCACCTCACGCCCGCCGACGACGACGGTCCCGGCGTCGGGCCGCTCCATGCCGTACAGGACCGACATCAGCGTGGACTTGCCCGCGCCGTTCTCGCCCATCAGCGCGTGGATCTCGCCGTGGCGGACGGTCAGGTCGACCGCGTCGTTGGCGAGCGTGCCGGGGAACCGCTTGGTGATCCCCCGGAGCTCGACGGCGACGTCGGCGACGCCCTCGGTGTCAGCTTGCGGCCGGGTCATCGACCTTCAGCTCTCCGGAGACGATCTGGTCGCGCAGCGCCTCGACCTTCGTCAGGACGTCCTTGTGGTCGGCGATCACGCACTTCGACGTGTCCACGCCGTCCTCGAGACCGGTCAGGCTGATGCCGCCCTCCTTCAGGCCGTACGACACCGTGGCGCCCGTCGTGCCGGTCAGGACCGACTCGATGCCCTTCTGGACGGCGACGTCGGTGCGCTTGATCACGTTGTCGACGACCGTGCCGGGCGCCGAGGGGCACTGGTTGACGTCGACGCCGTACGCGTACGCGCCCTTGGCCTTGGCGGCCTCGAAGACGCCGTAGTTGCCGGCCGCGGCGGCTGCCATGATCTGGTCGTAGCCCTTGGCGAGCAGGGTGTTCGCCTGCTCCTTGGCGCGGGCCGAGTCGTCGAACGGGGACTGGCCGCCGACGAAGCGGGTCGACGTCTCGGTCTTGGCGGCGACCTTCTTCGCGCCGGCCGCGAACGGGTCGCTGTAGCGGCGGAACTGGGGCGTGTCGAGCACGTCGACCGCGCCCACCTTGCCGCTCTTGCTCAGCAGGCCCGCCTCCGCGCCCGCGAGGTACACGCCCTCGTGCTCCCGGAAGACCGCGCAGCTGACGTTCTTGAACGTCTTCGTCGTGCACGCGTCGACGATCAGGAACTGCTGCTTCGGGTTCTTCGCGGCCTGCTGTGCGACGAGGTCGGCGAACTCGAAGCCCACCAGCACGATGACGTCCGGCTTCGCGTCCACCGCGGCGGCCACGTGCTGCTGCTGGGAGGCGGTGTCGGTGGACTCGTAGACCTTCGCGGTCCCGTCGTGCTGCTTCGCCGCGGCCTTCACGCCGGTGACGGCGAGCTTCAGGAACTCGTTCTGGCCGACGGCGTCGGGGGTGACGAGCGTGAAGGACTTGCCGCTGCTCCCGGCGGAGGCCGACGTGTCGTCGTCCTTCTTCGCGGCGGCGTTGCAGGCGGTGGCGAGGAGCGCGGTGCCGGCCGCGAGCGCGGCGAACTGCACGGAGCGGCGGTGTCTGCGGGGCATCGGGGGACCTTCCGGATATGCCGAAGAGCGCTCACGGGGAGCGCGCACAGGGCGTGTGTACGGCGGGGGTGAGGTGAGCGGCGGTGCTCGGTGCGCGGCTGCGCAGGGTCGGTGCGGGGCTGTGCGGGGAGGGCTGAGGGGACGGACTCAGCCGCGACAGCCGTCGCCGGAGCATCGGCCGAAGTCGAGGAAACGGCGCCGGGTGAGCAGCGGCATCTTTCCTCCTTCGTCTCGGCCTGCGGGATGCTGGTATCGACCTGCGGATGCGGGTGCTGGACTGTAACACTCGTTTCCGGACATCCGCCCGGCTGTCTCGAACTGTGGTTCGCCACCGGCCGGTAGCCGGTTCGTATCCGGTCCGGCGACGGTTCTTCCAGGTCATGTACGGTATTGGGCACCATAGGATCATCAGGAGCGTCCCGTTATGTCCCAGGAACTGCGCGCCGTCGAGTGGACCGGAACCGGCCTCGCGCTGATCGACCAGACCGTCCTCCCGCACCGCACCGAGACCGTGGACGTCCACGATGTGGACACCCTGGTCGACGCCATCCAGCGGCTCGTCGTGCGCGGCGCCCCCGCGATCGGCGCGGCCGGCGGGTACGGCGTCGCCATCGCGCTGCTCCAGGGCGAGCGGGAGGGCTGGTCCGAGGGCGAGGTCCGCGCGGCCGTCGCCCGGGTCCGCGCGGCGCGCCCGACCGCCGTGAACCTCATGGTGTGCGTGGACCGGGTCATGACCCGCTTCGACGAGGGACTCGACGCGGTCCTGAAGGAGGCCGCCGCGGTCCAGCGCGAGGACGTCGAGGCGAACCGCGCGATGGGCGCCTTCGGCGCGGACTGGCTGCTCGGGAAGGTCGGCGAGGACCGGCCGCTGCGCATCCTCACCCACTGCAACACCGGCGCCCTCGCGACCGCCGGCTGGGGCACCGCCCTCGGCGTCATCCGCGAACTCCACGCGCGCGGCCGCCTCGAGGTCGTCTACGCCGACGAGACCCGCCCCCTGCTCCAGGGATCCCGCCTGACCGCCTGGGAGTTGGTCCAGGAAGGCATCCCGCACTACGTCCAGGCCGACGGGGCCGCCGCCGGCGTCATTCTGCGCGGCGAGGTCGACGCGGCGATCGTCGGCGCCGACCGCATCGCGGCCAACGGCGACACCGCCAACAAGGTCGGCACGGTCGGCGTGGCCCTCGCCTGCGCCTATGCGGGCATCCCGTTCCTGGTGGCCGCGCCCACCACCACGGTGGACCTCGCGACGGCCACCGGCGACGCCATCCACATCGAACTCCGCGGCGAGGACGAGGTGGTGGAGTGGGGCGGCGTCCGCACGGCCCCCGCCGAGTCGCGCGGACACAACCCGGCCTTCGACGTCACCCCGGGCCGACTGGTCACCGGACTGGTCACCGAGCGAGGCGTGTTGGAAGTAGCGTCGGGCCAACTGCCCGGCGAGCACCTGAAGTAGCCGAGAAGCAGCCGAAAAGCAGCTGAGAAAAGCAGAGAAGAAGAGAAGAAGCAGAGAGGGGATCCCCGGGCGGGGATCCCCTCTTCTCCACTGCTCCACATCTCTACTGCCCGCCGGCGTCAGCGCCGCGTCAGCTCCAACTCCAGCAGCCACTCCACGACTTCGGTGTGGTGGCGGGCCTGACGCGGATCGGCGCCCCACACATAGAGGCCGTGCCCCGCGACCACCACGGCGGGCATCTGCGGATTGCGCGCTGCTTCCAGCCGGTCCCCGAGGACCTTCATGTCCTGGCTGTTGGCGATGACCGGCAGCGTCACCTCGACGTCGTGCGCGGGCTGTCCGACGCCCTTCAGCATCTCCACGTCCTTGAAGACGATTCCCCCCGGGTGCCGGTGGCCGAGTGCCACCGACGCCACCGTGTGGACGTGGACGACCGCGCCCGCACCGGTCAGCGCGGCCACGCGCGCGTGCAGTTCGGCCTCGGCGGACGGTTTGCCGTCGCTCACCGCCGCGCCCTGTCCGTCCACGACCACCACGTCCGAGGGCGTCAGCTCGCCCTTGTCATGGCCGCTCGCGGTGACCGCGAGGCGCAGCGGATCACGGGAGAGCACCGTCGAGAGGTTGCCGGAGGTGCCGCGCATCCAGCCGAAGGACGCGAAGCGGGCGGACTCGGCGGCGAGCACCGCCCCCGCCTCCTCCAGATCGAGTGCGCTGATGTCGACGGTCATGAAGTGCTCCTGGAAGTGCTGATGTCGATCTCGTCGAACGTCCCCGCCTGCGCGTGGTCGCCGACGCCCTGCTCGAAGTACGGCTCCCCGGGCCGCCGGATCCCGACCGCCCGCCAGCCCGCGGCCCGCGCCGCGTCCAGCTCGCCCGGCCGGTCGGAGAGGAAGAGCAGCCGGTCGGGGGCGATGCCCGTGGCCTGCGCGATACGGCGGTACGACTCCGGCTCCTGCTTCGGCCCCGCGTTCTCCGTGTCGTACAGCCCCGAGACCAGCGGCAGCAGATCGCCCTCCGGGCTCGACGCGAACCACGCCCGCTGCGCCGCCACCGACCCGGACGAGTAGACGTACAGCGCGAGGCCCGCCGTATGCCAGGCGCGCAGGGCCGGGACGACGTCGTCGTAGAAGTGCGAGACGAGGTCGCCGCGTGCGAAGCCCTCCGCCCAGACGACGCCCTGGAGGGTCTTGAGCGGGGTGGCCTTGCGGTCGTCGTCGAGCCAGGCGTTCAGCGTCTTCTCGACGGCGGCCGCGTCGGCGTCCGCCTCGCCCGTCAGCTCCCGCACCTGTGCGATCGCCCGGGCCACCGCGGGCTCGTCGGCCCGCTCGGTGAGCAGCTCGGCGAAGCGGGCGCGGGAGTACGGGTACAGCACGTCCACGACGAAGCCCGTGGCGCTCGTGGTGCCCTCGATGTCGAGCACCACGGCGTCCACGTCGAAGGCGTCGAAGGCGTCGAAGGCGTCGGGGGCGTCGGGGGCGTCGGAGGCGCCGAGGGTCGGGTGCGGCTCGCTCACGCGGCGGCCCTGTCCGCCTCGTAGCCGGCCGCGATCGTGTCGTAGTCCGGGAAGCGGGCGGCGATGGGGGAGCCGGTGAAGGCGCCGATCCAGCCGTCCTCCTCGTGGAAGAAGCGGATCGCGGTGAACGACGGGTTCGTGCCCATGTCGAACCAGTGGGTGGTGCCGCGCGGCACGCCCAGCAGGTCGCCCTTCTCGCAGAAGACCGCGTGCACCTCGCCGTTCACGTGCAGATAGAAGATGCCGGAGCCGGAGACGAAGAAGCGGACCTCGTCATCGTCGTCGTGCGTGTGCTCCTGGAGGAACTTCTCGCGGGCCGCCTTCGCCTTCGCCGGGAACTCCGGGTCGTCGCTGGGGTGCAGACCGAGGACGTCGACGGTGGTGAAGCCCTCCTCGGCGTTCAGCTTCTCGATCTCCGGGCCGTACGCCGCGAACACCGTCTCGCTGCCGGCGTCGAACGGCACGTCCTCGCGGATCGGCCACTGCTCGTAGCGCACGCCGAGCGGCTTGAGGGCCGCGGCGATCTCGGCGGGGTCGGAGGTGCGGCGGACCAGGGTCTCCGGGCCGGACTCGGGCCAGGTCGTCAGCAGCGTCATGGGAGCAACTCCAGGAGTCTGAAAGGGATGTCCGAATACCGAGACGAGTATCGGACGCGGGAGCAGGGCGAGCGGGGGGTGGAGCGAGTGGCGAAGCGAGGGGGAGGCGGATGGCGCGAGCGGCGGCGGACGGCTGCTCAGCCGCGACACGCGGCGCCGGTACAGCGGCGCATGCAGGGCATACGCATCGCCGTCGCGCGGAGTGTCGTCATGGGAGCCTCACTGTGCCGGGTCGGGGTGCCGGTTCTGTGATGGTAACTCCCGGCGGCGCGGTCACCGCGTGTGACCTAATCGTTGTCTCATCATTCGAGATACGATGTCCATTCCTTTGACGGGTGGCTGAAAACGTTCCCATGATCTCCGTATGAAGACGCTGCTGCTCGTGCGGCGGCTGTACGTGGACTTGCTCCGGTCGACCACAGCCAGCTGTCGCTGACACCTCCCGGAGCTCCGACGCGCCCCCGCTTCCCGGGGCGTTCCCCGCCGTATGCGCGGTGACACGTTTCCGTCCCCCGGCTCCGGGCTCCTCCATCCCTGTCTCGTCGCCCCTTCGCATCGCCCGCAATGCCTCGCATCGCCCGCAATGCATCGCCTCGCCTCGCACTGCCTCGCACCTGGAGCTCCTCATGTCCCGTCTCCGTCTGCCCGTCGCCGCGCTCTCGCTGGCCTCCGTCTCCGCGCTCGTCCTCTCCGGCTGCGCCCAGTCGACCGACGCCTCCAAGAACACCGGCGACACCGCCGCCTCGGCCTCCGCCGCCACCGGCAAGAAGCCCGCCCCCTTCAGTGCGGGCGCGGTCAAGGTGGCCCTGGTCCGCCAGAGCGGCGCCGGCGACTACTTCGAGCAGTGGGGCAACGGCGCCAAGGCCCAGGCCAAGGCCCTCGGCATCGACCTGACCGTGTACGACGCCCAGGCCGACAACGCCAAGCAGGCCACCGACCTCTCCTCGGCCATCAACTCCGGCGCGAAGGCGATCATCATCGACCACGGCTTCCCGGCGACGATCCAGCCGGAGATCGACAAGGCCGTGAAGAAGGGCATCAAGGTCGTCGTCTACGACGTCGACACCGCCACCAAGGGCGTCGTCTCCACCGAGCAGGACGACGCGAGCATGGCCAAGGCCGTCCTCGACGTGATGGCCAAGGAGGTCGGCAAGGACGCCAAGGTCGGCTATGTCAACGTCGCCGGCTACGCCGCTCTCGACAAGCGCGACACCGTCTGGAAGTCCACGGTGACCTCCGAGGCCTGGAAGCAGGAGTTCAAGGTCGGCAAGGTCACCGACTCCACGGCCACTGACAACGTTCCCCTGGTGTCCGCCGCGCTCACCCAGCACTCCGACGTGGCCGGCGTCTTCGCCCCCTACGACGAGCTCGCCAAGGGCGCCGTCCTCGCCGTGCAGAACAAGAAGCTCCAGGACAAGGTGAAGGTCTTCGGCGCGGACGTCTCCAACGCCGACATCCAGCAGATGACCGCCGCCGACAGCCCCTGGGTCGCCACCGCCGGCACCGACCCCTCCGCCGTCGGCGCGGCCGTCGTGCGCACCACCGCCCTGGAGCTGGCCGGCCAGCTGAACAAGACCTCCGTGGAGTTCCCGGCCGTCGCCATCACCCAGGACTTCCTGCGCGAGAAGAAGATCGAGAACATGGACCAGCTGCGGGAGGCGCTGCCCGCGCTGAACCTGTCGCAGGTCTCCACCGCCGACTGGATCTCGAATGTCGCCCACTGAGCGTCTTGAGCCCGGCGGGGCGGCTCCGGCGGTCGGGGCGGCTCCGGCCGTCGGCCTGACCGACGTCAGCATGGCCTTCGGAGGCAAGACGGTCCTCGCCTCCGTCACGCTCGACATCGCCCCGGGCAGCGTGGTCGCGCTGCTCGGCGCGAACGGCGCCGGCAAGTCCACACTGATCAAGATCCTGTCCGGCGTCCACACCGACCACGGGGGAGAGGTACGGGTCGACGGCTCACCGGTCACTCTCAACTCCCCCCTGGCCGCACGTCAGTTGGGCATCCAGACGGTGCACCAGCGGATCGGCGAGGGCATCGTGCCCGGCCTCACGGTCGCCGAGAACCTGGTCTTCGAGGAGCTGGCGCAAAAGCGCGGAAACCCGTTTCTCAACGGCCGCGGCACGCTGGCCCGCGCCCGCGAGATCCAGGCCGGCCTCGGACTGGACTGGACCGACGCCGTCCTGAAGCAGGACGTCACCGAACTCGGCATCTCCGACCGGCAGTTGCTGATCCTGGCCCGCGCCCTCGCCACCCGCCCCCGGCTGCTCGTCCTCGACGAGCCGACCTCCGCGCTCTCCGCCGCCGAGGCCCAGCGGCTGTTCGCGCTCGTGGAGAAGATGCGCGAGGACGGCATCGCCGTGCTCTACGTCTCCCACCGGCTCGGCGAGATCGACGCGCTCGCCGACCGGCTCGTCGTCCTGCGCGACGGCCTCCTCACCGAGGACCAGGCCAGGCCCTTCGACTGGGACGCGGCCCTGCGCGCGATGCTCGCCCAGGCCCAGGAGGCGACGACCGCCCGTCCCGTCCGCGAGGGCGACCAGGGCGAGGTCCTCCTCTCCCTGCGCGGGGTGCGCCTCTTCGAGGGCCGGGCTCCGCTCGACCTCGACCTGCGCGGCGGCGAAGTCACCGGCGTGGTGGGCCTGTTGGGCGCCGGCAAGACCGAGCTGGCCCGCGGCCTGTTCGGCGCCGAGCCGTTCGCCACGGGCACGGCCGAGCTGGCCGGGGCGGCGTACGCGCCCCGCCGGCCCTCCGACGCCATCCGGGCCGGTGTCCACCTGGTCCCCGAGGACCGGCACGCCGACGCCCTCGTGCCGGGCTGGTCGGTGGCGCAGAACATCTCCCTGCCGTTCCTGAAGTCCCTGTCCTGGGGCGGGCTGGTGAGCCGCTCCCGCGAGGACGCCCTGGGCCGCGAGGCCATCGACGCGCTCGGCGTCGTCACCCGCGACGAGCACAGCGCCGTAGAGGAGCTGTCCGGCGGCAACCAGCAGAAGGTCGTCGTCGGCCGCTGGCTCGCCGAGACACCGCGTGTCCTCATCCTGGACGAGCCGTTCCGAGGCGTGGACATCGGGGCCCGGCGCGACATCGGCCGCCGGGCCCGCGCCCTGGCCGCCGAGGGCGCGGCCGTCCTGGTCCTGTCCGCCGACGTCGACGAGGTCCTCGAGATCGCCGACCGGGTCGTCGTCCTCGCGGCCGGCGAGGTCCACCTCGACGCGTACGGGGAGGACGCGGAGCGCGACCGCGTGATCCAGACCATCTCCGCGTCCGTCTAGGTCTCCCCAGCGTCTCCCCGGCGTCTGTCCGACGCCGCCCGCCCGCCGGCCGCACGCCCGAAGGAAGCACCCCATGACCACCACCCAGAGCACCGAGGCCCCCACGAAGGCGGCGATCCCGCCCGCGGCCTCCACCGCGGTGCGCGTCCAGAACGCCGTGATCAAGTACGGCTTCCTCTTCGTCACGGTCGCGCTGTTCCTGTACTTCGCGCTGAGCGAGGGCTCCTTCCGCGAGTCGGCGACCCTCCTCGACACCCTGCGGTACGTCTCCGTCGCCGCCATCCTCGGCCTCGGCGTCACGCTCACCATGGCCGTCGGCGGGATGGACATGTCCGTCGGCGCGGTCGCCGGCCTCGGCGTCTCCGTCGCCGCCCAGACGATGGTCGTCCACAACCAGGTCACCCCGGTCGCGATCCTCGCGGTCCTGGTGGCGGGCGCGCTCGCGGGCCTGCTCAACGCCCTGCTGATCGTCGTACTGAAGATCCCCGACATGCTCGCCACCCTCGGCACCATGTTCGTCATCCAGGGCGGCAAGCTCATCCTCGTCGACGGCCAGTCGATCACCCCGGGCATGACGATGTCCGACGGCACGACCGCGCCCGGCAAGTTCACCGACGGCTTTCTGAAGATCGACCGCGGAACGGTCCTCGGCATCCCGATCTCCGTGCTGATCTTCGGCGGACTCACCGTCGCCGCCTGGGTCTTCCTCGCCCGCACCCGCTGGGGCCGCGTCCTGTACGCCATCGGCGCCAACCCCGAGGCCTCCCGCCTGGCCGGCATCCGCGTCGGCGCCTACCGCGCGCTGGCCTACGTCATCTCCGGCGTCCTCGCCTCCGTCGGCGGCCTGATCCTGGCCTCCCGCATCGGCCAGGGCGACGTGTCCGCCGGAACCTCCCAGCTCCTGGAGGCGGTGGCCGTCGCGCTGGTGGGCACGTCGGTCCTCGGCCGCGGCCGCCCGAACGTCTGGGGCACCGCCCTCGGCGCGGTCCTCATCGGCATCATCACCACCGGCCTGACCATCAAGGGCCTGCCGTACTACACCCAGGACGTCGTCGAGGGCGCGGTGCTGATCCTCGCCCTGGTCTTCAGCTTCACCCTGTCCAAGCGCCGCACCGCATAAGGGAGTTCAGAGCCGATGGGCTACCGCATCCTGGAGACCGACGACATCCCCGCGTACCTGCACGAGCGGGGACACTGGGCGGACCCGGCGGACATCGCCGTCCGCGAGGTGTCGGACGGCAACATGAACCGCGTGTTCCTCGCGTCCAGCGCCGACGGCACACGCAGCCTCGCCGTCAAGCAGGCCCTGCCCTGGGTCCGCGTCGCCGGCCCCTCCTGGCCGATGAACGCCGACCGCGCCGACGCCGAGGCCCGCGCCTACGAGCAGGTCGCCAAGGTCGCCCCGGACAAGATCCCGGCGATCCACGGCTACGACCCCGAGAACTACGCCCTCGTCATGGAGGACATGTCCGACCTCGAGGTCCTGCGCACACTGCTCAACGAGGGCGCGGCCTACGGCCCGCACACCTCGGCCCGCATCGGCGAGTTCGTCGCCCAGTTCGCCTTCGCCACCAGCGACTTCGGGATGCCGTCCGCCGAACGCAAGGCCCTGATCGCGGCCTCCGTCAGCCCCGAGCTCTGCAAGATCACCGAGGACGTCGTCCTCTCCGAGCCCTACATCGAGCACGAGCACAACCACTGGCACCCCGGGCTGGACGACCTGGCGTCCGCCTTCCGCGCCGACACCCGCCTGCGCACCGAGGTCGCCGACCTCCGCCACACCTTCATGACCAGCGCCCAGGCCCTCCTCCACGGCGACCTGCACACCGGCAGCGTCATGGTCGGCGACCGCGAAGGCGCCCCCGTCGTCCGGGTCTTCGACCCCGAGTTCTCCTTCGTCGGCCCCATCGGCTACGACCTCGGCCTGTACTGGGCCAACGCGCTGGTCTCCGAGGAACGGGCCCGCGCGCTGGGCGCCCTGTCCGACCACGCCGACCAGCTCCGCCTCTCCTGGGAGGCGTTCGAGGCCGAGTTCCGCCGGCTGTGGCCGACCCGCGTCGACGCCTTCTTCGACGACGCCTACCTCGACCGCTTCCTGCGCCGCGTCCGGACCGACTCCGTCGGCTACGCCGGCGCCGAGATCGTCCGCCGCATCATCGGCTTCGCCCACCTGACCGACCTGACGACCCTCCCCGACCCGGTCCCGGCCTCCCGGCGCGCACTGCTCCTGGGGCGCGAACTGATCGTACGCCGCGAGGAGTTGACGGACGTCGACGCCGTACGGGCGGTCGTGGACTCGCTCGACTGAGGCCAGGCGAAAGGGGCGGCTCCCGTGGTGGGAGCCGCCCCTTTCGCGTCGTACGGACTGCTTCTCGCCGGCTACTTCTTGTCGAGCAGGTCCTGCACCTTGCCCCGGACCTCGTCCGTGGCCAGGCCGCGGATCGTCAGGGTGGTGCGGCGGCGCAGGACGTCGTCCGCCGTCTCGGCCCACTCGTTGTCGCGGGCGTAGACGACCTGCGCCCAGATCTCGGGGGCGTCGGGGTGGACGCGCTCGCGCAGCTCCGGGTCGTCGTTGGCCAGGCGGGCGATGTCGAAGGCCAGCGAGCCGTAGTGGGTGGCCAGGTGCCTGGCGGTGTCGGCCGCCATGCGCGGGCCGGGCGCCGGGTTGTCGACGAGCAGCCGGTGGGCGACCGCGCGCGGGTTGGCGACGCCGGGCAGCGGCAGCTTCTTCGGCAGCGAGGAGATCGGCTCGAAGTCGTCGCCCAGCGGGTGGCCCGGCAGCGCCTCCAGCTTCTGCATCACCGTACGGCCGATGTGGCGGAAGGTCGTCCACTTGCCGCCCGCGACGGACAGCATGCCGCCACGGCCTTCCGTGACCACGGTCTCGCGCTTGGCCTTCGCGGTGTCGCCGGGACTGCCCGGCAGCACCCGCAGACCCGCGAAGGAGTACGTGATCAGGTCACGGGACAGCTGCTGGTCCCGGATCGAGAACGCGGCCTCGTCCAGGATCTGCGCTATGTCCTTCTCGTTGACCGCGACGTCCGCCGGGTCGCCCTCGAACTCCTCGTCGGTCGTGCCGAGCAGCAGCATGTCCTCCCATGGGAGGGCGAAGGTGATCCGGTACTTGTCGATCGGGGTCGCCAGCGCGGCCTTCCAGGGCGCGGTCCGCTTCAGGACCAGGTGCGCGCCCTTGGAGAGGCGGATGGACGGCGCAGCGTTCGGGTCCTCCATCTTGCGCAGGTGGTCGACCCAGGGGCCGGTCGCGTTCAGCACCAGACGGGCGCTCACGCCGAACTCGTCGCCGGAGAGCCGGTCGCGCAGTTCGGCGCCCGTCACCCGGCCCTTGGTGAAGCGCAGGCCGGAGACCTCGGCGTGGTTGAGGACGACCGCGCCCGCCTCGACGGCCGCACGGACCGTCATCAGCGCCATGCGCGCGTCGTTCATCTGGTCGTCGCCGTACACGGCCACGGCCTTGAGGTTGTCGGTGCGCAGCTCGGGCACGTCCTGCGCGGCCTTCGCCGGGGACAGCAGATGACCGACGCCGTCGCCGAACGCCGACAGCGCGGAGTAGGCGAACACGCCCGCCCCGAGCTTCGCCGCGCCGTGCGGCCCGCCCTTGTACACGGGGAGGTAGAACGTGAGCGGGTTCGCCAGGTGGGGGGCCACCTGGCGAGACACCGCACGGCGCTCGAAGTGGTTCTCCGCCACCAGCTTCACCGCGCCGGTCTGCAGGTAGCGCAGACCGCCGTGGAGCAGCTTGGAGGAGGCGGAGGAGGTGGCGCCGGCGAAGTCGCCGGCGTCGACCAGGGCCACCCTGAGGCCGGACTGCGCGGCGTGCCAGGCGGTGGAGATGCCCAGGATGCCGCCGCCGATGACGAGGAGGTCGTACGACGCCTTGGAGAGCTGCTCCCGGGTCTCGGCGCGGCTCGGGTTGGAGCCGGAGGCCGGGTGGCTTCCGAGGGCAGGCACGGACTGCAGGGTGGACTGACTGGTCATGTGGGGTTCTTACTCCTCGTCCTCGAGCCAGCCCATGGTCCGCTCGACGGCCTTGAGCCAGCTCTTGTACTCACGGTCGCGGGTCTCCGCGTCCATGCGGGGGGTCCACTCGGCGGCCCGACGCCAGTTGGCGCGCAGGTCGTCGGTGCTGGTCCAGAAGCCGACGGCGAGACCGGCGGCGTAGGCGGCGCCGAGGCAGGTGGTCTCGGCGACCATCGGGCGCACCACGGGGGCGTCCAGGAAGTCCGAGAGGGTCTGCATCAGCAGGTTGTTGGAGGTCATGCCGCCGTCGACCTTGAGGGCCGCGAGCTCGACGCCGGAGTCCTTCGTCATGGCGTCGGTGATCTCACGGGTCTGCCAGGCCGTGGCCTCCAGGACGGCGCGCGCGAGGTGCGCCTTGGTGACGTACCGGGTGAGGCCGGCGATCACACCGCGGGCGTCGGAGCGCCAGTACGGGGCGAACAGACCGGAGAAGGCCGGCACGAAGTAGGCGCCGCCGTTGTCCTCGACCGAGAGCGCGAGCGTCTCGATCTCGGCGGCGGTGGAGATCAGGCCCATCTGGTCGCGCATCCACTGCACCAGCGAACCGGTGACGGCGATCGAGCCCTCGAGGGCGTAGACCGGAGCGGCGTCGCCGATGCGGTAGCCGACCGTGGTCAGCAGGCCCGAGTACGAGTTGATGATCTTCTCGCCGGTGTTCATCAGCATGAACGTGCCGGTGCCGTACGTCGACTTGGCCTCGCCCTCCGCGAAACAGGTCTGGCCGAACAGGGCCGCCTGCTGGTCGCCGAGCGCCGAGGCGACCGGGATGCCGCCGAGCAGCTCGCCGAGGCGGCCGCCGGTGACCTCGCCGTAGACCTCGGCGGAGGAGCGGATCTCGGGGAGCACGTTCAGCGGGACGCCGATGGACTCGGCGATCTTCTCGTCCCACTCCAGGGTGTGCAGGTTCATCAGCATGGTGCGGGAGGCGTTGGTGACGTCGGTGTAGTGCTTGCCGCCGTCGACGCCGCCCGTCAGGTTCCAGATGACCCAGGTGTCCATGGTGCCGAAGAGGATGTCGCCCGCCTCGGCGCGCTCGCGCAGCCCCTCGACGTTGTCGAGCAGCCAGCGGGCCTTGGGGCCGGCGAAGTACGAGGCCAGCGGCAGGCCGGTCTCGCGGCGGAAGCGGTCCTGGCCGACGTTGCGGCCGAGCTCGCGGCAGAGGGCGTCGGTGCGGGTGTCCTGCCAGACGATGGCGTTGTGGACGGGCTCACCGGTGTTCTTGTCCCACAGCAGCGTGGTCTCACGCTGGTTGGTGATGCCGATGGCCTTGATGTCGTCGCGGGTGATGCCGGCCTTCTCGATGGCTCCGGCGACGACTTCCTGGACGTTGGTCCAGATCTCGTTGGCGTCGTGCTCGACCCAGCCCGGCTTCGGGAAGATCTGCTCGTGCTCCTTCTGGTCGACGGAGACGATCCGGCCGTCCCGGTCGAAGACGATGCAGCGCGAGGACGTGGTGCCCTGGTCGATGGCGGCGATGAAGGGGCCGGCGGTGTGCGCGTCGGTCACTGTGTGCTCCTGGGGTTCCGTGGATAAGGGGGCTGTCACGACTGTCTGTACGGCGCGGTGCTGGTCAAGCGCGATGAAGGCCGAGGTTCCTCGTGGATCGCGTGGTTCTCGCGGTGCTCGCGGTTTCCATGGCCTTCATGCTCTACGTGCTCTTAAGCAAAGGCGACGTTGTAGATGCCTGCAGCGATCGCGCCGCCGATCAGCGGACCGACCACCGGGATCCAGGCGTAGCTCCAGTCGGAGCCGCCCTTGTTGGGCAGGGGCAGGAGGGCGTGCACGATGCGCGGACCGAGGTCACGGGCCGGGTTGATCGCGTAGCCGGTCGGGCCGCCGAGGGAGAGACCGATCGAGACGACCACGAGCGCGGTGATCAGGGCGCCCAGGTTGCCCAGGCCGTTGCCCTTGTCGTTCAGTCCCTGCGTGAGGACGGCGAGCACCAGTACGACGGTGCCGATGATCTCCGTGGCGAGGTTCTGCCAGACGACCCGGATCTCCGGGCCGGTGGAGAAGATGCCCAGAACGGGGCCCGCGCCCTGCTCCTGGGCCTCGACGGCCTTGGTCTTCGTGGCCTGCGCGCCCGGACCGCCGACGATCTCCTTGTCGGTGAGGTGCGCCTGGAACTGGCCGTAGTAGGCCACCCAGACCAGGGACGCGCCGATCGCGGCGCCGAGGAGCTGACCGGCCCAGTACACCGGGACGTTGCTCCAGTCGCCGTCCTTGATCGCGAGTGCGAGGGTCACGGCCGGGTTCAGATGGGCGCCGGAGAGAGGCGCCGAGGTGTAGACCGCCGTGAGTACCGCGAAGCCCCACCCGAAGGTGATGGCGAGCCAGCCGGCGTTACGGGCCTTGGAGGCCTTCAGCGTGACAGCGGCGCAGACGCCGCCGCCGAGCAGGATGAGTATGGCGGTACCGATGGTCTCGCCGATGAAGATGTCGGAGCTGGACACCCGCGACTCCTTTGTCCTTCGTCCAGGGAAGCCGAACCCCGGTCCCACCGGGGGTTCGAGCGCCCTCGGGGGTGAGAGCGATGCCGGCCTTTGGCGTTGTCACACTCTAGCGCGTATTGCCGGTAGGTGTTCGACAATGCCGACCGATGGACGGGAGTCTTGCCCCGGTGTTACGTGTGCGTCAAGAGTTCGGTTCTCGAAAACGCGATCGTTATTGTTCGCTGCGAGTTATCGATCTTCGGGCGGTGCGCCCACTCTCGCCCTCTTTGGGGGCTGTTCGCCCGTTTTCGGGCATGGCGAAGGGCCGGAACGCCGTACGACGTCCCGGTGCGCTTCTTACCTACTTCTCAGGGGGGAGCGGCTGCTCAGGAGGGCCTGGGGCCCGGAGCCGGCCTGCTGCCCGGAGCCGGCCTGCTGCCCGGAGCCGGCCTGCTGCTCAGAACCGTCCGGCGCCCAGGTCGCGGGAGACCGCGCGGGCGCAGTCCCGCACCGCCGCGATCAGCTCGGGGCGCAGCTCGCCGTCCCGGCCCAGCCGTTCCACGGCGCCGGTGATGCCGACCGCGCCCACGGGCATGCGCCGCCGGTCGTGGATGGGCGCGGCGATGGAGGCCACGCCCTCCCAGGTCTCCTCGACGTCCGCCGCGTACCCACGCGCGCGCGTGACGTCGAGGATGTGCTCGAAGTCCGCGAGCTCGCACACCGTGCGGTCCGTGAACGGCTTGCGGTCGGCCTCCAGCGCCTCGCTGTGCGCGACCGGGTCGTACGCCGACAGCACCTTGCCCAGGGCCGTGGAGTGCAGCGGCTGCATGGCGCCGATCTCCAGCACCTGCCGGCTGTCGTCGGGCCGGAAGACGTGGTGCACGATCAGCACGCCGTGCTGGTGCAGCACCCCCAGATGGACGCTCTCGCCGCTGGAACGGGCCAGGTCGTCCGTCCACACCAGGGCGCGTGCCCGCAGCTCGTGCACATCGAGATAGGTGGTGCCCAGCCGCAGCAGCTCCGCGCCCAGCTGGTAACGCCCGGAGGCGTCGTCCTGTTCGACGAAGCCCTCCTGCTGGAGGGTGCGCAGGATGCCGTGCGCGGTGCCCTTGGCCAGGCCCAGCGACGAGGCGATGTCCGACAGTCCCAGCCGACGCTCGCCGCCCCCGAGCAGCCGCAGCATCGCGGCCGCACGTTCCAGCGACTGGATGTTCCGTGCCATCGCCGTCCTGCCTCCGTCCCCTCAACCGTCCACGCGCGGCATTCCCTGCCGCCGTTCGGCAATGTCGAACACTACCGGTCCATGTCGACCTCCCGCTAATGGTCGGTCGATATGTGTTACGCCATCCGTCCCCGCGGAGTCACCCGGCCGTTCGCGCCGCCGTCCTCGTCCGTCCCGTGGACGCCCCTGACCATAAGTCCCCCGTCCCGGCTACCCTGACGGCGTGCGCACTCCCCGGGAAGTCGTCCCGCACGCATCCTGGGAGTGACGCAAAGCCGACAGCCGTCGCATCCGAGGGAGCCCTTTCATGGCCTCTGTGCCGCCGACCCCTTCCGCCGACAGCCGGACCCGTGTGTCCGCGCTCCGAGAGGCCCTGGCCACCCGGGTGGTGGTGGCCGACGGAGCGATGGGCACCATGCTCCAGGCCCAGGAGCCCACCCTGGAGGACTTCGAGAACCTCGAGGGCTGCAACGAGATCCTCAACATCACCCGGCCCGACATCGTGCGCTCCGTGCACGAGGAGTACTTCGCCGCGGGCGTCGACTGCGTCGAGACGAACACGTTCGGCGCAAACCACTCCGCCATGGCCGAGTACGACATCGCCGAACGCGTGTACGAACTCTCCGAGTCGGGCGCCCGCATCGCCCGCGAGACGGCCGACGAGTTCGGCGCCCGTGACGGCCGCCAGCGCTGGGTGCTCGGCTCCATCGGCCCCGGCACGAAGCTGCCGACCCTCGGCCACATCGGCTACGGCACCCTGCGCGACGGCTTCCAGGCGAACGCCGAGGGCCTGCTCGCCGGCGGCGCGGACGCCCTGATCGTGGAGACCACCCAGGACCTCCTGCAGACGAAGTCGTCGATCCTCGGCGCCCGCCGCGCGATGGAGGCGACCGGCGCCGACGTGCCGCTGCTCGTCTCCATGGCGTTCGAGACGACCGGCACCATGCTGCTGGGCTCCGAGATCGGCGCCGCGCTGACCGCGCTGGAACCCCTCGGCATCGACATGATCGGCCTGAACTGCTCGACCGGCCCGGCCGAGATGAGCGAGCACCTGCGCTACCTCGCCCGCCACTCCCGCACCCCGCTGCTGTGCATGCCGAACGCCGGCCTGCCGATCCTCACCAGGGACGGCGCGCACTTCCCGCTCGACCCCGAGGGCCTGGCCGACGCGCAGGAGACCTTCGTACGCGACTACGGGCTGAACCTGATCGGCGGCTGTTGCGGCACGACGCCCGAGCATCTGCGACAGCTCGTGCAGCGGGTCCACGGGGCCACGCCCGTCGAGCGCCACCCCCAGCCCGAGCCCGGCGCCGCCTCCCTCTACCAGACCGTCCCGTTCCGCCAGGACACCGCGTACATGGCGATCGGCGAGCGGACCAACGCCAACGGCTCGAAGAAGTTCCGCGAGGCCATGCTGGACGGCCGCTGGGACGACTGCGTGGAGATGGCCCGCGACCAGATCCGCGAGGGCGCCCACATGCTGGACCTGTGCGTCGACTACGTCGGCCGTGACGGCGTCGCCGACATGGAGGAGCTGGCCGGACGCTTCGCCACCGCCTCCACGCTGCCCATCGTCCTCGACTCCACCGAGGTCGAGGTCCTGCGCGCCGGACTGGAGAAGCTCGGCGGCCGGGCCGTCATCAACTCCGTCAACTACGAGGACGGCGACGGCCCGGAGTCCCGGTTCGCGAAGGTCACCCGCCTCGCCCAGGAGCACGGCGCCGCGCTGATCGCGCTGACCATCGACGAGGAGGGCCAGGCCCGCACCGTCGAGACCAAGGTCGCCATCGCCGAACGGCTCATCGAGGACCTGACGACGAACTGGGGCATCCTCGAGTCGGACATCCTCATCGACACCCTGACCTTCACCATCTGCACCGGCCAGGAGGAGTCCCGGGGCGACGGCATCGCCACCATCGAGGCGATCCGCGAACTCAAGCGCCGTCACCCGGACGTGCAGACGACCCTGGGCCTGTCGAACATCTCCTTCGGCCTCAACCCGGCCGCCCGCATCCTCCTGAACTCGGTCTTCCTCGACGAGTGCGTCAAGGCGGGCCTCGACTCCGCGATCGTGCACGCGTCGAAGATCCTGCCGATCGCCCGCTTCGACGACGAACAGGTCAAGACCGCCCTCGACCTGGTCTACGACCGGCGCGCCGAGGGCTACGACCCCCTCCAGAAGCTCATGCAGCTCTTCGAGGGCGCCACCACGAAGTCCCTCAAGGCCGGCAAGGCCGAGGAACTGGCCGCGCTGCCGCTGGACGAGCGCCTCAAGCGCCGCATCATCGACGGCGAGAAGAACGGACTGGAGTCCGACCTCGCCGAGGCGCTGCAGTCCCGCCCCGCCCTCGACATCGTCAACGAGACCCTCCTGGACGGCATGAAGGTCGTCGGCGAACTGTTCGGCTCCGGCCAGATGCAGCTGCCGTTCGTCCTGCAGTCCGCCGAGGTCATGAAGACCGCGGTCGCCTACCTCGAACCGCACATGGAGAAGACCGACGCCGACGGCAAGGGCACCATCGTCCTGGCCACCGTCCGCGGCGACGTCCACGACATCGGCAAGAACCTCGTCGACATCATCCTGTCCAACAACGGCTACAACGTCGTCAACCTCGGCATCAAGCAGCCGGTCTCCGCGATCCTGGACGCCGCCGCCGAACACCGGGCCGACGTCATCGGCATGTCCGGGCTCCTGGTCAAGTCCACGGTGATCATGAAGGAGAACCTCCAGGAGCTCAACCAGCGCGGCCTGGCCGCCGACTACCCGGTCATCCTCGGCGGCGCCGCCCTCACCCGCGCCTACGTCGAGCAGGACCTGCACGAGATCTACGAGGGCGAGGTCCGCTACGCCCGCGACGCCTTCGAGGGCCTGCGCCTCATGGACGCCCTCATCGGCGTCAAGCGGGGCGTGCCCGGCGCGAAGCTGCCCGAGCTGAAGCAGCGCCGGGTCCGGGCGGGCGCCGCGGCCGTCGAGGTCGAGGAGCACCCCGAGGAGGGGCACGTCCGCTCCGACGTCGCCGTCGACAACCCCGTCCCCAAGCCCCCGTTCGACGGCACCCGCGTCATCAAGGGCATCCAGCTCAAGGAGTACGCCTCCTGGCTGGACGAGGGCGCCCTCTTCAAGGGCCAGTGGGGCCTGAAGCAGGCCCGCACCGGTGAGGGACCGACGTACGAGGAACTCGTCGAGACCGAGGGCCGGCCCCGGCTGCGCGGCCTGCTGGACAAGCTCCAGACCGACAACCTCCTCGAAGCGGCCGTCGTCTACGGCTACTTCCCCTGCGTGTCCAAGGACGACGACCTGATCATCCTGGACGAGCAGGGCAACGAACGCACCCGCTTCACCTTCCCCCGCCAGCGCCGCGGCCGCCGCCTGTGCCTGGCCGACTTCTTCCGCCCGGAGGAGTCGGGGGAGCGGGACGTCGTGGGCCTCCAGGTCGTCACCATGGGCTCCCGCATCGGCGAGGAGACCGCCAAGCTCTTCGAGTCCAACTCCTACCGCGACTACCTCGAACTGCACGGCCTGTCCGTGCAGCTGGCCGAGGCGCTCGCCGAGTACTGGCACGCGCGCGTACGGTCCGAACTCGGCTTCGCCGGCGAGGACCCCGCCGACGTCGAGGACATGTTCGCCCTCAAGTACCGCGGCGCCCGCTTCTCCCTCGGCTACGGCGCCTGCCCCAACCTGGAGGACCGCGCCAAGATCGCCGACCTGCTCCAGCCCGAGCGGATCGGGGTGCACCTCTCCGAGGAGTTCCAGCTGCACCCCGAGCAGTCCACCGACGCGATCGTCATCCACCACCCCGAGGCGAAGTACTTCAACGCACGGTGAGCGCACGGCGCGTCCACGGCGAGCCCCGTGCCCGCCCGCGCCGCGCGGTGCGACGCGGGCCACTCCGTGCGGTGCGACGCGTCCCACTCGCATGGTGCGACGCGTCCCACTGAGCACACTGATCCGATAGGTCGTACACTGGTCGGTCCACTGCAGGCCGGTTCCCCGCGCGGGAACCGGCCTGCTCGTCCCCCCCAGGAGGTACGTGGATGACCAGCACGGTTCCCGCGCCAGTGACCCGCACGGCCCAAGGCTCGGCCCTGCAGGCCGTGCTCCTCGACATGGACGGCACCCTGGTGGACACCGAGGGCTTCTGGTGGGACGTCGAGGTCGAGATCTTCGCCGGCCTCGGCCACACCCTCGACGACTCCTGGCGCCATGTCGTGGTCGGCGGCCCGATGAGCCGCAGTGCCGGGTTCCTCATCGAGGCGACCGGAGCCGACATCACCTTCCCCGAACTCGCCGTCCTGCTCAACGACGGCTTCGAGGACCGCATCACCCGCGCCCTGCCCCTGATGCCGGGAGCCGCCCGGCTGCTCGCCGAGCTGGCCGAGCACCAGGTCCCCACGGCCCTCGTCTCCGCCTCGCACCGGCGCATCATCGACCGCGTCCTGGCCTCGCTCGGCGCCCAGCACTTCACCCTGACCGTGGCCGGCGACGAGGTCCCGCGCACCAAGCCCCACCCCGACCCCTATCTGCTCGCGGCCGCCGGACTCGGCGCGGAGCCGGCCAGATGCGCCGTCATCGAGGACACCGCGACCGGGGTCGCCTCGGCGGAGGCGGCCGGCTGCCACGTCGTGGCCGTGCCCTCCGTGGCGCCGATCTCCCCGGCCGCCCGACGCACCGTCGTGCCCTCGCTGGAACAGGTCGACCTGACATTTCTGCGCGGGCTGATCACGTACTGACCTCACGTACTGACCTCACGTAAGAACATCAGGTCCTGAACATCAGTCATGAACACATCGTTGAACATCACGTACGGAACGCGCTCCGATGATCGCGACGGCGATCAACTGTGATCGGTCGATGACGGAAATGCGATAGGGGTCACCCAGCGTGCACCGCCGATAACAAGAGAAATTCGGCGGGTGTACGCGCAGTGGAATTCCGATCTTCACCGACGGCCGAATTCCGTTCCCTGCGAGCATGGTCGGCCTTGTGATGTTCCCCACGTCACAAGGGGTCGACAGGGGTCCTTCCGTGTGCCGTAACCCTTGAATCCAGGGGTTCGGACGTTCCTTTGTGTCCCGATTGATGGACTGCTGCACGAATCCTTCCGCTGACGCTTGTTCAGTGCGTCCACAGCCGGTTTCGCTGCGTGATGAGGATTCAACTCCGGTGGCCGCGAACCCTCGTGCTGGTGCGGACTAATCTCGACGCGAGAACATCGACCTCACCCCGTGATCCGCCGCGACACCCCTGCATGCCGGATACACGGACCTGACAGCTCTGGAGAAACTCGAGCATGAACCGCAAGACTTTGGTGCTGCCGGCCGTGGTCGGTCTGCTCGCGCCCGTACTCGCCGCCTGCGGCGGGGCCGACAGCGGGAGCGGCGGCGGCGACGCCATCGTCGTGGGCACCACCGACCGGTTCACCGCCACCAAGGACGCCCCGGCGCCGCTCGACCCGGCCTACGCCTACGACGTCGGCACCTGGAACATCCTGCGCCAGACCGTGCAGACCCTGATGATCCAGCCCAAGGGCGAGGGCGACCCCGTCCCGGAGGCGGCCAAGAGCTGCAGCTTCACCGACAGCGGCAACGAGCGCTACGCCTGCAAGCTCCGCGACGGTCTGAAGTTCTCCAACGGCGACGCCATCACCGCCGAGGACGTGAAGTTCTCCATCGACCGCGCCCGCGCGATCAAGTCCGACTCCGGCGTGTTCGCCCTGCTGTCGACCATCGACACCGTCGAGACGCAGGGTGACAACGAAGTCATCTTCCACCTCAAGACCGCGGACGCCACCTTCCCGTTCAAGCTGTCGACCCCCGTCGCCGGCATCGTCAACCCCGACGACTACGAGAAGGACAAGCTGCGCGAGGGCTTCGCGGTCGACGGCTCCGGCCCGTACACCCTGAAGGCCGACACCGACGGCGACGACATGACCAAGGCCGTGTTCACCAAGAACCCCAACTACAAGGGGACGCTCAAGGTGAACAACGACGAGGTCGACATGGTCTCCTACGACGACGCCGACGCGATGGGCAAAGCCCTCGACAAGGGCGACATCGACCTCATGACCCGCAGCATGTCCCCGGAGCAGATCCAGAAGCTCTCCGACGCAACCGGCTCCAGCGACACCGACCTGGTCGAGCTCGCCGGCCTCGAGATCCGCTACCTCGCCTTCAACACCACCGCCCCCGCGGTGAAGTCGAAGGCCGTGCGCCAGGCGATGGCCCAGGTCATCGACCGCGACGGACTCGTCTCCGAGGTCTACGGCTCCCAGGCCGAGCCCCTCTACTCGCTGGTCCCGGCCTCCATCACCGGCCACTCCAACTCCTTCTTCAACACCTACGGCGACCCCAGCGTCACCAAGGCCAAGGCCCTGCTGACCGCCGCCAACATCACCACGCCGGTGAAGCTGACGCTGAACTACACGACCGACCACTACGGCCCGGCCACGAAGCAGGAGTTCGAGGTGCTGAAGAAGCAGCTCGACGACAGCGGCCTGTTCGACGTCACCATCAAGGGCGCCCCCTGGGAGACGTTCGTCCCCGCCGAGCGCAAGGGCGAGTACGCCGTCTACGGCATGGGCTGGTTCCCCGACTTCCCCGACGCCGACAACTTCGTCGCACCGTTCCTCGACAAGGACAACTTCCTCAAGTCCCCGTACGCGAACAGCGACATCATCGACAAGCTGATCCCCGAGTCCCGCCGCGAGGCCGACCGGGTCACCGCCGGCCAGAGCCTCACGGAGATCCAGGACATCGTCGCCGATGACGTCCCGATCCTGCCCCTGTGGCAGGGCAAGCAGTACGTCGCCGCCAACAACGAGATCACCGGCACCGCGTACGTGCTGAACTCCTCCGCCACCCTTCAGCTGTGGGAGCTCGGCCGCGGCGCGAGCAACTGACGCACCCCTGAAGGTCCGGGGCCCGGGACGGCGGCCCCGGTGTGACGAGAAACGACGACAAGGCATTTCGTGAACCTGCGCAACCAGTGGCCAGTCCTGCCGATCGTGGCGGGGCTGGCCTCCGGCCTGTTGACCGGCTGCGGCACCCAGAGCGGGGGCTCCGGAGGCGACGGCTCCTCCGTGGTCCTGGGAATGTCCGACGACGTCCTGGCCACGGACCCGGCGTCCGGCTACGACCCCGGCTCCTGGCTGTTGTTCAACAACGTGTTCCAGTCACTGCTCAGCTTCCCCAAGGGCGCCACGGAACCCGAGCCGGACGCGGCGAAGGACTGCTCCTTCACCGACGCCGACACCCAGGTCTACGAGTGCACCCTGAAGGACGGCCTGAAGTTCAGCAACGGTGACGCCCTCACCTCCGAGGACGTCAAGTTCTCCTTCGACCGCATGCTGAAGATCGACGACGACGCCGGCCCCGCGATCATGTTCCCCATGCTCGACAAGGTCGAGACGCCCGACGACAAGACCGTCGTCTTCAAGCTGAAGGTCCCCGACGCCACCTTCCCCAGCAAGATCGCGTCGGGCGCCGGCTCCATCGTCGACCACAAGGAGTACGACGCCGACGGTCTGTGCGAGGACGGCGGCGCCATCGGCTCCGGCCCCTACAAGCTGGACTCCTTCGGCGACGACGAAGCCGTCTTCTCCGTCAACGAGAACTACCGGGGCACCGCCGACGTCCAGAACAACGGCGTCACCCTGAAGTTCTTCAGCGGCGACCAGAAGGCCCTCAAGCAGGCCGTCCTCGACCACGAGATCGACATCGCCTACCGAGGCCTCACCGCCACCGACATCTCCGACATCGAGCAGAGCACCGACTCGGGCGCCGAGGTCGTCGAGGGCAGCAGCGCCGAGGTCCAGCACCTGGTCTTCAACATGGACGACCCGGTCGCCGGCAAGCTCGGCGTACGCCAGGCCATCGCCTATCTCCTCGACCGCGAAGCCCTCGCCGAAGGCGTCTACCAGGGCACCGCCGACCCCCTGTACTCGATCATCCCGGCCGGCATCGCGGGCCACAACACCGCCTTCTTCGACCGCTACGGCGCCCGCCCCTCCCCGGCCAAGGCCGCCGCCGCACTCCAGGACGACGGCATCACCGGCAAGGTGAAGCTCACCCTCTGGTCCACCCCGTCCCGCTACGGCCCCGCCACCGACCAGGAACTCAAGGCCATCGCAGGCCAGCTCAACGCCAGCGGCCTGTTCGACGCCGACGTCAAGTCCGTCGCCTACAGCCAGTACGAGAAGGACATCGCCGACGGCAAGTACGGCGTCTACGTCAAGGGCTGGGTGCCCGACTACCCGGACGCCGACAACTTCACCGCCCCCTTCTTCGGCGCCGGCAACGTCCTGGACAACCGCTACACCAACAGCACGATCACCGACACCCTGATCCCGCGCACCGCCGCCCAGAGCGACCGCGCCGCCACCGACGCGGACTACGGCCGGATCCAGGACCTCGTCGCCGAACAGCTGCCCGTCATCCCGGTCTGGCAGGCCAAGCAGTACGCGGTCGTCGGCGAGAACGTCTACGGCCTGGAGAACTGCCTCGACGCCTCCACGGTCTTCCGCTTCTGGGAACTCAGCAAGAGCTGACCCCTCGAGAAGAGCTGACCCCGACACACACCACACAGGCCAGACGGCACGACAGAAGGGCGCCCCCGATGAGGAGGCGCCCTTCTGTCGTCCTGCGTCCTGTCCTGCGTCCCGTCCGGCCGACTGCGTCCCGTCCGGCCGACTGCGTCCCGTCCGGACGGGACGTAGGCCTACTGCGCAGGCCTACTGCGCGCCGGGACGCACCAACCCGCTCTCGTACGCGTACACCGCGGCCTGCACCCGATCCCGCAGCCCCAACTTGGTCAACACATGCCCGACATGCGTCTTCACGGTGGTCTCGCTGACGAACAGGTCGGCCGCGATCTCCGCGTTCGACAGCCCCCGCGCCACCAGCTTCAGCACCTCCACCTCACGATCGGTCAGCGTGTGCAGGGTGTCCGGCACCGGCTCGTCGCCCGACGGCAGATGCGTGGCGTACTTGTCGAGCAGCCGCCGCGTGATGCTCGGCGCCAGCATCGCCTCGCCGGCCGCCACCACCCGGATCGCCTGCACCAGCTCGTTGGCGGGCGCGTCCTTCAACAGGAACCCGCTCGCCCCCGCCCGCAGCGCCTCCACGACGTACTCGTCGAGGTCGAAGGTGGTCAGCACCAGCACCTTCGCCGGCCCGTCCCGACCAGGCCCGGTGATCTGCCGAGTCGCCTCCACGCCGTCCATCCGGGGCATACGGATGTCCATCAGAACCACATCGGGCTGCAACGCCCGTACCTGGTCGAGGGCCTGAAGCCCGTCTCCGGCCTCGCCGACGACCGCGATGTCCTGCTCGGCCTCCAGGATCATCCGGAAGCCGGTGCGCAGCAGCGGCTGGTCGTCGACCAATAGGACGCGGATGGCCACGTGAGTCTCCTTCGCTAGTCCGGCCCCATTCTGCCCTGCTCCCCGCCCTCGGACTCGGCCGCCCTCACCGGCGGCTCTCCCTGCACCGGCAGCGGATACGGCGGGGGAGTGCCGCCGAACTCCGGGCAGTGCGCCTGGTGGTCGCACCAGCCGCACAGCTTCGTCGGCCGCGGCCGCCACTCACCCGTCTCCGTCGCCAGCCGGATCGCCTCCCACAACGCGAGCAGCTTGCGCTCCACCCGCTCCAGATCGGCGAGCACCGGGTCGTACGTCAGCACGTCGCCGCTGCCCAGATACACCAGCTGCAGCCGCCGCGGCACCACGTTCTTCAGCCGCCAGACGACCAGGGCGTAGAACTTCATCTGGAACAGCGCGCTCTCGGCATACTCCGGCCGGGGCGCCTTCCCCGTCTTGTAGTCGACGATCCGCACCTCACCGGTGGGCGCCACGTCCACCCGGTCGATGATCCCGCGCAGCCGCAGACCCGAATCCAGCTCCGCCTCGACGAACAGCTCCCGCTCGGCCGGCTCCAGCCGCGTCGGATCCTCCAGCGTGAACCAGCGCTCCACCAGCCGCTCCGCCTCCGACAGCCAGCCCGCCAGCCGCTCGCCCTCCGGATCGTCCGCGAACAGCTCCACCACCTCGGGCCTCGACTCGCGCAACCGGTCCCACTGACCCGGGATCAACGACTTGGCCCCCGCCGCGGTCCGCTCGGCCGCCGGCGCGTCGAACAACCGCTCGAGCACCGCGTGCACCAGCGTCCCCTTCGTCGCCGCCGGACTCGGCTTCTCCGGCAGCCGGTCGATCACCCGGAACCGGTACAGCAGCGGGCACTGCATGAAGTCACCGGCGCGCGACGGCGACAGCGAGGCCGGCGCCGTGGCCACGACCGCCGCCCTCTCCCGTACCCCCGCGGTCGGCTCGGCCGCCACCCCACCGCCGTCGCCCGCCCGCGCGACATCCTCGCTGCTGCTCTCCATGACCACAGACCATACGGCCCACCACTGACAGTCACCCAGTCGCGCCCCGCGGTCGCCTCCCGAACCCCGGCGACGGCCGCGCAAACACAGGGGGTGCCGGGGCGGAACGCGTCACGACAGCCGCATACCATCGGTCCCAGACCCTTCCGCCCGCCAGGAGCGGAAGACGCTTCGATCGAGGGGACACCGTGGTGGAAAGCGGCGGGAGCGGGCGGCCGCGGCCGGACAACGAAGAGTCGGCCGAGCACCCCCTGACACCTGCGCCCCAGGCCACCGCACCCGCGCAGCCCCCGGGCCCCGGCACACAGCCGGGGGAGCGGCCCGACACCCCCAACCCCACGCCGACCCCGAAACCGACCGAACACCCCACCCCCGAGCCCCCGGCAGCCAAGCCGGAACCCGCTTCCACGCCGGAGACCGGTGCGGAACCCGCGTCGGGCGCCGAGCCCGAGCCCGAGCCCACGCCCGCGTCGGCGAACGAGCCCAAGGTGGCATCGGCGACCGAGCCGGAGCCCACGCCCTCGTCGGCAACCGAGCCGCGACCCGCCTCCAGGCCGGAGACCGGCGCGGAGACCGCGCCCGCGACCGGCCCGGAGTCCGTCTCCGCCTCCGCGACCGACCCGGAACCCGCCTCTCCACCGGAAACCGGTTCGGAACCCTCCGCTATGCCCGAGACCGGACCGGAACCCGCGTCGGGCACCGAGCCCACCCCCATCCCCGCCTCGGCGACCGAGCCGGACCCCTCTCCCGCTGCCGCCCCCGCGACGCACCAGGAGCCCCCTCCCGCCCCCACGGGGGAGCCGACCGCCCGCACCCCCGCCCTCACCAAGGGCCCCCCGCCCCAGCGCCCCCCGGAGCAGCCCCGGGGCGGGCTGCTGATGGGACGGCCCTTCGGCGTGCCCGTCTACGTGGCCCCCAGCTGGTTCCTCGTCGCCGCGCTGATCACCTGGGTCTTCGGCGGACAGCTCGACCGCGTGCTCCCCGACCTCGGATTCGCCCGCTACCTCGTCGCCCTCTTCTTCGCGGTCGCCTTCTACGCCTCCGTCCTCATCCACGAACTGGCCCACACCATCGCGGCCCTCCGCTTCAAACTCCCGGTCCGCCGCATCCAGCTCCAGTTCTTCGGCGGCGTCTCCGAGATCGAGAAGGAAGCCGAGACCCCCGGCCGCGAGTTCTGGCTGGCCTTCGTCGGCCCCCTGCTCTCCCTCGCCCTCGCCGGCGTCTTCTACCTCGCCATGCAGCCCGTCGAGCCCGGCACCGTCCCCGGCGTCCTGCTGGCCGGCCTGATGATCTCCAACCTCATCGTGGCGATCTTCAACCTCCTGCCCGGCCTCCCCCTCGACGGCGGCCGCATGCTCCGCGCCGTCGTCTGGAAGATCACCGGCAAGCCCATGAGCGGCACCATCGCCGCCGCCTGGGTCGGCCGCGCCCTCGCCGTCTCCGTCCTCGTCGGCCTCCCGCTCCTCACCCAGACCGGCGCCCTCGGCTCCACCGCCGAGGACAGCGTCGGCATGGACACCGTCACCGACGCCCTGCTCGCCGCCATCCTCGCCGCGATCATCTGGACCGGCGCCGGCAACAGCCTGCGCATGGCCCGCCTGCGCGAACACCTCCCCGACCTGCGCGCCCGCACCCTCACCCGCCGCGCCGTCCCCGTCGAGACCAACACCCCCCTCTCCGAGGCCCTGCGCCGCGCCAACGACGCCGGCGCCCGCGCACTCGTCGTCGTCGACGCCCACGGCGAACCCCTCTCCCTCGTCCGCGAGGCCGCCATCGTCGGCGTACCCGAACACCGCCGCCCCTGGGTCGCCGTCAGCGGCCTCGCCCAGGACCTCACCGACGGCATGCGCGTCTCCGCCGAACTCGCCGGCGAGGACCTCCTCGACGTCCTGCGCGCCACCCCCGCCACCGAATACCTCGTCGTCGAGGAGACCGGCGAGATCTACGGCGTCCTGTCCGCCGCCGACGTCGAACGCGCCTTCGTCAAGGCCATGGCCCGCCCCAACTGACAAGCCCCCCGAAGCAGTGGTCGGCGGCCCGCGCAATCGCCGGTAGGCTGTTCACATGTCCGAACCGACCGGTGCCGCCCGCAGGCGCGGGCCCTTCAAGGTCGGGGACCAGGTTCAGCTGACCGACCCCAAGGGCCGCCACTACACGTTCACGCTCGAAGCCGGGAAGAATTTTCACACCCACAAGGGTTCCTTCCCGCACGACGAACTGATCGGCGCACCCGAGGGCAGCGTTGTCCGCACCACCGGGAACGTCGCCTACCTCGCGCTGCGCCCCCTGCTCCCCGACTACGTCCTGTCCATGCCCCGCGGGGCAGCCGTCGTCTACCCCAAGGACGCGGGGCAGATCCTCGCCTTCGCCGACATCTTTCCCGGCGCACGCGTAGTCGAAGCCGGCGTCGGCTCCGGCTCGCTCAGCAGCTTCCTGCTGCGCGCCATCGGCGACCAGGGCATGCTGCACTCCTACGAGCGCCGCGAGGACTTCGCCGAGATCGCCCAGCAGAACGTGGAGCGCTACTTCGGCGGCCCCCACCCCGCCTGGCAGCTCACCGTCGGCGACCTCCAGGACAACCTCTCCGACACCGACGTGGACCGCGTCATCCTCGACATGCTCGCCCCCTGGGAATGCCTCGAGGCCGTCTCCAAGGCCCTCGTCCCCGGCGGCATCGTCTGCTGCTACGTGGCGACCACCACCCAGCTCGCCCGGACCGTCGAGTCCATCCGCGAGATCGGCTGCTTCAACGAGCCGAGCGCCTGGGAATCGATGATCCGCAACTGGCACATCGAGGGCCTGGCCGTCCGCCCGGACCACCGCATGATCGGCCACACCGGCTTCCTCCTCACCGCCCGCCGCCTCGCCGACGGCGTCGAGCCACCCATGCGCCGCCGCCGCCCCGCCAAGGGCGCCTACGGCGAGGACTACAGCGGCCCCAACGCCGACGCAGGCGCCGGCCGCTGACACGACCCCCGCACAGCGCTCAACGACACCACGCCGTGGCCGAGTTCCCGGGACACCCCGGAACTCGGCCACGGCGCCTTCATGTTGAGGCCCGCCACACCCCCGTACCCCCACGCGGAGCCAGGTGCGCGCAGCCGCCCGCCGCCCTGCGAACCAGGCGTCCGAGATCCCGCACCCCGCCGTTCCCCCACCCTGTGACGTGTGGCACGATGCTGGCCAATCCCCCACCCCCACCGGCACAGCCACCCCAGGAGACGCTCCTAGTGCAGCAATCCGCCGTCCCGGAACTCGCGCACACGCACACCCGGCCCATCCACTGGGTCGCCACCGCCGCAGCGGTGGCCGGCGTCGTGGCCTTCTCCTCGGTCGTGCAGCCCAAACCGGCGACCGCGGCCCAGGCCACCGGCCAAGGCGCCAAACCCGCCACCGTCGCCGCCCCCTCCACCACCGGCGTCGACTTCCCCCTCGACTGCGGCCCCGTGAAGACCCTCGTCATGAAGAAGGCCACCGGAGACCTGGACGGCGACGGCAGGCCCGAGACCGTCGCCGCGGTCCACTGCGACGCCCCCATGGGCACCCCGCCCGACGGCCTCTACGTCCTCGCCCGCAGCGACGGAGCCGTCCACGCGCGCGTGGTCGCCACCCTCGTCGACCCCAAGGACCGCACCAACGTCACCGGCCTCGCCATCACCGACGGCGCCGTCCTCGCCACCCTGCTCGGCTACTCGACGCCGAACGTGCCCAGTTGCTGCCCCGACATCAAGGACAGCGCGAAATGGCAGTGGAAGGACGACAGGTTCATCCGCTCCACACCCGCCGGCGCCCACAGCGTCTGAATCACGCCACTTCAGGCTGTGAGAAATCAGACAACCGTCACCCGGCGCACACGCCCGCTCACTCGGCGTCCGGCCCGAACACCTCGACCCTGTCCGAAACCCGCCGCACATGAATACAGTCGCCCGGACACTCCCGCGCCGAGTCCACCACGTCCGTCAACAGCGGCAACGGCACCGGCACCGTCGCCCCCTTGTCCTGCAACAGCTCGTCCTCCGCGCTCTTGACATACGCCAAACCATCGATGTCCAGCTCGAACACCTCAGGCGCGTACTGAGCGCAGATACCGTCGCCGGTACAGAGATCCTGGTCGATCCAGACCTCCAGAGCCTCGCCGCCGACACCGGCCTCCTGCTGCACGCTCACATCTCCTGCCGTTTACGGTCGAGCCCCATGGGAACGATGCAGGCTCTGACGGGTGTTGAACACTTCGACCCTACCCTCGGCCGCTTTCCAATCATGTTCGGTGGGTATTCCCCTGGCGTGAGGGAGAGCGCAAGGGTGAAGATCGGACACACCCCGACAGTCTTTGTGATCTAGGGGTTTCAATCGACACCCACCCAGGTAGGGTCTGGAAGCGTCCAGCTCCCCTTGGAGGAGGTGAGGACCGTGGCAGCCCACGACGACGACATGAACCGCGGCATCCGCCCGGGACGAGGGTCCGACGACCCGGCCGGGCAGATTGCCTACCTTGAGCAGGAGATCGCCGTCCTGCGACGTAAGCTCGCCGACTCTCCGCGACACACGAGGATTCTCGAAGAGCGGATCGTCGAGCTGCAGACCAACCTGGCCGGCGTGTCCGCCCAGAACGAGCGACTCGCCAACACGCTCCGTGAGGCCCGCGACCAGATCGTGGCCCTCAAGGAGGAAGTCGACCGGCTCGCACAGCCCCCGGCCGGCTTCGGAGTCTTCCTCGCGGCGAACGAGGACGGCACAGCCGACATCTTCACCGGAGGCCGCAAACTCCGCGTGAACGTCAGCCCCAGCGTCGAGCTCGACGAGCTCCGACGCGGCCAGGAACTGATGCTCAACGAAGCGCTCAACGTGGTCGAGGCCATGGCCTTCGAACGCGTAGGCGAGATCGTCACCCTCAAGGAGATCCTCGAGGACGGCGAGCGCGCCCTGGTCCAGGGACACACCGACGAAGAAAAAGTGGTACGGCTCGCCGAACCACTCCTCGACGTCGTCATCCGCCCTGGCGACGCCCTCCTGCTCGAGCCCCGCTCCGGCTACGTCTACGAGGTCGTCCCCAAGAGCGAGGTCGAGGAACTCGTCCTCGAAGAGGTCCCCGACATCGGCTACGAGCAGATCGGCGGCCTCGGCGGACAGATCGAGGCCATCCGCGACGCGGTCGAGCTCCCCTACCTCTACCCCGACCTCTTCAAGGAGCACGAGCTGCGCCCGCCCAAGGGCGTCCTGCTCTACGGGCCCCCCGGATGCGGCAAGACGCTCATCGCCAAGGCCGTCGCCAACTCGCTGGCCAAGAAGGTCGCCGAGGTCACCGGCCAGGCCACCGGCAAGAGCTTCTTCCTCAACATCAAGGGCCCCGAGCTCCTCAACAAGTACGTCGGCGAGACCGAGCGACAGATCCGCCTCGTCTTCCAGCGCGCCCGGGAGAAGGCCAGCGAGGGCACCCCCGTCATCGTCTTCTTCGACGAGATGGAATCCCTCTTCCGCACCCGCGGCTCGGGCGTCAGCTCGGACGTGGAGAACACCATCGTCCCGCAGCTCCTCGCCGAGATCGACGGCGTCGAAGGCCTGCAGAACGTGGTCGTCATCGGCGCCTCCAACCGCGAGGACATGATCGACCCCGCCATCCTGCGCCCCGGCCGCCTCGACGTGAAGATCAAGATCGAGCGCCCGGACGCCGAAGCGGCCAAGGACATCTTCCAGAAGTACCTCACCGAACGGCTCCCGCTGCACGCCGAGGACGTGGGCGAGCACGGCGGCGACAAGACCACGACCGTCCAGAGCATGATCCAGACGGCAGTGGAACACATGTACGCCGAATCCGAGGAAAACCGCTTCCTGGAAGTCACCTACGCCAACGGCGACAAGGAAGTCCTCTACTTCAAGGACTTCAACTCCGGCGCCATGATCGAGAACATCGTGGGCCGCGCCAAGAAAATGGCGATCAAGGACTTCCTCGAAAAGAACCAGAAGGGCCTCCGCGTCTCCCACCTCCTCCAGGCATGCGTGGACGAGTTCAAGGAGAACGAGGACCTTCCCAACACCACCAACCCCGACGACTGGGCCCGAATCTCCGGAAAGAAGGGCGAACGGATCGTCTATATCCGTACCCTCATCACCGGAAAGCAGGGCGCCGACACCGGACGCTCCATCGACACGGTGGCGAACACCGGACAGTACCTGTAAGAACAGGGCGGCTGCGGGTGCCCACCACGGGCACCCGCAGCCGACTGCTTTTCAGGCCACGGCTGGAGCAAGGCAATGACGCAAATGATCTCCCCACCAGCGCAGAGGCGTTCTAGGCTCTTCCGTACCGCCGGGTCGCGCAGTGCGGGGACGGGCACCGCACACGCACCGGAGCACCACCGGTATCTGAGCGGCGCCCACGACCGAGGGTGCCGCCGGGCAAGGAGGGCCGCATGACCGTACGGCGAGTAATGGGCATCGAGACGGAGTACGGCATCTCCGTCCCCGGCCACCCCAACGCCAATGCCATGCTCACCTCGTCCCAGATCGTCAACGCCTACGCGGCGGCGATGCACCGGGCCCGGCGGGCCCGCTGGGACTTCGAGGAGGAGAACCCGCTGCGCGACGCGCGAGGCTTCGACCTCGCCCGCGAGGTCGCCGACTCCAGCCAGCTCACCGACGAGGACATCGGCCTCGCCAACGTCATCCTCACCAACGGCGCCCGCCTCTACGTCGACCACGCACACCCCGAATACAGCGCCCCCGAGGTCACCAACCCCCGCGACGCCGTCCTCTGGGACAAGGCCGGCGAGCGGATCATGGCCGAGGCGGCGGAACGGGCCGCCCAGCTGCCCGGCGCACAGCCCATCCACCTTTACAAGAACAACACCGACAACAAGGGCGCCTCCTACGGCACCCACGAGAACTACCTGATGAAGCGGGAAACCGCCTTCTCCGACATCGTGCGCCACCTCACGCCCTTCTTCGTCTCCCGCCAGGTCTTCGCCGGAGCGGGCCGCGTCGGCATCGGCCAGGACGGCCACGAACACGGCTTCCAGCTCAGCCAGCGCGCCGACTACTTCGAGGTCGAGGTCGGCCTGGAGACGACGCTGAAGCGCCCGATCATCAACACCCGCGACGAGCCGCACGCGGACGCCGAGAAGTACCGCCGCCTGCACGTGATCATCGGCGACGCGAACCTCTCCGAGATCTCCACCTATCTCAAGCTGGGCACGACGGCCCTGGTCCTGTCCATGATCGAGGACGGCTTCATCGCCGTCGACCTGGCCGTGGACCAGCCCGTCCGCACCCTCCACCAGGTCTCCCACGACCCGACCCTCAAGCGCCTGGTCACCCTCCGCAGCGGCCGCACACTCACCGCGGTCCAGCTGCAGATGGAGTACTTCGAACTGTCGCGCAAGTACGTCGAGGAGCGGTACGGCGCCGACGCCGACGACCAGACCAAGGACGTCCTCGCCCGCTGGGAGGACACCCTGAACCGCCTGGAGAACGACCCCATGAGCCTCGCCGGCGAACTGGACTGGGTCGCCAAGCGCGAACTCATGGAGGGCTACCGGCGCCGCGACGGCCTCGACTGGGACGCCGCCCGCCTCCACCTCGTCGACCTCCAGTACGCCGACGTACGGGCCGAGAAGGGCCTCTACAACCGTCTCGTGGCCCGCGGCCGCATGAAGCGACTCCTGGACGAGACGGACGTCGAGCGGGCCAAGAGCCAGCCCCCTGAGGACACCCGCGCGTACTTCCGCGGCCGCTGCCTCGAGCAGTACGCCGACGACGTCGCCGCGGCCTCCTGGGACTCGGTGATCTTCGATCTGCCGGGCCGCGACTCGCTCCAGCGCGTCCCAACCCTGGAACCGCTTCGCGGAACGCGAAATCACGTCAAGGAGCTCCTGGACCGCTGCCGCACGGCAGAAGACCTGGTCAGGGTCCTCTCCGGCGGCTGAACGGACCCCCGGACCCAACCGGCCGGACAGGGTGGAAACCCCGCCGTCCGGGAATCATCGAGGTGGCCCCCGTACGTTGTGGCAACTACGGGGCCGATGTCAGACCCGGCTTGTAGGGTCTGATCATCACCGATCGGCAGGAAAGCCGACCTGTCGACCATGTCGGGCGAACTGAGCGGGGTGAGGGTTATGGCGACCAAGGACACCGGCGGCGGCCAGCAGAAGGCGACGCGCTCCACGGAGGAGGTCGAAGAGCAGGCGGCGGAGACGCAGGCCTCCGAGGACCTCAAGGAGCGACAGGAGAAGCTGAGCGACGACGTGGACTCGGTTCTTGACGAAATTGACGATGTACTCGAAGAGAACGCGGAGGACTTCGTTCGAAGTTTCGTTCAGAAGGGCGGCGAGTAGCCTTCGAATTGAAGGCCTCGGGGGATCTTGTGGCGCTAATCGGAGGCGGGGTGAAGTGTTGCTCGCGGTGCAAGCAATCCAAGCCGCGGGCGGCCTTCGCAAGTAACAAGTCCATGCGTGATGGTCTCCAGGCGTACTGCCGGGAGTGCTCGGCGGAGTGCTACCGGCAGCGCCAGGAGGCAAAGGGGCGGTCGGCGCGTGAGAAGGTGCACGTCCCGCCCGGGCACAAACACTGCCGGGGCTGCGGTGAGGTGAAGCCCCATGGCGATTGGCATCGTAAGAACAGCGTGCCTGATGGCCTTGCAAGCCGTTGCAAGGCATGCAAGGCGGCTAGTGAACCAGCTGGTCATCTTCGTCGGAAGTACGGCATCACCGAAGCCGACCGTGGTGAGCTGATCGCTTCACAGATGGGTGTCTGCTGTATCTGTCTGGCGGCACCGGCCACGCAGGTTGATCACTGTCATGAGACGGGTAGGGTCCGTGGCGTACTGTGCTTCAACTGCAATTCCGGCCTCGGCCTGTTGAGGGATGACCCCGCAGCTGCGTACCGAGCGGCCGATTACCTGGAAGGAAACGCGTGGAAGCCAACACTCGTAGCACCGGGCGTCTACCAGCTGCCTTCCTGACGCCTGGGTCGTCCTCCTTCATGGACTTTCTCTCCGATCACCAGCCGGAGATGCTGCCCGGCAACCGGCAGCTGCCCCCGATGCAGGGTGTGATCGAGGCGCCGCACGGCACGACGATCGTGGCCGTGACGTTCCCGGGCGGGGTCGTGCTCGCGGGTGACCGGCGGGCCACCATGGGCAACGTCATCGCGCAGCGGGACATCGAGAAGGTCTTCCCGGCGGACGAGTACTCGGCCGTCGGCATCGCCGGCACCGCCGGTCTGGCCGTGGAGATGGTGAAGCTGTTCCAGCTGGAGCTGGAGCACTTCGAGAAGGTCGAGGGGGCGCAGCTCTCGCTGGAGGGCAAGGCGAACCGGTTGTCGACGATGATCCGTTCGAATCTGGGCATGGCGATGCAGGGTCTGGCGGTGGTGCCGTTGTTCGCGGGGTTCGACGTGGACCGGGGCAAGGGGCGGATCTTCTCCTACGACGTCACGGGCGGTCGTTCCGAGGAGCATCACTACGCGGCGACGGGTTCGGGCTCGGTGTTCGCGCGGGGTGCGATGAAGAAGCTGTTCCGTGGTGATCTGAGTGAGTCCGAGGCCACGACGCTCGTGGTGCAGGCTCTGTATGACGCGGCGGACGACGATTCGGCGACCGGTGGTCCCGATGTCGCGCGCCGGATCTATCCGATCGTCACTGTGATCACCGACGACGGTTTCCGTCGGCTGACGGACGGGGAGTCCTCCGAGATCGCGCGGTCGATCCTGGAGCGTCGTCTGGAGCAGCCGGACGGTCCGCGCGCCGCGCTGCTGTAGTCGGTCGTCTGTTGTGTTTGCCCAGGTGATCCAGGTGATCCAGGTGATCCAGTGACTTTGACAGAAAGGGACGGATAACCGGTGTCGACGCCGTTCTATGTCTCACCCCAGCAGGCGATGGCGGATCGCGCGGAGTACGCGCGTAAGGGCATCGCTCGTGGCCGCAGCCTGGTCGTGCTGCAGTATGCCGACGGCATTGTGTTCGTCGGCGAGAACCCGTCCCGTGCGCTGCACAAGTTCAGCGAGATCTACGACCGGATCGGCTTCGCGGCCGCCGGTAAGTACAACGAGTACGAGAATCTGCGGATCGGTGGTGTCCGGTACGCCGATCTGCGTGGTTACACCTATGACCGGGACGATGTGACCGCGCGTGGTCTGGCCAACGTCTATGCGCAGACGCTGGGCACGATCTTCTCCTCGGCGGGTGAGAAGCCGTATGAGGTGGAGCTGGTCGTGGCCGAGGTCGGTGAGACGCCGGACGGGGATCAGATCTATCGGTTGCCGCATGACGGGTCGATCGTGGACGAGCACGGTTCGGTGGCGGTGGGCGGTAATGCGGAGCAGATCGGCAGTTATCTGGATCAGCGTCATCAGGACGGTATGAGTCTTGCGGAGGCGCTGAAGCTGGCGGTGCAGGCGCTGTCCCGTGACACCAACGGCACGCAGCGGGAGATTCCGGCGGAGCGGCTGGAGGTGGCGGTGCTGGATCGTACGCGGCCGCAGCAGCGGAAGTTCAAGCGGATCGTGGGTCGTCAGCTGGGTCGGTTGCTGGAGGTCGACGGTGCGTCCACGGAGGCGGAGAGCTCTGACGAGGAGTAGGGCCGTCGGTCTTCGTTCGTAGTCGCTGTGATCCCTGTTTGTGCCCCGGTCGGTGTCTCGGCCGGGGCACAGGGTGTCTCAGGAGGCGTTCGGTGGCGCTGTGGAGCCTCGTACGACGAGTTGGACGGGGATGTCCCCGTCGTCCGGTGTGCGGCCTTCCAGGACGGCCAGGAGGGCCTGCATGCCGCGTTCGCCGAAGAGCTCGGCGTCGAGTCGTACGGTGGTGAGCTCGGGGTCGAGGGCGGTGGCGAGGGCGAGGTCGTCGAGGCCGGTGACGGAGACGTCGTCGGGGACGCGCAGGCCGAGTCGGCGTAGGGCTTTGTAGGCGCCGGCGGCGAGTTTGTCGTCGTCGCAGACGAGGGCGGTGGGGTGGGGGCCCGGGGTGCTGAGCGCGGCTGAGGCGGCGGCCAGGGCGCCGTCGATGGAGATCGGGGCGGGTGCCGTGCGCAGGGTTGTCCCGGGCGTGGCGGCGATGCGTGCGGCGAGTTCACGGGCGCGTACGTCGAAGGTCCAGGAGGGCACGTCTGCGGCGAGGTGCAGGAAGCGGCGGTGGCCGAGGTCGAGGAGGTGGTCGGCGATCTGGCGTACGCCGTCGGCGATGTCGAGGTTGACGGTGGCCGCGCCGAGGCTTCCGGAGGGGTCGCTGTCGAGCATGACGAGGGGGAGTTGGTCGCCGCGGATGGCGGTGAGGGCGTCGGCGGCCATGGAGGAGGCGAGGACGCCGTCGAGGGCGGCCTGGGCGGAGGCGAAGGGGTCGCGGGCGGGGCCGACGCCTTCGGGGGAGGGGTAGAGGACGACGCCGAAGCCGTGTTCGGCCGCTACTCGTGCGGCGCCCGTGTACACCCCGGCGAAGAATTCCGTGGTGAGGGCGGGGACCACCAGCAGGACGGTGCGGGTGTGGCCGAGGCGGAGGTTGCGGGCGGCGAGGTTGGGTCGGTAGCCGAGGTCGTGGGCGGCCTGGCGGACGCGTTGGGCGGTGGTCTCGGAGACGCGGCCGCGCCATTTGTCTCCCAGGACCAGGGAGACGGCGGCCTGGGAGACTCCTGCGGCCTGGGCGACGTCACGGCTCGTCGGGCGCGTGCTGGCTCGTGCCACCGTGGGTCTGCTCCTTCGTCTGGACTGGTGAACAGCGCACATGGTACGTATGACAAGAGACGTTATACGTAAAACTTCGGGGTGGCTCATCGCCTCGGGCGAGCCGACGGAGGCGGGACATTGGCCGCGGGATACCTGGAGATCCTCAGGGCGAGGCATGCCGCCCGGCTGCTGACGGGCACCCTGGTCGGCCGGCTGCCGAACGCGACGGCCGCGATCGCCATCGTGCTGTTCGTGCGGGCCGAGGGCGGCACGTACAGCCTCGCGGGGGTGCTGGCGGCGGTGTACGGCATCGCCAACGCCGTCGGGCAGCCCCTGCTGGGGCGGCTGGTCGATCTGCGCGGGCAGCCGCGGGTCCAGCTGCCCGCCGCGCTGGCCTCGGCGCTCGCCATGGCGGTGTTCGCCTTCGCGGGCACGGATCCGCTTGCGCTGGCGTACGCCGCGGTGGCGGCCGCCGGACTGTTCACCCCGCCGCTGGAGGGCGGTCTGCGGGCCCTGTGGCCGTCGGTGCTGCGCCGCGAGGACCAGGTCCACACGGCGTACGCCATGGACGCCGTCGCGCAGGAGGTGATGTTCACGGTCGGCCCGCTGCTGGTGACCCTGTGCACGTCGCTGTGGTCGGCGCGGGCTGCGCTGCTGGTGCTGAACGCCGTGGGGGTGCTGGGGGCGCTGTCCGTGGTGGTGTCGGCCCCTTCGCGCGCGTGGCGGTCGGATCCGCGCGAGGCGCACTGGCTGGGCGCGCTGCGTTCGCCGGGGCTGCTCGCGATGCTGGGCTCGTTCCTGTTCGTCGGCATCGCGATGGGGTCGATCACGGTGGCCTCCGTGCCGTACGCGGACGAGCACGGCGGTGACGCGGTGTACGGCTGGCTCATGGCCGCGCTGGGGCTGGGGGCGCTGCTGGGCGGTGTGGTGTACGGGGCGCGGCGGTGGGCGGGTGCTCCGGAGCGGCGACTGCGGGTCCTGGTGGCGTTTTTGGCGGTGTGTTATCTGCCGTTGACGGCGATGCCGGGCGCGGTGGCGATGGTGGGGCTTGCGGCGCTGGCGGGGGTGTTCCTGGCGCCGGTGCTGGCCTGTGCGTTCGTGCTGGTGGACCGGCATGCGCCGCGGGGGACGGTGACGGAGGCGTTCTCGTGGCTGGTGACGACGTTCACGGTGGGGGCGTCGGTCGGGACGGGTGTGGCGGGGCCGGTCGTCGAGGCGGGCGGGGCGCTGTGGGGGTTCGCGGTGCCGGGTGCGGCGGGGGCCGTGGCGCTCTTGGTTTTGCTGGCCACGGGGCGGGTACTTGCAGTTCCCGCTGGGAGTGGGGTGGTTGCGGCTTCATCGGAAAATGATCCAAACCGTGCTGCCGAACCCCGTTTCAGTTCAGGGGATCGGGCGTAATGTTCACTCATGGACCGCCGCATTTTCGGGCTGGAGAACGAGTACGGCGTCACATGTACGTTCAGGGGACAGCGGCGCCTGTCTCCCGACGAGGTGGCGCGGTACCTCTTCCGCCGTGTCGTGTCATGGGGCCGAAGCAGCAATGTCTTTCTGCGGAACGGCGCCCGCCTCTATCTCGACGTGGGATCGCATCCGGAATACGCGACACCGGAATGTGACAATGTGACCGAACTGGTCACCCACGACAAGGCCGGCGAGCGCATTCTCGAGGGACTCCTGGTGGACGCGGAACGACGCCTGCACGAGGAAGGAATCGCGGGCGACGTCTACCTCTTCAAGAACAACACCGACTCGGCGGGCAACTCTTATGGTTGCCACGAGAACTACCTGGTGGCCCGGCACGGGGAGTTCTCCCGGCTCGCGGACATCCTGATCCCGTTCCTGGTGACCCGGCAGCTGCTGTGCGGCGCGGGCAAGGTGCTGCAGACGCCCCGTGGGGCGGTCTACTGCGTCAGCCAGCGGGCCGAGCACATCTGGGAGGGCGTCTCCTCGGCGACGACCCGCTCGCGGCCCATCATCAACACGCGTGACGAGCCGCACGCGGACGCGGAGCGTTACCGTCGGCTGCACGTCATCGTGGGCGACTCGAACATGTCCGAGACGACGATGCTGCTGAAGGTCGGCGCGACGGACCTGGTGCTGCGCATGATCGAGGCGGGCACGGTGATGCGTGATCTGACCCTGGAGAACCCGATCCGGGCGATCCGCGAGGTCAGCCATGACATCACGGGCCGGCGCAAGGTGCGGCTGGCCAGCGGTCGGGAGGCGTCCGCGCTGGAGGTGCAGCGCGAGTACTACGAGAAGGCCGTGGACTTCTGCGAGCGTCGTGGGATTCGCACGGGCACCGTCGAGCAGGTCCTGGAGCTGTGGGGCCGCACGCTGGACGCGATCGAGGCGGAGGACCTCGACCGGATCGGGACCGAGATCGACTGGGTGATGAAGTATCAGCTCATCGAGCGGTACCGGGCCAAGCACAACATGACCATGTCGCATCCGCGTGTGGCGCAGATAGACCTCGCTTATCACGACATTCACCGTCGTCGTGGTTTGTACTACCTGTTGGAGCGGAAGGGACAAGCCGCCCGGATCTGCAACGACTTGAAGATCTTCGAGGGCAAGTCGGTTCCGCCGCAGACCACTCGGGCGCGGTTGCGCGGCGACTTCATTCGGCGGGCTCAGGAGCAGCGCCGGGACTTCACGGTCGACTGGGTGCATCTGAAGCTGAACGACCAGGCGCAGCGCACCGTGTTGTGCAAGGACCCGTTCCGTTCGGTGGACGATCGGGTGGAGAAGCTGATCGCCGGTATGTGAGCAGCGCGTTGCGCACCAGGAGTGGAACGCAACACGGGCGCCGTACGTTTTCCGTACGGCGCCCTTCTCACGCCGTAGAGTTGCGCGCACGCCATCACAAGATCGACCGATTACGAGGCCTTCACCGTGCGCCGACGCTCACTCATCCTTGCCGCCGTACCCGTAGGACTGGTCACGCTCTCCGGGTGCGGGGACGAGAAGTCCGACTCGAGCAAGGCGAGCGACAGTGCGTCGTCTGCGGCCTCGCCGTCAGCCTCGGCGACGTCGGCGGCGCCTCCGCCGAAGATCGTCGACGGTCCGTTGCCGGCCATCACCGCGGGTGTGAAGTTCGACGAGAAGCCGACGGTCGCCAAGGGCAGCGGGGATCCGTCGTCGCAGCTGGCGGTGAAGACGGTGATCGCGGGCGGTGGGAAGGTCGTGGCGGAGGGCGACTACATCCAGGCGAACTACCTGGGTCAGATCTGGGACACGGCGAAGGTCTTCGACAACTCCTACGACCGTAAGACGCCGCTGGTCATCCAGCTTGCCGAGGGCAGCATCATCGACGGCTGGCGGTATGCGCTGACGGGTAAGAAGACCGACAGCCGGGTGGAGTTCTCGGTGCCGCCGACCTGGGGTTACGGCAAGGAGGGGAACTCGCAGGCGGGTATCAAGGGCACCGACACGCTGGTGTTCGTGGTCGATGTGCAGGCGACGTTCGACGCCAAGAGCTCGGCCGAGGGCACGGACGTGGCGCAGTCGGACGCGAAGCTGCCGAAGGTGAGCACGAACACCGACGGCAAGGCGCCCAAGATCGAGATCCCCAAGGTCGACCCGCCGAGCAAGCTCGTGGCGAACTACGTCATCGAGGGCGACGGCGACGAGGTCGCGGCGGACAGCAGTCTGCTGGTGCAGTACGAGGGCGTGGTCTGGGACACCGGCAAGGAGTTCGACTCGACGTACAGCCGTAGCGCGCTGACGTCGTTCTCGTTGTCGCAGGTCGTCAAGGGGTGGGCGCAGGGGCTGACGGGGAAGAAGGTCGGCAGCCGGGTGGTCATCGTGATTCCTCCGTCGCTGGGGTACGGCGACAGCCCGCCGAGCGGCAGCGGCATCGAGAAGGACTCCACGATGGTGTTCACCGTGGACATCCTCGCGAAGATGTGACGCCCCGAGGGGTGTAAGACTGTGTGTGTTGCCTTTTCGAGAACAAGCAGGAGCGAGTGACGTGAGCATCGACAAGCCCGAGATCGACTTCCCGGGCGGCGAGCCCCCGGCGGACCTCGAGATCAAGGACATCTGGGAGGGCGACGGGGAGGTGGCCCAGGCGGGTCACAACGTCTCCGTGCACTACGTGGGTGTCGCCTTCAGCACCGGCGAGGAGTTCGACGCCAGCTGGAACCGTGGTACGCCGTTCCGCTTCCCGCTCGGCGGTGGCCGGGTCATCAAGGGCTGGGACCAGGGCGTGCAGGGCATGAAGGTCGGCGGCCGTCGCCAGCTGACCATCCCGGCCCACCTCGCCTACGGCAACCAGAGCCCGACCCCGGCGATCAAGCCCGGCGAGACGCTGATCTTCGTGGTGGACCTGCTCGGGGTCTGATCGTCCGACGATCGGTCTCGACCGCCTGGGGTCCATGCCTGTCCGGGCATGGGCCCTCGGCTTTTGTCGGGGCCCTGCTGAGCGGTACGGTCGTCGATCGTAAGCACCAAAAGGGGAGGCGAAGGGCGTCGATGGCCATTGCCAAGGCCGAGCGGCTGATGAACCTCGCGCTGTGCCTGCTCGGGACGCGCAGGCCATTGAGCAAGCGAGAGCTGCGCGAGTCCATTGAGGCCTACCTCGAGGCGGGCTCCGACGACTCCTTCAACAGGATGTTCGAGCGGGACAAGGACGATCTGCGCGAGCTCGGTCTGGTGATCGAGACCGTGGAGAACCTCGACGGCGAGGTCGGGTATCTGGCCCGCCGGGACAGCAACCGGCTGCCGCCCATCACGCTGGACGCCGAGGAGGCCGCCGCCCTGGGCCTGGCGGCCAAGGTGTGGCAGCAGGCCCGGCTGGCCGGCGCCGCCAGCGGCGCCCTGCAGAAGCTGCGCGCCGCGGGTCTCCCGGAGGACGTCGACCCGTACGAGGCGCACGGCGCCCTCGAGCCCCGTATCCCGGTGCACGAGGCGGCGTTCGAGCCGCTGATGCTGGCCTGCCGCGACCGCCGCCCCGTCGTCTTCGACTACCGCAAGGCCACCGCGGCCCGCCCCGAGCCCCGGCATGTCGAGCCGTGGGCGCTGGAGTGCTGGCGCGGGCACTGGTATCTGGCCGGGTTCGACCGCGACCGGGGCGCCGAGCGCGTGTTCCGGCTGTCGCGGATCACCGGCAAGGTCCGCTCCCGCGGCGCCCGCTTCGCCGCGGACGTCCCCGACGTGGTGACCGTGCGCGAGACCGTGGCGAGCTGGGCGGGGGAGACCGCCGACCGCAGCGCGCTGATCCGGCTGCGCAAGGGCGCCGGTTACCCCTTGCGGGCGAAGGCGACGGCGGAGCGGGAACTCGGCGACGGCTGGGACGAGTTGGAGATTCCGTACGGGCACGGGCTGGACGCCTGGCTGGTGGAGTTCGGGCCGGACGTGGTGGTCCTGGACCCCGCCGAGCTGCGGGCCGACGTGCTGGACCGGCTGCGCGCCGTGGCCAAGGGCTGAGGGGGAGCGAGCAACACAGTGGCAGGCAAACCGGTCAGGCCGACGAACGCCATCGACCAGACCCGGCGGATGCTCTCCCTGGTGACGTATCTCAGGGAGCGTCCCGGGGCGCGGATCGAGGACGTGGCGCGCGCCTTCGGCATCACCGAGGACGAGCTGGTCTCGGACCTCGATGTGCTGCCCATGTGCGGCACCAGCTTCCGCGGCGGCGACCTCCTCGACATCGACACCGACGGCGAGCGCATCTGGTGGCACAACCCGGCCGCGCTGGGCGCGGAGGCCGCGGAGCCGCTGCGGCTGGCCGCCGACGAGGCGACGGCGCTGCTGGTGGCGGCCCGCGCGGTGTCCACGCTGCCGGGTCTGCGCGAGGGCGACCGGCAGGCGCTGCTGCGGGCGACGGCCAAGGTGGAGGCCGCGGCGGGCGAGGCGGCCGGGGCCAGTGCGCGGCTGTCGGTGACCTTCGAGTCCGAGGGCGGTGTCTTCGCGGACGTCGACCGGGCGATCTCCGAGCGCCGCCGGCTGTGGATCCGCTACTACTCGCCCGCCCGCGACGAGGTCACCGAGCGCGAGATCGACCCCATCCGGCTGGTCAGCGTCGGGCACACGTATGTGGAGGCCTGGTGCCGCCGCTCCGAGGCCCGGCGCACCTTCCGGCTGGACCGGGTCGCCGAGATCCGCATCCTCGACGAGCCGTCCGCGCCGCCCGAGATCGAGCTGCGGGATCTGTCGGAGGCGCTGGTGCAGCCGGCCGCCGAGGACCCGGAGGTCGTCGTCGAGGTCGGCCCCGGCGGCCGCTGGGTCGCCGAGTACTACCCGCACGACAGCGCCGATGAACTTCCCGACGGCGGACTGCGTATCACTCTGCGCACGCCCGAACCGGCCTCGCTGCGGCGCCTGGCCCTGCGGCTGGGCCGCGACGGCCGGATCGTCTCGCCGCCGGACCTCGCCGACAGCGCCCGCCGGGCCGCCCGCGAGGCGCTGGCGGCGTACGACGGGATCGAGGCCCAGGCGGAGGCTGTGGGGCCGACCGCCGGACGCGCGGCTTCCGGCGGGGCGCCCGGCCGGCGGGCGCCCGGGCAGGACGGCGTGCGGCGTGACGGGCAGGACGACGTACAGGGCGACGGGCGGGAGCAGGGGCTTTGAACGAGTCGGTGACGACGACGGGTGTGCGGGACGTCTCGGTGGCCACCGCGTTCGCGGGCATGCGCAGCGTGGCCCCGGTGACGTTCAGAGCCGGCTGCCCGGACTGCCGTGGGGCCTTCGAGCTCGCCGCGAGCGCGCTGCGCCTGGCCATCGGTGCCACCAGCCGCACCACCTTCTACTCCTTCACCTGCCCCGACTGCGGCGCGGCCGTGCGCAAGCCGGCCGGCGAGCGGATCGTGGAGCTGCTCACCGGCGGCGGGGTCAGGACCCTGCGGCTGCACACGCCGTAGGACGGTCTAGGCTCGGCCCCATGTTCTGGCCGATGTGCGCGGTAGCCGTGGGTTTTGTGGGTCTCGTCGTTCTCGCCGTGTTCGTGGCGCGGGTCTTCGTGGAGGCGCAGCGCCTGGGACGGCAGGTCACGGAGTCCGCGCGCCGCATCGACCGGGCGGCCCAGGATCTGGAGCGGGCGGCCGTGAGCGCGGCCCGTGCTGTGGACACCTTGTGACGGCTGCTGTCGTGACCCTTGCGGGTCGCTGTGGCCGTCCTGTGAGTCCTTCCCTGAATGCGTTATGTGCCACTTCGCCCTCCCGCCCCGGCGGGACGGGCAGGTACGCTGCTGATCGCGGCTCGGAGAACGAGGCCCGGACCGCGGACCGGGAGTACGCACGGGGATTGCCTCACGTTCACCCCCGAGCGTTACGATCGCTGTCAACACGATCGTTCGGACAAGCGTCCGATCGGTCGGACGGCAACCCACCCCCGCAGCCTCGGTGAGAAGGTAAAGACTTATGTTCGGAAGGCTCGGCGCCCCCGAGATCATTCTCATCCTCGTCGTCGTCATCCTGCTGTTCGGCGCCAAGAAGCTTCCCGACATGGCGCGCTCGCTCGGCAAGTCCGCTCGCATTCTCAAGAGCGAGGCGAAGGCGATGAAGGAAGAGGGCAGCAGCACGGCCACCCCGGCCGGCCCGCCCAACAACGACGAGCAGCCCCCGGCGCAGCGCACCATCCAGGCCGCCCCCGGCGACGTGACCAGCTCCCGCCCGGTCACCGAGCCGACGGACACGACCAAGCGCTGACGCAGGGCCGGTGACCTCCGGCCCGCTGCACGAGATGGGAACGTGGGTTGCTGAAGTCTGCCCGCAAGCAGGAGAAGGATCCCGAGGGGCGGATGCCCCTCGCGGAGCACCTTCGTGAGCTCCGCAACCGGCTCACGAAGGCGATGCTGGCCATCGTCGTCGTGACGGTGGTCGCCGCCTTCTTCTACAACGACATCATCAACTTCCTCACCAAGCCGATCCTCGACTCGGTCGGCTGCGGGAAGACTTTTGAGCAGATCGCGAGCCAGCTGAAGTCGGCGGACGCCACCAACAAGTGCGCGAGCATCACGATCAACGGTCTGCTCGCACCCTTCACACTGGCCCTGCAGGTCTCCCTGATGGCCGGTGTCGTGTTCGCCTCGCCGGTCTGGCTCTACCAGCTGTGGGCCTTCATCGCGCCGGGGCTGCACAAGCACGAGCGCAGGTACGCCTACGGCTTCGTCGGCACGGGCGTCCCGCTGTTCCTCGGCGGCGGCTACTTCGCCTACCGGGTGCTGCCGACCACCGCCAAGGTGCTGATCGACTTCACCCCCGGCGGGGTCAACAACCTGTTGCCGCTGGACGATCTGCTGCAGCTCGTCACGCGCATGGTGGTCGTCTTCGGCCTCTCCTTCGAGCTGCCGCTGCTGCTGATCTTCCTCAACCTCACCGGGATGATCACGGGCAAGCGCATGCTCGGCTGGTGGCGAGGCATGATCATCGGCATCACGGTGTTCGCCGCCGTCGCCACCCCCAGCACCGACCCCATCTCGATGCTGGCGCTCGCCGGCCCGATCTGGATCCTGTACTTCGGCGCGGTGGCCTTCTCCCTGCTGAACGACCGGCGCAGGCGCCGGCGTGACGCCGCCGGACCGGCCGACGACGAGGCCTCCGACCTCGACCTCACCCCCGAGGACATCGGCGACGTCGAGACTGTGACCACTCCTGCCGCGCTGCCGGAACAGGCGACCGCGGACCGGGTCAACGGCTACGACGACGTGACGTGACGTGCGCCGATCTGACCTGACCTGATGTGACCCCGAACCGGCTGGTCTGGCTGAACTGACTGATCTGGCTGATCTGGTTGATCAGACCTCACCGCAGGCCGCGGCCGGGGCGCCCGAACGGCGCCGCCGGCCGCTTCCGCGTTTGCGGGCCGGCCGCCGCGTGCGCCCGTGAGCTGGGTGGGCCGAGGTTTCGCAAGACGAGATCCGGATAATGATCGTCCTGTTGTCAGTGCGGCCCGGTACGGTGGAAAGCACGATGACAGAGGACCTCTCACCGGCCGAGCGGTACGCGGCAGCCCGTAAGCGTGCTGTCGAGCAGGCCACCGCGCTCGCGCCTTTCCGCGAGATGTACGACTTCGGCCTCGACCCCTTCCAGATCGAGGCCTGCCAGGCACTCGAGGCGGGCAAGGGCGTCCTGGTGGCCGCCCCCACCGGCTCGGGCAAGACGATCGTGGGCGAGTTCGCCGTCCACCTCGCCCTCCAGCAGGGCAAGAAGTGCTTCTACACGACACCCATCAAGGCGCTGTCCAACCAGAAGTACTCCGACCTGTGCCGACGCTACGGCAGCGACAAGGTCGGCCTGCTCACCGGCGACAACAGCGTCAACTCCGACGCCCCGGTGGTCGTGATGACCACCGAGGTCCTGCGGAACATGCTGTACGCCGGTTCGCAGACCCTCCTCGGCCTCGGGTACGTGGTGATGGACGAGGTGCATTACCTCTCCGACCGCTTCCGGGGCGCGGTGTGGGAAGAGGTGATCATCCACCTCCCCGAGTCGGTCACCCTCGTCTCCCTCTCGGCGACCGTGTCCAACGCCGAGGAGTTCGGCGACTGGCTCGACACCGTCCGCGGCGACACCGAGGTGATCGTCTCCGAACACCGGCCCGTGCCGCTGTTCCAGCACGTGCTCGCCGGCCGGCGGATGTACGACCTGTTCGAGGAGGGCGAGGGCCACCGCAGGGCCGTCAACCCCGACCTCGCCCGCCTGGCCCGCATGGAGGCCAGCCGGCCGTCGTACCAGGACCGCAGACGCGGCCGCACCAACCTGCGCGAGGCCGACCGCGAGCGCGAGCGAAGGCAGCGCTCACGGGTGTGGACGCCCGGGCGGCCGGAGGTCATCGAGCGGCTCGACGCCGAGGGCCTGCTGCCCGCGATCACGTTCATCTTCAGCCGCGCCGCCTGCGAGGCCGCCGTCCAGCAGTGCCTGCACGCCGGCCTGCGGCTCAACGACGAGGACGCACGGGCGGAGGTCCGCGCCCTCGTCGAGGAGCGCACCGCCGCCATCCCCCACGAGGACCTGCACGTCCTGGGCTACTACGAGTGGCTGGAGGGCCTGGAGCGAGGCATCGCCGCCCACCACGCCGGCATGCTGCCGACCTTCAAGGAGGTCGTCGAGGAACTGTTCGTGCGCGGCCTGGTCAAGGCCGTCTTCGCGACCGAGACCCTCGCCCTCGGCATCAACATGCCCGCCCGCTCGGTGGTCCTGGAGAAGCTCGTCAAGTGGAACGGCGAGCAGCACGCCGACATCACCCCCGGCGAGTACACCCAGCTGACCGGGCGGGCCGGCCGCCGCGGCATCGACGTGGAGGGCCACGCCGTCGTGCTGTGGCAGCGCGCCATGAGCCCCGAGCACCTCGCGGGACTGGCGGGCACGCGCACGTACCCGCTGCGCTCCAGCTTCAAGCCGTCGTACAACATGGCGGTCAATCTGGTCGAGCAGTTCGGGCGGCACCGCTCGCGCGAGCTCCTCGAGACGTCGTTCGCGCAGTTCCAGGCCGACCGGTCGGTCGTCGGGATCTCCCGGCAGGTGCAGCGCAACGAGGAGGGACTCGACGGCTACAAGGAGTCCATGACCTGCCACCTCGGCGACTTCGAGGAGTACGCGCGGCTGCGCCGCGAGCTCAAGGACCGCGAGACCGAGCTGGCCAAGCAGGGAGTCTCCCAGCGGCGCGCCGAGGCGGCGGTGGCGCTGGAGAAGCTGAAGCCGGGGGACGTCATCCATGTGCCCACCGGCAAGTACGCCGGACTGGCGCTGGTCCTCGACCCCGGCCTGCCCGCCGGGCGGGCCAACGGGCACCGCGGCTTCGACCACCACGACGGGCCCCGCCCCCTAGTCCTCACCGCGGAGCGGCAGGTCAAGCGGCTGGCCTCGATGGACTTCCCGATCCCGGTCGAGGCGCTGGACCGGATGCGGATCCCGAAGACGTTCAACCCGCGCTCGCCGCAGTCCCGCCGCGACCTCGCCTCCGCGCTGCGCACCAAGGCCGGGCACATCCCGCCGGAGCGCGCCCGCAAGCAGCGCTCGCAGGCCGCCGACGACCGCGAGATCGCCCGGCTGCGCACCGAGATCCGCGCGCACCCCTGCCACGGCTGCACCGACCGCGAGGACCACGCCCGCTGGGCCGAGCGCTACTACCGGCTGCTGCGCGACACCTCGCAGCTGGAACGGCGGATCGAGGGGCGTACCAACACGATCGCTCGCACGTTTGACCGGATCGTGGCGTTGCTGACCGAGCTCGACTATCTGCGGGGCGACGAGGTCACCGAGCACGGCAAGCGGCTCGCCCGGCTCTACGGCGAACTCGACCTGCTGGCCAGCGAATGCGTGCGGGCCGGCATCTGGGAGGGGCTCGCCCCTGCCGAACTCGCCGCCTGCGTCTCCGCGTTGGTGTACGAGGCCCGGGCCGCCGACGATGCGATGGCGCCGAAGCTGCCCGCGGGCGGGGCGAAGGCCGCGCTCGGCGAGATGGTGCGGATCTGGGGGCGGCTGGACGCGCTGGAGGAGGACTTCCGGATCAGCCAGACCGAGGGCGTCGGGCAGCGTGAGCCCGATCTCGGGTTCGCCTGGGCCGCGTACATGTGGGCCTCGGGGAAGGGGCTCGACGAGGTGCTGCGGGAGGTGGAGATGCCGGCCGGCGACTTTGTGCGGTGGTGCAAGCAGGTGATCGACGTGCTGGGGCAGGTTGCGGCTGCCGCGCCTTCTTCTGCGGAGGGCTCGACGGTGGCGCGGAACGCGCGTAAGGCTGTTGACCAGTTGCTGCGGGGGGTTGTCGCCTATTCGTCTGTGGGGTGACAGGGCGTCTGGCGGGTGCGGGTCGTCCGTGGCTGGTCGCGACCACGCGGCGGAGCCGCATCTCGATGCAGCCCCGCGCCTCTGCGGTGACCTGCCCTAGCGTTCTTTCAGATATGAGCGCCAGCTGCCGTGTCGCGTGATGTCCTCGGCGTCTTCCAACGCGCTCGGTTCGCACAGGAAGCCCGGGACCCTGCTTCCGTCCGACAGTTCTACGCTGCCCAGGGTCATCGGGTGGGGGAGGGACGACAGCAGGCGGCCCAAGCCCTCTGCCGGGAGGCGCCAGATTTCTGTTTCGATCTTTGCGCCGCCCTTGTTCTCGCCCACGTACACCAGGCCCGGCTTGGGTAGCGTCGTGTGCAGGGCGTGGAGGCGGTAGGAGGGGGAGGTGGTGGTCGTGCGGTCCATTACCGCCCCCAGGGACAGGAGTTGGGGGTTCAGGGGCTGGCCGGTGAGGTGGGCGCCGACCACGGCGAGGTAGGTCTGCGGTGGGAGCAGGGCCGCGATTCCTGCCAGGCGTTCGTCGGTGAAGGCCGGGCCGATCAGCATGACGCCGAAGGGGAGGCCGTTCACCTCGCCGGCCGGGGCGGCCACCGAGGCCAGGTCGAAGAGGTTCGTGGAGTTGGTGAAGCGGCCCAGGCGGGCGTTGGCGCCCAGGGGGTCTGCGGCGACCTCGGCGAGGGTGGGGTGACCGGGGGCGGTGGGCAGCAACAGGGCGTCCGCGTCGGCCAGTTCGGCCAGGGCTCGGGCGCGCAGGGTCGCCAGGCGCTCGGTGTCGGAGTAGAGACGGTGGGCGGGGATGTCGCGGGCTCGGGTGATGATGCCGGCGACGGTGGGGTCCAGACCCGCGCCGCCCTCCGCGAGCAGCTTGTCGACGAAGGCGCCCACGGCCGTGTAGCGCTCGGCGACGAACGCGCCTTCGTAGAGCATCGCCGCGGCCTCGGTGAAGGGGGTGAGGTCGAGGGTGCGGATCTCGGCCCCGGCTGCCGCGACGTGGGCCACGGCCGCCTCGTAGGCCTGCGCCCAGCCCTTGTCCAGTTCGCCGAGCTGCGAGAGGGGCGGGACCGCGATGCGCCAGGGGCCGGGGGCGCGGGCGGGGAGGGGCGGGAGGGTGCGGGCGGCCGGCGATGCCATGAACGCCAGCGCCTGCTCGGCGTCGGGGAGGGTGCGGGCGAACACCGTCACGCAGTCGAGTGAGGCGCAGGCCGGGACGACGCCCTCGGTGGGGACCAGGCCGCGGGTGGGCTTGAGGCCGACGATGCCGTTGAAGGCGGCCGGGACCCGGCCCGAGCCCGCGGTGTCCGTGCCGAGGGCGAGATCGACGATGCCGAGCGCCACCGCGACGGCGGAGCCGGAGCTGGAGCCGCCGCTGATGCGCGCCGGGTCGTGGGCGCCGCGGACCGCGCCGTGCGGGGAGCGGGTGCCGACCAGGCCCGTCGCGAACTGGTCGAGGTTCGTGGTGCCCAGGACCAGCGCCCCGGCCGCGCGCAGCCGGGCGACCGCCGGGGCGTCGGCGGCGGGCTCGTAGGCGTACGCCGGGCAGCCCGCGGTGGTGGGCAGGCCGGCCACGTCGATGTTGCCCTTGACGGCGAGCAGCCGGCCGGCGAGCGGGAGGCGTTCGCCGCGTGCCAGCCGCTCGTCGAGGGTGCGGGCCTCCGCCTCGACGTCCTGTCGTGGCCGCAGATCGATCCAGATCTCCGGGCGGTCCACGGCCTCGATGCGGGCGTAGGCGGCGCGGACGCGGGAGACGGTTCGGGAATCGGTGCGGGACTCGGTGGGGGACATGTGCGTGCTCCTCGGGGGTGTTTCAGCTCGTCGCGGGGGCCAGTACGAGCAGTGCCGTGCCCGCCTCGACCTGGTCGCCGGGCCGGGCCAGGACCTGCGCGACCACGCCGTCGACCGGCGCGTGCACGCGGGACTCCATCTTCATCGCCTCCAGGGCGAGCAGCGGCTGTCCCGCCGTCACCTCGTCCCCGGGAGCCACGTTCAACTGCCATACGGACGCGGCGAATTCGGCCTCCACCAAGCGGCCGCCGGTCGGCACGGTCACCTCGGCCGGGGGTGCGGGCGGCGCTGCCGCCGCCTCCGCCCGGGTGAACTCGCCCGCCGCCTCCCACGCGTCCCGCTCCGCCGCGAACGCGGTCTGCTGGCGTTGTCTGAACTCCGCGATCGAGTCGGCGTGTTCGGCCAGGAAGGTCTCGTACTCGGCGAGCGAGAAGGCGCCCTCCTCGATGCGCGGCACGAAGCGGCCCGAGGTGATGTCGGCCCGCAGGTCGAGGAGTTCGTCGGCGTCGACCGGGTACCAGCGGATCCGGTCGAAGAAGCGCAGTAGCCAGGGCGAGCCCGGCTCGAACGCGCCGCGCTGCTGCCAGGGCGACCACACCTGGGTGGTGCGGCCCACGAACTGGTAGCCGCCGGGGCCCTCCATGCCGTAGATGCACAGGTACGCGCCGCCGATGCCGACCGAGTTCTCGGCCGTCCAGGTGCGGGCCGGGTTGTACTTCGTGGTCACCAGCCGGTGGCGGGGGTCGAGGGGAGTGGCGACCGGGGCGCCCAGGTAGACGTCGCCGAGGCCCAGGACCAGGTACTCCGCGTCGAAGACCGTGTCGTAGACGTCCGCCACCGACTCCAGGCCGTTGACCCGGCGGATGAACTCGATGTTCCACGGGCACCAGGGCGCGTCGTCGCGGACCCCCGCCATGTAGCGGGCGATCGCCTCGCGGGTCGCCGGGTCGTCCCAGGAGAGCGGGAGGTGCACGGTGCGGGAGGGGACGACCAGGGCGTCGGTGGGCGGGAGGGCGGCCGTCATCTCCCGTACCACCGCGAGGAGTTCGGGCTGGGGCAGACGATCCGGGTCGGTCTGGATCTGGAGCGAGCGGATGCCGGGGGTGAGGTCGGTGACCCCGTCCAGGCCGGCGGCGACCACCGCCTCCATCAGGGCGTGCACCCGCATGCGCAACGCCAGGTCGAGCTGCATGGGGCCGAACTCGACCAGCAGGTTGTCGTCGCCGCTGCGCCGGTACGTCACGTCGCCGTCCCGGGCCAGTACGCCCCCGTCGACGATGTCGGGGCGCGGGGCGCCGGCCGTGTCCACCGGCTGGAAGCGCACCGTGTCGCCCGGGCGCAGCTGGCCCAGCTTCCAGCGCTCCGAGCTGAGGACCGTCGCCGGGCACACGAACCCGCCGAGCGAGGGACCGTCCGGGCCGAGCAGCACCGGCATGTCGCCGGTGTAGTCGACGGCGCCGACGGAGTACGGGGTGTCGTGGATGTTGGACGGGTGCAGGCCCGCCTCGCCGCCGTCGGTGCGCGCCCAGCGCGGCTTCGGCCCGATCAGACGGACGCCGGTGCGCGCCGAGTTGAAATGGACCTTCCAGTCGGCGGCGTAGAAGTCGCGGATGTCGTCCTCGGTGAAGAACTCCGGCGCCGCGTGCGGGCCTTCGACCGCGCCGATGTGCCAGACGGAGCCGAGGTCCGGGCGGTCGGCCACCGGCACGGCCTCGGTCTCGGCCTCGCCTCCGGCGACCGTCCCGCCGTGCAGGACGTCGCCCGTGCGCAGGGCCCGTCCGCCGTGCCCGCCGAACCGGCCCAGCGTGAAGGTGCTCGCGCTGCCCAGGAAGGCGGGGACGTCCAGGCCGCCCGCGAACAGGACGTACGTCCGCAGCCCGTGCTCGCCGGGCGCGCCGACCTCCAGCAGCGCCCCGGCCGGCACGGTCACCGGCGTCCACGGGGCCACCGGCGTGCCGTCCACGGCGATCGCCGCGGGGGCGCCCGTCACGCACACCGTGGTGGGGTGGGTGAAGCGCAGCGTCGGGCCCTGGAGGGTGCACTCCAGGCCCGGGGCGCCCTCCGGGTTGCCGAGCGCCCGGTTGCCCAGGCGGAAGGAGTGGTCGTCCATCGGGCCGGACGGCGGTACCCCGACCTGCCAGTGGCCGGTGCGGCCGGGCCAGTCCTGCACGGTGGTGAGCGTGCCGCCGGAGACCACCTCGATGCGCGGGGTCGGGTCGACGACGGTGGCCAGGGTCGCCGTGGAGTGCGCCGCCGTCACGAAACGCGAGTCCGCCAGCGCCGCCCGCACCAGCCCCAGGTTCGTCTCGATGCCGTCGACGCGGGTGCGGGAGAGCGCGTCGTCGAGCCGGGCCAGGGCGTGGGCGCGGTCGGAGCCGTAGGCGATCACCTTGGCGAGCATCGGGTCGTACGACGTCGTCACCTCGGTGCCGGTCTCCACCCAGCCGTCCACGCGCACCCCGCCGGGGAACTCGACCCGGGTCAACAGGCCCGCGCTGGGACGGTGTTCGCGGCTGGGATCCTCCGCGTAGAGGCGTGCCTCGACGGCGTGGCCGCGCGGGGCGCCGGGGTCGCGTACGACGTCCCGCTCGCCGCGGGCCAGGCGCAGCATCCAGGCGACCAGGTCGACGCCGTAGATCTCCTCGGTGACCGGATGCTCCACCTGCAGGCGGGTGTTGACCTCCAGGAAGTAGGCCTGTTCGCGGGCCGCGTCGTAGACGAACTCGACGGTGCCGGCGGAGCGGTAGCCGACGGAGGCGCACAAGTCACGGGCGGAAACGGCGAGTTGTCGGCGTATGCGGTCCGGGAGACCGGGGGCGGGGGCCTCCTCGAGGACCTTTTGGTTGCGGCGCTGGAGCGAGCAGTCGCGGTCGCCGAAGGTGACGACCCTGCCCTCGCCGTCGCCGAAGACCTGCACCTCGACATGGCGGGCGTGCTCCACGAGCCGTTCCAGGAAGACGCCGGCCGAGGAGAAGGAGGCGGCCGCGACGCGCTGGACGCGCTCCCAGGCGTCGGTGAGCTCGGCGGAGGAGTGGCAGGCCGACATGCCGATGCCGCCGCCTCCGCCGGTCGCCTTGAGCATGACCGGGTAGCCGATGACCTGGGCTTTCTCCAGTGCTTCGGCGAGGGAGGCCAGCAGTCCGGTCCCCGGGGCCAGGGCCACGCCCGCCGCCTCGGCCGCAGCCCGGGCCGTGTGCTTGGCGCCGAACAGCTCCAGCTGCTCGGGCGTCGGGCCCACGAACACGATCCCCGCGTCGGCGCAGCGGCGGGCGAAGGACGCGTCCTCCGAGAGGAAGCCGTAGCCCGGGTGGATCGCGCCCGCGCCGGTGTCCTTGGCCGCCTTCAGGACGAGGTCGGCGTCGAGGTAGGACTCCTTGGCGGGCGCCGGGCCGAGCCGTACCGCCTCGTCGGCGAGCCGGACGTGGGGGGCCGAGCGGTCGGGGTCGGAGTACACGGCGACCGTGCGCAGGCCCAGTTCGCGGGCGGTGCGGATGATCCGTACGGCTATCTCGCCCCGGTTGGCGATCAGCAGCTTGTCGAAGGCGGAGGCGGAGGCGGAGGAGAGGCTCATGCCGGTTCCCCGGTGATCGTCATCTCGACCGCCGTCGGGTCGAAGCCGTTGCAGGGGTTGTTGATCTGGGGGCAGTTGGAGACGAGGACGAGGACGTCGCGGTCGGCGCGCAGGGTGAGGGAGAGGCCCGGCGCGGAGAGGCCGTCGACGATGCCGAGGGTGCCGTCCCGCTCGACGGGCACGTTCATGTACCAGTTGATGTTGGAGACGAGGTCGCGCTTGCCGAGGCCGTGCTTCGCGCCCTCGGCGAGGAAGTTGTCCACGCACGCGTGCTGCGCATAGGTGTGGTGGCCGTAGCGCAGGGTGTTGGACTCCTTGGAGCAGGCGCCCCCGACGGTGTCGTGGCGGCCCACGGCGTCGGCGGTCACCGTCATCAGCGGGGTGTGCTCGTTGGACATCAGCACGCTGCCCGTGGTGAGGAAGATGCCGCCCTGCGCCTGGATCGTGTCGGGCGCGCTGTAGCGCACGGACGGGTCGTGGGCGTCGTACACGAGGAAGTCGACGGCCTGGTTGCCGTGCAGGTCGGTGATGGTGAGCGTCTCGTCGGTGCGCACGACGGACGACCAGGCGGCGCGTGCCTGGACCACGGTCTTCGTGCTCATGCGAGCCCCCTCGCGGTGAGGAATTCGGCGGTGTTGAGGAAGGCGCGGCGGCCCTCGGGAGTGGCCTCCCACAGCGGGTCGCCCGGTGACGTCGGCGCCGCGCGCCAGGCGAGGACCTCCAGCGGGGTGCTGACGTAGTCGGGGCGAGGGTCGGAGGGGTGCGGCACGTTGGCGATCAGCACGGTCACGTCCTGCTCGGCGCGCAGGGTGACGCTTCCGCCCGGTCCTGCCGAGCCGGTGAAGTCGAGCGTGCCGTCCTCGCGGACCTCCACGCCCTGGAAGAACGACAGGGAGGGCGGCAGGTCGCGCGGCTCCAGACCGTTCTTGGCGGCGGCCAGCTTGAACAGCTCACGGCCGGCGGGGGAGGCGGACTGCGGGGTTCCGTCGCCGTAGCGCGCGGTGTTGCGTACGAGGGTGGAGGTGCCGCACAGCGCGTCGTGCCGTCCGGAGGCGTCGGCGACGAGCGAGGCGAGGACGCGGCCCTGGTCGGAGAGGAGCAGGACGCCCTCGCCCAGGTAGGCGTTCCACTGGACCTTGACCGTGTCGGCGACGTTGAGCCGCTCCCAGGGGCGGCCGTCGGCGTACAGCAGCAGGTGGGCGCAGGCGTCGCCGCGCAGGTCGGTCAGGCGCAGCTCGGTGCCGCGCGCGAGGACCCGGTGGGTGTAGTTGCCGCCCGCCACCGTCTCCGCCCACACCAGGTGGCCGGCCTCGCAGGGCGGGTTCTGCCAGTCCCGGGCCGGGACGACCGGCATGGCCTCGGCCCGGGCGCCCTCCTGGGCCCGGGCGTGGGCACGTGCTCCGTACGTGGTCGCTGTCGCCATCGCGGGACCTCCTCAGCTGGGGGTTGTCGCTGTCGTTCGTGTCTGCGGCGTTCGTATTTCTGTCGCTTGACAGAAATTAGGGGCGGGCCGGGTCGGCGCCGTTGCTCTCGGGTTGCGGGGCGGTTACCGAGTCCTCACCGGAGTCGGCCGTCGGCCCTTCGCGGAGACCGCCCGGGGCCAAGGGAAGATCGTGGTCCGTCGTCGTGTGCGAGGATCGAACGCATGGGGACGAGCAGCGCGGGCAACGGACGCCGGGTCGGCCGGCCGCGCGCCGCGCAGCGCCCGGACAGCGGGCTCACGCCGCGCGCCGAACTGCTCGCGGCCGCCGCGGAGTTGTTCACCACCCGCGGCTACGCTGCCACCACCACCCGGGCCGTGGCCGAGCGGGCGGGCATGCGCCAGGCGTCGATGTACCACTACGTCTCCGGCAAGGAGGAGCTGCTCGCCGCGCTGCTGGAGTCCACCGTGACGCCCTCGCTGGCGTACGCCCGTGAGCTGCTCGCACAGGACGCGCGGCCCGCCGAGGACCGGCTGTGGGAGCTGTGCCGCACGGACGTGGAGCTGCTGTGCGGCGGGTCGCACAACCTCGGCGGCCTCTATCTGCTGCCCGAGGTGCGCACCGAGCGGTTCGCCGGCTTCCATGCGGTCCGCGCCGAGCTCAAGGACGCCTACCGCCAGTTGCTGGCCTCCACGGCCGCGGGCGGGGCGCTCGTCAAGAGCGAGCTCGATCTGCGCACCGATCTCGTCTTCGGGCTGATCGAGGGCGTCATCCTCGTCCACCGCTCGGAACCCGACCGCCCCGTCTCGGAGTTCGCCCGCGCCACCGCGGACGCGGCCCTGCGCATCACGGGGGTCTGAGCGGCGCGGAGGTCAGGGCGTCAGGGTCTGACCGCCCGACGTCGGCAGGCGCGGAAACCCTCGTCTCACCCGTCACGGTGAACTCTTTCGCACACCCGTACGCCGTTACGGAGTGTGTGCGAATGATGTCAGAGTGTGCAAATGGGCCTGACGTTACTGCACGTACGGAGTCGGTTTCAGGCGGTTGCCGAATATGACACGGCGATGATCCTGTCGGACTAAGCTCGCCCGCGGCGCACCGAGTTGAGATGTAATCGTGCGCTTGTTCCCAAATGTTCCGAAGATACCGACAGATCCCTACAGAGGGTGCCCACATGGTGAGTGTTCAGTCCCCACCCGGTCGCCGAGAACTTCCCTACGTGCGTGTGCTGTTGCTGCCGTCGATACTGATGGCCGCGGCGACCGGAGCCGCCGTCGCCCTCGTGGCGGGGCAGGCCCGGCTCGTCGTCGGCGTCTGCGGGGCCGTGGCCACCCTTTTGTTGACCGCCGTGGGGACCGGTGGGCTGCGCCGGGAGCGACGGCTGCGCGAACAGTGCGCGCAGAACGACCGGCGCGTCGCCTACCTGGAGCGGCGGGTCGCCGCCCACCAGGAGGAGAACCTCCGGCTCGCCGAGGACCATGTGCCCACCGCCGTGGAGTGGCTGCGCCGCGGAAGTTCCCCCGGGGAGGTGATGCTCCGCCTGGGTGAATACGATGCGTCCTTCCTGGAACTCGACGACGCGCAGCGCGCGGTGGTCAAGAAGATCCTGGACATCGTCGACTACGAGGACGCCCTGCGCGACTCCGCCCAGCGCGCGTTCGTCAGCGTCGCCCGCCGCGTCCAGGCGATCGTCCACCAGCAGTCCGCGGAACTGCGGGAGATGGAGGAGGACCACGGCCGCAACCCCGAGGTCTTCGACGACCTGCTGCGCATCGACCACGGCACCTCGCTGATCGGCCGCCTCGCCGACTCCATCGGCGTGCTCGGCGGCGGCCGCCCCGGCCGCAGCTGGCCCCAGCCGGTCCCGCTGTACAGCGTGCTGCGCGGCGCCATGTCCCGGATCCTGGAGTACCGGCGCATCCAGCTGAACTCCATCGCCAAGGTCAACATCCGCGGCATCTCCGTCGAGCCGCTCATCCACGCGCTCGCCGAACTCCTCGACAACGCCACCCGCTTCTCGCCCCCGCAGACCAAGGTGCACGTCAACGCCGTCGAGGTGCAGACCGGCATCGCCATCGAGATCGAGGACGCGGGCGTCAGCCTCAGCGAGGAGAGCCGCGCCAAGACCGAGCGGATGCTGGAGAACGCCATGCGCGGCGCCACCATCCAGGACCTCGGAGGCGCCCCGCGCCTGGGCCTGGCGGTCGTCGGCCGACTGTGCACGTCGTTCAACCTGCAGGTCTCCCTGCGTACTTCGGCGTACGGCGGCGTCCGCGCGGTCCTCATCGTGCCCAGCGAGATGATGACCTCCGACCCCGCCCCCGGCTACGCCCACGGCATCGGCGCCACCGCCGTGCCGCAGATCGACCTGGGCGCGCTCGAGGGCCCCAAGCGCCCGCCCAAGAAGCGCCGCCCCACCAACCCGAAGATCCCGGCCAACGTCTCGCTGGAAGACGACGTGCCCGTGGTCACCGAGTGGACCGAACAGGGCCTTCCGCAGCGCCGCAGCAAGACGACGGTCTCGATCAGTCAGCGCTACCGGGAGGCGTACGCGGCCCAGGAGGCCGCGCGCCAGGGCAAGCCCGACCCGTTCGCGCAGCCCAAGCCGGAGCCCCAGCGGGAGAAGAAGAAGCCCGAGCCCGGACTGGCGTTCGAGGCCTTCTGGGAGGGGCTGAAGAAGGACACCCCGCCGGGCGTCCACCCCACCGACTTCACCCGCAATCCCACCGCATACCTGCATCTGATCGAAGACAAGGCCAAGTCCGAGGCCGACGATGAAGGGGACCTCACGTGATCCAGCAGCGCCAAAACTTCGACTGGCTGCTCAAGGAGCTCTACAACGGCGTTCCGGGCATCGAGATGATCGTCGTGCTCTCGGCCGACGGACTGCGCATCGCCCGCTACGCCGGCGACCCCGACGCCGCGGACCGCGTCGCCGCCGCCTGCGCGGGCCTGCAGAGCCTGGCCGGCGCCGTCGCCCAGGAGATCCCCAGCGTCGACGGCGAGATGAACCTCGTCATGATCGAGATGGACGGCGGCTACTTCTACCTGATGTCCGCCGGCGCCAACGCCTACCTCGCGGTCCTCGCCGACGTACGCTGCGAACCCGGCCGGATGAGCGCCTCGATGCGCGACCTGGTGGTCCGGATCGGCGCCCATCTGACCAGCCCGCCCCGCCGCAACGGGCAGACCGTATGACGCCTCCCCAACGTCGACGGCGACATCCCCTACCGCCTCCGCTTCCGCCCCCGGCTTCGGCTTCGGCCTCGGATTCGCAGCCTCAGGAGGAGGGGGAGAAGAAGAAACCCGAGCGGCTGTACGTCATCACGGGACCCGACGGGGAGCGGGCCCCCCTCGACCTGGTGACGTTAGTCGTGGCGTGCGCCGAACCGCCCTCGTCCGCCACCCCGGAACAGACGGCGGTGCTGCGGATGTGCAGCGCCCCGCTGTCGGTGGCCGAGGTGTCGGCCTATCTCGGTCTGCCGTTCAGCGTGATCACGGTGCTGCTCACCGAGATGCTGGCGGCGGAACTCGTACAGGCGCGCGCCCCGATCGTCCGGCAGGAGCTCCCCGACCGTTCCCTTCTCGAAGCGGTGATGCATGGACTTCAAAGGCTCTGACACGATTCCCGGCCCACGCGCCGAGGACTGTCTGCCGCACACCACCACGGCCGCGGCGAAGATCGTCATCGTGGGCGGCTTCGGGGTCGGCAAGACCACCATGGTCGGTTCCGTCAGCGAGATCAGGCCGCTGACCACCGAGGAGACCATGACCCAGGCGGGCATCGGAGTCGACGACGACTACGGCTCCGATTCGAAGACCGCCACGACCGTCGCGATGGACTTCGGGCGGATCCGCATCACGGAGCAGGTGGTGCTCTACCTCTTCGGCACGCCCGGCCAGGAGCGCTTCTGGTTCCTGTGGAACGGACTGTTCGAGGGCGCGCTCGGCGCGGTCGTCCTGGTCGACACCCGGCGCCTCGAGGTCAGCTTCGAGGTCATGGGCCGGCTGGAGGAGGGCGGAGTGCCCTTCGTCGTCGCCGTCAACACCTTCCCCGACGGGCCCCGGTACCCCCTGGACGACCTGCGCTCCGCCCTCGACCTGCCGCCCGAGATCCCGATCGTGGAGTGCGACGTCCGCCGCCGCGCCTCCAGCCGGGACGTCCTGGTGACCCTGATGCGCTTCCTGCACACCCTGTCGCTGAGCGGCGCCCTCACCTGACCCCTTCGCCCTCCGCACCCCGCACATCCCCGGCCCTCCCGGGACATCCACCCCCGTACCCCCCCGACACCGGATCCACCACAGCTTCGGAGCGACGCCTGTGACCCCTGAACACCCCACCACGACCGGACCGCACGACCTCGCCCTGGACCCGCCCCCCGGCTGCCCCGCACACAGCCGCGGCCCCGGCGGACTGCAACGGCTCTACGGCCCCGGCGCGGAGGACCTGGGCGCGCTGTACGAGCAACTCCGCGAGGAGTACGGCCCCGTGGCGCCGGTCCTGATCCACGACGACCTGCCGATGTGGGTGGTCCTCGGGCACGCCGAGAACCTGCAGATGGCGCGCACGCCCTCACAGTTCACCAAGGACACCCGCATCTGGTCGCCGCAACGGGACGGCAAGGTCAGGCCCGACCACCCGCTCATGCCGCACATCGCCTGGCAGCCCATCTGCGCGCACGCCGAGGGCGACGAGCACAAGCGGCTGCGGGCCGCGGTCACCGCGGCCATGGAGACCCTCGAAGAGCGCAGTGTGCGCCGGTACATCTACCGAGCCACGCAGGCTCTGGTCAACCGCTTCTGCGAGGAGGGCCGGGCCGAGCTGGTCGGTCAGTTCGCCGAGCACCTTCCGATGGCGGTGATGTGCCAGATCCTCGGCATGCCCGACGAGTACAACGACCGGATGGTCGCCGCCGCCCGGGACGCGCTCAAGGGCAGCGAGACCGCCGTCGCCAGCCACGAGTACGTCGTGGGCGCGCTGAGCCGGCTCACCGCCCGCCGCCGCGCCCAGCCCGCCGAGGACTTCACCAGTCACCTCATCACCCACCCGGCCGGACTGACCGACGACGAGGTCCGCGAACACCTGCGCCTGGTGCTCTTCGCCGCCTACGAGGCCACGGTCAACCTCCTGTCCAACGTGCTGCGCATGGTCCTCACCGACCCGCGTTTCCTCGCCCGGCTCAACGGCGGCGAGATGACGGTGCCGGAGGCGGTCGAGCAGTCCCTGTGGGACGAACCGCCGTTCAGCACGATCTTCGGCTACATGGCCAAGCAGGACACCGAGTTGGGCGGCCAGCGCATCCGCAAGGGCGACGGTCTGTTCTTCGCGCCCGCCCCCGGCAACCTCGATCCCCGGGTGCGCCCCGACCTCTCCGCCCACATGCGGGGCAACCGCTCCCACCTCGCCTTCGGCGGCGGCCCGCACGAGTGCCCCGGCCAGGACATCGGCCGCGCCATCGCCGACGTCGGCGTCGACGCGCTCCTGTCGCGGCTGCCGGACGTGCAACTCGACTGCGATGAGGACGAGTTGTCCTGGACCACGTCGATCGCCTCGCGGCACCTGGTGGCGCTGCCGGTCCACTTCGAGCCGAAGCCTCAGCAGGACGTCACGCTCAGGCCCAGCCACGCCCCGGTACCGCCGCAGCGGGTCGTCCGGCCGCTGAACATCGACCCGCAGCCCGCGCCGCCCGCCCCCGAGCCGGTGGCCGCGCCGCAGCCCGCGCCGCCCGCCCCCGAGCCGCCGGCCCGCCGGCCCAACGCCTGGCGGCGCTTCCTGGCCTGGTGCCGCGGCTACTGAGCCCGACTGGCTACTGAGCCCAACGGTCGTACGACGCCCAGGCCTCGAGCGTTCGCCGGCTGTGCAGCCGGTGCTCCGCCCCCGTGACCGGATCGGTGAACTCCAGCTCCCGCGCCAGCAGTTGCAGCGGTCGCCGGAAGTCGTCGGGCGGTACGGGGGCGGTCACCTCGGGGTAGAGCGGGTCGCCGAGGATCGGCACGCCCAACGTGGTCATGTGCACCCGCAGTTGATGGGTCTGCCCGGTCTCGGGGACGAGCCGGTAGCGGGCGAGGCCGTCGGGGCGGTGCTCGACGGGCTCGACGCGGCTGACCGCGTTCGGCTCGCCGGGCACCTCCCGGGCGGCCAGGATCCCGCGCTCCTTCAGGATCCGGCTGCGCACGGTCACCGGCCACACGAGCGAGGGAGCGTACGGGGCGACGGCCTCGTACACCTTGCGGACCAGGCGGTCGCGGAACAGCGCCTGGTACGCGCCGCGCTCCTCGGGCCGGACGGTGAACAGCACGAGGCCGGCGGTGAGCCGGTCGAGGCGGTGGGCCGCGCCGAGCGCGGGGAGGCCCAGTTCCCGCCGCAGCCGGGCCAGCGCGGTCTCGGTGACATGGCTGCCGCGCGGAGTGGTGGCCAGGAAGTGCGGCTTGTCGACGACGACGATGTGCTCGTCGCGGTGCACGATCTCCAGCGGGAACGGCACCGGCGTCTCCGCGGGCAGGTCCCGGTGGAACCAGACGAACATCCCGGGCACGTACGGCGCGTCCGACGCCACCGGCCGCCCGTCGGCGCCGACGACCAGCCCCGCCGCCAGCATTCCGTCGACGACCCCCGCGCGCGCCTGGCCGACCCGCGCCACCAGATGCTCCCGCACGGTGGCCCAGGACCCCACGCCCGGCAGCCGCACCCGCACCGCGTCGATCCCGTCGCGCTGCGGCAGCGGGGAGGGCGGGGGAGGGGTACGGCGTCTCATCGGAACCAAGCCTACGGGGGGGCTTACGGCCCGGGCGTACGGCCCGGGCGTACGGCGAGGGCGTACAGCGACGGTCGACGGCTGACGGCTGCCCCCTGACGGCTGAGGCTGCCCCCGACCCCCGACCTCCGACCCCCGGCCCCTGACAGCCGACGTCGACGGCCAGGGCTTGTGGCGAGATGAAAACCCGTTGGTCGGCTCGCGCCCCGTCGGCAGGATGCGGATCATGCCCGATCTCACCGGCCCCGTCCTGCCCGCCGGAACCCTCGCCGGCCGCCCGCAGCCCGTGCTCCCCACCGGCGACGGGCTGGTCCTGCGCCCCTGGCGGGCCGAGGACGCGCCCGCCGTCCACGCGGCCTTCCAGGACCCGCTCATCCACCAGTGGCACGTCCGCTCCGCCGACTCCGTGGCGGAGGTCGCCGGCTGGATCGAGGAGTGGACGGCGGGCTGGGCGGGGGAGCGCATCGCCCAGTGGGCCGTCGCCGACGCGGACACCGACCGGCTGCTGGGGCGGGCGGCCCTGCGCGAGATCCATCTCGGCGACGGCATGGCCGAGGTCGCCTACTGGACGACGGCCGCGGCCCGGGGCCGGGGCGTCGCCGCCCGCGCCACGACCGCCCTCGCCCGCTGGGCCCTCGACGAGATCGGCCTCCACCGCCTGGAGCTGCTGCACGCCACCGCCAACCAGGCCTCCTGCCGCGTCGCCGCGAAGGCCGGCTTCACCCTGGAAGGCACCAAGCGCAGCGCCCTCCTGCACGTGGACGGCTGGCACGACATGCACCTGCACGCGCGCGTACGGGGCGACTGAGCGCTCCGCTGAAGGCGCCGCGACCGGCCGTCGGTCCGCTGCGGCGCCTTCGTGGCCGGTCGCCCAGTTCCCCGCGCCCCCTCAGGGCGCCGTCGAACCGTACGTCCGGAACTTCCGGAACATCCGAAACGCCGCGCCCGCCGCGATCGTGCCGCCGAGGAACAGCACCGTGAACCACTGGAAGTACCAGTGGCCGCCCGCCGGGTCGTAGACCGCCGCCCGCGGCCAGGCCAGGTTGATCGTCATCAGCAGGCCGTAGAGCAGGGCGAGGGCGTTGACGGGGACGCCCCAGCGGCCGAGGGAGAACAGACGCGCGCCGGTCTCGTCGACGCCGGCCGACGAGAACTGGCCGCGCAGCCGGCGCACCAGCAGCGGCCCGGTGACCATGGCGTACGCCAGGTAGAGCATCACGATGCAGGTCGTGCCGATGGCCAGGAACGCCTCCGGGGAGGCGAAGTTGAGCAGCAGCAGTGCGCCGGCCAGGCCGCCGACCACCAGCGCCGGGGCGCTCGGCATGCCCGTACGCGGGTTCACGCGCGCGAGGCGGCCGGAGAAGGGCAGCTGTCCGTCGCGGGCCATGGAGAACAGCATCCGGCAGGCAGCCGTCTGGATGGCGAGCGTCGCGACCGCGATCGCGACCACCACGTCCGCGAGCAGCGCCTTGCCGACGCCGTCGCCGAGGCTGCTGGTGAGGACGTAGCTGAGCCCGTCGACGCCCAGCCGTCCGTCGGTGAGGCTGGGCGCGGCGAGCAGTCCGCCCAGCACGATCAGACCGCCTAGCAGTCCGGCCGCGCCGAGCGCGGTGAGGATGGTGCGGGGCGCGGTACGGCGTGGATGGTGCGTCTCCTCGCTCATCTCGCCCGCGCTGTCGAAGCCGATCATCACGTAGGCGGCCGTGAACGAGCCGACGAGCAGCGCCCCGAACAGCCCGTTCTGCGCGGCCCCCTCGGTGTGGAAGGTGATGCTGGGCGTGCGCTCGGAGTGGGTGAGCAGCAGGACGACGATGAGGACCGCGCCGATGATCTCGGCGGTGACGCCGACCCGGTTGATCACGGACATCACGCGGTTGTCCAGGACGTTCACCAGCGTCGTCAGCACGAGCAGGATCACGCCGAGGAGGGCCGCGTTGGCCGCGCCGTCCGAGGAGGTGGGCGCGGGGTCGGTGCCGATCAGCTGGAAGCCGGACCAGATCGCGGGCAGCACCATCTGCAGGGCGAGCGCGGCCGCGGCGACCACCACGACCTGCCCGATCACCATGATCCAGCCGGCGAACCAGCCGAACGAGGGCGTCGACAGCCGCGACGACCACTGGTAGATCGCGCCGGAGATCGGATAGCGCGCCGCCAGCTCCGCGAAGCACGCGGCCACCAGCAGCTGTCCGACCAGCACGACGGGCCAGGCCCAGAAGAAGACGGGGCCGCCGAAGGCGTACCCGAAGGCGAAGAACTGGAAGACGGTCGTCAGGACGGAGATGAAGGAGAACCCGGCGGCGAACGAGGCGTACCGGCCCAGGCTGCGGTGCAGCTCCTGGCGGTAGCCGAACTCCGCGAGGGAGCCGTCGGCGGACTCGGTCGGGTGCGGCGGGTCGGGGCGTACGTCGGAGGGTGTCGTTGTCGTCACTGCGGAACCTGCCTTGGGCCCAGGGGGAAGCGGAATTCCTGTCGGGCGACAGAAATTAGGGACGCGCTGTTTCATGCGCGTCACGCGACCGTGTCCGGGGCGGGCCCAAGTCCTCACGTTCTCGCCGAGGTCACTCGATCGCGTTACATCGCGTCTCTGGACAGGGTGTGCTGACTCGCGATATGTTCGGTTGCGGATATTCGGGTGCGAGGTGGAGGTGACGGTCGTGACGAGGAAGCACCGCAAGCTCAGGAACCCGCTGGCGCTCGCCGTCCTGACGACGCTCCTGCAGAAGCCGATGCACCCGTACGAGATCGCCCAGACCCTGCGCAACCAGGGCAAGGACACCAGCACGAAGACCAACTACGGCTCGCTCTACACCGTCGTGCAGAACCTCGAGAAGTACGGCTTCGTCGAGGTGACCGGTGTGGAGCGCCAGGGCAACCGCCCCGAGCGCACGGTCTACGGGCTCACCGGGGAGGGGCGCGAGGAGATGGCCGAGTGGCTGTCCGACCTGCTCGCCATCCCGGCGAAGGAGTACCCGATCTTCGAGACGGCGCTCTCGCTGATGGCCGCGCTGCCGCCCGACGACGTGGTGAGCCTGCTGCAGACGCGGCTCAGCTCGCTCGAAGTGCAGGTGGCGAGCGGCCGGGGCGCTCTCGAGAAGCTCTCCAAGACGCTGCCGAGGCTGTTCCTCGTCGAGGTCGAGTACCAACTGCACATGGTCGAGGCGCAGGCGGAGTGGGTCGCCGGCTTCATCGAGGAGCTCACGCACGGTTCGCTGCCCGGCGTCGACCAGTGGCAGCGGTTCCATGAGACGGGGGAGATGCCCACCGAGTCCAGACCGTGAGAGACGACCCCGGCAGCGCTGTTCCAGCAGCCCCGCCGGGGTCTCGAACCCCGAACCGAACCCGCCGTGAGGCAGCTCCGGGCGATCGAGGTGCGGCACACCCAGGATAGCCCGGTGCTCTTCACGTGGATCACTTCACGCACACCAGGAGAGCTCCGTCATGAGCGCAACACGCGCGCCTGCCGTCGAGGCACGGCGACTCGTCAAGACCTACCGCGGAGACGTCACCGCCCTCAACGGCCTGGACATCACCGTCGAGCCCGGCACGGTCTTCGGACTCCTCGGCCCCAACGGCGCCGGCAAGTCCACCACCGTCAAGATCCTCACCACCCTGGCCCGCCCCGACTCCGGCTCGGCCGCCGTCGCCGGCCACGACGTGCTGCGCCACCCGGACCGGGTGCGCCGAGCCATCGGCGTGGTCGCCCAGAAGTCCGGCGCCGACCCGGTCGCCACCGGCCGCGAGAACCTCCGCCTGCAGGGCAGGCTCTACGGCATGAAGGGCGCCGCGCTCGACCGCCGCGTCGACGAGCTGCTCGACCGCTTCACGCTCGCCGAAGCCGCCCGACGCCCCGTCAGGGGCTACTCCGGCGGCATGCTGCGCCGCCTCGACGTCGCGCTCGGCCTGGTGCACCGCCCCGAGGTGCTCTTCCTCGACGAGCCCACCACCGGCCTCGACCCCGAGGCCCGCGGCGCGATGTGGGACGAGATCGGCCGGCTGGCCGGCGAGGAGGGCCTGACGATCCTGCTCACCACGCACTATCTGGAGGAGGCCGACCGGCTCGCCGAGCGCGTCGCCATCGTCGACCGCGGCCGGATCGTCGTCACGGGCACGCCCGACTCCCTCAAGGGCGAACTCCGCGGCGACGCCGTGCACATGGAACTGCGCAGGGCCCCCGGCGACGCCGGCCGCACCCTGCTGGAGGACGCCCTGGGCGCGGTGCCGGGCGTGCACGAGGTGCTGTGCGAAGGCCGCCGGGTCAGCGTCCGCGCCGACGACGGAGCGGCCGCCGTGCCCGCGCTGCTCGGCGCGCTGGAGCGGGCCGGCGTCGGCGTCGCCACGGCGACCGTCGCCCGCCCCTCCCTCGACGACGTCTATCTGCGGTACGCGGGCCGCAGGTACGCGGAGGCCGGAACCGACGCCGGCGCCGGCTCCCTCGTCCTCGCGGGAGGTGCGCGATGAGCACCGCCGTCACCCAGACCTGGTACATGACACAGCGTCAGCTGATGGTCTTCGCCCGCCAGCCCGCCTTCGCGGTCATCACCCTGGTCCAGCCGGTCATCTGGCTGTTCCTCTTCGGCGGCCTGTTCAGGAACGTCGTCGAACTGGGCGGCTTCGGCACGACGTCGTATCTCGACTACCTGGTGCCGGGCGTGGTCGTGATGAGCGCGCTGAGCGCCAACATGTGGGCGGGCATGGGCACGCTGGAGGAGATCCAGCGCGGCGCCCTGGACCGCTTCCTGACGACCCCGGCCAGCCGGGCCGCGCTGATGAACGGCAACGTGGTGCACAACGGCATCGTCACCGCCCTGCAGTCGGCGGTCATCGTGCTGCTCGGTCTGCTGGGCGGCGCGGACTATCCCGGCGGGTTCACCGGCGCCGCGGTTCTGGTCGTGGCGTCGGTGCTGCTGGGCACGGTGTTCGGGGCGCTGTCCAACGCCCTCGGCATGCTGGTGCGGGAGCGGGAGTCGATCATCGGCATCAACACGTTCCTGCTGCTGCCGCTGACGTTCCTGTCCTCGGCCTTCATGGCGCCGGCCCAGATGCCGTCGTGGATGCGGCACATAGCCGACTTCAACCCGTTGAACTGGGCGATGACGGCAGGCCGTTCGGCGCTGACCGCCGACCCCGACTGGGGTGCGGTACTGCTGCGCTGCGGCTGGCTGCTCGCCCTCGCCATGGCGGCGGTGTGGCTGTCGATCCGGACGTTCAGGTCGTACCAGCGGTCGGTGTGACCGGTACGGCTCGATCAGCGGCCCGCGCCCGGTGTGCGGGCCGCCTCCGCAGGGCTAGGCGGCCGGGGCCGTACCCTCCTGATCCTCCTGCTCCGCCTCCACACGCGCGTTCCACTCCCGCTTCGAGGCCTGCCAGCCGTCCTCGTTGTGGCCGAGCCGCCAGTAGCCGGAGATCGACAGGTCCTCGCGGGGGATCTCCAGCTCGACCCGCAGCGTCCGGCGCAGCTCCTTCACGGCCGCGGCCTCGCCGTGCACGAAGGCGTGGACGCGGCCCTCGGGGAAGCGCAGCGCCCGGACCGCCTCGACGAGTCGCTCGCCGACGGGCCGGTCGCCGCGGTGCAGCCAGACGACCTCCACCTCGGAGTCGATCTTCTGCTCCTCCTCCGGCCCGGCCACCTCCACGAAGGCGTGGGCCACCGCGCCGGACGGCAGTCCCTCCAGGGCGGCCGCGATGGCGGGCAGGGCGCTCTCGTCACCGGCGAGCAGATGCCAGTCGGCGGCCGGGTCGGGCGCGTAGGCCCCGCCGGGTCCCATGAAGCGGACGGTCTCGCCCGGCTGGACGCGCGCCGCCCACGGCCCGGCCAGGCCCTCGTCGCCGTGGATCACGAAGTCCAGGGTCAGCTCGCGGTGTTCGGCGTTCCAGTGCCGCACGGTGTACGTCCGGGTCACGGGCCACTGCTCGCGCGGGAACTCGGCGCGGATGCGCTCCATGTCGAAGGGCTCCGGGTAGGTCACGCCCTCGGGCCCGAAGAGGAGTTTGACGTAGTGGTCGGTGCAGGAGCCCACGGTGAACTCGGCCAGACCCTCGCCGCCCAGGACCACGCGCTGCATGTGCGGGGTCAGCCGTTCGGTGCGGACGACCTGCGCGGAGTGGGGCTTCCGCGGCTTCCGTGCCGGACGTTCTGCCATGACGGCCTCCCATGTTCTATGGTTAGGTTTACCTAAGTTAGCATCTCTCCCCCGGTGATGCCCCCCTGTTCAGATGCTTTGCTCACCTCTCATGTAGAGAATGACTCTCCCAGGGCGGGAATGTCATTCCCTGGCACGAGAACAATGTTCACGCGTTCAGCGTGGTCAGCAGTCGTTGCAGCGACCCTCCGAGCCCCCAGCGCTGTCCCAGCGCTTCCAGTGTCGCCCCGTCGCGCGCCGCCCGTGGAAGCACCCGGTCCACGTCCGGCAGCGGCACGTCGCCGGCGACCCGGACGACCGTCGGCGCGACGGCGACGTAGGGCCGCGACTCGTCCAGCCGCCTGCGCTGCGACGGCGTGAGCTTCGCCTTCGGGTCGTCCACCGCCGCCATGATCCCGGCCAGGTCGCCGAACTCGGCCAGCAGCTTGGCCGCGGTCTTCTCCCCGATGCCCGGGACGCCCGGCAGGCCGTCGCTCGGATCGCCGCGCAGCAGCGCCAGATCCGCGTACCCCGGCCCGTCGACCCCGTACTTCTCGCGCAGCCAGGCCTCGTCCGTCAGCTGCAGCGTGGCCACGCCCTTGAGCGGGTAGAGCACGCGCACTCCGCGCACGTCGTTCACCAGCTGGTAGAGGTCGCGGTCGCCGGTGACGATGTCGACCGGGCCCTTCGCCCGGGCGGTGAACGTGCCGATCACGTCGTCCGCCTCGTACCCCGCGACGCCCACGCGCGCGATGCCGAGCGCGTCCAGGACCGCCTCGATGATCGGCACCTGCGGCGACAGCGTGTCCGGCACCTCCTCCGCGTCCGGGCCCTCATCGCGCTCCTCAGCGACCCGGTGCGCCTTGTAGGAGGGGATCAGGTCCACCCGCCACCGGGGCCGCCAGTCGGCGTCCATGCACGCGACCAACTCGTCGGGCCGGTGGTCCTTGACCAGCCGGTCGATGAAGTCGAGCAGTCCGCGCACGGCGTTCACCGGCGTGCCGTCCGGCGCCCTCACGGAGTCCGGGACGCCGAAGTAGGCGCGGAAGTACAGCGAGGCGGTGTCGAGGAGCATCAGTCGTCCGGTCACGTCTCGCATCATGCCGCACGGCCACCCAGGTGACCGGTGGGTATTCACTCACGTGGCACACGTGAACCTTCTGTCGCACCGCCTGTGAACTGAACCACTCGTACGTTTGCACGCCAGGGGCCAGGGCAGGCGCGCGTCGGAGCGATGCCGTTCGCATATGCATCCGTCGCTCCGTTTCTGTTCCCGACTTCTGTTCCCGACCGAGAGGTACGCGTGTCATCCAGGCTTGAGGCCGAACATCTCTACAAGGTGTTCGGCAGACGACAGGACCAGGCGGTCGAGCGGCTCCGGGGCGGAGCCGACCGGGAGGAGCTGCGCGCCGACGGCACCACCGCCGCCGTCATCGACGCCTCCTTCACCGTGGACCCCGGCCAGATCTTCGTCGTCATGGGCCTGTCCGGCTCCGGGAAGTCCACGCTTCTGCGCATGCTCAACGGACTGCTGGAGCCCACCGCCGGCCGCGTCCTCTTCGACGGCCAGGACCTCACCGCGCTCGCCGGCCGCGAGCTGCGCGAGGTCCGGGCGCGGAAGATCAGCATGGTCTTCCAGCACTTCGCGCTCTTCCCGCACCGCAGCGTCCTCGACAACGCCGCCTACGGCCTCGCGGTCCAGGGCGTCCCCCGCGCCGAGCGCGACCGGCGCGCCGCCGAGGCGCTGCGGCTGTGCGGGCTGGCCGGCTGGGAGACCTCCTGGCCGGACGAGCTGTCCGGCGGCATGCAGCAGCGCGTGGGCCTGGCCCGCGCCCTGGCCACCGACGCCGACCTGCTGCTGATGGACGAGTCCTTCAGCGCGCTGGACCCGCTGATCCGCCGTGACATGCAGGACCAGCTCCTCACGCTCCAGCAGACCCTGAAGAAGACGATCGTCTTCATCACCCACGACCTCAACGAGGCCATGCGCCTGGGCGACCGCATCGCCGTCATGCGCGACGGCCGCATCGTGCAGACGGGCACGGCGGAGGACATCCTGATCCGTCCCGAGAACGAGTACGTCGCCTCCTTCATCCAGGACGTCGACCGCACCCGCGTCCTGACCGCCGGAGCCGTCATGGACACCCACGTCCGCGGCGACGAGGCCGACTGCGGCTGCGACACCGCGACCCCCGAGACCCCGTTCACCGCGCTGTGCGCGCTCAGCGCCCGCCTCACCCACCCGGTCGCCGTCCTGGACGGCGAACACGGGCTCGTCGGCGTCGTGCCCAGACGCCGCCTGGTGGCCTTCCTCGGCGACGCACAGGACGCACAGGACGCCCGGGACGCCCAAGGGGACGCCGCGCCCTGCGACGCCCCGCGCGACGGCGGGAAGAAGGTGACCGCCCGTGCCTAGGCTCAACCTCGGCGACTGGGTCGACTCCGGCGTCGACTGGCTCGTCACCCACATGTCCTGGCTCTTCGACGCGATCAAGACGGTCGTCGAAGGCATGTACGACGGTCTCGACGCCGTTCTCGCCGCCCCCGAGCCCCTGCTTCTCGCGGGCATCCTCGCGGTGCTCGCCTGGTGGCTGCGCGGCCTGGTCGCGGGCGTCCTCGCCTTCGCCGGGTTCGCCCTCATCGACTCGCTCGCCCTGTGGGACGAGGCGATGTCCACGCTGTCCCTGGTGCTCGTCGCCACGGTGATCGCCCTGGTGCTCTCCGTCCCGCTGGGCATCTGGGCCGCCCGCTCCAAGGCCGTCAGCGCGACCGTCCGCCCCGTCCTGGACCTCCTGCAGACGATGCCGTCGATGGTCCTGCTCATCCCGGCGATCCTGTTCTTCGGCATGGGCGTGCCCGCCGGCGTCGTGGCCACCCTGATCTTCGCGCTCGCCCCGGGCGTGCGCATGACCGAGCTCGGCATCCGCCAGGTCGACCCCGACCTCGTCGAGGCGGCCGAGGCGTTCGGCACCCCGCCCCGCGACACCCTGCTGCGCGTGCAGCTCCCGCTCGCCCTGCCGACCATCATGGCGGGCGTCAACCAGGTCATCATGCTGGGCCTGTCGATGGTCGTCATCGCCGGCATGGTCGGCACCGGCGGCCTCGGCGGGGCCGTCAACGAGGCCATCGGCCAGCTCGACATCGGCCTCGGCTTCGAGGCGGGCCTGGGCATCGTCGTCCTCGCCGTCTACCTGGACCGCATGACCGGCGCCCTCGGCGCCCGCATCTCCCCGCTCGGCCGGCGCGCCGCCGCGAAGGCCCGCAGCACCGTGTGGTCGTACCGCCCGCGCCCGGCCGTCGCCGTGGTCGGCGTGGTCGTCCTGGCGCTGGTCGCCGGCGGCATGGGCGTCTTCGGCCCGTCCTCCTCCACCGCCGAGGCCTCCGCCACGGACGTCGGCAAGGGCCAGGAGATCAAGATCGGCTACATCCCCTGGGACGAGGGCATCGCCTCCACCTACCTCTGGAAGGAACTCCTGGAGGAACGCGGCTTCGACGTGACCACCTCCCAGTACGCCGCCGCGCCCCTGTACACGGGCGTCGCCACCGGCCAGATCGACTTCCAGACCGACGCCTGGCTGCCCACCACCCACGCCGAGTACTGGAAGAAGTACGGCGACCAGCTCGACGACCTCGGCCAGTGGTACGGCCCGACCTCCCTGGAGCTCTCCGTCCCCTCGTACATGAAGGACGTGAACTCCCTCGCGGACCTGAAGGCCCACGCCTCCGAGTTCGGCGGGAAGATCACCGGCATCGAGCCCAGCGCCGGAATGATGGGCCTGCTCAAGGACAAGGTCCTCGAGGAGTACGGCCTCGACGGCGCGTACAAGGTCGTCGACGGCTCCACCCCGGCGATGCTCGCCGAGCTCAAGCGCGCGTACGCCAAGAAGGAGCCGATCGCCGTCACGCTCTGGTCGCCGCACTGGGCGTACAGCGAGTACGACCTGAAGAAGCTCAAGGATCCCGAGGGCGCCTGGGGGAAGGGCGACGGCGTGCACACCCTCTCCCGCAAGGGCTTCGCCGCCGACCACCCCGAGGTCGGCAAGTGGCTGAAGGACTTCAAGATGACCGAGGGTCAGCTCACCGGTCTGGAGGCGCAGATCCAGAAGTCCGGCAAGGGCGAGGAGCAGGCCGCCGTCCGCACCTGGCTCGAGCAGCACCCCGGACTCGTCGACGCATGGGCGCCCGTGGCCGACGCGGGCAAGAAGGCGAGCGAGTAGGCGAGCGAGACGGCGAGCGAGAAGGCGGGGGATCAGAACCGGGCGGCCGGGTGGCCTGACAGCCCCGCAACCGCCTGTCGAGGGGCGGGCTCCGATGTACGCCGTGCGCGTACGCCGGGGCCCGCCCCTCGTGCCGTCGGCCTCGCGTTTCCCACCGTAAGGATCCGGCCAACCACGCAGAGCTACGCTCCTGCCCGAGCCGAAGCCCTTGCGGGGCCGGGGACGAGCGGGAACACTCACGGCCGTTCGCGCATTGAACCGGAAAACCCTCGGATGCGTCGGGACAGGGCGCGTCCGGGGCCCGATCCGCTGGCGTGAACTGTGAGGTCGGGCGTCACACCGTGTGTCCTGCATGTGACGGCCGCATGAAACGGTTTGCCGAACATGCATAGGGTGCAGAGAACTCATCAGAAGGACTGCGCCCGGGACCGGGCGCAGAGGTGATCCGAACAACCGCGGCGACGAGCGAAGGAGGGAGCCGGAGCGATGGGCGACCACAAAGAACAACCCCTGCGAGTGGGCGCGGCCGTGCGGCGACGGCGCCGGTCCCTGGAGCTCACCCTCGCCGTCGTGGCCGAGCGCAGCGGCCTGTCGGTCCCGTTCCTGAGCCAGATCGAGAACGACCGGGCACGGCCCAGCACCAGCTCCCTGGAGAAGGTCGCCGACGCCCTGCGCACCACCGCCGTGGAACTCCTGGCCGCCGCCGACCCCGCGTGCAGCGTCGACGTCGTACGCGCCGAGATCGCCGAGCCCGGCCCCGAGCCGCGCTCCCGCTCCCTGGTGCGCGGCCACCACCAGATGCACGCCACGGAGTTCACCGGCGACCATGACGCCGGCCGCGAATTCCAGTACCGCAACGACCAGTTGATGTACGTCGCCGACGGCGCCGTGGAGATCGAGGCGGAGGGACGGGCGTACCGTCTGGGCCGCGGCGACACCCTCTATCTCACCGGCGGGGTCCGCCATCGCTGGCGGGCGACCGTGCCGGACACCCGGATCGTCGTCGTGGCGGTCGCCGAGCACATCGAGGCGGTCCGGGACCGGGGCCGGAAGCGGTAGTGCGGGCCGTGGCGCGGGTCGTCTCGCTGGTCCCGTCGCTGACGGAGGCGGTGGCGTCGTCCGTGCCCGGCGCGTTGGTCGGCGCCACCGACTGGTGCACCCACCCGGCGGAGCTCGACGTCCCCCGGATCGGAGGCACCAAGAACCCCGACGTCGAACGGATCATCGACCTCGCCCCCGATCTGGTGATCGCCAACGAGGAGGAGAACCGGGAGCCCGACCTGGCCGCACTGCGGGCGGCGGGCCTGAACGTGCTGGTCACCGAGGTCCGGGACGTGCCCCAGGCCTTCCGGGAACTGACCCGGGTGATTCAGGCGTGCGGGGGACGATCCCGGCCGGACTGGCTGGACAAGGCCGAGGCCGCGTGGCAGGCGGCGCCACCGCTTCCCGGGTCCCGTCCGACGACGGCCGTCGTACCGATCTGGCGCCGCCCCTGGATGGTGCTGGGCCGGGACACGTTCGCCGGGGACGTCCTGGCCCGCCTGGGCGTCCACCACCTGTACGCCGGGCACGCGCAGCGGTATCCGCGGATTCCGCTCGAGGAACTGCGGGCCGTCGGTCCTGACCTGGTCGTCCTGCCCGACGAGCCCTACCGCTTCGCCGCGGACGACGGCCCCGAGGCCTTCCCCGGCCTGCCCTGCGCGCTCGTCAGCGGACGGCTGCTGACCTGGTACGGACCGTCGCTCGCCGAAGCGCCGCAGGTGCTGGGCGAGGCCCTGCGAGCAGCGCTCCGCTGAGCAGCCCGCGCACCGTGTGCACGGCGGCGACGGACCAGGCGGCGACGAGGCCGACGTACAGGACGCAGGCGAGCACGGCGTAGGCGGTCAGCCCCGTGTGCCGGGCCAGGGTCGCGGCCCCGGTCACACAGGTGCCCACGGGGAAGGTGAACGCCCACCACGTCATCGCGAAGCCCATCCCCTGCCGACGGGCGCGCACCACCTGGGCGGTCGCCAGACACAGCCACAGCAGCGCGAAGCCCATGACCGGCGCCCCGTACAGCACGGCGAACACCGTGAAGCCCCTGCTCTCCGGGCCGGCCACGACCCCCGGAGCGACCTGCGCGAACTGCCCGACGGCCGTGGTGGACTGCCCGAGCGGCCCCAGGACCAGGAACAGGGTCGGCGTCAGGACGAGCGGCAGCGGCTCCTCGCCCGCGACCAGCCGGCCGAACACCATCGGCAGCATGACGAGCGTGCCCAGCAGACTCAGCCCGAACAACGCGAAGCACGCCAGCAGAAGGGCCTGCCGCGGCTGCCCGGCAGGCAGGTGCGGCACGAGAAGCGGCCCCGACGCGGCGGCCACCATCGGCGCGACGACCGGCAGCAGCCACACCGGAGTGGCCTCGGAGGCCACGACCCGATGGCGTACGGCCATGAGGTACGGGACGGCCACGGCGGCCGTGAGCGCCACGACCGTACCGGCGGTGAACAGCACGGCGTCGAGCGCGACCGCGGCTTCGGCGCCGATCACGTCCGCGCCGACGGTGAGGGCGCCGCCGCCGACCGCGAGCAGCGCCATCGCCAGGCAGCCGTAGAACGGGGCCGTCGCCGGGTCGAGGAGATGGGCGCGGGCCTGGTCGCGATGGTGGCGCCAGTGCACGGCGCGCGCGGCGAGCAGGGCCGCCAGCAGGGCCAGGGAGAGGGCCCAGACGGCCGTGCACACCGGGCGCAGCCCTGGGACGCGGGCGGGCAGCGCGGCCCCGGCGGTGGCGACGGCGGCGGTGCCCATGACCGTGGCGTACCAGTTGGGGCCGAGGTGGCGGACAGCGGCGGTGACCATGGCTTCACCGTCGCGCGGGCTCGGGGGCGCGGCCAGGGACCATGGCTCTATGGGGGCATAAGCTGGGTTTATGGGCGGTGTGGAGCGACAGGCGGAGGGTGCGGGCCCGGGCAGCGGCGCCAGCGCCGGTGGCGGTGCGAGCGGCGGGTCGATCGCGCATCGGGTGCCGGATCTCGGGGCGCTGGAGCTGCTGCTCGCCGTGGCGCGGCTGGGCAGTCTGGGGGCCGCCGCACGCGAGCTCGGCATCACGCAGCCGGCCGCGAGCAGCCGGGTCCGTTCCATGGAACGGCAGCTGGGCGTGGCGCTCGTGGACCGTTCGCCGCGCGGATCCCGGCTCACGGACGCCGGTGCGCTGGTGACGGACTGGGCGCGCCGGATCGTGGAGGCGGCGGCCGCGTTCGACGCGGGGGCGCAGGCGCTGCGCGACCGGCGGGACTCGCGGCTGCGGGTGGCGGCGAGCATGACGATCGCCGAGTATCTGCTGCCCGGCTGGCTTCTCGCGCTGCGCGCGCAGCGGCCGGACACCGCGGTGTCGCTGCTCGCGGGCAACTCGGCGGCGGTGGCGGAGCGGTTGCTGGCGGGGGAGGCGGATCTGGGGTTCGTGGAGGGGCTCACGGCGCCGCCGGGGCTGGACTCGGCCGTGATCGCCCACGACCAGTTGATCGTCGTCGTCGCCCCCGGGCATCCCTGGGCCCGGCGGAGGCGGGCGCTGCCCGCGGCCGAGTTGGCGGCCACGCCGTTGATCCTGCGGGAGAAGGGGTCGGGGACTCGCCAGGTGCTGGACAGCGCGCTCGGCGGGCTGGCCCGGCCGTTGATCGAGCTGTCCTCGACCACGGCGGTGAAGGCGGCCGTGGTGAGCGGGGCGGGGCCGGCGGTGCTGAGCGAACTGGCGGTGGGGGAGGAGTTGGCACTGCGGCGGCTGGTGGGGATTCCGGTGGAGGGGGTGTCGCTGGCCCGGGATCTGCGGGCCGTGTGGCCCACCGGGCATCGGCCTACCGGGCCGGCTCGGGAGTTGCTGGCGTTGACGCGGGGGTGAGCCTCCGGGGGGTTTCGCCCCCGCCTCCCCTTCCCGATCCCGTCCCCGGGGAGGGGCTGGGAGGAGGGGGGCTGCCGCCCCCCGGCCCCCGCTTCGGCCCCGAAAGGGCCTCGTCCTCAGACTCCCCCGGAGGGGGGACCCCCGGACGGGCTGAAAGTCCTCGCCGCCTCCACCAGGGCCTGCATCACCCGCACGTCCGCCCCCATCTCCGGATGCCACTGCACCCCCAACACCCAACCCGCCGAAGGCAGTTCGATCGCCTCCACGGTGCCGTCCGCCGCGTGGGCCGAGGGGACGAGGGCCTTGCCCAGACGGTCGACCGCCTGGTGGTGGTAGGTCGGTACGGACGTCTCCTCCTGGACCACGTCGGCGTAGAGCGTGCCGGGGACCGGCTTGACCGGGTGGTGGCCGAAGACGCCCACGACCTCCGCGTGGCCGTCCACGTGCTGTGTCAGGGTGCCGCCCAGGGCCACGTTCAGCAGCTGCATGCCCCGGCAGATGCCCAGGAGCGGGACGTCGGCCGCCAGCGCCGCGTCGATGAGGGCCAGCTCCCACGCGTCCCGTTCCCGGGCCGGGGGGCCGGTGCGGGGGTCGGGCTCGGCGCCGTAACGGACCGGCTCCACGTCGGGGCCGCCCGCGATCACCAGACCGTCGAGCCGGGCCACGGCCGCCGCCGCGTGCTCGGGGGAGTCCGGCGGGAGCATCGCCGCCAGCCCCCCGGCCCGCTGCACCAGCCGCGGATAGCCGGCCGGCAGCAGCGCCGCCTCCAGCTCCCACACGCCCCAGCGCGCCCCGGACTCCAGATACGTGCTCACGCCGATCAACGGCCTGCCGCCCGACATACGCCCTCCCGTCCCCTCGATCCCCTCAATGGACTGTCCGCGCACCTTTTCATGCCCATCTGCGCGCTGTGTTCATGCCAGGAAGCCCCTGAGCAGTGCCGCCGTGCCCGCGCAGTGCTCCCGCATCATCTCCCGCGCCCCGTCCGCGTCCCCGTCCAGCACCGCCTCCACCAGCGCGGTGTGCTGGCGCTGCGAGTGCTCCAGGTTGCGCACGAGGAGCGGGATGCAGTCGAGGAGGTCGTTCACCGTCGCCCGTACCGCCGCGTACTGCGCCGTCAGGGACGGGGAGCCGCAGAGTTCGGCCAGGGTGAGGTGCAGGAGGGTGTCCAGCCGGCGGTAGTCGGTCAGCGGGGCGTCCTCGGTGCGGGCCAGCGCCTCCCGCAGACGGTGCGCCTGCTCGCCGGTGAGGCCGTGCGCCGCGCACAGGCCCGCCGCCCCCACCTCCAGCACCTCGCGGAAGCGCAGCACGTCCTCTATGTCGACCTCGGCGATCCGGCGCCGTAGCTCGTCCTCGCCGCCGGCGTCCGCGCGCGGCAGGACGAACGTTCCTCCATAGCGCCCTCGCCGGGACTCGACCAGCCCCTGGTCCTGCAGCACCTTCAGCACCTCGCGCAGCGTCACCCGGCTGATCCCGAGCCGCTCCGCCAGCTCCCGTTCCGCGGGCAGCCGCTCGCCGCCCGGCACCAGGCCCAGCCGTACGACCTGGAGGATCTGTTCCAGCGCCTCCTCGAAGCCGTTGCCCGCCCGCACCGGCCGCAGCACCGGCGTGAGCCGGTCGCCCAGTTCCGTCAGTTCCGCCGGACCGTCCTCAGGACCCGCCTGCGTCATCTGGCCGTGCCCCCTTCCCAAGCAATGGTTCTCCGAAATACCTTATGGCTCCCGGCTGACCGAAAGAAGCCGAAGGAGGCTTTCCCGTGGCAGACCGCACACCCCCGCTGAGCGTCGAGGAGCTGCACACCCTCGTCGCCGCCGGTGAGATCGACACTGTCGTCCTGGCCTTCCCCGACATGCAAGGGCGGCTCCAGGGCAAGCGGTTCGCCGCCCGTTTCTTCCTCGACGACGTCCTGGAGCACGGCACGGAAGGCTGCAACTACCTCCTCGCCGTCGACACCGAGATGAACACGGTCGAGGGCTACGCCATGTCCTCCTGGGAGCGGGGGTACGGCGACTTCGCCATGCATCCGGATCTCAGCACCCTGCGCCGCCTGCCCTGGAACGCAGGCACCGCCATGCTCGTCGCCGACCTCGCCTGGAACGACGGGTCCCCGGTCGTCGCCGCCCCACGGCAGATCCTGCGCCGCCAGCTGGAGCGGCTCGCCGAGCACGGGTTCACGGCGAAGGTCGGCACCGAGCTGGAGTTCATCGTCTTCAAGGACACCTACGAGGCCGCCTGGGACGCGAACTACCGGGGGCTGACCCCGGCGAACCAGTACAACATCGACTACTCGGTGCTCGGGACCGGCCGCATCGAGCCGCTGCTGCGCCGCATCCGCAACGAGATGACCGGCGCCGGGCTGACCGTCGAGTCCGCCAAGGGCGAGTGCAACCCCGGACAGCACGAGATCGCGTTCAAGTACGACGACGCCCTCGTCACCTGCGACCAGCACTCCGTCTACAAGACCGGCGCCAAGGAGATCGCCTCCCAGGAGGGCGTCTCGCTCACCTTCATGGCCAAGTACAACGAGCGCGAGGGCAACTCCTGCCACATCCACCTCTCGCTCGCCGACGCCGACGGCGCCAACGTCATGGCCGGCGACGGGCCGGGCGGCATGTCCGAGGTCATGCGGCACTTCCTCGCCGGGCAACTGGCCGCGCTGCGCGACTTCTCGCTGCTGTACGCGCCCAACATCAACTCGTACAAGAGATTCCAGCCGGGCTCCTTCGCCCCGACCGCCGTCGCCTGGGGGTACGACAACCGCACCTGCGCGCTGCGGATCGTCGGCCACGGACGCTCCATGCGGTTCGAGAACCGCCTTCCCGGCGGCGACGTCAATCCGTATCTCGCCGTGGCCGGGCTGATCGCCGCCGGGCTCCACGGCATCGAGCAGAAGCTGGAGCTGCCCGAGGCGTGTGTGGGCAACGCCTACACCGGTGAGTACGAGCACGTCCCGACCACCCTGCGCGAGGCCGCCGAGCTGTGGGAGAACAGCCCGATCGCCCAGGCCGCCTTCGGCGACGAGGTGGTCGCCCACTACCGCAACATGGCCCGCGTCGAACTGGACGCCTTCGACGCCGCGGTGACCGACTGGGAGCTGCGTCGCTCCTTCGAACGCATGTGAGGCACCCGTTGTCAGACGAGGACAAGCGCGAACGCGAGCACGCGTACGAGTTGGAAGTACTGAACCCCGCGACCGAGGAGGTCGTCGCCACCGTCCCCGGCGCCACCGCGGCCGACGTGGACGCGGCCGTCGTACGGGCCGCGCGGGCACAGACCCGGTGGGCGGCGCTCGCGCCGGGCGAACGGGCGCGGCTGCTACGGCGGTTCGCCGTCGCCGTCGACGAACACCTCGAAGAGCTGGCCCGGTTGGAGGTGCGAGAGGCCGGGCACGTCATCGGCAACGCCCGCTGGGAGGCCGGCAACGTCCGTGACCTGCTGGACTACGCGGCCGGGGGAGTGGAACGGCTGACCGGCCGTCAGATCCCGGTGTCCGGCGGCCTGGACGTCACGATCCTGGAGCCGCTGGGCGTCGTGGGCGTCATCGCGCCCTGGAACTTCCCCATGCCGATCGCCGCCTGGGGCACGGCTCCCGCGCTCGCCGCCGGCAACGCCGTGATCCTGAAGCCCGCCGAGACGACCCCGCTGACCGCCCTGCGGCTCGCCGAACTCGCCCTGGAGGCGGGCCTGCCGGAAGGGCTGTTCCAGGTCCTCCCCGGGCACGGCCCGGTCGCGGGCAACGCCCTCGTCGAGCACCCGGGAGTCGCGAAGATCGTCTTCACCGGGTCGACGGCCGTGGGCAAGCAGGTGCTGGCCAAGGGCTCCGCCCTGCTCAAGCGCGTCACCCTCGAACTCGGCGGCAAGAGCCCCAACATCGTCTTCGCCGACGCCGACATCGAGGCCGCCGCCGCAGCGGCTCCCATGGCCTTCCTCGACAACTCTGGCCAGGACTGCTGCGCCCGCACCCGCATCCTCGTCCAGCGCAGCGCCTACGACCGGTTCCTGGAGCTGCTGGGCCCCGCGATCGAGGCGGTGACCGTCGGCGACCCTGCCGACGAGAAGACGGACATGGGCCCGCTGATCTCCCAGGTCCAGCTGGAGCGCGTCCGTTCGTACGCCACGGACGGGCTGGAAGGCATCCGCGGCAAGGCCCCCGAAGGCCCCGGCTTCTGGTTCCCGCCGACCGTCCTCACCGGCGTCGACCCCCACGCGCGCGTGGCCGTCGAGGAGGTCTTCGGACCGGTCGCCGTCGTACTCCCCTTCGAGGACGAGGCGGAGGCCGTGACCCTGGCCAACGCCACCGACTACGGCCTCTCCGGCTCCATCTGGACCCGTGACATCGGCCGCGCCCTGCGCGTCTCGCAGGCCGTCCGCGCGGGCAACCTGTCCGTCAACTCCCACTCCAGCGTCCGCTACTGGACGCCCTTCGGCGGCTTCAAACAGTCCGGCATCGGCCGCGAACTCGGCCCCGAAGCCCTGACCGCCTTCACCGAGACCAAGAACGTCTTCATCAGCACGGAGGGCCCCGCACAGTGACCGAAACCACCGAGACCACCGAAGGCGTCGTCTGCCGTCGTCTCGTCGGCCGTACGGCCGTCATCACCGGAGCCGGCAGCGGCATCGGCCTCGCCACCGCGCGCCGGCTCGCCTCCGAGGGCGCGCACGTCGTCTGCGGCGACGTCGACGAGGCCCGCGGCAAGGCGGCCGCCGAGGAGGTCGGCGGCACCTTCGTGAAGGTCGACGTCACCGACCCCGAGCAGGTCGAAGCCCTCTTCAAGACGGCCTACGACACCTACGGCAGCGTCGACATCGCCTTCAACAACGCCGGCATCTCACCGCCCGACGACGACTCCATCCTGGAGACCGGCCTGGACGCCTGGAAGCGCGTCCAGGAGGTCAACCTCACCTCCGTCTACCTGTGCTGCAAGGCCGCCCTGCCGTACATGCGGCGCCAGGGCAAGGGCTCCATCATCAACACCGCGTCCTTCGTGGCCCGGATGGGCGCGGCCACCTCGCAGATCTCGTACACGGCGTCCAAGGGCGGTGTGCTGGCCATGTCCCGTGAACTGGGCGTGCAGTTCGCCCGGGAGGGCATCCGGGTCAACGCCCTGTGCCCCGGGCCGGTCAACACGCCCCTGCTGCAGGAGCTGTTCGCCAAGGACCCCGAGCGGGCCGCGCGCCGGCTCGTGCACATCCCGCTGGGCCGGTTCGCCGAGGCCGAGGAGATCGCCGCCGCCGTCGCCTTCCTGGCCAGCGACGACTCCTCGTTCGTCAACGCCAGCGACTTCCTGGTGGACGGCGGGATCTCGGGCGCCTACGTCACCCCGCTGTAGGCCCGCGGGTCTCGGCAGACCTCGTCAGGGTCTCGTCAGAGGTCAGAGGAAAGTGTGGCCCTCGCCCCGGTACGTCGGGGCGGTCGCCGTCACCCTGTCCCCCTCGACGAGGTGCAGCACCTCGAACCGCTCGCACAGCTCACCGGCCTTCGCGTGCCGGAACCACACCTTGTCGCCGATCAGCAGATCGTCGGCGGGGGAGCCGAGCAGCGGGGTCTGCACCTCGCCCGGGCCCTCCTGAGGGTCGTAGCGCAGCCCCTCCGGCAGATACGGCACGGGCAGCCGGTCCGGGCCGGGCGCGCCCGAGGCCGGGTAGCCGCCGCCCAGCACCGTCACCACGCCCACTCCGGGCCGCCGTACGACGGGCTGGGCGAACAGGGCGGCCGGACGCCCGCTGAACGACGTGTAGTTGTCGAACAGGCGCGGCACATACAGTCCCGACCCCGCGGCGATCTCCGTGACCGCGTCCTCGGCGGCGGTGTGCTGCACACTGCCGGTGCCGCCGCCGTTGACGAACTCCAGGTCGGGCGCCACGGCCCGGACCGCCCGCACCACCGCGGCGCGGCGCTCGGCGAGTTCGCGGCGGGCGGTGGCCTGCATCAGCCGGATCGCCCGCGAGCGCAGCGGCCGCCCGGCCACCGCGTCGCCGACCCCGGCGATGTGGCCTTCGTACGCCATGATCCCCACCAGCCGGAAACCCGGCCGACGGGCCACCGCCCGTGCCACGTCGGCGAGTTGGTCGGGGGAGCGCAGCGGCGAGCGCAGGGCGCCGATCCGGACCCGGCCGCCGAGCAGCTGCAGCGAGGTGTCCAACTCCAGGCAGACACGCACGACTTCGCCGCCCCCGGCCCGGGAGGCGTCGATCAGGTCGAGCTGGGCGACGTCGTCGACCATGACGGTCACGGCGGCGGCGAGCTTGGGGTCGGAGGCCAGCTCGGCGAAGGCGGTGCGGTCGGCCGAGGGGTAGGCGAGCAGGATGTCCTCGAACCCGGACCGCGCCAGCCACAGCGACTCGGCGAGGGTGAAGGACATGATGCCCGCGAAACCGTCCTTCGCCAGGACACGTTCCAGCAGGGCTCGGCAGCGTACGGACTTGCTGGCGACGCGGACGGGTTTCCCTGCCGCCCGGCGGACCAGGTCCTGCGCGTTGGCGTCGAAGGCGTCGAGGTCCACGATCGCCACAGGGGCGTCGAGATGGGCGGTGGCCCGGTCGTAACGGGCCCGGTCGGCGGCTTGCGCAGTCATGAACGAAGCCTGCCAGACAGGATTACCGCAGGGTAGGGGGACGATCCGGGCAGATGCCCCGGGGTCGCGGACTGGTTCCCGTTCGGTCGCTGACAAGCCGTAGAGTGACGCGCACGTACGGAGGACGGCTCCGGCCGGGCAAGGTGTGTCGGGATGCCGGTCCGCTCGTGCGGGTATGCGTGCCCAGGACGGACCAGCGCGTCCGCCGGGGCAGGGGAACGACGGCCCGCGTAGGAGAACGACGGCCCGGGCACGAGGAAACGGGGGGTGCATGAGTACGGAAGCACGCCGCGCCTCGATCCCCCCGCGCCCGGACGTGCCTCCCCACCCAGGCGTCCCCCCACGCCCGACGACGCCCCCGGGCCCACCGGAGACCGAGCCCGACGGGGACGGCAACGGGTCCGCTCCGACGCAGGCACCGGGTGACCGGGGTACGGAGCCGGAGGACGCCCCCGGGCGGGCCGGGCCGGCCGAGCCTGTCGAGAGCGCCGTGTCGTGGGCCTTCGGGGGCGGCCCTGCCAGGAGGGTCCCGGGAGAAGCGTCCGAGGACTCCGGCACCGGCACCGGTAACGCGACCTCGGCCTCGCCCACGGCCCCCCAGGGCCCGCGCACCCCGCGTACCTCGCCGCCCCGCACCCCCAGCCTGCGGCCACCGTCCTCCCCCCAGCACACGGACGCCATGAACCCGCCCCCGCCGCCCGCCTCGGCACGCTTCCCGGACACCCCGCCCCCACGAGGCGACGAACGCCCGCCTGCCCCCACCGACTCCGGTGCGGACAGTCCCCGTCCCGGCGGCACGGCCGGCTCCGGCGCCCGCCCCGGCGGCACGAGCCTCACCCGGCCCGTCCGTCTGGACGGCTACCGCGGCCCGGGTCCGGCCGGTCCGCGTCCTGGCGGTACAGGCGTCTCGCGCCCTGCGGGGTCGGACGGCTCCCGCGGCGCCGGCTCGCCCGGTTCGCCTCCTGGCGGCGCGGCCGCGCCCCGCCCGGCCGGTCCGGACGGCTCCCGAGCCACAGGCTCGCCCGCCTCACGCCCAGGCGGCACGACGACGCCCCCTCCCGCCGCCCCTTCCCGTCCCGCGGGTCCGGCCGCCTCTCGGCCTGTTGACACGACGGCTCCCCGCTCGGCGGGAGCGACTTCTCCTCGTCCTGCGGGTCCGGCTGGTTTCCGCCCGGCTGAGGCGACGACGCCCCCTCCCGCCGCCCCTTCCCGTCCCGCGGGTCCGGCCGCCTCTCGGCCTGTTGACACGACGGCTCCCCGCTCGGCGGGAGCGACTTCTCCTCGTCCTGCGGGTCCGGCTGGTTTCCGCCCGGCTGAGGCGACGACGCCCCCTCCCGCCGCCCCTTCCCGTCCCGCGGGTCCGGCCGCCTCTCGGCCTGCTGACACGACGGCTCCCCGCCCGGCGGGAGCGACTCCTCCTCGTCCCGCCGGTCCGGCTGGTTTCCGCCCGGCTGACGCGACAACCCCGCGTCCCGCCGGCACGACTCCTCCTCGTCCCGTCGGCGCCGACGCTTCCCGTCCCGCCGACCCGGCTGCCCCGCGCCCCGCCGACCCGGCCGGTCCCCGCACCGTCGGCGCAGTTCCCCCGCGTCCCACCGTCCCGCCCGCTTCCCGCCCCGCCGGTGGAACGGCCCCTCGCCCCGACGCCCCCAGTTCAGCCGACACCGCCTGGACCCCCCTGCCCCGCAGCTGGGTGCCCTCGCCCGGGCCTGTTCGGCAGGATGCCGACGGGGCCGGTTCGCGGTCCTTCGTGCCGTCGCAGGCGCCGGGGGAGCCGGAGGGGCGGCCGGCGTGGAGTCCCGCTTCCGGGGCGTCCTTTCACACCGACTTCGCTGCGCCCGAGACCGCCGCGGAGCCGTCCGGGCGGGCCGTGGACGCTGCCGAGCAGGGAGGCGGTGGCGGGCTCTCGCCCGATCCGGCGCTTTCCTGGAGCGCTCCCATGTCGCCGGGCGGCACCCTGGGGGCCACCCGGCCCGTGGTGACGTTCGCGCAGCCCGAGGGGTTCGGCGACGCGCGGCGCTTCGGCGGGACGCGAGGGCGGGCCGTCGCGGCCGCCGCCTGCGTCGTGCTCGGGCTGGGCCTCATCGGCGGGGCCGTCACCGGCAGCTGGCTCGTCGGCGACCCGGCCGAGGCCGGTGAGCCCAGCACGTACACCACCGCCGGAAGCCTCTGGCACAACGTCCCCGTTGACCAGCTGTTCCCGCCCACGGTGGACGGCCAGGGCGCGGGCCCCGGCGGCGCCGACCGCACCTGGACGCGCATCGCCGTCGCCCCCGACAGCGGTTGCGCCGACGCCTTCGACCCGCTGCTGCGCAAGGTCCTCGCCCCCGTCGGCTGCGCCCGCCTGCTGCGCGCCACCTACATCGACGCCACCGAGAGCTACGTGACCACCGTCGGCCTGCTGTTCACCAACGCAGACGCGGCCGCGATGCGCTCCCTCGACACCCGGTTCGCGAAGGAGGGCCTCGCCCGCCGCACCGACCTGATGCCCCGCCCGTACGCAGCGAAGGACACCCTCGCCGTCGGCTTCGGCGACAAGCAGCGCGCCTCGTGGACGATCTCCGTACTGACCGACGCCCCCGTCGTCGTCTACGCCGTCTCCGGCTGGGCCGACGGCCGCACCGTCGACACCCCGCAGGGCGCCGCCGAGGCCACGGCGTCCGGTGCGACCACGGCCCCCGCCCAGGCCGGCCTCGGCAACGAGAGCAAGGGCCTCGCCGACCGCATCGAGCGCAGCCTGCGCAAGACCGCCGTCTCGCCCTCGGAGCAGCCCTCATGAGCCGCAGCCGCAGCCGTACGACCGGCAGAACAGTGACCGGCAGAACAGTGACCGGCAGGACAGCGACCGGCAGAACGGCCTGCCGGGTCGGGGTCCTGAGCTGTCTGCTGGCCGCCGCCGTCGCCCTCGTGCCGCCCGCCACCGCGTACGCCGACGGCATCCGCGCCCAGCAGTGGGCCCTCGACGCGCTGCACACGCAGGCGGCCTGGCAGACGACCAAGGGCAAGGGCATCACCGTCGCCGTCCTGGACACCGGCGTCGAGGCCGATCACCCCGACCTCGCCGGCAACGTCCTCACCGGCAAGGACATGGTGGGCTTCGGGGCCGTGCAGGGGGACCGCGCCTGGGCCCGGCACGGCACCGCGATGGCCAGCATCATCGCCGGCCACGGACACGGCTACGCCAACGACGACGGCGTCCTCGGCATCGCCCCCGAGGCGAAGATCCTCCCTGTCCGGGTGATCCTCGAGGACGGCGACCCACAGCGCACCAAGGCCCGCAACACCCGCGGCAACGCCCTCGCCGAGGGCATCCGCTGGGCCGCCGACCAGGGCGCCGACGTCATCAACCTCTCCCTGGGCGACGACTCCGCCTCCGCCCACCCCGAACCCGCCGAGGACGAGGCCGTCCAGTACGCGCTGAAGAAGGGCTCCGTCGTCGTCGCCTCGGCCGGCAACGGCGGCGACAAGGGCGACCACATCTCCTACCCGGCCGCCTACCCGGGCGTCATCGCCGCGACCGCCGTCGACCGCTACGGCACCCGCGCCTCCTTCTCCACCCGCCGCTGGTACGCGACGGTCAGCGCGCCCGGCGTCGACGTCGTCATCGCCGACCCGGACCACAAGTACTACCAGGGCTGGGGTACGTCCGCGGCCTCCGCGTTCGTCTCCGGAGCCGTCGCGCTCGTCAAGGCCGCCCACCCGGGCCTGACCCCGGCGCAGATCAAGAAGCTCCTGGAGGACACCGCCCGCAACGCCCCCACCGGCGGCCGCGACGACTCCCGCGGCTACGGCTTCATCGACCCGGCCGCCGCGATCAAGGCCGCCGCCGACCTCAAGACCGAGGGCCTGCAGTCGGCGGCGTACGGCGACAAGTACTTCGGCTCCGGTCCGGACCCGGCCCCCTCCGACGACGACACGTCCAGCTGGGCCGGGACCCTCGCGGGCGGTGCCGGAGTGGTGCTCCTGGGCACGTCGGTCGTCCTGTGGCGCAGCCGCCGCGAACGCTACGAGAGCCTGTAGTTATGGCTGTAGTTGTAGCTACGGCTATAACTACAGCTACTTGGTCGCCGAATCGGCCGCGGAGGCGGCTGTCGTGGACGCCGACGCGCTGTCGCCCGCGAACACCGACACCGCCGCCTTGGCCGCCGCCTCGACCAGCGAGACGCCCTTCGCCTGCGTCGTGTTGCCGTTCGACAGCACCGCCACCAGGTAGTCGTGACCGTCGACGGTCACCCGCCCGATGCTGTTGATGTCCCACAGCCCGGTCGTGCTGCGCGCCAGCCAGCCGTTCTTCAGCGCCCACGAGGAGCCGTCGGCGGCGGCCGAGACACCCCAGTGCTGGTCGGCGGCTATCTGCCCCATCAACCCCTGGACGTACGTCCGCGAGGCCTCGCTCAGCTTCGAGTCGTCCCCGAAGACCTGCTGGAGCAGGGTGAGCTGGTCGGCGGCCGTGGTCTGGGTCAGCCCCCACAGCATGTCGTCGCCGCCCGCGGTGTCCGCGAGCCCGAACCGCTCGTTCGCCGCGTCGAGGCCCTTCGCCTTCCCGATGATCCGCCACAGCGCCGACGCCGAGTCGTTGTCGCTGTTCTCGATCATCGCGGTGGCGTACGACTTCTCGGTCGCGGTGAGATGCCGTCCCGCGTCCTGCGCCTGGAGCAGCAGTGTCGCCAGGATGTCGACCTTGACGATGCTCGCCGTGTCGAAGGCCCCCTCGCCGTAGGCGGCGCCGTCCCCGGAGTCCAGGTCGAGGACGGCCGCGGAGACGTCCGCGTCACCGGACACGGTGACCGCCTTCATCGCGGTGCGCAGCAGGGCGTCGTAGTCCACCTCGGGATCCGCCACGGGCTCCACCGATGTCCCCCCGTCCGTCGACTCGGACTCGGACTCGGACGCCGAGGCCGACGGCGCCGTCGACGACGATGCGGGCCCCGTACCGGAGTGCGCCTGCGCCTTCACGTACGCGGTGCCGCCCGCCGTCGCGCCCAGGACGGCGACGGCGGCGAGCGCGGTGTAGAGGAGAGGGCGGCGCCGGGACGGCCGAGCGCGGCGGCTGCGACGTGCTCTGGAAGACTCCATGCAGGCGATGGTCGGGGCGGCGACTGTGCGCTTCGTAAGACGCACGTTAGAGGTGTGTCAGCGAACTCTGAGAAACCCGTGAAAGTGGTGACCGCCGTGTTTCCGGCCCCGCACAAGCCCAGCAGCATCCCCCCGATAAGGTCGGTCACCGTGGCGAACAAGAACATTCCCGACTCCGGCTTCTCCGACGACGACGGCACCGCCGACCCCCGGCTGAGCGCCGCGCTCGCCGCCTGGGCCGAGGACCGCACCGCCGTGGGACCCGTCCTGGCGGCTCTCAAGGGGGCCCGGCTGCTCGTCCCGGTGGTGGCCGTGCTCGGCGAGGTCGAGGAGGACGAGAAGGGGCTGCGCCGCGAGAAGACCAGCGACATGGCCGTCCCCACCCTGAAGGCGGGGGCCCGCACCGCCCTGCCGGCCTTCACGTCCACCGACTCCCTGGCCCGCTGGGATCCGGCGGCCCGCCCCGTCGCCGTGCCCCTGCACCAGGCGTTGCAGGCCGCCGCGCACGAGAAGGCCGACACGGTCGTGCTGGATCTGGCCGGGCCGGTGGCCTTCGAGCTGACGGGGCCGGCGCTGCTGGCGCTCGCCGAGGGGCGTACGACGACGGATCCGCTCGCCGATCCGGCGGTCCGGGACGCGGTACGGGACGCGGTGGCCGCCGAGCCCGACGTGGTCAGCGCCCACCTGGGGCCGGGCCAGGCCGACGGCACCCTCGCCCTGGTCCTCGACCCGGCCGCCGTGCCCGCGGAGGCCGCACGGGCGGTGGCGCGGCGGCTGGCCGCCGACGAGACGCTGAGGGCCCGCCTGGTGCGCGGCCTCGACCTGGCACTGCTGCCGGCCGGGACGACGCCTCCGGGCGAGCCCCTGTACGTAAGAGACCGAGCGACGAGGTCGAGCTAGCCGTAGATGGGGCCCGTGTACTTCTCGCCCGGGCCCTGGCCCGGCTCGTCCGGGACTAGGGACGCCTCGCGGAAGGCCAGCTGCAGCGACTTCAGGCCGTCGCGCAGCGGGGCCGCGTGGAAGGAGCTGATCTCGGTCGCGCTCGCGTCCAGCAGACCGGCGAGGGCGTGCACCAGCTTGCGGGCCTCGTCCAGGTCCTTGTACTTGTCGCCCTCCTCGGTCAGCCCGAGCTTCACGGCCGCGGCGCTCAGCAGGTTGACGGCGACCGTCACGATCACCTCGACGGCCGGGACCTCGGCGATGTCACGGGTCATCTCGTCGTAGTCGGGGGTGCCGGGGCCCGCGGTCTCGGGGTTCTGCTCGGGGTTCTGCGAGGGGGAGGTCTCACTCATGCCCCACACGATAGGCGCAGGGCGGGCCGACCCCGTATCGAGGCTCGATTGGCCGTTCCTGGCGCAGGCTGCTAATCTCGTGTACAGACCGGTCGGACACGCGTGCCCCTCAGCAGGCGGGCCCGGCCCACAAGTGGAGGCTCCGATCTCCCACCCGACTGTCCCCCAGGGACGGCGGGTCACCCCGGTCAGGCGATCACCATCGTTCCGTACGGACGATGGAGTCGCCCGGTAGTGCGCCCCGCGATCCCTCGCGTCGGTGCTCCGGTAGTGCTTGGAGCCCCGCATGTGATCGTTCGGGGCATTTTTTGTGCTTCGACGTGGTTGTGAGACTACCGAACACAGACGTTACGCGGCCGTCCGCCAGACCGCCGTGTGGTGCTACCAAGGAGGATCCATCAGCACCGAGCCCCGCATCAACGACCGGATTCGCGTCCCCGAAGTGCGACTTGTCGGTCCCAGTGGCGAGCAGGTGGGCATCGTCCCCCTGGCCAAGGCACTGGAGCTTGCGCAGGAGTACGACCTCGACCTGGTCGAGGTGGCGGCGAGCGCCCGCCCGCCGGTCTGCAAGCTCATGGACTACGGGAAGTTCAAGTACGAGTCGGCCATGAAGGCCCGTGAGGCGCGCAAGAACCAGGCGCACACGGTCATCAAGGAAATGAAGCTCCGGCCGAAGATCGACCCGCACGACTATGACACCAAGAAGGGTCACGTCGTTCGGTTCCTCAAGCAGGGCGACAAGGTCAAGATCACGATCATGTTCCGTGGTCGCGAGCAGTCCCGGCCGGAGCTCGGCTACCGACTGCTGCAGCGTCTCGCGTCGGACGTCGAGGACCTCGGGTTCATCGAGTCGAACCCGAAGCAGGACGGCCGGAACATGATCATGGTTCTGGGTCCGCACAAGAAGAAGACCGAGGCGATGGCCGAAGCGCGTCAGGCGCAGGAGGCCCGCAAGGCCGAGGCGAAGGCCAACCCCGGCAAGTCGCAGAACCCCGCGGACGTCGACGGCGTCGAGGGTGAAGAGGGCGACGACGGCATCGAGATCGCCGACGACGCCGAGCTCGCCGAGACCCCTGCCGAGGCTTCCGCCGAGGCGTGAATCCTAGGGACGCGAGTCCCCTGGACATAACCGAAACAGCAGCGACGCTCCACACCGTGCCCGGTTCTCGAACCGGGCACCGGAGCGCACCGACGAGGAGAGAACGGCGCTATGCCGAAGAACAAGACGCACAGCGGTGCCAGCAAGCGCTTCAAGATCACCGGCTCCGGCAAGGTGCTCCGTGAGCGCGCCGGCAAGCGCCACCTGCTCGAGCACAAGTCGTCCCGCGTGACGCGTCGCCTCACCGGCAACGCCGAGATGGCCCCGGGCGACGCCGCGAAGATCAAGAAGCTTCTCGGCAAGTGACGTTCGCGGCGCCTGATCCCTTGATCACCGCGCGCCGTACGTCTGGACCGGGACCCCATCGATTCCGGGTCGTGTGACGACAACCACGACCCCGCTACAAGGAGTAAAAAGTGGCACGCGTCAAGCGGGCAGTCAACGCCCACAAGAAGCGCCGGGCGATCCTCGAGGCGGCCTCCGGCTACCGCGGTCAGCGTTCGCGCCTGTACCGCAAGGCCAAGGAGCAGGTCACCCACTCGCTGGTCTACAACTACAACGACCGCAAGAAGCGCAAGGGCGACTTCCGTCAGCTGTGGATCCAGCGCATCAACGCCGCTGCCCGCGCCAACGGCATCACGTACAACCGCTTCATCCAGGGTCTGAAGGCCGCGAACGTCGAGGTCGACCGCAAGATCCTCGCCGAGCTCGCCGTGAACGACGCCGGTGCGTTCGCCGCGCTGGTCGAGGTCGCGCAGAAGGCCCTGCCGGCGGACGTCAACGCGCCGAAGGCCGCGTGACGCTGCGTCGGCTCTAGCCGACGTGACTGAGGACCCGCAGGTTTCCAGACCTGCGGGTCCTGCTGTGTCTGCACATACTTCTGAGGTGAACCGGATGTCTCCTGCCAGCCCCGAGCCGATCTCCCCCCGTTCCCCCCGTGTCGCCGCCGCCCGGCGGCTCGCTCGGCGGAATTTCCGGGGCAAGGAGCGGCTGTTCCTCGCGGAGGGGCCGCAGGCCGTGCGGGAGGCGGCGGGGTACGGCCGGGACACCCTCGTGGAGCTGTTCGCCACCGTCGAGGCCGCGGAGCGTTACGCGGAGATCATCGAGGAGGCGCGGGACGCCGGCGCCCGGGTCCACCTCGCCGACGAGCAGGTCATCGCGGAGATCTCCACCACCGTCACCCCCCAGGGCCTCGTCGGGATCTGCCGGTTCCTGGACACGCCGTTCGAGGAGATCCTCGCCGCCCGGCCGAAGCTCGTCGCCGTGCTGGCCCATGTGCGCGACCCCGGGAACGCCGGCACCGTCCTGCGGTGCGCCGACGCCGCCGGGGCCGAGGCCGTCGTCCTCACCGACGCCTCCGTCGACCTCTACAACCCCAAGGCCGTCCGCGCCTCCGTCGGGTCGCTGTTCCATCTGCCGGTCGCCGTCGGGGTCCCCGTCGAGCAGGCCGTGGCGGGGCTGCGGGACGCCGGGGTGCGCATCCTCGCCGCCGACGGCGCGGGCGAGGACGACCTCGACGACGAGCTGGACAAGGGCGCCATGGGCGGGCCCACCGCCTGGGTGTTCGGCAACGAGGCCTGGGGGCTCCCCGAGGAGACCCGGGCCCTCGCCGACGCCGTCGTGCGCGTCCCGATCCACGGGAAGGCCGAGAGCCTGAACCTCGCGACCGCCGCCGCCGTATGTCTCTATGCATCGGCCCGTGCACAGCGCGCCTCCGGAGGGTGCCGCTCCGTCACCGAGAGCTAGTAGGGTGACGTGCCCGGAGGCCCTTGTCTGGGAGGTGGGGTACGGGGATGAGCGTCGGCACGAGCAGCGCACCGGGAGCGGCCCGACCCGCCGGTGACCTCGCCGAACTCGGCATCGACCCCGACGACCTGCCCGACGGGCTGGTCGTCGCCGACGAGCACGGGCACGTCGTCTGTTTCAACGCCGCCGCCCAGCGCATCACCGCCGTCCCCGCCGAGGAGGCCCTCGGACGGCGCCTGGAGAAGGCCCTGCCGTTGGAGGACCTCGAAGGCCGCCGGTGGTGGCAGCTGACCGACCCCTACGGCGGGCTCGCGATCCGGGTCGGCCAGCCCGAGCGCAACCTGCTGCTGCCGGGCGGGCGCGAGGTGCTCGTCACCGTCCGGTACGTCCGTGCCGAACCCACCGGGCCCGTCCGGCGCGTCGTCGTCTCGCTGCGCGACACCGAGGCCCGCCGCCGCACCGAGCGCAGCCACGCCGAGCTGATCGCCACCGTCGCCCACGAACTGCGCTCGCCCCTCACCTCCGTGAAGGGCTTCACCGCCACCCTGCTCGCCAAGTGGTCGCGCTTCACCGACGACCAGAAACGGCTGATGCTGGAGACCGTCGACGCCGACGCCGACCGCGTCACCCGGCTCATCGCCGAACTGCTGGACATCTCGCGCATCGACTCGGGACGGCTCGAGGTGCGCCGCCAGCCCGTCGACATAGGCGCGGCCGTGGGACGGCACATCCAGGCCTACGTCGCCGCAGGCCAGCCCGCCGACCGGTTCCTGCTGCGCATCGAGCAGCCGCTGCCCGCCCTGTGGGCCGACCCCGACAAGGTCGACCAGGTGCTGAGCAACCTCATCGAAAATGCGGTGCGCCACGGCGAGGGAACCGTCACGATCGACATCACGCCCGCCGCGTCCCCCCGGGAAGGGGAGGACACCGGCACGTCGGTCACCGTGAGCGACGAGGGCGCAGGCATCCCGGAGGAGTCCATGAACCGCGTCTTCACCCGCTTCTGGCGGGGCAGCAAGCGCGGCGGCACCGGCCTCGGGCTGTACATCGTCAAGGGCATCGTCGAAGCCCACGGCGGCGTCATCACGGTCGGCCGCGCCGTCGGCGGCGGCGCCGAGTTCCGATTTACGTTGCCCGTGAGCGCTCCGGCCTATCTGACCTGAGCGCCCGCGGGCGCATCCGTATACCTCCACCCCGTTAGACTCGGCCTTTGGCACCTTTGTGTCCCATGGACGGCCCTCTGACCTCTGCGTGAGTCGGGGACGGGGACCTTCAGCCAGCCAATCGGAAGCACGGGAAGAGATGTCGGCACCGAATAAGTCGTACGACCCTGTAGAGGTCGAGGCCTTGAAACCGGAAGAGATCGAGCGCATGCGGGACGGGGCGCTCGCCGCCTTCGCCGCCGCGGGCTCCCTCGACGCGCTCCAGGAGGCCAAGGTCGCCCACACCGGCGGCGCCTCCCCGCTGGCCCTGGCCAATCGAGAGATCGGCGCCCTGCCCCCGCACGCCAAGGCCGCCGCCGGCAAGCTCGTCGGCCAGGCCCGAGGCGCCGTGAACAAGGCCCTCGCCGTCCGCCAGGAGGAGCTGGAGGCCGAGCGCGACCAGCGCGTCCTGGTCGAGGAGGCGGTGGACGTCACACTGCCCTACGACCGCGTGCCGGCCGGCGCCCGCCATCCGCTCACCACGCTGTCGGAGCGCATCGAGGACGTCTTCGTGGCCATGGGCTACGAGGTCGCCGAGGGCCCCGAGATCGAGGCCGAGTGGTTCAACTTCGACGCCCTGAACATCGGCCCGGACCACCCGGCCCGCGGCGAGGCGGACACGTTCTTCGTGCAGGGCCCGCAGGGCGGCACCGAGTCCGGCGTCGTGCTGCGCACCCACACCTCGCCGGTCCAGATCCGCTCGCTGCTCGACCGCGAGCTGCCGGTGTACGTGATCTGCCCCGGCCGTGTGTACCGCACGGACGAACTCGACGCCACGCACACGCCCGTCTTCCACCAGGTCGAGCTGCTCGCCGTGGACGAGGGCCTGACCATGGCCGACCTCAAGGGCACTCTGGACCACATGGTCCAGTCGCTGTTCGGCGAGGGCATGAAGACCCGGCTGCGGCCGAACTTCTTCCCCTTCACCGAGCCGTCCGCCGAGATGGACATGGTCTGCTACGTCTGCCGCGGCGAGTCCGTCGGCAACCCCGACCGCCCCTGCCGCACCTGCTCCAGCGAGGGCTGGATCGAGCTCGGCGGCTGCGGCATGGTCAACCCCAAGGTGCTGGCCGCCTGCGGTGTCGACCCGGAGAAGTACAGCGGCTTCGCCTTCGGGTTCGGCATCGAGCGGATGCTGATGTTCCGCCACAACGTCGAAGACATGCGAGACATGGTCGAGGGTGACGTCCGGTTCACTCGGCCGTTCGGGATGGAGATCTGATGCGGGTCCCGCTTTCCTGGCTGCGGGAGTACGTCGACCTGCCGGCCACCGAGACCGGCCGTGACGTACAGGCCAAGCTCGTGTCGGCCGGTCTCGAGGTCGAGACCGTCGAACAGCTCGGCGCCGACCTCAAGGGCCCGCTCGTCGTGGGCCGGGTGCTCACCATCGAGGAGCTCGAGGGCTTCAAGAAGCCCATCCGCTTCTGCACCGTCGACGTCGGCGCCGCCAACGGCACCGGGGAGCCGCAGGAGATCGTCTGCGGCGCCCGCAACTTCGCCGTCGGCGACAAGGTCGTCGTCGTCCTCCCGGGCGCCGTCCTGCCCGGCAACTTCTCGATCGCCGCCCGCAAGACCTACGGCAAGACGTCCCACGGCATGATCTGCTCCGGCGACGAGCTGGGCATGGGCGACGACGGCAGCCACGGCATCATCGTGCTGCCGCCCGAGACCGAGGTCGGCAAGGACGCCGTCGAGCTCCTCGAACTGGTCGACGAGGTCCTCGACATCGCCGTCACCGCCAACCGCGGCGACTGTCTGTCGATCCGCGGCGTCGCCCGCGAGGTCGCCATCGCCTACGGCCTGCCGCTGCGCGACCCCGCCCTGATCGACGTACCGGCGCCGAACGCCTTCGGCTACCCGGTGCAGGTCTCCGAGCCGATGGGCTGCGACCGCTTCACCGCCCGCACCGTCACCGGTCTGAGCCCCGAGGCGCGCTCCCCGCTCTGGCTCCAGCGCCGGCTGCAGAAGGTCGGCATGCGCCCGATCTCCCTCGCCGTCGACGTCACCAACTACGTGATGATGGAGCTCGGCCAGCCGCTGCACGCCTACGACCGCACGCTGGTCCAGGGCACGATCGGCGTCCGCCGGGCCGGAGAGGGCGAGCAGCTCGTCACCCTCGACGGCGCCACCCGCACCCTGCACGCCGAGGACCTGGTCATCACCGACGAGCGCGGCCCCATCGGCCTCGCCGGCGTGATGGGCGGCGCCAACACGGAGATCGCCGACCACGACGTGGAGGGCTCGACGACCGACGTGGTCATCGAGGCCGCCCACTTCGACGCGGTGTCGATCGCCCGCACGGCCCGTCGGCACAAGCTGTCCTCCGAGGCGTCCAAGCGCTTCGAGCGCGGGGTCGACCCGCAGGCCGCGGCGGCCGCCGCCCAGCGCACGGTCGACCTGCTGGTGCTGCTCGCGGGCGGCACGGCCGACGCGGGCGTCACCGAGATCGTCGCCCCGTCCGCCCCGCACACCATCAGCGTCCCGGCCGACCACCCGGACCGGGTCGCGGGCGTCGTGTACGGCCGCGAGACGGTCGTACGGCGGCTGCAGGAGGTCGGCTGTGACGTGTACGGGCAGGACGAGCTGCTCGTCACCGTCCCGTCCTGGCGTCCCGACCTCGCCGAGGTCAACGACCTGGCGGAGGAGGTCATCCGCCTGGAGGGCTACGAGAACCTGCCCTCCACGCTGCCCAGGCCCTCGGCGGGCCGCGGCCTGACCCGCAGGCAGCGCCTGCACCGCCGCGTCGGCCGTGCACTGGCCGGCGCCGGCTACGTCGAGGCGCCGAACTACCCGTTCGTGAGCGAGCAGGTCTTCGACCAGCTCGGCCTGGCCGCCGACGACCCGGCCCGCCGCGTCGTCAAGCTGACCAACCCGCTCAACGACGAGGAGCCCGCACTCCGTACGTCGCTGCTGCCGGGCCTGCTCGGCGCCTTGCGGCGCAACGACGGGCGGGGCAGCCACGATCTGGCGCTGTTCGAGACCGGGCTGGTCTTCCTGCCGGGCGAGGGCACGGGCGAGGGCGAGGGTGTGGCGCAGGGCGTCGCCGGTCACCTCCCCGTCGACCGCCGCCCGACCGACGCCGAGCTGGCGTCGCTGAACGCCGTGCTGCCCGAGCAGCCGCGCCATGCCGCCGTCGTCCTCGCGGGCGCCCGCGAGCAGGCCGGCTGGTGGGGCCGGGGCCGTCCGGCCGACTGGGCCGACGCGGTCGAGGCGGCCCGGGCCGTCGCCCGGGAGGCCGGCGCCGAGCTGGTCGTCCGGGGCGGCCAGTACGGGCCGTGGCACCCGGGCCGCTGCGCCGAGCTCGTGGTCGTCGTCGACGGCGCGGAGCGGGTCGTAGGACATGCGGGTGAGTTGCACCCGCGCGTGCTCAAGGCGCTCGGGCTGCCCGCGCGCACCTCCGCGATGGAGGTGGACCTGGACGTCCTGCAGTCGGTCGGCGACGACACTCCGCAGGCGCCGAGCATCTCGACGTTCCCCGTCGCCACGCAGGACGTCGCGCTGGTCGTCGACGCGTCCGTGCCGCACGCCGCCGTCGAGGCCGCGCTGCGCGCGGGGGCGGGTGAACTGCTGGAGGGCATCCGGCTGTTCGACGTCTACGAGAACGTGGAGCAGTTGGGGGAGGGGCGTAAGTCGCTCGCCTATGCGTTGCGCTTCCGCGCGGTCGACCGGACGTTGACGGTCGACGAGGCGTCGGCTGCCCGGGATGCGGCGGTCGCCCTCGCGGGCGAGCGGACGGGAGCGGTCCTGCGGGGCTGATGCCGTGCGCCGACCGCGGCACGTGTGCGGCTGGTCGCGCCCGGCGGCGGAGCCGCATATCGATGCAGCCCCGCGCCCCTGGGGGCTGGGGGCTGCGTCCCAGCCCCCAGGGGTTCCCTCACTCATCCGAGTGACGATCTCAGGCGAAACGGTCCTCCTCGGCCCTGACGTGGACAGAATCGGACCGGCCTTTCGGGGCCGGTCGGTCTGTGCTGTCAGGGCCTAGGGGGGCCATCGACATGTTCGGCATCAGGCGGCCGCTGCGCCGGGCCCTCGCGCTGGGGTTGCCCACGGCCTGGGGCGCCCTGGCGGTCGCCTACAAACTGACCTGCCCGCTGGCCCAGCAGAACGGGCTCGGCGCCAGGATCGTCACCAGCGCCGTCTTCTTCGCCGTGGGGACGGGGCTGGTACTCCATCTACGACACGCCCTGCTGCGCGAGCTGAAACAGGTCCGCCGGGTCGCCGGGGCCGCCCAGAGCGTGCTGTTGCGCCCGCCGCCCCCACACGTCGACGGACTGAACGTGGCCGCCGCCCAGCTCTCCGCCGACCGTGGGGCCTCCGTCGGCGGCGACCTGTACGAGGTCATCGCCACCGAGCACGGCGTACGGGTCGTGATGGGCGACGTCCGCGGACACGGACTGCCCGCCCTCGGCGCCGTCGCCGCCCTCCTCGGCAGCTTCCGCGAGGCCGCGCACGACGAGCCCGACCTCGGCCGCGTCCTGCGCCGACTCGACCGCACCCTGACCCGGCATCTGCGAGACCGGACCTGCGACGACGAGGAGTTCGTGACGGTCCTGCTCCTGGAGATCGGCCGGGACGGCGAGATCCGCACCCTGAACTGCGGACATCCCTGGCCGTATCTGCTCAGCGGCACGGAGGTGACACCCCTGTCCCGCGCGGATCCCCTTCCGCCGCTCGGCCCCTTTCCCCTGCCGGCCGACCTTTCGGACATGCCGTGCGGGCGTCTGTTCCAGGGCGAGTCCCTCGTCCTGTTCACGGACGGAGCGGAGGACGCGAGGGACCGACGGGGCCGCTTCTTCTCCCTGCCGGCCGCGCTGGAGAAGGCCCTGCACGACGACCCCGTCTCGCCTCAGCAGATCGTGCACACAGTCCGCGGCGCACTGCTCCGTCACACGGCACACACCCCGACGGACGACATCGCCTTACTGGTACTGGAGAACGGGCGGGCGCACGGATGTCCGTCAGGGGCGCGGGGCGGTGTCGACATGCGGCTGCGCCGCGGGGCGCGACCGGCCACGACGAACCCGCGGCCGACAACGCGCCCTTAGCCCCTGAGGTTCCGCCCACCCGCGGAGCGCTACGCCGGGCCGCCGCTTTATGAGGGGGAGCCGGCGGCCCGGCCGGCCTCTTGCGAGGCATTTCAGTCAACCGGCTGCGAACCCTCCGCGACAGTGCGCGCACCCTGCGGATACGCGTACTCCGTTCACACCCCGTGTGAAGACGCACCCACTACTCTGACGGCACCGAGGCACCGGGGGGCACCCATGCAGCCCAACACTCTGCTCGACGCGATCCTGGACGAGGCGGGCATCTCGCACGCGGGCCTCGCCGCCCACGTCAACCAGGCCGGACGGGCCCGCGGACTGGCCCTGCGCTACGAGCACACGGCGGTCGCCCGCTGGCTGAAGGGCCAGCGGCCGCGCGGTCAGGTGCCCGACCTGATCTGCGAGGTGCTCGCGGGCCGGCTGCACCGCCCGGTCACCCTCGACGACATCGGCCTCGGCGTCCCGGGCGCGCCGGCCACCGCGCACGGCTCCTCGCTGTCCGGCTTCGTGGAGCGGGCCACCGCCCTGTGGCGCTCCGACGAGCAGCAGCGCCCGCATCTCCTCGGCGCGCCCGCGGTCACCGGGACTCCCGCCGTGATGCCCGTATGGGAGTGGGAGAACCCGCCCGAGGACGTCGACGTCTCGCGCGGCGGCCGGCACCGGGTCACCTCCGCGGACATCGAGATGCTGCGCGCGGCCCGCGCCCACTACGAGCAGATGTACCGCAAGGCCGGCGGCATCGCGACCCGCAGCCGTATCGTCGGCTTCCTCAACGCCGAGACCGCCCCGCTGCTGCGCGGCAGCTACACCGACGAGACGGGCCGTCAACTGCACCGGGCCACCGGCGGGTTGGTCGCGGTCGCCGGCATCTGCGCGTACGACTCCGACGCGCACGGCCTCGCCCAGCGCTACTTCCACCAGGCGCTCAGACTCGCGAAGGCCAGCGGGGACCAGGGTCTTGGGGCGTATGTCATCGCCCTGCTCGTCAACCAGGCGCTGTTCATGCGGGAGTACCGGCAGGCCGTCGCCTTCGCGGAGGCCGCGCTGCGGACCGCAGGCCGGCACATCACCCCCGCTCTCGCCTCCGACCTGTACGCGATGCAGGCCAAGGCGTACGCCCACCTCGGCGACGGCACGAGCGCCCTGGCGTGCATCCGGCGGGCCGAGACGGCCGCCGAACGCATCCGGCGCGGGCGCGAGCCCGACGAGACCGGCTATGTCCAGCCCGGTCTGGTCAACGTCCAGGTGGCGGAGGCCCTGCTCAGCCTGGGCGACATCGCCGCCGCCGCGGAGCACGCCACGGCCGCGGTCGACAGTCCGGCGCACGATCGGGGGCGGGTGCACCGGCTGGCCATGCTCAGCACGATCGAGCTGCGCCAGGGCCATGCCGACAAGGCGGTGGTCACCGCGGTGCAGATGGCCGAACAGGCCCGAGGGATGGAGTCCCAGCGTCTGCGCGACAGACTCCGGGCGGTGCGCGAGCACCTGGCGCGCAGCAGCTGCGCGGGCACGGCCGAGGCCGCCGAACTGATCGACGGAGCCCTGCGCGTACCGCTCTAGAACGGCCCGGAGGGGGAACCCGAACACCGGCGAGGCACAGTCCCTGCTGCGATATTGCCACTCACCCGACGGAAGGTGGCAGAACCGTGCAGTGGACAAAACAGAACGAACGAACTGTGTATGAAAACCGCTGGTTCAGTGTCAATCTGGCCGATGTGGAGCTGCCGGACGGCCGACACCTCGACCACTTCCTCATACGGCTGCGGCCCGTCGCCGTGGCCACGGTCGTCAACGAGGCCAACGAGGTCCTCCTCCTGTGGCGGCACCGCTTCATCACCGACAGCTGGGGGTGGGAACTCGCGGCGGGCGTCGTCGAGGACGGCGAGGACATCGCCCGCGCGGCCGCCAGGGAACTCGAGGAGGAGACCGGCTGGCGACCGGGGCCCCTGCACCACCTCATGAGCGTGGAGCCGTCCAACGGCCTCACGGACGCCCGGCATCACATCTACTGGTCGGACGAGGGCGAGTACGTGGGACATCCCGTGGACGACTTCGAGTCGGACCGCCGGGAATGGGTTCCTCTCAAGCTCGTCCCCGACATGGTCGCCCGTGGGGAGGTCCCGGCCGCCAACATGGCAGCCGCGTTACTGCTGTTGCACCATCTCAGGCCCAGCTGATCGGCTGGACCGGTCCTAGTGTCCGAGGGCCTGCCAGACCGTCACCGCCAGAGCGCCGACGGCGGTCAGCGCCGCGATGGCCGGCAGCGGCCAGCGGGCGTGTTCCAGCGTGACGATCCGGGTGCTCAGTTCGTCGATCTCCTTGGCGGACTCCTCGGTCCGGTGCGTCAGCAGCGCCAGTCCGCCCTCGACGCGGGCGTACGCCACGTCGAGTCGACGACGTAACTCTGCGAGTTCTCCATGGACGACGGGATGCTCGGGATCGGCGGTCACGTGTCCGCTCCTTTCCGTAGTCGTCTCACATCCCTTGCATGTGCATGAAGAGTGAACTCGCCTGGTGGGCCGATGGGGAGAGTGTGCGAGCGGCATATGCGGGCCCGGCGCGCACACGGTGTGTGAATGCCGCGGGCCCGGCGCTCCGAAGAGCGCCGGGCCCGTACCGAACACGGTGGGTAGTCAGTAGGTGTAGAAGCCCGAGCCGGTCTTACGGCCGAGGCGGCCCGCGTCCACCATGCGCTGGAGCAGCGGGGGAGCGGCGTAAAGCGGCTCCTTGTACTCGTCGTACATCGACTGCGCGACCGAGGCGACCGTGTCCAGGCCGATCAGGTCGGACAGCTTCAGCGGGCCCATCGGGTGGGCGCAGCCCAGCTCCATGCCGTTGTCGATGTCCTCGCGGCTGGCGATGCCGGTCTCGAACATCCGGATCGCGGAGAGCAGGTAGGGGATCAGCAGCGCGTTCACCACGAAGCCGGAGCGGTCCTGGGCGCGGATGGCGTGCTTGCCCAGCGTCTTCTCGGCGAACAGCTGCGCCCGGCTGAGCGTGCCCTCGGAGGTGGTCAGCGCCGGGATCAGCTCGACGAGCTGCTGCACGGGGGCCGGGTTGAAGAAGTGGATGCCGACGACCTGGTCGGGCCGTGAGGTGGCGACCGCCAGCTTCACCAGCGGGATCGAGGAGGTGTTGGAGGCCAGGATCGCGTCCGGGCGGGTCACCACCTGGTCGAGGACCTGGAAGATCTCGGTCTTGACGCCCTCGTTCTCGACGACGGCCTCGATCACCAGGTCGCGGTCGGCGAACTCGCCGAGGTCGGTGGTGAAGCTCAGGCGCGCCAGGGTGGCGTCCCGGTCCTCCGCGGAGATCTTGCCGCGGTCGGCGGCCTTGGCCAGGGAGTTGAACAGCCGGGTGCGGCCGATCTCCAGGGCTTCGCCGGTGGTCTCGGCGACCTTGACGTCCAGCCCGGCACGGGCGCAGACCTCGGCGATGCCGGCCCCCATCTGGCCGCAGCCCACCACTCCGACGCGTTGGATGTCGGTCACATCGTCCCCTTCGCTGCGCTGTCTCTGCCGGCTGTGACAGGTCTGCCGGATCGTGGACCGGGTTTCGGTCGGCGTCCCGGTCGGCCTGCTCCGATCGTGCACGTTACTAGCAAGTATCGATGATCGATCGTCGGGGTGGGGGCATGCTGTGCCCCGAGACGATCCGTGACCGAGCGGATCCACGGTGTAGTGGGGATGTGTGCGATGGGGCGACTGACCCGCCGGGCGTTCGCGCTGGCGGCGCTGTCGGTGGTCACGACGACGGGTGCGGGCGCGACGACGGGCACGGCGACGGGCGCGACGGCCGGTTCCCGACGCCCCCGTGCGGCGGGCGAGAGCGAGATGCGGGGCATGTGGCTGGCCACGGTCACCAACCGCGACTGGCCGTCCAAGGCGGGCCTGACCGCCGCGCAGCAGCGCGCGGAGCTGATCGCCTGGCTCGACCTGGCGGTACGCAACCGCCTCAACACGGTGGTCTTCCAGGTGCGGCCCGCGGCCGACGCGCTGTGGCCCTCGTCGTACGAGCCGTGGTCGCAGGTCCTCACCGGCACCCAGGGCAAGTCGCCCGGCTGGGACCCGCTGGGCACGGCCGTCACCGAGGCCCATGCGCGCGGACTCCACCTGCACGCCTGGTTCAACCCCTACCGGGTCTCCACCCAGGCCGACCCCGCCAGGCTCGTCGCCTCCCACCCCGCGCGCAAGCACCCCGACTGGGTGGTGACGTACGGCGGGAAGCTCTACTACAACCCCGGGCTGCCGGAGGTCCGCGCCTTCGTCCAGGACGCGATCCTCGACGCGGTGTCGAAGTATCCCGTGGACGCCGTGCACTTCGACGACTACTTCTATCCCTACCCGGTGGCCGGCCAGACCTTCGACGACGACGCCGCCTACGACGCCCACGGCGGCGACTTCTCGACCCGGGCCGCCTGGCGGCGCGACAACATCGACAAGCTGGTGCTGGAGACGGCGGCCCGGATCAAGGCCGTACGCCCGAGCACGCAGTTCGGGATCAGCCCCTTCGGGGTGTGGCGCAACGTCGCCAGCGACTCGCGCGGCTCGGACACCCGGGCGCTGCAGTCGTACGACGACATCCACGCCGACACCCGGAAGTGGGTGCGCGAGGGCTGGATCGACTACGTCGTACCGCAGCTGTACTGGAACATCGGCCTCTCCGCCGCCGACTACGCCAAGCTCGTGCCCTGGTGGGCGGCGGTGGCGAAGGGCAGCCGGACCCGGCTGTACCTCGGCGAGGCGCTGTACCGGCAGGGCGATCCGGCGCAGCCCGCGGCCTGGCAGGACCCGGCCGAGCTGTCGCGGCACCTGGATCTGGGCGACGCGTACCCGCAGGTGCGCGGGCACGTCTTCTTCGCCGCCAAGGACGTGCGGACGGACCGGATCGGCGCGATGGCCCGGGTGGTCGCCGACCACTACGGGCAGACGGCGAAGCCCCCGAGCTGATCCACCGTTCTGATCCGCGCGTGATGATCCACGGCGGGGATCCACCGTGGTGATCTACGGCTCTGATCTACGGCTCTGATCTGCCGTTCTGATCTGCCGTTCTGATCTACCGAGTGTCCTGGGACCTGTGGCGGATCTCCGTGTCGGGGCCGGGGGAGCACACGCCCACGTGGCCGTCCGCGAAGCGGACGCGGTACGGGGGGTTGCCCTCCTGGCCCATGACCTCGACGATCTCGCCTACCTTGTCGTGTTCGCCGACCACCCTGCCGTGCTGGACAAGCTGGTCGCCCTTGCTCGCATGCATCTGTGGGGCCTCCTCACCTGGTGGGGGAGCAGCGGACGTCGTACGTACCTCAGCCGCGTGCCCGCTGCGTGACGGCGATGCAGACGAGCACGGCCGCCGCCGTCAGCGGAGCGGCGGGCGTGAGGTGCTCGCCCAACAGCAGCACCGACCACACCAGTGTGAGCAGCGGCTGGGCCAACTGCAACTGGCTGGCCTTGGGGATGCCGATCGCCGCCATGCCCCGGTACCAGACGACCAGCCCGAGGAACTGCGACCCGGCCGCGACCCACAGCAGCCCGGTCACGCTGTGGGCGGTCAGGTGCACGGGCTCCTGCGCCAGCGCGAGGGCGGCGGCGGGCACGCTGAGCGGCAGACAGAGCACCAGCGCCCAGCCGATGACCTGCCAGCCCGGCATGACCCGGGCCAGCCGGCCGCCCTCGGTGTAGCCGGCCGCGCACACCAGCAGCGCCCCGAACAGATACAGGTCGGCGCCGGTGAGGGCGCCGCCGCTCTGCTGCACGGTGAACGCGGCCACGGCGGCGGCGCCGGCCAGCGCCGCCGCCCAGAAGGCGCGCGAGGGGCGGGCTCCGACGCGCAGGGCGGACAGCAGCGCGGTCGTCAGCGGCAGCAGGCCGACCACGACGGCGGCGTGCGCGGTGGTGGACGTCTTCAGCGCGAGCGTGCTCAGGAGCGGGAAGCCGACGACCACTCCGGCGGCCACCACGGCGAGCCCCGCCCAGTGCCGCCGGGCGGGCGGCGGGACGCGGAGGGCGAGCAGACATCCGCCGGCGATCAGCGCGGCCAGGACGCAGCGCACGGCGACCAGGGACCACGGTCCGAAGCCCTCCAGGCCCCAGGCGGTGGCCGGGAAGGTGAGGGAGAAGGCGACGACGCCCAGAGCGGCCTGGAGCGTGCCGAGACCGCTCGCCCGGGGCTCCGCCTGCGGGGGGCTTGTCTGCGGGGTGGTGACTGCTATCGGCGGTGCGGCGATAGCGCTACTCTGTGTCTTCATGTACGAGAGTAGCAGTGCGGGTGGCAGTGTGAGCGAGCTGGCGAATCAGCTGCGTCGGGAGCTGGACCGCTACTCGCCGGGTGGAAAGCTCCCGTCGAGCCGGGCTCTGGTCGAACGGTTCCGGGTGAGCCCCGTGACCGTCTCGCGCGCCCTGGCGCAGCTGTCCGCCGAGGGACTGGTGGTGACCCGGCCCGGCGCCGGAGCCTTCCGGGCCCGACCGGCCCGTACGACCGCCGCCCCGGCCGGCGACACCTCCTGGCAGGAGGTCGCCCTCAGCGCGGACGGGGCCGCCGACCTGATCCCGCGCTCGGTCGACGCCTCCGGCGTCACGGTCTCGCTGGCCGCCCCGCCGCCCGGCGTGATCGAGTTCAACGGCGGCTATCTGCACCCCTCGTTGCAGCCGGAACGCGCGATGGCCGCCGCCCTGGCCCGGGCCGGACGGCGGCCCGGCGCCTGGGGGCGGCCGCCGCTGGAGGGCCTGCTGGAGCTGCGGGAGTGGTTCGCGCGCACCATCGGCGGCGCGGTGACCGCGGCCGAGGTGCTGGTCGGCGCGGGCGGCCAGGCGGCGCTCACCACCGCCCTGCGCGCCCTCGCCCCGCCCGGCGCGCCGGTGCTCGTCGAGTCGCCCACCTACCCCGGCATGCTGGCGATCGCCCGCTCGGCGGGGCTGCGCCCGGTGCCCGTCCCGGTCGACCCGGACGGGGTGCGCCCGGAGCTGCTCGCCGACGCGTTCCGGGCGACCGGCGCCCGGGTCTTCGTCTGCCAGCCGCTGTTCCAGAACCCGACCGGCGCCGTCCTGGCCCCCGCCCGGCGCGGCGAGGTGCTGCGCATCGCACGGGAGGCGGGCGCGTTCGTCGTCGAGGACGACTTCGTACGCCGGCTCGCGCACGCGGACGCCGGAGCGCTGCCCCGGCCGCTGGCCGCCGACGACGCCGACGGCGTCGTCGTCCACGTCAGCTCGCTCACCAAGGCGACCTCGCCCAGCCTCCGGGTCAGCGCGCTGGCCGCCCGCGGGCCCGTCCTGGAGCGGCTGCGGGCCATTCAGGTCGTCGACGCCTTCTTCGTGCCCCGCCCGCTCCAGGAGGCGGCCCTCGAACTCGTCGGCTCACCGGCCTGGACACGTCATCTGCGCTCCCTCGCGGGCGAGTTGAAGGAACGGCGCGACACCATGACCGCCGCCCTGGCCCAGCGCCTGCCCGAACTCGCGCTCCCGCACATCCCGTCCGGCGGCTACCACCTGTGGCTGCGCCTGCCCGACGGCGCCGGGGGCGCCTCCCAGGCCTTCGGCTCCGGGGCGGACACCGCGTTCACGGCCGCCGCCCTGCGCGCGGGCGTCGCCCTCACCCCCGGCCGCCCGTACTTCAGCGCCGAACCCCCGGCCGCCCACGTCCGGCTGAGCTTCGCCGCGGTCGCGGGCGCGGAGGAGATCACGGAAGGCGTACGACGGCTGCGGGCAGCCTGCGACGAGGTGCTCCCCGGAAATCCGTCGACGCGGTGAACACGGTCCTGTGAGGATGCGGCCATGAACCAGGATCCGGCCATGAAGGACACCCCGCCGCTCGCCGAGGGCTACGAGATCTCCACCGACCCCGCCCGCATCGACGCCGAGCGCGTGCACCGCTGGCTCTCCACCGACGCGTACTGGGCGCTCGGCCGCGCACGGGAGAAGCAGGACCGGGCGATCGCCGCGTCGCTGAACTTCGGGGTCTACGACTCGGCGTCGGGGGAGCAGGTCGCCTACGCGCGGGTCGTCACCGACCTCGCGACCTTCGCCTGGCTGTGCGACGTGTACGTCGACCCGACGGTGCGCGGCAAGGGGATCGGAACCTCCCTCGTGGCCGCCGTGCGCGAACACCTGCTGCCGCACGGACTGCGCCGCATCCTGCTCGCCACGGCCGACGCCCACGGGGTGTACGAGAAGGTCGGCTTCCGGGCGCTGGAGGATCCGGACCGGTGGATGGCGCTCATCCTGGAGCGGCCGCGCGCGTTTTCCGGCGACTTGTCCGGCACCTCCTGACCCGTCGGTAAGAATTCCCGCGCCAGCTCACCGACAGCTCTTGACCTGCGCACTTGCGCGGCTCACCATCGCCGCATGCCACTTCGGGTCACTTTCGTCGCAGCCGCGCGCAGCTCACCGCTGCTCGCGGAGCGCTTCGAGGACGACCGGCCGCTGGACACGGCCGGCTGGGACGAGGTGCAGCGAGCGGCCGCGGACCTGGTGCCGCTGGCCGCCGCCGAGCTGCGCTACTGCTCGCCGACCCCGCGCAGCCGCGCCACCGGGGACGTGCTCGGGTACGCCCCGCTGGTGCAGCTCGCCCTGCGGGACTGCGACATGGGCCGCTGGCGCGGTCTCACCCTCGGCGAGGCGATGGCCCGCGAGCCGGAGGCCGTGGACGCCTGGCTCGCCGATCCGCACGCCGTCCCGCACGGGGGCGAGTCGCTGCTGGCGTTCATCGCCCGGGTGGGCGGCTGGCTGGACACCCGGCCGGTGGGGGACGGCGACCGGATCGTCGCGGTGGCCGAGCCGTCGGTGATCCGCGCGGCCCTGGTGTACGCGCTGAAGGCGCCGGCCTCGACGTACTGGAACCTCGATGTGCGCCCGCTGTCGGCGACGACCGTCACCGGCCGGGGCGGGCGCTGGAACCTGCGTCTGGAGGGGGCGCCGGCTCAGCCCTCGCGGGCGTAGTCGGTGACGAGCAGGAGGTCCTTGGCGGGGCCGCCCACCCGCCAGACCGTCCGCCAGCGATCCGCGTCGCGGACGGTGAACTCGCCCCGGTAGAGGTCGGCGGCGCAGGGGTGGTCGGTGATGTGCCGCCCGGTCGTCAGGTCCAGGTCGTGGAAGGGGCGGCCGTCGGCGAACCGTACGTCCGCCGAACCCGGTGCCGTCCCGGGCAGGAACCGCAGTGTCCGCTCGGCGGGCCGGGAGACGCCCCGCCAGGTGAACGTGCCCGACTCGTGATGCAGCAGTCCGTCGCCCTCGCCGTATGGCCGGAAAGCGGTGACGCCGGTGAACCCGCCCTCGTCGCCGCTCGTGAGATCCCGGACGGACCGCTCGACCCGCCAGCTCCCGGCCAGATGGGCGAGCACGTCGGCGACTGGCCAGAACTCGTCCCTCGGCGTCTCTCTCCGCTCCATCCCCGTCCCTTCCGTTGCTGCGCGACCCATTGACGTGCTCCTGTCCCCTCCCTATCTTGCCGTCCGAAGTGCTGATCAATGTCCGATATTTCGAACATCTGTGAACGGTTCGACCGGCTGTGAGAACAGTTCGACCGTCTGTGAACAGAGAGCCGCGGAGCATCCATGTCACGCAGCACCACCCCCACCCGCTGGAGGCTGGGCCTCACCGCCACCGCCCTGCTGGCGGCCACCGCCCTCGTGCCCGTCCCCGCCCACGCCGAGGTCGTCACCGACTACTCCCTCACCGTCGACCCCACCGCCAAGGGCGCGAAGATCGACGACACGATGTACGGCGTCTTCTTCGAGGACATCAACCGGGCCGCCGACGGCGGTCTGTACGCCGAGCTCGTGCAGAACCGGTCCTTCGAGTACTCCACCGTCGACAACAAGGCGTACACCCCGCTGACCTCCTGGACGGTCGACGGCACGGCCCAGGTCCTGAACGACGCGGGCCGGCTCAACGACCGCAACCGCAACTACCTCTCCCTGAGCGCCGGTTCGGCCGTCACCAACGCCGGATACAACACCGGCGTCCGGGTCGAGCAGGGCGAGAAGTACGACTTCTCGGTGTGGGCCCGCGCCGACAGCGGCACCACGCTGACGGTGTCGTTGCAGGACGCCGACGGCGCCCTCGCCACCGCCCGCAAGGTGGCCGTGCGCAGCGGCGGCTGGGCGCGGTACAAGGCGACCTTCACCGCCACCCGCGCCGGCAGCGCCGGCCGCCTGACCGTCGCCTCCTCGGCCGCGACCGCCCTCGACATGGTGTCGCTGTTCCCGCGCGACACCTACAGGCACGAGCCCAACGGGCTGCGCAAGGACCTCGCCGAGAAGGTCGCCGCCCTGCATCCGGGCTTCGTCCGCTTCCCCGGCGGCTGCCTGGTCAACACCGGCTCCATGCAGGACTACAGCGAGGCCTCCGACTGGCAGCGGGCCCGCTCGTACCAGTGGAAGGACACCATCGGCCCGGTCGAGGAGCGCGCCACCAACTCCAACTTCTGGGGCTACAACCAGAGTTACGGCCTCGGCTACTACGAGTACTTCCGACTGGCCGAGGACGTCGGCGCCATGCCGTTGCCTGTGGTCCCGGCCCTGGTGACCGGCTGCGGCCAGAACAAGGCCGTCGCCGACGACGCCCTGCTCAAGCGGCACGTCCAGGACACGCTCGACCTCATCGAGTTCGCCAACGGCCCGGTCACCTCGACCTGGGGCAAGAAGCGCGCGGCGATGGGCCACCCCAAGCCCTTCCACCTCACCCATCTCGAGGTCGGCAACGAGGAGAACCTCCCGACCGAGTTCTTCGCCCGCTTCCAGCAGTTCCGCGCCGCGATCGAGGCGAAGTACCCGGACGTCACCGTCATCTCCAACTCGGGTCCCGACGACGCCGGTTCGACCTTCGACACGGCCTGGCAGCTCAACCGGGACGCCGACGTCGCGATGGTCGACGAGCACTACTACAACAGCCCGCAGTGGTTCCTGCAGAACAACGACCGCTACGACTCCTACGACAGGAACGGCCCGAAGGTCTTCCTCGGCGAGTACGCCTCCTGGGGCAACGCCTTCAAGAACGGCCTCGCCGAAGCGGCGTACATGACCGGCCTGGAACGCAACGCGGACGTCGTCAAACTCGCTTCCTACGCACCCCTGTTCGCCAACGAGGACTACGTCCAGTGGAGCCCGGACATGGTGTGGTTCAACAACCACGCCTCCTGGAACTCCGCCAACTACGAGGTCCAGAAGCTGTTCATGACCAACGTCGGCGACCGGGTGGTGCCCTCGACGGCCACCGGGACACCGGCCCTGCAAGGGCCCATCACCGGCGCCGTGGGCCTGTCGACGTGGGCGACCAGCGCGGCGTACGACGACGTGAAGGTGACCGGCGCGGACGGCGACCCGCTGCTGAGCGACGACTTCTCCGGTGACGCCTCGCGGTGGGCGCACACCGGCGGCGGCAGCTGGTCGCTCCAGGACGGGCAGTACGTGCAGACGGACACCGCCGCCGAGAACACCATGGTCTCGGCCGGCGACCCGGGCTGGCACGACTACGACCTGCATGTGAAGGCCACCAAGAAGTCCGGCAAGGAGGGCTTCCTCGTCGCCTTCGGCGTCAAGGACACCGGCAACTACTACTGGTGGAACCTGGGCGGCTGGAACAACACCCAGTCCGCCGTCGAGCAGGCCGTGGACGGGGGCAAGTCGACGCTGATCTCCAAGGCCGGCTCCGTCGAGACGGGCCGCGCCTACGACGTCGACGTCAAGGTGCGGGGCCGGCAGGTCACTCTCTACCTCGACGGCCAGGAGTGGGGCAGCTTCACCGACGACAAGCCGGCCGAGCCGTTCCGCCAGGTCGTGACCAAGGACAAGAAGACCGGCGACCTGATCGTCAAGGTCGTCAACGCCCAGTCCTCCGAGGCCCGCACGGCGATCGACCTCGGGGGCGCCGAGGTCGCGTCCAAGGCCCGCGTGACGACCCTGACCGCCGACCCGAACGCGGTCAACACCGAGACCGCGACCCCGGTCGCGCCGGTGAGGTCCACCTTCACCGGGGTCGCGGACAGGTTCACGTACACCTTCCCGGCGAACTCGATCACCTTCCTGCGGATCAAGCAGAAGTAGGAGAGGCGGGAGGGGCGGCGCCGGGCGGGCCCGGCGTTGCCCCTCCTGGGAGGTTAGGGCACCCTAAGTCGCGGGCAGGGTCGCTCCGGAGTCGCCGACGCCCCCGACGTCCCCGGCTCCCGGCATGGATTGCATAAACGTGCATCGAAACGTATAGTCATGCCGTCTAGGAGGAGGAGACCATGGCGGTACGAGCGGCAGTGGCCGGAGCGAGCGGGTATGCGGGCGGCGAGCTGCTGCGCCTGCTCCTGGCGCACCCCGAGGTCGAGATCGGCGCCCTGACCGGCAACTCCAACGCAGGACAGAAGCTGGGCGCGCTCCAGCCGCACCTGCTGCCGCTGGCCGGCCGGGTCCTGCAGGAGACCACCCCCGAGGCCCTCGCCGGGCACGAGGTCGTCTTCCTCGCCCTTCCGCACGGACAGTCCGCCGCCGTGGCCGAGCAGCTCGGCCCGGACGTCCTCGTCGTCGACATGGGCGCCGACTTCCGGCTGAAGAACGCCGCCGACTGGGAGCGGTTCTACGGCTCCCCGCACGCCGGCACCTGGCCCTACGGCCTTCCCGAACTGCCGGGCGGCCGCACCGCGCTGGAGGGGTCCAAGCGCATCGCGGTCCCCGGTTGCTACCCCACCGCCGTCTCGCTCGCGCTGTTCCCGGCGTACGCGGCGGGCCTGGCCGGGCAGGAGGCCGTGATCGTCGCCGCCTCCGGCACCTCCGGCGCGGGCAAGGCGCCCAAGCCGAACCTGCTGGGCTCCGAGGTCATGGGCTCCATGTCCCCGTACGGCGTAGGCGGCGGCCACCGGCACACGCCCGAGATGATCCAGAACCTCAGCGCGGCGGCCGGGGAGCCGGTCACCGTCTCCTTCACGCCGACGCTCGCGCCGATGCCCCGGGGCATCCTGGCGACGTGCAGCGTCTCCGCGAAGGACGGCGTCACCGCCGAGTCCGTCCGCGCCGCCTACGAGAAGGCCTTCGCCGACGAGCCCTTCGTCCACCTGCTGCCCGAGGGCCAGTGGCCGGCCACGGCGTCCGTCTACGGTTCCAACGCCGTTCAGGTACAGGTCGCGTACGACGAGGCCGTGGGCCGCATCATCGCCATCAGCGCCATCGACAACCTGACCAAGGGCACCGCGGGCGGTGCCGTCCAGAGCATGAACATCGCCCTCGGACTCCCCGAGGAGCTCGGTCTTTCCACGATCGGAGTCGCACCGTGAGCGTCACGGCAGCCAAGGGATTCACGGCGGCGGGCATCGCCGCCGGGATCAAGGAGAACGGCAACCCGGACCTGGCCCTGGTGGTCAACACCGGTCCGCGCCGCACCGCCGCGGGCGTCTTCACCTCCAACCGCGTCAAGGCCGCGCCGGTCCTGTGGTCCGAGCAGGTCCTGAAGGGCGGTCAGGTGTCCGCCGTCGTCCTCAACTCCGGCGGCGCCAACGCCTGCACGGGCCCGAAGGGCTTCCAGGACACGCACGCCACCGCCGAGAAGGTCGCCGACGTGCTCGGGCACAGCGCGGCCGAGGTCGCCGTCGCCTCCACCGGGCTGATCGGCCTGCTGCTCCCGATGGACAAGCTGCTCCCGGGAGTCGAGGCCGCGGCCGCCCAACTCTCCGAGCACGGCGGCGAGAAGGCCGCCATCGCCATCAAGACCACCGACACCGTCCACAAGACGTCCGTCGTGACGAAGGACGGCTGGACCGTCGGCGGCATGGCCAAGGGCGCGGGCATGCTCGCCCCCGGCCTGGCCACCATGCTCGTCGTCCTCACCACCGACGCCGACCTCGACGGCGAGACCCTGGACCGCGCGCTGCGCGCCGCCACCAAGGTCACCTTCGACCGCGTCGACTCCGACGGCTGCATGTCCACCAACGACACCGTGCTGCTGCTCGCCTCCGGCGCCTCCGAAGTCACCCCTCAGTACGCGGAGTTCGCCGCGGTTGTACGGACCGTCTGCGACGACCTCGGCCAGCAGCTCATCCGGGACGCGGAGGGCGCCAGCAAGGACATCAAGGTCGAGGTGATCAACGCGGCGAGCGAGGACGACGCCGTCGAGGTGGGCCGCTCCATCGCCCGCAACAACCTCCTCAAGTGCGCCATCCACGGCGAGGACCCCAACTGGGGCCGCGTCCTGTCGGCGATCGGCACCACGAAGGCCGCCTTCGAGCCCGACCGGTTGAACGTCGCCATCAACGGCGTCTGGGTCTGCAAGAACGGCGGCGTGGGCGAGGACCGCGAGAAGGTCGACATGCGCTACCGCGAGGTGCACATCGTCGCCGACCTGGCCGCCGGCGCGGAGACCGCCACCATCTGGACCAACGACCTCACCGCGGACTACGTCCACGAGAACAGCGCGTACTCGTCATGAGCACTACCCGCAAACACACCGCCCTGCCCAAGGCCCAGATCCTCATCGAGGCGCTGCCCTGGCTGACCCGGCACAACGGCAAGACCGTCGTCATCAAGTTCGGCGGCAACGCCATGATCGACGAGGACCTGAAGGCCGCCTTCGCGCAGGACGTCGTCTTCCTGCACCACGCCGGCCTCAAGCCCGTCGTCGTGCACGGCGGCGGCCCGCAGATCAGCGCCGCCCTCGACCAGCACGGCATCGTCAGCGAGTTCAAGGCCGGCCTGCGCGTCACCACCGAGGACGCCATGGACGTCGTACGGATGGTGCTGGCCGGGCAGGTCCAGCGCGAGCTGGTCGGACTGCTCAACCAACACGGGCCGCTGGCCGTGGGGTTGACCGGCGAGGACGCGCACACCATCACCGCCACCAAGCACCGGCCCGAGATCGACGGCGAGTTGGTCGACATCGGACGGGTCGGCGAGATCACCGCGATCGACACGGGCGCCATCGAGGCCCTGCTCGCCGACGGCCGCATCCCGGTCGTCTCGTCGATCGCCCGCTCCCAGGACGACGGACATGTCTACAACGTCAATGCTGATACGGCGGCTGCGGCACTCGCTGCGGCACTGGGCGCCGAAACCCTCATGGTCCTCACCGACGTCGAGGGCCTCTACGAGGACTGGCCGAACAGCGACGAGGTGATCAGCCGCCTCACCGCCTCCCAACTGGAGAAGCTGCTGCCGGAGTTGAGCTCCGGGATGGTCCCGAAGATGGAGGGCTGTCTGCACGCCGTACGCGGCGGCGTCACCACCGCCCGGGTCATCGACGGGCGCGTCCAGCACTCGATCCTGCTGGAGATCTTCACGGACGAGGGCATCGGCACGATGGTCGTCGCCGACGACCAGGAGAACAAGGACGAAGACGCGCAAGCGGACGAGCAAGAGGGGGAGTCGTCATGAGCAACCAGGAACTGACCGAGCGGTGGCAGGACTCGCTCATGAACAACTACGGCACCCCGAGGCTCCCGCTCGTCCGCGGCGAGGGCGCCCGGCTGTGGGACGCCGACGGCAAGGAGTACGTCGACTTCGTCGGCGGCATCGCCGTCAACGCGCTCGGCCACGCCCACCCGGCGGTCGTGGAGGCCGTGAGCAGCCAGATCGCCTCCCTCGGCCATGTCTCCAACCTGTTCATCGCCGAACCGCCCGTCGCCCTCGCCGAGCGGCTCCTGCGCTGCTTCGGCCGGGACGGCAAGGTGTTCTTCTGCAACTCCGGCGCCGAGGCCAACGAGGGCGCGTTCAAGATCGGCCGGCTCACCGGGCGGTCCCATATGGTCGCCACGCAGGGCGGCTTCCACGGCCGCACCATGGGCGCCCTCGCCCTCACCGGACAGCCCGGCAAGCAGGAGCCGTTCCTGCCGCTGCCCGGCGACGTCACCCACGTCCCGTACGGCGACGCGCAGGCGCTGGCCGCCGCGGTGACCGAGGAGACGGCCATCGTCGTCATCGAGCCCATCCAGGGCGAGAACGGCGTGGTCGTCCCGCCGGCGGGATATCTGAAGGCGGCCCGGGCGATCACCGCCGCGACCGGCTCGCTGCTGGTCCTCGACGAGGTGCAGACCGGCGTCGGGCGGTGCGGTCAGTGGTTCGAGTACCAGGCCCACGAGGGCGTCCTGCCGGACGTCGTGACCCTCGCCAAGGGCCTCGGCGGCGGGCTGCCGCTCGGCGCGACCGTCGCCTTCGGGCGGGCCGCGGACCTGCTCCAGCCCGGCCACCACGGCACGACGTTCGGCGGCAACCCCGTCGCCTGCGCCGCCGGGCTCGCCGTACTCGACACCATCGAGAACGAGGGGCTGCTGGAGAACGTCAAGCGGCAGAGCGAGCGGTTGCGGGACGGAATCGAGGGCCTCGGCCACCCGTTGATCGATTATGTCCGGGGCGCGGGCCTCCTCCTGGGTATCGTGCTCACGGGGCCGCTTGCGCCGCAGGTGCAGCAGGCGGCTCAGGAGGCCGGTTTCCTGGTGAACGCGCCCGCCCCCGACGTCGTACGGCTGATGCCGCCGCTGAACCTCGGCGACGACGCGGTGGAGGCGTTCCTCGGGGCGCTGCCCGGCATCCTCGACGCAGCCGCGCCGAGCGGGGACTGATGATCCGGAGAATGAGACGACGATGAGCCAGGCCCAGGACCATGAGCAGCCGGGCGAGCCGGGGGTCAACGGGCCTGCCGTGCCGCAGACCCGCACCGCGCGTCACCGCCGGATCGTGGACATTCTCAACCGGCAACCGGTGCGGTCGCAGAGCCAGTTGGCGAAGCTGCTGTCCGACGACGGGCTCAGCGTGACCCAGGCGACCCTCTCGCGGGACCTCGACGAGCTGAACGCGGTCAAGATCCGCAACAACGACGGTGACCTGATCTACGCGGTGCCCAGCGAGGGGGGTTTCCGGACCCCCCGGGCGCCGCTCGGGGAGTCGGCGAAGGAGGAGCGGATGCGGCGGCTCTCCCAGGAGCTGCTGATCTCCGCGGAGGCGTCGGCGAACCTCGTGGTCCTGCGGACCCCTCCGGGGGCTGCGCAGTTCCTGGCCTCGGCCATCGATCAGGCTGAGCTGCACGACATTCTGGGGACCATCGCGGGTGACGACACGTTGTTGTTGATCAGCCGGGAGGCCAGTGGGGGGCAGGCGTTGGCGGATCACTTGCTGCGGTTGGCTTCGCAGAACGGGCACTGAGGGAGGCGCGGGGGTGCGCTGCCGGCAGCGCCCACGCGGCGGAGCCGCACATCGGCACCGCCCCGCGCCCCTGGGCCGGGACAGTCCCGTCAGCCGCCTGGTCAGCCCAGTCGGCGGGCCAGCCCCCCGGTGCAGCGGACCTCGTCGCCCGCCGTGATCAGGAGGGCCTCCACGTCCGGCAGGGCCTCCAGCCAGCCCAGGGCCTCTCGGGAGCCCATGGCGAAGGCAGCCGTGGCCCAGCAGTCCGCCCAGGTCAGGCGGGGCGCCACGACCGTCACGGCGACCAGGTCCGTCACCGCGGAGCGGCCCGTGCGCGGGTCGACGATATGAGCGCCGCGCTCGGCCGTGCCGGACGTCGCGACCGCCAGCTCGTCGGCGCCCGCCGCGGAGACCACGGCCGCGAGACCGCCCGGCCGCAGCGGATCGGACACCCCGACGCGCCAGGGCCGGTCCGGCCCGGGGACGCCCAGCAGCTGTACGTCCCCGCCGCCGTTGACGCTGACCCCGCTCACGTCCGCCCGTTCGGTGATCAGCCGCGCCGCCCGTTCGGCGGCCCAGCCCTTGACGATCCCGGTCGGGTCGAGCCGGCCCTCGTAGCGCATGCTGAACCAGCCGTCGCTCGACCGCTCCGCCTCGGCGCCCAGCTCCAGCACCTCGGCCACCTCGGGATCGCACTCCCCGACGGTCAGCTCACCGCGTACCAGCCGGGAGACCTGGCTGTCCTCGCGGTAGGTGCTGAACACCTCGTTCACCCGGTGCAGGGACGCGATCGCCTCGTCCAGCGCCGCCCGCACCGCCCCGGGCTCCCCGCCGCGGACGTCGAAGGAGAACACGGTCCCCATGACCTCCTCCGCGTGCCGCACCGCGGCCGGAGCCGCCTCCGACTCGGTCACCGTGTCAGCCACCGGCCTGGTCCAGCGCGGACTGCAGGGACTTCTTGTAGCCCTCGCTGGTGTAGGTCGCGCCGGACACCGAGTCGATGTCCGCGCTGCCGGCGGCCACCGCGGCCGCGTTGAGCTTGGGGACGGACAGCGCGGTCTTCTGGTCGCTGGTGCCCCCCTTGGGCGCCTGCACGGCCTCCGCCTTGGTGATCTTCCCGTTAGCGACGGTGATCCTGACCTGCACGGGTCCGTACTGCGTCTGCGAGACGGTGCCGGTGACGGTACGGGCCTGCGCGGCCCCCGACGACCCGGAAGACCCGGAGGGGGACGATCCCGAGGGTGACGCGGAGGGGGACGTCGACGCCGAACCGGAGCCCGAAGACGACGAAGTCGCGCTCGCGTTCGCCTTGTCGATCGCCGACTGGAGCGACTTCTTGTAGCCCTCGCTGGTGTACGTCGCCCCGGACACCGTGTCGACGTCCGCGCTCTGCTTGGTCACCACGGCCGCGTTGAGCTTGGGGACGGAGAGTTCGGTCTTCTGGTCGCTGGTGCCGCCCTTGGGCGCCTGGACGGCCTCCGACTTGGTGATCTTGTTGTTGACGACGGTGATCCGGACCTGCACGGCCCCGTACTGGGTCTGCGTCACGTCACCGGTGAAGGTGCCGGAGACCGGCTGGGCGGTGCCGGAGCCCTGGGAGGACCCCGCGCTCGCCTTCATCTTGTCGATCGCGGACTGGAGGGACTTCTTGTAGCCCTCGCTGGTGTAGGTCGCGCCGGACACCGTGTCGATGTCCGCGCTCTGCTGGGTGACCGCGGCCGCGTTGAGCTTGGGGACGGAGAGTTCGGTCTTCTGGTCGCTGGTGCCGCCCTTGGGCGCCTGGACGGCCTCCGACTTGGTGATCTTGCCGTTGGCGACGGTGATCCGGACCTGCACGGTCCCGTACTGCGTCTGCTCCGCGTCACCGGTGATCGTCCCCGACACGGTCGCCCCGGCTCCGCCCTGGGCGGCTTCCTGGGCTGTCGCGCCGGCGCCCGCGGCCTGGGTCGCCCCCGGGTCGGACGACGGCTTCAGCGACAGCAGCAGCACGACCCCGGACACGGTGGCGACGGTGGCGAGCACGACGCGCCGAAGAGGGTGGCTCTTCCTCATCTCTTCCTGAGCTCCTGATTCCCGTAGGTGGCGAGGTTCCCGTGAGTACGGGTCGCTCACATCTCGAACGACTCGTGGTGGATACGGCGGGCGGGGACCCCGGCGCCGCGCAGGGCCTCGAACACCCCCTGGGCGAAGCCGTTCGGCCCGCACATGAAGACGTCGTGGTCGTCGATGTCGGGGATCTTCCGCTGGAGGGACTCCGCCGAGATGTCGGGGCGCTCCCCGTCGGGGCTGTTGACCGCGTACATCAGCCGCGCCCCGCGCTCGTCGGCGATCTTCGCCAGCTCGTCCCACAGGGCGAGGTCCTGGGTGCTGTTGGCCCGGTAGAGGAGGGTGATGTCGCCGGGCGCGCCCGGCAGCGTCTCGAACAGCGTCCGCATCGGCGTGATGCCCACGCCGCCGGCGACCAGCAGCACCTTGCCACGGCTGCGCCGGGACGCGGTCATCGCGCCGTACGGACCCTCGGCCCACACCTTCGTGCCGGGCCGCAGCTCCCGCAGCGCCGCGGTGTGGTCGCCGATCGCCTTGACCGTGATCCGCAGCAGCTCGGGGCGGGGGTTCGCCGACAGCGAGTACGGGTGGGAGCTGAAGCGCATGCCCGGGGCGAGGAACCGCCACCGGAAGAACTGCCCGGCCTCCGCGCCGATCCGGTGCAGCTTGCGCCCGCCGATCAGCACGGACACGATGCCCGGCGTCTCCTCGATGACCGCCTCGACGTACATGCGGTGCCGCAGGTTCAGCCGGATCGGGGTGATGATGCGGTACCAGACGACCAGCGCCGTGACCGACCCGTACAGCCCGTACCAGACGGTCTTCGCGGCGGGCTCGATGGCGAACTCGTTGCCGGTGGTGATCTGGTGCCAGAACGTCAGGTACACGGCCGCGTACGTCATCAGATGGATGTGGTACCAGGTGTCGTACGGCATCAGGCGGCGCACCGGGCCGATCGACACCACGCCGATGAGCAGCAGCAGACCGGTGCCGATGGCGGCCTTGCCCATGTCCGGCAGCTGGTTCACCGAGTCGATCGTCTGCTGGACGATGTCGCCGAGCGACTTGCCGGCCTGCAGCGCGTACCCCCACATGATGAGGAAGACGTGTGCGAAGACCAGGCAGAGCGTGTAGCGGCCGCTCATCGCGTGCCAGCGCGCCACCCGGTCCGAGCCCACCCGACGCTCCAGGGCCGGCACCCGCGCCATCTGCAGCACGACGAGCGCCATCAGGTACCCGGCGAGCATGCCGGTGATCCGTCCCGCGTTGAGGATCTTGCTGTTGTCGTCCGCGATGGACGGCGTGTTGCTCCACCACAGCCACAGCACGCCCGCCGCGCCCGCCCAGACGGCGAGCAGCAGCGGGACGGCCGGGGAGCGGCGCGGACGGATGCGGCGCATCGTCTGGCGGCGGGCGGCACGGCCGCCGGCGATCGTCGTGGTCACGGTTCCTCCGTGGGTACGGACCCTTGGCCCTCAGGTACGTGCCTCGACCGCTTTGTGTTCAGCGCGGACGCGGTGGACTGGAGTGACCGCCGGTAACCGGTAGACCATAAGCCATCGGGCACAGGTCAGAAGTCATTGGTCAGGGGGCGGGGTCGCACGCCGCGACCGGAACCACCGACGTCACGGTGCGCACCGCCAGCACGGTCCGTACGGTCTTCTCGTCGTCCCGCGTTCGCAGCACCACGCCGTCCGGTCCCGCGCCGAGGAACTCCCCGCACCGCTCGCCGCTCGTCGTCGTGACCCGCACCAGGTGATCCGGCGGCGAGCCGGTGGTCGTCCAGGCGACGACGACCGCGCCGCTCACCAGCACGATCCCGGCCACACAGCACACGCCGGCGCGCCGCAGATCCCGGGTGACCCGAACCGTCTCGTCCTCGGTCCACCGGCGCAGGGCCTGCCCGGCCAGCAGCGTCCGGCTTCCCGGACGGCCGTGGGCGGCCCGCACGGCGAGCATCGAGCCGACGACCAGCAGCACGAAGGCGACGCCGAGCGACGCGGTGGCGATGTGCCGTGCGGTGGGCGGGAGTTGGGAGAGGTCGTCGCGGCCTTTCAGCGTGACGAGGACCGCGAGAAGCGCGGTGAGACCGGTCAGCCCGGTACGCCAGCCCTCCGCCTGCTTCCTGAGCTCCGAGAGCTGGGAGAACTCCAACTCGCGGGCCAGCTGGGACCAGCGGCGGTCGGACTGGGGGGTCATGGGGTGCCGTTCGGGGCGGGAGGGGGTGGCGGGGTCGGCGTACCGATGCGCCAGCTCGCTCCGCAGCCGGTGAAGGGGGCGTCCGGCGGGACGTTCGCGTGCGGATGCCCGCACTCGCAGAAGTGGACCTCCTGTGTCAGCAGGTCGGCCTCCGCGGCTGCGTCGGGTGCGGGGTGGCGGCCGGTGAGCCAGGAGCGCAGGCCCTTGGTGCCGGTGCCGGGGGCGCCGTAGCGGTACTCCGTTGTCGTTCTGCCGTGGCAGCGGGGGCAGGCTCCCTCGACCACGACGGCCTGTCCGTCGGCGGAGGGGGTTCGGGTGAAGGGGGCGGCTGCCTGGCCCATGTCCTGTTCGGCGTAGGGGATGGCGAAGTCGTGGGTCGGGGGTTGAGTCATGTGCGTGGGTCTCGTTCTTCGCTCAGAGGGACCACCAGGTCGAACATCTCGGCGTAGAGCTGCAGTCGGCCCCTGATCCATTCCTCGCCCTCGCCGGTCGCCTCTGCGGCGAGTTCGATGTGGCGTGGCGTCACCGTGCCCTCGACCGCCGGGAGCCGGCCGTCGAAGTACTGGGTGAGCAGGGTGAGGTCCTGCCAGCAGGGCACGGTCTCCGTGTCGGGGGCGGTGGGCAGGGGGCGGGGTGTGGGACAGAAGGGTAGGTAAGGGGTGATGCGGCGGATGGTGTGGGAGACGGGTTCGCCCAGGCGGGCGGCGAGGGAGACCAGGTCGAGGGGGGTGTAGGGGGAGTCGGCAGGGGTGAGGCGGTGTTCGGTGTCCAGGGCCAGGACGTCCCAGTCGTCCGGCACCTCTCCGCCGAGTGCCCCCAGTTCCTCCACGCTGAGCTTGGGGAGGATCGCGCCGAGGGCGCGGAACCTGGCCAGCTGCTCGTACGCGTCGGCGGGGGCGAGGGCGAGCTTCCGGGCGTAGCGGGCCAGGGCCACGGGTGTCAGGCGCGTCCAGTGCGGTGTTCCGGCATCGCTGTAGCGCGAGTCGTAGGTGCAGAGTGCGTCGCACAGCTCCGAGGAGGGGCGGCTGCGCGCGAGGGAGGCCGGGAGCGGCGGAACTGCGAGTCCGAAGGAGGGGGCGTGCTCGGCGGCGAGGTTCCACACCTCGTCCAGCGGCTCCTGCAAGTGCATGGCGGCGTTCACGAGAACGGCCGACGTCAGGTCCCCGGCGGGGAAGTCGTGCTCGTCCAGTGCCGCGTCCTTGCCCGAGAACAGGTAGCGGACGCGCAGACCCAGGGTGTGCCACGAGAAGCTGATCCGGTGATCATCGGGTACGGAGACGCCCACGGCCCGCAGGTCATCGACCCGTTCGTCCGCGACCATACCGTCCATGTGGGCGAAGTAGAGGTCTTCCAGATCGATCCCGCTCTCCAGCGCGAGCTCGAATTCCCGAACGAGTCTCTCGACGCTCCGCGCGGTATCGAAGGAGGGAATCACCGTGCCGTCCAACCGGTCTTCGGCGTAACGCCGTTCGTGGGTCAGGCCCAACGCCGCGGAGATTTCGGACAGTCGTTGCTCCGCCTCGGCGAGGGAGACGCGCAGCATCCCCGCGCTGTAGACGGTGGCAGCCCAGTCCAGCCGTAGACGCCCGTCGGCCGTGCGGGAAGTGAAGTGGTCCACGATCTTTCCGGTCTCGTCGTCCAGTTCCCGCCAGGGGGCGATCTCCACAGGCGAAGGAACCGTCCAGCCGAGCCAGCTGAACTCCGACAGCCTCGCCAGCACCTCCGACATGGGTGTTCCGTCACGACGACACACCTCACGGATGTCAGCGGGGCCGGCCACCCGACGCATCTGATGGCTGTAGGGCGCCCCCACGAACAGACAGTCGATCTCGGCTTCGGTGCAGACGTGGTTCACATGGCGCGCCGGCGGAGAGGGAACCGACAGGGAGTGAAGCGGAGCGAAGCGAGCCAGCGAATCGACCAGCCTGCCCAGGGGCACGCTCAGTCTTTCCGATGCCAGAACCAGGCCTCCCAGGTCGTCGGCGCGGTTCCCGTTCACGGCGATGCGGGTGGGCGCCTGCCGTACCGACTCGGACGCGCCGCTCAGTGTTCGGGCCACGATGACATCCGGCATACCGGGAATCCATGCCAGTCCGTTCTCTCCGCTGGTGGGAGGCGGTGAGAACTGCGGGTGAGCGATGCGCAGTCTGCGCAGACGCCGCAGCAACTCGACAAGGGGCATCCGGTGCTCAGCGGCGAAACTCACGATGTCGCGCCAGGAACCGAGTGCCTTCAACGAGAGGTCGGCGTCTCCGGGCGACGGCACCGGATGGCCGGCGAGGCTGTGAGGCGGCACCGACTTACGGGTTTTCGGGGACCGCCCGAGGACGGCGTCGCGCCATGGCAGCGTCCGACCGCTGTTGCCGCTGTCGCGCGCGACGTGATCGAGGTGGAACCAACCCACCGTGTCCAGCGACAGAGAGCCACCGTTCCCCCAGGCCAGGGTGACGTCCTTGCCCCGCCACTCCTCGTCGAGCACCTGAGCCACGTGCAGGCTTCGCTGCTCGAGCTCTGCCGTCCATCTCGCCGTCAACCGCGACCACCCGGCCAACGGCCCAGCGCCCAGCCGCCACTGCTCCCGCGCCCACTCCTGGTCGAAGTCCTGGAGTTCCGTACGGTTCACGCTGAGCTTCCCCGCATAGGGCCCCGTCAGGTTCAACACATACCCGAACGGCGTCTCGTCGGTCACGATCCCGTCGCACAGGACGTTCCCCGCGCCGGTGACCCACCACAACGCCCCGGGCACCGCCTCCAGCGACTCTCCCGTATCGCTCTCCTCCGGACCCTGAAGCACCCCAGGCTCCCACCGATGCCCGAACCCCTCCTCGTCCGAGGTCTCCACCCCGAACTCACTGACCCGCACCAGCTCCCGCAGTACCCGAGTGCAGGAAAGCCCCTCCGAAGCCGCCCCTTCGCGCAGATACAGCCGCACCCGGGTGCCCCCCTCGGGCAGCGCGTCCTCCGGCCCGCTGTGCCGTCGGATGCGGAACAGGCTGCCGCTGCTGGGGATGTCGACCCGAAGGGCATGCTCGGCGGGGATGCCGTCGGGGCTGACATGACGGGTCACGATCGTCATCTCGTCGGCGAGCATGAAGTAGCTGAACACGCCGATGCCGAAACGGCTGTTGGGGTAGAGCCGCAGGGAACGGTCGTGCCGCAGCCAGCGCGACTGCTCCCGGCGGAAGGACTTGGACCGCTCGAAGCGGCTGCCGGCACGGGTGAAGGTGTGGGTGAGCAGTTCCGCGCTCATGCCCACGCCGTTGTCCCGGCACTCGACGTACCGGCCGCGTTCGTCCACGCCCTGGGTGAAGCTGATCCGCCCGCTCCAGTCGGCGGGACGGGCGTCGCTGCTCGTGAGGTACTTCCACCGCATCGCGCGGTACCGGCAGGCGTCCATGGCGTTCTGGTACAGCTCGCGCAGCGCGAGGCTCGGCTCGCCGCCGTACAACTGCTCGCCCATCAGCAGCTCCCGCACCTCGGCCTGGGCGAGATGGAAGCGCAGCAGCGGCACCTCGTACGGCTCCTGTCCGCCGCCGGTCCGCGCGGGGCGCAGGTCGCGGTCGGTGACGCGGGTGGGCACGGCGGTGAGCAGGTCGGCCTCGGGGCCCCGCAGCTCGGCGGCCCGGTCGTGGATCTGCGCGACGAGCTGGTCCGCCTCGTCCGCGACCTCGGTGAGCGCGGCGTGCACGGCCTGGTGCGGACAGGGCGCGTCCAGATGCAGCGTCGCGTGCTCCCGCTCCCAGCTCAGCCCGTGCGCGATGGCGACGACGTGCTGGGGCAGGACCGGATCCGTCACGGCCAGGTGCTCGGCCACGATCTCGGGGAACGTCCGCACGTCCACCGCCAGGACGGCCGCGAGCCGCAGCAGCGCGGTCAGGGGGCGGATCCGCAGGAGCTGGGGTCCGTCGGGCAGGACCACCTTGCCCGGAACCCGGCCGGACAGACCGTCGGGCAGTTCGTCCAGGCCCATGCCCGAGGCCGCCGCGCAGAGCAGCTCCGCCACCTCGTGCACCCGGTCGGACGTGACGCCCAGGGACGAGATCAGGGACTCGGCCGGGCCCGTCGGCACCGGCTCGTCGTCGGTCTCGAAGCGGTCGGCGATCCAGCGGTGCACCAGCCACATGGTGACCGCGGTCTCGTCCTCCACCCGGTCGCGGGCCCGGCACTGGTCCGCCTTGCGCACCAGACGCGGGTGCTGGTCACAGACCTGCTCATAGTGTCTGCGGTGGGCGCCGGAGCCCGGACGCCGGTCCGGGAGGTACGGGTCGATCTCGACGGCCTGGCTCAACCGGTCGGCCCAGGCGGCCTCCCGCAGGAACGGCGCGGCGACGAGGAACGCCGCCTCGACCGCGGACAGCACACCCTCCGCGGGCGCCACCTGGGGCAACCGCGAGCCGACCAGACGGGCCGGAAACGTCTCGTCGGACCAGGGGTCGGGGCGCGGCAGCCGGGCCTGGGCCAGATGCAGCATCCGGGCGCACGACTCCACGAAGGCGGCCACGCGCTCCTGGAATCCAGGCACCAGGGCCTGGTCCTCCGGTCGTACCCGCCCCCACAGCTGCGTCTCGCGCGCCGCCCGCAGCCAGGTCTCCAGCAGCGGCCGGCCCTCGCAGATCTCCGTCCCGCGCGTCGTCGTCTCGGCGTTGGTGCCGTAGCGGATCCGTGCCGTCTGGGTCAGCCCGTGCCGACGCGCGGCCGCGGCGGTCCGGGCGCGGGCCATGGCGAAGACCTCTTCGACGGTCCGCGCGGAGGTCAACGGGGCCAGCGCCTCGGCCAGTCCACGGGTGAAGAAGCTCCCCTCGGAGCTGAAACCGCTGCGCTCGCCGGCGGAGCACGCCGTCAGCACGGCGAAGCCGCCGTTCGGCGGGCCGTTGTCGATGCCGTTGCCGAACGCCACCTCGTCGGCGCCGAGATCCGTACGGCAGGCGTCGATCAGCCAGAGCACCGTGCCGGCCGTGCACTCCTCCAGCAGCGGGCTGATGTTCGCCGGCAGCAGGGAGTTCACGTACGGCTTGCGCCAGACCCCGTCGCGCGGCGGGTTGGCATCGGCGGGGACGAGGTAGTCGGTGCCGCCGACCCGGATGCCGTGGCCGGTGAAGTACAGCAGCAGTGTGCCGTCGGCCGGCATGTCACTGGCGACCTCGTAGAGCCTCCCGCTGATCCGGCTGAGCCCCGCGTCGCGCAGGACCTCCACCTCGTAGCCGGCCCCGCCCAACACCGAGTCCATCAGCCGCAGATCGGCCTCGACGGCCTCGTCCAGCGGATCCGGTGCATCCCGTGCATCCAGCGAATCCCGTGCATCCAGCGAATCCCGTGCATCCAGGGGGTTCAACAACCCGCCTGTGGTTGGCGCTTGACCGACTCCGATCAGCAGCGCCCTTCGTGCTTGTCCCATGTGCCCTCCCCGCGAGGACCATGATGACACCCGGCGCCGACACGGCACCGGTCCACGCCGGCCCTACGGCTCGGACCGCAGCGGCCGCCCCGGCCGGCGCTTCCTCGGGGCGGCCGCTGCGCCTGTCACGTCAGCTGTTCAACGTGCAGGCGGCCAGAGCGTCCAGGCCCTGCGGCTTGTCCGCGGTACGGCCGATGGAGATGGCGATGCGCTCGATCGTGGAGGAGCGCTTGTCCTTCAGGGGGCCGAGGATCGCGTTCTGCACGAAGTTGGGCCCACCCTGGCCGACCGTGTTCACGAGGCGGGTGTTGGCCTCGGCGAGCTGCGTGTTCAGCAGGGCGAGGTTGCGGTCGACCTCGGCCTGGGCGGTGGCGGGGATCGCGGGGAGCTGCGAGGCGACGTCCGGGCAGGTGATCGTACCGGCGGCGTTGGCGTCGCCCGCGTCACCCGTGTCGGCGGCGTCACCGGCGTCGCCCGTGTTCCCGGCGTCGGCCGCTTCCCCGGCGTCGCCGGCCGCGTCGGTCGCCTCCGCGCCCGGGGTCGCCGTGTCACCGGTGTCCGCACCGTCGCCGGTGTCGGCCACGCCGCCCGCGTCGAGGGCGCAGGGGGCCAGCGCCTCCAGGCCCTGCGGCTTGTCCGCCGTCCGGCCGATCGCCGTGGCGATGCGGTTGACGACCGCGATGCGCTTGTCCTCCAGCGGGCCGAGGATCGCATTCTGCACGAAGTTCGCGCCGCCCTGGCCCACGGTGTCGATCAGCCGCTGGTTGGCCTCGTCGATCTGCGTCTGCAGCAGGGCGATGTTGCGGTCGACCTCGGCCTGGGCGGTGGCGGGGATCGCGGGGAGCTGCGAGGCGACGTCCGGGCAGGTGATGGTGCCGGGGCTGGCGAGCGTCTTGGCGGTGGTGGAGCCGCTGCTCTTGGAACTCTCCCCGGCGAGGGCGGAGTTGACGACGACGGCGCCGGACAGGGCCAGAGCGGCCGCGCCGCCGATGATCGCCACGCGACGCTTGTTGTACTTCGGAAGTGCCCTGGACATGCGAATGCCTCACTTGGGTCAGGAGTGGTTTACAAACGCGGCGCCAGCGTTCAGTCGTGAGTACGAGCAAGCGGTTGCCGTTGTTCAAAGCCCCTTCAAAAAGTTCCTGGGCCGAGTCAAAAGCTCCCGGGCCGAGCCGAAACCTCCGGGGCCGAGCCGAAACCTCCGGGCCGACCGGACGCACCGGTCCCGGATTGACGAATCATGCAGAGCACTGCATACTCATGCATACCAGGAACGCAATGCAGAGATCGCAGACCGCGGATCGCAGATCGCAGTGCCATGAGGAGAAACCCGTGACCGAGCGCGTCGTACTCGCCTATTCGGGCGGTCTGGACACCTCCGTCGCCATCGGCTGGATCGCCGAGGAGACGGGCGCCGAGGTCATCGCGGTCGCGGTGGACGTCGGCCAGGGCGGCGAGGACCTGGACGTCATCCGCAAGCGCGCCCTCGCGTGCGGCGCGGTCGAAGCCGAAGTGGCCGACGCCAAGGACGAGTTCGCCGACGAGTACTGCCTGCCGGCGATCAAGGCCAACGCGCTCTACATGGACCGCTACCCTCTGGTCTCCGCACTCTCCCGGCCGACGATCGTCAAGCACCTCGTCGCCGCCGCCCAGAAGCACGGCGCCACCACGGTCGCCCACGGCTGCACCGGCAAGGGCAACGACCAGGTCCGCTTCGAGGCAGGCATCGTCGCCCTCGCCCCCGACCTCACGTGCATCGCCCCGGTCCGCGACTACGCGATGACCCGCGACAAGGCCATCGCGTTCTGCGAGGAGAAGAACCTCCCGATCGCGACCACCAAGAAGTCCCCGTACTCCATCGACCAGAACGTCTTCGGACGAGCGGTGGAGACCGGTTTCCTCGAGGACATCTGGAACGCGCCGATCGAGGACGTCTACGAGTACACCGCGAACCCGGCCACCCCGCGCGAGGCCGACGAGGTCGTCGTCACCTTCCGGCAGGGCGTCCCAGCGGCGATCGACGGCACGCCCGTCACCGTGCTCCAGGCGATCCAGCAGCTCAACGAGCGCGCCGGCGCCCAGGGCATCGGCCGGATCGACATGGTCGAGGACCGCCTCGTCGGCATCAAGTCCCGCGAGGTGTACGAGGCTCCGGGCGCGATCGCGCTCATCACGGCCCACCAGGAGCTGGAGAACGTCACCGTCGAACGCGAACTGGCCCGCTACAAGCGGCAGGTCGAGCAGCGCTGGGGCGAACTGGTCTATGACGGCCAGTGGTTCTCCCCGCTCAAGCGCGCCCTGGACGGCTTCATCGAGGAGGCCAACCAGCATGTGAACGGCGACATCCGGATGACCCTGCACGCCGGCCGCGCGGTCGTCACCGGCCGCCGTTCGCAGACCTCGCTCTACGACTTCGACCTCGCCACCTACGACACGGGCGACACCTTCGACCAGGCCGCGGCCAAGGGCTTCATCGACATCTACAGCCTGTCGTCGAAGATCGCGGCACGGCGGGATCTGCGGGCGTAGCCCGACGTGGACCCGGCATGAGCAAGCGGGACCTCGCACAAGCAGTAGCGTGACAACCGCCTCCTCGCCCACCGGTGGGGAGGCGGCGGCACATCCGTATCTCTCTAGGAGCACAGCAGTGAGCAGCAACAGCGGTGACGTACGGCTCTGGGGCGGCCGTTTCGCCGACGGTCCCGCCGAGGCCCTGGCGAAGCTGTCCGCGTCCGTCCACTTCGACTGGCGGCTCGCGCCCTACGACATCGCCGGTTCGCGTGCCCACGCGCGCGTGCTGCACAAGGCGGGACTGCTCACCGAGGACGAGCTGACCCGGATGGTCGCCGGGCTCGACCGGCTCGAGGCGGACGTCGCCGACGGGTCCTTCGTGGGCACCATCGCCGACGAGGACGTCCACACCGCCCTGGAGCGCGGCCTCCTGGAGCGCCTGGGCGCCGACCTCGGCGGCAAGCTGCGTGCCGGCCGCTCCCGCAACGACCAGGTCGCGACCCTGTTCCGGATGTACCTGCGCGACCACGCCCGGATCGTCGGCGGCCTGATCGCCGACCTCCAGGACGCCCTGATCGGCCTGGCGGAGGCCCACCCGGACGTGGCGATGCCCGGCCGCACCCACCTCCAGCACGCCCAGCCGGTGCTCTTCGCCCACCACGTCCTGGCCCACGTCCAGTCCCTGTCCCGGGACGCGGAGCGGCTGCGCCAGTGGGACGAGCGCACGGCCGTGTCGCCGTACGGCTCGGGCGCGCTCGCGGGCAGCAGCCTCGGTCTGGACCCGGAGTCGGTGGCGAAGGACCTCGGCTTCGAGCACGGCAGCGTCGGCAACTCCATCGACGGGACGGCGTCCCGTGACTTCGTCGCCGAGTTCGCCTTCATCACCGCGATGATCGGGGTGAACCTCTCCCGGATCTCCGAGGAGATCATCATCTGGAACACGAAGGAGTTCTCCTTCGTGACCCTGCACGACGCGTTCTCCACGGGCTCGTCGATCATGCCGCAGAAGAAGAACCCGGACATCGCGGAGCTGGCGCGCGGCAAGAGCGGCCGTCTGATCGGCAACCTGACCGGCCTGATGGCCACGCTCAAGGCCCTCCCGCTCGCGTACAACCGCGACCTCCAGGAGGACAAGGAGCCGGTCTTCGACTCCTGCGACCAGCTGGAGGTCCTGCTCCCCGCCTTCACCGGCATGATCGCCACCCTCACCGTCCACCGCGAGCGCATGGAGGAGCTGGCCCCGGCCGGCTTCTCGCTCGCCACCGACATCGCCGAGTGGCTGGTCAAGCAGGGCGTGCCGTTCCGTGTCGCGCACGAGGTGGCCGGCGAGTGCGTCAAGGTCGCCGAGGCCGACGGCAAGGAGCTCGACGAGCTGACCGACGAGCAGTTCGCCAAGATCTCCGCCCACCTCACCCCCGAGGTCCGCTCGGTCCTCAACGTCCCCGGCGCCCTCGCCTCCCGCGACGGCCGCGGCGGCACGGCGCCGAGCGCGGTCGCGATCCAGCTGACCGAGGTCAAGGCGGACGTGGCGGCCCAGCACGCGTGGGCGACGGCCAAGAAGAAGTAGGGCCGGGCATCCGCCCCCAAGGACCGCAGGCCCTCTGGGGGCGCGGGGCTGTGCCGATGTGCGGCTCCGCCGCGTGGGCGCGACCGGCTGCAACGCACCCGCACTCGCCGAAACGCCGTACGACCCGAGCTCTGAGGCGAAGGTCATCGAGGGTTACGTTGGTCAGGAGCCGTACCGGAGCCGACCGAAACGGAGCCCGCGATGCCCTTCGCCCGCCTCGCCACAGCCACCACCCCCACCGCCCACATCGGGCTGGGCCTGGCGGCAGTCGGCCGCCCCGGCTACATCAACCTGGGCCGAGACGGCGACCTCGGAGAGAACCGAAGCGTCGAGACGCTGCGCACCCGCACCCACGAACTCCTCGACGCCGCGTACGCCCAAGGCGTCCGCTACGTCGACACCGCCCGCTCCTACGGCCGCGCCGAGGAGTTCCTCGCCGACTGGCTGACGGCCCGGCCCGAGGTCGACGACATCGTCGTAGGCAGCAAATGGGGCTACACCTACACCGCCGACTGGTCCACCGACGCCGAGAAGCACGAGGTCAAGGACCACACCCTCCAGACGTACGAGCGTCAGCGCGCCGAGACGGCCGAGCTGCTCGGCGACCGGCTCGACCTCTACCAGATCCACTCGGTGACCCCGGACAGCCCGGCCCTCACCGACAAGGACCTCCACGCCCGGCTCGCGGAGGCCGCCGCCCAGGGGCTCACCGTCGGCTTCTCCACCAGCGGCCCCGCCCAGGCCGACGCCATCCGCGCCGCCCTCGCCGTGACGGTCGACGGCGCCCCCCTCTTCCGTACCGTCCAGTCGACGTACAACGCGCTGGAGACCTCGGCCGGACCCGCTCTCGCCGAGGCCCATGACGCCGGGCTCACCGTGATCGTGAAGGAGGGCATGGCCAACGGCCGCCTCGCCGCCCCCCATGCGCCGGACGCCCTGAAGGCGGTGGCCGCCGAGACGTCCCTGGGCTGCGACGCGGTCGCCCTCGCCCTGATCCTGCGCCGGCCCTGGGCCGGGGTCGTCCTCTCCGGCGCCGCGACCGCCGCCCAGCTCGCCTCCAACCTGCACGCGGCTGTCGTGGATCTCGACGACGACCAGCTGGACCGGCTGTCCGCGCTGGCCGAGGACCCGCGGACGTACTGGGAGCGGCGCGGCAGCCTGCCCTGGCACTGAGAGACCCCGAGAAACCCCCAGAAGCACCGAGAAATCCTGGGTGACCGGCGACGGTGACTCACGCATGCCCTGAGTGAGACATCAACGTCTCATATGGTCTATCCTCGTCTCATGGCTGTCGATCGTGATCACGTCCTGCGCAGTGCCGCGGCCCTGCTGACCCGCAAGTCGACCGCGACCATGGACGAGGTCGCCAAGGCCGCCGGCATCAGCCGCGCCACCCTGCACCGGCACTTCGCGGGGCGCGACGCCCTCGTCCGCGCCCTGGAGGCGCTCGGCATCGCGGAGTGCGAGACCGCCCTGGACGCGGCGCGCCTGGAGGAGGGCCCGGCCGTCGACGCCGTACGACGGCTGGTGGCCGAGATCGAGTCCGCCGCCGGCCTGCTCGCCTTCCTCTATACCGAGAACCAGCTGTTCGAGGGCGAGGAGCAGAACCAGGGCTGGACCCGGATCGACGACCGCGTCTCCGCGCTGTTCCGGCGCGGACAGCTCAGCGGAGAGTTCCGCATCGACCTCACACCGGCCTGGCTCACCGAGGCGCTGTACGGCCTGCTGGCCTCCGCCGCCTGGATGGTGCAGTGCGGAAAAAGCGCCCCCCGGGACTTCCAGCACATGATCGCCGAGCTGCTGCTCGGCGGAGCGCTCCGCACCCCGGAGCCACGACACTCCGCACCAAGCCACTCCGCACCACGACACTCCGCACCACGAACAGAGGAATCATGACCAGCACCCTGCAGCCGGCGACCACGACCGAGGCGGTGAAGCGCCCGGACCGTTGGCTCGCGCTCTCCGTCCTCGTGCTCGCCGTGCTGCTGGTGGCCGTCGACGCGACCGTCCTCGGCCTGGCGACCCCCTTCATCAGCGAGGACCTGCGCCCCTCCGGCACCCAGCTCCTGTGGATCGGCGACGTCTACTCCTTCGTCATCGCCGGCCTGCTCGTGTCCATGGGCAGCCTCGGCGACCGCATCGGCCGCAAGCGCATCCTGCTGCTCGGCGCGACCGCCTTCGGCGCGATATCCGTGCTCAACGCCTACGCGACGACCCCGGAGACGATGATCGCGGCCCGGGCCCTGCTCGGCGTGGCCGGCGCGACCCTGATGCCCGCCACCCTCGCCCTGATCCGCAACCTCTTCCACGACCCGCGCGAACGCAGCCTCGCCGTCGGCATCTGGGGCGCCACCGCCTCCGCCGGCACGGCCGTGGGCCCGATCGTCGGCGGCTTCCTGCTCGAGCACTTCTGGTGGGGCTCGGTCTTCCTCATCAACCTGCCCGTGATGATCGTCCTGGTCGTCGTCGGCATCAGGACGCTCCCCGAGTCCCGCACCGCTGACCCCGGCCCCTGGGACCTGCCCAGCGTCCTGCTGTCCCTGGTCGGCATGATCGGCATCGTGTACGCGGTCAAGGAGGCCGCCACCCACGGTCTCACCTGGACCACCCTCGGCGCCGGTCTGCTGGGCGCGGCCGCGCTCTACGGCTTCGTACGCCGTCAGCTGACCCTTCCGACCCCGCTGCTGGACATGCGGCTGTTCCGCAACCGCGGCTTCAGCGGTGCCGTCCTGGCCGACCTGCTGACCATCCTGGGCCTGTCCGGCCTGGTCTTCTTCCTCTCCCAGTACCTGCAACTCGTGCAGGGCAGGCGGCCGTTCGAGGCGGGCCTGGCCGAACTGCCCGCCGCGGTCGGCGCGGTGGCGGCCGGTCTGGTCGCGGGCCGCGCGGCCCGCCGCTACTCGGTGCGGAGCGTGGTCGCCGGCGGCCTCGCGGCGATCGGCCTGGCCCTGGCCGTGCTGACGCTCATCGACCAGAACACCGGCTATCCGCTGCTCGGCGGAGCCCTGCTGCTCGTCGGCGTGGGGGCCGGCTTCTCCTTCACCGTGACCGCCGACGTGATCCTCAGCTCCGTTCCCAAGGAACAGGCGGGCGCGGCCTCCGCGGTCTCCGAGACGGCGTACGAACTGGGCGCGGCCCTCGGCATCGCCGTACTCGGCTCGATCGTGACAGGCGTCTACCGCGACTTCACCGGCCCGACGGGCACCCCACAGGGCGCGCACGAGTCACTGGGCGGAGCGGTGGAGGCGGCGAGCCGCCTTCCGGCGGAGACGGGAGAGACGCTGCTGTCCTCGGCCCGTGCGGCCTTCGTCGACGGCCTGACGATCGCGACGGGCGCGGGAGCAGCGGTCCTGCTGGCAACGGCCGTGGCCGCGTGGTTCATGCTCAGGGAACAGCGCCTGGAAAACGCCGAGTAAGCCGAGTAACGCCGAGCAAGGGGCGCGAGCTCAGGGGCGCGGGGCTGCGCCGATGTGCGGCTCCGCCGCGTGGGCGGGACCGGCCACAACGCACCCGCACCCGAAAACGGGCCGACCGCCGGAGGCTTACGCAGCCTTCGCCTTCGTGGCGTACATGTCCACGTACTCCTGCCCGGACAGTCGCATGACCTCGGTCATCACCGAGTCCGTCACCGCCCGCAGCACATACCGGTCCCGGTCCATCCCCTCGTACCGAGAGAACTCCATCGCCTCACCGAACCGGACGGTGACCCGCCCGGGACGGGGCATACCCGCACCCCCCGGCTGCAGCTTGTCCGTGCCGATCATCGCGAAGGGAACGACCGGCGCCCCGGTCATCAGCGTCAGCCGGGCGATGCCGGTCCGCCCCCGGTACAGGCGGCCGTCGGGGGAGCGGGTGCCCTCGGGGTAGATGCCGAAGATCTTGCCCTCCTCCAGCACCCGTCGCCCGGTCATCAGCGCGGCCACGCCCCCGCGTCCGCCGTCCCGGTCCACGGGAATCATGCCGACGCCGATGAAGAACCAGGCCATGAGCCGGCCCTTCAGGCTCTGGCCGGTGACGTACTCGTCCTTGCCGATGAAGAAGACCTGACGGTCGCACACGAGCGGCAGGATCATCGAGTCGATGAACGTGAGGTGGTTGCCGGCCAGGATCACCGGGCCCTCGCCCGGGATGTGCTCCACGCCCTCGATCCGGAGGCGGAACATCAGGCGCATGACCGGTCCGAGCACTGCCTTGATCAGCGCGAAGCGGGACAACGAGCCCTCCGATGTCAAGGGAAAACGGTATGAGTCCGTGCAGGTGAGGACGATACTCGCGGGCCACGGGGTGGCGCACATCGGGTGCGTCCGGTTCACCGAGGTCTTACGCACTGTTGACGTACGTTTACCTGGACGGTCGCACCGTCGCGAGCCCGACACACGGGCGGAACGGTGTGAGCGAAATCGCCCTCGGCATCGCTCTCGGCCGACACTCACCGGGTGCCCCGGTCGGCCGCAGCCAATCCGACGACCCCTCACCCGCCGTACGGCACACCTCATCCGCCGTCACCCGCGTGTTCGGATCGAGGTCTCCCGATGGTCATGTCCACGCCCCTACGATCGGCCGCACGGACGAGCCGACCGCAGGAGGCCCTCATGGGAACGCAGGACCCGCGCAGCGCACAGGAGTCGAACGGACAGCCGGGCGGACAGGGGAGCGTCACCGGACGGCGGGCGCTCCTCGGGGCGGCCGTCCTCGGCGCCACCGGTACGGTCCTCGGCCTGTCGGGCACCGCGAGAGCCGCCGAGGCGGGACAGGGCGGACAGGGCGGCCGGGGCGGTCTGAAGAGCCTGCCCGTGCCGACGATCATCGGTCACCGCGGGGCCAGCGGCTACCGGCCGGAGCACACCTTCGGCTCCTATCAGCTCGCCCTCGACCTGGGCGCCGACATCGTCGAGGCCGGCGACCTCGTCCCCACCAAGGACGGCCACCTCGTCTGCCGCCATGAGCCGGAGATCGGCGGGACGACGGACGTCGCCGACCACCCCGAGTTCGCCTCCCGCAAGACGACGAAGGTGCTGGACGGCGTCTCCCTCACCGGCTGGTTCACCGAGGACTTCACGCTCGCCGAGCTGAAGACCCTGCGCGCGGTCGAGCGCATCCCGGACTACCGCCCGCACAACACGCTCTACAACGGCCGCTGGGAGATCCCCACCTTCGAGGAAGTCCTGAAGTGGCAGGACGAGCAGACCCGCAAGCGCGGCAAGCAGGTCTGGATCTACCCCGAGACCAAGCACCCCACCTACTTCCGCAAGCTCGGCCTGGGCCTGGAGGAGCGGGTCGCCAAACTGCTCCACAAGCACGGCAAGGACAAGAAGAACTCGCCGGTCATCCTGCAGTCCTTCGAGCCCACCAGCATCCAGCGCCTGAACAAGCTGGTCGACAACCCCCTGGTCGTCCTGCTGTCGACGGCGGCCAGCCGGCCGTGGGACTTCGTCGATTCGGGCGACCCGCGCACGGTCGCCGACCTGATCACCCGGGCGGGCCTCAGGGAGATCGCCGGCTACGCGCAGGGCATCGGCCCGACCCTCGACCTGGTCATCCCGAAGGACGCCGCCGGCAACCTCACCACCCCGACCACCCTGGTGAAGGACGCCCACGCGGTCGGCCTGGTCCTGCACCCGTACACCATGCGCAACGAGAACCCCTTCCTGCCCGCGAACTTCCGCAAGGGCACCGACGCGGACGGGTACGGCGACCCCTTCGGCGCTTTCAAGACGTACTTCGCCACGGGCATCGACGGCGTCTTCACCGACAACGCGGACACGGGCGTGCTCGCCCGCGAGGATTTCGTCAACGGCTGATTCCCCGTTGGAGTGACAGTCGGCCGCCCGGGCAACCCGCCGCCCGGGCGGCCGCGTCGTGCGGCACATGACGCACGACTTGCTCACCGCCCTGCGACCGCTGCTCACCGCGGAGGCCTCCGCCGAGGCGCACGCCACCGGAACCGAACCGGCCGACCTCGAACAGGCCGTCTGGCTCCGCCTCCTGGAGCGCCTCGCCGCCGACGGCCCGCCGCGCGACCCGCAGAGCTGGCTGCGCAGGGCCGTCCGCGCCGAGGTCCGCCGCACCCGCCGTACGACCCGCTGTGAACGCCCGTACGACAGCGACCCCGCCGACGACGTCGACCGGGGCCCCGAGCACCTCGCCCTCACCGCGGCCCGGCACCGCGCGCTGCGCGAGGCCGTGCACCGCCTTCCCGGGCGCTGCTCCCGGCTCCTGCTGGCCCTGCTGTCCCCCGAGGACCTCACCTACCGCGAGATCGCGGGGGAGTTGGGTATCTCACAGGGCAGTCTCGGACCGGAACGTTCCAGATGTCTGGGATGTCTGCGACGTTTGCTCACGCCGGAGGTTGCGGCTCGCGAAGTGCGGGGATAGGAGTGAAGGACCACAGGCGATCAGGTGAGCGGGAGGCGTGCGCACATGGGCATGAGCGTGACCATCTCGGTGGCGACCGAGCAGGATGCCGAGCAGATCTTCAGACTGCAGTACCTGTGCTTCCAGAGCGAAGCCGCGCTGTACGGCAACTACCGCATCGCCCCGCTCGTCGAGAGCCTCGACTCGGTCCGGCAGGAGCTGGTCGCCGACTGCGTCTTCGTGGCCCGGCTGGGCGACGAGGTGGTGGGCTCCGTGCGCGGCAGCATCAGCGAGGACGGCGCGGCCTCCATCGGCAAGCTCTGCGTGCACCCCCGACTCCAGGGCCACGGCATCGGCGCCCGCCTCCTGCGAGCGGCCGAGTCCGCCCTCGTAGAGGAGCGCGGCGCCAAGAAGTTCCGCCTCTTCACCGGCCACCGCAGCGAGGGCAACCTCCGCCTCTACCGCCGGGTCGGCTACGAGACGGTGGGCACCTCCCAGGGCACGGACGGCGTCCCGATGATCGTCCTGGAGAAGCAGGCGGGGGAGTACGCGGCTACGGCGTGACCGTGCGGGACCTGCGCAGCCAGTACAGAGCCGTCACCGGCAGCAGCACGGGAATGAACACGTACCCCATCCCGTAGTCGGACCAGACCGTGGCGTCGGGGAAGGCGGACGGCTCGACGAGGGTCCACGTACCGACGACCAGCACTCCCGCGAGCTCGGCCGCGCAGCACACCTGTGCGGCCCTGCGCGCCGTCTCCCCGCCCCGCACCAGCGAGTACGTGATGAACCCGTACACCAGGCCCGCCACGGCAGACAGCGCATACGCCAGCGGCGCCCGGTCGAACTCCGTCGCGATCTGGTACACGGAGCGCGACACCGCGCCGACGACCATCACGCCGTAGAACCACACGAGCACGATGCCGGGCCCGCTGATCAGGCGGGCCGGTTTGTTCTGAACGGCCGTCATGTCAGCCTCCCCAGATGTCATAGAGCCGCACCTCCAGCACGGCGAGCACCACCGCGCCGGCGGCGGCCGTCACCGAACCCCAGCGGGTCCGCTCGGTCAGCGACATGAAGCCCGCCGCCGGGACGCACGCGAACGCGCCCAGCAGATACGCCACGAAGATCGTCGTGCCCTGCTCCGGCTTCTCGCCCCGCGCCAGCTGCACGATCCCGATCACCAGCTGGACCACGGCCAGCAGCGAGACCACGGCCATCCCGATGAGGTGCCAGTCCTTCGTGGGCTGGTCGCGGTAGGCCGCCCAGCCGCACCAGGCGGCGAGCAGCAACGCGGCGACGCCGGTCGCCAGCGTCAGGGCATCAAGCATGCAGTGACCTTATTACGGCGTATGCGGCCCGCAGCCGTCGCCCCTGCCCGCCGACGTAGGGTCTAGACCATGACGACGATCCACGCGCAGGCCCTCCTCTTCGACAACGACGGCACCCTCGTCTCCACCCTCGCCTCCGTCCAGCGCTGCTGGACCGCCTGGGCGCGCGAGTACGGGGTCACCGCCGAGGACTTCGCACGGGTCGAGCTGCACGGACGTCCGGCCGTGGAGATAGTCGCCGACCTGCTGCCCGCGCGCCTGATCGCCGAGGCCGTCGCCCGCGTCGAGCAGCTGGAGGTGGACGACGTGCCCCACGGGGGAGTCGAGCTGCTCCCCGGCACCCGGGACTTCCTCGACACGCTGCCCGCCGACCGCTGGGCCGTCGTCACCTCCGCCACCCGCCGGCTGGGCGAGGCCCGCCTCGAAGCCGTCGGCATCCGCCCCAAGACCCTGGTCACCGCCGACGACGTCACGCGCGGCAAGCCCGACCCCGAGCCCTACCTCCTCGCCGCCCGTGAGCTCGGCGTCGACCCGGCCCGCTGCGTCGTCTTCGAGGACGCCCCGGCCGGTCTCCAGGCGGGCCGCGCCGCCGGAATGACCACCGTGGCGTTGGCCACAACCCATCAGGCCCGCGAGCTCGACGCCGACCTCGTGGTGAACGACCTGTCCGCCCTGTCCGCGCTGGTCACCGCGGGCGGAGTCGAGATCTCCGTACGCGGCTGAAGCGCCGGCGAAGCCCCGCCGGAGACTGTCCACCGCTGTCCGCCATTCGGACAGCTGGGCTCGGTCAGGACCGTACGTCTGGTTTACTGATGCTCATGACCACGACGAGCAGCCGCACCCTTGCGACCGAGGCGACCCTGACGCCCGGTGCTCGTTGTATGTGTCGAATGCGCGCCTTCTAGAGGGCCCCCGCACCACCCCGAGCTCGCGCCCCGAAGCGAGACGCCGTGGCATGTCCGTACGCCGTATGAACGCCGTACGGGACAGTCCACCGGCCTGCGCACATGTTCTCCCCCCGGTTCCATCGCCACATCGCCACCGCGAGAACCGTGTCGCGCCCCCGACCGCTTGCACTCGTGCCCGGGCACACCCACGCCCGCGCACTCGACAGTGACGGAAACCCACGTGATCACCACCACGGGCCTCACCAAGGTCTACCGCTCACGCGGCCGTGAGGTCACCGCCCTCGACGGCGTCGACCTGCACGTCCGCGAAGGCGAGGTGTACGGCGTCATCGGCCAGTCCGGCGCCGGCAAGTCCTCGCTGATCCGCTGCGTCAACCTCCTGGAGCGCCCCACCGCCGGCACGGTCACCGTCGCCGGGCAGGACCTCACCGCGCTCGCCGGACGCGGACCCCGCGCCGGCAAGGAGCTGCGGCAGGCGCGCAGCCGCATCGGCATGGTCTTCCAGCACTTCAACCTGCTGTCCACGCGGACCGTGCAGGACAACGTCGAGCTGCCCCTGGAGATCCTCGGCGTCTCCGGCAAGGAGCGCTCCCGCAAGGCGCTGGAACTGCTCGACCTCGTCGGACTCGCCGACAAGGCCAGGTCGTACCCGGCGCAGCTCTCCGGCGGGCAGAAGCAGCGCGTCGGCATCGCCCGCGCGCTGGCCGGCGACCCCAAGGTGCTGCTCTCCGACGAGGCCACCAGCGCCCTCGACCCCGAGACCACCCGCTCCATCCTCCAGCTGCTGCGCGACCTGAACCGGCAGCTGGGCCTGACCGTCCTGCTCATCACCCACGAGATGGACGTCGTGAAGTCGATCTGCGACTCCGCCGCCCTCATGGAACAGGGACGGATCGTGGAGTCCGGCACGGTCGGCGAGCTGCTCGCCACCCCCGGCTCCCAACTGGCCGCCGCGCTCTTCCCGGTCGACGGAGAGGCCACCGGCGAGGACCGCACCGTCGTCGACGTCACCTTCCACGGCGAGAGCGCCACCCAGCCCGTCATCTCCCAGCTGTCGCGCACCTACAACATCGACATCTCCATCCTCGGCGCCGCCATCGACACCGTCGGCGGCCTCCAGGTCGGCCGGATGCGCATCGAACTGCCCGGCCGCTACGACGACAACGTCGTGCCCATCGGCTTCCTGCGCGAACAGGGCCTCCAGATCGACGTACTGGGCCAGGAGCCCCTGCTGGTGAAGGACGGTGCCCAGTGACCTGGTCCGAGGCGCAGCCCCTGCTGTCCCAGGCCTGTTGGGACACCCTCTACATGGTCGGCTGGTCCACGCTCATCGCCGTCGCAGGCGGCCTTCCGCTCGGCGTCCTGCTGGTCCTCACCGACCGGGGCGGTCTGCTGCAGAACCTCCTCGCCAACAAGGTGATCGGGCAGATCGTGAACGTCGCCCGCTCGATGCCGTTCATCATCCTGATGGTCGCGCTGATGGGCTTCACCCGCACGATCACCGGGACGACCATCGGCCGCGAGGCCGCCATCGTGCCGCTCGCCATCGGCGCCATCCCGTTCTTCGCGCGGCTCGTCGAGACGGCTGTCCGGGAAGTGGACGGCGGGCTCGTCGAGGCCGTGCAGTCGATGGGCGGCAACACCTGGACGGTCGTGCGCAAGGTCCTCGTACCGGAGTCGCTGCCCTCGCTCATCTCCAGCACCACCACCACGATCGTCGCCCTCATCGGCTACTCCGCGATGGCCGGCACGGTCGGCGCGGGCGGCCTCGGCGACATCGCGATCCGCTACGGCTACCAGCGCTTCGAGACCGAGCTGATGTGGATCACCGTCGCGATCCTCGCCGTCGTCATCTCCCTCATCCAGTTCGCCGGCGACTACGCGGCCCGCTCCCTGCACCGCCGCGGCGGCCAGTCCGGCGCCGCGCCCAGGCTGCGGCTGCTGAAGGCCTCCACCGCCACCAGCAAGACGGTCTGAGCGGCCCCACCGAGTCCCGCCAGGCCCCACCCGGTCGGCCACGTCCCGCCGAGCCCCACCCCACCCCACGAAGACTCCCCGCACACCCACAGCGGGGTCGCACCACCTCAGGAAAGGCACTTTTCGTGCGTAACACCGCCAAGATCACCACCGCCGTCCTCGCCGCCGGAGCCCTCACCCTCGGACTCAGCGCCTGCGGCTCGGACAAGGACTCCGGCAGCGCCGACGCGAACGCCACGCTGACGGTCGCCGCCACGCCCACCCCGCAGGGCGAGATCCTCAGCTACATCAAGGACAACCTGGCGAAGAAGGCCGGCCTCAAGCTCGAGGTCAAGGAGTTCACCGACTACGTGACGCCGAACACGGCCGTCCAGCAGGGCGAGGTGGACGCCAACTACTTCCAGCACCAGCCGTACCTGGACGACTTCAACAAGAAGAACGGCACCGACATCGTCGCCGTGCCGAACGCCACGGTGCACCTGGAGCCGCTCGGCCTGTACTCCCAGAGCGTCAAGAAGCTCGACGACCTCAAAAAGGGCGCCACGGTCGCCCTGCCGAACGACACCACCAACGAGGCCCGGGCGCTGAAGCTCCTCGAGGCCAACGGCGTCATCAAGCTGAAGGCGGGCGTCGGCTACGACGCGACCCCCAAGGACGTGGCGTCCAACCCCAAGAACCTGAAGTTCAAGGAGCTGGAGGCGGCCCAGCTGCCGCGCTCCCTCAGCGACGTCGACGCGGCCGTGATCAACGGCAACTACGCGCTGGAGGCCAAGCTCAGCCCCGCCGAGGACGCCCTCGTCGCGGAGTCCGCCAAGGACAACCCGTACGCCAACTTCCTCGCCGTGAAGAAGGGCGACGAGGACGACCCGCGCGTGGTGAAGCTCGCGAAGCTGCTCACCTCGCCCGAGGTGAAGAAGTTCATCGAGGACAAGTACGACGGCGCCGTCGTCGCGGCGTTCTGAGCGACGCCCGCCTCACCCCGCACCACCCGCACGCACGGGGTCCGCTCCCTGACTCGGTGGGGGTACCCCCACGCCCTTCAGGCAGTGGGGGGGATCCCGTGGTGCGGTTCGGGGCGCACATGCTGCATGCTGGGCAGTTCAGGGGGCCCTGACGGTCCGGCAGGCCAAGGTCGGTCAGACCCCGACGGTTTCGAAGGCTACGGAGCGGCGCATGACGAGCACCTTCCCCAACATCTCCATCAGCACGGAGCGGTTGGTGCTGCGTCCCTTCGACGAGGACGACGTGCCGGCCCTGGTCGAGATGATGAACGACGAGCAGGTCGGGGCCTGGACCGCCGTGCCCCAGCCCTACGGCGAGAAGGGCGCCCGCCGCTGGATCGAGGAGTACGCGCCCACCGAACGCGTCGCGGGCCGCGGCCTCGACCTCGCCGTCACCGAGTTCCTCACCCAGCGCCTGGTCGGCGTCATCCAGCTCGCCAAGACCAACTGGCACGTCCGCTCCACCGAGCTGTCGTACATCATCGCCCCCTGGGCCCGCGGCGAGGGCTACGCCTCCGAGGCCGCCCTGGCCACCGCCCAATGGCTGTTCACGGACCAGAAGTTCGAGCGCATAGAGCTGCGCACCGCCGCCGACAACACCGCCTCCCAGCAGGTCGCGCAGAAGATCGGCTGCATCAGCGAGGGCGTGCTGCGCGGCGCCTGCATAGCGCGCGCCCGCGCCGAGGACGGCACCTGGACCGACGTACGCACCGACTACATCGTGTGGAGCCTCCTCCCGGAGGACCTGGAGGGCGCCGACGAGCAGCTCACGGAGAGCGACGGCTTCACGTCGTACGCCGACTGGAACTGACCCAGGGGGCCAGGAGAGCCGAAGGAGGCAGGGACGCAGCCGTCGCCCGGGCCCGCCGACCAGGTACCCTCACGGAGCCCGCTACCTGCGTAGACCCTCCTCCGGAGACCTCGGGAGACTGACGACGATGGCCGACCGCGTCACGGTGATCGGCTGGGACGGCTCGCCGCTGACCGCCGCGGCCCGCTCCGCTCTGGGCGCCGCCACGCTGGTGGCCGGCGCCCCGCACCACCTGGCGCTGCCCGAGGTGCCGCCCGCCGCGGAGCGCATCCGGCTCGGCAGCGTCGGCCTCGCCGCCCGCCGCATCGCCGGCCACCGCGGCACAGCGGTCGTCCTCGCCGACGGCGACCCCGGTTTCTTCGGTGTCGTACGGACCCTGCGCGCACCCGACTTCGGCCTCGAGGTCGAGGTCGTCCCGGCCGTCTCCGCCGTCGCCGCCGCCTTCGCCCGGGCCGGCATGCCCTGGGACGACGCCCAGGTCGTCGTCGCCCACCGGCGCACCCTGCGCCGCGCGGTGAACGTCTGCCGCGCCCACACCAAGGTCGCCGTCCTCACCTCCCCCGGCGCGGGACCCGCCGAACTGGGCCTGCTGATGGAGGGCGTGCACCGCACGTTCGTCGTCTGCGAGGAGCTCGGCACCGCACGCGAACAGGTCCGCATCACCACCTCCGACAAGGCCGCCGACCACATCTGGCGCGACCCCAACGTCGTCATCGTCATCGGCGGCCCCAGCGGCCCGGCCGTCTCCGGCGACGCCGGCTGGATCGCCGGCCGCGATCCGGGCGCCGGCCCGCGCGGCTGGGCCCTGCCCGCCGAGGCGTACGGCGGCGGACTCGGCGAAGGGGAGGGGGAACTGCTGCGCGCGGCCCAACTCGCCCGTCTCGGACCGCGGGTGGGCGACCTCGTCTGGGACATCGGCTGCGGCGGCGGCGCCTTCGCCGTCGAGGCCGCGCGGGCCGGCGCGGCCGTCATCGCCGTCGACCGCGACGTCCAGGCGTGCGCCCGCACCGACGGCTCCGCGCGCCGCTACGGCGTCCAGCTCCAGATCGTCCGCGGCACCGCCCCGCACGTGCTGGAGGACCTGCCCGAACCGGACGTCGTCCGGGTCGGCGGCGGGGGAGCGGCCGTGGTCTCCGCGGTCGCCGACCGCCGCCCGCAGCGCATCGTCGCCCACGCGGCGACCCGCGACGCCGCCGAACTCGTCGGCCGCGACCTGACCGAGCACGGGTACCGCGTGGAGTGCGCCCTCGTCCAGTCCGTCGAACTCGACACCCGGGCCTGGACGGAGACGGAACGGAGCGTCGCGTTCCTGCTCAGCGGGGTCCTTCCCGACCGCCGACCATGACCGGTCCGCCCGTCCGCCGATCCGCCCCGTGATCCTGTTGTCGTACCGCGCGCGGTAGGCTGGCCGATCGTCGCACCGCTTCCGTTCACCCGGCACTTCGTCGGTCAATGTCCGGAAAACGCATCCCTTTTGGGGTGGGTGTGGTACGGCAGTACCGGAGGGCGCGCAACGTGGCGCAGTCCACAGCGGAGCGTCGCGGATCAAGCTGTCGCGACGCGACGACGGCCGGGACAATGCCACTGAATGGCTTTGTCGCTATTTCGGGCGGGTCGTTCGTGCCGCTGGGCGCGGACGCTCGTTCTTCACTGTGGGGCGGTCGGTGCGCCGTTCCGGGTGAGCTGGTCGTAGGAGCACGAACCGATGGGCGAGGGGTACGCATGACCGACACCGGCCAGATCCCGGGCGAGGGGCTGCCGGAGAACGCAGGCATGGTGGAACAGCCGGGCGCCCCCGCGCACGGCGCGTACACCTACCTCTCCGAGACCACCGCCGAGGACGAAGACCTGTTGCTGCTGCCGGGCGCCCAGAGCGCCTGGGGCAACGAGGTGGCGCCGCCCACGCCGGAGCCGGTGGTCGAGGCGGTGCACGAGCCGGGCCCGCACGAGACCGGCGGCCGCGACAGCGGCTCGGTCGACCTCAGCGCCGTCCGCGTGCCCGGTCCCACCCCGCCCCAGGCGGCCCCGCGCCGCCCCCTGCACCTGGGCCCGCCCATCCCCGACGCCTCCGCCAGCCCGGTGCGCTCCCTCGCCGACCGCGGCCCCGCCGGCGCACCGGTACGCCAGCCCGCCCCACCCGCCTCCGGCCCCGAGTACCTCGACGTCCCCGCCCTGCGCGAGATGCCCCCCCAGGGCGCGGTTCCCTGGGGCGCCGCCCAGGTCGCTCCGGGGGTGACGACTGCGGAAACGGTTGTTCCGGTCCTGCACCGGCCCGAGCCGACGGGGGTGTACGGCGCGGAGGGCTCGTACGGTACGGAGGTCCCGCAGGTCCCCGGTGCGCCGGTGGCCGACGGGGTCGAACCGGTCGTCGTCGAACCGGTCGTCGGCGTGCCGTTCGTCGAGGCCGAGCAGGACGCGAGGGCCGTTCCCGTCTCCGGGAGCGACCAGGCGCCCGAGCCCGCTGTCGCCGTCGTACAGGCAGAGGCAGAGGCAGAGGCAGAGGCAGAGGCAGAGGCAGCGACAGCGGCAGAGGAGGCCGCGCAGGCGCCCGAGGCCGCGTACGCGGAGCAGGCGGAGGGCCACGGGACCGGCTTCGCCGACGTGGCACAGGCCGCCGAGGCGGACCCGTCCGACGCGGTTCACCTTGCTCAGACGGGCCCGGCCGACGAGGTGCAGGCCCCTCCTGCGGACGTCGCCGACACGGCGCCGGCGGCGGAGGCGTACCCCGCCGAGGCGGCCCAAGTCCCCGACGCGGTGCAGGGGTTCCACGCGGACTCCGTCGACGAGGCGCAGGTCGTCGAGGCGCCCGCCCCCGTGCCCGCTCCTGAGGCCGCGACGGAGCTGCCCGCCCCCGAGGCCGTGACCGAGGCGCCCGCCCCCGAGGCGTCCTTCCTTGAGGTGTCCGCTCTCGACGCGGTCCAGGTCGTCGACGTACCCGCGCCCGAGGCGGCCCCCGAGGCCCCGGCCCCGAGCGAGGCCCAGCTCCCCGAGCCCGTCCCTGCGGAAGCCGTCACCACCGAGGCGCCCGAGCCCGCCGCACCCGTGACCGTCCAGGCCGCTGAGCCCGCCGCACCCGTGACCCTCCAGGCCCCCGCGCCCGCCCCGGTGCCCGAGACGCCCGCCCCTGCGCCGGCCCTGGCCCCGATCCCGGCCCCGGAGGCCCCCCAGGCGTCCGACGCGGTCACCGAGGCCCTCGCGCCCACGGTCGCCCCGGACGCCGCCGAGGCGACTGACGTCACCGAGGTTGCGGAGGTCGCCGACGTCACCGTGGCCCCCGTCGAGCCCACGCCTGCACCCGTCGCTCCCGCAGAGCCGACGGCCCTCCAGCCCGAGCCCGAGCCCGACCTCGAGCCCGAGCAGATTCCGACCCCGCAGGAGCTGCCCGCCCAGGAGTTGCCCGCCCAGGAGCTGTCGGCTCCGGCGGAGCCGCCCGCGCCCCACCAGGCCCTACAGCCCACCCCTGACGAGGGCCGGCCCACCCCCGACGACCACCCGGCAGCCCCCGTCGCGTCTCCCGCGCCGCACTTCCCGGACGCCCCGGCACCGGTCCCGGCGCAGGCGGAGACTCTCCTCGCCGCGCCGCAACAGCCCGCGCCCGCCCCCGTCGACGTAGCTGCCGAGGCTTCCGCCGCCCCCCAGCCCGCCGTGGCCCCGGAGCAGCAGTCGGGACCGCAGACGGAACCTCAGCCGGCCCACCCCCTGGGCCAGTTCGTGCCGGTCGAAGGCATGGTGCCCACCACCCCGCACCTCGCCCCGACCCCGCCGCACCCGCTCGTCCTCCCCCCGGAGGGCCCGCAGGGAGCCCCCGAAGAGCTTCAGGAGGCCGACGCGGCCACCTCAGTCGCCACGGTCACGGTCCCCGCCCCCCGCGCGGCGGACCCCGCTCCCGCTCCGGCCGCCCCGGACACGGAGCCCCAGGCGGACATCGAGATCGACGCCGACCCCGACGTCGCACAGAGCCCGGAGGACCTGGAGACCAGGGCCGCCGACCAGGAAGAGAGCCCGGCCGCCGTGGAAGAGGTCCGAGAGTCCACCGGCCCCGCCGCGCCCGCGTACGACGACGCCGAGCGCGAGGCCGTACTGAAGGTCATGCGCGAGCGCCGTGACATCCGCAACGGCTTCCGCAGCGACCCGATCCCGCACGAGGTGCTGCTGCGCGTCCTGGAGGCCGCCCACACCGCGCCCTCCGTGGGCCACTCGCAGCCCTGGGACTTCGTCGTCATCCGCTCCGCCGACACCCGGCGCGCGATGCACGACCTGGCGATGCGCCAGCGCGACGCGTACGCCAAGTCGCTGCCCAAGGGCCGGGCGAAGCAGTTCAAGGAACTGAAGATCGAGGCCATCCTCGACACCCCGGTGAACATCGTCGTCACCGCCGACCCGACCCGCGGCGGCCGCCACACCCTGGGCCGGCACACCCAGCCGCAGATGGCGCCGTACTCCTCCGCGCTCGCCGTCGAGAACCTGTGGCTCGCCGCCCGCGCCGAAGGCCTCGGCGTCGGCTGGGTCAGCTTCTTCGACGAGCGGGAGATGGTCCGCGGGCTCGGCCTGCCCGAGCACCTCGAAGTGGTCGCCTACCTCTGCGTCGGCTACGTCGACGAGTTCCCGGACGAGCCCGAGCTGATGCAGGCCGGCTGGGCCAAGCGCCGCCCGCTGTCCTGGGTCGTCCACGAGGAGACGTACGGCCGTCGCGCACTGCCCGGCGAGGACCCGCACGATCTGCTCGCCGAGACGGTCGCCAGCGTCCGTCCGCTGGACGCCAAGGCGCTCGGCGAGGCCTGGGAGCGGCAGAAGCGGATGACGAAGCCGGCCGGCGCGCTCGGCATGCTGGAGATCATCTCCGCGCAGCTGTCCGGGCTGTCCCGGCAGTGCCCGCCGCCGATCCCGGAGCCCGCGGCCGTCGCGATCTTCGCCGGCGACCACGGCGTGCACGCCCAGGGGGTCACCCCCTGGCCGCAGGAGGTGACGGCCCAGATGGTCGCCAACTTCCTCGGCGGCGGCGCGGTCTGCAACGCCTTCGCGGCGCAGGTGGGCGCCGAGGTCTGCGTCGTCGACGTCGGCGTCGCGTCCGACCTGCCCGCGACCCCCGGGCTGCTGCCCCGCAAGATCCGCGCGGGCACGTCCGACATGACCACCGGCCCCGCGATGACCCGCGAGGAGGCCAAGCAGGCCATCGAGGTCGGCATCGAGACCGCCCGCGACCTGGTCGCGGCCGGCAACAAGGCGCTGCTCACCGGTGAGATGGGCATCGCGAACACCACGGCGTCCGCGGCCCTCATCTCGGTGTTCACCGGCGCCGACCCGGCCGAGGTCACCGGCCGCGGCACCGGCATCAACGACGAGACCCTCGCCCGCAAGACCGAGGTCGTCCGCCGTGCCATCGACTTCCACCAGCCGGACCCCGCCGACCCCATCGGCGTCCTCGCGGCGGTCGGCGGCTTCGAGCACGCGGCGATGGTCGGCCTGCTGCTGGGCGGCGCGTCCCTGCGCACGCCCGTGATCCTGGACGGCGTCAGCGCCGGCGCGGCCGCCCTGGTCGCCCGGGCGATCGCCCCCGAGGTCCTCGCGGCCTGCATCGCGGGCCACCGCAGCGCGGAGCCGGGCCATGTGGCCGCCCTGAACAAGCTGGGCCTGCGCCCCCTGGTCGACCTCGATCTCCGCCTCGGCGAGGGCACGGGCGCGCTCCTTGCCCTTCCGCTGGTCCAGAGCACGGCGCGGGCGATGCACGAGGTGGCGACGTTCGACTCGGCCGGAGTGACCGAGAAGTAACCCCGCCTCGAAACAGCCCCGCACCGCAGCAGCCCCGCACGGGGGTCGGCGGGCCCGCGCCCCTGCAGGCCCCCCGACCCCGCCGTACGCTGAACCCACCTCTAAAATCCGCACGTCAGGGCCGCTCCAGAGCCGCAGCGCCCACCCCTTGCCCGTTCGAGGAGCCGCACCTCATGGCCGAACACCCCGCCTACCCCGTAGGCCTCCGCCTCACCGGCCGCAGGGTCGTCGTCCTGGGCGGCGGCCAGGTGGCCCAGCGCCGCCTCCCCGCGCTCATCGCGGCCGGCGCCGACGTCCTCCTCGTGTCGCCCGAGGCGACCCCCTCGGTCGAGGCGATGGCGGACGCGGGCGAGATCACCTGGGCGAAGCGCCCCTACGCCGACGGCGACCTCGCCGACGCCTGGTACGCCCTGATCGCCACCAGGGACCCGGAAGCGAACGCCCGGGCCTCCGCGGAGGCGGAGGCGCACCGCGTCTGGTGCGTCCGCTCCGACGACGCCGACGCGGCGACCGCCTGGACCCCGGCGACCGGCCACAGCGAGGGCGTCACCGTCGCCGTGCTCACCACGGACGCGCGCGGCCGCGACCCCCGGCACACCGCCGCCATCCGCGACGCGGTCGTGGCGGGCCTGCGCGACGGCACCCTCGTCGCCCCGCACCACCGCACCCGCACCCCGGGCGTCGCCCTCGTCGGCGGCGGCCCCGGCGACCCCGACCTGATCACCGTGCGCGGCCGCCGCCTCCTCGCCGAGGCCGACGTCGTCATCGCCGACCGCCTCGGCCCCCGCGACCTCCTCGCCGAACTCCCGCCGCACGTCGAGGTGATCGACGCGGCGAAGATCCCGTACGGCCGTTACATGGCCCAGGAGGCCATCAACAACGCGCTGATCGAGCACGCCCGGCAGGGCAAGTCCGTGGTCCGGCTCAAGGGCGGCGACCCGTACGTCTTCGGGCGTGGCATGGAGGAGCTCCAGGCCCTCGCCGAGGCGGGCATCCCCTGCACGGTCGTCCCGGGCATCTCCAGCTCGATCTCGGTTCCCGGCGCGGCCGGCATCCCGGTCACCCACCGCGGGGTCGCGCACGAGTTCACGGTGGTCAGCGGCCATGTGGCCCCCGACGACGAGCGCTCCCTGGTCGACTGGCCGTCCCTGGCGAAGCTCACCGGCACGCTGGTGATCCTGATGGGCGTCGACAAGATCGGGAAGATCGCCGAGACGCTCGTCGCGCACGGCAAGCCGGCCGACACCCCGGTCGCCCTCGTCCAGGAGGGCACGACCGCCGCCCAGCGCCGCGTCGACGCCACCCTCGCCACGGTCGCCGAGACGGCCCGCGCGCAGGAGGTCAGGCCCCCGGCGGTCATCGTCGTCGGCGCGGTGGTCGCCGTCGGCCCGCAGACAGTGGCGTAACCCCGGGTAACACAACCCGTTCCCAGCCGTTGGCACCGCACCCAGGACAAGGCAGTATCACCTCTGTGGCCGATCTCATCACCGTTGAGGACCCCGACGACCCGCGCCTGCGCGACTACACCGGCCTGACCGACGTCGAGCTGCGCCGCAAACGCGAGCCCGCCGAGGGCCTGTTCATCGCCGAGGGCGAGAAGGTCATCCGCCGGGCCAAGGACGCCGGGTACGAGATGCGCTCGATGCTGCTCTCCGCCAAGTGGGTCGACGTCATGCGCGACGTCATCGACGAGCTCCCGGCCCCGGTCTACGCCGTCAGCCCGGAGCTCGCCGAACGCGTCACCGGCTATCACGTCCACCGCGGCGCGCTCGCCTCCATGCAGCGCAAGCCGCTCCCGACGGCCGCCGAACTCCTGCAGAGCGCGCGCCGGGTGGTGGTGATGGAGTCGGTGAACGACCACACCAACATCGGCGCGATCTTTCGCTCGGCCGCCGCCCTCGGCATGGACGCGGTCCTGCTCTCCCCGGACTGCGCCGACCCCCTCTACCGCCGCAGCGTCAAGGTCTCGATGGGCGCGGTCTTCTCCGTGCCGTACGCCCGTCTGGACACCTGGCCCAAGGGCCTGGACTCGGTCCGCGAGGCCGGCTTCACGCTGCTCGCCCTCACCCCGGACGAGAAGGCCAGCTCCCTCGACGAGACCGCCCCGCACACCATGGACCGGGTCGCCCTGATGCTCGGCGCGGAGGGCGACGGCCTCTCCACCCAGGCCCTGGTCGCCGCCGACGAATGGGTCCGCATCCCCATGTCCCACGGGGTCGACTCCCTCAACGTGGGCGCGGCGGCAGCGGTCGCCTTCTACGCGGTGGCCACCGGCCGCCCCACCCCGTAGAACGTCGGCCCGCCCGCCTGTCTCCCCAGTCTCCTACGACCGAGCGGGCCGGACAGGCCCCGCCCGTCAGTCCCCGAGCCCCGCCCCACGCTCCGGCACAGACACCTGCACCGACCGCGGCCCTTCATGCCGTACGACGTCGTGGTCGACGCCGAGTCCCCGGGCCGGCCCCTGGCAGCCCTGGACGATGCCGATGCCGAGGGCCACGAGCAACGTCACGACGACGAACACGAACAACCGCTGCCGCAGCAGCCGCGGATTGGCGGGCCGCCGCCCGGTTCCCGTGGTCCGCGGCCCCGGACGCCCGGCCCCGCTGCGGGGCGCCGGCCGGCCGCCGTTGCCGGGACGCGTGGTGCGTGCGGAGGGAGTCGGCCGGGCCCCGGACCGCGACGACGAGACGCTGCCGCCGCCGCTGCGGGGAGCGCTGCCCCCGCGTGAGGGAACACCGCCCCGCGAAGGGGCCCCGCCGCGCGAGGACGGCACCCCGCCCCGGGGCACGGGGGTGGCGCCGGGGCCGCCCGGTTGACGCAGGGTGCGCTCCGGATAACTGGGGTCGGCGAGCCGCCCGGTGGGCCGGTCCGCCTCGCCGGCCCGGGGCACGGGCGGCCGCGCGTCGGCCGTGCCCTGCGCCTCGCGGGCCGCGATCTCCTTCAGCCTCAGGGAGAGATCGAGGGTGCTGGGCCGTTCCTCGGGGTCCTTCGCGAGGCAGGCCCGGATCAGCGGGGCCAGCGCGTCGGGCACGCCGTGCAGCGCGGGCTCCTCGTGCACCACCCGGTACAGCATCACCTCGGAGCTGCCGTGCCCGAAGGGCGAGTCGGCCGTCGAGGCGTAGGCGAGGGTGGCGCCGAGCGAGAACACGTCGGTGGCCGGGGTGACCATCGCCCCCCGCACCTGCTCCGGCGCGAGGAAGCCGGGTGAGCCGACCGCCGTGCCGACGTGCGTCAGCGTCGAGGCCCCCGTCGCCCAGGCGATGCCGAAGTCGATGATCCGCGGCCCCTTGGGGGACAGCAGGATGTTGGACGGCTTGAGGTCCCGGTGCACGACCCCGGCCTCGTGGACGGCGACGAGCCCCTCCGACAGTGCGGCCCCGATCGACGCGAGCTCGGCCGCGCCGAGCGGCCCCTCGTCGTTGACCTTGTCGTGGAGGGAGGGCCCGGGAACGTACTGGGTGGCGAACCACGGCCGGTCGGCGTCCAGATCCGCGGCGACCAGCCGGGCGGTGCACCCGCCCCTGATCCGCCGGGCGGCCGACACCTCGCGAGCGAACCGCGAACGGAACTCCTGGTCCTCCGCCAGATCGGGCCGGATCACCTTCAGCGCGACCCGCTGCCCCTTCTTGTCGGAGCCCAGGTAGACGACGCCCATTCCGCCCGCGCCGAGCCGTCGGTGAAGCCTGAACGAGCCGACGACGCGCGGGTCCTCGCGCCTCAGGCGCATCATCGCCATGTTCATCCCCGCTGCCCGGTCCGTGTGACGTGGCACAGCTTACGTTTCCACGGCCGCTCGCGCGCAGAGGCCGCGCCCTCTCGTCCCGATCGATTGTCCGTGCACGGCGCACCAGGTGAAGGAGGGTCAGAGGCCCTGCGAACAGGCGTCCCTTGACGACCGCGCGACCTCAACCACCCTCAGTGGAAGGGCGATTGAACCAGCGAAGGGCGACCGGGCGGAGTCGGCCACGGACGCCGACGACCCGACGGGGACCCGGGAGGCGCTGGTCGCAGGGGCGGGCCACGGGGGCGTGGCAGCGGTGCGCCGAGGGGCGACGGAAGTGAGCGAAGTCACGCTTGAGGGCCCCCTTCCCCGGAAAAACCGGCCCGGACCGGGCGCCCCCTCCGGGAAGACCCCGAGACCTGGGACCTCGTCTCCACCCAGGGGAGTACTCCGCAGGTCATGGCTCATCCTCCGGGAGGCCCGGCAATCGGTACGAGGGCATGACGCCCGGGGAGCGCCACGCGCCTAGATTTGAGGTCAAGCGGCGGGTGCAGCACTCGTCCCCCGAGGTCAGACACCCGCCGCTGCCAACGACAACCGAATCGGTCAGGAGAGGGACCATGGCCTACACGGCACCGCGGGCACTGATCCGCACACAGGGACGCACCAGGCGAACCCGCCGTACGGGCCGCCGCCACCCCTTGGTGGCGACGCTCATGGCCCTTCCCCTGGCGGTCCTGCTCCTCGTCGTCTTCGACGGCTGGGAGACAGTGGCCACACAGGCGTCGTCCGTGGGAGTGATGCTGGGGCGCTGAGCGGCGACCCCAGGCCCGGAAGAGCGGTCCGGGCGGGGACATCCACCCATGAAACCCCGTGGGGACGGGGGTGCGGCGGACGGCAAAAAATGCCGGCGCAGCTGGGGAGCTGCGCCGGCATTGCCCTGCCCGCGAACGGTGGCCTCCGACACCGGGCGACCTCACCTGCGTACCCTCGCGGACAGACCCGTACGCCGTCGCTCAGGGAGCACCGTGACCGCCACCCCCCTGCTCGCCGAGCTCGCCTTCCGCGCCAGAGCGCAGGCTCATGCGCACGGCGTCGCGGCGGCCTGCTCCTGCGGCGCGGCCACCCTCGCCGACCGCCCCGACGCCACCGTCGTACGGCACGCGGACACCGTCGCCAAGGCCCACGCCCCGGACACCGACCCGGCCGAGCTCACCGCCCGCCTCACCGCCGCCGCCCGGGTCGCCGACGTCCTCCTGCCCCCGCGCACCCCGACCCCGGCCCGCCTCCACGGCCGGCTGGTGACCTTCTGGCCGTACGGCGTCCCGGTGGACCCGGACGATCCGGACGCCGCTCCCTGGGAGGCCGCGGGCACGCTGCTCGCCGCTCTGCACCGCGCCCCCGCCCCGCCCGGGCTCCCGCCCATGCGCGGCCCCGTCAAAGCAGCCCACGCCGTGGCCCGGCTGCGCGCTGCGGGCCCCCATCCCGTCGCCGCGTCCGTCCTGCGGGCCTGGAGCCTGCTGCCCGCCTGGGCCCGCGCCGAGGCGCCGATGCCCGGCGCAGCCGTCCTCTGCCACGGCGACCTGCACCTCGGTCAGCTCGTCCGTCACCCGGGCCCCGACGGGCCCTGGCGGCTGATCGACGTCGACGACCTCGGTGTGGGCGTTCCGGCCTGGGATCTCGCCCGCCCCGCCGCCTGGTACGCCTGCGGCCTCCTCCCGCCCGACGAGTGGACCCGCTTCCTGGCCGCCTACCGTGCGCGGGGCGGCCCGGCCGTTCCCGCGGACGGCGACCCCTGGCCCGCGCTCGACGTCCCGGCCCGCGCCCTCACGGTCCAGACCGCGGCCCGGGCCATGACCAAGGCGCTCGCACAGGACCGGCCGCTGGACGAGGTCGAGCAGTGCCTGGTCGACGCCTGTGTCCGTATGGGTTCCGTCCCCCCGCAGTTGGCGTCGAACTCCGCGAAGTAGGGTGCAACCGACCGCGGCCGGACAGTGTCTGTCCTGGCGATACGCGAAACAGGACCGACCGGCGAGGAGTTGGAGCCCAACCATGCAGTGTCCGAAGTGTCACGCCCCGATGCACACGTACAACCGAAACGGCGTCCAGATAGAGCAGTGCAGCAACTGCCGGGGAATCTTCCTCGACTACGGCGAGCTGGAGGCGCTGACCCGCGTGGAGTCGCAGTGGTCCCAGCCGGCGCCCCCGCCGCCCGGCGCCCCGCAGGCGTACCCGTCCGCCCCGGCCGCTCCCGCCTGGGGCGCCCCGCACGGCGGAGGTCACGGTGGCGGGCACTACGGCGGCCATGGCGGCCACCAACGCCACAAGAGCTTCGGACACATGCTGTTCTCCAGCTGAGCCCCTCCCCGCCCACGCAGAAGCCCCCGGCCGTACGAGACGGCCGGGGGCTTCTGCGAAGTGTGGACGATACTGGGATTGAACCAGTGACCTCTTCCGTGTCAGGGAAGCGCTCTCCCGCTGAGCTAATCGTCCGGGATGGTGCGGTGCTGCGTGCGCGATACTGGGATTGAACCAGTGACCTCTTCCGTGTCAGGGAAGCGCTCTCCCGCTGAGCTAATCGCGCGGGGACCCTTGCGGATCAAGGTCCTTGCGGACCAGTGGACGATACTGGGATTGAACCAGTGACCTCTTCCGTGTCAGGGAAGCGCTCTCCCGCTGAGCTAATCGTCCTTGGAGGTGGAGACGGGATTTGAACCCGTGTAGACGGCTTTGCAGGCCGTTGCCTCGCCTCTCGGCCACTCCACCAGGAGCGTAGGGACTCGGGAAGATCCCCTACTTCCTGCGAGCGGACGACCAGGTTCGAACTGGCGACCTCAACCTTGGCAAGGTTGCGCTCTACCAACTGAGCTACGTCCGCTTGTCGTTTCCGCTCGGCTTGCGCGTCGCGGCGACGTGTTGAACTCTAGCGGATTCCTCGGCCAGCACAAAAACGCGTTTGTGCAGCGTGCTGCCCTGTGTCCCACTGAGGGCCAGCTCAGAGGCGTGCGCGGACTCACCCGGGCAGGCCGTAAGAAGCCCGCCATAGACTCGACATCGTGCTCGACCTCCCGCCTCTCGCCCGCTTCGGCGCCCGCGTCGCCACCGGCCTCCTCGATGTCACCGACGACCCCGCGGCCCTCGAATCCACCGGTTTCTGGGCCGTGTCCGCCGACTTCGAGGGCCGTCTGACCTGCGCCCGCTTCGCGGACGTACGCGAGGAGCCCGTACCCGCCCCGGCGCCGGGCCGATGGAGGGGGCCCGCCGTCGGTGACTGGACGTCGTCGCTCGATCGCGCCGCGTACACGGCGGGCGTACGTCGGATACGCGAGCACATCGCGGCCGGCGAGGTCTATCAGGCCAATCTCTGCCGCGTGCTGGAGGCCCCCGTCGCGCCCGACGCCGACGTGGACGCCCTCACCGCCCTGCTGGCCCGCGGCAACCCGGCACCGTATGCAGGAACGATTCGTCTCCCGGGGTGCGGCGTCGAGATCGCCACCGCGTCCCCCGAGCTCTTCCTGCGCCGGGACGGTCGCAACGTCGAGTCCGGGCCCATCAAGGGCACCGGACGCACCGAGGCCGACCTCCTCGACAAGGACTACGCCGAGAACGTGATGATCGTGGACCTGGTCCGCAACGACATCGGACGGGTCTGCGCCACCGGCACTGTCACCGTCCCCGACCTGTGCGCCGTCGAGAAGCACCCGGGCCTGGTCCATCTCGTCTCGACGGTCGGGGGACAACTGCGCGAGGACGCCGGCTGGCCCGAGCTGCTCGCCGCAGCCTTCCCGCCCGGCTCGGTCACCGGCGCCCCCAAGTCCAGCGCCCTGCGGATCATCGACGCCCTGGAGACCTCCCCCCGGGGCCCGTACTGCGGCGGCGTCGGCTGGGTCGACGCCGACCGCGGCGCGGGCGAGCTGGCCGTCGGCATCCGCACCTTCTGGATCGACCGGTCCGCCGACGCCCCCCTCCTGCGCTTCGGCACGGGCGCCGGCATCACCTGGGGCTCCGACCCCGAGGCGGAGTGGCGGGAGACCGAGCTGAAAGCGTCCCGACTGCTCGCGGTAGCGTCGGGGACGTACCAAGCAAGGGAACACGAGGGAGAGCGACAGTCGTGAAGATCTGGCTCGACGGTGGGTTGCAGGACATCGAATCCGCCCGCGTCTCCGTCCTCGACCACGGGCTGACCGTGGGCGACGGCATCTTCGAGACGGTCAAGGCGGTGGACGGCGGCACGTTCGCCCTCACCCGACATCTCGACCGGCTCACCCGCTCCGCGCGCGGCCTCGGCCTGCCCGACCCCGACCACGAGGAGATCCGCCGCGCCTGCGCCGCCGTCCTCGAGGCCAACCCCATGCCGCTGGGCCGACTGCGCATCACCTACACCGGCGGGCACGGCCCCCTCGGCTCCGACCGCGGCGAGCACGGCCCGACCCTCGTGGTCGCCCTCGGCGACACCACCCGCCGGCCCGACTCCACCGCCGTGATCACCGTCCCCTGGACCCGCAACGAACGCGGCGCGCTCACCGGCCTGAAGACCACCTCGTACGCCGAGAACGTCGTCGCCCTGGCCCGCGCCCACCAGCACGACGCCTCCGAAGCCCTGTTCGCGAACACGGTCGGGCAGCTCTGCGAGGGCACCGGTTCGAACGTCTTCGTCGTCCTGGACGGCGAGATCCACACCCCGCCCCTCGCCTCCGGCTGCCTCGCGGGCATCACCCGCGAGCTGGCCGTCGAGTGGACCGGGGCCAAGGAGACCGATCTGCCGCTGGACGTGCTGGAGCGGGCCGAGGAGGTCTTCCTCACCTCCACCCTGCGGGACGTGCAGGCCGTGCACCGCGTCGACGCCCGCGAACTGCCGGGCGCACCGGGGCCGGTGACCGCCAAGGCGATGCGCGTCTTCGCCGAGCGGGCGGGCGACGACCTGGACCCGTAAGGGGTGCACGAGGCGCGACTGCCGGGAAATCGGGCTGACTTCGGCCCGTGACGACGGGTAGAAACCCCCTGATGACCACGACCCTGCGGCCGACCGAGCCGCTCCAGCGCACGAGCGGCGGGGCGCTGTCCCGTCACTTCCGGGTGTGTGTGAACAGCCGTCCCGTCGGAGCGATAAAGCTCTCCACCCACCCCGACTTCGGGCCCGCCGTCGCTCGCGTCGACGACCTGCGCATCGAGGAACCGGACCGCGGGCGGGGCCGGGGCGCGGTGGCCGCGCTCGCCGCCGAGGAGGTGGCCCGCAGCTGGGGCTGCCGCACGATGGAGATCAGGGTTCCCGTAGACGCCGGGACCGCCCTGCGTCTCGCCACGGCCCTCGGCTACCTCCACCGCAACCGCGCCATGGAGAAGCTCCTCGGCACGGTCCCGCCCGAACTGCCCCCGGGCACCTCGGGCCGACCGCTGTCCGAGGCCGAGTACGGGCCCTGGCGACAGCACGGCATCGAGGAGTACGCCCAGAGCTGGATCAGCCGCGGCACTGCCGAGACCGAGGCCCGCGCCAAGGCCGAGGCGGACACCGAACGCCTCCTGCCGCAGGGCCCCGCGACGAAGAACATGCTGATCAGCGTCCTGGAGCACGAGGGAACCCGGGTCGGCGCGCTGTGGCTGGGCCTCGACAAGGAGCGGGCGTACGTCTACGACGTCGAGGCCGACGAGGCCTTCCGCGGCCAGGGCCACGGCCGCTCCCTGATGCTGCTGGCCGAGGCTCAGGCCATCGACGCGGGCACGCGGTTCATCGGCCTCAACGTCTTCGCGGGCAACACCCCGGCCGAGCGGCTCTACGACTCGCTGGGATACGTGCCGGTGAGCTACGCGATGTACAAGAGCCTGCTCTGAGCCCGTAGGGGACCGCCCGGGCCGGTCTCGGCCCGTCCTGCGCTGTCTTGGCTCGTCCTGGCGTGTCGGGGCTCGTCCTGGCCTGTCGTGCCTGTCTGGGCTGGTGGCGGCCCGGCTCAGCCCTGCTCGGACAGCAGGCGGTCGGCGATCTCCTCGATGCGCTCCCGCAGCCCCTCCTGGCTCTTGCCGCCGTCGAGGCGCTCGCCTCCGATGACGTACGTCGGAGTGCCGGTGACGCCGATCGCCTTGCCCTCGGCCTGGTCGGCGTCCACGATCAGGATGTGCCGGCCGTCGATCAGGGCCGTGTCGAACTCCTCGGCGTCCAGCCCGAGTTCGCCGGCCACCTCGACCAGGAAGGGTTCCCCCTTACGGTCCAGCTCCTCGACCCGCCCCAGCACGGCCTCCACGTACGCCCAGCCCTGCCCCTGCTCCAGGGCCTCCTCGGCGGCCTGTGCGGCGGCGAAGGAGTGCCGGTGCTTCTCCAGCGGGAAGTGCCGCAGCCGCAACTCCAGCCGGTCGCCGTAGCGCTCGCGCAGCGCGCGCAGGTCGTCGAGCGCGCCACGGCAGTCCGAGCACTGCAGCTCGCACCAGACGTCGAGGACGACGGCGGCGGGGCGGGCAGGGGCGGCTGCGGATGCGGCTGCGGATGTGGCGGCGGACGTCGAGGCGGGGGAGGAAGCCGGGGAGGAGTCGCTCATGGGCTCAGTCTTCCAGCCCTGGTCCGGCTACCCCAATCCGGACCGCTCTGCGCTCACCTGCGCGCTCACCTCTGCACTCACCGAACGGCTTCGGCTTGTCCCGGCCGGCACCTGCGGAGGAGCCGACCCGGAGATGTCCCTGATGTCCGGCCGGAGCATGGCTTGTGAGCGGTGTGGAGGTGCAGGATGGAAGGAACGAAGCGCCGCCCTGACGAATGACCCGCGTGGAGGACCGGATGATTGCCGAGACCGTCTGTTCCGCTGTTGCCGCGGCCGGCCTGGGCATCGCGGTGGTCACGGCCTACCGCAAACGCTTCCTGGCCGCCGCCCGCATCGCGGCCTATGCCCTGGTGCCCCTGGGCCTCGTGATGACCGGGATCGTCGAGTGGGCGGCCGACACCGCCTTCAGCCCCACCGCCTGGGCGGGCTTCGCCGTCCTGGGCGGGGCCTGGGCCCTGTTCGCGAGCACGCGCGCCCTGGAGCGCCGCCGCGGCGTCGGCACCCGCAAGGAGCGCAGAGCGGCCGCCCGCTCCGCGCAGACCGACGCGATCGCCCCGGCCGCCTCGGCGCCGTCCCTCGGCCAGTCGGCCCGCCCGACGGCTCGTCCCGCCGCCGCACCCCGCGCCCAGGGCGGTTCCGACGACTTCAGCGACATCGAGGCCATCCTGAAGAAGCACGGCATATGAAGGGCCGAACCGCACGGGAAGCGGCGCTGCACCCGCGTCGGCCCTGCACAGAGCGCCGACCTCGCTGATGACCCTGTAGCTGACCTTGTGGCCGACCCCGCGGTGGAAACGACACAGTCGGCCCGTCCGCGCGCGGAAACGATCACGGCCTGCACCGACGCCACGGAATCCGGCGCACTCCCGCTCAAACCGAGCGTGTTGATCGCGCGGGGGGCGCGGTCTACGTCATCATCGCCCGCGAGATGCTGGACACGACACAGAGCGACGCCGCGCCGCCGCAGGACGAGCCGCGCGGGTGCCTCTTCGCCCTTTCCCAGCCACCGCTGATGATCTTTCTGGCGGTGATCGGGTGTCTTCTGCTCATGGCTTCGCTGCATGACCTGCTGCTGCTGTGAGCCGTACCCGCGGTCCCCGGCGCCACCCGCCGGGGCCGCGTCGGCATCGAGGGGCGGCGGGCGGCAGCGACTGCGCGGGCTGCTTGTGAAGGCGTCAGCGATCCATGGCGGGCCGCCCACTGCGGTCTCCTCGGTCGGCAGCCTCCTCGGCCTGCGCTCTCCTCGGCCCGCCGCCGACCCCTGTCCTGCTGTTTCCTCAGCCCGCCGCAGCCCGGGGCTGCTCAGCCCGCCGCTTCCTTGCGGCGCGCGCGGTAGGCGGCGACGTGGAGGCGGTTGCCGCAGGTGCGGCTGTCGCAGTAGCGGCGGGAGCGGTTGCGGGAGAGGTCGACGAAGGCGCGCCGGCAGTCCGGGGCCTCGCAGCGCCGCAGCCGCTCCTGCTCCCCGGCGACCACGAAGAACGCCAGCGCCATCCCGCAGTCGGCCGCCAGGTGGTCCGCGATGGAGGCGCCGGGCGCGAAGTAGTGCACATGCCAGTCGTAGCCGTCGTGATCGGTGAGCTGCGGTGTGGTGCCGGCGGCGGCCACCAGCTCGTTGATCAGCCTGGCCGCGCCGCGGGCGTCCGACGCCGCGAAGACGCCTGCGAACCGGCCACGGATCTTGCGCACGGCGGACAGGTCGAACTCGGAGAGCACGCCGACGTCGCTGATCTCGTGCTTTCGCACGAAATCCGCGAGGGCGGCGACATCCGTCAGCGTGTCCGGCGTCGTGTCGTCCTCCGGGGCGGTGTTCACCAGATCCACCACGGCATCGAGCGCACACCGGGTGTCGTGGGTGATCAGCACGTTTCGCTCCCTGGCCTGGGGGTCGGGCGGACGCCCGCCGATGCTGGCCGATGGTAGCCGCCCCGGGCCGTCAGGCCACGGTCAGTCGATGCGGGGACGGCGGGGGAGACCCGGCCGTACGTCTCGTGGGCTCCGCCCGCCTCACCCGTACCCCACGCCCCGTATGCCCGGCACGCACGCCGACGCCGCCCCACGGATGACCGTGGCGCGGCGTCGGCGCATACCGTATGCGGTTGTCTCAGCCCGAGCCGTCTCCCCGAGTGGACGGCGCCGGGCAGCTCGGTGTGAGCTCCGCCCTAGCTTTCCGCCAGGATGTGCGAGAGCTCTTGGTCGAGATCGAAATGCCGGTGTTCCGTGCCCGGGGGCACGGCTGCGTCCGTTCGCTTCAGGAAGGACTCCAGAGCCCGCGCAGGGGCCTCGAGCAGGGCCTCGCCCTCAGGAGAGCTCAGGGCGATGCAGACGACGCCCTGACCGTGACTGCGCGACGGCCAGACACGGACGTCGCCGGTGCCCGTGGGCCGATGCAGGCCCTCCGCGAGGAGATCACGGGCGAACACCCACTCGACGGTTTCCTCGGCTCCGGTGTGGAAGGTGGCGTGCACGGCGTAGGGGTCGGCCGTGTCGTACCGCAGGCCTGCGGGGACAGGCAGGGAGGACTCGCTCGACACAACGAGGCGCAGGTGCAGCTCGCAGCTGACCGTGGTGTTCATAAGCGCCAGGGCCTTTCGCTCAGTGTGCGCTCGGGGATTCGCACGTCGGCGAAATCGACATGCCACCTACGGTGCCGTTGTAAACCCCTCTGAGTGTTTTGCGTGTCTTTACGTAACTCTTCCGGCCGAGGGTGCGTTCGAGAAGTGCCACCATTCCGGTGACTGGAATCTCTCGGGTAGGGTCTGGGTGTATGAATACGGGGAGTGACGAGCCCGGCGAGGTCACCATGACGGCGGACGGGGCGAAGGCGGACGGAGCGGCGCAGGAGCCGCCCGGGCAGGGGCTCGGCTCCAAGGCGCCGGAATTCGTCAAGGCGCGCCGCATGCTCCACCTGAGCTGGCAGGTCGGCGTCTTCGTGCTCGGCCTGGCCGTGGTGGTCGCCGGCGTCATCATGCTGCCGCTGCCCGGACCCGGCTGGGTCGTGATCTTCGGCGGCATGGCGATCTGGGCGACCGAGTTCGTCTGGGCCCAGCTGGTGCTGCGCTGGACCAAGCGCAAGGTCACCGAGGCCGCCCAGCGCGCCCTCGACCCGAGGGTCAGGCGTCGCAACATCACCCTGACCGCGATCGGCCTCGTGATCATCGCGGCCCTCGTGGGGGTCTACCTGTGGAAGTTCGGCTTCGAGATGCCCTGGAAGATCAAGGACCAGTGAGCCGCGCCGGGGGTGCGGGGGCCGGCCGGTCCTGGTCACAGGCACCCCCTGACATGGGGTAATGTTCTTCCTGCGTCCGGGCGATTAGCTCAGTGGAAGAGCGCTTCGTTCACACCGAAGAGGTCACTGGTTCGAACCCAGTATCGCCCACCCCGAAACGGCGGCCCGTCTGCGAAAGTGCAGACGGGCCGCCGTCGTTCGTGCCGCCCGCCGCCGACTCGATCGCCGGCCGCCTCCCACCCCGGGCCCTGCTACCAGTCCCCGCCGGTCCCCGCCCGCCCGCACCAGGTGGCACCGAGTGCACCGCCCGACCTCACGCCTCCCCGGCCCCACCCCGTGACCCCCGCGGCCTCACACGCCTCCGGCGTCCGTGGCCCGCGCCACAGGCCCCGCCTGCACCGAGTGGCACCGCGCGACCTGGAGTCTCCCCGGCCCCACCCCGTGACCCCCGCGGCCTCACACGCCTCCGGCGTCCGTGGCCCGCGCCACAGGCCCCGCCTGCACCGAGTGGCACCGCGCGACCTGGAGTCTCCCCGGCCCCACCCCGTGACCCCCGCGGCCTCACACGCCTCCGGCGTCCGTGGCCCGCGCCACAGGCCCCGCCTGCACCGAGTGGCACCGCGCGACCAGGAGTCTCCCCAGACCCACCCCGTGACCCCCACGCGCCCCGGCATCCCCGGCCCCGGCATCCCCCGCCCACGCCACACGCCCAATCGGCCGCACCCGGCGGCACCCTGTGGCTCCACGGCTCCACGCGCCCCTGCCTGCGCTCCACGCCCACGCCTGCACCGCAGCCCCGCACCCGGTGGCATCCCCTAGCTCTACGTGTCTCACGCGCCCCCGCGTCCACGCCCGTGCACCCCCGCCGCCCCTCCACGCCCCACACCTACCCCTCAGCCCCCATCCACCCCCAATCGACGCCCCCAACTCCCACCCCGCACACCCCCAGTCGACGCCCACCCCGCACGCCCCCGCCCACCCCACACCTCACCCGACCCGTCACCCCAAGCCCCGCCCCACCCGTCGCCCAACACTCGCCCAACACTCATTCACCCCTCACCCAACACCCGCCCACCCAGGCGGATTTCAGCCGCTCCGCACATCCCCTCACCCCCGACCATCCGTTCGAGACGCCGAACAAGCCCCCCTCACCAGCGACTTCGCACCCTCTCCCGCCCCGAGTCGCCCCCAAACCCCCCGCTCGCCGCAGAGCCGCCTCACAAGAAATTCCTGTCCGAATCATTGACGCTCCCTCAACCCCCTCGTACCTTGTGCCAGCAAGCGCTTTCTTGAAACGATTCATGTAAGCGGCAACGACGCTGCGGGGAGGGTCCGACTGTGGGGACCAGCAGGAATGTTGAGAGGCGAACGATCCTGAAGGCGGCCGGAGCTTCCGCGGCCACGCTCGGGCTGGCCGCGACCACGGGATGCGGAGGCGACAGCGGTTCCGGGAACGGGACGGTGACGATCCGTTACGCCTGGTGGGGTGCCGAGGAGCGCGCGAAGAAGATCAATCAGACCATCGCGCTCTTCGAGAAGAAGTATCCGAAGATCAAGGTGAAGACCGACTTTCAGGACTATGTCGCTTTCTGGGAGAAGTTCCAGACGCAGGCGGCCGGCGGAAATCCACCGGACGTATTCCAGAACGCCGTCGCTTATCTTCGGAAGTACGACAAGAGAGGCATTCTCCTCGACCTCAAGTCCCAGGTGGACGCGGGTAATCTGAGCCTGGACGACTTCCGGGCCGGCGTCACCAAGGTCGGCGAGGTCGACGGCAAGCAACTGGGCGTCCCGGTCGGCTCCAACACCATGGCGCTGGTCATCGACAAGAAGGCCTTCGAGAAGGCGGGCGTCGAGGCGACCCCCGGCTGGACCTGGGACGACTACTTCAAGGCCCTCAAGACGATCCATGACAAGACGAAGGTCCCCGGGGACACGGGCTACTTCAGCATCATGTACCTGTACGACCTGTATCTCCGTCAGAACGGAAAGGCGTTCTTCACCAAGGACGGACTCGGCTTCGACAAGGCCGATCTGACGGAGTGGTGGCAGGACGGCTACAACCTCACCAAGGCCGGGGTCATCACCGACCCGAAGACCGTCGCCCAGGACCGCCCCAAGTCCTCCCTCTCGGCGGGGCACGCGGCGGCGGAGTTCACCTGGGACAACTTCACCGTCCGCTACACGGCGGAGGGCGACAGCACCTACGGTCTCGCCCCGATCCCCACCACGGACGGCAAGGACACCGGCCAGTACCTCGCCTCCCTGATGCTCAGCGCCTCGGCGCGCACCTCGCACCCCAAGGAAGTCGCCCAGTTCATCGACTTCATGGTCCACGACCCCGAGGTCGGCAAGATCATGGGCTACGACCGGGGCATCCTCGCCACCACCGAGCAGTACGAGGCGTTCAAGCCGACCGACGCGGTCGCCAAGGAGATCGCCCAGTACGAGGTCGACACCGCCAAGGCCGGCCTCCTCGGCACGATCACCCCGCACCCGTCCGGCGCCGACACCGTCGAGGCCGCGTTCCTGCGCATCGCCGGCGACATGAGCCTCGGCAAGCTCAAGGTCTCCGACGCGGTGAAGCAGCTCTTCGACGAGTCCGAGGCCGCTTTCCAGGCCTGACGCCCCGATGGGGAACCACCTGACGCCCGATGGGGAACCGACTGTGACGCTCGTCAAGGAATCTCCGCCCGCCGCCCGGAAGGCCCGCTCCGCCGCCCCCGCCGCCGACAAGCGGCGGGGGCGGCGGGAGAACCTCGCCGGCTATCTCTTCATGTCCCCGTGGATCGCGGGCTTCCTGCTCCTGACCGCGGGCCCCATGGCCGCCTCGCTCTACTTCGCCTTCACCGACTACAACCTCTTCAACAGCCCGAAGTGGATCGGCTTCGGCAACTTCACGAAGATGTTCGACGATCCACGCTGGCAGAAGTCGGTCGAGGTGACGGCGAAGTACGTCGTCATCGGCACGCCCCTGAAGCTGCTGCTCGCGCTCGGCGTGGCCCTGCTGCTCGCCCAGAGCCGGCGCGGACAGGCCTTCTACCGGGCCGCCTTCTACGCCCCCTCGCTCATCGGCGCGAGCGTCTCCGTCGCCTTCGTCTGGCGGTCCCTCTTCTCCGACGACGCCGTCGTCGACCGTACGCTGTCGGTATTCGGCGTCCATGTCGGCGGCTGGGTCGGCAACCCCGACTGGATCCTGTACTGCCTGGTCGCGCTCACCGTCTGGCAGTTCGGCGCGCCGATGGTCATCTTCCTGGCCGGCCTCAAGCAGGTGCCCAGGGAGCTGTACGAGGCCGCCGCGATGGACGGCGCCGGGCCACTGCGCCGGTTCTGGAGCATCACGCTTCCGATGATCTCCCCGGTGCTCTTCTTCAACGTGCTGCTGGAGACCATCCACTCCTTCCAGATCTTCGGCTCGGCCTACGTCGTCTCCAACACCTACTGCGGCCCGGCCGACGCCACGCTCGTCTACACCTGCTACCTGTACCAGCAGGGCTTCAAGAACGCCCAGATGGGCTTCGCCTCCGCGATGGCCTGGATGCTGCTGCTGGCCGTGGCCCTGGTGACGGCCGTCCTCTTCTGGTCGCAGAAGAAGTGGGTGCACTACGAGAACGCGGAGGACACCCGATGAGCGCCGCCACCACGCCGACCACCGCGTCCGCCGGCCCACCCGCCGAGCGACCCACCGTGCACAGGTCGGCCGGCCTCGGCCGCAGGCGCGCCGGCTCACTCGTCTGGCACCTCGGCTCCCTGCTGGTCCTCGCCGTCGTGCTCTACCCGGTCCTGTGGGTCGTCGGGGCCTCGTTCAAGCCGAGCAAGAACATCATCAACAGCCTGGACCTGTTCCCGACCAGCCCCATCCTCGACAACTTCAAGGGCCTGGCCGACGGCATCGCCGACATCTCGATCTGGACGTTCTTCCAGAACTCCCTCTTCTACGCGCTGGGCTCCGTCGCCGGCATCCTCATCTCCTGCTCGCTGACCGCGTACGCCTTCGCCAAGATCAGGTTCGCCGGCCGGAACCTGCTGTTCTCGCTGATGATCGGCACGCTGCTGCTGCCGTACCACGTGCTGCTCATCCCGCAGTACGTGATGTTCCAGAAGCTGGAGCTCATCAACACCTATGTGCCGCTGCTCCTGGGCAAGTACCTGGCCACGGAGGCGTTCTTCGTCTTCCTCATGGTGCAGTTCATGCGCAACCTGCCCCGGGAGCTGGACGAGGCCGCCCGGATCGACGGGTGCGGGCATCTGAGGATCTACTGGTCGATCGTGCTGCCGCTGTGCCGGCCCGCGCTCATCACCAGCGCGATCTTCACCTTCATCAACGCCTGGAACGACTTCATGGGCCCGCTGATCTACCTCAACGAGCCCGGCAAGTACACCGTCTCGCTCGGCCTGACGATGTTCCGCGACTCCGACGGCGTCGCCGCCAACTACGGCGGGCTGATCGCCATGTCGCTGGTGGCGCTGCTGCCGGTGCTGCTGTTCTTCCTCGCCTTCCAGCGCTATCTCATCGACGGAATGGCGACCTCCGGACTGAAGGGCTGAGGCGGTTCCCCCATGGCCGAAGCACGCGTGAAAGCCCGTAGCCACAAGGAGCGCAAGGAGTCCGTCCTCGCCGAACGCTTCGGGGTGTTCGCCGAGTGTCTGCTCACGGGGGTGTGGATCGCGGTGGCCTCGCTCGGCGTGGTCACCTATCCGGCCGCCTTCGCCGCCGGGGCCCGGCATCTGCGCCGCCGTACGGCCCATGAGGCCGGCGGCCTACGGGAGTTCGTCGCCGACTTCCGGGCGGCCCTGCGCGGCGGGTGGCTCGCCGGGCTCGCCGGGTGGGCGGCGGCGGCCGCGGTCTGGGTGGACGTGCAGGCCGCGCGGGCCGGGATCCCCGGCGGGCCGTTCGTGGGGGCCGTAGGGCTGTTCGCGCTGATCGGGCTCGCGGTCGCCGGGCTGCGCGCGGCTGCGGTGTGGACGCCGGGGGAGTCCTGGCGCGCCCTGCTGGCGCGGGCGGGCCGCCGTACCGTGCTCGATCCGGCCGGATCGTTCCTGCTCACCGCCGGGCTGGCCGTGGTGGCCGTCTCCGGCTGGGTGATCGCGCCGCTGGCGGTCCCCGTGCTCGGGGCCGTCGTAGCGGCGGCGGTAGCCGTGGAGGAGCGGTACCGCAGCCGCTGAGCCGCGGTTCCTTCGTACCAGGTCGGCGCCCGGCGCCGCACCTCTCTCTGTCATGCCCCTGACCAGACGTTCTCCCGCATGGAAAGGCTGCAACTCATGTCTCCCATCCCCCGCAGGTCCCTTCTCAAGGCGGCGGCCGTCGCCGGAGCCGCCGCCCAGTTCAGCTGGGCGCTAGGGGCGAAGGACGCCGAGGCCGCGCCGAGAGCCGCGGCGGCGGACGCGGATCCGGTGACCCTGGACTGGCTGGAGGACGGCGGTCTCGGGGCCGCCCCCGGCTCCACCCTAGGCGTGCCCTGGCCGATGGGCGCCTTCCAGGACGACCAGACCTTCGCGCTCGCCGACGCCGACGGCAAGGACGTCCCCGTACAGTCCTGGCCGATCGCCTACTGGCCGGACGGGTCCCTCAAGTGGACCGCGCACGCGGTGAGTTCGGGCTCCGGCAAGCTCACCCTCGCCGCCGGCGCGCCCGCCGCCCCCGCCAAGAAGGTCACCGTCGACAAGAGCGGCGGCACCATCGACGTCTCGACCGGCGTCATCACCGCGAAGATCGGCAAGTCGGGCGCCACGCTCATCAAGTCGGTCACCCGAGGCTCCACCGAGATCGCCAGGAACGGCCGGCTGGTCCTGATCCGCCAGCCCGAGATCGAGGACGAGGACCAGGGCACGGTCAAGACCGAGCGCTTCGAGGGCGCCGTCGACGCCGTCGCCGTCGAGCAGGAGGGCCCGGTCCGCGCGGTCGTCCGCATCGACGGCAAACACCGCAAGGGCAGCCGCAGTTGGCTGCCCTTCTCCATCCGCCTCTACTTCTACGCGGGCGCCGACTCCTTCCGCATGGTGCACACCATCACCTACGACGGGAAGCAGGAACCGGGCAAGGCCAGCGGCGACTTCATCCGCGGCCTCGGCGTCCGCTTCACCGTCCCGATGCGCGACGCGTCCTACGACCGCCACATCCGCATCGGCGGCGAAGGCTCCGGCCTGCTGCGCGAGGCCGTCAAGGGCATCACCGGCCTGCGCCGCGACCCCGGCGCCGCCGTCCAGGCCGCCCAGTACGCGGGCCAGAAACTCCCCGACCCGGCCACCTGGGACCAGCGGGTCACCACCCGCCTCCAGTACATCCCCGAGTGGGGCGACTACACCCTCTCCCAGCTCTCCGCCGACGGCTTCACCCTCCGCAAACGCACCAAGAAGGGCTACGGCTGGATCGGCGCCGGCGGCGGCAAGCGGGCCTCCGGCTTCGGCTACGTCGGCGGCGTGAGCGGCGGATTCTCCTTCGGCCTGCGGGACTTCTGGGAGAAGCACCCCGCCCAGCTCGACGTCCGCGACGCGCACACCGACGAGGCCGAGGTCACCCTCTGGCTCTGGTCGCCCGAGGCCCAGCCCATGGACCTGCGCTTCTACCACGACGGCATGGGCCAGGACACCTTCCCCGAGCAGCTCGAGGGCCTCAACATCACCTACGAGGACTACGAGCCCGGCTTCGGCACCCCCTACGGAATCGCCCGTACCTCCGAACTCCTCTTCTGGGCCAACGAGTCCACGCCCACGCCCGAGAAGCTCGCCGAACAGGTCGAGGCCGTACGGGAGTTGCCGCAGCTCGTCGCCCCGCCCAAGCAGCTCATCAAGGCGAAGGTCTTCGGCCCCGGCCTCTACTCCGAGCCGGACCGCTCCACCCCCGCCAAGGCCAAGATCGAGGACCACCTCGACTTCCTCTTCACCTACTACAAGGACCAGGTGGAGCAACGCCGTTGGTACGGCTTCTGGGACTACGGCGACATCATGCACACCTACGACACCGTCCGGCACCAGTGGCGGTACGACATCGGCGGCTACGCCTGGGACAACTCCGAGCTCTCGCCGGACCTCTGGCTCTGGTACGCGTACATACGGTCCGGCCGGTCCGACATCTTCCGCTTCGCCGAGGCGATGACCCGGCACACCGGCGAGGTCGACGTCTACCACCTCGGCCAGTGGGCGGGCCTGGGCACCCGGCACGGTGTGCAGCACTACGCCGACAGCGCCAAGCAGCAGCGCATCGCCAACACCACCTACCGCCGCTACTACTACTTCCTCACCGCCGACGAACGCGTCGGCGACCTCATGCACGCCAACGTCGACTCCGACGAGACGTTCCTCGCCCTGGACCCGCTGCGCAAGATCCGCACCGAGCCGTACACGCCCGACCGGCACGCCCTGTCGATCGGCTTCGGCACCGACTGGAGCGGCCTGGTGTCGGCGTGGCTGACCGAGTGGGAGCGCAAGGGCCCCAAGTGGGAGAAGGCCAAGGCACGCGTCCTGTCCACCATGGAGACCATCGCCGCCCAGCCCAACGGCTTCGTGCAGGGCAGCGGCTTGTACGACCTCGACACCGGCAGGTTCGCGGTCGCCACGACCCCCGTCGTCGGCGTCTCGCACCTCTCCGCCGTCTTCGGCCTCAACGAGCTGTGCGCCGAGCTCATCCACCTGGTCGACATGCCGGCCTTCAACGAGGCCTACTTCGACTACTGCCGCTACTTCAACGCCACCAAGGCGGAACAGGCGGCGCGCTACGGCTCCAACTTCGGCACGTTGCTGCTCTTCCAGGGCCACTCCCGCCTGGACGCGTACGCCGCCGTCCAGACCGGGGACGCGACGCTCGCCAAGCGGGCGTGGACGAAGTTCTACAGCTCCGACGGCTACATGGAGTCCTCGCCCTGGAAGACGGAGCCGCTGAGCGGCCCCGCCACCCTCGTCGCGGGCAGCGAGGCCGCCTGGGTGTCCACCAACGACACCGCCCTCTACGGCCTCGCCGCCATCGAGAACCTGGCACTCCTGGGCGACAAGATGCCGTAGCCGGCGGCTAGTTCATCCGCCCCAGGACCTCCCGCACCCGTCGGACGTCCCGCAGTCGCTGCTCGTACGTCGCGCCGACGGCGAGCAGCAGCAGTCCGGCGAGGGCGGGAGGAACCCAGCGGGGGAGCGCGTCGGCCATCTGGACGAGATACGGGGAGAGTTCGCGCACCCCGTCCAGGACGAGCACCGAGCCGCCCAGCACGAGGGGCGCCTGGATCCGGTGCCGGCCGCCCAGCAGGGTGAGCAGCAGGGCTGCCGTGCCGAGCAGCAGCGGACGGGTCCAGCCCGTCCCGCCCCAGGCGGCGGCGAGGCTCGGCAGCAGCGTGGCGGCGAGCCCGGGACCGTACGCCGTCCAGGACGACGTCTCGGGGGCGCGGCGCCGGCGCAGGGCTCCGACCAGCAGCGCCGGAACGGTCACCGGCAGCGTGTAGGCCTCGGGCACGGTGACGCCCCAGGACGCCAGCCGGACCCAGGCGGCCAGCGCGAAGAGGGCGGCGGCCGCGTAGCCGACGGGTCGGCGGTCGGGGCGTACGGCGGTGCCCGCGGCGATCACCGCGCACAGGGACAGCACCAGGGCGAGCAGCGGCGGGTCGAAGACCGCGAGGCCGACGGCGACCAGGCCGGCCACGGCTCCCGTCGTCTCGACCGCGACCGTCGTGGCCGAGTCGTCGATCCGCGGCGCGATCAGGGCCGCGGCCACCGGGATCGCCAGCACCAGCAGTGCGATCTGCTCCGGCCGCCAGCCGGCGGAGGCGCCCACCGCGCACGCCAGCGCCGTCGCGTATCCGAGGGAGGCGGCCGCGGACACCGGGGTGAGCCGCCCGCGCCGGGCGGCCACCGCGAACACGGCGGTCAGCGACGCGAGTACGGCCAGGGTCGCGTTCTCGGCGGCCAGGGAGAGGAGGCCGAGACTGACGGAGGTCGCCAGGGCGAGCCCGATCGCCGGCCGAGTCCCGAGCCCGAGGAGCGCCACGACGGCGATCCCGAGCACCGACAGGCCCATGCTGTACGGCAGTTCGAGCGCCGTGGGGAACACGATCACCGCCCCCCACGCCAAGGCGAGCGCATGCGGGCGCCACTGGGCGCCGCGCAGCACGAGGACTGCGGCGACCGCGGCGAGGACCAGCGGAGCGGTGGCCGAGTGCGGCGGCCAGAACGCGTCGACCGTCGCCGCCGTACGAGCGTCCTGCGGAGCCCCCGCCCACACCCGGCCCAGCCAGGCCGTCGGCCCGAGCAGCGTGACGCCCACGGCCGGCGCCGCCGACAGCACCGCACCGGCCTGCACGACGACGGAGGCCAGAGTGAGACCCCGGCGCACCGGCTCCGTGCCCCGCGCGGCGGGCAGCAGGGCGATTCCGCAGGCCAGACACGCGGGCACGACCCACTCGCCGGGCACCGACACGCGCAGGACACCGCCGACGCCGGCGACCGCGCACAGGGCGCCCGCCAGCGCCGTACCCGTTGCGAGCCCGGGCCGGGGGGTGAACCTCGCGGCGGCCAACGCGATGACCGCCGCGAGGAACAGGAGCGCCGCCGCACGGGCGGCGGCGCCCGGACCGGACGCGTCCAGGCAGAGCAGACCGGCCGCCAGCACGCCGTAGCCGCCCGCCCCGAACGCGCACACCACGGCGACGGGCCGCACGGACACCGCTCGCAGCGCGACCGCCGCGTCCGCCGCCGCCGTCAGCAGCACCCCGGCCGTGACCGCGTACGGCCCGCCGCCGGCCGCCACCACCCAGAGAGGCAGGGGGAGTTGGGCGATCAGCAGCCCGGCCGGGCGGGGCAGGCGAAGGCCGCCGAAGGCCGTGCCGTACGCCGTCCAGAGCGCGGCGAGAGCCGTCGCGCAGGTCGCCACGTACGTCGTGCTGTCCGCGGCCCGGAACGCCACCTCGTGCAGGGCGAACGCGTCCAGCGCCGTGAGCGCGAGGCCGAGGCCCGCGACCGACTCGGCGGTCGAGCGCAGCCCCCGCCGCAGCAGCGCCACCGGTGCGCCGAGCACGGCCAGCGTCACCGCGCCGAGCACCAGGGACCGGCCGACGATCCCCAGGTGCCCCCAGCTGACCAGCGTGAACACCATCGCCGCGACCGTGAGCAGGATGCCGCCGAGCAGGAGAAGAACGTTCTGCACGCCCGGTGCGGTGGCCTCCGGGCGGGGCGGTCCCACAGGCGCCGACGCGATCGGCCGTACCGGCTGCTGAAGCGCGGTCACCAGCCAGGCGCGGCGGGCCAGCAACTGGGCCCGGCGGGAGTCCAGTTGCCGCAGCTCGGTGTCGAGGAGCCGCAACTCCTCGACCGGAGGCGGAATATGCGTCATGCCTGGAGTGTGGGCCGCGTCACGTCGTACGGCATGAGCGCGCGTACTCAGAACGTACTCAAATGCCGTTCGCCGGGCCCCCGCGCGGGCACACTCGGCCCATGGACTGGACCCATTACCGCTTTCTCAGCCTGTGGGCCCTGCCCGCGCCGCCCGCCGTCGTGTACGCCGCGCTGGAGCGGGCCGAGGACTATCCGCTCTGGTGGCGGCAGCTGCGCGAAGTACACCGGATCGACGACACCACCGGCGCCGTCCGCATCCGTTCGCTCCTGCCCTACGACATGACCTTCACCGCACGGGCCGTACGGCGCGATCCGGCGGCCGGAGTGCTGGAGATCGCCGTGTCCGGCGACATCGTCGGCTGGGCGCGCTGGACCGTCACCCCCGACGACGGCGGCGGCACGCTCGCCCGTTACGAGCAGACCGTCGAGGTGAACAAGCCGCTGCTGCGCCGCTTCGCCGTGCCCGGGCGGCCGGTGTTCCGCGCCAACCACTGGCTGATGATGCGCGCCGGACGGCGCGGACTCGCGGCGTACCTCGAAGCGGTTTGAAGGAAGCGTGCGGGGACCTGTATGGTTCAGTGCGTTCCCGGGCGATTAGCTCAGTGGGAGAGCGCTTCGTTCACACCGAAGAGGTCACTGGTTCGAACCCAGTATCGCCCACCGGGAAGAGCCGGTCCGCAGTACGCGGACCGGCTTTCTTTGTGCACCGCTGCGGACAGTCCTTAGGCCGCGGCGGACAGCGCCGGGCGCAACGGCCACGACGTGTCCACCGTCTCCGGAGTGCCGCTGCGCGCGAACCACGCCTGGAGCCCCCGCGCCTGCGCCGCGTGCCACGCCGTCTGCAGCGCGTGCAGCTCCGCCGGGGACAACCGCTCCAGCCGCGCTGCGAACCGCCGCCCCAGCGCCCGCACGACCTCCAGCGAGGCCAGCGCGTCCGCCGCCGCGTCATGCGCGTCGGCCAGCGTCACGCCGTAGTGCCCGCACAGGTCGGTGAGCGTGCGCCGGCCCTTGCGGTAGCGGTCCAGATGCTTGTCCAGGACCCTCGGGTCCAGCACCCGCAGCGGCGCCGGCTCCAGCCAGTGGCCCAGCGACGACGCGCGGTGGCGACGCAGCTCACGGTCGAGCAGCGTCAGATCGAACGGCGCGTTCATCACCACCAACGGCCGTCCCGCGGCCGCCTGTTCGGCCAGCAGCTCGGCTATCTCGAACATCACCGGCGCCGGCCACCGGCCGTTGCGCTGCAGATGCTCCTCCGTCAGTCCGTGCACCGCCGTCGCCTCGGCGGGCACCGGCACGCCCGGGTTCACCAGCCAGCGGCTCACCCGCGGCCGGACGCCCGGCGCGTCCTGGACGACGAGAGCGGCCGACACGATCCGGTCGGCCTCCACGTCGACGCCCGTCGTCTCCGTGTCGAAAGCGGCCAGCGGCCCCTCGTACCAGTTCGCCATACCAACACAACCCCTCGTTCACCCACGGCAGCTGACGCCCCGTCTTCTGCCTGTTTGGTGATACCCGGGCTGTTTGCGCCGTACGCCGGAAGGACACAACAGGGGTACGGGTCTTTGCAGTTCAGAGCAGTTCAGGGCAGTTCGGAAGTGATTCGGAGCAGTTCGGAGCGGTTCAACGGCCCGACGCGGGAAATCATTCGACCCCGGCGCGGGATCGCACGGCCATCCGGCGCGGGGAACTCACCTGGCTTGGAAGGCTGTTGGTCATGGCGATAGCGCAGCCCGAGCGGGGCGGGCTGCTGCCCGAACGCACGGGCCCCCATCGCGGCACACTCGCCACCACCGCCTGCATGGAGACCCTGCAGGTGGGCTATCTGCACGCGGTCGCGGCGGCCGCGGGGTGCTCGCTGTCCCAGCCGTTCCCCGACAACGGCATCGACTGGCACGTCAGCCACAGCGCGCCCGGACACACGGTGGACGACGAGGTCACCATCAAGGTGCAGCTCAAGGCCACCTACCAGATCCCGCCCGGCCCACCGGGCCGCTCCTTCTCCTTCACCCTCGACAACGACCACCTGCGCAAACTCGCCCGCACCCCGGTGTCGGTGCACAAGATTCTCGTCGTGATGATCGTCCCCCGGTCGCAGGACCAGTGGCTGCGCGCCGGCCACGACCGCCTCGACCTGCGGCACTGCTGCTACTGGGTCAATCTCGCCGGCCACCCGATCACCGGGCGGACCCGGACCACCGTGCGGATACCGACCGCACGCATCTTCGACGACCGAGCGCTGTGCGAGATCATGACGCGGGTCGGGACGGGAGGCAGACCATGACCCACCGCCCCCTCGACGAACCCCTGCGAGCCGTACGCCCGCATCCCGAGCCCCACTGGGACCGCTCCCCGCAGCCCGGCGACGTCGACCCGGCCGTCCTCGGCGCCCTGCTGCGCCGCCACGGCTGGCAGCGGCGCGGCGGAGCCGTGGGACGCTACGGCCGCTGGACCCCGCCCGGACCGGGCGGCGGCGGAATGAGCCTGCTCGTCCCTGAGAGCCGCGCCTTCCCCGACAGCGACGACCTGCTCGGCGAGGCGCTCCTCGCCCTGGCCCGCAGCGGCACGCCCTCCGCCCGCGAGGTGCTGGTCGGGCTCGCCGTCCCCAGCGACGAGATCCGCTGGTGGCGCGACACCCCGGAGGGGCCCGCCGGGGCCACGCCCTGGACCGTCGAGGAACAGCTGCGCGGCGCCGCCCGCCAGATGCTCCTCGCCGGCGCGCTCGCCACCCGCGCCCGGGCCGGCTACTACGGCGCCCGCCACCGGCACGCGGCCACCGCGCTCCTCGACCACGTCCTCGTCGGCTCCGCGCCCGACGGCCGCCGGCTGACCGGCTTCGTGCCCGTCGACGCCGGCCGCCCCCTCGCCGTACGCCTCCACCAGGCCCTGTACGCGGTCCGCGAGGCCATCGACTACCAGCGGGCCACCGGCGGCATGGACGCCTTCGACGGCGCCGTCGAGGCCGGCGCCAGCCGCGAGCTCACCGAGGCGCTCATCGCCCTGGTCCGGGGCGCCGAGGGCGCCAGGATCGCCGTGCAGTGGTCGCCCGCGGCCGGGGTCCCCGAGGACTGCGCGGCGGGCCCCGAGCCCCTCGAGTTCTCGCCCGGCGACCTGCCCGTCCTGCGCGAGGCCGGCGCCCGCTATCTGCGCGAGGAACCCTCCGTGCCCGTGCGGATCACCGGCACCGTGGTCCGGATGCGCAGGTCGGGGCCGCGCGGCGAGGGCAGCGTACGGCTGCAGATCCTCGCCGGGGCCGAGATCCCGCACGTGCGGCTCACCCTCGACGAGGAGGACTACCGCGTCGCCGGACAGGCCCACCTGGTCGGACTGCCGGTGCGGGTGCAGGGGCGGCTGGAGAGCAGGGGAGGCTTCCGGCGGGTCACCGGGGCCTGCGGAGTCGTACCCGTGCAGGTCGACGACGCCGAACGGGACCGGCTGATGAAGTCGCTCCAGGAGACCGAGGAGATCAGGGCCTTCTTCGAGGAGGCCTGCGAAGGGGACTGATTTCGCGGTCGACGGGTGCGGGTCGGTACGATCGCCTCTTGCGCGCGCTCTCGGTATGGCGCCGCACCCCCTTCAGTCAGGAGAGACCGGTGTCAGACGTCCGTGTGATCATCCAACGCGATTCCGAGCGGGAAGAGCGCACGGTGACGACGGGCACTACGGCCGCCGACCTCTTCGCCGGCGAGCGCTCGATCATCGCCGCGCGCGTGGGCGGCGAGCTCAGGGACCTGTCGTACGTGCTCTCCGACGAGGAAGAGGTCGAGGGCGTCGAGATCTCCTCCGAGGACGGCCTCAACATCCTGCGCCACTCCACCGCGCACGTGATGGCCCAGGCCGTGCAGGAGATCTTCCCCGAGGCCAAGCTGGGCATCGGCCCGCCGGTCAAGGACGGCTTCTACTACGACTTCGACGTCGAGAAGCCGTTCACGCCCGAGGACCTCAAGGCCGTCGAGAAGAAGATGCAGGAGATCCAGAAGCGGGGCCAGCGCTTCGCCCGCCGCGTGGTCACCGACGAGGCGGCCCGCGAGGAGCTGGCCGACGAGCCGTACAAGCTGGAGCTCATCGGCCTCAAGGGCGCGGCCTCCACCGACGACGGCGCGGACGTCGAGGTCGGCGCCGGCGAGCTGACGATCTACGACAACCTGGACGCCAAGACCGGCGACCTGTGCTGGAAGGACCTCTGCCGCGGTCCCCACCTGCCCTCCACCCGCCTCATCCCGGCGTTCAAGCTGATGCGCAACGCGGCCGCCTACTGGCGCGGCAGCGAGAAGAACCCCATGCTCCAGCGCATCTACGGCACGGCCTGGCCCTCCAAGGAGGAGCTGAAGGCGCACCTCGACTTCCTCGCCGAGGCCGAGAAGCGCGACCACCGCAAGCTGGGCAGCGAGCTGGACCTCTTCTCCATCCCGGAGCAGATCGGCTCCGGCCTCGCCGTCTTCCACCCCAAGGGCGGCATCATCCGCCGCGTGATGGAGGACTACTCGCGCCGCCGGCACGAGGAGGAGGGCTACGAGTTCGTCTACACCCCGCACGCGACGAAGGGGAAGCTCTTCGAGACGTCCGGGCACCTGGACTGGTACGCCGACGGCATGTACCCGCCCATGCAGCTCGACGAGGGCGTGGACTACTACCTCAAGCCCATGAACTGCCCGATGCACAACCTGATCTTCGACGCGCGCGGCCGCTCCTACCGTGAACTGCCGCTGCGCCTCTTCGAGTTCGGGACCGTGTACCGGTACGAGAAGTCCGGCGTCGTGCACGGCCTGACCCGTGCGCGCGGCTTCACGCAGGACGACGCGCACATCTACTGCACCCGCGAGCAGATGTCGGAGGAGCTCGACAAGACGCTCACCTTCGTCCTCGGCCTGCTGCGGGACTACGGCCTCAACGACTTCTACCTCGAGCTGTCCACCAAGGACCCGGAGAAGTTCGTCGGCTCCGACGAGGTCTGGGAGGAGGCGACCGAGACGCTGCGCGAGGTCGCCGAGAAGCAGGGCCTGCCCCTCGTTCCCGACCCGGGCGGCGCCGCCTTCTACGGGCCGAAGATCTCCGTCCAGACCAAGGACGCCATCGGCCGCACCTGGCAGATGTCGACCATCCAGCTCGACTTCAACCTGCCCGAGCGCTTCGACCTGGAGTACACGGGCCCCGACGGCTCCAAGCAGCGTCCGGTCATGATCCACCGCGCGCTGTTCGGCTCCATCGAGCGGTTCTTCGCGGTGCTCCTGGAGCACTACGCGGGCGCGTTCCCGGCGTGGCTGGCCCCGGTCCAGGCGCTCGGCATCCCGATCGGCGACGGGCACGTGGAGTACCTGGAGAAGTTCGCCGCGGCCGCCAAGAAGCAGGGGCTGCGGGTCGAGGTCGACTCGTCCTCCGACCGGATGCAGAAGAAGATCCGCAACGCCCAGAAGCAGAAGGTGCCCTTCATGGTCATCGCGGGCGACGAGGACATGTCGAACGGCTCGGTGTCCTTCCGCTACCGCGACGGCTCGCAGGAGAACGGCATCCCGTTCGACGAGGCCATCGCGAAGATCGCGAAGGTCGTGGAGGAGCGGACGCAGGTCTGACGCCGTGAGGTGACGGCCCCCGGGGACTGGCTTCCCCGGGGGCCGTCCCCGTTCTAGGCGTCTCCCGACTCGTCCTTCAGCGAGAACACCTGGATCAGCCAGGACGAGAACGAGCCGGTGACCGCGCCCAGCAGGGCCAGCCCGCACGCCATCAGGCCGGTCGCGATGAACCTGCCCATCGAGGTGACCGGGACGACATCGCCGTAGCCGACCGTGGAGAGCGTGGAGCAGGCCCACCAGACCGCGTCCCCGAAGGTGTGCATGGTGGTGCCCGGCGCATCGCGTTCCTGGGCGTAGACGGCGAGCGCGCCGGCGAAGCCCAGCAGAGCCGTCGACACCCCCGCGTACGTGATCACGCGCGCGTGCAGCGACAGCCGGGGCTGTCCGTGCCGGCGCTGTACGGCCTCGTAGAGCCGCACGATCCGCAGCGGGCGCAGCAGGGGCAGGAGCACGACCAGGCTGTCCAGCCAGTGAGTGCGGACGAAGCGCAGCCGCTGTCCGCTGAGCCGCCAGCGCACCGCGTAGTCGACGATGAACAGCGCCCAGGCGGTGAAGATCACCGTCAGGCACAGGTCGTGCCAGAAGGGCGGGAGACCGGGGGCGAGGACGTGGAGGGCGTAGCCGGCGAGGAACGCCAGCGAGGCGAGTGCGAGCGGGAGCTCGGTGCGCTGTTCCCAGCGGGCCTGGGGGCTGTCTGCGTCCATCGCCCCAGCTTGGCCCGGAGGGCTTTTCGCACAACCCGGCGACACGTCGCGAACGGGCGAAGCCATATGCTGCCTTGCATGACGAGTGAGCCGGAGCAGCAGATCGGAGTGGGGACGCAGGACGCGTTCCAGCGCCTGTGGACGCCCCACCGGATGGCCTACATCCAGGGTGAGAACAAGCCGACCGGCCCGGGGGCCGACGACGGCTGCCCGTTCTGCTCGATCCCGGCGAAATCCGACGAGGACGGCCTGGTGGTCCGGCGCGGGGAGCATGTGTACGCGGTGCTGAACCTGTACCCGTACAACGGCGGCCACCTGATGACCGTCCCGTACCGGCATGTGGCCGACTACACGGACCTGACCGGGCCGGAGACCGCCGAGCTGGCCGAGCTGACCAAGCAGGCGATGACGGCGCTGCGCACCGCGTCCGGCGCGCAGGGCTTCAACATCGGCATGAACCAGGGCACGGTGGCGGGCGCGGGCATCGCCGCCCATCTCCACCAGCACATCGTGCCCCGCTGGGGCGGGGACACCAACTTCATGCCGGTGGTGGGCCACACGCGCGTGCTGCCGCAGCTGCTGGCGGACACGCGGAAGATGCTGGCGGAGGCCTGGCCCACGGCTTCCTAGGGGCGGGGCGCCCCTCGGCCCGTCCGGCGTTCGAGGACGAGGCACTTGAGGGGCCGAAGGGGGTCTGGGGGCGCAGCCCCCAGCCTCGCCCGCCCGACCCGCACACTTCCCGGCCGACCGCCGCAGGCTCACGCGTCGTAGGTGTCCGCCTTGCGCGGGGACAGGTCCTGTACCGCGCCGCTGAGGATCGACGACCGTGAGGTGAACTTCTCGGTGTCCACGTCGTGCTCCTTGAGCACCCGGAGCGCGGCGGTGTGGACCACCCTCAGCACGGGCGTGGCCGCGCGCAGCGCGTCGTCGGCCATGAAGCGGTGGCGCCAGGGCTGGTCGGCCCAGGAGTGCCGCAGGCCGAACGGCTCGGGCAGGCCTATGGAGCCGCCGAGCCAGTTCAGCAGCGGCGGGTACCAGCTCAGGGTGGCGCGCGCGGCCAGTCGTACCACCTCGTCGGCGGTGACCAGCGGCAGGTTGATCTTGCGGGTCTCCCAGAACCGGACGGTCTTGGCGACCTCCTTGGTCGGGGCCTCGGGCTTGGTGGTGAACAGGCCGTTGACGGGGCCCAGGGCGTGTCCGGTGACCTCGATGCGCAGCGTCTCGTGCAGCACGGTCACGGTGATCAGCATGGTGATGATCAACTGGCCGTCCCACAGCGGCCACTGGACGCCCAGGTAGTGCCGGTCGCCGCTGCCGAACTGCTGGTTGTTGCAGATGTCCTCTATGGCCCTGGGCTTGACCTGGTAGGCCTCGACGTCGGTGCCCTCCGGCCGGGCCACCGCCTTGGCGTTCTCGCCGACGGGCGTGACGATCCAGTGGCGTACGGCGGGGGCGGGGAAGCCGCCGGTCTTCAGGCTCTGCCGGTGCAGCAGGTTGAGCTGGTCGTGGATGGACCGGACGACCGTCCAGCTGCGGAACTCGTGGACGCCCTTGACGGGGTCGAGCGGGGTGAGCTCCTCGGCGAGATGCCAGGCGCCCCAGCGGGTGCCCATGCCGAGGATGCCCTTGGGGCCGGCGTAGAAGACGGAGTTGGACTGCTGTTCGGCGCTGAGCCGGGCCAGGGACTGGCGCAGCTGCTCGGCCGCGGTCTGGTTGGGGCTGGTGGGCACCGCCTCGGGGACCTTCGCGCCGACGCTGCTGCCGGACAGCAGGCTGTCCCAGCGCTCGCGCAGGTCCTTCGCCGTGCCCTCGCAGATCCGCTTGGCCAGGAACCAGCCGGCCACGGGGGCGATGACCGCACCGCGCGCGTACCACCCCAGGAGCCCGGTGAACGGCATGCGGATCAGGAAGATCACGGCGAGGCCGCCCACGACGACCAGCAGGACGGTGCCGAGTCCGGAGACCCGCTTGTTGTCCAGCTTCCCCGCGGTGGCCCGGAGCTGGAAGACCAGCAGCCAGACCAGCAGGCCGGGCAGGAAGAGCACGCCGCACAGCAGCATGATGCCGGTGAGCTTCTGGTCGCGTTCCCGGCGGATGCGGTTGGCCGCGAGGCAGTGCTCTACGACGACCTGCGGCTCGCTGCCGAAGGACTGGATGAGCGGTTTGCGGCCGACGCCGAGCATGCGGTCGATCACCGCCTGGGAGAACGCCTCGCCGAGGTTGGGGCGGAAGATCTTGGCCCACGGCCGGCCCGTGTTGACGGCTGTCTGGTGCCACTCGTTGTCGGCCTGCTTGATCTCCTCGACCGGGCTGTCCCGGTAGGCGGCCGAGGCCAGCGCGAACGTGGGCGTCTGCCCCGCGTCGCCCGACCGCGGCACCTGCGGTCCGAAGATGTCCGCGTAACCGCTGTCAACGGTCATTCCCGCCCCCGATCGCCGCTGCTCTCGCTTCTGCGGCTTTCCCGACTTCCGTGCTCCGCACACCTGTTGATCAGGTCATCAGGGTATCCGCAGGCGCCGACATCCGTCGGCGGACGGCCGAAGCCGCCCGCCGATCCGGAGGGAAACCTTCCTCATGGGTCCCCTTGAGGCCCCACGGGTCTCTCAGGGGCCCGTGGGTCTCTGAGTCCCCATGCGGCACTTGAGAGTGTCCTGGTGCCAACCCCTAGCCGTCCTCCGTCTGTTGGCGGACCTTCTCGGCGACCTGGGCCGGCATCGGCTCGTGCCGGGCGTACGCGCGCTGGAAGCGGGCCGTGCCGTGCGAGAGGGAGCGCAGGTCGACCGCGTACCGGCCGATCTCGATCTCGGGCACCTCGGCCCGTACGAGCGTACGGCCGCCGGCTGTCTGCTCGGTGCCCAGCACCCGGCCGCGCCGGCCCGACAGGTCGCTCATCACGGCGCCCACGTAGTCGTCGCCGACCAGCACGGTCACCTCGGCCACCGGCTCCAGCAGATGGATGGTCGCCTCGGCCGCGGCCTCCCGCAGGGCGAGCGCGCCGGCCGTCTGGAACGCGGCGTCGGAGGAGTCCACGGAGTGCGCCTTGCCGTCGAGCAGCGTGACGCGGACGTCGATCAGCGGATGGCCGGCGGCCAGGCCCCTGGCCGCCTGAGCCCGTACGCCCTTCTCGACGGACGGGATGAACTGGCGCGGCACCGCGCCGCCGACGACCTTGTCCACGAACTCGATGCCAGAACCGCCCGGCAGCGGCTCGACCTCGATCTCGCAGATCGCGAACTGCCCGTGTCCGCCGGACTGCTTCACATGCCGCCCGCGCCCGCCGGACCTGCCGCCGAACGTCTCCCGTAGGGAGACCCTGTGCGGGACGACGTCGACCTGGACGCCGTAGCGGGAGCGCAGCCGTTCCAGGGCGACGTCCGCATGGGCCTCGCCCAGACACCACAGCACCACCTGGTGGGTGTCCTGGTTCTGCTCCAGGCGCATCGTCGGGTCCTCGGCCACCAGCCGGCCCAGGCCCTGCGAGAGCTTGTCCTCGTCCGCCTTGCTGTGCGCCTGGATGGCCAGCGGCAGCAGCGGGTCGGGCATCTGCCAGGGCTCCATCAGGAGCGGGTCGTCCTTGGCGGAGAGCGTGTCCCCGGTCTCCGCACGGCCCAGCTTCGCCACGCACGCGAGGTCGCCCGCGATGCAGTGCGACAGGGCCCGCTGCTGTTTGCCGAAGGGCGCGGACAGGGCGCCCACGCGCTCGTCGACATCGTGGTCCTCGTGGCCGCGGTCGGCGAGGCCGTGCCCGGAGACGTGGACGGTCCTGTCGGGGCGAAGGGTGCCGGAGAAGACGCGGACGAGCGAGACCCGGCCGACGTAGGGGTCGGAGGAGGTCTTCACGACCTCCGCTACCAGCGGCCCGTCCGGATCGCAGGCTGTGAGGTCGCGGGCCCGTCCGTCGACCGTCGTCACCCGCGGCGCCTCGCGCTCCAGGGGCGTCGGGAAGCCCCTGGTGACCAGTTCGAGCAGCTCGACCGTGCCCAGACCCTGCCGGGCGCCGTCGGCCGCGGGGGCGGCCGCCAGGACGGGGAAGAAGGCGCCGCGCGCGACGGCCCGCTCCAGGTCCTCGATCAGCGTCTTGACGTCGATCTGCTCGCCGCCGAGATAGCGGTCCATGAGGGTCTCGTCCTCGCTCTCGGCGATGATCCCCTCGATCAGCCGGTTGCGGGCCTCCTCCAGGTCCGGCAGCTGCTCCTCGCCGGGCTCGGACTCCTCGCGCTCGCCGGAGGAGTAGTCGAACAGCTTCCGCGACAGCAGTCCGGTCAGCCCCGTCACGGGCGCGTGCCCGTCGGGCCCCTGCGGGCCGTGCAGCGGAAGGTAGAGCGGGAGGACCGCGTCGGGGTCGTCGCCGCCGAACGCCTGCGCGCACGTCCGCGTCATCTCCTCGAAGTCCACGCGCGCGGCCTCCAGGTGTGTGACGACGATCGCGCGCGGCATGCCGACGGCCGCGCACTCCTCCCACACCATGCGGGTCGAGCCGTCCACGCCGTCCGAGGCCGAGACCACGAAGAGGGCCGCGTCCGCGGCGCGCAGACCGGCCCTGAGCTCCCCGACGAAGTCGGCGTATCCGGGGGTGTCGAGAAGGTTGACCTTGATGCCGTCCCATTCGACCGGCACCAGGGAGAGCTGCACCGAGCGCTGCTGCCGGTGCTCGATCTCGTCGTAGTCGGAGACGGTGCCGCCGTCCTCCACGCGGCCCGCCCGGTTCACCGCTCCCGCGGTCAGCGCGAGAGCCTCGACCAATGTCGTCTTGCCCGATCCGCAGTGGCCGACCAGCACCACATTCCGTACGGACGCGGGGTGGTCGGCCGCTGTAGCCCTGCCGGCGGCTCCGGGGTGTGCATGTGCCTTGTCGCCCATTTTCCTTGCCTCCCGTGCACGGTGAGGTCACTGGGGGCGCGGGCACGGCGGCCCCGCGTGCGATGGCGGCTCCGGCGACGCCCGCGGTCCTTCGAGCTTTCCACTCCCGTCACCGCGCGTCCATACGGCGGACGGCGGCAGGCGACGACGGACGACGGCAGCAGAGGCCGACGGGACGACGACGGACGACGGGAGCAGGGGCCGACGAGACGACGACGGACGACGGCAGCAGAGGCCGACGAGACGACGACAAGCGACGGCAGCGGAGGCCGACGGGACGGCCGCGGAGGCCGACGGACGCGACCCGGACGCGACCCGCCCGTGACCCGGATGCCGTCAGGACGTGACACGGGGGTGCGGGTGCCCGACCGTCGCACACACGCGCGCGTGGCTACGATGGGCCAGCCGGTGGCCAGCAGGGGCCGCGCGGCCACACCGAACCCTCGGGAAGGCCATGCTGAACAAGTACGCGCGTGCATTCTTCACGCGTGTCCTCACACCGTTCGCCGCGTTTCTCATCCGCAGGGGCGTCAGTCCCGACACGGTCACGCTCCTCGGCACCGCCGGTGTGATCGCGGGCGCGCTGGTCTTCTACCCCCGGGGCGAGTTCTTCTGGGGCACGATCGTCATCACTCTGTTCGTGTTCTCCGACCTCGTCGACGGCAACATGGCCCGCCAGCTCGGCCGCTCCAGCCGCTGGGGCGCCTTCCTGGACTCCACCCTCGACCGGGTCGCCGACGGCGCGATCTTCGGCGGCTTCGCCCTCTGGTACGCGGGCAACGGCGACGACAACGTCCTGTGCGCCGTCTCGATCTTCTGCCTGACCAGCGGCCAGGTGGTCTCGTACACCAAGGCGCGCGGTGAGTCGATCGGACTGCCGGTCGCCGTCAACGGGCTCGTCGAGCGGGCCGAGCGGCTGGTGATCTCGCTGGTCGCGGCCGGACTCGCGGGACTGCACACGTTCGGCGTGCCGGGCATCCAGGTGCTGCTGCCCATCGCCCTGTGGATCGTCGCCGTCGGCAGCCTGGTCACCCTGATCCAGCGCGTCGTCACCGTCCGGCGCGAGTCGGCCGAGGCGGAGGCGGCCGCGGCCCAGCAGGAGGCCCAGGGGAGCGAGGCCGCGAAGTGAGCGCCCAGGAGCGGCTGGCCGACGCGCTGTACGGCGTCGGCTGGAGCACCGTCAAGAAACTCCCCGAGCCCGTCGCCGTCCGTCTCGGCAACACCGTCGCCGACCTCGCCTGGAAGCGGCGCGGCAAGGGCGTACGGCGGCTGGAGAGCAACTACGCGCGCGTGGTGCCGGACGCGAGCCCGCAGCGGCTGGCCGAGCTCTCGCGCGCGGGCATGCGCTCCTACCTGCGCTACTGGATGGAGTCCTTCCGGCTGCCCGCCTGGAGCGCCGAGCGCGTCCGCCACGGCTTCGACTGCAAGGGCGCGCACCACCTGATCGACGGCATCGCCTCCGACCGGGGCGTCGTCCTCGCGCTGCCGCACATGGCCAACTGGGACCTGGCGGGCGCCTGGGTCACCACCAAGCTCCAGACGCCGTTCACGACGGTCGCCGAACGCCTCAAGCCGGAGTCCCTCTACGACCGTTTCGTCGCCTACCGCGAGGGCCTCGGCATGGAGGTCCTGCCGCACAGCGGCGGCACCGCCTTCGCCACGCTGGCCCGCAGGCTGCGCGACGGCGGACTGGTCTGCCTGGTCGCCGAGCGCGACCTGTCCGCCTCGGGCGTCGAGGTGGACTTCTTCGGCGACACGACCCGGATGCCCGCCGGACCGGCCCTGCTCGCCCAGCAGACCGGCGCGCTGCTGCTCCCCGTCACGCTCTGGTACGACGACTCGCCCATCATGCAGGGCCGTATCCATCCCCCGATCGAGGTACCCGAGGCAGGTACGCGGGCCGAGAAGACGTCCTTCATGACACAGGCGCTGGCAGACGTCTTCGCCGCCGGCATCGCCGACCACCCGGAGGACTGGCACATGCTCCAGCGTTTGTGGCTCGCGGACCTGGAACCCCGCCCGTCGGACGGGGCGCGCGCGTGAGGATCGGCATCGTCTGCCCGTACTCCTGGGACGTCCCGGGCGGCGTCCAGTTCCACATCCGCGACCTCGCCGAGTACTTCATCCGGCTCGGCCACGAGGTGTCCGTCCTCGCCCCCGCCGACGACGACACGCCACTGCCGCCGTACGTCGTCTCGGCCGGCCGCGCGGTCCCGGTGCCGTACAACGGCTCGGTGGCCCGGCTGAACTTCGGCTTCCTGTCCGCCGCGCGGGTGCGGCGCTGGCTGCACGACGGAGCGTTCGACGTCGTCCACATCCATGAGCCGACCTCGCCGTCGCTGGGCCTGCTGACCTGCTGGGCGGCCCAGGGCCCGATCGTGGCCACGTTCCACACGTCCAACCCGCGCTCGCGGGCGATGATCGCCGCGTACTCGATCCTGCAGGCCGCCCTGGAGAAGATCAGCGCCCGGATCGCGGTGAGCGAGTACGCCCGCCGCACGCTGGTGGAGCACCTCGGCGGGGACGCGGTCGTGATCCCCAACGGCGTCGACGTCGACTTCTTCGCGCGGGCCGAGCCCAAGCCGGAGTGGCAGGGCGACACGATCGGCTTCGTCGGCCGCATCGACGAGCCCCGCAAGGGCCTGCCGGTGCTGATGCGGGCCCTGCCGAAGATCTTCGCCGAGCGCCCGAAGGCCCGGCTGCTGGTCGCCGGGCGGGGCGACGAGAAGGAGGCCGTGGAGAACCTGCCGAAGGAACTGCGCGCGCGCGTGGAGTTCCTCGGCATGATCAGCGACGAGGACAAGGCGCGCTTCCTGCGCAGCGTCGACCTGTACGTCGCTCCCAACACCGGCGGCGAGAGCTTCGGCATCATCCTCGTCGAGGCCATGTCGGCCGGCGCGCCCGTGCTCGCCTCCGACCTGGACGCCTTCGCCCAGGTCCTCGACCAGGGAGCGGCGGGCGAGCTGTTCGCCAACGAGGACGCGGACGCCCTCGCCGAGGCCGCCGTACGGCTCCTGGGCGACCCGGTGACCCGCGCCGAGCTGCGGAAACGGGGCAGCGCACACGTACGGCGCTTCGACTGGTCCACCGTCGGCGCGGACATCCTGTCGGTCTACGAGACGGTGACCGACGGTGCGGCGGCGGTGGCGGCCGCCGACGACGACCGGGGATCGACGGGCCTGCGGGCGCGGTTGGGTCTGGCACGGGACTGAGCGAGGGGACTCCGCGACGGGACGGGGCTGCGCGAGGGGGCCGAGTCACGGGGCGGGGCCGAGTGCCGGGCGGGGCGGCCCGGGCCGTGTCCGACAGCGGTCCGCCCCGAACCGACGCACGGTCGACGCGCTCACCGTCGTAGGCGAGGAAGCCGTGCCCGGCGCGCGGCCGGTCGACGCCGGGCAGGGGCCGGTCCCCGCGGCCAGGTCTTCCCAGCCCACTCCTCCGGCGTGCGATCGGCCCACCGCCGCCGACGTTCCGCGCCGCCCCGGTAGCCTTGCGGCCCGTGACCGCAACCCTGATCTGGACCCTCGTCGTCCTCGTCGCCGTCGGCCTCTATCTGAGCTGGACGGCGGGACGGCTGGACCGGCTGCACGCCCGCATCGACGCGGCCCGCGCCGCGCTGGACGCACAGCTGCTGCGGCGGGCGTCGGTGGCCCAGGAGCTGGCCACCTCCGGGGTCCTCGACCCGGCCGCCTCCATCGTGCTGTACGAGGCCGCGCACGCGGCCCGGCAGGCCGAGGAGGAGCAGCGGGAGGTCGCCGAGAGCGACCTCAGCCAGGCGCTGCGGGCCGTCTTCGCGGACGCGCGCCAGCTGGAGGTCGTCCGCGAGGTCCCCGGCGGGGAGTCCGCGGCCCTCGAACTGGGGGAGGCCGTCCGACGCGTCCCCATGGCCCGGCGCTTCCACAACGACGCCGTGGGCGCGGCCCGCCGCCTGCGCGAACACCGCAAGGTGCGCTGGTTCCGCCTGGCCGGACACGCCCCGTTCCCGATGGCCTTCGAGATGGACGACGAACCGCCGACGCCCCTGACGGACCGGGCGACCTGAAGCGATGACCGGCGACCGGCGCCGCGTCTTCCTCGACCCGGACGGTTCGGGTGCGGACCAGGGCTGGGTGTTCGTGATCGTGGCCGCGCCGACCGGCGTGGTCTACGAGGTGCAGGGCGGCGGCTTCGGCTGCGTACCGTACGCCCAGGAGGGGTACCTGCTGCCCGTGTTCGGGCGGGACCTCGACGAGGACCTGAAGGGGATCTTCGTCGGGGAGCTGAAGGGCTGGGGTTCCCGAGGGCTGGACTGGCCGCCGGAACTGCTCGAACGGCTGAGAGACGCCGTCGCGTTCCCTCTGTACGGCTCCGCGAACCGCGACGACCTGTTCCCTTCCCCGTTGGCCCTGGACGAGTCCCGCCTCTCCGAGGCCGACGAGGCGTGGGTGCCCGTTCTGACGCCCGACGGTCCCGGAGTGGTCGTCTGGGAGAATTCCGACTAGCTCCGGACTAGCTCCGGCTAGCTCCGGCCAGCCGAAAAGGATCCACCGGCTTTCCATTGGCCCTTGCTGTGGACTGGTCCACTCGCGTTTCCTCAGTGCTGCAGAAATCCTCTTTTCCGACGAGTGAGGTCACCCCGTGTCCAGCACGATCTCCGAAAACCAGACCCCCGAGACCGGCACCGCGCGCGTGAAGCGCGGGATGGCCGAGCAGCTCAAGGGCGGCGTGATCATGGACGTCGTCACGCCGGAGCAGGCGAAGATCGCCGAGGACGCGGGGGCCGTCGCCGTCATGGCCCTGGAGCGGGTCCCGGCCGACATCCGCAAGGACGGCGGCGTGGCCCGGATGTCCGACCCGGACATGATCGAGGGCATCATCGAGGCCGTCTCGATCCCCGTCATGGCCAAGTCCCGCATCGGCCACTTCGTCGAGGCCCAGGTCCTGCAGTCCCTCGGCGTCGACTACATCGACGAGTCCGAGGTCCTCACCCCGGCCGACGAGGTCAACCACTCCGACAAGTGGGCCTTCACGACCCCCTTCGTCTGCGGCGCCACCAACCTGGGCGAGGCTCTGCGCCGTATCGCCGAGGGCGCGGCCATGATCCGCTCCAAGGGCGAGGCCGGCACCGGCAACGTCGTCGAGGCCGTCCGCCACCTGCGCCAGATCAAGAACGAGATCGCCCGTCTGCGCGGCTACGACAACAACGAGCTGTACGCCGCCGCCAAGGAGCTGCGCGCCCCGTACGAGATCGTCAAGGAGGTCGCCGAGCTCGGCAAGCTCCCGGTCGTCCTGTTCTCCGCCGGTGGCGTCGCCACCCCCGCCGACGCCGCCCTGATGCGCCAGCTCGGCGCCGAGGGCGTCTTCGTCGGCTCGGGCATCTTCAAGTCCGGCGACCCGGCCAAGCGCGCCGCCGCCATCGTGAAGGCGACCACCTTCTACGACGACCCGAAGATCATCGCGGACGCGTCCCGCAACCTCGGCGAGGCCATGGTCGGCATCAACTGCGACACGCTCCCCGAGTCCGAGCGCTACGCCAACCGCGGCTGGTAGTCACCTGTGAACACCCCTGTCATAGGCGTCCTGGCCCTCCAGGGCGACGTACGGGAGCACCTCATCGCCCTGGCCGCGGCCGACGCCGTGGCCAGGCCGGTGCGGCGCCCCGAGGAACTCGCCGAGATCGACGGCCTCGTCATCCCCGGCGGCGAGTCCACCACGATCTCCAAGCTGGCCGTCCTCTTCGGCGTGATGGAGCCCCTGCGCGCGCGCGTGCACGCCGGACTGCCGGTCTACGGCACCTGCGCGGGCCTGATCATGCTCGCCGACAAGATCCTCGACCCGCGCTCGGGCCAGGAGACGATCGGCGGCATCGACATGATCGTGCGCCGCAACGCCTTCGGCCGGCAGAACGAGTCCTTCGAAGCCGCACTCGACGTGCGGGGCATCGCGGGCGATCCTGTGGAGGGCGTCTTCATCCGCGCCCCCTGGGTCGAGTCCGTGGGCGCCGGGACCGAGGTGCTCGCCGAGCACGACGGCCACATCGTCGCGGTCCGCCAGGGCAACGCGCTCGCCACGTCGTTCCACCCGGAGCTGACCGGCGACCACCGCGTGCACTCGCTCTTCGTCGACATGGTGCGCGCGAACCGGCCGACGGCGTCCTAGTAGGATCTGGGGGTCCCCCCAGGCTCCTAAAATCTGGGGGAGTTCGTACAGGGTTGGGTTACGCGAAGGAGACAGGCAGATGTCCGGCCACTCTAAATGGGCTACGACGAAGCACAAGAAGGCCGTGATCGACGCCAAGCGCGGCAAGCTCTTCGCGAAGATGATCAAGAACATCGAGGTCGCGGCCCGTACGGGCGGCGCCGACGTGTCCGGCAACCCGACGCTGTTCGACGCCATTCAGAAGGCCAAGAAGAGCTCGGTCCCGAACAAGAACATCGACTCGGCGGTCAAGCGCGGAGCCGGCCTCGAGGCCGGCGGCGCCGACTACGAGACGATCATGTACGAGGGCTACGGCCCGAACGGCGTCGCGGTGCTCATCGAGTGCCTCACCGACAACCGCAACCGCGCCGCCTCCGACGTCCGCGTCGCCATGACCCGCAACGGCGGCTCGATGGCCGACCCCGGCTCCGTCTCGTACCTGTTCAACCGCAAGGGCGTCGTGATCGTGCCCAAGGGCGAGCTGGCCGAGGACGACGTCCTGGGCGCGGTGCTCGACGCCGGCGCCGAGGAGGTCAACGACCTCGGCGAGTCCTTCGAGGTCATCTCCGAGGCGACCGACCTGGTCGCGGTGCGCACCGCCCTCCAGGACGCCGGGATCGACTACGACTCCGCCGACGCCAACTTCGTCCCGACCATGCAGGTCGAGCTCGACGAGGAAGGCGCGAAGAAGATCTTCAAGCTGATCGACGCACTCGAGGACAGCGACGACGTGCAGAACGTCTTCGCCAACTTCGACGTCAGCGACGAGGTCATGGAGAAGGTCGACGCCTGAGCCGACGCTCACTTTCGAACGGGCCGACGGGACACTCCCGTCGGCCCGTCGCGTTGCGGGGCGTTGCTGGCGACCGTTGTCGGTGGCACCCGATAGCCTGCACAAACAGGTGAGCGAAGGGAGGGGGCGTATGCGTGTGTTGGGGGTGGACCCCGGACTGACCCGATGCGGAGTCGGCGTCGTCGAGGGCGTCGCCGGACGGCCGCTCACGATGCTCGGCGTCGGCGTCGTCCGCACGCCCGCGGACGCCGAGCTGGGGCAGCGCCTCGTCGCCGTGGAGCAGGGCATCGAGCAGTGGCTGGACGAGCACCGGCCCGAATGCGTCGCCGTGGAGCGGGTGTTCAGCCAGCACAACGTCCGTACGGTCATGGGAACCGCCCAGGCCAGCGCCGTCGCCATGCTGTGCGCCGCCCGCCGCGGCATCCCCGTCGCCCTGCACACGCCCAGCGAGGTCAAGGCGGCCGTCACCGGCAGCGGCCGCGCCGACAAGGCCCAGGTCGGCGCGATGGTCACCCGTCTGCTGCGGCTGAGCGCACCGCCGAAGCCCGCCGACGCCGCCGACGCCCTCGCCCTCGCCATCTGCCACATCTGGCGCGCCCCCGCGCAGAACCGACTCCAGCAGGCCGTCGCCCTGCACACATCGAAAGGCCGTACGGGATGATCGCCTTCGTGAGCGGACCGGTCGCCGCCCTCGCCCCCGACTCCGCGGTGGTCGAGGTGGGCGGCGTCGGCATCGCCGTCCAGTGCACCCCGAACACCCTCGCCGGACTGCGGATGGGCCGGCAGGCCAAGCTCGCCACCTCCCTCGTCGTCCGCGAGGACTCCCTGACCCTGTACGGCTTCGTGGACGACGACGAGCGCCAGGTCTTCGAGCTGCTGCAGACCGCGAGCGGGGTCGGCCCGCGCCTGGCCCAGGCCATGCTCGCCGTGCACACGCCGGACGCGCTGCGCCGGGCCGTCGCCACCGGTGACGAGAAGGCGCTCATCGCCGTCCCGGGCATCGGCAAGAAGGGCGCCCAGAAGCTCCTGCTGGAGCTGAAGGACCGGCTCGGCGAGCCGGTCGGCGCGCCCGCGATCGGCAGGGCGGTCACCTCCGGCTGGCGCGACCAGCTGCACGCCGCCCTGATCGGCCTGGGCTACGCCACCCGCGAGGCCGACGAGGCCGTGGCCGCCGTGACCCCGCAGGCGGAGGCGGCGGAGGGCGTCCCCCAGGTGGGGCAGCTCCTCAAGGCCGCCCTGCAGACGCTGAACCGGGCCCGCTGACCCGCCGCACCTTGAGGCACACCACCTGCTGTGCCCTCCCGGGGAACGCCCCCCGGACCCCCGGCCGGCCGACCGGCCCGGCGCGCCACCGCGAGGAGAGTTGCTGTGAACTGGGACGACACGACCGAAGAGACCGCCGCCGAGCGGCTGGTGGGCGCTGTCGCCGATCGTGAGGACCAGGCCGTCGAGGCCGCCCTGCGCCCCAAGGACCTGGGCGAGTTCATCGGCCAGGAGAAGGTCCGCGAACAGCTCGACCTCGTCCTGCGCGCCGCACGCGCGCGGGGCGCCACCGCCGACCACGTGCTGCTCTCCGGCGCCCCCGGCCTCGGCAAGACCACCCTCTCGATGATCATCGCCGCCGAGATGGGCGCCCCCATCCGCATCACCAGCGGCCCCGCCATCCAGCACGCCGGCGACCTCGCCGCGATCCTCTCCTCCCTCCAGGAGGGCGAGGTCCTCTTCCTCGACGAGATCCACCGCATGTCGAGGCCCGCCGAGGAGATGCTCTACATGGCGATGGAGGACTTCCGCGTCGACGTCATCGTCGGCAAGGGCCCCGGCGCCACCGCCATCCCCCTCGAACTGCCCCCCTTCACCCTGGTCGGAGCCACCACGCGCGCGGGTCTGCTGCCGCCCCCGCTGCGCGACCGCTTCGGCTTCACCGGGCACATGGAGTTCTACGAGCCGGCGGAGCTGGAGCGCGTCATCCACCGCTCCGCGCACCTCCTCGACGTGGAGATCGACGTCGACGGCGCCGCCGAGATCGCCGGCCGCTCCCGCGGCACGCCCCGCATCGCCAACCGGCTGCTGCGCCGCGTGCGCGACTACGCGCAGGTCAAGGCCGACGGCGACATCAACCGCGACATCGCCTCGGCGGCCCTCGCGGTCTACGAGGTCGACGCCCGCGGCCTCGACCGGCTGGACCGCGCGGTCCTGCAGGCCCTGCTGAAGCTGTTCGGCGGCGGCCCGGTCGGTCTGTCGACGCTCGCCGTCGCGGTGGGGGAGGAGCGTGAGACCGTGGAAGAGGTCGCCGAACCCTTCCTGGTCCGTGAAGGCCTCCTCGCCCGCACCCCGCGCGGACGCGTGGCCACCCCGGCCGCCTGGACGCATCTCGGCCTCACCCCGCCCCGCCCCGCCGGCACGGGAAACGGACAACAAGGCCTGTTCGGGGCGTGAGGACCGGGCCGGCGCGGGGCCGACGCCGACCCGGTGCGAGCCCGACGCGCAGCGGGCCCGTACCGACCGGAAGCGGATACGAGACCGGCGCGGTGTCGATCCGGCATCGATGCGGGAGCAACGGCGAAGGCATTGGCCGGGTCAGGAACCCAGGTGCCATGCTGAGCGTTGTTCCATGCGCGCGGACTCGCTTAGACTCCGCCGATGCCGCAGTTGTCGGCAGCACACAACCCCCATCCATCAGGCCGCTCAACCATCGCGGTCGCTTGAAGGAAGTTCCGACCCGTGAGTCCTGTGACCCTCCTCCCGTTCATCGTGCTCATCGGGGCCATGTTCCTGATGACCCGGTCGGCCAAGAAGAAGCAGCAGCAGGCCGCCGCCATGCGGAACGACATGCAGCCCGGCAGCGGTGTCCGCACCATCGGGGGCATGTACGCGACGGTCAAGGAGGTCAACGAGGACACGGTCCTCCTCGACGCCGGTCCGGGTGTGGATCTGCTCTTCGCGAAGAACTCGATCGGCGCCGTGCTGACCGACGACGAGTACAACCGCATCGTCCACGGCATCGAGCACGACCTGAAGTCCGACTCCGACGTCGTCCCGGACGACGCCTCCTCCCTCACCGAGTCCGCTGTCTCCGACGAGACCGCCGAGACCGACGAACCCGTCGACGAAGCTGCCGCCGCCTCCGACGACAAGTCCGTCGACCTCGGCAAGAAGGACGGGCCCGAAGAGGCCCGGGAGCAGGCCGCCGAGCCCGAGGCCACGCAGGCCAAGGCCGACGAGGAGCCGGAGAAGACCGACGGCGACTCCGACGCGAAGAAGTAGTCACGTCCCCGGGGCGCACGGGTCACACCCGTCTGCCCCGGGGCGTACGCATTTCGCCAGGGGATCCCGACACCATGTCATGGCCGCCGCCGCGCTGACCCGGCGCGCAGCGGCCCGAGAGGGAGTACGAGAAGGTGGCAGCACCTAAGAAGGGCCGGAGCGCGAGCGCCCAGAGCAAGCCAGGGCGCTCGCTGGCCCTGATCCTGATCGCCATCGTGGGGCTCACCGGAGGCATGTTCGCCTCCGGACACACCACTCCGCGTCTCGGCATCGACCTTGCCGGCGGTACGAGCATCACGCTCGAGGCGAAGGCCGACCAGGGATCCGCGATCAACAAGGCCAACATGGACACCGCGGTCGAGATCATGAACCGCCGTGTCAACGGGCTGGGCGTCTCCGAGGCGGAGGTGCAGACCCAGGGCGACCGCAACATCATCGTGAACATCCCCAAGGGCACCAACTCCGCGGAAGCCCGGGCCCAGGTCGGCACCACCGCGAAGCTGTACTTCCGTCCGGTCTACGCCTCCGAGCCCACCGGCTCCGCCGCCGCCACGGCGAGCCCCTCCGCCAGCGGCTCCTCCAGCGCCTCGCCGAGCTCCTCCACGAGCCCGTCCGCGAGCGCCTCCGGCTCGACCGGCGAGAAGGCCAGCTCCTCGTCGTCCCCGTCGGCCAGCGCCACCTCGCAGGGCCGTGCCGTCACCGACGCGCTGAAGGCCGACACCACCCCGTCGGCCTCCGCCAGCGCCGGCGCGAGCGACTCCGCCAGCCCCTCGGCCTCCGCGAGCGCCACGACCGACGCCGCGACCGCCGCGCTCCAGGCCAAGTACGCGGCCCTGGACTGCTCCGACGAGTCGGCCCGGGCCAAGGCCGGCGAGGGCGTCAAGCCCAGCGACCCGACCGTCGCCTGCGGTGAGATCGACAAGGTCTGGTACAAGTACGTGCTCGGCCCGGCCGCCGTCGACGGCACCGAGGTCAAGAAGGCCCAGGCCGTCTACGACACGCAGACCGCCGCCGGCTGGCAGGTCACCATGACCTTCACCGGCTCGGGCAGCAAGAAGTTCGCCGCCATCACGGCCGAGCTCGCCAAGAACACCCAGCCGCAGAACGAGTTCGGCATCGTGCTCGACGGCGAGGTCGTCTCCAGCCCGTTCGTGCAGAACTCCATCACCGGCGGCCAGGCCCAGATCTCCGGCAGCTTCACGCAGGACGAGGCCCAGAACCTCTCCAACATGCTGTCGTACGGCGCGCTCCCGCTCTCCTTCAAGGAGCAGAGCGTGACCACGGTGACCGCCGCGCTCGGCGGCGACCAGCTGCACGCCGGTCTGCTGGCTGGCGCCATCGGTCTCGCCCTGGTCGTGATCTACCTGGTGGCCTACTACCGCGGCCTGGCGATGATCGCGCTCGCCTCGCTGCTGGTCTCCGCTGCCCTCACCTACGTGCTCATGGCACTGCTCGGCCCGGCCATCGGCTTCGCGCTGAACCTGCCGGCCGTCTGCGGCGCCATCGTCGCCATCGGCATCACCGCGGACTCGTTCATCGTGTACTTCGAACGCGTCCGGGACGAGATCCGCGAGGGCCGCACCCTGCGCCCCGCCGTCGAGAGGGCCTGGCCGCGCGCCCGGCGCACCATCCTGGTCTCCGACTTCGTGTCGTTCCTCGCGGCCGCCGTGCTGTTCATCGTCACCGTCGGCAAGGTCCAGGGCTTCGCGTTCACGCTGGGTCTGACCACCGTCCTCGACGTCGTCGTGGTCTTCTTCTTCACCAAGCCGCTGATGTCGCTCATCGCCCGCCGGAAGTTCTTCGCCAGCGGCCACAAGTGGTCCGGCCTCGACCCGAAGAGCCTGGGCGCCAAGCCGCCGATCCGCCGTACCCGCCGTCCCTCCGGTCCTGCCGCCGGCCCCGTCGAGACGAAGGAGGCGTGAGCGATGTCCAAACTCGGCAACCTCGGCGCCCGACTCCACCGTGGCGAGATCAGCTACGACTTCATCGGACACCGCAAGCTCTGGTACGGCATCTCGATCCTGATCACCATCACGGCCATCGTCGGCCTGGCGGTGCGCGGCCTGAACATGGGCATCGACTTCCAGGGCGGCGCGGTCTTCACCACGGAGAAGACCAGCGTCTCCGTCTCTCAGGCCGAGGACTACGCGAAGTCGGCGTCCGGCCATGACGCGGTCGTGCAGAAGCTCGGCAACGGCACGCTGCGCATCCAGATCGCCGGCATGGACACCGAGCAGTCCGACGAGATCAAGACCGAGCTCGCCAAGGACTTCAAGGTCGACCCGGAGTCCATCGCCGCCGACCTGGTCGGCCCGAGCTGGGGCGACCAGATCGCCAACAAGGCCTGGCAGGGCCTGGCGATCTTCATGGTCCTGGTCGTGATCTACCTGGCGATCGCCTTCGAGCTGCGCATGGCCGTCGCCGCGCTCGTCGCCCTGATCCACGACATCACCATCACCGTCGGCATCTACGCCCTCGTCGGCTTCGAGGTCACGCCCGGCACGGTGATCGGTCTGCTGACGATCCTCGGTTACTCGCTGTACGACACGGTCGTCGTCTTCGACTCCCTCAAGGAGCAGACGAAGGACCTCACGAAGCAGACCCGCTTCACCTACAGCGAGGTCGCCAACCGCTCGATCAACGGCACCCTGGTCCGCTCCATCAACACCACGGTGGTCGCGCTGCTGCCGGTGGCGGGCCTGCTGTTCATCGGCGGCGGCTTCCTCGGCGCGGGCACGCTCAACGACATCTCGCTGTCGCTGTTCGTCGGCCTCGCGGCCGGCGCCTACTCCTCGATCTTCATCGCCACGCCGCTCGTCGCCGACCTCAAGGAGCGCGAGCCGCAGTACAAGGCCCTGAAGAAGCGCGTCCTGGCCAAGCGCGCCCAGGCCACCGCCGACGAGGACCTCACGGAGACCCGTAGCGACGACGCCTACGGCGACGACGAGCCGGAGGACGCGGCCCACGCCGTCGTCGGCCCGCGCAGCCAGCCCGCGTCCCGTGGCCGGGGCCGCGGCCGCCCGTCGGGGAAGCGCCGATGACCGAGCTGACCGACCTCACGACGCTGCTGCTCAGCCGCATCCGTGACGTGGCCGACTACCCGGAGCCGGGCGTGATGTTCAAGGACATCACCCCGCTCCTGGCGGACTCGACGGCGTTCACCGCGCTCACCGACGCCTTCGCCGGCATCGCCGAGCGCACCGGCGCCACCAAGATCGTCGGCCTGGAGGCCCGGGGCTTCATCCTGGGCGCCCCGGTCGCCGTCCGCGCGGGCCTCGGCTTCATTCCCGTACGCAAGGCGGGCAAGCTCCCCGGAGCGACCCTCAGCCAGGCCTACGACCTGGAGTACGGCTCGGCGGAGATCGAGGTGCACGCCGAGGACCTCACCGCCGAGGACCGCGTCCTGATCGTCGACGACGTGCTGGCCACCGGCGGCACCGCCGAGGCCGCGATCCAGCTCATCCACCGGGCGGGCGCCGAGGTCGCGGGCGCCGCCGTCCTGATGGAGCTGAGCTTCCTCGACGGCCGCCCCCGCCTGGAGGCGGCCCTGCGCGGAGCTCCGCTGGAGTCACTGCTGACCGTCTGAAAACCGTCGTACGCCAAGCGGGCGGGCCCGGAGGAATCCGGCGCCCGCCCCTTGCGTTTCTCCGGTGGACGGGCCTCACATCGGCCTGAAGGCGATCCTGGAGCCCGGGATCGCTACGATGGGTGCTCCGGAGCCTGACCGGGGACCCGGATCGCGCACGAGGAGTCCTCTTGCCAGACGAGGCCCAGCACCTGACCGCCGCCAAGCCCGAGTCCGCCTCGGGCCCCGCGGCCACGCCCGCGTCGCACGCGAAGGACGACAGCCGCGGGCCGGTCGAGCACGACCGCTCCGCGCCCGCGGACAAGCCGGCCGAGCAGCCGCGGCCCAAACCGGCCACGCCCGAGCGGCCCGCCGCCACGCCCGCGTCCGCTGCCACGCCGGCCGCCGCCCCCGCGGCCCGCCCGTCCGCCGCGCAGCCGCCCGCCCGCTCCGGCTCCTCCAACCGCGTCCGCGCCCGCCTCGCCCGCCTCGGCGTCCAGCGCGCGAACCCCTACAACCCGGTCCTGGAACCGCTGCTGCGGATAGTGCGCAGCAACGACCCCAAGATCGAGACCGCGACGCTCCGCCAGATCGAGAAGTCCTACCAGGTCGCCGAGCGCTGGCACCGCGGCCAGAAGCGCAAGAGCGGCGATCCGTACATCACGCACCCGCTCGCGGTGACCACGATCCTCGCCGAGCTCGGCATGGACCCGGCCACCCTCATGGCGGGCCTGCTGCACGACACCGTCGAGGACACCGAGTACGGCCTGGAGGACCTGCGCCGCGACTTCGGCGACCAGGTCGCCCTGCTCGTCGACGGCGTCACCAAGCTGGACAAGGTCAAGTTCGGCGAGGCCGCGCAGGCCGAGACCGTGCGCAAGATGGTCGTGGCCATGGCCAAGGACCCGCGCGTCCTGGTCATCAAGCTCGCCGACCGCCTGCACAACATGCGCACCATGCGCTACCTCAAGCGCGAGAAGCAGGAGAAGAAGGCGCGCGAGACCCTCGAGATCTACGCGCCGCTCGCCCACCGCCTCGGCATGAACACCATCAAGTGGGAACTGGAGGACCTCGCCTTCGCGATCCTCTACCCCAAGATGTACGACGAGATCGTACGGCTGGTGGCCGAAAGGGCACCGAAGCGTGACGAGTACCTGGCCATAGTGACCGACGAGGTCCAGTCCGACCTGCGCGCCGCCCGCATCAAGGCGACCGTCACAGGCCGCCCGAAGCACTACTACAGCGTCTACCAGAAGATGATCGTGCGCGGCCGCGACTTCGCGGAGATCTACGACCTGGTGGGCATCCGCGTCCTCGTGGACACCGTCAGAGACTGCTACGCGGCCCTCGGCACCGTGCACGCGCGATGGAACCCGGTCCCCGGCCGGTTCAAGGACTACATCGCGATGCCCAAATTCAACATGTACCAGTCGCTGCACACGACGGTCATCGGCCCCAACGGCAAGCCCGTCGAACTCCAGATCCGCACCTTCGACATGCACCGCCGCGCCGAGTACGGCATCGCCGCGCACTGGAAGTACAAGCAGGAGGCCGTCGCCGGCGCCTCCAAGGTGCGCTCCGACGCGCCCCGGACCACCGGCAAGGACGACCACCTCAACGACATGGCGTGGCTGCGCCAGCTCCTGGACTGGCAGAAGGAGACCGAGGACCCCGGCGAGTTCCTGGAGTCCCTGCGCTTCGACCTGTCGCGCAACGAGGTCTTCGTCTTCACGCCGAAGGGCGACGTGATAGCGCTGCCGGCCGGCGCCACGCCCGTGGACTTCTCGTACGCGGTGCACACCGAGGTGGGCCACCGCACCATAGGAGCCCGGGTCAACGGACGCCTCGTACCGCTGGAGTCGACCCTGGACAACGGCGACCTGGTGGAGGTCTTCACCTCCAAGGCCGCCGGGGCCGGACCGTCGCGGGACTGGTTGAACTTCGTCAAGTCGCCGCGCGCCCGCAACAAGATCCGGGCGTGGTTCTCCAAGGAGCGCCGCGACGAGGCGATCGAGCAGGGCAAGGACGCCATCGCGCGCGCGATGCGCAAGCAGAACCTGCCGATCCAGCGCATTCTCACCGGCGACTCGCTGGTCACGCTGGCGCACGAGATGCGCTACCCCGACATCTCCTCGCTGTACGCGGCGATCGGCGAGGGCCATGTGGCCGCGCAGAACGTCGTACAGAAGCTGGTGCAGGCGCTCGGCGGCGAGGAGGCGGCCACCGAGGAGATGGACGAGGCGGTCCCGCCGTCGCGCACCCGCGGCCGCAAGCGGCGCAGCAACAACGACCCCGGTGTCGTGGTCAAGGGCGTCGACGACGTGTGGGTCAAACTGGCCCGCTGCTGTACGCCCGTCCCCGGCGACCCGATCATAGGGTTCGTCACCCGGGGTAGTGGCGTATCGGTTCACCGCAGCGACTGCGTCAACGTGGAGTCACTGTCCCGCGAGCCCGAGCGCATCCTCGAGGTCGAGTGGGCGCCGACGCAGTCCTCGGTCTTCCTGGTCGCCATCCAGGTCGAGGCGCTGGACCGCTCCCGGCTCCTGTCGGACGTCACCCGTGTCCTGTCCGACCAGCACGTCAACATCCTCTCCGCGGCCGTCCAGACCTCCCGCGACCGCGTGGCCACCTCCCGCTTCACCTTCGAGATGGGCGACCCCAAGCACCTGGGCCACGTCCTGAAGGCGGTCAGGGGTGTGGAGGGCGTGTACGACGTGTACCGGGTGACGTCGGCGCGCCGCCCGTAGGCAGGCCGTCGCCTGTAGGCAGGCCGTCGCCCGTAGGCGCAGGCAGTCTCGTCGGCAGGCAGGCATGGGAGAGGCCCCCGTACGACTCGTACGGGGGCCTCTCCCATGCCTGTGTCCGGGTGGGTCAGCCGCCGAACTCCTGCAGACCCTTCAGCGCCTGGTCCAGCAGGGCCTGGCGGCCCTCCAGCTCGCGCTCCAGCTTGTCGGCGCGGGCCGAGTTGCCCTGGGCGCGGGCCTGCTCGATCTGACCCCGGAGCTTGTCCACGGCGGCCTGGAGCTGACCGGTCAGACCCTCGGCACGCGCGCGTGCCTCCGGGTTCGTCCGGCGCCACTCGGTCTCCTCGGCGTCCTGGATCGCCCGCTCCACGGCGTGCATCCGGCCCTCGACCTTCGGCCGGGAGTCCCGCGGGACATGGCCGATGGCCTCCCAGCGCTCGTTGATCGAGCGGAACGCGGCCCGCGTCGACTTCAGATCGCCGATCGGCAGGAGCTTCTCGGCCTCTTCGGCCAGCTCCTCCTTGAGCTTCAGGTTCTCCGTCTGCTCGGCGTCCCGCTCGGCGAAGACCGAGCTGCGGGCGGCGAAGAACACGTCCTGGGCGCCGCGGAAGCGGTTCCACAGATCGTCCTCGTGCTCGCGCTGGGCGCGGCCCGCGGCCTTCCACTCCGCCATCAGCTCGCGGTAGCGGGCGGCCGTCGGACCCCAGTCCGTCGAGGCGGACAGCGCCTCGGCCTCGGAGACCAGCCGTTCCTTCGTCCTGCGGGCCTCCTCGCGCTGTGCGTCCAGCTGCGCGAAGTGCGCCTTGCGGCGCTTGGAGAACGCCGAGCGCGCGTGCGAGAACCGGTGCCACAGTTCGTCGTCCGACTTGCGGTCGAGCCGAGGCAGACCCTTCCAGGTGTCCACCAGGGCGCGCAGCCGCTCACCGGCGGCCCGCCACTGGTCGGACTGGGCGAGCTGCTCCGCCTCGACGACCAGGTCCTCCTTGGCCTTGCGGGCCTCGTCGGACTGCTTGGCGCGCTGCACCTTGCGTTCCTCGCGCCGCGACTCGACGGTCGCCACCAGCTTGTCCAGCCGCTCCCGCAGCGCCTGAAGATCACCGACCGCGTGGTGCGCGTCGACCTGCTCGCGGATGTGGTCGATCGCGACCTGGGCGTCCTTGGCCGACAGATCGGTGGTCTGCACTCGCTTCTCGAGGAGGCCGATCTCGACAACCAGGCCCTCGTACTTGCGCTCGAAGTAGGCCAGCGCCTCCTCGGGGGAGCCGGCCTGCCAGGAACCGACGACCTGCTCGCCGTCGGCCGTACGCACGTACACGGTCCCCGTCTCGTCGACGCGGCCCCACGGGTCGCTGCTCACAGCGCCTCCTCCACATGATGCCTCCGAGGGGCTTCAGCGCCCCTGGGCATCGTCCACAGTTTCGTCACGGCCAACATAGGCGACCGGCGGTATGCCTGTCCGCATCCAGCGCGACCGAAATTGCGCTGTCAGCCGCCCTGAACGTCAGGATTTGGTGACCGTCGCCTTGTTGATGACGACCGTCGCGTTCGGGGCGCCGTCACCCGCGCCGGTGTTCTCCCCGGCGGCGGCGATCTTCTTCAGGACGGTCAGGCCCTTGGCCGAGATCGTGCCGAACGGGGTGTAGCTCGGCGGGAGCTGGCTGTCCTGGTAGACGAGGAAGAACTGGCTGCCGCCGGTGTCCGGCTGCGAGGTGTTCGCCATGGCGACCGTGCCGGCCGGGTAGACGTTGTCCTTGAGGCTCTTGTCCTTCAGGTTCTCGTCCGGAATCGTGTAGCCGGGGCCGCCGCTGCCGGTGCCCGTCGGGTCGCCGCACTGCAGCACGTAGATGCCGTTGGTGGTGAGCCGGTGGCACTTGGTGTGGTCGAAGTAGCCCTTGCCCGCGAGGAAGTCGAACGAGTTGACGGTGTGCGGGGCCGCCGAGGTCTTCAGCGCTATGTCGATGTCACCGCAGGTCGTCGCCAGCTTCATCGTGTAGTCGGCCGACTTGTCGATGGTGATCGCCGGCTCCTTCTTCCAGGTCAGCTTCTCGACCGAACCGGCGGCAGCCTTCTCGCACGGGTCCTTCACGGCGCTGGGCGACGCGGACGGGGTGGTGTCCGCGCTCGCGTTCGCCTTGTCGTCCTCCTTGAGGACGCCCGTCGTGTACAGCGCCACACTGCCCACGATGATCACGCCGAGCACCGACGCGATCACCGAGTTGCGCACACGCGCCTTGCGTCGGGCGGACGTGCGCCGCTGCTGCTGCCGCAAGAACTTCTCCCGGGCGAGCTGACGCTTCCGCTGTTCCTGGGTGACCACCGGGTTTTCTCCTCGTGCGTCTCGTACGTCGACTGGGACGCGTGCGTCTTGTGAGCCGACCGCCTGCGTGTGCCCCGTACGGTATATGGGTTCGCTGAGGAATCGGCAGCGCCGGTAGGCTCTGACCACAGGTGGAGCCCACCGAATGCCACCGAATACCGTCGAACCGAATACCGTCGACAAGCCCTCCCGTATCGACACAACGAAGGACGATCGTGCTCATTGCCGGGTTCCCCGCCGGGGCCTGGGGGACGAACTGTTATCTCGTCGCCCCCGCCGCCGGCGAGGAGTGCGTGATCATCGACCCGGGCCACCAGGCGGCCCCCGGAGTCGAGGAAGCGATCAGGAAGCATCGGCTCAAGCCCGTCGCCGTCGTCCTCACCCACGGCCACATCGACCATGTGGCCTCGGTCGTCCCCGTGTGCGGCGCCCACGACGTGCCGGCCTGGATCCACCCCGAGGACCGGTTCATGATGAGCGACCCCGAGAAGGCGCTCGGCCGTTCCATCGGCATGCCGCTCATGGGCGAGCTGACCGTGGGCGAGCCGGACGACGTCCGGGAGCTGACCGACGGCGCGCGGCTGGACCTGGCCGGTCTGGAGTTCTCCGTCGCGCACGCGCCGGGCCATACGAAGGGGTCGGTGACCTTCCGGATGCCCGAGACGACCGAGATCCCCTCGGTCTTCTTCTCCGGGGATCTGCTGTTCGCCGGCTCCATCGGACGCACCGACCTGCCCGGCGGCGACATGGCCGAGATGCTCGACTCGCTGGCCCGCGTGTGCCTGCCGCTCGAGGACTCGACCGTGGTGCTGTCCGGCCACGGCCCCCAGACGACCATCGGCCAGGAGCGCGCCGCCAACCCGTATCTGCGGCAGGTGGCGGCCGGCGGCCAGGGAGCGGGTTCGAACACCCCTCCCCGACGAGGAATGTGACGAGAGACCTTCCGTGAGTACCTTCCAGGCCCCCAAGGGCACGTACGACCTGCTTCCGCCGCGCTCCGCGAAGTTCCTCGCGGTGCGCGAGGCCATCGCGACCCCGCTGCGCAACTCCGGCTACGGCTATGTCGAGACGCCCGGCTTCGAGAACGTGGAGCTGTTCGCCCGCGGTGTCGGCGAGTCCACCGACATCGTCAGCAAGGAGATGTACGCCTTCGAGACCAAGGGCGGCGACCAGCTCGCCCTGCGCCCCGAGGGAACGGCGTCCGTCCTGCGCGCCGCCCTCGAGGCGAACCTGCACCGGCAGGGCAATCTCCCGGTCAAGCTCTGGTACTCGGGCTCCTACTACCGCTACGAGCAGCCGCAGGCGGGCCGTTACCGCCACTTCTCCCAGGTCGGCGCCGAGGCGATCGGCGCGGAGGACCCGGCGCTGGACGCCGAGCTGATCATCCTGGCCGACCAGGCGTACCGCACGCTCGGCCTGCGCGACTTCCGCATCCTGCTCAACAGCCTGGGCGACAAGGAGTGCCGCCCGGTGTACCGGGAGGCGCTGCAGACCTTCCTGCGCGGCCTGGACCTCGACGAGGACACGCTGCGCCGCGCGGACATCAACCCGCTGCGCGTCCTGGACGACAAGCGCGCCGACGTCCAGAAGCAGCTCACCGACGCCCCGCTGCTGCGCGACTACCTGTGCGACTCCTGCAAGGCGTACCACGAGGAGGTCCGCGAGCTGATCACGGCGGCGGGCGTCGCCTTCGAGGACGACCCGAAGCTGGTCCGCGGCCTGGACTACTACACCCGTACGACCTTCGAGTTCGTGCACGGCGGTCTGGGCTCCCAGTCCGCGGTGGGCGGCGGCGGCCGCTACGACGGCCTGTCCGAGATGATCGGCGGCCCCGCACTGCCCTCCGTGGGCTGGGCGTTGGGCGTCGACCGCACGGTCCTCGCCCTGGAGGCGGAGGGCGTCGAGCTCGAACTCCCCGCGTCCACCAGCGTGTTCGCGGTCCCGCTGGGCGAGGAGGCCCGCCGCATCCTCTTCGCCAAGGTCACCGAACTGCGCAAGCTCGGTATCGCCGCGGACTTCTCGTACGGCGGCAAGGGGCTCAAGGGCGCCATGAAGAACGCCAACCGCAGCGGGGCCCGCTATGCGATCGTCGCCGGTGAGCGCGACCTCGCCGAGGGTGTGGTGCAGCTCAAGGACATGGAGTCCGGCGAGCAGACGGCGATCGGCGTGAACGAGATCGTGGCGGAGCTGGAGTCGAAGCTCGGCTAGCGCGCGAGGCGAGGCGCCGGGTGCCGTTCGGGCGCCCGGCGCCTTCGCCGTGGGCGCCGAGACGGGGACCGAACGCCCCGGGGCGACCGCACGTACTTCCTTATGTCCATCGAACGGTGGAGACACGGCTCGGTGCGGCAGAATGGCGTCTGCCCGAAGATGGTCCAACTCTCAAGCGACGGATCGGCGTGATGAGCAAGACGACAGTGAAAGACGTCTCCACGGAGTCCGAGCCCGAGCGCGACGCCGCGACCGAGCCCCGGACGGTGGGCGGCAGCCGTGCGTTCGCGATTCTGCTGCTGATCACCGGTGCGGCCGGTCTGCTCGCCGCGTGGGTCATCACGATCGACAAGTTCAAGATTCTCGAAGGCAAGGTGGACGGCAAGACGTTCACCCCCAGCTGCAGCATCAACCCGATCGTGTCCTGCGGCAGCGTGATGGAGAGCAAGCAGGCCGCGGCCTTCGGCTTCCCCAACCCGATGCTCGGCCTGGTCGCCTACGGCATCGTCATCTGCGTCGGCATGAGCCTGCTGGCCCGCGCCCGCTTCCCGCGCTGGTACTGGCTGACCTTCAACTTCGGCACGCTCTTCGGCGTCGCCTTCTGCACCTGGCTGCAGTACCAGTCCCTGTACAAGATCAACGCGCTGTGCCTGTGGTGCTCGCTGGCCTGGGTCGCGACGATCACGATGTTCTGGTACGTGACCTCGTTCAACGTACGCAACGGCTTCCTGCCCGCCCCCGGCTGGCTGAAGCGGTTCTTCGGCGAGTTCACCTGGGTCCTGCCGGCCACCCACATCGGCATCATCGGCATGCTGATCCTGACCCGCTGGGGCACCGACCTCTGGGCCTGACCCGGCCCCGAACAGGACTGTCAGACCTCTGACGTAGGCTCCGGAGGTGTGGAGCCCGACCTGTTCACCGCCGCAGCCGAAGACCGCCAGGAGAAGGACCCCGCAGGGAGCCCCCTGGCGGTCCGGATGCGCCCGCGCACCCTCGACGAGGTGGTGGGCCAGCAGCACCTGCTGAAGCCGGGCGCACCCCTGCGCCGCCTGGTCGGCGAGGGCGCCAAGGGCCCGGCCGGCCCGTCGTCCGTGATCCTCTGGGGACCGCCCGGCACCGGCAAGACGACTCTCGCCTACGTGGTCTCCAAGGCCACCGACAAGCGCTTCGTCGAGCTCTCCGCGATCACCGCCGGCGTCAAGGAGGTCCGCGCGGTCATCGACGGCGCCCGCCGCGCCACCGGCGGCTACGGCAAGGAGACCGTCCTCTTCCTCGACGAGATCCACCGCTTCAGCAAGGCCCAGCAGGACTCCCTGCTCCCGGCCGTCGAGAACCGCTGGGTGACGCTGATCGCGGCGACCACCGAGAACCCGTACTTCTCGGTGATCTCGCCCCTGCTCTCCCGTTCCCTCCTGCTCACCCTCGAACCGCTCACGGACGACGACCTGCGCGGGCTGCTGAGGCGGGCGCTGAGCGACCAGCGCGGCCTCAAGGGCGCCGTCACCCTCCCCGAGGACACCGAGGCGCACCTCCTGCGCATCGCCGGCGGCGACGCCCGCCGTGCCCTGACCGCCCTGGAGGCCGCCGCCGGGGCCGCCCTCGACCAGGACGAGACCGAGATCAGCCTCCAGACCCTGGAGCAGACGGTCGACCGGTCGGCGGTGACCTACGACCGCGACGGCGACCAGCACTACGACGTCGCCAGCGCCCTCATCAAGTCCATCCGGGGATCCGACGTCGACGCGGCGCTGCACTACCTGGCCCGGATGATCGACGCCGGCGAGGACCCCCGTTTCATCGCCCGCCGTCTGATGATCTCCGCCAGCGAGGACATCGGCCTCGCCGATCCGGGCGCGCTGCCCCTCGCGGTCGCCGCGGCCCAGGCCGTCGCCATGATCGGCTTCCCCGAGGCCGCCCTCACCCTCAGCCACACCACCATCGCCCTCGCCCTGGCCCCCAAGTCCAACGCGGCGACCCTGGCCATCGGCGCCGCCCTGGACGACGTACGCAAGGGGATGGCCGGGTCCGTGCCGGCGCATCTGCGGGACGGGCACTACAAGGGGGCCGCCAAGCTGGGGCACGCGCAGGGGTATGTGTATCCGCACGACCTGCCGGAGGGCATCGCCGCCCAGCAGTACGCGCCGGACGGGATCAGGGACCGCGAGTACTACACGCCGACCCGGCACGGCGCCGAGGCGCGCTACGCGGACGCGGTCGAGTGGACCAGAGCGCACCTCGGTCGCAAGGGGCCCTGAGCACCCTGTAGACTCGCCCGAAGCGCTGCGTCCCGTGTCCGGCCCCGGCCGGTTCACCAGAACGGGACATGCAGCCGGAGCCCCGCCCCTCGGGACGGGATCTCCAGGAGCGTCGCGCACCGTCGAACGGTGTCGCGGGCAGCCCACCACCACCCGGTTCTCCGGGAGAGGTCGGTGGGCCACTCGCGTGCTGCACATGTGCCCAGACCAGGGAGCGGCTGCCCGGCCCGTCCGCAAGGACGGAAAGCGGGTTTCCCAGGCTGCGGATGCGACCTCCCTTAACTCTGGTGAGCCGAAACCCAGGAAAGAGAAGAACACCGTGGCGAATCAGTCCCGCCCCAAGGTCAAGAAGTCGCGTGCCCTCGGCATCGCGCTGACCCCGAAGGCCGTCAAGTACTTCGAGGCCCGCCCCTACCCGCCGGGCGAGCACGGCCGTGGCCGCAAGCAGAACTCGGACTACAAGGTCCGTCTGCTCGAGAAGCAGCGTCTGCGCGCGCAGTACGACGTGTCCGAGCGCCAGCTCGTCCGCGCCTACGAGCGTGCCTCCAAGGTCCAGGGCAAGACCGGTGAGGCCCTGATCATCGAGCTCGAGCGTCGTCTCGACGCCCTGGTCCTGCGTTCGGGCATCGCCCGCACCATCTACCAGGCCCGTCAGATGGTCGTGCACGGCCACATCGAGGTCAACGGCCAGAAGGTCGACAAGCCGTCCTTCCGCGTCCGTCCCGACGACGTCGTGATGGTCCGCGAGCGCAGCCGCAGCAAGACGCTGTTCGAGGTCTCCCGCGCCGGTGGCTTCGCCCCCGACGGCGAGACCCCGCGCTACCTCCAGGTGAACCTCGGCGCCCTGGCCTTCCGCCTGGACCGCGAGCCGAACCGCAAGGAGATCCCGGTCATCTGCGACGAGCAGCTGGTCGTCGAGTACTACGCCCGTTGATCCCTTCCCGGATCTCCCGGCGGTCGTAGGACCTCTGTGCCTGAGCCCGTCGTCTCCTCGCCCCTCCGGGCGGGCGGGGCGGCGGGCTTTCGCGTGCCCGTAATGCGGTACAGAGCGCTGCGCCCGGCGCGATAGGCTCAACCTCTGAACCAGGTTCACAACCAGGTTCACAACTAGGTTCAACGCTTCAGGGAGCAGGTGCACGGTGTCCGGTGGAGAGGTGGCCGGAATCCTGGTGGCCGTGTTCTGGGCGATCCTGGTCTCCTTCCTCGCCGTCGCGCTGGCGAGGCTGGCCCAGACGCTCAGGGCGACCACCAGGCTGGTCGCGGACGTGACCGAACAGGCCGTCCCGCTGCTGGCCGACGCCTCCGCGGCGGTGCGCTCCGCGCAGACCCAGATCGACCGGGTCGACGCGATCGCCTCGGACGTCCAGGAGGTCACGTCGAACGCGTCGGCGCTGTCCACCACCGTCGCCTCCACCTTCGGCGGCCCCCTGGTGAAGGTCGCCGCCTTCGGCTACGGCGTGCGCCGGGCCCTCGGCGGCCGCAAGGACGACGGGCCCGCCAGGGAGCCCCGGCGTACCGTGATCGTGGGCCGCACGGTCTCCCGGCGGGAGAAGCGCAAGCCCCGTGGAAAGAGGGACTGAGGGCCGCGATGTTCCGTCGTACGTTCTGGTTCGGCACGGGCGTCGCCGCCGGTGTGTGGGCCACCACCAAGGTCAATCGCAAGCTGAGGCAGCTGACCCCCGAGAGCCTGGCCGCGACCGCGGCCAACAAGGCGCTCGAGACGGGAGCGCGCCTGAAGGACCGCGCGGTGGGCTTCGCGCTCGACGTCCGCGACAACATGGCCCAGCGGGAGGCCGAACTGGGGGAGGCGCTGGGGATCCACGAGAACCCCGAACTCCCCGCACCCAGGCGGTTCGCCGCCATCGAGAACCGCACCGACCCGAGCAACCCGAGGTACGTCGAGAACACGACGTACCCGTACAAGCGGAATGAGGACCACTGATGGAGTCGGCCGAGATTCGCCGCCGCTGGCTGAGCTTCTACGAGGAGCGCGGGCACACCGTCGTCCCTTCGGCGTCGCTCATCGCGGACGACCCGACTCTGCTCCTGGTCCCCGCCGGCATGGTCCCCTTCAAGCCGTACTTCCTCGGTGAGGTCAAGCCGCCGTGGTCGCGTGCCACCAGCGTGCAGAAGTGCGTGCGCACGCCCGACATCGAAGAGGTCGGCAAGACCACCCGCCACGGCACGTTCTTCCAGATGTGCGGCAACTTCTCCTTCGGCGACTACTTCAAGGAAGGCGCCATCACCTACGCCTGGGAGCTGCTCACCACGCCCCAGGACAAGGGTGGTTACGGGCTCGACCCCGAGCGCCTGTGGATCACGGTCTACCTCGACGACGACGAGGCCGAGACCATCTGGCGCGACAAGATCGGCGTCCCCGCCGAGCGCATCCAGCGCCTCGGCATGAAGGACAACTACTGGTCCATGGGTGTCCCCGGCCCCTGCGGCCCCTGTTCCGAGATCAACTACGACCGCGGCCCCGAGTTCGGCGTCGAGGGCGGCCCCGCCGTCAACGACGAGCGGTACGTGGAGATCTGGAACCTCGTCTTCATGCAGTACGAGCGCGGCGAGGGCATCGGCAAGGACAACTTCGAGATCCTCGGCGACCTGCCCAGCAAGAACATCGACACGGGCCTCGGCATGGAGCGCCTCGCCATGATTCTGCAGGGCGTGCAGAACATGTACGAGATCGACACCTCCATGGCCGTCATCAGGAAGGCCACCCAGCTGACCGGCGTCGAGTACGGCGCCGCCCACGACTCCGACGTCTCCCTGCGCGTGGTCACCGACCACATGCGGACGTCCGTGATGCTCATCGGCGACGGCGTCACCCCGGGCAACGAGGGCCGCGGCTATGTGCTGCGCCGCATCATGCGCCGCGCCATCCGCAACATGCGGCTGCTCGGCGCCACCGGCCTGGTCGTCAAGGACCTGATCGACACCGTCATCGAGATGATGGGCCAGCAGTACCCGGAGCTGGTCACCGACCGGCAGCGGATCGAGACCGTGGCCCTCGCCGAGGAGGCCGCCTTCGTCAAGACGCTGAAGGCCGGCACCAACATCCTCGACACGGCCATCACCGAGACCAAGGAGTCCGGCGGCGCGGTCCTGGCCGGCGAGAAGGCCTTCCTGCTCCACGACACCTGGGGCTTCCCGATCGACCTCACCCTCGAAATGGCCGCCGAACAGGGCCTTTCCGTGGACGAGGACGGCTTCCGCCGCCTGATGAAGCAGCAGCGCGACCAGGCCAAGGCCGACGCCCAGGCCAAGAAGACCGGCCACGCCGGCGTCGGCGCCTACCGCGAGATCGCCGACAAGGCCGGCGAGACCGACTTCATCGGCTACTCGGACACCGAGGGCGAGTCCACGATCGTCGGCATCCTCGTCGACGGCGTCTCCTCCCCGGCCGCCACCGAGGGTGACGAGGTCGAGATCGTCCTCGACCGCACCCCGTTCTACGCCGAGGGCGGTGGCCAGATCGGCGACACCGGCCGCATCAAGGTCGAGTCCGGCGCCGTGATCGAGATCCGCGACTGCCAGAAGCCGGTCCCGGGCGTCTACGTCCACAAGGGCGTCGTCCAGTTCGGCGAGGTCACGGTCGGCGCCAAGGCCCAGGCCTCGATCGACGCCCGTCGGCGCACGGCCATCGCCCGCGCCCACTCGGCCACCCACCTCACCCACCAGGCCCTGCGCGACGCCCTCGGCCCGACGGCCGCCCAGGCCGGCTCCGAGAACCAGCCGGGCCGCTTCCGCTTCGACTTCGGCTCGCCGTCCGCCGTTCCCACGGCCGTGATGACCGACGTCGAGCAGAAGATCAACGAGGTGCTCGCCCGCGACCTGGACGTGCACGCCGAGATCCTCAGCCTCGACGAGGCCAAGAAGCAGGGCGCCATCGCCGAGTTCGGCGAGAAGTACGGCGAGCGCGTCCGTGTGGTGACCATCGGCGACTTCTCCAAGGAGCTGTGCGGCGGCACGCATGTGCACAACACCTCCCAGCTCGGCCTGGTCAAGCTGCTCGGCGAGTCGTCGATCGGCTCGGGCGTGCGCCGGATCGAGGCCCTCGTCGGCGTGGACGCCTACAACTTCCTCGCCCGGGAGCACACGGTCGTCGCTCAGCTCCAGGAGCTGATCAAGGGGCGTCCGGAGGAGCTCCCGGAGAAGGTCTCGGCCATGCTCGGCAAGCTGAAGGACGCCGAGAAGGAGATCGAGAAGTTCCGCGCGGAGAAGGTCCTCCAGGCCGCCGCCGGTCTCGTCGAGTCCGCCCAGGACGTGCACGGCGTCGCCCTGGTCACCGGCCAGGTCCCGGACGGCACGACCGCCGACGACCTGCGCAGGCTGGTCCTCGACGTGCGCGGCCGCATCCAGGGCGGCCGCGCGGCCGTGGTCGCCCTGTTCACGGTCAACAACGGCAAGCCGCTGACGGTCATCGCCACCAACGAGGCCGCCCGCGAGCGCGGTCTCAAGGCCGGCGACCTGGTCCGTACGGCCGCCAAGACCCTCGGCGGCGGCGGTGGCGGCAAGCCGGACGTCGCCCAGGGCGGCGGCCAGAACCCGGCCGCCGTCGGCGAGGCCGTCGCCGCGGTCGAGCGGCTCGTGGCCGAGACGGCCAAGTGAGCCAGCTGATGCGGAAGGGCCGTCGACTCGCGATCGACGTCGGGGACGCCCGGATCGGGGTCGCCTCGTGCGACCCCGACGGGATCCTCGCCACCCCGGTGGAGACGGTCCCCGGCCGGGACCTTCCGGCGGCTCACCGTCGGCTCGGACAACTGGTCGAGGAGTACGAGCCGATCGAGGTCGTCGTCGGTCTCCCTCGCTCCCTCAAGGGGGGCGAGGGCCCGGCCGCGGTAAAGGTTCGAGGCTTCGCGCAGGAGCTCGCGAAGGGCATCGCGCCCGTCCCGGTCCGGCTGGTGGACGAGCGGATGACGACCGTGACGGCCAGTCAGGGACTGCGCGCTTCGGGCGTGAAGGCCAAGAAGGGCCGGTCGGTGATCGACCAGGCAGCCGCTGTGATCATCCTTCAGCAGGCCCTGGAATCCGAACGGGTGTCAGGTAAAGCACCGGGCGAGGGCGTCGAAGTGGTCATCTGATCGCGATACGGTAACGTTCCGCGCGATGCGGTGGTTTTCGAACAGCTACCGCACAGAGAGAGGCGGAACGGAAGCCGGCTCCGCAAGCCGCGCGACCGCCGCCTCGCGGCTCTAGGGGATCGATGACTGAGTATGGCCGGGGCCCGGGCTCCGAACCGTGGCATCCGGAGGACCCGTTGTACGGGGACGGCGGATGGGAAGGGCAGGAGGCCCACGTGGGTCATCAGCCTGCCTACGGCGGCCACCAGCAGCACCACTACCCGCAGCAGCCGCAGCAGGAGTACGGCGACTGGGGCGACGGACAGGCGCAACAGTACGACCCGCAGCAGTACCCGCACCAGCAGCAGTACGACCCGCAGCATCAGCAGCAGCAGTACGACCAGCAGTCGTACGACCCGCAGCATCAGCAGCAGTACGACCAGCAGCAGTACGCCCCCCAGGGGCAGCAGCCGCAGTACGCCCACCAGAACCAGCAGGGCGGTTACCCCGAGGGGTATCAGGAGGGCGGCTGGGACGGCACCGGCACCCACGCGCACGTCCCGTACGCCGCCGACCCCGGTGACCCCTACGGCCAGCAGGCCGCCGCGTACGGCGCCGAGCAGCCCGACTTCTACAACACCCCGGACGCGTATCCGCCGCCGGAGCCGCCCGCCCGGCGGCGTCCCGAGCCGGAACCCGAGCCGGAGCCGGAGTCGGAGCCCGACGGCGCGGCGAAGCCCGACTGGGATCCGGGTCCCGACCAGGGCGAGCACGCCTTCTTCGCGGGCGGCGGGGCCGATGACGACGAGGACGACGACGAGTCCGAGGGGCGCGGCGGACGGCGGGGCCGGGGCGGCAAGGGCGCCAAAGGCGGCAAGGGCGCGAAGAACAAGAAGAGCCGCAACGGATGCGCCTGTCTGGTCGTCGTACTGGTGTTCGGCGGAGGCCTCGCCGGCGTCGGCTATTTCGGCTACCACTTCTACCAGAATCGTTACAGCGCCGCCCCGGACTACACGGGCGACGGCACCGGCCAGAACGTCAGCGTCCAGGTGCCCAAGGGTTCGGGCGGCGCGGACATCGGCCGCCTGCTGAAGGACGCCGGGGTCGTGAAGAGCGTCGACGCCTTCGTGTCCGCGTGCACGAGCAATCCGCGGTGCGGGTCGATCCAGGCGAGCGCGTACATCCTCAAGAAAGAGATGTCCGCGAAAAGCGCCATGGAAATGATGCTCGACCCGAAGAGCCAGGCCAATGTGGTGGTCACTCCGGGCGAGCGGAACGTGGCGGTCTACAAGAAGATCGACTCGAAGCTCGGCCTTTCCTCCGGCACCACCAGAAAGGTCGCGGAAAAGCAGTACAAGACGCTCGGGCTGCCCGACTGGGCGAACGACAACGAGGACATCAAGGACCCGCTGGAAGGATTCCTCTTCCCGGCCACCTACCCCGCCGCCAAGGGCATGAAGCCGGAGTCGGTCCTGAAGGCGATGGTCGCCAACGCCAAAGAGGCGTACGGGAAATACGACCTCGAGGCCAAGGCCGAGGCGCTCAAGCTGGACAGTCCGCTACAGGTCATCACGGTCGCGAGCCTCGTCCAGGCCGAGGGCAAGACGCACGACGACTACCGCAAGATGGCGGAGGTCGTCTACAACCGTCTCAAGCCCACGAACGACCAGACGAACCAACTGCTCCAGTTCGACTCGACCTTCAACTACCTGAAGGGCGAGAGCAACATCAATATCAGCGAGTCCGAGATCAACAGCAACAAGGACCCGTACAACACCTACACCAACAAGGGCCTGCCGCCCGGCCCGATCGGCAATCCCGGTGACGACGCGCTGAAGGCCACGATGAATCCGACCAGCGACGGCTGGATCTACTTCGTGGCGACCGACGGCCAGAACAACACCGAATTCGCCAAGACCTACGCTGAATTCCAGAGGCTCAAGGACAAGTTCGATGCCAGCTCGGGCAACTGACGCCCGCCGGGCCGCCGTGCTCGGCAGCCCCATCGCCCACTCGCTCTCCCCGGCGCTGCACCGCGCCGCGTACGACGCACTGGGCCTGACGGACTGGACGTACGACCGCTTCGACGTCGACGAGGAGGCGCTGCCCGCCTTCGTCGAGGGGCTCGGGGCCGAGTGGGCCGGGCTGTCGCTGACCATGCCGCTGAAGCGGGCGGTCATCCCGCTGCTCGACGAGATCAGCGAGACGGCCGCCTCCGTCGAGGCGGTCAACACGCTCGTGTTCACCGAGGACGGCCGTCGCCTCGGCGACAACACCGACATCCCCGGCATGGTCGCCGCCCTGCGCGAGCGGGGCATCGAGCAGGTCGGCTCGGCCGCGATCCTCGGCGCCGGCGCGACCGCCTCCTCCGCGCTGGCCGCCCTCTCCCGGGTCTGCACCGGCGAGATCGTCGCCTATGTGCGCAGCCAGGCCCGCGCCGCCGAGATGCGGCAGTGGAGCGAGCGCCTCGACGTCGACGTCCGGATCGCCGAGTGGGCGGACGCCGCCGACGCCCTGCGCTTCCCGCTGGTCGTCGCCACCACCCCGGCCGGGGCCACGGACGCCCTCGCCGCCTCGGCGCCGGAGCGGCCCGCCACCCTCTTCGACGTGCTCTACGACCCCTGGCCCACCGAGCTGGCCGCCCGCTGGTCGATGTTCGGCGGCGCGGTGGTCAGCGGGCTGGACCTCCTCGTCCACCAGGCCGTGCTCCAGGTGGAGCAGATGACCGGCCGCGCCCCGGCGCCCGTGGAGGCCATGCGCAAGGCGGGCGAACACGCCCTCGCCGGCTCCTAGGAACCGCCGTCCCGTCCAGTCCCGTCCGCCGCCGCGTCCGCTGGGTGGACCGGCGGCCGGGTTCGACGCCCGGACGTGGGAGGATCAAAGGCGGCGGGCCAGGGCCGCGCACCCGGTCACGCCGACGACGTACGCGAGGACGCGCGTACGCAGGGCAGTACCAGAGCGCGAGCACTGAGGAGCATCGTTGAGCAGGCTGCGTTGGCTGACCGCGGGGGAGTCCCACGGTCCCGCACTTGTCGCGACGCTGGAGGGCCTTCCCGCCGGCGTGCCCATCACCACGGAGATGGTCGCCGACCATCTGGCGCGACGGCGGCTCGGCTATGGGCGCGGTGCGCGGATGAAGTTCGAACGCGACGAGGTCACCTTCCTCGGCGGCGTCCGGCACGGCCTGACCATGGGCTCCCCGGTCGCCGTGATGGTGGGCAACACGGAGTGGCCGAAGTGGGAGAAGGTCATGGCGGCCGACCCCGTCGACCCCGCGGAGCTGGCCGAGCTGGCCCGCAACGCGCCCCTGACCCGGCCCCGCCCCGGCCACGCCGACCTGGCCGGCATGCAGAAGTACGGCTTCGACGAGGCTCGGCCGATCCTGGAGCGCGCCTCGGCGCGTGAGACGGCGGCCCGGGTGGCGCTCGGCGCGGTCGCGCGGTCGTACCTGAAGGAGACGGCCGGCATCGAGATCGTCTCCCACGTCGTCGAGCTGGCCGCGGCCAAGGCGCCCTACGGCGTCTACCCGACCCCCGCCGACGTCGAGAGGCTCGACGCCGACCCGGTGCGCTGCCTGGACGCGGACGCCTCGAAGGCGATGGTCGCGGAGATCGACCAGGCCCACAAGGACGGCGACACCCTCGGCGGCGTCGTCGAGGTGCTGTCGTACGGCGTCCCGGTCGGGCTGGGCTCGCACGTGCACTGGGACCGCCGGCTGGACGCGCGGCTCGCCGCCGCGCTCATGGGCATCCAGGCGATCAAGGGCGTCGAGGTCGGCGACGGCTTCGACCTCGCGCGGGTGCCCGGCTCCAAGGCGCACGACGAGATCGTGGCCACGCCCGAGGGGATCCGTCGCTCGAGCGGTCGCTCCGGCGGCACCGAAGGCGGTCTGACCACGGGCGAGCTGCTGCGCGTACGCGCCGCGATGAAGCCCATCGCGACCGTGCCGCGCGCCCTGCAGACCGTCGACGTGGCCACGGGCGAGGCGACGCAGGCGCACCACCAGCGCTCCGACGTCTGCGCGGTCCCCGCGGCCGGCATCGTCGCCGAGGCCATGGTGGCGCTCGTGCTCGCGGACGCGGTGGCGGAGAAGTTCGGCGGCGACAGCGTGCCCGAGACCCGCCGCAACGTCCGCTCGTACCTCGACCACCTGCGCATCCGATGAGCGGGCCGCTGGTCGTCCTGGTCGGACCGATGGGCGTCGGCAAGTCCACCGTCGGACAGCTGCTGGCGCAGCGGCTCGGCGTCGGCTACCGGGACACCGACGACGACATCGTCGCCGAGCAGGGCCGCAGCATCGCGGAGATCTTCGTCGACGAGGGCGAGGAGACCTTCCGCGCCCTCGAGAAGCAGGCGGTGCACCGCGCGCTCGCCGCGCACGACGGCGTCCTCGCGCTCGGCGGCGGCTCGATCCTGGACGCGGACACCCGCGCCCTGCTGGCCGAGCAGCGTGTGGTCTACCTCGCCATGGACGTCGAGGAAGCCGTCAAGCGCACCGGCCTCAACGCGGCCCGCCCGCTGCTCGCGGTCAACCCGCGCAAGCAGTGGCGCGAACTGATGGAGGCCCGCCGCGGCCTCTACGAGGGCGTCGCCACCGCGGTCGTGGCGACGGACGGGCGGACACCCGAAGAGGTCACCCAGGCCGCACTGGACGCACTGGAGCTGAAGGACGCATGAGCGAGGCAGTGACAAGGATTCGGGTCGGCGGCAGCGCGGGCTCCGAGCCGTACGAGGTCCTGGTCGGCCGTCAGCTCCTCGGCGAACTGGGCGGACTGATCGGCCCCCAGACCAGGCGCGTCGCGGTCATCCACCCGGAAGCCCTCGCCGAGACCGGTGACGCGCTCCGCGCCGACCTGGCCGAGCAGGGCTTCGACGCGGTCGCCATCCAGGTGCCCAACGCGGAGGAGGCCAAGACCGCCGAGGTCGCCGCCTACTGCTGGAAGGCGCTCGGCCAGTCCGGGTTCACCCGGACCGACGTCGTGGTGGGCGTCGGCGGCGGTTCGACCACCGACCTCGCCGGGTTCGTGGCCGCGACCTGGCTGCGCGGGGTGCGCTGGATCGCCGTGCCGACCACCGTGCTCGCGATGGTCGACGCGGCCGTCGGCGGCAAGACCGGCATCAACACCGCCGAGGGCAAGAACCTCGTCGGCTCCTTCCACCCGCCGGCCGGCGTGCTGTGCGACCTGGCCGCGCTGGACTCCCTCCCGGTCAACGACTACGTCTCCGGGCTCGCCGAGATCATCAAGGCCGGCTTCATCGCCGACCCGGTGATCCTCGACCTCATCGAGTCCGACCCCGAGGCCGCCCGCACCCCGGCGGGCCCGCACACCGCCGAGCTCATCGAACGCTCCATCAGGGTCAAGGCGGACGTCGTGTCCTCCGACCTGAAGGAGTCGGGCCTGCGGGAGATCCTCAACTACGGCCACACCCTCGCGCACGCCATCGAGAAGAACGAGCGCTACAAGTGGCGGCACGGCGCGGCCGTCTCCGTGGGCATGCACTTCGCCGCCGAACTGGGCCGGCTCGCGGGCCGGTTGGACGACGCGACCGCCGACCGCCACCGCACGGTCCTGGAGTCGGTCGGGCTGCCGCTGCACTACCGCTACGACCAGTGGCCCAAGCTGGTGGAGAACATGAGGGTCGACAAGAAGTCCCGCGGCGACCTGCTGCGCTTCATCGTCCTGGACGGACTGGCCAAGCCGACCGTGCTGGAGGGCCCCGACCCGGCGGTTCTCCTCGCCGCGTACGGCGAGGTGGGGGAGTAGCACCGCAGGGCCCCCTTCTGCAGGACCGTCAGGTCCTCGTCTGTCTTCCTTTCTGTTTGCCTTTCCGTTTGTCTTTCCGTTTGTCTTTCGCCCGATTCGCTCTCGGTGACGGGCACTTCGCACCGCCCTCGGCCGTTCACCAAACGACGGCCGGGGGCGGTACCGTTCGGTAGCGAAGAGGGGGTATCCGCCCCCACGGCCAGCGCCCATTGCCTGTACGAGACGGAGTGGCACCGGATGCAGCACGCAGTGGGTTCTCCGCTGCCGCAGCCCCATCAGCCGGGCGGCGCCCCCCAGCACCAGCCGGGATATCTCGGAGCCCCGTCGGGCCCGGTCCCGCCCGCCCCGCAGCACGCCCCTGTCCCGCAGCACGCGCCCGTCCCGCAGGGCACCGACGTCACCGGGCATGTCCCGCTGCCCCCCGGCGGCCCCGTCGGCATGCCCAGCGTGCCGCCCGCCCCGACCGTCCCCGACCCGACGACCACGATTCTCGCGGTGCTGCTCATCGGCCCGGCGGGCGCCGGGAAGACCAGCGTCGCCAAGTTCTGGGCCGACCACCGCCGGGTGCCCACCGCCCATGTCAGCCTCGACGACGTCCGCGAGTGGGTCCGCTCGGGCTTCGCCGACCCCCAGTCCGGGTGGAACGACCACTCCGAGGCCCAGTACCGCCTCGCCCGCCGCACCTGCGGCTTCGCCGCCCGCAACTTCCTGGCCAACGGCATCTCCTGCATCCTCGACGACGCGATCTTCCCCGACCGCCCCGCCGTCGGCCTCGGCGGCTGGAAACGCCATGTGGGCCCCGGCCTCCTCCCCGTCGTCCTGCTGCCCGGCCTGGAAGTCGTCCTGGAGCGCAACGCCGCCCGCTCAGGCAACCGCCGCCTCGCCGACGAGGAGGTCGCCCGTATCCACGGCCGTATGGCCGGCTGGTACGGCTCGGGCCTCCCGATCATCGACAACTCCCAGCTCGACGTCCCGACGACGGCGAGGGTCCTGGACGACGTACTGGCGAGGGCGATCGCCAGCCCGCCGAAGTGGTAGAGCACTCGAAGCGGTAGAGCACCTCTTGAAGTGCCCTCAGGGGCAGCCTCCCCAGGGGCGCGAGGCTGTGTCGATGTGCGGCTCCGCCGCGCGGGTGCGACCAGTCCCCACCGGCCCAGACAGCCGAAGAGCAACTCCACTGGCCGTTCCCAACCGGCAGGATCCCGGCGCCGCTCATACGCTCGACCCATGTCAGAGGTCTACGCGGCCCGCCGCACCAGGCTGAGGGAACGCTGCAACGCCAGCGGCAGCGCCACCGCGCTGATCTCCCGCCCCGCCAACGTGAGATATCTCGCGGGGGCGGCCCCCCGGGGCGCCGCCCTGTTGCTCGGCAGGCACGAGGACCTCCTCGTCTGCTCGGGCCCGCTCGACGACCGCCCCGCCGAAGGGCGGCCGGACGACGCGCTGCGCGTGCACACGCTTTCCGGCGCGGGCGGCGATCCCGCCGTGGCCGCCGTGGGCCTGCTCGCCGCCGAGGGTGCCGACTCCCTCGCCGTCGAGGAGCACCACCTCACCGTCGCCCGCCACCGCGCCCTGCGCTCGGTCGCGCCCCGGCTGCGCCTCTCCGACCTGGGCGGCGCCGTCGAACAGCTGCGGGTGGTGAAGGACGAGGAGGAGATCTCCTGTCTGCGGATCGGCGCCGAGATCGCCGACCAGGCCCTGGGCGAGCTCCTGGAGTCCATCCTGGTCGGACGGACGGAACGGCATCTCGCCCTCGAACTGGAACGGCGGCTGGTCGACCACGGCGCCGACGGCCCCGCCTTCACCACCTCCGTCGCCGCCGGCCCGAACTCCGGCCGACGCGGGCACCGGCCCACCGACCGGAGGGTGGAGGAGGGAGATTTCCTCTCCGTCTGCCTGGGCGCGGCCTACCGCGGCTACCGCTGCGAGATCGGCCGCACCTTCGTGATCGGCACGTCCCCCGCGGACTGGCAGATCGAGCTCTACGACCTCGTCTTCGCCGCTCAGCGCGCCGGACGCGAATGCCTGGCGCCCGGCGCCGCCTACCGCGACGTGGACCGCGCCGCCCGCCAGGTGCTGGACTCGGCGGGGTACGCGGAGGGCCTTCCGGCGCTCACCGGACACGGTGTCGGACTCGAAATCGACGAGGACCCGCAGCTCGCTCCCGCAGCCATGGGTAAACTGGACGCTTGCGTGCCGGTCACCGTCGAACCCGGGGTCCACCTCCCGGGCCGGGGCGGCGTCCGGATCGATGACACGCTCGTCGTACGCCCCGAGGCGGACGGCGGACCCGAGCTACTCACCATCACGACCAAGGAGCTGCTCGCGCTGTAGGAGTGCGTGCGCCGGGGTCGTCCACGTCAGTCCAGGAGATTCCGCAACCGTGGCTTCCACGAACGACCTCAAGAACGGCCTGGTGCTCAAGCTCGACGGAGGCCAGCTCTGGTCCGTCGTCGAGTTCCAGCACGTAAAGCCCGGTAAGGGCCCGGCCTTCGTGCGCACCAAGCTGAAGAACGTGCTCTCCGGCAAGGTCGTCGACAAGACGTTCAACGCCGGTATCAAGGTCGAGACGGCCACTGTCGACAAGCGCGACATGCAGTTCTCCTACATGGACGGCGAGTACTTCGTCTTCATGGACATGGAGACCTACGACCAGCTCATGGTCGACCGCAAGGCCGTCGGCGACGCCGCCAACTTCCTGATCGAGGGCTTCACGGCCACCGTCGCGCAGCACGAGGGCGAGGTGCTCTTCGTCGAGCTGCCCGCCGCCGTGGAGCTCGTCGTCCAGGAGACCGAGCCGGGCCTGCAGGGCGACCGCTCCACCGGCGGCACCAAGCCCGCCACCCTGGAGACCGGTCACCAGATCAACGTCCCGCTCTTCATCACCACCGGTGAGAAGATCAAGGTCGACACCCGCACCAGCGACTACCTCGGCCGGGTGAACAGCTAACCGTGGCTGCTCGCAACACGGCCCGCAAGCGCGCCTTCCAGATTCTCTTCGAGGGCGACCAGCGTGGAGTCGACGTCCTGACGGTCCTCGCGGACTGGATCCGGCTCTCCCGGGCCGACACCCGGCAGCCGCCGGTGAGCGAGTACACGATGCAGCTGGTCGAGGGCTACGCGGTGCACGCGCAGCGCATCGACGAGCTGATCTCGCAGTACTCGGTCGGCTGGACGCTCGACCGCATGCCGGTCGTCGACCGCAACATCCTGCGTCTCGGCGCCTACGAGCTGATCTGGGCCGACGAGACCCCGGACGCCGTCGTCCTCGACGAGATGGTGCAGATCGCCAAGGAGTACTCCACGGACGAGTCCCCCTCGTTCGTCAACGGCCTCCTCGGCCGTCTGAAGGAACTCAAGCCGTCCCTGCGCCGCGACGAGGCGTGACCAGCCACTTTCCGGTGACATACGAGGGCCCGCGGACACCGTCCGCGGGCCCTCGGCGTCTACTCGGCCACGCCCTGGAACACGGCGTGCCCCACCTGTGCCGGCAGGTCGATCGTGTGCAGCCGCGAGGGCAGCTCCGCCCGGCTGCGCAGCAGCCTCAGCCTCTTCAGTGAGGCCGCCACGACGACCTCGGCCCGTACGGCGGAGCCGGTCGGCGCGCGCACCACGACCGCCAGCAGCACGTCCCCGGCGAGCGGGTGCCCCGGCGCGTCGCGCAGCAGCCACTCGGGATCACTGCTGCCGAGACCGTACGCGGTGATGTACCGCTCCTCCCGCGAGCCGCCGGCCGTGTACTCCACGGTCGGCTCCACGACGCCGAGGGGCACCGCCAGCGCGAACCGCAGGCTGCTCCCGCTCGCCGCGCTCGCCGTGTCCGGGGACAGCGCCAGCGTCACCGGCTGCCGCCCGCCGTTCGGGGCGGTGAGCCTGATGCCGACCCGGGCGTCCACGAAGGACGCGGAGTCGCCGTCGGGAGCGGGGCGGAAGGTGGTGACGAAGGCCACCACGAAGTAGTCGTCGCCGGACGGCAGCGGCGCCAGCAGGACCGGGTCGACCCCCAGCTCGGACAGCTGGTCCAGGGCCAGCCGGGTCACGAACGGCTCCGTGACGGTCAGCCGACGGGCGATGCGCTCCTCGGTGGTACGGCCCTGGAGCGTGGCGGGGACGACGAGGTCGACGTCGTGTCCCGGGAGGATCGGGAGGACGAGGGACGTCACGGGTTCCATCAGGCGTTCCCTTCTTCGGGGCGGCTCCAGCCGCCGTGGTAGGCGAAGGCGCCCCAGTCGCGGTACTGCGGGAACCGCTCGCGCGTGACGGTCTGGGCGTGGCGGAAGGCCCGCAGGGTGTCGTGGTGGCCGGCGAGATGCCGGTGCAGCTCGCCGAAGAAGTACGTGGCCGCCTCGGCCCGTACCGGCCACAGACAGCCCACCACCGCGCGGGCCCCGGCCAGCAGGAACGCGGCCGGCAGTCCCCGGGGATTGTCGGCGAGGTCGAACCTGCCGAGCCCCGACTCGCAGGCGCTGAGGGTGACCAGGTCCACCCCGCGCAGATCGGCTGCGAGCACGTCGTGACCGAACAGCCTCCCGTCCTTGCTCGCCTCCTGCCGCCCGGCCCTGCGGTTCTCACCTTCCGCGCTGTTCTCAGGGCCCTCACCGGCCTCGGGCGGGTTGAGGTAGAGACACTGGAACCAGGAGGCGTCCTGGCTGTGCGCCCCGTGCGCCGCCACATGGACGTAGCGGGCGCCCTGGGCCCGGGCCAGCAGGGACGCCGGGGTCGCGGCGGGCCCGACCAGCGCCGCCCCGCCGGCGAACTCCGCGACGGCCGTGGCGTGCTCGTCCAGCACCGGCTCCGGCTGAAGGCCCCACGGGGCGCCGCCCAGCGAAGCGCCCAGCGAGACGAGCCCCTCCCCGGCGCGGGGCCGATCCTCCTCGGGCCCGGTGACGCAGACCAGGCTGGGCACGGTGGTGACGGTCCAGTCGTCCGCCAGGGGCCGCCCGTCGAGGTGGAGCAACGGGAACGGCAGAAAGTGGAAGGGGCCGTGCGCCCAGAAGCACAGATGGCGCTTGCCCTCGTCGTACAGGCTCGTCAGGACGTCGGTCAGGCGGCCGAAGAGCCTTCCGCAGTCGAGCTCCTCCTCGGCCCCGCGCGCCACCGCACGGTGCAGCGGATCGGTGCGTACGACCGACCGGAGCGACGCCACCTCGTAGCCGAAGGGGTGCAGGGAATGCCGGTAGCCGTCCCTGCTCATCCGGATCACCGCGGCGGGCATGCCGCCGAACGGCAGGATGCGCTGGTCACGGACGCCTTCGCGAGTGATCGTCATCAGCTGGAGGGCGGCGGCGGGCTGCCCGTCGGGTCCGGCGGGCTCCATCCGGCTCGGCTGCTGCCCGATCCACAGTGAGACCAGCACGGTGTCGGCGGGCAGCGCCGCGACGACGTCGTCCAGGTCCGGACGGCCGGAGGACTCGTCCGTCGGTCCCAGTGCGTACAGCCGGCGGGAGAGCCCGCGGTCGAAGGAGCGACGCAGATTGCCGAGGAGCTCGTCCTCGGCGTTGCCGGGCGCATGCTCCTGGGGACCGGCGTAGCACAGCATCTCCAGGTCCTCGGCGAGGTCGTCGAGGCGTGGCGCCACGGCCTCGCCCAGTCGGCTCTCGAGCTCGTCGATGCGTTGCCGGAGGTCCACGAGGGGCTGGACGGGCGGCCGGGGTCCCGGGCGGGCCAGCGCGCGGGAGAAGTCGAGCGCCTTGGCGGCGCTCTGGAGCTGCAGCAGCGCGAAGGGCGACGACGGCCCCTCGCGCGTGTCCGCCCCGAGCCGCTGTGCGGCCGCGACGAGGGCGAACGCCGACTCCTCGTGCAGTCCCGCGTTCAGCCAGGGGGCGGCCCTCCTGCGGAGCAGGACGGCCGCGCGCAGGGTGTCGTCGGCGCTGCCCTCGACGGCGCACTCCACCATCAGCTCGGTCTGGCGCAGGCCCAGATCCGTCAGCCCGAGGATCGCGTAGTGGCGTGCGGCCGTGGCATGCCGGCCGATCGCCTCCCCGAGGTCGCCCGCCTGGCGGCACGCGGTGCCGGCGGCCGCGTGGGAGGTGGCGAGCAGGTGTCTGACGGCGGCGGTGACCTCCGGTCCCGCGTCGGGCAGGGGGTCGGGCAACAGGTCCGTCAGCGTGCAGGCGGCCTGAGCGCCGCCGAGCCCGGCGAGGTGAGCGGCCAGGTGCAGAGCGGCGGCCGTGTCGGGCCGCGGGGCGGCGACCAGCGCGGACAGCGCCAGCTGGAGCTCGCCTGCTCCGGCCTCCGCGCCGGGGCAGGCGGTGGTGTCGCCGGGCAGCACATGGACGTGGCTGTGCCACAGCTCGCGGAGCTGCTCGGGACTCTCCGCGTCGGGCAGCTGCGCGTACACGGCGGCCACGAGCTCCCGCAGCAGGTCCCGTTCTCCGGTCTCGCGCAGCAGGCACAGCGCCTGCTCCGCCACCGCCCAGGTCTCCCGCTCGCCCCGCGTGCGCACCAGCTCGGCCAGCGGTACGGGCAGCAGCTCCCCGAGGGTGGCAGGCGGCCGTTCGCCGTCGTAGTGGGCGAGGATGCGGCGCAGCCGGATCGCGTTCACCGGGTCGAGCGCCGGGTCGATGGAGCGTGCGGCGGCCCTGCTGTTCGCCAGCCAGGCATCCATCGTCCAGCCCTCGGCGTCGGGGTTGTTCATCAGGATGGACAGCGCCTCGTTCACCGCGTGCCGGCAGCGGGCGCGCAGATGGCCCCGGCTCAGCCCCACCGCCCCGTACAGGTAGGGCAGCGCCTCCAAGGCGGCGTCCACCGGGTGGGGCAGGGCGTCGAGGGCGTCCGGGTCGAGGGACTCCGTGCCGAGGGAGTCGGTGTCCGCGGCCGCGCCGTCGCCGGAGCCGCCGGTGAAGAAGCGGCCGCGCAGCAGACCGCGTACCTGCCGTTCCCGGAGGAGGCCCGTGCCGTCGAGCGGGGAGCGTCCGATGTGCGGGTGGACCCGGAGGATGCCGGCCGCGTACATGGTTTCGGCCAGTTCGTCGAGGTTCGCCTCCCGGCGGAGCGTGTCGATCTGCTCGTCGGCGACGGCGCAGGCCAGGCGCAGACGGTCGCCGCTCGGCCGGTCGATCAGATCGAGGCGGGCCGCTTCTACCAGGAGATCGGCCGCGTGCCACCAGGGGGAGGCGGTGCCGCGCCCCCACCGGGCGTCCGCCGCCGCCAGCATCAGCCGTGCTATCAGATGGCCGGTGGACGGGATGCCCTCCCGGACGTGCCGGTAGCCGAAGCCCACCAGCGAACGCGCCGCGCCCTCGGTCAGCGCCCACCGCGGCGACCGCACCTGGCGCTCGGCGGCCTCCTCGCCCATGTGTTCGGCATGGATGTCCCGTACAAGGCGGACGACGGCGTCGAACGCCTCGTCGTCCTGGTCACGCACTGCCATGACGGCCCCCCGTCCCGTGATCGGCGCAGCTGGGAAGATCGTGGCACAGGCGGCCGCGTCGGGACGAGGGGGTGTGCGAGGAGCGTGCGAGGAGTGTGAGAGGAGGAGGGGATGTGCGAGCACGCCGGCGGCGGCCGGACAGCGCGAAGGGCGGAGCCGATCGGCTCCGCCCTTAGGCTGTGACGTTTCTGCGAGGCGGGCTCGCCTGCTCAGCTCTCCTCGTGGGAGACCGCGCGACGCGCGTCCGCGTCCAGCACGCCCCAGCTGATCAGCTGCTCGGTCAGGACCGAGGGCGACTGGTCGTAGATGACGGCGAGGGTGCGCAGGTCGTCCTGGCGGATCGACAGCACCTTGCCGTTGTAGTCGCCGCGCTGCGACTGGATCGTGGCCGCGTACCGCTGCAGCGGGCCCGCCTTCTCGACCGGCACATGGGCCAGTCGCTCCAGGTCCAGGACCAGCTTCGGCGGCGGCTCGGCGGCGCCGCCCGGGGTGGTGCCCGGCAGCAGTTCCTGCACGGGAACGCCGTAGAAATCCGCCAGCTCGGCAAGGCGCTGCACGGTCACGGCGCGGTCGCCGCGCTCGTACGAACCGACCACGACCGCCTTCCAGCGTCCCTGGGACTTCTCCTCGACACCGTGGAGGGAAAGGCCCTGCTGGGTGCGGATCGCCCGGAGCTTGGCCCCGAGTTGTTTGGCGTATTCGCTGGACATATAGCTCCCCGGCACTGGGTCGACGCGGCTGGGCCGCGTGCTGGTAACTCACTGTGAGGTTACGCAGCGTGATTCTTCTGCGTCAAGCCGAATGGTCCACACCGACTCTTCCGTGGTACCGATGGCCGATTAGGCCAGGGGGGTGATCGGGGGTGCTCCCCGGCCTGCTACCGTGGATGGCGCAAATCCGACGTCCTTTAAGGTCCGTCCCGTGAGGCGGAGAAGGAGGTCCGTTTCTTATGGACACAGAGCACGACAAGCAGCAGTACGAGTCCGATGCGCGGCCCGTTCTCGAAGGCCCCGACATCGCGCGGGTGCTGACCCGCATCGCCCACGAGATCGTCGAGCGCGCCAAGGGCGCCGACGACGTGGTGCTCCTCGGCATCCCGACCCGAGGCGTCTTCCTCGCCCAGCGGCTCGCCGCCAAGCTGGAGCAGATCACCGACGGGAAGATCCCGGTCGGCTCCCTCGACATCACCATGTACCGCGACGACCTGCGCATGCATCCACCGCGCGCGCTGGCCCGCACCGAGATCCCCGGTGACGGCCTCGACGGCAAGCTGGTCGTCCTCGTCGACGACGTGCTCTTCTCCGGCCGCACCATCCGCGCCGCCCTCGACGCCCTGAACGACCTCGGGCGGCCGCGCGCGGTCCAGCTCGCGGTCCTGGTCGACCGCGGCCACCGGGAACTGCCCATCCGCGCCGACTACGTCGGCAAGAACCTCCCCACGTCGTTGCGGGAGACGGTCAAGGTCCTGCTCGCCGAGGAGGACGGTCGCGACACCGTGCTGCTCGGTGTGAAGCAGACCGCCCCGGGCGCACAGCAGTAGCACGCGTGCGTGCGGCCTCTGCGCCGCGCGTCCCTTCGCCGTGCCCCTGACTGCCCGGAATCTCCCGCATTCTTCTCTGCCTCACGGACTTACGGAGCCTGACAGATGCAGCGTCATCTCATCTCGGCCGCCGACCTCACCCGCGACGACGCCGTGCTGATCCTCGACACCGCGGAGGAGATGGCCCGCGTCGCCGACCGGCCCATCAAGAAGCTGCCGACCCTGCGCGGCCGCACGATCGTCAACCTCTTCTTCGAGGACTCCACCCGGACCCGGATCTCCTTCGAGGCCGCTGAGAAGCGGCTGTCCGCGGACGTCATCAACTTCTCCGCCAAGGGGTCCTCGGTCTCCAAGGGCGAGTCCCTCAAGGACACCGCGCAGACGCTGGAGGCGATGGGCGTCGACGCCGTCGTCATCCGCCACGGCGCCTCCGGCGCGCCGTACCGGCTGGCCACCTCCGACTGGATCGACGCCGTCGTCATCAACGCGGGCGACGGCACCCACCAGCACCCCACCCAGGCCCTCCTGGACGCCTTCACCATGCGCCGCCGCCTCATCGGCCGGGACGCCGGGATCGGCCAGGACCTCTCCGGCCGGCGCATCACCATCGTCGGCGACGTCCTGCACAGCCGGGTCGCCCGCTCCAACGTCGACCTGCTGCACACCCTCGGCGCCCAGGTCACCCTGGTCGCTCCGCCCACCCTGGTGCCGGTCGGCATCGAGTCCTGGCCCTGCGAGGTGTCGTACGACCTCGACAGCACGCTTCCCAAGTCCGACGCCGTGATGATGCTGCGGGTGCAGCGCGAGCGGATGAACGCCGCGTTCTTCCCGACCGAGCGCGAGTACTCGCGGCGCTACGGCCTCGACGGCGACCGGATGGCGCGGATGCCCGAGCACGCCATCGTGATGCACCCCGGCCCGATGGTCCGCGGCATGGAGATCACCGCCGAGGTCGCCGACTCCGACCGCTGCACCGTCGTCGAGCAGGTCGCCAACGGCGTGTCCATCCGGATGGCCGTGCTGTACCTGCTCCTGGGCGGCAACGAACCCGCCGTCAGCCACGCCCGCACCACCGAGGAGAAGTAAGAACATGAGCAAGATCCTGATCCGTGGTGCGAAGGTGCTCGGCGGTGAGCCGCAGGACGTGCTGATCGACGGCACGGTCATCGAGGCGGTCGGCACGGGCCTCTCGGACGAGGGCGCCGAGGTCGTCGAGGCCGCCGGCAAGGTGCTGCTGCCGGGGCTCGTCGACCTGCACACCCATCTGCGCGAGCCGGGCCGCGAGGACTCCGAGACGGTTCTGACGGGTACCCGCGCGGCCGCCTCCGGCGGGTACACGGCCGTCTTCGCCATGGCCAACACCTTCCCCGTGGCCGACACCGCCGGCGTCGTCGAGCAGGTCTACCGGCTCGGCCGGGAGCACGGCTACTGCGACGTGCAGCCCATCGGCGCCGTCACCGTCGGCCTGGAGGGCCGCAAGCTCGCCGAGCTGGGCGCCATGCACGAGTCGGCCGCCGGGGTCACCGTCTTCTCCGACGACGGCAAGTGCGTCGACGACGCCGTGATCATGCGCCGGGCGCTGGAGTACGTGAAGGCCTTCGGCGGGGTCGTCGCCCAGCACGCGCAGGAGCCGCGGCTGACCGAGGGCGCCCAGATGAACGAGGGCGTCGTCTCCGCCGAGCTGGGGCTCGGGGGCTGGCCCGCGGTCGCCGAAGAATCGATCATCGCCCGAGATGTCCTGCTCGCCGAGCACGTCGGCTCCCGCGTCCACATCTGCCACCTCTCCACCGCCGGGTCCGTCGAGATCGTCCGCTGGGCCAAGTCCCGCGGCATCGACGTCACCGCCGAGGTCACCCCGCACCACCTGCTCCTCACCGACGAGCTGGTGCGCAGCTACAACCCGGTCTACAAGGTGAACCCGCCGCTGCGCACCGAGCGGGACGTGCTCGCCCTGCGCGAGGCGCTCGCCGACGGCACGATCGACATCGTCGCCACCGACCACGCCCCGCACCCGCACGAGGACAAGGACTGCGAGTGGGCCGCGGCCGCCATGGGCATGGTCGGCCTGGAGACCGCGTTGTCAGTGGTCCAGGAGACGATGGTGGAGACGGGCCTGCTGGACTGGGCCGGGGTCGCCGACCGCATGTCCTTCAAGCCCGCCGGGATCGGGCGGGCGAAGGGGCACGGTCGCCCCGTCTCGGCAGGTGAGCCCGCCAACCTCACGCTCGTCGACACGGAATACCGTGGGTCCGTGGACCCCGCGGGCTTCGCCTCGCGCAGCCGGAACACCCCGTACGAGGGGCGTGAGCTGCCGGGCCGTGTGACGCACACCTGGCTCCGGGGCAAGGCCACGCTCGTCGACGGGAAGCTCACGTGACATCTGCTGCACTTCTGCTCGCGGCCGAGAAGGAATCGGCCCAAGTGACCGACTGGGCCGCCCGGGTCGGCTGGGTGGTCGGGCTCGGCCTGTTCGTCGCGCTCGTCTACTGGCTGATGCGCGAGGGCTGGAAGTGGCGCGGCACGCTCCAGGGCGACCTCCCCGAGCTGCCCAGCGCGCCGGACGACCTCGGCCCGGCCAGACTGAGCATGAGCGGCCGCTACCACGGCTCCACCACCGCCGGTCAGTGGCTCGACCGCATCGTGGCGCACGGCCTGGGCGCCCGCAGCCGGGTCGAGCTCACCCTGACGGACGCGGGCCTGGACGTCGTCCGCCCCGGCGCGACCGACTTCTTCATCCCCGTCGGCGCGCTGCGCGAGGCGCTGCTCGGCAAGGGCATCGCCGGCAAGGTCCTCACCGAGGGCGGGCTGCTCGTGGTGACCTGGGCGCACGGCGACAAGCTGATCGACTCCGGGTTCCGCTCGGACACGGCGGCCGAGCACACCGAGTGGGTCGACGCCATCAACTCCATGATCAAGAACAACACTACGGAAGGCGCACGATGACGACCTCCACCAGGGGAGCCGCCAAAACTCCCGCCGTACTCGTCCTGGAGGACGGCCGGATCTTCCGCGGCCGGGCCTTCGGGGCCGTGGGGGAGACCTTCGGCGAAGCGGTGTTCTCCACCGGCATGACCGGCTACCAGGAGACCCTCACCGACCCGTCGTACGACCGACAGATCGTCGTTGCGACCGCCCCGCAGATCGGCAACACCGGCTGGAACGACGAGGACGACGAGTCGAGCCGCATCTGGGTGTCCGGTTACGTCGTGCGCGACCCCGCGCGCGTGCCCTCCAACTGGCGCTCCAAGCGCTCCCTGGACGACGAGCTGGTCGAGCAGGGCGTCGTCGGGATCTCCGGCATCGACACGCGCGCGCTGACCCGCCATCTGCGCGAGCGCGGCTCCATGCGCGCCGGCGTCTTCTCCGGCGAGGCGATCGCCGCCGACGCCGAGCTCCTCGCGCGCGTGCAGGCCCAGCCGCACATGAAGGGCGCGAGCCTCTACGAAGAGGTCGCCACCAAGGAGGCGTACGTCGTCCCGGCGGTCGGCGAGAAGAGGTTCACCGTCGCCGCCGTCGACCTCGGCATCAAGGGCATGACCCCGCACCGCATGGCCGAGCGGGGCATCGAGGTGCACGTGCTGCCCGCGACCGCGACCGAGGAGGACGTGTACGCCGTCTCCCCGGACGGAGTCTTCTTCTCCAACGGACCCGGCGACCCGGCCACGGCCGACGGTCCCGTCGCCCTGATGACGGCCGTCCTCCGGCGCAGGACGCCGCTCTTCGGCATCTGCTTCGGCAACCAGATCCTCGGCCGCGCCCTCGGCTTCGGCACCTACAAGCTGAAGTACGGCCACCGGGGCATCAACCAGCCGGTCCAGGACCGTACGACCGGCAAGGTCGAGGTCACCGCGCACAACCACGGCTTCGCCGTGGACGCGCCACTCGACCAGATCAGCGACACGGAGTTCGGCCGCGTCGAGGTCTCGCACGTCTGCCTCAACGACAACGTAGTGGAGGGGCTGCAGCTGCTCGACCAGCCGGCCTTCTCCGTCCAGTACCACCCCGAAGCGGCAGCGGGCCCGCACGACGCCGCCTACCTGTTCGACCGCTTCACGTCTTTGATGGACACAGTCCTGATGGAGGGCCAGCGTGCCTAAGCGCACCGATATCCAGTCCGTCCTGGTCATCGGCTCCGGCCCGATCGTCATCGGCCAGGCCGCCGAGTTCGACTACTCCGGCACCCAGGCGTGCCGCATCCTGCGCGCCGAGGGCCTCAGGGTCATCCTGGTCAACTCCAACCCCGCGACGATCATGACCGACCCGGAGATCGCCGACGCCACCTACGTCGAGCCGATCACCCCCGAGTTCGTCGAGAAGATCATCGCCAAGGAGCGTCCCGACACCCTGCTGCCCACCCTGGGCGGCCAGACGGCGCTCAACACCGCGATCTCGCTGGCCGAGAACGGCGTCCTGGAGAAGTACGGCGTCGAGCTGATCGGCGCCAACGTGGAGGCCATCAACAAGGGCGAGGACCGCGACCTCTTCAAGGGGGTCGTGGAAGCCGTCCGCGCGAAGATCGGGCACGGCGAGTCCGCCCGCTCGGTCATCTGCCACACCATGGACGAGGTCGTCGCAGGCGTCGACGAGCTCGGCGGCTACCCGGTCGTCGTCCGCCCGTCCTTCACCATGGGAGGCGCCGGCTCCGGCTTCGCCCACGACGAGGAGGAACTGCGCCGCATCGCCGGCCAGGGCCTCACCCTCTCGCCGACCACCGAGGTGCTCCTGGAGGAGTCCATCCTCGGCTGGAAGGAGTACGAGCTGGAGCTGATGCGCGACAAGCACGACAACGTCGTGGTGGTCTGCTCCATCGAGAACTTCGACCCCATGGGCGTGCACACCGGCGACTCGATCACGGTCGCGCCCGCGATGACGCTGACCGACCGCGAGTACCAGATCCTGCGCGACATCGGCATCGCCGTGATCCGCGAGGTCGGCGTGGACACCGGCGGCTGCAACATCCAGTTCGCGGTGAACCCCGAGGACGGCCGCGTCATCGTCATCGAGATGAACCCGCGGGTGTCGCGTTCCTCGGCGCTGGCCTCCAAGGCGACCGGCTTCCCGATCGCGAAGATCGCGGCCAAGCTCGCCGTCGGCTACACCCTCGACGAGATCCCCAACGACATCACGAAGGAGACCCCGGCCTCCTTCGAGCCGACCCTCGACTATGTGGTCGTCAAGGCCCCACGGTTCGCCTTCGAGAAGTTCCCGAGCGCCGACTCGACCCTCACGACCACCATGAAGTCGGTCGGCGAGGCCATGGCCATCGGCCGCAACTTCACCGAGGCCTTCCAGAAGGCGCTGCGCTCGCTGGAGAAGAAGGGCAGCCAGTTCACGTTCGTCGGCGACCCCGGCGACAAGGACGCCCTTTTGACGGAGGCGGTCCGCCCCACCGACGGCCGCATCAACACCGTCATGCAGGCCATCCGCGCGGGCGCCACGCCCGAGGAGGTCTTCGAGTTCACGAAGATCGACCCCTGGTTCGTCGACCAGCTCTTCCTCATCAAGGAGACCGCCGACGAACTGGCCGCCGCCGAGCGCCTGGACGTGGACCTGCTCGCCGAGGCCAAGCGGCACGGCTTCTCCGACCAGCAGATCGCCGAGATCCGCGGGCTGCGCGAGGACGTCGTGCGCGAGGTGCGGCACGCGCTGGGCATCCGCCCGGTCTACAAGACGGTCGACACCTGCGCCGCCGAGTTCGCCGCGAAGACGCCGTACTTCTACTCCTCCTACGACGAGGAGACCGAGGTCGCGCCGCGCGAGAAGCCGGCCGTCATCATCCTGGGCTCCGGCCCGAACCGCATCGGCCAGGGCATCGAGTTCGACTACTCCTGCGTCCACGCCTCCTTCGCGCTGAGCGACGCGGGCTACGAGACCGTGATGGTCAACTGCAACCCCGAGACCGTCTCCACGGACTACGACACCTCCGACCGCCTGTACTTCGAGCCGCTGACCCTCGAGGACGTGCTGGAGATCGTCCACGCGGAGTCGCTGGCCGGCCCGATCGCCGGTGTGATCGTCCAGCTCGGCGGCCAGACCCCGCTGGGCCTGGCGCAGGCGCTGAAGGACAACGGGGTGCCGATCGTGGGCACGCCCCCCGAGGCGATCCACGCGGCCGAGGACCGGGGCGCCTTCGGACGCGTCCTGGCCGAGGCCGGCCTCCCGGCCCCCAAGCACGGCACGGCCACCACCTTCGCCGAGGCCAAGGCCATCGCCGACGAGATCGGCTACCCGGTCCTCGTCCGGCCCTCGTACGTCCTCGGCGGCCGCGGCATGGAGATCGTCTACGACGAGACCCGCCTGTCCTCCTACATCGCCGAGTCGACCGAGATCAGCCCCACCCGGCCGGTCCTCGTCGACCGCTTCCTCGACGACGCCATCGAGATCGACGTCGACGCGCTCTACGACGGCCAGGAGCTCTACCTCGGCGGCGTCATGGAGCACATCGAGGAGGCCGGCATCCACTCCGGCGACTCGGCGTGCGCCCTGCCCCCGATCACGCTCGGCGGCTTCGACATCAAGCGCCTGCGCGCCTCCACGGAGGCCATCGCCAAGGGCGTCGGCGTCCGCGGCCTGATCAACATCCAGTTCGCGATGGCCGGCGACATCCTCTACGTCCTGGAGGCCAACCCGCGCGCGTCCCGTACGGTCCCCTTCACCTCGAAGGCGACCGCGGTGCCGCTGGCGAAGGCCGCCGCCCGGATCTCGCTGGGCGCGACCGTCGCAGAGCTGCGCGCCGAGGGCCTGCTCCCGGCGACCGGCGACGGCGGCGAGCTGCCGCTGGACGCGCCGATCTCCGTCAAGGAGGCCGTGATGCCGTGGACCCGCTTCCGGGACACCTCGGGCCGCGGCGTCGACACCGTCCTCGGCCCGGAGATGCGCTCCACCGGCGAGGTCATGGGCATCGACTCCGTCTTCGGCACGGCGTACGCCAAGTCGCAGGCGGGCGCGTACGGGCCGCTGCCCACCAAGGGCCGCGCCTTCATCTCGGTCGCCAACCGGGACAAGCGCTCGATGATCTTCCCGGCGCGCGAGCTGGTCGCCCACGGCTTCGAGCTGCTCGCCACCTCCGGCACCGCCGAGGTCCTCAGGCGCAACGGCCTCAACGCGACGGTCGTGCGCAAGCAGTCCGAGGGCACCGGCCCGAACGGCGAGAGGACCATCGTCCAGCTCATCCACGACGGCGAGGTCGACCTCATCGTCAACACCCCCTACGGCACCGGCGGCCGCCTCGACGGCTACGAGATCCGTACGGCCGCCGTGGCCCGGTCCGTGCCGTGCCTGACGACGGTCCAGGCGCTCGCCGCCGCCGTCCAGGGCATCGACGCGCTCAACCACGGCGACGTGGGCGTCCGCTCGCTCCAGGAACACGCGCAGCACCTGACGGCGGCCCGCGACTAGCAGCCATGAAGAGAGAGGGGGGCATCGGAAACGGTGTCCCCCTCTTCATGAGGCTTCAAGAGGACACAGAGATGTACAAGTTCTTCTTCCGTCTGGTTTTCCGACGGATGGACCCCGAGCAGGCGCACCACCTGGCCTTCCGCTGGATCCGGCTCGCCGTCCGCGTCCCGGTGCTGCGCACGTTCGTCGCGGCCGCGCTCGCCCCCCGCCACAAGGAGCTGCGCACCGAGGCCTTCGGACTGCGCATGCACGGCCCGTTCGGGCTCGCCGCAGGCTTCGACAAGAACGCCGTCGCGATCGACGGCATGGCGATGCTCGGCTTCGACCACGTCGAGATCGGCACGGTCACCGGGGAGCCGCAGCCCGGCAACCCCAAGAAGCGGCTGTTCCGGCTCGTGAAGGACCGGGCGCTCATCAACCGCATGGGCTTCAACAACGAGGGCTCGCTGGCCGTCGCGGCCCGCCTGGCCTCCCGTGAGGCCGTCTTCAGGACCGTCGTGGGCGTCAACATCGGCAAGACCAAGGTCGTGCCGGAGGACGAGGCCGTCGGCGACTACGTGAAGTCGACCGAGCGGCTCGCGCCGTACGCCGACTATCTCGTCGTGAACGTCTCGTCCCCGAACACGCCCGGCCTGCGCAACCTGCAGGCGGTGGACCATCTGCGGCCGCTGCTGAGCGCCGTCCGGGAGGCCGCCGACCGTGCGGTGACCTCGCGCCGGGTCCCGCTGCTCGTGAAGATCGCCCCGGACCTGGCCGACGAGGACGTCGACGCCGTCGCCGACCTGGCCGTGGAGCTCGGTCTGGACGGGATCATCGCCACGAACACCACCATCGCGCGCGAGAGCCTCGGTCTGACTTCCGAACCCTCGCTGGTGAAGGAGGTCGGCGGTCTGTCGGGGGCGCCGCTGAAGGCGCGCTCCCTGGAGGTGCTGCGTCGCCTCTACGCGCGTGTGGGCGACCGGATCACCCTCGTGGGCGTGGGCGGCGTCGAGAACGCGGAGGACGCCTGGCAGCGCATCCTGGCCGGCGCCACGCTGGTCCAGGGCTACAGCGCCTTCATCTACGAGGGGCCCTTCTGGGGCCGCGCGATCCACAAGGGCCTCGCCGCCCGCCTGCGCACGAGCCCGTACGCCACCCTCGCCGACGCGGTCGGCGCCGACGTGAGGAAGACGGCATGAGTCTGGAGCCCTTCGGCGCACGGCTGCGCCGTGTCATGGACGAGCGCGGCCCGCTGTGCGTCGGCATCGATCCGCATGCCGCCCTGCTCGCCGAGTGGGGGCTGAACGACGACGTGGCCGGTCTGGAGCGGTTCAGCCGCACGGTCGTCGAGGCCCTGGCCGGCCGGGTCGCCGTCCTGAAGCCGCAGAGCGCCTTCTTCGAGCGCTTCGGCTCGCGCGGGATCGCGGTGCTGGAGACGTCGGTGCAGGAGGCCCGGGCGGCCGGCGCGCTGGTCGTGATGGACGCCAAGCGCGGCGACATCGGCTCGACCATGGCCGCGTACGCCGAGTCCTTCCTGCACAAGGACGCCCCGCTGTTCTCCGACGCCCTCACCGTCTCGCCGTACCTCGGCTACGGGTCCCTGTCGCCGGCGGTCGCGCTGGCGCGCGAGAGCGGCGCCGGGCTGTTCGTGCTGGCGCTGACCTCCAACCCGGAGGGCGGCGAGGTGCAGCACGCGGTGCGCGCGGACGGGCGGAACGTGGGCGCGACGATGCTGGCGCACCTGGCGGCCGAGAACGCGGGGGAGGAGCCGCTGGGCTCCTTCGGGGCGGTCGTCGGCGCCACGCTGGGCGATCTGTCGGCGTACGACCTCGACGTCAACGGTCCGCTCCTGGCCCCCGGCATCGGCGCCCAGGGGGCGACCCCGGCCGATCTGCCCCGGGTGTTCGGGTCGGCGGTGCGCAATGTCGTGCCGAACGTCAGCCGCGGTGTGCTCCGGCACGGTCCCGACGTGGTCGCGCTGCGTGACGCCGCGGATCGGTTCGCGCAGGAGGTCCGGGCCGCTGTGGCGGCCGGCTGAGGGCGTCGGGCCGCCCGGTCCGGACCTTCCGCGGACGGTCCGGGGTGCGCCTGAGTCTGAATACATCCTCAAATCTCGGGCACTATGCCCTAAATGTCCGGCCTGACGGAGGCTGACCAGGACTTTTCCGCTGTTCTCGCTGACTCCGGCGGAGTTGGCCGCTAGTCTCCGACGGAGAGTGAACGGGCAAGCGTGTTGCTCGTGGCTCACCGCGTGTGGGGCTACTAGGTTCCTCACCGGTCCGTATCCGACAGTTCGACATCCGAGGTGACGTAGGCGTGGCTCTTCCGCCCCTTACCCCCGAACAGCGCGCAGCCGCGCTCGAAAAGGCCGCCGCGGCTCGCCGGGAGCGGGCCGAGGTCAAGAATCGACTCAAGCACTCCGGCGCCTCTCTTCACGAGGTCATCAAGCAGGGTCAGGAAAACGACGTCATCGGCAAGATGAAGGTCTCCGCCCTGCTGGAGTCGCTGCCCGGCGTCGGCAAGGTCCGTGCCAAGCAGATCATGGAGCGACTCGGCATCTCCGAGAGCCGCCGTGTGCGTGGTCTCGGCTCCAACCAGATCGCCTCGCTGGAGCGTGAGTTCGGCAGCACCGGCTCCTGATCCCCCGCCCTGGCGGGAAGGGAGTCCCGGGCACTCCGGGATTGCTGGAATAATCGCTGCATGGCTGCAACATTCCGGGGGACGACCCCCGAGCCCCCGGACGTACGTCCGCGGCTGACCGTGCTCTCCGGCCCCTCCGGGGTCGGCAAGAGCACGGTCGTCGCCCATATGCGCAAGGAACACCCCGAGGTCTGGCTCTCGGTGTCGGCGACGACCCGTAGGCCCCGCCCCGGAGAGAAGCACGGAGTCCACTATTTCTTCGTCTCCGACGACGAGATGGACAAGCTGATCGCCAACGGCGAGCTGCTTGAGTGGGCCGAGTTCGCGGGCAACCGCTATGGCACGCCTCGAGCCGCTGTGCTGCAGCGCCTCGAGGCCGGCGAGCCGGTCCTCCTGGAGATCGACCTCCAGGGCGCCCGGCAGGTCCGCGAGTCCATGGCCGAGGCCCGGCTGGTGTTCCTGGCTCCTCCCTCCTGGGAGGAACTGGTGCGCAGACTCACTGGGCGGGGCACCGAGCCGCCCGAGGTCATCGAGCGCCGCCTGGCGGCGGCGAAGATCGAACTGGCGGCCGAGCCGGAGTTCGACGTGACCCTGGTCAACACCTCCGTCGAGGACGTGGCGCGCGAGCTGCTAGCCTTGGTGGATGTTGTGTGATCACGAGTTATGTGATCACGACCGTTTTTTCCCATCCATCGGAAGGTAGAGCGTGTCCTCTTCCATCTCCGCGCCCGAGGGCATCATCAACCCGCCGATCGACGAGCTCCTCGAGGCCACCGACTCGAAGTACAGCCTCGTGATCTACGCGGCCAAGCGGGCCCGCCAGATCAACGCGTACTACTCGCAGCTCGGCGAGGGCCTCCTCGAGTACGTCGGTCCGCTCGTGGACACCCACGTCCACGAGAAGCCGCTCTCGATCGCCCTGCGCGAGATCAACGCGGGGCTGCTGACGTCCGAGGCCATTGAGGGCCCGGCGCAGTAATATTTTCTGCTTGCAGTTGGTTTGTCCACAGGCCCGGCAGCGCGACTGCCGGGCCTGTGGTCTGCTCGGGGGTGCGGGGGTCGTCCCCCGCGATGGTGCAGCATGAACCCGTACGCCGGGTGCCGAGGCGTACGTTTTCCGAGCTCGGGGAGAGACGGTGGACAAGCCGAAGGTCGTGCTGGGCGTCAGTGGGGGCATCGCCGCCTACAAGGCCTGTGAGCTGCTGCGCAGACTGAGCGAGTCGGGGCATGACGTCAGGGTCGTCCCCACCGCGTCCGCGCTGCATTTCGTGGGCGCCGCCACCTGGTCCGCCCTCTCCGGCCACCCCGTCTCCACCGAGGTCTGGGACGACGTGCACGAGGTCCCGCACGTCCGCATCGGCCAGCACGCCGACCTGGTGGTCGTCGCCCCGGCCACCGCCGACCTGCTCGCCAAGGCCGCCCACGGCCTCGCCGACGACCTCCTCACCAACACCCTCCTCACCGCCCGCTGTCCGGTGGTCTTCGCCCCCGCCATGCACACGGAGATGTGGGAACACCCGGCCACCCGGGAGAACGTGGCGACGCTGCGCCGCCGCGGCGCCGTCGTCGTGGAACCGGCGGTCGGCCGCCTCACCGGCGTCGACACGGGCAAGGGCCGGCTGCCCGACCCCGCCGAGATCTTCGAGGTCTGTCGCCGCGTCCTGGCCAGGGGTGTGCGCGAGCCCGATCTCGCCGGCCGGCATGTCGTGGTCAGCGCCGGCGGCACCCGCGAGCCCCTCGACCCGGTCCGCTTCCTCGGCAACCGCTCCTCCGGCAAGCAGGGTTACGCCCTCGCCCGCACCGCCGCCGCCCGCGGCGCCCGGGTCACGCTGGTCGCGGCGAACACCGGCCTGAGCGACCCCGCGGGCGTGGACGTCGTCCAGGTCGGCACGGCGGTGCAGCTGCGCGAGGCGGTCCTCAAGGCGGCCGCGGACGCCGACGCGGTCGTCATGGCCGCCGCCGTGGCCGACTTCCGCCCGGCGGCCTACGCCTCCGGCAAGATCAAGAAGAAGGACGGCCAGGAGCCCGAGCCCCTCGTGCTCGTACGGAATCCGGACATCCTCGCGGAGATCTCCGCCGACCGCGCCCGCCCCGGCCAGGTGGTCGTCGGGTTCGCCGCGGAGACGGACGACGTCCTGGCCAACGGCCGGGCGAAGTTGCGTCGCAAAGGGTGCGACCTGCTGGTGGTGAACGAGGTGGGGGAGCGTAAGACGTTTGGCTCAGAGGAGAACGAGGCGCTTGTGCTGGGGGCCGACGGCAGTGAGACGCCGGTGCCGCACGGACCCAAGGAAGCGTTGGCCGAAATCGTGTGGGACCTGGTGACGTCCCGCCTGACCTGAGTGTTTGATGCGCTTCGCCGTTCGCTCGAACCCTGCTCGATTCGGGCGTGGCGACCCTGGCCAACGGCATGCGGCATTGGGCAGAATGCCGTGTGCCGCAGGTCACAGCGCTCCCGAGAGGCGAGACAGATGACCCCGTGGTCGAGCGCGACCGATAAACTGTTCTCGGACGACGCCGGGCGCAGCTCCCGTCGCGTCCGCCAATGATCAGCCAGCAGCCGCTGCAACCCCAGGGAGCGTTGTGTCCCGTCGCCTTTTCACTTCGGAGTCTGTGACCGAGGGTCACCCCGACAAGATCGCTGACCAGATCAGCGACACCATCCTCGACGCCCTGCTGCGTGAGGACCCGACGTCCCGGGTCGCCGTCGAGACCCTGATCACGACCGGTCTGGTGCACGTGGCCGGTGAGGTCACCACGAAGGCCTACGCGCCGATCCCCCAGCTCGTGCGCGACAAGATCCTCGAGATCGGCTACGACTCCTCCAAGAAGGGCTTCGACGGCGCCTCCTGCGGCGTGTCGGTGTCCATCGGCGCGCAGTCCCCGGACATCGCGCAGGGCGTCGACACGGCGTACGAGAACCGCGTCGAGGGCGACGACGACGAACTGGACCGTCAGGGCGCCGGCGACCAGGGCCTGATGTTCGGCTACGCCTCCGACGAGACGCCGACCCTGATGCCGCTGCCGATCTTCCTGGCGCACCGCCTGTCCAAGCGCCTCTCGGACGTCCGCAAGAACGGGACGATCCCCTACCTGCGCCCCGACGGCAAGACCCAGGTCACCATCGAGTACGACGGCGACAAGGCCGTCCGCCTCGACACGGTCGTCGTCTCCTCGCAGCACGCCTCCGACATCGACCTGGACTCCCTGCTGGCCCCCGACATCCGCGAGTTCGTCGTGGAGCCGGAGCTCAAGGCGCTCCTGGACGAGGGCATCAAGCTCGACACCGACAACTACCGCCTGCTGGTGAACCCGACCGGCCGCTTCGAGATCGGCGGCCCGATGGGCGACGCCGGCCTCACCGGCCGCAAGATCATCATCGACACCTACGGCGGCTTCGCCCGCCACGGCGGCGGCGCGTTCTCCGGCAAGGACCCGTCCAAGGTCGACCGCTCGGCCGCGTACGCGATGCGCTGGGTCGCCAAGAACGTCGTCGCCGCGGGCCTCGCCGCGCGCTGCGAGGTCCAGGTCGCCTACGCGATCGGCAAGGCCGAGCCGGTGGGCCTGTTCGTCGAGACCTTCGGCACCGCGAAGGTCGACGCCGAGAAGATCGAGAAGGCCATCGACGAGGTCTTCGACCTCCGCCCGGCCGCGATCATCCGCGACCTCGACCTGCTGCGCCCGATCTACGCCCAGACCGCCGCGTACGGTCACTTCGGCCGCGAGCTGCCCGACTTCACGTGGGAGCGCACGGACCGGGTGGACGCGCTGCGCAAGGCCGCGGGGCTGTAGGTCCTCGCTTCGTCAAGTCCTCGCTTCATCGACACCAGGGCCCGGTCTCCTCACGGAGGCCGGGCCCTGGTGTCGTGCGACCAGGTCCTTGCGGCTCCGTCCCGGAGCGGCTCGGGGAAGGGGCCGTTGTCAGTGGCGTTTGGTAAGAATGCAGGCGTGAGCAGCGAGAACGGGCAGGGGGGCGTCGGCGGGGCCGGAGAAGGGGCGCCGCCGGAGCAGCTCGCGCTGATCCGGGAGAGCGTGCGCCAGGCCAAGGCGCCCCGGGCCAAGCCGCGCACCTGGCGGGGGGCCGCGCTGGCCGAGGAGCTGCCGGTCGCGCGGGTGCTCGTCGACAAGGGCGTGCTGCATCTGGACCGGTACTTCGACTACGCGGTGCCCGCTGAGCTGGACGCCGACGCACAGCCGGGGGTGCGGGTGCGGGTGCGGTTCGGGGCCGGACGCGGGCGGGTGCGGGACGGGCGGCGCGAGGGCGGGGGGCTCATCGACGGGTTCCTCGTCGAGCGGCTCGCCGCGTCGGACTACTCCGGGCCGCTCGCGGCGCTCGCCCAGGTGGTGTCGTCCGAGCCCGTGCTGAGCCCGGAGCTGCTGGGGCTGGCGCGGGCCGTCGCCGACCGGTACGCGGGCAGCCTCGCGGACGTGCTCCAGCTCGCCGTGCCGCCGCGCAACGCGCGCGCCGAGCAGCGGCCCTCGCCCGCGCCGCTGCCGCCGCCGGGGCCGCCGGAGGCCGGGTCGTGGGGGCGGTACGAGCGTGGGGGCGCGTTTGTGGAGTCGCTGGCGTCGGGGGGCTCGCCGCGCGCCGTGTGGAACGCGCTGCCCGGGCCCGAGTGGAGCGCGGAGCTGGCGCGGGCCGTCGCCGCGACGCTCGCCTCGGGACGCGGGGCCCTCGTCGTCGTACCGGACGGGCGGGCCGCCGCGCGGGTGGACGCGGCGCTGACGGAGCTGCTCGGGGAGGGCCGGCACGCGCTGCTCACCGCCGACGCCGGGCCCGAGAAGCGGTATCGGGAGTGGCTCGCCGTGCGGCGCGGGTCGGTGCGGGCGGTCGTCGGGACCCGGGCTGCCATGTTCGCGCCCGTGCAGGACCTCGGTCTGGTCGCCCTCTGGGACGACGGGGACGACAGCCACAGCGAGCAGCACGCGCCGCAGCCGCATGCGCGGGAGGTGCTGTTGCTGCGGGCCGCGCAGGACAAGTGCGGCTTCCTGATGGGCGGTTGGAGCTTCACCGTGGAGGGCGCGCAGCTCGTCGAGAGCGGATGGGCCCGGCCGCTCGTCGCCGCGCGGGAGCAGGTGCGGCAGGCCGCTCCGCTGGTGCGGACCGTGGGGGACCAGGATCTGGCGCGGGACGAGGCCGCCCGGGCGGCCCGGCTGCCCTCCCTCGCCTGGCAGGCGGTCCGGGAGGGGCTGCGGCACGGGCCGGTGCTCGTGCAGGTGCCCCGCCGGGGGTATGTGCCGCGGATGGCGTGTGCCCAGTGCCGGGCCGCCGCCCGGTGCCGGCACTGTTCCGGGCCGTTGGAGGCGCGGGACGAGGGCGCGTTGTGGTGCGGGTGGTGCGGGCGGGAGGAGAGCGCCTGGCACTGCCCGGAGTGCGGGTCCTTCCGGCTGCGGGCGCAGATCGTGGGGGCGCGGCGCACCGCCGAGGAGCTGGGGCGGGCGTTTCCGGCCGTTCCCGTGCGGACCTCGGGGCGCGAGCAGGTGCTGGACACGGTGTCCGGGGCGCCCGCGCTGGTCGTGAGCACACCGGGGGCCGAGCCCGTCGCCGAGGGCGGGTACGCGGCGGCGCTGCTGCTCGACGGCTGGGCCATGCTCGGACGGCCCGACCTGCGGGCCGGGGAGGACGCGCTGCGCCGATGGCTGGCGGCCGCCGCGCTCGTACGGCCGCAGGAGGGCGGCGGGACCGTGGTGATCGTCGCCGAGCCGACCCTGCGGCCCGTGCAGGCGCTGGTGCGGTGGGATCCCGTCGGGCACGCGGTGCGGGAGCTGGCCGAGCGGGCCGAGCTGGGGTTCCCGCCGGTGTCCCGGATGGCCGCGGTGTCGGGGACGGGGGAGGCGGTGGCCGCGTTCCTGGGGGCGGTCGAGATGCCTGGGGAGGCGGAGGTGCTGGGGCCGGTCCCGGTGCCGGACACTCCCGCGGGGCGGCCTCGGCGGCCGGGTGCGCCGCCGCCGGGGGAGCACTGGGAGCGGGCGCTGATCCGGGTGCCGCCGGGGCGGGGCGCGGCGCTGGCCGCCGCCTTGAAGGCGGCACAGGCGGCCCGGATGGCCCGGGGCGGGGACGAGGCGGCACGGGTTCGGGTGCGGATCGATCCGCCGGACATCGGGTGAGCGGGGTCGTCGGACGCTGGGGAGTGGGTCCCGCGTGAGGCTGCCGGGTGCTGGCCCGGTGGCCCGGTGGCCCGGTGGCCCGGTGGCCCGGTGGCCCGGTGGCCCGGTGGCCCGGTGGCCGGGGCCGGTAGCGGGTGGCGATCGGCGTTGGCGATCGGCGGTGGCGATCAGCGGTGGTGGTGGCGGGTGGTGATCAGCGGCTGTTGGCGGTGGCGGATGTCAGCCGGCGGCGGCCGGTGGCGGTGGAGGGTGCAGGGCGGGCCGGGTCAGTGGTGGGTGGTGATCAGCGGCCGTTGGCGGCGGATGCCGGCCGACGGCGTTCAGCGGTAGTGGCCGGTGCCGGCCGACGGCGGTCGGTGGTGGTGGCGGGGTGCCGGATGGCGGCCGTCGGTTTCGGTGGGGGTGCGGGGTGGCATGCGATTGCCCTCTCGGGAGGGGCCGAGAGGGCAGGTGGGGTGGTGCGGGCGCTGGTGTGGGTCAGCCGCTGCGCGGGCCGGGGAAGGCGGTCGGTCTGGCCTCTTCGCGCAGGACCGGGCTGCCGGCCGTCGGCTGGGTAGGCATGGAACGGGCGGCGGGGACCGTCGGAACGGTCGGGAGGGCGGTGCTCACGCTGACCGGGCGGGCGCCGGCCGGCTCCGTCGGCCGCTCGGCCTCGGGGGTCGCCTGGGCCGCGGCGCGGCGGGCGCCGTAGCGACGGTGGACCGCCTGCTTGGTGACCCCGAGCGCGGAGCCCACCGCGTCCCACGAGAAGCCGAGCGAACGGTCGAAGTCCACCGCCGCGGTGACCAGCGTCTCGACGCTGTCCCGCAGCTCCTGGGCGAGGCGGACGGTCGGGGCGGGGGCGCGTCCGTAGACGACGAAGCCCGTGGCGGGGCCGGAGCGGCGCGGGCGGTAGACGTTGCCCAGCTGGGCGGTGAGGGTGCGCAGCGCGTCCACCTGCCGGCGGACCCGCTCGATGTCCCGCACCAGCAAGTGCAGGCTGGCCCGGGCCTGGGCGTCGTGGGTTGCATGGTCGGCCATGAACAAGCCTCTCGAACCGGCGTTGAAGAGATAAGGGTCGGGCCGCGGTGGGACGCGGTCCGGTGTGGTCAACTCTTTCTTGACCAACGCGGGTGCGCTCCGCTGGTCACGGTGTGGGGGCGTATGGGCATATGCGTACGCCCCCTGGGCCGGGGTGTACGCGATGCGGTCGGACAGGCGTCGGACAGGCGTCGGACGGGGACCGGACGGGGCGCGACCGGATGGGGATCCGACGGGGATCCGACGGGAAAGCGGGGTTCTCCCGTGATGCGCACCGCCGTCGGCGGACGTCCCACCCGTCGTCATAAACTTGTGTGTTGCCCGCCGTCCGTCCCGCCCGAGAGGCCCCGCCCACTCATGAAGCTCGTCTTCGCCGGTACCCCCGAGGTCGCCGTTCCCGCCCTGGACGCTCTGCTCGCCTCCGGGCGGCACGAGGTGGCCGCCGTCGTCACGCGGCCCGACGCGCCGGCCGGGCGGGGGCGGAGGCTGGTCGCGTCCCCCGTCGCCCAGCGGGCCGAGGAGGCAGGCATCGAGGTGCTGAGGCCGGGCAGGCCCCGGGACCCGGAGTTCCTGGAGCGGCTGAAGGAGATCGCGCCCGACTGCTGTCCCGTCGTCGCCTACGGGGCGCTGCTTCCCAAGGCGGCCCTGGACATCCCGGCCCACGGCTGGGTCAATCTGCACTTCTCGCTGCTGCCCGCCTGGCGTGGGGCCGCGCCCGTGCAGCACTCCGTCATGGCCGGTGACGAGATCACCGGCGCCTCCACCTTCCTCATCGAGGAGGGGCTCGACTCCGGGCCGGTCTACGGGACGGTCACCGAGGTGATCCGGCCCACCGACACCAGCGGCGACCTGCTCACCCGGCTCGCCTTCGCCGGCGCGGGGCTGCTCGCCGCGACCGTGGACGGGATCGAGGACGGCAGCCTGAAGGCCGTACCGCAGCCGGGCGAGGGGATCACCCTCGCGCCCAAGATCACCGTCGAGGACGCCCAGGTCGACTGGGCCACGCCCGCCCTGCGCGTCGACCGCGTGGTGCGCGGATGCACCCCGGCCCCCGGCGCCTGGACCGTCTTCCGCGGCGAGCGGCTCAAGCTCATCCAGGTCCAGCCGGTCCCCGACCGCACCGACCTCGCCCCCGGCGCGCTCTCCGTCGGCAAGAACAGCGTGCACATCGGCACCGGCTCGTACGCCGTCGAGCTGCTGTGGGTGCAGGCGCAGGGCAAGAAGCCGATGCGGGCGGCGGACTGGGCGCGGGGCGTCCGGATCGGGGAGCAGGAGATCCTCGGGGCGTAACGCTCCTGCGGCCGTCCGCGGCCGCCACTGCAGCCGTCCGTGGTCGTCCGCAGCCGTCCGCGGCCGCTCCCGCGCACGTCAGGGCTTGCCCGAGCGCACGTCAGGGACTGCCAGGGCTTGCTCGGGCGGCCGTACCGACACACCGGCGTATCGATGGACCGACGTACGCTGGACGCACCTTCCCTCCTGTAATCCGGAGCACCTTTTCGTGAGTGAGCAGCCCCGCCGTTCCCGCCCGTCCGGCAAGCCCTACCGTCGGCCCCAGAAGGACCCCGTCCGCATCCTCGCCTTCGAGGCGCTGCGGGCGGTGGACGAGCGGGACGCGTACGCCAACCTCGTGCTGCCGCCGCTGCTGCGCAAGGCGCGGGAGCAGGAGGGCCCCGACAAGTTCGACGCGCGGGACGCGGCGTTGGCCACCGAGCTGGTGTACGGGACGCTGCGGCGGCAGGGAACGTACGACGCCGTCATCGCCGCCTGTGTGGACCGGCCGCTGCGGGAGGTCGATCCGCCCGTGCTCGACGTGCTCAGCCTCGGGGCGCACCAGCTGCTCGGGACGCGGATTCCGACGCATGCCGCCGTGTCCGCCTCCGTGGAGCTGGCGCGGGTCGTGCTCGGGGACGGCCGGGCCAAGTTCGTCAACGCCGTGCTGCGCAAGATCGCCCAGCATGATCTCGACGGCTGGCTGGAGCAGGTCGCGCCGCCCTACGACGACGATCCCGAGGACCATCTCGCCGTCGTGCACTCGCACCCGCGCTGGATCGTCTCCGCGCTGTGGGACTCCCTCGGCGGCGGGCGGGCCGGCATCGAGGACCTGCTGGAGGCCGACAACGAGCGGCCCGAGGTGACGCTGGTCGCCCGGCCCGGACGATCCACGAGCGAGGAGCTGCTCCGGGAGGAGGCCGCCGTCGCGGGTCGCTGGTCGCCGTATGCCGTGCGGCTGGCCGAAGGCGGGGAGCCGGGCGCCGTCGACGCCGTGCGGGAGGGGCGGGCGGGGGTGCAGGACGAGGGAAGTCAGCTCGTGGCGCTGGCCCTCGCCAACGTGCCGATCGACGGACCGGACGAGAAGTGGCTCGACGGGTGCGCCGGGCCGGGTGGGAAGGCCGCGCTGCTCGCCGCCCTCGCCGCCCAGCGGGGGGCCACTCTCCTGGCCTCCGAGAAGCAGCCGCACCGGGCGGGTCTGGTGGCGAAGGCGCTGGCCGGCAACCCCGGGCCCTACCAGGTCATCGCCGCCGACGGAACGCGCCCGCCGTGGCGGCCCGGCTCCTTCGACCGTGTCCTGATGGACGTGCCCTGCACCGGCCTGGGCGCCCTGCGGCGGCGGCCCGAGGCGCGGTGGCGGCGCCGGCCGGAGGATCTGGACGGCTTCGCGCCGTTGCAGCGCGGGCTGCTGCGGACCGCGCTGGAGTCCGTGCGGGTCGGGGGCGTCGTCGGGTACGCCACCTGCTCGCCGCACCTCGCGGAGACCCGGGCCGTCGTCGCCGACCTGCTCAAGCAGTTCCCGCAGGCCGAGCTGATCGACGCCCGGCCCATGCTGCCCGGCGTGCCGGCGCTGGGCGAGGGGCCCGACGTACAGCTGTGGCCGCATGTGCATGGGACGGACGCGATGTATCTGGCGCTCATTCGGCGGACCGGCTGATCGGTTCCTCGGGCCGGGACGGTGTCTGCGCGCGGTCGTCGCCGGACAGGCGTCCCGGCCACCACACCTTGGGGCCCACGTCCAGGAACAGTGCTGTGACCAGCACCGATCGTACGATGAAGGTGTCCAGGAGGACGCCCAGGGCTACCGCGAAGCCGATCTCGGCGAAGGCGACCATGGGGAGGGTGCCGAGGGCGGCGAAGGTGCCCGCGAGGACCAGGCCGGCGGAGGTGATGACCGAGCCCGTCGCGGCGAGGCCGGTCAGCACACCGGCCCGGGTGCCCTGGTGGAGCGCCTCCTCGCGGATGCGGGTGGTCAGGAAGATGTTGTAGTCGATGCCCAGGGCCACCAGGAAGACGAAGACGAACAGCGGGAAGTCCGTCGACTCGCCCGCGTAGTCGAAGACGTGGCGGAAGGCCAGCGCGCTGATGCCGAGGGCCGCCGCGAAGGACAGGATCACCGTGCCGACCAGCAGCAACGGTGCGACGACCGCGCGCAGCAGGGCGCACAGGATCAGCAGGACCACCGCCAGGACCAGCGGGATGATCAGCCGGTTGTCGTGCGTGGTCGCCTTCTCCATGTCCAGCAGGGCCGCTGTGCCGCCGCCCACCTGGGCGTCGGCGTCGGGCACCGCGTGCACGGCGTCCCGGACCCGCTCGACGGTCCGTTTCGCCGCGTCGCTGTCCGCCGGGGCGGTCATGGTCGCCTCGAACAGCACCTTGCCGTCGTAGGCGGGCTTGGTGCCCGGCGGCAGGCCCAGGGACGTGGGCACGACCCCGTCCGTCGAGGCCACCACGAGGCCCACCCGTCGGGCCTGCGCCTGGTCGGAGATGATCACCAGCGGGTCGCCGCTGCCCGCCGCGAAGTACTTCGCGGACACCTCCTGGCCGGTGATCGAGTCGGGCTTGCCGGTGAAGGAGTCCGCGTTGCCGATGCCGTCCGCCCGCAGCTGGATCAGGCCCAGCGAGCAGACCGCCAGGACGAGCGCCGTCACGGCCCAGATCATCCGCGGACGGCGCGCGATGCCCTGGCCCGTGCGGGCCCAGACACCGCGCTCGCTCGGTTCGGGCGAGCCGAAGTGCGGGATCGCCGGCCAGAAGATCCAGCGGCCGCAGATCACCAGCAGGGCGGGGAACAGGGTCGTCATCACCAGCAGCGCGACCGCCACGCCGATCGCCGCGACCGGACCGAGACCGCTGGTGGAGTTCATCTCGGCGGCCAGCAGCACCAGCATGCTCAGCACGACCGTCGCGCCGGAGGCCAGTACCGCGGGGCCCGCCCGGTGCAGCGCCCGGGCCATCGCCTCGTGCCGGTCCTCGTGCCGGCGCAGCTCCTCCCGGTAGCGGGCGACGAGCAGCAGCGCGTAGTCCGTGCCCGCGCCGAACACCAGCACCGTGAGGATGCCGGCGCTCTGTCCGTTCACGGTCAGGCCCGCGTGCTCGGCCAGGAAGTAGATCAGCGCCTGCGCGGTGAACAGCGCGACCACCACGCCGAGCAGCGGCACCAGGAGCAGGGTGGGGCTGCGGTAGGTGATGAGGAGCATCACCACGACGACGGCCATCGCCGACAGCAGCAGGGTCGAGTCGATGCCCTCGAAGGCCTTGGAGAAGTCCGCGGAGGTGCCGCCGGGGCCGGTGATGTGCACGGCCAGCCCGGCGCCGCCCTTGCCGACGACGTCACGGATCGAGTCGACCGCGGGGGAGATCTGTTCCCAGCCCTTCTCGCCCATGGTGATCGGGACGTAGATCTGGGCGGCGCGGGGGTCGGCCGGGCGGTCGTAGACCGGGCCGCGGGTCTCGCCGCCCCGGATGCCGTGGTCGGTCAGCCTGCTGAGCTGGGCCGCGTCCTGGATGATCTGCGCGCGGTCCTGGGCCGTGAGGCCGCCGTCGCGGACGTACACGACGATCGCGGGGATCTGCTCGGGCCGGAAGTGCTCCGACGTCTGCAGGACCTGGGTGGACTCGGCCGATCCCGGCAGCCAGGAGGCCGCGTCGTTGTCCTCGGCGTCGGTCAGTTTCTGCGCGAAGGGCGCCGTCAGGAACAGCACCACCAGCCACAACGCCAGCACCAGCCACTTCGCCCGCCGTCCGCAGACCAGATGGCCGATGCCCTGCCGCCCGAGTTTCCCGGTCATAGCCGCCCCTGGAGCCGTCCACGGCGTACGCTCCACGGTCGCTGCGCGAGACCGATGCCCGCAACCCCCACGGAGCATGGGAGGCTTGGGGCATGGCCGCGCAGATCAACCCCAGCATTCTGTCCGCCGACTTCGCCCGCCTCGCGGACGAGGCACAGGCGGTCGACGGAGCCGACTGGCTCCACGTCGACGTCATGGACAACCATTTCGTCCCGAACCTCACGCTCGGTGTGCCGGTCGTAGAGTCTCTGGCCCGTGCGACGGACACTCCGCTGGACTGCCATCTGATGATCGAGGCCCCCGATCGCTGGGCCCCGCAGTACGTCGAGGCGGGCGCCTCGTCCGTCACCTTCCATGTCGAGGCGGCCGCGGCGCCGGTGCGGCTCGCCCGCGAGATCCGGGCGAAGGGCGCCCGTGCCTCCATGGCGCTGAGGCCCGCGACGCCGATCGAGCCGTACGAGGACCTGCTGCCCGAGCTCGACATGCTGCTGATCATGACGGTCGAGCCGGGCTTCGGAGGCCAGGCCTTTCTCGACATCATGCTCCCGAAGATCCGTCGCACCCGCGAGTTGATCAGCAAGCACGGCCTTGAGCTGTGGCTCCAGGTCGACGGCGGGGTCTCGGCCTCGACGATCGAGCGGTGCGCCGAGGCGGGCGCGGACGTGTTCGTCGCCGGTTCGGCGGTGTACGGGGCCGCGGACCCGGCCGAGGCGGTCCGCGCGCTGCGCGCGCAGGCGGAGGCGGCGACCGCCAAGGCGTCGTGGGCGTGCGGCCACTGAACCGACCACGGAACCGACCGCTTGACCAAGGGAACGTGAACGGCTCCCATCGGAGCTGATCAACTGCGCCGGATCTGCGAGGATGAACGGCGTATCCAGAGTGTGAACAGCAGTGAGGAGATCGCCGTGTCGGGTATGTCGGCGGGCCGGTCAGCCATGCGGATGGGACCCGCTGAGCTGGTGCAGGCGGCGGCCATGGCCCGCCGCTTCTACCTCGAGGGCAAGTCCAAGATCCAGATCGCGGAGGAGTTCGGCGTCAGCCGCTTCAAGGTGGCCCGGGTCCTGGAGACCGCCCTCGAACGGGATCTCGTACGGATCGAGATCCGCGTGCCGGCCGAACTGGACGCCGAGCGCTCCGACGCGCTCCGCGCCCGGTACGGCCTCAGGCACGCCGTGGTGGTCGAGTCCCCGGCCGAGGCCGCGGACTCGCCCGACCCCGAGAACCTGGGAGAAGTCGCGGCCGACCTGCTCGCCGAGCTCGTGAACGAAGGGGATGTCCTGGGCCTGGCCTGGGGCCGGTCCACCATCCACATGGCGGCGGCCCTGGACCGGCTGCCGCCCTGCACGGTCGTGCAGCTGACGGGCGTGTACGACGCCGGGACCGCCGAGCGCGGCTCGGTCGAGGCCGTCCGCCGCGCCGCCCAGGTGTCCGGCGGCGACGCGCATCCCATCTACGCGCCGATGCTGCTGCCGGACGCGGCCACCGCGGAGGCGCTGCGCCACCAGACCGGGATCGCCCGGGCCTTCGAGTACTTCGACAAGGTCACGGTCGCCTGTGTCTCCATCGGCTCCTGGGAGCCCGGGATCTCGACGGTGCACGACATGCTCAGCGACGAGGAGCGGGGCCACTACGCCTCGCTCGGCGTCGCCGCAGAGATGTCCGCGCACCTCTTCGACTCCGACGGCCGCCGGGTCGGTCGCGACCTGGGCGAGCGGTGCATCACGGTCAAGGCCGACCAGCTCCGCCGGGTGCCCGAGGTCGTCGCGATCGCGGGCGGGCAGCGCAAGGCGGCCGCGATCGACGCGGTGCTGCGGTCCGGGCTCGTCACCAGCCTGGTGACGGACACCTCGGCGGCCGACTATCTGATGACGGCGGGGCCGAGCCCGAAGCCCGCCCTCAACCGGGCCGACCCGGACGGAATCTGACGGAAGATCAGAGGGGTGGTCCCCAGACCGCCCCGGAGGGGGTGGTCCCCGGGCCGCCCCCTCCGCCCCTCACCACGACTAGCTCAGGACGGTGCCGGGATGACGGAGCACGTGCTCACGCTGGACCTCGACGGGGTCTCCGACAAGGCGGACCTGATGGATCGCTGCGCCCGGGACCTGGAGCTGCCCGACTGGTTCGGCCGCAACTGGGACGCGCTCGCCGACAGCCTCACCGACCTGCCCCAAGGGCCGGAGTCCGGGCCGGTGCTGGTCGTCGTACGGAACTGGCGGCAGTACGCGAAGACGCAGCCTGAGGAGTGGGAGATCGCGCAGGCGGTGTTCTCCTCGGCGGTGGACCAGGCGCCGGAGCTGTCGGTCGTGCTCGCTCTCGGAGGATCCTCCTAAGGGGTGCCTGAGCTGCTTGGACGTTCTGTCCGGGCATCGCATTCCGGCCGTCGTGGGAGAATGAAGTACGTGCTTCTCCCCCTGGCTGACCTGTCCGGGGGTCACCTCTGATCGACTGGGATGTGCAGCACGTGCGTTTCCTCAACGACATCCAGCCCGCCTACGACCTCACCTACGACGACGTCTTCATGGTGCCGAGCCGCAGCGCGGTCGGATCGCGGCAGGGCGTGGACCTCGACTCCCCGGACGGCTCGGGCACCACGATTCCGCTGGTCGTCGCCAACATGACCGCCGTCGCCGGCCGCCGGATGGCCGAGACGATGGCCCGGCGCGGCGGACTCGTCGTGATCCCCCAGGACATTCCGATCGACGTCGTCACCGAGGTCGTCACCTGGGTCAAGAGCCGCCATCTGGTGCTGGACACCCCGATCGTGCTCGCCCCGCACCAGACGGTCGCCGACGCCCTCGCCCTGCTGCCCAAGCGCGCGCACAACGCCGGCGTCGTCGTCGACGAGGGCGGCCGTCCGGTCGGCGTCGTCACCGACGCGGACCTGACCGGCGTGGACCGCTTCACGCAGCTCGAGGTCGTCATGTCCCGGGACCTGCTGCTCCTGGACGCCGGCATCGACCCGCGCGAGGCCTTCAACACCCTCGACGCGGCCAACCGGCGCTACGCCCCCGCCGTCGACGCGGACGGCAGGCTCGCCGGCATCCTGACCCGCAAGGGCGCGCTGCGCGCCACGCTGTACACGCCCGCCGTCGACGCGCAGGGCAGGCTGCGCGTCGCCGCCGCCGTCGGCATCAACGGCGACGTCGCCGGCAAGGCCAAGCAGCTGCTGGACGCAGGGGTCGACACGCTCGTCATCGACACCGCGCACGGCCACCAGGAGTCGATGATCAGCGCGGTCAGGGTCGTGCGGGCCCTCGACCCGCAGGTTCCGATCGTGGCCGGCAACATCGTCTCGGCCGAGGGCGTCAAGGACCTGATCGACGCGGGCGCCGACATCGTCAAGGTCGGCGTCGGCCCCGGCGCCATGTGCACCACGCGCATGATGACCGGCGTGGGCCGGCCGCAGTTCTCGGCGGTCCTGGAGTGCGCCGCCGAGGCGAAGAAGCACGGCAAGCACGTGTGGGCCGACGGCGGTGTCCGCCACCCGCGCGACGTCGCCATGGCGCTGGCCGCCGGCGCGTCCAACGTGATGATCGGGTCCTGGTTCGCGGGGACCTACGAGTCACCGGGCGACCTCCAGCAGGACGCGAACGGCCGCCTCTACAAGGAGTCGTTCGGCATGGCGTCGGCGCGTGCGGTGCGCAACCGCACGTCGGACGAGTCGGCGTACGACCGGGCCCGCAAGGCGCTGTTCGAGGAGGGCATCTCCACCTCCCGGATGTTCCTCGACCCGGGCCGCCCGGGCGTCGAGGACCTGATCGACTCGGTCATCACGGGCGTCCGCTCCTCCTGCACCTACGCGGGCGCGGCCTCCCTGGAGGAGTTCGCCGAGAAGGCCATCGTCGGCATCCAGAGCGCGGCCGGCTACGCGGAGGGCAAGCCGCTGCACGCCAGCTGGAGCTGAGCCGACTCCGAAATCGACTGACTCCCTTCCGTACGGCCCCCGTTGTCCCGTCCGCCGGGAAGACCAGGGGCCGTTCGGCTGCCCGCGCCCTACGGTCGGGGCATGGAGATCATCGTCTGCCGGGCCGCCGACGTGGCGCTGCTCGACCGGCGCATCGGCTCGCCCGGAGGCACGTCCTTCCACGCGCGGCGGTTCGCGCGGCAGGAGGCGGGGGAGAGCACGTACCTGCTCGCCTGGCTGGAGGGGCGGCCGGTCGGGCAACACGGAGCAGCGCTGGACCGGCTGTGCGGCGCCCGAGGTCACGGTGGTCTGCCCCGTGATCGGCGGGCTCGGCGTCTGGCCGGAGGAGCTGCGCTCGCACGGCCCTGTAAGAACGGCCCCGATCGGCGCTGCACAGCCCCGCACTGCCCTGACCAGCCCTGATCGGGGCAGTCGCGCAACGCTCGACAGCCCCCGCGCAACGAACACCCGCGCTGCCGCGAGGAACGCAACGATCTTGCGGATACGCGCAAGGTTGCTGCATTACAGAGGCAACGCCCTGGCTCGTAGGGTTCTGCGCTGTACGTAGCGTGGCAGGGACCCCGCTCGGTGGTTCCCGCCCGCCAGGGGGCGCCGCCGGTCCCCGTCGCGCCGACCGGCAGCGACAAAGGAGTCAGCGTGCTCGACCAAGGCGCACCCCCGCAGCGGCGCAGTCAGACCGTCCCCCCGTCCCCGGGGCTCGGCGCGCGCCTGATGCGGCGCAAGCCCGTGGAACGACTGGTCGCCGAGGGCGGCCAGGGCGAGGGAGGGTCCCTGCGGCGCTCCCTCGGGCTCTGGCAGCTGACGATGATCAGCATCGGCGCCACCCTCGGCACCGGCATCTTCGTGGTCCTCGGCGAGGCCGTCCCCAAGGCCGGACCCGCGGTCACCCTCGCCTTCGTGATCGCCGGACTCACGGCGCTCTTCTCGGCCCTGTCCTACGCCGAGCTGGCGGGCACGATCCCGGTCGCGGGATCCTCGTACTCGTACGCATACGCAACGATGGGCGAGCTGGTCGCCTGGATCTGCGGCTGGTGTCTGGTCCTGGAGTACGGCGTCTCGGTCGCCGCCGTCGCCGTCGGCTGGGGCGAGTACCTCAACGAGCTTCTCGACGGGACGATCGGCGTGACCATCCCGGACGCGCTGTCCGCGCCGCCCGGCGACGGGGGCGTCTTCAACCTGCCCGCACTGATCGTCGTCCTGCTGGCCATGGCGTTCCTGCTGGGCGGGGCGAAGGAGTCCGCGCGCGCCAACACCGTCATGGTGGCCGTGAAGATCGCCGCGCTGGTGCTGTTCTGCGCGATCGGAGTCCAGGGCTTCCGCTCCGGCAACTACGACCACTTCATGCCGCTGGGCATGGCGGGCGTCAGCGCGGCCGGCGCGACCCTCTTCTTCTCGTACATCGGCTTCGACGCCGCCTCCACCGCCGGCGAGGAGGCGAAGAACGCGCAGCGCGACCTGCCCCGCGCGATCATGCTCTCGCTCGTCATCGTGACGGCCCTGTACGTCGTGGTCGCCGCCGTGGCCGTCGGCGCCCGGCCCTGGCAGCGGTTCAACGACTCCGAGGCCGCGCTCGCGCAGATCATGCGGGACGTGACCGGACAGTCCTTCTGGGGCACCCTGCTGGCCTTCTGCGCCGTCATCGCCATCGCGAGCGTCGTGCTGACCGTCCTGTACGGCCAGACCCGCGTCCTGTTCGCGATGTCCCGGGACGGACTCGTCCCCAAGGTGTTCTCGCGCGTCCACCCGAAGACCGGCACGCCCCGCGCGAACACCCTGATCGTGTCCCTGTTCTGCGGTGTCCTGGCCTCCGCCATCCCGTTGGGGCAACTCGCGGACGCCACCAGCATCGGCACGCTGTTCGCCTTCGCGCTGGTCAACATCGCCGTCGTGGTGCTGCGCCGGACCCGTCCGGAGATGCCCCGAACCTTCCGGGTCCCGCTCTCCCCGGTGCTGCCGGCCCTCGGCCTGGCCTTCTGCGTCTGGATGATGGGCAGCCTCTCGGCCGTCACCTGGGTGGTCTTCGGTGTCTGGATGGCGGTCGGGCTCGTGTTCTACTTCAGTTACGGCCATCGCCGCTCCCGACTGGCGACGCCCGCGGCTGCCGAACCGACTGAATCATCTGAACCATCTGAGAAGTGAACGACCCACTGTGCTGAACGATCTCGACGAACGCATCGTGCACGCCCTCGCCGAGGACGCCCGTCGCTCCTACGCGGACATCGGGCAGTTGGTCGGCCTGTCCGCGCCCGCCGTGAAACGGCGGGTGGACCGGCTGCGGGCCACCGGCGCCATCACCGGCTTCACCGTACGGGTCGACCCGGCGGCGCTCGGCTGGGAGACCGAGGGGTTCGTCGAGATCTACTGCCGGCGCAACACCTCCCCGGAGACCATCCAGCGGGGTCTTGAGCGCTACCAGGAGGTCGTGGCCGCCTCCACCGTCACCGGGGAGGCGGACGCCGTCGCCCAGGTCTTCGCCGCCGACATGCGTCACTTCGAGCGGGTGCTGGAGCGGATCGCGGGGGAGCCGTTCGTGGAGCGGACCAAGTCCGTGCTGGTGCTGTCCCCGCTGCTCAGGCGGTTCTCCGCGGGGTCCCCGACCTGACCTGTTCGGCCCGGCGACGGATCCCCGCAAGCAGCCGGCCCGTGAGGACGGCGTGGGCGCCCGAGGCGACGACGAGCAGCCGGTAGAGGCCGCCGGCCGGACCGGGGAACCTGGCCCGGGTCTCGGCGCACAGCCGGACGCGGCCCGGACCGGCCTCGTCGAGACGGAAGACCAGGGCGTACGTCGAGAAGCGGTGGCGTCCCACGAGGACCAGCTCCCGCCCCGGCGCCGCCGAGGCCACCCGGAAGCCGGGCACCGTCGAGCCCACGGCCAGGGGGCGTGGACCGGACGCCGCACGGTCGGCGCAGCCGACGAGGCGGGCGTAGCCGGGTGTGAACGAGCCGTCCAGGGCGTCGCCGACGGCGTCCCACACGGCGTCGGCCTGCGCCGTGACGACCGTCGCGTGCTCGTCCACGAAGGGCAGGGCGGCGATGTCCATGGGGGTTTCCTGCCCGCTGGAGCGTCCGTCAGTCGGCCGTCTTGCGGGCCAGCGCGTTGTTCCCGATCGAGTTGTGCACGCTGAAGCTGACCGCGTCCGAGCGGTAGCGGTCGTCCGACCACTCCACCGGGCGGCCCTCGCGGGTCGTCGTCACCCGGCGCACGCGCAGCAGGGGACTCGTCCGGCGGACGCCCAACAACTCGGCGTCCTGCGCGCCCGCCGCCACCGCGTCGATGACGTGCTCCCCGTAGGCGAAGACCAGACCGGTGTCGTCGAGGAGGCGCTGGGTCACGGAGGGGCAGTCCGGCTCGATCGGCTCGACGGCGGGGGAGATCCAGTCGGCGTACACGGTCCGCTCCAGGAGGACCGGCTCGCCGTCCAGACCGCGCACCCGCAGCACGTGCAACACCCTGGTCAGCTCGCGCAGTTGGAGGCGTACGGCGTCCTCGGCGGTCGCCGGGCGGTACTCCTGCGCGACGACGTGGCCGGTGGCCTCGCGGCCCATCGCGCGCGCCCACTGGGCGAAGCTGCGCAGCTCGGCGAAGCTCTGGCTGCGGCGGCTGGCCAGGACCACGCGGCGGGCGCCCTGACGCGAGCCGATGAGCCCCTCCGCGGTGAGCGCGGCGACGGCCTGGCGGACCGTGCCGCGCGAGACGCCGTAGGCGGCCGCGAGGTCCGTCTCGGCGGGCAGCAGACTGCCGACCGTGTACTCCTCGCGGTCGATCGCGCGGCGCAGCTCGTCGGCGATCCTCTCGTGTCGCGCCGCCATGCTTCGCTTCCCCCTCACGTTGGCTGCTGTGTACAGCTTGATCAGCCTAATCGACATCCGGCGGCTCGGTCCTGCGACCAGGATTGTGTGGGAAATCGGGGCTCAGGGTTTCGCCAGAGTTTACGAAGGGGACACCAGCGGCGTGCGTACTGAGGCGAACTTGTTCAGACAAGTTCGCCTCATCTCCTGCATTCTCGCGCGTCCCCTGGAGAAGCCGTGACCGTGTCCCTGCCGAGAACCGCCGTCCGCTCAGGCGCCCTCGCGGCCGTCGCCGCGCTCGCCCTGAGCGCCTGCGGCGCCGCCCCCGACAACACGTCGACCACCGCCGACGGCAAGAACGCCGCCACCGCCGCCTCCGCCGCCGACTTCGGCGGGCTCGCCGCCCTGGAGAAGGCGGCGAAGAAGGAGGGCACGCTCAACGCCATCGCGCTGCCCCGCGACTGGGCGAACTACGGCGCCCTCATCGACGGCTTCGAGAAGAAGTACGGCATCAAGATCGCCGTCGAGAACCCGGACGGCTCCAGCCAGGACGAGATCAACGCCGTGACGTCGCGCAAGGGGCAGGGCCGCGCCCCCGACGTGCTCGACCTGGGCAGCTCCTTCGCGCTGAGCGCCGCCCAGCAGGGCCTGCTCGCGCCGTACAAGGTCGCCTCCTACGCCGACATCCCCGAGGGCCAGAAGGACCCGAAGGCGCAGTGGTACAACGACTACGGCGGCTACATCTCCATCGGCTGCGACGCCAAGCGCGTGAAGACCTGTCCGACCACCTTCGCGGATCTGCTCAAGCCGCAGTACAAGGGCCAGGTCGCCCTCAACGGCAACCCCACCAAGTCGGGTTCGGCCTTCGGCGGCGTGTACGCGGCGGCGCTCGCGAGCGGCGGCTCCTTCGACGACATCCAGCCCGGCCTCGACTTCTTCGCCAAGCTCAAGAAGAACGGCAACTACACGCCCGTCGAGTCGACTCCGGCCACCGTCGAGAAGGGCGAGACGCCGATCAGCATCGACTGGGACTACCTCAACGCCGGGTACGCCGACGAGTTCAAGTCCAAGGGCGTCGACTGGAAGGTCGCCGTCCCGACCGACGGCCAGTTCTCCCAGTACTACTCCCAGGCCATCAACAAGGACGCCCCGCACCCGGCGGCCGCGCGCCTGTGGCAGGAGTACCTCTACAGCGCCGAGGGCCAGAACCTCTGGCTCAAGGGGTACGCCCGCCCGGCCCTGATGACCGCCATGGAGAAGGCCGGCACCCTCGACACCGCGGCCGCGGCCAAGCTGCCCCAGGTCTCCGGGACGCCCGCCTTCCCGAGCGAGGCCCAGCAGAGCAAGGCCAAGACGGTGCTCGGACAGGGCTGGGCGAAGGCCGTCTCCGGATGACGACGACCCTCCCACGGGTCGACACGGCGACCGCCGCTCCGGTGAAGCGGCGGCGCCGTGGCCTCACCTGGCTCGCCGTCGCCCCGCTGCTCCTCTTCACCGCGATCGCCTTCGGGCTGCCCGCCCTGGCCATGCTCGACGGCGCCTTCACCGCCAAGGACCCGGCCACGGGCGCCACGTCGTACACCGTCGACAACCTGAGCGCCTCCCTGCGGGGCGCGTATCTGACGGCCCTCCTCGGCAGCGTGAAGCTGTCCGCGGTGTCCGCGGTTCTGGGCGCGCTCCTCGGACTGCCGCTGGCGCAGGCCGTGGTGACCTCCCGCTTCCGCGCGCTGCGCGAGGCCGTGCTCACCGCCTCCGGGGTCCTCGCCAACTTCGGCGGCGTCCCGCTGGCCTTCGCCTTCGTCGCCACACTCGGCAACGCGGGCGTCCTGACCCGGTACTTCGGCCTCACCGACAAGGGCTGGGACCTCTACAGCTTCTGGGGTCTGGTGATCGTCTACCTGTACTTCCTGATCCCGCTGATGGTCCTCACCATCACCCCGGCCCTGGACGGCCTGCGCTCCCAGTGGCGCGAGGCCGCGCAGAACAACGGCGCGACCCCCGTGCAGTACTGGCGGCACGTCGCCCTGCCCGTCCTGCTGCCCTCGCTCCTCGGCGGGCTGGTCCTGCTCTTCGGCAGCGCCTTCGCCGCGTACGCCACCGCCGCCGCCATGGTCGGCAGCTCCATCCCGCTGGTCACCCTGCAGATCGCCGACGCGATCTCCGGCAACGTGCTGGTCGGCCAGGAGAACGTGGCCCTCGCCCTCAGCCTCGACATGGTCCTGGTCGCGGGCCTGGTCATGGCCGTGTACCTGCCCCTGCAACGACGGAGCGCGCGATGGCTCGCCTGACCCTGTGGCGGTGGGGCGTGCTCGGCCTCGCCGGACTGTACTTCCTGCTGCCGCTGGCCGCGTCGGTCGTCTTCACGGTCGACGTGCCCGGGCAGGGCGTCACCTTCGACGCCTACACACAGATCTTCTCCACCGAGGGCTTCACCTCCAGCCTGCTGCTCTCGCTGGAACTGGCCGCCGCCACCATCGCCGTGGTCCTCCTGCTCACGGTCCCCGCGATGGTCGCGCTGCGGCTCGGCGCGCCACGGCTGCGGCCGGTCGTCGAGGTGGTGTGCTCACTGCCGCTGGTCGTCCCGCCGATCGCCTTCGTCGCCGGCCTCGGCACGGTCCTGAAGTGGGGCCCCGACCACCTCTCGAGAACACCCCTGTTCCAGACCTTCGTGGCGATCCAGAACCCCGACTTCCCCTTCGTCCTCGTCCTGGCCTACGTCGTGATGGCGCTGCCGTTCGTGTACCGGGCGCTGGACGCCGGGCTGCGCGCCGTCGACGTACGCACCCTCGTCGAGGCCGCCCGCAGCTGCGGGGCCGGGTGGCCGCAGGCGCTGCTCCAGGCCGTGCTGCCCAATCTGCGCGGCGCGCTGCTCAACGCGTCCTTCCTCACGCTGGCCCTGGTGCTCGGCGAGTTCACCGTGGCGCAGCTGCTCGGCTTCCAGCCCTTCGCGGTGTGGATCGTCAACGTCAGCGGCTCACAGGCCCAGTTGTCCGTCGCCGTGTCCGTGCTCAGCCTGCTCGTGACCTGGGCGCTGCTCCTCGTCCTCGCCGGCTTCGGCGGACGCACCCGTTCTACTTCCCGGGGATGAACCCATGACCGTGACCACGCCAGAGAAGGCGGCCATCGAGAGGGACAAGGCCGCCACCGTCGAATTCCGCGGCCTGCGCCGGGAGTTCGGGCCGACCGTCGCCCTCGACGGACTCGACCTGACCGTCCGGCCCGGGGAACTCCTCGCCCTGCTCGGCCCGTCCGGCTGCGGCAAGACCACCGCGCTGCGCATGCTCGCCGGGTTCGAACACCCCGACTCCGGCGAGGTGTTGGTCGACGGCGAGGACGTGACCCGCGTCCCGGCGCATCGACGCGACGCCGGGATGGTCTTCCAGTCGTACAGCCTCTTCCCGCATCTCGACGCGCTCGACAACGTGGCCTTCGGGCTGCGGATGCGGAAGGTGCGGACGGCGCAGCGGCGGGCGCGGGCCGCGGAGTTGCTGGAGCTGGTCGGGCTCGCCGACAAGGGCGGGCGGTTCCCGCACCAGCTCTCCGGCGGCCAGCAGCAGCGCATCGCGCTGGCCCGCGCCCTCGCCCTGCGCCCGCGCGTCCTGCTCCTGGACGAACCGCTCTCCGCGCTCGACGCCAAGGTGCGTCTCACCCTGCGCGAGGAGATCCGGCGGCTCCAGCAGGAGCTCGGCATCACCACCCTGTTCGTCACCCACGACCAGGAGGAGGCCCTGTCCATGGCGGACCGGGTCGCCGTGATGCACGCCGGACGGCTCGAACAGTGCGCCGCCCCGGCCGAGTTGTACGGCCGGCCCGCCACCGCCTTCGTCGCCGAGTTCGTGGGCACCATGAGCCGCATACCCGGGCGGCTCTCCCACGGCGAGGTCGAGGTGCTGGGGCAGCGGCTGCCCGTCGACGGACCCGCGCCGTCGGCGGCCGAGGTGGACGTGCTGGTGCGGCCGGAGGCGGTGGGGGTACGGGCCGAGGAGGGCGCGGACGCCCGGGTGGTCGCCACCTCCTTCCTGGGCGCGGCCGTCCGGGTCACCGTCCGGCTCGCCGACGGCACCGAGGTCAAGGCCGATCTGCCCGCGCACGAGGCGGCCGGGCTCGGCGCGGGGGCCGTGGTGCGCGTGTCGCTGCCCGAACGGCCGGTGCTGGTCGCCGAACGCCCCTCCTGAACCCGCATCCCCCGCATCCGCTGGATCTCCCCCCACATGCACAGAATGAGGCAATCGTGACGCGACTCCCGCTCCAGGCCGTCCTGTTCGACATGGACGGCACGCTCGTCGACACCGAGCGGCTGTGGTGGGAGGCGGTGGAGCGGGTGGCCGGCCGGACCCTGACCGAGGCCGACCAGCCGGAGGTGCTCGGCCGCCCGGTCGAGCACACCGCCGACTGGCTCGCCGCGACCACCGGCGCGCCCGCCGCGGACCTCGCCGACGCGCTCCACCGGGAGTTCGCGGACCGGGTCGGCACCGGCATCCTGCCCCGCCCCGGCGCGCTCGACCTGCTCGACGCCCTGGCCCGCGAGGGCGTGCCGACGGCCCTGGTGACCGCGTCCCCCAGGGCCGTCGCCGACACCGTGCTCGCCGCGCTCGGCGCGAGTCGCTTCGCCGTCACCGTCACCGCCGACGACACCGGCCGCACCAAGCCCGACCCCGACCCCTACCTCGCCGCCTGCCGCGCCCTGGGCGTCGACCCGGCGTCCTGCGTGGCCGTCGAGGACACGCCGACCGGGGTCGCCTCCGCCGAGGCGGCGGGCTGCGCCGTGCTCGCGGTGCCCTCGCTCGCGCCGATCGACGCGGCGCCGGGCCGCACCGTCCTGCCGACCCTGGAGGGCGTCACCCTGCAGCGGCTGCGCTCCCTGCCGCCGCACCGGCTCCGGGTCATGACCTGGAACCTCTGGCACGGCGGCACCAAGGTCCGCGACCACCGGGCCAAGCAGCTCAAGGTCATCGCCGAGACCGACGTCGACGTGGTCGGCCTCCAGGAGACGTACGGCGGCGCCGCCGAGGAACTCGCCGAGGCCCTCGGCTGGCACCACCACCGCGCCGGCGACAACCTCGGGATCATCAGCCGCCACCCGATCACGGCCGCCCTGGGCGACCCGCAGGCGGGCTTCTACGGCGCGGCCGGCGTCCGGATCCGGGTGGCCGGGGAAACGGAGGTCGAGGTCTGGACGGTCCACCTCGACTACACGCCGTACGGGCCCTACGAGGCCGCCTTCGACGCACTGCCGGCCGCCGATCTGATCGCCCACGAGGAGGTCCGGCTCGCCCAGATGCGGGACGCCCTGGGCCGGCTCGGCGGCGAGGGGCCGCTGGTCCTCGTCGGCGACTTCAACAGTCCCTCCCACCTGGACGGGCCGGACGTCGAGTGGCCGGTGACCAAGGCCGCCGAGGAGGCGGGCCTGCGCGACTCCTACCGCGAGGCGCACCCCGACCCCGTACGGAGTCCGGGGCACACCTGGTCCCCGGTGCACGCCGAGCACGAGGACGGCAGCGGCCGCCCGGAGCCGCAGGACCGGATCGACTTCGTCCTGCACCGGGGGCTGCGGGTGCTCGACTCCCGGACGTACGTCAGCGGCAGCCCCCGGACCTGGCCGGACGTCGAGGACAACGACTGGCCGTCCGACCACGCGGCGGTGATCACCACTTTCTCCCTGGGCGCCGGGGCCGGAGCTGTCTAACATCGAGGGCATGACCTGGCGACATTGATCCACGACCGGCTCCGGCGTCCGTCGACTGACCGCCACGCTCTACGCGTACGCGTTCCTCGACGAGTTCGTGCTGCTCTACCCGGTGTACGCGCTGCTGTTCGCGGACACCGGGCTGTCCGTCTGGCAGATCTCCTCCCTGTTCGTCCTGTGGTCGCTGACCGGCGTGCTGCTGGAGGTCCCCTCCGGCGCCTGGGCCGACGCCGTCTCCCGACGGCTGCTGCTGTGGCTGGGCCCGCTGCTGGGCGGCGCCGGCTTCGCGCTGTGGGTGCTCGTCCCGTCGTACGGGACCTTCGCCGCCGGGTTCGCCCTGTGGGGTGTGCGCGGAGCGCTGAGCTCCGGCGCGTTGGAGGCCCTGGTCTACGAGGAGCTGGAGCTGCTCGGCGCGGCCGACCGGTACGCCAGGGTGACGGGCCGGGCCCATGCGGTGGGGCAGGTGGCCGTCATGGCGGCGACGGCCCTGGCGGGACCGGTCCTGGCGGTCGGCGGCTACCCGGCGGTCGGCGCGGCGAGCGTGCTGGCCTGTCTGCTCTGCGCGGCGACGGCGACCCGTTTCCCCGAGCACCACAGGCCCTCCGGTGCGGGCGAGGGCTGGGCGGCGACCCTGCGCGGCGGACTCGCCGACGCCCGGCGCGACCGCTCCGTGCGCGGCGCCCTGCTGCTCGTCCCGGCCGTCACAGCGGTCTGGGGCGCCCTCGACGAGTACACGTCCCTGCTGGTCAGAGAGGTCGGCGTGCCCGACACGGCCGTCCCCTACCTGCTGGCGCCGATCTGGGTCTGCGTCACGGCCGGCAGCCTGCTGTCCGGGGCGGCCGAGCACCTGGGGCGCACGGGGTTCGCCGCGCTGCTCGCCGTTTCAGCTGTGGCGCTCGCCGCCGGTGGGGCCTGCGGTACTCCCGCCGGCATCGGCCTCGTCGCCCTCGCCTTCGGCGGCTTCCAGCTGGCGACGGTCCTGGCCGACGTCCGGCTCCAGCAGCGCATCGAGGGCGGCGGCCGGGCCACCCTCACCTCCGTCGCGAGCCTCGGCACGGAGGCGGTGACCATCGGGGTGTACGGGGCGTACGGCGCCCTCGGCTCGGCCTTCGCGCACGGCACGGTGTTCGCGCTGTGCGCCGTGCCCTACCTGGTGACGGCGCTGGTCGTGGCCCGGGGAAGACGTGGGTGAGGCCCGGGGGAGGCGTGGGGCAGGCGGGTGAGGCGTGCGTGAGGCGTGCGTGAGGGGTGCGCAACGAATCGCCGCCGGGCCCCCGACGCACGCAACGATCCGCTCACCGGCGCGCAACGGCTCCTCCTTGTCCGGGCCGCGCGGTGGACCGTACCGTCGATGTGGCCCCCGAACCCCCTCGTACCGGTGAGGATCACGCATGCGCACAGCCCTGCTCCAGAGCTCCGGCCGGCCCGGCTCCGTCGTCGAGAACCTGAAGGTCCTCGACGAGGCCGCGGGCCGGGCCGCCGCCGCGGGCGCCGGACTGCTGCTCGCGCCGGAGATGTTCCTCACCGGGTACGCGATCGGCGACGACATCGCCCGTCTCGCCGAGCCCGCCGACGGCGACAGCGCCGACGCGGTCGCGGAGCTCGCCTCCCGGCACGGCCTCGCGATCGCCTACGGCTACCCCGAGCGCTCCGGCGCGGCGGTGTACAACTCCGCCCAGCTGATCTCCGCCGACGGCTCCCGGCTCGCGAACTACCGCAAGACCCACCTCTTCGGCTGCTTCGAACGCGACCACTTCCAGCCGGGCGAGCAGCCGGTCGTCCAGGCCGAGCTGAACGGTCTGACCGTCGGCCTGATGATCTGCTACGACGTCGAGTTCCCGGAGAACGTCCGCGCCCACGCCCTGGCCGGCACCGACCTCCTCCTTGTCCCGACCGCGCAGATGCACCCCTTCCAGTTCGTCGCCGAGTCGGTGATCCCGGTGCGCGCCTTCGAGAACCAGATGTACGTCGCGTACGTCAACCGGGTCGGTCAGGAAGGGGAGTTCGAGTTCGTCGGACTCTCCGTGCTGGCCGGTCCCGACGGGGTCGCCCGGACCCGCGCCGGACGCGGCGAGGAACTGCTCCTCGCCGACGCCGACCCCGTCCTCCTCGCCGCCTCCCGCGAGGCGAACCCGTATCTGAAGGACCGCCGCCCCGGCCTGTACGGGTCCCTGGTCTGAAACCCCACCCCAGTTCTTTCTTGTGCAAGGAGTCCGTACCCCATGACGTCCACGGTGCCCAACGCCGTCGAGCACACCGACGGGCAGCAGCCGCCGATCACCATGTTCGGCCCGGACTTCCCCTACGCGTACGACGACTTCCTCGCGCACCCCGCGGGGCTCGGCCAGGTCCCCGCGACCGAGCACGGCGCCGAGGTCGCGGTCATCGGCGGCGGGCTGTCCGGCATCGTGGCCGCGTACGAGCTGATGAAGATGGGCCTGAGGCCGGTCGTCTACGAGGCCGACCAGATCGGCGGACGGCTGCGGACCGTCGGCTTCGACGGCTGCGACCCGTCCCTCACCGCCGAGATGGGCGCGATGCGCTTCCCGCCGTCCTCCACGGCGCTCCAGCACTACATCGACCTGGTGGGACTTCAGACCCGGCCCTTCCCCAACCCCCTTGCGGAGACGACCCCTTCGACCGTCGTCGACCTCAAGGGCGAGTCGCACTACGCCGAGACGGTCGAGGACCTCCCGCAGGTCTACCGGGACGTCGCCGAGGCCTGGAGCCGGTGCCTGGAGGAGGGCGCCGACTTCACCGACATGAACCGCGCCCTGCGCGAGCGGGACGTGCCGCGCATCCGCGAGATCTGGGCGAAGCTCGTCGAGAAGCTCGACAACCAGACCTTCTACGGCTTCCTCTGCGACTCCGAGGCGTTCCGGTCCTTCCGCCACCGCGAGATCTTCGGCCAGGTCGGCTTCGGCACCGGCGGCTGGGACACGGACTTCCCCAACTCCATCCTGGAGATCCTCCGCGTCGTCTACACCGAGGCCGACGACCACCACCGGGGCATCGTCGGCGGCTCCCAGCAGCTCCCGGTCAGGCTCTGGGAGCGCGAGCCGGAGAAGATCGTCCACTGGGCCCAGGGGACCTCGCTCGCGAGCCTGCACCAGGCCGGCGCACCCCGCCCGGCCGTGACCCGGCTGCACCGCACGGCCGGCGACCGGATCACCGTGACGGACGCGAACGGCGACATCCGCACCTACCGGGCGGCGATCTTCACCGCCCAGTCCTGGATGCTGCTCTCCAAGATCGACTGCGACGACTCGCTCTTCCCGATCGACCACTGGACGGCCATCGAGCGGACCCACTACATGGAGTCCAGCAAGCTCTTCGTGCCGGTCGACCGCCCCTTCTGGCTGGACAAGGCCGTCGACGACAGGGGAAACCCGACGGGCCGGGACGTCATGTCGATGACGCTCACCGACCGTATGACGCGTGGGACCTACCTTCTCGACGACGGCCCCGACAAGCCCGCCGTCATCTGCCTCTCCTACACCTGGTGCGACGACAGCCTGAAGTGGCTGCCGCTGTCGGCGAACGAGCGGATGGAGGTCATGCTGAAGTCGCTCGGCGAGATCTATCCGAAGGTCGACATCAGAAAGCACGTCATCGGCAGCCCGGTGACGGTCTCCTGGGAGAACGAGCCCTACTTCATGGGCGCGTTCAAGGCCAACCTGCCCGGTCACTACCGCTACCAGCGCCGCCTGTTCACGCACTTCATGCAGGACCGGCTGCCCGAGGACAAGCGGGGCGTCTTCCTGGCCGGCGACGACATCTCCTGGACGGCGGGCTGGGCCGAGGGCGCGATCCAGACCGCGCTGAACGCGGTCTGGGGCGTCATGCACCACTTCGGCGGCGAGACCGACGCGACCAACCCCGGTCCGGGGGACGTCTACGACGAGATCGCGCCGGTCGAACTCCCGGAGGACTGAGCCCCGCCTGGGAGATCAGTCCGGGAGCCCAGTCCGGGAGGTCCGCCCGGGAGGTCAGTCCGGCAGCGGGGTGAGCATCATGCGGCCCGCGAAGCCGACCGCCGTGTCGAGGCGGTCGGTGAACTCCTCGGCGACGTCCGGGAGCCGGCGCAGCGCCCACAGCGCCCGGGCCGCCGTCCAGGTGGCGTCCCGGGCCCGCTCCAGGCTCCAGGCGCCGAGCAGGTGGGTCAGGGGATCGGCGATCTGGAGCAGATCGGGCCCCGGCATCAGCTCTTCGCGGATGCGTTCCTCCAGCGCGACGAGGAGATCGCCCACACGGTCGAACTCGTCCTCCAGGTCGCCCGGTTCGCAGCCGAGGCTACGACAGGCGTCCACGACGGCGAGCGCCAGGTCGTGCCCGATGTGCGCGTTGATGCCCGCGAGCGCGAACTGCAGGGGACGTACGCCCGGATGGCGGCGGAACTGCAGCAGCGGACGCCAGCAGGCGGGCGGGCGCCGGTCGGCCGGGGTCGGGTCCACCGCCGCGAGGTAGCGCTCCGCGAAGCGGACGTCCAGCGTGATCGCGGCCTGCGCGTTCGTGAACCGGCCCCCGTCGATGCGCCGGCCGACCTCCCGCGTCACGGCGAGGTAGACGCGGTTGAAGACCGCGACCCCGTCCCGGGGCGGCAGGGTCGCCTCCAGTGCGCGCATCCGGGCTAGCACGTCGTCGACGGACGCGTCCACGGGGACCGTCCGGCGTTCCAGGACGGCTGTGTCTGCGGGGGCGGTGAACTGTTCCGATTGCGGCATGGGGGAAGAGTCGCAGTCCTAGGCTGGCCCGCGTGCCGATGGGCCCCGCGCTTCCCCGGAACGGGGGAACGAGCCCGTCGCACGGGAGGGGGAAGCACCCGGTGCCAGGTTCATGTGAACGGCGGTCCGCCCGGCGGAGCGTCATGGTCGCCGTCGCCTCGGCGGTCGTCGCCCTGGGCGCGGCGACCGGCACGATGACCGCGCTCGCGGAGGGGGACGACCGGGACGACGGACGCGACGTCGACCGGGCCCGGCCGGAGGTGAGCGCGACGCTCGTGTCCCCCACGCTCCCGCCCTCGGCCTCTCCTTCGGCGTCCCCCTCGACCGGCGGCCCGACCCCGAGCGCTGCGCCCTCGCCCGCCCGAACGGCGGGGAAGCCGTCGGCCGCCCCCGTCGCCGCCGTGCCCTACCGCCACTCCGAGTCCCAGGTCCTCGACTGGGTCCGCGACCATCCCGGCGACCCGCGCCGCGCCGTCATCGAGTCCCGGATCGCGAGCCGGCCGGCGGCGGTCTGGTTCGCGGACTACACGCCCGACACCGTCGCCTCGCGGGTCCGCGCGGTCACCTCGCGGGCCGCCGCGCAGGACCGGGTGCCCGTCCTGGTGGCGTACGCGATCCCGGGCCGCGACTGCGGCGGGGCCTCCGAGGGCGGGGCGCCCGACCTCGACGCCTACGCCGGCTGGATCGACCGGTTCGCCGCCGGGCTCGGCTCCGGCGAGGTCGTCGTCGTGCTGGAGCCCGACGCGATCGCCCAGGCAGACTGCCTCGACGAGGGCGACCGGGCCGACCGCTTCGCCGCGCTGGCCCGCGCGGGACGGGTGCTGAAGGCGGCGGACCCGAAGGCCCGGGTCTACTACGACGCGGGCCACTCCGGCTGGAACGACCCCGCCCGCCAGGCGGCCCTGCTGAAGCAGGCGGGCGCCGCCTCGGCCGCGTCCTCCGACGGGATCTTCAGCAACGTCTCCAACTTCCACCGCACGGCCGACGAGGCCGCCTACGACCGACGGGTCCTGGACGCCCTCGGCGGCCCGCCGAGCCTCGGCGCGGTCATCGACACCAGCCGCAACGGCAACGGCGCGCCCGCCGACGAGGAGTGGTGCGACCCGGACGGCCGCAGGATCGGACAGGCCCCCACCTTCGACACCGGACAGGCGCGCATCGACGCCTACCTGTGGGTGAAGCTGCCGGGGGAGTCCGACGGCTGCAAGGGAGCGGCGGGCGAGTTCAGCCCGTCGTACGCCTACGAACTGGCGTCGTCGTAGGCGCGGCGCCCCCGTTGCCCGCAGTGGCCCTGTCGCCCGCAGAGCCCCGTCGCCGGCAGTGACGCCCACGCCGTGGCGCGACGGATTCAGGGCCGGGGGTCGGGCACCGCCGCGGCCCGCGGAGCGGCCTTCGCGCTTGTCCGCTCGCCGCCGCGCAGCACGCCCGCGAACACCGCGAGCCCGCTCGCCAGCACCGTGACCACCCCGAACGACACCACCAGGCTGGTCGCCTGCGCCACCCCGCCGATCAGGCTCGGGGCGATCAGACCGGAGGTGTACGTGATCGTCGCGACGCCCGCGATGGCCTGGCTGGGGTTCGGCCCGCTGTGCCCGGCCGCCGCGAAGCACAGCGGGACGACGACGGCGATGCCCAGGCCCATCAGCCCGAACCCGCCCATCGCCACCGCCGGATGCCCCGCGAAGACGATCAGCAGGCCGCCCAGCGCGGCGAGCACCCCGCCCGCCCGGACCGTGCGCACCGCGCCGAAGCGGTTCACCACCGCGTCGCCCGCGATCCGGGCCACCGCCATCGTGAACATGAAACCGGTCGTACAGGCCGCCGCCGCCCCGGCCGAGGTCTCCAACTGATCGCGCAGATACACGGCCGACCAGTCCAGGCTCGCCCCCTCCGCGAACACCGCGCAGAAGCCGACCGCGCCGATCAGCAGGGCCGAGCGGGGCGGCAGCGCGAACCTCGGCGGCGGTTCCTCGTCCTCGGTGGGCCGTAGGTCCAGCACCCAGCGGCAGGCCAGCAGACCGAGGAGCGTGAGGACGACCGCCGCCAGCGCGTGGTGCACGCGCGCGTCCGCGCCCAGATGCGCGGCGAGCGTGCCGCCCGCCGAGCCGATCAGCGCGCCCGCGCTCCACATGCCGTGCAGCCCCGACATGATCGACCTGTCGAGCAGCCGCTCCACCTCCACGCCCAGCGCGTTCATCGCCACGTCGGCCATGCCCGAGGTCGCGCCGTACGTGAACATCGCCAGGCACAGCGTCAGCAGGTTCGGCGCGAGCGAGGGCAGGGTCAGCGACAGCGTCCACAGCGCGAGCAGCCCGCGCAGCGCCGTCCGGCTGCCGAAGCGGTGGGTGATCGAGCCGGCCAGCGGCATCGCGCAGGCCGCGCCGAACGCCGTGAAGGCCAGCGCGAACCCGAGCTGGCCGGTGCCGACCGAGGCGTGGTCCTGGATCCACGGCACCCGGGTGGCGAAGGAGCCGGTGACCGCGCCGTGCACGGTGAACACGGCCGCCACGGCGTACCGGGAGCGCCGTGCGTCCGGCGACGCGCCGCTCACTTCGCCGCTCACTTCGCCCATTCCGCTCATTCTCCCGCCCCTCCCGGTCGAGTGCGCCGCGCCGCCGCGATGGACAGGAGGCCGCTGACGCCGACGTAAACTATCAGGAACCCTTCCTGATAAATAGCCGTGGCGTCCACGGCATCCACGTCGTCCAGGTCTTCGGCCATGGGAGGATTCCCGCCATGCCCGCATCCCCGAGCACCGCCCGGGCCATCAACGACCGGCTCGCCCTTCGGCTGCTGCAGAACGAAGGTCCGCTGACGGCAGGGCAGTTGAAACAGCTCACCGGCCTCTCCCGGCCGACCGTCGCCGACCTCGTCGAACGCCTCACCGCCGCCGGCCTGATCGAGCTCGCGGGCGAGACGGGCGAACAGCGCCGCGGCCCGAACGCCAAGCTGTACGCCATCGTCGCCGGCCGCGCCCAACTGGCGGCGCTGGACGTGCGCACCGAGGGCGTCGCCGTGCTCGTCTCCGACCTGGTCGGCCGGGTGCTCGCCGAGGCGTCCGTGCCCATCGGCGGCGACCTGGGCACGGGGCCGGCCGTGGAACAGGCGGTCACGCTGGTCGAGCGGACGGCGAAGGAGGCGGGCGCCGACCGGCTGCACACCGTCGGCATCGGGGCGCCCGGCCTGATCGACCCGGTGAGCGGCGAACTGCACGACTCCTCCGGCCTGCCCGAGTGGCACCGCCGTCTGGTGGCCGGCCTCCAGGAACGCTTCCCCCGCGCGCGCGTGAGCGTCGAGAACGAGACCAACCTCGCGGCCCTGGCCGAACAGCGGGAAGGGGTCGCCCGGGACCGCGACACCTTCGTCCTGCTCTGGCTCGGCCATGGCACCGGCGCCGCCGTCGTCCTCGACGGCGCCCTGCGCCGGGGGGCCTCCGGCGGCACCGGCGAGATCGGCTTCCTCCCGGTGCCCGGCACCGGGGGACTGCCTTCGGCGACGGACTGCGAGGGCGGCTTCCACTCCCTGGCCGGCTCGGCGGCGATCACCGCACTGGCGTACGAACACGGCCTGGCGGCGCTCCCTGCGACCCCGGCGACCCCGGACGAGCCGATGGCGGCGGCGCTGGTGCGGGAGGCGGTGCGAAGGTACGGGGCGGGAGAGACGGGAGAGACGGGAGAGGTGGGGGAGGCAGGGGAGGCGGGCGGTCCCGCCGATCGTTTCCTCGACGTCCTCGCCGACCGGATCGCCCTCGGGGCCGCCTCCGTCGTCGCCGTCCTGGACCCCGGATGCGTGGTCCTCGGGGGAGAGGTCGGGCAGGCGGGCGGGCCGGAGCTGGCCGTACGCGTCGGGGAACGGCTGCGGCGGACGGCGCCGCTGCCTACAGAGGTCCGCCCGAGCGGCCTGGGCGGCGGCGCGGTGCTGCGCGGGGCGCTGCTGACGGCCCGCGAGTCGGCGCAGGAGGAGCTGTTCGGGGTGCGTCGGCCCTAGCGGGGTCGCGGTGTGCGTGAGGGGCCCGGCGACGGGCAAGGGTCGTCGTCACCGCCGCCGGACCGTACTCGCCGACCCTAGAGAGGACTAGACCAATGCGTCAATAGGTATGGACCAATCTCAAGCAAGCTTCCCTGCTGGAGGGTTGGGCCCCTTGCGGCCGCCCGAGAAGTCCATGGACGCCCCCTGTGAGCCACCCCACAGCCATCGCCTGGATGGACCTGGATCGGGCGTGGCACACTGACCCTGTACCTAAAGCAGCGCACTCCGGGGTCGGTGAAAGTCCGAACCGGCGGTTACAGTCCGCGACCCGGTCGCTTCCAGCGGCCGGTTGACCAGGTGAAATTCCTGGACCGACGGTTAAAGTCCGGATGGGAGGCAGTGCGCGGCGGGCGGGCATTCGTGCGCGCCGCCGTATATGTACTCGTCCGTGGACGAGTCTGTCCGGCGTCGCCCCCGGTGTCGTTGTCCGTACTTGCTGTCGTCATCGACAGGCCCCGGAGTCCGTGCCCTATTGAGGCAGGAGGACCCGGGAAGTGTTCACCGGAATCGTCGAAGAACTGGGTGAGGTCACCGCCGTCGAGAATCTCGGCGACGCCTCCCGCTTCCGGCTGCGCGGCCCCGTCGTCACCGACGGCGCGAAGCACGGCGACTCCATCGCCGTGAACGGAGTCTGTCTCACCGTCGTCGAGCACGAGGGCGACGAGTTCACCGCCGACGTCATGGCGGAGACCCTGAACCGCTCCAGCCTCGGCGCCCTCGGCGTCGGCTCCCGCGTCAACCTCGAACGCCCCACCGCCGTCGGCGCGCGCCTCGGCGGGCACATCGTGCAGGGTCATGTCGACGGCACCGGCGCGGTGTTGGAGCGCAAGCCCTCCGAGAACTGGGAGATCATCAAGATCTCCCTCCCCGCCGACCTCGCCCGGTACGTCGTGGAGAAGGGCTCCATCACCGTCGACGGCATCAGCCTCACCGTCGTCGACGCCGGCCCGGACCACTTCACCGTCAGCCTCATCCCCACCACCCTCGCCCTGACGACCCTCGGCCTCAAGCAGCCCGGCGACCCGGTCAACCTCGAGGTCGACATCGTCGCCAAGTACGTCGAGCGCCTCCTCGCGAACACGCAGGGCGCGCACACCCAGGGCGCGAACACGCAGGGAGCGGGCCGGTGAACTGGCTGAACTCCGAGGCCTTCGTCCTGCTCGACCAGCACATCATCTGGTCGGACATGATCGGCAACATCCTCGGCCTGATCACCCTCGCCCTCGGCTGGCGACGCTCGCTGTGGACCTGGCCGGTGCAGTTCCTCTCCGGCGTCGTCCTCTTCACGGCGTTCTACGGCCATCTGGCCGGCAGCGCGGGCAAGCAGGTCGTCGTCATGGTCGTCGCCCTGTACGGCTGGTGGCAGTGGAACCGCACCAAGGGCAGCGCCACGGACGGCGCCATCACCCCGCGCTTCGCCACCTGGCGCGAGCGCGCGGCGATGGCCGGCGCCGCCGCCGTCGGCACGGTCGCCGTGGCCCTCCTCTTCAAGGCCTACCCGTCCCTGTCCTGGGACCCCTGGCCGGACGCCTACATCTTCGTCGGCACCGTCGTCGCCATGTACGCCCAGGCCCGCGGCATGGTCGAGTTCTGGATCGCCTGGCTCCTCGTCGACCTCGTCGGCGTCCCCCTGAACTTCGCCAACGGCTACGCCTTCTCCGGCTTCGTCTACGTCATCTACGGCGCGCTCGTCCTGTGGGGCATGCGCGACTGGTGGCTGCGCTCCCGCAAGGGCGCGCAGCCCGCTCTGGAAGGAGCGCCGGCATGAGCACGGCACCGATTCTCTACAGCACGGACGGCATCGAGGACTTCGCGCTCGACCCCGTCGAGCAGGCCATCGCCGACATCGCGGCCGGCCGCCCGGTCGTGGTCGTCGACGACGAGGACCGCGAGAACGAGGGCGACCTCGTCATCGCCGCCGAGAAGGCCACCCCCGAGATCGTCGCGTTCATGATGAGCGAGTGCCGCGGCCTGATCTGCGCCCCCATGGAGAGCGACGAACTGGAGCGCCTGAAGCTCCCGCAGATGGTCGAGGACAACACCGAGTCGATGAAGACCGCCTTCACGGTCTCCGTCGACGCCTCCGGCGCCCACGGCGTGACCACCGGCATCTCCGCCGCCGACCGCGCCGCCACCCTCCGGCTCCTGGCGAGCGGCGACGCCGAGGCGAGCGACTTCGTCCGCCCGGGCCACATCTTCCCGCTGCGCGCCAAGCCGGGCGGCGTCCTCACCCGCAACGGCCACACCGAGGCCGCCGTCGACCTCGCCCGTCTGGCGGGACTGCGCCCGGCCGGCGCGATCGTCGAGATCGCCGGCGAGGACGGCCGCATGCTGCGGCTGCCCGAGCTGATCCCGTTCGCCCGCAAGCACGGCCTGACGATCATCTCCATCGAGGACCTGATCGCCTACCGCGGCAGCGCCGAGCCCACCGTCCGTCGCGAGGCCGAGACCCGACTGCCCACCGTCCACGGCACGTTCACCGCGTACGGCTACCGCTCCACCGCCGACGGCGTCGAGCACGTCGCCCTCGTCCACGGCGACCTCGGCGACGGCGAGGACGTCCTGGTCCGCGTCCACTCCGAATGCCTCACCGGCGACGTCTTCGCCTCCCTGCGCTGCGACTGCGGCCCCCAGCTCGACGCGTCCCTGCAGCGCATCCAGAGCGAGGGCCGGGGCGTGGTCGTCTACCTGCGCGGACACGAGGGCCGCGGCATCGGCCTGCTGTCCAAGCTGCGGGCGTACGAGCTTCAGGAGCAGGGCCACGACACCCTCGACGCCAACCTGGAGCTGGGCCTGCCCGCCGACGCCCGGGACTACGCGGCCGGCGCCCGGATCCTCGACGACCTCGGTGTGCGCAGCGTGCGCCTGATGACCAACAACCCGGAGAAGACGGACGCGCTCGTGCGGGGCGGCATCGAGGTCGTCGCGCGCGAGCCGATGCCCGTGCAGGCCGGCGAGCACAACATCCGCTACCTGCGCACCAAGCGGGACCGGATGGGACACGACCTGCCCTGGCTGGACACGGCCCCCGTGTCCCCCTGCGGCAACCAGTAAGCGGCAAAGCACCAGAGGAGAGATGTGAGCGGCAAGGGCGCACCGGAACTGTCCGTACGCAATGTGGGTGACCTCAGGGTCGCCGTCATCGCGGCACAGTGGCACGAGAAGGTGATGGACGGTCTGGTCGACGGCGCGCTGCGCGCCCTGCACGACCTGGGCATCGACGAGCCGACCCTGCTGAGGGTCCCCGGCAGCTGGGAGCTCCCGGTCGTCGCCAAGGTCCTCGCGGGCCGCGGCTACGACGCGATCGTGGCCCTGGGCGTCGTCATCCGCGGCGGCACCCCCCACTTCGAGTACGTGTGCCAGGGCGTCACCCAGGGCCTCACCCAGGTCTCCGTCGAGACCGGCGTCCCCGTAGGCATGGGCGTGCTGACCTGTGACACCGAGGAGCAGGCCCTGGACCGGGCCGGCATCGAGGGCTCGAACGAGGACAAGGGCCATGAGGCGGTGACGGCGGCGGTGGCGACCGCGGCCATCCTCCGCTCAGTATCCGAACCCTGGAGGTAGGCAGTCCGGCACAACGGCTAGGGTGGGCAGCACCATGTCCAAGAAGACGTTCGAGGGGCTCTTCTCCGAGCTCCAGCAGAAGGCCGCCACCGGCGACCCCGCCACTTCCCGCACCGCAGAACTGGTCGGCAAGGGCGTCCATGCCATCGGCAAGAAGGTCGTCGAAGAGGCCGCCGAGGTCTGGATGGCCGCCGAGTACGAGGGCAAGGAGGCAGCCGCCGAGGAGATCTCGCAGCTGCTCTACCACGTCCAGGTGATGATGGTCGCCCGCGGAATTACGCTGGACGACGTCTACGCCCACCTGTAAAACCCTTTCAGACAGTTCATCCCATTTCACGCGAAGGAAGCCGACCTCATGCTGCGCATCGCCGTCCCCAACAAGGGTTCCCTGTCAGGACCTGCGGCGGACATGCTGCATGAGGCCGGCTACCTGCAGCGCCGCGAGAGCAAGGAGCTGCGGATCGTCGACCCGGAGAACGAGGTCGAGTTCTTCTACCTCCGCCCCCGCGACATCGCGATCTACGTCTCCTCCGGCCGCCTCGACATCGGCATCACCGGCCGCGACCTGCTCATCGACTCCGGCGCCAACGCCGAGCCGATCCTGCCGCTCGGCTTCGCCCGCTCCACCTTCCGCTTCGCCGCCAAGCCCGGCACGGCCACCGGCATCGCGGACCTGGCCGGCAAGACGGTGGCCACCTCCTACGAGGGCATCGTCGCCAAGCACCTCGCCGACCAGGGCGTCGACGCCTCCGTCGTCCACCTCGACGGCGCCGTCGAGACCGCGATCGAGCTGGGCGTCGCCGAGGTCATCGCGGACGTCGTCGAGACCGGCACCTCCCTGCGCAACGCGGGGCTCGAGGTCTTCGGCGACCCGATCATGAAGTCCGAGGCCGTCGTCATCCGCCGGGTGGGCGCCGACGCCGAGGACGCCGCCGAGCCCAAGGTGCAGCAGTTCCTGCGCCGCCTCCAGGGCGTCCTGGTCGCCCGGACGTACGTGATGATGGACTACGACTGCCGGGTCGAGCAGCTCGAGAAGGCCGTCGCGCTGACCCCGGGCCTGGAGTCGCCGACCGTCTCCCCGCTGCACAACGAGGGCTGGGTCGCCGTCCGCGCCATGGTCCCCGCCAAGGAGGCCCAGCGGATCATGGACGACCTGTACGACATCGGCGCCCGCGCCATCCTGACCACGGCCATCCACGCCTGCCGTCTCTGAGGGACCCGGAAAGGTCCTGGAGGGGTTCGCGTAGAGGTGTCTGAGATGTCCGAGATGTCCAGTCTTCCCGTTCTTCCCGTCACCTTCCGGCCGGGCCGCACCCGCGCGGTGCTGCTCACGGCCGGAGTGGTGATCTTTCTCGTCATCGCCGCCGTCGCCCTGCTCCTGGAGCAGCTCGGCCCCGGCGAACGGCTCAGCTTCATCGTCACCGGGGCGCTCATCTTCTGGGTGCTGGCCCTGCTCGCACGGGTGCGGGTCGTCGCCGACGACTCCGGTGTCACGGTCGTCAACATCGCCTCGAAACGCCGTCTGGCCTGGGCGGAGATCCTCCGGGTGAACCTGCGTCCCGGCGACCCCTGGGTGTTCCTCGACCTCAGCGACGGCACCAGCCTGCCCGCGCTCGGCATCCAGCCCGGCATCGCCAAGCAGCGCGCCATCGCCGACGCGCGCACCCTGCGAGCGCTCGCCGAAGCGCGCTCCACGGCGGACCCCGAGCAACATCAGGGCTGACTCGGGGCCGTCCACCCTGCCGTACACGGCCATGTCTTGATTAATCTGTTGGCGGAGGCGTTTTCGTCGCGCCTCCGCCACTGATGTTCCCCCCGGTCTTCAGAGGCCCCCTGCTACCCGAGGAGTGACTCCCTCCAGCGATGGACGGATCGTCCTGTAGTACCTGCGCCGCCCCCTCCCGACCCATCGAGGCGGCGGCATGACCATCCCCCTGCTGCTCCTCGGAGCCGCGTTCCTGCTCATCCTCGCCAACGGCTTCTTCGTGGCCGCCGAGTTCGGCCTGGTCACGGTCGAGCGCCCGGAAGCGGAGAAGGCCGCCGCCGAGGGCGACCGACGAGCCCGTACGGTCGTCGAGTCGCTCAAGGAGCTGTCCTTCCAGCTCTCGGGCACCCAGCTCGGCATCACCATCACCTCCCTCGTCGTCGGCATGCTCGCCGAACCGGCGCTCGCCGAGCTGCTGCACGGACCGTTCACCGCGATCGGCGTCCCCGAAGGCGCCGTCTCCGGGGTCGCCGTCGTGGTCGGCATGCTGCTGGCGTCCGCCGTGCAGATGGTGATCGGCGAACTGGTGCCCAAGAACTGGGCGGTGTCCAAGCCGCTGCAGGTCGCACGGTTCGTGGCCGGCCCGCAGCACGCCTTCTCCCGGCTGTTCCGGCCGGTCATCGCCGTCCTGAACACGGTCGCCAACCGCCTGGTGCGCGCCCTGGGCGTCGAGCCTGCCGAGGAGCTGGCCTCCGCCCGCACCCCCGGCGAACTCGTCTCCCTGGCCCGTCACTCGGCCCAGGCCGGCACCCTGGAACAGGACACGGCCGACCTGTTCGTCCGGACCCTGTCCCTGGCCGAGCTCACCGCGCAGCACGTCATGACCCCGCGCGTGAAGGTCAGCGCCCTGCAGGCCTCGGCCACCGCCGAGGACGTGGTCAACCTGACCCGCGCCACCGGCCTGTCCCGTTTCCCCGTCTACCGCGAGAAGATCGACGAGATCGTCGGCATGGTCCACCTCAAGGACGCCCTGGCCGTCCCCGTCCACGACCGGCTGCGCACCCCCCTCGCCCGCATCGCCCGCCCGGCGCTGCTGGTCCCCGAGACCCTGCCCGTCCAGCCCCTGCTGGCCCGGCTGCGCAGCGAGCAGCCCATCGCCGTCGTCGTCGACGAGTACGGCGGCACGGCCGGGGTGGTCACCCTGGAGGACATCGTCGAGGAGATCGTCGGCGAGGTCCGCGACGAGCACGACGGGCAGGACAGCCCCGAACTGGCCGCCGCCCCGCCCGAGGACGGCAGGCCCGCCTGGGACGTCGACGGCAGCTGCCGCGTCGACACCCTCCAGCGCATAGGCCTGGACGTGCCCGAGGGGCCGTACGAGACGGTCGCCGGCCTCGTCGCCGACCTGCTCGGCCGGATCCCGGCCGTCGGGGACCGGGCCGACCTGCCCGGCTGGCGGCTCGCGGTGCGCCGCGTCGGCCACTACCGGGCCGAACGGGTCCGGCTGGTGCGGACCGGTCAGGTCGTGGAGGTAGCCCGATGAGCGCCCTCCAACTTCTCTTCGCCGCGCTGCTCGTGCTCACCAACGGCTTCTTCGTCGGCGCCGAGTTCGCCCTGATCTCCGTCCGCCGCAGCCAGATCGAACCGCTCGGCACCGCCCGCGCCCGCCAGGTCCTGTACGGCCTGGAGCGGCTGCCCCAGATGATGGCCGCCGCCCAGTTCGGCATCACCGTCTGCTCCCTCACCCTGGGCGCGGTCGCCGAGCCGACGGTCGCGAAGCTGCTGGAGCCGCTCTTCGAGGGCATCCACCTCCCGCACGGCATGATCCACCCGCTGGGCTATGTGATCGCGCTGGCCGCCGTGGTCTTCTTCCACCTCGTCATCGGCGAGATGGTCCCGAAGAATCTCGCGATGGCCGCCCCCGAGAAGGCCGCGCTGTGGCTCAGCCCCGGCCTGGTCGCCTTCGCCCGCGTCTGCCGGCCGATCACCGTCGCCCTCGGCGCCTGCGCCCAGGGCATCCTGCGGCTCTTCCACGTCGAGCCCAAGGACGAGGTCGAGGCGGTCTTCACCAGCGAGCAGCTCAACCGGCTGGTGGAGGACTCCGGCCAGGCAGGGCTCCTCGACCCCGAGGAGCAGGAGCGGCTGGAGGACGCGCTGGAGCTGGGCTCGCGCCCGGTGACGGACGTCCTGCTGGGCCGCGAGTCCCTGGTGACGGTCGGTCCGGCGGTCACGCCCGGCGAGATCGTCGCGCTCACCGCCCGCACCGGCTACTCCCGCTTCCCGGTCGCCGCGGACAACGGCGCCTTCATGGGCTATCTGCATGTGAAGGACGTCCTCGACCTGGAGGACTCCGAGCGGGCCGTGCCGCAGCAGGTGTGGCGTCCGATGACGACGCTGCGCTCGGAACTGCCGCTGGACGACGCCCTGACCGTGATGCGACGGGCGGCGACCCATCTGGCCCAGGTCGCGGACGCGTCCGGCAAGGTGCTCGGACTGGTCGCCCTGGAGGACGTGCTGGAGCTGCTGGTGGGCGAGGTCACCGACCCCGCGCACCGGGACGTCCCGGTGCCCGAGGTGCGGCTGACGGAGCCGCGGGCGAGCTCGCCCAAGGTCTCGGCTCCGGTCGAGCCCGGGGGACCCCCGTCGCCCGAGGAGGCGCTGGCCGGCTGAGGAGGGCCGCGGGATCCGTCACATCGCCGACGGATCCTGCGGCCCCCGCCCCGACAGCACCTCGCCGTACGCCTGCATCAGATCCGGCAGCCGCAGCGTCGACAGGTCGTCGCGGCTCAGCGAGCCCGGGTACATCGACAGCCGCAGATCCCTGTACGCGCAGCTCTTCTCGTACAGCGTCCGCAGGAACCGGCCGTTGCCCAGCTCGTCGATCCAGCCCTGGTCGACGACGTGCCCGGCGATCGAGCGCAGCTCGTCCAGGGCCTCCTCGTCCCACACGTCACCGTTCTCCGTGGCCAGCACCTCGCCGATGGAGGTGAGCTCGAGGGGGCGGTAGGAGGGGAAGTCGACGCGGGTCGTGAAGCGGGAGGAGAGTCCGGGGTTCGCGGCCAGCAGACGGTCCATGCCCTCCGGGTAGCCGGCCAGGATCACCACCAGGTGGTCCCGGTTGTCCTCGGCCCGCTTGAGCAGCACCTGCAGGGCCTCGTCGCCGTAGGCGTCGCCCTTGCCGTAGCCGGAGTTGGAGAGCGAGTAGGCCTCGTCGACGAAGAGCACGCCGCCGAGGGCGGAGTCGATGAGTTCGTTGGCCTTCACGGCGGTCTGGCCGAGGTACTCGCCGACCAGGTCGGCGCGCTGGGCTTCCACGAGGTGGTCGCCGCCGAGCAGACCGAGGGCGTAGAAGACGCGGCCGAGGATGCGGGCCACCGTGGTCTTACCGGTGCCGGAGGGGCCGGAGAAGACGAAGTGCCGTTTCGGCGGCTGGACCGGAAGGCCCTGCCCGGCTCGCAGCCGGGCCATGTTGAGCTGCGCCGACAGGGCCTTGACCTGGCGTTTCACCGGTTCCAGGCCCACCATGCGCTCCAGTTCGGCGAGCGCTTCCTCGAGTAAGACGGGGTCGGTGGGTCCGGCCGGCAGCGGGGAGACTCCGGTCGTCTTGTGGCGCACCGCGGGGTCGGCCGCCGAGGTCAGGGGGCCGCCGGGCGGGAGGTCGGCGGGGTCGGTGAGCTTCAGGTCCCGGCCTTCGAGGCCGAAGAGCGGGTCGAGTCCGTCCGGCCCGTCCCCGACGTCCTGCCCGACCCCGGTGAGCGTGATCGCCGCGAGGTCGGCGGAGTCGTCGTAGCCGTCGCCCTCGGCGATCGCCGCGAGCCGCGCGGAGGTGTCCATGAAGGCGGGGTCGACGCGGTGCACCGCCCGGTACAGGGGGAGGGCGGCCGCCGAGCGGCCGGTGCCCTCGTGGGCGCGGGCCAGCCAGTACCGCAGCTCCTTGCGCTGCGGCTGCTCGCTGCGGCAGCGCATCAGAGCCGCGGACAGCAGGGGCTCGGCCTGTCCGTACATCTCCAGCCGCACCCGGGCCATGCCGCCGAACAGACCGGCCTCTATGCCGAGCAGCGGATCGTCGAGCAGCGGGTCGGTGTGCCGGACGAGCTGGTCCCAGTCCTTGACCAGATAGGCGCGACACGCGTGCAGGAAGCGGACCTGGTGGTCGGCGTCGACGGGCGGGAGTCCGGCGAGCGCCCGGTCCAGCTCGGGCACATGGCGGCCGTCCAGCCAGTGCGAGGCGTGCGCCAGGAGCAGATCGCGCGGGCTCTCCAGCACCGGTTGCACCCACCAGCCCAGCCAGTACCAGGAGTTGAGCGTGCGGCGGTGCCGGGTGCGCTGTTCGCCGAAGCGCTCGCGGTGGCGGAACATCCTGAGCAGCGCGGTCGTCGTGTCGACGCGCAGCGCGTGCAGTCCGAGCCAGCCGTCGGCCATCCCGGGATCGATCCGCACCGCGGTGCGGAACTCCTCCTCCGCCTGCGGGTAGGCGCCCATGGTGTAGGCGTCCACGCCTCGTAGCCAGGCGAGGTCGGCCGGGGCCTCGGGGCCCTGCATGCCGAAATCCATCACGTCCCCCACAAACCGTGCCCCCGTCGGTCGGCCGCCGGGCCGTCGCCCGTCGGCTGCCTTGGTCGAACCGCTGTGCCGCGGACCGGAGTTGCAAGGTGCGCGCGGCAGTCGTCCGTAGGTCGCACCGAGGGCATCGTACCTGCGCGGGAGTCGCCCGCCGTAGGGTGCCGCACAGGCCGTTTGGCGAGGTGGGAGCAGACGGGGCGCACTGTGGACGGTGACCCTGGGTGAGTGTCCGGCGTCGTTTCGCGTCCGAAAGGCGGCGCGGAGAGCGGGGCGAGGGCAGAACGAAGCCCCCGATCACGGGGGAACAACCGGGGGCTTCGCGTCTGAGAGCGGCGGGCAATGCCGCATATTGAGAACGTAAGTCCTGTCCGGGCCGTCGGTCAAGCGCAGTCGAGGCACTTGGCCAAGTTCGCGTGCAGGGCTCTTCACACGTTCACCACATCGCGGGCGGTCCCTCACGGTGCGTGACATCGTGCCGCGGCGCGGGATGTCCCACAGGCCCCGGCAGCACCTCGTACCCCTCTGCCAACTGCCGTACCAATAGGTCGGCATAGGGTCTCGACGGGTCCTCGGCGAAGTGCTGGACCTCGGCCCTGACCCACCCGTCCCAGAAGTCCCGCTGTTCCTCCCCGTCCCGCGACCGGCCGCGGGCCCAGGCGTCCTCGCGGGGCGTCTCCAGCCACAGCAGGCACGCCAGGTACGGCCGCAGGGCGCGGCGGCCCGCGCCGACGCCCTCGATCAGGACCACGGGGGCCGCGGGCAGCGGGCGGGGCGGGCCGAAGCGGCGGGCGTGCCAGTCGTAGGGGGCGTAGTGCGCGCTCTCGCCGCGACCGAAGGGCTCGATGACCTGGGACAGCAGTCGCCCGGTCCACGCGAACGGCTCGTCGTGGCTGGCGAGGTCGTCGAGGTGGAGCACCGGCGCACCGCCCAGCACCTCGGCCAGCCGCCCGGCGAACGTGGACTTCCCGGAGCCGGCGTGCCCGTCGACGCCGACGAGGCGGACCGGGCCGCAGGACGGGGGGAGCCGGCGGAGCCGGGCGGCTGACTGGCGGATGGCGGGTCCTGGAGTGCGGGGAGGGGGCGTGCGGGGCGCGGCGCGTCAGTCTAGTGCGCGGGGGAGGAGCCGCCGCAGGTCACGCCAGTGGCCCAGACCCATATTGGTGGGCGTGGCACGGCCGGAGGTGCTGGCAGGCGCGCCCGCCTGCGGCCATAGTGGGCGCACAGCCGTGCACCGGACTCGCACCGACTCGGACACCCTGGGGGTCATCCACCCATGAGCAGCGCCGAACAGCCGTCCCGCAGAACGGTCCTCGCCGCCGCGGTCGCCGCCACCATGACCGCGGGCGCGGCGGGCCCCGCGTCGGCGGTCGCCGACGCCGAGGACGCCGAGACGCCCCCGGCCCGCACCGTCGACCACCGCTCCTGGACCACCTACGCCGACTGGCGCGCCGGCGCCGCCCAGGGCACCCGTGCCGTCGCCGGCGAGCGTCCGGGCCTGGCCCTGGCCACTCCGCTCGGCACCGTCGACTACACCGACCCGCACACCAAGACCACCGCCGCCTGGGAGTACGCGACCTGGACGTCCCCGGTCCACCAGCTCGCCGTCCCCGCGACCGAGGCCATCGCCTCCTGGAACGCGAGCACCCCGGCCGGCACCTGGATCCAGATCGAGCTGACCGGCTCCTACTCCGACGGCACGGCCACCCCGTGGTACGTGATGGGCCGCTGGGCGGCCGGCGACCAGGACATCAAGCGGACCTCCGTCGACGACCAGACCGACGGCAGGAGCACGGTCTGGACGGACACCTTCGCGGTCGACGACCCCGCCACGGGCCTGCGCCTCACGTCGTACCGGCTGCGGCTGACCCTTTACCGCAGGCCCGGCACCAAAATCACGCCGACCGTGTGGCGGCTGGGCGCGATGGGCTCCGACGTCCCCGACCGCTTCACCGTCCCGGCGTCGGCCCCCGGTCTCGCCCAGGAGCTGGCCGTCCCGCGCTACTCGCAGGAGATCCACCAGGGCCAGTACCCCGAGTACGACAACGGCGGCGAGGCCTGGTGCAGCCCCACCTCCTCGCAGATGATCGTCGAGTACTGGGGCGGCAGGCTCACCTCCGGACAGCTGGCCTGGGTCGACCCGTCCTACGCCGACCCCCAGGTGTGCCACGCGGCCCGGTACACCTACGACCACCAGTACGGCGGCTGCGGCAACTGGCCGTTCAACGCGGCCTACGCGGCCACCTTCAAGGACCTCCAGGGCGTGGTGACCCGGCTCGCCTCCCTCACCGACCTGGAGACGCTGATCGCGGCCGGCATCCCGGCCATAACGTCCCAGTCCTTCCTCAAGGGGGAGCTGACCGGCGCGGGGTACGGCACCTCCGGACACCTGATGACCATGATCGGCTTCACCGCCGAGGGCGATGTGATCGCCAACGACCCGTTCTCGGTGGACGACGCGGCGGTGCGGCGCGTCTATCCGCGGCGGGAGTTCGAGAACGTCTGGCTCAGGACCAAGCGGTACAACGCGAGCGGCAAGGTGGTCTCCGGGACCGGGGGCGTCAGCTACCTCTACTTCCCGGCGCGTCCGACCGCACGGCAGTGCAAGGCGCTGGAGGCGGTGGGCGTGCGCGTGTGAGGGAGGCGGCGGGCACGTGTGCGAGGCGTGTGCGGGGTGCGGGCGAGCCGCGCGCGAGGCGCGTGTGAGCAAGGTCTCGGCCGCAAAAGCCCCGACAGGTGGCAAGGTGGACGGATCGGTGGGGGGAGTCCACCCAGTACGTCCGACCTCAGCGAGCCGCCATGACCGCGCACAGCGCCACCGCCTCCGCCGCCGCCCGCACTCGCACCGGCGGGCCCCGGGACGACGGCCCGAAGATCGTCGAACACGTCCTGGGCTGGGTCCTCGTCGCGGTCGTCGCGATGCTCGTGACCCAGCTCGGACTGCTCTGACCTCGGTCCGGAGCACCGTTTCCGCGGTGCGACCGATGTGACCTGACCCACGGTTCGACCTGACATACTGACGTCGACCAGCCGACCGTTGGAGACCAGGGTCGAAATTGAGCATCAGCCAACAGCGCGACAGCGCCCGTCCCCGGGCGCGGGGAACCGAGCGCTCACTGGCGCGCCGCGCCGAACTCATCACCATCGGGCGCAGGTTGTTCGCCGACACGTCCTATGACGCGCTCTCGATGGACGACATCGCCCGGCAGGCGCATGTCGCCAAGGGGCTGATCTACTACTACTTCCAGTCCAAGCGCGGGTACTACCTGGCCATCGTCCAGGACTCCGTCGCCGACCTGGTCTCCTTCGCGGCGAGCGGTCTCGAACTGCCCCAGGTGGACCGGGTCCAGCGCACCATCGACGGCTATCTGCGCTACGCCGAGCACAACCACGCCGCCTTCCGCACGATCGTCAGCGGCGGCGTCGGCTTCGACACCGAGGTGCACGCCATCCGGGACGGGGTGCGCGCGGCGATCGTGGCGACCATCGCCGAGGGCGCGTACGGCCGCGGCGACATCCCCCCGCTGCCCCGGATGGGCCTGCTCGCCTGGGTGTGCAGCGTCGAGGGCGCCACCCTCGACTGGATCGACCGCCCCGAACTCTCCCGCGAGACCATGTGCGAGCTGCTGGTGAGGACCCTGGGCGGCGCGATGCGCGCCATCGAGGAGATCGACCCCGGCTTCCCGGCCCCGAAGCCGGCCCGCCGGGACGACTACTGACCCGCCGGGGCGCGCCGGAACCCGCAGGACACGCCTCGGGGCGGAGGCTCGTGGTCCCCCGCCCCGAGTGTCCGGACCGCCCCGGGCGCCCCGAAGGGCCGCGTGTCCGGGCTAGTTGATCGCCTTGATCAGCTCACCGCCGGCCGTGTCCCCGCTCAGCTCCCAGAAGAACGTCCCGCCCAGCCCCTGCTGGTTCTTGTAGGTCATCTTGGTCGCGATGGTCGCCGGAGTGTCGTAACTCCACCAGTTGTTCCCGCACTTGCCGTACGCCGTGCCGCCCACCGTCCCGGTCGCCGGGCACTTGGTCTTCAGCACCTTGTAGTCGTCGATGCCCTGCTCGTACGTTCCCGCCGCCGGGCCGGTCGCCGAGCCGCCCGGCGTCGACTGCGTGACGCCGGTCCAGCCGCGCCCGTAGAAGCCGATGCCGAGCAGCAGCTTGGCGGCCGGAATGCCGAGCCCCCTGAGCTTGGCGATCGTCGCCGAGCTGTAGTAACCCGCCTTCGGGATGCCGGAGTAGGAGTTCAGCGGCGAGTGCGGGGCCGTCGGTCCGGCCGCGTCCCAGGCGCCGAAGTAGTCGTAGGTCATGGGGTTGTACCAGTCGACGTACTGCGCCGCGCCCGCGTAGTCCGCCGCGTCGATCTTGCCGCCGGCGGTGGCGTCCGCGGTGATCGCCGCGGTGACCAGCTGACTGGATCCGAACTTCGAACGCAGCGCGCCCATCAGGTTCTTGAAGGCCGCCCGGCCGCTGGTGTCACAGGTGTTGCCGCAGGCGTTGGGGTACTCCCAGTCGATGTCGATGCCGTCGAAGACGTCGGCCCACTTGGAGTTCTCGACCAGGTCGTAGCAGGACTGGGCGAAAGCGGCCGGGTTCCTCGCGGCCTCGCCGAAGCCGCTCGACCAGGTCCAACCGCCGAAGGACCAGAGGACCTTGAGTCCGGGGTGCTTCCTCTTCAGCTCGCGCAGCTGGTTGAAGTTGCCGCGCAGCGGCTGGTCCCAGGTGTCGGCGACGCCGTCGACGGACTCGGCCGCGGTGTAGGTCCGGTCGGTGGCCGCGTAGGCGTCGCCCATCGCGCACTTGCCGCCGGTGACGTTGCCGAAGGCGTAGTTGATGTGGGTCAGCCTCGCGGCGGAGCCCGACGTCTCGATGTTCTTGGCGTAGTACTTGCGGTCGTAGGTGCCCCATTCGGTGAAGTACCCGACGACCTTGGATCCGGCGGCCTTCGGCTGCGCGGGAGTCGCGGCCGTGGCGGTGGCCGTGCCGGCGCCGGCTAGCAGGCCCGCGCCGAGGACCGCGCAACAGGCGGCCGAGACGAGGGCCCGCCAACGGGAGCGGTGGGGAGTGAGCTGCATCAGGAGTCACCTCGTGGGGGAGAGGGGACGCGTACCGTTTGGCATGAACGCGGTAGCGCGGTGCCGCGAGCGTAGGAGGACTAGACCAGTAGGGTCAATGGTTCGGACCAATCCGGCACGGTCATCGCCCTTCGCCCAGCGGGTCCGTGGACTCGCTGAACTGTCCCGGCCGCACCTGCGGCGCCGCGAGCTTGGTCCACTCCGGGTCGTGGCGCCCGGGCAGGGTGAGGCCTCGGTCGGCCCAGAGGCGCATCAGCTCGCGGTAGATGGGCGGGTCCTGCGGGGGCGGTGGGGCGAGCGGGGGCGGCGGAGTCAGCGGAACCGATTCTGCGTACGCGGGGACGAAGAGCTGGCGATGCCGTCCGCGCGGCGCTGTGTAGGTGGGGGACATACCAGGGCAACGCGAGGCGCGACGACAGGTCACGGCTCGTGCGGCCGAGCGTGAGTTCGGGGCGTGCCCCCGGCTCGGGATCCGGCTCGTGGCCGGTCGCGCATCTGGTCGACGGGCGCGGTCTGACGTACCGTCAAATCCCTTGTCTCCAGGGAGGTGCGCCCGTGGTCGACGACCGTCCCGTGCCGCTCGACGAGTACCCCGTCCACCAGGTGCCCCTGTCGATGAAGCATGTCGCGACCGGGGACCGGAACGCCTACGACCGCTGCATCTTCCACGTCCTCGACCATCACGGCCGCGCCCTGCTGATCGCCGGTCTCGGGGTCTACCCCAACCTCGGGGTGATCGACGCCTACGCCACCCTGCGCCGAGGCGACGCCCTGCACGCCGTCCGCGCCTCCGACGCCCTGGGCGAGGACCGCATGAACCTGGCGGTCGGGCCGCTGCGCATCCGCGTCGAGCGGCCGCTGCGGGACTTCGTGCTGAGCTGCGCGGCGGACCCGGCCGACCCGGCCGGACTGTCGTACGAGATCCACTGGTCGGCGGACTTCCCCGCGCTGTGGGAGCCGCACCACCAGCAGCGGCGCGGGGGCAGGCTCACGCTGGAGGGGAAGCGGTTCGTGCAGGCGGGCCGGTGTGTGGGGTGGCTGCGCGCGGGCGGCGAGGAGACCCGGCTGACGGCGGGCGCGTGGACCGGCACCCGGGACCGGAGCTGGGGGGTGCGTCCAGTGCCCGGCGAGGAGGGCGGGCGGCTGGCCCAGGACCATCCGACCGAGGGCTTCCACTGGATCTGGTGTCCGGTCCGCTTCGACGACCGCTTCCTGATGGTGATCACCCAGGAGGACGCAGACGGCCACCGCTCGCTGAACGACGCCACCCTTGTGCGCCCCGGCCGCCGTGACCGCCAACTCGGCTGGCCCCGGGCCGAGATCGCCTACCGGCCCGGCACCCGGCACCCCGAGCGCGCCCTCGTCCACCTCGGCGACGTCCGCAAACCCCTGGAGCTGGAGGCGGAGATCCTCACCTCCTCCCCGCTCGCGATCGGCGCCGGCTATCCGCCCGCCGACGACTGGCAGCACGGCGCCTGGCGCGGCCCCGGCTGGACCGACCGCCGCGTCTACGACCTGACGGAGCCCCACCTCCTGGCCGGCTACGGCGTGACCGACCACTCCGCCCGCTTCCGTCTCGACGGTCAGACCGGCTACGGCGTCTTCGAGCACGGCTCCTTCGGCCGCCATGACCCGAGCGGCTTCACCGGCTTCGACTCGGTCGCGCCGTAAGCGGACGCGCGGGAAGACTCGTAGGAGGGCTCACCGGAAGGCCACCGGAAGTCTCACGGGAAGGCCCGTAGGAAGGCTCGTAGGAAAGGAAGTTGACGCGAATGGCCACGGCGCCCCGTCCCCGTACCACCACCCGCGACCCCGAGACGCTCGCCCGCCGGCTGACCGCCTGGCTCGACGCCCGTCTGCCCGGCGCCGCGGCCGTCTCCGTCGCCGTCCCCGCCTCCAACGGCATGTCCAGCGAGACCCTGCTCTTCGACATCGAGCATCCCCCCTCGCCCGTCCGTGCCTGTGCGTTGAGGCTCGAGGCGGATCCGTCGGCGTACACGGTCTTCCCGGTGTACGACATGGTCCGCCAGTACCGCACGATGCGTCTGGTGGCCGAGCGCACGGACGTGCCCGTGCCGCGCGTGCTGTGGCTGGAGGAGGACCCGGGGCCGCTGGGCGCTCCGTTCTTCGTGATGGAACGCGTCGAGGGCCGGGTTCCGCCCGACGTCATGCCCTACACCTACGAGGGCAACTGGCTGCACGCGGCGAGCGACGCGGAGCGGGAGCGGCTGGAGGCGGCGACGATCGGCCTGGTGGCCCGACTGCACGACCAAGTTCCCCCGGACGAAGCCGAGTTCCTCGAGCTACCGGGCGACGGCGACGCCCTGCGCCGGCATGTCGCAGCCCAACGCGCCTACTACGACTGGGTGGTGGACGGAGTCGCCCGCTCGCCGCTCATCGAGGACGCCTTCGACCGGCTCGCCGACCTCTGGCCCCAGGACCCGGGCAGGCCGGTGTTGACCTGGGGCGACGCCCGCATCGGGAACGTGATCTACGACGGCTTCGCGCCCGTGGCCGTCCTCGACTGGGAGATGGCGGCCCTGGCCCCGCGCGAGGTCGACCTCGGCTGGACGATCTACCTGCACCGCTTCTTCCAGGACCTCACCCTCGCCTCCGGCGGGCGCGGACTGCCGGACCTCCTGCGCCGCGACCGAGTCGAACGACGGTACGCGCGGCTGACCGGCCACACCCCGCGGGACATGGACTTCCACATCCTGTACGCCGCCCTGCGGCAGGCGATCGTGATGCTGCGCGTCGCCTATCGACAGGTGCACTTCGGCGAGAGTGCCGTCCCACGGGATCCGGACACGCTGATCCTGCACCACGGCAGTCTGCGGGCCATGGTGCAGGGCAGCTACTGGGGTTGAGCCGCGGGGCGGCTACGGAGTGGAGCGCGGAGGGCCGTTCAGGCGGCCTCGCGGCGCATCGTCGGCACGCGCATCGGGCGTGAGCCCGGGCCGCCGACGTGCGAGAAGGGCTGGGTGCGCCAGTCGAGCCCCTGAGGGAGCGTCAGCAGGAGCGCGGTGTCCTGCTCCTGGAGCTCCGCGGACTCGTCCGCCGGCCGGGCCTCCGACGCCCCGCGGCCGGTGCCGGCGCAGACCGTGAGCCCGAAGGGGTTCCACGGCGAGGCGCACAGCGCGTGCTCCGGGAGCACTTCCTCGTCGGCCAGCAGGGCGATGGGCTGCGCGCAGTCCGGGCAGATCACCCGGTACATCTCGAAGGTGTCGTAGGCGTCGAACTCGTCGGCGTCGTCGAGGCCGTCGGGTTCGACGCCCTCCGGCTCGGGCTCGACGACCGAATGGAGCCGCTTGGGCACGGTGCGACCAGGGCGCTTAAGACTCTGCATGGGATTCTCCCCCTCGGGCTGGGCCGTGAAGGCACTGCGGCCTCGACCACAGCAAGCACTTCCCAACCCGTCTCGGCGGTAATCACGAGGACATCACGAAGCCCTCACGAGCGCTGTGGCGTTCGTCACATGCCAACCGCAGATGCTCCAGGGATGCTCCGCGGACGCCCCACGGGCACGGCTCTCCGCCACATCACAAACCGGCTATGACCTGGGCTGCATAGGTATACGCGGAGATCGCCCGCACGGTAAGTTCTTGCGTCATGGAGGAGCTGGACCGACAAATCGTGCAGCTGCTCGTCAAGGACGGGCGGATGAGTTACACCGACCTGGGCAAGGCCACGGGCCTGTCCACGTCGGCCGTGCACCAGCGGGTGCGCCGACTGGAACAGCGCGGCGTCATCCGGGGCTATGCGGCCGTCGTCGACTCCGAGGCCGTCGGGTTGCCCTTGACCGCCTTCATCTCGGTGAAACCGTTCGACCCCAGCGCCCCCGACGACATCGCCGACCGCCTGGCCGACGTGCCCGAGATCGAGGCCTGCCACAGCGTCGCCGGCGACGAGAACTACATCCTCAAGGTGCGGGTGGCCACCCCGCACGAGCTGGAGGAGCTGCTCGGCCGGCTGCGGGCGCTCGCGGGCGTGTCGACCAGGACGACGGTGGTCCTGTCGACCCCGTACGAGGCCCGGCCGCCCAAGATCTGACCCAGCGGGGACCCACCTGCGTGCCGGGCGGCCGCGGGCAGGCGCGAGACTGTTCCCCATGAGTGAGCGCACCCCCGAGCCGAAGACCGTCCTGCTCCGCCGAGGAGAGGTCCACAGCCCCGCCGACCCGTTCGCGACCGCGATGGTCGTCGAGCGCGGCCAGGTCGCCTGGGTCGGCTCCGAGGGCGCGGCCGACGCCTTCGCGGACGGCGTCGACGAGGTGATCGACCTGGACGGCGGCCTCGTCACCCCGGCGTTCACCGACGCCCATGTGCACACCACGGCCACCGGCCTCGCCCTGACCGGCCTGGACCTCTCGACCGCCCCCACCCTGGAGGCGGCCCTCGCCCGCGTACGGGAGTTCGCCGCGGCCCGTCCGCGGGACAAGGTACTGCTGGGGCACGGTTGGGACGCCTCCCGCTGGCCCGGCGGCCGCCCGCCGACGCGCGCGGAACTGGACGCGGCCACCGACGGCCGTCCCCTCTACCTGTCCCGTATCGACGTGCACTCGGCGGTCGTCTCCACCGCCCTGCTGGACATGATCCCGAGCCTCGGCGCGTCGGGCGGTCCGGCGGGCGGTCCGGCGGGTGGTCCGGGGGACGGCCCGCTCACCGCCGACGCCCATCACGCCGTACGCGCCGCCGCGTTCGCAGCCGTGACGCCCGCCCAGCGCGCCGAGGCCCAGCGGGCCGCCCTCGCGCACGCCGCCTCCCTCGGCATCGGGTCCGTCCACGAGTGCGCCGGTCCCGAGATCTCCTCCGAGGACGACTTCACCGACCTGCTGCGGCTTGCCGCCGAGGAGCCGGGCCCGCGCGTCGTCGGCTACTGGGCCGAGCGGGCCGAAGAGGGCATCGACAGGGCGCGCGAACTGGGCGCGCTCGGCGCCGCCGGCGACCTGTTCGTCGACGGCGCCCTCGGCTCCCACACCGCCTGTCTGCACACCCCGTACGCCGACGCCGGCCACACCGGCACCGCCTACGTGAGCGCGGCCGAGGTCGCCGCCCATGTGACCGCCTGCACCGAGGCGGGGCTCCAGGCGGGCTTCCACGCCATCGGCGACGCCGCCGTCACCGCCGTGGTGGACGGCATGCGCGCCGCCGCGGACAAGGTCGGCCTGGCCCGGATCCGCGCCGCCCGCCACCGCGTCGAGCACGCCGAGATGCTCACCCCCGAGACCGTCGCGGCCTTCGCCGAGCTGGGCCTGACCGCCTCCGTGCAGCCCGCCTTCGACGCGCTGTGGGGCGGCGAGGAGGGCATGTACGCCCAGCGCCTGGGCGTCGAGCGGGCCCGCACCCTGAACCCCTTCGCGGCCCTCCTGCGGGCCGGGGTCCCGCTCGCCTTCGGCTCCGACAGCCCGGTCACCCCCCTCGACCCGTGGGGCACGGTCCGCGCCGCCGCCTTCCACCGGACCCCCGAGCACCGGATCTCCGTACGCGCCGCCTTCACGGCCCACACGCGCGGCGGCTGGCGGGCGATCGGACGCGACGACGCGGGCGTCCTCGTACCGGGCGCGCCCGCCGACTACGCGGTGTGGCGCGCCGACGCGCTCGTCGTCCAGGCTCCCGACGACCGCGTCGCCCGCTGGTCCACCGACCCCCGCTCCGGCACGCCCGGTCTGCCCGACCTGACCCCGGGCTCCGACCTGCCGGAATGCCTGCGCACGGTGGTCGCGGGACGGACCGTGTTCGTACGGCCGAGCGAGTGACCTCCGGAGGCGGCGCGGGGAAGATCACCCGTCCGCGCGCCGTCCTGCGAGCCGCGCTGTCTCCCCGCTGACCAGGGCATTGGCGGAAGAGCCGCAGGTCACACAGCTGTTGACAGCCAATGGCGGGGGGCCGGTAGGTTCGGCCGAGTCCACCACCGGACGCCCCGCCGGGGAACGTCCGCGCACTCGCCGCGGCGCCGCTGGGTCAGGGACGGTGTGCCGCACCGGGGCACCGCCACTGGCAGCCAGGCTCAGCGCCCGCGCCGCAGCGAGGGAACGTTCCGTCCGGTCGGGGCGGTGTGACCCGGGTGGGGCCCGGGCGCTCAGTAGACAACGGCTTTCGGTCGACCCGCAGCCAGCGGGCCCCAGGTCGGCCCGAAGAGCGCCGGGCCCCCATCCGCAGCATGTCCGGCCGCTTGGCCTCCGGGGCACGGTTGGGTGCGCCCGTGCGGGGTACGGGCGCACATACAAGCCCAAAAGCACGTTCTTACCCCGCTCTTGTGGAATCGACACCACCATACGAACGTGCGGTCACGTCAGCGCAGGCGGCGGCCACTATGGTGGTCCCCTGCGCATGGACACGGAGGGGCAGCAGTGAACGACGGCGACGGGACGCTCGCAGCACGGGACCGGGACAGGAAGTTCGGTCCGCTCGGGACGGCCTTGGTGATCATCCCCACCTACAACGAGGTGGAGAACATCAAGTCCATCGTGGACCGGGTGCGCGCGGCCGTTCCCGAGGCCCACGTCCTCGTGGCCGACGACAACAGCCCCGACGGCACCGGCAAGCTGGCCGACGAGCTGGTGGCCGAGGACGACCACGTCCATGTGCTGCACCGCAAGGGCAAGGAGGGCCTCGGCGCCGCCTATCTCGCGGGCTTCCGCTGGGGCCTCGACCACGGCTACGGCGTGCTCATCGAGATGGACGCCGACGGCTCCCACCAGCCCGAGGAACTGCCCCGGCTGCTCACCGCCCTCAAGGGCGCGGACCTGGTCCTGGGCTCCCGCTGGGTGCCCGGCGGCCGGGTGGTGAACTGGCCCAAGTCCCGCGAGGTCATCTCCCGCGGCGGCAGCCTCTACTCCCGCCTCGCCCTGGACCTCCCGCTGCGCGACATCACCGGCGGCTACCGCGCCTTCCGCCGCGAGACCCTGGAGGGCCTCGGCCTCGACGACGTCTCCTCCCAGGGCTACTGCTTCCAGGTCGACCTCGCCCGTCGCGCCGTCAAGGCCGGCTATCACGTGGTCGAGGTCCCCATCACCTTCGTCGAACGCGAACTCGGCGACTCCAAGATGAGCCGCGACATCCTCGTCGAGGCGCTGTGGCGGGTCACCGCGTGGGGCGTGGGGGAGCGGGTCGGCAAGCTCACGGGCCGGTCGTCGGACCAGCCGGAGCGCCCGCAGGCGGCCACGGAGCAGCAGGCACAGCCCCAGCAGTCCCCACAGCGGCACTCGTAGCCCCTGGCTGCCTCGCCCTCTGCCCTCCGCCCCCTGGCCCTCCGCCCCCTGGCCTCCAGGACCCTTGGCCTCCAGGACCCCTCGCTTCCTGGGCTCCAGGCCTTATGCCGCTCTGAGCCCGGTCGGGGCACACTGGGAGCATGACGACTGGCGTTCCCTCTCCCACGTACCCTGCCCGGCCCCGGCCCCGGCGCTCGCGCCTGCGGACGTTCCTGCCGCTGGGTCTCGCCGCGTGGCTGGTGCTGGAGATCTGGCTGCTGACGGCGGTCGCGGGCGCGGCCGGCGGGCTTACGGTCTTCCTGCTGCTGGTCGCCGGGTTCGTGCTCGGCGCGGTGGTCATCAAGCGGGCGGGCCGACGGGCCTTCCAGAACCTCAACGAGGCGCTCCAGCGCGGCACGACCCCCTCCCAGGGCGGCGGCAACGGCCTCATGATGCTCGGCGGCCTGCTGTTGATGATCCCGGGCCTGTTCTCCGACGCGATCGGCCTCCTCCTGCTCCTCCCGCCGGTCCAGAAGGCCCTCAGCGCCTACGGAGAGCGCAAGCTCCGCGCGGCGACGGCGACGGCGACCCCCGGCTCCCTGGGCGACGCCTTCCAGCAGGCCCGCATCCACCGCCCCGACGGCAAGGTGGTCCAGGGCGAGGTCATCAGGGACGAGCAGTGACGTTGTAGACGAGCAGTGACGTTGTAGGGGTCTGGTTGTAGGGGTCTGGGGGTCTGGTTGTAGGGCTCTGGGGAGCAAAGCCCCCAGAGCCGGAACCCCACTCACGCTCACGGACAGCAGCAGAACGACCGCAGCAAGCAGAAAGACCGCGGGCGCCGTACGTGAACCTCACGTACGGCGCCCGCGGTCATTGTCGTGCGCTGTATATCCGCCTGCGCCCCGCAGGGCTACGCGGACTTGCGGCTGTCTCGGGGATGCACCGCAAGGTTCATCGCCCCGGACCGCAGAACGGCGAGCCGCTCCTCGAGGACCTCTTCGAGTTCCTCACGGGTCCGCCGCTCCATCAGCATGTCCCAATGCGTACGCGCGGGCTTGGCCTTCTTCTCCTCAGGGCCGTCGCCGTCCACGAGGAGTGCAGGGGCTCCGCAGACCTTGCACTCCCACTCCGGCGGGATCTCCGCCTCGACCGAGAAGGGCATCTCAAACCGATGCCCCTTCTCGCATGCGTACTCCACGGCCTGGCGCGGGGCCAGGTCGATGCCGCGGTCCGTCTCGTAGCTGGTCACCACGAGGCGCGTGCCGCGAAGAGCTCGCTCACTCATGAATCGTGCCTCCCGGGCTTGTCGCCCACAGGACAGGTGTCGCTGTCGTCGTCATCCGGTCAACGTCCGGTCGGCGGTAAAGATTCCCGTTCCGAGTCCCGTTCCGGGTCATGCGTCGCCGTCGTAGCCGCAGCCTTGTCAACCAGTGCAGTACCCACCGGCGCCCGGTTTGTCACCTCTGCAAGGAGATGTCACCCAGCGTTTCGGCATCTTTGACGCGCAGTAACGGTACGCCTGGCAGGCCAAACGCGTACACTACCGCCCTTTCGCCTTCAGCGCTAAATCTTCTCGGGTACGGGGTTCCCCGCGTCGCTGATCGCCTGCCGCACCGGGACCCGCGCGAGCAGCACGAACCCGAGGACGAAGAAGGCCACCAGGGAGATGATCGCGTCGCGATAACTGCCGGTCAGCTGGTAGGTGATCCCGAACAGCAGCGGCCCCAGCCAGCTCATCCCGCGGTCGCTCATCTCGTACGCGGAGAAGTACTCGGCCTCCTTGCCGGGCGGGACCAGGTGGGAGAAGAGGGAGCGGGACAGGGCCTGGCTGCCGCCCAGGACCAGGCCGATCGCGGACGCCAGCAGGAAGAAGCCCACCGGCGCCCCGGCCGGCAGGAAGTACCCGGCGCCCAGGGTGACCGTCCACGCCACCAGCGAGCCGAGGATCGTGCGCTTCGCGCCGTACGTCCTGGCGAGGCGGCCCATGCCCAGGGCGCCCGCCACGGCCAGCACCTGCACCAGCAGGACGGCGCCGATGAGGGTGGACTGACCGAGGCCGAGCTCCTCGGAGCCGTACAGCGACGCCTGGGAGATCACGGTCTGGATGCCGTCGTTGTAGACGAGGTAGGCCAGGAGGAAGGCGAGGGTCAGCGGGTGGCGGCGCATGTCGCGGACGGTCGCCGCGAGCTGGCGCAGTCCCGGGGCCGTCGCCTCCCGTGCGGCGGCCGAGCGCACGGCGGCCGGCCGGTCGCGCAGCCGCAGCAGGGGGACCAGCGTGAACCCGCCCCACCACAGGCCGGCCGAGGCCAGACAGATGCGCACGGCCGTCGACTCCGAGACGCCGAAGGAGTCGTGGGCGAGGTAGAGGACCAGATTGCCGACCAGGACCAGGGAGCCCGCCGCGTATCCGAAGGCCCAGCCGCGCGAGGAGACCGCGTCGCGTTCCTCGGGCAGGGCGATCTGGGGCAGGTAGGAGTTGTAGAGCATCATCGAGACGGACAGGGCCCCGTTCGCCACGATCAGCAGCACACCGCCGAGCAGATAGCGGTCGCCGTCGAGGAAGAACATGCCGGTCGTCGCCGCGGCCCCCACATAGGCGGCCGCCCCCAGAAGGGGCTTCTTGCGGCCGGAGCGGTCGGCCGCCGCGCCCACCAGGGGCATCACCAGGACGGCGACGATCACCGACAGGGACACCGAGTACGCGAAGAAGGAGCCCGCGCGCACCGGGATCCCCAGCGGGTGGACGTATCCGTCGGCGTCCGCGGCCTTCTTGGCGACCGACGTCAGATACGGGCCCAGGAACACGGTGAGCACGCTCGTCGAATAGACGGAGCACGCCCAGTCGTAGAAGTACCAGCCGCGCTGCTCGCGCCGCCGCCCCACGGCGTCGTCGGACGCCTCCGTCCGCACGGTGTCGATGCCCACCCGTGCCCTCGCTTCCCCGCAGCAGGCGCCGCGCGAGGGGGACGGGCCGTCAGGCCCAGACGCCCCGGTCCTCCATGACCTTGCGCAACGTGTCGATGTGATCGGTCATGATGCCATCGACCCCCAGGTCCAGGAGCCGGTGCATCCGATCCGCCTCGTTGATCGTCCACACGTGGACCTGCAGCCCGCGCGCGTGGGCGGCGCGGATGAAGCGGGGGTCCACGACCTGGATGCCCGACTGGGCCTCGGGCACCTGCGCGGCGATCGCCGAACCGCGCAGCGCCGCGGGCACGCCCCAGGACCGCATCCGCAGGTTGAGCACGCCCCGGGTGCCGTAGGACGTCGCCAGGCGCGGCCCGGCCAGGCGCTGGGCGCGCACGACGCGGGCCTCGGAGAACGAGCCGACGCAGACCCGGTCCCAGGCGTTCGCGCGCCCGATCAGATTGAGCAGGGGGTGCAGGGCGGGCTCGGCCTTGAGGTCGACGTTCCAGCGCGCCTCGGGGAACGTCTCCAGGAGCTCCTCGAAGAGCGGCACCGGGTCCTTGCCGCCTACGCGCGCGTGGCGAACGTCCGCCCACGGCAGGTCGGCGATCCGGCCCGCGCCGTCGGTCACCCGGTCCAGCGTCGTGTCGTGGAAGGCGACGAGCTTGCCGTCCCGCGTGGCGTGCACATCGGTCTCGAGGTAGCGGTAGCCCGCCTCGATCGCGCGCCGGAACTGCGCCACGGTGTTCTCCAGACCGTCCGCGGCGCCGCCGCGGTGCGCGAACGGGATGGGCCCCGGATGGTCGAGGTACGGGTGGCGTATGTGGCTGGTCACGGACGCAGTATCGCCCCCTGGGGTGTCCCGGTGGCAACGACCGTGCTGCGGTCCGATGCCGGGGGAAGGGCGAACACCCGCAGGAAGAGCTGGGCCAGCGGGCCGATCGACACCGCGTACAGCAGCGTGCCGGCGCCGATCGTCCCGCCGAGGGTGAAACCGGTCACCACGACCGCCGCTTCGAGGGCCGTGCGGATCAGGCGGATCGAGCGGCCGGTCCGCCGGTGCAGCCCGGTCATCAGGCCGTCGCGCGGACCCGGGCCGAAGGCGGCGGCGATGTACAGGCCGGTGGCCGCGCCGTTGAGCAGGACGCCGGCCGCGAGCAGGGGAACGCGGACGGCCAGGCCGTGCGCCTCGGGGACCAGTGCGAGGGTGCCGTCCATGGCGATGCCGACGACGAAGACGTTGGAGACCGTGCCGAGGCCGGGGCGCTGGCGCAGGGGGATCCACAGCAGGAGCACCGCCGCGCCCACGATGATCGACACCACGCCGATCGTCAGTCCGGTGAGCTCCGCCAGTCCCTGGTGGAGCACGTTCCAGGGCTCCAGGCCCAGGCCCGCCTCGACGAGCAGGGCCGAGCTGGCGCCGTAGAGAGCGAGACCGGTGTACAGCTGGATCAGCCGACGGGTGAGATGCCGGGTGAGGTGTCCCCCTGTTTCCGTGGACCGTGTGGACTGTCCCGTCGTGGACAACTGGTGCTCCCCTGAGGTGGTAGTGGCCCGACTGGCCTGACCCATGACACTCTGTGGCTTGGCAGGAAGCATCATCCATGGCCAATTCGAGGAAGGTGGACTGGTCACCATGGCGCAGTGGACCTCGGCAGTGGGGGCCGCCCAGCTCGCGCGGCTGCTCATGTCCCAGCAGGACCGGCCGGCGGGCCCGGGCACGCGCAGGCCGCCCGCCTACCGCGCGCTCGCCGACGGCGTCCGGCTGCTGGTGCTGGAAGGACGCGTCCCGGTGGCTGCCCGGCTGCCCGCCGAACGGGAACTGGCCCTGGCCCTGTCGGTGAGCCGTACGACCGTCGCCGCCGCCTACGAGGCGCTGCGCGCGGAAGGGTTCCTGGAGTCCCGGCGCGGCGCGGGCAGCTGGACGGCCGTCCCGGCGGGCAACCCGCTGCCCGCCCGGGGCCTCGAACCGCTGCCGCCCGAGGCCCTCGGCTCGATGATCGACCTGGGCTGCGCAGCCCTCCCGGCGCCCGAGCCCTGGCTCACCCGAGCCGTCCAGGGCGCGCTGGAGGAGCTGCCGCCGTACGCCCACACGCACGGCGACTACCCGGCGGGCCTGCCCGTGCTGCGGTCGATGATCGCCGACCGCTACACCGCGCGCGGGATACCGACCATGCCCGAACAGATCATGGTGACGACGGGCGCGATGGGCGCCATCGACGCCATCTGCCATCTCTTCGGCGGGCGCGGCGAGCGCATCGCCGTCGAGTCCCCCTCCTACGCCAACATCCTCCAGCTCATGCGGGAGGCGGGCGCGCGACTGGTGCCCGTCGCGATGGCCGAGGGGCTCGGCGGCTGGGACCTGGACCGCTGGCGCCAGGTCCTGCGCGAGGCCGCCCCACGGATCGCGTACGTCGTCGCCGACTTCCACAACCCGACCGGCGCCCTGGCCGACGAGGACCAGCGGCGACGGCTCGTGGAGGCGGCCCGGTCCGCCGGGACCGTGCTGATCGCCGACGAGACGATGACCGAGCTCTGGCTCGACGAGGACGTCTCGGGCGGGGCGATGCCGCGGCCCGTGTGCGGGTTCGACCCGGCCGGATCCACGGTGATCACCGTGGGCTCGGCGAGCAAGGCCTTCTGGGCGGGCATGCGCATCGGCTGGGTGCGGGCCGCTCCGGACGTCATCCGCAGCCTGGTCGCGGCCCGCGCCTACGCCGACCTGGGCACGCCCGTCCTGGAGCAGCTGGCGGTGAACTGGCTCTTCGGCACCGGCGGCTGGGAGCAGGCCGTGGAGGTGCGCCGCACCCAGGCCCGGGAGAACCGGGACGCGCTGGTCGCGGCGGTACGGCGGGAGCTGCCCGAGTGGGAGTTCACCGTGCCGCAGGGCGGGCTGACCCTGTGGGTACGGGCCGGGGGGCTCTCCGGCTCGCGGATCGCGGAGGCGGGCGAGCGGGTCGGGGTGCGGGTGCCGTCCGGGCCGCGGTTCGGCGTCGACGGCGCCTTCGAGGGGTATGTGCGGCTGCCGTTCACCGTGGGGGGCGCGGTGGCGGAGGAGGCCGCCGCGCGACTGGCGGCGGCGGTGCGGATCGTGGAGAGCGGCGGGACGGCGGGCGGCGGCGAGGGGCCGCGGACGTTCGTGGCCTGACCGGGCGGGGCCGGCGTGGACGGCCGCCTTCGACCCGCCGACGCCGACCGGGTGCGCGGTCCGCGAGGTCGGCGCCGCTGCGGCGAAACCGTGCGCGCGTGCCGCACCCCCGCGGCCGGGGAGCCTCCGCAGACTGCGGAGGCTCCCCGGCCGCGGGTGCGTCAGGCCTGTTCCATCACCGGGGCCTCGATCGGCATCGGCTCGATCGGCATCGGTTCCGCGTCCGCCGGTGTGGTGCGCGGCGGCAGCAGGTCCAGCACCGCCTGGCGGTGCGCGTCGCTCGTGGCCTCGTCGTACGGGTCCGGAGTGGCCGGCACCTGAAGGCGGTGCACGGGCCCCGTGCCGAGCCGGGCGTACCCGCGCCCCGGCGGGACGTGGTCGACGGGAGTGGTGTGCGGGGGAGCGCCCAGGACGGCCGTCAGCTGCCCCGCCGACGCCGGCCCGAGCACGACACGCGCGCGTGTGTGCTGCCGTACGGCGTCGCTCAGGGCGTCCAGGGTGTCGAACTGCTCGGCCACGACCACGGTCACCGCGGCCGCGCGGCCGTGTCGGAGCGGGACCTGGAGCAGGGACTGGGGATCCTTGCGGCCGTCCGCGTCGGCGAGGTGGGAGAAGGCGGTGGGGCGGTCGAGGAGGATCCACAGGGGCCGCTTGGTGTCGTCCGGCGGCGGGTGGCCCGCCTGGCGGGCGCGGTTGGCGGCGATGAGCCGGCGTTCCGTCTCGTGTGCCGCCCACTCCAGGCTGGCCACCGCCCCGGCCAGTCCCACCTCGACGCCCAGGACGCCGTCCCGGCCGGTCAGACAGGCGTACTCGCCGGTGCCGCCGCCCTCGACGACGAGGACGTCGCCGTACTGCAGGGCCTGGAGGGCGATGGAGCGCAGGAGGGTGGAGGCGCCGCTGCCGGGCTGGCCGACGGCCAGCAGGTGCGGCTCGGTGGAGCGGACGCCGGTGCGCCAGACGACCGGCGGGACGTCGCGCTGTTCCTCTCCGTAGGAGAGAGGGAGCGTGCGCTGGACCCGGGAGGGGTCGGTGAAGCCCAGGACCGTCTCGCCGGGGGCGGTGACGAAACGCTGGGCCGCGAGGTCGGCGGGGAGCGGGGCGAGGACGCCGACGGTGAGTTCGTTGCCCTCCTCGTCCCAGGTGAAGAGGTACTCGCGGCCGCGGCCGGACTTCGCGGTGAGCAGCTGCTCGATCCGCGCGCGCGGATCGGCCTCGCCGTCCGGGAAGTAGGCCGGGTAGCGGATGACGAGCTGGGCGATCCGGCCCGAGTCGTCGAACTCGTACGCCGGGAAGGCCTTCTCCCAGTCGCCGCCGTGGGCGTACAGGGGAGAAGGGTCCTCCGCCGTGGAGAAGTACGGGACCAGGGCCTCGTACAACGACTGGAGTCGCTGGGTCTGCGACTCGTCGGGGCCTTCGGGAGCCGGTGGGGTGCGGTCCCGGCCCTGCCAGGCTGCCGCCGCCATCAGGGTGATGACGGCGAGCAGCGGACCGTACGGCACGAGCGCCACGACCAGGACCACCGAGGCCACCAGGAACAGCAGCGGCCCGCGCTTGTCCTTGGGGGTCTCGGCCCACCTGCGCCGCCCGGCCGAGGCCAGCCGGCGCATGCCGCGGGTGATCGTGATCAGCGGCTGGAGGACGTCGGTGGCGCTGTCGGCCGCCGTCCGGGCCAGCTCCCGGCTCCGGGCGATCTGCGCGCTGCCTGTGCTCAGGATGCGGGGGAGGGGGGGCCGGGCCACTGCTGTCTCCTGTAGGTGCGTACGGACGGGACGTGCGGCGTCAGAACTTGATGCCGCCGAGGAGGCTGGCCAGGCTCTCGCCGCCGGCCTTGATGCTCGGCGCGATGGCCGTGCTCGCCATGTAGAAGCCGAACAGGGCCGAGACGACCGCGTGCGACGCCTTGAGTCCGTCCTTGCGGAAGAACAGGAAGACGATGACGCCGAGCAGGATGACGCCTGAGATGGAGAGGATCATTTGAGATCTCCTGGTTCGTGGGGACAGTCACCATGAGTACTTCCAGGATCACAGGATGTATCCATACTATAAAAGGTGCAAGTAGGTGAAATTCGGCTGATTTCCCCCAGGTGGCGGAATGTCCGCTGCGCTGCCTGAGCAGCAGAATTGCGTCGAACGGGTCCCTCTGTGATCTTTGCCGTCGACGGGACCGGCCATGTGTCCGGGGAGCCAGTACGCTGGCGATTCACCCGAACGGTTGTAGCGAGAGGCGGTCCGGCCGATGACTGAAGCCCCCGACCCCGAGGTCGTGGAGCTGGCGACCAAGATCTTCGATCTGGCCCGCCAGGGGCGGACCGAGGAGCTCGCGGAGTACGTCGACGCGGGCGTTCCGGCCAACCTCACCAACGACCGCGGCGACTCGCTCGTGATGCTCGCCGCCTACCACGGCCACGCCGAGGCCGTCCGGGCCCTGCTGGCCCGCGGCGCCGAGGCCGACCGGATCAACGACCGAGGCCAGACCCCGCTCGCCGGGGCCGTCTTCAAGGGTGGGACGGACGTCATCAAGGCCCTCGTGGAGGCCGGCGCCGACCCGTCCGCGGGCACGCCGTCAGCCGTCGACACGGCCCGCATGTTCGGCAAGGCAGAGCTGCTGGAGCTGTTCGGCGCACACTGAGCCGACGGTCCTGAGCAGGCTGAACGCAGTTCCTGAGCAGGTAAGTCAACGACCACGGGGGAGGCGGTACAAGGCCGCCGGATATTTCGGTCGCGGCAGGCAGAACAGCCGGGTCATCATGACGTCGTGATTCACGGACGCGATGGCTGGGCAGGTGTTGCCGCACCGCGCGGGCCGTGATGCGGTCCGCATGGGCCACCGACGAGAGGCAGAGGAAAATGGTCTACAGCAAGCAAGAAACGGCGGGCGCCCCGACGTGTTGTCACGTGGCCAGGTAATGCACGTCCCCGGTTGCGTCGACGCTTGATGTGAGGCTGTTTCCCATGTTCGATCCGGTCATAGCGCCCAGCGGTACGCTGCTCGGCCTCCTCCAGAGGGGCCGCGGCGACGGCACGCTGCACGCGCTCACCGCCCCGCGAGCCGAGGCGCTCGCGGCGCTGAACCACTGTGTGCTGCGGGATCCACGCCACGACTGGCAGGTGGAGAACCGCTCCCTGTACTACGCCCGTCTCTTCCTCGACCTGGCCGGTGAGCTGGACGAGATCGAGGCGCACCTCTTCGACGTCGAGGACGCCTTCGACACCGAGGAGTCCCGTACGGGCCTGGCCCTGGCCGTCCTCGGTCACCTCGCCTCCTATGGCAGGCGGGACGCCCTCGTCCTGCTGCGCAGGTACGCCGCGTCGGGCGCCAACTGGGCCTGGGCTCTGGACGAGCTCGCCCTGCGCGACGACGACGCCGGCCTGCGCGCCCTGGCGATGCCCGTCCTCGCGCGGTTCGCGACCGACGCCGAGGGCGAGGGCGAGCTGTCGGCCGCCGTTCGGGACGCCTTCGAGCCACGGCCCTGGCGGCTGTGGGCCGACGATCCCCGCGAGTACGTCTCCACACGCGTGCGTGCCGCTCAGGAGGCCGGCTGCTTCGACCGCTGGCAACGGCAGATGACGCCCGGCGGACCCCGTCCCGGATGGAGCGTGCAGGCCGTCTTCGAGTGGGCTCAGCAAGGCCTCGAACGCGGAGCCGCCCTCCACGTCCCCGCCGCCCGCTGTCTGTCGGCCGTGGCCGGGCCCGAGGACCGCCCGCAGATCGTGCAGGCCGCGAAGGACGGCACCGAGGGAGCCCGGTGCACCGCCCTGCGCTATCTGGCCGACTGCGACGATCCCGACGCCCTCCTCCTGATCGAACAGGCCGTGGCCGTCGGCCCGACCGTCGTCGCCGAGGCCGCCGTGGACGCCTTCGAACGCATGCGCGGCGCGGCCGCCGTCGACCAGGCCCGCGGCTGGGTGCACCGGCCCGACGTCCTGGGCGCAGCCGCCGGCCGGATGCTCGCCTGCCTGGGCGGCGCCCAGGACAGCGACCTGGTCCTCGGCGCACTGCGCGAGGCCGTGCGCGGCGAGGGCTGCGACGCGCCGACCCTGTGGACCCTCGTCGACGGCGCCGGACGGCTCGGCATCGTCTGCGCGGCCCCCGTCCTGCGCCATATCTACCGCGAGACGGCCTCGTCCCATCTCCGCGGGCGCTGCGCCCGCGCACTCGCCCCCACCGACCCCTCCTTCGCCACCGGCTTCGCCGTCGAGTGCCTCTGGGACTGCGAGGAGGGCACGCGCGAGATCGCCGCCCGGCACGCCGAGACCGGTGACGCGCGCGTCGTGGAACGCCTGCGCCGGCTCGCCGCCGACCCGGCCGAGGAGGCGGAGGTCCAGACGGCCGTACGGAGCCGGATCGGACCGGACGCAGCGTCGGCGATGTGACCCCGGGCAGCCGCTGCCCGAGGCGAACCGGGCAGCGGCCGTCCGCCCGGGGGAACGGGACGCCCGCGGGCGTCCGATGAACAGTGGATGACAGCTGGGCCGGACGGGAATGGACGCCGTCCGACCTGCTCGGTGCACCTCGGGCGCCAGAGCCTCGCGCAGTGCAACGCTCACGGGACGTTTGTCGTTCGGAAAGATCCACTTTGACGCGGCCACGTCCAGTGCGGCGACAACACGGGTATGCGTGTCGTCATCGTGACCGAATCCTTTCCCCCCGACGTGAACGGCGTGGCCCACTGCGCGCTCCAGACCGCCCGGCACCTCGTAGATCGCGGTCACCTCCCGCTCGTCGTCGCGCCGGCCACCGCTGCCGGCCACGGGCCCGACGCCCTCGCGCCGTGCCCCGTCGTCCGTGTCCCCTCCCTCCCGCTCCCGGGCTACCCCCAGGTGCGCGTCGCCCTCCCCAGCCGACGCGTCGCCGCGGCCATCGCCGAGCACCGCGCCGACATGGTCCACCTGGCCAGCCCCTTCGTCCTCGGCGTCCGCGGCATGGCCGCCGCCGCCCGGCTCGGCATCCCGGCCGTCGCCGTCTACCAGACCGACCTGGCCGGATACGCCCGTACGTACATGGGCGCCGGCGAGGCCGCGGCCTGGCGGCGCATACGGTCCGTCCACGCCGCCGCCGACCTCACCCTCGCCCCGTCCAGCGCCGCCCTGACCGATCTGGAGGCGCACGGCGTGCCCCGGGTCAAACTGTGGCGGCGCGGTGTGGACACCCTCCGCTTCCGCCCCGACCACCGCGACGAGGCCCTGCGCCGCGAACTCGCCCCCGGCGGCGAGCTGATCGTCGGCTACGTCGGGCGGCTCGCCCCCGAGAAGCAGGTCGAACTCCTGGCCGGGGCGTGCGGCCTGGAGGGCGTGCGGGTCGTGGTGGTGGGCGACGGCCCCAGCCAGGCCCATCTGACGGAGGCGCTGCCCGGCGCGGTCTTCCTGGGGCGGCGCACCGGCGAGGAACTCGCCCGGATCTTCGCCTCGCTGGACGTGTTCGTGCACACGGGTCCCTTCGAGACGTTCTGCCAGACCGTGCAGGAGGCCATGGCGAGCGGGGTCCCGGTCGTCGCGCCCGCCGCGGGCGGACCCCTGGACCTGGTCGCCCACGGGCGCACCGGCCTGCTCGTCCCGCCGCGCGACGTCACCGCCGTACGGGAGGCCGTCCGGTCCCTGGCCGCCGACCCCGATCGGCGGGCCGCCTTCGGCGCCGCCGCGCGGGCCATGGTCGAGGGGCGCACCTGGGCCGCCGTCGGCGACCAGCTCGTCGGCCACTACGCGGACGTGATCGCCGCGCGCCGCCGCCGACCGGTGGTGGCGGCATGAGCCCCATCAGTCCTACGAGCCCTATGAGCCCCATGAGCCCTACGAGCCCCATGAGTCCTGTGGGCCCTTCGAGTTCCGGTCCGCTGAGGATCGTCCGGCTGGCCAACTTCGTGGCTCCCGCCTCGGGCGGCCTGCGTACGGCGTTGCGCGAGCTCGGCAAGGGGTTCAAGGCCGCCGGCCATGAGCCCGTGCTCATCGTGCCCGGCGATCGGGCGAGCGACCGGGAGACCGAGCAGGGGCGGGTGATCACCCTGCCGGGGCCGCTGCTGCCCGGCACCGGCGGCTACCGCGTCCTGACCGACCAGCGTCGCCTCGCTCGCCTGCTGGAGGACCTCACGCCCGACCGCCTCGAGGTCTCCGACCGTACGACGCTGCGGTGGACCGGCAGATGGGCGCGACGGGCCCGCGTTCCCGCCGTGATGGTCTCCCACGAGACCGCCGACGGCGTGCTGCGCACCTGGGGCGTGCCGGAGGGCGCCGCCCGGCGGGCCGCCGACGCGCTCAACACCCGTACGGCGCACACGTACGCGCGCGTGGTGTGCACCACGGAGTTCGCCGAGCGGGAGTTCGTGCGGATCGGCGCCCGCAACGTGGTGCGGGCGCCGCTGGGCGTCGACCTCGTCCAGCGCCACCCCGCGCTGTACGACCCCGGGATGCGGGCGCGGTACGCGCGCGTGGACGAAGTGCTGCTGGTGACGTGCACCCGACTGTCCGTGGAGAAGCGGCCCGGCACCGCGCTGGACGCGCTGGAGGCGCTGCTGCGCCGGGGCAGGCGGGCGGTGCTCGTCGTGGCCGGGGACGGGCCGCTCAGGGCCCGGCTGGAGCAACGGGCGCGCGAGCGCGGTCTGCCGGTCGCCTTCCTGGGGCACGTCGCCGACCGGGGGGCGCTCGGCGCGCTCCAGGCGTCCGCCGACGTGTGCCTGGCGCCGGGGCCCGCGGAGACGTTCGGGCTCGCCGCGCTGGAGGCGATGGCCTGCGGGACGCCGGTGGTCGTCAGCGCGTCGTCGGCGCTGCCCGAGGTGATCGGGTCGGCGGGGGCGGTCGCCGCCGACCGCGGGGAGGCCTTCGCCGACGCCGTGGAACTGCTCCTCGAGCGGTCCCCGGCGGAGCGGCGGGAGGGCGCACGCGCACGTGCCGAGTGCTTCGGGTGGGGGACGGCCGTGGAGGCGTTCCTCGCGGCACACGACACGACGGTGCTGACTCGTCGCGACGTGAGCGAGGCGACGATACGGGCTCGTTCCGATGTGGCTGACGCCGCGACGCTACGGGCCTGTTCTGACGTCGATGACGCGACGGCACCAGGTCGCTCCGACGTGCAGGGCGCGGCGGGACCGGCTCGTCCCTTCGTCTCCGGAGGGCGGGGATGAGACCGCCTCTGCGCTTCGTGGCCCTCGGCGACTCGCTCACCGAGGGCGTGGGGGACCCCGTCGGCGAGGGGTGGCGGGGCTGGGCCGCGCTGCTCGCCGGCGGGCTCGCCGAGGAGCCCGTGGAGTTCACCAACCTCGCGGTCAGCGGGGCGCAGACGCGGGACGTGCTGGAGCGGCAGCTCCCGGCCGGGCTCGCGCTGCGCCCGGACGTCGCCTCCGTCGTCGTGGGCGTCAACGACACCCTGCGCTGCACCTTCGACATCCACGCCGTGGCCGCCCGCCTGGACACGGTGTACGGCGCCTTCGCCGAGCAGGGCGCGGTTCTGCTCACCGCGTGTCTGCCCGACCCGGGCACGATGCTCGGGCTGCCCGGGGCGCTCGCCCGCCCGCTGGCCCGGCGGCAGCGCGCGGTCAACGCCGTCGTCCACGCCCTGTCCGAGCGGTACGGGGCCGTTCATCTGCACGCCTCGGAGGGCGCGTGGCTGACGGACCGGGAGATGTGGAGCGCCGACCGGCTGCACCCCGGCGAGCGGGGGCACCGGCAGCTGGCCGTGCGCTTCCACGCGCTGCTGGCGCGGACGGGCCTCGCGAGCGGGGCCGCGCCCGCGGCGGAGCCGGAGTTCCCGGCGCCCACGACGTCGGCGAGCCTGTGGTGGCTGGCCACCGCGGGCACGGGCTGGGTGGCCCGGCGGTGCACCGACCTGCTGCCGCAGCTGCTCACCCTGGCCGCCGACGAGATGCGCCACCGCGCGCGCGGGACGAGCGCCAGGCTCGATCTGCGCACCTCCGCGGCGGTGTCCGCGGCCCTCGCCGCCCTCTCGGCGGGGGAGCGGCAGCCGGACGCGGCCTAGGGAGCCATGGACGCCACGGGCCTCACGGACGTGATGGCCGTGAGGCGCGTGACGGGCGTCGTAGGCGTCACCGGCGGCGTACGGCCAGGAAGCGGACCGGTGTTCCCGGCACGGCCTGGGCGGCGGCCGGGAGGTCGGCCGTGCGGACGACCCCGATCACCGGGTAGCCGCCGGTGGTCGGGTGGTCGGCCAGGAAGACCACCGGTCTGCCGTTGGGCGGGACTTGGACGGCCCCCAAGACCATGCCCTCGCTCGCCAGCTCCCCGGTCACGGCTCGCTCCAGGGCGGGACCGTCGGTGCGCAGGCCGATGCGGTTGCTCGCCGAGGACACGCGGTACGCGCGCGAGGTGAAGGCGCGCACGGCCTCCGGCGTGAACCAGTCGTCACGCGGGCCGAGCGTCACCTGCAGCACGAGCTCGGCCGGGGGCGCCGGCTGCGGGGCCGCGTCCACGCGCGCGTGCGGGGCGACGTCATGGCCCAGGGGCAGGATCGTGCCGTCCGTGAGGGGCGCCGGGCCGAGACCCGAGAGCAGGTCGGCCGAGCGGCTGCCGAGGACCGGTTCGACGGTGACGCCGCCGGCCACGGCCACGTAGCTCCGTACCCCGCAGACGACGGACCCGACGTCCAGCAGCGCCCCGGCGGGCACGCGCACGGGCGCGCCCCAGGCGGCCGGGCGGCCGTCCACCGTGACCGGGCAGGGCGCGCCCCCGACCGCCACGGTCACGTCGCAGCGCGGCCGCAGGGCACAGCCGGTGAGCGTGGTCTCCAGGACGGCCGCGTCGGGCGGATTGCCGACGAGCCGGTTGACGAGGGCCGCCGCGGGAGCGTCCAGCACGCCGGAGCGCGGCACGCCGAGATGGGCGTGCCCCGGGCGGCCCCGGTCCTGCACGGTGGTCAGCGCACCGGCGCGGACGACGGCGAGTGCGCGGTCGGTCATGGCGATCCCGCCGATCCTGACGTCCCCATGGGTCCTGGTGCCCCCACTGATCCTGAAATCCCCGCCGATCCCGCCGTCCCCGCTGGGACGAAGCGCACGCGCGTGCCCGGTGACAGCAGTGCGGCCGGTACGCGCGCGTGGTCCCACAGGACCGCGTCCGTGGTGCCGATGAGCTGCCAGCCGCCCGGCGACGAGCGTGGGTACACGCCCGTGTAGGGGCCCGCGAGCGCCACCGAACCCGGCGGCACGGCGGTGCGCGGAGTGGCCCGGCGGGGCACGTCGTAGTGCGGCGGCAGGCCGGTGAGATAGCCGAAGCCGGGCGCGAACCCGCAGAAGGCGACCCGGAACTCGGTGCCCGCGTGGATGTCGGCCACGTCCTGCGCGCGGACGCCCCAGTGGGCGGCGACGTCGGCGAGGTCGGGGCCGTCGTACCGCACCGGCAGCTCGATCACCTCGCCCGACCGCGGGGGAGCGGGCGGGACGTCGGCCGTGGTCAGTTCGCAACTCCAACGGACCAGGTCGTCCAGGCCGTCCAACAACACCGTGCGGGCCGCCGGGACGATCTCCCGGACGTTCAGCAGGCCTGCCGCGCGGCGGCGCAGCAGCTCCGCGTGCAGAGCCTCGGCCTCGGCGGCGGAGGCCACCTCGACGAGCAGGGAGTCGTCGCCGACGGGCAGCGCCCTCATGCGAAGGCCTCCACCCGCACGCCCGACTCCTCCAGGCCCCGCCGCACCCGGCGGGCCAGCTCCACCGCGCCGGGCGTGTCCCCGTGCAGGCACAGGGAACGCGCGCGTACCTCGATGGACGGCCCCGTGTGGGAGGCGACCACGCCGTGGCGGGCCAGCGCCGTCGACCGCTCCACGACGGTGTCCGGGTCGGTGACCACGGCCCCTTCCTGCCCGCGCGGAACGAGCGTGCCCTGCTCGGTGTACGCGCGGTCCGCGAACGCCTCCGCGACGGCGGGCAGCCCCGCCTCGCGGGCCAGTTCCAGCAGGCGCGAGCCGGGCAGTCCGAGCACGGGCAGCGTGGCGTCGGCGAGGAGCACCCCGTCGACGACCGCGCGGGCCTGGACCTCGTCGTGCACGACCCGGTTGTAGAGGGCGCCGTGCGGTTTGACGTACGCCACGTGCGCGCCCGCCGCCCGCGCGAAGACCTCCAGGGCGCCGATCTGGTAGGCGACCTCGGCCGCCAGCTCGGCGGGCGGCACGTCCATCGCGCGCCGCCCGAACCCCGCCAGGTCCCGGTAGGAGACCTGCGCGCCGATCGTCACCCCCCGCTCCGCCGCCTGCGCGCACACCCGCCGCATGGTGGCCGCGTCCCCGGCGTGGAAGCCGCAGGCCACGTTGGCGCTGGTGACCACGGACAGCAGCTGTTCGTCGTCGGTCAGCCGCCAGCGGCCGAAGCCCTCGCCGAGGTCGGCGTTCAGATCGATCGCGGTCATCGGGGCCATCCCTGTCATGGATCCTTCGTGTCTCCTTCTCGGGCCACGTGTCTCGGGCGAGGTGTCTCGGGCCATGTCTCTCGGGCCACCTGTCTCAGATCACGTGTCTCAGATCACGCGGTACTGCTCGTCGCGGGCGTCGGTGAGGAACATCTGTCCCGGGGCGTGGGTGAGGGCGAACGGCGGGCGCGAGGCCATCACCGCGGCCTGCGGGGTCACCCCACAGGCCCAGAACACCGGGATGTCGTCCGGCTCGGCGTCCACCGGGTCCCCGAAGTCGGGCTGCCCGAGGTCCTCGATGCCGAGGCCTCCCGGATCGCCGCAGTGTACGGGGCCGCCGTGTACCGCCGGGAGCAGGCTGCTCTCCCGGATGGCGGCCGCAAGACGCGTCGGCGGCACCGGACGCATGGACACCACCATGGGCCCGTGCAGCCGCCCTGCAGGGCGGCACTGACGGTTCGTCACGTACATCGGGACGTTGCGCCCCTGCTCGACGTGGCGGATCGGCACGCCCGCCTCGGACAGCGCCCGCTCGAAGGTGAAGCTGCACCCGATCAGGAACGACACGAGGTCCTCGCGCCAGTACGCGCGCACGTCCGTCGGCTCGTCCACCAGCTCGCCGTCCTCCCACACGCGGTAGCGCGGCAGATCGGTGCGCAGGTCGGCGCCGTCGGCCAACGAGGTCGTCCAGGAGCCGGCGTCGGTGACGTCGAGAACCGGACACGGCTTCGGGTTGCGCTGACAGAACAGGAGCATGTCGTACGCCCAGTCCGCGGGCACCGAGATCAGGTTGACCTGGGTGTGGCCCGCCGCGACCCCCGCCGTGGGGCCGGTGAGGCCCTCCCGGATGCGGGCCCGGGCGTTTTCGGGGGTCCACGCGTGCGCGTGCGCGTCGACGAGGGTCAACGGGCGGTCTTCCGTGAAGAGCGGACGGTTCACGCCAGTTCCTTTCCGCGGGTCTCCGGCAGCCCCAGCAGCGCCAGGGCGGCGATGGCGTACCCGATCGCGCCGAAGACCAGCGCGCCGCCCACGCCCCAGCTCTCGGCCAGATAGCCGACCATGGTGGGGAAGACGGCGCCGACGGCGCGCCCGGTGTTGTACGTGAAGCCCTGTCCCGTGCCCCGCACGGCCGTCGGGTACAGCTCGCTCAGATAGGAGCCGAAGCCGCTGAAGATCGCCGACATGCAGAACCCGAGCGGGAAGCCGAGCACGAGGAGCAGGGTGTTGGCGCCGTCGGGGATGTTCGCGTACGCCAGGATGCAGACCGCCGACAGCAGGGCGAACAGCCAGATGTTGCGGCGCCGGCCCAGCCGGTCGGTGAGATAGCCGCCGGTCAGGTAGCCGAGGAAGGCTCCCGAGATCAGGAAGGTCAGATAGCCGCCCGTGCCGACCACCGACAGACCGCGCTCCGTCTTCAGATACGTCGGCACCCAGGTGGCCAGGGTGTAGTAGCCGCCCTGGACGCCGGTGGACAGGAGCGCGGCGAAGATCGTCGTCCGCAGCAGCGGCCCCTTGAAGATGGCCGGGAACGACCCCTTCTCGGTGCTCTGCTCGCGCGCGGCGGCGGCTTCCGGGGCGTCCTGCACCCGGCGTCGCACCCAGACGACGAGCAGGGCGGGCAGGGCGCCCGTCCAGAACATCACGCGCCAGGCCAGATCGTCGCCGACGAACGAGAACACCAGCGTGTACACCAGCACCGCGAGGCCCCAGCCGACGGCCCAGGAGCTCTGGATCGCGCCGAGCGTGCGGCCCCGGTGCTTGGCGCTCGCGTACTCGGCGACCAGGATCGCGCCGACCGCCCACTCGCCGCCGAAGCCGAGGCCCTGAAGGGCGCGGAAGACCAGCAGGGTCTCGTAGTTCGGCGCGAAACCGCAGGCGACGGTGAAGACCGCGTAGGTGATCACCGTGATCATCAGAGCCCTGACCCGGCCGATCCGGTCGGCCACCACGCCCGCGAGGGCGCCGCCGACGGCGGAGACGACCAGCGTGACGGTGGTGAACAGGCCGGTCTGGCCGCTGTCCAGGCCGAAGTACGCCGCCAGCGCGACCATGCTCAGCGGCAGCGTGAAGTAGTCGTAGGAGTCGAGGGCGTAGCCGCCGAACGCGCCGGCGAAGGCACGCCGGCCGCGCGGGCCGAGGGCGCGCAGCCAGGCCAGCGCGCCGTCGTCAGGGGTGCGTCCGGCCGTCGTGGAAGGGGTGTCGGCGGTCGGGGCCTGGGGTGGAGGGGTTGTGCTCACGGGCACCTCGCAGGGGGAGGACGGAGGGTGCTGGGACCGAGCTGTGCCGTGCGGGAGCGGTGGCGCCGCGGTGGGGACGGGGCGATGCCGTGAAGAGGAAGGTAGAGGATCGTTGAACGATCCTTCAATACCCGTGTTGTTTCGTTCTCGTGTCTGCTGTTGAATTCCGGGCATGGCAGAGCAGCTGGCGGGACTCGCCGACGACCGTGCCCTCCTGGGGCGCACCAGCACGGCCGAGCGGGTCTCGGACATCCTGAGGAGCCGTATCGCCGAGGGGTATTTCCCGCCGGGGACACGGCTGTCGGAAGACAGCATCGGCGGGGCGCTCGGTGTCTCCCGCAACACGCTGCGCGAGGCGTTCCGGCTGCTCACCCACGAACGTCTGCTCGTCCACGAACTGAACCGGGGTGTCTTCGTCCGCGTCCTGACCGTGGAGGATGTGGAGGACATCTACCGCACGCGCGCCCTCGTCGAAGGCGCCGTCGTCCGCGGTCTCGGCGAGCCGCCGTACGCGCTGCAAGGGCTCCAGGAGGCCGTCGCCGAGGGGGAGGCGGCGGCCGTCGAGAATGACTGGAAAGGGCTGGGCACCGCCAACATCCACTTCCACCGGGAACTGGTGGCCCTGGCCGGAAGCGCCCGCACCGACGAGCTGATGCGCAGCGTCTTCGCCGAGCTGCGCCTGGCCTTCCACGTCGTCGACGACCCGCGCCGGCTGCACGAGCCGTACCTCCAACGCAACCGGCAGATCTTCCAGGCCCTCCAGGCCGACGACAAGGGCGAGGCGGAGCGCCTGCTCGCGGTGTACCTGCGGGACTCGCTGGAGCGGGTCGTCGAGGCGTACCGGCGGCGGGTGGGGGAGGGCGAAGCCCTCCGCTAGGGGTGCGGGGAACTGCGTAGGGGTGCGGGGAGCTGCGCGACAAGCCCCCACCGGCCCGCAGCCGACGTGCGACCTCGGTGACCCGGCGTTACCGGCGGAGCCGATCCGCGCCGTTTGGGTCGATGTCAGACCGAGGACCTAGTCTGTGCACCGTGACTTCGCCTGCATCGACGGACCGTGCTCTCCAGGTTCCGCCCCAGTTCAGCGCGGGGCCGCGCCCGGCTCAGGGCCCGGCCGCCGACGAGGGACTGGCGCGGCGGCTGCGCGCGCTCGCCTGCACCGCGCCGATCCACGACCTCGACGCACGCAAGGCCAACCTCGCCGGTGAGTACTCGGTGTACGGCATGGCGGAGATCGCCCTCGCCGCCATCGACCTCGTCACGCTCAACATGGACTTCGACACCGGCGCCGACCACGACCAGATAGTGGCCCGCCTCATCCCGCGTATCGCCGCACAGGCCCCCGGGCGGCCCGTCGCCGAGCACGAGCGGGTGGCCCGCTGGGTCCTGGAGAACCTGGTCAACGTCGGCAGCGTCGACCGCGGCTTCCGCACGACGTACGGCACCTTCGCGCCGGACGGCACGTATGTGCGCCGGGACTACGACTTCAAGCTGATCGAGGAGGTCCCCGGCCACGGCGGGGTGGTCTACCTCCGGACCACCGACGAGGCGGTCAACGTCCTCGTCGGCGCCCTGGACACCGACGTCACCAGCGCGCAGATCGCCGCCGAGGTCAAACTCGAGGTGCTCATCCGCCGCGGCCGCCTCGCCGACGCCCAACTCGCCGCAGAACAGGCCCGCTACCGGACCGTGCAGTACGCGGAGACCCTCCGCAGGGCCCTGGAGGCGACCCGGCGCAACGTACGCGCGGTCGACTGGCTCAACGCCGTGCCCGACATGATCGCCGAGGCCCTCGACCACGTGGCCGACCGCTACCGCCACGAGAACGCGATCCTCACCAACATCCGCAAGGCCCGCGACGAGATCGAGGACGCGGAGAACAAGCGTCGGGCCGCCGAACTCGTCGACATCGTCAAGGACTGCATCCGCCGCCACACGCAGCTGCAGTCCCGCCTGCTCGAAGCCGGCCCGCTCTTCCGCGCCGAGCAGGACCGGCAGGCCTTCGCCACCCCCATGACCTCGTCGGGGATAGACCTCTACGGCCACCTCGTCGCGCCCGTGCTGCCGCTGCCGCTGGAGCAGGCGGCCCGGGTCACCGACGCCTTCTTCGCCCGCGGGACGGGTCTGCGCACGCCGGTGTCCGTCCGGGTCGCCGATCTCGTCGACCTGCTGCTGACGCCGCCGGTGGAGCGCGAGCACCTCGGAGCGGAGATGCCGGAGCCGGACCTCATCGCGACGCCGGACGACAGCCGGTTCAGCGAGGAGCAGCTGGCCGCGGCGATGGAACTGCTGGACCTGCCCGCCGACGCCCCGCGCCGGCTGTCGGGCCTGCTGGCCGAGGCGCGCGGACAGGACCCCGATCTGCCCTACCTGGTGGCGCTGCTGGCCGTCCACGCGGCCAGCCCCGCCGTGGGCACCGCCTATCGGCAGGGCGAGGAGAAGCTGCTGTTCGCCGTGGACGACGGCACGGAGCTGGACGATCCGGAGTTCGGCGGGGCCGATCTCATCGTCGGCACGGCCCTGCTGGACGCCGCGGGGATGGCGGCGGATCGCACGGAGGCGGCATGAGCCGGGCCGCACACCGAACGAACGATGCGTACGACGCCACGGACACGTACGACGCCACAGGCGCGTACAACGCCAACGACCTGAACAACACTTACGACCCGAGCGACACTTACGACCCGATCGCCCCTGAGAAGACCGAGAAGACCGAGGAGCCGAAGCCGTGACCGAGCACGTCGAGTGGAGTGACACGGAGGCCCCCGCCCCGTCGGCGAGCGCCGCCGTCACCCCCGCCGACGCCGCCGACGCGGCGCGGCTCGTCGCCTTCGGGCTGCAGCCCAAACTGCAGCCCGCCCGCGACCAGGAGTACGCGGAGCTGCTGCGGCGCCACCGCGAGGACCCGGCGTTCGCCCGGCTCGCCGACGCCGTCGCCGCCGGCCTGGGACTGATCGTGCTGGAGGTGTCCCCGCGCGCGGGGATGGCCGTCACGGCCGCCGAGGACTCGGTGTTCGCCGTGCGCATGGGCGACTACGCGCGTCGTACGTCCGCCGACGGCGGGGACCGCTTCCTGCACGGCCTCGCCCATCTCGCCGTAGCCGCGATGGCGTTCCCGCGGCCCGAGGACCTGGCCGACGACGGGTACATCGGGCGGGTCAGCGTCAACGGGGTCGACGCCTTCGTGCGCCAGGCCTGCCGCCGGCTGGAGGAGCGGGCGGAGCAGCAGGGCGAGAACACCGACCCGGCCACCGACGCGCCCGGCCTGGAGGCCGCCTGGCGGATCTGGGCCAGACGCAGCGCCGCCGGCGCCACCAAGGACGCCCGCAGACTCGCCGGCTCGACCACCGGCATCGTCGGCAAGGCCGCCGCCTTCCTCACCGACTCCGGATTCCTCCAGCGCACCGGCGACGACAACGGCGGCACCTACCGGACCACCGCCCGCTACCAGCTCCAGGTGCGGGACATGGCAGGCAGCGCCGCGCTGGCCGAACTCCTCGAACTGGGCGTCGTCCCGGTCACCGACGGCACGCCGACGCTGCTGCCCGCCGAGAACACCGACGACCTGGATCTGGTGGCCGACGCCGGACTGCCGTTCCACTCCTGAACTCCGCAAAAACCCCACCCCCTGATCTGCCGAAGACTTACGAGAGTCCGCCATGTACGAGCTGTCCCGCGTCCGCCTCTACTCCATCGGGCCCGCCGGTGCGCGCTACGCCGACACCGTGCTCGACCTGCGGGGCGTGGGCGACGTCGTGCCCGACCCCGCGCCCATGCAGGCGGAGTTCTTCGAGGAGGAGCCCGTCGGCCCGCCGCGCCGGCCCGCGCCCGCGGGCGTGCTCTTCCTGGAGAACGGCGGCGGCAAGTCCGTCCTGCTCAAGCTGATCTTCTCCGTGATGCTGCCCGGACACCGCAACACCCTCGGCGGCGCCAGCTCCGGCGTGCTGCGCAAGTTCCTGCTCGCCGACGACTGCGGGCACGTGGCACTGGAGTGGCAGCACGTGCTGACCGGCGAGTGCGTCGTCGTCGGCAAGGCGAGCGAATGGCGCGGGCGTCAGGTGTCGAACGACCCGCGGAAGTTCGCAGAGGCCTGGTACTCGTTCCGGCCCGGGCCCGGGCTGAGCCTGGACAACCTGCCCGTCGCCGAGTCCACCGCCGTACGGCCCCCCGTCGAGGGGGCCTCCGGGGCGCAGGGCCGACGGCGCACCATGAAGGGGTTCCGGGACGCCATCACCGAGGCAGGGAAGGCGTATCCGCATCTGGAGGTGCACTGGGAGGAGATCCACGACCGCTGGATCGAGCACCTCGGCGACCTGGGCCTGGACCCCGAGCTCTTCCGCTACCAGAGGGAGATGAACGCCGACGAGGGCGAGGCCGCCGGCCTCTTCGCGGTCAAGAAGGACTCCGACTTCACCGACCTGCTGCTGCGCGCGGTGACGGACACCCGGGACACCGACGGACTCGCCGACCTCGTCAGCGGCTTCGGCAACAAGCTGGGCCGGCGCGCCGAGCTGATCGCCGAACGGGACTTCACCGCCGGGTCGGCGGACCTGCTCGGGCGGATCGTGGAGGCCGCCGAGACGCGTTCACGCGCGCGTGACGTCCACGCCGGGGCCGAGCGCCGCACCCGCACCCTGGCGCGCCGGCTGTCCGCGCGGGGCGTGCGGGAGAAGACACGGGCCGGCGACCTCGCCCAGCGCGTCACGGCCGCCGCCTACGCCGTCACGCACTCCGAGGGCGCCCGTGAGCGCAGCGCGCTGATCGCCGCCGAACTCGCCTTCCGGCACGCCTCGCTGGCCCTCGCCGCCGCCGAGAAGTCCGCCGCCGCCCAGAAACGCGAACTCGCCGACGCGCGCACCCTGCACTCGGCCTGGCAGGCCGCCGAGGCCGTCCTGCGCCACCGCGCCGCCGCCGACCGCGTCGCGCGCGTCTCCGCCGCGATCCAGGAAGCCGAACGCGACGCCGCCCCCGCCCTCGCCGCCCGCGCCAGGGCCGCCGTCGACCTCGTCCGGGCCCTGCACGCGGCCGCCGAGAGCGCCGAGACCCTCGCCAACGAGGAGGAGGAGCGCTCGGCCGCGCTCCAGGAGGTCGGCGAGATCGCGCACCGGGACTCCACCTCCGCCGCGACCGACGCGCAGCGCGCCCGCAGCGAGGTCGGCCATCTGCGCCAGCGGCTCAGCGAGGTCGAGCAGGAGACCGCCGAGGCGGTGCGTGCGGGCTGGCTGGACGACAGCGCGCCCGACGCCGACCCCGCGCGCGCGGCCCTCGCCGCCAGCGACGCCGAGAAGACGGCCGTCGCCGCCTGGGACACCGTGCGCGAGGCCTCCAGGAAGGCCGCCGAGCACGCGCGCGAGGCCGCCTCAGCCGAGTCCCGCGCCGAACTGACCGCAGCCAGGGCCGCCGACGCGGCGACGGCGGCGCAACGGTCGTACGAGGTCGAGCGACGGCTCGCCGAGGCGCTGGCCGACGAGGAACGGCTCGCCGAGCTGCTCGGTCTGACCTCCCCCGCCGTACGTCCGCGGATCCCGCAGCCGCGGCAGGACGGCGGGCCGGACGACGGCGCCCTGACCCCCGAGGACCTCGACCGCTGCGCCGACGAGCTGCGCGACCTCCTCGACGACGCCGTCTCCTCCGCCGAACGGCAGCTCTTCGAGCTGCGGACCGCCGCCGCCGACGACTCCCGCATCCTCGGCGCGCTCGGCGACGGCGGACTGCTGCCGCCCGGCCCCGACGTCCTGGCCACCGTCGAGTTCCTCGGCGAGCACGGCATCCCCGCCCTGCCCGGCTGGCGCTACCTCGCCCAGGCCGTCGACCCGGTCGACCACGCGCGCGTGCTCGCCGCCCGGCCCGAGCTGGTCGACGGCGTGATCATCACCGACCCCGACTCGCACGCACGCGCGCGAGAGGCGCTCAGCGACGCCGCGCTGCTGCCCCGTTCCGCCGTGGCGGTCGGCACCGCCGCCGCCCTGCTCGCCCCCACTCCGGCGCTCGACGCCGACCACGGCGGACAGCAGGACGTCTTCCTCGTCCCGCCGAACCCCGCCATGCACGACGAGCACGCAGCCGACGAGGAGCGACAGGCGCTGCGCGCCCGCGCGACCGAGCGGGACGAGGAGATCCGCCGGCTCGCGGCCCGCCTCGGCAAGGACCGGGAGCTGGCCGCACGGCTCACCTCCTGGCGTACGGCCTGCCCGGCCGGGCGGCTCACCGAGCTGGCGCAGGCCGCCGAGGAGGCCCGCGCGTTCGCCGAAGAGGCCGAGGCCGAGCTGTCCGAGGCGCGGACCGTGCGCGCCGAGGCGGACGAGACCGCCGCCGAGGCCGCCCAGGTGCGCGACGAGAAGCAGGAGGCCGCACAGAAGGCCCGCCGGGCCGCCGACGCCCTCGCCGGGCTTGCCTTCCGGCTGCGCGAACGCGCCGGCTGGCAGGTCAAGCTGCGCGAACTCGCCGACGAGGCCGCCGAGTCGGAGGCCCGCGCCCAGGTCTGCCTGGACCGCGCCCGCGCCGCCGACGAAGACCGCCGCGCCGCCCAGCGCGCCGCCGACGACGCCCGCCGCACCGCACGCGCACTGCGCGCCGAGCGCGCCGAGATCGCCGGCGCCCCCGACGACGTACCGGAGGCGGACGAGGGCGCGCCGAGGTCGTCGCTGCCCGCGCTGCGCGAGGCCTACCGGGCCGCGTCCCAGCTGTACGAGAAGGTCGGCGTCGGGGCCGACCTGCGGGCCGAGCAGGCACGCGCGGAGAGCGACGAGAGCGGGGCCCGCACCGACCTGGACCGGCTCAGCAACAAGGTCCGCACACGCGCGGAGCAGCTGCTCCAGTCGCCCGACGGCTCCGACGGACCCTCCCGGCAGGCCGCCGTGGCGCGCGCGGACGAGCTGGTGCAGCTCCTGGAGACCCGGATGTCCACCGCCAGCGAGCAGCTCGGCCGACTGCGCGCCGAGACCGAGCGGCACGCCCCCGAGGACGGCGAGGCGCACACCGAGCTGTCCGAGGAGCTCCAGCCGCGCGACGCCGAGCACGCCCAGGCCCTGCTGCGCACGGCGACGGCCGAACTCGCCTCCCGCGCCGAGGCGTTGAGCCAGGCGCGCGAGGCGCACGGCGAACTCCTCGACGCCCACCGGGCCGCCGAGGACGCGGCCGGCGGCTTCGACGAGATCGCCGCGATGCTCCGCGACCTGCTGCGCGAGCACACCCCCGACGAGGAGCAGGAGACGCCCGAGCCCTACCCCGGCACTCTGGAGGAGGCCCGCCAGTCGGCCGCCGAGGCCCGCCGCTCGCTGCGCGGCTGCGCCGCCGACCTGTCCGCCGCCGAGACCGCCGTACGCGAGGCGAGCGATGTGCTCGTGCGGCACGCCAACTCCACGCGCTACGAGCAGGTCCGCACGCCCGCCCGGCAGCAGATCCGCGAACTGCCCGCCTCCGCGCTGCCCGAGAACGCCCAGAAGTGGGCGGACGCCTTCGCGCCCAGACTGCGGGTCCTGACGGACGAGTTGGAGCAGCTGGAGCGCAACCGGGACTCGATCGTGGACCGGCTCAGGGGGCTCGTGGAGTCGGCGCTCGCGACGCTCAGGTCCGCCCAGCGGCTCTCCCGGCTGCCGGAAGGCCTCGGCGAGTGGTCAGGACAGGAGTTCCTGCGCATCCGCTTCGAGGAACCCGACCAGGCCACCCTCAGCGAGCGGCTCGGCGAGGTCATCGACGAGGCGACCCGCGCGGCCGTGAAGAAGAACTCCGACCTGCGGCGCGACGGCATGTCCCTGCTGCTGCGCGGGGTCGGCGCGGCGCTCCAGCCCAAGGGCATCGCCGTCGAGATCCTCAAGCCGGACGCCGTGCTGCGCGCCGAGCGCGTGCCCGTCGGGCAGATGGGCGACGTGTTCTCCGGCGGCCAGCTCCTCACCGCCGCCATCGCCCTGTACTGCACGATGGCCGCGCTGCGCTCGAACGACCGGGGCCGCGACAAGCACCGCCACGCCGGGACCCTGTTCCTCGACAACCCCATCGGCCGCGCCAACGCGACGTATCTGCTGGAGCTCCAGCGGGCGGTCTCGGACGCCCTGGGCGTCCAACTCCTTTACACCACCGGCCTGTTCGACACGACGGCACTGGCCGAGTTCCCGCTGGTCATCCGGCTGCGCAACGACGCCGACCTCAGGGCCGGCCTGAAGTACATCAGCGTCGAGGAACACCTCCGGCCAGGGCTGCCTCAGCAGGCCCCGGCCGGGGAAGGGGAGTCGGTGCACAGCGAGATCACGGCGACACGGATGTTCAAGCGCCCGGCGCCGAGCGCTTCGTAGCTCCGCGGACGTGGGGAACCGTGGGTCGTTCGTGGCCGGTCGCGCAGTTCCCCACGGCGTTTTCGGAGGCCGACCACGCGGTAGTCGAACTCGTCGATGCTGCCGACCTGCCGACCTGCCGACCTGCCGACCTGCCGACCTGCCGACCTCCTGACCTCCTCAGTCGGCCGCCGGAGCGGCGAGGGGAGCGGGCCCGGCGGGGGCCGCCAGCCGGTGCTCTTCGAGCACGCCGGTCCGGTGACGCTGCACGAACCAGTAGTAGGCGAAGCCGCCGCCCGCGATGACCGCGACGAACAGGACGGCCCCCCACCTCAGGTACCAGTGGAAGGGCGCGGCCGCGTTGTAGACGGCCGCGCGCGGCCAGATCAGGTTGGTCGTCATCGCGGCCCCCCACACCACCGCGACGATGTTGACGAGCAGCCCCCAGCGGCCGAGCGAGAACTTCCCGTCGCCCGCCGGCCGCCACTTCCCGCGCAGCCGCGCCACCAGCATCGGGCCGGTCACGCCCAGATAGGCGAGGTAGATCATGATGATGCCGATGCTGGTGACGACCGTGAAGATCTGCGGCTGACGGATGTTGACCACCAGGATCCCCAGTGCCAGCACGCCGATGATCACGGCCGGCAGGACCGGGGTCTGGAAGCGCGGGCTGACCTTGGCCAGCAGCGAGGACGCGGGCAGGTTGTTGTCCCGGGCCATCGCGAACGCCAGCCGGATCGCCGCCGTGTGGACGGCCAGCGCGCACACCGTGACGGCGATCAGCACGCACCACAGCATCGCCTTGCCGGCCGTCGGGCCGAGCACGTCGAGCACGATGTACTGCAGCCCGTCGGTCGACAGCTTCTCGCCCTTCAGGCTGGAGACGCTCATCAGCGCAAGCAGCAGCACCAGGCCGCCCAGGACGAACGAGGCCACGATGGCGCGGATGATCGCGCGGGGCGCGTTGCGCGAGGGGTCCAGCGACTCCTCGCCGAGCGAGGCGGCCGTGTCGAAGCCGTACATGACGTACGCCGACGCCAGCGAGGCCACGAGGAACGCGCCCAGATAGCCGGTCGAGTACCCCGTTCCCGTCCCCTGAGTGTCCATGACCACCTGCGGGCCGCGCGTGATGTGCACGGCGAACAGGACGATCAGTACGACGGTGGCGACCAGCTCGATGAACACGCCCGCCGTGTTGATGGTGGCCATCAGCTTGACGCCGAAGGCGTTCACGAGGGTGGTGAACAGGATCAGCACAGTGGCCAGGACGACCGCGTTGGTCGCCACGTCGTACTTGCCGGCGCCGTCCCCCACGAACTGGAAGGCGGACGAGATCTGGGGCAGCGTCAGCTGGTAGGCGAGAGCCACGGCCGCGATCGACACGATCGAGGCGATCAGCATCATCCAGCCGGCGAGCCAGCCCAGGTGCGGATTGCCCACCTTCTTCGACCAGTTGTAGACCGAGCCCGCGACCGGGTACCGGGCGGCCAGCTCGGCGAAGCACAGGGCGACCGTGAACTGGCCGACGAACACCATCGGCCACGACCACCAGTAGGCGGGACCGCCGCTGCCGTAGCCGAAGTAGAACAGCTGGAAGGTACCGGTCAGGATGGAGATGTAGCTGATGCCGGCGGCGAAGGTGTGGAAGTTGCCGAGGGTGCGCTTGAGTTCGGGTTTGTAGCCGAACTCGGCCAGCTCGGCGTCGTCGTGCTGCTGTGGGCCTGGCGTCTGCTCGCTTCTTGTCATGGGCGGACTCCTGGTGGGCGCGGGAGGGGAGCCGGTCGAGCTGCGGGTGCGGGGATCGGGAAGGGGGGCGCATGATCGGTGAGGGGCTTTAGAGGGGCGTTATACGTGGGGGGCATGTGCGGGCTGTTACAGGGGAGTTAGCCGCACCGGCTGTGAGCTGCCTGGGCGAACTGCTTGAGCCGAGCGCCTAGGAGAACCAACCCTGGGGTGAGGGGTTGGTGTTGCGCCAGATGTGCTTCGTCTCGCGGTACTCGGCGAGCCCCGAGGGACCCAGTTCGCGGCCGAAGCCGGACTGCTTGAAACCGCCCCACTCGGCCTGGGGGACGTAGGGGTGGTAGTCGTTGATCCAGACCGTGCCGATCCGCAGCCGGGCCGCGACCCGCGCCGCCTTCGCCTCGTCGGTGGTCCAGACGGCGCCGGCCAGGCCGTACACCGTGTCGTTGGCGAGCCGCACTGCCTCGGCCTCGTCCGTGAACCGCTCGACGGTCAGCACCGGCCCGAAGGATTCGTCCTGGACCACCGCCATCCCGGCCGAGCACTCGTCCAGCACGGTGGGCGGATAGTAGTAGCCCTCGTCGTAGCCCGGCCCGGACGGGCGCTCGCCCCCGCACCGCAGGACCGCGCCCTCCGCCAGCCCCTGGGCGACGTACGCCTCGACCTTGCCGCGATGGGCCGCGGAGATCAGCGGGCCGGTCTGCGCCCGCTCGTCGAACGGCCCGCCCAGCCGGATCCCGGCCGCCCGCCGTACGACCTCGTCGACGAACCGGTCATGCAGAGAGTCCTCGACCAGCAGCCGCGCCCCCGACGAGCAGACCTGCCCGGAGTGCAGGAACACCGCGGTCAGCGCCATGTCGACGGCCGTGTCGAAGTCGGCGTCGGCGAAGACGATGTTGGGGTTCTTGCCGCCGAGTTCCAGGGCGACCTTCTTCACGGTCCCGGCGGCGGCCGCCATCAGCCGGCGGCCGGTCTGCAGACCGCCGGTGAAGGAGACCAGGTCGACGTCCGGATGGTCGCCGAGCGGAGCGCCCGCCTCCGGACCGGCGCCGAGGACCAGGTTGCCGACGCCGGGCGGGAGTCCGGCCTCGTCCAGCAGCCGCATCAGGATGATCGCGGTGTGCGGGGTCAGCTCGCTCGGCTTGAGCACGAAGGTGTTGCCGGCCGCGAGCGCCGGGGCGACCTTCCAGGCGGTCTGCAACAGCGGATAGTTCCACGGGGTGATGAGGGCGCAGACGCCGACCGGCTCGTGCACCACCCGGCTGTCGACGTCCGCCTGCCCGGTGTCGACGACCCGGCCCGTCTCGTCCGCCACCAGCCGCCCGAAGTAGCGGAAGCAGTTCACGATGTCGTCGATGTCGTACGCGCTCTCCACCAGCCGCTTTCCCGTGTCCAGGGACTCGGCGCGGGCGAGCGTGTCCTTGTCGCGGACGAGCAGGTCGGCGACGCGCAGCAGCAGGTCGCCGCGTTCGGCCGCGGGCGTGTGCGGCCAGGGCCCGGTGTCGAAGGCACGGCGGGCGGCGGCGATCGCCTCCACCGTGTCCTTGCCGCCGGCCTCGTCCACGACCCCCACCAGGGAGCCGTCGGCGGGACAGCGGATCTCGCGGGTGCGCTCGTCGAGCGCACCTCGCCACTCGCCGTCGATGAACAGATCAGGCATGGTCGCCTCCGAGCCTTTCGACGAGCCACTTGTGGAAGATCCGGATGGTGCGCTCGTTGGGCACCAGCACACCACCCGCACGGTACGCCCGCGAGGACATCGCCGGTCCCGTTCGTTCAACGCCTCGAGGTCCTGGACGTGCACCCGGTGGAACAGCTCCACCGACATCGACACGTCCGCCCCGGACCCTAGGGCCTGCGGCGGGTACGGCCGGAGCCCCGGAGCCCCGGATCGCCTCGCCGAACTCGGCGCCGTGCCTCAGCCGGGCGCGGCGGCGAGGCGGGCGGGGTCGAACAGCCCGATGGGGTGCGCGGTGGCGCCGGTCAGGGCCAGATCGGCGAGGATCTCCCCTACGACGGGCACGAACTTGAAGCCGTGCCCGGAGAAACCGCAGGCCACGGTGACCGACTCCGGATGCGCGGGATGCCGGGCCATGACGAAGTGCTCGTCAGGTGTGCTGGAGTACATGCAGGTCGCGGCCTTGAGGAAGGCGCCAGGAAGGTCTGGGATGCAGGCGGCCAGGTGGTCGGCCATCGCTCGGACCTCCTCCTCATGGACCGTCCGGTCGATGGTCTCCGGGGTGGTCGCCTGGCCCTTGCTGAAGAAGGCGACCTTCGCCCCGAGGCCGGGGCCGTCGATGGCCGGGAAGCCGTAGATCTGGACGCCGGCCGCGTTCTCCCAGATGTAGATCGGATGGTTCTCCGGAAGGAAGGACTCGACGCCCTGCTTCGGCTGGAACCAGTACATGACCTGCCGCTCGATCGTGAACGGCACCCCGAGGTCGGTGAGCAGCTGCGGCGCCCACGCGCCCGGGCAGATCACCAGCTGGGCGGCGGTGTAGGCGTCCTCGGCCGTGTGCACGCGCACGCCGTCCTTGTACGGCTCCCAGCGGGTCATCGGCTCGTCGAAGTGCAGGTCGGCGCCTTGCCGGGTGGCGAGCTGGAGATGCGCGGCGACGGTGTTCTCGGGCCGCAGCAGGCCGGCCTTCTTCTCGTACAGCCCGACCTCGTCGTCCTTCGGCGTCAGCGTCGGGAAGCGACGGCGGATCTCCCGCGCGTCCAGCATCTCGTGGGGGAGGTCCCACTGGCGGGCCGACAGCAGCGATCCCGAGACGGTCCGGGAGTCGGGCGGGCCGACCATCACCCCGCCGTTGAGGATCGCGATCTCCCGGCCGGTGGCCCGTTGAAGGTCCTCGTACAGCTCGTAGGCGCGCAGCAGCAGCGGCACATAGGCCGGATCCTCGAAGTACGACTGCCGCGTGATCCGCGAGCCGCCGTGACTGGAGCCCCGGTTGTGCACCGGGCCGAACTTCTCCAGCCCGAGGACGCGGGCACCGCGCGCGGAGAGGTGATGGGCCGCGGCGCTGCCCATGCCGCCGAGACCGATGACGATCACGTCGTAGGCGGGGGACACTGCGTTCCTCCTAAGGGCATCTAAGGGTGCCTGAGAGCGCCTGAGAGCGCCTAAGGCGTCTGGAGCGCCTTGAAGCGTCTACGGCGTCTAACGGCGTCTGAGGACGTGCAGGTGAGGCCGGGGACGTCTCGGTGATGAATGTGGGTCATCTTCGGATCGAACAGCGGCTCCTCGGCGACGGTAGCCGGGACCCTCCCGCCGAACTACTCCATGTCCCCGGTCGCCCCGGTCGCCCCGGTCGACCAGCACCGGCAGCACTGGTACAGCGGCAGCCAGCCGTACGCAATGCACCGGCCAGGGGTGCGGCCGTACGACGCACTGGTCACGTAACCGGCCGGGGTGCCGATGGGTGGGGCACCTCCCGCCCTCGAGCGGAGTCGAGAGTCAGGGGCGTAGACGCGCTCCTTGCCGAGGACGACCCGCGCGGGGCCGTCGAGGAGGAGCGGGGTGAGCCGACGGGCGGACTCGATGCGGCTCTGCAGGCCTTCCAGGGCCGCCTGGCGACGAAGCCGTCCTCGCCCATGCGCCCGGCGAACCCGACGCCCGCTTCAAACGGCCGCCGACCTGCTGAACTGGCGTGAGGGAAGGGGCGGGTGAGGTCGAACGCGGCCTGACCGAACGGCACGGCGGCCTGGTTGATCAGGACTTTGTGCGGCCTGTCGGGCCAGGAGCCTCCTGTGCGACCTGATGGTCCAGGTGCCCGCACGGCCACACCACCCCCGGATCAGTGTTGCCTGACCCACCAGGGAGCCGTGTGGCCAGTCTGGCCGCACCACGACCGCCCAGGTTCAGGAGCGCGTCAATGCCTCCCTCTTCCTCCCGTCGGCTCGCAGCCCTCGTGTGAGGGCTGCGTCCTCCCTTGCCTCAGGAGTGGGACAGCTGTCCAGCGCCACCCTGCCTGCGTATCCGCTCCTGCGCACGCTCCGCGGCCCGGCCCTGCCGCCGCGCCTTCCTGCGCTCACGGCGCAGCGAACGGGCGGTGCTGCTGGGCGCCGACACCACGCCGTTGCGCTGGTTCCACACCTGCCGGGTCACCCAGACGTCCAGCGCGCTCCACGTGGCCACGACCGTGCTGGCCACGCTGCTGAGCACCATCGGGAAGGCCAGCCAGGATCCTGCCAGCGTGCACAGGAAGGCGACCATCGCCTGAAGCAGCGTCACCGCGATGATGAGCACCGCGCGCACGGCCGCCGTACGCACCGGGTCGGGCAACCTGCGTCGGCGCGCGGGCTCCTCGACCCACAAGGCCCGGTAACCGGCCCCGTCTTGTTCTGTCGGCCTGATGACGCTGGCACTCCTCATGCCGACCTGTCCGGCGTCCTCAAGTGCGGTACCGACGGTCCCCGCGCCCGCCGGTGCGCCGCGATCCCTTGTCCCTTGCCCACCCGAAGGGATGTCGCTCCGCTCCGTCGTGCCCTGTCCGTTTGCCCGAATGCCGCGATCCGGTACCTCGGGGTCCCGTAGAGCCGTACCGCCCGCGGCCGTGCCCTCCTCGGACGCCCCGCGCCGCTCCGCCGTGCCCATCACCGTGTCACTCCCCACCGCCAGCAGACCGCTTGCCTCCGGATCGAAGACCCGGCTCCCCAGTGGCTGCCCGGCTTGCGCTGAATTACGCCGCCGGGGTGCGGCATGCGGCTCCTGTGGCCGATTCCGCCCCCAATTCCCAATGAGTAGGACGAGCGATGAGCTCGAAAGATTCCCGTGTTGCGAAAAATTCTGGCCAACTCGCTTACCGGGTCGGTCAGGTCCGGTTTGATCGTGTGGCCCGGATTCGGGGAGACAATCTCCCGTAATGCCCGGACAACTCCGCATGTCTCGACCCCGGTGCGGAAGTTCGGCTTCCGGACAGCTCTTCGAGTTAACTGTGCGTCGGTAGTAGGCTCGCGCCGTTTGTTGACGCACATGCGTACCCCCTGCCGGTGGGGGTTCGAGCTGGGGGAGGCCATGCGCTTTCGCGGGAAGTCGATCCGCCGGAAGATCGTGGCGCTGCTTCTCGTGCCGCTGGTGTCCCTGACCGCTGTCTGGGGCTTCGCCACGGTACTCACGGGACGTGAGGCGAGCCGTCTGTTCACGGTGTCGTCCCTCATGGAGAAGGTCGGCTACCCCATCGAGGACACGGTCCGCGTCGTCCAGCAGGAACGCCGTCAGACCCTCGTCTACCTCGCCGACTCCCGTGCCTCCGACGCGCTCACCGCGCTCCGTCGTACCCGGACCGCCACGGACGAGGCTCTGGCCGAGATCCGCCGGAACGCCGCGGACCCGGATGTGCGCGACGTCCTGGACCAGGACGACGGCGAAGGTCTGACCAGAGTGCTCGACGCCTTCGACGGCGTCGACTCCCTGCGCCGCAGCGTCGAGGAGGGAACCCTCACCCGGGCGCAGGCCCTGGACCTCTACAACCAGCTGATCGACCCCTGTTACACCCTGCTGGCCAAGCTGGACGTGGTCGACAGCGTGGAGATGGACAAGCAGTACCGGGCACTCGTCAGTGTCGCCCGTGCGCGCGAGCTGCTCTCCAGGGAGGACGCCCTGTTCGGCTCCGCCCTGGTCGTGGGCCGGCTCACCCGCGACGAGATCCGTGACGTCTCCGACCTCGAGGCACAGCGGGAGGTCGTCTATGACATCAGCCTCGCCCAACTCCCCGCCGCGGAGCGCGAACGCTACGAGAGCTTCTGGGAGAACGCCACCACCGCCCCGCTGCGCACGGCCGAACAAGCCGTCGGCGCCACCAGGCCCGGCGACATGCCCCGCAACGTCACCGCCCAGAACTGGGACACCGCGGCCGGAAACGTCCTCGACGAGCTCGGCGCCCTGGACGAGCAGGCCAACGACCGCTACCAGGACCGCGTTCGTCCGGTGGCGATCGAGGTCATCGTCAAGGCGGTCGTCGCCGGTGTCTTCGGTCTGATCGCCCTGCTCGTCTCCCTCGTCCTGTCCGTGCGCATCGGCCGGGGTCTCATCCGCGACCTGCGCCAGCTGCGACTGGAGGCCCACGAGGCGTCCGGCGTGCGGCTGCCCAGCGTGATGCGTCGTCTGTCCGCGGGCGAGCAGGTCGACGTGGAGACCGAGGTGCCGCTGCTGGAGTACGACAAGAACGAGATGGGCGAGGTCGGCCAGGCCCTCAACACGCTTCAGCGCGCCGCCGTCGAGGCCGCCGTCAAACAGGCCGAGCTGCGCTCCGGGGTCTCCGAGGTCTTCGTCAACCTGGCCCGTCGCAGCCAGGTCCTGCTGCACAAGCAGCTCACCCTGCTCGACACCATGGAGCGCCGCACCGAGGACACCGAGGAACTCGCGGACCTCTTCCGCCTCGACCACCTCACCACCCGCATGCGTCGGCACGCCGAGGGCCTGGTGATCCTCTCCGGAGCGGCCCCCTCCCGGCAGTGGCGCAAGCCCGTCCAGCTCATGGACATCGTGCGCGCCGCCGTCGCCGAGGTGGAGGACTACGAACGCATCGAGGTACGCCGTCTGCCGCGCCTCGCCGTCACCGGCCCCGCCGTCGCCGACCTCACCCACCTCGTGGCCGAACTCCTGGAGAACGCCACGGTGTTCTCCCCGCCGCACACCGCCGTTCACGTCATGGGCGAGCGGGTCGCGAACGGCTTCACCCTGGAGATCCACGACCGAGGCCTCGGCATGGCGCCCGAAGCGCTCCTGGAGGCCAATCTCCGGCTCGCCGAGACCCCGGAGTTCGAGCTGTCCGACACCGACCGTCTCGGCCTGTTCGTGGTCAGCCGGCTCGCGCAACGGCAGAACGTCCGGGTCTCCCTGCAGCCTTCGCCGTACGGGGGGACGACCGCCGTCGTCTTCATCCCCGACGCGCTGCTCACCGACGACGTCCCCGACACCAACGGCATCGGCTTCCGTCTCGACCGTCCCCGGCCCCCGAAGGTCGCCGCAGAGTCCACGGAGAGCCGCAGGCCGGCGCTGTCCCCGGCCTCGGTCCAGCTTCCCGGAGCGGCCGCGTCGCTGCTGGACGGCCCGGTCGAGCTGGAGGCGCCCGTCGGCCTGGACGCCCTCGACGACTTCCCGGTCGCCCTGGACGAGGAGGACGACGACGGTGGTCTGTTCCGCCCGCGCCGCTCCCTCACCCGTCCGCAGGACGAGTCGGGCGTGGGCTCCGCCGAGCAGCACCGCGGGCTGTCCGACACCCGCGGCGAACCGGACCCGACCGGCGCCGACCCGGCCGCGCCCGTCCCGTTGCCCAGCCGGCGCACGCCCAAGCTGGTCAGCTCGCACGGCCGCCCGGTCGGCGAGCAGGGCCCCCAGCGCGCGGAGACGGACGAAGAGGCGTCGACGCGTTCCGGACCGCGCCGAGCGGGGCACGAAGCCCCGGCCCCGCTGCCGTCGCGCCGTCGCGGCAGCTCGCCGCAGATCCCGCACAACAGCGGCCCGGCCGAGTCCTCCGCGACGTCGGCGCAGCCCGGCCGAGGCGCCGACGAGCCCCCGGCCCTGCCACACCGCTTCCGGCAGGCCGCAGCCGAGCCCGGCGGCCTGGACGACACGGTCGCCCGCAGAGACATCGCATCCGCCCGGATCGGCGGTATCGCGCCGGGCGACCCCCAGGACACGGCCCGGAACCGGACGCCCGCGCCTCACGACACCGGCTCCGGCATCGGGCCCGGCACCGGAGCGCTGCCCAGGCGGGTACGGCAGGCGAACCTGGCCCCGCAACTGCGGCAGGGCCCGGCTCCGCGCACGGAGCGCAGCGCCGACCCCGCCGACCGCGACGCCGACGAGGTACGCAGCCGCATGGCCTCACTCCAGCGTGGCTGGCAGCGCGGACGCGATGAGAACGCCGCGGGCGACGATGCCCACAGCGGCACAGCACCACAGGGAACGAAAAAGGGGGACGGTCGATGACCGCACCGAAGGCGACCGGCCACAGCACGACCAACAACGGTGAGCTCAACTGGCTTCTCGACGAACTCGTCGACCGCGTCGCCAGCATCCGCAAGGCCGTCGTGCTCTCCGGCGACGGTCTTGCGACGGGGGTGTCCAAGGACCTGACCCGTGAGGACAGCGAGCACCTGGCCGCCGTCGCCTCCGGCTTCCACAGCCTTGCCAAGGGCGTGGGCCGCCACTTCGAGGCCGGCAGCGTCCGGCAGACCGTCGTCGAACTCGACGAGGCCTTCCTGTTCGTCACGGCCGCCGGCGACGGCAGCTGCCTTGCCGTCCTCTCCGACGCCGACTCGGACGTGGGTCTCGTGGCCTACGAGATGACCCTGCTCGTCAAGCGGGTCGGTGTACATCTGGGCACTGCCCCGCGCACCGATCTGCCCTCGGGCGGGTAGTGGGATGGCATGAGCACAGACGGTCAGGGAAGAAGCCACTGGTTCGACGACGAGGCCGGGCCGGTCGTCCGTCCGTACGCCATGACGCGCGGCCGCACCACCAGTGCGGTCCAGCACCGCCTCGATCTCATCGCGGTGGTCGTCGTCGAGCCCCACGCGGACGATCCGGAAGCCGACCACTCGCTGTCCCCGGAACACGTGGACATCGTGGATCTGTGCCGGGACGTGCCGCAGTCGGTCGCCGAACTCGCCGCGGACCTCAACCTGCCCATCGGAGTGGTACGGGTTCTCGTCGGGGACCTCGTGGACGCGGAATTCGTCCATGTGAACCGGCCCGTACCCCCTGCCGAACTGCCGGACGAGAGTATTCTGCGCGACGTGATCAACGGCCTCCGAGCGCTGTGAGCAGCGCGGAAGCGGGGTGAAGACGTGACGGGCTGGCAGTTCTGGGTGGACCGGGGCGGCACCTTCACCGACATCGTCGCGCGCCGCCCCGACGGGCGGCTGCTGACGCGCAAACTGCTGTCGGACAACCCGGCGCGGTACGCCGACGCGGCCGTCGCCGGCGTCCGCGCCCTCCTGGACGGCGCGCAGGACCCCGTCGAGGCCGTGCGCATGGGCACCACGGTCGCCACCAACGCCCTGCTGGAACGCAAGGGCGAGCGCACCCTGCTCGTCGTGACCCGCGGCTTCCGCGACGCCCTGCGCATCGCCTACCAGAACCGCCCGCACATCTTCGCTCGCCGCATCGAACTCCCGCAGCTGCTCTACGAACGGGTCGTGGAGGTCGACGAGCGCATCGCCGCCGACGGCGTCGTCCTGCGCGCGCCCGACCTGGACGCCCTCGCCGGCCCCTTGCAGAAGGCGTACGACGACGGGATCCGGGCCGTCGCCGTCGTCTGCATGCACAGCCACCTCCACCCCGCCCACGAGCAGGCCGTCGGACAGCTGGCCGCGCGCGTCGGCTTCCCGCAGATCTCGCTGTCCAGCGAGGTCAGCCCCCTCATGAAACTCGTCCCGCGCGGGGACACCGCCGTCGTGGACGCCTACCTCTCGCCCGTACTGCGCCGCTACGTCCGCCACCTCTCCGACGAACTCCACGGCGTACGGCTGATGTTCATGCAGTCCAACGGAGGGCTCGCCGAGGCGGGCCAGTTCCGCGGCAAGGACGCCGTCCTGTCCGGGCCCGCGGGCGGGATCGTCGGGATGGCCCGGATGTCCCAGCTCGCGGGCTTCGACCGGGTCATCGGCTTCGACATGGGCGGCACCTCCACCGACGTCTCGCACTTCGCGGGCGAGTACGAACGCGTCCTCACCACGCAGATCGCGGGCGTCCGCCTGCGCGCCCCCATGCTGGACATCCACACCGTCGCCGCGGGCGGTGGCTCCGTCCTGCGGTTCGACGGCTCCCGCTACCGGGTGGGGCCGGACTCCGCCGGCGCGGACCCCGGTCCGGCCTGCTACCGGGGCGGCGGCCCGCTCGCCGTCACCGACGCCAACGTGATGCTCGGCCGGATCCAGCCCGCGCACTTTCCCGAGGTGTTCGGGCCCGACGGCGATCAGCCCCTCGACGACGCGCTCGTCCGGGACCGCTTCGCCGCCCTCGCGCGCGACATCCGCCGACAGACCGGCGACGACCGCACGCCCGAGCAGGTCGCCGAGGGCTTCCTGCAGATCGCCGTCGCCGACATCGCCAACGCGGTGAAGCGGATCTCCGTCCAGAAGGGCCACGACGTCACCCGCTACGCCCTCACCACCTTCGGTGGCGCAGGCGGCCAGCATGCGTGCATGGTCGCCGACTCGCTCGGCATCCGTACCGTCCTGGTGCCGCCCATGGCCGGCGTGCTGTCCGCGCTCGGCATCGGCCTCGCCGACACCACGGCCATGCGGGAACAGTCCGTCGAGGAACCCCTGGAAGCAGCCTCGCTGCCCGGGATCCTCAAGACCGCCGACGCCCTGACCGCAGCCGCATGCGCCGAACTCCGCGCCGAGGACGTCCCCGACGACCGCGTCCATGTCACCCGCCGCGCCGCACTGCGCTACGACGGCACCGACACTGCTCTCACCGTCGAACTGACCGAGCCCACCGCGATGCGGCACGCTTTCGAAGAACGTCATCGCGCCACGTACTCCTTCACGCTCGACCGCCCGATCGTCGTCGAAGCGCTCTCCGTGGAAGCCACCGGCATCACCGAACCCCCTGATCTGTCCGCCCTCGCCCCGTACGAAGGCCACCTCGCCGCTCCCGAGACCGTCCGCCTCCATACCGGCGGAGTCTGGCGCGACGTACCCCTCCATCGCCGTGAGCACCTTCCTCCCGGCGAGACCGTCGTCGGCCCCGCGATCATCACCGAGGCCAGCGCGACGACCGTCGTCGACGACGGCTGGGAAGCCGCGACGACCCACGACGGGCATCTGGTCATGGAACGCGCGGCGATTACGCAGAGTTCCGATCTCGACACGAAATCCGATCCGGTTCTGCTTGAGATCTTCAACAACCTCTTCATGTCCATCGCCGAACAGATGGGCGCACGCCTGGAGTCCACGGCCCAGTCGGTCAACATCAAGGAGCGCCTCGACTTCTCCTGCGCCCTCTTCGATCCGGACGGAAACCTGGTGGCCAACGCCCCGCACATCCCCGTCCACCTGGGCTCGATGGGCACGAGCGTCAAGGAGGTCATCCGCCGCCGCAGCGCGCGGACGCGTCCCGGCGACACCTACGCGGTCAACGACCCGTACCACGGCGGCACCCACCTGCCGGACGTCACCGTGATCACCCCGGTCTTCGACACGCAGAAGGCCGAGAACACGGAGAGTGACCCCGATGTCCTCTTCTACGTCGCCTCCCGGGGCCATCACGCCGAGATCGGCGGCATCGCCCCGGGCTCCATGCCCGCCGACAGCCGCACGATCGAGGAAGAGGGCGTTCTCTTCGACAACTGGCTGCTCACGGAGAACGGCCGCTTCCGCGAGGAGGAGACGCTCCGGCTGCTCACCGAGGCGCGCTACCCGTCCCGCAACCCCAGCACCAACCTCGCCGACCTGCGCGCCCAGATCGCCGCCAACCAGAAAGGCGTCGACGAGGTAGCCCGCATGATCGAGAACTTCGGACTCGACGTCGTACAGGCGTACATGAGGCATGTGCAGGACAATGCGGAGGAAGCGGTGCGGCGCGTCATCGACGCCCTCGACGACGGCGCGTACGCCTACGAGACCGACTCCGGCGCCGTCATCCGCGTACGCGTGCGCGTGGACCGCGAAAAGCGCTCCGCGACCGTCGACTTCACCGGTACGTCACCCCAGCTGGCCACCAACTTCAACGCGCCCTACGCGGTCGTCAACGCAGCCGTCCTCTACGTCTTCCGCACCCTGGTCGCCGACGACATCCCGCTCAACGACGGCTGCCTGCGCCCCCTGACCATCATCGTGCCGCCCGGCTCCCTGCTCGCGCCCGAACCGCCCGCCGCCGTCGTCGCAGGCAACGTCGAGACGTCCCAGGCGATCACCGGCGCCCTCTACGCGGCGCTCGGCGTACAAGCCGAAGGCTCCGGCACCATGAACAACGTCACCTTCGGCAACGAACGCCACCAGTACTACGAGACCGTCGCCTCCGGATCCGGCGCCGGCGACGGCTTCCCCGGCGCGAGCGTCGTCCAGACCCATATGACCAACTCCCGGCTGACCGACCCCGAGGTCCTGGAGTGGCGACTGCCCGTGCAGCTCGACGAGTTCGCGGTCCGGCACGGCAGCGGTGGCGCGGGACGCTGGCGCGGCGGCGACGGCGCGGTCCGCCGCATCCGGTTCCACGAACCCATGACCGTCTCCACCTTGTCCCAGCACCGCAGGGTCGCCCCGTACGGCATGGCCGGCGGCGCACCGGGCGCGCTGGGCGCCAACCGGGTGGAACGCGCGGACGGCTCCGTCGTCGAACTCGGCGGCAGCACGTCCGTGGACGTCGGCCCCGGCGACGTACTCGTCATCGAGACCCCCGGTGGCGGAGGCTACGGCCCACCGCCCAACGACCCCCTTTCAAGCAGGAGAAATGATCGATGATCTTCGGGCGTTCTGAGCGCGGCAAGCCCCCGGTCGAGCCGGTCACGCTCAAGATCCTGGTGGCCGGCGGCTTCGGCGTGGGCAAGACCACCCTCGTCGGCGCCGTCAGCGAGATCAGGCCGCTGCGTACCGAGGAGTTCCTCACCGAGGCCGGCCGCCCGGTCGACGACACCACCGGCGTCGAGGCCAAGCACACCACCACCGTCGCCATGGACTTCGGGCGCATCACCCTGCGCGAGGATCTCGTGCTGTACCTGTTCGGGACGCCCGGCCAGGAGCGGTTCTGGTTCATGTGGGACGAGCTGTCCGAGGGCGCTCTCGGCGCCATCGTGCTCGCCGACACGCGCCGCCTGGAGGACTGCTTCGCCGCCGTCGACTACTTCGAGCGCCGCTCCATACCCTTCCTCATCGCCGTCAACTGCTTCGAGGGCGCGGCCCGTTACCCCGAGGAGGACGTGCGCCGGGCCCTTGACCTCGACGACGACATCCCGGTGACCCTGTGCGACGCCCGCGACCGGCTGTCGGTGCGGGACGTCCTGGTCGGCGTCGTCCAGCACGCCATGGACTACGGGACCGACCGCCGCCGGGCCGTCACCACCTGAGGCACGTCCGCGGCCCGTACCCCCGCCGACCGGGGTACGGGCCGTGGCCCACAGGAGACGCACGCGCGTGTGCTGCGGCGCAGGGGTACGCGCGCGCAGCGGCTATCCCTCGCCGTCCTCCAGCCAGCCGAAGCTCTTCTCCACCGCCTTGCGCCAGTTCTGGTACTCGCGGTCGCGCACCGACGCCTCCATGGCCGGGGTCCACTCGGCGTCCTTCTGCCAGTGCGCCTTCAGTTCGTCGAGGTCGTTCCACACCCCGGTGGCCAGCCCCGCGGCGTACGCGGCGCCCAGGCACGTCGTCTCGGAGACCCGGGGCCTGATCACGGGCACGCCCAGCACGTCCGCCTGATGCTGCATGAGCAGGTTGTTCTTCGTCATGCCGCCGTCCACCTTCAGAGTCGTGATCTGCACCCCGGAGTCCTGGAACATCGCGTCCACGACCTCACGCGTCTGCCAGCTCGTCGCCTCGAGGACGGCACGCGCGAGATGCGCCTTCGTGACGTAACGGGTGAGCCCGGTGACCACCCCGCGCGCGTCGGAGCGCCAGTACGGCGCGAACAGCCCCGAGAAGGCGGGCACGATGTACGCGCCGCCGTTGTCGTCCACGCTCGCCGCCAGCGTCTCGATCTCGTCAGCCGTACGGATGATGCCGAGCTGGTCTCGGAACCACTGGACGAGCGCACCCGTTATGGCGATCGAACCCTCCAGACAGTAGACCGGCGCCTCACCGCCGATCTTGTAGCCCATCGTCGTCAACAGCCCGTTCTTCGACGGCACCGGCCGGGTACCGGTGTTGAGCAGCAGGAAGCTGCCCGTCCCGTACGTGTTCTTCGCCGTGCCCACGTCGTAGCACGCCTGCCCGAACACCGCCGCCTGCTGGTCGCCCAGCGCCGAAGCGACCGGCACACCGGCGAGTTGGCCGACGGCGGCGCCGTACACCTCGGCGGAGGACCTGATCTCCGGCAGGACGGCCTCGGGCACGTTCATCGCGGACAGGATGGAGGTGTCCCACTGAAGGGTCTCCAGGTTCATCAGCATGGTGCGCCCGGCGTTGGTGACGTCGGTGACGTGCCGACCGCCCGCCGTGCCGCCCGTCAGGTTCCAGATCAGCCAGGAGTCGATCGTGCCGAAGGCGATCTCGCCGTGCTCCGCCCGCGCGCGCAGTCCCGGCACGTTGTCGAGCAGCCAGGCCGCCTTGGGCCCCGAGAAGTAGCTGGCCAGCGGCAGGCCGGTCTGGTCGCGGAAGCGGTCCTGTCCGTCCGCGCCGCCCAGCTCGTTGCAGAGCGCGGCGGTCCGGGTGTCCTGCCACACGATCGCGTTGTGCACGGGTTTGCCCGTGGCGCGGTCCCACAGCACGGTCGTCTCGCGCTGGTTGGTGATGCCGAGCGCGCTGATCTGGTCGGCGCGCAGCCCGGCCTTGGCGATCGCCCCGGCGACCACCGCCTGCACCTTGGACCAGATCTCGGTGGCGTCGTGCTCCACCCAGCCGGGCTTGGGAAAGATCTGGCGGTGCTCACGCTGGTCGACGGCGACGATCGCGCCGTTGTGGTCGAAGACGATGCAGCGGCTGGAGGTGGTGCCCTGGTCGATCGCGGCGACGTACTTCTCGGCGTTGTCCGTCATGGCTACCCCTTGGGCTGGGTTGAGAAGGCTGCGCTGATGGCTGCTCGGGTGACTGTTCAGCAGGCCGCTGACTGGTCAGAAGGCCGCGTTGTAGAGGAGCCCTGCGAGCGCTCCGCCGATCAACGGGCCGACGACCGGGATCCAGGCGTAACCCCAGTCGGAGGTGCCTTTGTTCGGAATCGGCAGGAAGGTGTGCACGATGCGCGGGCCGAGGTCGCGCGCGGGGTTGATGGCATAGCCGGTGGGCCCGCCGAGGGACAGCCCGATGCCGACGACGAGCAGGGACACGATCAGCACGAGCGTGCCGGACTCGCCGAGTCCCTTCGTCAGCCCGAAGGCGAGGATCGGCAGGACGAGCGCGATCGTCGCGATGATCTCCGTGATCAGGTTGGCGACCGGATTCCGGATCTCGGGGATGGTGGAGAAGATGCCCAGCGTGGGCGTCGGTTCCTCGTCGGGGCCCTCGGGGGCGTCCGTCCGCCGTACGTTCGCCTGGAACTGCGCGAGGTACACCAGATAGGCGAGGACGGCACCGATCATCGCGCCGACGATCTGGCCCAGCAGATAGATCCAGACCTTGCCCCACTTCCCCGTGTCGACGGCGATTCCGATGGTGACGGCCGGGTTGAGCTGTCCCCCGGACAGCGGTGCGGCGGTGTAGGCCCCGGCCAGGACGCCGAATCCCCAGCCGAAGGCGATGACCACCCATCCCGAGGCCCTCGCCTTGGAGTATCTGAGGGTGACGGCGGCGCAGACCCCCGCGCCGAACAGGATGAGGATCGCGGTACCGATGACTTCGCCGACGAATATGTCCCCGTTGCTCATGGCGGCTCCTAGGCCCGGCCTGAGGGCGAACGACCCCCGGCGCTCCGTGCAGGGTGCGGTTCCCGTGGCTGTTTCCGCCAGGGCAGGGAGGTCCCGCGCCCCGCCCGGCGTCCGTGACGAGCGTGCCGTCGTAGCCGAATTGCCCGTGGGGGAGTGGGCCTTGACCCGGGAACCCGCAGGGCGCGTGCCTGGATACGCCGAGAATGTACGGCGATGTCGGCTGACACCGGGAAGTGTTCACCGGTGCCCAGGGAGCGTCAAGGAGCCCGACGGCAATGGTTGAGAGAGTGGGGAGCCACAGCGATTGGATCCAGGACGGGCGCCGTCCCTGCGGGGAGGGGCCGGGCGGGACACGCGCACGGAGCATGGGGGCTGGGCCTGCGCGCACTCCGCCGGAGGCGCCGGACGCCCGCTGAGCGGCTCAGAAGGCCCCTCAGCCCACGCCCGGCTCTGCAGCCACCGCATCCGTTCTCGTCGCGGCCATCGGCGGCGAGCCGCGCCGGATCTCGTGGCCGGGCAGGCCCGCGTACCCCAGCACCCAACTCGTCCCGGGCAAGGACTTCGCGGCCTTCTTCAACGGCGCCAGACACGCGGCCGCCTGCCGGTGATCGCTCACGCTGCCCGGCCGGCACAGGACCGTGGCCAGCGACAGCGTGACCGGGCGCCCGCCTGCCGACCACGGCGCGTCCAGCACGGCGGCAACCAGCGGATCCAGACACTCCGGTTCCGCCAGCACCAGGAAGTCGTCCCCGCCGATATGGCCCACGCGCGTGCTCCCGGACGCCGCATACCCCAGCGCCCGCCCTACCGACCGGATCAGCTCGTCGCCCTCCGCGAACCCCGCACCGTCGTTGACCTGCTTGAAGTGGTCGATGTCCAGCCAGCTCAGCGCGACCGTCCGCCCGGCCGCGAGCCGCCGGTCGACCTCCCCGGTGATCACGTCCGAACCGGGCAGCCGCGTCAGCGGATTGAGCCCCGCCGCCTCCTCGACCTGCGTCTCGGCCAACGCACGTACGAGGTCGGCGAGGCGTACGACGCCCACGCACCGCCCGTGGCCGTCGACCACGGCCACATCGTCCGAGGTACGGTCCCGGTCGCCGACCGCGACCACGTCCAGCACCTCCCACGCCGTGGCGTCGACGCCCACCGTCCGGGGCGGATCCCCGAGCCTGGCCGCGGGCCGGTCGGCGTACAGGGCATGGCCGTAGCGCCCCGACATCGACAGCAGGAAGCGCGAGCGGTGCACCGACCGAACCGGGACCCCCGTCCGGTCCACGAGCAGCACCCCGGACACGTCCGGCGATCCGGTCAGCAGTGCCCGCACCTGACCGGCGGACGCGGTGGCCGGCAGCAGCGCCGCCGGCCGGACGAACTCCCGCACCGACGGCCCCGACCGGGTCGCCGACACGACCCCGGGGACGCGCGGCGGGACGTACACATCGGCCGCCGGCAGCCGGGCCGGCGGCGCGAACAGCACGCCCTGCGCCAGCTGCGCCCCGGCCGACAACGCGGCCGCACACTGCAGTTCGGTCTCCACGCCCTCGACGGCCAGAAGCGCCCCGGACTCGTCGCACAGCGTCCGCATCGCCCGTACCGCGGCCGGCCGCGTCAACAGGGACGCGTCGAGCTTCACCAGGTCCGGCGCGATGTCGACCAGCAGCCGCAGGGGTACGTCCCCCTCGCCGACGCCGTCCGCGCCGATCCGGAAGCCCTGGCCCCGCAGGGCGGCGAGCGCCTCCAACAGCGCGGGCTGCGGAACATGCGTGTACGGCGGGACGACGTCGAGCGTCACCTCCCAGGGCAGGCGGCCCGCCTCGCGCACGGCGTCGTGCAGCGGGGTGAGCCCTCCGAGGTCGGCCAGGGTGCCGGCGAACACGTTCACGTGCAGGGGCAGCAGGGTCTCCTGGCGTGCCGCCGCACGGACCGCCAGCACGGCGAGCCGGCCGTCGAGTTCGGGATCCCGGCGGGCCTGCGCGAGCACGTCGCCGGACTCGGGGCGGGCGAGTATCTCCAGGGCCGCCACCCCTCCGGTGGCCAGGTTGACCACCGGCTGGAAGGCGAAGCGGAGAGTGTCCGTCCAAGAGTGCACGGGAGCATGATGGCGCTGCGGCTGCACGCCCAAGCGCAGTTCATGAGACGTTCACACAGGATTCCGGACCCCTCACAGAGCGTACGGAGCGCCCCCGCCCGGAGGTGTGTCGTACCGGAGGATTCCGCTCCCCTCACCGCACCGCGATCACCGCCGAACCGTGTCCGAACAGACCTTGGTTCGCCGTGATGCCCACGCGCGCGTCGGCGATCTGACGGTCGCCGGCCTGTCCGCGCAACTGCCAGGTCAGCTCGCACACCTGGGCGATCGCCTGCGCGGGCACCGCCTCCCCGAACGAGGCCAGTCCGCCGCTCGTGTTCACCGGTATACGACCGCCCGGCGCGGTCGCCCCCTCCCGCAGCAGCTTGGCGCCCTCGCCGTCGCCGCACAGCCCCAGGTCCTCGTACCACTGCAACTCCAGGGCGGTGGACAGGTCGTAGACCTCGGCCAGCGAGAGATCCTCGGGCCCGATGCCCGCCTCCTCGTACGCGGCCCGGGCGATGGAGGCCCGGAACGGCTCGCCGGTCGGTGCCACCGCCACCGCGGAGTCGGTCGCGATGTCCGGCAGATCCAGCACGGCGTTGGGATAGCGGGGCGTCACGGTGGACACGGCCCGGATCCGCACCGGATCCGCAGCGCCGTGCCGGTGGGCGAACTCCATGCTGGACAGCACCAGGGCCGCCCCGCCGTCCGAAGTGGCGCAGATGTCCAGCAGCCGCAGCGGATCGGCGACCACCGCGGAGGCGGCGACCTCCTCGACGGTGACACGCTTGCGGTAGCGCGCGTTCGGATTCAGCGCGCCCATGGCCGCGTTCTTCACCTTGACCTGGGCGAAGTCCTCCGGGGTGTCCCCGTGCACCGCCATGCGCCTGCGCGCGTACAGCCCGAAGTACGTCGGATTGGTCGCGCCGAGCACCCGGAACCGCAGCCAGTCCGGGTCGTCCGGCCGGTTTCCACCCGCGGGACGGAAGAACCCCTTGGGGGCCGCGTCCGCCCCCACCACGAGCGCCACGTCGGCGAGACCGGCGAGGATCTGAGCGCGCGCCGTGTCGATCGCCTGGGCGCCCGACGCGCAGGCCGCGTACACACTCGTCACCCGGGCTCCCTGCCAGCCCAGGGCCTTCGCGAACGTCGCCCCCGCCACATACCCCGGATAGCCGCCACGCACCGTGTCCGCGCCCACGATCGCACCCACGTCCCGCCAGTCCAGACCGGCGTCGGCGAGAGCCGCGCGCGCCGCCGTCACCCCGTACTCGACGAAGCCGCGCCCCCACTTGCCCCACGGATGCATCCCCGCGCCGAGCACCGCCACCTCTGCCGTCATCCCGCCACCCCCGTCGGCCGCCACTGCCAGGTCGTCCAGGTCGTCTCCGCGTCCTCGCCGAGCACCCCGGGGACGACCTCCACCTCCATGCCCACCGTCAGATCGGCGACGGTGACCCCGGGAACCGCCTGTCCCAGGACCACGATCCGCTCGGACTCCAGCTCCACAGCGATCAACGCGTACGGCTCCCACGGAAGTTCCGGGTCGGTCACATAGGGTGACGGAGGGCGGTACCGGCTGTCCGTGTACGACCAGACGCGCCCGCGCCGCGACAGCGGGACCTCCTCCAGATCGCCGCCCTGGCAGCCCGGGTTGCGGCAGGCCGTGTCCTCGCGCGGAAAGAAGACCGCCCCGCACCCCGAGCAGCGTGTCCCGAGCAGCCTGAACTCGTCCCCGTCGGCGGTGAACCACCCGGCGACCACGGGTGTACGTGTACGTGACAAGGTCCCTCCCCGGCATGGAATCTGACGGAACGTCAGGAGTGTGGCACGCGCATCGCGAAATGGGCAGTCCGCCCCTCGTCCGGGGCAGACTGCATGCGATCACTTCCCGAGCGGAATCCGACCCTGGTAAATGCAGGAGACATGACACGACTCTCCGGTGCAGTACGCGGTGTCGTCACCGTGCTCGCCGCCCTGCTGGCCGTGACCGCAGCCTCCGTCACCGCGCGGGCGCACACCGACCCCCAGGCCCCCGCCGACTTCGTGGCCCTGAGAACCGTGGACCCCACGATCCTCCAGGAGATGCGCTACATCACCCCGCACAACTTCGTCGGCGAGCCCGTAGACGGCTACCAGCAGCCGCTCTGCATCCTCACCCGCCCAGCCGCCGAAGCCCTCCACCAGGCCCAGACACAGCTGGTGCAACAGGGGTACACGCTCAAGGTCTACGACTGCTACCGGCCCCAACGCGCCGTGAACCACTTCGTCCGCTGGGCCGAGGACCTGAACGACCAGACGATGAAGGGGGAGTTCTACCCGGACGTCGACAAGACCCGGCTGTTCGAGGACGGTTACATCGCGGAGAAGTCCGGGCACAGCCGGGGCTCGACCATGGACCTGACGATCGTGAGACTCCCGGCCACCCCGACCAGGCCTTACCTGCCCGGCGAACCCCTCGTCCCGTGCTACGCGCCACAACAGGAGCGCTTCCCCGACAACTCCGTCGACATGGGCACGGGATTCGACTGCTTCGACACCCGATCGCACACCCTCGACCCCCGCATCCAGGGACAGCAGCGAGCCAACCGGCTGCTGCTCAAGAGCACCCTGGAGAGGCTCGGCTTCGTGAACCTCGCCGAGGAGTGGTGGCACTACACCTTCAAGCCCGAGCCCTACCCCGACACCTACTTCGACTTCCCGGTCTCCGCCGAGTCCCTCGCCAGGGCGCACTGAGCCGCCCCCGTACGACGCCCTCCGCAAGATCGGATACAGTCCGCCGCGTGTCCGAATCTCTGTACTCCACTTCGAACTCCGCGCGCGACTCCCACTGTTCGAGCTGCGGAGCGCCCTACGGGGAGGGCGTCACCGGCTGGCCCCGCACCTGCCCGACCTGCGCCGCCGTGGCCTACCGCAACCCGCTGCCGGTGGCCATCGCGCTGCTGCCCGTGTACGACACGAAGGGCACCGCCCTTGTCGTCATCACTCGAACCATCGCCCCCGCGCGCGGGGGCATCGCACTGCCGGGCGGCTATATCGACGAGCGTGAGGACTGGCGGCAGGCCGTCGTCCGGGAGCTCAAGGAGGAGACCGGCATCGACTCCCTGAGCCGCGACGTACGGCTCGTCGACGCCATGAGCTCCGCCGACGGCCACCTGCTGCTGTTCGGGCTCCTCCCGGAGCGCTCCGTGGACCGCCTCCCGACCTCGGCCGCCACGGACGAGACGGAGGGCTGGCACCTCCTGTACAGGCCCGAGGAACTCGCCTTCCCGCTGCACACGCACGCCGTACGGGCGTTCTTCGAGGGCCGCTACATCTGAGCTCACCCTCCGCCGAGCCCGCGTACGCGCACCGGGTGGGACGGCTCGTGCACGCCGTCCTCACTCTCCCGCTCGACGACGACCCGACGGCCCTCCCAGCGGGCGACGTACCGCTCGATCTCGGGTTCGTCCCAGCCGTCGCCCGCGTCCCGCACCACCAGACCGCCCCCCGTCCGTCCCCGGGCCGGCGTCCACACCTCCAGCTCCAACCCGCCGTCCTCCCCACGCACCGGTATCACCGCTCCCGCGCGCGCGAGCACCGGAACGCGCGACAGAGGCGCGTCCACGCGCACCTGCCCCGGCCCCTCGTACGCCCGTCCCGTCGCCGTGTCGTACCAGAGCCCCCGCGGCAGCTGCACCGCACGCCGGTCCGTGCCCGCGTCGAGCACCGGCGCCACCAGAAGACAGTCACCCAGCAGGAAGGCGTCCTCGCAGTCCCGCAACGCCCGGTCCTCGGGCGCCCCCCACCACACCGGCCGCACATAGGGAGCCCCCGTCCGCCGGGCCAGATGCGCCAGCGTCACGAAGTACGGCAGCAGCCGCCGACGCTCGATGAGCGCCGCGCGCGCGTGCTCCAACACCTCGGGCCCGAACTCCCACGGCTCCCGGCGACCGGCCCGCAGACTCGCGTGCGTACGGAACAGCGGAAGATACGCACCCAGCTGGAACCAGCGCAGATACAGCTCGGGCGACGGGCTGCCGTCGAAACCGCCCACGTCCGGCCCCGAGTAGGGCACCCCGCACAGTCCCAGCCCCAGGACGAGAGACAAGGACGCGCGCAGCCCGGGCCAGCCCGTGGCGACGTCCCCGGACCATGTGCCGCCGTAGCGCTGCAGGCCCGCCCAGCCGGAGCGCGAGAACACGAACGGACGCTCCTCGGGAACCAGCTCCCGCAGCCCCTCGTAGGCCGCCCAGGCCATGCACAGCCCGTAGACGTTGTGCGCCTCGCGATGATCGCCGCCCCGCCCCTCCAGATCGTGCCGGGCCGACCGAGGCAGCGTCGACTCCCCGAAGGCGGTGAACGACGCCGGTTCGTTCATGTCGTGCCAGAAGCCGGCGAACCCCTGCGCCAAACGCTCCGCATAGAGACCTCCCCACCAGCGCCGCACGCGCGCGTGCGTGAAGTCAGGGAAGACCGATTCACCCGGCCACACCACGCCCTCGACGAGCCGCCCCGAGGCATCCCGTACGAACGCGTCCTCGGCGACCCCGCTGTCGTAGACGGCGTTTCCCCGCGCGGCCCTGACCGCCGGGTCGACGATCGACACGAGGCGGATCCCGTCCCGCCGCAGCTCCTCGGCGAGCACCGGCAGTTTGGGGAAGCGGTCCTGGTCGACGGTGAACACCTGGTGCTCGTCGAAGTGGTCGATGTCCAGATGGAGGGCGTCGAGCGGCAGACCGTGCTCGAGATAGCCCGCCACGATCCGGCGGACCTCCTGCTCACTGCCGAAACCCCAGCGCGCGTGATGGTGACCGAGCGCCCACGCGGGCGGCAGCGCCGGCGCACCGGTGAGCGAGGCCCAGGCGAGCAGCACGCGCGCGGGGGTGCCCACCACCACCCAGCAGCGCAACGGACCTCCGTCCATCCTCAGCTCACAGAACCCGGACCGGTCGTGACCGGACCCGGCGCCCTCCTCGCCCTCCCGCAGCGTCACCGTGCCGTCCCACGAGGTGTCGTGGAACACGAGGTGGGTGGCCGCGTCGGCCACCACCAGCTGCACCGGCATCGTGAGATAGAGCGGATCGTCCCCGCGGCCGAACGGGCGTCGGGGATCGGTGTTCCACAGTCGGTACGTCCCACCCCGCAACCGCGGCCCGGACGCCCGCCCGCCGAGACCGAAGAAGCGCGCGTCCGCAGCCACCTCCGACCGCTGCATCCAGCGCGCCGGGCCGCCGTCCCGCGGCTCCCACCACCGGGGCGGCAGATCACGGCGCAACGTCATGCCTCCGGGCGTGCACACGTCGATCGCACCGTGCCGCGAGACCACGACCGTCACCCGCTCGGCGACCACCCGCCAGCCGCCGTCCTTGTCCGGCTCCAACACCGCCCGCGGATCGGGCTCCGGACACCGACCGGCCAGCGCGTACGAAGGCTCCGGCTCGGCGCCGTCCCAGCCCCAGAACACGGCCCCGTTCACGGCGACGAGAATCCTCAGCTCCGAGCGGCTGAACCGTAGCGTCCCACCGCCCGGCCCCGGCTCCACCTCCTGCACCGGCCCAGGCACCCGCGCCCGCTCGGCGCCCCGCGCCGGCAACCCGGCGGCGTCCGCGCGCCTCCTGCGCCACGCCGCCCGCACGGTACGCACCCTCTGGGCCGCTCCCACAGAACCGACCGCCTTCATCGAACGCACCAGGTCACGACCGTCCATGCTGCTCACCCTGCCACCGACCGCTCCACACGCGCGTGTCGTTCAACTGCCGTTCACCCATGTCGGGACCACTTCTTCACGAACACGGACCGTGTGGGACACACCCTGGTGCAGAAGTCGATCACATGGCATCGTCCGTGTCAGCCGCGTCTCGCGCACAACCCCAGCACGTGCGCGGGCGACGCACACGACGCGCACATCCGGGAGCCGCCCCATGCCGACCGTGAACCCCGAGCCGCTCTGGCGGCCAGATCCGCAGCGGATCGCCGAGTCCCAGGTCACCAGGTTCCAGACCTGGGCGGCCGAGCACCACGGAGCCCCCTCCGAAGGCGGCTATCCGGCCCTGCACCGCTGGTCCGTCGACGAACTGGAGACCTTCTGGAAGGCCGTCACGCAGTGGTTCGACGTACGGTTTTCGACGCCTTACGCGCGCGTGCTGGGCGACCGCGCCATGCCGGGCGCCCAGTGGTTCCCCGGAGCGACGCTGAACTACGCCGAGCACGCCCTGCGCGCCGCCGCCACCCGCCCGGACGAACCGGCCCTGCTGCATGTCGACGAGACCCATGAACCGCGCCCGGTGACCTGGGCCGAGCTGCGCCGCCAGGTCGGCTCGCTGGCGAACGAGCTGCGCGCCCTCGGCGTTCGCCCCGGAGACCGGGTCAGCGGCTATCTCCCGAACGTTCCGCAGGCCGTCGTAGCCCTTCTCGCCACGGCCGCCGTGGGCGGCGTCTGGACCTCCTGCGCCCCCGACTTCGGCGCCCGCAGCGTCCTCGACCGCTTCCAGCAGGTCGAACCCGTCGTCCTGTTCACCGTCGACGGCTACCGCTACGGCGGCAAGGAGCACGACCGCCGGGACGTCGTCGCCGAACTGCGCCGCGAGCTGCCCACCCTGCGCGCAGTCGTCCACATTCCCCTTCTCGGCACCGAAGCCCCCGACGGAGCCCTGGAATGGTCGGCCGTGACGGCCGGCGACGAGGAGCCCGTCTTCGAACAGGTCCCTTTCGCCCACCCCCTGTGGGTGCTCTACTCCTCCGGTACGACGGGCCTGCCCAAGGCCATCGTCCAGTCCCAGGGCGGGATCCTGATCGAACACCTCAAGCAGCTCGGTCTGCACTGCGACCTGGGCCCCGATGATCGTTTCTTCTGGTACACATCGACCGGCTGGATGATGTGGAACTTCCTCGTCTCCGGCCTCCTGACCGGCACCACGATCGTCCTGTACGACGGCAGTCCCGGCTATCCGGACACGGGCGCCCAGTGGCGCATCGCGGAACGCACGGGAGCCACCCTCTACGGGACGTCGGCGGCGTACGTCATGGCCTGCCGCAAGGCGGAGGTGCACCCGGCCCGCGACTTCGACCTCTCCAGGATCCAGTGCGTCGCCACCACGGGGTCGCCGCTCCCGCCCGACGGCTTCCGCTGGCTGCACGAGGAAGTCCGCGACGACCTGTGGATCGCCTCCGTCAGCGGCGGCACGGACGTCTGCTCCTGCTTCGCCGGAGCCGTCCCCACCCTGCCGGTCTACACCGGCGAGCTCCAGGCCGCCGGCCTCGGCACCGACCTGCAGGCGTGGGATCCGAGCGGTCACGCGGTCGTCGACGAGGTCGGCGAGCTCGTCGTCACCAACCCCATGCCGTCCATGCCGGTCCGCTTCTGGAACGACCCCGACGGCAGCCGCTATCACGACAGCTACTTCGACACCTACCCCGGTGTGTGGCGTCACGGCGACTGGATCACCGTCACCACGCGCGGTTCCGTCGTCATCCACGGCCGCTCCGACTCCACGCTCAACCGTCAGGGCGTGCGCATGGGCTCGGCCGACATCTACGAGGTCGTCGAACGGCTCCCCGAGATCAAGGAGTCCCTCGTCATCGGCCTCGAGCAGCCCGACGGCGGCTACTGGATGCCCCTGTTCGTGCACCTCGCGCCCGGCGCCGTCCTCGACGAGGCCCTCCTCGGCCGCATCAAGCAGGCCATCCGCGAACAGCTCTCCCCGCGTCACGTCCCCGACGAGGTCATCGAGGTCCCCGGAGTGCCGCACACTCTCACCGGCAAACGCATCGAGGTCCCGGTCAAACGCCTCCTTCAGGGCACCGCACTGGACAAGGCGGTCAACCCGGGCTCCGTCGACAACCTCGACCTGCTGCACTTCTACGAGGACCTCGCCCGCAAGCGCGCCTGACCGGCCAGGGGGAGCGGCCCGCGGAAGAGGCTCAGCCGCCGTAGGTGGCCTCGGACTCGCCCAGCACCAGGGCGAAGTCCGAAGCGAGCCGCGCCGCGTCGGCAGGCTCGAGTTCGGCGACCGAGATCCGCACCCCCGGCCCCGACGCCAGCCGGAAACGCGCTCCCGCCGCGACCCACCAGCCGTACGACCGAAGCCCGTTCACCACAGCAGACTCGTCCCGCACCGGCACCCACAGGTTCATCCCGCTCGCACCGTGTGAGGCGATGCCCCGTGTCGCCAGTTCCTGAAGAAGCGCTCCTCTGCGCAGTGCGTACGTCTCCCGCGCGCGTGTCACCAACGCGTGCGTGTCGTCGTCGGTCATCAGCCCGTACACGGTCTCCTGGAGGAGATGACTGACCCAGCCGGACGTCAGCAGCAGCCGGCCGTCGTGCCGGGCCAGGGTGGTCGGGTCGCAGGCTGCGGCCGCCCAACGCAGGTCGGTCCCCAGGAACTTGCTCACCGTCCGCACGTGCACCCAGCGCGGCAGCCCGCCCGAGGTCAGGGTCCGCAGGGGCGCGTCCGCCACCACAGAGGCATGGTCGTTCTCGACGACCAGCACATCCGGCTCGTCCCGCAGGACCTCGACGAGCGCGTCCCGGCGCGCCGCGGAAAAACAGCCTCCGTAGGGGTTCTGCGCCCGCGGACTGCACACCAGCGCGCGTACCCCCGTTCTCAGGGCCGCCCGGAGCGCCTCGGGGCGCACGCCCTCCTCGTCCACGGACACCGGCACGATGCGCAGGCCCAGCGCTGTGACCAGGTCCAGTAGATGGTGATAGCCGGGATCCTCCATGGCCACCGCGTCACCCGGCCCCAGCTCCACGGACAGCAGCCGTCCGATCAGATCCAGGGCCCCGTGCGCGAAGGTCACCCGCTCGACCGGCACGCCATCAGGGCGCAGCCAGTCGCGCACAGCCTGTTCCAGCCGCTCCAGCCGGGGCGTCGAACGGTGGGAACGGGCGCCGGGGGACAGCCGCGAGAGCGGCGCCATACCGGGCAGCAGCCTCGGATCGGGATGCCCCCCGGCCAGATCCCGCAACCCCTCCGGAACCCTGGGCGGTCGGCGCGACGCCACGGCGGGGGCCGACGCCACGACGGTGCCGCCTCGTCCGTGCGTGACCACGATGCCCCGTCGCCGCAGCTCCTTGTAGGCGGTCGCGACCGTTCCCGGACTCACCCCGAGGTCGTCCGCGAGCCGACGCACCGGCGGCAGCGCGGCCCCAGGCCCCAACGCCCCCTCGGCCACGCCTCGTTCGACAGAGCCGGCAATTCCCTTGGCCGTCGTACCACTGATCGAATATTGTGTTGCCACATTGCCAAGTATGTATCAATACATAATTCCAGGCAAGGGGGAGCCAGTGAATCCGATCCGGCGGGCAGCCGCATGGCCGAGCCGCGTACCGGGAGGACGCGACGGCCGCAGACTGCTGACCATCGCCCTCATCGACCGCATCGGAAGCGGCCTGTGGGCATCCGTCAGCGTCCTGTACTTCACCTACGTCGCGGGCCTCTCCCTGGGTCAGGTCGGCACCCTCGCCGCTGTGGCCGGAGCGGTCGGGATCGCGGGCGCCCCCATCGGCGGCCGCCTCGCGGACCGCTTCCCCCTGCCCCGAGTGCTGATCGCCGTCCAACTGCTGCGCGCCCTCGCCTCCTTCGCCCTGCTCACCACGGACCACTACGCCCTCCTGGTCGTCTTCTGCGCCCTCGGCGGCCTCGGCGACCGCGCCGGCAACGTCCTCACCAGGCTCTACGCCACCCGGATCGCCGGCCCCGACCGTGTCCGCTACCAGGCCGTCCAGCGCACCGTCGCCAACGCCGGCTGGGCTCTCGGCGGCCTTGCCGCAGCGGCAGCCCTCGCCCTCGGCAGCGCCGCCGCATACCGATGGCTCCTCGCGGGCGACGCCCTCTCCTTCGTCGCCACCGCACTCCTCACCCTCCGCTGCGGCGAACCTCGGTCGCCCTCCCGCAAAGTGACCGACTCCAACAGCCCCAGGCCCACCACCATCCCGCCCAACCCCTGGCGCGACAGCACCTACCTCGCCTACGTGGCCACTGACACCGTCCTCTTCCTCGACGACGCGGTCTTCAAGGTAGGCCTGCCGCTGTGGATCGCCCACGCGAGCAGCGCACCGCACGGCCTCGCACCCCTGTTGCTGGTCCTGAACAACGTGCTGGTGGTGGCCTTCCAAGTCCCCCTGGCCCGTTTCGGGGCGACCACGGCCGCCGCCCGCGCCCTGCTCGTCCCGCTCTCGGCCGCCTTCGCCCTGGGCGGAGTGGCCATGGCGGCGTCGGCGACCGGGGAGACAGACGCTGCCACCCTGTTCCTCACTGCCGCGGCCATGCTCTTCACCCTCGCCGAGATGCTCCACGCCACGATCTCCTGGGAGTTGTCCGTCGCCCTGGCCCCCGACAGCGCGCAGGGCGCCTACCTCGGCGTCCATGGCCTGGCGCAGTCCGCCCAACGCAGCGTCGGACCACTCGCCGTCACCACGGCGATCGCCACCGGCCCCCTCGGCTGGCTCGCTTTCGGCAGCATGATCGCTGTGACCTGCATGATTCAGCGCCGCCTGGTGAACGACCGACTCGCTCACGGGCCGTTGTCAGTGGCGTCGATTACTGTGAGTGAGCATTGATGGACTGTGCACACAGGGGGAAACATGGCACACATCGACCGCCAGACCATGCGACGCGTCCTGCGCCGTGAAATCGCCGGCACCATCGGTCTGCTCACCGACGAACACGACTTCCGTGCCATGCGCCGCTACCGCACCTTCACCTTCGAGGACCACAGCACCTACCTCCGGCAGGTCGAAGCGCTCCTGAAAACGCGAGCCCTCCAGGGCAGCCACACCACGGTGGCCCTCTTCGACCCGCAGGAGTACGCCGACTACTGCGTCGACAAGGGCATCGACCCCGACGTCCCCGCCAACCGCACCCGCTTCACGGCCGAACTCGCGACTACCGGCCCTACCATCCCCTACGAGGGCCAGCCCCTCGCCGACCTCGTGCCCGCCCTCGTCGACGAAGCCGTCCGCCGGGCGACCTGGGAGTACGCGGCCACCCTCCTGGCCCGCCTCGGTGCGTGCGCGACCTGCGGCGAAGACATCGGCCGCGCGGCCTTCACCCGCGCCTCCGACCTCGTCGTCCGCATCCTCGACACAGCCCCAGCCGGCAACCGGCACCTCGTCTGCAGTGTCACCGGAACACCCGAGACACTCGTCGCCGTCCTCCACGCGGACGAGGAAACCGACGGTGCCACGCAGCTCGACGAGGCCGAAGCCCTCGAGTTCGCCACCGTCCTCGCCCTCGGCCTCGCCACCCAGGGCCCCGGCGGCCTGGTCATGCGCACCACCGCCCCTGACACCCCCGACCGGATCTACGGCTGGCGGCTGCGCGGCGACGGCCTCGACCCTCTGACGGCCGGCGAGGTCTTCGACGCCTACTGCACCGACGTCGAATCCGGCGACCTCATCGCACCCGAGTCCGGCGTGGACTACTGCGTACCACCGGACCTCGCCGAGGAGGGACCCATGTCCGGCCACCACCACTGAGCCGACACACGACACCCCACACACAAGCAGGGGCGCTCCGCCCGAAGGCGGAGCGCCCCTGCTCACCAACCGATCGCCTGCCCGATGCGACCGGCCCTGCTCCTACTCGCCGGACAGCACGGCCTGCGCAGCACCGCGTGCCTCCTCGGCGCTGTCCGTCGCACGCGCGGCCGCCGCGGCACGCTCGCACTGTGCCAGCGTGTACTTCGCCAGCGCCGCCCGGACATACGGAATCGAAGCCGAACCCATGGAAAGGGAGGTGACGCCCAGACCGGCCAGCACACAGGCGAGCAGCGGGTCGGACGCGGCCTCGCCGCAGACACCACAGCTCTTGCCCTCGGCCTTCGCCGCCTCGGCGGACAGCGCGACCAGGTCGAGCAGCGCGGGCTGCCACGGATCCTGCAGCCGGGACACCGCACCCACCTGCCGGTCGGCGGCGAAGGTGTACTGCGCGAGGTCGTTCGTCCCCAGCGACAGGAACTCGACTTCCTGCAGGATCGAACGAGCCCGCAGCGCGGCCGACGGAATCTCCACCATCGCGCCGAACTTCGCCCGCAGACCCGCTTCACGGCACGCGTCCGCGAACGCCTTCGCGTCGGCCCGGTCCGCCACCATCGGGGCCATCACCTCGAGGTAGACCGGCAGCCCCTCGGCAGCCTTCGCCAGGGCCGTCAGTTGGGTGCGCAGGACGTCGGGATGGTCCAACAGAGTCCGCAGCCCTCGCACACCCAGAGCAGGGTTCGGCTCATCGGCCGGGGTCAGGAAGTCCAGAGGCTTGTCCGCCCCCGCGTCCAGTACCCGTACGACGACCCGGCCCTCGGGGAACGCCTCGAGGACCTGCCGGTACGCCTCGACCTGCTTCTCTTCGGACGGCGCGTTCTTGCTGTCGTCAAGGAAGAGGAATTCGGTACGGAAGAGCCCGACACCCTCTGCCCCCGCCTCGACGGCGGCCGGCACGTCGGCCGGACCTCCGACGTTGGCCAGCAGCGGGACCTTGTGACCGTCGGCGGTGACTCCCGGTCCGGTCGAGGAGGCCAACGCGGCCCTGCGCTCCGCGGCCGCCGCCCGGAGCTCGGCCTTCTTCTCGTCGCTCGGGTTCACGAAGATCTCGCCGGTGCTGCCGTCGACGGCGATCACCGTTCCTTCGGCGAGCTCACCAGCACCCGGCAGCGCCACGACGGCCGGCACGCCGAGCGCACGCGCGAGAATCGCGCTGTGGCTCGTCGGCCCGCCCTCCTCGGTCACGAAGCCGAGCACCAGAGTCGGGTCCAGCAGCGCGGTGTCGGCAGGCGCCAGATCCCGGGCCACCAGCACGTACGGCTCGTCGCTGTCCGGGACACCAGGCATCGGAACGCCCAGCAGCCGGGCGACGATACGATTCCGCACGTCGTCGAGGTCGGCCACACGACCGGCAAGGTACTCGCCGGCCCCCGCCAGCAGCTCGCGGTAGGCGGCGAAGGCGTCGTACACGGCACGCTCAGCCGTGCTGCCGACGGCGATGCGCCGGTCCACGTCCACCATCAGCTCGGGGTCCTGGGCCATCATGGCCTGCGCCTCGAGCACCGCCTGGGCTTCGCCTCCCGCCAGATTGCCGCGCGCCATCAGGTCGGCTGCCACAGCTTCCACGGCCTTGCGGGCGCGCCCCTGTTCGCGCTCCGCGTCCTCCGCAGGGATCTGCTTGGCAGGCGGTTCGAGAACCGCCGTTCCCATGTGCCGAACCTCGCCGATCGCCACACCGTGACTCACGCCGACGCCTCGCAGCGTTGTCTCCATCTCACCCGTCTCCGATAGTGCGGCGGGTCCCGCCGCCGCGGTGGTTGTCCTGCTTGCCGTCATCGGACGGCTTGGCATCACTGCCAGGAAAAGAGAACGTCGCCGGCCTTCACGTCGACGTCTTCGCGGAGCTCGCCGAGGGCGTCCGCCGTGGCCTCCAGCGCCACGACCGGGCACACCGGCGACTTGCCGGCCTCTTCCACCGCGGCCGGGTTCCACCGCACGACGCTCTGACCGCGTGTGACGGTGTCACCTTTGTTCACGAGGAGCTCGAAGCCCTCGCCGTTGAGCTGCACGGTGTCGATGCCCAGGTGGGTGAGCACGCCGTGCCCCTCGGCGTCGACCACGACGAAGGCGTGCGGATGGAGGGAGACGATGACTCCGTCCACGGGGGCGACCGCCTCGGAGGGCTCACGCACCGGGTCGATCGCCGTGCCGGGGCCGACCATGGCCCCGGAGAAGACCGGATCCGGCACAGCGGCCAATCCGATGGCGCGTCCGGCAAGAGGGGACGTCACGCTGGTCATGGGAAGCCTCCCAGGGGTGGAGATGTACATGGGCCGTTACTACTTGTTCGGGACGGCGCACTGTGCAGCAGGGTATGTCATATGAAGTACCGGTTCTGCACGAGAGCTCCCGATCCGTGGTCTAGACCACTAGCCTAGTCGATTTGCAGCGGATCCGCGGCCCCGTGTACAGTCGTACTCCTGCTTGAAGGTGAGCGACGCGATCAAGCGCGCTTATCGAGCAGCACCCAACTTGTCAGATCCTATCTTTGGATCATCTTCTGCATGCCTGCAGGATGGTGGTCAAGGGGCCGGAAAAACCCTGATAGAGTCGGAAACGCAAGACCGAAGGGAAGCGCCCGGAGGAAAGCCTGAGAGAGTCTCTTGGGTGAGTACAAAGGAAGCGTCCGTTCCTTGAGAACTCAACAGCGTGCCAAAAATCAACGCCAGATATGTTGATACCCCGTCCCCGGCAGTGATAGCCGAGGATGAGGTTCCTTTGAAAAAAACACAGCGAGGACGCTGTGAACGGCCGGGCTTATTCCGCCTGACCGTTCCGCTCTCGTGTGTGTAGTCCCGATTACGGGAAAACATTCACGGAGAGTTTGATCCTGGCTCAGGACGAACGCTGGCGGCGTGCTTAACACATGCAAGTCGAACGATGAAGCCCTTCGGGGTGGATTAGTGGCGAACGGGTGAGTAACACGTGGGCAATCTGCCCTTCACTCTGGGACAAGCCCTGGAAACGGGGTCTAATACCGGATAACACTTCCATTCTCATGGGTGGGGGTTAAAAGCTCCGGCGGTGAAGGATGAGCCCGCGGCCTATCAGCTTGTTGGTGAGGTAACGGCTCACCAAGGCGACGACGGGTAGCCGGCCTGAGAGGGCGACCGGCCACACTGGGACTGAGACACGGCCCAGACTCCTACGGGAGGCAGCAGTGGGGAATATTGCACAATGGGCGAAAGCCTGATGCAGCGACGCCGCGTGAGGGATGACGGCCTTCGGGTTGTAAACCTCTTTCAGCAGGGAAGAAGCGAGAGTGACGGTACCTGCAGAAGAAGCGCCGGCTAACTACGTGCCAGCAGCCGCGGTAATACGTAGGGCGCAAGCGTTGTCCGGAATTATTGGGCGTAAAGAGCTCGTAGGCGGTCTGTCACGTCGGATGTGAAAGCCCGGGGCTTAACCCCGGGTCTGCATTCGATACGGGCAGACTAGAGTGTGGTAGGGGAGATCGGAATTCCTGGTGTAGCGGTGAAATGCGCAGATATCAGGAGGAACACCGGTGGCGAAGGCGGATCTCTGGGCCATTACTGACGCTGAGGAGCGAAAGCGTGGGGAGCGAACAGGATTAGATACCCTGGTAGTCCACGCCGTAAACGGTGGGAACTAGGTGTTGGCGACATTCCACGTCGTCGGTGCCGCAGCTAACGCATTAAGTTCCCCGCCTGGGGAGTACGGCCGCAAGGCTAAAACTCAAAGGAATTGACGGGGGCCCGCACAAGCAGCGGAGCATGTGGCTTAATTCGACGCAACGCGAAGAACCTTACCAAGGCTTGACATACACCGGAAACGTCTGGAGACAGGCGCCCCCTTGTGGTCGGTGTACAGGTGGTGCATGGCTGTCGTCAGCTCGTGTCGTGAGATGTTGGGTTAAGTCCCGCAACGAGCGCAACCCTTGTTCTGTGTTGCCAGCATGCCCTTCGGGGTGATGGGGACTCACAGGAGACTGCCGGGGTCAACTCGGAGGAAGGTGGGGACGACGTCAAGTCATCATGCCCCTTATGTCTTGGGCTGCACACGTGCTACAATGGCCGGTACAAAGAGCTGCGAAACCGTGAGGTGGAGCGAATCTCAAAAAGCCGGTCTCAGTTCGGATTGGGGTCTGCAACTCGACCCCATGAAGTCGGAGTTGCTAGTAATCGCAGATCAGCATTGCTGCGGTGAATACGTTCCCGGGCCTTGTACACACCGCCCGTCACGTCACGAAAGTCGGTAACACCCGAAGCCGGTGGCCCAACCCCTTGTGGGAGGGAGCTGTCGAAGGTGGGACTGGCGATTGGGACGAAGTCGTAACAAGGTAGCCGTACCGGAAGGTGCGGCTGGATCACCTCCTTTCTAAGGAGCACTTCTAAGCCGGTCCTTCGGGGCTGGTTCAGAGGCCAGTTCATCGGCGAACGTCCGGTGCTGGTTGCTCAAGGGTGGAACGTTGATTATTCGGTGCACTCGGTCGTCTTGTCCTTCCTAGTACTGCTCTTCGGAGCGTGGAACGGATGAGGGAAGCGGCGGGGAGCGTCGGGCACGCTGTTGGGTGTCTGAGGGCACGGCCGTGAGGTCGGGAAGCCTTCTGATGCCGGCCCCAGTGAACTCGAACCGGTTGGTTCGGGGTGATGGGTGGCTGGTCGTTGTTTGAGAACTGCACAGTGGACGCGAGCATCTGTGGCCAAGTTTTTAAGGGCGCACGGTGGATGCCTTGGCACCAGGAACCGATGAAGGACGTGGGAGGCCACGATAGTCCCCGGGGAGTCGTCAACCAGGCTTTGATCCGGGGGTTTCCGAATGGGGAAACCCGGCAGTCGTCATGGGCTGTCACCCATACCTGAACACATAGGGTATGTGGAGGGAACGCGGGGAAGTGAAACATCTCAGTACCCGCAGGAAGAGAAAACAACCGTGATTCCGGGAGTAGTGGCGAGCGAAACCGGATGAGGCCAAACCGTATGCGTGTGAGACCCGGCAGGGGTTGCGCATACGGGGTTGTGGGATCTCTCTTTTACGGTCTGCCGGCCGTGAGACGAGTCAGAAACCGTTGATGTAGGCGAAGGACATGCGAAAGGTCCGGCGTAGAGGGTAAGACCCCCGTAGCCGAAACATCAGCGGCTCGTTTGAGAGACACCCAAGTAGCACGGGGCCCGAGAAATCCCGTGTGAATCTGGCGGGACCACCCGCTAAGCCTAAATATTCCCTGGTGACCGATAGCGGATAGTACCGTGAGGGAATGGTGAAAAGTACCGCGGGAGCGGAGTGAAATAGTACCTGAAACCGTGTGCCTACAAGCCGTGGGAGCGTCGGAGTGCATGCTTGCATGCACTCTCGTGACTGCGTGCCTTTTGAAGAATGAGCCTGCGAGTTTGCGGTGTGTTGCGAGGTTAACCCGGGTGGGGTAGCCGTAGCGAAAGCGAGTCCGAATAGGGCGTTTCAGTAGCACGCTCAAGACCCGAAGCGGAGTGATCTAGCCATGGGCAGGTTGAAGCGGAGGTAAGACTTCGTGGAGGACCGAACCCACCAGGGTTGAAAACCTGGGGGATGACCTGTGGTTAGGGGTGAAAGGCCAATCAAACTCCGTGATAGCTGGTTCTCCCCGAAATGCATTTAGGTGCAGCGTCGTGTGTTTCTTGCCGGAGGTAGAGCACTGGATAGGCGATGGGCCCTACCGGGTTACTGACCTTAGCCAAACTCCGAATGCCGGTAAGTGAGAGCGCGGCAGTGAGACTGTGGGGGATAAGCTCCATGGTCGAGAGGGAAACAGCCCAGAGCATCGACTAAGGCCCCTAAGCGTACGCTAAGTGGGAAAGGATGTGGAGTCGCACAGACAACCAGGAGGTTGGCTTAGAAGCAGCCACCCTTGAAAGAGTGCGTAATAGCTCACTGGTCTAGTGATTCCGCGCCGACAATGTAGCGGGGCTCAAGCGTACCGCCGAAGTCGTGTCATTCCAGCATATAGCCCCAACGGGTGCTGGGATGGGTAGGGGAGCGTCGTGTGCCGGGTGAAGCCGCGCCGGAAGGCAGTGGTGGACGGTTCACGAGTGAGAATGCAGGCATGAGTAGCGATACAAACGTGAGAAACGTTTGCGCCGATTGACTAAGGGTTCCTGGGTCAAGCTGATCTGCCCAGGGTAAGTCGGGACCTAAGGCGAGGCCGACAGGCGTAGTCGATGGATAACCGGTTGATATTCCGGTACCCGCTGTGAAGCGTCAAACATCGAACCAGGCGATGCTAAGTCCGTGAAGCCGTTCCGGACCCTTCGGGGAATGGAAAGTGGTGGAGCCGACGGACCAGACTTGTAGTAGGTGAGTGATGGGGTGACGCAGGAAGGTAGTCCATCCCGGGCGGTGGTTGTCCCGGGGTAAGGGTGTAGGCCGTGCGATAGGCAAATCCGTCGCACATGTAGGCTGAGACCTGATGCCGAGCCGATTGTGGTGAAGTGGATGATCCTATGCTGTCGAGAAAAGCCTCTAGCGAGTTTCATGGCGGCCCGTACCCTAAACCGACTCAGGTGGTCAGGTAGAGAATACCGAGGCGTTCGGGTGAACTATGGTTAAGGAACTCGGCAAAATGCCCCCGTAACTTCGGGAGAAGGGGGGCCACGTCTGGTGAGGGGACTTGCTTCCCGAGCTGGGTGTGGCCGCAGAGACCAGCGAGAAGCGACTGTTTACTAAAAACACAGGTCCGTGCGAAGCCGTAAGGCGATGTATACGGACTGACGCCTGCCCGGTGCTGGAACGTTAAGGGGACCGGTTAGTCACTCTTCGGGGTGGCGAAGCTGAGAACTTAAGCGCCAGTAAACGGCGGTGGTAACTATAACCATCCTAAGGTAGCGAAATTCCTTGTCGGGTAAGTTCCGACCTGCACGAATGGCGTAACGACTTCTCGACTGTCTCAACCATAGGCCCGGTGAAATTGCACTACGAGTAAAGATGCTCGTTTCGCGCAGCAGGACGGAAAGACCCCGGGACCTTTACTACAGTTTGATATTGGTGTTCGGTTCGGCTTGTGTAGGATAGGTGGGAGACTTTGAAACGTGGACGCCAGTTCACGGTGAGTCGTCGTTGAAATACCACTCTGGTCGTGCTGGATGTCTAACCTGGGTCCGTGATCCGGATCAGGGACAGTGTCTGATGGGTAGTTTAACTGGGGCGGTTGCCTCCTAAAGAGTAACGGAGGCGCCCAAAGGTTCCCTCAGCCTGGTTGGCAATCAGGTGTTGAGTGTAAGTGCACAAGGGAGCTTGACTGTGAGACCGACGGGTCGAGCAGGGACGAAAGTCGGGACTAGTGATCCGGCGGTGGCTTGTGGAAGCGCCGTCGCTCAACGGATAAAAGGTACCCCGGGGATAACAGGCTGATCTTCCCCAAGAGTCCATATCGACGGGATGGTTTGGCACCTCGATGTCGGCTCGTCGCATCCTGGGGCTGGAGTCGGTCCCAAGGGTTGGGCTGTTCGCCCATTAAAGCGGTACGCGAGCTGGGTTTAGAACGTCGTGAGACAGTTCGGTCCCTATCCGCTGCGCGCGCAGGAACATTGAGAAGGGCTGTCCCTAGTACGAGAGGACCGGGACGGACGAACCTCTGGTGTGCCAGTTGTTCTGCCAAGGGCATGGCTGGTTGGCTACGTTCGGGAGGGATAACCGCTGAAAGCATCTAAGCGGGAAGCCTGCTTCGAGATGAGTGTTCCCACCCACTAGATGGGGTAAGGCTCCCAGTAGACGACTGGGTTGATAGGCCGGATGTGGAAGCCCAGTAATGGGTGGAGCTGACCGGTACTAATAGGCCGAGGGCTTGTCCTCAGTTGCTCGCGTCCACTGTGTTGGTTCTGAAACCACGAACAGCCCCACGTCCGGTCACGGCGTGGTGCGGCTGAAACAGTTTCATAGTGTTTCGGTGGTCATAGCGTGAGGGAAACGCCCGGTTACATTCCGAACCCGGAAGCTAAGCCTCACAGCGCCGATGGTACTGCAGGGGGGACCCTGTGGGAGAGTAGGACACCGCCGAACTCCTTTTAGAGCTCCGGCTCTTGGGCACACAGCCCAAGAGCCGGAGCTTTTTTGCGTTGAGGTAGGGTCAGGGGGCATCGTTGGCTCATTTTCTACTGGAGGCCCCCGGGTGGAGGTCCAGGAGACCCGTGTCCAGACAGACCGGGTCCTCACCATCCCGAACATCCTCAGCATGGCGCGTCTCGTCGGCGTACCCGTGTTCCTGTGGCTGATCCTCAGGCCTGAGTTCGGAGGTCCGCAGAGCGACGGCTGGGCTCTTCTGGTGCTGGCTTTCAGCGGAGTCAGCGACTACCTGGACGGCAAGCTCGCGCGGCGCTGGAACCAGATCAGCAGCCTTGGCCGGCTTCTCGACCCGGCCGCCGACCGGCTCTACATTCTCTCGACTTTGGTCGGTCTCACTTGGCGCGAGATTCTGCCCCTCTGGTTGACCGCTGTACTTCTTGCGCGGGAACTGGTCCTGCTGGTGATGGTGGGGATCCTCAGGCGTCATGGCTATCCGCCGCCTCAGGTGAACTTCCTGGGGAAGGCGGCCACCTTCAACCTGATGTACGCCTTCCCGTTGCTCCTGCTCAGTGACGGAAGTGGATGGCTGGCGTCACTCGCTGCTATTTTCGGATGGGCGTTCGCAGGATGGGGTACAACGCTCTATTGGTGGGCAGGAGTCCTCTACGTGGTACAGGTCCGCCGCCTGGTTCGTGCGGACGCCATGGCCGGCTGAACTCGCCGATCGGCAGTAGCAGTGGCTCGATGGCCCGCGAAGGAAAAGTGCGGGACAATCTGGACGGGTGAAGTCGGCTAGACCGTCGTCTCTCTAGGAGGACGCTTCCGACATGAAGGCCGTCGTGATGGCCGGAGGCGAAGGCACACGCCTTCGTCCCATGACCTCAAGCATGCCCAAGCCGCTCCTGCCGGTGGTCAACCGGCCGATCATGGAGCACGTTCTGAGGCTGCTCAAAAGGCATGGGCTCAACGAGACCGTCGTAACTGTCCAGTTCCTGGCGTCACTGGTCAAGAACTACTTCGGTGACGGTGAAGAGCTCGGAATGGAGCTCACCTATGCCAACGAGGAGAAGCCACTCGGTACCGCCGGAAGCGTCAAGAACGCAGAGGAGGCGTTGAAGGACGACGCCTTCCTCGTCATCTCCGGCGATGCACTCACCGACTTCGACCTCACCGAGCTGATCAACTTCCACAAGGAAAAGGGCGCGCTCGTCACGGTCTGTCTGACGCGTGTGCCCAATCCGTTGGAATTCGGCATCACCATCGTCGACGAGGAGGGCAAGGTCGAGCGTTTCCTCGAGAAACCGACCTGGGGCCAGGTCTTCTCGGACACCGTGAACACGGGCATCTACGTCATGGAGCCCGAGGTCTTCGACTATGTCGAGGCCGATGTTCCCGTCGACTGGTCGGGCGATGTCTTCCCTCAGCTGATGAAGGAAGGCAAGCCGATCTACGGCTTCATCGCCGAGGGGTACTGGGAGGACGTAGGCACGCACGAGAGCTACGTGAAGGCCCAGGCCGACGTGCTCGAGGGCAAGGTCGACGTCGAGCTCGACGGCTTCGAGATCTCACCGGGCGTGTGGGTGGCCGAAGGCGCCGAAGTGCATCCGGACGCCGTTCTGCGCGGGCCCCTGTACATCGGGGACTATGCGAAAGTCGAAGCCGGAGCCGAAATCCGCGAGCACACCGTCATCGGTTCCAACGTCGTCGTGAAGAGCGGAGCCTTCCTGCACAGGGCCGTCGTGCACGACAACGTGTATATCGGGCAGCACAGCAATCTGCGTGGCTGTGTGGTGGGCAAGAACACCGACATCATGCGGGCGGCCCGGATCGAGGACGGCGCCGTCATCGGCGACGAATGCCTGATCGGTGAAGAATCGATCGTGCAAGGCAATGTGCGGGTCTATCCGTTCAAGACCATCGAGGCCGGCGCGTTCGTCAACACGTCGGTCATCTGGGAGTCCCGTGGGCAGGCGCACCTCTTCGGCGCCCGCGGGGTGTCCGGAATCCTGAACGTCGAGATCACGCCGGAGTTGGCCGTGCGCCTCGCCGGCGCCTACGCGACGACGCTCAAGAAGGGTTCCACGGTCACCACGGCCCGCGACCACTCCCGTGGCGCCCGTGCGCTGAAGCGGGCGGTCATCTCCGCCCTGCAGGCCAGCGCCATCGACGTACGGGATCTGGAGAACGTACCGCTGCCGGTGGCGCGGCAGCAGACTGCTCGGGGGAGTGCCGGTGGGATCATGATCCGGACTTCTCCCGGGGTGCCGGATTCCGTGGACATCATGTTCTTCGACGGGCAGGGCGCGGATCTGTCGCAGGGCAGTCAGCGGAAGCTGGACCGGGTGTTCGCGCGGCAGGAGTACCGGCGGGCGTTCCCCGGGGAGATCGGGGATCTGTACTTCCCGGCCAGCGTCTTCGACTCGTACACCGGGTCGCTGCTGCGGAACGTGGACATCACCGGGATCTCCGAGTCCGGGCTGAAGGTCGTGGTGGACGCCTCGAACGGCAGTGCGGGGCTTGTGCTGCCGAGTCTGCTCGGGAAGCTCGGGGTGGACTCGCTGACCATCAACCCCGGTCTGGACGAGTCCAGGCCGACGGAGACGGGTGACATGCGGCGCTCCGGGCTCGTACGGCTCGGGGAGATCGTGGCGTCGTCGCGGGCCGCGTTCGGTGTGCGGTTCGACCCTGTGGGTGAGCGGCTCTCGCTCGTCGATGAGAAGGGCCGGATCATCGAGGACGACCGGGCGCTGCTCGTGCTGCTCGACCTGGTGGCCGCGGAGCGGCGCAGCGGGCGGGTGGCGCTGCCGGTGACCACGACGCGGATCGCCGAGCAGGTGGCGGCGTACCACGGCACACAGGTCGAGTGGACGACGACGTCGCCCGACGACCTGACCCGGGTCGGGCGGGACGAGACGACGATCTTCGGCGGGGACGGCAAGGGCGGATTCATCGTCCCGGAGTTCAGCAGCGTCTTCGACGGTACGGCGGCCTTCGTGCGGCTGATCGGGCTGGTGGCGCGGACGCAGCTCACACTGAGCCAGATCGACGCGCGGATCCCGCGGGCGCACGTCCTGAAGCGGGATCTGGCGACCCCGTGGGCGGTCAAGGGGCTCGTGATGCGACGAGTCGTCGAGGCGGCCGGAGAGCGCTTCGTGGACACCACCGACGGTGTGCGTGTGGTGGAGACGGACGGGCGCTGGGTGATGGTGCTGCCCGACCCCGCCGAGGCGGTCACGCATCTGTGGGCGGAGGGGCCGGACGACGCCTCCGCGCAGGCCCTGCTCGACGAATGGTCGTCGGTCGTGGACAGCGCCGGGCACTGATCGACGCGGCACGCGCGCGTGCCGGACATGTGTCCCCGAGGGGCCGGTCCGGCACGCCGGTGGGGCCATTCGGAGGTAGTGGGCGCGACGTGCGACGATGTGCGGCATGCCGCAGCAGCCCCCCGTTCGGAGCACACCCGCGCGCGTGTCGCGCCCGGACGCGTCCATGTCGCTGCTCACCAACGTCATGGACCACAGCCTCGACGACGGCTACGCCGAGGCCGCCGCCCGCAAGGAGTCCGAGGACGCCGGCGGCATGCCGAAGACACTGAGGGCGAAACTCGGTCTCGCCGCGGGACTGGTGCTCGCGGCTCTGGTCGTGACGGTGGGCGCCGCGCAGGCGCGGGTCGCGGCTCCGGTCGTGGCCAAGGAGCGCGAGGAGCTGATCGACCGCATCGACCGCGAGACCGAGGCGGCCGACAAGCTGGAGCGCGCCGTCGACACGCTGCGCGACGATGTGAGCGCTCGGCAGCAGGAGGCGCTCAAGCAGAGCGGCGGCAGTGGCCGGGCGGACCTGGTGGGCATCCTGGCGGGCGCCGTCGAGGTGCACGGGCCCGGCGTCAAGCTGGTCGTGAACGATGCGAAGGAAGCCACCACGGGCGGTGACGGCGACCCGCGGGAGACCTCGGGGTTCTCCGACACCGGGCGGGTGCGGGACCGTGACATGCAGCGGGTGGTCAACGGGCTGTGGGCGTCGGGCGCCGAGGCCGTCTCGATCAACGGGCAGCGGCTGACGGCGCTGTCGGCGATCAGGGCCGCGGGCGACGCGATACTGGTCGACAACAAGCCGCTGGTGCCGCCGTACACGGTGCTCGCGGTGGGGGACGGGGAGAACCTGAGCACCAGGTTCCAGAACAGCGCCGACGGGCTGTATCTGAACGCCCTGCAGGAGAACTACGGCATCCGGACCGCCATTTCCGTGGAGGACGACGTCCGGCTGCCCGCCGCACCGAGTGTGATCGTACGTACAGCACAGCCGAGAAGTGAGAAGGGCACATCGTGATCGCCGTACTGGGCCTCGTCGTGGGAGTCGTGGCCGGCCTGTTGGTCCGGCCAGAGATCCCGGCGGTCGTCGAGCCTTATCTGCCCATCGCCGTCGTGGCGGCGCTGGACGCCGTGTTCGGCGGTCTGCGGGCCATGCTCGACGGCATCTTCGACGACAAGGTCTTCGTGGTGTCGTTCCTGTCGAACGTCGTCGTGGCCGCCCTGATCGTCTTCCTGGGCGACAAGTTGGGCGTGGGCGCCCAGCTGTCCACCGGTGTGGTGGTCGTCCTCGGCATCCGGATCTTCTCCAACGCCGCGGCGATCCGTCGGCACGTCTTCCGGGCGTGAGGCCGATGAGCGACCAGGACGAGACACCCGAGAACAGACTGCGCAAGGAGCTTCCCGAGGAGGTTCCGGCGGCTTCCCCCGCGCAGGGCGCGCCCGAGGAGCCGGCCGCTCCCGTGCTGACCGGTCGGCAGCGGCTGGTGAACGGACTGTGGCCGCCGCGGGTCAGCCGGGCCCAACTCATCGTCGCCCTGCTGCTGTTCGGTCTCGGCTTCGGCCTGGCCGTCCAGGTCGCCTCCAACAGCGACAGCGGCAACGCCCTGCGCGGCGCGCGGCAGGAAGATCTTGTACGCATCCTCGATGAACTGGATGACCGCAGCCAACGTCTTGAGGACGAGAAGCAGGGTCTCGAGAAGCAGCGGCAGGAGCTGGAGAACAGCTCCGACCAGGCCGAGGAAGCGCGTAAGCAGACGGTCGAGAAGGAGAGGCAACTCGGCATTCTGGCGGGCACGGTGGCCGCCGAGGGGCCCGGCATCACGATGACCATCGAGGACACGAAGGGAACGGTCCAGGCGGACATGCTGCTCGACGCGATCCAGGAGCTGCGCGCGGCCGGCGCGGAGGCGATCCAGGTGAACGGCGTGCGCGTCGTCGCCGGCACCTACCTGACGGATTCAGGCAAGAGTGTGAGCGTCGACGGGAACAAGATCAACGCGCCCTTTCGTTTCAAGGTCATCGGCAACCCGAAGGACCTCGAACCAGCGCTGAACATCCCTGGAGGCGTGGTGCAGACGCTGGAGAAGGAGCAGGCCACCGTGACCGTCGAGCAATCGACCAAGATCGTCGTGGACGCCTTGCGAGCGGCGAAGCAGCCTGACTACGCTCGGTCGTCCTCCCAGTGAACCGGGGGTGCATGGGGGCCGTCCGGCAGGGGCATGAGGTTGCGGGGGGTCGACGCACCGATCGGGTGGTGCGTGGTGGAAACTGTCTGGTGGATACGGACGTTGTGAAGGTGTCCGGGTCGACCGGTGTAATCAGTCAGGGTTCGTCCTGCCCCACGGGCGGGTCTGTTTCGGTCAAGGGGAATCGCCCGTGAAGTTGTTTGCGAAGTTGTTCGGCAAGAGCGCGCGAGAGGGCAGCGACAACGCGACCGCTCGTCATCGCGCACAGCCTGACGCAGAGGGCCAGCGGCCGCTGTTCCGGGACCAGGTGGGTGGTCCGGGCGGTGATATTTCCGGAGGTCAGGGCGCGGCGTCTGTTGACCCTGCCCAGTCCGGCGACATAGGTTTCGGCCAACCGTCAACCTCAAGTACGGGTGGAGGGTTTTCTCCTATGTCGGCCCTGGTGTGTACGAGGTGCGGTAACCGCAACGCGGAGAACAGCCGCTTCTGTTCCAACTGCGGCGCGCCGCTGCGCCCCGGTCTGACGCCCGAGCGCGCGTCGGAGACGACCTCCACGATCTCGATCTCCGGTCTCGAGGCCTACGACGCCGAGGTCACCGGCCAGACGCAGCTGCCGGCGCTCTCTCCGGAGGCGCAGGCCGCCGTGGACGCGTTGCCGCTGGGCTCCGCGCTGCTGGTCGTGCGCCGCGGTCCGAACTCGGGCAGTCGCTTCCTGCTGGACGGCGACCTGACGACGGCCGGGCGTCACCCGCAGAGCGACATCTTCCTGGACGACGTGACCGTCTCGCGTCGCCATGTGGAGTTCCGGCGCAATCCGGACGGCACGTTCCGGGTGGCGGACGTCGGCAGTCTGAACGGCACGTACGTCAACCGGGAGCGGATCGACGAGGTCGCTCTGTCGAACGGCGACGAGGTGCAGATCGGCAAGTACCGGCTGGTCTTCTACGCGAGCCAGCAGGGCTACTGACCCTCCCCCGGGCGCCGTCCGGGGGGACCCCCAGGGAAGGTCCATGCTTCAAACACCGAGGGGCGGCGCCGGCCACGGCGTCGCCGCCGGGGACGGTGGTCTGATGAGCATCGGCACCGTGCTGAACATGCTGCGTGACGAGTTCCCCGAAGTCACCATCTCCAAGATCCGTTTCCTGGAGTCGGAGGGGCTCGTCGAGCCGCAGCGCACCCCGTCGGGGTATCGCAAGTTCAGCGTGGAGGACGTCGAGCGCCTCGGTCACGTCCTGAGGATGCAGCGGGACCACTATCTGCCGCTCAAGGTGATCCGGGAGCACCTGGACGCCATGGAGCGCGGTGAGGCCGCGCCGCTGCCGACCGTGGGCCGGCAGCGGGACGGGGAGTCCGGGCTCGAGGTGTCGGACGGGCCCACCGTGGCCCGGATCGGGCGCGCCGAGCTGCTGGCGGCCGCCGGAATAGACGAGCCGGAGCTGGTGGAGTGGGAGTCGTACGGACTCCTCGTGCCGCTGGAAGGCGGGGTCTACGACGCCGAGGCGGCCACTGTGGCCGCTCTGGTGGCCGAGCTGGGGCGGTTCGGGATCGAGCCCCGGCATCTTCGGGTGATGAAGGCCGCGGCCGACCGTGAGGCAGGGCTGGTGGACCAGGTGGTCGCCCCGCTCAAGCGTCACCGCAATCCCCAGACCAGGGCGCACGCCGAGGCTCGTGCGAAGGAGCTCGCGGGACTCACGGTCAAGCTGCATGCGGCGCTCGTGCAGACCGCGCTCGGCGTACGACTGCCCTGAGCCGGTGGTTTCGCCCTGGGCGGATCGGTCACCCGTTCCCGGCCCGACTACCCAAACATCCCGGGCACGGCCTAGGGTTGCTGTGTGAACGAGCTCGATGTCGTAGGTGTCCGGGTCGAGATGCCCTCCAACCAACCGATCGTGCTGCTGCGCGAAGTGGGAGGCGACCGTTACCTCCCCATCTGGATCGGACCGCAGGAGGCCACGGCGATCGCCTTCGCCCAGCAGGGCATGGCCCCCGCGCGACCGCTGACCCACGACCTGTTCAAGGACGTGCTGGAAGCCGTCGGCCAGGAGCTCACGGAAGTGCGCATCACGGATCTCCGGGAGGGCGTCTTCTACGCGGAGCTGGTCTTCGCCAGCGGGGTCGAGGTGAGCGCGCGGCCGTCCGACGCCATAGCGCTGGCGCTGCGCACCGGAACGCCGATCTACGGCAGTGACACGGTGCTCGACGACGCGGGCATCGCCATCCCGGACGAGCAGGAGGACGAGGTGGAGAAGTTCCGCGAGTTCCTCGACCAGATCTCGCCCGAGGACTTCGGCACCAGCAACCAGTAGCCCGCACGCGCAGAAGCCGGGGCCGGATCGGACGGGGCAGATGCCCCGTTTCCGGCAATTGCCAGCGGCGAGTGAGAGAGTCCTACGGCTTCCGCTCAGCGCATTCGGCTAGCCTTTCCCCGCGGTGGAGCGCGGGAAACCACTCCTTGGGTGATTATCACTCGGCGTGCCGAGTGTGGCGATCGTTGACGCACCCCTGGTGACTGCCTACCGTCGTGAAGGCAGGTCAAGGACGGAGGTCGGCGTGAGAAGCAGCGGCGACGGTACGGCTGGGGGCGCCCCCGAACTCGGTGTCGGGGGGAACGGTCCGTACCCGCTTCACAGCAGCGCGGCCGATCACGTTCCGCAGCGACCGGCGGCCGTGCCGAGCAGCGGAGGGGCGACGTCCATGGCGTCCGAGCAGATCGGCTATCGCGGTCCGACGGCCTGTGCAGCCGCCGGCATCACCTATCGGCAACTGGACTACTGGGCGCGCACCGGGCTCGTCGAGCCCAGCGTGCGGCCCGCCCACGGGTCCGGCACGCAGCGGCTGTACAGCTTCCGGGACGTCGTCGTCCTGAAGATCGTCAAGCGGTTCCTCGACACCGGGGTGTCGCTGCAGAACATTCGCACCACCGTCCAGCATCTGCGTGAGCGCGGCTTCCGCGACCTCGAGCGCATGACGCTGATGAGCGACGGCGCGACGGTCTACGAGTGCACCTCGCCGGACGAGGTGCACGCGCTGCTCCAGGGCGGTCAGGGCATCTTCGGGATCGCGGTGGGCGTGGTCTGGCGGGACGTGGACAGCGCGCTGTCGCAGCTGCACGGGGAGCGGGTCGACACGGGCGAGACGCTCGTCGGGCACAATCCGGCGGACGAGCTGGCGCGTCGGCGCAACCGGGCGGTCTGAGGCCCCTGCCGGGGTTCGGTGGGCGGCCGGGCGACGCCGTTGTCAGTGGCGTGGTGCAGCATCGGACATGTGAGAAACGCGCCCACGATCCTGCATCTCGACATGGATGCCTTCTACGCCCAGGCGGAGCAGGCGTCCAAGCCGAGTCTGCGCGGGAAAGCCGTGGTCGTGGGCGGTCTCGGACCCCGCGGGGTGGTCGCGACCGCCTCCTATGAGGCGCGGGTGTTCGGGGTGCACTCGGCGATGCCCATGGCCCAGGCGCGCAGGCTGGCTCCGAACGCGGCCTATCTCGTGCCGCGCTTCGCGTTCTACCGGTCGATCAGCGAGCAGGTGATGAGGCTGCTGCGGGCCCTGTCGCCGTTGGTGGAGCCGCTGAGCCTCGATGAGGCGTTCGTCGATCTGCTGGCCGGGGAGACGGCTTGGGACAGTGAGTCCGCGCTGCTGGCCGGGATCAGCCTCCGGGCGGACATCCGGGCCGTCACGGGGCTCACGGGCTCGGTGGGGCTGGCCTCCTGCAAGATGCTCGCGAAGATCGGCTCGGAGCAGGCCAAGCCCGACGGTCTGGTCCTCATCGAACCGGGGACCGAGCGGGCGCTCCTCGGACCGCTGCCGGTGCGGACCCTGCCGGGGGTCGGGCCGGCCACCGGCGATCATCTGCGACGGGCGGGGATCACCACGGTCGACGAGATCGTGGAGGCGGGGGAGGACGAGCTTGTGCGGCTGCTGGGCAAGGCGCACGGGCACGGGCTGTACGCCATGGCGCTGGCGCGGGACGACCGGCCCGTCGTGGCCGAGCGGGAGACCAAGTCGGTGTCGGTCGAGGACACGTACGACATGGACATCCACGACCGGGTCCGGGTGGAGCTGGAGGTGCAGCGGCTCGCTGACCGGTGCGTGCGCAGACTGCGGGAGGCCGGGCTGTCGGGGCGGACCATCGTGCTGAAGGTGCGCCGGTACGACTTCTCCACGCTCACCCGGTCGGAGACCCTGCGCGGGCCCACAGACGATCCTGCGGTGGTGCGGGAGGCGGCGGCGCGGCTGCTGGACTCCGTGGACACGACGGGCGGGGTGCGGCTGCTCGGCGTGGGCGTCAGCGGCCTGGCCGACTACACGCAGGAGGACCTGTTCGCCCAGGCGGCGGAGGACGTGGCGGCCGGGCCCGAGGAGGAGCTTCCCGACGAGCCCGTAGGGGAGGCTGCGGGGGCGCCGGTCGAGCGCCAGTGGCGTCCGGGGCAGGATGTGCGCCACGCCGAGCTGGGGCACGGCTGGGTGCAGGGCAGCGGGCTGGGCCGGGTCACCGTCCGGTTCGAGACGCCCGAGTCGGCCCCGGGGCGGGTGCGGACGTTCCGGGTCGACGATCCGGAGCTGGACCCGGCCGATCCGCTGCCGTTGGTGCGCCGCGGGCCGGCGGAGGCGGGCGGCGCGGGCGAGGCCGATGCGGGAGAGGCCGGTGCGGTCGAATCGGTCGTCGGATCGGCGACGGCGCATCCCGGGAACTCTGGGTGAGGCCGATCAGTTACACAGGGTGAGGGCGCCAGTTGGCGTCGGGTGCGGCGCCGTGGCAGCGTCGGCCGAGGCGGTGCCGGTATCGGAAGAGGAGGGGGCATGACAGTGCAGGGAGAGGGGACCGCGAGCACGGTCGGGGTGTCCGCGGAGCGGCAGCTCGAGATGCGCACCGTCGTGGACCGGGTCACCCGGTGGGCCGGGAACCGCAGCGATGCCGTCGCGCTGCTGCTGGTCGGGTCCTGGGCGCGGGACGCCGCCCGCCCCGACTCCGACGTCGATCTCGTGCTGCTCACGACCGAGCCTTCGCGGTACGCCGACGACGACGCCTGGGTGCGTGAGCTGGCCCTCGGCGAGGTGGTCCGGATCCAGCAGTGGGGGCCCGTCACGGAGTGGCGGCATGTCACCGCCTCCGGTCTGGAGGTCGAGGTGGGCGTCGGCTCACCCGACTGGGCGCGGACCGACCCCGTAGACGTCGGCACCCGCAGAGTCGTCACGGACGGCGCCCGCGCCCTGTACGACCCCGCCGGGTTGGTCGCGGCGCTGATACGGGCCTGTGCTTGACCTGCGCCTGACCGGATCAGCTCTCGTCGGTGCCCGCCAGCCTGCCGAAGTCGTGGTCCGGGAGCGCGGGAGGGGCCGCGATGTCGAGACCGTAGTGGTGGTAGAGCTGGAGTTCCTGTTCGGGGGAGAGATGGCGGCCCACGCCGAAGTCGGGGGCGTCCTTGATGAGGGCGCGGTCGAAGGGGATGTGGAGGGTGCCCTCGATCAGCTTGCTGGGCTCCAGGGGGACGAATGCGTCGCGGGAGAACAGCCCGGTGCGTATGGCCGCCCACTCCGGCACACCGGTCGCGTCGTCGAGGTAGACCTCGTCGATCGTGCCGATCTTGGCGCCGTTGCGGTCGAAGGCCTTGCGGCCGATCAGGTTGCGTGGATCGATGTCGGTCTGCACAGGCCCTCCACTCGCTCGCAACTCATCCGTAAGCACTACCAAAGAGCACATTGGGACGAGCGGCCACTCGAGGGAGGCAGCGTTGACCTCGCTGGTAGTCTGGCACCGGCTGCTGACCCCGTGCGGGAGAGTCCTCCGACCATCATCGGAGGCGCCGAAGGAGCAACTCCTCCCCGGAATCTCTCAGGCTCACGTACCGCACGGACGAGGTCACTCTGGAAAGCAGGGCGGGTGCCGACGGCGTCGACGGCTTCCGCTCTCACCGACGGTGAAAGCCGGGCGTCCTCGGGCGGCCGGTGAAACTCTCAGGTTGAGATGACAGAGGGGGAGGCCGTCGGGGTACCCACGTAGTGGTGCCCTTCGAAGGTCGTGTCAGACCAGGAGGCCTCCGCAATGACCGCCCATCGCATTCCGCTCTCCGAGCTCGAACAGGGCATCCCGTTCGAGCAGCGCCACATCGGGCCCGACCAGGAGGCGCGGGCCAAGATGCTCGCGCAGGTCGGCTACGGCTCGCTCGACGAGCTCACCGCCGCCGCGGTCCCGGACGTGATCAAGAACGCCGACGCGCTGGACCTGCCGGGCGCGCGCACCGAGGCCGAGGTGCTGGCCGAGCTGCGGTCGCTGGCCGACCGCAACCAGGTCCTCGCCCCCATGATCGGGCTCGGTTACCACGGCACCTTCACCCCGCCGGTCATCCTGCGCAACGTCATGGAGAACCCGGCCTGGTACACGGCGTACACCCCGTACCAGCCGGAGATCTCGCAGGGGCGGCTCGAGGCGCTGCTGAACTTCCAGACCATGGTCGCCGAGCTCACCGGCCTGCCGACCTCCGGCGCCTCGCTGCTCGACGAGGGCACCGCCGCCGCCGAGGCGGTGGCGCTGTCCCGGCGGATGGGCAAGAACAAGAAGGGACTGTTCCTGGTCGACGCGGAGGTGCTGCCGCAGACCATCGCGGTGATCGAGACCCGCTCCGAGCCGACCGGCGTCGAGATCGTGGTCGCCGACCTGAGCCAGGGAATTCCGGCCGAGCTCGACAACCGTGAGATCAACGGGGTGCTCCTGCAGTACCCGGGCGCCTCCGGCGTCGTACGCGACCTCGCGCCGCTCGTCGCGCAGGCGCACGAGCGGGGCGCGCTCGTGACCGTCGCCGCCGATCTGCTCGCGTTGACGCTGCTGAAGTCGCCCGGTGAGCTGGGGGCGGACATCGCGGTCGGGACGACGCAGCGGTTCGGTGTGCCGATGGGCTTCGGCGGACCCCACGCGGGCTACATGGCGGTGCACGAGAAGTTCGCGCGCAGCCTGCCCGGGCGGCTCGTCGGCGTGTCCGTCGACGCGGACGGGCACAAGGCCTACCGGCTGGCGCTGCAGACGCGGGAGCAGCACATCCGGCGTGAGAAGGCGACCAGCAACATCTGCACGGCGCAGGTGCTGCTGGCCGTGATGGCCGGGATGTACGCCGTCTACCACGGGCCCGACGGGCTGCGGGCGATCGCCCGGCGCACGCACCGGTACGCCTCGATCCTCGCCGCAGGGCTCGAGGCCGGCGGCGTCGAGCTCGTGCACGGGTCCTACTTCGACACGCTGACCGTGCGGGTGCCCGCGAAGGCCGCCGAGGTCGTCGCCGCCGCGCGCGAGCAGCGGGTCAACCTGCACCTCGTCGACGCCGACCACGTGTCGATCGCCTGCGACGAGACCACCGCGCGAGCCCAGGTCGACGCCGTGTGGGCCGCCTTCGGGGTCGCCGGCGACATCGAGGCGCTCGACGCGGTCACCGAGGACGGACTGCCCGCCGGGCTGCTGCGCTCTGACGAGATCCTCACCCACCCCGTCTTCCACCAGTACCGCTCCGAGACCGCGATGCTGCGCTATCTGCGCAGGCTCGCCGACCGGGACTACGCGCTGGACCGGGGCATGATCCCGCTCGGTTCCTGCACGATGAAGCTCAACGCGACCACCGAGATGGAGCCGGTCACCTGGCCCGAGTTCGGGCAGCTGCACCCCTTCGCGCCCGCCGAGCAGGCGGAGGGCTATCTCACGCTGATCCGTGAGTTGGAGGAGCGGCTCGCCGAGGTCACCGGGTACGACAACGTGTCGCTCCAGCCGAACGCCGGGTCGCAGGGCGAGCTGGCCGGGCTGCTCGCCGTACGGGGATACCACCGGGCCAACGGGGACGAGCAGCGGACGGTGTGTCTCATTCCGTCGTCCGCGCACGGGACCAACGCCGCCAGCGCCGTGATGGCCGGGATGAAGGTCGTCGTCGTGAAGACCGCCGAGGACGGCGAGATCGACGTCGACGACCTGCGGGCGAAGATCGAGCAGTACCGCGACGAGCTGGCGGTGCTCATGATCACGTACCCGTCGACGCACGGGGTGTTCGAGGAGCATGTCGCCGACATCTGCGCGCAGGTGCACGAGGCCGGCGGGCAGGTGTACGTCGACGGGGCCAACCTCAACGCGCTCGTCGGGCTCGCCAGGCCGGGGCACTTCGGCGGTGACGTCTCTCACCTGAACCTGCACAAGACGTTCTGCATCCCGCACGGCGGCGGCGGTCCGGGCGTCGGCCCGGTGGCCGTACGGTCGCATCTGGCGCCGTATCTGCCGAACCACCCGTTGCAGCCCGCGGCCGGGCCCGCGACGGGTGTGGGGCCGATCTCGGCCGCACCCTGGGGTTCCGCGGGGATCCTGCCGATCTCGTGGGCGTATGTGCGGCTCATGGGCGGTGAGGGGCTGAAGCGCGCCACGCAGGTGGCCGTGCTCTCCGCCAACTACGTCGCCAAGCGGCTCGAACCGCACTACCCGGTGCTGTACACCGGGCCCGGCGGGCTGGTCGCGCACGAGTGCATCATCGATCTGCGTCCGCTGACGAAGGCGACCGGGGTGAGCGTCGACGACGTCGCCAAGCGGCTCATCGACTACGGGTTCCACGCGCCGACGATGTCGTTCCCGGTGGCCGGCACGCTGATGATCGAGCCGACCGAATCCGAGGACCTGATCGAACTGGACCGTTTCTGCGAGGCGATGATCGCCATTCGCGCGGAGATCGAGAAGGTCGGGTCGGGTGTCTGGCCGGCCGACGACAACCCGCTGCACCATGCCCCGCACACCGCTGCCGCGCTCGGCGGGGAGTGGGAGCACGCGTACACGCGCGAGGAGGCCGTCTTCCCGGCCGGGGTCTCCGCCGCCGACAAGTACTGGCCGCCGGTGCGCCGGATCGACCAGGCCTACGGCGACCGGAACCTGGTCTGCTCGTGCCCGCCGCTGGACGCGTACGAGGACTGACGCGTGCGAAGACGCGTCGACCGCTGAGGCGTCAGTGACCGAGGGCTCTCGTCCGGTGGTGGACGGGAGCCCTCGGTGTGTCGAGCGGGTCGAGCGGGTCAGGCGGGTTCAGGACATGCCCGAGAGCTTGAGCACCGCGTCGGCGATCGTGTCGTCGATCTCGTGGCCGAGGCGCTCCAGTACGTCCGCTCCCTCGCGGAGGGTGCCGCGTTCCAGTGAGCGGCGGACGCCCGTGTCCAGTTCGTGCCAGAGGAGCGGGCTGCCGGTGAGGACGCGGGGGTCGAGTTCCAGCAGGCCCCCGTAGGCGTCCCGCAGGACCAGGTGGGCGGAGACTCCGGCGTACTGCCGTACGGCGACCAGCGCGTCGGTGCGTACCGTGCGGCGGTGGCAGGGGCCGCGTACCGTCAGCCAGCCGGGGCCCGCGGTGACCCGTGCGGGCAGGAGCACGGCGAGGACGCCGGCGGAGAGGGTCAGCCAGAGCAGCGCGCGGGGGAGGGTGAGGGTCCGCGCGTCCCAGTCGACCAGAAAGGCCAGCGCGCAGAAGCCGAGCGCGCAGCCCGCAGCGAGCCGGACGTCGGACCGGTGGTGGCGGTCCTCGGCCGGGTGGGGAGGCGGGCTGCTGAGGGTCTGCATGAGACCGACGCTAGGGGCCGGGTGGCCCCGGGGGAGGGGCGCTGACGGTCTTCTGACGGGGTTCGGGCGGATTCTGACGGGATCCTTACGGGGTCTTACGGACCCGCACTCTTGCGGACCTCTACGGATCCCTCCGGATCCCTCCAGACCTCTGCGGACCCTACGGACCTCTGCGGACCTCTGCGGACCTCTGCGGACCTCTACGGGCCCTTACGGGGTCTGGGGGTCCCGCGGTTTCGCAAGGGTCGGTCAGCCCGTGTGCACGCGGGGCCGTCGGGCGCGGTCCGGCTCCGCCTCGCGCAGGACCTCTCGGGTGACCGGGGCGACCTCGCCCTGGCCGAAGAGGAAGAAGCGCAGGAAGTTGGCGAACGGGTTGCCCTCGGTCCACTCGAAGTAGATGTGCGGGATGCAGCCGGTGGAGTCGCGGGTGTGCAGGAGCAGCGCGGCCAGGGCGTTGGAGATGGAGGAGGACTCCAGGGTCAGGACGCGGTAGCGGTTGTGCAGGACCTCGCCGCGTACGGTCAGGCCCGACTCGAACTCGGAGGGGTCGACGACGGTGACCTCGACGAAGACGAAGTCCTCGCCGGGGATGTCGTTGTCCTGGCGGATCTGCTCGATCTTGTCGCGGTACTCGGCCTTGTCGCGCTGGTCGGGCTCGTTGGCGATGAACCGTATCTTCCGGCTGGCCATGTCCCGGATGAAACGTTCCGCCATGGAGTCCAGCGACACGCTGGTCACGCGCAGCTCGAAGGCGCGGGCCAGCCGGGACAGCAGGGAGACCAGGATGATGCCGGCGATGAAGCAGGCGCCGATCTTCACGCCGTCGGGGCGCTCGATGACGTTCACGACGGTGACGTAGAGGAGGACCGCCGAGACGACTGCGAAGCCGATGGTCCAGCCGCGTTGTCCGGCGCGGCGGGCGGCGATGGTCACCGCGATGGCGGCCGAGGACATCAGGACCAGGACGCCGGTGGCGTAGGCGCCGCCCTGGGCGTCGACGTCGGCGTCGAAGATCCAGGTGACCAGGAAGGCGACCAGGGTGAAGACGATGACCATCGGGCGGACGGCGCGGGCCCAGTGCGGGGCCATGCCGTAGCGGGGGAGGTAGCGGGGCATGAGGTTGAGCAGCCCGGCCATGGCGGAGGCGCCGGCGAACCAGAGGATCGCGATGGTCGAGACGTCGTAGACCGTGCCGAAGGCGTTGCCCAGGTACTCGTGCGACAGATAGGCGAGGGCGCGGCCGTTGGCCTTGCCGCCGGACTCGAACTCCTTCTCCGGGATCAGCCAGGTGGTGATGAAGCTGGTGGCGATCAGGAAGACGCTCATGATCAGGGCGGCGGCCGTGAGCAGCTTCTTGGTGTCCCGGATGCGGCCCTTGGGGTTCTCCTCGGTCTCGTCCGGGTCGCCCTGGACGTGGGGCATGACCGCGACGCCGGTCTCGAAGCCGGACAGGCCCAGGGCCAGCTTGGGGAAGACCAGCAGGGAGACGCCGATCATGGCGAAGACGTTGCCGTGCTCGGCGGTCAGGGCGGCCGACCAGTCGGTGACCACATGCCCCTCGGTGACCACGTGCCACAGCCCGACGATCACCACGACGACGTTGAGGCCGAGGTAGACGACCACCAGGGCGACGGCGACGCCGATGGCCTCCAGGAAGCCCTTGAGGAAGACCGCGCCGAGCAGGGCGACCAGAACGAGGGTGATCACCATCTGTTTGTCGTGCAGGGTGCTGGTCAGGTGCGGGTTCTCGACGAGGTGGGTGGAGGCGTCCGCCGCGGACAGGGTGATGGTGATCAGGAAGTCGGTGGCGGCGAAGCCCAGCAGGGTCAGGACGAACAGCTTGCCCTTCCAGAAGGACAGCAGCCGCTCCAGCATCGCGATCGAGCCCTCGCCGTGCGGGCTCTCCTCGGCCACCCGCCGGTAGACCGGCAGAGCGCCGGCCAGGGTGACGATCACCAGCACGATGGTCGCCACGGGCGAGAGCAGACCGGCCGCGAGGGCGGCGATGCCCGGCTGGTAGCCGAGGGTGGAGAAGTAGTCGACGCCGGTCAGGCACATCACCCGGTACCAGCGCTGGCCCTTGTGCTCGGGCTCGGTCTTGGTGTCCGGGGTCGCCTGGTGAGCGGGGCCGTGGCCCTTGCCCATGTCGGACAGGCCTTCCAGCATCCAGGCGCGCAGGCGACTGGGCGGAGGGTGCTGGGTGGTGGCCATCGGCGTGCTCCTGATGTGCGGCTCAGCGTGCGGTTTCGGCCATCACGCGGACGGCGGCACCAGCGTAAGCAGAGCGTGACGCACGGGCCCATGGATAAGGGGGTCCTGGGCGTCAAGCTTCCGTTAAGACTGGCCCTCTGAGCACAGGCTGTGCGACAAGGAAGGAGCTCCAGGGGGGTTTGGGAGCGATTCGGCTGTATGGGGGGTCACGGGGCGGGTTCGGCCGGGCGGACACTCAGCGTCATGGGCGGGGCGGGCGGCGAGCGCCCAGGGGGCACCCGGGCGGGCCGCGCGCTCTTGTCGCCCTCGGGGCGGCCGCCTACAGTCCGCTTCGTAATGTTCGTCGACGAGACCGAATGTTTCGACCGCTTCGGTCTCCCGGAGGGACTGAGGCAATGCGGACGGAGCACGAGACCCACCGCCGGACCTACGGCAATCCCGTCATCCCCGGATTCCACCCCGACCCCAGCGTCTGCCGGGTGGGCGAGGACTACCACCTGGTCTGTTCCAGCTTCGAGTACTTCCCCGGCGTACCCCTCTTCCACAGCCGTGACCTGGTGCACTGGCGGCAGATCGGGAACGTCCTCGACCGCACCCCGACCTCGCCCGGGGCGACGACGGTTCCTGTTGGTGCGCGCTGGCGGGGGTGACGGTGGCCCGGATCGACCCGGCCACCGGGAAGGTGCTCGAAGGGCCGGCGTCGGTGTGGTCCGGGAGCGGGCTTCAGCATCCCGAGGCCCCGCACCTCTACCGCGTCGGCGAGTGGTGGTACCTGCTGCTCGCGGAGGGCGGCACGGCGCACGGGCACAGCGTCTCGATCGCCCGCGCCCGCTCCCCGAGGGGGCCTTATGAACCGGCGCCGGCGAACCTTCTGCTCTCCCACGCAGGCGCCGACCGGCCGATCCAGTGCACCGGCCACGCCGATCTGGTCGAGGCGGCCGACGGCAGCTGGTGGGCGGTGCTGCTGGGCACCAGGCCGCGCGGCTGGTTTCCGGAGTTCCATGTGCTGGGCCGGGAGACCTTCCTGGCCCCGGTCGAGTGGGTCGACGGCTGGCCCCGGTTGGGCCCGGTGCGCGAGCGGCACCCGGCGCCGCGCGGAGCCTGGCACCCCCGGCCGGCCGAACCGGAGCGGGACGACTTCGACGCGCCTGCCCTCGTGCCGTACTGGATCTCGCCGCGGCGCAGGCCCGAGGGCTCCTGGTCGCTCGACGCGCGGCCGGGGCAGCTCACGCTGACCGCCGCCGGCGGCAGCCTCGACCGGCCGGGCCACACCTTCGTCGGCCGACGGCAGCAGTACCCCGACTGCCGTACGGCGGTCCGGCCGGCCCCCGGCTCCGGGCGGGCCGGGCTGTCGGTGCGCCTCGACGAGGCCCACCACTACGACGTCGAGGTGAGCGGGGGAACGGTGGGGGCGTCCGTGCGGATCGGGCCCGTGCGGCAGTGGGTCGTGCGGCGGCCGGCACCGCCCGGGCCGCTCACCCTCGTGGCCGAGACGCGCACGTCGGACGTGCTGCCGCCCACCGTGACCGCTGTCGGACAGCAGGTCCCCGGGGTGCGAGCGGCCGGGCCCGACACGATCGGTTTCTCGGTCGAAACCACCGAAGGGCGACTGTCGCTCGCGGAGGTGGACGGGCGGTATCTGTCCACCCAGGTCGCGGGCGGCTTCACCGGGCGGGTCATCGGCATGTACGTCACGGAGGGCGCCGCGGCCTTCGACTGGTTCGAGCACCGCCCGTCCGGCTGACCGCCCTTCCCCGAACAGGCCGGTGGATTCCCTGTGTTCAAGGGGTTGCCACCCATCGGAGGGTGTCTCTAGGGTGCGGCAGCAGCGAAGCTTTCTGGATCCAGTCCGAAACTTTCGATCTCGCTGTGGACGGACAGGCTGTGCCGTCCCGTATCCCAAGGAGCGCATGATGGGCGACCCGGCACTGTCCCGCCGCGGCTTCCTGGCGGCCTCCGCCGCGGCCGGTCTGAGCATGACGGCACTGAGCGCCTGCGGCGGCGACTCGGACGGAGGGTCGTCGGGGACGACCACGATCGAGTGGTGGAACATCTCCACCACCCAGCCGGCCAAGGACGTCTGGGCCGGTCTCGCCAAGAAGTTCGAGGCCCAGAACCCCAAGGTGAAGATCAAGATCGTCCAGCTGGAGAACGACGCCTACAAGTCGAAGATGACGGCGCTGACCGCCTCCGGGAAGTTGCCCGACATCTTCCACACCTGGGGCGGCGGCGTGCTGAAGCAGCAGGTCGACGCCGGGCTCGTGGAGGATCTGACGGACCGCACGAAGGAGTGGCGGGACGGTCTGCTGTCGGTCGCCCGGGAGCCGTACCTCATCGACGACAAGGCCTACGGCATCCCGTTCGACATGGGCATGATCGGCTTCTGGTACAACAAGGCGCTCTTCAAGCAGGCCGGCGTCAGCGCGCCCCCCACCACCTGGAGCGGCTTCCTCGACGCCGTACGGAAGCTGAAGTCCGCCGGGGTCACCCCGCTCGCCCTGGCCGGCAAGGAGAAGTGGCCCGGCATGTACTACTGGGCGTATCTCGCGATGCGCACCGCCGGTCTCGACGCCCTGCGGAAGGCCGGGGACGACAAGGACTTCACCGGGGACGGGTTCGTGCAGGCCGGGCAGCACCTCCAGGACCTGGTCGATCTGCAGCCGTTCCAGAAGGGGTTCCTCGGGGCCGCCTACTCCACCCCCACGGGCCAGGCGGCCGCCGTCGGCAACGGCAAGGCGGCGATGGAGCTCATGGGGCAGTGGGCCCCGGCGGTGGAGGCCGACGCGGGCAAGGGGCTCGGCGCGGACCTCGGGTTCTTCCCGTTCCCGGCGGTCGAGGGCGGCGAGGGCGTGATCACCGAGGTGTTCGGCGGAGGCGGCGGGCACGCCCTGCGCAAGGGCGCCCCGCAGGCGGCCGTCGACTTCCTGGAGTTCTTCGCCTCGGCCGCCACCGACACCGAGCTGGTCAAGAAGACCGGCGTGCTGCCGGTGGTGCCGTCCGCCGAGAGCGCCGTCGCCGACCCCAACATCCAGGCCGTACAAGCCCAGTTGAAGGCCGCCACCGGCTTCCAGCTCTATCTCGACCAGGCGTACGCGCCCGCCCTCGGCCAGGAGGTCAACGACAGCGTCGCCGCCCTCATCGCCGGCTCCAAGTCGCCCCAGCAGGTCACCGAGTCGATCACCAAGGTCGCCAAGGAAGAGCAGTAGCCGGCGATGACCTCGACTTCTTCAAGGGATTCAAGGGATTCAAGGGATTCGAGGGAGAGGGACAGCAGACGATGACCTCCACCTTCCTCCCGGACAAGCGCAGCGGCCCGGACGTCGACCCGCCGCCCCCGGTCGCGGGCTCGACCCGGGGCCGGGCGCGACGGCGTGCACTGCACTGGCTCACCGCCGTCGGCTTCCAGGCGCCCGCCCTGGTGCTGTTCGGCACGCTCGTGCTGCTGCCGATGCTGTTCGCGCTGTACGCCTCGTTCTTCCGCTGGGGCGGCTTCGGCATGCCCGAGGACTTCGTCGGCGGCGACAACTTCACCCGGCTCCTCGACGACCCGGTGTTCCTGGGCGACCTGTGGCGCTGTCTGGTCCTGGTCGTCCTCTCGCTCGCCCTCCAACTGCCGTTCGCGCTCGCCCTGGCGGTCGCGCTCAACCAGCGGATCCGCGGCCGGGCGGTGTACCGGATGCTGTTCTTCGCGCCGTACATCCTCTCCGAGGCGATCACCGGCGTGCTGTTCAGCATGATCTTCGCCCCGGACGACGGTCTCGCCGACCACGTCCTCGGCGCGATCGGCCTGGACGGGGTGGGCGGGCAGTGGTTCGCCGATCCGTCCACCGTCATGGCCACCCTGTTCCTGGTCATGACATGGAAGTACTTCGGCTTCCACATGATGCTCTACCTGGCCGGACTCCAGTCCATCCCGGCCGAGTTGACCGAGGCCGCGCTGATCGACGGCGCCGGGCCCTGGCAGCGCTTCCGCAACGTCACCCTGCCGCTGCTCGCGCCGACCCTGCGCATCAGCGTCTTCCTGTCCGTGATCGGCTCGGTCCAGCTCTTCGACCTGGTGTGGGTCATCACCGCCGGCGGCCCCGACCACCACTCCGAGACGATGGCCGTGACCATGTTCCAGTACGGCTTCAAGCGCTACCAGGTCGGCTACGCCAGCGCGATCAGCGTCGCCATGTTCGGCATCAGCCTCGTCTTCGCCCTCGCCTACCAGCGGTTCGTGCTCCGGCGCGACCTCGAAGGGGCGACCACGACCATGCGGGGAGGCGGTTCGTGAACGCCCGCAAGACCCACGGGATCAACAAGGCCAAGGCCGGACGGGTCGGCCGTACCCTTCCGTTGCACCTCGTCCTCATCGCCGTCGGCGCGCTGATGGCCGTACCCCTGGTCTATGCCGTCCTGTCCGGCTTCAAGACCACCGACGAGCTCTCCCGCAACCCCATCGGCCTGCCCGACTCCTGGGTCGTCTCCAACTACACCGACATCCTGGGCTCCGGCTCGTTCTGGCAGCTGGTCGGCAGCAGCACCCTCATCGCGGCCGGTACGACCCTGGTGGTCGTCGCGGTGTCCGCGCTCGCCGCGTTCTCCTTCGCCCGGTTCGCCTTCCGAGGGCGGGAGGTGATGTTCACCCTGTTCACGATGGGGCTGATGTTCCCCTTCGCGGTGGCCGCGCTGCCGTTGTTCCTGCTGCTGCGCTCCCTGGACCTGCTGGACAACCCGCTCGGCGTGATCCTCCCGCAGGCCGCCTTCGGGCTGCCGATGACCATCGTCATCCTGCGCGGCTTCTTCCGGGAGATTCCGGCCGAGCTGGAGGAGGCGGCCACCCTCGACGGCTGCGGGCCGCTCGGCTTCTTCTGGCGGATCCTGCTGCCGATGGCCCGGCCCGCTCTCGGCACGGTGTCCGTCCTCGCCGTGGTCGGCAGCTGGAACAACTTCTTCCTGCCGCTGCTGGTCTTCAACGAGCCCACCTGGTGGACCATCCCGATCGGCGTGCAGCAGTTCCAGGGCCAGTACTCGGCGGAGTACGCCCGCGTCTTCGCGTATCTCGTCCTCGCCATGGTTCCCGCCCTGGCCTTCTACTCCGTCGCCGAGCGTCAGCTCGTCGGCGGCCTCACCGCCGGCGCGACGAAGGGATGACCCGCGCCCGTGGACGTACGGCTCACACCCACCGACCGTGAGGAGTCGCACCATGCGCAGGACCAGCACCCGGCTCAGACTCGTCGGCGCCCTCGCCGGGGCGCTCATGGCCGTCGGGGCCGCCGCCCCGGCCGCCCAGGCCCACTGCGAGGACCCGCCCACCCTCGCCGACCTCGCCCAGCGTCACGGCCGCTACTTCGGCAGCGCCACCGACAACCCCGAACTCGCCGACACCGCCTACACGAAGATCCTCGGCAGCGAGTTCGACATGATCACCCCCGGCAACGGCATGAAGTGGTACGCCACCGAGCCGCAACAGGGCGTCTTCGACTGGACCAACGGCGACGAGATCGTGAACCTCGCGCGCGCGAACCACCAGAAGGTCCGCGCCCACACCCTCGTCTGGCACAGCCAACTGCCCGGCTGGCTCACCGGCAAGGAGTGGACGGCCGACGAGCTGCGCGCCGTCCTGAAGAAGCACATCCAGACCGAGGTACGCCACTACCGGGGCAAGGTCTACTCCTGGGACGTCGTCAACGAGGCGTTCAACGAGGACGGCACCTACCGCGAGACGCTCTTCTACAAGACCCTCGGGCCCGGCTACATCGCCGACGCCCTGCGCTGGGCCCACCAGGCCGACCCGAAGGCCAAGCTCTACCTCAACGACTACAACATCGAGGCGGTCGGCCCGAAGAGCGACGCCTACTACGCCCTCGCCCAGGAGCTGAAGACTCAGGGCGTCCCCCTCGACGGCATCGGCCTCCAGGCCCATCTCGCCCTCCAGTACGGCTATCCGACGACCCTCGAGGACAACCTCCGCCGCTTCTCCCGCCTCGGCCTGGACACCGCGCTCACCGAGGTCGACGTACGGATGCTGCTGCCCGCGACCGAGGAGAAGCTGGCCCAACAGGCCGACTGGTACCGGGACATGACGGAGGCGTGCCTCGCGGTGCGGCGGTGCGTCGGGATCACCGTCTGGGACTACACCGACAGATACTCGTGGATCCCGGCGTTCTTCCCCGGTCAGGGGGCCGCGCTGCCCTGGGACGAGCAGCTCGCGCCGAAGCCGGCGTATGACGCGATCCGGGAGGCGTTGAGCTAGGGCCTGGGGCCTGGGGTCTGGGGTCTAGTGGGCTGCTTTAAGGTCTAGTGGGCTGTTCTGGGGGCGGTCGTGCTGGAGCGGACCACCAGTTCCGTGCCCAGTTCCACCCGCGGCGAGTCAGGGTGCTCGCCGCGGGCCAGGCTCAGGACCGTGCGGGCGGCGAGCTTGCCCATGTCGGCGAGGGGCTGGCGGACGGTGGTCAATGGCGGGGCCGACCAGCGGACTTCCGGAAGGTCGTCGAAACCCACCACGCTCATGTCCTCCGGGACGCGCAGGCCCCGTCGGCGCAGCGCCTCGATCGCGCCGAGCGCCATCTGGTCGCTGGCGGCGAAGAGGGCGGTGGGCGGTTCGGGCAGGTCGAGGAGGGCGGTGCAGCCGGTGAAGCCCGACTCGGGGTGGAAGTCGCCGGGGACGACGAGGGATTCGTCGACGGTGAGGCCGGCCGCCTCCAGGGCCGCGCGGTAGCCGTCGTAGCGGGCTCGGGAGCACAGCAGCCGGGGCGGGCCCGCGATCAGGCCGATCCTGCGGTGGCCGAGCGCGAGTAGATGCTCGGTGGCGGCCAGGCCGCCGGACCAGTTGGCGGCACCGATGGTCGGGGTGTCGACGCTGGGGGAGCCCATGGGGTCGACGACGACGATCGGGACGCCCAGGATGCGCAACTGCTCGTGCAGGGTGGGTTCCAGGGCCGAGGTGACGAGGATGACGCCGTCGGAGGCGCGGGAGCGCAGGTTGCGCATCCACTCGCGGGCGTCGCCGGAGCGGCCGTGGATCGCGGAGACCACCGTGCCGACGCCGGCCGCGTGCGCGACCTCCTCTACGCCCCGGATGATCTCCACCGCCCAGGGGCTGTCGAGGTCGTTGAAGACCAGGTCGAGCAGGGCGGCGCGGGCGGGGGAGGCGGCGGAGGCGGCGGAGCGGCGCTTGCGGTAGCCGTGCAGGCGCAGCAGGTCCTCGACCCGGGCCCGGGTCCGCGGCGAGACGTCGGAGCGGCCGTTGACCACGCGGGACACGGTCGGCACCGAGACGCCGGCCTGGCGGGCGATCTCGGTGATGGTGACCTTGGCCCGGGGCGCGGGCGCCGTGTCGTCCGCTGTCACTTCTCCATCTCCGTCTCCGTCTGCATCTCCGTCTGCATCTCCGTCTCCGTGCCTCCGGCGGGTCGTTTCGGACGGTGTGCCGAAACTTCCAGGAGTCTTCCGGAAGGCGGGCGGTCGTGGGAAGACGTGCAGGGGAATCGCGAATCGCGAATCACTAATCGGCAATCAGGAATCGGCAATCAGGGGACTACGGGGAGTGAGTGACCCCGGACATGCGTCGGGGCCGGTTCGCAGTGGGTGTCTGCGGGCCGGCCCCTCATGTCTGCGGACGGCGGTCCCGCGCCGTCCGGGTGGTGCTCAGGCTGCGGTCACGACCCGGTGCGGGGCGATGACCCTGCCGTCCGGCAGGAGCTCACCGGTGTCCTCGAAGAGCAGGACGCCGTTGCACAGCAGGCTCCAGCCCTGTTCCGGGTGGTGCGCCATGAGGCGGGCGGACTCCCGGTCGGCTGACGTCGCTGTCGGGCACGGTGGCTGGTGCTGGCACATGGATGGGAACTTCCGCTCTGGCGTGAGATGTGGCGTGAGGTGTGGCAGGGCTGTCGTGTCTGTGTCTGTCGTGTCTGTCGCGCGGCGTGAAGTGTCGTTCATGGCCGCCCCCCGTTGTGATAAGTCGGTTCGAACCCAGTGTTGCCCTACGGACGTCGTTCCGCAGGTATTTCGCGGCACCGCTTCTCACAGGTTGAGGACGCATCACCCGCGCGGGCGGTTCATCGCAACTGCACTGTCACTTCGGGTGGTTCCGGGTGGCCGGATGGGGCTAGTCCGGACGGGGCGAGGGCGCCGGCGCGGGTGCTGCGCGGTCAGGGACAGCACCGTACCCCGTCACCGGGGCCGCGGTGACGGGGCACGGGGGTTCGGGCGGCCTGGCGGCCGCCGGGCGGGTGGATCAGGCCGGTGAGCCGAGCAGGGGCGTCGTCGTCGGGGTGACTCGGAGGGTCAGCATCGGGAGCAACTCGGCGACCCGGTGCGGCCGGTGGGCCGCGATGCCGGGTGGCGCCGGGGCCAGCGGCACCAGCAGGTCGGTCGCGGCGGGGTGGCCGCCGGAGCCGTCGGATTCGTGGTCGCCGTGCAGCCAGAGCGTGAGCATGTAGAGGCCGGGCACGGACAGCAGGCGTGCCTGGAAGGGCTGGGCGATCGACTCCGCCTGGCGCAGCGCGCGTTCGGTGGAGGCGATGTAAGGCCCCTCGAAGAAATGGGAGAACGCCCAGCCGTCCGGGGTGAGCCGGGTCTCGGCCGCGGCGACCGCCCGGTCGCCGCAGCGGATCAGGAACCGCCAGCCGGCCAGCCGGGTCGCGCTCACGCCTTCGGGAGTGATCCGGTCCAGTACGTGCAGGGGCAACGGGAGTTCGGGGGTGGCGTCTGTCTGGGCGGTGCGCAGGGAAGGGGTCCGGGCTTCACGGACCGCGGTGGGGGAACCGAGTGCCGTGAGGACGGAGCGCAGGGCGGGCGCGGGAGCCGGGGGGACATGCAGCGGCATGGTGGGTCGCCTCTCATTCGACAGGCACAGTGGCGCGAGGGCGGGGGCGGACGGCGCTGTCAGCTAGCTCTCGAGGTCGGAGAGGCGGGGGCCGGGGTCTCGGAAACCGGGGTGCGCCGATGGCCCGCCGTCACCTCGACGACAGGCTCCTTCGACCGTGGCGCCAGCCTTCTCTGCCTTGTTCGCGGAGTTTATACGAAACGTGTTCAGGCTGTGTTTCGTCTAGTCGATTCCGGGACACTCGGCAAGGGTCCATTCGGTCGACGATAGGTGTGAATGATCCCGATTCAGAGGGTGCGGCGCGGCGATGACCTCGGGATATGTGTTCCGGGCGGTCGGCCCATTGTCGTCGGCGTTTTTCACGAGTTCCCGAGTTTCGGAGTTCGCGAAAGAGCGCTCCGTCGCATGCCCGGTGAATGTGCCTCCGGTCACATCCCGTTCACTTCCGGTCAGCCTACTGGGTGCCGGGCCGAAGGGGGACGTTATCGATCGTGCGGGCTGGGCATCATCCCCCCTGACCCGGGAGACCGGCGGCCGGACGACCGGCCCGCCCATGCGAGGAGGGATGCTTCGATGGGGGAGAAGGTCGTGGCAGGCGCGTTCGACCTGTCCGACCGTCAGCACTACCGGGACAAGCTCCGGCGGTGTCTGACGGGGTTGGAGCGGCTTCTGGACCAGAAGCGCTTCGACCGCCCCAAGAACCTCATGGGGCTGGAGATCGAGCTGAATCTCGCGGGCGCCGACGGCCTGCCGAAAATGCTGAATGGGCAAGTCCTCGAGAGGATCGCGAGCCGTGATTTCCAAACAGAACTCGCCATGTTCAACCTGGAAGTCAACATAGCCCCACATCGATTGGGCGGTCGGGTATTCGACCGGCTCGCCGAGGAACTTCGCACGTCGCTGGCATATGCCCATCGAAAGGCGGGCGAGGTCGACGCGGGAATCGTGATGATCGGTATTCTGCCGACGCTCGACCGGGACGACCTGGTCTCCACCAACCTTTCCGACGTCGACCGCTACACCCTCCTGAACGATCAGATCGTCGCTGCCCGGGGAGAGGACTTCGTCCTCGACATCGAGGGCGTGGAGCGGCTGTCGTGCACCTCGAAGTCGATCGTCCCGGAGGCCGCCTGCACCTCCGTGCAGCTGCATCTACAGGTCACACCGGCCCGGTTCGCCGACGTGTGGAACGCGGCGCAGGCCGTCGTCGCCGCGCAGATCGCCGTCGGCGCCAACTCGCCGTTCCTCTTCGGCCGCGAACTGTGGCGCGAATCCCGCCCGCCGCTGTTCCTCCAGGCCACCGACACCCGGCCGCCGGAACTCCAGGCACAGGGTGTACGGCCGCGGACCTGGTTCGGGGAGCGGTGGATCAGCTCGGCGTACGAGCTCTTCGAGGAGAACCTGCGCTTCTTCCCGGCGCTGCTGCCCCTCTGCGACGAGGAGGACCCGCTGGAGGTCCTGGAGGCGGGCGGGGTGCCCTCGCTCGCCGAGCTCGTGCTCCACAACGGCACCGTCTACCGCTGGAACCGGCCCGTCTACGGCATCGCCGACGGCGTCCCGCACCTGCGCGTGGAGAACCGCGTCCTGCCCGCCGGGCCCACCGTGACCGACGTGGTCGCCAACGCGGCCTTCTACTACGGCGTCGTCCGCGCGCTGGCCGAGGAGTCCCGGCCGGTGTGGACCCGGCTGCCGTTCGAGGTGGCCGAAGCCAACTTCGACGCCGCGTGCCGCCACGGCATCGACGCGCGCCTGCAGTGGCCGCGGCGCGGACGGCTGGGCGGGCTCGGGGAGGTGGACGCGGTGAGTCTCGTACGGGACGAGCTGTTGCCGCTGGCGGAGGTCGGGCTGGACGCGTGGGGGGTGGAACCGGCCGATCGGGACCTGTACCTGGGCGTCATCGACGAGCGGTGCCGGCGGCGGGCCAACGGGGCGACCTGGCAGGTGGAGACCTTCCATCGGGCGGTGGAGGCGGGGATGCCACGGGGCGCTGCGCTGGCCGCGACGACGCGTCGGTATGCGGAGCTGATGCATCTGGGGGAGCCGGTGCATACGTGGCCTGTGGGGTTGCCTGAGCCGGTGCCCGTGTGAGGTTCGGGTCGGTGCAGCGGCCGATTGCTCTAGTTCGGGCTTTCCTGTGTGCCCGCTGCCACGATCGCCTTCAGGATCACCGTCTGGATCTGGGCCGGGTCGCTCACCGACTGGCCCGAGCCTCCGGTGGCCTGGGCTATCTGGTCGGCCTCTTCTCGGTCGGCGTCGGGACCTACGGCGATCATGATGAGGGGGACCGGGCGCTGGGGGCTGGCGAGCTTCTGGAGTTCGGTGAGGAGGGTGGTGCGGGAGATGCTGCCCGGGTCCTGGTTGACTCCGTCGGTGAGGATCACCAGGGCGTTGAACTCGCCCTTGACATAGGAGGAGGTCGCCGCCTTGTACGCGGCGAGGGTGGTGTCGTACAGACCCGTCGCGCCGTTCGCCACGGGGGCGAGGTCCGCGAAGGCCGCCGACAGCGCGTCCCGCTGGGTGCCGTCGCCGTCGGCCGCGCTGTCGCCGAGCCGCCCGGTCGGGACCAGGACGCGGTAGTCCCGGTCGCCGTCCAGCTTGGCGGAGAACTCCCACAGGCCGATCTCGTCGTCGGGGGTGAAGGCGGCGAGGGCCCGGAGCAGGGAGGCCTTGGTGACGTCCATGCGGGAGCGGCCCGTGCCGGGCACCGGCTCCGCCATGGAGGAGGAGGCGTCGACGACCGTGGTGAGCCGGGCGCTCTGCACGGTGATCGTCCACATGCCCAGCGCCTCCTCCACGGCCGTGTCCGAGGCGGGCTGGGCGGCCGGTTCGGCGTAGGGCTGGGGGCTGCGGCCGCCGGCCGTGGTCACCACCGCCCGCGGGGCGTCGTAGTCCGACGTCCGGAAGCCGTGTTCCCGTAGCAGTCTGTGCTGCTCGGGCAGGCGCAGATACGTCATGAACCGCAGTGCCGCCCGGCTCTCGTCGGTGCTCAGCCTCGTCTTGTCGACGAGCGTGTACGGGTAGTCGAGCCGGGGCGAGCCGTCCTTCGGGTAGAAGAGGTCGAGGCGGGCGCCGGCCTCCGCGGCGGAGTTGTGGGTGAACGCGGCCTGCTCGGTGACGACGACCGCCTGGTTGCGCTCGGGGTTGTCCTGTTCGGCCGCCGAGGCGTCGCGCGGGAGCGTCCGCAGGACCTGCGGGTCGGTGGCGGAGGCGTGCTGCGAGAGCGTTTTCATCATCGCCGCGGCCAGGGTGTCCCCGTCCTTGACCGCGGTCGCGGCGGCGCTGAGCCGCGTCAGCGCCAGCAGCCCGGTCGCGCTGCGCGCCGGATCGGCCGCACCGAGCCGCACGGAGTCGTCCCGCAGGGTGGCCCCGGCCAGCTCGAGCCAGCTGTACGTCTTCTTCGGCCAGCCCAACGACTTCGCGGCGGTGGGCGTCATCGCCACCCCGACGGGAGTGGAGGCGACGTTGCCCGTGACGGTCACCTGGGTCGCCCCGTGGTCGGCGGTGACTCGCTGGACCCACAGGTCCGAGTCGGCCACCCACACCTGGGCGTGCGGGTCTTTCCCCGCGGCGAGCGTGTCCGTGACCTCGGACGACTCGCGCGCCGAGACGGTGACGGCCAGGCACTGCCCGTCGGAGGTGAGGCCGCTGTCGCGCGCCTGCTTCGCCGCGACCGTCAGCGCCGGGGCCAGGTCCGGGGACGCGGCCACGGTCAGCCGCACGGGGTGCTCGCGGCAGGAGGAGCCGAAGGAGAGCAGCCCGCTCTGCACGGCGGCCGCGGCGGAGCCGGCGACGGTGAGGACGAGGGCGGTCGCGAGGGCCACGGAGCGACGGCGCCTGCGAGGACGGGGGTCGCTGCCGCCCGCCCCGTACTGATCGGGCAAGCTGTGACGTCCCATGACGGTGGTGCCCCTCCCTGTCGACCTGTCGTCCTTAGTGGCGGATTTCCGCCGCACGGCAGGCGAAGGGGAGGGACGCCCCGTACGGCGCCCGTCCCCCCGACGGTCTGTCACGCACGATCCTCGTAACTTTTTTCGAGACCCTAGCGAGACAGGGACAGGGATGCGGCGGGTTTACGCAACTGGAGGCACGTGTGCTGGTGGAGGCGGGGTAGGTGGCTGAATCATTTCCGCAGGAGCGGCTCTCGCGACGGATCTTCCGGGACGAGACGCTGCTCGTTCTGGGGCTTTCGCTCGGTGCGAGCGGTGTTTCCGCCCTGATCAGTTTTGTCGGATCGGTCACCCGGCCGGGAGGGCTCAAGGACCAGGCGGCGACGCTCAACGCCTCGGCCGCGCCGGGCCGTCCCTGGCTCGATCTCGCCTGGCAGCTCTTCGGCATCGCCACGGCGCTCGTGCCCGTCGCCCTCGTCGCGCACTTCCTGCTGCGCGAGGGGCAGGGGCTGCGGACGCTGGGCTTCGACCGCACCCGGCCGTGGCCGGACCTCGGGCGCGGGGCGGCGATCGCGGCGGTGATCGGCAGCACCGGCATCGCCTTCTACCTGGCGGCGCGCGGCCTCGGCTTCAACCTCACCGTGGTGCCGGAGGCGCTGCCCGACGTGTGGTGGAAGTATCCGGTGCTGATCCTGTCCGCGCTGCAGAACGCGATCCTCGAAGAGGTCATCGTCGTCGGCTATCTGCTGCGCCGGCTCGGCCAGTTGGGCTGGACGCCGGGGACCGCGCTGGTCGCCAGCGCCGTGCTGCGCGGCTCGTACCACCTCTACCAGGGCATCGGCGGCTTCATCGGCAACATGGTGATGGGCGTGGTGTTCGTCTACCTCTACCGGCGCTGGGGCCGGGTGGGCCCCCTGGTGGTGGCCCATTCACTGCTCGACATCGGGGCGTTCGTCGGGTACGCGCTGCTGGCGGGGAAGGTGGGGTGGCTGCCCACGGCGTGAGCAGCCCGGCCTTCCCCGACAGGTCCTAGACGAGCAGTTCGCCCTCGATGACGGTGACCGCGCGGCCGCTCAACAGGGTGCGGTCGCCGCGCAGTTCGGTGCGGACGCGGCCGGAGCGGGGGGAGGCCTGCAGACCGGTGAGCTCGGCGCGCCCGAGGCGCTCGGACCAGTACGGGGCCAGGGCGGTGTGGGCGCTGCCGGTGACCGGGTCCTCGTCGATGCCGACGTTCGGGAGGAAGCAGCGGGAGACGAAGTCGTAGCCGCGGGCGGGGTCTTCGGCGCGGGCGGTGGCGATGACACCGCGTCGGGAGCTGTCGGCGAGGGCCTTGTGGTCGGGGGCCAGGGCGAGGACGGCCTGCTCGTCGGCGAGTTCGAGCAGCAGGTCTCCGATGCGCGGGCCGGTGTCGTAGGTGGCGAGCGGCTTCGCGCCCAGGGCCTCGGCGACGCCGTCGGGGAGCTCGACCTCCGTCAGCGGGGCGGTCGGGAAGTCCAGGGTGATCGAGCCGTCGGCGGCGGGCGTGGCGACGAGCACTCCACTGCGGGTGGCGAACCGCACCGGGCCCTGGTGGGCGCCCGTGGTGTGCAGGACGTGGGCCGTGGCGAGCGTCGCGTGGCCGCACAGGTCGACCTCGGCGACGGGTGTGAACCAGCGCAGCGCCCAGTCGGCCTCGCCGCCCGTGGGGAGCGGGTGGGCGAACGCCGTCTCGGCGTGGTTGACCTCCAGGGCCACGTTCTGGAGCCGGTCGTCGCCGGGGAAGGCGTCGAGGAGCAGGACCCCGGCCGGGTTGCCGGCGAAGGGGCGGTCGGTGAAGGCGTCGACGATTCGAATCCGCATGCCGGTGACGGTAGAGGGTGGGGGACGCGGCGGGCCAAGGCCAATCCGTGAGTCCTGGACCTGGTTTCCGTGTGCGTCTGCTGGACACTTCGCTGGGGATCCTTCCCGGGCGCGGCGCGGCGGCTCCCGCACACGAGAGCGAGGAAACGGTTGTGGACGACACGGCGGTCGGCGACGGCGACAGCGGTGGTGGCAACAGCGGTGGTGGCAACAGTGGCGGTGGCGGTGGTGGCAACAGTGGCGGTGGTGGCGACGGCGGACTCGGCCCGGTGGTGCTGACGGGCGCCACCGGTTTCATCGGGTCGCACACGCTGCGCGCGTTACGGGACCGGAACGGGCGGGGCGGCGCCGACCGGGCCGTGCGGGTGCGCGCGCTGGTGCGCCGGATACCCGAGGGAGCGGGCAGCGGCCCTGTCGAGTGGGTGCGCGGCGACCTGGCGGATCCGGCCGCGGTGCGCGGGCTGTGCGAGGGGGCACGGGCGGTCGTCCACCTCGCCTCGTACATCGGCGCGGAGGAGCGGCTGGGCGAGGCGGTCAACGTCGACGGCGCCCGTGCGCTGATGGCGGAGGCGACGCGGGCCGGGGTCCGCCGGGTGGTGCACCTGTCTACGGCGGCGGTCTACGGCGCCGGGCCGCACCGGGGCGTCGAGGTGGACGAGATGCCGGCCGAGCCGGTGTCCGTCGTGAGCCGGACCCGGTTGGCGGGGGAGGCGTACGCGCGCCGGGCGGGGGCCGTCGTGCTCCGGCCGGGGATCGTGCTCGGGGCCGGGGACCGGTGGGTCGTCCCGGCGCTGCGGGAGCTGGTCGAGCGGGTGCCGGCGGAGTGGGACGGTGGGCGCGCGCTGCTGACCGTGATGGACGTCGGCGATCTGGCCCGTCTGATCGCCGCCGTCGCCGTCGGCCCGCGTCGGGTGCCGCCCGGCGTCTACCACGCGGGCCATCCGGACCCCGTGCGCATCGGCGACCTGCTGGCCGAACTTGCAGCCCACGGTGTGCTGCCGCCGCGCCCGGACGCCGACTGGCCGCTGCCGGTCTGCCTGGAGCGGCTGCGGGCCACGCCGGGGCGGGCGTCCGAGCGCCAGTTCTCGCTGGCCGCCCAGGACCACTGGTATCTCGCCGACGAACTGTGGAAGCGGACGGGACTGTCGCCGGGCCCGGGCCCGCTGAGCCGCCTCGCGGGGACGGCCGGGTGGTACCGCGACCGGCTGGATCGGTAGACCGGCTGGAGCGGCTGGAGCGGCTGGACCGGCTATGACATCGAGGGGTGTTCGGGCTTGCGGGCCAGAACGGTGGCGATCGTCCTCTTCGCTCCTTCAGCGCGCTCCTGCACCAGTCGGGCGGTGATCGCGAGCCCGGCCCGTGTCAGCAGCTCGACGATCCGTTCCGTCGCCGGCAGGCGGGTCTCGTAGGACACCGGATGGCCGCCGTACGCCTGCGCCGGACGCAGACGCTGGTCGTCGCCCACATGGCCGGCCAGCATCAGCAGGCCGCCGGGCGTGGGCGCCCCCGGGTCCGCCAGATGCGCCGTGACCTTGCCCGGCCCGCATCCCAGATCCGCGACCGGTCCGCGGTCGGCCGCCCGCACGGCTTCGGCGAACGCGGCCGGCATCGCGCGCGACAGCGGATCCGACTCCGCCGGGGCGAGAGAGGGCCGCTGACCTGGGGGGTGACAGGTTGGGTTGCGACTCAGAGCGTGGAGGCCCGGGCTTCGGGGCGGGCTGAGCGCGGCGCCGGGTTCGCGTCTCATCGATCATGGCGAGACCGGTGGTTCCTGAGCTGGGCATTGTCAGGGTGGTGAGACGCCCTGCTCCAGGGTTCGCAGTGAAGGTGGCAGTTTCCGGACCAGTCCCGGTCCGAGCTGGGTCTGAGCAACGCCCAAACGGCGTGCTGCCTCTGCAGGCAGTTGGGGGTGGTCGCGCCAGTGCGGGGAGGTGAACAGGCCGGTGAGCACGATGACTTCGGGGTAGGTGGCCACTTCGATTCGGGGCTCGGAGGGACGGTGGGGATCACCGAACGGGTCCTCGCCCAGCACTTCGAGTCGGCGGTTCCACCTCTGCCGAAGAGGCTCTCCGTGACTCTGTCGGCAATCTTGAGATCCGGGGTCACTTTCCTTGGCGCCACCACGACGCAGTCCGCCATTTACATAAACTATGAATATAAAAATGCTATGCTTCGAGCATGAGTCGTCAAGACACCGCTCCTGGCGCGTCCGCCGCCATCGGGGCAGCCCTCTACGGCCTGGCCACCAGGGCCGCGAGACGCCTGCCCCGGGACATGAGCCTGACGTCCGCCGCCACCCTGGCCACCCTGGACCGGACCGGCCCGCGGCGCATCACCGATCTGGCCGCGGTCGAGGGCGTCACCCAGCCCGCGATGACCGCCCTGGTCCGGGTGATGGAGGAGTCCGGCCTGGTCGAGCGGCGGGGCGACGCGTCCGACAAACGGGTCACGCTGGTGTGCCTGACCGAGGCCGGCGCCTCCTATGTCCGGACGCGGCGCCAGGCGGGCGTCCACGCGTTCGAGCGGTTGATCGGCGAGCTCACCGGCGACGAGGTCGAGGCGCTGGTGGCGGCCCTTCCGGCGCTGAAGCGTCTGGCAGAGCTCGAAAGCCAGGACCGCGAAGGGCCGAAGCAGTGACCGGGCAGCCGGTCGGCGGGGTCGCGGTGAAGGCGTTCCCGGTGGCGCGTTCCGAGGCGCGGCTGCTGGTCCCCGCCCTGATGTTCATCGCTCTGGTCGTGGCGGCGGTCGCCAGCCTCGGGACGCCGCTCATCACCAGCGTGGCGACCTCGTTCCACGTCTCGCTCGGCAGCGCGCAGTGGACGCTGACCGTCGCGCTGCTCAGCGGCGCCGTCGCCACGCCGGTCCTGGGCCGGCTCGGAGCCGGCCCGCACCGGCGGGCCACGATCCTCGCCACGCTGGCGGTCGTCGTCGCCGGCAGCGCGCTCACCGTGCTGCCGCTGTCGTTCGCGTGGCTGCTGGCCGGCAGGGCGGCCCAGGGCGTCGGGCTCGGGCTGACGGCGCTGATGATGGGCGTGGCCCGGGACCACCTCCCCGAGGAGCGCAGCGCGGCCGTGATCGCCCTGATCTCGGTGGTCTCGATCATCGGGGCCGGCGTCGGCTACCCGCTGGCCGCACTGCTCGCCGAGCTCGGCGGGGTACGGGCCGCCTATGGCCTCGGCCTGGTCGTCACCGCCGCCGCCCTCCTGACCGCGTGGCGCTCCATGCCCGAAGCCCCCGAAGGCCGCTCCGCCCACGTGGACGTGGCAGGCGCGGTCGTCCTGGCCGCTGCGCTGCTCCTGGTGCTGTTCCTCGCCGGCGAACGGAATCTGTGGAGCCGGCACCTCGCCGTGGCGGCGGGCCTCGCCGTCGTCGCGGTGGTGCTGCTCTGCGTCTGGGCCGTCATCGAGCTGCGCAGCACGACGCCCCTGGTCGATGTGCGGGCGGTGCGGCACCCGGCGGTCGCCGGGGCGAACCTCGCCATGTTCGTCGGCGGGATCGGCATGTACCTCCTGCTCACGCTCATCACCCGGTACGCGCAGACGCCGCACGGCGCCGGCTACGGCTACGGCTTCGGGCTGACGACCTTCGTCGCCGGGCTGGTCCTCATCCCGTTCTCGGTGCTGGGGTTCGTCGCCGGCAAGCTCACGCCGCGGGTCCGGACGCGGATCGCCGACCCCCTGCTCCTGGCCGGCAGCGCCGTCGTGGTCGGCGGCGGGTTCGCCCTGTTCGCGGCGGCCCGGTCGGACCTGGCCGAACTGTTCGCGGCGATGGGCGTGCTCGGCTTCGGCGTCGGCGGCTTCTCGGCCGCGATGCCCGGCGTCATCCTGGCCGTCACCCCCAAGAGCGAGACGTCGAGCGCCATGAGCTTCAACTACGTCGTCCGCAGCGTCGGGTACTCCCTGGGCAGCGCCATCGGCGGCCTGATCCTCGCCGCGGGCACCGGCCCCGGCCACCTCTTCCCCGACGACAGCGCCTACACCACCGCGGCGCTGGTCGGCATCGGCGCCATGGCGATCACGACGCTGACAAGCCTCGCTCTCGCCCGCCGACGCTCGTCCGAGACCAACCCGTAAGTCAGATGCACTCATCCCAACACTGGAGGTTCCATGCCCAAGGGCTACTGGGTCAGCGCCTACCGCACCATTTCAGACCCTGAGAAGCTGGCTGCTTACAACAAGCTGGCCGCTCCGGCCGTCAAGGCCGGGGGCGGTCGGGTCCTCGCCCGTGGCGGTCGGGTCGTGGCGTATGACGCCGGAATCGCCGAGCGCACCGTCCTGATCGAGTTCGACAGCTTCGAGCAGGCCGTCGCGGCGCACGAGAGTGCGGCCTACCAGGAGGCGCTGGTCGCCCTCTCCGACGGCGTCGAGCGCGACTTCCGCATCGTCGAAGGCATCGACTGACCGAGGTCCAGTCGGATCTTCACTGAAGTCAGGGTGGTGAGACGCCCTGCTCCAGGGTTCGCAGTGAAGGTGGCAGTTTCCGGACCAGTCCCGGTCCGAGCTGGGTCTGAGCAACGCCCAAACGGCGTGCTGCCTCTGCAGGCAGTTGGGGGTGGTCGCGCCAGTGCGGGGAGGTGAACAGGCCGGTGAGCACGATGACTTCGGGGTAGGTGGCCACTTCGATTCGGGGCTCGGAGGGACGGTGGGGATCACCGAACGGGTCCTCGCCCAGCACTTCGAGTCGGTGGGTTCCACCTCTGCCGAAGAGGCTCTCCGCTCTGCTCACCGGTGAACCACCGGGTCAGGCAGTCGCGGGCGTCGATGAGGCCAGCTCGGTGAAGGGATGGGCGCCCCGGCGGACGATCCGGTGATGCTGGAGGTTGGCCGGCAGAACCTCGGGCAGCAGCGTCAGATCGTGTTGCTCTGTTCCGAGGAGCCGGCGGCTGTGCCGGTGGCAGACACCTTCGTGGTGCGGGGTGCTGCGGACGACGAGCCCGTGGACGTGCCACCGGGCCATGCGGAGGCGGCAGGCAGGGCGGCGTCGCGGTTCGATGACCTCCTCTGTGGCGGACCGATGGTGTCGAAGCGGGTCGCTGATCGAGCCGAGCGGCGGCATTGCGTGGACCAGGGATGACGGGTTCCGGCCGGTCAAAGTCGCGAGCCGTCGCAGTGCGTCCGGGGTCCAGTAGCCGACCCGGTTGTCGACGCGGCGGTGTTGGCGGGACGGGCCGAGCAGGTGCGAGAGGTAGCCAATGGTGAGGTGGTTGGCGTCGGCGAGGCGGTTCAGGTGGGAGCCGATGGTCTCGTGGTGGACGGGCGGCGGCGTCAGTGGCAGGGGCCGCGGCCGGTCGGTCACGCGACGTGTTTCGGGCCGCGTCTGCGGCGCCGGCGCGCGCGGGGAATGTTCTGCTGTTCGGCGCTCTCGTCCAGGTCGACCCGTTCCAGCGAGGCTTTGGTGATCTTCTCGCTGCCGTCGAGGAGGGCGTCCAGGGCGGCCTCGCGGACAAGGTGGGACAGGCTGCCGATCATTCCGCCGGTGCGGTCGTGCAGGTAGGGGCTCAGGTCCAGCAAGGTCCCCGGTCGGTGGGCTCGCAGCCGCAGGGACTCCTCCAAAGTCGCCGCGAGGGAACACCAGGAGCCGCGCTGTTCCTCGGTCTTGTGGCGGAACGGGCTGGTGGGAATGAGGGTGTAGCGGCTGGCGATCTGTCCGCCGCGGCGTCCGGCGAACAGTCCGGTGCCCTCGACGTCGACGCCGGCCAGGACGAACGTCGCGGGGATGCGCTCGGACAGGTACTTGATCTGGTCGGATGCCTCGGCGCCCACCCGCGTACCGATGTCGAGATTGTGCAGTTCGTCGATGAGCACGAGACGGCAGCCGAGTGTGCAGAGCAGATCGCAGACCTTGTTGGTCACTTCGACCTGGCTGAACCGCGAGGGCAGCGGCAGGCCGAAGAACCGTGCGAACTCGATGCCCAGCATCTTCGGCGTGGCCGCGGGCGGGACGGTGACGTACACGACCGGCATCGAGTCCGGCAAGATCTCGCCACGACGCCGACCCAACTGTTTCCAGAGCCTGGTCGTAGGCAGTTCGCTCCGCCTCGGTGAGCCGCTGCAGGGCCGCGGGCGCCAGGATGTCCGGCGGAGCGGCGGCCTCCGTGGTGAAGGCGGTCCAGCCCTCCTTGGTCGTCAGCGGATGGTCGACTTCTTCCGGATCGAGGAAGTGCGTCATCAGCGACTCCCGTCGGTGAAGGCGTCGAACACACCGGAGAGCCGGGTGCGGCGCCAAGTCGCATGCCCGGTTCGGGAAGCGGCTCCGGGGAAACGGTCCGGTCGAAAGATCGGAACCGCGCCCCGGGCCGACTTCACCGGCGCCCTCAGCCGCGCGACTAGGTTCGCTGAGACAGAAGCCCGAAGGACTCGGTTCGCTGAGAAAACGACTACGACTCGATTGAGTGAGACAGGACACGGGTGACTCGTCTCAGTGAAGTTTGACCGTTCTCACTGAAGTTTGACGGGTCGCTGCCCTACGTTCGCGGCTGTTGGGCCCCCGAGGGGCGGGACCACGGTGGCCACACCTGCACGAGCATTCGGTGACGAGGCGCTTTCGGCGTTTGAGCTGGACTTTCTGAGGTCTGCGGAGCGTCATAGGTTGCCGTTGGGCAAGGCCTGGGACGTGCGCTTCGAGGAGGTTGAGCCGGTACGTCCGTTCCGCTGGACGAAGGGCGGGGAGAGCTTCGCAGGCTGGTACGCGTGCTGCTTGCCCATGACGACGCTGCCACCTCTGCCCCAGGACACCCAGCGGCACTTGACCAACCTTGATGGCCGGCGCCGCTTCGTCGAAGAACCACCGCCCCCGCTCCGCCGACTCACCGACGCCGAATACGACGCCCTAGGCGACCTGGAGAAGGTTGCCTTCGACGAGGCCCGCCTCGATCATCACGCCCGGCTGCTCGTGGTGGCCACCTCAACCGTCCGTCACACCGTCACCAGCGGCCGCCGCCTGGTCCTACTGAACCGGCACGCGATCAGCGCCCGCCGCGGCCTGATCGTCTCCGGCGCCGCCGGCACAGGCAAGACCATCGCCATTACCCAGCTCGGCCGCTCTCACGAGCTCAAGGACCGAGCCCGCCACCCCAATGCAGCGGACCGAATCCCGGCCATCTACAACCGTTCCCCCTGCCGCGACACCCCGCATGATCGCGGCCGAGTTCGCCCGCTTCCTCGGGCTGCCGGTCATGGCCAGGCTGAACATGACCGACCTGATGGAGTCCGTCGTCGGTGTCTGCACCGACGCCCGCACTGGCCTGGTCCTGGTCGATGAACTCCACAACATCTCCCTCACCACCCGGCACGGCGCCGAGGTCGCCGACACCCTCAAGTACTTCTCCGAGCGCATCCCCGCCACGTTCATCTATGCCGGTATCGACGTCGAGCACAGAACCCTGCTCTCAGGCACGGGGCACAGATCGCCGGACGTTTCACCCTGATCCCGACTCACCCCTTCCCCTACAACAGTGAGTGGCGGGGGCTGGTCGCCACCATGGAGAAGACCCTCACCTTGCGGCGTCACGAGCCCGGCACGCTGGCGACACTGGACCGCTACCTCCACAACCGGACCGGAGGCATGATCGGGGCCCTGTCCCACCAGATTCGCGGTGCTGCCATTGATGCACTCCTCACAGGGACGGAGAAGATCACCAAGGCGCGACTTGAGGCGGTGGCACTGGATGTCGCTGCTGAATCGCCCCAGTTCCGCAGGTCACGGTCTGCAGGATGAGCTCCGGGAAGGTCCACATCCTGCCGGTCCAAGTCTGCCCTCGGGCGGGTGAGGGTTCTCAGTCCTTCATTGCGCGCCTGGCTCGCGCCAACCACCTAACCCCTCGCTACCTGCGCATCTACCTGGCCGAGCCACCTCGGCACCGAGGCATCCCCAGTCGGACCCGCCTAGTGCTGTGACCGCATAGGTTCACCGGGTCGGTGGTTGTGGCGGTTGGTTGTGGCGTGACGTCCGATCCGACCGCTGGAGGCGTGGTGGCCGAGCCTGTCCGCGTGCGCAGACTGACCGACCAGGAGGGGCAGAAGCTGCAGCAGATCGTGCGCCGGGGCAGCACCAGCACGGTGCGCTACCGGCGGGCGATGATGCTGCTGGCCTCGGCCGGCGGGAACCGGGTGCCGGTGATCGCCGAGCTGGTGCAGGCTGATGAGGACACCGTCCGGGATGTGATCCACCGCTTCAACGAGATCGGCCTGTCCTGCCTGGACCCTCGATGGGCGGGAGGCCGTCCCCGCCAACTCTGCAATGACGACGAGGATTTCGTTTATCGCGACGGCCACCACCCGACCGGTCAAGCTCGGCCAGCCGTTCACCCGCTGGTCGCTGCGCAAGCTGGTCGCCTACCTGCGCAAGGTGCACGGCCGGGTGATCCGTATCGGCCGCGAGGCTTTACGCACTCTGCTCGCCCGCCGAGGCGTCACCTTCCAGCGCACCAAGACCTGGAAGGAGTCCCCTGATCCGGAACGGGAGGCGAAGCTGGACCGGATCGAGGAGGTCCTTCACCGCTTCCCGGACCGGGGCTTCGCCTTCGACGAGTTCGGCCCGCTCGGGATCCGGCCCACGGCGGGCTCGGGCTGGGCCGAACGCAAACATCCCGACCGGGTGCCGGCGACCTACCACTGCACCCACGGAGTCCGGTACTTCCACGGCTGCTACTCGGTCGGCGACGACACCCTGTGGGGCGTGAACCGCCGCAGGAAGGGCGCCGGGAACACGCTGGCCGCGCTGAAGTCGGTCCGCGCCGCCCGGCCCGACGGCGCCCCGGTCTACGTGATTCTGGACAACCTGTCCGCCCACAAGGGCGCCGACATCCGCCGCTGGGCGAAGAAGCACAAGGTCGAGCTGTGCTTCACCCCGACGTACGCCTCGTGGGCGAACCCCATCGAGGCGCACTTCGGGCCGCTGCGGCAGTTCACCATCGCCAACTCCAACTACCCCAACCACACCGTGCAGACCCGGGCCCTGCACGCCTACCTCCGGTGGCGCAACGCCAACGCCCGCCGCCGCGACGTCCTGACCGCCGAACGCAAGGAACGCGCCCGCATCCGCGGCGAGAAAGGGCATTCGCTGGGGCGGACGCCCTCTCAAACGCGCCGCTTGACTACACAGGCTTAACGCCGACGCTGCCGCCGCCGCGGAAACAGCGCGCTGAGAGTCGCTGCTACGGCTGCTCCAAACAGCAACCCGCCCCATGGCAGCGCCCCAGCCGTCCCGTGCGAGACCAACCCGTACGTGAAAACGCCGAGACCGCCGCCAGCGAGGAAGAAAGCACCGCTTCGAAGCGCAAACCACCACCTGGGGCGCTCTATCTCTGAAGTCACGACGAGCATTATCCACTCACGCTGACGAGGCACCGCACAGCCAGCCACCACCACCAGGTTCACCAGCCCCACCCCGGCGAACCTATGCGGTCACAGCACTAGCTGCGGCCGCTGGCCGGGACGCTCACGTTCTGCGGTCAACCCTGGAGACGACGCGCTGCCTCGAGTGCGGCACAGGCATGGCGCCCACAGACATCGTGGGACGCCGAGCCCTGCGGTGTTCCCAATCCTGTCGCCGGAAGGCCTATCGCAGGCGCCACCCAAACACTGAACGGCGGCGAAAACCCTGCCGGATCTGCGGAAATCTCATGAGCGTCCGCACCGGACAGAGGCGCTTCCTATGTTCATCGACCTGCCGCCAGAGGGCCTCCAGCCTGCGGAACTGCAAACGAGCACCTGAAAACGCAGCGGCGCCACTTGATCCAGTTCAGGGCAAGTCGTGACTCTGCCCCGCCGTCGGCTGCACCGTGTGCCCTCCGCCACCGCGCGCCCTCGCCAAGCCTTGACCTGTGATGACTCAGGCCGGATGCAGCACAGCCATGGCGATCTCACGCACGCGGTCCTGCGTGATCCCAGTGCGCTGTTCGACGGCGAGCGGGTGGTCGGTGGGCTCCAGCTCGATGAAGGGGCGCTTGCCGACCGGTCGCGTGTGGGCGTTGGTCTTCAGGTTGGTAGTGCCCTCGGAATAGAGCGCGAGCTCGGTGCTGAGCCAGCCGAAGTACGGCCTCTCGGCCTCGCGGCCCTCCGTGTTCCACACCTCAAGAGCACGGGCGAAATTGTCCTTGCTCAGAGAGACCCAGACACCCCAGGAGAACACGTCCTGGCCGCCGATCACAGGTATCTCGATCAACCCCCTGATGAAGAAGTGCTGGCCCTTGATCACGCACTGGTCGGACGACAGCATGCTGTCCGGATCACTCTCGAAGCTGGGATCCCAGACGTCCGGGGCCATGGTCGAGTAGCTCATGGGGAGCTCTGCATGGTGGTCGCCGCAGCATGAGCACGTGAAACCGAGATCGTTAGACATGGCGCGAGCCTAGCGAGCACCCGTACAGGGGTTTCCCCGGGCCGTCTAACAGCCGCTGGTGGCACGTTGCCGCCGTCATCCAGGCCCGGCTCGCCGGTCCCGTCTGGTGAAACTTCGATGAGACGAACAGGCCGGTCGTCAATCTTCAGCGAGACCGGTGCATCTTCGCTGAGACAGGTCGGCGCCGAGGACGAGGGGGCTTGTCATGCGAACTGTTCCGATATATCGTTGACGCATCGCGACAGATCAGCGATCGAATGATGAAACGGAGTGATGGCAATGCGTAGCCACGGATTCGAGCGTGGACATCGACAGGACGGCTTCTCCCGGCGCGGCCGGGACGGCGACGGGCGACGGGCGGCCTTCGGGCCTTTCGGGCCGGGTGGCCCGGGTGGTCCGGGGTTCGGCCCCGGCGGACCCGGGTTCGGGCCGGGATTCGGTCCCGGGCCCTGGGGCGGACGAGGGCGTGGCGGACCCAGGGGAAGGGCGCGGCGCGGTGACGTGCGGGCCTCCATCCTGGCCCTGCTCAAGGACCGGCCGATGCACGGGTACGAGATGATCCAGGAGATCGCCGAGCGCAGCGGCGGGGCGTGGAAGCCCAGCCCCGGGTCGGTGTACCCCACCCTCCAGCTCCTGGAGGACGAGGGGCTGATCAGCAGCCAGAGCGAAGGCGGCAAGAAGCTGTTCGAGCTCACCGAGGCGGGCCGGACGGCGGCGGAGGAAGGCTCGGACGCCCCTTGGGAAGAGGCGTCGCGGGGCGTCGACTGGGAGGCGCTCAGCGAGATCCGCCAGGCCGGCTTCGGCCTGATGGAGGCCTTCGGGCAGGTCTGGAAGACCGGCAGCAAGGAACAGCGCGAGAAGGCGCTCACGGTCATCAACGAAGCCCGCAAGAAGCTGTACCTGATCCTCGCCGACGAGGACTGAGAGCGACGAGGGCTGGGCGCCGAGGGCCGAGGGTCTTCGGTCGTACGGCGTCCAGGGCGCCCCGTGGAGTGATCCGCGGGGCGCCTTTGCTTGTGCCGAGTGGCGGGGCGGTGCGGGGTGGGTCAGGCCACCAGTCCCGCCAGCTTGCGCAGCGACTCGTTCAGGGCTGCCGTTCCCGAGTCCTTCAGTCGACCCGCCATCAGCGACACGGCCGCGCCCGTGAACTCGCCGTCGATGCGGACGGTCGTGGCGTCGCCGTCGGGGGTCAGGGTGTAGCGCGTGGCGACGGCCACCGCCATCGGGCCCTTGCCGCGGATGGCCAGCACCCGGGCCGGCTCCAGTTCGGCGACGGTCCACTCGACCTCGGCCGGGAAGCCCATGAGCTTCATGTTCTCCTGGAAGGTCGCGCCCAGTTCCAGTGACTCGGGGCCGCCCTTGGGGAAGTTGGTATGCGTCGCGTTCCATTCCCCGTACGTCGGCCAGTCGGTGAGCTGGGCCCACACCTTCTCGGCCGGCGCCGGGATGCGTGCCTCCGCGCTGACTTCGGCCATGCGACCACCTCTTCGTGTCGGGCAACTCCGGCTGCGTCGTCGCGGAAAGTAGCCCCAAGGCCGCGAACATTCAATACTGATGAACCATCAGCCGGTTCGCCGGTCAAGCCGTCAGCTCACCCGTCGGCTCAGCTGTCGGCTCGCCTGTCAGCTCACCCGTCGTATCACCGCTGTGTCGAACACGTCCCAGGCGCGCGGGAAGGGCCCCTCGTCGTGGCAGTGCCACGCCTGCCAGAACAGGTCGGCCGGCAGCGCGTCCTCCGGGGCGTACACCCGGTAGACGTACTGTCGGCCGTCGACCGCAGGCAGGGCCACCAGCCAGCACCCGCTCTCCATGTCCGTGTGGGACGTACGGGACGGGCACGGTGGTTGCTCCAGGGGCGCGGGGCAAGGCGGCGCGCGCCCTCAGGGCTTGTTCTCAGGGAGAAACAGCCTGATCTCCTCCGTAAGGAGGAGATTCCGCGCGGCCCGGTCCGCTCTGCGTGGGATGCGAAGATGCTTCCCGCCGGGGATGCCCCGACCCGCCCGGGACTGATGGGGTGGGGGTGTGCAACCGCGTATTCCCCGGCAGTCGGCTCGTGAGCAGGCGATGTACGGCACGGAAGACGACCCCCGGCTCGGCGTCGAGCCCGCGGCGGCACTCGCCGGCGCGCGCCGCCGGGCGGTGCGGGACGGGGACCGGCAGATCGACACCGCCCATCTGCTGCACTCGCTCATCGAGCACGACCCCCAGGTGCGCGCCGTCCTCGGGAGCGGACCCCAGCTCGCCCGGCTGCTCGGCTATCTCGTCCAGCGCAGCATCGGCTACGGCCTGCGCTGGCAGAACGGCGTCGAGGACTCCGGCGCGCTGCCCGTGGTGACGGCCGTCGAGGACGCGGGCCGGGGATCCGTCGCGCACATGGCCGAGGGCTGCTCGCCGGTGGCCGCCGCCGCGCTGGAGCACGCGTGCGTGCGGGCCGCTCTGCGCGATGGCGCGTCGGCCCTCGGCGTCGACCTGCTCGCGGCGATCGTCGTGGACCCGCAGGCGCGGGCCGTCGAGGTCCTCGCCCGGGCCGGCGTCGACGTGCCCGGACTGTGCGTCCGGATCGAGGAGTGGCTGGCGGGGCTGGAGCGTCTGGACGGCCTGGAGGGGCTGGAGGGCTTGGAGGAGGCGCGCTGAGGCGGGGCCGGTCCCCGGTCCCCGGCTCCCGTCGCCGTTCAGCCGGTGGAGCCGTCCGGCCGATGAGAGCCGTCCAGCCGTTGAGACAGGAGTCAACGGGGATGACGCTCATGTCGTCGCCTGTCATCATGTGCCCGTGCATACGTCTGTGAGCAGTCAGGGCAACCGCGGAAAGGGCATCGGGCTCGGTCTGGCGGTCGGGTCGGCCATCGCCTTCGGTGGATCCGGAGTCGCGGCCAAACCGTTGATCGAGGCGGGGCTCGACCCGCTGCACGTGGTGTGGCTGCGGGTGACCGGCGCGGCCCTGGTGATGCTGCCGCTCGCCTGGCGGCATCGCGCGCTGGTGCGCCGCCGTCCCGCGCTGCTCGCCGGGTTCGGCCTGCTGGGCGTGGCCGGCGTCCAGGCCTTCTACTTCGCCTCGATATCCCGGATCCCGGTCGGCGTCGCGCTGCTCGTCGAGTACCTCGCGCCCGCGCTGGTGCTGGGCTGGGTGCGGTTCGTGCAGCGGCGGCCGGTGACGCGGGCCGCCGCGCTCGGCGTGGTCCTCGCGGTGGGCGGGCTCGCCTGTGTCGTCGAGGTCTGGTCGGGTCTCGGCTTCGACGCCCTCGGGCTGCTCCTCGCCCTCGCCGCCGCCTGCTGTCAGGTCGGCTACTTCGTCCTGTCCGACCCGGGCGGCCACCCAGGCGCCGACGCCCCCGACCCGCTGGGCGTCATCGCGTACGGCCTGCTCGTCGGCGCGCTCGTGCTGACCGCCGTAGCCCGCCCGTGGGGCATGGACTGGTCCGTGCTCGCGCACAGCGCGGGCATGAACGGCGCCGAGGTCCCGGTCTGGCTGCTGCTCGGCTGGATCGTGCTGATCGCCACGGTCGTCGCGTACATCACCGGCGTGGTCTCCGTGCGCCGGCTCTCCCCGCAGGTCGCGGGCGTGGTGGCCTGTCTGGAGGCGGTCATCGCGACTGTTCTGGCCTGGGTCCTGCTCGGCGAGCACCTCTCGGCGCCGCAGATCGTCGGCGGCGCGGTGGTGCTGCTGGGCGCGTTCATCGCGCAGTCGTCGGCGCCCGCGAAGGGCTCGCCGCAGCCGGTGGCCGGCGGCAGCCCGGAAAGGGAGTTGGCGGCCCGCGGAACCTCTGCCTAGGGTGACGATCATGCCTTCCCACGCACTCGTTCTTCCGCCTCCGGCCGCCTGAGGCGGGCCCTCCGGTGAAGTACGCCCGGCATGTACGGCCGGGCGGAACGGTGCTGCCCGCAGACGAAGTCAGCGGACCGCTGCGACGCATGCGGCGGCTCCTTCCACTTCAGCGCCCTGCGCGCATCTGCGGAGAGAACGCGTGTCCCCCTTCTCCCATCCCCATTCCCATCCCGTTTCCTCGTCGTCCTCGTCGTCCTCGTCGTCGTCCCCCTCATGCCCGTCGACCCCGTCGACCCCGTCGACCCCATCGACCTCGTCCTCCCGGCTGTCCGTCGGGCGGGGGCTGCTCTATCTGGTCGTCGCCGGCGCCGCCTGGGGTACGGCGGGGGCGGCCGCGTCACTGGTCTACCGGACCAGCGACCTCGGCGCCGTAGCCCTGTCGTTCTGGCGGTGCGCGGCCGGGCTGGTGCTGCTGCTCGCCGCCCGGCTGCTGCGCCCGCACCCCCGGTCGGCCGCCGCGCCCGAGCCGTTGCGTCGCCGGACCCTGCGCACCGGCGTCACCGGCGTCGGACTCGCCGTCTTCCAGACGGCGTACTTCGCGGCGGTCGCCGCCACCGGGCTCGCCGTGGCCACGGTCGTCACCCTCGGCGCGGGGCCCGTGCTCATCGCGCTCGGCGCCCGGCTGACCCTGGGGGAGCGGCTCGGCCGCGGCGGAGTGCTCGCCGTCGGCGGGGCGCTCGCCGGGCTCGGGGTGCTCTTCGTCGGAGGGGCGGGCGGCGCCGCACGGCCCGAGGGCGTGCTGCTGGCCCTGCTGTCCGCCGCCGGGTACAGCGGGACGACCCTGCTGACCCGCCGCTGGGGCCGCGACGGCGGCGCGGACGCCTCCGCCACCACGGTGGGCGCATTGGCGGTGACCGCCCTGTGCCTGCTGCCGTTCGCCTTGGCCGAGGGGCTGGTGCCGCACAGCGCCGAACCCGGCCGGGTGGTCGCCCTGCTGGCGTACGTCGCGGCGGTGCCCACGGCTCTCGCGTACGCCCTCTATTTCGCGGGGGCGGCCGTCGTACGGTCCGCCACGGCCTCCGTGATCATGCTCCTCGAGCCGGTCGGCGCGGCCGTGCTCGCCGTCGCCCTCCTCGGCGAACGCCTCACCCCCGCCACCGTCGCCGGCACCCTGCTGATGCTCGTCTCGGTCACCGGCCTGGCCCTCGCGGAGTGGAAGGGGGACGGTCACAACGCCGCGAGGTAGTCCGGGAACTCGGTTCCGGGGGCCAGGTCGGCCTCCGGGATCGGGGCGTCGCAGCCCTTGCGGAGCGGGAGCACTCCGGCCCAGTACGGGAGGGCGAGGTCCTCGGGCTCGTCGTTCACCCCGCCGGTGCGGGTCTTCGCCGAGACCTCGTTCAGGTCGAGGCGGATCACCGCGGTGGCGGCGAGTTCCTTCTTGTTGGCGGGGCGGGAGTCGGCGGACCGGCCGGGGACGACATGGTCGACCAGCGCGTCGAGCGCGGCGCTCTTCTCCTGCGGGTCCGTCACGTCGTGGGCGATGCCGTGCACCACGACCGAGCGGTAGTTGATCGAGTGGTGGAAGGCGGAGCGGGCCAGGACCAGGCCGTCGACGTGGGTCACCGTCAGGCACACCGGCAGCCCCGGATCGGCCTGTCCCGTCATCCGCAGCGGGCGCGAACCCGTCGAGCCGTGCACATAGAGCGTCTCGCCGACCCGGCCGTACAGCGTCGGCAGCACGACCGGCGCGCCGTCGCGGACGAAGCCGAGGTGGCAGACGTACCCCTCGTCGAGTATCGCGTGCACCAGGTCCTTGTCGTACGACGCCCGCTGCGCGGACCGCGTGGGGACCGTTCGATCGGTCGAGGTGTAGGCGGCCATTGGTGTTCTCCATTGCATTAGTGCATAATTGGCTTTGTGCTAGGAGAGTATCCGATCAGAGGTCGACGCGCAGCAGACATTTCCGCGAGCATCGAGCGCGCGGTGGGCGCCGGTGTGCTGGAGCCGGGGCAACTGCTGCCGCCCATGCGGGAGTTGGCGGCCACGCTCGAGGTGAACCCGAACACCGTCGCGGCCGCGTACCGCACGCTGCGCGAACGCGGGGTGATCGAGACCGACGGCCGCCGGGGCAGCCGGGTGCGGTCGAAGCCGGCGACGACCGGGCGCGAGTACATCCGGGTGGAGGTCCCGGAGGGGGTACGGGACGCGGCCGCCGGCAATCCGGACACGGCCCTGCTGCCACCGCTGGCGCCGGCGTTCGCCTGGGCCGCCGCGCAGAGCGACAGGGAGCCGGTACTGTACGGGCACGCGCCGGTGGAGCCCGAGCTGGCCCGCCTGGCCCGGGCCGACCTGGACGCGGACGGGGTGCCGGCCGGAACCGTGGCCGTCACCTCCGGTTCGCTGGACGCTATCGAGCGCGTCCTCGCCGTACACCTCAAACCCGGTGACACCGTGGCCGTCGAGGATCCCGGCTGGGGGTCGCTGCTCGATCTGGTGCCGGCGCTCGGGCTGCGCACGGTACCGGTCGGCGTCGACGACGACGGCCCGCTGCCCGAGGACGTGCGCCGTGCGCTGGAAGGCGGGGCGCGCGCCCTGATCGTCACCGACCGGGCGCAGAACCCTACCGGCGCCGCGCTGAGCGCCGTACGCGCGCGTGCCCTGCGCGCGGTGCTGCGCGAGCACCCGCAGGTCCTGCTCATCGAGGACGACCACGGTCACCGGATCGTCGACCTGCCCCTGCACCCGCTCGCCGGCGTCACCCGGCACTGGGCCTTCCTGCGCTCGGCCGCCAAGGCCTACGGCCCCGACCTGCGGCTCGCCGTCCTCACCGGGGACGAGCTCACCCTCGACCGGCTGCGCGGACGGCAGCGGCTCGGGCCCGGCTGGGTCAGCCGGATCACCCAGCGCGCGGTGGTGCGGCTGTGGGCCGACGGCGCGGTGGACGCGCGGACGGTCGCGGCGGCGTACGGCCGTCGCCGGGACGCGCTGATCGCCGCGCTGGCCGAACGGGGGGTCGAGGCGCGCGGGCGCAGCGGGATGAACGTGTGGGTCTCCGTACCGGACGAGACCGGGGCGGTCGCCCGGCTGCTGCACGCCGGGTGGGCGGTCGCCCCCGGCGCACGGTTCCGGATCGGGGCGCCGCCCGGGATCCGGATCACGGTCTCGACGCTCGAACTGGGCGAGGTGGACGGGCTGGCGGATGCGGTGGCCTCGGCGGCGGGGGTGGGGGTCTCGCGGGGGTATGCGTAGTGCGCTGACGCGAGTGCGCTGACGCGAGTGCGCCGATGCGAGTGCGCTGACGCGAGTGCGCTGACGCGAGTGCGCCGATGCGAGTGCGCTGACGCGGGTACGGGGGCGTCTCGTGGCCGGTCGTGCCTGTGCGGCGCATTCGCTCGTACGTCGACATTGCCTCGCGCCGGGTGTCCGGGACCTGCCTCGCGCCGGGTGTCCGGGACCTGCTCCGGGCCCGGTGTCTAGGACCTGCTCCGGGCCTGGGTCAGTGCCGCTCCCGCCAGGACGATCACCGCTCCCGCCGGCGTCGACCAGGTCAGCGACTCGTCGAGCAGGGCGACGCCGGCCGCCGTGGCGATGACCGGGATGAAGTACGTGACCATCTGGGCGGTGGTCGGGCCGATCTCGGCGACCAGGCCGTACTGGATCAGCAGGGCCAGGCCCGTGCCGAGCGAGCCGAGCGCGGCGATCGCGAGCAGCGGCAACAGCGGGAAACGGCTGGGGAGAGTGGTGAACAGGGGGGTGACCAGGGCCAGTTGGAGGGTGCCGAGGAAGAGTTGCGCGCCGGTCATCGACAGGGCCGAGGAGCCGACGCCGGCCAGGGTGCGGCGGACGTAGATCCAGCCGATCGGGTAGCTGAGCGAGGCCAGCAGGGCCATCCCCGTGCCCCGGGCGTCCAGTCCGCTGAAACCCTGCCAGGCGCCCAGGACCGTCAGGACGCCGAGGAAGCCCAGGCCCAGGCCCGCGACCCGGAGCCGGGTGGGCCGGTCCTCGGACAGGGCGACCAGGGACAGGGCCATGCCCCACAACGGGGAGGTCGCGTTGCAGATGCCGGCCAGGGTGGAAGGGATCGTCAGCTCCGCGTAGGCGAAGAGGGAGAAGGGCAGGGCGTTCAGCAGGAACGCGGCGACCGCGAGATGCCCCCAGGTGCGCGCTCCGCGCGGGAGCCGCTCCCGCTTCACCGCCATCGCGACCGCCAGCACCGCCGTGCCGAACGCCAGCCTGCCGAGGGTGACCTGGAAGGGGGCGTAGCCCTGGGTGCCCACCTTGATGAGCAGGAAGCTGAAGCCCCAGATCAGCGACAGTGCGCCGAAGCGCAGACGCCAGTCGAGGGTGCGGCGGGGGCGGACGGTGGCAGGGCGGGAGGTCCGGGTGGCGGTGGCGGTGACAGGGGAGGGGGCGGGTACGGGGGTGGGGGCGGCGGTCATGGTCGTAACGATGCTGGACGGGATCTCGTAGCACAATCGAGAATCTGCACCGAGTACCTCGTAGAATTGCTTACATGTTGAATCTGGAGCGCCTGCGCACCCTCGACGCCCTCGCCCGGCACGGCTCGGTCAGCGGCGCCGCCGCGGGGCTGCACATCACGACGTCGGCCGTCTCGCAGCAGCTGGCCAAGCTGGAGCGGGAGGTCGGCCAGCAGCTTCTCGCCAAGCACGGGCGAGGGGTGCGGCTGACGGACGCGGGGCGGCTGCTCGCCGGTCACGCGGCCCGGATCCTGTCGCAGGTCGAGCTCGCCCAGTCCGATCTGGAGGCGCAACGGGGGCAGGTCGTGGGGGAGTTGAGACTGTCGGCGTTCCCGACCGCCGCGCGCGGGCTGTTCCCCCTCGCGCTCGCCGACCTGCGCAAGGAGCACCCCGGGCTGCGGGTGCGCTCGTGCGAGCTGGAACCGGAGGACGGCATCGCGGGCGTCCTGCGCGGCGATCTCGACCTCGCCGTCGTCCTGGACTGGTACAACAAGCCGATGCCGATCCCGGACGGGCTGGTCAAGGCCCCTCTGCTCGACGACCCCGCCGATGTGGCGATGCCCGCCGGACATCCGCTGGCCGGCCGGGGCGAGGTGGACCTCGGCGAGTTCTCCGGGGACGAGTGGATCACCTGGGGGCAGGGCGAGTTCTGCCACGAGTGGCTGATGTTCACCCTGCGCTCGCGCGGCGTCGAGCCGATCCTCGGCCATCGGGCGGCCGAGACGCACACCCAACTGGGGCTGGTAGCCGCCGGGTTGGGCGTGTGCATCGCGCCTCGGCTGGGCCGCAACCCAGTGCCGGAAGGCGTCGTCATGGTCCCGCTCAAGCAGCGGGTGCGACGGCATGTCTACGTCGTGTGGCGGGCGGACGCCGACCGCCGTCCGTCGATCCGGGCGGCGGTCGAGGCGCTCAAGTCGGCGGGACAGTACGTCGGTTGAGGCGTCGGTCGACCGCCCCGGGGGAATTCCTGCTGGGAGTTCCCGTGAACTGCCTTACGTCCCGCCCGAAGTGCCCTACGCCCTGCCTGAAGTGCCTTACGCCCTGCCTGAAGTGCCTTACGCCCCGCCCAGCTTGCGGAAGTCCCAGGAGACGATCTTCTCCGGCTTCAGGCGTATCCAGGCGTGCCGTCCGTCGTGCGGCATGGCGTCCAGGCTGAAGTTCTTGCGCGCGAACAGCGTCTCCACGGCGTCGAGCTCGGCGCACAGTTCGCCGGTGCGCGGGATCTCGCCCACGAACTCCACGGCGCCGGACAGCTCGACGCCGCGCAGTGCGTCGTACTCCTCGCCCGTGTCGATCACGATCGCGACCCGGGGGTCGCGGCGCAGGTCCGTCCACCGCTTGCTGCGGACCACCGAGTACAGCCACAGTGACGTGCCGTCCCAGAGGAACCACAGGGCGCTCACGTGCGGGGCGCCGTCGGTGGACACGGTGGCGACCCGGCAGGTGCGCTGGAGGGTGAGGAAAGCCTCCAGCTCGCCCTGCGTCATCATGATCTTCCGGCCCCGGCGCTGAGTGACGGTCATCCGGCCCCCCTTGTCGTCGTTCTTCGCTGATGTCGTCGTACCGCTGTGCTTCTGTCCGCCCAGACCTGACACTGTGTCAGAAAGGGATGATGAGTCTTCTTCCCGCTCCGCGCAATGTCTCCTCAGGAGGAGTCGTGCCGTCGTCCGAAGAGCTCAGCGACCTCCTCGACCCCGCGAGCACCGTCCTGATCACGGTGGAGTGCCAGCGGGGCGTGGTCGGACCCGACGCCGCGTTGCCCCAACTCGCCCTGGAAGCACGTGAGTCGGGGGCCCTCGCCCAGGTGGCCCGACTGGTGGCCGCCGCGCACCGGAGCGGGATCCAGGTGCTCCACGCCGTCGCCGAACGCCGCCCCGACGGCCGGGGCGCGAACCGCAACGCCCGGCTGTTCCGCGCCGCCGAACGCCTTCCCGTCCAGCAGCTCACCGGCAGCGCCGCGGTCCGCGTGGCGCCCCCGATCGAGGTCGCCGACGAGGACCTCGTCGTCACCCGGCTGCACGGACTGTCGCCGATCCAGGGCACGGAGGTCGACGCCCTGCTGCGCAACCTGGGCTGCCGCACGCTGGTCGTCGCCGGAGTCTCGGCCAACGTGGCGATCCCCAACACCGTCTTCGACGCCGTCAACCGCGGCTACACGGCCGTCGTGCCGACGGACGCCATCGCGGGGGTGCCTGCCGACTACACCCCCGCGATGATCCGCCACACCCTCGCATTGGTCGCCACGGTCGCGACCACGGACGAGGTGCTGGCGTGTTTCCAACGGTCGAGCCTCCAGCCGTCGAGTCCTGAGCCGTCGGGTGTTCAGCGGTCGGGTCTTGAGCCGTCGAGTCCTGAGCCGTCGGGTCCTCGGCCGACGAGTCCTCAGCGGCCGGGCGAAGGCGTCAGGCCAGCGTGATGGAGTCGCCGCTGACGGTGATCTTCACCTCGGGCAGCGCCGTCGTCGCGGGGCCGCTCTTCACGCTGCCGTCCGTGATCGAGAAGTTGCTGTTGTGACAGGGGCAGTTGATCACCCCGTCGGCGATGCTCTTCACCGCGCAGCCCATGTGGGTGCAGACGGCCGAGAACGCCTTGTACTCGCCCGCCGTCGGCTGGGTGACGACCACCTTCTCGGACTCGAAGATCTTGCCGCCGCCCTCGGGGATGTCGGCGACCGCGGCGAGCGCGGCGCCGGCCGCCGCGTTGTCCCCGCCGCCCGTGCCGCCGGTGCTCGCGGACTCGGTGGCCGTCGAGCCGGTGGAACCGGTGGTGCCCGTGGAGCCGGACGAGGACGACGAACTCGACGAGTCGTCGGACCCTCCGCACGCGGTCAGCGCGACGGTGAGCCCCGCGGCTCCGGCGGCCGCCATGACGGCACGGCGGGCGGGATTCGACGCGGACGGGATCGATGCGCTGGTCATGCTGGGTTTCCCTTCCAGGGGGGTGGGTGGATCTGCCGAGAGGTACGGGCCGTGAGCGCCGCTCGTTCAGCGCCCCCGCCAAGTCCGGACAGTGTCGAGATCTTGACCGGTTCGAGGTCGGGTCGGCGTAAGCCAGAGCTGTCGTGAAGCTGTCGACCGCGCGGCCGGTCGGCCCTGGTCGGCCCCGGCAACCTGGGGCGATGCTCAAGGAACCACGCGTGTTGGCCCGCCAGCAACCTGCGCTGACGGGCCAACACGCGTGGTTCCCTCTGACGCCGAGGGCAGATCGACGATCAGCTCTGATTCCGCCGTCGCCACCACATGACGCTCCTGACGGCCAACTCGCCGATCGAGTAGATCAGCCAGGCGTGCTGCAGCCAAACCCAGGCCATCGCGGCCTCCATCCGAGTGATTCCGGCGCGGCGTTCGCGCCCTCGTCAGTAGGTTTGGCAGTACCGGGAATCCTCCCGCCAAGAGCACTGCCACGCGGCGGGATCATGGGGCGCGGGCGCGGGAAACAGGGCGTCGGGACAGGGTGCGGGCGGGATTCCCGCACGGCGCGGGAGGAGACGAGGAAGCTGACCACCGACGAAGGTGCGGACGTTTCGGGCGACCCGGGCAAGGTGTCCTGGCAGCGGGTGAGGGAACACCTCCTGCCGAAGGGGAAGAGCCCTCCCGATGACACGCATGCGGGCTGGACGCTCACCCAGATCGTCGACCGGTCCGGCAGCCCTGTCCCTCAGTTGAGCCGCTCGGCCTTGTCCGCCTGGCGCGCGGAGGAGGGCAGGTACCCCGATCCGCACAAGCTCCGCCTTCTGCGTGAGGTCATCGGCTGCCGGTGCGCGGGCTTCGACGAGAAGGCCGTGTCCGACGCCCTGGAGCGCGACCGGTCGGCGTACAGGTCTCGGACGAAGACCAGCCGGGTGGTCAGCCGGGCCCTGCTGGCCGGGGATCCGGCAGCTCTTGCCGCTCTGCCGCCGGAGTTGGAGGCCCTCTGGAAGAGTTCGCGGGCTTCGGCATCCGATGCCGACGTCGTGGGCCTGCACCCCTTGGGGCGGGAGTTGCGCCTGTCCGACGGGTTGTATGTGGAGCGGAGCGTGGAGAGGGACATCCTGTCGGGCCTTGAGTCGGAGGGGTGCACCGTCCTGGTGGGGGAGGCGGGCTTCGGCAAGACCAGCCTGTTGTGGAGCATGCACCGCCAGCTCCTGGCCCGGGAACGCCATCCCCTGTTCATCCGGGCCAGCGCGGTGCTCCTGGGCCTACGTGCCGGACAGGAGGGGCCCGTCGGCCAGGGCAAGGCCGCTCTGTCTCCCGCGTCGGCCATGGCCGCCTTCGAGCAGTGTGCTGGCATCGGGCGGCCCTTCGCCCTCCTGATCGACACCGTCGACCTGCTCATGCACAGCGAGGACGCCATCGCCTTCGTACTCGACGCAGTACGGGCGGCCGCTCGTCTGCGGCTGCCCACGCTGCTGACGTGTCGACCGGTGGAGGCTCAGCGCCTGACGGCCGCCGCGAAGGCGGCGGAGGTGACGATCAAGCAGAGGACGCTCTCCGCCTACAACGCCGAGGAGTGGCCCGAAGCGGTCAAGAGCTACGCCCGCGGCTACTACGACGGCCTGCCCGACGCTCCACGGGTGGAGACGGTCGTCGGCAAGGTCACCCACGCAGCCTCTCGCGGTAGGGCCCTGCGAGAGGTGTGCGCCAATCCCTTCGCCCTGCGGCTGCTCTTCGATCTGTATGCCCCCGACGTGCCGGAGGAGGACGTGGACACCCCCTACCTCTACGACATGTTCTGGACGCACCGCATCGTGAGCGACCGGCGGGCCTGGAACTCCTCGGCGACACATGGCTCGGTCGACCTGTCTGCGCATACGCGAGCCGCCGCGCGCATCATCTTCGCCTCCGGTCAGCTCGACACCAGGCGTTCCGACTTGGAGACCGGTGTCCGGCAGCAGCTGGCCCGAGTGACAGGTCCGGACGGCGTGGTGTGGGAGGACGTGCACGCGGCCGTGGAGGCGCTTCGCTCGCGCGGGGTGCTCTCCATCCGCGAACTCACCGGCTACCTGTGGTTCTTCCACCAGACCTTCTTCGAACACGCCGCAGCCCGAGGCGTACTGGCCTGCGGAGGGTCGGCTGTCGACGCGCTGATGGAACGGGTGGCACGCAACCCCGGAGACCTCTACTTCGGTGAAGTCGCCAGCGAAACCCTGCTCATGGCCGGCCGGATCTCGGAGACGGGTGGGGCGTCGTCCACGGGTGAGGCGTCGTACACGGGTGAGGCGTCGTACACCGTGGAGAGGGCCGACGCGGCGCTGGCCTCGTGGCTCGAATCCACGGACTCCGCCCTCCTCGGACTGGCCCTGCGCGTCTACGCGAAGCTCAAACACCCCGGGCCGTTGGTGCGCGAGCATGCGCCGGCCGCGTTGAAGGGCGCGAACGCGTCGGTGATCGACCGGTTCCTCCTTCTCCTTCCCTCGGTCACCCACCCGGACCTCGGCCGGCCGCTGGCGGACCTGGCCCTTCTGTGGGAGATGGAGCAGAGCAGCACCAGGATCAAGAAGAACGTCCTTGAGGCGCTCGTCCGTCTTGCCACCCATGACCCCGTTGCCGTCGAGGACTTCCTCCGGAAGCGCAGATGCTTCGAGTGGCTCAAATCCCTGGAGCCGAGCGAATGGCATCACAATGACAAGCTTCCACTTCGTCTGTTGAGCGCGGTCGCCGCAGCAGACCCCGACGGGACGCTGGAACATGCCCTGTACTTCTGGGAGAAGGCGCTGACGACAGGGCAGCTCAGCCTGCCGACGGAGCTTCTGATCCAGATGGCGACCTGGAATCTCAGCCCCCGGCTCATCCGGAAGACCCTCAAGGACCTTCTGCCCAAGCTCGGCGGTCTCCACCCTGACCGGAAGGAGAGCATTGCGTTCGAGCGCGCTCTGTGCCGGCTGTTCGTCCTGAGCCGGCCCCGGGCGGAAGAGTCGCCGGCGGAGATCCGCTCGGTCCTCGGCCTGCCGCCCGCTCGGCAGGACGACTCCGGCGGATCCGGCGGACAGGCCGAACCGCCCTCGCTCTCGGGCGTGCTGGTGTGCCGTGCGACGCTGAGAATGCACACCGTCGCCGTCGTCAACGGTCTTCCGGTCGATCCTGCGGAACTCCTCGACACCGTCATGTCCACGCGCGACCCCTCGCACCAACTCGCCGTCTGCTACGCGGTCCTCGCGGAGTCGCTGATCGGCCGGTCCTCCGGTTTCCAGCGCGACCTGAGAGGAGACCCGTCCACGGTCGCTCCCCCGTCCGCCGCCGAACACCCGCTCACCGTCGAAGCGCGGCGTCGCTGCAAGGAAGCTCTCCTCTCCCTGCCCCGCGCGGAGAACTCTCCCGACGGCGGCAAGGACGCCGCCTGGCTCTGGCGCAAAGCCCTCCAGGAAGCGAAGCCCGTTCCCGATGTTCTGCTCAGCCTGTTGCCCACCACCCGCAACGACCTCGACGACATGGCGAGCTCGCCGTGGCTGAACAGCTTCGGACTGTGCGTGTTCACGGTCCCGGCGGCCCTCGCCGGCCGGCCGGAAGCAGTCGAGGCCTTGGAGACCTTCGTCGCCGACCGGGACACCCAACGGCGACTGCAACGGGACAAGTCCGGGCAGGCGGCGACCACGAGCATCCTGGGGGCCATGCAGTACACGCTCTCCGACCAGCCGGAGGTGATCGAGTATCTGATCGCCTATGCCAAGAACGCGGCAGCCCCGGAAGTGCTCCATCGGACCCTGAAAGGCTTGTCGCAAAGCCCTGACGACAGCCCTCTGACGGCATTTCAACCCTACCGGCAGCAACTCGTGGACTACCGGAAGGATCTGGTCTCGCACAGGAAGCCGCACATGCGGCAGCACGGGTTCATGCTGTGGAAGGTTCTCCTGGAACTGGAGGTCGACACCCTCCCGACGGTGGAGGAAATCCTCGACGCCTGGACCGACGCCTCGGCCCAGGACCTTCGCAACGCCATTCTCGAACTCGTCGAACTGACCATCCCCAGGCGCACCTGGGACGCGGACGCTCCGCCCGCCCTGCGGGAGATCCTCGACCCGCTCATCCTGAAGGGCCGAGAAGCACGCCTCCTACCCCGCCGACGGGCCACCGAGCAGATCATCAACCACGAAGCCGCGGCGCGGGCCCTGCTCGCCATGGCCCACGCGCACCTCGGTCACCTGGACCGACCGGACGAGCTGGTCGCGACCGTGATCTCCCTGGCCGAGGAGGCTGGTTACGACGTGTCGTCCCCGCAGGACTGCGGGCGGATCAGCCAGATCGTCGAGCCCGTCGGCTTCGCCATGGAACGACTCCTTCTCACGGACCCGTCGGCGGCGGCGGAACTGACAGCGAGCACTGTCAGGGCGCTGCACAGGATCCAGCCCGAGGACGTCAAGTGGAAGCGCGACATCTCACGGCCCTGGGCCCCCTTTCTGGGCAGGCTCTGCTTGCAGCTCACGCCTGCGCAGCAGGAACGCTGGGTGCGCAGCATGATGTGCGAGCCGGCTTTCTGCACTCCGGTGGTGTCGGCCGCAGCCCAGCTCCATCCCAAACCGCAGTGGCTCGACGCCGTCTTCGTGGATGCGGACACCCCCGACAAACTCCGCGAAAGCCTCCGGGGGAGCAACTGGCTGCACGGCCGGGCGCAGGGCAACACGGGCGGCTGGCAGCGGCTGTTGGAGTATCAGCCCCTTTACTGAGGGGGCATGTCGAGCTGGTCACGGGGCCTGATCCCTGCGCCGACACGGCACCCTGCCGCGGTCCGCGCGGCGGCTCGGGCGCTGGAGCGGGGGCTGTCACGCTCGGTTACTATGCTCACTTCATGCCGGAGGTCAGGAGCAAGGGGCGCACCGCGATGCTGGAAGAGGTCACCGCCACCCGCTACATCACGCCCCTGCGGGAGGGCGGCTCGCTGCCGGGGCTCGTCGAGGCCGACGACTTCGGGACCTACGTCATGAAGTTCACCGGCGCGGGCCAGGGCCGCAAGACGCTCGTCGCGGAGGTCGTCTGCGGCGAACTCGCCCGCCGACTGGGCTTCAGAGTGCCCCGCCTGGTGACCGTCGAGCTCGACCCGGTGCTGGGTCTCGGTGAACCCGAGCAGCAGGTGCAGGACCTGCTGAAGGCCAGCGGCGGCGCCAATCTCGGCATGGACTTCCTCTCCGGCGCCCTCGGCTTCGACCCGCTCGCCTTCCCGGTGAGCGCCGAGGAGGCCGGCCGGATCGTCTGGTTCGACGCGCTGGTGAACAACGTCGACCGGTCCTGGCGCAACCCCAACCTGCTGATGCACCGCGGCGACCTGTGGCTCATCGACCACGGCGCCACCATGATCTGGCAGCACAACTGGCCCACCGCCGAGACCTCCGCGGCCCGCCCCTACGACGCCCGCGACCACGCCCTCGCGTCCTTCGGGCCGGACGTCGCGACCGCCGCGGCGCAGCTGGCCCCGCTGGTCACCGCCGAGCTGCTCGCCGAGGTCACCGCAGAGATCCCCGACGCCTGGCTGGCCGACGAACCCGGCTTCGACGACCCGGACGCGCTCCGACGGGCCTACGCGGCCCCTCTGCTCGCCCGCGCCGCCGTCATCCACGACCGCATCGAGGGGGACCAGTGAGCGACCGCCACATCATCCGGCCGAGCGAGGCGAACGAACGGGACGTCTTCGAGTACGCCCTGCTGCGCGTCGTACCCCGCATCGAGCGCGGCGAGTGCGTCAACGCGGGAGTGCTCGTCTACTGCCGCGCGCAGTCCTATGTCGGCGCCCGCACCCATCTCGACGAGGCCAGGCTGCTCGCCCTCGACCCGGCGGCCGACGTGGCCGGGATCAGAGCCGCGCTGCGGGCGGTCGAGGGCGTGTGCGCGGGCGGCGAGGCGGCCGGGCAGGCGGCGCGCGACGACGCCGGACGGCGTTTCCGCTGGCTGATCGCGCCCCGCTCCACCGTCGTCCAGCCGGGGCCGGTGCACACTGGGCTCACCCTCGATCCGGAGGCCGAGGCGGAGCGGTTGCTCGGCCTGCTGGTGAGGTAATGAATCACACCGCCTCATGTGCCGTTGACACCGCGTGCCAGGGCTTCTAGCGTCACGTCTGGCGAAGGTACTAAGCGGTCGCTCACCAAGCGGGCGTACTTTCTCAAGGGCGAGGAGAAGCAGGGATGTCCACCACTGAGCAGCGGGTCGCAGTAGTCACGGGCGCGGCGCGCGGCATCGGAGCCGCCACCGCCGTACGGCTGGCCGCGGAGGGCCGCGCGGTCGCGGTGATCGACCTCGACGAGGCCGCCTGCAAGGACACCGTGGAGAAGATCACGGCGGCGGGCGGCAAGGCCGTCGCGGTCGGCGCCGACGTCTCCGACGAGGCCCAGGTCCAGGCGGCGATCGCGCGCGTCGTCGAGGAGCTCGGCGCGCCGACGATCCTCGTCAACAACGCGGGCGTGCTCCGCGACAACCTGCTGTTCAAGATGAGCGCCTCCGACTGGGACACGGTCCTGAACGTGCATCTGCGCGGCTCGTTCCTGATGACCAAGGCCGTCCAGAAGCACATGGTCGACGCGGGCTTCGGCCGCATCGTCAACCTGTCGTCGTCCTCGGCGCTCGGCAACCGCGGCCAGGCCAACTACTCCGCCGCCAAGGCCGGTCTGCAGGGCTTCACCAAGACCCTCGCCATCGAGCTCGGGAAGTTCGGCATCACCGCCAACGCCGTCGCCCCCGGCTTCATCGCCACCGACATGACCGCCGCGACCGCCGCCCGGGTCGGCATGGGCTTCGACGACTTCAAGGCCGCCGCCGCCACCCAGATCCCCGTGGCCCGCGTCGGCGAGCCCGACGACATCGCCAACGCGATCGCCTTCTTCACGAACGAGGCCGCGGGCTTCGTCTCCGGCCAGGTGCTCTACGTCGCCGGCGGACCGCTCGACTAGCGCCTGTCGCGACAGCAGATCTAGGACCTTTCCTGGGACCCTCAGGGACCAGGACGACAGGGATCAGGACCGACAGGAATCACGGACATGACTGAACTGCCCCCGCTCTCCGGCAAGGTCGCCCTCGTCACGGGCGCCAGCCGCGGCATCGGCTACGGCGTAGCCGAGGCGCTCCTCGCCCGCGGCGACCGGGTCTGCATCACCGGCCGCAACGAGGACGCCCTCAAGGAGGCCGTCGAACAGCTCGGCGCCGACCGGGTCATCGGCGTCGCCGGCAAGGCGCACGACGTGGAACACCAGGCCACCGCCGTCGAGCGCACGATGGAGGCCTTCGGACGGGTCGACTTCCTGGTCAACAACGCCGGCACGAACCCGGTGTTCGGGCCGATCGCCGACCTCGACCTGGACGTGGCGCGCAAGGTCTTCGAGACCAACGTCGTCTCCGCGCTCGGCTTCGCCCAGCGGACCTGGCACGCCTGGCAGAAGGACAACGGCGGCGCGATCGTCAACATCGCCTCCGTCGCGGGCCTTTCGGCCTCGCCGTTCATCGGCGCGTACGGCATCAGCAAGGCCGCGATGATCAACCTGACCCAGCAGCTGGCGCACGAGTTCGCGCCCCGGGTGCGGGTCAACGCGATCGCCCCGGCCGTGGTGAAGACCAAGTTCGCCTCGGCCCTGTACGAGGGGCGCGAGGAGGAGGCGGCCGCCGCCTATCCGCTGGCCCGGCTCGGCCTGCCCTCCGACATCGGCGGCACCGCCGCCTTCCTCACCTCGGAGCAGTCGGACTGGATCACCGGCCAGACGCTCGTCGTCGACGGCGGCATCTTCCTCAACGCCGGCGTCGGCTGAGAATCCGGCGCGAGCTGACAGCGACGACGACACGGGCGCCGTTTCTCTTTACGGAAACGGCGCCCGTGTCGTCGTAGCGCGGTCGCGAAAAGTGATGACAACGTCGTCATCGCCCAAGTGATCAAGAACGCCCCACCCGTGCGGGTTCACCCCGTCGGGCGCTGCGGTATGGTCTGCCAACCCTTGGCATGGCAGATCGAGGAGCGTGCGCGTGTTCAACCGGAACCGATCCTTGCAGCAGATGGCGGCGATCGTGTCCATATCCATGGTGGCCGGGTGCAGTCTCCTGGGGGAGCAGAGCTCAGGCGACGAAGGACCGATCGTCGTGGGCACGACCAGCTCGCCCAGCACCCTTGACCCGGCCGCCGCCTGGGACGGCTCGTGGGAACTGTTCCGCAACGTCTACCAGACGCTGCTGTCCTACCCCAAGGGAGCGACCTCGCCCGAGCCGGACGCCGCCAAGAGCTGTGAGTTCACGGACAGCTCCAACCGCACCTACACCTGCGAACTGCGCGAGGGGCTGAAGTTCTCCAACGGTGACAAACTGGACGCGCAGGCCGTGAAGCACTCGATCGACCGGATCAAGGCGATCAACTCCGACAGCGGCCCCGCCGGACTGCTGGGCAGCCTGGACAGCATCAAGGTGAGCGGCGACCGCAAGATCGTCTTCCAGCTCAACAAGCCCGACGCGACCTTCCCCTTCGTGCTCGCCACCCCGGGCATGTCCCTCGTCGACCCCGACGACTACCCCGCGAAGTCCCTGCGCAAGGACGACGGCATCGTCGGCTCGGGACCGTACCGGCTGCAGTCCTACGGCGAGGGCAAGCAGTCCGTGCTCGTGCGCAACGACAACTACAAGGGCCTGGCCGACCGCAAGAACGACGCGGTGACCATCCGCTACTTCCAGGACTCCGGCGAGATGGTCAAGGCCCTGCGCGCCGGGGACATCGACATCACCTACCAGGGTCTCGCCGCCGACGACATCGTCGAGCTGGAGGGGCAGGGCGCCGGCGACAAGGGCCTGCAGCTCATCGAGGGCGCCGGCAGCAACACCAACTACCTGGTGTTCAACCCCAAGGACCCGACGTCGAACAAGCTCGCCGTGCGCCGGGCCGTCGCCCAGGTCGTCGACCGGGACGCGATCGCCCACAAGGTCTACAAGGACACCGTCGATCCGCTGTACTCCATGGTCCCGACGGGCCTGACCGGTCACACCACCGGCTTCTTCGACTCCTTCGGCGACCCGGACCCCGACAAGGCCCGCACGATCCTCTCGGACGCCGGCATCACCGCGCCCGTCCCGCTCACCCTCTGGTACACCACCGACCGCTACGGCTCCGACACCGCCCTGGAGTTCAAGGAGCTCAAGGCGCAGCTGGAGGACTCCGGCCTGTTCACGGTCACCCTCAAGAGCCGCCCCTGGAACACCTACGTGGTCGGCTACCAGAAGGGCGAGTACCCGGTGTTCGGCCGTGGCTGGGCCCCCGACTTCCCGGACGCCGACAACTTCATCGCCCCCTTCGTCGGCGAGCAGAACGCGCTCGGCACGCCCTACCCGGCGAAGGAGATCACCCAGGTGCTGCTGCCCCACTCCCGCGAGGAGAGCGACCGCGCCAACGTGGTGAAGGACTTCGAGGCGGCCCAGCAGATCCTCGTCGACGACGCCCGGCTGCTGCCGCTGTGGCAGGGCAAGCAGTACATCGCGGCAAGCGAGGACATCTCGGGCGGGGAGCGTTCGCTGGACCCCTCGACGATCATGATGGTGTGGGAACTGTCCCGCAAGACCAGCTGGTAGGACCCTCCGCGAGGCCGGTTGTCAGTGGTCGCCTGTAGGTTCTGCGGTGGGTAAGTGACCGCACAACGGAGGACGTTGACGTGACCGACATCGCCATGCTGCCCGAGTCCTGGCGCGGGGTTCTGGGCGACGAGCTGCAGCAGCCCTACTTCAAGGAGCTGACCGAGTTCGTCGAGGAGGAGCGGGCGCAGGGGCCCGTCTATCCTCCGCGCGAGGAGGTGTTCGCCGCGCTCGACGCGACGCCGTACGAGCAGGTGAAGGTGCTGGTCCTCGGCCAGGACCCGTACCACGGCGAGGGCCAGGGGCACGGCCTGTGCTTCTCGGTGCGGCCGGGAGTGAAGATCCCGCCGTCCCTGCGCAACATCTACAAGGAGATGCACGCCGAGCTGGGCACGCCGATCCCGGACAACGGCTATCTGATGCCGTGGGCCCAGCAGGGCGTCCTGCTGCTCAACGCGGTCCTCACGGTGCGCTCCGGCGAGGCGAACTCGCACAAGGGCAAGGGCTGGGAGAAGGTCACCGACGCGGTGATCCGCGCCGTGGCCGACCGGCCCGACCCGGCCGTCTTCGTCCTGTGGGGCAACTACGCGCAGAAGAAGCTCCCGCTGATCGACGAGAGCCGGCACATCGTGGTCAAGGGCGCGCACCCCTCGCCGCTGTCGGCGAAGAAGTTCTTCGGCTCCCGTCCGTTCACGCAGATCAACGAGGCGGTGGCCGCCCAGGGCCACGACCCGATCGACTGGACCATCCCGAACCTGGTCTGAGGTCGTGCCCGACCCGGGCTGATCTGCCGCCGGGCCGGTTCCTGCGGGGACCGGCCCGGTGCCGCCTGACCGGGATCGCGGGCCCCTGCGGTTAGCGTCGTCGCAGGCGACGCAAGGAGGGCGCGGTGGCAGAGCGACGGCAGGAGCGGGAGGCGCCGGACGCCGTGCTGACGCGGATCGGGCAGGTCGTGATGCTGCACCACGGGGGAGACCGCGAGGAGGCCCGGCGCCGTCTCCTCGCCCTGTGGACCGAGATCGGCGAGGACGGCGCCCCACTGCACCGCTGCACCCTGGCCCACTACCTCGCCGACACCCACGACGACCCCTCGGACGAACTGGCGTGGGACCTGCGGGCGCTGACGGCGGCGGACGAGGAGCACGCGGAGCACGAGGGATCGCTCGAGGTGCGGGCGCTGTACCCCTCGCTGCACCTGAATCTGGCGGCCGACTATGTGAAGCTCGGCCGCGCCGAGGCCGCCCGCACCCATGTGCGCCGGGCGCGCAGCGCGGCCGTGGCCCTGGGGGACGACCGGTACGGGGACGGGGTACGGGCGGCGATCAGCAGGATGGAGCTGCGGCTGGGGGAGGGGACCTGGTGAGGGGCTCGGCGCGGGCTTGGCGCGGGGTCTGGTGAAGGCCCCTCGCCGGCTACGGTCGGCGGCTTCTCAACGCCCGTAGGCCTGCTCGCAGATCACCGCCTCCGGGCTGTCCCCCTGCCAGCCGCCGTACTTCCTGCCGAGCGCGCACACATCGGTGTTCCTGCGCACCTCCTCCTCCACGTCCGGGATCCGCACGCGCGGCTGCGTGGGCCGGCGCGGCTCCGGGCGGGCCGGCCGGGGGTGCGGATGGGAGCGCGGGCGGGGCGGCGGCTGCTGTTCTGCCGGGGCAGCCGCCTTCGCCGTCCGCGGCTGTCGCGTGGGCGTCGTCGGGGTGGGCCGGCGGGACGGCCCGACCATCTCCAGCGCCTCCCGGGCCGGGGCCTGCACCACCTGGGTCTCGGCCTGCCCCTCCGGCCTCGGCACAGGCGGCTGCGACGGCGCCACGACCGGGCCGGGCAGGGGCGGGCGCTGGACGGTCACGCAACCGGCGAGGGCCGAGACGGCCACGGTGACCAGGATCGCTGCGGTAGTCGGCGTTCGATGCACCCGCGCAACTCTGGTGGTTTTGGCCGCCCGAGCAACAGCGGACAAGCGGAGGTTGCCCCACACGGGTGATCTCGTGCCCCGTAAGGAGGTCGTCGCCCGGCCCGGGGTGACGGAGCCCGGCCGGCCGGCGGTCTCGTCAGTCGCCGGTGGAACCGTCGACGCACTCGCGGAGCAGATCGGCGTGGCCGTTGTGACGGGCGTACTCCTCGATCATGTGGGTGTAGATCCAGCGCAGGCTGAACGGTTCCTCGGTGTATCGGCTCTGCCCGCGCGAGAGTTCGTCCAGGGCGAAGCCGGCCGCGTGCCGTCGGGCGACCTCGATCTCCGCCTGCCAGGTGGCGTGCGCCTCCTTCCAGGTGTCCTGTTCGGTGAGGTGGAACTCGCCGTTCGGGTCCTCGTCGCTGTAGTAGATCGGGCCGGCGCCGTCGCCCACGAGCACCCGGCGGAACCAGCTGCGCTCCACCTCCGCCATGTGCCGCACCAGCCCCATCAGGGACAGTTCGGACGGCGGCACCGAGGCGGTGCGCAGCTGGGCGTCGGTGAGTCCCTCGCACTTCCAGGCCAGGGTCTGCCGGTGGTAGTCCAGCCAGCCTTCCAGCATGGTGCGTTCGTCGGCGTTCTGGGCGGGTTCGCTGCGCTGCGTCGTCATGACCGCATGCTCGCCCACCCCGCCCCCCGCCGCCACGGGATTGCGGGAGCGGCCGTATCCTGCCCTGCGGGGACGCGGAGACAAACCGAGACAAGCAGTGAGGGAGCGCCCGTGAAGATCGGCTGCATCGGACTCGGCGACATCGCGCAGAAGGCGTATCTGCCCGTGCTCGGCACGCTGCCCGGGATCGAGCTCCACCTGCAGACCCGTACGGCGGCCACCCTGGACCGCGTCGCCGACACCCTGCGCGTGTCCCCGCACCAGCGCCACCTCGACCTGGACGCGCTGCTGGCCGTCGGCCTCGACGCGGCCTTCGTGCACGCGCCCACCGGTGCGCACCCCGAGATCGTGACCCGGCTGCTGGAGGCGGGCGTCGCGACGTACGTCGACAAGCCCCTCGCCTACGAACTCGCCGACTCCGAGCGGCTCGTGGCGCTCGCCGAGGCCCGTGACACCTCCCTCGCCGTCGGCTTCAACCGGCGGTACGCGCCCGGGTACGCGCAGTGCGCCGACCATCCGCGCGAGCTGATCGTCATGCAGAAGAACCGGATCGGGCTGCCCGAGGAACCGCGCAGGATGATCCTCGACGACTTCATCCACGTCGTCGACACGCTGCGCTTCCTGGCGCCCGGCCCGGTCGACGACGTGACCGTGCGCGCCCGCGTCGAGGACGGGCTGCTGCACCACGTGGTCCTCCAGCTCTCCGGGGACGGCTTCACCGCGCTCGGCGTGATGAACCGGCTCAGCGGCTCCAACGAGGAGATCCTCGAGGTCTCCGGGCAGGACACCAAGCGTCAGGTCGTCAACCTCGCCGAGGTGATCGACCACAAGGGGCAGCCGACGGTGCGGCGGCGCGGCGACTGGGTGCCGGTGTCCCGGCAGCGCGGCATCGAGCAGGCGATCCTCGCCTTCCTGGACGCGGTGCGCGCGGGCAAGGTGCTCAGCGCCCGGGACGCGCTGGCGACTCATGAGCTGTGCGAGCGGGTGGTACGAGCGGTGCGGGAGAGCTCCGCCGGAGCCTGACCGTCCGCGCCCCCTCCGTGAGCCCCAGCGCGACCAGCGTCAACAGGGCCAGGTCGACGGGCCAGTCGCCGTAGCGGACGTACGGGGTGACGCCGTGGGCGAGCGGGACGTCGTAGACGGCCGGGGTGCTCGCGTCCGTGCCCAGCCAGGAGCCGATGCGCCGCCCGCCCGCGTCGTAGACGGCGGAGACGCCGGTGAGCGTCGCGTGCACGAACGGGCGTCCCGTCTCGGCGGCGCGCAGCGCGGCGAGCGAGGCGTGCTGCTCGGGCGCCCAACTGCTCTGGAACGACGACGTCGACGACTGGGCGACCAGCACGTCCGCGCCGTCCTGCGCGAGATGCCGGCTCATGTCGGGGAACGCCGTCTCGAAGCACACCATCGGCCCGATCCGCAGCCCCGGCCCGGCGTCCATCACCACCTGCTCGGCGCCCCGCCGCCGGTCCTCGCCGGCCGCCTTCCCCACCGAGGTCGCCCAGCCGAGCAGCGAGCGGGCCGGTATGTACTCGCCGAACGGCACCAGCCGCATCTTGTCGTACCGGTCGCCGGTCGGGCCGTCCGGTCCGACGAGGATCGAGCTCTTGTAGATGCCGGGCCGGTCGGAGCGGCGGGCGTCGACGTTCACCAGGATGTCGGCGCCGGTGACCCGGGAGAGGGCCGCCACCCGCTCGGCCAGATCGGGCCGGTCCACGAGGTCGTAGCCGACGCTGCTCTCGCCCCAGACGATCAGATCGACGCCCTGTCCGACCAGCCGCCGGGTCAGCTGCGCCTCACGGTCGAAGCGGCTGTCGACGCCGTCGATCACGCCCGGCTGCACGACGGCGATCCGGGTGCGCCCGTCGACGTCGGGGCGGGGCGCCCACACCCAGGCGGCCGAGGCCGTGGCGGCGGTGGCGACGAGACCGGCGACGGCCGGCGCGCGGGACGCGGGGAGGGCGACCAGGACGGCGACGGCGACGTTCACCGCCACCAGCAGGAGGCTCAGCAGCCACACCCCGCCGACGGAGGCGAGCCGCAGCGCCGGCTCCACCTGCCACTGACTGGCCCCGAGCATCCCCCACGGCCCGCCCAGCCCCTGCCACGAACGGACCAGCTCGATCGCCAGCCAGCCGGCGGGCAGGACGAGCAGCGCGACGAGGACCCGGCCACGGGTCGGGACTTCAGGGGGTGCGTGGGTGCGTGCGCCGGCGTGCGGATCCGTGTGTGCGCCGGGGCGGGGAATGGGAAGGGGGGCGGGGAGGGGAGTGGGGCGGGTAGCGGGGAGGGTGCCGGCCGGGCCGAGGAATCGGTGTACCAGCCAGGCCCACGGAGCCCACAGGCCGCCCAGCAGGCCGGCGATCACGAGGGTGAACACATTCAGGTACGGCAGCAGCCAGTGGTGCATGGCCAGCATGAACCCGAACCCGCCGCTCCAGCCGTCGTACGCCGCCCGCCGCCCCGTCGGAGCGGAGCGGGCCAGCAGGATCCAGGGGACCAGGGCGACGTACGCCCACCACCACAAGGCCGGTGCCGGGAAGGCCAGCACGGGCAGGGCGCCCGCCAGGGCCACGAAGGCCGAGCGCCGCCAGGGAGAGACGAGCCAGTGACCGAACGTCGTCCTCATACGGCGCCTCCCTACCCGGCGGGTGGCTCCAGTGTGCGCGCTCCCGACGATCTCCGACAGGGCGCTTTCCGACAGCGCGCTCTCGGCTCAGCCGGGCAACCGCCGCCACTTCTCGTGCACGACGACCTCGCGCACCCGCCAGCCGTCGTCCGTCCGCAGCAGATCGAAGGAGTACCGGCCCCCGCACACGAAGTCGGGCGCGGCGGCGGAGCCGTGGCCGTTCGCGGAGCCGTCGCCGTCCGTGGCCAACCGCATGGGGTTGACGTAGTCGGCCCGCACCCGGGCGACGTCCGCCCCCGTGTCCTGCTCCAACACCTCGAAGCGCACCCGACGGTTGACGATGAGATGCTGCCGCATCGCGAACAGCCGCATGCTCTCCGCGAGCCAATCGGCCACGTGCCCGGCTTCCCCCTCGATCCCTCCGGCGGAGCGGTAGTCCGCCCGCCCGTCCGATGTGAACAGTTCCCGGTACGCCGTCCAGTCTCCGTCGTCGACGGCCCCCGCATAGTCGGTGATCAATTCGTCGACGGCCAGCCGGTCCATCACGGTGGCGAGCTCCACACGCTGCGTCATGGGCCGAGTGTTGGGCATAAGGGCTGCCCAGCCAAGTGCTGTGCGGGGATCCGTCCGGTGACAGGGGCCATGCGGGGACGTCCGAGGGTGCGTGCGGCGATACGCGGGGAACTCCACGGCGCCGGCTCGTGGGGCGCTGCTAGACCGGCGTGGGCATGCGGCACCCGCCGTCGGGCCGCGGTGACAGCGCGCCCGTCACACCATGTCGGCGACGGCGACGCGGCGGTGTTCGTGATGGGCCGATTCGGCGGGCCGCCGGCCTGCACGGGCTTCGCCCTGCTCGCCCGCGCCGACGGTGTCGGGTACTGGTACCCGGGCAACACCAACGCCTGGTACTCGGAGGGCGTCATGCCCTCGGCCTGGAACGACCGGATCAGCTCCGTCTACAACACCGGACCCACACCGCGAGCGTGGCGGCGGCGGGTTCACCTCGCCGCCGCCACGATGGTCGTCGAGCGTGTCCGGCAGGCCCAGGGCGGCGACTGCCCCACCGCATCCAGCAGGTAGCAGGTCATGTGGTCTGCCGTGCCGTTCGGCGCAGGGCGTCCGACAGGGTGAGGAACAGCACGCTCTCCGGCACGGCGGAGACCGGCTCCTTCACCGCCGGCTTGCGCTCCCCGGTGACCAGCACGTAGATGGTCGATCCCATCAGCTCGACCTCGCTGATCTTCTTCCAGTCCAGCACGGCGCCCCCGTGCTCGAGTCCGGCCAGGCTCACCGTGAACGGTCCGAACGCCACTCGTCCACCGGTCTGCAACAACTCGCCGAGCTCCTCCAGTTGGGCGCCGGCGTGCTCCTCCGCGATCTGGTTCTGGACGGCGACCCAGTTGTTCGCGATCAGAGCGCCGATCTCCTGCGCGTTGGCGGTGTCCCCCGACACCATGAAGTTGCCGGCCGCCATCTGGACGTACACCGAATGCGTGGTGGACATGGTGACCCCGTTGCGGACGAGGTCCGTCGCGTGTCGTTGGCACCCGGTGATCTCGTCCCAGGCCCCGGCGATCGGCGGACGCGACCCGTACTGGTAGACGACACCGCCCTCGAAGACGGCGCACCATTCGGCCGGCTTGAACCGTGCGGCCAGCGGTACGGCGATCGCCCCGAGGAAGCTGCATCCGCCGAGGATGATGAAGAGGATCGCGTTCGTCCACTCGCTCTCATCGCTGATGACGAAGACCATCATCACGCAGAACGCCGTGACCAGCAGGAGCATGAACGCGCCCCACCAGGACACCGCGCTGGTCCGTGCGCGAAAGGCGTACCGACCGGCGCCCAGCGCCCGCTCCGCCGCCGCGCCCGGCACGGTCGCCGGGATCTCGTCCCATAGATTTCGGGCCCCCATCGCCACTCCCCCATATGCGCCGCAGTACCCCAACAGACTTGCTGGCAAGTCGAGTTGACGATCCAAAACGTCGACGCGATGCTACGGCGTCTGGCTGGAAAGTGGTAGACGGTCGTCTTCCCGCAGGGCATCCTGCGTCCGTCAGCGGTTCGGATCCTTGGTCTGACGGCGGGAGACCTGTTCCCGTGCTGTGCGCCACCGTGACCGCGTCTGCTCGACCAGGCTGTCCCACTGCCGGCGGACCTCGTGGTCGGACGGGCGCTGCCCCTGACGGATCCGACCGAGCTGGTCCCGTACCTCTCGCCCCAGTGCCGCCGATCCCACCATGACCAGCATGGCTGCGAAGAGCGCGGAGATCATCGCGAAGACGGCGCCGACCACTCCGTAGCGTGCGGCGTAGGAGTTGAACAGACGCGGCAGGTAGATGCCCGCACCCACCGAGTAGGCCGCCGTCAGAACGGCGCCGGCGACGCCGAAAGGGAGCAGGTCCGGCCGGCTGATCCGCTTTGCTGACAGGATCCAGCCGCTCCAGACGAGGAACGCGGTGGTCACCGGTACCTCGCACGCCGTAGCGGCCAGACCCAGTCCGGTTCCGTCGAGGAGCCCGGAGAGCAGGACCGTGACCACCGCGTAGCCGCCGAGCGCGAGGATCCACCACAGGTCGTTGCGCGTGTTGCGCACACTGAGGGGCTTGAGTTCCCAGGTCTGTTCGAAGAGCCGCTGTGCGGCGCGCGCGAAACTCAGCACCGAGATCGTCAGAAACGCGACCCCGAAGACGCCCACGCTCGCACTGGCGCCTTCGGCGGGAGAGAACAGGGTGCTGACCGCCGTGGCGCCCGCTCCGGTGAGGTGGTAGCGCCGGATGATCCGCTCCGCGACGTCGTAGTGCACGAAGTTGCCCAGGACGGCGCTCATGAGGAGGGAGAGCGGGACCAACGCCGTCAGGGCGCTGGACGCCAGGGCCATCGACCGGTCGAAACCCACGATCTTCTGAAAGCGGGTGACGACCTGTAACGCGAAGGCAGGACGCAGCCAGAACGTCAGCGTTCTGACGAGGCGCTCGCGATTGATCCTCGCCGTCCTGTCCTCCGTGAAAATCGGTACCTTTGTGGCGAAGCGATCTTAACGGACGGTCATTGGACGGCTGGGGGCGACACGAGAAGGGGGCGGAAGATCCGGTCCAGTTGACGGTGCAGGACCTCGGCGGCCGTCTCCAGGCTGCGTTGGCCGACGAGGACGCTGGTGCCGAGCCCCGCCGACAGGGCGAGCAGGGAGATCGCCTCCAGTCGGGGGTCCGCGCCGGGGCTCAGGAGGCCCGCCTCGCCGGCCTGTCGGAGGAGGTGTGTCAGAGCCTCCTCGGCGGCGTCGGGCTCCTTGATGAAGGGCTGGGCTGCAAGGGTCTCGTCGGTCACGGCCAGTACGGCGTACGAGGTGTAGAGGAGGTGGAAGGTGCGGCTCTCCTCGTCGGCGGGCAGCGCCGTCATCAGCAGCGCCTCCACCGTCGCCCGCGGGCTCGGGCCGGCTTCGGCCGCCGCGAGCCGGGCGGCGACCCGCTCCCCGAATCTCTCCGCCAGCCGCTGAAGGCCGAAGAGGAGCAGCTTCTCCTTGGTCTCGAAGTAGTACTGGACCAGTCGGAGCGACACGTCGGCCTCGGCCGCCACGTCACGCATGCCCACGGCGTGCAGCCCGCGTCGCCCGGCGACCCGGATGAGCGCCTCGGCGATCTCGACACGTCGCTGTGTGTGATCCACACGCTTGGGCATGCGCCCTGCCTCCATCCTCGGTCCCGCGTCGGGTCCGCCTCGGTCCTGCCTCGGTCCTGCCTCGGTTTGCTCGGTGGCCCTGGCTGCCGGGCCGTGCCGCTGGGCCGTGCCGTCTTCATGGTACAGCTGTATCAATTTGATGATACGGTCGTACCACGAACAGGCGATGGTCAACGACCAACAACCAACGACTGATCACTGATCACCGATGACTTACGGAGGTGGCCACCCGTGTCCGAGACCACGGCCCGTGACCGTGCCCGGCCCGATGTCGGACGGTACGTCGACGACGCCCTGCGCGACCGCTACTTCGCCGCCTGCGACGCCGTACACGCCCTGGGGGCGAAGGCGGTTGCGGAGGTGGACGTGGAGACCGGCTTCGGGACGACGCACGTCTACCGGTACGGCCCGGCCGACGAGTCCCGGACCCCCGTCGTCCTGGTGCACGGCGCCGGCAGCTGCTCCGCGATGTGGTATCCGAACACCCCGGCGCTCAGCGCCGAACGCCCCGTCTACGCGATCGACACCCCGGGCGACCCGGGCCGCAGCGTGCAGCGCGAGGCCATCCACCAGCCCGAACGCGCCGCGCAGTGGCTCGACGAGACCCTCGCCGAACTCGGCCTCGACCGGGTGCACCTCGTCGGCTCCTCGTACGGCGGCTGGCTCGCCCTGAACCAGGCGCACCGAAGGCCCGGCCGCCTCGCCTCCGTCACCCTGCTCGACCCCGGGGGCCTGGAGAAGGTCGGTCTGCGTTTCTTCGTCTGGATCTTCGTCAGCCTCTTCGCGACCTCCGCGCCAAAGGCGCTGCGCCCCCGACTGGCGGCCTGGCTGGAGCAGCCTGTCCTCGTCGTGCCGGAGCTGCGCACGATGATCAGACGGAGCGTCCGCGCCTACCGGATACGCCGCCCGGCGCCGCTGCCCCTGTCCGAGGCCGAGCTTTCCACCGTCCGTACCCCGCTCTACCTCGTGCTCGGCAGGCGAAGCCTGCTGGTGCACCCGCGGCGGCAGGTGGAGCGAGTGCCGCGCCTGGTGCCGGGAGCCCGTGCCGAGATCGTCTCGAACACCGGACACGGACCACAGATCGACCACGCGGACGAGGTGAACCGGCGGATGCTGACGTTCATGGACTCGGTCGGCTGACGGCGTGCACGGCACCGGGGCCTGTCCGTCCTCGATTTCAAGGGCGGCCCGACGACCGGGGCGCTCGGCCGTCACGTGCAGTGCGTCGACAAGCCGACCATGCCCGGTTCGGGGGAGATCCCCGTCTCCGGCGGGGCGATCCTGCAGATCTCCGTGGGCCCGAACCACGACCCGGCGACCCCCCTCGTCGTCGACGTCGCGCACTCCTGGAACGCCACCTCTCGACGACGCCGTCCGGGACGGCGGGCGCGCGGACGTAGGGTGATCATCCGATGGACCGGGAGAGCGGGGACCCGGGAGACCGGAAGACCGCGCTGCGTCAGGAGGCAGACATGTCACGTCCCATCACGGTGGTCACCGGCGGCAGTCGTGGGATCGGGGCCGCGGTCTGCGCGCGGCTGGCGGCCGAGGGGCATGACGTGGCGGTGGGATACGTCCGTGACGCCGAGGCCGCCGCGGCGGTCGCGGACGCGGTGCGCGACGCCGGCGGCCGCGCGGTCGCCGTACGGGTGGACACCTCCGTCGAAGCGGACGTGGAACGGCTCTTCGAGACGGCCGAAGCGCACCTCGGACCGGTGACCGGCCTGGTGAACAACGCCGGTGTGACCGGCCCGCTGGGACGGCTGGCCGACACGGACACCGCCGACCTGCGCCGGGTCGTGGAGGTGAACCTGCTGGGCGCGCTGCTGTGCGCCCGGCGGGCGGCACAGCTGATGTCGGCGCGGGGGAGCGGGGTGATCGTGAACGTGTCGTCCGCGGCCGCGACGCTCGGCGGTCCCGGCGACTATGTCCACTACGCGGCGACCAAGGCCGCCCTCGACGCTCTCACCGTCGGCCTGTCCAAGGAACTCGGCCCGGACGGCGTCCGGGTCAACGCCGTCGCGCCCGGCATCATCGACACCGAGATGCATGCGGCGATGGGCGACCCCGACCGTGCGCGGCGGGCGGCGACCTCGATCCCGCTCCGCCGCCCGGGCCGGGCCGAGGAGATCGCGGCGGCCGTGGCCTGGCTGATGTCGCCCGAGGCGTCGTACACGACGGGGGCGGTGCTGCGGGTGGCCGGAGGGCGGTGAGCGCGCGGGCCCGCGCGCCTCTGCTCGGTCCCGCCCAGCTTTACGTCGTTCCGCCCGGCCTCGCGTCGTCGCGCCCGGCCTCGCGTCGTTCCGCCCGGTCCTGCCTCGCCTACGCCGCCGTGACCACCTCGCCGCGTATCGCCGCGGCCCACTCCACCACCAACAGCTCGTACTCCACGCGCTCCTGGGCCGACAGGGACCCGCCCGCGCGCAGCCACAGCGCGCGGATCCGCTCGTTTAACTCGGTCGCGGACAGCACGGAACCAGAGGCCACAGATTTGGGGGACATGGCGCAAGCCTAGGCGCAAGCACTGACAGTGCGCTACCAGACGGCTACGCGTCACCTATGGAGTTGGTCACGGCCGTAGATCAACTGTCGGCTGGGAGCGGTCACTCCGCCGACTCCGCCGCGTGCGGGCTGAGCGCGCCCGTCGCGACGAGGGCGATGATGACGATGCCGAGGATGACGCGGTAGTAGACGAACGGCATGAAGGACTTGGTGCTGATGAACTTCATGAACCATGCGATGACCGCGTACCCGCAGAAGAACGCGATCACCGTCGCGAACATCGTCGGCCCCCACGCCACATGGCCGCCCTCGAGCGCGTCCTTCACCTCGAACATCCCGGAGGCCAGCACGGCCGGGATGGCGAGCAGGAACGAGTAACGGGCCGCGGCCTCGCGCTTGTAGCCCATGAACAGGCCGCCGCTGATGGTCGCGCCGGAGCGGGAGACGCCGGGGATGAGGGCGCAGGCCTGGCAGAGGCCGTAGATCAGGCCGTCCTTGACGCTCAGGTTCTCCAGGGTCTTGCGCTGCTTGGGCGCGCGATGGCGTCCGCCGTTCTCGTCGCGCGCCGCCAGCCGGTCGGCGACGCCGATGACGATGCCGACGACGATCAGCATGGTCGCCGTGATCCGCAGATCGCGGAACGGCCCCTCGATCTGGTCCTTCAGCGTCACGCCGAGCAGCCCGATCGGAATCGAGCCGACGATCACCAGCCAGCCCATCTGGGCGTCGTGGTCCTTGCGCATCTCCTTGTTGAAGAGCGACCGCGACCACGCGGCGATGATCCGCCCGATGTCCTTGCGGAAGTAGATCAGCACCGCGGCTTCCGTGCCGATCTGGGTGATCGCCGTGAAGGCGGCGCCGGGGTCCTCCCAGCCCGAGAAGGCCGCGGTCAGCCGCAGATGCGCGCTGGAGGACACGGGGAGGAACTCGGTCAGCCCCTGGACGAGTCCGAGGATGAGGGATTCAAACCAAGACATGAGGTTACGGAGTCCAAGTGCCGATCGGAGAGGGGCGACGGAGACGGCGGGCCCGCCGCGCCGGGGTGATCAGGTGATCAAGTGCCTGCGGAGGGAAGCGTAGCGGTCCCGTGTGACAGGCCCGGCACAGGGGCTTCGCAGGCGGTGTGCGGGCATCGGTGCGCAGGGTGGATCTCGTGGCGGATCCCATGGCGGTTCTCGTGGCGGATCCCATGGCGGTTCTCACGGCGGTTCTCATGGTGGAGAGGAGGCCCGTGGATGGTTGACCCGCTGGTGGGCCGCCGCATACGTTGCTGTCGAGTGGAAAGCGCTTGCTGCGGGTGCTGGCTGCTCGATTGCAACTCGTGTGACTCGATTGCAAGCCCACTCGGTCGTTCGGCCGTACGTCGGAGGAGTGCTGATCCCGCCCATGTCCCCGTCCGCTTCCCCGTCCGCTTCCCCGTCATCTCCGCCGTCGGCTCCGCTCGCCGGCCGCCGTATCCGGGCCGCCGTGATCGGCGCCGGCGCCATCGGCCGCGGCTCGCATCTGCCCGCGCTGCAGCGGCTCGCCGCCGAGGGGGAGACCGAGGTGGTCGCGGCGGTCGACATCGACGCCGGGGCCGTCGAGGCGTTCTGCGCGGAGGGCGGGGTTCCGCACGCCTACACCGACCTGGAGCGCATGCTGGCGGAGCAGCGCCCCGACCTCGTGACCATCTGCACCCCGCCGACCCTGCACCGCGCGCAGAGCGTGGCCGCGCTGCGCGCCGGGGCCTGGGTGTGGTGCGAGAAGCCGCCGGTGCCGACCCTCGCCGACTACGACGCCGTGGAGGCGGAGGAGGGGCAGGCCGGGGGGCCGTACTCCTCGATCGTCTTCCAGCACCGGTTCGGGTCCGGTACCCGGCATGTGCGGCGGCTGCTCGCCGAGCAGGCGCTCGGGCGGCCGCTGGTCGCGCACTGCCAGACCACCTGGTACCGCGACACCGCCTACTACGCCGTGCCCTGGCGCGGCCGCTGGCAGACCGAGGGCGGCGGCCCGGCCATGGGCCACGGCATCCACCAGATGGACCTGCTGCTCGATCTGCTCGGCCCGTGGAGCGAGGTCCGTGCGATGGCCGGCCGGCTGGTGCACGACGTGGAGACGGAGGACGTGTCCACCGCGCTGCTGCGCTTCGAGAGCGGGGCCATGGCGACGGTCGTCAACAGCGTCCTCAGCCCCGACGAGGTCAGCCGCATCCGGATCGACTGCGAGCGCGCCACCGTCGAGCTCACCCACCTCTACGGCCACTCCAACGCCGACTGGCGCATCACCCCGGCCCCGGACGTCCCGGGCGATCTGGCGGCGGCCTGGCAGGACTTCGGCGCGGACGTGCCCAGCTCGCACCTGGAGCAGCTGCGCGAGCTGGTCGCCAGCATGCGTGCGGGGGAGCGGCCGCGCAGCAGCGGCGCGGACGGGCGCACCAGCCTGGAGCTGATCAGCGCGCTGTACAAGTCGGCGTTCACGGACACGACGGTGCGGCGGGGCGAGATCGGGCCCGGCGACCCCTACTACACGGCCCTGCACGGCGGCGCGCCCGGCTGGGCGCCGGCCGCGGCCACGGCCGAGGCCGCGGCCGTTGTCGCGAAGCCCGCCGAGGTGTCCGCATGAGCGGCGACGGTCTGCGGCTCGTGCACGCCCATGGTGACCGGATCACGCTGGCGGACCCGGTCACCGGCGTCGAGCTGCTCGCCTACGTCTACCGGCCGGAGGCGGCCTGGGAGGCGCCGAGGCCGTACCTCCACCCGCTGCGGACGCTGGCCGGGGACGTCGTCACCGACTACCGGCCCAACGACCACCGCTGGCACAAGGGCCTGTCGCTGACCGCGTCCCACCTCTCGGGCGCGAACCTGTGGGGCGGCAACTCCTATGTCCACGGCGAGGGGTATCTCGCGCTGCCGGAGCGCGTCGGGTCGATGGCGCACGTCGCCTTCGACGAGGTGTCCGCCGAGGGCGGCCGGGCCGTCATCGCCGAACGCCTGACCTGGCACCCGTACAGCGGTGAGCTGTGGGCCGAGGAGGCGCGCCGGATCGAGGTGCACGACGTCGATCCGGACTCCGGTTCCTGGGCGCTGACCTGGACCAGCGCGATCACCAACCGCCGGGACGAGCCGCTGCGGTTCGGCAGCCCGACCACCGCCGGGCGCGAACTGGCCGGGTACACGGGCCTGTTCTGGCGCGGCCCGCGTGCCTTCCGCGACGGCCGGATCATCGGTCCCGAGGGCGAGGGCCCCGAGCTGATGGCCTCGCAGAGCCCCTGGCTCGCCCTCTCCGGCGAGCACGACGGCGCCGACGGCCACGCGACCGTCGTCTTCGCGCACGCCCCCGAGAACGACCACTCCGGCGCCCAAGGAGCCCACCCCGCCCACTGGTTCGTACGCAACGAGCCCTTCGCGGGCATCGCCCCCTCCTGGGCGTTCTTCGACGAACTGGAACTCGCCCCGGGCGACACCCTCACCCGCCGCTACCGCGTGGTCGTGGCCGACGGGGCCTGGGAGCGGGAGGGGATCGCGGGGTACCTGGACGCGCACCCTTGGTGAGCGCGTCCGGCGGTGCGCACGGCAGCGCGTACGGCGGGCTGCCGGGCGGGGTCGCCGTCTCGCGCCTGTGCGTGTACGACTGGCCGGCCGCCGACGGTCTGCACGGCGGAACGCCCCATATGCACCTGACCTGTTCGGAGGGGTACGTCGTGACGGGCGGCCGGGGCGCCGTGCAGACCCTCACCGCCTCCGGCTACGAGGTCACGCCTCTCACGCCCGGCACGGTCGCCTGGTTCACGCCCGGCACCGTCCACCGTCTGGTCAACGAGGACGACCTGCGCATCACCGTCCTGATGCAGAACAGCGGCCTCCCGGAGGCGGGCGACGCGGTGCTCACGCTGCCCCCGGAGTACCTGACCGACCCGGAGACGTACGCCGCCGCGACCGTGATCCCGGCCGACGCCCCGGAGGCGGAACAGGCCCGGATCGCCCGCGCCCGGCGCGATCTGGCCCTGGAGGGCTACCGGGCGCTGCGCGAGGCCGGGAAGGGGCCGGACGGCTCGGAGGCCCTGGCGGCCTTCCATCGGGCCGCCGCCGCCCTGGTGCGGCCCCGGCTGGCCGAGTGGCGCGAGCGCTGGCGGCGCGGCGCGCAGGCGGCCGCGGCGGCGACGGGGGAGCAGCTCGACCGGCTGGCGGAGGGGGACGTCTCCCACCTCGCCGAGGCGGTCGTACGGGCCGAACAGCCTTCGGCGTACGGGAAGTTCGGGATGTGCGGACGGTTGGACGTGTACAAGGGGGCGTAGGCCCAGGGGGCGCCGGCCGGGGGAACGTCGGCCCGGGGAGGGTGTGGCCCCGGGGAGGGCGTGGTCCGGATCACGCCGCGGTCGGGCCCGCCACCGTCCAGCCGGGAGTCTGCGGGTGGGCCGTCAGGTCCTGGTGGTGGACCGTGCCGCCGCAGGCGGAGCAGGTGACGGTGGGGACCAGTTCGTTGCCGCAGACGTGCTCGACCACCATGGGGCGATCGTCGTCTTTCCGGAGATGGCGGTCGCCCCACGCCATGAGGGTCATCAGCACCGGCTCCAGCTCCAGGCCCGCCTGCGTCGGCCGGTACTCGAAGCGCTGCGGGCGCTCGCTGTAGGCGCGCTTGGCGAGGATCCCGGCGTCGACGAGACGGCGCAGCCGGGTGGCCAGGATGTCGCGCGGGGCGCCGATGTTGCGGATCAACTGGTCGAAGCGGCCGTTGCCCAGGCAGACCTCCCGCAGGACGAGCAGGGAGTACTTCTCGCCGACGAGGGCGAGGGCGTCGGCGATCGAGCAGGGGCGCGGGTCTTTGGGGGCTGCCATGACGCCCAGCTTAGGGGAGGGTTTGATTTTCCAACCCACGGGGCTATGGTGAGTTTGGATTTCCTACTCACCGGTAGCCGCGCCGGTCGTGCCCGGGCGGCCAAGGAGGCCCGCACCATGCGTGACGCAGTCATCGTCGAAGCCGTACGCACCCCCATCGGCAAGGGCAAGCCGAACGGCGCCCTCGCCTCCGTCCACCCCGTCGAACTCCTCGCCCACAGCCTGCGCAGCCTCGTCGAGCGCTCCGGGATCGACCCGGCGCTCATCGACGACGTCATCGGCGGCACGGTCACCCAGGTCGGCGAGCAGGCCGTCAACATCACCCGGCAGGCCGTGCTGTCGGCGGGCTTCCCGGAGTCGGTGCCCGCGACCACCGTGGACCGCCAGTGCGGCTCCTCCCAGCAGGCCGTGCACTTCGCGGCGCAGGGCGTGCTCTCGGGGGCGTACGACCTGGTCGTCGCCTGCGGAGTGGAGTCCATGGGGCGGGTGCCGATGGGGTCGGGCGTGCTGCCCGGCACCGATCCCTTCGGTCCCGGGGTCGCCGGCCGCTACCCGGAGGGCCTCGTCCCGCAGGGCATCAGCGCCGAACTCATCGCCGCGAAATGGTCGATGACCCGCGATCAGCTGGACGCCTTCGCGGTCTCCTCGCACCGCAAGGCGGCCGCCGCCCGGGACGCGGGCCTCTTCGACGCCCAGCTGGCGCCCCTGGAGGGCGTCGCGCACGACGAGTGCGTACGGCCCGGCAGCACCACCGAGATCCTCGCCGGCCTCAAGCCCGCCTACTACGACCCGACGTACGCCGAGCGCTTCCCGCAGATCGAGTGGAACATCACCGCCGGCAACGCCAGCCCGATCAACGACGGGGCCTCCGCCGTCCTCATCACCTCCAGCGAGACCGCCGCCCGCCTCGGCCTGCGCCCGCTCGCCCGACTGCACAGCTTCGCCGTCACCGGATCGGACCCGTTGCTGATGCTCACCGGCGTCATCCCGGCCACCGAGAAGGTGCTGCGCCGGGCGTCGCTGACCCTCGACGACATCGACCTGTTCGAGGTCAACGAGGCCTTCTCCAGCGTCGTCCTGGCCTGGCAGCAGGAGACCGGCGCCGACCTCGCCAAGGTCAACGTGCACGGCGGCGCGATCGCGCTCGGCCATCCGCTGGGCGCGAGCGGCGCCCGGCTCACCACGACCCTCGTCCACGCGATGCGCGAACGCGGCGCCCGCTACGCGCTGCAGACCATGTGCGAGGCGGGCGGACTCGCCAACGCGATGATCCTCGAAGGGGTCTAGAGGGGACCTGGAAGGGATCCGGGAGTCACGGCCTGCGCAGGTGGTGGCGTTTGCGCCAGGCCACCACCGCGCCCGCCACCGCGGGCAGGGCGATGCCGGCCATCGCGATCAGGAACGCCGGCGACGTCGGCGCCGAGGCGCGGGCCCCCGCGACGACGTACGCGGCCGTGTTCGGGATCGAGCCCAGCGCGGTCGCGACCAGGAAGGACACCCAGCCCATGCGGGAGACGGCGGCGCAGTAGTTCGCGGCCCAGAACGGCACCCCCGGGAACAGCCGCGCCGCCAGCATCGAGCGCATGCCGTGCCGGCTCAGCTGGCCGTCCGCCGCCTTCAGCAGCCGCCCGCGCAGCAGCGGTCGTAGGGCGTCCTGCCCCAGCACGCGGCCGAGGCCGAAGGCGAGACCGGCGCCCAGCACGGTGCCCGTCAGCGACGTCGCCAGACCCGTCGCCGAGCCGAACAGCGCGCCCGCGGCCAGGTTGAGCAACGGGCGCGGGACGAACGCCACGGTGCACAGCCCGTACGCCACCGCGAACACGGCGGCCGCCGTGGCGCCGCCCAACTGTGGGGGCCAGCCGTCCGCGAGCAGCTTCTGCGGCTCGAAGAGCAGCACACTCGACGCGGCCGCCGCCAGCAGCGCGATCAGCAGCGAGAACCGCGACCAGGGCGAGAGCAGCACTCTCGTGCAGCGTGCGGCGAGACCGCCGGGCGCGGCGACGGAGAGCGGCGTGGGCGCGGGCACGGCGACGGGGACGGCGGGCACGGGCTCGGGAAGGACGAGTGCCGTGACGGTGGCCCGGGGAGTGGCCGTGGCGGTGCCCCCAGAGCGGTTGGTGGCATCGAGCATGCGGGCGACAGTAACCGAAGGACGTGTGTGATCGCCGTATGGTTCGTCTCATGACCGTCACAGGCGCGGGTGCGGCCGGAGCGCCGCCGAGCGTTCTCGCCGACACCGTGCTGGAGCGGCTGAGCGCCGTGTACGCCGGCGCGGCCGATCCCGTCAGGGCGGCGGGGATGCGCGCGTACATGAAGGACGTGGCGCCCTTCCTCGGCATCCCCACGCCCGACCGCCGGGCGCTTTCCCGCACCGTCCTGGCCGGCACGCCCCGCCCGGACGAGGCCGACTGCGCGGCGATCGCCCTGCGCTGCTGGGCGCTGCCGCAGCGCGAGTACCACTACTTCGCCGTCGACTACCTGCGCCGTCACGTCGGACGCTGCTCGTCCGCGTTCCTGCCGACCGCTCGCCGGCTCGTCGCCACGGTCTCCTGGTGGGACACCGTCGACCTGCTCGCCGCGCACGTCGTCGGCGGCCTGGTCGCGGCCGACCCCCGGCTCACCGCCGACATGGACGCCTGGATCGCCGACGACGACCTGTGGGTCGCCCGTTCCGCGCTGCTCCACCAACTGCGCTACAAGGACCGCACGGACGTCGACCGCCTCTTCGCCTACTGTCTGCGCCAGTCCGGCCACCCGGACTTCTTCGTCCGCAAGGCGATCGGCTGGTGTCTGCGCGAGTACGCCAAGACCGCCCCGGACGCCGTCCGCGCCTTCCTCGCCCGCGAACGGGGACGGTTCGCACCGCTGTCGGTGCGGGAGGCGCTGAAGAACATCGGGGAGTAGCGGCCGTCCGCGAACAGCAGCCGCTGTCCGGCTCTGCGAACCCGCCGAAAACCATTCGACACCGAACGAACCATCGGAAATGATCGGGACCATGTTCCGGTACGCCTTCGTCGTCGCAGCATCCGCCGTCGCGGATGCCCCGAAGGCTGCCGTCCCGCTCCTCGTGGCCGCTGTCGACGGCGCCCGAAGCTGACCCTCTCCGGATCGACCGGCGGACCCCGCAGGGGGAGGGTCGGCCGGTTGCTCGGGGTCCTCCTCTCCTACGCAGAGCTGCGAGGTACAGCCATGCCCAAGACCGCCTACGTGCGCACCAAGCCGCATCTGAACATCGGCACCATGGGTCACGTCGACCACGGCAAGACCACCCTGACCGCCGCCATCACCAAGGTCCTCGCCGAGCGGGGCGCCGGCGGCGCCACCCGATACGTTTCGTTCGACCGCATCGACCGCGCCCCGGAGGAGGCCGCGCGCGGCATCACCATCAACATCGCGCACGTCGAATACGAGACCGACACCCGGCACTATGCGCACGTCGACATGCCCGGCCACGCCGACTACGTCAAGAACATGGTCACCGGCGCCGCGCAGCTGGACGGCGCGATCCTCGTCGTCTCCGCGCTCGACGGGATCATGCCGCAGACCGCCGAACACGTCCTGCTGGCCCGGCAGGTGGGGGTCGACCACATCGTGGTCGCGCTCAACAAGGCCGACGCCGGCGACGAGGAGCTCAGCGACCTCGTCGAGCTGGAGGTCCGCGACCTGCTCACCGCGCACGGCTACGGCGGCGACGCCGCGCCCGTCGTACGGGTCTCGGGGCTCAAGGCCCTGGAGGGCGACCCGCGGTGGACCGCGTCGATCGACGCGCTGCTCGACGCGGTGGACACCTACGTGCCCCTCCCCGAGCGGTATCTGGACAAGCCGTTCCTGCTGTCCGTGGAGAACGTGCTCACCATCACCGGCCGGGGGACCGTCGTCACCGGGGCGATCGAGCGCGGCACGGTACGGGTCGGCGACCGGGTCGACGTGCTGGGGGCCGACGTCGAGACGGTCGTCACCGGCGTGGAGACCTTCGGCAAGCCGATGGAGGAGGCGCAGGCCGGGGACAGCGTGGCGCTGCTGCTGCGCGGGGTGCCGCGGGACGCCGTCCGGCGGGGGCACGTGGTCGCCGCGCCGGACAGCCTGCGCCCCAGCCGCCGGTTCGCCGCCGAGGTGTACGTGCTGTCGGCGCGGGAGGGCGGGCGTACGACGCCCGTCAACTCCGGGTACCGGCCCCAGTTCTACATCCGTACGGCCGATGTCGTCGGGGACGTGGACCTGGGGGGCGTCGCCCTGGTGCGGCCCGGGCAGCGGGCGCGGATGACCGTCGAGCTGGGCCGTGAGGTCCCGTTGGAGCCGGGTCTGGGCTTCGCGATCCGCGAGGGCGGCCGGACCGTCGGGGCGGGAACCGTGACGGAGGTGCTGTGAGGGCCGTGCTGTGAGGGCCGTGCCGTGAGGACGGCCGACGGGCGGGGGAGGGGCACTGCGGGCCGGTCGCGCCCATACGGCGGAGCCGTACGGCGACACCGGCCCGTGCCCCTGAGGACGCCGTCCCGGGCACAATGAAAAAGTGAACGACGAGCCCATACCCGTCTCCCGCGCCGTCGACCACGGCACCGCCAAGCTCATGCCCGACGTCGATCGGGATCGGGCCTGGCTGCTGACGGTCGACGGCGCGCCGCAGTCGTACGTCGACCTCGACGAGCCCACGTACCTGGAGTTCGAGTACGCGCGCCGCCTCGGGCACGTCCTGGACACCGTCGCCGAGGCGGGGCGCCCGCTGGACGTGCTGCACCTCGGGGGCGGGGCGCTCACCCTGCCGCGGTACGTGGCCGCGACCCGGCCGGGCTCCCGGCAGGACGTCGTCGAGGCCGACGGCGGCCTGCTGGACCTGGTCGTCGAGCACCTACCGGTCCCGCCGGACGCCGGCATCGCGCTGCACGCCGCCGACGCCCGGGCCTGGCTGGAGACGGCCCCGGACGCCTCGGCCGACGTGCTCGTCGCCGACGTCTTCGGCGGCTCCCGGATCCCCGCCCACCTGACCTCCCTCGCCTACGCCCGGGAGGCCGGACGGGTCCTGCGCGGCGACGGCGCGTACCTCGCGAACCTGGCCGACGCGGCGCCGTTCGCCTTCCTGCGCTCCCAGCTCGCGAACCTCGCCGCGGTGTTCGAGGAGCTGATGCTCATCGCCGAACCGGCCGTCCTGCGCGGCCGCCGCTTCGGCAACGCGGTCCTCGTGGCCGCGCACCGGCCGCTCGACGTGACCTCCCTGGCCCGCCGCACCGCCTCCGACGCGTTCCCGGCCCGGGTGGAGCACGGGCCCGGCCTACGGCGCCTCATCGGCGACGCCCGCCCGGTGCGCGACGAGGACGCCGTACCGTCGCCCGTGCCGCCGGAGGGGGCCTTCGGCATCGGCTGAGCGGCGCTGCCGCCCCCGGCCCGCCGCCCTTTACCCCACCAGTCCTCGGTCCGCCCTCTACCCCACCAGTCCTCGGTCCGCCTCCGTGTCGGCGGCCGTGTCCGTTTCCGTGTCCTTCGAGCCCCGGTCCGTGTCCCCCGTCGGCGTCCGCCGGGCGACCGGCTTCGTGCGGCGCGTCAGATCGCGTACGTCCGGTACGCACAGGACCGCCGCCGTCACGAGGACGACCAGCACGGTGCAGCCCCACAGGGACGGGGTCCGCCCGAAGGCGTCCTCGGCGGGACCGGCGAGCGCGGTGGTCAGCGGGACCAGGGACACCGAGCCGAACCAGTCGTAGGCGGAGACGCGGGAGAGCTTGTGCTCGGGTATCTCCTGGTGGAGCGCGGTCATCCAGGACACGCCGAACACCTCCAGGGTGACGCCGGTCAGGAACATCACCGCGCACAGGACGCCGATCGGGACCGGCACGGCGAGCGCTGCGGAGGGAAGGGCCAGCGGGAAGACGCAGAGGGTGCCGGCGAGCAGCAGCCGGCGGGGCTTCCAGTGGGTCATCAGCAGCGCGCCGGCCACCGTGCCCGCGCCGAAGAAGCCCAGGGCGAGACCCCAGGGGCCCGCCCCGCCGAGGTGGTCCCGGGCGACGAGCGGGCCGTAGACCGCGTCCGCGGCGGCCACCACGGCGTTCGCGACCGAGAACTGCAGGACGATGCGCCACAGCCAGGGCCGGCCGCTGACCTCGACCCAGCCCTCCCGGAGATCGGCGAGCAGTCCGCCGCCCGGCTCGCGCCGCGGGATATGGCTGACGTCGAGGAACGACCGCAGCGACCCGGCGACCGCGAAGGCCGCCGCGTCCGCCGCGAGGACCCAGCCGGGGCCGATCACGGCGACCATCGCGCCGCCCAGGGCCGCGCCGCCGACGGCCGCGCCCTGCATCGCCATCCGGAACACCGCGAACGCCCGGCCGGCCTGTTCGCCCTCGACCGAGGACATCAGCATGCCCTCGGCCGCGGGGGAGAAGAACGCCTGGCCGGTGCCGCCGAGCGCGGTCAGCAGCATCATCTGCCAGAGCCGGGGCTCGCCGAGCAGCACGAGGGCGGCGAAGGCGCCCTGCGAAAGGAAGTTGAGGGCGTTGGCCGTGACCATTACCCGGTGCCGTGGCAGCCGGTCGGCGACCGCGCCGCCGATCAGCAGGAACAGCACCAGCGGCAGCGTGCGGGCCGCCGCGACCAGACCCACGTCGCCGCCGTCGCCGCCCGATTCCAGGACGGCGAACGCGGCGGCGATGAGCGCGCCCTGGCTGCCGAGGCTCGTCACGAACGCGGCGGCGGTCAGCAGGCTGTAGTTGCGGCTCGCCCAGACGGGTCTGCGCAGGCGCGGGCGCAGGGGGTGGCGGGGGTCGGCGGCTGAGGTCACCGGCCGACTATCCCCGCCCACACTCCGGTGTGCAAAACCGATTACCCGCCAAGTGTGGCCGGTCTGTCCGCCTCGGCGGCCGGTTCCGGGTGGGTGGTCGGTCGTGCGTCGGCGGTCAGTTGTGCTTGGGGTCGCCGTTCAGCCGTACCGTGCTGAGGATCTTCATGATCGTCGCCTTCGGGAGCTCGTCCTTCACGCCCTTGGCCGCGTAGAGGTTCCACGACACGTAGTCGCCGTTGGAGTTCTTGAAGCCGAACGTGATCGCCTTGCCGTCGCTGTCGCACTTGCCCTTCTGGGGCGTGTTCGTGGACTGCGCCCAGGCGTAACTGCCCTTGATGCCGGACGTGGTGGTGAACGCGGTGGCCTTCTTGTCGAAGGTGATGCTCTTCTTGTCCGGCTCGGTGTAGCCGCCGAAGACCCACCAGGCGGGGGTGTTGATCGCGATCTCGTCGGTGGTCTTGGCCCCTTCGGCGCCCTTGGTGCCGACCATCGCCAGCGAGGTGTAGTCGGTCTTGCCGTCCTTGTCGGAGTCCGTGCCGCACCACTTCGACTGGTACTCGGCCGTGCCCGACATGATGATCGAGTCGTAGCCGCTGGACTTCTTCTTGTCCTCCCACTCGAAGCCCTGGCTGAGCCCCGGGGACTGGACCTCCCAGTCGGCCGGCACGTCGAAGGCGATGCCCCACTTGGGGTTCACGGCGACCTTCCAGCCGGCGACGGTCGGCTTCTCGGTCTCGTTGCTGCGCGGGTTGTCGTCCGTGCCGGTCGTCGACGACGCCGAGTCGCTCGGCGCGACGGACGTCGTGGGACTCGCGCTGCCCTTGCTCACGTCGGCCGGGTCGTCATCGTCGCCGCCCAGCACCAGGAAGCCGGTGACGCCGGCGGCCACGACGACGGCCGCGGCCGCCACGATCGCGATCACCTTGGTGCGGTTGCCCCCGTTCCCGCCCCCGCCGGGCTGCGGCGGCTGCGGCGCGCCGACGGGCGCCGGGGCGCCCCACTGCGGCTGCTGCGCATAGGGGTTGGGCTGCTGGAAGCCGGGCTGCTGGTACGGGTTCGGCTGCTGCTGGTAGCCGGGTTGGCCGGATTGGCCGGGTTGTTGGCCCGGCTGCTGGTTCGGCTGCGGGTATCCCGGCTGCTGGTACGGATTGTTCTGCGCCTGCGGGTTCTGCTCTCCCCCGGGCGGCTGCTGTCCTGGCCACATGCGGAGAAACCCTAGTGCCGTCCGGGACACGAACGGGTCACCGCCCCTTGTCAGGGACGTACCGAATCAGGAGCCGGCGGGCTGGAACACCCGTACCGTGTCCATGATCTTACGGATCGTCGCGTCCGGGACCTCGTCCGTGACGCCCTTCACCCCGACGAACGACCAGGAGGCGAGGTCGCCGTCCGGCGTCTTGAAGGCGAACGTCGTGGCCTTGCCGTCGGTGTCGCACTTCCCCTTCTCCGCGACCTCCTCGACCCCGGAGGACCGCGAGGTGGCGACACTGCCGGTGAGGCCGGAGGCGGTGGTGTACGAAGTCGCCGGGCCGGTGGTGACCTTGGCGTGGTCGGGCTGGGTGTAGTCGCCGTAGACCCACGCGGCCGAGTCCGCCTTCGCGATCTCCTCGGTGCTCTTGGCGCCGTTGTTGCCGCGGGTGCCCGCGCTCGCGAGGGACGTGTAGGCGTTCTCGCCGTCCCGGTCGTCGTCGGCCGCGCACCACTCCTCCTTGAGGAACGCGGGGGCCTTCATGGCGACGAGCGGGGTGTCCTCGGGGTCGTCGTCGTCCGCGACGTACGACACCCAGCCGGTCGACTTCACGGCCCAGTCGGCCGGCACGTCGAACGCGACGCCCAGGTCGGGGTTGACGACGACCTTCCAGCCGGCGACGGTCGGCTGCCCGGTCGCCGCGTCGCGCGGGTTCGCCGTCGCGGACGCGGATGTGGAGGCGGCGACGGGGGTGGGGGCGGGCCCGGGCTCGTCGTCCCCGCCGCGCAGCAGTACGGCGCCGGTCACGACGGCGGCCGCCAGCACGGCGCCGGCCGCGGTGATCGCCACGACCTTGCTCCGCCCGCCGCCGCTGTCGCCGGGCGGCGGGGCAGCCGTCACGGTCGGGGCGTTCCAGGGAGCGGCGGGCTGCTGCCCGTAGGGGTTGGGCTGCTGGAAACCGGGTTGCAGATAGGGGTTCGGCTGCGCCGGCTGAGGATTCTGCGCACCCTGAGAGCTCGGCGAGTGCTGCGAGTTCTGCGGGAGTTGCGGGTTCGGGCCGCCGGTCGGCGGTCGCTCTCCTGGCCACATGGGCCGCAAGCATACGGCGATCATCGCAGCGGTCTGGTCAGTGGAGGCTACTCGTGGGTAACATCCTGGTCATGAGCGCAGACCAGATGTCCATCGGCGAGATGCTCGCCGCCACGGTGCCCATGGCCCGGACCCTGAACCTCGAGTTCCTGGAAGCGGGGCCGGACAAGGCCGTGGTCGCCCTGCCGGACCAGGGCGAGTTCCACAACCACGTGGGCGGGCCGCACGCCGGGGCGATGTTCACGCTGGGCGAGTCCGCGAGCGGCGCGATCGTGCTCGCCGCGTTCGGGGACCAGCTCGCGCGCGCCGTGCCGCTCGCCGTCGGCGCCGAGATCGCCTACCGGAAGCTGGCGATGGGCACGGTCACCGCCACCGCGACCCTGGGCCGCCCGGCCGCCGAGGTCGTCGCCCAGCTCGACGCGGGGGAGCGGCCCGAGTTCCCGGTGGCGATCGAGATCCGCCGCGGCGACGGCGCGGTGACCGGCGAGATGACGGTCACCTGGACGCTGCGCCCCAACGGCTGAGGGGGCCTCCGGCGGTGCGGGCGGGGTTTGGTCGTGGTGGTCGGGGGTGGGGGGACCGCCCGCGGGGGCCCACCCGCGCGGGACCGCCGACGTGGGCCACCCTGCGCGGGACCGCCGACGTGGGCCACCCTGCGCGGGCCGACCGGCGTGAGACGCGAGCCGCGAGCGGGGTGACGGCGGGATGGCGGTGGGGCGACGGTGGGCGTCGGGCCTGCGGCACCCCGGGACCGCCGCGATGGCCGCCCCCGGCCGGAGTCACCGGACCACGCGCCCCTGGATCGCCGGCGCTGCGCCGCCTCGCTCCGGAACGGCCCTGCCCGCAGCGGCCTGGGCCTGGAGCTGCTGGCGCCCGCGAAGTCGTCCGGCTCGGCCGTCTGGTTCTGGGACGGTCTGGTTCTGGGACGGTCTGGTCTTTGGTCGTCCGGGCCTGGAGCTGTCGGGGCTCGCGAGACTGTGCGGCTCGGCCGTCTGGCTCTGGTGCTGCCAGGTCCTCGGCCGCGTCTGGACCCGGAGCTGTCGGGGCCCGCGAAGGTCTTCGCCGTCGGTCGGCGTCGACCGTGCCCGAAGCCGGTGGCTGCCCGTCGCTCAGGCCGCCGCCCGCTCCCCTTCCTCTTCTCCTCCGCCGTCCCCGGTCCCGTTCTCCAGTTCCGTCACGAACTGCTTGAGCCAGGTGATGAATTCCGGGCCCAGGTCGGGGCGGTCACAGGCCAGGCGGACGACGGTGCGCAGGTAGTCGGCCTTGTCGCCGGTGTCGTAGCGGCGGCCGGAGAAGATCACGCCGTGGACCGTGCCGCCCGTCGCGAGCTGCTGCAGGGCGTCGGTGAGCTGGATCTCGCCGCCGCGGCCGGGCTCGGTGCGCTCCAGGACGTCGAAGACGGCCGGGTCGAGGACATAGCGTCCGATGACCGCGTACCGGCTGGGCGCGTCCTCGCGGGCGGGCTTCTCCACGAGACCCGTGACGCGTACGACGCCGTCCTCGCCGGACGGCTCCACCGCCGCGCAGCCGTAGAGGTGGACCTGCTCCGGCGGGACCTCCATCAGGGCGACCACGCTGCCGGCGTACCGGTCGCGCACTTCGAGCATCCGGCTCAGCAGGGTCTCGCGCGGGTCGATCAGGTCGTCGCCCAGCAGGACGGCGAACGGCTGGTCGCCGACGTGGTGGCGGGCGCACAGGACGGCGTGGCCGAGCCCGAGCGGGTCGCCCTGGCGGATGTGGTGGATGTCGGCGAGCCGGGCCGGGTCGCGCACCGCGTCCAGTCGTACGGTGTCGCCCTTGGCCGCGAGGGTCTGCTCCAGTTCGAAGGCGTGGTCGAAGTGGTCCTCGATGGCCCGCTTGTGGCGGCCGGTGACCATCAGGACGTCGTCCAGACCGGCCGCGGCGGCCTCCTCGACGACGTATTGGATGGCCGGTTTGTCGACGACCGGCAGCATCTCCTTCGGGGTCGCCTTCGTCGCGGGCAGGAAGCGTGTGCCGAGGCCGGCGGCCGGGACGACTGCTTTGCGGACACTGCGTGCGGAGTGGGGGGCGCTCATAAGGATCATGCTGGCCGACGGGGATGGGAGTTCCCCGAGAGCCGCATCTGAGATTCCTGTGGGCCGGGGCGGGCACGCTCCAGGGGCCCGAAAGTTGAAGATTCTGTGTGGCATCCGGCTTTCCATGCACACAAGTTGAGCCCGACCGTCCATGCGAAGTCGAATACGGGTTCTGCTACCGCCGGTAACTTATCTGAAAATACCGAGCTTTGAACTTCGGTCACTCGAACTCCTTGTTTCCTGTGAGGCGTGTGTGCAAAGGTGAGCCTCCCCTTACGGATGGATCTGATCAAGCCAACCTGCCTGGTCAGACCGAAGGTACGCACCAATCACGCACCTGCTTTCCGGCGAACGTGCTTTCCGTGCCCTTCGTCGGCTTGGAAGGAAATGGTTCCGTGCAATCCCCGAACCCCCCACGCCCGCCCTACCCGCCGCGCCCCGGATGGACCACCGGGGATTCCGACTCCCATCTCGCCGCCCGACTGGCCTCGGGAGACGGAAGCGGCCGCGCGGTCGCCCTGCTGCTCGCCCGGCACTGGCGGGCGGCCGACGACTACGCGACCGTCTGCCTGGCCACCGACTCGGACTCGGTGCGGCTCGTGGCCGCAGCCGCGTTCCACGAGGTGTTCGGTCGACTGGCCGAGGGGCGCACCGGCGGCGCGCTGCGCCCCCAACTCCTCGTCGCCGTACGGGACATGGTCCGGGAATGGGCCGGCGCGGACGGAGTTTCCGGCGTCCTGCCGGAGTTGCGCAAAACCGTCGGCGGCCGAGGACTGCGCGCCGCGCGGCCCACTACGGCCGAAAGGCGGCAACTCGCCGAACGCGCTTTCCAGTTCCTTCCCGCCGCCTCTCAATGCCTCTTGTGGCACACGGAGGTGGAGGCCGAACCCATATCCGTACCGGCCGGTCTGCTGGGCGTGGACACTACGACCGCGGCGGCCGGTCTGGAACAGGCCCGGGAGCAATTCCGGGCGGGCTGTGTGCGCGCCCACCGGGAACTCGCGCCGACGAGCGAATGCCGTTTCTACAACCGTCTCCTCGACGTTCCCCTGCGCCGCGGCGGAACGCTGCTGCCCGATGTCCGTCAGCATCTCGCGCAGTGCCGCTTCTGCCGGCACGCCGCCGAACAGCTCAGCCATTTCGACGACGGACTGGACGCGCTGCTCGCCGAGACCGTGCTCGGCTGGGGCGCCCGCCGCTATCTGGACTCGCGCCCCGGACGCGCCGTCTCCGCCGACGCGGCAGGCCGCTCTGCGAAGGGCCGCTCCACGGAGGGCCATCCCACGGACGGCCACCCCACGGACGGCCACCCCACGGGCGCGCGCCGGCTCGTCGCCGTCGGCGGCCGTCACCGCACCACCTCGGCCGGTCTGCTCGATCTGCCGGGCAGGCGTCCCAAGGCGGTGCTCGTGGGCGTCGGCCTGACCTCCCTCGCCCTGCTCGCCACCGTCCTCGTGGCCAGGAGCTGGTCCGACGACAACGGCGGCCCCGACCCCCGGGCCACCTGGGGCGAGCCGGCCGGGGGCGCGAACGAGGTCGGCGCCCCGGGCGGCTCCGGCGCCCCGTCGTCCGCCTCCGCCGCCCGCCCCGCCGAGGTCGCCGGGGGCAGGCTGCGCAGCACGGACGCGGGACTCTGCCTCGACGTCGCCGGGGGCAGGGCCGAGTCCGGTGCGGCGGCCGTCCTCGCGGCGTGCTCGTCGGCCGCGTCGCAGCAGTGGTCGTACCAGGACGACGGGCTGGTGCGCAGCGCCGCCGCCCCGACGCTCTGCCTGGCCGCCGACCCGGACCACAAGACGGTCGCCCTGGCCGGGTGCGTGGTGCACTCCGGCGAGGCCTTCTTCGACCTGACCGTGCGGGGCGAGCTCCTGCTGCGCCGGGACGGCGGCTTGGCCGTCGCCCCCGGTGAGGGCCGGTCCCGGAGCGACGTCGTCGTCACGGAACGGGACGGTTCCGCGAGGCAGCGGTGGGAGTTCGACGCGTCGGCCGAGACGAAGGGCGCGCCCGGACGATCGGCTCCGTCCGGACCGCCGGGTCTGCCGGGTCTGCCGGGAGTGCTGGGGCTGCCGGGTCCGCCCGGGCAGGAGTCCACGGATCCGCCCGCGCCGCCCGGGGAATCGGTCCTCCCACAGTCCCCGAAGTCCCCGGCTCCGCCGCTGTCCCGGGAGGACGCGGCACACCCGCCGTCCCCCGGACTGGCCCCGCCCGCGCCGGAGGCCGAGACGAGGGTCGCCCAGGTGGACCATCAGCGGCCGGACCCGGCCGAGCAGCCGGCGGCCCCGGCCGCGGTCCGCGACGCCCTTCCCGGCACGGCCGCCGTCCTGCGCGACGTCGTCACGGGGGCGACCGGACTCCTCGGCCGCTGAGGGCGTTCCGACGCGGGAGGCGGGGCAGGCGGGGCAGGCGGGAGAGACAGGGGAGGTGGAGGAAGCGGGAGAGACGGGGCAGGCGGGCTCGGGCGGGTCACGGCGTGCGGACGGCGGTCACGACGTGCAGACGTCCTTCAGTTTCTCCGCCGCCTTGTCGATCTTGCTCGAGTCGGGGGTGTCGCCGTTGAGGATGTCCTGGTTGTAGTCCTCTATCGCCTGGTTGAGGTCGTCGACCGCCTTGTCGACCTTGCTGTCGTCCGACTTGTCGTTGATCTTGTCGAGGTTCTTCTCGATGGTGTCGATGGAGTCCTCCGTCTTCGTCGGGTCCTCGATCGCGTCCGCACCGGCCCGGTTGATCGCCGTGATGCTGTCGGAGATGTCGTCCGCGTTCGAGAGACAGTCGATCGAGTCGCCGAACTCGCAGCCGGTCAGGAGCCCGGCGGACAGAGCGACGGCGAGCGCGGTGGAGGCGAGGACGGCGGTACGGCGTCGGCGTCGGCGGTTCACGGTCATGGAGGGGTCCCTTCGGGAGCTTTCGGGAGCTTCGGCGTCTTCGGGAGCTGCTGGATCTTCCCCACCACGATCGCGTGGCGTGCTCGCCGGCACGAGGGACCGCACCCCCGGATCCGTGGTGTAGCGCGCTACACCACGGATCCGGGACGGGTCCGGCCGACCCGGTAGGCTTCCCGAGAGCTCAGGGAAGTCAGGGAAGTCGGGGGACGTCGACGGACGTCGAGGGACGCCATAACGGGAGGAACCGCCGGTGCATGTCCAGGAGTGGCTCGACTCGGTGCCTGCGGCCGCGGTCTACGCCGTGGTCGGACTCGTCATCGGACTGGAGAGCCTCGGCATTCCGCTGCCGGGCGAGATCATCCTGATCTCGGCCGCGCTGCTGTCCTCCCACCACGGGGGCATCAACCCCGTGGTCCTCGGCGCGGTCGCCTCCGGCGGCGCGGTGATCGGCGACTCCATCGGCTACGCGATCGGCCGCAAGGGCGGACGCCCGCTGCTGGCCTGGCTCGGCAGGAAATTCCCTCGGCACTTCAGCGAGGGGCATATCGCCACCGCGGAGAGGTCCTTCAAGAAGTGGGGCATGTGGGCCGTCTTCTTCGGCCGGTTCGTCGCCCTGCTGCGCATCTTCGCCGGCCCGCTCGCGGGCGTCCTGCACATGCCGTACTGGAAGTTCCTCATCGCCAACGTCCTCGGCGGGATCGTCTGGGCGGGCGGTACGACGGCCGTCATCTACTACGTGGGCGTGGTCGCGGAGTCCTGGCTGAAGAGGTTCTCGTACCTGGGGCTGGTGGTGGCGCTGCTGATCGGCGTCGCGTCCTTCTTGATCGTCAAGCGCAAGGCGAAGCGCGCCGCGGTGGAGCCCGAAGTGGAGACCGTAGGGGCTGCCGAGTAGTTCGGGCGCGGGGTGTGTGCGGCTGGTCGCGCCCAGGCGGCGCCGCACAGGGACACCCTGCCCCGCGCGGCCGCCGCTCAGGGACTGCCCCGCGCCCCTTCAGGGCGTTGCGCTAATCGTGGATTTCACGGTGTGCTTTGGCCAGGTCCGCGTACAGGGTGCCGTTCAGCGTGACTCCCTGTCGCTCCTCCTCGGTCAGCTCCCGCTTCACCTTCGCGGGAACGCCGGCCACCAGTGACCCGGGCGGCACCTCCATCCCCTGCGGCACCAGGGCCTGCGCGGCGATCAGCGATCCCGCCCCGATCACGGCCCCGTTGAGCACGGTCGCGCCCATCCCGATCAGACAGTCGTCCCCGACGGTCGCCCCGTGCACCACGGCGTTGTGACCGACGGACACCCGCTCGCCGATGGTCACGGGAAACCCGGGGTCGGCATGGAGCGTCACGTTGTCCTGGACGTTGGCGTCGCGCCGGACGGTGATCCGCTCGACGTCGCCGCGCACCACCGCGCCGTACCAGACGCTCGCGCCCGCCTCCAGGGTCACGTCCCCGATCACCGAGGCCGTCGGCGCCACGAACGCCTCCTCGTCGACCTTCGGTTCCCTGCCGCCGATGCCCACGATCAGCGCCTTCTGCGTCATCACCGTCTCCTCGTGTCGGTAGTCCCTGCGCACCGTACGTCACCCACTGGGGTGAAGATCACAGGGCTTCGGTCGTATCCGCCCCGCGCGCCCTGAGTACGGTGAGTGAGTGCCGAAGCGCAGGAACACGTTCTCATCATGGCGGGGCCGCCTCACCCAGCGCGCGGTCCACGCGGGCTGGGCCTGGGTGCAGCGCACCGGCTCCGTCACCGCCGAGCGCCCCGGCCGCCTCCGCTTCGGCTCGATGGGAACCGGCACCCGTCTCGCCTTCCCGCTCGGCACGGTCTTCGGCGAGCCCTGGATCCATCTCGGCGCGCACTGCATCGTCGGCGAACAGGTCACCCTCACGGCGGGCCTGATGCCCGACCTCGACCTCGGCCCGGACCCGATCCTGCGCATCGGCGACGGCGTCGTCCTCGGCCGCGGCAGCCATGTCATCGCCGACACGACGGTCACCATCGGCAGCGACTGCTACTTCGGGCCGTACGTCTATGTGACGTCCACGAACCACTCCTACGACGATCCGCACGAGCCCATCGGCAAGCAGTGGCCGCGGATGGAGCCGGTGGAGATCGGCCCGGGGTGCTGGATCGGCACGGGCGCGGTGATCCTGCCCGGCGCGCGGATCGGACGCAACGTCGTGGTCGCCGCCGGCGCCGTGGTGCGCGGCACGGTGCCCGACCACGCCGTCGTCGCGGGCGCGCCCGCCCGGGTCGTACGACGCTGGACCCCCGCCGAGGGCTGGCAGCCGCCGTTGCGCACCCCGGCGCCGGTGCCGATACCGGACGGGGTCACCCCGGATCAGCTGGTCGCGCTGTCGGGGCTGGACGAGGAGTCGGTGGAGCGGCTGGCCCGGCTGGAGCCGGAGAGCTGACTGCTGACCTTCGACCTCGGGGCGTCAGTCCGTCACGCATCAGCCGGTCACGCATAAGGCCATTCACGGATGGGCCGGTCACGCATCAGCCGGTCACGCATCAGCCGGTCACGCATCAGCCGGTCACACACCAGTCCGTCGGGCGTCAGCCCGTCGCCAGCAGCAGCGTGCCGACCAGGGCGAGGCCCGCGCCCGCCGCCTGGACCGCGCGCAGCCGCTCCCGCAGGAACCCGCGCGCGGCCAGCGCGGTCACCACCGGGTAGAGCGAGGCGAGTACGGCGGCGACGGTGACCGGGCCGTGCTGGGCGGCGACCGCGTAGGTGCCGTTGGCGGCCACGTCGGCCAGCCCGACGAAGGCGAACGCCGGCAGCGAGGCCAGGGCGAGGCCGCCCTGGGGGAGTGCGGGCGTCCCGCGCCGGACGGCGGCGTACAGGGCGGCGCCGCCGACCGCCACGTTGGTCACGCGCTGGACGAACAGGGCGAGGAACAGGCCGGTGACGGTGGTGGAGGCCTCGGTGATCAGGGCGAACACCGTGCCGAAGCCGAGCGCCGCGACCAGCGTGAGGAGCACCGCCTGCCGCTGCACCCGCGCGCACCTGAGCTGCGGGCCGCCCGCCAGGATCACCCCGACGACGGCGATCGCGATGCCCGCGAGCTGGAGGAGCCCGGGCCGCTCGCCCAGGAAGAGACCGACCGAGACCGGCACGGCCACGCCCAGGGTGGCCAGCGGGGAGACGACCCCCATGGGACCGAGCGCCAGCGCTTTGTAGAAGGAGAGCAGGGCGACCGGGCCCACCAGTCCGGCCCCGACCGCGAACCACAGCCGGGGCCCGGCCTCGCTCCAGCCGCCGGTGGCGACGACGATCACGCCGAGGACGACCGTCGCGATCGCCTGCGAGACCACGACGACCGTCAGGGCGGGGGCCCGGCGCGTCAGCAGCCCGCCGCCGAAGTCGGCCAGACCCCACAGGAGGCTGGTGGCCAGGGCGAAAAGTGCTGTCACGGGGTTCCTCGCAGTACAGTTCGATGCACGATCGGGAACGATCGGGTGCACCACACCATAGTTCAGGAAACTGAACTGTGTCATCCAGAATATTGGACCCACTGGATACCGGTCTCCCGGACCATCGGACTTCTGAAGTGGACGGAACGTGTCGGACCTCGACCTGCTGACCCAGTCCCTGGCGCGCAACGTCAAGCACTGGCGTGCGGTGCGCGGCTTCACCCTGGACGTGCTCGCCGCCCGGGCCGCCGTCAGCCGGGGCATGCTCATCCAGATCGAGCAGGCCCGCACCAATCCGAGCATCGGCACGGTCGTCAAGATCGGCGACGCCCTCGGCGTCAGCGTCACCACCCTGCTCGACTACGAGCAGGGTCCGAAGGTCCGGATCGTCCCCGCCGAGCGGGCCGTACGGCTGTGGCACACCGAGGCCGGCAGCTACAACCGGCTCCTCGCCGGCGCCGAGGCCCCCGGACCGCTGGAGATGTGGGACTGGCGGCTGATGCCGGGCGAGAGCAGCTCCTCCGAGCCCCACCCCGCAGGCACCGTCGAGCTGGTCCATGTCACGGCAGGCGAGCTGACCCTCACCGTGGACGGCGAGGACCACCGAGTCCCGGCCGGCGCGAGCGCCTCCTTCGAGGCCAACGTCCCTCATCTGTACGGCAATCGCGGCGACGTGCCGATGGAGATGGTGATGGCCGTCTCGGTGCCGCCCGTGCAGTGACCGCCGCCGCCCGCGCGGTGAGACGCCGGTACGGAGGGCGGGCGGGGCTTGTTAGCGTGCCGCCATGCGCGCACCCCTCGGAGACTTCGACACCGCCACGCCCGCCCCCGACTGCCTCGACGACCTGATCGGCCCGGTCGCCGACGCCGTACGCCACTGGAGCGGCAGCGTGCCCGCCGACCAGATCGTCCACGTGGACACCGACCCGCAGTGGGCCGACACGGCCGTCTTCGTGGAGCACTACGGGCAGGAACTGCTGGAGCGGTCCGCGAACTGCGTCGTCGTCGCCGGCAAGCGGGGCGGCGAGACCACCCTCGCCGCGTGCGTCGTACTGTCCACCACCAGGGTCGACGTCAACGGCGTCGTTCGCCGCCAACTCGGCGCGCGCAAGGCCTCGTTCGCCTCGATGGACACGGCGACGGGCGAGACCGGCATGGAGTACGGCGGCATCACGCCGATCGGACTCCCGGGCGCCTGGCCGGTGTTGGTGGACTCGGCCGTCGTCGACCTGCCCTACGTCCTGGTGGGCAGCGGGCGTCGGCGCGGGAAGCTCCTGGTGCCGGGCAAGGCGTTCGCCGAACTCCCGGGCGCGGTGGTGTTGGAGGGGCTGGGCGTCTGAACCTCAGACCGTCACGTGGTGGGCGAGCGCCACATGGGGGTCCGCCTCGCCCGGCGCCGGCGCCGGATCCGCGTGGACCAGCGCGGCCGTCAGCCGTGGAACCGCGTGCAGCAGTGTGTGTTCCGCGTCCACGGCGATCGCGTGCGCCTGCCGTACCGTCGCCTCGCCGTCCACGACGACCGCGACCTCGGCGCGCAACCGGTGCCCGATCCAGCGCAGCCGCAGCTCGCCCACCTCGCGTACGCCCGCGACCTCCCGCAACGCCTGCTCGGCCCGGTCGACCAGTGCCGGGTCGACGGCGTCCATGACCCGCCGGAACACCTCGCGCGCCGCGTCCCGCAGCACCAGCGCGATCGCCGCCGTGATCGCCAACCCCACGACAGGGTCGGCCAGTTGCCAGCCCAGCGCCGAGCCGCCCGCGCCCAGGAGCACGGCCAGCGAGGTGAACCCGTCGGTGCGCGCGTGCAGTCCGTCCGCGACCAGCGCGGCCGAGCCGATCTCCCGGCCCACGCGCATACGGTGGCGGGCCACCCACTCGTTGCCCGCGAAGCCGACCAGCGCGGCCACGGCCACCGCGCCGACGTGCTGGACCGGGCGCGGGTCCAGCAGCCGCTCGAGTGCCGTCCACCCGGCGAAGGTCGCCGACGCGGCGATCGTCAGCACGATCGCGATGCCCGCGAGATCCTCCGCCCGCCCGTACCCGTAGGTGAAGCGGCGGGTGGCCGCCCGCCGGCCCAGCACGAAGGCGATCCCGAGCGGTACGGCGGTCAGCGCGTCCGCCGCGTTGTGCACCGTGTCGCCGAGCAGCGCCACCGACCCGGACATCACCACCACGACCGCCTGTGCCACGGCCGTCACGCCCAGCACCGCCAGCGAGACCCAGAGCGCGCGCATGCCCCGGGCCGAGGACTCCAGGGCCCGGTCGAGCTTGTCGGCGGTCTCGTGGGAGTGGGGGGTGAAGAGGTGGGCGAGGTGGCTGAGGGGGCCGAGGCGGTCGCGCAAGCGGGGGGAGGGGCGGTGGCGCGGGTGCTCGTGGCCGTGTTCGCGACCGTGACCATGTTCGTGATCGTGACCGTGACCATGGCCATGTTCGTGACCGTGACCATGTTCGTGATCGTGACCGTGACCGTGACCGTGGCCATGGTCGTGGTGATGTCCGTGCTCGTGGTCGTGCCGCTCGCTCACGTCGGTCCCCTTCCGGTGCGCCGAGATGGACGTGGGTGCGTCCACCCGCCATTATGTGCGTATGAGCGCACGCATGCACCTGTCACCTGCACACCATGCGCATCCGCGCACCCCCGGCGAGGAGCAGTTCGCCCTCGCCGCCGAGCTGCTCGCCCTGCTCGGCGACCGCACCCGGCTCACCCTGCTGCACGCCCTGACCTCGGGCGAGGCCGATGTGACGACGCTGACGGAAGGCTGTGGGGCGGCCCGGCCGGCGGTCAGCCAGCATCTGGCGCGGCTGAGGCTGGCCGGGCTCGTGAACACCAGGAAAGAGGGACGCCGGGTGATCTACTCCCTCTCCGACGGCCATCTGCGCCGCCTGCTGGACGAGGCCCTCAACGTGGCCGACCACCGACTCGGCGACCAGCCGCTGCACGACTGAGCCATGAACGAGTCACGTCAGTAGTGCTCGGCCGACCCGAGGTACTGCTCCGCGAAGGCGGCAGCGGCGGCGGGCGAGGTGAAGAGGCGGCGCAGCCGGGCGAAGGTGGTGCCCGCCCGGAAGGGGTCGCCGGCCGAGGTCCCGTGGTAGACCTCCGACAGCCACTGCGAGAACTCCTGGTAGTCCCACACCCGGCGCAGGGACGCCTCCGAGTATCCGTCCAGCCCGCTGCCGTCGCCCCCGTCGAGGTAGGCGACCAGCGCGTCGCCCAGCAGGAACGCGTCGTGCAGGGCGAGGTTCATGCCCTTCGCGGCGATGGGCGCGACGAGATGGGCCGAGTCCCCGGCCAGGAAGAGCCGCCCGTACGTCATCGGCTCGACCACGTAGTCGTGCATGTCCAGCACACGCTTCTCGACCAGCCGCCCCTCGGTGAGCGCGGGGGCGTCCGCGCCGCCGGCCAGGCGTTGGTGCAGCTCGGACCAGACGCGGTCATGGGACCAGTTCTCCGGGTCGTCGCCGGGCGGGCACTGGAGGTAGTACCGGGTCATCTCGGGGCTGCGGGCCATGTGTCCGGCGAACCCGTCGGGGTGGACGCCGAAGAGCACGCAGTCGGAGGACGGCGGCGCCTCGGCGAGCAGCGCCAGCCAGCCGATGCCGTAGTCGTGCCGGGCGATCCGCGCGTGCGCCGGCACCAGCGCGGCCCGGCTCACCCCGCGCGCGCCGTCGGCTCCGACGACGAAGTCGCAGTGCAGCACCTGCCGTTGCCCCGTCTCGGGACAGAGGTACGACACCGACGGCCTGGCTGTGTCGAGGTCGTGCAGCTCGACGTCGCGCACGGCGAAGCGGGCGTCGCCGCCGCGTATGTCGACGTACTCGTGGACGAGGTCGGTCACCAGCAACGGCTGGGGATACACCCAGTGGTGACGTCCCGTCAGGTCGCCGTAGGAGAAGCGGTAGCGGTCGCCTCCGAAGCGGAACTCGCAGGCGCTGTGCAGGTGGGCGTGCTCCAAGAGGCGCTCGGCCAGGCCGCGTTGCTGGAGGCCGCGGACGGCCCATTCTTCGATGACCCCTGCGCGGGGGCGCTGCTCGATGAACGCACGGCTCTCCGTCTCCAGGACGACGCAGTCGACGGACGCGGCCCGCAGGATGTTGCCGACGGTGAGCCCTGCGGGACCGGCGCCCACGACGACGACCGGAGTGTGGTGGAGGGAGGGGGAGTTGGTGGTCACCGCACATTATGGACATGGCCACGGTGACCTGCTCGATGCTGCTCCTCAGCTGTCCTGGGCGCACCGGAAACCGGTGTGTCCGCTGGAGCTGTCAGGGGTGTTGGCGCTGCGGGCGGCCACGCGGTAGCGGTTGCAGTAGGAGGCGTGGCAGAGGTAGGAGCCGCCCCGGATCACCTGCTCGACGCTGCCCGCGGACCGTGCGTCCGCACGCCCTGCATCCACACTCCATGCATCGGCACACCACTCCCAGACGTTTCCCGACATGTTGTGAAGGCCGAATCCGTTGGGTGCGAAGGCGTCGACGGGAGCGGTGCCGCGATAGCCGTCGGCGGCGGTGTTCTTCGTGGGAAAAGTGCCGCGCCAGATGTTGCAGCGGTACTCCCCGCCCGGATTCAGTTCGTCGCCCCACGGATAGCGCCGCTGCTCCAGACCGCCGCGCGCCGCGTACTCCCACTCGGCCTCGGTGGGCAGCCGTCTGCCCGCCCAGGCGGCGTAGGCGGCCGCGTCGTGCCAGGAGACGTGCACCACCGGATGGTCGTCCCGTTCCGCCAGGCTGCTGCCGGGCCCCTCGGGCCGCTGCCAGGTCGCGCCGGAGACGGCGCACCACCACGGGGTCCGCTCGGGCCGCGGGGAGTCCCGGCGCAGCGGGCCCGGCAGGAACCCGGCGAAGACGTACGACCACCCCAGGCGCTCGGCGTCCGTGACGTACCCGGTGTCCGCGACGAACTCCGCGAACCGGGCGTTGGCGACGGCGTGGACGTCCATGCGGAACGGGCCGACCCGCACCGCCCGCACGGGACCCTCCCCGTCCGCCGGGAAGCCCTCCGCGTCCTCCGCGCCCATCAGGAACTCACCGCCGGGCAGCTCCACCATGCCGTCGCCGTCGGAGGCGGGACCGACCGGCGGCGGGCTGGGCAGGTCCCGTGGCGCCCCTGACCCGCCGCCCGAGGGCATGCAGCAGCGGGCGGGCGACGGGGACGCGGGCGTCGGCGGTTCCTCACACATGGCGGGACCAGCGTGACCGAGGAACCTGTGCGTCAGCGCAGCCGGGGGATCTCGATCGCCGGGCAGCGGTCCATCACCATCTCCAGACCGGCGGCGCGCGTACGGTCGTAGGCCTCCTCGTCGACGACGCCGAGCTGGAACCACACCGCCTTCGCGCCCTCGGCGACCGCCTCGTCGGCGACCGCGCCCGCCAGCTCGCTGTTGACGAAGACGTCGACGACGTCCACCTCGAAGGGGATGTCGGCGAGCGAGGCGTAGCCCTGCTCCCCGTGCACCGTCTCGGCCTTCGGATGGACGGGGACGACCCGCTTGCCGAAGCGCTGGAGCACCTCGGCGACGCCGTACGCGGCGCGGGCGCGGTTCGTCGACAGGCCCACCACGGCCCAGGTGTCGCCGAGTTCGGTGAGGATCGTGCGGATCGTTGCCTCGTCGCCGTACACCGGCGGCCTCCCAGGGATGCGAACAACTGCTGCCGGACGATTCTGTCGAACAGATCCTGTCGGACAGGTGCTGTCGAACAAGTGCCGTCCTCGCCGTCAACAGCCTACGGCGAGCCCTCATTCCGTTCATTCCGATCATTCCGAGCGGCCCGCCTGCGAACGGGACGCCGCCCGCCTAGGCTCGGCACGTGCTGCGCATCATCGACGCCCGAACCGGACAGTCCGTCGTCGCCGCCCCCGTCCGCCGGGGCCTGACCCGTGTCGAGGCGCATGCCTCGGGATACGACGCGGGGGCGCTGCGCGTGCTCCTCGTCGCCGACCTGCTCGTGCGCGCGCTGGAGCTCGGCGGTACGCCCGTGTGGGCGCTGCTGACCGGCGAACGCGAGCAGGCGGAGCTGCGGGCGGGCGCGGCGGCCCTCGGTATGCACCCCTTCGAGGACGGCCGGGACCTCGCCGCCGCGGTGGGCGAGGCCCAGGTGCTGCATGTGGCGGCGGAGGGCGGAGCGCCCCCTGACGGGACGTGGGTCGCCGTCGCGCCCGCCTCCGTCGACGGCGCGGACACCGACCCCGCCGTCCTGCGCCTCGCCCTGCTGTCCCGCCCCCGCACCGAGCCCGCCCGGCTCGACGGCGCCGCGCTGGCCGAGGCCCACGACACGCTCGTACGGTGGCGTCGGGCCGTCGCCGACTGGGCGCGGCGGCCCTCGCGGCCCGTCCCCGACGAGGTCCGCCGACGGCTGCGCGCCGCCTGGGAGGACGACCTGGACGTGCCCGAGGTGCTGCGGGTCCTGCGGTGGGCGCAGGACGCCGGGCCCGAACTGCCGGACGGCGCCCGCTTCGAGACGTACGCCTACGCGGACCGTCTCCTAGGCCTGGAGCTCACCCGCGACCTGGGCGCGCCGGCATGACGGGGAGCATCGGTGTGACGGGGAGCATCGGCGTGACGGGGAGCACCGACAGACGAGGAGCGCGGACATGACAGGACCCGGCGCCGGGGGACCGCTGCGGCGGCTGGTCGTGCTGCGGCACGCCAAGTCCGCCTGGCCGGACGGCGTGCCCGACCACGAACGGCCGCTCGCCCCGCGCGGCCGCCGGGACGCACCCGCGGCCGGCCGTGCGCTCGCCGAGGACGACTGCCTCCCGGACCTCGCCCTGTGCTCCACCGCCGTACGCGCCCGCCGGACCTGGGAGCTGGCCGCCGCCCAGTGGGGCACCCCGCCCCCGGTGCGGTACGACCCGCGGCTGTACGCGGCCGACGCCGACGAGCTCCTGGAGGTCGTGCGGGAGACCCCGGACGAGGTCGAGACGCTGCTGGTCGTCGGGCACAACCCGGGCCTGGAGGAGCTGGTCCTCGGTCTGGCCGGGGACGGCCTCGACGACGCCCTGGACGCGGTGCGGCTGAAGTTCCCCACGTCGGCGATCGCCGTGCTGGCCTGGCACGGGCCCGCCTGGCGGTCCCTGACGCCGGGCACGGCCCTGCTGACGTCGATGACCGTGCCCAGGGGCCACAGGGGCCACAGGGGCGGGAAGGGCGGGAAGGGCGGGAAGGGCGGGAAGGGCGGGAAGGGCGGGAAGGCGGGCTGACGTCAGCCCACGTGGACCCAGGGCCGCCGCCTCGGCTCCGGCTCCGCGCGGCGCAGGACCTCACGGGTGACCGGCGCGACCTCCCCGTCGCCGAACACCAGGAAGCGCACGAGGTGACTGAACGGGTTGCCCTCGGTCCAGCTGAAGTAGGCGTGCGGGACCTGGCCCGTACGGTCGCGCACCGCCAGCAGCACCGCGGCGATGCTGTTGGGCACCGTCGGCCCGGAGACCCGCAGCCGGCGCACCCCGTGCTTCTCGTCGCCGCGCACGGCGACGTCCGCCGTGAAGTCCGAGGAGTCCCGCACGAACACCTCCAGGAACAGCACCGGACCGCCGCCCGGAATCGGCGTGTGCTCGCGCTGCTCCCACTCCTTGGCCCGGTAGGCACGCCTGCTGTGCTCATGCGGCTCGTTGGCGATGCACTGCACCGGCCCGAGGCGCGCGGCCTCGGCGACGAACCGGGCCGCCGTGTCGTCGAACGTGACCTCGGCGGCCCGCAGTTCGAAGGCGCGCCGCACCCGTGAGCCGAACGAGGTGACCAGGATCGCGAAGATGAAGATCGCCGCGATCTTGATGCCGTCCGGCCGCTCGATGACGTTCGCGACCAGCGTGTAGGCGAAGACGGCGGTGATCGTGCCGAAGCCGAGCGTGGCCCGGCGGTGCCCGTGCCGGTGCACGGCGACGGTGGAGGCGAAGGCCGCCGACAGCATCAGCACCAGCACGCCCGTCGCGTACGCGCCGCTCTGCGCGTCGACGTTCGCGTCGAACCACAGGGTGATGAGGACGGCCGCCACCATGAACACCAGCACCAGGGGCCGCACCGCGCGCGTCCACTCGGGCGCCATGCCGTAGCGGGGGAGGTAGCGCGGGACGAGGTTCAGCAGGCCGGCCAGGGCGGAGGCGCCCGCGAACCACAGGATCGCGATCGTCGACACGTCGTACACCGTGCCGAATACCTGACCCAGGTGCTCGTGCGCGAGATAGGCCAGCGCCCGGCCGTTCGCCGGACCGCCGGCCTTGAAGTCGTCCTGCGGGATCAGGATCGTCGTCGCCAGACTGGACAGCAGCAGAAAGCCGCTCATGACCAGCGCGGCCGTGGTGAGCAGCTTGCGGGTGTCCCTGATCCGCCCCCGCGGCTCCGCGTACGTGTCCGTCGGATCGCCCTTGATCTGCGGCATCACCGCCACCCCCGTCTCGAAGCCGGACATGCCGAGCGCCAGCTTCGGGAAGACCAGCAGGGCCACGCCCAGCATCGCCAGCGGCGAGGAGTGCTCGGCCGTCAGCGCGTCGGTCCAGTCCTCGATCCGCACGGGGTGGGAGAGGATCTCCTGGGCGGAGACGGCGAGCACGACGAGATTGAGCGCGAGATACGCGGCCACCAGCACCACCGCGATGCCGATGGCCTCCCGGAAGCCCTTGAGGAACACCGCGCCCAGCGCGCCGACCAGCGTCAGCGTGATCCACTCGTTGCCGGAGGTCATCCAGTGCGGGGCGAACGGGTTCTCCACGACGTGCGCGGCGGCGTCCGCGGCCGACAGAGTGATCGTGATCATGAAGTCGGTGGCCGCGAACCCCAGCAGCACCAGCACCAGGATCTTCCCCGACCACCACGGCAGCAGCCGTTCCAGCATCGCGATCGACCCCTCGCCGTGCGGGCTCTCGTGCGCCACCCTCCGGTACACCGGCAGCGCGCCCAGCAGCGTCAGCCCGATCAGCACCAGCGTGGCGAGCGGCGACAGCAGACCGGCCGCGAGGGCGGCGATGCCCGGCTGGTAGCCGAGCGTGGAGAAGTAGTCGACGCCGGTCAGACACATCACCCGCCACCAGCGCCGGCCCTCCTGCTCGGCGGGCGGCGCCGCGTGCGGTCCGGGGTGACGGGCGGTCTGCTCGCTCAGCCCCTCCAGGAACCAGGCACGCCACCGGGCGGCCGACGCACCGGGCCGCCCGCTCGCGCCGGTGTCCTTCGCCGCCCGGATGCCGGTCATGGTGTGCGCTCCCTGCGATCGCCCGCGTACCGCCGTCAGTTATCCCGATGCCCTGCTTTCCCGCTGTTCCGCTACCCCGCACATCGTCGCCCGCACCTCCGACCCGGGCGACCGCAGGAACTGCGCATAGACATCTCAGGGGGTGAAGAAGTCAAGCCGTGGGGGACGTGGCGTGGGTGCAAGGGATCAACGCGTGTGCGAAACCGGTGTGCCTCACAGGGGATCGGTCGGGTAGCGTGCGGGTCATGTCGAGCCCTGAGGCAGCCAAGGTGGGGGCTTTCGGTCACGCCGTCAGCCCCCTGAACCACTGAGTTCGAAGTCCTGTTGTCCCGCCGCGTTCCGCGGCCGGATGCGTGCGCCCGTGGGCGCTGACTGCGGTGACGAGACGTCTTCCTGTCGTGCTTCTCCTCGTCTCGGAGCCTCTCAATGCCTCTCCCGCTGTATCTGCTTGCCCTGGTGGTCTTCGCCATGGGCACCTCGGAATTCATGCTCGCCGGGCTCCTGCCGGACATCGCCTCCGACCTCGACGTTTCTGTCGGGACGGCAGGCACCCTCACCTCGGCCTTCGCGATCGGGATGATCATCAGCGCCCCGCTCGTGGGCGCGCTCGCCCGCAACTGGCCAGCACGGGGCAGCCTCCTTTGGTTCGTCCTCGTGTTCTCGGCAGCGCATGCCATGGGTGCCATCACCACGAGTTTCGTGGTCCTGTTCGTGACCCGGGTCGTGGCCGCGGTGGCGAATGCGGGGTTCCTCGCCGTTGCCCTGACCACCGCTGCCGAGCTGGTTCCGCCCGGCCGGAAGGGACGCGCGCTGGCCGTCCTGCTGTCCGGCACGACGGTGGCAACGATCGCCGGAGTCCCCGGGGGATCCCTGCTCGGCACGATGCTCGGCTGGCGGGCCACTTTCTGGGCTGTCGCCGTCGTCTGCCTGCCCGCTGCTCTCGGCGTCCTCATGGGAATCGCCCCGCGCCCAGGGCAGTCGGACGAGGCCGACGGACCGGCCTTGCGGTCAGAGATCGAGCAGCTCAGAAGTCCGCGGCTGATCCTCGTCATGCTGCTCGGTGCGCTGGTGAACGCGGCAACCTTCGGAAGCTTCACCTTCCTGGCTCCCATCGTGACCGACGGTGCCGGAATGACCAGGCCGTGGATCTCAGTCGTGCTGGTGCTCTTCGGCGCCGGTTCGTTCGTCGGTGTCACCCTGGCTGGACGGCTCTCGGATCAGCGCCCCGGTCTGGTCATCGCCGTCGGTGGACCACTGCTCCTCATCGGCTGGCCCGCGCTGGCCCTGCTGGCTGAAAACCAGATCGCTCTCCTCACACTCGCATTCGTGCAGGGCGCGCTGTCGTTCGCGGTGGGCAGTACGTTGATCACGAGGGTGCTTTATGAGGCGGCTGGAGCCCCCACCATGGCCGGGGCGTATGCCACTGCGGCACTCAACGTCGGCGCCGCCGTCGGCCCTCTCATCGCCGCGGTCACCCTGGGCCCCGTTGGGAACCGTGGTCCGCTGTGGGCAAGCGGATTCCTCGTCCTGGTCGCTTTGCTCGCCGCGTTCCCCCTCCGCAGTGCGATGGCGGCTGCTCGGAGTCATGAGGTGCTCCAGTGACGCCTGTGACCGTCATCCAGTCAGGCTGCCCGGCCAGTCGAGGGTGACGGGAGTGGTGCGAAGGCGCACAGTTCGTCGAACGCTTGCCGGGTCTGCAGGCAGTGATGGAGTTGTCCGAGGAACCGGTTGAGCAGGTGGCGCTGGGCGGCGTTGTGCCAGTCGCCGTGCTCGCGTCGGCGCCGGTAGTGGGCGTTGGCAACGGGCGAGGCCTGGAGGGCTGAGAAGGCCCAGAGGAAGCCCGCGTGCATGAGCCGGTTGTTCTTGACGAAGCGGCGGCCGAGGAAGCGTTTCTTGCCGGAGGCGCGGGTGATGGGGGCGGAGCCGGCGTAGGACTTGAGTGCTCTGCCGTCCGTCGAAAGCCGCCCGTCGGCCCCTTGTGGGGACCAGATCGAACCGCCTACACCCTGGATTAGGCTGGCCGGATGCAGGACGAGTACCGCACCGTCGCCCACGCGGGCGTGCACGAGACCGAGGTCAACCGCTCCCGCTTCCTGTGCGCCCTCGCCCCGGCGGCCACCGAGCAGGAGGCCCAGGACTTCATCGCGTCCGTCCGCAAGGAGCACGCCGACGCCACCCACAACTGCTGGGCGTACGTCATCGGCGCCGACGCCTCCACCCAGAAGGCGAGCGACGACGGCGAACCCGGCGGCACCGCGGGCGTGCCCATGCTCCAGATGCTGCTGCGCCGCGACATGCGGTACGTCGTCGCCGTCGTCACCCGCTACTACGGCGGCGTCAAGCTCGGCGCGGGCGGCCTCATCCGCGCCTACGGCGGCGCGGTCGGCGAGGCCCTCGACTCCCTCGGCACCCTCACCCGCCGCCGCTTCCGCCTGGCCACGGTCACCGTCGACCACCAGCGCGCCGGCAAGGTCCACAACGACCTCCGCGCGACCGGCCGCGCGGTGCGCGACGTCCGCTACGGCGAGGCGGTCACGATCGAGATCGGCCTCCCGGACGCCGACGTGGCCGCCTTCCGGACCTGGCTGGCGGACGCGACGGCGGGGACGGCGGGCTTCGAGCTGGGCGGAGAGGCGTACGGGGACGCGTAGGGGGATGCGTAGAGGGACGCGGAGGGGCCGGCGTTCCGGGGAGTGACTGCCCGTGATGTCAGACCTGGCCGTTAGTCTCGGGAATCATGAGGCTCCTGCACACTTCCGACTGGCATCTGGGCCGGGCGTTTCACCGGGTGAACATGCTCGGCGCCCAGGCCGCGTTCATCGGGCATCTCGTCACGACCGTGCGGGAGCGCGAGGTCGACGCGGTGGTCGTGTCGGGAGACGTCTACGACCGCGCGGTGCCGCCGCTCGCCGCGGTCGAACTGTTCGACGACGCCCTGCACCGCCTCGCCGACCTCGGCGTGCCCACGGTGATGATCTCCGGGAACCACGACTCGGCCCGCCGACTCGGCGTGGGCGCGGGGCTCATCGGGCGCGCGGGCATCCATCTGCGCACGGATTCGACCGCGGCCGGGACCCCGGTGGTCCTCGAGGACGCGTTCGGGGACGTCGCCTTCTACGGGCTGCCGTATCTCGAGCCCGCCCTGGTGAAGGACGAGTTCGGCGTGGAGAAGGCCAGCCACGAAGCCGTGCTCGCGGCCGCCATGGACCGTGTCCGCGCCGACCTCGCCGCACGCGCGCGTGGACGGCAGGGGATCGGGCGGACCCGGTCCGTCGTCCTCGCCCATGCCTTCGTCACCGGCGGCGAGCCCAGCGACAGCGAGCGGGACATCACCGTCGGCGGGGTCGCCTCCGTGCCCGCCGGTGTGTTCGACGGCGTCGACTATGTGGCGCTCGGGCACCTGCACGGCAGCCAGACCCTCACCGAGCGCGTGCGCTACTCCGGCTCCCCGCTGCCGTACTCCTTCTCGGAGGCCGAGCACCGCAAGACCATGTGGCTCGTCGACCTCGACGCCGACGGCTCCGTCGCCGCCGAGCGGATCGACTGCCCGGTGCCGCGTGCGCTGGCGCGCGTGCGGGGCACGCTGGAGGAGCTGCTCGCCGATCCCGCTCTGGCACGGCACGAGGAGGCGTGGGTCGAGGCGACGCTCACCGACGCCGTCCGCCCCGCCGACCCCATGGCCCGGCTCGCCGAGCGCTTCCCGCACACCCTCAGCCTCGTCTTCGCCCCCGAGCGGGGGCCCGACGGCCCCGACGTGTCCTACGCCCGCCGGCTCGCCGGCCGCAGCGACCAGGAGATCGCCGAGGACTTCGTGGCCCATGTGCGCGGGGCCGGGCCCGACGAGCGGGAGCAGGGCGTCCTGCGGGACGCCTTTGACGCGGTCCGCGCGGACGACGTGGTGCGCGAGGTGGCGCGGTGAGGCTGCACCGGCTCGACCTGACGGCCTTCGGCCCCTTCGGCGGCTCCCAGAGCGTCGACTTCGACGACCTGTCCGCCGCCGGACTCTTCCTCCTGCACGGCCCGACGGGCGCGGGCAAGACCTCCGTCCTGGACGCCGTCTGCTACGCGCTGTACGGCTCCGTCCCGGGCGCCCGGCAGAGCGGCCAGGGCCTCACCCTGCGCAGCGACCACGCCGCCCCCGGCGCCCGCACCGAGGTCACCCTCGAACTGACCGTCGCGGGACGCCGCCTCGAGGTCACCCGGCAGCCGCCCTGGGAGCGCCCGAAGAAGGGCCGCCGCGCGGGCACGACGGTCGACAAGGCCCAGAGCCGGCTGCGCGAGTACGACTCCGTCGCCGGGGCCTGGAAGGACCTCAGCCGGTCCCACCAGGAGATCGGCGAGGAGATCACCCAGCTGCTCGGCATGAGCCGCGAGCAGTTCTGCCAGGTCGTGCTCCTGCCCCAGGGCGACTTCGCGCGGTTCCTGCGCGCCGACGCCGAGGCCCGCGGCCGACTGCTGGGCCGCCTCTTCGACACCCACCGCTTCGCCGAGGTCGAGAAACGGCTCGCCGAACGACGCCGTACGGCGGAGGCACGCGTGCGTGAGGGCGACGCTGCGCTGCTCGCCGACGCCCACCGGATGCAGCAGGCCGCCGGCGACGCCATGGAGCTGCCCGAGCTGGCCCCGGGCGAGCCAGGTCTCGCCGAGGCGGTGCTGGACGCGGCCGCCGTCGCCCGCAGCACCGCCCGTGAGCTGCTGACGATCGCCGACCGCGGCCGCCTCGCCGCCGAGTCCGCGCAGGCCGCCGCCGAGCGCACCCTGGCCGACGTACGGGAACGGGCGCGGTTGCAGAGGCGGTTCGCCGAGGCGCGGGAGCGGGCCGCTCGGCTGGAAGAGCGGGCCGGGGCGCACCGGGAGGCCCAGGCGCGGGCGGAGCGGGCGCGCAAGGCGGAGACGGTGGCGCCGGCGCTGGAGCTGCGCGAGGCCGCCGACGCCGAGCACCGCGGGGCGTCGGCGGCCGAGGCACGCGCGCGTGGGCAGCTGCCGGAGCGGTTCGCGGAGGCCGGGGCCGCCGGGCTCGCCGCCGCCGCACGCCGGGCCGCCGAGGAGCTGGGCGGTCTGGAGTCGGCCCGGCGCGGTGAACGGCGACTGGCCGACCTGGTCGCCGAGCGCGCCGACCTGGACCGGCAGGAGCGCGAGGACGACGACGTCCTGGCCGAGACCGAGGGCTGGCTCGCCGAGTGGGACACGACCCGCGCGAGGCTCCAGGCCCGCATCGAGTCCGCCCAGGAGGCAGCCGCCCGCGCCGAACAGCTCGACGTCCGGCGCGAGCCCGCCCAGCGACGCCTCGACGCGGCCCGCTCGCGCGACCGGCTGGACCTGGAAGCCGAAGGCGCCCGGCGCAAGGCCCTCGCCTCCGGCGAGCAGGCGCAGGAGGCCCGCGCCCACTGGCTCGACCTCAAGGAACAGCGTCTGAACGGCATCGCCGCCGAACTGGCCGCCACCCTCGCCGACGGCCGCCCCTGCGCGGTCTGCGGCGCGACCGAACACCCCGCCCCCGCCCGCAAGATCGCCGGGCACGTCGACCGCGAGGCCGAGGAACGGGCCCTCGCCGCCTACCAGCGGGCCGAGGAGCGGCACGCGGCGGACGAGCGCGCCCTCGGCGGCGTACGGGAGGCGCTGGCCGCCGCTCGCGCCGAGGCGGGCGACACCCCGGCGGACCGGCTCGCCGCCGAGGCGCGGGAGCTGGACCTCGGCCATGCGCAGGCCCGTCGGGACGCCTCCGCGCTGCACCCCGCGCGCGAGGAGCTGCGCCAGGCCGAGCAGGAGCACGAGCGCCGTACGGCGGCCCAGCGGGAGGCCGCGGTCAGGGCCGCGTCCCGAGTGGGTCACCGGGACCGGCTGGAGCGGGAACGGGCCACTCTGGAGGACGAGTTGGCGCAGGCGCGCGGCACGGCGGCGAGCGTGGCCGCGCGCGTCTCCCGGCTGGAGCGGCAGACCGCCCTGCTCACCGATGCGGCCGACACCGCCCGGGTAACCGAGGAGAGCGCCGAGCGCCTCAAGGCCGCGGACGGACGCCTCGACGAGGCCGCGTTCCGGGCCGGTTTCGACACCCCGCAGGCCGCCGCGGACGCCCTCCTCGACGACACCGCCCACCGCGAGCTGCAACGACGGCTCGACGCCTGGCAGTCCGAGGAGGCCGCCGTACGCGCCGTCCTCGCCGAGCCGGACACGGTGGCCGCGGCCCGGCAGCCGCCCGCCGACCTCGCCGCGGCCGAGGCGTCGGCGACCACGGCGGCCGCACGCCTTCGCGCCGCCGCCTCCGCGCGGGACGCGGCCGCCGGCCGCTGCACCGAGCTCGACCGCCTCTCCGCGCACGCGTCCGACGGCGTACGACGGCTCGCGCCGCTGCGCGACGAGTACGACCGGGTGGCCCGCCTGGCCGGTCTCACCGCGGGCACCTCGGCCGACAACGAGCGCAAGATGCGCCTGGAGGCGTACGTCCTGGCGGCCCGCCTCGAACAGGTCGCCGCCGCCGCGACCGCACGCCTGCAGCGCATGTCCTCGGGGCGGTACACCCTGGTCCACTCCGACGACCGGGCCGGACGCGGCCGCAGCGGGCTCGGGCTGCACGTCGTCGACGCCTGGACCGGACGGGAGCGGGACACGGCCACGCTGTCGGGCGGCGAGACCTTCTTCGCCTCCCTCGCCCTCGCCCTCGGCCTGGCCGACGTGGTCACCGACGAGGCGGGCGGGGTCCGGCTGGACACCCTCTTCATCGACGAGGGATTCGGCAGCCTCGACGACCAGACCCTCGACGAGGTCCTCGACGTCCTCGACTCGCTGCGGGAACGGGACCGCAGCGTCGGCATCGTCAGCCATGTGGCCGATCTGCGGCGGCGGATCCACGCACAGCTGGAGGTCGTCAAGGGCAGATCGGGGTCGACGGTGCGTCAGCGCGGTCGGTGAGCCGCGTTCAGTGAGCCGTCTTCAGCGACCCGCGTTCAGTGACCCAGCGGCCGGCGGGGGAGCGGGGAGGAGTAGACGACGCTGGTGGTGACCGAGCCCAGGGTGCCGATCCGGCCCGACACCTCCTCCAGGTGGCGCATGAAGCGGGCGGCGACCTTGATGACGAAGCAGTCGTCGCCCGTCACATGGTGCGCCTCCAGGATCTCGGGCGTGACCGCCACCAGGTCGTGGAACGGCTTGTAGTGGCCGTTGGGGTAGCGCAGCCGCACGAACGCCAGGATCGGCAGCCCGAGCCGCTCGGGGTCCACGACGGCCGCGTACCCCTGGATGACGCCGGCCTCCTCCAGCCGTCGTACCCGCTCGGTCACCGCGCTCGCCGCCCTGCTTCGGGATATCGAAGTCGACCGCCCACCGCCGGTTCCTGATCTGGTCGAGAGTCGGCGTCTGGGGCCGCCTGCACGAAGCCGTGCTGCACCGCCTCGACGACGCCGGACTCATCGATGTCACCCGCGTCGTCCTCGACACCGCCCACGTCAGGGCTAAAAAAGGGGCGAACACACAGGCCCGAGCCCCGTGGACCGGGGCAGGCCGGGCTCCAAGATGCACGTCCTGTCGGACGCGAACGGACTGCCCCTCCTCGTCGGCATCTCAGCCGGTAACACCCACGACAGCGAAGGGCTGAAGCCCATGATCGAGGGTCACCAAACGAGACACGACCCCTACCGAGGCCGCTACTTCAAGCCCCAACGCCTACACGCAGACAAAGCCTACGACCACGCCAGCCTGCGGAAATGGCTGCGCGGCAAGCGCATCGGAGTCCGGATCGCGCGCAAAGGCATCGAGTCCAGCGAACGGTTGGGGCGCCGCAGATGGGTGATCGAGCGCACGATGTCGTGGCTGTCCGGCTGCCGCAGACTCAGTCCCCGTTACGAGCGCCATCCCCGCAACTACCTGGCCTTCCTCGGTCTCGCCGCCGCCCTCTGCTGCTACAAACGGTTCGTCCGCCTCACCACGTAGGACGCGGTCTAAAGCGCCGTCGCCATGACACTCACATTCTATGAATAACCCACACACTTAACCTAGTTTACTCTAGTGGATTCGTTTGGTTGCCTATCGAAATGAAGCATGTGGTGGTCATTCGGCAAATTGATGGCGCCATTGAATCTCGAATCACTCGAAGTGACAGTACTGTGATTTTCATATGTAGATTTCGCGGAAAATGCATTCCGCGAGGATGTGATCGAGGTTTTATGAGTAATCGTAAACGCGGCATGGCCATCTGGTGCAGCTCCTGGAGTCTGGTGCTCCTCGCTGGCTCCTCCTCCGTGTATGCGAGTTCAGAAATTTCTCAGCGGCCACTTGGCGAACGGCAGTTCACCTTCGCTTCTGGCGCTACTTATCAAAATCAAGTAGATCACGTTCAGGCGCGTCTTCTTAAGTACGCGCGGCCCCTGCGCGATGCTGCGGAAAAGTCCCCGGAAGCTGGCTACTCTGGAATCAGCATCGACCGTGAGGCGCGTACTGTTGATTTGTACTGGAAGGGTGAACTTCCGGTACGCGTAAGGAATGCTGTAGAGAAGGCTAAGCGCGGCGTCAACGTTCAGACGCATCGTGCGAAATTCTCCCTGGCGGAACTCGATGCGGTGGCTGTCAAAGTCATCGGAAAGCCCGCTTCGCAATCTTTCTCTTCCGAGGATGATGCGGAAATTCCTTCCACAAAGATCGTCACCACTTCGAGCGACGTGGACGGCTCAGGGTTGACTGTGCAAGTACTGCACGATACCTCCAAAATCTCCTATCGGGCTGAAAAAACCGTACACGCCCATACGCGTAGCAGTGTCACACAAACGTTGGGAACCAATAATGTCCCAATCAAAATTGACTTTGTTGAGACTGCGCCGGCAGAAGCCAACGTGAATAGGGCTCCCGGTGTCGCTCTCGGCGGAGCGATTATCGAAACGGCCGACGATAAATATTGCAGTACCGGGTTTGCCGTCCGAAACAGTGCCGGTGCCGTGCGTATGTTGACGGCAAGGCACTGCGGAGCGAAGGGAGCCGCCATCAAAACCGCGACTGGCGCTGGACTCGGTACCGTAGAAACGTCAAATACAGCTAATGATACGGCAATATTTACTAGCACCGTCACCCCACGAGCGCAGTTGCACTCTGGTTCGTGGTACGGCGAGTCCTCCAGTAACGGAGCCGTTCTGGATGTGTCAGGGTACTCGAATCCCATTGTGGGGCAGGCTGTATATGCTGATGGTGCCTTTAGTGGCGAGAGTGGTAGCTCTCAAGTGAAAAGCAGTAGCGTCAGGTGGACGGATACTGAGAATGGGACTACTTATGGTCCCATGTTCAGCGCCCTGGGCGGAGGCACTCTAGCAGTGGCTGGAAAGGGAGACAGTGGTGGGCCCGTTTTCGAATTCGATGACGATGGAGTGAATGCGCAGGGTACGATTTCTGGTATCGGTCCGTCTTCGGCCACTTGTCAAGGTGAACAGGGCCGGCTCTGCTCAAAGGAAATTCTCTTTCCCGGTGCTCAAACCATCGCGAACACTCTGGGCCTACAGAGCTTCCTGACGATGTCCTAGCCAGTAGTGCTTGGTCGGGTTGGTATCGCCGTGGGTATGTCGCGGGGACAGGTGGGGCAGGCGCCGGTCCAGACCGCGAGCAGTAACTGCATCTCGTGGACGACCTGGTAGAGGCTCAGGCCGGGGCCGTCTCTTTTCAACCCGCTGCGGCCGGTGGAGTGGCGGGAGCCCTCCCACCACTGCACGGGCCGGGCCGCCTCCTTTCCCGCGGCGATGACCGGACACGCCCGCCTGGCAGTTGGTGACCTTGCCGGCGGTGCCGGTGTACTGCCGCGACACACACGCCGAGGCATCGCCGTCCTTGAGGAAGCCCGTGTCGTCGATGATCAGCGCGGTCGGTTTGATCGCCGAAGCCGTCTTCCACGCGGGGCGGACCCGCACATGCGCAGGATCCCATGGGCTGGTGGTGATGAAGTGGGCCAGGGCCTGCCGGTTGCCGTCCTCACCCAGCCGGGCGGCCATCGACTCCACCGATTCGCGTTGCCCGTCCAGCAGCAGACCCCGCAGATACACCCCGCCCCACCGATGCTGATCCGCCCGCGCGAACGGTTCGAACACATCCGCCGCAAAGTCCTCCAGACGGCACCGGACTTCATCCAACTCCTCAGGCGTCACACCCGGTCAACGACACAGCCCCTCAACCGGGCACGCCACCGACGAATAGACCTGACCAGGCCCTACTAGAATCCGGGCGCATTAACTCAAGGCACGTCATTCCATTAAGTCTACCGGCGCGAGTCATGAAATTTGACTTGCATATTTTTTACTCGCTAATAAAAGGATGCCAGTGAAAAGAATTCTGCTCTCGGCAGTCTGCGTTGGTGCCAGCATGGGCCTTGTCTTCAGCCTCAATACCTCCGCGTCGAGCGCTGAAAGGGCCGTGACCCCTAATCGAATGGCAGCGATGCCGCAAGGCTACGAAAGCTGGAAAGAAGTTTATAGCGTTCAGGAATTCCTGACAAAGCAGGTAAATCAAATCGAAGACGGAGTAGCCCATCTGGGTAACTCTGGATATAGCGGCGCAAAGATTAACTTCGAAAAGCGCGAAGTTGATGTCTACTGGAAGGGGAAGCCTTCTTCCGCAGCGCGGATGATATTTGATAACGCCGCCGGGCGCTATCCGATAGTCGTGAGGTCGTCAGAATATAGCCGAAAGGAACTTACCCCTGTCGCTAAAGAATTTCTTTCGACTACCAAGAATTCCCGGCTGAAGTTGGCAGATGGGACGAGCATCACGGAACAGGAGGCAGCGTTCGTTTCTGTTAACGAAGATGGCTCCGGCATTACGGTTGGCGTGCTCAAGGGTAAAGGGTTGCAGAAAACTCAGTCGGCTGCGTCTCGTAGCGGGCGAGGAGCGCTGATTTCGGAGGATGGTCGGACTGTTGATGTAGACATCACCGTCGAGGGCAATGCCGACTCGGCGAAGCCGCAGAACGCTTCTAGGTACTCTACGCCTTCCACTGGCGGCGCTGTAATCAATATGGCTAGTAATGACAACTGCTCCACAGGGTTTGGGGTTACGCAAAACGGTTCACGGTTTATGCTTACGGCACGTCACTGCGGCGCCACAGGCGCCGCAGTGTACTATGCCGATCCACAGCGCACCCCTCTCGGTACAGTCACAAATTCAAATACTGCACAGGACATCGCGATATTTTCGATCAGCAACGGATCGCAGCCTGACAGGAGAAAGTGGACTGGGACCTCTTTCAATCAAAATTCCAGCAATGGCGCTGCGCACAATGTAACCGGCTTCGGCAATCCTGCAGTCAATGGCTTTGTGTACACTGATGGAGCCTATCTGGGCACCTCCGGAAGCAATCAAGTGCAGTCATCGCAATACTACTACAACTTGGAGGGTAATGTGGTAGGCCCACTGTATCTTGCCTCAAATACTGCTGGCGCCCCCGCGAGCGCTTCTGGAAATAGTGGTGGACCGGTGTACCAGTACACTAGCGGCTCGGGGATCACGGCTACCGGCATTATCAGCGGCGGTAGCTATATCGTGCCATGCCCCGCTGGCGTTATAGCATCCTCTTGTACTTCTCGAGTATTTTTCAGCGGCGCCAGCAGAACTGCCGAAACTCTCGGACTTAGTGGGTTTTAGTTCCATACCCTCTGGAACGTCTAGCCTAGATCTTTCGCGAGGGTCCGCCGACGGAGTCGGTGGACCCTTTCGCTTTCCGGAGCTGATGCTGGGCAGACCGATGGCCCGGTTGTCGCGTCGGGTGGGCGCCGGGTTCCACTGCCCGGGGCGGGTGATGTCGTCGGGACGGTGGAAAGTTACTGGTCAGCCGGGGGTGGCCAGGAGCGCGAGCCGTTGAGTGCGGTGGTGATCTCGCCGGTTCAGGGCCAGTGCTTGGTGAGGCGGAGAATCCGGCGTCGGCCGGTGGTGACGAGCTGGGCGGCCGCGGAGAACAGGCGGAATCGCAGGTGGCGGGGTTCCCAGAGTCGGGCCTTGCCGGTGACGGCGAGCATGGGTGTCCAGGCCAGCAGGTCGAGGGCGATCTGGACAATCTCGAACCCAGACCTTGTTCTGGGTTGTTGTGTGGAGGGGCAGATTGCGCAGGCCGGTGGCCCGGGCGGCCCGGATCCGGTCCTCGGCCCGCAGCCGGTGACGGAGCTCGAGGGCGGCGATCGGCCGGTCAGGGGTGTTGGTCGCGAAGCAGGTGATCCGCATGCCGTCCGCATCCGTGATTCTCAACTGGGCGCGGATGGTTGAGTCGGCCCGCAGCGCGGTGCCGGTGTCGCCACCGGTCCGTTTCTGCGGGCCACTCTCCGAACCCGGCGTGCGCGTTTCCACGCACCGAGCTCTCCACGGTCTCTGCCGTCAGGCGTGGTGGCCAGGGTCCAGGGATTTGGGATCTTGTTGCCGCGGTACCGGTATCGCTCGGTTGGCACCCGGCCGAGGTTGAACAGTTCGATCCCGTCTGACGAAGGCATTCGCCACCGGCCGGTGTGGTCGGCGAGGTGTCTTCGCAGACCGGTCCAGCTCCAGCGGTGCAGCCGCATCCACCACCGAGCGACCCTCCGCCAGACGAAAATGGCGAGGGTCTGCATGGTGCTCTTGGCGACTGCGGATCTGAAGTAGTTGGACCAACCGCGCGTGATCCGGTTGAGCCGTCTCTTCTAAAGACCCTGGCGGCGGCCACAGCCCGTACCTGGGACGCCTTCGTCATCGTCGTCGGCATGCTCAAGGGCGGCGCCGGCAGGACAACCTCGACCTGGTTCATCGCCCTCTACTACGCCGTCGTCCTCGACCTGCCGAGCTGCTGTTGGACGCCGACGCCACCAGCCAGTCCACCTACGACTGGTTCAAGGTCGCCCAGGCCGCCGGCTTCGAGATCCCGCCAACTTGATTGTCGAGCGGTACCCGTTCGACGACATCGCCGAGTACATCCACGCCAAGCGCGCGGAGTTCGGCGCGATCGTGGTCGACGCCGGCGGCGGCAGCTCCCGCACCTTCCACGAGGCTGTTACCGAGGCGAACCGGCTGATCGTGCCGGTCGCCCCCACCAGGATCGAGCGCCGCAAGCTCGTGGCCACCTTCGACGAGGCCGAACGCGCCGCCGCCCGCAACGAGCACGACGCCACCGCTACGTGGTCCTCGTCAAGGCCGACGACCGCACCAGCCTGCCCCGCGCCGCGAAGGACAAGCTGCTGGAGCCCGCCGAGGGCGAGGGCATCGGCCCGGACCGCGACGAGCCGTTCCCGCTCGCCGAGACCGTCATCCACTCCTGGGTCCACTACATGGAGGCCTTCGGTGAGATCCCGACCGAACTGAGCGAGTACGCCGAGCTGATGAAGGAGCTCACAGCATGAGCCAGCGCATGAAGCCCCCGGCCCGCCGCGCTGGTCGCACCCTGGGCGGGACCGAGAAGGCAGCCCCGCCGCCCTCTCCCCCGGCCGCCGAACTCACCCCCGAGCAGTACGCCGCCGACCAGGGCGAAGGCCGTCCCCCTGCCCGCGAGTCGGAGGCACAGCCCGCTCCTTCTCCCGTTCCCGCCGAGGTATCGGCGCGGGACCAGGCCGAGGCGGCGCCCGAAGTGGCACAGACCTCCGCCCAACCGACCGTTGAGGTCACACCGAGCGGCCCCGTGCCGAAGCCGGCCACCAGTCAGCCGGTTCGCCCGGCCGTCGTCGCTCCCGAGGCGGGGACACAGTCCGCTGGGACGCCGGGGGTACGGCAGGTGAAGCCTGTGGCTCCATTGCACCCTGGAGTGGCAACGATGAAAGAACCCAGTAGATGGAACTCGGGTGCCACGCGGCGGCGTAATCGTTCTATACTCGCCGTCGAATATTTCTTAGCATTCTCTCGATGGACCTTCCAGGCAAACGCAATAGGAAAAAATTCGCAGGGCTTAGCCATGCGTATTTCAAATGTCGTTTTACGCTTGGGGTCGAAACAGCGTTCTCAAGGAAAATCAACGAAGGAGCGATTCGTCATGTCGATTCTCGATCTTCAGTCTCTAGTGGTCAAGCCGGCCGAGGAGGCGGAAACCGCTGTCTCCACCTGGACCCTTACGACCACCATCACCACGACGACCACGGTTACCACGAACTGACGGTTGCCCGTCAGCCGTCACTCGGCCGGTAAGTAAACCGGGCACCAACCGAAACACCAGGGCCCTCACCTCCGAGGCCCCAACCCTCTAGTCCAACTCACCGGCCGTGATTCGGCCGGACAAGGAGAGACCCATGAACATCCTGGAACTGCAGGAAATGGCACCGTCGGACGCCGACCAGAACGCGGTCGTGGCCGCTGGTACCGGCTGGACCACTATCACCACCACCATCACCGTCACCACCACCACAGGGGCCTGACGGAGCGCCACTCTCCGACGAGGTGGTGGCCGCGCACCCAGCGATACCGCGATCGCCGCCTCACGGACAGTCCGGGTAGAACGCCACGTGCGGAGCCGTCGGGCTCCGACATACATCGAAAGGAGTCGGGCTATGCTGAACATTCTTGACCTGCAGGAACTCAAGGGCGACGTTGACGACCACGCGCAGGTCGCGGCGACTACCACCACGGTCACCACCACGATCACCATCACGACCTGGACGACCAGCTGACAATCAGTCCGTCGATCCCGGCCGCGGAACAGTTGACTTCCGTGGCCGGGCTCCCGAAAGGGTATTCCCAACATGGTGAATATTCTGGACCTCCAGCAGGTTATCGATAGCGATCTTTCCGGAATTTCCGGGGAGGAAGCTGCGTGTCCTTACCCGTACAGCACCGGCACCACGGCCACCAGCTTCGACTGACGTCGGATCTGGTTCGCCGTGTCGGCGACGCCGACGCGGCACGGGTTCCTCGGGTGGCCCGCACCATGGCGGGCCACCCTTGGGTCGTGCGGACGCATAAGGCCTCTTCTGGGATCACCGTTTCCCTTATACGCATTCCGCTGTCTTGTTACAGCTATTCTTCTGGGAGATTCTTGTGGGCCTCACCGGTTTCGAGTTGCACGCCATGGCTCATCCTCTGTTCTTCGACGTGCCCGGCCGCCTCAAGGACGACGCCACCAAATGGCCCCCTCCCGAGATCGGATCGGGGCGGCGCCGGGAATCCGAGGCAGATATATGGACCCGGGTCGACTTCGGTAGACCGCTCCCTGAGCAAGGCTGGAAAATCCACGTTTCCACCACCGGGGAAGACGCTCAGCGGGTGCTGGGCGTTGTCGCGGCGGTGTGTGCCCGTCGGCAGGTCGCGTTCAAGTACCTTCGCAGTGCGGCCATGCTGAAATCGCTCAATTCCAAGTACGCCCACCGCGGCTCGTCGGGTAAGTTCCTCGCCGTCTATCCATCGAACGAGGACGAGCTGCGCATCCTCCTGGAGGAACTTGACACCGCGCTGGCCGGCTTCAGGGGCCCTTACGTACTGAGCGATCTGCGGTGGAGCGACGAGAGCCCCGTCTTCCTCCGCTACGGCGCCTTCGCGGAGATCATGCTGGAGGGAACGGACGGGGCACCCATTACGGCCGTCAGGACACCGGACGGCACGCTCGTCGAAGACCGGCGCGGCGCCTCCTTTCAGGTTCCGGACGGCGTGGTGATGCCTGCGTTCTTGCGGGAACGCCTTGATCAGCTCAGCGCCTTGAGCCGTGTGGAGATGCCGTACGAGGACATCCGTCCCTTGCACTATTCGAATGGCGGCGGGGTCTACGTGGGGAAGGACCCGCGCACGGGTGAGCAGGTCGTGCTGAAGGAAGCCCGTCCATACGCGGCGGTCGACAGCAGGGGGCTGGACGCGGTCGCCCGTCTCCGGCACGAGCACACCATGCTGCTCAAGGCCCAGGAGACGGACCATTCCCCCCGCGTGCACGACTATCTGACCCTGTGGGAGCACCACTTCTTGGTGCAGGAGTACGTCGAGGGCCAGACGCTGGGGACCGCCGTCCTGAGCCGGTATCCAGGGCATGGACTCGGCCAGGGCGAGCGGATGGACGTGAGCACGTACACGCAATGGGCCACGGAGAGCGTGTCGGCCGTGGAGGGTGCGCTCTCCGCCCTGCACGACGCCGGGATCGTCTTCGGCGACGTGCACCCACAAAACATCATCGTCCGTCCGGACGGGCGTTACATCTTCATCGACTTTGAAGCTGCCCACCCCGTGGGGACCCCCCGAACGGGCCTGGCTGGTGCTGCCGGCTTCGCCGCACCGGCGGGCACCGAGGGCGTGGCTATCGACGACCATGGACTCGCGGCGGTGAAGCTGTACCACTTCGCGCCCTTCCTGGCGCTCAGTCCTCTGGACGTCCGCAAGTCCGACGAGTTCGCCACCTGGGCGCAGGAACGCTTCCCGCTTCCCGCAGGCTTCACCCGGTCGGCGGCCTCCACCCTGCGGCAGGGGAAGCCAGAGGCCGACTCTGACGGTCCTGACCTGCGCACGGCTTCCCCTGCCGAGCATGCGGAACTGGTGGCCCGCGCGGTGAGGAGCTCCGCCACGCCGACTCGCGCCGACCGCCTGTTCCCCGGTCCCCCGACGGGGCTGGGCAACATGGGCGGAGTCTGCCTGCGTGAGGGTGCTGCCGGCGTCCTCTACGCCCTCCACGCGACGGGACAGCCCCTGGAGGAGGAGTGGATCGACTGGCTGAGCACCACCATGCGGACGCTGAAGGGATCGACCGTTCACGGGCTGTTCGCCGGGGTGCACGGAGCGGCCACCGTGCTGGACCTCCTGGGGCGGCGCGAGCAGGCAGCCCGGCTCGTGGAGAGGACCCTGTCCGGGAAGGCCCCCACGACCCTCAGTCTCTACTCTGGCCTGCCCGGTGTCGGACTGTCGCTTCTCGGGTTCCAGGCCCGGACCGGGGACAGCGCCTACCTGACCGCGGCCGGGGAGTATGGCGACCGGGTCGTCGCCGCCCTGGAACGGGAGGACGAACAGGGCCTCGGTCTTGCGGCAGGCAGAGCCGCAGCAGCCCTCTTCCTCGTTCGTCTTTACGAGCGCATCGGCGACAAGGCGTACCTCCACTCTGCGGGGAAGGCGCTCGACGCGGAGATCGCGCGCATCGGTTTGGACCCGGAGAGCGAGGCGGCGAAGGAACTCTCCCCGACTCTGGGAACCGGAGTGGCGGGAACGGCCCTGGCCCTGAATGCGTGGCTTGCCCACCAGCACGACGTCGTCAAGGCGGCTGCTCTGTCGCGCTGCCGCCGGGCCGTGCGCGACGGGTTCCAGCTAGCGCCGGGCCTCCTGTCGGGGGCCGCGGGGCAGTTGTATACGCTTTCTGTTCTGGGGCACCAGGACGACCGCCCGGCTGTCGAGGATCTCGCACGTAACATCTGGCGGTTTTCCGTCCCCTTCGGCAACGGTGCTGCCTTCCCCTACGAGAACTTGTTCCGGCTGTCCATGTGCCTCGGCGCAGGGAGCACGGGCGTCCTCCTCGCCCTCGAAAGTGCCCGCCGGCACGTCGACCTGCTCGCCCCACTTCTGGGCGGGCCATCCACCGGCATCGCCCCGCAATGACCAGGCCTCACTGAAGAAGCCACGCGCGGAAAAATCTGAGGCTGTCCATCAACGGAAGCAAACCGTGTGGGGCATCGGCGGTTCGCATTACTGCGCGAACCGCGAGTTTCATCCGTCCAGGAGAGTTCTACGCCAATCTCACCGCCCGTGCGGATGTCCTGTTCGAGCTCGCCGCTGTGCTGTGCGGGTATGGGAACTCGGGCTCTGTCTCTACGGAAACGAAACGGATCCCATGTGCGGAGCTTTTGGATTTCGCCAATTGAGAGGTCTTAAAACATGGAAATTACCGACGACAGTGGATACGGTGCACAATTTGATGGATGGTATGATCGACTGTATCCGAAAGATGCAAGCGCAGATAGCCTCGCGCAAAGACTTGCGGACTTGCATCCCGAACCCACCGCTGGCACTGTAGAGTTTGGTGTAGGTACAGGGCGTGTCGCTATACCTCTGTCGAATCTAGTCGGGGAAATCCTCGGAATCGACTCCTCGCCAGAGATGTTGAAAGGGCTCGCGAGGGACGACAGGTCTCACTTTGTGCGCTCGGAACTCGGTGATATTCGAAAGTATGCTTCAGGCAGGCGTTTCGGTCTCGTCTATGCCGTTTGTGGGACGTTTTCTCAGCTTCGGACAAAACAAGACCAGCAGCAAGCGGTGGTTCAAGCGGCCAAGCTCCTGATTCCAGGAGGCCGCCTGGTCATAGAGACACATAATAAGGATGCCATCATTGCTGCGCACGAGGGGAGAAGTCGTGAAACATTCTTCTTTCCCTATCCGGAACCGAATACTGGCGTTCAGATGCACAGCACACTGCTTCCCGGGGGAGAGATTTGGCATTGCTCGAACATATGGTTCGAGAGTGACGGCACGACCCGCATCGGGTCTGAAATATCGCGCCTTACTTCCGTGGCCGAAATTGACGACTACGCAAAGTTTGCGGAACTGGAAAAAGAAAATCAGTGGTCGAATTGGGAGGGTGCACCCCTGAAAGATTCTTCTCCCATGGTTATCGCGACATATATGAAGCCTGGCGAGGCGCGCAACATCCAGAGTACTGGATGAGCCCTTTTGGACCTCACTGCGACAGGGGGGTTGGGGTCACAGAACGAACAATCTCCTGGTAGATGGGTCACCCCAAGACCAATTTTGTCCGCCAGGAGCTTCACGAGCCCTCCCACTCCGGGAGTAAAGGCGACGCACTCCAGCCAGGTGCTGACCAGATACAATGCGTGGAATTTCTTGTCGATGATCAAAAATCTTCGGACTCCATGCCGCACTCCATCCGCTCTGGAAGCTTGTATTGCGCCTTCGCGTACTTCAGTCCCCTATGGTTGAGGTCCGACGGGCGAAGTGCTTGGCGGGTGACGCCCGAAGGCGGAGCCTCCGGGTCGGGTGCTCAACAGGGTGGCTTGCCGTCGCCGGGATCCAGCACGCGAAGTGGTGGATGAGGTCGGCCAGAGCGGTCATTTCGCGGCAGGCAGCGTGGGCAGCCTCGATACGTTCCCGCTGGTGGTCCTTGAGGCGGTCGGGGCGGGTGAGCAGGTAGCGGGGCGAGGGGGCGGGCCGGTCGGCCTCGGCACGGCCCTGGTTGATGTAGCGGACCAGCGGGTTTTGAGCTGCCGGTGCAGCCCAGCGCTCTGCTCTCCTGGAGGAGATGGGTGACGGGGACGGCTGGGTTCTCCAGTCGGCGCTTGCGCAGGTGATCGCGGTAGGGATCCACGAGGGCGTTTGGGGGTACGTATGAGGCGCTTGGGCTCGGCGACACGGTCGTAGCGCTTGGCGGTGTTCGAGGCGAGATTGAGGCGTCGTGCGCGCTCCAGAAGTCCGACTCCGCGTTCGCGCAGGGAGTGGACCTGCTGCCAGCGCTCGCGGGTGGTGGCGGCCTGCTTCCCCTCAGCCGCGGGCGGGCCCGCTTTCGCCCAGCAGGTGCGGTGCGCAGCGTCTTCTTTGCGGACGGCCTCGGCGAGGTTGTGCCACAGATATCAGCGGTCGCTGATCTGGACCGCGTCGGGCAGGGCCCGGCGAACCGCCTCGGCGTAGATGGCCGATCCGTCCCGGCACACGGCCTCGACGCCCGGATGCCCGCGCAGCCGGGCTTCCAGAGCGGCGGCTTCGAGGCGGGAATGCTTCGTAGTGCAGCAGGAGGGCTTCGGGGGCGATCCCGGGAATCTCCCCGGCGCGGGCCCTGACGGCCTGGCGGTTCAATCCGGCCAGGGCCCAGCGGATCTGCTGGTGCCACTTCTGGTCGGGGAAGTCCTCTTCGGCGGCGGTGAGTTCACGGATCAGGCGGGCGCCGCACAGTTGGTGGGCGCAGGCGTTGTAGCCGGCGTACAGCGAGAGCGAGTCGTGGACCAGCACGCCGCGGTAGTGCGGCAGGACCCCGCCGGCATCGGCGCCCTTGCGGGAGCGGGGCGCAAGGTGCAGGAGCGTGAGTAAGCCGGTGCAGGCCACGTGCAGCCATCGGCGCACACTCCCGATCCGGGTGGCGGTCTCGTCCGCGTGCAGGATGTGCCCCATGACCAGCAGGGCCCCGATCAGGTTCACCGAGTCGGTGACGAGGCCGGCGGCCTCGGGCAGCAGGGAGGCGACCCAGCCGGTGGAGACCTCCGCCCCGGTCACGTCCCGGATCAGCCGGGCGGTCCGCTCGACCGGGATGTGCTGGAAGACCAGGAGGTAGACCGTCAGGGCCCGGCCGGGGCCGTAGGAGGACGGTGATCCAGCGACCTCGCCGGGCATCGCTCCAGCGGTCACTGTGCCGTAGGCGCACCGGCAGCGATGGACCCGGTGCTCGGGCACCAGCACGATGACCAGGGGGATGTCACGGACCTGGCGGCGCTCGAAGCCGATGCTGTCATCCTGCGACAGCGCGCCCCCGCAGCCGGTGCAAGCCGCCGGAACATGGTCCTCGGTGATGTCGGGCACGGCGACCATGGTCAGGCCGGCCCCGCCCGCACCCGGCTGACGGCCGCGCTTGCGCCCGCTCCTGGGCACTGAGCCTTTTCCAACCTGCTCGCCGCGAGCGTGGTGCTCGACTGGTCATGCACCTTCGGTGTCCAGTCGCTCCGCGGACTGGAGCAGGCACTCGGGCAGTTTTGAACTGGCCGCCAACACCTCGATTCCGATGAGGCGGCCCTGCTCGTCGAAGTCGAGGTTGATCATGCCGTCGACGTCCACTGGATCGCAGGGATACATGCGCGTGGACTTCACGCGGGCCTGCGGTTCGGTGAGGCATACGTACGCTGCGTTCACCGTCGTGTCGTAGGTGACTCTGACGTCTGTCATGGTGAGCGGTCTCCCTTGGCGTCGTTGATGGTGGCGCTGTCCTCGTCCATGCCTCCGGCCACAGCGACCTCAGGCTGCCGTGGCAAGGTGCAAAGCCAGGACGGCCTTGACGATGTCGGTGATGCGGGCGGTGCTGCAACGGAGTTTGCGCAGGAGCCGCCAACTCTTCAGAGTGGCGTTGGCCTGCTCTTCAACGGCTCGGATCCTGGCGTGGGAGGAGTTCACCGCCCGCTTCCCGGCTGGGAGCGTGCTCCAGCGACCCCGGTAAGGCACCGGGATCGTCCCCCGAGCTCCCTGATATCCCTTGTCTGCCCACGTCCGGATGTCGGCTTGGGCGAGCGCTTCGATGATGCCGTGGGTGCGTGCGGCCTTGATGTCGTGGACGGCACCCGGCAGGGCAGGTGAGGCCCAGAGCAGGCGTCCGAACGCGTCGGCGATGACCTGGACGTTCATGCCGTGACACCTGTGCTTGCCAGAGCAGTAGGGGCGGTCGGCCTGCGGGCGGAGCCGGCCGTCTTCGGGCCTGTGGCCTCCGATCCGACGACCTCCCGCCTGATCAGCCAGCTGGCCGCAGGAGGGAAACGGGTTCTGGCCGCGCTGCGCACGGCGCGAGCCGAAGTACGCGAGCACGTCTGGAAGTTGGCCGGTGATACGGCGCCGGACGCGGGCGGGCAGGTGATCGTGGACATCGACGGGGTCCTCGTGCTGGCGCACTCCGAGAAGCAGGACGCCGCCGCGACCTGGAAGAAGACCTTCGGCCACCACCCGCTGATGGGGTTCGTCGACCACGGCCGCGGCGGGTCCGGCGAGCCGGTCGTGGGCCTGCTGCGGCCTGGTAACGCGGGCTCCAACACCGCCGCCGACCACATCGAAGCCACGACGCCGGCCCTGGCCCAACTGCCGAAACGGCTCCGGCGGGGACGCCAGACCCTGATCCGTACCGACTCCGGCGGCGGCACCCACGAGTTCGTCGCCTGACTCGCGAAGCGTGGGCGGTGGCTGTCGTACTCGGTCGGCATGACCATCACCGACGCCATCCACCAGGCCGTCCTGAAGGTCCCCGCCCCGGCCTGGACACCGGCCGTCGAACCCGACGGTGACATCCGCGACGGCGCCTGGGTCGCCGAACTCGCCGGCGACTGCCTGACCGGCTGGCCCAAGGGACTGCGGCTGATCGTCCGAAAGGAACGGCCGCACCCCGGCGCCCAGTTGCGCTTCACCGACGCCGACGGCATGCGCCTTACCTGCTTCGCCACCAACACCGCCGGCGAGGCGATCGCCACCCTCGAACTGCGCCACCGCCAGCGCGCCCGTGCCGAGGACCGCATCCGCGCCGCCCGCGCCACCGGCCTGCGCAACCTCCCCTCCACGGCGCCGCGCAGAACCAGATCTGGCTGGAGATCATCCAGATCGCCCTCGACCTGCTCGCCTGGATGCCTCTGCTCGCCCTGACCGGCACCGCCCGGCTCCGGGAGCCCCGCCGCCTGCGGCTTCGGCTCTTCTCCACCGCCGCCCAGCTCGTCACCACCGGCCGCCGCCGCTACCTCCGCCTCGCCAAGCAGTGGCCCTGGACCGACGTGATCACCGACGCACTGGACCGGCTCTACGCCCTCCCGAACCCCGGCTGACCAGCACATTCCCGCCCCTACGAGCAGCACCACCCCGACCGGAGCCGTGGAACCCGGCGCACACCCGACGCGACAGCCGGGCACTCAACCTGCCCAGACTCCGAAAATCCCCACCAACACTCACCACAAAGGGTCCGTCAGCAAGCTGACGGACCCTCATGAATGATCGAGGCTAGAGATCTCCTTGTCTCGACTTGACCCGTCTGAGATATACCGCCGGCGTCGCTCCGTAGGTGGACTTAAAATGCTTAATGAAATGACTTGCGTCGGAAAAATGCCATCGCGCGGCAATTTCGCTGACTCCGCCATGTGCAGATCCGACCAGATCGTCATGGGCTAGCTGAAGGCGAGTGCGGCGAACGAATGCCATCATGGAATCATTTGCTGCTGAGAATGCTCTATGAAGGGTACGGACAGAGACCCCGATGGAAGCAGCGATCACCACAGGTGAAAGATCAGCATTTCCGATATCGTTCTCTATTGCCTCCTTTGCCCTATCTGAAATGTCCCACTGGCTACGCCCTGTAATTGACTTGGCACTTTCAAGCAGGATGCTCGCCAAAATGGTGACGCAAATTTCTTGAGTCATGACATGGAACGGGGATGACGATTGCGAATCAGCGGGCAAGTCGTCAATGGATGTCAGGAGATTCTTGAGCAGCATAATTTTTGGATCCGTGAAATTGAGCAGCAATGCTCGTGCCGAATTCACGGACGATCCTATACGCGACAACACGAGGTGCCGCGGAATTGAGACCATGTGCATAGTCGTCGCCGGTGCGCAATGGAACCTCCAGGGCATTTTAGCGTCTCTAATAAAGACTTGCCCTGGTAATACGCTGAACTTTTGGCCCCCCTGGGTGAAGTCCATACGCCCCGCCATGACGAAATCGGCGATGATTGGATCACCTCTGTCGTTTCGCCCCGATATGCCATTTATCGAGTCACAAACTATTTTGATCGAGGACAAATCTTGCCAGAGATGACCAGTGGCTCTAAAGCGAAACCCGCGCTGGGATTGCGATGGAGGGATAGACAGTCGCGTAAGGTGAGAAAATGGGCTCCTTTCACCCGGCAGAAGCGTTTCAGGATCGCGGGTCTGCTCCGGCGTCAAATTCAGGTCAACTCGATACTCTTTGGGATAGCTGATACCTGAGGGCGAGCTGACATGGGCATCTGAGAGGCGGCTGTACTGGTGCACGACGTGACTCGCATTCGGATTTGAACTGATGGTTCGCCCTATAGAATTCTCTCGACAATGGTCGTACGCGAGGACAAACCCTGTGCGTACAGCCGGGTGACTCTCCTTCAGACACGGCCGGTGGAGAATACGGTGAGAGCCTCACCTTCCACCCTTGACAGGACGTCGCAGATTAATAGACAGGCAGGCGGAAGCGACGCGAGGTGTGGCCGTGATGGGCGGTTGCCCAAGCGACGAAAGACTCTCTGGTCCTTCAGCCCAACGATCTTTCCTGTCGGCTGTAGATGAGGCCCAGGGTCACTGTTCTTTCCGCGTCATCCATAACGAGGCATCGCCCGAGCCGGGCGACTCGGCATGCAAGACTGCCGAGTCGCCTTACAGGCCCTCACAACCTGTCTATGCGTGCCAGAGCCAGGTGGCCCGCTCGTAGAGCGGCTCGAAACCGATGCGGATCATGTTGTGGAGTGAAGTGTTGTGGGAGCCAGGGCGTTCCGCGCCAGTCTCGGCCACGAGCCATCGGCAGCCGGCAGCCCGGGCCGCCCGGGCGCGGGCCGCGAGCAACGCCGACTGGGCACCTCGGCCTCGTCCTTCGGGGAGTGTGGCTCCCCCGAACATGTCAGCGCATCGTCCGTTGAGGAAGACACTCCCGACCGCAATGATGCGCTCGCCCTCCCAGACGGCGTACTGCCGCCAGTTCGGTCTGCCCACGCAAGATGCAGCAGTGTCGATCATGCCTGGTGTGCCGAACCCGAACGTGGTCATCATGACCGTGGCCCACTCGTGTGCCTGGTGAGGCTCGACGAGGCCGACGCTCAGGCCCGGGTCCAGCGCGAGGAGGGCCCCGGCGGATTTCGCCGCGAGGTCAGCCTCGCACCACAGTTTGGCGTGCCTGCCGCCTTCGGTAAGTTTCCACTTCGCGGCTGTCGAGGCCCAGTCAGGTGGCAGCAGGGACGGCGCAATCATGAACGCGCCCTGGGAGACGCCCTGTCGACGGTAGAAGTCGCTCACCTGATCCACGACGTCCTCGGTGACATTCTCACGAGCATCGAATCCGCCGGCCCGAGTGAAAAAGCCGCTCGCATCCTCGCGCACCGCCAGCGCCGACGCCGGGCCGACGGTTAGCGAGTTGATGCCCAAGGACTCGCGTACGGGCACCGGAGCGCCGGTCATGAAGTCGACATAGGCTCGGATCTCAGTCTGCTCGGCCAGGCCGACCGGAACGGTGCTCATCATGCCTGCATCCCTGCCTTGGCGCCCTCGCCCACGAACTGCTCGGTGCGAACGAAGTCCAGCACTGCATCGGCGAAGACGTCCGGTTCTTCAATATGCGCAAAATGCCCACTTTCGAACATTTCGCATATCCGAGCATCCGGCAGCGCGGCAGCCATCTCGTACGCGTAGCGGGTCGGGCAGATGAAGTCGTGGCTGCCGACGATCACCAAGGTCGGCACGTTGATCGTTTCGAGTTGGCCGCGTACGTCCCAGTCGACCGTTCGCCGGTCGGGATCGTGGGTTACCTGGAGGTCGAGCGCGCCGACCCGCTCGACCGTCTTGCGGTAGTCAGCGAAGTATGCGGGCAGGATGCCTTCCAGAAACCGGCGGTGCGACTCGTCGTCGGTGATCTCCAGGGTGTGCGACACGACGGCCGCGTCCCAGATCCGGACCGCCGCGGCCGCCTCGGGTCGGTCCGGCCAGCGCTCGACGAAGGCTGCCATCTCCTTGGTCGCTGTGTCCGTCAGTTCCTGCCCACTTATAGGTGCGGTGTCGTAGAGGATCAGGCCCTCGACACGGTCCGGGTGATCGATGCCCAGTTGGAGGGCCACGAAGCCGCCGTGAGAATGACCGAGGAAGTACGCCGTTGAGGCGCCGATGTCGTCGAGTACCGCCTCGGCGAAGTAGGCGTAGCGTGACATGGAGTAATCCCCGTCCGGCAGCAGGTCGCTGTCGCCTGCTCCAACGGGATCCAGGTAGATCATGGTCAAGTGCTTTTCCAGAGCAGGCATGCGCAGATACCCGGGGTGAACGCCCGGGCCACCGGAGTGGACAAGGCACAAGGGGCCATCACCGACAACCCGGTACACCTGGCGGATACCGTCGACGATGGTCTGCGCCTCACCGTTGAGGACGTGATCGATTGAGTTCATACCCACACGATGCGGTGAGGCCCGGGAAAGTTCGATCTGCTGCAGAACTCGTCCGCCGGACTGCCGGCCCCGTCAATGGCGGCGCTGATGGAACAGCCTCAGCTTGCTGACGCGGCCCCCTTCCAAGAAGTGGACCCACACGATGCCAGGCGGACAGTGCAACGGGTTCTCTGGCGGACTGAGCAGGGCGGCCTCCCAGATGACGACGTCACGGCTAGCCACTACGTCCACCACCTTCTGGCGCACGCCGTCGGACAGGTCACGCTCGAACGCACCGTTGAAATACCCGAGAGCCGTGAGTTTGCCGGTCGGCCAGGTCACCTCCGCCTGCGGCATCCATTGTTCGGACACCGCCGGGACGAATGCGCCGCGCTGGGCGGACGCCATAGCCTCCTCGGCCAACCCGCGGTGCAGTGCGGTCCGCGCCGTAGCGTCACCGTGCACGCGGTCGGCCGAACTCAGCAACGACTCCGTCAACTTCAGACGTGCCTGGCTGAGTCGACTACGCACCGTGCCGACCGGTATGGCACACAGCGCTGCGATGTCCTCGTAAGCCGTGACGTCGGTGAAGTAGCGCAGCATCGTCACCAGCCGCAGCCCAGGCGTCAACTCCTCCAGGGCCGTCCATACCCAGTCCCGCAAAGCGTGCCGTTCGAGCACCTCCGCGGGGTCGGGCGGACCATCCGTCCGGTCCATCGCAGCGGTGCCTGAGAGTTCGGCCATAGGAACGGCAGACGTCTTGCGCAGTTGGGCGCGGCACGTGTTGCGCACGATCATCCGCATCCATGGGCCGAACGCATGCGGGTCCCGGACGTCGCCGATGCGGCGCAGCGCGGTGATCGCCGCCTCCTGTACGGCGTCCTCGGCATCCGCGACGTGACCAAGCATCGCCAACGCGACGGCATACATGCCCGCTCGATGCCGGGCGAGAAGGAGCCCGAGGCACCCCACCTCGCCCGCCTGCGCCGCGCGCACCAGCTCGCCGTCCGACGGCGCTCCACGTGCCAGGAGTTCGACCACGAGGGTAAGGATACCTAACCTCGGGCTTTCGCGAGGTGGTCCGTCCGAGGCTTGATCACAAACGCGAGAAGCACTCCTGACCTGGAACGATAGGACTTGTCAAGGGTCCAGATCGTGCCGTGGAAAGAAGCACTTCTCAGGCGAAGAAGCGCATCGGGTCGTACCCGCGTGTCCGCGTTGAGGGCAGCGGTCGTGGAGCGGGCTCGCAGGCCGGGGCCGTGCTGTTGGTGGAGACGGTCCGCAAGACGGGCCTGGATACTGCGATATCTGCGGCTCTGACACCCTGACGCAAGCCGAGGGCGGTGCAAGATCCTGCTGAACGTGATGCTCGCGGTCGCCCTCGGTGGCGACTGCCTGGCCGACGTCGGCATCCTGCGGGCCGAGCCGGCCGTGTTCGGGCCGGTGGCCTCGGACCCGACAGCCTCCCGGCTGATCGACACGCTCGCAGCGGGCGGCCGGCACGCCTTGAACGCGATCCGCAGCGCCCGTTCCCAAGTGCGCCAACACGTATGGAAGTTGGCCGGGCAGACGGCGCCGGATGCGACTGGCTCTGTGACCGTGGACCTGGACGGCGTCCTGGTGATCGCACACTCCGACACGGAAGACACGGCTGCGACCTGGAAGAAGACCTTCGGCCACCACCCGCTGACGGGCTTCGTCGATCACGGGACGGGCGGGTCCGGCGAGCCGGTGGCCGCTCTGCTCAGGCCCGGGAACGCGGGCAGCAACACCGCCGCCGATCACATCACCACCACCCAACTGGCCTTGGCCCAGCTGCCCACGTCCTATCGGCGCGGGCGCCGGACGCTGATCCGCACCGACTCTGCGGGCGGTACCCACGAGTTCGTGGCCTGGCTCGCGAAACGCGGGCGGTGGTTGTCGTATTCGGTCGGCATGACCATCACCGACACAGTCCACCAGGCCGTACTCAAGGTGTCGCTCGCGGCATGGACGCCGGCCGTCGAGCCCGACGGAGAGATCCGGGACGGGGCCTGGGTCGCCGAACTCACCGGCGGCATGCTCGATGGCTGGCCGAAGGGCATGCGGCTGATCGTTCGGAAGGAACGACCGCACCCCGGTGCCCAGTTGAGGATCACGCACGCCGACGGCATGCGGATCACGTGCTTCGCCACCAACACCACCGGCTGGCCCATCGCCGGGCTCGAAGTCCGCCACCGCCTGCGGGCACGGGCCGAGGACCGCATCCGGGCTGCCCGTGCGACCGGCCTGTGGAACCTGCCCCTGCACGACAGCGCGCAGAACAGGGTCTGGCTGGAGATCGTCCAGATCGCACTCGACCTGCTGGCTTGGATGCCGATGCTTGCCTGAACGGCAAGGCCCGGCTCTGGGAGCCCCGCCGTATGCGGCTCCGCCTGTTCAGCCCGGCCGGCCACCTCGTCACCACCGGCCGCCGCCGCCGCTGCCTCCGCTTCACCACCCGATGGCCCTGGACCGACGAGATCACCCGGGCAATCGACCGGCTCAATGCCTTGCCGAGCCCCGGCTGACCAGCCACACCGACCACCCCAACGATCCGCACCACCACACCGGGAAAGTGCAACCCGGCGCCCACCCGACGCGACCCTCAGCCACCGAAAGCCGAACGGTCCGCCGACTCCGTCGGCGGACCGTCAAGAAAGATCGAGGCTCATCTGCTTCAGTTTCGATCAGATATCCACGCGCCACACTTCCACCCATGGAAGTTCACGTGTCCGCAGTAGTGCTTCTGACCTACGCTGATGGATCCAATATTGTCATTCTCGAGAGCATTCATAGTCGGCCAACCCTGGTGTGGACGAATAACGGTCGGCCCCCACACATAGGGGTTTTCGCCACTAGAGCTGTTATAGTCGTGATCCGAATAGAAGAAAATATTCTGGCTTGTGTTGTTTACGACAGACGATACAGCATCGTCCACGATCTTCCCATTAGTGAAATGAGCGTTACGAAGGTTAGCGATACCTCCAGTGTAACCACTCATCTTCTCGTTAACTTCTGGGATAACTGCGACCGATCCCGTGTAATTAGAATTCTCGTACATGCAGAAGTAGCCGTCTGGACACTTCCATGCAGCCTGGGCCTCCGTTGGAAGTGCCACTAGATTTCCGGCCAGAGCTGCCATGGCGGCCAGAGCACCCCTAAGGGCAAAGCTTCGCATATTCATTACGTTCCCCGAAATTTAGAACTACCGCCACAATCGGTAGAGCGGCAAGTGATTCCAACTTAGCATTTCCACCCTGTCGTGGATAGAATTTCAATGCCCCGACGATGGCGCTTCTCTACCAGGAAGTGCTCGGCCTTGCGCTCGTAGCGGCGGTGCAATCGGCGGCATCCAGCGAGCCAGGACATCGTGCGTTCCATGGTCGAACGGTGGCGGCCCAGACGGGTCGAGGAGTCAATTCCTCTGCGGGGGATGCGGTGCCGGATTCCTCGGCTGGATAACCATCGCCGCAGGTGGTTGTAGTCATAGCCCTTGCCCGCGTGGAGTTTGTGGGGCCTGCGCCGCCGGGGTCCCCGGCGGGATCGGATCGGCGGTATGTCCTGCACCAAGGGGATCAGTGAGCCTTTTCCAACCTCCCGCGTTAGTTCGGACGTAGAGGAACAAGCCAGGAAGCGATGGCTGGTCCGCTGGCCGGAACAGAAGGCGACTGCGCGCTTTCGCCGGGACACACTATCCCCGAGCGAGACGGAATCGGGTTTCCGGTCGACAAGTCATAGGAGTTGCGACGATGAAGATCCAGAACAGGATCACCGTCCTGGCGGCGACGCTTCTGAGCTGCGCGGGCATGGTCACGTTGGCGACGGGAGCGAGTGCCGCCGTGCCGACGCCGGACTCTACGGCGGGAGTGTCCGCCCGTGTCACGGCCGCCGCTGCCGCGAGCAGCTATCACACGATCAAGAACATGGCCTACAGCCAATGCGTGGACGCGCCCGGCGGGGTGCTCAACGTCAGACTTCAGCTGGCCACCTGCAACGGCTCCAGCACGCAGAACTGGGCGTTTGTGTCGACCGGTTCGGCGGACACCTACTACCTGGTGAATCAGGCGAGCGGGTACTGCGCCGAGGTCAACAACGGCACTAGCGTTCCGGGCGAGGCCGTCGACGAGTACCTCTGTGACGGGCTGGCGTCGGAACAGTGGGTCGAGACCGCCGTGATCGTCGACCAGAAGATCGGCGCGAAGTTCAGGCACGTGGGCACCAATCTGTGCCTCGACACGGTCGGCGGTGCCGGCAGCCAGCTCATGCAGTGGAGTTGCGACGACGCACACCCGGCGGCGGCCCAGGTCTGGATCGTGAGTTAGGCCGCTTCCGAGCAGCCTGCCGCTCACCGTTCGGCGGGCTTGCTCAACCGAACGCCGTTCCTGCCGGGGCGATCACACGGCAGGAACGGCGTTCACAACGGCAGGGCCTTCTGGCGGTTCGGGATGCGATCCCGGGGCGAATACCAGGAGGCCCTGCTGTGGCAGTGAGCCTTTCCAACCTCTCGCGTTGGTGGGGCAGTTGGCCTGACTGACAGGTGAAGCCCCTGGTAGATGGGTTTCGACCAAGAGAACCGTCTCCACCAGAGGCTTCGCATGCTCGTCTACCCGTCCGGCGTCGACGTGTCCAGCTCTGCCCTCCGCTTCCTCGCCGCCCGTTTGAGGAAACACCGCCACGCTCTCGGAACCCGGTGGCGGCGCCTGAGCGCGGGCCGACAAGCCCTGCTCACTCTCACGCACCTCCGTAACGGCCAGCCCTACGCCCAGCTCGCGGCCGGTTTCGGGATCGGCACCACCACCGCCTACCGGTACATCAGCGAAGCAGTGGAACTCCTGGCCGCCCTTGCCCCCACGCTCGCCGAAGCAGTACGGGCTGCGTCGACGAAGGCGTACCTGATCCTGGACGGGACGCTTCTGCCGATCGACAGGATCGCCGCCGACCGGCCTTTCTACTCGGGCAAACATAAGAAGCACGGCATGAACGTGCAGGTCATAGCCGACCCGAAGGGTCGTCTCCTGTGGGCTTCGCCAGCCCTGGCCGGTGCCGTCCATGACGTCAGGGCCGCACGCGAACACGGCATCATCGACGCTCTCGCCCAGGCCGGCATCAACTGCTGGGCGGACAAGGGTTATCAGGGCGCGGGTGGCACGGTCCGCCTGCCTTACCGCGGCCGATGGGAGAAGCTGTCCGCCGGTCAGCAGGCCGTCAACCGGTCCCATGCGAAGGTGCGGGCACTGGTCGAACAAGCCATCGCCACCCTCAAGTCCTGGCGGCTCTTGCGCAAGCTCCGCTGCTCGACGACCCGAATCACGAGCCTCGTCCAGGCTGTCCTCACCCTTCATCTGGCCAGCTCAGACTGAAGATGGAAAAGGCTCAGTGCCTGGCTGTCGTGCGTGTCGGCGCCCGAGATGCCGATGGGCAGGGGCAGTCCGGTGCGCTCCGTGATCAAGTGGATCTTTGACCCGTACTTGCCCCGGTCTACAGGATTCGGACCTGTCGGCTTCCCCTTTTCAGGGCCCGCATGTTCACCGAGTCGATCGCGCACCGCGACCAGTCCAACTCGCCACGGGATCCGAGTTCGTCGAGCACCAGACGGTGGAGTTTGGCCCACACCCGAGCCTTCGACCACTCGGTGAAACGCCGGTGAGCCGTCGCGCCGGACGGCCCGAACGACGCGGTCGGCAACTGCTGCCACGTGCAGCCCGAGGTCGCCACGAAGACGATTGCGGCCAGCACTTCACGGTCACCGTGTCGACGTCGGCCCCCACCCTGGGGCCGCGAGGGCGCCTCCGGCACCAGCCGCTGGAACAGCTCCCACAACTCATCCGGCAGCAGCCGCTCAACGATCCTCGCCACGACTGGCAGCTTACTCAACCAAATGAGATGACTTCTTATCCGACGAATCCCGCCCCCGAAAGACGCATCCGCGAACCGGGCGCACAGGTCACGAACGAGCAACGGTCCCCGGCTATCACTGAGACACTTGCCCGCTCAGTCCGTAGTCGATCAAGCTGGTGCCCCACCTGGACGTTGGTGAGACAGGAGGGGCTCTGAGACGTGCGAGCTGTTCATAAGCCGGACCGCGCCGCCCTCGCGCTCGCCGAACTCGGCTACCGGGTCAAGGAGATGCTCGGCGGCTTCGAGTACTGGGCGCGCGAGGGCTTCGCCTACGAGACCTGGGAGGGGCGGGCGGAGCGCGAAGCCGATCCGCTCACCGCTCCCGTGGACGCGGAGAACTGCGGTCGCCGAACCGCGACGTGGCCGGTCAGTCCCGTACGACCTCCGGCACGGGGCGGAGGAAACCGCGGTCCGCCGTCCCGAACTCGGCCTCGGGGCGGGCCGCGTGGAGCACCACGTCCAGCGCGGTGTCCGCGTCGCACGCGTAATGTCCGCTGGCCCAGGCGGCGTTGGCCTCCACCACGGCCCAACCGGAGCCGTCGACCGGGCGGTCGATCACGCCGACGTCCACCACGACGGCGCTCGGCAGCCCCGTCCCGGCCAGCCGCTCGGCGAACGCCAGGACCTCGGCGCGGTGCGGGTCGGCCGCCAGCGGGGCGACGTCGAGGCCGCCCCGGGTCGCGTACCGGCTGCCCGTGCGCACCTCGCCGTCCAGCAGGAACAGCCGGTACTCCACGGCGAACGACACGATGTCGCTCACCAGCACCGGCTCCGTGTCCTCGACTGCGTCGGGCCCCGGCAGGCCGCTGCCGTCCGGGTAGACCCGGGCGGGGAAGCTCTTGTCGTTCGGCGGCTTCACGAACGCCGGCCGGCGCAGCCGACGCGCCTGCGCGATCGTGGTGAACTCGACGTCCCGCAGGGTGAGTTCGCGAGGCAGCCGGGCCAGCCAGTCCTCCGGGGCCTCCAGCAGGCCGAGCCCCAACTCCCCCGCGACGGCGTCGGCGAACAGCGGACCGGCGTACAGGGAGGCCCCCGCGGTCCGGCGCAACGGACCCGGTACCCGCCACTCGCGGAGCGTCTCGACGTGCGCCCCGCGTCGCCGGGCCGCGTCCGCGAAGGCGTGGCCCGTCGCGGTGACGCGGGGCGAGAGGAAGAGGGTGCGGTGCGTGCTCATGGCAGACGAGAGTGGCGTACGAGCGGCCCCCGGGGACAGCGAATATCCGACGGGGCCCGCTCGCAGCGCTCGTGTCAGAGCTGGGACAGCTCGTCCACCAGGTCGTCCAGCCCCAGCGAACCCTGCGACAGGGCCGCCATGTGCCACGCCTTGAGGTCGAAGGCGTCGCCGTGGCGCTCGCGGGCCCCCTCCCGGCCCAGCAGCCAGGCCCGTTCGCCGAGCTTGTAGCCGATCGCCTGGCCGGGGATCGTGAGGTAGCGGGTCAGCTCGCTCTCCACGAAGTCCGCCGGGCGGCTGCTGTGCGCGCCGAAGAACTCCTGCGCCAGCTCCGGCGTCCAGCGCTCGCCCGGGTGGAACGGGGAGTCCGCCGGGATCTCCAGCTCCAGGTGCATGCCGATGTCGACGATGACCCGGGCCGCCCGCATCATCTGCGCGTCCAGATAGCCGAGCCGCTGCTCCGCGTCCGTGAGGAAGCCGAGCTCGTCCATCAGCCGCTCGGCGTACAGTGCCCAGCCCTCGGCGTTGGCGCTGACCATGCCGACGGAGGCCTGGTAGCGGGAGAGGTTCCCGGCGATGTGCGCCCACTGCGCGAGCTGGAGGTGATGGCCGGGGACGCCTTCGTGGTACCAGGTGGAGACCAGGTCGTAGACCGGGAAGCGGGTCTGTCCCATCGTCGGCAGCCAGGTGCGGCCCGGACGCGAGAAGTCCTCCGACGGGGGCGTGTAGTAAGGGGCCGCGGCGCTGCCGGGCGGGGCGATGCGGGACTCCACCCTCCGTACCCGCTCGGCGAGTTCGAAGTGGGTGCCGTCCAGCGCGTCGATCGCCTGGTCCATCAGCCCCTGGAGCCAGTCGCGGACCTCTTCGACGCCCTCGATGTGCTTGCCGTGCGCGTCGAGGTGGGCGAGCGCGACCCACGGGGTCTCGGCGCCCGGCAGGATCTTCTCGGCCTCCTGCCGCATCTCGGCCAGGAGCCGCCGGTACTCCGCCCAGCCGTAGGCGTACGCCTCGTCCAGGTCGAGGTCGGTGCCGTTGAAGTAGCGCGCCCAGCGGGCGTACCGCTCCCGGCCGACCGTGTTCGGCGCGTCCTGCACGGCCGGCGCGTACACGTCGCGCATCCAGTCCCGCAGCCCCACGACCGCCGCGGTCGCCGCACGGGCCGCCTCGTCCAGCTCCGCGCGCAGCGCCTCGGGCAGGGGCTCGGACAGCGACTCGGCTCCGGCGGACACGAAGTCCTCGAACCAGCCGCGGCCCGCGCCGTCCGTGTCCGACCACTCGGTGAGCTGCCCGACGAACGTGGCGGTCGGGCGCGGGGCCGCGTACAGCTTGCGCTCCAGGCCGAGGGCCAGGGACTCCTGGTAGCCCGCGAGGGCCGCCGGGACCGCGCGCAGCCGCGTCCCGACCGCCGCCCAGTCCTCCTCGGTCCGGGTGGGGGTCACGGTGAACACGTCGCGCACATGGTGGGCCGGCGTGGACATGTTGCCGACCGAGCGCAGCCCCTCCTCCGCGTCGTGCACGGAGAGCTCCGCGGTCAGGCGCTCGCGCAGCAGGCGTGCACACCGGCGCTCGACGTCACGGTCCGCGCCGGGCCGCCGCTCCGCCTCGGCGAGCGCGGCGAGGGTGTCCCGCGCGAGTTGCGCGAGCGTCTCCCGGCCCGTGGGCGAGAAGTCGGGCAGCCGGCTCGAACTCTCCGGGACCCCGAGGTAGGTGCCGGTGATCGGGTCGAGGGCGATGAGCTCGTCGACGTAGGCGTCGGCGAGTTCGCGGGGAAGCGGGTCGAAGGTCTGTGGCATGTGCACCATCCTCCACCGGGACGGCGGCGGACGTCACGGCGTTGGGGAGGTGTTCGCCGCCGGCAGGAGCGGGCCGCAGTCCCAGCGCTGGAAGATCAGCCGCGTCTCCACCCGGGCCACCTCCCGTCGTGCCGTGAACTCGTCGAGGACCAGCCGTTGCAGATCGGCCATGTCCGCCACCGCGACATGCACCAGGTAGTCGTCGGGGCCGGTGAGGTGGAAGACGGTCAGCGCCTCCGGCAGCGCCCGGATCCGCTCCACGAACGGCCCCACCAGCTCCCGCCGGTGCGGTCTGACCTGCACCGACAGCAACGCCTGCAAGCCCCGCCCCAGTTTGGCCGGATCCAGCCGCAGCTGATGACCGAGGATCACGCCGGAGCGGCGCAGCCGCGTGACCCGGTCCAGGCAGGTCGACGGCGCGACGCCGATCTGCGCCGCGAGGTCGCGGTAGGTGGTCCGGGCGTCGTTCTGCAGCAGCCGCAGCAGCTGGAGGTCCACCGGGTCCAGTACGACAGATTCGGCCATCGGCCGAACGTAGCACGGTGTTCGATTCCTGTAACCCGTTCGATGTTCACTCTGCGGTCCATGGACTCAGCCGCAGCGAGCACGCACGCACCCGACGACGTACGGACCTCCGCAGCGCCCCGCGCCCTGGCCACCGAGGCCGTGCACGCCGGGCGGGACGACCTGGCCCGGCAGGGCCTGCACGCCCCGCCGATCGATCTGTCCACCACCTATCCCTCGTACGACAGCCGCGCCGAGGCCGCCCGCATCGACGCGTTCGCCGCCACCGGCACGGAGCCGGACGGCCCGCCCGTCTACGGACGGCTCGGCAATCCGACGGTCGCCCGCTTCGAGACGGCCCTCGCCCGCCTGGAAGGCGCCGAGAGCGCGGTCGCCTTCGCCAGCGGCATGGCGGCGCTGAGCGCGGTGCTGCTCGCCCGCGCCTCGACGGGCCTGCGGCACGTCGTCGCCGTACGCCCCCTCTACGGCTGTAGCGACCATCTGCTGACCGCCGGACTGCTCGGGTCCGAGGTCACCTGGACCGACCCGGCCGGGATCGCGGACGCGCTGCGCCCCGACACCGGGCTGGTCATGGTCGAGTCGCCGGCCAACCCGACCCTCGCCGAGGTCGATCTGCGGGCCGTCGCCCACGCCTGCGGCTCGGTGCCGCTGCTCGCCGACAACACCTTCGCCACCCCGGTGCTGCAACGTCCGGCCGAGCAGGGCGCGCGGCTCGTGCTGCACAGCGCCACCAAGTACCTCGGCGGCCACGGGGACGTGCTGGCGGGGGTGGTGGCCTGCGACGAGGAGTTCGCGGGGCGGCTGCGGCAGATACGGTTCGCCACCGGCGGCGTACTGCATCCGCTCGCCGGCTATCTGCTGCTGCGCGGCCTGTCCACGCTTCCGGTGCGGGTGCGGGCCGCCTCCGCGAACGCCGCCGAGCTGGCCCGCCGGCTGGCCGCCGACCCGCGCGTCGCCCGGGTCCACTATCCGCGCATCGGCGGCGCGATGATCGCCTTCGAGGTGCACGGCGACCCGCACGAGGTGATCGCCGGCGTCCGGCTGATCACCCCGGCCGTGAGCCTCGGCAGCGTCGACACGCTCATCCAGCACCCGGCGTCCATCAGCCACCGCATCGTGGAGGCGACGGCACGGCGGGGCTCCGGGGTGAGCGACCGGCTGCTGCGGCTGTCGGTGGGGCTGGAGGACGTCGAGGATCTGTGGGGGGATCTGCGGCAGGCGCTCGGCGGGGGAGGAACGGTTCCCCGGCTCGAACGCGGAGCCGCCGCCGTACGACCGTAGGCCGCCCTATGACCGTAGGTCCGCCGTACGACCGTAGGTCCGCCGTACGACCGTAGATCCGCCGTATGACGGTAGGCCGCCGTATGACGGTAGATCCGCTGTACGACCGTAGGCCGCCGTATGACGGCAGACCCGCCGGGCGACCGTACGAAGGCGGCCCGGCGGTGTCGTGCCGCCGGGCCGTTCCCTGTCGTCGTACGTCAGTCGCGCGCGACGCGCTCCCCGAGCTGCTCGGACGGCACTCGCGCTCCGGCGGCCGCCGTCTCCAGGCGGGCGGTGATGACGAGGGTGCCCTCCTCGATCTGGTAGTCGAGGGGCAGGCCGAGGCCGCGCATGGCGGCGACCATGCCGGTGTTGGAGGCCTGTGTCACGGCGTACACGCTCGCGCAGCCCGCCTCGACGGCCATCGCCACCAGCCGGCCGAGGAGTTCGGCGCCGACGCCGCGGCGCTGCCACTGGTCCTCGACGAGCAGTGCGACCTCCGTCTCGTCGCCGTCCCACAGCAGATGGCCGAGGCCGACGATGCGGCCCGACGGGGTCTGCACGGCGAGGGTGCGGCCGAAGCGCGGGCTGAGCAGGTGGTTGAGATAGCGGTCCGCGTCGCCGACCGGCCCGTGGTAGCGCATCCCGAGCGTGCGCGGCGAGCACCGCTCGTGCATCGCCTTGGCCGCCTCCAGGTCGCCGGTGTCGGCGCGGCGCACGGTGATCGCGTTGCCCTCCGGCAGCGTCAGCACGTCCTGGCCGCGCGGGACGCGGGGGCCGAGCCGGGCGTCCAGCTCCACCAGGGCACGCGCGCGTGCGAACTCGGTCGGGGTGAACGGCAGGTACGGCCGCTCCACGGTGATCACTCCGCCTTCCGGCGCCCGCAGGCGCATCACGGTGTCCTCCAGCACCCCTTCCACGGGCACGCCCGCCGGGCCCCGGCCGCCGCCCGCGGGCGAGGCGGGCAGCGAGCGGATCGTGCACCGGCCCAGCAACTGCCGCAGCGCGAGCGGCAGTTCCGCCGCGTCCAGCGCGGTGCGGGTGGCCAGGCCCAGGACCCGGGTCGGCGCGTCCACCAGGTCGTGCGCGTCGGCCCGCTCGATCCAGGTGCCGGAGCCGCCCGCCAGCGCGACGGCCCGGGTGATCTCGGCCGCCGCGAGCGGGCCCGGGGCGCGCAGCAGGAACTCGTCCACCGTGTCCTCGCCCAACGGGTGCGTCTGCAGGCTCAGGATGTCCACCCGGTGGCCGGCCAGCGCCGCGCAGAGCGCCGCCAGCGAGCCCGGCGCGTCCTTCACCGTCGTCCGCATCCGCCACAGGGCGCTCTCCTCGGCGACCCCGGCGGGGAGCCCGGCCTGCTCCTCGGCGGAGGGCGGCCGGGCGTCGGTATCGCTCGTCGGCGGCGCGTGACCGTGGCGGCGTGCCCACCACGTGTGGAAACCGGCCGTGGCGACGAGGAGGGCCGCGGACACCGCCAGCAGCGCGGGCCCGTCGGGTCCGTGCCCCACCAGGTTCGCCACGGCGTCGGCCACCGCGACGGCCGTGAACAGCGCGGCCAGCTCCACCACGTCCCGCCGCCAGTGATGCACAGGACGCCCGCGCCGCGCGCGCGTCACATCGTTCATGTCTCGAGTCATGCGGCCACTGTGGAGGAACGGTGTTGCGTGATCACGAACGCTCTGTGACTGATGGGTAAAGGTTACTTATGCCCGTTTTGTTAATTCTTCTACGACTGTGCCGTGCGCCAGGCGTCATCACTGTGTGCACATGCGGCACAACTGTGCCGCGCGCCGGGGGATGACGCCGGTGCGCGGCACATGTACTCGAGGGTACGGGACGCCGGCTACTGGCCGACGCGCCCCGGCTGGAGCACCTGAGTGAACAGCACGGCGCCGTCCTGCTCGCGCAGACGGACCGTCAACTCCCCGCTGTGGCCGTCGATGTCGACCTCGCCGAAGAACTGGTAGCCGCCGGCCGGCGACACGTTCGCCGCGGTCGGCGCCTTCACGAACACCCGCTCCGGACCGAACGTGCCGTCCAGCGCGCTGGCCGGGAACGCGCCCGCGTTGAGCGGACCGGAGACGAACTCCCAGAACGGCTCGAAGTCGGTGAAGGCGGCCCGCGACGGCTGGTAGTGCTGCGCCGAGGTGTGGTGGACGTCGGCCGTCAGCCACACCGTGCCGGTGATCCGCCGGTGCTTGACGAACCGCAGCAGCTCCGCGATCTGCAGCTCACGGCCGAGCGGCGCGCCCGGGTCGCCCTGCGCCACGGCCTCGACGTTCGGCCTGCCCTCGGTGGCGTCCGGCACGACGAGCCCGATCGGCATGTCGGCGGCGATCACCTTCCACACCGCCCGCGAGCGCGACAGCTCCCGCTTGAGCCACTCCAGCTGCTCACGGCCGAGGATGCCCTGCGGGTCCACCGTCTGGTCGTCGGGCGAGTTGGCGTTGCGGTACGTCCGCATGTCCAGCACGAACACGTCGAGCAGCGGCCCGTGCCGCATGACCCGGTGGACGCGGCCCTCCTGCGCGCCCGGCCGCAGCGTCGAGATCGGGAAGTACTCGCCGAACGCCCGCCGGGCCCGCGCCGCGAGCACGTCGACGCTCTTCTCGGTGTAGCGGGCGTCGGAGTCGGCGATCACCTCGCCCGGGTACCAGTTGTTGCGGACCTCGTGGTCGTCCCACTGGATGATCGACGGCACCTGGGCGTTGAACCGCCGCAGGTTCTCGTCGAGCAGGTTGTAGCGGAAGTTGCCGCGGAACTCGGCCAGGGTCTCGGCGACCTTGGACTTCTCCTCGGTGGTGACGTTGCGCCACAGGCTTCCGTCGGGCAGCGCCTGGGTCGCGGTGATCGGCCCGTCGGCGTAGATGTTGTCGCCGCTGCACAGGAAGAAGTCGGGGTCCAGCTTCGCCATCGCGTCGTAGATGCGGTAGCCGCCGAGCTCCGGGTTGATGCCCCAGCCCTGGCCCGCGAGGTCCCCGGACCACAGGAAGCGCACCCCGCGCCGCCGGCCGACGGGGACGGTGCGGAAGGTTCCGGTCACCGGCTCGCCGGTGCGGCGCGGGTCGTCCGGGTCGGCGAGCAGCACGCGGTAGTGGATCTGCTCGCCGGCCGGCAGACCGTGCAGCCGGGTCGTGCCGGTGAAGTCCGTGCCCGCGCCGAGCAGCGGACCGAGCCGGCGGTGTGCGCCCCGGAACGACTCGGTGGCCGCCGTCTCGACGATCATCCGGGCCGGACGGTCGGAGCGCACCCACACCAGACCGGAGTCGGAGGTCACGTCCCCCGCCTGCACACCCCAGCCCGCCCGGGGCCGTCCGGACAGCGCGAGAGCGGGCGCCGCGCCGACGGCGGCGGGCAGGGTCAGGGCCGCGGAGGCGGCCAGCGAGCCGCGCAGCACGCTGCGGCGCCCGGGAAGCGGACGGTGTGACATGAAGGGGCCTCCAGAGACGGGAACCGTGTGCACGGGGGTGTGCACGGGGTGCGCACTGCCACCACTGACCGGAGTGCACTGCCACAACTACGGGCGCCTCGCAGCGCACACGGAAACCACAAGTGAACAACTGGCCCCGCGCTCCCTGGAGCCGACGCGCGTCACACCCCGGCGGCTTCCCTCATCAGCCGTACGCCGTCCCGGATCCGTGTGGGCGACAGGTGCGCGTACCCGAGGACGAGCCGCACGCCGTCTTCGTCCTCCTCTTCCTCGGCGGGGTGGTCGGCACGCGCGTGTGCGTACTCCGCGAGCGCCCGCACCTCCACACCGGCCGCGGCCGCCCGCTCGAGGAACCGCCGCTGTGGGCCGTACCGCCGGGGGAGCTCGGCGATGACGTGCAGACCCGCCGCGATGCCGGACGCCCGCGCCCCGGGAAAGTGCTCCCCGAGCGCGTCCACGAGGGCGTCCCGCCGCTCCCGGTACGCCCGTTGGCAGCGGCGCAGCTGGCGGTCGTAGTCGCCGCGCTCCACGAAGCGGGCGAACAGCGCCTGGTCGAGGGCGGGATGGCCGAGGTCGGCGGTCCGCTTGCGCTCGACGACCTCGTCGGCCAGCGCCTCGGGGACGAGCAGCCAGCCGAGCCGCAGCCCCGGCGCGAGGGACTTGCTGACCGACCCCGTGTAGGCCACCCGCTCCGGGTCCAGGCCCTGGAGCGCGCCCACGGGGGCGCGGTCGTAGCGGAAGTCGCCGTCGTAGTCGTCCTCCAGGACGAAACCGTCCACGGATCGGGCCCAGTCGAGCAGTTCGGCGCGCCGCCGCGCGGAGTACGCGATCCCGGTGGGGAACTGGTGGGCGGGCGTCGTCGTCACGGCCCGTACGCCGGACGACCGGAGCCCGCCCACGGCGATCCCCTCGGCGTCGAGCTGCACGGGCACGGCGGTGACGCCCGCCGCCGCGTACAAGGTGCTGTGCTGGGGACTCCCGGGATCCTCGACGCCGACCGTGCGCATCCCGCGCGCGTGGAGCGCGAGTCCGAGCAGCGCCGTCGCCTGGGCCACCCCCGAGACGACGAGGAGGCGCTCGGGGTCGGCGACCACGCCCCGGCGGCGGGCGAGCAGTTCGGCCAGCGCGGTGCGCAGCCGGGGCAGGCCGCGCGGGTCGGGGTACCCGAGCTCGTGGTGGGGCAGCTCCGCCAGCACGGCCCGCTGCGCGGCGGCCCAGGCGGCGCGCGGGAACAGCGACAGGTCCGGGGTCCCCGGCACGAAGTCGGCCCGGGCGCCGGGGGAGCGCGGAGCGAGGTCACGCGCGCGGGGCGCGGCCGCCCGCACGGCGCCGCCCACCCAGGTGCCCGCGCCCCGGCCGCTGCGCAGATAGCCCTCGGCCGTCAACTGCTCGTACGCCTCCGTCACCAGTCCGCGCGACACGGCGAGGTCGGCGGCGAGGTCCCGGCTGGACGGCAGCCGGGTGCCCGGCGCGAGCCGCCCGGAGCGGACGGCGTCGCGCAGCGCGGCCTGCAAGGCGCGGCCACGCGCGCGTGCCGGTGCGGAGGCGGCCGGCAGGAGCACCTCCCACGCGGCGGACGGATTGGTCCCCGACGACGTCATGGAAGTGGACCTTAAACGGGACCGCCGCCGTCCCTAGCGTCGCCGTCATGAATGCCGGCCTCACGAACACCACCACCCCGCGCGGCTCTCTGCGCGGCTCCCTGCTCGCCGCCCTCGCCTGCGTCCTCGTCGGGGCGTCCTTCACCGCCAACAGCGTCCTCGGCGCCTACCCGTACGCGGGCGGTCAGGCCCTGCGCTACGGTCTCGCCTGCCTGCTCCTCGTCCCGCTGGCCGGTGCGGGAGCCGGGGCCCGGCTGCGTGCGCTCACGCCCCGTCAGTGGGCCCGCCTCGCCCTGCTCGCCGCCGTCGGGATGGTGGGCTTCAACCTGGCCGTGCTGGCCGCCGAGCGCTCCGCGGAACCCGCCGTCCCCGGTGTCCTCGTGGGCTGCGCGCCGGTGCTGGTCGCGGTCGTCGTCCCGCTCCTGGAGGGACGCCGGCCCCGGCGCCCGGTCCTGTACGGGGCGTCGCTCGTCGCCCTCGGCGCGTTCACCGTGCAGGGGTGGGGCCGTACGGACGGCACGGGCCTCGCCTGTTCCGTGTGCGCGCTGGCCGGCGAGGTCGGATTCGCGGTCCTGGCCGTGCCCGTCCTACGGCCGCTGGGCCCGCGGCTGCTGTCCGCCACGGTGTGCGCCCTGGCCGCGGTCGAGTCCGCCGGGACCGGCCTGCTCCTCGACGGAGGGGCGTGGCTGCGGCGGCCGGACGCCGTGGAGAGCGCCGCGCTGCTGTGGCAGGCGGCGGTCGTCACGGTCGTCGGCTTCGTGTGCTGGTACATGGGCATGCAGCGGATCGGCGCGGAGCGCGCCACGCTCTTCTCCGGTCTCATCCCCGTCGCCGCCGCCTGCACCGCCCCCCTCGTCGGCACGGGCTCCTACGGCCCCGCCCAGGCCCTCGGCAGCGCCCTCGTGGGGACCGGAGTCGCCCTGGGCGCGGGGGCGTTCGCCCGCGTCCCGCGCGAACCGGCGGGCGGCCGTCCCTCAGCGGCTGCCGTCGAGGCTTCGGTCCCGGCTTCCGTCGCGGCTTCCGCCCAGGGTTGCGTCCCGGCTTCCGTCGAGGATCACGCGCGCGACGAGCGCCGGGTCGTCGTTCATCGGGCAGTGCCCGCAGCCGGGCAGCCGCACCAGGCGCGCGCCGGGGATGGTCTGCTTGGCCCGGACGCCCTGGCGGCGCACGAGCAGCCAGTCCCGGGTGCCCCAGCCGACGGTGACCGGGATGTCCGGGACGTCGTCGGTGAACCGGATGCCGCCGCCGGCCCGCAGCGTCTGGTCGAACCCGGTGGCCCGGGCCAGCGCCAGCGTCTCGGCGACCACGGCCTCGGGTGAACGGCGGGCCGGGCGGGCGTAGATGGTGCTGGTGAGGGCCGTACGGCCGGCCGCGGTGCTCGCCAGCCGCTCGACCAGGGGCACCGGCATCCGACGGGAGATCTGCCGCATGGCGAGCAGCACGCCGAAGGCGTAGCGGCGCTCGGCCTCCGACCAGAACCCGGCCGGGGACAGGGCGGTGACGGACCGTACGAGCTTCTCCCGGCCGAGTTCCAGGGCGAGCAGTCCGCCGAGGGAGTTGCCCGCCACATGCGGGCGGTCCAGCTCCAGGGTCTCGCAGAGGGCGCCGAACACGGCGGCCGTCGTGGGCAGGTCGTAGGCGAGGCCGTCGGGCAGGGCGGGGGACGCGCCGAAGCCGGGCAGGTCCACGGCGATCACGTCGCGCTCCGCGGCGAGGATGTCCACCACCGGGTCCCAGGCCTGCCGGTGGTGGCCGATGCCGTGCAGCAGGAGCAGCGGCTCCCCGGCGCCCACGCGCGCGTAGGAGACGGTGACGGGCTGCGGACCGCGGGCCGAGGGGACCGTGAAGGCGACGGTGGCGGACATGGGAACTCCTCGTCTGGAACTGGCCGGTGGACGGACCTGGCCGGTGGACGGACCTGGCCGGTGGACGGACCTGGCCGATGAGCGGACTTGGCCGGTGGACGTCGGGAACGTCGTAGACAGCTTGTCAGCAATTGCTACCGGCTGGTAGCCCCTGGCGGATGATCCCGGAACGTTGCCGGAGTGTCACGAAAGCGGGCCTGTGCGAACGCGCAGTGAACGCTTTCTTTCCGAGCGCCGGTCCGCGCTCCAAGGGGTCGAGGATTGGTCTTGACCAAGGGTGCGGGCCGCCCTATGGTCGCAGATAAGTGCAACAACCTTTAATAAACAAGGGCGCGAAAACGCCGCCGGACCACGGCGATTGCGGAGGACAGGGTGGGGACCACGCAGCTGGAATCGGTACCGGAACCGAAGTACTGGCATCTCAAGACCGTGCTCAGTGAGGCGCTCGACTCGGAGTTCACGGTGGGTGAGATCCTGCCCAACGAACGTGACTTGGCCGCCCGCTTCGGCGTCGCCCGCGCGACGCTCCGGCAGGCCCTGGAGCAGCTCGAGCTGGAAGGCCGGCTGCAGCGCCGGCGCGGTGTCGGCACGACCGTCGCGCCGCCCCGCGTGGGCGTCGCCATCGGCACCGAGCACCAGATCTGGCCGGGCACGGGCGACGACGCCTGGCAGGCCGTCGACTCCGCGGTCGCGGCCCCGCCCGCGGCCGTCGCCACGGCCCTGCAGACCCCGCGCGAGCAGGCCGTCCACATCGTGCGCCGCTCACGCGTCTCCCAGGGCCGGCCGGTCGCCGCCGAACTGCTCTACGTCCCCCAGGCGTCGGTGCCCGCCCTGACCGCGATCGACACCCCCTCGGGACCGGCACGCGCGCGTGCGGTGCTGCGCGAACTGCAGCGTCTGGAGCTGGAGGGCCAGGACCGCGCCGTGGAGCTGGGCTCGGCCCGCGCGGACGACGCCAAGGAACTCGACCGGCTGCCCGGCGCGCCCGTCCTCGTCGTCACGACCCGCTTCTTCGCCGAGGGCCGCACCGCGGCGCTCTCCGTCGCCACGTACCGGGCTGACACGTGTCGACTGACGTTCGGCGCGTCGGGCGGCGTGGAGATACACGACGGTCCGGAACGCCAGGCTTCCTGAGGGAGCCGGGGCACCCCTCTGAGCGACGGGCTTCCCGAGCCGTCCGCACTCCGGCCGAGCGGCAGTTCCCTGAACGTTCTGCCCTCGGCCGGCCCGGCCGCCGACCGAGCCGAGCCGACCGAGCCGAGCCGACCGAGCCGAGCCGACCGAGCCGAGCCGACCGAGCTGCGCCGACCGAGCCGCACCCGGCACCCCGCACCTGACAGCGACGCACCGTCAGCGTCGTGCCGTCACCGTGCCGTCGACCGCGAACAACTGCTCCTCGACGTGGTCCAGGGCCAGCCGCAGCGCGCCCGTCGCCACGGCGGCCTCGCCCAGCAGTGACAGCGCCACCTTCGGCGGCCGCAGACAGTACCGCGCCAGCTCGCGCCGCAGCGGCTCCAGCACGCCGTCGAGACCGGCCGCCCAGCCGCCGACCACGACCAGCTCGGGATCCAGCGCCAGCACCAGCGCGGCCACGTCGTGGACGAGCCGCTGGATGAACCGGTCCACGGCCGCCCGCGCCTGTTGGTCGCCCTCGCGGGCCTGGGTGAACACCTTGGCCACCGCCGGCTCGTCCAGCGGATGCAGCGGCTCGTCCGTGGTGGACAGCAGCGTCTCCGGGGTCACCCCACGGCCCAGCAGATGCAGCGCCCCGATCTCCCCGGCCGCACCGCCGTACCCCCGGTGCAGCCGCCCGCCGATCAGCGAACCGGCACCCGGACTCAGCCCGGCCAGCACGAACACGACGTCGTCGGACTCGGTGGCCGAGCCCTTCCAGTGTTCGGCGACGGCCGCCGCGTTGGCGTCGTTCTCCACCAGCACCGGGCACTTGAAGGAGCGGCTCAGCCGTTCGCCCAGCCGCAGCCCCGTCCACTCGGGCAGCGCGGTGCCCAGCCGCACGGTGCCGTCCGCCTCGACGATCCCGGGCGTGGCGACTCCCACGGCCCGCAGGGAGCTGCGCGGAACGCCCGCCCGGCGCAGCAGCTCGGCGACCGCGGTACGCAACCGCTCCAGCCGCTCGTCCGCCGGGGCCGTCTCGTCGACGTCCTTGGCCTGCGCGCCCAGCACCCGACCGTCCAGGTCGGCCAGGAGCGCGGCCACCCGGTGCGGGCCGATCTCCAGGCCCAGCAGATGCCCGGCCTCCGCACGGAAGCGGAACCGCCGCGCGGGCCGCCCCTGACGGCGGGCGGCGCCCTCCTCGGCCGCCGTCTCCACGACGAGCCCGGCCCCGATGAGATCCTCGACGACCCCCTCGACGGTCGGCCGGGACAGCCCCGTCACCCGGGTGATCTCCGTGAGCGTCGCGCAGTCCGCGGCGCGCAGCGCGTGCAGCACCACCGCGGAGTTGATCCTGCGCAGCAGCGAGGGATCCCCACCGGTCAGCCGACCCAACGTCTCGTCCTCCCAGCTCGTGCGCGTGTTGGGCGGATCGTACTCGGCACGGCGGACCCCGGCGAGTGACGATTGTGTACCGGTGTGCGGTGCCGGCGCCCGACCGGGCCGCTCAGCCCGGCGCCACGAACCCCGACTCGTACGCCGTGATCACCGCCTGTGTCCGGTCCCGCGCCCCGAGCTTCGCCAGCACCGCGCTGACGTGCGACTTGACCGTCTCCGTCCCGACGACGAGCAGGCCCGCGATCTCCGCGTTGGACAGTCCACGGGTCATCAGGCGCAGCACCTCGGCCTCCCGCTCGGTCAGCCGGGCCTGCTCCATCGTGTCCCGGGCGGCGCGGTTCCCGCCGTCGCCGTCGCCGTACTCGGCGGCGAGCCGTCGCACCGACGCCGGGAACAGCAGCGACTCGCCCGCGGCGACCAGCCGTACCGCGTGCACGATCTCGGCGGGCCGGGCCCGCTTCAGCAGGAACCCGTCCGCCCCCGCGCGCAGCGCCTCGTACACGTACTCGTCGTTCTCGAACGTAGTCACCACGATGATCTTCGGCGGCTCGGCCACGGTCCGCAGCACCGCGCGCGTCGCCTCGATCCCGTCCATCAACGGCATCCGTACGTCCATGGCGACCACGTCGGGCCGCAGCCGGCGCACCAGCGGGATCACCGCCGCCCCGTCCGCGGCCTCCCCGACCACCTCGATGTCGGGCTGCGCCTCCAACACGGCCCGCAGACCCGCGCGGACCAGGGGTTCGTCGTCGACGAGCAGAACGGTGACGGGCATCCGCTCAGCGTAGATCAGCGCAGCGGCAGCTCGGCGCGGACCTGCCAGTCGCCCTCGTCCGGCCCGGTCGAGGCCCGGCCGCCCAGCAGCGCCGCCCGTTCGCGGATGCCGCGCAGCCCGCTGCCCCGTCCGGGCCCGGGTATCCGGGCCGTCAGGGGATTGCGCACCTCCAGGCACAGCAGGTCGTCGGCGACGCCCACGCGGACCCGGACCGGTACGGCGCCCGCGTGCCGCAGCACATTGGTCAGCGCCTCCTGGAGGATGCGGTAGCCCTCCCGGGACACCGGGGCCGGGACGCTCTCCAGCGGGCCCGTCACCTCCGCGTCGACCTTCGCCCCGGACGCGCGCGCCGACTCCAGCAGCCGGTCGGCCTCGGCCAGCGTCGGCCGTCCGCTCGCCGGCCGACCCGACTCCCGCAGCACGCCCAGCACCCGCTCCAGGTCCGCCAGGGCCGAGCGGCCGGTCTCCTCGATGGCCGCCAGCGCCCGGTCGGTGAAGTCCGGGTCGCCCGCCGCCCGCGCCGCGCCCGCCTGCACCACCGCCACCGTCAGCGCGTGCCCGATGGAGTCGTGCAGCTCGCGGGCGATGCGGTTGCGCTCCAGCAGCCGCTCGGTGCGCTCCTCCAGGGCGGCGAGCCGCTCGGCGGCGGACGGGCCGAGCAGCCCGCGCGCGACGACGGTGACCAGCTCGCCCAGGCCGACGACGGCGGCGTACAGAGCGAGCAGGGGGAGAGCGATCAGCAGGGCGAACCACCGGTGGGGTGACGCCTGGTCGAGGAGCGGTATCCCGTGGGAGGCGTGTCCGCTCGCGAGCACGGTCAACTCGTAGGCGAGGCCGGGAAGCCAGACGCACGCGAACAGGGCCACCGCGCCGAGTGCCATGCGCGCCTCCAGCCACAGCACGGTCCGCAGCCGGTCCTGCCAGGTCGCCGACGCCGTCACGGAGAATCCCGGATCGGGATCGCCCGGCAGAAGCAGCAGCCGCGCCTGCACTCCCTCGCCCATGCGCACCGCGGGGATCAGACCGACCGGGACGAGCAGCAGCGCCGGCACCCACGGACGCGACGGGTCGATGAACATCCAGACGCTCACGACCAGCATCGGCACCCACAGGTGCAGCAGTCGTGTGTACGTCGTCCCCCGCAGCAGCGGGCGCAGAAGGCGGCCCATGCGGACAAGCGTGCCAGTCCCCACTGACAACGGGCCTCCCCCGAGCGAGGGAGACGCCCTCCCCGTGCGGGGGAGGCCCGACACCCCCGCCCACGCCAGAGTCGTGCCCATGACCAGCATCGACGTCCACGACCTGACCAAGGAGTACGGTCCACGGCGCGCCGTGGACCGCCTCACCTTCCGTGTCCTGCCCGGCCGCGTCACCGGCTTCCTCGGCCCCAACGGCGCCGGCAAGTCCACGACCCTGCGCCTGGTCCTGGGTCTGGACCGGCCGACCTCGGGCAGCGCCACCCTCGGCGGCCGCCCCTACCGCACCCTCCGCGAACCGCTCCGTCACGTGGGCGCCCTGCTCGACGCGCAGGCCGCGCACGGCTCCCGCACCGGACGCGACCACCTCCGCGCCCTGGCGGCGAGCAACCGCATCCCGGCCCGCCGGGCCGACGAGGTCCTGGCGGAGACCGGGCTCGCCCCGGCCGCGGGCCGCCGGGTGAAGACGTACTCCCTGGGCATGCGTCAGCGACTCGGCATCGCCGCGGCGCTGCTCGGCGACCCCGAAGTGGTGCTGCTCGACGAGCCGTCCAACGGCCTCGACCCCGAAGGCATCGTCTGGATCCGCGCGTTGCTGCGCCGGCTCGCCGGGGAAGGGCGCACCGTGCTGGTCTCCAGCCACCTCATGAACGAGACCGCGTCCTACGCCGACCACCTCGTCGTCCTCGGCCGGGGCCGCCTGCTGGCCGACACCCCGATGCGGGACTTCATCGACGCGCGCGTGCGGCCCCGCGTACGCATCCGCACCACCGACCCGCTCGCCCTGAAAAGCGCCCTCGCCGGGCACGGGCACGACGTCGAGGAGCACGCCGACGGGCACTGGATCGTGCACCACGCGCGCGTGGACGACGTCGGCCGTCTGCTGTCCGACGCCGGCGTCCCCCTGCTCGAACTGACCGCCGAGGAAGGCACGCTGGAGCAGGCCTACCTCGATCTGACCGCAGCGGACGCCGAGTTCGCGGCCCAGCGGCCCAAGGAGGACTGACCATGGGAACCACCGGAACGACTGGAACCACTGGAACCACGAGAGTCGCGGGAACCACGGGAGTCGGGGGATACGCGGGATTCGCGCCCGCTCTCCACGCCGAGTGGATCAAGATCCGTACGCTGCGGTCGCTGGTCGGCGGCCTGTGCGCGGTCCTGCTCGCCACCGTCGTCTTCTCCGCCTTCTCCGTCTTCTCCGCCCAGGCCGGACCCGGCGCCGACGGCGACGACCTCGACCCGCTCTTCTCCGCGTTCTTCGGCGCGAGCTTCGGCCAGATCGCGGCGATCGCGTTCGGCACGACGGCCGTCTCGGCCGAGTTCCAGGGCGGCGCGCTGCGCGTGTCGCTGGCCGCCGTGCCGCACCGGGGCCGCTGGTTCGCCGCCAAGCTGACGGCGATCGCCCTGCCCGTCCTGGCCGTCGGCCTGGTCACGGGCCTGGTGACGTGGGCGGTGGGCGGCGCGGTGCTGGGAGAGAAGGCCGACGGACTGACGGCCGCCGAGGGCCTGCGCGGGACGATCGGCTGCGCGCTCTACCTGACGCTGATGGCCTTGCTGGCCGCCGGTCTGACGATGGTCCTGCACAGCGGGACGGCGACGCTCAGCATCCTCATCCCCTTCCTCCTGATCGTGTCCTTCGTCCTCGGCGACCTGTCCGGCAACGCCGCCGACCTCCTGCCCGACCGGGCCGGTCAAGTGGTGCTGCACAGCAGGTGGGACGGCATCCTGGGCCCGTGGACGGGGCTGGCGGTGACCGCGCTCTGGACGGCGGCGGCGGTCGCGGCCGGGGCGTGGCGGGTGCGGCGCAGGGACGCCTGAGTCGGACGGCCGACGCGGGATCCGACGCGGAACGTCCGACGCGGGACGTCCGTTACGCGACGTCCGAGCCGGGGACGGTCAGTCCTGCGCCGCTGCCCGCAGCCGGGCGAACTCCTCCGCCATCGTCGCCGCCGTCCAATGGGCGTTCAGACCGCTGGGGTTCGGCAGCGCCCACACGCGCGTGTCCCCGAAGACCCGTTCCTGCGGACCCACTTGGGCCTTGCGGTCGTCGAAGGCCGCCCGGTAGGCGGTCACGCCCACCACCGCCAGCCAGCGCGGCTTCAGCGCCGCCACCTTCTCCGCCAGCAGCCGCCCGCCCTCGCGGTACTCCTCGGCGCCGAGCTCGTCGGCCCGGGCGGTCGCCCGCGCCACCACGTTCGTGATGCCCAGCCCGTACGACAGCAGCTCCTGCTGCTCCGCGGGCTTCATCAGCCTCGGGGTGAAGCCGGACAGGTGCAGCACCGGCCAGAAGCGGTTGCCCGGGCGGGCGAAGTGGTGGCCGGTCGCCGCCGTCATCAGCCCCGGGTTGATGCCGCAGAACAGCACGCGCAGGCCGCCCGCGACGACGTCCGGTACGAGACGGTCGCGGGCGGCCTCCAGCTCCGCCTGGGTGAAGCGAGTGACGGAAGTGACGGCGTTGACGGAAGTGACGGGAGTGACAGGGGTGTCGCGGGTCAGAGGATCGCTCCGGGGGTGTAGCCGGCCGCCTCCGGGCGCTGCTTCACGATCTCCTCGACCCGGCCGACGACCGTGGCGACCTGCGCGGCCGCCGCGCCCGTGAAGGACAGCTTGTCGGCCATCAGCGCGTCCAGCTGGGCGCGGTCGAGCGGGAGGCGCTCGTCGGCGGCCAGCTTGTCGAGCAGCTCGTTGCGCTCCGCGCCCTGCTCCCGCATGGCCAGGGCGCTGGCGACGGCGTTCTCCTTGATCGCCTCGTGCGCGACCTCCCGGCCCACGCCCGCGCGCACCGCGCCCATCAGCACCTTGGTGGTGGCGAGGAACGGCAGGTAGCGGTCCAGCTCGCGGGCGACGACCGCCGGGAACGCGCCGAACTCGTCGAGCACCGTCAGGAACGTCTCCAGCAGACCGTCGAGCGCGAAGAACGCGTCCGGCAGTGCGACCCGGCGCACCACCGAGCAGGACACGTCGCCCTCGTTCCACTGGTCGCCCGCCAGCTCGCCGGTCATCGACGCGTAGCCGCGCAGGATGACCATCAGGCCGTTGACGCGCTCGCAGGAGCGGGTGTTCATCTTGTGCGGCATCGCCGAGGAACCGACCTGGCCCGGCTTGAAGCCCTCGGTCACCAGCTCGTGCCCGGCCATCAGCCGGATCGTCTTCGCCAGCGAGGAGGGGGCCGCCGCCAGCTGCACCAGCGCGGTGACGACCTCGTAGTCCAGCGACCGCGGGTAGACCTGGCCGACGGAGGTGAACGCCTGCGAGAAGCCGAGGTGACCGGCGATCCGGTCCTCCAGCTCGGCCAGCTTCGCGGCGTCGCCGCCCAGCAGGTCCAGCATGTCCTGCGCGGTGCCGACCGGGCCCTTGATGCCGCGCAGCGGGTAGCGGCCGAGCAGCTCCTCGATCCGGCCGTACGCCACGAGCAGCTCGTCGGCGGCGGTGGCGAACCGCTTGCCGAGGGTGGTGGCCTGCGCGGCCACGTTGTGCGAGCGGCCGGCCATGACCAGCTCGCCGTACTCGGCCGCCAGCTTGGCCAGCCGCGCCAGCACGGCCACCGTACGGTCGCGGACGAGCTCCAGCGAGAGCCGGATCTGGAGCTGCTCGACGTTCTCCGTCAGGTCGCGGGACGTCATGCCCTTGTGGACCTGCTCGTGCCCGGCGAGGTCGTTGAACTCCTCGATCCGCGCCTTCACGTCGTGCCGCGTGACCTTCTCGCGCTCGGCGATGGAGGCCAGGTCGACGGTGTCGAGGACGCGTTCGTAGTCGGCGATCGCCGCGTCCGGCACCTCGATCCCGAGGTCCTTCTGGGCCTTCAGCACGGCGAGCCAGAGCTGACGCTCCAGCTTCACCTTCTGTTCGGGGGACCAGAGCGTGGCGAGCTCGGTGGAGGCGTAGCGTCCGGCGAGGACGTTCGGGATGCGGGGCTTGGCGGGCGCAGAAGTCACGTGTCCGGAGTTTACCGGGCGTCCATACAGGTTCCGAACCGTCCACGTGCTGTAGGAACCTACAGGTCAGGGGCCCTTGGTCGCGCGAGTTTGCGCTGGTGGTCCCTGGTCAGCGGCGGCGGGTGGCCAGGGTGATGAGGAACTGGCCGCCGCCCGGCTCGATGTCGGCGGTCACCGGCAGCCCCGGTACGAGTCGGGAGAACCGGTCCACCAGCCAATCCGCCGCCTCTTGGGCGTCCCGCCTGGTCGGACAACGGCCCACCACCTCGCGGCCCCCCTTGCGCTCCAGCCTCCCGGCAACGGTGATCAGCGGCGCGGGTTCGACCACGTACAGGCGGTCCGGCCAGGCGATGAGCACCTTGACCGCACCCTTGCGGGTGTTGCATCCGCGGTGCGCGAGCCGCTCGGCGACCTTGGCCTTCCGGTCGGCAGTCCGGCTGTCGACGCTGGGCCCCCGCGGGTCGTTCACCGACTCGTCGGGGTCGACCGCTTCGTCACATACCCAGCAACGCCAGCCGTCGCGCTCGGCCACATCATCAAGGAGACTCATCCGAGCAAACTAGCCTGCCCGGCCGCCACCCCGCGCACCAGGGCCGCGGCAACGTCCTTAACACCGGCCAACGATGCTGCAACGCTCGGCAACCAGCATCACCGATGCTTTGACCTGTGTGAATGCCGAACCTTGATGGTCCACCAAGGTATCGGGGCGTCCATCCGCTCCGTGTCGGACTCGCTGGTCGCCTTCACCTCGTATAGGTGTGTGGTGCCGCGGCAGGCGACCTCGAAGTCGCGGCCGTGGCCGTGGCCGTGGCCGTCGGACGCTGCCGCGTTCTCGTCGAGGACCGCGGCGTAGCCCGAGACCCGGCGGACCTCGGCGTATCGGCGCTCCAGCCAGGCGCGTGCGGAGACCTCGCCCACCAGCGCCGATGACCGCTTTCTGGTCCTCCTCGTTCGTGGCCTCGACCAGGGCCTCGGAAACCGCGTCGGCGCGGTCGGCGCCGGCCAGACAGACCAGGACGGGGCGCAGTTGCCGGACTGTGTGGGGCAGGTCGTTCGTGAGGCCTCGCCACAGTTTCCGAGATCCTCCGGCATGTGGGTCGTAGGCGACGCCGTCATCTCGAGGGCCGCTGTGCCCGCTCCACATCCGCCTCAACGGCGTCGCTCACACCAAACCGCAGGTCATTCCCCCAAATCGAGAACGCCGACGCCCCGGGTGGCCGTACGGCGCGTGCGCCGAACGGCTACCCGGATCGGGGCGCCTTCCGGCACTCCGTTGTAGGCGGTCGAACGATCTACCGCCTACTTCAATTGCATGGCGAAGATTGAACCGCCCAATCGGATGACATCGCTATTGGCGAAATAAAAGGAAGGTCCCATGAGCCTGCCCCAGCATTGGTGGAGTGCAAGTCAAAGTTATGTCTCGGAGATCCTCTCGCTGTTCGCAGCCGCGCCCGATCGAGATGTCGTTCATTGGCGAGGCGAAGCCTTCTCCGGTAGTGACCTGATTCGGTCCGTGACTGAGACGTTTCTTGCGCTGCGCAACCGCGGAGTGGGCAAGGGGGATGTAGTAGCGATTCTGGTCGCACCCAACAGCCCTGAGATGCTCACCGTGCGGTACGCGACACATCTGCTCGGCGGTGCCGTGTGCTATGTGCGAACCACTAATCCTGGTACCAGGACAACGGTCCTTCCGTTGGATCACCAGATCCAAATCTTGCGCGAGACCGAAGCCGTGACCGTCTATGCCGATGCCGAAAGTTCGGAGCGCGCGACAGAGCTCGCTGATGGTAGTGGGATCCCTGTAACGCGACGTCAACATGGGGAACGCAATGAGGTCGGCCGGGTCGATTTTGCCGATACCCCGGACGCCGTGTCATGGGAGCCGGATGCGCTGGCCTTCATCGGCTTCACGAGTGGCAGCACGGGACGGCCCAAAGGCATCCGGTTGGCGGGCCGCGCGTGGGAAGCCACCATGCGTGCATGGATGGAGGTTGGTCGTGAATACGACTGTGCGTCGATCCTGGTGTCGACCCCTCTGAGCCATGGCGTTGCCGCGATGGCAGACGCAGTCTTCGCCTTGAGCGGAGCGCTCTATCTCCATGAGAGCTTCGATGCCGAGAAATTCGTGGACACCGTCTCCGTGGAGAAGGAGGTCTCGTGGACGTTCATGGCGACAAATCACGTGTTCCAACTCATCGACCATCTGCTCGAGCGAGGAATCCGCGACAGTGACGCTGTGGAATCCGCGGGCCTGTCTTCGCTGAAGCGGATTGTCTACGGCGGCAGCCCCGCGGCGCCCGCTAGAATTGCACAGGCTTTTCGGCTTTTCGGCCCTGTTCTGGCGCAGGGGTATGCCACGAGTGAGAGCGGTCGGATCACGATCCTGACACCTCCCGAGCATGGCGACCCGGATCTCGCGGCCACCGTCGGGCAACCCTTCCCTGAGGTGGAGGTCGTCGTCTGCAACTCGGATTCGGGTGCGCAGTTGGCGGCGGGGGAAATCGGCGAGGTCCGCGTCCGCTCGCCTCAGATGATGGACGGCTATAACGGCGATCCGGAATTGACTGCACGAGTTCTTCGTGACGGCTGGTATTTCACCGGAGATATCGGCTCTCTCGACGAGCGAGGCTATTTGACTCTCTTGGGTCGGGTGGCCCACGTCATCAAGGTCGGTGGCGTCAAGGTTCATCCAATAGTTCTCGAGGCGGAAATTCTTTCCCACCCAGGTGTCCGGCACGCCGCCGTCTACGGCGTGCGAGACGAGGATGGAAGCGAGCATATCCACGCCGCAATCGAATGCGATCCGGCTGAGGTGGTCGAAGTAGAAGATATCCGCGCGAGAATTGCTGAGGCGCTGTCCCAGATTCACGTGCCCGAGAAGATACACATCTTGAGCACTCTGCCGATGAATAGCAACGGCAAGCCCGACAAGGTGCTCCTGAAATCGCAATATTCCTAGCGCAGACCTTTCGGTTCGCAGGTCAATCCAACCGCTACGTCGAGAAGGCGAGTGAATGAACGTTCACCTGGCATCATACCTGAGTGGGGAAACCGCTGACGATCTCGCTGAAAGCAAGCGCGATTTCCTGGAGATCGGCCGTATTTCCGGTAATTACCCCATGGCCACTGCGCGGCGCGATGGGGTGGATTCGGAAGTAAGTGTCTGGTGCAGCAACGACTATCTGGGAATGGGTCAGAATCGCCAGGTCATCGCTGCCGTGCAAGCCGCGATAGATACCCATGGCGTAGGCTCCGGAGGTTCCCGGAATATCGGTGGAACCAACCATCATCACGTCCTTCTCGAAAATGAGCTGGCGGATCTGCACGGCAAGGAAGCCGCTCTCCTTTTCACATCGGGATACACGGCCAACGAGGGATCTCTCACCGTGCTGGCGGGGCTGCCGAAAGATACCGTCGTATTTTCCGATGCGAAGAACCACGCCTCGATCATCGACGGTCTCCGGCACAGCGGTGCGAAGAAGCACGTCTTCAGGCATAACGACGTCGCCCACCTGGAAGAATTGATCGCGGCCGCTCCCGCCGACTGCCCGAAGCTTATCGTCGTGGAAACGGTCTATTCCATGTCGGGCAATGTTGCGCCGCTCGCCGAGATTGCCGACATTGCGGACAAATACGGTGCCACGACCTTCATCGACGAGGTCCACGCGGTCGGCATGTACGGCCCGCAGGGCGCCGGCATCGCCGCGCGGGAAGGCATAGCCGATCGGTTCACGGTCGTGATGGGTACCTTGGCAAAGGGTTACGGAACGGTCGGCGGCTACATTGCGGGACCGGCGGCCCTCGTGGACGCGGTGCGGACCTACGCGCGCTCGTTCGTCTTCACCACCTCGCTGCCGCCGGCGGTCGCGGCCGGTGCGCTGGCGTCGGTTCAGTACCTGCGGTCCTCCGATGTCGAGCGAAAGCTCCTCTCGGAGAATGCGCGGCTTCTGCACAGTCTTCTGATCGCGGCCGATATCCCGTTCATTTCGACGGACTCCCATATCGTTGCGGCCTTCGTCGGTGATGACGATATGTGCAAGCGGGCGTCCCAGCTGATGTTCGAGCGGCACGGGATCTACGCCCAGTCCATCAATGCCCCCAGTGTGCCCGCGGGCGAGGAGATCCTGCGCATCGCTCCGTCTGCCGTGCACGATCAGAACGATGTCGAGGAATTCGCCCACGCCCTTCATGGAATCTGGAAGGAATTGAACATCCCGACCGCGAGTGCCCGGGACTGGATCACGTCCGGGCTCCGTGGCGGCGGCGCTCTCACCGCCGCGAAAGACGGACTGCCGCCGCAGTGACCATGTCAGTTGCCGGCGTGCTGGCCGACACGGCGGCGCAGCGACCCGACCACTCCGCCGTGATCTACGAGTCCGAGCATTTCACCTACGGGTGGCTGTGGGAACAGGCACGTCGCTACGCCTCCGTGCTGCGAGCCAACGGGGTACGGCCAGGAGACCGGGTCGCCATGCTCCTGGTCGACACCCCGCAGTTTCCCGCTGTGTACTTCGGCGTGCTGGCGGCCGGCGCCGTCGCGATCCCGCTGAACGTCATGTCGACCGCGTCGGAGATCGATCACGTACTGACCGATGCCGACGCCCGTTTTCTGGTGTGCGCCGCCTCCTTGCTCGCCCAGGCGAGAGAGGCGGCGGCGCCGCTCGGCACGGTGCTCCTCACCGTCGGCCCGGGCCCCGCGGGCACTGTCGACCTGGAGAACGCGGCACAGGACACAGTGCCGATCGACGATTCCGCGGTGCGAGAACCCGACGATGTCGCGGTCGTGTTCTACACGTCCGGTACGACGGGTGAGCCGAAAGGGGTGATGCTCACCCACCGGAATATTCTGTACAACGTCGAGAGGATGGTCACCACTCCGTACGCGTTCCGGAGTGACGACGTATTGCTCGGGTGTTTGCCGCTGTCGCACGGCTTCGGTCAGATTTGCGGCATGCTGACTGGCTTCCGCGCCGGTATATCCATCGTCATGATGCCGAGGTTCTCCGGGCGGGAGGCTCTCGCGCTGATGACGAAACACGGGTGCACGGTTTTCATGGGCGTGCCGACCATGTATTTCAAGTTGCTCGACGCGGTGGCCCAGGGAGAGCAGGTTCCTCGGCTCGACCGCGTGTACAGCGGGGGATCGGCGCTTCCGGTCAAGACCCTCGAGGATGTCCGAAGCGCGTTCGGATGTCCTGTGTACGAGGGCTACGGGATGACCGAGACCTCCTGCAGCGTTGCCTATCACTATCCCGGCCTGACTTTTCGACCCGGAACAGTCGGTGTGCCGATCACTGGCATTGCTGTCGGTATAGCTCGGCCGAATGCCGACAGGATCGATCTCCTGCCCGTCGGTGAGGTGGGCGAGATCGTGGTGCGCGGTCCGAACGTCATGGCGGGATATCTCGGTCGCCCGGATATCACCGCTGAGGTTTTGATCGACGGCTGGTTCCTTACCGGCGATCTCGGCAGGCTGGACGGCGACGGCTACCTTTCGGTCGTGGGCCGTAAGAAGGACTTGATTCTGCGTGGCGGCTACAACGTCTATCCGCGCGAAATCGAGGAGATCCTCGTCGGGCATCCGGCCGTGGCACAGGTGGCGGTTATCGGTGTTCCGCACCTTGAGCTCGGTGAGGAGGTCTGGGCGATTGTTGTGCCTGCCCGGCCGGAGGACGTCACCTCTGGATCGGATGAAGAGATCATCGAATGGGGCAGGCAGCGGATCGCCGCATATAAATACCCTCGTCGAGTCGAGTTCACCGACGCTCTCCCGATGGGAACCAGCGGAAAAGTTCTCAAGCGGATGCTCGTCTCGAAATACGAGCCGACCGCCAGCTCGTAGCTGCAAACGAAAGTTCCCTGCAGAACCCTTCGAGGTGCTGTCCGGAATCCGACGGGGCCCTCACTCTCGGAGCTGGCTTTGGATCGTCCGGTCCCTGATGCGGCTGACCGGCCGCCACAGAATCAATTGGCGTAGCACCCGCAGCACGGCTGCGGGTGCTACGCCTCCGCTCAAGCATCGTACGTAACAACAGGTAGGGCGGATCGACCATGGTTGAATTCCAAGCGGACACGTCGGCATCGACCGAGGCGATCGCCATCGTCGGTATATCCTGTCGACTGCCGCATGCGGAGAACCCCGCTCAGCTGTGGCAGCTGCTACGCGACGGCCGCAGCGCGATCGGCGCGCCCCCGGCAGGCCGCCCCGAACTGCTCTCTCGGCCGGGGGGCTATCTCGAGGACGTCAGCGGCTTTGATGCAGGCTTCTTCGGCATCAGTCCGCGTGAGGCGTCGTCGATGGACCCGCAGCAGCGGCTGATGCTTGAGCTCGCCTGGGAGGCACTGGAGGACGCCAGGATCCTCCCGTCCGATCTTGCCGACAGTCGGACCGGTGTCTTCGTCGGCGTCATCGCCGACGATTATGCTGCCCTCACACGTCAGCACGGGGTCGAAGGCATCACCCGCCACACCCTGACCGGTCTCAACCGCGGCGTCGTTGCCAACCGGATCTCCTACACCCTGGGTCTGCACGGACCGAGTGCGGCCGTGGACACCGGCCAGTCCTCCTCGCTGGTCGCTGTGCACCTGGCGGTCGAGAGCCTGCGCCGCGGCGAGTCCGCCATGGCCATCGCCGGCGGTGTCAACCTCAATTTGGTGCCGGACAGCACCATCGGCGCGGAGCGGTTCGGCGCACTCTCACCAGACGGTCTCAGCTTCACTTTCGACGCCAGGGCGAATGGATATGTACGCGGTGAGGGCGGCGCGTTCGTGGTGCTCAAGCCGCTGCACGCCGCCGTGGCAGACGGCGACCCGGTCTACTGCGTGCTGCACGGCAGCGCGATGAACAACGACGGGACGACCGAGGGTCTCACCGTACCGAGTCCGGCCGGCCAGCAGGATGTCCTGCGGCAGGCGTACGAGCGGGCCAAGGTGTCCGCGGAGCAGGTGCAGTACGTCGAATTGCACGGCACGGGTACCAAGCTGGGCGACCCGATCGAAGCGTCGGCTCTGGGCGCGGTGCTCGGTGACGGCCGCGTGGACGGAGCTGAGCTGCGGGTCGGATCGGTGAAGACCAACGTCGGACACCTCGAGGGTGCCGCCGGCATCGTCGGCTTGCTGAAAGCGGCGCTCTGCATCCGTAACCGCGAGCTCGTGCCGAGCCTGAACTTCGAAACCCCCAACCCAGACATTCCGTTCGACGAGTTGAAGCTCGCCGTGCAGCGAAGCCTCGAGGCATGGCCGCGGCCGGACGAGCCGCTCTACGCAGGTGTCAGCTCGTTCGGTGTGGGCGGTACAAACTGCCACGTCGTGCTTTCGGACTGGCGCACCGAGTCGGCGGCGGAGGAGTCGCCTGGCGCTGAGTCCGGCTCGGGTGTGGTGCCGTGGGTGGTGTCGGGCAAGTCGGCTGAGGCTGTGGCCGGTCAGGCGGGGCGGCTGGTGTCGTTCCTGGAGGGGCGTCCGGGGCTGGATGTCGCGGCGGTGGGTCGTTCGCTTGCGGTGTCGCGTGCTCGTTTCGATCATCGTGCGGTGGTTGTGGGGGAGACTCGCGAGGAGCTTCTGACGGGTGTTCGGGCGTTGGCTGCGGGTGTGCCTGCGGCTGGTGTGGTGTCGGGTCGTGCGGTGCCGGGTGGTGCGGGTAAGACGGTGTTCGTCTTCCCTGGTCAGGGTTCGCAGTGGCAGGGCATGGCGCTTGAGCTCTTCGACTCCTCCCCGGTGTTTGCAGGGCGGCTGGTGGAGTGTGAGCGGGCGTTGGCGCCGTTCACGGACTGGTCGCTGCTGGAGGTGCTGCGCGGTGTGGAGGGTGCGCCTGATTTCGACCGGGCGGATGTGGTGCAGCCCGCGTTGTGGGCGGTGATGGTGTCGTTGGCGGCGTTGTGGCGTTCGGTGGGCATCGAGCCGGATGCGGTGGTCGGTCACTCACAGGGTGAGATCGCGGCGGCTGTGGTTGCTGGTGCGTTGTCGCTCGAGGATGCGGCGAAGATCGTCGCGTTGCGTAGCCGGGCGATCGTGAAGCTGGCCGGTACGGGTGGGATGGTGTCGGTAGCTCTGCCGGCCGACGAGGTTCGCGAGCTCATCGCCCCTTGGGGCGGCGCGATCGATATCGCCGCACACAACGGCCCCGTGAGCACGGTCGTCTCCGGCGACCCGGAGGCCCTGGCCGACCTCGTCGCTCAAAGTGAGGTCAAGGGCTACCGTGCCCGCACCATTCCGGTCGACTACGCCTCTCACTCCGCCCACGTTGACTTGCTGGAGGACGAGCTGCGGGAGCTGTTGGCCGGCGTCATGCCGCGTACCGGTGACATCAGGTTCTTCTCCACTGTCACCGGGCAGCCGCTGAACGGTGAGGAGCTCGACGGCGGGTACTGGTTCCGCAACCTCCGCCGGACCGTCCGGTTGGAAGAGGCCACCCGTGCTCTGCTCGGCGACGGGCATCGCGTCTTCATCGAGGTCAGTGCGCACCCGGTGCTCACCTCGGCCCTCAGTGACACGGCCGAAGAGGCCGGCGTCGGCGGCACTGTCGTCGTCGGATCGCTGCGGCGCGACGACGGTGGACAGGATCGTTTCCTGGCCTCGGTCGCAGAGGCGCACGCCAACGGTGTGGAGGTGGACTGGGAGCGGTTCCTGCCGGGTTCGGGTCTGGTGGATCTGCCCACGTACGCCTTCCAGCGCGAGCGCTTCTGGCTGGAAGGTTCGGCGACCGGGCCGGTCCGGGTCCGGACCGCCGCGGCACAGCGGAGCGGTCCGAAGCGGTCCGCGCCGCGCGGCGATGAGCTGGAGCTGGTGCGTGCGCACGTGGCGGCAGTGCTCGGCCACGGAGCGGCCCGCGACGTGGACATCGACACGACCTTCAAGGAACTGGGCTTCGACTCCGTCTCGTCCGTCGAGCTTCGGAACGCGCTGAACAGGGCCACCGGGCTGTCGCTGCCCTCCGGCCTCCTTTTCAACCACCCGACCCCGGCCATACTCGCCGAACACCTCAGTGGTCAGCTCCTCGGCCTGGACCAGGGCCAGGATGACGATGAGTACGAGGCGATAGCCCTTGACGAGCCGATCGCGATCGTGGGCATGGCATGTCGGCTGCCGGGAGGGGTCGCCTCTCCGGAGGACCTGTGGCGTCTGGTCAGCAGCGAGGTCGATGCGGTCGGCGGATTCCCGACCAACCGAGGCTGGGACCTTGATTCGCTCTTCACCCCCGATCCGGACAGCCCCGGCACGACCTACGCCACCAAAGGTGGTTTCCTGCACGATGCGGACCGGTTCGATGCCGAGTTCTTCGGCATCAGTCCTCGCGAGGCGGCGGCCATGGAGCCCCAGCAGCGGCTGCTGCTGGAGACGGCCTGGGAGGCCTTCGAGCAGGCGGGCATCGACCCCGCCGCGCTGCGCGGCACCCGCACCGGTGTGTACGTGGGCGCGACGGCACAGGAGTACGGGCCGCGGCTGCACGAGCCGTCCGGCGGATACGACGGCTACCTGCTGACGGGCAGCACCGCCAGTGTGGCCTCGGGCCGGGTCGCCTACACCCTGGGGCTGGAGGGCCCGGCGGTCACGGTCGACACAGCGTGCTCGTCCTCGCTGGTCGCGCTGCACCTGGCGAGCCAGTCGCTGCGGCAGGGCGAGTGCTCCGTGGCCGTCGCCGGCGGTGTGTCCGTCATGGCCACGCCCGGCATGTTCGTGGAGTTCTCCCGGCAGCGCGGGCTGTCGCCGGACGGGCGTTGCAAGGCGTTCTCCTCGTCGGCGGACGGTACGGGCTGGGCCGAGGGTGTGGGTCTGCTGGTGCTGGAGCGGCTGTCGGACGCGGAGCGCAACGGGCGCCGGGTGCTCGCGGTGATCCGTGGTTCCGCCGTGAACCAGGATGGTGCGAGCAACGGTCTGACGGCCCCGAACGGGCCTTCGCAGGAGCGGGTCATCCGCGCCGCGCTGGCCAACGCCCGCCTGTCGGCGTCCGAGGTGGACGCGGTGGAGGCGCACGGCACGGGCACCAAGCTCGGCGACCCGATCGAGGCTCAGGCGCTGCTGGCCGCCTACGGCCAGGACCGCGAAGAGCCGCTTCGACTCGGCTCGCTGAAGTCGAACATCGGTCACACGCAGGCCGCGGCGGGTGTCGCGGGCGTGATCAAGATGGTCATGGCCATGCGTAACGGGGTTCTCCCGGCGACGCTGCACGTGGACGAGCCGACCGCGCACGTCGATTGGTCGGCCGGCGCGGTGGAGCTGCTGACGCAGGCCCAGGAGTGGCCGGAGCTCGACCGTCCGCGCCGGGCGGGCATCTCGTCCTTCGGCATCAGCGGTACCAACGCACACCTCATCGTCGAGCAGGTCACGGAGATCGAAGCTCCGGTGGAGGAGCCGTCGGTGCCGGGTCCGGTGCCGTGGGTGGTGTCGGGCAAGTCGGGGGCTGCTCTGTCGGAGCAGGCGGATCGGCTGGTGTCGTTCCTGGAGGAGCGGCCGGAGCTGGACGTCGTGGCTGTGGGCCGTTCGCTGGCCGTGTCGCGTGCTCGTCTCGATCACCGTGCGGTGGTCGTGGGGGAGACCCGTGAGGAACTCCTGGACGCTCTGCGGGCGCTGACCCCGGGCGCGGCCGTCTCGGCGGGTTCGGTTGCGTTCCTGTTCTCCGGGCAGGGCAGTCAGCGCGTGGGTATGGGCCGTGAGCTGTATGCGGCGGAGCCGGTGTTCGCGGCTGCGTTCGACGAGGTCGTCGGGGCGTTGGACGTCCACTTGGACCGTTCGCTCGCCGGGGTGATCGAGGGCGAGTCGGAGCTGCTTCAGCGGACGGTGTTCACTCAGCCGGCGTTGTTCGCGGTCGAGGTGGCCCTGTTCCGTCTGCTGTCTCATTACGGGGTGACCCCGGATTATCTGGTGGGTCATTCGGTTGGTGAGCTGGCGGCGGCCCATGTGGCGGGTGTGCTGTCTCTTGAGGACGCTGCGCGTTTGGTGTGTGCGCGGGCGCGTCTGATGGAGGGTGTTGCCGAGGGTGGGGCGATGGTTGCCCTGAACGCGGGGGAAGCGCGCGTCGCCAAGTGGCTTGAGGGTCGTTCCGGTGTGGATGTGGCCGGGTTCAACAGCCCTGCCGGCACCGTGATTTCGGGTGACGAGACGGCAGTGCTCGAAGTCCTGGAGCTGGCTCGCGGGGAGGGTGTGAAGGCGACGCGGCTGAAGGTGAGCCGTGCCTTCCACTCCGCGCACCTGGACGGAATGCTGGCGGAGCTCACCGAGGTCGCCCGGACTCTGACCTATTCGGCTCCCCGGATCCCGGTCGTTTCGAATGTCACCGGTGAGGTGGTCGAGGGGTTCACTGCCGAGTACTGGGCTGTTCAGGCCCGTTCGGCGGTCCGTTTCGCCGACGGCATCGCCACGCTGGCCGGTCTAGGTGTGACGGCGTTCGTGGAGCTGGGTCCCGACGGGACGCTTGCGGGTCTGACGGGCGAGTGCCTGGCCGACACCGAGGGCGTCGTCGTGGTTCCGGCGCTGCGCAGGGACCGTGCCGAGAAGAGTTCCCTCCTCGCCGCCTTGGGCGCTGTGCACGGACATGGTGTGGGTGTGGACTGGGAGGGGTTCCTGCCGGGTTCCGGTGTGGTGGAGCTGCCGACGTATGCGTTCCAGCGTGAGCGTTTCTGGTTGGACGCGCCGCGTTCCGGTGATGCGGCGGGTCTGGGTCTGACGGCTGTGGATCATCCGTTGCTGGCCGCGGTGATCACCGAGCCTGATGGTGACGCGGTGCAGTTCTCCGCGGCGGTGTCGCCGTCTTCGCATCCGTGGTTGGCTGATCACACGATCGGCGGGACGGTCCTCGTTCCCGGGACGGTGTTCCTGGAGCTTGCGGGCACCGCGGCCGAGCAGCTCGGTTACGCCACCGTCGAGGAACTCACCCTCCAGGCACCCCTGGTCCTCGCGGAGAAGACGCGCGCCCAGCTGCGACTGACCGTCGACCGGGCCGACGCGCGCGGCGACCGTCAGTTCACCGTGTACGCGCGGACCGGCGAAGAGCAGTGGACCGCCCACGCGGCCGGCCTGCTCACGTCCTCCGTCCCCTCGCCGGGCGTCTCCCTGGACCAGTGGCCCCCGGCCGATGGCACCCCCATCCCGCTGGACGGCGTCTACGACCGCCTCGACGACTTGGGCTACGGCTACGGGCCGGCCTTCCACGGGCTGCGCGCCGCCTGGCGCGCCGGCGACGACCTCTTCGCCGAGGTCGCCCTGCCCGACCAGCTCCACACCGAAGCCGCGCGCTTCGGCGTGCACCCCGCCCTCCTCGACGCGGTTCTGCACCCGCTCGTGCTGGAGGCCGCGGCCTCGGCGCAGGACGACAGCACGATCCGTCTGCCGTTCTCGTTCTCGGGCTTCGTGCTGCACGCGGTCGGTGCCACGGTGCTGCGCGTCCGCTGGACCCGTACCGGCCAGGACACGGCCCGTCTCGCTCTCGCCGACGGCGCCGGCGCTCCGGTGGCGGCGATCGAGTCGGTCGCCCTGCGACCGATCGCCCGCGATCAGCTCGCCGTGGCCGGCCCGGCCGTGGAGTCCCTGTACCGGGTGGCCTGGGAGGCCGTCCCGGCGGCCGAGCCGGTCGCCGACCAGCGGTGGGTCCGGCTGGGCGAGGCGCCCTACGCCGACCTCGCCGCGCTCGGCGCCGCGGTCGACGGCGGATCTGCCGTACCGGAGTTCGTGGTGATCGGCCAGCAGGAACTCGTCGTCGGCACCACCGGTGATGTGCTCGACCAGACCCACGCCACGGCGGCGCGCGGGCTGGAGGCGGTGCGGGAATGGCTGGCCGCCCCGCAGTTCGCGGAGAGCCGCCTCGTCCTCGTCGTGCCGGACGGCGCGCTGCACACGGCCCCGCTCGTGGGCCTGATCCGTACGGCGCAGACCGAGCAGCCCGGCCGACTGGTCCTCGCCCACGTGGACGAGGGTGGTCTGGAGCTGCTGCCTGCCGTGCTGGCTTCGGGTGAGCCTGAGGTGGCGGTGCGGGGCAGCGGGTTGTTCGTGCCGCGTCTGGCGCGTGCCGCGGGTGTCGTGGCGGGTGCGGTGGAGGGTCTGGATCCGGAGGGCACGGTCCTGGTGACCGGTGCTCTGGGTACGTTGGGCCGTCTGGTGGCGCGTCGGCTGGTGACGCATCACGGTGCGCGGCGCCTGCTGTTGGTGTCGCGTCGTGGTGGTGAGACTCCGGGTGCTGCCGAGTTCGTGGCGGAGCTGGCGGAGTTGGGTGCGCGGGCTTGGGTGGCGGCGTGTGACGTGTCGGACTTCGACGCGCTGGCGGGTCTGTTGGACGAGGTCGCCGTCGAGCGTCCGCTGACTGCCGTGGTGCATACGGCGGGTGTCTTGGACGATGCGACGGTCGCGTCGCTGTCGGCCGGTCGTCTGGAGCGGGTGATGCGTCCGAAGGTGGACGCGGCCTGGAACCTCCACCGCCTCACCGAGTCCCTCGGCCTCGCCTCGTTCGTCATGTTCTCGTCCATCGCGGGTCTCATGGGCAACGCCGGCCAGGCCAACTACGCGGCCGCGAACACCTTCCTCGACGCCCTCGCGCAGCACCGCCGCGCCCAGAACCTGCCCGCCACCTCCCTCGCGTGGAGCCTGTGGGACAGCGCCGACGGCATGGCCGGAACCCTCGCCGACGCCGACGTCGCGCGGTGGAAGCGGAGCGGAATCGTCCCGCTGACCCCGGACCTGGGTCTCGATCTGTTCGACGCGGCGCTCGCCTCGGCGGAGCCGCTGCTGGTCCCCGCCGAACTCGACCTGGGCGCCCTGCGCGCCCGGGCCGAGGAGAACGCGCTCCCCGAGCTGTTCACCGGCCTGGTCCGCGTCCGGCGCCGCCGGCAGGCGGCCGGCGCCGCCGACTCGTCGTGGGTCCAGCGGCTGATCGCGCTGGCCGCGGAGGAGCGGGCGCAGGCCGTACTCCAGACCGTACGGGAGACCGTGGGGCTGGTTCTCGGGCACGGGGCCAACGCCGACATCGACCCGGCCAAGGCCTTCAAGGACACCGGCTTCGACTCCCTCACGGGTGTCGAACTGCGCAACCGGCTCAACTCGGTGACCGGTCTGCGACTGCCCACCACCCTCGTGTTCGACCACCCGTCGCCCCAGGCGGTGGCGGACTTCCTGCTGGACCGGCTCGACGCGACCGGAACGGCCGTCGCCTCGTCGGTGGTCGCCCACGCCCCGGGACCGGACGAGCCGATCGCCGTGGTCGGCATGGGTTGCCGCTACCCGGGCGGGGTCTCCTCGCCGGAGGACCTGTGGCGGCTCGTGGCGGAGGGCCGGGACGCGATCGACGAGTTCCCGTCCGATCGCGGCTGGGACGTGGAAGGCCTCTTCGACCCGGACCCCGAGAAGATCGGCAAGTCGTACACGCGCAAGGGCGGATTCCTCTACGAGGCCGCCGAGTTCGATGCCGAGTTCTTCGGTCTGAGTCCGCGTGAGGCGATCGCGACCGACCCGCAGCAGCGTGTGCTGCTGGAGGTCGCGTGGGAGGCGCTGGAGCGTGCGGGAGTCGACCCCGCCTCGCTGCGCGGTTCCTCGACCGGTGTCTACGCGGGTGTGATGTACAACGACTACGGGTCGCGGCTGGGGAGTGCTCCGGAGGGCTTCGAGGGGCATTTGCTGACGGGCACGATCGGGAGTGTCCTGTCGGGCCGGGTGGCTTACACGTTCGGTTTCGAGGGGCCGGCGGTGACGCTGGACACGGCGTGTTCCTCGTCGCTGGTGGCGGTGCACCTGGCCGCTCAGGCGCTGCGCCAGGGCGAGTGCTCGATGGCACTCGCCGGCGGTGTCACCGTGATGTCCACGCCGACGACCTTCGTCGAGTTCTCGCGTCAGCGTGGTCTGTCGCCGGACGGGACCTGCAAGTCTTTCGCGGCTTCGGCGGACGGCACGGGCTGGGCCGAGGGCGCGGGCATGCTGGTGCTGGAGCGTCTGTCGGACGCTCAGCGGCTCGGGCACGACATCCTTGGTGTGATCCGTGGTTCCGCGGTCAACCAGGACGGTGCGAGCAACGGCCTCACCGCCCCCAACGGGCCCTCGCAGGAACGCGTCATCCGCCAGGCCCTCGCCAACGCCCGCCTCGCTCCGCACGAGGTGGACGCGGTCGAGGCGCACGGCACCGGTACCCGGCTCGGTGACCCGATCGAGGCCAACGCGCTGCTGGCCACCTACGGCCAAGGCCGCGAAGAGCCGCTGCGTCTGGGATCGATCAAGTCGAACATCGGTCACACGCAGGCTGCCGCGGGTGTCGCGGGCATCATCAAGATGCTGATGGCGATGCGTAACGGGGAGCTTCCGGCGACGCTGCACGTGGACGAGCCGACGCCGCACGTCGACTGGTCGACGGGTGCGGTGGAGCTGGTCACCGAGCGTCGGGCGTGGCCGGAGGCGGCGCGTCCGCGTCGCGCGGCCGTGTCCTCGTTCGGCATCAGTGGTACGAACGCGCATGTGGTCCTGGAGCAGGGCCCGGATCCGGTCGCGGCCGGTGAGCCGGTGGTGGCGGGGCTTCCGCTGGTGGTCTCGGCGAAGAGCGAGGCGGCCCTGGCGGCGCGTGCCGGCCAGGTTCGTGAGCTGCTGGCCTCGGAGATCGTCGATGCGGCGCGGGTGGCTTCGGCTCTCGCGACCCGGGTCCCGCACCTCCCCTTCCGGGCGACGGTTTGGGGCGCCGGCCGGGACGAGTTGTTGGCGGGTCTTGAGGCGCTGGCCTCGGGTGGGTCCGCGGCGAACCTGGTGCAGGGTGCGGTCACGGGCTCGGGCAAGACGGTGTTCGTGTTCCCGGGCCAGGGTTCGCAGTGGCAGGGCATGGCTCTGGAACTCTTCGACTCCTCCCCGGTGTTCGCCGCCCGGCTGGTGGAGTGCGAGCGGGCGCTGGCGCCGTTCACGGACTGGTCGCTGCTGGACGTCCTGCGCGGTGTGGAGGGTGCGCCCGGTTTCGATCGGGTGGAGGTGGTGCAGCCGGCGCTGTGGGCGGTGATGGTGTCCCTGGCCGCGTTGTGGCGTTCGGTGGGCATCGAGCCGGATGCGGTGATCGGTCACTCGCAGGGCGAGATCGCGGCGGCCGCGGTGTCGGGGGCGCTGTCGCTGGACGACGCGGCGAAGGTCGTGGCGTTGCGCAGCCAGGCGATCGTGAAGCTGGCGGGTACGGGCGGGATGGTCTCGGTGGCCCTCCCGGCCGACGAGGTCCGCGAGCTCATCACCCGTTGGGACGGCGCCATCGACATCGCCGCACACAACGGCCCGCGTTCCGTGGTGGTCGCCGGAGAGGTGACTGCTCTCGAGGAGATGGTCGCCCACTGCAAGGACAACAAGATGCGCGCCAAGCGCATCCCGGTCGACTACGCCTCCCACTCCGCACACGTCGAAAGCCTGCGGGACGAGCTTCTCGACGCCCTGTCCTCGCTCACCCCGCGCGCCGTCAAGGTGCCCTTCCTCTCCACCGTCACCGGGCAGCCGCTGGACGGCACGGAGCTCGACGGCTCGTACTGGTTCCGCAACCTCCGCCAGACCGTCCAGCTGGAGGAGGCCACCCGGACCCTGCTCGACCAGGGCCACCGCGTCTTCATCGAGGCCAGCGCCCACCCGGTGCTGACCATCGCGCTCCAGGAGACGATCGACGACACGTCGTACGACAGCGCCGTCACCGTGCCCTCGCTCCACCGTGACGAGGGTGGACTCGACGACTTCCTCGCCTCCGCGGCGCAGGCCCACGTCTCGGGCGCCCCGCTCGACTGGGCTGCCGTGGTCGGCGGACCCGGCGCGGTCGTCGACCTGCCGACCTACCCCTTCCAGCGCCGCCGCCACTGGCTGGAGGGCCCGGCGCCGGCCGGGGACGCGGGCGGGCTCGGCATGGCCGCCGAGCGGCACCCGCTCGTCGGCGCCGCGCTCTGGATGGCCGACGCGGACAAGCTGGTCCTGAGCAGCAGGATCGCCCTGAACACGCAGCCCTGGCTGGCGGACCACGCCGTGGCCGGCACCGTGCTGCTTCCGGGTGCCGCCTTCGTGGACCTCGCCATCCGGGCGGGTGACCACACGGGCCTCGACCAGCTCGACGAGCTGACCCTCCAGGCGCCGCTGGTGCTGGCCGGCCGCGGCGGAGTACAGCTCCAGGTCGTGGTCGACGCTCCCGACGAGGAGGGCCGACGCGCGCTGTCGGTCCACTCCCGCCCGGAGCCCGAGTCCGACGACGCCGCGATCCACCCGTGGACCCTGCACGCCACCGGCGTACTGGGTCACGCGGAAGGACGTGCGGGCGTACCGGCCGACACCGCCTGGCCCCCGGCCGGCGCCGAGCCGGTCGACCTGACGGGGGCGTACGACACGCTCGCCGAGCGGGGCTTCCAGTACGGACCCGCCTTCCAGGGCCTGCGGGCGCTGTGGCGCGCCGGCCAGGAGATGTTCGCCGAGGTCGCGCTCCCGAAGGACGTCCCCCCGGGCGAGTTCGGGATCCACCCGGCCCTCCTCGACGCCGCCCTGCACCCGCTGGCGCTCGCGGAGGACGGCCGCCTGGTGCTGCCGTTCGCCTGGACCGGCGTTCGGCTGCACGCGGTGAACGCCACCGTGCTGCGCGTACGGATCACCCCGGAAGGCTCGGGTGCCGCCCTGTCCCTCGTCGACGCGAGCGGTGCGCCGATCGCGTCGGTGAGGACGCTCAGCCTGCGGGCCGTGGACCCCGCGCAGCCGGCCGGCCCGGGCGCCCCCCGCCAGCCGCTGCTCCAGGTGGAGTGGACGACCGCCCCGGAGGCCGCCCCGGCCGCCGGATGGGCCGTCCTCGACGAGTCCGGCCACGGTCTGCCCGCCCCTCTGGGCAGCTACTCGGACCTCGCCGCCATGGTCGGAACCCCGCCGCTCGTCGTGGTCCCCTTCCCCGGCGAGGACGGCCCCGGCGCCGTGGCACACCGGGCCCTGCGGCTGGCCCAGGAGTGGCTCGCCGAGGAGCGGTTCGCCGACTCGTGCCTGGTCTTCGTGACCCGTGACGCGACCACCGCCCGCACGGAGGCCGGACTCGGCTCGGCTCCCGTCTGGGGGCTGGTGCGTACCGCCATGGCCGAGAACCCCGACCGGTTCGGCCTGCTGGACCTGACGGACTGGGACCTCTCCGAGGCCGAGCTCGGCCGTGCGCTGGCCGTACCGGACGCGCAGGTGAGCCTGCGGGACGGGGCACTGCTCGTACCGCGGCTGGTCAAGTCGCCCACGACGGGCGACACCGTGCCCGCCCTGAACCCCGAGGGCACCGTGCTCGTCACGGGCGCCACCGGCACCCTGGGCCAACTGTTCGCCCGCCACCTCGTCGCCGAACACGGCGTACGCCACCTGCTGCTGGCGAGCCGCCGCGGCCGGGACGCGGCGGGCATGCCGGCGCTGGAGGCCGAACTCACGGCCCACGGAGCCGACGTGTCCGTGGTCGCCTGTGACACGGCCGACCGCATGGCGGTCGCCGCGATGCTGGACGCGATCCCCTCGGAGCACCCGCTCACCGCGGTCCTGCACACCGCCGGCGTCCTCGACGACGGCACGCTGCACGCCCTCACGGCAGAGCAGCTCGACACCGTACTGCGCCCCAAGGTCGATGCCGCCCGGCACCTGCACGAGCTGACGGCCGACCTGGAGCTGGACGCGTTCGTCCTGTTCTCCTCGCTGGCCGGTACGGTCGGCACCGCGGGACAGGCCAACTACGCTGCGGCCAACACCTATCTGGACGCCCTCGCGCACCACCGCCAGGCCCTGGGCCTGCCCGGTACGTCGCTGGCCTGGGGCCTGTGGGCCGAGGGCAGCGGGATGACCGGTCACCTGACCGACGCCGACCTCGCCCGCATGTCGCGGGGCGGCATCGCCCCCATCGGCAGAGAGCAGGGGCTGGCGCTGTTCGACGCGGCCCTCGCGACCCGTCGGCCGGTGCTCGTTCCGGCGCTGCTGGACTACACCGGACTGCGGGCACAGAGCGAGGACGGCACCCTGCCCGCGCTCTTCCACGGCCTGGTGCGCCCGGCGCGGCGCGCCGCCGTCGGCGAGCAGACGGGCGGGAACTCCCTCCAGGAACGCCTGGCGCCCCTGGCCCTCCAGGACCAGGAGCGCGCGCTGCTGGAACTGGTCCGCGGCGTGGTGGCCTCCGTACTGGGGCACACCGACGCCGACCAGGTCGCGCCCGACCGGGCCTTCAACGAGCTGGGCTTCGACTCGCTCAAGGCAGTGGAACTGCGCAACCGGCTGAACGCGGCCGCAGGTCTGAAGCTGCCCGCGACGCTGGTGTTCGACTACCCGAACACGGGCGAGCTGGCCGGCTTCCTGCGGACCGAACTGCTCGGCTCGGCCGCCGCGGTGGCCGTGGCCGAACCGGTCGTCGGCGCCTCCGACGAGCCGATCGCGATCGTCGCGATGGCCTGCCGCTACCCGGGCGAGGTCAGCTCCCCGGAGGAGCTGTGGGCGCTGCTGTCCGACGAGCGGGACGCCATCGGCCCGTTCCCGGACGACCGCGGCTGGGACCTGGACGGCCTGTACGACACGGACCCCGACCACGTGGGCACCTCGTACACCCGGCACGGCGGATTCCTCTACGAGGCTCCGCAGTTCGACCCCGAGCTCTTCGGGGTGAGCGCCCGGGAGGCCATCGCCATCGACCCGCAGCAGCGCCTGCTGCTGGAAATCTGCTGGGAGGCCTTCGAGCGCGCGGGCATCGACCCGACCTCTCTCAAGGGCAGCCAGACCGGTGTGTTCGCCGGTGTCATGGCCAACGACTACGCGGCACGACTGAAGGACGCCCCCGAGGCCCTGGAGGGCTACCTGTCGGTCGGCAGCACGGTCAGTGTCGCCTCCGGCCGCGTCGCCTACACCTTCGGCCTGCAGGGACCGGCGATCACCGTCGACACCGCCTGCTCCTCCTCTCTCGTCTCCGTCCACCTCGCCGCGCAGGCGCTGCGGAACGGCGAATGCGGGCTGGCCCTGGCCGGCGGTGTGACCGTACTGGCCGCGCCCACCCTGTTCGTCGAGTTCAGCCGGCAGCGCGCCCTGTCGCCGGACGGCCGCTGCAAGTCCTTCTCCGCGCAGGCGGACGGGGCGGCCTGGGCCGAAGGCGCCGGAATCCTCCTGCTGGAGCGGCTCTCCGACGCCCGGCGCAACGGCCGCCGGATCCTCGGCGTGATCCGCGGAACCGCCGTCAACCAGGATGGTGCGAGCAACGGCCTCACCGCCCCCAACGGCCCCTCCCAGGAGCGGGTGATCCGCCAAGCCCTGACCAACGCGGGCCTGACCACCGCGGACGTCGACGCGCTGGAGGCCCACGGCACCGGCACCACGCTGGGCGACCCGATCGAGGCCCAGGCCGTACTCGCCACCTACGGGCAGGAGCGCCCGTCGCCCCTCCTGATGGGCTCCCTGAAGTCCAACATCGGACACTCCCAGGCCGCCGCCGGTGTGGCCGGCGTCATCAAGATGGTCATGGCGATGCAGCACGGGGTGCTCCCCAAGAGCCTCCACATCGACGAGCCCAGCCCGCACGTGGACTGGTCCGCCGGCGAGGTGGAACTGCTCACCGAGGCGGTGCCGTGGCCCGAGTCCGAGCGGCCGCGCCGGGCAGGCGTGTCCTCCTTCGGCATCAGCGGCACCAATGCCCACGTCATCGTGGAGCAGCCGCCGGTCGAGGGGACGGTCCCGCCGGCCGAGCCGATGCCGGTCGTGCCGCTGCTGCTGTCCGCGCACAACGACGCGGCCCTGCTGGCGCAGGCCGACCAGGTCGGCGCGGCCCTCGCCGACACCGGGCAGCAGGACCTGGCGTCGACGGGCCGGACCCTGGCCGTCGGACGGGCCGGACTGCCGCACCGCGCCGTGGTGGTGGCCTCCACCGCCACCGAAGCGGTCGACGGACTCGCGGCACTGACCGTGCGGGGTACACCCGTGGACGGCCGTACGGCCTTCCTCTTCACCGGTCAGGGCAGCCAGCGACTCGGCATGGGCCGGGAGCTGTACACCGCCTACCCCGCCTACGCCGAGGCCCTGGACGCCGTATGCGAAGAGCTCGACCCATGGCTGGAAACGCCGCTGCTCGACGTCCTCTTCGGTGAGGACCCGGCGCCGCTTGACCAGACCGGCTTCACGCAGGCCGCCCTGTTCGCAACCGAGGTCGCGCTCTTCCGGCTCCTCGAGGGCTGGGGCGTACGGCCGGACTTCCTCGCGGGCCACTCCATCGGTGAGCTGGCCGCCGCGCACGTCGCCGGCGTCCTCTCGCTGGCGGACGCGGCGCAGCTCGTCGCGGCCCGCGGCCGGCTGATGCAGGCACTGCCCGGCGGCGGCGCGATGCTCGCCGTGCAGGCCGAGGAGCAGGAGGTGCTGCCGCTGCTCGCCGGACGGGAGGACCTGCTGGGCATCGCCGCCGTCAACGGCCCCACCTCCGTGGTGCTCTCGGGCGACGCGGAAGCCGTCGAGGCCATCGGAGCCGAACTCTCCGCCCAGGGACGCAAGACCAAGCGACTGCGCGTCAGCCACGCCTTCCACTCCCCGCACATGGACGCGATGCTGGAGGAATTCCAAACGGTCGCGAAGGGGCTCACGTTCGCCGCGCCCACCATCCCGATCGTCTCCACCCTGACCGGGCAGCCGGTCGGCGCCGAGGAACTGACCACGCCCGAGTACTGGGTCCGGCACGTCCGCCGGCCCGTGCGCTTCCTGGACGCGGCACGCGCCCTGGAGGCCGAAGGCGTACGGACCTTCCTGGAGCTCGGCCCGGACGGTGTGCTCAGCGCGATGGGGCAGGACTTCCTCGACGCGGGTTCGCTCCTGGTCCCGGTGCTGCGCGGCGGGCGCCACGAGCCGCACACCGCCGTCACCGCCCTGGCCCACGCCCACGTACGGGGCGTGCCGGTGGACTGGCGCGCACTGTTCGGGGAGAACGCCGGACCGGCCGCGGACCTGCCGACCTACCCCTTCCAGCGCCGGCGCTACTGGCTCACGGAGGGGCCCGGCGGCGGCGACGTCGCCTCGGCCGGACTCGACTCCGCACGGCACCCGCTGCTGGGGGCCGCGGTTCCGCTCGCCGACTCCGACGGTGTCCTGTTCACCGGCCGGATCTCGGCCCGCAGCCACCCCTGGTTCGCCGACCACGCCGTCGCCGGCACCCTGCTGGTCCCGGGCACGGCCCTGGTGGAGCTCGCGCTCCACGCGGGCGCCGCACTCGGCTGCGAGCGGCTGGAGGAACTCGCCCTCCAGGCACCCCTGGTCCTTCCCGACGAGGGTGCGCTCCAGCTCCAGATCACCGTCGGCGGCCCCGACTCAGACGGCCGCAGGCCCGTCGCCGTCCACTCGCGCGGGGACCAGGAAGGCGACGTCTGGAACCGGCACGCCACCGGAACCGTGGTGGCCGCCGTTCCCGGCGGCCCCGAACCCGACCTCGCGTCCTGGCCTCCGGCCGGCGCCGAATCCCAGCCGGTCGAGGACCTGTACGACCGCCTCGCCGACCAGGGCTACGGCTACGGCCCCGCCTTCCAGGGCCTCCAGGCGGCATGGCGCTCGGGCGAGGACCTCTACGCCGAGATACGGCTGTCCGTCGACCCTGATGGATTCGCCCTGCACCCGGCACTGTTCGACGCCGCGTTGCACGCACTGCTCCTGGAGGAGTCGGCCGAACTACGGCTGCCCTTCTCCTTCGGCGGCGTCCAGCTGACCGGGTCCCGGACCGGCGCCCTGCGGGTCAAGCTGTCGGCCGGCCCGGACGGAACGGTCGCGGTCAGCATCGCCGACGAGACGGGCGCGCCGGTCGCCACCGTCGCATCGCTCGCCCTGCGGGCCCTGCCGGCGGGGACCGCGCTGACCCGCCCCTCCGACCAGCACGTGTACGCGGTGGAGCGGGCCGGTGCGGAACTCCCCACCGGCGGCGACCCGACCATCGTGGTCCTCGGCGAGGCCGACCTCGGACTCGTCGCCGAGCACCACGCCGACCTCGCCGACCTGGCCGCCTCGACGGCGGACGGCGCGGCCGCACCCGACGTGGTCGTCCTTCCGGTACGCCCGGCCACTCCGCAGGAGACCGGCCGGGTCACGGAGGAGGTGCTGGCGGTTCTGCGGCAGTGGCTCGCCACCGACGCGTCGGCCGGAGCGCGGCTCGCCGTGGTCAGCACCGGGGAACTGGCGCACAGCGCACTCTCCGGGCTGATGCGGACCGCCGAGTCGGAACACCCGGGACGTTTCCAGCACGTGATCACGGACGGCCTGCCGGCCGGCCGCGAGCTGCTGGCCGCGGCCCTGGCCGACCCCCGACCGCAGCTCGAACTGCACGAGGGACAGGCCTACGTGACCCGGCTCGCCAAGGTCCCGTACCCGGTCCGGACCCCGGCCGTCGACGACGCGTTCGACCCGGAGCGCACGGTCCTGATCACCGGTGGCACGGGCGCACTCGGAGCCCAGGTCGCCCGGCACCTGGTGACCGGCCACGGCGCCCGTCGCCTGCTGCTCACCAGCCGGCGAGGCGGAGCGGAGGACCTGGTCGCCGAACTGGCGGCGCTCGGCGCGGACGTACGGGTCGCGGCATGCGACGCGGCCGACCGCGACGCGCTGGCCGGGCTGCTCGCCTCGATCCCGGTCGAGCACCCGCTCACCGCGGTCGTGCACGCGGCCGGAGTCGTCGAGGACGCCACGCTGGAGGCCATGAGCCCGGAGAGCCTCTCCCGGGTCCTGCGGCCGAAGGTGGAAGCCGCCTGGAACCTGCACGAGCTGACCGCCGGACTGGAGCTGACGGACTTCGTCCTCTTCTCTTCCGTCGCCGGCCTGGTGGGCAACGCCGGACAGGCCGGCTACGCCGCCGGCAACACCTTCCTGGACGCGCTCGCCGAACACCGGCGCGCCGAGGGCCTGCCCGCCGTGTCCCTCGCCTGGGGTATGTGGCAGGACGGCATGGCGAGCGACCTCGACCGTGCCGACCGGGCCAGGCTCGCACGCAGCGGGATCCTGCCGATGCCGACCGACCGGGCACTCGCGGCCCTCGACACGGCCCTGGCCGGAGCCAAGGCGCCACAAGCCGACGGCGAGGCGGGGACCCGACCGGTGCTCGCGCCGGTGGCACTCGACCTCGCGGTACTGCGGAGCCTCGGGGACGCACTGCCCGAGCTGTACCGGGGCCTGGTGCGCACCGAGCGCCGAGCCGGCCGGCGTACCTCCGCTCCGGCGGAGATCCCGCTGGCGCAGCGGCTCACGGGCCTGGACGTGGAAGAGCAGCAGCAGCTGCTGCTCGACTTCGTCAGGGAACAGGTCGGCATCGTCCTGGCCCACCCGGCCCCGCGGACGATCGACGTCCAGCGCGGCCTGCTGGACCTGGGCTTCGACTCCCTCACCGCGGTCGAACTGCGCAACAGGCTGAACACCGCCACCGAACTGCGGTTGCCCAGCACGCTCGTCTTCGACCACCCGACCACCCAAGCCGTCGCCGAATACCTGCGGGGCGAGCTGGTCGGCGAAGTGGCAGACCCGGTCCAGGCAGCCCTGGACGCACTGGAGGCCGCTCTCTCGGCCGCCGGCCCGTCGGACGGCGACGGACCGGCAGGTACGTACGCCGCGCGACTGCGCGGCCTGCTTCGGACGGTGGACGGCGGCCCCGACGGCGCCGACCTCGACCTGGCAACCGACGACGAACTCTTCGCGGCACTTGACAACGAACTCGGCAGGTAGACATGGACAACGAGCAGAAACTTCGCGACTACCTCAAGCGGGCAACGGTCGATCTGCGGGAGAGCCGTCAGCGTGTGCAGGATCTGGAGGAGCGCGCACACGAGCCGATCGCGATCGTGGGCATGGCATGCCGACTCCCGGGCGGTATCGCCTCCCCGGAAGACCTGTGGGAGCTGCTGAGCGCCGAACGTGACGCGGTCGGTCCCTTCCCGGAGGGCCGCGGCTGGGACCTGGAGAACCTGTACCACCCGGACCCCGACCACCTCGGGACCTCGTACATCCGCGAAGGCGGCTTCCTGTACGAGGCGGACCGGTTCGACGCCGAGTTCTTCGGCATCAGCCCGCGCGAGGCGACGGCGATGCACCCGCAGCAGCGGCTGCTCCTGGAGACCGGCTGGGAGGCTTTCGAACACGCGGGCATCGCCCCGACCACGCTGAGGGGCACCCGTACCGGGGTGTACATGGGCGTCATGTACGACGACTACGGCTCCCGCCCCAACGCGCCCGAGGGCTTCGAGGGCTACATGCTGACCGGAAGCGCGGGCAGCGTCGCGTCGGGTCGTCTGTCCTACACCCTGGGGCTGGAGGGCCCGGCGGTCACGGTCGACACAGCGTGCTCGTCCTCGCTGGTCGCGCTTCATCTTGCTGCTCAGTCGCTGCGTCAGGGTGAGTGTTCGATGGCGCTCGCCGGTGGTGTGACGGTGATGGCGACACCGGGCACGTTCGTGGAGTTCTCTCGGCAGCGTGGGTTGTCGCCGGACGGGCGGTGCAAGGCGTTCTCGTCCTCGGCGGAGGGCACGGGCTGGGCGGAGGGCGTGGGCGTACTGGTCCTGGAGCGGCTGTCGGAGGCCCGGCGCAACGGGCATCGGGTGCTGGCCGTCGTACGGGGTTCCGCGGTGAACCAGGACGGTGCGAGCAGCCAGCTGACCGCGCCGAACGGGCCTGCGCAGGAGCGGGTCATACGGGCCGCGCTGGCCAACGCGCGGCTGTCGGCGTCCGAGGTGGATGTCGTGGAGGCGCACGGTACGGGTACGCGGCTGGGTGATCCGATCGAGGCGCAGGCGCTGCTGGCTGCTTACGGTCAGGCCCGTGGGGACGACAACCCGTTGTGGTTGGGTTCTGTGAAGTCGAATATTGGTCACACGCAGGCCGCGGCGGGTGTCGCGGGCGTGATCAAGATGGTCATGGCGATGCGCAAGGGGGTCATGCCCTCGACTCTGCACGTGGACGAGCCGACTTCCGAGGTCGATTGGTCGGCGGGCACGGTGAAACTGCTGACGCAGGCTCAGCAGTGGCCGGAGCTCGATCGTCCGCGTCGGACAGGCGTGTCGTCCTTCGGGATCAGCGGGACCAACGCTCACGTGATCCTCGAAGAGGCGCCGCGCGACCGTGCCGTCGATCCGGTGACAGGACCGGACGCTGCTGTACAGCAGTCGGAGTCGGGCCCGCCGACGCTGCGGGCACCGTGGTTGCTCTCGGCCAAGTCGGAGACCGCGCTCCGGGCACAGGCGAGCCGACTGCTGGCTTGGCTCGCCGACCACCCCGAGGCAGATGACGCCGATGTCGCTGCCGTCCTGACCGCTGCGCGCGCCCAGCTGGGTCGGCGCGGCGCGGTGCTCGGCGCCGACCGGGCCGGTCTGCTCGCCGGCCTCACGGCCCTGGCCGCGGGTTCGGCATCCCCGCATGTTGCGTCAGGTGTCGCCACCACCGGCGAGACGGCCTTCCTGTTCACCGGTCAGGGCGCACAACGTGTCGGTATGGGCGCAGGGTTGGCTGCCGCGTTCCCGGTGTTCGCCGCTGCCCTCGACGAGGTGTGCGCGGAATTCGATGCCCTGCTGGGGGTATCGCTGCGCGAGGTCATGTTCGGCGAGACCGGTGGCGCCGGGAACAGCGTCGGCGACACCGAGCGCATGGCCCCGCTGGACCGGACGGAATTCACGCAGCCTGCGCTGTTCGCGTTCGAGGTGGCGCTGTATCGCCTCTTGGAGTCGTTCGGCGTGACCCCGGATGTGGTGGTCGGGCATTCGATCGGTGAGCTGGCCGCGGCCTATGCGGCCGAGGTGTGGTCGCTGGCCGACGCGTGTCGGCTCGTTGCCGCCCGTGGCCGATTGATGGGCGCGCTGCCGACCGATGGAGCGATGCTCGCCGCCGCGGTGTCGGAGGAGCGGGCGCTGGAACTGCTCACGGCCGGGACGGTCTCGTTGGCGGCCGTGAATGCGCCTGCGGCGATGGTGTTCTCGGGCGAGACGGCGGCGATCGTCGCACTGGAGGACCGGCTGGCGGACGAGGGTGTGAAGACGACCCGGCTGACGGTCGGTCACGCCTTCCATTCGGCGTTGATGGAGCCGATGCTCGCCGAGTACGAGCAGGTCGCCGGATCGGTGGCGTATCAGGCGCCACGAATTGGTGTGTGCTCCACGGTGTCCGGTGCGCCGATCGGTCCCGAACTGCTGACGCCGCAGTATTGGGTGCGGCAGGTGCGCGAGGCCGTGCGGTTCGCCCCGGCGGTGCAGTCACTTGTCGACGCCGGCGTGCGCCGGTTCGTCGAGGTGGGTCCGGATGCGGTGCTGGCGGCGCTGACCCGGCAGACACTGATCGACGAGGTGGCGTCCCGCTCGCTGGTCGCGGCGGCGTCACGGCGCGGCGTCGACGAGGTCGACCAGTTCCTGCGGTTGCTCGCCGCCGCCCATTGCTCGGGCGTCACCGTCGACTGGGCGCCGCTGTCACCAGGAAGACCGGTCACCCACCTCGACCTGCCCGTCTACGCTTTCCAGCATCGCCGTTACTGGGTGCAGCCCGACGACGGTGCGCTCGGTGACATGGGCCGCGCTGGTCTCGCCGCGCTCGATCATCCGATGCTGCGCGTCGCCGCGCCGCTTGCCGGTCGCGACGAATGGCTGTTCAGCGGCAGGCTTTCCACTGCCGACCAGCCGTGGATCGCCGACCACACGGCCTTCGGAGCGGTGCTTCTGCCCGGCACCGGGTTCGTGGATCTCGCGTTGGCCGCGGGCAGCCGCCTGGAACTGCCCGTCGTGGACGAACTCGTCCTGTCGACGCCGCTGCTGTTCGACGGCGCCGCTGCCGTGGACGTGCAGGTCGCGGTGACCGAGCCCGACCACACCGGCCGTCGACGCCTGTCGATCCACTCGCGTGCCGTCACCGGCGCCGCGCGGTCCGACCCGGGCGAGCCGGACTGGACGCTGCACGCCACCGGCACCCTCGCCCCCGCCGACGGCGTGACGCCGGCCTGGATCGACCCCGACTGGCCGCCGGCCGACGGCACGCCGATCGACGGAACGCGTCTGTACGACCGGCTCGCCGACCTGGGATTCGGCTACGGCCCGAGCTTCCAAGGCGTGCGCGCCGCCTGGACCAGTGGTGACGACGTGTTCGCCGAGGTGACCCTGGACGAGACGACAGCGGGCCGGGCGGCGGGCTTCGGGGTGCATCCGGCGCTGCTGGACGCGACCTTCCACGCTGCCATCGATGGACTCGCCGACGACCTGCCCGACGGCAGGCTGCCGCTTCCGTTCTCCTTCGGCGGCGTCCGTTTGTTCCGGCCCGGCGCCACCGCGGTCCGCGCCCGCATCATCCGTTCGGGTCCCGGGAAGGTGCGCATCGACGCCTGCGACGCCGCCGGCGCCGCGGTGCTGTCGATCGACGCCGTGCTCGCCCGCCCCGCGGACGCGCGCGCTCTCGCCGGTGCCCGCAGCCCGCTCTACGCTCTCGACTGGACGCCGGTGACGGCGCCTGCGGTGTCGGACCAGCAACTGGTGGCACTGGGTCGACCCGTCGCAGGTTGCGCCGAGACGTTCGGGGATGTCGCGGCGTTCGCGACAGGCGGGGGCCACACCGGCGCGGCTGTCGTCTGGTCGCCCGAAACGGCGTCGGCGGACGGCGACGACGTCCCCGCGACTATCCGCACCGCCGTGCACAACGCCCTTGCGGTACTGCGCGACTGGCTCGCCGAACCGGGCTGCGCCGACTCGACGCTGATCGTGCTGACCCGCAATGGAGCAGGTCTGCCCGGTGAGACGCCGGACCCCGCGGCAGCGGCCGTCCGCGGCCTGGTACGCAGTGCGCAATCGGAACATCCGGGGCGCATCGTGCAGGTCGACCTCGACGACAACGACCTCGCGGACCTGCACCAGCGGATCGCCGCCGCAGTCGCCACGGACGAACCACAGCTCGCGATCCGCGACGGCGCCATGGTGGCACCGCGGCTGATTCGTACGACCACCGTCGAATCGACCGGCGAGCACTTCGGTGGTGGCACGGTCCTGATCACCGGCGGCGCAGGCGGATTGGGCGCCGTCACCGCACGCCACCTGGTCACCCGGCACGGGGTGCGCAGACTGCTGCTCGCCTCGCGCCGCGGCTTCGCCGCGCCGGGCGTCGCGGAGCTGGTCACCGAGCTGACCGCGCTGGGCGCCGACGTACGCGTCGCCGCGTGCGATGTCAGCGATCGCGCCGCGGTCGCGGCGCTGCTGGAATCTGTGCCGGCGCACGAATCGGTGACCGCCGTCGTGCACACCGCGGGCGTGGTCGACGACGGCACCATCGAAACCCTGACCGCCGAGCAGGTGGATCGGGTGCTCGCCCCGAAGGTCGATGCCGCCTGGCATCTGCACGAGCTCACCCGCGACATGGACCTGTCGGCGTTCGTGCTGTTCTCCTCCGCCGGGCCGCTGCTCGGTGGGCAGGGCCAGGGCAACTACGCGGCCGCGAACGCGGCGATGGACGCGCTCGCCCAGGCGCGCCGCAGCGCCGGTCTGCCCGCGCATTCGCTGGCCTGGGGGCTGTGGAAGCGCGGCATGGCCGAGGCATTGAACGACCCGGGTGCCGAACATCTCGTGCGTCAGATCCGTACGCGTCTCGGTCTGTCCCCGATCGAGCCGGACACAGGCATGCAGATGTTCGACAATGCGTTGACCACCGGCGAACCGATGCTGATGACCGCGCTGCTCGATACACCCGCCCTCACCGCGCTGGGCCGGCTCGGCACGCTGCCTGCGGTGCTGCGCGGCCTGATTCATGTACCGTCGCGCGGCCAGATCGCCGACAGCCCGTTGCGCCAGCGGTTGCTCGACGCCCCCGCCGATCAGTGGGAGGCGCTGATCCGCAATGAGGTCCGCGCGATCGCCGCCGCGGTCCTCGGCCATGAGTCGGCCGACGCCATCGACCCCGAATCACCGTTCGCAGATCTGGGCTTCGACTCGCTCGGCGGAGTCGAGTTCCGCAACCGGGTGACCGCCGCCACAGGTGTTCAGCTTCCGTCCACGCTGGTGTTCGACTATCCAACCCCCGCCGCTGTTGCGGGCTTCCTGCGTACCCGGGTCGACGCCTCGGCGCCGACGCGACCGCGCCCGGCCTCGACCAGGGCCAGAGCCAGGGCCGACGAGCCGATCGCGATCGTCGGCATGAGCTGCCGGTATCCCGGCGGCGTCGAGAATCCTGACCAGCTCTGGGAACTGATCGCCGGGCGCGTCGACGCGATCACCCCGATCCCGGGCGACCGCGGCTGGGACCTCGACCACCTGTACGACGCCGACCCCGGCAAACCTGGCAAAATCTACACCCGAGAAGGCGGATTCCTGCATGCAGCAGGTGATTTCGACGCCGCCTTCTTCGGAATCGGACCCCGTGAGGCAGCGGCGATGGACCCGCAGCAGCGGTTGCTGCTCGAGGCGTCCTGGGAAGCGCTCGAAGACGCCGGTATCGATCCGACCTCACTGCACGGCAGCGACACCGGGGTGTACGCGGGCGTCATGTACCAGGACTACGGCTACACGGCGCGCGAGGCCGCCGACGGCGCCGCGGAAGGCTATCTGGCGACCGGATCGGCCGGCAGCGTCGTCTCCGGCCGGGTGTCCTACGCCCTCGGTCTGGAAGGACCCGCGGTGACGGTGGACACGGCATGTTCGTCGTCGCTGGTGGCCTTGCATCTGGCGGTGCAGGCATTGCGCGCCGGGGAGACGTCGCTGGTCCTGGCCAGCGGGGTGACGGTCATGTCGACTCCGCTGCTGTTCGTGGAGTTCTCCCGGCAGCGGGCGCTGTCACCGGATGGGCGCTGCAAGGCGTTCTCGAGTGCTGCGGACGGTGTCTCGTGGTCCGAGGGCGTCGGCGTGCTCGCCCTCGAGCGGTTGTCCGACGCGCAGCGCAACGGGCGCCCGGTGCTGGCCGTGATCCGCGGTAGCGCAATCAATCAGGACGGTGCGAGCAACGGCTTGACCGCACCGAACGGTCCGTCCCAGGAGCGGGTGATCGCGCAGGCACTGGTCAACGCAGGGGTGGCCGCGGTCGAGGTGGACGCGGTGGAGGCGCACGGCACCGGCACCACGCTGGGTGACCCGATCGAGGCGCAGGCGCTGATCAACGCCTACGGACAGGATCGCGCCGAACCGCTGCGGATCGGGTCGTTGAAGTCGAACATCGGGCACGCGCAGGCGGCTGCCGGTGTCGGCGGTGTGATCAAGATGGTGCAGGCGATGCGGCACGAGGTGTTGCCGCCCACCCTGCATGTTGACGCGCCGTCGCCGCACGTGGAGTGGTCGGCGGGCGCGGTACGGATCCTGACCGAGGCCGAGCCGTGGCCGGTCGGGGAGCGTCCCCGCCGGGCGGGAGTGTCGTCGTTCGGGATCAGCGGGACCAACGCGCACGTGATCCTCGAAGAGGCGCCCGCGGTCCCGCCGCGGCCGGTCGATCCACCGCGCCCGTCGGCCATGCCGTTGCTGCTGTCCGCGCGGACGACTGCCGCGCTGCGGACCCAAGCGCGCCGTCTGTACGACGCGCTGCGCGAACGTCCGGAGCTCGACCTGACCGACGTCGCGGTGACGCTGGCGCTGCACCGCGCGCGGCTCGAGCAGCGCGCCGCCGTCGTGGGCTCGGACCGGGAGACGCTGCTGGCGGCCTTGGCGCGCCTGGCAGCCGACGAGACAGGACCGGGCATCGCCAACGGCGCTGGTCAGACAGGCACGACAGCGTTCCTGTTCACCGGTCAGGGCGCGCAGCGGATCGGGATGGGCGCCGGGCTGTACCGGGCGTTCCCGGTTTTCGCGGCCGCGCTCGACGAGGTGTGCGCGGAATTCGATGCACACCTGGGGCATTCGCTGCGGGATGTGATGTTCGGCGCGCAGCGCACCGGCATCGGGCAGGAAGCGGGTGAGCTCGACGCGCTGGCCGCTGCGAGCGGCGCGACTGCCGAGACTCTGCTGGACCGCACCGAGTACACCCAGCCCGCGTTGTTCGCGTTCGAGGTGGCGATGTATCGCCTTGTCGAGTCGTTGGGCGTGACGCCGGATGCGGTGGCCGGGCATTCGATCGGCGAGCTGGCCGCGGCGTATGTGGCCGGTGTGTGGTCGTTGTCGGATGCGTGCAGACTCGTTGCGGCCCGGGGTCGATTGATGGGGGCGCTGCCGACAGGTGGGAGCATGCTGGCCGCCGCGGTGCCGGAGGGGCGGGCCGTGGAGCTGCTGGCGGCGGGCAATGCCGATCCGGCAGTCGCCGCGGTCGCGCTGGCCGCTGTGAACGCTCCCGATGCGGTGGTCTTCTCCGGAGACACCGAGGCGGTATCGGCGCTCGAGTCGAGCTTGGTGGCCGAGGGCGTCAAGACCAACAGGCTGCGGGTGAGCCACGCGTTCCACTCCGCCTTGATGGACCCGATGCTGACGGAGTTCGCGGAGATCGCCGCGGGCCTGACATATCACGCGCCACGCATACCTTTGTGCTCCACGGTCTCCGGCGCATTCGCCGACGATTCGGTGGGTACGCCCGAGTATTGGGTACGGCAGGTGCGCGAGGCAGTGCGCTTCGCCCCGGCGGTGCGGTCACTGCTCGATTCGGGTGTCCGCCTGTTCGTTGAGCTGGGCCCGGACGCGGTGCTGACGACCATGACCGGCGCCACTCTGGCGACAGACCTCGCAGCGCGCGCATCGGTGGTCGCGGGATCCCGTCGCACAGTCGCCGAACCCGAGCAGCTGGTCGCCGCGCTGGCAACCGCGCACTGCGCGGGCCGGCCGGTGCGGTGGGCGGCCTACTTCGGAGCTCGACCGCAGGCACGGATCACGCTGCCTACCTATCCCTTCCAGCACGAACGATTCTGGCTGCTGCCCGCGGAGGCCGCTGCGCCGCTCGCCGGCGCCGACTCCGTCGACCACCCGCTGCTGCACGCCCAGGTGCAGCTCGCCGGCAAGGACGAGTGGCTGTTCACCGGCAGGCTCTCGCTGCGCACGCACCCATGGCTCGCCGACCACACTGTCTTCGGCGCGGTCTTGATGCCAGGTACCGGATTCGTGGAACTGGCTCTGGCCGCCGGCGCCAGGCTCGGCGTGCCGCGCCTGGCGGAACTGGTGCTCGCGGCGCCGCTGATTCTCACGACCGATGGCGCCGCGGATATTCAGCTCGCCGTGGGCGAACCCGACGCCGACGGGCACCGGACCGTGGCCGTCCACGCCCGCGTCGCCGACGCCTGGGTGCTGCATGCCCGTGGCCTGCTCACGCCCGCCGCGCCGACCGCGGCGCCGGGCTGGTCCCAGGTGTGGCCTCCGGTTGCGGGCGATCCGGTCGACGGGCAGCAGGTGTACCGCGCGCTCGGCGACCTCGGCTTCGGGTACGGCCCGGTGTTCCAGGGCGTTCGCGCCGCGTGGTCGCGTGGGGAGGAAGTCTTCGCCGACCTGGCGCTCGACACCGACACCGCAGCGCGCGCCACCGCCTTCGGACTGCATCCGGCACTGCTGGACGCGGTATTCCACGCGGCTGTCGACCATCTCGCCGAGGGCGGGCCCGACGGCCGGGTGCCACTGCCTTTCGCCTTCGACGGTGTCCAGCTGGCACAGTCCGGCGCGGGTGCCTTGCGCGTCCGCATCGCCCGCATCGCACCGAACACCTTGTGCGTGGACGCGGTCGACGCGACCGGTGCCCTCGTGCTGAGCATGGAGTCGGTGCGGGCCCGCCCGATCGAGCGGCAGGCGCTGGCCCAGCTGCGCGGCGCGGCACCGTTGTTCGACCTCGAGTGGGTCGCCGTGCCTGCGGTCTCCAAAGCGGACGCCGGGCGCATCGTTGTGCTCGGCGACCCGGCGACCGTCGAGGCCCCTGAGCCCCCGACATGCTGTGTCGATCTCGCGGAACTCGCTGTGCTGCAGGATGTTCCCGACACGGTGGTGTGGCCGGCGCCCCGCAAAACCGGTGCCGGCGCGGCGGACATACACGCCGGCGTGCTGACGACGCTCGCACTGTTGCAGGGCTGGATAGGCGCCGAACACCCCGGCCGGCTCGCGATCGTGACGCGCACGGCCGCCGGACTGCCCGGCGAGGAACCCGATCTGGTCGGAGCCGCCGTGGCGGGCCTGGTGCGCAGCGCACAGTCCGAGCACCCGGGCCGGTTCCTGCTCATCGACCACGACAGCGACGCCCTGCCGATCAAGTCGCTCGCCGACGCCGTGGCCCAGGACGAACCGCACATGGCCGTTCGCGAGGGTCGGCTCCTTGCACCGCGATTGCAGCCGCTGCCCGCCACCGAACCGGGCGTGCCACTGTCGTTCGACCACGGCACGGTGCTCGTCACCGGCGGCACCGGCGGCATCGGCGCGATCGTCTCCCGGCATCTGGTCGCAGCGCACGGCGCACGACGGCTGCTGCTGGCATCGCGGCGCGGCGCCGCCGCGGACGGCGCCGCCGAACTGGTCGCCGAGCTGACCGACCTCGGCGCCCACGTCCGGGTCGTGGCGTGCGACGTCACCGAACGCACCGCGGTCCAGGCCCTGTTGGCCGGCATCGACGCCGACGCCCCGCTGACCGCCGTCATCCATGCGGCGGGCGTCCTGGACGACGGCACGCTCGACACCCTCACCGCCGCGCAGACGACACGGGTGCTGGCGCCGAAGGTCGATGCGGCACTGCACCTGCACGAGCTGACCCGCGACCTGGATCTGTCTGCGTTCGTGCTGTTCTCGTCCGCGGCGCCGTTGCTCGGCGGACAAGGACAGGGCAACTACGCCGCCGCGAACAGCGTGTTGGACGCGCTGGCACGCGTGCGGCGCAGCGCGGGCCTGCCCGCGCACTCACTGGCCTGGGGACTGTGGACCGTCGGCATGGCAGGGATACTCGGCGGGGACGGCGCCGAGCAGTACGCCCGCCAGATCCGGGCCAGGCTGGGCCTGATCCCGATCGACCCGGATTCCGGTATGGCGCTGTTCGACAACGCACTCGCGACCGATCGGGCGACACCGACGACGGCGCTGCTGGACACGGCGGCGCTCACCGACCTGGCGCGCGGCGGCACACTGCCCGCGGTACTGCGCGGCATGATCCGGGTTCCCCCGGCCGCCGCGAGTTCCGGTGTCAGCCTTGCGCGGCAGCTGGCCGCACTGCCCGACGCCGACCGCGACGGTGTGATCCTGCGAGAGGTGCGCAACGTCGCCGCGGCGGTCCTCGGCCACCTGTCCGGCGACGCGATCGACCCGCACGCGCCGTTCACCGAGCTCGGTTTCGACTCCCTCGGTGCCGTCGAATTCCGGAACCGGCTCGCACAGCTGACGGGGCTGACGTTGCCGTCGACGCTGATCTTCGACCACGCGACCGCCGCCGATGTGGCGAAACTGGTGCGATCGCGGATCGAGGAATCCGACACCGGCGTGGTCGAGCAGGCGCCGGCCGGCGTGCGTGGCACGATCACCGACCTGGTGTCGGCCGCGCATCGCCGCGGTGAGCTGGCAGGGGCGATGCCCCTGCTGATCGCGAGCTCGGCTCTGATGACCACGTACCCCGCAGGCGAGGCCGCCGCACAGCGCCCGGCTGCGCAGCTCCTGGCGCGCGGCGCCGCGGCACCGGCACTGATCTGCATCCCCTCGTTCCTGGCGGGATCGGGCCCACACCAGTTCGCCCGCCTTGCCCGCGAACTGGGCGGCGAGCGGCAGGTCAGTGCGTTGCGGCTGCCCGGCATGCGCGCAGGCGACGACCTGCCGGCGACATGGGCGGCGGCGATCGAGAGCCTCGCCGCGGCCGTCGCATCGGAACTCGAGCGAAGCCCGGTGGCGCTCATCGGCTATTCGGCCGGTGGTGCGCTCGCCCATGCGGTCGCCCGGCGGCTCGAAGACGACGGCGGCGAGCTCGCGGGCGTCGCGATGATCGACACCTACTCGCCGGAAGAGCACGAACTCAACCGCCTCGTGCTCACCGACGCGCTGGGGCAGATCCTGTCCCGGGACAACGCACTGACCCCCGTCGACGACCACGGCCTGGTCTCCATGGGCGGCTACGTGCGGATATATCCCGAGCGCGAGGCCAAGCCGATCGCCGCGCCGACGCTGAATCTGCGGGCCACCGTGACGCTGAGCAGCTTCGGGGACGTCGACCCCGTCCCCGACTGGCAACACCGTGGACCGGCCGAGTACATCGAGGCAGATCACTTCTCGATCATCGAGGAACAGGTGGCAGAGACCGCCGCGCACGTCCGGCGCTGGCTCGATTCGCTCAGCGGCCATTGATATCCGAACCGTCAGATTCGAGGAACGAGGACACACGACAGCCCTGGACAAGCCCGGCCGCCCGCGCGGCGTGCTCGGGCGGCCGGGCCGAGCATTCAGCGACGCCGGATCACCGCGGCCGAGGTCCAACGGGGACAAACCCCTGGAGGCGGTCGAGCGGGCCGAGGTGCTGCGGCTGCGCCGACAGGTCGCCGTTCTGGAGAAGGACAACGCGTTCCTGGTTCGCTCTGATGGCCGAGTACGCCGACTCCGGCGAGTTCGCCGGGGCCGCCGGCGCCCCCTCGCCCCGGCCCGCGCGGTTCGCGGTCCGGCGCATGGCGCGGCTGCCGGGCGTGTCGGCGTCCGGCTACTGCGCGCACGTGAAACGGGCCGCGGCAACGGTATTGACGCCGCGACAGCAGCGCCGGGCCGACCTCGAGGTGAAGATCGCCCAGGTGCACAAGGACTCCCGCGGGACCTACGGTCGCCGCGGGTCACCGCCGAGCTGCGTGATCAGGGCGAGGCGGTCACGGCGAAGCCGTCGCCAAGATCAGGGCCTCGATCGGGCTGGAAGGCGTCAGCCCGCGCACGTTCAAGGTCAGGACGACCGTGGTCGATCCGACCGCGTCGTTCCCGCCGGATCTGGTGGAACGGCACTTCGACCGCTGGTGGACCGGCGGTGATCTCGACGCGGTCCACACCGACCTGCGCGAACAGCTCCGCCGGGCCGCCGGAAAGGAAATCCGGCAAAACCCGCCACGGCAACACCTGGCTCGACGGTGTCCTTGGCCTGTCCCGCCGCGCCGGCGCGGCGGGACAGGCCAAGGACACCTACCTCGCCGCGCGCTACCGACGGCTCAGACCCCGGATGGCAACCAGGAAAACCATTGTGGACAGCCCAGTCACGCCCACATCACCCATCCGCACGCCAATCATCAAGAAGTATATTCTCGGACTGGCCGTGCCGACGGACAGAACTTCGCCAATTGGTCGACACCTCACACAACGAGGAGCCCCGACTCTATGGCCCGAACAACCGCAAGAGTCCGATTTGGGCAGTTGAGCTTGGCCAAAATGATGCCGACCATGCGTTTGACTCCATGTTCGGAGATGCTCAGCGATCGAGCGACTTGTCGGTTGCTTAACCCCTCGGCAATCAGGCGCAGTACCTGGTGTTCACGTGCCGTCAGTGCAATCATCGACGCGCGCCTCGAGGTGGTGTCATCACCGGCTTGGTCGGGTGCCGTCACGGATCGTCGCGCCAGAGTCGCCGACACGTGAAATCGTCCAGCCTCCACGTCGACGATCGCTTCGCGCAGGGTCTCGGGGCGGAGATCTTTCCAGTCCAGGAGACCGTTTGCATGATCGACCCAGGATTGCTCAACAACGTCTGCCGAATCTACCAGGACCAGTACATGTATGTTGTGGACGCGCAGCTTTTCAGCGATCTCGTCAGGTACAGGCTCCAAGGCATTGCTGGATGAAATGATCAGCTGGCCGTTGCGGAATGTCGAGAGATCTTCGATATCGGCGCTGAATTGCACTGTCAACCGGATGTCGAGTGAACGAAGCATTCCCTCGATACTGTATCGACGGATGTCGTCTTGGATTATCAGCATGATCTGGAGGTTGGTATCGAGGTTGCCGGTCGGCACCGCGATCTCTGTCTGTAATGGGGATCGTCCAACCCACGGGGAAGCTCGGCTGTCACATATATCACCACTGCTCGAGCTCGGTTGCCAGGTCAACCTGTCGTTCACGCTACCCATACCAGCGATCCCCCATTTCCCCACGTTAAAATCTCGAAGGTCCGACCCCTGAAGATGAAAGGTCCGACCTCTATAGATGAGCATGGCACCGAGTTGCGGGAACTGTCCACCCCGAACTAGCCTCGATCTTTCGCCGGCTCACCGAAATTTCCCATTTATCCCGTGTGGCTCCGCCGTGAAGGGCGGGCTTCCTTCGATACTGGCGGTTACCGCACCTGACCAGCTTTTTTCATCGGAGGAGGCCCGCTTTTTCATGTTGACATGTGAGGAAGATGCGGAAATAAGTGCCCTGCGGGCGCGGGGCTGGACAATCTCGCAGATCGCCCGGCATACCGGTGACGGGAAGGCCATTCGTGCCTATTTGGCTGGGGAGCGGACCCCTGGCGTACGGAAACGGCATCTGCCGGATCTGTGCGAACCGTTCGTCGAGTACGTGACTGTCCGGCTCGCCCGAGGATCCGCACTTGTGGGCGCAGACGTTGATGGCCGAGCTGGAACCGCTGGGGTTTCCGTTGTCGTATCAGTCGCGACTGGCAGCCGAGCCGTACAACAGCCGTCGATATATGTCGTGTGAGTACGACTACTTCGCGACCGTGAAGTAGTCGGCCGGGTCAAGGACATTGAGCACGATCCACCGCTGCGATAATGCCGCGGTGAATGCTCGAGTGTTACCCGATGAGACGCGGAAGAAGTCCTGGATATCGAGCGCAATTCGAGGATAGTCATCGACGCGTCGTGCCATTTCGTAATAGACGGCCAGCATGTGGATGCAACGCCCAGTGCCATCCCAGCAGGAGCAGTCGACGCCTGCGAGTATGGGTGCGGGCGGGTGGCCCACCTCGGTGATCGCGCGGCAACAGCGGGTCGGATCGGGTCTGATCGACGCCGTCCCACCCATCAGGGGCCGGGTCGGGCACCCGCGACGCAAGCCGGACCCACTCCTCGGCGCCGCTGCGCCGGCGGGTGACGGCCGCGACGAACGAACCCGACGCGTACGACCCGAAGCTCGACGTCGACTTCACCCTGCTGCGCGGAGGGGATCCGAACGTCGTCGGCTTGGACCAGGCCGCGTGATGCCGGGTGCGCCCGCGGCGACGACGCGGGCGCCGAGTCGTCAGGCGGGCTGGACGGTGATGGTGCACAGGCGCTTGGTGGCCCGGGTCAGGGCTACGTACAAGTCCCTTTCCCCACCGGGGCGGGCCGTGATGACTTCCTCGGGGTTCATGACGACGACCCCGTCGAATTCCAGGCCGCGTGCTTCGGACGCCGGCACGATGCGTGCGTGATGGGCGATGCCCTGGGCCGTCAGCTCGCTCACCCTGGTGTCCGCGCAGATCACTCCCAGAAGCTCCCCCGGGTGCGCGGTGCTCTGGGCGTGGAGTTCCTGAACGACGGCGGTGACCAACCCGTCCGGAGGCGTGGTCACGGTGCGAGGGCTCGCACCGCTTCGCAGTGACCGTGTGGGCTTCTGGTCCGGAGCGATCCGCGCGAGCAGGTCCCGGACGCTCTCCAGGATCTCCTGCGTGGTGCGGTAGCTGACGGTCAGGTTGTGCAGTTTGAACCGCGGTCCGACGTGGGGGCTCAGCGCTTCCTTCCAGTCGCGTGCTGTCGTGACCGGGCCTGCCTGGGCGAAGTCACCCACCAGCGTCATCGCCCTTGCCGGGCAGCGGCGGACGATCATCCGCCACTGCATGGCGGTCAGTTCCTGCGCCTCGTCGACGACGACGTGCCCGTACGTCCGCTCGGGGGGGCCGTCGACCAGGCTCGCCGCCTCGTCCAGCAACGGCACATCGGCATCGGTCCACGGGTCGTCCGGACCGCGCAGCAGAAGGGACCGCTCCTGCGCGGTCAGGCGGGGCAGGCGCTCGGCGAGAGCGCCGGCGTTCGTCAGGAGCGCCTTCACGAGGTCACCGGGTACCAGCCGCGGCCACAACACCTCGACCGATCGGTCGACGTCGGCGTCGTCGAGGAGATCGGCTCGGATGGCGTCCAGGTCCAGCTCGTGGACCGGACCCGGGTCGGCCGCACCTTCGGCACGGCGCTGGGCGGCTCCCGTGAACCGGTCGAGGTTGATGCCCGTCATCCTTTCGGCATCGGCGTCGATCTGTTCCAGGAGGTCGCCCATGTCTCGTTGCATCGCGTCGGTGACGGCGTCGACCAAGAGCTCTTTGAACACCTGGCGCGCGGGGTTGTGCCCCAGTACGGCTGCCACGGCGGCGTCGCGTGCCGTGGCTACTTCCTCGCCGGAGAGGTGAACCAGTTCCTGTCCGACCCGCACGGTGAAGTCACCGGCGGGGGCTTGGTGGACGCGCAGCAAACCGGCCAAGGCGTCGGCGAGGTCGGAGCTGCCCTTGAGACGCGCCGTATCGAACGGGTCCACCGTGTCCGTGGACACTCCGGCCAGTTCCCGGCAGGTCGCCAGAACGACGTCGTTCTCTCCGAGCGAGGGAAGGACCTGGGAGATGTAGTCGAGGAACCGGGCGTTCGGGCCCACCACCAGGACACCCTCCTCCGCGGCGCGCGGGAACGCGTACAGGACATAGGCCGCCCGGTGCAGGGCGACCACCGTCTTGCCGGTGCCGGGCCCGCCCTGCACCACGGTCACCCCGCGGTGGGCGGAGCGGACGATCTCGTCCTGCTCGGCCTGCAGCGTCGCGACGGCCGCGTGCATCCTGCCCGTGCGCCGTGCCGACAGAGCCTCGGTCAACGGGCCGTCCCCCACGACGTCCTCGTCGGTCGGGGCGGTCCCGTCCAGCAGTTCGTCGCTCACCGAGATGACCGTGCGCTCCTCGAGGCGCAGGTGCCGACGCCGCCGCAGGTCCATCGGGTGGACCGGTGTCGCCTCGTAGAAGGGCCGCGCCGCGTTCGCGCGCCAGTCCACGAGCAGAGGCAGGTCATCCTCCTCTGTATGCAGTCCGATCCGCCCGATGCGCAGGGCCGTGCCATCCGTCCAGTCGATGCGCCCGAAGACCAGCCCCTTTTCGGCGCCCTCCAGCCGGCCGATTTCCTTGGCCAGACGCTCGGCGGTGATTTCTCTCTCGTATGCCTCACCGGCGCCATCCGCCGGGGCCTTCAGCACACTCGCTCGGTGTACTCGCGCCTGGGAAATCCGCTCGGTAAGCAACTCATACAAGGAGGACACATAATCCCGCTCCGATTCAACCGCACGCACAGCGGGATCATTCATTTTCGACAACAGGGGACTCCTTCGATTCGAGCCACACCATACGGTCAAGGTTCCCTAAAGGTAAGTCTTGACTTGCTTGGGAAGTCATGACCCTACGACTGAATCCATGACGGCTGACCGTATCGCGTATCGTGCATTCCGCCGTTCCGTATATCGCTGATTGGGCTTCCGATGCCCGCCTGCCTTATGGGCGAGCCCGCCCTTGGATGCCGGCGATGTTTTGCGGCGCTCGGGAAAAGGGGGAAGATCCGGCGAGGCGACCGGCGCCATCGAGCTCACTGCCAAGGGGCATCTGGTCGCTTCGTCTGGCGACCCGACCGAGGAGACGAGCACAGAATGGGTTAACCCCCGGGCCGTAAGCCGCTGCCGGACCGACAGGTGCTGTGCGGCATCCTCTTTGTGCGCACCACACCGGTCTCGGGCACGGCCAACGCTCCCGAGACCGGGTGCATGCCTTCCGCAACGGCGACCGCGGTATAGGTACCCGACAGCTCACCGGAACTCGGCAGCGTCGGCCTCGGAGCTGTGGGCCTCTTCGTGGTCCGGCTCCGGTGTCGGACCCTTCTTCTTTTCGGCAGCAGGCAGGGTGATCAGCAGCACAACTGCTCCGAGGAGTGCGATGACCGTGATCCAGCCCGCGCCTACGTGCATGGCATGGATGAACGCATTATCGGCAGCCTGAGCGAGAGTGGGCCGGTGGATAGCGGTGGCGACGTGGCGGGCCTGTTCGGCGGAAACTCGCGCCTGATCCTGCACCGGACCGGGTGCACCCTCCAGCGAAGGTTCGATCGCACGTCGGTACTCGATCGACATGATCGTGCCGCCTACTGCGATTCCGATCACGCTGCCGGTCTGTCGCACGGTGTTGGTGACGGCCGATCCTGCACCGGCCTGTTCCAACGGCAGGTTGCTGATCAATGCGGCCGTAACGGGGCCGATCACCATGCCGATCGAGAGGCCCTGTATCAACAACAGAATCTCGATCCAGACGAGTGGAGTTTGCAGTCCGAGGAACCCGTACCCGCCCATGGTCAGCGCAGCCACGGTTAGCGCCGGCACGGTGACAGGACGTAGCGACAGGCGGCGAACCAGGCGCGTGCCAAGGGGCGCCCCCGCGAGCGCGCCGAATGCGGTCGGGATATTGGCCAAACCTGCCTTCGTCGGCGAAAACCCGAGCGCGCCTTGCAGGTAGAACGCGTTATAGAAGGTGATGGCGGCCACAGCGAAGAGCAGCAATCCGAGCGCCATATTGCCGCCACCGAATGTGCGTTGCGCGAGCAGTCGCGGATCAAAGCTGGGCACCTTGACACGCAGTTCGGCGAGTACGAAAACGGCCAGCAGAGCTAGACCGACAACGATCGGCGCCCAGACATCGGTACGACTCCACGCAGCGACCTGCCCCGCCCGGATCAGCCCGTAGGCCAACGCCACGAGCCCACTGATCGACAGCAGCATTCCAGCGGGGTCCAGTGGTCGCAGAGTGGGGCTGCGAAAATTCGGAACCAGCACGGCGAGCCCGACCAACGCCAATACCGCGACCGGGACATTGATCAGAAAGACCGAGCCCCACCAGAAATGATCGAGCAGGAACCCCGCCAGCACCGGGCCGGCAGCCATTCCGACCCCGGCCGACGTCGAGAAAATGCCGATCGCGGCAGCCCGCGCGGGGCCAGTGAAGGTCCACATAAGGATGGCCAACATGGCGGGCGTGATCAGCGCGCTGCCTACCCCCATCGCAGCTCGAGCTGCAATCAGCTGGCCCGCATTGCTTGCGTACGCCGCCCACAGCGAGGACCCGGCGAAGATCACCAACCCACTGGAAAACACAGTCCGGTGACCGAAGCGATCGCCCAATGTGCCTGCGGTGAACATCAAGGTGGCGAAGGCCAGAGTGTACGAACCGGTCGCCCATTGCAGCTGACCGGGATTGGCCCCCAGCCCACGGACCGGGTCTGCAAGGGTCTCCAGCGTGGTACTCAGGACGGTATTGTCCAGCCAAATCAGCAGCGAACACGACATAAGAACGGCAAGAATCAACTGCTGCCTGAACTTCGGCAACGTTGGAGGCGTGGTCATGAACACCTTCGGATATCGATCAGCGAGGGCCTGAACGACTGGACCATAAGCAAACTCCACGGCGCTGTCAAGCTTAGAGTTTCTGGTAAAGGCTGTTGCGGCCGAACGGAATATATGCCCTCTGCTGGATTTGCGGACTGAACAATTTTGTGCCCTCTGGCGGATTTGCGAGTCGAAGGATTTCATAAATTCCGGAGGGTTGCGACTGAGCGGATTTCATGCCCTCGGTGTGGTCGGGCGCGATGGCTGGCGGTGGTGCCGGGGTGCGGGGCAGGACGTCGGCGCGCGGAGGGAAGCGGCTCGCGACGTCCTCCACGACCGCGGCGAGCGCGTCGGCCTCGGCGAGCACCGTCTGGACGGGGTGCGGGAGGGAGGCATCGTGGACGGTCTGGACGAGGCGTTCGGCGACCGTCTGCGTACGGCGGCGGGCGTGTTCGGCCTCGACCGTCCGTGCGTAGGCCGGTGCGTGGCGGGGCCAGGGGCAGACCTGATCATGGCGAACAGGGCGGCGTGCGCGGCAGTTGAGAAGGAGTCGGCGGCGAGCGTGAAGTCGTCGGGGTCGAGGGCGACGCCGAGGTGTGGGGTGAGAAGGCGGCCGGCGAGCAACGGGGGTACGTCATTGCCGATCTCCGAGAACTGCGCAGGGTTCCTGGCTCATGGCCTGGGTAGCCAGGGGTGACGTCAGGACGCCGAATCTGCGGCAGCGGCAGCGGCAGCAAACGAGCTCGGTCTCCCGCTGAACACACGGCAGCTGCGGGAGCATGCCTACAGGCTCAAATGTGAGAGATGATCTCTACTTGTCCAGGGCGGCGTCGTCGGCCCGACCGCCTACGCCGCCGGACCCTCGTACGGCAGCAGGTCGGGGCGCTTCGGGGGGAGGCCGTCGCCGGAGGAGCGGCCGGTGAGGCGGCGGCCGATCCACGGCAGCAGGTACTGCCGGGCGAAGCGGGCGTCCGCGACCCGGCGGGCGCTCCAGCCGGGCGGCACGGTGGCCGGGATCGGGGTGCGCCACTCGGTGTCCCCGGGCTCGTAGCCGAGCGTCTGCCAGACCGCCTCGGCGACCCGGCGGTGGCCGTCGGCCGTCAGGTGCAGCCGGTCCACGTCCCACATGCGCGGGTCGGCGAGCGAGGCGGCGCCGTACAGGTCGACGACCAGCGCGCCGTGCCGCTGGGCGAGATCGTCGACGACCGTGAACAGCTCCTCCATGCGCGGCCGGAACCGCTCCAGGACCGGGCCCTGCCGACCCGGGCTGCGCATCAGCACCAGATGCTTGCAGGCCGGGGCGAGCCGCTCCACGGCCTCCGTCAGCAGATCGCGCACCCGGACCATGTCGACCTTGGGCCGCAGGGTGTCGTTGAGCCCGCCCACCAGGGTGATCACGTCGGCCTCCATGGCCGCCGCCACGGGGACCTGCTCGTCGACGATCTGCCCGATCAGCTTGCCGCGCACCGCGAGGTTGGCGTACCGGAAGCCGGGCGTGCGGGCGGCCATCCGCGCGGCGAGGACGTCGGCCCAGCCCCGGTAGGAGCCGTCGGGCAGCAGGTCCGACATGCCCTCGGTGAAGGAGTCGCCGACCGCGACCAGGCTGGTGTGTGTGGGGTTCGTCTGCATGGCGACATAGATGGTAGCCCGAGTCTCATACCCGGCGGTCGGTCGGCCCCCGTGCGGAACCTCCCTGCCGAAAGGGGCGTACGAAGGGGACGTACGAAGGGGACGTACGAAGGGGACGTACGACGGCCCGCACGACGGGCCGTCGAAGTCCTACACCGGCTGCCCGAACAGCTCCCGCAGCACGTCCTCCATGGTCACCAGGCCGGACAGCCGCCCGTCGGAGCCGAGCACGGCCGCCAGATGCGTACGACTGCCCCGCATCGCGGTCAGGACGTCGTCCAGCGGAGTCGCCTCCCGCACGCGCGCGATGGGCCGCATGTCCTCCAGCCGGAACGGCTCCTCCCGCGGCGAGGCGTCCAGCGCGTCCTTCACATGCAGGTAGCCGACGATCCGCCGCCCCTCGTCCACCACGGGGAAGCGGGAGAACCCGGACTCGGCCGCCAGCCGCTCCAGCTCCTCCGGAGTGACGCCCACGCGCGCGTAGACGACGCGTTCCAGCGGCAGGACGACGTCCCGCACCGGCCGGCGGCCCAGCTCCAGGGCGTCGTGCAGCCGTTCCTGGGCGCGGTCGTCGATGAGACCCGCCTCGCCTGCGTCCCGGACGATCTGCGCCAGCTGGGCGTCCGAGAAGGCCGCGGCGACCTCGTCCTTGGTCTCGATCCGCATCAGCTTCAGCAGACCGTTCGCGAAGGCGTTGATCGCGAAGATCACCGGGCGCAGCGCCCGCGCCACCGCGACCAGCGGCGGGCCGAGCAGCAGCGCGCTGCGCACCGGCTCCGCGAGCGCGATGTTCTTCGGCACCATCTCGCCGAGCAGCATGTGCAGGTACGTGGCCACCGCCAGCGCGATCACGAAGGACACCGCGTGTCCCGCGCTCTCGGGCACGCCCACCGCGTGGAACACCGGCTCCAGCAGATGCGCGATGGCCGGTTCGGCGACCACGCCGAGGATCAGCGTGCACAGCGTGATGCCGAGCTGTGCGGCCGCCATCAGCGCGGACACGTGCTGCAGGCCCCACAGCACGCTCGCGGCGCGCCGCCGGTCGCCCTGGGCCCCGTTCTCGGTGTAGGGCTCGATCTGGGCGCGGCGCACGGAGATCAGCGCGAACTCCGCGCCGACGAAGAACGCGTTGACGACGAGGGTCGCGAGCGCGATCAGCAGCTGGACGGCGGTCACTTCGCGGCCTCCTGGTCGGACGGGTCGGACGAGTCGTCGAGGGGCGCGTGCAGCAGCACGCGCGCGGCCCTGCGGCCGGACGCGTCCACCACGTCCATCCGCCAGCCGGCCACCTCGACGGTGTCGCCGACGGCCGGTATGCGGCCCAGCTCGGTGGCGACCAGCCCGGCGAGCGTCTCGTACGGCCCGTCGGGCGCATGCAGGCCCACGCGCGCGAGCTGGTCGGTGCGGGCGGCGCCGTCGGCCGAGTACAGGGCGCGACCGTCGTCGTCGGCGCCCGCGGCGGCCAGGTCGGGCGTCTCGTGCGGGTCGTGCTCGTCGCGCACCTCGCCGACGACCTCCTCGACGATGTCCTCCAGCGTCGCCACGCCCGCCGTACCGCCGTACTCGTCGATGACCACGGCCATCGTCCGCTTGCCGGACAGCCGGTCGAGGAGCCGGTCCACGGTCAGCGACTCGGGGACCAGCAGCGGTTCGCGCATGATCTCGGAGACGGGCACGCGCGCGCGGTGCTCGGCCGGGATCGCCAGCGAGTCCTTGATGTGCGCGGTGCCGACCACCGCGTCCAGGCTGCCGCGGTACACGGGGAAGCGGGACAGGCCCGTCGCCCGGGTCGCGTTCGCCACGTCCTCGCAGGTCGCCTGGGCGTCGAGGGCGACGACCTGGACGCGCGGGGTCATCACGTTCTCCGCGGTGAGGTCGGCCAGGTTCAGCGTGCGCACGAACAACTCGGCGGTGTCCGCCTCCAGGGCCCCCTCCTTGGCGGAGTGCCGGGCCAGGGCCGCCAGTTCCTGGGGGCCGCGCGCGGCGGCCAGCTCCTCGGTGGGCTCCACCCCGAAACGGCGCACGATCCGGTTCGCGGTGTTGTTGAGGTGGGTGATGAAGGGCCGGAAGGCGGCGCTGAACCAGCGCTGCGCGTTGCCGACCCCCTTGGCCACCGTCAGCGGGGAGGAGATCGCCCAGTTCTTGGGCACCAGCTCGCCGACGACCATCAGGAAAACGGTCGACAGGGCCGTGCCCAGCACCAGCGCCACCGAACTCGACGCGCTGCTCGACAGCCCGAGCGACTGGAGCGGCCCGGAGATCAGCTTGGCGATCGACGGCTCGGAGAGCATGCCGACCACCAGATTGGTGACGGTGATGCCGAGCTGGGCGCCGGAGAGCTGGAAGGTGAGATTCCGTACGGCCTTCAGGGCGCCGGCCGCGCCGCGCTCGCCGCGCTCCACCGCCCGCTCCAGCTCGCTGCGCTCCACCGTGGTCAGCGAGAACTCGGCGGCGACGAAGGCGCCGCAGGCGAGCGACAGCAGGATCGCCACCAGCAGCAGAAGCACTTCGGTCATCGGGTCACCTCCGTCCCATGATCGGGCAGGGCGGGGCGGAACGCGCGATGTCGCGGAGGGGTACTGGGAGGCTCGCCCATGGGCGGACGCTCACACCTTTCGAAAGTCGTTTCGGACGTCAGGCAAGTCTTGAGGGGACCGTGCAGGTTCACACGGTCCCCCAATGGTAAAGGATCGGCAAAGGGTCGCCTGTCGCGGCCCGGTCAGTCGCCGAACGGCTTCACCCAGCGCCGCCAGTTCTCCTCCGGCGTGTACCCCGCCGCGCGCCACGCATGATGCGCCGTCTCGTTGCGGGTGAGCACCATCGCGTCCCCGCGCCGCCCGCCCAGCCGGACGAAACGCTCCTCCGCGGCCGTCAGCAGCGCCGAGCCGACGCCCTGGCGACGGTGCTGCGGGTGCACCGCGAGTCGGTACAGGTGACACCGCCACCCGTCGAACCCGGCGATCACCGTGCCGACCAGTTCGGCGCCCTGCTCCCCGTGCTGTTCGGCGAGGATCAGCGCCTCGGGATCGCGGCCGACCAGGCGCTCCACGCCCGCACGGTCGTCGCTGATGCTCGTGCCCTCGGCGGCCGTCTTCCAGAAGGCCAGCACGGTGTCCAGGTCGTCGGGCGTCGCGGCCCGTATCCGCAGATCAGACATGGGGCGATCCCACCACGGCCAGCCGGTCCGAGGGCGGAATTCCACCATCCGGACGGCTCCTGCGGACCGGTGCCGAAGTATGACCGACGACGCCCGATACGTCTCACCGACACGGGTCACTCGTGCGCGATCGCCGCCAGCACGTTCATCCGGGACGCGCGCAGCGCCGGAAGCAGCGCCGCGACGACGCCGACCACCGCCGAGCCCACGACGACCGCGACGATCGTGCCCCACGGGACGGCCAGCGCCTTCATGCCCTGCAACGCCAGCACCTGCTGGATGCACACGCCCCACACCAGTCCGAGCGCCAGCCCCAGGACCGCGCCGAACACCGCGATCACCACCGACTCCAGCCGGATCATCCGGCGCAGCTGGCGCCTGCCCAGACCGATCGCCCGCAGCAGCCCGATCTCCCGGGTCCGCTCCACCACCGACAGCGCCAGCGTGTTGACCACCCCCAGCACCGCGATGACGATCGCCAGCCCGAGCAGCGCGTACACCAGGTACAGCAGCACGGCGATCTGGTCGTGGACCAGCTTCTTGTAGTCGGCCTGGTCGCGCACCTGCACCTGCGGATACGGGTCGAGTGTCTTCTCCAGGTGAGGCCGCAGCTGTTCGGCGTCGGTGCCGGCGGCCGCGTTCACGTACAGCGAGGAGTCCTGCCCGCCGGGCACGTACTTCTCCACGGTCGCGACGCCGAGGAACAGCCCGCCCTGCATGCCGAAGCCGTCGGCGGAGTCCTGGTCGGTGAGCGCGCGCACCGTCAGCGACGTCGTCCGGCCGCCCGGGAACTCGACCGGGACGACGCTGCCCAGCCGTACGCCGTGGTCCTTCGCGAAGTCCACGTCCATGCCGAGGGAGCCGCCGGCCAGCGCGGCCGCCGTGTCGCCCTCGGCGTACGTCACATGGGCGACGTCGTCGAGCCGGTCGTCGTAGCCCGCGGCGGTCGTCTCGATCCGCTTGCCGTCCGGGAGCCGTACGGCGAGGGGCGCGAACCGCTGCCGTACGACGAGACCGACGCCGTCGGTGGCGCGCACCGCGTCGGTGACCTCCTTCGAGAAGGGGGTGAAGTTGGCGTTCTGGATCACGTAGTCGGCGCCGAGGGTCCTGTCGATCTGCTCGTCGAAGGACTTGGACATCGACGCGGACGCCACCGACATCCCGCCCACCAGGGCGAGGCCCACCATCAGGGCGGCCGCGGTGGCGCCCGTACGGCGGGGGTTGCGCAGGGCGTTGCGCTGGCTCATCCGGCCGACGGAGCCGAACAGGGCCGGGAAGGCTCCGCCGAGCACCCGGATCATCGGGCGCACCAGCAGCGGGCCCGCGATGACGGTGGCGATCAGGGTGAGGACGACGCCCAGGCCCAGCAGGGAGGCCGCCGACGCGGTCTTCGAGGAGGCGGCACAGCCGGCGAGCGCGGCCGCACCGAGCGCCCCGACCACGGAGCCCACCACCGCGCGCACCTTCAGCGGTCGGCCCACCCCGGCGATGTCCGCGTCCGCGAGGGCCGCCATCGGCGACACGGTCGCCGCGCGCCGGGCGGGCAGATAGGCGGCCACGAAGGTGACGCCGACGCCGACGACGTAGGCCGCCACCGGGGTCGGCCAGCCGACGACCATCTCCGTGGTCTTGAGGTTCATGCCGAAGGCGCTCATGAGCTTGATCAGCCCGGCCGCGAGACCGATGCCGGCCGCGAGGCCCAGCGTCGAGCCGACGAGCCCGAGCAGCACCGCCTCGGTGAGCACCGAGCGGCGTACCTGACGGCGGTCCGCGCCCAGGGCGCGCAACAGGCCCAGCTCGCGGGTGCGCTGGGCGATCAGCATCGAGAAGGTGTTGACGATCAGGAACACGCCCACCAGGACGGCGATCCCGGCGAAGCCGAGCATCACGTACTTGATGACGTCGAGGAACCCGCCGAGGTCCGCCGCGGCCGACTTCGCCTGCTCGGCGGCGGTCTTCACGTCGTACGACGACGCGCCCGAACCCAGTGCGGCGGTCACTCGCCGTTTGAGCACGGCGTCGGTCGCGCCCGGCGCCGCGTCGACCGAGACGCCGGTGGCCCGGTCCGCGGAGCCCAGGAGCTTGGTCGCGGCGATCTCGGGGTCGAGGAAGACCAGGGCCGCGCCCGGGTTGGTGGTGGTGAAGGTGGCGATGCCGACGATCTCGACCTTGAACGAGCCCGGCTGGGCCATCACGGTCAGGGTGTCGCCGATCCGCACGTGCTTCTTGTCGGCGGTGTCGGCGTCGAGCATGGCCTCGCCGGCGCCGTGCGGGGCGTGCCCGGAGGTCAGCTTCACCGGGCTGCGGTCGGTGAGGTACCAGTCGGTGGCGATGGTGGGCGCGCCCGTGGTCGGCCCGACGGACTTGTTGTCGCCGTCGACGACGGTGATGTTCTGCACGCTGACGTCGGCGTGGGTCGACGCGACCCCGTCGACCCGGGCCACCTCGGCGGCCAGGGCGGCGGGCACGGTCTGGACCGCGCCGGTCGGCACGGACGAGGAGAGGTCCTCCCGCGGCTCCACCGTCACGTCGGCCGACGTGGAGGCGAACAGCCGGTCGAACGTACGCGTCACCGTGTCCGAGAAGATCAGACTGCCCGCGACGAACGCCACGGACAGGACGACGGCCAGCGCGGACAGCATCAGCCGCCCCTTGTGGGCGAGGAAACTCCTGAGCGTCGCCTTCAGCACCGGCTCAGCCCTCCTTGCCGGAGTCGAGTGAGTCACCGGAGTCACCGGAGTCACCGGAGTCACCGGAGTCACCGGAGTCACCGGAGTCACCGGAGTCACCGGAGCCGCCGGAATCGCCAGTGACGCCGGTGTCACTCGAGCCGCCGGGTCCGGGTCCGGGTCCGTCGGTGCGGGGGCCTCCGCCGGAGAACAGGCGCATCCGTTCGAGCACCGCCTCCGCCGTGGGCCGCTCCTTCTCGTCCACGATCCGTCCGTCCGCGAGGAAGAGCACCAGGTCGGAGTGGGCGGCGGCGCCCGGGTCGTGGGTGACCATGACGACGGTCTGCCCCAGGCTGTCGACGGCCTCGCGCAGGAACGACAGGACCTCGAGCCCCGCGCGCGAGTCCAGATTGCCGGTCGGCTCGTCCGCGAAGATCAGCTCGGGGCGGGAGGCGAGCGCCCGGGCGCAGGCCACCCGCTGCTGCTGGCCGCCGGACAGCTGGGACGGCCGGTGCTTGAGCCGGTCCCGCAGACCGAGCGTGTCGATCACCTGGTCCAGCCACTTCTGGTCGGGCTTCTGGCCCGCGATGTCCATGGGCAGGGTGATGTTCTCCACCGCGTTCAAGGTCGGGATCAGGTTGAACGACTGGAACATGAACCCGATCCGGTCCCGCCGCAGCCGGGTCAGCTCCCGGTCCTTCAGTCCCGTGATCTCCGTGTCGCCGAGCCACACCTGACCCGCCGAGACGGTGTCGAGCCCGGCCAGACAGTGCATCAGCGTGGACTTCCCCGAGCCCGAGGGCCCCATGACCGCGGTGAAGCGGCCGCGCGCGATGTCCACGTCCACCGAGTCCAGGGCGAGCACGGCCGTCTCGCCGGAGCCGTACGCCTTGGTCAGACCGCGGGCGCGGGCCGCGACCCCGTCGGCCGAGGCCAGACCGGGGGCATGCTCCGCAGCAGGTGTGGACAAGGCTGACTCCTCGCTCGCACGGACGGGCCGACAGACGGGGCGACCGGGCGGACCGGCGGCCCTGCGCGGCCGAGCCTAGTGTGATCCGGCGCACACCCGGTATCCCTTTTCGATTCCCGCCCGCCCTTGCCGCTGCTAGCAGGTCGGCGCTAGCGTCGAGGTATGGCGAAGACCCAGCTGAACGTACGCGTGGACGAGGGCACGGCCAAAGCCGCCCGTGAGCGCGCCACGGCCCGCGGCATGAGCGTCAACCGCTACATCGAGGAGCTGGTCAGACAGGACGCCGGGGAGGTCGGTCACACCTTCGTGGAGGCCGCGGCGGACTTCATGAAGCAGTACGAGACCGTCTTCGCGGAGGAGTTCGGCCCGGAGCGCGGGCGCGGGGACGCGCGCGAAGGTCGCCGCTGATCCCTTGAGCCCTCTCCGTATCGACCTCGCCTGGCTCCTGATGGTCGCCGAACAGAAGACCCCGGGGGACCCCCAGGTCACCGACTGGGGTGCGCTGGTCGCGGCCGTGGCACGCCACCAGGCCGAGATATTCGACGTCCCCGTCTACGACGACGCGCCCGCCCGAGCGGCCGCGCTGCTCCAACTCCTGATCCACGTCCCGGCGTTGGAGCGTTCCAACGCGCTGTTCGCCTGTGCCGTGGCCTACGCCTATCTCGTCGCCGGCGGCCTCAAGGTCGTCACCTCGCCCGAGCAGGTCAGGGACCTGGCCAGACTGGCCAAGAGCGGTGAGGCATCGCTCCACGACATCGCGCAGGAACTGCGCCAGTGGAGCCATTGAGGGTCCCGGACCCACTGGCTCCACCAGCGCGACTGGTTCTGCCGACGTGATCGGTTCTACCGGTTCTGCTGGTCCTGCTGCCGGCTCTACTGGATGAAGTCCCGCACCTGTTCGTACACGCCGTAGTCGTTGTTCATGTCGGTGTGCGAGATACAGCCGACGCCGACGTTGGTGGCCCCGCTGAGCAGCGCCGAGGAGTCCGGGTCGATCGCCGAGTCGCAGTTCGACCAGTAGGCCGCGTACGACACGCTGCCCGGCGTCTCGTCACCGGAGTTGAGCGCGGTGAGGAACGAACTCCCCGTCGTCATCTCCTTGCAGGACGTGTACAGCCAGCCGCACAGCGAGGCGACCGACGTCCCGTGGTTGACGCCCGCGACGGAGACGAAGTCGTCCACGTACGCCGTTCCGCCGAGGTTCTTGAGGTAGTAGCGGGAGCTGAGGGCGCCCATGGAGTGGACGACGACGTCGACCTTGCTCGCCCCGGTGCTGGCGAGAACGCTCTTGATCTTGGTGGCCAGTTGTGAGGCGGTCGTGACGTTCGACTGGGTCCAGCTGTACGAACTCGCGTCCAGCTCGGCGGCCGTGTAGCCGTCGGCCTTGAAGTCGGCGACCCATTCGTCCCAGCTGCTCGACGAGCTGCTGATGCCGTGGACGAAGACGATGGGGTTGTGGGTCGCCGCGTGGGCTGTGGGGGCGGAGAAGGAGAGTGACAGAAGGAGCGAAGAGACCACGGCCGAGAAGACCGCGGCGATGCGACGCTTGCCGCGCTGCATGATGCCTCCTGAAACGGGTGGGGTTGCCAGGAGTGTCCGGTCGGGTCTACGCGCGGCGCATCGGTGGAATCGCCGGTCTTTACTGTTCAAGTAACCCGCCAGTAACGTCATCTGTGTGGTGACCCCGGTGAACCCCCCACCTCTCGGCGGCACTTCGCCACCGACGCACCCGGACGCGTGCCCGCGTCCGGCCTCGGCCCTCCCCGAAGGCGTCCGCGTGCGCGTCCTGCGACTCGTATACGGCGATCCGCGCGCGGCCGCCGAACTCGCGGCGCGGCTGACCGAACGTCAGGCGTCCGGCCTGGACCCGCTGCCGACGGAGCCCGCGACTCTGGCCCCCGGCCTGCTGCGCGCCTACCGCGGGGAGATCCGCGCCCTGCCGGACGACACCCGGCTGCTGCTTCTGCTCGCGGCCGCCGACCAGTACCCGGTGGCCACGCACGCCTTCCTGCGCGCCGTCGCCGCCGCCCGGCTCGACACCCGGCCCCTGGAAGCCGCCGAGGCGGCCGGGATCGCGTACGCCACGGCGGGCGGGGTCTGCTTCCGGGACGCCTGGACCCGGATCGCCGTCCACGAGACGGCGACGCCGGCCGACCGGCGCGACGTCCACCGGCTGCTGGCCCGCGTCCTGCACGACCAGGCCGAGACGCCCCGGCGGTCCTGGCACCGGGGCGCGGGCGCGCTCGGCCCCAGCGCTCGGCTCGCGGCCGAACTGACGGCCGCGGCTGCGCAGGCCCGCGCGGCCGGCGACCCGGCCCTGTCCGCCGCCCTCGTCGAACGCGCCGCCGAGCTCTCCCCGGACGCCCGCGAACGCGCCCGCCTCCTCGCCCGCGCCGCCGCCGACGCCTGGCACTCCGGCGACGGCGACCGCGCCCGTGACCTCGCCGCCCGCACGGACGTACCCGCCCTGAGCGGCGTCCTCGCCCTGCGGACGGGACACGCGGGGGAGGCGTTCGACGCGCTGCTGGCGGGGGCGGTACGGGCGGCGCGTGCGGAGGCGCGCGCGGGGGCGGAGGCGGGGGAGGAAGCGGAGGAAATCGCTGCCGAGCCGCCCTCCGGCGGGGCGCCCTCCGCCGAGCTGTCCTCCGGCGGCACGACTTCCGTCGAGCCGCCCTCCGGCAGGGCTTCTGGCGGCCGGGCGTCTGCCGGTGCCGCGGGGCCGTCCGACGGCCCGGTGGTCGTCCGCGCCGCAGGGGAGTCCTCCGGCCCGGCGCCCGCCGGCGCCGCCGGGCGGCCCTCCGGCCGTCCCCTCCCGGGCGCGGTCGGCGAAGCCTCTCCCCGCTCCCTCCCCACCGACCCCACCGACACCGCCTCCCATCTTCTCGCCCGTGCCACCGAAGCCGCCGTCTACACGGGTGACCTGCGGCGATGTCGTGAGGCGGTGCTCGTCGCACGGAGGCTGGGGGTCGTGCCGCCGGGGGCGCTGGGCGGGATCGCCGCGGCCGTCGACGGGCGGTACGAGGACGCGCGCGACCTGCTGGAGGCGACCGCCGGGCGCTGCGGTCCCGGTGGCGACCCCACCCTCCTCCTCCACGCGGGCATCGCCGCCCTGATGCTCGGCGACCACACCCGCGCCGCCACGGCCACCCTCCGGGCCGCCGCCGCTGCCCGCGCCCGGGGCATCACGGCCACCGTCTCCCAGGCCATGGAGTTCCGCGCCTACGCCGACTTCTGGACCGGCCGCCCGCACGCCGCCGAGGCCGCCGCGCTGGACGCCCTCCGGCAGGCGTACACCACCGGGCAGGACAACGGCGCCTGCCATCTGCAGGCCGCCCTCGCGATGTTCGCCGCGGTCACCGGCGACGCCGACCTGTGCCGGGCGCGCGCCGCGGCCGCCCGCTCCTACGCCCTGGCCCACGGCCTGGGCCTGCCCGCCGCCCTCGCGCAGTGGGCGCTCGCCTTCCTCGACCTGGGCGCCGGCCGGTTCGGCGCGGCGGCGGCCCGGCTGCGTGCCCTGGCCGCCTTCGGCCCCGGCCACGGACACCGGGCCATCCGGCACCTGGCCACCCCGCACTACGTCGAGGCCGCGGCCCGCGCGGGCGACACCCGTGTCGCCCGGGCCGCGCACGCCGACTACGACCGCTGGGCCCGCGCCGTGCGCAGCCCCGACGATCTGGCCCTCAGCGCCCGCTGCCGGGCCCTGCTCACCCCGGGCGCCGACGCCGTCGAGCACTACCGCACCGCCCTCGACCTGCACGCCGACGGGACCCGCGCCTTCGAACGGGCCCGCACGGAGCTGCTGTTCGGCAGCGCGCTGCGCAGGCTGCGGCAACGCGCCGAGGCCCGCGACCGGCTGCACAGCGCCCTGGAGGCGTTCGAGTCGTTCGGCGCCCCGCACCACGCGGAGGGCGCCCGTGCGGAACTCCGCGCCCTAGGAGCTCCCGCCGCGCCCGCGCGCGGCCGCGAGCGCCCTACCGCTCAACTGACCGCGCAACAGCTCCTGGTCAGCCGTATGGCCGCCGACGGCGCCACGAACCGTGAGATCGCCGCCCGCCTCGCCCTCAGCCCCCGTACCATCGACCACCACCTCCGCGGCGTCTTCACCCGCCTGGGCATCCGCTCCCGCATCGAACTCGTGCGCCTGCTGGCGGAGGACGACGGCGGCTGAGGCTACAGAGCCGTTCGGAACGCCTCCGCCTCCCACGTACCGTCCAGCCGTGCCGCCAGCCAACCGGGGGCCGCCGTCCGGAAGTCGGCGGGCGCGAGCGCTCCGACGCCCATCGGCAGCGCACCCAGCAGCGGGGCGCCGGCGACGTCGGGCAGGTCCGTGACATTGCAACGCATCGCGAGATCGGGGAAGTCGGGCCAGCCGCCGATGACGACGCCCAGCAACTCCACCCCTCGCGACCGCAGTTCACGGGCCGTCAGTTCCGTGGTGTTCAGCGTGCCCAGTCCCGCCGAGGCCACCACCAGCACCGGCGCCCGCAGCAGCTCCGCCGCGTCGGCCAGTGTCCCGCCCGCCTCGTCGAACCGTACGAGCAGTCCGCCCGCCCCCTCGACGAGCACCAGGTCGTGCTCCGCCGCCAGCTTCTGGGCCGCCTCCGCCACGTCGCAGGGCCGCACCGGCGTCATCCCGGCCCGTCGTGCCGCCGTCGCGGGGGCCAACGGCTCGGGAAAGCGGGCGAGTTCGGCCGTGGTGAGCGGACCGGCGAGGCGCGCGACCTCGTCCGCGTCCCCGCGCTCGTCCGGCCGTACGCCGGTCTGCGCGGCCTTCAGGACGGCCACCGACCGGCCCGCCGCGAGCGCGCAGGCGGCGACGGCCGCGGTCGTGACGGTCTTGCCGACCTCCGTGCCCGTCCCCGTGATCACCAGGATCGGCATGCTCATCCCTCCCGCGCCGCCGCGCACACCGCGCGCGCGATCCGTGCCACGTCTGCGTCGCCGGTGACGTACGGCGGCATCGTGTAGACCAGGTCGCGGAAGGGGCGCAGCCAGACGCCCTCCCGCACGGCGGCCGCCGTGGCCGCCCGCATGTCCACGGCGTGGTCGAGCTGGACGACCCCGATCGCGCCGAGGACGCGGACGTCCTGGACGCCGGGGAGGTCGGCGGCCGGAGCCAGCCCCTCCCGCAGTCCCGCCTCGATCCGTTTGACCTCCGCGAGCCAGTCCTGGCCGAGCAGCAGCTCGATCGAGGCGCAGGCGACGGACGCGGCCAGCGGATTGCCCATGAACGTCGGGCCGTGGGCGAGGACCGGCACCTCGCCCCGCGAGATGCCGCTCGCCACCCGGGAGGTGCACAGCGTCGCCGCCATCGTCAGATAGCCGCCGGTCAGCGCCTTGCCCACGCACATCACGTCCGGCGTCACCGCCGCGTGCTCCGCCGCGAACAGCGCGCCGGTGCGCCCGAAGCCGGTGGCGATCTCGTCGAACACCAGCAGCACGTCGTGGGCGTCGCACGCCTCGCGCAGCACCCGCAGATACGCGGGGGAGTGGAACCGCATCCCGCCCGCGCCCTGCACCACCGGCTCCACGATCACCGCGGCCAGTTCGTCGGCGTGCCGCTCGATCGCCGCGCGCAGCTCATCGGCGTACGCCTCCTCGTAGGCGACCGGAGGCGGGCCGACGAAGAGCTGGCGGGGCAGGACGCCGGTCCACAGGTCGTGCATCCCGCCCTCGGGATCGCACACGGACATCGGCTGCCAGGTGTCGCCGTGGTAGCCGCCGCGCCAGGTCAGCAGGCGCTGTTTCGACGGGCGGCCCAGCGAGCGCCAGTACTGCAGGCACATCTTCACCGCGACCTCGACCGACACCGACCCCGAGTCGGCGAGGAAGACGTGCTCCAGACCCTCGGGCGACATGTCGACAAGGTGCTTCGCCAGCCGTACGGCGGGCTCGTGGGTGAGCCCGCCGAACATCACGTGGCTCATCCGGCCGAGCTGCTCGCTCGCGGCCTCGTTGAGCACGGGGTGGTTGTAGCCGTGGATCGCCGACCACCAGGACGACATCCCGTCGACCAGCTCGCCCGAGCCGTCCGCGAGCCTCAGCCGGACCCCGCTCGCCGACTCCACGACGAGCGGGTCGACCCGGCCGGGCATCGGGCCGTACGGATGCCAGACGTGCCGCCGGTCCAGCTCCAGCAGTTCGGCGACGGGCAGGCCGGTCGGGTCAGGCATTGGGCGCGAGATCCGTCCCGGCGCCCCGACGGCGTACGGCGACGAGGTCCGTCCGCACCTCGTTGACCTGCGGCACGGAAGCGGATCCGCAGACTCCGGCCCCCTCGTGGGATCCGCACCCGGCGCCTTCGTGCGACCCGCAGCCGGCCTCGGCGTGGGAGCCGCAGCCGCCGCCGACCGCCGTCGCCCGGTGCTGCGGGAGGGTCACCTCGCCCGCGCCCTCCACCTCGAAGCCGGCGTCCGCGATCATCTCCAGGTCGGCCTGGCCGGCCTGGCCCTCGCTGGTGAGGTAGTCGCCGAGGAAGATGGAGTTGGCCAGGTGCAGGGCCAGCGGCTGGAGCGTGCGCAGATGGACCTCGCGGCCGCCCGCGATGCGCACCTCGACGTCCGGGCACACGAACCGGACCATCGCCAGGATGCGCAGACAGCGCTGCGGGGTGAGGTTCCACTCGGTGGCGAGCGGGGTGCCCTCCATCGGGATCAGGAAGTTCACCGGAACGGAGTCCGGGTCCAGCTCGCGCAGCGAGAAGACCACGTCCACCAGGTCCTCGTCGCTCTCGCCCATGCCGGAGATCAGCCCCGAGCAGGCCGACAGACCGGCCGCGTGCGCCTTCTGGACCGTGTCCACCCGGTCGGCGTAGGTGTGCGTGGTCGTGATGTCCGCGTACGTCGACTCGGACGTGTTCAGGTTGTGGTTGTAGGCGTCCGCGCCCGCCTCGCGCAGCCGCTCGGCCTGGCCGTCGGAGAGCAGGCCCAGACAGGCGCACACCTCGACGCCCTCGTTCTGGTCCTTGATCGCCTTGATGGTGCCCGCGACCCGGTCCACGTCACGGTCGGTCGGACCGCGCCCGGACGCCACCAGACAGACCCGCTTGGCCCCGCCCGCGACCCCGGCCGCCGCCGCCTGGGAGGCCTGGTCGGGCTTGAGCCAGGTGTACTTCAGGATCCCGGCCGTGGAGCCGAGCCGCTGGGAGCAGTAGGAGCAGTCCTCGGGGCACAGCCCCGACTTGAGGTTGACGAGGTAGTTGAGTTTCACCCGTCGCCCGAACCAGTGCCGGCGTACCTTCCCGGCCGCGGCCACCACGTCGAGCACGTCGTCGTCGGAAGTGGCCAGGACGGCCAGTGCTTCCTCGCGGGTCGGCAGCTCGCGCCGAAGCCCCTTGTCCACCAGCGTGTTCAGCAGGTCCATGAGAGCCGATCCTGTCCTACGGAAGCGCTTCGGGCCAAGGTAGGGATCGCACAACACACCCGCTTCGACGTGTGGGTATTGCCACACCGTGGGTGGGCGATCGGCCCGCTAGTGTCTGTCCGCTACCTACAAAGGCGCCTGTACGGGCGCCCGCACAGGCCCGACCTGCACAGGCCCCGGAGGACCCCATGGCGTTCGGCTGGATCGACGAGCAGGCGGCCGCGCGCCGCCGCGCGGGGCTCGTACGGACGCTGCGGCCCCGCCCGGCCGACTCGCCGCTCCTCGACCTCGCGAGCAACGACTATCTGGGCCTGGCCCGCCACCCCGAGGTCAAGGAGGGGGCCGCGCGGGCCGCCCGGACCTGGGGCGGCGGCGCGACCGGCTCCCGGCTGGTCACCGGCACCACCGAGCTGCACGGCGAGCTGGAGCGGGAGCTGGCGGAGTTCTGCGGCTTCGAGGCGGCCCTGGTCTTCTCCTCCGGATACGCCGCCAACCTCGCCGCGGTCACCGCGCTGGCCCCGCACGGCTCGCTGATCGTCTCCGACGCGGGCAACCACGCCTCGCTCATCGACGGCTGCCGGCTGGCCCGCGGCGCCACCCAGGTCGTCGCCCACGCCGACCCGGACGCCGTGCGCAAGGCGCTGGGCACGCACGAGGGCCCGGCGGTGGCGGTCTCCGACACGGTCTTCTCGGTCGACGGCGACGCGGCTCCGCTGGCCGCCCTCGCGGCCGTCTGCCGGGAGCACGGCGCGGGGCTGGTCGTCGACGACGCCCACGGGCTCGGCGTGCTCGGCGACGGCGGTCAGGGCGCCGCCTACGCGGCGGGTCTCGCGGGGGCCGACGACGTCGTCGTCACGGTCACGCTGTCGAAGTCGCTCGGCAGCCAGGGCGGAGCCGTGCTCGGCCCCGCGCGGGTGATCGACCACCTGGTCAACGCGGCCCGGACGTTCATCTTCGACACGGGTCTGGCCCCGGCGGCGGCGGGCGCGGCCCTGGCGGCCCTGCGGCTGCTGCGCCGCGAGCCGCAGAGGGCCCCGCGCGCGCGTGCGGTGGCGGGCGAGCTGCACGCACGGCTGACGGCCGCGGGTCTGGAAGCGGTACGTCCGGACGCCGCGGTCGTCTCGGTGCGGGCGCCGTCCCCGGAGGGGGCCGTGCAGTGGGCGGCGGACTGCCGGTCGGCAGGCCTGGCCGTGGGCTGCTTCCGTCCTCCCTCCGTGCCCGACGGCATCTCCCGCCTCAGGCTGACCGCCCGTGCGGACCTCTCCGGGGCCGAGCTGGAACGCGCTGTACGAGTGATCGGCGAAACGCGACCATGAGTCGGCGTGACACGGCCGTGGACCGCCTCTGACGCTTGAGGTGCGGTGCGGTCAGTGGAACGCGGCTGTGAAGCCCGACCAGCTCTCGGGGGAGAAGAGCAGGGCGGGCCCGGCCGGGTCCTTGGAGTCGCGTACGGCGAGCAGGCCGGCCCAGGGTCCTGAGGCCGGCCGGGCCGTCTCCACGCAGTTGTTCATTCCCGTGCTGTAGCTGCTGCGCAGCCACTTCACGCCAGGGAGATCGTGGAGATCGGTGCTTGAGAGTACGTGCCGAGGCAGAGCTGACATGGTGCCTCCTTACGCGCCGTCAGCTATCGCGGCGATGTAATCCAGTGATTCCTCGGTGGAAAGGGCGTGCGCCCTGAGGGCGTCGAAGGCCTCGGTGTAGGCCTGGAGGTCTTCTTTCCGTTCGAGGTAGAGGCTACTCGTCAAGTGGTCTAGAACGACCACATCCAGATCAGAAGTGCTCGAAAATGAGAAAACAACGAAAGGGCCGGTGAGGCCGATATGCGCCCCGGCCCTGAACGGCAGTACCTGGAGCCGTACTTGGGGCAGTCGCGCCGCCTCCACGAGCTGGTCAAGCTGGCGGGCCATCACCTCGGGGCCGCCCACCTCCCGGCGCAGCACCGCCTCGTCCAGCACCGCGTTCAGCTCCAGCGGAGGCCGGCCGCGCAGCACCTCCTGGCGGGCCAGCCGCACCTCGACCAGCGTGTCGAGCTGGTCCTCGGTGATGCCCTCCACGGCGGCCCGGGTCACCGCGCGCGCGTACGCGGGAGTCTGCAGCAGGCCCGGGACCACGGTCGTCTCGAGGGTGCGCATCGCGCTCGCCTGGGACTCCAGGCTGATGAAGTCGCGGTAGGCGGGGGGAAGCACCCCGCGGTAGGCGTGCCACCAGTGGTCCCGTCCGCCACTGCCGTCGGAGCCGGCCAGGGCCAGCATCAGCTCCCGCAGATGCGGATCGGCCACACCGTAGGCGTCCAGAAGTAACCGCACATCGGCTGGTTTCGTACCGCTGGTGCCCGTCTCGATGCGGCTCACCTTGGACTGGTGCCAGCCCACGAGGCGGGCCGCCTCACCGCTGGTGAGCCCCGCCCGGGAGCGCAGCGTGCGCAGTTCCGCGCCCAGTTTTCGGCGGCGTACCGCGGGACCGTGCTGCATGGGCTCCTCCTTACTCCTTCCGGGCCGTCCAAATACGCTCTGCCGTAGCAGAGTTCACCGCATCGGGCGACAGATATATGCATATGTTGGTGGATCGCCACCCGTGACCGGCCCGGTAATGGCAGTCTGGCGAAGAAGCACCAGTCCGGGACCGTACTCGAACCATCCGCACCGTGTCGGACTACGGTCCCGTGGGAAAGGGACGACGTCGCCATGGCAGACCACCTGGAAGCATCCGTCACTCTGCCGAGCGATCCCGCCTCGGTCTCCACGGCCCGCGGTTTCGTGCTCCGCACCCTCGGCGAATGGGGCCTGCCGGCGGACTCGGACGCGGCGGACACCGTCCGGCTCATCGTCTCCGAACTCGCCACCAACGCCGTACAGCACACGCTCGGGCAGTCGCCTACCTTCACGGTGGACCTCGCGCTCGACCGTGACGAACAGTTGCACATCGGCGTCACCGACAGCCATCCGCGCTTCCCCAAACGACTGCCGGCCGCCGTCCAGCAGGACAACGGCCGAGGCATGGTGATCATTCGCTGGCTGACCGCGGAGTGCGGCGGCAAGCTGAGAGTGCGGCCCACCCGGGAGGGCGGCAAGACGGTCCTCGTCCAGCTCCCGTGGACCGTCCCGGCGGAGCCGGCGGCAGGGGCGGTGGCGGGGGTGCCGGTGAGCGGGATGCCGGTGAGCGGAGTGCCCGTGGCGGGGGTGCCGGTGAGCGGAGTGCCCGTGCCGGGAGCGCCCGTGCCGGGAGCGCCCGTGGCCGGGGCCGTGGCGGTCCCGCTGGAGGGCGAGCTCCCGGGGCGGTGACGGCGCGTCAGGGACGCCGTCACCGCCCCGGGAAGACCGAGCCGGGACGATCAACGCACCCGGCCGTACCAGACGCTCTTGGTCCAGATCTTCTGCAGCTTCACCACGTCCCCGGTCTTCGGGGAGTGCCAGATCTTGCCCCCACCGGCGTAGATCCCGACGTGGTACACGTTCGACCCGGAGTGGAAGAACACCAGGTCGCCGGCCTTGCGGGTCGACGCCGAGATGTGACGGGTCTTGTTGTACTGCTGAGCCGCGGTCCGCGGGAGGCTCTTGCCCGCCTTCTTGTACGAGTAGAGCGTGAGCCCGGAGCAGTCGAACCTCTTCGGACCGGTGGCCCCCCATTTGTACGCCGAGCCCTTTTTGGACGCCGCGACCTGCAGCGCCTTGGCGGCCGGCGTCGCGGCCGAGGCGTCGGCGGCGACACCCGGGACCATGACCGAGGCGCCGACGGCGGCGATGGCGAACGCCGAGGCCGTACCGGCCCGGACCATGAGCGACGGGACACGATTGAGCGCAGTCATGCGCAACCCTTCGTCAGCCGCCTGTGAAGGATGACCTGTCGGATTCGGGCTGGCGAAGTTGCCCGGCCGCGTACTGCGGCTTCACCCCAAGGGCTGCTCGGCCCGGTCATGGCGTGACCGTTCCGGCGACCCGTCGTGCTTGGGTCCTCCACTCCTGCCGATGCACTTCTGTCGACCGGTCATCCGGGCGGCGGCAGGACTCGGCGTCCGCCCGGACCGCCCCGCCGCTTGTGGCGGGGGCTTGTCGTCAGTCAGGGATCCTGGCTCACGGAGGTCGGAAAATCCCAACGCAACCGGCTATTTGTGGGGTTACTCACCACCCGCCCATTCGGGTGAACAACCTGATGCATCCTCAGATGCCAAGATGCCCCCATGCCCCCGGACCTGCATCGGAACCCTCTACTGCGCCCGCGGAAAGGCTCGTTGCGTGCCCTCGGCGGGCCCGGATCAGGAGCCGGGGCTCCGCTGAACGGGGGTACGCCGTTCGGCGCGTTTCACGACTGAGCCGGACGGCCCGCGCCCCGCGCGTACCGTCCGGACCGGGTCCGTGCGCGTCAACTGTCGGAGAGCGGCGGCAGCGTGACGCGCGCCGTGCGGCGCTCCCCGTCGAGGACGCGCAGCGCCCGCGCGAGCGTCGGCGCGTGCAACTCGCTCTCGCCCCGCTGGTGCATCAGCGTCAGCGCGTCGCGCAGCGCCGTGGCCCTGCTCACCAACGCCTGGGCCGCGCGCAGTCCGCGGTAGGTGTCGCCGTCGTGCGCGGGGTTGATCCGGCCGACCATGTCGACGACGTCCAGGTAACGGTCGATCAGCTCGGCCTCGGCGCGGGTGAGCGCGGGCAGCGGCGGCAGTTCGGGCAGCATCGGCGTACTCCTCCTTGCGGCAGAGCTCTCTGTAGAGCCGACTGCGGGGCCGTCTCTGTAAAAAATGTACAGGACGTACGTGACGTTACAATGGGGTCATGGCCTACGAGATTCCGGTGACGCAAGCCAGGGCTGAGCTCGCCGAGCTGATCAACCGGGTGGTGTACGGCGGTGAGCGCGTCGTCGTGACGCGGCACGGCAAGCCGCTGGTCGCCCTGGTCTCCGCCGCCGACCTGGAGCGACTCGACGCGCTGGACGCCCTGGCGGCCGTGGCCGAGGAGCAGGTGGTCACCTCGGTCTCCGCCGTCCGCGAGGTCGCGTCCGCCGCCCGCGAACGGCAGCGGTTCGGGGTCGCGGCGGAACACCGGCGGCCGGGTCCTTCGTAGCCGGCCTCGCGGCTTGTGGATCACCGCTGGGTTAACTTGTTCGAAATGCGGTCCAACTAGCCTGCCCATCCACGCCACCAGGGGCTTTCCCCCGTGGCCGCGGAAACCGGGCCCCGCACGGTCCGGAGCGAGGATGTGAGGTGGGACGTGCAACTGACCCCGCACGAGCAGGAGAGGCTGCTGATCCACGTGGCGGCCGACGTCGCCGAGAAGCGCCGGGCCCGTGGGCTCAAGCTGAACCACCCGGAGGCCGTGGCCCTCATCACGTCGCACATCCTCGAGGGCGCCCGGGACGGCCGTACGGTCGCCGAGCTGATGGCCTCCGGGCGCAAGCTGCTCACCCGCGACGACGTCATGGACGGCATCCCCGAGATGATCCACGACGTCCAGGTCGAGGCCACCTTCCCCGACGGCACCAAGCTCGTCACCGTCCACGATCCGATCGTCTGACGGGGGAGACCGCCATGATTCCCGGAGAGATCCTCTTCGCCGAGGACCCGATCGTCTACAACGAGGGCCGCGAGGTCACCCGGCTCGCCGTCCTCAACGCCGCCGACCGGCCCGTCCAGGTCGGCTCCCACTACCACTTCGCCGAGGCCAACCCCGGCCTGGAGTTCGACCGCGCCGCCGCGCACGGCAAGCGGCTGAACGTCGCCGCCGGCACCGCCGTGCGCTTCGAGCCCGGGATCCCTGTCGACGTGGAACTCGTCCCGCTGGCCGGCGCCCGTGTGGTGCCCGGGCTGCGCGGGGAGACCGGAGGTGCCCTCGATGCCTGAGATCTCACGCGGCGCGTACGCCGACCTGTTCGGCCCGACGACCGGAGACCGCATCCGGCTGGCCGACACCGATCTGCTGATCGAGATCGAGGAGGACCGCTGCGGCGGCCCCGGGCTCGCCGGTGACGAGGCGGTCTTCGGCGGCGGCAAGGTCATCCGGGAGTCCATGGGCCAGTCACGCGCTACGCGCGCAGACGGCACCCCGGACACCGTCATCACCGGTGCGGTCGTCGTCGACCACTGGGGCGTGGTGAAGGCCGACGTCGGCATCCGGGACGGGCGGATCACCGGCATCGGCAAGGCCGGCAACCCCGACACGATGGACGGGGTCCACCCGGACCTGGTCATCGGCCCGGAGACCGAGATCATCGCCGGCAACGGGCGGATCCTGACCGCAGGCGCGGTCGACGCGCACGTCCACTTCATCTGCCCGCAGATCGCCGACGAGGCGCTGTCCTCGGGCGTCACCACGCTGGTCGGCGGCGGCACCGGACCGGCCGAGGGCTCCAAGGCCACGACGGTGACGCCGGGCCCGTGGCACCTCGCCCGGATGATGGCGGCGATGGAGCAGTACCCGCTGAACATCGGCTTCCTCGGCAAGGGCAACACCGTCTCGCACGACGCGATGCTGTCCCAGATCCGGGGCGGCGCACTGGGCCTGAAACTGCACGAGGACTGGGGCTCCACCCCGGCCGTCATCGACGCGTCCCTGACCGTCGCCGACCGCACGGGCATTCAGGTCGCGATCCACACGGACACCCTGAACGAGGCCGGTTTCGTCGGCGACACGCTCGCCGCGATCGCCGGACGCGGCATCCACGCCTACCACACCGAGGGTGCGGGCGGCGGACACGCGCCCGACATCATGACCGTCGTCTCGCAGCCGCACGTGCTGCCCAGCTCGACCAACCCGACCCGGCCGTACACCGTGAACACCGCCGAGGAACACCTCGACATGCTGATGGTGTGCCACCACCTCAACCCGGCGGTCCCCGAGGACCTCGCCTTCGCCGAGTCGCGGATCCGCCCGTCGACGATCGGCGCGGAGGACATACTCCACGACCTCGGCGCGATCTCGATCATCTCCTCCGACGCGCAGGCCATGGGCCGGGTCGGCGAGGTCATCCTGCGGACCTGGCAGACGGCGCACGTCATGAAGCGCCGGCGGGGCGCGCTGCCCGGCGACGGACGGGCCGACAACCACCGGGTCCGCCGCTACATCGCCAAGTACACGATCAACCCGGCCCTCGCCCAGGGCCTGGCCCGGGAGATCGGCTCGGTCGAGACCGGCAAGCTGGCCGACCTGGTCCTGTGGGAGCCGGCGTTCTTCGGCGTCAAGCCGCACCTCGTCATCAAGGGCGGCCAGATCGCGTACGCGCAGATGGGCGACGCCAACGCCTCGATCCCGACCCCGCAGCCGATCCTCCCGCGCCCGATGTTCGGCGCGATCGGACGCGCGCCGGCCGCCAACTCGTTCAACTTCGTCGCGCCGCTGGCGATCGAGGACGGGCTGCCCGAGCGCCTCCAGCTCGGCAAGAAGTTCGTCGCCATCGAGTCGACCCGTCAGGTGACCAAGGCGGACATGCGGGAGAACGACGCCCGGCCGCGGGTCGAGGTCGACCCCGACAGCTTCGCCGTGCACATCGACGGGGAGCTCGTGGAGGCGACTCCGGCCGCCGAACTGCCCATGGCCCAGCGCTACTTCCTCTTCTGAGGACGCTGCGATGACAAGGGCAGCACTGCTCGTCCTCGCCGACGGCCGCTTTCCCGCCGGAGGGCACGCGCACTCCGGCGGGGCGGAGGAGGCCGTCAAGGCGGGACGGATCACCGGGGCGGCGAGCCTGGAGGCCTTCTGCCGCGGGCGGTTGCACACCGCCGGGCTCGTGTCGGCGGCCCTCGCCGGGGCTGCCGTGCTCGGCGTCGACCCGGTGGAGTTGGACGCGGCCGCGGACGCGCGGACGCCGTCGCCCGCGTTGCGGGTGGCCGCGCGGAAGCTGGGCCGGCAGTTGATGCGGGCCGCTCGCGCGACCTGGCCTTCCGTGGAACTCGACGCCGTGGCAAGGGAGTTCCCCAAGGGGGCGCATCAGCCGGTCGTGCTGGGCCTGGTGGCACGGGCGGCCGGGCTGGGGCCCGAGGACGCGGCGTACTGCGCGGTGTACGAGAGCGTGAGCGGACCCGCTTCCGCGACGGTGCGGTTGCTGAGCCTTGATCCGTTCGACGCCACGGCGGTGTTGGCACGGCTGGCGCCGGAGCTGGATCGCATCGCCGATCGGGCGGTGGAATCGGCTCGGCGGGCGGTCGACGACGGGGTCGACGTACTGCCCTCCGCGTCGGCGCCGTTGCTGGAGATCGGCGCGGAAGCGCATGCCGCCTGGGCTGTACGTCTGTTCGCGTCGTAGGAGTCTCGTCCCTGCCGCCCATCGACCCTGGGGGCGCCGCCCCCAGACCCCCGTTCGGCCCGAAGGGCCTCGTCCTCAAACGCCGGACGGGCTGAAGTATTGGAGCCGTACCCGTGCACCTCGACCACTCTCACAGCCACGACGGTCCTGCCGCCGTCAGCGCGGACGCGCACCGCCCCGACGGCGCCCGCCGCGCCCTGCGCATCGGCCTCGGCGGTCCCGTCGGCTCGGGCAAGACGGCCACCGTCGCCGCCCTCTGTCGCGCGCTGCGCGACGAGCTGTCGCTGGCCGTCGTCACCAACGACATCTACACGCGCGAGGACGCCGAGTTCCTGCTGCGGGAGGCCGTGCTGCCGCCCGAGCGGATCACGGCCGTCGAGACGGGCGCCTGCCCGCACACCGCGATCCGCGACGACATCTCCGCGAACCTCGAAGCGGTCGAGGACCTGGAGGACGAGGTCGGCCCCCTCGACCTCATCCTCGTGGAGTCCGGCGGCGACAACCTCACCGCCACCTTCTCAAAGGGCCTGGTGGACGCGCAGATCTTCGTCATCGACGTCGCCGGCGGGGACGACATCCCGCGCAAGGGCGGCCCCGGCGTCACCACCGCCGACCTGCTCGTCGTCAACAAGACCGACCTCGCGCCCCACGTCGGCTCCGACCTCGCCCGGATGGCCGCCGACGCCAAGGCGCAGCGCGCCGAACTCCCCGTCGTCTTCCAGTCGTTGAGGAGCGAGCCCGGGGTGCGGGACGTCGCCGTGTGGGTGCGGGCGCAGCTCGCCGCCTGGACGGCGTGACATGGGCGGGGTGCACGCCACCGCACGGATCGGGGCGCGCGACGACGGACGCGGCGGGACCTCCCTGCCGGTCCTGGAGAGCGACGGACCGCTCGCGCTGCGGCGCATCCGGGCCCGGGGCGGCGAGGCGCGCGTGATGCTCGTCGGGGCGATGAGCGGACCCCTGGGCGGCGACCGCTTCGCGGTGGAGGCGGACGTCGAGCGCGGCGCCCGGCTGCACGTCGGATCGGCCGCCGCCACCATCGCGCTGCCCGGGCAGGTGAAGGACGAGGCGCACTACGCCGTACGTCTCAGCGTCGCCGACGGCGGCGAACTGCACTGGCTGCCCGAGCAGTTGATCTCCGCGCGGGGCAGCGACCTGTCCGTCGTCACCCGGGCCGACCTCGGCGCCGACGCGCGGCTGGTGCTGCGGGAGGAGCAGGTGCTCGGGCGGGCCGGGGAGGAGCCGGGGCGGCTCACCAGCCGGCTCGTCGTCCGGGTGGCCGGGCGGGTCGTCCTGGACCAGGAGCTGGCCTGCGGGCCGGGCGCGCCCGGCGGCTGGGACGGGCCCGCCGTACTGGCGGGACATCGGGCCGTCGGTCAACTCGTCGTCGTACGGCCGGAGTTCCGGGACGAGCCGGTGCCCGTCCGGATGCTCGGCGACAGCGCCGCCGTCGTGCCGCTCGCCGGGCCCGCCGCCCTGGTCACCGCCGTCGCGCCGGACGCGCTGCGGCTGCGGCGGGTGCTGGACGAGGCGCTCGCGGCCTTCGGCTGACCGGTGACACGGGTGTACATCTGGCGCGAATCCGGTGAGCGGTACCTTCCTCTCCGGTTATCGGATTGGCAAAGAAGGTCAACGACACCTGTCCTCAGGCGCCTCACAGCCGCAAGGATCCCCCGTACTGACGTAACTAGGTAGGGGGAGAGCCCACTTGAGGCAGATACGACCGAACAGGCGCACCGCGGCGCTCGGCTCGGCCGGCGCACTCGTCGTCGCGACCCTGATGGCAACCGCTGTCGCGGCGCCCACGGCGAGCGCGACCAGCAGCCGTTCGGGCCAGGACCGCGAGGCGCGAGGCGCCGCGATCGCCGCGGAGCGCGCCGCCAAGGCGGGCATCGACTGGCAGGACTGTCCCGCCGACTGGGGCCTGGAGAAGCCGATCCAGTGCGGCTGGGTCACCGTGCCGCTCGACTACGCCAAGCCCAACGGCAAGAAGATCAAGCTCGCCGTCGACCACATCGGCAACACCGGGACGCCCCAGGAGCGCCAGGGCGCCCTCGTCTACAACCCCGGCGGCCCCGGCGGCTCCGGCCTGCGCTTCCCGCGCCGCGTGACCACCAACGCCCCCGTCTGGGCCAACGTGGCCAAGGCCTACGACTTCGTGGGCTTCGACCCGCGCGGCGTCGGCCACTCCGCGCCCATCTCCTGCATCGACCCGCAGGAGTTCGTGAAGGCGCCCAAGGCCGACCCGGTCCCGGACAGCGAGGCCGACAAGCTCGCCCAGCGCAAGCTCGCCCGCGAGTACGCCGAGGGCTGCGCCGAGCGCACCGGCCGCGCGATGCTCCAGCAGATGACCACGCCGAACACCGTGCGCGACCTGGACGTCATCCGCGCCGCCCTCGGCGAGAAGAAGCTCAACTACCTGGGCGTCTCCTACGGCACCTACCTCGGCGCCGTCTACGGCACCATGTTCCCGGGCCACCTGCGCCGCATGGTCGTCGACAGCGTGGTCAACCCCTCGCGCGAGAACATCTGGTACCAGGCCAACCTGGAGCAGGACATCGCCTTCGAGGGCCGCTGGAAGGACTGGGAGGACTGGGTCGCCGCCAACGACGCCGTCTTCCACCTCGGCACCACCCGCGCCGCCGTCCAGGCCAAGTGGCTCGACCTGCGCGCCACCGCCAAGAAGAACCCCATCGGCGGGCTCGTCGGCCCGGCCGAACTGATCGGCTTCTTCCAGAGCGCCCCGTACTACGACTCCTCGTGGATCCCGGTCGCCACCGTCTTCAGCAAGTACTTCGCCGGGGACACCCAGGCCCTCGTCGACGCGGCCGCCCCCGACCTGACGGACACGGCCGGCAACATCACCTCGGAGAACGGCAACGCCGTCTACACGGCCGTCGAGTGCACCGACGCCAAGTGGCCCACCAGCTGGAAGAAGTGGGACAAGGACAACACGGCGCTCAACAAGAAGTACCCGTTCATGACCTGGGCCAACGCCTGGATGAACCTGCCGTGCGCCACCTGGCCGGTCAAGCAGCAGACCCCGGTGGACGTCAAGACCCACAAGGGCCTGCCGAAGGTGCTGATCGTGCAGTCCACGCGTGACGCCGCCACCCCGTACGCCGGGGCCGTCGAACTGCACAAGCGCTTCAAGGGCTCCCGCCTGATCACCGAGCAGAACGCCGGCTCGCACGGCGTCACCAGCCTGGTCAACACCTGCATCAACCCGCGGGTGGACGCCTACCTCCTCACCGGAAAGCTGGACGTCGACGACGTGACCTGCGCCCCGCACGCCACGCCGAAGCCGTAACCGTCGTCGCCGTACGACACGGAAGGGGCGGCCGGATCACACCGGCCGCCCCTCATCCATGTCGACGTCGTCGCATACCGGTTGACGATCCCTCAGGAACGCGGCATCCGCGGGAACCTGCGCGCCTTCTCCGCCTTCGCGGCCGCCTGCTCCGCCTTGACGACGGCCGCGTACTGGTCGACGTACTCCTGCCCGGAGAGGGTCAGGATGGCGTACATGATCTCGTCGGTGACGGCGCGCAGGATCGCCTTCTCGTTCTCCATGCCCTCGTAGCGGGAGAAGTCCAGGGGCGTGCCGAAGCGGATCACCACGGGGTGCAGGGTCGGGATCACCTTGCCGGGCGGCTGCGCCTCGAAGGTGCCGATCATCGCGCAGGGGATCACGGGGACCTTCGCCCTGAGGGCCATCACCGCGACGCCGACCTTGCCCTTGTACAGACGGCCGTCGTGCGAGCGCGTGCCCTCCGGGTAGATGCCGAGCAGCTCGTCCTCGCCCAGGACGCCGAGGCCCTCGCGGATCGCCGCCTGGCCCGCCTCCTTGCCGGAGCGGTCGACGGGGATCTGCCCGGCGCTGCGGAAGAAGGTCGCGGTCAGCCGGCCCTTGATGCCGGGGCCGGTGAAGTACTCGGCCTTGGCGAGGAACGTGATGCGCCGCTTCAGCACCGCGGGGAGCAGAAAGTGGTCGGAGAACGACAGATGGTTTCCGGCGACGATCGCCGCCCCCGACTCCGGTACGTGCTCGAGGCCTTCGATCCGCGGTCGGAAGACCAGTCTCAACAGGGGGCCCAGCAAGACGTACTTGAGCACGTAGTAGAACAAGGGGTCGCTCCTCACTCCGGCGGATCGGCGGGATGGCCGCCTGACCAGGGTGCGGCTCCCGGGCGGTAGGCAGCAAGCCGCAGGGAGCCGCAAGGAGCGATCGTGCGGCCGGTCGGGGAGGCGCGCGCGGTGCTTCTCCGTCGAATCCCCACGGATCTTGCCGCAACCGTGTCGGGTCTCACATCCGCCGCGGGCGAGTCGTCGGAGATGTCGCATTAATTTCTATGGATCTTCATCGTCTTCTTACCTAGCCTCCGACATTGACCATCTTTTCTCAGTGTTTTCTCACTGAGTCGTGTTGTGAACGGTGAATACGGGGGCGCGTGTTGACGCGAAGACATGGCCGGACGCTGGCCTTGGCGCTGGCGCTGGTGACGGCCGTGGGGGTCGGGGTGACGCCGGTGACCGCGGCGGTCGCCGCCGTTCCGACGGCCCCGGTGCGGACGGGCTCGACGGCAGAGGCCTCGGCCGACGCGGGAGCGCCGACGACCACGGAAGACGCCCTGACCGAGGCGAAACGGTCCGGCAAGAGCGTAGAGGTCCGATCGCTGCGGGCCGAGAGCAGCGACGTGTACGCCACACCCGACGGAAACCTGGAGGCGCGCGAGTATCTGCGCCCCGTGCGGACCCGGGTCGGGGACGAGTGGAAGCCGGTCGACACCGACCTGGCGAAGACCTCGCAGGGGACGGTCGCCCCCGGCGCGACCACCGTCGGGCTCGAGTTCTCCGCGGGCGGCGACGCGCCGCTGGTGCGGATGGAGAAGGCGGGGCGCGAACTGGCCCTTTCCTGGCCGGGCGAGCTGCCCGCTCCCGTCCTCGACGGGGCCACGGCGACCTACCGCGACGTCCTGCCGGACGTCGACCTGCGGATGGGTGCCCAGGAGGACGGCTTCACCCAGCTGCTCGTCGTCAAGTCCGCTCAGGCGGCCGCCAGTCCGGAGCTGACCCGGCTGCGGCTGAAGCTCTCCACCGACGGCATGGACGTCCGTGAGACGTCCGAGGGCGGCCTGGAGGCCGTCGACCAGGGCGCCGGAAGCGCCGTGTTCGAGGCGCCCAAGCCCGTGATGTGGGACTCCAGCACCCAGGAGCCCGCGCAGCAGAGCGCGTCGCCGAAGCAGAGCGGCGCCCCGGCGCAGCAGAGCGCGTCGCCGAAGTCCGCGGCATCGGCGAAATCGGCGAAGTCCCTGTCGGCCGCCGCGGCCGCCGCCACGAGCGGGCCGACGGCCGCGCCGGGCGACGAGCCCGCCGCCGGGGAGTCGGCGAAGCTCGCCCCGGTCGGGGTGGACATCCCGGCCGGCGGCAGGGAACTGGTCCTGACCCCGGACGCGGACGTGCTCAAGGGCAAGGACACCACCTACCCGGTGTTCATCGACCCCCAGTGGTACTCGCCGCGCGCCGCCGCGTGGACGATGGCGTCCAAGTACTGGGCGTCGTCGCCGCAGTGGAAGTTCAACGGCGAGGACAACGCCGGCCTCGGCTACTGCGGCTGGGCCTACTGCCAGCCCAACGACACCAAGCGGCTCTTCTACCGCATCCCGGTGTCGAAGTTCGCGGGCAAGACCGTCCTCTCCGCAGAGTTCGTCGTACGGAACGTGTGGTCTGCGTCGTGCAGCGCGCGCAGCGTGGAGCTGTGGCGGACGAAGGACATCTCCTCGTCGACGACCTGGAACTCGCAGAACGCGGACGGCTTCTGGATCGACAAGCTGAAGACGGACTCCTTCGCCTACGGCTACGAGGGCTGCTCGGCCAAGGACGCCGAGTTCGACGTGAAGTCGGCCGTGCAGACGGCGGCCAACGCCAAGTCGTCGACGATGACGTTCGGCATGCAGGCCGCGAGCGAGACCGACATCTACGGCTGGAAGCGGTTCTCCGACAAGGCGTATCTGCGGGTGAAGTACAACCGCCCGCCGTCGCAGATCAAGATGTCGCAGCTCACCATGGAGTACGGCGGCACCTGCAAGAAGCCGGCCGACGCACCGCGTGTGCGCACCCTCGGCAAGATCTACGTCAACGGCGTCACGGACCCGGACGGCGACAGCGTCGGCGTGCAGATCGAGGCGGCCTGGGACTCCGGCGACGGCAAGGGAACGATCGCCCGCTGGAAGCCCGCCCGGACGGGCGCCAAGAAGTCCGGCTCGGGCTTCTCGCTCACCCTGCCCTCCTCCCTGCCCGAGAGCAAGCAGATCAACTGGTACGCGCGCAGCTACGACGGGGCGCAGTACTCCCCGTGGTCCAGCGCGGGCGATCCGACGGGCTGCTACTTCACCTACGACACCAAGGTCCCGAAGGCCCCCGCGGTCACGTCCGCCGAATATCCGGCCTCGGACCCGGAGAACCCGGACGACCCGTGGTTCGACGGGGTCGGCCAGTACGGCTCGTTCCAGCTGAAGGCCGCCGACACCGACGTGACGAAGTACTGGTTCGGCATCAACGGCGACCCCACCTCGAAGAACACGATCACCACGTCCGCGGGCGCGGCGAAGGTCGCGCAGATGCTGCCGGCCAAGGCCGGCCTCAACTTCGTCACCGCCAGGGCGTTCGACGCGGCCGGCAACGGCTCCGAGATCCGCACCTACCAGTTCCGGGTCAAGTCGGGTCAGCTGGAGCGCGCCGACTGGTCGATGGACGAGGCGGCCGGCGCCACCCAAGTGGCGGGCAGCGCGCCCGAGGAGACCGCGGCCCTGCACGGCGGCCCGACGCCGAACGTGGAGGGCAGGTTCGGCAAGGCGGTGCAGTTCGATGGCGTGGACGACTACGCCAGCACCGACCTGGCCACCGTGAACACCGACGTCAGCTTCTCCGTCTCCGCCTGGGTGAAGCTGTCCGCGATGCCGTCGGAGGCGGCGATCGTGGCCTCCCAGCGGGGCAACAACCAGCCGGGCTTCGAGCTGTACTACTCCAAGGGCTACGACCGCTGGGTGTTCAACCAGTACAGCTCCGACACCGCTTCCGCCACCCCCGTGCGGGCCATGCAGGCCGCCGCGGGCGGGGTCAAGGTCGACGAGTGGACCCATCTGGTGGGCATCTACTCCGCCGGTGAGAAGCTGCTGAAGCTGTACGTCAACGGCGCGCTGGCCGGCAGCACGGCCTACAGCACCCCGTGGAACGGCCGACGCAGCCTGCTGATCGGCGCGAGCACCCCGGGCGGCACTCCGGCGTCGTTCTTCCCCGGTGCCATCGACGAGGTGAAGACCTTCGAGAAGCCCCTGACGGCGGGGGAGGTGTCGAGCCTCTACAGCTCGAACACGAGCGGCGGGCGTCCGGCGCGCATGGTCTTCCACCTGGACGACCCCGCCGACGCGGCCGAACTGAGCGGCCGGGCGGACGTGAGCCCCGCGGTCCTCAAGGGCGGGGCCACGACGGGCGCGGCCGGGGCGGACGGCAACGCGCTGACCCTGGACGGCACTGACGACTACGCCACCACCGGCAACCCGCAGGTCAACACCACGTACAGCTTCGCCGTCTCGGCGTGGGTGAAACTGGCGAAGACCAAGCCGACGCACGCGGCGACCGTCGCCTCGCAGATCGGCAGCGTGGTGACCGGGCCGGAGCTGTACTACTCCAGCTCCTACGACCGCTGGGTGTTCAACCAGCACAGCGCCGACACCGCCGACTCCACGGTGGTGCGGGCCCTGCAACCCGAGGGCGCCACGGCCTACGGCGGTGAGTGGACGCATCTGGTCGGCGTGCAGGACACCGTGGCCGACACGCTCTCGCTCTACGTCAACGGAACGCTGGCCGGCACCACCGCCCTGCCCTCGACCTGGTACGCCGGGGGCGCGATACAGATCGGCGCCAGCGCGTACCAGGGCGTGCCCACCTCGTTCTTCCCCGGCCAGATCGACGACGTACGGCTGTTCGACCGGCCGGTGTCGGCCGACGAGGTGCAGCAGCTGTTCAAGCAGCGCGCGCTGCTCAACGCCCGCTGGAAGCTGGACGCCGTCACCGGCTCCGCCTCGCCGGACGACGCCGGCCGTACGGCCGCCCTGTCCCTGGCGGGCGGCGCGAAGATCGGCACCGGGTTCATGGAGGGCGGCCTGGAGCTGGACGGCAAGGCCGGCTACGCGAGCGCCCCGGCGGTCCCCGTCGACACGAGCGCCAGCTTCACCGTCACCGCCTGGGCCCAGGCCGCCTCGACCCCCACGCAGAACGCGGCGGTGGTCAGCGCGGAGGGGACCAGTCAGAGTCCCTTCGCGGTGCGCTTCGCCCCGGACGCGAACGACCCTGAGGGACTGGGCAGTTGGGAGATCGGGCTGCCGAACAAGGACGCCACGGACGCCACGACGGCCCGCCTGGCCAACACCGAGTTCACCGGCGTGACCGACTGGAACCATCTGGCCCTGGTCTACGACGGCTTCGCCAAGCAGGCCCGCCTGTACGTCAACGGCGTGCTCCAGGAGGCCGCGTGCGAGGACGCCGACGGTGACGGTACGGCGGACGACACCTCCTGCGAGGACCTGATCGCCTGGGGCGAGAACGTGCTGACCGTCAAGGCCGGCAAGTCGCTCCAGGTCGGACGGACGAAGGTCGGCGCCACAGGCGCCGAGTACTTCCCCGGCGTGATCGACGACGTCTGGTTCTTCCAGGGCGCGCTCGACGACAGCCAGGTCGGCGAACTCTCCGGCTCCTGGTTCGACGTGCCCACCCAGGTGCCGGCCGGCAGCTGACGCCTCCTACGGGCGGTGCGCCGGGACGACCCGAGCGCACCGCCCGTTCTCCCAGCTCACTCCGCCCTTTGGCGCACTCTGCCCTTTCAACAGCGGCGCCGCCGCCCCGCCGTACGCGGGACCGGCGCCACGCAGCGATGGACGGCATACGCATGAGACGCAAACCTCCACGTTTCTCTCCCACAGCCCTGCACCGACCGGTGTCCCTGGTCGTGTCGGCCCTGATGCTCGGCGGACTGATCCAGGCCGCCGCCTCTCCCGCCGCGGCCGCCGGCGGCCACCCCCTGCCCGGTGTGCCCAAGGCCGACAAGGCGGTCCCCGGCGCCGACGGCGTCAAGGTCAAGCCCCGCACCCTCACCGACGGTCCCAAGACGCCGGGCAAGGCGCCCAGGAGCTCCTGGCCCAAGGCCGGCACGGCCACCGTCGAACTGCCCGAACGCACGACGAAGAAGGCCCCCGCCGCCCAGCGGGCCGGTGCACTGCCTCTGACGATCGCCCCGGCGAAGCAGGCGCAGCAAGCCGCCCAGGGGACGGTCGAGGCCGCCGTACGAGGCCGCGCTCAGGCCGAACGCGCCGGAATCGACGGCCTGTTGTTCACCCTGGAGGCCAAGGCCAGCGCCAAGGCCAGCGCCAAGGACAGCGCCAAGGACAGCGCCAAGGCCGGTCCGCAGGGCGTCACCCGGTCCGGCACCGCGCCGACCGCCGCCGGCAAGGTCGCCGTCACCGTCGACTACGCGGACTTCGCGCAGGCCTACGGCGGCGGTTACGCCTCCCGGCTGCACCTCGTGCAGCTGCCCGCCTGTGCCCTGACCACCCCCGCCAAGGAGGCGTGCCGCAAGGCCACCCCGGTCGCCGCCCGCAACGACACCGACCGGCGGACCCTCACCGCGAACACGGTGAGCCTGCGCGCCGGCGGGCTGACCGTCCTGGCCGCGGCCGCCGAGACCGGCGGCGAGAAGGGCGACTTCAAGGCCACCTCCCTCTCCCCGTCGGCGACCTGGACCACCAACCTCAACACCGGTGACTTCACCTGGTCGTACGACATGCCCGTGCCCGACGTGCCCGGCGACCTCACGCCGGACGTGGGCCTGGACTACTCCTCGGCCTCGATCGACGGCCGCACCGGAGGCACCAACAACCAGGGCTCCTGGGTGGGCGACGGCTTCGACCTGTCGCCCGGCTTCATCGAGCGCCGCTACAAGCCCTGCGCCGACGACGGCGAGAAGCACGCCGACGGCGCCAAGCCGGGCGACCTGTGCTGGTCCTACGACAACGCCTACGTCTCCTTCAACGGCAAGGGCGGCGAGCTCGTCCCGGCCGGCAAGGACGAGTTCAGGTTCAAGCAGGACGACGGCACCCGCATCGTCCGGCTGGCCGACACCGCCCGCGGCAACGGCGACGACGACGGCGAGTACTGGCGGCTGACCACCCCCGACGGCACCGCCTACTACTTCGGCTACCAGAGGCTGCCCGGCTGGACGAGCGGCAAGGAGACCACCGACTCCACCTGGACCGTGCCGGTCTACGGCAACAACGCGGGCGAGCCCTGCCACGCCTCCGACTTCGCCGGATCCTGGTGCCAGCAGGCCTGGCGGTGGAACCTCGACTACGTCGTGGACACCCACGGCAACGCGATGGGCTACCACTACGTCAAGGAGGCCAACTCCTACGGCCGCAACCTCAAGGCCGACGACGACACCCCGTACACCCGCGGCGGCTACCTCGAGCGCATCGACTACGGGCTGCGCTCCACCCGGATGTTCGCCGACAAGCCGTCGGCCCAGGTCGTCTTCGACAACGCCGAGCGGTGCCTGCCCCAGGACGGCGTCACCTGCGCCGTGGACACCATCGACGCCAAGGCGTCCTACTGGTACGACACACCGTGGGACCTCAACTGCAAGGCCGACGCCAAGTGCGACGACGGCCGCCTCTCGCCCTCCTTCTGGACGCGCAAGCGGCTGGCCGGAGTCACCACCCAGCTCCTGAAGTCCGACGGAACCTACGGCAAGGTCGACTCCTGGAAGCTCGGCCACCGCTGGGGCATGGCCGACACCGACTACCAGCTGCTCCTCGACAGCGTGCAGCACACCGGCCACACCGGCACGACGCCGATCACCCTGCCGAAGACCACCTTCGCCTACACCCAGCTGGCCAACCGGCTGGACAGGATCGGCGACGGGTACGCCCCCTTCATCAAGGCACGACTGTCCACCGTGGCGGACGAGTCGGGCGGCCAGATCGACGCCACCTACTCCGCGCCCGTCTGTGACGCGGACGCCCTGCCGACCCCGCAGACCAACACCACGCGCTGCTTCCCGCAGTACATCGGCGGCGACAGCACCGACGCCCCCGACCGCGAGTGGTTCAACAAGTACGTCGTCACCTCCGTCGTCGCGACCGACCGCACCGGCGGCGCCCCGGACCAGGTGACCGCCTACGAGTACCTCGACGGGGCCGCCTGGCACTTCGACGACGACGACGGCCTCACCAAGGAGAAGTACAAGACCTGGTCGCAGTGGCGCGGCTACGGTCACGTCCGGGTGAAGAACGGCGGCCAGGGCGGCGCGGCTGCCATGAAGTCGCAGGAGGAGCACTACTTCCTGCGCGGCATGGACGGCGACCGCAAGGACACCACGGGCGGCGCCAAGTCCGTGACCGTCTCCCTCGACTCCGGTGAGGGCGACCCGATCACCGACCACGCGTCCGCCGCGGGCCTGGAGTACAAGTCCGTCGTCTTCGACCAGCCCGGCGGCAAGGCTCTCGCCAAGACGGTCAACCGGCCCTGGCACCACGAGACGGCCAAGAAGACCCGTGACTGGGGCACCGTCACCGCCGACTTCACCGGCGTCTCCGACAGCCAGGCCTGGACCTCCCTGGACGACGGCGCGGGCGTCAAGTGGCGCACCACCTCCAGCTCCGTCACCCATGACACCGTCGCCGGCCGGGTCACCCAGGTCGACGACCGCGGCGACACCGCCACGGCGGCCGACAACCAGTGCGTCCGCACCACGTACGCCACCAACACCGACAAGAACATCCTGCTCCTGCCGTCCCGGGTGGAGACCGTCGCCAAGGCCTGCGACGCCACCGTCGACCGGAGCAAGGACGTCATCGACGACATCCGCACCGCCTACGACGGCGGCGCCTACGGCGCGGCGCCGACCAAGGGCGACGCCACGGCCACCGCGCCCCTCAAGAGCCACAACGGCACCAAGGCGACCTACCTGGAGGCCGGCGCCACCTACGACGACTACGGACGCGAGCTGGCGATCACCGACCTGACGGCCGACTTCACCGTCACCGGCGACGCCGCGCCCGTGCGCACCGCGCGCACCGACGGCCGTACCACCACGACGGCCTTCGTCCCGCCCACCGGACTGCCCACGCAGACCAAGACCACCACCCCGCCGGCGAACCCGGCCGACGCCGCCACCGCCCAGACCACCGTCAAGGACCTCGACCCGCTGCGCGGACTGCTCCTGAAGCAGACCGACACCAACGGCAACGTCAGCAACTACGCCTACGACGCGCTCGGCCGCTCCACCAAGGTCTGGCTCGCCGACCGCGCCACGAGCGGCGTGCCGACGTACGAGTTCGCCTACACGGTCACCGAGGGCAAGCCCGTCGCCGTCGCGACCAAGCTGCTCAACAACGAGGGCGGCCAGATCACGTCGTACAAGCTCTACGACGGCTTCCTGCGGGAGCGGCAGTCCCAGGCCCCGGGCCCGGACGGCGGCCGGATCATCTCCGACGTCTTCTACGACGAACGGGGTCTGACCGCCAAGACGTTCGCCCCGTACTACAGCACCGGCAGTCCCGTCACCGAGCTGTTCAAGCCCGCCGACGCGCTGTCCGTGGAGAGCCAGACCCGCACCACGTTCGACGGTCTGGGCCGCGCGGTCGAGGAGAAGCAGATCGCGGGGAACGGCGACGGAGGCACCGTCCTCGGCATCACGAAGACGATCTTCGCCGGCGACCGCACCACCGTGATCCCGCCGGTCGGGGCCACCACCGTCACCACCCTCACCGACGCCCGCGGCAACGTCACCGAACTGCGCCAGCACCAGGCACGGGCGCCCGAGTCGGCCTACGACTCGACCCTGTACGACCACACCCCGTCGGGCGAGCTGCTGAAGGTCACCGACCCGGCCGGCAACAGCTGGAGCCACACCTACGACCAGCGCGGCAACCAGCTCTCCATCACCGACCCCGACAAGGGGCGCACCGACACCAAGTACGACGACCGCAACCAGGTGATCTCCAGCACCGACGCGAACGGCACCCTCTTCAACGCCTACGACGGACTGGGCCGCAAGACCGAGCTGCGCGAGGGATCCGCCACGGGCAAGCTGCGGGTCAAGTGGACCTACGACACGGTGGCCGGCGCCCAGGGCCAGCTCGCCGAGTCCACCCGTTACGTCGGCGACGCCGCGTACACCACCTCGGTCACCGCCTACGACAAGCTGTACCGGGCCACCAAGACGGCGACCGTGATCCCGGCCGCCGAGGGCGCGCTCGCCGGCACCTACCAGTCCGGCACCGCCTACAAGCCCTCCGGCCTGGTCGCCTCGCTCAGCTACTCCGCGGCCGGCTCCCTGCCGGGCGGCTCGGTCAGCTACACCTACGAGGACCAGACCCTGCGGCCGATCTCCGTCTTCGGCCAGGGCATGACCTCCTCGGCCACCTACAGCAAGACCGGCAAACCGCTGGTGTACACCCTCGGGCTGACCAGCGGCGGCAAGAAGACGCAGGTCACCAACACCTACGAGTACGGCACCCAGCGCCTGGCGACCACCCGCGTGGACCGCGAGGAGCAGACCGGAGTCGACCAGAACGTCACCTTCCGCTACGACGAGGCCGGCAACGTCCTCTCCCTGAACGACGTCTCCCGCACCGGCACCGACAACCAGTGCTTCACCTACGACTACCTGCGCCGGCTGACCGAGGCGTGGGCGCAGGGCGACCAGACCTGTGCCGCCGCTCCGTCCGCCGCCAAGCTCGGCGGCCCGGCCCCGTACTGGCAGTCGTACACCTATGACAAGGCCGGCAACCGGCTGACCGACACCCAGCACCACACCGGAGGCGACGCGACCAAGGACGTCAAGCGCTCCTACGAGTACCCCGCCCCGGGGACGGCCAAGGCCCACACGCTGACCTCGGTCACCACCCAGGCGCCGGCCGGGACGACCAAGACCGACTACAAGTACGACCTCATAGGCAACACCACCGACCGCGGCAAGCAGCACCTGGACTGGGACGCCGAAGGGCTCCTCGCCAAGGTCACCGAGCCCGTCGACGGCAAGCCGGACAACGTCACCGAGTACCTGTACGACGCCAACGGCAACCGGCTGATCTCCCGCACCGGCGCCCGCACCACCCTGCACCTCGGCCACACCGACGTCACCCTGGACAAGGGCGCGGCCAAGGCCAAGGCGACCCGCTACATGGACCTCGGCAGCGGCAACCAGGCGATCCGCGCCGACGACGGCACCTTCTCCTTCACCCTCGCCGACCACCACGGCACCGGCCTGCTGGCCGTCGCCGCGACGGACCTGGCCCTCACCCAGCGCCGGGTCCTCCCGTTCGGCGGCGCCCGCGGCGCCGCTCCGGCCGCCTGGCCGAGCACGCGAGGCTTCGTCGGCGGCATCGACGACACCAAGGACACCGGTCTCACCCACCTGGGCGCCCGCGAGTACGACCCGGGGACCGGCCGGTTCCTCTCCGTCGACCCGGTGATGAACCTGTCCGACCCGCAGCAGATGCACGGCTACACCTACGGCAACAACAACCCGCTGGTGTACGCCGACCCGGACGGCAAGTTCTTCGGCTTCCCGAGCATCTTCAAGGCGCTGCAGAAGGCCATCGGCAAGCTCCTCAGCAAGATTCCCAACAAGAACCCGGGCCTCACGCGGCCCAGGGCGCAGGTGCCGGCGGTCAGCAACAAGGGCCTGTCGGGGGCGCTGGCGCAGATCTATGCCAAGCCGGTCGCGAAGCAGGTCATGGGCGACGGCAAGATAGCGACGGCGATCATCTACGAGTTCAACAACGGGAAGCGGCTCCCCGGCAAGAAGGAACTGCACATGCAGAACGGATGGGAGACGATGGCGGGCCTGTCGGACGTTCTGGAAAAGGACCGAAAGGCCCGGGAAACGGGGAAGAACACGCAGAACCTGCTGTCCGACTCGGACCTGGCCGTCGCCAAGGCCGAGGCCAAGGAACTGTGGGACGCGCTGAACTCCCGAGACGTCACGGGAAACATCAACAAGATGGTCAACAGTGACCCGGGAATGAAGGGCGCCATCAAGAAGGGCTTCTCCAGCGTGGTGAAGACGCCCGCCGTCAAGGACCTCACGGGGCAGGCGTTCGAGCCGGTGCCGTACAAGACCCCGAAGGCCGTCGGCGCGCCCACCCGCCTGCGCGGCTTCTCCCGCACCCTCGGCATCGCCGGCGGCCTCCTCCAGGTGGCCCAGGCTCCCACCTACGTCAGGGAGTACGGCTGGGGCCGAGGCGCCTGGGAGATGTTCAAGGACGTCGTCGACCCCCTCGGAGTGAGTGACTCCACGGTCGACCCGTTCGTCGAGCAGGGTGGGGGATCATCGATCTGCGACCCGTCGAGCGGCAACTGCGCCTGACACTCGCCGAGCACGGGGGCCTGCCGCGCACCATGCGCGCCAGGCCCCCGTTCCGTGTCCCGCACCACCACGACAAGACGCCGAACCGGAAAGACGAACCAGAAAGACGAACCGGAAAGACAGATGAACGAAATCCCCTTCGACGAGGTTCCCTCCCTTCTGCTGCGCACCGTTCCCGAATCCGCGGAGTTCATCGCCGAGAAGTACCAGATGGCGGCGGAAGCGGCCGTTCTGACCGAAGACGCGGCCCTGGACCTGTACTCGGTGCTGGCCGAGTGCTTCACGACGCCGGTGCTGATGCCGCAGCTGGAGAGTCCGGCCCCGGACACGGAACTGCTGCGGCGCTGCTGGGACTTCGTGGAGCGACTCACGGAGCACTCCCTGGAGAGCGTCCGGGGCGCCGCCTACTTCCAGGTCCTCGAACAGCTCCTGAACGCCGACGGCCTGGTGGAGGCCGCCTGGCCGTACATGAAGGAGCGGACCCGGGCACGCACCCTCACGATGCTGAACTTCTACGGCGTCTACCTGTCCGGCATCAACCGGCGGTAGGACTCACAGCCGTACCACCACCAGGGCCGTGTCGTCGGTCGCGCCGCCGGGCGGCAGAAGCTCCAACAGGACGGCGTCCGCGAGGGTTTCGGGGTCGGCGTCCCGGTGCCGGGCCAGGGCGTCGGCGAGCCGGTTCAGGCCCGTGTCGATGTCCTCGTGCCGCCGTTCCACCAGACCGTCGGTGTACAGCGCGAGGGTGGCGCCGTCGGCGAAGGAGGTGCACGCCTGCGGCCGGGGGACCGGGGCGGGGCGGGCGTCGAGCGGCGGGTCGGTGGCCTGGTCGAGGAACTCCACCCGGCCGTCGGCGTGGACGAGCACCGGCGGGGGATGGCCGGCGCTGCTGTAGGTGATCGTGTGGTGGTCGAAGTCGATGAACGTCGTCACCGCGGTGGCCGACTCCGCGCCGTCCACCACGTTCGCGTACCGCCCGAGGACGTTCAGGGCCTCCGCCGGCCCCTCGGCGACCCGGGAGGCGGCGCTGAGCGCGCTGCGCAGCTGGCCCATCACCCCGGCGGCCTCCAGGCCGTGCCCGACGACGTCCCCGACCGACACCCCGATACGGTGGCCGCCGACCAGGTCGACCAGGTCGTACCAGTCCCCGCACACGTTCAGCGCGCCGACCGCCGGCCGGTAGCGCACCGCCGCCCGATGGTGCCCGACCCCTCGGCCGGCGGGCAGCATCGCCTCCTGCAGGGCGAGGGCCACCTCGCGCTCGCGGGCGTGCGCCAGCCGCAGCCGCTCGTTGAGCTCCTGGAGCTCACGGGCGCGCGTGTACAGCTCGGCCTCCAGGACCCGGCCCCGGGGCCCGGCCTTGCCCCCGGCCCCGCCTCCGCCGCGGCGGCCCCGGGCGCGGATCAGCTCGGTGACCTCCTCGACCCGGTGCACCAGCAGCACCACCGACCCGTCCGGGTCCAGCACCGGCGCGTTGACCGTGCTCCAGTAGCGCTCCTCCCACTCCCCGGGCCGCTCGGCCGACTCGACGTCGTAGCGCTGCAGGGCCATGGCGTCCCGTTCGCCGGTGGTCACCACCCGGCGCAGCGAGGCCGCCAGATTGCGGATGCCGTTCGCGGCGGGGTCGTTGGGGTTGTCCGGGAAGACCTCGAAGAGATGCCGGCCGACGACCTGCTCGCGCATGCGACCGGCCCCGCGCAGGTACTCCTCGTTGACCTCCGTGTACCGCAACTCGGGCGTCAGCAGCGCCACCATGCCGGGCAGGGCCTGGAACACCGCTGCGTAGTCGATCGCCGAGTCGTTCATGGCCTGCGCCCCATCCGCCGGTACCGCTCCATATCCGCCGGTATTGCGCCATTTTCCCATGGAATGTGACGTTCGTGGGCCGGCGGGTCACATGCCGGGGTCGGTGAGCGACTGCTCGGCCCAGATGATCTTCCCCTCGGGGAGGAAGCGGGTGCCCCAGCGCTGGGTGACCTGCGAGACCAGCAGCAGACCGCGGCCGCCCTCGTCCGTGGCGCGCGGATGGCGCAGGTGGGGGGCGGTGGCACCGCCGTCGAAGACCTCGCAGACCAGCGTGCGCTCACGGATCAGCCGCAGTCGGATCGGGCCGGTCGCGTACCGGATGGCGTTGGTGACCAGCTCGCTGACGACCAGCTCGGTCGTGAACGACAACTCGGACAGCCCCCACTCCGCCAGTCGGCGGCTCGCGGTCTTGCGGGCCTCGGCGACCGCGGCCGGGTCGGCGGGCAGCTCCCAGTCGGCGACCCGGTCCGCCTCCAGGCGTCGGGTGCGGGCCATCAGCAGGGCCACGTCGTCGTGCGGCCGGGCCGGGACGAGGGCGTCGATCACGGTCCGGCAGCGCAGGTCGATCCGCGCCTCCGGCCGTTCCAGGGCCTGCCGCAGCCGGTTCCGGTCCGTGTCCAGCGCCCACTGCTCGCCCTCGGCCAGCAGCAGACCGTCCGTGTGCAGCGCGAGCGTGCTGCCCTCCGGCAGGGTCACCTCGACCGACTCGAACGGCGGCCCGCCCGCGCCCAGCGGCGGCCCCTGGGGCAGCTCGACGAAGGTGACCGTGCCGTCGGGCAGCACGACGGCCGGGGCGGGGTGTCCGGCGGCGGCCATCGCGCACCGCCCGTCCACGGGGTCGTAGACGACGTACACGCACCCGCACCCCACGGTCTGCGGAACGTCCTGCGGCCACCCGCCCTCCTCGTGGTCCATCCGGGCGACCAGGTCGTCGAGATGCGCCAGGATCTCCTCAGGCGGCAGATCCAGCGCGGCGAGCGTGCGTACGGCCGTGCGTACGCGTCCCATGGCCGCGGCGGCGGCGATGCCGTGCCCGGGGACCTCGCCCACGACGAGCGCCACCCGCGCCGCCGACAGCGGGATGAGGTCGTACCAGTCCCCGCCGAGGCCGGTCAGCTCGTCGGCCGGGCGGTAGCAGGCGGCCACCTCGACCGCGTCCTGCTCGGGCAGCCGGCGGGGGAGCAGGTTGCGCTGGAGGACCAGGGCCGCGTCGCGCTCGCGGGTGTAGCGGCGGGCGTTGTCCACGCAGACGGCCGCCCGTGAGACGAGATCCTCGGCCAGGGCCAGGTCGTCCTCGCCGAAGGGCTCGTGCGCGGGGCGGCGCAGGAACGTGGTGACGCCCAGGGTCGCGCCCCGCGCCCGGACCGGCACGATCAGAGCACTGGGCGGCTCGGACTCCCCGAGCAGTCCCCCTACCCACTCCTCGCCCGGCGGATCGACCCGCTCGGTCAGCCAGGGACGCCCGCTGAGCAGACAACGGACCGGGGGCGAGCCGGCGGGGTACACGACGGACGGGACGCGGTCGGCGCGGCCGGGGGTCTCTTCCTCGGCGGGTGCGCCGGCGAGGCCGTCGTCCGTTCGGCGGCCCGCCCGGCGCAGGGCGACCGAGGCGTGCGGGCCGGCGTCCGTCTGCCCCGGGGCCGGCTCCGCGCCCCGCAGCACCGGCTCCAGCAGGTCCACCACCACGGCGTCGGCGAACACCGGCACCGCCACGTCGGCCAGTTCCTGCGCGGTCCGCACGATGTCCAGGCTGCGGCCTATGCGCCGGCCGGCCCGGTCCAGCAGGGCGAGGCGCTGCCGGGCGCGGTGCCGGTCGGTCATGTCCACGACCGTGTAGTAGACGCCCAGGGGGTGGCCCTGGTCGTCGTCGAGCCGGGTGAAGGACAGCATGTGCGCCGTCTCCCGGTGCGGCGCGGCCCGCACCCGTCCCAGGTGCTCGTAGTCGACGACGGGCTCCCCGCTCGCCAGCACCCGCCGCATCTGCGCCTCCACGGCGGCGGAGTCCAGACCCGGCTGGACGTCCGCCAGCCGCAGTCCCAGCCGGTGCGCGGGCGGGCCCCCGCCGAAGCGGGCCAGGGCCGTGTTGGACCAGACGTAGCGCAGGTCCGTGTCCACGATCGCGATGCCGATCGGCGCGTCGTCCAGCATCTGCTCCAGCACCGAACGGTTCATGTTCCAGCCGGGAGCGTCGGCCACGTCGCTCAACAGGACCAGCCAGCGCGCGGGCTCACCGTGCACGCCGCGCTCGTCGCGCCGGCCGGGGGCGTCAGGGGCCTCGGGGGCGTCGGGTGGTTCGGGCGGGTCAGGCTCCTGGGCGGAGATGACGCGGGCCATGACCGGCACCGGCCGCCCGTCCTGGTGCCGGGCGGTGAGCAGCCCCGTCCAGCCGCCGTTCGAGCGGCACCGGGCGAGCACGTCCGGGACCCGCCCGGCGTCCGCCGCGCCGAGCAGCCCGGCCAGCTCCCGGCCCACGGCCTCGACGGCCGGATAGCCGAGCAGCCGCTGCGCGTCCCGGGTCCAGCCCGTCACCAGGCCCCGGGCGTCGAGCAGCAAGGGGGCGGCATCCGCCACGTCGAACGGCCGGCGGGCGACGTCGTCCTCGTCGTGTGTGCCCACGGTCGACCTCTCTGTCGCTGAGAGTGGTCTACCACCTCCTGACTCATTCATCACCCTGCCTGCACGACGACGACCGAGCCACTCGGGAGCGGAGAGGAGCCGCCGCCCCCCTGCCTCAGCCCTGCCGCAGCACCTTCGCCAACGAGCCCAGGGCCGACCCCAGTTCCTCGCCGGTGATGGTCAGCGGCGGCGCCAGCCGGATCGTCGAGCCGTGGGTGTCCTTGACCAGGACGCCCTCCCGCATCAGGCGCTTGCTCACCTCGCGGCCGGTGCCGAGCGCGGGGTCGACGTCGACCCCGGCCCACAGGCCCCGCGCCCGGAAGCCGACGACGCCCTTGCCGACCAGCCCGGTCAGCCCGTCCCGCAGGACGACGCCCAGCTCGGCCGCCCGGCGCTGGAACTCGCCCGTCTCCAGCAGCTCCACCACCGCCGTGCCGACCGCCGCGGCCAGTGGATTGCCGCCGAACGTCGACCCGTGCTCGCCGGGCCGCAGCACCGACAGCACATCGCGCCGGGCCACCACCGCCGACACCGGCACGATTCCGCCGCCCAGCGCCTTGCCGAGGAGCAGCATGTCGGGGACGACCCCTTCGTGGTCCACGGCCAGCGTCCGCCCCGTCCGCCCGAGCCCGGACTGGATCTCGTCCGCGATGAACAGACAGTTCTCACGCCGGGTGATCTCCCGCACCCCGGTGAGATAGCCGTCGTCGGGGATGACGACGCCGGCCTCGCCCTGGATGGGCTCGATCAGCACCGCGGCCGTCGTCTCGTCGACCGCCGCCTCCAGCGCGGCCAGGTCGTTGTACGGCACGATCCGGAAGCCCGGGGTGAACGGACCGAACCCGGCGCGCGCCGTCTCGTCCGTCGAGAAGCTCACGATCGTCGTCGTGCGGCCGTGGAAGTTCTCCGCGGCGACCACGATCGTCGCCCGGTCGGCGGGGACGCCCTTCACCTCGTAGGCCCACTTGCGGGCCACCTTGATGCCGCTCTCGACCGCCTCCGCGCCCGTGTTCATCGGCAGCACCATGTCCAGGCCGGTCAGCCCCGCGAGTCGCTCGGCGAACTCGGCGAGACGGTCGTTGTGGAAGGCGCGGGAGGTGAGGGTGAGGCGGTCCAGCTGGCGGTGCGCGGCCTCGATCAGCAGGGGGTGGCGATGGCCGAAGTTGAGAGCCGAGTAGCCGGCGAGCAGGTCGAGGTAGCGGCGGCCCTCGACGTCCTCGACCCAGGCGCCCTCGGCGCTCGCGACGACGACCGGCAGCGGATGGTAGTTGTGCGCGAGGACGGGCTCCTCGGCGCGGATCAGCTCCTCGGACGAACGAGACGAAGACGAACGCGCCGAACCCGATGAACTCGATGAACTCGAGGAACCTGATGAACTCGAGGAACGCGACGAACGCGGCGGGACGACGGGTGCGGTCATGAGCGGATCTCCTGGGTGCAGCACTTGATGCCGCCGCCGGCCTTCTGGAACTCCGAGAGGTCGACGGGGACGGGGACATAGCCGCGGTCGGCCAGCTGGCCCGCGAGGGCCTCGGCCCTGGGGGCGATGAAGACATGGCGGCCGTCGCAGACGGAGTTCAGCCCGAACGCCATGGCGTCGTCGCGGCCGGCGAGCACCGCGGCCGGGTACAGCCGCGCGAGCACCTCGCGGCTGCCCGGCGAGAACGCCTCCGGGTAGTAACAGACATTGTCGTCGTCCAGGACGAACAGCGCCGTGTCGAGGTGGTAGAAGTGCGGGTCCACCAGCGTCAGGCTGATCACCGGGTGGCCGAAGAACTCCTGCACCTCGCGGTGTGCCTCACGGGTGGTGCGGAACCCGGTGCCGGCCAGCACGTACCGGCCCGTCCACACCAGGTCGCCCTCGCCCTCGCACACGTTCTCCGGGCGGTACACGTCGTACCCGGCCGTCTTGAACCAGGTGTCGTAGTGCGACGACTCGGCGCGTCGCTCGGAGGCGTGGAAGAGGGAGCCGAAGACGCGGCCGCCGACGACGACCGCCGAGTTCGCGGCGAAGACCATGTCCGGGAGACCGGGGGCCGGCTCCACGGTGTCGACGGCGTGGCCGTGCGCACGGTAGGCACGGATCAGCGCCTGCCACTGCTCCTGGGCGAGGTCGACGTCGACGGGGGTGTCGGGATGCATCCAGGGGTTGATCGCGTACTGCACGGCGAAGTGTCTGGGTTCGCAGACGAGAAAGCGCCGGGGGCGCTGCAGACGGCTTTCGGACACAGAGGGGTTCCTCCGCTTTTCCTGCGGTGTCTACTGAGGGTTGACACCAACGGTAGGAAATTGCGGAGGCGCTCGACAAGAAACAGGCGTTGCGTGTTCACGCAGGATCGCTGCGTGATGTCGCCGCTCGGCGCAGGTTCGCTGCGCATGGGAACGTTCATATGGGTGATCACTCGGTCGTCTGTTCAGGAGCGGGCCGGCCGGCGCCCGCCTCCGGGCTCTCCGGCAGCAGATGCGACAGCACCATGACGCTGATCGTCTTCCGGATGAACGGCTCGGCCCGGATGCGCTCCAGCACGTTCTCGAAGTGCCCCACGTCCCGCGCCCGCACATGCAGCAACGCGTCCGCCCCGCCCGTCACCGTCATCGCCGCGGTGATCTCCGGATGGTTGCGCACCACCTCCGCCAGCCGCCTCGGCGGGGCCGCGCCCTCGCAGTACACCTCCACATACGCCTCCGTACGCCAGCCCAGCGCCCACGGCCGCACCGTCGCCGTGAACCCCGTGATCACCCCGGTCTCCCGCAACCGGTCCACCCGACGCTTCACCGCCGTCGAGGACAGCCCGATCTCCGTGCCGATCTCGGCGAAGCTCGTCCTGGCGTTCGCCATCAGAGCGGTGATGATCTTCCGGTCGAGCTCGTCGAAAGGGGCAGGGCCGCTGTTCATGCGGGCACTGTATCCAGCGCCCACGTCCACCCCCGGCACATGTCCAGTCGTACGAATCGCCCCTACACTCCAGCTTCATGCTGCGCGCCCTCGCCGTCGACGACGAACGCCCCTCGCTGGAGGAGCTGTTGTACCTTCTCACCGCCGATCCCCGGATCGGCAGCGTGGAGGGGGCGGGCGACGCGACCGAGGCGCTGCGTCGTATCAACCGGGCCCTGGAGTCCGGCCCGCACGGTCCGGAAGCCGTCGACGTCGTCTTCCTCGACATCCAGATGCCGGGTCTCGACGGCCTCGACCTGGCCCGGCTGCTCACCGGGTTCGCCAGGCCCCCGCTCGTCGTGTTCGTCACCGCCCACGAGGACTTCGCCGTCCAGGCCTTCGACCTCAAGGCCGTCGACTACGTCCTCAAACCCGTCCGCAAGGAGCGCCTCGCCGAGGCCGTACGCCGGGTCGTCGAGCTCAGCGCCGCCGAACCCCGCGGCACCGCCCCGCGCATCCCCGTGCACGAGCCCGACCCCGACCACATACCCGTAGAGCTCGGCGGAGTGACCCGCTTCGTCGCCGTCGACGACATCACCCACGTCGAGGCCCAGGGCGACTACGCCCGCCTGCACACCGACCGCGGCAGCCACCTCGTACGGATACCGCTGTCCACCCTGGAGGAACGCTGGCGCGCCCGCGGCTTCGTGCGCATCCACCGCCGTCACCTCGTCGCCCTTCACCACATCGGCGAACTCCGCCTGGACGCGGGCACGGTGAGCGTCCTGGTCGGCGGCGAGGAGCTCCAGGTCAGCCGCCGGCACGCCCGTGAGCTGCGGGACCTGCTGATGAGGAGAGCCTGACGTGCCCAGCCAGGACCCCGTCGAGCGGCGCGTAGTCGTCACCGGCCGGCCCCGCCGCACCCGGCGTGCCTCCGGCTACTACCGTCCGCGCACCGAGATCGACGAGCAGACCACCCTCGGCCACACCTACGTCCGCTCCCTGATGCGCTCCCAACTGCGCGCCGCGCTCACGGTGTGCGCGGTGCTCGCCCTGCTCGTGGGCCCGCTGCCCCTGCTCTTCGCGGCGCTGCCCGACGCCCACCGCCTGGAGTGGGCCGTCCTCGGCTTCTGCCTCTACCTCCCCATGGTCCTGCTGGCCCGCTGGTACGTGCGTCGCGCCGAACGCAACGAACGGGACTTCGTCCGGCTGGTCGAGGACCGGTGAACTCCACCTTCGCCGTCCCCGCGGTCGCCCTCGTCGTCGTGGCGACCGTCCTCGTCGGCGCGTTCGGCCTGCGCATCTCCCGCACCACCTCCGACTTCTACGTCGCCTCCCGCACCGTCGGCCCCCGCCTCAACGCGGCCGCCATCAGCGGCGAGTACCTCTCGGCCGCCTCCTTCCTCGGCATCGCGGGACTGGTCCTCGTCCAGGGCCCCGACATGCTCTGGTACCCGGTCGGCTACACCGCCGGATACCTGGTCCTGCTGCTGTTCGTCGCCGCCCCCCTGCGCCGCTCGGGCGCCTACACCCTCCCCGACTTCGCCGAGGCCCGCCTCGCCTCCCAGGCGGTGCGGCGGCTCGCCGGCGCCTTCGTCGTCGGCGTGGGCTGGCTCTATCTGCTGCCCCAACTCCAGGGCGCGGGGCTGACGTTGACCGTCCTCACCGGCGCACCCGACTCCCTCGGCGGGCTGATCGTCGCCGTCGTCGTCACCGCGACCGTCGCCGCGGGCGGCATGCGCAGCATCACCTTCGTGCAGGCCTTCCAGTACTGGCTCAAGCTCACCGCCCTGCTGGTCCCCGCCCTCTTCCTGGTCCTCGCCTGGCAGGGCGACGGAGCCCCCCGGCCCGCCTTCGAGGAGCCGGCCGCCTTCCGCGAGCAGCGGGCGGTCCGCGTCGACGACACCCTCGACCTCAGGCTGGAGAGTCCCCTGACCGTGACGGTGGACGGCACGGTCGACGGCCGCCGGTACACCGACGCCGTGCTCCGGCTGCCCGCCGGCGCCCACCGCATCGAGCACGGCACCCGCCTCACCTTCGCGCGGGGCGCCGCCGTCCCCACCGCCGAGCGCGGCGGCAACGGCGGCATGTCCACCTCCCTGGCCGCCGGCCGCGAGGAACGCCCGCTGTACGCCACGTACGGGCTGATCCTCGCCACCTTCCTCGGCACCATGGGCCTGCCGCACGTCGTCGTCCGCTTCTACACCAGCCCGCACGGAGTCGCCGCCCGCCGCACCACGGTCGCCGTCCTCGCCCTGATCGGCGTCTTCTACCTCCTCCCGCCCGTCTACGGCGCCCTCGGCCGCCTCTACGCCCCCGAGCTGGCCCTCACCGCAGACGCCGACGCGGCCGTCCTGCTGCTGCCCGACCGGGTGATCGGCGGCCTCGGCGGCGATCTGCTGGGCGCGCTGGTCGCCGGGGGCGCGTTCGCCGCGTTCCTGTCCACCGCCTCGGGGCTCACCATGGCCGTGGCCGGCGTGCTCACCCAGGACGTCCTGCCGGCCCGCGGCGTACGGCACTTCCGGCTCGGCACCGGCCTCGCCATGGCCGTCCCCCTCGCCGGGAGCCTGCTGGTGGGCGGGCTGCCGGTGGCCGACGCGGTGGGGCTGGCCTTCGCGGTGTCGGCGTCCTCGTTCTGCCCGCTGCTGGTCCTCGGCATCTGGTGGCGCCGGCTCACCCCGCCCGGCGCGGCCGCCGGCATGCTGGTGGGCGGCGGGTCCGCGTTCGTCGCCGTCGCCGCGACCATGGCGGGCCTGCCCGGCACGGGCGGTCTGCACGCGCTGCTCGCCTGGCCCGCGCTGTGGTCCGTGCCGCTGGGGTTCCTCACCATGATCCTGGTGTCCCTGGCCACCCCGGGCCGGGTCCCGGCCGGCACCGCGGCGATCCTGGCCCGCTTCCACCTGCCGGAGGCGCTGCGAGCCACTGAGCGGCCGGGCGAGCGGGTCACCGAACGGCCCACCGAACGGCCGGGCGAACGGTCCGGCGAGCGGCCGGGCGAACGGTCCGGCGAGGTGAGGACATGAGCGGCTTCCTCGCGGGCCTGTGCATCGCGATCCTCCCCTTCCTGGCCGCCGGCTTCTGGCTGGGCCGACGCACCGCCCGCCCCGAGAGCCTCGGCGGCCTCGGCACACCCGTCGAGCACGCCACCTTCCAGACCCTGCACACCGCCTCCCTCGCCGCGCCCCCGCTCAGGGCGGGCCTGACCGAGGAGACGGCCCGCAGGTCGGCCCGCCGGCTGCGCACCCTGCTCGGCACCGACGCCCTGTGCCTGACCGACCAGAAGGAGGTGCTGGCCTGGGACGGGGTGGGCTCGCATCACCGCACCGAGATCATGGAACGGCTCGCGGGCCCGCTGGAGAGCGGCCGGGGCGAGGCGTTCCGGCTCACCTGCGAGCACGCCGACTGCCCGGTCCGCTGGGCCGTGGTCGCCCCGCTCACCGTCGACGACCGGGTGCACGGCGCCCTCGTCGCCTGCGCCCCCCGCGAGTCGGCGGTCCTGGTCCGCGCCGCGGGGGAGGTCGCCCGCTGGGTGAGCGTCCAGCTGGAGCTGGCGGATCTCGACCAGTCCCGTACGAAACTGATCGAGGCGGAGATCAAGGCCCTGCGCGCCCAGATCTCCCCGCACTTCATCTTCAACTCGCTGGCCGTGATCGCGTCCTTCGTCCGCACCGACCCCGAACGCGCCCGAGAGCTGCTCCTGGAGTTCGCCGACTTCACCCGCTACTCGTTCCGCCGGCACGGCGACTTCACCACCCTCGCCGACGAACTGCACGCCATCGACCACTACCTGGCGCTGGTCCGGGCCCGCTTCGGCGACCGGCTGGCCGTCACCCTGCAGATCGCCCCGGAGGTCCTCCCGGTGACCCTGCCCTTCCTCTGCCTCCAGCCGCTCGTCGAGAACGCCGTGAAGCACGGTCTGGAGGGCAAGGCGGGCACCTGTCACATCCAGATCACCGCCCAGGACGCGGGCGCCGAGGCCCTGGTCGTCATCGAGGACGACGGGACCGGCATGGACCCGGTCCTGCTGCGCCGCATCCTGGACGGCGAGGTCAGCCCCTCCGGCGGCATCGGCCTGTCCAACGTCGACGACCGGCTCCGCCAGGTGTACGGCGACGACTACGGCCTGGTCATCGAGACCGCCCTGGGCGCGGGCATGAAGATCACCGCCCGGCTCCCGAAGTACCAGCCGGGCGTGCACTCGGCGGCCCGCCTCACCCCCGGCTGACAGCTCACCCCCGGGCGGGCCTCACGTCGTACGCATCACGATCATCGCGAGAGTGATCAGCCCGAGCACGACCCAGCCGAACCACAGCCAGCCGTTGCTGCCGAGCGCCACCGTGTAGGCGGTCACCACGACGAGTCCGCCGACGGTGAGCACCCCCATGGTCTTCGTGGAGCTGTCCGTGGAACCGGCCATCGCGACACCCTCCTCAGGACCGCCCCGGGCAGGGCGGTTCCCCCTCCATGGTGCCCCGGGTTCAGCGTCCGCGTGCGGAGAGCGACGCAAGATAGGCGTTGTACGCCTCCAGCTCCTTGTCGCCGTCGCGGTCGGCGGCCCGGTCCTGACGCTTGGCCTGCCGCTGTTCGGAGCCGTACCACTGGAACAGCAGCGCGATCAGCACCAGCACCGACGGGATCTCGCTGAACGCCCAGGCGATGCCGCCCGCCGCGTTCTGGTCGGACAGTGCGTCGATGCCGAGCGAGGGGGACGGGTTCTCGAACGTCTTCACCATCGGCTGCGACGCCATCATCAGCGCGATCCCGAAGAACGCGTGGAACGGCATGCCCGCGAACAGCTCCAGCATCCGCATCAGATAGCCCGGCCGGTTCGGCCCCGGGTCCACGCCGATGATCGGCCAGAAGAACACGACGCCGACCGCGAGGAAGTGCACCATCATCGCGAGGTGCCCCGCCTTGGAGCCCATCAGGAAGTCGAAGATCGGCGTGAAGTACAGCGCGTACAGGCTCGCGATGAACAGCGGGATGGTGAACGCCGGATGCGTGACGATCCGCATGTACCGGCTGTGCAGGAACATCAGCAGCACCTCACGCGGCCCCTTGCGCCCCCTTCCGGCGGCCGGCAGCGCCCGCAGCGCGAGCGTCATGGGGGCGCCGAGCAGGACGAGGATCGGCGACAGCATGCTGATGACCATGTGCTGCACCATGTGCACGCTGAACATGACCATCCCGTAGTCGTTCAGCCGGGTGCACATCACGAGCATGACGGTCAGCACGCCGACGACGTACGACACCGTCCGCCCGACCGGCCACGCGTCCCCGCGCCGCCGCAGCCGCAGCACCCCCCACCCGTACAGCCCGAGCCCCACCAGACAGGCGACGAGGAAGAACGGGTCCGCCGACCACTGAAGCCCCCGCCCCAGCGTGAACGGCGGCAGATCCATGGTCATGCCGTGCCCGCTGTGATCCATGGTGGGCGACTCCTGATTCGTGGGGGGTTGTACGTTTCCTGCCGCCCACAAGACTAGAACCGCCCCCGGCGACTCCTGTCACCGGGGGCGGGCGTACGACCTCGTACGGCTAGAGCACGCACTCGGCTTCGGCGTACCGGTCCTCCGGGACCGTCTTCAGCGTCTCCACGGCCTCCGCCAGCGGCACCATCACGATGTCCGTCCCGCGCAGGGCCGTCATCTGTCCGAACTCACCCCGGTGCACGGCCTCCACCGCATGCCACCCGAACCGGGTGGCGAGCACGCGGTCGTACGCCGTCGGCGTCCCACCCCGCTGCACATGCCCCAGAATCACCGGCCGGGCCTCCTTGCCGAGGCGCGACTCCAGCTCGATGGAGAGCTGCCGGGCGATCCCGGCGAACCGCTCATGCCCGTAGACGTCCTTCGCGCCCTCGTCGAAGGCCATGGAACCGGCCTGCGGCTTGGCCCCCTCCGCCGCGACGACGATCGCGAACCGCTTCCCCGCCTCGAACCGCGCGCCGACCCGCGCGGCCAGCTCCTCGATGTCGAAGGGCCGTTCCGGCACGACGATGGCGTGGGCGCCCGCCGCCATGCCGGAGTGCAGCGCTATCCAGCCGGTGTGGCGGCCCATGACCTCGACGACGAGGACCCGCTGGTGGGACTCGGCGGTGGTCTTCAGCCGGTCCAGCGCCTCGGTCGCGACGCCCACCGCGGTGTCGAAGCCGAAGGTGACGTCGGTGACCGCGATGTCGTTGTCGATGGTCTTCGGGACGCCCACGATCGGCAGCCCGCTGTCCGCCATCAGCCGGGCCGCCTTGAGCGTGCCCTCACCGCCGATGGGGATGATCGCGTCGAGCCCGAGCTCCTCGACATGGCCCCGGGCCCGCTCCACGCCGTCCCGCAGCTGCGAGGGCTGGACCCGGGAGGAGCCGAGGATCGTGCCGCCGCGGGCGAGGATGCCGCCCACCGCGTCGAGGTCGAGCTTGAGGTAGTCGCACTCCAGGAGGCCCTTCCAGCCGTCCCGGAAGCCGATGACCTCGTCGCCGTGGTCGGCCACGGCGCGGTGCACGACAGACCGGATGACGGCGTTCAGGCCGGGGCAGTCGCCGCCGGACGTGAGGACACCAATGCGCATAGCCCGAAACAACCTTCTCCACGTGGGCCGGTCCGGACCACGCTGTCCGGCTCGAATCCCCGCCACCCTAGCGGCACGAGGGGGCGGGGCCGTAGCACGCGTCCGCCTGCTGGACGTGCCTGCTCACCTGTGCGGATGCACCGTCAGACGGGCTGCTGACGGCACTCTGAAAAGCAGGTGAACACACAGGTCGCGCAGGCCGGCCGTCCGGCGGTGCTCACGCGGGCTGCTGCGCGGCGGCGATGCGCTCATTGCGCAGCGCCTCGTACCACCGGTCGTCGCTCGGCGGCAGCGCGTTCACATCGAGGGCCAGCTTCAGCAGCAGGTCCGCGATCAGCGGGTTGCGGGCGAGCACCGGCCCGTGCATGTACGTGCCGAACACGGTGTCGTTGTACGCGCCCTCCGTGCCGTCGCCGGTGCCGTTGCCCTTGCCGATCTGGACCCGGGCCAGCGGGCGGGCGGTCGGGCCGAGGTGGGTGACGCCCTGGTGGTTCTCGAAGCCGGTCAGCGGGGGCAGGCCCAGGCGCGGGTCGATGTCCGCGAGGACGTCGCCGACGCACCGCTCGCCCTCGCCGCGGGTCGTGGTCACGTCCAGCAGACCGAGACCGGGCTCGCGCTGGCCGAGGTCGTTGACGAACTCGTGGCCCAGGATCTGGTACCCGGCGCACACCGCGAACACGATCGCGCCGTTCTGCACCGCCTGGTACAGATGCCCGTCGCGGCGCAGCCGCTCGGCCGCCAGCCGCTGCGGACGGTCCTCGCCGCCGCCGATGAAGTAGATGTCGCCGGAGGTCGGGATCGGCTGGTCGCTGCGCACGTCGAGCCGCGCCACGTCGAGGCCGCGCTGCCGCGCCCGGCGCTCGACGACCAGGACGTTGCCCTGGTCGCCGTACGTGCTGAGCAGGTCCGGGTAGATCCAGACGATCCGCAGACTGTTGTCGCTCATGAAGTCGTCGTCCTTGTTGGTCGGTTGCTCAGGGCTCAGTTGCCGACGCGGCGGCGCAGGTCCTGGAAGGCGGTGTAGTTCGCGATGACCTCGATGCGGCCGGGCGGCGCCAGCTGCACGGCCTGGTCGAGGCTCTCGCACACCTGGAAGTGCTGGTTGGCGACCTCCAGCCGCACCGCGAGGTCCAGCTTGCGGTCGCCCAGGACGAAGATCGGGTGGCCGGTCAGCCGCGTGTAGTCGACGTCCCACAGCCAGGAGGTGTCCGTGCCGTCGGCGCCGCGCGCGTTCACCGAGAGGATGACCGGGGTGGGCGGCGGGTCGATCAGGCTGAACGTCTCGAGCCAGCCCGCCGGGTTCTTCGCGAGCAGCAGTCGCAGATCGCGCTGCATGAACTGGACGACGTCGTAGCGTCCGGCGACGGCCTGCACCTGGTACATGCGCTCCAGGGCGACCTGCGGCGGCACGCCGAACACGGCGGCCACGGCGGCCGAGGAGGCGGCGTTGGCCTTGTTGGCGCGGCCCGGCAGCTGGAGGTGGATCGGCCAGGCCGAGCCGTGCGGGTCGAGGACGTGGTCGCCGCTGAGCGCCCAGCTCGGCGTGGGCCGGCGGAAGCCGCACTCGCCGCAGAACCAGTCGTCGCCGGGGCGCTGCATCACGCCGCCGCACGACGGGCAGGACCAGGCGTCGTCCTTCCACATCTGCCCGGCGGCGACCCAGATCACGTTGGGGGAGGAGGACGCGGCCCACACCACCAGCGGGTCGTCGGCGTTGGCGACGATGACGGCCTTGGAACCGGCGAGCCCCTCGCGCCAGTTCTCCGCGAGCATGCGGGTCTCGGCGGCGCGGTCCAGCTGGTCGCGGGAGAGGTTGAGCAGGGCGATGCACTTGGGGGCGGTGTCCCGGGCCACGCCCGCGAGGTACTTCTCGTCGACCTCGATCACGCCGTAGCGGGCCTCGGAGCCGCCCGCGAGGGCCGAGGTGATGCCGGCCGGCATGTTGGCGCCGAGCGCGTTGGACACGACCGGTCCTGCGGCCTGCAGCGCCTCGGCGATCAGTCGCGTCGTCGTGGTCTTGCCGTTGGTCGCCGAGACGAGCACGACGTCCAGGCTCTGGGCGAGCCGCGCGAGCAGGTCGGGGTCGAGTTTGAGCGCCACCCGGCCGCCGATCACCGATCCGCTGCCGCGTCCCGCGGCGCGCGACGCCGCTGCGACCGCCTTGCCGGCGGTCACGGCGATCTTGGCCCGCGGCGTGAGCGGGTCCGAGTTGCCTGCCATCAGTTCTCGATCCTCCTTGCGTACGCGCCGCGCCTCTGCCGTACGGCAACGTGGTAGGGGGTCAGCCTATCGAGATCCATTCGCACTCCCGAATCCCGGCACCTTCTCACGCCCGCGTACGGCATGCGCGTGTCAGAAATGACCGTACCCTTGCCGCCATGCGACACGGCTCCATCCCGGGCGCCCACGGGCGCGTCCGGCCCCTCAGTCTGCTCGGCGACCCGATTCTCGGGGCGCCCTGCCGCGAGGTCACCGACTTCGGCCCCGAACTCGCCCGTCTCGTCGAGGACATGTTCGCCACGATGTACGCGGCCCAGGGCGTGGGCCTCGCCGCGAACCAGGTCGGCGAGCCCCTGCGGGTCTTCGTGTACGACTGCCCCGACGACGAGGACGTCCGTCACCTGGGGCATGTGGTGAACCCGAGACTGGTCGAGACGGACGGCGTCGTCCTGCGCGGCCCCGAGGGCTGCCTCTCCCTCCCGGGCCTGGAGGCGGCGACGGAACGCTACGACCACGCGGTGATCGAGGGCTTCACGACGACCGGCGAGCCGGTGACGATCCACGGCACGGGGTTCTTCGCCAGATGCTTGCAGCATGAGGCGGATCACTTGGAGGGACGCGTGTACGCGGATCGCGTGACGGGCTGGCGCAAGCGGAGACTGATGCGTCAAGCAACGCGAGCGACTTGGCGCCGGCCGGGATCGCTTCCTTAGAGGCGCGGGCACGACACGACCCTCAGAACCCCGGACCGCCGACTTTGTCCCCCGCCGCCGCCAGGCGACCCCACAGCAGGTCGGCAAGGCTCCTCACCAGCTCGGCACGGGTGCAAGGCCGTTCCCCCAGCCACCAGTCCCCGGCCGCATGCATCATCCCGACGATCCCGTGCCCCCAGACACGGGCGAGCTGCTGACTCGCCGGCCCGAGATCCACCCGCTCCTCGATGACCTGCGCCAGCTCCTCCCCCATCCGCCGCAACAGCGGAATGCTGTGCTTGCCGACGTCGAACCCCTGGTCCACGCCCTGCCCGCCCTCGGAGGGGTGCATCAGGAACCGGTACACCTGAGGCCGGGCCTCGATGGCCGCGAGGTAGGTGTCCAGGGTCGCCTCGACCCGTTCCCGGCGCTCGGCGGGAGCGTCCAGCGCGGCCCGCAGCGAGGCGAGCAGCGCGTCGGTGTGCCGCATGGCGAGGGCGGCGTACAGTCCACCCTTGTCGCCGAAGTGGCGGTAGAGGATCGGCTTGGTGATGCCGGCCTCCGCCGCGATGGCGTTCATGGAGGCCTGGGGGCCGTCGCGCAGCACCACTCTGTCCGCGGCCTCCAGCAGCTCGCGCCGTCGGCGGTCGGCGGACCGTTGCTGCTCGGTCCGCTGCGTGGTGTCCATGTGCTCTCCCCACCCGTGCTGATTCGGTGACGCCTGCGCAAACTAACACCTGACAACAGCCTGACATCGAACGGGCTGCCGAGCTGTCATCAGGAGTTGACTTTCCCTACTGGCGGGTAACAAACTAGGGTTACCGCTAGTAACACTACGTTCCGCCGCTGGAGGGGACATGGCCGAGTTCACCATGGAGCTCAACGACGAACAGAAGGAGGTCCGGGACTGGCTGCACGGCTTCGCGGCCGACGTCATCCGCCCCGCGGCCGCCGAATGGGACGAGCGTGAGGAGACTCCCTGGCCGGTCATCCAGGAGGCCGCGAAGGTCGGCATCTACTCCCTCGACTTCTACGCCCAGCAGTACTTCGACCCCACCGGCCTCGGCATCCCGATGGCCATGGAGGAGCTGTTCTGGGGCGACGCGGGCATCGCCCTGTCGATCGTGGGCACCGGCCTCGCCGCCGTGGGCGTCCTCGCCAACGGCACCGAGGAGCAGATCGGCACCTGGATCCCCCAGATGTACGGCGACGCGAACGACGTCAAGGTCGCCGCGTTCTGCTCCTCCGAGCCCGACGCAGGCTCCGACGTCGCCTCGATGCGCACCCGCGCGGTGTACGACGAGGCCAAGGACGAGTGGGTGATCAACGGCACCAAGACCTGGGCGACCAACGGCGGCATCGCCAACGTCCACGTGGTCGTGGCCGTGGTCGACGCGGAGCTGGGCTCCAAGGGCCACGCCTCCTTCATCGTCCCGGCGGGCACGCCCGGGCTGGCCCAGGGCCAGAAGTTCAAGAAGCACGGCATCCGCGCCTCGCACACCGCCGAGGTCGTCCTCGACAACGTGCGCGTCCCCGGCTCCTGCCTGCTCGGCGGCAAGGAGAAGCTCGACGAGCGCCTCGCCCGGGCCCGTGAGCGGGCGAAGTCGGGCGGCGAGCGGGTGAAGAACGCGGCGATGGCCACCTTCGAGGCCTCGCGGCCGGCGGTCGGCGCGATGGCCGTCGGCACGGCCCGCGCCGCGTACGAGGTCGCCCTCGACTACGCGATGACGCGACAGCAGTTCGGTCGGCCGATCATCGACAACCAGGGTGTCGCCTTCCAGCTCGCGGACATGCGGACGCAGATCGACGCTGCGCGGCTGCTGGTGTGGCGGGCTTCCTGGATGGCGATCAGCGGGAAGCCGTTCACTGCCGCGGAGGGCTCGATGTCGAAGCTGTACGCGAGCGAGACGGCCAAGAAGGTCACCGGGCAGGCGATCCAGATTCTCGGCGGGAACGGGTACACGCGGGAGTATCCCGTGGAGCGCATGCACCGGGACGCGGCGATCTACACGATCTTCGAGGGGACCAGTGAGATCCAGCGGCTGGTGATCGCCCGGACGCTCTCGGGGATGCCGATTCGGTAGGACGCGCGCCTCACCTGTGCTTCAGAGGCGTCAGCTGCTCGATGTCGTAGCGCCTCCGGAGTTCCTCGATCGCCGTGTGATCCGGTGGGCCACCGCTGCCCAGGATCTCCAGCAACTCCTCGAAATACCGCTCGTGATCCGGCGGCGGGGAAGCCTGGAAGAACATCCTCGCCGGGGCGTCCGTCGGGTTGGCGAAGGCGTGGGGGCAGCCCGGGGGCACGACGATGACCGTGCCCGGGGTGGCCCGTACCACCTGGTTGCCCGAACCGGACTCCCAGCGCTGCCAGTTGTCGGGGGTGCGGACGCGGGGCTCGAAGGCGAGGACGTCCAGCTCGCCCTCGAGGACGTAGAACAACTCCTCGCTGCGGGTGTGGACATGGGCGCCGACGTCGAAGCCCGGCGGGACCTCCACCTCGAAGGTGGAGGCCGTGCGCGAGTGCGTGCCGGTCACCTTGAACGTCACCCGCTGGGCCGGGGTCTGGACGACCCTGCCGTGGCCCGGCGGCACGAGGAGCCCGTCGCTCACCATGTGACGGGGAGGGCTTCGGGGCCGCGGATCAACGCGCCCTTCCTGAACGGGACCTGGTCCGGCGCGACCGCGAGCGCCAGGCCCGGGACGCGGTCCAGCAGGGCGTCCACGAGGAGCTGCGACTCCAGCCGGGCCAGCATGCCGCCGGGGCAGTAGTGCGGGCCGAAGCCGAAGGAGACGTGCGGGTTCGGCGCGCGGGAGAAGTCGATCGTCTCCGGGTCGGGGAAGACGTCCGGGTCGCGGTTGGCCGCCAGGTACGAGACGTAGACGGCGTCGCCTTCACGGATCCGCACGCCCCGGATCTCCACGTCCTGCGTCGCGATCCGGGAGAGTCCCACCGCGTTGCGGTGCGGGATGTAGCGCAGGAGTTCGTCGATGGCCTGGGGGCGGACGGCCGGGTCGGTGCGCAGCCGGTCGACCAGGTCGGGGCGGGTCAGCAGCAGGTAGAACATCTGCCCGCTGTTGTTCGTCACCGCCTCGCCGCCGATCTGCAGCAGCACGGCCAGCCCGACCGCCTCCTCCAGGGTGATCTCGCCCCGGCCGACCGCCGCGCCGAGCAGCGAGGAGACGTCCTCGTCCGTGCTGCCCTCCCGGCGGCCGATCAGGTCGGCGAAGTACGCGCCCATCTCGTTCCTGGCCTGCTCGCTGACCTGCGCGCCGTGCGAGGAGGACAGGATCAGCTGGGTCCAGTCGTGCATGCCGTGCCGGTCGGCGGCCGGGACGCCCATCAGCTCGCAGATCACCGCGATGGGGAACGGCGTGAGAACGGTCGCCGTGAGGTCGGCGGGCGGGCCGTCCTGGAGCAGCTCGTCGACCAGTTCGTCGAGCAGCCGCCGTGAGCGGTCGCGGACCCGTTCCACGCCCTTCGCCGTGAACGCGGCGGCCACCGAGCGGCGCAGCCGCGTGTGGTCCGGCGGGTCCAGGAAGCCGACCGCGCCGCGGGCCGGGATGAAGTGCGGGGCGAGCCGGGTGACCTGCCGGTCCATGACCGCCTCGCGGCTGAAGCGCGGGTCGTTGGCCACCGTGCGCACATCGTCCATGCGGGTGACCAGCCACGCCCAGCCCTCGCCGTTGGGCAGCTGGATGCGGGTGACCGGACCCTCCCGCATCAGCTGCGTCAGCACCGGGTCGAAGTCGACGCCGGTCAGGTCCAGGGCAGGCCAGTGCCGGACCGGCGGGAGGGTATCGGTGAGCGTCGTCTCGTCGGTCATCGCGCGTTCACGCCGTCCTGTCGTCTGTCGTCGGTGCGCTGCCAGCGGCCCAGGGTCATCTCCGCGGTGATGCCGGGACCGAACCCGGCGAGCAGTCCGCGCGCCCGGTCGTGCGCGCCGCCCTCCTCGAAGAGCCGGCGCAGCGCGTCCAGGACGACGGCGCTGGCGATGTTGCCGTACTCGGTGAGCGTGGCCCGGCTGAAGCGGAAGGCGTGCGGGTCGACCTGCAGGAACTTGCTGAGGTCGTCGAGGATGCGGGGGCCGCCCGCGTGGACTATGTAGAAGTCCAGGTCGGAGGCGTCCCAGCCGTGCAGCCCCGCGAGGTCCTGCAGGGCCGGAGCGAGGGGCTCCATGGTGGCGGGCACCCGCTTGTCCAGCAGGAAATGGAAGCCGGTGGCCCGGACGTCGTACATGATCCACTCTTCGGTCTTCGGGATCAGGTACGAGCCGTTGCGCTCCAGCCGGATGCCCTCGCCGCCCCGGCCGCGCACCACGGCGGCCGCGATGCCGTCGCCGAACAGGCCGTTGGAGAGCAGGGAGCCGATGCCCAGGTCGGTGGGCTGGTAGCAGAGCGAGCAGAACTCGCAGGCCACGATCAGCGCGTTGGCCTCGGGGTAGGCCGTGCAGAAGTCGTGCGCCCGGTTGATCGCGGCGCCGCCGGCCGCGCAGCCCAGCTGGGCGATGGGGAGCTGCCGGGTGGTGCTCTCGAAGTCCATCTCGTTGATCAGCCAGGCCGTGAGCGAGGGCATCATGAAGCCCGTGCACGACACGTAGACGATCACGTCGATGTCGTCGGTGAGCAGCTCCGCCTCGTCCAGCGCCCGCTGAACGACCGCGGGGACCCGGGCCTTCGCCTCGGCCACGTAGACCCGGTTGCGTTCCTCGAACCCCGGGTGCTCGAGGGTCTCCTCGATGGGCCGCACGAGGTGCCGCGTCCTGACGCCCGTGTTCTCGATCAGCCGGAGGGCCAGCGGCAACTGGGGATGGTCCGAGTGGCGGGAGCGCGCGAGGTCCAGCGTCTCCTCCATCGTGATCACATACTCCGGAACCGACACCGAGGGTCTGCACAAAGTCGCCATGAACTGTGCCTCCAGAGGGTGCTTCACCCACAGGGGTGCTCCCCTCACGGTCACCCGAAAGAGCGACGACTTCGCGCTGTACTACTCCATCCGGGGGGCGGTCGACCCACTCAGGGGCGTGGGGCCGCAGCGATATGCGGCTCCGCCGCGTGGGCGCGACCAGCCACGAAAGACCCTCACCCGGCGACGAGACGGCATCCCTACGGCGCGCCCCCGCTGCTGTGAGCGATGCACGCCACGTCGATCCGGTCGGCCAGCTTCGCGAGCTCGATCGTCAGAGCGGCCACCGTGTCCTCGTCCAGCCCCTCCGCCCCCGCCTCGACGAGGTGCAGCCATCGCCCGCCCAACGTGCGGAGCAGCTTGCTCACGTCGGCGGCAGCCACCTGCAGGGTCCCGCGGTCATCGACGATCAGAGGCAGAGTCACTTCGCGGTTCACACCCGGGATCGTAGCCGCGCAGCGCTCACGCACCGTGCCAAACCGTGGTGATGTTGCAGAACTCCCGGATTCCGTGCCCGGACAGCTCACGCCCGTATCCGGACCGTTTCACCCCGCCGAACGGGAACGCCGGATGGGACGCCGTCATCCCGTTGACGAACACCCCGCCCGCCTCCAGATCCCGTACGAACCGGTCGAGCTCGGCCTCGTCGCGCGTCCAGACGTTCGAACTCAGCCCGAACGGCGAGTCGTTGGCGATCAGCACCGCCTCGTCCAGGTCGGCCGCCCGGTACACCGTCGCGACCGGCCCGAACGCCTCCTCGCGGTGGATGCGCATCGCACGGGTGACGTCGGCGAGGACGGTCGGCGGGTAGTACCAGCCGGGCCGGTCGGGGCGCTCGCCCCCGCACAGCACGCTCGCCCCGTAGCGCCGCGCGTCGTCCACCAGCTCCTCCAGATCTTCCCGCCCCTGTGCACTCGCGAGCGGTCCGACCTCGGTGTCCTCGGCCAGCGGGTCGCCGACCTTCAGCGCCGCCATGCCGGCCACGAAACGCTCCGTGAACGCGTCGTACACGTCCGTGTGAACGATGAACCGCTTCGCGGCGATGCACGACTGCCCGTTGTTCTGCACCCGGGCCGTCACGGCGACCTCGGCCGCCCGCTGGACGTCCGCCGACGCCATCACGACGTACGGATCGCTGCCGCCCAGCTCCAGCACCGTCTTCTTGACCATCTGCCCGGCGGTGGCGGCCACCGCCCGCCCGGCGGGCTCGCTGCCCGTCAGGGTGGCCGCCCTGACGCGCTCGTCGCGCAGGATCTCGTCGACCGCGCCGGAGCCGACGAGCAGGGTCTGGAAGCAGCCCTCGGCGAACCCGGCCCGGTGGAAGAGGTCCTCCAGGTAGAGGGCGGTCTGGGGGACGTTCGAGGCGTGCTTGAGCAGGCCCACGTTGCCCGCCATCAGCGCGGGCGCGGCGAACCGGACCACCTGCCACAGCGGGAAGTTCCACGGCATCACCGCGAGCACCGGGCCCAGCGGCCGGTAGCGGACCAGGGCGCGCGAGCCCCCGGAGTCCTTCACGTCGGCCGCGGCCGGTTCCTCGTCGGCGAGCAGTTCCTCGGCGTGCTCGGCGTACCAGCGCATCGCCCTCGCGCACTTCGCCGCCTCGGCGCGCGCCTGCGTCACCGGCTTGCCCATCTCGGTGGTCATGGTCCGGGCGACGGCGTCCCGGTCCTCGTCCAGGAGGTCGGCGGCCCGCAGCAGCAGCCGCGCCCGGTCGGCGAAGCGGGTCGTCCGGTAGGTGCGGAACGTGGCCTCCGCGAGCTGGAGCCGGCGTTCCAGCTCCTCCTCGCCCATGGCCTCGTACCTCCGAAGCGTCTCGCCGTTCGCCGGGTTCACCGTCGCGATGGGCATGACCGACCTCCTGGAGAGCTGGCTGTGCTTCGACCTTCCCGCGCACCGCCGGGTACCGCAACGTGTACGCGTCCGCTCAGGACGAGTGCTCCGCCAGCCGGTGCACAAACGCGGCCTGCGCCGTGACGACCACCTCGCGCGCCCGCTCCAGGCCGAACCACGCGACCCGGTCCAATTCGGGGAACTCCCGCATCTGCCCCGATTTCGGCGGCCACTCCATGGTGAACGTCCCCGGCACGACCGCCGCCGGATCCAGGTCCGCCTCGATCGCCCATACGGTGACGATCTTGCCGTTGCCCTGCCGGACCTCGCCGAGGGGAATCGCCTCGCCGTCGGGCGGCGGCAGCCCGAGCTCCTCCTGGAACTCGCGGCGGGCCGCCTCCCAGGCCGTCTCCCCGGGCTCGTACTCGCCCTTGGGGACGGACCACGCCCCGGCGTCCTTCCTGGCGAAGTACGGGCCGCCCATATGGCCCAGCAGCACCTCCGGTCCGTCGTCGGCGCGGCGGAACAGCAGCAGGCCCGCGCTGCGCTTCGGTGTCACGGGCGCACCTCCGGGTGGGCGGCGAGCAGCGTCTCGACCGTGTCGGCGTCCCGCGGCCCCTTGTCCTCGCGGTAGCGGACCACGCGGGCGAAGCGCAGGGTGACGCCGGCCGGGTAGCGGGAGGACCGCTGCAGACCGTCGTAGGCGATCTCCACGACCAGTTCGGGGCGTACGGTCACCGTCCAGCCGTCGGTCTCCACGGCCAGCTCCTGCAGTCGCTCGGTCTGCCAGGCGAGCATCGCGTCGGTCATGCCCTTGAAGGTCTTGCCGAGCATGGCGAAGCCGCCGTCGGCGGTGCGGGCTCCGAGATGCAGGTTGGAGAGCCTGCCGGTACGGCGGCCGTGGCCCCACTCGGCGGCCAGGACGACCAGGTCGAGGGTGTGCACGGGTTTGACCTTCAGCCAGGACGCGCCCCGCCGGCCCGCGCTGTAGGGGGCGTCCAGGGCCTTGACCACGACTCCCTCGTGACCGCGCCGCAGCGTCTCCCGCAGGAACTCCTCCGCAGCTTCGGCGTCCTGCGGTCCGGACACCGACGTCCGCCGCACCCGCATCGGCTCGGGCGTCAGCCGCGCCAGCTCCGCGTGCCGCTCGGCGAACGGCAGGTCGAGCAGGTCGCGGCCGTCCACGGACAGCGCGTCGAAGAACACGGGGGAGACGGGGACCGCCTCGGCGGCGCTCGCCACGTCCACGCGCGAGCCGACGCGGCCCGCCGTCTCCTGGAAGGAGCGCGGCCGCCCGGTCGCCGCGTCGAGGGCGATGACCTCGCCGTCCAGGATGAACCGCTCGCCCGCCAACTCCCGTACGGCTGAGGTCACTTCGGGCAGGCGGTCGGTGATGTCGTCCAGGGTGCGGGTGTAGAGGCGGACGCCGTCGCCGTCGCGGTGCACCTGCACGCGGATGCCGTCCAGCTTCTCCTCCACCGCGCACGCCCCCAGCTTGCCGACCGCCTCGGCGACCGAGGTCGCGGTGTGCGCGAGCATCGGCAGCACCGGGCGGCCGACGGTGAGCCGGAACGCCGCCAGCGCCGCCGGCCCGTCCGCGAGCAGCGCCCGCGCCACCGTCTGCAGCGACCCGGCCAGCATCACCGCCCGCCGTACGTCCGGCGGCGGGGCCCCGGTCGCCTGCGCCAGCCCCTCCACGGCGACGGCGTCCAGCGCGCCCTGGCGGACCTCGCCGGTGATCAGGCCGAGCAGGAAGCGCTGCTCCTCCTCGGTGGCCGCGCCCATCAACTCGCCTACCAGCCGGGCCCGTTCGGCCTGCGAACCGGGGCCGGAGACCCGGCCGAGCTCGGTGAACAGAGCGTCCACCTCGCGCACGGTGAGGGTCGGTGCGGCGGCCGGGTCGACCGGTCGGCTCAGTGCCTTCCAGCCGACGCCGAGCCGGCCCTGGGGGAGCCGCCCGGCCAGATAGGGGATGACGATCGGCACGTCGTCCGCCTCCGCGTCCCGGAACAGCTCGGCGAGCAGAGCGATCTTGCGGGAGCGCGCCGAGGCGGCGGCGACCTCCCGGGACACGTCGGCGAGCCGGGTCAGCAGCATGCAGCCATGGTGCAACGGCACGCCCCGGACCACACCCGCTCGACCGCGACGGACAGACCTCTACCGACCTCTACGGACCTGTATTGACAAATGTCTTTGCCGATACTGCAATACGGGCATGGCTGCCGAAGACGTTCTCGCGGAAGTGGGCCCCCGTCTGCGCCGGATCCGGAAGGAGCGGGAGGTCACCCTGGCGGCGCTGTCCGAGGCGACCGGCATCTCCGTCAGCACGCTCTCCCGGCTGGAGTCGGGTCTGCGCAAGCCGAGCCTGGAACTGCTGCTGCCGATCGCCCAGGCCCACCAGGTGCCGCTGGACGAACTGGTCGGCGCGCCGCCGGTGGGCGACCCCCGGGTGCGCGCCAAGCCGGTCGTACGGCACGGGCGCACCTTCTGGCCGCTGACCCGGCAGCCCGGCGGGCTCCAGGCCTTCAAGGTGCTGGAACCCCAGCGCAACGAGGAGCCGGAGCTGCGCACCCACGAGGGCTATGAATGGCTGTACGTGATGTCCGGGCGGCTGCGGCTCGTGCTCGGGGCGCACGACGTGGTGCTGACGGCGGGGGAGGCCGCCGAGTTCGACACGCGCGTGCCGCACTGGTTCGGGTCGACGGGGGAGGGGCCGGCCGAGTTCCTGAGCCTGTTCGGGCCGCAGGGGGAGCGGATGCACGTACGGGCGCGGCCGTCGCGGACGTGACCGGCGCGGACGTGACCGGCGGACCGTGACCGGCGCGGACGTGACCGGCGCGGACGTGACACACGCGACTGTTCTCCCGGCGGCTGTTCCCCCATCGGCAAGCGACCGCTTAGTATGCGATCGACCCCGGTCGGACGAGGAAGTCGCGTGGAGGCCCCGCATGCAGGCATGGCAGGTGCACGAGAACGGTGAGCCGAGCGAGGTGATGCGGCTCGAGGAAGTGGAGCGGCCCACGCCCGGCGACGGCCAGATCCTGCTCAGGGTGCGCGCCGCGAACATCAACTTCCCGGACGTGCTGATGTGCCGGGGCCACTACCAGGTCCGGCCCCCGCTGCCCTTCACCCCGGGCGTGGAGATCTGCGGCGAGACCGAGGACGGCCGCCGCGTGATCGCCAACCCCGCGCTGCCGTACGGCGGTTTCGCCGAGTACGCCGTCGCGGACGCCGCCGCCGTGCTGCCCGCGCCCGACTCGCTGGACGACGCCGAGGCCGCCGCGCTGCACGTCGGCTACCAGACGGGCTGGTTCGGCCTGCATCGGCGGGCCCGGCTGGAGGCGGGCGAGACGCTGCTCGTCCACGCTGCCGCAGGAGGGGTCGGCAGCGCGGCCGTACAGCTCGGAAAGGCGGCGGGCGCGACCGTCATCGGTGTCGTGGGCGGCGCCGACAAGGTCGCCGTGGCACGGGAGCTGGGCTGTGACGTCGTCATCGACCGGCGCGCCGAGGACGTCGTCGGCGCGGTGAAGGCGGCCACCGGCGGCCGGGGCGCCGACGTGATCTACGACCCCGTGGGCGGCGAGGCCTACACGCAGTCGACCAAGGTCGTCGCCTTCGAGGGCCGGATCGTGGTCGTCGGCTTCGCCAGCGGCACCATCCCCAGCCCCGGGCTGAACCACGCCCTGGTGAAGAACTACGCGATCCTCGGCCTGCACTGGGGCCTCTACAACACCAAGAACCCGAAGCTGGTCCAGCACTGCCACGAGCAGCTCACCGAGCTCGCCGCCCGGGGCGCGATTCTGCCGCTGGTGAGCGAGCGCGTGCCGCTGGCCGGAGGAGCCGCCGCCGTGCAGCGGGTCGCCGACGGCGTCACCACCGGCCGGGTCGCGGTGCTGCCCTCGCTTTCGCAGGACAACGGAGCCGCCGTATGACCGATACAGCCCATGTCGTCGACGCAGCCGAACTCACGCGCCGTACCGCGGAGTTGCTGGCCGCGAAGCCGCCCGCCACGACGGACCGGGTGGACTTCCTGAAGGCCCGCTTCGACGCGGGGCTGGCCTGGGTGCACTACCCGGAGGGGCTCGGCGGCCTCGGCGCGCCCCGCTCGCTCCAGGCCGTCGTGGACGCCGAGCTGGAGGCCGCGGGCGCTCCCGACAACGACCCGCGCCGTATCGGCATCGGCCTCGGCATGGCCGCGCCGACGATCCTGCGCTACGGAACCGAGGAGCAGAAGCGGAGCTTCCTGCGGCCCCTGTGGGTGGGCGAGGAGGTCTGGTGCCAGCTGTTCAGCGAGCCGGGCGCCGGCTCCGACCTGGCCGCGCTCGGCACCCGCGCCGTCCGCGAGAGCGGGGGAGACTGGGTGGTCAACGGGCAGAAGGTGTGGACGTCCAGCGCCCACCTCGCCCGCTGGGCCATCCTCATCGCCCGCACCGACCCGGACGTGCCCAAGCACGCGGGCATCACCTACTTCGTCTGCGACATGACCGACCCGGGCGTCGAGGTCAGGCCGCTGCGCCAGATCACCGGCGAGGCCGAGTTCAACGAGGTGTTCCTCACCGACGTCCGCATCCCCGACGCCCGCCGCCTCGGTGACGTCGGCGACGGCTGGCGGGTCGCGCAGACCACCCTGAACAACGAACGCGTCGCCATCGGCGGCATGCGGCTGCCCCGCGAGGGCGGCATGATCGGCCCGGTCTCCAAGACCTGGCGCGAACGCCCCGAGCTGCGCACCCACGACCTGCACCAGCGGCTGCTCACGCTGTGGGTGGAGGCCGAGGTCGCCCGCCTCGCCGGCGAACGCCTGCGCCAGCAGCTCGCCGTCGGCCAGCCAGGCCCCGAGGGCGCCGGCATGAAGCTCGCCTTCGCCCGCCTCAACCAGGAGATCAGCGGCCTGGAGGTCGAACTCCTCGGCGAGGAGGGCCTGTTGTACGACGACTGGACCATGCGCCGCCCGGAGCTGGTGGACTTCACCGGCCGGGACGCCGGGTACCGCTACCTGCGCTCCAAGGGCAACAGCATCGAGGGCGGGACCAGCGAGGTCCTGCTGAACATCGTCGCCGAGCGCGTCCTGGGCCTGCCCGCCGAGCCGCGCACCGACAAGGACGTCGCATGGAAGGACCTGGCCCGATGAGCGACCTGCTGTACGCGGAGGAGGAAGAGGCGCTCCGGGCCGCCGTACGGGACCTGCTGGCCGACCACTGCGACGCGCCGGGCGTCATGGCCCGCACCGAGTCGGACGCCCCGCACGACCTCGCGGCCTGGAAGGCGCTCGCCGACGGCATGGGCCTGGCCGGCCTGCTGGTGCCCGAGGCGCAGGGCGGACAGGGCGCGAGCCACCGCGAAGTCGCCGTGGTGCTGGAGGAGTTGGGGCGGGCGGTCGCGCCCGTGCCGTATCTGACCAGCGCCGTGGTCGCCACCGAGGCCCTGCTGGCCTGCGGCGACGAAGAGCTGCTTCGACGGCTGGCGTCCGGCCGAACCCTCGGCGCGCTCGCGGTCGGCCTGCACACCGCCCCGGGCGCCCCCTTCACGGCCGTACGCGTCGAAGACGGTGTGCTGCACGGGGAGCTGACCGGGATCGCGGACGCGGTGGTCGCCGATGTGTTCCTGGTGCCGGCCGAGGACGGCGGTCTCCACGCCGTCGACGCGGCCGCCGTGACCGTCGCCCCGCAGGTCTCCCTCGACCTGACCCGGCCGCTCGCCACGGTCACCCTCGTCGGCGCCCCCGGCCGCCGGATCGGCGACGCCGAACCCGCCGTCCGGCGTGCTCTGCTGGCCGGCGCCGGGCTGCTCGCCTCCGAGCAACTCGGGCTCGCCGACTGGGCGTTGACGGAGACCGTGCGCTATCTGAAGGAGCGCAAGCAGTTCAACCGGCCGGTCGGCGGCTTCCAGGCGCTCAAGCACCGGCTGGCGCAGCTGTGGCTGGAGGTCGTCAGCCTCCGGGCCGCCGCCCGCGCCGCCGCCGACGCGCTCGCCACCGGAGCGGACGTCGACGTGGCGGTCGCCGTCGCCCAGGCCTACGCGGCGTCCGTCGCCGTCCGGGCGGCCGAGGAGGCCCTGCAACTGCACGGCGGCCTCGGCATGACCTGGGAGCACCCGGTCCACCTCTGCCTCAAGCGGGCCAAGGCCGACTCGATCGCCTACGGCACGGCGGGAGCCCACCGTGCGGTGCTGGCCGAACTGGTCGACCTCCGGGCCCCCTGACGCACGGCCGGGAGAACCCGCGGGAAAGCCCGCCCCACCTGGGGCGGGTTTTTTCGTGTGCACTGCCGCGCAGGAGTGAACGGGCAGCGGCGGTCCGGCCAACTCCTGCCATGTGCAGGCCCGTTGGGTGCTGTGGCGCGTGATACTCGCGGTGGTCCCGTACGGCATCCACAGGGAGGCAGAGCATGGCCCTCACCACCCGTCGCAGAGCCCTCAGCACCCTCGGCGCCGCGTTCGCCGGCGCGGTCGCCCTGCCCGGCGTCAGCGCGCTCGCGGCGGAACGGCATCCCGGCGCCCGCCCGTTGTGGCGCGCCCACGCCCACAACGACTACGAGCACCCCCGCCCCCTCCTCGACGCCCTCGACCACCGCTTCGGCAGCGTCGAGGCCGACATCTTCCTCGTCGACGGCGAACTCCTCGTCGCCCACTCGGCCGACGAACTCGACCCGACCCGCACTCTGGAGTCCCTCTACCTCGCCCCGCTCGCCGCCCGCGTCAAAGCGGGCCGAGGCTCCGTGTACCGGGGCTACCGGCGGCCGCTGCAACTGCTCATCGACATCAAGACCGAGGGCTCCTCGACGTACCTCGCGCTCGACCGCCGACTCAAGCGCTACCGGGGCCTGTTCACGACGTATGCCCACGGTCGGATCCACCCCGGCCCGGTCACCGCCGTCATCTCCGGCGACCGCGCGGCCCGTACGCCCATGGAGGCGCAGACCGTCCGCCGCGCCTTCTACGACGGACGCCTCACCGACCTCGGGGCCGGCGAGGCCTCCTTCGCCTCGCTGATCTCCGACAACTGGACGCTCAACTTCACCTGGCTGGGCGTCGGCTCCTTCCCGGAGGCGGAGCGGCAGCGGCTGCGCGGGATCGTGGGCGCGGCGCACACGCGCGGACAGCAGGTCCGCTTCTGGGCCACCCCCGACGTCGCGGGCCCCGACCGCGACGCCCTCTGGGCCGAACTCCTCGCGGCCGACGTCGACTACCTCAACACCGACGACCTCGCCGGCCTGGAGACCTTCCTGGACGCCCGCCGAACGGCGTAGACACCACCCGTTCGGCGGACGGCTCAGTCGCACGGACGAACCCTCCGTTACGCCACACTTGCGGCCGAACGCCGCGAAAGCGGACATGGCGGAGGAGGCTGACGATGTTCCTTTCGATTTCCGTGGTCCTGTTGCTGCTGATCCTGGCGGTGATCTTCCTGCGCAGCGGCGGACTGAAGGTCTCGCACGCGCTGGTCTGTCTGCTGCTCGGCTTCTTCCTGGCCGGCACCAGCATGGCCCCCACCATCAGCAGCGGCCTCACGGCGACCGCCGACATCGTCGGCGGCCTTCGACCGTGAGGCCGCGCTGAACGGGGTGCTCACCAGCTGAACGGCGGGTTCACTACTGGGTGAAGACGCCGATGCCGTTCGGCACGGGGCGCTCCGTGCCGTCGGACGGGTGGTTGCGGACCGTCACCTTGGTCTTGCCCGACGGGCGGGCCACCAGGGTCGACGAGCCGCCGCCGTCCAGGCTGAAGCCCTCGGTCGCGCCGAGGCTCTTGAGGGCGGCGGCGACCTCGGCGATCGTCAGGCCCTTGCGGTACGCGGCCGCGCCGTCCAGCGCGAGCAGGTACACCCGCTTCCCGCCGTTGCCGATGCCCACCGCCGTGCGCACGGCCGAGACCCGGGCGTCGAGCCCGGACCGCGGCGCTCCGCCCGAGAGCACCGGATAGCCCCCGACCGCGAACCGGTACGTCGCCCGGGACGCGGCCGTCAGCCCGTGGGTCACCGTCACCCGCTGGCCCACCTTGAAGGTCTTCAGGCGTTGCGCGCCCGTCTCCCGTCCGACGAGCACCGTGGCGCCCGCCGCGATGGACCCGCTGCCCGGCTTGGACGCCGTCGACACGACCCGGCCGTGCTTGACCGTCACCTCGTAGGTGCTCGAACTGCACGCCGCGCCCCGGCTGGTGTCCGTGCCGCAGGCGGCCCGCAGCCGCGAGACGCTGCCCCAGTCCGAGGTGTACGCGCCGATGCCGTTCACCGGCAGCGCGTACTGGTTGAGCCCGCTCAGCGCCACCCGGCTGCGGGTGGCGGTCACCTTGCCGGCGAGGTCCAGGCTGTCCACCCGGGCCTTCCCGTCGGCGGCTACGCCCACCACGGCCCGGGTGTTCGTGCCCGGCGGCAGTTCGGGTCCGAACCGTTGGGCGTCCGGGACCGCGCCCTTGAGCACCTTCCCGTTCGCGATCGCCGGACCCACGCTCGCGCCGGTCGCGGTGATCCCCGGGTGCTGGGTCTCGGAGATGTTGAAGAAGTCGCCGTTGATGCCGGCGACGGCCTTCTGCGCGTCGGCCTGCCGGGAGACGGGCGCACGGGACGCCACCGCTCCCGGGTACAACAGCCCCAGCCGCACATGGGCGTTGGCCAGGTCGACGCTGAGCACGTGCACATGAGTCACCCCGGCGGCCGCCTGCAGGTCGTACTGCCGGTACGTCACGCCCGCCGCCACCGTGGTCCAGGTCGCCGCGCCGGCCGGAGTCGCGCCCGCGAGGGCGGCGCCGGCCAGTGTCCCGAGCGCCGTCAGCAGCGTCAGCGACGTCCGCCGCGTAGGCCGCGTAGGCCGCTTTCTGCGTACCCCGGACCGTTTCTGATGTCGTGTCACAGACCCCCCTGGCTGGTTTCGAGCGGCAACTTTCTCACGAGGGACGGGCGCGACCGCCGGGGGGAAAGCGGGAACGCCACGAGAACGGGTGAGGAAACCCACGATTTGGGGTGTTCTGACGGTCCATTCGGAGGTACGGCCCGACCGGCTGTGCTACTCCGTCCGCCAGCCGCTCGCCCCCGCGGGCAGGGCGACCACGCCCAGGCCGTGGTGGGGGCGTATGGGGCGGGGCTGGTCAGCCCGCGTCCGGTGCGGGGGTGAGGGGCCCGGCGAGCGAGGCCGGGGGACTAGCGCACGGGGTGTCTGCTCAGGATGGACACCCGGTTGAAGGCGTTGATGGCGACGGCCACCCAGATCACCGCCGAGATCTGGTCCTCGGTGAGGACCTGGCGGGCGTCGGCGTAGGCGGCCTCCTGTGCGGCGGCGTCGGTCGGGGCGGTGGTCGCCTCGGCGAGAGCCAGCGCGGCGCGTTCCAGGGGAGTGAAGAGGCCGGTGTCCCGCCAGGCCGCGAGGACGCCGAGCCGCCGGGTGTCCTCGCCCTCCCGCAGGGCGGCCTTGGTGTGCACGTCGAGGCAGAACGCGCAGCCGTTGAGCTGTGACACCCGCAGGTTGACCAGTTCCACGACGGTGCGCTCCAGGCCCGCGTCGGCGGCGGTCGCGCGCACGGCCTCGGACGTCTGGAGCAGTGCGTGGTAGGCCTTGGGGCTCTGCTTGTCGATGAAGATCCGTCGCGTCATAGTTGAATATCTAACCATTCTTGTGGGGGCGGGGTTCGGCCGGCGGGGTTCGGTCGGCGGGGTTCGGTCAACCCACCTTGTCGCCCGGTGAGACGGGGTGCGCCTCCAGCTCCGGGGCGGCCAGCAGTTCGGCGATCAGCGCCGGGGAGCCGCCGACGTAGGTGCTGACCAGGTCCACGTCGCCGCCCAGGCACCAGGCACGGTCCTGCGGCCACCACAGGTCGGGCAGCTCGGCGAACTCGTTCAGGGACACGGGAGAGACGGCCTCGGCCAGCGGGCCGGCGAGCAGGACCTCGTCCCGGCCCGGGGTCGGGAAGGACGGAATCCCGTCGAAGTCCCAGCGGCCGTAGCCGTTCCACAGGCCGAACCAGCACCGCTCGGGGGTCCGGGTGTGCCGGGCCAGGACGGGGATCAGGGCCTGGGCGACGGCGGGCGGAGTCGGCCCCTCCGCCGGATGCTCGTCCCAGACGCCGGGCAGACCGTACGCGCAGGCGTTGTGGTAGTCGCGGTCCAGACCGGCGACCTCGTGCCAGTCGGCGCCGGGCCGCGTCCCGAGCCCGCGGGCGGCGGCCACCGCGGCCCATCGCACGGGCCGCTCGTCCAGCGCCGCCGGGTGCAGCACCCGCGCGTAGGCGGCGAACCCGGGCGCGGCGACGCCCGCCACCGTCCCGAAGTCGCCGTGTCCCGGGGCGCGTTCGGTGAGCCAGTCGGCCGGGCCGAGGTCGGCGGTCCGCACCTCCAGGCGTCCGTAGCGGGCGGGAGCGGGCTCTCTGTCCACCAGGCGATAGTCGTCCACGCGTGACAGTGTGCCCGGTCTGCCGGTCTGCCGGTCTGCCGGTCTGCCGGTCTGCGCGTCTGTTGATCGGTCCGCCGGTCGGTCCGTGCTCAGCGCCAGCCGAAACGGCGGTCCGCCACGGCCGCGAACTCCTCCAGGGTCAGTACCGAGTCCCCGTTCTGGTCGGCGGCGTCGAACAGCGCGGAGGAGGCGTCGGGGTCCCCCACGCCCCAGAACGGCAGGTGCCCCGACGCGGCGAGGGTCGGGCCCTTGGTGCGCAGGGCGGTGATCACCTCTTCGCGGGTCAGCGTCCCGTTCTCGTCGAGGTCGAGCGCCTCGAACAGTTTCCGCGCCTTGTCACTCGCCACGTCGGTCTCGTCCCTCTCGGCCCCGGGCGGCCGGGCCCGCCCCGACCCGCTCACGGACGAGACGCCGTACGTCCCGCCGCGGTTCCGCTCAGGGGGACTTCAGGAGCAGGAGTGTCTCGCGGACCTCGTCCACCCGTGGCGAGCCGAGCGCCGTGTACAGGGACAGGGCCTGTTCGAGGTGGTACGTGGCACGAACCAAGTCCCGCAGTGCCTGCCGGACGAGAGCCGTGCCGAGGTGGGCGCGGGCCTGTTCCTCGCGCTCCTCGATGCCGAGCGCCACGTCGAGCGCCGCATCGTGGGCGTCCAGCGCCTCGGTATGCCGTCCGGCGCCGCGGAGGGCTTCGCCCAGGCCGTTGAGGGCGCCTGCCTCGCCGTAGCGCTCGCCGGTCCGCCGGAAGAGGTCCAGGGCCAGATGCTGGTGGGCGGCCGCCTCGTCGTACCGGCCGAGCGCGCACAGCGCGTTGCCCAGGTTGGACAGGGCGTGCGCCTCGCCGCCGGTGTACCCGAGGCGACGGAAGACGGCGAGCGCGCGCTCGAAGTGCCCGGCCGCGGCCGGGTGATCGCCCAGGCGCGCCAGGACGATGCCCAGATTGCCGAGGGCGCTGGCCTCCCCGACCTGGTGGTCCTTCGCCCGGTACAGGTCCAGTGCCCGCCGGTAGCAGTCGATCGACGCCTGGTAGTCCTCGAGCAGTTCGTGCACGATGCCCAGGTTGTTCAGCACGTCCGCCTCGCCGTGCGCGTCACCGGCCGCACGGAACAGCTCGACCGCCCGCTCGTGGTGATCGGCGGCCGCCCGGTACTGGCCCCGCAGCTCGTGCAGCACGCCCACGTTGGTCAGATGGCGGGCCTCGCCGGCCTGGTATCCGATACGGCGGCACAGCACGAGGGCGCTCTCGTGGTGCCGGTGGGCGGTGTCGTAGTCGCCGAGCCGCCGGTGGACCGCGCCGATGCAGGCCAGGAGGTCGGCCTCGCCGTGGGCGTCCGCCACCGAGCGGGCCGCGCGCAGGGCGTGCGTGTGGACGGTGAGGGCGTCCGCGTAGTGCCCGGACCGCTCGTAGTGGCGGTGGAGCGTGGTGGCCAGCCGCACGGTGTGCCCGGAGGGACCGGGCTCCTCGGTCCGGGAGCAGAGCGCCACCAGGGTGGGCTGCGCGGCGCGCAGCCAGGCACGGCACTCCTCGGCCGTCCGCAGGGGCGGCGCCAGCGGCGGCACACCGGCCGCGGGTATGTCGACGGTGGGGCGAAGATGCCGTTCGGCCGGGTACAGGACGTCCATCGCCGTCGCGGCCGCCGCCAGACAGTGGTCGAGCAGACGGGTCACGGCCGCGTCCCGGTCCGCCGCCGTGTCGTGCCGGCCGGCCAGTTCCCCGGCGTAGGCCCGCAGCAGGTCGTGCATGCCGTGGCGGCCGGGACCGGTCCGGTGCAGCAGATGCGCTCCGGCCAGGACGTCGAGCGCCCGCCGAACGCGGTCCACGGACTCCCCGGCCAGGGCGGCGGCGGAGTAGGCGTCGACATCGGGTCCGGGGTGCAGACCCAGGAGCCTGAACAGACGCGCGGGCAGTTCGGGGAGACGCTCGTACGACCAGGAGAAGACGGCGCGTACGGCGGCCCGGGGATCTCCGTCGCCGGACTCCAGCAGGTCCAGGCGTCGGCGATGGTCCCGCAGTTCGGCCACCAGGACGGCCAGGGGCTCGACGGGGCGGGACAACACGAGCTCGGCCGCCACCCGCAGGGCCAGCGGCAGCCGCCCGCACTGTTCGGCCAGGTCCGCCGCCGCGGGGCGCTCGGCCTCGACCCGCGGCCCGATCAGCGCGCGCAGCAGGGCCAGCGCGTCGTGCGGGCGGAGGGCGTCGAGGGTCACCCGGTGCGCTCCGTGCACCGACACCAGGGACGCCAGGGAGTCCCGGCTCGTGATGAGGACCTTGCAGGTCGGACTGCCCGGCAGCAGCGGTCTGACCTGGGCGGTGGACGCGGCGTTGTCGAGTACGACGAGCAGTCGCCGTCCGTCGACGGCCGTGCGGTAGCGTGCCGCGCGGTCGTCGAGCCGCAGGGGGATCTCCGGCCCGGGAACGCCCAGTGCGGTGAGGAACCCGGCGAGCGCCTGGGCCGCGGACACCGGTTCCTCCGGGCTGTAGCCCCTGAGGTCGACGTAGAGCTGCCCGTCGGGGAAGGCGTCCCGCACCCGGTGGGCCCAGTGGACGGCCAGCGCGGTCTTGCCGACGCCCGCGGTGCCGGAGACGGCGGACACGACCACCGCCGACGTCCGGCCGGTGTCCTCCGTGTCTTCCGTGTCCTCCGTGACCTCTACGGCGCCCAGATGCCGGGTCAGGTCGATGAGTTGGTCGTCCCTGCCGGTGAAGGACCGTACGTCCATGGGAAGTTGGGCGGGGACCGGGACGGGTGCGGGCTGTGCTTCCGGGGGCCGTTCCGTCGCTGTCTCGCGCAGCGACTCCTCGTATGCCGACTGCAGTTCGCTGCCCGGGGCGATGTCCAGTTCCGCGGCCAGCTGCCGACGTATCTCGGTGTACACATGCACCGCCTCCGCCGTCCTCCCGGCGGCGGACAGGCTGCGGATCAGCATCCCGGCCAGGGGCTCGGACAGCGGGTGGTCGTCCATCAGGGGCCGCAGGAGCCCCGGCACTTCTTCCGCGGTCCCCTGCCGCAGCGAGGCCTCGGCCCAGGAGAGCGCCGCCTCGACCCGTTCCTGGGTCCAGCCGGTCCGCATGCGCTCGGCCCACGCCCCGGGCAGCCCGGCCAGCGGCACACCGCGCCACAGCCGCAGCGCCTCCTCCAGGACACGGGCGCGCTCCGTGCCCGAGCGCCGCTCACGCCCCTGTGCGACGAGCGCGCGGAAGCGCAGCAGATCGACCGCGTCCTCGTCCGCCTCCAGGACGTATCCCCCGGAGGCCCTGCTGATGCGGATCGTCGGCTCTTGCGCCTCCCGGCCGCCCGCCGCGGCCTCGGTCGCGGCGTCGTCGAGGAGCCGTCGCAGTCGGCTGATATGGGAGTAGAGGACCGACCGTGCCCCGTCCGGAGGGGCGGTGTCCCAGACGCGGTCGACCAGGGTGTCCACCGCTACGGGACGGCCCGCGTCGGCGGCCAGCGCCGCGAGGACCGCCCGACGACGCGGCTGTCCCACATCGAACGCCCGCCCCGCGACCCGCAGTTCCAGGGGACCGAGTAAGTGCAGTCTCACCAGGCCTCATTCGCCATCGCCAGCCGCCACAAGGTTTTCGCAAGGTTCACCGTAGAACCTCATCCGGCAGGACGTCATCCGTTTCGAGTCCCTGCTGTACGGGGGTTCAGCAGGGGCTCGCGGAGACTCCCGGCGAAAGACGCCATCAAGGGCATCAGGGCCATCAGGGTCATTGAGGCCATGGAGGAGAGACATGAAGAACCTTCGGCGCTGGGCCGCGTCCGCGTCCGTGCTGATGATGGCGGGGGCGGGCACCGCCGTCGCCGCGCCCGCCAGCGCCGCCCCGACCGCCAGCTGCTACGGGTCGACCTGCGAGGGCAAGGACCCCAGCGTGTACTGCGCGGACGACGCGACCTCCCCGGTGGGCGGGATATGGCTCGGCCAGGCGTACGTGGAACTGCGCTACAGCCCGAGCTGTCGGGCGGCCTGGGCGCGCATCTCCCACGCGAGCTACAACACCCTCGACCAGTTCACCCCGTACGCCACCGTCCGCCGCAACTCCGACGGTCGCGAGTACACCTGCGCCGTGGCGACCACGGGCACCGGCTGCTACACCAAGATGGTCAACGACATCAACGTCACCTCCTACGCCAAGGGCATGTGGGACAGCGGCGCGCGGACCTACGAGGGCCGGACCTCCTCGTACTGACCGATCGCGGAAACACCGGCGCGGGGCTCCCCATGGGTCGAGCCCCGCTGCTGCCTATCCACGGTTGGGGCAGGCTGAGTGTTCCGGGTCGGCCCATACTCGGATCCATGAACGCGAAATCGCAGCTCGGGGACTTCCTGCGGGCGCGGCGCTCGCAGCTGCGTCCCGAGGACGTCGGGGTGTCCACCTACGGGGAGCGCCGACGTGTGCCGGGACTTCGGCGCGAGGAGCTGGCGCTGCTGGCGGGCGTGAGCGTCTCCTACTACACCAGGCTGGAGCAGGGGCAGTCCCTGAGCGCGTCCGTCGAGGTGCTGGACGCGCTCGCCGGGGCGCTGCGGCTGGACGAGTCCGAGCGGCGGCACCTGCACGACCTGACCCGGGCGGACCGGCAGCGCACCCGGAGCCGGCGGCCCGCGCCGGAGCGCGTCACACGGGCGGCGGGTCAGTTGCTGGACGCGCTGGCGGACGTCCCCGCGATCGTGCTCGGCCGGCGCGGCGACGTGCTGGCGTGGAACCCCCAGGGTCACGCGCTGTTCGCCGGGCACGTGGACCCTGGCGCCCCCGAGGTGTCGGCGCAACGGCCCAACATGGCCAGACTGGTGTTCCTCGACTGCCACACCCGCGACCTGTACGCCGACTGGCCGAGCAAGGCCAGGGCAGTGGTGGGGAGTCTGCGCCTGGTGGCCGGCCGGCACCCGCAGGACGCGGCGCTGCACGCGCTGGTGGGTGAACTGAGCGCGAGAAGCACGGAGTTCGCCTCGATGTGGGCCGATCACCGGGTCCGGGCGTGCACCGTCGCCGTCTACGAGATGCGGCACCCACTGGTCGGCACGCTGACGGTCACTCAGCAGACCCTGAGCCACGGCCCGGGCCCCAACGTCGTCGTCGCCACCACGGAGGCGGCATCCCCCTCGCGGGCGGCGCTGACCCTGCTCGCCCAGGCCACCGGCCGGGACGCCGCCCAGGCCGCCAGCCGGGACGCCGGTCAGGACGCCACCCCGGCCGCCCGGGCGCGGACGAGGTCCCCAGTCACCACCGGCTGACCGGCCGCTCATCCCCACCCACCCCCAATTCGCTCACCCCATCCCACCCATGCGTCGGCGTATCGCTGCCGCCTGCCCGAAATCCAGTGAAGGAACCATGCTCAAGAATCTCTCGATGTCCGCCCTGTCGTCGGCGGTCCTCGTCGTCGCCACCGCCGTCGCCGCCACGGCACTCGGTCCGGCTCCGGCCTCGGCCGTCTCCGCGCCGCTGGGCGACGCGCGGATCGCCGCGCACTTCGACCTGGCCGAGGGCCAGATGCCGGAGAACATCGCCCTGGGGCCGGGCGGCGCCGCATACGTCACCTTCGCCGGGAGCCGACAGATCGCCGAGGTCTCTCCCCAGGGCGCCACCCGCATCCTGGCCACCCTGCCCGAGCCCGCCGACGGCGGTGTCCACACCCCGGTCCTGGGCTTCCCGCTGACCCTCGGCATCGTCCGGGCCCACGACGGCACCCTGTACTTCCTGTACGCCACCGGCACCGCCGACCTCACCGGCGTGTGGCGTCTGCGCCCCGGTGGCGTACCGCAGCGGATCGCCGCGCTGCCGGCCGACGGCCTGCCCAACGGCCTGGCGCTGGACCCCCGTACCAGCACCCTCTACGTCACCGACTCCGTGCTCGGCGCCATCTGGAGCGTGCCCGCCTCCGGCGGTGCTCCCACCGCCTGGTCCACCGCTCCCGAGCTGGCCCCCACCGGTTTTCTCGGCGCCAACGGGCTGAAGATCCACAAGGGTGCGGTCTGGGCCACCAACCTCGACCAGGGCACCGTTCTGCGCATCCCCGTCCGCCGGGACGGGCGCGCCGGCGCGGTCCGGACCGAGGCCACCGGTCTGCCGGGGATCGACGACTTCGCCTTCACCGGCCACGGCGACCGGCTGCTGGCGGCACTCAACGGCCCGAGCGAGGTCGCGCTCGTCCAGCCCGACGGCAGCCACTCCACCGTGCTCACCTCGGCCGACGGTCTGCAGAACCCCACGTCGATCGCGCTGCGCGGCGACACCGTCCACGTCCTGAGCGCCGCCTATCTCACCGCCGAGGACCCCAACCTGCTCCTCGCTCACCTGAACGACCAGGGCAGGTCCTAGGGCCGCGACGAGGTGAACGGGCTGTGCCGTCCGCCCGTACCCCTGGGCGTAGTCGTACGCCTGGTCGCCCCGTGTGGGCAGGCGTCGTGGACCGGATACGGACCGGATACGGAGAGGTACGTGCCACAGCAGCCGCAGCGAGGACGCATCGGTCGGACCCTGCCCACCGCCCGCCTGATACGCGGGGCCGCGCTCGCCGCGAGCGTGGCCGTGCTGCCCTTGGTCACGGCGTGCAGCGCAGCGGAGGAGGAGGTCGTGATGAACAGCGATCCGTCGAAGATCTCCGCCGCCCCCGAGGCCGGTGTCGTGGCGCCGGCGAAGGTCGAGGTGATCGCCGACCTGACCGGCTGCAAGCCCACGATCCGTATCGAGGCGGACGAACTGCGCCAGGGCCTCTGCCACACGGAGAAGATCGACTACCTCATCACCACCTTCCCCGAGGAGGAGTACAAACAGGCCTGGCTGGACTCCGCCGCCGTCTACGGGGGCAAGTACCTGGTCGGCTCGCGGTGGATCGTCAGCGCGAAGGAGCCGGAGATGCTCGAGCAGTTCCGCGCCAAGCTCGGCGGGACGGTCCAGCAACTGCGCGGCATGGGCCCGACCGTGGCCCCGAGCGCGTCGTGACGATCAGGTCGGCAGGCGCCTCGACTCCCTGACCAGCAGGTCGATTTCGGCGGCCCTGGTGCCGCGGAGGAACGAGGCCGGCCGGGCGCCTCGTGGGCGCCCGGCCGGGGCGGGGTGGAGCGGTGGGTCAGGGTGCGACGGTGAAGGTGGCCGCGCGGGGCGCGAACGCCGTGCCGCCGTCCTTGGCGGTCGCCAGCGCCGAGACGTACCAGGCGCCCTGGGCCGACTCGGCCGCGTCCTTCTTCGTGACCGGCAGGGTGTAGGTGCAGCGGGACGTCTCGGCGGAGGTGCTCCGGCAGGTGGCGGAGTCCACGTCCCGCAGCTCCGCCTCGGTCGGGTCGAGCTTCGAACTCGCGGGCCAGGCGATGACCTTGAGACCCCGGACGCCCGAGTCGTCGCTCACGTCCGCGGTGAAGGTGAGCGAGCCGGCGCCGCTGTCGGACGGAGCGACGTAGCGGACCGAGCTGTTCTTCACGGTCGGCTCCGTGGCGGCCGAGGCCGAGGCCACGGCGAGGCCGCCGGCGACTATGCCGCCGACCGCGACGACACCGACGAGCGACGAGACGAGAATGCGCTTGGACATGGGAGATCCCCCTGCTGGATGAGTGAAGAACCGCTGGTTTGGAAGCGTTGGTCGACCGCTTCCTCGATGTGATCGAGCCTAGGGCCGGGGGCATGGCGTCGGCCTCGGGCCGCAGGACGAACCCCGCGTCGAACCGGAGATAGAGACCGGGGGACCGGAATCCCCCTCCAGCCGGAGCCGGGCCGCTCGCCCACGGCCCTAGCCTTGATCCGACATGAATCGAACCGACGACCGGCTGCTCCCGGTCCTGCTGATCTGCGCCCAGGCCGTGGTGTGGCCCGGGGCGGCGCTGGCGCGCGGAGACGTCCCGTCCGCGTCCGCCCTGCTCGTGGCGGCCCTGGTCGCCGGCCTGGTGACGGCCGCGCTCGCCCTGCGCCGTACCCGCCCGGTGACCACCCTCGTCCTGGTCGCCGCCGCCTGTGCGCTGGGCGCCGGGCCGCTGCCCACCGGGGCGACGGCGGTGCTGGGGACCGCGGGCGTCGCGCTGGCCCTGTTCACCGTGGCGACCGAACGGGACGCCTTCACCGCCGTGCTGTGCGTGTCGGCGCTCGCCGCCTGGCAGCTGCTGCAGGGCCTCACCCTGCACGGGCTGAGCGACCGCGACGGACTCGATCTCGTCCTGACCGCCGTGCTGTACGCCACCGCGTGCGGCGCCGGTCTGCTGATACGGCGGACCCGTCGCGCGCGCCGAGCGGCCGAAGACCTGCTGAAGCGGGCCGAGACCGAGCGTCACCGGCTCCCGGCAGCCGAACGCCGCCGTATGGAGAGGGAGTTGCACGACGTCAGCGCCCACCATCTGACGGCCGTGGTGGTCACGGCGGGGGCCGCCCTCGGGTTGCGCGAGCGTCGTCCCGAACTGGCCCAGGAGGCACTGGAGTTCGCGGTCGAGACCGGCCGCGAGGTCACCCGGGCGCTCGGCGCGGTACGGGCCCCCGCGCCCTCGCGGGAGGAACTGCCGTCGCCGGAGGAGCGGTTGCAGGCCCTGGTCGCCGGGTTCCGCCGACTGGACCAGCGGGTGGACTGCGAGATCGACCCGCTGCCGGACGGCGCCGTCGCCGACGCGGCGTACGGCATCGTGCGCGAGGCGCTGACCAACGTGGCACGGCACGCCCCCGGCGCGCAGACGAGGGTGCGGTGCCGCTACGGCGACACCCGCACGGACGTCGTGGTCACCAGCGCGCCGCCGCAGGCCGGTTCGGCGGCGCACGGTGCGGGCCTCGGCGGCGGACGCGGCCAGGGCTTCCTACGGGCTCGGGCACGGGAGGCGGGCGGCACCCTGACCAGCGGCCCTACGGCGGACGGCGGTTGGGAGGTGCGCGCGGTCCTGCCCGGCCGGACCACCGCCCAGGCGGAGCGGACCGCACCGTGGAGCTACCGCCTGGCGCAGCTGACGGCCGCCGTCGGCCTGGTCCTCCAGCCGCTGCTCCCGGTGCTGGTGATCCGGACGGAGACGACGTCGAGCGGCTCGCACGTCTCGGCGGGCATGTTCTTCGCACTGCTGGCGGCGGCCCAGGCGGTCGCCCTCCTGTGGCTGCGCCGGGCGCCCCGCACCGCGTATGCGGTCCTGCTCGGCCTGGCCCTGCTGTGGCCGCTGGCGATGGACACGGGCGGCTACACGGGTTCGGTCGTCCTGCCGCCCGCGCTGAGCATGGCGGCCACGTGCTGGGCGGTCGCCGTGGATGCGGCGCGAGCCCGGGGCGGTGCGATGGACAGGGGCTGCCTGATCGCAGTCGCACCGACCCTCCCTCTCGCGGTCGCGGCCGTGGCCGTCCACGCGACGGCTGCCACGGCCGCCGTCCTGGACCGCGGCACGACGCTCCCCGCCTGGGCGGTCGCCGGCTGGACGACGGCGGGGGCGGCCGTGGTGGTCGGTGCGGCCTGGTACGGCGGCGCCCAGCGCGGGCGTCGCGACCGGGCCGCCCGGGGCGTCCAGGCGGAGTCCCTCGCCGCCTGGACCGAGGAGGCCGTCCGGGACGCGTGGGCCGAACGCCGCCGTATCGCCGCCGGGTTGGAGACCACCGTGCTGGCGCGCACCGCCGACATGGTCACGGAGGCGGAGGCGGGCCGGCTCGACGTGACCGCCGACCGCGCCCGCGAGGCCCTCGCCGCGATGCGCGCCCTGCTGGACACGGTCCGCGACGGGGAGACGGCCCCCGAACTACGTCCCCAGCCCACCGTCCAGGCTCTCGACCTGCTCGCCCACCAGTGCCGGGCCACCGGCCGCGACGTCGAGATCCGACTGACCGACCGGGTGCCGCAACGGCTGCCCACCGCCGTCGACCTGGCCGCCTACCACGCCGCCGAGACCCTGCTCGCGACCGGCGGCGAGGAGAGCGCCGTGCTCGAACTCGACGCGGGCGACGGTACGTTGACGATCACGGCCACCGGTGTGCCCCGCGCCGCCGACACCGCCGTACGGGAACGGCTCACAGCGCGGATCACACCGCTCGGCGGCACCCTGGCGACCGGCCCGTCGGGCACGGTCCGCCTCCGGCTGCCCCTTGGCGCGACGCCGGACGACGAGGAGAGGGAACGATGAGCCTGAGGGTGCTGGTCGTCGACGACCAGGGCATCGTCCGGGCGGGGTTCGCCGCGGTGATCGACGCCGAGGAGGACATGACGGTCGTCGGCGAGGCCGCCGACGGCGTCGCCGCGGTGCGTCTCGCCGCTGAACTGGCCCCCGACGTGGTCGTCATGGACGTACGGATGCCCGAACTGGACGGCATCGCCGCCACCCGGATCATCACCGGCCGCCAGAACGCGCCCCGGGTCCTGGTGCTGACCACCTTCGACCTCGACGCGTACGTCTTCGACGCGCTGCGCGCCGGCGCCTCCGGGTTCCTGCTCAAGGACGTGCGCGCCGCCGAACTGCTGGACGGCATCCGGGTGGTGGCAGCCGGCGAGAGCGTCCTCGCCCCGTCCGCGACCCGCCGCCTCATCGGCCACTACGCCTCCGGAGCGGGCACGGGACTCCGGTCGGAGGACGGCCCCCGCGAGCTGGACAGCCTGACCGGCAGCCAGCGCACCGTCCTCGCCCTGGTCGCGTCCGGACTCAACAACGCGGAGATCGCCGACCGGCTCGGCATCACCGTCGGCACCGTGAAGTCCCATGTCAACGCGCTGCTGCGCAAGCTCGGGCTGCGCGACCGGGTGCAGGCGACGATCCTCGCCTACGACCTCGGCCTCGCCCGCCCGAACCCACCCGGCGCCCATCTCTGACCACCACGACCACCATCCTGCTTGGCCACGACAGAGGAGTTCACCCCGTGACCGGTACTGTTTCCGGCCGTTCCGGCCGGTCCCTTCCGCGCCGGCTGCGGCAGGCACTCGGCGAGGTCGCGGCCCTCGTCTATCTCGGGGTCTGCGCCGTCCTGCTCGGGTGGGCGGTCGTGGTGACCGCCGTCGACAGCTCCGGCGAGTCCATGGCGGGCGTCATCCCGTTGCTCGCCACCGCCCCGGCCAGCCTGGTGCTGCTCTTCCTGCCGGACCACGCCGCGATGTTCGTCGTCGCCGTCGTGTTCGGGGCGCTGGCCAACGCCGCCGTCATCGGCTGGTGCGCCCGCGCACTGCGCCGCGGCGACGGCCCGGACCCGGCGCGTTGAGCTTCGGCCTCCGTGGTCAGCAGAGAGGGACGCCCGGCAGCTCGTTGTCCGGCGACCGGACGTAGATGTTGGTGATGTAGCCGCCGTACAGCGGCAGATAGGCCCACCACTCGTTGACGTACGGCGGCACCTCGACGCGCTGGCCCTGTTTCTGACAGCTGACCGACACCTCGACCCCCGCCGGGAGTCTGGTGAGCACGGTCGAGGAGGTGGTCGTGTCGGCCCGTACGCGTACGTCCGTTCCCCAGGTGCCGAACCAGGCGCCGGCCGCACGCGCGCCCCCGGGCACGTTCAGCGACCGGACCAGCCGGTTGAGGTTGGTGTAGGCGGCGCCGAACGAGGTGCTCGTCGGCTGGAGGGTGAACACCGCGACGATCGAACGGTCTCCGGCGCCGACCGTTCCGGTGGTGTGCAGCGCCCGCTGCGTCAGATCCACGTCGGCGGCCCGCGCGTCCGCGACGTCCCTGACTTCCCCGCTCGCGGCGGAGGTTGTCCCGGTACAGCCACCGGAGTCGCCGAAGCCCGACCAGCCCTGCTTCACCGCCCACGGCCGCTCGAACGACGCCGGGATGCCGAAGCGCTGGTCGAATCCGTCCGTCCCGCACCGCGTGGACTGGCGCAGGTCGCCCATGACGAGGGTGCGGACGGGGGCGGGGGCGCCGTCCAGGAGGTAGCGGTAGATCCGTACGGTGTCGGCCGCCGACAGCGCCGTATAGCCCCAGGAACCGGGGTAGCCCGCCGAAGGGCCCGAGGTGTCGGTCAGGCCGAGACGGGAGACCATCCGGTCGACGATCGCGCCGCCGCCGTTCTGCGACCAGTAGGACGAGGCGCTCGCGTCGTCGCTGGAGCGCAGCATCGAGTCGAAGCGGGCGCGGTCGGCGGCGGGCAGGGTGTAGTCGGGGCCGCGGTTCCACAGGTGGTCGAGGGCGATGAGCAGCTTGACGACCGACGCGGACCGGAACTGCGTCCTGGTGTTGAGCTGTTCGGTGAAGGTCCCGGTCTGCCGGTCGAAGACCGCGACCCCCGCGGTCACCCCGGCCGGTACGTCGACGGCGGCTCCGCCGCTCGGGGCCCGCACGGGCTGCGCGGCTTGCGCCGATCCCGTGCCGAACAGGGTCGCCACCAGCCAGACCAGGACGCCGACGACGCCGACGACGCCGACGACGCCGAGAAACGAGCGTCTGACACGCATCACTTGAATTTCCCCCTGTTCCTGTGTGGGACATCCACTCCAGGAGCAGTGAAGGCCCTGGCCGTTCCCACGTGAACCTCAGACGTACGAGGGTGCGCGGCCGAGCCGGCAGCGCGCAGCCCGGCGGGCGCACCCTTCTACCGGTGATATGACCTGCGTCACTTTCCCGCGATTGGTTGAGTCTTTTATCATCCCGGCATACAAACTCGTGCTCGCCCCATCAGCACCAGCAGGTAACTGGAGTGTTCCTGCCATGAACGACGGTCCCGCCGCCGTGCCCGCACCGGCGCCCGCGTCCGCCGCCGCGTATGCCCGGATCTACGAGGAGCACCAGCCTCGTCTGGCCGCGTACGCGCGCTCGCTCACCAGGAACGCCTGGGCTGCCGAAGACGTCGTCGCCGAGGCGCACTTCCGCGTGTGGCGGCGACTGGCAGCCGGGCACGAGATCGACAACGTGCCCGCGTACCTCATGACGACCGTGCGGCATCTCGCCACCGCCGCGGGCGGCGCCGTACGCGAGACCCCGCAGGATCCGCAGGCCGCCGAGCGGGTCGTCGAGCAGTCCAGGGGCGGGGTCCACCGGGACGATCCCGCCGAACAGGTGTCTTCCGTGGACCTGTTGGTGCGGGTGCTGGGCCAGTTGCCCGAACGCTGGGTGAAGGCACTGTGGCTGGCGGAGGCCGAGGGGCAGCCGCTGGCGGCGGTCGGGTCGCACATCGGGGCCAAGGACGGCGCGACGGCGGTGCTGTTGCACAGGGCCCGCGAGGGCATGCGCCAGGCGTTCCTGCGGACCCAGCCCGGCGCCCCGGGCGACCCCGCGTGCGAGGTCCACTGGGGGCGCATGCCCGCCTACGTCCGCGGCGCGGCGACGGCGCGGCAGTCCGAGCGGTTGCTCGGCCACGCCGACACCTGCGACGACTGCCGCGGGCGGTTGGCGGTCCTGATGCGCGCCAACGACCGGCTGCCCGCACTCGTCGGCCCGGCTCTGCTCGGGCTCGCGCTGGGCGGAGCGGGCAAGTTCCTCGCGCCGTTCGCCGCGGGGTCCGCCGGAGCGTCCGCCGCAGCGCAGGTCGCGGCGGGCGGGCACGGCGGCGGGATGCTGCACGCCGTACGCGGTGTCGTGGGCGGTGGTGCGAAGGCGCCGGCGGCGGTCGCGGTGGGGGCGGCCGTGGCGGGCGCCGTCGTGCTCTCCCTCGCGCTCGGCCCGATGGACTCCTCCCCGGCTCCACAGGACAGGACGCCGGTGGCCAAGGCGCCGGTGGCGTCGCCGTCGAAGGACGTGCTCGCGGCGGCGCCCGCCAAGCGCGGCCCCTCCGCCGACGCGGCCGAGGAGAAGGCCGACGGCGCGCCGGCCCGGACAGGCGCCACGGTCGCCTCCTGGACGGACGGCGCGGCCGTGGACCGGCCGGTGGTGCGGGCCGACGACGTCAGCCCGGCTCCGCCCGAGTCGACGAAGGACGAGCCGACGGCGGACGATCCGGCGAAGGACGATCCGGCGAAAGGCGAGCCTGCGGCGGGTGGTGAGGAGCAGGATCCCGGCACGTCCGAACCGGGAGAGAAGGCACCGGAGCCGGAGCCGGATCCGGAGACTCCAACTCCCGTTGAGGACCCGCCCGTCGAGGAACCTTCCCCCGCGGAACCTCCGGTGTCGGCCGAACCGGATCCGGCCACTCCCGCTCCCGACCCGGCTGATCCCGCTCCCGACCCGGCCACTCCCGCTCCCGACCCGGCCACTCCCGCTCCCGACCCGGCTGATCCGCCCGCCCCGGTGGATCCCGTGCCCGCCGACCCGCAGTCGCCCCCGGACCCCGGAGGAGACTGCGGGGGCGGACGCGCGCTATTCCCCTGACGGTGCGGGCAGTGTGGTGCCGAGGGCGACCGGGGCGCCGAAGTTCGGTGTGCCGTCGGCGTTCCAGGTGAACTTCTGGGCCCTCGTGGTGCGGTTCATGTCGCAGCCTCCGCTCGCGGAGTTGTTGGCGTGGTACACGATCCAGTCCTCGGTCCCGTCGGGGGACTTGAAGAAGCCGTTGTGGCCGGGGCCGTACACCCCGTTGGCGTTGGACCGCTGGAAGACCGGGTTCGGCGACTTGACCCAGGAGGCGGAGCTGAGGGGGTCGCCGCCGTTGTAGGTGAGCATCCCCAGCTTGTAGTCGGGGGTGGAGCAGTGGCTGGCGGAGTAGACGATGAAGGTCTTGCCGTCCCGCTGGAGGACCTCGGCGCCTTCGTTGACCGCGCCGCCCACCGTCTCCCAGCTGTAGGTGGGCGTGGACAGCACCCTGCGGGTGCCGCTCGCGGTCCACGGGTTCGACAGCGGCCGGATGAACATGGGCTGCGAGCCGTTGTAGTACGTGCCCAGGAGATAGAGGTTTCCGCCCAGTTGCAGGATGCTCGGGTCCAGCTCCCAGGTGTTGTCCTGGGTCGGGTCGAGCAGGTCGGCCTTGAAGCTGTAGGGCCCCATCGGGTCGAGGCCGGCGCTCTCCAGGACGTGGATCCGCTGGGTGCCGAGGTCGTACGGCTCCCGTCCGGCCGTGTAGTAGAAGTACCACCGCTTCCCGTTCGGGCCGTCGAGCAGGTGGAACTCGGGGGCCCACATCGTGCCCGCCCCGTTGGGCCGGGTGAGGTTGAAGATCACCTGGTCGGCGGCCGTGGCGAGCCCCGCCAGGGTGCTCGCCTTGCGCATGGTGATCGTCGAGTTCCAGGTGGTCGTGGCGAGGTAGTAGTAACCGCCGTAGTAGGTGAGCCAGGGGTCGGGTCCGTGCTGGGAGAGCGGGTTGGCGAAGGTGTGCGGGCTCGTGCCGCCGCCGGTGAAGCCGGGCAGCCGCCACACCCTGCCGTTCGCCGTCGCGCACGGCAGCTGCACCAGGTTGGTGTTCGAGGCCGAGGAACCGCCGCTCGGCGTCACGCACTTGCCCGAGCTCACGGAGACCAGGTTGAAGGTCTTGTCGGTTCCCGAGACCGTCACGGAGACGAGCCGCCACTGCTGGTTGGTCCCGCCGTGGCAGGGCCACTGGATGACGGCGGCGTCGTCCGCGGTGGACGCCCCGTAGACGTCGACGCACTGGCCGGACGCCACGGTGATCGTGTAGGTGTCGGTCGTCCCCGTGACCTGGGTGAAGCCCAGGTTCTGGTTCGCTCCGGCGCTGCATGCGAAGGCACGCAGTTGAGTTCCGTTGGTCGTCGAACTGCCGGGCAGGTCGAGGCAGTTGCCGCCGTTCTGGTTGACCCCGGTCGAGGTGAAGGCGACGGCGGCGGACGCGGACGGCGCGGTGAGGAGGGCGACCGGGGCGATCAGCAGGGCGAGGAGCGCGGAGAGGCATCTGGACCGGGTCACGGGCTGTACACCTTCGCTTCGAGGAGGCCGACGGAGTTGGTGCCGTTGCCGGTGAGCAGCACCCGTAGTCGTGTGGTGCTCGTGGCGGTGAAGGTGACGGTGTTGTACTGGTTCTTCGCCAGTGGGTAACCGCTCGCGCCGGGTACGTCGGCGTAGGCGCTGCCGTTCCAGTACTGCAGCTTCCAGGACGCGGGCATGTCGATGCCCTGGTCGTCGTCGAAGAAGTACACGTCGGCCTTGTTCAGGGTCTTCGCGGCGGGCCAGGTCAGCTCGGCCCACTGCTGGCCGGTCTGTGGCCAGGTGCCCCAGCGCGGGTTCACGGTGTCGTTGGAGGAGGGCGGGTCGACACCGTCGTTGACGGCGGTGACGCTCTCCCAAGGCGAGGTGTACGAGGCCGAAGCGGTCGCGGAGGTCGCCTGGTTGGCAGGTGGCTGGACCCCGCCCCGGTTGTAGACCTTCACCTCGGTCAGGCCGGTCTTCGCCCCGGAGGCATTGGTGGCCAGGACCCGTACGCGCTGGGCGGTGACCGCCGGGAACCTCACCAGGTTGTAGTTGGCGCGCGGGACGGCCGGACTCTTCGTCTGGCCGGGCACGTCGACCCATGAACTGCCGTTGTGGTACTGGATGGTGTACGCGGACGGCGCCCGATAGGCGGCACTCGCCGGGCGGCTGTCCTTGAAGTACAGCCGGACCTCGTTGAGCGTGCGGGCTGTGCCGAGGTTCAGCTCGTACCAGTCCTGGCTGTTGGCGGAGCCGCCCGCGCCCCAGAACGGCTCGTTGGTGGGATATCCGTCGACCGCGCCGGAGACGTTGCTGCCGGAACCGGTGTAAGAGGCGGACGCGGTCGCCCCGGCGGCGAGGTCGGCCGGGTCGCCGGTCAGGTCGACGCCGGCCTTGGCGAACATGTCGACCAGACGGGGGCTGTCCTGGACCACCTGGTTCGGGGCCTGGAGACCGGGGACGGCCGTGTGGTAGCCGACCGTGCCGCTCGTCGTCACCTCACCGGTGGCCGGGTCCCAGGTGAAGGGCACCAGCGAGCTGACGGTGGCGGCCCGGCTGCCGTTGACGTAGATCGAGTAGCCCTCCGGGACGCCGGGATAGCGCACCACGCCGTCGGCCGGGTCGTCCCAGACGATGGACAGGTCGGCGTTGCGGTAACGGAGGTTGTTGACGGTGAAGTGGTCCCAGCCGATGTCGATCGGCGACAGCTCCACCTTGGCGTCGTTGCGGGGCCGCAGACCGGCGACGTCCTCGATCACCGTCCAGTTGCTGCTGCCCAGGATGTTGTGGTGGATCCAGGAGCGGTAGTCGATTCCCGTGCCGTTCCAGTCGGCCCAGAACTCGTTGGCGTCCGGCCACTGCGTGTTGCCGCCGACGTACTGCGCCCAGGCGTTCCAGTAGAGCAGCTTCTTGTAATCGGTCGCGTTCATCCAGGAGTTGGGGTAGTTGCGCAGCACCGAGGAGTACAGCCGGAACTGCACCGTGGAGTTGATGGTGGAGAAGTTGTTGGAGCCCGGGCTCCCGGCGTCGGCCGCCGCCTGCTTGTCGACCTGGTTGGCGGTGTAGAAGGGGAAGACGGGGTACTGGGCCGGGTCGTCGAACAGCCGCAGGGCCTGCTTGTACGTCGCGGTGTCGGGCACCGCGCCGACCGAGAACGGGTAGTAGTTGTTGATCTCCTTCCAGGGCACCCACTCGTTGGTCGACTTCAGCCGGTGCTCGAACAACTGCCGGCCCGGGTTCCACAGCACGTTGACGATGGCGTCCTTGATCTGCGTCGCCAGCGTGCGCATCTCGGTGGCCTTGGCCGTGTTGCCGGTCGCCTCGTAGGCCTGCGCGGCGGCGAGCGCGCCGCTGTACTGGTAGGCGGACTCGGCGCGGTCCATGTTCCCGGACTTCCAGTGGAAGGAGACCGCGTCGGCGTCGTTGCCGGTCAGCGCGCCCCAGTCGTACTCGATGAGCTTGTTGTCGTCATGGTCGTAGTAGGCCAGTTGACCTTTGACGTCGCCCTCGGCGTAGTGGGCCAGGTTGCCGGCGATGGCCGGCTGGCCGCCGTGGATCTGGTAGCTCTTCCACGCCGCCTCGGCGATGTACTGGGTGTAGCTGTTGGACCAGTTCTCCGGGTCGCCCGGATTGTCGAGGAAACGGCCGCCCTTGGAGACCTGGCCGACGTTGAGCCAGTCCCCGTAGGCGTAGGCCGGGTTGCGCAGGTACTTGAGGTCGTCGATGTGCATGGGCTGCGTCAGCGCGATCGCGTTGTTGTAGCCGAGGACGCCCTCGGTGGAGGTCGGGAACTGGTAGGTCTGCCCGGGGATGTCGGCGTCGAGGCTGTTGAAGCGCATCAGCCACCAGCGGTAGTAGACGCTCTTCTTGATCGCCGGTTCCGGTACGTCGATGTAGGGCACGTTCTGCGCCCACCACAGGTTGTAGGCCCTGACGTGGGTGGCGAAAGCGGTCGCGTTGGAGTAACCGGCGTAGGCGGTGTAGTCGGTGAGCGACTCGGGGATCTCGCTGGTGACGAAGCCCATCACCAGCTTTGCGGTCACCGTGGCGCCGGCCGCGATCGTCACGGACCGGTTGAGCCCGCCGCCTGACACGGCGAAACCGTCGCCGGTGAGCCGTGTCTGGATCGTGGTGAGGTTGTTGTAGGCGTTCACCTGCCCGGTCAGCTCACTGCCGGTGCCCGCGGTGGCGTACGGGGAGGTCGCCCGTAACTGAAGTGTGGTGGCGGCCGTGCCGTTGTTCTTGATCGACAGATTGGTCACGGCGACGTTGTTGTCGGTGATGAACTTGGTCTGGTCGACCGTGACGGAGCCGCTGGTGTGCACGCTCTTCCAGTGGCTGGGCGTCTGCCGGCGCTGGGCGACCTGCTCGGTGAAGGCGCCGGGGGAGAGGGCGACGGTGTAGGCGTTGTTGTCGGTGACGCTCTCCCAGTAGGCGACATGGCCGCCGAAGCCGAGCACCGCCGGGTCGTGGGTCTTCATGAAGACCGCGCGCCCCCGGCTCATCAGCCAGGGTCCGGCCGGGTCGTCGCCGGTGCGGGCCAGCAGCCGGTCCATCCAGAAATCGGTGCCGGAGCTTTCCGCGTCGTAGATGGTCCGCATCATGTCGCCTGGCGTGTAGGCGACGGGCGGGGCCGGGATCGTCGGCCCGGAGAAGGCGGGGAATCCGATCGTCTGCGCGGCGTGCGCCGGAGTGGCGGTGAGGACGGAACAGGCGCTGAGCAGCAGGGCGACGAGGAGGCATCTCGTGCGTCGGTGTCTGGCCCGTGAGGAGTGCGGTCTTCTCATCGGATGCTCCCTGTCCGGTTGACGACAGCGGTCATGAGCCGGGGAGTGCGGAAGAGGAGTGCGAGGGGAAGTGCAGAAGGGGTGCGCGGAGGGGGGTGCGGAGGGGGTGCGGAAAACTGCCTAAAAGGTTTTCGCAACGTAGGAGCGAGCTGATGAGGTGTCAAGAGAGAAGTCTGAGGCCCCAGTTCACGGCAGGCCGGTTCAGGACAGCGGCGCCGTCGACCCCCTGATCACCACCCGGCAGGGCAGGGTCTCCACGCCCGAGCGCCGCGCCCCGGCGATCGCGCCGAACAGGGCGTGCGCGGCCGCCCGGCCGACCTGCTCCAGGTTCATGTCGACGCTGGTCAGGGGCGGGCGGGAATCCGTCGTCAGGACCTGCCAGTTGTCGAAGCCGATGACGGAGATGTCCTCCGGCACCCGACGGCCGCGCTCCCGCAGGACGTCCATGACCCCGCGGGCGATCTGGTCGCTGCCGCACAGCACGGCGTCGACCTCCGGATGCCGGTCCAGCAGCAGCGCCGTCGCGGCCCGCCCCCAGCCCTCCGACCAGGCCCCGAACCGGGGTTCGCCGACCGGGGCGAGACCCGCGGCGACGAGCGCGGCCAGGGCCCCCCGCGCCCGGTCGTGCGCCGCCGCGTAACCGGTGTCGCCGGTGATGTGCGCGATCCGGGTCCGGCCGCAGGCCAGCAGGTGCTCCACGGCGATCCGGCCGGCGTCGACGCTGTCCGGGACGATGGACAGATCCTCCGGATCGTCCGACGGCGCGTACGCGTAGACCACGGGAACGGGCAGCTCACGGCCCAGGGACGGGCGGGGATCGGTCCGGCTGCCCACCACGATCAGGCCGTCGACCCGGCGCCCGAGCAGCGCCCGGACATGGTGCTGCTCGCGGATCGCGTCCCCGCGCGCGTCGCAGAGGAAGACCGCTACCTCGCCCGCGCCGAAGGCGTCCTCGGCGCCCATGAGGATCGGGATGCCGAACCGGCCCTCCAGGTCGCTGGTGAGCAGCCCGACCGTGCCCGTCCGCCCGGCGAGCAGGCCACGGGCCAGCTGGTTGGGCCGGAACGACAGCCGCTCGGCCGCCTCGACGACCCGCTCCCGGGTCTCGGCGCGCACCTGGCTGCGGCCGTTGAGGGCCTTGGACGCGGTGGCGAGGGACACGCCCGCCAGCCGGGCGACGTCGCTCAGCGTGGCGGGATGCGGACGAGAGGGGCCGGCAGCCGGTGTCATGGATGGTTCTCCTGTCTCGCGGCGCGTGGGTAAACGGTACGCGAGTTGTTTCGGCCGGGACGTGTCCAGACGGTTTTCACAGTTTCGGCGGACCCTTCGTAACCGCTTACGGCAGGGGGATTGACGGCCCATCAGTCGGGTCCTAGCTTTCAGAAAGCCTTTTCGGTTCGTTTCTGTCGAGGGGGATCGTCATGAGGAGCACGACCGGACCACGTGGACAGCTGCACAGGCTCGTTACCGGCGCCATCGCGCTCCTCGCCGCCGCGAGCCTGGTCACGGCCTGCGGCTCGGGAGAGGGCGGCTCGGGCAGTGGGGGCGGAGGGGGCGCGGCGGATGCCAAGGGCGTCGACGACGGCGCCACGCTGACGATGTGGACGCGCGCGGCCACCCGGCCGCAGAGCGAGGCCCTGGTGAAGGCGTACAACGCGAGCCACGAGAACAAGGTCGAGCTCACCGTCATCCCCACCGACGACTACCAGGCCAAGATCGGTGCGGCCGCCGGCTCCCGCGATCTGCCCGACCTGTTCGCCTCGGACGTGGTGTTCGTGCCGAACTACACCTCCAGCGGGCTCTTCGCCGACCTCACCTCCCGCATCGACGCCCTGCCCTTCGCCAAGTACCTCGCCCAGTCGCACATCAAGGCCGGCACGTACGAGGGCAGGAAGTACGTCGTGCCGCACACCCTCGATCTGTCGGTGCTCTTCTACAACAAGGAGCTCTACCGGCGGGCGAAGCTCGACCCCGAGAAGCCGCCCGCCAGCCTGCGCGAGTGGGACCGGCAGGCGCGGGCCGTGGACGCGCTGGGCGGCGGCGTCGACGGCACCTTCTTCGGCGGAAACTGCGGTGGATGCGGTGTCTTCACCTGGTGGCCGTCCATCTGGGCCGGGGGCGAGGAGGTCCTGAACGAGGAGGGAACCGAGGCCCGGCTCTCCTCCGACACCGCGAAGAAGGTCTACGAGACGTACCGGGGGTGGGTGCGGGACGACATCGTCGCCCCCGGCGCACGCGACGAGACGGGCGCGACCTGGACCGGGGTCTTCCCCAAGGGGAAGGTCGGTGTCATGCCGATGCCGTCGACCACCCTGGGGCTGATGCCCAAGGACCTCGACCTCGGAGTCGCGCCCATCCCCGGACCCGACGGCGGCGAGTCCACCTTCGTCGGCGGCGACGCCATCGGGGTCTCCGCCACCAGCAAGTCGGCCGACCAGGCCTGGAACTTCCTCGCCTGGTCCCTGGGCGAGGAGGCGCAGGTCGACGTGGTCGCCGCGCACAAGGACGTGGTGGCGCGCACCGACCTCGCCTCCAACAAGTACTCCGACGCCGACCCACGGCTGGTCACCGTCAACCAGCTGGTGGCGCACGGACGCACCCCCTACGCGCTGAAGTTCGGCCAGACCTTCAACGACCCCAACGGGCCGTGGCTGAGCCTGATGCGCGACGCCGTGTTCGGCGACGGGACGTCCGTGGACAAGGACAACAAGGCGGTCACCGCTTCCCTCTCCGACTGACCGGCACGTCCCCCTCCGTACGCCCCCTTCCGCACCCCCTGTTGCACTCCCCCTCCGCACGCCCCACTCTCCGGCACCCCCTCCTACGTCACCCGGCAACGGCAGAGGAGAGCCATGCAGGTGAAGGAAGCCGACCCGGCGGCGGCCGAACCCCGGACCCGGACCGAACGCCGGGTCCGCCCGGCCCGGGCCACCGCGTCCCGGTGGCGGTCCCGCAGGGTCCAAGGGCTCGGCTACGCCGCCCCGACAGCCGTGTTCGTCACCGTCTTCTTCCTGCTGCCCCTGCTGCTCGTCGGACAGATGTCCCTCAGCGACTGGCCGCTGCTCGCGGGAGACCGGGGCGGCAACGCCCCGGAGAACTACACCGACGTCACCGACAGCGCCCTGTTCTGGCCCGCGCTCCGCTTCACCCTCCTCTACACCGCGATCGTCACGGTCGTCCTCCTCGGCCTCGCGCTCCTCCTCGCCCTGCTGGTCCAGGAGTCCCGCCCCGGCGCGGGCTTCTTCCGCACGGTCTACTTCCTGCCCGGCGCGCTCGGACTGGCCTCCGCCTCGCTCCTCTTCTGGGGCCTGTACAGCCCCACCACCGGGCCGCTCGGCACGATCCCGGAAAGGCTCGGGATCGTCGACGAGCCGGTGTCCTTCCTCGGCACGCCGACCTCCGCCCTGCTGTCGACGGTCTTCCTCGTCGTCTGGAAGTTCGCCGGCTTCTACATGCTGATCCTGCTCGTGGGCCTCCAGCGCATCCCCCACGAGCTGTACGAGGCGGCACGGATGGACGGCGCCGGGCGCGGCCAGATCTTCCGCGGCATCACCCTGCCGTTGCTACGGCCCTCCCTCGCCCTGTCCCTGCTGCTCAGCGTCACCGGATCGCTGCTCGCCTTCGACCAGTTCTTCATCCTCACCAAGGGCGGGCCGGACAACAGCACGGTGACCGTCGTGCAGTTGATCTACCGGGAAGCCTTCCAGCGCCTCGACCTCGGCACCGCGGCGGCCCTCTCGATCATCGTGCTGGGCGCGCTGCTGCTGCTCAACGTCCTGCAGTTCCGCGGTCTGCGCCACGCCGACGAGTCATGACCACCTCGCCAAAGGAGACACCGGTGCTCACCCGCGCCCTCGGCCGGACGCCCTACTACGTCGTCGCCGGAGGTCTGGCCGTCATCTTCCTGTTCCCCCTGGTGTGGAACACCTGGGCCTCGGTCAGCGAACAGCCCGGCACCGCCCAGGAGTCCGGCTACGGCCTCGGCAACTACCGCACACTGCTCGACTACGACGCGGGCCTGTGGCGGTACCTCCTCAACAGCACCGTCGTCTCGGCGCTCACCGTCGCCCTGACGCTCGGGGTGTCGCTGCTGGGCGGCTACGCCTTCGCCCGCTTCGAGTTCCCTGGCAAGAACCTGCTGTTCCTGCTGACGCTGGCCATCCTCATGGTCCCCTACGCCACACTCCTCATCCCGCTCTACGTGCTGCTCGGCAGGCTCCACCTCCAGAACTCGCTGATCGGGCTGAGTCTCGTCCTGGCCATGTTCCAACTGCCGTTCGCCACCTTCATGATGCGGATCTCCTTCGAGGCGGTGCCGCGCGAACTCGAGGAGTCGGCGCTCGTCGACGGCTGCGGCACGGCGGGCGCGCTGCGCAGAATCCTCCTCCCGGCGGTGCGACCCGGGCTGATCACCGTCGGGCTCTTCGCCTTCCTCGCCGCCTGGAACGACTTCGTCGCCCCCCTGATCCTCATCTCGGACAGCGAGAAGGCGCCCCTGCCGCTGGCCGTCGCCAACCTGCGGCAGCAGAGCATGGGCGCCGTGGACTACGGCGCCACCGAGGCGGGCGTGGTGGTCCTCGCCGTGCCCTGCCTCCTCCTCTTCCTGCTGCTGCAACGCCACTACGTACGGGGGTTCATGTCGGGCGCACTCAAGGGCTGAAGCACGGACAACCGAGGCGAACCATCGAGAAGGACCGCTGAAGGGACGTACCGAAGGCATGAACTGGTGAGGGAGAACACGGCGGGGGCGCCCGTCCTGCCGGCGTCGCCGACCCGAGGCCGGCTGCGGCCGCTGGGGCTCGACGAGGTCAGGATCACCGGGGGCTTCTGGGCCCGGCGTCGACACGTCAACGCGACCGCCACACTCGACCACTGCCGTGACTGGATGCAACGCGTCGGCTGGATCGGCAACTTCCGCGCAGCGGCCGAGGGGCGAATCCCACGGGACCGCACCGGACGAGAGTTCGCCGACTCGGACGTCTACAAGCTGATGGAGGCCATGGCCTGGGAGGGCGGCCACGACGCGGAGACCGCCGCGCTCACCGAGACCATCGCACCCGCCCAGGAACCGGACGGCTATCTGAACACCGCCTTCGGCCGCCCCGGACAGCAGCCCCGTTACAGCGACCTCGAATGGGGCCACGAACTGTACTGCTACGGGCACCTGATCCAGGCGGGCGTCGCCCAGATCCGGGCGCGCGGCGAGGGCGAGCTGGCGAAGATCGCCCGGCGCGCCGCGGACCAGGTGTGCGCCGTCTTCGGCCGGGGCGGCATCGAGCGCGTCTGCGGACACCCCGTGATCGAGACGGCCCTGGTCGAACTGGCCCGGGCGACGGGCGAGCAGCGCTATCTCGACCAGGCGGCGCTCTTCGTCGACCGCCGCGGGCACGGCACGCTCGCCGAGATCGAGTTCGGCCGCGCCTACTACCAGGACGACGTCCCCGTCCGAGCGGCGAAGAGCCTGCGCGGGCACGCCGTCCGCGCCCTCTACCTCGCGTCCGGGGCCGTCGACGTGGCCGTCGAGACCGGGGACGAGGCCCTGCTGGCCGCGGTCGTACGGCAGTGGGAGGCGGCCGTCGCCCGGCGGACGTATCTGACCGGAGGCATGGGCTCCCACCACCGGGACGAGTCGTTCGGCGACGACTTCGTCCTGCCGCCCGACCGCGCCTACTCGGAGACGTGCGCCGGCGTCGCCTCCGTGATGCTCAGCTGGCGGCTGCTCCTCGCCACCGGCGAGCCGCGCTTCGCCGACCTGGCCGAGCGGACCCTGTTCAACGTGGTCGCGACCTCCCCGTCCGAGGACGGCCGCGCCTTCTTCTACGCCAACACCTTGCACCGGCGCCGCCGGGGCGCCGTACCGGCCGTGGACGCCGACAGTCCGCGCGCCGAGTCGAGCCTGCGCGCCCCCTGGTTCGCGGTGTCCTGCTGCCCGACCAACGTGGCCCGGACCCTCGCCCAACTGCCCGCGTATCTGGCGACGGTCGACGACCACGGCGTCCAACTCCACCAGTACGCCGACGCGGAGATCGCCACCGGCGGCCTCGCACTGAGCGTGCGCACCGACTACCCCTACGGCGGGAGCGTCGCCGTACGCGTCGACCGCACCCCGGACCGTCCATGGACGCTCTCCCTGCGCGTTCCCGACTGGACCCGGGGCGACACCGCGTGGCTGACCGCCCCCGACGGGTCCCGACGAGCCGTCGCCCCGGGCACGGCCGCGATCACCCGGGTCTTCCGGCCCGGCGACGAGATCCGGCTCGACCTGCCCGTACGGCCCCGCTGGACCGTGCCCGACCCGCGCGTCGACGCCGTACGCGGCACCATGGCCGTCGAGCGCGGGCCCCTGGTGTACTGCGCCGAGTCCGTCGACCTGCCGAACGGCCACGACGTCGACGCGGTCCGAGCCGACCCGTCGACCGCGCCGCAGGACGGGCCGGGCGACACCGTCGTGGTCGCGGGAGACACCACGGCGTACGACGCACAGCCCGACGACTTCTGGCCGTACCGTCCGCTCGACGCCCCGTCCGGTCCGCAGGCCGCCCAGCCTGCGGGGATCGTCCTGGTCCCGTACCACTCCTGGGCGAACCGCGGGCCCTCGACGATGAGGGTGTGGCTGCCGACCCCCGGCTCACCGCCAGGGGACACCGACGACGACCGCTGACCGGAGTCCGAGCAGGTCCCCACCTCCCACCCGCCGCCGGCTGTTGAGACGCACCGCCGGGAGCGCGGCGGCGACCCCTTCGTCGCGGCTCCGGCGGCTCCGGCGGCCCGGCGACCGGGTCCGGATCTGCCCTGGACGATGGACGATCCCGCGGCACTGACGGCGACCGGGGCCAGGACGGCCCCGATCGGCCCGCACCGCTGCGTACCCTGGCTCCGTGTCAGCCTCCCGCCTGCGTCGCGTCGCCGTTCTCGTGCTCGAGGGTGCGAAGCCGCTCGACGTCGGAATCCCCGCGCAGGTGTTCTCCACGCGCGCGAGCATGCCGTACGAGGTGCGGCTGTGCGGCGCGGCGCCTGGTCTTGTGACCGGCGGCGACGGCCTTTCGTACCACGTCGCCCATGGCCTTGACGCGCTGGCGTGGGCGGACATCGTCTTCATCCCCGGTTATCGGTTCCCGGACCGCGACGATCCGCCGCAGGCCGTCGTCGATGCGCTGATCGCCGCCCACGCCCGCGGCGCGCGGCTCGCCGCCATCTCGACGGGCGCCTTCGCGCTCGCCGCGACCGGCCTGCTCGACGGCAGGCGTGCCACGACGCACTGGCACTACACGCGGGCGCTGGTGGCGAGGCATCCGCTCGTCCAGGTCGACGAGAACGTTCTGTTCGTCGACGAGGGCAGCGTGCTGACGTCGGCCGGCGCCGCCTCGGGCATCGACCTGTGCCTGCACATTCTGCGCGGCGACCTCGGGGTGGCCGCATCGAACCACGCGGCCCGGCGACTGGTCGCGGCCCCCTACCGCAGCGGCGGTCAGGCGCAGTACGTGCCGCGCAGCGTGCCCGAGCCGCTGGGCGAGCGGTTCGCCGACACCCGCGAGTGGGCGCTGCACCGGCTCGACGAGCCCCTCACCCTCGAGATACTGGCCCGGCAGGCAGCGGTCTCGCCGCGCACGTTCTCGCGGCGCTTCGTGGAGGAGACCGGGTACACGCCCCTGCAGTGGGTCATGCGAGCCCGTATCGACATGGCCCGTGAGCTGCTCGAACGCTCACAGCGAGGCGTCGAGCAGATCGCCGCCGACGTCGGCCTCGGCACCGGAGCGAATCTGCGGCTGCACTTCCAGCGCATCCTCGGCACCACGCCGAGCGAGTATCGGCGCACCTTCGCCCAGGGCGAGTAGCCCCGCCGGCGGCACCTGGCGCGATCCTTTTGAACCATGGCGATCCCGCCACTGTCAGCGGCGGACGCCGCGAGCGAGCCTTGGTGGCGAACCGAAGGGACAGCATTCATGACTCGCATCGCCATCAACGGATTCGGCCGCATCGGACGCAACGTGCTGCGCGCGCTGCTCGAACGCGACAGCGCCCTCGAGATCGTCGCCGTCAACGACCTCACGGAGCCCGCCGCCCTCGCGCGACTGCTCGCCTACGACACGACGGCCGGCCGGCTCGGGCGCCCGGTGACCGTCGACGGGGACGACCTCGTCGTCGACGGCCGTCGCATCAAGGTGCTCGCCGAGCGTGAACCGGCGCAGCTGCCGTGGGCCGAACTCGGCGTCGACCTCGTCCTCGAAGCGACCGGCCGCTTCACGTCGGCCAAGGCCGCCGGCGCCCACCTCGACGCGGGCGCGAAGAAGGTGCTGGTCAGCGCGCCGTCGGACGGTGCCGACGTCACGCTGGCGTACGGCGTCAACAGCGACGTCTACGACCCGGCCCTGCACACGATCGTGTCGAACGCCTCGTGCACGACCAACGCGCTCGCACCGCTGGCCGCGGTACTCGACGAGCTCGCCGGGATCGAGCACGGTTTCATGACGACGGTGCACGCCTACACGCAGGAGCAGAACCTGCTGGACGGTCCGCACCGCGACGCGCGTCGCGCCCGAGCCGCCGCCGTCAACATCGTGCCGACCACGACGGGCGCCGCCAAGGCGATCGGCCTCGTGCTGCCGAACCTGGCCGGCAAGCTGTCGGGCGACTCGATCCGGGTGCCGGTTCCGGTGGGCTCGATCGTCGAGCTCAACACGACCGTCGCCCGTGACGTGACGCGCGACGACGTGCTGACGGCGTACCGCGCCGCGGCGGACGGGCCGCTCGCCGGCATCCTCGAGTACTCGGACTTCCCGCTCGTGTCCTCCGACATCACGGGCAATCCGGCCTCGTCGATCTTCGACTCGGCCCTCACCCGGGTCGACGGCCGGCACGTGAAGGTGGTCGCCTGGTACGACAACGAGTGGGGTTTCTCCAACCGTGTGATCGACACGCTCGAACTCCTCGCCACCCGCTGACCCCCGGACGGGCGTCCCGCTCATGTCACAGTCGGCCCGGCTGTCTCGTCTCAGGTACGAGACGAGGAAAGGAAGGGCTGACGTGACCCGAGTCGAGGAGTTCGAGGAACTGCGGCCTCTGCTGTTCTCCATCGCCTACCGGATCCTGGGCAGTGTGAGCGAGGCGGAGGACGCGGTTCAGGAGACCTGGCTGCGCTACGAGGTCTCCCCGACCCGGCCCACGTCGACCAAGGCCTTCCTCTCGGCCACGGTGACCCGGGTCTCGATCGACGTGCTGCGCTCGGCCCGTGTCCGGCGGGAGAACTACGTCGGCGAGTGGCTCCCCGAGCCGCTGCTCACCGACCCCTACGAGGATCCGGAGCGCTCGGCGGAGCTGGCCGACTCGGTGTCGATGGCGGCCCTGCTGCTGCTCGAACGCCTCAGCCCGCTGGAGCGGGCGGTCTTCGTGCTGCGGGAGGTGTTCGCCTTCGGCTTCCCCGAGGTCGCCTCGGCCGTGGGGCGCTCGGAGACGGCGTGCCGCCAGCTCGCGGTGCGGGCGCGGCGGCACATGGACGCGGGCCGTCCGCGGTTCGAGGCGGACCGCCGGGAGCGGGAGGAACTGGCGGCGCGGTTCTTCGAGGCGCTCCGGGAAGGCGACGTCGCCTGCCTGCGGGAGCTGCTCGCCGCCGACGTGTCGCTGGTCGGGGACGGCGGCGGCAAGGCCCCGCAGCTGGCCAGGGCGATCATCGGCGCCGACCCCGTGGTCCGGCTGCTCACCTCGTACTTCCCTGTGCTCGTGCGGATCGACGTGACGCTGGAGCCGCACGAGGTGAACGGCCGGCCGGGCGCGGTCTTCCGCGACCGGGACGACAAGGTGCTCAACACCTGGACGCTCGACGTGCTCGACGGCCGGATCCAGACCATCCGCTCGGTGATGAACCCGGACAAGCTCGCTCACCTGGGACCGGTGGCCGACGCCTGGTCCCTCAGCCGCGAGGCGAATCGGGCGCGTCGGCTCACGGAATGAACGGACGTGAGAACCGAAGGTGTCGCTACGCCGTCGCGTCGAGGTAGTCGGCGACCAGGACGGCGAACTCGTCCGGGGTGGCGAGGCGGACGCCGAGGGTCTCGGCCTTGGTCCGCTTGGAGCCGGCGGATTCGCCGGCGACGACCAGGGCGGTCTTCTTGGAGACGCTGGAGGAGGAGCGGCCGCCGGCGCGTTCGATGAGCTCGTTCATCTGGTTGCGGCTGAGCTTCTCCAGGGGGCCGGTCATCGCGCCGGTGACCACGACCGTCATTCCGGCGAGCGGTCCGTCCGCGGCTTCCGGGGCGGCCGTCGCGCCATCGACGCCGCTGTCGGCGTCGGCGTCCGTGGGGGCGGGCGGAGTGGCCCCGGGCTCGGTCATGTTGACGCCCGCCGCTGCGAGTCTGTCGATGAGCGGGGCGAGTTCGACGAGTTCGGCGACGATGGACGGGGCCTTCTCGGTGCCGATGCCCTCGACCCGCTGCATCGCCTCGGCGTCGGCGGCGCGGATCGCGTCCATGGTGGCGAAGTGCCGTGCGATACGGCGGGACATGGAGCGGCCGGTGCCGCGCACGCCGAGTGCGCACAGCACCCGGGACAGCGGCTGCGCCTTGGCCGTGTCGAGCGCGGCGAGCAGGTTGTCGGTGCTGGTCTCGCCCATCCGCTCCAGGCCGAGCAACTGGTCGCGGGTGAGGGCGAACAGGTCGGCGAGGTCGGTGACCAGCCCGGCCTCGACGAGCTGGACGACCCGGGTGTGGCCCAGGCCTTCGACGTCGAGCTGGTCGCGTCCGGCGGCGTAGGAGAGGGAGGCGACGAGGTGGCAGTCGCGGCCGTTCGCACAGCGCCAGCGCTGCTCGCCGGTGTCGATGGCGGAGCCGCAGCGGGGGCAGGTCTCGGGGAAGACGATGGTCTGCTCCTCGCCGGTGCGCAGGTGCGCGACGGGCGCTTCGACGCGGGGGATGACGTCGCCGGCCCGGTGCACCATGACGTGGTCGCCCAGGCGCAGGTCACGGCGGGTGATGTCGGCCGGGTTGTGGAGGGTGGCGTAGGTGATGGTGGAGCCGTCGATCTCGACCGGCTCCAGGACGGCGCGGGGGGCGATGACGCCCGTACGGCCCACGTTCCACTCCACGGCCAGGAGCCGGGTGATCTTCTCCACGGTGCGCAGTTTGTAGGCGGTCGCCCAGCGTGGGGCGCGCGATCCGGATCCGGCGGCCTGTTGGTCGGCGGCCAGATCGGCCTTGACGACGATCCCGTCGATCCCGAACGGCAGCCCCGGACGCAGGGCGGCGATCTCCTCCACCCGGGCCAGGACCTCCTCGACGCCGGCGGCCGTGACGCCGGGGACGGCGGTGGACGCGGTGGTGTTCACCCCGTACGCGGCCGCCTGGGCCATGAGCTCGCTGTGCGCGAGGCCGGACAGCCGCGCGGCGAGCGCCGGCTCGGTGCCGGCGTGGGGCAGCAGGCCGTACGCGAAGAACGTCATCGGCACCGTGTAGGCGCGGTCTCTGGCCCGCAGGGTGCCCGCGGCGGCGTTGCGCGGGTTCGCGAACGGCGCCCCGCCGTGCGCGGTGCGGACCTCGTTGGCGTGCTCGAACTGGGCGGTCGTCATCAGGACTTCGCCGCGCACTTCGACGGTGACGGGCTCGGCGAGCTCGGCCGGCAGGCCCTCGACGGTGCCGATCGCGTGCGACACGTCCTCCCCGGCCGTCCCGTCGCCCCGCGTGATCAGCCGGTCGAGGCGGCCTTGGGTGTAGCGGGCCGCGATCGCCAGACCGTCCAGCTTCGGCTCCACGCTGAACCGCTCCGCCTCGTGGCCGATCCGCCGCGCGAGCGACGCGGTCCACGCGGTGAACTCCTCCGGCGAGAACACGTTGTCCAGGCTCAGCATCGCCACCGTGTGCGGAACGTCCCCCTCCACTGCCCCGCCGGCCACCTTCCCCGTCGGCGAGTCGGGCAGCACCTCGTCGGGATGGTCGGTCTCCCACTGCGCGATGCCGCGCACGAGGCGGTCGTAGGCGTCGTCGTCCAGGACCGACGTGCCGCCCGTGTAGTAGGCGGCCGAGGCCTTCACCGCGTCCTCGACCGCCTGGGCGTAGGCGGCGGCGTCCACGAGTACAGCTGCAGGAGTCGTCATGTCGGCCATCCTGCACGCCACCACTGACAACGCCGTCCGCGTAGGGCCTGGCGGGGCCTCAGGGGGCGTTGAACAGGTCCCGGCGGCCGGACAGAACAACCGGAAGACAACCCAGCAGGGCGTCAGTCAGACCCCGAGCCACGGCCACCGGGACCTGAGTATCAGCATCAATGTCAGACCCGCCTGCCATGATCCGGGCATGGATCTCGTACGCGCACTCGACGGCCTGGACGCCCACCCGTGGGCCGACGCCACCCATGCCTACGGCGGCGCCGAGGATCTGCCCGATCTGCTGCGGGCCCTCGCGGGCGACGACGCCGACATCGCGGAGGGGGCCGTCTCGGATCTGTACGGCAGCGTGTTGCACCAGGGCACCGTCTACGCGGCCAGCGCCGAGGTCGCGCCCTTCCTGGCGCGGATCGCGGCGGCCGGGCACAGGACGGCCGACGTCCTGCTGCTGCTCGGGGGCATGGCCGAGAGCGAGGACGAGCACGGCGTCCCGCCGGGCGCCGTGCGCGCCGCGGTGACCGCACAACTGCCTTTGCTCATACCGCTGTTGAGGGACGCCGACCCCGGCGTACGGCAGGCCGCCGCGTGGGCCGTGGCGCACACCCGCGCGGCGCACGACGTGCTGCCCGCCTTGCGCGAGCGCTGGGCGGAGGAACCGGAACCGCTGGTGCGGGCGGAACTCCTCGGCGCCCTGGCCCGGGTGGAGGCCGCGGACGTCGCCGTCCTCGCCGCGGAGCTGCTGGCCCCGGACCGGCCGGCACAGCTCCGGCTCGCCGCCGTCCTCGCCTCCCTGGACGCGGGAGTCGCCTGGGGCGCGGAACACCACAGCGCCATGCTCTCCGTGCTGCCCGCGAGCGAGCTCGGTGGTGAGCGGTTCGACCTGGACCGTGCGGAGCCGCTGCGGTGGGTCGTCGCGGAACTGCTGTGCCGGGGCACGGACCACGACCTCGCCGCGACGGCCGATCTGCTGGTCGCCGCCCTGCGCGACGAACGGCCCGAGGTCGTGGCCGAGGCCGCCTGGGCGGCCGCCGAGGCCGTCCGTGTCTCACGAGGCGTCGGCGGACCGCTGCTGCCGACGCTGCTCGGGCTGCTCGACGACGCGGACTCGGCGCGCGAGGTGCTGTCCCTCCTCGCGACGCTGGGACCGGCCGCGGCGGCAGCCGCCCCGGCACTCGTCGCCCTGACGACGAAGGACGATGCCGACGAGCGTGCCGAAGGACCTGCTGGAGGACCTGCCGACGACCTCGCCGACCGTGCGCTCGTCGCGCTGGTCCTCGTCGCACCGGACCGGGCGGCTCCGCTGCTCGCCGAAGGGCTCGGACGGCGGCCCCAGGCCTTGTACGCGGCCGCCGGGTTCCGGGTTCCGGTCGACGCGCCCTTCCCGTTCGACGCGGAGCTGCTGACCGCCGTCCGCGCCCGGCTGGCCTCGGGCGGCCTCTCCGGCAACGAGCCGTTCCAGCTGCTGGCGCTGCTGCGGCGGTGGGGCCCGGCGGCCGCCCCCGCGCTGCCCGAGCTGTGCGAGGCCCTCGCCAGTCATCCGCAGCCCGCGGCCACGGCCGTCGCGGCGGTCGCCGCCGACTGCCCGCCCGACGAGCGCCGACGCGCCGTGGAGGCGCTGCGCGCACACGCCGACGACGGGCCGCTCGCCGTCGCCCGGGCCCTGTACGACCTGACCGGCGAGCCGACGGAGCTGCTGGCCCGGCTGGCGCACGACCTCGCGGGCAAGCGGGACGGCGTCAGGTTCGCGGCCGTCGCCGCGGGTGAACTGGGCGCGCGGGCGCAGCTGTTGGCCGAGTCGCTGCGTGCCGCGCTCAGCACCGCGGAGGATCAGTGCGTCTCGCCCGTGCTCGACGCCGACGTGGCGGTGGCCGAGGCCCTCTGGCGGATCACCGGGGACGCCGAGACCGTGGTCCCGGTGCTGGACTCGGTCTTCGTCCGGGCGGCCGGCAGCGTGTGGTTCCGGTGGAGCGCGATACGGGCCGCGCGGGCGGCCGCCCTCCTCGGGCCGGCCGGACGTCCGCTCGTGCCCCGGCTGGAGGCGTTGCTCGCCGACCCCGAACAGGCGCCGACCGCCGTGCTCGCCCTCGTGGCCGTCGCCGACCCGGACACCCTGGACCGTCCGGCGCTGGCCGGCGTCGTGCTCACCTCGGCCGAACAGGAGGCGGACGCGCAGGGCGCGTGCGACGCGCTCCTCGCCCTGGGCGGCGGCGCCCTGACCGCCGACCACGCCCGCAGACTCGCCGAGCTGGCGGAACGGGACCTGCGCGTGATCCGGTCGGGCCTGGAGGGCGAGATCGTCCGCAACGACGAACGACTGCGGGCACGCGCCCGAGAGGTGCTCGCAGCGCTGGGCTGACGGCCGTCTGGGGCCCTGCGTAAATCGCTGGCGAGCGGGCTGGTTCGGCTGGATGATCCGGAGTGTCCGTTCTGCCGCGGTCGCCGTCGATCGCGCTCCGCCCCGGAGAGGGGCCGGAGGGACCGGAAGGGCCGCAGGGGCGCAGGTACCGGGAGAGGGAGTTGTGATGACCGTTGCCGCGGGTGGGTCGTCCGAGTCGTCCGAGTGGTCCGGGTCGCGGCCCGAGGTCCGGGTGGCCGCCGGGGCACTGCGCGGCAGCAGGGAGGCGGGTCTGGCCGTCTTCCGCGGCATCCCCTTCGCCGAACCGCCCGTCGGCGCGCTGCGCTTCGCCGCACCACGGCCGGCGCGCCGCTGGGACGGGGTGCGGGAGGCCGTGTCGTACGGTCCGCCGCCCCCGCAGGCCGGCGCCTTCGGCATGGACGCGCTGGCGCGGGACGCGGCGGGCGACGACTGGCTGACGGTCAACGTCTGGTCGCCCGAGCCGCAGCGACACCCGCACCCGCGCCCGAACCGGCACGCGGACTCAGCACCGGTCTCGGACCCGGACCCGGACCCGGTCTCGGACCCGGACCCGGTCTCGGACCCGGACCCGGTCTCGGGCCCGGACCCGGTCTCGGGCCCGGACTCAGGGCTTCCGGTCATGGTGTGGATCCACGGCGGGGCCTACTCGATCGGCATGTCCAGCCTCCCCGAATACGACGGCGCCCGTCTCGCGCGGGACGGCGGGGTCGTCGTGGTGACGTTCAACTACCGCGTCGGCATAGAGGGCTTCGCGCAGATCGAGGGCGCGCCCGCCAACCGGGGCCTGCTCGACCAGGTCGCGGCTCTGGAGTGGGTGCGCGACAACATCCGGGCCTTCGGCGGCGACCCGGACCGCGTCACCGTCTTCGGGGAGTCGGCGGGCGGCGGCTCGGTCGCCGCGCTGCTGGCGATACCGCGCGCGGCCGGGCTGTTCCGGCGGGCGATCGCGCAGAGCGTGCAGGGTACGTTCTTCTCCCCGGCGCTCGCCGCCGACATCGCCGCCGCCTGCGCCGCCGAGCTGGGACTGCGGCCCACGGCGGCCGACCTGTCCACCGTGGCCCCGGCCCGACTGTCCGCCGCCGGTGACGCGGTCGCCGCCAAGACGGCCCAGTGGGCGGAGCGTTGGGGCCGGCCCGCGCACCGGTCGATCCCGTTCTCGCCCGTCGTCGACGGTGATCTTCTCCCGGTCACCCCCTGGCAGGCCCTGGCCGACGGTGCGGGCCGGGACATCGAGCTCGTCGTCGGCCACACCCGCGAGGAACAGCGACTCTTCACCGTGATCGAGGGCCTGCTCGGGCAGGTGACGGAGGAACTCGCGGCGACCGCCCTGGAGGTCTTCGCCCCCGGCCCGGACGGTGCACGCCGTTACCGTGCCGGCTTCCCGGACGCGGGCCCGGACGAGCTGTACGAACTGGTCCACTCGGACTGGGCGTTCCGCATGCCGAGCCTGCACCTGGCCGAGGCGCAGATCGCCGGCGGCGGCCGGGCCCACCTCTACGAGCTGACCTGGCCCGCCCCCGGCATGGGAGGCGTGTTCGGCGCCTGCCACGGCCTCGACGTGCCGCTCGTCTTCGGCAACCTGAGCGCCGGTCAGCCCGCCGTGCTGATCGGCGGAGATCCCTCCCCGGAGGCGGAGGCGCTGTCCGCCCGGATGCGCGCCGCGTGGACGGCGTTCGCCGCCCACGGCGACCCCGGCTGGCCCGCGTACGACACCGGCCGACGCCTCGCGCAGCTCTTCGACACCCGGCCGACCGTCACCGCCTACCCGGAAGCGACCTCCCGTCTGCTCTGGCAGGACCACCCCTTTCCCGTGCTGCCGCTGCTCGGCCCGTAGTCCGTAGCCCGCAGTTCGCAGTTCGTAGTTCGCCGTCCGACCCTCATGTGGTCGCCCCGTTGACTAATCAACAGGGTGTTACGTTTGCTTCATGGCTCTTCGCAACGCGGTGATGGCGGCGCTTCTGGAGGGCGAGGCGTCCGGATACGACCTCGCCAAGGGGTTCGAGGCCTCGGTCGCCAACTTCTGGATGGCGACCCCGCAGCAGATCTACCGCGAGCTGGAGCGCATGGAAGGCGAAGGGCTCGTCGCCGCTCGCGTCGTGCTGCAGGAGCGCCGCCCCAACAAGCGCCTCTTCTCGCTCACCGAGGCCGGACTCGCCGCCGTGCACGCCTACACCGCCGAACCTCCCGCCAGGCCCACCGCGATCAGGGACGAGCTGCTGGTCAAGGTGCAGTGCGTGGACGTCGGCGACATCGGGGCCGTACGGGCCGCCATCGCCGAGCGGATGGAGCTGGCCGCGGCCAAGACCGTGCGCTACGAGCGGATCCGGGAGCGGCTGCTGGCCGGACGCACCGAGGACGAGTTCTTCGACACCGCCGAACGCATCGGGCCCTACCTCACCTGTCTGCGCGGCCTGGCCCTGGAACGGGACAACCTGACCTGGGGCGAGATGGCCCTCGAACGTCTCGGCCGACGCGCGGGGACACGCGACTCCCCGGCCGACGACTGACAGGGCAGGCCGCAGGGGCGGGCCGGACGGACTACGTCACCGGCGGCCCGGGACGCACCGCAGCCATCGCCGGCAGCCTCCGGGCGCGTTCCAGCACCGGCTGTCGACCATCGGCGCCCGAGGAGGCCGCCCCTTGTCGAAGCGGTCGGGCGGGGGCGTCATCCGAAGGCCACCTCCGCCGTGGCGTGCCGTTCCTCCCGGTGGGTGGCGACACGCAGTTCGGCACGGTCGCCGACGGGGGCGCCGCAGGCCACGAGGCGCTCGCCCGCGAACACCGGCCGCCGCAGCCGGTACGACAGGGAGCGCACCCGTCGGTCCGGGGCGTGTCGGCGCGGCAGTTCCAGCATGAGCAGGGCGAGCAGGGGGCCGTGGACGACGAGCCCGGGGTAGCCCTCCTCGGCACGGCAGTAGGGAGCGTCGTAGTGGATGCGGTGGGCGTTCGCGGTGAGGGCGCTGAAGCGGAACAGCAGGGCGGGGTCCGGTCGCAGCGGGAGCTGCCAGGGGGCGCCGGGGTGGGGGAGGGCGGAGTCGTCCACGGTGGGCGGGTGCTGTCCGGCGCTGCGCCCGCAGCGGTAGACGATGTCCTGTTCCTCCACCAGGCGCAGGCGGCCGTGCTGGCGGAACTCCCGGCGTTCGGTCACGAAGAGCAGCTCCCCGGTGCGGCCCTCCTTGGCGAGGACCGAGGCCAGGCTGCTGACGCGTTCGGCGGGTTCGCCGAGCCGGAGCGGTTCGGCGATCTCGCAGCGGCCGCCCGCCCACATCCGCTGCCGGTGGGGGAGGGGCGGCAGGAAGTGCCCGTGCAACGGGTGCCCGTCGGCCCCCAGATCACGCTGTGCGGGCCAGGCGAGGAAGGACAACCAGTGCCACAGCGGAGGGACCGGGTCGCCGGCCTCGGCGACGGCGCCGGGCAGGTTCAGCACCGCCGACAGGGCCGCCACCGGACCGGCGGGCAGCGGGTCGACGTCCGTGACCGGACCCGGAGCCCACGACTCCACGTACGAGCTGAGCGGCGGCGGATCCGGTGCGTGCGTCTGACTCATCCGGGGCGACTCCGTTGCTCGGCGGGGCTCGGCGGGGCTCGGCGGGGCTCGGTCGGTTCCAGCGCTTCTCATCATGGGCTCTGATGGATGGGATTGGACAATAGAAAGAGCTGATGCCCATATGCCTCGTACGCATGGCGGGGACCCGTTGCGGCTGAGCGCGCGAGGTCAGTCGCCCTCGGCCGGAGCGTCCGCGTCCGCTCCCTGCGGCTGCGCGGACGGCCAACTGCCCTGGGCGACCGTCGAGTCGATCCGGTGGATCAGTTCGCGGGCGACTGCCTCCACGGCGGGCGGGGTGCGCCCGGACCGCTGGGTGCACAGGACGATCGAGCGCCACACGTCGGGCTCGCTCAGGGGCGCGGCGCTCAGCGTCCCCCGGGCGACGTCCTCGGCGATGCCCATGCCCGGCAGGACGGTCCAGCCGTGCCCGGCCCGAACGAGCTGTTTCTGCACGCGCATCGAGTTGGTCTGCACGGCGACGTCCATGGCGGACCGGGCCCGCACCGCCGCCGCGTCGATCAGCCGGCGCAGCGCGTGTCCCGAGGCGGGCAGGACGAGGGGATGCGTGGCTGCTTCCGCGAAGGGGACGGGCCGGTCGGAGCGCAGCCCCGCGGAGGCGGGAGCGACGACCCACAGACGCTCCCGCACCAGGGGGCGGGCGTTGAGGGAGGGCGTGCTGCCGAGGTTGTAGAGCAGGGTCAGATCGAGGTCGCCGTCGTCGAGCCACTGCTGCAGATGCCCGGAGTAGGCGGTCATCAGCCGGAGTTCGATGCCGGGGTGGCGACGGGCGATCGCCGTCACCAGCGGTTCGGCGAGCAGGTCGCTGGTGCTCTCCAGCAGGCCGACGGTGACGATGCCGGTCACCTCGCCGGGGGTCGGCTGCACCTCGGCGCGGGCCCGCTCCAGCTCGTCCAGGGCGCGCCGGGCGCGGCCCACCATGATCGCTCCGGCCTCGGTGGGCCGCATGCCCTGCCCGGTCCGTTCGAAGAGGGGGACGCCGAGTTCCTGCTCCAGGGTGCGGATCTGCCGGGTGACCGCGGGCTGCACCAGATGCAGCAGCTCGGCGGCCCGGGTGACGCTGCCCACCTCGGCCACGGTGACGATCGCTTTGAGCTGCTTGATGTCCAAGGCACTCTTCTTCCCGCGTTCGCCCGCCATCCGCAGCGGGCATAGGGGCATCACGTATCGCTATTTCACTCGCTGCCCCATGAGCGTTCATGATGATAGTCCGGGTACGGGACCGCACCCCCAGGAGGCCACCGCATGACCGAGCAGCCCGAGCGCCCCGAGCAGCTGCCGCTGTCCGGCATCACCGTCGTCAGCGTCGAGCAGGCGGTCGCCGCCCCCTTCGCCACCCGTCAGCTGGCCGACCTCGGAGCCCGGGTCATCAAGGTGGAACGCCCGGGCGGAGGCGACTTCGCCCGCCGCTACGACACCACCGTGCACGGGCAGTCCAGCTACTTCGTGTGGCTCAACCGGTCCAAGGAGTCCGTCACCCTCGACCTGAAGTCCGAGCGGGGCCTGCGGATCCTGGAGCGACTCCTCGCCGGCGCCGATGTGTTCGTCCAGAACCTGGCCCCGGGCGCGGCCGCCAGGATGGGCCTCGGCGCGCAGGCGCTCGCCGCCCGCTTCCCCTCCCTGATCCCGTGCTCCGTCACCGGATACGGGTCCAGCGGCCCCTGGGCCGACCGCAAGGCGTACGACCTGCTGGTGCAGTGCCAGACCGGCCTGGTCTCGCTGACCGGGAACGAGCACGGCTCCGCCCGCGTGGGGGCGTCGGTCGCCGACATCGCCGCCGGGATGTACGCGTACTCGGGCGTCCTCACCGCGCTCTTCGCACGCGCCACCACGGGCGTCGTACGGGCGGTGGAGGTGTCGTTGTTCGAGGCGCTGGCCGAGTGGGTCAGTCAGCCCGCCTACTACACCCGCCACGGCGGCGCGCAGCCCCCGCGCATCGGCACGCAGCACGCCACCATCGCCCCGTACGGGGCCTACACCGCGGCCGACGGCAAGGAGGTGTTGCTGACGGTGCAGAACGAGCGCGAGTGGGCCGCGCTGTGCGAGCGGTTCCTCCAGCGTCCCGACCTCGTCGCGGACCGGCGTTTCGCCACCACCTCCGACCGGGTGGCGCACCGCGCGGAGCTGAACGAGATCCTGGCCGCCCGCTTCGGCGAGCTCGACGGCGAAGCGGCGATGAAGCTGCTGGACCAGGTCGGCATCGCCAACGCCGGGGTCAACGACGTCGAGGAGTTCCTCGCCCACCCGGTCCTGGAGGCGCGCGGCCGTTGGCGGGACGTGGCGCTTCCCGGGGGCGCCGTGATGCCCGCGCTGCTGCCGCCGGTCGACCTGGCGGGCACGGCCCCGCGCATGGAGGCCGTCCCCGCCGTCGGGGAGCACACCGAGAGCGTCCTCGCCGAACTGGGCTACAGCGCGGCCGACATCGACGGCCTGCGGACCGACCACGTCATCTGAACCGCACGACCTCAACGGCCCGAGACGGCACCGGCGTTCACGTCAGTCAAGGAGGAGCGGCACCGCATGAGCACCCTCGACATCCTGTCCGCGGACGAGCGGTTCATCGTCCGTACCGTGCGCGACTTCGTCGACAAGGACGTGAAACCCGTCGTCCGGGAACTGGAGCACGCAGACGCCTACCCCGAGGCCCTGATCGAGCGGATGAAGCAGCTCGGCGTCTTCGGCCTCGCCGTCCCGCAGGAGTTCGGCGGCACCCCGGTCTCCACCCCCTGCTACGTCCTGATCACCGAAGAGCTGGCGCGCGGCTGGATGAGCCTGGCCGGGGCGATGGGCGGCCACACGGTCGTCGCCAAGCTGCTGCTGCACTTCGGCACCGAGGAGCAGCGCCGCCGCTGTCTGCCGAGGATGGCCACCGGCGAGCTCCGCGCGACCATGGCCCTGACCGAGCCGGGCGGCGGCTCCGACCTCCAGGCCCTGCGCACGGTCGCCCGCAAGGACGCCGCCGGCGACTACCGGGTCGACGGGGCCAAGACCTGGATCACCAACTCCCGCCGGTCCGGGCTGATCGCCCTGCTGTGCAAGACCGACCCGGACGCGGTCCCCGCCCACCAGGGCATCTCCATCCTCCTCGTCGAGCACGGCCCCGGCCTCACCGTCTCCCGCGACCTGCCCAAGCTCGGCTACAAGGGCGTCGAGAGCTGCGAGTTGTCCTTCGACGACCATCGCGTGCGGGGCGACGCCGTGCTCGGCGGGGTCGAGGGCAGGGGCTTCGCGCAGATGATGAAGGGCCTGGAGACCGGCCGGCTCCAGGTCGCCGCCCGCGCGCTCGGCGTCGGCCGGGCGGCGTTCGAGGACGCCCTCGCCTACGCCCAGGAACGCGAGTCCTTCGGCAAGCCCATCTGGAAGCACCAGTCCATCGGCAACTACCTCGCCGACATGGCCACTTCGCTCACCGCGGCCCGCCAGCTCACCCTGTACGCGGCCCGGGAGGCGGACGCCGGGCGGCGGGTGGACATGGAGGCGGGCATGGCGAAGCTCTTCGCGTCCGAGACCGCCATGCAGATCGCCCTCAACGCCGTCCGCATCCACGGGGGTTACGGCTACTCCACCGAGTTCGACGTCGAACGCTACTTCCGCGACGCCCCGTTGATGATCGTCGGCGAGGGCACCAACGAGATCCAGCGCAACGTCATCGCCGCCCAGCTCGTGAAACGCGGCGGCCTCGACGCCTGAACGAGCGCGCCCACGGACCCGGCCTGCCCCGCGGACCCGGTCCGCCGCGCCGACTCAGCCCGCCCCGCCGCCGAACGCCCGCAGAATGCGCTCGGCGGCCAGCGTGGCCGTCAACTCGCCGTTTCTGACCTGCTGTTCGAGCGTCGGCCCGAGGGCGCGTACGGCGGGGTCGGCGTGCAGGCGGCCCAGCAGCTCGTCGCGCACCATCGTCCACGTCCAGTCGACCTGCTGGTCACGGCGCTTGGCGGCGAGCCGCCCGGTCGAGTCCAGCAGCGCACGGTGCTGTTCGAGCCGCTCCCAGACCGTGTCCAGGCCGGTCGACTCCCGGGCGCTGCAACTCAGCACCGGCGGGGTCCAGGCGGCGTCGACGGGATGCATCAGCCGCAGCGCGCCCGCCAACTCCCGTGCCGCGCCCCGGGCGTCGCGCTCGTGCGGCCCGTCCGCCTTGTTGACGGCGAGCACGTCCGCCAGCTCCAGGACGCCCTTCTTGATGCCCTGCAACTGGTCCCCGGTCCGGGCGAGGGTGAGGAGCAGGAAGGAGTCGACCATGTTCGCGACGGCGGTCTCGGACTGGCCGACGCCGACCGTCTCCACCAGGACGACGTCGTAGCCCGCCGCCTCCATCACCACGATCGACTCCCGGGTCGCCTTCGCCACCCCGCCGAGCGTCCCCGCGGTGGGGGAGGGGCGTACGAAGGCCGCCGGGTCGACGGCCAGGCGTTCCATACGCGTCTTGTCGCCCAGGATCGACCCGCCGGTACGGCTGGACGACGGGTCGACGGCGAGGACCGCGACCCGGAATCCGAGCGAGGTGAGCAGCGTGCCGAACGCGTCGATGAACGTCGACTTGCCCACGCCCGGCACACCGCTGACGCCGATCCGCCGCGCCTTCCCGCTGTGCGGCAGCAGCTCGGTCAGCAGCTCCTGGGCCATGGCCCGGTGTTGGGGCCTCGTCGACTCCACGAGCGTGATGGCGCGTGCCACCAGCGCCCGCTTCCCGTCGAGGACGCCCTTCACATAGGTGTCGAGGTCGATCGCCATGCGGGTCAGAGGTCGTGGCCGAGGTCGGTGGACAGGCGCTCGACGAGGTCGTAGGCCGCGTCCGGGATCACCGTCCCGGGCGGGAAGACGGCCGCCGCGCCCATCTCCAGGAGCGTGGGCATGTCCTGCGGCGGGATCACCCCGCCGACCACGATCATGATGTCCTCGCGGCCCTCCTCGGCGAGCGACTCCCGCAGCGCCGGTACGAGGGTGAGGTGCCCGGCGGCCAGCGACGACACCCCGACGATGTGCACGTCCGCCTCGACCGCCTGCCGGGCCACCTCGCCCGGCGTCTGGAACAGCGGGCCGACGTCGACGTCGAAGCCGAGGTCGGCGAAGGCGGTGGCGATCACCTTCTGGCCGCGGTCGTGGCCGTCCTGGCCCATCTTGGCGACCAGGATGCGGGGCCGGCGGCCCTCGGCCTCCTCGAAGGAGTCCACCAGCGTGCGGGTGCGCTCGACGGACGGGGACTCGCCTGCTTCGGTGCGGTACACACCGGAGATCGTACGGATCTGGCTCGCGTGCCGCCCGTACACCTTCTCCAGGGCGTCGGAGATCTCGCCGACGGTGGCCTTCGCGCGGGCCGCGTTCACGGCGAGCTCCAGCAGGTTGCCCTCGCCGCCCGCCGCCCGGGTCAGCGCGTCCAGCGCGTCCTGGCAGGCCCGCTCGTCGCGCTCGGCGCGCAGCCGCCGCAGCTTCTCGATCTGCTGGGTGCGCACGGAGGAGTTGTCGACCTTGAGGACGTCGATCTGCTCGTCGGTCTCCACGCGGTACTTGTTGACGCCGATCACCGGCTGCCGTCCGGAGTCGATCCGGGCCTGGGTGCGGGCCGCCGCCTCCTCGATGCGGAGTTTGGGGATGCCAGCGTCGATGGCCTTGGCCATGCCGCCCGCCGCCTCGACCTCCTCGATGTGCTGCCAGGCCCGGCGCGCGAGGTCGTAGGTCAGCTTCTCGACGTACGCGCTGCCGCCCCACGGGTCGATGACCCGGGTGGTGCCCGACTCCTGCTGGATCAGCAGCTGGGTGTTGCGGGCGATGCGCGCGGAGAAGTCGGTGGGCAGGGCGAGCGCCTCGTCGAGGGCGTTGGTGTGCAGGGACTGCGTGTGGCCCTGGGTCGCCGCCATCGCCTCGACGCAGGTACGCGTCACGTTGTTGAACACGTCCTGCGCGGTCAGCGACCAGCCGGAGGTCTGCGAATGGGTGCGCAGGGAGAGGGACTTGGCGTTCTTCGGGTCGAACTGCTTGACCAGCCTGGCCCACAGCAGCCGCGCCGCCCGCATCTTCGCGATCTCCATGAAGAAGTTCATGCCGATCGCCCAGAAGAAGGACAGCCGGGGCGCGAACGCGTCCACGTCCAGCCCCGCGCCCAGCCCGGCGCGCAGATACTCCACCCCGTCCGCGAGCGTGTACGCCAGCTCCAGGTCGGCCGTCGCGCCCGCCTCCTGGATGTGATAGCCGGAGATGGAGATGGAGTTGTAGCGCGGCATCCGCTGCGAGGTGAAGGCGAAGATGTCGGAGATGATCCGCATCGACGGCTTCGGCGGATAGATGTAGGTGTTGCGGACCATGAACTCCTTGAGGATGTCGTTCTGGATGGTCCCGGCCAACTTCTCGGGCGGCACGCCCTGTTCCTCGGCCGCCACGATGTACAGCGCGAGGACGGGCAGCACCGCGCCGTTCATCGTCATCGACACGGTCATCTTGTCCAGCGGGATGCCGTCGAAGAGCTGCCGCATGTCGTAGATCGAGTCGATCGCCACGCCCGCCATGCCGACGTCGCCCGTCACCCGCGGGTGGTCGCTGTCGTACCCGCGGTGCGTGGGCAGGTCGAAGGCGACGGACAGGCCCTTCTGGCCGGCCGCGAGGTTGCGCCGGTAGAAGGCGTTGGACTCCTCGGCGGTGGAGAAGCCCGCGTACTGGCGGATCGTCCAGGGCTGGTTGACGTACATCGTCGGGTACGGGCCGCGCAGATACGGGGCGATGCCCGGGTAGGTGCCCAGGAAGTCCAGGCCCTCCAGGTCCTGCCCGGTGTAGAGCGGCTTGACCGCGATGCCCTCCGGGGTCTCCCAGAGCAGGTCGTCCCCGCCGGCCGCCTTCTTGAGGGCGTCGCCCCACTCGTCGGGGCCGCCGCCGGCGGTCGGGACCCCCAGCTCGATCCCGGAGAAGTCGGGGATCCCCGGCCCACCCGGCGTTCCCATCAGGCCCATCAGGACACTCCCATGCGGTCGAGGGTCGCGGACAGGACGGCAACGGCGTCACAGCCCGCGAAGACGTAGGCGTCGACACCGGGGTACTGCCCCGGACGCCCGGCGAGGAACACCTGCGAAGCGCCCGCCGCCCTGAGGGACGCGGCGACCTCGGCGGCCCGCTCCTCGTACAGCGCGTCGCTGGAGCACAGGCAGACCTCGGTGGCGCCGCTGTCCTCGAACGCGCCTTCGGTGACGGGCTCGATGCCGCCCGCCTGGAACAGGTTCGAGGCGAAGGTGAGACGGGCGGTGTGGGCGGCGGCGGGGCCGAGCGCGGCCAGGAAGATCCGCGGCCGGGCGCCGGTCGCCGCGAGGTGGGCGTCGGAGCGGGCGCGCAGCCTCTCGTACGCCTCGTCGCGGCGCACCCGGGGCAGTCCGCCGGAGGGCGGCTCGGGCGCGGGCTCGCGCGCCACCGACCGTTCGGCGAGGTGCGGGAACTCGCTGACCCCGGTGACCGGTTCGCGCCGCTTGGCGAGCTTCGCGCTGCGCGCCGCCCAGGTGGCGGCCAGCTCCTCGCCGACCCGCCCCGACCGCAGCGCGGCCGCCTGACCGCCGGCCCGCTCGATGGACTGGAAGAACTCCCAGCCCGCGTGCGCCAGTTCGTCGGTGAGCCGCTCCACGTACCAGGAGCCGCCCGCCGGGTCGATCACCCGGGACAGATGCGACTCCTCGACCAGGATCGTCGAGGTGTTGCGGGCGATGCGGCGGGAGAACGCGTCCGGCAGGCCCAGCGCGTGGTCGAACGGCAGCACGGTGACCGCGTCGGCGCCGCCGACCCCGGCCGCCAGCGTCGCGACCGTCGCGCGCAGCATGTTCACCCACGGGTCGCGGCGGGTCGTCATCACCGACGACGTCACCGCGTGCTGCACCTGCCCGCCCGGGGCCCCGCAGACCTCGGCGACCCGCGCCCACAGCCTGCGCGCCGCCCGCAGCTTGGCGATGGTCAGGAACTGGTCGGCGGTCGCCGCGTACCGGAACTCCAGCTGCGCACAGGCCTGTTCGACGCTCAGCCCCGCCTCGGTCAGCTGCCGCAGATAGGCGACGCCGGTCGCCAGCGAGCAGCCCAGCTCCTGCGCGGCGGACCCGCCGGCCTCGTGATACGGCAACGCGTCCACGGTCAGCGCCCGCAGCCCCGGGTACTCCTCGGCGCACCGTCGTGCGAGGGCGGCGACCGGCGCGAAGTCGAACCCGCCGTCCCCCGTACGGGCCTCGTGGGCGAGCGGGTCGGCGCCGAGGTTGCCGCGGGCGGCGTCGCGTGCGACTCCCCGCTCCTCGTACAGCCGCAGCAACTCGGCCGCGGCGGGCTCGACTTCGCGTCCCGCGTCGAGGACGACGGGGGCCAGGTCGAGATAGACGCCGTCGAGGACCCGGCCGAGCGACGACACGGGGAAGCCGCCCGCGCCGACGACCAGCCAGAGCGAGGTGACCCCGTTCTCCAGGTCCGCGAGAACCAGCTCGCCGTCGTCGGCCGCGTGCCGCTGCCGTACGTCCCAGCCGCCGAGGGCGTTGCCCTCGGCGCGGCCGCCCCTGACGAAGGGGGCGAAGCCGGGCAGGCCGGGGTCGGGCGCGGAGTCGTGTGCGCTGTAGAGGGGGCGGGCGCGCAGCCCGTCCTCCAGCGCGGTGGACAGAGCTTCCTCAGCCGCCTCGTCCGAGACTTCCCTGCCCGACTTGCGCAGCACACCCGCCACAAGGCGCTGCCACTGCTCATGGGTCGCGTCAGGGAACTCGGCGGCCAGCGAAAGCCCGTCGTCGGGCAGGACCGTCATGCTCGGATGCTAGGCCAGAACCGCAGGTGAGCAGCAGAGGGCGCGGCTGTGACCTTGCCCATCCAGAGGTGGCCTTGATCCCCGGGGCGGGTTCGTACTACGGCAGGGCCGGGGCCGACGCCGGAGCCGACGCCTGGAACGGCCCGGAATCGGATTCCGGCCGCCGAGGCGTCGACAGAGGCGTCAACACCCGGTCGCCGTCGGCGTGCGAAACAGTTTCGGAAACACACCGGTGACATGGCGTCTTCGCGTCCCAATACTGATCCCCACCCCGCGCCCCCGACGTTCAGCAGAGGAAACACCTTGAGAAGAACATGGCTGAGAAAGGCGCTCGCGACGGCGTCCGCATTCGGCGTCGGCCTGGCATTCGCCATCGCCTCCGCGGAGAATGCGTCGGCATATCAGCCGAGCCCGTCGAATCTTTATGTCGCCGACAACACCGCCGCCTGTAACAAGAATCCCTGTGTGCTCTACCCGAAGTCGGCCCAGCTGCCGAGCGGCCGGATCGTGGCGGCGTTCGAGAACAGCCAGAGCGCTCCGGTCGGACAGACGATGCCCGTCTACAAGAGCGACGACTCCGGCGCCACCTGGCAGAAGCTGGCCGACGTCAAAGCGCCCGCCTACCTGTCGAGCGACGCCCAGTACGCGAAGTACACGAGCAACTGGACGAACCCGTATCTCTACGTCCTCCCGCAGGACGTCGGCTCCCTGAGCGCCGGCACGCTGCTGCTCGCCAGCATCGTCTCGGGGGACGACTACTACTACAAGGAGCACAAGGCCGCCGACGCGAGCTGGACGCCGTCCGGCGACGGCGACCGCAAGGACGTGGCGCTCGCCCTGTACTCCAGCACGGACGACGGAGCCACCTGGACCGTCCAGAACATCGTCGCCACCGGCGGCTGGCAGGGCGGAAGCGCGGGAGCCGTCGGCCGGGTCTCGAACGCCAACGCCTCCGCGCAGGTCGACCCCCTCTGGGAACCGCACCTGGTGGCCCGGGGCGGAAAGCTCGTCGCGTACTACTCCGACGAGAACGACTACACCGGTTTCAACGCCGGCACCGGAGTGCCGACCCTCGACCCGGACAACGACACGGCGACGGACTCGGGCGGCCAGATCCTCGTCCACCGGACCTGGGACGGCACCACCGCGGCCTGGAGCCAGCCGGTCGTCGACGTCGCGGGAAGCACCGTGAACAACAACGGCAAGACGGAGATCGGCGGCGGCCGCCCGGGCATGACGACCATCGCCCCGACCGCCGACGGAAAATGGCTGCTCACCTACGAGTACTGGGGCGGCGGCACGAACGTCCGCTACAAGCTCGCCGACGACCCGCTGAAGTTCTACGCCTCCGGGGTGACCGACGCCGCGATCACCGCACTGCCCGTGCCCTCGGGCGGCCGCACGCTGTCCACGGGCGGCAGCCCGGTCCTGCTCGCGATGCCGGACGGCCGGATCGTCTACAACGCGTCCGGCAGCGGAGACGTCTGGGTGAACGAGTCCGGTCTGAGCACCGGCGCCTGGAAGGAGTACCAGACGACGATCGCCGCCGGGTACAGCCGCAATCTCCAGTACGTCCAGGGCACCGGACGCGTCCTCGTCCTCCAGGCCGGGTGGAGCGGCGGCAGCGTCGGGCCCGTGAAGTACGCCGAGGTCGACCTCGGCCGTTCCGACGGCGTCTACGACACCCTCGTCAACCGGCTGACCGGTCAGGCCCTCGCCACCGCGTCCGGGAAGACCCAGGACGCGAACCTCACCGGAGACACCCCCGACCTCGTCCTGGGCGCGGCCGACTCCACCGCCGACACCCAGCGCTGGCACCTGACCGCCAAGGGCGGCGACGTGACCCTGCTCAACAAGGCCGGGGGCCGCGCGGCCGCGATCTGGACCGGCACCGCGACGGCCGGGCAGAGGCTGGCCCAGTGGGTCGACGACGGAGCCACCGACAAGCAGTGGACCCTCGTCGCCTCGACCAGCGGGTACTACAAGCTCCGCTCGGTCCGTAACACGAGCCTGTTCATGACGGGCGCGAGCGCGGGCGGCTCCGTCACCCTGGCGTCGTCGACCGCTGACGGCTCACAGGACTGGCAGCTCGTCCAGGACCCCCTGCCGACCGACGCGACCTTCACCCTGAAGGGCGCCAACTCCGGCCGCTGCCTCGACGTCCCGAACGGCGCGACGGGCGTGCAGGTGCAGATCTGGGACTGCTCCGGGAACGCCAACCAGCTGATCACGCAGACCACCGCGGGCGAGCTGCGCATCGCGGGCAAGTGCCTCGCCGCGGACGGCGACGGCACCGTCGCGGGCACCAAGCTCATCCTGTGGACCTGCAACGGCAAGACCAGCCAGAAGTGGTCGTTCCGGCTGGACGGATCCGTCGTCAACCGCTCCAACGGTCTCGCGATCGACGTCACGAGCTGGGGCACGGCCAACGGATCGAAGGTCCAGCTGTGGACGGCCCTCGGCAACGCCACCCAGCGGTGGAGCCGCGCATAGTCCGCATGGTCACAGTCCGCAGGCTCATCGAGCCTCGTGGCGACGGGGCACGGACGTCGACGTCCGCAGCACCAGCTCCGTCGCCAGCTCGATCCGCGGGGACGCGGGCGGCCGGCCCTCGGCGAGCTGCATGAGGACCCGGGTCGCCTCGTGTCCCAGCTCCTCGAAGGGCTGGCGCACCGCGCTCAGCGGCGGACAGGCCATGGCCGCCACCAGGGTGTCGTCGAAGGACATGACGGCCAGCTCGTCCGGCACCCCGAGCCCCGCCTGGCGGGCGGCCTCCAGCACCCCGAGGGCCTGCGCGTCGCTCGCCGCGAAGACGGCCGTGGGCGGCTCGGCGCAGCGCAGGATGTGCAGGGTGGCGGCCAGCGCCTCGTCGTAGTCGAAGTCGGTGGAGCGGACGATCGCCGGGTCGTAAGGGATCCCGGCCTCTTCCAGGGCGGCCCGGTAGCCGTGCAGACGGGCCGCGCCGGCCAGGGAGTGCGACCGGCCCGCGAGCATGCCGATGCGGGTGTGCCCGAGCCCGAGGAGATGCTGCATCGCGTCCCTGGCCCCGCTCCAGTTGGTCACCCCGATGCTCGGGATGTCCGGGGAGGGCGCGCTGAGCGGGTCGACCAGCACCACCGGGAGACGCTGCTCGACGATCCGGCGCTGGTCGTCCTCGGAGAGCATCGAGATCACGATGATCAGCCCGGCCGCGTCGAGCGCCACGCACTCCTCCAGCCAGCGCGAGATGGGCCGCCGGCTCGTCGTCCCGGTCACCACGTTGATGCCGAGCTCGCCGGCCGCGTCCACGATCCCGCGGGCGACCTCCAGGGTGTAGGGCCCGGACATGTCCCGGAACACCGCGATGATCTGCCGCGGCCGGGCCGCCTCCCGCTCCCACGGGCGGACGTATCCGCTGCGGTCCAGCAGCTCCTCCACGCGGGCGCGGGTCGCCGCACCGACGTCACGACGCCGGTGCACCACCTTGGAAACGGTGCTGAGGGACACCCCCGCCTGGGCGGCTATGTCCGTCAGGAGTCCGTACTGCGCCTCCTGATGAGCCTTGCTCCGAGCTGTCACCCGATCCCGTCCCACTGCCGACACCCACGCGCCGAACCGCACCGCATCCCTGGTCAGAACCTCCGCCGCAAGCTAACGGGCCCGGGCGACCGGGGACAAGACCGCCGCACGCACGGTCCGCCCCCGCCCCCGGGCCCGAGCCCCTCCCGCGCTCACGCCCGCTCGACGCTCACGGGCACGCCGTGGTGTCGTACGGCCGTCGCGTCCCGTTCCTCGCCGACCAGGACGACCGCCCCCCGGGCCGGGGTGTCCAGGCTCGACGATCCCGCGTGCAGCAGGATCTCGCCGGGCTCCACGACCCGCCGCCCCGCCAGCCCGGTGAAGGCCAGGCGGTCGGTGTGGACGGTGAAGCGGACGGTGGCCCGCTCGCCGGGTCCGAGGGGGACCTTGGCGAAGGCCAGCAGCGACCGCACCGGCCGGGTGACCTGGGCCACCGGGTCGACGGCGTACAGCTGGACCGTCTCGGCGCCGGGCCGCGCCCCGGTGTTGCGCACCCGCACGGAGACGGTGAACTCCCCGTCCGTGGGCACCCGTTCACGGTCGACGCCCAGCCCGTCGATCTCGAAGGAGGTGTACGACAGCCCGTGCCCGAAGGGGAACGCCGGGCTCGGATCGAGATTGGAGAGCCAGCTCTGCCGGTCGCCCAGCGGCGGATGCAGATAGGTGTACGGCTGTCCGCCCGGGGAGGTGGGCAGCTGCACCGGCAGCTTTCCGCTGAAGTTCACCGTGCCGGACAGCAGCTCGGCCACCGCCCGGCCCCCCTCCTCGCCGGGCAGGAAGACCTGCACCATGGCCCCGGCGTCCCGGGCGAACCGCCCGACGGCATAGGGCCTGCCGCTGCTGACGACCAGCACGACGGGCCTGCCGGTCGCCAGCACGGCCTCCACCAGCTCCTCCTGTACGCCGGGCAGCCGCAGGTCCTCCACGTCGCAGCCCTCGCCGGAGGTGCCGACGCCGAACATGCCGGCCTTGTCGCCGACGACCAGGACGGTCGCCTCGGCGGCCGCGCAGGCCGCCACCGCGGCCGGGATCCCGGAGCGGTCCTCCTCGCGGATCGGGCAGCCCTGGACGAACTCCCAGTCCACACCCGGCAGTTCGGCGGCCAGCGCGGCGCGCAGCGGGATCGCCTCGACGCCGTCGCCGAGGTCGTCGCGGTCGGCGAGGACGTGGTTGGGGAAGCTGTAGCAGCCGAACAGGGTGCGGACGTCGTCGGCACACGGGCCGATCAGGGCGATCCGGCCCGTGGCGGGGAGGGGCAGGATCCCGTCGTTCGCCAGCAGCACGGCGCTCGCCCGGGCGACCTCGCGGGCCAGCCGCCGGTGCTCCGGCTTGTCCAGCTCGAGCGCGCCCGCGCGCAGGCCCGGCGGCCGTGGATCCCAGTCGGGGTCGAGGAGCCCCAGCTCGACCTTCTGCCGCAGTACCCGGCGCACCGCCCGGTCCACCACGCTCTCGTCCACCAGCCCTTGCTGCACCGCGCCGACGAGCGCCGTGCCGAAGCCGCGCTGGTCCGGCAGCTCGACGTCCATGCCGGCCCGCAGGGCGAGCGCCCCGGCGGCGGGCAGGTCGGCCGCCACCCGGTGGGCGTTCACCAGGAACGGCAGCGACCAGTAGTCGGAGACGACGGTGCCCTCGAAGCCCCACCGGTCGCGGAGCACGGACGTGAGCAGCCACTCGCTGGCGGCGGGAGCCACGCCGTCGATCTCGGCGTACGAGTTCATGACGGACCCCACCCCCGCGGCGACGAGCCGTTCGAAGGGCGGCAGGATCACGTCGAAGAGCTCCCGGCGGCCCATCTGGACGGGCGCGTGGTTGCGGCCGCCCATGGAGGCGGAGTAGCCGGCGAAGTGCTTGAGGGTGGCGATCACTCCCGCGCTCTGCACGCCCAGGACATAGGCCTCGGCCATCTCGCCGACCAGGTGGGGGTCCTCGCCGAAGGTCTCCTCGCAGCGGCCCCACCGGTAGTCGCGGATGACGTCGACCACCGGGGCCAGGCCCTGATGGACCCCGGCCTCGGCCATGTCGGCGCCGATGGCCGCACCGACCCGGCGGACCAGCTCCGGGTCGAAGGCGGCCGCCATGCCCAGGGAGGTGGGGTAGATCGTGGCGCCGTAGGCGGTGAAGCCGGTCAGGCACTCGTCGTGGGCCATGGCGGGGATGCCGAACCTGCTCTGTCCCGTCACCTGCCGCTGGTGTGCGGCCAGCAGCCGGGCGTGTTCGAGGGCGGGCCGGGGGAGGGTGCCGTAGGGGCGGGTGAGCTGGCCCAGACCGTGCCGGGCGGTCTCGTCGAGGTCGCCGACCCGGCCGAAGTGGTTGCTGCCCGGGGCCACCTCCGGGCCGTCGGCCTCGATGTCCTCCCAGGTACTGCTGAGCTGGGCGACCTTCTCCCGGAGGGTGAGCCGGGCGAGGAGGGTCTCGACGCGCTCGGCGGTCGGCAGGGTGATGTCGGTCCAGGGCCGGTCGTCCTCCGTGTGCGGGATGCCGCCGTGGTCCGGGACGGTGGTCGTCATTCACGACTCCTCGTGAGAAGCGCAGGGGTACGCGCACGGCAGCCGGGCATGCCGACGGGCCGCCGCGCGGGACGTGCTTTGGGGAAATGGGGGCTCTATGAGGAAGGGGGGTGCTACTTGGAGAAGCCGGCGGTGAGACCGGCGACGAGCTGCCGTCGGGCGAGGACGAACACCACCAGCACGGGCAGCGTGGAGAGCACCACGGCGGCCATCGTGGCCGGGACGTCGATGCCGAACTGGCCCCGGTAGAGGGTCAGCGCCAGCGGAAGCACCGCCTTGTCTCCGCTCTGGGTGAGGATGAGCGGGAAGAGGAAGCCGTTCCAGACCTGGAGGCCGTCGTACACGGCGACGGTCACGAGGGCCGGGCGGGCCATGGGGGCCGCCAGCGACCACAGCATGCGCCAGTCGCCCGCCCCGTCCACGATCATCGCCTCGAACAGCGAGCGGGGCACGTCCCGCAGGAAGTTCACCATGATCATCACGGTGATCGGCAGGGCGAAGGCCACCGACGGCAGCACGATCGCGAGCAGGCTGTCGTAGAGGTTCATCCGGATGATCAGCAGATACACCGGGATGATCACCGCCTGCAGCGGGATCGCCAGCCCGAGCAGGAACAGCCGGAAGGTCAGCCGCGACCAGCGGCTGTCCGAGTTGCGGACGATCGCGAACGAGGCCATCAGGGCGACGGCGACGGTGAGCGCGACCGTCGCCACGGTCACGACGACGCTGTTGAGCAGATAGGTCGTGAAGTCGCCGGCGAGGACGGTCCGGTAGTTCGCGAGGGTGGGGTCGCCGGGCAGCGCCAGCGGGCTGTCGGCGGTGAAGTCCGTACGGCTGCGCAGACTGGTCACCACCAGCCAGTACAGGGGCACGACGACCAGCGCCGTCCACAGCAGCGCGGCACTGCCGGTGACGGCACGGCGCACGGTCATGACGGTGCTCACATGCCCTCCTGCTGGCTGTCCATCCGGGTGAAGCCGGACAGCCGGGTGGTCAGCAGCGACAGGCCGAGGCCGGTGACCACCAGAAGGGTGGCGACGGCGCTGGCCCGGCCCATGTCGTGGGCCTGGAAGCCGGTGATGTACATGGCGAGGGGAAGGACGCGGGTGGCGGTGCCGGGGCCTCCGGTGCCGCCTGACAGGACGAAGATCAGGTCGAAGTAGGTCAGCGAGCCGACCAGCATGAGCGTGCTCGACGTGACCACCGTGTACTTCAGCTGCGGCAGGGTGATCCGCAGGAGGCGGGTGGTGGGCCCGGCGCCGTCGAGGGCGGCGGCCTCGTACAGCGAGACGGGAATCTGCCGTAGCCCGGCCTGGTACAGCAGGGCGTGGAACGGCACGAACTGCCAGGCGATCACGGCGATCACCGTGTAGAGGGCCAGCTCCGGGGAGCCCAGCAGCGGCTTGGCCAGCCAGTGCAGTCCGGGCGTGGCGCCGACGCCGAAGGAGGGGTCGAGCAGCGCCTGCCAGGTCAGGCCGATCGCCACGGCCGACAGCAGCAGCGGCAGGAACCACAGCACCGCCAGCAGCGCGCGCAACCGGCCCGGGGGAGCCTGGAAGAGCCCGAGCGCCAGGGCGAGCGGCGTCTGGACCAGCCAGCTGATCACCATCACCTTGACCGTGAGCCACAGCGCCTGCCAGGTCGCCCCGTCCGTGAGGACTCCGCTCCAGTTGTCGAAGCCCGCCCAGCCGAGGTCGCCCAGGCCGTCCCAGCGGGCGAAGCCGAGCGCCACCACGCCCACCAGCGGGACCAGGCCGAACAGACCGAACAGGAGCAGGGCGGGAGCGGCCATCAGGACGCCGGTGAAGCGACGCCTCCCGTGGGGCCTGCCGTGGGCCCTGCCCGGCCGCGCCTCCTTGGGCGCGACCGGGTTCGGGGTGGAGACCAGGGTCGTCATTACTGCGCCGCCTCGCTCATGTTCTCGCCGAACTGCGTGGGCTCGATCTGCCGCAGGAACGACTTGTCCACGTTGGTCAGCAGCGGATCGGCCTGGTCCGACGGCAGCGCCTGGTCCCAGGACAGCTGGAAGCTCGGTGCCGTCTGCACCAGGTCGTAGACGAACGTCAGCCACTCCTTGTCGGACGACGACGGCGTGGCCGCCAGCTTCGACTCCAGACCGTTGACGGGCGGGACGCTGCCGGCCGCGAGGTAGGCGTCCATCTGGGAGGCGTTCATCACATAGTCCTTCAGGTACTCCAGCGCCGCCTTCTTGTGCGTGCTCGCCGAGTTCAGCGACAGGAAGTTCGAGGGGTTGCCGACGATGTTCTTCGCGCTGCCGGCCCCGTCGGTCAGCGCCGGGAAGGCGACATAGCCCAGGTCCTTCTTCGCGAAGTCCGGAGCGGCCTTGACCAGGTTGGCGTACTCCCAGGTGCCCATCAGCTCCATGCCCGCCTTGCCGGTGTAGAGCAGGGCCGTGGAGGCGCCCTGGTCGTAGCTCACGGAGGAGGCGTTGTCGCCGAAGGCGCCGGCCTTCGCCAGGTCCTGGAGCTTCTGGTCGGCCGCGGTGACCGACGGGTCCTTCCAGGCGGAGGCGTCACCGGAGGCGATCTTCGAGAACACCCGCGAGCCGCCGGTGCGGTCGAGCAGGTACTCCAGGTACATCAGCGTGGGCCACTTGGAGTTCGCCGCGAGGGACAGCGGCACCTTGCCGTCGCCCTTCAGCTTCTTCACGGCCGTCAGCAGTGCGTCGTACGTCGTCGGCGGCTCGACGCCCGCGTCCTTGAGGACCTTCTTGTTGTAGTAGAGGACGACCGGGGCGAGGCCGTTGGCGGGAACGCCGTAGGTCTTGCCGTCGAAGGTGGCGCTCTCCATCACACTCGGCGTGAACCGGCCGGTGTCCACCTGCGCGTCCGTGAGCGCGTCGACCTTGTCCGCCTTCACGTAGTCGTTCAGCGCGCCGCCGCCCCAGTTGAAGAAGAGGTCCGGCGCCTGGCCCGCGCCGAAGGCGACCCGCAGCTTCTGCTTGTAGTCGTCGTTCGCGTACAGCCGCAGCGTGATCTTCGCGTCGGGGTGGTCCTTGTTGTAGGCGTCCACGGACTCCTTGAGGATCGTCTGGTCGTTCAGCGCCCACATCGTCAGACCCGCCGAGGACGACGACGTGGACGGTCCCGACGTGCCGCAGGCGGCCAGCGCCAAGGCGGCCGACACGGTGGTGAGGGACACGACGACTCGCCGCGTTCTGCTTCTCGGGATCCCGTGCATGCTCTGTCTCTCTTCACTCGCACTGCCATGGGTGACGCAAGGCAGATCAGAAAGCTGAGCGAAAGCCTTTCGAATGCACCGCCACGGCGGCCTGCCTGCTGGAGCGGGACACTGACACGTGCTTCACGCCCAGGACAAGGAGGAGAAATGCCCCGGTTACGAAACTCTTTCGCATACGCGGGCGGGAGTGCGGGCCGGAGGGGGCGGGAGCAGGCGGGGGTGCGCGGGGTACGCGGCGGTGGGCAGGGTGGGCAGGGTGGGCAGGGGCGCCGGGTCAGGCCGTGGCGTCCTGGTACTGGCCCAGCCAGCGGAAGCGGCCGCCGGACGCCTCGAACAGGTACAGCCCGTCCACGGTGTAGCCGGTGCTGGACGAGGTGTAGCGCAGCCGTTTGGTGATCCCCCGGTAGTCGGTGGCGCGCAGCCGGTCCACGATCGCGCCCCGCTCCGCGTGGGACGCGCCCAGCGTCGTCATCGCGCGGGCCACGAACAGCGTCGCGTCGTAGGCCTCGGCCGAGTACCAGGGCGGAGCGGCGTCGAAGCGTGCGCGGTAGGCGGCGACGAAGGGCTTCGCGGCCGTCACCCGGGTCGGGTCGAGGAACGCGGTGGCGAAGACCCAGCCTTCGGCGGCGGGCCCCGCCAGGGTGAGGAAGCGGGGGTCGAGGGCGCGCTGGGTGGCCAGCCGGGCGCCGGTGTAGCCGGCGGAGTCCAGCGCCCGGGCCAGTTTCGCGGCGCGCGCGTACCCGCCGCCGAACACCACCGCGTCCGCGCCCGAGCCGGTCAGCGTCTCGGCCAGGGCGCGGAAGGCGTCGGCCGAGTCGTCCTTCGCGGCGAGGGTGCGCCGGGTCGTGGTGCCCTGTCCGGAGCGCATGGCCTCGCTGACGCGCGTGCAGATCTCCCAGCTGAAGTCGCCCTCGGCCGCGTCGTCGACCAGCACCGTCCGACGGGCCCCGTCGGTGCGGACGAGGTGGGCGACGATCGGCGCGGCCAGGGTGGCGTCGGGCGGGCGGGTCGCCGCGTACACCCGGTTGGCGGAGGCGGACACGTCGTCCAGGCCGACGGACACGGAGACCATGGCGAGCCGCGCCTTCCCGTACTGCGCGAGGGAGGCCTTCGCGCAGGCGTCCGTGGTCGGGCCGATCACCGCGCGGACCCGGTCGTCGGCCGTCAGCCGCTGCGCGAGCTGCCGCGCCCGGGTGGCGCTGCCCGCGTCGTCGTGCACCTGGAGCGCCAGCTCGAAGCCGCGGTCGGCGCGGGAGTTGAACCGGTCGACGGCGACTCGGACGCCGTTCTCCTGGGCACGGCCCGTCGTACGGCCGCCGCCGCTCAGGTCGGCGTGCAGCGCCACGACCAGCCGCGGCAGCCGGGCGGGGGCTCCCTGCGCGGTCGTAGGGTCCCGTCGGTCCGCCGTCCACCAGGCCGCCGTACCGCCCGCCGCGAGCACCCCGGCGGCCGAGCCCAGCACCAGGAGACGGCGTCGCGTGGAGCCGGTCGGCGCCTCGTCCGTGCGGGGCTCCGGATCGTCGTACGGCGCCGCCCCCGGCACCTCGGTCGCCGTCACGTCCGGCAGGGCGAGGACGGCGGCCGATCGGCGCGCGATGAGACGGGTGACCGGCTCGGGCAGCCAGCCCCCGCCCGTGCCGTCCCGGCCCTGCGGCCGCGCTCCGTCCAGCGTCCGACGGACCTCGGCCACGGTGGGGCGGGCCTCGGGGGACTTCTCCAGGCAGTCCCGCAGCAGCGGCAGCAGCTCCGAGGGGACGCCGTCGAGGTCCGGCTCGTCATGGACCGTGCGCATCAGGACCCCGGCCGCTGAGCCCGCGCCGAAGGGGCGTTCGCCCGTCACCGCGTAGGCCAGCAGACAGCCGAGGGAGAACACGTCGCTGGCCGGACCGATCTCCCGGCCCCGGCCCTGGGCCTGCTCGGGGGAGAGGAACCCGGGGGAGCCGACCACCATCCCGCTGGCGGTGAGCGCGGTGTCCTCCGGCGTCCGGGCGATACCGAAGTCGATCATCCGGGGTCCGTCGACCGCGAGCAGCACATTGCCCGGCTTGACGTCCCGGTGCACCAGCCCCGCGCCGTGCACGGCGTCCAGCGCCTCGGCGAGCCGGGCTCCCAGGAAACGGACCGAGGCGTGCGGCAGCGGACCGCATTCCTGCACGGCCTCCGACAGCGAGGGGCCCGGCACGAACGCCGTCGCCAGCCACGGCGACTCCGCGTCCGGATCCGCGTCGAGCAGCGGCACCACCCAGGGGTCGGCGACCCGGCCCGCGGTCTCCACCTCGCGGCGGAACCGGGCCCGGAAGCCCGCGTCGTCCGCGTGCGCGGCCCGGATGACCTTCAGCGCGGCGAGCGAGCCGTCGGTCGAGCGGGCCAGGTACACCACGCCCATGCCGCCCGCGCCCACCCGGCGCAGCAGCCGATAGCCCGCGATCCTGGCCGGGTCGCCGCCGCGCAAGGGCTCCATCAGCGGCCCCTCACGTGGACACCTGGTACGGCGCCGCACCTCGGTACCGGAACCGGCCGCCGATCACCTGCCACAGGAAGACCCCGCCGCCGTCGATGACCAGCCCCCCGGTCTTCTTGTCGAAAGCGAAGTTCTTCGTGATGCCCTTGTACGTCGCCGAGCGCAGCGCCGTGGTGAGGTGCGCGCGGGTGACGTCCCCGGCGGGCAGCCCGCTCATCGTCTTCAGCGTCAGCTGGGCCACGTCGTACGCCTCGACGGCGTACCGCTGCGGATCCGCGCCGAAACGCTTGCGATACGCGGTCGCGAACGTCTTGGCCGCAGGGTCGACGGAGGAGTCCATCACCGGGGCGACGACCACCCAGCCCTCGGCCGCGTCCCCGGCGGCGGACAGGAACCGGGGGTCGAGCACCCCCTCGGCGGCGGCCCTGGCCCCCGTGAAGGCACGGCTGCCGAGCTCCCGGGCCAGCAGCGCGGCCCGGTCGTGGTAGCCGGCGAAGACCAGGGAGTCCGCGCCGTCGGCCAGCAGTGCGTCGAGGGTCGGCCCGAAGTCGGTCCGCAGCGCGCTGACCACCTTCGGCACGGCCGGCAGCCGGGCGTCCCGCAGGACCCTGCTGAGCTGGCTGCTGATCTCCCAGGAGTAGGCGTCCGCCGCGCGGTCGTCGACGATCCCGACCGCGCGCGACTTGGCGGTGCCCCGCAGATACGCGCTGAGATAGAACGGCAGGATCGTGTCCGTGACCCGGGCGTGCAGGAACGACCGGCTGCCCAGCACCGACAGCACGGTCGCGCCGGGCGACACCGCGACGAGGGGCAGCAGCGCCGCGTCGTACGTCAGGAGCGAGGCCTGGGCGGTGGCGTCCGTGGTCGGGCCGATCACGGCGAGCACGGAACGGTCGGCGACCAGCCGGGCCGCGGCGGCGGGCGCGGCGGCCGGGTCGCCGCCGTCGTCCACGGTCTTCACGGCGAGCGTGAAGGGCTGGTCCGCACGGGCGTTGAACTGCTCGACCGCCAGCCGCAGCCCGTTCTCCTGGGCCTGACCGACCTCTTTCTGGTCACCGGTCAGGTCGGCGTGCAGTCCGATGGCGTACGCGGGGCGGGCGGCTCCGGAACCCTTCCCGCCGTCCTTGTCCTCGCCGTCCCCGGAGAGCGCCGCCCAGGCGGCCAGGCCGCCACCTGCCGTGACGGCCGCCGCGCCGCCGGCCAGCAGGAGCAGCCGGCGCCTGCCGACGGCCCGGCCGGGCGGCGGGGCGGCGGCCGGCTCCGTGACGGAGTCGCTCGCCGCGCCGTCGACCTCGGTGTCGTCGACGCCGGGCAACGCGAGCCCGGCGGCCGACCGCTCGGCGATGAGCCGCACCAACGGCTCGGGCAGCCAGGCGGCTTCGTCGCCGAGAGCTTGGTCGCCGGGAGTTTCGGCACCGGGAGTTTCGTCGGCGGGAACTTCGTCTACGGGGGGCTCGTCAACGGGCGTGTCGTCAACGGGCGTGTCGTCGACGGGGGGCTCGTCGGCGGGGGGCTCGTCCACGGGGGTGCCGTCGACGGGGGTGTCGTCGACGGGGCGTTCGCCGTCGGGCGACCCTTCGGCTTCGCCCTCGGTCAGCCGACCGGACGCATCCCCGGGCAGCTCACCGGCTTCGGCGCCGGACGCGACCTCGGCTCGTGGCGCTCGTAGGGCCTCCCGTGGGTCGGCAGGCGAGGCGGGCGTGACCTTCGGCTCGGGACGGAGCACGACGGTGCGCGGGTCGGCCGCCAGGGCGTCGGCGTCGGCGAGGGCGGTGGTGAGGTTCTCCCGGAGCGCCTCGGCCGTGGGCCGTCGGAGGGGGTCCTTCTCCAGGCAGTCGCCCACCGCCCCGGCGATCTCCCGCGGAACCCCTTCCAGATCCGGCGCGTCGTGCACCGCGCGGTACAGCAGCGCGTCGAGCGCGCCGGTCCCGAACGGGGGGCGGCCGGTGGCCGCGTAGGCCAGCACACAGCCCAGCGAGAAGACGTCGCCGGCCGGGCCCACGTCCCGCCCGCCCCGCGCCTGCTCCGGGGAGAGGAAGCCGGGCGTGCCGACCACGACGCCGGTCGAGGTGAGCGCGGTGTCCGCCGGATCGCGGGCCACGCCGAAGTCGATCAGACGCGGTCCGTCCAGCGCGAGCAGCACATTGCCCGGCTTGACGTCCCGGTGCACCAGACCGACGGCGTGCAGATCCCGCAGCGCCTCGGCGAGCCGCGCCCCCAGCACCCGCAGACTGCGCGCGGGGAACGGGCCGCACTCGGCCACGGCCTCGCCGAGCGAGGGCCCCGGTACGAAGGCGGTGGCCAGCCAGGGCTGCGCCGCCTCGGGGTCCGCGTCCACCAGGGCGGCCACCCAGGGGCTGGTCATCCGGCGGGCCGTGTCCGCCTCGCGCCGGAACCGCTCCCGGAAGTCGGGGTCCTCGGCGTACTCGGCCTGGATCACCTTCAGCGCGACCAGCGTGCCGCCGGCCGTGCGGGCCAGGTACACCACGCCCATGCCGCCCGCGCCGAGCCGTCCGAGCAGCCGGTGGCCCGCCAGCTTGGCCGGGTCGGAGGCACGGAGCGGTTCCATCACTCTCCCCACTCGCTCACTTCCCCTTCAGCCGCTGCTGGACGCGCGTCAGCATCTGTGCGAGGGCGTCGGCGCCCACCTTGTCGAGTTCCGCCGGCGTGTGTCCCTCGCCGCCGGTGACGGAGACGGCCGCGACGACCGTGCCGAGCCGGGCGACCATCCACCGGTACGACTCGGCGGCGCCGCCCTGTTCGACGGAGGAGCCGAGTTCGTACACGGAGTCGTCGGCGTACTGCTGCTCGCGGGCGCCGAAGGGGGTGCCCACCGACATCAGGCCGGTGATCCGCTCGTCGGTGCGGGGCTGCTGGTCCGGGCAGCGCAGCACCTCCTCGAGAGTGGTGCTCAGTTGGTCGTCGGCGCCGAGGACCGAGGCGTGCGCGGTGACGGCGGCCGTCACTTTTACGGCGCTCCTGCCCGCGCCGCCGGGCAGCCGGCTGTAACGGGAGGCGCTGGCCAGCACCCCGCGCGGGAGCTTCTCGCGCTGCCAGCGGCAACTGTCGTCCAGTACCGCCCAGGTGCCCTGCTTTCCGGCGGCCGGGTTCTGGGCGACGAAGCCGCGGCCCCAGTCGCCCGGCGCGAGCACCACCGAGTCGACCAGTTCCCGTCCGTCCTTCGCGGTCTTCGGCACGAGGGCGGGATCGGGGGCGGCGGGGGCGCCGGGGACGGATGCGGATGCGGACGCGCTGTTCGAGCCGCCCGGAGTGGTCGCCGTGGCTTCAGGCGAGGCGCTGATCGTAGGTGAGCCCGTCCGCCGGGGAGACGCGCCGTCCGTCCCCTTGGCCGCAGCGCCGGAACCGCCGCCGGCGCAACCGGTCAGCAGACTCCCCGCCACCAGGACGGCCGTCGCCCAACTCCCCCGTACACCACCGGTGTTCCCTCTCACCCAGTCCCCTCTGAACCGCCCGCCTCGTTCGACCCCCGAAGGTACACGGCCGCGATGGAGGCCGCCTCGGTAAAAGCACGTAGTCACTTACGTAGTGCGCCCCGGACCCGCTCCCAGCCCGAGACGGGTCAGGAGTCCGGCCAACGCCGACCGGGACGGCACGGACGCCTTGCGGTAGACGGCGGACAGATGGGTCTCGACCGTACGGCGGCTGAGGTGGAGCCGGGCGGCGATGTCCTGGTTGCTCAGGCCCGCCGCCACCAGTTCGGCCACCTCGAGCTCACGCGCCGTCAGCTCGGCCAGCTCCGCGGGGAGCGCGGGCGCGTCCGCCGTCATCTGGGGACGTGTCAACTCGGCCAGGTCCACCAGCAGACGTGCGCCGCCGTCGACGGCGATCCGATGGGCGCGACGCCACATCGCGGCGGCGCGCGGTCCCTGCCCGGTGCGCCGGACCAGGGGCGCCGCCCGCAGCAGGGAGTACGCCTCCCACAGGGGCTGGCCGCAGCGGACGTACTCCTCGGTCGCCGCGTCGAGGAGGCGTACGGCTTCGCCGGTGTCGCCGTGGTGCTCGGCCAGGGCGGCCTCGGCGCGCAGGGCGGCCGCGCGCTGACCTGAGAGGCCGAGCCGGTCGGCCTCGCGCGCCGCCTGCGCCGCCCAGCGTCGGGCCTGGGCGACGTCGCCGGCGGCGAGGGCCGCGTTGACCAGGGTGTCCAGCTGGCCCGGGCGGATCGACGGTTGCAGCAGGGGCAGGTCGCGGCCCCCGCCGGCCGTCATGACGGCCTCCTGGGCGCGATGCGGATCGCCGGCCACATAGGTCGCGTGGCCGAGCATGCACCAGGCCAGGGCCGACCACCAGCCCTTGGTCCCGCCGGTCGTGGCGACGGCCTCCTCGGCGGTGGCGAGGGCGCTGCCGTCGCCGAAGGGACGGGCCAGCAGGAGCACCAGCGTCTTGATGGCGAGGGTGAAGGCCAGCAGGTCGCCGCCGCCCACGGCCCGGGCGATGGACTCTGCCTCCTCGGCCGCCTCCAGCGCGGACGGCAGTCGGCAGGTGGTGAGGCGGACGAACGCCTGGCTCGTCAACAGGTGCGGCAGCATGGCGAGTTGTCCGCTGCGGCGGGCTATGTCCAGGCCGCGTGTGATGTGCCGTTCGGCGTCGGCGTAGCGCTCCAGCAGGGTCTCCGCCCAGGCCAGCCAGACCAGCGCCTCGCACAGGTCCGTGAGCCCGGGGTCGGTCAGCGCGTCCGTGAGCGCGCAGGCGGCGTCGGCGAAGCCCTCGGCGGCCGCCGTCTCGCCCTCGTACGCCTCTCCCAGGGCCGCCAGCGCCAGGGCGGCCGCCTCGCCCGTGGGGTCGTCGTCGTGCCGCGCGACGGCGGCGGCCTGCGCCACGTCCGCGCGCACCTGTGGATAGGACGCGGTGAGCAGGGCGGACATGCCGAGGGAGAGCCGCAGGGAGACCTCGTGGCCGGGGGACGGCGCGGGCGAGCGCGACAGCTCCCGGCGCAGCAGGGCGGTGGCCTCCGGGGAGTGCCCGAGGTGTCGTTCCATCACGGCGCACTGCGCGACGGCCGCCGTACGCAGTTCGGGGTGGTCCTTGCCCGCCGTCTCGATCAGGGCGTGCAGCAGGGCCCGGCTCTCCCGGGGGCTGCCGCTGACGCCGAGCGCACGGGCGCGCGCCAGGAGGAGTTCGCCGCGCCGCCGGGTGTGGTCCGGCGTGTCCGGCAGACGGGTGAGGACGGCGTCCAGCAGATGGGCGGCGGTGGCCGGGGCGGTCGACGCGAACTGCGCGGCGGCTTCGACGAGCACGTCCGCGGCCTTGGGGTCCCAGCCGGTCAGCGACCGTTCGACGTGGTGGGCCCGCTCGGTGACGGGGGCGTGGCCGCGGGCCAGTTCCCGTGCGGCGCGGCGATGGACCTCGGCGCGCGGGCCCGGGGCCATGTGCTCGTAGACGAGTGCGCGCACCAGCGGGTGGCGCAGCGCCCACCGGCCGCCCGGCCCGGCGCGCAGCACGTCCCGCGCCGCCAGAGCGCCGGTCTGGTCCTCGACGTCCGGGAGCGGGAGCCCGGTCGCCACGGTCAGCAGGGGCGGTGTGGCATGGTCGCCGAGCACCGCGACCGCGTCGACGAGACGGCGCTGCGGCCCGGTCAGCGCGGTCAGCTCGTCGAGCAGCAGCGCCGCGAGCCCGCTGGGCACGCCGACCGCGGCCGAGGCGTCGGCGGGGGCGCCCACGGGGGCGGTGAGGGTGTGCAGCGGCGTTCCGTCGCGGTAGGCGTGCACCAGGGAGAGCAGATAGAGGGGGTTGCCCTCGCTGGCCGCGTACAGCCGGCGGGCGTGGTCCTCGGGGACGTCCGAGGCGAGGGCGTGCAGGGACTCCTGCTCGGGGAGCGGCTCCAGGGCGATGTGGAGCACGGCTCCGTCGTCGGCGCCGCGGGTCAGGGCCGCGGTCAGGGACGTCGGCGTCTGCCGGGCCCGCCGGGCCACGACCAGCAGCACCCGGCCGTGCGCGGGGTGGCGGATCAGATGGTCCACGAGTTCCCGTGACGCCGGATCAGCCCAGTGCAGGTCGTCCATGGCCAGCACCAGACCGCGCTCGCCCAGGCGGGCGAGGAACGCGCCGATCGCACGGTGCACCTCGAAGCGGGCGGCGCCGTCCCGGTCGGAGGCGACGCCGGGCGCGTGCCGGAGGCGGTGCAGCACGGAGTGCACGGCGGATTCGGCCGCGGATCCGGCTCCAGATCCATAGCCGGCTCCATAGCCGGATCCGGCCATGGAGCCGGCTGCTGGGCCTGCTACGGAGCTTGCCGCGCACCCGGCTGCGGGGCTTGTTCCGGCCGGGTCGGAATCAGCGTCCGGCGTCCCCGCAGAGGCGGGCGGCTCGAGCAGCTCGACCGGTTCGAGGTCGGCGAGCGCGTCGGCGAACACCTGGAAAGGCACGTGCTGTTCGTACTCCGTGGCCCGGCCGCGCAGCACCGTGCACCCGGACCGCCGGGCCCGGGCGCACACCTCTCCGAGCAGTCGGCTCTTCCCGATGCCCGGTTCGCCGACGAGGTCGACGACGGTGGGGACTCCGGGTCGCCCCAGGTCGGCGAGCAGGGCGTCGAGCCGCGCGAGTTCCGAGAACCTGCCCACCAGTTGTGCCACGCTCGCGTCCCCCACTCGCAACCTGCCGGCCCGTCGTTCGCCACCCTCACAACGCACCCTAAGGTCAGGCACTGACACACACCGCCGCAGGGGCACCCAAAGACCCCCAGACCGGCCGGGGTGCCGGTACCCCCGCTACTCCGTTGAACCGGTACTCCGGTGAACCCGCGGCCCGTTGACCCTCACGTGCGGCGGCTGAGATCCGCCCGCGCGCCCGCCCGTGCGGAGGCCGCCAGCGCCCGCACCCAGCCGAGCAGCATCACCGAGCACACGGCCGCGAACGCGCACCAGGTGGAGACGAACGCCAGCCGCCACAGCGCCCAGCAGAGCAGCGCGCCCACGGCGACCACGATGCCCAGCCCCCGCAGCCGTCGGTCTCCGGACAGCAGCAACGAGCCGACGGTGGCCAGGAGATAGCCGCTCACCAGCACGGCCGGATGGGGAACGTCGAGCGCGTATCCGATGGTGCGGCCCCGGATCTCGGCCGTCACGGGACCGGTGGCGAGGTCGTAGGCCAGCACGGCGGCGGTCGCCGCGCCGACCGCGAGGAGGAGGACCAGTCGGCCGCGGGCCCGCGCCGGGGCGGCGCACAGGACTCCGGCCGGCACCCACACGGCCAGCAAAGGCAAGGCGATCACGGCCCAGACGACGGTGGCGGGACCGCTGCCCCCGCCCGCGTCCCACACCGCCGACTCGACGATCTGGTGAGCGCCGAGCAGCAGCGGCAACGCGGCGAGCGGCAGCTCCCGGCGGCTGGGCGCCCGAGCCGTACAGGCCACCCCGACGGCCGCGACGCCGACGCCCGCCACGAGATCGGCCGTCGCACTCCAACACATCTCGCCACCAGGGTTTCGACCGTCGAGCGCATCCGCCCTCCTACGACCGCCACGCTACGTTCCGTCGCGTGGCCGACCGGGGTGACACGAGGGGGGCGGCCGAGGTGTCGAACCAGGACAGGTCCTCAGGCCCAGCAGCCGTTGACGGTGGCGGCGAGGCCGTCCATGGCGTCCTTGATGGCGGCGGGGTCGGCCGTGGAGTTGTTCTCGACGAAGGAGAACACCTTCCACTTGCCGTCCTTGCCCTGGGTGAGACCGCTGAGGGCGATGGCGCCGGTGAGGGTGCCGGTCTTCGCGTGCACCTTGCCGACGGCGCACCGGGAGTTGGCGTCGTCAAAGCGGCCCCACTCCGGGCCGAGGGTGCTGCCGGCCTCGCCGGAGACGGGCAGACCGTCCAGGATCGAGCCGAGGGTGGACGCGTAACGGGTTTCCGTCAGCAGTTCCAGGATCTGCGCGAGGGTCGCGGCCGGAATGCGGTCGGCCCGGGACAGGCCGCTTCCGTCGTAGATCTGGAAGTCGGTGAGGGACACGCCGTAGCGCTGGCCGAGGATCTCGCGGACGACCTCCGTGCCGCCCTCGAAGGTGGCCGGGCGGCCCGCGCCGAGGGCGGTCATGCGCAGCAGGGTCTCGGCGATGTTGTTGTCGCTGGTCTTGAGCATCGTGTGGACGATGCCCGACAGCGGGGCCGACGTGTGCTGTGCGACCGGTACGTCAGTGGGGCTCGCCGTGGCGCGGGCGACGCTGCCGGTGACGGTGACGCCGGCCGCGGTGAGCCGCTGGGCGAAGACCTGCCCGGCGTCGAGGGAGGTGTCCTGGACGCCGTGTCCGTCGACGACGAGCGCGCGGACCGGGGCGACGGAGTCGGGGTAGTAGCCGGTGTTCCAGCCGTTGGCCAGCGTCGGCGCGGGGAAGAGGCTGTCGTCGACGGCGACCTTCACGGACGTCAGCCCCGCGGCTTTGAGTCCGGCGACCGCGGTCTGCGCCAGCGTGGCGAGGTCGGCGCTGGTCAGCGTCCGGTCGCCGCCCCCGACGAGGGTCAGGGTGCCGTTGCCGTAGACGACGTTCGTGGTGAACCGGTGGTCCGGGCCGAGGACGGTGAGGGCGGCGGTCGAGGTGGCGAGCTTGGCGTTGGACGCCGGCATCAGCGCGGTGGAGCCGTTGTGGTCCCACACAGTGTCGTCCGACTCGGCGTCCAGGACCACGCCGCTGACGTCGGAGCCCAGCCGTTGGTCGACGACGCGTGCGTCGAGGTTGACGGCCATCTGCCGGTCGTCGGCGTCGAGAGCGGTCGGCGCGGTGTCCTTCGCCGTGGTGCCGATGCTCTTCTCGGCGGCGAAGGCCGAGGGGCCCGCCAGCGCGGCCGAGGCGACGGGCACGGCCATCGCGAGCACGATCGCGCGCCGGACGCCGGTCCCGCCGGGACGGGGCCTACGGTGCCTGCGCCGCCCGCCCGGGACGAATTCGGGCACGGAATCTTCCGCCGTCGACTCACTCATGGGGGTTCTGGGCCTTTGCGTGTGGGGGCCTTGCGCAACAGAATTCCGGCGCACCCTATCACCCGGCACGTGCGACCCACGGGCAGTCAAATCCCCTGCGGGGGAGCGGATGTGAGGGGTTGTCAGTCCTCGGTGACGTTCGCCGTGACGAGCCGCAGAAGGTGCTTGGCCATGGCGTCCTGCTCGGGGGTGAGCCCCATGGCGTCGCCGATGGCGAGGGGGACGGAGCCCGCCCGTTCCCGGAGTCGCGCGCCCTCCTCGGTGAGGCGAAGGGCGACGGAGCGCTCGTCGTCGGGACGACGTTCACGGCGCAGCAGACCGTTCGCCTCGAGGCGCTTGAGGAGGGGGGAGAGGGTGCTGGACTCCAGCTGGAGAGCGGCGCCCAGTTCACGCACGGAGATCGAGTCCTGCTCCCACAGCACGAGCATGACCAGGTACTGCGGATAGGTCAGACCGAGCTCGTCCAGCAGCGGCCGGTAACGGGCGGTGACCGCCCGGGAGGCCGCGTACAGGGCGAAGCAGAGCTGGTCGTCCAGGAGCAGCGACCCGTCGGTCGGTTCGGCGGCTCGGTCCACGGCACGGCTCCCGGTTCCTGTGCTGGTCATCGGCGCTCACCACTCTATCGTTCGAGTCCCCTCGATTCTATCGAGCCCTAATGAGTAGTGCACGACTTAATCGTGCGCTACTGTTATGGATGTGCCGCCGCCCCCGACGGGGACTACCGTCGGAATCTGCCCGCGGTGCCCGAACCGAGGAGGCCGTCATGACCGACACCACCGCCCGCCCCGTCCTCGAACCCGCAGCCCAGGCCTTCGTGGAAGCCACCGCGAATCCGCCGTACCTCTTCGACCTGTCTCCGGCGGAGGGGCGCAAGGCGGTCGACGAGGTGCAGTCCGGGGAGATCGCCAAGCCGGATGTCGACGAGGAGTGGGTCACCGTCTCGGGGGGTCCCACGGGCAGTGTCCGTGTCCGTGTGGTCAGGCCGGCGGGCGTCGGGGGCGCTCTGCCGGTGATCCTCTACATCCATGGCGCCGGCTGGGTGTTCGGCGACGCTCACACCCATGACCGTCTGGTGCGCGAGCTCGCGGTGGGGGCGGGGGCGGCGGTGGTCTTCCCGGAGTACGACCTCTCGCCGGAGGCGCGTTATCCGGTGGCGATCGAGCAGAACTACGCGGTGGCCCGGTGGATCGTCACCGAAGGTGCACAGCACTCCCTCGACGCTTCGCGTCTGGCGGTGGCCGGTGACTCGGTGGGCGGCAACATGACGGCGGCCCTCACGCTGATGGCCAAGGAGCGTGGGGATGTTCCGCTGGTGCAGCAGGTGTTGTTCTATCCGGTGACGGACGCGAGTTTCGACACCGGTTCCTACCGTCAGTTCGCCACGGGTTATTTTCTGCGGCGGGACGGGATGCAGTGGTTCTGGGACCAGTACACGACCGACGAGGCGGAGCGTGCGCAGATCACCGCGTCCCCGCTGCGTGCGACGGTCGAGCAGTTGACCGGGCTGCCTCCGGCGCTGGTGATCACGGGTGAGGCGGACGTGCTGCGTGACGAGGGCGAGGCCTACGCCAACAAGCTCCGCGCGGCCGGCGTGCCGGTCACGGCGGTCCGCTACCAGGGCATCATCCACGACTTCGTGATGCTCAACGCCCTGCGGGAGACCCATGCGGCCGAAGCGGCCATCGGGCAGGCGATCGGCGCGCTGCGCACGGTCTTCGCCGGAGCCTGAACCTCTGCGGCCCCGCTACGGCCCGCGACGGCACTCGACCTCGCGGTCCGGGACGCCCTGCCGTCACTCTGCCGACAGGGCGTCCAGCGCCGTCACCGAGTTCGGCTCGGCCGGCTACGCGGGCGTGGCCGACTACTACGGCGCCGTGAGGTCGTAGCGCAGGACTCCGCCCCGGGCCGGGAAGGCGTCCGGCAGCCAGGAGCCCTGCACCGGACGGCCGTCGAGGGTCAGGCCGCGCACCCGGGAGGCCGTCTCCGACGCGTCCGGCGCGAGGACGGTGAGGTCGACCCCGTCGCCCCGGTGGACGGTGGCGGCGGGGAACAGCGGGCTCGCCAGGGCCAGTCGGGAACTTCCGGGCGTCTGCGGGTACATGCCGAGGGAGGCCCAGACCGCCCAGGAGGACATCGCGCCGAGGTCGTCGTTGCCGACCAGGCCCTCCGGGCGGTCGTTGAAGAGGGTGGTGAGCGCACGCCGTACGACATCCTGGGTGCGGTCGGGGCGACCGGCGTAGTCGTAGGCCCAAGGGGTGTTGAACGAGGGCTCGTTGCCGAGGTAGGAGTACGGCTCGTCGGCGCCCGCGTTGAGGTGGGTGAAGAACGCGTCCAGGCGGGCGGTGACGGCGGCGTCGCCGCCCATCGCGGCGAACAGGGCCGGGAAGTCGTGCGGGACCATCCAGGTGTACTGCGCCGCGTTGCCCTCGACGTACTCCTTGCGCTGGGTCGGGCTGAAGGCCGGCCAGGCGCCGTCGGCGGCGCGGGGCTGGAGGTAACGGCTGTCGGGGTGCAGTAGGTTGCGCCAGTTGCCGGACGCGCGCCGCAGCTCGGTCTGCGTGGCGGTCTCGCCGAGGCGTCCGGCCAGCTGGGCGAGGGCGGCGTCGGCGACGGCGTACTCCAGCGTGGTGGCCGCGCTGCCCCACACGCCCTTGGTCCCGGCCGGAATGTAGCCCAGCGTGTCGTACGTCTCGTGCCCCGGGCGCTGTCGGTCGTCCTGGCGTCCGGCGACGGCGGAGCGCAGCAGCGCGCGGGCGTCGAAATCGGTTGCCCCGAAGGCGTGCAGCGAAGCCGCCATGGCGGGCAGCGGGTCGCCGACCATCACCCGGGTGCCGCCGTTGGCGAGGGTCCAGCGGTCGAAGTATCCGGCCTGGACACCCTGGTCGAGAATGGAGCGGGCGACGTCCGAGGCCTCGCGCGGGGCGAGCAGGGCCAGGAGCTGGACCTGGGAGCGGTAGACGTCCCAGCCGGAGAAGTTCGCGTACTGCACATGCCCGGCCTCGGTCCGGTGGACCTCGCCGTCCATGCCGCGGTACCGCCCGTCGGCGTCGCTGAACGTGCTGGGGTGCAGCAGGGAGTGGTACAGCGCGCTGTAGAACATCCGGCGCTGCGCCTGCGTACCCCCGCGGACGGCGATCCGGCCGAGCCAGTCGTTCCACCGGCCGCGCACGACCCGGCGGACCGCGTCGTACGGCAGACCGCGCTGCTCCGCGCGCGCGTTGTCGCGGGCGGCGGCCACGCTGACGAAGGAGACGCCCACGCGCGCGGTCACCGTGCGGGTCCCGGGGGCGAAGGAGACGTACGCCCCGGACGTCTTGCCGTCCAACGGCTCGGTGTGGGCGAAGGGCTGGTCGAAGACCGCGTGGAAGTAGAGGCGGTAGCGGTTGGTCGACTTGCAGAAACCGCCGCTGTCGGTGAACCCGGACAGCGTGTCGGAGCCGACGGTGATCTCTCCGGTGGCCTTGTTGGCCGCCTGCCCGGCGTCCACCGTCAGCCCGGCGGAGCGTTCCGGGTCCGCCGGATTCACCGGGTCCGCCGGGTCCGCCGCGTTCGCCGGGTAGCTGAAGCGCGCGATGCCGGAGCGCGCGGTGGCGGCCAGCTCCGTACGGATGCCGTTGCCGAGGTCGACGCGGTAACTGCCCGGCGTCGCCTCCTCGTCGGTGTGGGAGAAGGCGGCGTGGCGGGCCGCGGGGTCCGGCGCGGGGCGGCCGGTCAGGGGCATGAACGGTACGTTGCCGTAGTCGCTGCAGCCCGCTCCGGAGAGATGGGTGAGGCTGAAGCCGCGGATCCGGTTGTCGCCGTAGGCGTATCCGCCGAACTGGGGCGTGACCGTGTCCGGGCTCCACTGGATACCGCCCAACGGCGCGGAAGCGCCCGGAAACGTGTTTCCGCCGCCGCCTCCATTGCCGTAGTCGAGTCCGCCCGGAGCGGTGCCGACGAAGGGGTTGACGTAACGGGCCGGATCGTCGACGGAAACGGCCTGATCGGCGGTCGGGGCGTCGGCGGCCCGTGCCGGCGGGGCCAGCAGCAGGGCCGCCGCCGCCAGCGCGGCCCCTAGGGGGGACAGGCGCACGGAGATCTCCTCGCGTCGCAGGGGGAGCCGGCGATTCGCACGGCGGGGGGAGGCGCCCACTCTCACCTCCGGTGCCGCCCGCGCCACGCTGCCGTGCCGCACGGCGCGCGGATGTCAGGCGCACGGCGCAAGAGGGGAGGGGGGAAACGGTGGCGGGGGAGGCGGCGGCGACCCGCCCGCCGAGGGGATGACGGCGGGCGGGCGGCCGCGCGTCCGTCCGTCCGTCGGACGGTCACCGCCCGGCGCGGCCGGGACGACGGCACGACCTGAGCCTCCGGTGGTCTGAACAGCGGGGATGTGTGATCCGTAACCCTGGGTGACTTCCTCCGTGACGTACAGTCGAGCGGGGGAGAGCGCTGTCGAAAAGGAGGGACGACGTGCCGCTGGAGTCGGTGCGGTTCGGGGTGCTGGGCGCTGTTCGGGTGCGCCGGGGAGCGGCCGACCTGGACCTCGGGGGACCGCAGGAACGGGCCTTCCTCGCTCTGCTGCTCGTGCGGGCGGGACAGCCTGTCGCCGTGAGCGAGATCGTCGACGTGCTGTGGGGAGCGGAGCCGCCGCGCAGCGCGGTCAACGTGGTCCGCCGGCACGTGGGTTCGCTGCGCCGGCTGCTGGAGCCCCGCCTCCCCGTCCGCGCGGAGGGCCGCTGGCTGCTGCGGGAGGCGGGCGGATACCGGCTGGCGGCCGACGAGGACTCCTCGGACCTCCTGCGGTTCCACGCGCTGCGCGAGGCGGGCCGCCGGGCCGCGGACGAGTCGCCGGGCCGCGCGGTCGAACTCCTCACCGAGGCACTGTCGTTGTGGCGCGGACCGGTCGCCGCGGGCATCCCCGCCCAGGCCCGAGCCCACCCGGCGTTCGCCGCGACCGACCGCGAACGGCTCGCCGCCGTAAGGGAGCTGGCCGACGCGGCCCTGCGCGCCGGGCGACCGGACACGGTCCTGCCCGAGCTGCGCCGGGCCGCCGCCGAGCACCCGCTGGACGAACCGGTGCAGGCCGGGCTGGTCCTGGCGCTCGCCGCGGCCGGCCGACGGCCCGAGGCGCTGGCCGCCTACGAGACCGTACGGGCCCGGCTGGCCGAGGAGTTGGGCATCGACCCGGGCGTCGAACTGCGGGACGCGCTCGCCGCCGCCGGACTCGAGGCCGAGCCCGCCCCACCCCTCCCCGTCGACCCCGACCTGTCCGCTCCTCCTCTCCTTCCTCCCCTCCCGGTCCTTCCTCCCGCCCAACTGCCGCACGACATCGCTACGTTCACGGGGCGACAGCCGGAACTGGACGAGGTGCTCACGCTGTTCGGCGAGGACGTCCCGCCTCCCGGGATCTCGAATCCTGGGATCTCGAATCCCGGGATCCCGCATCCGGGGATCTCACATCCCGGGACCGTCGTCATCAGCGCCATCGGCGGTATGGCGGGCGTCGGCAAGACCACCCTCGCCGTGCACTGGGCGCACCGGGTCGCCGACCGCTTCCCCGACGGCCAGCTCTACGTCAACCTGCGCGGCTTCGACCCGTCCGGCGCGGTGCTGGAACCGGGGGAGGCCGTCCGTGGATTCCTGGACGCGCTGGGCGTGCCGCCCGACCGGGTCCCGCACGGCGTGGACGCCCAGGCCGCCCTCTACCGCAGCACGCTGGCCGGACGACGGGTCCTCGTGGTGCTGGACAACGCCCGCGACGCCGAGCAGGTACGCCCGCTGCTGCCCGGCACGCCCGGCTGTCTCGCCATCGTCACCAGCCGCGACGAACTGCCCGGCCTGGTCGCCGCCCACGGCGCGCACTCACTGACCCTGCGCCCCTTCGACGCGGGCCAGGCCCGGACGTTCCTCGTGCGCCGGCTGGGCGCCGAGCGCGTCGCCGCCGAGCCCGCGGCCGCCGACGAGATCGGCGAACTGTGCGCCGGACTGCCCCTCGCCCTCGCCTGCGTCGCCGCCCGCGCCGCCCTCCACCCGCACTTCCCGCTCGCCGCCGTCGCCGCCGAACTGCGCGAGGCCCACGGCAGCCTCGACGCCTTCACCCGCTCCGACGCCTCCGTGGACGTCGGCACAGTGTTCTCCTGGTCCACACGCGCCGTGTCCGAGGCGGCCGCCCGGCTGTTCCGGCTGCTCGGCCTCCACCCCGGCCCCGACTTCTCCCTGCCGGCCGCGGCCGCCCTGGTCGGCCTCCCGGTACGCCGGACCCGCCCGCTGCTGGCCGAGCTGACCGGTCTGCACCTCGTCGCCGAGTACAGCCCGGCCCGCTACGCCTTCCACGACCTGCTGCGCGCCCACGCCGCCGAACTCGTCCACGAGCAGCACACCGAGACCGAACGGCAGGCGGCCCTGGACCGGCTGCACCACCACTACCTGCACACCGCGCACACCGCCGACCGGCTCCTCGCCCCCAACGCCGACCCGCTGCCCCCGCCGCCCGCGCCCGAGGGCGTACACCCCGAGCCGCTCGGCGACGACGACCGCGCCCTGGCCTGGCTCACCGCCGAGCACGCGGTGCTGCTCGCCGTCGTCGACACCGCCGCCGCCTCCGGGCGCCCGGAGCAGGAACGTCTCGCCTGCCAACTGGCCTGGTCCCTGGAGCCGTTCTTCGACCGGCGCGGCCACTGGCATGACGGGCTGACCGTGCAGCGCACCGCGCTCGACGCCGCCCGACGGCTCGCCGACCCCGTCCTGGAGGCCCGCGGACTGCGCGGACTGGCCCGCGTCGAGGGCCGGCTCGGCCTGCACTCCCGGTCCGTCCCCCGGCTGCAACAGGCGCTGGAACGATTCGCCGAGCTGGGCGACGACACCGGCCGCGCGCACACCCACCGCAGCCTCGGCTGGGAGAGCGAGCAACTCGGCGACCTCCCCGGCGCCCTGCGCCACAACCAGCTGGCCCTCGCTCTGTTCCGCACCCTCGACGACCGCGCCGCCCAGGCCAGCGTCCTGAACTCCGTCGGCTGGTACCACGCCCTGCTCGGGGAGCACCGGCAGGCCCTGACCCACTGCTTCGAAGCCCTGACCATGCTCCAGCAGCTCGGCGACCGCTACGGCCAGGCCGCCACCTGGGACAGCATCGCCTACGCCCACCACCACCTCGGCCGCCATCCGCACGCCCTCCTCGGCTACCGCAACGCCCTCGCCCTCCTGCGCGACCTCGGCGTGCCCTACGTCGAGGCCGACATCCTCGTCCGCGTCGGCGACACCCACCTGGCCATGGGCGACGGCCCCGCCGCCCGCACCGCCTGGACCCAGGCCCTCACCCTCCTCAGAGCCCTCGACCACCCCGACGCCGAACGCGTCGAGGCCCTGCTGAGCGGACGGGAGGGACGCGTCGATGCCGGCTGAGAAGAGGGACGCAACTGCTGTGCCTGAGGCATCTGCTGCTCCTGCTGCTCCTGCTGCACCTGCTGCACCTGATGTGACGGGCGCGGCCTGCCCCCCGGGCACGACCCTGCTCACCACGCTCGGCGGACGTCGCTCATCGCTGCCGGTCCCACGGCGTACTCCGGCCGTTGACCGAGCGTGCACCGGATCTGTCCGCACAGCGCCCCTGGACCGTGCCGCCGCCGGACGGGTTCCTACGCTGGTGCGGGGAAGTCCGGCACGGTCTTGACCGGAGAGGCGGGGTGAGGTCGGAGCTGGGTGGGACGATGCGGTTCGAGGTGCTAGGGCCCGTACGGGTGTGGCGCGAGGAGCGGGAGCTCGATCTCGGCTTCCCCCAGCAGCGCGCCCTGCTCGCTCTGCTCCTGGCACACGCGGGCCGCCCCGTGCCGACCGGCGAGATCCTCGACGCCCTGTGGGCCGAACGCCCGCCCGCCAGCGCCCTGAACGTCGTGCGCCGTTACGTCGGCGCGCTGCGCAAGCTCCTGGAACCCGGGCTGCCGCCCCGCGCCCCCGGCCGGCGTCTGCTGCGCCGCGCCGGCGGCTACCTCCTGGAGGCCGCCGCCGACGAGGTCGACCTGCTGCGCTTCCGCGAACTGACCCGGCAGGGCAAGCGGGCGGCGGCCACCGGCCGGCCCGAGACCGCGACCGGCCACTTCGCCCAGGCGCTGGAGGAGTGGCGGGGGCCGGTCGCGATGGGGATCCCCGAGTCCGTGCGCGCACACGTCCAGTTCACCGCCGTACAGCGGGAACTCCTGCACACCGTGCGGCTGGCGGCCGATGCGGCGCTGCTGTGCGGCCGCGCCGGGCAACTGCTGCCCGCCCTGCGCCGCGCCACCGCCCACGAACCCCTCGACGAACCGCTGCACGCCCGGCTCGTCCTTTCCCTGGCCGCCTGCGGCCTGCAGGCGGAGGCCCTGAAGGCGTACGACGACCTCCGCCGGCGCCTCGCCCGGGAACTGGGCGTCGCCCCCGGCCCCGAACTGGCCGCGGCGCACACCCGCGTGCTGCGTCAGGACGTACGACGGCTGACGACCGGCCCCACGGTGGACCTGGGGCAGGAGGCCACGATCGTCCGGATGGGCGCGCGGTCCGGCTCCGCCGACGCAGAGGCGACCTCCCCGCCCGCTCAACTCCCCTCCGACCTGGCCGTCTTCGGCGGGCGGAAGGCCGAGCTGGAGTGGCTGACGGAGGTCGCCGACGCGGCGACGGACTTCACGGGGGCGCCGCAGGCCGTGGTGATCGGCGGGATGGCCGGCGTCGGCAAGACCGCCCTCGCGGTGCACTGGGCGCACCGCACCGCCGACCGCTTCCCGGACGGTCACCTGTACGTCGCCCTGCGCGGCGCCGACCCTGACCGGCCCGCCCTGGCGCCCGCCGACGCCCTGCGCGGGATGCTCACCGCGCTCGGCGTGCCCCCGCCGCGCCTCCCGGACGGCCTCGCCGCCCTGACCGGCCTCTACCGCACCCTGCTGGCGGGCCGGCGCGTCCTCGTGCTCCTCGACGACGCCGCCGACACCGAGCGACTGCGTCCGCTGCTGCCCGCCGCGCCCGGCTGCCTGGCGCTGGTCACCAGCCGCAACGCCCTGCCCGGCCTGGTCGCCTCCGGAGCCCGGCCGCTGCGCCTCGAACCGCCGTCCGCCGAGGACGCCCGCGAGACGCTGGACCGGCGGATCGGCGTCGACCGATCGGCCGCCGAGCCCCGGGCCGCCGACGAGATCGTCGCCCGCTGCGGCCGACTGCCCCTGGCCCTCGCCTGCGTCGCCGCCCGCGCCGTCAGCAGACGGGACTTCCCCCTCGCGGCCGTGGCGGCCGAACTCCGCGCCTGCGACGGCAGCCTCGACGCCTTTCCGGCCGTACGCGCCGCCTTTGCGACCTCCTACCGGCTGCTGCCGCCCGAGAGCGCGCGCCTGCTCCGGCTCCTGCCCCGGCACCCCGGACCCGACGTCACCCCGGCGGCGGCCGCCGCGTTCGCCGGCCTGCCGGTCCGCCGGGCCCGGCAACTCCTCGACGCACTCGCCGACGCCCACCTCCTCACCGAGCACGCGCCCGGCCGCTACACCCTGCACGTCCTGCTCCGGGCCTTCGCCACCGAGCAGGCCGAGCAGGACCGGGAGGACGCGGAGGACGAGTCGGACGGGGGCGACGAGTAGGACGGGGGCGACGAGTAGGACGGGGGCGACGAGTCGGACGGGGAGGACGGGGAAGCCGGAGAAGAAGGCGCTGTCACTCCGTTGTCACTCTTTTTGCACATCCTCCGACCTACCGTCCGGACAAGCGATTGACGTCCCCCCGGAGGCAACGGCGGAAGATGACCACCACCAGCACCATCGACACCCACACCTACCGGACACCCCCCGGTATCGAGATCGTGACCTGCGAGAACGCCCCGGCCCGGCTGCCGGGCCGGGGCCACGGGCAATCCCACCCGACGCACCTGCTGGCCGCCCGCGACGACGGCGAGTACCTCTTCGTCGGCCTGCGCGGCGGCAACGGCCTGCCCGACTCCGACCTCGACCCCGAGCCCACCCGTCTGCACCTGACGCCCGGCGACATCTGCTTCTACGACGCCCAGCACACCCCCGCCCTCGACTTCCCCGAGCGGTTCCGGGCGACGGTGTTCCTCGTCCCGGGCGAGCTGCTCGGGCTGACGGAACCCGACGTACGGCGCATCGTGCGCACGCCCGTCGACCGCGCGTCCCGGCTCGGCGCCCTGCTGTCGCCGCTGCTGTCCGACCTCGCCCGCACCGAGGCCGAGGCCGGGCCCCCGGTCGGCGACATGCTCGCCTGGAACGCCGTGAACCTCCTGGCGACCCTCGCCACCGAACACCTGGGCGCCCGGGCCCCCGGCGCCCAGGGCACGCAACCACCGGTCCTGGCACGGATCATGCAGTACGTCGAACTGCACCTCACCGACCCCGACCTGTCCCCGGAGGTCATCGCCCGCGCCCACCACATCTCCGTGCGCTACCTGCACAAGCTGTTCAAGGACGAGGGCGCCACGGTCGGCCGGTGGATCCTGCGCCGCCGTCTGGAGGAGTGCCGCCGCGACCTGATGCGTCACGGGCGCGGCAGCCGCACCATCGCGGCGGTGGCCGGCCGGTGGGGCTTCCTCAGCGCCACCCACTTCAGCCGGGTGTTCCGGGCCGCGTACGGGATGTCCCCGCGCGAGTGGCGGGACACCGTGGGACGCCCGCGGGTCAGCCCGCCGCGTGCTCCCCGATGAACGCCTGGGCGTAGACGATGCCCAGGCCGTAGGCGCCGCCGTGCTCCTTCACCACGTCCGTCGTGGCGGCGTACGTGTCCGTACGGGCCCAGTCCCGCTGGAGCTCCAGTAGCACCTGCACCCAGGTCACCGGGATCGCGCCGCCCTGCACCAGGCGCTGGATCGCGTGCTCGTGGGCCTGCGGGCTGACGCCGCCGGACGCGTCCGTGACGACGTACACCTCGTAGCCCTGGGCGAGTGCGGAGAGGGCGGGCAGGACCACGCAGACCTCGGTCCACAGGCCCGCGATGACGAGCTTCTTGCGGCCGGTGGCCTTGACGGCCTCGACGAAGGCGACGTCCTCCCAGGCGTTCATCGTGGTCCGGTCGACGGTCTTGCGCCCGGGGAAGACGTCCGCGAGCTGCGGCAGGATCGGGCCGGAGAACGACTCGGCGGCCACGGTGCTCAACACCACCGGCACGTCGAACGCCTTCGCGGCCTTCGCCAGACCCACGGTCGCGTTGATGATCGCGGTGCGGTCGCCGCTGCCCGTGCCGAAGAACATCTGCGGCTGGTGGTCCACGAAGAGCACCGCACAGTTCTCCGGCGTGAGCAGATCGGGGCTGGGGGACGCGGTGACCTGAGTGATGTCGACCATGGGCGAGCCTTTCGAGAGAGATTCCAGAATTCCGGCTGAAAATCGTACGAGGCGCAGGGAATTCCCGGCCCTCCACACAAGCCGCTCGGGCCGGGACCATGTGTTCCGCGAGCGCATGGGGTAATTCCCGACAGCGCATGGCGTTCTGTGTGTTGTGTACGTTCTGTGCACTGTGAGGACATCGGTCGTGCACCCGCGGGCAATTTCCGGCCGCCTGGCGGAATTAGCTTGAAAGGGCAGGACAGTGCGAGACAACGCACCCAGCTTTCAGAGCACACACCGAGAACAGCAGGAGAAGCTCATGTCCGACGTCGTCGAGCCGGTCACGCCGGTGCTCGAACCCGAGGCCGCGGCGTTCGCCGAGGCGACCGCGAATCCGCCGTACCTCTTCGACCTGTCTCCGGCGGAGGGGCGCAAGGCGGTCGACGAGGTGCAGTCCGGGGAGATCGCCAAGCCGGATGTCGACGAGGAGTGGGTCACCGTCTCGGGGGGTCCCACGGGCAGTGTCCGTGTCCGTGTGGTCAGGCCGGCGGGCGTCGGGGGCGCTCTGCCGGTGATCCTCTACATCCATGGCGCCGGCTGGGTGTTCGGCGACGCTCACACCCATGACCGTCTGGTGCGCGAGCTCGCGGTGGGGGCGGGGGCGGCGGTGGTCTTCCCGGAGTACGACCTCTCGCCGGAGGCGCGTTATCCGGTGGCGATCGAGCAGAACTACGCGGTGGCCCGGTGGATCGTCACCGAAGGTGCACAGCACTCCCTCGACGCTTCGCGTCTGGCGGTGGCCGGTGACTCGGTGGGCGGCAACATGACGGCGGCCCTCACGCTGATGGCCAAGGAGCGTGGGGATGTTCCGCTGGTGCAGCAGGTGTTGTTCTATCCGGTGACGGACGCGAGTTTCGACACCGGTTCCTACCGTCAGTTCGCCACGGGTTATTTTCTGCGGCGGGACGGGATGCAGTGGTTCTGGGACCAGTACACGACCGACGAGGCGGAGCGTGCGCAGATCACCGCGTCCCCGCTGCGTGCGACGGTCGAGCAGTTGACCGGGCTGCCTCCGGCGCTGGTGATCACGGGTGAGGCGGACGTGCTGCGTGACGAGGGCGAGGCCTACGCCAACAAGCTCCGCGCGGCCGGCGTGCCGGTCACGGCGGTCCGCTACCAGGGCATCATCCACGACTTCGTGATGCTCAACGCCCTGCGCTCGACGCACGCCGCCGAGGCCGCCATCAAGCTGGCCACGAGCACCCTGCGCGACGTCCTGCACACGGCCTGACCCGAGGAGACACCACAGCCATGACCACCCCCACCGTCGTCCTCGTCCACGGCGCGTTCGCGGACGCCACGAGCTGGTCCGGCGTCATCGCCGAACTCCAGAAGCACGGCGTCTCCGTCGTCGCCCCGCCCAACCCGCTGCGCGGTCTCGCCTCCGACGCCGCGTACATCGCGTCCTTCGCCGCCCAGATCGACGGCCCCGTCGTCCTCGTCGGCCACTCCTACGGCGGCGCCCTGATCACCGTCGCCGGCACGACCGAGAACGTCGTCGGTCTGGTCTACGTCGCCGCCTACGCCCTGGAGGAGGGCGAGAGCCTCGGCGAGCTGCAGGGCCGCTTCCCGCTCTCGTCGCTGGTCGACAACCTCAAGGAGTGGACCTACCCGGTACCGGGCGGCGACCCGGCCGTCGAGGTCACCATCGCCGAGGACGCCTTCCCGTCGGTGTTCGCCGCGGACGTGCCCGCCGACGTCACCAAGGTGCTCGCCGCGGCCCAACGTCCGCTGGCCGCCGCCGCGTTCGGCGAGACGGCGGCCGCGGCCGCCTGGCAGACCAAGCCGTCCTGGGCGTTGATCGCCGGCGCGGACGAGGCGATCAACCCCGAGGTGGAGCGCTTCGGCGCCAAGCGGGCCGGGGCGATCGTCGTCGAGGTCGAGGGCGCCTCGCACGCCGTCGCCGTCTCGCAGCCGAAGGCGGTCGCGGACCTGATCCGCGACGCGGTGCGCGCGACGAGCTGACATCCGAGACGGCCGAGACGGCCGAGACGTCCGGCCACCGGTCGGCCGCGCGGGCGCGATTCCCCCGTATCGCGCCCGCGCGGCCCGCCGTGGTGCTGTCCACGTCGGCGCCGCCTGCGTCGGCGCCCCCAGGTCAGCTCGCCTCGCTCACCAGGCCACCGGCAGCTCGTACACCCCGTACACGATCCCGTCGTTCTTGAACGGGATCTCCTTCAGGTCGGCTGCCACGCGCAGTTCGGGCACCCGGCGGAACAACGTGCCGTAGACCACCTGGAGTTCGATGCGGGCCAGCGGCTGGCCGAGGCACTGGTGGATGCCGAAGCCGAACGCCATGTGCCGGCGCGCGTCGCGGCGTACGTCGAGCCGGCCGGGGTCGGGGAAGCGGTCCGGGCTCCAGTTGCCGGTGGCGCCCGGGATGATGACGCCCTCACCGGCGCGGATGAGCCGGCCGCCGACCTCCAGGTCCTCCAGCGCGAGCCGGCGCTGACCGCTGTGCACGACGGTCAGATAGCGCAGCAGCTCCTCCACCGCGCCCGCCATGACCTGGGGATCGTCGGTGTCGCGGACGATCGCCAGCTGCTCGGGGTGCTCCAGCAGCGCCAGGACGCCCAGCGCGATCATGTTGGCGGTGGTCTCGTGCCCGGCGCCGAGCAGCAGCACGCCCAGGGTGGCGGCCTCGTGGCGGGTCAGGTCGCCCGCGTCCGTCCGTGCCGCCAGGTCGGAGAGCATGTCGTCGGCCGGAGTGGCGAGCTTCACGTCGAGCAGCCTGTCCAGGTACTGGTACAGGGCGATGTTGGCGGCGCGGGCCTGCTCCGCCGTCGAGTCGCGGCTCACCCCCACCTTGCTGTGGGTCTGGAAGAAGTCGTGATCCTCATAGGGGATTCCCAGCAGTTCGCAGATCACCAGCGACGGCAGCGGCAGCGCCAGCGCGTCGACCAGGTCGACGGGGTTCGGCCCGGCCAGCATCGCGTCGATCAGGTCGTCGGCGATGCGCTGCACCACGGGTCGCAGAGCCTCCATCCGCTTGATCGCGAAGGGGGCGGTGACCATCCGGCGGATCCGTGCGTGGTCGGGGTCGTCCATGTTGAGGAACGACGGCGGGGTCTTGCCCGCGGTCTCCTTGAACCCCTGGCTCAGGTAAGGGAATCCGGACCGGGTGACGTCGACGCTGAGCCGTTGGTCGCCGTAGAGGGCCCGCTGGTCGTCGTAGCGGGTGACGAGCCAGTGCGTGGTGCCGTCCCACAACCGGACCTTGGCGACCGGCTGTTCGTCGTGCAGTCGCAGCATCTCCGGGGGCGGCGCGAACGGACAGGCGGCGTCCCGGGGCATCGGGAAGTCCGGTACGGACTCGGACGGATCGTGCGCAAGGGTGGGGGTCATGGCACTCCTCGTGGGGGGAACGTCCGGCGCCATCGAACCGCAGGTTCCTGACAGCCCGCCGTCAGACGCCTGACACCCAACTGTTAGTGACCCACGTCACCTTGACCGACGGCCGACGGCCGACGGCCGGCAGCCGGCCGCCGGCCGCCGGTAACCGGTGGCCGACGTCATCGGTCAGCGCTCGCGCACCCGCCCTACGAGGTCCTCGGCGGCCTGCGGCCATTGTGCGTGGTCGAAGGCGAAACCCGCCGTGAGGAGGCGGCCGGGGACGACGCGCCGGCTCTTCAGGAGCAGTTCGGTGTCCGAGCGCAGGGCGAACGCGCCGAGTTCCGCCATCCACCTCGTCGCGGGCAGACCCACCGGGACGCCCCACGCGGCGCGCAGCGCCCGCATGAACGCGCGTTGGGGGAGGGGGGTCGGCGCGGCGAGGTTCACCGGCCCGGCGAGATCCTCGCGCGCGATGAGGAACTCGACCGCACGGACGAAGTCGTGGTCGTGGATCCAGGACACGTACTGCGCGCCGCCCGCGACCGGGCCGCCGAGGCCGAGCCGGGCCAGCCGCAGCAGGACGTCGAACACCCCGCCCCGGTCGGGGCTCATCACCATGGCGGAGCGCAGGGCCACCTTGCGGGTGTGCGGGGTGTCGGCCTTCTCCTGTTCCCGCTCCCACGCCGTGGCGATGTCGACGCTGTAGCCCCAGTAGCCCGGAACGCCCGCTTCGGCGCCGCCCAGCAGGCCGGTGAACTCGTCGTTGGGGGCGTCGAAGCGGTGGGCGTAGATCGTGGCGGTGCTCATCTGCAGCCAGACCTTCGGGGGGCGGCCGGCGGCGGCGATCGCCTCGCCCACGACCCGCGTCGAGTCGATCCGGGAGTCCATCATGGCCTGCAGGTTGGCCGGGGTGTAGCGGCAACTGACGCTGCGCCCGGCCAGGTTGACCACGACGTCGCTGCCGTCGACCGCCTCGGCCCAGCGCCCCGGGGTCCGGCCGTCCCAGCCGATCTCACCGGGCCCCGAGGGGCGTCTGCTGAGCACCACGACCTCGTGCCCGGCCGCGCTCAGCGCCCGCCGCAGCACCGAGCCCACCTGCCCGGTCCCACCGGGCATCACGATCTTCATCAGCGGGGTCCCTTCCGTCTTGGAAGAGGACCCTACCTTGTTTTGAACGCGTTCAAAACACGTCGACTCCTCTTGGGCTCCATCAGGTCAACTGTCCCGGACTATTGACTCGGAATCCGCCAGTCGCGATCCTCAACGCATATCTTGCGTCGGTCATGACAACCCCAAGGGCGATCAAAACGCCCTAGTCGACCGCGCGATCCCGTCGACCGAGGGACGTGTGCCCATGACCATGACCGGACGCTCGTACCGCAGACGCAGACAAGTCACCCTCGTCTCGCTGCTCCTGCTCGTGCTGGGCACGATCCTCGGCCCCACGCCGAGTTCGGCGGCCGCCGCCGACTGGTGGACGCCGACCGCGCGGCCCACACCGGACTCCCAGGTCAACGTCACCGGCGAGCCGTTCACCGGTACCAACTCGGCAGGGGAGGTGAAGGGGTTCATCGACGCCCACAACCACCTGTTCTCCAACGAGGCCTTCGGCGGGCGGCTGATCTGCGGCAAGGTGTTCTCCGAGTCGGGCGTGGCCGACGCCCTCAAGGACTGTCCCGAGCACTACCCGGACGGCACGCTCGCGCTCTTCGACTACATCACCCACGGCGGCGACGGAAAGCACGACCCGGTCGGCTGGCCGACGTTCAAGGACTGGCCGGCGTACGACTCGATGACCCATCAGGCGAACTACTACGCCTGGGTGGAGCGGGCCTGGCGCGGCGGACAGCGCGTCCTGGTCAACGACCTCGTCACCAACGGCATGATCTGCTCCATCTACCCGTTCAAGGACCGCAGTTGTGACGAGATGACGTCGATCCGCCTCCAGGCGAAGCTGACGTACGACCTCCAGGCGTTCATCGACAAGATGTACGGCGGCACGGGCAAGGGCTGGTTCCGGATCGTCACCGACAGCGCGCAGGCCCGACAGGTCATCCAGCAGGGCAAGTTGGCGGTCGTCCTGGGCGTCGAGACCTCCGAGCCGTTCGGCTGCAAGCAGATCCTCGACATCGCGCAGTGCAGCAAGGCCGACATCGACAAGGGCCTGGACGAGCTGTACGCGCTGGGCGTGCGCAGCATGTTCCTGTGCCACAAGTTCGACAACGCGCTGTGCGGCGTCCGCTTCGACGAGGGCGGCCTCGGAACGGCCATCAACGTCGGCCAGTTCCTGTCGACCGGCACCTTCTGGCAGACGGAGACCTGCAAGGGCCCGCAGCACGACAACCCGATCGGCACCGCCGCGTCCGAGGCCGAGGCGGACCTCCCCGCCGGCACGGACGTCCCGGAGTACGACACGGCCGCCCAGTGCAACACCCGCGGGCTCACCAGCCTCGGCGAGTACGCCGTACGCGGGATGATGAAGCGCAAGATGATGCTCGAGATCGACCACATGAGCGTCAAGGCCACCGGCCAGGCGCTCGACATCTTCGAGGCCGCCTCCTACCCCGGCGTGCTCTCCTCGCACAGCTGGATGGACCTCAACTGGACCGAGCGCGTGTACAGCCTCGGCGGCTTCGTCGCCCAGTACATGCACGGCTCCGAGGCGTTCGCCACCGAGGCCGAGCGCACGAACGCCCTGCGCGACAAGTACAACGTCGGCTACGGCTTCGGCACCGACTTCAACGGCATCGGCGACCACCCCGCCCCGCGCGGAGCGGACGCCGCCAACAAGGTGACGTACCCCTTCAAGAGCGTCGACGGCGGTTCCGTCATCGACAAGCAGACCGTCGGCACCCGCACCTTCGACTTCAACACCGACGGCGGCGCCGACGTCGGCCTGATCCCCGACTGGATCGAGGACATCCGGCTCGTCGGCGGCCAGGACGTGGTGAACGACCTCTTCCGGGGTGCCGAGTCCTACCTCGACACCTGGGGCGCGGCCGAGCAGCACCAGGCGTCGGTCAACCTCGCCAAGGGCCAGACGGCCACGGCCAGTTCGTCGGAGTCCAACCCGTTCACCAGCTACCAGCCGGGCCGGGCCGTGGACGGCGACGACGACAGCCGCTGGGCCAGCGACTGGAGCGACGACCAGTGGTGGCAGGTCGACCTGGGCTCCACCAACCTGGTGTCCCGGGTCACCCTGGACTGGGAGCGCGCGTACGGGAAGTCGTACCGCATCGAGCTCTCCACCGACGGCACGACCTGGACGACCGCCTGGTCCACCACCTCCGGCGACGGCGGTCTGGACACGGCCAAGTTCACCGGCACACCGGCCCGCTACGTCCGCGTCCACGGCCTCGACCGGGGCACCGACTGGGGATACTCGTTGTACGAAGTGGGCGTCCACAGCGCCTGACGTACGACACCGGGGGACTCACACATGGCACGCATGCCGTCGGCCGAGCGACGCAGACAGCTGACGGAAGCGGCGATCAGGGCGATGGCCCGGGACGGCGTCCCCAGGACGACCACCCGGTCCATCGCCGCCGAGGCCGGTGTGTCCCTGAGCGTCTTCCACTACTGCTTCGACTCCAAGGAGGCCCTGGTCGAGTCGGTCATCACGACGCTCACCGACCACTCGGTGAGCGTCGTGAAGGACGCGATCCGGCCCAGGGCCACCCTGGAGGAGACGGTCCGGGCCGGCTTCCAGGCGTACTGGGACCACGTCCGAGCCCACCCCGACGAGCACATGCTCACCTACGAACTCACCCAATACGCCCTGCGTCAGCCCGGGTTCGAGCATCTGGCACGCCGCCAGTACGAGCTGTACGGCGAGGCGTACGCCGAACTCATCGAGGAACTGCGCCGGAGCATGGAACTCCGGCTCGCCGTGCCCGTCTCCGTCCTGGCCCGCTACCTCGCCGCCATGACCGACGGCCTGACCCTCAACTACCTCGTCCTCGGCGACGAGGCCGCCTGGACCGACATCCTGGACACCGTCACCGCCCATATCGCCGGGCTGGTCCAGCGGCCGTAGCCGTCAGGCACGCCGGGACGGCCAGGTGAAGACGAGTCGGCTGTGCGGCTTGTCCAGGACCCGGCCCTCGGGGAGGTCCCGGTCGGCGGCTCCGGCCGGGTGCACCGTCAGGCGGGGGACCGTGTCGCGTGCGTCGCGGTCCCAGGCGGTGACGAGGCCCGCCATGGCGTCGGCGAGTCCGTCGGCGTGCGGGCCGTACGCGTGCACGCCGAACTCCCAGAGAACGGCGCCGGATACGGCGTCCGGGGCGAGTCTGCGGGTCAGGAGACGGGCGAGGGAGCCGTCGCGGACGAGGGCCGCGGCGTCCCACCGGCCGGGGCGGTGCAGGACGCCGGTGTCGAGGTCGGCGTCGACGGCGATCCGGGCGAACCCGTCGCCCAGATGCGTCGCCAGCCACAGCAGGAGCATGTCGAACGGCACGTCGCCGGGGACGGTGACCCCGGTCCACCGTTCGACGCGGGGCAGGTCGAGGGCCGCTTCGAGCGAGCCGGTGTCCACGGGGACGCCGTCGGCGAAGCGCACGCCGACCTCCCCGCCGCGCAGCCGGGTCACGGCGTCCTCACGGTAGCCCGGACCCTGCAGCGGGACGAACCCGCACACGGTGAAGGAGTCGGCGACCAGGTGTCCGCCGCGCTTGGTGAACGGGATCGACCAGGTGTAGCCGTGCACGCGCAACGGCACGACGAGGCGTCCGCCTTCGACGAGTGCGCCGATCCAGGCGGGCGGGATGTCACGGGCCTCCACGGTGACGACCACGGCGTCCACGCTGCCGGGCGCCGCGAGGCGGGCCGGGGCGGTGACACCGTCGCCGAGGTGGACGTGAATCCGGTGGTAGCCGGTGTCGGCGAGGAAGCGGCGGGCGCGGTCGGTGACGTAGGGGTCGATGTCGACGCTGATCACGGTGCCGTGCGGGCCGACGACCTCCTGGAGGAGGGCGGCGTGGTAACCGCCGGAGCCGATCTCGACAACGGTGTCTCCGGGGCGGAGCGCCGCGTCGCGCAGCATCAGGGCCTGCAGCCAGGGGGCCGAGACGCTGCTGGTGGCCTGCCCGCCGGGGGCGTGCCTGGTCACGGGCGACTGATCCACGGCGTACGCCTCCGCCAGGGCGATCCCGGGCAGGAAGCGATGCCGCGGGACCTGCCGGAAGGCCGCCTCGATCACGCCGCCCGCGTCGGCCCGGCCCTCCGCGACCAGCCGGTCGGCCATCGCGTGCCGCAACTCGACTGCTTCTGCCGCCTGTTGGGCGACCCCGGGTGTCTCAGACCTTTCCGTCGGGGCGATCGGGTAGCGGCGGACCGGCGGCAGGCCGGTCAGCAGGCCGGGCCAGACGGTGTCGATGACATGCGCGCTCGGGGTGAACAACGGCTGGGCGAGCGTCGGCAGGTCGCTCACCTCGTGCCACTCCAGACGGTGGAGCAGATGCGGTTCGGCGACCGTCGGCTCGCCGGTGCAGTCGGTGATCCGGACGGCGGCCGTCATCCGGGGGATCCCGTGGACGGAGTCCATCAGGAAGGCCAGCAGCCGCGCGTTCGCGGGGTCGGCCTTCAGCCCGGTCTCCTCCTCCAACTCCCTTACCGCGGTGTCGACGTAGTCCTCGTCGGCGTCGTTCTTCCCGCCGGGCAGCTCCCAGACCCCGCGGACCGACCAGCCCAGCAGGATCCGCCCCGCGGGGTCGGTGACGACGACTCCGGCGCCGGTGAGCGCATGCGGGGAGGGACGCCCCTTCGCGGCGCACCTGACATGGTCGGGTGCGGGAACGGGGTCGCGCAGCACGACGAAGGCCAGCCCGTCCGCGTCATGGCGTTCGACGACCGACCAGCCCGAGCCCAGCAGCGCGAGCTCGTCCTCGTCGAGGGCGATGTTCCGCCTGTCGTCGGTTACGGACGTGGCGACCGGCGTGATGACGCAGAGGGCGCCGCCTGGACGCAGTCGCTCGCGCAGCCGGTTCGTCACCCGGGTGCGGTCGCGGACGAAGGCCCAGCTGAGGCGGAAGACGATCAGGTCGTAGACGGGACGGGGCAGGTCGTCGAGGGAGTCCTGCTCGATGTCGAATCGCCGGTAGACGATGCCTTCGCCGCCTTCGCGGTGGTTGCGGGCGAGGTCGAGGGCGGCGGGGGCGTGGTCGACCGCGTCGACCTCGTAGCCGATGTCCGTGAGATGGCGGGCGAGTTCGCCCAGCCCGCAGCCGACGTCCAGGGCGAGCCCGCCCTCGGGAGCCGGGAGGTGTTCGGCGAGCAGCCGCCGCTCGGCCTCGCCGAGACCGTGGAAGCTCCTGCCGCTGGTGTAGTGCGCGTCCCACTCGTCGGGCGTGGTGTATCCCACCGTGAGGGTCTCCTTAGGTGTGAGGCGACGGACGGTCAACGATCATGGGACAACGCCAGGAGTTCGGCGAACAAGCCGCCGCCGTGGGCGAGTTCGTCGTAGGCCCCCTGTTCGGCGATCCGGCCGTGCTCCATCACGATGATCCGGTCGGCGATGCGGGTGTTGACCAGCTGGTGGGTCACCACGATCGTGATGCAGTCGCCGGCGAGCGCCTTGATCTGTTCGAGGATCCGGTGCTCGCCGCGGGCGTCCATCTGGCTGGTCGGCTCGTCCAGGATCAGCAGGCCCGCCCTGCGGTACAGGGCCCGGGCGCATGCCAGACGCTGCCACTGCCCGCCGGACAGCTCCGTGCCGCCCCACAACTCCCGGGCGAGCAGCGTGTCCAGGCCGTTCGGCAGCTCCTCGACGGCCTCGCGCAGGCCGACGGCGTCCAGCGCCTGCCACACCAGGTCGTCCCCCTCGGCCCGGGGCTGTCCGAGGGTGACGTTGTCCCGGACCGACAGCGGCCACTGGGCGAAGTGCTGCGGGACCAGCCCGGACTGGTCCCACAGGCGGTCCGGATCGAGCCCGGCGACGTCGTGACCGTTCCAGCGGACCGTCCCCTTGTCGGGGAGGAAGAGCGCGGCGAGCAGCCGGGTGAGCGTCGATTTTCCGGAACCGTTCTCACCGACCACGGCGAGGATCTCGCCCCGCCGCACCGTCAACGACACCCCGGCCACGGCGGGCGACTCCTTGCCCGGATAGCGGTAGACGCCCTCGTCGACCCGGATCTCCTCCAGCGGGCCGGTGAGCGCCGACTCGCCACGGTCGGGGGCGCGCCTGGCGGCGTAGTCGAGGAAGCCGTCCATGTCGGCGAGGTAGAGGGAGCTGTGGAACATGGCCGCGCCGTAGACGACGAACTGGCTGAGCGCGGCCAGGGTGGTCTGCACGGCGACCACCGCGGTCGCGGCGATCGCCGCCTCGACCCGTCCCGTCGCCGCCAGCCAGGCCAGCGCCGCCCAGGTGAGGACGAGGAAGACGCCGCCGATCGCCGAGCTGGCGAGCACGATCCGCAGCATCCTGGGGGCCACGGCGAGGATGCGGGCGTCGATGCGCTCGGAGATCGCCCGGTACCAGAACACCAGGTAGCCGGTCATGCCGTTGGCGCGGATCTCGTCCGTGAACTTCACGGTGGTCGCCCAACCGCGCATGTTCTGCCGGACGTTGCGGTCGCCCACGTTGGCGTAGTGCGTCTCGTAGGTGACCTTCGCGTGCAGCACCGCGCCCACCGCGGAGGGGACGACGGCGAGGAGCAGCAGCGGCAGCATCAGCGGATGCAGCACCGACAGCACCCCGCTCGCGGTGACCATGCGGACCACGGAGGCCGTGAACCGGGTGGCGTCCTGCACCATCAGATGACTGCGCACCACCCCCATCTCCGCGGCCTCCTGCCGGTCCGTGCAACCGTCCTCGGCCCGCGCCGCGGCCTCCATCCGGCATACGGCCGCCACCAGCGCGCTGTCCGCCTCCGTCGTCAGCCGGGGCGTGATCCGCCCGTCCGCGTACGAGGACAGCGCGCTCGCGATCCGGCCGGCCCCCGCGGCGAGCGCGATGACCACCAGTGCGGGGAGCGCCTGATGCACCCGGTCGGCCACCTCCCCGGCAGCCAGCAACGACCGCATCGCACGGGCGGTGGAGGTCAGCAGGACGGCGGCGCTCACCCCGACGGCCAGCTGGCAGCCCGCCAGCAGCAGCACGGCCCGGCGGTCGATGGCCCACGCCATCCTGGCGGTCTGCGTCAGCACCGACGGCAGCCGCCGGCACATCGCCGCGAACGTGGCCTCTTCCAACGGGTTCCTGCCGTGGCGGCCGCCGTAGCGCAGCTCGGCGGGCGGCGGAGGCGGTAACCGGCGAGGCGCGGCCGACGTCTGCGAAGCGCCGGCCTGCTGCCGGTGCGTGGACGTCATTCCCCGCACCCCGACTCCGGTCGAACGGCGTCAACACCGTGCATCGGACGCATCCGACCGGCGGCAGCGATCCGAGCGGGCTGTTCGAAGGCCGAAGGCGTGGGGACGAGGGCGGGGACGGTAGGCACGGGTTCCTCCTGCGATCGCTCGGGTGGATCGGACACCTCAAGAACGTGCCTGATCAAGAAGCCGTCACGGGGGAGGGCGGGCGAATCATCGGGCGAAAGTTCGAGCAGGGGGGTGCTGCCCCGGTGGCCCTTGGGGGATGCCGCCGACATGTCGTGTTCGACGACCCGTGTGGAGCACTGTCACCCGATCGAGCGATTGCGGGCACGGCAGCGGACATACGACAGCGGGCCCCGGCGGAAGGGAATCCGCCGGGGCCCGCTGCCCAGGTGTGCACGACGCGTACGACCGCCGACCGGCCTCAGTCCGTGCCGGACTCCATCGCGGCGCGGTCCAGCATGGTCTCCTCGTCCGTGGCCTCGCCGCGCGAGGCGATCACCTCGGCGCCGCCCTCGTCCATGGCGCCGATCAGACCGGTCGACGCGGCCTGCGCGGCGCCGATCGGCCTCGGGTGGTCGCTGCCGACCAGGCCCAGGCCCGCGTACTGCTCGAGGCGGGCCCGCGAGTCGGCGATGTCCAGGTTGCGCATGGTGAGCTGGCCGATCCGGTCCACCGGGCCGAACGCCGAGTCCTCGGTCCGCTCCATGGAGAGCTTGTCCGGGTGGTAGCTGAGCGCCGGGCCCCGGGTGTCGAGGACCGAGTAGTCCTCGCCGCGCCGCAGCCGGACGGTCACCTCGCCGGTGATCGCCGTGCCGACCCAGCGCTGGAGCGACTCGCGCACCATCAGCGCCTGCGGGTCCAGCCAGCGGCCCTCGTAGAGCAGCCGGCCCAGGCGCCGGCCCTCGTTGTGGTACGCGGCGATGGTGTCCTCGTTGTGGATCGCGTTGACGAGGCGCTCGTAGGCGATGTGCAGCAGCGCCATGCCTGGGGCCTCGTAGATGCCGCGGCTCTTGGCCTCGATGATCCGGTTCTCGATCTGGTCGGACATGCCGAGGCCGTGCCGGCCGCCGATCGCGTTGACCTCCATGACGAGATCGACGGGGGAGGCGAACTCCTTGCCGTTGACGGTGACCGGGCGGCCCTGGTCGAAGCCGATCGTCACGTCCTCCGTGAGGATCTCCACCGACGGGTCCCAGAACCGCACGCCCATGATCGGGTCGACCGTCTCGATGCCCGTGTCGAGGTGCTCCAGGGTCTTCGCCTCGTGCGTGGCGCCCCAGATGTTGGCGTCCGTGGAGTACGCCTTCTCCGTCGAGTCCCGGTACGGCAGCCCGTGCGCGAGCAGCCACTCCGACATCTCCTTGCGGCCGCCGAGCTCCGTGACGAAGTCCGCGTCCAGCCAGGGCTTGTAGATCCGCAGGTGCGGGTTGGCGAGCAGCCCGTACCGGTAGAACCGCTCGATGTCGTTGCCCTTGAACGTGGAGCCGTCGCCCCAGATCTGGACCCCGTCCTCGAGCATGGCCCGCACCAGCAGCGTGCCGGTCACGGCCCGTCCCAGCGGCGTGGTGTTGAAGTACGGACGCCCGCCCGACTTGATGTGGAACGCGCCGCAGGCGAGCGCCGCCAGTCCTTCCTCGACCAGCGCGGCACGGCAGTCGACGAGCCGGGCGATCTCGGCGCCGTACGCGTTGGCACGGCCGGGCACGGACGCGATGTCGGGTTCGTCGTACTGGCCGATGTCGGCGGTGTACGTGCACGGGACGGCGCCCTTGTCGCGCATCCAGGCGACGGCGACGGAGGTGTCGAGCCCGCCGGAGAAGGCGATGCCGACGCGCTCGCCGGTGGGAAGGGAGGTGAGGACCTTGGACATAGCAAGACTATGCATCAGAATGAATTTTCATGCAACGTCGGCAGGTGGGGCCGGTCGCCTCCGGGCCGGATCCGGGGTAGGGCGTCGAGGCCGGCGCCGAGGCCCGGCGTCGAGCGGGTGCGGGGCGCCGGGCCGTCGACTGCCGATCCTTTAGGCGTGGGGCGCTGTGGGGCGGCCGGTCTGCGGCGCGTCTCCGCTCGTTTCCGGTCCCGGTTCGGCTTCCTCCGGTACGAACGCGATCTCGCCGTCGAGCACCTTCTTGACCCGGTCCATGTCCAGCGCGCCCTCCCAGCGGGAGACGGCGAAGACGGCGACGCAGTTGCCGAGGAGGTTGGTGGCGACGCGCATCGAGTCCATGATCCGGTCGACGCCGAGGAGCAGGGCGACCGCGCCGACGGGGATGACCCCGAGCGCGGACGCGGTCGCCGACAGCGCGAGGAACGCCGAACCGGGCACGCCTGCCATGCCCTTGCTGGTCAGCATCAGGACGAGGACGACCGTGACCTGCTGGCCGAGGGAGAGGTCCACGCCGACCGCCTGCGCGATGAACAGGGTGCCGATGGAGAGGTAGATCGACGCGCCGTCGAGGTTGAAGGAGTAGCCGGTCGGCAGGACCAGGCCGACGGCGTCGTCGCGGCAGCCGGCCTGGCGCAGCTTCTGCATCATGCGGGGCATGACGGTCTCGCTGGAGGCGGTGCCGAGCGCGAGCAGCATCTCCTCGCGGGTGTAGCGGACGAACTTCCAGAGGCTGACGCCGGAGACGGCCTTGAGGGCGACGGCCAGCAGCAGGAGGAAGAGCAGCGCCGACGCGTAACAGACGCCGATGAGCTTGCCGTACGTGGACATGACGCCGATGCCGTACTGGCCCACGAGGTGGGCCGTCGCGCCGAAGACCGCGAGCGGGGCGAGCTTCATGACGAAGCCGACGATCGCGAAGACGACGTCCTGGGCCTGCTCTGTCGCGGGCAGGATCTTGGGCACTCTGGTGTGGCCGAGGTGCAGCACGGCGGCCCCCACCAGACAGGCCAGCACCAGCACCTGGAGCAGCGAGTTCTCGGCGAACGCGCCGACCGCGCTGTCGGGCAGCGCGTGCAGGACGAACTCGGACGTCGAGGGCAGTGAGCCGCCGCCCGTCTTCTCGTCGACCGCCGCCGCGTCCAGCTTCGCCGGGTCCACGTTCATGCCGACGCCGGGCTGGACGAGGTTCCCGGCCAGCAGGCCGATCAGCAGCGCGAACGTGGTCGCGACCTCGAACCAGATCAGGGCCTTGAGGCCGATCCGTCCGAACGCCTTGAGGTCTCCGGCCTTGGTGATGCCGACGACGACCACGCAGAACACCAGGGGCGCGATGACCGCCTTGATGAGACGGACGAAGCCGTCGCCGAGCGGCTGGGCGGCCGTGCCGACGTCGGGCCACAGCCTCCCGACGGCGACTCCGAGGACGAGGGCGAAGGCGACCTGCGCGAACAGCGAGGTGCGCAGGGTGCGTGCGAAGCGTCGTGGCAGGGACGGTACGGACGATGGCACGGTATTCCTCCAAGCAACTTCTGCTATGCGGAAACTCACTTCCGTATAGTGGTGAGCGCCACTCTGGACCAGCGGCACGCATCGTGGAAGACCCCGGTCTCCGGCCGCACCGAATCTTGTACGTTGCTCCAAGAGCGCCCGCGGTGACGGCGGCGCCCGCCCCGGCCGGCGATCGAGGCGCCCCCCGGCCGGCGATCGACGGGTCTTCGGCCTTCACGATGTGTACGTCACCCCATCGCGGCAAGTTAGTGAGTAGAATCTCACTATGAGCTCTATGTCGACGACGAGGCCGGTGACGTACACACAGGCACGGGCGTGCCGGCTGGCCATCGGGGTGGCCGCCATGGCGCAGTGGGTGGCCATGTTCAACGCCACCCTCCCGACCGCCTTCCCGCTGGCGGAGGTCGCCGCGGGAGGTTTCGACGCGGCCACGTGGCGGCTGACCGTCCTGTACGCCTGCGCGCTCGCGGCTCCCCTGGTGTCCGCCGTCGCCCTCCGGCGGAGGGCCGGCCCGCGGTCGGCGTTCCTCGTCGGCCTGTCCGGGACCGCGGCCACCTCGGTGCTCCTGGCGGCGGCGCCCAACGCCGGCGCTTTCGCGGCCGGCTGCGTCCTGGAGGCGGCCTTCGCCTCGCTCGTCCTGTCCGGATCGCTCTCGCTCGCACTCACCGCGTTCGCGCGCCCGCCGTCCCCGCCCGCCCGCCGCCCCGCCGCGCGCGGCGGCCCGCTGAAGGTCATCGGGCTGTTCGGCGTGATCGCCGGACTCGGGGCGGCCGCGGGACGGTCCGTCGGCGACCTCCTCACCCGGCAGCTCAGCTGGCGCTGGGTGCTGTGCGGCAGTTCGACCCTGGCGCTGTTGACCCTCGCGCTCGGCGTCGTCAAATGCCTGCGCCACCCCGCCCCGCCGGAACCCCGGTTCCCGGCCGACGACCGGACCAGGACCCGGCTCCCCGCGCGCGCGGTGGCGGCCGTGGCCGTGGCCGTCGCGCTCGCCGTCGCCCTCCTGCTCCTGCTCCTGCGCTGGTGGCGGCCCGGACCGGCCGTCCTCGACCTGCTCCCCTTCTGGGCGCTGACCACGGCCGCCGCCGTGGCGGCGCACGCGTTCCGCCGACGACGCGGACACGTGTCCACCACCGTGACGGACCGGCCCGGCCCGGACGAACCGCAGGCCCGCGTGCTCGGCAGCGTACGGTCCGACGACGGCAGGCCGCTGGCAGGCGCCGTACTCACCCTCCTGACCCCCGAGGGAGCCGAGGTGTCGCGTACGCACACCGACACGGAGGGACGGTTCGCCCTCGAGGCCCCCGGCGCGGGCGGGTTCTTCCTCGTCACCGACGCCGGCACCCATCACCCGGCCGTCACCGAACTCGTGCTGCCCTCGGTCGAGACGGAGCTGCGCCACCAGGTGACCCTCGCCGCCGACCCCGTACGCTCCGACACCCACTCGGTGACCGGACGCGCGTGGGACGCCTCGGGCGGTGCTCCCGTGCCCGGCGCCCGGGCCATCCTCATGGCCTCCGACGGCGCTCTCGCCCGTACCGCCCCGACGGACGAGGACGGCCTGTTCCTCCTGGCCAGACTCGCCCGGGAGACCTACACGCTCGTCCTGCTCCACGAGGGCTACCGCCCCTCGGCCCTCTCCCTGCAGATCACCTCGACGGGCCCGTCCCCCTTCGACGTCGTGCTCACTCCCCGGGCGGACCTCGGCCGTCTCGAAGGGGTGATCCGGAGCGAACGCGGCACGCCCTTACCGGGGATCCTGCTCACGCTCACCGACCGCAGCGGCCTCGGGCTCACCACCACCACCGAGCCGAACGGCAGCTACCGCTTCGCCGACGTTCCGGTGGGCGACTACACCCTCGTGGCCGCCGGCGACCCGCCCACGGCGGCGGCGGTGCGCATCACCCAGGCGCGCCTCGAGAGGAACCTCCTGCTGCGCACCCCCCGATAGGACGTCCGACCGGGCCCGGCCGGCGTACGACGACGCCGGCCGGGCCCGGGGACGAGGACTACAGCAGGACGGCGTTCGACTGGAAGAGGGCCGGCGACAGGTCCTCACGCCGGTTGATGCTGAGCTTGCGGTAGACCCTGGTGAGGTGCTGCTCGACCGTGCTGATGGTGATGTGCAGCTTCTGCCCGATCTCCCGGTTGGAGTAGCCGAGCGACGCCAGCATCGCCACCTTCTCCTCGGCCTTGCTCAGCTCGTCGGCGCCGCCCAGACCCCCGCCCTCCGCCACGGCCGGATGCTCCGCCAGGGCGAGTTCCTCACCGCACGAACTCAGCTGCGCGACCAGGGCCTCCGCTCCACAGGCCTCCGCCACCCGGCGCGCCCGTCGGGCGATGTGCCGGGCGCGGTGACTCTCGCCCAGTACCTCGTGCGCGTCCACCAGATCCCGCAGAACCCTGGCCAGGCCGTAGCGGTCGCCGCAGTTCTTGAGCACCTCGGCGGCCCTGCGCAGGATCTCCGGACGCCGTTCCGGCTCCGACACCGCGGCCAGCTGCCTGAGCGCCATGCCGTACGAGCGGCTGCGGCTGTCGCCCCGCAGGAGCCCGAGCTGTTCGTCGACCAGGCCCTTGGCGCGCGCGTGTTTGCCCATGCGCGTCAGTGCCTCCGCCGCACCCGACCGCCAGGACACCAGACCGGGCGTGTCCATGTTCCACCGCCGCATCAGCGCGCCGGCGTCCGTGAAGTCCCGCAGCGCCGCGTGCGGCTTGTCCGTGGCCAGGTAGTAGTGGCCACGCGCATAGCGGTAGTGCAGGCAGCTGCGGTTGTGCAGCGAGGTGTCCAGGTCCCCGAGCCGGAGGGCCTCACCGGCCTCGTGGACCCGTCCGGCGGCCAGTTGGGCCAGGACGAGGGCGGCGACCGGGTACCCGATGTCGGTTCCCCACTCCTTGGCCGGCATCTCGGTCAGCGCAGCCTTCGCGCACCGGGTCGCCGTCTCCAGTTCGCCCGTCTGCAGAGCGGTCTCCGCGCGTAGGTGGAGGAACGTGGCGCGCCAGGACGGCGCTTGCATCCGCTCGGCCTCGGCGAGCAGCGCAGCACACCACCGGTTGACGCTGCCGGCCCGGTCCGCGTAGATCAGGGCGGTCAGCCCGGACACCAGCGGATCGAAGGTGTCCTCGTTCAACTGGTAGACCCGCAGCGCCTGTTCGGCTTCCTTGATGTCTCCGTCGCCCGCCGTACGACTCAGCACGGAGCCGAGCAGGGCGGTCGTCCACATCGGCAGCACGTTGCGCTCGGAGACCGTCTCCGCCGTGTCGGACCCCGTGAGATCACGGGAGAACTGCTCCGCCACGCCCGGGAACGCCACGGGCAGCCAGGCGCGCAGCAGGCACATCTCCTCCGCCGTCTCGGGGGACGAGTCGGCGGTCTCCATGAGGCAGTGCAGCAGCTTCCGCGCCTCCTTGAGCTGTCCGCGGTGCAGGAGGTAGCGGACGAGCAGGAAGTCGTGCGAGGTGATGTGGCCTTCCTGGTGATGCCGGCTCATGATCGGCGCGAGGCGACGGAACGCCGCCCTCGGGCTGTGCTTCCACAGCAGTCTGGCCAACGAGGCGAGGATCGCCGCCCGTTCACCCTTGTCGGTGGAGAGGAGATGGGCCCGCTCCAGGCAGGCCTCGGCCCGGTGCGGGTGACCGCTGTCGAGCGCGTGGTCGGCCGCCTCCTTGAGCGCGGTGACGCCCCAGGTGTCCAGCATGCTCCCGTCGTCGACGTCGGGCCTGACCCCGAGCAGGTGCTCGGCCACGTTCTCGCTCGGCGCCCCGCTCTCGTAGAGGACGCGCGCGGCCCGCAGTTGCAGGGCGGCACGGGGCTCGTCCGCCATCTGCTCCAGCACGATCCTGCGGGTGACCGGATGCCGGAACCGGCCCTTGTGCAGCAGGCCCGTCACGCCGACCGAGCGGAGCGCCCGCTCGGCCGACGGGGTGCCGATCTGCAGGACCTCGCCGAGCAGTTCGGCCGAGGCCGCGCTCCCCACCAGGGCCAGGGCCTCCGCTGCCTCCCTGGCCTCGGGATCGAGGCGGCCGAGAAGCAGCGCCACGGCCTGCCCGAACGATTCTCCGGCCAGCTGGTCCGGTTCGACGGCTTCGGCGCTTCCCGGGCTCCCGGCGGTCTCGTGGTCCGTGGCCAGGGCGGCGGTCAGCAGGGGATTGCCCCCCGCGAGCTCCGCGCAGGCGCCCTCGATCGACTCCGCCGCCACCGGACCGAGGCGCTGGGAGAGCAGGGCGGCCACGCCGTTGCGGCTCAGCAGCGGCAGCCTCAGATAACCCAGTTCCGGCTGCTGCATCAATTCCGCGCGGAAGAGCGGATGTGGGGGACGTACATGGTCCGACTCTATGAACACCATGAAGATGCGAGTCAGCCTGACGCGCCGCACGAAATAGAGAAGGAATTGCAGGGAGAGTGGATCCGCATAGCGGGTGTCATCGATCACCAGAATGATCGGCGCCTTTTCCGAGGCGGCCACCAGAATGCACCAGAGTTTTTCCGCTATTTCCGCGTGCGGCTGGATGATCGTCGACGTCGGAGGATGTTCCGTCCGCGCGATTCCCGCCTCGATCAGTTTCTCCGCCGCCCCCGACTGGTCGGGGGCCAGATCCGCTCCGGCGAAGAGCTGGCGGACGACGCCGAGCGAGATGCTCTCCTCGGCGGGCGAGGAGGTCGCGCTCAGCACGAGAGCCCCCTGTTGTAACCAGCGATCGGCGGCTTCCCGGGCCAGTAGGGTCTTGCCGGTGCCGACGGCGCCGCTGAGTACGACGGTTTTCCCTCGCCTTTGGGTGGCCTCCAGGAGAATACTGTCGAGTAAGGAGAGTTCTCTGTCCCTCTCAATCAAAGGCATGAATATCTGAACCCCCGTGATTCCGCCCTGTCGCTGGTGAGAACGTATCGATCGGGGACAAAACGACGAAGATCGCAACTCGGCGGTCGTCCCCCGGTTCCGCCCAACTTTACCGTTGACAGTGAAGCATAAAAATATTAAAGAGTCGATAAATTCTTCCTCATGGTCGGATAAACGCACGGCCGTGAACGGGGATACGGCGGCGACGGGTCCGGAAAGCGAGGAAGTGCAGGGAAATTAGCCCGTTGACCTTCGGGCTCGCGATGCGGAACGACGGTGAATGAGAAGCGTAGATTCCGGTTCCGTATCTCGTGTGCGGGAAACTCAGCCGGCCGTGGCGCTGCGTTCCAGGACGTCGGCGGCGCGCAGGGTGCCGCCGGCCGCCCGTATGTGCTCACGCATCTCGGCCACCCGGCCGCGGATCTCCAGCGAGTCCGCGGCAGTGGAGACGGCCTTGTGCACCTCGGCGGCGGACGGCTCGCCCGGCGCCAGCATCACGCCCAGCCCGAGCTCGACCGCCCGGCCGGCGTCGATGACCTGCTCACGGCCGTGAGCGGCGAGAACCAGCGGGGTACCGCAGGCGAGCGCCTCCATCAGACTGCCCATCCCGGCCTGGCACACGAACGCCTCGGCGTGCGGCAGCACCGCCAGGTGCGGCAGCCAGCGGTGCACCTCGACGTTGGCCGGCAGCGGCTCGAGCACCGCCGGGTCGACCCCGTTCTGACCGAGGGTCATGACCACGTGCCAGGGGCCGTCGGCGAACGCCTCGACGCAGGCGCGGAAGAACTCGGGGCGGTTGCCGTAGGTGGTGCCGAGGGAGACCAGCACCACGCGCCTGCCGTCCGTCGGCGGTTCCCAGGCGCCCCGGGCGGCCTCGAAGTCCAGACAGGGCCCGACGAAGGCGAAGTGGTCGGCGAAGAGCTCGCCGCCCTGCTGGAACTCCCGGGGGAAGAACGCCAGCCGGGTTCCCCCGAATCCGGCGGCGAATTCCCGCAGGGAATAGTCCTCGGCTCCGTGTTCGGCGAGAAAGCCCGACATGGCCTCGTGGAAGGCGCGCATCGCGGGACGCGGCCCACCGCCGCCGTTCCCGCCCTCGGCCCCCTCGACCAGTTTGCCGAGGGAGAAGGACTTGACGCCCTGCCCCTGCGGAAGGAAGACCGGGAACATCTCCACGCCGGGGCGGTCCCACTGGCGTGCCAGCAGCCGTCCGGCCGCGTTCATCGCCGAGTCGTAGGCCAGTACGTCCGGGGGAGTGGCCGGGAAGCGCGCTCTGAGAACGGGCACCAGTGCCGAGGATTCGGCGACGGCCATGGTGAGCGCGAGCGCGAGCCAGTCCTCGGCGTCGGCGGGGACCTCCTTGGCGAGGTCCTCGACCGTCGATTCGTAGAGCAGCACCTCGGCGCCGGTGGCGGCCACGTCGTCGTGGAACTGTGCGGTCGTGGCGTAGCTGACGCGGTGACCTCGTCGGACGAGCTCTGCGGCGATGGGCAGGGTGGGCCGCACATGGCCATGGGCGGGGGTGGAGAAGAACGCGAAGTGGCGTTTCGCGGACGAGGTCGCCGGAAGGGTCGGCACAGCCGATTCGGAGGGCACTCGGGACACGGGCGGGATCTCCTGGAGAGGCGCTGTGGACGGATGGGGTGGAACGCGGCGCCGGGCCGGGTCCTACTCCGTGCGCAGGGCCTCGCGCACCAGAGGGGCGGACGCGGTCGCCCGCCGGACGATCTCGCAGACACGGTCGACGTCGGGGTGGCCGACGCCGGTCCCGGTCGGCAGGGAGATCACCCGCTCGCCCAGGGCCTCGGAGTGCGGCAGCGGCAGGGGGGCGTGCCGCCGCGGATCCCTGACGTAGGGCTCGGTGCGGTGACAGCCGGGATGGAAGTGGGTCCGGATCAGTACGTTCTCCGCCTGGAGGACCGCGGCGAGCTCGTCCCGGGTGAGGCCGGCCTGTTCCGCCTCGACCTCGATGACGACGTACTGGTGGTTGGCGTCCTCCGGGGCCGGGTCGCGCAGCCGGACGCCGGGCACGTCGGCGAACCCGGCGAGGTAGCGCAGGTGATGGGACCGGTTCACCTCGATGAGGGCCGGCATGTTCTCCAGGGAGGTCAGCCCCATCGCCGCCGCCACCTCGGTCATCTTCGCGTTGGTGCCGATGCCCGAGACGTGCTCGCCCTCGCCGCGGCCGTAGTTGTGGATCGAGCGCACGCGCGCCGCCAGTTGGTCGTCGTCCGTCACGATCGCGCCGCCCTCGAAGGAGTTGATGAACTTCGTGGCGTGGAAGCTGAACACCTCGGCCGTGCCGAACGAGCCGACGGGGCGTCCCAGGTGCCGGCTGCCGATGGCGTGCGCGCTGTCGAAGAAGAGCGGGATGCAGTGGTCCGCGGCGAGCTCGCTCAACGGCCCGACCGGGGCGGGGTTCCCCCACAGGTGGACGCCGACCAGGGCGGCGGTGCGTTCGTTGATCAGGAGCCGGGCGTGCTCGGGGTCGATGTTGCCGGTCTTCTCGTCGATGTCGCAGAAGACGGGGGTGACGCCCTCCCACAGCAGGGTGTGCGCCGTCGCGATGAACGTGAACGACGGCAGGACGACCTCCCCGCGCAGACCGAGGGCGCGGATGAGCACCTGCAGAGCGATGGAGGCGTTGCACGTGGCGATGCAGTGTCTGACGCCGGCCGTTTCGGCGATACGCGCTTCGAATTCCTTGACCAAGGGACCGAAACTCGTCAGCCAGCGACGGTCGAGTGCGCCCTTGATGCGCTCGAGGACCCGTTCGGGATCGAGTACGTTGGGACGGCCCACGTGCAGCGGTTCGGCAAAAGCGGGGGTGCTGCCCAGAACGGCGAGTCCGGCAGAAGTGCTGGTCATGTGTTTTCACTCCAACTCACCGGTAAAGGCGGACGAACTCCCGTAGGGACTCGGTCATGTAATCCGTCATCTCCTGGGTGATGCCGGGATAGACGCCCACCCAGAACGTGCGGTCCGTGACGATGTCGCTGTTGGCGAGGTCTTCCGATATCCGGTAGGGGCGGTCCAGATAGGCGGGGTGGCGTGCCAGGTTTCCGGCGAACAGCAGACGCGTGCCGATCTTGCGGGATTCCAGGAACTCCACGACGTCCTTGCGGCCGAACGGGGCGTCCTCCGTGAGCGTCAGCACGAATCCGAACCAGCTGGGATCGCTGTCGGGCGTGGCGGAGGGCAGCAGGAACCAGGGCAGACCGTCCAGCCCCTCGCGCAGCCGGCGCCAGTTCTCCCGCCGGGCGGCGCCGAATTCCATCACCCTGGTGAGCTGGCTGAGTCCCAGCGCGGCCTGCATGTCGCCGGCCTTCAGGTTGTAACCGACGTGCGAGAAGATGTACTTGTGGTCGTACCCGTACGGGAGGTTCCCCAGCTGGTAGGAGAACCGCTTGTGACAGGTGTCGCTCTCGCCGGGTTCGCACCAGCAGTCGCGGCCCCAGTCGCGCAGTGACTCCACGATGCGGGCGAGCACGAGGTTGTCGGTGAGGACGCAGCCGCCCTCGCCCGTGGTGATGTGGTGGGCCGGGTAGAAGCTCACCGTGCTCAGGTCGCCGAAGCCGCCGGTGAGGCGGCCCTTGTAGGTGCTGCCGACGGCGTCGCAGTTGTCCTCGACCAGGTAGAGGTCGTGCGAGGCGGCCAGTTCGGCGACCTCCTGCACCTGGTAGGGGTTGCCGAGCGCGTGCGCGATCATGATCGCTCTGGTGCGCGGGCCGATCGCGGCCGCTATGCGCTCGACCGTGGTGTTGTAGGTGCCCAACTCGATGTCCACGAAGACCGGGGTGAGGCCGTTCTGGACGATCGGGTTGACCGTGGTCGGGAAGCCGGCCGCCACGGTGATCACCTCGTCGCCCGGCCGCAGCCGGGCGTCCCCGAGCTGGGGCGAGGTCAGGGAGGCGAGCGCGAGAAGATTGGCGGAGGAGCCGGAGTTGGTGAAGTGCGCCTTGCGGGTGTTCAGCGTGCGGGCGAGCAGCCGCTCGAACCTGCGGGCCGAGACTCCTGCGGCGATCCGCATCTCCAGCGCGGCCTCGACCAGAGCCATCCGGTCGTCCTCGTTGAGCACCGCTCCCGAGGGGAGGATCGGTGTGATGCCCGGCTGGAAGGGAGAAGTCCGCTGCGAGGACTCCTGATCGTATTTGCGTACCAGCTCCAGGATCTGCGTTTTGGTGTCCACCTCGGACTCGCTTCCTCCGTGCGTCGTCGGGTAACCCGGGAATCCCGGGCGCGGTCGTACGGAATCGACCGAAACGGCGGGTTGTGCGGTCGTGGACGGACGCCGGCGTCGTGCGTCGGAAATCTGCGGATGCCGGAGAAGTGGCCGTCGGGAACGTGAATTGTTCGGTGTTCCCGCCTTGTCGGCCCGGGGCCTTCGAGCCGGGGCCTTCGGAATCGTCCGTCGAGGGCCGATCCTACTGAGGGGCTGAGCCCGGGGGTCAACCCCTAGAAGTCCCTGTGCCACCCCTAGCCCGTACTTTTTCGACGGGCCCGGATCAAGGGGTGGCCGGGTGGTCCTGTTCCTTTTTCGTGTCGGACTGCTCGCCGCCCGTTTCGGGACGGGAATCAATGAGCCAGAACACCGCGATCGTGCCGACCGCAATGAGAGCACTGGACCAACTGGCGGCCACTGCCGTACCGTGCACCAGTGCCTCCGCCGTGAATTGCTCGGTCGTGCCCGTGGCGGTGTGCGAGACGACGTAGGACGCGACCGCGCTGGCCGCGAGGGTGTTGGCGAGGGCCAGGCCGACGGAGCCGCCGACCTGCTGGGACGTGGTGCGGAACGCGGCCGTGATGCCCCGGTCGTGCGGCAGGGTGCCGAGCATCACCGTGTTGGTCGCGGAGGGAGTGATCAGGCCGAGGCCGAGCCCGAGTACGGTCCAGATCGGCAGGATCGTGCCCAGATAGGTGCTGTCGGTCGACATCAGGTTGAACATCGCGATGCCCCCCGCGATGCACAGCAGGCCGGGCGCGATCAGCCAGCGGGACGACACATGGGGCAGCAGCCTGGCCGCGATCTGGGTGGCCGCGACGACGGTCACGACGACCATCGGAAGGAACGCCAGCCCGGCCTTGACGGGGCTGTAGTGCATGATCACCTGAAGCTGGTAGGTGGCGAACAGCGACACCCCCAGCAGGCCGAACTCCGAGAGGGCGACGGCGAGGAACGCGCCCGCGCGGTTGCGGTCGTTCAGCACCCGCAGGGGCAGCAGCGGCTGACTCGCCCGCGCCTGGCGCAGCACGAATCCGGTCAGGAGGACGACGGACAGGGCCAGCAGGCCCAGGACCCGGCCGGAGCCCCAGCCGTGCCCCTCCACCTCGGAGAAGCCGAAGACCAGTGCGGCCATGCCGACGCCGGCCAGCGCGATGTCGGGCACGTTGGGCCTTGCGGTGCGGTCGCCCGGGACGACCGGCAGCAGGAAAGGCGCCGCGGCGAGCGCCATCGCGGCGATGGGGACGTTGATGAAGAGGCACCAGCGCCACGACAGGTACTCGGTCAGCATGCCGCCGATCAGCAGACCCAGGACGGCGCCGCTGGCGATGATGCCGCTGTAGACGCCAAAGGCCTTCGCGCGCTCCTTCTTGTCGGCGAAGAGGGCGGTGACCATGGACAGCGTCGACGGGGAGAGGACGGCGGCGAACACGCCCTGCAGTGCGCGGGCGGCGATGAGCATGCCCCCGCTGCCGGCGGCGCCGCCGACGGCGGACATCACGGCGAAGCCGGTGATGCCCACCATGAAGGTGCGTTTGGGGCCGAAGCGATCGGACAGCCGGCCGCCGAAGAGCAGCAGACCGCCGAAGGCCAGGGTGTAGGCGGTGATGATCCACTGGCGGTCCGCGTCCGCCATGTGTAAGGACCTCTGCGCCGAGGGGAGCGCGATGTTGATGACGGTCTCGTCGAGCATGGCCACCAACTGCGCGGACGCCACGACGACGAGACCGGCCCAGCGACGTCGGTGCCGGGCCGTGCTGAGGACGAGCGCCTCGGCGCTGCTCGCACTGGTCATGACTCCGGTGTCCCTTCCGGGCGTGGGGTGCGTACCTTGGCCAGCAGCTTCGCCAGCGCCACCCGCTCGTCGGCCGGCATCTGCGCGAAGAGCTCCTCCGCCAGTTCGGCGGACGTCTGCTCGATCTGCTGCATCAGCGCCTCGCCCTTCTCGGTCAGCGAGACCAGGATGACCCGGCGGTCGTCCGGGTCCGGTGTGCGTGCGGCCAACCCCCGCTTCTCCAGTCCGTCCACCAGGGACGTCACGGTCCGGGGCGCCACGCCGTGGGCCTGGGCCAGCACCGCCATCCGCCGGGGGCCGCCCACCTCGTGCATCTGAACCAGCAGATTGGCCTGGGAGAACGGCACCTGATGGCTGGCGAAGATGTCGGCCGTGCGGTCCAGCAGCGGGCTGACCACCTCGGCGAAGGCGTTCAGCAGGGAGTGCGCGTCGGGCACGTCCTCGTGCTGCGCCGTCACGACAGGACCCCCGCGCCCGGCCGGCACGGCCTCCGGGAGTGACGGTGTTCTCTTAGTGTGTAGGTGCTCATACTGAGATGGTACACGCTATCTCGGTCCGTGGCGGCGGCCCGCGCACTCCGGTGAGAGCGCACACGAAGAACCGGCCCGTGTTCGCACGGGCCGGTCTGTTCGTCTCGTTCCGCCGGGTCAGGCGCTCGCGCAGGCGACGTCCATCACGTAACGCCCGTACTCGGTCGACCCTCCGGTGCGCCGGCCGAGTTCGAAGAGCTGGTCGGCGTCGATGAAGCCCAGACGGTAGGCGACCTCCTCGATACAGGCGATGCGGATGCCCTGGCGCTTCTCGATGAGCTGGACGAACGTCGCCGCGTCGAGCAGGCTGTCGTGCGTCCCCGTGTCGAACCAGGCGCTGCCCCGGCCCAGGTTGACCAGGCGGGCCCGGCCCGCTGCCAGGTACTTGTTGTTGAGATCGGTGATCTCCAGCTCCCCCCGGGCCGACGGGGTCAGCTCACGGGTCAGCGCCAGTGCGTCGTTGTCGTAGAAGTACAGTCCCGTCACGGCCAGGTTCGAGGTCGGCTTCTCGGGTTTCTCCTCCAGCGAGACGAGCGTCCCGTCGGCGTCGGTGACCGCGATGCCGTACCGCTCGGGATCGGCGACCGGGTAGCCGAACAACGTGCAGCCGTCGAGGAGCACCCGCTCGTGCTGGAGCATCGTGGGCAACTGGTGGCTGTAGAAGATGTTGTCACCGAGGATGAGCGCGATCTGCTCGTCTCCCACGAAGTCGCTGCCGATGCGCAGGGCGTCGGCGAGGCCGTCCGGGCTCGGCTGCTCGGCGTACCGCAGATCGAGCCCGAGCCAGGACCCGTCACCGAGCAGGCTCCGGTACGCCTCCAGGAACCCCGGGGTGGTGATGATCAGGATCTCCCGGATCTCCGCACACATCAGCACCGAGAGCGGGTAGTAGATCATCGGCTTGTTGTAGACCGGGAGCAGCTGTTTCGAGGCGACGCGGGTGACCGGCCGCAGCCTGGTGCCGGAGCCGCCGGCCAGCAGGATTCCACGCATGATGTCCTTCCGACTCCGCGTCAGGGCAGCAGCGGCTTCCACCAGGAGCTGTTCTCCCGGTACCAGTTCACGGTCGCCCGCAGACCTTCACGGAAGGGGACCCGGGGCCGGTATCCGAGGGCGCGGAGTTTTGAGTCGTCGAGTGAATAACGTCGGTCGTGGCCAGGCCGGTCGGGGACCTGCTCGATCATGTCCGTGGTGCAGTCGAATTCGTCGAGGAGAAGCCGGGTCAACTCCCGATTGGACAGCTCGACCCCGCCGCCGATGTGATAGACCTCGCCCGGTTCTCCCCTGTCGAGGACCAGCCGGATTCCCGCGCAGTGGTCGTCCACATGAAGCCAGTCCCGCACATTCCCGCCATCGCCGTAGAGCGGGATCCGGTGTCCTCCCATGAGGAGGGTCACAAAATACGGAATCACCTTCTCCGGGTATTGGTGGGGGCCGTAGTTGTTGGAACACCGGGTGACGGAGACGTTCATTCCGTAGGTGCGCTCGTAAGCCAGCGCCAGATGATCGGCGGCCGCCTTGGACGCGGCGTAGGGCGAGTTGGGGTCCAGCGGGGAGCTCTCGGTCCACGAGCCCTCGTCGATCGACCCGTACACCTCGTCCGTGGAGACCTGCACAAACCGCTTGACGCCGGCCCGAAGCGCCGCGTCCAGCAGCGTCTGCGTGCCCAGGACGTTCGTCCGCACGAACACCGAAGGACCCTCGATCGAGCGGTCCACATGGGTCTCGGCGGCGAAGTTCACCACGGCGTCATGCCCGGGCAGCACGGCGGCCAGGTGATCCGCGTCGGTGATGTCCCCCCGTACGAAAGTGAATTCGGGCCGATCGGCGACAGGGGCCAGGTTCTCCAGGTTTCCCGCGTAACTGAGCGCGTCGAACGCGGTTATATCCAGCTCGGAGGGCTCGGATCCAGAATTCAGGAGGGCGTTTCGGACGAAAGCCGAACCGATGAATCCAGCAGCCCCGGTAACTAGGGCACGCATTTGCATTCTCCCTGGTTGCCCCATTAATTGGCCGCTACTGTAATGGGGCGTCACCAGGTTGGTCCAGCCCCTCATCAGGGGCCACCCCGGACGCATTTGATAGGGGGCTTTAGGGGTTCGGTTCGGGTAGGGGCGGCTGCTTAGGTTTCCTGGCGAGGCGGCCTGGAGCCGTCGCCGCAGGTCGAGCGGCGATCCCGGTTTCCACCTCGGTCGACGGGAAGACACGGAGCATTCCCGAGGATCTCGGAACGATCCGCAGTCGTCGCAACGGGCACGTGACGGGGGACCACGCCCCCTCGTCACGTCGCCCGCCGCGCCCCGGCCGCCTCGCCGGCGAGCAGGTGAACACCCCTCACACACGACCTCGGTCGAAAGGTTGGCAGACATGGACATGGACATCATGGGGTTGGCCGCGATGGGCTGGGTGGGCAAGTCGCTCAGCGCCGCGGCGGAGCTCCGCCTCGCCGACCGCCTCGCCGAGCGTCCGATGACCGTCGCGGAACTCGCCAAGGAGACCGACACCCAGCCGGACGTGCTGGAAGCGCTGATGCGCATTCTGCCCGTACTCGGCCTCTTCCAGCGCGACGACGCCGACGTCTACCGCAACTCCCCGCTCTCGGAGCGGCTGCGCGAGGACCACCCCCAGTCGATGCTGCACTACGTGCGGCTCTCGACCGGCCTGTACGCCGACACCTTCACCGCCATCACCCACACCCTGCGCACCGGCGAGTCCGCCTTCCGGTCCCTGCACGGCACACGGATCTACGAATACCTGGAGCAGAACTCCGAAGCGGCCGACCTGTACGACAAGGCCATGGCCGACCTGGCCCGCCCGGTCGCCGCGGCGCTCGCCGACACGTACGCCTTCGAACGCGTCGGCACCGTCCTCGACGTCGGCGGCAACAGCGGAGAACTGCTCAAAGGCCTCCTGCGGGCCCATCCGCACCTGAAGGGCGTCAGTTTCGACCGCTCCGGCGTCTGCGAGCGCGCCACCGCCGACCTCGCCGCGTCCGACCAGGCCGCACTCGCCGAGCGCCTCACCTTCCACCCCGGCAGCTTCCTGGAGGAAGTACCGGCCGGCGCCGACCTCTACCTCGTCAAGAACGTGCTGCACAACTGGAACCACGACAACAGCGTCGTCATCCTCAGCCGCATCCGCGAGGCCGTCGAACGCACCGGCGCCGACCGCGCGCCGAGCGACCGGCCCCGCCTGCTGGTCATCGAACCCCTCGTCGAGACCGACGTGGACTGGATCCGCGTGCTCTTCCAGATGGTGGTCTGCGAGGACGGCACCCGCGGACGCACCGACGACGTACAGCGCGCGCAGATCACCGAGGCCGGGTTCGAGGTGCGCTCCACCTTCCGCCTCGCCACGGGCCACACCGTCCACGAGTGCGTCGTAGGCGCCGAAGGAGCCTCGTGACCGTCTCGCAGCAGCCCCTGACCACGACCGCCTCGCCCGGCTGGAAAGTACTCGACGAAGGAGACGGCGAAGGCGTCGTGCTCGCCGTGGACTTCGCCGCCTCCGGGCGTCCGGAGTCCACCTTCACCGAGCTGGCAGGCCTGCTGGACCCGCGTCTGCCCATGTGGGAGACCCGGCAGCCCGCCCCCGACGACGCCCGCCTCTTCCACGGCGAGGACTTCGTCGCCCACTGGGCCCAGGCCGTGCGCACGGCCGGCCGCCCCGTGCGCGCCGTACTCGGCTACTGCGTCGGCGGCCTGTACGCCGCCCGGCTCGCCCAGCATGTGTCCACCTGGCAGGACACCGCACCACTCGTCCTGCTCCTCGACCCCGAACCGCCCACCGTGCCCGGCATGACCGCCGACTTCCGCGCCGCGATCTCCCGGCTCTCGTCGGTCCTGACCGCACAGGAAACGGACCTGGCCGCCGCGGCCGCCGAGGAGGCGGCACACGACTTCACCGCCTTCCCCGACCTCGGGGCCGGCCTCGTCAAGATCTTCGACGACATCGCCCGCGCGGCCTTCGACCGGGCCGGACTGCCCGCCGAGCTCGCCGACGAACTCAGCACCGCCTACGGCGCGTTCGTCTCGTACATCGCCGCGGCCTCCGCCTTCGACCCGGCGCCCCTGTGGACGACCGCCACAGCGGTCACCTCCACCGGCGCCGACCCGCACGCCCGGCACGCCGGCCACCGCCTGCGCGTGGACGTGGCGCACGACGACATCCTGCGCAGCACGCTCACCGCAGACCTCGTCTCCGGCCTGCTCCTTCAGCCACCGTCGGCGCCACGCGACACCGTCGGCGGCCACCGCTCCTCAGGAAAGGGGTGATCCACCGTGCACCCAGTCGAGAAGCCGACCCCGGCCGGCGGCGCCGCGGCGGCGCTGCTCGCCGCGCTGACCCGTAAGAGGCGCCTCGACGCCGCCACGCCCAAGGAGACCGGGCTGTGGCTCCTCGACCGGCTGCTGCCCGACGCCGGGGTCAACAACGTGCCCTTCGCGGTCCGCGTCGCCGGACGCCTCGACCCGGACACACTCCAGACGGCCTTCGACACCGTGGTGCGCCGCCACGAGGTGCTGCGCACCGTCTACCTCGACCGGCAGGCCGGCCTCGTCCGCGAGCTGCTCGACCCGGACACCCCCGGACCACGCGTCGAACTCCGCGCCACCGACACGGACGCACCCCACGCCGAACTGCGCGCCTTCGCCGCCGCGCCGCTGCGCTGCGACGGCACCCTCATGCTGCGCGCCACCGTGCTGCGCGGACCGCGCACGGACGTCCTCGCCGTGGCCGTCCACCACCTCGTGTTCGACGCCCTGTCCGTACCGCTCCTGCTCGGCGAACTCGCCACCGCCTACGACGCCGTCCGCGCCGGCGGCGACCTCCCCGAGGCCCTGCGCACCCCTGCCCCGGCCCTCGTCCCGCCCCCGCCGAGCGAGGACAGCCTGACCCACTGGCGCACGGCACTGGCCGGATTCGACCCGGCCCGACTCGACCTGGACCTGGGCAGCGGCGGCGTGGCACGGCCCACCCTGGCCGGCGACATCGTCCTGCACGTCCTGGGAGACGAAGCCCGCGACGCGGTCCGCGCACTGCAGCGCACGGCCCGGGCGCCGGAGGCGGTGGTCCTGCTGACGGCCTTCTACCTGCTGCTCGCCGCCCACGGCGCCGGACCGGACCTCGTCGTCGGTTCACCCGTCAACGTCCGGCCTCCCGAGGCGCAGACCGCACTCGGCTACCACGTCAACACACTGCCCCTCCGACTGACCGTGGACACCGGCCGCAGCTTCCGCGCCCTGGTCGCCGAGACCCGCCAGGTCTTCTTCGGCGCGCTCGCCCACGCGGACGTCCCCGTCGACGCCATCGCCCACGAGACGCGCCGCGAGACCGTGTCCTGGCGGGACACCCTCTTCCAGCACATGTTCAACTACGTGCCCCAACAGGCCTCCGGCGCACTGACGGTCGGCGGCCTGGAGGTCCAGCCGCTGCACGTGGAGACCGGCTACAGCAAGTTCGACCTGGAACTGTTCGTGCAGTCCGGCGCCGACCGCGTCGTACTGCGCGTGCTGTACTGCACCGAGACGCTCGCCCGCGCCGACGCCGAAGCCCTGACCAACCGGTACGAGGCCCTGCTGCGCGCCGTCGCCGCCGAACCCGACCGCCCGGTGGGCGAGTTCGACGTGTGGGCCGCCGACGACCACACCCTGCTCGACGGCCCCCGCGGCGCCGGCACGACCCGGACCGCCGCGGACCGCGCCGACGAGGCGGACCGCGACCACGACGCCTTCCACGTCGCCCCGGACGGCCCCGCCCTGAGCCTCGCGGACGCCTGGACCGCCGCACGCCGCACCGACACCGCCTACCCGTACGCCGTCCACCCCCTGCACCGCGCACACGTCGCCGTGACCGGACCGACCGGCCGCCGACTGCCCGCCGGCGTACGCGGCGAGGTGTGCCTGGTACGGGCCGACGGCACCCACCACGTGCCCACCGGCTGGACGGGACGGTGGCGGCACGACGGCGCCCTGGAGCTGTTCGGACGCGCCGACCGCGCCCTGCGCACCCGCGGCCGGCTGCTGCACCCCGAACGGGTGGAGGCCGCCCTGCTGCGGCACCCCGACGTCACGGACGCCCGAGTCGTCACCCGCGCCGGGGCGGACGGCACCGCAGAGAGCCTCGCGTTCGTCGTCGCGCCCGACCGACCCGGCCTGGCCGACGCCCTGGCCGCCCACGCCGCCCGTCTGCTGCCACGGGCCGCCCAGCCCGCCAGGGTGCTGCGCACGGACGAACTGCCCACCCGCGCGCAGGGCGGCGTGGACACCGACGCGCTGCTGAGCCTGGCGGCCAGGCAACCGGGACTCGTCACCGACGACACCGACGACGGCCTCCTCGGCGACCTCCGCAAACTCTGGTGCGAACTCCTCGGGCTGGAGGAGGTCGCCGCCGACGCCAACTTCTTCGCCCACGGCGGCCACTCGCTCCTGGGCGCACAACTCCTCCAGCGCGTCGAACAGGTCACCGGGATCCGCATCAGACTGGCCGATCTCTTCGACAACCCGACCCCCACCGCGCTGGCCCTCCAGGTGCGGACCCTGGACGACGCCGTCTGACCAGCCCCCTGACCGCCACCTCGGTGGCAGTGCCCCTGCCGCGCCACCCCCGTCGCGGCAGGGGCACACCGACGGCCGAACGGCCGCCGCTGAGCCTCGTGTGAAAAGCCGACGACGGGAGCAAGATCGTGTCCGAACACAGTGGCAGCGCCGGCGCCTCCCCGCTGTTCCCCTCGCCCGACGCCGTGCTGCCCTGGGTTCTGACGGGCCCCACGAGCATCGCCGTGCGGGCCCGGGCCCGGGCGCTGCACGCACATCTGACCGGACACCCCGGCTGGACGCGCGCCGGCGTCGCGCACGCGCTCGCCACGGCCGCCGACCGCGCGGCCGACACGGTGTGCCGGGCCGTCGTGCTCGCCGCCGACGACGCCCAGGCGCTCCGGGCGCTGGAGGCCCTGTCCGACGGGGAACAGCACCCCGCCCTGGTCACCGGCGAACCCGACACCCCCGCCCACCGCATCCCCCACGCCGGCCCCGTCTTCGTCTTCCCGGGCCAGGGCTCGCAGTGGCCCGGCATGGCGCGTGAACTCCTCGAGGCGTCACCGGTGTTCGCCCGGCAGCTGCACGACTGCGCGGACGCCTTCGCTCCCTATCTGGACCACTCGCTCCTGGACTCCGTGACCGGCGCACCGGACGGACCCCCGCTCGACGGCGCCGACGTCGTCCAGCCCGCCCTCTTCGCCGTCATGCTCTCGCTGGTCGCCCTCTGGCGCGCGGCCGGCGTCGAACCGGCCGCCGTCCTCGGACACAGCCTCGGCGAACTGGCCGCCGCCCAGGTGGCGGGCGCCCTCTCGCTCGACGACAGCGCCCGCGTCGTGGCCCGCTGGAGTCAGGCCCAGGCCACCCTGACGGGCCTCGGCGACATGGTCTCCGTCCTGATGCCCGAGGACCGGGTCGCCGAACTCCTCGCACTGCGCTGGCCAGGACGCCTCGTCGTCGCCGCGGAGAACAGCCCCGGCTCGGCCGTCGTCTCCGGGGACGCCGACGCGGTCGCCGAACTCGTCGCCCACCTCACCGCCCGGGGCGTCCACGCCCGGCGCGTCGACGTGGGGCTCGCCGCGCACTCCCCGCACATCGACGGGATCCTCGCCCGGATGCGCGAGGACTTCGCCCCGATCCGCGCCAGGAACCCGCACCTGCCGTTCTACTCCGCGCTCCTCGGCGGTCGACTCGACGGCCTGGCCACCGACGCGGCCTACTGGTGCCGCAACCTGCGCTCCAAGGTGAGCTTCGCGGCCGCGACCCGCGCCGCCCTGGACGACGGACACCGCACCCTCATCGAGGTCAGCCCGCACCCGGTGCTCACCTCCGCCATGGAGGTCACCGCCACCGCCGCCGGCCGCCCGGTCACCGTCCTGGGCACCGTACGCCGTGGCGACGGAGGACCCGCGCGCTTCCTCGCCTCGCTCGGCGAACTCCTCACCGCCGGCGACGACGCCGACGTCCAGGCCGTCCTGCCCGCCGCCGAAGACCACACCCTCCGGCTGCCCGCGGACGTCCTCGACGCCGCCCCCGCCGCCGACGACGACGCCACACCCGCCACGGACGAAGCCGGATCCGCGCTGCGCACCCGGCTGTCCGCGCTGCCCCCGGCCGAGCGCCGGGCCGAACTCCTCATCCTGGTACGCGCGCACACCGCCGCCGTCCTCTTCCCCGACGACGACAACGCCGCCCGAACCCTCGACGCCCGGCGCGCCTTCCGCGACCTCGGCGTCGCCTCCCTGGCCGCCGTCGGCATCCGCGACCGCCTGCGCGCCGCCACCGGAACGCGACTGTCACCGACGGCCGTCTTCGACCACCCCACCCCCGCCGCCCTCGCCGACCACCTGGACACGGAACTCTTCGGCGAGCCCCACGACACCACCGACACCGACACCATCGATCTCGCCTCCGCCGCCCCGGCCGTCCTGGACGAACCCATCGCCATCGTCGGCATGGCCTGCCGCTACCCCGGAGACATCTCCACGCCCGCCGACCTCTGGCAGGCCGTCGCCTCAGGGAGCGACATGATCGGCGGCCTCCCCGCCGACCGTGGATGGAACATCGCCGACGGCTACGACCCCGAACTCCGCGGCCCCGGCCGGTTCTCCCAGCGAGAGGGCGGATTCCTGCACGACGCCGCCGAGTTCGACGCGGAACTCTTCGGGATCTCCCCTCGCGAGGCGCTCGCCATGGACCCCCAGCAGCGGCTCGCCCTGGAGTCGGCATGGGAGGCGATCGAGGACGCCGGACTCGACGCCGGCACGCTGAAGGGCTCCCGCACCGGGGTGTACCTCGGCCTCATCACCCAGGACTACGGCCCCCGCTCCGGCGAGCCCACCCCGGAGGCGGGTCAGGTGGAGGGCTACGCCTTCCTCGGCAGCACCGGCAGCGTGGCGTCGGGCCGCATCTCCTACGTCCTCGGTCTCGAGGGCCCGTCCCTGACCATCGACACGGCCTGCTCCTCCTCCCTGGTCGCCCTGCACCAGGCCTGCCAGGCGCTGCGCACCGCCGAGTGCGATCTGGCGCTCGTCGGCGGCGTCACCGTCATGCCGAGCACCGGCATGCTCGTCGAGTTCTCCCGCCAGCGCGGCCTGGCCCCCGACGGGCGGTGCAAGGCGTTCTCCGCCGCCGCCGACGGATTCGGCCTCGCCGAGGGTGCGGGGATGCTGTTGGTGGAGCGGTTGTCGGATGCGCGGCGGTTGGGGCATCGGGTGTGGGCGGTGGTGCGGGGGAGTGCGGTGAATCAGGACGGTGCGTCGAACGGGTTGAGTGCGCCGAGTGGTCCGGCGCAGCAGCGGGTGATCCGGCAGGCGTTGGTGAATGCGGGTCTGCAGGCGGGTCAGGTGGATGCGGTGGAGGCGCATGGTACGGGTACGCGGTTGGGTGATCCGATCGAGGCGCAGGCGTTGCAGGCGGTGTACGGGCAGGCGCGTGGGGATGGGCAGCGGCCGTTGTGGTTGGGGTCGTTGAAGTCGAACATCGGGCATGCGCAGGCTGCTGCGGGTGTGGGCGGTGTGATCAAGATGGTGATGGCGTTGCGGGCGGGTGTGCTGCCGCGGACGTTGCATGTGGAGGAGCCGTCGTCGCACATCGACTGGTCGGCGGGTGAGGTGCGTCTGCTGGCGGAGGAGCAGGAGTGGCCCGCGACGAGTGAGCCGCGCCGGGCCGGAGTCTCCTCGTTCGGCGTGAGCGGCACCAACGCCCATGTCCTCATCGAAGAGGCGCCCGAAAGCGCCCCCACCGAGCGGGAAGCGGGCCGCAACGCCCCTTCGACCCCCGAACTGCCCTGGGTGCTCTCGGCCGCGTCGGCTGACGGCCTGAGGGCCCAGGCGGCGAAGCTGCGGGAGTTCCTCGTCGAGCGGCCCGAACTGTCGCCCGCCGACGTCGCCTTGTCGCTCGCCACCCGACGCACCGCTCTCGACCACCGCGCCGTCGTCCTCGGCGCCGACCGGACGGAACTCCTCACCGGCCTCGACGACCTCGCCGCCGTCCGGCAGACCCGCCGCACCGTGGTCGGCGGCACGCCCGCGTACCCCCGTAACCCTGTGTTCGTGTTTCCGGGGCAGGGGGCGCAGTGGGTGGGTATGGCGGTGGAGTTGTTGGGGGCGTCGCCGGTGTTCGCGTGGTGGATGGGGGCGTGTGGGGAGGCGTTGGGGGAGTTTGTGGAGTGGGATCTGTTGGAGGTGGTGGGGTCGGGTGATGAGGGTGTGTTGGGGGCTGTGGATGTGGTGCAGCCGGTGTTGTGGGCGGTGATGGTGTCGTTGGCGGGTGTGTGGCGGGCGTGTGGGGTGGAGCCGGGTGCGGTGGTGGGGCATTCGCAGGGGGAGATTGCGGCGGCGGTGGTGTCGGGTGGTCTGTCGTTGCGTGAGGGTGCGCGGGTGGTGGCGTTGCGGAGTCGGGTGATCGGGGGGTCGTTGGCGGGTCGGGGTGGGATGGCTTCGGTGGTGTTGTCGGAGGGTGAGGTGCGGGGGCGGTTGGCGGGTTGGGAGGGGCGGTTGTGGTTGGCGGCGGTGAATGGGCCGTCGTCGTGTGTGGTGTGTGGGGGTGTGGATGTGTTGGAGGAGTTTTTGGGGGGGTTGGAGGGTGAGGGGGTGAGGGTGCGTCGGGTGGCGGTGGATTATGCGTCGCATTCGGCGGTGGTGGAGGAGGTGGAGGGTGTGTTGGCTGGTGTGTTGGGGGGTGTTGAGGCGTGTGGTGGTGGGGTGCCGTTTTATTCGACGGTGACGGGTGGGTTGTTGGAGACGGGGTTGTTGGACGGGGGGTATTGGTATCGGAATCTGCGGGAGACGGTGTGTTTCGAGGGGACGGTGCGGGGGTTGGCGGGGCGGGGGTTCGATGGGTTTGTGGAGGTGAGTGCGCATCCGGTGTTGGCGGTGGGGGTGCAGGAGACGTTGGATGCGGTGGGGGTGCGGGGTGTGGTGGTGGGGTCGTTGCGTCGGGGTGAGGGTGGTGTGCGGCGGTTGTTGTCGTCGTTGGGCGAGGCGTGGGCGGGGGGTGTGGACGTCGACTGGACGGCCGTTCTGCCGGCCGCGCGTCCGGTGGAGTTGCCGACGTACGCCTTCCAACGAGAGCGCTACTGGCTCGACAGCACCTCCCGGGCCCCCGGCCGAACCGGCGCCGACGAGGACGCCGCCTTCTGGGACGCCGTGGAGAACGCCGACCTCAACAGCTTCGCCGACGCCCTCGCCGTACCCGCCGACGCCCCGCTCACGGCCGTGCTGCCCGCGCTGGCGGACTGGCGGCAGCGCACCCGCGCCGAGCACACCGTGGACGACTGGCGCTACCGCGTCACCTGGCAGCGGCTGCCCGAGCCCGCCACACCGGCCAACCTCAGCGGACACTGGTTCGTCGCGATCCCCGCAGGCCACCGTGAGCACCCGCTGGTCGCCACCGCGCTCCAGGCCCTGGAGGACGCCGGCGCCCAGACCGTTCCCCTGGAACTCACCGACGCCGACGCCGACCGCGACCGGCTCACGGAGCGACTGCGCAAGGCCGTCGCGGACCAAGGCGCCGCACCCGCGGGCGTGCTGTCCCTCCTCGCCCTGGACGAGAGCCGCCATCCCGACCTTCCCGCTCTGGCCACCGGCCTCGCCACCACCCTGTCCCTCATCCGCGCCCTCGGCCGTGCCGAGGTGACCGCGCCCCTGTGGCTCGCCACCGCCGAAGCGGTCGCGGCAGGCGGCGCCGAACACCCGCAGCATCCGCTGCAGAGTCTGGTCTGGGGCCTCGGACAGGTCGCCGCCCTCGAACACCCCGCCCGCTGGGGCGGCTTGGTCGACGTGAGCGCCGAGCCCGACGAGCGGACGGGGCTGCGGCTGTGCGCCGCCCTGGCCGGCCACGGAGCCGAGGACCAGCTGGCCGTCCGCCCCTCCGGCACCTTCGTACGACGGCTCGTCCACGCCGGCGCCGACGAACGCCCCGCCCACCGCGGCTGGCGACCCCGCGGCACCGTCGTCGTCACCGGCGGCACGGGCGCCCTCGGCGTCGTACTCGCCCGATGGCTGGCCGAGAACGGAGCCGAACACCTCGTCCTCACCGGCCGCCGGGGCCCCGACGCCCCGGGCGCGGCCCGCCTACGGGACGAACTGACCGCCGCCGGCGCACGGGTGACCCTCGCCGCCTGCGACACCGCCGACCGTGAGGCCGTCAGGCAACTGCTGGACCGGCTCGCCGCCGACGGCGAGACGGTACGCGCGGTCCTGCACGCCGCCGGCGTCGCCGACCTCACCTCCATCGAGGACACCGGCCCCGAGGCCTTCGCCGCCGGCATCGCCGCCAAGGTCGACGGAGCACTGCACCTCACCGAACTCCTCGACCACAGCGAGCTGGACGCCTTCGTCCTCTTCTCCTCCATCGCCGGCGTGTGGGGCAGCGGCGACCACGCCGCCTACGCCGCCGCCAACGCGCACCTCAACGCGCTCGCCGAGGCCAACCGGGCCCGGGGCATCCCCACCGTCTCGGTGGCCTGGGGCGTGTGGAACGCCTTCGGCGTCCAGGGCTCCGGCGGCATCTCCGAAGCCATCGACACCGACCAGCTGCACCGGCGCGGCCTGCCGATGATCGAACCGGAACTCGGTCTCACCGCCCTGCAGCGCGCCCTGGACCGGGACGAGACCTTCCTGACCGTCGCACCCGTCGCCTGGGACCGGTTCTTCCCCCTGTTCAGCGCGGCCCGCCCCCACCCTCTGTTCGACGACCTCCCGCAGGTCCGGGCGCTGGCTGCACCGGAACCCCGCATCCTCGCCACGGACGGCGCCACGGCCGGACCGACCGGCACGCTGGGCGCGGAACTCACCGCCCTCCCGGCCGCCGACCGGGAGAGCGCCCTGCTCGGCGCGGTCCGCGCCGAGGCGGCCGCCGTCCTCGGATTCGAACGTCCGGAACACCTGGAACCCGACCGCGCCTTCCGCGACGTCGGCTTCGACTCACTGACCGCGATGGAACTGCGCAACCGGCTGGGGGTCGCCACCGGCCTCACCCTGCCCGCCTCCCTCGTCTTCGACCACCCCACCCCGCTCGCCGTCGCCCACCACCTCAGGACCGAACTGTTCGGCCCCGACACAGCCGACGCCGGCTCCGTGCTCGGCGAACTCGACCAGCTGGCGAAGCGACTGGACGACCTGGACCCCGACGGGAACACCCGGCTGGAGGTCACCCTGCGTCTGCGGTCCCTCCTGACGCGCTGGACCGACGAGAGCGGCGCCCAGCCGACCGCCCGACAGGCGGCGAACGAACTCGAGTCGGCCAGCGTCGACGAGGTCCTCGCCTTCATCGACAGCGAACTCGGCAGCTGACTGCACCGACAGCACACCGCACCACGTACCACGTACTACGCACCACGTACTACGCACCACGTACCACTCGTCTCCGACGAAATCTCCACAACGCAACGCAACGCAACTCGCGACGCATCTCCGCAACGCATCTCGGCAGACGCAACTCCGCAACGAAGTCTTTGCAGCGACATGTTTTCGACGAACCACGGGGGCTGGAACTGATGGCGGATCACGACAAGCTGGTGGACTACCTGAAGCGGGTCACGGCTGATCTGCACCAGACGAAGCAGCGCCTGCGCGAGTACGAGGCCCAGGACGCCGAGCCGATCGCCATCGTCGGCATCGGCTGCCGCTACCCCGGAGAAGTCGCCTCGCCCGACGACCTGTGGCGGCTCGTGCGCGACGGCGTCGACGCCGTCGGCGGCCTCCCCACCGACCGCGGCTGGGACGTCGACGCCCTCTACGACCCCGACCCCGACCGCCCCGGCACCACCTACGCCCGAGAAGGCGGATACCTCACCGGCGCCACCGAGTTCGACGCGGACTTCTTCGGCATCTCACCCCGCGAGGCCCTCGCCATGGACCCCCAGCAGCGCCTCGTACTCGAAGTGGCCTGGGAGAGCGTAGAGCGCGCCGGCATCGACCCCGCCACCCTGAAGGGCTCCCGCACCGGCGTCTTCGTCGGCTGCAACTACCAGGAATACCGGGCCCGGCTCACCGAGGTGCCGGAGGGACTCGAAGGCCATCTGGTCACCGGCAGCGTCTCCAGCGTCGTCTCCGGCCGTGTCTCCTACGTCCTCGGTCTCGAGGGCCCCGCGCTGACCGTCGACACGGCCTGCTCCTCCTCCCTCATCACCCTGCACCTCGCCTGCGAAGCGCTGCGCCGCAAGGAGTGCACCATGGCGCTCGCGGGCGGTGTCGCCGTCATGAGCACCCCGCACACCGTCACCGGCTTCAGCCGCCAGCGGGGGCTCGCGGCTGACGGGCGGTGCAAGGCGTTCTCCGCCGCCGCCGACGGCATGGGCTTCGGCGAGGGTGCGGGAATGCTTCTGCTGGAGCGGTTGTCGGATGCGCGGCGGTTGGGGCATCGGGTTTGGGCGGTGGTGCGGGGCAGTGCGGTGAATCAGGACGGTGCGTCGAACGGGTTGAGTGCGCCGAGTGGTCCGGCGCAGCAGCGGGTGATCCGGCAGGCGTTGGTGAATGCGGGTCTGCAGGCGGGTCAGGTGGATGCGGTGGAGGCGCATGGTACGGGTACGCGGTTGGGTGATCCGATCGAGGCGCAGGCGTTGCAGGCGGTGTACGGGCAGGCGCGTGGGGATGGGCAGGGGCCGTTGTGGTTGGGGTCGTTGAAGTCGAACATCGGGCATGCGCAGGCCGCTGCGGGTGTGGGTGGTGTGATCAAGATGGTGATGGCGTTGCGGGCGGGTGTGCTGCCGCGGACGTTGCATGTGGAGGAGCCGTCGTCGCACATCGACTGGTCGGCGGGTGAGGTGCGTCTGCTGGCGGAGGAGCAGGAGTGGCCCGCGTCGGGTGAGCCGCGCCGGGCGGGCGTCTCGTCGTTCGGGATCAGCGGCACCAACGCTCACGTCATCCTCGAAGAGGCTCCGACCGCTGAGCCCGTCGACGCCGGGGAACCGGCCGTAGCCGAGGGACCCGGCGAGGCCGAGGGCCTCGTGGGCGCCGAGGCGCTGTTGTCGGCAGAGAACGAGCTCGTCCCCTGGCCGATCTCCGCCGCCTCGCCGGAGGCTCTGCGCGGCCAGGCGGCGAAGCTGCGGGACTTCCTCGTCGAGCGGCCTGAACTGTCGCCCGCCGCCATCGGCCACGCCCTCGCCACCACCCGCTCCGCCCTCGCGCACCGTGCCGTAGTCGTCGGCGCCGACCGCGAAGAACTCATGGCCGCACTGGACTCCCTCGCCGCCGGCCGCCCCGGAGCGGGCCTGGTCAGGGGCGTCGCCGATGCCGGCACCAACCCTGTGTTCGTGTTTCCGGGGCAGGGGGCGCAGTGGGTTGGTATGGCGGTGGAGTTGTTGGGGGCGTCGCCGGTGTTCGCGTGGTGGATGGGGGCGTGTGGGGAGGCGTTGGGGGAGTTTGTGGAGTGGGATCTGTTGGAGGTGGTGGGGTCGGGTGATGAGGGTGTGTTGGGGGCTGTGGATGTGGTGCAGCCGGTGTTGTGGGCGGTGATGGTGTCGTTGGCGGGTGTGTGGCGGGCGTGTGGGGTGGAGCCGGGTGCGGTGGTGGGGCATTCGCAGGGGGAGATTGCGGCGGCGGTGGTGTCGGGTGGTCTGTCGTTGCGTGAGGGTGCGCGGGTGGTGGCGTTGCGGAGTCGGGTGATCGGGGGGTCGTTGGCGGGTCGGGGTGGGATGGCTTCGGTGGTGTTGTCGGAGGGTGAGGTGCGGGGGCGGTTGGCGGGTTGGGAGGGGCGGTTGTGGTTGGCGGCGGTGAATGGGCCGTCGTCGTGTGTGGTGTGTGGGGGTGTGGATGTGTTGGAGGAGTTTTTGGGGGGGTTGGAGGGTGAGGGGGTGAGGGTGCGTCGGGTGGCGGTGGATTATGCGTCGCATTCGGCGGTGGTGGAGGAGGTGGAGGGTGTGTTGGCTGGTGTGTTGGGGGGTGTTGAGGCGTGTGGTGGTGGGGTGCCGTTTTATTCGACGGTGACGGGTGGGTTGTTGGAGACGGGGTTGTTGGACGGGGGGTATTGGTATCGGAATCTGCGGGAGACGGTGTGTTTCGAGGGGACGGTGCGGGGGTTGGCGGGGCGGGGGTTCGATGGGTTTGTGGAGGTGAGTGCGCATCCGGTGTTGGCGGTGGGGGTGCAGGAGACGTTGGATGCGGTGGGGGTGCGGGGTGTGGTGGTGGGGTCGTTGCGTCGGGGTGAGGGTGGTGTGCGGCGGTTGTTGTCGTCGTTGGGCGAGGCGTGGGCGGGGGGTGTGGACGTCGACTGGACGGCCGTTCTGCCGGCCGCGCGTCCGGTGGAGTTGCCGACGTACGCCTTCCAACGAGAGCGCTACTGGCTGGATGCGCCTGTTGGTTCCGGTGATGTGACGGCTGTGGGCCTCGACTCCGTCGGCCATGGGCTGTTGGGTGCGACGGTGGCGCTTGCGGGGAGCGGCGGATCGGTGCTGACCGGTCGTGTTTCGTTGGCGTCGCATGCGTGGCTGGCTGATCACGCGGTGCGTGGTGTGGTTCTGGTGCCGGGTGCGGCGTTGGTGGAGTTGGCGTTGCGGGCGGGTGAGGAGGTGGGCTGCGATCGCCTGGAGGAGCTGACGCTGCAGGCGCCGCTGGTGTTGCCGGGGGCGGGTGGTGTGCAGGTTCAGGTGGTTGTCGGTGGTGCGGGTGAGGGGGGTGTGCGGGAGGTTGGTGTGTATTCCCGGTTGGAGGTGGCCGGGGGCGGGGGTGTGTGGACGTTGCATGGGAGTGGTGTTCTGGGTTCGGGTGGTGGGTCGGGTGGTGGTGTGGATCTGTCGGTGTGGCCGCCGAGGGGTGCGGTGTCGGTGGATGTACGGGACTTCTACGAGGGTCTGGCGGGGCGGGGGTATGAGTACGGGCCTGCGTTCCAGGGGTTGCGTGGGGTGTGGCGGCGTGGTGACGAGGTGTTCGCGGAGGTGGTGTTGCCGGAGGTGGTGGCGGGGTCTGTAGGGGAGTTCGGTCTGCACCCCGCTCTCCTCGACGCCGGCCTCCAGTCCGGCCTGACCAGCCTCTTCGCGCCCGCAGACGACCACGAAACCAGCAACCGGCTGCCGTTCTCGTGGCGGGGCGTGACACTCCACGCGGTCGGCGCGACATCCCTGCGCGTACGCATGGCGCCCGCCGCTGGCGACCGGGCCACGGTGACCCTCGATGTGGCGGATGCGTCGGGTGCGCCGGTGGCTTCGGTGGAGGAGCTGGTGACTCGGGAGGTGTCGGAGGAGCAGCTTGCTGCTGCGGCGGTGGCGGTGGCTTCGGTGGGTGGGTCGGGTGCTGAGTCGTTGTTCCGGGTGGAGTGGGTTCCGGTTCCGGTTCCGGGTTCGGGTTCGGGTTCGGGTTCGGGGGCTGGTTCGGTTTCGGGTGGGGTGGTGTCGGATGAGTCGGTGGTGGTGTGGGAGTGCCCGGTGCTTGAGGGTGGGGTTGTGGAGGTGGCTCGTGAGGGGTTGGTGCGGGTGTTGGAGGTGGTGCAGGGGTGGCTGGCCGATGAGGAGTCGGCTGGTCGGCGGTTGGTGATTGTCACGCGGGGTGCGGTGGCCGCCGGCGCCGGCGCCGGTGCTGGTGGTGCGGTTGTGGATGTGCGGTGGGCTGGTGTGTGGGGTTTGGTGCGGTCGGCGCAGGCGGAGCATCCGGGTCGGTTGGTGTTGGGTGATGTTTCTGTCGATGCGGGTGTGGAGGCGGTTGAGGCGGGGTTGGCGTCGGGTGAGGCGCAGTGGGCGGTGCGGGAGGGTGTGGTGTTGGCGCCGCGTCTTGCCCGGGCTGGGTTCTCTGTCGGTGATGTGCCTTCGGCCGGTGTCGTGTTCGGTGGGGGTGCGGTGTTGGTGACGGGTGCGTCGGGTGTCTTGGGTGGTGTGGTGGCCCGGCATCTGGTGGGTGTGCACGGGGTGCGGGACTTGCTCCTGGTGAGTCGGCGTGGTCTGGGGGCCGAGGGTGTGGGGGAGTTGGTGCGGGAGTTGACGGGGATGGGGGCTCGGGTGGAGGTGGTGGCGTGTGATGTGGCTGATCGTGACGGGTTGGCGGGTGTGTTGTCGGGTCGGGTGTTGTCGGGTGTGGTGCATGCGGCGGGTGTGCTGGACGACGGGGTGGTGGAGTCGTTGGACGGGGGGAGGTTGGGTGCGGTGTTGGCGCCGAAGGTGGATGCGGCGTGGCATCTGCATGAGCTGACCCGGGACATGGACCTCTCCGCCTTCGTTCTCTTCTCTGCGGGCGCCGGCACACTGGGGACGGCGGGTCAGGCGGGTTATGCGGCGGGGAATGTGTTCCTGGACGCGTTGGCGCAGGCGCGTCGGGCGGAGGGTCTGCCCGGTCTCTCGCTCGCCTGGGGCCTGTGGGCGCAGAAGAGCGCGATGACCGGCACGCTCGACGAGACCGACCTGAAGAGGCTGGCCCGGCTGGGTGTCGTACCCATGGAGTCGGACAAGGCTCTCGCCCTCTTCGACGCGGCGATCGCCGCCGACGACTCCTTCCTTCTTCCTATGGGGCTCGATCTGGCGGCCCTGCGGCAGCGCGCTGCCGTCGACGAGGTACCCCCGCTGCTGCGCGGCCTGGTGCCGCAGCGCGTCAGGCGGCAGGCCGTCGGCGCCGGTGCCCCGGCCTTCGAGGGCGAACTCGGCCGCCGACTGGCCGAGATGAGCGGAACACAGCGGCAGGCGTTTCTCCTTGACATGGTCCGAGGCGAGGTGGCCGCCGTACTGGGGCATGCCTCGCCGGACGCCATCGAAGCCGAGCGCGCTTTCAAGGACATCGGCTTCGACTCCCTCACGGCGGTCGAGTTCCGTAATCGGCTCGGTGCCGCCACCGGTCTGCGCCTGCCCGCGACTCTCGTCTTCGACCACCCCAACTCCGCCGCGGTGGTGCGACTTCTGTCATCCGAACTGGGTGGCGCAGCGACCTCCGCGACCGACGCTCCGATACGGCCACGTTCTGCCGCCACCGACGACGAGCCGATGGCGATCATCGCCATGAGCTGCCGTTTCCCCGGCGATGTGGCGTCCCCGGAGGAACTCTGGGACCTGGTGCTCGCAGGCAAGGACGCCATCACCGCGATGCCCGACGACCGGGGCTGGAACCATGAGTCCCTCTATGACCCGACACCGGGCGTCCCCGGCCGGATCTACGCCCGTGAGGGTGGGTTTCTGGGGGGCGCGGCGGAGTTCGATGCGGGGTTCTTTGGTATTTCGCCGCGTGAGGCGTTGGCGATGGATCCGCAGCAGCGGTTGTTGTTGGAGGTGTCGTGGGAGGCGTTTGAGCGGGCGGGTGTGGATCCGGTGGGGTTGCGGGGGAGTCGTACGGGTGTGTTCGCGGGGGTGATGTATCACGATTACGGGTCGCGGTTGGGTGTGGGTGCGGTGCCGGAGGGGGTGGAGGGGTACGTCGGCAACGGGAGTGCGGGGAGTATCGCGACGGGTCGGATCGCTTACACGTTCGGGCTGGAGGGTCCGGCGGTGACGGTGGACACGGCGTGTTCGTCGTCGTTGGTGGCGTTGCATCTGGCGATGCAGGCGATCCGGCAGGGTGAGTGCACGATGGCCCTCGCCGGCGGCGTCACCGTCATGTCGTCCGTCGAGATGTTCCTCGAGTTCAGCCGCCAGCGAGCCATCGCACCGGATGCCCGGTGCAAGGCGTTCGGCTCGGGGGCGAACGGAGCCGGGTTCAGCGAGGGTGCGGGGATGCTGCTGGTGGAACGGTTGTCGGATGCGCGGCGGTTGGGGCATCCCGTTCTGGCTGTGGTGCGGGGCAGCGCGATCAATCAGGACGGTGCGTCGAACGGGCTGACGGCGCCGAGCGGTCCGTCGCAGCAGCGGGTGAGCCGGGTTGTCGGCGGGTCAGGTGGATGCGGTGGAGGCGCACGGGACGGGCACGACGTTGGGGGATCCGATCGAGGCGCAGGCCCTCTTGGCGACGTATGGGCAGGAGCGGGCTGATGCCGGGCGGCCGTTGTGGTTGGGGTCGTTGAAGTCGAATATCGGGCATGCGCAGGCTGCTGCGGGTGTGGGTGGTGTGATCAAGATGGTGATGGCGTTGCGGGCGGGTGTGCTGCCGCGGACGTTGCATGTGGAGGAGCCGTCGTCGCACATCGACTGGTCGGCGGGTGAGGTGCGTCTGCTGGCGGAGGAGCAGGAGTGGCCTGCGACGGGTGAGCCGCGCCGGGCCGGCGTGTCGTCCTTCGGAGCCAGTGGGACCAACGCGCATGTGATCTTGGAGCAGGCGCCTGGTCAGGAGCTGGACGCGGAGGTGGAGGCGCCGGGGCTGGTGGATGGGGTGGTTGATGGGTCGGTGGTGCCGTGGGTGATCAGTGGCGGGTCTGAGTCGGCGTTGGTGGCTCAGGCGGGGCGGTTGCGGTCGTTCGTGGCGCGGCGGCCGGGGGTGCGGCCGGTGGATGTGGCGTTCTCGCTGGCCACGGAGCGTGGTGTGCTGGAGCACCGGGCGGTGGTGGTGGGCGCCGATCGGGAGGAGTTGCTGGCGGGGCTTGCTTCTGTGACGTCGTCGGAACCGGTCGTCGGGGGCATGTCGGCGTTCTTGTTCACGGGGCAGGGTGCGCAGCGGCTGGGTATGGGCCGGGAGCTGGCGCGTACGTTCCCGGTGTTCGCGAGGGTGTTGGATGAGGTTTTGGGGGTGTTGGAGCCGCTGGTGGCGGGGTCGGGGGTGCTGCGGGATGTGATGTGGGGCGAGGACGCGGGTGTGTTGGCGCGGACGGAGTTCGCGCAGCCTGCGTTGTTCGCGTTGGAGGTGGCGCTGTTCCGGCTGCTGGAGTCGTGGGGGATCCGTCCGGACATGGTGGCGGGGCATTCGATCGGTGAGATCGCGGCCGCGCATCTGGCGGGGGTCTTCTCGCTGGAGGATGCCTGTGTTCTGGTCGCGGCTCGTGGCCGGCTGATGCAGCGGCTGCCTTCCGGCGGTGCGATGGCCGCGGTGGAGGCGGGCGAGGACGAGGTGCGTGGGCTGTTGGCGGGGCGTGAGCACGAGGTGGGCGTCGCGGCCGTGAACGGGCCGGCCTCTCTCGTCGTCTCCGGTGTGGAGGCGGCTGTTGAGCGGGTGGTGGAAGTTCTGGCGGGGCGGGGGCGTCGGGTGCGACGGTTGGCGGTGAGTCATGCCTTCCACTCCCCGTTGATGGAGCCGATGCTGGACGATTTCCGCGCGGTCCTCGAGGGTCTGCGCTTCACCGCTCCGACGCTGCCGTTCGTGTCGGCGGTGACGGGCGCCGTCGTGGGCGAGGAGATCGCCACCGCTGACTACTGGGTGCGGCACGTACGCGAGGCGGTGCGTTTCTCGGACGCCGTCGTCGTTCTGTATGGCCAGGGTGCGCGGGTGTTCGTGGAGGTGGGTCCGGACGCGGTGCTGGCCGGGCTGGTCGGTCAGTGCCTCCAGGACGTGGCGAGTGTGCCGGTGTTGCGGCGTGATCGGGACGAGGCGCGGTCGGTGATGTCGGCTGTGGGGCGGTTGCATGCGGCCGGCATGGCGGTGGACTGGAACATGGTGGTGCCGGGTGGTCGGCGGGTGGAGTTGCCGACGTATGCCTTCCAGCGGGAGCGGTACTGGCTCGATGCACCTGTTGGCGTTGGTGACGTGACGGCTGCGGGTCTGGGGTCTCCTGGTCATGGTCTGTTGGGTGCGTCGGTGGCGCTTGCGGGCAGTGGGGGGACCGTGTTGACCGGGCGTGTCTCGCTGGCGTCGCATGCGTGGTTGGCCGATCACGCGGTGCGTGGTGTGGTTCTGGTGCCGGGTGCGGCTTTGGTGGAGTTGGCGTTGCGGGCGGGTGAGGAGGTGGGCTGCGATCGCCTGGAGGAGCTGACGTTGCAGACGCCGCTGGTGTTGCCCGAGACGGGCGCGGTCCAGCTTCAGGTGTCGGTCGGGAACGCTGATGCGGAGGGACACCGGACATTCGAGATTCACTCACGGCCCGAGATCGACACAGGAGAGGCGACCGGCTGGTCCTGCAACGGCCGCGGCACGCTTGCTCCAGCAGATGAGGACTCGGTCCTCACAGGTCCGCAGGTCTGGCCTCCTCAGGGTGCGGTGTCGGTGGATGTACGGGACTTCTACGAGGGTCTGGCGGGGCGGGGGTATGAGTACGGGCCTGCGTTCCAGGGGTTGCGTGGGGTGTGGCGGCGTGGTGACGAGGTGTTCGCGGAGGTGACGTTGCCGGAGGAGGCAGCAGGGTCTGCGGCGGAGTTCGGTCTGCACCCGGCTCTCCTCGACGCGGCCCTGCACGCCATGAACTTCACGTCGGTGGCCGACGGCATGGCTACACCGCTGCCGTTTGCCTGGTCGGGCGTGTCGTTGTATGCGACGGGTGCGAGGGCGGTGCGGGTGTGTGTGTCGGTGGTCGAGCGTGGTGGTGTGGTGGGGGTGGCTCTGTTCGATGAGGGCGGTCTGCCGGTGGCTTCAGTCGAGTCCTTGACTCTTCGGGAGGTGTCGGAGGAGCAGCTTGCTGCTGCGGCGGTGGCGGTGGCTTCGGTGGGTGGGTCGGGTGCTGACTCGTTGTTCCGGGTGGAGTGGGTTCCGGTTCCGGTTCCGGGTTCGGGTTCGGGTTGGGGGGCTGGTTCGGTTTCGGGTGGGGTGGTGCTGGATGAGTCGGTGGTGGTGTGGGAGTGCCCGGTGCTTGAGGGTGGGGTTGTGGAGGTGGCTCGTGAGGGGTTGGTGCGGGTGTTGGAGGTGGTGCAGGGGTGGCTGGCCGATGAGGAGTCGGTCGGTCGGCGATTGGTGATTGTCACGCGGGGTGCGGTTGCCGCTGGCGGCAGTGCCGCTGCTGGTGGTGCGGTTGTGGATGTGCGGTGGGCTGGTGTGTGGGGTTTGGTGCGGTCGGCGCAGGCGGAGCATCCGGGTCGGTTGGTGTTGGGTGATGTTTCTGTCGATGCGGGTGTGGAGGCGATTGAGGCGGGGTTGGCGTCGGGTGAGGCGCAGTGGGCGGTGCGGGAGGGTGTGGTGTTGGTGCCGCGTCTTGCCCGGGCTGAGCTCGTTTCGTCCGTTGTTCCCGCCGGTGTCGTGTTCGGTGGGGGTGCGGTGTTGGTGACGGGTGCGTCGGGTGTCTTGGGTGGTGTGGTGGCCCGGCATCTGGTGGGTGTGCACGGGGTGCGGGAGTTGGTGTTGGTGAGTCGGCGTGGTCTGGGGGCCGAGGGTGTGGGGGAGTTGGTGCGGGAGTTGACGGGGATGGGGGCTCGGGTGGAGGTGGTGGCGTGTGATGTGGCTGATCGTGACGGGTTGGCGGGTGTGTTGTCGGGTCGGGTGTTGTCGGGTGTGGTGCATGCGGCGGGTGTGCTGGACGACGGGGTGGTGGAGTCGTTGGACGGGGGAGGTTGGGTGCGGTGTTGGCGCCGAAGGTGGATGCGGCGTGGCATCTGCATGAGCTGACGCGGGGTATGGGCTTGTCGGCGTTCGTGTTGTTCTCGTCGGCGGCCGGTGTGTTCGGGACGGCGGGTCAGGCGGGTTATGCGGCGGGGAATGTGTTCCTGGACGCGTTGGCGCAGGCGCGTCGGGCGGAGGGTCTGCCGGGTCTGTCGTTGGCGTGGGGTCTGTGGGCGCGGGCGAGCGCGATGACCGGCGACCTGACGGAGGCGGATGTGAGGCGGCTGGAGCGTTCGGGTGCGCGGGCGTTGTCGGACGAGGAGGGTCTGGCGTTGTTCGACGGGGCGCTGGCCGGGGGTGAGCATGACGGTCTGCTGGTGCCGATCCGGCTTGATCTGGCGGCGTTGCGTCGGGGTGTGGAGGGTGTGCCTGGGGTGTTGCGGGGGTTGGTGCCGGTGCGCGCGAGGCGTCAGGCGGTGGCCGGTGTGGGTGAGGGTGAGGGTGGTGGGCTGGCTGGGAGGCTGGCGGCGATGGGTGAGGAACAGCGCTCCGCTCACCTGCTCGAACTCGTGCGCACGGAAGTGGCCGGCGTACTGGGGCACGGCTCTCCGGCGCTGATCGAACCCGGGCACGCCTTCAAGGAGTTGGGCTTCGACTCGTTGACGGCGGTGGAACTGCGCAACCGACTGAATGCGGTTACCGGCCTGAAGCTGGGCGCGACGTTGGTCTTCGACTACCCGACGGCCGGAGAACTCGCCCAGCATCTGCGGATGCGGATCCCGGGCCTTGAGGCTCCCAGCCTCAGCGGAGTGCTCGACGAACTCGACCGGATCGAACGGACGTTGACCGAAGTCGACGCGACCGACGAGGAGAACGTCGACATTCAGCGCCGGCTCTCCGCGTTGCTCGCCCGATTCGAGGAGAGGGCGAGGTCGACGGAGGCCGACGGCGTCGCCGACCAGCTGGACTCCGCCACGGACGACGAGATCTTCGCCTTCATCGACAACGAACTCGGCTGAGCGCCGACCGTACTCAGCGATCCCGGCCGACAACGGCCGTTCTGTACAGCGAACCGGGCTGAATGCCGATCGTCCCCGACGACGACTTGGACGACGACGCGAAATGGTGAGTGACTGATGTCCAACGAGCAGAAGCTGCGCGACTACCTCAAGCGGGTCACGACCGACCTGCACGAGACTCGGCGTCGGCTCAACCTGGCCGAGGCGGCACAGCACGAACCCATCGCGATCGTGGGAATGGCCTGTCGCTACCCCGGCGGCGTGGAGTCCCCCGAGGGCCTGTGGGAGCTGGTCGCGGCGGGCCGCGACGCCGTCGGCGACATGCCCGACGACCGGGGCTGGGACATCGACGACCTCTACGACCCGGACCCCGAGAGCCCGGGCAAGAGCTACGCCCGTGAGGGTGGGTTTTTGCATCGTGCGGCGGAGTTCGATGCGGGGTTCTTTGGCATTTCGCCGCGTGAGGCGTTGGCGATGGATCCGCAGCAGCGGTTGTTGTTGGAGGTGTCGTGGGAGGCGTTTGAGCGGGCGGGTGTGGATCCGGTGGGGTTGCGGGGGAGTCGTACGGGTGTGTTCGCGGGGGTGATGTATCACGATTACGGGTCGCGGTTGGGTGTGGGTGCGGTGCCGGAGGGGGTGGAGGGGTACGTCGGCAACGGGAGTGCGGGGAGTATCGCGACGGGTCGGATCGCTTACACGTTCGGGCTGGAGGGTCCGGCGGTGACGGTGGACACGGCGTGTTCGTCGTCGTTGGTGGCGTTGCATCTGGCGATGCAGGCGATCCGGCAGGGTGAGTGCACGATGGCCCTCGCCGGCGGCGTCACCGTCATGTCCACTCCCGAGACGTTCATCGAGTTCAGTCGGCAGCGGGGGCTTGCGGCTGATGGACGGTGCAAGGCGTTCTCCGCCGATGCGGACGGCACGGGGTGGGCTGAGGGTGCGGGGATGCTGTTGGTGGAGCGGTTGTCGGATGCGCGGCGGTTGGGGCATCCGGTGTGGGCTGTGGTGCGGGGCAGTGCGGTGAATCAGGACGGTGCGTCGAACGGGCTGACCGCGCCGAACGGTCCGTCACAGCAGCGGGTGATCCGCCAGGCCCTGGCCTCGGCCGGACTGCAGGCGGGTCAGGTGGATGCGGTGGAGGCGCATGGTACGGGGACCACGTTGGGGGACCCGATCGAGGCGCAGGCGTTGCAGGCGGTGTACGGGCAGGCGCGTCTCGGGGAGCGGCCGTTGTGGTTGGGGTCGTTGAAGTCGAACATCGGGCATGCGCAGGCTGCTGCGGGTGTGGGTGGTGTGATCAAGATGGTGATGGCGTTGCGGGCGGGTGTGCTGCCGCGGACGCTGCATGTCGATGAGCCGTCGCCGCACATCGACTGGTCGGACGGCGCCGTACGACTGCTCTCCGAGGAGACGTCCTGGCCCGAGACGGGCGAACCTCGCCGGGCCGGCGTGTCGTCGTTCGGCGTCAGCGGCACCAACGCGCACATCCTTCTCGAGCAAGCCCCGCAGCTCGAACCGGCCACCGCGTCCCCGGAGGGGGAGGCGACGGCGGAGAGCTCCGCGGTGATTCCCTGGGCGATCTCCGCCAAGACGGTCGACGGTCTGCGCGCACAAACCGCGCGACTGCACGCGCACCTTCTCGCCCACCCGGAGCAACACCCCCTCGACGTCGGGCTGTCACTCGCCTGCACTCGTACGGCATTCCCCCACCGGTTCGTCGCGCTCGGCAACGGCCGCGACGAACTGCTGCACGCCGTCGCCGAGTTCGCCATCGCCGAACTCCCGGCCGGCATTCCCACCGCTCCCACCCCCGGCACGACCGTCTTCCTCTTCTCCGGGCAGGGGTCGCAACGGGCGGGCATGGGGCGGGAGTTGTACGACAGGTTCCCGGTGTTCCGGCAGAGCCTCGACGCCGTGTGCACCGCACTCGCTCCCCTTCTCGAACAACCGCTGCGGGAAGTGATGTTCGCCGCGCAGGGCTCACCGGAGGCAGCGCTGCTCGACACCACCGCCTACACCCAGCCCGCCGTGTTCGCCCTGCAACTGAGCCTCTTCCGTCTTCTGGAATCGTGGGGCGTACGGCCCGACGTCCTCGTCGGCCACTCCATCGGTGAGATCGCGGCCGCCCACGTCTCCGGCATTCTCTCCCTGGAGGACGCCTGCACCCTGGTCGCCGCGCGCGGCCGCCTGATGCAGCGACTCCCCGCCGGCGGAACCATGGTGGCCGTTGAAGCCACCCAGGACGAGGTACGTCCACTCTTGACCGGACGTGAGCACGAGGTCGGCCTGGCCGCGGTGAACGGGCCCAGGTCGGTGGTCGTTTCCGGCACCCAGGCCGCGGTGGGTGAGATCGTCGCCCAGCTTGCCGCACACGGCGCCCGGACCAAGCGGCTCACGGTCAGCCACGCCTTCCACTCCCCGCTGATGGAACCGATGCTGGACGCGTTCCGCCGCACGGTCGAGAACATGACGTTCCATGAGCCGATGATCCCCCTCGTCTCGACGGTCACCGCGACCATGGACACGCAGGAGATGCGGTCGGCCGACTACTGGGTCGCCCACGTCCGCGGGACCGTCCGATTTGCCGACGCCGTCGCCACCCTGGAGACGCAGGGCGTCGGCAGATACGTCGAGATAGGACCGTCCGCCGCGCTCGTCCCCATGGTCCAGGAAGTCCTCGACCAGCAGGCGCAAGGGGATGAAGGCGAGCGGGGCGCCGCCGACGGCGGCGGTCCGTCGGCGCTGCTCGTGGCCGCGCTGCGTAGGGACCAGCCGGAGGAACAGACCCTCCTCGCCGCCCTCGGGCGGCTGTACGCGGCCGGTACGACCATCGATTGGGCTGCGGTTCTCGACGGTCTCGGCGGCAGCCGCGTGGAACTGCCGACGTATGCCTTCCAGCGGGAGCGGTACTGGCTGGATGCGCCTGTCGGCACCGGCGACGTGGCGGCCGTTGGACTCGGCGCCCTCCGTCACCCGCTCCTTGGCGCGTCGGTTGCTCTGGCCGAGGGTGACGGTGTTCTGCTCACGGGTCGTGTTTCGTTGGCGTCGCATGCGTGGCTGGCTGATCACGCGGTGCGTGGTGTGGTTCTGGTGCCGGGTGCGGCGTTGGTGGAGTTGGCGTTGCGGGCGGGTGAGGAGGTGGGCTGCGATCGCCTGGAGGAGCTGACGCTGCAGGCGCCGCTGGTGTTGCCGGGGGCGGGTGGTGTGCAGGTTCAGGTGGTTGTCGGTGGTGCGGGTGAGGGGGGTGTGCGGGAGGTTGGTGTGTATTCCCGGTTGGAGGTGGCCGGGGGCGGGGGTGTGTGGACGTTGCATGGGAGTGGTGTTCTGGGTTCGGGTGGTGGTTCGGGTGGTGGTGTGGATCTGTCGGTGTGGCCGCCGAGGGGTGCGGTGTCGGTGGATGTACGGGACTTCTACGAGGGTCTGGCGGGGCGGGGGTATGAGTACGGGCCTGCGTTCCAGGGGTTGCGTGGGGTGTGGCGGCGTGGTGACGAGGTGTTCGCGGAGGTGACGTTGCCGGAGGAGGCAGCAGGGTCTGCGGCGGAGTTCGGTCTGCATCCGGCTCTCCTCGACGCGGCCCTGCACGCCGTGGGACTGACGGCACTTGCCGCCGACGGAGGCACGCGACTGCCGTTCACGTGGTTCGGAGTGTCTCTGTACGCGGTCGGTGCGACAGCTCTGCGGGTGCGGCTCGCGGCAACCGGTGCGGACAGCTTCTCCGTTGATGTGGCGGATGCGTCGGGTGCGCCGGTGGCTTCGGTGGAGGAGCTGGTGACTCGGGAGGTGTCGGAGGAGCAGCTTGCTGCTGCTGCGGCGGTGGCGGTGGCTTCGGTGGGTGGGTCGGGTGCTGAGTCGTTGTTCCGGGTGGAGTGGGTTCCGGTTCCGGTTCCGGGTTCGGGTTCGGGTTCGGGGGCTGGTTCGGTTTCGGGTGGGGTGGTGTCGGATGAGTCGGTGGTGGTGTGGGAGTGCCCGGTGCTTGAGGGTGGGGTTGTGGAGGTGGCTCGTGAGGGGTTGGTGCGGGTGTTGGAGGTGGTGCAGGGGTGGCTGGCTGATGAGGAGTCGGCTGGTCGGCGGTTGGTGATTGTCACGCGGGGTGCGGTGGCCGCCGGCGCCGGCGCCGGTGCTGGTGGTGCGGTTGTGGATGTGCGGTGGGCTGGTGTGTGGGGTTTGGTGCGGTCGGCGCAGGCGGAGCATCCGGGTCGGTTGGTGTTGGGTGATGTTTCTGTCGATGCGGGTGTGGAGGCGGTTGAGGCGGGGTTGGCGTCGGGTGAGGCGCAGTGGGCGGTGCGGGAGGGTGTGGTGTTGGTGCCGCGTCTTGCCCGGGCTGAGCTCGTTTCGTCCGTTGTTCCCGCCGGTGTCGTGTTCGGTGGGGGTGCGGTGTTGGTGACGGGTGCGTCGGGTGTCTTGGGTGGTGTGGTGGCCCGGCATCTGGTGGGTGTGCACGGGGTGCGGGAGTTGGTGTTGGTGAGTCGGCGTGGTCTGGGGGCCGAGGGTGTGGGGGAGTTGGTGCGGGAGTTGACGGGGATGGGGGCTCGGGTGGAGGTGGTGGCGTGTGATGTGGCTGATCGTGACGGGTTGGCGGGTGTGTTGTCGGGTCGGGTGTTGTCGGGTGTGGTGCATGCGGCGGGTGTGCTGGACGACGGGGTGGTGGAGTCGTTGGACGGGGGGAGGTTGGGTGCGGTGTTGGCGCCGAAGGTGGATGCGGCGTGGCATCTGCATGAGCTGACGCGGGGTATGGGCTTGTCGGCGTTCGTGTTGTTCTCGTCGGCGGCCGGTGTGTTCGGGACGGCGGGTCAGGCGGGTTATGCGGCGGGGAATGTGTTCCTGGACGCGTTGGCGCAGGCGCGTCGGGCGGAGGGTCTGCCGGGTCTGTCGTTGGCGTGGGGTCTGTGGGCGCGGGCGAGCGCGATGACCGGCGACCTGACCGAAACGGACCGGAGGCGCATCGCGGACCTCGGCGGTGAAGCGCTGAGCGAGGAAGACGGGCTCGGTCTCTTCGACCTGGCGTTGAGCGACACAGCCGCGGCTCTACTGGTACCAGTGCGCCTCAACCGCCTCGCGCTCCGCACCCAGGCGGAGGCCGGAACGCTGGCTCCGATCCTGCGTTCCTTGGTGCCGGTGAATGCGCGGCGGCAGGCGTCCGGCAGTGCTGCGGTGGGCGCGGACGCCGGTGGACTGGGGAGCACTCTGGCAGGAATGTCGAGGGCTGAACAGGAGCAGTTCGTCAGCGACTTGGTGCGCCGTGTCGTGGCTGGTGTCCTCGGGCATGCCACTCCCGACACCATCCATGCGACACAGTCTTTCAAGGAACTGGGCTTCGACTCGCTGACGGCCGTCGAGCTGCGCAACCGCCTGACTGCGGCGACCGGTCTGCGCCTGCCGGCCACACTCGTCTTCGACTACCCGACCTCTGCGGAACTTGCCGGACATGTACTGGCCCAGGTGGTGGGTGCATCGGTCCAGACGCCTGCGGCAGCGGCAGCCACCGTCACGTTCAATGATGAGCCGATAGCGATTGTGGGGATGGGGTGCCGTTTCCCGGGTGGTGTGGAGTCGCCGGAGGATTTGTGGAGTCTGGTGACTGCTGGGCGGGACGCGATTTCCGAGTTTCCGACCGATCGTGGTTGGGATGTCGAGGCTCTGTACGACCCCGATCCGGATCATGCGGGTACGACGTATTCGCGTGAGGGTGGGTTTTTGCATCGTGCGGCGGAGTTCGATGCGGGGTTCTTTGGTATTTCGCCGCGTGAGGCGTTGGCGATGGATCCGCAGCAGCGGTTGTTGTTGGAGGTGTCGTGGGAGGCGTTTGAGCGGGCGGGTGTGGATCCGGTGGGGTTGCGGGGGAGTCGTACGGGTGTGTTCGCGGGGGTGATGTATCACGATTATGCGTCGCGGTTGCGTGAGGTTCCGGCGCATCTTGAGGGTTTGATGGGGACGGGGAACGCGACGAGTGTGATTGCGGGGCGTTTGTCGTACACGTTCGGGTTGGAGGGGCCTGCGGTCAGTGTGGACACGGCGTGTTCGTCGTCGTTGGTGGCGTTGCATCTGGCGGTGCAGGCGTTGCGGTCGGGTGAGTGTGAGATGGCGTTGGCCGGTGGTGTGACGGTGATGGCGACGCCTGAGGCGTTTGTGAATTTCAGTCGGCAGCGGGGGCTTGCGGCTGACGGGCGGTGCAAGGCGTTCTCGGCGGGTGCGGACGGCACGGGGTGGGCTGAGGGTGCGGGGATGTTGTTGGTGGAGCGGTTGTCGGATGCGCGGCGGTTGGGGCATCCGGTGTGGGCTGTGGTGCGGGGCAGTGCGGTGAATCAGGACGGCGCGTCGAACGGGCTGACCGCGCCGAACGGTCCGTCACAGCAGCGGGTGATCCGCCAGGCCCTGGCCTCGGCCGGACTGCAGGCGGGTCAGGTGGATGCGGTGGAGGCGCATGGTACGGGGACCACGTTGGGTGATCCGATCGAGGCGCAGGCGTTGCAGGCGACGTACGGGCAGGCGCGTGGGGATGGACAGCGGCCGTTGTGGTTGGGGTCGTTGAAGTCGAACATCGGGCATGCGCAGGCCGCCGCCGGGGTGGGCGGTGTGATCAAGATGGTGATGGCGTTGCGGGCGGGTGTGCTGCCGCGGACGCTGCATGTCGATGAGCCGTCGCCGCACATCGACTGGTCGGACGGCGCCGTACGACTGCTCTCCGAGGAGACGTCCTGGCCCGAGACGGGCGAACCTCGCCGGGCGGGCGTCTCGTCGTTCGGGTTCAGCGGCACGAACGCTCACGTGATCGTCGAGCAGGCGCCGCAGACGGCCGAGGTCCCTGAGGCGATGTTGGAGCCGGTGGATGGGTCGGTGGTGCCGTGGGTGATCAGTGCCGGGTCTGAGTCGGCGTTGGTGGCTCAGGCGGGGCGGTTGCGGTCGTTCGTGGCGCGGCGGCCGGGGGTGCGGCCGGTGGATGTGGCGTTCTCGTTGGCCACGGAGCGTGGTGTGCTGGAGCACCGGGCGGTGGTGGTGGGCGCCGATCGGGAGGAGCTGCTGGCGGGGTTGGATGCGGTGGTGCCGGTGGAGGCCCCGGGGGCGGGTCGGGCGGCGTTCTTGTTCACGGGGCAGGGTGCGCAGCGGCTGGGTATGGGCCGGGAGCTGGCGCGTACGTTCCCGGTGTTCGCGAGGGTGTTGGATGAGGTTTTGGGGGTGTTGGAGCCGCTGGTGGCGGGGTCGGGGGTGCTGCGGGATGTGATGTGGGGCGAGGACGCGGGTGTGTTGGCGCGGACGGAGTTCGCGCAGCCTGCGTTGTTCGCGTTGGAGGTGGCGCTGTTCCGGCTGCTGGAGTCGTGGGGGATCCGTCCGGACATGGTGGCGGGGCATTCGATCGGTGAGATCGCGGCCGCGCATCTGGCGGGGGTCTTCTCGCTGGAGGATGCCTGTGTTCTGGTCGCGGCTCGTGGCCGGCTGATGCAGCGGCTGCCTTCTGGCGGTGCGATGGCCGCGGTGGAGGCGGGCGAGGACGAGGTGCGTGGGCTGTTGGCGGGGCGTGAGCACGAGGTGGGCGTCGCGGCCGTGAACGGGCCGGCCTCGCTTGTCGTCTCGGGTGTGGAGGCGGCGGTGGGCGAGGTCGTGACGGAGCTCGCCGCGCGCGGGGCCCGCACCAGGCGGCTCACGGTGAGCCATGCCTTCCATTCGCCGTTGATGGAGCCGATGCTGGACGATTTCCGCGCCGTTCTCGAGGGTCTGCGCTTCACCGCTCCGACGCTGCCGTTCGTGTCGGCGGTGACGGGCGCCGTCGTAGGAGAGGAGATCGCCGCCCCCGAGTACTGGGTGCGGCATGTGCGTGATGCGGTGCGTTTCTCCGACGCTGTCGGTGTGCTGCACGCCCAGGGTGTGCGGGTGTTCGTGGAGGTGGGTCCGGACGCGGTGCTGGCCGGGCTGGTCGGTCAGTGCCTCCAGGACGTGGCGAGTGTGCCGGTGTTGCGGCGTGATCGGGACGAGGTGCGGTCGGCGATGACGGCTGTGGGGCGGTTGCATGCGGCCGGCACGGCGGTGGACTGGAACATGGTGGTGCCGGGTGGTCGGCGGGTGGAGTTGCCGACGTATGCCTTCCAGCGGGAGCGGTACTGGCTCGATGCACCTGTTGGCGTTGGTGACGTGACGGCTGCGGGTCTGGACTCCCCCGGTCACGGTCTCCTCGGTGCGTCGGTGGCGCTTGCGGGCAGTGGGGGGACCGTGTTGACCGGGCGGGTGTCATTGACCTCGCACCCGTGGCTGGCCGATCACGCCTTGAGCGGGACGGTCCTGGTCCCAGGCTCCCTGTTGGTGGAGTTGGCGTTGCGGGCGGGTGAGGAGGTGGGCTGCGATCGCCTGGAGGAGCTGACGTTGCAGACGCCGCTGGTGTTGCCGGAGACGGGCGCGGTCCAGCTTCAGGTGTCGGTCGGAAACGCTGATGCGGAAGGACACCGGACCCTCGAGATCCACTCGCGGCCGTCTGACTCCGGTATGGCGCCAGGTGCGGAGTGGACGGTGCACGCTGATGGCGTTCTCGCCACGGCGGCCCAGGGGCCAGGCAAGAGTGAGGAGTCGTGGCCACCGAGCAACGCCACCGCCGTCGATTTGGCCGACGTGTATGGGCTGCTCTCTGAGAAGGGGCTGACCTACGGGCCTGCGTTCCAGGGGTTGCGTGGGGTGTGGCGGCGTGGTGACGAGGTGTTCGCGGAGGTGGTGTTGCCGGAGGAGGTTGCGGAGTCTGCGGCGGAGTTCGGTCTGCATCCGGCTCTCCTCGACGCGGCCCTGCACGTCATAGGGCTCCTGGTGCCCGCGGGTGAGAACGGCGCACGGTTGCCGTTTGCCTGGTCGGGCGTGTCGTTGTATGCGACGGGTGCGAGGGCGGTGCGGGTGTGTGTGTCGGTGGTCGAGCGTGGTGGTGTGGTGGGGGTGGCTCTGTTCGATGAGGGCGGTCTGCCGGTGGCTTCAGTCGAGTCCTTGACTCTTCGGGAGGTGTCGGAGGAGCAGCTTGCTGCTGCGGCGGTGGCGGTGGCTTCGGTGGGTGGGTCGGGTGCTGAGTCGTTGTTCCGGGTGGAGTGGGTTCCGGTTCCGGTTCCGGGTTCGGGTTCGGGTTGGGGGGCTGGTTCGGTTTCGGGTGGGGTGGTGCTGGATGAGTCGGTGGTGGTGTGGGAGTGCCCGGTGCTTGAGGGTGGGGTTGTGGAGGTGGCTCGTGAGGGGTTGGTGCGGGTGTTGGAGGTGGTGCAGGGGTGGCTGGCCGATGAGGAGTCGGCTGGTCGGCGGTTGGTGATTGTCACGCGGGGTGCGGTTGCCGCCGGCGGCAGTGCCGCTGCTGGTGGTGCGGTTGTGGATGTGCGGTGGGCTGGTGTGTGGGGTTTGGTGCGGTCGGCGCAGGCGGAGCATCCGGGTCGGTTGGTGTTGGGTGATGTTTCTGTCGATGCGGGTGTGGAGGCGATTGAGGCGGGGTTGGCGTCGGGTGAGGCGCAGTGGGCGGTGCGGGAGGGTGTGGTGTTGGCGCCGCGTCTTGCCCGGGCTGAGCTCGTTTCGTCCGTTGTTCCCGCCGGTGTCGTGTTCGGTGGGGGTGCGGTGTTGGTGACGGGTGCGTCGGGTGTCTTGGGTGGTGTGGTGGCCCGGCATCTGGTGGGTGTGCACGGGGTGCGGGAGTTGGTGTTGGTGAGTCGGCGTGGTCTGGGGGCCGAGGGTGTGGGGGAGTTGGTGCGGGAGTTGACGGGGATGGGGGCTCGGGTGGAGGTGGTGGCGTGTGATGTGGCTGATCGTGACGGGTTGGCGGGTGTGTTGTCGGGTCGGGTGTTGTCGGGTGTGGTGCATGCGGCGGGTGTGCTGGACGACGGGGTGGTGGAGTCGTTGGACGGGGGGAGGTTGGGTGCGGTGTTGGCGCCGAAGGTGGATGCGGCGTGGCATCTGCATGAGCTGACGCGGGGCATGGGCTTGTCGGCGTTCGTGTTGTTCTCGTCGGCGGCCGGTGTGTTCGGGACGGCGGGTCAGGCGGGTTATGCGGCGGGGAATGTGTTCCTGGACGCGTTGGCGCAGGCGCGTCGGGCGGAGGGTCTGCCGGGTCTCTCGCTCGCCTGGGGCCTGTGGGCCGGTGATGAGTCGATGGCAGGTGGGCTTGGTGCGGTCGATCGGCAGCGGATCGCGCGGCAGGGCGGGGAGGCGTTGAGCGAGGTAGAAGGTCTGGCCTTGTTGGACGGCGCCCTCGCAGTGGCTGAGCATGACGGCCTGCTGGTCCCCACACGCCTCAACTTCCCTGCCCTTCGCGCGCTCGCTGATTCCGGACAACTCCCGGTCATTCTCAGTGGACTTGTCCGGACCCGAATCCGACGTGCGATCGAGGCGTCTGGCGATCCGGGTCTGCGTGAACGCCTGGCCGTCATGGGCGAGGCGGAGGCCATACGGCACTTGGTTCAGTTGGTACGGAGCGAGGTCGCCGTAGTGCTGGGGCATACGACACCGGACGCAGTGGGTGCCGAGAAGCCGTTCAACGACCTGGGCTTCGATTCACTGACAGCAGTGGAACTGCGCAACCGGCTGAGCTCGGCGGCCGGTATGCGGCTGCCTGCCACCCTCGTCTTCGACTACCCGAATCCCACACAGCTTGCCGAGCAGATCTGGCGTGAGATTGCTCCCGAAGGTTCCATGACGGAGCTGGACCCCGAGGAAAAGGCATTCCAAGAGGCCATTTCCTGCATCCCCATGTCTCGATTCCGCGAGGCCGGCCTGCTGGACCTCGTGCTGAAACTCGTCGATCCGGCGAGGGAAAACAGGACGGACGGCGAAGCGGAGGCGGAGTCCATCGACGAGATGGACGTCGACAACCTCATCCGCATGGCACTTGACGGCAAAGACTCCTGACCGACCTCGTATCTCGGAGCGCACATCATGGCTACGCCCAATGACAAGCTCGTCGAAGCACTTCGCGCCTCCCTCAAGGAAAACGAGCGGTTGCGTGAGCAGACCGGCGCTCTCCTCTCCGCATCGAGCGAAGCCATTGCGATCGTGGGGATGGGGTGCCGTTTCCCGGGTGGTGTGGAGTCGCCGGAGGACTTGTGGAGTCTGGTGGCATCGGGGGGCGATGCCATATCCGAGTTTCCGACCGATCGTGGTTGGGATGTCGAGGCTCTGTACGACCCCGATCCGGATCGTCCCGGGAAGACTTACGGGCGGAGCGGTGGGTTTTTGCATCGTGCGGCGGAGTTCGATGCGGGGTTCTTTGGCATTTCGCCGCGTGAGGCGTTGGCGATGGATCCGCAGCAGCGGTTGTTGTTGGAGGTGTCGTGGGAGGCGTTTGAGCGGGCGGGTGTGGATCCGGTGGGGTTGCGGGGGAGTCGTACGGGTGTGTTCGCGGGGGTGATGTATCACGATTATGCGTCGCGGTTGCGTGAGGTTCCGGCGCATCTTGAGGGTTTGATGGGGACGGGGAACGCGACGAGTGTGATTGCGGGGCGTTTGTCGTACACGTTCGGGTTGGAGGGGCCTGCGGTCAGTGTGGACACGGCGTGTTCGTCGTCGTTGGTGGCGTTGCATCTGGCGGTGCAGGCGTTGCGGTCGGGTGAGTGTGAGATGGCGTTGGCCGGTGGTGTGACGGTGATGGCGACGCCTGAGGCGTTTGTGAATTTCAGTCGGCAGCGGGGGCTTGCGGCTGACGGGCGGTGCAAGGCGTTCTCGGCGGGTGCGGACGGCACGGGGTGGGCTGAGGGTGCGGGGATGTTGTTGGTGGAGCGGTTGTCGGATGCGCGGCGGCTGGGGCATCCCGTTCTGGCTGTGGTGCGGGGCAGTGCGGTGAATCAGGACGGTGCGTCGAACGGGCTGACCGCGCCGAACGGTCCGTCACAGCAGCGGGTGATCCGCCAGGCCCTGGCCTCGGCCGGACTGCAGGCGGGTCAGGTGGATGCGGTGGAGGCGCATGGTACGGGGACCACGTTGGGGGACCCGATCGAGGCGCAGGCGTTGCAGGCGACGTACGGGCAGGCGCGTGGGGATGGACAGCGGCCGTTGTGGTTGGGGTCGTTGAAGTCGAACATCGGGCATGCGCAGGCCGCCGCCGGGGTGGGCGGTGTGATCAAGATGGTGATGGCGTTGCGGGCGGGTGTGCTGCCGCGGACGTTGCATGTGGAGGAGCCGTCGTCGCACATCGACTGGTCGGCGGGTGAGGTGCGTCTGCTGGCGGAGGAGCAGGAGTGGCCTGCGTCGGGTGAGCCGCGTCGGGCGGGTGTGTCGTCGTTCGGGTTCAGCGGCACGAACGCTCACGTGATCGTCGAAGAGGCGCCTGATCGTCTGGTGGACGCGGAGGTGGAGGCGCCGGGGCTGGTGGATGGGGTGGTTGATGGGTCGGTGGTGCCGTGGGTGATCAGTGGCGGGTCTGAGTCGGCGTTGGTGGCTCAGGCGGGGCGGTTGCGGTCGTTCGTGGCGCGGCGGCCGGGGGTGCGGCCGGTGGATGTGGCGTTCTCGTTGGCCACGGAGCGTGGTGTGCTGGAGCACCGGGCGGTGGTGGTGGGCGCCGATCGGGAGGAGTTGTTGGCGGGGCTTGCTTCTGTGACGTCGTCGGAACCGGTCGTCGGGGGCATGTCGGCGTTCTTGTTCACGGGGCAGGGTGCGCAGCGGCTGGGTATGGGCCGGGAGCTGGCGCGTACGTTCCCGGTGTTCGCGAGGGTGTTGGATGAGGTTTTGGGGGTGTTGGAGCCGCTGGTGGCGGGGTCGGGGGTGCTGCGGGATGTGATGTGGGGCGAGGACGCGGGTGTGTTGGCGCGGACGGAGTTCGCGCAGCCTGCGTTGTTCGCGTTGGAGGTGGCGCTGTTCCGGCTGCTGGAGTCGTGGGGGATCCGTCCGGACATGGTGGCGGGGCATTCGATCGGTGAGATCGCGGCCGCGCATCTGGCGGGGGTCTTCTCGCTGGAGGATGCCTGTGTTCTGGTCGCGGCTCGTGGCCGGCTGATGCAGCGGCTGCCCTCCGGCGGTGCGATGGCCGCGGTCGAGGCGGGCGAGGACGAGGTGCGTGCGCTGTTGGCGGGGCGTGAGCACGAGGTGGGCGTCGCGGCCGTGAACGGGCCGACCTCTCTCGTCGTCTCCGGCCTGGAGGCGGCGGTGGGCGAGATCGTGACGGAGCTCGCCGCGCGCGGGGCCCGCACCAGGCGGCTCACGGTCAGCCATGCCTTCCACTCCCCGTTGATGGAGCCGATGCTGGACGACTTCCGCGCGGTCCTCGAGGGTCTGCGCTTCACCGCTCCGACGCTGCCGTTCGTGTCGGCGGTGACGGGCGCCGTCGTAGGAGAGGAGATCGCCGCCCCCGAGTACTGGGTGCGGCACGCACGCGAGGCGGTCCGATTCGCTGACGCCGCTGCCGCCCTGCACGCCCAGGGTGTGCGGGTGTTCGTGGAGGTGGGTCCGGACGCGGTGCTGGCCGGGCTGGTCGGCCAGTGCCTCCAGGACGTCGCGAGTGTGCCGGTGCTGCGACGCGACCGGGACGAGACGCGGTCGGCGATGACGGCCGTGGGACGGCTGCACACGGCCGGCACGGCGGTGGACTGGAACATGGTGGTGCCGGGTGGTCGGCGGGTGGAGTTGCCGACGTATGCCTTCCAGCGGGAGCGGTACTGGCTCGATGCACCTGTTGGTGCAGGCGATGCGTCGGCCATGGGTCTCAGTGCCGCACGGCACCCTCTGCTCGGCGGCTCTATCACACTGGCGGACAGGACCGGTGTATTGCTCACCGGACGGCTGTCGCTCGCGACGCATCCGTGGCTGGCCGACCATGAGATCCACGGCACGGTCCTTGTCCCCAGCACCGCCCTTGTGGAGCTGGCGCTGAGGGCGGGTGACGAAGTCGGCTGCGACCGCCTGGAGGAACTGACTCTCCAGGCACCGCTCGTCCTGTCGCCCACCGGTGCCGTACACGTACAAGTGGTGGTCGGAGAGCCGGACTCGCGCAACGCTCGTGCTATCGACGTGTACGCGCGCTCGGCGGACGACACCGGCGACGCCCCGTGGACCTGCCATGCAACGGGCTTCGTCGCGCCCGGCGCGGCGCGGGCGGAGGCTGCTGACCTGGCCGTGTGGCCTCCGCGAGGGGCCGAGCGGGTGACTCTGGAGAGCTTCTACGAGGGTCTGGCGGGGCGGGGGTATGAGTACGGGCCTGCGTTCCAGGGGTTGCGTGGGGTGTGGCGGCGTGGTGACGAGGTGTTCGCGGAGGTGACGTTGCCGGAGGAGGCAGCAGGGTCTGCGGCGGAGTTCGGTCTGCATCCGGCTCTCCTCGACGCGGCCCTGCATGCTGCGGTAGCGGCGGTGCCTGGGGATTCGGGGAGTGCGCGGGTTCCGTTCGCGTGGCGTGGGGTGTCGTTGTGGGCTGGTGGTGCCACGAGTCTTCGGGTGCGTCTGGGGCTCGGTGGTGATACGGGTGTCTCGTTGGTGGCTGTGGATGGTGCGGGTGAGTTGGTGGTGTCCGTCGAGCAGCTGGTGACTCGGGAGGTGTCGGAGGAGCAGCTTGCTGCTGCGGCGGTGGCGGTGGCTTCGGTGGGTGGGTCGGGTGCTGACTCGTTGTTCCGGGTGGAGTGGGTTCCGGTTCCGGTTCCGGGTTCGGGTTCGGGTTCGGGGGCTGTTCCGGTTTCGGGTGGGGTGGTGTCGGATGAGTCGGTGGTGGTGTGGGAGTGCCCGGTGCTTGAGGGTGGGGTTGTGGAGGTGGCTCGTGAGGGGTTGGTGCGGGTGTTGGAGGTGGTGCAGGGGTGGCTGGCCGATGAGGAGTCGGTCGGTCGGCGGTTGGTGATTGTCACGCGGGGTGCGGTGGCCGCCGGCGCCGGCGCCGGTGCTGGTGGTGCGGTTGTGGATGTGCGGTGGGCTGGTGTGTGGGGTTTGGTGCGGTCGGCGCAGGCGGAGCATCCGGGTCGGTTGGTGTTGGGTGATGTTTCTGTCGATGCGGGTGTGGAGGCGGTTGAGGCGGGGTTGGCGTCGGGTGAGGCGCAGTGGGCGGTGCGGGAGGGTGTGGTGTTGGCGCCGCGTCTTGCCCGGGCTGAGTTCTCTGTCGGTGATGTGCCTTCGGCCGGTGTCGTGTTCGGTGGGGGTGCGGTGTTGGTGACGGGTGCGTCGGGTGTCTTGGGTGGTGTGGTGGCCCGGCATCTGGTGGGTGTGCACGGGGTGCGGGACTTGCTCCTGGTGAGTCGGCGTGGTCTGGGGGCCGAGGGTGTGGGGGAGTTGGTGCGGGAGTTGACGGGGATGGGGGCTCGGGTGGAGGTGGTGGCGTGTGATGTGGCTGATCGTGACGGGTTGGCGGGTGTGTTGTCGGGTCGGGTGTTGTCGGGTGTGGTGCATGCGGCGGGTGTGCTGGACGACGGGGTGGTGGAGTCGTTGGACGGGGGAGGTTGGGTGCGGTGTTGGCGCCGAAGGTGGATGCGGCGTGGCATCTGCATGAGCTGACGCGGGGCATGGGCTTGTCGGCGTTCGTGTTGTTCTCGTCGGCGGCCGGTGTGTTCGGGACGGCGGGTCAGGCGGGTTATGCGGCGGGGAATGTGTTCCTGGACGCGTTGGCGCAGGCGCGTCGGGCGGAGGGTCTGCCGGGTCTGTCGTTGGCGTGGGGTCTGTGGGCGCGGGCGAGCGCGATGACCGGCGACCTGACGGAGGCGGATGTGAGGCGGCTGGAGCGTTCGGGTGCGCGGGCGTTGTCGGACGAGGAGGGTCTGGCGTTGTTCGACGGGGCGCTGGCCGGGGGTGAGCATGACGGTCTGCTGGTGCCGATCCAGCTAGACCTGGCGGCGCTGCGCAGCCACGGGGCCTTTGCACAAGAAATGCCGACGATGCTCAGCGGTCTGATACCGCCCCAGACCCGGCGTAGGGCCGCGGGCTCCGGGGCTGGCGAGGCGAGTGGTGGCGAACTGGCGCGCACCCTGGCCGCACTGGACGCGCCCCGGCGAGGAGCTCATGTACTCGGAATCGTGCGCACGGCTGTGGCCGGGGTCCTCGGACATGCCTCCGTGGACGCTGTCGAGCCGGAGAAGTCCTTCCGCGACCTCGGGTTCGACTCGCTGACGGCTGTCGAGCTGCGCAACCGTCTCACCTCGGCGACCGGTCTGCGGTTGCCCGCCACCCTTGTCTTCGACTATCCGACCTCTGCTGAACTCGCTGAATACGTGCTGGCTCAGCTCGTAGGTGTACCGGCATTCACGGGCACAGCACCGGTGGCCAACGTGGTGGCCAATGATGAGCCGATAGCGATTGTGGGGATGGGGTGCCGTTTCCCGGGTGGTGTGGAGTCGCCGGAGGATTTGTGGAGTCTGGTGACTGCTGGGCGGGACGCGATTTCCGAGTTTCCGACCGATCGTGGTTGGGATGTGGAGGCTCTGTTCGATCCGGATCCGGATCATGCGGGTACGACGTATTCGCGTGAGGGTGGGTTTTTGCATCGTGCGGCGGAGTTCGATGCGGGGTTCTTTGGTATTTCGCCGCGTGAGGCGTTGGCGATGGATCCGCAGCAGCGGTTGTTGTTGGAGGTGTCGTGGGAGGCGTTTGAGCGGGCGGGTGTGGATCCGGTGGGGTTGCGGGGGAGTCGTACGGGTGTGTTCGCGGGGGTGATGTATCACGATTACGGGTCGCGGCTGCGTGAGGTGCCCGGGCATATGGAGGGGCTGATGGGCACGGGGACGGCGGCGAGTGTGGCGTCGGGTCGGCTTTCTTACACGTTCGGGCTGGAGGGTCCGGCGGTGACGGTGGACACGGCGTGTTCGTCGTCGTTGGTGGCGTTGCATCTGGCGGCGCAGGCGTTGCGGTCGGGTGAGTGCGACATGGCGTTGGCGGGCGGGGTGACGGTGATGGCGACGCCGGGTGCGTTCGTGAACTTCAGCCGGCATCGCGGTCTTTCCTCGGACGGGCGGTGCAGGGCGTTCTCCGCCGATGCGGACGGCACGGGGTGGGCTGAGGGTGCGGGGATGTTGTTGGTGGAGCGGTTGTCGGATGCGCGGCGGTTGGGGCATCCGGTGTGGGCTGTGGTGCGGGGCAGTGCGGTGAATCAGGACGGTGCGTCGAACGGGCTGACCGCGCCGAACGGTCCGTCGCAGCAGCGGGTGATCCGCCAGGCCCTGGCCTCGGCCGGACTGCAGGCGGGTCAGGTGGATGCGGTGGAGGCGCATGGGACGGGGACCACGTTGGGGGACCCGATCGAGGCGCAGGCCCTCTTGGCGACGTATGGGCAGGAGCGGGCTGATGCCGGGCGGCCGTTGTGGTTGGGGTCGTTGAAGTCGAATATCGGGCATGCGCAGGCTGCTGCGGGTGTGGGTGGTGTGATCAAGATGGTGATGGCGTTGCGGGCGGGTGTGCTGCCGCGGACGTTGCATGTGGAGGAGCCGTCGTCGCACATCGACTGGTCGGCGGGTGAGGTGCGTCTGCTGGCGGAGGAGCAGGAGTGGCCTGCGACCGGTGAGCCGCGTCGGGCGGGCGTCTCGTCGTTCGGGTTCAGCGGCACGAACGCTCACGTGATCGTCGAGCAGGCGCCGCAGACGGCCGAGGTCCCTGAGGCGATGTTGGAGCCGGTGGATGGGTCGGTGGTGCCGTGGGTGATCAGTGCCGGGTCTGAGTCGGCGTTGGTGGCTCAGGCGGGGCGGTTGCGGTCGTTCGTGGCGCGGCGGCCGGGGGTGCGGCCGGTGGATGTGGCGTTCTCGTTGGCCACGGAGCGTGGTGTGCTGGAGCACCGGGCGGTGGTGGTGGGCGCCGATCGGGAGGAGCTGCTGGCGGGGTTGGATGCGGTGGTGCCGGTGGAGGCCCCGGGGGCGGGTCGGGCGGCGTTCTTGTTCACGGGGCAGGGTGCGCAGCGGCTGGGTATGGGCCGGGAGCTGGCGCGTACGTTCCCGGTGTTCGCGAGGGTGTTGGATGAGGTTTTGGGGGTGTTGGAGCCGCTGGTGGCGGGGTCGGGGGTGCTGCGGGATGTGATGTGGGGCGAGGACGTGGATGTGTTGGCGCGGACGGAGTTCGCGCAGCCTGCGTTGTTCGCGTTGGAGGTGGCGCTGTTCCGGCTGCTGGAGTCGTGGGGGATCCGTCCGGACATGGTGGCGGGGCATTCGATCGGTGAGATCGCGGCCGCGCATCTGGCGGGGGTCTTCTCGCTGGAGGATGCCTGTGTTCTGGTCGCGGCTCGTGGCCGGCTGATGCAGCGGCTGCCTTCTGGCGGTGCGATGGCCGCGGTGGAGGCGGGCGAGGACGAGGTGCGTGGGCTGTTGGCGGGGCGTGAGCACGAGGTGGGCGTCGCGGCCGTGAACGGGCCGGCCTCGCTTGTCGTCTCGGGTGTGGAGGCGGCGGTGGGCGAGATCGTGACGGAGCTCGCCGCGCGCGGGGCCCGCACCAGGCGGCTCACGGTGAGCCATGCCTTCCATTCGCCGTTGATGGAGCCGATGCTGGACGATTTCCGCGCCGTTCTCGAGGGTCTGCGCTTCACCGCTCCGACGCTGCCGTTCGTGTCGGCGGTGACGGGCGCCGTCGTAGGAGAGGAGATCGCCAGCCCCGAGTACTGGGTGCGGCATGTGCGTGATGCGGTGCGTTTCTCCGACGCTGTCGGTGTGCTGCACGCCCAGGGTGCGCGGGTGTTCGTGGAGGTGGGTCCGGACGCGGTGCTGGCCGGGCTGGTCGGTCAGTGCCTCCAGGACGTGGCGAGTGTGCCGGTGTTGCGGCGTGATCGGGACGAGGTGCGGTCGGCGATGACGGCCGTGGGACGGCTGCACACGGCCGGCACGGCGGTCGACTGGGCCGCGGTCCTCCCCGCCGCCCACCGGGTAGAACTGCCCACCTACGCCTTCCAGCGCGAACGCTATTGGCTCGATGCACCTGTTGGTACCGGTGACGTGACGGCTGCGGGTCTCGACTCACCCGGTCACGGTCTCCTCGGCGCGTCGGTTGCTCTGGCCGAGGGTGACGGTGTCCTGCTCACGGGTCGTGTTTCGCTGGCGTCGCATGCGTGGCTGGCTGATCACGCGGTGCACGGTGTGGTTCTGGTGCCGGGTGCGGCGCTGGTGGAGTTGGCGTTGCGGGCGGGTGAGGAGGTGGGCTGCGATCGCCTGGAGGAGCTGACGCTGCAGACGCCGCTGGTGTTGCCGGAGGCGGGTGGTGTGCAGGTTCAGGTCGTCGTGCATGGTGTGGGCGAGGGGGGTGTGCGGGAGGTTGGTGTGTATTCCCGGTTGGAGGTGGCCGGGGGCGGGGGTGTGTGGACGTTGCATGGGAGTGGTGTTCTGGGTTCGGGTGGTGGTTCGGGTGGTGGTGTGGATCTGTCGGTGTGGCCGCCGAGGGGTGCGGTGTCGGTGGATGTACGGGACTTCTACGAGGGTCTGGCGGGGCGGGGGTATGAGTACGGGCCTGCGTTCCAGGGGTTGCGTGGGGTGTGGCGGCGTGGTGACGAGGTGTTCGCGGAGGTGACGTTGCCGGAGGAGGCAGCAGGGTCTGCGGCGGAGTTCGGTCTGCATCCGGCTCTCCTCGACGCGGCCCTGCATGCTGCGGTAGCGGCGGTGCCTGGGGATTCGGGGAGTGCGCGGGTTCCGTTCGCGTGGCGTGGGGTGTCGTTGTGGGCTGGTGGTGCCACGAGTCTTCGGGTGCGTCTGGGGCTCGGTGGTGATGCGGGTCTTTCGTTGGTGGCTGTGGATGGTGCGGGTGAGTTGGTGGTGTCCGTCGAGGAACTGGTGACTCGGGAGGTGTCCGAGGACCAGTTGGCTGTTGCAGGGCGTGCTGAGTCGTTGTTCCGGGTGGAGTGGGTTCCGGTTCCGGGTTCGGGTTCGGGTTCGGGTTCGGGGGCTGGTTCGGTTTCGGGTGGGGTGGTGTCGGATGAGTCGGTGGTGGTGTGGGAGTGCCCGGTGCTTGAGGGTGGGGTTGTGGAGGTGGCTCGTGAGGGGTTGGTGCGGGTGTTGGAGGTGGTGCAGGGGTGGCTGGCTGATGAGGAGTCGGCTGGTCGGCGGTTGGTGATTGTCACGCGGGGTGCGGTGGCCGCCGGTGTCGGCGGCAGTGCCGCTGGTGGTGGGGATGTGGTTGTGGATGTGCGGTGGGCTGGTGTGTGGGGTTTGGTGCGGTCGGCGCAGGCGGAGCATCCGGGTCGGTTGGTGTTGGGTGATGTTTCTGTCGATGCGGGTGTGGAGGCGATTGAGGCGGGGTTGGCGTCGGGTGAGGCGCAGTGGGCGGTGCGGGAGGGTGTGGTGTTGGTGCCGCGTCTTGCCCGGGCCCGGCTGAGGCCTGCCGCTGCAGGTCCTGCTGATGTCGTGTTCGGTGGGGGTGCGGTGTTGGTGACGGGTGCGTCGGGTGTCTTGGGTGGTGTGGTGGCCCGGCATCTGGTGGGTGTGCACGGGGTGCGGGAGTTGGTGTTGGTGAGTCGGCGTGGTCTGGGGGCCGAGGGTGTGGGGGAGTTGGTGCGGGAGTTGACGGGGATGGGGGCTCGGGTGGAGGTGGTGGCGTGTGATGTGGCTGATCGTGACGGGTTGGCGGGTGTGTTGTCGGGTCGGGTGTTGTCGGGTGTGGTGCATGCGGCGGGTGTGCTGGACGACGGGGTGGTGGAGTCGTTGGACGGGGGAGGTTGGGTGCGGTGTTGGCGCCGAAGGTGGATGCGGCGTGGCATCTGCATGAGCTGACGCGGGGTATGGGCTTGTCGGCGTTCGTGTTGTTCTCGTCGGCGGCCGGTGTGTTCGGGACGGCGGGTCAGGCGGGTTATGCGGCGGGGAATGTGTTCCTGGACGCGTTGGCGCAGGCGCGTCGGGCGGAGGGTCTGCCGGGTCTGTCGTTGGCGTGGGGTCTGTGGGCGCGGGCGAGCGCGATGACCGGCGACCTGACGGAGGCGGATGTGAGGCGGCTGGAGCGTTCGGGTGCGCGGGCGTTGTCGGACGAGGAGGGTCTGGCGTTGTTCGACGGGGCGCTGGCCGGGGGTGAGCATGACGGTCTGCTGGTGCCGATCCAGCTAGACCTGGCGGCGCTGCGCAGCCACGGGGCCTTTGCACAAGAAATGCCGACGATGCTCAGCGGTCTGATACCGCCCCAGACCCGGCGTAGGGCCGCGGGCTCCGGGGCTGGCGAGGCGAGTGGTGGCGAACTGGCGCGCACCCTGGCCGCACTGGACGCGCCCCGGCGAGGAGCTCATGTACTCGGAATCGTGCGCACGGCTGTGGCCGGGGTCCTCGGACATGCCTCCGTGGACGCTGTCGAGCCGGAGAAGTCCTTCCGCGACCTCGGGTTCGACTCGCTGACGGCTGTCGAGCTGCGCAACCGTCTCACCTCGGCGACCGGTCTGCGGTTGCCCGCCACCCTTGTCTTCGACTACCCGACCACGGCAGCGCTGGCCGACTTCGTGCTGGCACAGGTCATCGGCGAGACGCAGGACGCCGGTGCCGGCGCCGTGCCGACCCGCACAGGGATCGACGACGATCCGATCGTCATCGTGGGCATGAGCTGCCGTTACCCGGGTGACATCACCTCCCCGGAGGACCTGTGGGACCTGGTGTTGTCCGGCGGTGACGCGATCTCCGGCTTCCCGGAGGACCGTGGTTGGGATGTGGAGGCTCTGTTCGATCCGGATCCGGATCATGCGGGTACGACGTATTCGCGTGAGGGTGGGTTTTTGCATCGTGCGGCGGAGTTCGATGCGGGGTTCTTTGGTATTTCGCCGCGTGAGGCGTTGGCGATGGATCCGCAGCAGCGGTTGTTGTTGGAGGTGTCGTGGGAGGCGTTTGAGCGGGCGGGTGTGGATCCGGTGGGGTTGCGGGGGAGTCGTACGGGTGTGTTCGCGGGGGTGATGTATCACGATTACGGGTCGCGGCTGCGTGAGGTGCCCGGGCATATGGAGGGGCTGATGGGCACGGGGACGGCGGCGAGTGTGGCGTCGGGTCGGCTTTCTTACACGTTCGGGCTGGAGGGTCCGGCGGTGACGGTGGACACGGCGTGTTCGTCGTCGTTGGTGGCGTTGCATCTGGCGGCGCAGGCGTTGCGGTCGGGTGAGTGCGACATGGCGTTGGCGGGCGGGGTGACGGTGATGGCGACGCCGGGTGCGTTCGTGAACTTCAGCCGGCATCGCGGTCTTTCCTCGGACGGGCGGTGCAGGGCGTTCTCCGCCGATGCGGACGGCACGGGGTGGGCTGAGGGTGCGGGGATGCTGTTGGTGGAGCGGTTGTCGGATGCGCGGCGGTTGGGGCATCCGGTGTGGGCTGTGGTGCGGGGCAGCGCGATCAATCAGGACGGTGCGTCGAACGGGCTGACCGCGCCGAACGGTCCGTCACAGCAGCGGGTGATCCGCCAGGCCCTGGCCTCGGCCGGGTTGTCGGCGGGTCAGGTGGATGCGGTGGAGGCGCATGGTACGGGGACCACGTTGGGTGATCCGATCGAGGCGCAGGCGTTGCAGGCGACGTACGGGCAGGCGCGTGGGGATGGACAGCGGCCGTTGTGGTTGGGGTCGTTGAAGTCGAACATCGGGCATGCGCAGGCCGCCGCCGGGGTGGGCGGTGTGATCAAGATGGTGATGGCGTTGCGGGCGGGTGTGCTGCCGCGGACGCTGCATGTCGATGAGCCGTCGCCGCACATCGACTGGTCGGACGGCGCCGTACGACTGCTCTCCGAGGAGACGTCCTGGCCCGAGACGGGCGAACCTCGCCGGGCGGGCGTCTCGTCGTTCGGGTTCAGCGGCACGAACGCTCACGTGATCGTCGAGCAGGCGCCGCAGACGGCCGAGGTCCCTGAGGCGATGTTGGAGCCGGTGGATGGGTCGGTGGTGCCGTGGGTGATCAGTGGCGGGTCTGAGTCGGCGTTGGTGGCTCAGGCGGGGCGGTTGCGGTCGTTCGTGGCGCGGCGGCCGGGGGTGCGGCCGGTGGATGTGGCGTTCTCGTTGGCCACGGAGCGCGGTGTGCTGGAGCACCGGGCGGTGGTGGTGGGCGCCGATCGGGAGGAGTTGTTGGCGGGGCTTGCTTCTGTGACGTCGTCGGAACCGGTCGTCGGGGGCATGTCGGCGTTCTTGTTCACGGGGCAGGGTGCGCAGCGGCTGGGTATGGGCCGGGAGCTGGCGCGTACGTTCCCGGTGTTCGCGAGGGTGTTGGATGAGGTTTTGGGGGTGTTGGAGCCGCTGGTGGCGGGGTCGGGGGTGCTGCGGGATGTGATGTGGGGCGAGGACGCGGGTGTGTTGGCGCGGACGGAGTTCGCGCAGCCTGCGTTGTTCGCGTTGGAGGTGGCGCTGTTCCGGCTGCTGGAGTCGTGGGGGATCCGTCCGGACATGGTGGCGGGGCATTCGATCGGTGAGATCGCGGCCGCGCATCTGGCGGGGGTCTTCTCGCTGGAGGACGCCTGTGTTCTGGTCGCGGCTCGTGGCCGGCTGATGCAGCGGCTGCCTTCTGGCGGTGCGATGGCCGCGGTGGAGGCGGGCGAGGACGAGGTGCGTGGGCTGTTGGCGGGGCGTGAGCACGAGGTGGGCGTCGCGGCCGTGAACGGGCCGGCCTCGCTTGTCGTCTCGGGTGTGGAGGCGGCGGTGGGCGAGATCGTGACGGAGCTCGCCGCGCGCGGGGCCCGCACCAGGCGGCTCACGGTCAGTCATGCCTTCCATTCGCCGTTGATGGAGCCGATGCTGGACGACTTCCGCGCCGTTCTCGAGGGTCTGCGCTTCACCGCTCCGACGCTGCCGTTCGTGTCGGCGGTGACGGGCGCCGTCGTAGGAGAGGAGATCGCCGCCCCCGAGTACTGGGTGCGGCATGTGCGTGATGCGGTGCGTTTCTCCGACGCTGTCGGTGTGCTGCACGCCCAGGGTGCGCGGGTGTTCGTGGAGGTGGGTCCGGACGCGGTGCTGGCCGGGCTGGTCGGTCAGTGCCTCCAGGACGTCGCGAGTGTGCCGGTGCTGCGACGCGACCGGGACGAGGCGCGGTCGGCGATGACGGCCGTGGGACGGCTGCACACGGCCGGCACGGCGGTCGACTGGGCCGCGGTCCTCCCCGCCGCCCACCGGGTAGAACTGCCCACCTACGCCTTCCAGCGGGAGCACTACTGGCTGGACCCCACGGAGTTCTCCGTCACCCAGACCACCCAGACCACCCAGACCACCCAGACCACCCAGGACCCCGAGAATCCGGAAGCCGAGGATGACACCACCTCCTCAACCATGACCACCTCGGCCACCGCCACCCCGGACACACCCGTCTTGGACACAGATGCCCGCTTCTGGAAAGCCATCGCCCATGCGGACATGGCAACGCTGGCGAGCCTCCTGGACCTCGACGTACCAGAGGACGAGGAGGCCATGAGGACGGCGCTGCCCGTGCTCTCCTCGTGGCTGGGGCGGCGGAGGGCCGCCATGCCCCTGCCCCACTACCGCATCGGTTGGACCGCGGTGAGCCCGGGCGGCGACATGGCATCGCGCCTGGACGGCACGTGGCTGCTGGCCGTGCCCGCGCAACTCGCCGCCGACGACGAGCTGGTGACCCGTATCGGCGGAGTGCTCACCGCCGCAGGCGCGGACGTACACGTCCTGACGGCCGCTCCGGTGAGCGAGTCCGGGGCTGAAACCGCGCAGACCGCATACGACAGTCTTCTGCCGCAGCTGCAGTCGCTGCTGTCGTCCGGAAAGGATCCCGTCGGCGTCCTGTCACTGCTACCGCTGTCCCCCGCCCCGGCCCCCGCCCCCGCCCCGGCCCCCGCCCCCGCCCCGGCCCCCGCCCCCGCCCCCGCTTCTGCTTCCACCTCCACCTCCCCCCCTGTCCTTTCCTCCGCGCAGTTCGATCCGAGGCGGGCCGCGGCAGGGACACTGGCCCTGTTGCGTGCGCTGTCCGACTGCGGCATGACGGCGCCCGTGTGGTCCCTGACCTCGGGAGCCGTGGCCAGCGGTACGTCCGATCGGGTCACCGCACCTGCTCAGGCCGTGGTTTGGGGGCTCGGCCGGGTGCTCGCCGACGGCGCTGCCACGCGCTGGGCCGGTGTCGTGGATCTCCAGGAGGACTGGAACAACCGGGTCCTGTCCAGGCTCCCGGGAATACTGGCCTGGTCCGGGGAGACCGGCGAGACCGAGCTGGCGCTTCGCGACGCGGGTGTCTTCGCCCGTCGGCTCATTCCGGTCGCGACCCCGTCGGCCCCCGCCCCGGTGGGGTCCGCCGCCGAGACTCTTCCCGCGGCCCTGCGCGGTACGGTGCTGATCAGCGGCGGCGACGGGGCATGGCGTGACCGGGTCGCCGACCGGCTGCTCGCCGCCGGTGTTCCGCACGTCCGGTTCGTCGAGGACCGGGCCGACTCCACCGTCGTAGAATTCCCGACCGGCGATGTCCCGCGCGCCTCAGCGGTCGGCGACTCCGGGTCCGACTCTCCCCTTACGGCCGTGATCCACATGCCGGGGACCGAGGTGGCCGACGGGCCGTTGGACAAGACGCTGGACGGGCTGCTGGGCGCGGAACTGTCCATGGTCGGCCCCTTGGCGGCGCTCGCCGAAGGCCCGGACCCCGTCGCGGTGTTCCTCGTGGTGCCGATCACCGACCTGCTCGGAGGCACCGACGAACACGGCACCGACGAACACGGCACCGACGAACACGGCGCCGACGAACACGGCGCCGACCTCGATGACGACAGGAGCCCCGCCTCAGGCAGTCGCCCTGCTGTCTCCGTCCCCGTCCCCGTCCCCGCCTCCGCCCCCATACCCACCCCCACCCCCACCCTCACCGACCCCGTCCGCGCCGCGATGGCCGCCTGGCTCGAGGCTGTGGCCCGTGAGCGCACCGCGGGCGGGGTCACGGTACGGCTGGTGGCCGCCGACCCCGACACCCTCGCCCCCGCGGTGCTGGGCCGGGCCGTCGACCGGGGTGACGGAGTGCTCGCGACGACCAGCACGGACTGGGCGCGGTACGTCGCTCAGCGGCCCGACGCGCGAGGGCACCGCTTCCTCGTGCGGATTCCCCAGGCCCGTGCCGCCCTCGACGCGGCGGGGCCGGCGGCCGCGGGAGACGCGGCCGGACTCCTCGCGGGCGTCGACGGACCGGAGTCGCTGCGCCGCGTGCTCGCGGAGCGAGACGCGGTGCAGCGGGTCGAGACCCTGGTGGAGCTGGTACGCGGGCAGGTCGCTGCCGTCCTCGGCCACTTCTCAGTGGAGGGGATCACCGCGGAGGGCGATTTCATGGACCTCGGCTTCGCCTCCCTCACAGCGGTCGAGTTCAGCCACCGACTCAGCGCTGTCACCGGGCTGCGGCTGACCGCCGAGCTCATCTACGACCACCTCAATCCGGCCGAGCTCGCCCAGCACCTCGGCCGGGAGCTCGCCGCCGAACTTCCCGTCACCTGACCCTCGGACCGTTCCGGGGGCCGCACGGCCCCCGGGACGGTCGACCCGCTGGACCCATCGCAAGGAAGCGAGAACAGTGATGACCTCTGCGGTCGACAGCGGCGTATGGATACGCCGATACCAGCCCGCTCCCGACGCCGCCGTCCGGCTGCTGTGCCTGCCGCACGCGGGTGGAGCGGCCAGTTACTACGTTCCGGTGGCCCGCGCGCTCGCGCCCGGCGCCGATGTCCTGGCCGTGCAGTACCCCGGGCGCCAGGACCGCCGTACGGAGCAGCCGCTGGGCAGCGTCCAGGAGCTGGCCGAGCGGATCACCGAGGCCGTGGCGGGGTCCGACGACCGCCCCCTCGCCCTGTTCGGGCACAGCATGGGAGCCCTGGTCGCTCACGAGGTGGCGTTGCGTCTGGAGGAAGCCGGCCGCGCTCCGGTACGGCTGTTCGTGTCGGGGCGGCGTGCGCCCTCGGCGCTGCGGCCCAGCGAGGACCTGCACAAGCGCAGCGACACGGACCTGATGCGCGCCGTGCGCGCGCTGAGCGGCACCGACGACCAGGTCTTCGAGAACGAGGAACTGCTGCGCATGGTGCTGCCGACGATCCGCGGCGACTACCGGGCCGTGGAGACGTACGAGCCGCGCCCCGGTGACCTGCTCGGCTGCCCGGTCACCGTGCTCACCGGTGACGACGACAGCACGACGACGGTGGCGGAGGCCCGTTCCTGGGCCGCGCACACCGGCGGTCCCTGCGATGTGCATGTCTTTCCCGGCGGACACTTCTACCTCAACGACCGGTCGGGGGAGGTCCTCGACGTCGTCAGGCGGCACCTGAGGCTGTGACGCGCACGGCGGCGAGCAGCCGGGCCAGCTCGACCGCCCACTGCGCGCCCAGCCGGGCCGCCTCGGCCGCGCCGGGCCGGCCCAGCGCGGCCGAGGCGAACGCCCTTACCGTGGCGCGGACCTGGTCCTCCGCCGGCAGGCCGTGGGTCTGTTCCCGGTCGGTGCGCACCCGTACGATCGGCGCCTGATCGGCGGGCGGAGTGAAGGCCCGCTCGACCCGGATACGGCCGTGGCTGCCCCACAGTTCGTAGGACGACTCGTAGGCGTGGCGCATGCCGAACACGAGGTGCGCCGTGACGGGGTCGGGGCCGGGCGTGCGCAGCAGGACGGCGCCGGCTGTGTCCACTCCGTACCGTGGCTCGTCCACCAGCGTGGCGCCCGCCACCTGGAGCCCCGTGCCGAGGAAGTGGCCGGCGGCGCGCAGCGGGTACACGCCGACATCGACGAGGGCGCCGCCGCCCAGGTCAGGCCGGTGCCGTATGTCATCGTCGGGCAGGGCAGGGATGGTGAACACGGCCTGGAAGTGCCGTAGTCGGCCGATCGTGCCGGAGCGCACCAGCTCGGCGACCCTGGAGTGCGCGCCATGATGGACGAACATCACGTTCTCCATCAGGACGAGGGAGCGGGACGCGGCGAGTGCGGTGAGCCGTGTCGCTTCGGCCGGGTCGGAGGTCAGCGGCTTCTCGACCAGGACGTGCTTGCCGGCCAGCAGCGCTTCATGGGCCCAGCGCGCGTGCAGCGAGGCGGGGGTCGGGATGTACACGGCGTCGACGTCCGGCCGGGCGAGCATCGCCCCGTATCCCGTGACGGCGGCGCAGCCGTGGGCGTCGGCGAGGTCGTCGCAGCGGCCCGGTTCACGGGTGGCGATCGCGGTGATCCGCGTCTCGGGCGCGGCGGCGAACGCGGGAAGCATCCGCCGCCGGGCGATGGAGGCCGCACCGAGCACACCGATCCGCAACGGGGCACAAGCGGCTTCGGGGCCGGGTCCGGGGCCGGAGCGGGTACCGATGCCAGTGCCGGAGCGGGTGTCGGCGTCCGTGGCGGAGGGGGAGCCGGCGTCCGTGGCGATACCGACGCCTGTGCCCGTGCCGACGCCCGTGCCGACGCCCGTGTCTGTGCCCGGGGCCGTGGTCATGACGCGTCCGGCACGGAGCGCAGACACGCCAGCAGCGTCCGCGCCTGTACGTTCACGGCGAGTCCGGCGCCGGTCAGCCGCTCCAGTTGCCGGACGCTCAACCAGGCGTAATCCGGAGGAAGTTGCTCACGAGCCAGGGCGTCCTCGGCGTCGACCAGCAGATAGCGGCTGACCGCGTCGCGGAAGCGGCCGCCCTCCTCCGAGTGGAGCGCCGAGTAGCGGATCCGGGACGGCGGAGCGGACAGCACCTGGTCGAGGTGGCGTGGACGCCGGTCGGCCGGATAGTTCTCCGGTACGCACTGCACGGTGGGCGCCACCTCCACCACACCGGGCAGGCCGCCCTCCATCCGGGCGTGCGCCAGGACATGGGGCACCCCGTCGAACTCGTGCACGAGAAACGCGGTCACCCCCTCGCCGCGCGGCTCGATCAGGGGCTGGGTCCAGCTCGTGACCTCCCGGCTGGCGGCCTCTACGGCCACGGCGACGACGTCGAAGTAGCGCCCGTCCTCGCGGGTGATCTCGCGCTCGGTGCGCCGCCATTCGGGCAGCCCCAGCAGCGGCACCGGCTCGATGGTCCAGTCGTGGGTGGAGCGGTGCTCGGTGAGCCAGCTCAGCACGTCGACGTCCGGGTTCAGCGCGAGACGGCCGGCCGGGTCGTCGGTGCGGGGCGGCAGACTCGACAGCACGGTGCGCGCATCCATGTTGACGGTGTTGTCACGGCCGAGCAGGGCGTCCAGCTGGCCCAGGGTGAGCCAGCAGAAGTCGGGGTGCGGTGGCACCTCGTCACTCGTCTCGACGATCATGTTGCGGTTGTTCTTGCGGTAGAACCACGAGCCGTGCTCGGACTGCAGCACGTCGGCGAGCACCCGCCCCCGGCGCGGCCCGGCGAAGTACTCCAGATAGCGGACCGGCGAACCGCGGTGCACCCGTGTGTAGTTGCTGCGGGTCGCCTGCACGGTCGGGGACAGCTGGAGAAGGTTCGGATTCCCCGGTTCCATCTTCGCCTGCATCAGAAAGTGCAGGACCCCGTCGAACTCCTTCGCCAGAATCCCGAGAATGCCCACCTCGGGCTGCCGGATGATCGGCTGATGCCACTCGGGGAAGAGGCCGGTCGTGGTGCGTACATGAAGTCCCTCGACCGTGAAGAAGCGTCCGGAATTGTGTACCAGGTTTCCGGTGCGGGAGATGAAATGCCATCCCTTGAGATCCGCGAAGTCGATCCTGCGCACCGCGAAGACGTGCTCGCGTCTGCGTTCGGCGAGCCAGTCGGCGAAGTCCGCCGTCGCCAACTGGACGCCCTTCTCCGTCATTTCGGCCGACTCGGCCAGAAGTGCCGTGGTCCGCCGTTCCCACCGGGGCCCCGGACGCCGAGTACTGGCGCCCGTCCCCCGATCGCGAAGGCCCGTGCCCGTTGTCGCTGCAGGTGTGGTCACTGTGTGGAGAATACGGAGGTCAACCCCCCCTATCGTCCCCCTAATCACCCCTGAGGGAAATGCAGGGGCCGGAAGGTGCGGTGTATTCTTGCTAGTTTTCCGCCTGACAGTGGGTGGACCTGACCGGGTCCGGTCCTGAGGCAGGGAATTGAATTGGCGGAAGAAACACAGAATACGGAAGAAAAGCAGAAGGCGAGTGAATCGCCGGTGGGCGTCCTCGTCGAGGCGTTCCGGCTCACCCTCGCCCCGGACCGGTGGGCGGCGCTGGACCAGCGCCGGGGACGCCTCCTCGGCTGTGGCAGGGCGCTGGACGCCGTGGATCTGGACGGGGAGCGGCTGCGCCCCGCGTTGCGCATCGAATGGGAGTGAGGACGATGGCAGACACCGAGTCCTTCGCCGAGCCCGCCACGGGTACCGGACCGGCCGTCGCGCCGGGTACCGGACCGGCCGTCGCGCCGGGTACCGGACCGGCCGTCGCGCCGGGTACCGGATCAGCCCTGGAGCCGGACACCGGATCGGCCGGCGCGTACGAGCTGACCGCGGTCGAGGCCGCGGCGCGCGTCGCTGAGGGCAGCCTGAGCCCGGTCGACCTGGTGAGCCGGCTCCTCGCGCGGATCCGGGAGACCGAGTCGGCCGTCGGCGCGTACACCGTGGTCCTGGAGGAGCAGGTGCTCGAGGAGGCGGAGCGGTCCGGCAAGCGCATCGCGCAGAGCGGCCCCTTGGGTCCGCTGGACGGTGTGCCGGTCTCCGTCAAGGACCTCTTCGACGTGGCCGGCACGCCGACATGGGCCGGTTCGCAGGCGCTGCGCCGCGCCGGGGGGACGCCCGCCGCGGCGGACGCCGCCGTGGTGGCGCGACTGCGTGCGGCCGGCGCCCTCGTCCTGGGCAAGACGCGGATGGACGAGTTCGCCTTCGGGACGGTCACTCCGGGGACCCGCAACCCGCGGTGCCCCGAGCGCTCCGCCGGGGGGTCCAGCGGTGGCGCGGCCGCGGCCGTGGCGGCCGGACTCGGCCCCCTCGCGCTCGGCACCGACACCGGCGGCTCGGTCCGTATCCCGGCCGCCATGTGCGGGGTGGTCGGGCTCAAGCCCACCTTCGGGCTGCTCCCCTCGGACGGGACGACGGCGCTCTCCTGGTCGCTGGACACACCGGGGGTGCTGGCCCGCTCCGTGGAGGACGCCGCGCTCGCCCTCGCCGTCCTCGGCGGTCCCGCCGTCTCCGTGGCCACCGGCGTCGGCTCGTCCGCCGCCCGGCTCGGCTCCGCCGTCGGACTGACCCTCGCGGTGCCCGACGACGCGCTGTTCGCGCGCTGCGCCCCGGATGTGGCCGAACGGGTCGCCGCCGCGGTGGAGTCGCTGGCCGAGCTGGGTGCTCGTGTCGTACGCGTCGCTCTGCCCCTGGCCGACATGGTGTCACCGGCGGTCTCCTTGATCATGGCGGCGGAGGCGAGCGCCGGTCACCGGACGACGCTGGAGAGCGGCGTCGAACTGCATCCGACCACCCGCGACCGGCTGGAGGAGGGCGCGCTGGTGCCCGCCCGCGACTACATCGACGCGCTGCGCGTCCGGCAGCTCCTGCACAACCGGTGGCGGGAGGCGTTCGAGGGCGTCGACGCCTTCGTGCTGCCGACCGTCGCCATCACCCCCGTCGAGCACGGTGAGTTCTTCCTGCCGCAGCCCGACGGCGGCATGGACGTCGTACCGGTGGCCAGCACCCGTTTCGCGCATCCCGCCAGCCTGACCGGGCTGCCCGCGCTGTCCGTTCCCTGCGGTCGGCCGCAGGACGGTCTGCCGGTGGGCCTGCAGTTCATGGGGCGCCCCCGCGGGGAGGCCGTGCTGCTGCGGCTCGGCCGTCTGTACGAGACGTTGAACGGCGGGCCGTGGCCCGTCGCCGAGCCGGCCACGGACTGACCGGGACCGTCCGTCCCACCGGCGCGGGCGCGGGTGGGACGGACCTCAGGCGCTCTCGACGAGGTCGGCGAGAGCCTGAGGGGTCCGGTGCTCGAAGACGTCCTGCAACCGCAGCGCCCACCCTTGCGTACGCAGGGCGGCGACGAGGCGGATGGCGCTCATGCTGTCACCGCCGCTGAGGAAGAAGTCGTCCTGCGGTCCCACGTCGGAGCCGCCCAGGACATCCGCGAAGTGCCGGCACATCAGCCGCTCCGCCGGCGTGGCGGGAACCGTCCGGGCGCCGGTGCGCCCCGCACGGCCCGCGTGCTCCGGGCGCGGCAGCGCGGTACGGTCCAGCTTGCCGTTGGGGGACAGGGGCAGCACCTCCATCGGCACCACCTCGGACGGCACCATGTACGGGGGCAGCGACTCGCCCGCGTGGGCCGACAGCTCCCCGGGTTCGCACCGCGCCCCCGGGGCGGCCACCACGTACCCGACCAGCCGCCGCGCCCCGGGCACGTCCTCGCGCAGCACCACCACGGCCTGCGCCACGCTCTCGTGGCGCAGCAGCACGGCCTCCACCTCGCCGACCTCGAGCCGTTGCCCGTGCAGTTTCACCTGACCGTCCGCGCGGCCGACGAAGACGACCGTCCCCTCGGGCGTCCGCCGCACCAGGTCGCCCGTGCGGTACACGCGTCCCCCCGGCCGCCAGGGGTCGTCGAGGAAGCGCTCGGCGGTCAGGTCGGGACGGCCGAGGTAGCCGCGGGCGACACCGGCGCCCGCCAGATGGAGCTCGCCGGTCTCACCGGGAGCGCACGGTCTTCCCTCGTCGTCCAGGACGTACGCCACCGTGTTGGCGACGGGCCGCCCGATCGTGGGCGCCGGGTAGGCGGACAGCGGTGCGACGAACGCGTCGACGGTGCACTCGCTCGGCCCGTACAGGTTGAGGGCGAGCAGCTGCGGCAGCGCCCGCAGCCTCGTCCACTGCTCGGCGCCGACGGGCTCGCCGCCGAGTGCCAGCACCCCGAGACGATGTGCCCCCGTGTCGGCGAACAGGCCGCAGTGGTCCAGTTGTTCGGCGTACGTCGGTGTCGTCTCGACGACGTCGATGCGGTGGTCCGCGATGTACCGGACCAACAGGGCCGGGTCGCGGCGGGTCGTCTCGTCGACCAGGTGCAGTTCGTGTCCCTCGAACAGCCACAGCACCGGATCCCACGCGGCGTCGAAGGACAGCGCGGCGGTGTGCGCCACGCGCAGCCGGGAACGTCCGAGGTGCGCGGTCGCCGGACCGAAGAACAGCTCACGGTGGGAGACGAGGAGGTTCAGCAGGGAGCCATGCTCGACGACCACGCCCTTGGGCCGGCCGGTCGAGCCCGAGGTGAACAGGACGTACGCCGCACCCCGGGCGGAGAGCGCCCGCACGCGGTCCTCGTCGCCGAGTGCGGCGCAGGGCTGCGCGGCGAGCGCCGAGGCCGCCTGCGGGTCGTCCAGGAGCAGCGCCGCGACACCGGAAGCCCGCTCCGCGGCGAGCTCGCGGGTGGAGATCAGCAGCTGTGGGCGGGCGTCGGCGAGCATGGCCGAGATCCGTTGTGCCGGATATCCGCTGTCGACCGGCACATACGTGGCGCCCGCCGTGAGCACGGCGAGCAGGGCCACGACCGAGTCTGCGGTACGGGGCAGCAGCACCGCGACGAGCACGTCGCCGTCCGTGGCCGTCGCCGTGGACTCGGCCACCTGGCGGGCCAGCCGCTGGACCCGCGCGTGGAGTTCCGCGTACGTGTACACCGCGTCCGGTGTGACCAGTGCCGTCGCGTCGGGGCAGACGGCCGCGGCCCGGTCGAGCAGCTCCGGCAGCAGGGGACCGGACACCGGGCGGACCGGGCCGGTCAGCGCGTGCGCGACGGCCGGGGTTCCCACGTTTCCCACCATGACGTCCCCGGTTCAGCCGATGAGGAGGGCGGAGACGGCGGCGGCCACCTTCTCGTGCGCCAGCAGGTCCGCGTGGGCGATGTCGGGGAAGGGGACCTCCTTCCCCACCAGCCGTCCCGCCTCGCCGCTGCCCGAAGAGGTCACCGCGGTGGCGGCCGACCAGCCCCGGACCAGCGCCTCGGGCTCGGTCGTCGCGAGCTGGCCGGAGCCGCAGACGAACGAGACGTAGGTGGTGAAGCCGGCCAGGTACTCCGCCGTGGCCTCGTCGTCGAGGCCGGCGCGGTGGCAGGCGGGCGCGCCGTACTCGCGGAAGACGCCGATGAGTTCGGCGCCGAGGGCGGTGATGTCGGTGGCCCGCTCGCGGGCCTGTTCACCGCGCGCCCGCGCGGCCGCCTTCTCCTCGGGCGTCAGCTCCGTCAGGAACCGCTCCATGATCATCTGGTACTGCCAGTGCAGGAAGAACTCCTGCGGGACGTCGGGGTCGAAGAAGACCGTGGCGGGAGTCTCGCCCTGGAGCGTCCCCAACCGGTCCGCCAGGATGGCGGCGTACGGACTCGCGGCGCAGAACGCCATGACCGCCCGCACGGGGCGGCCGCTCTCGCGTACTCCCTCCAGCCAGCGTTCGATCCACTCAGCGCCGGTCAGCGCGATGCCGGAGGCCAGCGGCGGGGGAAGGGTCTCCCACAGGCCGTACGGGATGTCGAGCTTCGCGGCGAGGTCCGTGAAACCGGCCTCCGGCCTTCCCGTACCGGGGAAGTCGACCGCGAGGACGACCTCGTCCGCCGTTCCCTCGGACCGGACCGCCCAGGACTCGCTCTCCGCCATGATGCCCCCCGCCTCCTAGGCAAGCCGTGCAAGGATCTCTCGTCAGGCTTCGAACGCCGACCTTAGGCGTCCCCCTGGCCCGGGCAAACCCCAATCGGCCCCCTAGCGGCCCCTGTCACGACGCAGGCCGGCGCGGCCACCGCCAGGGGTCGGACCCGCAGGACCCGCAGGCCCCCGCAGCTTCCGGTACGGCGGGGGCGGCCGGTACGGCGGGGCGCGGTCGATACGGCGGGGCTCGGCCGATACGGCGGGGCTCGGCCGACGCCCAAGGCCGCTGTGCGCGGGCCTGCGAGCCAGAGCGGCGGCCAACCCGCCTATGTCGTCGGGCCGTTCGCGCCGCGCGGCTTCGGCGTCCTCCGGGGGAGGGGGACTGAGCGGCCCCAGGCCCTCAGACCATCCGGGTCGCCGCCGCCGCGCCCTCCCCGCTCGGCGGCTTCCGGCGTTGCCACTCCTGGGCCAGCTCCGCCGGGAAGCGCCGCCCGCTGCGGGCCAGGACGACGCCCTCGGTCAGCTCCAGTTCGTCCCCGGCGCGGAAGTCGCGTGAGGCGTCCTGGGGAAGGTCGCGCCAGGGCCCGGGCCCCGACTTGCCCGTCGCCCGCCACCTGGTGCCGAAGCTGCTCACGTCGGTGGTGTGCACGACGCCTCCCGCGACCCGCAGTTCCACGTGGGCGCGGCTGACGAGGCCGGCCAGATCGCCGGGGAGCAGGTCGTGCAGGGCGATGCCGCCGGGGCCAGGCCTCCGGCCGATGCGCACCGTCGAGCCGTCCTCCAGGGTGAAACGGGCCGCGACCCGGTCGGCGACGAGCAGCTTGAGCTGGACGGTGGCGGTGCGCGGGCCGTCGTCGATCAGTTCGAGACCGTGGTGCTCGCAGGTCGGGACGCCGCGCCGCATACGGGGAAGCAGCACCATCGCGCCCCTGCGGGTGTCGTACGCGGTGCACCGGTCGTCCGGGCGGCGCCAGTTCCTCCAGCTCATCGACGGATGGACGGGCAATCCCGCCTACGTCGAGAACAGGTTCACCGACGTACTTGCCGCCAACGCGCTGGCGACGGCCCTGTCCCCGAGCTACTGCGCCGGCGTCAACCTCGTGAGGGCCCTCCTCCTCGACGAGAGCACACGGGAACTGTTCCGGGACTGGGAGGAGCTGACCGAGGCGCTGATCGCCTCCCTGCGGGCCAACGTCGGGCCCGATGTCGACGATCCTCGCCTGTCGTACGGCTGCGGCTGGCCGGCGACAGTTCGCCGTGCACCCGCAGCTGTCCGGCAGGGGGACGAGTGATGCGGGTGTGCCGGTTCGGCGTCTCTCTCCCACCATCTGCCAGTTCGTACCCCGGCGCACCCGAGGGGCAGCGGCGCACCACTTCGGCCCCCCGATCGGCCGGGGCGGCATCGGGCTGCATCGGGCGATCGGCTTCCACGCCAAGGTCGGTGGCCGGCGGCATGAGGTACGAAACGCCCCGAGCGCGCCGCGGTCAGCTGCGTACCGCGCCGCTTGCTCACCCGGGGCCGCCATGCCTGCTGCTGGTCCGCATTCAGCCATCTGGAGTCGGTCACGGCTGAAGCCCAACCGGAAAGGTTGACGCGTCATCTAATCGGGGTTACGTTCATGTTGACGCCTCAACCCGGTTCTTCGGACAGGAGCAGCAGCTATGAGCGAGCAGAAGGTCATCGCGGTCGCCGGAGCGACGGGAGCCCAGGGCGGCGGCGCCGCGCGGGCGATCCTCGCCGACCCTGATGCGGGCTTCACGGTGCGCGCGCTCACCAGGAACCCCGACTCGCCCGCCGCCAGGGAGCTCGCCGCGCTGGGGGCCGAGGTGGTCCAGGCGGACTTCTACGACGAGTCCAGTGTGCGCAAGGCGTTCGAGGGCGCCTACGGCGCCTTCCTGGTCACCAACTTCTGGGCGCACGGCTCGGCGGTCAAGGAGATCGAGGAGATCGACGTCCTGGTGCGGGCCGCCAAGGCGGCGGGGCTGAAGCACGTGGTGTGGTCGACGCTGGAGGACACCCGCGAACTGCTGCCGCTGGAGGACGAGCGGATGCCCGTTCTCCAGGACAAGTACAACGTGCCGCACTTCGACGCCAAGGGCGAGGCCAACGACCTGTTCCGTCGGGCCGGGGTGCCGACCACCTTCCTGAACACCACCTTCTTCTTCCAGGGCTTCCTGACCCAGGTGGGTCCCCAGCGCGGCGAGGACGGTGTGCTGACCCTGACCCTGCCGCTGGAGGACGGCAAGCTGCTGGCCGGAGTGGACGCCGAGGACATCGGCCGGACCGCCTTCGGCATCCTCAAGGGCGGCGAGCGGCTCGTCGGCGAGACCGTCGGCCTGGCCGGCGACCATCTGACCGGAGCGCAGTACGCGGCGAAGTTCCAGGCCGCCCTCGGCGAGCCGGTGCGCTTCCAGTCGGTGCCCTACGACGTCTTCCGCTCCCTCGACGTCCCGGCCGCCGAGGAGATCGCCAACATGTTCCAGTACTACGGCGACTTCGACCAGGAGTTCACCGGCGCCCGCGACCTGGACAAGGTGCGGGAACTCAACCCGGCGCTCAAGAGCTTCGACGACTGGCTGGCCGAGAACGTCTCGAAGATCAAGGAGAGCTGAGCGAGTCCCTCTCCGGCAGGCGCCGCCTCGCGAGTGGAGCCCGGCACGTCGCCGACCGTGCAATCGCCAGTGCAGCGCGCTGCACTGGGTCTGCGCGTGGCAACGACTTCGGGACTCAGACGATCGACTTGATGGTGTTGTCCGCGTACCGCAGCGTCTCGTCGATGGCCTTGTCCATCTCGCGCAAAGCGTCGGGCTTTGCCGTGAGGAGGGCACTGACGTTGATGCTGCTCACGGCGAGGAGGCATCCCGCCACGGTGAGGAACTCCTTGTACCGTTCCTGCCCCTCATGCCCGAGCGATTCCCAGTCCCGGGGCTCCGGCGGCAGACTTACCCTCCACTTCTCAAGGGCGTGGGTGCCGTGGACGCTGACGTACTCCATGATGTCCGTGGCGCGATGCAGTACCTCGATCATCGCGTCGAAGCCTTGCTGTGACTGATCCAGAGCCGCCTCCGCGGCCTCGACCTCGGTTCGGAGACGCTGCTCCTCCTTCTTGTTCCGGCGCTGCCTCAAGACGTAGAAGCCGGCGGCCGCCAGCGCTGCCGCCGGGGCGGCGACCATGCCTGTGAGCAGGAGGGTTCCACCCGCCATGCCCGCACCGCCTGCAGCCAGCGTGCCTCCTCCCAGGAGGGCCAGCGTCGCGTTGGTCGCGGCAACCCCTGACAGCGTCGAAATGGCTGTTCCAGTGGAGGCGGTCCCGAACAACGCGGCGGCAGTGAACGCACCGTAGGCCGCGGCGCCGCCTGCTGCCGCCCCGGCCGCACCTCCAGCGGCGGCACCGCGGATCGCGTTGGCGATCCCGAAGGACATGGCCTCGATACGTATCGCAGTAGGGGTCTCGCCCGTGCTCTCGATCTCCTCCTCACTCGGCCTCTCTGGCTCGGGCGCCCCGCTGATGCTCTCGGCCAGCTCCACGAACCTCAGGAAAAACCCGTCGCGGGCGGCATCATGGACCCGGTTGAAGGCTTCCCCGTGTTCTTGGGTGATCTTCGACCGCTGGGCCGCCTTCTCGTTGATCTCGGCGTGACGTCTTTTCGTCTCCGCGACTTGGTCGCGCAACTTCACCGGCCGCTGGCCCCGCTGACGAGCGAGAGACCTGGTTCGGTCCTCCGCCTCCTGCTTGAGTTGCTCGGGTGTCAGTTGGAGCGCGAGGGCGATGGCGGCCAGACGGTGCTCCCCGGGGCTTATGAGCCCGTGCTCGATCCGGGAGATCGAGACCGCGCCGCCCTTCCCGTAATCGGCCCGCCTGGCCAACTCTTCCTGGGTCATCGAGGGTCTCTGGGCCTGGCGGTGCTCGCGGATCACAAGGCCCATCGCGTCTGCGCTGAAATCATTCATCGGTTCCGGCCCCCTTGGTCAGCGGGCTGTGGCGACGCCAGGAGGACTGAGCCTCGCGTGCCAGCGCACCACCGGAGCGGAAAGCCTGGGCGCTGTCTTCCGCGAACTGCTTGGCCGCCTTGACTACGGCCGGGTCACGACGGACTTCGTCGGCGGTCTGGATGTTCTGGGCGGCAGTGAGGGCCAGGTGGGCGAGGTTGAGGCGAGACATGGCAGTGGACCCTTCGTCGCTGATGATGCCTGCGCGTGTGCAACATAGCGTCACTTAGTGTGCGGTGTACGCACTATGGCGACACCGACTGCAACGGCGACCCTCGGCGTCTGGGACCGCGGTTGAGCCTGGCGTTCGAGGTAGCGGACGTGTTCGGCGACGGCGTCATAGCGCCACCGGTAGGCGCGGGCCGTTCGTTCGCGGCGGAGGGTGTAGGCGGTGATCTGTGTTTCCAGGCCGACCGCCGGGCGGCGCTGGACCGACTGCACGCCAACAGGCAGCGTCCGCTGTGGGCCTCGACGGGTGTGAAGGACCCGACCTGCCCCGACACCCTCTACATCACCGAACTGCTCGCATCCGGCATCGTCGACACCATGCCCGAGGCCACCCTGGCAGTCCTGGGACAGCCTGGTGAGCGCGGTCCGCGGTCCGCGGTGCCCGACCGCGCCGTAACGGCTCTTGCACCTGACCCACTGCGGGTAACACCGGTGCCGGTGCCGTCATCCAGCGCCCGTCCCCCGGTGTCGGTCAGTAGCCGATGGTGAAGCGGCGTTGGACGAAGCGGGGCAGTTCGGCCTCGTCGACAAGAGCGACGGCGGAGTCCTCCATGGAGATACGGCTGCGCCCGTCCGCGTCGAGTACCGGCTGGTCGCCACCGATTCGGAACCGGCCCGTACGTTCGCCGGGTGCGATGTCCTCCGCGGGGCTGAAGTAGGTCCACAGCCGGTTGGAGGTGCGCAGGACGTTCAGGGCGTCGCGGTGGCCGCGCACCGCAGCGGCGTACTCCCTGGGCAGGCCGATCTCGTCGAGGGTTTCGTGTAGGAGTTCGTCGGAGTCGGCCCGTACGACTCCGGGCTCGATCTCCAGGCTGCCGGCACCGCCGATGACGATGAGCCGGGTCCGTGGGTGGCTTTCCAGTGCCTTGAGGAGTGCTCGCGCGGCGGTGGCGTACAACGTGGGATCGGCGATCGAGCGGGCCACGGTGTCGGCGATGTCCTTGGCGGCGTTTCCTGGCTGGAATCCGCTGATCAGTACGTCGAGGCCAGGTATGACGGCGGCGACGGCGCGGGCGTCGAGGACGTCGACGCTCTTCCAGACGACGTTCTTTCGGTGCTCGTCGATCCGCGTGGCGTCGCGGCTGAAGGCCGTGACGTGATGCCCCCGGTCGAGGGCTTCGGTGACGACGCGACTGCCGATGCCGCCTGTGGCCCCAATGACTCCGATGTGCATGGCTCTCCCTGGGTAGTTGGTCGTGCAGCCGCCCACTTTCACGGCATGCAGAAACTATACGGCGTGAAGTATTGATATGGAGTGCACTATTGTGACGCTGTAGAGTAAGTAGCCATGGAACGCGTGGGAAACACCAAGGGGCGCCGCGAGCGGCTGAGGGCCGAGACGGCCGCCGAGATCAAGAAGGTCGCGCTGGAGTTGATGGCCTCGGGGGGACCGGACGCGATCACGCTGCGAGCCATCGCGCGCGAGATGGGCATGACGGCCAACGCCATCTACGGTTACTTCGCCACCCGCGACGACCTGGTCACCACGCTGATCAGCAACGTCTACACCGCGCTGGCCGACACCGTGGACGCCGCGTGGGGCGCCGCCCCCGCCCAGGACCCGGCGGCCCGGATCCAGGCATGGGCCCACGCCTTCAGGAACTGGGCGCTGGCCAACCCCGAGGGCTTCCGCCTCATCTACGGGGACCCCGTCCCCGGCTACCGGCCGCCCGAGGGCGGCGCCGCTCCGGAAGCCGCCCACCGTGTCTGCACCGGCATCACCGCACTCGCAGCCGCGGCCTGGCCGCACGCCGAACTCCGTTACGCGGACAGCGACTTCGAGTGGTCCGACTTCGACCTCGGCCTGCTGGACAAGGTCCGCCCGGCCTTCCCCGACCTGCCCCCGGCCGCCGTGGCCCTTGCCCTGCGTATCTGGAGCCACCTGCACGGCCTGGTGTCACTGGAGATCTACGGCCACCTGCAGACCCAGGCCCTCAGCCCGGAAAAGCTCTTCCGTGAAGAACTGGCCCAGCTCGTCCGATCCTTGGGCATCACACCGCAGAGCTGACTGCCCTGCGCAAGCGCCCAGTCACTCGGTGGCGCCGGGCCCGGTATCGGGCGACCTCGCCGCCCGACCGACCCGCTGGGCGGACCACATCATCCCGAGCCCGACCAAGGCCGTCGCCGTGGTGACGGCCGTCATCACCAGTTCGACCGCCGGGTCGACATGCACCAGTTCGACTACCGCGTGGTACAGGACGACAACGCCGAACAAGGTGTACCCGGCGCCCCACAGCCGAGGCCTGGACACGCTGCCGACCAGCCAGGGAAGCATCCGGAACGACGTGGCGGCCGTGATGCCCACGGCGAGGCAGAAGAAGGCGGTGACGAAAAGCAGTACGTTGATGGCTATGCCCACTGGCTGATCATCGCACTGTTGGGGCTCCCCGGAAACGACTTCTTTTCTGCGTGCTTGAGCAGGCTAGCCGGACCGCCGGCAGCCGCTTGTCCCTTTTAGGCTGTTGAGCGTGTCGCCGCAGGTCAGGGGTTGTGAAGTCACGCGCTGGATCGCCTCGCGGATGGGGGCGACGCGGCATGCAGCCGGACCGAGGAGCCGCTGAAGAGGCGCTGGGTGGCTGTGGTCGGCTGCCAGGGGCAGGGGGCTCACCCGCAGATTCTTCGCTGCTGGTGGTGGCCGCCTTTCGTGATCATGTCCTGCGGAACTATCTTCAGGCGGGACGACTGATGCGCGGCGGCCCGGGACTGGCGGTTCCTGGCCGAGACCGACCTGCCGAGCGTCAGAGGCCATCCAAGGGGGCGCGCGGTAGGCGGGCTACGTGGCCGGGGACCCGCCGCCTCGCGTGGCAGCCGGCGCTCTCGCAACATCCGGTACACCCCGGAACTGCCATTCCCCGGCCTCGACATCAGCACAGCCTCGGTCGGCTCGCCGTCACCAACGTCGAACTGGAAATCTCGGTACCTCAACGAGTTCATGGACGTCCGCGAGGGCCCTTGAGTGGTGCTCAAGTAAGTCCTGCCCATGGCTGGTCGGTTGAGGGAGTTCACGTCTTCTGTGTCCAGATCGACACTGGTGTCGTCGTCGGCGGCGGTGAGGTCCCCCGCGCGGCGTGACGGACGCCCGTGCGCCCCGGCGAACGGGGCGGCCTGGAAGCCCGCTTCAGCGGGGCGACCCTCGCTTGGGACACCGTGGAGGCGGCTGAGCAGGGTCGGTCGGCGGAACTCACCTCGCGGTACGAGGCGAACGGCATCCTGACCGCCGCGCGTGACGCCATCGTGCTGGACCTGATCCGCGAGGGCGGCAATCGCACCGGCGAGGCCATTCGGCCTGGTCTTTCGTCGTACGCGGGAAGACCGCCTCGAAGTGTCAACAGCGCAACCTTTCGGGCGACTTGGGCACCCGGTGGTCGAGCCGGCTCGGCTCGTGTACGAGTTGTCGACGGCCCAGCAGCAGATCGTGTCCACAGCGCGGGACTCTCCCACGCTGTACGGCTCATCGTGGTGGCCGAACAGCCCGCCGCGCTGGGGTCCACGCCGACGCCCACGCCACCGGAGCCCCGTAGTCGTGGCCGACGATCACGGCGCTTGACTCGCCCAGTGCTCGACCATGCCGACGCAGTCCGCGACCGACTCGGTGATCCGGTACGCGGCCACCTCGGCGGGCTTGGACGAGCGGCCGTATCCCCGCATGTCCATCGCCACGGCGCGGTAGCCGGCGTTGGACAGCGCGTCCATCTGGTGCCGCCACGAGTACCAGGACTCTGGAAAGCCATGGACCAGCAGGACGATCGGGCCGGACGTCCCGGCGATCCGCAGGTGGATGCGCTGTCCGTTGACCCGGACGGTTCGCTCTTCCCATTGAGAGGGGGCATTGGCGGTCTCCATGTCGCTCTTGTGCACAGAAATGCTTCCTCGGGGTGACGCGGTCCCGTCGCGTAGCCCCGAACGAGGGCGGTGCGGGCATCACTTCGCCGCTTCGGCTTCGATGCCCGCACAGCCGGTCCTCGGGTTACGCGTCGCTGAACTTCGCCGTCCCGCCGGTCAGGTACTTGATGGCACCGAGGCCCTGCGCCCGTGCGCAGTCCTCGGTCAGCTTCTGGATGGTGGCGGCGTCGAGGACCGAGTGGAACTGGCCCTCGTCGGTGAAGCCGACGTTGGCTCCGTACACGATGAACAGCACGACCGTGGGCTCGGTGGTCGTCTCGGGTACGGCGAAGGTGTGGACCGAGGAGGCGGGCTCGTAGAGGTACGACCCCGCGGTCTGCGGCTGGTCCGGGTACTCCTTGTAGATCCACTCCCCTTTGAGGGTGTAACCGTGCACCGGACCGGTGTGGAGGTGGATGGGCAGCTCCACACCGGGAGCGAAGGTCCCGATGACCACCCACACCCCGACCTCGGGGTCGAGGAACAGCGGCTGGAAGTCGACCCCGGGACCCAGGGAGTCCTTCAGGACGGGGATCTCGTTCACGTTGACCGTGAGCAGCTCGGTCTGCGGGAGCGAGACGACAGGGACCTTGTTCGCGGTCAGTTCGGCGGTCATGACGGGTGCCTGCTTTCTCATGATTGCCGCGGCCCGCCGAGGCGGGCTCCGTCGCGTGCGGCGGACGGGAAGGCGGCTCGACTCGGATCGGATCAGCTCACGGAAGGACGATGATCTTGGCGTCCTTCTCGGGGTCGGCCAGCCTCGCGAAGGCCTCGGGCACGTCGTCGAGTGCGACACGGCTGGTGATGAACGCCTCGACCTGCAGCTCCCCGGAGGCGATGTGTCCCAGTGCCTGGGCGAACTCCTCGGGTGTGTAGGAGATGCAGAAGGCCAGGTCGATCTCCTTCATGATCGCGAAGCTCGGGTAGAAGGAGTCCTGCACCATGCACAGGCCCGCGACGACGATCTTCGAGCAGGCCGCGGCCCCGGCCAGGATCTGCTGGATGATGCCGGGTACGCCGACGCACTCGAAGACGACGGACGGGCGGAGGCCCGTGCCCTGGAACATCAGAGTCTGGCGGCCCCACCGCGTCGGGTCGGAGGAGGCGGCGACCTCCTGCCAGGTCTCGTAGGGTGACGTCTCGCGCGGGTCGACCACGACATCGGCGCCGAGGGCGGTGGCCATCGCCCTGCGCGACGGCGAGAAGTCCGACGCCACGATCGGACCGATGCCCCGCATCTTCAGGACCGCGATCACCGCGAGTCCGATGGGACCGCAGCCGATGACGAGCGGCACGTCGTCGGGTCCCAGGCCGCCGCGGTTGACCGCGTGCAGGGCGACCGCGAGCGGTTCGGCGAGGGTGGCGATGTCGTCGGGGACGTGGTCGGGCACCGGAATGAGGAGGTCCTCCGACAGGAGCATGTACTCGGCGTACCCGCCCGGCGTGGAGGGGCCCCCGAAGCCGATGGACACGGGTTCCGGCCGGAGGAGGAACGGCACCGAGACGACTCGACTGCCAGGCGCGAGCGTCGCTCGACAGTCAGGTCCGTACTCGACGACCTCGGCGCAGAACTCGTGCCCCAGGACCACCGGTTCGTCCAGCTTGAAGAGCTCTACCCCCGCTGCCTCCCTGGCACTGTCCAGCAGCTGGGCGCCATGGGTGACACAGTGCAGGTCGCTGCCGCAGATGCCCGCCGCGAGGACCTTGACTAGTGCCTCCCCGGGACCGGGCTGCGGGAGCGGTGCCTCGACCACCTCGAGGCTGCTGTTGATCATGACGACTGCCTTCATCGACATGAGATGCTCCTCGCGCCGGCGTCGCAGCGACCGCTGGGGAGGAGGATTTGTCCGGCATGAACGTGGTTTCGCATGGCTCTGTCTGCTTCCTCGAAGACGGAGATCGTCACGCTGGCGAGGTGACGCCGTGGAGGGATGCTGACACCGGACGAGGCTCAAGAACTTGTCTTGATGCGACTATTAGTTGACACTTGGCGACTGTGACCAGCCTGATCCGTGGTCTCGCGCTCCTCAACGTCGCTGAGCTGGTGGCCGACCTCGGCGGCGACTCCGACGCCCTCATGCGTACGCACGGCATCGATCCGGGGGCTGCCGGTGACTACGACACGTTTCTCCCCTACGCCTCCGTGGCCGCCGTGATCGGGGACGCGGCCCAGGAGCTCGACTGCCCAGACTTCGGGATGCGACTGGCCCGCAGGCAGGGCCTCCAACTGCTGGGCCCCATCGCGGTCATCCTCCGCAACGCGGAAACTGTGGACGCGGCGATCGAGAGCGTCTCGCGATACCTGCCCCACTACGTGCCCCATGACTTCACCGAGCTGATCCGCGAACCGCACGCGGCGATCTTCACGCTCTCGACGAACCTGCGCCGACCCGCTCATCGCGACCAGATGGTCGAGAAGGGCCTCGGTATCGCGATGGACGCCTTCCGACTGATGCTCGGGGAGGGCTTCGTTCCTCTTCGGGTGACGCTGCAACACCGCCGCATCGCCCCCATGGAGAGCTATCGCGAGATGTTCGGGTGTCCTGTCGAGTTCGAGCAGGAGGTGAACTCCGTCCACCTGCCCCCTCACTCGTTGAACCAGCCGATCCGCGGTCGGGACGCGGCAGCACTGGCCCTGGCCGAGAACTACCTCTCCGGCATACGGCCCGACCTGGCGGTCGCCGATCACGTGCGCGGCAAGATTCAGCGGCTTCTGGTCGTCAACCAGGCCGACCTGGTCGCGGTCGCGAGGGCGATGTCCCTGCACCCGCGGGTGCTCCAGCGCAGGCTCGCCGAGTCCGGCACGTCCTTCGAGGAGATCCTCGACGACGTGCGGCGCGACATGGCATGGGATCTTTCCGCCACCGGCATGCAGATCTCCCAGATCGCGACCATGCTCGGTTACTCCGAGACCAGCAGCTACACGCGAGCCTGCCGACGGTGGTACGGCGAATCGCCCAGACAACTGCGCGCGCGTCGGCGGGGCGTGCCGGAGTCCGCGCCCGCCCGGCTGCCTCACACACTCGGTGCAGGAGGACCGACGCCGCGTCTGGGCCACTCGCCGCGATCCGGCTGATCGTCGGTGAGAGAGGCGCGCTCAAGCAGGTCCTCCAGCACCGAGATCGGTGACACAGTCGTCTCCGTGGCCCATGACGCCCACCTCAGCATGATCGTGCCGGGTCGGCTGATCGCCCTGTTGCGGGCCTGGAGACGATCAGTTCGACCGGTGACTCACAGCGTCGGACGCTGATGCCTGATCCGTAGACTTCCATCATGGAACGGAAGAGCTTTCAGAGCATGAGCTGCCCGGTCGCGCTGGCGCTGGAACGGGTCGGCGAGTGGTGGAGCATCCTCATCCTGCGCGACGCGACACATGGCATCACCCGGTTCGACGGGTTCCAGAAGAGCCTGGGCATCTCACCGAACTCCCTGACCCGCCGACTCGGCGCGCTCGTCGAGGCCGGCCTCCTCGAGCGTCGCCGCTACAGCGAACGCCCTCCGCGGGACGAGTACGTCCTCACCGAGGCCGGCCACGCATTTCTGCCGGTACTCATCGCCCTGTACGCCTTCGGCGCCGAGCACTTCCCGCCGGAGGCGTCGAACGTCCGGCTGGTGGACAAGGAGTCAGGCGCCGATGTCGATCCGCTGCTGATCGACCGGACGACCGGTCACCCCATCGACGAGGAGCACACCATGTTCCTGCCGGGTCTGTCCGCGGACGACCGGCTCCGAGCCGTACTCGGGCGGAGGAACCAGCAGGCCTCGTGAGCCTACGGGGACCGCTGTCACCACAACCAGTTACTTGCATGATGGTAGTGACTCTCCTACTGTGAGCCTCTGAGCCCGCAAACGAGCGGGAGTACGTGGGCGGCCCTCGGGTCAGATGGCCGAGCACCGCTCCACCGGCCGCCGCCGAGGCGGGGGCAGTCACACGACGAGGTGTGCCATGAGCGCTTCAGCAAGCGGCCGAGCCCTCCGACAACACCGCGCAGCGATCACGTCGAGCCGCCGAAGTGATCGGTTACAGCTTGCCCGGAGTGAACCTTTCGCCCCGCACCGAGCAGTTCAGAAGGCGCCGGAAGGGCCGTCACCACGGATGCCGGCGTCCGGCCCCGGCCGGCTCTCGATGATCATCGCCACGTGTTGACTCCGGTCCACTCGGCAGTCGTTTGCCTGCGCCCGCCCCGGGCTCGCGAACAACGCGCCGATCCCGATTGAGCACGCCGCCGAGCGTGAGACACCTTGCTCTCCCGCAGTAACCGGCAAGACCGACCGGTGCCACCGTGGCGCCGTACCGCTCGGTGATCAACTAGTCGACAGCACACAGCCGTTGGAACCCTCCGGCGTGAACACCGTCTCGCTGTCGCTGTCGCTGTCGCTGTCGCTGTCGCTGTCGCTGTCGCTGTCCCTCACCCGTACCTGACGGACGGCCCTGCCCGCGTCGGCACTGATCCGGAGCCACCGGTCCGACCCCGGACAGCTGGGACTCCAGACCGGCGGCTACTACGGCTGCCCCGATCCGGCCTACCTGCGTCCAGGCTTCCTGGATGTGCCCCATTTCCGCCGTACCGACCTCGTGTCCTTGATCTCATCGATTGCCCCGACGAGTTCGCCGCCTGCGTCCTGACGTTTCTCGCCGACGCGAAAGGCCCCGACCAACCCGATCCGGCACGGCCTTCGTCGGCGCCGACTCATCGCACCGTCCCGCACGACGCGGCGACCATCCTCTGAATCGATGCACCAGTAGCTGCACCAGTAATGGAGACCCTTCATGTTCGCCAGCCCGTTCCCCGACGTTGACATCCCCGAAGCGAGCGTCTTCGACTTCCTCTTCACAGACGTCGATCAGGTCGATCAGACGGACCTGGATCAAGTCGCGCTCATCGACGCCGCCGGTGGCACGCAGACCACTTACCGGGAGCTGATCGAGCGGGTGAACGCGACGGCCGGCGCGCTGGCCGTTCGCGGGATCGGCGTCGGCGACGTGGTGGGCCTCCTGGCGCCGAACTCGTCCCTGTTCGCCGTGGCCTTCCACGGCATTCTGCGGTCCGGTGCCACCGCGACCACGATCAACGCGTTGTTCACCGCCCATGACATCGCCAAGCAGCTCACCGACGCGAACGCGACGATGCTGATCACCGTCACCGCGTTGCTGCCGCAGGCGCAGGAGGCGGCGTGGACGGTCGGGATCACGTCGGAGAGCCTGATCGTCCTCGACGGTGACGGCGCTGCCGCCACCGGACACCCGAACGCCGACGACCTGCTCGGCCCGGGCGCTCCCGCACCCCAGGTCGACTTCGATCCCGCCACCCACCTGGCAGTGTTGCCCTACAGCTCCGGAACCACCGGCAACCCCAAGGGCGTCATGCTCACCCACCGCAACCTGGTGGCCAACATGGCGCAGATCCGGCCGCTGCTCGCGATGAGATCCGACGACAAGATCCTCGCGGTACTGCCCTTCTTCCACATCTACGGCATGACCATGCTGCTCAACGCCGCGTTGCAGGCGCGGGCGACGCTGGTCGTCATGCCCCGCTTCGATCTGGCCGACTTCCTGAGCACCGTCCAGAGCCACCGGATCACCTACGGCTTCATCGCGCCTCCGGTCGCGGTGGCGCTGGCCAAGCATCCCGTGGTCGACCAGTTTGACATGTCATCGCTGCGTGTCATCCTGTCCGGCGCCGCACCGTTGGACGCCGAACTCGGAACCGCCGTGGCCAAGCGGCTGACCGTACAGGTGCTGCAGGGCTACGGCATGAGTGAACTGAGCCCGGTCAGCCACTGCATGCCCGCGGACGGCGGTCAGGAACACTTCGGGGAGGCCGCGCCGCTCAGCTCCTGCGGCTGGCCCGTCGCCAACACCGTCAACAAGATCGTCGATCCTGTCACCGGCAAGGAGGTCGCCTACCCCGCACAGGGGCTGAGCGAGCCGGGCGAGTTGTGGGTCAAGGGACCGAACGTGATGACCGGCTACCTCGGCAACCAGGAAGCGACCACCGCCACGATCGACTCCGACGGGTTCCTGCACACCGGGGACCTCGCCCGGGTCGACCACGCCGGCCGGGTGTTCATCGTCGACCGGCTCAAGGAACTGATCAAGTACAAGGGCTACCAGGTCCCGCCCGCCGAACTCGAGGCCCTGCTGCTGACCCACCCGGCCATCACCGACACCGCGGTCATCGGGGTCATCGACGACGGTGAGGAAATCCCCAAGGCCTTCGTCGTGCGTCGGCCCGGCACCGACCTCACCGCGGACGAGGTCATCGAGTTCGTCGCACGCCAGGTCGCCCCGTACAAGAAGGTCCGGCGGGTCGAGTTCATCGACGCCATCCCCAAGTCCGCATCGGGCAAGATCCTCCGCAAGGACCTCCGCTCCACGACCGTCAGCGCGTAGCTCCGTCGGGCAGTTCGCGTGGGGCGTCCCTGAGTGGAACCTGGGTGATCGTTTCAACGGTGCTGATCAGGCGGGGGCGGGTGTCGAACAGGTAGAAGTTGCCAATGTCGACCACGAAGGGAGCCGCGTAGGCGGGGTAGCGCTCGATGATGGCCTGCTTGTAGGCCTCGCCGTCGTCACTGAGCAGGTCGTCGGCGGCCTCCAGGTATGCAGTCATCTCGCGAACACGGCCTGTCCCGCGGGCAGTCCGTGTCCGCGCAGAACGGTGTGGTCGGCCTGGTGGCTCGACTTGCCCTTGGATCTGGCCGGTGTCCCAGACCGTCCTATCGTCCAGGCAGTGAGTCGCGCCATGGGTGGGGTATCAACGCTGCCGCTGACGTTCCTCGCGGTGACGGCCGCGCTCTACGGGCGTTCGGCCATCGCTCACACCTCCAGCACCAACCGCTCTCCTTCCGGTGCACGCGAGACGCAGGGCAGCATGGCGCCCTCCGCACGTTCGGTGGCCGTGAGCCGACGGTCGCGGTGATCGACGTGGCCATGGGCCACCCTTACCCGGCAGGTGCCGCAGAACCCCTGGCGGCAGGAGAACGGCATGTCCGGCAGGGCCTCGTGGAGAACATCCAGGGCTGAGCGGTTGTGCGGCACTGGCAGAACCCGTCCGGTGTCGCCCAGCTGAAGTTCGAAGGGACGGCCGTCCGTGATCGGGGGCGGGGCGAAACGCTCGAAGTGCAGGGCTGAGGCGCGGCTGCCACCGAACGCGCGCCGAACGCCGTCGATCATGGGTGCGGGCCCGCAGCAGTACACCGCACCCGCCGTCGGGCTCAAGCTCAGTAGATCGGCTGCTTCGGGCACGTCGGACTCGTCGTCAGGACGGATGGAGACCCGGCCAGGGGCTGCGGCCGCGAGTTCGGCGAGGTCTGCCGCGAAGGGCATCGAGCCGCGGCTGCGGCCGGTGTGCACGAGCCTCCAGTCCAGGCCGCGTCGGGCGGCTTCCCGGGCCATCGGCAGGATCGGGGTGATTCCGATGCCGCCCGCGATGAGCAGGATGGATGCTTCGGCGGCGAAGGGGAAGGCATTCCGGGGCGCGGTGACGGCGACCCGCACACCGTCTCCGAGGGTGTCGTGCACCTCGGCCGAACCGCCTCCGCCGTTGGCGATGCGGCGCACCGCGATGCGGTACCGGTGCCGGTCGGCGGGGTCGCCGCACAGGGAGTACTGCCGCTTGCGGCCGGAGGGCAGGTGCAGTTCGATGTGGGCACCGGGCTGCCAGGGCGGGAGCGTTCCCCCGTCGGGTGCTGCCAGCCGCAGGGAGACGACATCCTCGGCCTCCTGGTGCCTGGCGGCGACCACCAGTTCCCGGATCGCGGGTATCTCGGTGGCCGGCGGGCGCCTGGGAGGAGTGCTGCGCCGCGCGAGGCGCGTGACCGCGTTGTCGCTGAAAGCCGCCAGCTTCTGCATGAAGGAGTCGCTGCGCGGTCGGCCGTACAGGTCCGGTGGCCGAGTGAGGGCTGTGCTGATGTCCATGGGAGGCCTTGCTGGTTGCCGGGTCATTGGGCAGCCGCTCGGGCAGCGGGGGACGCCGCCAGGTAGGCGACCGCCTGCTGGGTCGAGCCCTCCTGGGTCGGGTGGTAGCCGGGGCGGAAGTAGCGCAGTACCGAGCGAGTGAACGCGCCCGGTGGCGGCAACAGGTCCTTGCGGGCGGCGGCCAGGTAGTCGCGGAAGCGGACCTTGACCCGGTCGTGGAGTTCGGGGTCGGCGCTCATCAGGAAGCGGACTCCGCGGATCCACAGCCGGGTCAGCACCGGAGCGGTGACGAGCATGCCGGCCACTCGGCGCCGGTACCGGGAATCGAGATGCACCAGCAGGTCGAACGCCACCGAACGGTGTTCGACCTCCTCCGCGCCGTGCCAGCGGAACAGATCCAGCATCGCGGGGTCCGCGCCGGCCTGGTCCAGGTGCCCGTTGCTGAGAATCCAGTGACCCATGTACGCGGTGAAGTGCTCGAAGGCCGCTATGAGGGCGAGCCGTTGGAGGAGGTGCGCGTGGGTGGCGGCCGGCGTCAGCTCCGGCCGGTCTCCGAGCACCCTTCGGAAGATCCATTCGGACTGCAGGGTGTACGGACCCGGGTCCAGCCCTTTGGCGAGCAGGTGCTCCAGGACCCCCTGGTGCGCCTCGGCGTGCATCGCCTCCTGACCGATGAAGCCGCGTACGTCCTCGCGCAGCCGGTCATCGGTGATCAGTGGCAGTGCCTGCTCGAAGGTGCGCACGAACCAGCGTTCGAGCTCGGGGAGCATGAGGTGGAGCACATCGAAAGTGTGGGTCGCGAAGGGCTCACCCGGCAGCCAGTGCAGCGGGGTGGCGCCCCAGTCGAAGGTGACGTCCCGGGGCTGCAGCACCAGGTCGTGGTGGTCGATGGGCTCTGACGGGCGCTCCGGGTGGGCATGTGCGGCTCGGAACATGACAGGTTCCTCCTCCGTCGGCGATCGGTGTGTGGGAAGGGGCAGTCAGGCAGTCGTCCAGTACTGCCGGTCTGTTACTGCTGGTCCGTCAGGTCGGGTGCGCGGTGTGGTCCGGAGTGCGGCAGGAGCCGTCTTCGATGCGGTGGGCGAATTCCGCGATCCGGGACGCGACCTCCTCGGGGTGGCTGAGCTGCACCCAGTGCCCGGCGTCGATCGGGCGCCGTTGTATCTGGCCCGTCCAGTGCTCCACTCCGTACGACAGCACCGGGGTGACGCAGAAGTCGCGGGTGGGGATGATGAGCTGAACCGGGACGGTGGTCGGCCGGTCCCGGGGATGCAACAGGCGGGGCAGCATGTTGGCGCGGTACAGCGCGGTGCCGACCACGGCGTCGCGGGCCAGCGTCGGCGCGGGGTAGGGGGTGTGCCCGGGCACGCCTTGGGAGTTGGTGAGGAAGGCGCGCCAGCGGTGTCCCAGTGCTCTCCAGGTCAGGGCGGGCAGGAGCGGAAGATGGAAGTAGGCGATGTACCAGGATCGTGCGGCCTGCCTCAGCATCTTCGGCAGATCCGGGTGCCGCGGCCGAAGGCGGGCACGGATCAGGTGGCCGACGTGGTCCAGGCACGGGCCGGAGATGGAGGTGAACGAGGCGATCCGCCCGGCCAGGCGGGTGCCGGTGACCGACTCCCATGAGTGGATCGATCCCCAGTCGTGTCCGACCAGGTGCACCGGGCGGTCGGGGCTCACGGCGTCGAGAACCGCCTCCAGGTCGGCTTCCAGTCGGGACATCCGGTAGGCGCGCAGACCCCTGGGCCGGTGGGAGGCACCGGCTCCCCGCACGTCGAAGGCGGTGACGTGGAAGCGGTCGGCCAGGCGCTCGGCGACGGGGCGCCACACGGCGCTGGTGTCCGGATAGCCGTGGACCAGCACCACCGGAGGAGCCGTGGACACTCCCCACTGGTAGGCGGCCAGCTCCACGCCGTCCGCGCCGTCTACGGCGATCCGGCGGGCGGCCGGGCCGGTCATCGGCCACCGCTGGCAGGGGTCAGTTCGCCGTAGTTCAGACCGCCGTGGAAGAAGCTGGGCAGCACCGGCCAGTGCCGCTTGAAGGGGGCCAGCTCGGAGGAGGGCAGGATCTGCAGCCAGCGCGGATCGCGGCGGCTGGGGTCGGCGAGGGTCTTCTCCTTGACCATGGAGTCGTACTGGTCGAGGGAGTCCTCCAGCGTGTTGGCGTTGGGCACCACCTCATGGCCGTAGAACGCGGCGTGGCGGCGCACCCCGGGGATGCGGGAGAGCTCGGGCTGCCAGTTGTCGGCCGAGATGCCGTTCTCGGAGGAGACCCACACCCCGTCGGGGGTGTTCAGCACCAGGGAGTGGTTGCCGTCCGTGTGACCGGGGGTCCACAGCAAACTGACGCCGACGCCGAGTTCGACATCGCCGTCGAAGGCGGTGACGCGCTCGGGCGGTACCCCGTCCATGCCTCCGTCGACGTACCAGGCCCACTGCATCGGATGCGTCGATTCGAAGGTGCCCAGCTCCCTGCGGTGCACCAACAACCGGGCGCGCGGGAACAGCGCTTCGCGGGGCGCCCGTTCGCCGGGAATGGTGGTGGTACTTCCCATGATCATGCGCACGTCCTGGACGTGCAGGTGGTCGAAGCTGACGAAGTCCACGTCCTCGGGTCGCAGACCGCAGGAGGGCAGGACGGTGTTCGGGTCCTGGTAGAAGCGGGCGAAGACGTGCTCGGTGAGAAAGTCCCCCGCCAGCCGCTTGAGCTGGGCGTAGAACGGCGCTTGAGCCGTTCCGGCGGCGACGGTCGGCTCCCACACCAGTGTTTTCGGCTCACCGTCGAAGCCGTCGAACTGCACGACGAGCATGCGGTTGACGATGCTCACGAACGGGTTGACGGCGAGCGCGGCGCCGTGGAAGCCGAACCGGGTCGGGTACGGGGCGGCGGCGATGTCGAAACTGCGGACGGCGTGGATGCGGCCCTGCTGGACGAACCGCTCACGGTAGGTGGCCGCGGCGCTGCGCACGGCGCGCAGCCGGTCACCGCGGGGCCACACGTCGTGGACACCTTCGAATTCGGGGATGGGACGCGGAGCGGCGGCGTCCTGCGCCTTGTCCGCGCTGGGCGCCGGCTTGGGCGTGGTGGTCACGGGCTCAACCTTCGGGATGGCGGGCGGTCCGGGTGCGCTGCTCGTAGACCGCGCGGACCGACCGGTCGGACAGGGCGGCGAGCTGGTCGGGGACGAGGAGGTGATGCAGGGCGTCGCGGGCACGGCCCGGCAGCACCGCGGCCAACCGGGTCAGGGCGGCCACCTGGCGGGGAACGAAGACCTCGAACCGCGGGCGCAGCACGACGTCGAGCACCGCGTCGGCCACCTGATCCGTCGTCAGGCGCCGGGTGGGTCCGGTCGCGGTGCCCACGGCCAGCTCGGTGTCCACGACGCCGGGCATCACCAAGGACACATGCACGCCCGTGCCGCGCAGTTCGGCGCGGACGGCTGTGCTGTAGCCGTGGACGGCGTGCTTCGTCGCCGCGTAGGTCGCCTCGCCGGCCGGGGCGACCTTGCTGGCGGCGGAGGCGATGTTCACCACGTGGCCGCGACCGCGTTTCCGCATCCCCGGGATCACGAGTTTCATCCCGCGCAGTACGCCGTGGACGTTGACGTCGAACTGGCGCAGGGCGGCTTCCTCCGGTTCCTCCTCGAAGGGGCCCACCCACATGATTCCGGCGTTGTTGATCAGTACGTCGATCGGCCCCAGCCGGGTCTCGACGGTGCGCAGGAAGTCTTCGAAGGAAGGTGTGTCGGTGACGTCGAGAGACAGCCCGAGCAGTCGGCCATTGGGACGCGCACCAATGGCACCGGCCGCCTCCGTGGCGAGCTCCGCGTCGAGATCGCCGATCGCCACGGCGGCTCCGGCCGCGGCGAGGCGGGCCGCGACGGCACGGCCGATTCCGCGGCCCGCCCCGGTGACCGCGATCACTCGGCCGGTCAGCGGTTGTGTGCGGGGGAGCCTGTGGAGCCTGTCGCGGTCTCTTCGGCTGGACGTGTGCGGGTATTTGGGCGGTGCTGCCACGGTCGAGCCCCTTTCTTGCCCTGAGCATGAGCGGAACGCCGAGCGGCCCCCACACGCGTCTGACACGATGCCATGTCAGATGATCTGACAAGCTAGAGTGTCAGTTCGGAGCACACCGGTGTCAACACCTCTGCGAAGGGGAAAAATGACCGGCACACAGACCGCTGGACGGCGCTACGGCGGACGCGATGCGGCGCAACGACAGCAGGAGCGCCGCACCCGCCTCATCCAGGCGGGCCTCGACATGTTCGGCACGGTCGGATACGCCTCAGCCTCCGTCAAGCAGGTGTGCTCCCATGCCGGACTGACCGAGCGCTACTTCTACGAGTCATTCCGCGATCGCGAAGACCTTCTCGCCGGGGTCTACAACGAGCTGATCACTACGATCCAAGCCGAGACCGCACAGGCCGCAGCCGCTGTCGCACCCGATGTCGACGCCCAGCTGCGAGCCGGCCTGGAAGTGTTCATCCGTACACTGGCCGGCGACGCCCGCATGGCCCGCCTGGTGCTCATCGAGGTCGTGGGCGCCAGCCCCCGCCTCGAAGTACGGCGCCGTGAGGTCCTGCACGAATTCGCCGCCATGGTCGCCGCCGTCGTCGCACCGCTCCCCGGCTCTGAAGCCTCCTCCAGCCGGCTCACGATGACGGCGATGAGTCTGGTCGGCGGAGTCAACGAACTCCTCGTGGACTGGACGCTCGGCCACCAGAACGCCACCGTCGAAGAACTGATCGACCTGTGCTACACCCTGTTCATCGCGGCCTACCGAGCCATCAGCGATCAGCCCTGATCACGCAGGGCCGGATTCCTTCAGGAGCTTCTGCACCGGACGGCAGCCCACGCCCCTGCTCCGGCCCGGCGCACTCGGCAGCCCTGTTTCGATCAGCGAGGGCGGCGAGAACCGTCGCGCGATGAACGCAAGTGCCGCGCACCTGCTGACTATCGACTCTCGGACGGGTTCCATATCGAGCATCCATCCGGAAGCGACGCAATGTGATCGGGTTGAGCGGCCGCGAACCATGACGGGCCCGTCGCGTCGTGGGAGCTGCTGAACGGCGGGGGATCACCCACCGCCTGCGTGCCCGCTGGCGCGCCTGTCCCGGGGGCCGGCCCGCGCCGGACCGACCCTGCCGCCATTGCTGGGCGCCCGCACATGCCCAGGCCCGCTAAGTGCCTGCGTCTCTCGACCGCAGTCACTGTCCGTATTCGCGCGGTGGACGCATTCGCCAGAATCGAGTACTGCCCCCCGTCAGTGATCATCGTCGGCGACATCGGGCTCGTGCCCGTCTCACCCGGACGCCGCCGAGGGCTTCTACGGCCTGGTGGCTGCCGCTACGGCATTTCCCTGCATCTGCATCTGGAGCGTTTCGGGGTGCGCCGAGATCGGCCGCGTGTAACCGATCGCCATTGAGCTGCTCATGGCGCGGGAGGCCCGCTCGTGCTGCTCATCCTTGGCCACGCTCTCGAACCAGGCGGGCGTTCTTCCGTGCTCCGCGTCAAGGCGGCGGCGATCGTCTTCTCGCCCGGGAGGAGTCTGAAGAGGTACGGCCGCGTGACACCGGCGCGCTTGGCGGTCGCCTCGGCAGGGGTGCCGTAGCAGTTGAGCGCGAACTCGCGATCGCGGCGCGCGGATGGCGCTGTCACGTCTCCCTGCCTGCTCATCCGGCGCGTGCCGCCATGTCGGCGGGCGCCGGTCAGCTCAACCTGAAGCCGGCCGGTGACGCGGCCCGGGATCAGTTCCGTGCTTGAGCTTGCGCATTGGAAACCGACCGGTTTACAGTGAGGGCAAGGGGAAACCGATCGGTTTCCAAGGTGATTTCGGGAGTGCATGATGACGACAAATCGGCCGGTGGCCCTCGTGACGGGTGCGTCCTCCGGCATCGGCAAGCAGACCGCGCTCGCGCTGGTCGCGGCGGGTTTCGAGGTGGCCGGCACGGGCCGCGACACCTCACGCGTCACCCCGCTGCGGGGTGTGACGTTCTTCGACCTCGACGTGGTCAGTGACAAGTCGGTCACCGCCGTGGTCCAGCAGGTGATCGACCGGTTCGGGCGGATCGACGTCCTGGTCAACAACGCCGGCATCGGCTCGATCGGCGCGGCGGAGGAAACCTCACTCGCGCAGGCCCAGGGCGTCTTCGACATCAACGTCTTCGGGGTCATGCGCATGGTGAGAGAGGTCCTGCCGCACATGCGCTCCCGAGGACGCGGACGCATCATCAACCTCTCGTCCGTACAGGGCTTCATCCCCGCCCCCTACATGGCCGTCTACGGCGCGTCCAAGCACGCGATCGAGGGCTACTCCCAGTCACTGGACCACGAGGTGCGGAAGTACGGCGTCCGCTCGCTCCTCGTCGAACCCGCCTACACGAACACCGGATTCGAGGCCAACAGCGCCAAGCCCGACACCCCCCTGCAGACCTACGCCGACCAGCGGCACGTCTTCGACCGCCTGATGACAGAGGCGATCAAGAACGGCGACGACCCCGCCGTCGTCGCCAAGGCGATCGTCACAGCCGCCACCGACGCGAAGCCGAAACTGCGCTACGCCGCCGGTCCCATGGCCGGACGCGCACGCATGCTCCGCTTCGTTCCCGCCTGGGTCCTGGACAAGCAGATCCGCACGATGAACAAGCTGGCCGGCTGACACCCCCACCCGCCAACCCTGTCCACCAAGCACGTCGGCACCCGCGCATCCCATCGCGTCGTTGATACCGGGAGAGACCCATGTCCGAGACCCTGCACTCCGCCGCCGCTACCGTCGGGAGCTGGCGCTCCGCCGAGGAACGCGGTGACGTCGACGCCGCGGTCGCGTGCCTGAGCCGGGATGTCGTGCTCAGCTCGCCGCTGACCGAGCAGTTCCGCTTCGAGGGATCCGACCAGCTGCGTGACTTCCTGACCTCGGCGTTCGCGGCGGTCAAGGACGTCCGCTACCACACCCAGACCGGCGAGGGCGACACATACGCGCTGGTCTACCGGGCGCGGGTGGCGTCCCAGTCGTTCGAGGAGGTGCAGTTGCTGCGGCTCGACGACGAGGCAAAGATCAAGGAGATCACGCTCTTCGGGCGTCCGATGCCGGCCCTCACCGCCCTGATGACCACCCTGGGGCCGGAGCTCGCCCGCCAACAGGGCCGCCGGGGCCTCGCGGCGCTCATGCGCGCCAGCACCGTACCCATCCACGCGATGGTCACCTTCGGGGACCGCGGCATGGTCGCGAAGACCCGGCCGGCAGCCCGGTAGACCTGACAGCACCCGGTCCACTGGCCGTTTGGCCCCGATCCCCTTCCAGGAGTTGGCGGCAGTCGCAGGCGATGTTCCCGGCGGACAGCTTCAGGTCGCAGGAACGCACGAGGTACCTGCCGTCCAGGTGGGCTCCGGCTCGCCCTGACCACACGGGCGAAGCCGACTCCCCGAGAGCGGCTGCTGGAGGAACCCTCCTCCACCGGTCACGGCAGCGTCCGGCCAATCCCCCCACGCGCCGAGGTGATGCGGCAACTCGCCGCGCCTTGCTGCAATTTGACCCAACAGGAGACGCTCCCGTGAAACGACGTGCGTTCCTTACGGCGACCACCGCGTCGCTGGCCGCCACCCAACTTGCCGGACCCGCCTACGCCTCCGCCTCCTCCTCCGGTTCAACAGCCGGTCACTACGAGGTCGTTGCCCGCTTCTGGGGCGCGATGCCGACGGGTGTCACCGTCTCGCGCCGCGGCCGGGTCTTCGTCAACTTTCCCCGCTGGGGCGACGACGTCCCGTTCACCGTCGCCGAACTGCGCGGCGGGAAGCCGGTGGCCTACCCCGACGCCGAGGTGAACCGTCAGGACGCCTCAGACCTGGCCGGGCACTTCCAGTCGGTGCAGAGCGTCGTCGTCGACCCGGCCGATCGGCTGTGGATCCTCGACACCGGAAGCCCGGGGTTCGCCGGGTCCTCCTACGGCGGTCCCAAGCTCGTGGCGGTCGACCTGCGCACGGACCGGATCGTACGGAAGATCCTCTTCCCGCCCGAGGTGGCGCCGGCGAACAGTTACCCCAACGACGTGCGCTTCGACCTGCGGCGCGGCGCCGAGGGCATGGCGTTCATCACCGACTCGGGCGGCTCCAACGGGGTGATCGTGGTCGACCTCGCCACGGGCCGCTCCTGGCGGCGACTGGCCGGGCATCCCTCGGCGCTCCCGGACGAGCGGTTCCTTCCGGTCATCGAGGGCGAGCCCTTCATGGTCCGCCCCGCGGGTGGCGAGCCCACGTACTACGAGACCGGCTCCGACGGCATCGCTCTCAGCGCCGACGGCACGCGCCTCTACTACTGCCCGCTGTCCAGCCGCCGACTCCACAGCGTGTCCACCGACGCCCTCGCCGACCCGGACGCCACGGACGCCGAGGTGGCGGCGACGGTCGAGGACCTCGGGTTCAAGCCGATGGCCGACGGCCTGGAGAGCGACGACAAGGGTCGGCTCTACGGCGGCGACCTCGAACACAACGCGATCTGGCGCAGGAGCCCGAACGGCACCTACCGGACCCTCGCCCAGGGGCGCGATCTGCTCTGGGTCGACACCCTGTCCGTCGCCTCGGACCGGCACCTGTACGCCATCGCCAACCAGCTCAACCGGCTGTCGCCCTTCCACGAGGGCAACGACCTGCGCCGCAAGCCCTACCTCCTGGTCCGCCTGCCGATCGACGCCGGGCCGGTCAGGCTCGTGTGACCTCTCCGGCCCGCGTCAGGCGGCCGCCTGGTCGGAGGAGAGGGCTCCACAAGGCGGGGTTGTCAGCCCGACGCTGTTGAACGTCGCCCTGCATGGGCTGGATGAAGCCGCCGGGGGCCGATACCTCCCTGATGGGATGAGGCACGCCGGTAGGTTGGAGCCGGGCACCCGGTGACGATCCGTTGTGCGACGATCTGGTGGCTTTGTGCGTCAGCGAGGAGCGGGCCCGACAGGTCAAGCGGCAGCTCGCGGTGTGGCTGGCGCCGAGGGGCCCGGCCTTCAACGAGGACAGCACGCACGTCTTCCGCCTTGAAGAAGGCTCCGACAACGTCCCTCGGGGTGCGGCGTGTGCAGGCGCGGTTCTCCGTGTGTCCGGGGGACGGCCGCCGACTGGAGCTCGGCGCAGGCCGGCGAAGAGGTCGTTCTCGGGCGGGGGCGCGCCGGTGGTGTCGTGGACCCGGACGAACGTCTCCACGCCCATGAGCTGACTGAACCTCTCCTTGCCCATCCGCAGGAAGAAGATGTTCTCACCCTGACTGGCATGCGCGGCCAGCGCGTCGAACTTCTGAATGCCGAACTCAGTGGTGTCCACCCACGTGGTGACTTCCTCGTCGGGCAGGCCGGTTTCGGGCCCCTCTCCGGCATCGGACGGACCCGGCTCCTCCCGGTCCGCTCCGAAATCGCGCATGATCTGCCCGAACTTCTTCATCATCGAGCGCGGCGCCGTCGTCCAGTACACCTTCGACGTCATCCCGGTCGGCGACAGCGCTGCCATCGTGATCCGGTTCGCCTGGAAGTGATCGGGGTGGCCGTAGAAGCCGTTCTCGTCGTAGGTCCCACCTCGCGGGACGCGACCCGAAAGAGTCCCGCGGAACCGTACGTTCAGGCTCGGAGCGGTCCCGGATCCGGACTCACGGCACGTCCGCGAACCCCTGAACCTCCCCCTCACTCATTCGCCACCCCGCTACCAGTACCCCCAGGGCTCGCTCATAGCAGTCGGCGACGGCGAGCCCGGGCGGCTCGTTCCCTGACAGCACCAGGGACACCAGGCCATGGGCCGTTCCCCAGACCGACAGCGCGATGACCTCCGGGTCGGACTCCGGACTGAACTGCCCTGCCTGCTGTCCGCGCCGCACGGCGTCGACGAGGGGCCGGTAGGTCTCGATGGCCTCACGCGGCCTCTCCGACTCCGAATCGGACGGGCACTGGACGCTGCGGTCGGAGAAGAGGATCGCGTAGAGATGCGGGTTGGCGATGGCGTATTCGCGATAGACGAGCCCAAGTCGGATCACGTCGCCGGCCGGGTCGTCCGTGGGACGGATGGCTGCCAGGCGTGCGACGAAGAGCCGCGCGGCCTCCTCGTACAGGCTGCTGAGCAGGCCCGCCTTGTTGCCGAACAGCGAGTAGACCGCCGTGGTCGAGGTCTTCACGTCCGCAGCGAGCTGTCGCAGGCTCAGCGCGGCAGTGCCGCGGTCGAAGACCGTGGCGGCCGCGCGGTGCAGGAGCCGGAGCCGGAGTGCTTCGTCATGTGTCTTGAGCCTGGCCATGGCGCCATCGTATTGCAACGCCGTTACGAATGCTTCTCGGTATCGCCTTGGCTTGCTGTTGTCCGCTGCGTCCCGCGTCAGGACCCGCCACTTCCGAACGAGATCCTCTTGCATATCAGCAGGTCAGAGCAGGGGAGCTCGACCCCTCTCCGGATGAGAGGTGTGTAACCGCGTTGCATCGAGCAATGAAAACGCTGTTACGGTTCATTCGGCGCCGACCTTCGGACGGTCCTGTCCGGCGCCGGCTAACGATCTAGGAGAAGTCATGTTTGAGGGGTTTGGGCGTCTGCTGTACCGCAGGCGAAAGCCGGTGCTGATACTGACCATGCTGTTCGCCGTCCTGTCCGGGGCCTACGGTGCCGGAGTCTTCGGCTCCCTGACACCGCTCGGCTTCCAGGACCCCGGCTCGGACAGCGTGCGCGCGGCCCACATCGCCGAGAAGGCGTTCCCGCAGCGGACACCCGACGCGGTGATCGTCTACCGCGACAAGGACCGCACCGTCGACGACCCGTCCTTCCAGCAGGCGGTCGTCAAGCAGTTGGAGTCCCTGCCGAAGTCGGAGGTGACCGGCTACCTGGACTTCTGGACGACCAAGATGCCGGCGCAGGTCAGCCACGACCGGCACGCCACCTACGTCGCCCTGAACCTCCACGGCAGCAGCGAGAAGGCCAAGGAGGACGCGTACAAGGCGGTCAAGGACAAGATTCCGGCACCCGGCCTTCAGACTCTGCAAGGCGGAACGGTGCCCACCGGCCACCAGGCGAGTGAGAAGATCGAACACGACCTGAGAACCGCGGAAATCATCTCGGCCCCCGTGCTCTTCCTGCTTCTGCTGGTCGTGTTCGGCGGCCTGACCGCCGCCTTCCTCCCGCTGCTCGTCGGGGTGCTCTCCATCCTCGGTTCGATGGCCGTCCTGCGGACCATCGCCGACATCACCGACGTGTCCGTGTTCTCCATGAGCCTGGTCACCATCCTGGGTCTCGCGGTCGCCATCGACTACGGCCTGCTGATCGTCAGCCGCTATCGCGAGGAGCTGGCGGCCGGCTACACCGGCGAAGCGGCGATCGGGCGCACTCTCGCCACGGCCGGGCGCACCGTGATGGTCTCCGGCACCACGGTCGCGGCGGCGCTGGCGGGCCTGACCCTCTTCCCGTCGACGTTCCTGAAGTCGATGTCGTACGGCGGTGTGGCCGCGGTCGTGCTGGCGGTGCTCTTCTCACTGGTCGCGCTGCCCGCCCTGCTCGCCGTCATGGGACCGAAGGTCAACGCCTTCCCGCTGCGCCGCAAGAGGGCAGGGCGGCCGACTGCGGCGGGCGAGGGCGCCTGGTACCGGTTCGGGCACGGCCTGATGCGGCGACGGTGGGTCGTGGTGGTGGGCGCGGTGGGCCTGCTGCTGACGCTCGCCCTGCCGTTCTCGAAGATCGAGTTCGGTTCCATCAACGCGCAGCAGCTGCGGAGCAGTTCCGAGGGCCGCCAGGTCTTCGACGCCATGGAGCACGACTTCGACGGCGACGCGGTGAAGTCCATCGACTCGCTGCTCGTGCTGAAGTCCGACGGGACCTCGAAGGACCAGGGCGCGGCGCTGAAGGCGTACGCCGAGCGGCTCGGCGCCACCGACGGCGCCACGAGCGCCCGGATCACCGGAGTCGAGGGCACCACGGCCCGGGTGTCGGTCACCTACGACGGCAATCCCATCTCGACCCACGCGCGCGACCTGGTGAACCGGCTCAAGGACGTCCCCGAACCGCCGGGCGCCCGGGCGTACTTCGGCGGCGAGTCGGCGGTCTACGACGACACCCTGGACGCACTCGGCGAGACCCTGCCGTGGATGCTGCTCTACATCGCGGTGATGACGTACCTCCTGTTGTTCCTCGCGTTCGGCTCGGTGCTGCTGCCGCTGAAGGCCATCGCGATGAACATGCTGTCGCTGACCGCGACCTTCGGCGTCCTGGTCTGGATCTTCCAGGACGGCCATCTGCACAACCTGCTCGGCTTCGATCCGACGGGCAACATCGAGCCCAACATGCCGATCATGCTGTTCGCGCTGATCTTCGGGCTCTCCATGGACTACGAGGTCTTCCTGGTGTCCCGGATGCGGGAGCAGTACGACAAGCAGGGCGACAGCACGCAGGCCGTGGCGACCGGGCTGCAGTCCATCGGCCGCCTGGTCGTGAGCGCGGCGCTGCTGATGTGCGTGCCGCTCGCGGCGATCGGGATGAGCGATGTGCTGACCATCAAGCTCTTCGGCGTCGGCATGGTGTTCGCGGTCCTGGTGGACGTGCTGGTGGTGCGCATCCTGCTGGGAACGGCCGTCATGAGACTGCTGGGCAGGGCGGCCTGGTGGGCTCCGGGCCCACTCGCCCGCTTCTACGACCGGTTCGGCATCAAGGAGACCGACATGCCGGAGGACACCGATGAGCGGGTCCCCGTCGCCACGGGCTGAACCCTCCCGAGAGGCCGAAGCGCCTTCACCTGGGGCACTTCGGCCCTCGCTGTCGTCGTGAGCGGGGCGGGGTGTCGGCGGTGCACTGCTGGGGACTCACTTCTCCGGATGCTCGCCCCGCCCGCACGCACGGCGATCATGGCGACGGTGGTTCGCGTCCTCCTGGGCCAGGCGCCGTAGCAGCCGGACGACCGGCTCGAACAGCACGGTGAGGACCACCGCCCGCTCGGCAAGGGCGATGCGGTCCTCGATCCCCTCGAACTGCGCGAAGTCCAAATCGGCGGCGGAGGTGGCGAGCTGTGCGTAGGGGATGAGGTCGTCGGCCGTGTAGTCGGTGCCGAGGCGGCTCAGCGCGGCGAGACTTTCGGCGAGTGCCGGGCGGTGGGGTGACGCGTCGGAGATCCGCCAGCCCATGTTCTCGATGAGAGCGTCGACCCTCGCGGCGGTTCCGCCCGGTACCGCCTCGTCGGCGCTCTCCGCTCCGGGACCGTCCTCGTTGTCCGCGCTGTTCTTCCCGTTCGTCTCCGCGGAGGGAACGGGCAGTGCGTGGTGGACGACGCCCAGGGTCTCGAACGCGTCCAGTGGACGGTCGACGGCTTCGAGTACTTCACGGGTGCGGGCGACGGAGAGCCCGCCGAGCTGGATGAGGGAACGGATCAGACGGAGCCGCTGGATGTGCTCCTCGCCGTACTCGACCGTGGTCGGGTTCAGCGCGCGGCCCTCGGGCAGCAGCCCTTCCCGGCGGTAGTACTTGATGGTCGCCGCCGGTACCCCGGACCGGCGACTGAGCTCTGAAATCCTCATGCGCTCCCTCACGCTCAACTGTCCCACCAGTATCGCGTTACCGGGGGGTTGCCCCGACGGGATCGATAGTGCCACTATCGAGTACTCGGTAGTAACGCTATCGAGTGCTTCTTCGGTGTGCCACTTCCTCCGTGCGTGTGGACGACATGCGCTCGCGGAAGCCGCCTGCACCGCCACGGCCACACCCAGCCGTAGTTCTTCCCCCGCTCCGGGCCCAGCCGGTGAGTTCTGGGTCCGGTCGTCTCGTACGCCTCGACAACGGAGAACCACACCATGTCCCAGCGAATCGGCAAGACCCACTGGAAGCGCTTCGCCATCGGTGCGGTCCCGACGGTGGCCGCCACCGCGGCGGTCGCCGTCTCCATGGCCCAGGGCGCACTGGCCGCTTCGTTCAGCATCTCCGGTTCCGACTTCCAGGTCTCGGCCGGCAAGTTGAGCGGCACCGGATTCGGCAACTACGCCACGGTCGACGTCGCCAAGAACGGCAAGCACGTGCCCGTCTCCGTCTCGTCCATCAAGAATGCGACGATCACCGACATGTGCCAGTCCGTCCCGGTGGACATACCCGTCCTCGGGACCTACACCATGACGCTCAAGGCCGGCGGGGACGGTACGCCGGCCAAGGCCAAGGACCTGTACATCGACATGACCGACCTCCAGGCGAAGAAGGGCACCTTCACCAACGTCGACATCGGCGTCGCCACCGGTTCCATGACCAAGGGTCAGGTCAACCCGAAGGACCACGTCGATCCCAACGGCTACGCCCAGCAGGCGGACGCGGTCGAGATCATCGATGCCCACCAGAAGGTCTGGGCCACGACTGCGGGAACGTTCGAACTGGCGGGCCTGCACATGAACATCGCGGCCGGCCGGCACGACTGCTTCTGACCTCGCTCCCGCCCTCTGGTCTCCCGTGCGCGCAAGCGGCCGGCGACTGCCCAGGGGGCGGCAGCGCCCCACCGTCCTCGCGGACACCCTCACCCACTCACGACTTGGGAACTGCCACATGACGAGTGCCGGTGCACCCGCGCACCCCCACAGTGACAGCGGCTTCATCCGCGCTCGCCGGGACTTCCGGGACTGGCGGCGCACCCGCCCCTTCTGGGCGGGTCTGCTGGTGCTCCTTGCCGCTGCGCCCATCATCTACTTCCCGTATTTCAACCTTTCCCTGGGCGCCCTGTCCGTGGCGATGTCCACCACCGCGGGGGCCGGGTCCCTGGTCATCGGCCTGACTCTGATCGTCCTTGGCGGACTCCTCTGGTTCCAGCCGATCATCAGGTTCTTCGCCGGCTGCGTCGCGGTGTTCCTCGGCGTGCTGTCGCTTCCCATCTCCAACTTCGGCGGGTTCTTCGTCGGCACACTGCTCGCGGCGTCGGGCGGACTCCTGGCTCTGGCGTGGGGCCCGGTGGACGGGCACCCGGAGGACATACCCGACGGCGCCGAGGGGTCGTCAGCCGCCGTCGGCCGGGCGGGAGGACAAGGGAGTGAGTGACCAGTCGCCCGACACCCGCAACGAGGCCGCAGCCCCCCGATTCGCTCGACCGCCGAGGGGCCGGCACGCCATCCCCCGTACGTCTGTGTTGACACGTCTGCGTCTGCCGGTCGGGAGGGCTCTCGCGCTGACCGCACTGCCGACCGCCCTCATCCTGGGAAGTCAACGCCTGCCCGAGTCCGTGGACACGAGCGCCACCGCGGCGCTCTCCGTTTCCGAAGAGGGGGCAGGCACGACTGGAACCAGCGGTGTCGACTGCGCCCGTCCCGACGACACCTCAACCTCTGCGACGAACGCTCCCGCAAACCCCACCCCGTCCGCTGATCCCCGCACGGCCGGCGCTCACCCGAGCGGGCAACCCGTCAAGCCGCCGTCGGACGCGGACGGCGAGGGAGCGGGCCCGACCCCAGCACCGACCGCCACTCCCACCCCCTCACCCAGCGCAACCTCCGCGACAACGAGCCTTGCGGACATCCTCGGCCCCCTCTTCCGCGACGACGCCGAGCAGCAAAGCCCGTCACCCGACGCGAGCCCCTCACAACACGCGAGCCCCTCACCAAGCTCGGCCACTTCGAGGCCAGAGTCCGGAGCACCGCCCGAGCCCCGGCTGTCCACCACACCTGTATCACCTGCTCCCAGCCACCGGGCCGTCGAGCCGCCGCCCCGACCGGAGCCGTCCCAAGGAACAGCCCGCACCTGCGACATCAGCGACCTCAAGGCCCCCGAGGAACATGAGGCCAGCCGATTCTCCGCCGAGGCATGGAACATGAAGGGGAGCCGCCTCGAACTGCACGACCTCGTCTTCGGTGGCGTGGTGACCGTGGAGACAGCCGCCGGGCCCAAGCGGGTGCTCAAGTTCACCGCGGCGGCGGTCACGATCCGCGATTTGAAGATGGCGGTGCCCGTCGGCCCACAGCTCCAGCACATCGACGGAGCGCCCGGTTCCACCTCCACGCTCCGGGGCGACGACATCACCATGTACGTCGAAAGCCTGACAGGCACCCTCTCCAGCATCGAAAACCTTCCCGCACCACCCGTCCTCCGCCTGCACCTCACCCCGGACACCATTCCGGAGTGGCTCTACGACACGATCGGCAAAATCGGTCTCAAGTTTCAACTCAGCCTGGACGACGCTGACATCGACCAGGCCGGACAGACAGGCGGACAACTGGCCATCCCCGGGATCCACGGCTACGGAACGCCACGCTGAAGCCAGCCGCAAACGGCTGTGGCTGGTCGTGGTCATGGGTGACGACACCTGACCGCGGGACTGTGTCGCACGCACGGTGGTCTGCTGGTGCAGCGGCGAGAGCCGCGGCCGTGGTCTGTTCGTCGGGGGCGGGTTTTCGCAGGCGCGGCGCGAGGCGACGTCGTCTCAAAGGGCACAGGAGAGGTAATGCAAGCAGGGGAGATGGAGCGGGTCGATCTGGGTGAGGTGCCGTATGAGGTGGCGCAGGCCGACATGGCCGGTTGGGTGGCCGAGCGAAAGCAGGGGCGTACTGGGGATCGGCTGGTCCTGCTCACCCACCCTCCCGTGATCACCTACACGGCGCGGACACCGGCCGACCAACTGCCAGAACCGGCTTCACCGATCAGCCTGGTCGAAGTCGACCGGGGAGGTCACGCCACCTATCACGGGCCAGGGCAGCTGATCGGGTATCTCGTGCTGAACGTACGCGAGCTGGGACCGCGCGGCTTGATACGACGGATCGAACACGCCCTGATCCGTGCGCTGGGATCACTGGGATTCGAGGCGATACGCCGGGACACACCCCGAGGCGCCGAGAGCCTGGTCGGCGTGTGGACCCCAGGCCACCGCAAAATCGCCTCCATCGGCATGCGCATCAGCGGCGGCGTGACCAGCCACGGATTCGCGCTCAACGTCGACCCGGACCTCGACGTCTACACCACGTTCACGGCCTGCGCCCTGCCCGGTGTCCGGATGACCTCGTTGGCTCAACTCGCTGCCGAACTCGGCCGGCCCACGCCCACGGAGGCGCAGGTGAGGGACGCTGTGGCCGACGCCGTAACAGCCGAGCTGGCGCCAACGCGCACACCCTCCTGAGCCGGGGCAGGCGCTTGCGCGGTGGCCGCCGCCCAGTTTCCAGTCCCCGCCTCCCGTAGACCGTAGGCCACGGGCCGAACCGGCCTGGCATTTCCCGCCTCGGTAACGGCGACTGCTGGGCGGGGCGGCCCCGATGGCCGTGTTCGGCGCGACGGACCTGGACCGCTTGCGCGACCTGGAGCGAGCCGGTCCGCTCGCGGCTCGAAGCGACCCGATGACAGAGGCGGCGCCGGCGTGCGGCTTCCTGGCGCTGCTGGGATATGGGCCAGCGCCGCGACTTGGAATTTGTAAACTGATCGGTTTACGATGGGCTTGAAACCGACCGGTTTCATCGGTCGGAGTCCGGCGGGAGTGCTGCATGCCCGGTTCCGCGTCGACGGCCGTGTGCGCCGGGATTGAACGTTCCGAGGGTCGCCGGACCGCAATGAAGCTGTCCGCCCTTCTCCGGATATGAGTGTGTTGTCCGAGACCGGAGTAAGTCATGAGTGGGATTCACCCGTTCCGCGTCCTGCGTGCCAAACCCCTGTGGATCGCCAACGGCGTCATCACGGGCGTACTCGCGCTGCTGTTCACCGTGTTCTACGTCGGGGCCAACATCGATCCCGTCGACCACATGAAGAATCTGCCCGTCGGTCTGGTCAACGCCGACAAGGGGGCTGATGCTGGCGGCGAGCAGATCAACCTGGGGAAACAGATCACCGAGTCGATCAAGAAGTCCAGTGCGAGCGGGGGCAAGATCGACTGGAAGGTGATGGATGAAAAGGAGATGAAGGAGGAGATCGGCAAGGGCAAGCTGTACGGCGCGCTCGTCGTCCCCGCCGACTTCACTTCCTCCACCACCGCACTCACCGGCGCCGCGACCACCGGGGCCCCGACCCGGCCGACGCTGACGGTGCTGACCAACCAGTCCGCCGGCAGTGTGGGCTCCAGTCTGGCCCGGACGGCGACGATGCAGGCGGCCGAGCACGCCTCGCTCCAGGTGGGCAAGGAGCTGACGGCCCAAAGTGGGACCGGGCAGGCGAAGCTGCCCGCCGCGGCGCGCGTCCTGCTGGCCGACCCGGCCGCCGTCACGGTCCAGGACGGCCATCCGCTCGACTCGCACAGCGGCCTGGGGCTGACGGCGTTCTACTACGCGCTCGTCCTGGTGGTCTGCGGCATGCTCTCCGCAAACGTCATCAGCGGCCAGGTGGACCACGCCCTCGGCTACACCCACAACGACATGGGCCCGCTGCGCCTGCACCGCCCGCTGATCCGGGCGACCCGGGTGCAGACCCTCGCCATCAGCAGCACTCTCATGGCCGGGCTGTCGCTGCTGATGGGGAGCCTGGTCATGGTGGGCGCGGTCGGCCTCATGGGGATGCACGCCGCCCATCTGCCACTGCTGTGGCTGTACTCGGTGTGCGCCATCGCGGTTTCCGGGATCGGTGCGCTCACCCTGCTCGCCGTGTTCGGTACGCCCGGCATGCTGGTGGTCACTCTGGTCTTCATCGGGATGGCGGTGCCGACGGCCAACGCAACCACGCCGCTTCAGGCGCTGCCCGGCTTCTACCGCTTCCTGGCGGAGTTCGAGCCGCTGCGGCAGATCACCGGCGGCATCCGCTCGATCCTCTACTACGACGCCCAGGCCGACGCCGGCCTGACCCGGGGCTGGGTCATGATGGCCGTCGGCCTCGCGGCAGCCGCCCTCTTCGGCTTCGGCGTGACGGGCTGGTACGACCGCAAGGGGTTGCACCGCATCCCCGCCGAGACGGAGCCCGCGAAGACCGCTGCCCCGCCGTAGCGGAAGGCGGCTCACCCAAGACGGGGCCATTACTCGGAGTGGCCCCGGTGTGCGGCGCCCCCGTGGGGACGAGAGGTGCGCGCACCATCAGGGCTCGGCGACGGTCTCTCCCCCAAGACCGTCGCCGAGCCTCTGGCTGGGCTCCAGGCGTCCGCACGGCGGCGGGCATCTCCCCGACACCCCATGGAAACCGATCGGTTTCTATTTCGTCCGATTCGAGTTAACCTCGCGGTATGACTACCGAAGTGAAGCAAAGTCCCCGGGAGCGGCTGCTGGAGGCCGCGGCCACGCTCACCTACCGCGACGGCGTCGGCATCGGCGTCGAGGCGCTGTGCAAGGCGGCGGGGGTGTCGAAGCGCTCCATGTACCAGCTGTTCGAGAGTAAGGATGAACTGCTGGCGGCGAGCCTGAAGGAGCGTGCCGCTGCCTTCGTGGCGATGGCTCTGCCTCCGGCGGACGATGGCCGTTCCCCCCGCGAGCGGATCCTGTACGTCTTCGAGCGGGTGGAGTCGCAGGCGGGTGCGGCTGAGTTCCGAGGCTGCCGCTACCTGGCTGTGCAGATCGAGCTCAAGGATCAGACCCACCCCGCGAGCCGGGTGGCACACCAGATCAAAGCGAACCTGACGGCCTTTTTCCGTGCCGAGGCCGAACAGGGTGGCGCGAGCAACCCTGACCTGCTGGCCCGGCAGCTGATCCTGGTCTTCGACGGCGCCAGCGCCCGCGCGGGGATCGGCGCCGACAATCTGGCCGGGCTCATCGCGCCCACTGTGGTCACCCTGCTCGATGCGGCAGACATGCACTGATCCGCCCCGTCTTCGAGCAGGATCGGCGACCGAAGCGCTCTTTCGGGTTGATGCCCGATTCCGGCAGCCGGAGCAGCGCCCATGGCCTCAAGCCCCGGCTTCCCTGCAATCGGAGGGAAGCCCGATGGCCGTAAGAGTGTTGCCGAGCATGCCACAGGCAAAGAAGCTTGTGGTCTCGCGGACGTCGGCCCCCAACGACAGGTGCACGGTTTCCCACAGGCTCATCCAGCCGGCCCGGACGAGCTCGCCCGTCTGGTCATCGCCCTCTGCCCCAGCGGCCTCGACGACGGCGTATCCCTGCATCTGCATCAGAAGCGTTTCGGGGCGCGCCGAGATCAGCCGCGCGTACGCGCCCGCCAAGGCGCCCAGAGCCTGCTCGCTGCCCGCTATCCCGTCGGTTGCCCGCTCGAAAGCCAGGCGGGTGTCTTCCATGCTCCGCACCAAGGCGGCGACGAAGATCGCCTTTTTGCCCGGGAAGAGCCGGAAGAGGTACGGCTGCGTGACGCCGACGCGTTTGGCGATCGCCTCGGTGGAGGTGCCGTAGTAGCCCTTGAGTGCGAACTCGGCGATCGCTGCGCGGACGACGCTTTCGCGTCTCTCCTGCGCACTGATCCTGGCCATGCCGTCATTGTGGCAGGCGCCGGTCGGTTTGCGTCTGCCGGCAAGGCGCCTGACCGGGCGCTGGTCCGCAGGGCCCTTGTGGCGGCCGGCCGCCATGAGTCGGGCTCCTGTCTGCCTTCGGTTATGCGCTGTTGAGCTGTCCACGGACTATCGTCCAGCGTCATGTCGATCACCGGTTGGCGAGTGCATTTCATCGCCCGCCGTCCCGGAGGCACCATCGCCGGAGGCCTGCCAACCTGAGCCGGCTACGGAAGGAGAACAGCGACCTGCGCCGCACCCTCGCTCTGTACGAGGAGGCCATCCGCCAGCAGGTCCTCGAAAACGACGCCCTGCGCAGCGGCGGCACCGTTCTTCCACTGCCCGACCGCAGCACGCCCGCGCCACCCGGGCCGTCCTGAATCCGCCCCCCGGAGGCGTCTGGCGTGCGAAAGGACGCTGGGCGTGGCGCGAAGCCAACTACCGATGATCAAGGGGAGTTCATCAAGCCGTGCGTGCAGACGTGCCCGTTCCCGCCCGGGTCGCATCCGCGCCCCAGCTGGCCAGCAGTCGCAGAGCCTCCGCCGACGGGGAGTTCGGTTCGGCGTGGTAGGTCACCAGCATCTGCTCGTGGGCGTCGGCCTGGTGGAACGACTCGAGACGGAGATCGAGTTCGCCGACGAGCGGGTGGTGCAGGCGCTGGATACCGTGGCACTTCTCCTTGACGTCGTGGGTGGCCCACAGCCGCCGGAACTCCTCGCTCTTCACGGAGAGTTCGCCCACCAGCGCGGACAGCCGGGGGTCGTCCGGATGAGAGCCGGCGTCCATGCGCAGCTGAGAGACGACGTCGCTGGCTTTGTGCTCCCAGTCCACGAACAGGTCGCGGTACTCGGGCCTCAGGAACACCAGCCGTGCCCAGTTCTGCTCCCTGGCCGGCAGCTCGGCCCAGTCGCCGAAGACCGCCGCGGCCATCCGGTTCCAGACGAGGATGTCCGAGCGCCGCCCCACGAGGATCGCCGGAACACCGTCCATGGTGTCCAGCAGCGTCCGCAGGGGACCCCGCACCTGCTGGGCGCGGCCGGCCGGCTTCTTCTGCTGCTTCGGCTTCGCCAGGTGCGTGAGGTGGGCGTGCTCGGCGTCGCTCAGCCTGAGCGCGCGGGCGATGGCATCGAGGACCTCCGCCGACACGGTCCGCCCGTTGCCCTGCTCCAGCCGCGTGTAGTACGCCACCGACACCCCGGCCAGCTGCGCCAGCTCCTCGCGGCGCAGCCCCGGCACCCGCCGGTACCGCCCGAAGCCCCGCAGCCCCACGTCCTCCGGCTTCAGCCGGGCCCGCCGGGTGCGCAGGAACTCACTGAGCTCGGCACGCGGGTCCAGAGCGCCGGCGACCAGCTCGTGCACCGGTTCGGGGTATTCGTCCATGCCTCGAGTATCCACGGTCGCACGCACACCATCCTGACCCAACCAGTGGTAGGCACCGCGCACGTACGCAATGCCGTGGCCTGGGTGGATGCCCGCCCGTCCGGGACGCTGGCCACCGTGCCCGGCCGGAAGGCGGCCGGGGCGTGGCTTGCATCAAGAACGGAGCACATCCCATGAGCGCAACACAGGGGATCGAGTCGAGGACGCACCGGACGGAAACGGCTGCGGAGGTGGTCGGCCGCCTTCGTGCGACGTTCAACACCGGCGTCACCCGCGGGCTGGACTGGCGCGTCAGCCAGCTGCAGCGGCTGCGGGCGCTGCTGGTCGAGAACGAGCAGGAGCTGATCGAAGCGCTCTGGGCGGACCTGAGGAAGAACGCTACCGAGGCGAAGGTGCAGGAGATCGACTTCACCGTCGCCGACATCGACGAGGCGCTGGCGAATCTCGACGACTGGCTTCAGCCTCGCCCGGTGGAGGTTCCTGCCCACTTCGGTCCCACGACAACGGCCTACACCACGTACGACCCGCTCGGGGTCGTGCTGGTGATCGCTCCGTGGAATTTCCCGCTGCACCTTCTCATCGACCCCATCATCGGCGCGCTGGCCGCCGGGAACACCGTGGTGGCCAAGCCGAGCGAGATGTCGGTGCACACATCGGCGGTCGCTTCACGCCTCCTGCGTGAGTACTTCGACGCCGACGTACTCACCGTGGTCGAGGGGGGCGCCGAGGAGACCACGGCCCTCCTGGCGCAGCGTTTCGACCACATCTTCTACACCGGCAACGGCACGGTCGGCCGGATCGTCATGGCCGCAGCCGCCAAGAACCTCACCCCGGTCACGCTCGAACTCGGAGGCAAGTCACCGGTCTTCGTGGCGCCCGACGCCGACGTGGACGAGACCGCGAAGCGGCTGGTCGGCGCCAAGTTCGGCAACACGGGGCAGCAGTGCATAGCCCCCGACTACGTTCTGACCGAACCTGCCACCGCCGCCGCACTGGTCCCCGCCCTGCGCGCAGCGGTCGAAGCCCAGTTCGGCTCCACCCCGCAGACCTCAGCCGACTTCGGCCGGATCATCAACGAGCGGCACTTCGACCGGCTCACCCGCCTGCTCGATTCCGGCCGGGCGGCGGTGGGAGGCCAGCACGACCGCGACGACCTGTACATCGCACCGACCGTGCTCACCGATGTCGACCCCGCATCACCGGTCATGCAGGAAGAGATCTTCGGTCCGATCCTCGCCGTCGTCGAAGTCGCCGACCTCGACGCCGCCATCGCCTTCATCAACGAACGCGAAAAGCCCCTCGCCCTCTACGCCTTCACCACCTCCGAGGACACCAAGTCGCGCCTGGTGAACGAGACTTCCTCCGGCGGCGTCGCCTGGGGCCAGCCGGTGATGCAACTGCTCATGCCCGGCCTGCCTTTCGGTGGCGTCGGCGAAAGCGGCATGGGCCGGTACCACGGCCGGTACTCCCTCGAGGCATTCAGCCACCTCAAGGCCGTCGCGGACGTCCCGCTCAGCTGAGCCCGCGCCTTCGTGAAGCAGGCCGTCCGACTGGTGATCTGCACAGCAGAAGGTGCCTCTGACCAGCGGCATGGGGATTGCTGAGGTCTCTGTCTTGTCGATCACCAGCTCCCCGGCACCCCGCAGGTCCGTGCCGCCGCCTGCCTCTTTCACCCGACCCATTCTTCGAAGGAAGCTGCTATGACCACCGCGTTCGACCCGATCGACCTGAGCGGCAAGACGCTCGCCAACCGCATCGCCATGGCGCCGATGACCCGCAGCCGCGCCGACGCTCCCGCAGCCACGGCGACGGAGCTGATGGCCACCTATTACGCCCAGCGCGCGAGCGCCGGCCTGATCATCACCGAGGGCATACAGCCGTCGGTCGGCGGCCAGGGCTACACCAACACCCCGGGCCTGCACTCCGCCCAGCAGGTCGACGCCTGGCGGGAGGTGACCGACGCCGTCCACGCCCAGGGCGGCACGATCTTCGCGCAGCTCATGCACACCGGCCGGATCAGCCACCCCAGCCTGCTGCCCGACGGACTCCTCCCCGTCGCCCCCTCCTCCGTCGCGGCGGCGGGCCAGGTGTTCACCTACCAGGGCCCCCAGGACTACGTCGCGCCGAAGGAACTGGACCAGGACGACATCGCCCAGACGATCGCCGACTACGCCGACGCCGCGCGCAACGCGATAGCCGCCGGTTTCGACGGCGTGGAGATCCACGGGGCGAACGGCTACCTGATCCACCAGTTCCTCGCCCCCAACACCAATCTGCGCACCGACAACTGGGGAGGTGGCGCCGCGGACCGGGTCCGCTTCGGCATCGAGGTCGCCACGGCCATCGCGGAGGCGATCGGCGGCCACCGGACCGGCTTCCGTATCTCTCCCGGCAACCCCTACAACGACATCGCCGAGACCGACCCGGCGGACGTGCTGGAGACCTACACCACCCTGATCGCCGGACTCGCCCGGCTGGACCTCGCCTACCTGCACCTGGTCGAGAGCCCGGACCGCGACCTGACCGACCGGCTGCGCAAGGACTGGCCGACGGCGTTCATCCTCAACCCCTTCACCCACCCCGAGGCCACCGGCCCCGGCGCACTCGCCCACATCGCGGACGGCACCGCGGACATCATCGCTTTCGGCGCGCTGTTCCTGGCCAACCCCGACCTGCCCGCCCGCCTCACAGCCGGCGGCCCCTACAACACCCCCGACACGGCCACCTTCTACGGCGGCGACCACCGCGGCTACACCGACTACCCGACGCTGCCCGCCGACAGCGCGTGAACCGAAAAGGGTCATCGCCGGCGAGTGCGGAGCCAAGCGCGGCGTGTCAGGCCACCGAAGTCCCTCTGGTCCTGACCTATGTGCCTGGTGGCGGCACTCGCCGCCTGCCACATCCAGCGGATCACCTTGGAGAACCAGCAGCTGAGAGAAGAGCTTGAGGCCGCGACGGGCGGCGCTCGCGGCGCGGGCGATCCCGGACACGGTGCCCTGCGCGTCGCCGCGCAGGGCAGGGCAGCATCGAAAGCTTGGACGACGCGTTCGCGACCGCGTCGGAGCACGGTGCCAGAACCGACGCCACCACTGGTCCAGGGCCCTTCACACCGGAGGGCCCTGACCCATGCCCGCAGTGGGACAACGGACAGAACGAAACCCCATCCATAACGCGCGTCACCAACAGCGCTCCGTCCCACCTTGGGCGAGACGCCGCAGCCGCCGCGCAGCCCGATCGGTCTCAGCGTGCAGACGGTGGCGCGGTCCGGATCGGGTTGGCGCTTGAGCTTGCGCATGGAAACCGATCAGTTTACTGTGAACAGAAACTGATCAGTTTCTGACGAATAAGGCATCCATGATGACGACGAACCGGCCGGTGGCACTCGTGACGGGTGCGTCATCCGGCATCGGGAAGGAAACCGCGCTCGCCCTGGTCGCAGCCGGATTCAACGTGGTCGGCACAAGCCGTGACACCTCACGCATCACCCCGCTCGACGGCGTGACGTTCCTCGGGCTCGACGTCGCCAGTGACGCCTCGGTCGCCACAGCGGTCCAGGAGGTGAGCGAACTGTTCGGGCGGATCGACGTCCTGGTCAACAACGCCGGCGTCGGCTCGACGGGTGCGGCCGAGGAAACCTCCGTCGAGCAAGCCCAGGCCGTCTTCGACACCAACGTCTTCGGGGTCATGCGCATGGTGAACGAGGTCCTGCCGCACATGCGCGCTCAGCGACGCGGGCGCATCATCAACATCTCGTCCGTACTCGGGTTCCTGCCCCAGCCCTACATGGCCGCCTACGCCGCCTCCAAGCACGCGATCGAGGGCTACACCGAGTCCCTCGACCACGAGGTCCGCGACCACGGCATCCGGGCGCTCATCGTCGAACCCGCCTACACCAGGACGGGATTCGAGGCCAACAGCGCCAAGCCTGACACCCCCCTGCACGCCTACGCGAAGCAGCGGCTCACCGTCGACCGCGTGATGGCGGAGGCGATCAGGGACGGCGACGCCCCCGCCATCGTCGCCAAGGCGATCGTCGCGGCGGCGACCGACGCCAAACCGAAGCTGCGCTACACCGCCGGCCCCCTGGCCGGACGCGCGCGCATACTGCGCCGCGTCGCTCCCGCCCAGGTCTTCGACAAGCAGATCCGCAAGATGAACAAGCTGGCCGGCTGACGCCTCCCGCACTCAAGCACCTGCAAGCAAAAGACGTTCAGACGTAAGACGTATGGAGCGACACATGGCGGAGACACAGATCGAGTTCGACGTTCCGGCAGAGATGCGTGACGGCACGGTGTTGCGTGCGGATGTTTACCGGCCCGGCGGTACGGGACCGTGGCCGGTGCTGCTGAGCCGGCTGCCGTACGGCAAGCAGACGCCCATGATGGGCGTCGTACTCGATCCTCTGGCGGCTGCCCGGCACGGTTTCATGGTGGTCCTCCAGGACACCCGTGGCCGGTTCGCCTCCGAGGGCGAGTGGGAGCCGTTCACGCATGAGGAGAGCGACGGTTACGACACCGTACGGTGGGCCGCCGCCCTCCCCGGCTCGAACGGCTCCGTCGGCATGATCGGCGGCAGCTACTTCGGCAACACCCAGTGGATGGCGGCGCTGTCCAAGCCGCCGGAGCTGAAGGCCATCGCGCCGATGATCACCTGGTCCGACCCGGACGACGGACTGTGGACACGTGGCGGCGCGATCGAGCTCGGCCTCAGCGTGCCCTGGTCGCTCCTGCAGGGGGCCGACACCCTGATGCGCCGTTACTCCACCGATCTGGACGGGCTCGTGAACGGCATCACCGGGCTCGTGCAGGATTTCGACGGCCTGGCGAGCGGCGGTTACGGGGAGCTGCCCGCCGGTCGGTTTCCCGCGTTCGCCCGGCACGACCTGCCCGAGCTGGGCTACGAGCGTTCCCGGCGGGAGCCCGAGTGGGCGGCGTCCTGCACCGTCGTGGGCCGGCACGGCGAGGTCGATCTGCCCACCTTCCAGGTCGGCGGCTGGTTCGACATCTTCGGCCAGGGCACACTCGACAACTTCACCGCCATGCGCCGCGCCGGCCGGTCCGCCACGCTGGTCATGGGCCCGTGGACCCACACCAACTGGCGGCACGTGGTCGGGGACGTCAACTTCGGGTTCGGTGCGCACTCCGACTACATGGGCATGCGCGGACGCCTGCACGACATGCAGTTCGACTGGTTCCATCGCACCCTCGGCGAAGGCGGCGAAGGCGGAGCTGTGGGGCCGGACACGGGCACGGTGCTGCTGTTCGTCATGGGCATCAACCAGTGGCGCGAGGAGACGGAATGGCCTCTGTCGCGGGCCGTGGACACGGACTTCCACCTGCGCGCGGACGGACGCCTGACGCAGGAGCCGCCGTCCACCGCCGAGCAGGCCGAGGAGTTCACCTACGACCCCATGGACCCGGTGCCGACCACCGGCGGCGCGCTCCTCATGGGCGGCGGGCTCCTGAACACCGACGAGTTCCGTCCCGGGCCGCTCGACCAGGCGGCCGTCGAGGCGCGCGAGGACGTCCTGGTGTTCACCACCGAACCGCTCACCGAGGACGTCGAGGTGACCGGCCGGGTCCGGGCGGTGCTCTTCGCTGCCACGGACGGACCCTCGACCGACTGGGTGGCACGCCTGTGCGACGTCGATGAGAGCGGTGTCTCCCGCAATGTGACCGACGGCATCGTGCGGGTGCGCGCGGCGACGCCAGGGGAGGCGGCCGAGCACGTCGTGGACCTGTGGTCGACCAGCATCGTCTTCAAGGCGGGCCACCGGATACGGGTCCAGGTCACCTCCAGCAACTTCCCCCGCTGGGACCGCAACCTCAACACGGGCGAGCCGGAGGAGAGCGCGACCACGGTCAGAGTGGCCCGCCAGCGCGTCCTCCACGACCCCGCCCGCCCCTCCCGCATCGTCCTGCCGGTGGTTCCGGTCCCATAAGAAGCACCGGAGATCCACACGGTGGACATGGGCGACTCCATCTCGCACAGGGTGATCCTCGGCACTACGTCCGTCGAGCCGCCACAGACGTGGGATTGATCGTCACCCACCGGCCTGATCCGTTTACCTCCCAACGCACCAGCGACCGGGGCGCCTGTGCATGCGGCGTCGAGGCGCTCGGCCACCGGCGCGGTGTCGCGTCGGCGACAGGCGACACAAGGAGGGCCGGATCGGGGGCCGGATCATCCCGCGACTCTGGTACGTGGGCTCCAGCTCACGCACGGTGCGCGACCCGTCCGTACGGGGCCGCGCGCCGGCCCCCGCGGACTGGGCCTCTCGTCGCGAGGTCGCGACGCCACAAAGGTCGTCGGGGCCGTCGGGCCTGTCTTCCCTGCCGTCGCGCGCCTCGCCGATCCGCCCGCCGTACTTGAGCTGCCCTTGCGCCGCCGGTGGCCGGCCGCCCTTGGTCGCCGACCCCAGGCCGGCTCGCGAGTGCGAGCGGCCGAGCACGTCGGCGACACCGAGCCGTACGGCACGCCACTCCTCATGTCACCCCGCTGACCTCCGCCTGAGGCCCAGCCAGGCCACGTCGATCACTGTCGGCGGGCTCGCGGCTTCACCGGCCTGCGCCCGGCGAGTACGGACTTCGCCGATGGACACGAGGCCAGCCCCTGGTGCCTGAGGTCCGCCGGACTTGCATCACGAAACCGATCGGTTTACGGTGGTGAAACCGATCGGTTTTCATCTTCGTGGAGGTAGTCATGACAGCAATCAAGGGCGCCAGCGTCTTCGTCACCGGAGGCAGCCGTGGCATCGGCAAGATGCTGGTCGAGGAGCTCTATGCGCGTGGGGCCGGCAAGGTCTATGCCACGGCCCGTGACCCGCGCACGGTGACTCACCCCGATGCCGTTCCGCTGGCGCTCGAGGCCACCGACCCGGCATCCGTGGCAGCCGCAGCCGAGCAGGCCCAGGACGTCACCATCCTGATCAACAACGCCGGCGCCTCCGTCCGTGCTTCGTACCTCAACTCCCCGATGGAGGACGTGCGCCGGGATCTGGAGACCAACTTCTACGGGCCGCTGCTGGTCACCCGGGCCTTCGTGCCGGTCATCGAACGCAACGGCGGGGGCCACATCCTCAACGCCCATTCCGCCCTGTCCTGGCTGGCCGACGGCACGCCCTACGGCGCCTCCAAGGCCGCCCTGTGGTCGCAGACCAACTCCCTGCGCCTGGAGCTGCAGCCGCGCGGCATCGCGGTGACCGGGCTCCACATGGCCTACGTGGACACTGAAATGACCTCGGGTCTCGACGCACCCAAGGCCGACCCCCGCGACATCGCTGTGGCCGCACTCGACGGCATCGAGGCGGGAGCACACGAGGTGCTGGCCGACGACACCACCCGCTGGGTCAAGTCGCAGCTGTCCTCCGACCTGGAAGCCATGTACGCCCAGCTGAAGAAGTGACACCACCCGCGTTTCCAGGGAGCCGCGTGTCCAAGCTCGCCCACCCACCGCTTCGTCGATGTGAACGGGGTCCGGCTGCACATCGCCGAACAAGGGCAGGCCGCTGATCCTGCTGCTGCACGGCTGGCCGGAGACCTGGTACTCCGGGCGTCACCAGTTCGGGGCGCTGGCGGCGGCCGGGTACCGGGTCGTCGCCCCCGACCAGCGCGGCTACGCCGGGAGTCACCCGCTCTCCCGGGGTGGCCGACAGAGGACGACATTCCGGCGTACGTGCAGGAGTTCGTCCTGCACGGCGAGCGGGCGTTCACCGGGGCCTTCGACTGGTGCCGGAACATCGAACGCAACAACGAACTGCTCGCACCCCTCCGGGGTCTCGGGATCGACGGTCCTGCGCTGTATGTGGTGGGAGACCACGACCTTGGTCACCGCGCCGGGTCCCCTGGGCGGGGCAGCTCGCTGAGTGAGATTTTCCGTGGTCAGGGCGGGTCGGGCAACCCGCTGACCGCTGCCGTGCCTCAACTGCACGGCCCGGTGGTGCTGCCGGGTTGCGGGCACTGGACACAGCAGGAGCGTCCCGCCGAGGTCGACGCCGCACTCCTCGACTTCCCTCACCCGCATCGACGACCCCGCGTCCCGATGACGCTACGCGGCATCCGCCACGTGGCTTTCTCAACAACTGAATCCCCCCACCACCAGACAGAGGACACATTGATGCCAGAGCGCAACCCCATCCTGATCACCGGTGCCGCCGGCGAAGTCGGCGGTGTGAGCCGGACGATGGTCGACATGCTGCTCGAACAAGGGCACCCGGTGCGCGCGTTCGTGCGCCAGGACGACGAGCGCGCGCATGCGCTCCGCCAGGCCGGGGCCGAGGTCTTCGTCGGTGACCTGCTCACCATCGCCGACGTGAGCGCCGCGCTGAAGGGCGTCCGCCGCATCTACTTCAGCATGAGCCTGTCGCCGTACTACACCGACGCCGTCAGCCTGATGGCCGCCGCGGCACGGGCCCAGGGCGACATCGAGGTCTTCGTCAACATCTCCGAGTACGAGCAGTCGTTCATGACGTTCGACAAGATGACCGCGCCGGAGGATGAGCGGCGTGCGTGGCTCGGCGGACTCGTCGCCAACTGGTCGCCGCAGCAACGCGCCCACTGGGTCGCCGAGCAGGTGCTGGACTGGTCCGGCCTCCCGACAGTCAACATCCGGGCGGCCATGTTCGTCGAGAACCCCCTGATGACCTGGCTGGCGCTGGAGCCGCTGAGCAGGGGTGAACTGCGCCTGCCCTTCGGTGACCACCGGCTCGCGCCCATCGCGGGCTACGACGTGGCGGAGCTGTGCGTGAAGATCCTGGCCGACCCGGCTGAGCACATCTCGAAGTCCTACGACCTCAACGGCCCGGAACTGAAGGACATGCACGGGTTCGCGGAGGACTACGCGGCCGTTCTGGGACGCGAGGTCACGTACGTTCCCGAAGACGTTGAAACCTGGAACGAAACCTACGTCGACACCGCCCTGTCCGCGCTCCCGCACACTGCGGAGCACCTCAAAACCCTGACCCGGCTGAAGGGCGGCGGCGGCTACCGCGGCACCACCGACCAGCTGGAAACCCTGCTCGGACGCCCGCCGAAGACCGTGCGGTGGGCGCTGGAGAACCACCCGCGCATCCGGAAGCTGGCGTCTGCCTGAACCGCTGAGCGATCCGGCCCACCTCTCCAACTCGTGGGATCCCGCCCTTTGACGCGTGGAGGTGGCTTGCGAGGGTCAGCACCGGGCTGGATCAACCCGGCGCTGACCCTGAACGTTCAGCAAAACGCTCTCACCTGTAGAAACAGACATCCGAGGGATTCATAGGTCGCTCTACGGATCTGGAAGGCGAGGGCCATTCACGTCGACCTCGACGGTGAGGGAACCGGCGGGGTGCCGGACGCGGACGGTGTGGCCGGTGGCGCTGTTGGGGCGACCTCGCCGGGTACCGAGCCAGGCAGGTGGGCGGCGACCGCGGTGCAGACGGCACCGCTCACCCGGCAGGCACGAAGCACCGAGCACCCGGGCCAGGCATGCCCGCAGCTACGAACCCCACCCTCACTGTTCCGAAGCGATATTCCACGTCGCGGTGATCGCACTCATAAGCTGACGACTCACCCGCGAAGCGCTGTGCTCCGTGGCGAGTTCCGGCACTGTGGCGCCGGCCTCGTACCGTGCGCGCAGGGACAGCGCGACCTTGTACCGTTCGGCGGCCCGTGCTGCGGCGCGCATCCGCAGGGTCTGCTGCGTGGTGCGCACGGTGCCGCCGGCTTCGATCAGCAGGCGCCGGGCACCGCGCCTCGTCTCTCCCGCCGCTGCGGCGAGTTCGGTGAGAGTTGCGCCGTGCTGCTCGTACAGGGTGCGCAGACGGGCCGCGAGTCGCCTGCGGGCTTGTGGGTTCTGCCGCATCCGGCGGGTCTGCCAGGAGGTGCGCATGACGGTTCCGGCGTCGTGCAGCCGGTTGAGGACCGTGCCGTACGACAGGCCGCTGGCGGTGACGAGTTCGTCGACCGTGGCACCGGCCTCGTACTGCTTGCGCAGGGCCTGGGGCGTCACCGCCTCGCTCGTGCCGGGGCCGGGTGGGGGATGTGGGTTCATGCGACGGACTCCCATTCGCTGAGGGCTTCGGCATGGGCGGCGGCCAGCTCGTCGTAACTGCGCTGGTCCGATGGGGTGATGAGGATCAGCCGGCCGTCGGTGGCGACCCGCCAGTCGGCGGCAGGACGGCCTGTGGCCGGGTCGAGGACCCGCCCCCCCCGGGGCGTGTCACGGCGGTGGGATCTCGTCGGGGCGCGGCACTGGTACCAGGACCTGGCGGCCGTCGCAGATGATCACGAGAGCCTTGCTGCGGTGCTCCGCAAGCCGGTCCAGTGCCTCCTGGTAGGCCGCCCGCTCGGCCGCGTGCAGGGCCTTGCGCCGGGCCGCGAGGCCCCTGGTGCCGTGTTGCTCGGCGACCTTGTCCCAGCCCTGTGCCGACGCTGCGGTGCGGCCGTTGTCGGCGTCCGGGAGGCGGATACCGAAGCCCTCCAGCGCACGTGGCGCGAGGGCCCAGGTCTCCCCGGTGTGCTCGACGAGACCGTGGTCGGCGAGGCGCCGCAGGGACCGGTAGGTGGTGGCGCGGGAGACCGAGGAAGTGCCGACGAGCTCAATGACCGCCTGGTCCGGGCGCTGGTGCAGAGCACTGATGATCATGAGGGCGGCGCTGCCGAGGCCTTGGTGGGCGAAGGCATCAAGGCCCATCAGGTGGCCGAGGACGGTGGAGTCGATGACGGCCGTCGTGGCCGTCTCAGGGGTGGTCCACTCCTCAAGTGCCGGGTCGGGGGGGTACTGAGTGGTCCGGAAACGAGACGGCCAAGTGTCCAGGTGCCAGGTCGAGCCTTCGCGGCCGTGGCCGACTCGCAGCCGGCGCAGCCAGCCGTGCGGTTTGAGGACCTTCTCGTAGACGGCTCGCAGCGTCGTGCGGGAGATGCCGGCTTCTTCGGCGGTCTGCCGTTCGCTGGCGTGGTGCAGGGGGCCGCCCGCGATCTCGGCGAAGTTCAGATGCGCCCGCAGTACCCGCAGCGCGGTACGTCCCCGCTCGCCGCGCCAGGGCGTGGTCTCGATGCGGTCGCGCAGCGCAGCGAGAACCTCGTATACCTCGTGCCGGGACCTGAGAAGCCTGGTGGTGCTGACCGCTTCCGAAGCGCTGGCCCACACCCGGCGGATGTAGCCCAAGGCACACGACTGCCCGGAACGCAGCGCGATGCTCCAGGCGTGCCTGCCGCCCTCATGCTCCGGGTGCAGCAGGAACTGCGTCAGCTGGTCGATGGTGCCACCGGCATGGGCCACGTGGCAGGCGATGGCCGCGGTGATCCGGTGCCCGTGCTCGGCAGCGCCCGCGCGGTTTTCACGCAGGACCAGACTTCGGCCGTTGGAGGCGAGCCTGCTGTAACTGCCGGTGGCGTAGCTGCCGGTGAGGTCTCCGAGCCGAATGAGATCGGTCGCGGCCGACGGAAGCTGGACGGGGCTGAGAATTCCGCGGAATTCGGTGGAGTTTCGTTGAGAGAGGGCGTGATGGGTGCTGTCTGGCACGGTGGAGTCGTCTCGCAAAGACGTGGACGCCACCCAGGCCCGCTAAGACCACGAGTGGTGTCCGGAACCGACCTCCGTCGGCGCCGGCAAGGTCTCCAGAATGGCCGTCCTGGAAACCCTCGAATGCCTGGCCCCGAGCGGAGGCAGGCGTCCCCATCGCAGCTCGACCGAGGTCGAAACAGAGCACCGCCAGAGTGGTCCACTGGTGATCCACACCGGCCAACTCAGGTCCCTCAGAGGCCTGTTGCGGAGGTCGCTGCCTCTGACTGTCTCCGAGCGACCCGGGTCGAACCGGGGTCGAATCAGAGCGGTTTCCTCTGACTCTGGACGTGTGTGTCCTTGGCGCGTTCCAGGTGTCAGAAACCGGCGATCTCGCGAACTGGTCGACGGGCGAGCCCGGCGCGATTCCCGCCGTCGGCGGAGCGATGGATCTCGCGATCGGCGCGAAGTCGTTCTACGTGATGACCGACCTGCTCACCAAGCAGGGCACGCCGAAACTCGTCGCCACCTGCACCTACCCGCTGACCGGAGTGCGCTGCGTGACCCGCATCTGCACCGATCACGCGGTGCTCGACGTCACGCCCGACGGACTGCGCGTGCGCGAGACGTTCGGCGACAACACGGTGGACTCCCTGGCGGCTCTGACCGGACGTTGTTCGGCATCATCCGCAGCGCGTCGGCGGCCTTGTGGACGGTCGCGCCGTCGTGCTCGGCGACGTACTGGAGCAGGGCCGACTGCTGCTCGGGGAGCTTGGGGTAGGGCAGGGGGATCAAAGCCCGGCTGGCGTCCTGCCGGCGCTCCGGGGCCTCGTCGGTCGGCGCCGTCACCAGCCGGGCCAACCGCGGAAGAGCCGCTGAGGGGGGGGCGCCCACTCCGAAGAGCCCCCTCAGCGGCGTGTGCTTCCGCCGTCCGCGACGACGATCTGCCCCGTGATGAACGCGGCGTCGTCGGAGGCGAGAAACGCCACGACGCCCGAGACGTCGGCCGGCATCTGGACCCGCTTGATGTTCTGCATCCGCACGGTCTGCTCGAAGAAGAGCTCGCTCGTCTTCTCCGCGGCCGTGGCTGTCCGGACCAGGCTCGCTGCGACGCCGTTGACGGTGATGTGGTGAGCGGCGAGGTCGGCGGCCAGGACCGAGGTGAATCCGTTCAGCGCGCCCTTGGCGGAGACATAGGAGACGAAGGGAGGCGGCGGAGTCCAGTAGCTCGCGGACGTGATGTTGATGATCCGTCCCGACCCGGACTCCTTCAGGTCCGACAGGAACGCCCGGGAGGCCAGGAAGGGGCCGTCCACGTTGACGGCGAAGGTGCGACGCCATTCCTCGAAGGTCACGTGGTCGATGTCGGCCGGAAGAACGACGGCCGCGTTGTTCACCAGGATGTCGGCGGCGCCGAGCTCACGTCGGACCCGGGCGGCGAACCCGTGGATGGCGTCCTCGTCCGAGACGTCGACCTTGTCGCTGAAGAATCGCCGGCCGGTCTCCGCGACGAGGTCCCGCGTCTCGTCGGCCGGATCGATGTCCGCGACCGCGATGTCCGCTCCCTCCGCCGCGAGCCTGCGCGCGATCTCCTGCCCGATGCCCGTACTGCCTCCGGTCACGACGGCGGTCCTGCCCGTCAGCCTCCCAGCCATCAGTCACTGCTCCTTCCGGTGCTGCCGGGCGGCCGTGGCCAGGCCGTCCCCCAGGGATGGTGCGCTTCGAGACCGCGGATCAGCGGCGGCTTGTTCGTCCAATGAACATGGCTGTTGAGCGTGACGGGGGTCGTTCCTACCTTGACGCTGCTCGGCGGGTCGGCCACCGCGCCGAGCGTCCTGAATCAGGTCCGGTGGAAGGGCGGCGTGGAGGCACTCCGCAAGGCTCAGGGGCGGCACGGCAGCGGTGTTGCCGGGATGACCGCGACAAATGCACCCACAGCAGGGTCCGGCAGCGGACGCCGGTTCCGACAGCAGCGCTTTGCGCCAAGGAGTCGTCCATGGTTCAGATCGATTCACCCAAGGCAGCGGAGGGAGAGGGGGGCAGATACACCCTGGCCCCGGGCACCCTGGCCGCGGTGGTTCTCGCCGTGTGCCTCGCGCAGATAGCCCTCTCCGTCCCCTCGCTCATCAATGGGCTGATCCAGCAGGATCTCGCGCCGTCCTCGGCCCAACTGACTTGGATCACCGAGGCCTTCATGCTTCCCGTCGCCGCCCTGGGACTGGGCTTCGGCGTGTTCGGCGACCTCTTCGGCCGTAAGCGCCTGCTCGTCGGGGGCGCCGCGCTCATTGCCGTGGGGTCGGCTCTCGCGATCCTGGTGCCGGGTGCGGGACACTCGTCCGACACCCGGGTGACGTTGCTGATCCTCGCCCAAGTCCTCGGTGGTATCGGGGCCGCGGCCATCTTCCCGACGAGCCTGGCCATGGTGGCGGCCGGTACGCACACCACCGCCACCCGCGCGCGTGGCGTGGCGATCTGGGCCACCGCGCTCTCGGTCGGCGGCTTCCTCGGCCCGCTGCTGGCAGGCCTCGCCGCCAAGATCGACCTCGGCTGGGCCGGGAACGCGAACTGGCGATGGGCCTTCGTCGGCGTCCTTGTCATCGCCGTGGTGAGCGTCGTCCTGTCGCTGGCCCTCGCTCAGAACTCCGCCTCGCCCGAGGGCCGCTCCGTCGACTGGCCGGGGCAGATCACTGCCGCGCTCGGCCTGTTCGCTCTGATGTACGCCGTGATCCAGGGCTCCGAGACCGGCTGGGGGAGCCCCCAGATCGCCATCGCGTTCATCGCCGCGGCCGTCTTCCTCGTGCTGTTCGTCTTCGCCGAGAGCCGTGCGGCCGCGCCGCTGCTTCTCCTGAGCGTGTTCCGGAACCGGGCGTTCGCCGTGAACTCGGTGGTCACCCTGATCGGTATGTTCGCGTTCCTCGTGATCATGTACAGCACCAGTATCCGCCTCACCATCATCCAGGGATTCAGCCCACTGCAGAGCTCCGTCGCCTACCTCTTCTTCGGGGGCATCGGCTTCGTACTGCTGCCCCTCACCTCCAAGCTGCTCGAGCGCTACAACCCCCGCTGGGTTCTCTGCACGGCCCTGACCCTCATCGGTGCCAGCGGGCTGTGGTTCGCCGTCATCCCGACGACCAGTCGGTCCATCGGCGCCATCGTCGGGCCGCTGATCCTCGCCGGTGTCGGCTCGGCACTCGCCTTCGCCTCCATCACCGCGGTCGCCGTCAACACGTTGCCCAACCACCTCGCCGGTATGGCGAGTGGTGTCACGAGCACGTTCCGGGACCTCGGGTTCGCCCTCGGCCCCGCGATCGCCGGTGCTGTCGCACTGGGCCGGGCCTCCGACGAGATCGCCCGCAAGCTGGCCGGTGATCCCGCACTGAGCAAGGCCTACGAGGCATTCCAGGCATCCGCGGCCCATGCTCCCGCGGATCAGAGACCACAGCTCGAGGCAGCGGTGCACGCCGTGCAATCGGGCCCGCTCGGCGCCAACTCGGTGCCGGCCGACATCACACTGCCGGATGGCAAGGTGGTGCCTTTCAACCCGCTCAAGGACGTCGCTTTCGACGCCCTCAGCAGCAGTTACTCCATCGCGTACGTGCTCGCCGGCGTGGCGGCTCTCGTGGCGGCGGCGCTCATTCTCGTCGGCGTGCGCGGCGGCGTGGACCAGGCTCATCTCGATGACGACCCGCACACCCTCGCCGACTGACCGCATGACGAACGCGCCTGGGCCGGGACACGGGTAGCAGTCCGGCCAGGTCAACCGGCCGCCCGCCGCGACTCCACCTCCTCCTCAAGAGCGGCAGTCGCGGCGGGCCGCGGCGTACACGACACAACGATCGACAGACGCACTCGGACAGGAGTCGAACAATGACCACCGCATACTCGGAGCCGACCGGCACGAACGACGACCGCATGCCGGCCACGGTCGCTCAGGCGGAGGCGGCGTGGCTCGTCGCGATCACAAAGGGCGACGAGGAGCAGCGTCACCTCATGCTCCGCGACTGTGTGATCGTCCACGGCCCGGTCGGGAACGTCCATGACCGCGAGCACTTCCTCGGCTACAACGCGTCCATGGGACCCACCGTCGAGGCTGAGACCAGCGAAGTGATGTGCCGTGAGCGAGGGGGACGGGCCATCGTGACGTGCTTTCAGAAGATGCGCATCCGGCGCCTGCCCGACCTGCCGCCGTTCCTGGTGCAGGCCGTGGCCACCCGGGTGTGGTTCTCGACCGACGAGGGATGGCGCCTCGGCCACATGCAGCTCTCCCGGCGGCAACCGTCGGTATGACGTGCCGGATTCCTCGCCCCGCGAAGGGTCACGCGGTGCGAATGGGAATGCCCGGTCTCCAGCCGAGACTCCTGGACAGTCCCAGTCCGCTCGTGACCAGGGAGGGCACGACCGCTTGCAGTTTGATCGAGCCGGCGGCCACCACGACGGAAAGAGCCGCGACGACTTTGCCGCTGCCGTCGACGATGCGCGTCGCGACCGACTCGGCCCCTTCGCTCAGCTCTTCCTTGACGACCACCGTTCCGGTCGAGCGGCAGGACGCCAGTTCGCGACGGAGTTCGGCCGGGTCCACGATCGTCTTGGGAGTGAAGCGCTGGAGCCTTCCCGCCAGCACCTCATCGATGAAGGCCGGACTGCCGTGGCTCAGCAGCACCTTGCCCACACCTGAGCAGTGCAAGGGCAGAAGGCTGCCGACCTGCGACGTCAGACCGACGGCGTTGACCGCCGACAGCCGCTCGATGATCACGGCCTGGTCGCCCTGGAGGACGGCCAGCTGCACATGCTGGCGAAGCGCCGCGTACAGGTCCTCCACGAACGGCTGCGCGGCGCTGCGGAGCGTCTCGGCGCGCGGTGCGAGGGTCCCGAGGCGCCACAGGGGCAGGCCGATCGCGAACCGGTTGTCGCTGGTGCGCTCCAGCGCGCCGGCCGCCACGAGTTCGAGTGTCAGGCGCCTGGCGGTGGCGTGCGGCATGCCGGTGCGCCGGACCAGGTCGGCGAGGGTCAGCTCGGTGTTGTTGGGGTCGAAGGCGAACAGCAGATCCCAGAGTCGGGAGCTGACGGTGCGTCCTGGCTCGTTCGCACGAGGCATGGGCCTCTCCTTCATCATGTGCGGCGCCGGTCACTCTACCTTTCATGTTCGTTGGATGGATGACTCTGTTCTAACAATGCGCAGCTTGCTGAAGTCTCGTACCGCAGCCAGTCACCTACCTCGCTCAAGGTCCACGGGAGTGAAAGAGCATGATGAGTACGGAAGCCGGCCCGAAGATCGCGATCCTGGGCGGCGGCATCGGAGGCCTCGCTGCCGCGGCCTTCCTTCGCGAGAAGGGCTTCGACAGTGACGTCTACGAGCAGGCGGCCGCCCTGACCGAGGTCGGTGCCGGCCTGGTGGCCGCCCCCAACGCCGCCCGCCTGCTCCGGCGTCTCGGCGTGCTGGACCGGTTCGTCGAGCGCGCGGTGCGGATGGAGATCGGCTGGGAGTTCCGGCGCTGGGAGAACGGCGCCGTCCTCTCCGCGGAGAACCTTCAGGACGGCTGCAAACGCCTGTACGGCGAGCACACCTACGCCGCGCACCGCGCCGACCTGCTGGACGCCTTGAGGTCGGCTGTCCCCGAGCACTCGGTCCACCTCGGCAAGCGCTGCGTCTCGGTCGAGTTCGAAGGCGACCAGGCGGTTCTGCGGTTCGAGGACGGTGACACGATCAGCCCGGACATCCTCATCGGCGCCGACGGAGTCCACTCACGCGTGCGCGGCGCCGTCGTCGGTCCGACTCAGGCCAGGGAGTCGGGCATCTGCGCCTTCCGCGCCCTCGTACCGGCGGCGAAGGCGCCCGAGTTCGCGAGGCGGCGCGCCCAGACCCTCTGGATCGGCCCCGACCGTCACCTCGTGCACTACCCGGTCTCCGGCGAGGAGTACGTCAACCTCGTCGCCTTCGCACCGGCCGGAATGAGCAGTGTCGAGTCGTGGACGGCCACCGCGACGCTCGAGGAACTGCTCGACGAGTTCGCCGGCTGGGATCCGCGTCTGGTGGAGCTGATCAGGGCCGCAGACACGCCGGGGCGCTGGGCGTTGCTCGACCGCGAGCCCCTCGACCACTGGAACCGCGGAAACGCGACCCTCCTGGGTGACGCGGCCCACCCGATGTTCCCGTTCTTCGCCCAGGGCGCCGCCCAGGCGATCGAGGACGGCGCTGTCCTGGCCCTCTGCCTTGCCGAGGACCCGGACAACCCGATCGCGGCGCTGGGGCGCTACGAAGAGCTCCGTCGACACCGCACGGCACGCCTGCAGGAGGTGTCGCACGGAAGGTCTCACATCAACCACCTTCCGGACGGCCCCGAGCAGCAGGCACGCGACCTCGCCTACTCGCAGGCCGACCCACTCAGAGCGAACGGCTGGATCTACGAGTACGACCCCGAGGTCGCTGTCTCGGCCTCGGTGTGAACCGGCCAGGAGGCTCCGCCCCGGCCGGTCCGGTCGACGAGGTCTCGATGTTCCCAAGTCGATCAAGGCGTTGACCATCCAACGAACACGGCCATTGTCCTCCCCCAGACCACGCCGGAGACTCCGGTGCGGACGGCCTGAGACACGGCCCTGTCCCCAGTGATTTCCATGGAAACCCTGAGTACGTCCAGAAGGGCGGATCACCGAATGGCACCCGCAACCGGTAGTGGGCTCGTCGTGCGAACGCTGCAGCGAGCCGGAGTCAACGTCGCCTTCGGCCTGCCCGGAGCACACATCGACGGCATCCTCCAGGACGCCCTGGATGCCAAGCTCCGGATCGTCGACGTGCGCCACGAAATGAACGCCGGCCACGCGGCCGAGGGCTATGCGCGGGTCACCGGAAACCTGGGGGTCGCCGTCGTCACGGCCGGCGGCGGCTTCACCAACGTCCTGACGTCTGTCGCCAACGCACATCTGGACCGGACCCCGGTCCTCTATGTTGTGGGCTCCGGGCCCCTTGAGACGGACCAGGTCAACGACCAGCAGGCCGGGTTCGACCAGGTGGCGATGGCAACCCCGGTGACCAAGTTCGCGCACCGCGTCACCCGTACCGAGCTGATCCCCCGCCTGGTCGCGCAGGCGATCCGGATAGCTCAGTCGGAGCCCAAGGGGCCAGTGCTCCTCGACATTCCCTGGGACGTCCTCCGCCAGCAGGTCGACGTCGAAGAGGCCGAGGACTACCGCGTCGAGATCGACGGCAGCGGCATCGCCTCCGCCGACGGCGTCGATCGGATCGTCGCGGCGCTCAGCACAGCCGAGCGGCCGATCGCGCTGGTCGGCAAGTCCTTCGTCACTGCCGACGCACGGGCTCAGTTGCACGAGTTCGCCGCTCGTACCGGAGTGCCTCTCTTCTCCGACTGGGAGGGTCTCGGGGCGATCGTCGGCTCCGGGCGGCACGTCGGTCTCCTCCAGACCCTGGCCACCGTCCCCGAGGACGAGCGGCCCGACCTGGTCCTGATGCTCGGGCTGCGCTTCGGAATGGCCACCCAGTTCGGCACCGGACGACTGCTCCCGAAGAGCGCGCGGATCTTCCAGATCGACCCAGACGGCCGTGAACTCGGCCGTCTGCAGGAGGTCGAACTCGGCATCCAGGCCGACGCGGTCGGCTCGGTCGGCGTGCTGAACGAGCGCCTGGGCGACAGCCCCGTGCCCCCCGGGCGCGACGACTGGCTGAAGACCCTGCGGGACATCTCCGCCACCCGGCGATCCGCGCTCGCCGCCGAGACCGAGGAGCACGGGGACGACGCGATCCACCCGTACCTCGCGGTCCGCACGATCGCCGAGAGCGTCCCCGAGAACGCCACCGTGGTCGTCGACGGCGCCCTGACCGAGCTGTGGCTCTCCGAGACGATCGCCCTCGCCCCGCTGGCCCACTACCTCGGGCACGGCTACCTCAGCTCGATGGGGAGCAACTTCGGCGTGGCCGTCGGAGCCCAGTACGCGACCCCCGACAAGGCGACCATCCTCGTCACCGGCGACGGCGCCGTCGGCTACAGCCTCGCCGAGTTCGACACCCTCGTCCGCGCGGGACTCCCGGTCATCGTGATCGTCCTCAACAACCAGGCATGGGGCGCCACCCTGCACACCCAGCAGTTCTTCTTCGGACAGGACCGCGTCACCAACAACCGCCTGCAGAACGGCTCCTACAGCGGCGTGGCACGAGCTCTGGGTGCGGACGGTGTCGACGTCGCGGAACTCGACCAGCTCCGCCCGGCGATCGAGGCCGCTCTCGCGGCCCGCAGGCCGACGTGCATCGACGTGCGCGTGAGCCTTGCGCCCATTCCGCCGGAGGAGCGCGTCCTGAACGGCGGAGCTCCGTTCGGCGGCATCGAGATCGACGCTTGAACCAGCACTCCTGACCCCCCCACGAAGGAGAACCATGAACGACACGACTGACGCCGGAACCCACGACCGGACCGTCGAGGACCGGCGTCAGCGTTTCCTCGGGAAGACCTGCCTCGTCACCGGCGGCAGCAGAGGACTGGGACTGGCAGCCGCACAGGCGTTCGCGCGCGAGGGTGCACGCGTGGTCATCATCGCGCGCGACCCCGACCGACTGAAGATCGCGAGCGGTCTGATCGGCGAGGGCACGATCGCCGTGGCAGCCGACCTCTCCTCGCCGGTCGGCATCAAGGCTGCTGTCACGGAGGTCACCGCACAAGTCGACCACGTCGATGCCGCCTTCCTCAATGCCGGGCGGGCGGGCATCAAGCGCCTCGACGACATGGACGAAGCCACCTGGGACATGGTGTTCAACACCAACGTCAAGGGCTCGTTCTTCCTCATGCAGGGTCTCAGGCCCTTGCTCGCACCCGGCGGGGCCGTCGTCTTCTGCGGCTCTGCAGCCGGTCGAAGGGCCAGCGCGGGAATCGCCGCCTACGGGACCAGCAAGGCCGCACTCGAGCACCTGACACGCATCCTCGCCGCTGAAGTCATCGGCGAGGGAATCCGGGTCAACATCGTCATCCCGGGCGGCATGAACACCGACATCGCCGCCCGCACGACGGGCCTTCCGCCCGGTGGAGCCGAGGCCTTCCGGGAGCGAGTCAGGGTCAGCACTCCCATGCTCCGAGAAGGAGAACCGGACGAGCTCGCCGACGCCGTGCTCTTCCTGGCCTCGTCCGAAGCCAGCTTCATCACAGGCGCGGCGCTCCCGGTGGACGGCGGCGCCACCGGCTTCACCCGCCCGCCGGCATAGAGGCGACGGGCGCCGTCGATCACCAGTCGCGCCCCAGGACCCGAGCGAGGACAACCACCATGGAGTTTCCCTTCGGCCAGCCGACCGACGCCATCATCCAGGTCGCGTACACGGTCCCCGACCTCGCTGACGGGATGCGCTGGTGGACCGATGAACTCGGCGTCGGGCCCTGGTTCGTGAACGAGAGGATCGGCGGCGAGGGCTCCACCTACCGTGGTGAGCCGGGGAAGGCCGAGTTCGCCCTCGCCCTCGCCTTCTCGGGGCACACGATGGTCGAGCTCATCCAGACCCTCGACGACGAGCCTTCCATCTACAAGGACGCCTACGAACGCCACGGCTACGGCTTCCACCACGTCGCCAAGGCTGTGCCGAACGTCAGGGAAGAGGTCGAACGTCGTGAGGCGAGCGGAGCGTCGGTGCGTTTTCACGATCTGACCCCAGGCGGGGATGTCTACTTCCTGGAAGCCGGTGAAGTTGCCCCGGGGATGATCGAGCTCGTCCAGGACAGCGAGATCACGCGAGAGATCTTCACAGGCGTCTGGCGGGCATCAGTCGACTGGGACGGGTCGCGACCTCTGCGCGACTTCGCGGAGTTGCTGCCGGCCTGACTCCTGTCGAAGGCCGGACGAACGCTGCGGACGACCGGTCGTCCGCAGCGTTTCGCCGTCGTTGGATGGTGACCTTCCCGCGCGTGGGATGGCTCTTGCCGGTGGTCGGGCCGGTCCAGAGGGTGGACTCGTCGGGTGTAAGGGCCGCCTCGGCAAGCCTGGTCGGGGGCATGGGTGGGGCCTGTGGCGGGGGCGATGGGGAATGGACGTCCTGCTCTTCGCCGTCATCGCTCCCGTGGCAGGACTGGTGCAGGAGACTTTCGCCCGGCGCCTGGGCCGCCCCGAGCACCTGTCACAGACGGACCGTCTCGCCAGGGCGGAGGCCCTGGCCGGCCTGGTGGTGGCCGGCCTGCTGGCCCTGGGAGACGCGAAGCGTTGGTAGGCAGGTCATACGCCCTTGGGGGCGAGCACGATGTCGAAGCGCACCCGGCTCCACGTGCCGTCGATGACGCGGCCGTCGGGCGTGGGCGTGCCGGTGGGCTGCTGCTCGAACCGCTTGATCAGGGAGTCCTTCACGCCGAAGACGGTGTCCTTGCGGCCGATCGGGTCGCCCTCGGGGAAGATGTGCGTCACCAGGGTGCGCGCGCCCTCGTGGGACACCATGAAGTGCAGATGGGCGGCGCGCAGCGGTGAGCGGCCGACCGCGTCGAGCATATTGCCGACGGGTCCGTCGTTCGGGATGGGGTACGGCGTCGGGGTGAGGCCCCAGAAGCGGTAGCTGCCGTCGGCCGAGGAGAGGAGGTGCGCCCGGCCGGCCCGCTTGTCGGCCTGGTACTGCACGTCGTAGAGCCCGTCCTCGTCGGCCTCCCAGACCTCGATCCGCGCGCCGGCGAGCGGGATGCCGTCGGTGTCGGTGACGGTGCCCTCGACCCAACAGGGCTCACCGGGGGCGCCGAAGGCCAGGTCGTCGCCGAGCTCGATCGCCGGGGCGTCCTCGACGAAGAACGGCCCGAAGACGGTCGCCTCGGTGGCGCCCTTGTAGGCCTGGTTGTTGACGTTGATCGTCTGCATGCTCGCGCCGAGGGTGTCGGACAGCAGGATGAACTCCTGCCGGACCTCGTCGGTGATGTGGCCGGCCTTGGTGAGGAAGCCGATCGCCGTCCCCCACTCCTCCTCGGTCAGCCGGACCTCGCGGATGAAGGAGTGCAGGTGCTCGACCAGGGAGGTCATGAGTTCCTGCAGCCGCGGATCCTGGCAGGCGTCGAAGGAGGCCAGGACGTTGTCGACGAGCTGCTGCTCGACTGCCTGCTGCTCCGACGACACCTCGCGGTAGACGGTGCCGTGGGCCTGGGCTGAGCCGGGATTGACGTAGGTAGCCATGACGGCCTCCTTCAGTTGATCGGGGCGCCGGCCCACGCCGCCTTCAGCAGCGCGGTCAGGTTCTCGTCGGTGACGGGGGTCGGGTTGTCGGCCGGGATCGCCTGTGTGATCGGCCCCAGCGCCTTGGCGATGCCGTCCTCGGGCATGCCGTAGTCGCGCAGCGCCCTCGGCGCGTCCAGCACCTGGCGCAGGGCGGCCAGGCCGGCGCTCGCCCCGTCCGTGGGGAAGACCGTGCCGAAGGCCTGGGCGATACGCGCCTCCGCCTCGGGGGCCTGCGGGGCGTTGAAGGCCAGCACGTAGGGCAGCACGACCGCGTGGGTCTGTGCGTGCGGGAGGTTGAACATGCCGCCGAGGACGTGGCAGATCTTGTGATGCATCCCGGAGCCGGCCGAGGCGAACGCGACCGCGGCGAGGTAGGCGCCGTACAGCGTCTGCTCGATGCCGTCGACGCTCGTCGAGTCGTCGGCCACCGCCGGCAGGCCGGTCGCCAGTGCGCGGATGCCCTCCTGCGCCATCGCGCGGTCGAGCGGGTCGGTACGCGGCGCCCACATCGAGTCCACGCAGTGCGCCATCGAGTTCAGGCCGCTGGCCACGGTCATCTCGCCGGGCAGCGTGGTCAGCAGACCGGCGTCGTAGACGACCGACGCGGGCAACACCTTGCCGTCCACACCGGTGGTCTTGGTCTCACCCTCGGTCAGGCCCCACACGTTGGTCGCCTCCGAGCCGGCGTACGTGGTGGGTACCGCGACGATCGGCAGTCCGGTGGTCAGCGCCACCGCCTTGGCCAGACCCGTGGTCGAGCCGCCGCCGACGCTGACCAGGATGTCCGCGCCCGCGCCGGCTGCGGCCTGGAGGGCTCGTGCCGCGACTTCGACCGGTACGTGCATCACGACCTCCTCGTGACGCAGTACGACCGGGATCTCCTTGGCGATCGGGTCGGCCAGCTCCTTCTCGCGGTCCGACGCGATCAGCATGACCTTGGAACCGCCGAGCGCCTCGACCTCCGCCGCCACGGCGGCGGGCGACTCTCCGGCCGCGAACACCACCCGCTGGGGGAGGGTTTCGTGGGTGAACTTCATCAGGCTCCCGCCAGCCATTGCTTGCCTTCCGAGTAGAGCTGCTCGACTGCTGTGCCGGTGAGGCCGGGAAGCCCGTCCTTCACCGTGAAACCCGCCTTGGTCTGGAGATAGGCCAGATGCCGGTAGCCGGTCGGGAACCGGTCCAGCAGCTCGGGATCCAACGTCAGTGAGGCGGCGGGATCTACGACGTCGAGCCGGTCCTTCTCGTAGATCGGCTGCCGGCGTACGAGGGTCCAGCGCCCCTCGTGGCGGGAGAGGAAGTCGTAGAAGCGGCCGGTGCAGACGACATCGACCTCGACGCCGTCGATGCCCCCGCGCTGGTTGATGGTCATCTTCGTCTGGGCGATGGCCCGGTCGCCGCCGACGTCTGCGGTGTGGCCACCCAGGAAGTGGAGGATGCTGACGCCGTTCTCGAAGCCCTCGCGACTGGCCTTGATGAAGTCGGTGGCACTTCCCTGGAACCAGGTGGCGCTCATCCAGCCGTCACGCGGATGCCAGACCGTGGCGAAGCGGCCCCAGTCCCCGGCGTCGCGCCACAGCGCCCAGTTCTCGATGAGCCGGCGGATCTCGTGGCGGTCATGGTCGGCCTGAGACATTGTTGACTCCTTGGAGAGGTGAAGATCCCTGGTACAGGGGCTTCGTCAGAGGGGCCGGAAGAACTCCTCCAGCTCTCGGTCGAGTTGCTGAGAGGCCTCTGTCTCCCGCGTGTCCGCCGGCCATGCCGCTCCCACCGCCGGGCTGAAGGCTGCGGCAAGGCACCACAGCCAGGGGAGCACGGACCGGAGGCGCGGCGCACGCCGTGTCACGTGCGCCGTACGACCTCGTCGCATCGTCAGATGGGGTAGTGGCGGGATCCGGACTGGATGGTGATCCAGCGCAACTCGGTGAACTCCTCGAGCGCGGCGCGGGACCCGAACCGGCCCCAGCCGCTGGCGCCGACACCGCCGAAGGGCATCTGGGGTTCGTCGTGCACAGTGGCGCCGTTGATGTGGCAGATGCCGGATCTGATCCGGCGGGCCACGTCGAGCGCGGCGGCCGCGTCCTTGCCGAAGACCGCTGCGGAGAGTCCGTACTCGGTGTCGTTGGCGACCGCGACGGCTTCGTCGGTCGAATCCACCTCGATGATCGAGACCACCGGTCCGAAGGACTCCTCGCTGTAGATGCGCATGTCCGGCGTGACACCACGCAGCACGGTGGGCTGCACGAGCAGGCCGTCGGCCGTGCCACCGGTCAGGACCTGAGCACCCTTGTCACGGGCGTCCTCGATCAGCGCGATCACGTGGTCTCGGGCGGCGGCGTGGACCAGCGGACCGATCTGTGAGGCGGGATCGCTCGGCGGCCCGACGACCAGCTTGGCGGCACGCTCGGCCAGGCGGGAGGAAAGCTCGTCGGCGACAGTTCTGTCGACGATGACGCGCTCGGTCGACATACAGATCTCGCCCTGGTTCATGAAGGCGCCGAAGCTGGCCGCGGCGGCGGCCTCCTCCAGATCGGCGTCGGGAAGCACCAGGAAGGGCGCCTTGCCACCGAGTTCGAGGACCACGCGGGTCAGGTGGCGACCGCCGAGCTCGCCGATGATGCGGCCGACCCTGCTGGATCCGGTGAAGTTCACGCGCGTCACGGCCGGGTGGGCGATCAGCGCTTCGACGACGCTCGGGCCGTCCTGGGGCGCGTTGCTGATGAGGTTGACCGCTCCGGCGGGCACGCCGGCATCGTGCAGTACCTGCACGATGGCGGCCTGGGTGAGCGGCGTCTGCTCGGAGGACTTCAGGACCACGGTGTTGCCCCACACCAGCGGCCACACGATGGCGCGTACGCCGAGGATCAGCGGTGCGTTCCACGGTGCGATGCCGACGACGACGCCGACCGGCTGACGTACGCCGAGAGCGGTGAGGCCGGGCACGTCCGACGGGATGACCTCGCCGACGGCCGCGTACGCCTGGGCGGCCGCCTCGACGAACATGCCCTTCGCGACATGCACGTTGAAGCCGCACCAGGGGAGAGTGGCACCCATCTCGCGGCTCATCGTGGCCACGATCTCGTCGGTGCGCTCGCCCAGCAGGACGGCCGCACGCTCCAGAACCGACCGGCGTGCGGCCGGCGGGAGGCTCGACCACTTCGGAAGGGCGGCCGCCGCCGCGTCCACGGCGAGGTTGACGTCCTCGACGGAGGCCGCCGCGACCCGCGCGATCGGTTCACCGGTCAGGGCCTCGGTCGTCTCGAAATAGCGGCCGTCCCTGGCCGAGACGTGCTCGCCCGCGATGAGGAGATCGCTGGTCCGGACCGCACCGGACGTGGGTGCCTCGGTCTCAGTGGCTGACATGTGTTGCCTCACCTTCACGACAGCGGCGATCGCCGCGCGAACTCTTCGTGTTGAACTCTCTGGGGCCGACGGCCCGCGCTGAAGCCTCTTGTCCGTTCATCGAACAGCGGAGTGGGGGGGGGACGATGTCGGCCTTCCCGGGCCTCAGACCGGCGGCATCCGCTTGGACTGGTGCAGGTGCGCCAGGCGCCAGCCCTCCGAGGTCTCCTCCCAGACGCGCGTCACCGTCTCCTGGACCGGGAACGGCGGGAGGCTCTCGTCGAAGATGATGTGCATCTCCTGGAGACACGTGGTGATCGCCGTGGTGCCACGCACCGTGATGCTGAGCTCCTCGGCCTTGGCGAAAACGTGGCGGCGGCGGGTCCAGGTGAAATGGGCGAAGGTCCTGCCGTCGTCGATCTTTCCGACGGGGCCGTGGACGGCCCGGCTGTCCTCCAGCATGAGAGAGGCGATCGCTTCTTCGCTCTCGGTGAGAGCCACGAGCCACGCGGCCTCTGCCTGCTCGATCGCCTCGATGGTCCCGGTGGTTGCGGTGGTTGCGGTGGATGCGGTTGTCGTCATAGGTCCAACTCCAGAATCGGTGAGTGTGCTCGCGAGGAGCACGTGGTGAACATGCCGTCGGCGCGCTCACGATCAGTCAGGATGTCGTCGCGGTGGTCGGGCTCTCCGGCGAGCACGCGCACGATGCACTCGCCGCAGATTCCCTGCTGGCAGGAGTAGGGGGCGTCGACGCCGGCCGCGAGCAGGACGTCGAGGACGCTCTCGCCGTCCTTGATCTCGTACTCGTTCCCGGACTTGGCGAGCCGCACAGTGAAGGTCCCGCCCGCCGTGTGCGCGGCGGTGTCCTCCACGGGTGCGAAGCGCTCCTTGTGGATCGCTTCGGCGGGCCATCCCGCTCCACGTGCGGAGGAGATCACGAAGTCCATGAAGCCCCCGGGACCGCAGACGTAGATCGCCGCCTCGGGGTCGGGCGGGCCGATGGCGCCGGCGACGCTGAAGCGCTGGTCGTCCGGGCCGTCGTCGAAGTGGAGCTGCACACGGGGGTTGTTCTCCAACTCCTCGACGAACGCCGAATCCGCCCGGCTCCGGGCGCAGTAGTGCAACTCGTGCTCCGCGCCCTTGGCTTCGAGCGCGTGCGCCATCGCCAGCAGGGGAGTGACGCCGATGCCGCCGGCCACCAGCAGATGGCGACGTGCCTCGTCCGAGACCCCGAACCTGTTGCGCGGACGCGAGATCTGCAACCTGTCGCCCTCGCGGAGCCGGTGCATCCCCAGCGAGCCGCCGCGCGACGCCGCCTCGGCCAGCACGGCCAGCCGGTATCGAGTGCGGTCCTGCGGCGGCCCGCACAGGGAGTACTGACGGACCAGCCCGGCCGCACCGTCCACGAGGACGTCGACGTGGGCGCCGGCGGCGAACTCCGGGAGCTCGCCGTTGTCGGGCCTGACCAGGTCGAGCACCACGATCCGGCTGGTCGCGTCGCGCCGGGCGACCACGATGGTGTCGAACCACTCGTTGTTCATCGTTCTCGCTCAGACTGCGGCGGCCGTGGCGTCGTCGCCCGCCGGGCGCCTGCCGAGGGTGAAGAGGCCGGTCTCGACGCGGTGGACCTCCGACGCGTCGCGGACGATGTTGATCGGGTCGCGCCCGGCCTCGACGTCGTCGGCCATCGCGAGAAGCATGCGACGCAGCATGACGACGCCGCGGTCGCCGGTGGCCAGGGTCTCCTCGGAGTCCAGGGTGATCGCGCCCTGCGAGCCCTGGGCCTCCGTGTCACCCGGGAACCTCTGGCGCTCCTCGTCGGTCAGCTCGTGGTTCTGCTTCCCGTTCTGCGTGATGCCGATCACGAAGCGGACCATGCGTTCGGGATCGTTCGTGCGGATCGAGAAGAAGACCCGGTGGCTGGTGTCGTCGGAGGGCACGACCCACAGCAACTGGTCTGCCCGCCCGTCGGGCGTGGGCTTCACGTAGTCCGGCAGGCCGAAGACGTTGGGCAGGTGTTGATCGACCGCGAAGCCGTACTCGGTGACCTCGCCGTCCTCGCCCTCCATCTCGAACCGCTGGGTGTACTTCAGACCGTGGTCGGTGCGCTCGTACGTCAGGCGCTCGGCGATGGTGGCCGGGTCGAAGAAGTTCTCGGGGTAGCCGAAGGCGCCGGCGCCCAGCATCTGGTACCCGCTGTGCGTGGAGTGGAGCCAGGTGACGTGCGTCGGGTCGGCGGAGTTCTCGTAGATGTTGAGCCAGCTGAAGTCCGCCGGCATGCCGAGGACCGCGGCGTGCGGGACCGGCCAGCTGGCGAAGTACTTCTCGTCCTCCGCGGGGCTCTCCAGCGCGTCATAGCGGGGGAGTTCGGGCTTGAGCTCGGGCGGGCCCATGTAGACGAAGACCAGGCCGTAGCGCTCGGCGACGGGGTACCACGGCTGACGGGCGGCGTCGCGCCTGCGCCCCAGGCCCGGCTCGCACGCCTGCTCGATGCAGCGGCCCTGGACGTCGAACTTCCAGCCGTGGTAACAGCAGCGGATGCCGTCGTCCTCGACGCGCCCGTAGAAGAGGCTGGCGCCGCGGTGTGTGCAGCGCTCGATCACGACACCGGGATTGCCCTGCCCGTCCCGGAACACGACCAGATCCTCGCCCAGTACGCGGGTCTTCTGCGGCAGGGCGCCGGCGATCAGCGTTTCGGAGCTGGCGATCGGGTGCCAGTAGCGACGCAGCGCCTCACCCATGGGTGTACCGGGCCCCACCTCTCGCAGGCGGGCGTTGTACGAGGGCTTCGGGCGGCCGTAGGCCGTGCCGGTGTCGACCTCTGAAGTGGTGGTCATCGTGCTGTCTCCCGTGCGGCTCGGGCGCACAGCCGGTGGCGCGCGCAGGGCAGGGGGAGATCACCTGCGAGAGCACCGCCATGTGCGACCTCGAATAGGATTGTTAATTCACATTCGCATTTCACTTCACCGTGCGTCAAGAGGCACGTTCGGGTGCTCCCGGTGCCCCCTCGGACCGGGAGGAATGGCCCGATGGCGGCCTCGGTCGCGGGCCGGTCGGGCGCGGTGCCGTCCATGCCCGAGGCGTATGGCCCCTGGCTGCCTTTACGCTGGGGCGGTGAGTACCGAACCGACACTCGATCTGCCCCCGGCGCAGCAGGCGCGCAGCCGACTGACCCGGCAGCGGATCCTGGAGGCGGGTACGGCCCTCCTCGAGGAGGGCGGCACCGAGGCGCTCACCATCGCGGCCGTCGCTTCTCGGGCGGGCGTCTCGGTGGGCAGTGTGTATCGGCGGTTCGGCGACAAGGACCGCCTGCTCGCGGCGCTGCAACACGACATGATCGACCAGTTTCGCGCCGACATCATTCACCGCTTCGCTCCGCTGCGAACGGATCCGACCGCGCTGGTCGCCTCGGCGGTCACTGGGCTCACCGAGACGTATCAAGCGCACGAGCGTCTGATGCGCGTCTTTCTGGCCGCGGGCGCCACCGATGCCGCCGTGGCTCGGGTCGGGTCCGAGGCTGCCATGGACGCCAACCGTGTCTTCCGGCAGTTCTTGGAGCCGATCGTGCCGATGATCGACGCGCCGGAGCCGGAGTTGCGCCTGGACGTCGTCTACCGGTTGATCTACGGGGCCTGTCAGAACCGCGTGCTGTACGGCGAACTGTTCGAGTCCGACCGGCCGCTGACGTGGCGTCAGCTCACCGACGAGCTCGTGGGCGTCGCCTGCCTGTACCTCCTCGGCGCACCGGCGCAGTGAGCTCCGGGCCTGTGATGCGAATGCGAGGATCGCTTCACATTAGCGTCGGGCGGCGACATACTGGGCGCTCGGTCGTCGAGGAAAGGACCCGCTCCATGCGAGAGCCGCTCAGCTACGAGATCGCGCACGGCGCCGCACTTGCCGCTCTCGAAGCAGGAAGGGCCGACGGGCACAAGGTGTGTGCTGTCGTGGTCAACCGAAGTGGCGTCACGAAGATCCTTCTCAGCGACGACGGCGTTGGCCTCCTCGGCGTGGAGACCGCGCGACGCAAGGCCTACACCTCGGCAGTGAGTGGTGTCCCCACGGCCAAGTTCGCGACATTCGCCGCGTCCCCGCAGATGCAGGTGGCACCTCCCCACCTGGTCGATGCCAACCTTCTGCCGGTCGCCGGCGGCGTGCCGATCGTGACGGCCGACGGGGAGGTCATCGGCGCGATCGGCGTGGGCGGGGCTGACGACGTCACTGACGACCGCATCGCGCAGCAGGCTCGCGATTCCGTCGCGAAGATCGTCGCGTAGGTCGTTGCCTGGACATGCCCCTGGTCGGTGCGGCGGCTGGGCTGAGCGTCTCTGCCGTCGTCGCGGCCCCTGGGTATGGCTGATCTCTGGGCACCGGTCCGTGTGACCTCGCGTGGCGTGCCCGGCGCTCCCAGGACCGTCGACCCGGGTCGATGCGATGACGGCGCCGCTCGCGCGGAAGGGTGAGCTGGAGTTCGCGGCCGAAGCGTGTGTGTCGGACTTCATGCCCAGGCCGGACGCGGTGGCGATCACGCCCCGCGCTTGTCGCATGAGAGGTCGGCTCTCCGTCGCTCTTGGTCAGAGCCGGTTGTGGATCGTCTATCTGGACTCTGATGCGACGCCGGCCCCGTGGCCTCGCGCCTTCCGCGGCTGTTCATCTCGTTGGGCGGCGCCGTTGCCAGGAAGTGTTCGATATTCGCGAGAAGCGGCGGTAGCGAGAAGCGGCAGCAGCCGGCCGTGCGAGCCGGCTTGTCTGTGTGTTTGCCCCGAGAGGCGCGCCGGCGTCGGGGAGACGGCGCGCCTGAGCCCACGGGTGGGCGCCCGGCCGGTGTGAGGGGCTCAGCCGCGGTCGCCGTCGCTGTGGTCGGGGTCGATGGCGTGCAGGATGCGTCGGCCGATGTGGGAGAGCTGTTTGACCTGCGCCTTGGTCAACGGGTCGAACACCAGGCGGCGCACCTCTGCGACGTGGCCAGGAGCGGCGTTGACGATCTTCTCGTATCCCTCGTCGGTCAGGGCGGCCAGGGTGTAGCGGCCGTCGGCCGGATCGGGGCGGCGATGGGCGTACCCCTTGCGCTCGAGACGAGCCACGACCTGGGAAAGACGGGAGAGCGAGCCCTCGGCGTACGCGGCGAGGGCGCTCATGCGCAGTTCCCGCTGCGGTGACTCCGACAGCGCCGCCATCACCCCGTACTCGAAGTGTGTCAGCCCCTCGTCGCGCAGTTGCGTGTCGAGCGCGTGTTCCAGGCGCCGCATCACGCCCATCAAACCGAGCCAGGCGCGGCGCTCCTCCTCGTCAAGCCAGCGGGGCACCTCGTCAGCGGGGGTGTTCGTCATGCCCTCCAATGTACCGACGCTTCATGCTTGAAGTGAATCCACCTCGTTTTCACTTGAAGCTTGAAGTCACTGGCGCTAGTTTTGAGTTAACGCTTGAAGTCACTGCCCGGGGGTTCCGTGCAGCATCGAAGCCTTGAGGAGTCCTCCCGTGAAGCTGCTTGTACTCGGTGCCACCGGTGCCACCGGGCGCCTCGTCGTCGACCAGGCCCTGGCCGCGGGCCACACTGTGCGCGCGCTCGTTCGCTCACCCCAGAAGCTGGATGCCCGGCCCGGCCTCGACATGGTTGCCGGGCAGGCCACCGACGCCGGTGACGTCACGCAGGCCATGTCGGGCGTCGGTGCGGTGATCAGCACGCTCGGCGCCACCGGCGGAACCGTCATCACCGACGCCACGCATGCCGTCATATCCGGTGCCACCACCACCGGCGTCACCCGGTTCGTGGAGCTTTCCTCCTTCGCCGTGCTGCGCGAGCGCCTGAGCGCGCCCGCCAGGCTCATGTCCAGCACGGCCATGGGCGCCATGGTCAAGGACAAGGCGGCCGCCGAGGACGCGCTGCGCGCCAGCGACCTCGACTACACCCTCGTCCACGCCGTCCGCCTCACCAACGGCCCCGCCACAGGTGTCGCCAAGCCGCTGCCCGGGTCGGCCACCTTGCGCATGGGGGACACCATCAGCCGCGCCGACGTCGCCGCCTGGATGCTCACCGCGCTCACCGACACGACCACCAGCCGTCGCTCTGTCGTCATCGCCGGCTGACCCGACACCGTTTCCCCCGTCTCCTCCCCACCCGATCCGGAGAATCGCCATGAGCCACCAGCTCGCCACCCGCCCGGCCCGTCCCGGCGGCCTCGTCGTCACCGGCGGTCTGATCGGCACCGCCGCCGTCGCCGTCGCCGTCAACGCCATCGTCGCTGCGACAGCCCACGCCGCCGGAGCCTCGGACGACTTCCAGCCCCTCCAACTCTCCGCCTACGCCCCCCTCACCGTTTTCGGCGTTCTGGCCGCCGCTGCCGCCTGGGCGATCATCCGCGCACGCTCGGCACACCCGGCCCGGCTGCTGCGCACCCTCGTGCCCGCCATTCTGATCGTCAGCCTGATCCCGGACATCATGGTCGGAATCTCCGACAGCCGGCCCGGCACCAGCTGGGGTGCCGTCATCGCCTTGATGGTCATGCACGTCGTCGTCGCCGCCATCGCCGTCCCTGCTTACCGGCGACTCCTGCCCCTCCCCGCCACTCAGGACTGACCACGCAACACGCCGGGGCGACTGCCCCGGCCCCCCTCATGTCCCACTTCCCGCGCAGGCAGATCTGCGCCCTCTCGAGAAGAGTGCGAAGCCCACATGGACATCTCCGTAGCGGTCCCCACGGCAACCCTCCTGAAGAAGCGGTCCGGACGTGCGGCGTTGATCGCCGCGGCGGCCCTCCTCGCCTCGGCGCCGTACGCATCCGCAGCGACACAACAAGAGTCCTCCAAGCCGGTCGTCGCCGACGTGAGAACTCTCGCCGCATTGGACTTCACCGCCGGCGACTCCCCGGAGAACATCACTGTCAACCCGGACAACTCGCTGACCGTCTCCACTCTGGGCGGGCACACTGCGGCGGGCGAGCGCCCGGCACTGTTGCGGATCGACCCGTCCGGGCGCAGCACGGTGATCGCGGCCGGGCAGCAGGGCGACGCATTCAGCGGCATCGCGCGCGACCGCGACGGCACCACCTATTACAACGTGGTCTCTGATGACGCCTCCCGGGCCGGCGTATGGAAGCTGCCCCCGGGCGGCGCCCCTCGCCGCATCGCCGCTCTGCCCACCGACGGACTCCCCAACGGCCTGGCCCTCGACCGCGCCGGGCGCACCCTGTACGTGGCCGACAGCAACAAGGGCGCCGTCTGGGCCGTCCCGGCCTCCGGCGGAAAGGCGACCGCCTGGCTGACCGGCCCCGCCCTCGCGGCCGACCCGTCCGGACTCCTACCCCTCGGTGCGAACGGTCTCCGCTTCCACAGAGACGCCGTCTGGGTCTCCAACCTCGCCAAGGGCACCCTGCTGCGGATCCCCGTCACCGCCACCGGAGCCCCGGGCCGGATCCGCACCGTGGCCAGCGGCCTCACCAGCGTCGACGACTTCAACTTTCTCAACGACCGCACTGACGTGGTGTTCGCCGCGCAGAACGGCCTCAACCAGGTCGCGGTCGTCCACCCCGACGGGGCCACCGAGACCGTCCTGACCGCCTCGGACGGCCTCGCTTCACCCACCTCCGTCGCGGTACGCGGAAACCGGCTCTACATCACCAACGCCGGTTTCGCCGAGCCCCACGACGCGAAGGTGCAGCGCGGAACGATCAACCCCGCCGTACTGAACTGCGGCCCGGCCTCCTGAACCTGCCGCTGCCGGGACCGGCAGCAGAGCCTGCCGCGGATTCCGGCAACCAGGTGCAGTCCGAATCGAATGATCACACTGAACGGCCGGAAGTGACCGGGATCCGATCGAAGACGGTGCTCGTGCAGCTCGACCCGGCCGCTCCTTCAGCGGCAGGCTGATCCCACAGGCGTCGATCCGGGCCAGACTCTTCACGCTGCCCGACGAGACCGCGGCGCGTACCGGCCACGGCGACTTCCTGGTGAGGATGAGTTTCCGTGAAGGCCGAGCCCAGGGGGAGGGACGGCCATGGGGGTGGCAGCTCCGCAGGCCGGCGCCCACCGGGCCCACTGAGTCACCCGACGTTGCCAGGCAGGGTTGTCGCGCCGAGCGGGGGGCCTTGTCCGGCGTCGGTGGACGCCTCAGAACATCGCCTGGATGATCCCCACGGTGCGCGCCAGGTGCGGCTCGGAGCGGTCCGCGCGGTGGGCGACGGCCAGCTCCACGCGGGCGTCGGCGCCGGCCAACGGCAGGTAGGTGACGCCGTCGAGCGCCAGCGCAGTCACCGGCTCGGGCACGACCGCGACGCCGAGGCCGCCGGCCACGAGCGTGACCAGCGTCGAGGTCTCGCCGACCTCGTGGCGGATGCGCGGCTCGACACCGGCGTCGCGCAGAAGGCCCAGCACCACGTCGTACATCACCGACCGGCGGTCGGCGGAGTGCACGATCAGGTCGGCACCGGCCAGGTCCGCTGCCCGCAGCCGTTTACGGTGGGCCAGTGGGTGGTCGACCGGTACGGCGACGACGAGCCGGTCCCGGCGCAGGGTGCGCACGGTGAGTGAGAGGTCGGCCGCCGGAGGACGCAGCAGGGCGACATCGATCGCGCCGGTGCGCAGTGCCTCGACCTGGTCGGGGGCGAGCATCTCACCGCGGAAGGAGAAGTCGACGCCGGGCAGCTCCTCCGTGAGCCGCCGCGAGAGTGCGGGCAGGAGGCTGTACGTGGCCGAGCCCACGCATCCGATCGCGAGGTGGCCCACCGAGCCGGCGGCGACGAGCCGTGCGTGGTGGGCGGCCTCGTCGACGTCGGCGAGGATCGCGCGCGCCCGCTCGAGGTAGGCCCGGCCGGCCTCGGTGAGGTCGACCCGGCGTGTGGTGCGGTGGAGCAGCTCGAGGCCGAGCTCGGTCTCGAGCTGGCGGATCTGCTGGGAGAGCGGCGGCTGGGCCATGTGGAGCCGCTCGGCGGCGCGACCGAAGTGGCGCTCCTCGGCCACCGCCACGAAGTACCGCAGGTGACGCAGATCCATATGTCGTCCATATCAATCGGCTCGGATATGCGTACTTCAGAATATCGTGGCCCGGGATTAGCTTCGTTGCCATGAGCGCTTTCATCTACGCCGCGTCACGCACGCCGTTCGGCCGCTTCAACGGCGCACTGGCCGGGGTGCGCCCCGACGACCTCGCCGCCGCCGCGATCACCTCGACGCTCGCCCGGGTGCCGGGCCTGGACCCCGCCGCGATCGACGACGTGGTGTGGGGCAACGCCAACGGCGCCGGCGAGGAGAACCGCAACGTCGGCCGCATGGCGGCGCTGCTCGCCGGTCTCCCGGTGAGCGTGCCCGGCACCACGGTCAACCGGCTGTGCGGGTCGAGCCTCGACGCGGCGATGACGGCCAGTCGCACGATCGAGTCCGGTGATGCCGAGGTGGTGCTGACCGGCGGCGTGGAGTCGATGACGCGTGCACCGTGGGTGCTGCCGAAGTCGGCGATGCCGTTCCCGGCCGGCGATGTCACCGCTGTCTCGACCACGCTCGGCTGGCGGCTGGTCAACCCGCGGATGCCGAAGGAGTGGACGGTGAGCCTCGGCGAGGCCAACGAGCAGCTCCGGGAGCGCTTCGGGATCTCCCGTGAGCGGCAGGACGAGTTCGCCGCCCGCTCCCACCAACTCGCCTACCGGGCATGGGAATCGGGCTTTTACGATGACCTGGTGGCGCCGGTCGCAGGCGTCGACCTGGCGCGCGACGAGGGCATCCGGGCCGGATCCACGCCGGAGGTCCTGGCCGGGCTGCGGCCGGTCTTCCGTACGGCGGAGCAGGGCGGCACCATCACGGCGGGCAACGCCAGCCCGCTCAACGACGGTGCCTCCGCGGTGCTGTTGGGCAGCGAGAAGGCCGCGGCTGTGATCGGGGCCGACCCGATCGCCCGTATCGCGGGCCGCGGTGTGATGGCGCTGGAGCCGCAGGCCTTCGGCTACGCCCCCGTCGAGGCCGCGAACCGTGCGCTGGCGCGGGCCGGGATCGGCTGGGACCAGGTGGGCGCGGTCGAGCTCAACGAGGCCTTCGCCGTGCAGTCGCTGGCGTGCGTCGACGCGTGGAAGGTCGACCCGGGCATCGTCAACCAGAAGGGCGGCGCCATCGCGATCGGTCACCCATTGGGCGCCTCGGGCGGCCGCGTTCTCGCCACGCTGGCCAAGGTGCTGCGCGAGACGAGGCAGCGCTACGGCGTCGCCGCGATCTGCATCGGGGTCGGTCAGGGCCTGGCCGTCGTGCTCGAGAACTGCGATGTCATGGGGTCGGACCGATGAGCCGGGCGGAAATCCTCGAAAGCACCGACGCCGCGGTCGCCGGGATCGAAGACGAGTCCACGATCCTCGTCGGCGGCTTCGGTCTGGCCGGGATGCCGTTCGACCTGATCGACGCGCTCATCCGGCAGGGCGCGAAGGACCTCACGATCGTGTCCAACAACGCCGGCAACGGTGAGGTCGGGCTGGCCGCGCTGCTGGCCGCGGGCCGGGTGCGCAAGGTGCTGTGCTCCTTCCCGCGCCAGGCCGACTCCTGGGTCTTCGACGGCCTCTACCGCGCCGGGAAGATCGAACTCGAGGTGGTGCCGCAGGGCAACCTCGCCGAGCGGATGCGCGCGGCCGGTGCCGGTATCGGCGCCTTCTACTGCCCGACCGCGGTCGGCACTCCGCTGGCCGAGGGGAAGGAGGAGCGGGAGATCGACGGCCGGAAGTACCTGCTGGAGTACCCCATCAAAGGCGACTACGCGCTGATCGGTGCGCACATCGCGGACGCGCTGGGCAACCTCTTGTACCGAAAGACCGCCCGCAACTTCGGACCGGTCATGGCCACGGCCGCGACGACGACCATCGTCCAGGTCGACGAAGTCGTCGAGCCCGGAAAGCTCGACCCCGAGGCCGTCGTCACCCCGTCCATCTACGTCGACAGGGTCGTCCAGGTCGAGGCCCGTCACTACACCGTGCAGGGGGCACGATGACCAGCACGCGAAGCGATCAGGTGCGCGCCGACCACCGGCTCTCGATGGATGAACTGGCCGCCGTCATCGCACGTGACATCCCGGCCGGTTCCTTCGTCAACCTCGGTATCGGCCGGCCCACCAAGATCGCCGACCATCTGCCGGCCGGCTCCGGGGTGGTGCTGCATACCGAGAACGGCATGCTCAACATGGGCCCGAAGGCCGAGGGCGATGCGGTCGACCCCGACCTGACCAACGCCGGCAAGGTCCCGGTGACCGAGCTGCCCGGGGCGGCGTACTTCCACCACGCCGACTCCTTCGCCATGATGCGCGGCGGGCACCTCGACGTCTGCGTCCTGGGGGCCTACCAGGTCGCCTTCGACGGCGACCTCGCCAACTGGACCACCGGCAAGCCCGACGACATCCCAGCCGTCGGCGGCGCCATGGACCTCGCCATCGGCGCCAGGGACGTCTACGTGATGATGACGCTCTTCACCCGCTCCGGTGAGCCCAAGCTCGTGCCGCAGTGCACCTACCCGCTCACCGGCGTCGGCTGCGTCAGCCGCGTCTACACCGACCACGGCGTCTTCGACGTCGGCCCCGACGGCGTACGGATCCGGGAGACCTACGGCGTCAGCACCCACGAAATCGCAGGACGACTCGGCATTCAACTGCCGTAGACCGCTTCCTTGCCGCACCGCCCGGACTGTGCCGGGTTCCGGCGGAAGGCGACCACCTGGCCGGCCGACCGGCCCCGCTCTCCCGGCCGCTGAACAGCGTCGACAAGGGTCGGAGTCGTCCCGACCCCGACCCTTGTCACGTGCCGCGAAAGGTGGTGGACAACGCCGAGCGGCAACCGGACAGCGCGTCGGCACAAGACGCCTGGAGTGATGACGAAGCGCACGATGCCGTGAGCCGGAGGTGAGTCACGGAGGTGGCAGCGGAGCGCGGCCGATGTCGTCGTGGCGCCGTGGTGGGTCAGGTGTTCCAGGGGTCCGTTCGCAGGTGGCGGTCGAAGAAGCGCTCGATCAGCTGGGGGGTCAGCCGCACGGAGGCCTCGGCGTCCGGCGAGTGCGAGGACCGCACCGTGGCCGTCATGGGGTTCAGTTCCCAGGCGCCGGTGTTGAGGAGGCCGTGGTCGGCGCCGTGCACCAGCAGCAGATGGGACTCGGCGCCCGCGGCGACCAGGGTGTCGTGGAGGCGGCGGCTCTGGGCCGGGCCGATGAGCAGGTCGGCGTCGCCGTGCAGGAGCAGCACGGGCGGCACCCGCGGGTGGGCCTGCCGGGCCGGGCTGGCCTCGACCGCGGCGGCGGCCCGGTCCGACGGCCGGCCGCCCAGCAGACCCCACGCCGGATCGGAGGGATCCACGCCCAGCATTCCACCGGGCAGCGCGTCCTCATTGAGCCGGAGCAGGTCGGTCGGGGGATAGCCCGCCACCACCGCGCGTACGCCGGGCACCGCGGGGGAACCGTCGGCGTCGGTGGCGAAGGCCGTGAGCAGTGCGAGGTGCGCGCCTGACGAGCTGCCCCACAGGCCGATCGACGCCGGGTCCAGGCCGTGGGTGTCCGCGAGGTCGTGCAGGCGGCCCAACGCGTCCTGGACGTCGTGCAGTTGCGCGGGCCAGACGGCGACCTCGGAGGAGCGGTACTCGATGTCCGCCATGGCGTATCCGCGTTCGGCGAAGAGCCGGGTCAAGCGGGGCCCGTAGCCCCGGCGCTGATGCCGCCAGCCGCCACCCGGCAGCCATACGATCACGGGGGTGGGAGCCGTCGCGGACGTCGTCGGCAGGTACAGATCCATCCGCAGTTCCGCGCCCGGCGCCGCGCCGTACGCGATGTCGCGCACCACCCGGACGGACGTCGGGTCGACCCTCTCGGGCGGGAGCGGTGCCCGGCTGAGCCCTTCCATGAAGCGGCCCATGACCGCGGCGTTGTTCGCCGCCACGGCCGTCGGGTCGGAGGTGTACGGCTCCTGTGGGGTCTCACTGGTCAACGGCTGGTCCTGTCCTGGTCATGGCGAGAAGGGGGAGGGCACGACGCTTGTGTTCACGGTGTTCGTCGAGCCGTTGCCGGTAGTGCGGTGCGAGCCTGTCCGGGGTCCAGTCGAAGTCGTCCGCCAGCCGCACGTCCACCGCGGAGACACCGGGCAGAGCCGTGAGCCGGACCTGGGCCTCGGTCGCGAACGAGCCGATGAGCACGCAGCTCGGCTCGGTCACGCCGACGGTGACCGCGATGCGCTGACCGCCGGCGCCGTCGTCCTGTACGCGAATGTCACCGACGAGTCCCATGTCGTCGAGCCCGGCGGGGACTCCCGCGGTGATGCTGCACGGATCGAGGATCTCGTTGAGCGTCGCGCGGACCTGGGTTTCCGTGACCGTCATCGGGCACCGGCCAACGCGTCGTCGACCGGGGCGACGCGTCCGCCCCACGGCTCCCGGAGTTCGGTGGTGTCGAACTCGTCGCCTCGGATGCGCTCGCGGAGGTCCTTCTCGTCGATTCCGTGCATCCGCAGGAAGTTGCGGCCGAGGATGCCGGCCTTGATCTCCTTGGTGAGCTCGGGCAGCCCGTACTCCTCGATCAGGTCACGGGGCATCTCGAAGTTCCAGAACGCCTCGATCGCCGGCCGGGGGTGGACGGCGTCGCAGCCGGTCGCCCAGATGATCCGCTCGGCGGCGCCGGCCTGGAGGAAGGCACCCAATGCCTGGGCGAAGCGGCGGGGCGCGTAGACCGCCATGAACGACGTGGCCTCCAGGTTGACCCATATGTTGTGGAAGGACTCCAGCTGAAGGGCCGTCTCCTCGACGAAGGCCATGCCGCCGTGGACGACTTCGAAGGTGAGGTCGGGGAAGGCCAGCGCGGCGGCTTCCACGTCGCTCATCCCGAGGGCGGAGGTCGGCCCGGGCCCGACCGGGAGGGCCTTGTGGATGGCCACGACCTTCAGACCGTGCTGCCGGGCCCGCTCCAACAGCGGGAAGCAGATCTCCGGGTCACCCATGTCCAGCGCGGTCGCCCGGCCCTCGACGACGTCGATCGGATAGAGCTTGAGGGCGTTGACCCGGTGCTTCTCCACCAGCTCGTCCACCCGGTCCAGGGCGCCGGGGTGCAGCGGGGACACCGCGCCGTAGATCAGCACGCGCTCCGGCCACTTCTCGCGCATCTCAAGGCCGAAGCCCAGCGCCGAGCCCCCGTCCCGGAAGTGGCCGTAGATGGGCGTCTCGTGGTAGGCGATCACGTCGGTCTGGCTCTCCGCGAGCAGGGCCCGGCCGATGATGTCCGCGCCCGCGCCCTGCATGTAGGTGGAGCGTTCGAGGGTGTATTCGGGGCCGCTGACCCGCTTGTGCAGGCCGTAGAGGTGCTCGCCGATGGCCGCTCCGATGTGCGGGTTGACGCAGTTCTCGGGCCGGAAGTTGTAGTTGTGGGCCACGCCCTCGACGACGAGGAAGTCCTCGATCACGGTCGTTCTCCTTTGGTGTCACGGGCGGCAGAGGCGCTCACGCGGTCAGGTCCTTCAGGCTTTCCAGGGCGCGGGAGGCGAGTCGTTCGTCGGTCTCGGCGTCGGCTCCGCCGACGCCGACGGCACCGATGACCTCGCCGTCGTCCACGGTGATGGGCACCCCGCCCGGTACGGCGAGGAGGCCGGCGTCGACGTGGTGCACGGGCGCGACCGCCATCGCGGGTGACGCGGCGAAAGCGGCGAACTTCGAGGTCGGCACGCCGGTGACGGCGGCGGTGTAGGCCTTGCGGCGCGCGGTCTCGATCCCGATGGGGCCGACTCCGTCGTCGCTGAGCAGCACCTTGGTGATGCCGCTGCGGTTGACGACCGCCACGCAGATCCGCGCCCCCTCGGCCCGGGCCGCGTCCAGCGCGGCCTCGGCCGCCTTGTGCGCGATGGCGTACGACAGTGGTTCCCTCATCCCGCGGTCCTCTCACGGAGCGGGGCACCGGAGGCTGCCGGGATCCCGCGGATCAGGTCCGAGGCCTTCTCCGCCACGGCGATGACGGTGGCGTTGATGTTCGCGCCGGGCACGGTCGGCAGCACCGACGCGTCGACGACACGCAGTCCGTCGATGCCGCGCACCCGCAGCTCGGGGTCGACGACCGCGGTCTCGGAGGTTCCGATGGCGCACGTGCCGCAGGCGTGGTTGGCGGAGTAGCCGGTCTCGCGCAGATAGCGCTCGAAGTCGGCGTCGGTGCGCACGTCGGGGCCCGGCGCGAGCTCCGCCCGGATCATCGGGGAGACCTCCGGGCTGCGCAGGAGGGCCAGCGTGGTGCGCACGGTCTCCCGCAGCGCGGCGACGTCCTCCGGCTCGGTGAGCAGGTTGAACGTGATCCGCGGCGGGGCGGCCGGGTCGGCGGAGCCCAGCCTGACCTCGCCGCGGCTGCGGGGGGTCGCGACGGCGTTGAGGGCCACGCAGTGCCGGTCCTTCAGCGGCCGGATGCCGGGGAACCACGGCCGGGCGTCGAAACCGCCGGCCAGGATGCCGAGGAACCCGTCGGGACGGTCCAGGTCGGGGCGGGTGCGAATGTAGGCGGAGAGGAACTCGGGCATCCCGGCCAGCGGACCGTTCCCCGTGAGCAGCCAGCGGAGCGCGCCCACTGCCGCGCGGTCGACGCGCAGGTGCTCGTGGAAGGTCACCGGATCCCTGACGTCGAACAGCACGGGGGCCGCCGGGTGGTCCTGGAGGTTGGCGCCGACGCCGGCCAGGTCCGCCACCGGTTCGATGCCGTGCTCGCGCAGGTGATCCGCCGGTCCGATGCCCGAACGCATCAGCAGCTGCGGCGAGTTGTAGACACCCGCGCAGACCACGACCTCGTGGGCCGCCCGGATCACCCGGCTCTGTCCGCCCTTCACGACACGGACGCCCGTCACGCGTCCCCGGTCGAGCACGAGCGTGTCCACCAGCACCCCGGTGAGCAGGGCGAGGCCGGGGCGTCGCCGCAGCGCGGGGCGCAGGTACGCGGCGGCGGTGCTGTGCCGTCGCCCGCGGTGGATGGCGTTCTCGACCTGGCCTGCTCCGGTGGGGTCCCCGCTCTGGGTGTCGTCGGGGAACTCGATGCCCAGCGATCGGGCGGCGCGGTCCAGACGGCGGCCGAAGGGACCTCGCCGGACCGTGGTCGACACGGTGACGGGTCCGTACCCGCCGTGGTGCTCGGTGTCCCCGCGCCAACTGCTCTCCGAGCGGCGGAAGTACGGCAGCAGGTCATCCCAACCCCAGCCCTTCGCACCGGACGTGACCCAGTCGTCGTAGTCGAGGCGGTGCGCGCGGACATGGGTCGAGCCGTTGACCGATCCGGTGCCGCCGACCAGCCGGCCACGCGGGACCGGGATACGCCTGCCGTTCAGGCCCGGCTCGGGCTCCGACTCGTAACCCCAGCCGATGTCCTTGCGTCCCGACAGCAGCCCGACCCCGAGGGGGAGTTGAACGAGCAGACCGCGGTCCGCGGGCGGGCCGGCCTCGATCAGCAGCACCCGTGTCCCGGTGGCCGCGGACAGGCGCGCGGCGAGGACGCAGCCGGCCGTACCCGCGCCGACGACGACGTAGTCGTACTCGGCGCCGTGCCCGGCGCTCATACGGAGGGTCCTGCGCTGGGTCCGGACATCTCGTCTCCTTCGGCTCTGGAGCGAACGCGCGCTGGAGGAGCTGCGGAAAATCGCGGGGAGGCGGTCGCCGGCTCGGCACGTTCTCAGGTGTTGTCACGAGGTGCGGCCAAGTCCGCGAGCGGGGCGTCACCTCGGTGCCGGGTCACCGTAACAAGGGCGTCCGGCGATCCGACAGGGGGCTGCAAGTAATTCATCAAAGCAGGTCGGAGCCATTGACAGTTTTTCATCAGGGCCGTACAACGGCATGAAACGCCTCAGGGGCACACACCGCTCGCCGTGCCCGTCCGCCCCTGTCCGTCCCTCTGCCCGAGGGTGCCGGAGAGCCGCCGCACACTCGCACCGCAACGCCTCGCGACAGCGCGAAGCAGCCTCGACCGCGGACTGTCCGACCCCTCGAACGGCCCTCGTACACGCGTCCCCCTGCCTCAACGCCGAGGAGATGGTCCACATGACCGACCCGACCGAGCCCGACACGGGAACCGGCTACGGCCGTAAGCCCTCCTCCCACGACGCCCGCCTGACCGAGGTCGGCCCCGGCGCCCCGATGGGCGAGGCGCTGCGCCGCCACTGGCAGCCGATCGCCAGCTCCACCGCCCTGACCAGCGACGTTCCGCACCGCGTGCGCCTGCTGGGCGAGAACCTGATCGTCTTCCGGGACGGCCAGGGCCGCCCCGGCGTCGTCTTCGAGCGGTGCGCGCACCGCGGCAGCAGCCTCTTCTACGGCCGCGTCGAGGAGGACGGCATCCGCTGCTGCTACCACGGCTGGAAGTTCGACGTGCAGGGCCGCTGCCTGGACCAGGCCTGCGAACCCGACGGCGGCAAGCGCCGCAATCTCGCACGTCAGCCGTGGTATCCGGTGGAGGAGGCCTACGGCCTGGTCTTCGTCTACATGGGCCCGCCCGAGCTCAAGCCCCCGCTGCCGCACTACGACAGCCTCGAACCCCTGGGCGAGGGCGAGAGCTACCACACCAGCTGGATGGTGCCCGGCGCCGAGGTCATCGGCCTGGAGCAGGACTACAACTGGCTCCAGCTGTTCGAGAACGCCGTCGACCCCGTCCACGCCGCGTGGCTGCACTCCAACCACAGCGGGTTCCAGTTCCAGGGCACCGGCACGACCGGCTTCCCCGAGCACTACTACGACCACCGCACCGCCGCCGAGCGCACCACCTACCACCGCACCGACAACGGCGTGAAGTACGTCTGGCGCTACCAGGACACCAAGGGCGACGGTGGCGCACCCGTCGACCTGGAGTGGTCGGTGGAGTGCATGCTGCCCAACATCATCGCCCTGCCCGACTTCATCCGCTCGACCCCCGACGTCCGCAACGACATGCTGATCTGGGTCGTCCCCGCCGACGACACCCACCACCGGCTGGTCTTCTCCATCCGCTCCGCAGACCCCGAGCGGGCCACGTCCTTCATGTTCGGCATCAAGCAGAACGGCAAGGACGGCTGGCAGCTGAGCGAGGAGGAGAAACAGCGCTTTCCCGGCGACTACGAGGCCCAGTGGTCACAGGGTCCCATTACCCAGCACTCCGAAGAGACCCTGGCGCCGTCCGACAGGGGCGTTGTCATGCTCCGGCGCATGCTGCGCACCATGCTGGACGACGTCGAGGCCGGACGCACCCCGCTCGGCGTCGCCGCCCCCGGCGAGCCGGTCCGCCGTGTGGAGGCCGGCCTCGTCACCCGGCCGGAGGCGCCCACGGGGACGGACCGGGCGGCAGCGCCCACGGCGGCAGGGGCGTGACCGAAGCGTGAGCACCACCTGGACGGACGCGGTCGTCGTGGCCCGGTACGACGCCACGCCGAGAATCGCGGTCTTCGACCTCGCCCGGGCCGACGGCGACGAGCTGTGGGAGTACGAGCCGGGCGCCCACATCGACGTACAGGTCGGTACGGCGGGGCTGATCCGGCAGTACTCCCTGTGCGGACCACCGGGCATCCGCAAGCAGTACCGGCTCGCGGTCCTCGACGAGCCCGCCTCGCGCGGCGGTTCACGCGCCATGCACGCCCTCGCCGAGGGCGACACCCTGCGCATCGCGGCGCCGCGCAACCGCTTCGGCCTGACGTCCGCGCGTCGGCACGTGCTTCTCGCGGGCGGCATCGGCATCACCCCGCTGCTGTCGATGGCCCAGAGCCTCGACGCCACCGGGGGCGACTACCACCTGCACTACTGCGCCCGCAGCCGGAGCGAGGCCGCCTTCCTCGCCGACCTGGAGCACCACCCACGGGTCACCCTCCACTTCGACGACGAGCCCCCGGAGCAACGCTTGGATCTGGGAAGCGACTTGGGGGACCCCGCTCCCGGGACCGCGGTCTACGTCTGCGGCCCCGGCGGCTTCATGGACTACGCGCTGGGGCGGGCGGCCGAGCTCGGATGGCCCGCGTCCGCCCTGCACAAGGAGCGCTTCAGCGCCTCGCCCCCGGTCGCGGCCGAGCCCGGCGGGGGAGGGGAGGGCGGATTCACCGTGCGCCTGTCCTCCACGGGAGCGGAGTACCTCGTTCCCGAGGACCAGAGCGTCCTGGACGTCCTGCTGGCGAACGGCGTCGAGGCGCCCAACTCGTGCGGACAGGGCATCTGCGGCGAATGCATCGTGCGGGTGCGCGCCGGTGAGCCCGACCACCGGGACGACGTCCTGACCGACGAGGAGCGCGGGGAGGGTCTGTTCACCCCGTGCTCGTCCCGGTCGAAGTCCCCGATCCTGGAGCTGGAGCTGTGACCACCTCATCGACCGCGGCAAAAGACCTCGCCGCCGCTGCCCCCGTCCCCGCCTCCGCTCCCGCCACGGTCGAGGAGGCCGAGGCCGCCTGGCTCGTCGCACAGACCCTCCCGGACCCGGAACCGGCGCTCCGCGCCCTGATGCATCCCGACTGCGTGATCGTGCACTCGGCGGTGGGCCACATCCACGGCGTCGACGACTGGCTGCGGTACGCGGCACGCCTGGGGCGTACCAGTCAGGTGGACACCCATGACGTGACCGTCCAGCGCTTCGGCACCACGGCCGTGGTCAGCTGCCTGCAGGAGATGCGGGTCGCCTTCGTGCCCGAGCTCACCCCGTTCGTCATCCAGGCCGCCGTCACTCGGGTCTGGGTGCGCTCCCCGTCGGGCGGCCGGCAGCTGGCGCACCTCCAGATGGCCCGGCGGCTGCCGCCCGGCTGAGCGGCGCACGGACTCCCGGAACCCAGGGATCCGGTCGGGGATCCGGTGGTCGTCAGTCCTGGGGCTCGCCGTCCACCGGCGAGCTCTCGTCCTGTGCCGCCTGTGCCGCCTGTGCCGCCTGTGCCGTCTGTGTCGCTGTTGTCGCTTCGGCGAGCGCGGAGACGATCCGGCCCACCTGCTCCGCGTAGTGGTCGATGAACTCCGGTGATTCTGGGTCCTGTTGGCCGAGTTCACGGGCGATCCACGGGATGGCCACCGGAGCGATCGAGGCGGCGAAGAAGACGAGGGCCACGGCTCCCACGTCGAGGTCGCTCCGGAATTCACCGCGCGCCTGCCGGGCGCGGAGTTCCTCGACGTGCTTGAACAGCTCGGCGGCCCGCTCGTCCTCGGCGGGCGGGCGCGTGCCGGGCTCTTCGCGCGTCAGCGTGTGCACCCACGCGGGGTCCTCATGGGCCCAGTGGACGTAGCGCCGCGCGGCATCCGCGAAGGTACGGGCCTGGCTGACGCGCATGGACTCCTCGAGCCACTGATCGCTCAGCGCCTCGTACAGCCCGCGTTTGCCCCCGAAGTAGTAGGTGATCAGCTGATGGCTGACGCCGGCCGACTCCGCGATCCGCACGACCCGGGCCCCGTCGAAACCGTGGGCGGCGAACTCCGCGCCGGCGGCGGCCAGAATGGCCCGCCGGGTGCCCACCGGGTCGCGCTGACGACCGGGATCATCGGGGTGCCTCCGGCGCTGCTGCCTGCCGGACGCCGCTCCCGACTTTCCTGGTGTCGCCTCTTCCCCTGTCACATGGACGACCTTACCGGCGGCCTTGTTGGACAGGCCAACTACTTGCGGCGTCCGTTGTGCTCACCGCCGCGGCAACGGTCGTGGGTCGGCGGGGCAGCAGTGGCTGGATCGCCGCCCAAAGCTCGTCGTCGACTTCCGCCGAGCCACCCGGCACCCCCGGATGACCCCGCCCCGGAGTGATCCAACCGGCCTCGCCGGCGCCACCGAAAGCCACCGGACGATGTCGAAGCGCATCCGGCTCCACACGTCGTCGATGACGCGGCCGTCGGGCGTCCGCGTGTCGGCGGGCTGCTGCTCGAACCGTTTGATCGATCAGGGGGCGCTACGGCGCACTGCCTGTGCGCTCTGTCGTCAGGCCGAACATGGCGACTCCACGGGGTCGACGATGTCGACGAGACGGAGCGCTGCCCACAGAATGCCCGGTGGCCGCAGTGACGATCACTTTGGCGACGACGGCGGGGTCGTCGCCGTCCTTCACCGCATCCGCAATCACCTCGTCGAAGGCGCCGCTCGTGATCCCAGCGGGCCCGCCGCTCCACGGCGTAGCCGGGGCACAGTGTCCTCTCGGCTGATTCCCGGGCGGCTGACCTCGGCCTCCCAGGTCGTACGGCCAGGATCGAGGGCGTCCTCCGCCGTCATCCGACGGGCGGACTGACAGCGGACTCCCCGTCAGTTCCCAGCTTTTTCCCCGCGTTTCCCCTGCCGCGCCGGTCAGAGTCGACCATGCGCGCCGCCGGAACGTGGGCGCGCGCGGGAGCCGCCCCACCGACCCCCCACCGCCTGAGGAACCCATGACGCATACAAGCAGTGGCCTGCGTACGGCTCGGCGTTTTCAGCTGCCGGTCCCGGCCGCCAATGGCTCGACCACCACGCGGACGCCGACCGTAGAGATCGTCATCCCCGTCTACAACGAGGAACGGGCCCTGCCCGGCTGCCTCCGCACCCTGCACGCCCGGCTGTGCGACGAACTGCCCTATCCCTGGCGCATCACCGTCGCTGACAACGCCAGCGTCGACTGCACCCTCGCTGTGGCCGAGGAGCTCGCCGACGAGCTGCCTGGTGTCGGTGTCGTCCATATGGAGCGCAAGGGCCGCGGTCTGGCGCTGCGCACCGTGTGGGGGACGAGCGACGCCGACATCGTCGTCTACATGGACGTCGACCTGTCCACCGGTCTCGACGGTCTGCTGCCCCTGATCGCCCCGCTGGCCAGCGGCCATTCCGACCTCGCCGTCGGCAGCCGTCTCGCGCCCGGCGCCCGTACGGTGCGCGGCCCACGCCGCGAGCTGATCTCCCGCTGCTACAACGCGCTGATCCGCCGCACCCACGGCGCCCGCTTCAGCGACGCCCAGTGCGGATTCAAGGCCGCCCGCACCGACGTCCTGCGGCCGCTGCTGGCCAAGACCCAGGACGACGCCTGGTTCTTCGACACCGAACTGCTGCTGCTCGCCGAGCACAACGGACTGCGCATCCACGAGGTCCCCGTCGACTGGGTGGAGGACGTCGACACCCGGGTGGACGTCGTCGGCACCGCCACCGACGACCTCAAGGGGCTGTGGCGCATGGCCCGGCTCAAGGCGTCGGGCGCCGCCAGCGTTCCGGTGCCGCGCCGCCCGGAGCCCGCCGCCGAGCACCCCGACGCCGTGCTCGCCCCGGACGCCGCACGCTCCCAACTCACCTGGCAGATAGGCTGCTTCGCCGTCATCGGGATCGCCTCGACCGCGGGACAGGCCCTCCTGTACTGGCTGTTGCGGGGCTGGTGGCAGCCTGCTGCGGCCAACTTCGTGTCCCTGCTGGTGCTCACGCTCCTCAACACCGAGGCCAACCGCCGCCTCACCTTCCGCCACTCCGCAGACGGCATCGGAGCCGGACGCGCCCATCTGGGTGCCGGAGCGCTGTTCGTCGTCGGCTACCTGGTCACCTCGGCGGCCGTGCTGCTGTTCCGGGACGCCGTACCCGACGCGACGGCTGCCGCCGAGACCCTCGTGCTCGCCGGCTCCTCGGTTCTGGTGACCGCCGTCCGCTTCCTGGTGCTGCGGCTGGCCGTGTTCCGCCGCCGCGCGTCCTGATCTCCGTCCCCCACTCCGAGAGCGAATTCCCCCATGACCCATACTGCCGAGGCGCGGTCGAGCACCGACCCGCGCCTCCCCGTCACGAGCCGTTCCCTGCCGGGCTGGGCGGCCCCTGCCGCCCTGGGAACGATCCTGCTCCTGTCCGCTCTGCTCTACGGCTGGGCACTCGGCTCCCTCGGCTGGGGCAACAGCTACTACTCGGCCGCGGTGAAGTCGATGGGCCGCAACTGGACGAACTTCCTGTTCGGCTCCTTCGATCCCGCCGGAGTCGTCACCGTCGACAAGCCGCCGGCCGCGCTGTGGCCGCAGGTCGTCAGTAGCAAGATCTTCGGTCTGCACGGGTGGTCGCTGATCCTGCCCCAGGTCGTGGAGGGCGTCGCTGCCGTCTTCGTGCTGCACCGCACGGTCCGGCGCTGGGCGGGCGAGGGCGCGGCGCTGCTCGCGGCGCTGGTGATGACCCTGACGCCGATCACCGTGGCCATCAACCGCGACAACAACCCCGACTCGCTGCTCGTGCTGTTCCTGGTCGCCGCGGTCTACGCCCTGACCCGAGCCCTGCAGAGCGACGCGGGTCGGCGCGGCACCTGGTGGCTGTGTGCGAGCGGGTTCCTGATCGGCTGCGGGTTCCTCGCGAAGATGATGGCGGCCTGGATGGTGCTCCCGGCCCTCACGGCGGCCTGGCTGGTCGGCGCGACCGGGTCTTGGCTCGCGCGTGTCGGGCGGTTGTTGATCGCCGGTGCCGTGTGCGCGGTCTCCTCGCTGTGGTGGGTGGCGATGGTCGCCTGGTGGCCGGGCGGGCAGCCCTACATCGGCGGCAGCACCGACGGCGGCGCCTGGGACCTGGTGACCGGCTACAACGGACTCGGTCGGATCTTCGGCGAGAGCGAGAGCTCGAGCGGCGGCATGGGGAACATCGGCGGCGCCTTCGGTGGCGAGGCCGGGCTGCTGCGCCTGTTCAACGACCAGGTGGCCGGGCAGATCAGCTGGCTGCTGTCGGTGAGCGCCGTGGCGCTGGCCGTCGCCGTGGCCGGGGCGGTGCTGCGCCGACGCGGCAAGAGCTCGGCGGGCGAGGCCCTGGCAGGTTCCGGGTGGGTGCTGTGGGGCACCTGGCTGGTGGTGTGCGGCCTGGTGTATTCCACCCAGGAGGGCACCTTCCACCCGTACTACACGACCCAACTCGCGCCTGCCGTCGCCGCGTTGACCGCGGGTCTGGCGACGGCGCTGGTGCGGGCGCACCGGGCGGGCGGGCGCTGGGCGCTGCCCGTCGGCGCCGGGACCGTGCTGGTGACCGTGGGCTGGGCCGCCGTCGTGATCCGCCGGGTGCCGTCCTGGCACGGGTGGCTGGCGTGGGTGGTCCTGCTCCTGGGACTGGTCGCCGTCGGACTGCTGGTCGCCGCGCTGTGGGCGGTACGGCTTGTTCCGGTCGCCCTGGGCGGAGCACTGCTGGCGGTGCTGTTCGCGCCGGGCGCGTGGGCGGTGAGTGTGCCCGGCGGGTCCGGATCGGCGATGGGCGGGGCCAATCCGACGGCCGGGCCGTTGACGACGTCCTTCGGGACGGGGCGGTCGTCCGGCGGTGGCGGCGGTGGCTTCGAGTTGCCTGAAGGCTTCGAGATGCCGGAAGGATCCGGCGCAGGCGCCTCGGGAATGCCCGGCGGAGGCGGCGGTTGGGGCTCGGGCTCGGGATCGGGCGGCGTGATGCCGTCCTTCCCCGGAACCGGAGGTGGCTCCGCGGGGGGAGGCTCCGGAGCGCCCGGCGGCTTCGGCGGCCTGGGCGGCGGCACCACCCTCACCTCCGACCAGCGCAAGATCCTCGACTACGCCACCGAGCACTCCGGCGATGCCCGCATCACCCTCGCGGTCGAGGGCGGAGCCACGGGCGCTGCCACGTTCATCCTGAACAGCGACGCCACGGTCATCGGCATGGGCGGCTTCATCGGCAGCGACGACGCACCCTCCGTACGGCAGCTGCGGAAGTGGACCAGGAACGGCGAACTGCGCTACGTCCTGGGCTCCGACTCCTCCGGCGGCCTGGGCGCCATGATGGGCGGCGCGGACAGCGCGGCCTCCCAGCGGTCGACCTGGATCACCGAGAACTGCACCAAGGTCCCGGCCAAGGAGTACGGCGGCAGCACCAGCGGCTCCGGCTCGGCCGCGGGCGGCATGATGGGCCGTACCGGCACGACCTTGTACGACTGCGCCGCCGAGAGCACGACGAAGTAACAGCAGCGGCAGAACGGATCACACCGCACCATGCCCGAATCGCCTGCCGCCTCCGCCCCGCACCGCCTCCTGGTGGTCGAGGACGACCCGGGCATCCGCATGCTGCTGGAGTCGGCGCTGCGGCTGTCCGGCTACGAGGTCGCCAGTGCCGCCACCGGGCGGGACGCCCTGCGGGACGTCGAGAGTCTCCTCCCCGATCTGATCCTGCTGGATGTGATGCTGCCCGATCTGGACGGTCTCGCGGTCACCCGCAGCCTGCGGGCGGTGGGCGACCGGACACCGGTGCTGTTCCTCACAGCCCGCGGTGAGGTCGCCGACCGCATCGCGGGCCTGACCGCCGGCGGCGACGACTACGTGACCAAGCCGTTCAGCATCGAGGAGGTGCTGCTGCGGATCCGCGCCATCCTGCGCCGGACGGACCCCGACCACCCGTCCGGTACGGAGGGCGCCGAGAGCGGAATCCTGCGCTTCGCCGACCTGGAGCTCGACGAGAACGCCCACGAAGTGCACCGGGCCGGCGAGTACGTCCCGCTGTCACCGACCGAGTTCAACCTGCTCGTCTACCTGATGGAGAACACCAACCACGTACTGAGCAAGACCAAGATCCTCAACCATGTGTGGGGGTACGACTTCGCCGGCGACGGTCGCATCGTGGAGACCTACGTCAAGTACCTGCGTCGCAAGATCGACCGTTTCGACCCGCCCCTGCTGCACACCGTCCGCGGAGTCGGCTACTGCCTGCGGCTCCCCCGGGACCAGCAGGGTGCGGGGGCCGACCGGTGATCGCCGGCCAGTGGACCAGGCGGCCCCGTTCGCTGCGCGGCCGCCTGGTGTGGGGCGTGACCCTGCTCGCCGCGGCCGCCGTCCTCACCGCGCAGAGCACCGGGGTTCTGGTTCTGCACTCCTGGCTGCTGAACCGGGTCGACCAGCAGCTGGCGGAGTTCATCCTCCCGGACCAGGCTTTCGCCGACCGCGACGCGCTGCCCAGCAGACCGGCCCCCGACTCCGTCACGCTGCCCTCGGACTTCCGGGTCACCTTCTACTCGGCCTCGGGCGAAGAGCGGGGAACCCTGGGAGGTGGGCAGAAACCGGGGCCGAAGCTCCCACGGTCGACGAGCGAACTGCACCTGCGGGAGGGGCGCCAGGCCACGGTCCCCGCCGAGTCCGGTGACGGTCACTGGAGGGTGCTGTGGAAGGACGGTCCGGTCCAGCGAACCACCTTCGTGGTGGCCCTGCCGCTCGACACAGCGGACGAGGTGATGTCCAAGCTCCTGGCCCTCAACGCGGGCATCCTCGCGGCGGCCGTGGTCGGGTTGATCGCCGTCGGCCGGTGGGTGGTGCGCCTCGGCCTGCTTCCGCTGACCCGGATGGAGAACACGGCCCAGGACATCAGGGCCGGGCACCTCAGCCTGCGGCTGCCCGACACCGACCCGCGCACCGAGACCGGCAGACTGAGCACCGTACTGAACGACATGCTCGAGCGGCTTCAACAGGCCCTACAGCAGCGGGAGTTCTCGGAGGCCCGGCTGCGCCGCTTCGTCGCTGACGCCGGCCATGAGCTGCGCACCCCGCTCACCTCCATCCAGGGCTTCGCCCAGCTGGCACTGCGCCATCCGGACCGCCCCGCCGCCCAGCGCAGGGAGGCCGACGAGCAGGTCGCCAGGAACGCCGAGCGCATGAACCTCCTCGTCGACGACCTGCTGCTGCTCGCCAGACTCGACCAGGAACCGACGTACCGCACCGACCCCGTCGACCTGCTGTCCCTCGCGGCCGACGCGGTCAGCGCCGCGGCCGTACGCGCCGGTGGCGAGCACCGCGTCACGCTCAGCCCGCTCGACGAGCAGGTGGAGGACGCCGAACTCGACGTCGTGGAGACCGTGGGAGATCCCGACCGCCTGCTCCAGGTCGTCAACAACCTCCTCTCCAACGCACTCGTCCACACGCCCCCCGCTACCCCCGTGGACGTACGGGTGGGCACCACCCGCGCGGGAGCGGAGACGGGCGGCACCGACCGCCCCGGCCGGACCAGCGCCTTCCCGCCCCTCGTCGAGGGCACGCCGGTCTGCGTCATCGCCGTCGTCGACCAGGGCCCCGGACTGTCGCCGGAGGAGGCCGAGCGGGTCTTCGAGCGCTTCTACCGTGTCGACCCCTCCCGCTCCCGCGACCACGGAGGCAGCGGCCTCGGTCTCGCCATCGCCACCGCGATCGCCCAGGGACACGGCGGCCGACTCGAGTTGGACACCGCACCAGGCGAGGGGTGCACGTTCCGGCTGGTCCTCCCGCTGGTCGAAACCGACCGGTCTGCCTGAAGCGACGTCCCTCCCCTGACGGATCACCTCTGCGGCGGGCGCTGTGGCCCAGATGCATCAAGCCTTTGGGCGACCTCCCGGAGCGCGTCCCGGACGTCCAGCGCCCAGACGCGGCCCGCCATCCGCGCCAGCCAATCCAGGGAGCCGTGGAGAACTCCGCACGGGGATGTCGTCGCTCTGCCGTGGAGGCCTGTACCCGGCGTACGAATCCGCCCCCTCTTCTGGGGACGCCGTACCGGTCCCCGGCGGCACACCGTCCGGCAGCCACAGGCCGAGAACGACAAGGGTGTGGGGTGTCCGGAACTTCCGGACGACCCACACCTGCCGGATACTGCCGGGGCGGGCCCGCGTGGTCGGTCAGCGGGCCGGCGCTTCGACCCCCGTCATCGCGAGGGCTGCCGCCGGGAGCCGGTCACCGTGGACGGTGATCTGCGCGACGGCGGCGTTCAGCTCCTGGAGTTCGTCGGGGCTGAACCTGACTTCTTCTGCGCCGATGTTCTCCAGGAGGTGGGACAGCCTGGTGGTGCTGGGTATCGGCACGATCCAGGGCTTCTGGGCCAGGAGAAGCCGAGGCGCCGACCGGGCAGGTTGATGAAGAAGATCCACCGCCAGTCCACGGCGCTCAGCGCGCCGCCGAGCAGGGGCCCCGCGGCCGAGCCGACCGAGCCGCCCAGCGCCCGGAACCCGAGAGCGCGGGCGCGATGGGCGGCGTCCGGGTACGCCTCGCGGATCAGAGCGAGGGCGGCGGGCATCATGACCGCCGCGCCCGCGCCCTGCACCAGGCGGGCCGCGACCAGGACGGGCAGGGTGGGCGCCAGGCCGCAGGCCGCCGAGGCTGGTGGTCCTGCCGCCGCCGGCCGAAGTGGTGGCGGCGCTGCCCGGAGCGGGCGCCTGCGTGCTGGTCAGCGAGACTCTCCTGGTCTCCCCGGGATCCCCCGGCTGACGGCCGGGACACCGGAGAAGGAGGTGATCCTTCGAGCTCTCTCGGTGTGCGGCCGGACCCCCGGGTGTTCCGGGCCGAGCTGTGCCGGGGTGTGGGATACGGGGTAGTGACAGGGCCCCCCAGAGGAGATGCGCGGGCGCCGAACGCCTGCATATCGTCGAAACATGTCTCCCCTCACGATCACTCTGAGCAACGGTGTGGAGCTTCCGGCCATCGGGCTCGGCGTCTTCCAGACACCGCCCGACGTCACGACCGCCTCGGTCGAGGAAGCCCTGCGCGTCGGCTACCGCCACATCGACACGGCCGCCGCCTACGGCAACGAGCGGGAGGTCGGCGACGGCATCCGCCGCTCGGGCCTGGCCCGCGACGAGGTGTTCATCGAGACGAAGCTCTGGATCAGCGACTACGGCTACGACAGCGCGCTGCACGCCTTCGACAAGAGCGCGGGCAAACTCGGCGTCGACCAGCTCGACCTGCTGCTGCTCCACCAGCCCCTGCCCTCCGCCTTCGACCGCACCCTCGACGCCTACCGGGCGCTGGAGAAGCTGCTCGCCGACGGCCGGGTACGGGCCATCGGCGTCAGCAACTTCATGCCCGAGCACCTGGAGCGGCTGCTGGCCGAGACGTCCGCCGTGCCCGTGGTCAACCAGATCGAGGTCCATCCCTACTTCCAGCAGACCGCGCTGCAGCGCCTGCACGTCCAGCACGGCATCCTGACCCAGGCGTGGTCGCCCATCGGCGGCATCACCTCCTACCGCGGCGGCGAGAAGCGGACCTTCGACGACCCGGTCCTGCTGGAGATCGCCGGGCAGCACGGCAAGTCGGCCGCGCAGGTGATGCTGCGCTGGCATCTGCAGGAGGGCCGCTCCGCGATCCCGAAGTCGATCAAGCCCGCCCGCATCGCCGAGAACTTCGACGTCTTCGACTTCGAGCTGACCACCGAGCAGCTCGTCGCGATCGACGCGCTCGACACCGGCGTACGCGGCGGACCCGAGCCGGAGAGCATCACCCTGGAGGCGTACGGGCGCGAGATCCCCGAGGCGTGAAGTCGCCGGCGGCGGTGCGGTTCGCCGACGCCTCCCCTCAGCACATCGACGTACCGCTGACCCCTGCCCTCACGGAAGAGCCTCCGCCATGACCAACACCGCCCCTCTGACCGTTCTGGTCGTCGGTGCCACCGGCAGCATCGGAACCCTCGTCGTCGCCGAAGCCCTCCGGCAGGGCCACCAGGTGAAAGCCCTCGTCCGCGATCCCGGGCGCGCCCGGACCGTGCTGCCTCAGGCCGCTCGGCTCGTCACCGGGGACCTCACCGATGCCGACACGCTCAAGGAGGCCGTCGACGGCGTCGACGCCGTGGTCTTCACCCACGGCTCCCACGGCCGGCCCGGCCAGGCGGAACTCATCGACTACGGGGCCGTCCGCAACACCCTGACGGCGCTGGGCGACCAGCCGGCGCGGATCTCACTGATGACCGCGATCGGCGTCACGGGCCGCCCCAGGAACGCCGACGGCACGGTCCGCGACGACATGATCACCGACGCCCACGCGTGGAAGCGCCGCGGTGAACGCCTCGTGCGCGCCGGCGGGCGCCCGTACACGATCGTCCGCCCGGGCTGGTTCGATTACCACGCTCCCGGCCAGCTCGCCCTGACGATGCTGCAGGGTGACGCCCGGCACGCCGGCGACCCCAGCGACGGAGTCATCTCCCGCCGGCAGATCGCCCAGGTCCTCGTCTCCGCGCTCACCTCGCCCGAAGCCGACCACAAGACCCTCGAACTCGTCGCCGAGCACGGGCCTGCCCCCTCCGACCTCGACCCGCTGTTCGCCGGCCTCACCGCCGATGCGCCCGGCTCACTCGACGCCGCCCTGGACAGCGCCAACATGCCGTTCGACGCCGAACCCGCACCCGTACGGCAGGACCTCGAAGCCGTCCGTCACGTCTGACCGCCCGGCCGGGAACGCTGCCGACGGCGCCGAGCAAAAGGCCCTGTGCCTGGTCACGAGGCGGGCAGTCCGATGCGCCTCAGCCAGGTGCCGACGGCGGCACCGGCGTCCCGGACTTCCTCGCCGCGTACCGCGAGGCCCTCGGCGATCGTCGCTCCGGGACAGGAGGCTGCGTAGTCGCGTGCGGTGGTGCCCAGGCCGCTCATGGCGTGGGTGGTGAACGGGACGACGGTCCTGCCGCGGAAGTCGAGGGCTTCGGTGCGCCGGCCGGGCGGATGTCGGCGAGACCTAGTTGCTCGGTCATGGAAAGCCTCTGCTGGTAAGGGATGGGGCGGTCGGCTCGCTCGTCCGGCACGCCGGACGACGGGGGCCGGTGTGAGGGGATGCCATGGGCGGCAGGGCCCCACACCGGCCGGGCACGTGTGCGTTCGGGCTCAGCCGTCCGCGCGCCGCGAGCTGAGCCACTGGACCATCGCCGGGTCGCGGTGGTCGAAGAACAGCGTCGCCCCGGTGTCCAGGGTGGCGACGGCCGCCATCTGGTCGTCGGTGAGCTGGAAGTCGAAGACGTCGAAGTTCTCCGCCATGCGCTCGGGGCGCACCGACTTGGGGATCGCGACGACGCCGCGCTGGGTCAGCCAGCGGAGCACCACCTGGGCCACGGACTTGTCGTGCTGCGCGCCGATCTCGCTCAGGACCGGGTTGGTGAAGAGGTCGTTCTTTCCTTCGGCGAACCCGCCCCAGGACTGGATCTGGACGCCGTGCTCGCGCATGAGCTCCTGGTCGGCGGTGCGCTGGAAGAACGGGTGGGTCTCGATCTGGTCGACCGCGGGCGTGACCTCGTTGTTGATGACGAGGTCGAGGAGGCGGTCGGGGTAGAAGTTGGCGACGCCGATCGCCTTGGCGCGGCCCTCGCGGTTCAGTTCCTCCATGGCGCGCCACTGGCCGTACACGTCACCGTAGGGCTGGTGCATCAGGTACAGGTCGACGTGGTCCAGGCCGAGCTTGTTCAGCGACGTCTCGAAGGCGCGCTTGGTGTTCTCCTCGGCGGGCGCGTCCTGGACCCACAGCTTGGTGGTGACGAACAGCTCCTCGCGCGGGACGCCGCTGTTCTTGATCGCACGGCCGACGGCCTCCTCGTTGCCGTACGCGGCGGCGGTGTCGAGCAGCCGGTAGCCGGCCGCGAGGGCCTCGGTGACGGCCTGCTCGGTCTGCTCCGGCGGGATCTGGTAGACGCCGAAACCGAGGATCGGCATCTCGACGCCGTTGTTCAGGGTGACGCTCTGCATGAGGGTTGCCTTTCAAGCGGGATGCGGGTGTGGAGCACGGGCCGGATGCCGGCCGACGCTCGAACACGGGTGGGAGGCCCGTACGTGGACGGTGCGAAGCCCGCCAGGATTCACCTTCGCGCTCTTTCGCCACCGGTGGCAGGCCGAGCCGTGCCAGGGGGTGGCGAGCGGGGGAGTGACAGGGCCCCTCACATCCCTGCCATGCAGGTCAGAGCGGTGTGACACTGAAGGGCATGGCATCTGAGCAGAGCAGCGACGGCGGCGCCGAGCTGGGCCGGTTCCTGCGTGCCCGCCGCACCCAGACCGCACCCGAACAGGTCGGCCTCACGGTCGGCGCCGGCCTGCGCCGCACGCCCGGTCTGCGCCGCGAGGAGCTGGCCACCCTCACCGGGATCAGCATCGACTACTACGTACGCCTGGAACGCGGCAAGGAGACCCGGCCCAGTCCCTCCGTCGTCGACGCCCTCGCCCGTGCCCTGCAGCTGGACGACGCCGAGCACCAGCACCTGCGCGAGCTGGCCGTCCGTGCCGCACTCCCCCACTCTCGGCTTCGCTCGAGCGGGGGGACCCCCATCGCCCCCGAGCCGCCGCCCGTCCCGAGCCGGACCGTGCGCCCGCACCTGAAGCTGCTGCTCGAGGCGATGCGTCCGAACCCGGCGTACATCGTCAGCCGCAGCATGGACCTGCTCGCCTTCAACCCCGGCGGCCTCGCCCTGTACGCGGGCCTGGACGACTGGCCCGTCACTCAGCGCAATCTCGCCCGCTACTTCTTCCTGCACCCTGCGGCCCGCGAGCTGTTCCCCGACTGGGACATCCAGATACGCGCCTGCATCGCCCGGCTGCGCGCCCTGGCCGGCACCGCCCCCGACGCCCCCGACCTGACCAGACTCGTCGGCGAACTCGTGCTCAAGAGCCCTGACTTCGCCAAGCTGTGGGAGCGTTACGACGTCACCGGCCGCAAGGCCACCCACAAGACGTTCCACCATCCACAGGTCGGCGCGGTCACCCTGGCCGCCCAGTCCATGGAGCTGGACGGCACCCCGGGCCAGCGCCTCGTCGCCTACGCCGCCGAACCCGGCACCCCCGATCACGACGCCCTGCTCCTGCTGGACACGACCGATCCCGGCCCCGGCCCTGGAAGGCGGCCGGCCGTGAACGACGTGCCCCAGCCGCACGCAGCGCCCTGATCCACAACCGGGGCCCCGCAGTCCACGCCAAAACCCACACCCACCGATATGTAACACCAAAAAGACGGGCAAAATATACACATGGAGCGCGGAGCGGAGCAGGTGAAGGGCCAGAGGACGGGTGCCACGAGCGACCTCGGCGCCTATCTGCGCGCCCGCCGTGCGCAGGTGACCCCCGAGCAGGCCGGGCTGGCCACAGCCCCCGGCCCGCGCCGCACGCCGGGCCTGCGCCGGGAGGAGCTCGCCACGCTCGCCGGGATCAGCATCGACTACTACGTTCGTCTGGAACGCGGCAAGGAGACCCACCCCGGCCCCGCGGTCATCGACGCCCTCGCCCGCGCCCTGCTCCTCGACGCGTCCGAGCACCGGCACCTGCGCGAGCTCGCTTCCCGTGCCGCCTACGCCCCCGAAGCGCCGCCCGCACCCGGCCACACCCTGAGACCACAGCTGATGGTGCTCCTCGAGTCCGTGCGCCCGAACGCTGCCTACGTCGTCAGCCGCACCCTGGACCTGCTCGCCTTCAACCCCGGCGCGCTCCGGCTCTTCGCCGGCCTGGCCGACTGGCCGCCGCCGCGGCGGAACTTCGCCCGCTACGCCTTCCTCCACCCCCTCGCCCGCGACGTACTCGACGACTGGGACGAGCAGGCCCGTGCCTGCGTCGGCAGGCTGCGCGCGCTGGCCGGCACCGAACCCGACGCCCCGGACCTGGCCGACCTGGTCGACGAACTCCTGGCGAAGAGCCCGGACTTCGCCGACCTGTGGAACCGCTTCGACGTCAAACCGCACGCCCCGGACCCCAAGGCCTTCCACCACCCCGACGTCGGCGACCTCCACCTCGGCTACGAGTCGATGCCGCTGGAGCACAGCCAGAAGCAGCGGTTCGTCGTGTTCTTCGCCGAGCCGGGTACCTCCGACCACGACAAGCTGATCCTTCTCGACACGGAACACGACGAGCTGGGTTCCGGGACGGGCGACAAGAGCACCGGCCGGCCGCGGCGGATGACTTGACGCGCACCTACGTGCTGTACGACTCCGGGGCGGTCGTCATTACCTCAGGGCAGTCGCCGGTCCGCAGGTCAGGGCAGTCGGGGCAGCACGTTTCGGGCCGTGTGGCTGAGGATGCGGAGATCCTCCGCGAACCGCTCGCGGTCCTCGACGGGGAGCGGCGCCTCGAAGTGCCGCTTGATGTTCGCCACGTGCACCTGAGAAGCGCGCACCGCCGTCTCCTCACCCAGCGGAGTGAGTCGCACCAGCTTCGCGCGTCGGTCCTCGGGGGAGTCGGTGCGCGCCACGAGTCCCGCCGCCACCATGCGGTCCACCAGCCGGGTAGCGCCGCCCGTGGTCAGGACCTGTTCCTGGGCGATGGCCCGCATCGACATGCCCGGTGCGCCCGCCCGTCCGAGGATCAGCAACACCTCGAACATCAGATGACTGATCCCGCACTCCTCCTCCAGGGCCCGACCGAGGATGTACTCCAGTCGGTTGGCCGCCCCCTGCAGCCGCCCGAACGCGAGGATCAGCTCGTGGTCGGCGGCCTCCTTCGCCGTTCTGATGCCCGCCTGCTCGCTCACGGCCTCGCCGCCCCTTCTGCCGTCCCGGGTATCACCGTACCGATCATGTCCGGGGCGGCAGGGTGTCGGTGGACACGGTCGGCACGGCCCTACGGCGAAAAGGTCGAGGTGGCCTCTGCGGGCGGCTTCGGAGATGGCTGCGGCTCGACCGTAGGAGTCCTGTGCGGAGCGGGGGCGTCGGTCTGGCCGGCGCGGTTGCGGTGCACCGGCCGGCGCCCCGTCCCACGCCTATGCCCCTGGGCGCGGTCCGAGCCAGCCGGGCGTGGGGTCGCCCTTGACCTCGCCGAAGTAGAGGGCGAAGGTCTGCTTCCAGTGTTCGACCGCGGCACGGTCGGCCATGAAGCGGGGGAAACCGTCCACGTGGGCGTTCGGGTACACCCAGATCGGCTTGAGACGCGCCGGGGGAGTGACGTCGGGGCCGCCTGCTGCACTACATGACCGCGGATCCCGCGGTGTCGACGCCCTACTCCGCCGGTCGCGCGGTGGACCGTCGCGGCACGAGTGTGGGGGAGAGGGTGACCTGGGCCGACGGCCGGCCAGGCTTGGCGATCCGTTCCAGGAGGAGACGAACGGCGTTTCTGCCCAGCTCGCGGCCGGCCTGGTCGACGCTGGTGAGTGAGATCGGGCCGAACGCGGCGAACGTGGTGTTGTCGTATCCGGCCACCGAGAGGTCGCCGGGAACGGACAGCCCGGCCTCGGCGACCGCTTCGAGCACGCCCATGGCGACGATGTCCGCTCCGGCGAAGACCGCCGTGGGCCGGACGGGACGGGCCAGCAGCTCCTTCGTGCCCCGGTGGCCGCCGTCCTGGGTGTAGCTGGTGGAGACCACGTCGATCCACTCCTCCAGTCCGTGCTTCCGCATGGCCCGGCGATAACCGTCGGCGCGGCGGGCGTTCGGCATCTCCGTGAGGCGTGTCGGGTCGGTCTCGTGATGTTCGATGTGGGCGATCCGGCGATGTCCGAGGGTGGCGAGGTGGCCGATGACCAGGGCGGCGCCCTCGACGTCGTCGTCGGCCACGGTGTCGTACGCGGGAGATGACCCGTGGCGGCCGACGACGACGGTCGGCACCGAGGCGCCGACGCGCTCCATATGGGCGCGTGACGAGATCGGTGCGACCAGGATGATGCCGTCCATGCCGCGGTCGACCATCGCCTCGGTGACGCGGGCCTCCTCCTTCTCCCCGTTGCAGCCCGGGCCCAGGAACACCTGGTACTCGGTGTCCGCCAGCGAGGCGGTGACGCCGTCGAGGATCTCGGGGAAGAAGGGGTTGCGGATGTCGGGCAGCATCACGCCGATGGTGTACGTCTGTCCGCGCAGGCCCCTGGCGCCGGCGTTCGGCCGGTAGCCCAGCTCGTCGATCGCGCGGCGCACCTTGGCGCGCATCTCGGGGCTGGCTCCGTACGCGTTGCGCAGCACCTTGGAGACGGCTGTCGTGGACACCTGAGCGTGACGCGCAACGTCGACGATGGTGACGCGTCGAGGCCGGGCCTGCGGCTCCATCCGGTTCCTTGTCCCTTCGGGAAACGTTGTCGGCGAGTGTAGGGCGGAATCGCGACTCGGTGGGGCCGTCGCAGCGGCTGAGCTGCGCCGCCGCCGTGACAATCGCGCAGCCTGCGCGGCATCTTGACGTCACGCGGGACGCTCTCTAGGGTCTGGCAACACCTTTGGGAAACGTTACCCACTGGAGCCCGGGCCAACCGGCCCCGTATCGGACCGTCCGACCCCCGGACCGCATCGCCCACGACGACAACCCGTCGGCACCCCCGCACAACGGCTCGCAGTGCCGGAGTCACGATTCGGCGCCCTGTTTGAAACGTTTCAAGAGAGGAGGTCCGTGGATGACCCTCGCCCCGCACGGGCAGCTTCGGGACCATGACCGGCCTCCGGATGCGGAGCCGGTGCCGAAGGTCCGTCGGGCGCGAACCACCCGGACCGATCTGCTGGCCTTCTGCAAGGCCGCGAAGGCCAAGGGAACCCCCGCCTTCGCACTGGGCAACCAGGACAACTGGGTCGCCCAGCTGGTCCTGTACGCGCTGGTCGCCACGACCGTCTACGGCCCGGACCGCGACTTCGACCAGAAGATGCAGGCCGGCCAGGCCACCTTCGCGAAGTCGCCGTGGACCACCGCCCTCCACGTTCATCGGGTCGGACCGCACGGTGCCGTTCATGGATCAGCTGTGGCCCAACGCCAAGGTCCAGCAGACCATGCTCAGCGGCCTCCAGGAGATCTTCGGCGGGCAGTCCACGCCCGAAAAGCTCCTCGACGAGATGGACGCCGAGTACAAGACCGGCTCCTGACCACCCCCCCCAACACCTGAAGGGATGACGGTGTGAGCAATGCACCCCACCACATGGACGGCACGGACCGCGACCTCGAGCTCGGCCTCGACGAGAGCGGCGCTGCCGGGGCATGCCACGCGGGAATCCGCCGTAGAACCGTGCTCATGGCGTCGGCCGGCGCGGTGCCGGTAGTGGCCGGCGTCGTGGGCGGCTCGGCCGCCGCGCAGGCGGCGCCGTTCCGCCGTCCGGACGCCGCGGTGACCGGACTGACCGTGGAACACCGCACCGACCCCCTTGGTTTGGACGCCACCCGGCCGCGCTTCGGCTGGCGCATGCGGTCCGAGGCGCGCGGGCGGAGCCAGGGGGCGTACCAGATCCTGGTGGCGAGCTCACCGGACAGGCTGACCGCCGGTCGCGCGGACGTCTGGAACAGCGGCCGCGTGCGCTCCGCCGATTCCGTGGCCGTCCGTTACGCGGGCAGACCGCTGCGTGCCTCGACCCGCTACCACTGGACCGTCACCGTCTGGGACGCCGAAGGCCGTCCGGTCGGTACGGCGCCCCCCGCCTTCTTCGAGACCGGCCTCATGAGCACCGACGGCGTCGGCGGATGGGAGGGCGCGCAGTGGATCGGGATGAAGGGGAAGGCCCCCAACTCGGCCGGGGCGCCGATGCTGCGGAAGGAAGCAGCCCTGAAGGACCGGCCCAAGGTCCGCGAGGCGCGGCTGTACGTCTCGGCCCTCGGCGTGTACGAGGCCTACCTCAACGGACGCCATGTGACCGTGGAGCAGGACGGCGGCACCACGACCGAGCTGCTGCCCCCGGGCTCGACGAACTACGACGCGCGCGTCAACTACATGACGTACGACGTCACCGAGCTCGTGACATGGGAGCCGGACGTCACCCTCGCGGTCGTCCTGGGCAACGGCTGGTACAACGGCCGCATATCGGACGGCAGTACGTACTACTCGCAGGACGGCAACGCCCTGGCCGTCAAGGCCAAGCTGCTGATCCGGTACGCCGACGGTACGTCACAGACGGTCGTCACCGGACCGGACGGCGGCTGGAAGGCCACCGACACCGGCCCTTACCGCGCCGACGACATCTACGACGGCCAGACCTACGACGCCGCAAGGAGCTGCCGGGCTGGACGGCGCACGGATTCGACGACACCGCCTGGGCGGACGTGGAACGCGTCGCGTTCGACGACAGGTTCCCGGAGGCACGACTCCTCGCCTACCCGGGCGAGACCGCACGCTTCATGCACCGCTGGGACCGGGGACCGCAGTCGATCACCGTCGCCACGGGGGTGACCGGGCAGGACGGCAGCCCCAACGGCAGGGGCCGCATCGTCGTGGATCCTGACCGGACGGTGACCGATCCCGCGAAGGCGGCCACCGCCTCCGTCACGATCGGCGCGGGCGAGACCGTCGTCTTCGACCTCGGGCAGAACATGGTCGGCGTGGCCCGCTACAGCCTGCGCGGACCTGCCGGAGCCAAGGCCGAGTTCAGGTTCGGCGAGATGCTCAACGACGACAGCGCGGGCGCCGACGGCCCGGTGGGCTCCGTCTACCGGGCCAACCTCCGCAGCGCCAAGGCCACCAGTACCTACATTCTCAAGGGGGACCGGCACGGCGAGACCCACCAGGACTCCCTGACCTTCTACGGCTTCCGCTATGTGTCCGTCACCGCGACGGACACCGTCACGATCACCGGCCTGACCGGAAAGGTCGCCACCTCCGCGATCCGCGAGACCGGCACCGTCACCACCGACGACCCCGACATCAACCAGTTGGCGAGCAACATCCGTTGGGGCCAGCGCGGCAACTACCTCTGGGTGCCCACCGACTGCCCGCAGCGCGACGAACGCCTCGGCTGGACCGGCGACACCCAGGTCTTCTCCACGACGGGTCTCTACAACGTCGACGCCGGTGTCTTCCTCAGCCACTTCCAGGACACGGTCGTCGACTCCCAGGCCGTCTACGGCGTGGACAAGGCCCAGTTCACCGGGGTCGCCCCCACCGGACGTTTCAACTTCCCGGGCGGCGGCAGCGGTTGGGCGGACGCCGGTGTCATCGTGCCGTGGACCGTGTGGCAGATGACCGGCGACGCGACCGTCGTCAAGGACAACTGGCCGGCGATGACCCGCTACCTGGACTGGATCCAGGAGCAGACCGGTGACACCTATGCCGGACAGGGTTCCCTCACCGGCGACTGGCTGGCGCCGCAGAAGACCAGCGCCCAGATGATGAGCGACGTCTACTACGGCTACAGCACCCGGCTGATGGCTCAGATGGCCCGTGCGATCGGCAGGACGGCGGAGGAGAGGCGTACGACCGGCTCTTCGCACGCATCAGGCAGGCGTTCGTCACCAAGTACCTGAGCACCGAGGGCGGCACGGCCACGGTCAGGTCCAGCCTCGGCGACGCCTCCCCGATCGAACCGGGCTCCGACCCCAACCAGAAGACGGAGGACAACAGCCAGACGGCGCTGCTCTGGGTCCTCAAACTCGGCTTCTACGAGACGGAGGCCCAACGCCGCACACTCGTCGGGCATCTCGCCGACAACATCGGCAACGACGAGGCCTACAAGGCCGCCCACCCCAACAGCATCCGGGTCAGGTACGCCGAGAACACGCTGTCCGTCGGCTTCCTCGGCGTCAACGTCCTCGCCCCCGTCCTCACCGACGAGGGCCGCGCCGACCTGGCGTACAAGCTGCTCCACCAGGACGCCCTGCCGTCCTGGCTGTTCTCCGTGAAGAACGGCGCCACCACCGTCTGGGAGCGCTGGAACTCCTACTCCATGGAAGACGGGTTCGGGCCGGTCGGCATGAACTCCTTCAACCACTACGCCTACGGCGCGATCATGGAGTGGATGTACGCCTACATGGCCGGCATCGCCCGCGACCCGGACAGCCCCGGCTTCAAGCACTTCGTCCTGCAACCCCACGTCGATCCCACCGGCAGGATCAGGCATGTGTCGGGCTCGCACGAGTCGCCGTACGGCGAGATCAGGAGCGAGTGGAAGGTGGAGGACGGAGGCAGGGCCCTTGTGTACGACGCGGTCGTGCCCGCCAACAGCGAGGCGACGCTGCGACTTTCAGCCGTCTCCGCCGATGCCGTCCGCGAAGGACGGACTCCGCTGGCCCGAGTGGACGGCGTGCGTCTCCTCGGTCACAAGGACGGCGTGGCCTCGTACCGGTTGCCCTCGGGCTGATACCACCTGACCGCCCGGCTCCGCTGATCTGCCGACGTCTGATCAGCGGACGCCCGTCAGGCAGGCGCCGACAGCATGAAGCGGTCGTGTCCGCGGCGCCGAGGGGGCATCGCGGACACGGTCATCGACAGCACGCTCTCCTACGCTGCGGTGGCCGGCCGTGCGTCGGGCGTGACCCCGAAAGCGTCGGCGATGAGCGCGTGGGAGTGGCGGCGGGCTTCCTGGTCGGGGCTGATGCTCTGGAGCATGACCTCGGTCGCCCCAGTCTCCTCGATCATCTGAAGGAGCTGGTCCCGCACGGTCTCGGGGCGGCCGGCGAGCTGCCGGGGCCACCGGCCGTTCACGATCCTGGACGGTTCGTCCTTCTGCGCGGTGGTGAGCGTGCGGGAGGCTTCGTCGATGGTCGGGACGGCGGGGGCCTGTCCGGTGCGGCCGAGGCGGTCGAAGACGGCCCGGGTCGGCCAGGTCATTCGGTGGGCTTCTTCGTCGGTGTCGGCGGCGAACACGGCGACGCCGAGCATGACTTGGGGGGTTTCGGCGCCGTACAGGGTGGGCTTGAACGCCTTGCGATACGCCCGCAGGGCAGGAACCGCCCCGCCCGGGTTGATGAACCCGGCGAACGAGTAGCCGACGCCGAGGGCGGCGGCCAGTCCGGCGCTACTGCCGGAGGAGCCGAGGATCCACGGGTCGGGGCGGGCGGTCACGGACGGCATGAGCTGGATCTGCCGGAAGGGGTGGTCGGCGGGGAAATCGTGGTGCAGGAACGCCAGCACTTCCTGCACCTGCTGGTCGAAGTCGTCGAGATGCCCGCTGTCCCGGTCGCGCTTCAGGGCGATGTCGACGAGCGGGCCAGTGGTCGCCCGGCCGAGCCCCATGTCGAATCGCCCCGGCGCCACGGTCTCCAACTGCAGGAACAGCTCGGCGACCTTCGGGGGGCTGTAGTGGTTGAGCAGGATCGCGCCGGAGCCGATGCGGATGCGTTCGGTCTCCCGCGCCACGACGCCCATGAGGACCTCGGGGGCGTGCGAGCCCGACGGTGCCCAGGCCGTGGTGCTCGGCGAACCACATCCGGTGGAAGCCGTGCCGCTCGGCGTGCTTGGTGGTGGCCAGCGCCTCGTCGAAGGCGTCGATGGCGGTCTTGTCGCGCGGGACCGTGGCCTGTTCCACGATCGAGAGTTTCACCATGGTCTTGATCTCTTCTCGTTGAAGGCCCCGCCATGCGGTGGGTGCTCCAGGAGGCCTTCGACGGCTACTCCCGCTTCGATCGGTTCCGGGAGAACCTGGGCTCTCGTCCCCCGCTTGTGGCCTGCCCGAGCGGTGCGAGGAAGCCGAGGCGCCGGACACTGTCGGCGGTGTCAAGGCGCGGCCCCGGGACCGAGTCCGGCGATCGACAGCACGGCCACCGGCCGGCGCAGCACGAACCGCGCCCAGACCGGACGCGGCGGGCACCGGGTGCGGGCGCTCGCTTCCCGGCCGGGTGGCCTTGCGGACGGCACGGGGCGGCAACCGCAGGCCGAAGAAGCCGAACAGAGCGGGGCCCAGGGTCAGCGCGACGAGCGTCGGCATCATGGAGTGGGCGATGGTGCCGTCCTCGCTGACAGCGCCCGTCTCATGGGGGTCGCTCCCTGAGCCGTCGGAGCTGACGTCCGGGGTGTCGAGGCGGCAGCGGCACGAGCACCCCTCCTCACCTGATGCGGCCCCGGTCCGGTCGGGCGAAGGACGCCTCCGCCCGGTACGGATCACACCAGCGAGTGCCCGCTGCCTGCGCCCCGCCGCACCGCGGTCTCGACCGACAGGTCTTGGCCGAACTCAGCGGTTCCACCCCCGTCGGTGCGGCATCCGGGCGATCGGGCACCGCAACCCGGTGGTACGGCCGGAGGCTCGCACCAGGATCTGCGCCGCCACGTCAGCGGCAGCGGGCCCCGCGGCTACAGCGCGGTGAAGGTCCACTGCAGGTTGGTGCTGCTGCCGTAGGTCCACTGCTTGGTGACGGAGCCCGAGGCGACGCTGCCGCCGCCGTCGAGGACCAGGCCGGTGGTGCGGTTGGCGATCGAATGACTTTCGCCGCCCCGGTGGGTGATCTTCCACTGCTGGCTGGCGCCGCCGTTCCAGGGCGCCTGTCTGGCTGCGGCGCCGTCGGTCGTGGCGCCCCAGCCGTCGGCGACCATGCCGTTCGTGCGGTTGACCAGCCTGTAGTAGCCGTCTCCGACAGCCTCCGCATGCCACTGCAGGTTCGAACTGCCGTCCCAGGTCCACTGCTTGAGGTTGGACCCGGAGGCGACGTTGCCGCCGCCGTCCAGGGCGAGGCCGTTGGTGACGTTGGTGATCCGGAAGTACGTCGCCGGGTCGAACCGAACCTTGAGAGAGGTGACCTTGTCGTTGTTGCCGGTGACCCTGAGGTCGGGGTTGTCGGCGGTGAAGGTCCAGGAGGCGCCGGTGAAGTTGTCGTCGGAGTAGCCGATGACCTGGTAGCCGGGGGCAGGCCGGAGGGAGGAGAGGGTGCGCGGGCCCGGTCCGGCCGCGGTCAGGTCGGCCGCGGTGTAGTCGCCGACGGTGAGGACGGCGGCGTTGCCGGTGTAGTTGACGTCGGTGAAGGCGATGGCGCCGGCGAGTGGCCGCAGGCCAGGGATCGTGCCGGAGAAGGTGAGCTTCAGGACGTAGGCGCCCGCGCTGTACGGCGCCGAGGACGGCAGGGTGACAGTGAGGCCGGAGGAGTTCTGGGCCGGAGTGGGCAGGTCGATGTAGGTGCCGGCGGTGGAGCCGAGGAGCTGCACCGAGGTCAGCGAGGAGAGGTTGATCCGATCCGAGCTGAGGGTCTTGATCGTCAGAGTGGTGCCGGGCCAGCCCAGGACGGTGGCGTAGAGGACGTTGTCGGCCTTGTTGCGGGTGAAGCGGATGTCCTCTGGCGTGCCGGCGTGCGGGGTGGTGAACGCACCGCCGCCCATCTTCGTCGGTCCCTCGCCGTACGCGGTCCACGCACGGGTCGAGTACACGGACTCGCCGAAGCGCTTCAGATGGTCCCCGATGCCGAGCAGGATGTCCTTCTGCGCCTGGGGGATGGTGCCGTCGGCCATCGGCGCGATGTTCAGCAGCACGTTGCCGTTCTTGCTGATCCGGTCGAGGAACGAGTGCAGCATCTGGGGGACGCTGTAATAACCGATGCCCTGGGTGTAGCACCAACTGCTGCTGGAGATGCTGTCGTCGGTGAGCCAGTACGGGGTGGTCAGATCGCCCGGGCCGCCGCGCTCGTAGTCGAAGACCTCACCCTTGCCGTTCATGCCGTCCTTGTAGGTGGCGACGACCTCGCGGCCCCAACTGTTGGCCTGGTTGTAGTAGTACGACAGGAAGTTCAGGCGTTGCGTCTCGTCGACGGCGTCCAGCTTGAAGTCCTGCCAGAGGATGTCGGGCTTCGCCCGGTCGATGACCTCCTTGAGCTTGTCGTACCAGAGCTGGTTCTCCGCGGATGAACCCAGCTGCCCGTAGAGCTTCTTGAGACTGGGGTCCGTCTGGGCGGGGACGAACTCGTAGAAGCCGTTGAAGTGGTACGCGTGGTGCATGGCCACCAGCAGCTTCAGGCCCTTGGCGCGGATGGCCGTGGAGAACAGCTGCAGCAGGTCCAGCCCTGGCCCCTTGTCCACCGAGTTCCACTCGTTGACCTTGCTGTCCCACATGGAGAAACCGTCATGGTGCTCGGCGACCGGGCCGGCGAACCTGGCGCCCGCGTCGACGAACAGCTGCACCCACTCGTCGGGGTCGAACTTCCCGCCGGCCGACCTCAGTTTCGGCGCGAACTGCACGGTCTTGCCCGCCAGGTCCTTCGCTCCGTTGATGAAGTTGTGGTACGGCCATGCCGAGGGCTGGCCGTAGGTGGCGATGTGGTGCTGGTTCGCCTTGCTCCCGGCCTGGTACATGCTGCGCGGGTACCACTCGTTGTCGAAGGCGGGGACGCTGAAGGCGCCCCAGTGGAAGTAGATCCCGAACTTCGCGTCCTGGAACCACTCAGGGGCCGGCGGGTGCTGGTCGACCGAGTTCCAGTCGGGTGTGTACGTGCTGGGCGCCGCCTGGGCGATGTCGGCGCCTAACATACCTCCGGCAACGGCCGCCGTGGCCACGCAGGTTGCGGAGGCCAGGAACTGGCGTCTGTTGATCGAGCTCGACATGGACACATCCCTGATGCGGAAGGGGACAGGGGGGAATGCAGGGCCACGCATGAAGGTCGGCCATGTCGCCATGGGATGTCAACCAGCGTGCAGGGATGAAAACCCCGTATGGCTGAGGTGTTTGTCCTACTTGTTAGGCTCTTCATGCATATTGCGTTCACTCAGACATGCGATGTCTGGCAGGCAGTTCATGGTCAGTTCCCAGCTGACGGATCTCCCGCGACCGGCCCGTCGAGGTGTGCCGTACGGCCACCAGGACGCCCCGTCGGCTCTGGACGCCCGAGCTCGGGCGATCGCCTCCCCGCATACGCATCCCAGTATCATCAACGTCACCCTCGGCATGCGGACTCCGGAACCGGTCGGACGAGACGTGAGACTCCATGATCAGCAAGTCCCGGACGGCCTCTGGGACGATCTCCGCACTCAGGGGCTGATCAGGTCGGACGTGCTCACGGGGCACGGTGGGGGGAGGGGTGAGCGGTGTCTCTGACGGACAAGGCCATCGAGGAGATCCGTGAACTGATCCGGACCGGTGCGCTGCCGCCGGGAGCGAAGCTCCCCCCGGAGCCGGACCTGGCGGCCCAGTTGGGTCTGTCCCGCAACCTCGCGCGCGAGGCGGTCAAGGCGCTGGCCGTCGCCCGAGTCCTGGAGGTCCGCCGTGGTGACGGCACCTATGTCACCAGCCTGCAGCCCAGCCTGCTCCTGGAAGGGCTCGGCGGGGCCGTGGAACTGCTGCAGGGCGACTCGGCTGCCCTGCAGGACCTCATGGAGGTACGACGGCTCCTCGAACCCGTCGCCACCGGGCTGGCCGCCACCCGGATCTCGGACGACCAACTGGCCGAAGTCAAAAGCCACTTGGACGCCATGCGCGAGGCCCGCGACGACGTCGAACTGCTCAACGCCCACGACGCCGCCTTCCATCGCGCCGTCGTCGCCGCGACCGACAACGAAACCCTGCTCACTCTCCTGGAGAGCGTCTCCGGCCGCACGCTGCGCGCGCGGATCTGGCGCGGTCTGGTCGACGACAAGGCTGCGGGACGCACTCTCGCCGAGCACGAGGCGATCTTCAACGCCCTGTCCACCCGTGACTCCGCCCTCAGCCAGGCCGCCGCACTGCTGCACGTGAGCAACACCGAGCAGTGGCTGAGGGAACACCTGCGCTCCGGCGAGCCCCTCCCCTTCGGAACGGCAGCGCGGAACTGACGGGCGGGCGCTGCCCGCCACTGGCCGCCGTGACCGCCGTGGCGGAGGGCGGCCCGCACGACGCGGACGAGGCAGAGGCAACCGTTCATCTGCACCAACCGGGCGGTCGACACACGCTCGTCGACATCGCCGGCACCGCCGCCGCCCTGCACGCCCTGGGCGTCACCGGGGTCGTTGCGCACCGTTGCCGCTCGGCGGGGGTCAGGTGAACTCCGTGCATGGCGTGCTTACCTGCCCGGCACCGGCGCCCCTCACGTTGTCGGCCGGAGCAGCCGTCACGGGCAGCGATCTGCCCGGGGAGACGGTGACACCCACCGACGCGGCAGCCGGCAGGCGCTGCCTGGTCGCCTCGGACAGCCTCCGATGCCGTTGAGCGCGTTCGACGCCGTGGCCGTGGACACCCCTGCCCGTGCGGCCACGGCTCCGAGCGGGGGACGCCGCCAGGCACGCGAACTAGTCATGTATATGACAACCAACGCCTGCCCTGGAGGATGGGCCTGCTCACCCAGACCGACTCCACCTGCTGAGCGCCCGAACCCCCGATCAGCCACGCACCCCGCCGGGCAACTTGCCCGGCGGGGTGACGGCGCTGCTCGCCGCGGTCCCGCCTCAGTAGCCGTAGATCATCTTGTAGGCGACCTCGGGGAGGAACTGTCCGGCCGAGGAGCCGGTGCCGACGCCGCAGTTGCCGTCGGACTCGCCCGGGACCTTGATCCACAGGAGCATCTCGGCGCCTCCGCCCAGCCGACTGGGGGTGCCGATCCGGCGGCCTGAGGGGTTGCACCACTGGCCGTTGGAGCCGTTGCCGTTGCGGCTGGTGTCCACGACGAACGGCTTGGTGTAGCCGTACCGGGCGCTCAGTTCACTGTTGACGGCGTTGCCGTACGCGGTGTTCTCGGCCGTGGTCAGGTAGTTGGAGACGTTGAGCGAGAAGCCGTGAGCCTGGCGGACGCCGGCTTCGTGGAGGCGCGTGGCCATGGTCGCGGCACTCGCCCAGGCCGGGTTGCCGGCGTCGAGATAGACCCAGGTGTTGGGAGCCTGGCGGTTGAACTCGGAGAGCGCGCCGGTGAGCATGGCCTCGCGTTCGTCGATCTGGGCCTGGGTCATACAGCCGTAGTCCCCCAGGGAGTCCGGTTCGAGGACGACGACAGCCGGGCGGCCCGCGATCCCGCCCGCGAACTGGGCGATCCAGTTCGTGTAGGCGGACGGCGAGGAGGCTCCGCCCGCGGAGTGCCCGCCGCAGTAGTCGCGGTTGTAGATGTTGTAGGCGACAAGGACGGGCAGCTTGTCCCGTGCGTCCGCGGCACCCACGTACGCGCCGGTGGCGGTGCCGATGGTGCCGCTCCAGGAGCCGAACCAGCGGGCCGTAGGGGTGTTGGCGATGGAGGCGTTGATCGCGGGCGCCCGGCCGTCGCCGGGGTTGGCGGCGACCCACCGCTTCGCGCTGGAGTCGGGGTCCACGTAGAACCCGTTGGTCATGGTCGTCGGGTCCGCCGCGTGGGCGGCCGGTGCGGCGGTGAGCGCGAGCGGCAGCGAGGTGAGCGCTGCTGCCAGGGCGAGCAGTCTGCGGCGCATGACGGTACCTCGGTTCTCTGACAGGGATACGTCCGATGGTCCGGCGGTGCGGGTGGGGAGCGCTCCCGTCGGAAGCGCTCCCCACGGCAGGGTCGGTCAGCAGGTCGAGTTGGTCTGGGTCAGAAGGCCGAGCCGCCACGGGAGGAGGTTGTAGTCGCCGCCCGCGTTGGGATTCATGCCCTGGTAGAGGTACTGGAGCCGGCAGGAGGGGATGGTGAGCGTCTGGTCGTAGCCTGCGCGGATCATCTCGCCGTGGCTGATGTCCCGGGTCCAGGCGCCCGCAGGGAAGCTGACGTTGTTCGCCCGTGCGAAGGGGTTGCTCTCGGACGCGGCGAGCTGCGTCCAGGAGCCGGCGAGGCTGGTGGCGGTCCAGGAGCGGAAGTAGCGCCGCCCGTCGGAACCGATGGCCTCGACGAGGAGCAGGTACTGGTTGCTGCCTTGCACCTTGTACACGTTGCTCGCTTCGAACAACGCGTATGTGGAGTCCTGCAGTGCGATGACCGTGTTCGTGAAGCCGTTCGGGAACTGGCCGACGGTCGTCTGGGACCGGTACAGGTGTCCGTTGTCGTCGGAGGAGAACAGGTAGCAGTTGGCGCTGTCGCAGATCACCCACATGTCGACCCAGTAGCCGTTGCCGATGTTCTGCCGGATGATGTCGGGCATCGACGAGTAGAAGTTGCGCGGGGCGCTCCACCCGTTGGGGTTGCTGATGTCGGGGTTGGTGGAGTACGAGGCGTTGCCGGTCTGGTAGACGAGGTACCACAGGCGTTGCGGCGCGTTGTAGAAGACCTGCGGCGCGGCCCGGTAGCCGGCTCCGATGGCGGTGCGGTCCAGGTAGTGGTGGGTGGCTGAGCCGGCCTGGGACCAGTCGCTGAAGTTCAGGTAGACCAGGTTGTAGCCGGAGGAGCTCGCGGTACTGGCGAACACGTGGTACTTGCCGTTGTACTGGACGATCGTCGGGTCCTTGAGGCCGGCGATGTTGTGGGTCGAGTCCGGCTTGGGGGCGATCAGCGGGCCGCTGGAGCTCCACGAGTACCTGCTGGGCAGGGCGGCGGCGTCGGGGGCGCTGCGGGTGGTGGCGGGTGTGCCGCCCAGTGTCGTCAGCGCCGCGTTGTACGCCGGCTTCTTGTTGCCGTTGCGGTCGAACAGCAGCGGGTTCTCGCCGCTGCGCCAGGAGTCGCTGTCGCGGATGCCCCAGACCGTGATGCCGGTGCAGCGCGTGACGTTCATGCAGGCCCTGACCGTGTTCGCGTACGCGGTCGGTGACGCCTGCGCGATGTCCAGTTCGGTGATCTGAACGTCCACGCCGAGTGCGGCGAAGCTCGAGATCGTCGTCTGGAAGCTGCCGGGGGGACCGCCGGCGCCGAAGTGGGCCTGGAGGCCGACGCAGTCGATGGGCACGCCGCGTGCCTTGAAGTCGCGCACCATGCGGTAGACGCCCTGGGTCTTGGCCGCGTTCCAGTCCTCGATGTTGTAGTCGTTGTAGCAGAGCTTGGCTGCCGGGTCGGCCGTCCGGGCCGTGCGGAACGCCTGCTCCAGGAAGCCGTCGCCCAGCACGTCCCGGAAGACCGAGCTGCGCAGCTGGCCGCTGGAGCCGTCGGCGAAGGCCTCGTTGACCACGTCCCAGGAGTGGATCCGGCCCTTGTAGTGGTTCATCACGGTGGTGATGTGGTTGTTCATCACGCCGCGCAGGGTGTTCGCGTCCCTGATGGAGCTGACCCAGCCGGGCAGTTGGGAGTGCCACACCAGGGTGTGGCCACGCATGCGCTGACCGTGGGACGTCGCGCGGTTGACGATCTGGTCGCCAGGGCCGAAGTTGAACGAGCCGCGGGACGGCTCGGTCGTGTCCCACTTCATCTCGTTCTCGGGTGTGACCGAGTTGAACTCACGGTCCAGGATGCCGGTGTACGTACGGTCGCCGAGCCGGCCTGCGGCCACGGCGGTTCCGAAGTACCGTCCGGACTGGGCCGCCTGGGCGCCCAGGGTGGAGGCCCGAACGGCGTCGGGCGATTTGGGCGCGTCGGTCGGGTCGGGCGCACCGGTCGCGGTCCCGGGTGTCACCAGGACGGTCGCGGCCAGCAGGCCCAGGACCGAGGCTCGGCGACAGCCGAGCCGTTTCAGCGGGTTCATGGTTCTCCTCGTGGAGTGGGTGGGGGGTTGAGTGGCGCGTTCGGTGGACCTGTTCAGGGAGTGGTCAGCTCGAACCGTGCGACGCGCACCGAGCCGCCGAGCGCCTGGGTGGCGTGGTTGAAGAGGGCGAATCGGTAGCCCATGAAGAACCGCCAGTCGTTGCCCAGGGAGAAGGCGGGACCGAGGCGGGTGAAGGTGGTGCCGTCGGTGCTGTAGGAGAAGGTGCCGAGGCGTCCGGCGCCGGGGCGGATGTCCGCGCTCGCGCGCAGCCAGATGCGGCTGCCCGACACGGCCGCGCTCGCGACCTCGGTGCCGGTGCCGGTGGTGTTCCAGTTGGTGTCCATGGTCAGCCCGTTGACCATGACCACCCGCGTCCCGGCGCCGTCGCGCTTGACGCCGATCCAGGCGGAGGAGTCACGCAGCAGCGCGAGTCCGGCCCGGTCGCCGTCCCGCATCGCGGTGTGGTCGAGCTGGACCGTGGCGGTGGAGGCGGGGCCCTGGATGCGGTGCGTGAGGGTGTTGCGGGCCCAGTAGAGATCGTCGGTGACGGTCGCGGTCCGCAGGGTCAGGCCGTTGTTCACCGACCATTTGGTGTTGTCCGGGTTGTGGTTCCACTCCCATCTCGGCTTGAGGGCTGTGCCGTCGAAAGTGTCGACGCCGATCATGGGGGTGACCTCGCGGGGCGGAGGGGGCACGGCTGGGCTGGGATACGTCAGACCCCATGCGCCGTTGACGAGTTGGACGACGGGCCAGCCGTCCGACGTCCAGGTGATCGGTGCCAGGGCGGGCGCCCGGCCGCCGGGGTAGGCGTCGACGAAGGCCAGGTAGTACCAGGCGCCGTTCTGCGTCTGTACCAGTCCGCCCTGGTGGGGGACGCCGCCGCCGGGTATCGGTCCGCGCAGGTCCAGCAGGACCTGACGCATCGTGTACGGACCGAAGGGGCCGCTCGACGACTTCAGGATGTACTGGCCGTTGGCCGGGCGGGTCAGGAAGATGTAGTACTGCCCGTTGATCCTGTAGAAGCGGGAGCCCTCCAGCGTGCCGACACTCGACGGAGTGGTGAACACCTGCTGTGTGCGGACCTGGGTACGGCCGTCCGGCGAGAGCTGGGCCACGCTGATGGTGCTGTTGCCGTACGCCACGTACAGGGTGTCGTCGTTGTCCACGAGCAGCCCGGCGTCGTAGTAGGGGGTGCTGATCGTCGTGAGCCTGCTCCACGGCCCCTCGGCAGCGGTGGCGGTGTAGACGTACGTCCGGGCGAAGTCGATCTGGCCGAGCCAGTAGAAGGTCCGATTGCTCGGTCGGTAGGCCAGCGACGATGCCCAGATGCCCCGGACGTAGCCACGGGCGCCGTTCAGGTCGTACTTGGCGCCGAAGTCGAGGACAGGCACCGAGTGGCCGGCGATCTCCCAGTCGACCAGGTCGTACGAGCGCAGGACGGGTGCGCCCGGCGAGTAGTGCATCGTCGAGGCCGAGGCGTAGTACGTGTCACCGACGCGGATGACGTCGATGTCCGCGAAGTCCTGCCAGATCACCGGGTTCGTGAAGTCCGCCGCGGTTGCGAGGGCCGGCCCTTGGGCGGAAGCGGTGCCGGGGGCCGCTGTCGGAGGAAGCAGGGCGCCGGCGGCCAGGCCGGTGGCGGCCGTCAGTGCGCGCCTACGGGACAAAGGTTGATAGGTCCATGACATCTGCACGATGGCGCTCTCCTTCTGTGGCCCAGCCGTTGGCGGTTGGAGTTGTCCGGAGGTGCCCTGCTGGTTCGCGTGGAGCGGCTGCTCTGTATACGAGATGTCGAACGCGGATCGGCTTGTCGAGCAATTTGGATGATAGGGGGCCGGTGGGTCGCGTCAATACCTCTCGCATGAATCGTCTGATGCTTCGAAACATTCGAAGATATTTGATCCCATGTTGCCGCGGGCCAGTTGCCCGGATGGTGTAGATACGCCGCCTTCCGCGAGCGTGTATGGCCGGATCATGGAGGCAGTGCGGTGATGGGTGTTGACATGTCCGATGGCCTCCCTAGTATCCGTGGGGCCTTGGTTTCCGAATGGCTAACGAAATTTCGAACCGCTCATCTCTCTTCCGTCCAGTGTCATGGACGTGACATCGATCTTCGTGTCACCCGCCCATGGCACCGTTCAGCGAAAGGAGTCCCTGGTGTCCAGACGGTCAGGCGGACGACTGCTCCGCCTCCTCGCGACCATCGTGCTGACGGTCACCGCGTCCGTGACGGCTTCCGCCCACTCCACTGCTTCGGCCGCGCCCGGCAGCCCGGCGCTCACTCCACCGTTGGGCTGGAACAGCTGGAACAGCTTCGGGTGCGGGGTCACGGAGGCACAGGTCCGCCAGGCCGCCGACGCGATGGTGTCCTCGGGGATGCGGGACGCCGGATACCGGTACGTGGTGGTCGACGACTGCTGGTTCGACCCGCAGCGTGACGCGGCGGGCAACCTGCGGGCCAACCCGACCAAGTTCCCTGGTGGGATGAAGGCGCTGGGGGACTACATCCACGGCAAGGGCCTGAAGTTCGGCATCTACCAGGTGCCCGGCGAACGCACCTGCGCGCAGACCAGCGGCGCCTATCCCGGGTCGACGGGCAGCAGAGGCCATGAGGCCCAGGACGCCGCCACGTTCGCCGCGTGGGGCGTCGACTACCTCAAGTACGACTGGTGTTCCTCCAGCGGCACTCGTGACGAGCAGGTCGCGCGGTTCACGCTGATGCGCGACGCCCTGCGCGCCACGGGGCGGCCGATCGTCTACAGCATCAACCCCAACAGCTTCCACGCCATCACCGGCGCCACGTACAACTGGGGCGAGGTCGCCGACCTGTGGCGGACGACCGAGGATCTGCTCGACATCTGGCAGAACGGCAACACCAACAGCTATCCGATGGGCGTCGGCAACGTCCTGGACGTCACCGCGCCACTGGCGGCGCAGTCGGGTCCAGGGCACTGGAACGACCCGGACATGCTGGTCGTGGGTCGTCCCGGCCTGTCACTGACCGAGTCCCGCTCGCACTTCGCCCTGTGGGCGCTGCTGGCTGCCCCGCTCATGGCCGGCAACGACATCCGCACCATGTCCGCCGACGTGAGCGCGATCCTGCGCAACCCGCGTCTGCTGGCGGTGAACCAGGATCAGTCGGGCGCGGGCGGGCGCAGGGTGCGCGACGACGGCAGCACCGAGGTGTTCGCCAAGCCGCTGTCCGACGGCTCGGTAGCGGTGGGCCTGTTCAACCGGGGAGGCAGCACCGCGGCGGTCAGTGCGACAGCAGCTCAAGTCGGCCTGTCCGGCGGGCCGTTCACCCTCACCGATCTGTGGACCGGCGGCACGTCGAGTACGGCGGGCCAGATCTCGGCGAGCGTCCCCGCGCACGGCGTGGCCGTGTTCCGCGTGAGCGGTGGCAGCCCGCTGACCGCCACCGTGTCGCGGCTGCGTGGCAACGGGTCCGGCCGCTGTGTGGACGTGGACAACGCCTCCACCGCCGCCGGGGCGACAGTACTGCTCTGGGACTGTCATACGGCCGCCAACCAGCTGTGGACCACGTGGGCCGGCGGAGAGATCCGCGTCTTCGGCGACAAGTGCCTGGACGCCTACAACCAGGGCACCACCGACGGCGCCCGTGTCATCACCTGGCCCTGCAACGGCCAGGACAACCAGAAGTGGTCCGCCGGTTCCGACGGGTCGATCCGCAACGTCCACGCCGGGCTGTGCCTCGACGTCGACCGGGCCGGCACCGCGAACGGGACCCCGCTGGTGCTGTGGACCTGCAACGGCCAGGCCAACCAGAAGTGGACCCGCGTGTGAGCAACCGCGGCTTCAGAAGGGGAGTTTCACGATGACGAGGACAAGATCCCTCTTATGGTCCGCCGTGGTCGCGGTGGTGGTCGTCCTGAGCATGGGAGGCATGGCACTGGGCCGCGGCCAGGGCGAGAACACCCCGCGCACGGTCTCCGCCACGACGGCCGCATCCGCCGGCGCCGCTGCCCCGACCGCAGGGTGCGGCAAGGCTCCCGCCCTGACGAGCGGAACGCACACGATCCAGAGCGGCGGCAAGAACCGGAACTTCATCCTGCGCGTCCCCGACGGCTACGACCGCAACCGCGCCTACCGGCTGGTCTTCGGGTTCCACTGGCTGGGCGGCACCTCCACCGACGTCGCCACCGGCCGCACCGTGGAAACGGGCACCTGGGCCTATTACGGGCTCCAGCGACTGGCGAACAACAGCACCGTCTTCGTCGCACCCCAAGGCCTCGACAACGGCTGGGCCAATGCCGGCGGGGAGGACGTCACCTTCGTCGACGACATGATCAGGCGCCTCGAGACGGATCTGTGTGTCGACACGACACAGCGCTTCGCCCTGGGATTCAGCTACGGAGCCGCCATGTCGTACGCCCTGGCCTGTTCCCGCGCGACGGTCTTCCGCGCGGTCGCGGTCCAGAGCGGCGGGCAGCTGAGCGGATGCAGCGGTGGTACCCAGCCCATCGCCTACCTCGGGGTGCACGGCCTCAGGGACAACGTCCTCGGCATCTCCGGCGGACGGGCGTTGCGGGACAGGTTCGTCAGGAACAACGGCTGCGCCGCCCAGAACCCGCCGGAACCGGCGCAGGGCAGCCTGACGCACCGGGTCACCGCCTATTCGGGTTGCTCGGCCGGGCATCCGGTCGCCTGGGCCGCGTTCGACGAAGGACACATCGCCGCTCCGCAGGACGGGGCCGCGGGTGACAGCGGATCCAGGACCTGGGTGCCGCAGGAGGTCTGGAAGTTCTTCACGCAGTTCCAGACCTCCAACCCGTCCCCGGGCCGGCGGCCTGCCGGGTCACCAGCAGCGTCGGTGCCTGGAGCACCGGCCTGACGTCGAACATGACAGCGACTGCGCCGGAGTGACGGACGGTTCGCCGGCGCCCAATGCGGCCGGAGCCGTGGTCAGGAGGTGTCGGCGGTGCTGCGGGGCTTGCTGCATTCTCATCGCTCATCCGTTCTGGAAGATCGAGCCGTTGCCCCTTCCAGTGGTCACCGCCCGGCAAGAGGTTGCCGTGTTTCACAGAAATGGCACAGAAAGAGGCCGCTGTCCTCTGCGACGACGTTCGTCCACGCCGGTCGGCCCCCTCCCCTACTGCGGCGGAGCCGGCCCGTGTTGGTGCAGCCACGTCAGCTGGACCGCGGTGTTGCGGCTGAAGCCGCGGCCGTCGTCGGTGAGGGGCACCCCTGCCTGGGACGGGGCCGGAACACCGCGCAACGCCATGCTCGCGCGGACCGCTGGCAGGACATGGTCGCCGGCCGCCGAAACCGGACCAGCGCATCGACGACCACCGGCCCTAGCCCGCCCAGCTCAAAGCAGTCCTCACCGTCTGCCCCGAGCCGAACATCGCCCACCAACTGGTTCGTGACTTCGGCGAGCTGCTCACCACCCGCACCGGCGGACCTTGGCAGACGTGGATCACCGGTGCCCGCACCTCGGAACGCGAGATCCACTCTCTGAAACGGCGGGCAGCCAAGGCCACGCGGCCGGTCCCCGAGCCCTCTCGTGCCCGTTCGCATGGTGCGCGAACACATACGCTCGATGCCTCGGCCTACGGCATTGCCTGGGGGCGAGCCCGTGAGGCGGCTTGCCGAAACAAGGAACCATGCCGACCGGCTGATTGAGGAGTCCATGCAGCGGTGGGAGACACCGGCAGTAACGGCGCGTTTTCGGGTTACTGCTTGATTGCGCACCGCGAAGGGTGCCTGATGGGCATCTGCCCTGGTCAGGCACCCTTCATTCGGCTCCTAGAAGAAGCCCGGCTTCTTCGGCGAGTACGACACCAGCAGGTTCTTCGTCTGCTGGTGGTACACGCCTGACCTCGCTCCTGACCTGCGACAAAGAGGGGAAACGTCGAGGGCCAGGCTGAGTCGGTCCGCACCTGGTCCGGATCTTGATGAGTGGTGCGTGATGCTGGCGAGCGGGCCGCGGTACCACATGGCACTGGTTGTAGAGACCGTCCAGCGGTGTCCTTCTGATCGAGGGCGGGGGCGTATTGCCAGGTCGGGCCTCATGGTCCGGGAGAGTCCGCACAGTCGGTGAGACGTGCGTGCGAGCGCGCGCGACGGCCGAGACGAAGAAGCCCCGCAGGCATGCTTCGGTTCTAGTGGTTGTTGCAACACCCCAGTTCAAGGGGTGCGATGGACTTCAAGGTCCGCAAGGCTCAGGGGCCTGTGAAGCTCCGGGCCGAGCGGGAGGAATACTTCCGGCTCGTGCAGATGGGGCTGACCAATCGAGAGGCGAGCCGGAGAGCCGTTTCGTCCCTGATGAGGTGTGGACCGGTCCGCGGAATGCCGCCGTCGTCCGTTACTTGTCGACCAGCGACATGTGGTGCTCGTTGTAACGGTCTCCCTGTACCCCGACCCGGCCGGCGAGTTCGTTGAGGTCCGCCAGTTCGTCGGGGGACAACGGCAGCCTGGTGGCGCCGGAGTTCTCGTCGATTCGCGCGATGTGTCGTGTGCCCGGAATCGGAACGATCCACGGATGCTGTGCGAGCAGCCAGGCGAGTGCGACCTGCCCGGGTGTGGCGCTCTTGGTTTGCGCGAGGGTGGTGATGTGTTCGACGAGAGCCTGGTTCGCCGCCCGGTTCTCGGCCGTGAATCGTGGAATGTTCGTGCGGACGTCACCGGTCACGAACGAGGTCGACGCGTCCACCATGCCGGTCAGGAATCCCTTGCCGAGCGGGCTGAAGGGCACGAATCCGATCCCGAGCGCCGCGCACGTCGGCAGGACCTCCGGCTCGGGATCCCGCGTCCACAGCGAGTACTCGCTCTGCACCGCCGTCAAGGGGTGGACAGAGTGGGCACGGCGGATCGTCTCCGCACTGGCCTCCGAGAGTCCGAAGCAGCGCACCTTGCCCTCCTGCACGAGCTCACCCACCGTGCCGGCGACCTCCTCGATGGGCACCTCCGGGTCGACGCGGTGCTGATAGAACAGGTCGAGCCTCTCGACTCCGAGCCGTTTCAGGGAGGCCGCGGCGACGGCACGGATCTGCTCGGGCCGGCTGTTGAGTCCGGCGGGGGCGCCGTTCTCGATGCGGAATCCGAACTTGGTGGCGATCACGACCTGGTCACGCACCGGAGCGAGGGCCTCGCCGACAAGCTCCTCGTTGACGTAAGGGCCGTACACCTCCGCGGTGTCGAAGAAGGTGATTCCGCGGTCGACGGCGCCACGGAGTACGGCGATCATGTCGCTCCGGTCACCGGGGTTCGGCCCGTAGCTCTGGGACATGCCCATGGCACCGAGGCCGATGGCGGAGACCCGCAGGTCGCGCCCGAGCGTTCGCGTGTGCATTGTTTCTCCTTGTCGAGGCTGGCACCGGCCGGCCGATGTCGAGTGCAGGACGGCCGCAGAGTTCCGCGTCGTTCCAGCGGCCCACGGTGCCCGGAGCGTGCGGTCGGTTTCCGGTGTCTTCTGTTCGCAACGGTGAATGAGCAAGGCCGGTGGCGGAGGCGCACTCGGTGTTCAGGGCTTCCAGGTGAGCGAAGTGGTGCCTGGTGTGCCGGGCTACCACGCTTCGTTGTCGAACGCGAGGACGATTCGTTCGCGCAGGCCGCCCTGCTCGAGCCGGGCATGGGCCGCCACCGCGTCGTCCGCGTCGAAGGACATTGCGGCGCGCAGTGTGATGGCGCCGTCTTCGACCTGGTCGCGCAGACGTACGATCGCGTCCCGGTCCGTCCGTCGTTCTCGCACGTTGAGATGCTTGACCTTGATTCCGCGCCCTGGATCGCCGTCCCAAGAGCGCAGGATGCCGATCTGGCCGCCGTCGCGCACGGCGGGAGCGATCTGCTCGTGCAGCAAGGCGGCATCAGCCACCGCGTCCACCGGAGTACCGAGCTCGTCGAGTACCCGGAGGGCGATGCCGGGGCCGCGCGGTATGAACGCGTGCGCGCCGAGTGAGCCCAGGAGGTCGGCATCTTCCTCTGCCGCGACGGCCACGACGCGAAGGCCCGCCGCGGCACCGAGTTCCACGAGGTATCCGCCGACCGATCCCGCAGCGCCTGTCACCAAGAGCGTGGCGCCTTCTGGCAGCCGAAATGCGTCGAGCACGTTGTGAGCGGTGAGCGCATTGTTGAGGAAACCGGCCGCCTCGGCGGCGGAGGCATTCGAGGGAGCGATGGCCACGGACCGCGCGGGTAGGGCGAGATATTCGCTGTAGCCGCCGTGGCTTCCGGCGTTGTCGACGAATCCCACGACGTGTGCGCCCGGCACCAGGCCCCAGCGAGGGTCGACATCGCTGCCCACCTCTTCGACGGTACCTGTGACCTCCATCCCGGGGACGAAGGGCGGCGTGAGGCCCTTGTACATCTGCTCCAGCCGTCCGGACCTGACCATTGCGTCCACGGGATTAACTCCGGCGGCGTGAACACGGAGCCGCACCTCCTCGGCTCCAGGGTGCGAGTCGGGGAGTTCGAAAGATCGCAGCACTTCCGGTCCGCCGAACTCGCGCAGTCCAATGACTTTCATCCGGCCGTTTCCTAACTTCTCGCGATGTGATGTGGCGAGGCTCAATTGATTTCTCGCGCAGAGCCATCAGTTATCGTACCCAGGCACTCGATCCTGAAGGGGGGAAGGATTTTTCCCAGGATGAATCCTTCCCCTGCGCAGGGGTGGGGCGACCGTGCAAGCTCTATCTGCCCAGCAACATCTTCCTTGGCAGGAATTCTCGCGTCCGGACGACTGTGCATGCATCGATCCGGTGACTAATAGGTCCCGGCAAAAAAGATCCGTGGCCGCAATGCTCGCCTACGGTCATACGTCGCTACGTCCGCGTCCGAACCGCTCGCAAAGGCCACCGTCGTATGGGGGCGTCCGCGTACAGGAGAGTCGCGAGGCCGAGGACGATGTCCTGCACTGAGCATCTCCGCCCCCGCTCTGGAGCGGGCGGGCGAGCAGGGTGCCTAAAGCGTCGGCGGCCTGGGTGCCGCCGACCCGCCTGCCCGGTTCGGACACGCCGCTGGCGGTGCCGGCGCAGAAGCGTGCCGCTTTCCAACACCACAGCCGTGGTCGGGGCATGACCAGCGAGCCGGCCGCTGGGGCAACCGTTGGCCGCCCCCTGCAAGGGAGAGCTTGATCAGGGGGTGCTTGCGGGCCGCTCGGCGATGATGCGGGCACCCCGTGCCCTTCGCCCGGCGTCTCGACCTCCAGGTGAGGACGGGGTTGGTGGTGAAGGGGCGTTTGGGGCGCGGGATCGCGGCAAGGTGCGAAGCTGTGGGTGTGCGACGCGATCCGAGCCTGGAGGAACTGGGCGTCTTCCTCAAGGCGCGCCGTGCCCAGCTGAGTCCCCACAAGGCCGGGCTGCCCGACAACGGTGAGCCCCGGCGTGTTCCCGGCCTGCGGCGTGAGGAAGTCGCTCAGATGGCCGCGATCAGCACCGACTACTACACCCGGCTCGAGCAGGGACGTGTCCAGGCGTCGGCTGCCGTACTCGACGTGCTCGCACAGGTGCTCCGCCTCGACGGCGATCAGCGCGAGTACCTCCTGACCCTCGCAGGGAAGACGACCTCGCCCCCTGTCAGCCGGACCGTTCGCCAACGAGTCCGGCCGCAGATGCAACACCTGCTCGACGACCTCTCCCTGACCGCGGGCTTCGTCATCGGGCGCAACACGGACCTGCTGGCGTGGAACGCCATGGCCGCCGCCCTGGTGATGGACTTCGGACATGTCCCGGAGGAACAGCGGAACTACGTGCGCCTGGTGTTCACCGAGCCCGCCATCCGCGTGCTCTACCGGGACTGGGAGGACATGGCTCGCCTGGCCCTGTCCCATCTGCGCATGGACAGCAGGCGGAACCCTGATGACCCTCGACTGACTGCCCTCGTCGAGGAGCTTTCCACGCTGGATGCGCATTTCCGCCTGTGGTGGACGTCGCACGATGTCGCCGTGCGGGCCGGCGGTACGAGGCTGCTCCGGCATCCCGTCGTCGGCGACCTGGCCCTCGAGCGGTCTACCTTCATGTGCGCCGAAGATCCCGAGCAGCAGCTCGTCGTGTGGACCGCGGAGCCAGGAAGCCCCGCTCACGAGGCTCTGCGCTCTCTGGCGTCCACGATCGAGAGGGAGTCTGAGGGAGTGGACAGCGCCGTGTGACGCCTTCGCCGAGCAGGCACATCGGACCTGGGCCCTGGAGACCAGGTTCGCCGCCGGACCGGCGGCGCAGGCTTCATCACCGCGTCGGCACGTGGCTCGCCGTGGTTCATCACGAGGCGCTCTGGAAGACACGCTTGGCGTTTGCCGTCGTGAGCGACCGCCACGTGGCGCCCTTCGCCGGCGGCTCGGCGGCGTCGATCGCCGCGATGTGCGCGTCGGCCAGCGGGGACGGCGTCCAGCAGTAGTCACTGCCGAAGAGCACGCGGTCCGGGTCGACGAGCTTCAACAGCGCCGGCACGTGGCGTGGGAAAGCGGTGCCCGCCATGTCGTAGTACAGACCGCGCAGTTGCTGTACCGCGTCCAACCGGGGCGGCTGCTGCGACTGCAGGAACAGGCTCATGAACTCGTTGATGCGATCAGCGAGGACGGGCACCGCACCGCCGCAGTGCGGGACGATCACTTTGATGTTCGGGTGACGTGTCAGGACGCCCGCCATCACCATGTCGGTGACGGTACGGGCCGTGTCGAAGATGTACTCGACCATCGGCCGCGGTCTGCCGAGTGCGGACTGTTCCCAGCACACCGGTGAGGTGGGGTGCAGGAAGACGACGGCCTGGCGGCGGTCGAGTTCGGCGAAGACCGGCTCCAGGCGCTGGTCGCCCAAATACACCCCGTGCGTGTGGGTCAGCAGGGCCACGCCGTCGGCGTCGAGTCCGTCGAAGGCGAAGGCGATCTCCTCCAAGGATCCGTCCACGTCGGGAAGGGGCAGCGAGGCGAAGGTGCCGAAGCGACCCGGGTGGCCCCGGGCCAGTTCGGCGGTGTACTCGTTGACGCGGCGTGCGAGGAGGCGGGCCGCCTTGTCGTCGCCGAAGTGCACGCCGGGTGAGGACATGGACAGCATCGCGGTCTCGATGCCGTTGCGGTCCATCAGGTCCAGGTGGGCTTGCACGGACCATGACGGCCAGCCGCCCATGCCGTCGGGGTGGCCGTGGCCGGCTGCCGTCGCCTGCTGGACGTAGAAGTCGGGGAGGAGATGGGCGTGGACGTCGATGAGGCCGGTGGACATGACGGGAGGTCCCTTCTGGTGTGTGGTGTCGTCGAGGCCGGCTCGGCTCACTCCACCTGCTCGCGTCCGGCCAGCCGCACCTCTTCGTAGTCCAGGGCGGTCTGGAGGCGGCGCAGCACGGTGTCGTCGATCCGCTGTTCGTCGCGCAGGCGGACGACGGTTGCGCGCTTGTGGGCGATGAGGGCGAGGCGGAGGTCGGTGTAGTGGCGGTTGTGGAGCAGAGCGGGATCCTCGTCGGCGCCGGCGCCTTCGGCCCGTACGGTCGCCAGGTGGGCTTCGTACTCCTGGCGCAGCCACTCCGTGACCTTGGGAGTGGTGCCCAGTTCGGCGGCGAGTTCCGGGAGCGCCTTGACGGCTTCCTCGGTTGCCGTGGTCTCGGCGAGGATCTGTTCCTCGTCGACGGAGGTGTCGCGGGGCAGCCGGGCCCAGCGCACCACGCCCGGCAGCAGCAGTCCCTGCACGACGAGGGTCACCACGATGACGCCGGAGGTGACGAAGACGATGAAGGCGCGGTCGGGGAAGGGCGCGCCCGAGTCGACGGTCTCCGGTACGGAGAGCGCCACGGCCAGCGACACCGCGCCACGGAAGCCGGCGAAGCCGCTGACGGTGCGTGCCCGGTGACTGATCCTCCGCAGCCGCTGCTGTGGACGTCGGTCGATCAGGCGGATCAGGTAGGCCGAGGAGAACAGGAACGCGAACCGGACGAGGACCAGCACCAGGCTGACCACACCGACGGCGATCAGTGCATCCCGCAGATCTGCGCGGCTCAAGTGGCGGAACGCGTATTGGAGTTCCACTCCGACCAGGACGAACAGGGCGCCGTTGATGACGAAGGTCGCCAGCGGCCAGAACGCCAGTGCCTGGCGTCGGTGCTCGGCCCGGATCAGGCTCGGAGCCACCTGGGCCATGATCAGTCCGCTCACGACGACAGCGAGGACACCCGAGGCGTGGATCAGTTCGGCGAGCAGATAGGCCGTGAACGGTGCCAGGATCATGACGAGATTGCCCAGCAGGGGATCGGCCAGGCGGCGCCGGAGGTTCATGTTGACCCAGGCGACCGCCACGCCGACCGCGGCCCCACCGCCGTACGCCAGCAGGAACAGCGCTCCGACGTGCGCAAGGGTGAGGTGCTCCTCGCCGACGGTGATGCCGACCGCCAGCCCGTAGACGACCAGCGCCGTGCCGTCGTTGACGAGGCTCTCCGCCCGGAGCACGGTGACCTCACGGCGCGGCAGGGAACCGGCCAGCGCGCCGACCGCGGTCGCGTCGGTGGGCGCCACGGCCGCGCCCAGAACCCACGCCGGCCCCCACGGCAGTCCGAGCGCGTGTCCGGCGGCCGCGACGGCCCACGCGGTGAGGATCACCAGGACCGTGCTGAGCAGCACGATGCCGCGCAGGTTCGAACGGATCTCCCGCATGGACGTGGTCAGGCTCTCCCAGTACAGCAGCACGGGGAGGAAGAGCAATAGCACGACTTCGGGCGGGAGTTGGGTTTGGCGGACGGCCGGCACGAGCCCGATGAGGGCGCCCACGATCAGTAGGACGACGGGCGGCGCGACACCGAAGCGCTGCCCCAGGGCATTGCCCAGCAGCACGGCCGCGCCCAGGACGACGACGAGTTCAAGACCGAGCATGGCGCTTACTCCAGTGCTGGACCAGCTGTTCGTGGGGGTTCAGCGGCTTCCGCGGGGATCGTTCTGCTCATCGGGGGATCAGCCGTAGCGTCGTGGAGCGTGCGGCGACCATGGGGTCGACGTAGGCGCCGCCGAAGTGGCCGTACTTGGTGCGGTACGCCGTGTCGATACGGTCGTTGATCTCGTCGTCCTGCACCTCCACGAAGGTGACGTCCTTGTCGACTCCGCCGGAGCGGATGTGCCCCTCGTAGCTCGCACGGGCCGTACGCCACCAGCCGCCATCCGTGCCTCGGAAGGAGCGGACGTAAAGGTCGTCACCGTCGCGGACGACCCAGATCGGCACCGGCCTCCGCAGAGTGCCGTTGCGCCTGAGCGGTGCCATCTCCAACTCGTCAGCGGTGGCGATGCGGTTGAGGTCATCGCTCGTCCATGCCGTCATGGGGGTGTCTCCGATCTCCTTGATCCGGTGAGTACGCGAGGAAGCTCGTCAGGGTCGTCGGGCCGCCCTCGGGAAGAGATTCGCCGCAACACCGACGAAGGCCGTGACCGCGGTGAGGGCCAGGCTTTCGCGCAGGCTGTGCGGGATGTCGCCATGGGCTGCCAGCAGGGCGCCGAACGGACATGCGGGGGCTCCTGAGACCGGGGAAGGCGTACGTACCGATGTGTCGCTGTCGAGGGATTTCGGAAGACCTGCGGTCAGGCGGGACCTGGGATGAGAGGCGCACCGAGGAAGCTACGGGTGATGCCGAGCGAGTCCTCGAAGACGCGGTAGTCGGTGATCAGGCCGTCGGTGACGGTGAACCGCAGGATCATCTCGCTTTCGAGCACCTGCCCCGAGGGATGGAACCGGGAGGCGTACCGGCCCGGTACCAGCACCTGTCCGTCGGTCTCCACCAAGGAGCGCAGCTCAAATGCGAGCGGCTCGACGGCCGCGAAGAACGCGGCGAGAGACTGCCGGATCTCCTCCGGCCCGCTGCGGGGCCCAGCCCATGGCGTCAGGGCCGGATCACCGGGGATCGTCCAGGTGGCATCGGGAGCGAAGTGGGGGAGGATCCGTTCCAAGTCGCGCGTAGCGAGCGCCTTGACGTACGCCTCGGCGGTGGCGATCGCCTCGCTGGTCATGGCGGTCGGTCCGTTTCTGCTGGGCTGCGGTGGGCGGGCGCTCACCGCTCGGTGGTGGCGGCCGTGGTGGGCGCGGCTCATCCTGCACCCACCACCGCCGGGCTTCATGTCACGGACGCAGCAGCGCCTTGATGGCGCGGCGCTCGTCCATGGCCTTGTAGCCTTCGGCGACCTCGTCCAGGGGCAGGGTGAGGTCGAAGACCTTGCCCGGGTCGATACGGCCGCTGACGACGCGGTCGATCAGGTCGGGAAGGTAGGCGCGCACGGGCGCAGGGCCGCCGCGTAGACCGACGTGGGAGAAGAAGAGTTCCTGGCCGTCGATCTGCACGCCGTGAGGCATGCCGACGAAGCCGACGTTGCCACCCGGGCGTGCGGACTGCAGGGCCTGGTGCATCGACTCCTGGGTGCCGACGCACTCCAAAACCGAGTCGGCGCCTACGCCGTTCGTCAGTTCCTTGACGCGGGCGACGCCCTCCTCGCCGCGCTCGGTGACGATGTCGGTGGCACCGAACTCCAGGGCCAGCTTCTGCCGGGGTGCGTGCCGGCTCATGGCGATGATGCGTTCGGCGCCCAGTTCCTTCGCCGCGATGACACCGCACAGGCCCACAGCACCGTCACCCACGACCACGGCCGTCGAACCCGGCCCGACCTCGGCCGCCTTGGCGGCGTACCAGCCGGTGCCCATGACGTCGGAGAGGGCCAGCAGACTCGGGACCAGCTCTGAGGCCGGCTGCTCCGGGGTAGCGACGAGGGTGCCGTCGGCGAGGGGGATGCGGACGTATTCGGCCTGGCAGCCGTTGGGGAAGTCACGGTGCTGGCAGGAGGTGTGGTAGCCGGCCCGGCAGACCGGGCAGGTGTTGTCGGAGGCGATGAAGGAGCCGATGACGAACTGACCGGGCCTGACATTGGATACGTCGCTGCCGACCTCCTCGACGATGCCGACGTACTCGTGGCCGATCGGCTGCGGCTCGGTGACTGGGTTGATGCCCCGGTAGCTCCACAGGTCGGAGCCGCACACGCAGGTGGCGACGGTACGGATGACGGCGTCCGTCGGTGCGACGATCTTCGGTTCGGGGACGTTCTCCACCCGGATGTCACCAGGCGCGTGGATGATGGTGGCTCGCATGATGCTCTCTCAGGTCGCGTCGGATCTGGCGTGGTGTCAGGGGCGGGTACGGGCGTTGGCGCGCGGTCCGTTGTACTCGTCGTCCGAGACGTGCTCGAGCCAGGTGGCGTCGTCCGTCTCCCACAGGGCGAGGTGGGTCATGAACTGGTCGGGCGCGGCACCGAGTGAAACGGACCGTGCTGGCCCGCATCCGAGAGGGCTCCTCGCCACGGTGGATCACGTCGGCGTAGACGTCGCCGGTGAACCATTCGGCAGGCAGCTTCATGGTCGGAGGCTGCTTCAGCAGTTCCATGGTGTGCCTTTCCCTTGATGGGGGCGGTACCTCAGCCCGACTGCTCCGACTTCTCCACGATCGCCTTGAGCTGGGTCACCGCGGTCATCGCGTTGGGCCATCCGGCGTAGAAGGCCAGATGGGTGAGGGCCTCCACCAGCTCGTCCTTGGTCACGCCGTTCTCCAGCGCCTTGCCGAGGTGGAAGCCGAGCTGGTCGTTGCGGTACAAGGCGGCCAGAGCGGTGACGGTGACCAGGCTGCGGTCTCGCGGGGACAGACCCGGTCGCTCCCAGATGTCACCGAACAGGACCGTGTCGGTCACCTCGGCAAGCTTCGGGGCGAATTCCTGGATCGCCGGCGGTGCGAACTTCTTCCGCTCGGTCATGGGGTGGTGCTCCTTGCGTGTTCAGGGATTAGGGTGGCCCGGCCTACGGCCGGGAGCTCTGTCATATTCGCAAACCAATTCCGAACTCAGCGTTTGACAGCCTGCCTTTTCGGTTGAAGGCTTTCCGCGGGCCGACCGCGCTCGCCGACCCCGTCTTCGACCCTGCCACCATCGCGTGAGCCCGCAATGGGGAGAATTCCACCCCGGGCAAGGCTTATCCAGGGAAGAATCCTTCCCCCCCTCGTCAGGACGGGGCGGTGCGAGACTGGTCGGCATGACCAGCGACGCGCATGTGAACGAGCTGGGAGCATTTCTCAAGGAGCGGCGGGCCGAGTTGAGTCCGCGCACCGTCGGTCTGCCCGACACCGGTGGCCCGCGACGTGTGCCCGGCCTGCGCAGGGAGGAGGTCGCCCTGCTCGCGGCCGTCAGCTCCGACTACTACACACGGCTGGAGCAGGGGCGTATCCAGCCCTCTGCGCCGGTGCTGGCGGCTCTCGTCAGGGTCCTGCACCTGAACAACGACCAGCGGGACCACCTCTTCGAGCTGGCCGGTCACCAGGCGGCTCGCCCGCGCCGTCAGGCCGCGCAGAAGGTGCAACCGCAGCTGCGTCGCCTGCTCGACGATCTCACCGCGACCCCCAGCGTGGTGATCGGTCGCCGCATGGACATCCTGGCCTGGAACTCTCTGGCGGCCGCTCTCTTCACTGACTTCCATCTCGTCCCGGAGAAACGGCGCAACTACGTCCGGCTGCTCTTCACCGAGCCCGCCTTCCGCGATCTCTACGTCGACTGGAGTACGGTCGCCCGGAGCTGCGTCGCGCAACTGCGCCTGCTGGCCGCCCGGTGCCCCGGGGAACCCGGATTGACGGCGCTCGTCGGCGAGCTGTCGGTGGCGGACGCCGACTTCCGGCAGTGGTGGGCAGGCCGCCACCTGACCGGCCTGCGGGTGGGCGCCAAGAAGCTGCGCCACCCGGTCGTCGGCGACCTCACGCTCGACTGGGACAGCCTGACCTGCTCGGCCGACCCCACGCAGCAGTTGGTGATCCTGACCGCGGAGCCCGGGACGCGGTCCCATGACGGACTGCGCTTCTTGGCGTCGTGGACTGCCGATCCGTACGAGCCGGAACGGGATGTGACAGCTTGAGTGGCACTCGGAAGGTCAGGACGAGCCGGCCTCGCACGCCGCCGACGGCCGGCACCTGATGGGCCTCGGCGGCCCGTTCCGCCGGAAACGTCTTCGCGGCCCGGAGGGGTGATCCGGCCCTCCTCCATCTGCTGCGGGAGGCGCTCGAGCCTGGCGCGCTGACGGGCGTGGCGGAACACGGCGATCGGCCCGAGCGGTGAGAGCGCCAGAGCAGCGCCCCGTCGAGGAGCCCCTCGATGCGTCGGGAACTTCCGCGCGTACCCGGTCCGGGTCCCTGACCAGGGGAAGGGCTTGCCCTCGCATCCGAGCGCTCATCTCGGGAAAGGGCTCACCCGAAGGAGCCGGATGCCGTCCGCTTCTGGTCCGCTGCCCAGGATGCCAGCAGACGCAACCCGTCGTGCGAAGGGGAACCGGGTGCTGCGGTCCACACGATGATGTGCTGCTCGGGATCCGTGGCACAGGTGAGCGTGTCCCAGTCGAGCGTCAGCTCCCCGACCACCGGGTGACGAAGCTTCTTGGTGCCCTTGCCCCGCGTGGCGACGTCGTGCTCGGTCCACCACTGCCGGAACTGCGCGTCGCGGGCAGAGAGCTCCTCGACCAGATCGGTGAGGCGCTGGTCGCCGGGGTAGCGCGCACTCTGCATGCGCAGCTGGGCGATGGCCAGACGAGTGACCTCTTCCCAGTCCGCGTACAGCTCGCGCATCCAGGGTTCGGCGAACAGCAGCCGGACGAACACGCGCTCCTGCTCCGGGTAGCGCCCGAAATCGGTCCACAGGGCGGCGGCGAGCTGGTTCCAGGCCAGGATGTCGGTCCGCCGACCGATCACGAACGCCGGAGTGGCGGTGAGATCGTCCAGCATGCGCCGTAGTTGGGTGTCCACCTGCTGGCGCTCGGCCGCCCTGGGCGTGCGCACCGTCTCCTTCGCCGCGAGCTCGAACATGTAGGTGCGCTGGTCCTCGTTGAGGCGGAGCACTTGGGCGACCTCGTTCAGCAGGGGACCCGACGCCTGGAGACGGCCCTGCTCGATCCGTGCGTAGTACTCGGTGCTGATCGCGGCAAGAAGGGCCACTTCCTCGCGGCGCAGACCGCGCACACGCCGCCGTTGGCCGCCGCGCAGCCCGACCTCCTCGGGGCTGAGCTCGGCACGGCGGGCCTTGAGGAACTCTCCCAGCTCGTTCAGGTGCGGTTTGCGGTTCATCATCTCCAGCGTCGCACAGAGGTCAGGCGTTGTGAGGGGGAAGGATTCTTCCTACGTTGCGTTCGACCAGCGTGCCAAAATCATGCGTTTCGACGTTTGTATCCGCATGTGACGAGACTCGGCGGCCAGGTCGTGCCTGGTGAGCGCGACCTCGCCGCCGAGTGAGCGCACCGCTGGGACGTCTGGGACGTCTGGGACGTCTGGGACGTCAGCCCAGTGCCTTGAGCAGCTCCTGGGCCAGTGCAACCGCCGAGCCAGGGTTCTGGCCGGTGAACAGGGCGCGGTCGACCTCGACGTGCGGGGTGAACGGCTCGGCCTCGCGGTAGTCCGCCTTGAGCTCGCCGACGAGGCGGTCCTGCAGCAGCCACTTCGCGCGGTCCGCGAGACCGTTCTGCATTTCCTCAGCGTTGGAGAGGCCGGTCAGGCGGTAGCCGGTGAACGGGGACGTCCCGTCCGCACCGATGGTGGCCAGGAGCGCCGCGGGGCCGTGGCACACCAGGGACACCGGCTTGCCCGAGGCGAGCCATTCGGTGAGCAGCTTGCCGGACGCGGCGTCGTAGGGCAGGTCCTCCATCGGGCCCCAGCCGCCGGGGTAGAACACGGCGACGTAGTCGTCGATGTTCACGTCCTCGATGCGCATCGGATGCGCCAGCTCGGTGGCCTCGCGCAGCGCGGTCCGCATGCGCTCGGCGCCTTCCTCGCCGCCGTTGAACTCCGGGCTGAGGCTGAGCGCGTCCGCCGTGGGCGGCACGCCTGCCGGCGTGGCGGCGGCGATCTCGTACCCGGCCTCCTTGAAGACCTGGTACGGGCCGAGCGCTTCTTCGGCCCAGAAGCCGGCGGGCTGCCGGGTTCCGTCGGCCAGCGTCCAGTGGTCGGACGCGGTGATCACGAAGAGGATCTTCGCCATGGGGGTCTCCCGGTGCTGAGTCAGCCCTTGAGGGCTTCCTGAAGGACGTGGCTGTCGGCGGCCTGCTGCATCCGTACGGCCTTGCCGTCGCGGATGGTCCACAGGTGGATGAAGCGGACGTCGGCCTTGTTCCCGGTCTTCGTCTCGGCGTGGTAATGCCCGTACACGAAGACGTGTCCTTGGTCGTCCGCGTAGAACTCCTCGGGCACCGCGCCGAAGGACTCGTAATTCGGCATCATCCCGCCGAAGAAGTCCCTCGCCGCACTGTCCCAGCCGTGGTACACGCCGCTGTTCGGAAAGCCCGGGGTGATGTCCCAGACGAGGTTCGGCGCCATGATCTCGGCGGTTGCTTCCGGGGACATTCCGGATTCGTAGAGCCGGCGGATGAGGGCGATGTTCGGGGAGTCGGACATAGTTCTCTCCTTGCGGAGGCGCATCAGATGGAGGCCCGGAAACGGCACATGGTCGCGCGGCCTGTCGCATGTCGTGCTCGCCGCGTGATGAAGCATTGCATCGGAAGGACGCGGTGTGAGGGGGAAGAAATTTTCCCCGGCACGCAATGCACCGGGGATCCGGTTGATCCCTCAGCGAGAAGGGAAAACGGCGAAGCAAAAGCACGGGGCGCTGCATTCATTATGGGAGCGCAGGGCTCAGCCCTCGGCGGCGTTCCACAGCTCGCTGAGTTCTGCCCAGTCCGGAGCCGGACTCTGCAACGCGGTGGGCCCGTCGGTGGTCGACGTGCGCAGTCCGGCGAGGATCAGGTCCAGGTACCGCAGATGGAGCGTGGTGGCGCGTTCGTCGGTGACGGGGATCCGCGCGGTGAGGTGTTCGAGCAGCAAGGGGACGTCGGCGGAAGTGAAGTCGGCGCGCAGTGTGCCCGCGCGGTGCGCGCCGTCCACCAGGTCGTCGAGGGCGGCCCGGAGCCGGCGGGAGGCGGCCACGATCTCATCGGTGGCCGGCAGTCGGCCGCCCACCAGCGGGAGCAGCGGACCGACTGCACCCTGGGCCGAGAGCGCGTTCCGCAGGAAGCGGGCGAAGGCCGCCCAAGGGTCCGGCTCCTCGGCGAGGGCTGTGCGGGCCTGGGCGACGAGCTGTTCCATCCCCATGACGCGCATCCGCTGGGCCAGTAGCTCCTTGCTGGGATAGCGGCGGTAGAGGCTGCCCATGCCGATGCCGGCCCGGCGGGCGATCTCCGAGACGGGGGCGTCCCAGCCGAGCTCGGCGAAGACTTCGCGCGCAGCCTGCATGAGGCGGGCGTCGTTGCGGTCCGCCTCCCGCCGGCGGCCGCGCGGTCTGCCGGTCTGCGTGTCACCCATGGACAGGTATTTTCCCCTACCGGCGTGCCAGGCCGTACCCACCGTCGACGGCGAGCACTTCGCCGGTGACGAAGGCGGCCTCCTCGCCGACGAGCATCGCGATCGCCCGAGCCACGTCCTCCGGCTCCGCGACACGCCCCAGGGGCGTGTCGTCCGCCAGCCGCCCCTGGAACTCGTGCGGCATGCGAGCGCTGCTCTCGGTGCGGACGTAGCCGGGCGCCACGACGTTGACGTTGACGCCGAGCGGACCGGCCTCGTAGGCGACGAAGCGCGAAGGTGTTCAGGGCGGCCTTGGCGGTGCCGTGGGCGGCCGTGCCCGGGGCAGGCGGACCATCGGCCACGGTGCTGGAGACATACACGATCCGGCCCCGCCCTTGGGCGCCCATGAGCCTCAGCAGCGCGGATTCCCCGGCTGCCGCCGGTGACCAGGGACGTGGGTGTGGCCTGGCGTTCATGTGTCCTCCCGCGTCGGGTGGTCGGCTGGCAACTTATCGGAGCGGAGCGCTCCGCTCAAAAAAATCACCGCAATGGGGAATCGGGCCTTCCGGCACCGCGTTCTCCCCTGACATGAGCGAGGTAGTAGTTGCGCGTGCCTACGGTGGTCCCGAGGTGCTGTCGGTGATCGATGTCGCCGTGGCGGAGCCCGGGCCGGGTCAGGTGCGCATCGGGGTCCGCGCCGTCGGCGTCAACCCTTTCGACCACAAGATGTACAGCGGCGCCTTCGGAACCGATCCGGCGAACCTGCCGATGCGGCTCGGTGCCGAAGCGGCCGGTGTGGTGACCGCTGTCGGTGCCGACGCGACCGGCCCCGCCGGTCCGATCCAGATCGGCGACGAGGTGATCGCGTACCGAGCGCCCGGCGCGTATGCCGCCGAACTCGTCGTCCCGGCCTCGTCGGTGGTGCCCAAACCCGCCGCTCTCTCCTGGGAGCAGGCCGGAGGACTGATGGTCACGGGCGTCACCGCTGTGCACGTTCTCGAAGCGATCGGCCTGCGCGAGAACGACTCGGTGCTGGTCCACGGCGCGGCGGGTGGCGTCGGCCTGATGGCCGTGCAACTGGCCGTCGAGCGCGGAGCCAGGGTGCTGGGAACGGCGAGCCCGGCCAAGCACGACGTACTGCGAGACCTGGGGGCGATTCCGATCGCGTACGGGCCGGGTCTGGCGGACCGGGTGCGCGCGGCAGCACCGCAGGGAGTCCACGCGGCTGCCGACCTGGTGGGCACCGACGAGGCGGTGGACGTCTCGGTGGAGCTGGTGGCGGACCGGTCCCGCATCGCGACCGTCGCGGCGTTCGAACGCGGGGCCCGAGCCGGCATCAGGCTCCTGGGTGGCGGGCCCGGCGCGGACCCCGGCACGGAAGTCCGCGCCGCTGCGCGCCTGCGGCTCACCGAAGCCGCGGGCGCCGGGCGACTGCGCGTCCTGATCGCCGCCAGCCATCCGTTGCGCGAAGCCGCCGCCGCGCATCGGCAGATCATGACCGGGCATACGACGGGGAAGATCGTCCTCGTCCCGTGATCGGGCCCCTGACTGCACCGGCACTTCGTTCGGATGGCCGTGGCCGGCCGACGCACGAGTCCTGACGCTGGTGTGCCCATGACGTCATGACGCAGTGAGAAGAGAGAAGGGAGCGTCCGAGGCGGAAGCGGAGGGCGAGAAGCTCTGCCTCGTTGCTTGCGGCGGTGGGGACCGCTGGAAGCTGTGGCGCCCACCTGCTTCAGGCGGCAGGGCGCCGTTCAGGACCCCTGCCGCCCTGCACGGACCGACCGCGCATGGACGAGATCGCCGTGCCGATGTCGACCTTGAGGCGAGGGCGGTGGACTGGTCCTCGAGCGAGTGGTCGCTGCTTTCGCCGCCAGCGGGGTTCCAGCCGACCGGTGCCGCGGTCGGCTGGAACCCCGCTGGCGGCGGCATACGATGCGCCGAGACCGCCGGGGGAGCGGGCGGCGTGCGGCGTGCCTGGGCCACCGACGCGCCAGCCTTCCTCGACCGGCCGACGAGCTCAGGCGCTGCGCACCGTCTTGCTCACCTGGTCGAGCAGCGTCCGTAGCTGCGTGCTCTGGTCCGGTCCCAGGCCCTCGGTGATGTGACGCTCTACGTCGGCGATCACCTGGTCGGCCGCGCGCAGCGCCTCCCGCCCGGCGTCGGTGAGGTGCAGTTCCTGCACGTGCCGGTGGCGCGGGTGCTCGCGCCTCTCCAACTGGCCGCGGCCCTCCAGGCGTGCCACGAGGGAGGCGACGGCCTGAGGGGTGACGTTGAGGCGGCGGGCCAACTCGGCGCCGGCCAGCCCTGGTTCGCTGTGCACCGACATCAGCAGGGTGTAGTGCGCGGCGGCCATGCCCAGCGGGCGTAGCCGCTGTTCCTTGAGCGTCTGCACCGCCAGTTCCGCGCGCCGCAATGCCCAGGTCACCCGGTCAAGCGCGCCGAGCCCCACAGGCTCCTCGTCGTCACGTATCACCTGCCAAGGGTACGACACTTCATAACCATCAAGTGTTTGACACTGGCCTAACGGTTGAGGCATGCTCAGCGTATGACTCGCACGATCGCTCTCATCACTGGAGCTTCCTCCGGCATCGGCGCCGAATACGCCCGTCTGCTGGCGGATGACCACGACCTCGTCCTGGTGGCGCGCCGCGCGGACCGGCTCGGCGACTTCGCAGAGGAGCTCCGTGCCCGGGGTGCCGCCGTGGAGGTGCTGCCCGCCGATCTCGGCACCCACGAGGGCATCACCGCTGTCACCGGGCGTCTCGCCGCGGGGGACGTGCGCCTGCTGGTCAGCAACGCCGGCGCCGGCGGCTACGCCCCGCTCGTCGACGTCGACCCCGCCGACATCGACCGCCTGCTCACCCTCAACGCCGTGGCCCCCATTCAGCTGGTCCGCGCCGCGCTTCCCGGAATGCTCGCCGCCGGAGATGGCGCGATCATCACGGTGGCCTCGCTGCTGGCCTTCAGCGGCGGCCTCAACGATCCCCGCGCACCACGACGCACTCTCTACGCGGCGGCGAAGGCCGCCACCGTCGCCTTCACCCGGACCCTCACAGGTGAGCTCGCGGACACGCCCATCCGTACGCAGCTGCTGCTGCCCGGCGTCGTGGCCACGGAGTGGAACGAAGGCGTCGGCCGCGACATCCCCTGGGCGATGACCCCCCAGGACGTCGCCTCGGCCAGCCTTGCCGGCCTGCGCCTGGGGGAGACCGTGTGCGCACCCGGTCTGGAGAACCAGGCCGCAGCCCTTGAGGCCCTGCTGGCCGCAGAGTCCGCTCTGCTCACCGGCGGCAACCAGCCCACCCCCGCAACTCGCTACCGCGGCCCGCAGGCGTAGCAGCGGGCGCCTCCTCGGCGCTGCCCCCGACCCGGCCACGGGTCGCCCTCCCAGGGTTGTGCTACGCCCGTCCGTCGAGGGTGCTTCCCGCTCCGCGGCCACCCTTGCCCAACTGCCGAGCGTCTGGCACGGCACACGCTCCCAATGACCTCCACCATGCAGTCCTCCACGTCGGCCCGCGCCGACTGCCCTCCAGCGGCCACTCGTGCCGAAGACCGCCTCTGCCACCGCCCTCACCCACGGTGTGTCTCATTCGGGCGGGCGGAAGAAAGTTAGGGAAGACCTATGACCGACAACATTCCGACGATCACACGTGACGGCGTCATCGGATACGACGCGACCGAGATCGTCACCATCGACCAGGCCACCGGAGCCGAGTTCGCCCGATATCCCGTGGCCGGCAAGGAAGAGGCTGCCGCGGCCGTCGCCGCCGCACGCTCGATCACCGGGGCCTGGTGGGACCTCGGCTTCGAGGGCCGTGCGGAGCGGCTGCGTGCGTGGCGGCGGCAGATAGCTTTGAGCGGTGAGGAGGGCGCCGCACTCATTCACGCCGAGAATGGCAAGCCCCTCGACGACGCCCGCGTGGAGGTGCTCGGGACGCTCGAGCACCTGCAGTACGTTGCTGACAACGCCGCGCGGGTCCTGGAGCGCCGGGAGGTTCCATCCAGCCCCACCACGCCCAACCAGCGTGCGTGGGTCGAGTACCAGCCCTACGGCGTGGTCGGCGTCATAGGCCCGTGGAATTTCCCCCTGCTCACTCCCGCGGCTATCCTCGCCGATGCGCTTGCGGCCGGGAACGCCGTCATCCTCAAGCCGAGCCAGATCACGCCCGGCGTCGCCGAATGGCTCATCCGAACCTGGCAGCGTGCCGTTCCGGAACTGCCGGCCGTCCTGCAGAACCTGAACGGATACGGGGCCACGGGTCAGGCGCTCATCGAGGCCGGCCTCGACAAGCTCGCGTTCACGGGCAGTGTCGCCACGGGCCGGACGGTGGCCGCCCAATGCGCGCAGACCCTGACCCCCGTTCTGCTGGAACTCGGCGGAAAGGACGGCGTCATCGTCGCCGAAGACGCCGATCTGGACGAAGCCGCCGCTCACATCGTGTGGGGCGCGATGCAGAACACCGGACACGGTTGCATCAGTCTCGAAGTGGCCTATGTCGTCGAGTCGGTGCACGACGAGTTCGTCGAGAAGATCAGCGAGCTGGCCGGGCAGGTACGCGTCGGCAGCGACGAGGGCGCGGAGATCGGGCCGGTTCCGCTGCCGAGCCAGACCTCGATCATCCGGGAACACATCCAGGACGCCCTGGAGCGCGGCGCGACAGCCACCGTCGGCGGCCTCGACGCGGTGGGCGACCGCTATGCCGCGCCCACCGTCCTGGTCGGAGTGGCCCCCGACGCCCTCGCGGCGACGGAGGAGACGTTCGGGCCGACGCTGGCGGTCGTCAAGGTCGCCGACGCCGATGAGGCCGTCGCTCACATCAACGCCGGCCGGTACGGGCTGGGCAGCGCCGTCTTCAGCCGCGACCGCGGCGAAGCCATCGCCCGTCGCCTCCGCGTGGGAATGACCAGCATCAACGATGCTCTGGTGTTCTCCATGAACCCCGCCGTGCCGTTCGGCGGTCGGGGCGACAGCGGTTACGGGCGCAAGCAGGGGGAGGAGGGACTGCGGGAGTTCGCCTACGCGCACGCCTTCACCGCCAAGACCGGCCCCGCCCGGTTCTCCGCCTCGACCTTCGGCAGGCCCGCGGGTGCCATGGCGGGAGCCCTCGCCGGCGCCCGTAACAGGATCCTGGCCGAGAGCGGCGAGAAGTCGGACTGATTCGACTCAAGGGCGCCGACGGATGTTCCGGGCCGAGCCCGGCCCGCCGTACGTGCCCTCACGAGGCAGGCCGTCGGCCTGCCCGGCACCCGGGTTCGAGACGCTGCACCGTCTTGGACCCGGGTCCCGGACGCCGTGCTGATGTCGGGGCGCAGGGGAGAGCTGCGGCGCGCCGGCCGCGGGTGCGAGCGGTGAGCGATGGATGGCGCCGGGCATGCGGCCGCCTGGCGATGGTACTGAGCGCTGGACCGGACATCGGAGGACGCCGGGCCCAAGGCAGCGTCGGCTCCTATCAGGCGGGGCCCCCGCCATTTCGCCTGAACCTCGACGCTTGACCGCCTTGGGTCCGGGCCCGTGCCCGTTCACCCGCGGGTCAGGCCCAACTCGCCCGCGCGCACCCCGGCCTGGAAACGTGAGCCCGCGTCCAGGGCGACGAGGAGTTCGGCGACTCTGCGGCGGTAGGTGCGCAGCGACATGCCCAGCTCGCGTGAGGCGGACACGTCGGTCATTCCGGAGCCCAGTGCGTACAGCACCTCGCGGGCTCGCGCGTCGATCCGGGGCCGGTCGGGGTCGAAGAAGGCCGCCAGTTCGGTGGCCGTCTCCCACGCTGCTTCGAACAGCGCGTACGCCCCGCTCACCAGGGCGGGTTCGGCACTCATCGTGTACTTACGGTGCTGGGGGCCGAGGGCGGACGAGGCTGAGGACGCGGGATCGGTCAGGAACATGGTTCGCCGGTCGATGAAGACCGTTCCCTGAGGCAACGGGGTGGTGGTGATCCGCACCTGCATGCCGTGGGCGGCCATCTCGCGCAATACCTCCCGGTCGCGCTCGTCGGCGAGCGCGGCGGGACTGTACAGCTTGCGGGCTTGACGTGCCCCGTCACGTCGAATCTGCAGACGGGCGGACTCGCGGGCCTTGGGCCAGGTGTCGAGGTCGCGGGCTGCGCTGACCCATTCCGCGTCGTACAACTCCATCAAGGGCTTGATCCGCGCGTGCAGCTCAAGATCACCCTTGAGAGCCATGTGCTGTGGCATGCCTTCATTGTGCCGCTGGCAGCAAGGTGCCACAGCCTCGTCGGCAGGTCGCGCGCCGTGCAGGCTGGCCCCATGAGCAATGAATTCCGCCTCGGAGGCGACCTGGCCGTGAACCGGCTCGGCTTCGGTGCCATGCGCCTGCCGTCCCAGGAGGGCATGGGTGGGCCCGCCCGCGACCCCGAGACCGGCCGCGCCGTACTGCGCCGCGCCGTCGAGCTGGGCGTCAACCACATCGACACCGCCGACTTCTACGTGAGCGCCGGTGTTGCGGTGCGCGCGAACACCCTGATCCGCGAGGCCCTCCATCCCTACGCGTCCGACCTCGTCATCGCCACCAAGGTGGGCCCCATCACCCGCCCCGACGGCTTCCATCAAGCGTCCCCGGCGGACATGCGCGGCCTGGTGGAAGCCAACCTCCAGGGTCTGGGCGTGGACCGCCTAGATCTCGTCTACCTGCGCATCGGGGCGATGACGCCTCCGCACGGGGAGTCGCTCGCCGAGCGCTTCGAGGCCCTCGCTGTGCTGCGTGAGGAGGGTCTGATCCGTCACCTCGGCCTCAGCAACGTCGACAACGCCCATCTCGCGGAGGCCCGCGCGATCGCCCCGGTCGTGGCGGTGCAGAACCAGTTCCACGCCGCCAAGCGCGACGACGTGGAGCTGCTGGCCGCCTGCGAGGAGTCCGACATCGCGTTCGTGCCTTTCTTCCCGCTCGGTGGCGGCCGGGAACTCGACGACGAGCGGCTGGCAAAGGTCGCGGCCCGGCACGGCGCCGCCGTGTCGCAGATCGGCCTCGCCTGGTTGCTGGCCGCCTCGCCGGTGACGCTGGCCATTCCCGGCACGGGCTCCCTGTCGCACCTGGAGGACAACATGGCCGTCGCAGGGATCACCCTCAGCGCAGAAGACCTCGCCGACCTCTCCTGACGACCGGGGGCTGTCGAAGCGCCTCAGGAGAACCGTCGAGCATCGTCGTGATGAGGGGCGCGACCGCAGGGAACCCCGCCAGGCTAGTACGTCCACGCCGCGCTGCGGGCCGGCGCGAGCGGCTTCCTCTCAGCTCGTGGGCGGGGCGCTGACGGGAGCGGGGCACATTCGCGCCTTCGAACACGGCGACGGTCAGATCCGCGACCATCTCCCTGTCCACTGGGTGCGGGCACCGGTCGAGCACCTCGTACACCATCGACCGCATCCAGTGCAGGAATCGCTCGTGGGCCTCCCGCACGGCTGACGAGTGGTCGAGTCGCTCGTGCGAAGCCCGATGCAGCGAGCGGAAAGTACGCATGTCCGCGAGGCACCGGGTCAGCGCGGTGAGCGGATCGCGGTCACGGAGTTCGCCGGCCGGCGCCTGGATCTCGTGGCGGAGCATCCCGTCCATCACCGCGGCGAATATGTCGTCCTTTGACGAGTAATACCCGTAGACATTGCCTCGGGCGACACCTGCTGCCGCGCTGATGTCTGCCATCGCCGTGCCGGCATAGCCGCGGGTCAGGAACAGTTCCGTCGCGGCGGCGAGCAGCTCCGCGGCACGATCCTCGCGCTGAACGCGCCGCATCTTCCCCGGTGAGGGATCTCCAGGGACTCCTCGCCGGGGACCGGTGGGCACAGCACTCCTTCCTCCTGCGCAGGGCGCGGCCTGCCGGGTGTCTACACTCACTTGAGATGTGGTGAACTCATGGGAGGAGTCGGGATGCCGCGGAACCGCCAACAGATCCCCCGGGAGGAGCGCACGGGTGATCTGCTAGCCGCGGCCACCGAGCTCTTCCTCTCGAAGGGCTACGCCAAGACCACGATGGCGGACATCAGTTCCGCCGCCGGCGTGGCCCGGGGCAACGTCTACTGGTACTTCGACTCCAAGGACCACATCTTCGCCGCCGTCATCAACCGCATGCTCAGTCGCGAGATCCGCATCCTGAACGAGGAGCAGGCCGGTGCCGATCCGCTGAGCCGCCTGGTGCGCGGGCTGTCCGACATGCGCTACTCCCGTCCGCTGCACCAGGCCATGCACGACCGGCTTCCCCATTCGGAGGCAGTTCGCGAGGCCCACAGCACCTTCATGAACTGGATCGTCGGACTGGTCGACGAGTTCATGGCCGAGCGCGGCCTCGACGACGCCCCTGGCATCGATGCCGAGCTCGTCCGCGATGTCGCGGTCGCCGTCTTCGAAGGGGCGCACGTGCCCAATGACTGGAACAGACCGGCCCACGAGATGATCCGGTTTCTGTTGGAGTCCGTCGTGGCCAGGAGTTCAGCGGCCAAGGGGCGGAAGCGCTGAACGCGGTACCTCAGACGAGGTGAGGCCCGACTCCCGCTGATACCGTCCGCGCCGCTCCGGCCGCTTTCGCGTCCGGAGGCGGGACCGTCGCACCGCGCAGTATGCCGAGCACGGCGACGGGATCCGCGGGAGCCTGCCGGCCTCGCCAGCCGACGTGACCGTCCGGGCGGACGAGCACCAGCGGCCGCTCGTACAGCTCCGCGGCGGCAGGGTCGGCGAGGCGCAGCACCGTCAACGGCACACCACACCCGCGCGCGGCCTCCACCAGAGGCATCGGGTCCGCGGAACCCGAGACCACGAGCGTGAACCCGCGCCCGAAGTGGTCGAGCACCGAGCTGCCGTCGGGCAGCCAGACGTGGGGTGCGCGGCAGCCGGGCCACGTCGACGGTACGTACTCGTCCGGCTCGTCGGGCGGTTCCGGACTGCCGTCCGGCACGCAGATCGGGGAATCGCCGTAACGGTATCCGAGCTGGACGCCCGTGCAGCGGAACTCCTTGGCCCGGGACCGGCGGATCTCCTCGCCCAGCTCACGTCGGAGCCGCTCGCCTTCCGCGTCCATGCGGTCGAGCACCGGATCGGGGACGAGCCGCGCGTCGGCCCTCCAGTTGCTGGAGGCTTCCGTGACGTTGCGGACGGCGACCGGCCGCCGCTCCTTCTCGTAGCTGTCCAGGAGCGCCGGGCCGCCCCATCCTTGGAGGGTCGCGGCGAGCTTCCAGCCGAGGTCCACGGCGTCGCCGATCCCGGTGTTGGCGCCGAAGCCTCCCTTGGGCCAGAGCAGATGCGCGGCGTCGCCCGCGAGGAACACGCGCCCCTCCCGGTAGGTGCGGGCCACGACGCAGTGTCCGCTCCAGGGCTGCGCTGCGAGGATCTCCACGTCGATCGGCGCACCGACGGCGTCGCGTATCCAGGCGACCGCGTCGTCGGGGTCGGGCTCCTCGTCCAGGTAGACCGAGAGCCGCCACTCGTCCACGCCGTTGACGACCGTGATGTACGGCCTGCGCACCGACGACAGGGTGTGGATCTGCACCGCCGGGCCGCCCAGCCGCTCCCGCAGCAGGTCCAGCAGCTGCGGCGAACGGAAGTGCACGGCGAAGTTGTGCCCCTGGGCGAACATGCCCTCGAACTCGATGCCGAGCGCCCGACGTATGCCGCTGCGGCCTCCGTCGCAGGCCACCAGGTAGGTGCCGGTCAGCGTCTCCGTGGCACCGCTCGCCAGGTCGCGCACCACGGCCAGGACACCCTTGGAGTCCTGTTCCATCGTCTCCAGGAGGGTGCCGTACCTGATCTCGACTCCTGGCAGTTCACCGGCCGTGCGTGCGAGCAACGGCACGAAGGAGAACTTGGACAGGAATGCGGGACCCTCCGGCGTCAGCGGGTTGTACACGCCCGAAGACCGGTTGGTGACCCCGTAGTCGAACTCGGTGAGGACGTGCCCGGTGGCGGAGGTGGCGAACACCGTGCGGTGCGGGTAGTCCGGGGCCGGTGCCGACTCCGTGCGTGCCTCTGCCGCGCAACCCCAGCGCCGCAGGTGTTCCATGGTGCGTGAAAATATCGCCTCGCCTGCCGGAAAGGGCACGCGGCCGTCGCCCTGGTCGATCACGGTGACCGGTACACCACGCCACCCCAACTCGATCGCGAGCGCGAGGCCCACGGGCCCCGCTCCTACGACTAGGACGCGCCGAGATTCGGCTCTTTCGTGCTGGTCAGACATAGAAGATCTGCCTTCCTGAGCAAGGGTCGGACCGCTCATGGCCCTACCTCTTGAACCGGGGTCAGAATTGCACGCGCATGCCGATGTATGGAAGACCTGGAAAAACACAAGACTTTTGACCGATCGTGTGCGGTGATACGCTCGTCTTGGGTTCAAGAGACAGGGGACGTCATGGCGACTGCTGCTGATCAAGCCGACACCGGGAGCCATTGAGGCCGGTCCACTGCTGGGATCGACGCGTGCGCAGACGGCAGACCGTTCACGATCTGTCAATGCGCGGCAGCCCGATGGTGCCTACGTCCTGAACCGCGTCCTCAACACGACCCAGCAGTTCCGTCGTACAGGCGGCAAGTGGCGCGTCGCGCGCCGCGCCTCAAGGCCGCTGCACCCCAGCGTTTGACGGGCAAGGAGGCCCTGACGATGACGACGCCCCCCAAGCCGGGACAGGGGCCGGCCGGACGCAAGCCGTCGCGCCGCAGCTCTCCGGGCTGGTGCTCAAGACCGCGCACTACGACGACTTGGCCGCTCCTTCTACACCCACGTCCTTGGGCACGGCCCGTTTTGCGAGCGGGCCCCTGACCCGGAGGCCCCGCCGCGCCCCGCACGCATGCCCGAGCGGGCGGTCGACGTCCGGCTGGGCTTCCTCCGCATCGCGGACGCCCCGCACAGCCAGGTCCTCGCAGCTCATCCACCCTGTTCCAGCGCTGGTCGCCTATCTGTCCCGGCAGACGACCCTTGAACCCGGCGACGTGATCAGCACCGGAACCCCGGCCGGCGTGGGCCACACGCGGGGACTCTTCCTGAGGTCCGGCACCGAGGTGCGCATCGAGATCGAAGGCATCGGCACCCTTGTCAACACCTGCGCTTGATCGACCGGGCGCGCCGGGGGGCGGCATTCCAGCCGGAGGAACGGCCCCCTCACCACACGATTCCGGCAGGCTACGGAGAACATGACGACATGAGTACACAAGCCAAGGACAGCTTCGGTGGCGGAGACCCGTGGGGATACATCCAGCCGTGGGACGAGGAGCGTTTCGGCCCGGAGATCCAGGACGTCGACCTGAGGGCGAAATGGGAAATGGCCATGGCCATCGCCGGTGGCCTGCCGTATATCTGGCAGGAGCTGGCGCGGCCGATTTCCGAGATCGTCTACGGTCTGCTCGAACTCCGTGCCGGAGACCGGGTTCTGCTCATCGGTGAGGGCATCGCGCCCTCCGGATGGGTTGAGGACATGCGGGCTTTGGTGGGGCCGGAGGGCGTCATCGACACCGTGGAGATCATCAAGGACGGACGGAACGCGGTCCTTGGCAAGGTCCCCGGTCGGAACGGCCAGATCGGCTGCTGGCGCTGGTCGTACACGGACTCGGTGGACGACGAGGCATACGATTGCGTCGCCGTGTTGCAGGCGACGCAACACTGTGACGACTGGGCCGAGACGGCTGCGGACCTGCTGCGGGTGATGAAGCCCGGTCGGCGCATCGTGCTCGCCGAATCGGTCCTGAAGGGAGCGACGTTCTTCTCCCGTATCAATTCCGACGTCCACCTTCGGCAGTGGTTCGACAAACTCTTCGCGCACGTCCCCGTGGACGACATCCCCTACTACTCCGGAGAGCAGATCCGCGAGGCGTTCGGGGACAAGGTCGACAGTCCTCAGCTGATGGAATGGAAGGGCATCGAGATGTACTGGGGCCGAAAGAAGTGACCATTGCCGCGAGCTTCAGGCGACAGGCTGCGGCACACATTCCCTCCCCGTCACCCGAGTCGATCCACTCATTCACCCAAGGACAAGGAGGTCCCCGTGAGTGTCGTTGAAGACGTCATGGTCTTGGGCTCCGACCATCCCTTGCGCAGTATCGTCCGCGACGAGCACCTGCTTCTCTCGCCGCCGCATCCCCCGAAGGTACCCGTCAAGCTGTGGGGGGAGCACCCGCCGCTGACCGTGGTGCACTACCCGCAGCGCTACGAGCCGGAAGCATTCGCCCCGCCGCGCGGCGTCTACGAGAACGACGAGATCCGCGTCGAGTGGCAGAAACTCGACGGCCGGCAGCCGTTCTACCACCGCAACTGCGACGTCGACGAGATCTCCTACCAGATCGGCGGCGAGCGGACGCTGATGTCCGAGCTCGGCGTGATCGAGTTCCAGCCCGGCGAGTTCTCCCGTATCCCGCGCGGCGTCGCCCACGACAACTACGGCCGCGAGGACAGCCACCTGCTGTTCTACATCCCCGCGCCGGTCACCGAACTGGCGCCGGCCCAGCGGGACTCCGGGGCCGTGTTCCCGCCGTTTCCCGGCTGGCAGCCCGGCGAGGCCAACGAGGCGATCACTCAGTGCATGGCCGCGGTCGGCCACGACATCACCGTCTTCGCGGTCGACGAACAGCTCCTGCTCGAGCAGGTGCACCAGGAGGACCGGCGGATGGCGGTGCTGCGGGCCGATCCCGGTGAGGACATCACCTGGCTGTACGCGACAGATCGCATCCGCCTCGGCATGGTCGCCACCATTCCCGGCGGACAGCGCCGCTACCGGCGCACCCTCGACGCCGACGAGATCCAGTACCAGGCCCATGGTCACCGCACGCTGATCACCCAGCGGGGCGTCGTCGACCTCCAGCCGGGCGACTTCGTGCGCATCCCGCTCGGCATCTCCCACACCAGCGTCGTGACCGAGCCCGGGGACTACGTCAGTCTCCTCTCGCACCAGGAACTGCCCCAGGTCGCCGAGACCACGCGTACGGCGGATGCCTACACCCCCGAACTTCTCCCGAGCCTCACCGTGGAGGTCCGCTGATGGCCACGATGCTTGCCCTGCGAGCGCACCAGGGCGCCGAAGCACTCGTCCTGGAGGAAGTGCCCGTCCCCGAGCCAGGTCCGCTCGACGTTGTCGTGAAGGTCGCCTCCGCCGGCCTGGCGCCGGGCATCATGCGCCTGCTTCGGATGGGAGCGCTCAAACACCTGCCCGCCACACTCGGCCACGAGGCCGCAGGCGTCGTCTCCGCCGTCGGCCGGGACGTCACCGGCCACGCGGTCGGCGATCGAGTGCGGGTGCACCCCCTGCTGAACTGCCGTGAGTGCGAGTACTGCCGTACCGACCGGGACATGATGTGCGCCCAGCAGGCCATGCTCGGCCACGCCGCCTTCGGCGATGCCCCGATGCCCCTGTACGAGCAGTACCACGACGGCGGACTCGCGGAATACGTCCGTGTCCCGCACTGGCTGACCGATTCCCTGCCGGACTCCGTCGGCTTCGACGTCGCGGCCAAGGTTCAGGATCTGGCCAACGCCGTGCGCGCACTCAAGTGCGCAGACCTGCCGGAACGGGCCACCCTCGTGGTCACCGCCGCGACCGGCACCATGGGAACCGCGACGGTCAAACTCGCGGAGCATTTCGGAGTCGCCCGTCTGATCCTCGTCGGCCGCGACAGCGAGCGCCTCCACCGCGTCGCCGGGCTCGCCGGCGGCGTCCCGGCCGGTGTCGTCGCACTCGACGAACTCCCTGAGAACTGGTCGACCGAGGGCACTCTCACCCGTCGGCTGCGCGAGCTGGCGCCCGAGGGAGCCCATGCCGTCATCGACTTCATCCCGGAGGGTCCCGCCCTCGGCCAGACCATGGCCGGCATGGCCACCGGCGGCACACTCGTGCACATGGGCGGTAACTCCACCCCGCTGTCGCTCCCCGCCATCGCCCTGATGATGCATTGCTGGCGCTTCGTCGCCACTCGCGCGTGCACCCGCCAGGACACGACGGATGTGCTGCGTCTGCTCGCGACGGGCGCCCTCACCGCCGACGAGCTCATCACCCATCGGTTCCCGCTCACCGAAGCGCTCAAGGCCATGGACGCCATAGAGCAACGGGTCGACGACCCGATGTGGATGACCGTGATCAATCCCTGAACGGACGCACGAGCGTGTCACGACTCTGAGAAGTCGCCACAGAACTGCGAGAGGAAGCCGGGAACGTGTCCGAATCACAAGCCGTACGCAGTCAGGAGCCGCCCCTGATCGCCGTGATCGGGGCGGCCGGGCTCTGCGGTACGTACGTGCTGAAGGCCGCGCTGCGAGCTCCATTCAGGGTCCGGGCCGTGGTGCACGGCCCGGCAGGGCGGGAACGAGTGGCTGCCCTGGGCGTGGACGACATCGTCGAGGCCGACCTGGTGAAGCCGGACAGCATCCGTCAAGCGCTGGAGAACGCGGACTCCGTGTTCATGATCCCGCCGGCGTTCCATCCGGAGGAAGACGTGCTCGCGATGAGGGCGCTCGAGGCGGCTGAGCACGCGGGCGCCCGCCGGTTCGTGTACCTGTCTGTTCTCCACCCCCACACCCCAGGGCTGCGCCACCACCTGCGCAAAGCGAACGCCGAGGCCGCCGTGCGGGCCTCGCGGCTGAACTGGACGATCCTCCAGCCCTCGATGTTCGCGCAGATCGTCCTGTCGACGTGGGGGAGGGCTCCGGCCGGCCCCGTCGGGGTGCCGTTCAACGTCGACAACGTGTTCTCGTTCATCGACTTGCGCGACCTCGGGGAAGCCGGCGTCAAGGTGCTTGCCGAGAAAGTCCACGACTCGGCGACCTACGAACTCGCGGGACCCGCCCTGACGTTGGCCGAGGCGGTGCGCTTCGCCGGGCGCGCGCGAGGAGTGGATCTGGAGGCGAGGACGGTGGACTGGGCGGACGCACCGCTCCCGCCGGGAGTGGCCGACTCCGCCTCCCGGGCCTCGGACATGCGCGCCATGTGGCAGGACTATGACCGGCACGGCCTGCGCGGCAACAGCAACGTCCTGCGGATGCTGCTCGGCCGTGTACCCGCGTCCTTCATGGAAGCGGCCACCGCGTTCGCCGCGAGAGACTGAGCGCCCCGACGCAGTCGTGGGGTGCCCGCCAATGGAGGGGAGACACCTCACGTAGGGAGAACGGAGAACCACCACCGCGCTGACGGCTGGTCGGTATGCGACGGACGAGCGGCCGGGGCGCACCACCATGTCGGGTTCGCGCGCCCACCGGGTGCGGTACGGCGGGCGGGTGGCAGCGGCTGCGCCCCCATGCCTACGCGTTCAACTGTGTGGGAAGCTGACAGGCCGTAGGCCATGGAGGACGGTGTCGACGATCTCTTCGGGCAGTCCATCCGGGAGGTCGGGGTCGTGGCGTACGAACGTGCGGATGAGCAGCGGGCCGACGAACATGTCGATGGCCAGTTCCAGGTCGATGCCCATGCGGAGGTCCCCGTTCAGTTGGCCTTGCCGGAGGATCTCCAGTCCGAGATCGCGCCGGGGAGCGATCACACCGGAGTGGTAGGCGGCCCATATCTTCGGGCTGCTTCTCATCTGGGTGTGTGCGGTGTGCAGGATCGCCGACGAGCGGCCGGCCAGGCTGCGTTGCCGCAGTGATTCCAGGAGAACGACCAGGTCGTCCCGCATCGACGTACCGGGGAGTTCCCGCTCAGGGGGCTCGGCAACGCGGATGACGTCGACGAAGAGGTCCTCCTTGTCGCTCCAGCGGCGGTAGATAGCCGCCTTGCCGACGCCGGCGGTGCGGGCGATGCGGTCGATGGAGAGATCGGTCAACGGGACGCCGTCCTCGAGAAGCATCAGCACCGCTTCCAGGACGGCCTGTTCCACGGCCTTGCTGCGAGGACGACCACGGGCGGAACCGTACGACGGCGGACGGCTCTCGGTACGGCTCATGGCTGTCCGTCCTTTCGCTCGCGGCGCACCAGCGAACGTCGCGCGGTCCACGTGGTGACCTCGTCTCCAGTGCAGCACTCACCTGCGCCTGACGATCTGTGTCCCGCTCGCCCTTTCCGCGTTCCTTTCTCACGTCGGCGCGCCGGATCCGGGAAGCGGCATTCGCTGGTCGGCCAGGGCTAGTTCAGCGATCGAGTGTCGATGGCGAGGGCGTCGGGGTTCAGTTCCTCGACCAAACGGTGGAGCAGACGGTGAATGGCGTCCTTGTCGTCCGGGGAGAGTGGCGACGTCGTCTCCCGTTCGATCCGACGCGCGATCGACGCGGCACGAGCGGCCGCCGCGTGTCCCTCGGCGGTCGCGAACAGGCGCATGCTGCGGCGGCTGGTCGGATGCGGCTCACGTCGCAGCAGTCCTCGCTCGACGAGCTGGCTCACTGCGGCTCCCATGGACTGGGCCGTGATGCCGGAGCGGCGCGCGATCTCCGCGGCGGACACCCCCGGCGTCCAGAGGACCTGTTGCAGAGCGTTGTGCTGAGCCAACGTGAGATCCTCCGCGCGCAGCGCCCGCTCCAGTCGTCCCGCGATGATCTGGGAGAACTGCCAGGCTAGGTATCCGGTGGTGGGGAACGCGGCGTCGGTCACGGTCGCAGTCTACGAGGGCGAGGTGTGCTGCTTGCGAGCCTGCCACCAGTCAGGGGAGCTGGGCCTCTGTGTCACGGACCGTGGGCCGAGGCCGCCTTTCCGTCCTGCAGCGGGCGTGGGGGAACGGCGCTCGGCAGACTGACAGGTCAGTCGTCGGTCGCGCGCCGTGGTCCGCGGGCATCAAGCCAGAAAAGCACCACGGCGGCGACGAGGATCCACGCCACCAGGACGACGACTCCCGCGGTGAGACCGTCGTTGTTGAAGTGGGACAAGCCTTGGACGGCTCGTACGCCGACTCCCACCGGGAGGATCTCCGAGAGCGGATGCAGCCAGCCAGGCAGGTAGGCGGTGGGCAGCGTGCCACCACTCGTGCTGTTGCCGAAGGTCAGCAGGACCACGGCGGCCAGCGACATCCCGGCGCGGCCGAAGAGACGCATGAACATCATGGTCGCGCTGCCGACGGCCGCGGCCATCAGTGCGATGACCCCCGCGATGCCCAGGAAGGGGCCCGGCAGCGCCGAGAAGCCCAGGCTGCCGGCCATCGCCGCCACGAGGACGCCGGCGAGGACGCTGAAGGAGGCCAGGCTGGCCAACCTCCACCGGTACTCCAGTCGCGGAGCCATCTGGTAGGTCATCATGCCGAACAGGAATCCAGCCAGCACGACGCCGAACCCCGCGTAGAACACAGACATACCGCGGGTGTCGCCCGCCGAGGCCGGCACCACGTCCTGCACGGTCAGCCGGTCTCCGCTCGCCTTGGCGACACCGGAGAAGGCACCGGTGACCGTCGAGGTCACCGAAGGGCCGTTGGCTCCGGCATACAGCAGATCGGCGGACTTCCTGGGGCCGGTGACATAGGCGGCATACACCTTTCGGTCCTGCAGCGCGTGGCGGGCCGCAGTCGCGTCGGGGTAACGCTTCACCTCGAATCCGCCGGGGAGCCCGAGTTCCAGCCCGCCGGTGATCTGTTCGAGCCGTTGGGTCGTCCCGACTACGGCGACCGGTAGGTCGTGAGGCCGCGGGGCGTGAAATGCGGCCAGGAACACGCTGACGAAGATCGAGCCGATGGCCAGCACGATCGCGACGGGGAGCAGAACCCCTTTCACCCCGGTGGCGCCCTGCGGCGCTGGAGCGGCGTCCATCGCGTGGTGATGGTGCGCATGGCGCGGCTCGGCGGAAGTGGTCGGTGGCGTGGACATGGGGAGGGGCCCTCTCGCAGTTCTCTTTATAAGGCACCTTCTAAGGTACCTTCTATTTGTACCATAGAAGTATCAGGCACCTTACTTTTGGAGTTGCTGATGGGGAGTCCTGACGCACAACCCTCGACGCGCGTGGGCTACCTGGCGTGGCAGGTGGTGCACGCGATGGGGACGCGTCTCGAGAGAGCGTTGCGCTCGCTCAACCTCACGGCCGCCCAGCACAACGCTCTGCAGCACGTCGCCTGGACCCCGGGCATCTCCGCTGCGGAGATCGCGCGTCGGACCGGCATCACTCCCCAGTCCATGGGCGCCGCTGTCAATGCGCTGGTCGACCGCGGCCTTCTGGCTCGCCGCGACCACCCTTTGAGCCGCAGGACCGTACAGCTGACCATCACCGACAGCGGCGCGAAGCTCGCTGAGCGGGCGCGGGGTGTGGTGGAACGTCTCGACGAGGACGCGCTTGCGGTCCTCGCCCCCGCCGAGCGGGCAGTCGTACACACCCTGCTGCTCCGCATGCTTGCCGAGCTCAATCCCGATGCTTTGCCGACGACGGACCTGCGTGGCACGAGCTGAGCGCGTCGTGCCCACATCCGGGTGAGGCTCGGACAAGGCCTGGCCTGTTGGCACGGTCAGTGCAGCACCTCCGCGGCCTCTTCCCCGATCTGGCGAAGCAGGTCGCTCATGCGGCGGAGATCGGTTCGGCTCGTGCGGGTGACCACCGCCTGCCGCCGGTTGCATCGGGCTCGGCCCCTCCGATATTGACCGGCTTCTGCTCGTCCGCCTTGTCCACCTGGTCTCAGGCCATCGCGGCTGCCGCCACCGCGGCACCGCGATGCGGGTGCGCGGCGCCTTTCGATGTCCTGCGCGCCGACTTCGCGCGCACGGTGCGCAGCCGGTCCTGGCCGGCGGCAGCGTCGGGTCTCGGCGCGCCTGTCGAACCAGCCCCGCCGTCCTGACCGGGCGTGTTGCCCGGCACGGTCGTGGGTCACCCTCATCGGTGGCCGGCGACCTGTTGCTGGACAGCGTCTGAACGCACACCCCGCCACGTGCTCGTCATAACCGCTGCGGGGTCGATGGGTCAGGGGGAGACCGGAGGCAGGCCGCCCTCGTGAACGTGATCCTGTGGTAAGTGCAAGGCAATCGTCGCTCCCTTGCCCGGGCCGGCCGATTCCGCGGTGATGTCTCCGCCGTGGGCTCGGGCGATGCCCCGGGCGATGGTCAGGCCGATGCCGCTGCCGCCGGCGGCAGCGGGTCGCCCGGGATGCTCAAGGCGTTCGAAGCGGTGGAAGATGCGCTCCCGGTCGTGTTCGGCGATGCCGATGCCGTCGTCCATGACGCGGACGATCACGTGGTGCGCGGGAGACGGTTCAGCGTGCACGGACAACGACACATGTCCCTGCCGGTCGCACGCGGCCAGTGCGTTGCCGAGCAGGTTCACCAGGACCTGGGTGATCCGGTCCGGGTCGCAGAGAGCGGCGACGGGTGTGCCTGCGTCAACGACCAGGGCCACCATCTGGTCCTCGTATTGGGGGCGCAGTCGCTCGGCTGTGCTCCGAGCGAGCATGGCTATGTCGGTGGGCCTGCGGCGAAGATCGAAGGCGCCTTCCTCCGACCGGGACAGGCTGGAGAGGTCGCCGGCCAGGCGCTGCAGCCGGTCGAGGTCGTCGGCAAGGGAGGCGAACATCGCCTCATCGGGCGTGAAGATGCCGTCGGCGATGCCCTCTATCTGGCCGCGAAGGATGGTGATGGGGGTGCGCATCTCGTGGGCGACCTCGGAGATCAGCCGGGCGCGGCGGCGTTCGGTGTCGGCGAGGGCAGCCGCCAGCGTGTTGACGTCTTGGACCAGCGCTGCCAGGCCCGGCTCACTGGGAAGTTCGAGGATGTCGTCGTAGTGTCCCTCGGCGAGCCGGCGCGTGGCGGCGCGCACCCTGTCGAGCGGACGCAGCAGAAACCGGGACAGGGCGACGGACGCCGGGAATGCCGCGGCCCCTCCGAACAAAAGGCCGACTTGCAGGACCACATCGCCTTCGACGTCGTCGAAACCGAGCCACACCTCGATCAGCGCGCTGATCGCCGCCATGGCTGCCAGTGCCAGGAGCAGCACCATGACGTGCGAGAGCACCAGCCGGTTGCGGAACGACAGACGCTCCTTGATTCGGCGCAGCCGCGCACGAGGCCGGTAGAAGGCCGGAAAGCGCGGGGCAGGCATGGGTGGATGTCCTTCCTGGCCGCTAGGCGGGGCGCCCGATGAATCGGTAGCCGATGGTGCGGACGGTTCCCACGAACCGGGGTGCGCCCGCGTCGTCGCCCAGCGCGCGCCGCAGAGTGCGGATGTGCACGTCCACGACGCGCTCGTCGCCGAAGAAGTCATCGCCCCATACTTGGGCCAGCAGGCCGCGCCGGGTGAAGACCCGCCCGGGGACACGGGCCAACGCGAACAACAGATCGAAGTCGAGGGCGGACAGCTCCACCGTTCGGTCGGCATCGACCAGGACGGTTCGCGTCGCCTGATCGACAGTCAGCCCGTCGAAGCGCAGCACGCCGTCCTCGTGGTCCGCCTCGGACCGTCTGTCGGTGCGCCGCAGGATGGCGCGCACCCGTAGTGCCAGTTCGCGGGGGCTGAACGGCTTGGTGACGTAGTCGTCACTGCCGGTGGTGAAGCCGATCAGCCGGTCGACCTCCTCGTCCCGGGCGGTAAGCATGATCACCGGAATCTGGCTCGCCTCCCGGATGCGGCGCAGGACCTGGAATCCGTCCAGGCCCGGAAGCATCACGTCGAGCACGACGAGGTCCGGCCGGTCGCGGGTGACCGCCTGCAGAGCGGACCGTCCGTCCGCGGCTTCGACGACGTCGAACCCGTCCGCCTCCAGGTAGCCGCGCACGGTCATACGGATCTTGGGCTCGTCATCGACGACCAGAACGCGCTGCGTACTCATCGTGCTCGCTTTCCATCGCCGAGAGAGGAAGGGGGAGGAGGAAGGCCGTCATGGCCGCAGGGCACCAGCGGCGTGGAGGCAGAGGGCCTCGAATGCCGTCAGCGTACGGTGTCTGTCGTGGCTGGCGACGCTCTCGTGGGCCGGCTGCGCCCAACGAGCGCCGCGCCGCCGGATCGCCGAACAACTCGATGAGGGTCAGCAAGGGCGCCCACAACACCGGGCAGGAAGAGGCAGCCGTCGCGGTTGGGTGGACGAGGCGCAGCAGCGCTGTCGCGTCGGCCGCGACGACGGGCTTGCCCGCTGCCATGGCCTCCGAGGTGACCAGGCTCTGCAGCTCCACGGTGTCGAGCACGCAGAAGATGTCGCAGCGGGCACAGAAGTCCAGGACCTCTTGGTCGGTTGCGAGGCCGGGGAAGGTGACGCGGTCCCGGCTGCTGAACTCGTCCGCCAGATGCTTCAAGGCACCGCCGCAGGAAGGAAGTGCGTGATGTTGGAGCCGAACTCCTCCAGCAGACGGGGAAGCCGGGATGGAACGCGGTGCCGGGCGGTGCACCGTGATCCCCTTCTCCACGCCGGTCCCGGCGCCGGCTTCCCCATCCTGTGTGTCGCGCTCGCCCGGCCAGGCCACGTCGATCTCCCTCGCCGGCCTCCCCGCCAGCCAGCGCCGGCCTTTGCACTGAGCTCCGTCCGCGGTCACTCGGCCGGGCAGCGGGCGGCGGGCCGGGCCGGCGTAGGGTCGCGGCTCAGCGCGAGCCGGAGCGGCGTATACGCGCCTTCAGCTTCGGGAACTGCTCGAGGGCGTTGTTCCGCTCGAGAGCGATCCGCCGGCGCCGGCTGTAGATCTCGTCGACGGTCGGTTCGGGGTCGCCTGCCTTGAGATTCGGCAGGCTGCCCTTGAGGAAGGGCATCGTCTCGACGTTGTCGGCCGCGTAGAGGTGGCGGGTCGCCGGCCAGTCACTGCCGAACATGATGTGGCTGTCGGGCACCAGCGACGACAGCGGCTGCAACTGCGCGGCGGTGAACGCCTGTGCGTTGTCGAAGTACATCCGCTTCATGTACGTGAGGGGGCCTTCGGGCAGCACCTCGTTGAACGGCGGGAAGGCCGAGTGCCGGGTCGCGAGCCGGAAGGCAAGGAACGGCAGTGCCCCGCCGCTGTGGGTGAAGTGCCAGCGGATGTTGGGGTAGTCCCGCAGGACACCGTTGTAGATCAGGCTCGTCATCGCGCGGGTCGCGTCGAAGTTGTACTCGAAGACGTTGTTCCCGGCCGGGATGTCGGGGCCGAAGCACAGCTTGGGAGCCGGGTTGTTCTCCGGACCCGTCGGGTGGACGTAGACGTAGGCACCGCGGTCGTTGAGGATCTCGTACAGAGGCGCGAACGAAGGGTCCCCCAGGTAGGTGCCCTTGTAGTTGGTGAGCAGGCAGATGCCGTCGAGATCCAGTTCGCCGAGCGCGCGGTCCACCTCGGCCACCGAGCCCTCGATGTCGGGCATCGGGGTGACCGCGAAGATCCCGAACCGGTCACCACGGGTCTGCACGAGGTCGTGGGCGTAGTCGTTGACCGCGCGGGCGGTGGCGCGCCGGTCGTCGACCGGGCCGACGGTCACCTGGAGGTCGCCGAACGACAGGACGCTGGCCTGGATCCGGTACTGGTCCATGAAGGCCAGGTGCCGATCCACCGACCAGGGACCGTACGCCCCGGTAATGGCGCCGAGGAGGCCATAGCGCTTGAGGTAGTCGTTGTACACGTCGGGCGAGTAGTGCGCGTGGGTATCGATACGCCAGTTGCCCTTCGGCAGCCCCTGGCCGGACGGTGCCGCCTCCTGACTGGCCAGGGCAGCAGGCATGGTGGCCGCAGCAGCCGTGACAAGTGCCGCGGCCGATGCTCCTTCGATCACCCTTCGACGCGAGATGTTCCGTCGCAGGTTCATTTCCGGTGCTCCTCTTCGTTCCGTGTGCGAGTCAGTTCGTGTGTGCGTGCGTCACGGCGCCGTCGCCCGGCCGGCAGGGTCCGCGCGGAAGGGCGATGGTCCCCGCGATGGTGCAGACCGCTCTCTCTTCGGGCTGGCCTGCGCGCGGTCCAGGCCGACCGGGGAGCGCAAGCGGCCAAGTCGCTTCTCGGCCGGGCCGGTTGCCGCCAAAAGGCCGGTCCGGCGCTCAGGCGTGGGAACCCACGGCGCCGACGCAGCCGCATAGGCCGGCGTTCACCGGTCGGCTAGTGCAGCGGACCCGCGAGCAACGCCGTCGGCCCCGCTGCCGCTGCCCCCACCGAGGTGAACAGGCGGGCGGTCCCTTCATGCGGTGCGTCATCGCCGAGCTCGTGTCCAGAGGGCTCCACGTGCCTGGCCGACCCCAAGCCAAGGACACGCCGGTCACGACGGAACCGGACAGCGAGGTGCCGATCGCAGAAGTCAGGTGCCGCACAGCAGGGTGGTCGACGTTGTCCACCGGCGGGACGAGGAGTACGTGCATGACCGCCAGACAACAGCCGCCTCATAAAGCGCCTACCACTCAGCACATGAAGCCCTTATGAAGCCGATCGCCGCACTGGCGACCGTGCCTTCGAGAGCTTCGTACTGGTTGCGGGGCGTCGCTCAGTTCGGTGGTCGACCAGACCGGCTCGGCCGGCCAAGGGTCGGCGAGCACGTCCGGGAGTACCTGACGGCGCTCCACATGCGGACGCGGACAGCTGGCCGGCGGCCATGCCGGTGTGCAGTAGTGCCCAGCAGCGGACGGCGAGGCTCACTCGACAGGGGCGGCGATGACGGGTTGTCAGTAGTCCGGTCCAGCTGCCTGAACGCGGTTGTTCCCCTCCGTCAGGAGCTTTCGGTGACTACTACCGGGAGTCCCGCTGTGCGCCGGAGGGCTGCAGCGTGGTGAGCCATTGGGCGACGACGGCGTCGATGAAGGCGTCGGTGACCTGGCCACGGTCGAGAAAGAGGCGGGCGAGGACGGGCCCGTAGAGCAGGGTGAACTCGTCGTCGCTGATCTGGATGCCCGAAGGCTCCAGCAGCTTGTTGAAGCCGACGTAGCGGTCTTCGCCGATGCGGACGAGCGCCCGCGCACTGTCGGGGTCGTGGTCGGCCTGGGCGGTGACGGCCAGGGCCGCGGCTCGCACGGCCGGCACGCTGACGCCGGCGCGCAGGCTCTTCAGCCAGGCGGTGGCCACCTCACGCACGTCGCTGCCCGGTTCGGGGTAGGTGCCGAGGTCGGGGCCTTCGAGGACGAGGTCGAAGAGCAGCGCGGCCCTGGTGGGCCAGTGCCGGTAGAGGGTTTGGCGGGTGACGTCCGACCGCTCGGCCAGCAGGGCGTAGCTCAGCCCGGCAGGTCCGACCTGAGGCAGCAGTTCCCGCGCGACCGCCAGCACGCGATTGCGGGTGCGCTGCACGCGCGGGTTGCCCGGAGTCGGCTGACGGCGGTGGAGGGGCTGCTTCATGCCACCACCCTACCCGCACATCATACGGCGTGTGTGATTGACGTCACAGGCAGCAATCATACGCACTGTGTGATAGACCTGAGGAAGTAATCACACGCACTGGATGATTCTTGCGTGTCGACGATTCGAAAGGCAGACGCTCATGTCACCCCGCAACCTCACCGCACCCACCTTCGCCCGCACTCGCCTCGGCTCCGGCCCCGGCCTGCTCCTCGCTCACGGCGCCGGCAGCAGCCTGGCCGGCACCTACGGCCCCGTCCTGGAGGCCCTCGCCGCCCGCCACACGGTCGTCGGCATCGACTACCCCGGCAGCGGCGACACCCCCCGCTCCACCACCCCGCTGTCCGTCGACGACCTCGCCGACCAGCTCGTCGCCGCCGCCGACGCGGAGGGCGTCGACCGCTTCGCCGTGTCCGGCTACTCCCTCGGAGGCCCGGTCGCCATCCGCGCCGCCACCCGCCACCCCGAGCGCGTCACCGCACTCGTCCTGACCGCCGCCTTCGCGCACCGCGACAACCGGCTCGCTCTCGCCTCCTCGATCCAGAGCAAGATCGCCGCGTCCGGCGACCGCGAGCTGCTCGCCGAATTCCAGCTCATGATGGCCCTCGGCGCCCAGGCACTGGAGTCGATGCCGGCCGAGCAACTGCAGCAGACCCTCGGCTACGTCGCCGCCGGTACGGTCGACGGCAGCTCCGAGCAGACCGACCTCGTCGGCCAGGTCGACGTCCGGGACGACCTCGCCGGCATCACGGTCCCCACTCTGGTCGTCTCGACCGCCGACGACCGGCTCGTCTCCAGCGACCTGCACCGCCGGCTCGCCGAGACCATCCCCGGCGCCCAACTCGCCGAAATCGCCACCGGCCACCTGCCGATGCTGGAGCGGACCGACGAGTGGCTGCAGCTCATCACCGACTTCCTCGACAAGCACCACGCCTGAACGCACACCACCGGCGGTGCCACAGGGGCCCGGCCCCTCACCCGGACCGCTCCTTGATCACAACTCACCACACGCGAGTACATGGAGGAACCATGCTCAAGTTCGGCCAGCTCGACGAGTCCACCCACTTCCACGACCAGCAGAAGGAGGAGGCCGGCCCGGTCACCATCATCAACACCTTTGTCGCCCCGGAGGGCAAGGAGGACGAGGTGGTGGCCGCCTGGAAGGACGACGCGGAGTACATGAAGAGGTCGGGGAGCCTCCTCTCCGTGCAGCTGTACCGGGGTATAGCAGGCAGCCGGCTCTTCACCAACGTCGCAGTCTGGAAATCCACCGAGCACCTCCGCGCAGCGCTCGGCACGCCGGAGTTCGCCTCGCATCTGGCGAGCTACCCTGCCGGTACCGTGGCCTACCCGCACCTCTACCAGAAGTTCGCTGTAGAAGGCGTCTGCGACGGGGAATGACGACCGCCAGCCGAGTCCGGGCCGCCGTTCGCCACGCGCACGACGTGGTAGCGACGTTCGGTTCCTGGTCAGCCGCGGGCTCGCGCCGACGACGCCGGTCCGTGTCCTCTGACCGACCGGTGCTCGAAGCACTCGGCCCGGCCCGCACGGAGAAAGACTCAGCGGCAGGACGTACGAGAGGACGCATGTCGCTGGTCACCAGGGCGGGGTACATCCCGCTACTGGTCCGACGGTCGGGACACGGGGTGACGGCGATGGCGGTACCTGGAGCTGCTTCCCAGGTACCGCCGGAAGGCCGGCAAAGCCGATTGACTCCCTCAGGGGAAGCGAAGGTCACCGTGACGACGCCGGCCCGTTCGCCGCCGTGGCGAGCGCCGTCACACCGCCTCGACGGAGTCCGCCTTGCCACGGACGACATCCCGCAGACGCTTCTTGTCGATCTTGCCGACCTTTGTCAGCGGCAACTCCTCCACGACCAGCAGGTCTTCCGGGAGCTTGTATCGCGCCACCTGCATGGTGGTGAGGGCGGCACGGACCGATTCGAGGCTCAAGTGGGTCCCGGGCTCGACGACCACGACCGCGCACACCCGCTCCCCCAGGTCGGGGTCGGCCTTGGCGACGGCCGCGACGCGGGCGACACCGGGCAGGCGGTAGATGAGGTTCTCGACCTCCTCGGCGGAGATCTTCTCGCCGCCCCGGTTGATGAGGTCCTTGTCTCGTCCTTCGACGACGAGATTGCCCGACGGGTGCAGCCGGACGATGTCACCGGTGCGGTACCAGCCGTCGGGGGTGAACGCTCGGGCGTTGTGCTCGGTGGCCCGGTAGTAGCCGCGTGGTGTGTACGGGCCGCGGGTGAGCAGCGCGCCCATCTCGCCGGGCCGGACCGGCTCGTCGGAGGCGTCGGCGACGAGGATCTCGTCGTCCGGGCACATGGGGCGCCCCTGTGTCTCGATCTTGATCTCGTCGGGGTCGTCGAGGCGCGTGTAGTTCAACAGTCCCTCTGCCATGCCGAACACCTGCTGGAGCGTGCCGCCGAGCACGGGTTCGGCGCGGCGGGCGACCTCGGGCGCAAGACGGGCGCCACCCACCTGCAACAGCCGTAGTGCGGGCGGGGCGGGGTGGCGGCCGGAGGCCACCGCCTCGATCCAGCGCTGGACGACGGCCGGTACGGCGGCGGTGACCGTCACGCCCTCGGCGGCCATCAGCGGCAGCACCTTGCCGGGTTCCGGGGTGCGGGCCAGGACGACCCGGCCACCGTTCATGAGGGTCCCCAGGATGCCGGGACAGGCCAGGGGGAAGTTGTGTCCGGCGGGCAGCGCCACCAGGTAGACGGAGTCGGCGTCGAGGCCGCAGACCTCAGCGCTGCGGCGGGCGTTGTACTCGTAGTCGTCATGGGTACGGGTGATGAGCTTCGGCAGTCCGGTCGTACCGCCGGAGAGCAGGAAGATGGCGATGGCGCCGCTGTCCGGGGCGATGTCGTCGAGCCGGGCACGTGCGCCGGCCGGGTCGTCGGCCGGTTCGGCCAGGGCGCGCAGGTCCGTGGCGTCGGTACCGGCCGTGCCACCCGCGACGAGCAACAGCCGTACGCTCGGGGTGCCTTCGGCGACCTCCCGCCCCAGGGCCTGGTGGTCGAAGTCGCCGAGTCGGTCCGGTACGGCGATCGAGGTGACCTCGGCATGGGCGGCCAGATAGCGCAGTTCGTGACCGCGGTGCGCGGGCATCGCCATCACGGGAGCGATTCCAGCCCGCAGACAGGCAAGGGTGAGTGTGACGAACTCCCAGCCGTTGGGCAGCTGGACGAGCATCGCGTCCCCGGATTTGAGACCACTGTCCAGCAGGCGGCACGCCAATCCGTCGGTTCTGTCGACGAGTTGACGGTAAGTCAGACGTGTGTCGCCGTCCACTACGGCCACCGCGTCGCCGTAGGTCTCCGCCCATTCGTGAAGGTACGAGCCGAGCGGCCTGCCACGCCAGTATCCGGCCTCGCGGTAGCGGTCGGCCGCCTCCTTGGGCCAGGGCACGAATCCCTCACGCGTCATCGGATCCTCCTTGATCCCGGGGGTCACGCAACAGCAGTACGGCGTCGAGCGCGACGACGTCGCCGTCGGGCAGGACGCGCAAAGGGTTGATCTCGCACTCGGCCACGGCATCGTCGGCGGCGAGGGAGGCCAGGGCGAGCAGTACGTGGGTGAGTCGCGCGCGGTCGACCGGGGTGGCGCCGCGCGCGCCGAGGAACAGCTGGCGGGTGGCGAGCTCGTCGAGCATCGCGTGAGCCTCGTTCGAGGACAGAGGCGCGAGGCGCAGGGAGACGTCGCCGAGGATTTCGGCAGCCGTTCCCCCGGCGCCCAGAGCCAGCACGGGGCCGAAGACCGGGTCGCGGCGTACGCCGACGATGAGTTCGGGACCGGCGGGGGCCATCTGTTCCACCAGCAGCGCGGAGCTCGCGGGCATGCGGGCGAGGGCTTCGTCGAGCTCCTTGTGGGTGCGGATGCCGACCTGGACCCCGCCCACTTCCGTCTTGTGCAGGATGTCCGCGTCGAGAATCTTCACGACGACCGAGCCGCCGAGCTCGTCGAGAGCCGCGTGCGCCGCGGCGGGGTCGGCGCACACGCGCCGTACGGGCGTGTGGATGCCCAAGTCCGCGAGGACGCCCTTGGCCGTGTGCTCGTCGACCGGCCCCGGCGGGGGCAGGGTGGGGGCATCGGAGGCGGTGAGGACGGCCTCCGGTCGAGTGCGCGCAGCCGCGTCCTCGACGAGCGCGCGTACCATCGCCGATCCCGAGGCCGGCGTGGCCGCGCAGGGAATGCCGGCTTCGCCGAGTTCACGGCGGGTCCGCCGCGCCTGCTCCACGGGTCCGCCGACGACGGCGACGAGCGGGGTGGCCGTACGGGCGGCGGTCAGCGCGGCCGGGAGGTCCACCGCCGTCGGTTCCAGCAGCCCGTAGACGGCGGTGACGTCGATACCGGGGTCCTCCGAGACCCGCTCCACGATCTGCGTGATCGTGGGTGAGGGCCGACCGGTGTCGACAGGGTTGTTCAGATAGGTGAGGGCCGGGAGCAGCTCGCGCAGCTCCTTCACCGTCCGTTCGACCAACGGGGGAACCTGGATGCCGTGGGAGCGCAGGTCGTCCGTGAGCAGCAGACCGGGTCCGGCCTGGGCGGTGACCAGGCCGACGCCTGCACGGGGATGCGCGGGGAGTCGTACACGGCTGAGCGCGGTGACTGCGTCGACGAGGTCGCGCTCGTCGTCGACGAGGACGGCTCCGGCCTGGCGCAGGGCCGTCCTGGTCACGCGCCAGGAGGTGGCCAGGGCACCGGTGTGGGAGCGGGCGAAATCTCCGATGTCGCTGCGGCCCACGACCAGGGCCACCACGGGGACACGATCGGTCAGACGCCGCACCGCCTCGGTGAGACGGCGGCCTTCCGCGGCGGTCTCCACGTGCAGGGCGACGGCCCGTACGCCATCGTCCTCGGCAAGGTGGTCGAGGACGTCGGCCTGGGTGACGTCCAGGCTGTTGCCCAGCCCGACCCCGAGGCGCAGGCCGACGCCGGCCTCGGCCAGGGCGAACGCCAGCGCGTGGTTCACGCCGCCGCTCGCGGCCACGACCGCCACCGGACCCGCTTCCAGGTCGGGCGCGCCCGGGACGAAACTGGCCGTGAGCCGTCGGTGGGGGACGAGGAAGCCTGATGTGTTCGGTCCGAGGACCCGGATGCCGGTGTCCGCCACCACGTCAGTCAACGCCTGCTGGTGCAGCACCCCGTCGCCGCCGGCTTCTGCGAAACCGCCCGCGCACACGAGCGCGGCGCGGGCACCGACGGCTGCCGCCTCGCGTAGGGCGTCCGCGGTCACGGCGGCCGGAATGCAGGAGACGACCAGGTCGGGTGTGATGCCGTGGGCTGCGGCGGCCTCGCCGACGGTGGGGAAGAAGCCCCGATCGGGTTCCGGGCGGCCGGAGTTGACCTTCATCACCGGCCCCGGGAAGGAAGCCAGGGAGTCGGCCATGGCCGCGCCGAGCTTCCCAGGCGTGGCCGATGCGCCGAGCACGGCGATGGCTCGGGGTGCGAACAGCGGTTCCAGGGAGGTCACTTGGTGCCTCCGACGAGGTCGGCCCGGCCGGAGAGGACGAGCGTGGTCGCGGTGTCGTCGTCGTAGGCGCCGACGATCGCGGCGGGCAGGCTGTGCACGAGCCGGGCTTCCTCCGCGACCAGTACGCGGGTCAGCGCCGTACCGCCGCGTACACCGACGAGCAAGGCGCCCGCCTCTGCCGTCTCACGCACCTGATCAAGAGCGAGCGGCAGACCCTCCTCAGTGTCCGGGGCGTCGATCCATACGCCCGCCCCCGACGACTGACCGCTGAAGGGGACCATCGGGATGCCGGTGCCGTCGGTTCCGGTCAGGACGTCGTCGTCGACCGTCACCCGCCGCGAGGGAAGGCGGTATGGTCCGCCGCGGAAAGGCGTCTGCAGGGGCCCCGCATCGTGACAGCGCCGCCACCATCCGTCGACGCGGTCCACGTATGCCGCGTCACGCAGGGTGAGTTTGCCCCGCGGGATGCTGCGGGTGAGGAAGTGGAAGGCGAACTGCGTCGGGTCGTCGAGCGTACGGACGTAGCGGCCGAAGTGCTCCCACCAGGACAGGCTGGGCCGCGCCGAGTTCTGGATCTTTTCCACCTTGGGGCGGCGGCGCTCCTCGTAGATCTCCAGTGCCTCCGGCACGCTGTGCGACGCCTCCCCCAGGGTCTCGGCCAGCGCGACCGCGTCCTCCATGGCCATCTTGGTGCCGGACCCGACGGAGAAGTGCGCGGTGTGCGCAGCGTCGCCCAGCAGCACCCACTTGCCCCGTCGCCACGAACGGGCCCTGCGGGTCGCGAAGTTGGCCCAGCGGGAGTTGTTGCCGACCAGCGGGTGCCCGTCGATCTGCTCGCGGAACAGGTCTTCCAGGTAGCTCTTGGTCTTCTCGTCGCTCATGCCCGGCGGGGTCGACGGATCGAAGGCGTCGAGACCGGCCCTGGTCCAGGAGTCCGCGTCGGTCTCGACGATGAAGGTGCTCAGCGACTCACTGATCGGATAGGCGTGGGCGGCGAAGACACCGTGGGGGCCGTCCTGGTGGACGAACGTGAGCCCGTCGAACGCGTAGGTGGTGCCGAACCAGATGAACTTCGCGCTCGCCACCTCGGCGGTCGGTCCGAAGTCGTCGGCGAACAGGGTGCGGAAGCGGCTGTTGGCGCCGTCGCACACCACGACCAGGTCGAAGTCGTCCAGCTCGGTGGGATCGCGGACCTCGTGCTGGAAGCGCATCTGCACGCCCTCGGCGTGGGCCCGCTCCTGCAGCAGGCTCAGCAGCGTTTTGCGTACGACAGCCGCCATGCCCATGCCGCCAACGCGCTCCCGAGCCCCGTGCACGCGGACCTCGATGTCGTCCCAATGCCGGCCGTGCTTCTCCAGCGCCTCGCTGAGGACGGGATCGGCGGCGTCAATGGCGTCGAGTGTGGCGTCGGAGAAGACCACTCCGAAGCCGAACGTGTCGTCGGGGCGGTTGCGTTCGAAGACCACGACCTCGGCGCCGGGCCGGCTCCGTTTGAGCAGTGTGGCGAAGAACAGTCCTCCGGGACCTGCGCCGATGCAGGCAACTTTCATCGTCTTTCCTTCGTGCTCACAGCCACGCGGGCAGCTTCGGCAGGGATCCCCCGCCGGTCGGGTACAGCGGGCCGGGGACGGGGCGCCCGGTCGCGTAGGCGGCCAGGCTGGGCAGGTCACCGCTCACCACGACCGGCTCGACGTCGGCCGAGTCGCCCAGCAGCCAGGTGTGGGCACCGGCCTCGGACCGCAGCCGGACGGTGGGACTGTCCGGTCGGCCGGGGAAGGAGGCGGCCACGTCGTCGACGAGGGCCGCGCACACGTCGTGCGGCACGTCGTCGAAGCTGGTGTCGATGTTCAGGTCGACGGCGTGGACCCATACCTCGCGCACCCGCATCCAGGGCACCTGAGAGAGGGGCACCTCACGGCCTCGCGCGGTGCGGACGGTCGCCGCCCAGTACTCGTCGGGCAGCGCGGCGAGCTCCTCGGCGAGACGGCCGTCGGCCGCGAGCAGCTCGGCACGCAGCTTTTCGGCCGGCTGCCGGGCGCCCTCCTCGATCTCGCGCGCACGCTGGGCGCCACTTGCGTACATGGGCGTCTCGACACCAGTACGCGCCCAGATCAGCAGGTTGACGAGGGCGTCGGCGTTGCGGGCGACGTGGGCGACGACGTGGGCGCGGCTCCAGCCCGGCAGGTACGAGGGCCTGGTGAATCCCGGGTCGGTCAGCCGGTGCACGGCGGCTTCGAAGGCCGCCGTGCCCTTGGCCGCCTGCTCCAGCACCATGGCCGGGCCTGCGCTCACCGTGTCTCCCGGCGGCAGGTGTTGCGAGTCTCGCCGATTCCCTCGATCCGGGTGACGAGGAGTGAACCGTCCTGCAGATAGCGGGCGGGCTTGCGGGCGTGGCCGACCCCGCCCGGGGTTCCGGTGGCGATCACGTCGCCGGGCACGAGGGTGACGATCTCGGACAGGTACGCGACCAGGGTGGCCGGGTCGAAGACAAGGTCACCGGTGTCGGCCTTCTGGACCGTGTCGCCGTCGACTTCACAGGTCAGGTTCAGGCCCTGGGCGGAGACCGCGGGGTCGTCGGCGGTCACCAGCCACGGTCCGATGGGGGTGGTGGCCTCGAAGGTCTTGCCCTGGTCCCACTGGGTGGTGCGGTACTGCCAGTCGCGTGCGGTGACGTCGTTGAGCACGGTGTACCCGGCGATCGCGGCCCGCGCCTGCTCTGTGTCGGCGTGCCGGACCTCGGTACCGATGACGACGCCGAGCTCGGCCTCCCAGTCCATCTGCGTGGACGCGGCGGGCAGGGTCACGTCGTCGTACGCACCGACCAGCGCCCTCGCGAACTTGGAGAACAGCGTGGGGTGCGAGGGGAGTTCGCGGCCCATCTCCAGAATGTGGGTGCGGTAGTTGAGACCGACGCACACGACCTTCTCCGGCGCGACGACCACGGGGGCGTAGTCCAGGGCGCCTTCGTATGTGTCACCGTCGGCGTCCGCGGCACGCGTCGCCCAGTCACTGTGGCGCAGGAAGGCCACCAGGTCGCTCTCGCCGAGGTCGACGGCCTTGTCCTCGTCGACGCGGACGGCGCGCGTGGTGCCGTTGACGCGGATGGTGGCGAGCTTCACTTGTGTTCTCCTCGGGAGGTACGGGCGAGACCGAGGGCCTCGTAGACGGGCTCGTCGCTGAAGCGGAAGAAGTCGACCTGGGTGCGGGCGGACAGCGAGACCTCGCACCAGGACGGGACGACGAACAGGTCGCCCTTGGCGATCTCGAAGACCTTGTCGCCGACCTGCGCGACCGCCTCACCCTCGAACACCTGCCAGACCGCGGAGCCGACCGTGCGCACCGGGGTGGTCTGGGTGCCGGCCCTCAGACGGCGCATCTCGGTGCGCATCGTGACCAGGGCGTCCCTGCCAGTGGTGGGGTTCGAGAAGCGGACTCCGGCGTGCCCGGGCTCGAGCACGCCGGGCACACCCTCCTGCTCCAACTCCAGCTGGGCGGTCAAAGCGGCATCGGTGTGCTCCCAGCGGTACGCGTTCAGCGGGGAGTTGGGCTGGTCAGGCCGGCTGATCGGGCGCAGTCCGGGGTGGCCCCACAGTCGCTGGCCGCGCGAGCGCTCGGGGGTCTCACGGGTGGAGAGCTCGTCGGGGCCGAACTCGAAGAAGCCGGCGTCCAGCTTGGAGACGAGCGGGATGTCCAGGCCGTCGAGCCAGGCCATCGGCTCATCGGTGACGTTCTGGTGCTCGTGGAAGGCCCAGCTCGGCGTGAGCAGCAGGTCACCCCGTCGCATCGCCACCGCGTCCCCGTCGACGTTGGTCCATACGCCCTCGCCTTCGACCACGAACCGGAAGGCCCCCTGGCTGTGCCTGTGCGAGGGTGCGACCTCGCGGGGTCCCAGGTACTGGATCGCGGTCCACAGGGTCGGGGTGACGTAAGGAAGGCCCGGAAGGCCGGGGTTGGAGAGGGCCATGGCGCGGCGCTCGCCACCACGGCCCACCGGCACGAGCTCTCCGGAGCGCTGCGCGATGGGCAGCAGCTCCGCCCACCGCCACAGGTGCGGCACCGCGGCTGGCTGCGGCACCATCGGCATGAGGCCGTCCACCTGGGTCCACAGCGGGATCAGACCCGCGTCCTCGAAATCCGCGTACAGCTCGTCGAGCAGCTTGCGCTCGGTCTGTTCGCTGGTGGTGTCGGTCATGGAAAACCTCCACGTTCGTGTCGTACGGCGACCGCCGGACGAAGCGCGCATCGTTCCGCGCCGTCCCTGACGCTACGCCGTGATTTCCCCTCATCGGAATCCGTGAAGGGTAGGATTCCTCTATGGAGAATTCAGGCAGTCTTTCGCCGAGCCCTTCGTATCCGGTGAGCGCCGCCGGCAACGCCCTGCGCGTCGTCCGGCTGCTGCACGAGCTCGACGAACTTCGGGTGATGGACGTCGCCGACCGGCTCGGCGTCGCGCGCTCGACCGCGCACCGCATCCTCGCGATGCTCGTCTTCGAGGGATTCGCAGTGCAGGACCGCCACAAGGTGTACCGGCCGGGGCCGGCTCTGCAGGCGATCAGGGGAAGCCAGGCAGCCCCTCCTCCGGACCTGATCACCATCGCCCACCCCCACCTGCAACGGCTGGCGGACGCCGTTCGAGAGACGACCCACCTGATGGTGCTCGAGGGCAACGGCAGCCGCTTCCTCGACGGCGTGGAAGGCCCACAGGCGCTGCGCGTCAGCTACCGCACCGGCACACTCCTGCCCGCCCACGTGACCTCGGGCGGCAAGGCCCTGCTCGCGGCACTGCCGACTGACCGGCTCCGGGCCCTCTACCCCAACGGACTCCCCGACGGCCGGGCCAAAGCTCCCAAGGACTTCGAGAGCCTGATGAACGAGCTGGTGTCCGTGCGCCGCCACGGCTACGCCCTCAATTTTCAGGAGAGCGAGCGCGGAGTGCACGCCGTCGGCGCGTGTGTGCGCGACCGCACCGGCGCCGCCGTAGCTGCCGTGGTCGTGGCGGCTCCGTCCGTCCGCTGCACCCGCGCAAGGCTCGCTGAACTGTCCCAACCTCTGCTCGCGGCCGCGCGGGACATCGGTCAGGGTCTGTGAACGGCGGCGGCGCACGCCACCGTCAAACCGCATGGTGGCGTGCGCCGTAGCGTCTTCGCAGCATGTCGTACGACCTCTGCGAAGGGCATCCCGGTGAAGGCGGCAGCTGTAGTCGTTCTCCAGAGCGGCCCCGGCCCGCGCCGCCGACCCACCGGCTGGGCGCGAACTTCGTTCATCAGCGGGGGTGACGGATCGTCAGGGCTTGAGCACGATCCTTCCTCACCGTGCGAGGACGTTCCGGTCCGTGGAAGGCTTTGAGCACGTTGTCGAGCCTGTGGCGAGGGCGATGGGGATTCGCCGATCACCATCGGCGATCAGCGTGGTGACACGCTGAGGGACAGTGCCCTTGCCACGGCGCAACCTCCATCTTGGTGCCGCGCCTCGCGCCCGGGGCTCGTCACAGTCCCAGAACGCGCTCGGCGTTGCCGTGCGCGATGCTCGCGAGGTCGGCCGGCGCGTACGGTGCGGAGCGCAGGAATTCCACCGCCGCAGCGCTGGACTCGAACGGGTAGTCGATGGAGAACAGCACCCGGTCGACACCCACGGCATGGACGGCTCCCAGCAGCGCGGCATGCGACATGACTCCGCTGGTGGTGACGTACACGTTGTTCCGCAGGTAGTAGGAGGGCAGGTGTTGGACCCTGTGCTCGGGGGGCACCTGGTCGTAGCGGCTGTCGAGCCTGGCCATCTGGAACGGCAGCAGCTCGCCCATGTGGCCCAACATCACCGACGCGCGGGGGAACTCGTCGAACACTCCGCCGTAGATCAGCCGGAGCGCATGGGCACCCGTCGTCGCGGTCCATCCCCAGGAGGGCCCGACCAGCACGGGATACCCGTCGAAGACATGCCAGTTGTCTGCCGGAACGACAGCCGGATGCAGATACAACGTCACACCGAGGCGCTCCAGTTCGGCCCAGACCGGCCTGAACTGCGGCTCGTCAAGGTAGTGGCCCCGCACATGGTCGTTGTACAGCACGCCCTTGAAACCGAGCTCCGTCACCGCCCGGCGCAGCTCCACAACCGCGGCCTTCGGATCTTGCAACGGAAGGGTCGCAAAGCCTGCGAAGCGGGTCGGATGGGCGGCGATGGCCTTGGCGAGATAGTCGTTGATCCGCCGCGCGACCGCAACGGCCTCCGCGGGATCCTCTATCACTTCCACGCCCGGCGTGGAATACGAGAGGACCTGGACGTCGACGCCGTTGGCGTCCATGTCCGCCAGCCGCAGCTCGGTCAGATCGTCCAGGCGCCGGAACCACTCCTGCTTGATCGCCTCCGGCACTGCCATGTGCTGACGGATCGCTTCCTCCTGCCGGATGGCTCCGGGAACGGAGAACGCCTCTTCCACGGCCACAATGCGCATCTTGTCCTCCGAAGTGTTCCGATGGTCCTTCGAGCGGCCGCCTGCGGGCCGGGGCGGCGGACCTGACGTCGGGTGTTTGGGGTTGCCCCCCTGGGCACCGGTGACCGCCGTGGAGACACGGCTGCCGGGCGCGGCCTCGGCGGCCCGCGCGGGCGACCCCGCGACCAGACCGCCGATCACGGCGGCTCCTGAAGCAGCGGCGGTCGCGGCGATGAATCTTCGCCGGGTGGCCTCGGTAGCGGGCTTGGTGCGGGGCTCGGCGGGCGGAGTCACGGCTTGGAAGGGACGGTCGTCGGGCATGTCCACTCTCCCTCAAGGGCGCGCGGGTGATTGCCGGGGTCCTGTCAATGGCTGTTGCGCTCCGCGAGGGTGCGCGTCGTTCGCGAGCGGTCCGACGGCCCTTCCAGCCGCGGCCGCTGAGGCATGGCGTCAGTCAGGGGGCAGGTCGTGACCGGCTGGTCCTGGTCGGTTCGCAGAGTCGGCGAGCCGCGTCCGGGGACAGGGTCCGACTGTGAGTGCACTCTTTCGGGCTGGACCAGCCGAAAGAGGTCAGGCTGTTTCTCGGTAAGTCGCTGATGCTCGTCCCTGCGTGCCACCTGACCATCAGCGTCTGAGCAGAGGCGGTGTTGGCTCATGCCGCTACAGAGCGCTCCTGCGTGGCGTGGGACTGCCGTCGTCCCTCTCTTGAACTGGAGCCAAGCTAGTTCTAGGGTACTTTCCAGTCAAGGCCAGCAAGGAAGCTGCTTAGGCTCGGCCTTTTCTCATGACCCGTAGCCAAGAATGTGGGCGGACTGTCACCGTGTGGCGGCTGCCGATGCGGCTGCGTCGGAGTGTCGAGCGTCGGGTGCGTCGGGTGCGTCGGACTCGGTCGCTGTTGCGTTCGTGGTCCGGACCTGGTGAGCCGCCTGGCCGGGATCCGTTCGCTCACGGTGTCGCCGGGTCGGGTGAGGTGCGGGCGGCTGTGTGGAGCCTGCGGTGAAGTGCGTAACGATCTGAAGGAACGTGAAGTGGAACAGACCATGATGGCGGTCCGCCTGTTCGAACACGGCGGCCCCGAGGTGCTCCAGTACATCGAGACGCCGATTCCCGAAGTCGGACCGGACGACGTCTTGATGCGCGTGCACGCCACGGCCGTCAACAGCTGGGACCTGCGCTACCGTTCGGGCAATCTGCCGCAGCCTCTCCCGGGACGTCCGCCGTGGCCCCTGCCCTTCCAACTCGGCCGGGACGCGGCCGGTGAAATCGTCGCCACCGGCGAGAACGTCACCCGCTGGCGCCCGGGCGACAGGGCGGTACAGCTCCCGCACCCCCCGTGCCGCAACTGCGCCCTGTGCCTACGCGGACTCGAAAACCTCTGCATCGACACCGCCTACCCAGGACACCAGGTCTTCGGCGGATACGCCCAGTACGTCGCCCGCCGCCAGGACGCCATCCTGCCCATTCCCGACGGCGTCGACTACGAGACAGCCGCAGCCACCATGTGGACCTACACCACCCCCCTCAACTGCGCGCGCCAAGCACCCGTCGGCCCCGGCGACACCGTGGTCATCACCGGCGCCAGCGGCGGAATGGCCATCGCCTGCGCACAACTGGCAAAACTGAGCGGAGCCACCGTCATCGGCACCACCACCAAGGCGGACCGCGACGATGCGCTCACCAAACTCGGCTACGACCACATCGTGCACTCCACCGATCCCCGGATGCCCGCACAGGTACGAGAGCTGACCCACGGCCTGGGCGCCGACGCCGTCTGGGACTGCGTCGGCGGCAACGACTTCTTCCAGCTCTCCCTCGCCTGCACACGACTCGGCGGCACCGTCATGGTCCTGGGCACACCGACCGACCAGGGATCCCGCCTCGAACTGGACGCACTCGCCGTCATCGGCCAGCAGGTGACCATCGCCAGCGTCCGCGGCGCCACCCTGCGCGACCAGCAACTATGCCTTCAACTGCTGGCAGACAAAAAGATCACCCCGATCATCGACCGCGCCTACCCCCTCGAACAAGCCGCCGAAGCCCACACCTACCTCGAAAGCCACCGACAGACCGGCAAAGTACTCCTCCTGCCCTAACACCCCGGAGCCGATCACTGACGAGGTGAAGGCGGCAGAACCCTGCCAGAGGTCGGTGGGACCGCTGTGGTGGTCCCACTTGCAGGCGTCCCGTTCGGTGACCGAGAGCTTGTCGACCCACCCAGGACCCACGGACCGGGGAGCCGGCTCACAGCGGGTGATGTCTCCTTGAACAGCGACGCCCAAGCCGCCGTGTGCCCTCGGCGAACCCGGAATCCGCCCCCCCCTCTCTCCCCTCTTCCCTCCACGATTGAGGAACGCCTTCATGCGCATCGACACACACGCGCACGTCTACCCCAGCGACTACCTGGACTTCCTGGCCGACTCGGGCGTCACCACCACCGGCGGCCAGCGTGGGCTCGGGGCGGACGACACCGACAAGGAACTCGAGGCCCGCTTCTCCCTGATGGACCGGGCCGGTGTGGACCGGCAGGTGATCTCCGCCTCGCCGCTGACGGGCGCCCTTCCGGATCCGGATCGGGCCGCCGCCGCCGCCCGCCTGATCAACGACCGGTACGTCTCCCTGGTGGACCGCCACCCCGACCGCTTCCTGGCCTTCGTCGTGCTTCCTCTGCCGCACGTCGACGCGGCCCTGGCGGAACTCGACCGCGTCTTCGACGCGCCGGGGGTGGTGGGCGTGGCCCTGACCACCTCGGCCGCGGGCCGGGCGCTGACCGACCCGGCCTTCGCGCCGGTGTGGCAGGAACTCGACCGCCGCGGCACCGTGATGTACCTCCACCCCGCCGGCGACGGCGTCGCCTCCCCGCAGATCACCGACCACCACCTCGCCTGGATGGTCGGCGCGCCCGTGGAGGACACCGTCGTAGCGGCCCAGCTCATCACCCGCGGCTTCGTGACGTGCTACCCCCATGTGCGCATCCTCAACTCCCATTTCGGAGGGGCGTTGCCCATGCTGCTGGAGCGGTGGGACAACCTTGCCCACTTCGAGGCACCTGAGGCCCCCCTCCCGCCGAGCCAGGCGGCGCGCCGAATGTGGTACGACACCGTCGCCCACAGTTCCCAGACCGCGCTGCGGGCCGCGGTCCAGGCCGTCGGCGCAGACCGACTCGTCCTCGGCAGCGACTTCCCGTACCAGGGCGGCGAGCACTACCTGGACACTGTCGCCTACATCGAACGAGCAGGTCTCGACGCAGAGGACACCCAGGGCATCCTGGCCGGCAACGCCGAAGCGCTTCTGGGACTGACTTGATCATCGGGGTGCGCTGACGAGACCATCCGGGGCCGACAGGACAGCGGTGGCCGGATGTCAGGACGGCGTGGTGGCGGGCCCGGCGACGTCCGCCGGGCCCACCACCACGCCGTGGAGCGGGAATCAGGCGCGCAGCATCCGGTCGGAGTGCGTCCCGGGTCCTCCTCCGTGGCGGAGACATCCGGCGTGGTCTGTCCGCGCTCGCCGCTGCGCCCAGGTCGCGTCACGCCGTTGGCCGATCGTCATTGCCGGGGCGTTGTTTCCGGTGGCTGCCGACGGGCGGCTGGAGGATCTCGGCCTGTGCCGAGGCTGCTCGCAAGGCGCTGTCCGCCGTGCACAGCCCGACGATGATCCTTTGCGCTGCCTCCGTCGTCGCCGCTCAGCTTGGTCACGGGTGTGCGCATGGTCAGCGACGGGGCGACTGGGGGCCTGTCTCCCAGTGTTGTCGGCGGTTCGGGCGCTGCTTACGGGTGCCGGCGGGGCCTGCGCTCGTGAGCCGGTGGCTCGTGGGGTGATGTCCCTCAGTGCTATTTGGTCCGCGACTGGTCCGGCGGATCCCCCTTGGATGTCGGATAGTAACTTGAAGTACCCGGTTGATCACATTAGGTGCTCGCAATGTCGGGTTGCCTGGAGCGCGACGATGCCTCCAGGCAACCCGACTTCAGGCTCTAGGAAAAGCCAAGTTTCTGAGGGCTGTAAGAACAAGGAATGTTCTTGGTCTGCTGGTTGTACGGCGCAAGCAGCTCGCTGACCTGCGGATATGGCAGCCGTGGGGACGTTGCCGGGACCGCCGGCCCGGGACTGGTCCGGATCTTGACTGATGCCTATCTCGGGGCGGCGGCTCTGTTGGAGTGGCCGCATCCGCCTGCCCCGCGTTGACGGTCCCACCTGGCACAGGTTGTAGAGACCGTCCACGGGCGTCCAGTTGGTCCAGGGTGCCGTGGCCGGCGGCGAGATCACCAAGGCTGCACGCAACTGGCTGGGCAACGCATTGGACGCAGCGAAGCGAAGCCAGGTCATGCTCATGGATCGCGACGACATCCTGAACCAGTTCGTTGTGACCAACCTGCCGCTTCCCGAAGGTGTACTGCCCGGTGCGATGCCATCCGGTGGTACCACCGGAGCGCCATTCTGATGCGCTGATGCAGCTTCTCCCACCTGCCGGTCAGGCAGCGCCCTGACCTTGGCGCGCGACGTACAGCGTTGCCCGGGCAGCCGCCGGCGCCCAGTCTGTGCCACCACGATTGCCCTATTCCTCCACAGGTCAGGCAGCGGGGCATCGCGTCCCACGCCCTGCCGGCAGGCACGCCCACCTCGCCGCCGGTGTCGCATGCAGACGCCCGGGTCCGTCATGGTCGGCGGACCGGGCGCTTCGCTGTTCGAAGTGGCTACGGCGACGCCATTTGGGACCACCGAGGCGTCTGCAAGCGGCCCCTGTCTGTGAAGATCGATGCTCGTGAAGGCGGCCTGAAACCGGCCCACTTGGCCCTCCGCGCCGGTCACTGATGGAGCCGATTCAGGCCGTCCCGGTGCGGGCTATGCAAACTGGGGCCTGCTGGAGGCGCCGCGGACGATGCCGTGGCCCGCGGCGGCGTCCGTCGTCCAGCAGCTGTTGCAATCGGGCCCGGATTCCGTACCAGATGGCGCAGCTTGCCGGTGTCCTGGTGGTGCCGGGTCGACGCCGGCCAGCCGGTGCCCTAAATGGGTGAGGCGGGAGAGTCCCGCCGGGGAGGTAAGAGAGCCCGGCGGTAGGTGTGGCGAATGGCCGTGTGACGACCCGGAGGCAAGACAGGCACGAGCCTGGGTGATCATGGAGTTCTTGACGCTCAGTGATCACCGGAGGGCTCGTGCCTGTCCTGCCACCATGCCTGCTCGAACCCCTGTGGGACCAGTTCGCAGCGCTGCTGCCCGAGCATGTCGATACCCATCCGCTCGGCTGCCACAACCCGCGCATCCCGGACCGGATTGTCTTCGAGCGCGTCATCGCCGCCCTGGTGCACGGCTCCGGATAGGAGCGGATCGCCGACCGCCAGTGCTCCGACCGCACCATCCGACGCCGCGTCAAGTACTGGTCACAGCTGGGCATGGCCGAGCAGGTCCACGGGCTGGCCGTGCAGGCGTACGACCGCGTGATCGGCCTCCAACTCCATGAGCTGTCCGTCGACGGGTGCATCACCAAGGCTCCCTGCGGCGGCGAGAGAGCCGGACGCTCCCCGGTCGACCGGGGCAAGCAGGGCCTGAAGCGCTCAGTGGCCACCGAAGCCCGCGGCGTCCCGATTGGTCTCGTCTCGGCCGGGGCCAACCGTCATGACTCCCCGCTGCTCGTGCCCACCCTGGAGGCCGCGAAGAAGCAGATCGGTGTGTTTCCCGAGCAGGTCAACGTCAACTTGGACCGGGGCTACGACAGTGACAAGACCCGAGCCGCGCTCGAGGAACTGGGCTTCACCGGCGAGATCGCCCGCAAGGGCGTGCCCGCACCGATCCAGGCCGGCAAGAGGTGGGTCGTGGAGCGGAGCCACGCATGGATGAACGGCTTCGGCAAGCTCCGCCGCTGCACCGAGAAGCGCCAGTGCGCTGTGGACTTCTACCTCTACCTGTCCGCCACAATCGTCACGTTCCGCATGCTCATCCGCCGCGCGACCCCGCTCTACCGCTGGGACGGACGGCCCACCGCCAAGAGACTCAAGTGACGCCTGCTGACGGGCGTCCGTCTGCGTCGGGCGGACAAGCACTGCCGCACGCCTGGGGAAGGCGCGCTGCTCAACGAGGGCAGGGCCGGCCCGCGCTCCTGGCTGTGGAGGCTGTGGTGATGATGGCGTCGAGCCGGTCCCGGGTTTTCACCAGGGTGCTGACCTGCGTATCGATGCGGTCCCGCTCGGCCGACAGCCGGTCGAGCAGCGCGGGGGTCACGTCACCGGTCTCGACGCACGGCAGCAGTTCCAGGATCGCCCTGCTCGGCAGCCCTGCGGAGTACAGCTGCTGAATCAGCTGGACGCGGTCGACCGCGCTGTCCGGGTACTGCCGCTGGCCGCTGGGGCTGCGCGCCGAGGCCAGCAGGTCCTGCTCTTCGTAGTAGCGCAGTGCCCGCACGCTCACGCCCACCCTTGAGGCCAGCTCACCGATGCGCATCAACGCCCCCTCCATGACCTGGATCACATTCCTTGCCTCTGACGTCAACGTCAGGTTCTAGCGTAGCCCGTGAACAGCCCGGACAGGAATCACCTCACCACTGCCAGGAGACTCCCCATGAAGATCACCGGTTCCGTCGCCCTCGTCACCGGCGCCAACCGCGGCATCGGCAGGCACTTCGCCCAACAGCTCCTGCACCGGGGCGCCACCAAGGTCTACGCGACCGCGCGCACCCCCCACCTCGTCGGCCTCCCCGGTGTGGAGGTACTGCGGCTCGACATCACCGATCCGGCTTCGGTCGCCGCCGCGGCGGGCGCGGCCTCGGACGTCACCCTCTTGATCAACAATGCTGGCGTCTTCACCCAGCAGAACCTCGTCACCGGGGACCCCGAGAAGATCCGGCTGGAGATGGACACCAACTACTTCGGCACCCTCAACGTGGTCCGGGCGTTCACTCCCGTCCTGGCCGCCAACGGCGGTGGGGCCATCCTCAACGTCCTGTCGGCGATGTCCTGGCTCGCCTACGACGGGGCCAACGCCTACAGCGCGTCGAAGGCGGCGGCGTGGAGCCTCACCAACGGCATCCGCCTCGAACTCGCGGGCCAGGGAACCGCGGTGACGGGCCTGCACCTGGCCAGCACCGACACCGACATGATGGCCGGGTGGGACGTGGAGAAGAACGACCCCGCCGATGTCGTGCGCGCCGCCCTCGACGGCATCGAGGCCGGGAAGATGGAGATCCTCGCCGACAACAACTGCGTCCAGCTCAAGGCGGCCCTGTCCGCCGACCCGAGCGTGCTCTATCCGCAGGCGGTTCCCGCCGCCTGACCCTTCGGCAGCCGCCCGCCCGGCCAGGCTTCAGCCGACGTTCGAGGATCTAGGGATCAGCCGGGCGCGGCCATGCGTACTCGTCACGCTCCGCACGCGCGTCCGCCGCGCTACTGCTGGGACACCTACCCACCACCAGAAGACTCAAGTGACGCCTACCGCCGGGCTCTCTAAGTGGCGGAGCCGATGGGCCCAGCCCCAGCCTGTTGCGCTGGGCGTGCACGGCGCTCAGGGCAGGCCCTGGGCCCGCTCAAGGCAGGCTGATGCATCGTGTCAATCCGTGAGCCCCCGGTGAAGGGGTGTTCCGGGAGGGTCCGGACCGTTACACCTGGATCAGGCACAGTCGCCCGAAGCCGGTCCACGAGCGGGTAAGCGTTCACGCAGGTTCGTGCCCGATTTTCCTCAAGAACGTCCCAGGCCGCGCACAGCCACCTCTGTGGGAGTAGTGCGATGACCATCAGCTCTGCCGCCGACCCGTCCATCCCTCCTGCGGAGTACCTTCCTTCGCCGTGTCCGAGCATGGCGGCACTGCGGCATGTCGCCGTGATCGTGGACGGCAATCGCCGGTGGGCGCGCGCGCATCACACCGATCCGGCCTCCGCCTACCGGCGGGGTGGTGACCGCGTCCACGAGCTCCTGACGTGGTGTGAGGCGGCCGGTATGAGTGCGGTCACGCTGTGGCCTCTGTCCGCCGACAATCTGCGGCGTGATCCCGGTGACGTGCGTGCCCTGGTCCAGGTGATCACCGAAGTAGTCGGTGAGCTCGTCGATGCCAAGCGCTGGCACCTGAACCTGTTCGGTAACACGGCGTTCCTCGGCAAGGGCGTGCACCGCAAGGTCTGCCACGCCGCGCGGCACACCGGTGTGGTGTCAGGTATGACGGTCAACATTGCGGTGGCTTACGACGGGCGTGAGGACATCACCTCGGCCGTCCGGTCGCTGCTGACCGAGCACGCCGGCCGGGGGACGGCGGTCGCGGACATCGTGGACGGCCTCACCAGTGATCAGATCGCCGGCCATCTGTCCCTGACCGGGCAGCCTCCGGTGGACCTGATCATCCGAACCTCGGGCGAGCAGCGCCTGTCCGGCTTTCTGCCCTGGCAGAGCGCTTACAGCGAGTTCTACTTCTGCGACGTGAACTGGCCCGACTTCACCCGGGCGGACTTTGACGCCGCCCTCCTCAGCTATACCCGACGATCGCGGAGGTACGGGCAGTGACGACGTGCACAACGCTCTCCACGCCCTACGATCCCCCGCGCCCGGCCTTTCCGTTTCCGTCGCTGCGCAGCGCGCATGCCGCGGGGTTCGAGGAAGGTGCGTTGAAGTGGGCGATCCAGCGGGGGCTGGTGAGCGGCGGGAAGGCGGAGGCGTACTGGCGCGAGGTGGGCCTGGGCGAGGTCAGTGCCCGCGCGTATCCGTACGCGGAGGCGTCCACGGGGCTGCTCCTGACGTGCTGGATCGGTTGGACCGCCTGTGTGGAGCGGTACTTCGACGGGCCGACCGCGCCGGCCCCGCGGGAACTGCTCGCCCTGGGGGAGAGTCTGGCGAGCGGGGATGAGCCGCTGCGGGTGCGGGATCCGCTCGCCGCGGCGCTGGCCTACCTGTGGCAGGACACCAGCAGGCTGATGCCGCCGCACTGGAGGCGGCATCTCGCGGTCAACCTCGCGGGTTACCTCCACGCCTGCGCCGCAGAATCCCAGGAGCACGACAGCGACTCGCGGCGGGTCGGGATCGACGACTTCTTCGAGCAGCGCCGGCTCACGGTCGGAAGCTACGTCTACTGCGACCTGGTCGAATTGTCCGTGGGCTTCGCCGTTCCGGACGGCCTGTACCGAAGCGAGGTCTTCCGCCGGATGCGGCAGGTCTGGAACGACCTGACCTCACTCGTCAATGACCTGGCGTCGGTTCCCAAGGAACTGGCGGCCGGGGACATGCGGCACAACCTGGTGCTCCTCATCCACCAGCAGGAGGCGATCCCTCTCGCCCGGGCCTCCCACCAGGTCGCCGCCCGCATCGAGGCACTCGCCGGGACCTTCACCGCCCTCAAGGAGCAACTCGAGGCCGAAGCCTGCCGGCAAGAACTTTCGACGAGGGACCGGGAAGGCGTCCGGCGCTGCACCGAGGCCATGGAGGCGTTCATCGCGGGAGAACAGCGCTGGCACGAACTCAGCGCCCGGTACACGCGGGCAGCCAGTGAACCTCTCGATTCGCACGCGGTGAAAGGACTGTGATGTTCGGTCGCAAGCGACAGCGCTGGTACACGAAACCCGACCTGCGCCCCGCGGCAGGCGACGAAGCCTTCCCGCCCGCCCTGCCCAACCCCGCGGGCTGGTTCTGCATCGGCTTCTCCGACGAAGTCCGGCCCGGCCAGGTTGTCACCCGCATGCTCGTGGACCGCGACGTCGTGCTGTACCGCACCCGCAAGGGGCTCCTTCGGGTGACCGAGGCATACTGCCCGCACCTGGGCGCACACCTGGGAGTCGGCGGCACCGTCGAACGCGAGAACCTCGTCTGCCCCTTCCACCGGTTCGCCTACGCACCCGACGGAACCTGCGTGAAGACCGCCTACGGCAAGCGCCCTCCCAAAGCCCGGCTGCGGCAGCTCGAGGTCCGGGAGATCAACGGCGGCATCATCTTCGCCTGGTACGACCACGACGGCGCCGGGCCGCAGTGGGAACTCCCCGAAGTCGACCTGACCGGGTATTCACCGCTGGTGCACATCACCGTGGACATGCCCACCCACCCCCAGGAGATCGGCGAGAACACGGTCGACGAGGGGCACTTCCCCGTCATGCACAAGTCGCCGATCCTGGAGATCCGCCCCTACACCTTCACGGGGCACGTCCTCGGCCTCAACTTCACGATGCGCGTCCCGCTCCCTCATCTGCCCCGCGCGGCCATGACCGTGACCTACGACGGGGAACTCCACGGCCTGGGCTACACGGCCGGATCCATGACCTTGAAGGCCGGGCCCGTCCTGCGCGGCTGGATCATGCCCACCGTTGTCGGGCCCTGGCGGATCCAGCTGCGGTTCGCCGCCTGCCTGCGCCTGCCCGCCCCGCGCTGGCTGCCACCCCGTCTCGGCCAGCCCCTGGCCTACGCCGCCGCCCGGGCCCTGTGCGACATCGGGCTGCGCACCACCGCCGCCGGTTTCGTGCTGAACGACGACAGCCCGATCTGGCACACCAAGCGCTACCAGCCGGCCCCGCGCCTGGCCGACGGAGACGGCCCGATCACGGCCTACCGCCGCTGGGCCCAGCAGTTCTACCCCGGCGGGCACCGGCTGGCCGACGAGCAGAAGGGCACCCATGCCGCCTCTCTCCCCAGCGATCGACAAGCGCCCCTTCTACTGCCCCATACCCCCCGCACCCCATCCGCCGGCTGACACACTCGACGCCGACTCGGTGCGCTGGATGGTGGACTTCGGGATCTGCACGCCCGGCTCCTGGATCACCCAGATCAACAGCGGGCACGTCGCCGCCATGATGATCCCGCTCCACGAGGGCATCCCAGCCCGGCACATGAGCTTGTTCTCCGACGTCTGCTACTGGACCTACGCCTGGGACGACGCACGCGACGCACGCCTGGACCTGCGGCCCCCCGCCGCACTGACCTCACACTGCCAGCGCCTGGACCGGATCCTCGACCACCCCGAAATCCGCCCGCACGAGAGCGACCCCTACTGCCAGGCCCTGTGGGACCTGCGCCGCCGCCTCGCCGAACTCCCCGACACCGACCAGGCCATCCGCGTCACCGACGGCCTGCGCCGCTTCTTCCACGGCTGCCACCACTGGACCCGCATGCAGCGCAAACGCGCGATTCCCAGCCTCAACGACTACCTGCTCGCCCGCAGCGACGACTGCGCCGGCAGCTGGATGGTGCCGTTCTATCCCCTCATCGGTGGCTACCGGCTCACATTCCAGGAAGCCGCCGACCCGCTCACCCTGATCCTCAACGACCTCGTCCCCCTGGTCGGCGCCCTGGACAACGACATCGTCTCCTACCACCGCGAAGCCGCCATCGGAGAGTTCAACGTCCTCGACGTCCTGCAACAGGAGAACGGCTACTCCCTCTCGCACGCCGTCACCGACACGATCGCCCTGCGCGACCGCCTCATGACCCTGTACGTACGCATCCGCGACCACCTCGCCCGCACCGCCGGCCCCCACCTCGCCCGCTTCGCACACGACATCGGCTACATCATCCGCGGCCACATGGAATGGGCCCTGGAAACCAGCCGCTACCGAGCACCCCAGAACGCGAAAACCGGGACGCTCCACGACGCCACCGCGTTCACCATCGCCTGGAGCGACCATCCCGCCGACGACAATCCCCACCCACCAGAGCTTCCTGCGATCTCGTGGTGGTGGGATTACATTCGGGCCGCCGAAGCCAACGGGTGCGGCGTGGAAGACCTGCCTCCTGCCCGGCGCTGACAGGCGCCCCGAGCAGCCGCCGGAGCGGCCGTCAGCGGCTGCCCGGGCGGAGCAACTAAGTGCACGCCATCGCGACAGGCGCGAGCGCAGGCTGCGGACGGGGAGGTCACCGGGAAGGATCACCAGAGCCAGCTCGGCATGTCGCGGGGGAACGGGCCGCCGAGTTCCGCGATGGCGACATTACTCAGGAGATAAGCCAGGATCACGACGTTGGCCAGGCCCACGCCCGCGAGGAGCCGGATGAGGGGGCGCGCCGGCGTCGTGGTTCGGCTGCTCGTCGAGAAGAGCCAGGGGACCGGGCGGGACTGGTCGATCCGGCGCAGCACGAGGACGGGGGTGACCAGGACGAGGCTGGCCGACAGAACCTCCAGCAAAGGCAGCTGGTACCAGTGCCCGGTGAACAACGTGAGCGGGGGGTACCCGACCGGATAGGCGAACACACCGGTGAACAGGAACAGGGGCTCAAGGGGCAAGTCGATGAGGGCCCCGATTCCCGCCGCGGTCAGGAACAGCCGCCAGCTGCTCCAGTGCGGCCGACGACGGGCGATCTGCCGGTACACCTTGTACTGGAGCCAGAACCAGACCATCACGATGGGATACGCCAGCCCCGAGCCGCCGGCCACCGACTCGTAGATGGGTTGGCCTGCGGTGTCCGGGCCGTGCCAGCCGGGAATATAGGGGCCCCAGGTCTCCACGTTCGGCAAGTTCTGGTTGTAGACGACGTACAGCTTGTTCCAGTACAGGATCGGGTCCTGCCACATGGACAGCACAAGTCCTGTGTAGAGCGCGGCGTCGAAGGTGACCGTCCGTTCCCGCAGGCAGCGGCGTACGAGGACGATCCCGATGGACAGTACGGTCGCGGCGACGACCACTTGCAAGGCCCAGGCCGCGGCCATCCGCGCACCCGAGATCCGGTAGCCCGACGGCGGGGCGGACCGGAGCTCGCTGAAGATGAGCCACCGGCCCAGAACCCACGCCTGCAGGGCGACAGCGGCCACCCCCAGACCGCTCCAGACACCGACCGGTGAGATACGAGTACGGACGGAGAAACCCGCGGCGACCGTCGGCCTCAGTTCTTGCGTCATGTGAAGACGTCCCTCCTGGGCGGGCTGGCCATGCGGCCTTTTCTCTGCGCCTCTCTCCTCCCTGCTTCAATGTCTGGTCCCCGCAAGACCAACCCGAACGCCAGGCCAGGGGGCGTGCGGATCGACACGACGCACCCGCCTCGAACCGTGCGACCCCCAGACCCGCCCCCACGCACTGCTCCGCTCATCTGCGCAGCGTGACGTGTCCTCGGCGAGCCGGATCGGGGAACTGCGCACGGGCGAGGCAGCCGCCGCCGTCAGCGGACGGGTGGCTACGGCGGCTTCTTCCGGCTCCACCGCGGCGCCTCCAGCCGGCCCCAGTTTGTAAAGCCCGCACCGGGACGGCCTGAATCGGCTCCATCAGTGACCGGCGCGGAGGGCCAAGTGGGCCGGTTTCAGGCCGCCTTCACGAGCATCGATCTTCACAGACAGGGGCCGCTTGCAGACGCCTCGGTGGTCCCAAATGGCGTCGCCGTAGCCACTTCGAAGTGGGCGCCGGAGGTGGCGAAGCCTAAGTCACAGGTGCCGGTGTGGCCGTGAGGGCTGGCCTGGTCGGTGCTGTCGGTGGACTACGAGCGCATCCTGCAGGCGCTCGCAGGCCGCGTCCGCCAGGGGCCATTGACGTGCCAGGAGCCGGCCGTCGGGTTCGGCACGGAGGTGGTGCCGACGCGGGTGGAGAGCCGAACGACCGTCAGCATCAGATCTCATCACAACCGGAATCCACCCAACTCGGCAGGTCACTACCCTATCTGACAGGACATGACCAAGAGGTCGGGCACACTGGGGATGAACAGCGCCGACACCGTTCATCCTCGAGGCGCGCCCGCTCGGTTGCGGATCGGTGTGAAGGTACGGCGCCAGCGTGTTCTGAATCGCTCAGCAAAGCGCGGCGGCATCCGCAAGACGCAGGAGTCGGCTCAACGCACCAAGAGAATCATGGGGCAGATGCACGGCCGAGCCGGGTTCCCCCTCCTCCGCCACCGCATCCTCCTTCGGTGATCGCCACGTGGTGAACCACCGATTACGTGACAGAGCCGATCGTTTTACAGTCCCGATCAGCTGGAGCAGATCCCTGCCTCGGCCTGGCCGGCTGTGTCCATGTTCAGCGGGGGGGGGGGCACTGTCAGCAGTCGGTCGAGGCGTTCTAGGGGGATCGCCGAGGTAAGCCCAAAAGGGGCCACAGGATGATCTTGGTTCGTTGAGGCCGCAACCCGTCACCTGTTCGGCTCCGCCTCGTTGGTGTGATGTTGGGCTTGTCGTCTGGGGTCGGGGCGGGACTTGTGACCTCGATCGAGCGGACCGCGTATCCGCGGTTCAAGCGGCTGATCACCGCGCATGAGCTGCATCTGTTCTTCTCGCCGACACGCGATGAGGTCGCGTGGGCGTCGGGGGCCACGGACTGCGACGAGCATCTGCTGGCGCTGCTGCTGAAGTCCTACCAGCGGATGGGGTGTTTCCCCAGGCTGGAGGACGTCCCGGAGATGGTGGTGGACTTCGTGCGGCGGGCGGTGGAGCTACCGGAGGGCACGCTGCCGCTGTACCAGGCGGTGAAGACCGCGAAGAACCACCGGGGCCTGGTGCGGCAGCGGGTGGGCGTGGTCTACGACCAGGCCGAGGCCCGGAGGATCGCCGAGGCGTCGATCCGCAGCGAGGCCGCGGCGAAGAACGGCCCGGCGGATCTGATCAACATCGCGCTGGAGAAGGTCGTGGGGGCCGGGCTGGAGCTGCTGGCGTTCTCCACCCTGGACACGATGGCCTCGACCGTCCGCAAGGAGGTCAACGCGTCGATCTGCGCGGGCATCCACGACCGGATGAGCGCGGTGGAACGGGCGGGGCTGCTGCGGCTCCTGGAGGAGCGCGACGCGGACGGCACCACGCAGTACAACCGGCTGAAGAAGTTCGCGCAGTCTCCGACGTGGTCGCACTTCAAGCGGCTGATCGCGCAGTTGGAGTGGCTGGACTCCCTGGGCGATTCCGGGGTGTGGACGGACGGGGTGGCGCCGCGGAAGGTCACGGACTTCGCCGGGGAGGCGGATGCGGCGGACGCGTCCGAGCTGAAGGCGTACACGCCGGTCAAGCGGGTCGCGATGGTGGCGTGCCTGGTGCACAAGGCACGGATGCGGGTGCGCGACGAGCTGGCGCTGATGTTCTGCAAGCGGGTCGGGTCGAAGACGAAGAGGGCGAAGGAGGAGCTGGAGGCGCTGCGGCTTGCCGAGCGGGAAATGACCGAGACGCTGATCGGCAACTACCGCACGGTACTCAAGCACCTCGACGACGGCGGCCCGGCCCAGGAGGCGCTGGCGAAGGCCGCCGCGATGACCGCCGATACAGTCACTGCGCTTCAGGGCCTGGACGAGCAGGCGCCGGCCGACGAGGTCGCGCGGCGGCTGGAGGGGAAGGTCTCCCCGGCGGTGCTCGCCTTCCTGAAGGCCATGACGGTGCAGGCCGGAGGGCTGGTCACAGTGCCCAGGGTGGTGGAGGGGTTCGGCGGGTTCGCCCGGGAGTACGAGCAGATCGAGAAGGTCTCCGCCCACCACGGCAACTTCTGGGAAGTGCTGCTGTACGGGCAGATCGGCCGGGACCGGGCCCTGATGTTCGACCTGGCCGGGAAGCTGGAGTTCGCCGCGACCTCGGAGGACCGCACCGTGCTGGCCGCGCTCGCGCACGCCCGCCGCAACCAGGCGGCCCGCGGCGAGTACATCAGCGCCGTCGGGGAGGACGGCCGCGTGGTCGACATCTCCTTCGCCACGCAGAACTGGCAGAAGGCCGTTCTCGACCGGACACGGCCGGGACAGTTCATGCGCCGGCACTTCGAGGCGATGGTGTTCACCTACCTCGCCGAGGAACTGCGCACCGGGGACGTGGCGGTGGCCGGATCGGAGGAGTACGGCGACTGGTCCAAGCAGCTGCTCGCGTGGGAGGTCGTCGAGGAGAAGCTGCCCGCCTACCTGGTGGAGATCGGGCTCGCCGAGGACGAGGGCGAGACCGCCGGCTTCGACGCCGGGGTCTTCCGCCGCCAGCTGGAGGACCGGCTGCGGGCCGCCGCCGCGGCGGCCGACGCCGGGTACCCGGACAACGAGAGCCTGGTGATCGACCCGTCCACCGGCATCCCGTCACTCAAGGCGCACCGCTCGGAGGGACAGCGGCCGTCGGCGAAGCGGCTGGAGCAGGAGGTCAAGGCGCGCATGCCGGAGCGCACACTGATCGGCATCTGCGCGCGGACCGCGTACTGGGTGGAGTGGTGGCGCCGCTTCGGCCCGCCCTCGGGCCACGACCCGAAGCTCGCCGACCCCTTCGGCCGGTACGTGCTCACCACCTTCGTCAAGGGCACCAACATGGGCCCGTACGAGGCGGCCCGGCACATCCCGGGCGTGAGCGGGCACGAGCTGGCGTACGTGGCGAACCGGCACTTCTCCCTCGTGCTGCTCAACGAGGCGATTGCCGACCTGGTCAACGCCCATGCCCGCCTGGACATCTCGCAGGCGTGGGGCGACGGCACGGCCGTCGCGGCGGACGGCACGCACATGGACACCTACCTCGACTACCTGCTCGCCGAGACGTCCGTCAGGTACGGCAAGCCGGGCGGCATCGCCTACCATCACATCTCGGACACCTACATCGCGCTGTTCACGCACTTCATCCCGTGCGGGGTGTGGGAGGCCGTCTACATCATCGAGGGCCTGCTCAAGAACGCCTCCGAGGTCAAGCCCGCCACCGTGCACGCCGACACCCAGGGCCAGTCGCTGCCTGTCTTCACCCTCGCGCACCTGCTGGGCTTCGACCTGATGCCCAGGATCAGGAACTGGAAGGGCCTGGTCTTCTACCGGCCGTCCAAGACCACCGAGTACGTGCACATCGACGCCCTGTTCGGCGAGGCCGGGAAGAACGTCATCGACTTCGACCTGATCGAGTCCCAGTTCCGGCACCTGATGCGGGTGGCCGTCTCCGTCCGCGAGGGCGTCATCTCCTCGGCGACGCTGCTGAAGCGGCTGCGCTCCGGCTCCCACAAGAACGCCACCTACACCGCGTTCCGCGAGGTCGGGCGCGCGATACGCACCGTGCAGCTGCTGCGCTATCTGACGGACGCGCCGCTGCGCCGGCGGGTGACGGCGGCGACGAACAAGGTGGAGTCGTTCAACCGGTTCTCCCAGTGGGTCGGCTTCGGCAACCGGGGCGTCATCGCCGACAACGACCCTGTCGAGCAGGAGAAGGCGATGAAGTTCAACGCCTTGCTGACCAACGCCGTCATCTTCCACAACGCCCTGGACATCGCCGAGATCGTCCGCCAGCTGCTGGAGGAGGGATGGGAGATCGACCCCGAGGACCTGGCGCACATCTCGACGTACCTGACCGAGCACATCAAACGGTTCGGCGAGTACTCCACCCACGAACTCGGCATCCAGCCCGACGCGTACGACCCGCACCTCGACGTCGACTTCAGCCCACTCCGCGGCGACCACCCGGAGAGTGCGGACGGCTACGGCCAGGCGGCCTGACCGCGGAGCGGGGTCAGCCAGGCGACGGACGCACTACTTGGTTTCGACGCGTCCGACGGGTCCGGGTCCGGTTGCCAGCGCCTCGCACGCTGTCTGCCACGCGGTGTCGCCGGGGTGGAGCCGGCTGTGGAGGTAGGCCGCGGTGAGCTGCGCGAGCGCCGCGACCAGGCCGGGGTTCTCGTCGGTGGTCTCGGCGGCGTCGTACCCAGCGAGCCCACCGAGTCCGTGTTCCGCGCCGAACAGGGTGAGCAGGGTCTTGGGGCCGGGGGCGAGTGTGTAGGGGTCGGTGTGCCAGGCCGGGCCCATGTCGGTGAAGTGCCGGGAGTCGTCCTTGTCGCCCGCGATGACCAGCGCGGGTGTGGTCATCGCGGAGAAGTCCGTGGTCCGGAAGAACGGCGTCTTCTCGGCCATGAACCCGGTCAGGACCTTGCCGCCTCTGCCGGGCGCGGCGAGCAGCACGCCCGCCTTGATGCGAGGCTCGATGAGGTTCGCCTCCTGCCCGGTGTCGGGGTCGGTGATCCGGGCGCCCAGCAGCTGGCTCGCGGTGAAGCCGCCGAGGGAGTGTCCGGCGACGGCGACCTTGCTGTGGTCGATCCGGCTGGCGAGCAGCGGCACGGCCTTCTCAATCACGTCGAGCCGGTCGAGGATGTACGTCATGTCCTCGGTCCGCGAGCGCCAGAAGAAGGGGGCGCCCGGGACATCGGCCAGCACGTGGCCCAGGGTCCTGGAGTTGAGGTGGGTGGGCTGGATGACGACGAAGCCGAGGGCCGCCCAGAGGTTGACGATCGGTCCGTAGCCGTTCAGGGAGGAGAGGTTGTTCGAGGGGCCGTGGCCGTGGGAGAGGAGGATCACGGGCAGGCCGGTCCCGGTCGCGGGTGCCGTGACGCGAACCTGGAGGACGACGGGCCGTCCGGGCACGGACAGGACCACCGGGCTGTACGACAGGACCGGAGCGGGCGGGCCGACGGTGGACGCGCTCATGAGGGCTGGTTCCTTTCTGCTGCGTGTGCCGCCGCCCGGCAGAGGCCGGGCGGCGGGAGGCGAGTGCTCGGGCGCGTTACTTGCTCTGCAGCGTGCCGAGCGGGTTGGGGTCCTCCTCCAGTGCGGTGGCCGCCGCCTTCCAGGCGGCGGCCTCGCCGTACAGGGCGCTGCGCAGGTAGGCCGTGGTGAGCTGCTGGATCAGGGCGACGCGTGCGGGGCTGGCGTCGGTCGTCTCGGCGACCTCGTGTCCTGGGATGCCACCGAGGGAGTGCTCGGCGTCGAACAAAGTGAGCAGGCTCTTGCTGCCGGGGCTGTAGGTGTAGGGGTCGGTGAACCAGTCCGGTCCGCGGGTGGACAGGGGGGACTGGTCCTTGTCCCCGGCGACGATGAGGGCCGGGGTGGTCATGGTGTCGAAGGACGGCTTCATGAAGGGGAAGTGCTCGGCGGCGAACGGGACCAGGTCGTCGCCCAAGCCGGTCAGGGACAGCAGCACGCCCGCCTTGACCCGGGGGTCGGACATGTCCTCACCCGGCTTGCCATCAGAGTCGAGGACACGCGCGCCCAGCAGCGTGCTCGCCGACTGGGCTCCCCAGGAGTGGCCAGCCACGGCGACGCCGTCACGGTCCAGGCGCCCGGCCAGGCCCGGCACGGAGGCTTCCAGGACGTCGAGTCCGTCCAGGACGCGGGTGAGGTCCTCGATGCGCAGGCGCCAGATCCGCGGGGTGCGGGGGTCTTCGGCGGGGATGCCCAGGGTCCTGGAGTCGAGGTGGGTGGGCTGGACGACCATGAAGCCGTGGGCGGCCCAGAAGTCGGCCAGCGGGGCGTAGCCGTCCATCGACCAGCCGAAGCCGTGCGAGAAGACGATGACGGGCAGGCCGGTGCCGGTCGCGGGGGCGGACACGCGGACCTGGAGGTCGTCACCGCGGCCCGGGGCGGACAGGACGACCGGCCGCGCTGATACCACCGTGGCGGGTATCTGTTGGGCGTTCGCGGTCTTGGATTCGGACATGGAGGTGCCTTCCGTTCGGTGCGTGCGCACTCTTGGGTTCGGTGGGCCCCGGCGGGCGGCGACGCCGCGGGCATGGGCCGGATGGGGAGCGTTTCTCATGCGGAGCCACATCGACGCCGGGTGGCGACGGGCGGGTGGCTGTTCCGGTCCCGGGTGGAGCGTGCTGAGGACAGCAGTTGGCCGCAGCACTGCCGGTCTGCCATCATGAGGGAAACGGAACCTTGTTTCGCATAAGATACGGAACGTCGATCCGTTTTGCAAGTTCGACCATGGGAGGAGTGTTGCGGTGAACGACGGCGGCCCGGGCCCGGGAAGCTCAGCCAGGTCCAATCGCAAGGACGCCCGGCGCAACCAGCAGGCGCTGCTGGACGCGGCCGCCGCGGTCTTCGTGACCTCGGGTGTGGAGGCGCCGGTACGCGACATCGCGGCCAAGGCTGGCGTCGGGGTGGCCACGATCTACCGCCACTTCCCCACCCGGGCGGACCTCGTCGTCGCCGTCTACCGCCACCAGATCGACGCCTGCGCCGAAGCCGGCCCCACCCTGCTGGCGGTCGGCCCCACTCCCTATGCCGCCCTGGGGCGGTGGGTCGACCTCTTCGTCGACTTCCTCGTCACCAAACACGGCCTCGCAGCCGCGATGCGGGGCGACAGCACCAGCTTCGAGGCGCTCCATGCCTACTTCCTCGAACGCCTCCTGCCGGTGTGCACCCAGCTCCTCGAAGCTGCCGCCGCCTCCGGCGAGATCCACTCCGGCCTCGACGCCTACCACCTCATGCGCGGCATCGGAAACCTCTGCATCGGCGCCGAGAGCGACCCCCGCTACGACGCACGCCGACTGGTCGCACTCCTCGTCGCCGGCCTACGCCAACCGAACTGACCGCGGCGCTCGTGAATCATGGATGTTCTCGCACAAACGGTCCTTTGCCCGAGCAAGATCAAGAACAGGCCGCCGGAGACCGCCGAGACTGGTTCGGGTTTGCAGAACCCGTTCTCACCCAAAGGAGGGACGGACCCCCTTCTGAGAGTTGCATTGTGCGAAAATTCGGGCCCATGACGGACCCTCAGCACCCCTCCCCGTCCGGCCGGTCGGATGCGGACGACATCGAGCAGCACGCCTGTCCGAAGTGCGACGCACAGCCCGGCTCGCCGTGCCGCTCCCGCGGCGGCGCGGTCGCCTCCGCCTACCACACCCGCCGCTTCACCCAGGTTCCCCGCCTGAAGAAGGCACTGCGGGTGCCGCCCCCCACGGACCGCAGCCCCGGCAAGCCCTGGCGGCCCGGTAGCCCGCCCCCGGCTCCGGCCGTCGCGGACACCCCGGGCGCGGACATCCGCATCGGCTACGTCCGCTGTTCGACCCTCGGCCAGGAACTCGGCTCCCAGCTCGACGCGCTCACCGCGCACGGCATCCCCCGCGACAAGATCTTCAGCGAGAAGATCAGCACCCGGGTACGGGTCCGCCCCCAGTTCGAGGCGGCGCTGAAGACCGCGCGGGAGATCAAGGCGCACGCCCCGCACTGCCGGGTGATCTTCACCGTGTACGAGATGAAGCGGCTCGGCCGCGACGCCGCCGAACTCACCGCGCTCGCCGATCACCTCACCGCCCACGGCCTGGTCCTGGAGATGCTCGCCGGGCCCCTGCCCGGCATCTACGACCCCACCGGCGCGGCGCCGCTGCTGTTCGCGTTCTTCGCGGCGATGGCGGAGACCGAGCGGGAGAACATCCGCGAGTCGACGCTGGAGGGGCTCGACACCGCGGCCCGCAAGGGCAAGCACGGCGGCCGGCCGCCGGTCATCACCGACGACATGCTCCACACCGTGCTCCGGCGAAGGGCGAACGGCGAGTCCGTCGAGCAGATCCAGCCCGACCTGATCATCCCCACCGGCAAGCGCAAAGGGCTGAGCCCGTCCGTCGCCAGTGTCTACCGGGCACTTGCCAAGCACGCCAAGCGCGAGGCGTACCCCGAAGCGGTCGAGGCGGCCCACGCCGACTTCGCCGCCCTCCAGACTGGCGAGGTTCCCGGCCCCCGGGCCCAGCCGCAGAACGTACGGTGACTCACTAGAACTTCAAGATCATCCCGTGGCCCCTTTTGGGCTTACCTCGGCGATCCCCCTTCTACGGTGCCGACGCGGGAGTGCACTGGGCGGTCGTCTGCCGGGCGGATGCGCCACTGGGCCAGGGCGTTGGTGAGCATGAGGGTGAGCTGTGTCCAGGCGTAGTGGTCTCCGGCACAGCGGCGGTTGCCTGCGCTGAAGGGGATGAAGGCGTTCGTGTGCTGGGGGGTGACGCGGTGGGGGAGCCAGCGGTCGGGGTCGAAGGAGTCGGGGTCGGGGAAGAGGATTGGGGCCGTGGTGGAGGATGTGGAGGCTGAGGTAGACGCGGGCGCCAGTGGGCAGGTGCACGTCGCCCAAGGTGACGGGTTGGATGGTGCGTCGCATGAGGAGCCAGGTGGGGTGGCGGCGCAGGACTTCGCTGAGGACCTGCCGGGTGTAGGACAGGTGGGGGATGTGCTCGGCGTGGACCTGGGTTCGGCCGGTCACGGCGTCGATCTCGGCCAGAAGCTGTGCTTCGACGTCAGGGTGTCGGGCGGTCTCGTGGAAGGCCCAGGCGAGGGCGGCGCTCATGGTGCCCGTGCCGGCGACGAACAGGTTCAGGATCTCGTCACAGATTTCCCGATCCGACATGCCGGCCCCGCTCTGGCGGTCGCGGGAGTGGACCAGGGTGGACAACAGCCCGCCGGGGTCCTGTTCTCCGGTGCGCCGCTGGTCGATCTCCTGCCCGATCACGCGGCGCAGTGCGGCCACGGCCCGGTCGGCTTCCGGGTCGGTGCCCGGCTGGTGCGCCCCGGCCAGACGTGACCGCCAGGCCGCGGCGTGACGCCGACGGGCTGGGAGCGGGCGGGGGTACGGGGCAGCCGACGGGGCATCGGGGTGATGGCAGTGTGGTCGCCCACCCGTCTTCACCCGTCGGAGTGTGCCCCGGACACGGCGAAGTCGGACGGCTGGTCGGCGGTGACCTCAGGCTTGCCGTGGACGCCTGAAGACAGGAGGACTTGGTGCCTCCATGTGGGTTACGGCGCTTTTGGTCTTCGGGAACTGGCAAGGGCTGCCTGGGTGCCGTGCGTCCTGGGAGCGAGGCCGCATCAAACATCGATTTCTGGATGTTTTAAGAGGTCAATCGGTATATGGGGCTGTTTGGGTGTCCTAGTCGCGCCGCATGTACCGGGTGCAAGGTGCGACGCGAAAGGGGCACAGGCGTGGCTGACTGGAAGCAGATCTCTGGTGGTCTGACGACGATCTCGGTGGGGTCGCGTACTCATGTGTGGGGGGTGAACTCGCTGGGGCAGATCTACCGGTACACCGGGCACGACGCGAACCCGTGGATCGGCATCCCGGGCAAGGCGGTCGATATCGGTGTGGCCGCCGACGGCACGGTGTGGCACGTGAACTCCGCCGGTGGGATCTTCCGTTACACCGGGGACCAGGGCTCCACCGACTGGGTGGGCGTATCCGGCGGGTTGACCCGCATCTCGGTGGGGTCGCGTACTCATGTGTGGGGGGTGAACTCGCTGGGGCAGATCTACCGGTACACCGGGCACGACGCGAACCCGTGGATCGGTATCCCGGGTCGTGCGGTGGACATCGGTGTGGCCGCGGACGGGACGGTGTGGCACGTGAACTCCGCGGGCGCGATCTTCCGTTACACCGGGGACCAGGGCTCCACCGACTGGGTGGGCATCTCCGGCGGCCTGTCCCGGATCTCCGTCGGCTCCCGGACGAACGTCTGGGGCGTCAACTCCTCCGACCAGATCTACCGCTACACCGGCCACGACGCCAACCCCTGGACCGGCATCCCCGGCGCCGCGGTCGACGTCGGCGCGGCTGCCGACGGCACCGTCTGGGTCGTGAACTCCGCCGGCGGTATCTTCCGCTACACCGGAGACCAGCCGAGCTGACCTGCGTGAGTAAGTCGTGCGGGGTCCCAGTCCGCAGCGACCGGGACCCCGCACGGCGAGTGCGGTGACGGCGAACCTCCACGCCCTCCCCGGCAGCGCGGCCGCGACCTCCACTACAACCAGGCCCGGTGCTGCTGCCGACCGGCGCGGGGAAACCGGTCGGCGGCTAGCGGGAGGCGTCGGCGGTCTTCTGCTCGTGGTGGTGCTTGAGCGCGTCACGGGCCGCGGCGACGTCGGCCGCGGCGAGGCCGCTCCAGAACGCATGGGCGACGATCAGCCCCGCGAGTTCGAGTTCCCTCGCCCGCAGCCGGGCGATCTCCGCCGTGTCCTCGGGATCCCAGCCGGAGGAGGCGGGCCGGGACGACGGCCGCCAGGCGTTCTCGTGCGTCTCCCACGCGTCCAGCGGTTCGGCCGATCGGCCGATGCCTTAAACGCTACGCCGCCCGCGAGGTGTTCCACCTGGTCAGGCCCACACAGTCATGACCCCCGTCATAGGGGCAGTGAGGCCCGCCAGGAACCGTTCCGACGGGGACCTCCGCGCGGAGCCGTGAGACGCCGAAGCCGCACCGAAGCGCTCCGGCGCGGCTTCGGCGTGAGATCGGTTGCGCTCGCACGAGTGGTTCCCGGGAGCGGTGCAGGAACGCCTGCCCGAGCAGCCGAACCGCCGCAGGAAGGCACTCCCCGGTGCGAAATACTCTCCCGATGAGTTCACGCACTTCCCCGATCAGCCAGCCGATCACGATACGGAGGGCAGTCGCGCGGGATGCCAAACGGCTCACGCGGCTCGTGCGTGGCTCAGGCGCCTACGAGGGTAAGTACGCAGCCGCAGTGGCGGGCTACCGGGTCGGTCCTGATTACATCGAGGCCCACCGCGCCTTCGTAGCCGTCTGCGCCGACGAGCATGGAGGCCGGGTCATCGGGTTCTACTCGCTCGTCCTCGCTCCACCGGAGCTCGACCTGCTGTTCGTCGCCGACGAAGCGCAAGGACGTGGTATAGGACGGCTGCTCGTGGCGCACATGCAGTCCGAGGCCCGTGCCGCCGGGCTCGACTGTGTCAAGGTCGTGTCGCATGTTCCCGCCGAGGACTTCTACCACCGCGTGGGTGCGGTGCGGACCGGGACCGCGTTTGCGAACCCGCCCGCCGTGCCGTGGGACCGTCCCGAATTCGAGTTTCGCATTCCTTCGGAATGACGCGGGCCGGCTGGCGGGGCACCGGCTTCGCCTGCATGGTGGCCGGCATGCAGGAGCCGCTGGACGCCGCGCGCTCCGTGTGTGCCGTCGCCTCTGCCCTGGCGGGGTGATCGTGCCGGTGCGGGCCAGACCGCTGAACGCGCTGAGGTCGCGCGGCGGTGAGAGGCGGTCGTCGAGCAGGCTCCCGAGGAAGAGGTTGTAGTGGATGCCGGCCACGGTCGCCGTCGCACCGTCCACCACCGCGCTCCACTCGTGCAGGGCGGCCAGCGCCCGCGGATCCCGCGCCAGGTCCTCGGGGGAGAGGAGTTCCTCGTTCAGGGCCCGCAGCCGGTCGTAGGAGAGCTGCCACCTCTCTTCGGTACCGGCATTGCTGCGGTGACGGAACAGGTCGGTCGAGACCGCCTTGCGCCGCATCGCGTGGACATCGGTGCCCTCGGGCCGTCGTCAAAGAGAGCGTCGGTGAGCCTGGCGCTGTCGAGATCCGGGTGAGAGCCGATCACGGGATGGGTGTTGATCATCATGCCCGGACCAACGATCCAGACCGGCGAGCGTGTGGGGTGCACGAGCGAGGGCGCCCGCCGCCCACCCACCGGGCCGGGCCCCTGGCGCGACCTCGCCCGTCACCGACTACCTGTGCGTTCCCCTCTTGGACCGCGGCCGCTGCGGACGGACGCTCAGCGCCCGGCGTACGCACAGATGTTGTGCACGACCGCGTACACCGAGGTGTCGCCGCATCAACGGCACCATTGAGGACAGGTTTGCCATCGGCCGACCGGAACGCACTTCCAGACATGAATGCGCGTTCACGCAGGAGAGATCAGCGTGCTGTGGTGGAAGCCAAGACGCGGATCGTGTCTCCAAGGGAGGCCGTCGACGTACTGCTGCAGCTGCGGCATGCGCACCCGCTGCCGGACAGTGTTGGCCGGATAGTCGTAGACGGTGACGGTATTGAGTCCCCGGTTGGCGGTGAACAGCAGACTCTGGTCGGCGGAGAGCTGACAGGCGTACACCGAATCGAGCAGCGTTCCGCGCGAGACCCGCAGCGCTGCGAGGAAGTGCCTGCTGCTCGCGGCCGGCGAGCCGCGGGTGAAGGCGTCGGTCACCTGGTGCAGTGCCTGCCGGCCGGCGAGCAGCTGCTCGGGCAGGCCGGGGCGCTCGTCGATGATCCGGTGGGTGGAGAAATCGTCCAGGTCGATCATGACGATGGTGCCGCTGCCGCCGTTGCAGTAGATCAGTTCGCGATCGGAGACGCAGACGTCCGAGTTGATGTGCGCCGGGGTCTCACGCGGGGCCGTCCAGTGGCGCAGGACCTGTCCGTGTTCGGCGTCGATCTCGAAGACGTACTCCTTGAGGTAGGCCATGGCCCACTCGTGCCAGTCGTGTCCTTCCTGGGGGAGGACACGGAAGGAGAGGGCGTAGAAGCGGTCTTCGCGGGGATGAACGGCCACATGCCAGCAGGTGGCCGGCAAGTCGACGCGGTGGGCTGTGCCCGTGCGCAGGTCGAAGATGCCGACCTCGCGGGCCTCGCCGCGACCGGGGTGGTCCATGCCGCCGTAGACGAGGTATCGGCCGGAGGCCGTGGTCTTCATGGCATGGGGCAGCTTCAGGCCGTGCGGGCCCAGGCGCTCGGGACGGCCGAGCTGGTCGATGTCGAACCGCCACAGGTGCTCGCCGATCGCACCGACGATCTCCCGGTTTCCCAGCCAGGCGATGTGCGTGGTGCCTTTGATGGACGAGTCGGTGGGCTCGATCCGCAGGGTGGACAGGCGGTCGGTCTCGGCGAGGGCCGTGGTGTCGTAGAAGAGCAGGTGCTGGCCGGTGTTGCCGAGGAACCCGAGCGAGCGGTCCGGGCTGACGCTGACGGCATGACCGCCGGCGATGCCGTCGTAGTACTCGATCTTGTACGCGTACCGGCCGGTGGCGGGGTCGTAGCGGAAGACGCAGACGCCTGCCCGGCCTTCCAGGCCGTTGAGGCCGTTGCCGTCGAGGGCGATGTGGAAGGCGTACGGGTACTCGTGCGGCTGGGTGGTGAGCGGGGTCAACGGGGCTGCCTCTCGGGCCTGAAGTGACGGAAGCCGGAACTGTCGGTGTACTCGGGCCGTGTCGGCCTCCACGGGGCCAACCCGGCCAACGGGTTCAACGGCTCGGCCACGCGGGCGACGGCGTCCCGGAGCGAGAAGTCGGCGCCGGACGTCTCCGCGACCGGCCCTGTGCTGCCCTGCCCGTGTGCCGCGATGGTATTCAGGGTGGTGTGGAAGGACCTGCGGTAGGCGTCCTCCACCAGAGCGCGCCGGACCGCGGGCCACAGCGTGGGGGTGATCGCCCGCCACAACGGTGGGAGGGCGAACTGCTGATAGGCGCAGATGGTCACTCTGGTGCCGCCCCCGGTCCGGGCGAAGGACACCGAGCCGTCGTCCTGAAGCGCGGAGGCGTTCTCGCTGTGGACCTGCCGCCAGCGCAGCAGCTGCTCGTCCGGGCCGTAGTCGATGGTCTCCAGCTTGCAGACGTCGAGTACGTCGGCGCCGCACAGCGCGAGGTAGGCGGGCTGGGCCCGGTTGATGCTCCGCTCGAGCTGCCGAATCGGCCTTCCGGCCTCATCGTGAGCCTGGACATCCGTACAGCCCGCCAGATGGCCGCTGGTCAGACCGATGACCTTGCTGATGTCGAGGCGTGTGGTGAACTCGTCGAACGGCGTCGGCACTTGCCTCTCGCAGCGGAACAGGACGGCTTCGTCCAGGTAGCGCCACCGCATCCCGTCGGCACTCGGCGGGACGGACGCGATCAGCCGGTCCAGCGGTTCCAGATGGCGGGCCACGGCCTCGAACTCCGCAGGCTCGAACGCCAGTGCATCGACGCCGAGCGGTGTCGGCGCGGTGCGGGTCGGGGCGTCATTCGGTCGGCTCCGAAGGGCGGACGCCAGCTCTGTCGCCAACTCCGCCGTCTGGTCGACGACCGTCAGTAACCTTCGCAGCGCCACTCCGGCCAGGGGGATGTCGGGCATGGTTCCGCACTACCCGGCACCATAACCTCCCATACCAGACGCGCCCGCCGAGGCCGCCCATGGCCGATCGGCGAACTGTCGAGGTGGATCGGTGTACCTATCGGCTCTCCGGGCTGGCTGCAGCGGCGCATGGATCGCGGCAGCCCAGTCGAGAAGAAGTCGGCACGCGCCAGCGATGGCGGGATCCGGCCACATCTCGGATCCGGGGCGCTGCCTGCCTCCTCACCGGTGAACATTCATCACGAACACGTCAAGTGCACTGCCATCACATGGCGGAGGATTCATGACCCGTACGGCACCGCCACCCCCAGCCCTCCGCACTCAGGGACCTCTGCCCCGTAGAGGGATTTCAAAGGGTGGCTGTGCGGTGACCGGACTCCGCGTGCTCCAGATACCCGGGACCTGTGGTTGGAAAGACTACGTCGCACTCCAGGAGAGCCGCTTCGCGGCCCAAGGGGCCGTGGTCCTGTGCCTGGGGCTGTACCGCGACGAACCAGGGTTCGCCCCCCCCGGAGACCTCTCCCACCTGGTCGGTGTGGTGCCGGACATCGTGCACCTGCACTGGCCGGAAATGCTCGCCAGGTTGTTCGGCGACGCCGAGGCGATCGCCTTCCTGCGGGAGTTCGCCGCTGGTCGACGAGTTCCTCGACGGAGCCGAACGCGTGGAGCTCTTCCACGCTGCTGGACGGGTACCCCACCTCGCTCGGATCGCCGCCAACGACGTAGACGCCTTCCACGCGGCGATCGAGGACAACCTGGTGACCACCTACGCGGTCCTGCGTACGGTCGCGGAAACCGTGGCAGCCCACTGCGCGCCGGGCGCCATCCTGGTCCTGGTTCGGTCGGCGGCACCAGGGCACACCGCTACAAGGCCGGCTACGACGCGGCCAAAGCCGCCACCGAAAGCCTCACCCGCAGTTTCGCCCTGGAGTACGGCCCGCTCCACATGTCGACGCGGGCCGCCATCGCGATCGGCCCCATCGAAGACTCCTCGACCACCTCTGCCGACGGGGTACACATCGACGCCCTCGTTCGCGACGTCGCCCTACAGTGCTACGCGACCCTCGCCGAGGTGGTCCACGCCGTCGCGGTGCTGGCGACACCGGTCTTCGACTTCGCGCACGGCGCGACCCACCTCTTCGACGGCGGCCTCGCTCAGCAACTCCGCTCCCACGCCATCGAACGACCCCCTGAGGACTGGGAGTCCGCTGAGTCACAGGAGGATGCCAGCGTCCTCTCATGGCGGTCCTGTTGGCGTGTGCGGGCGGAGGGTCGTTCTCCTCGGCGACCCGGCGACGGTGAAGATATCGCTGGTCAGCGGGCGAGAATGTGGCCGTCGTGAGGGCGGTGGTCGCGGGAGCGACGCAGGTCGGCGGTGACGTACGTGCGTTGCAGCCAGCGGTCTGCTCCGTCGTATCGAGGGTGGAAGGCGGTGCGGCCGTGGACGGTGACGCGGTTGTCGATGACGACCAGGTCGCCGGGTGTCAGGCGCAGAGTGCGGGCGGTCGCCTCGCAGGCGCGGCCGAATTCGGTCAGCGCCGCTGCGGCCTGAGGGGTGAGCGGGCGTGTGACGAGTTGAGCCATACGTATGTCGGGGTCCTCGGCTGCTCCCCACAGCACCGGTCGGGGCTTGACGCCGGACTCGGTCGCGGCAGCGTCGGGGCTGAAGGAGGGTGGTGGTGTGGTGATGAACTCCGATGCGAACAGGGCCTGGCGGTTGGCTGGGGTGAGGAGCGGCAGTGTCTGGCGGATGCCGGCGATGCGCATGCCGGCGATCTGGTCGTGGTCGGCACGCAGGCACAGGAAGATCACATAGTCGGGTGGGTGGGGGTGGAAGCCGTTTTCGGTGTGGAAGGACAGCGGCGCCGATCCGGCGTTGCCGTGGAAGGTCTCCTGCCCGGGCACGGGCACGACGTCCTGCACGAGGGCGCCGGTTTTCTCCCCCAGGTAGGCGAGAGGCTCGCCGAGCCCGCAGGCCACCATGGTGAGCACCGCCGCCGCGATGGTGGCCTGGCGCTGGACCGAGCCGGGTACGGTCGGTGTTGTGGGCAGGGCCGCCTGATCGACGGGCAGGCCGCCGATCACCAAGGTGCCGTTCGGGCCGGAATGCCTTCGAAACCGGCGCACCTCGAGGCGCAGCCGTAGCGGAAGCTCCTCCCAGGCGTCCCGGGCCTGGGCCACCCACTCGAGGCTGTCGACCTGGTCGTGCCCGCGGGTGCACAGGGTGCGGGCCAGCCGCTCGCACGCGGCGGCATCGGCCGGATCCAGTTCCCGGTCTGTGGCGAGGACGGTGTTTTGGGCGGTGTCGGGCGTCGTCTCGGGCATCGGGGTCTCCTGCCTGGGGCGTGGGCGGCGGAAGCGCGGACTCACGAGTGGCGCAGGCCGGCCACGGCGTCGGCGACGTAGTGGTCCCCGAATCGGATCAGCGAGGCGTACTGGGCCGCACGGCGATGGCGCATGAGCCGTAGTTCGGCGACGGCGTTGTCGGGTCCTCCGCGTTTCTGAGCGATGGAACGACGCAGATGCACCATCGAGTACGCGAGGGTGACGTGCCGTTCTGCATCCACGATGTCGGCTTCCAGGAGAGCACCCCGTGCCTCGGCCAGCTCCGGGGCGCGGGCTGCCAAGTGCTCGTAGGAGTCGGGAACCACGGACAGCAGGTCCTTCATCGCCGCCCGGAACAGCTTGTATCCGCGATGTTGGCGCCCGCTCAACGGGACGTCCACCGACGGAGGCGCCATGGTGCGGCGTATCGCCGCCATGTAGTAGTCGGCGGGGATCGTACTGGCGTGAGCCATGGCTGCTGGGAAGCCACGCACATACACCGTCGCATCTGCCAGCCGCAGCAGTGCGGCATCGCCGTCGCCGAGCCGCAGCGAGCGGGTGGCGTCGGCCACGGCGACCGCGGCGCAAATGTTGAACAGGACATGGACCTGGTGACCGATGAGCCAGCGAGCACTCCACATACTCTCCAACGACGATCCCGCACCGGCCTCGGGGACGGCTGCCGGCGGGACAGAATCAGGGTCTGTGCCCGGCGCTGCGCCGGTGAGATCGAGCACCGACTGCCGCATGCCGGTCACCTCCAGCGCCAGGTCGGAACCCGACAGCGGAGCATCACACAGATCTTCCAGACCGCGGTTGATGACCAGGACACCGTGCAGGGCAGCCTGTTGATCCGACAGCTCCCCCTCACGGACCCGGAAGAACGACTGACTGGTCGACTCCGCCGGCAGTCCCTCACCGACCAAGGCCGGAGCCAGATCCGACAGCGCGGCCGCCAACTCACCGGCGACCGTGGCAGCCTGCCGCAGCGCGAGGGTGCGCTCGACAGGTCTGGCGTGGGTCGACATCGCGGCCAGCACGCGCGCGGCCCGCTTCGCCTCAGCTTCGACCCGTGGGCCCAGCACCGGGACGGGCCGCCCGCCTCGGGGCTCTCGGAAGACAGCGACAGCAGGATGACCGGCAACCGGTGATAAGCCCATGGTTGAAGTATTTCGCCACGAAAACTCCACACGAAACCTGATCTGCAAGACCATTCCTGCGCGGTGCACCGGAGTTGGCCGGGGATGGTGCGTTGTCGGTGCCGGGCCGGCGGGGCGTGTCCCGATAGGGGCCTGCCGATCAGTTGTGGCGTCCTCACGATTCTGACCGCCCGATGCGGCCCGGTACCGGCAACGTGACACGCCATCGGACCGGAAGGGGGACGGGCATGTCCAGTTCGACCATGTCCAGTACGCCGCCTGCCCCGCAGACTTGTCGTCGACGTTCTGCGGGATACCGTGATCTGTTAGGGACCGAACCGCACGGCCTCGGGGGGATGATGGTTCGAGTACTTCTGCTCGGAGTGGGGACCTTTCGCAGCACGGTTGACGGCGAGTGGAGTCCCACGTCGGAGGAGTTGGCTCCGCTGCCGTCGGTCGAGCGGGGGGGTGCGTGAACTCGCCTCGGTACTCTCGCTCTTCGACGGGCTGAATGTCAGAGAACCGGTGATCGACGCGGACCGGGTAGGTGTCGAGGAGAGCTGGCGGAATCTGCGGCGTGACTCGGCGGGCCGACCACGCATCGTCCACTTCGCCGGCCACGGGGTCCCTCGTGGCCCGGTTCTGTACCTGCCCGTGTACGACAGCCGTCTGACTGAGCTCCCCGAGTCGGCGATCGATATCGGCCGATGGCTTAACGAGGTCGAGCACGGTCGCGACCAGTCGCCCGTCCTGTTCCTGCTCGATGTTTGCGGGGCAGGTGCGGCGACGGACTTCCAGCTGTTCCAGGACATTCCTGAGGACGATCGCAGAACCTGGGTGATCGCGGCCTGCACAGCGGACGAGAGCGCCTTCGGCGCACGTTTCACTAAGGCCACAGCCCAGGCACTGGAGCGGCTCCACCTAGGGCACTGGGATATTTTTGGTGTGCTGCGCGCAGGGCGCGCAGCCGGTCCTCGAAGCTGAACGCGTCCACGGAGCCGGCGTACGGCACCGGAAGCCGGACGGCTTCGCCGCTGCGCAGCTTGGCCACGACACGGAGGTTGTGGGTGCTGAGGCGGCGGTCGCCGGGTTGTACCCGCACGTCCTCGAAGCGGTCGATCTCGTCCCATTCCAGTCGGTGCCACCGCAGCACCGTGCGGTACCGCAGCCCGTCCTGGCCCGCCTCCAGGCGGCGCCCGAGGAACCCGAAAGCCGTCAGGGTCCCCACAGCGAGGACCGAGGAGCAGCCCACCCACTGGTCGTGTCCCGGAACACCGAGACCGGCCGCGACCCCTGCCCCGATCGCGGCCAGCGCGGCCACCCAGCTCTTCCCGCTCCTCGCACCTGACACCGAAATTCTCCGCCTGGGGCCCGGCCTGTTGGCCGGGCCCCAGGCATATCCGGTCCACCTCAGCACCCGAGCCCTCCGAGACGGCGCGTCTGCGAAGAGTCATCAGCATCGCTGTGAACTGCGGAAACAGCAGCGCCACAAAAAATCTCGTCATGTGCGTGGGATGAATCGCTGAACTCTCCATAGAGCAGCGCGAAATGACATCTAGTGCGAGGGTTGGTATACACCCCAATGCAAGATCAAATGGCGCTGTTTGAGGAGACCCGGCAGAACCAGCAGTCCGACGCCGAACCTGGCACCGTGACCACAACCAAGCCTTCGAAGCAGGGCAACGCCGCGAAGCTAGCCGCCGACCGCGCTTTGTACGAACGCCTGCAGCAGGACGACTTCGTGGGCCGCGAGATGGAACAGCTGCGTCAGGAACTCTGGGTCTACGGCTGGAAGGTCCTGCGTGCGTGGATGAGGGACGGAACGCTCGTCGAGAAGTGCGGCGAACGGTACATCTCGATCACCGCACGCTGGCACGAGATCGAGACCCTGAAGCGGCGCGGCGACATCCGTGACGAGGTCGCCCACGACGCCGTCCAGAGCGCCGTGGCGCTCTTCACGGAGGAATTCCTCCCTGCCGGCCAGTGGGACCCCGACCGCGGTGCCACGATGCGCACCTACTTCACGGTGACGTGCATGCTCATGTTCCGGGACGCCTTCAAGAAGTGGGCGAGCCGTCACCGGCGCCACCTTGCGATGACGGCCAACGCCGTCATCGACAGCGACCAGGTCGGACGGGACCTTCCTCCGGATGAGGCCGTGATCTACCGGTGGACCGTCCAGCGGATCCTGCGGGACGCCACCTGGGAGGCCCGAGCGATCTGCAGTCTCCTCTACCAGCAGAAAATGACGCAGAAGGAGATCGGCGACGCGCTGGGGATGACCTCCCGGGCCGTCGAGGGACACATGCGCCGGCTGCGTCTCCACGCGGCACGGCTGACCTCCCTCGGCGAGATCGACGCCCTGTATACCCGTATCGCTTCGGCGACAGCGGGTGACCGGTGAACAACGGAATCGAAGGAGGTCCCGGCCCGCAGTCCCAGCCTCCTGCCCGGCGTGGCGTGGGCCGTCGTCTCACCGGAGGAGCGATCGGCGCGGGAGCGGCGGTCACCGCGTTGACGATGGTGGGCGCCCCGTGGTGGGCCGTGGCTATCGCGGTCGTCGTCGGGATCGCGGTACCTGGCGTGCTCGCGCTCGCCCAGACCCTCGTACCGGAGGAGTCCGAGCACAAGCGCGATGTGCTGCTGGCTTGGATGCGTCATCGCGAGCGCCAAGCCCGCAACCGGGTGCCTGCTCAGCGCCGTCGCAAAGCGCGGTCGCGACAGTGACTGCCGCGTGGCGAGCAAGGAAGGGCAGCTCGTCCTGCCCGTCTGTCCGCTCCTGGCGCGCGGGAAGCCGCATCCCCGGGGAGAGCGGGCGGGGAGGACGAGGTCTTCCTCGCCACGAGGTAGGTGACAGTCCGCCGCGACTGCTACCCACCCTGGCCTGCGGAGGTCTCGCGTCTCCAGGCCGTCGCGGTTGTTGGCAGGACAGGCTCTATCGGCCCACGTAATGCAATGCGCGAATCCCACGCGATCCGTCCGGGCGCCATCGCATGCTCCCCGAAAGCCGCAACTCCGTTTCTGGCTGGTCCGGTCGGGCGGCATACTCCGATACGGCTGACCTCACCCGGCGCGTGTTCCGGCACAGCCGGAAGGCTTCACCGTGAGCACAGCGCCGGCGCACTTCAGTTGGCGAGTTTCGCCACGTACTGTGCTTAGGGCCTGTCCGGCGGATCTTCGTGGCGTCCCCGGTCGCATATGCTGAGGCCGTCGCTTCTGATACCCGGCGCCCCGTCAAGGAAGACCAGTTGACTCCGTATTCCCTTGCGTTCTACATGGACGTGGTCGCCTCCGGAACAGTGCTCGGTGCCACTCCGACGGACAGTCCCGACCGGGTGACCGCGATGCTGGGTTCCGATTTCGCCGAGAACTCCCTTGACGACCACAGCATGTGGCGCGACTACGGAATGGTTGAGTTCTTCTGGATTCGGGAAACACCGGACCATCCTTGGGAGGGGCACCACTTCACCTTGCAGGTGCATCGGCTGTCGTACTGGGGCGGCAGCATCGTGAACACGGCAATTCGCGACCGGTACGGGCGCTTCGACCGCCACCTCCGGTTCGACAAACTGGAGCGGCTGCTGGGGAAGCAGGGTGTACCCCTGGAAGACGCCCCGGACGTGAATGCTCCGACCTTCACACGGCACTGGCAGCCTGCTTCACAGGTGTCCGTCATGGTGTTCCGGGCTCACGAAGAATGGCGACAGCGTCGGCGCGGCGACGACCGTATCGGAGATGTGTACACCATCCAGTCATCGGTGAGTGCCGAAGGGGTGGCGCGGGATAGGGAGCGCTACGGCCGTCAGGACAGCCGGGAGCTGTCCGGCAGGTCCTCATCGGAGCCATAGCCGCATCGCGGCGAGGGCGATGGCTCACTGGATCAGCTCGATGTGCGGATGGTCCGGGGAGGCAGGGCAGACGTGGAGCCGGAGGTTGTAGCCGCTGGCGACCACGATCCTGGTGAAGTTCGCCGGAGGCTGGCCAGGAAGCATCGGCGTGGGATTCGCCTGCTCCTCTTCGGGGATCCAGCCCTCGCCGCCGGAGCCCCATTCGGTGGTGGCGATCGTCAGCAGCGGGACCGCCTCGGTGCCGCACTCGGAGCAGATCCGGGGCATGGGATCGGTGAGGCCCCAATGGGGCCAGCCGCCGGCCTTCCAGCCGGGAGCGATGGACAGATGGTCCCCGTAGAACTCGTCCGGGGCGACCTCGTAGTAGTTGTTTAGCGTTGATCCGGCCGCCTGCCACCTGCTTCAGTCGCCCAGTTGCTCCTGCAGTTCCTTGCTCAGTTCCATGGCGTTGGGGTACTCGGTGACCTGCTCGGGTGTGAGCAGGCACGGCTCCGGCAGATAGCCGGGGAATTGGATCGCAGGTGGCTCGGGAGGCGCGTCGAGGATGTCGGTCACGGTCGCTGCGGAGCGCCAGAAAAGTGCGGTTGCGGGGTTCGCCGGGTGGTCGAAGGGACACCAGAGGACCTGGAGCAGATCGGCTTCGGACCGACCCGGCGGGCGCAGCAGGGGGATGTCGCGTACGTACAGCTGGGCCACGGGCAGGATGGCGATCGGGCCTTCGGGCCACGGGCGGCCGACTTCGATCCGCTCCACGATGGCCTGCTCCTCAGGCGCGTACCGGGACAGTGGGTGATCTTCGTACGGCCGGCTCGCCGCTGCTGCCCGGATGCGCCGCTGCCGGCGCGCGTCTCCCGGCGAGAGGATCTCGTTCACCCGGTCCCACTCGTGCGGTCCTTCGCAGTGCGGCCACGGCTCGTCGGCGGGCCAGAGGAGCGGCCCGTCGGCTGTCGTGCGGCGTGGGCGACCCGGGGCGGGGATGCAGCCGGGTCGCCGTGCGCGCCGGCGGGGCCAGTTGAGGGAGGAGCGCGGTGACGTCGAGCGGCCGCGGCGGGGTGGTGGGACTCATGTCGGCTCCCGATGGCGCGAACTGGCTGGGATCAGTTACCGAGGTTGAGCAACCTGGTGCTCTTCGGCAGTCAGGCCGAGACCGCCGAGCGGACGCTCGCCGGTGAGGAACCGACGGTCCGGGTGGACCGTACTGCCGGTTCGAGGAGCGACAGCGTCCGCTGCTGTGCATCAAAGGCGGCGCAGATACCGACCGGCATCGGCAGGTTCGGTCCTGCGCGACCGGTCACTGGATCAGTTCGATGTGGGGATGGTGCGGGGAGGCAGGGCAGACGTGGAGTTGCAGGTCGTGGCCGCCGGCGATGCCGATCTCGGTGAAGTCGCCGGGCTGGGTGCCCAGGGGAACCCGAGTCGGGTTCGTCCGTTCCTCCTCGGGGATCCAGGTCTCGCTGCCGCCGTCTCATTCCGAGGAGGCGATGGTGAGGAGCGGGACCGCCTCGGTGCCGCACTCGGGGCAGGGGCGGTCGACGGGGTCGGTGGGGCTCCAGCGGGTCCAGCCGCCGGTCTTCCAGCCGGGGGCGTGGCAGAGGTTGTTCAGGTAGAGCTCGCCCGGGTCGTCCGCGTACGTGTTGTACCGCGCGGGGTCGATCGTCTCTCAGCGGCTCATGTCGTCCAGCTGGTCCCGAAGTTCCTTGCTCAGCTCCGAGGGGTTGGGGTAGTCGGTGACCTGCTCCGGTGAGAACAGGCACGGCTCCGGGAGGTAGCGCGCGGACTCGATGATCGGCGGCTCGGGCGGTGCGTCGAGGACGTCGGTGACGGTGGCGGAGGAGCGCCAGAAGAGGGCTGTCCGGGGGTGTCGACGGTCACGTAATTCCCCACCAGCGGCGTCAACTTCCCCGCCCAACCGTTCGAATGAGGCCGGTTTCTCCTGCGGCTGGTGATCCGCATGTGGTTTGCTCCGGTCGGCTCAGCTGATAAGAGATGTTTCGCGTCCCGTCTCGTGCCTGATGGCTTCGTAACCGAGAACTGACACTGGTGTTGCAGGGGCCTGTCGCATCGGGAGGGGAACAGACGTACTGGCTCTGAAGGTCAGTACGGGTTGTCGCGGTAATCGCGTTCGGGTCACCGCTTGGCGACGGCCGGCACCAAGTCCTTGTCCGGCCATGGTCCGATGATCGACGATGGCGAAATGTCGCCCGAGTCCGTGCCACCCCCGCGCGTCGCGCGCGCAGCCGAGAAAGCCGGTCTCGGATACTTCCGACACCGGCACGACCGCCGTACGCCCGCCTGGCGGCTGGCCGTCGAGGTGGCTCTGCTCGTGCCGCCGTTGATCCTGCTCTTCGCGTCGAACACCGGGCGACCGGACGATGCCTGGGGCTGGCTGGCGCCGCCAGTGGGCCTGCTGGCGGAGGGCGTCGGGTACTGGCGACTCTCCCCTCTCCTCTCCCGCGACGACTTGGTACCAGCGAGCCCACTGGCTCGGGATCTCGGCAAACTCGCGCTGTACACGGCCCTGCTCGGCGGCTACCTAGCCTGGCAGTGGCGCCTGGGATGGCCGGACAACTCGTTCGGCGACTGGCTGACCGTGGTCGCCGTCGCCGCCGCCGTGCCTGTCCTCGCGATCGGCTTCGACGTGCTCTTCCTGGCGTACGCGCCCTGGTACACGTTCAGCGGCGGCCTGCTGATAGGCGATTCGTGGGGCGGCCGGCGGCGGGTGGTGCGCTACGCGGACGTCAAAACCCTCCGGTACGACCAGTGGTCGCAGAGCTGGCTGGAGAGACTCAACATCAACCTAAGCTCCGACCCGTACCCCGGCTACGCCCAACGCCACTGGCACCGCCTTCGGGTACGGCGCGGGCGGGGCCTGCGCTTCATATCGACCGCGGTCGGCAGCGCGTACGACAACCTCAGCCCGCAGATCTGCGGTGGCGTCGTCGCGGCGCAGCTCCCCGGTGTCCTGACGACGATCGAGGACGGCGGGAAGGTCGCGTTCGGACCGATCACGGCGGACCGGCACCGCGTGAGGGCGGGCTCGGTCTCCGTGCGCTGGGAGAACGTCAGCCACATCGGGTACAACGAGCGGAAACTGACGGTCCACACGACCGACGGCTCACCGGGCCTGGCCCTCCGCGCCCGCCGGGTCCCGAACGGCGAGACCCTCGGAGCGCTCCACCGGAAACTGCGAGAGGAGCGCGAGCAGGACCGCCGCAAGCGCAAGTAGACGAACGCCGCGCGACCAGGACCGGAAGCTCACCCCGTACCTGCGCTGCAAGACCCGGTTCGACATCTCCGCCGGCAGTACGGCACCAGGGGACCCGACTACAGTCCCATGCCCCCTCCCGTGGAATGGGTCCCCGAGACCTGAGACGTGGCGTTCGAACGGTTGGGCGGGGAAGTTGACGCCGCTGGTGGGGAATTACGTGACGTTCCACACGAGCGTAGAGCTGGGCCACGGGCATCATGGCAATCGGGCCGTCGAACCACGGGCGGCCCTCGCGGAACCGTTGCGCGGCCTCCAGTTCCTCGGGTGTGACCGTGGGCGCCTCGGGGTCGAGGCGCAGCCGCTCGGCCGCTGCCATAGCCCTGCGGCGAAAGAGCCTGATGTCGTCCGGAGAGTGCACCACTCTCGTCCCGCGACTGTCGTGCGGTTCTTCGCAGTGGGGCCACGGCTCGTCGGCGGGCCACAGGAGCGGTCCGCCGGCGGAGCTGTCGTGCACGGTCGGCGACCCGGGCCGCGGGTGCAGCCGGGTCGCCGTGCGTGCCAGCGGGGCCAGCTGAGGGAAGAGCGCGGTGATGTCGAACGGCCGCGGTGGGGTGGAGAAACTCATGCCGGCTCCTGTTGGCGCGAACTGGGTGGGATCAGTTACCGAGCTCGAACAGCCCGGTGTCGGTTCGGTACCCGGGCGTCGGGCCTGCTCACTGGACCAGTTCGATGTGCGGATGGTCCGGGGACACTGGGCAGGCGTGGAGTTGCAGGCTGTAGGCGCCGGCGATGTCGAGGAGAGTGAAGTTCGCGGGTGGGGTGCCGATGAGGAGCGGAGTTGGGTTCGTCCGTTCCTCATCGGGCATCCAGCTCTTGCTGCCGGAGTTCCATTCCGAGGACGCGATGGTGAGGAGCGGGGTCGTCTCGGTGCCGCATTCGGGGCACGGGCGGGGCATGGGGTCGGTGAGGCCCCAGCGGGTCCAGCCGCCGGTCTTCCACCCGGGGGCGTGGCACAGGTTGCGGAAGTAGAACTCCTGCGGGTCCAGCGCGCCGGTGCTGTCCCATGCGAATCCGGCTGTCTCCCACCGGTTCACGTCGCCCAGCTGCTGTTGCAGTTCCTTGCTCAGCTCCATGGGGCACGGCCGGGCTCGAAACACCACGTGCTGGCCGACGCGCACGGCACCCCGCTGCGGGTGTCGCACACCGGCGGGCACCGCAACGACGTCACCCAGCTCCTGCCGCTGGTCGACGGCCTGCCGCCGGTACGAGGCAAGCGGGGCCGGCCCCGGCGCAAGCCCCGCGCCTTGTATGCAGACCGCGGCTACGACCACGACATCTACCGGTGGGGTCTGCGTGAGCGTGGCATCGTCCCGAAGATCGCCCGGCGCGGTCAGCCACACGGCTCGGGCCTGGGCCGTGTGCGATGGGTTGCCGAGTCCGCCATCGCCTGGCTCCACGGTCCTCGCCGCTTACGAACCCGCTGGGAAGCCCGAGACGACATGCACGACGCCTTCCTCCAGCTCGCTCACTGCATGACCCTTGCCCGCAAGCACCCAGCATTCTGAAAGGACCCCTTACTACAAGGGAGCCTGGCTGCACGGGAGCGCACAGTCGGGCAGCAACAAGGCGCCGTCAAGGGACGTTCAAAGATCGGCCCTGGCAAGGCCGCAGCACTGGGTCAAGGAGCGGTGCCACTGCGCAGCTCGGCCTGCCCAGTCCGCTGATCCGCGTTTCCGTGCGATCGGCGGCAGTTGCCCGTACGGCAGGAGCGTGTTCGGTAATGTGACGCGGTGTACTTCACTACGGTGCCCAACGCGCGGGAACCAGCGGGTACTCGTCCAGGCGTAGCGTGGCTCGGAGACGATAACTGGGATGACTACGGGTTCAAGACGGTCTTCCATTTGCGGTGCTACAACGGGAGCAGCAGCGTCAACGTAGGCGCAGTGAAGATCGGCTCGTTCGGCATGGAGGCCGGCCGGACTTCCCTGCCAAGGCGCTTCGAGGCCCTCGAGCCAGACTTCTTCTCCCTGGGGACGGATGAGAGCTGCTACGCCACGCTCCTTGACGAGTTCGATGACGAAACGCGCCTGGCCATCTTCTCCGGTCTGTGCGATGTCGCCCACGACGCCGAGCTCTTCGAACAAGCATGCAACGAACCAGTCATGCGGGACTCGCTGCTGCGTGGCACCGATGCCGATACGGTCACCGTGATCGGCCGGCCGGTCGGAGGCGAGCCCACCATCAACGACGAGGCCGATGGCGTCCGCTGGATCCTGCCCGGCGAGCTGGACTCCTACGACATCCACCACTCCATGCGGAAGCAGATCGCCCACTACCTGGACGGCACGTTCCCTCACGTCGACTGAGAGCCGTGCCCTCCCTTACCGCTCTGCCGAGATCAGCCGGACTTCAACCCTGTGTACAGCAGCTCGCAGATCCTCATCGGCTCGGCGGATGAATCGGCCGACGATGCTGTCGCAGTCGTACCGAGTGAGGATCTCCGCCAGCCGGGCATCCACGGTGGTGGGGGTGCCGTCCGGGGTGGTGGTCATATCGCAGTACACGAGAGCATCCACCAGCTCGCCGTGGTCGAGGATCGGGAACTCGGCCTCCAGCTCTTCCCGCAGCCCGCGCTCTTCCGCCTCCAGTAGCGCGAACGAGTGATTGGCGGCCAGCCGTATCAGACGCTCGTCCGCGGCTGCACAGTCACGCAGGTAGCGGGCGCCGTCCAGCGGATGGAACCCTGTCGTGGCCAGTGACGGCGTGTAACCGATGTCGTGCAGCATCGCCGCGGCCCACAGTAGCTCCGCATCGGCGCCCAGGATTCCCGCCAGGGACTGGGCCCTTGCGGCGACGCCCTGAGAGTGTGCCCAGCGACGAGGCAGGGGCTCCGCGAGGAGGGACCTGGCCAGGTCGCGGGCCCAAATGGTGAGATCCATGCTCGGCAGACTATGGCGTAGGGCGCGGGGGCCGGGCGGTGGTCGGCCGGACGTCCCGGGACGTCTACCGGTTCGACCCCCGGCTGGGCGGATGTCAGGCGGCGAAGGCGAAGTAGGTGCCGATGGTGAGGCCGGAGAAGATGAGGAGCTGGCGGGGCTTGAGGCAGGTGAACCTCGCCGTCGAATTGAAGAACGACTTGTGGATCACGGGCCACACCGACGCCCGCCCACCGCACCGCACCCGGATCGGCCACTGGGTCCGCGATGGCGAGATTCCCAGAGGCCCCTTACCGGTGGTCCTCGCCTACACCCTCACCCGCCTCTGCGGGCTCTCCCCAGCTCTGACGCCCGCTGATCTGGGTATGGACCCAGACGCGGCATCCCACCGTGGCCCTGACCATCCCGCGTCGCCTGCCGCGACGCCCGACGAAGTGGGTGATCCCACGAAGCGACGCACCGCCCTCGCGCTGATCGGCGGCACGGCTCTGACTCCGCTCATGACCCCTGGCACCGCGAGCGCCGCCACTGCGCGCGCCTACGCCCATCATGCGACGCTCACGGAACTCGACCCTTCCGATATCGCGGAACTCGAGACGGCCGTCCATGGCTTAGGCACCACGTACTCCTCCCAGCCGCCGCACGAATTGTGGCCGACGGCCGCACGCATGAGGCACCGCGTCTTCACGTTCCAGCACGAGCGCCGGCATACCCTGCGCGAGGCCCGCGAACTCGCCCGCCACGCCGGCATGCTCTCGGTGATCCTTGCCTGGGTCGCACACGACCTCGGCGAAGGTGACCTGGTCCAGGCTTACTGCGACGACGCCTGGGCGCAGGGTGAGCAGGCCGACCTCTCCGAGGTCGGTGCCTGGGCCGAAGACGTCCGCAGCACCCACGCTCTCTACGACAGCCGCCCCTTGGACGCTCTGCTCGCGGCAACCCGCGGCCTGGCCGTCGCTCCCCGGGACGGCAACGCCGCTGTACGTCTGTCCGCTCAAGTCGCCCGCGCCCATGCCCGGCTCGGCAACCACCACGAGTTCGAACGAGCCGCCGTACGCGCCCGTGATTACCAGGCGCAACTGCCGCTCCACGGCACCGGGCTGTTCGGCGTCGACGCGGTGCGCATCACTTCCTATGACGCCTCTTCGTACGGCTGGCTCGGCCACGCCAACCGTGCGCGCGCAGCTGCCGAAGAAGCCATCGGCCACTACCGCAGCTTCCCTCGCCCTCTCCAAGCCCCCACGCGGCTTGCGATCGCCCGGCTTGACCTGGCCCAGGCGCAATCAGCGCTCGGCGAGCCGGACGCCGCCGTTGCCACCGCCCACGAAGCGCTCACCAGCGGCCGGCTGGTCGACTCCGTCCGAGGCCGCACTCAGCAACTCGATCGCACCCTGCGGCGCCGTTACCCCCAGGACCCCGCTGTTACGGAGTTCGCGGAGGAACTCAAGGTCCTCCTCGCCGTGTGAGACGACCAGATCACCAGCTGGATGTCACGTATGGACGCACGTCTACCACGTCCATCCCTGCGGCCCGCGCCGCCGCCAGCCCTTCCTCCGCGTCCTCAACCACGAGGCACCGCTGCGGCGGCACTCGAAGCTGCCGCGCAGCCTCCAGAAACAGGTCAGGCGCCGGCTTACCCCGGACTGCGTCCTCGCGTGTCACCACAACATCGAACAGATGCGTCAGCCCCGTGGCTTCGATACCGGCACGGACCACGGCGCCACCGCCGCCGGACGCCACCGCACAGACCAGCCCGCCAGCACGAGCGCGCACCAGCCATTCGACCACCATCGGGAACGCCTGCAACGACGGCAACTCCTGGATGATCAGTTCGCCGCAGCGGGGGAGAACGTCGCCAAGAGGTACCGAGACGCCGAGCTCAGCCAGGAGTCCGTCCACCGACGTACCTAGTCGCTCGCGGTACCAACTCTCCCGTAACGTCACCCCATACAGCTTGAGTACCCCAGCCAGGCAGCGGAAGTTCATGGGCTGCGAGTCCACGACCGTGCCGTCCCAGTCCATGATGGCCGCGTCATACGCCGTGAGATCCGACTTCATGCGCGGACACTGCCCCGGTCCTCACCCTGCCACTCGTGCAAAGACCGTTTACGGGCCCTCGACGGTGTCCGCTGGATCTTGCCCGGGGACCTGGACTCCTTCGACCCTGTGCACAGCCGCGCACAACTGAGTGGTGTGCATCGTGAAGTTGCAGGTCACGGGTCTGGTGTGAGGGGCGGGCGGGATACTCGAGCTGGTCGTCGGGTGGGTGTCCACGGCGAAGATCGTCTGACCTGACACATCGAAGCTCACAGAGGCGTAGGCAAACGGATGCTCGACGGACGCCAAGTTGCCATACTCGCTGCCCTCGTTGCGGGTGACACGGCATGGGCAGTTGTTCTCCTTGCCGAAACGATGCCCGGCGATCCGTGGGAGCAAGCCATCACGGCATGCCTGACCGTCCTGTGCCGCCGCGACGCCGAGAAGTCCGTCGAAGACCAACTGGCGGCGCTGGCGGCCACCTATCTCGAGTGGCCGGCCGAACCCGGGATGACCGTATTCGACATCCGGCTCGGCCTTACCGTCCTCGACGCGATCGGTTCCGCCGAGGCTCCTACCGCCCACCGCATCGTCGAGGACCTCCACCGCAGGACGGCCGAGGCCGAAGACGGCTACGCGCCCCGCGAAAACCTGGCGCCCCCTCTGTTCACCGCGATCGCCACGGACAGGCAAGCCCAGGACTGCCGCGCTCCCGTGCATGCCTGCGCCCTCGGGGCAGGGACCATCCCGGGCGAGCTGCAAGGAAAGCTGACGGCGGCTCTACACGCCAGCGACATCGTGATCCGGGACAGCCTTGCACGCCCCTCCAATTCTGGACGTACAACTCGGTGATCTGCGTGAGTGATCAGCCAGGCACCGTCTTCCTTCAGACAGTCTTGCGCGGCCGGGGTTTGGTGCCGACCTCGGTCAGCTGATCACTTGCAGCGCAGCAGCGGCACTGGACCATCGGCATCGCACACATTGGTCACCGTCCGAGATGTCGGCCGGATCCACGGCGGGGATACCAAGGGGCGAGTGGGTCTGCGTGACGAGGCTCCGCCATTCGCCCACGCCAGACGAGAAAGTGGCCCACGGGACTGGAACCCCGTCCGGGATCATGTCAACGTACAACGACCCGGAAAACACCAGGTCAGCCACGGGGTGCGGCATTGAAGGACCGCCTGCAGAGGGGCTGGCCGCTATAGCAGTACGCATCCCGCGCTGCCGGGTCCCACGACCGCGTCCCGCTCCGAGGAGGTCCACCTGTCGAGTCCCGCCTTCCGATCCGCCCCCATCACGCGCCCCTGTCCCGCTCGAGCCGCGAACGCCTGGACTGCCCAGGAGACGGAGGACTTTGGCACACCTTCCAAGGCTCTGCCTCTCTGCGTCTGCGCAGGATTGATTGGCGAGGATCTGCTGTAACGCGGCTGTCGCCGTGGTCCTTACGTATCTCGCTGCACACCGCAGCGCAGCAACGCGCCACGGCGCCTGGGTTGTTGGCGCTTGAGGGTGCAGGGGCGCGAAACCTCGACCGGCTCACCGGCGACAGGCGGCCCGTGCTCGTCACGGATGGTGCGCCCCCGCCCTCCGCTCGTACCGCCTGGCCTCGTGACCGAGGCGGAAACAGGCGCGACGAGCAGGCCCTCGTAGTGCAGGGCGATACATAGCGGTGTTCTGTGGACATACGCTGTGTTGCCTCATGTCGTGTTGCGGCTGAGGGAGTCAAGTGGGCTACGAGTGGCGGCTGTTCTGGGTTGGTGACGGGGGTGATCCCGTTGGAGGCCGACCCGTCCCCGGCTGGGAGGACTTGGAGGAGCGGGAGCGGGCGCTCGGGCTGCGCGAGCGGCAGCCGATCCTCGTCACGCCGGACGGCCGGGTCGATCCTCGTCTGAGCGAGTGCCTGCGACGCTCGGCGTTCTCCGCCAAGGCGCAGGGCACGCAGGTCACGTACGCCCCGCTCTACCGGCTGTTCTTCACCTTCCTGTGGCAGCGCGGGCTGGACTGGAACGAGGCGTCGGAAGACGACGTCGAGGACTGGGAGGACTGGCGTCGGCGCGGGGCGACGAACCCGGCGCCGGTCGACGGCGGCACGTGGGCGAAGGAGCAGGCGGCGTTGAAGCTGCTGTACGGCATCGCGGCCCAGCGCGGCCTCGTTCCGTCGAACCCGGTGACGCTCGCCTCGCCGTCGGACGTGAAGACCTCGGACGTGAAGTGGCTGTCGCCCCGGGCCTTTCGGCTGTGGCGCAACGTCGGGCTCGCCGGCATGCTGCCGAGCGGCTTGGAAGACGAGGCTCGGCGCGGCCGTTCGGCTGGCCGGGACACGGCGTACGCCGACCTGATGTACTCCAGCGGCCTGCGGCGCCGCGAGGGCGGCACCCTGCTGCTCTGCGAGCTGCCGGCGCTCGGGCGGCGGAACTACTACCCGGGCAAGGCGGGCCAGGGTGTGGCCAAGCGGGCCGGCTACACCTTCTACCTCGGCCATCCGGCGCTCCAGCGCGTCGAGGGCTACCGGATGAGCACGCGCGCTTTGGCGGTGGCTCGCGCGCGACGGCGCGGCGTCTACGACCGGCTGCCCGACCTTCGCATCATCCAGACGGTCAGCCGGGCGGGCCGCGTGCAGTGGAGGAGCCCGGACGGGCGTAAGGGCGAGAGCGCGCTCGGGAGGCTGACGGCCGCCGAGCGGATGCTGCTGTTCGTCGAGGGCGAGGACGGCCTGGAGCCGGCGATGCTGTGGCTGACCGAGAGCGGGCTGCCGCTGCGGTACACGAGCTGGACGAAGGTCTTCGAGCGGGCGAGCGACCGGTGCGACGCCGCGGGCCTCGACGTCTTCGCGACGCCGAAGATGCTGCGGCACTCCATGGCCCTGCGTACCCTGATCGCGCTGCACAACGCGCTGGACCGCCGGCTCGGGCTGACACCGGCCGAGCGCCTGCACTACGAGGAGGTGTACGGGCAGGTCTGGCTGATGGTCAAGGACATGCTGGGGCACCGCAGCGATCAGGTGACGCGGGACGTGTACCTGGAGCCGGTGCGCGGGCTGCAGCTGGAGTCGCTGCTGGGCGATGACGACAACCCCGTGAACGCGGAGAAGATCGCGGAGCTGGCGGCGCGCACGGGCCTGATCCTGGACGCGGCGTGAGCGGCCGGGGGCGCCGGGCGGCGCTGCCGCCGACGGACTACCGCAAGGCGCCGATGCTGGACGCGGACGACCTGGTCATCCGTCCGGTCAGCGGTGCCGGGAAGCCGCTGGGCGTGTGGGACTTCCGGGACAGCCCCGGCCCCGTCGACTTCCGGCGGGCGCTGGTGGCCGCCCTGGCCGCGCAGGGCCGGGGCTGGGGCAGCCAGGACACCTACCAGACGAACGCCAGCACGCTGAAGCTGCTGTTCAAGGACGCGGCGGCGGCCGAGCCGCCCGTCGCCGCGACCGGGCAGATCACGGTGGAGTGGTGGAAGCAGTGGACCGGCGACATCCACGTCCGCCGGGTCCTGGCCGCGGTGATCCGGCGCGCGCCCGGGGTGCCGGAGGCGACCCGGGTGTTCCTGCAGACGCCGCGGCGTCGGCCGCCGGCCCGGCGAGGACGGCCGCGCAAGCAGGCCCACACCAGGGAGGAACTGCGCCGGATCCGGGACGCGGCCGCCGCGACGGTACGCGCAGGGCGGCTGCGGATCGCGGCGAACACCGCGGTCCTCCAGCGGTGGCGGGCAGGAGCGATCGAGCGCGGGGACAGCGACTGGCCCCTCGGGGAGGTGCTGGACGTGCTGGCCCGCACCGGTGACCTTCCGCGCCACCCCACCAGAGCCGACCGCGCGGTGACCGCGTACGCGGAGCGCGCGCTCGGCTTCGAGGGCAACGCCGCCTCGCTGGCCCGACTCTTTCCGACGCCGGCGGAGATCGGGGCGGCGGCCGTGCTGCTGATCGCGCACGAGGCGTGGAACCAGTCGGTGCTCAAGAAGATGGACGTGCCCACCTGGTGGCCGAACGCCGACCGCGAGGACCCCGCCGTGCATCAGGTCGACACGGACAAGGCCCGGCGCGGACGGCGCCGGCACGCGAGCAATACGCTCGTCGACGTCGGCGAGGGCTCCAGCGGTCGGGCCCTGCGGCACGTGCTGGAGCTGACCGCGCCGGCCCGGACCACCCTGGAGGCGCTGGGCCGGCCCGCGACGAAGCTGCTGGTCGGCCACCGCGGCCTGGGTGGAGCTGAGAATCTCCGTGACCACGAGGTTGGCAAGGCCCTGGAGGGCGCGATCCGGCGCTGGCAGCAGCAGGTCCGCGACGGCGGCGTCGACCTGCCCGCCCGGGTGCACGCCCAGGCGCTGCGCCACAGCGTGCAGGCGCACCATGGCCGGGCCCGCAACAACACCCAGGCCACCCATGAGCAGGACTACCAGCTGGAGGATGAGGACGTCCGCGCCGCCTCGCGCGGCGCGGTGGAGCTCGGGCTGGCCCAGGCTCTGGCCTCCGCCCGGCAGACGGTCGCCATGCGCCTGGTCGAGGAGGTCGACGCCGCCGACGAGGTGAGCGCCGAGCTCGTGGCCAGGGAAGCCGGGATCGACTTGGAGGTGGCGCGCCGGATCCTGGCCGGCCAGCTGCGTACCCCGGTCGCCTCGTGCGCGGACTTCCTCAACTCCGATTACAGCGCGGCCGGGGATGCCGTGCGCGGTGTCGTTCCTGCTGTGCTTCGCCTGCCGCAACGCGGTGGCCACCGGCCGCGACCTGCCCCGCATCGCCTACCTGCACCAGACGCTGGAGTCCCTGCGCGCGGCCGTGACGCCGGCGGTGTGGGCCGCGGACTGGGCGACGCACCACGCACGGATCGGCGACTTCCTCACCACCTACACCACCACCGACGCGCGGCCCCAGCTGGTCGCCGCCGTGGCCGACAGCGAGCGGGAGCTGATCCACGCGATGCTGGAACGGAGGCTCGACCCGTGAACGCTTCTTCGCCCCTGCCGGCCGGCCTGGAGATCGTCGACCCGGCCCCGGACGCCTTCGTCCTGCCGTTCAATCGGCTGCAGCCCGGCTTCGACCCCGAGCAGCTGCCGCGCTTTCGCGAACTGGCCTGGCGCCTGGCGCTGATCAGCCCCAGAGAGTCGAACCGCGCTCAACCACCCAACCGGGCACCCTGCGCCACAACTTCCAGATCTGGATCCGCTTCGCCGTCTGGCTCGGCGGCCGCGGCATCACCGAGCTCTCCCAGGTCACCACGGGCGACCTGGAGGCGTACGCCGAGCACCTGCGCCCGCTCGGCCGCCGGTGGCGTACCGACGCCAAGGCCCTGTGGGTGATCTCGCGGCTGTGGGCCTACGCCCCCTACCTACCCGAGCGCGACCGACTGGTCATGCCGCCGTGGGAGGATCCGGCCGCGGTCATGTCCGACTTCCTCGGCACCAACGACGACACCCCGGACGGCGAGAACAGCGTCGCGATCGTGCACCCGGCCGTCATGGCCCCGCTGCTGGTGTGGGCGCTGCGCACGGTCCTGGACCTGGCCCCGGACATCTTGACCGCCGCCCGCGAGCACCGCCGGCTGCTCGGCACCATCCCCGACCGCGCCCCGCGCGGTGGCACCGAGACCGCGGTGGCCCACCTGCGCGGCCTGCTCGCGGCCGGGCAGAAGCTGCCCTCCAGCGGTGCGCCCGGCGCCACCGCCGTCCGCGCCCGCTTCGGCGGGCCGCTGCCGCCGATGGCCAACACCTTCCTGGCCGGCACCCTTGGTGTCACCACCTCGCAGGTCGCCCGCGCCCGCGGCATCCTGGCCGACGAGCTCACCCCGGCCGACTTCGGCTCCGCCCCGCTCCTCGACGTCCCGCTCACCGCCCGGATCGGCGCCGCACCGTGGCGAGGGGCGATCGGCTTCGATGACGTGGACGTGCTGGTGCTGCACCTTTCCACCGCCGCCCTGATCTGCTGCGCCTACCTTTCCGGCATGCGGCCCGAGGAGGTCCTGGCCCTGCGCCGCGGCTGCTGCACCCGCGTGGAGCGCGACGACGGCACCGTACGGTTCGAGATCCGCGGCCGGCACTTCAAGGGCGTGCTCGACGAGGAAGGCAACGCGATCGGCGAAGGCGAACAGCGAGCGGACCCGTGGATCGTGCTGGAGCCCGTCGCGCGCGCCATCGCCGTCGTCGAGGAGCTCGAAGACGGCGAGCAGCTGTTCACCCGCACCCTCTACCGGTACGCCAAGGGCACCTGCATGCCCCGCACCGGCCAGTCCTCCGACACCGCTGTGGAACGGATCCGGGCCTTCACCGCCTGGGCCAATCAGCTCGCCGCCGCCCACGACCGGCCCCACGAGCTGATCCCTCCCGATCCCGACGGCGCCGTCGCCCTGCGCCGCTTCCGCCGCACCGTCGCCTGGTTCATCTACCGCCAGCCCGGCGGCCGGATCGCGCTCGCGGTGCAGTACGGCCACGCGGCCACCGCCATGTCGGAGTCCTACGCCGGGCGCTCGAAGGCCGACATGCTGGAGGTCTTGGACCAGGAGAAGGGCCTGGCCCTGGCCGAGACCCTCACCGAGGCCGGCGAACGCCTCGCAGCTGGTGAGAAGGTCAGCGGCCCGGCCGCCGACCGCTACCGCGCCGCGGCAGTCGAGTTCTCCGACCGCTACGCCGGGACCTACCTGGGACGACGCGAACTGCGCGCGCTGGTCGCCAACCCCCGACTCCAGGTCTACGAGGACCCCAAGGCGTTCCTGACCTGCAACCACGACGCCTTCACCGCGCTGTGCAACCCCGACCGCGACCGGGCGCGCGACGGCGGCCGCAGCACCCCCGACCACTCTCGCTGCCACCCGGCATGCGCGAACATCAGCCAAACCGACAGCCAGATCAGCGCCCTGCGCACCGAGGTCGCGCGGATCGACGCGGACACCGACGCTGGCCTCGACCCCTACCCCATCGCCGCCCGCGAACAGCAGCGCAAGAACCTCCTCACCGCCATCATCCGCCGTCACGACGCCCAGCAGCCGGCCGACACCGAACCTACGGAGCGCCGATGAACACCCCCGTCGTGACCGCGCGCGGCACGCGCGACGGCGCAGCGCTGGCCCAACTCGTCGGCGAGGCCCTCACCGGCGCCCAGGGCCACGCCGACACCGAGGACGCCGCGGAGATCAGAGCCATCACCGACGCCATGGTGCGCCTGCTGATCGGAGCCCCGCTACACTCCGACGGCAAGCTGACCGTCGTCTCCCTGGCCGCGGAAGCCGGCCTGCGCCGCAACAAGCTCACCCACAAGCACATCGGCCTCAAGGACCTGTTCTACGCCTTGGTCAAGGCCCGCACTCCCGTCCCCGAAACGCTTCCCGACTCAGCGCGGGCCCGCGCGGCCAGGCAGCAGCAGGACCTGGCCCGCGTCCGCGCCGAACGCGACGATCTGCGCGGACAGGCGCAGCTCCTGGCCCGGATCGTCCACGTCCTGGAGATCGAGAACAGCAAGCTCAAGGAGACCAACGCGGCCCTGGACCAGCAGGTGGCGGCCCAGTCCTCCGTCCCCGACCTCACCCGCCGGCGGCGCCGGCCCTGACTCTGGGGTCAACGAAGAGCGGCGGCACCGCCCGGGTGCCGCCGCTCTTCGTACCGAGATTGCCCTCGACTACCTCAAATCCAGCGCTTTGTTCATCAAATTCACATCTCCCGGTTGAGATGTGGGCGCAAGGCCGCCGCTGGGTGAGGAGGCAGCGCTGGCCTCGGTGATGGTCCTGGTCGTGAACCCGACGCGGTCGATGAAGGGCCGGAAGAAGCCGGGGGTTGCTGCGACGATCCCGTGGGCGCGGTGCGAGGTGATCGTCTGCGCCCGGCGTTCGATGCCTGACACGATGCTGCGCACGGCCTTGTCGACGGTGCACATCCGCCACAGCCCTCGTTCGTTTCCGCCCCATAGGCGCCGACCTGCCGGATCCGCGTGGATCGCGTCCAGCATCGGCGTTTTGAGGAACGTGGGGTGCAGGGTCCCGACGCCAACGCCGAGGTGCCGCACTTCCAGACGGATGCTGTTGCACATCGCCCAGACTCCGGCCTTGCTGGCCGTGTAGGGGGCCTGGAGCGGGGAGTGCACGAAGGCCGCCATGGAGGAGGTGGCCAGCAGATAGCCGCGTTGACGCTCGACGTGCGGCAAGGCGGCTTTGAAGGTCCGCCAGACTCCGGTCAGGTTGACGTCGAGGACGCGTTCGAAAGCGTCTGGGTTGAGGGTGGCCATCGGGGCAACGGCGCTCACGCCGGCGTTGGCGATGACGACGTCGATGCGACCGAAGTGAGCGGCGGCGCGGTCGATCGCCGTCCGGACGCTGTCGAGATCGGTCACGTCCGCTTGCGCTGCCCAGGCGACGCGGGAACCGCCGAGCGCGTCGGCCTGAGCGGCGACAGCGGTCCCGTCAAGGTCGAGGAGGGCGAGGTGCGCACCTCGGCGGCGCAACGCCTGGGCGACTGCGGAGCCGAGTCCGCCGGTGGAGCCGGTGATGGCGACGGTGCGGCCAGTGAGGTCATAGCGGAGCATGGGACCCTTTCGGGGCTCGTCCGCGCCTGGTCAGGTGGCCAGGGATGCGTCGGTTGCGGGCTTGGAGGCGGTGGTCTCGACGGTGTCGTGCCCAAGAGGCTCGGGGGCCGACGGCAGGGGAAGACGGCGCCGCAGGACAGACGGCAGCCACCAGTTGGCAGCTCCCGCCAGCTTGATGACGGCCGGCACCATCAGGGGGCGGATCACCACCGCGTCCAAGAGGACGGACAGGGCCACTGTGACAGCGATGATCTTGATGTCGGTCACGTCTGTTGCCGCGAGTGCCAGCAGGACGACGAGGACTACGGCGGCGGAGGCGGTGAACAGAGGCGCAGCGGCCTGCAGCCCCTCGGCTGTCGCTCGGGCGGTATCGCGGGACCGGTTGTACGCCTCGCTGACGCGGGCCAGGAGCAGGATTTCGTAGTCCATCGACAGGCCGAACGCGAGGAAGAACGCGATGAACGGCAGCGCGAGGTCAGTGGTGCCGGTCACGGTGAAGGCACCGACCAAGTGGCGAAGATGACCTTGCTGAAAGACGTAGACCATCGCGCCGAAGGTCGCCGTGAGGCTAAGGGAATTGATCACCAGGGCCTTGAGAGGCAGGAAGAGACTTCGGGTGAAGACGAGCAGCAAGGCCAAGGTTGCGACAACGACAACAGCCAGGGCTGCGGGAAGCCACTGAAAAGTGACGTCGCGAGTGTCGAGGAGTTCTGCCGTGGCGCCGCCGGTGAAGGCGGGTGCGGGGGCTGGCTGAGTACGGATGGTGTGCAGGAGGTGGGCAGCTGCGGCACTGTAGGGCCGGGGGGCGGAGTTGAGGGCCAGCCACGTCCCGGTGGGCAGGGTGAACCGCCGTACCCCGGCGCACGGGCGGGACGCAGCTAGTTCAGCGGTGGGATCGCAGCGGGCGCCGACGGACTTGCCGTCCAGGTAGGTGCCGGTCGCGGTACGCAATCCCTGGACGCCGGGCAGCTCGGAAAGGCGCCGGGCGTAGGCGTCGAGGCGATCAGCATCGCCGGGACTTGCGGGGCGCCAGCCGGGCAGGACGATGTCAACCTCGGTGCCTACCTGGGGGAAGCCGGTGCGCAGGTCTTCCGTGGCGGCGACGACGGGTGAGCCGGCGGGCAGCACCCGCTCGTCGCTCAGGCCGAGGTTCACATCGCGGAAGGGCAGCGCGAGCAGGACCAGGAGAGCTGCTGTGAGCGTGAGGACGGCAAGCGGGCGGCGCATGACGGCGCTCGCCAGGCTGTGCCAGCGGGCCGCGGACCGGGCGGTCTGCCGGCGACGAGCGAGGAAGTCGCGCCCGGCCCGGCGCTCGCCGAGGCAGGCGAGGGCCGCAGGAACGATCAGCAGGGCCGCCGCGGCGGCCAGCAGGACGACGCTGATGCCGGCCATGCCAAGGGAGCGCATCAGCGGGACCGGGAAGAGCAGGAGACCCAGCAGGGAGACGGCGACGACGCCGGCGGAGGCGGCGACGGTGCGACCGGCGGTGCGGACGGCGGTGATCACGGCCTCGGGGTGCGGACAGCCGCCGGCGATCTCCTCGCGGTAGCGGGCGACGAGGAAAAGGCTGTAGTCCACGGCCAGGGCCAGACCGACGGCTGTAGTGAGACTGAGGGCGAAGGTGGAGACGGGAGTGGCGGCGGTCAGGGCGCGCAGGATCGCGGTGGTGCCGGTGATGGCGACGGCGCCCACGGCAAGGGGCAAGACTGCCGTCGCAATGCTGCCGAAGATCAGGAGGAGCAGTACGAGGGTGACGGGCATGGCCAGGAGTTCCGTACGCAGCAGGTCCTGCTCGCTGTGCAGTTGGAACTCGTGGGTGACGACGGCCTCGCCGGCTGCCCGGATCTCCAAGGGCCTGTGTGGGCGGGCAGCGTGGACGAGGACGTGTTCGGTGGCGTCGTGCCGGACGTGCTCTGTCGCATCGAGCCACAGGGCGACGAGGGCCGTGTGCCCGTCGGCGGCGCGCAGCAGTGGGTCGGGCGGGGGCGGTGGCGTATGGGCGGCGGTGGTTGGGCTGAGAGGGCCCGTCCAGTACGAGTCGACGCCGGTGACGCCGGGTACCTGGCGCAGATCCTCGGCAAGTCGGGTGCCGGCGGTGCGCGCAGCCGGATCGTCGACGGACCCGGTGGTGCGGGCGAGGAGCAACAGGGGCGGCATACCCCCGTGGGGGGACTGCGCCAACCGGTTGCGTACCTGCGCCGCCGGGGTGTTCTCGGCAAGCCAGCCGCCGCTGCTCAGGGTTGCGGAGACTCCGGCGGACAGCAGACCCGTGAGGACGACGAAGAGTGCGGCGGCGGCCAGGACGAGCCGGTTGCGGCGTACGGCCCACCGGGCGAGCGCGGCGAGGGAGCCCGGGATGTGCGAGCGGTCGGGATGCAGGGGTGGCTCGCACATCACGGTCAGCCTCTCTACTACAGGTGTACGGGTCGGTGAGATCAGGGAGTGGGAGTGCTGAGTGCGGGCCCGGCCGGGCCCGGCACGGGCAGAACCGGCGCTGTTGAACTGGGCGCGGCCGGCGCCGGCACGGTGGGGGTCTGGTGGCCGAGGCGGATCAGGGCGCGGCGGGCCAGGTCGGTGATGCCCTGGGCGTTGAGGAATTCCAGGGTCGGCAGTTCGCAACCCAGACGCCGGCGCGCGGCGACGACGGCTTCGACGGCCATCAGGGAGTCCAGCCCGAGCTGGTCCAGGCGGCGGTCGCGGTCGAGGCGGGCGGGGTCGGTCTGCAGGATCTCGGCCAATACCTGGGTGATGGCGTCGGCCGCCAGGGTGAGTGCTTCGTCGGGGGTGGCGGTGGCGAGACGGTGACGTAGCTGGTCGGGTCCGTCGTCCTGGGGGGTGTGGAGGGGGATGAGACCGGCGAGGCGGGGGGTCTGCACGGCCGGCATCATGCTGCGGATGCGGGCCCAGTCGATCCTGGCGGCGGCGGTGACGTCGGCGTCCTGGGCGACGGCGTCCGTGAGGGCGGTGCAGGCCTCGGCGGGGGTGAGGTTGTCCAGGCCGAGGCGGGCGAGCATGTCGGTGATGCCGTGGCGGGCGGCGTAACCGGTGTCGCCGACGGCACCCCAGGCCACGGTCGTGCCGGGCAGGCCGGCGGCGCGCCGGGTGCGGGTGAGTGCTTCGAGGTAGGCGTTGGCGGCGGTGTAGTTGGCCTGGTAGGCATTGCCGAACCAGGCGGTGACCGACGAACAGGTCGCGAACAGGTGGAGGTCGCCCTCGCGGGTGAGCGCGTCCAGGGCGGCCGCGCCGAGCATCTTGGGCTCCAGAGCGGTGCGCAGACGTTCGTCGGTGAGTTCGGCCAGCGGTGCGTCGTCCAGGACCATCGCCGCGTGAATCACGCCACCCAGAGGGAAGGCATTGGTGTCGATGGTGGCGAGTGTCCGGCGCAGGTCCTCTCCGCGGGTGACATCAGCCGCGTGGGCAGTGGCGGTGGCGCCGCGCTGGGCGAGCGTCTGAATGAGCTGGGAGGCGTCGGGGGTGTCGGCGCCTCGGCGGCCCAGGAGGGCGAGGTGGCGTGCGCCGTGGTCGACGAGACGGTGGGCGAGGGCTGCTCCCAGGCCGCTGAGTCCGCCGGTGACCAGGTAGGTGGCGTGCGGGGAGAGCTGCAGGGGCGGGTCGGTGCGCTCCAGGGGAGGTGGCTCCTCGAAGGTGATGACGACCTTGCCCAGGTGGCGGGAGCGTTGCAGGACACGCAGTGCCTCGCTGATCCGGGTGGCCGGGTAGGCCAGGTGCAGCAAGGGGCGGTAGGTTCCGTCCGCGATGAGCTGGGCTGTTTCGTCGAAGCAGGTCCCGGCCTGGGGCAGGCGGCCGGAGATGAGCTGGTAGGCGTCCACGCCGAAGAAGGCGATGTTGTTACTGAAGGGCCTCAGCGCCAGGGGGGTGGAGGTGTAGATGTCGCGCTTGCCGAGTTCCAGGAAGCGTCCGCCGGGCCGCAGGAGTTCCAGGGTGCGGCTGATGGCCTCTCCCGCCAGGGAGTTGAGGACGACGTCGACGCCCTGGCCGCTGGTGAGGTCGCGGACGTGCTCGGCGAAGTCCAGGGTGCGGGAGTCCAGGACGTGGCGGACGCCGAGCATGCGCAGCAGGTCGCGTTTGGCGGGGGTGCCGGCGGTGGCGATGACGTGGGCGCCGCGGGCTTGGGCGAGCTGGAGGGCGGCGAGGCCGATGCCGCCGGCGGCACCGTGGACAAGGACGGTCTCGCCCGCTTGGAGACGCGCGAGGCGTTCGAGGGCGTGGTGGACGGTGAAGTAGACCACCGGCAGGGTGGCGGCTTCGGTGAATGTCATGCCGTTGGGGATGGTCCCCACGAGGCGGGCGTTGACGGTCACGTGGGAGCTGAGGCTGCGAGGGGCGAGCGCGTAGACGCGGTCGCCCGGCACCAGGTGGGTGACGTCGGCGCCGACTGCAGTGACCGTGCCGGCGCATTCCAGGCCCAGAGCCGGCCCATCTGGCACCGGGGTCTCCGCGCCCGGAGGCAGGAGGCCAACGGCGAGCATGACGTCGCGGTAGTTGAGGGCGGCCGCTGCGACGGCGATGGTGACCTCGTCGGCGGCGGGCTGCTGCGGCCGGTCCGGGGCCCAGATGAGCCGGGGGCGCAGGCCGGCGTCGTGCAGACGCAGCGTGAAGGGCGTTGAGCTGGAGGCCTCGGGCGCGGTGGTGGAAGCGGGCCGGGGGACGGTGCGCGGGACGAAGCGCCCGCCGCGGGTCAGGACGACCTCGTCCTCGTCGGTAGGCTGGAGCAGTTCGGCCGCCAGGCGCCGCGCGTCGTCGGCGGGCCAGGCCCCGGCTTCCAGGGAGATACGCCGGATGGTCAGTTGGGGGATCTCGTTGGCCAGGGAGCGGGTAGCGCCCCACAGTGCTGCGTCCTCAGGAGCGCCCGGCCGTTCGGGGGCGGGGTGGATGCCGCTGGGCCGGGTAACGATCCACAGGTTGGCTGCGGCCCCGGCCGGCAGGTTGGAGCCGGTTTCGGCGAGGTCCCGCAGCACACCGAGTCGGGCGACGGCCTGGTCGCACATGTCGGCGGGGCTGTCGCTGGAATCGGCGTCGAAGACCAGGACCGTGTGCGGGGGCTGCTGTTCCCCCGCGACCTGCGCCCACTGCCGAGGCGTCTGGTCCAGGCCGGCGACGCGGACGTCGACGCCCGCCTCGAGGAGAACGACGACGAGGTCACGCAGCAGGTCGCCGTCGGGCTTCTCCCCAGCCAGCAGCCAGCGCGCGTCCGGGGAGGCGGGCGGCGCGAGGGGGACGGGGAGGGCGGGGGAGCGGGGTGCGCGGCGGGCGCAAAGCACCGAGTACTCGAGTTCCGGCAAAGCTTGGTCATGCCCGAGTTGGGCGACCTCGTCGAAGCCGCACTCGCGCAGCAGGGGTGCCCATGCCTGCCCCGGCAGCAGAGGGGAGTCCTGGCGCAACGGGGCGTCGGTGAAGTCCCAGAATCCCTCGAGGGTGCCGAAGCAGGGGGCCAGCAGACCGGGTTCGTGGGTCTCGTGGGCGAGGAGTTGTCCGCCGTCGGCAAGGAGGTGAGTGATTCGGGCGAGCGTCGCACGCAGGTCTCGGGTGGCGTGCAGGACGTTGGTGGCGATCACCACGTCGAAGGAGCCCGCAGTGAAGCCCTGCTCGGCCGGGTCCTGGTTCAGATCCAGGCAGCGGTAGTCGACGAAGTCGAAGTCGGCGAAGCGCGCCTTGGCGGAGGGGAAGAAGCCGGCGGACAGGTCGGTGAAGGTGTAGGCGGTGCGCTCGGGCGGCAGGTGCGGCAGGAGCAGGGCGGTGCTGCTGCCGGTACCGGCACCGACCTCCAGGATGCGCAGCGGCCGGTCCTCGGGCCAGGTGCGGACCTGTTCGCGTACCAGGGCGAGCAACAACTGATTGTGGAAGCGGGGCTGGACGGCGTCGCTGTAGAAGTACTCGATCAGATGGCGGTCGGGTTCATCGAAGAGCAGCGTCAGCGGATCGCGCTTGCCGCGCAGGACATCGGCCAGGTGCAGGCAGCACCGGCCGAACAGGGACGTCTCGACCGCATGCCGGGGGAAGTCGCGGACGAGTTGCTCGAACAGCTCCAGCGCCGGAGGGCCGTCGGTGTCGGGAAGGCGCCAACGGGCAGGGCGGCCTTCTCCGGCCTGCTGAGTCGGGTGCAGCAGGCCGCGGGTGGCATGGGCGAGCAGCTCGGCCAGACGGGTGTGGCGGGGCTGCATGCCGCCTGCCACCAGATCACCGGTGTCGAACTCGCTCTGCCCTTCCGGCAGCAGCTGGGCGAACGCGTCGGCGATCAGGCGCGAGCAGCACTCGCGTAGACGCTGCAGCCCGGCTTCGTGCCCCTCCTCGCGCCAGGTCTCCTCCAGACGGTCGCGGTAGGGCAGACACGCCTGCGCCAAGGCGGTGGGCGAGGGCAGGAGGCCGGACAGCGCCGGGTCGGCGGTCCCTGGAGCCGCGCGCAGCACGTTGACGAGGTGCTGCACGGGTTCGGTGGGGGTATGGCCCATGCGGCGCAACCGGCAGCCGGTGAGCTGGAGGCAGACAAGGCCGTCGGCGTCGGACAGGGTGATGTCCCAGCACGTTTCCTGGGAGTTGTTCTCCCGCAGGCGTACGTGGATCATCCCGCTCTGCGGCGGAGTGCGCCACAGGCGCAAGGCTTCGACGGCCACCGGCAGGAACGGCAGGTACTCGCCGTTGACGCCGGTCAGGCAACCGCCTGCCTGGAGTGCGCCGTCCAGGAGCGCCGGGTGGACGTGGTAGCCGTCGGCGGGTTCGCCCAGAGTGTAGGAGGCGAGGGCTTCCCCCTCGTGCAGCTGCAGCTCCGTCAGGACCTGGAAGGCCGGGCCGTACACGAGGCCGGCGCGCCGGGCCCGGGCGTAGTGCTCGGTGACATCCATGCGGGTGTGCAGGCGCGAGCGCAGGGCGGCGAGGTCGACGGAGGGCGGCGCGGCGGCCAGCAGACGCCGCACGCGGGCCCGGGCGTACGGCTGCCACGGCAGGTCGTCGCCGGTACGTGCCGCGATCGTCAGGGCTTGGTCGCCGTCGCTGAGCGAGACCTGTACGCGCACGTCGGCGGCCTCGTCATCCCAGGGCAGATCGAGAGCACGGGTGATGAGGAGATGGTTTACCTCGACGGGGGCATCGTGGACGAGGCCGCCTGCGGCGAGGGCCATCTCCAGGTAGGCGGCGGCAGGCATGACGGCGGAGCCTGCGACCTGGTGGTCGGCCAGCCACGGCAACCGGGTGGGCTCTACCAGGTTGGACCAGCAGGGCTGCTGCACGGGGACGCGTGCCCCCAGCAAGGGGTGCTGCACGGGGGTGGTCTCACCAGCTACGCGCAGCCACCACTGAGGGTCACCGTGCCATTGCCGCTCGCGCTGCCAGGGATAGGCCGGCAAGTCGGTCGTGCATCCGGGCTGCGGGAAGAAGACGTCCCACTGGATGTGAGCGCCTGCGGCCAGCACCTGGGCCGCCGCAGTGTCGACAGCGGCGGGCCCCGGCACGGCCCGGGCACAGGTAGCCGTGACCAGCACAGGCTGTTCCAAGCCCTTGACCGCCTTACGCAAGTACGGCCGCAGGACGGGGTGAGGACCGATATCGACGAAGATGTCGAAACCGTCATCGAGCAACGTATGCAGAGCCGGTCCGAACAGCACGGGCTCGCGGACGTTGCGCCACCAGTAGTGGGCTCCGAGCTCCTCGCCCGGGCAGACGGTGCCGGTGACCGTCGAGACGAACGGAACAGCGGTGGCGGCAGGGCGCAGCCCCTCCAGGGACGCGAGCAGGCCGTCCCGTACGGGGCCCATGGCTTGGCTGTGGAAGGCATAGTCCAGCTCCAGCATGCGGAAGAAGACCGCGCGCAGCTCCAGGTCGGCGCCCAGGGCTTGGAGGTGTTCCTCGGGACCGCAGATGGTGACGTCCTGGTCGCCGTTGACGGCGGCGATCTCCAGAGCGCCGGCGTAAGGGGCGAGTTCCTTGATCGCCTCCTCCGCGGACAGGCCGGCTGCGGCCATGCGGCCTCGGCCGCGCGTGGCTGCCTGGGCGCGGCTGCGTTCGGCGACCACCCGGGCGGCGGCAGGCAGGTCGAGAGCGCCGGCGATGTGGGCGGCGGCGATCTCGCCGACGCTGTGGCCCACAACCGCGGCCGGGCGGATACCGCGGGCCTTGAACAGTTCCACCAGCGCGATCTGGAAGGCGAACAGCAGCGGCTGGGCGATCTCGGTGGCCTCGATGCGCGCGGGGTCGGCCGCGGCCATCTCCTCGCGCACCGACCAGCCCAGATGGGGCCGGAGGGCGTCATCGACCCGGTCGAGCGCTGCCCTGAACACGGGTTCCTCGCGCAGCAGGTCCGCCCCCATGCCCGCCCACTGGGAGCCGTTACCGCTGAAGGCGAACACCACACGGCCCTCCGCCACAGCCTGTCCCGTGGCGGTGGCGGCCGGCAGGGGCAATGCCCCCTGGCCAACGGCCTCCAGCGCTTCGGCTGCCTGCCGGGCACCGGAAGCGAGGACCACGGCCCGGTGCGGGTGCAGGGTACGACGACGCGCGGCCGTCCACGCGACGTCGTAGAACCCCTCGGAGGTCTCCTCCTGCAGCCGCTGAGCCATGCGGGCCGCCGCGGCCTCCAGCGCCTCCGGGGTGCGGGCCGAGACCACTACCGGCAGCACGTCCTTGGGGGGCTCGCTCGGGTTGTTGACGGGCACTACGGGCGCGGCGGCCAGGACGACGTGGGCGTTGGAACCCCCGAAGCCGAAGGAGTTGACGCCGACCACGGGGCGCTGCCCGGTAAGGGACCTGGCGTCGGTGCACGGATCGAGCTGCCAGCCCTCGAAATCGATGTGAGGGCTGAGCGGCTGCGCGTGCAGGGTCGGCGGGATGCGGCGGTGACGCAGGACGAGGAGGGCTTTCACCAGTCCGGCCATGCCGGATGCGGCCTCCAGGTGACCGGTGTTGCTCTTGACCGATCCGATCGGCAGCGGCCCGATCGTACGGCGGGTGCCCAGGGCTCGGCCGATGGCGTCGCACTCGATCGGGTCGCCCACCGGTGTTCCCGTACCGTGGGCCTCCAGATAGGACAGGTCGTCGGCGCTCACGCCGGCCTGGGCGTAGACCTGCTCCAGCAATGCTGCTTGTGCCTGGGCGCTGGGGAGTGCCAGCCCGGTGGTGCTGCCGTCGCTGTTGACGCCGCTCGCCAGGATCACTCCGTGAATGCGGTCGCCGTCGGCGAGCGCATCGGACAGGAGCTTGAGGGCCACGACGCCGCCGCCCTCCGCACGCACGTAGCCGTCGGCTTCGGCCGAGAAGACACGGCAGCGGCCGGTCGGCGACAGCATGGAGGCGGCCGAGAAACCGGTGAAACCGAACGGACTGAGCAGGACGCTCACTCCGCCCGCCAGAGCCATACGCGCTCGGCCTGCGCGCAGCGTCTCGCACGCCTGGTGCAGGGCGGTCAGGGCCGAGGAGCAGGCGGTATCCACCGCCATGCTCGGCCCGTGCCAGTCGAGCAGGTGGGAGATGCGATTGGCGGCGTTGGTCGCGGCCAGACCAGCCATCGAGTACGCGTTGGGGGCATCACCGCCGGTGGACTGCAAGTCGGCGTAGTCGTGACTGGACATGCCGACGAACACTGCCGTATCCGACCCGGCGGTGGCGGTCTGGTCGATGCCGGCGTCGTCCAGGGCCTCGACCGCCATCTCCAGCAGCAGCCGGTGCTGCGGATCCATGCGCGCCGCCTCGCGCGGTGAGACCCGCTGGAAGTAGCCGTTGTCAAAACCGGTCACGTCCTGGAGGAATCCGCCCGCCGCCGTGTAGCTCTTGTTGCTCCTGCGCCGCTGGGTGTCGACGAACCGCTCGGGATCGAACCGGTCCGGCGGGACCTCACCCACCAGGTCACGTCCTCCCTCCAGCGCCGCCCACAGGTCCTGCGGCCCATCGACGCCGCCCGGCAACCGGCACGAGAGGCCCACGATCGCCACGGCGGGCCTGTCAGGGGTCGTGGGGGCCACAGACACAGAGTTCTCCCGGTGCACAAGAAAAAGGGGGCGGCAAAGACGCCTTGCAGGTGATGGCACGCGAAAAGTGCTTCCGCCGCCGGTGACGCCGTGATCTTAGGGAAAGCGACGAACAGTCCTGGCACGCGATGCGCGTGCGGGTGAACGCTAGAGGCAAATCTGCAGAATATAAGGGGTGATTTCGGCCGATCCGGCGGCCCAGGGCAGCTGTGCCATTCACCCATGTGCGTGAAATACGTCGCGCCCCCAGGGTGCTGACGTGCAAAAACGCCGCGCACGCGTCAACGGATCGCTCGTCTATCCCCGGAAAGGGTGGCGGTAGATGGGTGTTCCTTCAGGTGCCGGTAAGGTCGCCGACGTCCCAAGCCCGTTTTCACACGCGGCCTCTTGCGCGTCCACGGCAACAAACGTGTCACCGCCGCGCTTTCGCGCGCCACGACCCAGCCGACGAAGGCCCCTTTCAAGGCGGCCGCAACGTTCCCGGAAGGTAGGCCATGAGCAGTTCACCAGTCGCCGTACCCGACGTCCAAACCGATGTCACCGCTTGCGGCTGGTGGCGTCCGTGCACGGTCCAGGTCATCGGCGAGGTGCCGGCAGGACAGCAGGCGCTGCGGTCCTTCCTCAACCATCTGGTCGCCTCCTTCGAGGTACAGGGCCACACCGTCCTGGACCGCTCCTACGGCGACGTCGACCTGATGCTCATGTGCGGGCAGATCCCCGAGGGACCGCAACCCCTGCGCGAGAGGATCCCGGACACCTACCCGCCGCTGAGTGCCATGCTGCGCCACCAGCACGGCCTGCGCCGCAACCCCCGCCATGTCGTCGCCGTGGCCGAGGTGCCCGAACGGCTCAGCGCGCTCCCCCACGCAGAAGTCGTCGCCACCGCCCGCACAGCCATGGGCCGACTCGGCGCAGCCAAAGTCCTGTTCGTGTCCCGCGGCGACGCTCCCGGTCAGGTGGCAGAGGTGACGTTCTGCAACATGGAGGGCGGTCATCCCACCGAGACCACGGACATCGCCGACCGCATGCGTGATCGGCTGGTCACCGCGGCGTGCGCCCGGCAGGTCGCTGAGGACTACGACACCGTCCGGGACGCGATCACCCCCGAGGCGTGGCAGGCCAGCACCGCGCCTGAGCAACTGGCGTACGCAGGCCAGCGGATGGGCAAGCTGGGACTGCTGCCGGCGCCGGTGAAGGTGTCCGACTTCGTCTCCGACCAGCTGGCCGACATGTACGAGGTCTACATGGGAATGCGGGGTTTCAGCGAAGGCATGCTGTTCGCCTTCGACCCCGATCTCAACTGCCTCGTGGTCAGCGCATCAGGTTCCTGGGACGTCGACAAGCGCAGCCTCACACGGGAGCAGACCGTGGCCGTCGAGCCGCGCCTGGCCGACGGCCAGCGCCTGCGCGTCCTGGCCCCCAGCGGCACGCTGCCAATGCAACCATCAGTAGAGACATGGGAGATCTGCGCCCTGATGGAGGCATGCCCCACCGTACGCGTCACGAAGGACCCGTCAGGTACCTGGGTCCTGGACCCCGACGGAGAACGCGAAGTACCGCTCATCCGGGCCGGTATTCACGCCCACGTCGGCGTCGTCTCCAGCGACCACACGGTGATCGAAACCGTTGAGGCGGACCGCGAACAGTTCCCCTACGGCTTCGGCTGCGGTACCGACCTGACGGTCGAGATCGCCCGCGACACCGTCCGCCGGTCACACGCCGTCAACGATCCGGCCGACCCGCGGACGTACGTGCGCTGGCCCTTGCTGTACCACGGGGAGATGGCCGTCGAACTGTGGAAGCCCGGCCTGCCCGCCCAGCCCTTCGAAGGATTGCTCGACCTGTACGGCACAGCAGTGCAATTCACACCCGACGATGTCCCCCAGCCGGTATGAGGGGGCCTTCCGGCTCCCTCCCCTGGACGGACCAGCAGAGAGCAGCCTGCCACCGTCGACTGTAGCCGTGCCGCGGGCTTCGATCGGTGATCGCCACTGCCTGCACCGGACCCGGAGCCGGCAGTACGCCTCCTCTTCCGCGACACGATGAGCAAAGCTCCGGGCTGCGGTCGATCGGCTCCTCCCTCGCCCGGTCTTCGTAAACGAGGCACCGCGATATGACCTTCCCGTCCGTCCGCTCGCGATCGTCGACCCGTTCACTGACTCCGGACTGCGGGGCGTTTCCAGGGCTGCGCATCGGCCAGGACCTCCTGTGCGGTGATCGACTGCTGCTCGCTCTGGCGGCCATCCTGTCCCTTGCTTCGGCCGCAGCCGGTCTGGCGGTGCCGTGGCTGGCGATGGGCGTGATGCACGCTCTCACCCGGCACCAGCCGGTCACCCCTCCCGCCGTGGGCATGAGCGTCACTGTCCTGGGCGCGGCCGGGCTGCAAGCTCTGAGCGGGTGGTTACTGGCGGGAGTCGGCGAGCGCGCCGTGTTGCGTCTGCGGCGCCTGGCCATGGGGCATCTGCTGCGGCTTCCGCTGCGCGCGGTACGCGACGAGGGCACTGGCAGCCTCACTGCCAGGGTCACCTCAGACGCTGCGCTCCTGCGTCTGCTGATCGAATCCGGTTTCGTCCACCTCCCGGTGGCGCTCATCGCCACGGCGGCCACGCTTACCGCCATGGTCGTCATCGACCCAGGCCTCACCATGGTCGCCGTCGGAGCTTTCGGGCTCACCGGAGCTTGCATCGCCCCAATGACGGCCCGGTTGAAACGCCTCGCAGTCGCCCAGCAGCACGCGCTCGGACAGCTCGCACAGAGCCTCACCGCCCACCTCGTCGCACTCGTCACCGTCAAAGCCTGCCGCTATGAGAGTGAGGCCGCACACAAACTCGGGCACGCCGCAGACGCCGTTCGTTCGGCGTGTCTGCCCGCCACCCGCTTGCAGTGCCTCATCGGCCCGGTCGTGAGTTTGGGCCAGCAGATTGCCGTGCTAGCCGTCGCATTGGCAGCAGGGCAGCAAATCACGCAGGGACAGTTGCCTCTGGCCGCCTTCAGTGGCTTCTTTCTCTACCTGCTGCACCTCACCTCGCCCCTGACAGTCGTCGCCCTAGGCATCGGCCATCTACAGGCGGGACGAACCGCACGAGGCCGCTTCCACCACCTCCTCACTCGCCCAGCGGAAGCGGAACAAGACACGACAGCAGCTCCCATCCTGCCCCTACCCCGCCCCGACGCACATGCGGTGACCTTCCGCCGTGTCACCTTCCGCCTTCCACAAGGCCACCCTGTCTTGCACCAAGCGAGTTTCCACATCCCCGCGACCGGACTAACCGCCCTCATCGGTTCCTCCGGCACCGGAAAGTCCACGGTCCTCACGCTGATCAACTGCCTCACACAGGCCGAGCACGGGGAAATCCGCGTCCTGGGCAGGTCCGTCAGCAACTGGCCCCTCGGCGACCTGCGCCGACGCGTCACCTACGTCGACCAACAGTCCACCCTCATCGAAGGCACCATTCGCGAGAACCTACAACTTGGTCTCGTCAAACCGCCCAGCGAAGCAGACCTGCTGAACGCGTTGGAGACGGTCGGACTACGCCAAACCGTGTTGCGTCTCCCCCAAGGCCTCGACACGCCCCTGGGCCGCGTCCACGACCTGTCCGGCGGGCAACGCCAGCGCCTCGCCGTAGCCCGCGCCCTACTCACAGACAGCGACATCCTCCTCCTCGACGAGCCAAACTCCCACTTGGACACCATTAGCGAGCGCCTCGTCAGCCGAGCCGTGGACGACCTGGCGGCCACCCGCTGCGTCATCGTCGCCAGCCACCGACTGCCCACCATCCGCAGGGCCCGGCACATCATCCTGCTCACGGAGGACGGGACAGCAGTCTCCGGAAGCCACGAGCACCTTCTCACTTGCAACAGCCACTACAGAGAACTCACCACTGGGCACGCCATAGAAGCGGGCTCACCGCTTAGAACACCGCCAGTCGACTCTCCGCACGCCTCAACTCCCGGTCTCGTCGGCAATTGAGCCCTCGCAGAGTCCGACATTCTCTGTCCGAGCCGCACAAGCCTGCTCGGTTGCCTGGGTGCGTTGCGGTGTGCTCCGAGTGGGCGGTGGCGACGTAGCACTTGACCGTCCGCTCCTTGATCGGGCAGCAACCCAACCGCGAATTCGGACATCGAAGCTGCCCTCGCTGAGGTGCCGCCAGAATGCCGTCTGCCTCGCCGGCGCTGCTGGCGCGCACCGAGGCCGTGGGAGTCTCGGCCAATTCAGCTAAGGCAGTGGTGTCCTGGGCAGCAGTCATCGGTCGCAGCCCTCTCCTCCTAGTACCGTCATCGACCAAGCGGCAACACGCAAGAACCGTCTGCAGAAGCAGAAGTTCCCTGGTTACCGAAACCGGGGATCTTCCAGAGCATTGACGGTGTTCGCATTCGGCTGTGCTTGGCGGTGGAGCCGTGGCGGACCCAGTTGGCAGAGCCGTACGCATTCGAGAGGAGATGTTGGGTGGCTGTTGCCAGCTGCTGGTACATCAATGACCACACTTCATGCCCACGGCCACTGCTGCTCGCTACGCAAGGTCTCCTTCCGGACCCCTCGCTTGCCGCCGTGAGGAAATCATCCGCTGTATCGATGCATGATACCTGGCTGCATCTTGTCGTCCACGACGGGGCGGCGGCCGTGCAGAAATGGGGATCTCTTCTGCATACCGATGCGCGCCTGGATTTCCGGCATGAAGCCTTTCTCGATGCGAAGGTGATATTGCATGGCTCGTTCTCCGGCGCTGAAGCTCGCCGAGGTTCTCGCGGAGATCCGTATGAGTCTGCTCACGGCGGTTGCCCAGCAGCGCGGGCGCGGCCCTCACCTGGAGGCGTTCTTCGGCTGCATGTACTACGCGGCGACGCGGCCTGCGGAGGTCATTCATCTCCGGCTCGGACAGTGCCATCTGCCCGACTCCGGATGGGGGATGCTCAACCTGTCGGGTGGCGTCGTCACAGGGTGCAAAGAGTGGACGGACGGCGGTTCGGTGCACGAGGTGCACTCCCTCAAGCGCCGCGCGGCTACCGCGACCCGGCCTGTGCCCATCCCGCCGCAGTTCGTACGCATGCTCCGCGCACATTGAACGCTTCGGCGTGGCGCCGGACGGCCGACTGTTCCGGAACGAGGCCGGCAACTATGTGGACGCAGCTGCATATGGCACAACGTGGGCGCGGGCACGGAAGTACGTCCTGACCCGTACAGAACTCGCCTCCGAGCTGGCCAAGCGGCCCTACGATCTCCGGCACGCCGGGATCTCGTTCTGGCTGTACTCCGGTGTGGACCCCGCCGAGTGCGCTCGTCGCGCGGGCCAGAGCATGGAGGTCCTCTTCCGCCACTACGCCAAGTTCCTGGACGGCGTCCGAGAGCAGGCCAACCGCCTCATCGAGCAGTCCATGCAGGAGTGGGACCGTGTCAGCCAGGGCGCGGAGTCTGAAGGGTGAGTAGGGGTTGGTCCGTGACTGGTCCGGAAGTACTGGTCAGGATCGGGACAGCGGTGGGAGGAACTGGGAGTTATGACGTAAGTCGGTCCCTGCTCTGGGCGGGCCGAGAGGAAGGTGCCTGGCGGGCAAAAGCCCAGGTCAGGCACCTTTTTTCGTGCCTCTAGAAGAAGCCCAGCTTCTTCGGCGAGTACGAGACCTGGAGATTCTTCGTCTGCTGGGGGTACACGCCTTGCGTGTGGCTGACCTGTGGAAATAGCTTCTGCTGAAGCCGGTGGAGGGTTGCCGGCCCGGGAATGGTCCGGATCATGGTCGGGGGGCGATCCGGCTGATGTCCGTAGTCCGCTTGGGTAGGAGGCCCCAGTCCGGATCCTCCACCCATTCCGGAGCGGTTCAGTGCATGATGTCGGCCTCCTGGTGCTGGCGCTGTCAGCGAGTTGCGCCATCCGTGCAGCGTGGTTCAACGCTGCCCCGGCGGGCGGGAGACGAGCCGATACGGGCTTGCCGTGCGACGGCGTCAGCGCCTCGAACGAACGGCCCGGACGTCCGGTGGCGGCACGCGCGGCAGCCGGCCGAGGGGCCGAGGCGCTGATGTGGTGCGCGATACGCGAGTGGGTGCGACGGACGGGAGAAACCCGGCCGTGACGCCTGCGCGGGTCCGCGAGTTCCAGGAGCCCTCAGGGCCACGAATTCCTCGGCGGGCTTGTACAGCGTCCGTAGCGCACCGGGAAAGCCCCTATGCCCCTACAGTCCTTCACCCTGCCGACCCCTGCCTCACTGCAACCCCCAGCATCGGCACTGCGCCGGGAACGCCGTTCGTCCGGACCGGCGAGGTACCGCGTCCCGCTCCTCGCCATCGCCGCCGTACTGCCCCTGTACCGGGGGTGGGATGCCGTTCTTGCGACGGACGGCGGTGACCTCGCCGCGCAGTACGCGTGGGCGGGGTTCGTGGGCAGGCACCCGGTCACGCCGTACGGGCTTTTCTGGTTCGGCGGGATCCACACCGTCAACTACAGCGTCATATCACCGCACTTGATGGCACTGTTCGGTGTCCGTGCTGTCTCCGTGCTGTCCGGGGTCAGTGCCACCTGGCTGCTGGCCGTGCTGCTGGAGCGCACCGTTCCCCGTGTGTCGCTGTGGCCCGGGCTGGTCGGAGCGCTGGGCCTCTGGTACAACGTCGTGCTCGGCCGCACCACGTTCGCCCTCGGTCTGGCCTTCGCTCTCGCGGGCCTGCTCGCCGTGGCCGACCGTGCGCCCCGCCCGTCCCGGCTTGCCGCCGCCGTGTTCGGGGCGCTGTGCGCGACCATGGGCAGCCCGGTGGCCGGGCTCTTCCTGCCGGTGGGGGGCGCCGGATATCTGGTCGCCCGGCAGTACGGCAAGTGTCTCGCCCTGACGCTCCCGCCCGTCGCCGTCGTCGGCTTGACGACCCTGCTGTTCCCCTTCCATGGCGAACAGCCCATGGCCGCGGGCCGGATGATCCTGCCCGTGCTGTTGTCCGCCGCCGTGGTGTGGGCGTCCTCGCGCAAGTGGCGGGTGGTGCGGGCAGGCAGTGCCCTGTACGCCGCCGGGGTCGTCCTGGCTTGGCTGGTCCCCTCGCCGATCGGCAACAACGTGGAGCGCCTCGCCCTGCTCTTCGCCCCCGCGGTGTTGCTCGCGGCCGCGCTGCACCGCCGCTCCGGAGCCACCGGGAACGGCGTACGCCGAACTCATATGCGCGCGATGGCTCTGGTGACCGCTCTCTCCCTCTCCTATCTCTGTGTGACGTCGCTGATGCATCTGCGGAGCCCGGACCCCGTTCCGGGCTGGGTCACGCACACCGACGGAGTGCTCGCCGCGCTCGCCCGCCTGGGTGCGGACCGCGGCCGGGTCGAGTTGCCGACGGATCGCGACCATCGCGGGGCCAGCCTCCTCGGCCCGCACGTCGAACTGATGCGGGGCTGGAATCAGCAGTTGGACGTGGAACGGGGACGCCTGTTCTACGAGGGCGACCTCGACGGGCCGCGGTACCACGCCTGGCTGCGCCACTGGGCGGTGGGCTACGTCGAGCTGCACGACGGCCCGCCCGATCGGTCCGCGGAGCGCGAGACCGCTCTGATCAAGGAGGGACAGCACTGGCTGGAGCTCGTCTGGCACGACCGGTACTGGAAGATCTATCGCGTCCGCGACACTCTGCCGCTGGTCTCCGCCCCGGCCGAGTTGCAGCAAGCGGGAGAGGCAGGGCTGACCTTGAGGATGCCTCGCGCCGGGACGAGCACCGTGCGGATCGCGTATTCGCCGTGGTTGCGGGCCGAGGGAGCGTGCGTCAGCGCGGACGGCCCGTGGACCCGGCTGACCGTGCCCAGGGCGGGCGTGTACCGACTGACCTCGGACTACGCCGCAGGGCCTGTCGACGATCGCGGCTGCTGGTCGGCAGGGTGAGGGAATTCCGTCTCCGCCGGGACGCATTTATGGAGACGGACCGGCCGAGGTCGTTCGCGTTCACCGGCGGGTCTCCGCAGCGGTGGGTCCAACTCTCCACTTGCCGAGGACCTTGCCGTGCTGACCGACACCCTCGCCACCGGGCCGGCGACCGTCGTCGGTCACTCCCGTCGTCCGGGCCGGGGCAGGTCCAGAACAGGCAGATGCGGTCGAGGCCGGCGAGGACGGGTTCAAGGCGTCGCACGCCGTGGTCTCGGCCCTGTGCGGAGCAGCAGCGCTTGTAGCCCGTTGCCGTCGGCGCGGTCCGAGAAAGCCGGTGCCGGGCCGTCCGGTTCGGTTGCGCAGGGCGCGGTTGTCCACGGCGGCCGGATGCCCTTCTCGCGCCAGTCGCCCGCCGGCCGTGTGACGGACGGCGGACGGGCCGCCGAAGCGGTGCGGCGGGCAGACGCCGGTCTGAGTAGGTGACGGTGACCCGGGGTGGGGGTGGGCGCATGCGGCGCCCGTGAGAAGGGCGTGGGGAGGGTGGTCTGCTCAAACATCGGCGCGGAAGACATAGGAGGTGACGCTCTGGGCCGGCAGGCTCAGCGAGGTGCTGCCGTCGGACACGGCCGGCCGATCGCGGTCATGTTCTCGCCGGCGCTGGTGCGGTAGGCGCCGGCGGCCGAGACGTCGCCGGACGGCAGCCGGACGTCCACGGACGGGGCGTTCATCCTGGTGGCCGACGGCCGGATCACCTGATCAGGTGCCCGTCGCTCCCTCGCCCGCCTCGACCAGACCGATGGCCTCCGGGAAGCTGGAGGCGAACGCCTTGTGGGCGGGGTCGGTCTCCTTGCAGGCGGCCTCCCGGAAGAGGCGGATCAGCTCATGCCGGTCCGCGTCAGGCGCCTGGTTCATCCGCCTCAGCAGGGTCCCCGTCCACGCTTCGGTGATCTTGACGGCGTCATCGTCGTCGACGGTGTCCTCGTCGGCCAGCGCGATACTGCCGAGCAGAGCCGTGTACGCGGCCGCGAGCACTTGAGACCGGGTCACCGAATTGTCGGCTGCGGCTGGCGGTTCCTGCGCAGGGAGGCAGAGTTCGTCGGGAAGTTCCAGCAGCGACCGGTCTGCATTCCAGAAGGTTCTATAGACCATGTCCTGGCTGTGCATCGCTCCAGCCAGCCTGCGGAAGACGCGGGCGAATTCCTGCCGGTCGTCGTCCGCCAGACGGTGCAGACCGTCCTGCACGATCCGGATGCCCCGTCCGGTGAGCCGCGCCTTGCCCTCCACGCTGATACCGGCTGGCTCACCGGAATCGTCACCGCTCGGATCGCAGGAACGGATGGCGGCGATGAGACCGAGTACACCCTCCGTGAGGATGTACTCGATGAACCACTGCCTCGGCTGGCGGCCCGCGACGTAGGTTCCAGGGGCCAGGTCGTTGAGCTCGACCGCGTCACGGGTGCGGAAACCGGCAAGCGTGAGCACGCTTTTGATCGTCTCGTCCATGAGTGAACCGACTCGCGCACCGTGCTCGATCACAGGTTCCCGGAGATCGAGCCCGTCCGGCTCCATGAATTCGAGGACAGCCTCGATCAGGGATTCACCGGCATTCCAGCTGATGTGGACGCCGCCTGCCGGACCATCAATGGTGTCGACGGAAACGCACGCGCCGACCTGCCTGTCGGCCAGGGTGTTGGGGTGTTGCACGTAAGCGGGGAGACCGGCGTGTTGCAGCTGTCGGCATACCGTCTCCGCCAGTGCGTGCCACTCGGCGATGACTTCTTCGGGAGCGTGTGGAATGCCATTTCTTCAGCATTTGCGCGCTTCTGGGGATCAATGTATGTCAAGGGGTCTCCTGAGGGAGCCGTCCGCAGCGAAGGGAATTCGGACTGTCGATTCTCCCATTCACAGATCAAGCCTCCTGCCGGCGTGACGAACAGCGCAAGATTACGGATGCCGGAGGCCCCGCCGGGACGGAAGTGTCGGCGGGGCCTGACAGTGGCTGGATCACCGATCCCGGTCAGTCATGCTTCCTGTGCATGGGGGAACACCACTGTGCTGCGGCTGGAGAACCAGGCAGTTGGGCGATCATGCGCTGTCGGGACTTGATGTTGCCGAGCACGAAGTCCTGGTGGTGGGCGTCGCGGAAGCTCACGTCAGCGCCCAGCACGGCCTCGAGCGCGGCGTCATTACCCGCGGGCTTGATGCCCATGGTCAGCAGGCAGACTTGGCCGCATGGATCACCGTAAAAGGGGCGCGGTCCGTGATGGCCGTCGTCAACGGCGGCTACACCTACGACCGTGAACTGGTCCACCGGCTGCCCGAGATCAGGCCCGAGGCCGTCGTCGCCGACCTCGACCCGGCGACCCTCACCGCCCACCTCGACCCCGTCGACCGGGAGACGGAACTCGCTGCCGCCTACCTCGCCCAGGCCCGCGACGCCCTCGCCGTCTTCGACTGCGACGTCGCGCTGCGCACCTTCCAACCCGCCTCCAGGAGGCCCGCCTGCTGCGGCTGCGGGCGAGCGCGCTCGGCCTGCGCCTGCAGGCGTCGGGGAGCGAGGCGCACGTCGCGCCGGTCCTCGCCGAGGTGGATCTGCCGCACGCGTTCGCCACCCGGCACGACCTCGACGGGCAGATCTCCGGCGCCTCATGCTGCGGGCCAGCACGCACGCCATCTCCGGCGTCCTGCCCGCCGCGGTCACCGAGATCGACGCCCTCCTCGACCGGCTGAAGGCGCACGGCCCCGCCTGGCACCTGCCCCGCACGCGGACCTGACCGAAGGCCTGCGACTGGCCGCCGACCGGTCGGCCGACGCGGTCGACTCCGGCTTCAACCGCACCGGTGGCACGCGCGCTGCCCCGGGCTCCGCCGATCCTGTGAGGATCGGCGGAGCCCGGGGCAGTGAAGTGAGTCTGTGCAGTGCGCCTTCCGCACCAGGAGGCGTGGGTGTCCGGCCCGTGGCCGGCCGGACACGTCCACGCCCACCGGGTGTTGTTCACTGCTGGGTCAGGGTGACCTCGTCGCAGTAGCCGTCGCCGCTTCCGGAGACGAGGTGGCAGTAGACGCGAGCGGTGGTCACGCCTGCCCCTGTGGTGAAGGTCGTCGACTGCTTCGAGTAGGTGCTCAGCGTGGTCGAGGCACTCGCGACGGCGGAGCCGTTGTAGAGCTTGGCCTCCAGTGCCGTCGTGGTGCCGGCGGTCTGGCTCGCGAGCGCGCCGGTCAGCCGGTAGGTCGTGTTCGGCGTGAGGTTGTAGACGATCTGCCACAGGGAGCCGCTGCTCAGGGACGAGTTCGTCAGCGCGGCGGCGTTGCCGTTGGACGCGGTGCTCGTGAGCGAGTAGTCCCCGTTGCGCCAGGGCACGGTGTGGCCGGACTCCAGGTTGCCGTTGACCACATAGTTCTTGACGGGGGTGACGGCGAGGTCGTCGCAGTAGCCGTTCCCCGTGCCCGAGCTCTTGTAGCAGTACAGCCGCGCGGTGTTGGCCGTCGCCCCGGTGGTGAAGTCGGCGGAGACGTACGTCCAGGCGGTGCCACTGGCGCTTGCCGTCGTTTCGAGGCCGCCGGTGTTCTTGACGCCGACGTTCATGACCTCGCCAGCGACGGCGGACTTCACCCAGCCCGAGACGCGGTACGTCGTCCGGGGCGCGACGGGGACGGACTGTTCGACGGAGGCGGGCGACGGCCCGACCCGGACGGCGTAGGTTCCGGTGTGTGCGCCGGAGTTCACCACCGAGGCGGAGTTCCACGGGCTCCACGCCGTGAGCGAACCCTTCTCGAATCCGAGGTTCTCGTTCGCGAGGCAGGTCGCGTCGGAGGGCGTGCTGTACTGGTCGGCGCCGATGTCGGGTGCGCAGACCGAGGGGACGGTCGAACCCCAGTAGTCCTGGCCGCCGTTGCCGGGGACGACGACTCCCGCGCCGATCGCCGGGGACGATGCGGTGAGCTGGTAGCCCGCGACGCTGCCGATGCCCGTGCCGCCGCTGCCGGGCGAGACCAGAAGCGGATCCGCGGTGATCTTTCCCGGGTCGGACGGCTCACTGGCCGGGTGGTTGCCGTAGAAGAGGTTGTTCCGCCAGGAGAAGTTCGAGGCGGTCTGGCCGGTGGTGTAGACGTATCCGCCGCTGCCCAGGTTGTAGATGATGTTGTTGGCGAGCGTGAGGTCGTTCCAGGCGCCCGTGACCTCGAGGATGTTCGCGGTGGATCCCGAGGGAAGGTAGATCGTGTTGTTGTAGAACGCGGAGTCCTGCGATCCGTCCATGGTGATGACGCGAAGACGGTCGTCCTCGCTGACGTTGTAGCGGACCGCCGCGTTGCTGGCGAGGTGTGACCCTCCGCCGCAGCCGCAGAAGAGGATGAATCCGCCCGCGTTGTCGTGGCTGTAGTTGTACTGGACGACGGTGCCGTCCTGACCGTAGTCGACGTCGAAGCCCTGGCCGTCGGTGTTCCCGGAGTTCTTCTGGGTCCCGTACGCCTCGTTGTACTGGATCACGGTGCCATCGGAGTCCCAGGCCCAGATGCCCGCGTTCGCCGAGTTCGCCTTGGCCGCGTTGTAGACCACGTTGTGCTCGATGACGGCGTTCTGCGACATCTGCACGACGATGCCGTCGCCGTCCGTGTCATGGACGGTGTTGTTCTCGACGACGACGCCGGTCCAGGGTGTCCAGGCCGGAGTGTTGCAGCCGATGGACGGCCGGCACAGCCATGTGCTCGACATGTTGATACCGCTGCGGGCGACGTTGGCCACCGTGTTGCCGTCGATGTCGACGTCGTTGAAGACGCTGGGCGTCGTGGTCCCGAGAACGGCGAAGAGAATGCCGGCGCTGCCGTCGACTTCCTTCGACTGGTTTCCGTTCACGTCGTGGACGTTGAGGTTGCTGATCTTGTAGTGGTCTCCGGTGCCGTAGTTCTCGAGCACCACGTAGACACCGCGTCGCGCGTTCGCCCCCTTCACGGCGCCGGTGTTCGTCACCTCCAGGTTGGCTATCTCCCAGTACTCCTGGTTGTAGAGGTAGACCGCGTCCGTGCCGCCGCCTCCGGCGATGACCGGCAGGGCGCCGGTGCCGTAGGCGTCGATGGATATGGAACCGCCTGCCGCGCTGCCCGAGCCCAGCGGGTGCAGGGTGCCGGAGCAGGTCGTCCCTCTCTTCAGCAGCAGCTGGTCGCCGGGGGCGAACGTCGTCGCGTTGGGGCCCGCCAGTGAGTTCCACGGTGATCCGGAGGTGCCGGTCCCGTTGGCCGGAGCGGAACAGTCCACGTAGTAGGCCGTGCCGGCCGCGTGGGCCGGCACGGCGGGCGTCAGCGCTACCGCCGCGCAGGCGAGCAGCATCGTGACGACCGCACTGACTATGAACCGTTGCGTCTCTCTTACGTGTCTCATGGTGACTCTTTCCGTACGACGTTGTCGGAAGGGGCGGACGGGCTCGCCGTGACCTTGCGGAGCGCGGCGACGATCGCCTGGGTGGGAGCGGGGTGGTTCGACCAATCGGCGGCCACGTGTCCGTCGGCGCCGATCAGCAGTGTGTGGAGCTGTCCGTCCGCGGACAGCTGTGTTCCGGCGGAGGCGGAGTCCGCGGCGACCACGAGTTCGGGCCGCACGGCCCAGTTCGCCGCGAAGTTCTGCAGTGCGGCATCGGTCGTATGACCGTCCGAGTCGCTGATGAGGACCCGGACACCGGGATACTGCAGCGCCACGCTCCTGAGCGACGGGATCTGGCTCCGCGCGGCCGCCGCGTCGACATCACCCTGGTCGTCGATGGGAAGGGCGGACACGACGGTCGGGCCCGATACGGCGATCCGTTTCCCGTCGAGCAGGGTCACACCTGAGTCGGCCGGCGCCTCGGCCTGGCATGCGGTGACGAAGAGCAGCGCGGCGGCGAACGGGATCACGCGCATGAGGTGTGCTGCCGAATGGAAGGGCGGGCGTCGGCCTCGCGCGATCCGAGGGCGATGGACTCGTGTCACCGGACCGGCCCTTCGAGAGGCAGGACGGGGGCCTCAAGGGCTTCGTCGCGGTCGCACACGAGGGTGTCCCCGTTCACCCGCAGGCGGGCGACCTGGATCGAGCTTCGCCGGTCGGCGTAGCCGCCGTCGGCTACCGCGCCCTCGGCGGATCGCCCCGGGTGCGTGAAGTAGAAGACGAAGGCGCCGAGTTCGCTGGTGACGACATCGGCGTGGAACCCGTAGGACGCGTCGTCGGTGCCCTGCCCGGGGCGGTCGAGAACGAGTCCTCGCGGTTCCCACGTCTCCAGGTCCCGCGAGTGAAGAACCCTCTGGCCGTGCCATTCGTCGACGAGCATCCAGTAGCTGCCGCCGAGCTCGAACACGTTCGGGCCTTCGTGCGCCGAGCACTCGACGGCAGGGCCCCGGACGCTCCACCGCGCCAGATCTTCGCTGTCCGCCGCGTAGGTGTGTGCGTGATCGGCCTCGTCCTTGTACCACATGCGGTAGCCGCCCGAGGGGAGCCGCAGGACGCAGGCGTCGATCACTGTCTCGGACGAGAGCGGCAGGGTGGAGCGGTAGGTCCAGGAGAAGAGGTCGTGGCTCGTGTAGTGGCGGATCACGCGTGCGTGGCCCTCCCACCGGGTCGGGACACCGCGGATCACGCTGACGAACATGTGGTACTCGGTTCCGTCGTCGACGATCTCCGGGGCCCAGTAGGTGTGCCGCCCGGGCTCGATGGCCAGCCCTTCGGCGATTCCCCGGTACAGCCAGGTGGCTCCGCCGTCCGAGGAGGACGCGATCCCGACGTCGGTCCCGTGCACCCAGCTCACGTCGTTCATCGGTGGCGCGTCGGCTCGTCGGCTCGTGTAGAACATCCACCACTCGCCGGCATGCCGGTTCCAGATGACGGTGGGATCGGTCGCGCCGTCGTGAACAGGGTCTCGGAACAGAGGTTGGGGCACGGCTGTCATGGTTCTTCCCGGGCGTGAGTGCGGTGGCGTCCTATGACACCGAATCAGTTCTGGCGGTTCGTCAGGCGGATCATGTTCCAGGAGAGCGGCTCGAGTTCGGCGTGGAGGACGCCGCCGGTGAGGGTTGTGCCGGTGGCGGCGTGCGGGGTGACACGGTCGGGCCGGTCCGCGGTGTTGACGGCCTCCGGGTCGCCGTCGGCCAGGGTCAGGTGTTCGACGACGGTGCGGGCGTCGGTGCCGCGCAGGTCGATCTCCAGCGGCAGGACCGTGTCCTGGCCGCGGTTGACGGCGAACACGGTGATGTCGCCGGTCTCGTCGTCCAGCACGGCGGTGGCGTGCAGCAGCGGTACGTCACCGAAGCGGTCGGTGTGGTACGTCGGGCTGTCCACCTCGACGCGCAGCACCCGGCCGCGTCCGTGCGCCGACGCCTGGGCGAAGGGGTAGAACGTGGTCTGCCGCCAGGCCGCGCCGCCCGGTTCGGTCATGATCGGCGCGATGACGTTGACGAGCTGGGCGAGGGAGGCCGCGGTGACCCGGTCGGCGTGCCGCAGCAGGGCGATGAGCAGTGAGCCGAAGACCACGGCGTCGGTGACGGTGTAGACGTCCTCCAGCAGGCGCGGCGCCTGCTGCCAGTCCTCCACGTGGTGCGGGTTGGGCCGCTTCTGGTACCAGACGTTCCACTCGTCGAAGGAGAGGTTGATGTGCTTCTTCGCCTTGAGGCGGGCCCGGACGTGGTCGCAGGTGGCGACGACCGACTCGATGAAGTGCTCCATGTCCACGGCCGAGGCCAGGAAGGAGCCGCGGTCGCCGTCGATCTCCTCGTAGTAGGCGTGCAGGGAGACGTGGTCGACGAGGTCGTACGTGGCCTCCAGCACCGTCGCCTCCCAGGAGGCGAAGGTCGGCATGGAGGAGCTGGAGCTGCCGCAGGCCACCAGCTCCAGGCCGGGGTCGACCTGCCGCATGGCGCGGGCGGTCTCGGCGGCGAGGCGCCCGTACTCCTCGGGCGTCTTGTGGCCGGTCTGCCAGGGGCCGTCCATCTCGTTGCCCAGGCACCACATCCGGATGCCGTACGGCTCCTTGCCGCCGTGGGCGACTCGGCGGTCGGACAGTTCGGTGCCGCCGGGGTGGTTGCAGTACTCCAGCAGCCGTACGGCGTCCTCGACGCCGCGGGTGCCGAGGTTGACGGCCATCATCGGCTCCATGCCGGTCTTCCCGCAGAAGTCCATGAACTCGCCGAGGCCGAACTCGTTGGTCTCGGTGGACTTCCAGGCCAGGTCCAGCCGGTTGGGCCGCTCCTCGCGCGGGCCCACGCTGTCCTCCCAGCGGTAGCCGGAGACGAAGTTGCCGCCGGGATAGCGGACGGTGCTGACGCCGAGCTCCCGGACCAGCTCCAGGACGTCCTGGCGCAGGCCGTCCGCGTCGGCGGTGGGGTGGCCGGGCTCGTAGATGCCGGTGTAGACGCAGCGGCCCATGTGCTCGACGAACGATCCGTACAGACGGGGGTTGACGCTGCCGACGGCGAAGGCCGGGTCGAGGGTGAACCGTGCGAAGGAGGTGCCGGGGTGGGACATGACTGCCTTTCGAGCAAGTGTTTCGAGCACGTAGGGGAGCGCGGTCAGAGCGCCAGTGCGCAGACCACCGAGGGGGATGAGACCGGGGGGTGGGGCTGGGTGAGGGTGCCGCCGTCCCCGACCCGCAGGGCGGCGAGGGTGCCGCTGTGCTGGTTGGCGACGAGGAGGTGGCCGGCCGCCAGGGTCAGACCGCGTGGCCAGGAACCGCCTGCGGGGACCTCGCCGACCGGTTCCAGGGCGGTGCCGGTGAGGCGGAACGCGGCGACCGTGTCCGCGCCGCGGTTGGTCACCCAGACGAAGTGTCCGCAGGATGAGGCGACGATTCCGCCGGGCTGGTTGGTGACGTCCGGGGTCGCCGTGGCGGGTACGGAGGAGAGGGCCGTCAGGATGCCCGTGGCGGCGTCGTAGCGGTGGCAGGTGACGGTCGAGGACAACTCGTCCGCGCTGAACACCAGGTCACCGTCGGGGGAGAAGGCGAGGTGGCGGGGTCCGGAACCCGGGCTCGACGGGTTCACCGCGACCCGCTCCAGGATTCCGGTGCGGGTGTCGAGCCGGTAGGTGAACACCGCGTCCGCCCCGAGGTCGGTGGCCAGGACGAAACGGCCTGCCGGGTCCAGAAGGACCTGATGGGCGTGGCTGCCCTCCTGCCGCCCGGTGACCGGTCCCGACCCCTGGTGGACGACCAGGTCGGTCGCCTCCAGCAGGCGTCCGTCCGGGCCGAGCCGGTGCACCGCCACGGTGCCCGGTGCGGTGTCGCTGCCGTAGTTCGCGGTCAGCAGCCACCCGCCGTCCGGGTGGACGGTGAGGTGGCACGGGTTCGCCCCGCCGCTGTTCACCGGGTCGCCCAGCGGGGACAGGGCGCCGTCGCCGTCGCGGGAGACGGCGCTGACGGTGCCCGACTCGCCCTCGTTCGTGCTGTAGACGACGTCGAGCGACGGGTGAGCCGCCAGGAAGGAAGCTGCGCTGACGGGCAGCGGCTTCACCTCGTCGTCGTACGTCAGCCGGCCGGTGCCGGGGTCGAGGTGCACGGAGGCGATGCCGGGGCCTTCGCCGCCGGAGTCCGGAGTGTAGGAGCCGGTGAGGACGGGGATCGCGTCGGTGGAGGGGCTTGAGAGCATGGGTGGTCCCGAAAGTGCTGGTGCGGTGGCGTACGGGGAGGAGGTGTCAGCGGACGATGTCGTCGTGGTGGTCGAGCAGGCCCAGTTCGGAGCGGCGGGGCAGGCCCTCCCAGTCGCCGGCGGTGCTCACCGCGAAGGCGCCGAGCAGGGCGGCGGTGTGCAGTCGCCGCTCCGGGGGCTCGTCCGCGAGGAGTTCGGCGAGGTACCCGGCGGCGAAGGCGTCTCCCGCGCCCACCGAGTCGTGGACGCGGACCGGTACCGCGGGTTGCCGGTAGGACTGTCCGTCGAGGAGTGCGTACGCCCCTTCGGCGCCGAGCTTGATCACGGCGCCGGCGGGTCCGAGGGCGCAGATGCCCTTGGCGAGTTCCTCCGGCCCCTCGGTGCCGGGCACGACCAGGGCGGCCTCGTGCGGTCCGGCGAAGACCAGGTCGCTCCTGCGCAGCAGGGGCAGCAGGGTGCGCCGGGCTTCGTCCTCGCTCCACAGCAGGGATCGGAAGTTGATGTCCAGGGAGACGGTCACCCCGGCGGCGGCGGCGATGTCCACGGCACGGGTCACGGCCGCGGCCGGTCCCTCTCCGAGCGCCGGGGTGATGCCCGTGATGTGGAGGATCGCCGCCCCCGCGACGACGTGCTCGGGGATGTCGTCGGCGGTCAGCCGGGCCCCTGCTGTTTGGGTGCGGTAGTAGCGCGTACGGCTGTGGGTGGTGGTGCGATGTTCCTTCAGCAGGAGGGAGGTGGGGGCGGGGTCGCGCACGGCGACGGTGGTGACACCTTCGGCCCGCAGTTCTCGCAGGACGAGGTCGCCGAGTTCGTCGTCGCCCACCCGGCCGATCCAGGTGGCGGATCCGCCGAGGCGGCTGACGCCTATGGCGACGTTCGACTCGGCGCCGGCGATCCCGAGGCGCAGGGTCGTGCCGAGCGTGAACGGGCCGGGGCCCCGGGCGCCCATGACGGCGAGGACGTCGCCGACGGTCACGAGGTAGGACTCGGGCCCGGAGTCCGGGGGTGAAGTCGTGCTCACGCGGTCGCCTCCCCGGCCCGTGCGGTGATCCCGACCGCGTCCAGCAGTGCGCGCGCCCTCGCGGTGAGCGCGTCCAGCGCCCCCGGAGCCGGGTCGCGGTCCGCCCCGCGCAGCAGCGGGGAGCCGATGCCGACGGCGCAGGCGCCCCCGTCCAGGTAGTCCCGCGCCTCGTCGATGCCGACGCCGCCGACGGCGACGAGCGGGATGTCGGGGAGGGGTGCCCGCAGCTGGCGTAGATGTCCGATCCCGCCCGTGCTCGCGGGGAAGAGTTTGACGGCGGCGGCGCCCGCCTGCCATGCCTGGGACACCTCGGTCGGCGTCCAGGCGCCCGGGTAGCACGGGATGCCCCGGTCCGCCGCGTGCCGGACGACGGCGGTGTCCACGACGGGGGCGACCAGGAACTCCGCTCCCGCCGCCAGGGCGTCCCTGGCCTGGGCGCCGGTGATCACGGTGCCGGCGCCGATCGCGACGCCGGGGCCGAGTTCCGCCCGGATGCGGGTCAGCGCGTCGAGCGCTCCGGCGGTGGTGAGGGTGACCTCCAGGCAGGTGACGCCGCCGGCCGCGAGCGCCCGGGCCACGGCGGGCAGCCCGGAGGCGTCGGCCGACCTGAGGATGGCCATGACCCGGGTCCGGCCGAGCTGCGGGGTGAGGGCGGGACGCTCGGTCATGCCCCCACCGCCGCAGGTGCCATGGCGTTTGCCTGGGTGTCGGTCATGCGAAGTTCCTTTGCGGCGAGGTGCGTTGGTGAACACGAGTCAGGCGTAGGTCACTTGAGTCCGGAGGTGGCGACGCCGGCGACGAAGCCCCGCTGCAGGATCAGGAACAGCGCCAGCACGGGGACGACGTACATCACCGCGCCCGCGGCGACCAGGTTCCCCAGCGGTGAGCCGTGCGCGTTGACGTAGCCGTAGGCGAGCTTGACCGCGAGGGTGGTGTGGGCGTCGTCCAGCAGCAGGGAGGGCGCGATGTAGTCGCCCCAGGTCCAGCTGAAGGACAGGATCAGGCTGGTGGCGATGACCGGCCAGGACTGGGGCAGGAAGATGCGCCAGAAGATGCGGATCTGCCCGCAGCCGTCGATGATCGCGGCCTCCTCCAGCTCCTTGGGCATGTTCGAGAAGAACTGCCGGAACAGGAAGATCAGGTACGGGGCGCCACACAGGCCCCACAGCACCCACGGCACATAGGTGTTGGTGAGGTGCAGCTTGGCGAAGAGCAGATAGGTCGGGATGAGGGTGAGGATCTGCGGCAGCATCATCGTCGACAGCAGAACGTTGAAGACGAGTTTCTTGCCGGGCGCGTGGAGGCGGGCGAATCCGTAGCCCGCCCACGCCGAGGCCAGAGTGACCAGTACCGCGTACACGGTGGCGATCGTCAGGGAGTTGCGAGCGTAGCCGAAGTAGTCGATATGGGTCAGCGCGTCACGGAAGTTGCTCAGGTTGGGGTGGTGCGGCCACCAGTGGACGGGCAGGGCGCGCAGCTCGTCGGGGGCTTTCAGAGCGGTGTCCAGCAGCCAGGCGAACGGGCCCAGGAAGAGGACGAGGGCACCGACCAGCAGCATGTAGACGGCACTTCTGCGGCGGAACACCATCACTTGCCTCCGAGCGTGCGTGGCCGGGACTGCTTGTCCGGCTCCGGGTCCACGGCGTAGAAGACCGCGCCCTTGCTGAGTTTGAAGACCAGGAAGGTGATGGCGACGATGATCAGGAACAGCACCCAGAGCATCGCGGAGGCGTATCCGTAGCGGCCGTTGGCGAAGTACTGGGCGAACACGTGGATCATGAACAGGTAGTTGCCCTCGGGGACGGCCGTGACGCCCCTGGGGGTGGGGTCGAGGGAGATCAGCAGCGGCAGGAAGCTCTGCACGGCGGCGATGATGCCGGTGATGACCTGGAAGAACAGCACCGGGGAGAGCAGCGGCAGGGTGATCCGGCTGAAGGACTGCCAGGTGTTCGCCCCGTCGATGCGGGCGGCCTCGTACAGCTCTTTGGGGACGTCCTGCAGCCCCGCGAGTGAGACGATCATGGCGTTGCCGGCGCCCCACAGGGTGAGGGTGACCAGGACCCAGCGGGCGTAGGGGTCCATCAGCCAGCTGATGCCGTCGAGGTTCAGGGCGTCCAGGGCGCCGTTGGCCGCGCCCGAGTCCCGGTCGAAGATCAGCTTGAAGGTGAGGGCGGCGCCGACCGGCGGGACGACGGCGGGCAGGTACAGCAGGGTGCGGAACACTCCGCGAGCCCGGATCGGCTGATTGACCAGGATGGCGAGCAGCAGCCCCGCGGCGAGCGTCAGCGGCACGGTGATCGCCGTGAAGATGCCGGTGCGGGCCAGGGAGGACATCGTCTCCGGGTCGGTGAAGACCTCCCGGTAGTTGTCCAGGCCGACGAAACGGGAGTTGTTCGACAGACCGTCGGCGTTGGTCAGGCTCAGCCACAGCGCATAGCCGAGCGGAAAGGCCGTCAGGGCCAGGAAGCCCAGCACCCACGGGCCGGCGAACACGTAGAAGGACAAGGCCCGGCGGCTGGACAGCGAGCGGCGTCTGCGGGCGCTGTGCGCGCCGGTGCGGGGCCCGGGCCGGGCGGCCGCCTCCCCGGAGGGAGACGGCGCGCCCGGCGCGGTGATCTGTCCGGTGCTCACCCCACGAGCTCCTTGCCCTGGGCGAGCTGCTCGTTCATCCGGGAGTTGAGCGTGTCGGCGACCTTGCCGGCGGGCGTCCCGGACTTCACGGCGCCCGGCAGGACCTTGGTCAGCACGCCCTCCAGGGCGGCCTGCTGGGCGTACGGGGTGAAGCTGAGCACCGAGAAGTGCGGCAGCTCCTGCTCCTGCACCTGGAACGCCTGCTTCTGGAAGGCGTTGGTCTGCGGCATCCTCGAGCGCAGCGACGTCAGCGAGGGAATGCCCCAGCCGCTCGCCGCGCGGTCCTGGGCGGGCTTGCCGCCGAAGTACCACTCGAAGAACTTCCAGGACGCGTCCTTGTTCTTGGCGTCCCTCGGGATCCAGAAGCCGGTGGCGCCGAAGCAGGAGCTGACGCGGTTGCCGCCGAGCTGCGGGGCGGGCGCGAAGCGGGAGGCTGCCGCGAGTTTGGGGTCACCGCCGATGAGGCCGCCGAACCAGTAGCCGTTGCAGCTCATCGCCATGCGGTTGGCCTGGTAGGTGGGGCCGTCCCAGCCGTCCGGGTTGGGGTTGGTGACGCTCGGGCCTATGTCGGCCTTCGCGTAGTCCAGATACCACTGCAGCGCCTTGAGCGCTTCGGGGGAGGAGAAGTCCACCGTGGCCAGGTCCTCGGCGAACAGGCTGCCGCCGGCCGACGCGGTCATGCCCATGAGCTGCGGGAAGACGCCCATGCCGGTGGCGTTGAGGCCGTAGACCTTCACCTTGCCCAGGCGGCGCTTGACCAGCTTCTTGCCCAGGTCCAGCCACTCGTCGTAGGAGATCGGCTCGGTCGCGCTCGGCACGTCCAGTTTCGCGGCCTCGAACAGATCGGTGCGGTACCAGAACATGGAGTCCTGGGAGTAGTCCTTGGCCATGCCGTAGCGCGGTCCGGCGCCCTGCTTCTTGCCGTCGTAGCGCCACACGTCGTTGACCGGGTCGAGGTCGGAGACCTTCAGCGCCGAGCTCTTGGCGAAGTACGGGTCGAGGTCCGTCATCAGGCCGCGGGCAGCGAAGTACGGGGTCTCGGTCGCGCCGAAGCCGCGGACCACGTCCGGCGGGTTCTTGGCGGCCAGCATGGCGTTGAGCTTGGTGGGGTCCCAGATGATGACGTTGATGTTCATCCCCAGCGCCTCTTCGGCAGCCTTGAGGGCGTTCTTGTCCCACTCGTTCTGCACCGTCATCACGGTGAGTGTCGTCTTACCGCTCCCGGACCCGTTCGCGGTGTTGCCGACGGAGCCGGCGCAGGCGGACAGTGCGGACGCGCCGAGCGCGGCACCGGCGGAGACGGCGAGGAAGCGCCGCCTGTCGAGAGAGGCCGTCTTTGACGTGGGCATGCTAATTGCCTTTCGTGCGGGACGTACGCGAATGCGGGACGTACGGCGGCTGCGGGACGTACGAGGGGCATGGCGGCATGAGGGACTGCCGCGGGAAGCGAACGGCAGGGCGGGCGGCCGGTGGAACGCCGGCGCGCTCGGCGGTGGTGTGAGATGCCCCGGACCGAGCGCATCCGTCTGCGTGGACGGGTGGGCGGACCGGAGTGGCGGGGACCGCGGGTGCGACGGTGGTCGCGTTCGCGGTGAGCCCGGGGTGGGGCGGCTCCTCGGCCCAGTTGACTGAAGGTCAGCTGTGGCCGACATCTTGCGGTTCCGATATGACCGATTTTTTGAATCTGCTCAGGCTTGTCGCTTATTTCGGCCTGAGGAAACCGGTTGACTGAAACTTTCGCGAACGTTAGGTTGCGTCACCAGAAGGTGTCAAGAGGCCAGAACGCGTCATCCCGGTCCGCAGCAGCGCGGACCGGGCAACGCCCACCGGGGAGGGAGAGCACGTGTCGGAACAGCCCGTCCGGGCCAGGCTCGTGGATGTGGCCCATGCGGCCGGAGTCTCCAAGGCCACCGTGTCCAAGGTGCTCAATGGCCGGCCGGACCTGTCCGTCCGGCCGGAGACGCGCCAGCGCGTCCATGAGGCCGCCGAGGCACTCGGCTACCGGCCGCACTCCGGTGCACGGGCCCTGGCAGGCGCCAGCACCCACGCACTGGCCCTGCTGGTCCCCGCCCTCGCGAACCCCACGTACGTCACCATCGCCCGCGGCGCCTACCAGCGGGCCCGCGAACGGGGCTATCTCTCCCTGCTGGCCGAGGACTTCGACGGGCAGGAAGCCGACGAGTCCTTCCACGACCTGGTGCAGGAGGGCAGGGTCGACGGGCTGCTCATCGCCTCGGCGCGCCCCGGCCATCCCCTGCTGGACGCGCTGAGCCGCAGCGCGGTCCCGCACGTCTTCCTCAACCGCTCGGTCGAGGGCTCCGGCCGCAACATCACCATGGACGTCGCCCGCTCCAGCGTGACCGCGCTCGACCACCTGCACGGCCTCGGCCATCGAGTGGTCGGCCACATCGCGGGCCCTCCCGGGATCACGCCCAGCGAGGTCCGCAAGGAGGCGTTTCTGCGCCACGCCGACGCACTGGGACTGGACGCGGCTCCGGTCGCCTCCGGGGACTTCACCGAGGACGGCGGCGGATCCGCCGCACGGGAGCTGTTGCGCCCGCCCGCCGATGGTGCGCGCCCCCCGGTCACCGCCCTCTACACCAGCTCACTCGCCCAGGCGATAGGCGCCATGGCCGCGATCAGGGACCTCGGCCTCAGGATCCCGGAGGACGTCTCCGTGGTCGGCAACGACGACCTGCCCGTGGCCGCGCACCTCCATCCCCCGCTGACCACCGTCGCGATGCCCCTGCACGACCTGGGAACCGCCGCGGTGGACGCCCTGGTGGCCACTATCGAGGGCACGCCGGTGGGCGACGTCGTCGTACCGACCGAGCCGCGGCTGGTGCTGCGCGGCTCCACGGCCAGACCAGCACGACCAGGAGAAACGCCATGACCGTCGCCGCCGCACCGGCACGTTTCACCGGCCATACGGCCCTGCTCACCGCGGCCGCCTCCGGCATCGGGGCGGCCACCGCCCGCCGGCTGGCGGCGGAGGGAGCGTCCGTCCTGGTCACCGACGTGGACGCCGAGGGCGCCCATCGCGTGGCCGAGGAGATCCGCGCCGAGGGCGGGCGGGCGCGGGACCGTCCCCTCGACGCCACCTCGCCGACGGAGTGGGCCGCGGCCGTCGCCGACGCCGAGTCCTGGACCGGACGCCTCGACGTGCTCCACCTCAACGCCGGGCGCAACCTGCCCGGAGCGGCACACGAACTCGACGACGCCGCCTGGCACGACCAGCTGCGGCTCTCCCTCGACTCGGTGTTCTACGGCGTCCGGGCCGCGGTACCACTGCTGAGGACGGCGAGGGGCGCGGTGGTGATCACCTCGTCCGTGCACGCGGCCCTCGGCTTCAAGGGCTATCCCGCGTACGCGGCGGCCAAGGGCGGGATCGACGCCCTCGTACGCCAGCTGGCGGTCGAGTACGGCGGACAGATCAGGTTCAACGCCGTCCTGCCCGGAGCCGTGGTCACCGCCCTGTGGGCCGGGGTACCCCACGAGTACAAGGCGAAGACCGCCGCGCGCACCCCTGTCGGCCGGCTCGGCGCCCCCGAGGACATCGCCGCCGCCGTGGCCTTCCTCGCCTCCGACGACGCCTCCTTCGTCACCGGCCAGAACCTGCTCGTGGACGGTGGCCGCAGCATCAGCTCCCAGGAGTAGGCCGCCGCGCCCTGGCCGTTCCGGGCCGGCAACACGCTGCCGCGCTCCGGCCGTTCCGTGCGACCGACCGACCGCCGACCGCACGCCCGGCCAGCACCGGGCACGACCCGACCGCGGAAGCCCGGCGTCGCACCCCGGCTCACCCCCGCCGGGCACGACCCGACCGCCGAACGTCGGCGCCGCACCCCGGCTCTCCGCCGCTCACCCCCGGCGCCGCACCCCCGCCGCGCGTCCTGCGCAGCAACCCCTTCGCGTGCCTGACCCTCTGCCTCCCCGCCCGAGCGGGCGCTTGCCCGCGCTCGCTCCCACCATGACCGCCCCACCCTCCATCCCCACGTACCGGCCCCCCGCCCCGCCGTGCCCAGCACAGAACTCGGAGACCCACCCCATGAAGATCACTGGATACGAACTCTTCCTCGTCGAACCGCGCTGGCTCTTCCTTCGCGTCGACACCGACGAGGGCATCTCCGGGTGGGGCGAACCCATCGTCGAGGGCAAGGCCCACACCGTCGCCCGCTGCGTCGAGGAGATGTTCGACTACCTGGTCGGCCAGGACCCGGCGCGGATCGAGGAGCACTGGCAGGTGCTCGCCAAGAGCGGCTTCTACCGCGGCGGCGTCGTCCTGAACAGCGCCCTGTCCGGCATCGACCAGGCCCTGTGGGACATCGCGGGCAAGACGCACGGTGTCCCCGTCCACCAGCTGCTCGGCGGCCACGTGCGTGACCGGGTGCGCGTCTACGGCTGGGTCGGTGGCGAAACCCCCGAAGAACTGGCCGAGTCCGCGGCCGCGCAGGTCGCCAAGGGCATGACGGCGGTCAAGCTGAACCCCTGCGGCCAGCTGGAGCCTCTCGCCACGCCCGCCGCGATCAACGCCATCGTGGACGGGGTGAGTGCGGTCCGCGAGGCCATCGGACCGGAACGCGACCTGGCGCTGGACTTCCACGGCCGCTTCAGCGGGGCGATGTCGCGCCGTGTACTTCCGCTCCTGGAGCCGCTGCTGCCGCTCTTCGTCGAGGAGCCCGTGCTGCCGGAGTTCTCCAGGGACCTCGGCGCCGTGGTGCGCTCCACCTCCATCCCCATCGCCACCGGCGAACGGCTCTACTCACGCTGGGACTTCCGCTCGGTGCTCTCCGACGGCATCGCCGTGGCCCAGCCCGACATCAGCCACGCCGGCGGCATCTCCGAGACCCGCCGGATCGCCGCGATGGCCGAGGCGTACGACGTCATGGTGGCCCCGCACTGCCCGCTCGGCCCGATCGCCCTCGCGGCCAGTCTGCAACTCGACTTCGCGATCCCCAACTTCCTCATCCAGGAACAGGCACTGGGCATCGGCTACGGCGACAGCAGCGGACTGCTGGACTACCTCGCCGACACCACGCCCTTCACGTTCCATGACGGCTACATCGACCGCCCGACCGCGCCCGGTCTCGGTATCACGATTGATGAGAACGCGGTCCGCGCCGCCGCCGAACGCGGCCACCGCTGGCGCAACCCGGTCTGGCGCAACACGGACGGCTCACTGGCCGCCTGGTAGTCCCTGACAGCCCCAGGAGCAGGTACCCCATCACGGCAGCCTGGGTCACCTCCCCTGAGTCGCGCGAGCGTGAAGGCGTCGTCCCGCGGCCGTCCGAAAGGGGGAAGCGGTGCCCACCGTCGTGCAACTGTGGGCCGGGAAGGCGTGGACCGTCCGCGGGGCGGCCGACGCCTTCCCCGACTCGCTCCCGGCCCGGTGTTCGTCACCCACCGCCGCCCGGCCCGGGGGACGTCGTCAGCCCCGCGGCGTGTGCCCGGACACCGGCCTGGTGCGGCTGTCGTACGGGTCCAGGCACAGCCAGCGCACGTTGTCCTCTGCGTGCTCTGCGCGTGCCCGGTCAAGCGCGCCCTCGGCGAAATCCGCGGCCTCGACGCTGTGGCCGAGGGAGGCAAGGAAGACGGCCAGCTCGCCGGTCCCGCATCCGGCATCGAGGACACGGCCGCCCTCGGTTGCCGGGGCGTGCTCGACGAGGAGCGAGAGAATCAAGGGGGCGCCAGGGCGCAGTCCGTCGCGCAGTGCCGACAGCGAACGGTGCGGGTCGATGAACCCCAGCGTCCCGATCGCGTAGGCGGCGTCGAACGGCTCGGCTCCGGCCAGATACTCGGCCACGTCTCCTTGGACGAACTGCACACCCTGGACGTCCGCGGGACTGGTGACAGCGCGTTCATGCTGGCTCGGGGACAGCTCGATTCCAGTGACGCAGGCGCCGTGCGCCTGGACGAGACGGACGGCGAGGTGGCCGGCCCCGGAGCCGATGTCCAGGACGCGGAGGCCGGTGATGTCACCAAGGAGCTTCCGGCCCGACCCCCTCCCAGGACGCCCAGGCCAGCTGGTCCGGAATGGGCGGCATATAGGCGCGGGCCAGTTGGCGCTGGCCGTAGACCTTCCAGGCTTGGGTGTTGATGTCCTCGACGGGTTACTCGGGAGTTGACCTGGCCGAGTGCGCCCGCCGCGCCGGCCAGAGCATCGAGGTTCTCTTTCGCCACTACGCCAAGTTCCTTGACGGCCTTCGAGAGCAGGCGAACCGTCTCATCGAGCAGTCCATGAACGAGTGGCAGCGCGTCAGCCAAGGTGACGTGCCCGAGGGATGAACCGGGGGTTTGGTCCGTGACTGGTCCGGAAGCACTGGTCAGGAGGGGTGCAGTCGTGGGAGGAATTGGGAGTTGGCGTGCAAGCCGGGCTCGGTCGAGAGCGGGTTGAGCGAAGGGCGCCTGACGGGTGAAAACCCAGGTCAGGCGCCTTTTCGCATGTGTCTAGAAGAAGCCCAGCTTCTTCGGCGAGTAGCTCACCAGCAGGTTCTTCGTCTGCTGGTAGTGCTCCAGCATCATCTTGTGCGTCTCGCGTCCGATCCCCGACTGCTTGTATCCGCCGAACGCGGCATGCGCCGGGTAGGCGTGGTAGCAGTTGGTCCACACGCGGCCCGCCTGGATGGCGCGGCCCGCGCGGTACGCCGTGTTGATGTCCCGCGTCCACACCCCCGCCCCGAGGCCGTACGACGTGTCGTTGGCGATCTTGATCGCATCGTCGAAGTCGTCGAAGGACGCCACCGAGACCACCGGGCCGAAGATCTCCTCCTGGAAGATCCGCATGCGGTTGTCGCCCTCGAAGATCGTCGGCTGGACGTAGTAACCGCCCTTCAACTCGCCGTCGTACTCGGCGCGTTCACCGCCAGTGAGGACCTTCGCGCCCTCCTGTCGACCGATGTCGATATAGGAGAGGATCTTGGTGAGCTGGTCGCCGGAGGCCTGTGCGCCGATCATCGTGTCGGTGTCGAGGGGGTGACCGGGCTTGATCAGCTCGGTGCGGGCGACGGCTGCCTGCAGGAAGTCGCCGTAGTTCCCGCGCTGGATCAGGCCGCGTGACGGGCAGGTGCACACCTCGCCCTGGTTCAGCGCGAACATGGTGAAGCCTTCGAGGGCCTTGTCGCGCAGGTCGTCGTCCTTGTCCCACACGTCGTCGAAGAAGAGGTTCGGCGACTTGCCGCCGAGCTCCAGCGTCACCGGCTTCAGGTTCTCCGCGGCGTACTGCATGATCAGTCGTCCCGTGGAGGTCTCGCCCGTGAACGCGACCTTCGCCACCCGCGGGCTGGACGCGAGCGGCTTGCCCGCCTCCTCGCCGAAGCCGTTGACGATGTTCACCACACCCGGCGGCAGCAGATCCGCGACCAGGCTCATCCAGTAGTGCAGGGAGACCGGAGTCTGCTCGGCGGGCTTGATGACGATCGCGTTGCCCGCGGCGAGCGCCGGCGCGAGCTTCCAGGTCGCCATCAGGATCGGGAAGTTCCACGGGATGATCTGCGCGACGACCCCGAGCGGCTCGTGGAAGTGGTACGCCACGGTGTCGTCGTCGACCTCGCTGAGCGAGCCCTCCTGGGCGCGGACCGCGCCGGCGAAGTAGCGGAAGTGGTCGATGGCCAACGGGATGTCCGCCGCCAGGGTCTCGCGGATCGGCTTGCCGTTCTCCCAGCTCTCCGCGACGGCGAGCGGCTCCAGGTACGCCTCCATGCGGTCGGCGATCTTCAGCAGGATGTCGGAGCGTTCGGTGGCCGAAGTACGGCCCCAGGCGGGCGCGGCCGCGTGCGCCGCGTCGAGCGCCCGCTCCACGTCCTCCGCCGTGCCGCGCGCCACCTCGGTGAACGGCTGCCCGTTCACCGGAGAGGGGTTCTCGAAGTACTGCCCGCGGGCCGGCGGCACATACTCGCCGCCGATGAAGTGGTCGTAGCGCGCCTGGTAGGAGACGATCGAGCCCTCGGTTCCGGGCGCCGCGTAACGGGTCATCCTGGTCTGCCTCCTTCAGCAGCGCTGCCCGCCGTTGGACAGCTCTGTGCCGGAGGGTAGGGAGGCGGACGTTGCATCTACGTTGCGGTGCCGGCTCGGCGTCAGGCGATGGTCGCGTCCCCGGAGCCCCCGGAGCCCCCGGAGCCCCCGGAGCCCCCGGCACCCCCGAGCCGGGCCGTGGGCTCAGGAGCGTGCCCACCCGGCCGGTGCCGCCAGCTCCGACTCCAGGGCCGCCAGCCGTGCCCGGACCGCGGCCGTCGGACGGGCCGCCGCGAGCGCCCGCCACACGTCGAGGTCGTCCTCGCCCCACGGTGCGTGCGCCCAGTCCGCCAGCAGGTCGGGGTCGCGGCGGGCGATCAGCGCCGCGCGCAGACCGTCGGCCAGACGCTGTCTGAGCCGTACGACCGCCGGCGCCTGCGACGTCGGGAGCAGCGGCCCGGCGTACGCCGTGACGGCCGCGGTGACCGCTCCGGCCGCCAGCCGCCGTTCGACCACGGTGACGTCCGACTCGACGGGCACGGTGAGCCGGTAGGGGCGCGACGCCAGCAGCCCGGGACCGAGGACCCCGCGCAACCGGGCGAGCTCGGCCCGCAGCGTCACCGGGGGCGCCGACTCGTCCTCGTGCAGCGCGCACAGCAGTTCGTCGCCGGTCAGGCCCTCGGGGTGGTGGGCCAGCAGCATCAGGATCTCGCTGTGGCGGCGGCTGAGCCTGATCGTGCGGCCGTCGGTGACCAGGCGTGCCTCGTCCCGGCCCAGCACGGTGAGCTGCGGCCCGTCGGGCTCGGGCCCCTCGGGGGCGAGGAGCGCCAGGTGTGACTCCGCGGCCCGCGCGACCGCCTGTACGAAGCCGAGGCTGTGCGGATGCGCCAGCCCGTCCCCGCCGGTGATGTCCACGGCGCCCAGCACCCGCCCCGTCCGCGGATCGTGCACCGGGGCCGCGGCACAGGTCCACGGCTGCACCCGCCGGATGAAGTGCTCGGCCGCGAACACCTGCACCGGCCGGTCCAGGGCGACCGCGGTGCCCGGCGCGTTCGTCCCCACAGCGCTCTCCGCCCACCGGGCGCCCGGCACGAAGTTCATCCGCCCCGCCTGCCGCCGGGTCGCCGCGTGCCCTTCGACCCACAGCAGCCTGCCGTGCGCGTCGCACACCGCGAGGAGATGCTCGCCGTCGGCGGCGAACGTCCCCATGAGCTCGCGGAACAGCGGCATCACCCGCGCCAGCGGATGCTCGGACCGGTAGGCGCCGAGATCGCCGTCGGTCAGCTCCACGCTCGCCGTGCCGTCGGGGCCGACGCCGGCTCGCGCGGAACGCCGCCACGAGTCGGCCACGACGGCACGCACCGGCCGTGGGACCGTGCCCGCCTCGGTGAACGTCTCGTGCGCCCGGCGCAGGATCCGTACACGTTCGGCAGGGTCGGCCCCCGGCTCAAGGGCCACCCAGGGATCGGTCAACTCGTCCTCCCGGCAGGCGATACGGCTGGGGACATCGTCACTCCGGGTACGCGGGCCGACAACCGTTCGGACGGCACTCACCCGAAGTCGACGAGTCTCATGTAGCGGTCCCAGTCCCAGTCGTGACCAGGATCCGTGTGGTCGGTGCCCGGCACTTCGTAATGGCCGATGATGTGCGCGCGGTCCTTGGCGATGCCGTACCGTTCGCAGACCGAGGCCGTCAGCCGGGCGGACCGCGCGTACAGCGCGTCGGTGAAGTAGGCCGGCTGGTCCACCCACCCCTCGTGCTCGATGCCGATGCTGCGCGTGTTGTAGTCCCAGTTCCCCGCGTGCCACGCGATGTCGGACTCCCTCACGCACTGCGCCACATGACCGTCGGCGGAGCGCACGACGTAGTGCGCGGACACTTTCTTCCGCGGGTTCTGGAAGACGGCCAGGGCCTTGGCGTAGGCGGTCTGGGTGACATGGATGACCACGCGGTCGACGGGATGGTCCGAGGGCCGGTTCGCCGTCGTGTAGTTGGAGGCGGTCGCGGGCTGCCACTGGGCGAGCGGGTAGTCGACGGTCTGCGTCTGCGCCCCGGCCCGCGCGTCGGGAAGCAGCGCGTACGGGACGGCGGCGAGAGCCGCGCCCTTCAGGATCCGCCGCCTGTCGGGGAGGGGCCTTGCTCGTTCCACGGGAGTGCCTTTCAGGGGGTGCGGACTCAGTGGTTCAGCGTCGCCGCGGTCTCGCGCAGCCGTGCGTGCACGCCGCGGTGGGTCTCGCGGGCGGGCAGCCACTCCTTGCGGAGCTTGGCCACGCACGTGTAGTTGGTGTCGCACACGTTGGCCAACGGCGACTCCACGGCCTGGGTTGCGAACTGGTACGCGTCCAACTCGCTGAATCCGTAGTCGCGCACCAGCCACCGCACCAGATCGAGCTGGGAGATCCGGAACGCGTCCTCGAGCGGGCGGGCCGACCCCGTCGAGACGATGTGCGTGTCCGACTCGATGCGCGGCCAGGGCGTGGCCAGCCCTTTGAGGAGCTCGACGATCACCACGGTGTTCATCGCGCACTCCACGGCGACCCCGCAGGTCTCGCCCTCGCCCTGCCGGGCGTGCCCGTCGCCCAGGCTCAGCAGCGCCCCCTCGACGTTCACCCCCAGGTAGCAGGTGACCCCGGCCCGCATCTCGGGCGTGTCCATGTTCCCGCCGTGCGCGTCCGGCACCAGTGCCGAGCGCACCTCCAGGTTGGCCGGCGCCACGCCCACCGTGCCGTGCATCGGGTCCAGGGGCAGTTCGAGTGCGAGGCCGCTGTCGTGCGCCCGGAACAGCGCCGTACGGCGGGTCCGGTCGAGCTGCCAGATCCACACCCGTTCCGGGAGCGGGGGCTGGAGCGTGGCCGTGGTGTGCGTCGACGTCAGCGCGCCGAACAGGGGGACCGTGGAGGAGGCGGCCCAGTCGCGGGCCGGTTCGATCGACACGAAGTGCACCGCGACCGTGTCGCCCGGCTCGGCGCCCTCGATGTGGAAGGGCCCGGTCTGCGGGTTCAGGAAGGGGAACTCGCACACCTCGGACACCAGGTCCTTCTCCGAGCGCACCCGCCCCGCGAAGCAGTCCTCGGTGTACAGGTCGAGGACCGTGCCGGGCGCGATGCGAGCCACGGGCGGAGCACCGCCGAACGTCCAGGCGTACTCGCCCGGTTCGGGGCGCACGGTCAGGATCCGGGGGTCGCTCATGGCTGCACTGCTCCGTTCTGCGGACGGCCGGCGGGGCCGAGGTGGCGGTAGCGGCGGGGTGACAGCAGAGGAGTCGGGCTCGTCCAGGTGGCCCCGCGTGCATCACGTTACGGCGCTGGCGGGGTCGGCAGAAGGAAGTGCCGTGGTTCGGTGGACAAGCGGGGAACTGTGGACAACTCGCTCACCCGAACGGGGAGTTCCACCTCGGTCGGCACGTCAGGCGGTACCTGCGATACCTCGTCAGGCCTGCACTCTGACCGGCCTGCACCCCGCCAGGCCCTACACCTCGACAGGCCTGCACCCTCGCCAGGCCTGCGTCCCCGGCCCGCTGAGGCCCCCTCAGACCCGTCCCGCCACCGCCGCCGGATCGTCCAGCACAGCCCGCACCACCGAGTGCGCAGCCCCCAACAACGGCCCCTCGGAGCCCAGCCGCGACACGGACACGGGGCGGGGCGGACCGGCCGTGCGCCGGGCGAGTTCGGTTTCGAGGGACGGCAGCAGCCAGGGCGCGAGTCCCGCCAGAGCGCCGCCGAGCACGACGCTCTCCGGGTCCAGCAGATTGAGCGCTCCGGTCAGGGCGATGCCGAGCGCCGTGCCCGCCTCGTGCAGAGCCCGTCGTACATCCGGGTCTCCGTTCGCCGCGCGCCCCGCGAGCAGTCCGACGCGGTCGCCGCCCGGCTCCAGACCGGCCGCCCGCAGGACCGCCTCCTCGCCGGCGTACTGCTCCAGACATCCGCGTCCGCCGCACACGCAGTCCGGCCCGTCGGGACGGACCGGCACATGGCCCAGTTCGCCCGCGAAGCCGCGGGTTCCGCGCAGCAGGCTGCCGTCCACGACCAGCGCGGCGCCGATGCCGATCTCGGCCGAGACGTGCAGGAAGTCCTGCGGGGTGTCCTCGCCGAGCCAGAGTTCGGCCAGTCCGCCGAAGTTGGCCTCGTTGTCCACCGTGAGCGGGAGGTCCCCGGGCAGCAGCGCGCCGAGGTCGGTGTCGTGCCAGTCGAGGTTGGGTGCGCGGACGACGGTGCGCGCGTCGCGGGCGACCAGGCCGGGGACGGCCACGGCCAGCCCGGCCGGCCACAGCCCCGCGCGCTCCGCCTCGGCGACGACCTCGCGCACCAGCCCGGTCAGCTCCTCGATCACCGGCTCGGGCGGGCGACCCCGGTTCGTGCCGTGCCGCACGGCCCGCGCCCGCACCTCGCCGCGCAGGTCCACGGCGCAGACCGCGAGATGGTCGACGCCGACCTCGGCGCCTATGCCCGCCGGGCCGCGCCCGCTGACCGCCAGCGCCGATCCCGGGCGGCCCACCCGGCCAGGCCGCTCGGGGCCCAGCTCTTCCAGCAGCCCGGTGCGTATGAGCTCGTCGACGAGGGTCGACACCGCCGCACGGGTCAGGCCGATGCGCGAGGCGACCGCCGCCCGCGAGAGCGGTCCCTCGGCGCTGACGGCGTGCATCACCCGGGCCAGGTTGCGACGGCGCATGCCCTGCTGGGTGTCGGGCAGCGCACGTCCCGGGCCGGTCGGGCGGGCCTCGTGCAGCGGTGCGGTCATGCCTCCGTCGATTCGTCGATTCCTACCGGTTCTCCAGCAGCGGGGTCGCGTCGGAGAGTACCCCGGTGATCCGGGCGAGCGTCGCCTCGTCCCGCTCGACCGCCTCGAGCACCGGGCCCCGGGTGGTGTTCCAGCGCCTGGCCACGGCGGCCGGGTCCTCGCCGGTCAGCAGACCGGCGGCCTGTGCAGCGGCGCCCAGCGCGACGAGTTCCTTGGCCTCCGGGATCTGGACCGGGCGCCCCGACAGCCGACGTACGGTCTGCTGCCAGGCCGTGCCCCGGGCGCCGCCGCCGATCAGCAGCAGGGGGGCCGAGCGGTCCGCGTCCTCGTCGAGGACCAGGTCGAGGGCGCCGAGCAGGGCGTGGACGGCGCCGTCGTAGGCGGCCTGGAGGAGCTGTCCGGCGGTGGTGTCGTGGCGCAGGCCGTGCAGCAGCCCGGAGGCGTTCGGCAGGTTCGGGGTGCGCTCGCCGTCGAGGTAGGGCAGGAGCGTGAGGTCTCCGGCAGCTTCCACGGCCTCGCGGTCCAGGCCCAGCAGGGTCGCGACGCGGTCGACGGCGAGCGTGCAGTTCAGGGTGCAGGCCAGCGGCAGCCAGTCGCCGTGGGCGTCCGCGAAGCCCGCCACGGTGCCGGTCGGGTCGGTGGGGCGGCGCTTCGACACCGCGTACACCGTGCCCGAGGTGCCGAGGCTCAGCACCGGCGTGCCGGGACGCAGCCCCAGCCCCAGTGCCGCCGCCGCGTTGTCGCCGGTGCCCGGGGCGACCAGGGTGCCCTTGGAGAACGGCAGGTCGTGGCTGTCGCGCACGGTGCCCGCCACCTCGCCGGGCCGCACCACGCGCGGCAGCAGCGCGGGGTCGAGGCCCACGTGGGCGAGGATCTCCGCGTCGTAGGCCTCGGTCCCGGAGGCCCACCAGCCGGTGCCCGAGGCGTCGCCGCGGTCGGTCGTGCCCTCGCCCGTGAGGCGCTCGGTCAGGTAGTCGTGGGGGAGGCGCACGGCCTTCGTCGCGCGCAGGGCCTCCGGCTCGTGCTCGGCCAGCCAGGCCCACTTCGTGACCGTGAAGGAGGCGGCCGGGACGGAGCCGGTGCGCTCCGCCCAGAACTTCGCGCCGCCCAGTTCCTCGGTCAGCCGACGGGCCTGCGGGGCCGAGCGCACGTCGTTCCACAGCAGCGCCGGGCGCACCGGCTCGCCGCGCTCGTCCAGCGTGACGAGCCCGTGCTGCTGCCCGCCGATCGACACCGCGGCGGCCTCGTGCGCCGCGTCGCCGCACTGGCGCAGCGCCTCGCACAGGGCGTCCCACCACTGGCGCGGGTCGCTCTCGCGGCCGGCCCCGGAGGACACACTGTGCGGTGCCTGGCCGCTCGCCACGACCTCGCCGGTGGCCGCGTCGACGACCAGCGCCTTGGTGGACTGGGTGGACGTGTCCACGCCGACGACGAGCGGACCCTCGGCTGCTGACATCGGGCTCTCCCTAAGTTTTTCCGCGGCTCTGCGGGATCTGTCTTCCCAGAGATGCGTTCGCATACTAATTTGTAAACGGCCATGACGAAATAGTCTGCAGGGCAGTCCGCCAGACAGTCTTCAAGCGAGGAGCCGCGGCATGAGTTACCAGCCCACCCCCGATGACAGGTTCACCTTCGGTCTGTGGACCGTCGGCTGGCAGGGAAGGGACCCCTTCGGCGACGCCACGCGGCGGGCCCTGGACCCGGTCGAGACCGTGACGCGCCTGGCCGAGCTGGGCGCCTACGGCGTGACCTTCCACGACGACGACCTGATCCCCTTCGGGGCCTCCGACGCCGAGCGCGAGGAGCACGTCAAGCGCTTCCGCCAGGCCCTGGACACGACCGGCATGACCGTGCCGATGGCCACCACCAACCTCTTCACCCACCCCGTCTTCAAGGACGGCGCGTTCACGGCGAACGACCGCGACGTGCGCCGCTACGCCCTGCGCAAGACGATCCGCAACATCGACCTGGCCGTCGAGCTCGGCGCGAAGATCTACGTCGCCTGGGGCGGGCGCGAGGGCGCGGAGTCCGGTGCCGCCAAGGACGTACGCGTGGCCCTCGACCGCATGAAGGAGGCCTTCGACCTGCTCGGCGAGTACGTCACCTCGCAGGGCTACGACCTGCGCTTCGCGATCGAGCCCAAGCCGAACGAGCCGCGCGGCGACATCCTGCTGCCCACCGTCGGTCACGCCCTGGCGTTCATCGAGCGCCTGGAGCGCCCGGAGCTGTACGGCGTGAACCCCGAGGTCGGCCACGAGCAGATGGCCGGGCTGAACTTCCCGCACGGCATCGCGCAGGCGCTGTGGGCGGGCAAGCTGTTCCACATCGACCTCAACGGCCAGTCGGGCATCAAGTACGACCAGGACCTGCGCTTCGGGGCCGGCGACCTGCGGTCCGCGTTCTGGCTGGTCGACCTGCTGGAGAGCGCCGGTTACGAGGGCCCGAAGCACTTCGACTTCAAGCCGCCGCGCACCGAGGACCTCGACGGCGTCTGGGCGTCCGCCGAGGGCTGCATGCGCAACTACCTGATCCTCAAGGAGCGCGCCGCCGCGTTCCGCGGTGACCCGGAGGTCCAGGAGGCCCTGCGGGCCTCCCGCCTGGACGAGCTGGCCCAGCCCACCGCGGCCGACGGCCTGCAGAGCCTGCTCGGTGACCGCACCGCCTTCGAGGACTTCGACGCCGACACGGCCGCCGCGCGCGGCATGGCCTTCGAGCGGCTCGACCAGCTCGCCATGGACCACCTCCTCGGCGCCCGCGGCTGACCTACGATTGCAGTCGAACGGTCTTCGTTCGAGGCCTCCGCACCGAATACGCCGGAATCATGCCGTCCATGGCATGAGCCCGTATCAACTTCCGTGCGGGGGTCGCGCTGTGGGCGGTCCGCGGCGACGCTGGACGCTATGGCCATGCCACCCGTACCGCCTCAGCCGCCCGGCCCGCCGGGCGACACACCGCCCCCGGGCGGCTTCGGACCGCCTCCCTCGGCCTTCGGACACGACGACGGGACAGGAGGCGGCGGTTGGCCGCCCTCTCCGCCGCAGGGCCCGCCGGGCGGCTCCGGAAGGCGCAGGACCCCCCTCTTCGTCGTGCTGGCGCTGCTGGCCGCCGCGGGAGCCGTCCTCGTCGTCGTGCTGATGTCGTCGTCCGGCGACTCGCCGAGCGACAAGCCGTCCGGAGGGAGCGGCGCCGGCTCGTCTCCGGCCCCGTCCCCGAGCCTTCCCGTCGAGCTGCCCAGCGGGCTGCCGAGCGAGCTGCCGTCCCAGCTCCCCACGGAGCTGCCGAGCGAGCTGCCCAGCGATCTGGAGTCGCTGTTGCCGTCCCTGAGCGGACTGCTGCCGTAACCGGCACGCGCGCGCAGGGCGGCATCCCCCCACGCGCGCGTGCCGGACTACCGGGCCTCCTAGTCGTGCCGGACTACCGGGCCTCCTAGTACAGGTCTCGCGGCAGCCGCACGTAGGTCACGGTCGTCTCGACGCCGCTGTCGACCAGTCGGCCCTGGGCGTCGAACGCGCCGTTCCCGTCCGTCATCCCGAAGTCGTTGTCGTTGATCAGGGCGAGCGTGTCGCGGTCCACGCGCGCGACGCCCTCGATCTTGCCGGGCACCCCGGCGACCGCGCCCAGATCGACGACCAGCCGCTTCGACAGCACTGGGACCCCGGAAGCCGCGGGGTCGTCCAGCTGTTCCAGCGAGGGCGACGTCGAGTCGTCGTCCCATCGGGTGCCCAGGATGTTCGCACCCCGTCCCAGCCGCACCGACTGCAGCCGCGCGGCCTTGTCCGTGCGCTCCTCGACCAGCAGCCGGTCGTCGCCCACGGCGACCACCGAGGAGATCTTGAGCTCGGAGGTGTCGTCCTCGCTCGGGTCGACCACGTCCACCGGGTCGAAGCGGTAGGCGTACTCGGCGGTGACCGCCTTCTTCTTGGGCGAGAAACGCAGCAGTCGCGCGGTGCGCGAGCCCTCCCCGGCACCGGTGTCCGGCAGCGACAGCGGGCTCTGCACCGCCAGCACGAGATCACCGCCCGGCAGCAGGGCGAGCCCCTCGAAGCCGCGGTTGACCTTCCGGTGCAGCAGGACCGCCGGCAGCGCCTCCACCACCGGGTAGTCCGCTCCCGTGAGCTTCAGCCCCTTGGGCACGTACCGCGTCAGCACCTTCCCGCGCGCGGACACGTGAACCAGTGAAGGGGCGTACTCGTCGACCAGCCAGAAGCTCCCGTCGGCCGCCCGCACGACGCCCTCGGTGTCCAACCCGTTCGGGTTGTAGGACAGAGGCGTCAGAGCGTTGTAGGAGTACGGCGCCTCGTCGCGTCCCTCCTGGTTCGACAGACCGGTGACGGGCTTCCCGGCGGAGGTGGTGACGGGGATCGCCTCCAGCACCTTCACCGAGTCCCCGGACACCTTGATCCGGACGATCGTCGGGTCGAATCCGGGCACGGCGAAAGTACGGCGCTTGGCGCCTCCCACCTTGATCTGCCCGTTGGGCCCGCGGTCGGTGACGGTCCAGAACTCGCCCTTGCGCCCCGCCGGGTAGATGTCGCTCCCGATGCCGCCGAGGTCCACAGCCCGGTCGTCGTCCACCGTGCCGGGCAGCAGGGCGTTGCTGAACGCGCCGAGCGGGATGTCGCCGAGCGTCGCCGTCCGCGTGACGTACGCCTGCCCCGCCGAGGCGCCCGCGGCGGCCGGTCCGGCGGTGACGAGGGCGGCCAGCACGGCGAGCGGTATGCCCACTGCGACGGAACGGTGGACGCGGCGCCGGCCGGCGGCGTACAGGGACATCGGGCCTCCTGAGGGGCAAGTTCGCTGACAGCGGCCAGAGTTGGGTCACCCGCGGAACGCCGTACGACGCTCCGGTGAACACGGGGCGTCGTACGTCCGTCGGACCGGCGCCCCACCCTGGATCGCGAGGTCCCCGACCTCGGGAAAGCGCTTCCTCGCCGTCGGGGCGAGCCGCGGCTCACGCTGTCGCCGGGTCCTGGGCCGCGCCTGCGGCCGGCATCCAACGGCCGGACTCCTTGCGATAGGGCCACCAGCGCCCGTCCCGCCCAGACGCAGCTGGCAGGCCGATCCGACCACCGTCCACCGGTTCCCCCGCACCGCAGCGCCGGCCGCTCGTCCTCCTCCCAGGCCGCCTCCAGAGCGGCACGCGCGCGTGCCAACGCCTCACCCTCTACGGTCCACTCCTCCTTCAGCACCGACAGGGCGGCCGCGCCTCCGTGTCGCCAGGCCCGTCCAGCCAGCGCCAGTTGCTCCCGGCTGCGCCCCGAGCCGGCGGCCAGCCGGTCGGCCACCGCTCTGTCCGCCGCCGAAGCTCCGGTGACTCCGTGGCCGCCCGCGGCCAGGCGCACCGCGTCCTGGACGAGGGGCGATTCGGCCGCCCGAGGCCGCCGTTCCACCCCGGTGCGCAGGGCCTCCGCGAGCAGGAGGTGCGCCGCAGCGGCCGTCCGGGCGGCCAGGATCTCCAAGGCGTCCGGGTCCACCCCGGAAGGCGGCGGGGCGTCCGTGTCCAGGGTGGGCGGCACTCCCGGCTCCTCCGGCCGGCCGGGCACGTCGGGCAGCGGCGGCAGGGCGTTTCCGGCCGCGTAGGCCTCCACCGCGTCCACACCCTCCGCCCGCGGCGGCTCCGATGCGGCCGGCGCGGACTCGCCACGGGCCTGGAGGCCGTCCAGCAGGGCCTGCTCGGCGCGTCCACGGACCAGCAGCAGCACGAAGGGATCCTGGTCGAGCAGCCGCGCCACCTGGTAGCAGAGCGCCGCCGTGTGACCGCAGTGGTCCCAGGCGCCGCAGTCGCACTCCGCCTCCAGATCGCCGAGATCCGTACGCCGGCGTCGTGGCCCGCAGCGACGTCGGCGGCCCACGCGCGCAGCTCCGGCATGCGCTGGGGCTCACGCGTCGCGTAGGCCGGTGTGCCCGTCACCAGCTGCGCGGCGGGGCAGCGGGGCAGCGGGTCCGCCACCGCGTCGAGGAAGGCGCGCAGCAAACGCTCCGGGTCCGGCAGCCGTAGCGGCGGGCTGTCGTCCACCGGCACGGCGTGCGCCTCGGGCGGCATCGCGTCGGCCAGCCGGCGCACACACTCGAGGTCCTCCGGCTCCAGCGGGCCGACCCGCCAGGCGTCGTGATCGTCGGACGACAGGCCGGGCAGGAGCAGGCCACGCGCCACGAACTGGAGGGCCGGCAATCTCGCCGCACCCCAGAAGGCGGCGGACCGATGCACCTCCGCGGCCGCGCGCGCGGGTGAGCACGGACAGGGCCTTCCTGCACCGGCAAGAGCACGGCGGGTACACGTGCCGCCGCCACGCCGGCCCCGACAGGCCGGACGACGGTCATGTCCTCGACGGACCCCGCCCCGACGACGGGGGGAGCGCCGCCGGCCGGGTGCCAGAAGGCGATTCCGCCGGTACGGGCCGGGACGCCGGGCAAGTACACGACATGACAGCGGGCCAGTTCAGAGATCTCGGACGATGCTTCCGCGGGAACCCTCTGCTCCGCGAACCTGGGAGCCAGAGGTTCTCAGGGACGTCTCGGGGGTACCTCAGGGACGTCTCAGGGTCGTGTCCGGAACCGCGCGCGACGCGGACCCGTTTTCATGGCAGAGAGCGGCAGTAGCCGCGAAGGAGGCGACGCACATGTCGAAGAAGGCGAAGATCGCCGCAGGAGGGGTGGCAGTCGGGCTCCTCCTGCTGATCTGGCTGCCCTGGTGGGCGGCCCTGCTGATCGTGCTGGGAGTCCCGGCAGCGGCCTACCTCACGCTGGACCCGTCGCAGCGGCGCAGGCTGCGCCGCGTCACGCGCAAGGAGCTCGGCCGCTGACTTACGTCTTCGGAGGGCGGGCTTCCGCCCTCCGAAGACGTAAGCAGGGGTGCAGAGATGCGGGCCACGGGGCCTCAAAGGGGCCGTACGGCCATCTTGTCGAGTGCTTCCAGGAGCCCCGGCAGCTCGGGCCCCCGGCCGACCGGCAAGACCTCGCCGGGCTCGTCGTCGAGCAGGACGAACGCGATGTCGTCCGTCCTCGCCACCAGCGACCAGCCGGGGCCGTCGGCGCGCAGGGTACGGGCGTCACCCGGTGCGAACGACGACCGGACACGGCCCAGCGGAGGCGGGGCGTCCACATAGGCGCGCACCTCGGCGAGGACGCGCCGCACGCCGCTGTGCCCCTTCGGCGCCTCCCGCTCGGCCTTCTCGGCCCCGCCGTCGCCGCCGCTCGTGCCGCCTTCGCCGTCAGTGCCGCCTTCGCTGTCAATGCCGCCTGTGATGCCTGTCATGCCTGTGGCGCCTGCGCTGCCCACGCGGTCGTCGGATGCCGGGTCGGCGACCTCGGCGTCCCCGGCGCCGCCCCGCGCAGGCGCGAACTCGGCGTCGTCGATCTGCTCGCGCCACAGGGCCCACTGGAGCGCTATCTCGTCGGCCCCCAGCCGACGCTGGGCCGGACCCCACGTCGTCGTGTCCGGCGGGCACAGCGCGGGGCTGTCCACGATCTCCGGGGCGGGGTCGTGCGGCGCGGGCACGCCGGGCGCCGCGACGGCGACCGCCAGCGGCCAGCCGGGCAACGCGGCGACGACCGTCCGCTCGTCCGGCGACAGGTCGTACTCCATGCCGCAGTCCCATGACGCGATGGCGACGGCCACCAGCGACACGTCGTCGATGACGACCGTCCACCGTGCGCCCTCGCCGTCCTGGCCCAGCACCAGACCGTAGCCGTCGGCGAGCGGCGCGAGGCCGAGCGCCGCACAGGCCTCCGGATAGTCGTCGCCCAGCACACTCGGGAACTTCGCCGGCGTCAGCAGCACCGCCGTGAGCACATAGAGCGCATCGTCCTCGGCGGCGACGGCGTTCTCGTCCGTCCCGGCCATCCCAGCCTCCCCATCGGTTCGTCCAACGGCGCGCACCCTAGTGCGACGGGAAGGCGCTTGTCACGACTCCCGGGTAATACCCGGAGCTGCGGTTTCCCGAGTGGAGCGATGGATCTACCCCGCATCGCCGCGGATGTTCACAACGCCGGCAGTCCGAGGAGCGCCCGGGCCACCGTCCGCGGCGACTCGTCGCGCTCCCTCGCGAGGGCGATGACGGCACGGCACGCCAGCTCGTTGACGCCGAAGGACAGCGCCTCCGGCGACACCCAGCCCGCCGCCTCGTCGATCCGGTCCTGATCGTCCTCCGCGCAGGCCGAGACGTACGCGGCGGCCGCCTCGAAGAGATTGGGCGGGCGCCTGCCGCCGCTGCGGGGTCGCTCTCCGGGGCGCGACTGCACGCGCGTGGCGTCGCGGAGTCTCGCGAAGGCCTTACGGACCGTGCCGAACATGATGACCACCTTCCCCCTGCGTGCGGGCGTGCCTGAGCGGAGCGTTCATCTCCTGCTACCCAACGTAGAGTTGGACGGACGGCGGCAGAAGGGGGACGGTGCGGTGAAGCGCTTCGAGAGGCTTGAGCAGATCCGGCGGATGGATCCGTACGAGGACGCTTTCGAGATCTACCGGCTCACCGCGGCGTACGAGTTCCCCTGGGACGTCACCCGGGCCCTGGAGCTGGCTCTGTACCGCACGTACGCCGTGCCGAGCATCGGTCGGCTGCTCGCGCGCACGGCGGAGCTCACGGACCGCGCCCAGAGGCGCTACGACGACACCTCGCTGCTCCTCGACGCCGTAGTCGAGCACGGCTTCGACAGCGACCGGGGCCGTACGGCCGTGCGCCGCATCAACCGGATGCACAGCAGCTACGACATCGGCAACGACGACATGCGGTACGTCCTGTGCACGTTCGTCGTGATGCCCAAGCGGTGGATCGACGCCTATGGATGGCGCAGGATGTCGCGCCACGAGATCGTCGCCTCGACGGTGCACTACCGCACTCTGGGGGAGCGTATGGGCATCAAGGACATCCCCGAGTCCTACGAGGAGTTCGAAGCCTGCCTGGACGCCTATGAGGAGGCGCACTTCGCCTGGGACGAGGGCGCGCGGCGCGTCTCGGACGCCACGCTCGCCCTGATGGCCTCGTGGTACCCGCGGCCGCTCGCCCCCGCTCTGCGCGCCGGCACGCTCGCCCTGCTCGACGAACCGCTCCTGAAGGCCTTTCGCTACGCCCCGCCAGGTCCCGTCGCCCGCGCACTGGTGCGTGGCGCGGTACGCGCGCGTGGACGTGCGGTCCGGCTGCTTCCGCCGCGTCGGGCGCCGCACTACGCGCGGCAGAACTGGGAGATCAAGAGCTACCCCGACGGCTACCGCCTGGACGAGTTGGGCACCCGTCCGGTGCCCGGCCTACGGGGCTGCCCCGTACGGCACGTGGACGGGTCAGCCGCCCAGTGAGTCCAGGGTGTCCCGCAGCCAGGTGAGCTCGGCCCGGGACGTGGCCCGCGCGATGGTCAGCACTCCGCGCCGGAAGGGGTCGTCGAGGTCCTCGGCCCGCACCGGCCGGTCGCCGTCGTAGAAGAAGCTCGTCGGCTCCTGCAGGAAGGCCAGTCGGCGGCGCAGTACGGCCGCCTGGGCGGCGGAGTCGTCCAGGTGCCGGAGGAAGGCGAGCACCGTGAACCAGTGGTTCTCGTCGGTGATGTCGCGCTGTGCGGGCTCGGCGAGCCGTCGGCGCAGCTCGCTCCTGCCCTCCTCGGTGAGCCTCAGGACGTGCCGTGGGGCTGCCACCGCACCGGGTTCCGTGGCCCGCACCAGAAGGCCCGACTTCTCCAGCCGTTTGATCGCCGGATAGAGCGTGCTCTCGGCCACGGGCCGGACGTGCCCGGTCAGCGCCGTGATGCGTTTGCGCAGCTCGTAGCCGTGCAACGGGACGTCGTACAGAAAACCGAGGATGGCGAGCTCCAGCATGCCCGCATTCTGTCGCAGAAGGGGGGTACATCGCTTCAGCTGTACATCGGATCAGGAATACCTCGTTGACTTTATACATCGATACCGAGGTATCGTCAGGAGGACTGGAATCGACGGCGGTGGCGCTCCACCGGGGAACGGGGACGAGACGATGCGGCAAGCCGAGTTCGACCACAGGGGGAGCCGTGTGCGCTGGACCGAGACGCCGGGGGCGGAACCCGCGCGTGTGTACGTCCACGGGCTGGGAGCGGCCTCGGCGGTCTACCACGCGCACGTGGCGGCCCGTCCCGAACTCGCCGGTCGGCGCAGCCTGTTCGTCGATCTTCCGGGGCACGGCATCAGCGACCGGCCCGAGGACTTCGGCTACACACTCGAGGAGCACGCCGACGCCCTGGCGGCCGCGCTGGACGCGGCGGAGGTGACCGGCGCCGAACTCGTCGCCCACAGCATGGGCGGCTCGGTGGCCATCGTCCTCGCGCACCGTCGCCCGGACCTGGTCGCCCGGCTCGTCCTCACGGAGGCCAACCTCGACGCCTTTCCGCCGCCCGGCGCGGGCAGCAGCGGCATCGCGGCCTACTCGGAGGGCGAGTTCGTCGACGGCGGGTACGCGCGCGTGCTGGACCGGATCGGCCCCCTGTGGGCGGCGACCATGCGGCTCGCCGACCCGCGCGCCCTGCACCGCAGCGCCGTCGGCCTCCGGCGCGGATCGGATCCGGTGATGCGCGACCTCCTGGCCGGGTTCGACGCGATCGAGCGCGTCTACCTCCAGGGCGAGCTCACCGGCGAACTCGACGGGGCGGCCTCCCTGGAGGCGGCGGGCGTGCGGGTCGTGACGGTGCCGGGGGCCGGCCACAACGTCATGTTCGACAACCCCGACGCCTTCGTGAAGGCGGTGGCGGGAGGGGCGTGAGCCGTCAGCCCTCTCGTACGGCCAGGGCCAGGAAGCGGGCGTCCTCGTCGACGTACGACGTCATGCGCCAGCCGGAACCGGCCAGCAGCGGGCGGAGGTTCGGCTCGGCGCGCAGGTCCTGCGGGGTGATCTGCCGGCCCTGGCGCGCCGCGAGCGCCGCCCTGCCGATCGGGTGGAACAGCGCCAGCGTGCCGCCGGAGCGCACCACGCGCGCCAACTCCCGCAGATTCACCGCCGGCTGCGGGAGGTGGGAGACGAGCCCCGCCCCGAACACGGCGTCCAGCGACGCGGAGCGCAGCGGGAGCGCGGCGACGTCGGCCAGCACCAGCTGTCCGTCGCGGTCCCGTCCGGCCCGAACGGCGGCCTCCAGCATGGCCGGGGTCAGATCGGCCCCGACCACCACTCCCGAGGGCCCCACGGCCGCACGCAGCGGCGTCAGGGCCCGTCCGGTGCCGCAGCCGGCGTCCAGCACGCGGTTCCCCTCGCGCAGGCCGAGGTCGGCGACCGCGGCCGCGTAGGCGGGACCGTCGTCGGGGAAGCGGGCGTCCCAGTCCGCCGCGCGGGCGGCGAAGAACTCCCGGACGTGTGTGTGGTCGTCGCTCATGCTCCGCATGATCCCTCACCCTCCCTCACCGACACGGATGACGACGCGGCGCGCATGTTCGAGCGTGACCCGATCGTTCCGGTGTACGTCTGCGTCATATTGCGGCACCTTTCGAAATGCGCCCCCTTTGTGCCCCTGTGCCCCCACTAGCGTCCCGTGGCCATGGGACACCTGGACCACGCCACCTTCGGCTGGCTGACCCCCGTGCTGTCGTACGCGATGGCCTGCATAGGCGCCGCGCTGGGGCTGCGCTGCACCGTCCGCGCACTCGGCGCCACCGGACGTTCACGCCGCAACTGGCTGATCACCGCCGCCTCGGCGATCGGCACCGGCATCTGGACCATGCACTTCGTGGCCATGCTCGGCTTCGGCGTCAGCGGCACCGACATCCGCTACGACGTTCCGCTGACCGTGCTCAGCCTCGTCGTCGCCATGGCCGTCGTCAGCGCCGGCGTCTTCGCCGTCGGCTACGGCCGCGACCGCACCCGCGCGCTGCTGATCGGCGGCCTCACCACCGGCCTGGGCGTGGCGAGCATGCACTACCTGGGCATGGCCGCGGTCCGGCTGCACGGCGGCGTCGCCTACGCCCCGACACTCGTCGCGGTCTCCGTCGTGATCGCGGTCGTCGCGGCGACCGCGGCCCTGTGGGCGGCGCTCAACATCAAGTCGCCCGTCGCGGTCACCATCGCCTCCCTCGTCATGGGGGCGGCGGTGAGCAGCATGCACTACACGGGGATGTTCGCGGTGAGCGTGCACGTCACCCCCTCCGGCGCGGCGCTGCCCGGGGCCACGGCGATGCAGTTCATCTTCCCCCTCGCCGTTGGCCTGGGGTCCTACCTCTTCCTGACCTCGGCCTTCGTCGCGCTGTCGCCCACCACGGGGGAGCGCGAGGCATCGGCCTCGGCACAGCAGCCCGTGGAGAGCGCAGCAGGCCCTCGGCCGGCCCGAACCGCCTGACGGCCCCCCGTCGGACCACCGTCTGACGGACCGGACGACGTGTCCCGTCGTACCACTGTCGAACCACTTCCGAGCGAGGAGGCCATGCGTACACCCCGGAGGACCCCCACGGCCGAGGCCGACACGCCGACCCCCGCGCGCGGGCGGCGTGCCCACGCCGGACCGCCCGCCGACGAAGGGCCGGACGACGAGACCGATACGCCGACGGACGCGATACCCACGCGCGCGGGACGTTGGCGGATCCGGCCGCGCACCGTGCGCGCCAAGATCGTCTGCCTGCTGATGGTGCCGGTCGTCTCCCTGCTGGCCCTGTGGGCGTACGCCACCGTCAGCACCGCCCAGGACGTCTCCAGACTGCGCCAGTTGCAGCGTGTGGACTCCCAGGTGCGCACCCCCGTCGCAGCCGCGGTGGCCGCCCTGCAGACCGAGCGGGCGGCCGCCGTACGGCACGCGACCGACCCGGCCGCTGTCCAGGACGAGGACCTCAGGACGCTCGCGGCCAGGACCGACCGCGCGGTGGCCGGACTCCGCCTCGGTGAGCACAGCACCGTCGCCGACGGCCAGGACCTGCCCGCCGGAGTGGCCCAGCGGCTCGAGACGTTCGTCTCCGGCGCCGAAGGACTCCCCTCGCTGCGGACCGCGGTGCTCGACGGCAGCGCCGGCTGGGAGGAGACGTACGGCCGCTACACGAGGACCATCACGGCGGCCTTCTCGGTGGGCGGCGCGCTCTCCGGCATCCAGGACGCCGAACTCGGCTCCGACGCGCGCGTGCTGCTCGAGTTCTCCCGCGCGGGCGAGGCCCTGGCCCAGGAGGACGTCGTGCTCGCGGGCGCGCGACTGGCCGGCCGCCTCGGCGGGGAGCGCCTGCGGCTGTTCACCGGTGCCGTCGCCACGCGGCGCACTCTGACGGAGTCGGCCGTCGCGGACCTGCGCGGTCCCGAACGCGCGGCCTGGCAGCGCCTCGCCGCCACCAGCGCCTACGCCGCCGTGGACGCGGTCGAGGACAAGGTGCTCGCCGACCAGCCCGGCGCTCGGGCGCTCGCGGCGGCACCACAGGACACCTGGGACAAGGCCCACGCGCGCGTGCAGGACGGCATGCGGACCATCGAGGCGGACGCCGGACGCGATGTGGCCGACCGCGCCGACCCGTTCACCCGCGGCCTGCTCACCCCGGCCGGAGCCGCGGTCCTGCTGGGCCTCGCCGCCGTCGCCGCCTCGCTCGTCATCTCCGTGCGCATCGGCCGCGGCCTCGTCGTCGAACTGGTCAGCCTGCGCAACGGCGCCCTGGAGATCGCCCGGCGCAAACTCCCCGAGGCCATGCGGAGACTGCGCGCCGGGGACGAGATCGACATCCGGGCCGAGGCCCCGGCCGGCCCGCCCTCCGAGGACGAGACCGGCCAGGTCGCCGAGGCCCTGACCACCGTGCACCGCGCCGCGCTGCGGGCCGCCGTGGAGCGCGCCGAACTCGCCAGCGGCATCTCCGGTGTGTTCGTCAACCTCGCCCGCCGCAGCCAGGTCCTCGTACACCGGCAGCTGAGCCTCCTCGACAGCATGGAGCGCCGCTCCGACGACCCGAACGAACTGAGCGACCTCTTCCGGCTCGACCACCTCACCACCCGCATGCGGCGCCACGCCGAGAGCCTGATCATCCTCTCCGGAGCGGCCCCCGGCCGGGCCTGGCGCATGCCGGTGTCCCTGACCAACGTGGTCCGCGCCGCCGTGTCCGAAGTCGAGGACTACGCGCGCGTGGAGGTACGGCAACTCCCCGAGGCGTCCGTCGGCGGCGCGGCCGTCGCCGACCTCACCCACCTGCTCGCCGAACTCGTCGAGAACGCCGCCCAGTTCTCGCCCCCGCACACGCGCGTGCGCATCACCGGTGAACCGGTCGGCAACGGCTACGCCGTAGAGGTCGAGGACCGGGGCCTGGGCATGGGCAAGGAGACCCTCACCGAAGCCAACCGGCGCATCGCTCAGTCGGAGGCGCTCGACCTGTTCGACAGCGACCGGCTCGGCCTGTTCGTGGTCAGCAGGCTCGCCGCCCGGCACGGCGTCAAGGTGCACCTGCGGACCTCGCCCTACGGCGGCACGACCGCGGTCGTCCTGCTGCCGACGGCCCTGCTGCACAACGGCAAGCCGGAACGCTCCGCCCGAGAGGTGGCGTCAGCGGCCCACCGGCCCGAGGAACGCCACTACGCGCGCGTGCCCGCCGCCGACCGTCGGCAGGAGGCCGTCCCCGCGTCCGCGGAGCGGCCGGCGCTGATCGCCCCCGTACGGGCCGTCGCCGAACCGGCGGCCGCCGCCACCCCGCCACCCGGAGTCACCGCCTTGCGTCTGCATCGCCCCCCGGACGACTCCGACGGATCGGACGACCTCCCGCGCCGGGTGCGGCAGGCGAACCTCGCCCCCCAGTTGCGTCGGCCCTTCCCCGAGGAACCGGTCCAGGCGTCCGAGCCGCGCGACGACACAGGGCGTACCCCCGAACTCGTACGGGACCGCATGGCCGCGTACCGGGACGGCTGGGCACGAGGCGGCGGCAGGCAACCCGGCCGCGACGTCACCCCGGACGCCGCACCGGGCAGCGACAGCAGCGAAGGAGACCCCGCATGATCCACGACCCGAGCACGAGGTCGGCCCAGCCGTCCGGCGAACTCGACTGGCTGCTGGACGACCTGGTGATGCGCGTGAGCGAGGTACGGCACGCCGTGGTGCTGTCCAACGACGGACTCGCCGTCGGCTCCTCGACGGACCTCGGCCGTGAGGACGCCGAGCACCTCGCGGCCGTGGCCTCCGGCTTCCACAGCCTGGCCAAGGGCGCGGGCCGGCACTTCGGCGCCGGCGGCGTGCGCCAGACCATGGTGGAGATGGACGACGGCTTCCTGTTCGTGGCCGCCGCCGGCGACGGCTCCTGCCTCGCCCTCCTCACCGCCGTGACCGCCGACATCGGCCTGGTCGCCTACGAGATGGCACGGCTGGTCAAGCGGGTCGGCGAGCACCTCTACACACCGGCACGCCTCGCCGCGCGGCCGCCCACCGCCGGATGAGACGAGAGAGCGACCGGCACCGATGACCGAGGACACGACCGGCGCCCCGCACGAGCCGGGCAGCCAGTGGTACGACAGCGAGGCCGGGCCCCTGGTCCGCCCGTACGCCATGACGGGCGGACGCACCAGGTCGGGCCCCACCGGAGTCCGCTTCGACCTGATCACCCTGGTCACCCTGGATCCGGGCGCGCCCGGCACCGACGGCATGGTGCTCGGTCCGGAGCACCGCACCCTGATCGACCTGTGCCGCACGGAGACCCAGTCCGTCGCCGAACTCGCGGCGGGCGCGGACCTCCCCGTAGGCGTGGTCAGGGTGCTCCTCGGCGACCTGCTGGAGCTCGGCTGCGTCACCGTCAGCCTCCCGGTTCCGCCCGCTCAGCTGCCCGACGAACGGATTCTGCGCGAAGTGATCGAAGGGCTGCGGGCTTTGTAGATGAACGTTCAGACCCACCCGAACGCGTACTCCCGAGAGAAGTGATCCATGGTCTCCGAGCACTCCGACGGCCCGGGCGCCGAGACGGCCCCCCTGGCGTTGAAGATTCTGGTCGCCGGCGGGTTCGGCGTGGGCAAGACCACGCTGGTCGGCGCGGTCAGCGAGATCAAGCCGCTACGCACCGAGGAACTGCTGAGCGAGGCAGGCCAGTTGGTGGACGACACCGACGGCGTCGACCAGAAGGTCACGACGACCGTCGCCATGGACTTCGGCCGGATCACCATCCGTTCCGGGCTCTCCCTCTACCTGTTCGGCACTCCGGGCCAGGACCGCTTCTGGTTCCTGTGGGACGAGCTGTCGCAGGGCGCGCTGGGCGCGGTGGTGCTGGCCGACACCCGACGACTGGAGGACTGCTTTCCGGCGGTCGACTACTTCGAGCACCGGCACATCCCGTTCGTGGTGGCCGTCAACTGCTTCACGGGCGCACGGGCATACGGCGTCCCCGACGTCTCGCGCGCCCTCGACCTCGACGGGGGCACTCCCGTCGTCCTGTGCGACGCCCGAGACCGCGACTCGGGCAAGGAGGTGCTGATCCGGCTCGTCGAATACGCCGGGCGGATGCACACCGCCCGACTCCTCGACTCCGTGAGCTGACCCGCCGTGCCGGTCCGCGTCAGCCCGCGATGGCCTTCTGCGCCAGAACCTTCTCGACCGTGACGCGGACGAGCAGTTCGCCCGGCACCCCGTTGCGGGCGCCGAACTCCGCGGCGCGCTCCTCACCCATGTACCGGGCGCCGATGCGACCCGCCCAGTGCCGGACCTCGTCGAGATCCTCCGAGATCAGGGCGCGGCCCTGCAGCACCACGTAGTCGAACGGCGGCCGGTCGTCGTCCACACACAGGGCGACCCGGCCGTCCCGTGCCAGGTTGCGTCCCTTCACCGTCTCCTTGCCCGTGTTGAACACGATCTCGTCCCCGTCGAGCAGGAACCAGACCGGTGCCACATGCGGACTTCCGTCGGCCCGCACGGTCGACAGTTTGCCGGTGCGGGTGCCGTCCGAGACGAACGCCCGCCATTCCTCGTCGGTCATCTTCTGCGCCATGCCCTCATCCTCCTTGCTCGCGCGCCCGGTCCTGGGGAAGGCTGGCGGGCGGATCCGCCGGGCAGGCGGAGACACCACACGGGGAACGTCACGCGGGGAGACGGAAGATGGCGCAGAAGCAGGGGCTGGGCTGGCTGCTGGACGATCTTACGGAGCGCGTCGAGCATGTGCGGCACGCACTGGTCCTGTCCAACGACGGGCTGGTGGCGGGCGCGAGCACCGGACTGCGTCAGGAGGACGCCGAGCACCTCGCCGCCGTCTCGTCGGGACTGCACAGCCTGGCCAAGGGATCCGGCCGCCACTTCGGCGCGGGCGGGGTGCGCCAGACGATGGTCGAGTTCGACGACGCGGTGCTGTTCGTCACCGCGGCCGGCGCCGGCAGCTGTCTGTGCGTGCTCAGCGCTGCGGAGGCCGACATGGGCCAGATCGCCTACGAGATGGCCCTGCTCGTCAACCGGGTCGGCGAGCACCTCACCGTGGACGCCCGGCATCCCGGAGCTCCGCTGACAGACCTCTGACCTGCACTTTCTTCATCCTCCGTGGAGTTATCCACAGGCCCCCACGAGATCGGCGAATCCGGCTACGGTTTTTCCCGAGGCCATCGCGGACAGTGCGGGCCTGCTTCACTCCACTTCACTCCACGGGGGAGACCGACCATGTCCGGCAACACCGTCACGCCACCACACACGTCTTCCTGCGCCCCGAGCCGTGCGGCCCGGGAACTGAGCCTGAAGCGCAGCGAGTTCGACCTCGCCGTGCACCTCGGGCGCATCCGAACCCTGCCCGACGAGGGAGGCGGGGGCCGTCGGGTGACCCGCGCGGAGATCGACAGGCTGCTCGGCCTGCCGGGCTTTCCCGACACGCTGCGCGCAAGCGTGCGGGCCGTGGGCACCGGCGACGGCGCCGCCCTCATGGACGTGCCCGCCACCCGGTTCACCCGCCTCGCGCGACAGGGAGTGGTGGTGCCCGTCAAGTTCTATCTGAATCGCTACCGAGCCGTGGTCTGGCTCTATCTCGCCGAAGAGCTACGACAGTTCGCGGCCGACGGGAACAACGCGCCCCTGCTCAAGGGGCGGACGCCCCAGCCGATGCGAGCCCGGTTGGCCGCGGGCCTGGACCTGCGGCCGCGGAACTGGCGAGGACGCCACCTGGGCTTCCTGCTCCGGCAGGCCGAAGGCCCCTGGCAGCGCGCCGGAGCCCTCGCCGGGTTCCTCGACCCCCTCCAGATCGCGGAGATCGTCAGGGATCCCTACGAACGCTCCCACCTGCACAGGTTCCGTCCCGGACCGCCGGCCCACGGCACGCCGGGCACACCGGCCGCGCACCTCGTCGAGAAGATCACCACAGCAGCGGATCCCGACGAGATCAGCTGGCTCAGGTCCGACCTGGAACGCACCCTGGAGGAGGCCCGAAACCACCGACCCGCGCCCCGACCCTCCCCGAAACGGGCCGCGCCGTACCCGGCGATGCCGCCGAATCCGGCCTCGCCTCGCCCGGCGGACGAACCGGAGGCGACCGACGAGCCCGAGCGGCCGACGCGCGGGCTGTTGAGCTGGCTGCGCCGCCGAAACGTGTGATGCACCGGGGAGCGGGGACTACAGCGCCCGGAACAGCCCTTCCTGGACGACGGACACCAGCAGACGTCCGTGCAGGTCGTAGATCCGGCCACGGGCCAGTCCGCGCCCGCCCGTCGCGATCGGAGACTCCTGGTCGTACAGGAACCACTCGTCCGCGCGGAACGGCCGGTGGAACCACATGGCGTGATCCAGCGACGCCATGTCGAAGTTCCGCGGACCCCAGAGGGGTTCGACCGGCAGACGGACGGCGTCCAGGAGGGTCATGTCACTGGCGTAGGTGAGCGCGCAGGTGTGCACGAGCGGGTCGTCGCCGAGCGGCCCGACCGCGCGCATCCACACCGCGCTGCGCGGCTCGGCGTCCTTGATGTCCTCGGCGCTCCAGCGCAGCCGGTCCGCGTACCGGATGTCGAAGGGCTGACGGCGCGCCATCCGCTCCAACTGCTCGGGCAACGCGCCCAGATGGGCTCTGATCTCCTCCGTCACCGTCGGCAGGGACTCCGGGTCCGGGACCTCGCGGGCCGGCGGCAGCTGATGCTCGAAGGGACCTTCCTCAGGCTTGTGAAAGGAGGCGGTGAGATTGAAGATCGTGCGCCCCTGCTGCACGGCGGTGACCCGGCGGGTCGTGAACGACCGTCCGTCCCGCACCCGCTCGACCTGGTACACGATCGGCACACCCGGCCGGCCCGGGCGCAGGAAGTACGCGTGCAGCGAGTGCACGGGTCGGTCGCCCTCGGTGGTCCGCCCCGCTGCGACGAGCGCCTGGCCCGCCACCTGGCCGCCGAAGACCCGCTGCAGGGACTCCTGCGGGCTGCGGCCACGGAAGATGTTGACCTCGATCTGCTCCAGGTCGAGCAGGTCGACGAGTCTCTCGGCGGGATTCGTCATCGGTGCGCTTCTCCTGTGCCTTTTCCTGAGCGGCCTTTTCCTGTGTGCGCTTCTGAGCCTGCTGCTCTGCTTGCCTCCGTGCCTTCGGCGGTGCTCACAGCTGGCCTACGGCGGTGACGCGGACGACCGCACGGCTCTCGGCGTCGGAGGCCGTGAGGTCGACCTCCGCACTGATGCCCCAGTCGTGGTCGTCGTTCGGGTCGTCGAAGATCTGGCGGACGCGCCACAGGGCGTTCTGCGGCTCCTCCTGGATGACGAGCAGCTTGGGGCCACGGGCGTCCGGTCCGGTGCCGAGGTCGTCGTACTCGTCCCAGTACTTGTCCATCGCCTCGCCCCACGCGTCGGCGTCCCAGCCGGACTCTGCGTCCAGCTCCCCGAGCTCCTCGACGTGGTCGAGGGCGGCGAGCTCGACACGGCGGAACATCGCGTTGCGGACCAGGACCCGGAAGGCGCGCGCGTTGGCGGTGACCGGCTTGACCTCGTCGGCCTTCTCCTGAGCCTCCTCGGCGGTCATCTCCTCCGGGTTGGCCAGCTGCTCCCACTCGTCCAGCAGGCTGGAGTCGACCTGGCGCACCATCTCGCCCAGCCACTCGATCAGGTCCTGCAGGTCCTCGGACTTCAGATCGTCCGGGACCGTGTGGTCGAGGGCCTTGTAGGCACTGGCCAGGTAGCGCAGCACGATGCCCTCGGTGCGGGCCAGCTCGTAGTGGGACACCAACTCCGTGAAGGACATCGCCCGCTCGTACATGTCACGGATGACCGACTTCGGCGACAACGGGTGGTCGCCGACCCACGGGTGGCTCTTGCGGTACGTGTTGTACGCGTGGAAGAGCAGCTCCTCCAGAGGCTTCGGGTACGTGACGTCCTGGAGGCGCTCCATGCGCTCCTCGTACTCGACGCCGTCCGCCTTCATCGCGGCCACCGCCTCGCCGCGCGCCTTGTTCTGCTGGGCGGCCAGGATCTGCCGCGGATCGTCCAGCGTGGACTCGACGACGGAGACCATGTCCAGCGCGTAGGACGGCGACTCCGGATCCAGCAGTTCGAACGCGGCCAGCGCAAAGGTGGACAGCGGCTGGTTCAGCGCGAAGTCCTGCTGCAGATCCACGGTGAGGCGGACGATGCGGCCCGTGGCGTCCGGCTCGTCGAGCTTCTCGACGATCCCGCCGTCCAGCAGCGAGCGGTAGATCGCGATCGCGCGCCGGATATGCCGCAGCTGCTGTTTACGCGGCTCGTGGTTGTCCTCCAGCAGATGCCGCATCGCATCGAAGGCGTTGCCGGGCCGGGCGATCACCGAAAGCAGCATCGTGTGCGTCACCCGGAAACGGGACGTCAGCGGCTCCGGTTCGGACTCGATCAGCTTCTCGAAGGTGTTCTCCGTCCAGCCGACGAAGCCCTCCGGCGCCTTCTTGCGCACCACCTTGCGGCGCTTCTTCGGGTCGTCGCCGGCCTTCGTCAGCGCCTTCTCGTTCTCGATGACGTGCTCGGGCGCCTGGGCGACCACGTAGCCCGCCGTGTCGAAGCCGGCCCGCCCGGCCCGGCCCGCGATCTGGTGGAACTCACGGGCCCGCAGGGTGCGCACGCGGTTGCCGTCGTACTTGGTCAGCGCCGTGAACAGCACGGTGCGGATGGGCACGTTGACGCCCACACCCAGCGTGTCCGTACCGCAGATCACCTTCAGCAGACCGGCCTGGGCGAGCTTCTCCACCAGCCGTCGGTACTTGGGCAGCATGCCGGCGTGGTGGACGCCGATGCCGTGCCGCACGTAGCGCGAGAGGTTGCTGCCGAACTTCGTGGTGAAGCGGAAGTTGCCGATCAGCTGGGCGATCTGCTCCTTCTCCTCGCGCGAGCACATGTTGATGCTCATCAGGGCCTGCGCCCGCTCCACCGCCTGCGCCTGGGTGAAGTGCACGATGTAGACGGGCGCCTGCTTCGTCGCCAGCAGGTCGGTGAGCGTCTCCGTCATCGGCGTGTACTGGTACTCGTAGGACAGCGGCACGGGCCGGGTCGCCGAGCGGACCACCGAGGTGGGGCGGCCGGTGCGCCGGGTGAGGTCCTTCTCGAAGAAGGACACGTCGCCGAGCGTCGCCGACATGAGGACGAACTGCGCCTGGGGCAGCTCCAGGATCGGGATCTGCCAGGCCCAGCCGCGGTCGCCCTCCGCGTAGAAGTGGAACTCGTCCATGACCACCTGGCCGACGTCCGCGGCCTTGCCGTCGCGCAGCGCGATCGAGGCGAGCACCTCGGCGGTGCAGCAGATGATCGGGGCGTCGGAGTTCACGGACGCGTCACCGGTCAGCATGCCGACGTTCTCCGTGCCGAAGATCTTGCACAGCTCGAAGAACTTCTCCGACACCAGCGCCTTGATCGGGGCCGTGTAGAAGGTGACCTCGTCCCGGGCGAGGGCCGCGAAGTGCGCGGCCGCCGCGATCATGCTCTTGCCGGACCCGGTGGGCGTCGACACGATCACGTTCGCACCGGAGACCACCTCGATCAGCGCCTCCTCCTGGTGGGGGTAGAGCGTGAGACCGCGCTCCTGAGCCCAGGACTCGAAGGCTTCGTACAGGGCGTCGGGATCTGCGGTAGGCGGCAAACGATCGATGAGGGTCACGACCCCATCTTGCCTGTCCGCGGGTCCGATGGGGGAATCGGATGCCGGAGCGAAGATCACGACCGCTACGCTGTGTCGCCGACGGAGCGTCAACGCACCCGGTCAACTGGACAGCGGCACACGAGGAATGGGGCGGGCAACGGCCATGATGGGACCAGCACACTCACTGTCGGGCGCCGCGGCCTGGCTAGGCGTCGGCGCGGCGGCCGCCGCAACCGGGCACACGATGCCCTGGCCCGTCCTGCTCGTCGGCGCGCTGATCTGCGCCGGAGCGGCGCTCGCCCCGGACCTCGACCACAAGGCCGCCACCATCTCGCGCGCCTTCGGTCCCGTCTCACGGTGGCTGTGCGAGATCGTCGACAAGCTCTCCTACGCCGCCTACAAGTCCACCAGGAAGCAGGGCGACCCGCGCCGCTCCGGCGGGCACCGCACCCTGACGCACACCTGGCTGTGGGCGGTCATGATCGGCGCGGGGGCGTCGGCGCTGGCGATCACGGGTGGTCGCTGGGCGGTGCTGGCGCTGCTCTTCGTGCACATGGTGCTGGCGATCGAGGGTCTGCTCTGGCGGGCCGCCCGGGGTTCCAGCAGCGATGTGCTGGTGTGGCTGCTGGCCGCGACCAGTGCGTGGATCCTCGCCGGTGTCCTGGACAAGCCCGGAAACGGTTCGGACTGGCTGTTCACCCAGCCCGGCCAGGAGTACCTGTGGCTCGGGCTGCCGATCGTGCTGGGCGCCCTGGTGCACGACCTCGGGGACGCGCTGACCGTGTCGGGCTGCCCGGTCCTGTGGCCCATCCCGATCGGGCGCAAGCGCTGGTATCCGATCGGTCCGCCGAAGGTGATGCGGTTCCGGGCCGGCAGCTGGGTCGAGCTGAAGGTGCTGATGCCGGTGTTCATGGTGCTCGGGGGAGTGGGCTGCGCGGCAGCCCTCAACTTCATCTGACTCGTCTGCTTCATCTGACGGGTGCTGCCAGGGGCGCCGCCGTCGGCGGTGCCGGCTCGGGCTCCGGCTCAGGTCGCTTCGCCCTCGCCGTAGCGCCGCTCGAAGCGGGCGATCCGGCCTTCCGTGTCCACCGTGCGCGCCTTGCCCGTGTAGAAGGGGTGGCTCTCCGAGGAGATCTCCACCTCCACGACGGGGTAGGTCTCGCCGTCGTCCCACTCGATCGTCCGGTCGCTGGTCGCGGTGGACCGGGTCAGGAAGGCGTAGCCGGCGGCGCGGTCGCGGAAGACGACCGGGCGGTAGTCGGGATGCTTGTCCTGCTGCATGGATGCTCCTCGTGCGGTGGCGGTGGCGGTGGCGGGGCAGGGCCGGTCGGGGTCAGGGTCGGGTCAGCCGGACAGGGTGTCCTCGTCGACGATGTGCATCGCGGCCTCCTCGGCGGAGGCGGCCGCTCCGTCGATGCCGACGTCCGTGGCGATCAGCGCGCTCTCCTCGTCCTCATGGGCTCCCTCGTCGGGCGCCACGAGCCGGCCGGAGCGTGCGCCGCCGACCTCGTTGTCCAGGAGTTCCCCGTCGGTGCCGTCGCAGTCGCCGAGGCCGTCCCCGTCGGTCAGCGCGAGGTCCGGGACCTCCTCCGCGAGCCGCTGGTCCAGCGTTTCGCCCTGTCGGCGTTCGGCGGCCGTCACCCCGCTGTGCTCCACGGCCCACGGTCGCTCCGGAGGGGACCAGCCGCGGTCGAGGGGGTCGCCGACGCCGTCGTTCTCCAGCGTGTCCTCCGTGTCGAGGAGCCCCGTATCTTCCTGGATGTCGGACGCGTCGGGCTGGTAGACGTCGTCTCCCCATCCGTCGGCGCTGTTCACGGGTACCTCCAGGGGGTGACGGGCCCGCTCTCACCGTGGTCGGCGGTGGGTCACCGCCGCACGCAGCACCGCCCGAGCGCGGCCTGTGCCGGACGGATCCTGGCCGCTTCCCACGCGGGTGCCGCTATCCAGCGTTCCACCCCGCTTCGGGACCGCGCAACGGCAGAGGCCGGTTCGACCGCCCCTCTGGGTATCGACGTCCACCCCACCACCGGCCCTGGGCCCGACTCTGGCCCTGGGCCCACCACCGGCCCTGGCCCCAGCCTCGGCCCTGGCCCCAGCCTCGGCCCTGGCCCCAGCCTCGACCCTGGCCCCAGCCTCGGCTCTGGCCTCCGCCCTTACCTCGACGCTGACCTCGGTCCGGACCTCCGCCCTGACCTCGACGCTGACCGTGGCTCCGGCCTCGGCCCCGACGCTGGCTCTGGCCCAGACGCCGGCCTCAGCCTCGGCCTTGGCCCCGCCGCTGGCCCTGGCCTCGACCCCGGCTTTGGCTCCAGCTCCGGTCCTGGCCCCAGCAGTGGCCTCGACCCCGATGCCGCCCCGCCGTCCCGGGTGCCAACCCCACCCTCGGCTTTGGGCTCGGTCCCAGAGCCGGCCTCGGTTCCGGGACCGGCCCAGGGCTCGGCGTCGCCCCAGCCCCAGACCGCGCCTGCCCCGGTGCAGGCCCCGACCCCCGCCTCCGTCGCCCACACCCGCCGAACCAGCGCCGACACGCACCGCACCAGCGCCGACACGCACCGCACCAGCGCCGACACGCACCGCACCGGCACCTGCCACGAGCCGCGTCGGCGGCGGCGGTGGGCCGTCGCCTACGTACTCGCCTTCATCCGGGCCCTGGCCCCCGCCCCCGTGCTCGTCCCCTCACCCGTGCCACGACCGCCACAGTGCCGCGTACGCTCCCTCCGCCGCGACCAGCTCCGTGTGGCTGCCCAGCTCGCTGATACGGCCGCTCTCGACGACGGCGATGACGTCGGCGTCGTGGGCGGTGTGCAGGCGGTGGGCGATGGCGACGACGGTGCGGCCGTCCAGGACATGGGCGAGGGACCGCTCCAGATGCCGGGCGGCACGCGGGTCGAGCAGCGAGGTGGCCTCGTCCAGGACCAGCGTGTGCGGGTCGGCCAGCACCAGCCGGGCCAGCGCGATCTGCTGGGCCTGCGCCGGAGTGAGCGCGACGCCGCCCGAGCCGACCTCGGTGTCCAGACCGCCGTCCAGCGCCCGCGCCCAGCCGTCCGCGTCGACCGCGCCCAGCGCCGCCCACAGCTCCGCGTCCTCGGCGCCGGTGCGGGCCAGCCGGAGGTTGTCGCGCAGGGAGCCGACGAAGACGTGGTGCTCCTGGTTGACGAGGGCCACGTGCGAGCGGACCCGCTCGGCGGTCATCCGGGACAGCTCGGCGCCGCCGAGGGTGACCTGGCCGCTGCGCGGCGCGTAGATGCCGGCGAGCAGCCGGCCCAGTGTGGACTTGCCCGCGCCCGAGGGACCCACCAGGGCCAGCCGGGTGCCGGGCGCGACCTCCAGGGACACCTTGCGCAGCACGTCGACGCCCTCGCGGTAGCCGAAGTGGACCCGGTCGGCGAGCACGTCGCGTCCGTCCGGCGCGAGCCCGCTGTCCCCGCCGTCTGGCTCGATGTCGCGCACCCCGACGAGGCGGGCCAGCGACACCTGGGCCACCTGCAGTTCGTCGTACCAGCGCAGGATGAGGTTCACCGGGTCGACGAGCATCTGCGCCAGGAGCGCGCCGGTCGTCAGCTGACCGACCCCGATCCAGCCGTGCAGGACGAACACCCCGCCGAGCATGAGGACCGAGCCGAGCACCGTGACGTGCACCATGTTGATCACCGGGAAGAGCACGGACCGCAGCCACAGCGTGTAGCGCTCCCAGGAGGTCCACTGCTTGATCCGCTGCTCGGACAGCGCGATACGGCGGTCGCCGAGACGGTGGGCCTCGACGGTGCGCCCGGCGTCCACGGTCTCGGCGAGCGCGGCGGACACGGAGGCGTACCCCGCGGCCTCGGAGCGGTAGCCGCCCGGAGCCCGCTTGAAGTACCAGCGGCAGCCGACCACCAGCAGCGGCACCGCGACCAGCACGGCCGGCGCCAGGGGCGGCGCCACGACGACGAGTCCGCCGAGCAGCAGTGCCGCCCACATCACGCCGATCGTCAGCTGCGGCACGGCCTCGCGCATCGCGTTGGCCAGCCGGTCGATGTCCGTGGTGATGCGGGACAGCAGATCCCCGGTCCCGGCCCGTTCCAGCACCCCCGGCGGCAGCCGCACCGACCGTACGAGGAAGTCCTCGCGCAGGTCGGCCAGCATCCGCTCGCCGAGCACGGCGCCACGCAGCCGCACCTGCTGCACGAAGACGGCCTGGACGACCAGGCCGAGCACGAACAGCGTGGCGATGAGCCCGAGGTGGAGCTCGCGGGCTCCGTCCGACAGCCGTTCCACGAGGTCGCCCAGCAGCCACGGGCCCACCATCGAAGCGACGGTGGCGACCGTGTTGACGAAGAGGAGGAGCAGGAAGGCGCGGCGGTGCCGTCGCAACAGTTCGGACACGTAGGCGCGGACGGTCGCGGGGGCCCCGATGGGCAGTGTGTTCGCCGTCGTCGGCGCCGCCGGGTCGTACGCCGGTGGCGCCACGCCGATCTTACGGACGCCGGTCATGCGGTCTCCTCGATCTCTTCTCGCGCTTCTTGCTCTTCTCGTGCTTTTCGCTCATCTCGCGCTTTTCGTTCGCTCTCGTCGAGAGCGTCCAGTTCATGCAGCTCTTCCAGCTCTTCCAGCTCTTCCAGTTCGTCCAACTCGTCCAGTTCATCCATCTCGTGCGCTTCGAGTTCCTTCAGGACGCCACTCAGGGGGGGCTCCTCGTCGGTCTCACGGGTCACCACGGCCCGGTACCGGGGCTCGGTGCGCAGCAGCTCGCGGTGCAGGCCGACCGCGGCGACCTGGTCCTCGTGTACGAGGACGACCAGGTCGGCCCGGTCCAGCAGCAGCGGGGACGAGGTGAACACCACCGTGGTGCGCCCCGTCCGCAGCTCCCGCAGCCCCTGCGCGATCCGTGCCTCGGTGTGCGAGTCGACGGCGGAGGTGGGCTCGTCCAGGACGAGCACCTCCGGATCCGTGAACAGCGACCTGGCCAGGGCGAGCCGCTGCCGCTGGCCGCCGGACAGGGAGCGGCCGCGTTCGGTGATGCGGGCGTCCATGGGGTCATCGGCGTCCAACGAGCCCTGTACGAGCGCCTCGAGGACGTCCCCGCACTGGGCGGCGGCCAGTGCCGCCTCCGCGTCGACCTCACCGGAGGCGGGAACGTCGAGCAGGTCGCGCAGGGAACCCGAGAGCAGCACCGGGTCCTTGTCCTGGACCAGGACGGCCGTGCGCGCGGAGTCCAGTGGCAGCTCGTCCAGCGGGACCCCGCCGAGCAGCACCGACGGGCCGTCCACGGCGGGGTGTCCCCCCAGCCGTTCCGCCAGCCGCCCGGCCGCGTCCGGGTCGCCGCACACCACGACGGTGAGCCGGGCGGCCGGGGCGAGCAGTCCGGTGGCCGGGTCGTACAGGTCGCCCGAAGGGAGGTCGGCCGCCCGCGATCCACCGGCGTCCGTGACCCGCTCCAGAGACAGCACATGGGCCGCCCGTTTGGCCGACGGCCGCGAGAAGGAGTAGGCCATCGCGATCTCCTCGAAGTGCCTGAGGGGATAGGCCAGGACCATGACGGAGCTGTAGACGGTGACCAGTTCGCCGACGGTGATACGGCCCTCGCGGGCCAGGTGGACCCCGTAGCAGACGACCGTGATCAGCAGCAGGCCGGGCAGCAGGACCTGGATCGCGGAGATCAGCGACCACATCCGCGCGCTGCGCACGGCCGCGTGCCGGAGTTCCTGCGAGGCCTGGCGGTAGCGGTCGAGGAACAGCTCCTCGCCGCCGATGCCTCGCAGCACCCGCAGGCCGGCCACGGTGTCCGAGGCCAGTTCGGTGGCGCGGCCGGCCTTCTCGCGCTGGACGTCGGCCCGTCGGGTCGCGCGGGGCAGCAGGGGCAGTACCGAGAGCGCCAGGACGGGCAGGCCCACGGCGACCAGGACGCCGAGCGCCGGCTGGTAGACGGCGAGGCCCACACAGACCAGGACGACGGTGAGGGCCGCGGCGGTGAAGCGCGACACGCCCTCCACGAACCAGCCGATCTTCTCGACGTCGCCGGTGGACACGGCCACGACCTCGCCGGCCGCGACCCGCCGGGTCAGCGCGGAGCCCAGGTGGGCGGCCTTGCGGGCGAGCAGCTGCTGGACGCGGGCGGCTGCGGTGATCCAGTTGGTGACGGCGGTGCGGTGCAGGAAGGTGTCCCCGAGTGCGGTGGCGGCGCCGAACAGGGCCATCAGCCCTCCGGCGAGGGCGAGCCGGGCGCCGGAGCGGTCGACCGCGGCCTCGACGGCGTACCCGACGCAGAACGGCTGCGCCGAGACGGCGGCGAAGTGCAGCAGTCCCCAGGCCAGGGATGTGAGCTGGCCGCCCAGTTGGTTGCGGCCGAGCCACCACAGGAAGCGAGGTCCCGAGCGCGCGTCGGGCACGCCCGGGTCGGGATACGGAAGGTCTTGGATCTGCATGACGTCCCAGTGGCTCGTGTCAGGAGGGGAGGGGGAAAGGGATGAGAGGGGGGCGGGCGAAGGGAGCGGGCGGCGGAAGGAAGGACCGCGGGGAGCGGCAGCAAACCGTGAAAGGTTCGCGTCGCGGTGTGGTCAGAATCAACCTATTTTCCGCGGTGGCGTAAGGATCCGGCGGTCGGCCGACGCGGCCCGGATGTCCGTAACCTCACGCAAACGACCGGAAAGTGATGCGAGCATGGGCCGATGCGACATGGCGGTGTACGGCGCTGGAGCGCCTCGACGGCGGCCTGCGGTTTCCTTCTCGCGGCTCTCTCCGCGTGCGGTGCGGCGGGAGTGGGACAGGGTGACGGCGGCCGGGCGGGAGCGGGCGCCGAGGGTGCTCGCACCGCGCCGAGCACGACCCCGACGGCTCCGACGACCCGGATCCCGGACGTCGGCGACCGGTTGCAGGGGCGGATTCCCTCCGTGTCCCGCCAGGTCCTGGCGGTGTACGGCGACGGAGAGGACTCCGCGGACGCCACGGCCGTGCTCTATGTCAAGCGTGGCCCGACCTGGGAACCTGTCCGCAACTGGCCGGCGCACAACGGCAAGAAGGGTTGGACCGCCGACCATCGCGAGGGCGACAACCGCAGCCCCGTCGGCGTGTTCACGCTCACCGACGCGGGCGGCGTCCTCGCCGACCCCGGCGCCCGGCTGTCGTACACGCAGGCCGACTCCTTCGCCGCGCCGCGGGAGTGGGAGAGGTCCCACTGGCATGACTTCGACTACGTCATCGCCATCGACTACAACCGCCTCAAGGGCAATCCGCCCGACGACCCGACACGGCCCGGGGGCGAGGAGAAGGGGGGCGGGATCTGGCTGCATATGGACCACGGCAGCGGTACGTCGGCCTGCGTCAGCCTGTCCCGAGCGGCGATGGAGTACCTGCTGCGCACGCTCGACCCGGATCGTCATCCCGTCGTGGTGATGGGGGACCGGGCCGCGCTGAAGGCGTAGCACTCCCGAGGGAGGCGTCATTGCGGGGAGCGGGCAACTCCCCGTAGAACACCGGCCATGAGATGCCGGATTATCATGTCCATGCTCACCGGGGCGATCCTCCTGGCGGGCACAGTCCTCGGGGTTCCGTCCGCGCAGGCGGCCGTCGCGGGCGAGGCCGCTCCCCGGTCCGCCCACGGCCACCAGGAGATCGCCGCCGACGCTCCAGCCCGTGTCCCAGCCCGCGTCCCGGCCGATGTCCCAGCCGAGTTCGGCGCCGACTGGCACGACCCCCTCACCGCCGCCCCGCCCGTGACCAGGCCGGACGCCAAGTCCTGCCAGGTCACGATCGCCGAGGCCCAGTTCCGTGACTTCACGCCGTACCGGGGGACGTACACCCCGCCGGACGGGTGCGGCGACCGCTGGAGCAAGGTGGTGCTGCGACTCGACGGCAAGGTGAAGGGGCGGCAGTTCGACCGGCTCGGGTATCTGCACGTCGGCGGTGTGGAGGTCTTCCGTACGTCGACTCCGGAGCCGTCGCCCGATGGGATCGAGTGGGCCGTGGAGAAGGACGTCACTCGCTACAGCGACACGTTTCGTCAGGCCCAGGACGTGGAGATGCTCATCGGCAACGTCGTCGACGACACGTACACGGGCGTGATCGACGTCAAGGTGACGCTCACTTTCTACGCGGGTCACCGCGAGGGAAAGCAGGCCGCGGCCGTCCCTGACCGCGTCCTCACCCTCGCCGACGGCGCGACCCTCACCACGCCCCGCAACAGCGAACGCGTCGTCGCCGAGGTGTACGCCACCGGCTCCGGCGGCGGCTGCGAGGAGTACTGGTACCTGACGGTGCCCGCGACGGCCCCGTACTCCTGCCAGGCAGACGACGGCCCCTACCGTGAGGTGCAGATCAAGGTCGACGGACGACTTGCCGGAATCGCCGCCCCGTTCCCGACCGTATGGACCGGCGGCTGGTCCAACCCCTTCCTCTGGTACGTGATCCCGGGCCCGCGGGCCTTCGACGTCAAGCCGATCGAATACGACCTGACGCCGTTCGCCGGCCTGCTCAACGACGGCCGCCCGCACCGCGTCGAGGTGTCCGTCGTCGGTGTGCCCGAGGGGCAGAGCGGCTGGAGCACACCGGTCAACGTGCTCGTCTGGCAGGACGCCGGCAGGGCTCACGTCGGCGGAGAACTCGTCACCCACAAGGAGGGCGCGCTCACCGACTCCGTCGTCCACACGCCCGGTACGGAGCACCGCGTCGACACCCGGGGCGGCCACCGCCTGACCGTCAGCGGATACCTCGACACCTCGCACGGCCGCGTGACGACCACCGTCACCCGCACCCTGGCGAACACCTCCGCGCACCGCTGGACCGACGGCGAGAGCGTGGACGGCCTCGACGCCGTCTGGACGGACGACGAGTCGGTCACCGTCGGCGGCCGCGAACCGGCCCGCACCGACCGGACCGACCGCACTCACCGGACGTACACGATGAACGGCACGACCACCCTCGGCGCGGACGACCGCCTGCGCACCGTTCTGACCCTCGGCGACCGGGCCGACGCCGTCACCACCCGAAACGGTCGGCGCACGGCCTGGTCGCGGCTCGACGACACCTACACGGGCGACGCCACGTTCACCGTGAACGTGCCGCGCGACCAGCGCCACGCCGTGGGCACGACGAGCGAGCGCTACCGGCTGCGCGGCTCATCGGGTTGTTACGACCGTGCCTTGACGACCGTGCAGGGAGTCCTCACGGAGAACCGCGACGGTTGCTGACCTGCTGACCTGCTGACCTGTTGGCCTGCCGGTGGTGTGCGATGCGTCACGCGCGGGGTGATTTACATATTCGCAACGTGGAGGTCTTCCGCGTGAGCGAGAAACCCTCCAGAGTGATCGCCACGGAAGCCGCTTTCCGTATCGCAGAAGTCCCGTTCGGCTTCTGCGGATCACCGTCCCCTCTAGGAGTGCCCGTGCCGCCGTCCGTCCCGTCTCTGCCGCGACGCGTCGCACGCATACTGCGTACCTCTCTCTTCGCGCAGGTCGCCTGCGCGCTCGTGCTCGGAATCGCCGTCGGGAAGCTGTGGCCCGACGTGGCCACGGATCTTCAGCCGCTCGGCGACGGCTTCACCCGGCTCATCAAGACGATCATCTCCCCTCTCGTCTTCTGTGTGGTCGTCGTCGGCATCGCCAAGGCCGGCGACCTGAAGGCGTTCGGCCGGATCGGCCTCAAGGCCCTGATCTGGTTCGAGGTCGCCTCCACGGCCGCCCTGCTGATCGGTCTCGTCGCCGCCAACGTCGTCCAGCCCGGCTCGGGAATGCACGTCGACCCGTCCACGCTCGACACCTCCGCGGTCGACGCGAAGACGGGCGGCGGCTCGCTGCCCACGACGACCGAGTTCATCGTGAACGCGCTGCCCACCAGTTTCATCGGCGCCTTCGCCGAGAACTCCCTGCTCCAAGTGCTGATCCTGGCCTGCCTGGTGGGCGCCGCGCTGCTGCACCTCGGCCACACCAAGGTGCCGCAGGTGCTGCCCGCCATCGAGCAGGCCCAGGAGATCATCTTCGCGATCGTCGGCTTCGTCATGCGGCTGGCCCCGATCGCGGTGTTCGGCGCGATGGCCGTCCTGATCGGCCAGTACGGCCTCGGCGTCATCGAGACGTACGCCAAGCTGATCATCCTGTGCTACGCGGCCGCCGCGCTGTTCATCGCGCTCCTCGCCGTCGCCCTCAAGGCGGTCACCGGGCTCAGCCTCTGGAAGTTCCTGCGCTACATCCGTGAGGAGATGCTCCTCGCGCTCGGCACCGCCTCCACCGAGTCCGTCATGCCGCGCGTAATGCAGAAGCTGCGCAAGGCCGGCGCCCGCGACGACGCCGTGGGCCTGGTGCTGCCGACGGGGTACTCCTTCAACCTCGACGGCGCGTCCCTCTACCTGTCCATCGGCACCCTGTTCATCGCACAGGCCGTGGGCGTGGACCTCAGCCTGGGGCAGCAGATCACCGTGGTCCTGGTGCTCATGCTCACCAGCAAGGGCATGGCGGGCATCCCCGGTTCGGCCTTCCTCGCCCTGTCCGCGACCGCGTCCTCGCTCGGCGCCATCCCGGCCGGCGCGGTCGCCCTGCTGCTGGGCGTGGACCGCATCATGGACTCGATGCGCGTCGTCACCAACCTCCTCGGCAACTGCGTCGCCGTCTTCGCCGTCTCCCGCTGGGAGGGCGCGCTGGACATGGAGCGGGCGAAGAAGGTGCTGAACGGCGAGGTCGTCCCGGCAGCGGGTAACTCCTTGGAGGCCCCTCAAGATTCCTCGTCGGGCGCCACGCCGGGCGCCTCGGCGGACGTTTCGAGGGATGCGGAAGCCGGGGAGCCGACGGGCTCCGAGAAGCCGGAAGCGGCCGAGGCCCCGGCGGCGGTTCCCGCTCAGCTCACCAAGGAGACCGCGGCCGAGACCAGTAGCTGACGGACACCGGCACAACGGGCCGCGGCCACCCCTTCCGCAGTACGGAGGGGTGGCCGCGGCCCGTTGTCGTGCAGTTCGGCAAGGCGTGGTCCCACCGGACGTGGTTCAGCAGGTCCGCCCCCGCCCTCGTCCCTGCCCCCGGCCCTGCTCCGGTGAGCGTCCCCGCTCCTGCACCCCGTCCACCAGCGCGTCCAGCAGTCCACTCAGGACATGGCGCTCCACGTCCGTCAGCGGATCCAGGATCTCCTGCGCGGCGGACACGCGCGCGCCCCGCAACTCGCGCAGCGCCTCGTGCCCGTCGTCCGTGAGTTCGATCCGGATGACCCGGCGGTTGGTGGGGTCGGGCATCCGGCGCACCATGTCGTTCGCCTCCAGCCCGTCGACCAGCGTGGTCACGGCCCGCGGGACCACCTCCAGCCGCTCGGCGAGGTCGGCCATGCGCGGCGGCGAGCCGCAGTGCGCCAGCGTGCGCAGCAACCGGGCCTGGGCCGGCGTGACGCCGAGGCCGCACTGCTCCAGATGGCGCTTCTGGATGCGGTGCACCCGGCGGGTGAGCCGCAGCAACTGCTCGGCGAGCAGGCCGTCGGGATCGGGGGTGGTCATGCGGGAACAATATCAGGACGCCATTCATTGTGAGTATAGGTAACAATGAGCTATGCTCTGTCAGTCCTCACCGTCTCACCCTCCGTAGGAGCCATGCCCCGCGACCACATCGACTGGACTCCCCCTCCCGGCACCTCGACCGACCAGCCTCGGCAGGTGCGCCGCATCCTCCGACTCTTCCGCCCCTACCGCGCCCGCCTCGCCGTCGTCGGCCTGCTCGTCGCCGCCTCGTCGCTCGTCTCCGTCGCGACTCCCTTCCTGCTGAAGGAGACCCTCGACGTCGCCATCCCCGAGGGGCGCACCGGCCTGTTGAGCCTGCTCGCCCTCGGCATGATCCTCAGCGCCGTCCTCGCCGGCGTCTTCGGCGTCCTGCAGACGCTGATCTCCACGACGGTCGGCCAGCGCGTCATGCACGACCTGCGCACGGCCGTGTACGACCGCCTCCAGCGCATGTCCCTGGCCTTCTTCACGCGCACCCGCACCGGTGAGGTGCAGTCCCGCATCGCCAACGACATCGGCGGGATGCAGGCCACCGTCACCTCCACCGCGACGTCCCTGGTCTCCAACTTCACCAGCGTGGTCGCCACCATCGTCGCGATGATCGCCCTCGACTGGCGCCTGACGGTGGTCTCGCTGCTTCTGCTGCCGGTGTTCGTCTGGATCAGCCGCCGCGTGGGCAACGAGCGCAAGCGGATCACCACCCAGCGCCAGAAGCAGATGGCCTCGATGGCCGCCACGGTCACCGAGTCGCTGTCGGTCAGCGGCATCCTGCTCGGCCGCACCATGGGCCGCTCCGACTCCCTCACGCGGTCGTTCGCCGAGGAGTCCGAGAGCCTGGTGGACCTCGAGGTGAGATCCAACATGGCGGGCCGCTGGCGTATGGCCGTGATCGGTATCGTCATGTCCGCCATGCCGGCGGTCATCTACTGGACCGCGGGCGTGACCCTCCAACTCGGCGGCCCGGACGTCTCCCTCGGCACGATCGTCGCCTTCGTCTCGCTCCAGCAGGGCCTGTTCCGCCCCGCCGTCAGCCTCCTGGCGACCGGCGTGCAGATCCAGACCTCGCTCGCGCTCTTCCAGCGCATCTTCGAGTACCTCGACCTGCCCATCGACATCACCGAGCGCGTGAACCCGGTCCACCTCGACCAGGTCAAGGGCGAGGTGCGCTTCGAGGACGTCGCGTTTCACTACGACAAGGACAATGACGCGGTCGGGCCCGTCCTGCACGACATCGACGTCACCGTCCCCGCCGGCGGCAGCCTCGCGATCGTGGGCCCGACGGGTGCCGGCAAGTCCACGCTGGGCTACCTGGTGCCGCGGCTGTACGACGTGACGGGCGGCCGGGTCACCCTGGACGGCGTCGACGTCCGCGACCTGGACTTCGACACCCTCGCCCGCGCGGTGGGCGTCGTCTCGCAGGAGACGTACCTCTTCCACGCCTCGGTCGCCGAGAACCTGCGGTTCGCCAAGCCGGACGCGACCGACGAGGAGCTGTACACGGCCGCGCGCGCGGCGCAGATCCACGACCACATCGCCGGCCTGCCCGACGGGTACGACACGGTCGTCGGCGAGCGCGGCCACCGCTTCTCCGGCGGCGAGAAGCAGCGTCTGGCCATCGCGCGCACCATCCTGCGCGACCCGCCGGTGCTGATCCTCGACGAGGCGACCAGCGCCCTGGACAACCGCACCGAACGGGCCGTCCAGGAGGCCATCGACGCGCTCTCCGCGAACCGCACCACGCTCACCATCGCCCACCGGCTGTCCACCATTCGAAGTGCCGACCAGATCGTCGTCCTGGACGGCGGCCGGGTGGCCGAACGGGGTACGCACGAGGATCTCTTGGAGCAGGACGGGCGGTATGCGGCCCTGGTGCGCAGAGACGCCCGACTGGAGCCGACGAGCTGACAGTATGCCAAGTTATGTCGCATTTGCTGCGATATGAGGGTTAACGTGCCCGCATGCAGATGAACACTCCGCCACGGAGCACGATTCGACTGACGCGCCGGGGCCGTCTCGTCCTCATCGCGACCGGAGCCGTCGCGGCCGGCACCGCCGTGGCGGTGCCGATGCTGAACCTGGAGCATCGGGAGGAGCCGAAGAAACCGACCGCCCTGGTCATCCCGGAAGGCTGGCGCGCGAGCCAGATCTACGAGGCGGTCGACAAGATCCTCGCCCTGCCCGCGGGGACCACCCGGAAGACGCTGCCGCAGGCCGGCCTGAAACTGCCGAACGACGCCGACGGCAACCCGGAGGGCTACCTCTTCCCGGCGACGTATCCGCTGGGCGAGAAGGCGACGCCCCAGTCGCTGCTGTCGTTCATGGTCGACACGGCGAACAAGAAGTTCAACGGGGCGCCGACGGCCGCCGGCGCCCAGCGCAACGCCATGAACGTGTATCAGGCGGTCACCATCGCCAGCCTCGTCCAGGCAGAGGCCGCCACCGAGGTCGACATGGGCAAGGTGGCCCGGGTCGTCTTCAACCGGCTGGAGCGCGGCATGCCGCTGCAGATGGACTCCACCATCAACTACGCGCTGAACCGCTCCACGCTGAAGACGACGGCGAACGACACCCGCATCGAGAGCCCTTACAACTCCTACCAGCGCATGGGCCTGCCGCCGACGCCGATCGACAACCCCGGCGAGGAGGCGATGCGCGCGGCGATCAGCCCCACCCCGGGCGACTGGCTGTACTTCGTCACGGTCAAGCCCGGCGACACCCGCTTCACGGCGGACTACGCGGAGCACCTGCGCAACGTCGCCGAGTTCAACCGCAACCAGCAACAGAACCAGCCACAGAACCAGAAGCAGCGCCAGAATGGTCCGCAGAGCCCGTCGGCGCCGGTCAGGTGACCTGGTGGGGCGTCAGGCAGCGACGGGCTGTTCCGCCAGCAGCCGCCTGATGTCCCGGACGGCGGCGCGACCGGCCCGGTTGGCGCCGATGGTGCTGGCCGACGGCCCGTAACCGACGAGATGGACACGCGGATCGGCGACCGCGCGCGTGCCCTCGATCCGGATCCCGCCGCCCGGCTCGCGCAGCCGCAGCGGAGCGAGATGGTCGACGGCGGCCCGGAAACCGGTCGCCCACAGGATGACGTCGGCGGCCACCTGCCGCCCGTCGTTCCACTCCACACCGTCGGGGGTGATCCGGTCGAACATGGGCAGCCGGTCGAGCACCCCGTCCGCCAGCCCCGCGCGGATCGCGTCGTTCAGCGGCAGCCCCGTCACGGACACCACGCTCCTCGGCGGCAGCCCCTGCCGCACCCGCTCCTCCACCAGGGCGACCGCCGCGCGCCCCGCGCCCTCGTCGAAGGGCCCCTCGCGAAAGACGGGCGGCCGCCGCGTCACCCACGTGGTGTCGGCCGCGTACGGCGCGATCTCCAGCAGATGCTGGGTCCCGGACGCCCCGCCGCCCACCACGACCACCCGCTGACCGGCGAACGCCTCGGGGCCCGGGTAGTGCGCGGTGTGCAGCTGCCGTCCGCGGAACGTCTCCTGGCCCGGATAGCGCGGCCAGAAGGGCCGGTCCCAGGTGCCGGTGGCGTTGATCAGGGCCCGTGTGGACCACGTACCGTCGGACGTCTCCACGAGCAGCCGCCCGCCGGAGCCCTCCCGGACGGCCCGCACGTCCACCGGCCGTCGCACCCGCAGGTCGAAGCCGCGCTCGTAGGCGTCGAAGTACTCGACGACGACCTCGGACGACGGCCGATCCGGATCGGCGTCCGTCAGCTCCATGCCCGGCAGCGCATGCATCCCGTGCACCTTGCCGTACGTCAGTGAGGGCCACCGGAACTGCCAGGCGCCGCCCGGGCCGGAGGCGTGGTCGAGCACCACGAAGTCACGCTCCGGTTCGAAACCGGCGCGCCGCAGGTGATAGGCGCCGGCCAGACCCGCCTGACCGGAGCCTACGACGACCACCTCGACCTCACGCATGTCGTTCACGGTTCTACCAACAGTGCGGAGGGCGTGGATCTTCCCGGGGCGAGGGTGACGCCGACGACTACGAGGAGGTGCGCGCCGCGGTGGTGGAGGCGGGCAGGTCGCCGTTGTAGCGCGGGTCCACGAAGTCGGCGAAGTCCACCTTGCGCGGGATGAGCTTCAGCTCGGTGAACGTGTCGGCGATCCGCTGCTCGGAGGCGATGAGCGGCTTGTCGACCGCGACCGAGATCCGGGAGGAGTAGGTCTGCTTCACCGCGGCCAGCGCCACCTCGTACGGCAGCCCGGTGTCCTTCGCCCACACCTTGGCCCACTCCTCCTGATGGCCGTACACCCAGGTCGTGGCCCGCCGCAGCCGCTCCAGGTAGTCCTTGACGGCGGCGGCCTTCTTCGTGTCCTTCAGCGCGGAGGGCGCGGCCACCTGGAAGGTGAGACCGTTGGTGATCCCGTCGCCGGTGGTCAGCACCCGCCCCTGCTTCGCCTCCAGCACCTGCGAGGTGTACGGGTCCCACACCGCCCATGCGTCGACCTTGCCGGAGGTGAACGCGGCGAGCGCGTCGGCCGGCTGGAGGTACTTGACCTTCACGTCGCTCAGGCTGAGCCCCGCGGCCTCGAGCGAGGCCACCAGCTGGTAGTGCGCGGAGGAACCCTGCGCCACGGCGACGGACTTGCCCCTGAGCTGCTCGGGGCTGGTCAGTCTGGAGTCGTTCGGTACGAGGAGGGCGTCGCCCTTGGACGTGCCGTGGAACGCGGCCACGACCGTGACCTTCGAGCCGGCGCCGGCCGCGAAGACCGGCGGGGTGTTGCCGACGCCGCCGATGTCGACGGCCTTGGCGTTGACCGCCTCCAGGAGCGGCGGGCCGGAGGTGAACGTGGACCACTTGATCTTGTAGTCGAGGTTCTTCAGTTCTCCGGCGGCTCGCAGGATGGCTTCGGAACCTCCCTTCTGGTCTCCGACGTTGAGTGTGAGAGAGCCCTTGCCGTCGGTGCCGCTGCCGGCGGCTGTGCTGGCGGACGAGTTCCCGCCGCAGGCGGTGAGCAGGAGGGCGAGGGGGAGCAGCAGGGCGGCGGGGACGAGGCGTCGTCGCATGGGGGTCCGTTCTGGGGGAGTGCGCGGTGAGGGGAGCAGGGAGTGAGGGAGCCAGGGGAGTGGGGGCAAGGGGGGTGGGGGGACGGGGGAGCGGAGGGTGAGCAGGGGGTGTCAGGCGGCTTCGGTGGTCGTCGGGTCCACGCCGAGTCGGCGCAGCAGGCCGGCGCGCAGTTCCGCGAACCGGGGGTCGGCGATGTCGCGGGGGCGGTCGAGGTCGATCTCCTGCTCGTGGGCGATGACCCCGTCGTCCATCACCAGGACACGGTCGGCGAGCAGGACCGCCTCCTCGACGTCGTGCGTGACGAGCAGCACGGCGCAGCCGCGGCGCTGCCACAACTCGCCCACCAGCCGCTGGGCCTTGATGCGGGTGAGCGCGTCGAGCGCGCCGAACGGCTCGTCGAGCAGCAGCAGATCGGGCTCGCGCACCAGGGCGCGGGCGAGGGACGCGCGCTGGGCCTCGCCGCCGGAGAGCGTCTTGGGCCAGGCGTCGGAGCGGTGCCCGAGTCCCACTTCCTCCAGAGCCTGGTCGGCGACGGGACGCGCGGGCCGGCCCGGCAGACCGAGAAGCACGTTGCGCCACACCTTCTTCCACGGCATCAGCCGCGGCGACTGGAAGGCGACGGCCTTGCGGCGCGGCACCAGCACGGTGCCCTCGATGTCGCGGTCGAGGCCGGCGAGGATGCGCAGCAGCGTGGACTTGCCGCAGCCGCTGCGACCGAGGAGGGCCACGAACTCGCCCGGCCGGATGTCCAGCCGGAGGTCGTCGATGACGGCACGGCCGTCGAAGGAGCGGGTCAGACCCTCGACACGGACGGCCTGTGGCGTGCGGACCGTCTGCGGGGCGTCGGCCGTGTGCTGCGGGGCCCAGGCCGTTCGGGGGCTCGTCGGCCGGCTCATCGGCCGGTGAACGTCGGTCGCCATTGCAGCAGCAGCCTTTCGAGGGAGCGGACGATGAAATCGGCGAGCAGGCCGAGGAAGGCGTAGACGATGAGGCAGACCACGATCACGTCGGTCCGCAGGAAGTCCCGTGCCTGCACCATCAGGAACCCGATGCCGGAGTCGGCGTTGATCTGCTCGGCGAAGACCAGCGCGAGCCAGGCGATGCCGAGCGAGTAGCGCAGCCCGGTCATCGCCCCGGGCAGCGCGCCCGGCAGGACGACGTGCCGCACGAGCCCCCACCGCGACAGCCCGAGCGACTCGCCGGCCTCGATCAACTGGGCGTCCACGCCCCGGATCCCGGCGTACACGTTGAGATACAGCGGGAAGGTCACTCCGAGGGTGATGATGGCGATCTTCGGGGCCTCGCCGATGCCGAACCAGATGATGAACAGCGGGATGAGTCCCACGAACGGCACGGTCCGCAGCATCTGCACCGGAGCGTCCACCAGATCCTCACCGACCCGGAACAGCCCGGACACCAGGGCGAGTCCGGTGCCGACGACCGTCCCCAGCACCAGCCCCACGGCCACGCGCTGGAGCGAGGTGCCCATGGCCGAGGACAGCGACCCGTCGGAGATCAGATCTCCGGCGACCTGGGCGATCCGGCCGGGTGAGGCGAGGACGTCGGAGGTCAACACGCCTGTAGTGCTGAGGAGTCGCCACAACGCGAGGAGCAGAACCGGGCCGGAGGTACGGCGCAGCCAGCGGGGGACGCGGGTACGGCGGGAGGAGCGCGGGAGCAGGACTTCGAGGTCTTCGAGGTCGAAGCTGTGACTGGAGCTGGAGCTGGAGCTGGAGCTGGAGCTGGAGCTGGAGCCTGCGTCGGATCCGGGGCTGGTGCTTGCGGGCTCGTCGCCCTTCGAGACGGATATAGGTGAGATATCGGGCTCGGAGGATTCAGGCGGGGCATGGCTGATGCTCATGGAGGCTCCACGGAGAGGGACGGCGGCCGATGGGGGACGGACGGACGCACCTCGGCGCCGCCACATCACGGTGGACTCAGGTCCGACCGGACGCGCGGGTAGGGCGGGCGAAGGTGAGCGTGAGGGGTGGGGCTGAGGGTGGAGCGGGAAGGCGAAAAGGCGTCAGCAGCCGCGGCGACACGCGGCAGAGGCCACCCGCAGCAGGTCGATGTGACCGCGCGTGGTGAGCATGGCTGAACGCAACATGCGGCTGAACGTAGCCAGACCGTATGCCCACGGTCAACGGGCGTCTCGCAGATCGGACCCCTCGTATCACGGACCGGTCCGTCGGGCGAGTGCGGAACCCGGCGTATGGGTCAGGATGGGGGCATGTCAGATGCGTTCACCACCCGAGTTCTGCACGTGGCGTCCGGCTCCCGGGAGCGGGTCGTCGATCTCACCGGGGAGTGCGAAGCCTTTCTGCGCGAAGTGGCCGCGGGCCGCGACGGCCTGCTGAACGTCTTCGTCCCGCACGCCACGGCCGGGATCGCGGTCATCGAGACCGGCGCCGGCAGCGACGACGACCTCCTCGCCGCCCTGCACACCCTGCTCCCCGCCGACGACCGCTGGCAGCACCGCCACGGCAGCCCCGGCCACGGCCGCGACCACGTCCTCCCCGCCTTCGTCCCGCCCCACGCGACCCTGCCGGTGCTGGACGGCAGGCTGGAACTGGGGACGTGGCAGTCGGTGTGCCTGGTGGACACGAATATCGATAACGTCAACCGTCAGGTTCGGCTGAGCTTTCTGGGCTGAGCAAGATCGTCCTAGGGTGGCCGCGAAATCTTCGACATCGCCGCACCGGCCTTCCCGGTCGGTCGGCCGGCCGGAGGAGGGGCGGCCCGTTCTGTAGCCAACTGGGCCTGGGATGTTCACCGTTGATTTGCCGGACCTCGTCGTGGCACCCTCAAGTGATCAACATACAACCCGCTTATGGCCCCAGGGCTACGGAACCCGGCGCAGGCCTGCCCGAACCTCCCGAAGGTCGGTGACTCGCTGATCGCCGAGTTCGTCACCACCTCAGGAGCGCACAGTGACACGCTTGTTCGGCACGGACGGGGTTCGCGCCGTCGCCAACGCAGTACTGACTCCCGAAATCATGACGGCGCTCGGGCGGGCGTTGGGCGTTCATCTGTCAGGCTCCGCATCGGCGCGGCGACGCGTGGTCGTCGGCCGGGACCCGCGCCCCTCCAGTGAACTCCTCGAGGCGGCCTTCCTCGCCGGTCTGTGCAGCGCGGGGAGCGACGCGATCACCGTCGGCGTCGTGCCCACCGCAGCGGTCGCTCACCTGACCACTCACTTCGGAGCGGCCGCCGGTGCGGTGATCACCGCGTCGCACAACCCGTTGGAGGACAACGGGTTGAAGCTGTTCGATCACGCCGGGTACAAGTACGGCGAGGCCGACGAGATCCTCATCGAGGAACTGGTCCATGCGGGAACAACGCCGTGGGCGCCGCTGCGTGGTCGGGCGGTGGGGCGAATCCGGGATCACAGCCATGTCGCAAGCGAGATCTACATCAGCCACCTTGTGGCCGAGATGCCCGACCTCGACGGAGTGGTGCTCACCGTGGACTGCGCGAACGGTGCGTCGGCCACCATCGCCCCCGCGGCCTACCGGCAGGCCGGCGCCACCGTGATCGAGATCGCCGGTGACACCAGCGGCAACAAGATCAATTGCGGTGTGGGTGCAACCAGCCCCGAGTACCTGCAAAAAGCACTCGGCAACGACATCAGCTCGATCGGCTTCGCTCACGACGGCGACGCCGACCGGCTGGTGGCCGTGGACGAGCTGGGACGCATCGTCGACGGCGCCGACCTTCTGGCGATCTTCGCCGTCGACGCGCACCAGCGGGGCCGACTTCCGCACGACGGACTGGTCACCACGCCCATGACGAACAGCGGTCTCGGCACCTCGCTCGCAGACCGTGGGATCAAGGTCGTCGAGTCGTCCATCGGGGACCGCGCGGTGCTGCGCACGATGCTCGCGAACGGGTACGCACTCGGCGGCGAACAGAACGGGCACGTCATCAGCCTGGCAAGGGCGACCACGGGGGACGGCATCCTGTCCGGGCTACTGCTGCTGGAGATCATGCATCGCAGCGGAAAGAAGCTCCACGAGCTGACCGCGGTCTGGCGCCGCCGGCCGCAACGGATCGTCAATATCCCGGTTCCGGACCGACAGTTCCTCGAACGGGCCACGGGCCTGAATCAGTTGGTGACAGAGGAACGAGAGAAGCTCGCCCGTGTGGGAGGACGGTTGACCGTGCGGCTGTCGACGATCGAGGACATCGTGCGGGTCGTATGCGAAGGACCGGTCGATGACATCGCGGACTCGGTGACGGCACGGGTCGTGGCCGACATTCATAGCCGCCTCGAGCGGGAGGCGCAGGGCTGATCCGGCATGGCTCTGCATGCGTCCCATGACGAGCGGAGCCTCGACGAACACGCCGGCGCCGGCTTGAAGGGCGTGCTCCTGGACCGGGATGGAGTACTAGATGCCCCACCGGCCTCCGGGTACGTCACCGGGTCGGCCGAACCCAAGCTCTTGGTTCGTGCCGCGAACCATCTCGGCCTGTGGGCGGCCGACCTCCGGCCCGGACGTGGGTTCGGGCCGCAGCCTAGCTCTGTGAGTCCGGCTTCCAGTCCTGGACGAGGAGCCCGAGCAGCACCTCGTCCAGGAACTCGCCCATCACCCAGGCCGAGGAGCGCAGCACGCCCTCGCGGACGAAGCCGTTGCGCTCGGCGGAGCGCAGCATCGCGGCGTTGTCCGACAGCGTCTCGATCTGCAGCCGCTGCAAGCCGCGCACGACGAAACCGTAGTGGCACAGCACCGCGACCACGTCGGTGCCGTAGCCCTGGCCGCGGGAGGACGGCAGCAGCCCCAGTCCGATGTGCGCGGACCGGTTGTGGTTGTCGATGTTCCACAGCACCGCGGTGCCGACCAGCGTGCCGCTTTCCAGCTCCACCACGGAGAACGGGACGTGCCCTTGTTCCTTGTCGTCCACCACGAGCCGCGAGTCCTTCGAGCCGGGCGTGATCGGCCGCCACGGCCGGCCCTCGGACCGCGAGGAGTTGACCACGTCGTCGTAGAGCTCGGTCCGCAGGATCGGGATGTCGTCCTCGTGCCGGGCCCTGAGCCCGACCTTGCTTCCTCTTAGCATGCAAGCTTCCTATCCGACCGGGCTGGCCTGCGGCAATCCAATAAGGCAGCCGGCAGCCGACCAACAGAGCAAAGGCATACCGGCTGTCACACGAGGCGCCCGTACCGCCCGGGGCCGAGCGTCACCCGCGTCAGGCCGGCTTGCGCCACACGGAGATGTGCTTCGCTGAGTCCTGGGTGAACGGCGCTCTGCGCCAGTCCGCGACGCGCAGTTCCAGTTCCAGCCCCGCGATCCGGGCCATCAGGTCGAGCTCCGCCGGCCAGGCGTACCGGTGCCGGGAGTGCCCGCGGCGGTAGCGGTCGTCGTCGCCGTCGCGGGTGAGGTGGTGGGAGACGAGGATCTGCTCGACCAGGTCGAAGGTGTCGAACCCGAGATGCCGCTCGGAGAGGTCGAACGGCACAGCGACCTGCCCGGGCGGCAGGAACCGCAGCGGCGGCACGCCCAGTTCGACGACGAAGCGGCCGCCGGGCGCCAGGTGCCGGGCGGCGTTGCGGAAGCACTCGACCTGCTCGTCCTGTGTGAGCAGGTTGGAGAGGGTGTTGTAGACGAGGTACACCAGGGTGAACTCGCCGGGGACGACGGTCGTGGCCATGTCCCCGAGGGAGACCGGAAGCGCGTCCTCGTCGATCTTGCGCCGCAGGACCGCTGCCATGGGCTCGGACAGTTCGATGCCCACGACGGGCACGCCGCGTCTCCGGAGCGGGACGCCCACACGGCCGGTTCCGATGGCGAACTCAAGTGCCCGGCCGTCTCCGGCGAGTCCGGCGAGGAAGTCGAGAGTCGGTTCGAGGACAGCGGCCGAGGACATCTCCGTCTCCTCGGCGTCGTAGCGGTCGGCGGTCGCGCGGGTCCACAGCTCACTGCTCGTCACGGGCCGCCACTTTGCCGGGCGCGCCGGGGCAGTGTCGACCTGTTTACCGTGCCCCCGTAGGGGCACGCTCCCGCCCTGGCAACGGCTTTGCCGCCGTCAGGAGGCGCCGGCCGGCTCGCGCTGAGTGCTGAGTGATCTGCGGAGCCCGCCGTTCACCGTGCCGTACAGGACCCGCGGTCGTCAGCGGCGCGGGCGCTCCAGAGTGAGGAGAAGGCCCTCGACCGCACCGGGTCCGATACGGCCCTTGACGTCGGCGGCCGTGATCGCCTTGAGTGCCCAGCCGTCCTCGGCGTGCTTGTTCAGAACCTTCTCCAGCTTGTCGCTGTCCAGGGCGTCTCCGATCAGGGACTCGCGGAAGGTGACGACCTTGTACTCGAGTGCGTAGACGTTGCTCATGTCTGGGGCCTTCCCGTGGATGGACTGGCTGACGGAACCGGGGACAGCCAATCACCGATCGACGCCGCCGCACACGGCGGGGTGAGGTCGTGTCGTCGGGAGGGGGCACGGAGCCGATTACCCGGCCGACCCCGCCGTCGGTCGCGAGGGTGCGGGCCGGGGGCCTTGCGGGTGTCGGAGCGGGACGACGCCGACGCACCGGCCGTCGCGGTCCGGCAGACGCGCCGGTCGCCGCCGACCAGCACAGAGACTTACGGCCGTCCGCGCTGAGCAGTTCCAGCAGCTCCGCGTCGAGGGCGTCCCAGCCGGTCCCGTGCGCGAGGGAGGGCGGGTTGGAACAACAGCATGGTGGGCCTCCCGCTCCCCGACGGCCCCGACCGGCGTCGGGTCGACCGGGCCGGTCGGCGGTCGAGTGCGGGACATGAGGAGAACGCCTCGGTCAGAGAGCGAACGCCTCGGTCAGGCGCACGCTGTAGCCGTCCTCTTCCATCAGGACGACGGTGACGCCGAAGGGGGAGGGGTGGTCCAGGTCGAGCGGGGTGAAGGAGTAGTCGACTGCGGCCCGGATCGGCGCGACCAGCTCGCCTCCCACCTGTGGCTCGAGCGCGGGAAGCCAGTGCGGCCGGACCGCGACCCGGCCTTCGGGAGAGCCGGGCTGGAGCTGCTCCGTGTAGGGGAACCGGTGGAGCACATGGCCGTCCTTCTTGGCGTGCACCATGTTGAGGCAGGGCGCCGGGCCGCCGACGGGCAGTGCGCAGGCGGTGGCGACGTGCTGGGTCTCCCAGGCGAGGACGACTTCGTCGGCGTCGGCCGCCGCGGCGATGTTCGAGAGCTCGACGATGCCGGTGACCGCGTCCTGGCCGGTCTGCACGGGCCGCAGCCAGATCAGACCGACCAGCTCGCCGCGGACCAGCGGCATGATGACCGGGCCGGGCACGCCTTCCTCCCCCAGCCCTGCGGCGTACGCGTTCTTCATCGACTCGACCAGTGCGTCCCAGATCCGCGTGTCCACGAACTCTCCCTCGACAACTGCACGTTCACGATCGCGTCGACCCTGTCACGCCGGCCGCGTCACCGCCAATGACCGGCGTGGCCCGTGGCTTTGGATGACACGCAGAGTGACATGGAGAGTGACATGGAGATGAACCGCCGAGACCGCCGCCGTCGCGTCGGTCCGCTCAGATCAGCCCGGCCCGGATGGCGTAGGAAACGGCGTGAGCGCGATTGCGAACCTGCATCCGCTTCATCGCGCCGTACAGGATGTAGCGCACCGTGCGTTCGGAGTAGGAGAGTTCCGTCGCGATCTCGTCGCACTGCTTTCCTGCGGCGATCAGGCGCAGCACGTCCGCCTCGCGGGGGCTGAGCGGGGGCACGGTCCCGCCTCGGACGGCGGCCGCGTTCTGTTGCGCGTTCTGATCCGCCCGCTCGAAGGCCCGTGCCTGAGGCGGCGGAGCGGGTGGGGCGAAGGGCGCGTTCCTGTCGCTGCCGGCCACCGCGCGCACGGAGCGGGCGAAGACGTCCGGGCTGCAGAACTCCCACCACACGACGGCGCGGACGCCTCGGCTTCGCGCCGTCGGCATGTCGGCCCGCCACTGCTTGCCCACCACCATGAGAAAGCGCGCGCCGGGCTTGTCGCAGAGTCGGTGGAGCAGGTCCAGGGCGGACGCGTCCGCCACGTCCACGGCGACCACGATCGCGTCGGCCTCCCGGATCCTGTCGCGCGGCAGTTCGCGCAGACGCGGGTCCAGCGCGACGAAGCCGGCCAGTCCGGCGCGGATCAAGGGGGCGGGCGCGTGAATCGCCACGCGCACGGTCTCGACGCGTACTTGCTGAGGCATGCGCCCTCTCCGACTCGCGTGTTCAGGAGGCTGATGGTGCCACCCGTGGGGAGCGAACATCCGTGCTACGGGGCGCCTGTACGTCGGCCGAGGGAAATCTGGCGCGAGCGGCTGACCGGCCTTCGCGCCGGAGCCAACCGGAGTGAACTGGACCGAACTGGAATGAACCGGAGTGAACCGGAGTGAACGAGTAACGCCCCTTCACGACCTCGCCGTGACCTCGCTGTACAGATCGGCAAGGTTCGCGGGTTCGGCTTCACCGGAGGCGGCGGGCGCACCACGATGGCCTGCGACTTCCAATGACTCCTGGCAGTTCTCAGCAACTTCTAGCAACAAGGGTGGCCGCATGATCGCGACCATTGTCCTGTCCGTGGTGCTCGGCCTGGTGCTGCTCGGCGCCGCCGCCGCACTGTTACGGGACAAGCGCAACTTCTCCTCCGGACGGGGGCGTACCGCGGGTCCGGGCACCGGCCGGAAGGCCCTCGAGACGGTGGCCCTGGGCCTGCGGGCCGTGGCCGAGGGACGCGCGCACGGTCCGCGCCCGATGCCCGATGTGCACGCCGTCGTCTACTCGGGACGGCGGCTGACGCTACGGCTCGCCCACGCCGACCCGGACGCGCCCTCGCCCTGGACCGCGGACGGCTCCGGGAAGGAGTGGTCGGTGGAGTCGGCCAGCCTGCGCCGGACCGGCAACGCGGGCGCCGGGCCCACGCATCCGTACTCCCTGACCGTCACCCTCGGCCTGCACGACGGCGACCGGGTGCTGGTCGACCTGGCGCAGTTGTCGGGGGCGATCGCCCTGACGGGTGATGACATCGATGTCCTGCGCCTGGCGCAGGCCCTCATCACCGAACTGGTCTCGGGCCCGGTCGGGCTCCTCGCCCACGTCGTTCTGGTGGGTTCGGCGGCCACCGCCTCCGTGACCGAGGGACTGGGCGTGGGCGCGCGGCCGGCCCGCCTGCACACCGCGGCCACCCGGAACGAGGCCCTGACCAGCGGCGACGCCGAGCCGACCGGGCCCGTCCCGGCGGCCTCGGCCTCGTCCTTCCGGACTCTGCACCTGAGCAGAGAGGGCGGCGTCGCGGCCTCCGCGACGCACACCCGTCGGCTCTTCGTGGTGACCGCCGCCCAGTTCCGCGACGAGCGATGGAAGGACACCCTGCTGCGCAGGACGGACGCGCTGCTGGTGCTCGGCTACATTCCCGACGCGGACTGGCACTTCAAGGTGAACGCCGACGGCTCCCTGGACACCGGCCGGCTCGGTGTGCCCATCGACACCCACACCGCCTGCCTTTTCTGATCCCTTCCCGACTCCTTCCCGCCCCTTTCCCGATCTCACCGCGCCCTTCGTTCCGAGAAGGCGCCGGACCCGCCGCCCGGCACCAGGTCGCGGCCGGCCAGGCTGCCGTCCAGCCAGGCCGCGGCCAACTCGGCGAGACCGGAGCCGCACTGCCGCGCTTCCACACCAGGGCCGCCCTGAGCGAGGCCGGGATCACCGTCCCCGGACGCAGTCAGGCCACCGCCGAGAACGAGCGGCTGCTCGCGGCCCTGATCGCCGAAGGGCTGAGCAACCGGCAGATCGCCACGGTGCCGCGGCTCGGCGAGGACGCGGTCGCCAACCGTCTGTCCCGGCTGTTCGCCCGCACCGGTCTGCGGTCCCGCACCGAGGTGGTCACGGCCGTGCTCACCGGCTACCGCACGAACGGGTCGGCTACAGCCACTCGTCCAGGGCGTCGATGAGGCGGTCGAGAGCGGGCTCGTCGGAGGAGCGGTCCGTGACGACCGTACGGCCGTCGTACTCCAGCGTGTACTGGAACATGTCGGCCGCTCCCGTGTTGACGCTCGACGCGGGGACGTCGGCGAGTGCCGGATCTCCGAGCAGCGTGCGCAGTTCCGTGAACTGGGCCGGGGTGGTGTGGTGTACCTCGGTCTTGCCCCGGTCGGTGGTGCGGACGGTCCCGTCGCCCCGGAGGACCACCTCCTGGTTCACGCCGGCGAAGCCGCCGGTGACGGTCATGGTCACCAGCTTCTGATCCGGGCTGGTGACGGGCACCGGAGACGGACTGGCGGACGCCGAAGCCGGCACGGAGGGAGAGGCGGAGTCGGAGGGGGAAACGGAAGCGGATGCGGAGGGGGAGGGGGAGGGGGAGGACGGGGAAGGCGTGAAGGAGACGGTCGCCGTGGCCGTCGTGCTGTCCGTCGGCTCCGCCTGGCTCCCGCCCCCGGAGGAGCAGCCGACCAGGGCCAGCACAGCGGCCGCGCACACCATCGCCGTACTCCGAGTCAGCACCGTGTCTCCCCGCCTGTCGATTGCTGAATGACCGTCATATCAGGGTTTCCACGCTGTGCGTTCCGCCCTGAGCCCCCGCGTCGCGCCGTGGCCCGCGCATTCACCCGGGAGGCTCCATGCCCGGTTGTGCCGGCGTCGGTGAGGACGCCGAGGCGGTTGCCGACCCGGGTCGGCTCCCCCCGCCCCCAACTCCCAGTTGTGTCAGAAGTGTTGACCGGATCTCTGGAAACGTTTTAACTTCACCTCACTCGACCCCCGAGGGGAGGAGGCTCCGTGGCGACGTCGCTGCGCGAGAACCCCAGCAAAACGGCAGAAAATCGCTCCTTACGTCGCCCGTCACGGCGACAGAAAGAGCGAAAAGGTTTTCACGGACGCGGCAGCCGGACGCTGTTCCTGCTGATGCTTCCGGGGCTCGCGTACTTCCTCGTGTTCCACTACGGGGCGCTCGCCGGGAACGTCATCGCCTTCAAGGAGTACGTGCCGTTCGACGGTCTCTGGGGCAGTCCGTGGGTCGGACTCGGCAACTTCCAACGGATGTTCGAGGACGCCGAGTTCTGGGACGCGGTCCTCAACACCCTCTGGATCGCGGTCCTCCAGCTCGTGTTCTACTTCCCGGTCCCGCTCGGTCTCGCCCTGCTCCTGCACAGCCTCACCTGGAGCACGGTCCGCCGCTTCGTGCAGTCGGTGGCCTATCTGCCGCACTTCATCTCGTGGGTGATCGTCGTCGCCCTGTTCCAGCAGGTCCTGGGCGACACCGGGATGGTGAACAGCTACCTGGGCGACGCGGGCCTGCACAGCGTCGACGTCATCGGAAACCCCGACGCCTTCCGGCCGCTCGTCGTCGCGCAGGTGATCTGGAAGGACGCCGGCTGGGGAACGATCATCTTCCTCGCCGCCCTCTCCCAGGTCGACGAACAGCAGTACGAAGCCGCCGCGATCGACGGCGCCGGACCCTGGCGACGCTTCTGGCACATCACCCTGCCCGCCATCCGGCCCGTGACGGTGCTGCTGCTCATCATGCGGCTCGGCGACATCCTCTCCGTCGGCTTCGAACAGATGCTGCTCCAGCGCGACGCCGTCGGCCCCCAGACGGCCGAGGTCATCGACACCTTCGTCTACTACCAGGGCATCGTCGGCGGCGACTACGGATTCGCCGCCGCCGCGGGCCTGTTCAAGGGCCTGGTCGGCGCACTGCTCGTCTACGCGGCCAACAAGGTCGCCCACCGCCTCGGCGAACAGGGGGTCTACAAGTGAGAGGTCCACAGGTGAGCGCCCACGCCCGGCCCGGCTGGATGGAGAAGCCGAAGCCCCTCACCCAGGCCGCGAAGGCCGTCGCCCTCACCGCGGTCGTCCTCCTGGTGTGCGTGCCCTTCCTCGTCATCCTGTCGACCTCGCTCGCCGCCCCGCGGGAGGTCGTGGCGAACGGCGGCTGGGTGCTGTGGCCCGAGAACCCCAGCCTCCAGGCGTACCGGGACATCCTCGACGGCGGCATCGTCACCCACGCCCTCGCCGTCAGCGCCGGCGTCACCGTCGTCGGCACCGCGCTCAGCCTCGCCTGCACGGTCACCCTCGCCTACGCCCTCTCCCGCCCCGGCGTGTTCGGCGGCCGACCGGTCCTGCTGCTGATCCTGTTCACCTTCCTCTTCCCACCCGGCATGATCCCGGGCTTCCTGCTGGTCAAGGAGCTCGACCTGCTGGGGAGTTACGGCTCGCTGATCCTCCCGGTGCTGGTCAACGTCTTCAACCTGGTCGTCCTGCGGGGCTTCTTCCAGGGCATCCCCGAGGAGCTGTACGAGGCGGCCCGCCTCGACGGCGCCGGGGACTGGCGCGTCCTGTGGTCCGTCGTGCTGCCGCTGTCGAAGGCGGCTCTCGCTGTGGTCGGCCTGTTCTACGCGGTGGCGTACTGGAACTCCTGGTTCTACGCCTCGCTCTACCTGGAGAGCGACCACTGGCCGCTGCAACAGGTGCTGCGCACCTACGTCGTGGCCGGCTCCGGCCTCACCGACACCACCACCGGCGAGGCCACGGTCAACGCGCCGCAGACGATCCAGATGGCCGTGCTGGTCATCGCCACCGTGCCGATCCTGCTCGTCTACCCCTTCCTCCAGAAGTACTTCACCAAGGGCGTGCTCACCGGCGCCGTCAAGAGCTGAGCCATCACCCCGCACGGCCCATCACCCCGCACGGCCCATCACCCCGCACGGCCCGTCACCTCGCACAGCCCATCACCTCGCACAGCCTCTCCAAGAGCCGCACGCAGAAAGGTCATTCGTCATGCCCAGCATGTCCCGACGCACGCTGCTGCGATCCGTGGCCGCGGGTGGCGCCGCCGTCGCCGTCCCCGGTCTGCTGACCGCGTGCTCCACCGGTTCGGACGACGGAGACGTCTCCAACGCGGGCAAGGAACTGGCCCCGTGGCCCGCCTACGCGGCGACCGCCGGCCCCCGACCCGACCTCGCCCCCACCGACGCTGGCGTCCAGGCCGGTTTCACCTCCTACCCCTCCACCTTGGCCCCCTCGGTCGCCCGCACCCCCGGCGACGGCTCCACCGTGAAGGTCCTCACCGTCACCTTCGGCACCCCGCCCAAGCCGGCGGCGCAGAACCAGTACTGGCGGGCCGTGGAGAAGGCCCTCGGCGTGGAGATCGAGTTCACGGTGGTCCCGCAGGCCGACTACCAGAAGAAGATGGCCACCGTGATGGCCGGCGACCCCGACTCGCTGCCCGACGTCATCAACGTCTTCACCGGCGTCACCCTGCCCCGCGAGGCCCAGTTCGTGCAGCGCAGGGCCGAGGACCTGACCCCGTACCTCTCCGGCGCGGCGGCCAAGGACTACCCCAACCTCGCCGGCATCCCCACCCACGCCTGGCACGACATGGGCCGCATCGGCGGACGGCTCTACGGCATCCCCCTGGAACGCCCGCTGCCCGGCTCCACCCTCTGGCTCAACCAGGACCTGTTCACCGAGGCCGGCATGAAGGGCGGCTGGACCTCGGCCGACTTCACCGCCGTGGCGAGGAAGGCCACCCACGGCAAGAAGTACGCCCTCGGCGCCTCCGTCGGCTCCCTCTTCGGCAACGCCGTCCACGCCGCCGCCCACCACGCCCCGAACGGCTGGGCGGTCGACAAGAACGGCGCCTTCCACGCCAACTACGCCGACGACCGCTACAAGGCCGCCGTCGCCTTCCAGGCCCAGCTGCGCAAGAACGGGTCCTACCACCCCGACGCCACCTCGATGTCCCAGGTGGACCTCAGCACCCTCTACCTCAACGGCACCGTCGCCTCCCTCCAGGACGGCTTCGGCGCCTACCAGAGCCGTTACCCCGACTCCGAGGGACTGTTGACCCCGGCGCCGGCCCTGCCGTACAGCGTCGACGGCGCCCCCGGCGGCCTCGTCGCCGCCCGCCGGTCCTTCGGCTACACGATCCTGAAGAAGGCCGGCAAGGAACGCGTCCGGATGCTGCTGCGCCTCCTCGACTACCTGGCGGCCCCCTTCGGCACCAAGGAGTGGGAACTCGTCCACTACGGCCTGGAAGGCGTCCACTTCACCCGCGGCAAGGACGGCGCCCCGCAGGCGACGAAGCTCGGCGAGGTGGAGAACGTCTCCAACCTGCCCTTCCGCTATCTCGCCGAGGGCCCCCAGGTGCTGTTCCTGCCGGGCCTGCCCGACGCCGTGCGCGCCCTGCACACCTGGCAGCAGGCGGTGGTCCCGCTCGCGATCCGCAACGCCTCCTTCGGTCTGAAGTCCCGCACCGAGACCTCGCAGGGCGCCACCCTCAAGGCCCTGATGGACGACACGATCACCGCCGTGATCGCCGGCCGCGCCCCCCTGTCGGAGTACGACGAGGCGGTACGGAAATGGCGCTCCCGCGGCGGCGACAGAATGGCCGGGGAGTTCGCCGAGGAGCACGCCGCCAACACCTGAGGCGGGGGCGCCGGCAGACGCTCACGGCAGGCGCGCGCCGAGACGCGGACAGAGCGCTCGCACGGGCGAGGGGCACGAGGAGAACGGGGTACGACATGACCGCACAGGGACCGGGACGGGGACAGTCGCCGGGGCAGGGCCGGGTGACCATCCGCGAGGTCGCCGAGCGGGCGGGCGTGTCCGTGGCCACCGTCTCGCGCGTGCTCAGCGGCAACTACCCGGTGCCGCCCGCCACCCGCACCCGGGTCCTGCGCGCCGCCCGCGCCCTCGACTACGTCGCCAACGCCCACGCCCGCGCTCTGGTCGGCGGCGGCCGCAAGACGGTCGCCGTCGTCGTCCGCCAGGTCACCAGCCCGTTCTACGCCCAGGTCGCCGAGGGCGTCGAGGCGGAGGCGGCCACCCACGGCTGGCTCTGCCTGGTCGGCACCACCGGCGGAGACCCGCAACGCGAGCTGGAGTTCGTGCAGCTCATGCGGGAGGAGGGCGCCCGGCTGGTGATCCTGGTCGGCGGGGTCGTCGAGGACGACGCCTACCGCGAACGCGTCGCCCACTACGCCCAGGCCCTCGACTCCGCCGGCGCCCGCCTGGTGCTGTGCGGCCGGCCGGCGCCCGACCCCGACATCCCCGCGCTGGTCGTCGAGTTCGACAACGAGGCAGGCGCCCGCGCGATCACCGGACACCTGCTCTCGGCCGGCCACCGCAGGATCGTCTTCCTCGGCGGACTGCCCGGCAACACCGCCCTGGACGCCCGCGTCACCGGCTACCGCGCCGCCCTCGCCGGACACGGACTGCCCCCGGAGGCCGCCCATGTCGTCGACTGCGGCCTCGGCCGGGCCGCCGGGCTGCGCGCGATGGCCGAACTCCTCAAGGAACGCCCGGAGTTCACGGCCGTCTTCGCCGGGGACGACATGGTCGCGGCCGGCGCCCTGCGCGCCATAGCCGAGGCGGGACTGCGCGTCCCCGAGGACCTCTCCGTCGTCGGTTACAACGACATCCCGCTCGCCGAGGACTTCCACCCGCCCCTCACCACGGTCCGCACCCCCGCCGAGGAACTCGGCCGCGCCGCCGTACGCATCGCCCTGCGCGACCCGGAGAACGCCGCCGGCGCCCACCATCTGCTCGGCACCCACATCGTCGTACGCGACAGCGTCGCCGCGCCCCCGCCCGGGCGCGCCCACTGACCGACGGCCCGACTGACGAGGGCCCCCGCTGTCCGACGGCCCACCGACCGACGGAGGACCCACCGCCGTATGACCGCGCCGCACCTGTCGGCCGACGCCGGCCAACTGCCGCCCCCCGACCATGACTTGTCCCCCCGTACCGGCTATACCCGCGCCCACTGGGAGGCCGCCGCCGACCGGCTGCTGGCCGCGTTGCGGCCGTACGCCACGCCCGGACTCGCCCAGTACCGGCTGCCCGGCCGCACCGGTCACGCGGGCGCCTGGTCGGACGGGCTGGAGGGATACGCCCGCTCGTTCCTGCTCGCCGCCTTCCGCATCGCGGGCTCCGGCGGGCGGGTCGGCCCCGAACTCGTCGAGCGCTACGCCGCGGGGCTCGCCGCCGGCGTCGACCCCCGTCATCCGGAGCACTGGCCGCCCATCACCGACCGCGGTCAGCCCATGGTCGAGGCCGCCTCCGTCGCCCTCGCCCTGCACGAGACCCGTCCCTGGATCTGGGACCGACTCCCGTTCCGTACACAGGAGTTGGTCGTCGACTGGCTCGGCGGTTTCGTCGGCGCCACCGCCAACGACTCCAACTGGCGGCTGTTCCAGGTCATCACGGAGGAGTTCCTCGCCTCCGTCGGCGGCCCGCACGACCGCGCGGAGATCGACGCGGGCCTCGACCGCCTCGACGACTGGTATCGCGGGGGCGGTTGGTACACCGACGGGGACGGCCGGAAGTTCGATCACTACAACGGCTGGGCCCTGCATCTGTACCCCGCCCTGTGGGCCCGCGTCGCCGGTCCCCGCGCCGACCCGGCCCGCGTCGCGGCCCATCGCGCCCGGCTGCGCGAATTCCTCGGCGTCCACCAGCACTTCTTCGGCTCCGACGGCGCCCCCGTCCACCAGGGCCGCTCCCTCACCTACCGCTACGCCGCCGCGGCCCCGCTGTGGGCGGGCGTCCTCGCCGACGCCACCCCGCTCCCGCCCGGCCGCACCCGCCGCCTCGCCTCGGGCGCCCTGAAGCACTTCACGGACCGTCGAGTGCCGGACGAACGAGGCCTGTTGAGTCTGGGCTGGTACGGCCCCTACCTCCCCGTCACCCAGCCGTACTCGGGACCTGCCTCCCCGTACTGGGCGAGCAAGGCCTTCCTCGGGCTGCTCCTGCCCGCCGACCACCCCGTGTGGACGGCACGCGAGGAACCCGGCCCCGTCGACACCGCCGACCGGCGGCTGGCCCTGCCCGCCCCCGGCTGGCTGCTGCACTCCACGGCCGCCGACGGAATCGTCCGGCTGGTCAACCACGGCTCCGACCGGCTCCCGCCGCCGCCCACCCCGTCCGACGACAGCCCGCACTACACCGCTTTCGCCTACTCCACCGCCACCGCCCCCGAGACCCCGCCCGCCGACGAGCCGCCCGGCCCCGACAACCGCATCGCGCTGCTGACGCCGACGGGCCCGACCCGCCGCGGCCGTATCCACCCGCTGTACGCGGACGGCCGGCGCGCCGCGTCCTGGCACACCCCGCTCGGTTCGGACGGCGACGAGCCCGCGCGCATCACCACCGTGAGCGTGGTGCACGGACCGTGGGAGGTCCGCGTCCACCGCGTCGAGGCCCCGGCCGGGACACCCGTGAGGGAGGGCGGCTGGGCGCTGGCCTGCGACGACGTCCCGCCCGCCGCACGGACCGGCCCGGGCTGGGCGCTGGCCCGGCGCGCCGACGGTCTGACCTCCGCCCTCGTCGGCCTGCTCGGCTGGCAGAACGCCACCGCCGCCGTGACCCGCGCTCGCGGCCACAACGCCTACGGCGACCACTCGGCCGTCCCGGTCCTCACCGCCAACCACCCGGGCGGCGCTCTGCTCCTGGCGACGCTGGTGGTCCTCACCGCCGATCCCGCCGATCCCGCCGATCCGACCGATCCAGCTGATCGACCGGTCTCGGCGGACATCCCGACCGGCGCGTACGCGGTCACCGCTCCCGACGGAACCCTGCGCATCGGCTTCCCCGACGGCACGACCGAGACCGTTGCCCCGCCGCTCGGCTAGAGTCTCGCCTCATCCTCGGTCGGACGTCCTGCCCGGGGTCGTGCGCTGGGTGGGGGTACGGCAGCAATGGGGCCCGAACGAATGGAACTGGCCGGCTACGAGATCCAGGAGGTCCTGGGCCGGGGCGGGTTCGCCACGGTGTACCGGGCCAGACAGCTGGCCGTGGGCCGGGAGGTCGCGCTGAAGGTGGACAGCAGGGTGCTGTCCACCCCGCGCGACCGGCAGCGCTTCCTGCGCGAGGTCACTGCGGCCGGGCAGTTGTCCGGACACCCGCACGTGGTGCCCGTGTACGACGCCGGGGTCCTCTCCGACGACCGCCCCTACATGGTCCTGGAGCTGTGCCCCGGCGGTTCGCTCGGCGACCGGCTGCACCGGCAGGGCCCGCTGCCCCCGAAGGAGGCGCGCGACATCGGCGTGAGCCTCGCGGACGCGGTGGCGGCCGCCCACGCCGCCGGCGTGCTCCACCGCGACATCAAGCCCGGCAACGTCATGTTCAACCGGTACGGCGGTGTGGCTCTCACCGACTTCGGGCTGGCGGCCATGCCCCGACCCGGGCGGGAGCTGTCCGTGACGCGCGAGGCGCTGACCCCCGCGTACGCCCCGCCCGAGGCCTTCCACCGGGCGGACCCCAGCCCGGCCGGTGACGTGTACTCGCTGGCCGCCACCGTCTACGCCCTGCTGCGGGGCTGCCCGCCGCACCACCCGGACGACGGGACCCAGCTGAGTCTCGCCGAGCTGATCGTGCGCCACACCTGGCCCTACCCCGACCTGCCCGGAATGCCGGCCGCCCTCAACGCCGCCCTCCGGCACGCCCTGGCCCCGGACCCGGCCCGGCGGCTCTCCGACGCGGGCGCGTTCCGCGACGCCCTCGCCGCCGTCGACCTGGGAGGAGGCGTCGGCCCGGGAGGCGCCGGCGGCTTCGGCCCTGCGCCCACCATGACCACGGTCCCGTCGTACCGCGACGAGCCGCCTGTTCCGTCCGTTCCGTCTGTTGCTCCTGTTCCCTCCGTTCCTTCTGTTTCCTCCACCCAGCCGTATGGCCCGCCCCCTCCGTACGGCGCGGGCGGTACGACCGAGGCCACCGGGCCGGGCGGCGGCGGGGGGCGGAAGGAGCGGAAGGAAGGGCGACGGCCCCGGCTGATCGCCGTCCTGGCGGCCGTGGCCGTCACCGTGAGCGTGTCGGTCACCGTGGTCGTCTACGAGAACGGCCGATCGGACGGCGGCGGCGCGGACTCCTCCTCAGGCGCTTCCGCGGACTCCTCCTCCGGCGCCGCCGCCGCGGACAAGGAGGACAAGGGCGTGTCCGGCTTCGGCGTCGCGACCACCACGGAGAACTGTCCCGCGACCGGCGTCGACGGCGTGGGCGGGCGGTGCGTGGCGACCCCGGAGTGCTGGAGCGGCATCACGGACATCTCGGGGATCATCACCGTCAGCCGCGCGGACTGCCAGACCCGGCACGTGTGGGAGACCTTCGCGATCGCCCCGCTGCCCGACGACGGCATGACGAACAACGCGCGGGACCTGATCAAGCATCCGGACGTCAAGGCGCTGTGCTCGTCCGAGGTGATGGCCGAGACCATGGTCCCCGGCGGCCGCGAGACCGCGAAGGAGTGGAGGGTCGACATCCTCCCGCCGACCGCGTCGGAATGGGACAAGGGGCTGCGCGTCTTCCGCTGTGTGGCCGCGGCCGAGACGACGGACGGGCAGAAGACCGGCAGCCAGTTCGCGGTCGGCGGCTGACCGCCGGTCGACCGCCGTTCGACCGGCGTGGGATCAGGGAAAGAGCGAGTTCTCCGTGCGCGCCCCTTGTGTAATCCGAAAATTCATCTTTCGCGCCGCTCCCGCACGGGCGCGACACGGCGCGACACGGCGGTACAGGCGGAAAGTAGTACGGATGTATGGGGCGTGCTAGGCTTGAGGGTAGTTGCAGTTGTGGTTCCCGAAACTTCAAGTGCCTCGGCGACTATATGTCGTCGGGCATTTTTTGTATCTCCGGCTCATCCGGACGGGGTTCATTGTGGCAACGCACGGGTTCACACAGTGTGGGCCCGCGGGCACTGCCCCGAAGGAGATATGACATGGCTACTGGCACCGTCAAGTGGTTCAACGCTGAAAAGGGCTTCGGCTTCATCGAGCAGGACGGCGGCGGCCCCGACGTCTTCGCCCACTACTCGAACATCGCCACCCAGGGCTTCCGTGAGCTCCAGGAGGGCCAGAAGGTGAACTTCGACGTCACGCAGGGCCAGAAGGGCCCGCAGGCGGAGAACATCACCCCCGCCTGACGCCGAAAGCGCAGGACGCAGCTGGGTCCCCACCTCACGGTGGGGCCCCAGCTTGTTGTTTTTTAAACCGATGGAATTCCTTCGGTCTTTCCATCCGGCTCGTTCTTGCAATTCATCCGGCTCGCTCCCGCCGGGAATTCCTCGATACGTGCCCCCCGTCGAGGAAGGTTCTCCGTGAGCCGTTCAGCCGGCACGAACGATCGTGGCGGGCGCCGCCACTCCGCCCCGCGGTACGCACCGAAGTCAGCCCCGCGATCCACATCGAAGTCCGCTTCGCGATCCGCACAACAGTCCGCACCGCAGGGGGAGTTCGCGCTCCCCGTCGCCGTCACCCCGCCCCTGCCCCCGGCCGCGACCTTCGCCGAGCTGGACATGCCCGTCGAGCTGTCGAAGACACTCACCGATCTCGGCCTGCGCGAGCCGTTCCCGATCCAGGCCGCCACCCTGCCGAACGCCCTCGCCGGACGCGACGTCCTGGGGCGCGGACGCACCGGCTCGGGCAAGACCCTCGCCTTCGGCCTGGCCCTCCTCGCCCGTACGGCGGGGCAGCGCGCCGAGTCGCGCAAGCCGCTGGCCCTGATCCTCGTCCCCACCCGCGAGCTGGCCCAGCAGGTCACCGACGCGCTCACCCCGTACGCCGGAGCGCTGAAGCTGCGGCTGGCCGCCGTGGTCGGCGGGATCTCGATCAGCCGGCAGACCGCCGCCTTGCGAGCCGGGGCCGAGGTGGTCGTGGCGACCCCCGGCCGTCTCACGGATCTCGTCGAACGCAAGGACTGCCGACTGGACCGGGTGCAGATCACCGTCCTGGACGAGGCCGACCAGATGGCCGACATGGGCTTCATGCCCCAGGTCACCGCATTGCTGGACCAGGTCCGCCCCGACGGTCAGCGCATGCTGTTCTCGGCCACGCTGGACCGCAACATCGACCTCCTGGTCCGTACGTACCTCCACGACCCGGTCGTGCACTCCGTCGACCCGTCCGCCGGCGCGGTCACCACGATGGAGCACCACGTGCTGCACGTGCACCCCGCCGACAAGTACGCCACCGCCACCGAGATCGCCGCCCGCGACGGGCGCGTGCTCATGTTCCTGGACACCAAGCACGCCGTCGACCAGTTCACCCGGCACCTGCTCGGCAGCGGAGTGAAGGCCGCGGCCCTGCACAGCGGCAAGTCGCAGCCCCAGCGCACGCACACCCTGGGCCGGTTCAAGGACGGCCACCTCACCGTCCTGGTGGCCACCAACGTCGCCGCGCGCGGGATCCACGTCGACGACCTCGACCTCGTGGTCAACGTCGATCCGCCCGGCGACCACAAGGACTACCTGCACCGCGGCGGCCGGACCGCCCGGGCGGGCGAGTCCGGCACGGTCGTCACGCTGGTCCTGCCCAACCAGCGCCGGGACGTGGCCCGCCTGATGTCCGACGCGGGCATCAGGCCCCAGGTCGCCCAGGTCCGCTCCGGCGAGGCCGAGCTGAGCCGCATCACCGGCGCACAGGCCCCCTCCGGCGTCCCCGTCGGCGGCAGCGGGCCGGTCACGGAGCGCCCCAAGCGCGGCGGCGCTCCCTTCCGGGGCATGGGCGCCCGCCCGGGGACGACCGGTCGCGGCGGCGAGTCCCGCCGGTCCGCCGAGGCCCGCCAGATCGCCGAGGCCCGCAAGGCCGCCCGGGTCCGCCGGGGCGCATAGCCGCCCTCGGCGCGGGCCGCCGGTACCTGTGCCAAGCTGGGGTTCTGATCACCAGGACGACGCTCTGGAACGTTGTGGGCGTACGGCGCTCCGGATGTTCCGCAGGCGGGAACGGTGTGAGTGCAGATGACCTCCAGCTCCGCCGACGCTCCACAGCCCGGGTCGGCCCACGCGGACGAGCCGGCCCACGCGGACGGGCCGGCCCGCGCCGACAACGGGCCCGCCGTCTCCCGTCGGGAGTTCGACGCGCTCTTCGCCGCGGTGCGCACCTGGGGGCGCTGGTCCCCGGCCGACCGTGGCGCGTGGAACCGGGTGACCGCGGAGCGGGTGCGGCGGGCCGCGGCCCGAGTGCGCTCCGGGACGGTGGTCCCGATGGCGCTGCCCTGGAACACCCGGCCCGGCCCCGACAACCCCAGACCAGCCCTGCACCACATGACCGACCTCGGTGACGTGGAGCGCCCGGAACCCTCCGCCCACAAGGACTTCCTCGCCTCCGACTACCACGGCAGGAGCGTCACCCATCTCGACGCCCTGAGCCACATCGCCTACCGGGGGCGGCTCTACGACGGCCGGGTCGCACGCGAGGTCGTCGACGCCGCGGGCGCCCGCTTCGGCGCGGTCTCGACGCTCGGGCCCCTGGTGACGACGGGGGTGCTCCTCGACCTCCCCGCCGTTCTGGGGATCCGCTGGCTGGAGCCGGGGCGGGCGGTGCACGCGCGGGACGTCGTCGCCGCGGAGCGGGCGCTCGACGTGACGATCGGCGAGGGCGACGCGGTGCTGCTGCGCACCGGGCACGTCCGCCGCCGCGCGGAACGGGGTGCCTGGGACTCCGGCACGGCGAGCGCGGGCCTGCACGTGGACGCCGTACCGCTGCTGGCCGAGCGGGGGATCGCGCTGCTCGGGAGCGACGGGGACAGCGATGTGCGGCCGTCGCCCGTGGCGGGGGTGCACTCGCCGGTGCACGCCCTGGCCCTCACCGCGATGGGGGTGCCCCTGCTGGACAACCTCGACCTGGAGGCCCTCTCCGCCGCCACCGCCGAGGCCGGACGGCACACGTTCCTGTTCGTCGTGGCACCGCTGAACGTGCCGGGAGGAACGGGCTCGCCCGTCAGCCCCGTCGCGGTGCTGTGACCACCGGCCCCCTTCCGGTCACCGCACGTGAGGGCCAGGGCCGGCCGTGACTGGAGTCCAGGATGTCCGTATCCTCGGCAATGTCAGACTCTTTCCGAAAAGCGGATTATCGCGGGCGCGAGTGAGGCGAAGCGTGGTTCGGTCCGGCAGGGCACCGACGCCGACGGGGCGTGCGACAGACGGCACGGGACCCGCCCGTTTCCGCGAGCGGTTTCTGCAGGGCGAGCGGGTCGAGAGCGGCGTACGCGCATCGATCCTGGACTCGTGGCAGCGCTGTCGGTCCCTGGGGCTCTCGCCGGACCAGTCCGACCTGCCCTTCCGGGAGGACTTCGACTCCGACGGCCGGATCGTCCGCGCGGCCGTGCCGGTGCTCGACCGACTGCAGTCCAGGTTCGCCGGCAGCCAGATCAACATCTCCGTGGCCGACGCGAACGGCACGGTCCTGCTGCGCCGGTTCGGCGAGACGTCCCTGGCCAGAAGCCTCCCGGCGATCCAGCGGGTCCCGGGCTTCGTGTTCGCCGAGCGGTTCGCCGGCACCAACGGCATCGGTCTCGCGCTGGCGGAACGGCAGCTCATCCGGGTCTACGGCGCCGAGCACTTCGCGGAGCGCTCCCAGGGGAACGCCTGCGTCGCGCTACCCGTCCGCGATCCGCTCAGCGGCCGTATCGAGGGCGTGCTGTGCTTCGGCTATCCGCGCTCCGCCGAGACCCCGCTGCTGGGCACCGTGATCCGCAAGGCGGCCCAGGCCATGGAACGGCGGCTGCTGGGACAGAGTTCCGTGCGTTCGCGCGCCCTGCTGCGGGCGTATCTGACCACGGGAGCCGAAGGCGCGGGCGGCCCGGCCCGCGGCATCGCGGTGGACGAACTCGCCTTCGATCTGCGCCCCCGCGACCGGGCGATCCTCATGGAGAAGGCCGCCGAGCTGATCTCCCGCGCACAGCGGGGCGCCGTCGAGGTGTCCCTGCCCGACGGCCGCAGGGTCACCCTCGTGAGCCGTCCGATGACGAGCGCGGCCGGTGTGGCGGGGATCGCCATCGAGGCCGTCCTTCCCGCCCCCGCACGGCAGGAGCCGCTGGTCGTCCCGCGCCGGATCGGCGAGCCGCCGGGCTTCCCCGTCGAGACCGTCGAGACCGTCGGGACGGTCGGGACCGTCCCGACCGTCGACATCGCCGAGCCCGTCGGGGCCGCTGTCGTCGCCGCCGTCGCCGGGCGCGCGGGACTCGCCGTCGCCTCGCGGTCCCGGTACCTCTCCGAAGCCCCACCCGGCCGGGTCACCGCCGGCGCCAGGGGCGGCACGGTCGACGGCGCCGACGGTCTGCCGGGCGACGGTCTGCCGGTCGGGCGTCCCGACCCCCCGCCCTCGGCCCGAGGGCTCGTCCTGGTGGGCGAGCCGCACGTGGGGGCGTACGCCCTGGCCGCGCGTCGGCGCCTGGAGCTGCTCTCCGAGGCCAGTGCCCGGGTGGGCACCACCCTGGACGTGCGCCGCACCGCCGAGGAACTCGCCGAGACGGCCGTCCCGCGCCTGGCCGACTTCGTCACCGTCGACCTGCCCGAGGCCGTGCTGCGCGGCGACGAGTCCACCGACCCGGACAACGACCTGCGCCGCACGGTGGTCCACGGCATCCGTGACGACCTTCCCTTCACCCCGGCCGGCAAGCGGATGGAGTTCGGCGCGACCGCGCCCCAGCTGCGCTGTCTGACCAGTCGGCAGGCGGTGCTGGAGCCGGACCTGAAGGCCGCCGCGGGCTGGCTCGCCCAGGACCCCGAGCACACCGAGCAGCTGCTGGCCCACGTCCACTCCCTCATCGCCGTACCCCTGCTGGCCCGCGGCGTCGTCCTGGGCATCGCCAGCTTCTACCGTGCCCAGGATCCGGCCCCCTTCGGGGACGACGACAGCTCGCTGGCCCAGGAGCTCGCCAGCCGCGCCGCCCTGTCCATCGACAACGCCCGGCGCTACACCCACGAACGCACCATGGTCCTGGCCCTGCAGCGCAGACTGCTCCCGCACGGGCTGCCCGACCAGGACGCCGTCGAGGTCGCCCACCGCTATCTGCCCGCCGAGTCCGACGTGGGCGGCGACTGGTACGACGTCATCCCGCTCTCCGGCAGCCGGGTCGGCCTGATCGTCGGCGACGTCGTCGGGCACGGCATGCTCTCCGCCGCCACCATGGGCCGGCTGCGCACCGCCGCCCGCAGCTTCGCCGAACTCGACTTCCCCCCGGACGAGGTCCTCACCCACCTCGACAACCTCGTGGGCCGCCTGGACCGGGAGGACCCCGACGGCGAGGGCGTCGGCATCATCGGCGCGACCTGCCTGTACGCCGTCTACGACCCCACCACGCAGCGCTGCCTCATGGCCCGCGCCGGCCACCCGCCGCCCGCGCTGGTCCGCCCCGACGGCACCGTGTCCTACCCCGACCTGCCGGCCGGGCCCCCGCTCGGCCTGGGCGGGCTGCCGTTCGACGCCGTCGAGATCGACCTCCCCGAGGACAGCCAGCTGGTCCTCTACACCGACGGACTCATCGAGGACCGGCACCGTGACGTCGACGTGGTCCTCGACGAGCTGCGCGCGGCCCTGGCGCACACGAAGCGCACCCCCGAGGAGACCTGCCAGGCCATCCTGGACACGGTGGCGCCCGCCCACCCGTGCGACGACATAGCGCTGCTCGTCGCCCGCACCCATGCCCTGGACCCCGACCGGATCGCCGTCTGGGAGCTGCCGGCCGACCCGGCGTTCGTCAGCGAGGTCCGCGCGTCCGCCCTGCGGCGGCTGTCCGACTGGGGACTCGACGAGGCCGCGTTCTCCGTCGAGCTGATCCTGAGCGAGCTGGTCACCAACGCCATCCGGCACGGCGCCGGCCCCATCCGGGTACGGCTGCTGTACGACCGCAAGCTCATCTGCGAGGTCTCCGACGCCAGCAACACCGCCCCCCATCTGCGCCGGGCGGCCACCACCGACGAGGGCGGTCGCGGTCTGTTCCTCGTCGCCCAGCTGTCGCAGACCTGGGGCACCCGCTACCTCTCGGAGGGCAAGGTCATCTGGGCCGAGTGCGGGCTCGACGGCGCGTGAGCGCGAAGCCCGCCGGGAGGCTCGCTGTGAAGCCCGCCGCGAGGCCCGCGTGAATTGTCCTGAATGATGTAATTTACGAAGATGCCCGTGCCCGACGCTCCCGACCCGACGTCCGCGAAGGCGGGCCCGTCCTCGGCGGCGGAGCCCCTGGTCTCCATCCGCGGGCTCGGCAAACGGTTCGGCGGCACCCTCGCGCTGGACGGGGTCGACCTCGACGTCCACGCCGGCAGCGTCCTCGCCCTCCTCGGGCCCAACGGCGCCGGCAAGTCCACGCTCATCAAGGTGCTCGCCGGCGTCCACCGCGCCGACGCGGGGCACGTCACGGTGGACGGGCACCCCCTCGGCAGCCGGGCCGCCTCCCGCGCCATGTCCTTCATCCACCAGGACCTCGGCCTCGTGGAGTGGATGACGGTCGCCGAGAACATCGCCCTGGGCACCGGGTATCCGCGCCGCACCGGACTGATCTCCTGGCGGCGGACCCGCGAGCGCTGCGCCGACGCCCTGCGGATCGTCGCCGCGCCCCTCGACCCCGACACGCCGATCGCCCGACTCGCCCCCGCCGAGCGCTCGTTGGTCGCGATCGCCCGGGCCCTCGCGACCGGCGCCCGGCTCATCGTCCTCGACGAGCCGACCGCCCGCCTCCCCGCCGCCGACTGCGCCCGGCTGTTCCGCGTCCTGCACACCCTGCGCGATCGCGGCCACGCCGTCCTCTACGTCAGCCACCGGCTGCCCGAGGTGTACCAGGTCGCCGACGCCTTCGCCGTGCTGCGCGACGGCCGCCTCGTCAGCCACGGCCCGCTGGCCGGCCACAGCCCCGCCCGCCTCGTGCACGACATCGTCGGCACGCAACCGGCCGCCCCCCGCCCCGCCACGACCCCGGCCGCCGGCCCGGTCGTCCTGCGCCTCGACGGCGTACGGACCGCCGGAACCGGACCGGTGAGCCTGGAGTTGAGGGCCGGGGAGGCCCTGGGCCTGGTCGGCCTCTCCGGCGCCGGACACGCGGAACTGGGCCGGGCCCTCGCCGGCGCCCGGCCGCTCCTGAACGGGCGGGCCCTGCTCGACGGCCGGCCGTACCGCCCCCGCACGGTCGCCGACGCCGTCGCCCTCGGAGTCGGCCTCGTGCCCGGCGACCGCCAGCGGGAGGGCTGCCTGGCCGAGCTGACCGTGCGCGAGAACCTCCTGGCCGATCCCCGCGCGGGAGGCCGGCCGGCGCTGCGCTGGATCAGCCCCCGCCGGGAACGCGCCGAGGCCGCCGCGCTGATCGAACGGTTCTCGGTGCGCCCCGGCGACAGCGAGGCCCCCATCGCCACCCTGTCCGGCGGAAACCAGCAGAAGGTCATGATCGGCCGCCGGCTGCGGGCGGGCCTGCGCCTGCTGATCCTCGAGGAGCCCACCGCCAGCGTCGACGTCGGCGCCAAGGCCGCGATCCACCGTCTGCTCGACGATGCGCTGGCCGAGGGCCTCGCCGTCCTGCTCGTCTCCACCGACTTCGAGGAGGTCGCGGACGTGTGCCGGCGCACCCTGGTCTTCGTCCGCGGGTCCGTGACGGCCGTGTTGAGCGGCGCGGCGCTCACGGTCGCCGGACTCACCCGGGCGGCCTCCGCCCTGCCCCCGTCCGCTACCGGGACGACTCCATGACCGCGGGACCGGCCCGCCCGGGCGGGCACCTCATCGGCGTCTACGGCCTGCCGGCCCTCACCGTCCTGCTCGTCCTGGTCTTCTCGCTCGCCCTGCCCCGCACCTTCCCCACGCTGGACACCGTCGACTCGATCCTGTCCAACCAGTCGATCCCGGCCGTCCTCGCGCTCGCCGCCATGGTCCCCATCGTGACCGGCGCCTTCGACCTCTCCCTCGGATACGCTCTCGGCCTGGCCCACGTCATGGTGATGCAGCTCGTCGTCCACGAGGGCTGGCCCTGGCCGCTCGCCTGCCTCGCGGTGATCGTCGGAGGGGCGGCGGTCGGCGTCCTCAACGGCGTCATCGTCGAGTTCGGCCGCATCGACTCCTTCATCGCCACCCTCGGCACCGGCAGCATGCTCTACGCCGTCACCGGCTGGGTCACCGACGGCGGCAGGATCGTCCCCGGCCCCCAGGGCCTCCCGGAGGCCTTCACCGACCTCTACGACTCCTCGTTCCTGGGCCTCCCGGTCCCCGCGTTCTACGTGCTCGGCCTCGGGATCGTCCTCTGGCTGGCGCTGGAGCGGCTGCCACTGGGCCGCTACCTGTACGTCATCGGCTCGAACCCGCGCGCCGCCGACCTCGTCGGCATCCCGACCCGCGCCTACACCGTGGGCGCGTTCGCCGCCTCGGGACTGATCGTCGGCTTCGCCGGCGTGCTGCTCGCCGCCCAGCAGCAGCTCGGCAACCCGAGCGTCGGCCTCGACTATCTGCTGCCCGCCTTCGCCGGCGCCCTCCTCGGCTCCACGGCGATCAGACCGGGCCGGCCCAACGCCCTCGGCACCCTGGTCGCCGTCGCCGTCCTCGCCGTCGGCCTCACCGGCATCGGCCAGCTGGGCGCCGACTTCTGGACCGTCCCGCTGTTCTACGGCGGCACCCTGCTCATCGCCGTCGGCCTGGCCGGATACGCGGCCCGCCGCCGGGTGCGCGGCGGCGACCTCGCCGCCCGCGACGCACCCGCCGCCGTACCCCCGGGGCCGCCGTCCTCCCCGCCCCGGGACGGCGGTACGGCCGACACCGCGCCCTGACGTCGACGGGCGCCGTCTCCGTGTCCCCGGCCGCAGCCCCCGGCTCGTTCCCCTCGCGAGGAGCTCCCGTGCACCGAAACCGCCGAGCCACCCCCGGCGTCCGCAAGGTCCGGCTCGTCTCCTGCGCCCTGCTGGCGACGGCGAGCGTCCTCGTCGGCTGCGAACGCGGCTCGTCGAGCGGCCCGCAGGCGTCCACCACGGGCCCGGGCGGCTGCCCCGCCGTCCACGCCCGGGCCCAGGCCGCGGTCACCGGGGCGGAGCAGACCGACGTCCCCTGGGGCGGACCGACCACCGGACCTGTCGCGGTGTCCGGCGGCCGGACCCTCGTCTACGTCGCCCAGGCCATGACCAACCCCGGTGTCGCGGGCGCCGCGGACGGGGTGAAGGAGGCCGCGCGGGTCATCGGCTGGAACGTCCGGGTGATCGACGGCGGCGGCACCCCCACCGGCATCCAGGCGGCGATGAGCGAGGCCCTGACCCTCAAACCCGCCGGCATCGTCATCGGCGGATTCGACCCCAACGCGACGTCACGGCAGGTCGCGCGGGCCGCCGCGGCGGGCATCCCGCTGGTCGGCTGGCACGCGCTCGCCGCTCCCGGCCCGAGCCGACGGCCCGAGCTCTTCACCAACGTCACCACCCGCGTCGAGGAGGTGGCCGCGGTCAGCGCGCAGTGGATCATCGCGCACTCCGACGGCCGCGCCGGCGTCGTGCTCATCACCGACGCCTCCATCCCCTTCGCCAGGAACAAGTCCGACCTGATCAAGGAGGAGCTCGCCACCTGTCCGGGCGTGCGGCTGCTGGCGTCCGAGAACATCCCGATCGCGGACGCCAGCAGCCGCACGCCCCGGGAGATCTCCTCCCTGCTCTCGCGCTTCGGCGGCAGGTGGACCCACTCCGTCGCCATCAACGACCTGTACTTCGCCGACGCGGCCCCCGCCTTCCGCGCGGCCGGCGAGAAGGGATCGGGGCCGCCCTTCAACATCGGCGCGGGCGACGGCGACCCGTCCGCCTTCCAGCGCATCAACCACCGGCAGTACCAGTCCGCCACCGTGCCCGAGCCGCTGTCCCTGCAGGGCTGGCAGATCGTCGACGAGTTCAACCGAGCCTTCTCCGGCCGCCCCGCCAGCGGGTACGTGGCCCCGGTCCACATCTCCACGGCCGCCAACAGCGAGGGCGCCACGACCTGGGACCCGTCGGGCTACCAGCAGGCGTACCGGACGATCTGGGGCAAGTGACGGGACGTCAACGGGCGGGACGTCAGCAGACGCGACACCAGCGGACGGGACGTCAGCAGGCGGGGCGTCAGCAGGCGGGTGAAGCCTGAGCCGCCGATTTCCGCACGGGGCATGCATGAGGACCTCGGCCGCATCCGGCCGAGGCGGGGGACACGACGTGCTGGAGGAGAGAGTGATGAACGAACGAGCCGAGCAACCCGACCCCCACACCCTCAGAGTCCCGGTCCTCATCGTCGGAGGCTCCCTGGTCGGCCTGTCGACCTCGTTGTTCCTGGGCCGGCTGGGCGTACCGCACATCCTGGTGGAGCGCCACGCGGGCACCTCCATCCACCCTCGCGGCCGGGGCAACAACGTCCGCACGATGGAGGTGTTCCGGGTGGCGGGCGTCGAGCCGGCCATCCACGAGGCCGCCGCCACCCTGGCCGACAACCACGGCATCCTGCAGACGCCCACCCTGGTCGGCGACGCGGGCGAGTGGCTGTTCCGGGACATCGACCCGGGCGGCGGGCTGGCCCGCTTCAGCCCCAGCTCCTGGTGCCTGTGCAGCCAGAACGACCTGGAGCCGGTGCTGCTCGAGCACGCCCGGCGGCTCGGCGGCGACCTGCGGTTCTCCACCGAACTGATGTCGTTCGACAGCGACCCCGCCGGCGTCACCGCGGTGGTCAAGAGCCGGGAGACGGGCGAGCACACCACCATCCGCGCGGACTACCTCGTCGCCGCCGACGGCCCCCGCAGCCCCGTCCGGGAACAGCTCCGCATCGGCCAGAGCGGCCCCGGCGACCTGTTCCACAACGTCAGCGTCACCTTCCGCTCCCGCCGCCTCGCCGACGTCGTGGGCGACCGCCGCTTCATCGTCTGCTACCTGACGAACCCGGACGCCGACGGCGCCCTGCTGCCCGTGGACAACCGCGAGCACTGGGTCTTCCACGCCCCCTGGCACCCCGAACACGGCGAAACGCTCGAGGAGTTCACCGACGAGCGGTGCATCGAGCACATCCGCCGCGCGGTCGGCGTCGCGGATCTCGACGTGGAGATCACCGGCCGCGCCCCCTGGCACGCCGCCCAGCGCGTCGCCCGCAGCTACCGGTCCGGCCGGGTCTTCCTGGCCGGCGACTCCGCCCACGAGATGTCCCCCACCGGGGCGTTCGGCTCCAACACCGGCATCCAGGACGCGCACAACCTCGCGTGGAAGCTGGCCGCCGTGGTCGACGGCTGGGCGGGGGAGGGGCTGCTGGACACCTACGACGCGGAGCGCCGCCCGGTGGCGGAGGCGACCAGCGCCCGTGCCGCCGCCCGGTCGGCCGAGCACAGCCACCCCGGTTTCGCCCCGCCGCCCGGCGCCGGCGGCGGCCGTCAGCGAGGCATCCTCAACGTGGCCCTCGGCTACCGTTATCCGCAGGGAGCCGTCGTCGGGGCCGACCGCACCGCCCCGGTCGTCCCGGAGAACCTCGACCTGACCGGCGAGCCCGGCAGCAGAGCGCCCCACCTGTGGGTACGCCGCCAGGGCGAACAGGGCCGGGCCGAACAGGGGCAGGGCGAGCGGAACCAGGGCGAGCGGAACCAAGGCAAGCGGAACCAGGGCGAGCGGAACCAGGGTGGCGAGCGCATCTCCACCCTCGACCTCTACGAGCGGGACCTGGTCCTGCTCAGCGACGCCGAGGAGCCGAGCGGCTGGCACGCGGCCGCCGTCCGCCTCGCCGCGCAGACGTCCCTCCCCATCAGGTCGTACCGGGTGGGCGGCGGACCCGAGGCCGATCTCGTGCCGGAGGACGACGCGGACTGGGCGGAGCGCCACGGCATCGCGTCCGGGGGCGCTGTGCTGGTCCGGCCCGACGGGTTCGTCGCCTGGCGGTCGCCGGGCCCGGACCCGGACGCCGACTCGACGCTCCGTCATGTCCTGGGCGCCCTGCTGACGGCGACACGCCCGGGCGGTTCACCCGAGTGATCCGCTGGAGTGGTGGCCGGTCGACGGGTGACTGACGGTGGATCACGTCAGGGCCGGGTCAGATCAGCTGACGAGACGACAGCTGCCCGGCCACGACGGAAGGACCATCAGATGCGCACTGCCCGCATGATCCTGGCCACCGCGGCGGCCTCGGCCGTCCTCGCCATCGGCGCACCCGGCGCCTTCGCCGCCGGCGGGGACTGGAACCAGGACGACACGTCCTACGGCAAGGAGCAGGACAAGGAGCACGGCAAGGAGGAGGACAAGGAGTACGGCAAGGAGTCCAAGCACGAGGAGCCGCGCGGCGGCATCCACACCGGCGGCGGCGCGCTCACCGCGGTGAACGACAACAGCGACTGGGGCGGCTCCAAGGAGTCCAAGGAGTCCAAGGAGTCCAAGGAGTCCAAGGGCGAGGAGAGCTGGAAGGACAAGGACAGCGAGGGCGGCAAGGAATCCTCCTACGGAGACAAGGAGGACAAGGAGGAGTCCTGGAGCAAGGAGGACTCCGGGAGCGGTGACCACGAGAAGCCCAGCGGCGGGATGCACACCGGCGGTGGGGCGCTCGCCGCTCCCGCGGTGACCGCGGGCGGGCTGGCCGTGCTGGCCGTCGCCGCGACCGGTCTGTACACCACGCGCCGCAAGAAGACGGCCGGAAGCGTGGCCTGACCCATGTCGCCTGCGATAGCGAAGCCGCGGCCGCCACCCGTGCCCCGAGTGGCGGCCCGGCTCGCTGTTCGTCCGCCCCGTCCGCTCCTCGCTGCCGTGCCCGAATGAGGTGGTCCTCCGATGGCAGCCCCTTCCTCCCCCACCGACCCCGCGTCCGCCGAACAGGGATCCTCCCGTGGCGGTGTGACGATGATGTGCGCCGCGGCGATCCTGGTCCTGGCGGCGACCCTGCTGGGCGGCAACGACCCGTCGACCGACCCGTCCGGCGTCACCGCGATCGCTCCGCGGGCCTCCGCGTCGGCGCAGCGGGCCGAGGCCCCGGCCGCGCGGCCCGGCGCGTCGGCCCCGCCCGCCGGTCAGCCCGCGGGAAAGCATCTGCCGCGCTCCAGGCCCGTACGCCTGCTCATCCCGAAGATCTCGGTCGACGCCCCCTTCACGGCCCTCGCCATCGGCCGCGGGGGCCGGCTGGAGCCGCCCCCCGCCGCCGACGTCAACCTCGTCGGCTGGCACGCCAAGGGCGTCTCCCCGGGCGAGGCGGGCACCGCGATCATCGCCGGACACGTCGACACGAAGACCTCAGCGGCCGTCTTCGCGAACCTCGGCGAACTGGAGAAGGGGGATCTCTTCACCGTCGTACGAGCCGACCGCCGCAAGGCGTCCTTCCGGGTCGACAGCGTGGAGATCTTCGACAAGGCGCACTTCCCCGACCGGCGCGTGTACGGCGACACGCCGCAGGCGCAGGTGCGGCTCATCACCTGTGCGGGTGACTACGACCGCACGGCCAAGGACTACACCGACAACCTCGTGGTCTTCGCCCATCTCGTCTGACGTCACCCGCGTAGTTCATACGAGTCGCGGACTTCGGGGGACGGGCACACGATCGAGAAAAGCTGACGTCGCATCACCGTGACCGGCGTCCCCCACTGCCCTCGACCGTCCCCAACGCCCCCGAATCGCCCCTCGAAGGAGATGTGCGCAGGATGACCACCACGTCCGAACGTGTTTCAGGCTCGCTCAGGCGAGAGATGTCGCAACGTGTCTCGCAGTCCGTGTTCGACGGCTCCCGCCTCCGGGTCGTCCTGCTGGTGGACGTCTACGACGGCGCCCAGCAGCAGTTCCTCGAGGCCTACGAGCAGCTCTGCAACCAGGTCGCGTCCGTTCCCGGGCACGTCAGCGACCAGCTGTGCCAGTCCATCGAGAACCCCTCCCAGTGGCTGATCACCAGCGAGTGGGAGAGCGCCCCGCCGTTCCTCGCCTGGGTGAACGGCGAGGAGCACGTGCGGATGGTGGAGCCGCTGCACAGCTGCGTCCGGGACACCCGCTCGCTGCGCTTCCACGTCGTCCGCGAGACCGGCGGCGCGGCGCCGCACGCCGACACCGCGCAGCGCCGGCTCCAGACCTCGCCCAGGATCGGCGACGGCGTGATCCGGCACGCCCTCACCTTCACGGTCAAGCCGGGCAGCGAGGAGACCGTCGCCAAGATCCTCTCCGACTACGCCTCGCCCGAGCCGAAGGTCGACGACTCCACCCGGCTGTGCCGCACCTCGCTGTTCATGCACGGCAACCGGGTGGTGCGGGCCATCGAGGTGCGCGGCGACCTGCTCGCCGCCCTGCGCCACGTCGCCCGGCAGCCCGAGGTGCGGGCGGTCGAGGAGGCCATCAACCCCTACCTGGAGCAGGACCGCGACCTCGACGACCCCGAGTCGGCCCGCGTCTTCTTCACCAGGGCCGCGCTGCCCGCCGTACACCATGTGACGGCGGAGGGGCAGCAGGCGAAGGCGGAGCGGTACGCGTTGTACTACCCGGCGCAGGACGGGTGCGGGATGCGGCTGGCCGAGCTGCTCGCCCGGCAGGACGAGGCGGCGGCGGACGACCCGCGCACCCCGGTGCTGCGCAGCACGATCTTCCAGCGCGACGACGTCGTGGTGCGGCTGATCGACGTGCGCGGCGGTCTCGACGCCGCCGACCCCGCGCTCGCCCTCGGCCTGTCCGACCTCGGCCAGGCGGCCGAGCTGACGACGCTGCGCGTGGACGCGTCCGCGCCCAAGGACGCCGAGCTCGCGCGCTTCCTCGGGCTCGCCCGAATGGACCTCGTCACCGACCGCCGCTCGCCCGACGCCTGATGCGCCCTCAGGCGGGCCGCGGCGGCCCCGCCCCCACCCCGCGTCGATCGCCACGTCGACGCAAGCCCTGACCGGAGGAACGTCGTGATCACATCCCGTCACAGAATCGTGGATCTCAGCGAGGTCGAGCCCAACCGCCGGCGCGGCGGCGACCTGCGCGCCATGCTCACCCCGGCCACGGTCGGCGCCACCAGCGGTTTCATGGGCCTGGCCCTCATCGAGCCCGGCGATCGCATCGGTGAGCACTACCACCCGTACTCCGAGGAGTTCGTGTACGTCGTGTGCGGGCGGCTGGAGGTGGACCTGGACGGCGAGCCCCACCCGCTCCAGCCCGAGCAGGGGCTCATGATCCCCGCCCATGTGCGCCACCGCTTCCGCAACGTCGGCAAGGTGGAGGCGCGGCTGGTCTTCCACCTCGGCCCGCTGGCCCCGAGCCCGCCGCTGGGCCATGTGGACACCGAGGGGACCGACGCCCGCGCCGAGGCCGAGGTCCGTTCATGACGAGACGTGTGGCGGTCACCGGCATAGGCATCGTCGCCCCCGGCGGCATCGGCCTGCCCGCGTTCTGGGATCTCCTGGCGGGCGGGCGCACCGCGACCCGGGCCATCACGTTCTTCGACCCGTCGGGCCTGCGGTCGCGGATCGCCGCCGAGTGCGACTTCGACCCGGCGGCCCACGGGCTGGACGCCGAGGACGTCGCCCGGTGCGACCGGTACATCCAGTTCGCGCTGGTCGCCGGGGACGAAGCGGTCCGGGACTCCGGCCTCGACCTCGCCCGGGAGAACCCCTGGCGGGTCGGGGTCTCCCTGGGCACCGCGGTCGGCGGCACCACCCGCCTGGAGAACGACTACGTCATGGTGAGCAGCGGCGGGCAGCGCTGGGACGTCGACCACCGGGAGGCGCGGCCGCATCTGCACCGCGCGTTCTCGCCCAGCAGCCTCGCCTCGACGGTCGCGGAGCGGTTCGGGGCGTGCGGGCCGGTGCAGACCGTCTCCACCGGCTGCACCTCGGGCCTCGACGCGGTCGGATACGCCTTCCACACCGTGCAGGAGGGCCGGGCCGACATATGCATAGCCGGTGCGTCGGACTCGCCGATCTCACCGATCACCATGGCCTGCTTCGACGCGATCAGGGCCACCTCCTCGAACAACGACGACCCCGCCCACGCCTCGCGTCCCTTCGACGCCGACCGCGACGGGTTCGTCATGGGCGAGGGCGGCGCGGTGCTCGTCCTGGAGGAGCTCGAACACGCCCGGGCCCGCGGCGCCCATGTGTACTGCGAGCTCAGCGGGTACGCCACCTTCGGCAACGCCTACCACATGACCGGCCTGACCAGCGAGGGACTGGAGATGGCCCGGGCCATCGAGGACGCCCTCGACCACGCCCGGCTCGACGCCACGGCCGTCGACTACGTCAACGCGCACGGCTCGGGCACCAAACAGAACGACCGCCACGAGACCGCCGCCGTGAAACGGGTCCTGGGCGGGCACGCCTACGACACGCCCATGAGCTCCATCAAGTCCATGGTGGGGCACTCCCTCGGCGCGATCGGGGCGATCGAACTCGTCGCCTGTGTGCTGGCCCTGGCCCACCAGGTCGTGCCGCCGACCGCGAACTACGAGACCCCCGACCCCGAGTGCGACCTGGACTACGTCCCGCGCGTGGCTCGCGAGCGCAGGCTGAACAGCGTGCTCTCGGTGGGCAGCGGGTTCGGCGGCTTCCAGTCCGCGGTGGTCATGAACCGGCCGAGGGAGAAGACACGATGAGCGAACCGCATCCACGGCGCGCCGCCGTCACGGGTATCGGCGTGGTCGCGCCCAACGGCGCCGTCACGGAGACCTTCTGGAAGTCCACCAGGGAGGGCATCAGCGTCCTGGACCGGGTCACCCGCGAGGGCTGCGAGCACCTGCCGCTGCGGGTGGCCGGCGAGGTCCGCGACTTCGATCCGGCCTCGGCCGTCGAGGAGCGCTACCTCGTCCAGACCGACCGGTTCACGCACTTCGCGATGGCCGCGGCCGACCTCGCCCTGGACGACGCCCGCCTCGGCCGGCCCGACACCGACGAGGCGCCGTTCTCCGTGGGCGTGGTCACCGCGGCCGGATCCGGCGGCGGCGAGTTCGGGCAGCGGGAACTGCAACAGCTGTGGGGCAAGGGCAGCCGCTTCGTCGGCCCTTACCAGTCCATCGCCTGGTTCTACGCCGCCAGCACCGGCCAGATCTCCATCCGGCGCGGCTTCAAGGGCCCCTGCTCGGTCGTCGCCGCCGACGAGGCCGGCGGCCTGGACGCCCTCGCCCACGCGGCCCGGGCCGTACGGCGCGGCACCGACGTCATCGTCGCCGGCTCGACCGAGGCGCCGCTGGCCCCCTACTCGGTGGTCTGCCAACTGGGCTACGACGAGCTCAGCACCGTCGAGGACCCGACCCGCGCCTACCGTCCCTTCACCACCGCGGCCTGCGGATTCGTGCCCGCCGAGGGCGGCGCGATGCTCGTCGTGGAGGCGGAGGAGTCCGCCCGGGAGCGGGGCGCGCGGGTGCGGGCCCTGGTCGCCGGACACGCGGCCACGTTCACCGGCGCCTCGCAGTGGGAGAAGTCCAGGGAAGGTCTCGTCGAGGCCATCCGGGCCGCCCTCGACGAGGCCGACTGCGCCCCCGAGGAGATCGACGTGGTCTTCGCCGACGCCCTGGGCGTGCCGGCGGCGGACCGCGCCGAGGCCCTGGCGATCGTCGACGCCCTCGGCGCGCACGGCAGGCGCGTGCCCGTCACGGCGCCGAAGACCGGAATCGGCCGGGGCTACTGCGCGGCGCCCGTGCTGGACGCCGCGGCGGCGGTGCTCTCGATGGAGCACGGCCTGATCCCGCCCACCCCCAACGTCTTCGACGTCTGCCACGACCTCGACCTCGTGACCGTCCGGGCCCGGGCCGCAGAGCCCCGCACGGCCCTGGTCCTGAGCCGCGGGCTCATGGGGTCGAACTCGGCGCTGGTGCTACGGCACGGCGACCGGGTGTGAGAGAACCGGCGCTTCGCAGCGGGGCGCCGCTGAGCAAGGAGAGGAACCGCATGAGTGACCGCACGACAGACCGCATGAGCGGCCGCATCACCGTGGAAGAGCTGGCCGAACTCATGAAGAAGTGCGCCGGAGCCACCGTCCTCCCGGAGGATCTCCAGCGGCAGTACGAGTCCGGCTTCGACGTCCTCGGCGTCGACTCGCTCGGTCTGCTGGGCATCGTGGGCGAGCTGGAGAACCGGTACGACACGCCGATGCCTCCCGACGCGGAGCGCAGCAAGAGCCCCCGGCAGTTCCTCGAGCTCGTCAACAGTGCCCTCATGACAGGAGCGTGACATGGCCGCACACACCCAGAACGAGATCACCGTCGCAGCACCGCTGGACCTGGTCTGGGACATGACCAACGACGTGGCGAACTGGCCGCAGCTGTTCACCGAGTACGCGTCCGTCGACATCCTCTCCGAGGAGGGGAACAGGACGACGTTCCGGCTGACCATGCACCCGGACGAGAACGGCACCGTGTGGAGCTGGGTCTCGGAACGGGAGACGGACCGCGACGCGCTCACCGTCCGGGCCCGCCGCGTCGAGACCGGCCCCTTCGCCTACATGAACATCCGGTGGCAGTACAAGAAGACGCCCGACGGCGTCCGGATGGTCTGGACGCAGGACTTCGAGATGAAGCCCGAGGCGCCGGTCGACGACGACTGGATGACGGACAACATCAACCGGAACTCCAAGATCCAGATGGCTCTGATCCGGGACCGCATCGAGAAGGCGGCCGCCGAGCGGGGAATCTCATGAAACACCAAGGCCTGATCGTCGCCCGCATGGCTCCCGGGGCGGCTCCGGACATCGCAAAGGTGTTCGAGGAGTCGGACCGGGGGGAGTTGCCGCACCTCGTGGGCGTCTCCCGCCGCAGCCTCTTCCAGTTCGGTGATGTGTACCTGCACCTCATCGAGTCCGAGGAGGACCCCGGCCCCGCCATCGCCAGAGTGGCCGGCCACCCCGAGTTCCGGGGCATCAGCGAGCGGCTGGCGTCGTACGTCACCGCCTACGACCCGGCGACCTGGCGTTCGCCGAAGGACGCGATGGCCCACTGCTTCTACCGCTGGGAGCGGGACGCCGCCACCTGACCCCCCCCCAACGGCCACTGGTCGCCGGGTCCGCTCTCTCGCGGACCCGGCGACCAGTGGTTTGTGGGGTTCTCTCGGTAGTCGTCCGTGCGGTTCCTGTACGGCGTTTCAGCGGGCGCGGTCGCCCGGGACCGTGCAGTCGAACGCGTGCAGGTAGGGGTTGACGGGGCGGATGTCGTCGATGACCAGGCCCGCCTCGGTCAGCCGGGAGACCATGCTCTCGGTGGTGTGCTTCGCCCCGCCGACGTTGAGGAGGAGCAGCAGGTCCATCGCGGTGCTGAACCGCATCGAGGGCGTGTCGTCGACGAGGTTCTCGATGACCACGACCCGCGCCCCGGGCCCGCCGGCCTCACGGACGTTGCGCAGGGTGCGCGCGGTGCTCTCGTCGTCCCACTCCAGGATGTTCTTGATGACGTAGACGTCGGCCTCGACCGGGACGGCCACCCGGACGTCGCCGGGCACGATGCGGGCGCGGTCCGCGAGGTCGCCTCCCTCGCGCAGCCTCGGCACCGCGTTCTCCACCACCCGGGGCAGATCGAGCAGAGTGCCCCGCATCGTGGGGTACTTCTCCAGCAGGCTCGCCACCACATGGCCCTGACCGCCGCCGACGTCGGCGACCGACGAACTCCCCGACAGATCGAGGAACTCCGCCACGTCCCGCGCCGACTGCACGCTGGAGGTGGTCATGGCGCGGTTGAAGACGTCGGCCGACTCCGGGGCGTCCTCGTTGAGGTAGGGGAAGAACTCCTTGCCGTAGAGGTCCTCGACGACGTTGCGGCCGGTGCGCACCGCCTCGTCGAGCTTCGGCCACGCGTCCCAGGTCCACGGCTCGGTGCACCACAGGGAGATGGCGCGCAGGCTGTTGGGGTCGTCCTCGCGCAGCAGCCGGGAGACCTCGGTGTGCGCGAACCTCCCGTCGGGCTGCTCGGCGAACACGCCGTAGCAGGACAGGGCGCGCAGCAGCCGTCGCAGCTGCCGGGGTTCGGTCTTCACGGCGGTCGCGAGGTCTTCCACGGGCAGGGGTTCGTCGCCCAGGGCGTCGGCGACGCCCAACCGGGCGGCCGCCCGCAGCGCGGCGGCGCAGGCCGCCCCGAACGCGAGCTCCCGCAGCCGCATGGACGGCGGTGGGGCAGTCTGTGCGGTCGTCATGTGCCGCCTTCCTTGTGTCGGTGTTCGTGCTGGTGTCTGCGCACGCGCGCGTGTCCGGTCAGCACAGTCCCGCGGGCTGCGACGCCCGGCAGGAGTTGCCTGCGAAGGTGTTGTCCTTGCCGGTGTCGGCGTTGACCAGGTCCGCCGGGGAGTTGCCGCTCAGCACGTTCTCGCTGATCCGGTTCCGGTCGCTGGTGGTGCCCACGAAGCTCTTGAACAGGACGATGCCGCCCGAGAGCGGGGAGGCGCCGACGTTGTCGGTGATGACGTTGCGCGTGACCAGGCTGTCCTCGGCGCCGGTCAGGACGATCCCGGAGCCCTGCAGGGCGTCCAGCCGGGTCGTCTTCGGGCAGGACTTGTTGTTGCGGGCGATGCGGTTCTCGCGCACGGTCACGAAGCCGGCCTTCGGCTTGTTCTCGTCGCCCACGACGAACACCGCGGCGCAGTTTCCGGTGAGGCGGTTGCGCGCGACGGTGAGGTTGCGCAGGCGCCGGACGGTGATGCCGATCCGGTTGCCCTCCAGCCGGTTGCGCTCGACCAGCGTGCCCTGGGTGTCCGAGGCCCCCTGCTCCTCCTTGATGGTGTTGGCGAGGAACAGGCCCGCGTCGCCGTTGTCGCGGGCGGTGTTGTCCCGGAGCACGCTGCGGACGGAGCGCTCCTGGGCGATGCCCCACACCCCGTTGTTGACCGCGGTCACGTTCCGCACGGTCAGTCCGTCGGTCGCCATGGCGAACACACCGGTCCTGGTGAACCCGGACACCGTGAGGGAGGCGACGGTGACGCCCTTGACGTCGCTGTCCTTCGTGCCCACGACACAGATGCCGTTGCCGCCCTCGGCACAGCTCTCCGAGGCCTTCTTGGCGGTCGTGCCCGTGGCCGTGCCGGTGGTCGTGCCGGTGGTCGTGCCCGTGGTCGTGGTCGTGCCTGTGGTCGTGGTCGTGCCTGTGGTCGTGTTCGCGGTCGTGGTCGTACCCGTGGTCGTGGTCGCCGGCGCCGTCGTGGTCGTGGCGGGCGGGGTCGTGCTCGTGGTGGGGGTCGCGCTCGGCTCGATCACCGTCTTGCGGCCCACCCCGCGCAGGGTCAGCCCGGGCGTGCTCACCTTGACGCTCTCGTGGTAGGTGCCCGCGGTCACGAGCACCGTGTCTCCCGATGCGGCGGCGTCGACCGCCTTCTGGATCGACTCGCCCGGCTTGACCACGTGGAGCCGGTGAGCGGGGAGCTGCGGAGCGGCGCCGAGCCCGGCACCGACGAGTGCGGCGGTGCACGCCAGGTATGCGATATGGCATTTCGTCATATTTCGCACGCTATGGCCCAATGGGCCGTGCCGACAGGCAGGATGGGCCATCCGGCGGCGTGTCCTGCGAGCGTCGGTCACCGGTGCGCGGGAAGCGCGGGGCTCTCTCCCTGGGCGATCTCGATCGCGCCGTGCAGGTCGGCGGCCGCGTCGACGGCGGCGAGCGGCGACAGGGGCGCGCAGGTCAGCAGCAGGCAGGCCAGCGCGCGGGGGAGCAGGCGGAGCGCGGGCCCGGCGGGCGCGGCGGCTCCCAGGAGCGCGGTGACGCGCCGGGGTACGGCTCCGGCGGTGGCCGACAGCGCCATCCGGGGGCGGCGCGGGTCGCGGTCGGCGGAGTCGGCCGAAGGGGCCGAAGGGGCTGAGTGGGCGGCCAGGGCCGCGCGGGCGATCGCGCGGGCGGTGAGGGCGCGGTCGCCGGTCGCCTCGGCGGCGGACTCGTCGGCCCAGCGCTCCAGGGCGTAGGCGAGGGGGGTCCGCAGGCCGCGCAGTGCCGGGTGGAGGGCGCCGGCGAGTTCGCCGGCCGCGAGGAAGAGGTGGTGCCGGCCGGTGAGATGGGCGCGCTCGTGGGCGAAGAGCACCTCGCGTTCGGGGGCGGTGAGGGCGCGCAGCATGCCGGTCGTCACGACGATGCGGCCGGGGTGACCCGGGCGTCCGGGCAGGGCGTAGGCGTCGGGGCGGTCGTCCTGGCGTACGCAGAGGTCGCCTGCGGCCGGCCCGCTCCCGGCCGCCTGCCGTCGGGCGGCCCGCAGTTCGCGCAGATGACGTCGGCCGCGGTGCAGGACCAGGCCGCCCAGCACCGTCAGCGCGACGGCGGCCGCCAGGGCCGCGACCGCCCCGCTCGCCGCCGACCCGCCGCCGAGCAGGGACGGGGACAGATGCCCGAGCCGCGCGACGAAGGGCAGCCGCAGCGCGCCGGCCAGCGCGAGCAGCGCCAGCGCGGCCGTGCTGGACAGGGCGAGCACCAGCGCGAGCGCGGTCAGGGCCCAGGCCGCCGCCCGGGGCGCCAACTGCTCGGCCCCCCGGCGGGTGACCGGGACGGCGAGCAGCGGTGCGAGCAGCGGCAGAAGCAGGGGAACCCATACGGCGTAGATCACGGGGCAGCGCCTCCGGGCGCCGCCTGGCCGTCGTCGAGCAGGGCCCGCAGGAGCCGTTCGTCCTCGGGGGAGAGATCGGAGACGAAGCGGGCGAGGGCGGTGCCGCGGTCCTCGTCCTTGTCGAGCTCGGCGTGCATACGGCGGGCGGTGAGGCCGGGGGCGTCCTGGGCGGGGGAGTAGGCGTAGCCGCGGCCGGCGCGGGCCCGGGTGACCGTGCCCTTGGCGTGCAGGCGCGTGAGGATCGTCGTCACGGTCGTGCGGGCCAGGTCGTCGCCGAGCGCCAGCTGGACGGCGCCGGGGGTCAGCGGGGCGTCGGCGGCCCACAGCGCGGCCAGCACGGTCGCCTCCAGCCCGCCCGCCGGCCGGCGGTCCGTGCGCCCCTCGGGCGACTCGTCTCTCTGCCCCTCACGCATGGGAACGCTCCTCGGCTCTCTTTCGTCTACAGTGCAGTAGACCGTCTACGTCGCTGTAGTCACCCCGTCCGGCGGGCGCCTGCCCGCCCGGACCTCCTCCCAGTATGAGAGAGGTCGCAGCCATGGCCGCTGCCCAGTTCGCCGTCGCCCAGGCGGTCGACGTCCTGGACGCCGGATCGCTGCTCTCCGCCTTCGGCGCTCTCGGCGTCGCCGCCGTGCTCTTCGCCGAGACGGGCCTGCTGGTGGGGTTCTTCCTGCCCGGCGACTCCCTGCTGTTCACCGCCGGACTGCTGTGCGCCGACCGGGCCCACGGATCCGTCCACCTGTCGCTCCCGCAGGTCCTGGTCGCCGCCGCCGCGGGCGCGCTCGTCGGGGCGCAGACAGGATTCTGGATCGGCCGACGCGGCGGCCGCGCCCTGCTGTCCCGCAGCCGGTCGAGACGGCTGCACGAGGGGGCCGCCCGCGCCGAGGAACTGCTGGGGCGGTACGGGCACGCCAGGGCGGTGGTGCTCGCCCGCTTCGTGCCCGTCGTGCGTACGGTGCTGAATCCGCTGGCCGGGGCGTTGGACGTGCCGGTGCGCGTCTTCACGGTGTGGCAGGTCGCCGGCGGACTGCTGTGGACGGTCGGTCTGGTGCTGGGCGGGTACGCGCTGGGCTCCTCGGCGCCCGACGTGGACCGGTATCTGCTGCCGCTGGTCGCGCTCGTCGTGTGCGTCTCGCTGACCCCGCTCGCCCTGGAGCTACGGCGGGCACAGCGGCGCCGCACCGCGGAAGGAAAGGCCTCGTGAGCGTCCTCGCCCGGCTCTTCGCCCGGCCTTCCGCCCGGCTTTCCGCCCGGCTTCTCGGCGTCTTCCGCACGCCTCTCGCGAACCGGGCCGCCCCGCTCGTGGACCGTGCGGCCGACACACGGCTGCGGCCCCTGGGCGCGACGTCATGACCCGATCGGCCTTCGGGAGGAGGGGGCTTGTGCGGGGGTCTCGGCGGGGGCCTCTTCTCCTCGCCGCGGTCTGCGTCCTGCTGTTCGTCGCCCTCGCGGTCGTCGTGTCCGTACGCCAGGGCGCGCCGCTCCCGGGCGACCGGGCCGCCCTCACCTGGTCGCCCGGGCATCGGCCGCCGGTGGCGGAGGCGTTGGCGCGGGGGCTCACCGCGACCGGGACCGGACCATGGCCGTATCTGATCGCCGTCATGGCCGGCGTGATCGCGGGGCGCGGTACGTCGGAGCGGTCACGGGCCGTCGTCGGCGCGCTGGCCGTCCTGCTGGCCGGGCAGGCGATCCGCGCCGGGCTGATGGAACTGCTCGCCCGGGCCCGCCCGCCCCGCGCCGGCTGGGCCACGCCCGCCTCGGGCTACGCCTTCCCCTCCGGCCACACCACCACCGCGGCGCTGGCCGCCGGGCTGCTGGTCTGGGCGGTGAGCCGCCGCGCCGAACCGGCCCTCGCGCTGACCGCCTGCACGGTCGCGCTGTGCTGGGCGACCGCGGTGGGGCTGACCCGTGTGTATCTCGGCGTGCACTGGGCCTCCGACGTCCTCGGCGGCTGGCTGCTCGCCGCCGCCTGGCTGGGACTGTGCGCCTGGGCCGTGGCCCGTTGGCTGCCCGAGGAGTTCACCCGGCGTACGACCCCCGTGGCCCGGGCCACGGATCCGGCACCAGAACCGACGGAGGACGATGCGCCACAAGATCCTGGTCGTCGAGGACGATCACGCCCTGCGTGACGTGCTGCGGCGGGGCCTGGGCGAGGAGGGCTTCGACACCCTGCCCGCCGCCGACGGCGCCACCGCGCTGCGGCTGGCCGGGGACGACGTCGCCGCGGCCGTCCTCGACGTCGGACTGCCGGACGCGGACGGCCGCGACGTCTGCCAGGCGATGCGGGCCAACGGCTTCCTGTCGCCCGTCATCTTCCTGACCGCCCGGCACGCCCTGACCGACCGGCTGTCCGGCTTCTCGGCCGGCGGCGACGACTATCTGCCCAAGCCGTTCCACCTCGTCGAACTCGCGGCCCGGCTGCGCGCCGCCCTCAGACGCACGGCGCCCCCCGCCGCGGCCCGGGCCGGGGACCTGACGCTGGACGCCGCCCGGCACCGGCTCACCGCCCAGGACGCCGAGGTCGATCTGACGCCGACGGAGTTCCGTCTCCTGGCCGCGCTGATGGCGGCCGCAGGGCGGCTCGTGAGCCGACGTGAACTCGTCCGGGCGGCCTGGCCCGAGGGAGCCCAGGTCAGCGACAACACCCTGGACCAGTACCTGACCCGGTTGCGCCGCAAGCTGCGCGAAGCGGGCAGCGAGCAGACGATCGGCACCGCGCGCGGGATCGGCCACCACCTGTCATGAAGGGCTTCCCGGTCATGAAGGGCCTCCCGTTCACCAAGGGCCTCCCGGTCATCAAGCGCTTCCCGAGAGGGTGGGCGCCCCGGCCGCGCACCCTGCGCGGGCGGCTGTCCCTGGTCGCCCTCACGACCGCCACCCTGCTGATGGTGATCCTCACCGTCGCCTTCAACGCCGTGGTCCGCCATCACCTCGCCCGACAGGCGGACGACGAACTGCGCACCCGCGCCGCCGCCGTCGCCACCACCGTCGACACCGGCGGTCCCCAGGTGCGCGTGCTGGAGACCTCCAACGACCGGCTGCTGGACACGAACGTGTGGATCTACGCGGGCACTCGACTGATCGAACAGCCGCCGCCCGCCACGACCACCGGCTCCCTCACCCGGGTCGCCGACCGTCTCGCGCGCGACGGGGGCCGGCGGTGCGTCACCGCCGGGGCGCACGGACCCGACCCGGTACGGCTGTGCTCCGAGCCCTTGCCCGTGCCCGACGCGCGCCCTCCGGCGACCGTCGTCACCGCGCTCGACCTGTCCCCCTACCGGAGCTCGGCCGACGCCCTGCTCCTGGGATCCTTCGCCCTGGACGCCGTGATGCTCGCCTGCACCTACGCCCTCACCCGGCTGGCGGTGGGCCGTGCGCTGCGCCCCGTGCGGACCATGACCGACCAGGCCACCCAGTGGAGCGCCGTCGCCTCCGAGGAACGCTTCGGCGACGCGGGGCGCCCCGTCGAACTGGCCCGTCTGGGCACGTCGTTGGACGCCCTGCTGGACCGCATCCGGGCGGTGCTGCGGCACGAACGCCAGCTGACCGGCGAGCTCTCGCACGAGCTGCGCACCCCGCTCAGCCGCATCATCGCCGAGCTGGACTGGTGGCGGTCCCGCCCGCGCACCGCCGCGGAGACGGACGCCGCCCACGCGGTGATCGCCGACGCCGCCGAGTCCATGCGCACCATCTGCGACACCCTCCTGGCCGGCGCCCGGGACGATGGGGGAGCGGCTCCCGGCACGGCCGTCGTACTCCCCGTGCTGCACTGCCTCACCGGACGACTGGACGCCCCCGCGCACATCGCCGTCACGGTCACCGTCGAGGGCGAGGGCGACCACGAGGGGGAGAGCGAGGGCGACGGCGGTGACCGTGACGGGGACGGCGACTGGGACGGCGACGGCGAGGCGGGCCGTCTCGAGGTCGGAGTCCAAGGAGCCCTGCTGGAACGCATCGTCAGCCCGCTCCTCGCCAACGCCCTGCGCTACGCACGTTCAGGCGTCACCGTCCGGGCCTCCCGCACACCCGGCGGCGTACGCATCGACGTCTGCGACGACGGCCCGGGCGTACCGCCCGCCTTCGCCGAGCAGCTCTTCCAGCCCGGCCGCCGCGCCGAGCCCGACGACGGCCACGGCGGGGCGGGCCTCGGGCTGCCCCTGGCCCGCCGCCTGGCCCGCTCGGTCGGGGGCGAGGTGTCCCACGACGCCGGACACACACCCGGCGCACGCTTCCGCGTCACCCTGCCCGCCGGCTGACCGACGGGGCTCATCGCCCGGTGACGACCCGGCCGGCGGCCGTCTTCTGCAGCAGTCCGTACGCGAGGACCGGCAGGAGCAGGTGAGGTCTGCCGGGCATCCAGGTGGTGATCAGGACCGCGCTCGCGCTGCTGTTGTTCATGCCGCAGGCCAGCGTCAGCGACGAGGCCACGCCCGCCTCCAGACGCAGGACGCGGGCGGCGAGCCGGCCCAGCGCGAAGGAGAGCAGACAGACCACGGCGGCCACCGCCAGCGCGGCCGCGATCAACAGCGGGCGGGGCCGGGCGAGCACGGAGCCGAGGGCGCCGCTGGCGTTCACGTAGGTCAGGACCAGCGAACCGGCCATCGCCGACGGGACCACCGCCCCGAGCAGCCGGCCGAGCCACCGCGCCGGCAGGACGAGCGCGCCCAGCAGGCCCGCCGCGCAGGGCAGGACCACGGCCGTGAGGGCGAATCCGCCGTGGGCCGACCGGCCGGCGTCGGCGAGGGCGTGCGCGTAGCCGCCGCTGAGCAGCGGCGTCAGCGTCTCCAGCAGGAAGGGGGTGGTGAGCGGGCTGAGGAGAGTGGAGGCCAGGACGAGTCCCACCATCGTCGGCTGGTCGCCGTCCCCCCTGTCGGTCCACACGGTGGCGCCCGCGGCGACGGGCATCGCCACGATCAGGATCACCGCGGTGAGCAGCCCGCTGCCCCCGTCGCTGTCCGGGGTGCGGCGCAGCAGGAACGCCACGAACGGTACGACCGCCAGCGGGATCGCCAGATGCAGCACGAGCCCGGCGAGCAGGACCTTCGGCCGCCGCAGCAGGCGGCCCAGCGCGCGCACGGGCACCTGGAGCCCGGCCGAGAACAGCACCAGGGACAGCAGCAGCGGCGCGGTGTGCAGCGTCAGCTGCGCCGACGGCAGGGGATGGGGGCGCCGTAACCACAGGCCGGGCCCGGGCAGGAGCAGCGCGACGGCGTAGGCGAGCACGACGGCGCGGCCGAGCCGGCGCCGCAGCCACGAGGTGGGGTGCATGCGCTCATCGTGATCGGGCGGCGCGCGCCGGGGGCGATGTGCCGCGCGGCGGTCAGGATGCGTTCAGGTAGCCGCTGACACCGTCGGGCCTCATGACGTACGAGATCTCCGAGACCCCAGAAGCCGCCCGGAACGCCACCGGCGCCGCCCGGAACGGAGCGGGCCCCGCCCGGCGCGGAACCGGCCGCGCCCACGGCCTGCGCTGGAACAAGGTCCCCGAAGTGACCGCCTACTTCTGGATCATCAAGGTGCTCTGCACGACGGTCGGCGAGACCGCGGCCGACCTGCTCGACGAGAAGGCCGGCCTGGGCCTGACGGGCGTGTCGGTGCTGATGAGCGCGCTGCTCGCCGCCGTCCTGGTCGTGCAGTTCCGTACGACGGCCTACCGCGCCGGCGTGTACTGGCTCGCCGTCGCCCTGATCAGCGTGGTCGGCACGCTGATCAGCGACAACCTCACCGACAACATGGGCGTGCCGCTGGAGACGAGCACCACGGTGTTCGCGCTCCTGCTCGTGGTCGTCTTCGTGGTCTGGCACCGGCGTGAGCGGACCCTGTCGATCCACGGCATCGACACCACGAGCCGCGAGGCGTTCTACTGGCTGGCGGTGCTGTTCACCTTCGCTCTCGGCACGGCGGCCGGGGACCTGGTCTCCGAGCGGATGAACCTCGGCTACCGGCTCGCGGCCGTCCTCTTCGCCCTGGCCATCGCCGCCGTGGCGGTCGCGCACCTCGCGCTGGGCCTGGACGCGGTGTGGAGCTTCTGGATCGCCTACATCCTGACCCGGCCGCTCGGCGCCTCGATCGGCGACTACCTCTCCCAGGGGACCGGCGACGGCGGACTCGGTCTGGGCGCCGTCGTCACCAGCGCGCTGTTCCTGGCCGTCATCCTCGGCCTGGTCGTCCATCTCGCGGTGACGCGCAAGGACGTCACGGAGCCGGACACGCCCGACGCCTGAACGGCGAGGGTCTCCTCCGGACCGATGTGGCCGATGGGACGGGCGGGCCTGATGGGAAGGGCGGGCCTGATGGGACGGCCAGTGTCGCTGGGGCGGGCGGGACCGCTGGGACCCGTGGAACCGGTATCACGCGTTCGGCCTAAGCGGGGGCCCGGATGTGTCATTGCGGCCCGGAGCGAACCGGACGAATCTGGACGCACATGCCGGGCGGCGAGAAGGACGGGCGATGACGGACGACGGTGGCGCACCGGACCCCGAGCGGCGGCGGCTGGCGGAGGCCGACGCGGGCACCGCGCCCTGGCGGCGCTGGGGACCGTACCTCAGCGAGCGGCAGTGGGGGACGGTCCGGGAGGACTACAGCGCCGACGGCGACGCCTGGTCGTACTTCACCCACGACCAGGCCCGCTCCCGGGCCTACCGCTGGGGCGAGGACGGCATCGCCGGCGTCAGCGACGACAAGCAGCGGCTGTGCTTCGCCCTCGCCCTGTGGAACGGCCGCGACCCGATCCTCAAGGAACGGATGTTCGGGCTGACCAACGCGGAGGGCAACCACGGCGAGGACGTCAAGGAGTACTACTTCCACCTCGACAACACGCCCACCCACTCGTACATGAAGTACCTGTACAAGTACCCGCAGGGGGAGTTCCCCTACGGAGACCTCGTCGACGTCAACCGGGCCCGCGGCCGCCGCGACGCCGAGTACGAGCTGCTCGACACCGGCGTCTTCGACGAGGACCGCTACTTCGACGTCGTCGTCGAGTACGCCAAGGCCGGCCCCGAGGACCTGCTGGTCGAGATCACCGCGCACAACCGCGGCCCCGACGAGGCGGCCCTGCATCTCCTGCCGACGCTGTGGTTCCGTCACACCTGGTCCTGGGCGGGCGGCTCCGCGGTCCCGGCGCTGCGGGCGACGGACGGGGCGATCCGCGCCGACCACGAGGAACTCGGCCCGCGCTGGCTGCACCACGAGGGCGGGCCCGAGGCCGCGCTCTTCACCGACAACGAGACCGACGACGAGCGGATCTTCGGCACCCCCAACACCACCCCGTACGTCAAGAACGGCATCGACCGCCGCGTCGTCCATGGCGAGACGGACGCCGTCAACCCGCTGCGCACCGGAACCAAGGCGGCCGTCCACCACGTCCTGACGGTCCCCGGCGGCGCGAGCGCCACCGTCCGCCTGCGCCTCACCGACGCCGAACTCCCCGACCCCTGGCGGGACTTCGGCCAGGTCATGGACGTGCGCCGCACCGAGGCCGACGCCTTCTACGACGGTCTCACCCCGGACGGCATGGACGAGGAGCGACGGCGCCTGGTGCGCCAGGCGCTGGCCGGGATGCTGTGGAGCAAGCAGTACTACTACCTGGACGTGGAGCGCTGGCTCGCCGAACACGGCGTCGACCCGCTTGCCGCCGACCCGCGCCTGCGCAACAGCGGCTGGTACCACATGGTCAACGACGAGATCATGTCGATGCCGGACACCTGGGAGTACCCCTGGTTCGCCGCCTGGGACCTCGCCTTCCACACCCTCCCCCTGGCCATGGTCGACATCGCCTTCGCCAAGGGCCAGTTGGAGCTGCTGCTGCGCCGCCTCTATCTGCACCCCAACGGCCAGATCCCGGCCTACGAATGGAACTTCGGCGACGTCAACCCGCCCGTGCACGCCTGGGCGGTCCTCTTCGTCTACGAACTGGAGAAGCACCGCACCGGCCGCGGCGACCGCGCCTTCCTGGAGAACGCCTTCCAGAAGCTGACGAAGAACTTCACCTGGTGGCTCAACCGCAAGGACGTCGACGGCAACAACGTGTTCCAGGGCGGTTTCCTCGGCCTCGACAACATCGGCGTCTTCGACCGCAGTGCCCCCCTGCCCACCGGCGGTCACCTCGACCAGGCCGACGGCACCGCCTGGATGGCGCTGTACTGCCAGAACCTCCTCGACATCGCCATCGAACTCGCCGTCGACAACCCGGTCTACGTCGAGCAGGCCCAGATGCTCTTCGAGCACTTCGCGTGGATCGCCGTCGCCATGAACCGCATCGGCAAGGACAACGCCAGCCTGTGGGACGAGGAGGACGGCTTCTTCTACGACGTCCTGCGCCTCCCCGACGGCAGCGCGACCCCGTTGAAGGTGCGCTCCCTCGTCGGACTCATTCCGCTCGCCGCGACCAGCATCATCGGCGGCCGGGCGGACCGTATCTTCCCCGAACTGGTCGAGGGAGCAAGGGAGTTCATCAGGCGTCACCCGGCCGTCGAGGCGTTCGTCTCGCAGCACGTGACCACGGACCCAGGCGCCGACGGCCGCTTTCTCTTCGCCCTCTTCGGCGAGGACCGGCTGCGCCGCATCCTGGCCCGCATGCTCGACGAGGACGAGTTCCTCGGCCCGCACGGCATCCGCTCCCTCTCCCGCCACCACGCCGAACACCCCTACGCCTTCGAGGTGTACGGCGAGACGTACGGCGTCGGCTATCTGCCCGCCGAGTCCGACTCGGGCATGTTCGGCGGCAACTCCAACTGGCGCGGCCCGGTCTGGTTCCCCATCAACATCCTGCTGATCCGGGCCCTGTTGAACCTGCACGGCTACCACGGCCCCGACTTCACCGTGGAGTGCCCCACCGGCTCCGGACGCCGTCTGAACCTCTACGAGGTCGCCCGTGAGATCTCCGACCGGCTCACCGCCGCCTTCCTGCCCGACGCCGACGGGCACCGCCCGGCACACGGCGACCAGCCCCAGTTCGCCAAGGACCCGCACTGGAAGGACCTGATCCTCTTCTACGAGTACTTCCACGGCGACAGTGGCGCGGGGCTCGGCGCCTCCCACCAGACCGGCTGGACCGGGCTGGTGGCGGCCTCCGCGACGCTGTTCCACACCATCAGCGCCGACGCCTGGCGCAGCGGCTCCGGCCGGGACTCCCTGCGGCCCGTCGACGGCCCCGACCGACCCGGCGGCTCCGACGGCTCTCTGGGCGAGCGTGAGGAGCCCCTGTCATGACGGTCCTCCACGAGATCAACACCCTGGTCTGGCTGGGCGAACTGAGCCGCCGACACGGGCGTCGCCTCACCCTGGGAGAGGTGCCCGGAGAGGTCTGGGACGAGGTCGCACGCCCCGGGATCGACGCCGTCTGGCTGATGGGCGTCTGGGAGCGCAGCCCGGCCGGTCTGCGGATCGCGCTGCGCGAGGAGAGCCTGCTGCGCTCGTTCCGCGAGGCGCTGCCCGACCTCGCCGAGGCGGACATCGCCGGATCCCCCTACTGCGTACGGGACTACGTCGTCGACGCCTCCCTCGGCGGACCGCAGGGACTGGCCGCGGCCCGCGCCCAACTGGCCGCGCGCGGACTGCGGTTGATCCTCGACTACGTCCCCAACCACATCGCCCCCGACCATCCCTGGCTCACCGCGCATCCCGACCGCCTGATCCAGGGCACGCCGGCCGACCTGGCCCGGGCGTCGGCCGACTACATCGAGGCCGCCGGACGGATCTACGCCCGCGGCCGCGACCCGTACTTCCCGCCCTGGCCCGACGTCGTCCAGCTCAACGCCTTCAGCGACGCCCTGCGCACGGCCACTGTGGACACCCTGACGGCCATCGGCGACCAGGCGGACGGCGTGCGCTGCGACATGGCGATGCTGCTGATGAACGACGTGTTCGCCAAGACCTGGGGCGAAGCGGCGGGACCGTCCCCCGCCGAGGACTTCTGGCCGTACGTCATCCCGCGCGTCCGCGCCCGCCACCCGGACCTGGTCCTCCTCGCGGAGGCGTACTGGGACCTCGAAGGGGCCCTCCAGGAGCAGGGCTTCGACCACTGCTACGACAAGCGGCTCTACGACCGGCTCCTGCACGACGACGCCGACTCCGTCCGCGCCCATCTGCGGGCCGACCTCGCCTACCAGCGCGGCCTGGTCCGCTTCCTGGAGAACCACGACGAGCCGCGCGCCGCCGCCGTTCTGCCCGGCGGCCGGGAACGCGCGGCGGCCGTGACGGTGGCGACCCTGCCCGGCGCGACGCTCTGGCACGAGGGCCAGTCCGAGGGCCGCCGGGTGCGCCTGCCGGTGTTCCTCTCCCGCGGGCCGGACGAAGCCCCCGACGCATCCCTGCGCGCCTTCCACGACCGCCTGTTGCCGGCCGCGGCCGGCGTGCGCCGTGGCGAATGGCGGCAGGCGACCCCCGTCGGCTGGCCTGACAACGACACCCACCGCAACCTGCTGGCCTGGACGTGGACGGACGCGGACGCCCGCCATCTGGTCGTCGTCAACTACTCCGACCACCCGGCCCAGGCCCGGCTCCCCCTGCCGTGGGACGACCTCCCGGGCCGTGAGCACCGGCTGACCGACGTGCTCACGGACCGGACGTACGACCGCGACGGCGACGAACTCGCCGCCCCGGGCCTGTTCGTGTCCCTGGACGCCTGGGACACGCACGTCCTCCGAGTCGACTGACCGAACCCGGACCGCTCAGCCCATGGTCTTCGAGCCGTCCAGGGACTCCCGGATGATGTCGGCGTGACCGGCGTGCTGGGCGGTCTCGGCGATGATGTGCAGCAGCACACGGCGGGCCGACCAGCGCGCGCCCGGCTCGAACCACGGCGCCGACGGCAGCGGGTGGTCGGCGTCCAGGCTGGGCAGGGTCGCGACCAGTTCGTCCGTGCGGCGGGCCACCTCGTCGTACTCCTTCAGCACTCCGTCCAGCGTCTCGCCGGGCAGCATCCGGAACGAGTCGACCCGCGCGGCGAAGTCGGCCTCCGTCATGGCGTCGAAGTCGCCCAGGGCCGAGGGCCCCTCGACGATGAAGTCCGCCCAGCCGCGTTCCACCCCGGTCACGTGCTTGATCAGGCCCCCGAGACACAGCTCGCTCGCGGTGGTCCGCTGCCCGGCCTGCTCGTCGGTGAGGTCGCGCGTGGTGAAACGCAGGAAGTGCCGGTGCTTGCCCAGCACCGCCAGCAGGTCGGCGCGCTCGCCGGTGACGGTCTGGCCGGGGGTGGTGGAGTCGTTCATGGTCCTCTTCTCCCGTGCGGGGTGTTCCGCGGTCGAGGACCACGTTAGGAGCGATAGAGGTCAGATCCTGACCTAAAGGAGCCGCGAAACGGGACGGGTTCTCAGCCCGCTCCCGACCTCGCCCCCGGCCTTGACCCCTGTGCCGACGCCGTCGCCCGCGCGCCCCAGGCCGCCGCGCACAGTCCCCGCTCCACCTCGGCCGTGTAGTGGGCGGCGGCCAGCCAGGAGCGCGCGAACCGGGGCGTGTCGGCCGGCAGGAGACGGCCGAAGGCGTCGCGGGCACGGTCCGCGGCCGTGGCGTGCAGGTCCTCGAGGAGATCGGCCGCGGTGGCGAGACCGACCCGGCGCAGCCGGGCCGCGTCCCCCGTCTCACCGCCCGGGAAGGCCAGCACCCGGCGCCCCCCGGACACGGCCTGCTGGACCCGCCGGCGCAGCAGATGGAGCGGGGCCTCGTCCGGCACGGGCGCCACGGCGGGCGGGGGCGTCGGCGCGGGCAGGTCCGCGCGCCGGAGCCGGTCCAGGCCCAGGTCCACCCGGGCGTCGGGCTGGGCGGGGTGCCCGGCGGCGAGCAACGATGCACGGGGGAGCGGCCCCGCGGCCAGCCGGGCGACGATCCGCAGCCGGCTGCCCGGGGCGGCGGCCAGCAGCCGCAGGTTGTCGCGGTAGGGGAGCGCGGGATCCTCGTGGGCGGCGGCGAGTCGCAGCGTCAGCCCGTCGCAGTCGGCCAGCAGACAGTCGCCCGTCGCCTCCCGGACCGTGCCCGCCAGCGTCACGTCGAGGAAGAGCAGATCGTGCCCTTCGTCGCCGAGGGCCCGGGTCACCTGCTCGGCGACGGGCACCGCCCACAGCGCGTCCAGCGGCTCCCCGCGCCAGTCCGCACCGGACGCCCGCACGGCCCGCACCCCCGCCCCCGCGCCGAGCCGGCCGGTCGGCGAGACGGTCGCACCGGACACGGCGAGGCCCGCGCGCGACAACTCGCGGTGGGTGAGCGCGGTGTCGCCGATCCGTACGGTCCGGTCGGCGGCGCCGGTCGCCCGGCCGGGCCCGCCCGGAGCCACGTCGGAGACGGTGTAGAGGCGACCCTGGGCGTCGGCGGTCCAGGTGACCGCGCCCGCGTACCCCGTCGCGGTGAGGACCGGCTCGGAGAACAGCCCGTACAGCCGCAGCGAGCCGTCCGGCGTGTACGGCTGCCGCACGGCGCCGCGCAGCCCGGCCAGCTCCGTGCCGGTGGCGTACGGCAGCCGGTGGGCCACGCCCAGTACGGTGCGCAGGGCGTCGACGAGCTCCGGGAGCCGATGGGCCGGGTCGGCGGAGCGGGCCGCGCGCACCCCGGTGACCACGGAGACCGCCGCCGCGGCGGCCCGGGGGAGTCCCGCGAGCCGTGCGGTGTGCGCGGCCCGCAGCAACTCCGCCTGGAGCACCGCCCCGGCCCCGTCCACCCCGGCCTCCAGCACGGCGGCCCCGGCGTCGAACACGGCTCGGGCGGCGGCGAGTTGGCCGGGGGTGGGGGTCTCGGCCCCCGCTTCCGCAACGGGGTCCGGCTCGGGGGCCTTCTCGTCCCGTGGCGCGTCCTGGGCGACCGGCGCCGCCGAGGCCGCCGCCGCGCGGTGCAGACAGTCCGGGGCGAGCAGACAGCCGCAGCGGATGGCGTCCGCGCTGGTCACCGTGCCCCCGGGGGCGTGCAGTTCGAGGTCGGTGTCGTCATCGACGGCGATCCGTACGAGGTCGCCCTCGACGACGACGGGACGGGCCGCCAGCTTGGCGACGCCCGCGTCCAGCCGCTTGCGCAGCCGGGGCGACAGCGCCTCGACGAGTTCCGCGGTCACGGCGGGGGCGACCGGCGGCAGGCCCGGGCGCGAGCCCGGGCCCGGGTGGCCGGGGTGGTCCGGCGGCAGATTCGGGCTCATGCGATCTTCTCCCCTACCCAGCGGGCGAGTTCGAGCGGACTGAGGGCGGCGACGGGCATGCCCGCGGCGACGAGCTGACCCGCGACGCCCGTGGAGTAGCGCGGGCGGCCGGTGTCGTCGAGACTCGCGCAGCCCAGGACGTGACACCCCGCCCCGACCAGCGCGCGGACCTCGCCGAGCAGCCCGCCCAGCGGGTAGCCCTCCTCGAAGTCGCTGACGACCACGACGAGGGTCCGCGACGGCACGGTGACCAGCTCGCGCGCGTGCCGTAGCCCCGCCGCGATGTGCGTGCCGCCGCCCACGCTGACCTCCAGCAGCAGCGACAGCGGGTCCTCGACGTGACCGGTGAGGTCGATGACCTCCGTGGAGAAGGCCAGGAAGTGCGTGGACAGGGTGGGCACCCCGGCCAGCACGGAGGCCGTCAGCGCGGCCCACACCGTGGACGCCTCCATGGACCCCGACACGTCCGTGACCAGGATCAGCCGCCAGTCGGCGGCCCGCCGCGCCCGGGTACGGAACACCGGGCGCTCGGGGACGACCCGCACCGTGCCGTCGGGGCCGCGCCGCGCGTTCGCGAGGTTGGCCCGCAGGGTGCGGGGCAGGTCCAGGCCGCCGCCCGGCCGTCGGCTGGGGCGCGGCAGGGTCGTGCCGTGCAGGGCGGGACGCAGCCGGGTGGCCAGCTGCCGGGTCAACGCCTCGACCAGCCGCCGTACGAGGGGCCGCAGCGCGGCGAGGCGGGCCTCGGGCAGGCCGCCCGCGTGCTGGAGCACGGCACGCAGCAGATCGACCGAGGGCCGCGCGCTGTCCGCGTCCAGCTCCGTGAGCACGTCCTTGCGGCCCGCCGCGGCGGCCGCCGCCAGCACCTCCTCCCGGACGCCCTCGCCGAACAGCGCCGCCAGCTCCTGCGACCACTCCCGCACCCCGGGATACGACGCCTCCCGGCCGCCGCCCGCGCCCGCCAGGTCGCCCCGGCTCCCCTCGCCGCGCCCGCTGCCGTACAGCTCGTCCAGCGCGGTCGCCAACGCACGCGCGGAGGGCGGCAGCCGGTCGCTCCGCCGCCCCAGCACGAGCCGCCAGCGGTCGGCGGGGTCGAGGAGGTGATCCTCGGCTTCGGGGGAGGGAGGCTCGGAAGCGACGTCGACGCGGGCGCCGACAAGGGAGTCGGCCGGAGAAGTGCCGCTGGTGCTGGTGCCCGGGCCGGTTCTGGTCCCGGTGCTGGTGCCGGGCCCGTCGGGCGGGGCGGTGCCCGGGGTGGCGTCCTCGTCCGCGCCGCCGGGGGAGGACGCCCTTGCGGAGCCGTCCGCGCCGGTCTCCCCGACCGGGTCGGCGCTGCCGGGAGCGTCGGCCGCAGAAGTGCCGCCGGGACGGGCCCCCCTCGCTGAGACGTCCCCGTCGGCAGCCTCGGCCGCCGCCGGCAGCCCCAGCGAGCGCAGGGTCGCGCGGGCCGCGAGGTCCGCCCCCGTCCAGGTGGCGAGGGCGGCCGGGTCGACGCCGTCGGTGTCGGCGACGCGGCCGGTGCCGAGGCGTTCCTCGACGGTCGCGAGCAGACGGTCGCGGGCCGCGGGGCTAAGGGTGTCGAATCCGCCGCGCAGCGCCGGAAGCCGGTCGAGGAACTCCCGGTCGGGCAGCTCCGAGACCCGGTCGAGCAGCGGCTCCAGCGCGGGAGCCGCCGCCTCCAGCAACGGGCCCGCTGCGGTCAGCAGTCCGCCCAGCCGGGCGGTCAGGGCCGACCGCGCGTGGGGGTCGACGGCCCCGTCGACCCAGGAGGCGACACGGTCGCCGAAGGCCCGGGCGTCCTCCTGCCCGAGCAGCACCCGCACGGCCCCGGCCGCGCCGCGCATCAACGGCGAGCCGTCGGCGGCCAGCCGGGCGAGGGCGTCGGTGAGCCGGATGCCGCCCACCACGTCGGCCCGGTGGGCGAGTTCGAGCAGGGCGCGCGCGTCGGCGGGTTCCTCCGAACCGGTCAGCCCGTCCACCTGCCGCACCGCGGCCGAGGTGAGCAGCTCGGCCACGGCGGCGGTCCGCGCCGTACGCTCCGCGTCCGCGCCGAGCCCCGGGACATGGCCGGAGCCCAGCCGGTCCAACAGGGCCAGCGCGGCCAGGAGTTCGGGCAGCGTACCGGCGTGGGGCAGCACCTCGGCGACGTCGTCGAGCCGCTCGTCCGCGAGCCCGGGCAGACCGCACTCCGCCGCCTGCGCGAGCCCCTGAAGGACCTGCGCCGCCGTCGCCCCGCCCGCGTCCCGCTCCCCGCGCCGACGCTCCCGCAGCACGCCCTCGGCGGCCTGGGCCGGGGTGACCCCGCGGACGCCGGCCGCGCTCAGCATGGCCGCCGTGGCGGGCGTCCAGCGCACCTCCCAGCGGGAGGTGAGGGCCTCGGCGCCGCCCGCGGCGACGACCTCCCTGGCCTCCCCGTACGGCACCCCGCACACCGTCAGTCGGCGCAACAGCAGCTCACGGCGCCGGTCGAGGTCGGACCGCAGCGGGTCCAGCCGCAGATCACGGGCCGCGCCGCCGCCGTCCCCCGGTCCCGGCAGGCCCAGCGCCGCCGCCTCGGACTCGACCGCCGGGGCGAGACCGCTGCGCGGCGCGTCCGGGGCGGGCCGGCCGGTGCGCGTGCCGACCAGCACCCGCTCCATCGCCCGTGCGACGGCCCGCCCCCGCCCGTACGGCTCACCCTGCGCGAGCACCGTCTGCACCGCCTCGACCAGCTCGCCCCGGCCCGCCGCGGGCAGCCCGCGCAGCCGCGCGAGGTCCGAGGCGAGCCGGCTGATCTCCCGCGCGTCGGCGGGCCCGGAAGGATGGCCGAGGCTCCGCAGCTCCGCGCACACCCGCACGGCCGCCCGGGTCAACGCCTCCTCCAAGACCGCCGGATCACCCGCCGCCCGCAGCACCAGGTGCTGCCACTCCGGGTCCCGGATACCGGCCGGGTACCCGGACCGCTCGTCCAGGAGGGCGTAGGCGTAGGGGATGAGGGACGTCGTCCAGGCGGCGCGCGAGTCGGCGGCGCGCTGGCCGACGGACTCGGGCTGACTGCCGGCGTCGGCGTCGGCGTCGGCGTCCGCGTCTGCGCCGGAGTCGATGTCGGCCGACGTCGTCGTCAACGCCGGTGCGTGGAAGGCCCCGACGATCACCGCGGCCCGTTCGCCGCGCGCGGTGGCCTCGGCGATCCGGGCCCGCATCCATCGCTCGCGTCGCAGGTCCAGCTCGGGCACACCGCCGGAGGCGGCCGCGTCCTCGCGCAGTGCCCACCCCGTCAGCAGGGCCGCCCGGCGCAGCGCCTCGGGCGGGGAGCCCGGGGCGATGGCCTCCACGAGCCGGTCCCACAGGTCGTCCCCGGGACGCCCGGTCAGCCGGGCCCGCAGCGCGGTGGCGAGACCGGGCCCCACGGCGTCCTGGGCGGCGGCGTGGCGTCCCTCGCCCCAGGCCCGGTCCGCGAGCGGCAGGTCGCAGGCGAGCACCGGGACGCCGTGTCGGCGGGCCCAGCGCACGGCCGCGAGCTCGGGCGAGAAGTCCGCGAACGGATAGAAAGCCGGGCCCCCGCCGCTCCCGTCACCGGGGGCGGCGGCGAGCGCCACCGGGGCCCGTGTCTCCTCGTGCCCGAGCCAGGGCAGCCACTCCTGCATCTCGGCCGGCAGCTCCACGAGCACCACGTCCGGCTTCGCCTCCGCCAGCAGCGCGGGCACCGCCGCGGCCAGCGAAGGCGCGTGGTGCCGTACGCCGACGAGATAGGGCGCGGCCGGGTCCGTGAGGGCGGCGAGGGCCTCGTCGGGCGAGCCGGGGGGACCGGGCGAGCCGGGGGGACCGGCGGACCCGGCCGACCCGGCGGACCCGATGAGCCCGGCAGATCCGGCCGATCCGATGAGCCCGGCGGACCCGGCCGGTCCGGTGAGCCCGGCGGACCCGGCCGGTCCGGTGAGCCCGGCGGACGTGGCGGACCCGGCGGACCCGGCAGGTCCCGTGATCCCGGCAGATCCGGCAGACCTGGTGCACTCGGCGGACGTCGCGGACCAGGCAGACCCGGCAGGTCCAGTGAACCCGGCAGACCTGGTGCACTCGGCAGGCCCGGCAGGCCTGGCGGACCGGGTGAGGCCGGCGGACGTGCCGGCCCGGGCGGTGCCGGTCCGGTCGTGGGGAAGGGACACGGCCGTCAGCCCTCCAGGACCGTGCGCAGGTCCCACAGGGTGCGCCAGGTGGCGGAACCCTGCTCGGCGCGTCGCCGGACGGGGCCGTCCCAGTAGCCGCGCAGCCGGGCCGCGTCGACGGGGTCGTCCTTGCGGACGACGCCGAGCAGATGCCCCGGCAGCAGCCCCAGCACGTCACGGTCCCCGGGGAAGTACGCCGCCGCGAGCGCCAGCGCGCCCGCCACGGACACGGCCTCCGCGGTGCTCATCACCGTGGACGGCCGCTCCACCTCCCAGCCCTCCGCCGACCGGCCCTCGCGCAGATCGCGGAAGGCGGTGACGAGGGCCTCCAGCACCGCGTCGTCGACCTGGAAGGGCGCTCCCACCCGCTCCACCGAGGCGCGGGCCTGGCCGCGCACCAGCGCGGTCTCCGCGTCGAGGTCCGCGATGGGGCCGACGGTCTCGAAGTTGAAGCGGCGCTTGAGGGCCGCGGACATCTCGGAGACGCCCTTGTCGCGCACGTTCGCCGTGGCGATGAGGGTGAAGCCGGGTGCCGCGTGCGCCAACGCGTCGTCCGTGCCCGCCAGTTCGGGTACGGCGATGCGCCGCTCGGAGAGCAGCGACACCAACGCGTCCTGTACCTCCGGCAGACAGCGGGTGACCTCCTCGACCCGGGCGACCGCGCCCCGGCCCATGGCGGTCAGCACCGGCGAGGGCACCAGCGCCTGCCGGCTCGGCCCCTGCGCCAGCAACAGGGCGTAGTTCCAGCCGTACTTGAGCTGGTCCTCGGTGGTGCCCGCCGTGCCCTGCACGACCAGGCCGCTGGTGCCGCACACGGCGGCGGACAGCAGCTCGGACAGCATGGACTTGGCGGTGCCGGGCTCGCCGACGAGCAGCAGACCGCGCTCTCCGGCGAGCGTGACCACACACCGCTCGACCAGCGCCCGGTCGCCGACGAACTTGCCCGCCACCACCAGACGGCGCGGCACCCCGTCGGGCGTCTCCGCCTCGTCGGGCAGCTTCAGGGCGCGGCCGTCGCTGCCCATGACGAACGTGACGACCGCGCGCGGGGTGAGCCGCCAGGCGGGCGGGCGCGGACCGTCGTCGTAGGCGGCGAGGAAGGCCAGTTCGGCGGCGTACAGGTCCTCGGGCGGGACGACCTGACGGGCCGGAGCCGGAGCCGGAGCCGGGGCCGGGTCCGGGGCGTGGGAAGGGGCGGTGGTCAGGGGAGCGGTCATCGGAGTGCGGTCTTCCAGGTGCGGTGGGACGGCGGTCATCGGCGGCGGCCCTTGCGGGTCGCCCGGGTGGTGAGCTGCTCGTAGGCCGGCGCGTCACCGGCGCGGACGCGGGCCCATGCGCGGGCGTACAGCTCGGGCACCGGCAGCAGCGGCACCGTGCGGGAGTAGCCGGCGTTCGGGTAGAGCCCCTCCTTCCAGAGCTCCACGGGCAGCCCGGGCGACTTCAGGTCGAGCCAGCCGCAGGGCAGGAACAGGGTGCGCCCGGCGCGTGCCCGCTTGGCCTCGACGACCAGGTCCGTGGCCGCGAGTTCGGCCCGCGCCTTCTTCATTCGGGCGGGCTTCCAGCCGGTCCAGCGCGCGCAGTTGCGGTCCGTCGGGTCGGGCAGCGCGAGCAGTTGGAGGTAGAGCGCCGCCGCGTCCTCGCCCAGACCGTGGGTCTCGGCGACCTCGGCGACCAGCGCGGGCACGCAGCCGGTCGGATCCTGCGCGTGTCCGGCGGGCCCCTGGGGGTCGAGGCCGGCCGCGAGCGCCCGGGCGAGATCGTCGCCGAGGATCGTCCGCAGGGCCCGTATGCCGGTGCCCCGCCACTGCCCGACGAGCCCCTCGACGAGCCCGAACACCGGGTCGTCCGGGCCGTCCAGCGCGCCCGTGCGGACCAGGACGGTCTCCTGTTCGCCGTACCAGGGGCGCAGCACCAGGGCCTCGCCCACGCGGGTCAGACCGTCCGCGTCGGCGCCTCCGGTGGCAGGCATCCCGTACGCCTTGCGCAGGGCGACCGAGGTGGCCCCGCCCTTCTCCGTCCATGCGATGTCGAGGTCGACCAGCAGCCCCGGGTCCGCGACGCGGCGACGCAGCGCGGCCAGGCCGTCCGGCAGCGCGGCGCGCAACGGATGCCCGTACGGCAGGGCGTAGGCGAGTCCGGCCAGGGCCTCCACCGCGCGCGTCAGGTCGTACTTCCCGGGCAGCGCCCGGGGGTCCTCCGCGACCAGGTTGCCGTCCTTGTCGACGCGCTGGACCGTGGTGCGGGCGAGCCAGGGGGTGCGCCGCGGGTTGAGTACCTCCTCGGCGGAGCCGGTGGACAGGCCGGCGGCGACGAGTTCCGCGGCGAGGTCCTCGGGCAGGCGGACGACCCCGCCGAGCCGCTCGGCCCACACCCCGGCCGCCGCGTCCGTGTCCGGACCGGACGTCCACAGGTCGCCCGGGTCGCCGGGCAGCAGCGCGCCGATGAGCGCCTCCCGGTCACCGGCCCCGAGCGAGCCCAGCAGCCCGTCGCCGAGGTTCTTCTGGCGCGGCTTCAGCCCGGTCGCTGCGCTCACCTCGTCGGTGAGCTGCTCGGGCCGGCCGGCCAGCAGCAGGGCCGCCTGGATCGGCCCCAGCGCGTCCTGCGTCGCGGAGGTGAGGGCGGCCGGGGCCTCCGTCTGCCAGGGCGCCGCGCCCTTGTCCCGGACGAGCCGGGTCACGGCGGTGATCGCCTCGGCGGGGAACACCGCCGGGTGCGCGGTCTCCTTCTCCAGGGCGAAGTGGGCGACCGCGCCGAACGCTCCGGTCGGATCGTGGTCCAGGGCGAGCCAGTTGACGCGCACACGGTCGGTGTCGACGTTCTGGCAGCCGAGCACGACGACCGTACGGCCCTCCCTGCGCAGCACCTGACCGACGCGCTCCTGCTTCTCGTAGGGCTCGCTCAGCAGCACCTGGCGCAGCGCGCCCCCGGGCGCGGCCAGCGGTCCGTCGGCGACGGCCTCCAGCAGCAGGAGCAGTGCCTCGCGGTGGGTGTCGGTCACGGCCGGGGAGGCGGCTCGGTAGGCGAGCGGGCGCAGCACGTCCAGCACGGACGGCCACACCAGGCCGATGCCGGGGACGGTGAACTCGTCGCTGCGCCACCCGTCGGCGAGGCCGGCGTGCCGGGAGGACTCCGGCAGCGGCTTGCCGTCGGCGGGCTTCTGGGACAGCACATGGTTCACGGCGCGGATCTGGCGCAGCGCGCGCCACTGGGGTTCGCCGCCCCACCAGCCGCTGTGGTGGGTGAGCCCGGCCGTGGCCTCGCGCAGCGTCTGGTCGTCGCCGTGCTCGGGCCGCAGGTCGGCGAACATGCCCTCGACCCGGCCCCGGTCCGCCCGCGGACGCTCGACCGGCGGCGCCACGAACGCCGCGGTCGACTCCGCCAGTCGCAGCACCGCGTGCACCAGGGCGGCGACGCCGGAGAGCAGCCGCGGGTCGCCGAGCGCGGGCAGGCAGCGGGACACGACGCCCCGGAGCACCTCGTCCGCGGTCGGGACGGCGGGCCGGTCCGGGGCGGTGGATCCACCGGCGCCCCCGGCCGCGGTCGCGGGGGAAGCGGCCCGCTGCGCGCCGACGGACCGCTTCGGGCGGGTGGTCTGCTGGGCGACGCCGGCCGCGGCCAGCTGCGCCTGCCGCTCCGCCAACGCCTGTGCACCGGCCCGCAGCACCTCGGCCGCCTGCTCGTCGGTGAGCGCGCGCAGCACCGCCGAGGCGTCCTCGTCGCGGGGGCGCAGCGCGTGCCAGAAGGCGAGGGGCGGCACCAGACGGGTGCCGGAGGCGAACTCGCCGCCCTTCTCCACCGTCGTCACCCGGCCCAGTTCGCCGGTGACAGACGTGTCGTCCCCCGCGTACAGGGCGATCTGCCGGTGGAGGACGACGACGGCGGGCTCGGCGCCTCCGGGCAGCCGCAGCGCGCCGAGCGGAACGCCCGGGGTCCGGCCGTCGACCGACGGCACCGTGACGGTCCGGCCGTCCGGCGTGCCGGCGACCGTGCGGGCCTCGGCGCCCTCGCCCTCCGAGCGGACCCAGCGGCCCAGGACCGTGCCGTCGGTGCCGAACGGGCTCCGCTCCAGGCCCGGCTGAAGGGGCAGCACCTCGCAGTGCTCCTGCAGCAGGGCCGCGTCCTCGCGGATGCCCGACCGCAGGAACGCGGGCAGCGAGGCACGCCCGTGCGTGCCGGTGACCGGGTCGTACTCCAGCCACACCTGCTGGCGGCCCTGCCGTCCCTGGCGCCAGAACGAGGTCCCGTCGCCCAGGACGGTGCGCCGGGGCGGCAGGACCGTGTCGCCCGCGTGCAGGGTGCGCCCGCCGCTGGCGCGGCCGCCGCCGGCCAGCGGGATCGAGGCCTCGTCCGCGTCATGACTGCTGTACCAGTGGGGGAGCTGCTCGCCGCCGAGGGTGAACACGTCGGCCGGGCGGGCGGACCAGTAGCCCAAGGACTTGCCCTCCTGCCGCCACGCGACCAGCAGTTCGCCGTCGGTGTAGCGGAAGCTGGGGCGCTGCCAGCGGTCCAGCTCGACGGGTAGGCGCAGGTCGTGCTCCAGCAGGATCTCGTCGGGGCCCACGACGATCACCTTGTGGCGACGGGCGAGGATCAGCGCGGGCCAGGCCTCGCCGACGGACAGCGTGTCGTCGCGGTCGCGCGCGGTCTCGGCGTCGAGCCGGCGCAGCGCCTCGTCGAGGGCGGGCCAGCCCAGCTCGTCCAGGATCCCGGCGCGAAGGGTGTGGCCGAGCAGCGGCGCGACCTGGTGCGCGGCGACCCGGGCGACGGCGGCCGGACTGACCTGCGCGGCCACCGTACGGAAGGGCCGCAGTCGTTCGAGCGCCCCGCGCGCGGCGGGCAGACCGGCCGCCGCGGTCAGCTCCTCGGCCGCGAGGTCCAGCCACTCGCGCAGCACGTCGGCGAGTACGGGATGGGCGGCCAGGCCCTTCAGCACCCCGGATTCGATGCGGTGACCGCTGAGGGTGCCGATGTCGGCGTACAGCAGCCGGCGCAGCCGTGGGTCCGCCGCGGTGGCCGTCAGGTCGCGCCGTCCGGGCCTGCTCTCGGTCAGCCAGCGGCCCAGGGAGAGGTACACGACCTGGTCGGCGGCGGGCAGCTTCAGCGGCACGCCCTGCGCCACGCACAGGTCCAGCAGATCGAGGTCGGCGCCGGCGTTCCAGCGGCCGGTGAACAGGTCGACGGGGCGGCCCTGCGCGCACAGCCGGGGCGCCATCCGCTCCACGAGCGCGAGGTTCGCCACGGAGCGCTGGGAGACAGAGCCGCCGTGCTTGCGGTGCAGGGCCCAACGGCCGAGCCAGTCCGCCGCGTCGACGTCGTCCGCCGCCGCGCCGGCCTCGCCCGTGAGCAGCAGATCCGCGCCGCACTCCACGAGCAGCGTCAGCCAGGACTCGTCGTCCTCGACGCCCCGGCCCAGACCGGCCGGCATGATCTCCAAGAGCCGTGCCCGCACGGCCGGCTGCTGCTCGGCGAGGACGGCGAGCGTGGCCCGGTAGGAGTTCCAGAAGGACCCGGGCGCCCGGACCGCCGCCGGCGAGGCGAGCAGATCGGCGACCAGGGCGCACTCCTCGGTGACCCGGTCGAGACCCGCCGCCTTGATCAGCCCCCGTGCGTCCTGCGGCAGCGACGCGTACGGCGGCATGCCGGCCGCGCAGCGCTCCACGGTCAACTGCCGGAACTGCGCCCAGGCCTGAGCCGGGCTGAGGCGTGCCGCGAGCGCCTTGACGTGCTCCTTCAGCGCCTTGACCGTCAGCGCCCCGGCGAAGGCGAACTCCAGGAAGACGGCACGCTGCCGCTCCTCGTCCACGACCAGCGCGTGCACCCGCTCCGCCTCGCGGGCCTTGCCGAAGAAGGCGGCCGCGTACGTCGTGTTCTCGTGCTGGAGGAAGACGCGGGCCGCCTGCTCGTAGAAGGTGGGCAGGAAGTGCGGGACGGCCCGGCCGAGCCGGTCGCCGAGCTCCTCGAAGCCGTCCTTGGCGGTGCCGGGACGGGACTTGGCCTGCCGCGCGAGCCGCTCGACGTCCTTGACCAGCGCCAGCGCGTGGTGCCCGTTCGCCGGGTCGTTGACCAGCGCCCAGGCGGGGAACCCGAGCGTCTCCCGGCGTACCTGCCCGACCTCGGGGGTCTCCGGCTCCCGGGCCAGGCCCAGGAAGTCCAGCGCGAGATCCTCGGCCTCGCCGAGGGTCCCCGGCACGAGCCGGACGATCCGCCGGTCGTCCAGCGCGGGATGGGTGTACGTGCGGACGGTGAGGGTGTCGGCGTCCTCGCGGGTCGTGGCCCCGGAGGGCAGCACGGCACCCGCGTCCAGGAGCGTGCCCGCAGTGGTCTCGTCGTAGGTCGTCATGCCGCCCGCTCCTCGTCCTCGATGTCACGTCCGGCGTACAGCGCGGCCGCCATGCGCATGCCCTCCGACCAGGCCACCGGCCCGATCTGACCGAGCTTCAGCGCCCGTCCTGCGGAGTCGGTGAACGTCAGGGGGCCGGTCTCCGTCTCCTCGTAGCCCTCGTAGTCGCCGACCCATACCCGGGCCTCGACGGTGCGGCCGTCCTCCAGGACGGAGAGGACGGCCTGGCCGCCGCGCACGCGGTAGCCGAGCTGGGTGACGCGGCCGTGCAGGAACCGCTGTTCCTTGAAGGCCCCGCCCGCATAGTCCTCGACGGTCGTGCTCTCGGCGTCTAGCGCGGCGGGCCTGCGCCACACCTCGCGGAAGAGCTGCTGGGCGCGCTGCTCCACGCCGAGCTCGACGGCGAACTCCCGCAGCTCCTCCAGGTCTTCGAGGAGCACCGGATGCGGGAGGCGGACCAGGTCGGGGGCGATGCGCACGGTGTCGCCGTCGAGGTCGACCAGGCCGAGGCCGCGCTCGGGGTCGGCGTCCCGCAGGAATCCGGCCACCTCGCCGTCGGCTCCGGTGACCACGAGATCGCGCAGCGCGGCCTGCCAGGCCGGGTCGGGCCACACGCGGGCGACGACGGCGAACGGCACCGGCAGCGAACGCACCATCCACCGCTCCACGTCGGCCAGGCACCGGCGTTCGTGCCGCTCCAGCCACTCGGTGAGCTGACGCAGTCCCACCACCGCCGGATCATCGGCGATCTTGGGCGGCACGGACTTCAACCGCCGCCCGGCCGCATTGCGGCACACCACCTTGCCGTCGTCGAGAGCGACCTCGTAGTCGCCAGCCGACACCCACCCCATACGTGCCTCCCCGCACCCGCAGTGATCAAGTGACGGGAACTGTAGGACAGGGCACTGACAACGGGGTCGGCGAGCACGGCGATTCGGCGTTCGGCGAGGTGAAGCAGCAGGTCAAGGACCCTGCGCAGCCGAAAGCGGTGGCGGTGGGGGAGTGACACTCCCCCACCGCCACCGCTTTCGGCCGGTGAGGTCAGCCCTCGACCCAGCCGTGGTTCTTCGCGAACTGCGCCAGCCCGGCGCGGACCTGGACGATCTGTTCGCCGGTGAGCGAGGGCGCCGCCGTCAGCAGCGCCTCCGTGACGTCCCGGGTGAACTCCTCCGTGCTGAGCACATCGCACAGGACGTCGTCGTCGGCGGTGAGCGGCTTGCCGTCCTCGCCTCGCGCGAGCCGCACCCCGGACGCCTTCGGGCCGCGCTCACCGTCCTCGATCTCGAACTCCACCACGATGCCCCGGCGCACCTGCGACTCGGGCATCAGCATGTCGTTGACGTGCAGGAAGACATCCTCCCCGCCGTCGTCGGGCGCGATGAACCCGTAACCCCGCTGGCTGTCGAAGCGCACCACACGACCAGCAACCATCCCAACCCCCAGCAACCTCGAAACACCCACGTCGGTGAACCTCCTCCGATCGTAGCCAAACCGACGGCTTCCAGGCGAACTCCCGACGCTTCGCGGTCGCGGTTCAACGTTCCTGGCTCACGGCATGCGGTACAGCGCGGTGAGCAGCTCCACCACGGCCTGTGTCGCGGGATGCGGATCGTCGCGCCACCACATGAGGCGCACGGCGACGGGCTCCGCGTCGCGCACCGGCCGGTAGACGACCCCGGGGCGCGGGTACTGGTTGGCGGTCGCCTCGGCGGTCACCCCGACGCTGCGGCCGGTCGCGATCACCGTCAGCCAGTCGTCGACGTCATGGGTCTCCTCCGTGGCGGGGCGCGCGTCGGCCGGCCACAGGTCGGGGGTGGTGGTGCCGGTACGGCGGTCGATGAGGAGCCTCCGCCCGCCGAGGTCGGCGAGGCGCACGGAGCGGCGCCGGGCCAGGGGATCGTCGGCGGCCAGGGCGCACAGCCGCCGCTCCAGCCCCACGATCGCCGAGTCGAACCGCCGGTCCCCGGGCGGCCGGCGCACCACCGACAGGTCGCAGGCGCCCTCGGCCAGCCCGGCGCTCGCGGAGTTCACCCGCACCAGCTGAAGCTCCGTCTCCGGGCGCTGCGCCGCCCACTGGCGCTGGAAGGCGAGGGTGTGCCGACCGAGGGCCGACCAGGCGTAGCCGATCCGCAGCCGGGTGTGGCCCGAGGCGGCCTCCTGCACCAGGGTCTCCACCTCGCCGAGCACCCGCCTGGCGTGCGCCGCCACCCGCAGCCCGGTCGCGGTCGGGGTCACCACCCGGGAGGTCCGTCTCAACAGCCTTACGCCCAGGGCGCGTTCGAGTGAGGCGAGGGTGCGGGAGACAGCTGCCTGGGAGACGCCGAGCACGGCTGCCGCGTCGGTGAATCCGCCTTCGTCGAGGATCGCCACGAGACACCGCAGCTGCCGCAGCCCCACATCCGCCCGACCATCCATGACCACAGCGTATAGGTGTGCTGCTTCATGCATTTTGCGCAACGTCGGGGCGGGAGGACGATCCACGTATGCCCACCGCATCCACACCGCCGACCGCCGTCTGGGAGGCCGCGGTCCCCGCCGCCTCGCAGCCTCACGGAAAGCGTCAGAGCCTCGCCGGCGTGGCCACCATGGTCGGCAGCGGTCTGTCCAACCAGACCGGCGCCGCAATCGGTTCCCTCGCGTTTCCCGTGCTCGGCCCCGTGGGCGTCGTGGCGGTACGGCAGTACGTGGCCGCGGCGGTCCTGCTGGCCGTCGGCCGCCCCCGCCTGCGCTCCTTCACCCGGCGCGAGTGGGGACCGGTCCTGGTGCTGGCCCTGGTGTTCGGGACGATGAACCTGTCCCTGTACACGGCCATCGACCGCATCGGCCTCGGGCTCGCGGTGACCCTGGAGTTCTTCGGGCCGTTGGCCATCGCGCTGGCCGCCGCGCGCCGCCGGGTCGACGCCTGCTGCGCGGTGATCGCCGCGGCGGGCGCGGTCGCCCTGATGCGTCCCCGGCCCTCGACCGACTACGTGGGGATGGGCCTGGGCCTGCTGGCCGCCGTGTGCTGGGCGTCGTACATCCTGCTCAACCGCACGGTGGGCCGGCGGCTGCCCGGTGCGCAGGGGTCCGCGGCGGCCGCGGCCGTGTCGGCGCTGGCGTTCCTGCCGGTCGGCGTCGTCCTCGTGCTGCGCGAGCCGCCGACCGCCGAGGCCCTCGGCTACGCCGTCGTGGCCGGCGTCCTGTCCTCCGCCGTGCCCTACCTCGCCGACCTGTTCACCCTGCGGCGCGTGCCCCCGGCCGCCTTCGGCCTGTTCATGAGCGTCAACCCGGTGCTGGCCGCGCTGGTCGGCTGGCTCGGGCTCGGCCAGGGCCTCGGCCTCGTCGACTGGTCGGCCATCGCGGCCGTCGTCTGCGCCAACGCCCTGAGCATCGCCGTACCGCGCACCTGACCGGCAACCCGTTTCAGAAGCAGGGCGACCGGGGGTCAGGAGCGGCCGACCACGGGATCAGAAGCCGACCGCGGTCAGGACTCGGTGTCCTCGGCCCGCTCTGCGTTGCGCTTCTTGATGCGGACCGTCTCCTTGCGGACCTCGGCCTGGGTGGCGCGCTCCTTCTCCAGCCACTCCGGCCTGGCGTCCTTGAGCGCCTCGATCTGCTCGGTGGTCAGCGCGTCCGTCACACCGCCGCGGGCCAGGCCCGCGATGGACACGCCCAGCTTCGACGCGACCACCGGACGGGGGTGCGGGCCGCTCTCGCGCAGCGTCCGCAGCCACTCGGGCGGGTTCGTCTGGAGCTCGGTCAGCTCGGCACGCGAGACGACGCCCTCCTGGAACTCGGCGGGCGTGGCGGGGAGGTACACACCCAGCTTCTTCGCCGCGGTGGCGGGCTTCATCGTCTGGGCGGTCTGCTGCGACTTCATACCGTCCAGACTATCCGCCGCGGACGAGACCTCCGACCACAGCCGGTAGCCTGGCGGGATGACCGACTCGGCCGATTCCCCCTCGTTCCGGCTCGCGTACGTCCCCGGAGTGACGCCCGCCAAGTGGGTGCGGATCTGGCACGAGCGCCTGCCCGACGTCCCCCTCACCCTCGACCAGACGACCGCCGCCGAGGCCTCCGACCTCTTGCGCGACGGCACCGCGGACGCGGCCTTCGTCCGCCTCCCGGTCGACCGTACGGTGTTCAGCGCGATCCCCCTCTACACCGAGACGACCGTCGTCGTGGTCCCCAGGGACCACCTGATGACGGCCGCCGAGGAGGTGACCCTGGACGACCTCGCCGAAGAGGTGGTCTTCCACCCCCTCGACGACGTCCTCGACTGGGACCAGCCGCCCGGGCAGCCCGCCTTCGAGCGCCCGGCGACGACCGCCGACGCGATCGAGCTGGTCGCCGCGGGCGTGGGCGTGCTGCTCGTGCCCCAGTCGCTGGCCCGCCTCCACCACCGGCGCGACCTCACCTACCGCACGGTCGTCGACGCCCCCCAGTCGGCCGTCGCCCTGTCCTGGCCCGAGGACGCGACCACCGACCTCGTCGAGGACTTCATCGGCATCGTCCGCGGCCGCACGCCCAACAGCAGCCGCGGCCGCGCCCCGCAGACGCCGGCGGAGCGCGCGCCCGAGCGCCGCAAGCCCGCGGCGGGCCGGACGACGGGCGGCGCCAAGTCGACGGGCGGCAACGGCACACGCGGCCGCGCCGGCGGTGCGAAGGGCGCCGGCGGTGCGAAGGGCGGCGGCCGGCGCGGAACCGGCGGCGGCAAGCCTCGCCGCCGGTCGTAGAGAGTCGTCGAAAGAGTCGTCGAAAGAGTCGTCGAAGGCGTCGTCGAAAGCGTAGAAGAGTCGTCGAAAGCCTGGAAAGGCGTTGCCGCGCGCTACTGCGCGGCCGTCCGCCCGATCGACTCCACCAGCGGCAGCAGCCGGTGCGGCACCCGCTCGCGCAGGGCGACCTCGGTGCGGGTGCGGACCACTCCCGGCATGCTGATCAGCTTCTGGATCACGTCCTCCAGATGCGCGTTGTCACGTGCCACGACCCGGGTGAGGAGATCGCCGCCACCGGTGATCGAGAAGGCCTCGACGATCTCCGGTACGGCGGCCAGCGCGTCGCCCACGTCGTCGAGGTGGCCCTGGGTGACCTCGACGTGCACGAACGCGAGGACCGGGTGGCCGAGCGCGGCGGGGGAGAGGGTGGGGGCCGTGCCGGTGATCACGCCGTCCCGCTCCAGCCGGTCCAGGCGGGCCTGCAGGGTGCCGCGGGCGACGCCGAGGATCCGGGCGTACTCCCGCACGCTCGTGCGCGGCTGGTCGAGCAGCAGCCGCAGGATGCGGGTGTCGAGCTCGTCGACGGCCATGGTCCCCGGCCTCCTCGTCGTCGTTCTCCTGCGACCTTCTTTTGAACTTCTTTGACTGTACCCATGGCCCAGTGGTCCGTTGGTCCTCTGGTGGCAGGCGGCAGGGCTTCCCGGCTGAGCCATTGGACCAGTGCTTTCGGGCTCTGTTGATCCAACAGCCCTCCGGATGCTGAGATGGTGGCATCGATGGCGCTGCGGACTCCGCGGCGCCTTTCTCATGGGTGGGGAAGGGGCGGGGCAAGGTGCTGAAGAGGGTGTTCGCGGCGCCGGATCCGGGGCGGGTGCGACTGCGGTTCGCCTCCCGGGCGGTGCTGGGGATCGGGCTCGCCGTGGCGCTGTGCGGGCTGGCCGGACACTCGCTGACGGCGGCCGTCACCGGCGGTCTGGCCGCGCTGCTCGCCCTGTTCACGGTGGCCGACGCGACCGTGCGCGGGCAGGTCCTGACGACCGCGCTCCTGCCGGCCGTCGGGCTGCCGGTGCTCGCGCTCGCGGCCGTGCTGCACGACGTGCCCCTCGCCCGCGACCTGACGTTCCTCGCCGTCGTGGGGGCCGGGGTGTACGCGCGGCGGTGGGGGCCGCGAGGACACGCGCTCGGGGTGTTCGCCTTCATGACCTTCTTCGCCGCGCAGTTCCTGCACACCGTCCCCGACCAGCTGCCGGAGCTGTCCGCGGCGGTGCTGCTGTCGCTGGCGGCGTCGTCGCTGGTGCGGTTCGGGCTGTGGCGCTACGAACGGCGACTGCCCGCGCCGGCGGCCGTGGCCGCGCCGACCGGCGGTTCGGGGCTGGCGCGCATCACGACGCGGCAGGCGGTGCAGGCGACCGTCGGGGCCGGATTCGCCCTCGCCGCCGGACAGGCGCTCTCCGACCAGCGCTGGTACTGGGCCGTGGGCGCCACGTGGTGGGTGTTCGTGAACACCACCTCGCGCGGCGAGACGCTCGTACGCGGCTTCCGGCGGTTTCTCGGGACCGTCATCGGGATCGTGCTTGGCCTGGTCGTGGCCGTGCCTGTGCACGGGGCGCCGGTGGCGACGGCGGTGCTCGTCGCGGTGAGCGTCTTCGGGATCTTCTACACCGCAGCCGTCTCGTACACCTGGATGATGCTGGCCGTCACGGTCATGGCCAGCATGCTGTACGGACTGCTCGGCCTGCTCGACCCGGCGCTGCTCGCGCTGCGGGTGACCGAGACGGCCGTGGGCGCGCTGGGCGCCGTGCTCGCGGTGCTGCTGGTGCTGCCCGTGACCACGCACGCCGTGACCGACGCTTGGGTGGAGCGGGCGCTGCGCTGCGTGCACGCCTGCACCGCCGAGGCCGCCGCCAGACTCGCCGGTTCCCCTACGGCGGACCCGGCCCGGCGGGTGGCCGAGCTGGAGCAGATCCTCTCCCGGGTCCGGCTGTCGTTGGCGCCGCTGGTGCATCCGTTCAGCCCGCTGCGGGCACGCAAGAGCCGGGCCCGGCAGGTGCTCGCCCTGCTCGACGACTGTGCGCGTGAGGTGCGCGGGCTGGCCTCCGTCGCCGCGCACCCCGAGGCCTCGCACGACGCCCGGCTCGCCGCGGCCTGCGCGCGCGTGGAGTCCGCCGTCGAGGCCCTCACCGCCGCCCCGAACGGCGGCCGCCGCCCCGGCGCCGAAGCCGCCGCCGCGCCGCAGACCGCGCACACCCCGCCGGTCCTGGCCCACCTGCACGCCCTCGAACAGGCCCTGCTCGACCTCGCCGTCCCCCTGCGCGGATCCGACCGAGTCCCGACCACCGCCTGAGCAGCCCTCCCGCGGCGGATCCTCGTGCGGTGCGCCCCGTCGTGCGGCGCGCCCGGCCCGAGCCGCTCACGAACCGCTCCACGGCCCCGCCCGCCCCGCCGAAACCCTGTCGAATCCCCGCTGAATCCCAGCTCGATCCCCATCGGACCCCCTCCGGAACGGGTCCGACCGGTCCGTCACTATGGTCTAGACCGTTAGTGATCGACTGCTACCGTCACCCCGGACAGCAGCGACCGAGAGGGGACAGCGGTGGCAGACCTCGGCGGAGGACGGCGGCGGGCGTTCATCGGTTCGTTCACGGCGGCGGGAGGGCCCGGGATCGTGGCGGCCGCCGTGGACCCGGGCAGCGGCGGACTCACTGTCTTGGGCAGTGTGAACGGCCTCGCCGACCCCTCCTACCTGGCCCTCTCGGCCGCCAGGGACACGCTCTACGCGGTCAGTGAGACGGCCGACGGCGCGGTGGCCGCGTACCGGGTGGCAGGGGACGTACCGGAGCCGGTCGGCGCGCCCGTGCCGGTCGACGGCAGCGGGCCCACGCACCTCAGCGTGTTCGACGGACACGTCCTGACCGCCAACTACGGCTCCGGCAGCGTCACCGCCGTCCCGGTCCGCCCTGACGGCACGCTGGCCCGGGCCGCTTCCGGCGTCCTCCGGCACACCGGCTCCGGCCCGCACACCCGCCGCCAGCAGGCGCCCCACGCCCACCAGGTGCAGCCCGACCCCAGCGGGCGCTGGGCGGTCAGCGTGGACCTCGGGACGGACTCGGTGCGGGTGTGCGCCCTGCGCGAGGGCAGCCCGGTCGTGCACCGGGAGAACGCCCTGCGCCCCGGCTCCGGACCGCGTCACCTGGCCTTCCACCCGGGCGGCTCGTACGCGTACGTCGTGAACGAACTCACGCCGACCGTCTCCGTCTGCCACTGGGACGCTCTGGAGGGCTCGCTGAAGCCGCTGGCCGAGACCGCCGTGCTGCCCGGCGCACCGGCCGCCGACGCCTACCCCTCGGGCATCGTCGTCGCGCCCGACGGCCGGTTCGTGTGGACCGCCACCCGCGGCGAGGACGTACTGTCCGTGTTCGCCGTGGAGGGCGACGGGGAGGCGCTGCGCCTGGTCGGCACCGTGCCCTGCGCCGGGCACTGGCCGCGGGCCGTCGCCCTCTCCGAGTCCGGAGCTTTCCTGTACGTCGCCAACGAGCGCTCCGGCGACGTCACCTGGTTCGCCCTCGACCCGGCCACGGGCCTGCCCCGGCGCGCCGGCTCGATCCCCGTCCCCGCCGCGTCCTGCGTGGTCCTCGGCTGACCCCGCCCGGTCCGCCCGCCCCGCCCCGGGCACGACGAAGGGCCCCCTCCTCGGCCGGAGCGGGGCCCTTCGTCGTGTCGTACGGCGTCCGGCCGGTTCAGCGGACCGGCGCGCCCTGCGGCTGCGGTGGGGCGATGCCGAGGGCGGTCGTGTACTTGGCCAGCGCCAGCTTGCCGATGGCCGGGTACGGGCCGAGCGCCTCGGCGGCGGCGCAGCCCGCCTCCCTGGCCGCCTCCGCGATCAGCGTGGCGTCGATCTCCGGGCCGATGAGGTACGGCGCGAGCGCCAGCTGCTGAGAGCCGGAGGAGCGCAGCTGCTCGGCGACGGAGGAGATGGAACCCTCCTGGTCGAGGGCCGCGGCCATCACCGGCACGGCGAGACGCGCGGCGAGCAGCATGCCGGTGATGCCGGCCGCCTGCACGGCCTCCTCGCCGCCCACGGAGGCCAGGATGATGCCGTCCGCGGCCGTCGCCACGGTGAACAGCCGGGCGCGGTCCGCGCGGGCCAGACCCGCCTCGGACAGGCGCACGTGCAGTCCCTCGGCGAGCAGCGGGTGCGGGCCGAGCACATCGGTCAGGTCGGCCGCGATCCGGCTCTCCATGACGGCCTGGCGGACCTGGCGCAGCAGCGCCCCGTCCGGACCGGCCAGCAGCGGCACGACGACGGCGACCGGCCCGTCGGGCTCCTTGACGTCCAGTCCGGCGGCGCGGGCCTGCTCGTAACGGGCGGTGCGCTCGTCGGCGGCGTGCGCGAGCACGGACTGCAGGGTGGGGAAGGCGGTGTCGTCCCCGTCGAGGTACCCGATGCGCGCGTCGAGGCCGGGGAGCTCGGAGCGGGCGATGCTCACGATCTCCTCGGCGAGGCCGCGGGTGGCGGCGCTCGGCGTGCCCGGCACCGCGAGGACGAGCGCGGGCGCGCCCTCGGGAGCCGCCAGCGGCTCGGGTCGGCGGTGCCGCCCGGGCTGGCGAGGTCGCGGCATTCGTACTGGCAGGCCGGACGCGGGCCCAGTGGGGGAGCTCATGGCGACGCATGTTACTGGCTTCCTGGGCTCCCTTGTTCGGGGAGGGTGCACGTGAGCGGTATCCGTCCTGTTTTGTCTGATGAGTTACGTACGGATCAGAAGTGATCAGCGTGTTTTCCGGGCGACTTGCCCTCGAAGGGAGCAATCCCCCTTTTGGGTAACGGTGTACGACTCACCCACCCCGCTCGTCCACCCTGCTCACCCACTCTGCCGCCCCGTCTCTCTCGCCCGTCCTCTTCTCTCCGCGCGCCCTACGCGCGACGCGCGACGCGCGCGACATACAGCATCGCCTCGTCGGCCGGCAGGGCGGGCGCGCCCGCCGCCAGACCGGCGGCCAGCCGCACCGCCCCGTGCAGCGGATCCCCCTCGGCGGCCACCCGCCGCCCCCGCGGCAGCCGCCCGGCCAGCTCCTGGGCCAGGGGTACGAGGAGGGGGTCGCCCAGCTTCAACAGGCCCCCGGTGACGGCGTAGAGGGGTTCTCCGTCGGCCGGGCAGACGGCGGCCGCCGACTCGGCCAGGTGCCGGGCCGCCGCGCGCAGGATGTCCGAAGCCACCGGGTCGTTCGGCGCGCATGCGGCCACCCGGGGTGCGAAGGAGGCCAGGACGGCCGCACGGTCGTCGCGCGGGTAGAGCAGGCCGGGCAGACCGGGCATCGGGCCGAACTGCTCCTGGGCACAGGCCAGCAGCCGGGCGGAGCCGCCGGGTCGTCCGTCGTGCGCGCGCAGCGCGGCCTCCAGGCCCGCCCGCCCGATCCAGGCGCCGCCGCCGCAGTCGCCCAGCAGATGACCCCAGCCGTCCGCCCGGCGCCAGGCCGTCAGGTCCGTGCCGATCGCGATCAGGCCGGTGCCCGCGGCGACCACGGCTCCCGGCCGTGGGCCCAGCGCGCCGACGTAGGCGATGACGGCGTCGGCGGCGAGTGCGATCGTGGGAACGCCGAACTCGCGCGCCAGGGCGTCCGGGAGTTCGGCGCGCAGGGCGTCGCCCAGAGTGGCGAACCCCGCCGCGCCGACCACGGCCGCCGCGAACCGGGCGACCCCGGTCTCGGACGTCAACCCCCGCACCATGGGGGTGAGTCGGGCCATCAGGTGCCCGGGGTCGATGCCTCGCGCACCGGTGCGCACCGGCTCCCGGGACGACCGTTCGGCGACCGCGCCCCGCTCTACGGTGCCCACGGCGACCCGCAGCCCGGAGCCGCCCGAGTCCACGGCGAGGATGCCGGTGCCGGTCCCCGTGCCTGCGCCTGTGCCCGCGCCCATGCCTCTGCCCAGCCCCGTGCCTAACCCGTTGCCGGGACCGGCGAATCGGGGGTCACGGCAGGCGCCAGTCCACCGGTTGACCGCCCTGCCGGATCAGCAGGTCGTTGGCCCTGCTGAACGGCCGTGAGCCGAAGAAGCCGCGGTCCGCCGACATGGGGGAGGGATGCGCGGACTCCACCGAGGGCAGATCGCCCAGCAGCGGACGCAGATTGCGGGCGTCGCGGCCCCACAGGATGGACACCAGGGGCTTGCCGCGCGCCGCCAGCGCCCGTATCGCCTGCTCGGTGACCTCCTCCCAGCCCTTGCCGCGGTGTGCGGCGGGCTTGCGAGGAGCGGTGGTCAGCGCCCTGTTGAGGAGCAGCACGCCCTGCTGCGTCCACGGCGTCAGGTCGCCGTTCGACGGCTGGGGCAGGCCCAGGTCCGTGGTCAGCTCGCGGTAGATGTTGATCAGGCTGCCGGGCAGCGGGCGGACGTCCGGCGCGACCGAGAACGACAGTCCCACCGCGTGCCCCGGCGTCGGGTACGGGTCCTGTCCGACGATCAGGACGCGGACGTCGTCGAAGGGCTGCTGGAAGGCCCGTAGGACGTTCTGTCCGGCAGGGAGGTAGGTGCGTCCCGCGGCGATCTCCGCGCGCAGGAAGTCGCCCATCTCGGCGATGCGTCCGGCGACGGGTTCGAGGGCCTTCGCCCAGCCCGGCTCGACGATTTCATGCAAGGGTCGTGGTGCCACGGGCGTCACCCTACTGCCGTACATGTGTCGGTGATCAACCAGTGGCCAAGGCCCGGCGGTCGCCCCCCGCTTCCGGTCCGGTTCATGCGACCACCGCGGCGCGCACGCACAGCACGTCCGGCAGATGCGACGCCAACTGCCGCCAGCTGTCGCCGTGGTCGGCCGAGGCGAACACCTCGCCGTTGCGATTGCCGAAGTACACGCCCGCCGGATCGGTGTCGTCCGTGCACAGCGCGTCGCGCAGCACGGTGCCGTAGTGGTCCTCCTGCGGCAGGCCCGCCGTGAGCGGCTCCCAGCTCCTGCCCGCGTCCTGGGTGCGGAAGACCCGGCACCGGTGCTCGGCGGGGACCCGGTCCATGTCCGCGTTGATCGGGAACACGTACGCCGTGTCCCCGCGGGTCGGGTGCGCGGCGACGGCGAAGCCGAAGGTGGAGGGCAGGCCCGCGCCGATGTTCGTCCAGTGCCCGCCCGCGTCGTCGCTGCGGTAGACCCCCCAGTGGTTCTGGAGGTAGAGACGGTCCGGGTTCACGGCGTCCCGCGCGACCTTGTGCACGCACTGGCCGAACTCCGGGTCGGGATCCGGCAGGAACACCGCGGAGACCCCGGAGTTGGAGGGCGCCCAGCTCGCGCCGCCGTCCGTCGTGCGGAACACGCCGGCCGTCGAGACCGCCACCGTCACCGCCCGGGGGTCGCGCTCGTCGGTGAGGACCGTGTGCAGGCCCTCTCCGCCGCCGCCCGGCACCCACCGGGACCGTGTGGGGTGCTCCCACAGGGGGCGGACCAGCTCGAAGCTCTCCCCGCGGTCCTCGGAGCGATACAGCGCGGCCGGTTCCGTGCCCGCGTACACCACGTCCGGCTCGGCCGCCGCCGGGTGCAGCTGCCACACCCGCTCCAGCGAGGCCTCGGTGTCCTGCGGGAACTTGACGGCCGGCGCGGCCGGTTCGGTCCAGGTGCGGCCGAGGTCGTCGGAGTGGAACACCGACGGCCCCCAGTGCGCGCTGTCCCCGCCGGCCAGCAGCCGCGGCCGGTCACCGCGGGTGTCGAGGGCGACCGAGTAGATCGCCTGTGCGTTGAAATAGGGCGATTCGTCGAACTCCCATGTGCCGTCGCGCCTGCGCCCCAGGAACAGTCCTTTGCGCGTGCCCACGGCCAGCAGCACCTCAGTCATGTCGAACACCTCCGTGACCTCTTCGTCCCAGACACCGGCCAGTCTGCACCCCGCCACTGACAGTCACCCCTGGAACGGCGTCACCGCAGGTCACAGCGGGTACTGCGGACCGGGACCGCTGGGTGTCGGCCACCTTCGGCGAGACACCTGCGCGGGCGAGGGGGACCGTGGGACTGTCGGGACCGAGGACTCGCCCTGAGCATCCGGACCGTCTGCCTCGTATGGGAGGGCGGCCGGGATGTTCGCGCTCATGAGGAGGAAGCCTTCGATGGCGTTCCGTGGTCCGAAGGTGTGGCTGTGGCGCTGGCGGCGCAACCCGCTCAAGCGTCGCGCCGACACGGTGGAGGCCTGGGTCGTGCTCGGCGTGTGGGCGCTGACCGTCCTCGCCGGGGTGCTGGCGGGATGGACGGCCGCGGGGTCCGTCGAACACGGTCTGGCCCGGGAACGCGTCGAGTGGCGCCCGCTCGTGGGACGACTGACCGAGCCGGCGCCAGGAAAGGCCGCCGCGCAGACCGGTTCCGCCGGCGGTGACCAGGTCTGGGCGAAGGTCGGCTGGACCGGACCGGACGGTTCCACGCACTCCGGCCAGGTCCGGGTCAGCCCCGGCAGCCCCACCGGCACCCCGGTCACGGTCTGGACGGACCGCCAGGGCCGTCTGGTGACCGAGCCGGCCACCCCCGCCCAGGCCAGCCTGCGCGCGTCTTTGGTCGGCGGTCTCGCGGGCGTGGGCACGGCCGTCCTCCCCTTCGCGGGCGGCCGCGTCCTGCGCAGCCGTCTGGAACGCCGACGCGTGGAGCAGTGGGACACCGACTGGGCGCGCTTCGACGCGCTCTGGGGGCGACCGATGGGCTGAGCCGGGGACCGGGGACCGGGGACCGAGGGCCGGGGACCGAGTGTGGAGTGCCCAGGCCCGCAGGGCGACGACGGCTGTACGACCGTACGGCCGACCGCTCGGCTAGGAGGCCGTCGTCGTCGCCGTCACCCTCCCGCATACCCTCAGCAGCTCCTCGTCCCTCGGTATGTCGTGGCTGCCGTGGCCGGGGCTGCCTTGGCCGCCCGGCTGGGCTGTGTGGCGGCGCGGGGCCGCGAGTTCCGTCGTAGCCAGGTCGCGCAGGGGCGCGGCGGCGGGGCCGAGGGCGCCGAGGCAGGCGGCGATGCCCACGCGCGTGCGCGGGTGTTCCGCCCAGGCGGAGCGCAGCACCGCGGCGACGGACGCGTCCGCCTCCCCGGTGATCCGGCTGACGGCGCAGGCCGCCGCCGTCCGCTCCGGCGCCGTGTGCGCCTGCGTCATCCGGCGCAGCGTGGGGAGCGCCGGGCGGGCCGCAGGGCCGAGCAGCGCGAGTGTCCGGGCGGCATGCGTCCGGTACCGGGAGTCGGCGTGCGTCGATCCCCGCAGCAGGACGGGCAGGACGACGGAAGCGTCGCCCTCGACCGACCACAGCGCGTCCGCCGCGGCGAGCGCCTGCTCGCCCTCCAGCGCTGCGTGCAGCGCCGGGACGGCCGCTCGTGCGGCGGATCCGATCGCCCCCAGCGTCTCGATCGCGGCCCGTGCGCACCGGTCGTCACCGTGGCCGAGACCGGCGTCCGAGAGCAGACGCAGGACCCCGGGCACGGCCTCCGCGTCGCGCAGCGCCCGCACCGCCGGCAGCAGGGCCGCGGCGCGCGTCGCCGTGTCGGGGGAGCCGAGGGGCACGGCGGCGAGCGCGTGCCGCAGATCCGGTGCGAGCGGGGCCGCCGACGCGCCCAGGTCGGCGACGACTCTCCCCAGGTCCCGGGGGAGGACCGGCCCCGCCAGCACCTCGGCCAGCACGGGGGCCGCGCGCGGATCCCCGCTTCTGGCCAGGGCGCGCAGGGGACCGCCCAACGTGGGCGCCTCGCGCCGCCATCGTCGTAGCCACAGGTCGGGGCGCGCGGCCACCAGCGCGTGGAGGTCGTCGGCGGCCGGGGCGGCCAGGGTGAAGAGGTCGTCCAGGACGGACACGGCCGCGTCGCGCAGGCGCCCTTCGTCCTCCTGAGCCTCGCCCTCCCGCGACCGCAGCCGTTCCCCGATCGACGCCACCGTCGCGTCATGGCCGCCGCGCCACTCCCGGAACAGGGCGGCGGACAGCAGCACGGCGTTGCACCGGTCGGTCGGCTCCGGACTCGTCAACTGCCCGTGCAGCAGGGCGATCCGGTCGGACAGCCGGTCGTCGAGCGCGGTGTGCAGGGTGCGCAGCAGCCGGGTCCCCTCCTCGTCCGACGGCCGCAGCCGCCGTAACCGGTCGACGAGCGAGGGCGCGTCGGCCGCCGCCGGAGACGGGATCGGACAGCGGCGGCGGCGCGCGGAGCGCTCTCTGAGCAGCCCGAGCACGACCGCGACCAGATCGGCCGGCAGACGCTCGGGAGCGCAGGCCGCGAGCTGGCCCAGGGCGGCGAGTCGCGGCCCCGGCCCGTACGGCGGGCCGCTCTGCGCGGCCAGCAGCTCCACCGCCCCGGCGCACTGTCCGGGGCCCCGACGCGCGAAGTGACCGAGGCCGTCGATCAGGGCGATCACGATCCGGTCGTCCCGCTCCACCATGAGCCGCTCCCGCACCAGCCCCAGCACCCGCGCCGGTTCGTCGAGGAACCGCACGACCGCCGCGGCCGCCGCCCTGCGCACGGCCGCGTCCGGATCCCCGGCCAGCCGGACGAAGACCTCGGCGCCGGCCCGGACCGCCGAGACGCCGCCCGCTCCCGGTTGGGCCCCCGAGCCCTCCCCGGTGCCGATGCTCACCAGCAGCTCCACGAGCCCGCCGCGCTCCCGGACCCGCTCGTCGGCGGCCAGCGCGAGCAGAAACGGAACGCAGGCGAGCGTCGAGTCGTACACCCTCCCGTCGTGGTGCACCGCGCCGTACATCCCGTCCAGTGCGGCGGCGCGCTCGCCGGGCTCCGCGGAGGCGAGCCCCCTGAGCCATCCGGGCACGTCCTCCGCGCTGCCGTTCGCATGCCGCAGCGAGGTCCAGTCGACCTCGTCGATCCCCGTGAACACGTTGTCCTCCCCCGGACGGTGTGTCAGAAGTGCCAACTGATCACGAGTCTGCACCACGCCACTGACAACGAAGCGGAATCGAGCGGTTACGCACAGATGACGTGCGTCGAATCTCGATCGGAAGGCCCGTCGGAGGCTGACGTTCCCGTCCGGGATCCGCGGTCGGCGTGCCCGTCAGGAGCCGTCGGGCAGCGCCCGCGTCAGGATCCCGTCGACGTCCGCGCCGTCGGGGAGCGTGCCGAAGGCGTACCCCCAGTCGCCGCCGAGGCGGGTCGCGCAGAAGGCGTCGGCGACCGCGGGCGGCGCGTGCCGGACCAGGAGGGAGGCCTGGAGGGCGAGGGCCATCTGCTCGACCAGACGGCGGGCGCCGGCCTGCGTCGCCTCGCCGAGCCGGGACCTGAGCCGTGCCACGGCCGCGTCCAGCCGGGCGTCCGCCCCCTGCGCCAGGGCGAGTTCGCCGAAGAGCGCGTCCACGGTGGCGGGCTCGCGGGTCAATGCCCGCAGTACGTCGAGGGCGTTGACGTTGCCCGAGCCCTCCCAGATCGACAGCAGCGGCGCCTCGCGATAGTGCCGGGGCATGCCGGAGTCCTCGACGTAACCGTTGCCGCCCAGGCACTCCAGGGCCTCCGCCGTGAAGGCCGGACCCCGCTTGGTCACCCAGTACTTGCCGACGGCGGTCGCGATCCGCCGGAAGGCCTGCTCGGTCCCGTGGCCGTCGTCTCCGCGCACCGCCCGGTCGGCCGCCCCCGCCAGCCGCAGCGTCAGCGTGGTGGCGGCCTCGGACTCCAGCGCCAGATCGGCCAGGACGTTGCGCATCAACGGCTGGTCGATCAGCCGCGCGCCGAACGCACGGCGGTGGCGGGCATGATGGCCCGCCTCGACGAGCGTCTTGCGCATCAGCGTCGCCGACATCATCACGCAGTCCAGCCGCGTGCAGTTGACCATCTCGATGATCGTCTTCACGCCCTGGCCCTCGGGCCCGACCAGCCAGGCCACGGTCCCGTCGAACTCGGGCTCGGAGGACGCGTTGGAGCGGTTGCCCAGCTTTTCCTTCAGCCGCTGGATGCGAAACGTGTTGCGGGCGCCGTCGGGCAGGACGCGCGGCACGAGGAAGCAGGACAGCCCGCCCGGCGCCTGCGCCAGCACCAGGAACACATCGCACATCGGCGCGGAGGTGAACCACTTGTGCCCGCGCAGGGTGTACACCCCCGGCTCCGCCGTGGGCGTGGCCGCCGTGGTGTTCGTCCGGACGTCGGAGCCGCCCTGCTTCTCGGTCATCCCCATGCCGGCCAGCAGCCCGCGCTTCTCGGCCGGCGCCCGCAGCCCCGGGTCGTACTCCCGGCTGGTCAGCAACGGCTCGTAGACGGCCGCGAGCTCCGGTTGGCGGCGCAGGGCGGGTACGGCGGCGTACGTCATCGACGTGGGGCAGCCGTGCCCGGCCTCCGTGTGCCCCCAGGCCAGCCCGCTCGCCGTCCGGGCGACATGGGCGCCGGGGCGGCTCTCGGCCCAGGGCGAGCCGGCCAGCCCCTCGGCGACCGCCTCCCGCATCAGCGCATGCCAGCTCGGGTGGAAATCGACCTCGTCGACGCGGTGACCGTAGCGGTCGTGCGTGCGCAGCACGGGCTCGTGCCGGTTGGCCAGCTCGCCCCACTCCTGCGCCTCGACGCCGCCGGCCCGCAGACCGATCCGGCGCACGTCCCGCTCCGCCCACCCAGCGCCCTCCCGCCGCAGCCCTTCCAGCAGCGCGACGTCGTCGGACGCGTCGTAGGGGGCGAGGGGAGGCGGCTGATTGGTGACGTCGTGTGTGGCGTACGACGCGACGGGCGCCGCGGGCTGGGACGGCGACGGCGGCTGGGACGGGGACGGGGACTCGGATGGGGGCCGGTTCTGGGGCTGGTTCTGCGGCTGCGCGAGTATCTGGGCCATGTCGACCATGTTGCACTCTCTCTGCGGTCGCAGCAATAGTGCAACATGCAGGCTGCACGTACAGTACGTCCTCATGCGGATGAACGTGTCTGCGGAGCCCGGCGAGGTCGATCTGCGCCCGCTGTCCGCGCGGTCGGTGGTCCTGAGCCTGCTGCTGGGGACGCATCCGCCCGAACTCGCGGCGAAGGACCTGGTGCGCGGAGTGGAGCCCTTCGGGGTCGGGGGGTCCACGGTGCGGGCCGCGCTCAGCCGGATGGTGGCGGCGGGCGACCTGCGGCGGACGGACTCCGTCTACCGGCTCAGCGACCGCCTGCTGGAACGCCAGCGCCGCCAGGACGACGCCGTGCATCCGGACACGCGCGCGTGGGACGGCGACTGGGAGACGGCCGTGATCACCGCCACGGGCCGCGGCCCCGCCGAACGCGTCGAGCTGCGCGCCCGGTTGGCGGCCCTCAGGCTCGCCGAACTCCGTGAGGGCGTCTGGCTGCGCCCGGCCAACCTGGGCCGGCCCTGGCCCCCGGACCTCGGCGACGTCCTCCAGTGCTTCACCGCCCGCCCCGGGACGCCCGCCCGCGAGCTCGCCGCGAGCCTCTGGCCCCTCCCCGCGTGGGCGGACACGGCCCGGGCCCTGCTGGCCCACGTCGGGCGCACGCACCGGCCCGCCGACCGCTTCACGGCCCTCGCCGCCGTCGTACGGCATCTCCTCGCCGACCCCGTGCTGCCCGCCGAACTCCTGCCCGCCGACTGGCCGGGGCCCGCCCTGCGCGCCGCGTACGGCTCTTACCGGCGGGAACTCACGGAAACGACGTTGGGACCGGTTTCTTAGCTCCGCCACACTGCGTTCCGCCACACTGCGTTCCGCCACACGGCGTTCCGCCACACTGCGTTCCGCCACACGGCGTTCCGCCACACGGCGTTCCGCCACACGGCGTTCCGCCACACTGCGTTCCGCCACACTGCGTTCCGCCACACGGCGTTCCGCCACACGGCGGCGGCCGTGCGAAGCGCCGTGCGGGGGGCGCTTCGTACGGCCGCCTTTCACCGTGGGGGGTCGGTGAGCGGGACTACTTGTACGTGATGTCGGACGTCGCGTACTTGCAGTAGGTGCTGTCGGGGCCCGTGCCGTTGGTGGTCGGCTCCGCGCCCGTGTTGTTCCCGATGTACTTCTGGCATGGGATGATCTTCTTGCTGCTGTCCCCGACGATGGTGATGTTGCGCAGGGTGGCCGAGTCGCCGTAGTTGGTGTTGATGCCGACGAGCTTGCTGCCCTTGTAGGTCGCCTCGATGGTGTTGAGGTTGATCGTCCGCTTGTACTGGGCGCTCTTGCAGTTGCCGCAGCTGCGCACGAAGGTGCCGAAGTTCTGCACCGCGAAGTTGGAGACGTTCAGCGTTCCGGCGCCGTTGAACTGGAACACCTTGTCGCTGGCCTCCTTCGCCCCGCCGCCGGAGACGGTGTAGACGTTGGAGGACGAGGAGCCGAGGAACGTCGCAGCGTCCTCGCCGACGTCCTCCCACCAGACGTTCTGCAGTGTGCAGCTGCCCAGACAGTGGATGCCGTCCGCGGCGGGCGCGCCGATGATGACGTTCTTCAGGACGGCGCCGGCCGCCAGTTCCAGGATCGGCCCCTGGTCCTCGTCCTGGCTGCCGCTGCCGAGGTCGCCGGTGCCGTACAGGCGCTTCATCGCGTAGTCCTTGGTGCCGGACACGGAGATGGTGGCGGAGACGGCCTGACTGCCGTTGGCGGTGGGCCAGGTGGCGGCGCTCGCCGGGGTGAGCGCACCACCGGTCATGATCATGCCAACCGAGAGGCCGACGGCTGCCAGGGCTCCGGTCAGGGTGCGCCCACGGGCGCGCCGAGGTGCTGGGGAAGTCATGTCCCGATGCCTTCTTCCAGGTGGGGGAGGGTTTCCGGTGGGGAGGGTCAGATCTTTCCGGCGCCCGCGCCGGACGTCACCGAGGCGACGACGGAGGAGGCGGGCTCGGCGGTGTAGCTGTAGGGCGGCTGGGTGAACGTGCCGACCTGCGAGACCTCGGTCGCGGCTCCGCCGAGGTCGTTGCCGGTCAGGTTGGCGTAGCCGTCCACGTCGCTGTCGCGGTTGGTGGTGACGGCGACGAGCGTCGAGCGGAAGACGTTGTTCTCGACGAGCATCTGGGCGCCCATGCGCGAGTGCACGGCGGTCTCGGCCCCGACGACGTAGTTGTCGTAGAAGTGCCCGGTGCCGAAACGGAGACTGGGGATGCGCGAGTAGACGTTGCTGAAGTAGTTGTGGTGGTACGTCACCCTCAAGTGCCCGGTGTCCTGGCCCGCGTTGTTGTCGCTGTGGCCGACGAGCGAGCCCTTGAAGTGGTCCTTGAAGGTGTTCCAGGACACGGTGACGTAGTCCGAGGCGTGGTTGATGTCCAGCAGGCCGTCGTAGTAGTCCTTGTCGTGATCGCGGTCGGCCGAGAAGGAGTTGTGGTCGATCCACACCTTCGTCGACGCCTGGACCTCGATCCCGTCGGCGGGCTTCAGCGGCTTGCTGATGTTCAGGTTGCGCACCACGACGTTCGTGACCTTCTTCAGCCGCAGCCCGCCGCCGGTGAAACCGGACGACGAACCGACGCCCAGCACCGTGGTGTTGGAACCGATGTCGACCTGACCGCTCAGTGAGATCAGGCCGTTGACCTTCACGACCTTCGCCGTGTCGCCGGTCACGGCCGTCTTGAACGCGTCCAGCGTCGACACGGTGACCGCCGCGGCGCTGCCGCCGCCGGTCGTGCCGGCGCCGAACCCGACCGGAGAGGCGTCGGCCGCGCCCGCCGACTGCGGGAGGACGAGAACCGCCGCGGCGCCGAGTGCGGCGGCCGCCGCGACGAGAGCGGATCTTTGCACGTGTGTACGTGGGGGGCCGGTACGCATGCGGGTGCGTCCCTTCAGGAGAGCTAAGTGATCGCATACATGAACGACGTACGCCATGTTGAACGCCGAACACGGGCAAGGCGGCCCTTTTGGGGACTCGACGAGCGGCTCGGTCACACTGCTGAACGGAACGTAGGGGGCAAGCGCTTTCTAGTCAACGCTTTGCGCAGAACGCATTCGGTCGCCCTCGGCCCGTCCCCGGCCCGCCCCCTTCTCGCCCCGGCCGGCCGGCAAGGGCTTCCGGGAAGTTGCCGTGGGAGCGCTTCCATGGAGGGCGTGTGCATGCCACCATGCGATGCGGACGCCTCCCTTCATGAGCCTCGACGACGGCTCATGAGCTACCGCGAGCTGCGACGAGAGGGATGAGTCGATGCCGACTCCGCGCACGCGCACGTTCACCGCCGGGCTGGTCCTGCTGCTGATCGCCGTCGCCTGTCTGGTCCTCGGGCCCGGCCCGGCCGCCGCGACGGCCGGGGCGACAGCGGCCGTGACGGGAACGGCGCCCGACCGGGCCGGACCGCTTCCCGGCTCCTTCGCCTGGACCTCCACCGGCCCGCTGATCAGCCCCGAGCCGGATGCCGCCCACCCGATCGTCTCGGTCAAGGACCCGACGGTCTTCCGCTACAAGAACCGCTGGCACGTCTACGCCACCACCGCCGACACGGCCGGCCGGTGGAGCCTGGCCTACACCAGCTTCGCCGACTGGTCCCAGGCCGCCTCCGCGCCGCAGACGTTCCTCGACGCCAACCCGAACATCGGCGACCGGTACGCGGCCGCGCCCCAGGTGTTCTACTTCGCGCCGCAGCAGACGTGGTACATGGTCTACCAGACCGGTCCGCCGTCCTACTCGACCACCAAGGACCCCACGAATCCCGGCAGTTGGAGCGCGCCGAAGTACTTCTTCGACAGCGAGCCCCAGGTCGTCACGGACAACAAGGGCACCGGCGGCTGGCTGGACTTCTGGACCATCTGCGACCAGCGCGACTGCTACCTGTTCTTCTCCGACGACAACGGCCACCAGTACCGCTCCCGGACCACCCGCGCCGAGTTCCCGGGCGGCTTCCGCGACACCGCGATCGTGCTGTCCGAGCCCAACCGCTTCGACCTCTTCGAGGCGAGCAACGTCTACCGCCTCGGCGACAGCGGTAAGTACCTGATGCTCGTGGAGGCCCTGGCCACCGGCTCCGACTGGCGCCGCTACTTCCGCGCCTGGACGTCCGACAGCCTGGGCGGCGCCTGGACCCCGCTCGCCGACACCGAGGCCAACCCCTTCATCCGGTCCGGCAACGTCACGTTCGCCGACGGCCCGTCCGCCTGGACGAAGGACTTCAGCCACGGCGAGATGATCCGCGACGGCGTCGACCAGACCCTCACGATCGACCCCTGCCGCCTGCGCTACGTGTACCAGGGCCTGGACCCCGCCTCGAGCGGCCCCTACTCCCAACTCCCCTGGCGTCTTGGCCTGTTGACCCAGACGAACGCCACCTGCTGAGCGCCTCCCGCCCGTTCTCGACTGCGACGTCCCCCGAGCCGCTACCAGAAAGGGACCAGCGCGTGTCATCGACCCTCAACTCCCCCGGGAGAGTCCTGCGTTCGTTACTCGGCGCACTGGTGCTCCTCCTCGCCGCCGCGCTCCTCGGCGCCCCCGCCGCCTCCGCCCGCACCGAGGCCGCCGCACCCGTCCCCGCCGCTGCCCTCACCGAGGTCACCGGCTTCGGCGCCAACCCCAGCAACCTCCAGATGTACGTGTACGCCCCGGCCGCGGTCGCCGCGCACCCGCCCGTCCTCGTCGCCGTCCACTGGTGCGGAGGCTCGGGCCCGGCGATGTACTCCGGCACCGAGTACGCCCAACTCGCCGACCAGTACGGGTTCGTGATCGTCTACCCGTCCGTCACCCGCAGCAGCAAGTGCTTCGACGTCTCCTCGCCCCAGGCGCTCAAGCGGGGCGGCGGCAGCGACCCCGTCGGCGTCAAGTCGATGATCGACTGGGTGACCGCCGCCTACTCCGCGGACACCTCCCGGGTGTACGCCACCGGCATCTCCTCCGGGGCGATGATGACCAACGTCCTGCTCGGCGACTACCCCGACGTGTTCGCCGCGGGCGCCGCGTTCTCCGGGGTGCCGTTCGGCTGCTTCGCCACGACCGACGGCTCCGAGTGGAACAGCGCCTGCTCCGGCGGCACCGTGATCCACACCCCGCAGGAGTGGGGCGACCTGGTCCGCGGCGCCTACCCCGGGTACACCGGATCCCGGCCCCGGATGCAGCTGTGGCACGGCACCGAGGACGACGTGCTGCGCTACGCCAACTTCGGCGAGGAGATCAAGCAGTGGACCAATGCGCAGGGAGTGAGCCAGACCCCGGCCGCGACCGACTCGCCCGCCTCCGGCTGGACCCGCACCCGCTACGGCGGCACCGGTGACCAGGCCCCCGTGGAGGCCATCAGCCTCCAGGGCGTCGGCCACAACCTGTACGCCTGGGGCATGGCCGCCCGCGTGCTCACCTTCTTCGGCCTGGACACCGCCGGCCCCGGCGGCCCGCAGCCCCAGCCCGGCAGCTGCAAGGTGACCGCCTCCACCAACGCCTGGAACACCGGTCTGACCGGTTCCGTGACCCTCACCAACACCGGCACGGCCACGGTCAACGGCTGGCAGCTCGGCTTCACCCTGCCCGCCGGGCAGACCATCACCAACGGCTGGGGAGCCACGTACACCCCGGCTTCCGGCGCGGTGACCGCGACGAACGCGTCGTACAACGGCACGCTCGCGCCGAACGCGAGCGTGACGATCGGCTACCAGGCGAATCACACCGGGAACAGTGCGGCGCCGACCGCATTCACCCTCAACGGGGCGACCTGCAGCTAGATGTGATGGTTCGTCATCAACCCGCCGGTCCGGGGACGGTCGTGTCCCCGGCCGGTCGCGGAAAATGGTGAGCGGACAGCGAGGAGCGGAGAGTAGCGTCGGCGCGGCCGGGGCGGCCGCCGTCCGCCCTGCCCATGGACGGGACCGGGGACGGACAGGACGGGGGAGCGGGACATGACGTCCGACGACGTGGTCAGGCTGTTCGCCGAGGAGAACCGGGTGCGGGCCTTCGCCGCCGTGGCGCTCGGCGCCAGAAGCCCGGCGGAGGTCGTCGACCGGACCGGACTGTCCGCCAAGGACGCCGTCATCGCCCTGCGCCGCCTCGAGGACCGCGCGATCGTCGTCTCGGACGGCACAGGACTCGCGGTGGCGTACGACCGTCTCCGCGACCTCGCGCGCGAGACCTCCACGCCTCGGCCGGCGCGGGACCACGGCACCGGGGACGAGCGGACCGAGGCGGTGCTGCGGACCTTTCTGCGGGACGGGCGTCTGGTGCGGCTGCCGGCCCAGTGGGAGCGGAAGAAGCTGGTGCTGGCCCACCTCGCGGAGCGGACCTTCGAGGAGGGCCGGGACTACGCCGAACGCGAGGTCGACGACCTGCTGCGCCCCTGGTGCGAGGGCGGCGCCACCGACCACGTGACGCTGCGCCGCCTCCTCGTCGACCTGCACCGTCTGCACCGGCGGGACGGCGTCTACCGGCGGCCGGCCGAGGCCCGCTGACCAGCGTGCGCTCGGGTCACACGGAGCGGAGGTACTGCTCCGGCACCCGCACCTCGTCGCCCAGGGTGCGCGCCGCGTGCCGGGCCCACGAGGGGTTGCGCAGCAGCTCCCGGCCGAGCAGCACCGCGTCCGCCTCGCCGTTGGCGACGATCTTCTCGGCCTGCTCGACGTCGGTGAGGAGACCCACGGCGGCGACGGCCAGCGGCGTCTCGGCCTTCACCCGTGCGGCGAAGGCGACCTGGTAGCCGGGGCCGACCGGGATGCGCACGCCGGAGGCGTTGCCGCCGGTGGAGACGTCGAGCAGGTCGACGCCGTGGGTGTGCAGATCGCGTGCGAAGCGGACCGTGTCGTCCGCCGTCCAGCCGCCCTCCGCCAGCCAGTCGGTCGCCGAGACGCGGAAGAACAGCGGCTTGTCCTCGGGCCACACCGCCCGGACGGCGTCCACCACTTCGAGGGCGAAGCGGGTGCGGTTCTCGTACGAGCCGCCGTAGGCGTCCGTGCGGTGGTTGGAGTGGGGCGAGAGGAACTCGTTGATCAGATAGCCATGGGCGCCGTGGATCTCGACGATCTCGAAGCCGGCGGCGCGGGCCCGGCGGGCCGCGTCCGCGAACTGCCCCACGATCTCGGAGATCTGATCGGTCGTCAGCTCGGTGGGGATCGGGTGGACCTCGTCGAAGGCGAGCGCGCTCGGTGCGAGCGGCTGCCAGCCGTGTGCCTGCGGGCCGAGAGGCGCTCCGCCCTTCCAGGGGAGGTCGGTCGACGCCTTGCGGCCGGCATGGGCGAGCTGGATCGCCGGCACGGTGCCCTGCGCGGAGAGGAGGCGGGTGATCCGGCGGAACGCCTCGACCTGGGTGTCGTTCCAGATGCCGAGGTCCTGCGGCGAGATCCGGCCCTCGGGGGCGACGGCGGTGGCCTCGACGACGATCAGTCCCGTGCCGCCGGTCGCACGGGCCCCGTAGTGGGCGAGGTGCCAGTCGGTGGGCGCTCCGGCGTCCGGACCCTCGGGCGCGGCCGAGTACTGGCACATCGGCGGCATCCACACCCGGTTCGGGATCGTCACCTCGCGCAGGGTGCAGGGCTCGAACAACGCGCTCACGGCGGACTCCATTCGTCACGGGACCGATGGTCGACTCGTACGATAGGCATCGTAGTACGGTGTATGTCAAACTACGAAGAGTCTCGTACAATGGGATCCCGGACGGGACCCCGAAGGACGACGGGGCCCGACGCAACGACGAGGATTCCCGGAACTGGAGCCGCCGTGACCGCCCCCGCTCCCAGCAGTCGCGACCTGCCGCACCCGGCGCGCGCGGAGATCCGGCTGGAGGCCGTGCTGCACGCGCTCTCCGATCCGATGCGCCTGCGGATCGTGCGAGAGCTCGCCGCCGAGGGCGACGAGCTCTCCTGTTCGCACTTCGATCTGCCGGTCACCAAGTCGACCACCACGCACCACTTCCGCGTGCTGCGCGAGGCCGGGGTGGTCCGGCAGGTCTACCGGGGCACGGCCAAGATGAACGGCCTGCGCGGGGACGACCTAGACGACCTCTTCCCGGGGCTTCTCGACCGCGTCCTCGCCGCCGCCGGCCGGCAGGCCGACCGGCTCGGGAGCGGCTGAACCGCCCTTCGCGGCAAGGTGGTTGAACAGCAGGTTGAGGACGATCGCGGTCACGCAGCCCGCGCTGATCCCGCTGTTCATCACCGTCTGGAACCAGTCGGGGAACTTCGCGTAGATCGTGGGCACGCCCACCGGCAGCACGCCCATCGCGACCGACACGGCCACCACCGTCAGGTTGTGGTTGCCCTTGAAGTCGACCTCGGCCAGGGTCCGCAGACCGCTCGCCGCCACCGTCCCGAACATCACCAGCCCCGCTCCGCCGAGCACCGGCGCCGGCACGGCGGCCACGACCGCGCCCAGCTTGGGCAGCAGACCGAGCAGGACGAGGATGCCGCCCGCGGTCGCGACGACCCAGCGGCTGCGTACCCGCGTCATGCCGACCAGGCCCACGTTCTGCGCGTACGCCGTGTACGGGAAGGTGTTGAAGACGCCGCCCAGGACCGTTGAGAGGCCGTCGGCGCGCAGACCGTCCGAGAGCGTGCGCGGCTCGATCCTGCGACCGGTCATCTCGCCGACCGCGATCAGGTCGCCGGTCGTCTCGGTCATCGTCACCAGCGCCACGACCAGCATCGAGATGATCGCCGACGCCTCGAAGGAGGGCGCGCCGAAGTGGAACGGCGTGCTGATCCCGACCCAGCCGGCGTCCCCGACCCCGCCGAAGTCCGTGAACCCGAACGGCACCGCCACGGCCAGACCCACCGCGATCCCGATCAGCACCGCGATCCGGCTCAGGAAGACCGGCGCGAACCGCTGCACGCCCAGCACCACCACGAGGACGAACGCGGCGAGCGCGAGGTTCTTCGGCTCCCCGAAGTCCTTCGAACCGACGCCTCCGGCCGCCCAGTTGCCCGCGACCGGCAACAGCGAGATGCCGATGATCAGGATCACGGTGCCCGTGACGAGCGGCGGGAAGAAGCGCAGCAGCCTGCCGAACACCGGCGCGAGCAGCACGATCGCGAGGCCCGCGACGATCACTGATCCGTAGATCGCGGGCAGTCCGCCGCCCGTCGTCCCGATCAGCACCATCGGCGAGACGGCCGCGAACGTACAGCCCTGCATGATCGGCAGCCGGACGCCGAAGCGCCAGAAGCCGATGCACTGGATCAGCGTGGCCACGCCGCAGACCAGCAGATCGGCGGTGATCAGATACGCCAGGTCGGCGGGCGACAGCTTCATCGCACCGCCCACGATCAGCGGCACGGCCACCGCGCCGGCGTACATCGCGAGCACGTGCTGCAGGCCGAAGGCGGCCAACTGCCGTACGGGTGGCACCTCGTCGACGGGATGAACGGAAGCGGTCGCGGTCATGGACACTCCAGAGCGGCGGAGGGGTGAAGGGGGTGGCGAGAGGCGGCGGGGGGCGGCGACATCCCAACAGCACGAGACCGTACGACCGTTAAACAGTTTGTTGATTGCCGGGGTGTTGCCGCTGTGTGTACTGCCCACCGGGTTAGGTGCCGAGTCCTGCCCGGCCGGCCGCCGCCAGCAACGTCTCCCAGTCCGGCAGCTTGACCACGCCCCGCCCCAGCGAGGCCCCGAGCTCCGCCTCGGCCCGCTCGATCGCCAGCCATCCGGCCCACCCGACGGGCTCGGCCCCGGCGGCCCGCAACAGGGGCAGAGGATCGGCCGGCACCTGCCTGCGTACGAGTCCGGGCGCGTCCGCCAGCAAGGAGGTCACCGTCTCCTTGGCGCACGGCCGGTTGGTGCCGATGACCCCGGTCGGGCCCCGCTTGACCCAGCCCGCCACGTACTCGCCCGGCGCGGCCGCGCCCTCGCGCAGCACCCGGCCGGCGAGCTGCGGCACCGTGCCCCGTTCCGGGGCGAACGGCAGCCCCTCCAGCGGCACTCCGCGATAGCCCACCGACCGCAGCACCAACTGCGCCTCGACCTCCTCGAACCGGCCGGCGCCCGTCACTCCGCCGTGTCCGTCCGGAGCGGTCCGCTCGAAACGCACCGCGCCCACGCGGCCCTCGTCGCCGGGGAGCAGTGCGACGGGCCGCAGGAAGAACCGCAGCCGGATGCGGCGCCGCGCGCCTCGGGGCGGGGCCGCCGCCCAGCCGCGCAGCACCTCGACGTTACGGCGCTGGGCCGCCGGCAGTTCGGAGGGGTCGCCGTAGGCCGGATCCGCCGCCAGCTCGGCCTCGTCCACGACCACCTCGGTGTCCGGCAGTCCGCCGAGCTCCCGCAGCTCCTTGGTGGTGAAACGGGCCTGCGAGGGGCCGCGCCGACCCACCGTGCAGACCTCGCGCACCCCGCTCGCGGCCAGCGCGGTCAGCGCCGCCTGAGGCATGTCGGTGGGGCTCAGCTCGGCTGCGCCGCGCGCCAGGATGCGGGTGACGTCCACCGCCACGTTCCCCACGCCGATCACGACGGCCGAGCGGACGCCCCGCAGGAAGTCGTCGCCGGGCGCGTCCGGATGCGCGCTGTACCAGGACACGAACTCCGTCGCCGACCAGCTGCCCGGCAGCTCCTCCCCGGGGATCCCGAGGTGACGGTCGGCCGCCGCGCCGACGCAGTAGACGACCCCGTGGTACAGCTCGCGCAGCCGGGCCACGGACACCCCGCCCGCGCCGACCTCGACCCCGCCGAGGAAGCGCACCCGCTCGTGCTCCAGCACGGTCCGCAGATTCCGCTGAAGGGACTTGATCTTCTCGTGGTCCGGGGCCACGCCGTAGCGCACCAGGCCGAAGGGGCACGGCAGCCGGTCCAGGACGTCGACGCACACCTCGGGGTCCTGTTCGACCAGGCTCTGGGCGGTGTAGACCCCACTCGGCCCGGAGCCGACGACGGCGACACGCAGCACGGTCGGACTCCTTACCCCACGGGACGGAGGAGATCGCCGGCATCGCCGGCGTCGTACCGCTGTCTCCAGCATCGCACCGCCCGGGCTGCGCTGACAGGGTGCTGTGCGCCCTGGGTGCGCGCGTGTCCGTTCGTATGGAAAGTGATCATGCGGTTACTTTGCGTGTGTGCTAGAAGCATCGTTTCTTAATCTTTCTGATCGCTGCGCCGAGGACGGCACGGTGTCCGTGCGGCCCGCGTGGGAAGTGCAGGAGGGCGACGACGGTGCCACGACCTGGTTCGACGTCCGGCTGGCCTTCGCCGACGGGGCGTGCGTCGAACTGCTGGCGGTCGTGTCCGGGGGGTGCGTCTCCATCGAGGACGTGCGTGCTCAGCCGGCGCTCTCCCTCGTCGATCTGACGGTGCTCGCGGACTGGATCGAGGGCCCGCTGTTCGAGCGTTGCGACGCCCAGGCCCCCGGGGAGACGGACGGCGAGGACCGCCAGGACCTGGAGAGCGAGCCCTCCGGACCGCGCCGCGCCCGCCCGCCCTGGCCGCGGGGCGCCGAGGGACGCTGGCTGATCGCGCAGGAGTACCGCGCGGCCCAGGAGGAGGGCGTCGACCCCGTCCTCGCGGTGATGTGCGCGACCGGCCACAGCCGCCGCAGATCCCTGCGGCTGATCGCCCAGGCACGGGACGCGGGCTACCTGACGCCACGTCACGCCCGGCGCTGAGCAAGGCTTTCGCCCGACGGCCCCCTTGGCTCCTCGGTCACTGCATCCCGCGCATCCGGGTGATCTCGCTCGTCTGCTGCGCGACCACGTCGTCCGCCATCTCCTCGATCAGCAGGTTGTTGCCCTGCGCCTTGACGTCCGTGGCCATGGTGAGGGCGCCCTCGTGGTGGGTGATCATCAGGGTGAGGAAGAGCGCGTCGAACGCCTTGCCGCGCGCCGCGCGCAACGTCGTCAGCTGGGCCTCGGTCGCCATCCCGGGCATCGCGGCGTGCTCGTGCTTCTCGCTCGTCTCGTCCTCGCCGTTCGTCCTGAGCCACCCCTCCATGGCCTCGATCTCCGGTCCCTGAGCGGCGGAGATGCGCAGGGCGAGGCGTTTGACGTCCGCCGACTCGGCACGGTCCGGGACGAGTTCGGTCATCTCCAGGGCCTGGGTGTGGTGCTCGATCATCATCCGGGCGTACGCCACGTCCGCCGAGTTGGGCGTGTCGTCCTCGGCGCGCTGCTCGGCCGCGTCCTGCGCGGACAACGTCCGGTTCGCCTCACCGGGCTTGCCGGGCGCGATCACCGAAGGGCCGCTCGCCGCACCCGACTTGGTGTCCGGTCCGGAGTCGCAGCCCGCGAGGGTCAGCGCGAGCGCGAGCGCGGCCGCGGCGGCGAGGGATGCGCGGCGGATGGGCACAACGACCTCCTGTGGCAGGCGTGTTGAGGGTCTGTCGAGGGTTCCACTGCTGGATCTTCGCACTACTGATCGGAAAGACTCATTACGAGTGCGTTGCCAACCTTTGATCTGTGCATGATGAAGACGATACTTCGGAGCACCGTGAACCGTTCCCTTGCGAACGGCGACTAGGGAGGATGCAGTGACCCTGTTGAACGATCCCCGAACGCGGCGCAGACGCCTGGGCGTCGTCGCCGCGTGTACCGGACTCCTGGCCGCGCTCCTCACAGCGGTCCCGGCGGCCGCGACCCCCGACCCGGGGGACGGCCGGGCCGTGGAGCGTGGGGTCTCCCAAGGCGCGCAGGCCGAGGTGGCCGCTGCGATCGCCGACGGCGAGATACCCGGGCAGGACGAGATCGTCCACTCCGCCAACATCGAGCACCTCGCGAACATCCCCAAGGAAGCGCTGCCCGGCACCAATTCGGATCTGGCCTTCCAGGGCAAGTACGCCTTCGCCGGCAACTACGACGGCTTCCGCATCTTCGACATCAGCAAGCCGAAGGCCCCCAAGACCGTCGCCCAGGTGCTCTGCCCCGGCTCGCAGAACGACATCTCCGTCTCCGGGAACCTGCTCTTCCTGTCGACCGACTCCTCGCGCAGCGACAGCAGTTGCAACAGCACCACACAGCCCGTGACCGAGAAGTCCTCCTGGGAGGGCATGAAGGTCTTCGACATCAGCGACAAGGCGAACCCGAAGTACGTCGCCGCCGTCGAGACCGCCTGCGGCTCGCACACCCACACCCTGGTGCCCGAGCGCAGGAACGTCTACGTCTACGTCTCCTCGTACTCGCCCAACGCCGCCTACCCCGACTGCCAGCCCCCGCACGACGGCATCTCGGTCATCAAGGTGCCGCGCAGCGCCCCCGAGGAGGCGGCGGTCGTCAACTTCCCCGTCCTCTTCCCCGGTGAGGGTCCGGACGGCGGCGGCAACCCGGGCAGCCCCACCAACCCGGGCGTGTCCAAGACCACCGGCTGCCACGACATCACGGTGCTTCCGGAGAAGGACCTCGCGGCCGGCGCGTGCATGGGCGACGGCATCCTGTTCTCCATCAAGGACCCGGAGAACCCGAAGGTCATCGACCAGGTTCAGGACAACGTCAACTTCGCGTTCTGGCACTCGGCGACCTTCAACCAGAAGGCCAACAAGGTCGTCTTCACCGATGAGCTGGGCGGCGGCGGGGCGGCCACCTGCAACGCGGCGATCGGCCCGAACCGCGGCGCCGACGGCATCTACGACATCGTCGGCAAGGGCGACCAGCGCAAGCTCGTCTTCCGCAGCTACTACAAGATCCCCCGCTACCAGGCGGACACCGAGAACTGCGTGGCCCACAACGGCTCGCTGATCCCGGTCAAGGGCAAGGACCTCATGGTCCAGGCGTGGTACCAGGGCGGTGTCTCCGTCTGGGACTTCACCGACTCCTCGAACCCGCAGGAGATCGCGTACTTCGAGCGCGGCCCGGTGAGCACCAGCGGTCTCACGGTCGGCGGCTCGTGGTCGGCGTACTACTACAACGGTTACATCTACTCGAACGACATCGCCAAGGGCTTCGACGTCCTCAAGCTCAGCGACCGGCGCACGGATCCGGCCAAGCGGGTCCACCTGCGTGAGCTCAACGTCCAGTCCCAGCCGGACTACTTCGACTGATCCCCGGTCGACCGATCTCCGATCGGCTGCCCTCCGGTCCGCCGGTCCCCGATGGGCAGACCGGTGGAGAAGAAGCGTGACAGATCAGTCTCACAGGGCCCGTCGGACGCTCCGGCGTCCGGCGGGACCCCCTGCTCCCAGTCGAGCCGGTAGCGCTCGAACAGCTCGGCGCGCAGTGTCGGCAGCGGCAGCGGCACATGGGGCAGGACCAGCGCGTAGACGGCGCCCATGAGCTGGGAGCGCAGCATCGGGTAGTCGTGGTCGACGTCCTGCGACCCGTGCCGGGCCGCGGTGTCCCGCAGCAGCTCGGCCAGCCGCTGCTGCTCCGGGCACTGCACGAAGCCCTCCGCCTGCAGCAGCCCCGCCATGTGCTGGCGCATCAGCACCGTACGGTCCCGGGCCAGCCCCAGGATCGCGTCGATGGCCCGCGCCATCCGCTCCCGGCCGTCCTCGGTGCGCGGCTCCCGCTCCAGCGCCTCCTCCAGCGTGCGGTGCATCAGCCGGTGCACGGCCGACTGCACCAGCTGGCGCTTGCCGGGGAAGTAGTACGACACCAGACCGCGCGCCGAACCGGCCCGGTCCGCGATGTCGCCGAGCGTCGTCGCCTCGTAACCGCGCTCGCTCACCAGTTCCAGCGCAGCCTGAAGAAGCCGTTCCCGGGAACGCCGCCGCAATTCTTCATTGACCGAGGCGCTGCGCGGGGACATGCTGTAACTCCTGCGTTGACTGGCTATCAGCCAACTATACTCAGGGCATCCCGGTCGGCCCGGTGTTCGGAGCCGCTCCGGGCTGGCGCCTGCTCTGGGCGACGCGGGGGATCGTCCAGGGCGGGCGTGCTTCTCCCCTGATGGTGGCCTCGGGCTACCGTCCGGCCGGCGGCCGCGGCGCCGCCGTCACCGTCGCCCGTCGTCGTCGCAGCCGCTGTCGCAGCCGTCGTCGCTCTCAGTTCACCAGGTCCAGCACCGGCCGCAGCCCGTCGGGGCGTTCGGCCGCCGGCAGATGGTCCACGAAGTGCACCCCGCAGCCCAGCGCCGCCGCCCCGCCGTCCGCCCGCCGGTCGTCGCCGACCATCAGGGTCGTCCGGGGATCGGCCCCGAGCGCCTCGCAGGCGGCCGTGAAAAGCCGTGGATGCGGTTTCTGCACACCGTGCTCGTACGACAGCGCATAGGTGTCGACGAACGGGTCCAGGCCGTGCTCGCGGAACACCGGCCGCAGGTCCCAGCCGATGTTGCTGACCACACCGACCCCGATCCCGCGCTCGCGCAGCCCGCTCAGCACCTCGAGGGCGTCCGGGTAGGGGGTCCAGGCCTGCGGGGTCATGTGCCGGTCGTACAGCGCGTCGTGCAGGGCCGGATCGGGCAGCGTCACCTGACGGGAGAGCCCGGTGTACGCGGCCCGGTGCGCCTGCGCGCTCTCGTCCCGGACCTGCCAGGTGTCCGCCAGCTCCTCGGGCAGCCGCACCGGATTCGCCCCGCCCGCCAGCGCGCCGGCCGTCTCCAGCGCCCGCGCCTTCTCGGCCAACTCCGTCTCGGACAGAGCGACGCCCGCGTCCTCCAGCACGGCGCGCAGCCAGGACTCGGTGGACTCGATGCGGAACAGCGTCCCGGAGAAGTCGAACAGCACGGCGGTCATGCGGACGATCCTATGAGCCTCGCGGATCCCGCGCGGGCGGTTTTCCCGGGGCAGGTTCCATACGAGCGGAAGATCGCCGTCGCAGAACACGCAGACGAAGACCCCCTCGCGCACCACGTTGTTCTCCTCGCAGCGCTCGCAGCGCCGGAACACCAGGGCGTGCGTGAAGCCGTCGGGCCGGGCGACCCCGGCCCGGTCCAGGGCGGCGGCGACCGCGGGCCACGAGTCGGGGTCGGGGCAGTAGCCGGTGGACTGGTTGCTGATCTCGTGCACCTCCCAGCCGTCGGACGTGCGGCGGAACGCGATCTCGCCCGCGCCGAGCACCTCCTCGCCGCCCGCGCAGGCCACGTGCTCGCTGCGCCGGGGCGCCAGCCGCAGCAGACCGTCCAGCCCGACGACGTACGTGAACGGCTCCCCGTCCGCCGCCGCGCCCGCCTCCAGGTCGGCGGTACGGCGGATCACCCGGCCCCCGGCCCCGGGAAGGACCGCCAGCCGTATGTCCTGCGGCCCCACATAGCCGTACCGCCGCCCCGGCATGCTCACGGACGCCACCGCAGCTGGGCCGCGATCGCCAGTGCCACCAGGAGCGCGCCCAGGAGCCAGCCGCCGAGGACGTCCGAGGGCCAGTGCACGCCCAGCCAGATCCGGGTCAGCCCCACGCCCGCCACGGAGACCGCCGCCGCCGCCACCGCCGTGCCCCACACGGCGCGGCTCGTGCCGTGGCGGTGCAGCAGCCACAGCAGGAGGCCGCACATCACCGTGGCGGTCATGGCGTGACCGGAGGGGAACGCCGCGTAGTGGGCGGAGTCGACCGGGTCGGGCCAGTGCGGGCGGGCGCGGCCGATCGCGGCCTTGAGGCCCTGCTGGACCAGCGTGCCCAGCGTCACCGTGGCGATCAGCCACAGCGCCGTCCAGCGCGCTCTGCGCCGCCACACCAGCCACACCGCGACCGCCGCGCCGAGCAGGCGCATCGTCAGCGGGTCCCAGACCCAGTCGGTGAGGACGCGGCAGACGTGCGTGAGGTCGGGGTCGGCGACGGCCCAGCGGTGGGTGGTGCGGGCGACGTCGCCGTCGAGGGAGACGAGGGGGTCCCACTCCACCGCGACCAGGACCAGGAGCACGACGGAGCACACGGCGAGGACCAGGGCTGCGCGTACGGTCCTGCGGAGGGCCGGGGTGCGGGGCGGGGTGTCGACGAGCTGGGTGTGCATACGGCGATCCTCGCCGACTCCCGGCGCCGGAGGCCAACCCGGGGGGCGCCTGCGCCTGTACGGCCCGGTGCGCGCTCGGCCCACCCCGTACGCGGGGAACCCGCCCGGTGTGCGCCCGGCTCGCCCCGTCGTGCGCTCAGCCCAGCGCCCGCAGCCCCGGGACCAGTGCCACGAGCACCGGGATCACCGGCACCAGCGAGGCGGTCGCCGTCAGCCGCAGCCGACGGGCCGCCGTGAGCCGGTCCGGGGGCGTGAGCAACCGGTGGACCCGCTGGGGGACATGGGCCTGCGGGGTGGGTGCGGGGCCGAACACGCCCCGGTCCTCGTTGAGTTCGACCAGGGCGAGGGCGGTCGTGAGGCGGCCGAAGCGACGGGAGGCCATGTCGTCGGCGGCGAGTTCGACCAGCCGGTGCATCTCGTAGCGGAACGCGGCGAACACCGGCACCTGCGGAAACCCGACGGCCAGCGCGGCCGAGCAGTGCAGCAGCCAGTCGTGCCGCGCCTGGGCGTGTCCCTGCTCGTGCGCGAGCACGGCATCGAGCTGACGCCCCTTCAGACGCTGCAACGCGGCTGTGGTGACCACCAGTTGGGGTGCGGCTCCCGGCAGCCACCAGGCGTCGGGCCGCTTGCCCTCCAGTACCACGAGCCGCCCGGCCGCCGCCTCCTCGCCCGGCAACAGCGGGGCCCGCAACCGTAGTTCGGTCCGCCGGGTCCGACGCCGGGTCCTGGCCCGCACGATCTCGCGCACGAGCATCGCCCCGCTCCACAGCCCGGCGCAGGCGAGCGCCACCGCGGTCGCCGCCGCCCAAGGGCCGGTCGCCCCCAGCGCGTAGGCGTCCACGACCCCGCGCGGCGCGGGCGCGAAGACCGGCCCGCGCACCGCCTGCCAGGCCGCCGCCGCACTGAGCGTCATCGACAGTGCGCAGCACAGCAGCACCGCCGCCACCGCGCACTGCCACGCCCACAGGGCGACCACCGGTTCGCGGTCCGTCCAGTCGGCCCGGGCGATCAGCCGGGGAGCGGCCACAGCGGTCAGGACGCCGAGCATCAGCAGGACCGCGGGGACCATCATGAGCAGCACCCTATGAGCGGCGCACCGCTCGGGGGTACGGCTTGTTACGGCAAAGTGACGCAGACCACGGGCGAGTGACGTGGGCCACGGCCCCCGCCGGGTGTTCGGGCGTCACATGGTCAGCAGCATGGCGAGCATCCCGATCCCCATCGACAGCCGGCACGCCCGCGCCAGTTCGGGCCGGTCGCTCCAGCCGAGGGCGCCCACCCCTGTCCTGGTCCCGTCCCCGTCCCCGACCCCGGCGACCGGCACCAGCCGTATCCCGGACAGCAGGACGTACCCCGTGAAGTAGAGCAGCAACGCGCCTGTCAGCAGGGGGAGTCCGGAGCCGCCGTACCCGTGTGCGTGAGGGTGGGGCGCGGGCGACGCCGTCATGGCGACGGCCATGTAGACCATGGCCCCGGCCCCCACCAGATGGTGCAGATGGTGTGCGCTCGACCGGGTCGCCCACAGGGCCCACAAGGTCCGCAGCGCCGCCGCGCCGAAGACCGTCGCGTACACCGGCCAGGCCCATGAGGGCGGGCTGAGCGCGGCCGTCGGCACGGCCATCACCGCCATGCCGAACCCCATGAGCGCCTCACCGCCCGCGGCCCGGCGCTGCTCCTCGACATGGCTGCGCATCCGCAGCAGGCAGTAGGTCCCGGTCGCCGCACACAGCGCGACCAGCAGCCAGCCGGGCGAAGCCGGTCCGGGCATGCGCACCTCCCCGCTCGACGTTCGCGATCGATCGAGAGATGCGATGCCCAGGGCGCGCGGCCCCCACGCGAGCGCACGCAAGCGCAAGGGAGCACTTAACGGGGCGCGGAATTCATTTACAGATAAAACACCTGCTAAATTAATACCCATGCCCGGACGACCGCCCCCGCCACCCCTGTCCTCACGACCGGCCCTGCCCCTGGCCGGTGCGCTGCGCCTCGGCCGGCCTTCCGACATCTGGTTCAAGCCCGCCCTGAGCGTGGTCGCCGCCGGCGCCCCGCCGAACCTGATCCTGCTGGCGCTCGGCCGCCTCGACCTCGCCATGTACACGATGGCCGGATCCCTGTGCGCCCTGTACGCCCACCACCGCCCGTACGCCGCCCGCGCCCGGGTCCTGGCCTGGGTGGTGCTGGGCATGACCGCCGGACTGGCCGTAGCCCTGCTCGCGGCCTCGCTCACTGCGAACGCCGTCGTCCTCGTCACCGTCGGCGCGCTCCTCGCGGCCGCGCAGAAGACCCTCTGCGACGCGACCCGGCTGGGCCCGCCCGCGAACGTCGTCCTCACCTTCATCAGCTCCGCCGCGCTGTTCGCGCCGCAGACCCTCGGACAGATCCCCGGCCATCTCGGGCTGGCCCTCGCCGCCGGCGCCTGGGCCTGGCTGATCGGCATGGCGCCGGGGCTGCTGCGCCCGCACGGCCCGGAGCGCCGCGCCACCGCCCACGCCCTGAACACGGCCGCCGCGTACGCCTCCCCGGCCTCCCGCGCCACCGACTCCACGTCGGACGGCGTCGGCGTGGGCGACGGCGCCGGATCCGCCCGGACCCGAGCCGCCGCGGCCGCCGCCGTCCACGCCGCCTGGCAGACCCTGCTGTCCGCGCCCGCCGGCCCGTCGCGCCGCGCCCTGGAACGGCTGGTCGTGCGCGCCGAGGTCGCCCTCGCCGCCCCCGCCGACACCGACCCGGAGCGGCTGCGCGGCTGGGCCCGCGAGCTGCGCGGCGCGGGTCCCCTGCCGCACCCCGGCGACCTCGTGGACGACGGCGAACTCCTCGGCGTCGACGTCCAACGGGCCGCCGGACAGCCGCCGTTGCGGCGCAGGCTCGGCCCGCTCACCCCGATCGCCGTCCGCACCGCCCTGGGCTGCGCCCTCGCCGGATACGTCTCCCTCGTCCTCGGCGTCGGCCGTCCCTCCTGGGCCCTGGTCACCGCCGCCTCCCTCTACCAGGCGAACGTCACCCTCACCTGGAGCCGGGGCGTCCAGCGCGTCGTCGGCAACCTCGTCGGGGTCCTCGCCTTCGCCGCGCTCGTCCCGCTCGCCCATGTCCACCAGGCCGCCCTCGTCCTGGTCTGCCTCGCCCTCAACTTCGGCGCGGAGGCGCTGATCGGCCGCAACTACTGGCTCGGCAGCGTCTGCGTGACCCCGATGGCCCTGCTCATCACCGAGTTCGCCCAGTACCAGGACGCGGGCCGGCTGATCACCGAGCGGATCCTCGACACCCTGGTCGGCGCGGTCGTCGGCTTCGCCGCCGCGGTCGCCGTCACCAACCGCCGCGCCGGCGACCGCCTCGGAGACGCCCTGACGGCCGTCGAGCGCGCCCGCGAGCACGCCGCCCGCCTCCTGGCCGACCCCCGCCCGGCCCCCGGCGCCCTGGACTCCGCCCGCCGCTCCCTCGCCGCCGCGCTGGTCGACCTGCGCGCCACGGCCGACGCCGCCTCCGGCGAGTGGTGGCCGCGCGCCCTGCCCCAGGAGCGGGTCGTCGCAGCCGAGCGGACCGGACACCGTACGCTCGCCGCGACGGTACGGAGCCAGGGGCTGCTCCTGGACGGGGACGCGAGCGCGAGAGCGGAGGGCGTACGGCGATGACGTCGACGCAGGGACGACCGACGGCCGGAGACGGGACGAAGGACGGGGAGGTCGTCGACGGGGCGAGTGGCGAGGCGGGCGCCACGGGGGTCGGTGCGGCGCGAGCCGATGTCGTCGCTGCGGTCGCCGACCGGGGGAAGGCCGATGAGCCGGCGGCCGCGGCCGCCGCCGGGGAGAGGGCCGACACGGTCGCCGCGGTCGTGCGGCAGTGGCAGGCCGTGCGGCCCGACCTCGACACCGGCCCGATGGAGATCATCGGCCGGGTCAACCGCTGCGCCGCCCTCCTCCAGCAGGCCGAGGACGCGCCGCTGCGCCGGGCCGGGCTCAGCCGCCCGGAGTTCGACCTGCTCGGGGCGCTCCGCCGTACGGGACACGAACTCACCCCCGGGGAACTGGCCCGCGAGACCTTCTCCTCCGGGGCCGCCGTCACCAAGCGCCTCAAGCAGCTCACCGAGCGGGGGCTGGTGGAGCGCCGCGGCGACACCCGTGACCGCCGGGTCGCCCATGTCCGCCTCACGGACGCCGGACGCGAGCTCGTCGACGGCATCCTGCCGGAGCAACTCGCCTACGAGAGCGCTGTGCTGTCCGCCCTGGCCGGCGATCGGCAGGGCGAACTGGCGGATCTGCTCGGCGAGTTGCTGAGCCGCCTCGAAGGGCGCATGCGGACGCTCCGGGTCTGAGCACTGAGCACTGAGCACTGAGCACTGAGCACTGAGCACTGAGCACTGAGCACTGAACGCCGAACGCCGAACGCCGAACGCCGAGCTGCGAGTGCCGGGCGCTGCACGGCCGTTGACGCCGGCCAGTCGATCTCCTTACGTTCTAGCAGGTCGATTCGATGGACCGACCGCCGCTCGAAATCCCGAACGAAGGATGGTGCCGTGCCGGTCGAGACCCCCCACGAGGCCGCCCCCGAGACCCTCACCGTCGACCTCGGCGCGGACACGGGTCCCTTCCACGGCGGCGCGAGCGGCACGCTCTACGGCCTCTACGGCGAGGGCGTGCCCAGCCGCACCCTCATCGAGGGCATGGCTGTCCGCACGGTCGCGACCAAGGCCCAGGACGGTGTCCAGCACCCCGGCGCGGACGCCCTGGAGATCCTGCCGTCGTTCGTCGCCGCGGGCGGCCGGGACGTGTACGTCTACGTCCCCGACATCTACCGCGGCTTCCCCTACGAGTGGCCCGGCGCCACGGGCGAGGAGCGCCTCGCCGACCTGAAGGAACGCGTCCGCCGACAGGTCGCGCACGTCGGCACGCTCGGCGCGCTGCGCTCCCACGTCGTGTACGTGCCGTTCAACGAACCCGAGGGCAACATGTTCGGCGAGGGGGAGTGGAGCCACGACCGGGTCTCCTGGCGCACCGTACCCGGCCCCTACTTCACGGCCTGGCGGGACGTGCACCGCATGATCAAGAGCCTCGACCCCGAGGCGCGCATCGCGGGCCCGAACACCTGCCTCCTCTACCCGGAGGTCAGGGGATTCCTGGAGTTCGCCCGGGACCACGACGTCCTGCCCGACGTCGTCACCTGGCACGAGCTGTCCTCACCCGACGAGATCCGCACCAGCGTCGCCCGATACCGGGACCTGGAAAGGGAGTTGGGGATCGGCCCGCTCCCGGTGAACATCAACGAGTACGCGCACAACTACCACCTCTCCGTCCCCGGCCAGATGATCCAGTGGATCGCCGCGATCGAGGAGTCGAAGGTCGACGCCGACATGGCGTACTGGAACATCGCCGGCAACCTCAACGACTCGGCGGTGGGCTCGCACCACGGCAACGGGCAGTGGTGGCTCTTCAACGCCTACGGCCGGCTGACCGGGAACACGGTCCGGGTGACCGCACCCCACCCCAACGTGCAGTACACCCTCCAAGGCGTCGCCGCACTCGACCGGGACAAGCGCCAGGCCCGGGTACTGTTCGGCGGCTCGGGCGGCACGGCGCGGATCGTCGTCGAGCACGCCGACCTCCTCGGCGCAGTCGTGCGCGCACGACTGGAGGAGATCCCCTGGACCGGCCAACTCGGCGCGAGCGCACAGCCGTTGCTGCTCCAGGAGACCGAACTGCCCTTGACCGAGGGCACGGTGACGCTCCCCCTCGCCGACCTCGACGAGATGTCCGCCTACCAGCTCACCCTCTCGCCCGGCGGCCACGGCGCCGCTCTCCGACCGCCCTCCGTCCTCTGGCGGCGCGCCTACGAAGCGGAGGACGCCGTGCACACCGGAAGCGGTCGCGTGCTGCACGGGCCCGAGGGATCCCCGTCCGACGTGGGGAAGTTCGCCACCTCCGGCGGCCACCACGTGGGCGGTCTGCGCACCGGCTCCGACCTCGTCCTCGCCTTCGACGTCGAGGTCCCGCGGGACGGCGCGTACGACGTCTCCGTCTTCGCGGGCTCCCACAACGAGGCAGAGCTGGTCCGGGAGTCGGGCCCCGCCAACGTCTTCCTGCGCGTCGACGGCGAACGCCCGCAGGAGCTGCTGCTGCCCGTCGGCTACCAGTGGGCCGTATGGGGCCGCACCGACACCCGGATCGCCCTGACCGCGGGACGCCACACCCTCACCCTGGCCGCCCGCGACCCCGAACTCGGCGTCACCCGGGGCGACGCGGTCGTCGACCGTCTCACCCTGGCCCTGTACGAGGACTCCTGCGACGCCGTGTACGACGCCGTGCACGCCTCCCTCGGCGGCGACGCCCGCATCGACCACACCGGCCAGGGCGCGGTCGTTCCGGCGCACGGCGGCGATGTGACCTTCTGGGTGCACGCGGCCGACGACGGCGAGGCGAGCGTGACCGTCGACCGACTCGGCGTGGGGGAGGGCCGGTTGACGGTCAACGGCGAGGATGCAGGAAGCCTCGGCGAGGGGGCCGTACCCCTCTTCCTGAACGGCGGAGTCAACAAACTGACCGTCACCGGGACGTCGTCGGAACACCTGGTCGTACGGCGGCTGTCGGTGGGCCCCTCCCGTGGGCTGCTGCCGACGCGCACCTACCCGGCCGAGGACGGCGTCCTGACCGGCGCCGCCCGCGTGACCGGAGCCCTCTCGTACGCCACCGGCGGCAAGGCCGTCTACGGGGTCGGGGCCGGACCCGCGAACGCGCTCGCCCTCACGGTGACCGCCGAGCGCGACGGCCGGCACGCCCTCACGATCCGCTACTCCAACGGCGAGCAGGCGCCCGCCACCCACTACAACCCGGACCCCCTCTGCCGGCACGCGGACCTCCGGGTCGGCGCCGCAGCCCCGCAGCGCGTGCTGTTCCCCACCACCTTCCACTTCGACAACTTCGCCCAGCTGTCCGTCCCCGTCACCCTGCGCCGCGGTCCCAACACCCTCACCTTCACCGCCGACGAACTCACCGACTTCGACGGCGTCACCCGCAACCCGCACGGCCAACGCTCCGCGTACGCCCCCGTGTTGGACCAGGTGACGGTGACACCACTGGCCTGAGACCGGCCCGGGAACGCCGTACGAACCCGGCCCGCCCCCTCGTCACCCCTCGTCGCCCGCCCGGTACACGCCGAACACCGCGCCCGGCGGATCCCGCAGCACCGCGATCCGCGGGCCGTCCGGCACCGTGGCGGGCTCCATGAGCGCGGTCCCGCCCGCCTCCACCGCCGTCCGCGTGGTCGCGTCCACGTCGGCCACCGCGAAGTACGGCAGCCAGTGCGAAGGCACCTCCGGCGGGAACTTGTCGTCCATCGTGATCATGCCGCCGAAGTCCGCGCCGCCCACGCCCCACTGCGTGTAGTTCTCCGAAGGGCGCACGGTCCAGCCGAACACCGTGGTGTAGAAGGCCTCCGACCGTGCGGCGTCGCGGGTCAGCAGCTCCACCCAGCCCAGCGAGCCGGGCGCGTTGAACAGCCCGGCGCCCGGAAAGGCCCGCGCCTGCCACAGCTGGAACGCGGCGCCGCCCGGATCGAGGGCGACCACGAAACGGCCCACGTCGAACACGTCCATCGGCCCGACCAGCACCTTCCCGCCGGCCTCCGCGACCAGCCGGGCGCTGACATCGGCGTCGGTCACCGCGAAGGACACGTTCCAGGCGCACGGCTGCGCCTCCTGGTACAGGGGAGTCAGCGCGGCTACGGCCGCCTCGCCGAGGTGCGCGACGGTGTAGCCGCCCGCCTCCTGCCGCGGATCCGTCTCGGCCCGCCAGCCGAACAGTTCCGCGTAGAACCGCTTCGCCGCCTCCAGATCACTGGTGCCCAGCTCCGCCCAGCAGGGCCCGCCGGGCACCGGCGCGTCGAGCTTCATGGCGTTCCTTCCGAAAGGGAACAACCCCCTCCAGCACGCTAAGCCCGGCCCCGCGCCCCGGCATCCGGTGAGGTCACAGACCCGGCCGGTACCGGATCGGATGGTCAGCAGGGACCTCCACCAGCACGATCGGCGTCCCGTCCGGATCCTCGATCCACATCTCGAGAAGCCCCCACGGCTCCTTCACCGGCGCCCGCACGATCCCGACCCCCTTCGCCCGCAGCTCCTCGTGCGCCGCCGTCACGTCCGCGACCTGCAGCCACAGCCGTACGGCGGGATCCGGCGCCGTCGGCGACCGTCCCGACACCTCCAGGAAGCCCCCGCCGAGGAAGTAGACGACCCCGCGCTCCGGCCCCGTACCGAACTCGCGGTAGACGGCCAGGCCCAGCTGCTCGCCGTAGAAGGCACGCGAAAGCTCGGGGTCGGTGGGGCGGAGGAGGGTTCGACTGCTGAGTACATGCACCATGCAGCCGAGCCTAAGGACCTGTCCGGCCGATCATGCCGAAGACGCGGGGTCTGGCACGCACTCCCCCAGAGGGGGGACCCCCACGGCGTTGTCGTCGGTTGCCGACTCCCCCACTCTCGACTTCGCTCGAGCGGGGGGACCCCCATCGCGTCGACGTCCTCCTCCGCCTTGCAGCTGCACGCACCAGACCCCGCTCACCCTCGCTTCAAGGCCCCGCCCGTTTCCTGCGACTTGATCGGCCGGACAGGCCCTAGCCAGGGGGTTACCCTGACCGGTGCCCGAGCCGCACCGCAGACGCAGACACAGACGCCGTCGACGCAGAACCGGAGAACCGCCCATGGACACCGCCGCCACCGGACTCACCTTCCGCGACGCCACCGACGCCGACGTGGACGCGCTCGTCGCGCTCGTGGAGTCGGCGTACCGCGGGGACGACAGCCGGGTCGGGTGGACGACCGAGGCGGACATCCTGGAGGGGCAGCGGACCGACCCGGAGGGCGTTCTCGACGTCATCAAGTCGCCCGACAGCCGGCTGCTCATCGTGGAGCAGGAGCGCCGGATCGTGGCCTGCTGCCAGCTCGAACACCGCGGTGACCACGCCTACTTCGGCATGTTCGCGGTCAGCCCGACGGCACAGGGCGCAGGGCTCGGCAAGACGGTCATCGCTCAGGCCGAGCGCCAGGCCCGCGAGACCTGGGGCGTCAGCGAGATGCACATGACCGTGATCTCCGTACGCGACGACCTCATCGCCTGGTACGAGCGCCGCGGCTACCGCCGCACGGGACGCATGACCCCCTTCCCCTACGGCGACGAGCGGTTCGGCATTCCGCAGCGCGACGACCTCCAGTTCGAGCTGCTGGTCAAGCCGTTGGTCTGAGCCGCGTTCGGGAGCTCACGCCGTGAAGCGGCCCGTGCGCCGGATCTCGGGGTAGTCGGTGGTCGCGCCGTCCAGCTCCAGGGCGCGTACGAGCCGGAGCTGGTCCTGGGTGTTGACCACCCAGCCGATGATCCTCAGGTCCCGCTTGCGCGCCTCCTCGACGATCTCCAGGGTGAGCCGCCGCAGGTTCAGGCACAGGGTCGCGGCGCCCGCGTCCACGGCGCGGTCGACGATGTCGAGGCCGTAGCGGCTGCCGATGAGTGCGGTGCGCACCCCGGGCACCAGCCGGGCGATCTCGGCGACGGCCTCGTCGTGGAACGAGGACACCTCGACCCGTTCCGCCAGGTTGCGCACGCGCATCACCTCGGCCAGCGCCCGGGCCGCCTGCACGTCCTTGATCTCGGCCTGGATCGGCATCGTCACGGCATCCAGGACCTCCTCGAAGACCGGCACGCGCTCCCCGCGCCCCGCGTCGAGGGTGCGCAGCTCCGCGAGCGTCTGGTCCGCGACAGGGCCGGTCCCGTCGGTCGTGCGGTCCACGTCGGGATCGTGCATGACCACGAGGGCGCCGTCCTTGCTCAGATGCAGATCGAGCTCGACCACGTCGAGGCCGGCGTGCTCGGCGGCGACGAAGGAGCGCAGCGTGTTCTCGGGCTCGACGCCCATGACTCCGCGGTGACCGATGGTGAGGAAGTTCAAGTCCGGACTCGCTTCCGTCGACTGCGGGGGGTGGAGAAGCCCGCAGCCTAACCGTCCCGGGCCGTCATGGACACGTGTCCGCGCCATGGGGCGCCCGGCCGCGGGTCCGTTAGCGGAAGCGCTCGCCCCATCGATGTCCGACAGGAAAAAGTGCCGTGAATATGTGGGTGCACAGGATAATTTCCCGAGGGCCGCCTTGCAGGAGGAAACCCCGTATGCATACGGTGTCCATACGCGAGGTTCTCCCGTGGAGGATGGGACATGACAGAAATTCTTGTGCAGGCGGCTGTGGAGGAGCGGGTTCCTCCCGCGAACAGGGTGGTGGAGCACCCGGCGTGGCCCGTGCTCAAGGATGCCGTGGAGCGGATCCGGCCCTGGCAGTCGAAGGACGGGTCGATCGACTTCACGGCCGAGAACGCCCCCCGCCGGGTGGAGGCCGAGCAGACCGTCCGCCAGGTGATCGAGGCGGTCGAGGGCCTGTCCGGGCTGCTCCCGCACGACACCGGCTACCACGGGGCCCTGGTCGAGGACCTGCGGGCGTGGGCCGAGGGCGGCTTCGGGGTGCCGGACTTCCTGGACTCCCTGCTGGCCTTCCAGCCCGCCGCGAACCGCCGGGACGGCCTCCAGCACCTGGTCGTCTTCCCGATGTACACGCAGAACGGCAACCCGGACCGCAACCTCGAGGCGGTCGTCCTGCGCATGGTCTGGCCCGACTGGCTGGCCGAGCTGGAGGCGACCCGCTACGACAACCCGCTGTTCTGCGGCATCACCTTCGAGGACTTCACGGCCGGCTACGACACCAACTCGGCCGTGCTCTTCCCGGAGACCATCGCCGTCAGGGAAGCGCCGGAACGTTTCTCCTGGGGTGGCATCTTCTGCGACCGCGAGGCCGCGCGCTTCCGCCGGGTCACCGACGCCGCCGTCGGCATCCTGGGCCTCCAGCTCCCCGAGGACATCGCCGCCATGGTCCACGACCAGAAGCGCTGCGAGGAGGCCTTCGTCCTGTGGGACATGGTCCACGACCGCACCCACAGCCACGGCGACCTGCCCTTCGACCCGTTCATGATCAAGCAGCGCCAGCCGTTCTGGATGTACGGCCTGGAGGAGCTGCGCTGCGACCTCACCGCCTTCAAGGAGGCCGTGAAGCTGGAGGCCGACGGCGTCCCGCAGGCCCGTGACGTGCAGTACGCGGTCCTCTTCGACCGCATGTTCCGCTTCCCGGTCACCGGCGAGCGCGTCCGCAACTACGACGGACTCGGCGGCCAGCTCCTCTTCGCCTACCTGCACCGGCACGACGTCGTCCGCTGGACCGACAACAAGCTGCACATCGACTGGCAGCGCGCCCCGCAGGTCACCAACCAGCTGTGCGCCGACATCGAGCAGCTCTACCGCGACGGCATCGACCGCCCGAAGCTCGTCCACTGGTTCGCCGGCTACGAGCTGGTCTCCGGCTACCTCGCCCCGCACCCGGGATCCAAGTGGGCCAAGGGCCCCGACGCCCTGGACCTGACTCAGCCGCCGCGGAAACTCGTGGATGACGTGCTTCCGGACGAGTTTCCGCTGAGCATGTTCTATGAGGCACTGTCCAAGAAGCTGAAGAACGTGATCGCCTCCACCAAGGGCATCACGGCGGACGGCGCCGAGCGGATCGCCGCGTGAGCGACCTGCGTACCGAGAACACTGCTCAGGAGGCGAGGAACATGGGGAACGGGGCTCTCAGCGGTGCGGTGATCGCGGTGGCCGGCGCGGGCGGACCCGCAGGCCGTGCGGCACTGCTCAAGCTCGCTCAGGAAGGCGCGACCGTCGTCGGCTCGGACAACGACCCCGAGCGTCTGGCGGAGGCCGTCGACCACGCCCGCTACGAGGCCGGCGGCGCCACCGTCACCGGCGACACGGTCGACCTGCTCGACCTGAACTCGGCCCGTGACTGGGCCACCCGCATCGAGAAGGACTTCGGGCGCGTCGACGGCCTGGTCCACCTCGTCGGCGGCTGGCGCGGCGGCGAGACCTTCACCAAGACCAGCCTCGACGACTGGGACTTCCTGGAACTGCTGCTCGTCAAGACCGTGCAGCACACCTCCCTCGCCTTCCACGAGGCGCTCCAGCGCAGCGAGCGGGGCCGGTACGTCCTGATCAGCGCCGCCGGCGCCAGCAACCCCACCGCGGGCAACGCCGCCTACGCAGCCGCCAAGGCCGCCGCCGAGGCGTGGACGCTGTCGATGGCCGACTTCTTCCGCAAGGCCGGGGGCGCCGAGGGGCCGACCTCCGCGGCTGCGATCCTGGTGGTGAAGGCGCTGGTGCACGACGCGATGCGCGCCGACCGCCCCAACGCGAAGTTCGCGGGCTTCACGGACGTCAGCGACCTGGCCGAGGCCATCGCCGAAGTCTGGAACAAGCCCGCCGCCGAAGTGAACGGACAGCGTCTGTGGCTCACCGAGCAGCCGTGAACCCCGTACATCCCGTGAACCCCGTGAACCCCCCGAAAACCGACGCCCGCCGTCATCACGACCCGGAGGTCCGCGGTTTCGCCAGCGACAACTACGCCGGGGTCCACCCGGAGGTGATGGCCGCCCTGGCCCTGGCCAACGGCGGCCACCAGGTGGCGTACGGCGAGGACGACTACACGGAGAACCTCCAGCGGATCGTCCGCAGCCACTTCGGGCCCACGGCGGAGGCCTTCCCGGTCTTCAACGGCACCGGCGCCAACGTCGTCGCGCTCCAGGCGGTCACCGACCGCTGGGGCGCGGTGATCTGCGCCGAGAGCGCCCACATCAACGTGGACGAGGGCGGCGCGCCCGAGCGCATGGGCGGCCTGAAGCTGCTCACCGTGGCCACGCCCGACGGCAAGCTCACCCCCGAGCTGATCGACCGGCAGGCCTGGGGCTGGGAGGACGAGCACCGTGCGATGCCGCAGGTCGTCTCGATCACCCAGAGCACGGAACTGGGCACCCTCTACACGCCCGACGAGATCCGTGCGATCTGCGACCACGCCCACGCCCACGGCATGCGGGTCCATCTGGACGGCTCCCGGATAGCCAACGCGGCCGCGTCGCTCGACGTGCCGATGCGGACGTTCACCAACGCGGTCGGCGTGGACATCCTGTCGCTGGGCGGGACCAAGAACGGCGCGATGTTCGGCGAGGCGGTCGTCGTCATCGAGCAGGACGCGGTCCGCCGGATGAAGCACCTGCGCAAGCTGTCCATGCAGCTCGCCTCCAAGATGCGCTTCGTGTCGGTGCAGTTGGAGGCGCTGCTCGCCAAGGACCTGTGGCTGCGCAACGCCCGCCACGGCAACGCGATGGCGCAGCGGCTGGCGGAGGGCGTGCGGTCCGTGCACGGGGTGGAGATCCTCTACCCCGTGCAGGCCAACGGCGTCTTCGCCCGGTTGCCCCACGATGTGAGCGAGCGCCTGCAGAAGAGGTTCCGGTTCTACTTCTGGGACGAGGCGGCCGGCGTGGTGCGCTGGATGTGCGCCTTCGACACGACCGAGGACGACGTGGACGCGTTCGTCGCCGCGGTCAAGGAGGAGATGGCGCGCTAGCGGCGGGGCGTGGTCGCGGGCCCAGGCATTCATGCATAGGTATGCGATCATCTGGAAAGTCATTGACTCCCAGGTGATCGTTTTCCTATGCTCTCCCGACATGGAGCTGATCCAGGAGAACCCCGACCTGTCCGCCTATCTCTGCGCTGACGATGCCATCGACCACCACCACCCGCTCGTCCGACAGACGGCCGCCCGTCTCGCGCAGGACGCGCAGGACTCGTATGCCTATGCACGCCTGGCGTTCGAGTTCGTCCGCGACGCCATTCCCCACTCGCAGGACTCCGGAGACCTGCGCGTCACCTGGCGCGCCTCCGACGTGCTGGAGCAGGGGACGGGCGTCTGTTACGCCAAGGCCCACGCCTTGACCGCGCTGCTGCGGGCCGAGGACATCCCGACGGCCCTGTGCTACCAGCGGTTCGCGCACGACGGCGGCGAAGGACACGCCCTGCACGGGCTGGTCGCCGTGCGCTTCAACGGGGCCTGGCACCGCCAGGATCCGCGCGGCAACAAGCCCGGCGTCGACGCCCGGTTCTCGCTCGACGGCGAACAGCTGGCCTTCGTACCCGAGGCCGAGGCGGGCGAACGGGACTACCCCGGTCTGTACGCCGTACCGCACCCGGCCGTGCTGAACGCGCTGCAGGCCGCCGTGGACCGCCCGCACCTCTGGCAGACCCTCCCCGCCGCACTCTGAGCACCCCGCCGCCCGCCCGTCCGATCGCGGTCGCTAACCTCCCCGGCATGCGCGATGGGGGAGAGGCCCGCGAGGCCGATGCGGACGGAAACACGGACGGAAAATCTGACGGAAACGACGAGACGCAGGGGGCGGAACGGCCGCCGGAGCGCCAAGAGCATCCGGAACATCCGGAAGGCCGGTCCGAGGACGCCGCGGAGGCGGTCGAGGGTGCGGCACACCCCGGTGAGCGGCCGGCCTCCGTGCCCGCGCGCCTCGCCGCCCGGCTGCGCAAGCACTGGCTGATCGCCTCGGCCGTCGCCCTCGCGCTCCTCGCGACCGGCGCCGCCGTGCCGATCGTCCTCGCCGACTCCGGGGACGGCGCCCCCTGCCAGGAGATCCCCGCCGCCACCCGTGCCCTCGCCGAGGACCCGGCCGCCGCGACCCGCGCCCTGGACCCGGGCGACGACCTCGACCGGTTCGACGCGGTACGGGAGTTGCTGGTGCACGAGCATCCGTGCGGCGACGGCGCGAAGGCGCTCGGCGAGGTCGTGGACGCGGCCACCCGGGCCACCGGGAGCGGCAGGACGCACACCCTGGCCCAGGCCCGCGGCGCCTTCGCCGTCGCCGCCGCGCTCGACGGGGTCGAACTGCCCGAGGGCATGGCGCCGGGCGTGGCCCGCATGCTCGCCCAGTACGTCATCGACCAGAACCGTTTCCTGAGCGCCGACGACCACGCCGTACGCCCCGCCGTCCCCGCCGACCTGGCCGCGCTCGACGACCAGGGCTGGACGACGTACGGCCGCTTCCTCGCGCCCGGCGAGGCGCACGCCGACTTCGAGCACACGCAGCCCTACTCGGACGTCGAGGCGGACCCGGAGCGGCTGATCGGCGAACTCGCCAAGGACCCACGGGCGTTCGCGATCCTCTACGACTCCGAGCGGGCCTGGCTCGCCTACTGCCTGGAGCGGCTCGACGACCGGGGCGGCGACCCCGACTACCGTCCCGGGCCGGCCGAGAAGGGGCTCGATCCCGACTCCACCACCACCTGGGTCGACATCGACCTCGAGCACATGACCGACCGGATCGGCGTCCTGATGAAGTACCGCGCCCGCTACGCCCGCGACGGCACGATCCCCGACCTCGCCGCCTTCGACGCGACCGTGCGCCGGTCCACGCGCGGCAGCTTCCAGCCCGCGGCACGGCAGCTGAGCAGCCGACTGCCGATGGGCGACATCGCGCGGCGGCCCGTCTCCGGACCGGTGAAGGGCGATCTGATGGACGCCCGGCATCAGTTGCTCACGGTGGTCGACGCGTGGGCGACGGCGCGGAAGACGCCCAAGACGCGCGCGGCGGCGATGCGGCAGCTCATCGACGACCGGTACGTGCGGCAGCTCTGGCTGTCCGTCTACTGACCGCGCGGCGGCGAGAACCCGGCCGGGATCGGCGGGACTCGGCCGGGCTAGGGCCTGTTGCGAAAGCCACGGACGGCTGGGCTCGACTGCCCAAGCAAGCCTCTCGAGGGGAAGCCGACGGTCAGGGTCGGCGGGATGGTGAGCGCGGGCGTTCAAAAATGGCCGTCTTCCGCCGGAGCACGGAGATAGCGTCGGCGCTGCCATCATCCAACGGGAGGGGTAGAGGTATGCAAGGACAGGGCTGGATCGAACGTGCGGGAGAGCTGTTCGAAGCGGCGATGTTCGGCGGGGACACGTCCGCGCTGGACCGGTCCGATGACGTGCTGGACGCGGTCGAGGCGCCGCTTTCCATGGCGCGGGGCAAGGTACTGCACGTCCGCTTCCTGAACGACCGCGAGGAGAATAGCGAGGAACTGGTGCTGTTCGAGCGCGCGGCCGAGTTGTACGAGCGTCTGGGGGATGCGTCGGGTGAGGCGGACGCGCTGTTCTGGGTTGGCTGCTGGCACCAAGTGGTCAAGGGCGACGGTGCCACTGGCAGGCCATACTTCGAGCGGTCGTACGCGCTGGCGAAATCCGTCGACGACCGGATGACGATGTCGTATGCGATTCGCCACCTGGGCTTCGCCGACAAGGACGCAGGCCACTTCGATCAGGCGCGCGAGCGGCTGACCGAATCGGTGACATTGCGCCGGGAGATCGGTTTCAGGCCAGGGGAAGCGGCTGGTCTGGTGGCGCTGGCCTACCTCGCGGCCGAAACCGGCGACCCATCGGCGGCGTTCCACCACCTCGACGAGGCCCAGTTGGTCGCCGAGAGCTGTGGTGCCAAGGCCGTGTCGGGGTGGATCGACAAAGCCCGCACACTCATCCACTCCTAGCAACTGATGGGAAACTGCTGGTCACAGCCACTCGTTGAGGACTGCGACCAGCACGGTCGCCTCGTAGCGGACGGCGAGCTTGTCGTACCTCGTGGCCACGGCCCGATGTCGCTTTAGGCGATTGATCCCGCACTCGACGGCATGCCGCTCGCGGTAGTCGGTCTTGTCGAACGTCGGCGGCCGGCCGCCTCGGGAGCCGAGCTTCTGACGGTTGCGGACGCGATCCGCCGGGACTGGGATGGTCGCCTTGATTCCGCGCCTTCGCAGGTAGGCTCGGTTACTGTGGGAGTCGTACGCCTTGTCGGCCCGCACCCGGTCCGGGCGTCTGCGGGGTCGGCCCCGACCGAGCCGGGGCACCCGGATCGCTTCCAGGACCGGTTCGAACTGTGGCGAGTCACCCCGCTGACCGGCTGTGATCACGATGGACAGCGGCTTCTGTCCCTGCTCGACGGCAAGGTGGATCTTGGTGGTCAGCCCGCCCCGGGAGCGTCCGAGACCGTGGTCGGCCGGCTCGGCGGCGATGCCGCCGGGCGGCTCCTTTTGAAGGTCCCCCTTTTCGCCGCCCCGGCGGCGTGCTGGTGGGCCCGGCAGACGGTGGAGTCGACGTTCACGTCCCAGGTGATCAGGCCCTTCGCGTCGGCCTCAGCCTGGAGCTGGGTGACGATCCTGGCCCAGGTGCCATTGCGCTGCCAGCGGCGGAACAGGTCATAGACCCGGTCCCAGGGGCCGTAGCGTTCCGGCACGTCGCGCCAGGGGGCACCGGTCCGGATCCGCCACCGTATGCCGTCTATGAGCTGCCGCCGCGTCCACACCGGCGGGCGGCCCGGCTTGATGCCCTGCGCCAACAGCGGCTCCAGCCGGGCCCACTGCCCGTTCGTCAGATCACCACGTCCCACAGGACCTGATCATCTACGACCAAGATCCACTTTCGCAACAGCCCCTAGCCGTTCATCCGGAGATCCGAGCAGTCCCGCCGCTTCACCTGCTCCTCTGCGAACGCCTCCAGCAGGGCACGCCGTTTGTCCGCGTCGACGCCCGGCACCTCGTCGGGCGCGTCGACGGCGAAGTGGGCGGCCTCGCCGTCGCAGCGGGCGCTCGCGCTGAGGGGCGGTGCGTCGTCGTTGTCGCCGGAGACCAGACGGGTGCTCCAGTCGCCGAACCAGGCGGCGAAGTCCAGCCGTTGCTCGCCGTCGTCGGTCGACTCGTCCCCGGCGGAGGCGCTGCACGTGCCCGTCGGGGCCGCGTCGTCGAGGCCGACCGCGACCTTCCAGCGCGTCGGGTTCGGCAGCCCCGCCCCGGCCAGCCAGCCGCAGGCGGTGTCGCGGGCGGAGTCGAGCGGGACGGTCTTCGGGCTCTTCTCGGGATCCGCCGGACCCACCCCGCTCGGCGCGGTGAGCGGATCGGCGCCGCAACCCAGGCGCTTGGCGGCGGTGTTGACGAACGCGACGGCCGTCTCGTACGAAGCGGGACGGATCCAGGAGGCGTTGCGGCTGATCGAGGCACGCACCAGCATCTTGCGCGGCCGTCCGTCTTCGTCCTTGCCCAGGTCGGGGCACCGGAGCAGGAATTCCAGGACGCCCCGGCCCGTGACGAACCCGGGCAGGCCCGCGGACATGGGCGCCTGAGTCTCGAAACCGTTCCGGTTGAAGGCCCACATCAACTCGCGGTCCTGGTCGTCGCGTTGGGTGTAGGCCTCCAGGACCAGCATCTTCCAGTCCGCGCTGTGGTCGCCGCCGACGGTGACCGTGCACGCGTAGTCCCCGAGCTCGGGCACCGAGCCCGAGCCGGTGTCGGTGACATGGGAGCCGTCGGGGACCAGATCGCGCAGCGCGTCGTCGGGCAGCGCGCCGTCGCAGGCCGAGCGGATCAGCCACCACTCGTGGACGTACGGCTGGGCGATCCAGCCGCCCAGTCCCAGTACCGTCGCAGCCGCCACCGACACCTTGATCCAGCGCCGCATCTTCGCCCCCGTAGCGCGTTCGGCAGACAACAGCCGGGGACGACAGCGGGACGACGGTCACCCGAACGGCCCCGGACCCCCGGCTTGGTTATGGCCGGGACCCTATCGGCCGCCACAGCGCGCCCGGGGCGCGGGGTCGCACAAGCGAACGTCAGCCGGCGCGGACCGCCGGGCAGAGGTCAGCGGGCCTCGGCCGCGCGCACCTGCTCCGGCGTCGGGGCCGTACCGCCCAGATGGGCCGGCATCCACCAGGTGTCGTCGGCGTCCTTGGGGCGGACCGGGTAGGCGCGCTGAGCGGCCTCCAGCAGCTCCTGGACGCGCTCGCGCAGCTGCCGGGTGATGGCGCCCGCGTACTTGTCGCGGGAGGCCTCGATCGCCTCGCCGACCCGGATGGTGATCGGGGTGTGGCTGCGCTTGAAGTTGCGCGGGTGCCCCTTCGTCCACAGGCGCTGGGTGCCCCACACGGCCATCGGGATCAGCGGGACGCCCGCCTCCTGGGCCATCCGGGCGGCGCCCGACTTGAAGCTCTTCAGCGTGAACGACTCCGAGATCGTGGCCTCGGGGAAGACCCCGACGATCTCGCCCGAGCGCAGCGACTGCAGCGCGTGCGCGTACGCCGTCTCGCCCTGCTTGCGGTCCACGGGGATGTGCTTCATCCCGCGCATCAGGGGGCCGGAGATCTTGTGCCGGAAGACGGACTCCTTCGCCATGAAACGAACGAGACGTTTCTGCGGGAGCGCGGCCAGGCCGTCGAAGATGAAGTCGAGGTAGCTGATGTGGTTGCTCACGAGCACGGCTCCGCCCGAGCGCGGGATGTTCTCCGACCCCTTGCAGTCGATCTTGAGGTCCCAGACCTTGAACAGGGTCTGGGCGAGGCCGACGGCGGGACGGTAGACAAGCTCTGCCATGGGCGGGGCGGACCCTTCCTTCTCTCTGCCCGGGAGGCGAATCCCAATGGGCAAAGTTACGCAGCCGTAGGTTTACGGCATCTCGCAGATCGTGCCCGAAGAACGGCCGGGGAGCCAGCCCTGACGCTCCACAACGACGAGATCCTCGTCACTCGCCCCCTTGATCCACCTTGTGCTTTTAAGTCGCCTTTACTCCGCTCGTACCGTCACCCGCCGCGCGAGCAGGTACATCTCGCAGCCGAGGCAGTACCCGAAAGCGGCATTGAGGAAGGCCGCCGCCAGCGCCGCGCCGGTCGCCGCCAGCCCCAGCCAGTCGGGTCCCAGGGTGAAGCCGACCAGCCCGAGGGCCGCGAAGGCGAGTCCCACCGCCTGGGCGAACCGCGGGGGCTGCGGCGACTCGAACTCCGTCGGCGGCCCGATCCGCGGCCGCACCGCCGTCCGGAACACCCAGGCGTACGGGGAGCGCCCGACCCCGCCCGCCGCGCCGAGCGCGAACGCCAGCGTCTGCCAGGCCAGCAGCCAGGCGCTCCCGGTGACCAGCGCGACCGCGAGCACCAGGGTCGTCAGGGCCGCCGCGAAACGCGGGCCCCTCGCATCGATGTCCATGAATCAAGCATTCCGCAACCGTCACGCTTCCGGGGGCCGGGAATCTTTGCAGTCTCGTGAACGGTTGTGCGGGAGATGACCGGACTGATGGTGTGCGTGGCGGTGCTCGCGGCGGCGAGCGTGTACGGAGTGCTGCAACGGCGGCGGAGCGGGAGGGTACGGGTGGGCGGGCGCGACGACGGCAGACGACTCGGAGCGGACCGGCTGGGCGGTGAACTCGGCGAGCGCGCCACGCTCGTGCAGTTCTCCAGCGCCTTCTGCGCGCCCTGCCGGGCGACCCGCCGGGTCCTGGGCGAGGTGGCGGACGTGGTCCCCGGCGTCGCCCACATCGAGATCGACGCCGAGGCGCATCTGGACCTCGTTCGCGAACTCGACATCCTCAAGACGCCGACCGTGCTGGTCCTGGACGCCGACGGCCGGATCGTCCGGCGCGCCACCGGCCAGCCCCGCAAGGCCGACGTCATCGCCGCCCTGGGGGAGGCCGTGTGAGGTCCTTGCGTACGCGCGGCTTGGGTGCGGTGAGTCAGCTCCCAGATGCCGGAACGTACTTGACTGCGCGCACCACCTATCGTCAGCCTGACCGTATGTCTGAGGAACTTCTGGAGGAACTCCTTCTCCACGGACGGGTCCACGTCGACCTCGTCCGTACCGCGAGCGCGCGCTGTCCGGGCCGCTGAGCAGTCCCGCCCCCGCTCGTCGTCTCTCGCAGAAGGACAACTCCATGACGGCCACGCCCGACCTCGGCACCTCCCAGCTCGCCTCGCCCGACCTGCTGCGCTCCGTCTTCCGGCGGCACGCGGCGGGAGTCGCCGTGATCACCGCCGCCGGCGCGTCCGGTCCGGTCGGCTTCACCGCCACCTCCCTCTCCTCCGTCTCCGCCGAGCCCCCGCTGCTCTCCTTCGGCGTCGGCACCGGCGCCTCCAGCTGGCCGGCGCTCTCCGGGGCCGACCACGTCGGCGTGCACATACTCGGCGAGCACCAGCGGGAGCTCGCCGCCACCTTCGCCAGGAGCGGCGCCGACCGCTTCGGCGCGCCGACGGCCTGGCGCGAGGGCCCCGAGGGGGTCCCCGTGCTCGACGACGTGCTCGCCTGGCTGGTGTGCCGGGTGGTCGCGCGCGTGCCTGCGGGAGATCACCGCATCGTGCTGGCCGAGGTCGTCCTCGGAGACCCGGCCGGCACGGGCCGCCCGCTGCTCTACCACCAGGGGCGGTTCACCGCCTTGCGGGATTGATCACTGCCCGGCCCTCCTGCGAAGCCGTCGAGTTCCGATTACGCTGCGTTGCAAAGGTCACAGTTCAAAGCGCTTGCTTAGCGGGGAAGAACTGGGTGTACTGACGAGTAATATTTCGGTCGGAGCGCAGGCCGCCCCGATCGGGATCGGCCGCTTGTGACGCCTATGCTGCCTGGAAGAAGGCAGCCGAGAACTGACGATGCAGTAGGAGAGCCGGCGTGAGCTTGAGGATCGTTGTCACTGTGAAGTACGTGCCCGACGCCACTGGCGACCGGCACTTCGCCGATGACCTGACCGTCGACCGGGACGACGTGGACGGTCTGCTCTCCGAGCTCGACGAGTACGCGGTCGAGCAGGCGCTGCAGATCTCCGAGAACGCGGACGACGACGTGGAGATCACCGTCCTGACGGTGGGCCCGGAGGACGCCAAGGACGCGCTGCGCAAGGCGCTTTCCATGGGCGCCGACAAGGCGATCCACGTCGAGGACGACGACCTGCACGGCACCGACGTCATCGGCACCTCCCTGGTGCTGGCCAAGGCCATCGAGAAGGCCGGCTACGACCTGGTGATCTCCGGCATGGCCTCCACCGACGGCACCGCCGGTGTCATCCCGGCCCTGCTGGCCGAGCGTCTGGGCGTCCCGCAGGTCACCCTGCTGTCCGAGGTCTCGGTCGAGGACGGCGCGGTCAAGGGCCGCCGCGACGGCGACGCCGCGAGCGAGCAGCTCGAGGCCTCCCTCCCGGCGGTCGTGTCGGTCACCGACCAGTCGGGCGAGGCGCGTTACCCGTCCTTCAAGGGCATCATGGCCGCCAAGAAGAAGCCGGTTCAGTCCTGGGACCTGTCCGACCTCGACATCGAGGCGGAAGAGGTCGGCCTGGAGGGCTCCTGGACCGCGGTCGACTCCGCGGCCGCGCGTCCGGCCCGCACCGCGGGCACGATCGTCAAGGACGAGGGCGAGGGCGGCAAGCAGCTCGCCGAGTTCCTCGCGAGCCAGAAGTTCGTCTAAAGGCTCGACCCGCCGACCGCCTTCCCACCTCGTTTCGCAGGAGAGCAATCCCATGGCTGAAGTCCTCGTCTACGTCGACCACGTGGACGGCGCCGTCCGCAAGCCCACCCTGGAGCTGCTGACGCTGGCCCGCCGCATCGGCGAGCCGGTCGCCCTCGCCCTCGGCCCGGGCGCCGAGAACACCGCCGCCGCGCTGGCCGAGCACGGCGCGGTGAAGGTGCTGACCCACGACGCGTCCGAGTACGCCGACTACCTGGTCGTGCCGAAGGTGGACGCGCTGCAGGCCGCCGTCGAGTCGGTTTCTCCGGCCGCCGTCCTTGTCCCGTCCTCCGCGGAGGGCAAGGAGATCGCCGCCCGTCTCGCGCTGCGCATCGGCTCCGGCGTCATCACCGACGCGACCGACCTCGAGGCCGGCGACGAGGGCCCGGTGGCCACCCAGTCGGTGTTCGCCGCGTCCTTCACCACCAAGACCCGTGTCTCCAAGGGCACCCCGGTCATCACCGTCAAGCCCAACAGCGCCGCCGTGGAGGCCGCTCCGGCCGCCGGCGTCGTCGAGGCCCTCGCGGTGACCTTCTCCGCCCAGGCGACCGGCACCAGGGTCACCGGCCGCACGCCGCGTGAGTCGACCGGGCGTCCGGAGCTGACCGAGGCCGCGATCGTGGTCTCCGGCGGCCGTGGCGTCAACGGCGCCGAGAACTTCGGACTCATCGAGGCCCTCGCCGACTCCCTCGGCGCGGCCGTCGGCGCCTCGCGCGCCGCGGTGGACGCCGGCTGGTACCCGCACACCAACCAGGTCGGCCAGACCGGCAAGTCCGTCTCGCCGCAGCTGTACATCGCCAACGGCATCTCCGGCGCGATCCAGCACCGCGCGGGCATGCAGACCTCGAAGACCATCGTGGCCGTCAACAAGGACGCCGAGGCCCCGATCTTCGACCTCGTCGACTACGGCGTCGTCGGCGACCTCTTCGACGTCGTCCCCCAGCTCACCGAGGAGATCAACGCCCGCAAGGGCTGATCGCCGCCTCAGTCGCCACGAGGCCCCCGTGACCGTCTCGGTCACGGGGGCCTCGGTCGTTCATCCCAGGCTCACCGACGCCAGCACCGGCAGATGGTCGCTCGGATAGCGGCCCTCCACGGTGAACGTGTCGACCCACGCCCGGTGGACCGTGACGTCCGGCGTCGACAGGATCCAGTCGATGCGCTCGCCGTCGGGCTTCAGCGGCCGCCAGCTGTTGAAGGTCCCGAACACCGGTCCGGTCCGCTGTGCGGTGTCCCAGGTGTCGACGAGGCCGGAGTCCAGCAGGGTGGCGTAGGCCTGGTCCTGATGGGCGACGGCGTTGAAGTCGCCGGTCAGCAGCGCCGGGCGGGAGGTGCCCAGCCCCCTGATCCGCTCCGCGATCAGGGCGGCGGCACGCACGCGTGCGTACTCGCTGCGGTGGTCGAGGTGGGTGTTCAGGACGTGGAACTCCCGTCCCGTGCCCAGCCGGTCGCGGAAGAGCACCCGGGTCACCAGCCGGGGGAAGGCCGCGCCCCAGGTGTCGGAGTCGGGCACGTTCGGCGTGTCGGAGAGCCGGAACACGTCGTGCTCGAGGGGCTCGAGCCGGCGGACGTCGTAGTAGATCGCCACCGACTCCTCGCCACCGCCGCCAGGCGTGCCGATCCAGTCGTAGTGCCGGCCGAGGTCGGACCAGACGGCCTGGATCTGCGAGAACCGGCCCTCCTGGGTGCCCATGACGTGCGGGGCGGTCCGCTGTAACAGCGCCCGCATCACCGGGCGTCGGTGGACCCAGCTGTTGCCGCCCCGGTCGACCGGCACCCGGAGGTTGAACGTCATGATCTTCAGCGGAGGAACAGACCTCGGCTTCGGGGGCGGGGGAGGGCTCGCGCGGTGCGGCTGGTCGGCCCCGACCGCGCCCAGCAGGGGTAGGGCGACGGCTGCCGCGACCATCGTTCTCAGTCCCGCCCGCCGGGTCGGCCCCGCAGTGCCTGTCATGTGTCCCCTCTCGCCCCGTGAGCCAGGATGGAGGTGAGGCGGGGCGTGCGGAAGAGGAAACGGATGCGTAAGTGATCACACAGGACCAGGGCGTGGACAGGGTGTTGACCTCCGGGAAGACCGACGGATAGCTTCATTGGACGGATTACTTATTCCGTAAAGCGGAAAACAGGAGGGTGTGGGATGGGGCAAGGGCAGCAGGAGACGGTGGCGACGAGCCTCGCGGGCGCCGTCAGCGAGCAGATCAGCGCCTCCCTCGCGCCGGTCGACGCCGAACTCGACCGCCGCTACCCCGGAGACCCGGGCACCCGTCAGCCCGTCCACACCGTCTACGTCCCCGGCGACGCCTTCGACGCCGACACGATCCGCTCCTGGGGCGACAGGGCCCTCGCCGCCCTCGACGAACACGCCCCGGACGCCGCGTTCTTCGCCGCCGTCCTCGGCCTGTCCGACGACCTCGCCGAGCCCGTGTACGCGCGCGTGCGCGCCAAACTGGAGCGCGAGCCGATCGAGGACCTGCGCGTCGACTTCGAGGACGGCTACGGCCCCCGCCCGGACGCCGAGGAGGACGAGACGGCCGCGCGGGCGGCCCGGCTGATCGCCGAGGCGTACGCGAAGGGCACGGCGGCCCCGTACATGGGCATCCGCATGAAGTGCATGGAGGCCGCCGTGCGCGACCGGGGCATCCGCACCCTCGACGTCTTTCTCAGCGGCCTGATGGAGGCCGGCGGGCTGCCCGAGGGGCTGCTCCTCACCCTCCCGAAGGTGACCTACCCGGAGCAGGTCACCGCGATGGTCCGGCTCCTGGAGGCCTTCGAGGAGGCGCGCGGACTGCCGCCCGGCCGGCTCGGGTTCGAGATCCAGATCGAGACCAGCCAGTCCATCCTCGCCACCGACGGCACCGCGACGGTCGCCCGCATGATCCAGGCCGCCGAGGGCCGGGCCACCGGCCTGCACTACGGCACCTTCGACTACAGCGCCTGCCTGGGAGTCTCCGCCGCCTACCAGGCCAGCGACCACCCGGCCGCCGACCACGCCAAGGCGGTCATGCAGGTCGCGGCGGCCGGCACCGGCGTCCGCGTCTCGGACGGCTCCACGAACGTCCTGCCGGTCGGCCCGACCGCCCGGGTCCACGACGCCTGGCGGCTGCACTACGGCCTCACGCGCCGCGCGCTGTCCCGCGCCTACTACCAGGGCTGGGACATGCACCCCGGCCACATCCCCACCCGCTACGCGGCCGTCTTCGCCTTCTACCGCGAGGGCTTCGCCCAGGCCGCCGAGCGCCTGTCCCGGTACGCCAACCGGGCCGGCGGCGACGTCATGGACGAGCCGGCGACCGCGAAGGCCCTCAGCGGCTATCTGCTGCGCGGTCTGGACTGCGGCGCGCTGGACCTCGTCGAGGTCACCGGCGCGACCGGGCTGTCCCGGGAGGCCCTGGACGCCTTCGCGGCGCCCCGCCGGGGCGATCTGACGGCCTCGGCGGGGGCCGGCTCCGAGTAGGCGGTTAGTGCTGGGGAATCACGTACGGGTGGGTGATGATCTCCATGCCGTGGCCCGCGGGATCCATGAAGTACAGGCCACGGCCGCCGTGATGGCGGTTGATCTCACCCGGCTGCTTGCGGTGCGGGTCCGCGTAGTACGTGATCCCGGCCTGCTCGATCCGGTCGAACGCGGCGTCGAACTCCTCGTCGGAGACGAGGAACGCGTAGTGCTGCATGACGATGGACTCCGCCGGGACGGAGACGAAGTCCAGGGTGACCTTGTTGCTCGTGTCGACGGGGACGAACGGGCCCCACTCGGCCCCGACTTCGAGCCCCAGGACGTGTGCGAGGAACTCCGCGGACTCCCGGTTGTCGCGGGAGTGGACGATGGTGTGGTTCAACTCGACTGACATGTGTGGAATGCCTCCGTAAGGCAAACTCACGGGCACCTCCATGCCTCACCCGGTCGGTGACCGACACGCGATGCCGTCGCCTCGATCCTAACCGAGGCGTAGATGCTCCAGCCCGGACGCGGTCACCAGCTTCTCTTGTGCGAACAGCCGGGTGCCTTGCGCGCAGCGGCCTGCGTCGGCCCGGGCACGGGTCACGAACTCCTCCGGCGTCTCGCCGAACAGCTGCCTCAACGCCGGTGATCCCGCCAGGAGTTCGGTGATGAGGGCGCGCTGCCCCGGGTGGCCGCGCGGGGCGCCGGCGCCGTTGTGCAGGACCCCGTGGCGATTGACGTACGCGAACACGTCCGGGAGCGTCTCGCCGTTCGGCAGCTCGAACCGTGCCTGGGGTGCGGGCAGTCGGACCCGGTCGTAGTGGGGCTCGGTGCCGTCGACCCCGGCGAGTTGGTCGGCGTCCAGCCAGATCAGGAACAACTCCCGTGTGACGTCAGGGGCGTTGACCGGGGAGGCGGACACGTACCCCAGGCGGCTGACATGAGCGGAGACGCCGACGTCGATGCCCGTGACCCGGGTTCTGACCATCGGAACGGGGGAGCTGATTCCGAACTCGGCCATCTTGTAGCGCAGTTGGGCGGGGCTGGCGTTGGAGCCGACGGCCAGGACCGGCGTCCGGCCGGGGAACGTCAGACGGTCCAGCGGCAGGAAGCGGTCCCCGTCGAGCAGCCCCGACTCGGCCGGCCAGGCCCCGGGATAGAGCAGCGGACGGTCGCGGGGCGCGTCCGCCAGGCCCAGCTCCTCCAGCGTGCGGTGTTCATGGCGTTCGGGCACGACTCCCCGCCTCCCTCACTCCGCCGGGGGCAGCTCGCCCGAGCCGCGCATGATCAGCCGGGTCGGCAGCTCGATGCGCTCGGGGACGATCAGAGCGCCCTCCAGCTGCCCGAACAGGCGCTCCGCGGCGGTGCGGCCAAGTGTGGCCGCGTCCTGGGCGACCACGGTGACGCCCGGCTGGAGCAGGTCGGCCAGCTCCAGGTCGTCGAAGGCGACCAGGGCGATCCGGCGGGTCTGCTCCGCGAGCACCCGGATCACGGTGACCGTCACCCGGTTGTTGCCGGAGAAGACCGCCGTGACCGGGTCGGGCCCGGACAGCATCGTCTCGGCCGCCCGGCGCACCCGCAGGGGGTCGGTGGCGCCCAGGGACATCCAGGCGTCCTCGATCGGTATGCCCGCGTCCTCCATGGCGGTCCGGTAGCCGCGCAGGCGCTCCGCGGCCGTGTGGATGCGGGGCATGTCGCCGATGAACCCGATCCGGCGGTGCCCGTGCGCGATCAGATGGGCGACCCCCTCGCGGGACCCGCCGAAGTTGTCCGACAGCACGCAGTCGGCGTCGATCTGGCCGGCCGGCCGGTCGACGAAGACCGTGGCCACGCCCGCCTTGATCTCCGGCTCCAGATAACGGTGGTCGTCGCCGGCCGGGATCACCACCAGCCCGTCCACCCGGCGTGCGCACAGCGCCAGCGCCAACTCCTGTTCACGGTCGGGGTCCTCGGCGCTGGAGCCGTTGATGAGCAGCGCGCCGTGGGCGCGGGCCACCTCCTCCACCGCACGGCTGAGGGGGCCGTAGAACGGGTCGGCGAGGTCCTCCAGGACCAGGCCGATGCTGGCGGTACGGCCCTTGCGCAGGACCCGCGCGCTGTCGTTGCGGCGGAAGCCGAGCGCGTCGATGGCCTCCTGGACGCGGCGCTCTGTCTCCGGGGTGACGCCCGGCTCGCCGTTCACCACCCGGGAGACGGTCTTGAGTCCGACTCCGGCGCGTGCGGCGACGTCCTTCATGGTGGGACGGTTGCCGTAACGGCTTTCGGGGCGGCGCGGCATCTCGGGCACGAAGCGGGGTCCTGTCCTGTCGTCCACGAGGGGCGTCACGCGGTCCGTCCACAAAATGTTGCGCAACGGGGTGCGTGAGTCCCCGGGGTTGTATGAGGATGTGGCGTCGAGCATAGAGCCTGGACAACGTTGTCAGCTGCGCGAGAGACTGTCCACCGCAATCTCCGGCCCACGTCCCCACCGCTGGACCGGCCAGCCCTTTTTCCACTGGTTGACGGGGAGTACCGAGACTGATGCACACCGACTTCGTGGCCGCGCTCGACATCGGCGGCACCAAGATCGCCGGCGCGCTGGTGAACGGCGACGGCGCGATCCTGGTCCGCGCGCAGCGGCCCACGCCCGCACAGGAGAACGGCGACACCGTGATGCGGGCCGTCGAGGAGGTGCTGGCGGAGCTGACCGCGGCGCCGCTGTGGGCGCGCGTCCGCGCCGTCGGCATCGGCAGCGCGGGTCCGGTCGACGCCTCCGCGGGCACGGTCAGCCCGGTGAACGTGCCCGGCTGGCGCGACTATCCGCTGGTCGACCGGGTCCGGGCCGCGACCGGGGACCTGCCGGTCGAGCTGATCGGCGACGGCGTGGCGATCACGGCGGCCGAGCACTGGCAGGGCGCGGCGCGCGGCCATGACAACGCCCTGTGCATGGTGGTCTCCACCGGCGTCGGCGGCGGCCTGGTGCTGGGCGGTCGGCTGCACCCCGGCCCCACCGGCAACGCGGGGCACATCGGTCACATCAGCGTCGAGCTCGACGGCGACCTGTGCCCGTGCGGTGCGCGGGGCTGCGTGGAGCGGATCGCCAGCGGCCCCAACATCGCCCGCCGGGCCGTGGAGAACGGCTGGCTGCCCGGCCCGGACGGCGACGCCTCCGCCGCCGCGGTGGCCGCCGCCGCCCGGGCAGGCGATCCGGTCGCGGTGGCCTCCTTCGAACGGGCCGCGCAGGCCCTGGCGGCCGGCATCGCGGCCACCGCGACCCTCGTCGAGATCGACATCGCCGTGGTCGGCGGGGGCGTGGGCAAGGCGGGCGAGGTCCTCTTCGCCCCCCTGCGCCGGGCCCTCGGCGACTACGCGACCCTCTCCTTCGTCCAGCGCCTGACCGTCGTGCCCGCCCAGATGGGGACGGACGCGGGCCTGGTGGGGGCGGCGGCCGCGGCGCTGGCGGGAGGAAGGGCCGGGGCGAGTGCGGCTGGAGTGGCGGGCGTGGCGGGCGTGGCGGGGGTGTGAGGCGGTGTGAGACGGCTCTGAAGGAACGTTCCGGCATGGGTGGGTCGTAGGCACGCGGCGGGGCACCGCGAGGCCCTTGCGCCCCTTGCGCCCCTTGCAGCCGTTGCGGCCGATCCGGGGCGGAACGTCCTCGCGGCCCGCTCAGGACCCGACGCCACCCGTGCCCGCCCGGGTGGCGTGGCCGCCGAAGACCGGGAGGTCCTCGCGGGCCTGCCGCCAGGCGGCGGGGACGGCGCCCGTGCCGGTGCGGGCCGCGACGGTGCCGCCGACGATCGCACAGGTCGTGTCGCGGTCGCCCCACCCGGCCACGGTCTGCCACAGCGCCTCGGGCAGGTCGTCCAGGTGACCCGCCGCGGACCACAGGGCGAACGGCACCGTGTCCGCGGCCGAGATCAGCTTCCCCGAGCCCAGCACGGACGCGGCGTGGCGCACCGACGCGCGCTCGGGGAGGCCGGCGGCCACCAGCAGCCCGGACCGTACGTCGCCGTCCGGCACGTGTGCGGCGACCTCGCGCAGGAACCCGGCGCGCGGTGGGGCGTCGAGGCCCTCGCTCGCGGCTGCCAGCGCGGCGGCGACGGCCACGGCCACCGCCCCCGCGACGGCCTCCGGGTGGGCGTGGGTGGTCAGTGCGGACAGTCTGGCCTGCTCGACGGCGGCCGCCGGGTCGCCTCGGAACCAGGCCCCCAGCGGGGCGACCCGCATCGCGGCGCCGTTGCCGTGGGAGCCCTGCCCGCCGAACTGGCCCGTGGTGACCGTCCGCCAGTCCTCGCCGTCGTGGATGCGCCGCAGCACGCCGTGCATGGACGGGCCGTACTTGCGGGCCGGGTCGCGGTGGTACTCGGCGGCGAACTCCCGTGCCAGGTCGTCCGGGCGGATCTCCCCGTGCGCGGTGAGATGGGCGAACAGCACGAACGCCATGGCCGAGTCGTCCGTCCACGGCCACGGCGCAGGACGCAGCTCCCGCGCGGCCCACAGCTCCTCGGCGGGCTCGTCGGAGCGCGTGAACCAGGCGTCGCCGAAGGCGTCGCCCAGCGCCAGCCCGTCCAGGGCGGCGTGGGCCTGCTGCGGACTGCTCATGGCGAAACTCCTCCGAACCGTCGGTGACCACGGCATTCTCGCCGCAGCCAGGTGGGGAGGGCGAGCGGATTTGTCGGGGGCGCGTGACCCCGGGACCGGTCGTGCAGTTGTTCCGGGCATGAAGAAGCGCAGCATGCTCGCCATCGCCTCCCTGGCCACCGGGTTCGTCGTCGCGGCGATCACCCCCTCGCACGGCCTGGGTGGGGAGGACCTCGACGGGCTGAACGTGGGGGACACCCTCAGCACCCTCGACCACACCGTCATCGCCAGCGACAGCCTGGCCGTCGACGACAACGCCCTGGGCCAGGGCGACTGACGAGACGCGCGGGAGGCCGTGGCGCCTGCGCCCTCGTCCTGGGGCGTCGGTGGCACGGCCTTCGTGCGCCCTCAACGGGAACTGGTTTCCGTGGCAGGGTGGAGCGGGCAAGCCTCAGGGGGCCGACAGAAGAGGGGGAAACGTGACCGTCGTCTGGATCAACGGCGCGTTCGGTGCGGGCAAGACGACCACCGCACGGGAACTGATCGACCTGATCCCGAACAGCACGCTTTTCGACCCCGAGGTCATCGGCGGCGCGCTCCCGTACCTGCTGCCGCCCAAGCGCCTCGCCGAGGTCGGGGACTTCCAGGACCTGCCGATCTGGCGCCGGCTCGTGATCGACACCGCGGCCGCGCTCCTCGCCGAGCTCGGCGGCGTCCTCGTGGTGCCCATGACCCTGCTGCGCCAGGAGTACCGCGACGAGATCTTCGGCGGCCTCGCCGCCCGCCGGATCCCCGTCCGACATGTTCTCCTCGCTCCGGCGGAAACGATCCTGCGCGAGCGAATAGCCCACCGGGAGGTCCCCGCGGACCTCCCCGACGGCGAGATCCGGATCCGGCAGTGGTCCAACGACCACATCGAGCCCTACCGTGCGGCGCTCGCCTCCTGGCTCACCGTCGACGCCCACCTGATCGACAACGGCGTCCTCACCCCGTACGAGACCGCCGTGCGGATCGCGGGGGCGGTGAGCAGCGGGGCCGTCGCCCCCTGTGACATCGTGCAGACCCCCGAGCCCGGTGCGGAGACGGTGGCCGCCGGGGTGCTGCTCTTCGACGAGCGGGACCGGGTGCTGCTGGTCGACCCGACCTACAAGCCCGGCTGGGAGTTCCCCGGCGGAGTCGTGGAGCCGGGGGAGGCGCCCGCGCGCGCGGGCGTGCGCGAGGTGCAGGAGGAGACCGGCATTCGGTTGGACGACGTACCCCGGCTGCTCGTCGTCGACTGGGAGCGGCCCGCGCCGCCCGGCTACGGCGGGCTGCGCCTCCTCTTCGACGGCGGCCGACTCGACGCGGCGGCCGTCGCGGGGCTGCTGCTGCCCGGACCCGAACTGCGCGGCTGGCGCTTCGCCACGGAGGAGGAGGCGGCCGACCTCCTGCCGCCGGTCCGCTACGAGCGGCTGCGCTGGGCGCTGCGGGCCCGCGAGCGCGGGGCGGCGCTGTATCTCGAGGCCGGCACACCGGTCGGGTGACCGATGCTTCTCACCTTCTCGCGACCGCTCCTTGCCCTTTACGGCCGACTCTCGCCCTTTTGCGACCGGTCCGCGCGCCGCAGCGCGTCCGCCGGGAACGGCGTCGACCTGCTCTCCTCCCGGAACCGTCGCTCGAAGCGCTCCATCACGGCGGCGACCGGAGCGTGACGGCTCACCAGCGCGGCGGCCCCGGCCGGGACGCCCTGCGGCCGCAGACCTCCGGCGCAGGCGCGCACGAAGGCCGCGCGTTCCTCGCCGACATACCCGTACAGGTCCGTGACGAGCCACTTCACCAAGTAGGAGCCGACGTAGGCGCGGTCGTAGCCGCGATGCAGGTCGAGGAAGGCCCGTTCCGGCGGGGTGAGGTCGAAGCGGGCGGAGAGCGCGAGTCCGTGGTCGGCGAGGTAGAGCCGGCGTCCGTCGGTGAGGACGTTGCGGAAGTGGCCGTCGAAGTGGAGGAGCCGGCGGTCGTGGAGGAAGGAGACCAGGGCCGCCAGCTCCCGTTCCACCAGGGCGCAGGCGGCGTCCGCGCCGTCCGTGCGCAGGCGCGCGCCCAGCCAGTCGTGGAGCGTGAGCGGAAGGTGCTCCAGGAACACCGTCAGGCTCGCCGACGCCGAGCGCAGACCGTCGAGGCGCTCGCGCAGCCCCGGACGCTCCGGCCCGCCGCCCCAGTACGTCACCGCCCGGTCCACGTCGGCCAGTTCGACCGGGAGCGGGCGGGGCGCGTGGGGCAGTACCCGCCAGTGGTACGTCAGCGGAAACCCCGGGAACCGGCCGGAGAGCACCCACTTCGTGGTCATCGTGTGCACGGCCAGTTCCCGCCACGCCCCGAAGCCCGGGCTGCCGACGTCGCCGACGCCGTAGTGGCAGTAGGGCGGGAGCCCGAAGACGTTCGCCGTGGAGCCGAGGTGCTCCGTGCGCCGCTCGACGTCGGTGAGCCGGATCTGCTTCACGAACACCGGGCGGCCCGCCGCCTCGACCCGCGCCACCTGCCCGCCGATCCCGGCGCCGAGCGGCACGCCGGACTCCACCAGGTCCGCGAGTGCGCGGTCGCTCAGCCGGCCGAGGGCGGCGGCGACGGTTCGATGGGCGGCGAGGCGAGGGGACGCGATCCCCATCTTCAGCGTGGGGCCCGACAGTTGTCCGCCCCTTCGCGCAGGACCGTCGAGGCCCGCCCGGTCACCGGGTCGCCGTGACCGAAGCAGGCCAGGTCCGTGTCGAGGGCGGCCAGCCGGTGGAAGGAGGCGAGCGCCTGTGTCCGGTCCAGGTGGAACACGCCCGGCAGCACCGCGCCGTCGACGGGCGAGGCGGCGACGGCGTCCCCGGTGAACAGCACGCCGTGGCGCGGCAGATGAAGGGCGATGCTGCCGTGCGTATGGCCCGGGACATGGACCACGCGCGCACCGCCGCCGAAGTCGAGGAGGGTGTCGTCGTGCACCTCGGTGACCCGCGTGGGCCGCGCGAAGTCGCCCTGGGGCAGCCGTCGGAGCGCCGCGGCGTGCAGGGGACGCTCCCAGTCGGCCAACACCGGCGGCGGGCAGGGGACTTCACCCCGCACCACGGCGGCGTCCGCGGGGTGCGCCAGCACCTCGGCCCCGGTGCGCGCCGCCAACTCGGCCGCGCCGCCCGCGTGGTCCTCGTGGAAGTGGGTCAGCACGACCCGTCGTACGGCCTCGGGAGGATGGCCCAGGGCGGTGACCGCGTCGGTGATCGCCGCGGCGGAGCCCGCCGGGCCGGCGTCGACGAGCGTCAACTCGGCTCCGTCGCGCCAGAGATAGGCCTGGCCGACCGGGAAGCGCAGGAGGTGGAGGCGGGGCAGGAGGGCGACGACGTCCATGGGACGACCGTAGGCAGGGCCCCGCCCGAGCGGCGAGGCCCTCTGCCGACGGCAGAGCGGACGTCGGAGCGAATCGGCCGCGCGAATCCGCCGCGCGAAACGGCCGCGAGGCGGCCGAGCGGACGGCTCAGCTCGTCGCGTAGTTGCGCAGGAACAGCGCCTCGGCCACCGAGAGCCGCTCCAGCTCCTGCGGGGACACGCTCTCGTCGACCGCGTGGATCTGGGCCTCGGGCTCGCTCAGGCCGATGAGCAGGATCTCCGCCCGCGGGTAGAGGGCCGCGAGGGTGTTGCACAGCGGGATGGAGCCGCCCTGACCGGCGTACTGCATCTCCTGGCCGGGGTAGGCCACCGCCATCGCCTCGGCCATCGCCGCGTACGCCGGGCTGGTGGTGTCGGCGCTGAACGGCTGGCCCACGCCGATCTGCTCGGTGCTCACCCGGGCGCCCCACGGTGTGTGCGCCTCCAGATGGGCCTGGAGCAGCTTCGTCGCCTCGGCCGCGTCCACGCCCGGCGGCACCCGCAGGCTGATCAGCGCGCGGGCGCCCGCCTGCACGGACGGGGTGGCGCCGACGACCGGCGGGCAGTCGATGCCGAGGACGGTGACGGCGGGGCGGGCCCAGATCCGGTCGGCGACCGTGCCCGAGCCGATCAGACCGACCCCGTCGAGGACCTTGGCGTCCTGGCGGAACTGCTCCTCCTCGTACTGCAGCCCTTCCCAGCGCGCGTCGCCCGTCAGCCCGTCGACGGTCGTGGAGCCGTCCTCGGCGCGCAGCGAGTCCAGTACGCGGATCAGGGCGCCCAGCGCGTCCGGCGCGGCCCCGCCGAACTGGCCGGAGTGCAGATTGCCCTCCAGCGTGTCGACCCGCACCCGCATCATGGTCATGCCGCGCAGGGTGGCGGTGACGGTGGGCAGGCCGACGCGGAAGTTGCCCGCGTCGCCGATGACGATGGTGTCGGCCGCCAGCAGCTCCGGGTGCTCCTCGGCGTACCGCTCCAGACCGCCCGTGCCCTGCTCCTCCGAGCCCTCGACGATCACCTTCACGCTCACCGGGACGCCGCCGTCGGCCTTCAGGGCGCGCAGCGCGAGCAGGTGCATGAGGAAGCCGCCCTTGCAGTCGGCGCTGCCGCGGCCGTACCAGCGGCCGTCGCGCTCGGTCAGCTCGAACGGCGGACTGGTCCAGGCGGCCTCGTCCAGCGGGGGCTGCACGTCGTAGTGGGCGTAGAGCAGGACGGTCTTCGCACCGGCGGGTCCGGGCAGGAAGCCGTAGACCGACTGGGTGCCGTCGGGCGTGTCGAGGACGGCCACGTCCTGGAAGCCCTCGGCGCGCAGCGCGTCGGCGGCCCAGTTCGCGGCGGCCTCGCTCTCGCTTCTGGGGAACTGGTCGAAGTCCGCCACCGACTTGAAGGCCACCAGTTCGGTGAGCTCCGCCTTCGCCCTGGGCATCAGGGAGGCGACGGTCTCGGCGACCGGATTCGACGACATGGGCACGCTCCTGGTGGGTGCGACGTTGTACAGGGTGAAACTGGTTCGTACGGGTGACCGTGCGAGCGTACGCGCTGCCGGGATGGGGCTCGCGTACGCCGCCGATCTTCCCACAGCGGACCGTCATCGGACCGTGACGATCTCCGCCGTAGGATGCGGGGGACAGGTGCGGCAGGCGGCTTGATCGGGAGCAGTAGACCATCGTGAGCAGCGAGAACTCTTCGGCGGACGACGTGCGGCAGGTGTGGGACGTCGTCGTGGTGGGCGCGGGACCCGCGGGGGCTTCGGCCGCCTATGCGGCGGCGGTCACAGGACGGCGCGTGCTGTTGCTGGAGAAGGCGGAGCTGCCCCGCTACAAGACGTGCGGCGGCGGCATCATCGGCCCTTCGCGCGATGCGCTGCCCCCCGGCTTCGAGCTGCCCTTCCGGGACCGGGTGCACGCGGTGACCTTCTCCAACAACGGGCGCTTCACCCGTACGCGACGCTCCCGGCAGATGCTGTTCGGGCTGATCAACCGGCCCGAGTTCGACCAGCAGCTGGTCGAGCACGCCCAGAAGGCGGGCGCCGAGCTGCGGACCGGCGTCACCGTGCAGCGCGTCGAGCAGCACGGCTCGGCGGTGCCCGACCGGCGTACGGTCGCGGTGGTCTTGCAGGGCGGCGAGACGGTGCTGGCGCGATCGGTCGTGGGCGCGGACGGCAGCGCCAGCCGGATAGGGGCGCACGTCGGCGTCAAACTCGACCAGGTGGACCTCGGTCTGGAGGCGGAGATCCCGGTGCCGGAGACGGTCGCCGAGGACTGGAAGGGACGCGTCCTCATCGACTGGGGGCCGATGCCCGGCAGCTACGGCTGGGTGTTCCCCAAGGGGGACACGCTCACGGTCGGCGTGATCTCGGCGCGCGGCGAAGGCGCGGCCACCAAGCGGTATCTGGAGGACTTCATCGGGCGGCTCGGCCTGGCCGGCTTCGAGCCGAGCGTCTCCTCCGGCCATCTGACCCGCTGCCGCGCGGACGACTCGCCGCTCTCGCGCGGGCGGGTGCTCGTCTGCGGTGACGCGGCCGGCCTGCTGGAGCCGTGGACCCGCGAGGGCATCTCCTTCGCGCTGCGCTCGGGCCGGCTCGCCGGAGAGTGGGCGGTCCGCATCGCCGAGGCGCACGACGCGGTGGACACCCGACGGCAGGCGTTGAACTACGCGTTCGCGGTCAAGGCGGGCCTCGGCGTGGAGATGAGCGTCGGCAAGCGGCTGCTCACCCTCTTCGAACGCCGACCCGGGCTCTTCCACGCGGCGCTCACCGGCTTCCGCCCGGCCTGGCGGGCGTTCACGGACATCACACGCGGCCGGACGACCCTGGGCGAGCTGGTCCGCACCCATCCGCTCGCCCAGCGGGCGCTGGGCGCGGTGGACCTGCGGCCGGCGGCCGAGCCTTCGGCGGTCGAGGAGGACGGTTCCTGACCGTGGCCGGGCCCGTCATCGCCGGTCGGTGACGGTGATCCGGAACACCGGGTGGTCGGGGGCGATACGGCGCAGCTCGGCGTCGGGGGAGTCGGGACCGACCCCGCCGAAGAAGACGCCGACCTCGGCCTTCCAGCGCTTGAGGTAGGCGCGCAGCAGCGGGGTCTTGTCGTCGTCGGAGACCTCGCTCGCGCTGAACTCCTCCACGTGCTTGCCGAGGTGCAGCTCGCCGCCGCCCGCCGCCCGCATGTTGTGCGTCCACTGGACGTGGCCGCGCGGGGCGACCAGGTACTGCTGCCCGTCCACGGTCAGCAGGTTCACGGGGGTGGTGCGCCACTGACCGCTCTTGCGGCCGCGGACCGCCAGGACCCGGGATCCCCACACGCTGAGACCGCGGCGGGTCATCCAGGCGACGGCACGGTTGAAGACGTTGACGGTGAACCAGCCGGGCTTCTGGACGTGAGTGGACATGGCTACTGCCTCCTGTTGGCCGCGCGAGGGGGCGTGCCCCCCGAAAGTGTGAGCACTGCTCTCGCTTGAGAGCAGTCTGCACGAGATTGGCGATCCAAAGCAAGAGCGGTGCTCTCTAATTTAGGCACCGCTCTCCATTGTGTGCACCGCTCTGTTTTCGTGGAACACTGAGCCCCATGAGCAGTGCCACCCAAGGGGCCCGGGCCCGCGCCAGGATCGAAGTCACCGCCGCCATCAAGGACGAGGCGCGCAGACAGCTCGCGGCCGAGGGCGCCGCCAAGCTCTCGCTGCGGGCCGTCGCCCGGGAGCTCGGCATGGTCTCCTCCGCGCTCTACCGCTACTTCCCCAGCCGCGACGACCTGCTCACCGCACTCATCATCGACGCCTACGACTCCCTCGGCGAGCGGGCGGAGACGGCGCACGCTGCCGTCGCGGACGCCGACCCCGTACGGCGCTGGGTCGCCGTCTGCGAGGGGGTGCGCGGCTGGGCGCTGGCGAACCCGCACGAGTACGCGCTGATCTACGGCTCGCCGGTACCCGGCTACAGCGCGCCCCAGACGACCGTCCCGGCCGCCTCACGCGTCGGCCTCCTCCTCATCGCCATCGTGCGCGACGCGCAGCAGGGGCCCGGGCTCGCCGCACCGCCGCTCTGCGCCGCACTGCGCCCCGAGGCCGAGCGGATGGCCGCCGACCTCGCCCCCGACCTCCCGCCGGAGGCGGCCGTGGCGCTGGTCGCGGCCTGGGCGGAGCTGTACGGGCTGGTGGGCTTCGAGCTGTTCGGCCAGTTCCACCGGGTGGTGGAGGACCGCGAGCCGTTCTTCCACCATGCGGCGACCCGGCTCGCCCATGGGGTGGGGCTGCGGTAGGACAGGGACGGTGCGGAGGCGGTGCCGGCGGCCCGCCGACACCTCGCGCGCCTCACACGCGGCAGGGCACCTGTGCCTCACACACGGCAGGGCGCCCGTGCCTCACACACGGCAGGGCGCCCGTGCCTCACACACGGCAGGGCGCCCGTGCCTCACGCCCCGCGAACGGCGGCCCGCGTACTTCAGGGGGAGTACGGGTGATCACCTCGCCCGGCGGACGTCCCGTGTGGTCGACGGCGTCTAGCGTGGCGGGCATGGACGAACAGCGGGTGCGCGGGGGCGACGGCCCGGGGCGATGGCGGCCGCACGGGCCGCCGTGGCTGCGCCGCTGGGCGGGCGAGGAGCCGGGCGGGCGATGGCCCTGGCGATCCACCGCGCTGCTCGCCGTCCTCGTTCTCGTCGGCTCGAACTTCGCGGCCCATGCGCAGGACGGCGAACGGGCCGGCCTCGACCTCTTCGCCCACGTGCTGCTCCTCGTCGCCTGCGGTCTGCTGCTGTGGCGGCAACGGGCCCCGGTGGCCGTCGTGTTCGGCACGGCGGCCGCGACCGCGGTCTATCTGGGCGCCGGCTACCCGTACGGCCCGGTCTTCCTCACCGTGGCCGTGGCCTGCTTCGCCGCCGTCGTCGCGGGACGCCGACGGGCCGCCTGGACGGCGCTGGGGATGCTGTGGGCGGTGCATCTCCTGGTCGCGCACTGGCTGTACCGATGGCTGCCGCCGTCCGGGGACGCCCCCGCGTCCTTCGCCCAGGAGATCGTCGTCGCCGGCTGGGCGGTGGCGATCGTGGCGGTCGCCGAGCTGGCCCGGATCCGGCGCGAACAGTGGGCCCGCGAGCGGGCCGAACGCGCCCAGGCCGCCCACCGCCGCGCCGACGAGGAGCGGCTGCGCATCGCCCGCGAGCTGCACGACGTCCTCGCCCACAGCCTCTCCGTCATCAACGTCCAGGCGGGCGTCGGACTCGCGCTCCTCGATTCCGACCCCGAGCAGGCGCGCACGGCGCTCGGCGCCATCAAATCCGCCAGCAAGGAGGCGCTCGGCGAGGTGCGCCAGGTGCTCGACAGCCTCCGCACGCCCGGAGCCGCGCCGCGCGCTCCGGCCCCCGGCCTGGACCGACTGCCCGAGCTGGTGGAGCAGGCGGCGCACGCGGGCCTCGCCGTCGACGTGGAAGGAACCCCGCCCCGACTGTCCCCCGGCACGGACCTCGCCGCCTTCCGCATCGTCCAGGAGGCCCTCACCAACGTCGTACGGCATTCGGGCTCGCGCCACGCGCGTGTGCGGCTGGAGCGGGCGGCCGGGACGCTACGGCTCCGGATCGACGACGACGGGCCCGCGACCGGCGCCGACGCGGGCGGCGGGGGCAACGGGCTGGCCGGGATGCGGGAGCGGGCCGCGGCGCTGGGCGGCACGATCGAGGCCGGGGCCCGCCCCGACGGCGGCTTCCGGGTGCTCGCCGTCCTGCCGTCGAGGGCGGGGGAGGACCAGTGAACGAGGGAGAGCCGGTGGGCCGGGGAGGAGCGGTGGAGCAAGGTGGGTCGGTCGGTCGAGAGGGAGCGGCGGAGCAGGGAGAGCCGGTGGGGCGAGGCGGGGCGGTGATTCGTGTGGTGCTCGCCGACGATCAGTCGTTGGTCCGGGCGGGGTTTCGGGCGTTGCTCGACGCGCAGCCCGACATCGAGGTCGCGGGGGAGGCCGCCGACGGTGAGGAGGCGGTGCGCTCGGTGCGTGAACTGCGGCCGGACGTCGTCCTGATGGACATCCGCATGCCCCGGCTCGACGGACTCGCCGCCGCCCGCCGCCTCACCGACGACGACACGCTGGCCGCCGTCAAGGTGGTCATGCTCACCACCTTCGAACTCGACGAGTACGTCTTCGAGGCGATCCGGTCGGGAGCGTCAGGCTTCCTGGTGAAGGACACCGAACCCGAAGAACTCCTGCGCGCCGTACGGGCGGTGGTGGCCGGGGACGCGCTGCTCTCGCCGGGGGTGACGCGCCGGTTGATCGCCGAGTTCGCCGCCCGCTCCAAGGAGCCCGCGCCCGCCGACGCGTTGGGTCGGCTCACCGAACGGGAGCGGGAGGTGATGGCGCTCGTCGGGATCGGCCTGTCCAACGAGGAGATCGCCCGCCGACTGGTCGTCAGCCCGCTCACCGCCAAGACCCATGTCAGCCGCACGATGGTGAAGCTGGGCGCGCGGGACCGGGCCCAACTGGTCGTGCTGGCCTACGAGTCGGGGCTGGTGCGGCCGGGCTGGCTGGGCTGAGCCGCCCCGGGGAAACGCCGCAGCACACTCACCACGCGGACCGCGAACAGTGCAACGGCCAGCACCAGCCCGGTACGCGGCAGCAACCACTCGGCCGGCTCCGGGAGTCGGAAGAGCAGCGCCGGACCGGCGACCGCCCCGAGGATCACCACCGCCGCGAACACCGCGCTGAACAGCGCGTAACCGATCTCCACGGTGATCGCGTCCCGCTCCGCCTGTGTGCGTGGCCCCCCGTGTCCGTTCATCCGACGATTCTCCCAGCCGTGCGTCCGACGGGGCAACAGCCCCCGCCGGACGCACAAGTCACGGGTGTGCCGGACGACAGGCGCTAGTCGCGGGCCCCCACCACCTCGGCCGCCTTCTCCGCCGAGGATCTGGCGATCACGACCGAGCCGCCGCCACGCCGGGCGCGCAGGCCGGGCAGGGTGATGAGGAGTCCCGCGGCGGCGACCGCCGTCACGACCGCGAGCCCGGGCCGGTAGCTGTCGAGGACGGCCTGCGGAGTGGGGTCCGCCGGTGCGCCCGCGGTCACCACCGCGGTCACCACGGCCAGGAAGAGTGCGCCGCCCACCTGCACCGAAGTGTTGAGCAGGCCGGAGACCATGCCCTGTTCGTGGTCGGCGACGCCGTTGGTGGCCTGGATGTTGAGCGAGGGGAAGACCAGCGCGCAGGCCGCGCCGATCAGCAGCATGGTGGGCAGGATCACCGCCGCGTACACCGGGTCGAGGTCGACGCGCAGGAACAGCGCGTACCCGGTGACCATGAAGGCGAAGCCCGCCGCTATGAGCCGTGGGGTGCCGAAACGGTCCACGATCGCGCCCATCCTGGTCGAGGACACCGCCACCAGCGCGCCCGCCGGCAGGAAGGCGAGCGCCGTGTGCAGCGCCGACCAGCCCAGCAGCGACTGCATGTAGAGGGTCGCCAGGAACTGGAAGCCGACGTACGAGCCGAAGAACGCCATCGCGCCGAGCTGGGCGCGGATCTGGCTGCCGGAGCGCAGTACGCCGAGCCGGATCAGCGGGCCGGCCGAGCGTCGCTCGACGAGGACGAAGGCGGTCAGCAGGACGGCGACCGCGAGGAAGGACAGCAGGGTGCGGGCGGAGGTCCAGCCGGACTCGGGCGCCTGGACGACGGTGAAGACCAGCAGAAGCATCGACGCGGTGCCGAGGACGGCGCCGGGCACGTCGTAGCCGTTGTGGTCCTTCTCCCGCTCGCTGCGCGGGAGCAGCTTCAGGCCCGCCGCGAGGGCGACGAGGGCGATGGGCGCGGGGAGCAGCATGGTCAGGCGCCAACTGGCCTCGGTGAGCAGGCCGGAGAGGACCAGGCCCATGGAGAAGCCGGTGGCGGCGCAGGTGGTGTAGATGGAGAGCGCGCGGTTGCGCAGCGGGCCCTCCGGGAACGTCGTAGTGATGATCGACAGCCCGGCCGGGGCGGTGAAGGCCGCGCTCAGGCCCTTGATGAACCGGCTGGCGATCAGCAGCGGGCCCGAGTCGACGAGCCCGCCGAGCAGCGAGGCGACGGCGAACACGCCGAGGGCGACCAGGAAGACCTGACGGCGGCCCAGCAGGTCGGCGGTGCGGCCGCCGAGGAGCAGCAGGCCGCCGTAGCCCAGGATGTAGCCGCTGACGATCCATTGCAGCGTCGAGGTGGACAGACCGAGGTCGGAGCCGATGGACGGCAGGGCGACGCCGACCATCGACACGTCCAGCGCGTCCAGGAACATCGCGGCGCACAGCACCAGCAGGGTGCCCCAGAGCCGTGAGGTCCAGCGGCCCTCCGAGAGGGAGGACGCGGGGGAGGGGAGCGGAGAGGTCATGGCGGAGACACTACATGCGCATGCATCGAATGCAAGCGCATTTAATTCCGATGCAATGAAACTGTTTCTCTGCTACGGTGCGGGCCATGGCGGCGATGAAGGGCGACACGAAGGGCCGGGCGGAGGGCGAGGAAACGGCCGGGGAAACGGTTGCCGAAGCGGTCCGGCAGACGGCCGAGCAGGCGCTCGTGGGGCAGTGGCGGGACATGCTGGCCCTGCATGCGCGCACCCAGTGCGAACTCGACCGCGCTCTGCACCGACACGGCCTGTGCGCCAGCGACTTCGAGGTGCTGGACGTGCTCGCCGACTCCGCCGCCGCGGACGTCTCCTGCGGCTATCGCGTCCAGGAGATCGCCGAGCGGGTCCACCTCAGCCAGAGCGCCCTGTCCCGCCTGATCGCCCGGCTGGAGAAGGACGAACTCGTGGAGCGAGGCCTGTGCGCCGAGGACCGCAGAGGCGTCCGGGTGGCGCTCACCGGAAAGGGGCGCGCGCTGCACGGCGAGGTCCTGCCGGTGCAGCGCGCGGTGCTGACCAGGATGCTCAAGCTCAGGTGATGGCCGACTTCTCCCGCCACAGGGCAGCCAGCGAGGCGTCCCCGACGATGTCGGGGAACGGCGCCCGGTTCCACAACGACAGGTAGAGCAGCCCCGCAGGCCCGGCCACCTCGCAGTCGGCGCCCCCGTCGGCGTTCCGCTCCGTCACCGGCGCGCGCGAGGACAGTCGTACGGTCCACACGGCGTCGTCGGCGTCGGTCGCCCGCACCCGCAGGACCCGGGGCTTCTCGGTCCGCACCTTGCTCTTCTCGCGCGCGTGGAAGGCGCTCAGCAGTTCGTCGACGCCGTCCGCCGCGAAGGCGACGTCGAACTCCTGGGCGATCTCCTCGGGTGTACGACCACGGGCCGACTCCGCGTCGACGCGGTGCACGGCCGTTTCGTGCGCCTGCCGCCGGGCCCAGAACGCGAGCGGCGACGGCGCGGCCAGGAAGTGCCAGCACTGTACGTCCGGTGAGGCGGCGGACAGCGTGTCGACGAGCCGCCGGTGCCCCTCGCGGAACCAGGCCGAGAGGGCGTCGCCGTCGAGGTCCGGCAGTCCGTCGCCGGGGTGGAACGAGGTGCGGCCCTCGGCGACGAACGAGGTCGCCCAGCGATGCACCATCCCGGTGTGCCGCAGCAGATCCCTGACCTGCCAGTCCGGGCAGGTCGGCACCTTGGCGTCGGGTCCGGCCTCGGCTGCCGCGGCGGCGAGCGAGCCGCCCTCCCGGTCGAGGATGCGGATGTACTCGGCGGTCTCCATGCGGGTGAGTCTGCCGGATGGAGTGCGGTCCGGGCGAGGTGCCGTCGGTGACCGCGTTCGTCCGTGATGTCGACGGGTCGGGTGTGGGCGCCGGATACGGGCGCCGGTGTTCAGTCGGTGGTCGTCCGTCGGGTGGCGAGGCCGATCGCGGCGGCCACCGCGGCGAGTGCGGCCACGCTGGTCAGGGCGGTGGGCAGGGAGAACCAGTCGGCCATGAAGCCGATGGCGGGCGGGCCGAGGAGCATGCCGCCGTAGCCGAGCGTGGAGGCGATGGCGACTCCGCTGGGGCCGGCCAGGGCGCCCGCGCGTTCGACGGCCACCGGGAAGAGGTTGGCCAGGCCGAGGCCCGTGATCGCGTAGCCCAGGAGCGCCGCCCACAGGGTCGGGGCGAGGGAGCCCAGCAGCATCCCCGCCGACGCGACCGCGCCGCCGGCCACCACCGTGCGGGTGCGGCCGAGCCGTTCGAGGAGGGTGGTGCCGGTCAGCCGGCCGACCGTCATGGCGAGCGCGAAGCAGGAGTACCCCACGGCCGCGACCCCGGCCGAGGAGTCCAGGTCCTGCTGGAGGTGCAGGGCGCCCCAGTCGGCGAGGGCTCCTTCGCCGTAGGCCGTGCACAGGGCGATCAGGCCGAAGACGATGACGAGGCGGCGGGTGCGGGGAGCGCGGGGAGCGCGGGGGGTGCGGGGGGTGCGGGGGTTCCGGGTCCTGTCCGTCGGGGTTCCGGCGTCGGCGAGGAGCTGGTCCGGCGGGCGGGGCGAAGGCTGTCGTAGGAGCACCGGTCCTGTGAGTGCGGTGACCAGCAGGCCGATGAGCCCGAGGCCGAGGAGATGGCGGGCGGGGGACAGGGACCCCGCGACCAGGCCGCCGAGGCCGGCGCCGATCATGCCGCCGAGGCTGAAGGCCGCGTGGAACGTGGGCATGATCGGCCTGCGCAGTGCCGCGACGAGATCGACTGCGGCGCTGTTGAAGGCCACGTTGATCCCGCCGTACGCGGCGCCGAACAGCAGCAGGACCGCGCCGAGCGTGAGGGCGGAGTGGGTGAGCGGGGGCAGGGTGACGCTGAGGGACAGCAGGACCGCGCAGACGACGGTGACCGGATGGCTGCCGTAACGGTGGCAGAGGCGGCCGGTGAGCAGCATGGTGACCACGGCCCCGGCGGAGACGCCCAGCAGGGCGAGGCCGAGATCGCTGGCCGAGGCGTGGGTCTGCTCCTTGATCGCGGGGATGCGGACGACCCAGCCGGCGAAGACGAAGCCGTCGAGGGCGAAGAAGACGGTGAGGGCGAGCCGGAGCCTGCTGAGGGATTCGCCCTGCACCGCACTGTGCGAACGGGCTTTGTTTATTTGCGGCACAAAATCAGGCTAGGGGGAGGGCGGGGGCAGGACAAGGGCGGGATGCGGACGTCAGGAGTCGTCTGAACAGGGCCTCACGGCAGGAGTGACCGGTGCTGGGCCACGGTGGGAGTGATCGGTGCCACGCCCCCGAAAGGAGCGATCGGTGCCGGGCCTCACGGCAGCAGCCGTCTCTCCTTCGCCACCGCCACCGCGCCCGACCGCGTCTCCACCCCCAACTTGCCGTAGATCCGGCCGAGATGGGTCTTGACGGTCGCCTCGCTGATGAAGAGCGCCCGGGCGATCTCCCGGTTGCCGAGGCCGCGGGCCAGTTGGCCGAGGATGTCGTGCTCGCGCTCGGACAGGGTGGGGCGCGGGCTGCGCATCCGGGCCAGCAGTCGGTCGGCGACCGGGGGCGACAGCGTCGTACGGCCGGACGCGGCGCTGCGGATCGCCGCGAACAGTTCGTCGGGGCGCTCGGCCTTGAGGAGGTAGCCGGTCGCGCCCGCCTCGATGGCGCGGGTGACGTCGGCGTCGGTGTCGAACATGGTGAGGACCAGGACCCGGGGGCCGGCGGTGCCGTCCGCGCCGTCGGCGGTCAGACGTCGGGTGGCCGTCACGCCGTCCATGCCTCCGTCCGTGCCCCTGTCTGTGCCTCTGCCCGTGCCTCCGGTTGCGCCGCCGTCGAGCTGAAGGTCCATCAGGACCACGTCGGGACGCAATCGGGCGGCCAGGGCGAGCGCCTCCTCGCCGGTGCCCGCCTCGCCGACCACCTCGATGCCGTCGGCGCTGGACAACAGGGCGCGCAGACCGGCCCGTACGACGGCGTGGTCGTCGCACAGCAGCAGCCGGACGGGGGTCGGGGACGTGGACGCGCTCACTGGACGGGCTCCTTGTCGGATTTCTTGGCGGGTTCCTTGACGGGCTTCCTGGCGGGCTTCTTCACGGGGTCGAGAGTGAGCGGGACCGCTACCGAGACGACGGTGCCCTCGCCCGGGGTGGACTCCACGGTGAGGGCGCCGCCCGACTGTCGGGCCCGGATGCGCATGGCCGGCAGCCCGTGTCCACGGGCCCGGTCCGCAGGAGAGACCGTGGGCGAACGCGCGTCGAAGCCACGGCCGTTGTCGGCCACGTCCAGCGAGATCTGGTCGTCCAGACAGGTCAGGGTCAACGCGGCCCGGGTCGCCGCGGCGTGTTCGCGGACATTGGCCAACGCCCCCTGGGCGATGCGCAGCAGCGCCGCCTCGACCCGTTCCGGCAGCGGGCCCGGGTCGCCGTCGAGCCGGAACTCCACGGTCAGGCCCGGCCCGCTCTCCCGCGCCGCGAGGGCGGCGAGCGCGTCCGGGAGCGACTGCTCGGCGAGGTCGGCCGGCGCCAGGTCATGGACGAAACGCCGGGCCTCGGCGAGGCCCCGGGAGGTGATCTCGGCCGCTTCGCGCAGATGTGCGCGGGCCGCGTCCGGGTCCGACCGCCAGACGCGCTCGGCGGCCTGCAACAGCATCCCCTGGCTGGACAGGCCCTGGGCGAGGGTGTCGTGGATCTCCGTGGACAGCCGCTGGCGCTCCGCCAGGACGCCCGCCTGCCGTTCGGAGGCGGCGAGGTCGCGGCGGGTGCGGACAAGATCGTCGATCAGCACGCGCTGCCGGGCTCCCTGGCGCTGTAGATGGACGAGTACGGCGGTGGCGACCGCGGCGACGGCGGGCGGGGCCACGACCATGTTCGGGTTCAACGCCCCGTCGGCCGCCCGCACTTCGCAGGCCACCACCAGCGCGGTCAGCGCGCACGCGAGCGGTACCGAGAACCGGGGCGGCAGTGCGTGCAGTCCCGCGAACAGCAGGGGCATGACGCACCAGGTGGCGCTCGGCGCGAGGGCCAGAAGAACCACCCAGACGGCCGACGTCGAGCCCAGCCAGGCCAGATGACCCGAGGTGGGCGGCGAACCGGGGCGGGGCGCCGGGGCGAGGAAGGGCCCGAGGACGTAGAGCAGGCAGAAGACCGCGAACAGCGTCACCGTCCACCAGGTGTGCGCTGTCCACCCGGTGTGCGCCGCGCCCTGGTCCCGGCTCAGGAAGCGCGCGAAGGACGAGCCGAGCAGCAGGAAGAACGCGGCGTGCACGATCCCGGCAAGTCGACGCCCGTCCGCATCGGCGGTCGTCTCCGTCGTCGTCTGCGTCGTCGTCTCCGTCGTGCTCATCCTCCGTGTCTAACGCGACGGACGCGGGCGCGCATCAACCGATCGGCTGACATCGGGATCGCCCGAACCTCCCGCGGACCGGCTCCTGTCGACCGAGCCGGAACCGTCGCCCGCTCCCCGAGGCTGGGACCAGGACCTGCAGCAGCCCAGGAAAGGCGCCGACCCATGCCCGCCAGGAACCTCACCGCCAACCGCGCCACGCTCGGCCACCGCGTCGGCTACGCCCTGCGCCACCCCGACCGGGTGCCCCGTCATCTGGCCCGCGCCGCCCGGGACCTGTGGCTGAGCCGCCGCCACCCGGACCACGTCTCCTACTACCGTGCCGTGATGCGCTCCGACACCCGCGCCGACCCGGACGCGGCCGTCGGCAGCCGCAACCGGGAGCGGTGGCTGGCGCTGGGCGCGATGCAGTTCGACTACCTTCTCGGCCACGGGCTGCGCCCCGAGCACCGGATGCTGGAGATCGGCTGCGGCAACCTGCGGGGCGGCTGGCGGTTCATCCGGCACCTGGAACCCGGCCACTACCACGGCGTCGACATCTCCCCCGACATCCTCGTCGCCGCGCAGGACACCATCGTCGACATGGGGTTGCAGCAGCGGCTGCCGACCCTGACCCCGGTGCGCGACCTGACGCTGCGGTTCCTGCCCGACGCCCACTTCGACGTCGTCCACGCGCACAGCGTCTTCTCGCACTCGCCGCTCCCGGTCATCGAGGAGTGCCTGGCCCACGTAGGGCGGGTGCTCGCGCCGGGCGGCTGGTTCGACTTCACCTTCGACCGCACCGAGGGCGAGGAACACCACGTCCTGCGGGAGGACTTCTACTACCGCACCGAGACCCTCGTGGCCCTGGCGGAGAAGCACGGTCTGCGGGCCCGCTTCATGGACGACTGGGAGGCGCTCCCGCACGGTCAGTCGAAGATCCGCGTCACTCGCGCGGACGACCTCGGACAACGCTGACCCCCGCCCGACCCGCTGTTTGTAAAGTGGCCCTGATCAGTTCACCACCGTCGACGAGACCACGGAACCTGTGAGGGACACGCGAACCATGACGACCGAAACGTTTGAGTTCCAGGTTGAGGCCCGTCAGCTGCTCCAGTTGATGATCCACTCGGTCTACTCGAACAAGGACGTCTTCCTGCGAGAGCTCGTCTCCAACGCCTCGGACGCGCTGGACAAGCTGCGCCTGGCCGCGCTGCGGGACGACACGCTCGACGCCGACGTCTCCGACCTGCACATCGAGATCGAGACCGACGACGGCGCCCGCACCCTCACCGTGCGGGACAACGGCATCGGAATGTCGTACGAGGAGGTCGGCCGGCTCATCGGCACGATCGCCAACTCGGGGACCGCGCAGTTCGTCCGGGAGCTGCGGGAGGCCCGTGAGGCGAGCGAGGCGAGCGAGGCGGGCAAGGCGGGCAAGGCCGACAAGGGCGGCGCGGACGACCAGGCCGAGGGGCTCATCGGGCAGTTCGGGGTGGGCTTCTACTCCGGGTTCATGGTGGCGGACGAGATGACCCTGCTGACCCGGCGTGCCGGCGAGAGCCAGGGCACGCGCTGGTCGTCGCGCGGCGAGGGCACGTACACGCTGGAGCGGGTCGACGGCGCGCCGCAGGGCACCTCGGTCACCCTGCACCTCAAGCCCGCGGACTCCGACGACCAGCTGCACGACTACACCTCCGCCTGGACGATCAAGGAGATCGTCAAGCGGTACTCGGACTTCATCACCTGGCCGATCAGGACGGTCCCGAAGAAGGCCGACGGCGTCGACGGCACCGGCGACGGCGACGCCGCGCCCGAGCCCGAGACGCTGAACTCGATGAAGGCCCTGTGGGCGCGCTCGCGCGAGGAGGTGTCCGACGACGAGTACCACGAGCTGTACAAGCACATCAGCCACGACTGGCGGGAGCCGCTGGAGACCGTCCGGCTCCAGGCCGAGGGCACCTTCGAGTACCAGGCGCTGCTCTTCGTCCCCTCGCACGCCCCGCACGACCTGTACCAGCAGGGCTCCAAGCGCGGTGTGCAGCTGTATGTGAAGCGCGTCTTCATCATGGACGACTGCGAGGCGCTGCTGCCGCCCTACCTCCGCTTCGTCAAGGGCGTGGTCGACGCGGCGGACCTCTCGCTGAACGTCTCCCGGGAGATCCTGCAGCAGGACCGGCACATCAAGATGATGCAGCGTCGGCTGACCAAGAAGGTCGTGGCCACGGTCAAGGACCTGCTGACCAAGGACCCCGACCGCTACGCCACGTTCTGGCGGGAGTTCGGCGCGGTCCTGAAGGAAGGGCTCGTCACCGACAACGACAACCGCGACGCCCTGCTCGCCGTCGCGTCGTTCGCGAGCACGCACAGCGCGGACGAGCCGACCACGCTGCAGAGTTACGTGGAGCGGATGAAGGACGGCCAGGAGGACGTCTACTACCTGGCCGGCGAGTCCCGGGAGAGCATCGAGAACTCCCCGCACATGGAGGCCTTCCGGGCCAAGGGCATCGAGGTCCTGCTGCTCACCGACGCCGTCGACGAGGTGTGGGTCGACGTGGTCGGCGAGTTCGAGGGCAAGCGGCTGCGGTCCGTCGCCAAGGGAGAGGTCGATCTCGACGCGCAGGGCGACGAAGAGGCCGAGGGCGCGCGGGAGAAGCAGGGCGAGGAGTACGCCGGTCTGCTCGGCTGGATGACGGAGCAACTGGGCGACGACATCAAGGAAGTGCGCCTCTCCTCGCGCCTCACGGTGTCCCCGGCCTGCATCGTCTCGGACGCGAACGGCCTCACCCCGGCGCTGGAGAACATGTACCGCGCGATGGGTCAGGAGGTGCCCAAGGCCCAGCGGATCCTCGAGCTCAACCCGGACCACCTGCTCGTCAAGGGCCTGAACCAGGCCTACAAGGACCGGGAGGACCGCACCGAGCTCGCCGGGACCGCCGAACTGCTGCACGGTCTCGCGGTGCTGGCCGAGGGCGGCCGGCCCCAGGAGCCCGCACGGTTCGTGAAGCTGGTGGCCGACCACTTGGAGCGGGCGCTGTAGTCGCCCCTGTCGTGGGGACCGGAGGGCCTCTTCGGAGGCCCTCCGTGCGCGGAATCTTCACCTCTCGCCCACCGAACATTCTACTTGCTTAAGTTAATCAAGCGATCTAGATTGGTGGGCGTCGCGAAGGCCCGATCCCCCCACGGAGGCCCGACCATGTCCCATGCGCACCCCCGGTCCGTCACGACGGGGGAGTCCGCGCCGCCGCGGGCCGACCTCGTCGTAGCGGTCCTGGCCTTCGGCGGGATCGTGGTCTCGCTGATGCAGACCCTGGTGATCCCGATCGTCCCGGAGCTGCCGACGCTGCTCGACGCCCCGGCCTCGGACACGGCCTGGACCGTCACCGCCACCCTTCTCGCGGCCGCCGTCGCCACCCCCGTCATGGGACGGCTCGGCGACATGTACGGCAAGCGCCGCATGCTGCTGGTCAGCCTGGCCATGCTGGTCGCCGGATCGGTCACCGCCGCCCTCAGCGACGCGCTCACCCCGATGATCGTCGGCCGGGCCCTGCAGGGACTCGCCTCCGGCGTCATCCCGCTCGGCATCAGCATCATGCGCGACGAACTCCCCGCCGAGCGGCTCGGCTCGGCCACCGCGCTGATGAGCGCCTCCCTCGGCGTCGGCGGCGCGCTCGGGCTGCCCGCCGCCGCGCTCCTCGCGGACCACTTCGACTGGCATGTGCTGTTCTGGACGTCGGCCGCGCTCGGCGTCGTCGCCGCCGTGCTCGTCCCGCTGTTCGTGCCCGAGTCGAAGGTGCGCACCGGCGGCCGCTTCGACCTGGTCGGCGCGGTCGGCATGGCCGCCGGACTGATCTGTCTGCTGCTGGCGATCTCCAAGGGCGCCGACTGGGGCTGGGGCAGCGGCACCACCCTCGGGCTCTTCGCTGCCGCGGTGGTCGTGCTGCTCCTGTGGGGTCTGTTCGAACTGCGGGTCGAGGAACCGCTGGTGGACCTGCGGACCACCGCCCGCCGCCAGGTGCTGGTGACCAACCTCGCCTCGACGGCCTTCGGGTTCTCCATGTTCGCGATGTCCCTGGTCCTTCCCCAGCTTCTCCAGCTGCCCGAGGCGACGGGCTACGGGCTGGGCAAGTCGCTGCTGGCCGCGGGTCTGGTCATGGCCCCCACGGGCCTGGTGATGATGGCCACGGCGCCCGTGTCCGCGCTGATCTCGAAGGCGCGGGGCCCGAAGACGACCCTGATGATCGGCGCGGTCGTCGTCGCCGTCGGATACGGCCTCACCATCGTGCTGATGGACGCCGTGTGGGAGCTCGTCCTGGGCTCCTGTGTCATCGGCGCCGGCATCGGCTTCGCCTACGGCGCGATGCCCGCGCTCATCATGGGCGCCGTGGACGCCTCCGAGACGGCCGCCGCGAACAGCCTCAACACCCTGATGCGGTCGATCGGCACCTCCACCGCCAGCGCCGTCGCCGGGGTGATCCTGGCCCAGATGACCACGGTGTTCGGCGGCGCCGCCCTGCCCTCCGAGAACGGGTTCAAGGTGGTCATGGCGGTCGGCTCGGGAGCGGCGGTCCTCGCCTTCGTGGTCGCCGCGTTCATCCCGCGGCAGCGGACGGCGGCGGCAGGCGTGAGGGAGGAGGCGACGAAATCGGAGGCGAGGCCGGAGACGGGGACGTCCGTCGCGTCCGGCGCGGGCGTCGACGAGGAGGCTGTGGGTGCTGTGGGCGCCGCGGTCGCCGTTCCGCTGGCCCGCGCGGTCGCCGAGCTGGTCGCGACCGTTCCGGGGCTGAGCGGCGACGGACCGGCCGGCGGCGGGCACACCGTGTCCGGGCATGTGCGGGGCGCGGAGAGCGCGCCGGCGGGCGGGGCCGCGGTGACGCTGATCTCGCTGGGCGGGCGGCAGTTGAGCCGCGCGGTCGCCGGGGCCGACGGCTCCTACGCGGTCGAGGCGCCGGGGGAGGGCACGTACGTCCTCATCGCCGCCGCCGACGGCCATCAGCCGCAGGCGACGACCGTGGTCGTCGGGGCCGCCCCGGTGACGTACGACGTGCTGCTGTGCGGGAGCAGCGGGCTGGCCGGCGCGGTGCGGTCGACGGAGAGCGGGGCGCCGGTCGCCGGTGCGGTGGTCGTCGTGACCGATGTGCGCGGGGATGTGCTGGCCACCGTACAGACCGACGGGACTGGCGGATTCGTCCTGGCCGACCTGGTGCCGGGGCCGGTGACCCTTGCGGTCAGCTCGCCCAAGCACCGGCCGCTGGCGCTGCCCGTCGAGATCGGCGCCACCGGGGTCACCCGGGTCGACGTCGAGCTGCGGCCCGGCGCGCAGGTGCGGGGCACGGTCCGCGGCGCGGGCGCCGCGCTGGCCGACGCGCGGGTGACGCTGGTGGACGCGGCGGGCAACGTCGTCGCCACCGCCACGACCGGGAACGACGGGGCGTACGTCTTCTCCGACCTGGACGGCGGCCCGTACACGGTCATCGCGACCGGCTACCCGCCGCGGGCGACCGGGATCAGTCTCGCCAGCGGCGACGTGGACGACCACGACATCGAACTCGCCCACACCGGCGAGTAGTTCGGCCCGCAGGACGCAGAGAGCCAGGACGCAGAGAGCTCCGGTCCGTCCGGGCGGGACCCTGAGCGGAGGGTCCGCGCCCGGACGGGCCGGCTGAAGGGTCCGCGGGCACGGCGGAGCGGCAGGGGACGGCCGCGCACCCCGTCACCGCGGGCCCCGGGGGGCGGGGCGCACTTTCGGTGGTTCACCGGGGGTGCGCCCTGGAGCCTACCGCTGCCCTTGTGCCCGGCCGGCGCCGTCCGTCCGGGGGAGAATCCATACGTTGCGGTCCGGGAGGTGTACGCGGGGCCCCTGTGTCTGGCAGTACTGCAGTGAGTCCGCCCGCCGTCCGAGGGAGTCACGTCCATGTCCCGCTCCGAAGCCCGCGTCCCCACCGACCGCCCGCACCGCTACGCCAAACAGCTCGCCGCCCATCTCGGCCGCCGGATCGAGGCGACCTGGGACGAGGACAAGGGCGAGGGCCTGCTCACCTTCCCGCAGGGCAGCGGCACCCTCACCGCCGCCGAGGACGCCCTGTTGCTGACCATCGACACCGAGGCCGACGAACTCGACCGGCTCGAGGACGTGGTGGGCCGCCATCTGGTCCGCTTCGGGGCCCGCGACGAACTGGTCGTCGTCTGGCGGCGCGACACCGGCGAACCGGGCAGCACCCAGCGCGGCACCGGCGAACACGCCTGACGCCAGGGGCTGTTACCGGAGCCGTGCGTGGATTCGTACGCCGAAATCCTCGCCGCCCAGAAGAAGTCCGGCGTCTCCCCGTTCTCGGCGAGCTGGTCACGTGACATCGGCGGGCTCCCTCTCCCTGTCTGTTGCATGCCGATCGTGTGCTTGAAATTGCTCGAAAGATGGCTCTATCTTGCATGAACAATCATCTGCATGCATCGTCGGGAAGAGGTGGGGCATGACGTATGTCGAGGACGAGCTGATGAGCCAGCCGGAGTGCTGGTCACGGGCCGCCGCCGAGGCCGCCCGTCATGCGGGGGAGCTTCCGGCGCCGGGGGAGCGGGTCGCGATCGTCGGCTGCGGCACGTCCTGGTTCATGGCCCAGGCCGTGGCCGCCCTGCGCGAAGGTGCGGGGCAGGGCGAGACGGACGCGTTCCCCGCCTCCGAGTTCCCCTGGGGTCGTCGATACGACCGGATCCTCGCCCTCACCCGGTCCGGCACCACCACCGAGGTGCTCGACCTGCTCACCCGCCTTCAGGGACGTACGCCCACCGTGGCGGTCACGGCCGACCCCGACACCCCGGTGGCGCGGGCCGCGGACCGGCTCGTCGTCCTGGACTTCGCCGACGAACGCTCCGTCGTGCAGACCAGGTTCGCGACCACCGCACTCACCCTCCTGCGCGCCCATCTGGGCCTGCACACCGACGCCGTCCTCGCCGACGCCCGCACCGTGCTCGCCGAGCCGCTGCCCGAAGGGCTCGTGGAATGCGGGCAGTTCACGTTCCTGGGGCGTGGCTGGACGGTCGGTCTGGCGAACGAGGCCGCGCTGAAGATGCGCGAGGCCGCACTGTCCTGGACCGAGGCCTACCCGGCGATGGAGTACCGGCACGGCCCCATCAGCGTGAGCGGCGCCAGAACCGCCACCTGGATGCTCGGGCCGGAACCCGAGGGACTTGCCCAACAGGTGCGGGCCACAGGCGCGTTGTGGATATCCGGCCGACTGGACCCGCTGGCCGAACTCGTCCGCGCCCAGCGGCTCGCGGTGGCCGTCGCCGCCGCCCGCGGCCTCGACCCGGACCGCCCACGCCACCTCACCCGCTCGGTCGTCCTCCACTCGCGGCCGACCGGGAGCTGACATGCCCCTCACGACCACCGGCGAACTGGTCACCCGCGCCCGCACGGTCCGCAGGGTCCGCACGGCCCACACCGCCGTCACCGCCGTCACCGCCTTCAACGTCATCACGCTCGAACACGTCGAGGCCGTGATCGCCGGCGCCGAGGCCGCCGGAGCGCCCGTCGTCCTCCAAGTCAGCGAGAACGCCGTGAAGTTCCGCCAGGGACGGCTGCTCCCGCTCGCCCGCGCCGCCGTGGCCGCCGCCGAACGGGCCGCCGTACCCGTCGCGTTGCACCTGGACCACGTCCAGAGCGACCTGCTCCTCCGTCAGGCGGCCGACGCCGGCTTCGGTTCCGTGATGTACGACGCCTCCCGCCTTCCGTACGCCGAGAACCTTGCCGCGACCCGCGCGGCCGTCGACTGGGCGCACTCCCAAGGGCTCTGGATCGAGGGCGAGTTGGGGGAGATCGGCGGTAAGGGAGCCCATGCGCCCGGTGCCCGCACCGACCCGGCCGAGGCCCGTGCCTTCGTCGCCGAATCCGGCGTGGACGCCCTGGCCGTCGCCGTCGGCAGCGTCCACGCGATGACCACCCGCACCGCCGCCCTCGACCACGACCTGATCGAACGGCTCGCCGCCGTCCTCGACGTGCCCCTCGTCCTGCACGGCTCCTCGGGCGTTCCGGACGGCGAGCTGATCGCGGCCGTCGCGGGCGGCATCGCCAAGGTCAACATCGGGACCGCCCTGAACCAAGCCATGACCGGCGCGATCAGGGACTTCCTCGCCGACCACCCCGAGGCCGTCGACGCCCGCGCCTACCTGACCGCCGGCCGGGCGGCGATGGCGGCCACCGTCGAGCGGACGGTCCGCCTCCTCACCCGCGCTTGACGGCCCTCAGCACCACGAACTTCGGGTCCCCCGCAACCAGTTCACTGTTGCCGAACAGCCGCTTCAGCTTCACGTGGTACCCCAGGTGCCTATTGCCGACGACCCACAGCTCGCCGCCCGGCCGCAGCGCGCGCCGCGCATCCGTGAACATCCGCCACGCCGTCGCGTCCGTCGTGGCCTGGTGGGAGTGGAACGGCGGATTGTTCAGCACCACGTCCACACTCCCGCCCGGCACTCCCGCCAGCCCGTCCCCGACCCGGAACTCGGCGTGCCCCGGCACCCCGTTCGCCTTGTACGTCGCCTCCGCCGACGCCACCGCCTGGAACGACTCGTCGGTGAACAGCACCTCGGCCGCCGGGTCGGCCAGCGCCACCGCCGTGCCGACGACCCCGTTCCCGCACCCCAGGTCGACGACCCGGCCAACCCCGCGCGTGTCCGGCAGCTGCCGGAGGAAGAACCGGGTGCCGACGTCGAGCCGCTCGGCGCAGAACACACCGGCGTGGTTGACGACCGTACGACCGGAGAGCGTGCCGACGTCGTCGGGCAGCGCGTAGGAGTGCGGCCACGGATTGCCGGGGCGCGCCTGTGACGGATCCGGGGTGCAGAAGATCAGCCGGGCCTTCTGCTCGGCGAGGGAGGTCCTGGTCGGGCCCAGGATCCGCTCGAACAGGCGCAGTGTGGAGGTGTGGATCTCCTTCACCATGCCGGCGCCGACGACGACCGTGCCCTCGTGCACGGCGGGCGCCAGCCGCAGCAGCTGGTCCTCCAGCAGCGCGAGGCTCTTCGGCACCCGCACCAGCAGCACGTCGATCCGCTCGGGCGCCGGATCCTGGGTGGTGAGCAACCGGACGGAACCGGGTTCCACGCCGTTGCGGGCGAGGTTCGCCCGGGTCGCCTCCTGTCCCAGCCAGGAGTCGGTGATCTGCGTCGGCCGGTGCGCGGCGAGAGCCGTGACCAGCGCGCCCCAGCGGTCGCCGAGCACCACGACCGCGCCGGTGAGGGGGACGTCCCGCTCCGCGAGGTGCCGGAGCAGATACGCGTCGGAGGCGTCCCAGGCACGCAGCGTGTCGCGCGGATCCTCGGGGTAGCGGGCCAGGGCGGGCTCGCCCCAGGGCGTCGTCATACGGTCGTCCATGATGGCCCAAGGCTAACCGAGCCGCAGCTCAGACCGGGTGTCGGAGCCGGTGTCGAAGTGATGTCGGCCCCGATGTCGGACCCGTGGCGGAGGATGGACGCATGGACGCCGAACTGTTTCCGCGGGAGCGTACGCAGGTCGCGCCGGGTGCGGTGCACGTCCCCGACTGGCTGGATCCGGCCGCCGCGCGCGAGCTGATCGACGCCTGCCGGCTCTGGGCGCGCCCCCCGGCCGGGCTGCGCACGGTCCGCACCCCCGGCGGCGGCACGATGACCGCCCGCCAGGTCTGTCTGGGCCGGCACTGGTACCCGTACGCCTACGCCCGCACGGTCGTCGACGGCGACGGCGCGCCGGTGAAACCCTTCCCGGCCTGGCTGGGCGAGCTGGGCCGCCGCGCGGTGGCCGACGCGCTGGGACCGGTCCTCGGACCAGAAGCGGCCCGGTCGGCGGCGTACGGCTATGACGACGGCGGCTACAGCTACGGCTACGACGACCATGGCTACGACATCGCGCTGATCAACTTCTACGACGGCGACGCCCGTATGGGCATGCACCGTGACGCGGACGAGGAGTCCGACGCGCCCGTGGTCTCCCTCAGCCTCGGCGACAGCTGTGTCTTCCGCTTCGGCAACACCGAGAGCCGCACCCGGCCCTACACCGACGTCGAGCTGCGCAGCGGTGACCTCTTCGTGTTCGGCGGGCCGTCCCGGCTGGCCTACCACGGGGTGCCGCGCGTCCTGCCGGGCACGGCGCCGGCCGAGCTGGGTCTGACGGGACGGCTGAACATCACCCTGCGGGTGAGCGGCTTCCCCGACGCGGACTGACGAGCGGATCATGGGAGACTCGCCCTCATGAGCGGCAAGGCGGACCCCCGGCCGGCGGGGGAAGGGACCACCTCGAGAGCGCGGTTGGACCGGGGGCGCGGTGCGCTCGGACCCGCGTTGGAGCTCGTGCACACCGGGCGGGCGCCCACCCGCGCGGTGCTCACCGCCGAACTCGGCGTCACCCGTGCGACGGCCGGCGCGGTCGCCGCGGAACTGGAGGCGCTGGGCCTGATCCGGGTCGACGCGCGTCCCGGCGCCGCCGCCGGTTCGCAGGGCCGCCCTTCGCACCGGCTCGAGGTCGCCGAGGACGGGCCGGTCGTGCTGGCCGCCCAGGTCCACGCGGACGGCTTCCGGGCCGCACTGGTCGGACTGGGCGGGCGGATCGTCGCCACCACGCCCAGTTGCGAGGCCGTCGACGCCGACCCCGCCAAGGTGCTCGGGGCCGCGGTGGACGCCGGCGCCGACCTGCTCCGCCGGACCGGCCGACGCTGCGTGGGCGCGGGGCTCGCCGTGCCGTCCGCGGTCACCGAGCCCGAGGGCCTGGCGCTCAATCCGCTGCACCTGGCCTGGCCGGTGGGCTCGCCCGTGCGCGAGATCTTCGCCGAGCGGGTCCGGGCCGCCGGGATCGCCGGGCCCGCCTTCGCCGCCAACGACGTCAACCTCGCCGCCCTCGCCGAACACCGGCACGGCGCCGGACGCGGCGCGCGCGACCTGCTGTGCGTGGCCACCGGGCACCGGGGCGTCGGGGGCGCGCTGGTCCTCGACGGGCGGCTGCACACGGGCAGTTCGGGCCTCGCTCTCGAAGTCGGCCACCTCACGGTCAACCCCGAGGGCCGCCCGTGCCACTGCGGCAGCCGCGGCTGCCTCGACGTCGAGGCCGACCCGCTGGCCCTGCTCACCACGGCGGGCCGCGAGCCCGGCCCCGAGGGTTCACTGCTCCAGCAGGCCAACCAGCTGATCCGCGAGGAGTACGGCGACCCGGTCGTCCGCACCGCGGCCGAGGCCCTCATCGACCGACTCGGCCTGGGGCTGGCGGGCCTGGTGAACATCCTCAACCCCGACCGCATCATCCTCGGCGGTCTGCACCGCACCCTTCTCGACGCCGACCCCGGCCGGCTGCGCGCGGTCGTCGCCGACCGCAGCCTGTGGGGCCGCAGCGGCGGAGTCCCCCTCCTCGCCTGTTCCCTCGACCACAACAGCCTCGTCGGAGCAGCCGAGTTGGCGTGGCAGCCGGTGCTGGACGATCCGCTGGGGGCGTTGAGCGGGGGCTGAGCGCGAGCTCTGGGGGCGGGCTCTGGGCGCGAGCCTTGAGCGCGGGTTGCGGCGCAGATTCCGGGTGCGGATTCCGGGCGCGGGGTCCGGGCGCTACAGGGTGGCCCCGCCGTCGATCACCAGGTCGGCGCCGACGACGGACGCCGCGTCGTCGGACGCCAGATACAGCACCGCCCGCGCCACCTCGTCCGTCGACGAGACCCGGCCCAGCGGCGACTGCTCCTTCATCCGTACGGCACGCTCGGCCTCGGACTCGCCGGGCCGCAGCGACATGGACGTGTCGGACGGGCCGGGGCTGACGGCGTTGACGCGGACGCCGTCCCCGATGTGTTCGAGGGCGGCCCCGCGCGTGAGGGCGGTGACGGCGGCCTTGCTCGCGGCGTACGCGGTGGTGCCCGGCACCTGCCGGTGCACGCCGAGGTTGGACGACACGTTGACGATCGCGCCGCCGTTCGGCTGGGTGCGCATCTGCCGTATCTCGGCCCCGAGGGCGAGGAACACGCCCGTGAGGTTGGTGTCGAGGACCGTCCGCCAGTCGTCCTCGGAGAGGTCGGCGACCGGCAGGCCGCCCCGGAAGACGCCCGCGTTGTTGACGGCGACGTCGAGCGAGCCGAAGCGGTCGAGGGTCGCCCGGATGAGCCCGTCCACGTCGGAGGCCACTGCCACGTCGGCCGCGTGGGCGACCGCGGTCCCGCCGGCCGCCTCGACGAGCGCGACCGTCTCGTCGAGCGCCGCGCGGGTGCGTCCGGCGACGACCACCCGGGCGCCCTCGGCGGCGAACGCGAGGGCGAGGGCCCGTCCTATGCCGGAGCCGCCGCCGGTGATCAGGGCGGTGCGTCCCGAGAAACGAGAGTGGGGCATGTCAGTCCTTTCTGGACCGGTCGTTCCAGATTCGAGTCAGATGAACAGACCCACCGCGTCGCGGAGACGGGTCAGTCGAGCAGGGTCAGCGCCTGTTCCGCCGCGTCCCGTACCCGCGCGGGGTCCGGGGAGGCCTTGCCGACCACCCGCACCCCCTGGAGCAGGACCAGCAGCAGGCGGGCCAGCGCCCGCGGATCACGCTCGGCCGGCAGTTCGCCCTGCGCCTGCGCGCGCACCAGCGACGAGTGCAGCAGCGTCTCCAGGTGCTCCCAGCTCAGCTCGACGCGGCGGGCCGCGGAGGGGTCGTGCGCGGCCAGCTCCGCCGCCGTGTTGGTGACGAGACAGCCCAGGGTGCGCCGGGTGTCGTCGGTGGCCGTGGCCGCGAACCGCCGCACCACCGCGCGCACCCCGGGCAGTGCGGGCCCCGGCTGGGACAGCTCGTGCAGGAGGACCGGATCGTAGGTCTCCCCGTACCGGTCCAGCGCCTTGAGGTAGAGGTCGTGCTTGTTGCCGAAGGTCGCGTAGATGCTGGCGCGCCCGATGCCGAGGTGCTCGACGAGGTCCGCCATCGACGTGGCCTCGTAGCCGCGCCGCCAGAACAGCTCCAGGGCCGCGCGAAGTGCTGTGTCCGGGTCGAACTCCTTGGTCCTGGCCATGCCGTGAACGCTAGATCGAACTGGAACGCTCGGTCAAGTAAGTTACGGCGGACTCGTCAGGCTCCACAGAGCCGCCACCGCCGGGCGTCGCAGGTCCGCCCGTCGGACGCACAGGCCGATCGGCAACGGCTCGGGCGCGGGGTCGGCGGGCACCACCGTCAGCCGGTCGCGCACCGCGCTGTGCTCCAGGACGAGTCTCGGCACCACGCCGGTGCCGCAGCCGAGGGCGACCAGCGCCAACAGCCCCTCGTGGCCGTCCGGTTCGCAGACCGCCTCGGCCGTGTTGCCGTGCGCCCGCAGCCAGCGGTCGGCCGCCTCCCGCACCAGGCCGCGGTGCGGCAGCACGAACGGCCCGTCGAGCCGGACGTCGGGCCGGTCCCGCGCGGTGACGAACACCAGCTCCGTGACCGCGACGGTCCGGCTGACCAGCGACTCCGGCAGCCGCGCGGGGATCCCCGCGACCGCCGCGTCGACCTCGCCCTCGTCGAGCCGGGCCAGCGCCGCCGCCGCGTCCCCGGTCCGCAGATCGAGCCGCACCTGCGGGTGGGCGGACCGCAGCGGAGCCAACAGGTCGGGCAGCAGGGCCTGGCAGGCGGTCACCGTGGCGAACACCGTGAGGCGGCCGGTGAGTTCGGCCGGATCGGGGTGCTCCTCCCGGTAGGAGCGCCACAACTCCAGTGCATGCACGGCGTATTCACGGAACCGATGTCCTTCCGCCGTCAGCGCCACTCCGCGCGGCCCCCGGTCGAACAGCCGGTGCCCGAGATCGGCCTCCAGTCGCTGCACGGTCCGCGTCAGCGTCGCCGGACTGACGTGACAGTCCAGGCTGGTCCGGCCGAAGTTCAGCGTCTGCGCCAGATGCAGGAACAGTCGCAGCTCCCGATGGTCGTCCCGCACGCCCTCACCTCTGCCTTTCAGTTCCCGCAACGCATCGCTGCACAAGTTGCGCTTGCCGCAACATTCGACCGGACCCTACAACTCGACCATGACCGCGACCTCGAACCTCACTTCGACGACCTCGACCTCGACCTCGACCTCGACCCCGACTCCGACCCCGACTCCGACCCCGACCCCGACCTCGACTTTCACCTCCCACGTGTTCCCCCTCGAGACGATGGACGTGCCCGGCGGCGCCGAGACCGTCCTGCGCGGCGGACGCCATCTCTTCCCGCTGCTGCCGAAGGCCTTCGTCGGCGTCCGCCGCGTCGGCGTGCTCGGCTGGGGCCCGCAGGGCCGCGCCCAGGCCCGCAACCTGCGGGACTCCCTGGCCGGCACGGACATCCGGGTGGCCGTGGGACTGCGCCCCGGTTCCCGTTCGGCCGCCGACGCCCGCGCGCACGGCTTCACCGAGGAGGACGGCACGCTGGGCGACTGGCTCGCCGTCGCCGCCGACAGCGACCTGCTGATCCTGCTCATCGCGGACGCCGCGCTCGCCGCCCACCACGAGGAGATCTTCGCCGCGTTGAAACCCGGGGCCGTCATCGGACTGTCCCACGGCTTCCTGCTCGGCCATCTGCGGGAGATCGGCGGCGAGTTCCCGGCGGGCCACGGGGTGATCGCCGTCTGCCCCAAGGGCATGGGCGACTCCGTGCGCCGCCTCTACGAGCAGGGCGCCGAGACCAACGGCGCCGGGATCAACAGCAGTTTCGCCGTCCACGCCGACCCCGACGGCCGGGCCGCCGACCTCGCGCTCGGCTGGTCGGTCGCGCTGGGCTCGCCGTACACCTTCCGCACCACTCTGGAGGGCGAGTACCGCTCGGACGTCGTCGGCGAGCGCGCCGTCCTGCTCGGCGGCGTCCACGCCGTCGTCGAGAGCCTGTACGCGCGCTTCCGGCTGGCCGGGGACGACGAGGTCACCGCGTACGAGAGGTCCTGCGAGAACGTCACCGGCCCGATCGCCCGCACCATCTCGCGCGCCGGACTGCGGGCGGTGCGCGAGGGCCTCGACCCGGACGGCCGGGACGTCTTCGACCGCGCGTACACGGCGACGTACGGACCCGCCCGGGAGATCGTCGCGGAGATCTACGACGAGGTCGCCGACGGCACCGAGCTGCGCAGCGTCGTGCTGGCCGAACGGCGGCTCGCCGAGCGCCCGATGAGCAGGGTCGGCGGTTCCCCCATGTGGGCGGTGGCGCCGCGGGTGCACGCCCGCCGCGGTGAACGCGCCCTGCCCGTCGAGCCGTTCACCGCCGGGGTGTTCGTCGCCACGATGACCGCGCAGATCGACGAGTTCGCCGAGCGCGGCCACCCCTGGTCGGAGATCGTCAACGAGTCCGTCATCGAGGCGGTCGACTCCCTGCTGCCGTACATGCACGCCCGGGACGTCGCCCACATGGTCGACAACTGCTCCCGTACGGCCCGCCTCGGCGCCCGCCGCTGGGGCCCGCGTTTCCAGGCCGCCTACGAGCAGATCGCCTACCCCGCAGCCGAACTCCCGTCGGACAGTGCCCTGTTGAAGGCCTTCGACGCCCACCCCGTCCACCAGGCGCTGGCCTCGGCAGCCGCCCTGAGGCCGTCCGTGGACATCTTCGTGCCGTAGGCGGGGGGTGAGGGTCAGCTGTTCCGGCAGGCGTCGGCGCGGAAGTCCCCGACCGACGCCGTCCGGTAGCCGTCGCGATCGGAGTCCGACCCGTCCCCCGCGTGGTAGTAGCGCACCCGGCCCGGCGTGAGCGCGGCCAACTGGGCCAGGGTGAAGGTCACTTCGTTCGCCGACCAGGAGTTGTCCTCGGTCCATCCGTACAGGGTGTAGGTGCGCTGCCGTTCGAGGGTCGCGGGCATCGGCCTGTCGATGGTCCAGCCCCCGCCGCCGGTGGCCAGCGGCCAGGCGGTGAAGCCGGTGAGGGACTTCGGATGGCTCCAGGTCGCCACGTCTTCGGTGTCGTCACCGGTGTCGGTGTCGGTGTACAACGTGGCTCCGTCGAGGTGGTCGTGACAGACCATCAGCACGCCGACCGGCTGTCCGTCCGAGGTCACCGTGATGCCCATCGCGCCCGCCCCCGGCACCGTGCAGCCGGTCAACGAGCCCAGCACCGCGGCGCCTGCGCAGGCCGCGGCGGCGTACCGGATGCGCATGCACGACCCCCTTGAGAGGCTCATATCGTCGCGCGGCACGGGACACGGGACAAGGGGCGGTCGCCGTTGCGTCGAAGTGACGGCCGAGGGTGTGGAGCGAGAGGATGACGTCATGACCGACAAGCTGACCGTGAGTGTTCTGGGTACCGGCATCATGGGCGCCGCGATGGCCCGCAATCTGGCCCGGGCCGGCCATGCCGTCCGCGTGTGGAACCGGACCCGGGCGAAGGCCGAGCCGCTGACCGCCGACGGCGTGCAGGTCGCCGACACCCCCGCAGAGGCCGTCGAGGGCGCGGACGTGGTCCTGACGATGCTCTACGACGGTCCCGCCACCCTGGAGGCGATGGAGCAGGCCGCCGAAGGCCTGCGTCCGGGGGCGGCGTGGGTGCAGTCGACGACGGCCGGGATCGAGGCGGTCGGCGACCTGGCCGCGTTCGCCGGTGCGCACGGGCTGGTGTTCTTCGACGCGCCGGTGCTCGGGACACGGCAGCCCGCGGAGGCGGGGCAGCTGACCGTGCTGGCGGCCGGTCCGGCCGAGCACAGGCAGGCGGTGGCGCCGGTGCTGGAGGCGGTGGGCGCGCGGACGGTGTGGACGGGCGAGGACGGCGGCGCGGGAAGCGCGACCCGGCTGAAGCTGGTGGCGAACAGCTGGGTGCTCGCGGCCACCGCGGCGACCGGCGAGGTGCTGGCGCTGTCCCAGGCCCTGGGCGTGGATCCGGAGGCGTTCTTCGGGCTGATCGCGGGCGGCCCGCTGGACATGGGATATCTGCGGTCGAAGTCCGACATGCTGCTGAACGGCAAGCTGTCGCCCGCCCAGTTCGCGGTGGTGACGGCGGCGAAGGACGCGCGTCTGATCGTCGAGGCCGGGCGGAGCAACGGAGTGCGTCTGGACGTGGCGGCCGCGAGCGCGGAGCGGCTGGAACGGGCCGCCGCGCAGGGCCACGGCGACGAGGACATGGTCGCCGCCTATTACGCCAGCTTCGAGGACGGCCTTCCCCTAGAGTCGTGATCATGGAGATCAGGAAGCTGGGGCGGACGGGCCGGCAGGTCGGGGTGGTCGGGCTCGGGGCCTGGCAACTCGGCTCGGACTGGGGGCAGGTGGACGAGAAGGACGCCCTGCGCACCCTGCACGCGGCACTCGAGTCGGGCGTGAACTTCATCGACACGGCCGACGAGTACGGGGACGGGCGAAGCGAGCAGGTCATCGGTAAGCTCCTTCGTTCGCAGGTGCGTTCGCAGGCGGGCCCGGGAGCGGGAGAGCTCACCGTGGCGACCAAGATGGGCCGACGGCTGCCCCAGGAGCCCGAGAACTACAACGCCGCCAACTTCCGTGCCTGGACCGACCGTTCGCGCAAGAACCTCGGCGTCGACCGGCTCGACCTGGTGCAACTGCACTGCCCGCCCGGCCCGGTGTACGCGAGCGACGAGGTGTTCGACGCCCTCGACGTACTGGTCGAGGACGGGACCGTCGCGGCGTACGGAGTCAGCGTCCGCAGCTGCGAGGAGGCGCTGGCCGCCATCCGCCGCCCGCACGTCGCCACGGTCCAGCTCGTGCTGAACGCCTTCCGCTCCAAGCCGCTGGAGCGGGTGCTGCCGGCCGCGGCCGAGGCGGGGGTCGGCGTCATCGCGCGCGTGCCGCTGGCCAGCGGGCTGCTCTCGGGCCGGTACACGGCCGCGACCGTCTTCGGCCCGGACGACCACCGCGCCTACAACCGGAGCGGCGCGTCCTTCGACGTCGGCGAGACCTTCTCCGGCGTGGACTACGCGACCGGGCTCGAGGCGGTGGAGCGGCTGCGTCCGCTGGTGCCCGAGGGCGTGACGCCGGCGCAGTTCGCACTGCGCTGGATCGTCGACCAGACGGCGGTGAGCGTCGTCATCCCGGGCGCGCGCAACGCCGAACAGGCGCACGCGAACGCCTCGGCGGCCGCCCTGCCACCGCTGGACCAGGACACGCACGACGCCGTGCGGGAGATCTACGACGAGCTCATCCGCCCGCAGGTCCACCACCGTTGGTGAACCCCGACCCCACGCCCGCCCCCCGCCCCGGACCGGTCGGCCTCACCGCCACTCGACGCCGAAGGCCCGCCCAGGGTTCTCCGTGAGGATCCGCTCCACGAGCCCCTCGCCCACCGCGAGCGCCAGCCGCGGCCCGACCCGCCGCAGCAGATACGGCATCCCGGGGCCGCCGTCGACCGAACGGGCCGCGGCGGTCGTGGTGTCGCCGCCCAGCAGCAGCCGGTCGCCGAACCCGGCCTCGGCGAGGTCCCGTACGGCGTCGGGCATCCGCCAGTCGGTGGCGTGGTGGGCGCGGGACGGGCCGTCGAAGGCCAGCCAACAGCCCGCCTCGGCGGCCCGGCGGTGCACCGCGCCGTCGGGGAAGCGGTTGAGGTGCCCCAGGATCACCCGGTGCGCCGGCACGCCCAACTCCCCGCACAACAGGTCCAGTACGTCGAGCGCGCCGGTGCCGAGCTCCAGGTGTACGGCGATGGGCGCGCCGGTCGCGTGATGCGCCTCGGCCGCGGCGGTCATGGTCCTGCGGGCGTGCGCGTCGAGGGCGTGGAAGCCGCCCGCCACCTTGATCAACCCGGCCCGCACGCCCGAGGCGCCGATGCCCTCGGTCAGTTCGGCCACGAACACCTCGGCGAGCCGCCCGCGCAGCTCGGCGAGCGTCGCCTCGTCGTAGTGCACGTCCTGGTGCAGTCCCGTCGCGGCCACCATGTGCACCCCGGTCTCCCGCGACAGCGGCGGCAGATCGGCGGCGCGCCGCCCGAGCCCGTACGGCGTCCACTGCACGACGGCCCCGCCGCCCAGCGCGCGGAACGCGACCAGCTCGGCCCGCGCCGCGGACACGTCGTGCAGCTCTTGGCCGGGCAGCCGAGGGCTGGAGAAGAACAGGTGGTCGTGCGCGTCGCACACCCCGAGCCGCTCGGGCGGCAGGTCCCCGAGGACCGTCCGCACCGCGATCACCACTGCCGTCCCCCGGGCAGCGCGGCCCGCCCCGGCGCCGACAGGTGGAGCACCTGGAACAACTCCCCTTCGGCCTTCGGCGTGTCGTGCTCCCACAGCGAGAAGTGCACGGTCTCCCAGCGGCTCGTGTCCACGGCCGCCGCCGCGAGCACCGCGCCGTTCTCCCGGGCCAGCCGCGCGGCCTCCTCCACCGCGTCCTGGGCGGCCTCGCCGAGCGCCGCTCCGTCCGGCACCGGCTGCCGCCGTCGTACGGCGAAGCGGGCCGGGGACCCGGCGGCCACGCCCTCCTCGTGCGCCAGCCCGGTCCACTGCCGGGCCGTGGGGCGCCCGAAGTCGTCGCTCAGCACCTGGAAACCGCCGCCCCACAGGAAGGCGTTCATGCCCTCCACGGTGTTCCAGAGGTAGAACGGCGCGTACTGGTTGACCGGCGAGCCGTGCACCCCGCGCTCGCGCAGCAGGTAGGCCTTGACGCCGAGGCCGGGCCAGTCGTCGAGCAGGTGTCCGACGCGGGCCACGCGCGCGCGGACGACGTCCATGTCGTAGTCGGCGGGGAGGGTCAGCTCGTACTGCATCGCATGCATGAGGTCTCCTGGGAGGGGGGAGCAAGGAGCGCGAGCAGGCCCCGCACTCCCGCGTCGAACGCGGCCGGGGAGCCGGAGGCGCGGGCGAGGACATAGCCGCCCTGCACGGTCGCGACGACGGTGGCGGCGATGTCCTCGCCGTCCAGTTCGGGCGCGAACTGCCCCTGTTCCCGGCCCTCTTCGACGAGACGGGCGAGCCGCTCGCGGATCCAGTCGATCGTCTCGTCCACGGGCTCGCGCAGCGCGTCGCTCGCGATCACCTCGGGGTCCATCGTCAGCCGGCCGATCGGACAGCCGCGCAGCACCTCGCGCTCGCGCGTGAGATACGCCCGGATCCGGTCGTACGGCGTGCCCGGCCCGTCGAGCACCGCGCCCGCGGCGGCCCGCATCTCCTCGGCGGTCCGCCGGATCGCGGCCAGCGCCAGCTCGGGCTTGCCCGTGAAGTGGTGGTACATGCTGCCCTGCCCGGCGCCCGCGCGCTCCAGGATCGCCTTGGGGCTGGTGCCCACGTAACCGCGCTCCCACAGCAGCTCCCGGGTGGACTCGATCAGTCGGTCCGACGTGCTCATGCACGCACTGTACATACTAGTAGTTACAGAAATCGAGGGCGGGTGCGGGAGCAGCTCGGAAGCGCTCGCGTACTCCCCGGGAGGTACGCGCACTGCCGCTGGCCGTACGACGACCCGGACCCCTTCCCGGCGGGACTCTCGAGGCACCACAGGAAGACCCCACCGAGGAGATGACCCGAGATGAACACCCTGGCGAACTGGGACGGCGGCGGCCCCGGCCCCTGGATCCTGTTCTTCCCGCTGATCTGGGCGGCCGTCGTCGTGGGCGTCGTCACGCTCCTGCGCCGCACCGCGTGGCGCGGCCGTCGCGGCCCCTGGAGTGCGGGCCCGCGTCCCGCCGGCGACTCGCCGCTCGCCGTCCTCGGTCGGCGCTTCGCCTCCGGCGAGATCGACGAGGACGAGTACTGGCGCCGGCTGTCCGTCCTGGACGAGCAGTTCGGCCGGTCCGACCGGAAGGGCGGTGTGTGATGACGACCGCGACCGCCGTCCGGACGGCCGCCCGGGTCGTCGACGCCGTGAAGGTGTAGGGCGTCGGCGACACCGCCGTACGGGCCCTGGACGGGGTGAACGTGGCCTTCCCGGCCGGACGGTTCACCGCGATCACGGGCCCGTCGGGCTCCGGCGAGTCCACCCTGACGCACGGCGCGGCCGGCCTGGACACCCTCACCTCGGGGACCGCCCACATCGGCGACACCGAGCTCGGCGACCTGGACGACCGCCGGCTGACGCTGCTGCGGCACGACCGGGTCGGCTTCGTCTTCCAGGCGTACAACCTGGTCCCGACCCTGACCGTCGAGGAGAACGTCCGGCTGCCGCTGGACCTGGCGGGCCGCCGGGGCGACCCGGAGCGGAGGGACGCGCTCGACGCCCTGGACGCCCTCGTCGACGCCGTCGGCCTGCGCGACCGGCTCGCCTCGGCCGTGGCCGCCCTGCCCGAGCTGGACACGGTCGTCGGCCCGGGCCGGGGCGTCGCCGAAGTCGACGGCAGGGGAAGGGCGTTGGCCGTCGCCGACCCGGCCGCGCTCGCGCGCACCTTCGACCTCGGCACGGTCCGGGGCGATCTGCGCGACCTCGGCGCGGACGGCATCGCGATCGCCCTTCAGGAGGCCGACCGGCTGCGCCTGGCCACCGGCGATCAGGTCCGCCTCGTCTTCACCGACGGCGACCGGAGGACCTTCGCCGTCCGCGCCGTCCACGGCCGCTCCGAACTCCTCGGGGACCACCTCGTCACCCGCGCCGCCTGGGCCCCGCACCGCACCCGGGACGCCGACACCCTGCTCGCCGTCTCCTTCGAGGACGGCGTGGGCCCGGACGCGGGCAAGGCGGCGGTGGAGCAGGCCGCCGCCCGGTACGGCGACCCCGACGTGCAGACCCGCCACGAGTACGCGCAGTCCTCGGCGGCCGGCATCGACATGATGCTGACCCTCGGCTATGCCCTGCTCGCCCTCGCGGTGCTCATCGCGCTCCTCGGCACCGCCAACACGCTGACGCCGGCGATCCACGAACGCACCCGGGAACCAGGCCTGCTGCGGGCCGCCGGCCAGACCCGGTCCCCACTGCGGGCCATGGTCCGCTGGGAGCCGGTGCTGGTCGCCGCGTTCGGCACGACGGGCGGACTGGCCCTCGGCGCCTTCCTCGGCTGGGTGCTGGTACGGGCCTCCGACGGAGCGAGCGACAGCGCCTTCGCGGTCCCGCTCGCGCGACTCGCCGTGGTGGCTCTGGCGGGCGTCACCGCCGGAGCCCTCGCAGGCCGGCGCCCGGCCCGACGCGCGGCCCGCCTGGACGTACTGCGGGCCGTCGCGACGCAGTGACGTGCCCCGGGACAGGGTCCAGCGGACAGGTCACCGCCCGGTCAGCCGGGGACGGCGGACCGGGCGGGAGCGTGTACGGGCCTGCGCGCGTCGACGGAGACGACCTCCGTGAACCTGGGCGAGACCTGATCCTGCGGGGTACGGCGGGGTGGGCGGGCCGCCCTCTCCCGCGCGGAGACGGGCGCCGGCAGGGTGAACCACACGACCTTGCCGGACTCGCCGTCCGGCCGCGCGCCCCAGCTCTCGCTCACCGCGGCCACCATGGCCAGCCCGCGCCCGCAGGTGGCGAGCGCGGCGGTGTCCCTGATGTCTCCCACCTCGGGAAGCCGCGGATCGTGGTCGCGCACGGAGACGGTGAGCCGGTCGAGCAGCAGCTCCATCTCCACGACGCACGTCTTGTCGGGCTGCGCATGCAGATGGACGTTGGTCAACAGCTCCGTCACGCCGAGCGCGGCCCGGTCTATGAGCGGATCCATATGCCAGTAGCGCAACTGCGCCGATACGATTCTGCGGACCTGGCCGATCCGCGACGGCAGAGCTTGCAGCTCCACCGTGCAGTGCCTGCTTGGGTTGCTGATCACGGCTGCGACTCCCCGACTGAGGTCCGGAAGAACACGGAGTTCGGATCGATCCAGCAGTGCGTCTGCACGAGGCGGCCGCCTGCTGTCGTGGCCGGCGGGCTGGTTCGCAGCGTTATCGCCGGTAAACCCAGAGTGACGTGAGACCAGAGTGGCGCAGGGTCCGCGGTACCGCAACTCGCGCGGACACCCGTCGCCCACCCGGCGCGCTCAGCCGCCGCGCCGCGCCGCCCTGTGCACGGCCTCGATGAACCGGTGCGCCGTGGGCGGCCCCGGCTCTCCCGGCGCGGGGTCGTGTTCCCCGAGGGTCAGCAGATACCGGTTGCCGTTGAGGTCGGCCAGTGCCCGGCCCTCCGGGGCGAACCAGGGCTTCGACGCGCGGACCGCCTGCACCGGCGCGCTGTCGATCTCGCTGCCATAACTGGTGAGCAGCTCCAGCCTGCCGTCGCTGATCCGGACCTGTCCGGCCCGGGTGAGCGAACGCAGTCTCCGCCCGATCCGCACGCCCGTCGCCGTGAACTCCGGCTCCGCCATGCCGCCCCGCCCCCTTGCCCGCCGGGCGAGCCGGACCGTGCACCCGCGTGGGTCGTGATCCAGCCCGCGTCGTCTTCGCACCCGTTCCGGTGATCCAGTGTGCGCCCCCGTCCGGGACCCGCGTCCCGACTCGGTGCAGTCTGCCCGCGCCCGGCGTCGAGCACCAGTGCGTGAGACGCGCCGACAGCGGTCTCCCGGAGCACTCGCCCGAATGCGCCCCCCAGGTGCCCGCACTCACTCCCCAGGCCCGCCTTTGAGGGTCCCAAAGGTGTGTTTATGCAGGTGAGAAGCGTGTGGAAGGTGTTTATGATCGATGCGTCGGCTGCGCGACACGCCGTCGGCGCCCCCTCTGAAGGAGCCCGCCGTGACCACCCCCCAGCAGACCAGGACCGGCGCCACCCTCGACGTCGACCACAGCGACGGCATCTACCGGGACTGGCTGAAAGAAGCCGTCCGCAAGGTTCAGGCGGACGCCAATCGATCGGCCGACACCCACCTGCTGCGTTTCCCGCTCCCCGAGAAGTGGGGCATCGACCTGTACCTCAAGGACGAGTCGACCCACCCCACCGGCAGCCTCAAGCACCGACTCGCCCGCTCCCTCTTCCTCTACGGCCTGTGCAACGGCTGGATCCGGCCGGGCCGCCCGGTGATCGAGGCGTCCAGCGGCTCGACGGCCGTGTCCGAGGCGTACTTCGCCAAGCTGATCGGCGTGCCCTTCATCGCCGTCATGCCGCGCACGACCAGCCCCGAGAAGATCCGCCTGATCGAGTTCCACGGCGGACAGTGTCACTTCGTCGACGACTCGCGCACGATGTACGAGGAGTCGGCCCGCCTCGCGGCGGACGGCGGGGGCCACTACATGGACCAGTTCACCTACGCGGAACGGGCCACGGACTGGCGCGGCAACAACAACATCGCCGAGTCCATCTTCCGCCAGCTGGAGTTGGAGCGGTACCCGGAGCCCGCGTGGATCGTCGCCACGGCCGGCACCGGCGGCACCTCCGCGACCCTCGCCCGCTATGTCCACTACACCCAGCGCGACACCCGCGTCTGCGTCGCCGACCCCGAGAACTCCTGCTTCTTCGAGGGCTGGACCACCGGCGATCCGGACGTCACCTGCGACTGCGGCTCCCGTATCGAGGGCATCGGCCGACCTCGTATGGAGCCCAGCTTCGTGCCCGGGGCCGTCGACCGGATGATGAAGGTCCCCGACGCGGCCAGCATCGCCGCCGTACGCGCGCTGGAACAGGCCATCGGCCGCAAGGCGGGCGGCTCGACGGGCACCGGGCTGTGGAGCGCGCTCAAGATCGTCGCCGAGATGGTGGCCGACGGCCGCCAGGGCAGCGTGGTCACCCTGCTGTGCGACCCGGGCGACCGCTACCTCGACAAGTACTACTCCGACGCCTGGCTGGCCGAGCAGGGCCTGGACATCGCCCCGTACACCACGGCCATCGAGTCCCTGCTGGCCACGGGCGTGTGGCAGGACTGACCGGCCGACCCTAGGGAGCCAGCCGGCGGTCCAGGCGCGTCACCGCGTCCCGGAAGGCCCGCCCCAGGCCCGACCGGGCCAGCCGCAGCACGGCCCGCACCGCCCCTGACCCGTCCGCGGCGAACGTCCACTGCACCCGCGTCCCCGTACCGGCCGGCGTCAGCCGCCACTCCTCGACCAGGGCCCGCAGGCCCGGCGCGTTGGCGAGATCCACCCGGTAGGCGTACACCTCCGGCGCCTTCGCCGCGAGGACCGTCTCACGAAAGCGCCCACCGCCCTTGAGCCGTACGTCGCGCCCCGCGCCGCCGTCGAGCGGCTCGATGGAGGTCACGGCGGGGAACCACTCGGACCAGCCGGACACGTCCTCGGCGAGGGCACGGAAGACCTGCTCGGGGGAGGCGGAGACCTCCCGCGCGAAGACCAGCCGTACGGGAGCCGTCCCGACGAAGTCCAGCTCTTCGGGCCGCAGTCGGTGAGCCATGCGCGCTACCTCCTCAGGACGAGGAAAAACGGGGGCGCCACCCTAGCCGCCGACCCGTCAGATGTCTGCACCCAGGTCGGACTCGTCGGACTCGCCCGCGACCACCAGCCGCCGCAGATGCTCGGAGATCTCCGCGCGCGCCGCGCCCGGCAGCCCGGCGTCCGTCACCAGCGTGTCGACCTGCTCCAGCGTCGCGAACGAACTCAGGCCCACCACACCCCACTTGGTGTGGTCGGCGACCACCACGACCCGGCGCGCCGACTGCACGAGCCGCCGGTTGGTCTCGGCCTCCGCCAGGTTGGGCGTCGACAGCCCCGCCTCGGCCGATATCCCGTGCACGCCGAGAAACAGCAGGTCGAAGTGGAGCGCGGCGATCGCCTGGTCGGCGACCGGGCCCACCAGCGAGTCGGACGGCGTGCGCACCCCGCCGGTCAGCACGACCGTCGCCGCGCCCTGCCGCTGACCCGAGGTGCGCTGCGCCACGTGGAAGACGTCGGCCACCCGCACCGAGTTGGTCACCACGGTCAGGTCCGCCACGTCCACCAGGTGATGCGCCAGCGCGTACGTCGTCGTACCGCCCGACAGCGCGATCGCGCTGCCCGGGGCCACCAGCGCGGCCGCCGCCCGCGCGATGTCCTCCTTGGCGGTCAGCTCCAGCCCCGACTTCGCCTCGAAACCGGGCTCATGGGTGCTCGCCTCCACGACCGGCACCGCACCGCCGTGCACCTTCTCCAGGACGCCCTGGCGGGCCAGCGCGTCGAGGTCGCGGCGGACCGTCATGTCCGACACGCCGAGCTTGCGGGTCAGCTCGTTGACCCGGACGCCGCCACGACGCCGTACCTCGTCCAGGATCAGGGCGCGGCGCTGCTCCGCGAGGAGGTTCTGATTCTCACTCACGTACGCTCCGGTCCTTTCCCTCAACCGTCCGACAGGCCCGCTCACCTGCTCTGACGAGGATATTCCCACCGCGCGGCGGTGCGCGGGCGTCCCATCCTCGCACGACGGCCCGACCACCGTGCCACCGCCCCGACGCGTGCATGCCATCAGCGAGCTGTGCGGAGGCTGTGACACGGATCGGGGAGATTTCACGGCATCAGGGTTAGGACGCCCGCGCAGCGGAGATCCTGTGCCCGCGCGGACACATGACGACGGCGTGTCACGGGGGAAGTGCGAACGGTGGAACCTGCCTCTGCGGACAGAGCGGCCCTGGAACTCCGGGTGCACGGCGTGGGCGGGGCCACGCCGGAGAAGATGCTGAACGATCCGCGCACCGTGCGGATCACCGGCGACGACACGGCGGCCGTCTTCCGGCGCGCCGCCGACGTCACCGCGGACACCGCGGCCGACGCCGGCGCGACCGACGGCGACCGCGGCGCACCGGTGCCCGAGGCCTACGTCTGGTGCAACCTCACCTCCGGCAACGGCACCCGCGCCCTGTGGCTGCTGCTCCTGCCGTTCATGGTGGTCAACCTCGCCCACTGGATGCGCCCCGCCGCCCGCGAAGGCGCCCGCGGGGTCCGCCTGTACGGACTGCTCGTGCGGCTCGCGGGCCTGAGCCTGACCGTGCTGCTCGTCGCCGCGGCCTGCGAGGTCGCCCTCGACCTGACCGCCTGGCAGTGCGCGGGCACGGCCGCGTGCGCCGAGCGCCACTCCTGGCTCGGCTTCCTCTCGCCCACGGTCTCGGACGGCGGCTGGTGGAGCGCCCCCGGCCGCCGCCTCGCCCTCGCGGCCCTGGTCCCCACCGCCCTCACCGGCCTGCTCTGGTACCTCTCCCACCGCACCTGGCGGGCGTACGAGTCCCAGGAACCCCCGCGCCGCGCGCCCGAGCCCGAGAACCGGCCCGGCCAGACCGCGCTGAGCCGACCCGGCTTCTGGTTCGGGCGCCGGCTGGTGGCCCGGCTGCGCGCCGCGCACACCGCGGCGGGACTGCTGACGGTGGCCGCGGCCGTCGGCACCGCGGCAGCCCGCCAGGACCACAGGACCGGCGGCCCCGCCCTCCTCGACGGCCTCGGCCGGCTCCTGGAACTCGCGCTGGCCGGCAGTGCGCTCGCCGTGGTGTGGGTGGTCTGCCGCCGCGGCCGCAGCGACCGCCGCCTGGACCGCCGTATCGACGCCCGCCTCGTGCACCGCCTGCCGCTGACCGCCCTCGTCCTGCTCGCTCTCACCCTCGTGTACGCGGGATGGGAGCGCCCCGGCTGGCGCTCCGCCGGCCGGCTCCCGGGCGACACGACCTTCGGTGGAATCGCCCTGGCCCAGGGCGCGCTGGTGATCGCGCTCGCCGTGGTCGCGCATGTCCTGCACCGCACCTCTTCGGCATGCGCCGGCGCCGGCGAGGAGCGCTGTGCGCTGCGCGGTCTCGGGGGGCCCGCCGTCGCGATGCTGGCCTGCGCGCTCGGCGGGGTGATGTCCGGCGGGGTGTCCCAGCGGGTCTCGGACTGGCTGGACGGCACCGGGACCTCCCTCGACGGCCCGCCGGTCCTGCTGACCTGGCAGGCGTCCGTGATCCCGGTGCTGCTCGTCGTCCTGCTCGTGGTGTGCGGGCTGCTCGGCCGCCGCACCTGGCGACTGACCCGGGCCGAGCGCGCGGCGGTGGCCCGCGAGTACGACGCCGAGCCCGGCGATGCGGCCCGGACCGGCCGGATCGCCCGCGCCCGCGCGATGGCCGCGCTCACCGACCGGGGCCCGCTCCTCGTCGCCGTCACCGCCGCCGCGACCCTGCTGCTCGGCGCGGGCGCCCTCGTCGGCGCGTTCGCCGACGGGCAGACCCCGGTCGGAGCCACACGGGACGCCCCGGCACTGGTCCAGGGGGTCGCCCAGGCCGCACAGGCGCTCGGCTCCTGGCTGATCGGGCTCGGCTTCCTGCTCTTCGTCACCTGGGGACGGCGCGCCTACAAGGACGCCTCCGCCCGGCGCACCATCGGCATCCTCTGGGACGTCGGCACCTTCTGGCCACGCGCCGCCCACCCCTTCGCCCCGCCCTGCTACGCCGAGCGCGCGGTGCCCGACCTGACCTGGCGCATCGCCACCTGGACCCGCGCCACCGGCGGCCGTCTGATCATCTCCGGCCACTCCCAGGGCAGCGTCCTCGCGGCCGCCGCGGCCTGGCAGCTCAAACCCTCCGACCGCAGCCGGGTCGCCCTGCTCACCTACGGCTCCCCGATCGAGCGCCTCTACGGCCGCTGGTTCCCCGCCCACTTCGGCCCGGCCGCACTCGCCGCCCTCCACCAGGACATCGACTGCTGGCGCAACCTGTACCGGCTCACCGACCCGATCGGCGGACCCGTACGGGTGCCCGGCGACGAGCACGGCCCCGAGGTGGACCGCGCGCCCCTCGCCGACCCGCTGGCGTACGGCCGCACCGAGGAACACCCGCTGCCCGCGCCCGTCCTGGGCCACTCCGACTACCAGGCGGACCCGGCCTTCGCGGAGGAACGACGGCTGCTGCTGGCGCGGCTGAGAGCGGAGGTACCCCTCCAGCGCACCTGAGCGGAACAGGAGGCCAGCGGGCCAGCGGGTCAGGGCAGTTCGGGGAGGTCCTCCGCGTACAGCAGGGTCAGGTCGTCCGTGCTCGGCTCCACGACCTGGGCGACCCGGCTCGCATGCCGCTCCACCATCGCCTCGAACGTCTGGCGCGCGGTACGGCCGTTGCCGAAGGCGGGGCCCTTCGGCAACTCCGTGAAGTACTTCAGGAGAGCCTCGGCGACGCCCGGCGCGAGCCGGTACTCGTGCTCCTCGGCCTGCTGCTCCACGATCCGCAGCAGCTCCTCGGGACCGTAGTCGCCGAAGGTGATGGTCCGTGAGAAACGGGACGCCACACCGGGGTTGACCGACAGGAAGCGCTCCATCTCGGCCGTGTAGCCCGCGACGATCACGACTACGGCGTCCCGCTGGTCCTCCATCAGCTTCACGAGCGTGTCGATGGCCTCCTTGCCGAAGTCACGCCCCGCGTCCTCCGGCGACAGCGCGTACGCCTCGTCGATGAAGAGCACTCCGCCGTGAGCCCGCTGGAAGGCCTCCTGGGTGCGGATCGCCGTGGAGCCGATGTGCTCGCCGACCAGGTCGACGCGGGACACCTCGACGAGATGGCCCTTCTCCAGGACGTCGAGGGCGGCCAGGATCTCGCCGTAGAGCCGGGCGACCGTCGTCTTGCCGGTGCCGGGGGAGCCGGTGAAGACCAGATGCCGCTTGACGGAGGCGGCCTTGAGGCCCGCCTGCTGCCGGCGGCGGCCCACCTCGATCATGTCGATCAGCGCCCGCACCTCGCGCTTGACGCTCTCCAGGCCGACCAGCGTGTCCAGTTCGCCCAGCACGTCCTTCGACGTCCGCACCGATGTCTCCGCCTCCAAGGCGGAGGCGGGCTGCGGCTCCGGCAGCACGCGCTGCTCGGGGAGCGTGCCGAGCAGCCCCGGCGACTGGGCGCTCGTCAGCACGGCCGCCGTCGACGAGGCCGGCGTCCGTACGCCCGCGCTCTCGTCGCTCGTGCAGTCCTCGACCACGGGCCCCGATCCGGGCGTGGCGTCGGCGCCGGCGTCCGCGAACTCGTAGCCCCCGCGCGCGCAGCGCTCCGTACGGCATCTGCGCAGCGTCGTACGGCTGCCGTCTATCACGTGGAAGCCGTAGCCGCCGCTGTTGGTGACACGGCAGTTCAGGAAGCTGCCGCGGCCGCCGGCCGACACATAGAAGCCGGCCTCGGCGGGGGAGTCGACCGTGCAGCGCTCGACGGTGGGGTCGGCGCCCTTGGTGACGATCACGCCGGTCTGGGTGCCGTCCACGGTGCAGTTGTTGAGGGTGCCGCCGCTGCCGTGGTCGCGGAACCACGCGCCGGTCGCCGCGTCCCGGATCCGGCAGTCGTCGAGCTGGGCGGTCGCGCCGTCGCTCACCGACACGGCCGTGTTGCGCACCTGGGAGAGATCGCTGTCGACGACGTCCGCGCGGGAGCCGCGGTCGAGGACGAACAGGGCGTCCGGCACGTCGTGCACCCGGCAGGAGTCCAGCACCACGGTCGCGCCGTCGCTGACCCAGACGGCCGGATAGTCGCCGGTGCTGTCGAAGATCTCGCACTGGTTGGCGTCCACGCGCGTGCCCGGGTCCCACACCGACAGCCCGTTGCGCCCGAACTGACGCACCGTGGTGCGCGTGAGCGTCAGAACGGAGCGGGAGCGCAGGTCGATCGCGTTCTCCGGGATGTCGTGGATCCGGCAGTCGGCCAGCGTGACCACCGCGTCCGTGTCGAGCGTGACGCCGTCGGCGGTGGTGCGGTGGACGTCGCAGTCGGTGAGGTGCGCGCTGGCCCTGGCCGTGATCTGGACGCCGCTGCCGCGGACCTCGTAGACCTCGCAGCCCACCGCCTCCAGCGCGGAGTTGTCGCCGGTCGCGCTCAGCCCCGGCCCCGAGGCGTGGTGGATCCGGCAGCGCTCCAGCCGGGGATGCCCGCCGCCGCGCACGGCGACGCCGGCCTGACCTGCGGCGACGACCTCGCACTCCTCGAAGACCCCGCCGCCGCCCTCGACCACGGCGATGCCGATGCCCGCCGGATTGTCGACCGTGCACCGCCGGACCGTCGGGCGGGCGCGGTCGCGCACCTCGATGCCGGCCGCGGACCGTGTCACGATCCGCAGGTCCAGCAGCTCGGGCGTGCCCTCCTCGACGAGCACCGCGGGCGCGGCCGCGTCCTGGCCCTCCACGTGCAGGTCCTGCACCACCGCGGAGGCCCGAACGGTCAACGGCACCCCGTCCAGGGGCGCGATGCGCACGGAACCGGGGGAGCCCTCCGGGCCGCGCAGGGTCACCGACCGCTGCACGACGAGGTTCTCCCGATAGGTGCCGGGAGCGATGGTGAGGACGTCGCCCTCGGCCGCGGCCTCCAGGGCGGCGGCGAGCGATGCGTACTCACCCGTGCGGCGCCGCCACCTCGATGTGCCGGTGTGCGTCACCTGGACCGTGCCCTGTGCCATGGCGTTGCTGTGCCCCCACCTTGTCGTACACGGGTTGATGCCCGAATGCTTCGGCCGGTCCACCGTAGCGTGCGCGCGGGTGGTGGGTTGACCAGAGAGGGAAGGCCGTCAGCTGCCGGCGCCGGTGCGGCCCCAGTCCGGGCCCGCCCGGTCCCATGCCTGGTCCCAACGGGCGTACCGGCGGCGGACCATGCGCCAGACGATCACCCGTCGGGCGCCCTCGACCGCTCCGGCGGTGAGCAGGGCCGCGCCGAACCCGGCGAGGACGGCGTGCGTCGTCGCCGTGGCGGAGTCCAGCGGCCGGGCGGCCGGCCGGCCGTGCTCGTCCGTCCATATCGCGAAGTGGTCGCCGCGGTGCGGCACTCTGAGGCCGGCCAGGACCGTGCCGTGCTGCGCGGTGCCGTCCGGGGCGGTCCAGTCGGCGACGACACGGGCCCGCTCGTCCCGCCCGGAGGGTGTCTCGGGGTCCGCCTCCAGCGGTGAACCGCCCAGCGTGCGGACGACGCTGGCCGTGACCTCGTGGCGGGACTGGCGCTGTTCGCGGACCGTCCGTTGCAGGGTGTCCTGCGCGACCTCGCCGACCAGGGCGCCCACGACGGGCGCGACGAGCAGGATGAGCAGCAGGGCCGACAGCGCCACCCACGCCTCGACCAGATCCGTCGTACGACGCAGCGGGTTGTGCCGCCAGCGTCGGAGTCCGCCGATTGCTCGCACCGTCCCGCACCCCCTTCCCGCTCCGTGATAACCCCCGTCGGAGTCGTTCACGCGCGGGCCCGGTCAAAGAGAGAGCGAAATCACCTGTTGCCGGGACCTTTCATGAACTTCTCACGACAGCCCAACGCTTCGGGGCCGGGCGGAGGTTCCCGCGGCGTCGCGTCGCCGCGGAACACGGCCGGATCCACCGCACCCGCGACCGGATCCACTCGGTCACGATCTACTCGATCACGCGGACCGGATCGCCGACCCGGATCGTGCCGCGGGACAGGGGCACCAGATTCTGCCCGAAGACCAGCTTGCCGCCGATCCGGCGATGTCGGCCGAGGGTGTGCAGAGGCTCCTTGCCGCGCCCCGCGGTGGTCTGGTCGGTGGTGGTCACGACGCACCGCCCGCAGGGCTTGGCGACCCGGAAGGGCACCTCGCCGATCTCCAGACGGGACCAGCCGTCCTCGGCCCAGGGGCCGGTGCCCGCCACGACCGCGTTCGGCCGGAACCGGTCCATCGGCAGCGGGCCCTCCGCGGCGTGCTCGCCCTGCGCGATCAGCGAGTTGAGGGCGTCGAGCGAGGAGGCCGCGGCGACCAGCAGCGGATATCCGTCGGCGAAGGTCACGGTCTCGCCGGGCAGCGCGTGGTCCGGGTCGACGGGCCGGCGTGTCGCGGGGTCGTCCATGTGCACCAGACGCACCTCGGCGCCGACGTGGGCGCTGCACCAGGCGTGCGCGACGGAGTCCGCGAGAACCCCCTCCACCTTGTCGCGGAAGATCTCCACCGAGACCGTGCCCACCGGATCGGGCGCCGCCACGGACAGCGGCTCCAGACCGGGCGCGGACAGCCGGACGCCGCCGCCGGGCAGAGGCTCGGCGGCGGCCAGCGCGAGGCGCGGCTGCTGACGTTGTGTGACGACCTTTCCCCCGTCGTCGATCAACGCCCACCGTCGGTCTCCGGCCAGCCCCCAGGGCTCCACGACGGCCTTCCGGAGCGTCAGACCCCGGAACGCCTTGACCGGATGGACGTGAATCGACAGCAGCTGCGCGTTCCCCATGGAGTCATCCTGCCAGCCGGCACGGACGACCCCGGGTGGGCTCAGTAGCCGCGGTACTGCTGGTTGTACGGGTCCTGGTACTGCTGCGGCGCGGCGGGCCGGGGAGCCGCGGGGCGCATCGCCTCGTAGCCCGTGCCGGGACCCGCCGGGCGCGGCTGCTGCGCCTGGGGACCGGGGTAGCCGCGCGGCGCGGCGGCCTGCGGCGGGATGTACGCCGCGGGGGCCTGCTGCAGCGGGGCGGGCTGCTGCGCCTGCGGGTAGCCGCCGTAGAAGGGCTGGGACGGGGCCGCCGGGAGGGCGGGCAGCGCCGAGGGCAACGCGGGCAGGTTGCTGACGCCCATGTCGTACGCGGCGGGGACCCGGATCGGGGCGATCTGCGGGGTGCCCCGCTCGGCCACGAGCGAGTCGTAGATCGGAGTGTCCGGGAAGGAGGCGGAGTAGTAGCCGCCGCCATAGGTGGAGCGGGGGGAGGTCATGGCACATAAGTTAAGCCCACGATGTGCTGGTTGGGGAGACCGATAAGAGGGTTGATTTCCGTGTCGGCAGGGGCCTTGGAGCGCCAATGCGAGCGAACGTGGGAAAAAAGGACGACAATCATCGTTCAAATCGTGTAAAGGCCGAGTTCCGGGCGGGTTACCAGCGGTTGGACGAGGTCGGACGGGCGCGATCCTGTGCCGCCGGTGGGCGTTCGCCGTCCCGCGCAATAGGTTGGCGGGGTAGACAAACCCGAGAGGTACCGGGACGTGCGGCCTGGTGCACCGACAGACAGCTGATGGGGGCGGACATGTCAATGTCGAAAGGGGCCAATGTCCCTGTGCCGACGACGGCACTACGGGTCGAGCTCGGATGGCGCTCGGGCCCCGGCGTGCCCGACACGGACGCGTCGGCGCTGCTGCTCGTGGGCGGAAAGGTCCGCTCCGACGCCGACTTCGTCTTCTACAACCAGCCGGCGCACTCCTCCGGCGCGGTCCGCCACGAGGGCAAACGGGACGCCGGCGGCCGGGTGACCGACACCCTGCTCGTCGATCTCGCGCGCGTGGAGCCCGCGATCGAGACCGTCGTCCTGGCCGCCTCCGTCGACGGGGGCGCCTTCGCCCAGGTGCCGGACCTCTACATCGAGGTGCGGGACGCGGCGCAGGGCGCCTCCGTGGCCCGGTTCGACAGCACCGGCGCGACCGTCGAGACGGCCTTCGTGCTGGGCGAGTTCTACCGCCGCCAGGGCGCCTGGAAGTTCCGGGCCGTCGGACAGGGCTACGGCAGCGGCCTGGAAGGCCTGGCCACCGACTTCGGGATCACCGTCGACGAACCGCAGCAGACGGCGCCGCCGGCCGCACGGCCGGCCCCGGTCCCGCCGCCCCCGCCGATGCCGCAGGCCCCGCCGCCGCCCACGCAGCCGTGGCCCTCGACGCCGTACACCGCGCCCCCGCCCGTCCACCACGCCCCGCCCCAGCCCCCGCCGCCGGCCCAGCCCACCGCACCGGTCCGGCTGACCAAGGTGACGCTCACCAAGGCCGCCCCGTCGGTGTCGCTCGCCAAGCAGGGCGGCACCTCGGGCGCGATGCGCGTGAACCTCAACTGGGAGGTGCGCAAGCAGTTCTCGGGGTGGGGCAGCAAGCGCGGTCGCGCGGTCGCGCTGCACAACGACCTCGACCTCGACCTGTGCGCCCTGTTCGAGCTCGCCGACGGACGCAAGGGCGTCGTCCAGGCCCTCGGCAACGCCTTCGGCTCGCTGCACCAGCCGCCGTACATCCACCTCGACGGCGACGACCGCACCGGGGCCGTGTCGAGCGGCGAGAACCTCACCGTCAACCTCGACCACCTCAGAGACTTCCGGCGCATCCTCGTCTTCGTGACCGTCTACGAGGGTGCCCGCTCCTTCGCCGACCTGCACGCCACCGTGACCCTGCACCCGCAGTACGGCGCCCCGATCGACTTCTCCCTGGACGAGTGCACGGTCCCCTCGACGGTGTGCGCGCTCGCGCTGATCACCAACACCGGCGGCGACCTCGTCGTCCAGCGCGAGGCCCGCTATCTGGTGCCCGAGCGCGGGGTGAGCCCGCAGCGTACCGTCGACCACGCCTACGGGTGGGGCATGAACTGGACCCCGGGCCGCAAGTGAAGCAGGCCGGTGCTCACCAGGTCAGCTCTCCTCGGTGACCGTGTCCGGACGCGCGTAGGTGCGGCCCTTCCAGGCCGCACCTCGCCCCCGGTAGTGCTGCACCGCGGAGTCGACCGTCATCAGGAGATAGAGGAACGCGGTGAACGGCAGCAGCGGAGCGAGCCACAGCGGCTGCCGGTAGTAGCGGAGCATCGGGATGTACGTCCCCGTCATCACCAGCCACGCCAGGCCGCCCAGCACCGCCGTGACCCCACTGCCGACGGCGACACCGGCGAGCAGGGCGAGCGGCGGCGCCAGGTAGACCAGGGCGAGCCCCAGCACCGTGCCCGCCAGCACCAGCGGGTTGTGCCGCAGTTGCGCGTAGGCGCTGCGCGAGACCATCCGCCACAGGTCGGGCAGCCCCGGGTACGGGCGCACGCTGTCCACCCGGTCGGCCAGGCCCAGCCAGACACGGCCGCCCGCCCCCTGCACGGCCCGCGCGAGCGCCACGTCGTCGATGACGGCGTGCCGGATGGCGTCCGGGATCCGGGCCCGCTCGGCCGTCTCGGCGCTCAGCAGCACACAGCCGCCCGCCGCGGCCGTCGTACGCGACCCGCGCCGGCCGATCCGGCGGAACGGATAGAGCTGCGCGAAGAAGTAGACGAAGGCCGGGACGACCAGCCGCTCCCAGACGCTCTCCACGCGCAGCCGCGCCATCAGGGAGACGACGTCGAACCCGCCGGTGCGGGCCGCCGCCACCAGCTCGCGCAGACTGCCCGGCGCGTGCGCGATGTCGGCGTCCGTCAGGAGGAGATAGTCGGGCTCACGCACGCGTGCCAGCGCGATGCCGTGCCGCACCGCCCACAGCTTGCCGGTCCAGCCCGCGGGCGGCTCGCCCGGCGAGTCCACGGTGAGCGGCAGCCCGCCGTGGTGCCGCGCCAGCTCGCGCGCCAGCGCCCCGGTCCCGTCGCGGCTGCCGTCGTCGACGAGGAAGACCTCCGCCCGCCCCGGATAGTCCTGCGCCAGCAGCGAGGGCAGGCTCGCGGGCAGCACCGCCGCCTCGTCGCGCGCGGGGACCACGACGCAGACCGACGGCCACGCCTCGGGTTCGCTCCGCGGCGGCAGCCGTACGTCCGTGCGCCAGAAGAAGCCCTGACAGAGCAGCAGCCACAGCCAGGCGGCGAGAGACACGGCGGCGATCCACACGAAGACGCTCACGCGGGCAGTCTGCCCCACCCGGTCCGGCCGCAAGAGCACATCGTCTATGGTGGCCGGGTGAAGATCGCGCTCATGGACTCCGGAATCGGGCTGCTGGCGGCCACCGCCGCGGTACGGCGCCTGCGACCCGACGCCGATATCGTGCTCTCCCTGGACCCCGACGGCATGCCCTGGGGGCCGCGCACCCCGCAGGACCTCACCGCGCGCGCGGTGGCCGTCGCCGAGGCCGCCGCCGCCCACCGGCCCGACGTCCTCATCGTCGGCTGCAACACCGCGACCGTGCACGCCCTGCCCACCCTGCGGGCCCTCCTCGAACCGGGCATCCCGGTGATCGGCACCGTCCCGGCGATCAAGCCGGCCGCGGTCGGCGGCGGCCCCGTCGCCATCTGGGCCACGCCCGCCACCACCGGCAGCCCCTACCAGCGGGGCCTCATCCAGGACTTCGCCGGCGGCGTCGCCGTCACCGAGGTGCCCTGCTGGGGACTGGCCGAGGCCGTGGAGCACGCGGACGAGACGGCGATCGACGCGGCCGTCACCGCGGCCGCCGCCCTCACCCCGGACGAGGTGACGACCGTCGTCCTGGGCTGCACCCACTACGAACTGCTCGCCGACCGCATCCGCGCCGCCGTACAGCGCCCCGGCAACCCCCCGCTCGTGCTGTACGGATCGGCCGACGCCGTCGCCGCCCAGGCCCTGCGCCGGATCGGCGCCCGCCCCGAACCCGAGGCGACGACCCTCGGCAGCGTGACGATCCTGCTCAGCGGCCGCGAGGGCCCCCTCCCGACGCCGGCGCTCACCTATGAGGAAGGCCGCCTGCTCCAGGCCGTCAGCCGCGCCTAGGACCTGTGCTGGTGACCCACGGTCATCTGTCGGACGTCTCGGGTCCGTCCCCGGCCACCCGGCGCAGTCACCCTGCGCGACGCGCTACCGGCGCGGCGAAACCTGAGTAACCTCATAGACATGAGGGACCCCCACGGCGAGGACACCCCGCACCCCGACGTCTGGACCGGACGCGCCACCAACCGGTTCCAGTGGCTGCTCGCGCTGGTCGGCGCCGCCTGCATGGCGCTCGGCATCGAACTCGCCGTCGACTCCGCGTGGACGTCCGGCAGCGCCGCGCTCGTCATGTCCGTGGTCGGCTGCATCGCCGCCGGACTGCTGGTCCTCTTCGGCACCCTCGCCTTCGTCCACGTCGACCTGAAGCTCGACAGGGAGTCCCTCGAAGTGCGCTGCGGCCACATCGGCGTGCCGCGCCGGCGCATCCCGCTGGCCCATGTGGCCGGCGCCGAGTTCGAACCGCACGTCACCCCGCGCCACTGGGGCGGCTGGGGCTACCGCTGGCGGCCGGAGAAGGGCACAGCCGTCGTCGTACGCCGGGGCGAGGGCGTGGTGCTGCGGCTCTGGGACGGGCATACGTTCACGATCACCGTGGACGACGCCGAGTCGGCCGTACGGGTCATCAAGGACCGGCTGCGGGCGGGGACGCCCGGCGCGGCGCGCTGACGTCAGGCGGTGACGTCAGGCGGCCGGGCGGCCGCCGTGGCGCAGCCGCCTTCCAGGCTCCGAAGACGCCTCGGGGGCCGGAGCGTCCTCGGCCAGCGGCCGGGCCGTGGCCAGGCCGGCCAGCAGGCCCGCGCCGACCGGCACGACGGTGAAGCTGAGCGCGTTGCCGACCGCGGCGACGGCCGCGAGGGCCGTGAGCGCGGCGGCCGCGCCGAGCACGACCGGCGTGGGGCGCGGTGCGCGCCACAGCGCGAGGAGCACCCAGCAGTAGGCCGCCGCGAGCAGCAGCACGCCGACGACCCCCTGTTCCGCCGCCAGCTGCAGCGGCGCGGAGTGCGGCTTGCCGTCGGACAGGGTGGACTGCGCCGCCGTGGCGCTCAGCTCCCCGAAGCGCCCGGGGCCCACGCCGAGACCGGGGTCGCGGTGCGCCAGATCCAGGGCGTCCTGCCACAGGTCGACGCGGCGGGGAGTGAGCAGGCGCTCGAGGCGGTCGGCGGCCCCACCGGGCAGCGCGTTCCCGGCGACCGCCCAGGTCAGGCCCGTCACCAGGGCGGCGGACAGGGCCAGAGCGGCCAGCGCGGGACCGCGACGGCGCACCCGGCCGCCCGCCAGGGAGCACAGCAGGACGGCGCAGCACGTCACGACCGCCATCGTCGAGCCCACCAGCGCCCCGACCACCGGGACGCCCGCGGCCAGCAGCCACAGGGCGAGCCGCAGGACGGGCGAGGACGCGGCCCACGCGGCGCAGCACGCGGCCCCGGCCGCCAGCGTCAGCACCGCGGCGGTGGCCCCCGCGTGACCCAGGGGCGGGGCGGTCTCCGGTCCCGGAGCGAGGCGCGGCAGGGTCACCGTCAGGGCCAGCCCGGCCAGCGCCGCGGCGCAGGGCGCGGCCACCGGCAGCAGCACGCCGAAGATCCGGCCCGTCGCGTATCCGGCGGCCACGGCCAGCAGCGCGAGCAGGACGCCCTCGGGCCGCCCGCCGTGCAGGGCCGCGGTGACCAGGGACCAGACGGCGCAGGCCCCGAGCACGGCCATGCCCGCCGCGTCGGAAACGTTTCGTCTCTCTCCGTCGGCGTCCGAGCCGGCCGCCGACGCCCTCCCCCTGGAACCCGCGGAACCCGTGGAACCCACCCGTCCCCCCGAACCGGTCGCCCCCGACCTGTGACGGACCCCGGCCGCGGCCGCGCGACAGGAGCCCTGGCACACCGTAACGGCTGATGGGCGGTTTGTGGATGAGTCGCGACGGGCCGCGGGGAGCGGCCGCCGCTCCGTGGACCGCGCTGTCGGCCAAAAGGTCACGCGCCGTACACTCCCGGAGTGACCGTCACCGCAACTTCCGTGGGCCAGCCGGACCGGCTGGAGCCCCCGACCGCGCCGGCATCGCGCGGCGCGCGGCTCCTGCGCCGTCTCCTCCCGCCCGCCGCAGCGGCGCTCTCCGGAGTGCTGCTCTACGCCAGTTTCCCGCCCCGCACCCTGTGGTGGCTGGCCCTGCCGGCCTTCGCCGTGTTCGGCTGGGTGCTGCGCGGGCGCAGCTGGAAGGCGGCCCTCGGCCTCGGCTACCTCTTCGGACTGGGCTTTCTGCTCCCGCTCCTGGTGTGGACCGGCGTCGAGGTAGGCCCCGGTCCCTGGATCGCCCTGGTGGTCATCGAGGCGGTCTTCGTCGCGCTGGTCGGCGCGGGCGTCGCCGCGGTGTCCAAGCTGCCGGCCTGGCCGGTGTGGGCGGCCGCGCTGTGGATCGCCGGCGAGGCGGCACGCGCGCGTGTGCCCTTCCGCGGCTTCCCCTGGGGCAAGATCGCGTTCGGCCAGGCGGACGGCGTCTTCCTGCCGCTCGCCGCGCTCGGCGGCACCCCCGTACTCGGCTTCGCGGTCGTCCTCAGCGGCTTCGGCCTCTACGAGATCGTCCGCCTCGTGCTGGAGCGCCGGCGCACCGGCGAGGTACGGCGGTCGGCGGCCGCCGTGGCCCTGCTCAGCGTGGCCGTCCCCTTCGCGGCCGCCGCTGCCGCCCGCCCGCTGGTCAGCGACAAGGCGGAGGACGGCACCGCGACGGTCGCCGTCATCCAGGGCAACGTCCCCCGCCTGGGCCTGGAGTTCAACGCCCAGCGCCGGGCCGTCCTCGACTACCACGCGCGCGAGACGGAGCGGCTGGCCGCCGACGTCAAGGCGGGCAGGACGGCCAAGCCCGACTTCGTGCTGTGGCCGGAGAACTCCTCCGACATCGACCCCTACGTCAACGCCGACGCGGCCGCCGTCATCGACAAGGCGGCCAAGGCGATCGGCGCCCCCATCTCGGTCGGCGGGGTCGTCGAGCGCGGCGGCAAGCTCTACAACGAGCAGATCCTGTGGGACCCGGTGAAGGGACCGACGCAGACGTACGACAAGCGACAGGTCCAGCCGTTCGGCGAGTACCTTCCGCTGCGCTCGTTCATCGGGGCCGTCAACGAGAACTGGACCTCGATGGTCCGCCAGGACTTCAGCCGGGGCAGCAAGCCGGGCGTCTTCGACATGGACGGCGCCAAGGTCGGCCTCGCCACCTGCTACGAGGCGGCCTTCGACTGGGCGGTGCGCGACACGGTCACCCACGGCGCGCAGATCATCTCCGTCCCCAGCAACAACGCCACGTTCGACCGCAGCGAGATGACCTACCAGCAGCTCGCCATGTCGCGCATCCGGGCCGTCGAGCACAGCCGGACCGTCACGGTGCCGGTGACCAGCGGCGTCAGCGCGATCATCATGCCGGACGGGAAGATCACTCAGAAGACCGGCATGTTCGTCCCCGACTACCTGGTGCAGAAGGTGCCCCTACGCTCGTCGGAGACCCCGGCGACCCGGCTCGGCATCCTTCCGGAGATCGCCCTGGTGCTCGTCGCCGCGGGCGGTCTGGGCTGGGCGATCGGCACCCGGGTGCGCGCCCGGAGGGGCGCGACGCTCTAGCCGTACGCCGTTTGGTGCGCCGGTGGGAGCCGGGGAGCGGGGGCGTGGTCCGGATAGGGTCGGCGCATGCCAACTCCTGACTTCATCACCGAGATCCGGGCCTCCGCGGGGACGCAGTTGCTCTGGCTCCCCGGCGTCAGCGCCGTCGTGCTCGACGACGACGGCCGGGTGTTGCTGGGGCGCCGGGCGGACAACGGTGAGTGGACCGTGATCAGCGGTATCCCGGACCCCGGTGAGCAGCCCGCCGACAGCGTCGTGCGGGAGGTGCACGAGGAGACGGGCGTGCACTGCGTCCCCGAGCGGGTGGTCCTCGTCCGCTCCGGGAAGCGGGTCGAGTACCCCAACGGCGACCAGTGCCAGTTCATGGACATCACCTTCCGCTGCCGGGCCGTCGGCGGCGAGGCGCGGGTCAACGACGACGAGTCCGTCGACGTGGGCTGGTTCGCGGTGGACGCGCTGCCTCCGATGAGGGATCAGCAGCTGTTCCGCATCAAGCAGGCGCTCGCCGACGAACCCACGTGGTTCGAGACCACGCTCGCGGAGTGACACAACCGGCGTGAAGGACGGCGGTGCTCCCCCCTCCCTTACGCAGTACGGGTGAATGAGCCACCTTTCCTTTTGGTGCCGGCGGCGCGTCTTTTACGGTCTGCGAATGGACCGGCGGCAGCAGGCGAGGCCGCGCGGGCCGGGGGATCCGTGGAAGGGCGCACCTGATGGTGGGGTTGGGGAAGTCGCCGGACGTGTCGCGGGCGTGGGGCGCGGTCGGTGCGGCCGGTCTCGTGGGCACGGCGCTGACCGGCGGCGGATGGTGGGCGGCCGGGAGCCAGGCGACGCGGATGGCGGCCTACGGGCCGTCCGTCGGATGCTGGGCGCTGACGGTCTCCCTGGCGGTCCGTGCCTGGGGGACGCGCGGCCGGGTGCGGAAACGGCTGCTGCTGATGGCGGGCTCCGCGGCGGCCGGAGGCGTGTACCGGGGAGCGGTCAACGTACTGGCGGCGCGCCCTCCGGCAGGGGAACGCGACGCGCGGGCGCTGATCGGTGCGTTGGTGGCCGGCGGAGTGGCGACGGCCGTCGGACTGGGCATGGTCGGCCTGGTGCTCGCGGCCGACGCCGGCGCCGGCCGGCACGTCTTGCTGCGGCGCGTGCTGGACGGGGCCGTCATAGCCGGGTCCGTGTTCATGACGGGCTGGGTGCTGCTGCGGGGGACAGGCGGCGGCTGGCGGCTGGAGACGGGCATGGTCGGCTTCCTGTGGACCGCGGAAGTCGTCTTCCTCAGTTTCCTGTTCGCCCTGTGCCGTCTCGTCCGGGGCGACCAGCGGGCCACGCTGTGGGTCGGGATCGTCGGGCTGTCCCTGATGCTGATCGGGGAGACCCTGCGTCTGCGGACGGCCGGCTCGCACAGCCCCGAGGTGACGTCCTTCAAGCTGGTCGACGCCTGCGACACCGTGGGGCTGCTGGTGGTCGCGGTCGGCCCCTGGGTGCCCGGCGGGGCGAGCGTCCTGTGCCCGGGGAAGCGAGAGTTGCGCCTGGGGATGGAGGGCGCCGCGGCGTTCATCCCCCTGACCGTCTGCACGGTCGTCGCGCTGGGATGCGCGTTGGCCCCTCCGGCCCGCGACCCGGTGCCGCTGCTGGTCGGCGCGACGGTACTGCTGGCCCTCTGGGCACGCCGGACGTTCCTGCCGAGCGAGACCGTCAGAAGGGACGAGTGACCTCTCGCGCTCCGTCAGACGGGCGAGCGGCCGGTGGGTTCTCTCGCCGCGGTGAGGGTCGCGTAGACCACGACGTTGCCCTGGTAACCGGTGTTTCTGGCGTAGCCGCCGCCGCAGGTGATCAGCCGCAGTTCGGGCCGGCCGGAGCTGCCGTAGACCTTCTCGTTCGGGAAGCTCTTCTTGGCGTAGACCTCCACGGCGTCGACGGTGAACACGGCCGTGCGCTCGTCCGACCGCGTGATCTCGACGGCGTCGCCCTTGGTCACGGAGCCGAGGTCGTAGAAGACTCCGCGGCTGCCGGTGCGCAGGTCCACATGCCCGACGGCGACGGCTGTGCCCGTCGAGCCGGGGACCGGGCCCTTGCCGTACCAGCCGACGAGGTCGGGGACGTCGGCGGGCGGAGGGCGCAGTGCCCCCTTCGCGTCGAGGCCCAGTTCGGTCATGGGGGCGTTGACGCCGATGGCGGCGATCCGCAGCCGGACCGGCTCCGCGCGGGGCAACGGCCGGACGGAGGGGCCCGGTGCGGGGGCGCCGCGGCTGGGCTTCGGGCGCGCCGAGGGTCCTGTGGTGGGGATCGTCGAGGGTCCCGTGGTGGGGACAGTCGAGGATCCCTTGGTGGGGACCGTCGATGCAGCGAAGCGCTGGCCGGCCGAAGGCTGGGGCGGTCGCCCGTCGTGCAGCGCGCTGGTCACCAGGAGGGCGCCTGCCACCAGAGCGAAGGTCAGCTGCTTGGCCGAGGGGGTGAACGGGGTGGTCCGGTGGCTGGGTTCCATAGCGGGGCCTCTTGGGTGCGGCCGGGGGAGGGCGGGATGGCCCGGTCGGTCAGGTGGGGTCGCCGGGCGAGCGGCGCCGCATCCTCAGCATCCATCCGGCCCCGGCTACGGCGAGCAGCACTCCGCCCACGGCGAGCTGACGGTTCGTGTCCCTGGAGTCGCCGAAGCCGGCGTCGACGGCGCCGTTCGGGCGGGGCGCGGTGATCTCGTACGAATCCGTGATCTTGATGCGTGGCGGGCACTTGACGGTGACCGTGTCGGTGCCGGGCTCGGACTCCTCCGGGACCTGGAACTCGCCGGTGAGGACGCCCTTGCGGTCGCCTTCGAAGAGGTGGAACTGTCCGGCCGCCTCCGACTCGCCCTTGCCGTAGGTCACGTCCGGGCCGCAGGCCCTGGTGCTGACGGTGACCGTGGAGCCCGGGGCCGCCTTCCCCGAGCTGATGGTCAGTCCCGCGTCGCCGGCGGCGACGGCGACCGGGATCTGCAGAGCCAGGGCGCCGACGGCGAGCCCGAGGCCGACGCCAACATGTGTGATGCGCAAGGGAGTCCTCCAACGGAGCAGTGCCCGGCCTGGCTGCGAGGCGCCGCTGCGGCGCCTCTGTGGTGCTCCACTGACGAGGCAACCGACAGTCCGTCACCTCCGCAACCCGACGCCTCGGCGCCCGCGTCACCCGGGCAGCCGCAGGGACCGCTCGCGCGGCAGCGTTTGCGCAGGTCGTCGGAGCGGAGGCCGGGCAGAGACGGATGATCACTGACGGCAGCGAATGGGCTAACCCGCCGGTGCGCGGTGCGCGGCGGTCGGCGGGCTCCGGTGGTGGAGTCCGGGCGGCGGCGGTCGGGTGACGGCGCGTCAGTCGGCCGAGCCGTGCGGTGGGCGAGCGGAGCGGTCGCCTACCCCCTCAACGCCCTGCCCATGTCGCGCGCGGACTGGCGGGCCCACTACGGCGCCCGGTGGGAGTCGACGGCCGCCGCCAAGCGCCGCTACGACCCGCACGCCATCACCCATCTGCGAGCCGCGACCGAACCCGGCCGGGCCGTCGCCCAGGCAGGGCTCCGCCTCGTGGGTCCTGACCTGGTCGCAGCCGCGCCTGCACAGCAAGCCGTGCATCCTGCTCGACGGCGACGGCGACGGCGACGGCGACGGTTACCGCCGCCCGCCGCTCGCCTTCCTCGAACAGAACTGGGGCCCGGCGCCGGTGTGTTCACCGAAGCGATCCTGCGCCTCATGGGTTCCGGCACGCGCCTCGTCGCCGTCGAGTTCAACCCCGACCTCGCGCGAGCCCTGGCCCGCCCCCACCGCGACGCCCGGCTCACGTGGTGCACGGCCGCGGCGGCCGACCCGGCCGAGGCGGCGGTCGGCCGACGACCGGCCGGCGACGGCGTACGGAAGTGCGTCACCGCGTACAGCACGACAACCGCATACGCGCGTGGCCGGGGGGAAGCCGGTGCGCGTCCGGGGCTGACCGGCAACCGGGTGCGGCCTCCCGGGCCGCGAGTCGGGGCGCCCGGCACATGCCGAGTACGCGGCCGCGTCCGAGCCCGGCTGACCGGATACCGTCGAGTCCACCAGATCCTGGAAGGAACCGACGAGATCATGCACGTCATCGTGGCCCGCGGCCTGACGGAGGCACTCGGATGACCGGCGCCGGGCCGCATGTCCCGCCGCCCACCGAAGCCTCCGTCCTGCTGCACATCACCGGGCGGGCCGCCCGGCTCACGCTCAACCGGCCCAAGGCCCTCAACGCCCTGAACCACGCCATGGTGCGCTCCCTCGACGCGGCCCTCGCCGCCTGGGAGCACGACCCGGCTGTGGAGACCGTCGTGATCACCGGCGCGGGGGAGCGCGGACTGTGCGCGGGCGGCGACATCCGGGCCGTCCACGACGACGCCCGCGACGGCGACGGCACCGCCTCGGCCGCCTTCTGGCGCGACGAGTACCGGCTCAACGCCCGCATCGCCCGCTATCCCAAGCCGTACGTCGCCGTCATGGACGGGATCGTCATGGGCGGCGGCGTCGGCCTCTCCGCGCACGGCGGCGTCCGGATCGTCACCGAGCGGTCGCGGATAGCCATGCCCGAGACCGGCATCGGCTTCGTCCCCGACGTCGGCGGCACCCACCTCCTCGCCCGCGCCCCGGGCGAACTGGGCACCCACCTCGCGCTGACGGGCGCGCAGATCGGCGCCGGCGACGCCCTGCTGACCGGGCTCGCCGACCACTACGTACCCTCCGCCGCGCTGCGGCCGTTCCTCGACGACCTCGCCGAGCTGCCCGTCCGGGAGGCGCTCGCCCGGCATGTACAGCCCGTGCCCCAGGGGGAGTTGGCCGGGCAGCGGGAGTGGATCGACGCCTGCTACGCCGTCGGCACGGTCGAGGAGATCGTCCAGCGGCTGCTCGCCCACGGCGACCCGGCCGCGAAGGAGGCGGCGGAGACCCTGTTCGCCAAGTCGCCCACCACGCTGAAGGTCACCCTGGCCGCCATGCGCCGCGCCCGGCGACTGGGCTCGCTGGAACGGGTCCTGGACCAGGAGTACCGGGTCTCGTGCGCGGCCCTGGACGCCCCCGACCTGGTGGAGGGCATCCGCGCCCAGATCATCGACAAGGACCGCGACCCGCACTGGTCGCCGGCCACCCTCGCCGAGGTCGCCGACGCCGACGTCGAGCGCTTCTTCGCTCCCCTCGGCGAGCGGGAACTCGGACTGGGATCGGTGCCGGGGCGCTGACCTGCCCGCCAGACACCACGGCCGGGCGGATCTCAGGGCAGGCGGAGTGCGGACCAGTCCCCGTGGGCGAGGGCCAGGTGACGGTCGAGTTCGCGGCGCGGTGGGACGGCGGGGACGTCGCCGTGGGTGCGCAGCGACGCGGCGGCCATGAGGTGGCCCAGCCGCAGCCGCTGTATGGCGTCGCGGTCTTCGAGCAGGGCGGCCAGGTAGCCGGCGGCGAAGGCGTCGCCGGCGCCGATCCGTTCGACGACGCGGGACGCGGGCGTGGGGACGAAGGTCTCCTCGCCGTCCCGCGCGTACGACGTCGCTCCGTGCGCCGCGTCCTTGACGACGACGAGGGAGGCGGGGCGCAGCAGGTCGCGGATCTCCTCGGCCTTGCCGGCGCCCCACAGCGTCTCGGCCTCGTCCCGGCCGACGAAGACGACGTCGGCGCCGCGGGCCAGTTCCAGCAGCACGGGCGCGGCCTCGGCGGGGCGGTGGCGCCACAGGGCGGGGCGGTGGTTGACGTCGAAGGAGACCATCGGACCCGGCACGGCCCGCCGGGCGACGATCTCGGCGACCAGGTCGGCGCACCTGTCCGACAGGGCCGGGGTGATGCCGGACAGGTGCACCACCCGGGCCGACCGCAGGAACGGCAGGCCCGCCAGCTCCGGGCCCATGAGGGTGGCCGCGGAGTCCCGGCGGTAGTAGTAGGCGCCGGTGCGCTCGGGGCCGGGATCCTTGAAGTACACGCCGGTGGGCCGCCCGGGGTCGACCGCCACCCCCGACACGTCCACGCCGTGGGCCGTCAGCTCGTCCAGGACGCGTCGCCCGAGCGGATCGTCGCCGACCCGGCTCAGCCACGCCACTCGGTGCCCGAGGGCGGCCAGCCCGCAGGCCACGTTGGACTCCGCGCCGCCCACGGTCAGGGCCAGCGTCGTCTGGCGGGCCAGCGGGGCCGTGTCCGTCGGGCTGAGCACGGCCATCGTCTCGCCGATGCACACCACGGCGGGGCCGCTCACGTGTCCAGCACCCGGTGCAGGAACTGCTGGGTGCGCGCCTCGGACGGGCTGCCGAACACCTGCTGCGGCGGGCCCTGTTCGAGGACGACGCCGCCGTCCATGAAGACGACCCGGTCGGCGGTGTCCTTCGCGAAGCGCATCTCGTGGGTGACGACGACCATGGTCATGCCGTCCTCGGCGAGGGAGCGCATGACACCGGTCACCTCCCCGACCAGCTCTGGGTCGAGGGCGGAGGTCGGCTCGTCGAAGAACATGATGGCGGGGTCCATGGCGAGCGCCCGGGCGATCGCGACCCGCTGCTGCTGGCCGCCGGAGAGCTGCGCGGGGTAGGCGTCGGCCTTGTCGGCGAGCCCGACCCGGTCCAGCGCGGCGCGCCCGCGCTCCGCCGCCTCGGACCGGGTCAGCTTTCTGACCTTGAGCAGGGCGAGGGTGACGTTGCCGAGCGCGGTCTTGTGCGGGAAGAGGTTGAACTGCTGGAAGACCATGCCGACATGGCCGAAGATCTCGGGCGCCCGCTTGCGGTCGTGCAGCGGCACGCCGTTCACCCACACCTCGCCGCTGTCGGCCCGCTCCAGGTCGCACATGATCCGCAGCAGGGTGCTCTTGCCGGAGCCGCTGGCCCCGATGAGGACGACGACCTCGCCCGGCTCGACGTCGATGTCGACGCCCTTGAGAACGTCCAGCGCGCCGAAGCGCTTGTGCACGCCGGAGAGCGAGATCCGGGCGGCGACGGCCGCCTTCTGCATCTCGGTGGTCGTCATGCGGTGACAGCCTTTCGTTCCATCCGCCGCACGACGAGCGACAGCGGGTAGCAGATGACGAAGTACAGGACGGCCACGGCGAGATAGGTGGTGGCCGGGTCGCCCGCGCGGTCGATGACGGCCTGCCCCTGGCGCAGCAGCTCGGCGTAGCCGATCACGACGGCGATCGAGGTGTCCTTGATCAGTGAGAGGTACTGGCCGACCAGCGGCGGAAGGACGATCGCCCGGGTCTGGGGCAGGATCACGGTCGTGAAGGTCTGCACCCGGGTGAGACCGAGGACCCGCGCCGCCTCCCCCTGCCCCCGGGGCACGGCCTCGATGCCGGCCCGGAAGATCTCCGCGATGTAGGCCCCCTGATACAGGGTCAGCGCGAGCAGCGCCGCGCCGAAGACGGTGATCCCGGCGAGGTTCAGATAGGCCGCGCCGAAGTACAGGAACAGCATCTGGATCAGCAGCGGAGTCCCGCGGAAGACCTCCAGATAGATGCGGGCGAGCTGGGCCAGCACCGGGACGCGGCTGGTGCGCACGGCGGCGACGAGGAGCCCGGTGAGGGTGCCGGTGGCGATGGCGGCGAGGGACAGCAGCACGGTGGCCCACAGCCCGTCGGTGAACAGCTGACGGTTCGACCAGATGACCGACCAGTCCATGCTCACGCCTCCTTACGGACGGGACGGGGACGGGCGGGAAGCAGTCGGGCGGGGAGCAGCCGGCGTACGGCGTCGAGCGGCCGCGTCCGCACGGTCGTGGGCAGCGGCGGTTTGAAGACCGCCCGGCCGATCAGCCCGGCCGCCAGCGCCACCAGGTTGGTGAGGATCAGATAGAGGGCCGCGGCGATGCCGAAGACCTGGACGGTCAGCAGGGTGCGGGAGTTGACGACCATGGCCGTGCCGGTGAGTTCGGGCACGGAGACGGCGGACAGCAGCGACGAGCCCAGGATGATCTGGACGAGCTGGTTGACCACGGCCGGGTAGACGTTGCGCAGGGCCTGCGGGAGCACCACGTGGGCGAAGGTGCGGACCGGGCCGAGCGCCAGCACCCGGGCCGCCTCGACCTGGCCGCGGGGCACGGCCTGGATTCCGGCCCGGAAGATCTCGGTGAGGTACGCGCCCACGTTGACGCCGAGCGCGAGGACGCCGGCCTGGACGGGGCTCAGCCGGACGCCCGCCGACGGCAGGGCGAAGTAGGCGACGAACATCTGCAGCAGGACGGGGGTGTTGCGGACGACCTCGACGTAGACGGCGGCCGGTGCGCGCAGGACGCCGTACCGGGACCGGCGGGCGAGGGCGCCGAGCAGACCGAGGGCGAAGGCGAGGGCGAAGGCGGCGAGCGACAGCCTCAGGGACAGCCAGGCCGCGTCGACGTACGTCGTCCAGTCCTGGAGCGCATAGGTCCAGTCGCTGAGCATGGGGCTCCTTCCCGGGGGCGGCGACCGGGGCCGGCCGCCCCCCGACGGGACTCGGGTGACTCAGTAGGACGGGTTGAGCGGGAAGACGCGGTCGACGCCGAACCACTTCTTGTAGAGGGCGTCGGCCTGTCCCGAGGTGTTGAAGTCCCGCAGCCAGGTGTCGACCCACTGCAGCCAGGTCGCGTCGCCCAGCGGCACGCCGATGCCGTTGTACTCCAGCGGCACCACGGAGTCCTTGGTGACCTTGAGGGAGGAGTCCTGCTTGGCCTGGTAGTTGAGGAAGTTGGAGTCCTCGACCATGGCGTCGGCCTGTCCCTGCTTGACCGCGAGGACGGCGGCGGCCGAGGTGTCGTACTCCTGGATCTTGGCCTGGGGGTTGCCGGCCTTGACGGCGTCGCCGTTGGTGGAGCCCTTGGTGACGGCGACCGTCTTGCCCGTGAGGTCCTTGAGGGTGGCGATGCCGCTGGACTTCTTCACCAGCATCACCTCGCCCGCGACGATGTAGGGGTCGCTGAAGGAGACCTGCTTGGCGCGCTCGGGGGTGGTGGTGAAGTTGCACACCACCGCGTCGACCTTCTTGGTCTGCAGGTTCGGGATGCGGTTGGCGGAGGTCGTGTCCACGATCTTGACCTTGACGCCGAGCGCCGTGGCCATGGCGGTGGCGACGTCCACGTCGAAGCCCTGCGGCTTGTTGTCCTTGCTGAGCGAGCCGAACGGCGGGAACGTCAGACAGCTGGCGATGTTCAGGGTGCCGCGCTTGATGACGGTCTGGAGCGTCGAGGACTGGGCGCCGCCGCCGGTGGAACCGGCGGCGGAACTGCACGCGGTGAGGAGTGCGGCACTGGTCACACCGGCACAAATCAGCATCAGTGGGCGAGTACGGTGACGAAGTCTGCTCACGGGGGTTCCCTTCCGGGAGGAGGGGGCGAACGCCGACGGTCGCCAAAGGGGTTCTGCGCGAGGGGTTCTGTGCGGGGGTTCTGTGCGAGGGGTTCGCGCGGGGGGTCCGCACGACGGTTCCGCAAAGGTGTTCTGCAATGCAAAACGTCATTCCGAATTCCGCGTGACGTTGCGCAGAAGTTAGCCCCGGGGATTTGGGGCCGTCAATGGGCGATTTCAATATGTGACATACAGTTTTGCTATGCAGCACGCTAGGATGCCTGCGTGACTGACACCCCCGACGCCCCGGCGGTCGACGCGCCCGCCGCCCGTCGCAACGCCTCGTCCTCCCTGCGCCGCGCACTCGGCATCCTCATGTACCTCGCCGAGGACCGAGGCCACCCGCACGGCGTCACGCTGACCGACCTCGCCGCCGGGCTCGACCTGAGCAAGTCCACCGTGCTGCGGCTGGTCGCGCCGCTGCGCGAGGTACGGCTGGTGGACCAGGACCCCGAGTCGGGCCGATACCGCCTGGGCCCGCAGAACGCGCTGCTCGGCCAGGCCTACCTGGAGCGGCGCGACACCCGGCAGATCACCTCCCCGGTGCTGCACCGGCTCGCCGAGCAGAGCGGGGAGACCATCCACCTCGTGACCTTCGACTTCCCGGAGATCGTCTACATCGACAAGGTCGAGAGCCCCCGGGCGGTCCGGATGCACTCCCGCATCGGCGGCCGGCTGCCCGCCTACTGCACGGCCACCGGCAAAGTCTTCCTCGCCCATGCCGACGTCGACGTCGTCGACCAGGTGATCGCGGCGGGCCTGCCCGCCCGCACCCCGGCCACCATCACCTCCCCCGAGCGGCTGCGCGAGGAGCTCGCGCTCATCCGGGAGCGCGGCTACGCCGTCGACGACGTGGAGAACGAGCAGGACATCCGCTGCGTCGCCGCGCCCATCCACGACCACAGCGGCGCCGTCACCACGGCCGTCAGCATCTCCGGCCCGGCCTCCCGGGTGACCCGCGACCGCCTGCCCGAGATCGGCGGCCTGCTCATCGCGGCGACCAGGGACATCACCGAGAGCCTGGGAGGCGTGGTCGCGCCGACGCTCGGTTAGACCCGCCGGCGGCCGACGCTCTGGATCGGCGAGGTCCGGGACGCCGCTGGGCGCACATCCCGGCGGCTCGGCCGTTCCACGCAACCTTGTGACCCGTCGGACCCTCATACCAGGGGAACCCGCCCGGACACACGGAGAGGAGCGTCCGTTGGCCCGTCAGCTGTCGCGCCGGAAGTTCATGGTCCACTCGCTCGCGGCGTCCACCCTGACCGTCGCCGCGCCCCTCGGCTGCGACGCGCCGTCGGCGCACGGTGTCGAGCCCACCGCGCCGGACGTCCAGGGGGCGTCCGGCGGGGTCCTGGTCACCGGCGCCGACGAGGAGATGCTGGTCCTGGAGGTCACCGCGGCCAACCGGATCGTCGTACGGCTGCCGCGCGTCGAGGTCGGGCAGGGCATCACGACCGCGGTCGCCATGATGATCGCCGAGGAGCTGGACGCCCGGCTGGCCGACGTCGACATCCCGCTCGCGCAGGCCCGCACCCAGGGCAACCAGTACACCGGCGGCTCGAACTCCGTCAGTTCGCTGTACGGTCCCGCCCGCGCGCTCGCCGCCACCGCCCGGGCCCGTCTGGTGACCGCGGCGGCCCGGCGCTGGCACGTGCCCGCCTGGACCCTGCGGATCCAGGACACCAGGGTGGTCGCCCTCGACGGTCGTACGGCGACCTTCGGGTCGCTGACGGCGGCCGCCGCCAAGATCCGCAGGACCGCCGTGTCGAGCAAGCCCAAGCCCGCGTCCCGGCACAGGGTGATCGGCCGGCCGACCGGGCGGATCGACGCACGGGACATCGTCACCGGCAAGGCGCAGTACGCCGGGGACCTGACCGTCGCCGGGGCCAAGCCGACGGTGGTGGCCCGGCCGCCCACGCTCGGCGGGAAGCTCGTCTCGGTCGACGACCGGGCGGCCCGCGCCCTGCCCGGGGTCCACGCGGTGGTCAGGATCCCCGGCGGGGTGGCCGTGGTGGCGGAGACCTTCCACCACGCCTTCAAGGCCCGTGACGCCCTGCGCGTCACGTGGGCGCCGGGACCGCTGGCGGCGTTGTCCGACGCCGCCATCCGGTCCCGGCTGCGGGCCGCCGTCCCCGCGCTCGGCGCCGCACCGAGCGGATCGGCCCAGGTGGAGGGCGAGTTCGCGTTCGCGTTCGTCAGCCACGCCCCGATGGAGGTGCTGACCGCGGTGGCGGACGTACGCGCCGACCGCGCCGAGATCTGGTTCTCCTCCCAGACGCCGATGGACGCGCGGGAGAGCATCGCCTCGACGATCGGACTGCCCGTGTCCAAGGTCCGGGTCCATGTGGTGCGGGGCGGCGGCTCGTTCGGACGGCGGCTGAACTACGACGCCGCGATCGAGGCGGCGCTGATCTCGAAGGCGGCACGGCGGCCGGTGAAGCTGATGTGGAGCCGCGCCGACGACCTCCGGCACGGCAGGATGCGCGGCGCCTCCCACCACCGGATCCGGGCCAGCCACGCCCGGGGCAGGGTGGTGGCCTTCGGCCACGCGATGGCCTCGGTGAGCGAGGCCTACGAGCAGGGGCTGTCCGGCCTGGGCGGGGTGAAACCGGCCGTCGTCCGCGCCGCAGGCCCGCTGCCCAGCGACAGCGGCCTCTACGACTTCGGCCGCCTGTCGGGGGATTCGGGCTCCGTGGAGCTGGCGATGCCCCTGGGCGCCTGGCGGTCGGTGGACTCCGGCACGATGCGCACCGCGGAGGAGATCGTCGTCGACGAGGTCGCCGCGAGCCTGGGCCAGGACCCGGTGGCCTTCCGACGCGGCACGCTCAGGAACAAGACCGTCAAGGCCGTGCTCGACAAGGTCGCGACCGCCGGGGCCTGGGGCCGGTCCCTGCCGCCCGGCCACGGACAGGGGGTGGCCGTCCACGAGGAGTACGGCTCCTGTGTGGCCTGTCTGGTCGAGATCGACGCCGCCGACCCGAACAAGCCCCGGGTGACCCGGGTGGTGATGGCGGCCGACGTGGGAACGGCCGTCAACCCGCGCGGACTGGAGGCCCAGCTGATGGGCGCCTGCGTCGACGGCATCTCCACCGTGCTCCAGGCAGGACTGCACATCGACCGGGGCGCGGTGCGCGAGGGCAGCTTCGCCGACTTCCGCTACGCCCGTCAGCGGCACGCCCCGCTGCGCTTCGAGGCGCACATCATGCCGTCGCGGCGGGAGCCCGGCGGGGCCGGCGAACTCGGCGTGCCGGCCGCGGCCGGCGCCGTGGCGAACGCCTACGCCCGCGCGACCGGCACCAAGCCCCGCCGTTTCCCGATCGACTTCTGATCAAGTGTCCGGGACCGAGTCCTGATCAGCAGTCCGGGTCCGACTGCGATCACCGTCCGGGTCCGACTGCCGATCACTGTCCGGGTCCGACTGCCGATCACTGTCCGGGTCCGACTGCCGATCACCGTCCGATCACCCTCCGATCACCGTCCGAGAAGGTGCTGATGCCGTCCTACTCCTTCGTCCTCAACGGGAAGCCGGTCACCGTCGAGGCGCCCGCCGACATGCCGCTGCTGTGGGTGCTGCGCGATCTGCTGCACGTCACCGGCCCCAAGTACGGCTGTGGCGTGGGCGTCTGCCGGGCCTGCACCAGCCATCTCGACGGCGCGGAGATCCAGCCCTGCGTCGTCCCGGTCGCCGACTGCGTGGGTCGCGCGGTCACCACCATCGAGGGCCTGGCCGACGGCGACACCCTGCACCCCGTCCAGCAGGCCTGGCTCGACTGCGACGTGGCGCAGTGCGGCTTCTGCCAGCCGGGCCAGATCATGGCCGCGGCGGCCCTGCTGGAGAAGACGCCCCGGCCCACGGACGACGACATCGACCGCATCGAGAACGTCTGCCGCTGCGGCACGTACTCCCGCATCCGCGAGGCGATCCGGAAGGCCGCCGAAGGCCGTCGGACCGACGCCTGACCCCGCGCACCGGCACAGCCGTCTCCCGCCCCCCCGGAATCCGGGTCAGGCCCGCCCGTGTGCCTCCTGCGAGCGGCGGGACAGGGAGTCGATGACCACCGCCGCGAAGAGCACCCCGCCCGTGATCACGAACTGGAGGGCGGTGGGGGTGTCCGTGATCGCCATGCCGGAGGCGATCGACTGGATGACCAGCATGCCCAGCACCGCGGACCAGGTCGTGCCGCGCCCGCCGAACAGGCTGGTGCCGCCGATGACGGCCGCCGCGATGGCGTTGACCAGCAGGACGCCCGAGCCCGAGCTCTGGCTCACCGAGGTGATGCGGGAGGCCAGGAACAGGCCGCCGATCGCGGCCATGGTGCCCGACACCGCGAGCACCGCGGTCTGCACCCGCAGCACGCTGAGGCTGGCGCGCCGGGCCGCCTCGACGCTGCCGCCGACGGCGTAGACCTGCCGCCCGTAGTGGGTGCGGCGCAGCACGATGTCGAGGCCCGCCACGATCACCAGGAAGATCAGGAGGGCCAGCGGCAGTCCCTGGAACCGGTTGAGCAGATACGCGACGGTGAACGCGAGCACCGCGACCATGCCCGTGCGCACGAGGACGCCCCGGAGCGAGCGGTACGGCATGCCGACCGCCCTGCGCCGCCGTCGGTCTCGGTCGGAGACCAGGAAGACCACACCCGCGGCGACCGCGGCGAGGCCGTAGGCGACGGCGTCCTGGCTGAAGTAGTAGCTGGTCAGTTTGGCGACGAGGCCGTCCTCGTCCAGGTTGACGGTGCCGCTGTTGCCGAGGATGGACAGCATGATGCCGTTCCAGGTGAGCAGCCCGGCGAGGGTGACCACGAACGCAGGGACCCGGGTTCTGGCGATGGAGAAGCCCTGGACGGTGCCCGCTGCGGTGCCCGCGAGCACGGCGAGGATCACGGCGAGCCACTCCGGCACGCCGTGGTTCACGTTCAGCACGGCGAACACGGCCGCCGCGAGTCCGCTGATCGAGCCCACCGACAGGTCGAGCTCGCCGAGCAGCAGTACGAAGACGATGCCGACCGCGATCAGGCCGGTGCCGACGATGTCCACGCTGAGGTTGGACAGGTTGCGGGGGGAGAGGAAGTTGTCGTTGAGGGACTGGAAGGTGATCCAGACGACGGCGAGGACGAGGACCACGGGGAGCGATCCCAGGTCGCCGGCCCGCAGCCGGCGCCGGAAGGCGGCGATCCCGCTCTCCGCGGCACGGGCGACGGCCTGTCCGCGGCGAGGTGGGCGGGGCGCGGCGTCGGCCGCGGCGCGCTCGGTCCGTGGGTCGTCCGCAGTGCTGCGCATGTCTTTCACCACCCCGCCTCCCGGGAGGCCGGCCGGCGGGGCACGTTCTCCGTGGCGCCGGTGATGGAGGAGATGATCTGCTCCTGGGACGAGGTGTTCACGTCGAAGAAGCCGTTGTTGCGGCCGAGCCGCAGTACCGCGGCGCGGTCCGCAAGCGCCTTCACGTCGCCCATGTTGTGGCTGATGAGCAGGACCCCGAGGCCGCGGTCGCGCAGTTGGTCGATGAGGTCCAGGATCTCGGTGGTCTGCTCGAACCCCAGCGCGGCGGTCGGCTCGTCCAGCAGGAGGACGCTGGGGTCGCCGAGGAGCGAGCGGGCGATGGCGACCGTCTGCCGCTGTCCGCTGGAGAGCGAGACGACCGGGCCGCGCAGCTCGGGCAGCCGCCGGGTCAGGCGCTCCAGCAGTTGCCGGGTACGGCGCTCCATCTCCATCTCGTCGAGGAACCCGTACCGGCGGATCTCCCGCCCCAGGAACAGGTTCCCGACGACGTCGAGGTTCCCGCACAGCGCGAAGTCCTGGTGGACGGTGGCGATGCCGAGGTCCCGGGCGTCGTGCGGGCGTCTGATGTGGACCGCCCGGCCCTGCCACTCGATGACGCCCCTGTCGGCGGGGGCGACCCCGGAGATCACTTTGACCAGGGTGGACTTGCCCGCCCCGTTGTCCCCGAGGAGAGCGACGACCTGACCGGGGTGGATCTCCAGCTCGATGTCGGTGAGGACCTCGACGGCGCCGAAGCGCTTGCACACGCCGCGCAACGCCAGCAGCGGGGGATCCGCCACGTCAACCATCTCCTTCCCCGGCCGGAACCGGCCGGTCAGGTCAGCCCGACCCGGTCGCAGGCGGTCCGCAGCTGCGGGATGCAGATCTGCTGGACCGTGTACAGGCCCTCCTTCAGCACGGTCTCCTTGAGGTTGCCGGCGGTCACGGACACCGGGGTGAGCAGAACGGCCGGGACCGTCTTCCCGTCGTCGGTCCGCACCTCGCCGGTGGACACCCCGTCGAGGCCTTCCCCGCGGGCCGCGGCCACCGCCATGGCGCCCCCGGCGGCGGCCTCGGGCCCGAAGGGCTTGGACACGGTCATGTACTGCTCGCCGGCGACGATGCGCCGCAGGGCCGCGAGTTCGGCGTCCTGCCCGGTGACGGGCGGCAGCGGGTCGACCTTGTTCGCCTTGAGGGCGGAGATGCTCCCGGCGGCGAGGCCGTCGTTGGCCGCGTAGACCCCGTCGATGCTTTCGGCGCCGAGGGCCGAGAGGGCGCCGGACATGTTCATGTGCGCGGTCTCCGTCCGCCACTGGAGGGTGTCGTACGCCTTGCCGATCTTCACCCGTCCGTCGAGCACGGACAGCGCGCCCTCCTTGAAGGCCACGGCGTTCGGGTCGCTGGGGTCGCCGTTCATCATGACGATCTGGCCGCCGGGCACCTTGTCGCCCATGGCCTTCAGCAGCGCGCGGCCCTGGAGCCTGCCGACCTCCTTCCCGTCGAAGGAGACGTATCCCGAGATCGGGCCGGCGGAGAGCCGGTCGTAGGCGATGACCGGGATGTCCGCCTGCTGGGCCTTGGCGACGGCGGGGCCGAGGGACCGGCCGTCGACGGCCACGAGCAGGATCGCGTCCACGCCCTTGGTGATCATGGAGTCCATCTGTTCCTGCTGGAGGGCCACGTCGCCCTTGGCGTTGGCGTGCTCGACCGTGCACGTGTCGCACAGCTCCTTGATCTTCTTCTCGAGCAGGGGGCGGTCCCGGGTCTCCCAGCGGGCCGTGGTGGCGTCCGGCAGCAGCACGCCGATGCGCGGGCCGTTCCCTCCTTCGGAGTCGTGCTCCGCCCCCGCCCCGCAGGCCGCGAGGGCGACGGCCGTCCAGAACGCGGTCACGGTGACGGCCGTGGCCCGTATACAGGCCTTCATGTGCGACACCGCCTGCTGTCTAGGGCCATGAGGTCGATGGCAATAAGGTAGATATGTTCGGTTGGCCCGTATATGCGATTCTGGTGTGCGGGTGCCCTGATCTCAACCTGTCGCACCGTCGACCTGGACGGGAGGTGGGTGGCGGACATGCCTCATGACGGCCGTGCCGGGGCCGGGGTCTCGCAGCTGTGGGCGACCGAGGCCGCCGCGGCGGACACCGGCCCGCCGCCCCTGGCGGCTCAGCCCGCCACAGGGGTTCCGGCCCTGACATTCGCCGGAGTGGACCTGGCGGCGGTCTACGCGCCCCGGGGCGAAGAGCTTCGACTGCTGGACAGCGCCGGGGCCGCCCGCGCCGGGCCGGGGCCGCCCGAGCTGCTGCCGCTGTCCGGCGACTCGCCCGCGGCGCGGGCCTACCGCACCGACCGGCCCCTGTGGCCGGCCCCCGGCGAACCCGCCTCCCTTCCCGGGACCTCGCTCGTCGCACTGCCCCTGCGCACGGAGGGCAGACGGCTCGGCTGCCTCCTCGTCACCGGGGCGTCGTCGGACGGCTTCGCGCCCGAGCAACGCCGCTTCCTGGAGTCGTACGCCGACGCGGTCGCCGACCGGCTCGGGGCCGGGCCGAGCCCGCCCGTGCCGTCGGCGCTGCTCGAGCCCGCCCTGCGCGCTCTGGGCGTCGGCTCCTTCGTGCTGGTCCCGGACACCGGCCTGATCGAGGCCGACGACACGCTGCTCGCCCTGGTCGGCATCACACCGGACGACTTCGACGGCAAGGCCGACACCCTCCTCGCGCACGCCCTCCCGGAGGACATGCACGCGCTGATGTCGGTCCTGGAGACGTCCACCCAGACGTCCGGCCGGCGCGACCTGGAGTTCCGGGTCCGCGGCCCCACCGGCGAGATGCGCTGGCTGAGCCTGAGCTGCCGGGTGGAGGCGGGCGCCGGAGACCGGCTGGAGCAGGTGCGGGGCGTGGTGACGGCGACCTCGGTCCTGCGCCGCGGCGCCGACGACGTCTCCCGGATCCAGTGGCTGACCGCCGCACTCGACGACGCCGCGACCGTCCGTGACGTCGGCCGGGTCGTGATCGCCGCCCTGCGCGAGCCGCTGGGCGCGGACCGGGTGGCGCTCGCCGAGGTGCAGGACGACCGGCTCATGGTCAGCGTGCTCGACCCGCCGTACCCCGCCGCCTGGCCGGAGATCTGGCGTTCCGAGTGGCGTACGGAGTGGCCCGACGCGCCCGTCCGCGCGCTGCCCACCCTGCAGAGCGCCCTGCGGGACGGACGGATGGACCTGTGGCCCGCCGGCGCCGCCCTCGAACCGGGGCTCGCGGGCATCGGCGCCGGGGGACTGGCCGTGCTGCCACTGCCCGCCAAGGGCCGGGTCGCCGGGCTGTGCCTGATCGGCTGGGACCAGCCGCACGAGTTCGTCCCCGAGGAGCGGTCCCTGCTGACCGCCACCGCGGCCCTGGTCGGACAGGCCCTGCGGCGGGCCCACGCGCACGACGCGGAGCAGGAGCTCGCGACGATGCTCCAGCGCAGCCTGCTGCCGCGCCGCCTCCCCGAACTGCCCGGGGGCACGGCCGTCGCCCGCTATCTGCCCGCCCGCCGGGGCCTGCAGGTGGGCGGCGACTGGTACGACGTCATCGCCCTCTCCGAGGACCGGGTGGCCCTGGTGATCGGGGACGTGCAGGGACACAGCGCCGGAGCCGCGACGATCATGGGACAGATGCGCACCGCGGTCCGGGCCTACGCCATGGAGGGCCACCCGCCCGACGTGGTCGTCTCCCACGCCAACCGGCTCCTCGTCGCCATGGAGACCGATCTGTTCGCGACCTGCTGCTACGCCGAACTGGACATGGAGGAGGGCAACACCCTGTTCGTCCGGGCCGGCCACCTCGCCCCGCTGCTGCGCCGGCCCGACGGCACCGCCGAGGAGGTGGAGGTCGAGGGAGGGCCCCCGCTGGGCGTCCTCGCGGAGGCGGACTTCCCCATGACCGCGGTGGCGCTGACCCCCGGCACGGTGCTCGCCCTGGTCACCGACGGCCTGGTCGAGGCCGCCGACCTGCCCCTGGACGAGGGGATGCGCCGCACCCGAGGCGCGCTCGCCGCCGCCGACCCGGCGGACCTGGGCAGGACCGCCGACGAACTCCTCGGCGACGTCGGCCGCCGCGAGGACGACGTGGCGGTACTGCTCCTGCGCTACGACGGCATGGCGGTCCGGCCGATCAGGGCCGGCTGGATGGTGTGGCGGCTGCCCGACGCCGTCATGCACGCCCGCCGCTTCACCGCCCGCATCCTGCGCCGCTGGAAGGTCGAGGAGACGGCCGACGCGGTGCTGCTCGTCGTGTCCGAACTCGTCACCAACGCCCTGGTCCACACCCAGGGCCCGGTCCGCCTCGACCTGGTGCTGCGCGGGAACCGGGTGCGCGTCTGCGTGAGCGACTCCTCGCCCCGCGCGCCCGCCAAGCCGGTGATCGTGGACTGGGAGTCCACCGGCGGCCGCGGCCTGCTGCTGGTCGAGGCGATGTCGGACTCCGTCGGCTCGATGCCGGTGGCCGGCGGCAAACAGGTGTGGAGCGAGATCGCCGTACCGGACGGGGAGTCGGCTCCCGAGGCCTCGGGCCCCGCGGCGGAACGGGAGGGCCTGCCATGAGAGCGCCCAGGCAGACCTCCGGACCGGCCTCCGGACCGGCCTCCGGACCGGCCTCCGGACCGGCCTCCGGACCGGCCTCCGGACCGGCCTCCGGACCGGCCTCCGGACCGGCCTCCGGACCGGCCTCCGGACCGGCCTTCGGACGCATGCGGCGACGCGGACGCGTCCTCGCCGCGCTCGCCGCGGCGCTCCTGGCGCTGCCCCTGGCCGCCTGCGGGGCGGACCACGGGAAGGACGCGGACGGCTTCACCGTCGGCCTGCTGCTCCCGAGCCGCGCGGTCCCCCGCTGGGAGCACGCGGACCGGCCGCTCATCGAGGAGCAGCTGAAGAAGCGCTGTCCCGCCTGCACGCTGGAGTACGCCAACGCCGAGAACGACGCGACGCGACAGCGGCAGCAGATGGTCACGATGATCACCAAAGGGGCCGAGGTCCTGATCCTGGACGCCGCCGACACCAGGGCGCTGCGCTCCTCGATCCAGGAGGCGCGCCGGGCGGGCGTCCCCGTGGTCGCCTACGACCGGCTCGCCGAAGGCCCGATCGCCGGCTTCGTCGGCTTCGACGGCCGACAGGTCGGCAGACTCCAGGGCGAGGGGCTGCTGCGCGCCATGGACGCGGCGAACCCCGGGCGCGTGGGCACCGTCGTCATGCTGAACGGCGACCCGACCAGCCCCAACGCGGCCTGGTACCGCAACGGCACCCTGTCCGTCATCGCGGGCAAGGTGCGCATCGGCAGGTCGTACGACGTCCAGGACTGGAGCACGCAGAACGCCCACGTCGCCATGTCCGCCGCCATCGCCGCCCTGGGCCCCGACGGGATCGACGGCGTCCTGGCGGCCAACGACTCCATCGCCGCGGGCGCCGTCTCCGCGCTCAAGGCCGCCGGCGTCACGGACCTTCCGCCCGTCACCGGCCAGGACGCCGACCTCGACGCCGTACGGCGCCTCGTCAACGGCGAGCAGTACATGACCGTGTACAAGTCCTTCCGGCAGGAGGCCGCGGCGGTCGCCGCCATGGCGGTCGCCGTGGGGCGCGGCGGGGACGCCCGCGACACCGCCACCACGACGATCGACAGCCCCACCGCCCGGCGGGTCCCGGCCGTCCTGCTCACCCCCAGCGCGGTGACCCTCGACACCATCAAATCGACCCTGGTGAAGGACGGCGTGTTCACCGTCGACCGGATCTGCGCGCGGGAGCTGCGCGCTGCCTGCGACCGGGCCGGACTCGCCGGGTGAGCCGACGACGACCGACCCGGCGCTCGCTCGGCCGGCGCTCGCTCGGGCGGCACCCCCTCAGCGGGTGGCCGTCCAGCTGTGGGCGACGTCCACGACCAGGTGGCCGTCCAGACGCAGTACCCGGAAGGGCAGCCGGGCGCGCACGCCGAGCCCGAGCTGTGTCTGGCCCTCGAAGCTGCTGGCGAACCGGGTGTCGCGGAAGGTGAGATACCCGGTGAGGTTCACGCCGGGCAGGGGCTGTCCGGCCCGGCCGGGGTAGGTGGAGGCGCCGGTCTCCGGGTCGTAGGAGGGGGCGTTCACCCGTACTTCCAGGATGGCTCCGCCGCCGACCGGGATGACCCGGCCGGAACCGTCCTGGTACAGCGTGTCGACGTACCCGACGGAGTAGCCGAGGTCGTCGCCGGCCGCGCCGGGCACGTCGATGACGAGCCGGTCGTAGCAGTCGTGGCGGCCGGTCCTGACGTTGGTCACGGGCGTCGAGGTGCTGGAGAGGTATGTCTTGTCGAGGCTGCCCCAGCCGGTGGGGCAGGCGACGGCCTGCGCGGCGGCGACCGGCGCGGCCACGGCCGGAACCGCGGCCACGCCCAACGTGGCGGTCATGAGGGCTGCGGTCACCCAGACGGCGCTGCTTCGTACCATGATGTCCCCCGAAGAGTAGGAGTGCCGGATATCAGGTGAGACATTCTGGTTAGCCCAAAGGTTGCACTGTTTTTCGGTCAGTCGGCGCGTTGAACGACCACGGGACGGCGACCGCACGCCCCGTGCACGCCCACTCGACGAGCTCTCAGTCCTGTGGACCGTCTGTGAGTGCGGTCCGAAGGGTCGGCTGCGCTCCGGCGGTCGCGCCGGTCAGGTACGGGTTCTCGATCGGCGCCAGGTGCGACGACCTGGCTCAGGGCCCCTGTGCTCAGGGGCGGCCCGGCGTTGCCCTGAGCACAGCGGGCGGTGGGCGCGGGCGTGATAGGTGCAGCGGCTCGAAGGAGGATCAGGCGCCCGTTCATGGGTGCTGCGTCCGGGCTGATCGGTGGGGTTCAGGGGCGAGGGGCGGAGCCTCCGTTCGACGACGACGCGCTCGACGGCGGATGCGACGAAGGGCTCGACGACCGGCGTGACGACGGGCTCGACGACGTACTGTGCGTGCCTCCGCGGGTGGGGGAGGCGGTGTGCCGTCCGCCGGCCGGGGTCGTCCGGGCCGGCGGTGGTGCGGTGGAGGCGCGAACGGCGAGGTCGACCGGTGGGTCGCTGGACGGCAAGGGATCTGCGTCCGGGTTCTCGATCGCGTGCACGAGACGCTTGAGTCCCTCCTGCGCCACGGCGTCGAACGGCTGGGGCACCGTGGTGAGGGGAGGCGTCACATAGGCGGCGACCGGGACGTCGTCGAAGCCGACGACGCTGACGTCCTCAGGCACCCGCCGTCCGGCCTCCGACAGCGCCCGGATCAGACCGATCGCCATGTCGTCGTTGGCGGCGAAGACCGCCGTGACGTCACCGTCCTCGGCCAGCACGCGTCCCGCGCGGTAGCCGGAAGCGGCCGACCAGTCGCCCTCGACGACCGTGGGCACGGTGCTGCCCCGTTCGATCAGCGTCGCCCGCCAGCCCTCCAGCCGGTCCCGGGCGGCGTACCACCGTTGCGGACCGGCCAGATGATGGACCGTCAGATGACCCAGATCCAGCAGGTGCGCGGTCGCCGAGCGGGCCATCAGGTCGGCTCCGACCCCCGCGGTCAGCACCAGGGGCGCGGAGACCGGGGAGGGCGCGCCGAGGACGAGGACGGGTACGTCGACCCGGAGGGGGGCCTGTCCTTCTGCCCCCGTGCCCTCCTCGTCGATCGGCTCGGAGACGACGATGCCGTCCACGCCCTGGTCGAGGAGCGAGTCCACGGCGCCGGCGAGACCCGCCGGGTCGCCCTCCATGGTGTTGACCACGCGGAGCGCGTAGCCCGTGTCCCGGACGGCCCGCTCGACGCCCATGAGCAGCGAGGCGGGCCCGTACAGGGCGGTGCCCAGGGTGACCACGCCGATGGAGCGGGTCCGTCCCGAGGCCAGGGCTCGAGCGGCGTTGTTGCGCCGGTAGCCGAGCTGTTCGGCGGCCTCCAGGACGCGCCGGCGGACGTCGGCGGAGACGTACGGCTCGTCGTTGAAGACCCGGGACACCGTCTTCTGGGAGACCCCGGCCAGCCGGGCCACGTCCATACTGCGCGGCGCGGCGGAACTCCCGCCCCGCCCTGTTCCTCGCGTCATGGCGTCTCCCGGTGGCCGTTCGATCGAGCCCGGGGTCGAGCCCGGCAGCAAGCTCGGCGTCTAGCTCAATGATGTCAGGCGCGCCTTATGGCTGCGCAGTCATGCCTGCGCAGCCATAACGCGGGCGTCAAGAGTTCGGAACGCGCCTGCGGCGATAAATCCCCCTGGGGATATATGGGTCTTATCGACTCAAAGTCGCGCAGGGGTGTCGCTAGACTGGCGCGGTCCAGGACCCGGGCTCCCCACGGATAGGGTGATCGTCTTGCTCTACATCGCATTCCTGCGAGGCATCAACGTCCCCGGCCGCTCGGTGAAGATGGACCATCTGCGAGGGCTGTTCCGTGACATGGGCTTCGACTCCGTCCGCAGCCACATCCAGAGCGGGAACGTCTTCTTCGAGACCGACGAAGAGGACCGGAAGGTGCTCGCCGACACGATCGGCGCCGGTCTCCGGGAAGCCCTCGGCTACGACGTGGCGGTCTGCCTGCGCACGATCCCCGAGGTGGAGGCGCTGATCGCGCTCGACCCGTTCAAGGACGTCACCGTCACCGAGGGCATGCGCTGCTGCGTGGTGTTCACGACCGAGCGGATCGATCCGGCGCTGGAGCTGCCGCTGCTGTCCCCGAAGAAGGACATGGAGATCATCGGCGCCAGTCCCTACGAGGCCTTCGTGGTCTGGTACCTGATCAAGGGGCGGCCCCCCGCCGCCAAGGGCTTCCAGCGGCACCTGGGACATGACGCGACGACGCGCTTCTTCCACACCCTCGTAGCCATCCTCGCGGCCGCCAAGAAGGGCGTGTCCTGACGGACCGGGCACCCGATCGGGAAGCCGTCAGCCGTCAGCCGTCAGCCGTCAGCCGTCAGCCGTCACCGTCAGCCGTCGAGTGCGCCGAGGGGATCCCCGACGAGGCCGGCCGCCAGCCACTGCTCCACCGCCGCGATGTGGACCGTGGCGGTGGAGACCGCCAACTGCGCGTCGCGGGACCGCAGTGCGCGGAGAATCTCGTCGTGCTCCCGGTGGGCGTGCTCCACGGCCCGCTGGGTCCGGGTGCCCCGGACGATGCGGACCCGCTGGGTGCGGGTGGACAGCACGCGCAGCAGCATGGACAGCACCGGATTGCCGACCGCCTCGACGATCCGCAGATGGAACGCGATGTCGTGGCCGACGAACTCCTCGACCGTCGCGGCGGACCGGGACCGCTCCAGGATGGCGCCCAGCTCCTGGAGGTCCTCCGCGTCGAGCAGCGTGGCGGCCAGCCCCGTCGCCTGGGGTTCGAGCAGCCGGCGCACCTCGAGCAGTTGCAGGGCCGTCTGCCCCTGCGAGACGTCCGAGGCGAAGGACAGCGCCTCCAGCAGGAGATGGGGCTCCAGACTGGACACGTACGTGCCGTCCCCCTGGCGGGTCACCAGGATCCGCATGGCGGTCAGCGCCCGCACCGCCTCGCGCAGCGAACTGCGGGACAGTCCGAGCTGTCCGGCGAGGATCTCCTCCTTGGGCAGCCGCGAGCCCGGCGCGAGGTCGCCGGCCACGATCATCGCCTTGATCTTGTCCATGGCCTCGTCCGTCACTGCCACGAGCGTGCCTCTCTGCCCGACTGCTGCCGATTCGACTCCCGGTTCCGCTCCTGCGGTCGCTCCTGGTTCCGCTCCTGGCGCTACTCCTGCTTCTCGCCGGACGCGAAGCGGGAGATGATCAGCGCGACGATGATGATCGCGCCGTTGAGGAACTGGTTCCACAACGGCGGCACACCCGCCAGCGTCATCACGTTGACCACGAGCTGGAGCGTCAGCACACCGGTCAGCGCGCCGAACACGGAGCCCTTGCCGCCGTTGAGGCTGACCCCGCCGATCACGGTCGCGGCGAAGACCTGGAAGATCCAGCCGCTGCCCTGGGTGGCGGAGATCGAGCCGTAGTGACCGCTGTAGAGGATGCCGGCGAACGCGGCCAGCAGACTGCCGATGATCAGGACCGCCCACACGATCCGGTCCACCCGGATGCCTGCCGTGCGCGCCGCCTCCGCGTTGCCGCCGATCGCGTACAGTGCCCGGCCGTGCCGCAGCCAGGCCAGGGCGGCGCTGCCGAGGGCGAACAGCACCACGCAGATCCAGATCGCGGCGGGCGCGCCCCACCATGACGCCTTGCCCAAGTAGGTGAAGGAGGACGGCAGTTCGACGATGGACTGGCCCTCGGAGAGTGCGACCTGGAGCCCGCGCAGCATGGTGAGCATGCCGAGGGTGACGATGAAGCCGTTCAGGCGCAGCTTCAGGATCAGGAACCCGTTGACGGCCCCGATCGCCACGCCGACCAGCAGACAGAGCGGCACGGCCGTCCACTCCGGGAACAGCCCGAGGCCGGTGAACCGCGCGCCGCTGGTGGGCAGGACCAGCCAGACGGCGATGACCGGAGCCACGCCGATGGTCGACTCCAGGGACAGGTCCATCCGTCCGCAGATCAGGATCAGCGCGGTGGCGAGGACCAGCAGGCTCAGCTCGGTGGACTGCTGGGCCACGCCGATCAGGTTGTCCGAGGTCAGGAAGGCCGGCGAGACGATGAACCCGATCAGCCCCAGGACCAGGATGGCCGGGATCAGCGACAGCTCACGGAAGCGGCCGAGGTCGAGCCTCCGCCGGGCGCCCTCGGCGGCGGGCTTCTGCGCCGTGCCCGCTCCCGGGTCGGTGACATCTGTGGTGGCGGACATGACTACCTTCCGTGCTCGTCGGTGTCGGATGCGTCGGCCCGGCCGGCCACGCCCTCCATGGCGGCGACCATCTGCTCGTCCCGCCAGCCGGGGGCGAACTCGGCGACCACCCGGCCGTGGAACATGACGACGACCCGGTCGCACCCCCTCAGGTCGTCCAGCTCGTCGGAGACGATCAGCGCGGCCTTCCCGCCGTCCGCGACCTGGCGGATACGGCGCAGCAGGAACTCCTTGGAACGGACGTCCACCCCGTTGGTGGGGCGGACGGCCACCAGGACCCGGGGGTCGGTGGCCAGCGCCCGCGCGACCACGACCTTCTGCTGGTTGCCGCCGGACAGCGCGGACACGGGGGTGCCCGCCCCCGGGGTCTTGATGTCGAGATCCCGGATCATGCGCTGCGCGAAGACCCTGGTCCGGGAGGGCAACACCGTGCCGAACGGCCCGAGTTGGCCGGTGACGGTGAGCGTCGCGTTCTCCGCCACACTGCGGTTGTTGACCAGCCCCTGGAGATGGCGGTCCTCCGGGACCAGCCCGACGCCGGCGGCGAGCGCCGACGGGACGCTGCCCGTGCGGACACCGCGGCCGCCGACCGAGATCCGGCCCGCCTCGGCGCGGTGCAGACCGGCCACGGCCTCCCCCACCCGCACATTGCCGCTGGCCGCCGCTCCGGCGAGCCCGACGACCTCGCCGGAACGGACCGCCAGCGACAGATCACGGCAGGCGCCGGGAAGGGTGAGGCCCTCGATCGTCAGGAGTTCCCGGACCTCGGCCGGTGCGGCGGCAGAGCTGTCGCCGAGCGAAGCGCCGCCGAGGGAACTGCCGGTGGGGGAAGCGGTCTCTCCGGTCATGGCCTCCACCAGGGCCTGGTGACCCACCTCGGCGACGGGCGCGGTGAGGACATGGGTCGCGTCACGGTAGACGGTGACGGTGGTGCAGAGGTCGTACACCTCCTGGAGGTGGTGGGAGATGAAGAGGAAGGCGACGCCCTGCCGCCGTAGGTCGTGGAGTTTGTCGAAGAGTCGGCCGATGCCGCGGGCGTCGAGCTTCGCGGTCGGCTCGTCCAGGACGATGAAGCGTGCGCCGAACGACAGCGCGCGGGCGATCTCCACGAACTGCCGCTGCTCCACCGTGAGTTCCCTCGCCCGGGCGGTGGGATCGACGTCCACGCCGTACTCGCCGAGGAGTTCCTCGGCCCGTCGGCGCAGTTGCTTCCAGCGGATGGGCTGCAGGGGGCCCGCGCTCTGCCGGTTGAGGAAGAGGTTCTCCGCGACGGTCAAGTCCTGGATGATGGTGGACCGTTGATAGACGCAGGCGACCCGGGAGCGCCAGGCGTCGATGTCGCCGACGGCCGGGGCCGGTTCGCCCGAGAAGCGCACGGCGCCGGTGTCGGGCCGCTGGAGTCCGGTCAGCAGGGACACGAGCGTCGACTTGCCGGCTCCGTTGCGGCCCACCAGGGCGTGCGACTCACCGGCGGCGACGGCGATCCGGGCGTCGCGCAGCGCCACGGTCGCGCCGAACCGTTTGCCGACTCCGATGGCCTCGGCCACCGGGGCCGGGCTGCCGCCGCCGTGCGCCGGCGCGGACGCGGTCTCCGCCATGCGGGATACCGTCCTTCGTGGGGAGGGGACGAGGGGGTGCGGACGAGGAGGAGGGGTGATCAGGTCGGTCACTGGCCGACGTTGTTGCCCCACAGGGTCTTGTCGTCCACGTTGTCCTTCGTCACCAGCGGCGCCGGCAGCTGGTCCTCGAGGCCGTTCGGGATCTTGATGATCGTGGAGTCGTGGTCCGTCTTGCCGGGCTCGAAGGTCTTGCCGTCGGCCGCCGCCTGGGCGTAGTACAGCGCGTACTTGGCGTAGAGGTCGGCGGGCTGGGAGACGGTGGCGTCGATCTGGCCCTTGCGGATCGCTTCGAACTCCTGCGGGATGCCGTCGTTGGAGATGATCGAGATGTGCCCCTTCTGGCCGGCCGGCTTGAGCAGTCCCTTCTGCTCCAGCAGGGCCAGCGTCGGCTGCAGGAAGACGCCGCCCGCCTGCATGTAGACGCCGTTGAGGTCGGGATGCTGGGCCAGCAGGCTCTGGAGCTTGGCGGAGGCCACGTCGCCCTTCCAGTCGGTGGGCAGCTCGAACACCTGGATCTTCGGGAACTTCTCCTTCATGCACTGTGCGAAGGCCTCCGAGCGGTCGCGCCCGTTGATGGAGTCCAACGCCCCCTGCAGCTCGGCGACCTTGCCCGTGCCGCCGAGCTGCTTGCCGAGGAACTCGCAGGCCTTGGTGCCGTACGCCCGGTTGTCGGCGCGTACGACCATGTAGACGTCGCCCTTGTCGGGGCGGGTGTCGACGCTCACCACGGGGATCTTCTTCGAGGCGAGGGTGTCGAGGGTGGAGGCGATGGCGCCGGTGTCCTGCGGGGCCATGACGACGGCCTTGGCGCCCGTGTTCTCGAACACCTGGACGTTGGCGACCAGTTTGGTGATGTCGTTCTGCGAGTTGCTCAGCGGCAGCGCGTTGACCGCGTCGGTCTTGATGTCCTTCTTCAGGTATTCGGCGTAGGAGTTCCAGAAGTCCGAGTCGGCGCGGGGCAGGTCGATCCCGATGGCGGGGCTGTCGCCGCCCGACCCGCCCGAGCCCGAGCTGTCCCGGTTGCACGCGGTGAGGAGGGTGAGGGCCGCGACGACGGCGCCGACTGCTGCGGCGGTGGAACGGGTGCGAGCGAGCTTCATGGCCGGGTTCTCTCCTTAGCCAGGGCTGTGAGCCGCGCGAGGCGGTGATTCCTCCGATGTATCTCGAATGCTGAGGACGTTACGGCGGCGTTGCGCGCACTGACAAGAGGTCGTCACCGACGAGTTGCGCGCACACATGCAGCCGGGGCGACGGATGTTCTCCGTCGCCCCGGCCGCCAGGTGTCAGTACTGTCCGGTACTGTCTCTAAAGCCGCTTTGCCGTCATTCCTCCGATGAATGGCTGTTACTCGACGGTGGCCCAGTCGAGCGTGCGCTCCACCGCCTTCTTCCAGCCCGCGTACCCCTCGGCCCGCTGTTCCTCGGACCACTGGGGCTCCCAGCGCTTGGACTCCTGCCAGTGGGTGCGCAGTTCGTCGGTGTCGCGCCAGAAGCCGGTGGCCAGCCCCGCCGCGTAGGCGGCGCCGAGCGCGGTGGTCTCGGCGACGACCGGGCGGCTCACCGGCACGCCGAGCACATCGGCCTGGATCTGCATGCACAGGTCGTTGGCGGTCACGCCGCCGTCGACCTTCAGCACGTCCAGGTGGACGCCGGAGTCCTGCTCCATCGCCTCGACGACGTCGCGGCTCTGGTAGCAGATGGCTTCCAGGGTCGCGCGGGCGAGATGCCCGTTGTCGTTGTAGCGGGCGAGACCGACGATCGCGCCGCGTGCGTCGGAACGCCAGTACGGGGCGAACAGGCCCGAGAAGGCCGGGACGAAGTACATCCCGCCGTTGTCCTCGACGGTACGGGCCAGCGTCTCGCTCTCGGCCGCGTCGCTGATGATCTTCAACTGGTCCCGCAGCCACTGCACCGCGGACCCGGTGACCGCGATGGAGCCCTCCAGGGCGTAGATCGCCGGGCTGTCGCCGAACTGGTAGGCCACCGTGGTGAGCAGCCCGTTCTGCGAACGCACCAGCTCCGTACCGGTGTTGAGGACCAGGAAGTTGCCGGTGCCGTAGGTGTTCTTGGCCTCGCCCGGCGCGTAGCAGACCTGGCCGACCGTGGCCGCCTGCTGGTCGCCGAGCACCCCGGCGATGGGGATGGCGGCCCGCAGCGGGCGGGAGGTACGGGTGACCCCGTACGCCTCGGCGTGGGACGAGGGGTTGATCTTGGGGAGCATGCGCCGGGGGATGCCGAAGAAGCCCAGCAGTTCGTCGTCCCAGTCGAGGGTCTCCAGGTCCATCAGCATGGTGCGGCTGGCGTTGGTCACGTCGGTGGCGTGGATGCCGCCGTCGGGGCCGCCGGTGAGGTTCCACAGGACCCAGCAGTCCGTGTTGCCGAAGACCGCGTGTCCCTGCTCGGCGGCCTCGCGGACGCCGTCGACGTTCTCCAGGATCCACTGGATCTTGCCGCCGGAGAAGTACGTCGCCGGCGGCAGTCCCGCCTTGCGGCGGATGACGTCGCCCTGGCCTGAGCGTTCCAGGGCCGCGGCGATGGAGTCGGTGCGGGTGTCCTGCCAGACGATGGCGTTGTAGTAAGGGCGTCCGTTGCGCGGATCCCATACGACGGTGGTCTCCCGCTGATTCGTGATGCCGATCGCCGCCAGGTCCTCCGGCGCCAGGTTCCCGTGCCGCAGGGCGTTCTGCATCACCGAGTTGGTGCGCTCCCAGATCTCCACCGGGTCGTGCTCGACCCACCCGGAGCGCGGGAGGATCTGCGCGTGCTCCAGTTGGTGCTTCGCCACCTCGTTGCCCGCGTGGTCGAAGATCATGAATCGGGTGCTGGTGGTGCCTTGGTCCACCGCGCCGACGAAGTCAGCCATGGGTTGCCGCCTCTGTAGTGGGTGTCAGTCCTCGGGGGGCGCGATGCGTCCCGCAGGCTCCGGCTCCGCCGTCGGCAGGAACCGACCGATGAAGGCCTTGTACAGCCCGGCGCCCAACAGGCCGCCGACCAGGGGACCGATGATCGGCACCCAGAAGTAGAGGTTGCCGTACTGATCTCGCCATGCTGTGCCGTAGCCCGTGAAGAAGCTCGCCAGCCGGGGTCCGAAGTCACGGGCCGGGTTGATCGCGTAGCCCGCGTTGGTGCCCCAGGCCATGCCGATGCCCACGACGATCAGGCCGACGATGAACGGGGCCAGGTTGGCGCCCGGCGGGGTGTTCAGCAGATCCGTGACCGCCAGGATCAGCAGCAGCAGGATGGCCGTGCCGATGACCTGGTCGCGGAACGCGCCCCACTCGTGGACCGGCAGGTTCGGATTGCCGTTGGCGGGGAGCGTGGAGAAGACGCCCTGGGTCTTGATGGTGTGCCCCGGGTCGGCCTTGGCCAGGGCCTCGGTGTAGTTCCAGCGCACGATGAGGGCCGCCACGAAGGCGCCGGCGGTCTGCGCCAGCGCGTAGGGCGCCACCTTGCTCCAGGGGAACCCCTTGAACGTGGCCAGGGCGACGGTCACCGCCGGATTGAGGTGGGCGCCGCTCAGCCGCGCGGCGACGTAGACGCCCATGGTGACGCCGATGCCCCAGGCCCAGGCGATGCTGTCGTGGTTTCCGAGGCCGCCCGGGGGCGTGGTGAGCGCTCCGCCGGCGACGACCTGGGCCACCACGCCACAGCCGAAGAGGATGAGAATCATGGTGCCGGCGAACTCGGCCGACACCTCGCCGATCAAGCCCAATCTTTTGAATCGCTCAGCCATGGAAGCCCGCTTTCCCGCCGGCACAGAGCCGGCTGTCGACTGCCCGAGCTCTCCCGGTAACAGCATAAGGCGATCAGTGATTTATCGCATAGATCGTGAAATGTCCCCCTCCTTGCTCGGGTGTAGGCCCGGTGGATATGAGTTCGGCAGGTCATCTGAAAGGTCGAATTTTCAGTACGACACTTGTTTGCGTACGGCCTGTCCGGGACTCTCCTAGCGACAGCGACGACGGTCACTACGCGCAACGGGGGGTTCGGTGACCGAGGACTGCGGTGCGACCGCGGGGGCGCGGCCATGACCGCCGCGCGCGCGAGAGCCGCGAAAGCGATGAGAGACGGTGCCGCACCGGCCCGCGCCGACGGCGCCCGGACTGCGGCGGACCGACGCTCGGCCGAGACCGAGGCGGGCTGCGACCTGACCGCGGGCCGTCCACTCGATCCGGCCGTCCGGCTGGCGATGGAGGCCAGGCTGGGCGCCGACCTGTCCCGGGTCCGGTTGCACACCGACGGCGCCGCGGCAGCGGCGGCCGACCGACAGCACGCCAAGGCCTTCACCGTGGACCAGGACATCGTCTTCGGAGCCGGCGAGTACAGCCCCGGCGACACGTCGGGCCGCGCGCTGCTCGCCCACGAACTGGCGCACACCGTGCAACAGGCCCGCGGCGGGCCCGCACCGGCGGGCGGGCGCTCCGCCGAGCGGGCGGCCGACGCGATGGCGGCGGGGGGCGGCGCGAGGACGGCGGGGGGCGGCGCGAGGACGGCGGGGTCCTTCGCCGGAGGCGCGGGGAGTACGGCGGGCACCGCGGTGGGGATCGCCCGGCAGCCCAAGGACGGGGAACCCAAGGACGGGCAGGCCAAGGAGGGGGCGCCCCAGGACGGGCGGCGGGCCCCGGGACCGGGACCGGACTCGCTCGGATTCTTCGGGGACGCGATGATCGATCTCGTCGCCGGAGGGTTCGCCGCCGACGGGCTCGCGCACCGCATGCTGGCCGGCGCCCTGCGCTCCTTCCTCGCCCAGCTGCGCCGGGAGGCCGAGGCGGGAGCCGGGCAGGGCGTCGCCGCACTGAAGGCGAAGGTCGCGGAGTTCCTGGTGCCGGCCAACGCCAGGGAGTTCGGCCGCGGATACGGCCTCGGGGTGGCGGCCGGCTTCGTCAGCCCCGCCACCGATCTGCTGATGCTGACCGCGACGGCTGAGCAACTCCCCCTGATCGCGGCCGGTGTGCTGACGCGCGCCGGCCAGGCCGGGGCCGGGCTGGCCGCGGAGGCCCTGCAACTGGAACGCGACCTGCGGGCCAGGGCGGACGAGCTGCCGGGCATGCTCACCACCCTGTGGCTGACCAGCCCCCGCGAGATCTACCAGCTGATCGAGGACCAGGGGCCCGCGACCGAGCAGGCGGCCGCGGAGATCGGCCGCAACGCCGCACGGACCCTGGCGGCGCTCGTCACCGGCAAGGGCTCGGCCGAGGAAAGCGGCAAGGGCGAGGCAGGCGACAAGGGCGAGGCAGGCGACAAGGAGGCGGGCGGCGGGCTGCCGGGGCAGCCGAAGGGGCCCGAGACCCTCGGCCAGATCCTCGGCACGCACACCGCCGCCGAACTCAGCGGCCCCGTCAGCTTCGGCGTCGGCAAGGCGAGCCGCGCCGTCGACGCCCAGCTCACCACCCCCCACTCACGGACCGGATACGACGTCGGTCACGCGGTGGGCGCGATCGTGAGCAACCTGTTGCTGGCCCTCTTCAGCGTCGGCGTCGGCAACGTCATCAGCAAACTCGCCGGGACCCTCGGCCGCTTCGGCGGGCTGCTCGGCCGGGTCGGCGAGGGCGTCGCGGTGCTGGGCGCGGCCGTGACCGCCGTGGAGGAGGCGATCGCGGCGGTAGCCGGGGTCGTACTCAGGGCGAAGCCCTTGCAGCGGCTGCTCGGGCCGCTCATGAAGGTGTGCGAGCGGCTCATCGGGTTCCTGCGGCGGGTGCTCGGGATCGCCGGGCGTGGGGTCGAGGCTGCGGCGACGCACGGAGCGGCGACGGCCGGCGAGCGGCTCGCGGAACACGGCCCGACGGCACACCCGCCGGGTCCGGCACCCGCACCGGCCCCGGCGACTCCCAAGCCCGCGACTCCTTCGCCGGCCCCGGCGGCTCCCAAGCCCGCGACTCCTTCGCCGGCCCCGGCGGCTCCCGAGCTCGCGTCCACGACCCCCACGCCCGCCCCACTGAAACCCGCTCCCGCGACACCCGCGCCGGCCCCCGCGGCCCGGCCCGGCGCGAAGGTGCTGCCCCTCAAACGCGCGACGCCCCCGCCCGTGTCCGAGCTCAGCCGCACCCAACGGGCCAAGCTGGACGCCCTCCCCAAGGGCGGGAGCGAGGTGAGCCATCTCCCGGCCCCGCACCAGCCCCGGCTCCCGGACGAGATCCCGCACGTCGCGGCGGTCCACGCGGAGGAGGACGCGGTCCTCGCAGCGACCGGCACGGACGGCCCCGGCCCTGCCCCGGCACGACCGGGCGAGGTCCGGGCGTCGGCGGCAGGCGGTGGCCGACCGCCCAAGGCAGGGACCAACAAGGCTGTGCCCAACAAGACCGTGCCCAGTAAAACCGTGTCCGACAAGGTCGTGCCCAACAAGCCCGTTCCGGCCGGGACACGGCGGACGGCCGGTCCGAAGGCAGCCGGGAGCGGGAAGGCGGGGGCCACGGCGGCGCCGGGCCGATCCGGCCCCGCCGCCCGCCCGGGCGGCGGCCCCCGCACTCCCGACGACGAGTTCGAGGACTTCGTGACCTGGCTGAAGGGGGAGGGCGCGACGACACTGCCGGAGTCCTCCGAGATGCTCGAGTTCTTCGCGTACCGCAACGGCACGCGGGCACGAGCGGCGTATCGCAGCGCGATGGGAACCGAGCACGCGACGGTGGACCTGAGCAAGTCGCAGGCACTGCACCTCCACCCCCAGTCGGAGGGGTGGAAGAGCGTGCCGGACTACAACCCGGACGACGCCCTCACCTTCTTCGGGAACGATCCGCTGCTGCCCGGGGAGAAGTGGGCGAAGCCGTGGGACCAGGCCAAGCACCGCAGCCTCGACGGCCCCTGGAAGTCGGCGCAGAGGGAGTGGGTGAAACGCGGAAGCGTGACGCCCCAGGAGGTGTACGACGCGGTGGCCGCCGCCATCGACCAGGCCCCCCATATGACACCCGCCCGTAAGGCGACCCTCAAAGCGCGGCTCCAGGACGAGATGTTCGTCGAGCATGGCCTGATCCCCGACAAGCCGTACTCCGCGAAGCCCGTGCCGCACCACCTCCGCAAGCCGCCCAAGAGGCAACGATGACGACGGCGCCCGCACGACACTCTACGGAGCACGGCGACCCGCTCCGCCTCCCCGCCCTGGCCCGCCTCGACGCCCTCCTCCGCCGCGCCCTCCGCGAGGCCGGTCTGACCGGTGCGGGTGAGGCTGCGGCGGACGGTGAGGCTGTGGGTGAGGTGCCGGGCTGGGGTGACATCTGTGCCGGGGACGACGGGTGGGGGTGGCTGCGCGGGGCGTACGGGCTGACGGAGTTCGAGCTGGACGTCGTACTGCTGGCGCTCGCGCCCGAGGTGGATCTGCGGTACGAGCGGATGTTCGCGTATGTGCAGGACGACGTCGGGCGGCGGCGGCCGACGGTCGGGCTGGCGCTCGATCTGCTGACCGACGGGCCGCGTGAACGCCTGGCCGCCCGGGGCCGGTTCGCCGTGGACGCGCCGTTGACGGCCGCGCGGGTGCTGGAGCTCGTGCCGGCCGGACCGCATGCCGTTGCGCCGCCGCTGCTCGCCCACGTCCTGGTGCCCGATCCGCAGATCGTGGACGTCCTCCTCGGCCAGAGCGGACTCGACCGCCGGCTCGCACCCCACTGCCGGCTGTGGACGCCGACCGCCGACACCGCGGCCGTCGGCGCGGCCGACCCCCGGCTGCTCGCACCGGCCCGTGCGGCCTGGGGCCTTCGCCCTTTGCGACTGCATCTGCACGGTCCCCGGGGAAGCGGCCGGAGACGGGCCGCCGCCGCGCTCGCCGCCGCGCTCGACGTTCCTCTCCTGGGCGTCGACCTCGGGCGGCTCTCCGACGGCCCCGACGACCGCGAGGCCCTCGGGGACCTGCTCGCCCTCGTGCTGCGCGAAGCCCTGCTGCACGGCGCGCTGCCCTGTCTGGAGGACGTCGACTCCGTCGCCGGACGGCCGGAGCTGACCGAGCGGCTCGCCGCCCACGACGGGGTCGTCGTCCTCGTCGGCGGCCGGCCCTGGACGCCCGCGCCGGGGCGGCCGCTCGCGGTGCGGTCCGTGCCCTGCGCACGGCTCGACGCGGCGAGTCGGCGCGCCGCATGGGAGGCCGCCCTCGCCGCGCACGGGACGCGCACCGGGGACGGCGAACTCAACGCGCTGGCCGGGCGGTTCCGCCTGGGTCCCGACCAGATCGAGAACGCCGTGGTGACGGCCCTCGCCGCCACGGACGACCCCGCCGACCCCGCCGACTCCTCCGGTCCTTCCGGCGAAGTCGCCCTGCACTCCGCCCTGTTCGCCGCCGCCCGCGCGCAGGGCGCCGGCGTCCTCGACGGACTCGCCCGCCGTGTCGAGCCCCGTCGTGGCTGGTCGGACCTGGTGCTGCCCGACGAACCGCTGTCCCAGTTACGGCAGTTGGGCGACCGGGTCGTGCACCGGCAGCGTGTCCTGGACGAGTGGTGCTTCGAGCGCCGGACCGGCGGCGCCCGGGGCGTCACCGCCCTGTTCGCGGGACCGCCCGGCACCGGAAAGTCGCTGGCCGCCGAGGTGATCGCGGCGGAACTCGGCCTGGACCTGTACGCCGTGGACCTGTCCGCGGTGGTCAGCAAGTACGTCGGCGAGACGGAGAAGAACCTGGAGCGCGTCTTCACCGCCGCCGACGACATCGACGCCGTCCTCTTCTTCGACGAGGCCGACGCCCTCTTCGGCAAGCGCTCCGAGGTGCACGACGCGCACGACCGCTACGCGAACACCGAGGTCGCCTACCTGCTCCAGCGGATGGAGCGCCACGACGGCATCGCGCTGCTGGCCACGAACCTGCGCGGTCACCTCGACGAGGCCTTCACCCGCCGGCTGCACTTCGTCGTCGACTTCCCGCTTCCCGAGGAGCCCGAGCGCCGCCGGATCTGGCGCGTCAGCCTCCCCGAGGAGGCACCCCTGGACCCGGCCGTCGACCTCGACGCGCTCGCCGCCGACCATCGGCTGGCCGGCGGCGCCATCCGCAACGCGGCCCTGCACGCCGCCTACCTCGCCGCCGCCGAGGGCGCCCGCATCGGCTCGGCGCACCTGCTCGCCGGAGTCGGACGCGAGTACCGGGCCCTGGGCAGACTCGCGCCCCCGACCGGGAGCCCGCATGAGCGCTGAGCACCTGGACCCGCAGCCGCAGCCGCCCGAGCCGACCCGAACGAGGTGAGCCGCACATGTTTCAGGACCTGGACGCCACGCTCGCCGCGCTGCTCGACGACCCCGCGGCCCCGCCCGCGCTGCGCGCGGCCGACATCAGCTTCGCCACGCCCGACAAGGACTTCCGCCCGCCGCAGCCCACGGTGAACCTGTTCCTGCACGCGCTGCACGAGAACCTGGACCTGCGGGACCAGAGCCCCCTGGTGGAACGCACCACGGGCGGCGGGTTCGTCCACCGGCGTCCGCCCCTGCGGGTGGACTGCTCCTACCTCGTCACCGTCTGGTCGGCGCTGGCCGGCGGTCTGAAGGCCGAAGAGGAGCACCGGCTGCTGGGCCTCGCCCTGCTGTGGCTCAGCGGCTTCCCGGTGATCGAGGAGCGCCACCTGCGCGGCGGACTCACCCACCCGCCGCAGCTGCACGCCGTGCCCGCGCAGTGGGGCCGGGCGGAGGACGGAACGGGCTCGGGCCAGTTCTGGACGGCGCTCGGGGTGCCGCCCCGGCCCGCGCTCACGCTCGTCGTCACCGTGGACGCCCTCCTGGCGGAGGAGCCCGACGTCTATCCGCCGACCAAGGAGGTCCAGGTGAAGACGCGCTTGCGGTGACCCGTGCGAAGCCGAACGCGACGAAGCCGAACGCGACGAAGCCGAGAACGAAGAGAACGAGCAGAACGAAGAGAACGAAGAGAAGGAAGAGGAGGAGCGGGTGCTGAACTACGCGGACAAGACCCCGGGCGTCCACATCGAGGAGGACACCGCGGCCGGTCCGATCACCGGCGCGGGGACCGGCGCGGCGGCGTTCATCGGCATCGTGGCCAAGCCGCCGCCCGACGCGCAGCTGGGCAAGCCGGTGCCCGTCACCAGCTGGACCGCGTACACCGACGCGTTCGACGGCCACAAGGCGGGCCTCAACCTGCCGCACGCCGTGCGCGGTTTCTTCGAGAACGGCGGCGCCCTCGCCCACATCGTCCCCGTCAAGGACACCGCGGGCGGCCTCGCCACCGCCCTTGACCAGCTCGAACGGCAGCCCGGGATCGGCATCGTATGCCTGCCCGGAGTGGTGGAGCCGGCGGCGCAGAAGGAGCTGGTCGGGCACTGTGCCCGGTTGCGCGACCGGTTCGCCGTTCTCGACGGCGCCCAGGACTCGAACCCGCTCAAGCTCGACGGCGTCCTCCAGACCCAGCGCAGCGGGCTCGTCTCGTCCGACGGGGCCTACGCCGCCCTGTACTGGCCGTGGATCGTGGTCAGCGACCCGCTGGCCCCGGCCGACAAGCCCGGCCTGCTCACCGTCCCGCCCTCCGGGCACGTCGCCGGGGTCATCGCCCGCAGCGAGGACCGGCGCGGGGTGCACAAGGCGCCCGCCAACGAACCGCTGCGCGGCGCGCTGGACCTGGCGTACGCGCTCAACGACACCGAGCACGGCAAGCTCAACGAGGGCGGCGTCAACGCGGTCCGTCGGTTCGCCGGCCGGCCGCCGCTGGTCTGGGGCGCACGCACCCTGTCCGACGAGACCGCCTGGCGGTACATCAACGTGCGCCGGCTCGTGTCGTACATCGAGGCGTCCCTGCTCCAGGGACTGCGCTGGGCCGTGTTCGAACCGAACAACACCACCCTCTGGAAGGGGCTGGAGCGGTCGGTCACCGAGTTCCTCACCCGGGTCTGGCAGTCGGGCGCCCTGTTCGGGCGGACCGCCGGCGAGGCCTTCTACGTCAAGATCGACGAGGAGCTGAACCCGCCTGCCGTAAGGGAGTCGGGGCTGGTCGTGATCGAGGTCGGGGTGGCCCCGACCAGGCCCGCCGAACACGTGGTGGTGCGGTTGGGGCTGTCGGCCGGCGGCGCACAGCTCAGCGAGAACTGACCCGAGGCATTGAGAAGCCCGAGGCATTGAGAAGCCCCAGGCGCTGAGAAGCCCCAGGCACTGAGAAGAAGGAGAAGGAGGAGCCAGCATGCCGCAGACCGGTCAGCGCGTCGATCCGTTCCGCGACTACAACTTCCTGGTGGAGCTGGAGGGCATCGCCCGCGCCAGTTTCACCGAGTGCACCGGACTCGGGTCGTCCACCGAGGTCATCGAGGTCCGGGAGGGCGGTGACAACACCACCGTGCGCAAGCTGCCGGGCCGGACCACGTTCGGCGACATCACCCTGAAGTGGGGGCTGACGGACTCCACCGAGCTGTGGGCCTGGCGGCAGCAGGTCGTCGACGGCGCGCTGCTGCGCAAGAACGGCTCGATCGTCGTGTACGACCTGGCGGGCCGTACCGAGGTGGCCCGCTGGAACTTCGTCAACGCCTGGCCCAGCAAGTGGGAAGGCCCGGGGTTCCACGCCAAGGGAAGCGACATCGCCATCGACACGCTGACCCTGGTGCACGAGGGCGTGACCCGGGCGTGAGCGAGGGGGCGCTGGTCACCGAGGTCGAGTTCGAGCTCCCCAAGGGCTATGTCGACGGCGCCGGGACCCTGCACCGGCGCGGGGTGATGCGGCTGGCCACGGCCGCCGACGAGATCTACCCGCTGAAGGATCCCCGGGTGCGCAACTGGCCCGCGTATCTGATCGTCGTCGTGCTGTCCCGGGTGGTGACCCGGCTCGGCACCGTGCCCGAGGTCACCCCCGGGGTCGTGGAGGGGCTGTTCTCGGAGGACCTGGCCCACCTCCAGGACCTCTACAACCGCGTCAACGGCCTCGCGCCGACGGCGGTCGCCGTGCAGTGCCCCGAGTGCGGTGCGCGGCACGAGGTGGAGGTGGACCCGCTGGGGGGATGACGGGCTACCCCCTGGACCGGGTTCACCGGGAGGTGGCCTTCCTCGGACGACACGTGCACTGGACCCTCGCCGAGACACTCGCCCTCGACCACGCCCAACGGCGCCGCTGGGTAAAGGAGATCACCGATCAGCTGGCCGCGGAGGAGCCCTGAGAACCGGAGGATCCCTGAGACACGGAGCAGTCCTGACATGACGGAGGAGCCCTGACATGACGGAGGAGCAGGACCGCGCGCCGCGCACCCTCGGCGTGCGGCTCGACGCGCAAGGGCGGCGGCTGACGGCCCGGCTGGCGCCGCGCTTCCCCTGGGCCGGACCCCTGCGGGCCGTGGCGGAGCGGGCGGCCGACCGGGCGACGGCCTTCGAGGGACGCTACGAGCGGAGCGAGACGGCTCCGCCCGAGGAGGGGCGGCGCCCGCAGTCCCTGCCCTGGGCGCGCCCGAGCGGACCGCCCCGGTCGACGAGTCCGCACGCATCGCCGCCCACCGGGGCGAGGGCCGTTGCGGACCCCTCTGCGGATCCCGCTGCCGGGACGACCCCGGCCGCAGCGGATCCGGCCGTCGGCCGCCCCCTGCCCGCCGACGTCCGGGCCCGTCTGCGGGACCACGTCGGGCCCGCCGCCGACGCGCTGCGGGTGCACGACGACCCGGCCGCCGACGCGCTCGCCCGCGCCCACCGCGCCGACGCCGTGACCGTCGGCCGGGACGTGCACGTCCGCTCGGGCCGGTACCGCCCCCGGGAACCGGAGGGCTTCGCGCTGCTGGTGCACGAGGCGAGCCATGTCCTGGCGCTGCTGGAACCGGGCGCGGCCTGGCACCGGGCGACCGGCGCGGCGGTCGCGGAGGAGGAGGCCACGGCGCTGTCCCGTGAACGCACCGCCGCGGCGCAGCACACGGCCCCGGACCGCTCCCCCTCCGCCCCCTCCGCTCCCTCCGTCCCTGCCCACACACCCGCCGACTTCCCCGACACCTCGCCCCCCGCGGCGAGTTCACCCGCCGCCCGCCCCGCGACCGCCCCCGCCGACCGGGACGCCGGCGCCGGACCCCTCTCGCCGCCCCAGCCGTCCCCGCTGGACCTGGAGCGCCTCAAACAGAGCGTGCTGCGGGAGCTGACCGACCGGCTGCGCACCGAGTTCGAACGCGGAGGATGACACCGTGCCGCCCCTCGACAAGGCACTGATCACCAACACCACGACCGGCGAGAGCTTCCCGGTCATGTACAACCCGGAGGAGTTCAAGCTCGACCAGGGCAACAGCTTCGCCGAGATCGGCATCCCCGGCCTAGGCAGCCCGCCCCTGCAGTACGTCCGGGGCCGCGCCCGCACGCTCACCATGGACCTGCTCTTCGACACCTACGCCGCCTACGGCACAGGCATCACCGGCGCAGGAGCCGGGGCCGGGGCCGGAGCGGCCCAGGACGTGCGCCGCCGTACCGCCCCGATCGTGCGCCTGCTGGACAAGGACCCCCTCACCCACGCCCCGCCCGTCCTGCTGTTCTCCCTGGGCGGCTTCCGCTTCGAGTGCGTCCTCGTCGACGCGGGGCAGCGGTACTCGATGTTCCTGCCCGACGGCACACCGGTGCGCTGCACGCTGTCCGTGCGTCTCCAGGAGTACGTCCGGGTCGACATCGACGTCCGCAGCGGACTGTTCATCGGCTCGCCCACGGTGTCGGCCGCCCTCGACACGGCCGCCGCACGGGCCCGTTCGGTGCTCCAGGGGGCGGCGACCGTGCACATCGCCGTCCAGGGCGACACCCTCAGCAGCCTCGCCGCCGACTACCTCGGCGACCCGGGGCGCTGGCGCGAGATCGCCCGCGCCAACGACACCGAGGACCCCTTCGCCCTGCCGCCCGGCCTGCCCCTGATCATCCCCACGGCCGGCGGGAGGCGCCCGTGACCGAGCCCGCGTACTACGCGCCGCGCTTCGAGGTGCGCGTCCAGGGCCTCACCCTCGCCGCCGACATCGCCGAGCAGGTGCTGAGCCTGACCGTCGAGACCGACCTCGACCTCGCGGGCAGCTTCGCCCTGGTGCTGCGCAACTCCGACAACGCCCTGCTCGACTCCGCCCTGCTCGACCTCGGCCGCACGGTCGAGATCCACCTCGGCTACGGCGCCGAGCTGCACCCCGCGTTCCTCGGCGAGATCACCGCCGTCGAGCCGTCGTTCCCGCAGGACGGCCCGCCCACCGTACGGGTGCGCGGCTACGACCGGTCGTACCGGATGCGGCACAGCCGGCCCGAGCCCACCTCGTACCCGCTGATGAACGACGGCCTGATCGCCGCGCGCATCGCCCTGGAGAACGGGCTCGTCCCCGTCGTCGACCCCACCCCGGGCCTGCCGCAGACCATCCCCCGGGCCGAGAGCGACATGGCGTTCCTCAAGGCGCGCGCCCAGAAGTATTGCTTCGACGTGTACGTCGAGTGGGACCGGCTGCACTTCCACTTCCCGCGCCCTCGCACGGCCGCCCACATCCTCGAATGGGGCCGCAACCTGTCCAGTTTCTCGCCCCGCATCTCCGGGGCCGGACTCGCCGGACTGCAACTGATCCGGGGCTACGACCAGGAGCTCGCCCAGGCCGTCCACAGCGTCGCCTTCGCGGCCGACTTCGACGTGGCGACGCTGACCGAACGCCTCGGCTCCGCGGCCCTGGACCTGCTCGCCTCCTTCGTCCGCGAGGGCGACCGCACCCACAGCGCCGACGACCCGCTCACCGCCGCCACCCTCGCCCGGTCCCTGCTCACCCAGCTGCTGGAGGGCCTCTACGAGGGCGACGGCTCGTGCATCGGACTGCCACGGCTCACGGCGGGCGCGTACGTGGAGATCCGGGGCGTCGGCAAGCGGTTCAGCGGGACGTACCGGCTGCGCAAGGTCACCCACCGCATCGACGCGGGCGGCTTCACCACGGACTTCTCCATCACCCAGCGCGGCCACACCAGCCTCCTCGGACTGCTGCGCAAACAGCTCACCGAGGAGCCCGCGCCGGACCGGCCCGAGCGGTTCCACGGGGTCGTCGTCGGCGTCGTGGAGGACAACGACGAACTGCGTTCCGTGCCTCCGCAGGTGCCGCTCGGCCGGGTCAAGGTGTCCTTTCCGGGTCTGTCGTCCACGCTGACCAGCGGCTGGGCGCCCTGCGCCCGGCCCATGACCGGCGACGGCTTCGGCTTCTACGCGCTGCCCGAGCCCGGCGACCAGGTGCTGGTCGCCTTCGAACACGGCGACCTCGCCCGGCCGTACGTCCTCGGCGGACTGTGGTCGGCGCAGCAGACCCCGCCCGTCGTCAACGCCGACGGCGGCAACAGCATCCGGGTCATCAAGAGCCGGGCCGGGCACAGCATCACCTTCGACGACACCCTGGACACCGGGGAGCTGGTGATCCGGGACGGCTCGGGCAGCACCATCACGCTCGACGCCCGCACCGGCGCGATCACCATCGAGGCGGGCACCGACCTGACCATCAAGGCCGGGGGCGCGATCAGCCTGGAGGCCGCCGGAGGCGCGACCAAGATCTCGATGAACGCGACGGAAGTCGATGTCACCTGACGGCGGGGGAGACCGGACGCGGGTGACGGCGAGGCAGCGAAGGAGACCACCATGGCGTACCCACTGACCACCGGCGGCGCGGTCGGCTGTGCCCATCCGCCCGGCGCCGTGAAGCTGGCCGGCACGGCGAAACTCAAGGTCAAGGGCAATCCCGTGCTGCGCCGGGGCGATCTCGTCGACGCGATGGTGCAGAGCTGCGCCCCGCCCGGGAGCCCACCGCCGCCGCCCTGCACCAAGGTCGCCGCCGTCACCGCGGGCGAGGCGCTCAAGCTGCGGGCGGGCGGCGCACCCGTCCTGCTCGACACCCTCGCGGGGACCAGCGTCAACGCCAACGCCGTCACCTTTCCGCTGTCCTCGGCCCAGGCCGGCCAGACCCGGCTGAGCGCCGTATGAGAGGGGCGGTGCAGCGGACATGACCTCAGCGGACCCGGCGGCCGCCGCCTTCCACGGCAACGGCATCGCCTTCCCCGTACGACCCGCGGCGCTGGGCCTCGCCCAGTCGTCCGGGGCGCGCAAGGTCGAGGAGTCCATCCGGATCATCCTCGGCACCCAGTACGGCGAGCGCGTCATGCGCCCCCGTTTCGGCAGCAACCTCAAGTCCCTCGCCTTCGCGCCCAACGACGCCACCACCGCCCACCTCGCCCGCCATCACGTCGAGGAGGCGCTGCGCCAGTGGGAGCCCCGCATCGAACTCCTCGACGTCACCGTCGACAACGACCTCACCGCCTCGGCCCTCCTGATCGGCGTGACCTACCTGCTGCGCGCCACCCGGGAGACCGGCCACCTCGTTCTGTCGTTCCTCCTGGAGCAGCCACGATGACGTACGAAGCGCAGCGCGGGCGGATCCTCCCGCCCGACCTCGACGACCGGACCTGGGAGGACCTGGTGGCCGAGATGCGCGCCCTGATCCCCCGGTACGCGCCGGGCTGGACCGACCACAACCCCAGCGACCTGGGGATCACGCTCATCGAACTGTTCGCCTGGCTCGCCGAGGGGATCATCTACCGCCTGAACCGGGTGCCGGACAAGCACTACCTGGCCTTCGTCAACCTCCTCGGCATCACCCGCGACCCGGCCGCTCCCGCCCGCGCCCATCTGACCTTCACCACGGGCGCCGGAGCGGTGCGGGTGCCGGCCGGGACCCAGGCCCAGACGGCCGCCGGGGAGGGCGAGCAGCCCGTCGTCTTCCAGACCGACGAGGACGTCACCGTCCTGCCCGCCGCCCTGAGCTCCGCCGTCCTCGTCGGACCCTGGGCGACGGGCGCGACGACCGCCCAGTACGACGACGCGACCGCCCCCGTCGCCGGCCCTCCGGCCGCCCGGTACGAGGTGACCGTGCCGGCCGGGCGGACCGTCCAGCTCTGCCTGGGCTTCGACCGGGCGGTCACCGACGAGGTGGCGCTCCGCCTGCGCTTCCATCAGCCGGCGCCCGCCGCCCCGCCGACCGCCGACCCGCCGGTCCCCGAGAAGATCCAGGTGACCTGGGTGTACGCCCGGGACACCGGCCAGCCGTTCGACTGGCCCGCGGTACCGGCCGTCGTCGACGGCACGGACGGACTACGGCACGACGGCACCGTACGGCTGCGGCTTCCCGCGGAGTGGCGGGCGCAGCACCCCACCGCACCGCCCGGCGGCCCGGCCGGACCGGTCTGGGGCAAGGTCACCGCCCGCGACCCGGCCCGCACGGTCACCGACGCCCGCTTCTGGACCGGGCCGCGCATCGCCAACGCCTCCGACACCCCGCTGACCGTCGGCTTCGAGCGGGTGCTGTTCAACTCGGCGCTCGCCCACGCCGCACCCGGCCTGCGCGCCCCCGAACCGCTCGGCGAGTCCACCGGCGGGGCCTTCCAGACCTTCGCGCTGCGCGGCCGGCCGCTGTTCGCCGAAGGCGACGATCTCGTGGTCCAGGTGGGACAGGGCGACCCGCCTGACTGGCGGACCTGGCGACGCGTGGACGACCTGCCCGAAGGGCCGGGCGAGGTGTACCGGGCCGACCCCGTCACGGCCGAGATCATGTTCGGCAACCACGACGCCCGCACCGGCGAGGGCCACGGCACCGTGCCGCCGCAGGGCAGCCTGGTCCGGGCGCTGAGCTACCGGCACGTCATCGCCGGAGCCGCGGGCAACGTCGGCCCCGAGCAGATCACGGTCGTCGGCACCGCCCCCGACGGCTCCCGGCCCGCCGGGATCACCCGGGTCACCAACCTGGGCGCCGCGGTGGACGGCGTCGACGAGGAGCCGGTGGAGGAGACCCTGCGCCGCGCCCCGGAACAGCTCAAGATCCGTGATCGCGCGGTCACCGCCGACGACTACGAGTACCTGGCCCGGGAGAGCGCGGGCATCCGCGTCAGCCGCTGTCTCGGCCCGCGTCTGCAGACCGCCGACGGCCCCGGCTCCCCGCCCGCCTGGAAGAAGGACGACCCCTGGAGCTTCGCCGGCATCGTCCGTGCACCCGGCAGCGTCAACGTCATCGTCGTCCCCGACCAGGGCCCGGCCGTGGCCCGGCCCGAACCCGGTCCCGACGCCCTGCGCTCGGTCCGCGCCCTGCTCGACGCCCGCCGCGACCTCACCGCCCGGCTCCAGGTGCACGGGCCCCGCTATCTGCCCATCGTGGTGAAGGCGGACGTCGTGGTGTGGCGGCAGGCGGTCGACGCGGGCGCCGACCCCGAGGAAGTGCGGCGGGAGGTGCTGCGCCGGGTCCTCGCCTTCCTCCACCCGGTGCGCGGCGGCCCGGCCGGAGACGGCTGGCGCGTCGGCCGGCATGTGCTCAGCTCCGAGCTCTTCCACGCCGTGCGCCCGTCGGAGGACATCGGCTACCTCTCCGCGCTCGCCGTCAAACCCGAGATCCCCCTCTACCACTTCCCGCCGCTCAAGCCCGGCGGGACCGTCGACAACTACGATCCGCTGCGCGAACGGCCCCTGCGGCTCGGCGACTTCGGCCCCTCGGTGCAACTCGCCGACTACGAGCTGGTGTGCGCCGCCGCTGACGCCGCCCACCAGATCACCCCGACCGTGCTGGAAGGATGAGGCGATGTCCGCGCTGCCCGGGCAGGACGCCCCGAGCGGATACCTGAGGTATCTGCCGCCCGTGCTGTGGGAGCACGAACAGAGCGCCGAACCAGGGGAGTTCACTCTCGGAGGAGCGCTACGGATCTTCGAGCGGATCCTGACCGGAGTGCCGGACGGGGTCGGAGTGTCAGGCGGGACCGGCGTGCCGGACGGGGTCGGAGCGTCGGAGGGATCCGGCGTGCCGCACGGCGACCACACCCATCCGCCGCTCACCGAGCAGATCGCCGGCCTGCCGGACCTCTTCGACCCCTGGCACACCCCGGAGCGCTTCCTGCCCTGGCTCGCCTCCTGGGTCGCCCTGGACTTCCCCGCGCTCGGCGGGAAGCAGCTCTGGGACGAGTACCAGCGGCGCAAGGTCACCGCGGAGATCTCCCGCATCCACCGCCTGCGCGGCCGCCGCACCGGCCTCGACACCTACCTCAACCTGTACGCGGTGGGTCGCGTCCGCCCCCGGGTCGCCCTCGACGACGGCACCCGGGTGATGACCCTCGCCCCCGCGCCGACCGGCACCGGCCCGGTCACCGCCCTCGTCACCCAGGGACCCACGCTCGGCGCGGGCGGCCAGCCCTGGAACGAGGGCGTCATGCGCCCCACCTGCGTCGCCGTCGGCCCCGACGGAAGCCTCTTCCTCGGCGACGCGGGCACCCCCGACGACGCCACCGCCGTCCTGCCCAGCCGGGTATGGCGGCTGAACTCCGCCGGCCACTACGAGACGGCCGGCGCGCCCCCCAAGCCCGTCCCGGTCGCCGCGACCACCCTGCCGCTCGGCCGGGCCGTCGCCGTGGCCGTGCGCCCGGCCCGCGACGGCGCCCCCGAGACGCTGTACGTCGCCGACCGCTCCGGCAAGCTGTACGCCGTCGAGGCCCCCTACACCGGCCGCTCCGCGGTGCTCGTAGGCCAACTGGCTCCCGCCGGAACCGCGGTGTGGCCGGTGGCGATGTGCGTGGACGGCAACGGCGACCTGCTCGTACTGGACCGCGGGGTCGGCCCGCCCTCGACCGCCGCCCCCAAGGTGATCACCGTCCGGACCGCGCCCTTCAGCGCCGTGCCGACCCGACTGCGGACGGTGCTCGAGCCGCTCTCGCTGCTCGTCGAGCCCGACGGCTCGCTGGTGATCGGGGACGGCGGCAACCAACGCCCCGCCCTGGACGCGCCGTTGGCGGGCAACCTGGTCCGCGTCGGCCGGGCCGCCGCCGACTGGACCGAGACCGCGCTGCTGCCCTCCGGCAACCCGCTCCTCGCGCCCACCGCCCTGTGCCCCGGCCCCGACGGCAGGCTCGGGTACGTCCTCGACGTCGGCCTCAAGCCGCTCTTCCCGCCGTCCGGCGGCGCGTTCACCCTGAAGGCCGCGGAGCCGGCGGTGGTCCACCGGGTCCGACTCGACGCTGGTACACCGGAGTTGACGCCCCTCACCGATCCGGGCTGCTTCGTCTACCCGACCGGCATGGCCCGCGCCGAGGGCCGGCTCGTGGTGTGCGACCACGGCCAGCCCGACGGCTCCGGCCAGCCCACCCATCTGGCCCGGCTGCGGCCCCACCGGCTGGACGTCGTCGTCCACTTCGCCGAGTCCCGGCTGCCGCAGGACGCCCCGTCCCGGACCCGGGTGCGCAACCAGGCGCTGGGCGTCATCCGCGCCCTCGTCGACCAGCACAAGCCCGCCCACGTCCTGTCGGTCCTCGTCAAGTGACGGACCTGCACCTGGAGTTGAGACAAGCATGGCATTGAAGCGCGCGCAGCACTGGGACCTCGGGATCACCCCGCCGACCCCGCTGCCCGAACCCACCGGGCACCGCGACTGCGTGACCGACATGGAGAGCTACCTGATGCCCATGGAGCAGGCGCGCGCCGCCGCTCTGTACAGCTGGGGCGTCATGGACGGGCTGTGGGTCAGCGCCCGGCCCGGCGAGTCCGGCCTCACCGTCTCGCCCGGGGCCGCGCTCGACGTCAAGGGACGGCTGATCACCCTGGCCGTGGGCTCCTTCGCCGTCGTCGACCAGGACGTGGACCCGGCCCAGCTCCTCAACGTGCCGACGGTTCCGGTCGGTTCGGACGGCGTCACCGTCGACGCGAGCGGACTGACCGGGCTGCACCTGCTCACCCTCAACTGGCGGGAGGCGGTCGGCGCCGACGACCAGACGGTGCTGCTGCACACGCCGTGGCTGCGGCTGGTGCCCGCGGCGGGATTCGTGGACACGGGGGAGCAGGTGGTGCTGTGTCAGGTGGGATCCGAGGCCTCCGGGGTGACGCTGGCCCCCGCGACCCGTCGGCTCGTGCGCGCCCACGCGGAGCGACTGGAACTGCGGGCGCCGGTCGCGGCGAGCAACTACGACACGGACGACCTCCGGGCCGCGGAGATCAGCGCGACTGTCGACGGCGGGCTGGGGATCGACGTGGCGGGGTTTCGCGGAGCGCGTCGCCCGGCGCTGACCGTCCAGGGCCTCACAGGTTACGTCGGCTTCGGCACGGCCGATCCCGCGGCGGTCGTGCACATCCACCGAGACGTGAGGAGAGGTGATCCCGCGCTGTTGCTCACGTCGGACGGCTCGGACTGGGGGGCGGGACTGCGACTCGAGAACGGCCAGTCCGCACGGACGTACGGGATGTACACCGGGTCGGACGGCAACTGGCACTTCGCCGACAGCACGGCGGGCCAGGACCGGATCGTCGTAGACCCCCAGGGCCGGGTGGGCATCGGCGCGACCAGCATGGTCCGCACCCTCCAGGTGGAGGGCAGCGAGGTGCACAGCGGCGGGGGAGGGGGCGGCTTCTCCTTCGCGGACCGGCAGGTCGGCTCGCTCGTCGAGTACCCCGGCGCGGGACAGCGCTGGGTCTGGTACGCGACCGAGGGGAAGGCGCGCCTCTGGTCGGGCTTCGACCGGCTCACCGTCGGCATCGGCGGCGAGGGCGACGCGCTGGACGTGCCGGCCCGGATGCGGGTGCGCCGGGGGTGGGACAACTCGGCGGGCATCTGGTTCCACCAGGGGCCGGGCAGCCGGGCCTTCGTCGGGATGCTCGACGACAACCGGGTAGGCCTCTTCGGGGCCGGGTACGGGTGGAGCGTCTGGACGGACGTCAACGACGGCGGGATCAACGTCAGCGCCCGGCACGTCGGCGTCGTCTCCCGGGTCCCCGGGACCGGGATCATCGCCGGAGGCGGCACGTTCGCCGGCTACTTCGAGGGCGCGGTCGGCGTCACCGGCGACCTCAGCGTGAACGGCCGCGTCTTCAAGGGCGGCGGCGGTTTCCGCATCGACCACCCGCTCGCCCCCACGGACCGCTACCTCTCCCACTCCTTCGTCGAATCCCCGGAGATGCTCAACGTCTACGGCGGAACCGTGGTCACCGACGACACCGGCGAGGCGACCGTCGTCCTGCCCGACTACTTCGAGGTTCTCAACAGCGACCACCGCTACCAGCTCACCCCGATCGGCGAGCCCACCCTGGTGTCGGTCGCCCAGGAGATCCGGGACAACTCCTTCGTCGTGCGCAGCGGCCGGCCTGGCGCCACGGTGTGCTGGCAGGTCACCGGCGTACGCCAGGACGCCTGGGCGCGGGCGCACCGGATCCCGGTCGAGGAGGACAAGCCGGAGGAGGAGCGGGAGCTGTATCTGCACCCCGAGGCCCATGAACAGGCCCCCGAGCGGGGCTTGACCAGGCTGATCGCGGCCCGAGCCGCACGCTCTGACACCCAGGAGGAACAGTGACCGTGACCCCCACCCCCGAGCGGCTGCGGGCCCGGCTGGCGGAACTCCACCGCGAGTACCAGGAGGGCGAGTCCCGGCTGCGCACCCTGGTGCAGCAGGAGACCGTCCTGCGCGAGACGTTGCTGCGGATCAGCGGCGCGGCCCAGGTGCTGGAGGAACTGCTGGCACAGGAGGAGGGCGACGAGGGCAGGACGGGTGAGGAGGGCAGGACGAGCGTGGCGGGCAGGACGAGCGTGGCGGGCGTCGACGGCGCGAAAGCGACGCTGCCCGCCTGATTCGAATCTGCGAGCTCTCTTGACGTGTACGTGACCTGGTGGCTGTATGGGAGCGCTCCCACAACGCGCATCCCCCTTCCCGCCCGAGTTTCTTGACCTCACTTCTGGAGTCGCAGTGAGAAGCACAAGAAGCACGACACGAGGCACGACAAGAAAGCGCCCCTTACCCGCCACCCTGCTGACCAGGCTCGCGGCCCTCCTCGGGCTCTTGCTCCTCGGCGCGCTCTGCCCCACCGCCGCGCAGGCCCAGCCGTCCGCACCTCGATCGTCCGCTCCCCTCGCCGCAGCCGGCCTTCACATCAGTGACGGCCGGCTGGTCGAAGGCAACGGGAACGACTTCGTCATGCGCGGCGTCAACCACGCCCACACCTGGTACCCGGGCCGCACCCAGCAGTCGCTCGCCGACATCAAGGCGTTCGGCGCGAACGCCGTCCGCGTCGTCCTCGCCGACGGCCACCGCTGGAGCGCGAACAGCGCCTCGGACGTGGCCGGCGTCATCGCCCAGTGCAAGGCCAACCGGCTGATCTGCGTACTGGAGGTGCACGACACCACCGGCTACGGCGAGGACACCGCGGCCGGCACGCTCGACCAGGCGGCCGACTACTGGATCGGCCTCAAGGACGTGCTCGCCGGCCAGGAGAACTACGTCGTCATCAACATCGGCAACGAGCCCTGGGGCAACACCGCTCCCGAAGGCTGGACCGCCCCGACGATCGCCGCGATCAAGAAGCTGCGGGCCGCGGGCTTCGAGCACACGATCATGGTGGACGCCCCCAACTGGGGCCAGGACTGGCAGGGCGTCATGCGCGCCAACGCCCAGGCCGTGTACGCCGCCGACACCACCGGCAATCTCATCTTCTCGATCCACATGTACAGCGTCTTCGACACGGCCACGGAGATCACCGACTATCTGAACGCCTTCGTCAACGCCAAACTGCCCCTCCTCATAGGGGAGTTCGGTGGTCCCGCCGACCAGTGGGGCGACCCGGACGAGGACACCATGATGGCCGCCGCCCAGCAGCTCAAGCTGGGCTACCTCGCCTGGTCCTGGAGCGGCAACACCGACCCGATCCTCGACCTGGCGCTCAACTTCGACCCCGGCCAGCTCAGTTCCTGGGGCCAGCGCATCTTCAACGGCGTCAACGGCATCGCCCAGACCGCCAAGGAGGCCACGGTCTTCGGCGGCGGCGCCCCGGGCGACACCCAGGCCCCGACCGCCCCCGGCACTCCGACCGCCTCCGCGGTGACGGCCTCCTCCGCGACCCTCGCCTGGACCGCCGCCACCGACAACGTCGGCGTCACCGGTTACGACGTCGTCCGCGTCAGCGGCAGCGCCGAGACCAACGTCGCCGCCTCCACCGCCAACTCCGTGACGGTGACCGGCCTCACCGCCGCCACCGCCTACACCTTCGCCGTCTACGCCCGTGACGCGGCCGGAAACCGCTCGGCCCGCTCGGCCACGGTGAACGTCACCACCGCCGCCGCGCCCAGCGGCACCTGCTCCGTCGCCTACCGCGTGGTGGGCGAGTGGCCCGGCGGCTTCCAGGGGGACATCACCCTGCGCAACACCGGCACCGCCGCCGTCACCGGCTGGAAGCTCGTCTTCGCCTTCGCCGACGGCCAGACCGTCGCCAACATGTGGGGCGGGACCCCCACCCAGACCGGCTCCACGGTGAGCGTGGCCCCCGCCTCGTACACCTCCACCATCCCCGCCGGCGGCTCGGTGACCGTCGGCTTCATCGGCGTCAAGGGCGCGACCAACACCGCACCGACCGCGTTCACCCTCAACGGCGCGGCCTGCGCCGTCGCGTGACGGGATCGGCCGTACCCGCCTGCGGGCGTGTACGGCCGGACTCCGCCGGTTCGGACGGCGGTTTCAGACGGTGAGCGCGCCTCGGCCAGGACCCCGCCCTCATCGAGGAGCACTGGCAGATGCTCGCCAAGGGCGGCTTCGAGACCGGCGCCCTGTCCCCCTGGACGCAGGCCAGCGGCAGTGCGTCGTCCGTGTCCGCCGCGGGCGCCCGCACCGGCAGCTACGCCCTGACCACCGCGGCCAGTGGCAGCGGCGCCAACCAGGCGCTGACCGGTCTGACCCCGTCCACCACCTACCTGTTGACCGGCTGGGCCAAGGTGGCCACCGCCGGCGAGACCCTCGCCATCGGCGTCAGGAGCTTCGGCGGCACGGAGACCTTCACCAACATCGCCATCTCCTGATCTCCTGATCCGACCTCGTCGTAAGAGCGGACGGAAAAGCGTTTGTCCGGGTGCGTGCGGCCGCGTTACGGTCGCCGCACTCGGCACGACAGCTCTCCAGTACCAACGCCGTAGAACGGGAGCAGGCCCGCGCAAAGTGCGCGAAGCCCAGAGGGGACGGCAGTTCCATCAGCCTGTCCTCCGGAGGATTGTTCCCATGAAGATCGGTCTCGGTCTGCCCATCGACGACCCCGCCCTGCTGCTGAGCTGGGCACGACGTGCCGACGCCGGCCCGTTCAGCACCCTCGGCCTGCTCGACCGGCTCGTCTTCCACAACCCCGAGCCCCTCGTCACCCTCGCGGCGCTCGCCGGCGCCACCTCCCGCATCCGCGTGCAGACCGAGGTGCTCATCGCGCCCGTTCACAACACCGCCCTGCTCGCCAAGCAGACCGCGACCCTGGACCGTATGTCCGGCGGCCGCTTCACGCTCGGCATCGGCGTCGGCGGCCGCGAGGACGACTGCCTGGCCGCCGGCATCGACCTCCGCCGCCGGGGCCGTCGCCTCGACGAGCAGATGGCCCTGCTGCGCCGGACCTGGGCCGGTGAACCGTACGGCGAGGGCGTCGGCCCGATCGGACCCGCGCCCGCCACTCCCGGCGGCCCCGAGGTGCTGTTCGGCGGCTTCGCGCCGGCCGCGATCGAGCGCGTCGGCCGCTTCGGCGACGGCTTTCTCGGCGCCGCGCTGCCGCCGAAGCACCTGACCGGCCTGTTCCGGGACGTCGAGAAGGTCTGGGAGAAGTACGACCGCCCCGGCCGCCCGCGTCTGCTGGCCCAGATCAGCGTCGCGCTCGGCCCGCAGGGCACGCTGGACCGGGCCCGGCGCAACCTCCTCGACTACTACGAGTTCAGCGGCCGCGCCGACTACATGGCGGACGGTCTGCTCACCGCACCGCAGGACATCCGCGCCGCCGTCGCGGCCCTGACCGACATCGGCGCCGACGAGGTCGTGCTCTACTGCTGGGCCCCGGACCCCGACCAGATCGACCGCCTCGCGGAGGTCCTCTTCTAGGGTGAGGCCCTCGTCCGGGGGCCCGGTGACGTGCTGCCCGGCGAGGCGAAGGCGGGGCAAGTGGTTGAAGATCCAAACATAAGGTACGTGGGTAATCTGTGCTCATGTCCAAGACGCCCCGCTGGCTCAACGCCGAGGAACGACGGGCCTGGTTGGCCTACGTCGACTTCTCCACCCTGCTCGCCGACTACCTCAACCGGCAGCTACGGCGCGACGCCGGCATGACGCACGCCGACTACAGCGTGCTGGCCTTCCTGTCGATGGCCCCCGACGGAGCCCTCGGGATGTCCGAACTGGCCCAGCGGCTGAAGATCACCCGTAGCCGGCTCACCCACGCGGTGAACCGGCTGCGGGAGGCCGGCCTGGTGGACCGCAGGGAGGACCCCGCCGACGGCCGCGGCCAGCTCGCCGTCCTCACCGACGAGGGCCACGCCGTGCTGGAAGAGGTCGCCCCCGGCCACGTCGAAGCCGTACGCCGGGCCGTGTTCGACGCGCTCACCCCCGACCAGGTGCGCCAGCTGGCGGTCATCGGCGAAACGATCAGCGAGGCCCTGCACCGGGCCGAGGACGCCGAGTCCGACCCGACCGTGCTGCCCTGGCGACGCCGCTGAGGAAGTTCCCGGCCCCGGATCGAGACGATCGGGCCGATGGCCCGTACCTGGTGGTGGTACGGGGGCCGCCCCGCCCCTCCAGCACGCCACCGATCCAAGGGACTTACCTCATGAACGCAACCGCTGCCATCGGCGTGACCGGCCTCGGCGTGATGGGCCGCAACCTCGCGCGCAACTTCGCCCGCAACGGCCACACCGTCGCCGTCCACAACCGCACCGCCGGCCGCACCCGTGCGCTCGTCGAGGAGTTCGGCCACGAGGGCGCGTTCGTCCCCGCCGAGTCGGCCGAGGACTTCGTGGCCGCGCTCGAACGCCCCCGTCGACTGATGATCATGGTGCAGGCGGGCGCGGTCACCGACGCCGTCATCGACGAGTTCGCCCCGCTCCTGGAGCCCGGCGACATGATCATCGACGGTGGCAACGCGCACTTCGCCGACACCCGCCGCCGTGAGGCCGCGCTGCGCGAGCGCGGCATCCACTTCGTCGGCACCGGCGTCTCCGGCGGCGAGGAGGGCGCCCTCAACGGCCCGTCCATCATGGTCGGCGGCTCGACCGAGTCCTACGACGTCCTCGGCCCGATGTTCGACTCCATCAGCGCGCACGTCGACGGCGAGTCCTGTGCCGCCCACGTCGGCACCGACGGCGCCGGACACTTCGTCAAGATGGTGCACAACGGCATCGAGTACGCCGACATGCAGCTCATCGCCGAGGCCTACGACCTGCTGCGCCAGGTCGCCGGCTACACCCCGGCGGAGATCGCCGACGTCTTCCGCTCCTGGAACGAGGGGCGCCTGGGCTCCTACCTGATCGAGATCACCGCCGAGGTCCTCGCGCACACCGACGCGACCACCGGCCAGGCGTTCGTGGACATCGTGACGGACGCGGCCGGCCAGAAGGGCACCGGCCGCTGGACCGTGCAGACCGCCCTGGACCTGGGCTCCCCGGTCACCGCCATCGCCCAGGCCACCTTCGCCCGCGCCGCCTCCAGCCAGCGCGACCTGCGCGCCGCCTACGCCGGACTGCCCGGCGGCACCACGCCGCCGCTCAGCCGCACCGAGGCCGCACGCTTCACCGCCCAGGTGGAACAGGCCCTGTACGCCTCGAAGGTCGTCGCCTACGACCAGGGCTGGAAGATGATCCAGGACGCGGCGGCCGAATTCGGCTGGAAGATCGACCTCGGCTCGGTCGCCCGGATCTGGCGTGGCGGCTGCATCATCCGCGCCTCCTTCCTCGACCGCATCCGCGCCGCGTACGCCGCCGACCCCGAACTGGTCAGCCTGCTCGGCGAGATGGAGTTCGCGATGGAGATCACCGACGCGCAGGTGCCCTGGCGGGAGACCGTGGCCTCCGCCGCCCGCCGCGGCATCCCCGTCCCCGCCTTCTCCGCCGCGCTCGCCCACTACGACACCCTGCGCGCCGACCGGCTGCCCGCCGCCCTCCTCCAGGGCCAGCGCGACTACTTCGGGGCGCACACCTACGGGCGTACCGACCGTCCCGGCGCCTTCCACACCCACTGGTCGGAGCCCGGCCGCCCGGAGACGGCGTCCTGACGCGTTCGCGGTCGGCGGGTCAGCGTCGCGGACCCGTCGACCGACGGATCACCAACTGCGTGCTCAGCACCACATGGTCGTCCTGGTAGGCGCGCTCCTCCCGCTCCAGCGCCAGCCGTACGGCGGATCGGCCGAGGTCCTCGTACGGCACGCGGACCGTCGTGAGAGCCGGTGTCAGGTCGGCGGCGAAGGGCACGTCGTCGAAGCCGACGACCGACACGTCCTCGGGCACGCCGAGCCCGGCCTCCCGCAGCGCCGCCAGCACGCCGAGGGCCACCATGTCGGTGCCGGCGAAGACGGCCGTGAACGTCAGCCCGGCGCGCAGCGCGTCCCGCGTGCGCAGATAGCCGGACGTGCGGGTGTACGGCCCCGGGACGTCCAACTCTTCGTCGTACGACGCCCCGTGGGCCAGCAAGGCGTCCAGGTGACCGGCCCTGCGCTGTTCGGCGGTGTTGAGGGCCGACTCGCCGCCGAGGAACAGGATGCGGCGGTGACCGGCGGACAGCAGATGGGCGGAGGCCTGGAAGGCGCCGCCGCGGTTGTCGTATTCGACGACCGTGGCGGGCAGACCGGCGGGCAGCGGCGGGCGGCCCACCAGCACCAGCCGGGAGCCCGCAGAGTCCAGCGCCTTCGCGTACCCCGCCATGCGCTCGTGATAGGCGTCGTCGATCTCCGCGCCGCCGACGAGGACCACCGCGGCCGCGTGCTGTTCCCGCATCAGCTGCACGAGGTCGTCCTCGCGGGCCGGGTCGCCGTGGGTGGCGCAGACCAGGCTGAGCCGGCCCCGGGTCGCCGCCTCCTGCTCGACGCCGGCGGCCACATGGGCGAGGGAGGGGCCGGTGATGTCCCGCAGGACCAGCGCGACGGGACCGGCGACCCCGCCGGACAGCGCCTTGGCGTGCACGTTCACCACGTAGTGCAGGGACCGCACCGCCGCCTCGACCCGGGCGCGGGTGGAGGCGGCGACCGGGTAGTTCCCGGCCAGCGTCCGGGAGACCGTGGCCACCGACACGCCCGCCTTGGCGGCGACGTCGCGGATGGTGCTGGGCCTGTCCGGTCCCCTCGCGCGCCGTCGCGCGCGGCCTCCGGTCGCCTGATCCGTCACGGCTCGACGTTACTGCATCCGGAGGACGGCGACGGCGGGGCGAGCGGGACCGCCGAGGAGTGCAGGGTGCGGCGAATTCGTGCGCAACGCCAGAGCTCTGTGCCAGGAGGACCTGGCTGGCCCAGAGGCCCGGCAACCAACGCACGCATGCCCTCACTGGATCGACCGGCCGATGGCCCGCCCGACCTTCCTGACCTGGATGGCGGAGGCCCCGACGACCAGGACCAGTGAGTTCTTGGAGTCGTTCACGCGAGACGAACGGCTGCTGCTGGCGACGGGCGAGGCTGCCATCCCAGTGACGTGGAGAAGGGGGTGTGGAGCGCATACGGGCGAACCTGCCAGCCGACACACCGGGTGGAGATCTACACCTCCGACTACTGCACCGGCGATCCCGGCCACGAGACGTACCGCTGGAACGTCCACGACGACCGCCGCCGCGACTTCTGGGGCAACGCCGTCATCGAGTCCTGGTACAAAGGGGCCACCCCGGTCCTCGACCTCGACGGGAGCCCACAGCCCGTCGACGCAGCAGCGACGCGAGGAGGAACTGCGGGCCGCCTTCGAGTGCCGTTCAGCCCGCGGTAATACGGGCGTTGACCCGCCGCATCCAGTCCCGGTCGGTGTGCCACATGGGGTGGTGCGGAGCGGCGTTGGAGGTCAGGACGACGCCCTGGAAGCCTGCCGCGAGGCAGCGGTCGACGACGAACTCGGCGATGTCCTTGCCGACGGCGTCCTCCTCGAAGCGCGTCAGGAGAGGCGTGTACCCCACGACGCCCTCACCGAGGACGGCGGGAATGCCGCGCAGGCGGGCGAACTCGGCGGCGGAGTCGACCCACCCGGCCAGCGTGTCCCGCATGGCCTGCCGGTGCGTCGGATAGTTCTCGTAGAGCCACAGGTCCCAGCGGTCGGGGTCCACCCAGTCGTGCGCGTAGAACAGTTCGCGCGGGATGCCCGTGGCGGTCAGGCGCCAGGGTTCGTCCGGCTGGTAGTCGGCGAAGGCGGGTGCGTCGGGGCGCAGCATGGCGGCCAGTTCGGGGGTCGGCCAGGAGGTGGTCTCGGGCGCCGCTTCGGTGCCGTGGCCGAGCCCCACCGCCTCGTAGAGCGCGCCGAGGACGCCGTAGACGTAGAAGTGGAAGTGGGCGATCTGCGCCTGCTCGGGCAGGTCGTCGAGTTCGTCGGGCCAGGGCTCGCCCAGTGAGTAGGTGACGGGGATGGCGGGGTGGCGGGCCTGCAGCAGTTTCACGGCGCGTTCGAGGGGTCCGCGCAGCCGGGCGTAGTGGCCGGGGGTGCCGTCGGCCGGTACCAGGTCGCAGTTGTCGACCTCGTTGTGTACTTCGACGTAGGCGACGTGGTCGGCCAGTCCGCGCTCGGTGAGGAAGTCCAGCAGGTCGGCGAGGGCTTCGGCCACTGCCTCGGCGCGGTCCGGGCCGGGGACCGCCGCCAGGGCGCGGTGCCAGGCGTCGGTGTCGGCGAAGCTGGGGGACTGCTGGTACTCCCACGAGGAGACGATCACCTTGCAGTCATGGCGGGCGGCCGCCTCGAACAGCTCGGCGAGCCGTCGGCGGCCGTCCAGCGGGTAGCCGCCGCGCACGTCGTACCAGCGGGTGCGCTGCCCGAACTGCTCGCCCAGGCCGCGGACCTGGAGGGATTCCGGGGCAGGGACGCGTCCGGAGAACAGCAGGAAGGGCATGGCGCAGATCCGCACGGTGTTGAAGCCCCGGTCCACCGTCTCGGCGAAGGCGCGGTCGAGGTCGGCGAAGGGCTCACCGGGTCCGGCCTGGGTGTACCAGCTGAAGTCCCACAAGGTGATGGCCAGTCGGTCGGAGGTCTCGGGAGTAGTGGCTTGCTGTGATGCGGTGGTCATGGGGTCACCCGTCGTTCGTGTTCGGAAAGGTGCCGTCGGCGGCTCGACGTCACCACGCTAGCTCAATTCATTATTTATGAATAATCCTTGACGGGGGTGGCCGGCTTGTCCAGGCTGTGGGGCGGACGAACACGTACGTGTCTCAAGGAGCCGCCCGTTATGACCGAATCCATCCATCCGTCCCGGCGTACCGTCGTCACGGCGCTCGGCGCGGCCGCCTTCGTCGCCCTGCCTGCCTGGCCTCAGACGGCGCGAGCGGCAGACGGCACGGCCGCGGCCGCCGCGAACGGACCGGTGCTCGACACCCACCCCGCCACCGAACCCTCCGCCACCCATGTGCGGGACGTCGGCGGCACCAGCGTCGTCTTTCAGTACGGCACGGTGCTCCCGGCCTTCGACGGCTGGCGCACCCATGAACCCACGCGCGACTACCTGTCCCTGGACAAGCAGTGGCGCTTCCGCTTCGACCCCGCCGACCAGGGACTCGACGAGGGCTGGCAGTCCCCGCACCACGACGACACAGCGTGGGGCCGCATCAACGTCCCGGCGGCCTGGGACCTGCTCGACACACCCGGCTTCGGCTCGGAGACCGCCCCCTTCGGCCAGGGCACGGCATTCACCGACGGCTACGCCTGGTACCGCACCACCGTCAGCGTGCCCGCTTCCTGGCGTGCCCGGCACGTACGCATCGCCTTCCTGGCCGCCGGATACAGCGCCGAGGTCTGGATCGACGGCATGCACCTCGGCAAGCACGAAGGAGCCAACTCGCCCTTCGCGCTGCCGGTCGCGGGGGCGCTGAAGCCCGGAACGCGCCAGGCGATCGCCGTGCGGGTCTTCCGCCGGGCGAGCTACACCGACTACACGTCCGCGACCTCTCAGCCGGTCACCGACGACCACGAACTCCCGTACAAGCCTGTCGACTACTGGCCCTACGCGGGTTTGACCCGGTCGGCCTGGATCGAGGCGGTCCCGCGGGTCACCATCACCAAACTGCTCGTGTCTACCGCGAACGGGCGCCTTGAGGCACACGCGGTCATCGAGAACCACGGGACCTCCGACTTCGACGGCCGGCTCACACTCGATCCCGGCCGGGAGAGCGGCGGCGAGCCCGCTGTGGTTGCGGCCCGGATCGCGGCCCGGTCGGCGGGCGTCGTACGGGCCGCGATCCGCATACCCGGTGCCCCGCGATGGAGCCCCGCCTCGCCGCACACGCTCACCGCCCGCGCGACCCTGACCGCCGGGAGACACTCCGGCCCGCGGGTCGACACACTGTCCACCCTGTACGGCGTGCGTGAACTGACCTTCGGCGAGGCGCAGTTGAGGATGAACGGCGCCCCCCTCTTCCTCAAGGGGCTCAACTGGCACGAGGAGACGGCCGCGCACGGCAGGGCGCTGACGCCAGCCGAGTACGACCGCGAACTGGGCCACATCACGGCTCTGGGCGCCAACTTCATCCGCAACTGCGTCTACAACCGTCACCCGTACGTCTACGACTGGGCGGACGAACACGGCGTGCTGGTGATGGACGACATCGACACCATGTGGCTCAACACCGCCCAGGAGAAGCTCCAGACCGAGCGCTACGGCCTTGCCCGCGCCCTGGCCCTGACCATGGCGTGGAACCAGCACAACCACCCCTCGGTGATCCTCTGGGGACTCCAGAACGAGTCGGAGATCGACGCCGACGGCGCTCCCGTCTACCGGGCCTGGCTCGCCGACCTCAAGGCGGCCGTGAAGACGGTCGACCTCACCGCCCGCCCCGTGACCTGGGCCTCCAACACCAGCGACGATCCCGCCTTCGACCTCGCTGACGTGATCGGGTTCAACGAGTACTTCGGCTACTTCTACGGCAAGGACGCCGACCTCGGCCCCACGCTCGACGCGGTACACGCGAAGTACCCCGACAAGCCCATCCTGATCACCGAGAACGGCACCTGGGCCGTGGCCGGCACTCACGGCCCCGGCACCACGCAGGGCACCGAGGAATGGCAGGCGGCGAGCTTCACGGCCCACTGGGCGCAGGTGACCGGACGCAGCGAGTACGTCGCCGGCTTCACCTACTGGGTCCTCAAGGACTACAAGGAGCGCGCCGGCTACAACCAGGACTACAACGGCATCTCCGTGATGGGCCTGCTCACCTTCGCCGAGGAGCGGCCCAAGCTGGTCTACGACGTCTTCCGGAAGGCGGCAATGCCGGGCGGCCGGTGAGCGTCGAACGGCTGGAGGGGGGAGGGGCGGACCGCCCCTCCCCCCTCCAGCCGTCGAGCTCTCGGCCCTTGACACTGCCCTGCGTCAGCCTCGGACCGCCAGCAGCGCCGCAGCACGAGCATCGCGACGGCCGGCGAGCGGACCGAGAGGAACGCGCCGCCGACCGGATGATCAGTACGGCCCAGTAGGGGTCGGTCAGGCCCACGGTCACGAAAACGGTACACGGAGAGGGCGTACCCGGCGGCGCACGCCAGCAGGGTCGCCAACGCGCCCAACCCCTGAGGGGTTCGTCGCCCTCCACGACCCCGCCACGACGGCTCCCGGACTCGCGGTCGAACGGGCGGTGGTCGTGGTCGACACGGTCTGTCTGCTGCCGGACGGGATGGCCACCGTCGGCGGACACCGGCGACCGCAGCGCTGCCCAGGTCCTGCTGTGGCACGTGGCCGACGCGTTCCACCGGCCGACCAGGCGGGCCGAGAGGCGCTCGAAGATCCACCGTTCGGGCAGCGCCACGAATCCACGCAGGTCGCCCTCCCGACATCGGCTCAAGCCTGGAGCAGGACGGCGACTCCGTCCGCCGCAATGGGCAGGGCCGTCCGGTCCGGCGGCGTCAGCCCTTTACGCTGCCCTCGGTCAGACCGCTGCGCCAGAAGCGCTGCAAGGCGACCATGGCGATCATCAGAGGGACGACGGACACGAAGGCACCTCCAACGGTCATCTGGTAGAGCTGCGGTTGGCGGTCGGCGAAGGACTGCCACGATGTCAGACCAAGGGTGATGGGATACAGCTTGGAGTCGGACAGCATGACCAGCGGCAGGAAGTAGTTGTTCCAGATGCCGACGAACTGGAAAAGGAAGATCGTCACCAGGGCGGGGGTCATGATGCGCAGAACAACGACCGTGAAGATGCGGATCTCTCCCGCGCCGTCGATGCGGGCTGCCTCCAACAGCTCGTCCGGTATGGATGCCGCGGCGTAGATCCGGCACAGGTACACGCCGAAGGGACTGACGAAGCTCGGCAGCAGTACGGCCCAGTAGGAGTTGGCCAGGCCTGCCTTGCTGAACAGCAGGTACATGGGCAGCGCCAGCGCAGTGGCAGGGATCAGGACGCCACCCAGCACGACGCTGAAGATCGTGTCGCGGCCGGTGAAGGAGAACTTGGCCAGCGCGTAGCCGGACATCGCGGCCAGAAGCGTCGCCACGCCTGCGCCGACGCCCGCGTACAGCAGGCTGTTGGCGGCCCAGCGCAGGTAGATCGCATGGTCGTAGGTGACCACCTGGTGCAGGTTGCTCAGGAACTGGGGATGGGAGAACCACAACCCGAAGCTGCCGAACAGGCTGCCGGTGGACTTGGTGGACGCCACGACCAGCCAGTACACCGGGAGCAGGAAGTACCCGGCGGCCGCCACGAGCAGGCCGGTGACCAGGATGCGACTGCGCGTGGTGACCCCGGTGATGCCGCTGCGCGGCGTCGTGCCGTCGTCGGAGGCCGGCGTCCCGCCCTTCGGCGGGACCGTACGGGCCGGTGTCTGGAGACTCACGCGTCCCCACCTCTCTTGTTGATCAGCCGCAGGAAACCGAAGGAGAGCGCGAACGCGGCGAGGGCGAGCAGCACTGCCTCGGCGGCGGCGAGGTGGTAGTTGTCGTTGGTGAACGCCTCGTTGTAGGCGCTGAGGTTGGGGGTGTAGGCGCTGTCGATACTCGAGGAGACGGGCTTGAGCACCAGCGGTTCTGCGAACAGTTGCAGCGTGCCGATGATGGTGAAGACCGTGGTGAGGATCAGTGCCGGGCGCAGCAGCGGCAGTTTGACGTGCCGGACCGTCATCCACGCGCTGGCGCCGTCGATGCGGGCGGCCTCGTACAGCTCCGCGGGGATGGTGCGCAACTGGGCGACGAGAACCAGAACGTTGTAGCCGGCGAACTCCCACGTGACGATGTTCGCGATGGACCACAGAACCGTGTTTCCGCCCAGCAGATCGACCGACAACCCCAGGTGGCGCATGCCGTCCACGAGAGGGCTGACTCCCGGAACGTACAAGAAGCCCCACAGGATGGACGCGATGACCCCCGGAACGCCGTAGGGCAGGAAGAAGGCGGCGCGGAAGAACCGCACGCCTCTGGCCGAGGCGCTGTCCAGCAGCAGCGCGAGCCCGGCGGACAGCGCGACCATGACCGGGACCTGGACGGCCGCGAACAGCAGAACCCGGCCGATGCTGCGCACAAAGGCGTGATCGGACAACGCGTCGGAGTAGTTGCGCAGCCCTACGAAGACGGTATGGCTGCCGCCGAGCCCCAGGGCGCCGGTGTGTTCGACATCCATGACGCTCTGGTAGACGGCGTAGCCGATGGGGAGGGCGAAGGTCAGGAGGAACAGAAGGAGGAATGGCGCGACGAAGGCGACGGGCACCAGGTCTCTGCGGCGGCGGGGCGCTCGGGTGGGCATCAGGGTTCTTTCTGGAGTCCGGAGGGGAGAACGGCGGCGGCCGTGTCGCGCCCTCCGGAGGTGGTCACTTGCCGGTGGAGACCTTCAAGCCCTTCCTCTTCAGGTCCTCGACGGTCTGCTTCTGTGCCTGCTGGACCGCGGAGACGAACGTGCCCTTGCCGGCGAGGGCGGCCTGGAAGCCGTCGTTGAGGTGCTGGTAGGTGGCGTCGATCGTCGGTATCCACTTCCACGAGTTGTCGATGCTCTTGTCCGCCTGTGCGAAGACCTCGTTGTACTTCTGGTCTCCGAAGAACTTTGACGGCTTGTCCAGCGAGGAGCCCTTGTACGCGTCGGCCGCCGCGGGCCAGCCGTATCCGCCCTGCAGCAGCAGATCGACGCTCGTGGGGTCGGTGTTGAGCCATTCGGCGAACTTCAGGGCCTCGGGGATGTGCTTGGCGCCCTTGAGGACAGCCGTGGAGGATCCTCCCCAGTTCGCGGACGCGTTCGAGCCCTTTGTCCACTGAGGCATGGGTGCGACCGCCCATTTGCCGGCGGTCTGAGGAGCGTTGCCGCTGATGATGGCGTCGCCCCACTGGGCACTGACCCACGAGGTGATGGCACCGGTCTGCAGGTCCTTGTACCAGCCGTTGGCGAAGTCGGGTTCGGTCTTGATCACTCCCTTGCTGCGCAGTTTGTCCCAGAAGGCGGCGACCTTGAGGGTCTGCGAGGAGTCGATGTTCACCGACCATGTGTCGCCGTTCACGCCGAACCACTTGGCGCCGGCCTGCCATGCGAGTGCGGTGAACCAGGCGGAGTTTCCGGCGGGGAAGGTGCTGATGTAGGCCTTCGGGTCGGCGCTGTGGATCTTCTGCGCGGCCTGGGCGAACTCGTCCCAGGTGGCGGGCGGCGTGATGCCCCATTTCTTGAACAGGTCGGAGCGGTAGAACAGGCCCATCGGACCGGACGCCTGGGGGATCGCGTAGACAGCCGAGTCGAAGACTCCCTGCTGCCACTGCCAGTCCACGAACTTCGACCGGTCCTTGTCCGCGCCGTACCGGGACAGGTTCACCAGGCCGTTCTCCAGCAGGAACGAGGGGATCTCCTGGTATTCCACCTGTGCCAGGTCGGGCGCGTTGCCGCTCTTGAGCGCGGCGCGCATCTTGGCGTAGCCGCCGCTGCTGCCTGCCGGGATCTTCTCCAGTTTGACGTGGATGTCCGGGTGGGTGGCGTTCCACTTGTCGACGGCCTTGTCGACACCGGGGACCCACGACCAGAAGCGCAGGTCGACCTTTTGGCCGGGCTTGACAGGTGCCTGGACTGCGGGGTCCTTCGAACCGGTCGAACCCCCGCAGGCGGAGATCAGCAGGGAGGCGGCGGCAAGGGTCACTGCGAGTGCGCCCCGGCTTCTGCGGCGGGGTGTGGTGCGGCTCATGGGAGGAGGTCCTTCCTAGCTTCGTACCGAAGGTGCCTGTTGCATGCCGGTCAGTTTCGGAGCGGCATCACCACCCCGTCAAGATATATTCATAATTAATTGAAACAGCTATGATGGGTGCGTAGACAGCCACGAGGGGAGACACACGCGATGACGGAATGCCGCAGGATGAGCGGACGCGTGGCGGTGATCACCGGCGCCGCCCACGGGATCGGCGCGGCCACGGCTCGCCGACTCGCGGCCGAGGGGGCCCTGGTGGTGGTCACGGACGTGGACGACACCGCGGGCAAGGAAGTCGCGGTCGCCATCACCGACCAGGGAGGTCGCGCGGAGTACGTACGCTGCGACGTCACCTCGGCCGCCGACTGGGAGCACCTGGCCCGCCACGTCGAGCAGCGCCACGGACGGCTGGACGTGTTGCACAGCAACGCCTTCGCCCAGCTCAACAAGCCCGCCGACGAACTGAGCGAGGCCGAGTGGGACGGTCAGATGGCCGTGCTCCTCAAGCCCGCCTGGCGGGCGATGAAGACCTTCGCGGCCATGCTGCGTGAGGCGTCGGGGTCCGTCGTGCTGACCTCCTCGGTGCACGCAGTCATCGGGCTGCCGGGCCATGCCGCCTACGCCGCCGCGAAGGGCGCGCTGTGCTCGCTGGGCCGGCAGCTGGCCGTCGAGTACGGGCCGGACATCCGGGTCAACACCGTGCTTCCCGGACCCATCCTCACCGCCGCGTGGGCGGGCATTCCGGAGTCCGAGCGGGCCCGCAGCGTGGCGGCCACAGCGGCCAAGCGCTTCGGGCAGCCGGAGGAGGTGGCCGCCGCCGTCGCCTTCCTCGCATCGGCGGACGCCTCCTACGTGACCGGAGCGAGCCTTGTGGTCGACGGAGGATGGAGCGTCATGAAGGAGTCCTCGTGAGTACCGCGCACCTCGCGGTACGCCAAACGAGGCCTCCGCGAACAGCATCGACACGGAAACGGAGAACGTGGTGAGCCAACCCGGTAGGGGGCTGCACGGCCAAGCGGTGGAAGAACTGGGCCGGCGCATCATCCGCGGCGACTACCCGCCGGGGTCCGTGGTGGACCCGGCCAAGTTCGAAACCGAACTCGGTGTCAGCAAGACCGTCGTGCGCGAGGCGCTGCGTGTGCTTGCCGCCAAAGGTCTGCTCGAATCACGGCAGAAACGCGGTACGACCATCCGGCCCCGCGCCGACTGGAACCTGCTCGACAGCGACCTGCTGCGCTGGCAGGGCAGCAGCGCTCCCACCGACGGCTTCCTGGGGGACCTCGCCGAGGTCCGCGCGATCGTCGAGCCCGCCGGAGCCCGGCTCGCCGCCACCCGCCGAACCACGTCCGACCTGGACACGCTGCGGCAGGCGTTGGACGCGATGGCGGCCGCTGGGACGGACGCGGACGCGATGGTCGAGGCGGACCTGGCCTTCCACCGCGCCCTGCTGGACGCCGCGCACAACGAACTCCTCAGCCGGATGGAGGTCGTCATCGAGGCCGGCTTGCGCGTGCGCGACCGGATCGTGCATGGTGCCCGGCACTTTGCCGATTCCATCCCCGTGCACCAGAAGCTGCTCGAAGCCGTCGAAGCCGGCGATCCGGATGCCGCCGTGGCCGCCGTCGAGTCACTCCTGGCCCAGGCCACCGACGACCTGGCAGCCGTACAGGCACGGGAAGACGAGGAAGACCGCGCCGCCGACGTCGCGACCGACACGCCGCCGAAGGAAACTCCTTGAAAATAACCGGACTTGAGACGTTCTTGGTGGCTCCGCGCTGGCTGTTCCTGCGCATCGCCACCGACGAGGGCGTCACCGGCTGGGGCGAGCCACTGATCGAGGGACGCGCCGAGACCGTACGCGTCGCGGTCCACGAACTCGCCGACTACCTCGTCGGCCGGGACCCGCTGCGTATCGAGGACCACTGGCAGGTGCTCACCAAGGGCGGCTTCTACCGCGGCGGCCCCATCCTCTCCAGCGCGGTCGCCGGCATCGACCAGGCCCTGTGGGACATCGCCGGCAAGACCTACGGCGTCCCGGTGCACCGCCTCCTGGGCGGCCCCGTCCGCGACCGCGTCCGGATGTACGCCTGGATCGGCGGGGACCGCCCCAGCGAGGTCGCGGAGCTTGCCGAGGAACAGATGAAGGCCGGCTTCACCGCCGTCAAGATGAACGGTTCGGCCGAACTCGCCCCGATCGACACCCCGGCGCGCACCTCCGAGGTTGTCGCCCGCGTCGCGGCCGTCCGGGAAGTGCTGGGCGACGAGCGGGACATCGCCGTCGACTTCCACGGCCGGGCTTCCACCGCCATGTCACGCCGCCTGCTGCCCCTGCTCGAACCTCTGCACCCGCTGTTCGTCGAAGAACCCGTCCTGCCGGAACACTCGGGCCACCTGCGTAGCCTGGCCGAGTCCACCAGCATTCCCCTGGCGACCGGCGAGCGCCTCTACTCCCGCTGGGACTTCCGCGAGGTCATGTCCAGCGGCATCGCCGTCGCCCAGCCCGACCTCTCGCACGCCGGCGGCATCTCCGAGGTGCGCCGCATCGCGGCCATGGCAGAGACGTACGACGTCGCCCTGGCCCCCCATTGCCCCCTCGGCCCGATCGCCCTGGCAGCGAGCCTCCAGATCGCCTTCTCCGTGCCGAACTTCCTCATCCAGGAACAGAGCATGGGCATCCACTACAACCAGCAGTGCGACCTGCTGGAGTACGTGATGGACCCCGAACCCTTCCGCTTCCAGGACGGATACGCCGTAGCAAGCTCCCGCCCGGGGCTGGGCGTAGAGATCGACGAGGAGGCGGTACGCCGCGCCGCCGAGACCGGACACCGCTGGCGCAACCCCGTATGGCGGGGCGCCGACGGGGCGTTCACCGAATGGTGAGCACCATCAGCCCCGACCGCGAACCCCACGCCCAAGGAGGGCCCGCTCCCATGAACCTGGTGGAATCCCTACGAGCCCACCGCCTGTTGGCGATCGTGCGCGGCAAGGATCCCGGCGGGGCCCTGAACACGGTACGTACCCTCGCGGAGGAGGGCATTGCGGCCGTCGAGGTCTCGCTGACCACCGCCGACGCACTGACCGTGATCCGGCAGGCGCGCGCCGAACTCGGTCCCGGCGCGCTGCTCGGCGCCGGGACCGTGCGCTCGGCCGAGGACGCCGCCCGCGCGGTCGACGCGGGCGCCTCCTTCCTCGTCACCCCGGCGCTGGTCGACGGGCTGGAGCCGTACGGCGTACCCGTGCTGATGGGCGCCCTGACACCGACCGAGATCGAAACCGCCCTCGCGCGCGGCGCCGACGCGATTAAACTCTTCCCCGGGTCCCTCGGCGGCCCCGACTATCTGAAGGCTCTGCGCGACCCGTTCCCCGAGGTGCCCTTCGTGCCCGTCGGCGGAGTGGACGCGCAGACCGCCCGTGACTACCTCGACCGGGGTGCCCTCGCCGTCGGCGTCGGCTCACCGCTCATCGGGGACGCGGCCGACGGCGGCGACCTGGAGCAACTGCGCGCCCGTGCGGCCGAGTTCCGCAAGACGGCCGCCGGGGAGAGGCTGTGACACATCCTGAAGTCGTGACCTTCGGAGAGACGATGGCGGCGCTCCGTGCCCACGGCGCGCTGCGGCTGGGCGGCAGCCTCGGCCTGTCCGTCGCCGGAGCCGAGTCCAACGTCGCGATCGGCCTCGCCCGGCTCGGCCACCGGGTGCGCTGGGCAGGGCGGGTGGGCGCCGACGAACTTGGCGCGCTGGTCCTGCGCACGCTGCGCGCCGAGGGCATCGACATCAGCCACGCGGTCACCGACGACACCGGCCGGCCCACCGGGCTGCTGCTGACCGAACCTCGTCTGGGAACGCTGACCCGAGTCAGTTACTACCGGGCGGGTTCTGCGGGTTCGGCAGTCGCACCGGACGACGTACTGCTCGCGCTGGCCCCCGGGTCCCGCGTTCTGCACCTGACCGGCATCACGCCGGCGCTCGGTCCGTCGGCGGCCGAGGCAGTCCTGGCCGCCGCCAAGACCGCCCGCGAGAGCGGTGTCACCGTATGCCTTGACGTCAACTACCGCTCACGGCTGTGGACCTCCGACCGCGCCCGCACCGCACTGCAACCGATCCTGGACCACACGGACCTGCTCATCGCCTCCGAGGACGAGCTGCCGCTGGTGCAGGAAGTGCCCGGTGCGGGCGAGTCCGGAGCCGTGCACGGCGCGCTGGCGGCAGGCGTCGCCGAGGTGGTCGTCAAGCGGGGCTCTCGCGGCGCGACCGTCTTCACCGCCGACGGCGCAACCGACCGTGCCGCGCGCGAGGTTGACGCCGTCGACCTGGTCGGCGCAGGCGACGCCTTCGTGGCCGGATACCTGTCCGGCCTCCTGGACGGCGCGGACATCCCCGCCCGGCTGCACCGGGCGGTCACCACCGCGGCCTTCGCCGTCGCCACCCGGGGTGACTGGGAGGGCCTGCCGACGCGGGACGAACTCGGCCTGTTCGACAAGCCCGACGGCACGACCATCCGTTGACCCCGGAGAACTGATCATGACATCTGCATCAGCGCCGACGGCGGTCGTCGTGGACGGCGCGTACGAACTCGCCGAAGGCGGCCGCTGGATCGACGGCCGGTATGTGTACGTCGACATCCTCAGCGGCCGGCTCTTCGAACTCCCCGACGGCACCGAGCCGGCGACGCCGCGCCAACTGGCCCGGCTCGACGTGCCGTTGGGTGCCGTCGCACCGGTGGGGGACCGGCCCGGGGCGTGGATCGCCGCCGCGGGCACCGGCATCGCGCTGCTCGCCGCCGGCGGCGCACTGCAATGGCTGGACCGCCCCGAGGACCGCACCCCTGTTCCCAGCCGAATGAACGACGGTGTCGCGGACCCCGCAGGCCGCTTCTGGGCCGGCAGCATGGCCTGCGACGGCACCCCCGGCGCGGGCTCGCTCTACCGGACGGACCCCGACGGCACGGTGGTACGAGTCCTCGACGGCCTGACCATCGCCAACGGCCCGGCGTTCACCGCCGACGGCACGACCCTGTACCTCGCCGACACGGCCGTCGGCACCATCCTCCGCTGCCGGGTCGACTCCGCCTCCGGCGACCTCGTCGGCGGCCCGGAGACCTTCGCCCGACTGCGCGACGGCGAAGGCAGCCCCGACGGAATGACCGTCGACGCCGAGGGTTGCCTGTGGGTCGCGATGTGGGGCGCCGGCACGGTCCGCCGCTACCACCCCGACGGTCACCTGCTCCACACCCTGACCGTGCCCGCCCCGCACCCCACGTCGGTGTGTCTGCCTCCCAGCGGCAACCGCCTCTACGTCACCACGGCCCGCTACGGGGTGAAGAATCCGACCGCGGCCTCGGGCGCGGTGCTGAGCGTTCCCGTTCCGGTCGGAGGAACGGCGGCCTGTTCCTGGCGGGTCCGGCACTGACGCACTCTCGCCGGTGAAGAGACGGCGAGAGTGCGTCAGTCCTGCCTGAGTCCGGCCACCACCGGCAGGTGGATCAGCGGGGCTCGCGGATCACGGCGACGCCTCCCGGTGGGACGGTGACGGTTCCGGTGACCGGTGTGCCGGTGAGGAGTTCGATGCCTTCGGCAGGAGCTTCGGCGCCCTTTCCGGTGTGGTCGATGAGGAACAGGTAGTCGGCCTCCGCGCCGCGGCGCCGGACGACCTCGATCCCGGCGGGTGCGTCCCGCTCCGGTGTGACGCCGGCCTCCCGACGGATGCGGTCGAGCAGGGCGGCGAGAGTGTCCTGGTCGGGGTGGGTGCCCAGATACCAGGCGGTGCCGTTGCCGTGCCGGTGGCGGGTGACGGCGGGGTGGCCGGCCAGTGGGCCGTCGGCGTGGGAGGCGACGGCCTGTGCGCCGGTGAGCCGTATGCGTTCCGACCACAGGTCGGCCGTGGCGCCCGATGTGACGTCGCCGGTCAGGCCGGTCGTCTCGCCCGGCAGCAGGGGGAAGAGCTCGTCGCTGACCACGCCGAGGACATCGCGGAACGCGCCGGGGTAGCCACCCAGGTATACATGGGCGTTCTCGTCGACCATGCCGCTGTGGAAGCCGACGGCCAGCGTGCCCCCGCGTTCGGCGAACCGGGCGAGGTTCGCCGCGGCTGCCTCCGCGACCAGGTACAGCGAGGGTGCCAGGACGAGCTTGTAGCGGTCGAGTTCGGGGTCGTCGGGGCGTACGAAGTCGACGGCGACCCCCGCCCGCCACAGGGGGGTGTACCAGTCCCGTACCAGGTCCTGGTAGCGCAGTTCGCCGCTGGGCTGGGAGGGCAGTTCCAGGGCCCAGCGGGCATCCCAGTCCCACACGATCGCCACCTGTGCCGTGCTGGTGGAGTCCCGAACTTCGGCCAAAGCCCGCAGGTCCACGCCGAGTTGGACGACGGACCGCCAGATCTGGCTGTCGGTTCCGGCGTGCGGCAGCATCGCCGAGTGCCACTGCTCGGCGCCCGCCTTCGCCGCCCGCCACTGGAAGAACGCGATGCCGTCGGCGCCGTGGGCCACGTGCGCGAGAGCGTTGCGGCGCATCTCCCCGGGGAGCTTGGCGCGGTTGACGGGCTGCCAGTTGACGGCGCCGGTCGAGTGCTCCATGAGGAACCACGGGCCGCCCGCGAGCGAACGCATCAGGTCGCCGTGCAGGGCGATGTCGACCTCGGCCTCCGGGTCGTCGGACAGCAGGTAGTGGTCGTTGGAGAGGATGTCCAGCTCGGGTGCCCAGCGCCAGTAGTCGAGTGCGTCGATGGTGCGCAGGACCAGGAAGTTGGTGGTCGCGGGGGTGTCCGGAGCGGCCCGGAGCAGTACCTCGCGTTCGGCGGTGCACAGGGAGAGCAGTTCGTCAGAGCAGAAGCGGCGCCAGTCGAGCTGGTGGGTGGGATTCGGGGGAGCCGCGGTGGCGCGAGGCGGCAGGATCTGGTCCCAGTCGTAGTACCACTGACTCCAGAAGGTGGTGCCCCAGGCGTGGTTGAGGGCGTCCAGGTCGTCGCCGTAGCGGGCACGCAGCCAGGTGCGGAAGGCGGCGGCGCTGGTGTCGCAGTAGCACGCGGGGTTGTGGCATCCGTATTCGTTGTGGATGTGCCACATGGCGACGGCCGGGTGGTCGGCGTAGCGCTCGGCGAGGGCTCCGGCGATCCGCAGCGCCGCTCGGCGGTAGGCGGGGCTGGACGGGCAGAAGGTCTGGCGGCTGCCGTACGACAGGGTGCGGCCGTCCCGGTCGACGGGCAGTGCCTCCGGGTGCGCCTTGAAGAACCATGCTGGTGGGCAGGCGGTCGGTGTCGCCAGGTCGGCGGCGATGCCGTTCTCGTGGAGCAGGTCGAGGATCTTGTCCATGCGGGTGAAGTCGTAGACGCCCTCGGCCGGTTCGAGCAGGGCCCAGGAGAAGATGCCGACACTGACCATGGTCACCCCGGCCTCGCGCATCAGGCGCATGTCCTCGGCCCAGACCTCCTCGGGCCACTGCTCGGGGTTGTAGTCACCTCCGTAGGCGATTCCAGGTATGCGGAGACGGCGTGCGGTACTCACTGGTGGTGCTCCGGGAAGGTGTAGGGGAGGGGGAAGTGGGGGTGTCAGCCCTTGTTGGCGCCGAGGGTGAGGCCGCTGACGAACTGCCGCTGCAGCGCGAAGTACACGATGAGGGTGGGGATCGCGGTGAGCAGGGCGCCGGCGGCGACCAGGTTGGGGTCGGTGAAGTACTGGCCGGAGAGGTTGTTCAGGGCCGAGGTGATGGGCATGTCGTCGCCGGTGGAGATCAGGACCAGCGCCCAGAAGAAGTCGTTGTAGATCCAGATGGAGAGCAGGGTGGCCAGGGCGGCCATCGCGGGTTTGCACAGCGGCAGCACGATCTGCCAGTACAGGCGCCAGACGGAGGCGCCGTCGACGAGGGCGGCCTCGGTCAGTTCGTGGGGCAGGGAGCGCATGTAGTTGGCGAGCACGAAGGCGCAGAAGCCGGACTGGAAGGCGACGTGGATGAGGACCAGGCCGAGTGCGGAGTCGTAGAGCTTGCCGCTCGTCGTGATGCCGGGCAGGTCGATGAGCAGGTACATGCGGTACAGCGGGGTGATGATGACCTGCTGGGGCAGTAGGTTGCCGGCGGTGAAGACGAGCAGCAGGAAGAGGTTGAGCCGGAAGTCGAAGCGGCTGACGTAGAAGGCGACCATCGAGGACAGCAACAGGGTGACCAGCACGGCCGGGACCGCGATGAGCAGCGTGTTCCCGAAGTAGTGGAGCATGTCGGACTGCTCGAAGGCGTTGGTGAAGTTGTCGAGGCTCAGTTTGTCGGGCCAGGACACGTAGCCCTTCTCGCTGGTCTCGGAGTAGGGCCTCAGTGCTGAGAAGGCAGCCCACAGAAGAGGGGCCAGCCAGGCCAGGGCGGTGACGACGAGGAAGGTGTGCAGCAGGATCCGGGCGGGGCGCACGGGCGTGCGCTGCTTCAGGGACACGGTGGTGGTGCTCACGCGCTCCGCTCCTTCCGGAAGGTCGAGATCAGGTAGGGGATGATCACGGCGAGGGAGATCACCAGCAGGACGACGGCGATGGCGGAGCCGTATCCGATGCGGCTGGACTCGCCGATGATGTTGTTGGTGACCAGGATCGACAGCAGCTCGGTGCCCTGGGCGCCCTTGTTGAAGACGAAGACGAGGTCGAAGGCGCGCAGGGCCTCGATGATCGTGACGACGAGGACGACGGTGTTGGTGGGGCGCAGGGTGGGGAAGATGACGTTCTTGAACGTCTGCCACTCGTTCGCGCCGTCCAGCGAGGACGCCTCCCTCAGCGAGGGGTCGACGCCCTTGAGGCCGGCCAGGTAGAGGATCATCATGTAGCCGGTGTGCCGCCAGCAGGCAGCGACGAGGATGGCCCACAGGTTGAGGTGCGGGTCGCCGATCCAGTCGATGTAGTGGCCGGGCTTGTTGGCCCCGATCAGGCTGTTGATCAGGCCGGTGTCGGGGTTGTAGACCAGCTGCCAGACGAAGCCGGTGACCGCGAGCGAGACCACCACCGGCAGGAAGAGCGCGGTCTGGTAGACCCGGGAGAAACGGATCTTCTTGTCCAGCTGGACGGCCAGGAACAGGCCGAACGGCGTCGGGATCAGGATGAGCACGACGAACCAGATGACGTTGTGCTCGACGGCGGGCCAGAACTGCGGGTTGTCGCTGAACAGTTGCTTGAAGTTGTCCAGCCCGACCCACTTGATGGAGTCGAAGCCGATGCCGTCCCAGCTGGTGAAGGCGAGGGCGATCGAGGCCAGCGCGGTGACCCAGACCAGGGCCACGTGCAGGACCGTGGGCACGCCGGCCATGAGGCCGAGCGTGATGCGGTCACGGCGGGTCAGCAGGCGCCGGTGGCCCTGCGGGACGCGCTTGTTGACAGGTGCGGGGCCCGGAGACGGCACGGCGGCCGCCTCCGGGCTCTTGGTGGTCGTTTCGGAGCTCATGGTGTGGGTGTTCATCCGCTTCAGAGGGGGGGGGTCGGTCTCAGCCGGATGCGAAGATCGTCTTCTTCTGGCGCTCGATCGAGGACAGCAGGCTGTCGATCCCCTTGGGGTCGCGGATGAACTTCTGGAGCGCGGGCTGCATCACCGTCGAGGTGAAGTCCGGCCGGCTGTCGCGGTCCATGAACTGTGTGAGGTGCTTCGCGCCGCTGATCATCTCGTACGCCTTCTTCTGAAGGGCGCTGTAGGCGGAGGTGTCGGCCTTCGAGGAGGCGGCGATGAGGCTCGGGTCGGCCTTGAGGTAGGTCTCCTCGGCCTGGGGGGTGCCCAGGAATTCGAGCAGTTTGACGGAACCGGCGTGGTTCTTGGGCTTCTTGCTGAGCATGATGCCGTCGGTCGGCGCCTCGACGGTGTCCTGCCCGTACGCCGGGTCGATCTCGGGGAAGGCGAAGAAGTCGAGGTCGTCCAGGTCCGCCTGGTTGGTGAACTGCTGGGCCACGAACATGCCGAGCATATACATGCCGGCCTTCTTCGCCACCAGCGTCTGGGCGGCGTCCTGCCAGGTACGGCCCACCGCGCCCTCCTGGTGGTAGGGGAGGGTCTCGGCCCAGGTGTCGAAGACCTTGCGGACCTTCGCGTCGGTCCACGAAGCCTTGCCCGCCATCAACTCGACATGGAAGTCGTAGCCGTTGAGGCGGAAGTTGATCTGGTCGAAGGAGCCCATCGCCGGCCAGGCGTCCTTGTCGCCGTACGCGATCGGGACGAGGCCGTCCTTCTTCATCTGCCTGCACAGGGCGACGTACGCGTCCCATGTGGTGGGGACCTCGTAGCCGTACTTCTGGAAGACGCTCTTGCGGTAGAAGATCGCCCACGGCGACGTGGTCAGCGGCACCAGGTAGTACTTGCCGTCCTGACCCTTGCTCAGGTCGTGCATCGCGCTGGGGAAGTTGCCGCCGATCGTCTTCCACACGTCGTCGATGGGGGTGGCCAGTCCCTTGGACGCGAAGAACTGCATCCGGTAGCCGGCGAACCACTGGAACACGTCGTCCGGCGTGCCCTGCAGGTAGGAGTTGATCTGCTCCTGGAACGTGTTGTGGTCCTTGGTGTTGATGGCGACCTTGATCCCGGACTGCTTCGTGAAGGCCGCGTAGACGTCGCCGTACGCCTTCTTCGGGACGGCGTCGGACGCGTTGGAGCCGACGGTGACGGTCTTGGAGTCCGACGCGGCGGAACTGCTGGCGCAGGCACTCAGCAGCGGGATGCCGGCACCCAGTACCGCGGCTCCGCCGAGTCCGCGGAGCACGGTGCGGCGGCTGGTGGCAGGCATGGGCTGACCGAGGGAGGAACGGTGCATTTCGGCTCCTACGGGGCTGGTGGTGTCCAGGTGATGGCACGTCAGCCGGACGGGGGTGTGACGGAGAGTGGGTCGTCGAGGGACCGCTGAGGCCAGTCGAGAACCAGAATCCAACACGATCGAACAAAGGCGATCGTCGGACGCCAGGAAGCGTGAACGCTGTGTGGACTCGCTGTCAAGACTTTCCGTCCGGGAATCCATGACGGACCAGGTCCGGTCACGAGCCTCACGTGCCGGCAGTCGGACCGGACGGACGGGGCCGGGACGGCTGGCCGTCGAACCGTCCCGTGTCCACTAATGGCCGCTTGAGCTGCAGGGATACTTGCCGGCAGGCCTCCCTCGGAAGCTTCTGGCGCCTAGCTCCGCCAGGCCGCGAGCCTCGATGCCCGTCACGCCGGAGGCAAGTGGCGTTGCGGGAACTCTTGACGTGCGCTCGGCGGATGCGTACACATTGACCGCGCGGTCAGACCGCGCGGTCATGTAATTGACCTCGTTCGATGGGGAACACACGGCCATGGGGAGACTTCATGACAACAGGGCTGGAGCGCGGTGCGGGCTCCTCCGCGCCGCGTAGTGAGGACGTGGCCAGGCTGGCTGGTGTCTCACGCAAGACGGTCTCCCGGGTCCTCAACAACGAGCCGTACGTCTCCGACGAGTCCCGCCGACGCGTCCTGGCGGCCGCCGAGGAGCTCGGCTACCGGCTGAACCACGCGGCCAGGGCACTGGCCTCGGGCCGTAGCCGGTCCATCGGTGTGGTCGCTCTGGGAACAGCCGGGTATGGAACCGCCTCCCTGCTCGTGGGCATTGAACAGGCCGTACGGGACGCCGGTTACGCGCTTCGCGTGGTCAACACGCCGGACGGCGACCCGCAGGGCATCGCGGGCGCGCTGGAATCACTCCTGGAGCAGGGCGTGGACGGCATCGTCGTCTCCGAACCCATTGTCGAGGGTGAAGTCCCGCTCGGCGTCGACGTGCCGGTCCTCTTCCTCGGCGCCCCGCCCGCCTTCAGCGCGGCCCGGACGCTGACCGTCGGCGTGGGCGCCCATCAGCTGGCACGCGCGGCCACCGATCACCTCCTGGACCTGGGGCATTCGACCGTCCATCATCTCGCCGGGCCGCGGCGGTGGTACGCCACCAAGGACCGCATCGAGGGATGGCGGGCGGCGCTTGCGGCCAGGGACGCGCATGAACCGCCCGTGCTGAACGGTGACTGGTCGGCGGCCTCCGGGTACACCGCGGGTCGTGGGCTGGCCTCGGACCGCCTGGTGACCGCAGTGTTCGCCGCGGGCGACGAGATGGCCATCGGACTGATCCACGGTCTGCGGGAAAGCGGTCGTCGGGTGCCGGAGGACATCAGTGTCGTCGGTTTCGACGGAAACCCCGTCTTCGCCTACGTCTCCCCGCCTCTGACCACCGTCCGTCAGCCGTTCGACGCCGCGTCACGGGAAGGAATCCGGCTCCTCCTCCACGCCATGGAGAACCCTGACGCCGAACTGCCGCCGGCGAACGACCCACCCATCGAACTGATCGTCCGCGGGTCGACCGCGCCTCCGCCCTCCCTCTGACCCACCCCCTGGGGTCACCGCCCCGGCGCACCCACACGCCGGGGCACCCCACCTCCGTCGTTCCGCGTTTGTCGCACCGCGCCCCCGCGCTGGTGAGCCGCGCCCGGCAGCACCCGCCCGGCCGTCCCCCGGGCGCCGTGTCCCACGAACTCCGCCGCGTCACTCTGGGCCGTTCCAGGCACCGGCGGACCCCGAAACACCCCTTCCCCTGGGAGCCGCAATGTCCCCTGCGCAGACAGGCGCCAGACCCGGCGCCGCTCCGCGTTCCCGTCCCGTCTCCTTCTTGTCCCTGGCCTTCATCCTGCTCGTCTCGGTGATGACCACGGCCCTGCCTGCCGGCCGGGCGGACGCCCTGGCCCGTCCCTCACAGACGATGTACACCCCTCCGTCGGGTGCGCCCTCGCCCGGGTCGCTCTACCCGCGGGCGATGCGTATGCAGCACAACGGCTCTGCCAACGGCACCCTCCTCGCGACGTTCGAGCAGTACACCACCGGCACGCCGGTCCTCCCGATCTACCGCAGCACGGACAACGGCAACTCCTGGTCGAAGATCTCCGAGGTCGCCGACACGCAGAACGGCTGGGGAATGCGCTGGGAGCCCGAGCTGTTCGAACTGCCCACGGCGGTGGGCGCCTTCCCGGCCGGTACCATCCTGGCCGCCGGCGCTTCGGTCCCCGCCGACCGCTCGGCCATCAAGATCGATGTCTATGCCAGCACCGACCGCGGACAGAGCTGGACCTTCGTCAGCAACATCGCCACCGGCGGCCCGGCGTTCGACACGAACGGCAACACCCCCGTATGGGAGCCGTTCTTCCTCTACGCCAACGGCAAGCTGATCGTCTACTACTCCGACCAGCGCGACCCCGACCACGGCCAGAAGGTCGTGCACCAGGTCACCACCGACCTCCACACCTGGGGTCCGGTCGTGGACGACGTGGCGATGCCCACCTACAGCCAGCGCCCGGGCATGCCCACCGTCGCGAAACTGCCCAACGGCAACTACGTCATGACGTACGAGTACGGCGGTTCCCCCTCGGGCAACTTCGCCGTCTACTACAAGATCTCCGCCGACCCGGAGGCCTTCAACTCCGTCACGGGCATTCCCCTGCGGTCGACGGACGGAGTGGTCCCCACCAGCACCCCGTACATCACGTGGCTGCCCACCGGCGGTCCGAACGGCACGCTGGTCGTCGGCGCCTACAGCACCAGCGACCTGTTCCTGAACACCCAGAACGGCGCCGCGGACACCTGGACGCGCATCAGCTCCAACGTCGCCGGTGGCTACAGCCGCGGCATGGTGCCCCTGGCCGACGGCCACAGCCTGCTCGTGCTCAGTGGCGGCAACGGAGGCAGCAACCTTTCCAACCCGGTCACCTACGGCACCATCGACCTGGGCGGCGGCATCTCGGACGGCGCCACCTACACCGTGTCGAACGCGGGCAGCAACCTCATGCTGAGCATCGCGGGCGTCTCCACCGCCAACGGCACGAACGCCACCCAGCAGAACGCCGACAACGCCACCGACCAGCAGTGGCGCTTCGTGCAGCAGAGCTCCGGCTACTTCAAGATCCTCAACGTCGCCAGCGGCAAGGTCCTCGGCGTGGAGAACCAGTCCACCGCCGACGGAGCCAAGATCCTCCAGTGGGACGACAACGGCACCCTGGACCACGAGTGGGCCGTCGCCCCGAACCCGGCCGGCGGCTACACCCTCACCAACCGTGTCACCGGCAAGTACCTGGAGATCCCGAACGCCTCCACCACCACCGGTACCGCCGCCGGCCAGTGGAGCGGCACCAGTTGCGCCTGCCAGCGCTGGAACCTCACCCAGACCGCTCTGCCGGCGTTGGGCACCGGGCAGTACGTCCTCGTCAACAAGAACAGCGGGAAGTACCTGGACATCCCGCAGGGCTCGACCGCCACCAACACGGCAGCCCAGCAGTGGCAGAACTCGGCCTGTTTCTGCCAGCTGTTCACCTTCCAGTCCGCCGGCGGCGGAGCCTGGACCATCAGGAACGCCAACAGCAACCTGAACCTGGACATCCGTAACGGCTCCACCACCGCCGGAGCCGCCGTCGTCCAGAACACGCCGTCCACCGCGAACTCGCAGAAATGGACCCTCACCGACGCGGGCAACGGCTACTACGAACTCAAGAACGTGGGCAGCGGCTTCAACGCCGCCGTCGCCCAGTCCTCCACCGCCAACGGCGCGGCAGTCGTGCAGTGGAACGACCTGAACATCGACGACCAGTTCTGGAAGATCGTCCGCATCAACTGAACAGCTCGACGAAGGGCCTCCTGCCGGCTCGGCATCGCGATGGGAACCGAGCGGCAGGAGGCCACGTCCCGACGGCATGCCGCCGGGGAAGGGATGGGACTGCTGCCGTTCGACCGGGGTGGCCGATCTCGCTGCGCCGGCTGTCCCCTACGTGATCGGTACGGTGGTGCGCATCCTCAGCCACACAGCCCGGGACGTACTGCCTCGACTTCCCTGATCTGCGGACCGGCGGCGGCGCAGGCCTGATTGGCATGGGCCGCTTTCGCGTGTTCCAGATCACAGGGGTCAGGAAATATCTGACGAGTCAGCTACTGTTTGATCAGGTGAATCGCTCGCAGTCGGCGGGCGCCCCTCTCTGCCGAGGTCTTCGATGAAGCTCGTCTACGTCTTCGACGCCTATTGCGGCTGGTCGCACGGATTCACCGCGACCCTGCGCGAGATCACCTCGCGCCACCCCGACCTGTCGGTCGAGGTGGTCTCCGGCGGTCTGTTCACCGGCTCGCGCCGGGTGCCGATCCGCGAGTTCGGCTACGTCCAGGGTGCGAACGCCAAGATCGCCGAACTGACCGGTGCCACGTTCGGCCAGGCGTACGAGGAGCTGATCGCCGACGGTTCGTTCGTGATGGACTCCGAGGCCGCCGCCCGTGGCGTCGCAGCCGTGCGCCAGGTGGCCCCCGACCGCGTGGCGGAGCAGGCCGCGGCCTTGCAGCACGCCTTCTACGTCGACGGCCTGAGCCTGTCGGAGGCGGCGACGTACCGGACGGTCGCTCAGGCGGCCGGGCTCGACGCGGATGCCGTCGTCGCCGCCTTCGAAGCGCCCGAGGCGCAGACTGCAGCCCGCGCCGACTTCCGCCGGGCGGCCCAGTTCGGGGTCACCGGGTTCCCCACTCTGCTGGCCGTCGACGGCGACTCCGTCACCCCGCTCGCCTACGGCCACGCCACCGCCGACGAGGTCGACGAACGCCTCGTCGCTCACTGAGCTTCCCCCGCCCCGCCCCCATCCCTTGCGAAAAGGAGCGCCTCGCATGAGCACCCTCGACTTCAAGGTCCTCGACCTGGACTTCCCGGCCGGCAGCAAGAACAAGACCGCCACCCTCGTCACCGGCGAGAACGAGGCGCTGCTGGTCGACGCCGGCTTCACCCGCGCCGACGGCCACCGCCTGGCCGCCGAGATTCTCGACTCCGGCAAGAAGCTCACCACGGTCTTCGTCTCCCACGGCGACCCGGACTTCTACTTCGGCGCCGAGGTCATCGCCGACGCCTTCCCCGAGGCGAAGTTCGTCGCCACCCCGATCGTCATCGAGCACATCAAGCACTCCTACGAGGGCAAGCTGAAGGCCTGGGCGGCGCTCGGCCCGAACCTCCCCACCCGCCTCGTCGATCTGGGGCCGCTGACCGGCGACCTCACCCTGGAGGGCCACCGCTTCGAGCTCAAGGGCGGCTCCGAGGAGCTGTCCGACCGGCACTACCTCTGGCAGGCCGAGTCCCGCGCCGTGCTCGGCGGTGTCCTGATCTTCCAGCAGGAGCACGTCTGGGTCGCCGACACCGCCACCCCCGAGTCCCGCGCCGCCTGGATCAAGCTGCTGGACGAGATGGCCGCCCTCGACCCGGAGCTGGTCGTCCCCGGCCACCGTCTCCCCGGCGCCGCGGCCGACGTCTCCGCCATCACCGCCACCCGCGACTACCTCGTCGCGTTCGAGGAGGAGCTCGGCAAGGCGGCCGACGGTGCCGCGCTGACCGAGGGGCTCGTCCAGCGCTACCCCGACAACGGCATGTTGATCGCCGCGCAGATCGGTGCGAAGGTCGCCAAGGGCGAGATGAAGTGGGGCTGACCGTGAGCGAGTTCGCCACTTCTACGGCCCCCGCCGACGTCGTCCGCCGCCAGTACCTGGCCTCCTCCGCGGGCGACCTGGAGGCCCTGCGCGCCACTCTCGCGCCCGATGTGGAGTGGACGGAGATGGCCGGCTTCCCCCTCTCGGGCACCTACCGCACCCCCGACGGCGTCACGTCGAACGTGATGGAGAAGCTCGGCCAGGACTGGGAGGGCTGGACCGCCCATGACGACACCTACGTCGTCGACGGCGAGAACGTCGTCGTCCTGGCCCGCTACACCGCGGCCAACAAGGCCACCGGCAAGCCGGTCGACGTCCGCGTCGCCCACCACTTCGTCGTCCGCGGCGGACTCATCGTGCGCTTCGAACAGTTCGTCGACACGGCGCTGGTGCGCGAGGCCATGACCGACTGACGTGTTGCGTACCACTACAACGCAGGAGATCCGCATGTCGGCTGACGACAACAAGGCTCTGGTGATCGCCTTCTATGAGCAGGCGTTCAACGACTACCAGCCGGACCAGGCCGCCGAAGCCCACCTCGGCGACAGCTACACCCAGCACAACCCCGAGGCGCAGGACGGTCCGCAGGCGTTCGTCGGCTATGTCCACTGGCTGCGCGGGCAGTTCCCCGACCTGCGGCTGGACATCAAGAGGGCCGTCGCCGAAGGGGACCTGGTGGTCACCCACAGCAACCTGCACCTCAAGCCCGGCGACCGCGGCATGGCCGTCGCGGACTTCTGGCGCGTCGTCGACGGGAAGATCGTCGAGCACTGGGACGTGATCCAGGAGGTGCCGGAGAAGAGCGCCAACGACAACACCATGTTCTGAGGTCCGCGGTGGCATCCGCACCGGGACCGGGTGCGGATGCCATGCCGTGCGACGACCTGCCGTTCAACCGATCGGCCCCCACTCGAGGACCGGACAGCGCCGCGACGCGAGGGCTGACCGAGGACGTCGCGACCGTACGCGCCGAGATCGACTCCGTCGACGGGCGCGTCGTTCTGGCTGCCCACTCCTACGGCGGCGTTCCCGCGACGTGGGCCGCCGCTGATGCCGGCCAGGTCACCGAACTCGTCTACATCGCTGCCTTCGTGTTGGTCCCGGGCGTCTCCATGATGAAGTGGATGGGCGGAGACTTCCCGCCCACCTGGATTCACTCGTCCGACGGCCTTGCGGTCAAGGCCGGAGACGCGAGAGAGTCGATTTTCAGCGGCGTCGATCCCCAGCTGGCCGGCGAAGCCGTTGAACGACTCGACTGGCAGGGGATGGGCGCCTTTACCCAGACGCTCGGCGCCGCCCCCACGGGCCTCCCTCTCACCTACATCGTGGCCACCGAGGATCCGGCGCTGCCGCCGGCCGTTCAGGAGGAGTGGGCCGCCCAGGCTGCGCGCAGCGTCCGTATCCCTTCGGGGCACTCACCGCATCTGTCCCATATGGCGACTCAGCATCGCGAGGCACCTAAGGATCACAAAGGATCGACAAGAGGTAGTTGCGGATCCGCGGATCCTACAAAAGGAGTGTAGGGTGCGCGATTTCGTGCGCAACGCCGGAGCTGTGGCCTGCGGTTCCAGCAGACGTGCGCAACGGTTCCGGACCGGTTGTCCGAGGCAAATGCGCAACCAGTGAAGGGCACGCATTTTGGATCGTCACGCTGCGTGAGACCGGCAGTCTGCGGGTGCCAGGGCGGTCTGGCTGCAATCGCCCGCATCATGCGTTTTTTGGGAGAAGTAGTGGCTCGTGGCGGCAAGCCGCTGCTGGAGAGTCTGGGTAACTCACCGGTCTCGCCGTCCACGTCGTGAGGGAGATCCAGCCTGCGGCTCACTGCAGAGCGTCCTGGCCTGTTCGCCTCCGACCCGTCCGCAATCACTGTGGAAGCAGGCGCAATCCAGGTCGCGCTGACCCGGCGGGTGGTCGTGGATACGAGCGCGGTGGTGTCTCTCGCCCTGTTGGGGCCGGGCGCCGCCGAACGGCTCATCGGCTCCTGCCAGAGCATCGTGACAACCGACCAGATCGCCGGCGACGTTTTCCACGCCGTCGACTCTTTCGCCCTGCGGTCCGATGTCACGCTGGTCTGGAACGAGGACGAATCGCGGCCGACTCTTCACGTTGTTCCGGACGGGCAGGTGCGTGCCTTGCGTCGCACCCTTGAGCGTGCCGCCGACATCGTGCGCTCACTGCCCCGAGTGGCTCGACCAGAGCTGCGTGCACTGCCGGGGTTGCGTGCCGGCCGCGGCACGGAGGTATGGCTCACGGCCTTGGATCATGCCAAGGAGCACGGCCTGGTGTTGTGGTGCGACGACTGAGCTCTGCGCACGTTCGCCCGGTCGGCGGGTGTACCCGCATTCGGAACGCTCGCCCTGATCGACGCATGCCAACGCCAGCAGACCATGACACCGCAGGAGGCAATGGCCCTGAGAGCGGAACTCCTGCGGCATTTCTACATGGACATCCCCTTCTCTAGCGACCTGTACGGTTTCGCAGCGCAAGCCGACGGCTGGCACGCACGAGGGGTTGCTGCCGCGATCGCACGACCGACGGCCTGGAGCGATCCGCAGGGCGTGGTGCGGTTGGTCCTCGATGCAGTTGCACAGGTCATCGATTCTGAACCGGACCATGCTTCGGCCTGGCTGGCAGTTGCTTACGCGGGCCTCTGGCGGGCAACGCTGCCTTCCCACAGGTCTAGCAACCTGCAGAAACTCTCCGTCCAAGCCCTGACGCAGCCTTGGGTCTCCGACTCATCACTGCCCTTCCTACTGGCCGGCCTGCACAACGGAGCCGCGGAGGTTGATAGCGGTGACGGTCCACAGATGGCCGCCCTGGCTCGCTACTACGAGGTGCTATTTCAGCAAATGGGTCATCCTTGGGCAGGAACGGCGCTCATGAACCTGTTCAGCCATGCTGCCGGGGTGGACAAGTCCGCAGCTGCACGCATCGTGCTCACTCACCGCGACGAGGAGCACAGGGCGAGCGGAAGGGGCGTCTGATCCTGTGTCGACCAGTCCAGCAAGGGGCTGTTAAGAGTGAGGGCCGTATTCGATCGCTATACCTCGCTGGCAATCAGTTGTCGAGCTCGATGGTCGTCGATCCATGACAGACCGCCGAGGTCAAGCCTGCGGCGCGCACGCGTAACCGCAACGTATGCGAGGCGGGCGTCGGTGTCGTTGACAGCTTCCGGGATTGGGCGGCCCTCGGCGTCACTTTGATCGGTGTCCTTGGGAGGTGGGAAGTCGTCCCCGATCCGGACGGTCGACCATTCACGCCCCTTGGCCTTGTGAGCCGTGGACACGGTCACGTCGGCGTGCTCCTCGTCGGTGAGCTCGTCGACTGCGGCCAGGATGGCGTCGGGACCGTGCGTGTCGACGAGGTCGACGAACGGCTGGAGGTCGCCGCCGGCCGGGTCGTAGACCGCGTAGTCCTGTACGTCGCCCCAGGAGGCGAAGAGAACGAGTTCGGGGTGGGTTGTGCGGCGGCCTTCTTTGAGGTCGCGAGCTGCCAGCGCCAGGGAGGCGAGCGTGTGTCCGCCGCGAGCAAGGGCGACGCGGCGTCCTTCGGAGAGAAGTTGCATGACTTCGGCCATGGCACCGATGTTGGTGCGGCACAGCACGGCGTCCGGGTGCGCGACGTCTCCGATCTCGGTGGGGATCATGTCGCTTCCGGTCAGGCGAATGGGCGACTCGGCGAGTTCGAGCCAGCGGTTGGCCTCTTCGGCGAGGAGAGGGCCGAAGCGGAAGGAACGGGTCAGGGTGAGCGCGTCGGCGTCGAAGTCGGTCATCACGTCGCAGGCGCCGCGCCAGCCGTAAATGGCTTGGGCCGAGTCGCCGACCATGACGAGTTGGGCGTGGTCGCGTTGGGCGGTGAAGACCTGTTCCAGGACGGGGTTGGTGTCCTGGGCTTCGTCGAGGAAGAGGAAGTCCGTTTCGATCTTGGGTTGGGTCAGGGCCCACATCTTCAAGTAGTGGTCGTGTTCGAAGCGGACCATGCCCTGGTCTGGGTTCTGCAGGTCGGCCCAGGCCTTGGCCGCGAACGGCAGGACCACTTCAGCGAGTTGCGCGTGTTCGGCGGGTGTTGCCAGGCGGCGAAGATGCGGCACATGCTGGCGGGCCAGAGTGCGATCGGCGGAGTAGCAGAAGCGCGTCACGGCGCGTAGCACCGTGTGCGAGAGGGTCTTGTGGCTGATCTCGTGATCGCCGATGCGGATGGGCCGGGTGACACCGAGGGCCTGGCCCGTCTTCCAGGCAGGCTGGCGAGGGCCGTTGAGTCGGCCGGCATAACGGTGGCCCAGTGCTGCGTACGCGGTCGCATGGGCCGTCTTGCAGATCACGGTGCGAGGAAAACGATTGGCGGCATCGCGAGCGATGTCCTTGTTGAAGGCCAGGTAACGACCGCGTTTTTTGTTGCTGGCAGCGAGCATCGCGAGGGTGGTGGTCTTGCCGGTACCGGCTCCCGCTTGCAGGACGAGGTGGCGCCCTGATCGAAAGGTGTCGGAGGCTTGGATCTGCTCGTCGGTGGGTGCGGGCACGAAGGCTCCTCAGGAGGGGGCGGAGGAGGGCTTGCCTCCTGGCCGGCGGTTGTGATGGCTGAGGAGAGAGTCGGCTGCGCAGAGCATTAGCTCTTCCGGGGTGTGCTGAGTCAGCAGCTCTTCCATCTGTGTCGTCAATCGGCGGGCGCGATCCTCCTTGTGCCGGGCAACGGCATCGAAGTCCCGAGGCCGTTGACCACAGGCTGCCGCAGCCTGGCGGATGGTAGTTCGGGCGGCGTGGCTGAGAGCGAAGTTCAGCCGGACACAGCCCTGTCGGTCCGGATAATGGGTGGTCAGGACATCGATGGGCAGTAGGCCGTCGAGTCGGCGCCGAAGTGTTTGCAGCGCACGCCCCGGAGTCTTTGCGCGCTGCACAGTCAGCAGTCGGGTGCGGTCGGTGCTGCTGGCCAGAGCCGCAACACGACGCGCACGATGCAGCTCAGAATTGGTGGCAGGCCGGGTCAGGGTGATCTTAATCGCGTGGTGTGCGGTCACGGTTGCGTCGGCTTCCTGCTCGGGCCGACCGGCCCTTGGCGTCGGGTGAGTGTCGGGAGCCGGGTGTGGATGTGCTCGTGGTGGACGAGAGGGTCGAAGGGCTCCCACTCGGCCACCGCCACGTCGGCGACGGCGGGAATGGCGGCATGCTCGGGACAGCGCTGGGCCCTCCAGCGCAGTTGCTCGGCATAGGGCAGACCGGTGAGCGCGTAGATAGCCATGACCGCGCCAGACAAAGGAAGCTGGCCGTGCCTCGCGACGGTGGGCACGAGAGTCCAGACGCCTGCCTGAGTCGCAGACGTGAGCAGCGGACTTGTGCAGCGGTGACGGCGTCGGGTCTGGGCGACGCACTGGATCTCGTTCACCGGACGGTTGGCGAGGTAACGGACGTACAGGAGCTGTACGACAGGACGGGCCGGACGGCAGGTAGTTGTCGTCAAGGGTTCCGTCTGCGACGTGGCAGAAGGGGGAACGAATGCGCCGCTGTCGATCAGGCGGCGGGTGTTGAACGCCAGAGCACGGCGCAGTCCTGCCAACTGGGGCACTGCCGGAAGGCCGTCGCGGGCAGGACACAGCATGGCGTGCGGCAGGCGGCACCAGTCACTGCCGTCGCCCGCCGGATGAGCGACACCTGAACTGACGTGCCAATGGCAAGTGGCAGGCACCTTCGCCGCAGGCAGCTCGTGAGGATGCAGGCGGACGGGCCGCTCGTTGGTGCGGTGGTACCACTCGATGCGGTTGCCGCAATCACGGCAGCGGTCACTCTGACCGCATCGCAACAGACGACTGGCGCTGTCGCCGCTTACGCGTAGGGAACGCCTCACGCGGACATGGGCGAGACTGCCATCCCAACGACGTGGAGAAGGGGGTGTGGAGCGCATGCGGGCGAACCTGCCAGCCAACGCGCCGTTGCAGTGGCGTCGCTACCGCAGGTGTCCCCCGGACTGGCGCATACGGTGAGACTGACTTTCGAGAATGCGATCGCGCGTTCGTGTTGGGTCACCGGATCGGGCGGTTGGCGATTGCCCTCCCGGGAGCTGTCAGCCGTCGGTCTTTTCGGGGTGCTCGTGCCCGTTGCACAAGGCTGCGAAGAGCTCGTCGAGCGGGGTGCTCAGGGCGTGTGCGAGAGCGTGCCAGGTTTTCACCGTCCCGATCGTGCGGCCCTGCTCAATCTCGATGAGAGTCCGTCTGGCGAGGCCACTACGGGCGGCGAGCTCGTCATAGCTCCACCCTCGGGCCGCCCGCAGGCGCGCGAGCTCCAGGCGGAGTGCCTCGAAGTCCGGGTCGGGCGGAAAGATCGTCACCTGACCATCCGAAGGTGCAGACCCCTGCCCTGTCAGTGCAGACCTCTGCCCTATTTCCCCAGGCGGTGGCGCGGGCAAGGGGGCAGAGGTCTGCACTACCGTGTGCGGCCGTCGCTCTCTCCTGAGCGGACAACGGTGCGGGATGGGATGGGGAGGAGCGCGCGCCTTATGAGGCTCCGCACAACATGCCCAACAGTGCGGCGGGCCTGGACTGTGGAGCTGCAGCCCGGCTCTGGCGGACCGCAGCTCGTGTGTCAGCAGTGCGACCATCGGGGCGTGCTGCTCGCTGCCGTATCCGCGCGCACCGCGGCGCTCGAGCATCTGGCCGGACATGCCCGGCGCGACGTTCTGCCGTCGTATATGCGCACCTGTCAGTGTCATGAGCGAGGCTGTCGCTGGCACCCTCGCCACCGCGGCTGTGCTGGTCCTATTCGTCTGCTTCTCGCTCGAGAGCGGGGCGGACGACTCTGGCGACTTGCCGATGCCTGCGCGGCTTGTGCATCGGTGACGGCGCAGGCCGCCGTGGTTCCGGAAACCTTCCTGCGTGCGGTCGTGACACCGTCGGGCAGCGCCTCGCGGCGTCGCAGGCGACGACCCAAAGGGCCGGGCGACCAGGTTCGGGTGCGGGAGATGCTCAGCTACCTGGCCTCAGCCCTGCCGGACTACACCGGGGCTGCAGCCCGGCTGCTCGCCGTGCAGTGTGCACTGCGTATGGACTCCCGAGGGGAGGTCCGGGTGCCGACTGGGGTTCTGCGCAGTCTTCGCCTCGGGCGCGATTCGCGCCCGTGGCGTGAGCTGGAGCAGGCGCGGTGGCTCTGCCGAACGCCGGCTGCCTCGGGCCTTGCCGACAGGGTGGTGGTCGCCCAGATCCTCGACGGCGGGTTGTTTGCTCAGAGTCCCGCACGTCCAGACCGCAGGAGCGCTGCTGACTGGGCGCTGCGTGCGACGAGGGGTGATTGTGCGGGCGCTGGTGACCACGCTCTGCGGCTGGCAGTCCTCTGCCTTGAGGCGCATACGGACCTTTCGTCCGGTCGCGGGTGTGCTGAGACGGACCGAATCGTGCGTGAGTGTGGACTCGTTCCTGCGGCTTTGTTCCCAGTGCTCGACCGGTTGGCGGCATCTCTCGTCTCCTGGAGCGTGGTCCTTGCCTCAGGCGATCTGTGCTGGGAGCTGCACCGAAAGGCGATCGGTGTCAGCGGGCGGTCGATCGATTTGACGCTGACGTGAAACCCGAGAGCTGAGCGACCGACCTGAGACTCGACCCGTTACGGAACGCGTCGTTCGTACTGCAAGCCGTTGCCGTTCACCGTGAGTCGCTGAATGCGTGGGGCGGGAAGCGTCATGGTTGTATTTTCCCCCAACTGCTCCCTGATTGGGGAGGTGGCAGGGGGCCGTCTGTTTCGGCGGCGCTCACTTCGCCCCTTGCAGCGGCTCATCAAGCGCGGCTGTTGGTCGAGCGTGCGGCCACGATCCCCGTCCGGTCGTCTCCGCGGAACCGGCGGCAGCGCATATCTGATTGCCGACGTCGTGCTGGAGCGGGACTGCTTCGACCCGGCACAGCATCATCGTGCAGTTCTGGAACTTGCCGACCAGATCGGCGAGCGCCTGCGCGGCGAAAGCCAGATCGCGAGCCGACTCTCCCTCACAGTGCGGTACGCCGACCGCAGCTCCACCACGCGTACCAGCACCCTGCTGGAGCCCACGAACCACTCGCCCGCCCTCGCCACGGCTGCGCTGAGCCCGCGAGCCGGTCTCGGATTGCGGCGAGGTACGCGCCTTCATGATCCGCGCAGACCCTGCTGCCAACTGGCGGGGCCTATCGCCAGCTCCTCTCTGGACCCCGGCGATGCCCGCGCCCGCGCGGCTGAGCCGCCGCAGACCGTGCCCGTCGGCGCTTCGGGCCGGAGGCTATACGTCCAGCCGCTCTGACGAACTGACCGCTTGTGCCAAGAACCACTGGTTCCTGGCACAAGCGGTGATGTGCGGCATGGCAGTTCCCGTCCCTGTCGGCGGGGCGTCGTCGCTCCGCGTGCCGTGGTTGGAATCAGGGTCGTGAGACTTGTGTCGGCTCGGCAAGGCTGCTTCCTTCAGGCGGAAGGACTTCTGTAAAGAGGCTGGTCAGAGCTCTGTTCTGTCAGCCCCTAGTCGCCAGAGTGGAGTGCCGCGTGGTGCGGCCATTCGGTTCGCGCTCGGGGGAGCCGGAGAGGGCGACGGCGAGTGCGACTACTCACTGCGTGGCGTTAATCGCCCAAAAATGTCCACTTAGTTTCAATTGCGGGACTCCTCTGCCGGCGGATGCTCGGTACAGCGGCAAGAATCAGCATCACTGCAGGTCAACTACGGTTCGTTTTGGATTCTGGGGCCCTCGGGTCGAATCCGGGTCGAATCCGTACCCTTTCAGGCTGTTGAGCGTGTTGCCGCTGGTCCGGATGGTGTGAAGTCACGCGCTGGATCGCATCGCGGATGAGGGCGGCGCGGCTAGCAGTCAGACCGACGAGCCGCTGAACAGATGCTGAGTGGCTGTAGTCGGCTGCCGAAGGGAGGCAACTCACCAGCAGATTCTTCGCTGCTGGTGGTGCACGCCTTTCGCGATCATGTTCTGCGGAAACAACTTCAGGCGGGGCGGTTGATGCGCGACGGCCCGGGGCTGGCGGTTCCTGGCCGAGGCCGACCTGCCGGGCGTCAGGGGCCATCCAGGAGATGCGCGGAAGGCGGGCTACGGGGGCGAGGCCCCACCGCCTCGCACGGCAGCCGGCGCTCTCCTAACATCCTGTACACCTCGAACTTCCTGTGCCATGAGGTCAGTTGCCCTTCATGGAAGAGTCGTTCTCGAAGTAGTCGTGGAAGCCGCGCCCGGACTTCCGGCCCAGCAGTCCGGCCTCCACCATCCGCAGCAACAGGGGCGGCGGGGCATGCAACGGGTCCTTGAAGTCCGCGTACATCGCCTCGGCGATGGCGGTGAGGGTGTCCAGGCCGATCAGGTCGGCCAGGCTCAGCGGCCCCATCGGGTGGGCGCAGCCGAGGACCATGCCGGTGTCGATGTCCTCCGCGCAGGCGTGGCCGGACTCCAGCATCCGGATCGCGGAGAGCAGGTAGGGCACGAGCAGGGCGTTGACCACGAAGCCGGCCCGGTCCTGGGCACGGATCACCTTCTTGGCCAGGACCTGGGTGACGAACTCCTCCGCCCGGACCTGTGTCTGAGGTGCCGTCAGCAACGACGGCACGATCTCCACGAGCTCCAGCACCGGCACCGGGTTGAAGAAGTGCACGCCGATCACCTGGTGCGGGCGGGCGGTGGCCATGCCCAGTTTCATGATGGGCAGGGAGGAGGTGTTCGACGCCAGCAGCGCGTCCTCCCGGACGACGATCCGGTCGAGCTCGGCGAACAGCGCCGCCTTCACCTTCTCGTCCTCCGTCGCCGCCTCCACCACCAGGTCCCGGTCGGCCAGGTCCGTCAGGTCGGTCGAGACCCGCACCCGGCCGAGCGCGGCGTCACGGTCCGCCCCGGAGAGCTTGCCGCGCCGTACGCCGCGGTCGAGCGAGGCGGTGATCCGGGCCCGGCCGGCCTCGGCGGCACCCGGGTTCACCTCGTGGACGACGACGTCCAGGCCGGCCCGGGCGCAGACCTCGGCGATGCCCGCGCCCATCAGCCCGCAGCCGACGACCCCGACCCTGCGGATGTCCGCGCCCGGCCCGGCGCTCACCGGAACGCCGCCTGGCCCGTCAGCGCCTGGCCGATCATCAGGGTGTGCATCTCGACCGTGCCCTCGTAGGTGAGGATCGACTCCAGGTTGTTGGCGTGCCGGATGACCGGGTACTCCAGCGAGATGCCGTTGGCGCCGAGCACCGTGCGCGCGGTGCGGCAGATCTCCAGTGCCGTCCGGGTGTTGTTGAGCTTGCCGTAGCTGACCTGTTCGGGCCGCAGCCCGCGGTCGTCCTTGATCCGGCCGAGGTGCAGGGCCAGCAGAAAGCCCTTGTTCAGCTCCAGGGACATGTCGGTCAACTTGGCCTGGGTCAGCTGGAATCCGCTGATCGGGCGGCCGAACTGGACGCGGTCGCCGGCATAGTTCAGCGCCGCCCGGAAGGCGGAGCGTGCGGCGCCCATCGCACCCCAGGCGATGCCGTACCGGGCCTCGCTCAGGCAGGACAGCGGACCGCGCAGCCCTCGCACCTCCGGCAGGACGGCCGATGCCGGGAGCCGTACGGAGTCCAGGACCAGCTCGCTGGTCACCGACGCCCGCAGGGACATCTTGTGCTTGATCGCCGGAGCCGAGAAGCCGGGGGTGTCGGTGGGGACGACGAAGCCGCGGATGCCGTCCTCCGTGCGGGCCCAGACCACGGCGACGTCGGCGACCGAACCGTTCGTGATCCACATCTTGCGGCCGTCGAGGACCCAGTCGGCGCCGTCCCGGCGGGCGGCGGTGCGCATGCTGCCCGGGTCGGAGCCGGAGTCGGGCTCGGTGAGCCCGAAGCAGCCGATGGCCGTGCCCGCCGCCATCCGCGGCAGCCACCCCTCCTTCTGCTCCTCGGAACCGAAGGCGTGGATCGCGTACATGGCCAGCGAGCCCTGCACCGAGACCAGGGAACGCAGTCCGGAGTCGCTCGCCTCCAGTTCCAGGCAGGCGAGGCCGTAGTCGACGGCGCTCATCCCCGCGCAGCCGTAGCCCTCCAGGTGCATGCCCAGCAGGCCGAGTTCGCCGAGTTCCTTGGTGAGGCCGCGGATGTCCTCGATCTCGCCCTGCTCGAACCACTCGGCGATGAACGGGTCGACGCGCCGGTCGCAGAACGTGCGCACCGCGTCGCGTACGGCGCGCTCGTCCGGGGTGAGCAGGCTGTCGAGTTCCAGGAGGTCGAGGGGGTCGGCCGGGCGCCCGGCGTGCGGTGCGTGCATCGTCAGTCTCCTTGAGTCTTCGCCGGCGTCAGGCCGTCGGGCTGATGATGAAGTTGCTGAAGCCGCCGTTGCGCACGGCGATGCCGCTGATGGCGTCGTTGACCTGCTCCAGCGGGAACACCTGGTGCTCCAGCGGGCTCAGGTCCAGCAGGCCGGCCCCCGCCATGTCGGCCATGGCCTGCCCCTCGCCGGAGGTGAACCAGGCCGAGCCGATCAGCCGCAGCTGCTGGTCCATCATCCGGTGGATGTCGATCGGCAGATCACCGGCGACGGCGCCGATGTTGACGGCGATGCCGCCGCGTGCCATCGCCCGCATGCCGGCCCGGAAGGTCTCGTGCGGGGCGCCCGGGCCGAGGGCGTCGATGTAGATGTCGGCGCCGTAGCCGTCGGTCTGCTCGTGGATCCACTCGTCGACCGGGCCGTCGTCGAGGGAGTGCAGGTTCAGACGGCCGCCCGCCAGCTTGCCGACCTGGTCCAGGAGGCCCTTGTCCCGGCCGGTGCCGTACACGTGGGTGAGGCCCATGGCCGGCGCGAGGAGCGCGGCGGCGATGCCCAGGGTGCCGCTGATGCCGTTGATGAGGATCGTCTTGCCCGGACCGGCCTCGGCCTTGCGCAGCGCCGAGTACATGGTGCCGATGTAGCCGAAGCGGGCGGCGGCCTCGAAGGACAGCGAGTCCGGCAGCTTCACCAGGCTGTACGCCGGGGCCACCATGTACTCGGCGAGGCCGCCCTGGTAGCGGTCGAGGAGGTTCAGGGCGGTCGGGGAGAAGCCGAAGTACCCGGCGAAGGCGTAGCTGGCGCAGTTGATCGAGTCGCCGCTCCGGCACGAGCGACAGGAGCCGCAGGAGCGGCCCGGGTTGACGTACACCCGGTCGCCCGGCTTGAAGGCCTGGACGCCTTCGCCGACGGCCTCGACCACGCCTGCCGGGTCCAGGCCGAAGATCGCCGGGAGGGTCGGCAGGGGGCTGTGCGGGAACCAGGTCGTCCACATGTTCAGGATGTTGGCGAGGTTCGGAACGATGTTGACGGCGTGGACGGCCACGCGGACGTCACCGGGGCCGGGCTCGGGAACGGGGAGTTCCTCGATCCTCATCGGCTCGCCGACGGCGTGCATCCGCGCGGCTCGCATGGTCGCACTCATGGCGTCTCCTCGGGTTCGGCTTCGGGTACGGCTGGGGGAGACGGCACCAACTGCGGTGCGGTCTCTGGGAGTTGTGGAGGATGGGTCAGTTGTCCAGCAGCGTCGTCAGCCGCGCGCGCTGCAGCTTTCCGGTGGCCCCGCGGGGCAGTGCGGGCACGACGCACAGGCGCCGGGGCCATTTGTGCCGGGCGAGCCGGCCGTCGAGATGACCGCGGACGTCCTCCAGGGCCGGCGTGCCGGAGTCCGTGACGAGGAAGGCGGTCACGACCTCGCCCCAGACCGGGTCAGGCGCCCCGGACACCGCGACCTCGACGACGCCGGGGAAGTCGGCGAGGGCGTTCTCGACCTCGGCGGGGTCGACGTTCTCCCCGCCGGTGATGATGGTCTCCTTGAGCCGGCCGACGACCGTGAGGCGGCCCTCGGCGTCGAACAGCCCGCGGTCCCCGGAGTGGAACCAGCCCTCGCGATCGGCCACGGGCACCGATCCGGTGGCGGTCCAGTACGCGTCCGCCACCGACGGCCCGCGCACCCAGATCTCGCCGGGTGTGCCGACCGGCGCGGGAGCCCCAGTCGCGTCCACCACCGTCAACTCCGCCTCCGGGACGGGGGAGCCCGTGGAGGTCGCCGGCTCCTCGGGCGCGGAGTACGTGACGCCCGCGCTGGTCTCGGTCAGACCGTAGGAGTTGACCACGCCGATCCCGCGGGCCCGGAACTGCTCGCGGGTGGCGGTCTGGGCCGGTGAGCCACCCGACAGGATCCACCGCAGGGTGTCCAGCTCGCCGCCGGTGAAGCGGGGGTGGCGGGCCAGCAGGGCGGACATGGCGGGGACGGCGAAGGCGCAGGTGACCCGGTGGTCGCGGACCAGGTCGACGAACAGGTCCGGGTCGAAGCGGGGCGCCAGGACGACCGTCCCGCGCCGCGCCCAGGTGCACTGCGGCAGCCCGCCGAGGACGGCGACATGCGCCAGCGGGGTGGAGACCAGCGCGGTGTCGTCCTCGCCGAAGGGCAGCCGCGCCAGCGCGCCCGCCATGCTCCGGTACAGGTTGTCGTGGGTGAGTGCGACGCCCTTGGGGCGGCCGGAGGTCCCGGACGTGAACGCGATCACCGCGACGTCCGAGCCGGCCGGGGGATCGCAGACCGGCGCCTCGGGACCCTCGTCCTCGGGATGCAGGTCCTCCCACGTCAGCCGCAGGCCCGGGCCCGCCGGGAAGCGCTCGCCAGCGACCACGGCCGTCGGGGCGGTCTCCTCGCACACGACCGCGAGCTCGCCGCCCGTCACCTGCGGGTGCAGCGGGACGAGGACGGCGCCCATCCGCGTCACCGCGAACAGCGTGATCAGCGCCTCGGGCCGGGCCGCGCCCTGCATCACCACCCGGTCGCCCCCGCGCACCCCGTGCTTGTCGAGCCGGGCGACCGTGCGCCGGACCGCCCGGTCCAGCTCGGCGTAGGTCCAGGAGCGGTCCTGGAAGACGAGGGCGGGCCGGGAGCCGGCCTCGGCCGCACTGGTCACGAGGTGGGCGCCGAACCAGGAGCTCGTGGTCATGCCCGCACCTCCGCGGCCCGTCTCGCGCGGGCGAGCCCGCCCAGCGTCGTGCCCGTCAGCTCGTCGGCCAGGACCGGCGTCCGCCGCTCGAGCAGCCGACGGGCGGCCAGGTGCTCGGCGGGCCAGTCCAGTGTCTCGACGGCCACCAGCCGGCCGTCGCGGAAGGCGTACGCGGCCAGTCGTCCAGGGGTGTCGCCCGGCACCAGCCGGACCTCGTCCGAGGGCGCCCGCAGGCCGGCGATCTGCAGCTTGACTGCACCCTGGTCGCTCCAGAACCACGGCAGGTTCTCGTACCGGGCGGGCTGTCCCGCGAGGCGGCGGCCGACGAGCGCGCCCTGGTCGGTGGCGTTCTGCACGGACTCCAGCCGGACCGGGCCCACCGCGTGCGGGTGGGGGTGGCGGGCGCAGTCGCCGACGGCGGAGACCCGCGGGTCGGTGACCGAGCGGAGCTGCTCGTCGACGAGCACACCGTCGTCCACGGCCAGGCCGGCGTCCCGCGCCAGCTCGTCCCGGGGGACGGCTCCGATGCCGTACACGACGAGGTCGGCGGGGAGGATCCCGGCCGACGTCACGACCTGCCGGACCCGGTCCGTGCCCTCGATCCGCTGCACGGCCGTCCCGGTGAGGACGCGGACGCCGGACTCCTCGTGCCGCTGCCGCAGGTGTTCCTGGAGCTGCGGGGAGACGGCCCGGCTCAGCAGCCGGTCGGCCAGCTCGACGACGGTCACCCGCGCGCCGCGGGCCCGGGCCACCTGGGCGAGTTCGAGCCCGATGAAGCCGCCGCCGACGACGACCACGTCACGGGCCGTCGCCAGAGCCCGGCCGACGGCCAGCGCGTCGTCGAGCGAGCGCAGGGCGTGCACGCCGGCCAGGTCGGCTCCGGGGACCGGCAGGGGCCGGTTGCGCGCACCGGTCGCCAGCACCAGGTGGGCGTAGGGGACGCGTCTGCCGGCGCGGGTGCGGACCGTGCGGGCCGCCGGGTCGAGGGCGACCACGTCGTCACCGAGCCGCAGCTCGATGTCCCGCTCGGCGTAGAAGGACTCCGGGACCAGCGAGACCCGCAGCTCGTCCGGCTCGGTGTGGGCCTTCTTGGACAACGGCGGCCGCTGGTACGGCAGATGGGGCTCGGCGGCGAACACGGTGACCGGACCGTCGTAGCCACAGGCGCGCAGGGTCGAGGCGACGCTGAACCCGGCCTGCCCGCCGCCGACCACGACCACACCCGCGGTGCGCGTCGTACCTGTGCTCATACCTGCTCCTCGGGCACGTGGACCACCAGGCCGTCGAGGGCGTCGGAGAGCTCGACCTGACAGCTGAGCCGGCTGGTCGGCCGGCGTTCGGCGGCGGTGAAGTCCAGCATCTCGTCCTCGACGTCGTTCGGGCCTCCCACCAGCTCGGACCGGTCGGCGTCCACGTAGACGTGGCAGGTGGCGCAGGAGGCGTTGCCCCCGCACTCGGCGACGATGCCCTGGACGCCGTTCGAGACGGCCGCCTGCATGAGCACGGTCCCCGACGCGGCGGTGACCTTGCGTTCGGTCCCGTCGGGCAACTGGAAGATGACGGTGGGCATGAAGTCCTCCCGATGGGGACGGCTCAGGCGGCTTGCGCTGCGTGCCAGGTGACGTTCAGCGAGGTCGGCCCGCGGAACACCCAGCCGTCCATGCGGCCCGCGGCGGAGTCGCTGTCGGATGCTGTCGCGCCGTCGGCGAGGCGGAGTCCCTTGAGGCGGTCGAAGATCAGGGGCCAGGCGATCGCGCTGACCTCGTGGCGCGCGACCCACGCGCCCATGCAGAAGTGCGGTCCGCCGCCGAAGGCGAGATGCGGACGGTGCGGCCGGTCCAGGTCGAACTCGTCGGCCCGCTCGAACACCGACTCGTCCCGGTTGCCCGAGGCGATGACGAGGGCCACGCGGCTGCCGGCGGGGAGGGTCAGCCCGGCGATCTCGTAGTCCTGCGTGAGCTGGCGCGGGTACATGCCGATCGGCGAGACCCAGCGGGCCGTCTCCTCGAAGACCCGCTTCCAGGAGGAGGGCTCGGCGAGCACCCGGTCCAGCACCTCGGGGCGGTTGAGCAGCGCCCAGGCGCCGACGCCGAAGACGTCACGCGGCTCGTTGACGCCTCCGCCGATGATGACCTTGACGTTGTTCTGGATCTCGGTGAGCTCCACCGGCTCGGCCGCGTGGACCATGGAGGAGATCACCGAGCCGTCGGGCTCGCGCCGGGCGGCCTCGGCGGCCCGGGCCACCGCGTCCTCGATGGCGCCGGTGGCCTGTTCGGCGCGCAGCCAGATGTCGGGATCGTCGGCGTAGTTGCTGTTGCCGGCCATCATCGCCCGCGACCAGCCGGCGATGTCCTCGGCGCTCGCGTCACGCAGGCCCAGCACCAGGGCCAGGTTGGCGGCGACGAGCGGTTCGGCGAAGTCGGCTATCAGGTCGGCCTCGCCGCGGTCGGCGATTTTGTCGAGCAGCTCGTGCGCGGTGCGCTCGAAGGCGCCTGCCCACAGGTCGCGGACCTGGCGCGGACGGGTCGGCGGCTCGGCCGCGGACCGCAGGCGCCGGTGGTCTGGGTCGTCCTCGCGGAGCATGTTCCGGCCGACCGTACGCAGCAGCAGCGAGCCCTCCTCGCGCGAGCTGAACACCTCGGGGAGCTTCTCCGCGTGGACGATGTCCTCGTACCGGGTGAGCAGGTGCCGGCCGACCGAGGGGACCCAGGCGAGCGGGGCGGTGCGGCGCAGCTCGGCGTAGGCGGGGTAGGGGTCGCGGCGCAGGTCGGCGAGGTCGAGGTCGACGACCGGAGCGCCGGGCGCCGCCGTCGTCAGGGGGCTCATGAGGTGCCGCCCGCGCCGATCAGGACGAAGAACGCCGTGGCGGGCTCGGTGCCGTTGTTGCGCCAGGCGTGGCGTGTGGCGTTCTGCACGATGATGTCGCCGGGCCCCAGGACCGCGGTCTCGCCGCCGTCGAGGTCGAGGACCAGCTCGCCGGTGAGGACGACGCCGTAGTCGACGGTGGGCGTGGTGTGCATGCCCGGGTTGTCGGGCTCGAAGAGCTCGGCGAGACCGGGGCTGAACTCCAGCTGCTCCGCCGCCGCGGCGGCGGGGTCCCAGCTGGGGTCGGCGTAGACACTGGCCGGCGCGAAGGTGACGGTCAGCGCGACCGTCTCGCCCGGCCCGGGCACGAAGGACTTCAGGGACGCCGTCGGGTCGGCCGACGGGACGGCGGGAGCCGCCGTGTTCCACACAAGGGAGCGGGCGAAGCCGGGGGTGTGCACGGACTGATTGGTGCGCGGCGGCTCGCCGTCACTGACGATCACGGGCTTCCCGCTCGGGCTGACACCGGTGACGACACGACGGACCATGATTCTCTCCCTTGAGAAACCAACCTACTGTTAGATGCTTGACGGTAAAGGTTCTAACTGTTTTTCGACGGTCGTGCCGCGGCGGCTCCGAGCACGACTCCTGTGGTGGGCCGGTTCCCCGGGCCCGCTCACTCCGCGGGCGGGGTCTCCTGGTTCACCAGCGTACGCAGCAGATGCACCAGTTCACTGAGCTGGTCGTCCCGCAGGACGCCCGTCCAGGCCCGCTCGCGTTTCGTCTGGGCCTCGATGGCCAGCCGCAGCGTCTCGCGGCCCTCCGCGGTGAGCTCGACGACCAGCTGACGGCGGTCGGTCTCGACCCGCTCGCGGGTGACGAGGCCGCGGCTCTCCAGGGTCGCGAGGGCGCTGGAGATGCTGGCCCGGGTGGATCCGGAGACTCGGCCGATGTCCTGCTGGCCGAGCGGTCCGTAGACCCACAGGGCGTTCAGGATCCGGAAGCCCGCCCAGGTCAGGCCCAGCGGCCGGTGGACGTGCTTCTCGAAGTCCTTGGTCAGCCGGGCTTCGAGGCGGGTGAGGTCGGTGACCATCTCGATCGCGTCGAGGTCGCGGGGATCGGTCGTGCCCAGCTCGCGATGCTGGTGGCGCAGCAGCTCCGAGAACTCCCGGGTCCGGCTCGTCCCTGAGGTCTCCGGTTCGCGCGCGGTGTCCGTCACGTCTCCCACCCTTCCTTCTCCGGCCTCGCCGGTGTCAGCCGCCGACGACCGGATTGACCATAGTGCCCACACCCGTGACCTCGGTCCGCAGGACCTTGCCCTCGGTGAGGTACAGCCGCGGGGTGCGGCGGACGCCGCAGCCGGCCGGGGTGCCGGTGAAGATCAGGTCGCCGGGTTCGAACGTCACCCGCTTCGACAGCCAGGCGATCAGCTCGGGCACGCTGAAGATCAGGTCGGAGGTGCGGCCCCGCTGGACTTCCAGGTCGTCGACCCAGCCGGCCACCTCGATGTCGTCGGGGTCGGCGAACTCGTCGAGCGTCACCAGGTACGGGCCGATCGGGCTGAAGGTGTCGTACGACTTCGGCAGCGTGAACTGGTTGATCGGCTTGCGCCACTGTTCCTTGCGGTCGCTGATGTCCTGACCCGCGGTGACGCCGGCCACGTGGGACCAGGCGTCGGCCTCGGAGATGTTCTTGCCCTCCTTGCCCATGACGACCACGAGCTCCGCCTCGAAGTCGACCTTGTCGTAGCGCGCCTCCACCACGATCGCGTCGTACGGGCCGACCACCGACGAGGCGAACTTGGCGAACACCGAGGGTTCGTCCGGCACCGGAAGGTTGGACTCCTCGGCGTGCGCGCGGTAGTTCAGGGCGACGCCGATGGCCTTGTACGGCTTGGCGACACGGCCCAGGTCACCCGGCGCGAACGGCTTCCAGTGCGCGTCGGCGGCCCGCTCGGCGAGCGCGCGCAGCTCGTCGTGGAGGGCGAGGTCGGACAGCACCTCCAGGCGCGGCTCGATCGCTCCCTTGCTGGCGTCCGCGATGTCGAGGGCGCGGTCGTCGCGGACGACGACGGGGCGCCCGGCGAGGTTGGCGAGCTTCATGCGGCTTCTTCCTTCTGCTCGTGAACAGGCAGGGGCAGGGCGAGCTCGCCCTCCACCCGGACGCCGAGTGTGTTGATGACGGTGGCGATGGTGAGGTACTGGCCGACGGTGTAGAGGACATCGATGACCTGCTCGACGCTCAGGTGGTCGGTCAGCCGGCCCCACAGCTTGTCGTCCACGCCCTGGCGGTCCAGGAGGGAGTCGGTGGCGGTGAGCAGCACCTGGTCGAGGTCGTCGAGTCCGTCCCAGGTGCCGGTCGCGGCGGCCAGGATCGTGTCGTCGGTGAGCCCGGCGCGGCGGGCGATGCGGACGTGCTGGTCCCACTCGTAGGCGGCCTGCGCCCGGGCCGCGATCCGGAGGATCATCAGCTCGCGGGACGGCAGCGGCAGGGTGTTCTTCCCCAGTACGTGGTTGCCGAAGACGATGAAGCGGCGCAGGGCGTCCTCGTGGTGCGCGAGGGTCGCCCAGATCGTGTAGATCCGGCCGTCCTGGTCGCGGTACGACGCCAGCGACGCCAGTGTCTTCTCGTGCAGCTCGCTCTCGTCGACGGGCTGCAGGCGGGCCTTCTCGGGCACTACTCCCGACATCGTCGGACCTCCTCGGCTCGATGGCGTCAACGTATTCGTATGGCCCTTGACCGTCAAGGGTCTAACAAATACGGTCTTGGACATGACGATCCAGAGCCTTGGTTACGTAGGGATCGGCGCGCCCGACCCGACAGCATGGGCGGAGTACGCCCGCACAGTGATAGGCCTCGCGGTCGAGCCAGAGGCCGCATCCGACAGCGGCTCTGCCGCGGGCGAGGGGCCCGTGCACTACCGCCTGCGGATGGACCAGCATCCGTTCCGCATGTGGCTGACGGAGGCGGAGGCCGGTGGTGTGACGGTCATCGGCTGGGAGGTCCGTGACGGGGCGGCGATCGACGCGATGACGGTGCGGCTCAAGGAGGCCGGCGTCGACGTCACGGCGGGCACCGAGGAGGAGTGCCTGGACCGCCAGGTGACGCGCATGGTGCACTTCGGCGGCCCGCTCGGCATCCGCACCGAGCTGTTCTGCGGCCGACGCCTGGCCCCCAGCCAGTTCGTGTCGCCGCTCGGCGTCGACTTCGTGACCGGCGAGCAGGGGCTCGGGCACGTCGTGATGAAGACGCCGCACGTCCAGGAGGCGGTCGACTTCTACTGCGACGTCCTGGGCTTCCGGCTCAGCGACACAGCTGACTACCCCTGGGGCACGTTCTACTTCCTCGGCTGCAACCCGAGGCACCACAGCGTCGCCTTCATCCGTTCGTACAAGAACGAGGGCACCCACCACATCCTGTGCGAGGTGACCACCCCGGAGGAGGTCGGCCGGGCCCTCGACCGCACGCGCGAGCACGACGTCGAGCTCATGGCCACGCTCGGCAAGCACGCCAACGACGGAATGTTCTCGTTCTACATGACCTCGCCCGCCGGCTTCGGCATCGAGATCGGCGCGGGCGGCGTACAGGTCGACGAGAGCACCTGGGTCAGCCGTACGTACACGGCCGACGTCTGGGGTCATCACCCGGTCCCGTAGTCCGACTTCGCGTTCCTCGACCCCTCCGAAAGAAAGCGGGCCGTATCCCATGCTTCTCGAGAGCTATCTGCAGGACATCTGGGTCGCGCCATCCGCCGCCGGTTCGAATGCGGTTGACGTGCACGACGCCGTCACCGGCGGGACAGTCTGCCGCGTCTCCTCCCAAGGCCTCGACCTCGCGGGCGCGTTCGACCACGCGCGCCGCGCAGGCGGCCCCACGCTGCGCGCGCTGAGCTTCCACCGACGGGCCGACCTCCTGGACGCGCTCGCCACGGCCGTCCGCGCCCGCCGCGACGAGCTGTACGCCCTCTCCGCCCGCGCGGGAGCCACTCTCAACGACGCCCGCTACGACGTCGACGGCGGCATCCGCGTCCTGCGCGACTACGCGGCCCGCGCCCGCACCGAACTGCCGGACGCGCCCCACCTCGTGGAAGGCCCCGCCGAACGCCTCGCCCGGGGCGACGACTTCCTGGGTGTCCACCTCGTCAGCCCCTCCCCCGGCCTGATGCTTCAGGTGAACGCCTTCAACTTCCCGGTGTGGGCGCCACTGGAGAAGCTCGCCCAGGCGCTGCTGGCGGGCATGCCCAGCGTGGTGAAGCCGGCCACCCCGACCGCGTACCTCACCGAGCACCTGGTCCGGATCGTCACCGACGCCGGCGCCCTGCCGCCCGGAGCCCTGCAGATGGTCGCCGGCTCGGTGCGCCCGGCACTCGGCCTGCTCGGCGAGCAGGACGTCCTGTCCTTCACCGGCTCCGCCGCCACGGCTGCGACGCTGCGCACCCACCCCGACCTGGTGGCCCGTTCCGTCCGCTTCAACGCCGAGGCCGACTCCGTCAACGCCATCGTGCTGGCCCCGGACGTCACCCCGGGTTCCCCGCTGTTCGAGGCGTTCGTGCGCGAGGTGGTGACCGAGATGACCGTCAAGGCGGGCCAGAAGTGCACCGCGATCCGCCGCGTCCTCGTCCCCCGCGAGCACGAGGCAGCGGCGCTCGACGCGATCGCCTCCGAGCTCGCCGGCATCACCATAGGGGACCCCACCGCAGAAGGCGTGCGGATGGGGCCTGTCGTCAGCCTCGCCCAGCGCGACGACATACGACAGGCGGTGCGGAAGATCGCCCGGTCCGGACGCTTCGTGCACGGCGATCCCGAGAAGGTGCGCCTGATCGACGCCGACCCCGATCGGGGGGCGTTCCTCGACACCCTCCTCGTCTCCGCCGACCCGGACGCCGCCGCACCTCACGAGGTGGAGCCGTTCGGACCGGCCGCGACCGTGCTGGCGTACCGCGACACGGCCCACGCGACCGACCTGGTAGCGCGCGGCCGGGGCAGCCTCGCCGCCTCCGTCGTCGGCGACGACCTCTCCTGGACGACCGCCTTCCTCCAGGACGTGGCCCCCTGGCATGGACGGCTCCACCTGCTGGACTCGACGAACATGGCGCAGACCACCGGCCACGGATCACCGCTGCCCGCCCTGAGACACGGCGGACCCGGTCGCGCCGGCGCAGGATCGGAGATGGCAGGCACCCGCGGCGTCGTCGATCTGATGCAGCGAACGGCACTCCAGGCCTCGCCACGGCTGCTCGACACGCTGTACGCCGCGCCGCCCTCTCCGGCGGTCGAGTCCCTGTGATCGTCGCGATCGGCTCCCGCAGGCGTCGCTCTTCGAGAGCCTGCGGCGCTCTGCTCATTTTGCGCGACGCGCTACGCCTGACCGCAGCCGCCAGGGAATCGAGCTGGGCGAGGCTGGTTTGCGTGTATCTCGCACCGACGCTGCGGGCGCGCACACACGACGGCCCACGGGTGACTCCGACCGGCCAAACGCCGGTCCGCTTCGGGCCGTGCCATCGCGCAGGCTGGATGGGGGGAAGCGGCTCCCCGGCAGGCCGACACACAGTTCAACGCCCTGCCAGAGCTGGTTTCGATCCGGAAAGGTCTGCACGTGACCGACGTACTTGACGCTGACGTGGTGATCGTGGGCCTTGGCCCTGTCGGTGCCACGGCCGCGAACCTGGCTCACGACCTTGGTCTCCGGGTCGAGGCATTCGATCGAGCCGCACACATCGAAACCCGGCCCCGTGCCATTGGATTCGATCACGAAGCCATGCGTGTCTTCGCCGGCTTCGGACTGGCCGACGCGATAGCGGATCACATCATGCCCTACCGGCCGTCCGAGTATCACAACGGCAACGGGAAGGTCATCAAGCGCATCGGCACCGCACCACCACCTCACCCCCTCGGATGGGCACCCAACTACGTCTTCCTCCAGCCGCAACTGGAAGGCGCGCTGCGTCAGCGCCTCGATCGGTCGGACAACGTCAAGCTGCACCTCGGCACTGAGGTGACGGACGTGCAACTCGGCGACGACAGCGCCACCGTGGAGGTGGTCGACGCAACTGGGCGCCGGCGCACGCTGCGCGCGCGGTACGTGCTGGCCTGCGACGGCGGCAGCAGTCCATTGCGTAGGCGGTTCGGCCTGAGCATGGACGACCTGGAGTTCGACCAGCCGTGGCTGGTCGTGGACCTGTTGCTGCGCCCCGGCACGGGAGCACGGCTGCCACGGACGAACGTCCAGTACTGCGAGACAGCGCGTCCGAGCACGTTCATCGTGGGCCCGGGGAACCACCGCCGGTGGGAATTCATGATCAACCCTGATGAACGTCCCGAGGACGTGTCCCACCCGGACTTCATTCGCACTCTCCTGTCGCGATGGCTGGCTCCCGGGGACTATGACCTGTGGCGAGCGGCCACCTACCGCTTCCATGCCCTGGTCCTCGAACAGTGGCGCACGCAGGGCCTGTTCTTCCTGGGCGATGCCGCACACATGACACCACCGTTCCTGGCGCAGGGCATGTGCCAAGGGATCCGCGACGCGTCCAACCTGATGTGGAAGCTGGCCCTTCACTTGCGTGGCGACACCTCCGAACGTCTCTTGGACACGTATCAGCGTGAGCGCGCCCCGCACGTACGACACGTGACGCTCGTCGCCAAAAAGTTCGGCCATGTGATCTGCGAGCGCGACGAGGCCACCGCCGCCAAGCGCGACGCAGACCTGCTGGCAGAACTGAAGGCCACTCCGGAAGGAACCCTCCGCCAGTCCCTGATCCCCGGACTGCTGGCGGGCTTCCTCGCACCGGAACGTTTCCCCGCGCGCGGCGACATCCTCCCTCAACCGACGGTGACCGACAGCCGTGGCAGGACAGGGTTGCTCGACGAGTACACCGGGAGCACCTTCAGGCTGGTGATCCGGCACAGCACGGACGCGGCCGCAGCCGAGTCGGCCGTGTGCGCGCACCGGGCAGGGGGTGGATTTCCGATTCGCGTCGTCCGTCTGGTCGCCGAGACGCCGGCCGGCCAGGACGAATACCGCGAGGAAGGACACCTCCTGGACGCGTGGATGCGTCGACACGCGTGCGAAACGGTGCTCGCTCGTCCTGACCACTACGTATTCGGTGGCGTTCATTCAACGAGCGACACCGGCCTCCTGCTCGCAGCTGCTCGTGAGCAGCTGCACGGCACCGGTCGGTCACTGTTGTCCTGACATCGGTCGATTGCGCGGTTCGCCATCCGTGCCGGACCCACAGAGCGAGGTCGGCATCTTCCCTGACCGTGCTGCTGTGATCCGGCAGGTCGGCGCGATGCCGGCCGAGCAGAACGACGCATGGACCGAGGCGCGCCGCTGGATGGGACTGGCCCCGCCGGCCAAGGCCGAGTGGCCATCGGTACCCACCTCGGCGGACGTGAACGTGATCTCGATCAAGGCATACGGAACTGATACCCCCTGGCGCATATCCCACGGTCGGTTCTTGAGGCGACTCCAGGACGGTTCCGGGCTGGCGATCGGATGTCAGGTAGACAGAGGCAGGAGGCCAAGGAGCTTGCCCAGCCCGTCAATGGTGAGATGCGGGCTCTGCTCCGGCGGCAGCGAGGTGTAGCGGTCCGCCGGGTGGATGCCGGTGGTCACCGCGATGGCGAGGGCGTCGGCGTCACGGGCCATCGCCATCTCCAGTTCCGGGTCGTCTCCGACGACGGCGAGTTCCTGCGGGGCGGCGCCCAGCCGTTGTGCGGCGCAGTGCAGCCCGATCAGCGACGGTTTACCCACGACCCGTTCGGTGACGCCCGTGATGCTGCTGAGCATGGCGCAGATGGCCCGGGAGGTGCCCAGAGCCCTGCCGTCGGCAGTGGCGAAGAACACCGACTGTGAGCAGCTGTACAGGGTGGCGCCGCCGAAGACGGCATGGCAGGCCGCTTCAAGGTCGTCCATGGTGAACTCGCGATACCAGCCGGCCAGTACGGCGTCGGCTTCCGGCTTCCCCTTTGGCTCGACGATCTCTATGCCGGCCTGGCGCAGCGGCTCCTTGAGGCCTTCGCCGCCCAGTACCAGGACGCTTCGGTGGCCCTTGGCCAGGAAGTGGTCGACGGCGCTGGTGGCGGGGGTGAGCATGGCGTCGTCGGACAGGTCGAAGCCGATCCCGCGCAGTGTCTGCGCGTAGGCCTCGGGTGTGCGGGTGGTTCCGTTGGTGAAGGTGAGCCAGGGAAGGCCGCGTGCGGTGAGCGCGGCGGTGAGCTCCAGGGCTCCGGGGAGGGGCGTGAGCCCGTGGTTGCGCCGGTCGCCCAGCACGAGGGTGCCGTCGAGATCGAACACGATGCCGCGGACGCTTTGCAGACGATCGGTCAGGGAGACGGCGCCTTCGTCAGTCGGCTCGGCGGTCACGGTGCAGCTCCAGTCGGAAGTCGGGGCGTTCCAGGATCAGTTCGGGTGTCGCCGGGCGCGTCCGCATGCCGTTGAGCAGGTCGAGCACGGGCTTCAGCCGGGGGTTGTAGTGCTGCCGGGCGGGGCCGGCGGCCACCATGGCGTCCACCTGCTCGGCGGGCATCGTGGCCCGCAGGAGCAGTTCCTCGTCGCTGATGCCGCGGGGGAACCGGCCCCGTAGCTCGGCGACGGTGGGCGGTGGAGGTTCCTCGGCGAGTTCCCTGGCGCGCGGCCGGGCCAGGATGCGGTCGGTGACGTCCGGGTCTACGGGGCCGGTCGGCCTGCCGAAGTTGCCGAGTACGTATCGGATCACCGGGTCGGAGACGTTCTCGTAGCGTTCGGCGCCGATCACGTTGTACAGCGCCTGGGTGCAGACCATCTGCGGGAAGGGGGTGACCATGATGGGGTGGCCCAGTTCGGCGCGGACCCGGGTCACCTCCTCGATGACCGCGTCGAAGCGGTCGCTGAAGCCCAGTTCGTCGAGCTGGCGGCGCAGGGTGGTCATCACGCCACCCGCCACCTGGTGGCGCATGAACGCGGCGTCGAAGTCCCGGGGACCGCCCACGGGCAGCCCCTCAGCCGCGGCCATGTGGTGGAAGTAGTCCGCCGCCACGCCGAGCAGCCGGTCGTCGACGTCCACGGTGTGGCCGAGCTCGCGCAGGTTGGCTACCACCTGCTGGGCGTTGGGCAGAGAGGTGCCGCCCGCCAGGGCTCCGCAGGCCACCTGGAGCGCCTGCACCCCCAGGTCGGCGGCCTTGAGGTAGGTCAGGCCGGGCAGTCCGACGGTGCAGTGGGAGTGCAGCTCCAACGGTTTGCCGGCGAGGTTGTCGAGGACGACCGGGATCAGCGTGGTGGCGCGTTCTGTTGTCAGTAGTCCGCCGGGGTCCTTGATGTAGACGCGGTCGATGTCCGGGCAGGCCGCCATCTGGGAGGCCAGCGAGCCGTAGTGGGCGTCGTCGTGCACGTCGCTGACGGTGTAGGTCAACGCTCCGACGATCTCCGTGGCACCGGCCGCCCGGATCATCCGCGCGGACTCGCGCACGGCGTCCATGTCGTGCATGGGGTCGAGTACGACGTACCGGGTGACGCCGTTGGCCACCAGCCGGTCGTATACCAGCTGCATGAACTCGGGGTGGGCGACCTCCCAGGAGATGAAGCGCAGCCCGGTGCCGATGAACTGCAGGGGGGTGTTGGGCATGGCACGGTGCGTGAGCCGGATACGTTCCCAGGGGTCCTCACGTTGGGTCCGCACCGCCATGCCCATGTGGGTGCTGGAGGTGTAGTCGAGGGCCCGGAAGCCCACGCGGTCCAGAACGGGGGCGATCTGGAGGATCTTGCCCGTGTCCAGTCCGGTGGCGCTCCACAGACTCTGGTTGCCGTCGCGCAGCGACACGTCGACGAGCTGGATGTCAGCCACGGCTGCCTCCTCCGGCCGCCGATCCGGCGGTGTCGGTCGATGGGGTCGCCGGATGGTCGCGAAGGAACCGGGTGAACCAGGCGGTGTCCACACCGCCTTCGACGAAGTCGGCTTCCTCCAGCACCGCTTGGTGCAGGGCGGTGTTGGTGCTGACCCCGTCGATCGCGCAGCGCGCGAGGGCGCCGCGCAACCGGGCCAGTGCCTCATCCCGGTCCCGTCCGTGGACGATCAGCTTCGCCAGCAGGGAGTCGTAGTACGGCGGCACAGTGGCGCCTGCCTGGAGATGGGTGTCGATCCGGATGCCCTCACCGAGCGGCCAGACCGCCTCGGTGACCGTGCCGGGGCTCGGCTGGAAGTCACGGGCCCAGTCCTCGGCGTTGATCCGGCACTCGATGGCGTGGCCGGAGAAGGAGACGTCCGCCTGACCGAAGGAGAGTGATCGGCCTTCGGCGACGGCCAGTTGCTCGGCGACGAGGTCCAGCCCGGTGATGGCCTCGGTGACCGGGTGCTCGACCTGGATTCGTGCGTTCATCTCCAGGAAGTAGAAGGTGCCCCGGTCGACGTCGACGAGGAACTCGACCGTGCCCAGGCCCCGGTACTCCAGGTGCTTGCCGAGGGCCACCGCGGCGCGGTGCATCTCCTCGCGCAGGGCCGGGGCGATGACGGGCGCGGGTGCCTCCTCGATGAGTTTCTGGTAGCGGCGCTGCACGGAACAGTCCCGGGTGCCGAGGTGGACGACGTTCTCGCCGTCGGCGAGGAGCTGGACCTCGACGTGACGTCCGGTCGCGACGAAGCGTTCGAGGTAGACACGGGGGTCACCGAAGGCGGCGCCCGCCTCTGCCATGGCCAGGTCGATGGTGGCGGCCAGCGCGGCCGGGTCGTGCACCTGCTTCATGCCCCGGCCACCGCCACCGCCGACCGCCTTGATCAGGAGGGGAAAGCCGATCTCCGCGGCGAGTCGCGCGGCGTCCCCGGGGTTGTCGAGCGGTCCGCCGGGTACCACCGGGAGCCCTGCCGCGATGGCGTGCCGACGGGCTTCCAACTTGTCGCCGACGGCCGCGAGCTGCTCGACGGTGGGGCCGATGAACACGATGCCCGCCTCGGCGCATGCCTGGGCCAGCCGCTGGTTCTCGGAGAGGAAGCCGTAGCCGGGGTGGATGGCGTCGGCTCCCGCGGTCTTCGCCGCCGCGAGCACGGCGTCCACATCCAGATAACTGGCCGACGGCGGGGGAGGGCCGAGGCGGACCACCCGGTCGGCCAGCCGGGCGGGTACGGAGGCGAGATCGGCGTCGGAGGCGGCGAGCACCGTCTCGATGCCGAGCCGTCGGCAGGTACGCAGGATCCGCAGGGCGATCTCGCCCCGGTTGGCGATCAGGACACGTCGCAGGATCACGGCGTCGCCGCCCCTGCGGACGTCGTGTCGATGTGCATCAGCACGGCGCCCTGCTCGACGAAGTCACCGTCGGCGAGAGCGACTTCTGCCACCACGCCGGTCACCCCGGCGTACACGGAGTTCATCAACTTCATCGTCTCGACGATCCCGACCACCGTGGTCTCGGTGACCTCGTCCCCGATCCGGACGAAGGGCGGCGCCCCGGGCTTCGGCGCGCGGTAGAAGGCTCCCGGCAACGGCGTACGTACCTCGGTCAGGCCTTCGCGGGTGGACACCGCCTGCTTGGCCGGTGGGGTTCCGCCCCCGTCCGCCGGCTGCTCCCGCGCTTCACGATCGACCAGCACCGGCTCGGCAGTCGTACGGGCGGACTGTGTCCACTCGCCGTCGGTTGCACGGCGCAGCGACAGTTCGAACCGGCCGGTGCGCAGTTGGAGGCGATCGACGTCCATGTCGTCGATGATCCGCAGGATGTCCTGGACGTCCTCGCCGGTCAGGCTCACGGGGTGCCTCCGCCTTTGCCGGCTCCGCCCAGCAGTGACAGCACGTGGTCGAATGCCCTGGCCTTGGGGGCGGCTGTCGGCGCCTTCTCACGATTCGCCCATACCGTCTCGGGGCGGCTCTGGAGCAGGAAGATGTTGTGGCCGGGCACGAGGTTGCGGGAGATCGCCCACTCGATGTCCTGCGGGGTCCCGTAGTGGGATTCGACCTGTCGGCCGATCCGTACCAGTTCGTGGATCTCCGTGTCGGACAGACAGGGCTCGCTTCGCAGGTACTCCGGTACGTCCTCCTCGACGACTCCGGCCCCGCTGGGGTCCATCCGGTGCTGGCGCAGCTTCGCCGAGACCGTACGGGAGCAGATGTCCCCGGTGACCTTGCCGACCACGTACTTGTCGGGCGTCACATCGCCGCTGACGAGTGCCGATCCCAGGCCCCAGGACCCTTCGAGAGCCACGACGGATCGGTCTCCGGTGAGTGGGCTGCGGGTGAACATGACACCGGCGCAGCGCGGGTCGATCATGCGCTGGACGACGACGGCCATCGCGAGGTCCTGCTCCGGCAGGCCCAGCCGCCGCCGGTAGCTGACCGACTCCACGCTGTAGAGGCTGGCCCAGCAACGCCGGACGTGCTCCACCAGGGAGTCCTCACCACGCACCCACAGGTAGGTGTCCTGGAGCCCGGCGAAGCTGGCGTCCTCCGCGTCCTCGCTGGTGGCACTGGAGCGTACGGCGACGGGGGCGGGCTCACCGGGGGTGTCGGACTCGCTGTCCAGGTCCCGGTAGTGGTCCCGGATCGCTGCCGCGATCTCCTCCGGCAGCTCGGCCGCTTCGATGCGCTCCCTGACGGGTGCGGTCGCGTGGGCGATCGCCTCAATGTCCTCGGCCTCCAGAGCCTCGACGCGGGCGCGGATCTCGCCACCCGGGTCGAGGACGTGGAGGAAGGCCTCGAAGGCGGCGGTGGTCACGACGTATCCGGGCGGTACCGGGGCGCCGGCGAAGGTGAGTTCGCCCAGGCTGGCGCCCTTGCCGCCGACGGTGGGCCGGTCGGTGAGCCGGAGATCTCCGAACCGGCGGACGAGGGGTGAGGTGTCCATCGTGGTGCTCCCTGCGTGGTGGAGGAGTCAGTCGAGAATGGTGACGATGCCGCGGTCGCCGTCCACCCGCAGCCGCTGCCCCGTGGTGATCCGCTTGGTGGCGTGTCCCGTGCCGACGACGGCGGGCAGCCCGTACTCGCGGGCCACGATCGCCGCGTGCGACATGGTGCCGCCGATGTCCGAGACGGCGGCCGCGATCTTGCCGAAGACGGGCCCCCAGCTGGGCGCGGTCACCGGACAGACCAGCACCTCGCCCTCCCGCACCTGACCGATGTCGTTGGCGCTCATCAGCACCCGGGCGGTGCCCTCGACCACGCCCGGCGAGGCGGCGAACCCGCGCACCTCGTGGTCGCCCGCCTCGGCCGGTGTCGACCAGGCCTGGATGGTCTCCGCGGTGATGCCCCACAGCATGCGCACCGCCGGGTCGTTGAGCGCCTCGGGGACGGGGCCCAGCGCCGGCGGCGGGGACCAGCCCGCGAGGGTCTCCAGCATCCCCCTCCGCTCGGTGACCATTCTCTGGACCCTGGCCGACCCGACGGGCTTGGTTCCTGCCGCCCAGGCGAGCATCACATCGGTCAGGGCCTGGCCGACCTCGGTGTGGCTCAGCTGGAAGACGTCCTCGGTGTCGGCCAGGACACCCTGGTCGCGCAGCAGCTCACCGAACTCGCGGACCTTCCCGTAGAACTTCGTGGTGAAGTAGTGCTCGCAGTAGAAGTTGTGGTCCTCGATGAAGGGGAACACGGCTCTGGCCAGACCGAGCATCTGGTCGAAGGCCGCCTGCTCGTCCTCGCCGGACAGCAGGGAGCGGTATTCCTGGGCGATGCGTTCGCGCTCCGTCCTGAGCTGTTCCGTGGGGCGGTCGAGCAGCTCGCCGCGCCGTGCCTGGTCGACGTAGCCGGGCAACGCCGCGAACGGCACCGTGAGGTCGTCGTTCCAGCTGCGGTGGTGATGGTAGAAACCGGCGCCGGTCGACATGTTGAACCACGGCTCCCGCGCGTCGTCCAGGGCCGTCAGCCACCTCCGGCCGTCGTCCCCGCGGGCTGCGAGGGCGGCCAGTACCTTGTCCGGGTCGCAGCCCTCGACGAACAGATCGTCGACGCCGTACTCGACGGCAAGCTTCGCCAGCTTCTTCAGCTCGTCGTCGGGGCGATAGAGGATCACGTCGATCCCCGCGACCATCCGGGCGACGTCCTGGTCGGGGATCTCGGGGAACGACGTCTTGCAGAACTCGAAGAACACCACGTAGGCGCCGTACCCCAGCATCAGGAACTCCGAGTGGTGGTGCCACATCTTGGAGTACAGGTCCATGAGCCGGTTGTAGTTCTCGCGCAGGTAGTGGTTCTGTGCCACGCCCTTCGCCTGGAAGATCACGTCCGCGTCCTCGAACTCGGACAGCCGTGGCACCTCGATCCGCTGCACTTCGTCGATCAGGCCGGTGATGCGGGTGACCCAGCCCTGGTAGAGCTCGTCCCAGTTCTCGTAGTAGTGGCCCGCCCGCTCGCTGAACAGCGCGAGCCTGCGCTGGATCTCCTCCGGGTCGGTCACCGGGTTGGCGGTGATGTACACCCGGCCGTTGACGATGCGGTGCTCAATGCCGAGCGTGGTGGGGAAGACGAACATGCGCGCCGTATTGGCGCCGAGAGCGGTGTAGGGCGCCTCCGCCGTGACGGCGTCGAACGCGGGCATCGGCTCGGGGAAGTGCATCGCGTTGTAGAACCAGAACCGCTGGTCGTCCTCGGGCTGGAAGCGGGTGTAATAGGGGTACATCGACGCCCAGTCCTCGGCGCCCGCGACGTCGGTGAGCTCGGAGGGAAGAGGGAAGGAAGAGACGGGTCTGGCATCGTTCACGGTGCTCTCCAAGGGTGCGGCTCAGCCTGCGGTGGTGGCGGCAACGGTCAGGGGATAGTCGCGCTGGGTACGGGCGTACCGGGCGAGGGCGTCGAGTGCGCGGGAGTCGGCCACCGTGCTGCGGTCGGCCGCCTGCTCGACGGGTGTGCCGAGCAGGATCCTGCGCGCCGGCACCTCGAGCTTCTTGCCGGTCAGGGTGGTCGGGACGGCCGGGACCTGGATGATCCTGTCCGGTACGTGCCGGGGGCTGTACTCCTGGCGGAGCCGGGTGCGGATCGCGTCCTCGAGACCGGGGTCGAGGGCCACGCCCTCATCGAGGGCGACGAACAGCGGCATGAAGAACTTCTCGTCCGGCAGGTCGAGACTCACGACCAAGGCCGCGGAGACCTGGTCCAGGGCTTCGACCACGCGGTAGATCTCCGCGGTGCCGATACGCACACCCTGCCGGTTGAGCGTGGCGTCGGACCGGCCCAGCACGAAGCAGCCACCGCGCGTGTTGACCTTGAAGAAGTCTCCGTGCCGCCAGACACCGGGGAAGTCCTCGAAGTACGAGCGGCGGTACCGCTCGTCCCCGTCCGGACCCCAGAACGTCACCGGCATGGACGGCATGGGCTCGGTGATGACCAACTCGCCGACCCCGTCGACGATTTCGTGACCGTTCTCGTCGTACGCGTACGCCGCGACACCGAGGGACCGTGCCTGCATCTCACCGGCGTACACGGGGAGGGTGGGCACCCCGCCGACGAAGCCGGTGCAGCAGTCGGTGCCGCCGCTACCGGTCGTGACCCACAGATCCGCCTTGACGTTGCGGTAGAACCAGGCGGTGCACTGCGGTGACACCGGTGAACCGGCCGGCATGACCGTGCGCAGGGCCGACAGGTCGTAGCGCTCGCCGGGCACGATGCCGGACTTGCTCATGAGGTCGACATAGGCCGGACTGGCGCCGAAGAAGGTGGTCCTGGCGTCCTGCGCGATCCGCCACAGCACGTCCGGCTCCGGATGGGCCGGGTTCCCGTCGTACAGCACCGGGCAGGCCCCGACCAGCAGGGAGCTGATCAGGAAGTTCCACATCATCCAGCCGGTGGTGGTGAAGAACAGCGGCCGGTCGCCCTCGCGCAGGTCCATATGGAAGGTCTGCAGCTTCAGCTGCTCCAGCAGGATGCCGCCGTGGCCGTGCACGATCGCTTTGGGCAGCCCTGTCGTCCCGGAGGAGAAGAGCACCCACAGCGGGTGGTCGAAGGGAACATGCTCGAACGCGAAGTCCTCGGCCGACACGGGCGGGTGGTCGAGAACCTCCTCCCACCGCAGGCCACCGTCGACGACCGGCCGGGTGTCCCCGTCGCCGGGTCCGGGCAGGTGGATGACGTGCTCCAGGCCCGGCAGGGCCTCGGCGATGAGGCGTGCCTCCTCCCGGCGGTCGAAGGTCTTCCCGCCGTAGCGGTAGCCGTCGACGCAGAACAGGACCTTCGGACGCAGCTGGCCGAACCGGTCGACCACGCCTCGCGATCCGAAGTCCGGGGAGACACTCGCCCAGACCGCGCCCACGGCCGTCGTCGCGAGCATCGCGATCGCGGCCTGCGGCACGTTCGGCAGATAGCCGCAGACGCGGTCGCCAGGACGTACCCCGAGCGAGCGCAGCCGGGTCGCCAGGATGCGCACCTGGCCCGCGAGATCCTCCCACGGCAACCCGGCCGGAGCAGCGCCCTCCGAGCAGAACAGCAAGGCGTCGGTCCCGGGGCGTTCGTGGCGCAGGACGTGCTCGGCATAGTTCAGCCGGGCCCCGGGAAACCACTGCGCACCCGGCATGTCCCGGCTGCCGAGCACCGCGGAGTACGGCGTCACTGACCGGATGCCGAAGTAGTCCCACAGCGCACCCCAGAAACCCTCCAGGTCGGTGACGGACCAGCGCCACAGCTCGTCGTAATCGTCGAACCGAAGCCCGCGCTCGCGGACCAGCCAGTCCAGGAAGCCCGTCATGTTCGCCTCGGCAAGCAGCTGCGGGCCGGGCGTCCACAGCAGCTCGCCTTCCGCCACCATCACGGGCTCGTCGGCCGTGCCGGGCCTCGAATCAGGGACCGGTGAGCTCGCTGCTGCCTTGACGGCCATGTCGCCTCCTTGCGTCACGGGACGAACGGTCCACGACAGGCCATAGCCCAGGCAATCATCGCCTGCTAACTTTTCACCCAGTGAAATCGATATGGCATCTCCGCAGGTGAGAGCAGGTCCCATGCGGAACTACCAGGTGAAAACGATCAGCTCCTTGGAACGCGGGCTTCAGGTGCTGCGGGTCCTTCAGGAGATGCGTGCCGCGAGCCTGCACGATCTGCACCAGGCAACCGGCATCCCCAAGGCCACGCTGCTCCGGATCCTTCACACATGCAACCAGCAGGACCTGGTGTGGCAGCGGCTGGCCGACGGGGCGTTCATCGCGAGCCTCAGACCTCAGCGCGCCCCGTACGACGACGCCGAGTGGCTCGGCGAACTGGCGTCGCAGGTTCTGGAAGAGCTGTGCGAACGCGTGATGTGGCCCTCCGTACTGACCGTGCCACGCCTCGATTACATGGAGACGATCGACACGAACAGCCCGAAGGCCTACTTCGACGAGGTCGTACCCGTCGCTCCCATCGGCTTCCGCTCGCACATGCTGCTCGGGGCCTCGGGCCGGGCCTACATCGCCTTCTCTCCCGAGCGGGAGCGGGAAGCGGTCCTGCGCCGCCTCCGCGAGCACGACGCCCCCGGGAACGAGTACGCCCACGACGCTGGATGGCTGCGCCGTCTGCTGGCGACCACTCGGTCACGTGGGTACAGCGTGCGGGCACCGGAGTACGACTTCGACGGCCGCAACTCGATCGCCGTTCCGATCCGTGTGCATGGAGAGGTGCTGGGGTGCGTCAACGTGACCTGGCGCAGGACGGTCATGTCCGCACAGGAAGTGGCGCGTCGTCACCTGGATGACCTGCAGGAAGCGGTGCGCCGGATCGAGGAAGGGGTCGCGGCTGAGGCCCCACGACGACTGGGCGGCCCCGCCGCGGGCGCGTGAGGCCCGATGGCGCGTCCGGCGCCGCAGATCAGTCGACCGCTGCCACCCGCAGCGCCTCACGATGGGTTCGGGCAGTGGTCATCAGCGCGTCGAGGGCGTCCCGCGTACGGACGAGGTCGGCGATGTGCCGGGTCAACCGGTCGTGCTCCTGCTCCATGCGCTCCAGCGCGGCGTCGGAGTTGCTCTCACTGGGTGCGTCGACGCACGGCAGCAGTTCCGTGATCGTACGGCTGGACAGCCCGCCGGCGAACAACCGTTGGACGAATTCGACCCGCTCCACGTCGATGTCCGTGTAGTGCCGCTGCCCGCTGGCACTACGGGTGCTGGTGAGCAGACCCTGCTCCTCGTAGTAACGCAGGGAGCGGACGCTGACGCCGGAACGGGATGCCAGCTCGCCGATCCGCATGTCGCCCCCACCTTGTGACCCTCGACACGGGTCTTGCCTCTGACACCAATGTGAGGTTCTAGCGTAGCGGTCGTGCCCGAGCCCCGGGCGTCATGGACCAAGAGGAACGGTGAGAGGCATATGCGAGCGGTTGTCGCCCGGCGCTACGGCGGCCCCGAGGCCCTGGAACTGATGGAGATCGACAAGCCGGAGCCCGGTGCCGGATCGGTGCTGATACGGGTGAAGGCCGCGGGGGTCAACCCGGTCGACTGGCACGTCGTCGCCGGCCACCTCGACTCGATCCTGGAGGTGAGTCTTCCGTTGGTGCCGGGCTTCGACGTCGCGGGCGTGATTGAGGCCGTCGGCCCGGGTGTCACGGAGTTCTCCGCCGGTGACGAGGTTTTCGGCTATGTCCGGACGGAGCAGGTGCAGCACGGCACCTACGCGGAGTTCGTCGCCGCGCCCGTGCACACCCTCGCGGGCAGGCCCGCGTCGCTGACCTGGCAGCAGGCGGCCGGCCTTCCGCTCGTCGGGCTCACCGCGTTGCAGTCGCTGTCCCGGGTGGGTGTCCGGTCGGGGGAGACGGTCCTGGTGCACGCGGCGGCCGGCGGTGTCGGTTCCGTGGCCGTGCAGATCGCCGTGGCCAGGGGCGCCCGGGTCATCGGTACGGCCAGCGAAGGCAACCACGAGTTCCTGCGCTCCCTGGGCGCCGAACCCGTCGTCTACGGCGATGGCCTGGCCGAGCGCGTGCGGGAGCTGGCTCCCGAGGGTGTGGACGCTGCCGTGGACTGCGTGGGTGGTGACGCCGTGGCTGTCTCCCAGGAACTGCTGAAGGACCCCTCCCGGGTCGCCTCGATCGTCGATCCCGAGGTGACTCAGCGCGGCGGACACCAGGTATGGACGCAGCCCGTTCCCTCGGACCTCGCCGCCCTCGCGAGCCTCGCGGACGCCGGCGAGCTCACCGTCCACATCGACCGTGTGCTGCCCTTGGCGGAGGCCGCCGACGCCTTCCGCCTCAGCGAGACCGGCCGGGTCCGGGGCAAGATCGTGCTTGAGATCGGCTGACCATGGGGGTGGTGCGACGAAAGGGGTGGTTCGTAAGCGCGGTCTCTTCCGCGAGGGAATCCTGGACCGGCTGACCGTCGGCAGTAACTTCACCGAGACCGGAACCGACTCGTACCGCCTTTCTCACACCTGTGCGCAGCAGGCAGCGACCAACACAGGGTGACCTGAGGTTTCACACTGTGAAGGCCAGCCGGAGGTGCCCGGCGCCGTGCCGCTGCTCCTGCCCGTCGGGCAGCACCAGTACGTACGGCAACGGGCTGTCCACCTCGATGCCCGTGGCGTCGAATGCGACCGACAGCAGGCCCACCGGAGTCGGCGCCGCACCCTCGACCCGTTCCAGCAGGCCGTAGGCGGGGGCCACACGGGCACGGCCGAATCCCGGCTCGCCGGGGGTGACGCCGAGGACGTGGGTGACCAGGTCGCGGGTGGGGGTCGAACTCCAGCCGTGGACCGGTGATCCCCAGTCCCAGCACTCACCGAAGGTGTCGTAGCCGTCGCGGAGGAAGGCGCTCCAGTCACGCATCGCACCGATCAGCTCGGCGGTTCTTCCGGCGACGGCCGCCGCGTCGTGGACCAGGTAGCTGAGGAAGGGCTGGGCCCGGACGACTTCTTCCTCGGCGTCCCAGTCGACGCGCCGGACACCGCGCAGTTCGTCCCCGATCTTCCGGTCGTCGTAGCCGCCGTCGCCACCGATCCAGGACCGGGTGACCAGACGCGTGGGGTCCATGACGCGGTCGATGATCCGCTGGTGGCGGTGTGTGGGAGCGAGACCCGAGACGACGGCGGCGGCGCCGGCCGCCTGGGAGGTCGCGGGCTGAGGTGTGCCTTGCACGATGTGGTCCAGGTAGGTTCCGCGCCGCTCGTCCCAGAACATCTCGAAGCCGTCGCGGACCCGCTCCCACAGGCCGTTCGCCCAGGCCGCGTCGCCGTGGTTGCCGAGCAGGACGCTGATGTCGGCGTATTCGCGCAGGCCCCGCGCCCACAGGGCGGTGACGACGGAACTCGCGCCGGTGGCGAACACGCTCGACCAGTCCACCAGGTTCCACTCGGGTACGTCGCTGAGTACGCCGTCGCCGGTGAGATGGGGCAGATACCAGGCCAGAATCCGCCGTGCGGTGGGGGCGAGTTCCGCCAGCAGGTCGCGGTCGGCGGTGTAGCGGTAGAGGTTGTGGACGCCGTGCAGCCAGTGCAGGGACCAGTCCGGGATGGTCGTACCACCGCTCTGCTCGATCTCGCCGACCACACTCATCGGCAGGATGCCGTCCGGGCGCGGTGAGTTGCCCAGTTCCACGTACCGGCGGGCGAGCCGCCAGTCGGTGGAGGTGGTCAGGTGCACCATCTGATGCACCACGCCATCCCCGACCCAGGCGCGCTGCTCGCGGGTCGGACAGTCGGTGAAGGCGTCGTGGGAGTTGAGCTCCACGGTGCGCACCCCGGCCGTGTAGAGGGCGTCCAGTTCGGGATCGCTGCTGCGGAAATACGCGTTCCCGGCGCGGGGGTAGAGGTGTTCCCGCACCTCGATCCCGTTGACGCGGACCGGGCCGTCGCCGCTGATCAGGGCGTGCAGATAGCGGAAGCCATTGACCTCCAGGGCCTCGAAACGGTCCGCGTGGCCACGGGCGGTGTATCGGGCACCGGTGTTCGGGGACGACATCGGCTCCGGCACACCGGGTCTGTGCGGTGACTCCCGGTACATCAGGTCGACCCGTGTGCCCCGAGGCGCGTCCAGGTCAACCGTCAGGAAGCCGCAGACGATCCGCCCCATGTCGACGACCAGGTGCTGGTCTTTGCCCGGGCCGGGAGCCAGTTCCACCGGGAACACGGCCGTGGTGGGAGCCGGACACGACGGATCGCCGAGGTGGGCGCGGACTCGGGCGACCGGATGAGGATGGTCCGCCGCGGCCTCGGCCGACAGGGCCGCCGCGACCATGGCCGGGGTGAGCCGGGCACCGCCGAGCGGTCCGATCGGGCGGGGGAGGAGCGGCCCGTAGGGGTCGGTGGGCGGCCGACTTCGGGCCAGGGCGCCCATGTGGAGGGCGGGGGTGATGTGCGCGGGGCGCCAAGCGGCGTCGGGCGCTCCGGTCTTCCAGTCGTGGGGGAGCATGCGCGCGTCGAGGCATTCGACGGGGAGGCCGTCGATTCCTTCGGCGGCGGCGATGTGCCAGGCGCCGGGGTCCAGCACCTGCCAGGTGTCGTCCGTCACCAGCAGCCGGTCACCGAGATCCGCTTCGAGGACGAGCACCGCGTCCCGGCCGAGGGTCGCGTTCGCGACGGCCGGCTGCCAGAAGGAGTTGGCCTGGCCGTAGTAGGTGACCAGGACGACCAGGGTGTTCTCGCCCTGCCGTGCGAGCGGCGCCAGATCCAGATCGTCGTAGTGCAGCCGCCGGGGCTGCGAACGTACGGGGCCGCGCCCGGCCTCCGCTCCGTTGAGGTGGACGACGTAGCGGGCGTCGGCGGTGATCCGGGCCGGTATGAAGCCCGGCACGGCAGTCAGGGTGAAGGACGTGCGGAACAGATACCGGCCGAACGGGGCGCGGGAGACCGGGTGGCCAAAGCCCGCCAGTTCGGGTTGTTGCGCCTTCGGCCCGATCCAGTGCCCCTGCCAGGACGGGTCCCGCAGGACCACGGGGGAGGTGCGCGAGGGAGACGGGACGGCAGCGTGCATGGCGCACCTTTCAGGACAGCCTCGTCAGGACAGGTGAAGCAGGCACAGTAGAGCACACCTCCCAACTAGTTGGTAGGGGACGCGGCAGGGCTTTACAGGGAGGAAGGCCGAACGGAGTCCAGACTTATGAATCGATTCACACTCTCCCGTCGGCCTGACGGAGGGTGTGGAGGTATGCCCAGACCCCCACCCCGTCGACGTGTCGACGATTGCCCTCGTGGCGCGGCTTTTGGGGGCCTGCTGCAGGCTCATGTGGCTGGAAAACGCCTACTTTGGCGCGCTCCATTCGGTGCCTGAACGGTGGCCGCATTGCAGTCTGAGAGGTTAAAACGTTTCACGCAGAAGGCTTGCCTGTGTCCGCTGGGGCAGCTACGTTACGGCCACATCTCGCACCGGCAGGATCGGCTGAGCGCGAGCTGTCGGTGGGGTCGACAGGTCCGCGAGCGGCACGTCCGCCCGTCCGGGTCGCCCACGCTTCGCTATCGCGTTTCGCCGCATCAGGGGACCCCTCATGTCCGAACGTCAAGAAGCCTGAACCCGAACCGGCACCCTCCACGGGTTGCTGTGGAGTCCGGCCGGCAGGCCGGAGCGCCGCCCTGTCCTGCCGCCGGTCCCGCCTTTCGCATCGGGTGTCTCCCGGCCCTTTCGCTTCGGGTGTCTCCCGGCACCCGTCGGGTGGGCCGCCGTCGGCGGTTTCGATCCGCACCCGTCCGACCCGACCTCGTCAACCTTCCTCTATACGTTTACCAATGCAAAGGAGCATCTCATGGTGGGCATGGATCGCCGCTCGTTCGGCAAGGGCATGCTGGGACTCGGCTTCGGGGCCCTCGTGGCAGGATCGGCGGTCGGCTGCACCAGCGCGACCGGTGCCGCCGGCAGCGGTGCCGGCGGCACCGCCGGATCGAAGACGCTGAGCCTGGCGCTCGACATGGCCTACGGCTCATTCGACCCGGCCAAGCAGCAGAGCGCCTTCTCCCTCGTCCTGCCCTGGCAGGCATGCTTCGACACGCTGCTCAGATACGAGCCCGACGGCACCGTCTCCCCGAACGCGGCCGAGAGCTACACGTTCAACGACGACAAGACGGAACTGACCCTCGTGATCCGCTCCGGGATGCGGTTCACCGACGGCACGGCAGTCGACGCGGCCGCGGTCAAGGCTTCGCTTGAGCACATGAAGAATGGTGGGGGTTCCGACGCCGGCCGTCTGGCCGACGTCACCGTCACCGTCAAGGACGCCTCGACGGTGGTGCTGACCACACCGAAGCCGAAGGGTCTGCTGCCGACGTTTCTCTGCCTGGCCCCGGGCATCATCTCCAGCCCGAAGTCGCACACCGCCAAGAATCGCGACACCACTCCCGTCGGCTCCGGTCCGTACAAGCTGGACGCGGCGGCCACCACCACGGGCTCCACCTACACCTTCGTGCGCAACGAGGACTACTGGAACAAGGCCGCGTACGCCTACGACAAGATCGTCATGCGGCAGATGACCGACATCACCGCCCGGGTCAACGCCCTCAAGTCCGGTCAGATCAATGCCGCTCCGATCAGCTCGCAGACCACGACCGAGGTCCAGTCGTCCGGCCTGACCCTGCTGAAGAACGAGGTGAACTGGGCGGGGCTCTTCCTCGGCGACCCGGAGGGCAAGGTCATCCCCGCGCTGAAGCACGTCGAGGTGCGCCGGGCCATCAACATGGTCTTCGACCGCCAGGCGATCCTGAAGGCGCTCTTCCAGGGCCAGGGCAAGGTCACCAACCAGATCTTCCACAACGGCAGCCCGGCCTATCTGGCCGGCATGGTCGACCACTACGCGTACGACGTGGCGAAGGCCAAGAAGCTGATGAAGAAGGCCGGCTACGCGGACGGCTTCAGCTTCGAGCTCCCCGCCATCCCCGGCCTGGAGTTCGCCACGCCGCTGATCACCCAGCAGCTGGGACTGCTGGGCATCAAGGCCAAGCAGGCGAAGATAGCCGCCAACCAGGTCCTCCCCGCGCTGTTCAGCGGCAAGTACCCGATCTTCTTCACCTTCATGGAGTCGCGCACCCCGCTGTGGGACCTCGTCCAGACCGTGGCGCCCGAGGCGGTCTGGAACGTCACCCACACGGCCGACGCCCGGCTGCAGCCGCTGCTGGACAAGGCCCAGGTGCTCGACGGCGCCGCGGCCGCCGAGAACGCACAGGCGGCCAACGAGTTCCTCGTCGAGCAGGCCTGGTTCTGCCCGTGGGTGCTGCCGACCAACTTCTACGCGACGGACAAGACGACGTCCGCGCGGCCGTACCTGGGCAGCGTCGTCCCGTATCTGCGGAGCTTCAAGCCGGCCGCCTGACAGGCGGCCGGCGGAAGAACGAGGAAGTACAGCGAGGAAAGGGAAACCATGCTGAGGTTCGCGGTGCGGCAGCTGCTGTCGGGCATCGTCCTCACGATCGTCGTCACAGCCGTCACCTACGCGCTGGTGTTCAGCGACGGCACGGGGATCGCCCGGCGCGTGCTGGGCCAGAGCGCCACCCAGGCACAAGTCACCGCCAAGATCACGGAGCTAGGTCTCGACCAGCCTGTAGCCGCCCAGTACCTCAAGTGGCTCGGGGGGCTGGTCCGGGGAGATCTGGGCGCCAGCTACTTCACCGGCGAGCCGGTGACGAACATGCTGGCCACCCGGGTCCCCGTGACGCTGGCGGTCATCGTGCCCGCGCTGCTGTTCACCATGATCCTCAGCGTGCTCGTCGGGGTCACCGCCGCCGTGCGCGGCGGCGGGCTGGACCGCTTCCTTCAGGTGGCAGGCGTCGTCGGGGCCGCGATCCCGAACTTCGTGGTCGCGATCGTGCTGGTTTTCGCCTTCGCGATCGCCCTTCGGGCCTTCCCGGCTACCGGGTACGTCTCGCCGGACGTGGATCCGGTCGGCTGGGCCCGTTCGCTGGCCCTGCCGGTGCTGGCCGTACTGATCGGTTCGGTCGCCGGGGCCGCCCAGCAGTTCCGCGGAGCCGTCATCGACGTCCTGGAACAGGACTTCGTCCGCACGCTCCGGTCCAGGGGCATCAGTGAGCGGGCCGTGATCTTCCGCCATGTGCTGCGCAACGCGGCCGGACCGGGCCTGACGATCCTCTCGCTCCAGACGGTCGCCGTGATGGGCGGCGTCGTGATCATCGAGCGGGTTTTCGCCCTGCCGGGCATGGGGCTGCTCGCCAACGATTCCGCGGTTCAGGGCGACATCCCGGCCGTCATGGGATCGGTGCTGTTCAGCATCGTCGTCGTCCTCATCGTCAACATCGCCGTCGACCTGCTGGTCGGCTGGCTCAATCCGAAGGCGCGCGTGTCATGACGGTCAAACGACTATTGCGCAATCCCCTGGGCCTGGTCGGTTCCGTGGCACTCCTGCTGATCGTGCTGTTCGGCCTCTGCTCCTCCTTCCTCGCTCCGCACGACCCGAACGAGGCACGGCTGGAGCTGACCAACGCTCCCCCCTTGACCAGCGGCTTCCTGCTCGGCGGTGACCAGTCCGGACGGGACGTCCTGTCCCGGCTGATGCACGCCACGCTCGGAACCCTGACCGCCTCCTCGGTCATGTTGCTGGTGGCGCTGGTGCTCGGAGTCACCTCCGGCCTGGCCGCCGGCTACTTCGGTGGCCGTCTCGACACCGTGGCCTCCTGGGTGTCCAACACGGTCATGGCACTTCCGGGCCTGGTGCTGCTGATCGCGCTGTACTCGGTGATCGGGCCGTCGACCCTGACCGCGATGGCGGTGTTCGGTGTGCTGATCGCCCCCTCCTACCACCGGCTGGTCCGCACGCTGGTGCTCGGCGTACGGCGGGAGCTGTACGTGGACGCCGCCAAGGTGGCGGGCCTGACCGACGCACGGATCATCTTCCGGCACGTGCTCCGCGCCGTCCGGGCGCCGGTCGTCGTGCAGAGCTCGTTCGTCCTGAGTGCGGGCATCGCCATCCAGGCCGGACTGGAGTTCCTGGGACTCGGCGACCCGACGGCGCCCTCTTGGGGCGGAATGCTCCAGGACGCGTTCAACAACATCTACGTGGCTCGGCTCAACGTGCTCTGGCCCGCGCTCCTGATCACCGCGACCACCCTGTGCCTGGTGCTCGTCGGCAACGCGCTGCGGGACGTCCTGCAGACCGCGCACACCCAGGCCCGGCCGCTGCACCCCAAAGCGGTCGCGCGGCTGCGTGCCGGCCACCGTCTCTCCGCCGGGAGTACCGAGTCCGAAGCCGCTGTGAGGTCCATAGCCTCCGACTCGGCGTCGACGGACGTGCTGCTGAGCGTGCGGGACCTGGTTGTCGGATATCCCACCACCGACGCGCGGCTGAAGACCGTCGTCCACGGCGTCAGCCTGGAGCTGCGCCGCGGCGAGGTCCTCGGCCTCGTCGGCGAGTCGGGCTCGGGCAAGTCGCAGACGGCCTTCTCCGTCCTCGGCATCCTGCCGCGCCAGGCGGTCGTCCTCGGTGGTGCCGTCACCTTCGACGGCCTGGACCTGCGCGACGGCAAGGTCCTGCGCGAGGTGCGAGGCAAACGCATCGGCTATGTGCCACAGGAGCCGATGTCGAACCTCGACCCGTCGTTCACCGTCGGCGCGCAGCTCAGCCACGGCCTGCGAGCAGTCAAAGACATCAGCAGGGCCCAGGCACGCCGGGAACTCACGGAACTGCTCGGCCGGGTCGGCATCAAGGACCCGCGACGCACCTTCGACGCCTATCCCCACCAGATCTCCGGCGGTATGGCGCAGCGCGTCCTGATCGCCGGTGCCGTGGCAACGGAACCGGACCTGATCATCGCGGACGAACCCACCACCGCCCTGGACGTCACCGTGCAGGCCGAGGTGCTCGACCTGATACGCGTCCTCCAGCAGGAACGTGGGATGGCAGTCCTCCTGGTGACGCACAACTTCGGTGTCGTCGCCGACATCTGTGACCGCGTCAGTGTGATGAGACAGGGAGCCGTCGTGGAGACCAACGACACCGAGGGCCTGTTCCGCGCGCCGCAGGAGGCGTACACGCGAACGCTGCTCGATTCGATGCTGGACGGCTCCGTCGTCCGCGAGCCCTGGACGAGGTCGGCATGAACGAGCACGGCGTGAACGAGCACGGCGTGAACGCGTGCCGGATGGACGAACCCGGCATGAACGACGACGCGCTGCTGAGCGTCTCGGATCTGCGGGTCGCCTATCCGGTGCGGGGATGGCGGTCCCGACCCGTCGAGGTGTTGAAGGGCGTCTCTCTGAACATCCGGCCCGGTGAGACCCTCGGTCTGGTGGGCGAGTCCGGCTCCGGTAAGACCACGGTCGGCAGGGCCGTTCTGGGCCTCGCGCCGGTGACCGGCGGATCGATCAGGCTGGGCGGGGTCGAGTTGACCACACTGAGTACGAAGGAGCGCCGCCGCACCGCTCAGAACGTCCAGGTCGTCTTTCAGGACCCCTACTCCTCGCTCAACCCGTCCATGACCATCGAGGAGATCCTGACCGAACCCCTGCTCCGGCAGGGCCGGGAGACGGGCCGTGACCGGGTGCGCCGACTGCTGGACCGGGTCGGGCTGCCCGCCGACGCCGGACAGCGGCTCGCGAGGGAGTTCTCAGGCGGCCAGCGGCAGCGCATCGCCATCGCCCGGGCGCTGGCCCTCAGGCCCGGACTGATCGTCTGCGACGAACCCACCAGCGCGCTCGACCTGTCCACCCAGACGACGGTGCTGGACCTGTTCCTCGAGATCCAGCAGGACACGGCGTGCGCCTACCTCTTCATCAGCCACGACCTGGCCGTGGTGCGCCGGATGAGTCATCGGGTCGCGGTGCTGCTGCACGGCGAGATCGTCGAGGAGGGAGACGCCGACCAGGTGTGCGATCGGCCACAACACCCGTACACCCAACGCCTGCAGTTGGCCGCACCCGTGGCCGATCCCGTACGTCAACGTGAGCGCCGACTGGCCCGGCAGCCATTCCGACAGTGAGCGGCACGGCCGGGGAGCCCGGACCGGCGTGGAACCCTGCACAGCTGTGATTGATCAGGCCCATATCATGGAGCGACATGGACAGAAACGGCCGCTCCGGCGGTGGATCCGGCGCCGGGCGCGAGCGCATCCTGAAGGCGGCGCTGGACGTGTTCTCCGCACGCGGTTTCCGTGCCGGGAGCCTCAATGACATCGCCGAGGCAGCAGGCCTGACAAGGGCCGGACTGCTCCACTACTACCCGAACAAGCAGGCCGTCCTGCTGGCTCTGCTGGAGCAGCGGGACGCCGAGCTGCACGTCGTGCAGCCTGACCTCGGCCTGACGTTGCTGGAAATCCTGGAGAACCTGGACGCGTTCACCGCTCAGGTGGTCGGCGACCGGGCGCTTGTCCAGCTCGCGCACATCCTCACGGCGGAAGCCTCGGGTGAGGAACACCCGGCCAGGGAGTGGGTGGCCAGGCGGTACGCGACCCTGCGCGGGGTACTGGCGGATGCGGTACGGCGCTCCATCGAGGCCGGCGAGCTGCGTGCGGACGTGGACCCCGAGGTTTTCGCCGCACTCGTCCTGGCTGTCGGCGAGGGAGCGGAGAACCAGTGGCTGGTGAACCCGGAGACCGTGGATCCAGTGATGGTCACCCGCCAACTGCGGCTGCTGTGCGAAGCAGCCCGACCCTGACCCCGCGCCACCGGCGCCGCGCGCCGGACAAGCCAGGCGAGCCCTGAGGAATGCGCCTGGCTTCAGAAGCCGTACCTCAACCAATCATGGAACGTGCGGGTCGAACAGGTTTCTCGCTGGGGCGATCTTCCCGTTGTGCGTGCTGGACCAATGCCACGAAGTCAAGAGCCCAGCGGCGGTGTCAGGCGTGGCGGGCGGCAGAAGGGGCCTCTGCTATCCAGGGGATCGACCAAGATCTTGCTGAGAAAGCGGCGCCCCAGTGGCTCAGTCTGTCACGGGCGGAACCGATGACGTGTTCGCGCCTGGTCATATCGGTGAGTTAACGCAGGTCATCCTGCCCGAGTTGGTGAATGCGGTACTGGACGAGAGCGGGGCTCGCGAGCGACGACTTCGGAGCCTCCCCTCTCGCGTCGGGGTGTACTTCGTGCTCGCGCTCGGGCTGTTCGAGCATCTGGGCACAGAACTGGTGTGGAGCAAACTCGGGGCCCGACTGGCCGCCCGGGTGCCGCAGCACTCGGAGAAGGCACCTCGCGATCTGCGTCGGCGGGTCGGGGTGGCCCCTCTCGAGCGGCTGTTCGACGTGTTGGCCGCCCGCTGGCCCAGCCGTCAACACCCGGAGTGCGCTGCCGCACGGTGGCCTTCGACGGCTGCGGGAACCTGTCCGTCCCCCGCGAGCGGATCACCTCCGGCAATCTCGCCGAGCCGATCGCCAACCGGTACGTCGTCGGTGTCGCCACGTCCCCTGCCATCTTCCAGGAGGTAATCCCGAGCGGCAGCGATTATGAGGACCAGATGGCCGACCTCGCCACCCGAGGTGAGGAAGCTGTGCGCAAGATGACCACCGCCGACATCCGCGATGCCGCCGACATCCTGCGCCCGGTCCACGACCGCACCGGAGGTCGCGACGGCTGGGTGTCCATCGAGGTCGACCCGCGCTTCGCTGACAGCACCGAGGCAACCCCTCACTAGTCCTGTGACTGGTGAGAACTCAGTCACAGCCCGCGCCTGGGGCCTATGGACCACTGGATACTGTTCAGTGGCATAGACGCGACCGTGTCCGATCCGCCGCGGATGGGCACGGCTGCGGGGGTCAACCCGGTCGACTGGCACGTCGTCGCCGGCCACCTCGACTCGATCCTGGAGGTGAGTCTTCCGTTGGTGCCGGGCTTCGACGTCGCGGGCGTGATTGAGGCCGTCGGCCCGGGTGTCACGGAGTTCTCCGCCGGTGACGAGGTTTTCGGCTATGTCCGGACGGAGCAGGTGCAGCACGGCACCTACGCGGAGTTCGTCGCCGCGCCCGTGCACACCCTCGCGGGCAGGCCCGCGTCGCTGACCTGGCAGCAGGCGGCCGGCCTTCCGCTCGTCGGGCTCACCGCGTTGCAGTCGCTGTCCCGGGTGGGTGTCCGGTCGGGGGAGACGGTCCTGGTGCACGCGGCGGCCGGCGGTGTCGGTTCCGTGGCCGTGCAGATCGCCGTGGCCAGGGGCGCCCGGGTCATCGGTACGGCCAGCGAAGGCAACCACGAGTTCCTGCGCTCCCTGGGCGCCGAACCCGTCGTCTACGGCGATGGCCTGGCCGAGCGCGTGCGGGAGCTGGCTCCCGAGGGTGTGGACGCTGCCGTGGACTGCGTGGGTGGTGACGCCGTGGCTGTCTCCCAGGAACTGCTGAAGGACCCCTCCCGGGTCGCCTCGATCGTCGATCCCGAGGTGACTCAGCGCGGCGGACACCAGGTATGGACGCAGCCCGTTCCCTCGGACCTCGCCGCCCTCGCGAGCCTCGCGGACGCCGGCGAGCTCACCGTCCACATCGACCGTGTGCTGCCCTTGGCGGAGGCCGCCGACGCCTTCCGCCTCAGCGAGACCGGCCGGGTCCGGGGCAAGATCGTGCTTGAGATCGGCTGACCAGCGGAGGCTCCCTCTCCGGTCGCACGGAGAAGCCTTCTCGTGGACCAGGCCGTGGTCGGCGAAGTCAGTTGCTGTTGCTGTTGTTCCTGGTGGCCGCGATCGAGATGTCGTCGAGGGCGACGCGCACGCCCGCGATCCGGGACCGGCTGGACCTCTCCATTGCGCAGATGGCGCTGGTGCTGTTCGGGCTGTCGCTCGGTTCGATGCTGGGGATCCGACGTGCGCTTCCAGTGGCGCGCATCAGTTCCCAGCCGTGGTCGTCACGCTCACGCGCCCTCGGGAGTAAGGGGGCCGGGTGGCTCCGGCCCCCTTACTCGATGTGCGTTCCTAGTTGTCAGCGAGGGGCGGCGTGGACGGGGTGGCGATCACGACCTTGTTCGGGTATGTGGTCAGCAGCGGGCCGGTCACTGAGGCCGGGGCGTCGGTCTCGACCACCACTCGGTCGCTGGGGCCGTCGTAGTGGACGGTCACGCTGTAGTTGGTGGTGTCACTGCTCGCTCCCGCGATCTGGTTGACGGCCGAGGTCTGGATGTCCTGGATCTGGGCGACGGTGAACTGGGGGCTCTTCGCGGTCGTGGGGGCAGGCCAGTCGGCCGGAACCTGCCCGTACTGGTCGGTCCAGCCGGGCGGCTTCTGAAGGTTGTTGATGTCGCCGGTGTAGTCGGAGGGGAAGATGATGACAGGCCCGATGTTGGGGTCGTCGAAGGCGGTGAGCGCGCAGTTGTAGTCGGCCAGCGCCTGGACCTGCTTCCACTGCAGTTCCGTGGTGACATCGCCGGTACCGCCGGCCGGCGTCGCGATCGTGGCGAGCGAATTGGCCACGCTGGTCTGGTCCGGCCTGCACTTGCCCGACGGCGTGGTGTCGGACTCGATCACTAGCCGGCCGACGTATTGGGTGGCCAGCGGATCGGTGACCGACGCCGGGGCGTTGGTCCTCGCCACCACCCGGTCCTGAGTTCCGTCGTAGGTGATGTCCAGCCGGTAGGTGAGGTCACCGTTCGGCTGCACCTGGGCGGTGACCGCGTCCTCGACGGTGGCGATCTGCTCGACCGTGAACAGCGGGCTCTTCGCAGTCGTGAAGGCGGGCCAGGAAGTGGGGACGTTCCCGTAGGCGTCGGTCCAGTCGGTCGGGACCGACAGGTTGTCGATGTCGCCGGTGTAGTCCGACGGGAAGATGATGACGGGCCCGACGGTGGAGTCCTGGAAGACGTCGAGCGCGCCGTTGTACGAAGCCAGCTCCTGCGCCTGCTCCCAGTGCTCCTCGGTCTCGTTGGCGACAGATTGCACCTCGGCGGAGGACAGCGCCCGGTTGTAGACGCGGAAGTCCCGCATCCGGCCCTTGAAGTACAGATCGTTGGCATACAGTGACCGGCCGACGTAGTCCGCGGTCGTCGTTCCGCCGCCGATCGCGCCCGGGGTGATGGTCACGTTGGTCTTGCGTGCCTTCTCGACGCCGTTCTCGTACAGGACGCCCGTGTTGCCCGTCTGGGTGTACGTCACGTGCTTCCACATGCCGCGCGCCAGCTGGTAGGAGGTGTTCGACGGGATGGTGTCCTGCTTGGCGGTGTAGTCGGTCATCGAGATCGACGTCCGGAACGAGTTCCCGGTGGTGAACAGGTAGCCGTTGCCGTTGCTGCCGTTGGTGTTACCGAAGCCGTAGAAGGCGTACGGCTTGCCCATGGTGGGGTCGATCCAGACGTCGAAGTCGACGGTGATCGAGCTGAGCCCGGCCATGATGTTGTCCGGGACCTTGACGTAGGTGTTTGAGCCGTTGAAACGCAGCCCGTCCGCGCCCTTCCAGTCGGCGGTGCCGTTGACCGTACCGTCGCGGCCGTTGCCGGACGAGTCGTGCGCGACCGTGCCGGAGGTCTCGTCCAGCTTGTAGCGCAGCACCAGGCCGTCAGTGACGTCGGCTTGTGCCGGGGCTGCGGTTATCAGTGCCCCTCCGGCGACCAGCGTCAGGGAGAGAGCGGCGACGAGACCGGCGGACTTCCGTCGTCGCGTCGAGGCCGGGACAGAGGCCGCTGCACGTACAGCCCCGACCGGATTCCATCTTCGCATCGTGTTCCTCTAAAAGTGTGGCGTACTGTCGGATACATGCAGGCGCGCGGTCAGCGGCCCTTCGATGTCTCGAGGACGTACTGGGCGTACTGGATCGCGGTGTAGAGAACGATCGCTACGGCCTCGTTGAAGGCTCCTCGACGCCAAGCTGTGACAGGGTGTTGGTCCCTGGTGCCCCGGGGCAGCATGTTGAGAGCGTTGAAGCGGCTGCTCAGGGTGCCCCAGTTGTTTTCCTGCGCGGCGAATTGCGCGGGGATGAACCAGGCGCCGTTTGTCCCGATCACGGCTTGTATGCTGTCGCGGATAGGACGGAAACGGGCCGCTTCCGCGATGAACTGGGTCATCCTCAGGACTCCGCGCGCCATGTTCGTGTTGTTGTCGGAGTCGTAGAGGTACCAGGCCGCCGAGCTGATGGCTGAGCGATTGATCCCCATGCCCGCGCGCCTCTCGTGGGCATAGCTCTCGAGGCTGCCGTAGTTCTCGGCGAATGGGGTGCGTATGGTCTTGTTGGCGGGGCGCCAGACGCCGCTCTCCGCCCGCCCGCTCTCGGCGGCCGGGACTGTGCGGTTGCCCATGTAGCGGTAGTTGTTGTTCTTGTCCCACCAGCCGAGGATGTACAGGTCCGATCGGCGTATCTGCAGGCGCACGAAGTTCGAGTTGCCCCACATGTGGATGTCGACCTGAAGATACGAGGTGGTGGCCGACGGATTGGTGTGGTCCACGAGTTGGTTCGAGGCACCCGCTACCGAGTTTGACCCGCCGTCGTGGACCCTTGCGCGGATCGAGTTGATGAAGTGGAAGTAGTCGAGCCCGTCGTCATCCCCGACATGGAACGTGGGGTTGCCGTCTTCGGCGACCGCGGGCTGCACCACCCCCAGGGGACCGATCAGACTGGCGACCAGCGCCAGCACAACGGCGGCCAGGACGGAAGCGACCGTCCTGGGCCTGGTGATGATGCCGGGGACACGGCTCTTGTGCCGGCTCGGTGGCGCGGCCGTCGGTTGACCGCCTGAGGCCGGTTCAGAGACCTCGATGGTGACCGGTTCGTTCATGGTCCTTGCACTCTCCAGGTACGCGATGTGCCGGATTGTGGCTACCCGGCTGCGCGGGACATGAGGGATGGCCAGGTCAGGACGGTGGCACCGGCACTGCATGGGGCCGGTACTGCTGGCGTCTCCGGGCCGGCGGGACTGTGGCGCTGCCGCATGCCGGGTTCCGGGGCGCCCGCTGTGACTCTGGCGTGGCACAAGCTTCGGCCCCGGGGTGTGTTCCGGACCATGGGTGTTCTTACGGGTATTACGAAGTGGGTGGTTCCTGCCCGGCCCACCAGGCAGCCAACTGCGCCCGGCTGCCGAACCCGAGCTTGGCCCGGATGTTCTCCACGTGACCGTCTACCGTGCGCGGCGACAGCACCAGCTCGGCGGCGATCTTCCGGTTGCTCAGGCCCTTGGCGACCAGCGCCGCCACTTCCCGCTCCCTGCGGGTCAACGGGGTGGTCGGCGTGGCCGAGGCGACCGCTTGCGCCCCGGTGCCGAGGGCGTAGTCGATCGCCTCGGCCGGCGTCGCCCGGTGGACGCCGCCTGCCATCGCCTTCTCGTACGCGGTCCGCCCCAGAGACCGGATGATCTCCTCTTCGCAGCGCGTATGGTGGCCGAACAGGAACGGGGCGGTCACCAGCAGCGAGCTGCCGCTGCGCTCCAGAAGGGCGTGCACCGTGCCGACCAGCCCCGCCGCCCGCTCGTGCATGCCGCGGGAGGCAGCCACACAGGCGAGCAGCTCCAGCACCAGGGCGGTCCAGGTGTAGTCGACAAGCCCTCGTCCCGCCTTCAGCGTGTCCCGGAGTAGCTCGGTGCTCGTCTCCAGGTCATGGCGCAGGAAGGCATGCAGGGCGAGGACCCACAGCGCGTGCGCCAGACCCCACCGGTCGCCGTGCCCCCGCGCGGCATCCATCGCCTGTCGGGCGGTGTCCTCGGCTTCCGGATCCCCGAGAACCGTCTGGATCACGGCCAGCTCGAAGAGCCCGACGATGAGCGTGAAGTCGTCCCCCGAGGCCCTTTGCCATCTCAGCGCGTCCCGGATCAGCCGCAGGGCTCGGTCCAACCGTCCCCGGCGGAACTCCACCGCGCCGCGCATACCCTGAACGTGGCCGCGCACCACCGCGTTGTCCAGGGCCTCGCCGAGGGGTTCGGCCTGGTCGAGCCACCGTTCGACCGCCGCCAGGTCTCCCTGGAGCAGGGCCACCCAGGCGGCCACCCACAGCGCGTGGGCACGGGCCGCGGTGGGCTCGGGCACGGCCGCGAGTGCTCGTTCGAGCTGGTGGCGTCCTTCGGTGAGGAACCCTCCGACGCACCAGTGGAAACGCAAGGCGGCTGCGAGCCGCAGTCTGGTCTGCGGATCGCCGGGGCAGTCCAGGACCGCGAGCAGATTGGCATGATCGGCCCGCAGTAGGACGAGGGCTTCCTGCTGCCCTGGGCCGCACCAGCCGTCGGCGAGGGGTTCTGCCAGCGCGAGGAAGAAGTCCCGGTGCCGCCGCAGTACACGCTGTTCATCACCCGATGCCTCGAGCCGGGCCCTGCCGTACTGGCGGACGGTCTCCAGCATCCGGTACGAGAACCGGTCCTCGCGTTCGCCAGTGAGCACGATGGACTGGACGATCAGCCGGTCGAGCAGGTCCAGCACCTCGTGCCGGGCGATGCCTTCGCCCGAGCACACCTCCTCCGCCGCTTCAAGGGTGAAGCCACCGACGAAGACCGAGAGCCGGGTCCACAGCAGCTGCTCGGCCGACGTGCACAGTTCGAAGCTCCAGTCGAGCGTCGCACGCAGTGTCCGCTGCTGCGGCCGCGCTGTCCGGCTGCTGGCGGTGAGCAGCGCGAAACGGTCCTCCAGGCGGGCCGCCACCTGCTCGGGCGTGAGGACCCGCAGCCTGGCCGCGGCCAGCTCGATCGCCAGCGGCACTCCGTCGAGGTCGGCGCACAGCCGCGCCACCGCATCCCGGTTCCTCTCGTCGATCTCGAATCCGGGCCGGACCGCGACCGCCCGCTCCCGCAGGAGTTCCACGGCCTCGTCCGGCACCGACAGCGGGACCACATTGAAGACGTACTCCCCCGGCGCGCCGAGCACATGGCGGCTGGTCGCGAGGACGCGCAAACCGTCAGCGGTCGACAGGAGCACCTGCGCCACCTGAGCGCAGGCGTCGACCAGATGCTCGCAGTTGTCCAGGACGATCAGGGCCCGGCGGGTAGAAAGGTGCTCCGAGAGCTGGTCCAGGACCGGTTTCGATCCCTGGTCCGGCAGCCGCAGCGCCGCTGCGACGGCGCCGGCCACCGCCGACGGCTGCTGGACCGGGGCGAGATCCACCAGCCACACGCCGTCGGCGAACGCCTTCCGGGACGCGGCCGCCACCTCCGTCGCCAGCCGAGTCTTGCCCACACCTCCCATGCCCGTGAGCGTGACCAGCCGCGCCCTGCCCAGCAGACGACGGACCTCGGAATGTTCTTGCTGCCGACCGACGAAACTTGTCAGAGCAACAGGCAGGTTGCCCACGATCCCGGTCACGCCTGCTGCTCCTCCTGCCACGCGACCAGTCTCCGAGTTACCCGCACGTAGAGCACCTCGGCCCTCAGGCGGGCCTTGACCCGGATCTTGGACACGGGCTATGCGGCTGCGGCCAGAGTAGTTGATGTCGTATCCAGTGCCGTCTCGTAGGCGCTCGCGCGACGCGTGCCAGCAGAGCTGATCGCCGTGCGCGGGGGAAGGCATGGGGCCGGACGTGCGCCGACAGGACGGCCCGCGGCACGGAGCACCGGGGTTCGAGCCTCCTGTTTGGTTCTGCGTGCGGGCGACCAAGCGTGGACTGGCGCGGCGACACACTCCAACCGCTGATGCCCCCAAAGGGCTGCCCCTCTGGCCGGTTCCACTCACGGCGTCGATCGATTGGCCGAAGGGGCGCCTGGCCTGCGGAGTCGTCGCCCGCACTTGTGCATCTGGATCTCGGCGGCGCAGCTCATTCGCTCAGTGCCGTGTACAAGAAGGTCCCCTCTGCCCCATTGACGATGGCTCCTGGTACACGGCACTCTGTATTCCGTCATACAAAGTTCATCCCTGGGAAGCAGAGGTGTGACGTGGCCGGGTCTGGACTCGATCTTCGGGTGACGCAGGACAAGCTCGTACGGGACAAGGTGGTCGACGCGCTGCGTCAGGCCATCCTGGACGGGGCCTTGCAGCCTGGTCGCAGACTCACCGAGCGCGAGTTGACCGAGCTCACCGGAGTGAGTCGCACATCCGTGCGGGAGGCGCTGAGGCGTCTCCAGGCCGAAGGGCTGGTCGAAGAGTCGCCCAGCCGAGGACTGCGGGTGACCACTCCGACCGCGGAGGAGATCGAACAGATCTATGAGATCCGCGCCGAACTCGAACCGCTCGCGGTGCGCTTGTTCGTCGAGCGTGCGACCCAGGAGGAGGTCGACGAACTCGCCTCCGTCACCCAAGAGTTGAACCCGGGGGGCGACGCCAACAAGGACGTGCTGGACCGCTTCGACGGGATCTTGCTCGCCGGCTGCCGCAACCCCATGCTGGCGGAACTGCTCGGCGGCCTGTACAGCCGGATCCACGCCCTGCGCCGCGTCTCGGCCGCCACCCCTGGCCGTATGACCGTCACCAAGCAGGAGTACGCCGATCTCATCGAGGCGATCCGGCGCCGTTCCGCCGTCGACGCGGCGGAGGTGGCCCGTCGGCACGTTGCCGCGGCCCGAGCGTCCGCCGAGGTCGCGATGGGCCTGCTCAAGGGGGAAGCCGACTGACGCGGTCGAGGACGGCTGCCCGCGGACGGCTCACGGACCAGGAACCCGAAGACACGGAAGAAGCCGAGGAAGTCGGCAAGAACACCAAGAGCACAAGGAAGTGCGGAAATGAGTACGGACACCATCGCCCCGGCGATACCAGACCTGTCGGACCCGGCGACCTTCGCCTCCGGGGTACCCCATCAGACCTTCGATGCGGTCAGGCAGATGCCCGGGTTGTACTGGCAGCCGGCGAAGGCAGGCACGCTCAACGGCGGTTTCTGGTGCATCACCCGGCACGCCGACATCGTCGAGATCGAACGGAACCCTGAGGTCTTCAGTTCCCAGTGGGGTCCGTTCTTCCCGACCCTGCCCGCGCCGCATCCCGAGTTCAGCCACAACATCATGTACAACGACCCGCCGGTCCACAGCCGGCTGCGCCGGGCCGCTGCCCGTTCCTTCGGACCGCGGGTCATCGCCAACTTCGACACCTGGGTCCGAGAGATCGTCGTGGAGGTGCTGGAGGACATCACCGCCCGCGGCGAGGTCAACTGGGTGGGCGACGTAGCGGCCATCGTCCCGTCCCGCGTCATCGCACGGGTGATCGGCGTGCCGCACCAGGACCGCCAGCGCATCGTGGACTGGACCTTGACGATCTTCGATGCCGCGGAGCAGCCCAACGGCGGCGAGTCGATACTGGCGCTGCTTCCGGACGTCCACGCGTACCTGGAACAGCTGCGAACGGATAAGCTGCGAGACCCCCAGGACGACTTCGCCACCGTGCTCGCCCAGTGCGCCGAGCGCGGTGAGATCACTGATCCGGAGTACCTGCACTACCTCACCCTGCTCCTCATCGCCGGATTCGAGACGACTCACACGGTCATAGCCCAGTCGATGCGGTTGATCCTGGAGGACCCGCAGATCGCCGATGCCACCGACCGGGCCGTCGCCGCCGGCAACCTGGACGGGCTGGTCGACGAGTTCCTGCGGTACGTCACCCCGGCCATGAACATGGCTCGCACGGTGACCCGTGACATCGACTTCCACGGCACGCAGATGCGCAAGGGCGACCTGGTGCAGATGTTCTTCACCGCCGCCAACCGAGACCCGGCCGTCTTCGCCGACCCGCACCGCTTCGAGCCGCTGCGGACCGCGAACGAGCACATGGCGTTCGGCAACGGTCCGCACCACTGCATCGGCAAGAACCTTGCCAAGCTCGAACTCAAGATCCTCTTTGAGGAGATGCACCGTCGCGGTGTCTCCATCGCCCTGAACGGTGAGCCCAGGCGGGGTTGGAGCACCTTCATCAACAAGCTGCTGTCGCTGCCCATCGTCGTCACCACGGCCGACCGGCGGGAGGTCCGCTCATGACCACTCTGACGGATGCCGTCGTCGTTGTGACCGGCGGTGCCACCGGCATCGGACTGGCCCTCGCCCGCGAAGCCGCAGCACGCGGCGCCCGGGTGATGATCGCCGATGTGGAGGACGCGGGCGCGGCGGTGGAGAGCCTGCGGGCCGACGGTGCCACAGCGGACTGGCTGCGGACCGACACCTCGGACTACTCGCAGGTCAAAAGGTTGACTGAGGCCACCGTCGAGCGGTTCGGCACCGTCAACGTGGTGTGCAACAACGCCGGCATCGGTGTGGCCGGTGCACTCCAGGACGTGGACCCGGGCGAGGCGAAACGTCTCTTCGACGTCAACGTGCTGGGCATGTTCCACGTCGTCCACGCCTTCGCACCGCTGCTGAAGGACGCCGCCGCGCGAGGCGGATCGGCGTACATCCTGAACACCGGTTCCGAGCACTCTCTCGGCGTGCCGCCCCACGTGATGCCCATGAGTACGTACACCGCGTCGAAGTACGCCGCGCTCGGCCTCACCGACACGGCACGCCGCGACCTGAAGGACTTCGGCGTCGGCGTCTCCCTCCTCGCCCCCGGCTGGGTCCGCACCGAGAGGGTCAGCGCGCTCGTCGCCGCCGATTCGCATGCGGCCGCCGCCATCGAGCCGTTCGCCCAGGAGTCCGCCGAGGTGGCCGGCATGGCCTTCGACGGCCTGCTGAAGGGCACGGCGGTCATCGCCACCAATCCGCACAGCCGTGCCTTCGCCATGGAGCACGCGCGCGATCTCATGGCCGACATCCAGGCTCTTCCCCTCCTGGACAGTCCGGACGAACACGCTCACGACGGCACGGGCGACGCGTCCCAGTGCCCCTTCTCCCAGGGCTGAGCAGAACCCTTCGCCGTGCGCGCCACCCCACGCGTGGCAGTCGGCTCCAGGGTCACCCGCCCCCTCAGATTCTCCGTTTCACTCCTCACCTTTCCGCGATCGGCGGCCGCGCAGCGGCCCATCGCGTTCATCCGTCATTCCCCCAATGACCACGACCCGGGACTGAACCATGCCTGAACGAAGGCAAGTTGCGATCGTCGGCGTCGGCCAGACCGACTTCGGCGCCCTCTACGCCAACAAGGACGCGCACCGCGACGCCTACGCCCTCGGCGCGCAGGCCCTGCGCCTCGCGCTCGACGACGCCGGCCTGCGCAAGGACGAGGTCGACGGTCTCCTCACCGCCAGAATCCACTACGAGCACGGCGCCCATGTGCTCGGCGTCCCCAATCCCCGTGTCATCAACGCCCTCGAGGGATCCGGCCGCATGAGCGGCGTCGCAGTCCAGCACGCCGTCTCGCTGATCGAGACCGGCCAGGCCGACGTCGTGGCCTGTGTGTACGGCAACAACGGCCGTTCGGTGAAGATGACCTACGGCGGCGCCTACACCGACAGCCCCACCACCCGCTACGACGCGATGTACGGCATGACCTCCCCGGGCGCGTACGTCGGCATGATGTACCGCCGCTACGCGTACGACTACGGCGTGCCCGACGGCGCCCTCGCCCCGATCGCGATCAACAACCGCCGCAACGCCGCCCTCAACCCGGTCGCCGTGATGCGCGAGGAGATCACCGAGGAGCAGTACCTCGCCTCCCGCTACATCGCCGACCCGCTGCGCCTGTACGACTACTGCATCATCAACGACGGCGGCGTCGCGCTGATCCTCACCACTCTGGAGAAGGCCCGCGACCTGGCCAAGCGGCCGGTACGGGTGGCGGCCACCGCCGCGCGCGCCAGCGTCAGCAACTACTACACCAGCACGGACTTCTTCCACTCCGCCTCCCAGGACGTCGCCCGGCGGGTGTATGCGGCCTCGGGCTACGGCCCTCAAGACATGGACTGCCTGCAGATCTACGACAACTTCACCCCCACCGTCCTGTTCAGCCTGGAGGGCTTCGACCACGCGCCGCGCGGCGAGGCCTGGAAGTGGGCGACCGGGGACCGCATCGCGCGCGACGGCGAGATGCCGGTGAACACCGCCGGCGGGCACACCGGCGAGAGCTACATGCAGGGCTGGGGGCACCACGTGGAGGCCGTGCGCCAGATCCGAGGCGAGGCCGGCCCTCGCCAGGTGACGGACTGCAACGTCGCCCAGTACATCTGCGCCTCGCCCATCACCACTTCGCACGTCCTGGTCGGGGAGTGAGCAAGCACATGGACAACCAGAAACTCATCGCGATGCTACCGCCGGTCACGGACGCCAACCGTGACTTCTGGGAGGGCACCCTCGCCGGTGAACTCCGCCTCCAGTACGGTAACTCCGGCATCCCCCGCTTCCCCGAGTCACCGGTAGACCCAGTGACCCTCGACGCGGACTTCGCATGGCGAGCCGCCAGCGGCAGGGCCACGTTGTGGTCCTGGATCGTCATGCACCAGAAGTACTTCCCCGCCTTCGCCGACGAGGTCCCCTACCTGGTGGCCTTCGTCCAACTGGAGGAGGGGCCGTACCTGATGACCACCCTTGTGGATCCGCCGGAGCACCTGGAGTGCGGCATGCCGCTGGAGGTCGTCTTCGAGCAGATCTCCGATGACCGGGCCATCCCGAAGTTCAAGGTGGTGTCCGGATGAGCGCCATCACGACCTCCCCGGCGGAGACGGAACAGGTCGTCCTCGTCGAGCACTTGGACAACGGGATCTCCCGTATCACTTTCAATCGCCCCCGCAAGCGCAACGCCATGAACCGTGCGGCCCGGGTCGGGATCGTGCGCGCCCTCGACGAGTGCCGGGGGCGCTCCAAGGTGATCGTCATGACCGGCAACGGCTCCGCCTTCTGCGCCGGCGTCGACCTCAAGGAGGGCGACGTCAGCACCGGGGACGCGGAACTCGACCGGCGCAGCGAGTGGGCGGCCGTGCAGGAGGAGATCCGCAACCACCCCGCCGTCGTCATCGCCGCCGTCAACGGCACTGCCCTCGGCGGCGGTTCCACCCTGATCAACGTTGCCGACCTGGCCGTAGCGGCCGACGAGGCCCAGATAGGCATGCCAGAGATCGGCTTCGGCCTTTACCCGACCCTCGCGGGCCCGGCCGCCCAACTGCGGCTCAAGCCCAAGCACGCGGCGTGGCTGGTGCTCACCGCCGAGCGCATCGACGGCACCACGGCGGCCGAGTGGGGGCTGGTCAACCGCGCTGTTCCCCTGGAGGAACTCGACGCCGCGGCCACCGCCCTCGCCGAACGCGTCGCCTCCTTCGACGCCACCGCGCTGGAATGGTCGAAGAAGGCACTGTGGAAGATCCCCGGCGAGATCTCCGAGTGGACCGAGGCCATCGCCTACGGCCATGAGATCGCCGATGAACTCCGCGCCCGCAGCACCGCTCTGGCCGAGGGCCTCGACCGCTTCCGGTCGGGCGCGCGCAACCCGGGGCAGGGCTGATGTCCGGGCAGCGCACCTTCCGGGTGGTCGAGGTCACCGAGTCGGTCGCGGGAGCGGCGTGCGGACGCCTGTTCGCCGCCCTCGGTCACGACGTGCTGCTGTGTGAGCCGCCCACCGGCACGCCGCTGAGGGCCAGGGAGTTCACGTTCGCGGCCCTGGGCGCAGGCAAGCGCAGCACCGTCCTCCGCCCCGAGCAACTGGCTGCCGACGAGACGAGCCCACTGGCCACGGCCGACGTCCTGATCACCGATCTAACGCCGGCCGCGGCCGCCGCCGAAGGCCTGGACCTCGACCAGCTCCGGCATCGGTTCCCCCGACTGGTCACGGTCTCGCTCACCGCGTTCGGACTGACCGGAGCGTACGCCGAGAGCGTCGGCGACAGTCTCCTGGCGGAGGCGTACGGCGGACTGGCCACCATGGTCGGTGAGCCGGACCGGCGCCCGCTGAGCCTGGGCGGCGAGCAGAGTGCGCACTCGGCCGCCTTCGTCGGCCTGTACGGCGCCATGCTCGCCCTGCGCCATCGCGACCGCACGGGTTGCGGTGACCTCGTCGAGGTCGCCCTGAGCGACGTCGCCGCGTATATGGACTGGAAGAGCGACGTCCTTCACGACCTCGGCGGTGGTGTCCCGAAGCGTGCGGGCTCCTCGCAGGGTGGCTGGCGTGTGGTGCGGGCCAAGGACGGCTGGGTCGGAGTGATCTTCTCCGCACACCAGTGGCCCGCTGTCGTCGAGTTGTTCGGCGACCCGCGCCTGAGTGCGCCCGGCCTCGACGACGCCGAGCAGCGTGCCCGGCGTTCGGACGAGTGGTGGGCCGTGATCGCGGAGGCGGCGGCAAGCCGTGAGGCCGTGGAGCTGTACACCGAGGCGCAACGCCTCGGACTGCCCTTCGGCCATGCCGCCGACGCCGAGAGCCTGATGGCCGACGAACAGCTCCGCACCCGGGGCTTCGTCCTTCCGCCCGGTATGCGTCGCAGGGACGCGCCTGTGGTCGGCCCTCCGTGGACCGTGCCTGGAGCGCCGTCATCCACGGTCGCGGCACCCCGGTTGGGCGACGGCGGTGGCAGTTTCACGGCCGGGCCACGACCGGCGGCGGCCCGCACGCCGCGCGCGAGCGTGGCCGTGCAGCACAGGGACGCGGCGCCCCTGGACGGTCTGGTCGTCCTCGACTTCGGCACCATCACCGCCGGGGCGGCCACCAGCAGGCTGCTCGCCGACTACGGCGCGACCGTGATCAAGATCGAGTCGCAGGGCCGCCCGGATCCCTTCCGGGCGTGGGTGATGCCGGGCAGCGCCGGCAAGGCGGACGGGGCACAGACACCGGCTTCCCCGATGTTCGCCTCCAACAACGCCGGCAAGCGCCGTCTGAGCCTCGACCTGAAGACCGACCATGGCCGGGCTATCGCCCACCGACTCATCCGCAGGGCGGATGTCCTGGTCGAGAACTTCCGGGTAGGCGTCACCGCCCGCATGGGCATCGACTACGCCACCGCCCACCGGCTCAACCCCGACCTGGTCTACCTGTCCCTGTCGAGTCAGGGCGTCTTCGGACCGGAGGCCTCGTACGGCTCCTTCGGTTCGACCCTGGACCTGCTCTCCGGCCTCGCCGCCGTCACGGGTTACCCGGGTGAGCGGCCCATGTGGTCGGGCGGCGACGTCAACTATCCGGACCAGGTGGTGTCGTTCGTCGGTGCCGCGCTGGTCGCGGACGCCGTCACCAGCGGCCGGCGCGGCATCCACCTGGACGTCTCGCAGCGGGAGGCCGTCGCCTGGACCCTGGCCGATCAGCTCGGCGAGTACGTCTGGACTGGGCGCATGCCTGCACCGGACGGCAACCACCGCCCCGGCGCGGCCCCGCACGACACCTACCCCACCGCGGAGCCCGACAGCTGGCTGGCGATCGCCTGTACCAGCGCCGGGCACCGCCGGGCGCTGGCCGAGGTGATCACCGCACTGCCCGGCCACGAGCCGGAGGACTGGTGGCTGAACCATCAGGACACGGTCGACGCAACCATCTCTGAGTGGACGGCCCGACACCCCCGTGACAGGGCCGTGGCTAAACTGCGCCGCGCCGGTGTCCCGGCCGTACCCGTGAACACGGCCGCCGACCGCGCCCGGGACCCCCGTTACCGCGAGCGCCGTGCTGCACTGCGCGTCCCCGAGTGGCTGAAGGGATTCCCCATGATCCTGCACGGCCACACGCCGCCCGACCCCGCTCCCGCACCCACCCTCGGCGACAACGCCGAGCACCTGGACGACGACGCCCTCGACGCGCTCCTCGGCGGCGCTGACCGACCGTCGTTCCTCCGCTGACCCCTCTCCCGCACCCCGTACCCGCGCAACCTGATCAGGAGACCGCCATGCCCCGTGTCGTATTCGTCCGTCCGGACGGGACCAAGCAGGAGGCCGACGCCGCCGACGGAGCCTCTGTCATGCAGGCCGCCACCGCCAATCTGGTACCCGGAATCGTCGCCGAGTGCGGTGGCGAGCTGTCCTGCGCCACCTGCCACGTCTTCGTGGACGAGCAGTGGCTCGCGGCGCTGCCCGCGCGGTCGGAGGACGAGGAGGAGATGCTGGAGGCGACCTCCGAGGAACCCACCGACGCCAGCCGGCTGTGCTGCCAGATCACGTTGGACGCCTCGCTCGACGGCATCGTCGTGCACATCCCGAAGACCCAGAAGTAGGACGGGCGGGAGCACACCATGCACATCGAACCCACTGTGACCGACCGTATCGTCGTGGTCGGCGGCGGTCAGGCCGGCGCGGACTTCGTCGCCGCCCTGCGCATGGCCGGCCGCCAGGGCCCCGTGACCCTCGTCGGCGAAGAACCCGGTTACCCCTACGCCCGCCCGCCGCTGTCCAAGGCGTACCTTTCCGGCAAGGCCACGGCCGAGGACCTGCACATCCGGCCGCCCGCCATGTATGAGCAGCAGGGCATCGACCTGCGCACCGGCACCCGGGTGACCGCGATCGACCGGACCGCGCGCCACGTGGTCCTCGCGGACGGTGAGCGGCTGCCGTACGCACACCTGGTGCTCGCCACCGGCGGTCGGGCGCGCAGACTGCCTGCCCCGGGACTGGACGACGCGCCCAACGTTCACTACCTCAGGACCCTCGCTGACGTGGCCGCAATGCGGCACCGCTTCGTGCCGGGCGCCCGGCTGGTCGTCGTCGGCGGTGGCTACGTCGGGCTCGAGGTGGCCGCGGTCGCCCGGCAGCTCGGGCTGGACGTGACGGTCCTCGAGGCGCTGCCCCGTGTCCTGGCCCGGGTGACCGCGCCGCAGGTCTCCGCGTTCTACCAGCGGGTGCACACCGAGGAAGGCGTGGACATCCGCGTCGACACCGCGGTGACCGGCTTCGCCTTCGCCCCCGATGGCTCGGTGGCCGCCGTGGAGCTCAAGAGCGGCGAGCGGATCGACACCGACATCGTCCTCGTCGGCATCGGACTGGTCCCCAACACCGAGCTCGCCGAGCAGGCCGGGCTCGCCGTCGACAACGGCATCGTCGTCGACGAGTACTGCCGTACCGAGGACCCCGCCGTCCTCGCCATCGGCGACTGCACCAGCCACCCCTGCGGCGAGCATGGCGGACGCCGCCGCCTGGAGTCGGTGCCCAACGCCTCCGAACAAGCGCGGGTTGCCGCGGCCACCGCGACCGGGAGCCTTCAGCCGTACACCGCCATCCCGTGGTTCTGGTCCGACCAGTACGACGTCAAGCTCCAGACCACAGGGCTGTCCACCGGCTACGACGAGGTCGTCATCCGTGGCACCACCGGGACCGGGAGGTCGTTCGCGGCCTTCTACCTCAAGGACGGCCTGGTCCGCGCCGCGGACGTGGTCAACAGCCCCCGGGACTTCACCGCCGCCAGAAAGCTGGTCGCGGCACGGGCCCGGGTCGCCCCCGAAGCACTCCAGGACCTGTCGGTCCCCCTCAAGCAACTGCTCTGAGCCACGCAGAGAACCACTCAGATGGGAAAACGAGAAATGACGGACCACACGGCGGCCCCGGCGGCCTCCTCGCGCTCGGAGCGCTTTCCGGCCGGGACGGACCGCGACTACTTGATGCTCATCGACGGCGAGTGGGTCCCCGCCTCCGACGGCGAGACCTTCTCCTGCCTCGACCCGTACGAGAACCGTTCCTGGGGCCGCGTCCCCGCCGCCACCGCGCAGGACGTCGACCGGGCCGTGCGTGCGGCCCGGCGGGCCTTCGACGAGGACGGCTGGTCCCGCACCCCCGCAGCCCTGCGCGCCGGCCTGCTGCGCAAGCTCGCCGACCTCATCGAGGAGCACGCCGAGGAACTGGCCTTCATCCAGATCCACGAGAACGGCAAGCTCATCAGCGAGATGCTGCCCGGAGCGCGGGCGATGGCGGCCCACGCCCGCTACGTGGCGGGGCTCGCGGAGAACCACCACGGCTCCACCCTCCCCGCCCACCCCGGCTTCACCGCATACACCGTGCCCGAACCGGTCGGCGTCGTCGCGGCGATCACTCCGTGGAACTCACCGCTGACCCTGCTGTCGTGGAAGCTGTTCCCCGCGCTCGCGGCCGGGTGCACGCTCGTCATCAAGCCGTCGGAGGTGACCCCCACCTCCACCCTGCGCCTGGCCGAACTCTGCGAGCAGGCCGGCTTCCCCAAGGGCGTCGTCAACGTCGTCACCGGCTTCGGGCAGCCGACCGGCTCCGCGCTGACGGCCCACCCCGGCGTCGACAAGATCGCATTCACCGGCTCCACCGCGGCGGGCAAGGCCATGCTCAATGCCGCCGCACCCCGCATCGGGCGGGTCACCCTGGAACTCGGCGGAAAGTCCCCCAACATCGTCTTCGCCGACGCCGATCTCGACAACGCCGTGCACGGAGTCATGGGCGGCATCTTCGCGGCGACCGGTCAGACCTGCATGGCAGGCTCCCGGGTCCTGGTCGAGGACAGCGTGTACGACGAGTTCGTCGACGCCCTGTCGGCGGCCGCGGACAAGCTGGTCCTCGGCGACCCGCTCGACCCGGCGACCGACGTGGGCCCGCTCTCCTGCCGCAACCAGTTCGACAAGGTCCTCGACTACATCGACATCGGACAGTCCGAAGGGGCGCGCCTGGCCGCGGGCGGTGTCCGGGACACCTCCACCACGGAGCTGGCCCGCGGCCTCTTCGTCCGGCCCACCGTCTTCTCCGGCGTCGACAACTCCTCACGGCTCGCCCAGGAGGAGATCTTCGGGCCCGTGGCCAGTGTCGTGCGGTTCAGCGGCGAGGACGACGCGGCCCGGCTCGCCAACGACATCGATTTCGGTCTCGCCGCTGCCGTGTGGACGCGGGACATCGGCCGCGCCCACCGCATGGTCAAGCGGCTGCGCGCTGGCACGGTCTGGGTCAACGCCTACCGCGTCGTCCACTACGCCGTGCCGTTCGGCGGGTTCAAGCAGAGCGGCATCGGCCGCGAACTGGGCCCCGACGCGCTCGACGACTACACCGAGACCAAGTCCGTCTGGATCGACGAGGGCAACCCGCAGATGTTCGGCCGCCACTGACATGCGCCACCACGAAGAGGGAGTTCCGGACATCGTGCTCGAACACAAGAACTTCTACATCGACGGCGCCTGGTGGCAGGCCTCCGGCGACGAGACGACCGAGGTGGTCAACCCGGCCACCGAGCAGGTCATCGCCACCGTGCCGGCCGCCTCCGCGAAGGACGTCGACGCGGCCGTCGCCGCCGCCCGCGCGGCGCTGCCCGGCTGGTCCCGCACCACCCCCGCCGAACGCAAGGCCTTCCTGGACCGGCTCCACCAGGGCCTGGTGGAGCGCGCCGACGAGATCGCCGCGACCGTCACCGCGGAGATGGGCGCGCCGCGGCAGCTCTCGGCGAGGGTTCAGGCAGGGCTGCCGATCGCGGTCGCCGAGTCGTACGCCCGGCTGCTGGAGACGTACGAGTTCGAGGAGTGCATCGCCACCTCGCTCGTCGTCAAGGAGCCGGTCGGCGTGGTCGCCGCCATCACCCCGTGGAACTACCCGCTGCACCAGGTCGTCGCCAAGGTGGCGGCCGCCCTGGCCGCGGGATGCACCGTCGTGCTGAAGCCGTCCGAGGTGACCCCGCTCAACGCCTACCTGCTCGCCGAGATCGTCGACGCCATCGAACTCCCCGCCGGCGTCTTCAACCTCGTGCCGGGCATCGGGTCCGTCGCCGGTGAGGCGCTGGTCGTCCATCCGGACGTCGACATGGTTTCCTTCACCGGATCGACCCGAGCCGGAAAGCGCATCGGCGAACTCGCGGCGGCCACCGTCAAGAAGGTCGCACTCGAACTCGGCGGCAAGTCCGCCAACATCATCCTCCCCGACGCCGACCTGGACTCCGCGGTCCGCGACGGGGTGGCCAACGTCCTGAGCAACTCGGGCCAGACCTGCACGGCGTGGACCCGGATGCTCGTGCACCGCGATGCCTACGAGCGTGCGGTGGAACTGGCCAAAGAGGCGGCCGAGAACACGGTGGTGGGTGATCCCGCCGACGAGCGGACCCAGGTCGGCCCGGTCGCCTCGGCGGCCCATCGGAACCGGGTGCGCGCGTACATCGTCGACGCCGTCGGCCAGGGTGCCCGGCTGGTGACCGGCGGTGTCGAGCCCCCGGCCGGCCTGCCCATCGGCTACTACGTACGCCCCACCGTCTTCGCCGATGTCACCGAGGACATGACCATCGCCCAGGAAGAGATCTTCGGCCCGGTCATCGTCCTCATGCCGTACGCGGACGAGGAGGACGCCCTGCGGATCGCGAACAACTCCCTGTACGGCCTGTCCGGCGCGGTGTTCTCGGCCAGCGAGGAACGCGCCGTCGCCTTCGCCCGCCGCCTGGACACCGGCATGGTCCACATCAACGGCGCACGGTTGAACCTGCTCGCGCCCTTCGGCGGGTACAAGCAGTCCGGCAACGGCCGTGAACTGGGCGTCCACGGGCTGGAGGAGTTCCTCCAGCCGAAGGCACTGCAGCTCCCCGCACCGGCGCCCACAGGAAGGACGGCGCCATGACCGACTCCGCTCACCCCGCCGCGCGGGGTTTCCTCTCCGAGATCTGGGACTCCCTGGGAGGGGAGAAGGAAGCACTGGACCGAGTGCGGTTCGAAGGACACGGGGCATTGCGGTCGCCGTTCGCGGTGACCGACCTGGCCGCGGCGTCGTTCGCCGCAGCAGGGCTGGCCCTCAGCGACCTCCTCGCCACGGTCGGCGGCGAGGGACCGCGGGTACGGGTGGACCGGATTCTTGCCAGCGGATGGTTCGATCTGCCGGTCGGCCCTTCTCAGCCCCTCGACCCCTCGGCGCGGCAGCCCGTCTCGCACACCTGGATGTGCGAGTTCCAGACGGCCGACGACCGATGGCTTCGCATGCAGGCGACGTTTCCGACGCTGCGTTCCCGCATCGCGCGCGCACTCGGAACGAGGGAGGACCGGGGCGAGTTCGAGTCCGAGATCCGCAGGCATCCCGCGGAGGACGCCGAGCGGCTCCTGGTGGACGCGGGCGCGGCCGTCGCGGTCAGTCGCTCGGTCGAGGAATGGCGACGACACCCTCAGGGCCGGGCCGTGGCCACGGAACCCATCGTGCACATCGAGACCGGTGAAGCGGGCGGCGACGCCTGGCAGCCGACACCGGGACGTCCGCTGGCCGGCATCCGCGTACTCGACCTCACCCGGGTCATCTCCGGACCGATGGCGACTCGGTTCCTGGCGGCCTGCGGTGCCGAGGTGCTGCGCCTCGACCGACCCGGCTCCGACGAGAGCAGCGTCTTCGGGCGGGGCAGCGACATCATGCTGGGCAAGCGGTGGGCGTTTCTCGATCTGCGGACCGAGGACGGCCGAGACCGGTTCCTTAAGCTGCTGTCCGATGCGGACGTGCTCGTCCACGGATACCGCCCCGGGGGCCTGGACAGCCTCGTCGCCCCGGAGGTCCGGGCCGCCGTACGACCCGGCCTGGTGGAAGTGGCGCTCAACGCCTACGGCTGGACGGGGCCCTGGAAGGACCGCAGAGGCTTCGACACCCTCGTCCAGTTCAGCAGCGGCCTCGCCGAGGCGACGACGGCCTGGGCCCTCGCCGACCCGGAGAACAGGACACCGATCAACGCGCTCGGCAGGCTCGTCGGTGCCGACCGGCCCCGGCACCTGCCCGTCGAGGCACTCGATTTCGCGACCGGATACCAGATCGCCGCAGCCGCGATCCGGGGGCTGACGCACCGAGTGACGACAGGCGAAGGCTCTGTCTCCCGTCTCTCGCTCGCCCGAACCGCCGCGACGCTGATCAGTGCGGGCCACGTCGCCGAGGAACCGGAGATCCGCCTGCCACTCGACGGACCGTACGAGGACCGCGTCTTCGTCAGCGGTGACGGCCGCCCGGTGAAGCGGCTCCAGTTCCCCGTCGCGATCGAGGAGACCCCGCTCTTCTGGGAACGGCCCTTCGAGGCGGCAGGCTCCTCTGCCCCGATGTGGTCCGCCTCGGGCTGACGGCGACCGGACTGGCCCCGGCCGTAGAACAAGTGCCGCGGTCAGGGCACTGCCGTCCCCGGGCGTCGTGGCGGTGAGTGCACAGCGTCGAGTAGCCGATCCCCGAAACGGTCAGCCGGGTTGTGACCGCTTCACGCGTGGGAAGAGACGTTCGACCGCGGCCACCACTGCGGCACGGCGAGCGGCGACGGACGGGTCCGCGGCCTGTTCGGCGGCGGCGCCGATCTCGGTCTGAGCCGCCCACGTCGTGGCGATCTGGTTGACCAGGGCGAGGACATCGACCGGGTCCCATGCGGGGTCGAGCTGTCCGGCCTGCTGTGCCTGCCGGAGCTGGTCGAGCTTGCGGGCGATGGCCGCCCTTGTGGGATCGGCGCCGGTGTCGACGACGGCCGAGTCGGCCAGTTCGAGGCGTCCCCAGGTGATCAGGCGGTGGTGATCGGGGCGGGCCGTGAAGTGGTCGAAGAGACGGCCCGCGTAGCCGGGCAGGTCGCCCGGATCCATTTTGGTGGCCTCCGCGAGCTCGGTCAGTTCCTTGGCTGCGATGTGGCCGTAGAGCGCCTCCTTGCCGCGGAAGTACGCGTAGACGCGTTCTTTGCTGGTCCTGGCCTGCTTGGCGATGCGGTCCACCCGGGCGCCGGCGATTCCGTGACGGGCGAACTCGTCCGTGGCGGCGGTGACGATTCGTTCACGGGTTGAGTCGGCGCCTTCCGGGGCAGCGGGCTCGGTGGTCGGGTCGGTGGTTGGGCGAGGCATACGACCAGGATAAGCGGCCGAACTGTTTGGTTTGGCATTGTGGACGGCTGACGTCTACACTCAAACCGAACAGTCTGGTTTGACGATGCCTGGCTGACAGCTACGTATGGAGCAAACTCATGCACCACCGCAACCTGGGCTCCCAAGGTCTTCGTGTCTCCGCGCTCGGACTCGGCACCATGGGGATGACCCTCGCCTACGGCTCCTCGAACGAGGAGGAGAGCATCGCCACCATCCGTCGTGCGCACGAACTCGGGATCGACTTCTTCGACACCGCCGAGCTGTACGGCGTCGGCACGGGCAGCAATGAGATCCTGCTCGGCAAGGCTGTGAAGGACTTCCGTGACGAGGTGGTCCTGGCCACCAAGTTCGGTTACGACATGACCGCGCAGCAGATCGGTGCCGGGTTCGACAGCCGCCCGGAGAACATCCGCAAGGTCGCCGAGAACAGCCTGCGCTACCTGCAGACCGACTACATCGACCTCTTCTACCAGCACGTCTCCGACCCCGAGGTGCCGGTCGAGGAGGTCGCGGGTGTCGTCGGCGAACTGATCGCCGAGGGGAAGGTGAAGTACTTCGGCCTGAGCAACGTCGGCCCGCAGTACATCCGCCGCGCCCACGCCGTCACCCCGGTCACGGCTCTGCAGTTCGAGTACTCGATCTTCGAACGTGAGGTGGAGGAGAAGACCCTGCCGGTCCTGCGCGAGCTGGGTATCGGCCTGGTGCCCTACTCCCCGCTGGGCCGCGGCTTCCTGACCGGCGTGGTCAAGCCCGCCGCCGAGTACCCGGCGGACGACATGCGCAGCTGGGACGAGCGCTGGCAGGGCGAGAACTACACGTACAACCTGCGCGCCACCGAGCAGCTCAAGAAGCTCGCCGCCGCCAAGGGCATCACCACCGCCCAGCTCGCACTGGCCTGGCTGCTCGCCCAGGGCGACGACGTGGTCCCGATCCCCGGCACCCGCAACGCCGACCGCCTGGCGGAGAACACCGGCGCCGTCGATGTCGAACTCACCGACGCCGACCTCGAGCACATCACGACGATCCTGCCCCAGGGTTCCGCGGGCAGCCGCTACCCGGCCGCCATGCTGGCCGCCATGTCGACCGACTGACGCTCCAGCATTCGGACTTGTCGCTGGCCCAGTACCCGCCCTGTCGGATACGCGACCAGCGACTTCCGGGCCGCCGCACTGGCTGCCGAGGTGGGCCGCCCCGGCCGGCTCGGTCACCTCATGGAGGCGGTTGGTCCGCCAAGTTCATCGGCGAGGACCTGGCCGACTTGGCCACCGGCGTCGACCGCCCGGCCTGCCACGCTTCTCGCCGCGCACCGTGATCGCCGGAGGCTTCCAATGCCCCCGCTGTCACGGGAGGACCTGACGGACGGTGACCGGGGTCGACCTCGGTCACGGCCACCCTGGCTCGATCGTCATCGGTGGTGTGCCCGGCGTGGTGATGAGTTCGCTCCCTGTCGCTCGGGCATCATGGCGCGTCCTCGATGACGGGTTGGACTGTGCACATCGCCTGACGCCGGTCAGGCCAGGCCCGCGCCTCCGTCCACACTCAGGAACGCGCCGTGAACGAAGGCGGCGTCATCGGAGGCGAGGTAGGCGACGGCCGCGCCGATCTCGCGGGGGAGACCGAACCGACGTGCGGGAAGGGCGTCCAGGACGGCGGAGGCACGGGGGTCACCGGCGATCGCGGCCTGTACCTCTTCGGGCAGTACGGGGCCGGGAGCGACAGAGTTCACCCGCACGCCTGACGGGCCGTACTGCTTGGCCCATGCCTTGGTGAGGTTGTTCAGTGCGGCCTTGCTGGAGGAGTAGGCGGCCCGGTCCGGTGCCGCTTTGTCGGCGGCGAAGGAGCTGATGTTCACGACCGCGCCGGAGCCCCGCTCGATCATGGCCGGAACGAGCGCGGCGACCAGGAAGAACGGCGCCTTGACGTTGGTGTTGTAGACCGTGTCGAAGACGTCCTCCGCCGTGTCGACGGTGAAGCCCTCGGGGAAGACGCCCGCGTTGTTGACAAGGATGTCGATCTGGCCGGTGACCGCTCGGGCCTGCTCGGCCAGGGCTCGGGCGCTGTCCGCGGACGCCAGGTCGGCCGCTATGAAGTCGGCCTTTCCGCCGGCTTCGCGTATTCCGGCGACGGCTTGTTCGCCGCGCTCGGCGTTGCGGCCGGAGACGATGACATGGGCGCCGCGCTCGGCCAGTGCGTCGGCGATGGCGCGGCCGATACCGCTGGTGGATCCGGTGACGAGTGCGGTCTTGCCGTTCAACGGGGTGGACATCGGTACTCCAAGCTGTTGGGAAACCGGCGGTCAATTGTGGAACTGAGTGTCACAGTAGCAATGATTAGTCGATTATGAAAATGAGAGTCGGATATGAAAAAAGCAGCGTCCAGGCGAACTGGCGCTGCTGTGGGTCGGTTTTCTGCGGCCTAGTTGGCCTGGGTTCCGTCACCTTGTCGTGGGCTGAGTGCGGCGAAGGCCTGGTCCAGCAGATCGACGAGGTCGAGGTCGCCGTCGGAGGTGGTCCAGTAGTCGAGCGCGATGTTGAGACAGGCCAGCGCCGCGGCTGCCTTCACCGAGATGTCGAGCGTCACGAGCTGCGGTGAATCGGTCCGCTCGGCAAGGGCATTCGCGAGAGCGGGCAGCCAGCCGCGCTGCTTCTCCAGCTGGCGGGCGCACAGGGCGGGGGTGTCGAGGACGAGCCGGGTCGTCGTCAGGGCCCGGTTCGGGTCCTGACGGTAGTGCTCGATGGCGGTGTCCAGCCCATTACGCAGCGCCGTCCAGTCGTCTTCGTCGGCCGGGCGGGCGCGAACGGCGTCGGCGACCTGTTCGCCATGAGCCTCGAAGACGCTGAGGACCGCTTCTTCCTTGCTGCCGAAGTACCGCAGGAAGGTGCTGCGGGAGACCCCGGCCGCAGTGGCGAGGTCATCGAGAGTGACCTTCTCGAACCCTTCGCGCAGGAACAGGTCGAATGCCATCTGGGCCAGTTCGGCCCGTACAGCGGCGCGCGCGATGTCCCGGGTCTTCGTGCGTACGCCTGGCACGCCCACTCGCGCAGTCATCTCTCACTCCCAGCATCGCGTGTCGGTTGCCAGTATGACACTCAGTTTCATGGCTTATCTGTGCGGACTCGAGGCATCCATGCCGATGCGGTGCTGGACGGCGGCGGGATGCCGATAGCGACGCACCGCTGCGGTGGCACGCTCTGGCCGGTCTGGCCGGTCCGGATTGGTGCGGGAGAACCAGCCGGTGTCCACTTCGGTACGGGAGGCGCCGACCCCGCCCGAGACCACGATCGCGGCCTCGGTTGGCTCGGGGCGGTTGGCCAACTCGCGCAGAGTGCGGCCAGAAGTCCTGGTGCCGATCGTCTCGTCGGAGAAGACCACCGCGAGGGGCTCTACCGCACCGGCGGGCGGGCGGTTCGAGGCCAGTTCGTGAAGATCCGTCACGGACTCCAGAACCCGGCGTGTTCCCGCAGATCGATGATGGCGTCATCGGCCCCGTCGCGTTGCGTCCCGGCATGCACAGCAAGCTCTGTCGACGCTGGGCGACGGCAGTTGTCTGTCGAGTCACCGTCACCGGAGCATGACGGCGGATGCGGTGACACCGACGACGATGATGAGTGTTCGCAGCCCGGCGGGTGGCAGGCGGCGGCCCGTGCGGGCACCGATCAGTCCTCCGAGCGTCGATCCGAGCGCGATGAACGCGGCAACGGACCAGTCGACTGTGGTGGCGGCGACGAAGGCCAGTGCCGCAACCGTGTTGACGATCGCGGCCAGGACGTTCTTGGCGGCGTTGAGGCGGTGCAGGCTCTCCTGTACGGAGCAGCCCAGCAAGCCGATCAGGAGGATGCCCTGTGCGGCTCCGAAGTAGCCGCCGTACACGCCCGCTGCGCAGACTGCCGCCCACAGTCCCGGCGGCCCGTGCCCGGGCGTCCGCGTGCGCCGGTCCAGGCGGCGGCGCAGGTAGGGCTGGGCGAGGGTGAGTGCACAGGTGGTCAGGATCAGTACGGGCACCGCTGCCTGGAACGTCCGGGTCGGCAGCCTGAGCAGGAGCAGTGCTCCTGCACACCCGCCCAGGGCGGAGGCTGTGGCGAGGTGGGCCAGGCGGCGGGCCTGCCCGCGCAGTTCACGCCGGTAGCCCCACACGCCGCCGAGCACTCCGGGCACGAGTCCGATGTTGTTCGACACATTGGCGAGGACGGGCGGATAGCCCAGAGCGAGCAGAGTGGGGAAGGTGATCAGGGTTCCGGAGCCGACCACCGCGTTGATCGCCCCGGCTGCCGCGCCGGCTGCGGTGATGGCCGTAGCCGCAAGGAAGTCCACTACTGCCTCTCCGTGTTTCACCGGCCCACGGCCTGCGGGCCGCGCACACGGCTTGCCCGCGCCTGCCGTTTTTGGCCGGCGCGGTGTGGACGTGCCGGCGCCCCCGGTCAGGGCGACCGGGGGCGCCGGATTGCCGGACGGTTCAGGAAACGATGACGGGCTGCTCGGTCAGGGAGGAGGTCCTGCCGAGGCGACTGTCGTCAGGGTCTTTGTGGAAGGAGCCGCCCTTCATGATCGCGGAGATGTTGTCGCGGTTCTGCAGCACGGTGATGTCCTGCAGGGGGTCCCCGTCGACGAGGATCATGTCGGCGAGGAAGCCGGGCCCGATCTGCCCGAGTTCTTCGGGCATCCGCATGATCTCGCCACCGAGCTTCGTGGCGGCCAGCAGCGTTTCCATCGGTGTGTAGCCGAGCAGGTCGACGAAGTGCTGCAGGTCCCGGGCGTAGGTGCCGTGCGGTGTCCAGGCGAAGCCGTAGTCGCCGCCGGGCAGAACCCGGATGCCCCGCCTGCGCATCTCTTGCAGCCCCGCGATGGCGCACTCCAGCTCGTGCTTGTAGCCGGCCGCCTCGGCCGCTTCCGGCGGGTAGCCGAAGCCGGCGGCGTCATGGAGGGTGGCCACCAGCCAGTTCAGGCCCGGGGCGACGAAGACCTCGTCCTTCTTCGCCTCCAGCATGTCCATGCCCTCGTCGTCGATGAAGCTGGCGTGGTAGATGATGTCGACGTTGTTGCGCAGCGACATTTTCACGCTCTCGGCGGAGCGGGCGTGCGTGCACACCCGCAGGCCGCGGCGGTGGGCTTCGGTGGTCACGGCCAGGACCTCTTCGTCGGAGAAGTAGTTGTCCTCGGCGTGCTTGTTGCCGGTGATCTCCTCGCCCGACATGCTCAGCTTGACCAGGTCGGCGCCGTAGGCGACGTTGCGGCGGACCTGCTTGCGCATTTCCTCCGGGCCGTCGGCGAAGGCGGTGATCCCGTCGACGAGCTCGCCGCCGGTGACGGCGATCTCCTGACAGTTGGCCAGGTATCTGGGACCGGGAATCAGCCCGTCATTGATCGCGTTGCGGATGACGACGTCCAGCCGCGGCTTGGCCGCTGCCGCGCCGACGCACATCGTGTAACCGCAGTTGAGGTAGGTCAGGGCCGACTTGGCCGAGAGCAGGGTGTGTTCCTCGACACCCAGGCGGCCCAGGCCGGGAAGATCCGCAGAGTCGATCCAGGAGAAGTGCGTGTGGGCGTCGCACAGGCCGGACATGAGGAACTGCCCGCGCCCGTCGACGACGCGCACACCGTCCCGGGGCAGGTCACCGCTGCCGCGGCGCACCTCCGCGATGCGCTCGCCGCGGACGAGGACCTCTCCTTCGAACGGCTCGCTGCCGGTCGAGTCGAAGACACGGACGTTCGTGAACAGGATCGAGGTGTTGGGTGACATCCTCGTCACCTTCCTTTCAAGCGGCTCATGCCATTGTCAGCGGGTGAGGAATTCCTGCAGTGCGTGAGTGACCTGGTCGGCGGCTTCGACTGTGTGCCAGTGGCCGACCCCGTCGAGGACCTTCAGGCGTGCCTTGGGCAGCAGGGAGAAGATCGCGTCATTGACGGCGACGGGGCTGGTCTTGTCCTCGCTGCCCGTCAGCAGCAACACCGGCGCCTTGATGCCGGCGAAATCCGGCTCCTCGGCGGATGCGAGGGCCTCGCAGGCCAGGGCGTAGCCCTCGGGGTCCTGTCCCAGCAGCAGCTCCCTCACCATGGCGGCGGCCAGCGGCCGCTCGGTGCGGGTCGTCTCAGAGGTGGCCACGGACACGATGGCGTCGGCCACGGCCGACATGCCGCCTTCCCGCACCGTGCGGGCCCGGGCCAAGGTGGCCTGCCGCGCCTGCTCGCTCTGGGCGCGCACCGGCCCGAGCAGGGCCAGCCGGGTGACCCGGCCGGGGTGCGCGGCCGCGAAGTGGGACGCCACCAGGGTCCCCATGGAGTGGGCCACCACTGCCGTCTCCTGGATGCCCTCGGCGTCCAGCAGTGCCACCAGCTCCTCCACCCAGTCCGCAATGCTGGGGACACCGGCGCGCGGGGAGCGTCCGTGCCCGGACAGGTCGTACCGCAGCACCGTGTGGGTCTCGGCGAGCGCGGAGGCCTGCTGGTCGTAGACGGTCGTGGCACCGCCCAGGCCGTGGATGAACACGACGGGCGTTCCCTGCCCGATCTTCTCCACGAACAGCCGCGCCGCACCCGCCGACTGCAGGCGGTCGCGGCCCGGTACCGGGCCGATGACGTTGGTCAGCTCGCCGAGGCCCGGCGCGGACACCACGACGCGGTCTCCGGTGGTGAGGTACTTGGGCGGGTCGAAGCCGATCCCGACACCCACCGGGGTGCCGGTGGCGATCACGTCGCCGGGCTCCAGCGTGATGCCGGCCGACAGCGTTTCGATGATGGTAGGCACATCGAAGATCAGCTGAGAGGTGTTGGCGTCCTGGCGCAGCTCGTCGTTGACCCGGGTCTGCAGCTGCAGATCCTCGATGTCGATCTCGTCCGCGCTCACCGCCCACGGGCCCATCGGGCAGAACGTGTCCAGGGACTTGCCGATGAACCACTGCTTGTGATCACGCTGCAGATCCCGTGCGGTCACGTCGTTGATCAAGGTGTAGCCCCACACGTACTGCAGAGCCTCTTCGCGCGAGACCTTCGAGCAGCGGCGCCCGATGATGATGCCGATCTCACCTTCGTAATCCAGTGCGGAGGTGATGTCGGTGTGGGGATCGACCACATCGCCGGAGGCGATGACCGACGCGGCGGGTTTGGTGAACACCACCGGGTGCTGGGGGATGTGCTGCCCGTCGGCCGACCCGGTGGCATCGAACCCGCTGCGGGCGAACTCGGCGGCGTGTTCGGAGTAGTTGCGTCCCACGCAGAAGACGTTGCGGTGCGGCACCAGAGGCGCAAGCAGTTTGCCGTCCGCGGCCTGGCCGTCGACCTGCACACGTTTCCCGGCCGTCGGCCCGGCGGCGATGATCTGCTGCAACTCCGTGATCCACTCGCCGGTGTCGGCGAAGCGGATCGCTCGTGTGGTCCCCTGCTCGTCCACCGCGCACACGCGCACGCCGTCGGTGGTGTGAATCCGTGCGTACCGCACCGGCCCTCCAACCAATTGGAACCAATCTTGGCTATCGGTTCGTATCGGTGACCTTAAGTACGCGTTTCGCGTCGGTCAATGACCTACCGGCCGGTAATTGGTTTGGGGTGGTGCTAGTATTGGTCCGCATTGGTTTGGTGAGGAGGGGGCATGAGCCATCCGGTCGGCCCAACGGCCAGCGTTCTCAGGCACATTCAGCGGCACATTGTCGACGCCGGACTCAAGCCCGGTGACCGTCTGCCCACTGAACGTGACCTGGCCACTGCCGTCGGTGTGGGGCGCGCAGCGGTACGGACCGCTCTGGAGGACCTCGAAAGTCGCGGCATCGTCCTGCGTCACGTCGGGCGGGGCACCTTCCTCGCCCTCGACGGGACCGCAACCCCCGAAGGCCACGATCACCCCAGCCCGTCGGAGATCATGGCCGCCCGCATGGCCCTCGAACCCGAACTCATGCCGCTCGCCGTCCTGTCGGCAACCGGCCCCGACGTCGCCGAGATGGAGCGCTGCCTGCGCGGCGGAGAGCAGGCTGCCACCTCGGAGGAGTTCGAACGATGGGACACCTCGCTGCATCACAGCTTCGCCCTGGCCACACACAACGCGGTCCTGATCAACGTCAGCTCGCTGCTCGTGGCAGCGCGACGCCAGCCCGTGTGGGGCGGCCTGAAGAAGCGGACCTTCGACGCCCAGCGTCACCGCTGCTACTGCGACGAGCACGAGCAGATCGTCGCCGCCGTCAAGGAACGGGACGCGGAAGCCGCACGCGAGGCGATGAAAAGTCACCTACGGCACGTCCGCCGCACTCTCCTCGGCGACGCCGAGTGACTCGACCGTGCCCGTTGCGTTCTGCTCCAATGCGTCGCCTCGTGGCTCAGGTCTGTATTGCGGGCGAAGGGACGAGGTCACGGACAGGAGTTGCTTGATTCGGGTCTGGGCGTATCCGTTGGGTCGCAGTACAACTGCGCTGCGACCCAACGACGTTCGCGCCCCGGGCGCTGCTACTCCAGCACCGGGGACGTCGCCCCAGGTCCTGCTGCCGTCGCGCATCGGCACCCGCACCGTCGACTGGACGCTCTCGTACCGGGCCGGACGGTCATGGGCGAGCCAGTCGTGGTTGACAAGGGGAGGTAGTCATGCCAACTCCGAAGGCCGGTAGCCCCGTTGCGGGGTTGCGAAGACGGTAATGGGGGGGGCGGGCTGCTCCCCGCCGTGCGGGGCGGTGCGCATGTGGGGAGTCCAGGACGGCCAGCTCTCCGACCAACCGCCCGCTGCGGCAACGGCCGCAGCATCGTGGGGGCCGATGGCGTGATGACGCTGGGTGATGCGGTTACCTACCTGGCGGGACCAATACGGCCGGCCATGGACATGCGCCTCGACCCGCAACAGGCCATTGCCATGGTGTCGCCCTGGTGGCAGGACTGCCTCCGCTCGTCAGGCAGGCGAGGCGCACATGCCTCGCTCATATCTGGCGTGCCGGTACGTGGGCTGATGCAACAGCTCGCGTCTGTGCATTGAATCCCGTTCATACGGGGGAGGGCACGAGGCGCTGCTCGGCCCAGATGATCTTGCCGTCGCGGGTGTGGCGAGTGCCCCAGCGTTCGGTGCACTCGGCGACGAGGAAAAGGCCCCGGCCGCCCTCGTCGGACAGGCGTGCCCGGCGCAGATGCGGGCTCGTACTGCTGCCGTCGGAGACTTCGCAGATCAGCGACTGGTCCTTGATCAGCCGGAGCCGTATCGGGTCGGCGGCGTGACGGATGGCGTTGGTGACCAGTTCGCTGACCACCAGCTCGGTCACGAAGGCGGACTCCTGAAGCCCCCATGCCGTGAGGCAGTCGGAGGCATGCTTGCGAGCCTCGGCCACGGCAGCCGGATCACCGGGGATCTCCCAGGAGGCGACATGGTCCTGGTGGAGGGCCCGGGTGCGAGCGATGAGCAGTGCTATGTCATCGGCCTGGGACTCGGTCCGCAGTGTCTCCAGGACCGTGTCGCAAAGAGCTTCCAGCGTGGGAACGCGACGGGCCAGGACGCGGCAGAGCGTATCGAGCCGTTCATCGATGTCGTGCTCGCGCGTCTCGAGGAGCCCGTCGGTGAACACGGCCAGCAGGCTGCCTTCGGGCACCGTGATGTCGGTTGCCTCGAAGGGAAGGCTGCCCAGGCCGAGCGGCGGGCCGGCAGGCAGGTCGAGGACGCGTGGGGTGCCGTCCGGATGGACCAGGATCGGGGCGGGATGGCCCGCCCGACTCATGGAGAAGGTGCGGGAGACTGGATCGTAGATCGCGTACAGGCAGCTCGCCCCGACGTCCCCGGAAGACTCGCCCATGTCGCCGACGCTCTTGGAGCTCTCCGCCTCACGCTCATACGCGGCGTGGGTCACCATGTCGTCGAGGTGGGTGAGGAGCTCGTCCGGAGGCAGGTCGACGTCCGCCAGCGTCCGCACGGCGGTGCGCAGGCGCCCCATGGTGGCGGCGGCGTTGATGCCGTGCCCGACGACGTCGCCGACTGCGAGGCCGATCCGTGCGCCGGGCAACGGAATCACGTCGAACCAGTCGCCGCCCACCTCGGCATCGCCGCCCGCCGGCAGGTAGCGGGCGGCCATCTCCACCGCGGCATGGGGGATCGGGCTCGGGGGCAGCAGGGCGCGCTGAAGCGCCAGCGCGATGCCACGTTCGCGCGTGTACCGGCGGGCGTTGTCCACGTGGAGCGCGACCCTGGCGACCAGGTCCTCCGCGAACGCCAGATCCTCGAGGCTGAAGGGCTCCGGACATGCGGCATGGCGCAGGAACAGGACCGTACCCAGGGTCGTGCCCCGGGCGCGGATCGGCACTGTGATCAGCGAATGCGCCCCATACCTGCGGCACAGGTCCGCGCGTACCGGATCATCGGCGAGCCAACCGACGATCTCCGGGTCGGTGATGCCATGCAGTTCGGCACGGCCAGTGATGACGGAGCGGGTGACAGGAGAAGACGATAGATGGACCTGGCTCTGGCCGACGGAAAGTGCGGCCTCCCCCGCCCACTCGTAAACAGACCGGTTCGCGGCCCGGCGCAGCGCCGCACCACGGCCGGCGAGAACGGGACCGGGCTGCTCACCCTGGAAAACGGCGTCGAACAGGTCGACGGTGACGAAGTCGGCGAAGCGGGGAACGGCGACCTCGGCCAGTTCCCGGGCCGTCCCGGCCACGTCAAGGGTGGTGCCGATGCGGGTCCTGGCCTCGCTCAGCAGTTGTAGCCGTTGCCGTGAGTAATGCTGCTGGGTGTAGTCGTACACCGCCAGGCTCACCGCACTCACCTCGCCGGCCGCGTCCTTGAGCGGGAAGAATTGGGCGACCCAAGGGTGCGCCTTGCTTCCGGGCGGTGTACTGACCTCGTGCTCCATGTAGTCCGGCTCACCGGTCTTTGCCACCCGTAGGACCCGCCGCTCGGCTTCCTCGAACGTCGGCCCTTGCAGGAATTCGGTCAGGTGCAGGCCGCGGACTTCGTCCTCGGGACGGCCGATCACTTCCGCCATCTTCTCGTTGATCCGCAGCAGCCGACCATCCCGATCGTAGATCACCAGAGCGGTGGGGTACTGGTCGAACTCCCGCCGCATGAGGGCTTCTTCCTTGCGGGCATCAGCATTCTCCGTCACCACGCCGGTTCGCTCGGTGGTCACGGCTGTGAGTGCAAAACCGACCTCCCGCTCACCGTCCTGCAGCAAACCCAGACGCGCCTCCGCACTGAGCCCCCGTCCCTCCCGGTCACGAAATCGCGTGCCGTCCTCGGAGAGCAACTCGGCCACGGGCCTGCCGATGACTTCCGCAGGGGCGTATCCGAGCAGTCGCTGCGCCGCGGGGCTGCAACAGGTCACGCGGCCGCTCGGGTCCGTCATGACGACGACGGCGGACGTGTTTTTGTCGGCGCCAGGCGGTCCAGGAACGAGCCGATCGAATGTGACACCCATGATGATCATCCTGACCGTTTTGCCGTAAGTGTCATAGCCTACGATGGCCCCGAACGCGTCTGCCGACAAGGCGGGCTCCGGCTATGGCCCGTGCGCTGTCGGTGCAGGCGGGTCGGTGCCCGCCGGGATGTGGCGTGCGAGGGTCCTACCTCCGAACTGCGGGGCGGTTGCTGCGGCGCCCGCTGCCGCGGTCCGCACGCGCGTCGGTCGTGGGTCCGGAAGGCCCGTCGACGGCCGCCCGCATCGACCGTTTTTGCCAACCTCGAGCCCGCCCGCTGTCATCCGCCGGCTGATCGACCAACGGCGGCGCGCCCCGCGGCATCGAGTGGGGCGCCGTCCGTGCGTGCGACTCGAGTCCTCCGATCCGATCCGTCTTGTTCAGCGCGGGGCGAGTGCGGCGAAGGCTTCGTCGAGCAGGTCGTCGAGGTCGCAGCGGCCGTCGGAGGCGGTCCAGTGGTTGACCGCGATGTTCAGACAATCCACCGCGGCGGCGGCTCGCACCAGAGGGCCCAGGGTGGGAGGCCGGGCCGGGTCGTCGCGTTCGGCGAGCGCCTGCGCGATGGCGGGGCGCCAGCCGCTCTGTTTCTCCTGGCTGCGGGCACATAGAGCGGGCGTCTGCATGATGAGCTGGGACATTGCGAGTGCGCCGTCCGTGTCCTGGCGGTGGGGCCTTATGACGGTGTCCAGTGCGCGCCGCAATGCCGTCCAGTCGTCCTCGTCGGCGGGCCGGGCCCGTACGGCATCGGCGATCTGCTCGCCCTGAGCGTCAACGGCGCCGAGGACGGCATCCTCCTTGCTGCCGAAGTAGCGCAGGAAAGTGCTGCGGGACACTCCGGCGGCCGCGGCCGCGGCCAGGTCGTTGACGGTGACCTTCTCGAAGCCCTCACGGCGGAACAGGTCGAAGGCCACGTGGGCCAGTTCCGACCGGATGGCGGCCCGCGCGATGTCTCGCGTGCTCGTACGTACTGCTCCAGTCACCCCGCGATCCTACCTCACCCTTGAACTCGACCCACAATAATGAGCTACAGTTTTCGATGTGACACCAAGTGTCATTAAGAAGCCAATGGTCCAAAAATGGCGCTTCAGTGCAGCGAGGGAGAGAACCATGGGGCGTCTGCAGGCCGAGAGGAGCGTCATTGCTGACGGCGTGCCTGGTATCGGCCGGCCACGGCCGAGCGGCTCGCCGAGGAGGGCGCCGCGGTCGTTGTCGCGACACCAACGTCGCGCCAGCGGCGACCGTCAGCGGGGCTGACAGGAGACTGTCGTCCGCGATCGCCGTCGAGTTCGACATCAGTGACGAGGCTCGGTCCAGGCGTCGGCCGAGCAGCAGTGACGCCGGAGTCGATCTCTGCGCATCACCCCTCGGTCGCGACAGCGACCTGCGGGCGCTGGACCTGGCGGGGCGGCAGCGGTCCTCACGACGCGAACCCTGCCGCGCCGGTTGAGGCAGGACGGTGGTGTCATCGTCAACACGTCCGACCGCAAGCAGACCTGACCGTGGCCGAGACCCAGCCACAGCACGACCGTCGGCAGTTGCAGGCCATGCCACTGCAGTACACCCGCAGACACACCAGGGGGAAACCCGCCGACCTCGCCGTCGCCGTCCTCTTCACCGACGGTGCCGCCTGGATCAGTTGTCAGCCGTGGCGCACGACAGAGGCGTGAGCCCGCGCAGCCGAAATCTCACATCGCGATCCCACTCCTACCCACCGAAATGGAGACATGACCCATGGCCAAGACCCTCGGACTCATCGGCGCCGGCAACATCGGCAGCGCACTGGCCCGTCTCGCCGTCGCCGCCGGCCTGAATGTCGTACTGAGCAACTCCCGCGGCCCCGAGACCCTCACCGACCTTGTCGCCGAACTCGGCGAGCGCGCACGCGCGGCCACACCCACGGAGGCTGCAGAGGCCGGCGACCTGGTCGTGGCGACCGTCCCGCTGAACACCTACCAGCAGCTCCCCGCCGCAGCCCTGGCCGGCAAGACCGTCATCGACACCATGAACTACTACCCCGAGCGTGACGACCGGATCGCCGAGCTCGACGCCGGCGAGCAGACCTCCAGCGCCCTGGTCCAGTGGCACCTGGCCGACTCCCAGGTGGTCAAAGCCTTCAACAACATCGACTTCGTCCGCCTGTTCAGCTCCGCCCGGCCGGTCGGCGCCGACGACCGCAGTGCGCTGCCCGTCGCAGGCGACGACGCGGCCGCCAAGGCGCAGGTGGCTGAGCTTCTGGACGCGCTGGGTTACGACGCCGTGGACACCGGACGCCTCGCCGACAGCTGGCGCAGCGAGCCGGGCACCCCCGTCTACGTTCAGCCGTACCTGCCCGCACAGCCCGCGGGGCTGACCGACGCGGAGATGTGGCGCTGGTTCTCCGAGACCCCGGGCCTCCCGGTACCCGCAGACAGGGTGAAGGAACTGACCGACACCGCAGTACGGCGCTCCGCGGGCGATGCCCGCGCGACTCTTGCTCAGGACTGAACCAGAAGGCGGGGATCAGACATGGGGTGGAAGCGGGGCCTATCGCTGCCGCAGGCCTGTCTCCTGGCTTAAGAAAGCACATCCTCATAAAGGCTGATTGCTGGTGTGTTACGTCATGGTCGACTGCCGTCTGCCGAAGACGCCATGCCGGCCAGGCGGAGACCACGCAGCTCCGTTCCGGCTGCTGCCGGGTGAGGCCCGCCAGCCGGAGCCGCGTCCCGGGGACGCCGTCCCGGAGTCAGGCGCTGCGCGTCGCCTCCGTGAGCTGCCAGCCGAGTCAGGCCGAAGCCCCGCCTGCCGAAGCACCTGGTGCTGTGGTTGGCCCCGTACTTGCCTTGTCGTGTATGGGGCCAACGGGCAGTCAGGGCTGGTCATGAAGCTTGGTGCAGCGAGAGGGCTTCGTGCAAAACCTGCCCCCAGCCCCCAGCTCCTACCGGGGCCGGGGGCGGAGGTGTTCACCACACGGGGAGTCGGTGGTTCACCCCGCCGTTTCTGGCGTCGCTTCGCACTCTCGATCTGTCAGTTGCCGGTCATACGTGGGTAGACCGGGGCGACGTCGGCAGGGTTGGTTGCCCGAGATGTGCATGGTCGGTAGTGATTCAACCGCTCCTCGAAGTAAGGGACCGGCAGTCCGGCTCACGAGAGTCGGACAGGCAGCTTGTCGAACGCGACCAGACGGTCGGTGCGGACCTCCAGCGGCTCACCGGCGAGCTCGACCGATGAGTACCGCTCGGCGATGAGGCCGAGAATCACGCTGGTCTCGGCCCGAGCCAACAGCTGCCCGGCACACGCGTGGGTACCGAGCCCGAACGTCAGGTTCCGGCTCGCCTCCGGCGGGCGGTTGTGGTCGAAATTGTTCGGGTTTTCGAACACCGCCGGGTCCCGGTTCGCGGCGCCGATCGGGTACTTGATGCACGACCCCGCAGGGATGTGCACGTCCTGGATCTCGATGTCCTCGTTCGGGAACCGTGTGATGATGAGTTCGACCGGATTCAGCCGCGCCAGTTCATTGACGAACGCCTCCCGGATCTCCGGCTTCTCCCTGAACTCGGCCATCAGGTCCGGTCGTTCGGCGAACAACTTGAATCCGGCACCGATGAGGTAGGCGGGGTTCGGGCCGCCCGACATGTACAGCAGCACCGTGGTCTCCAGGACCTCGCGCCAGGTGAGCTCGCCGCGCCCGTGGGCTGCGAGCAGTTCATCGACCAGCCCGTTTCCAGGCTCCTCGGCGCTCTGCTTCTCCCGTACGTACCGCTCGGTCTCGGCAAACATGAAGTTCATCCCGGCCAGTGACCTCGCGTGGATGCCCTCACCCGGTGCGGTCGCGTTGATGAGCATCGCGTCCCACAGGGCCCAGAACATCCCTTCCACGTCGCCCACGGGCATGTCGAGGATGCGGCACATCGTCAGATGGGTCGGCATCACGCCCAGGTCGAAGTGGGCGTCCACCACCTCGCCCGGGGCGAGCCTGCCGAGCGCCTCGACGGTGAAGTCATGCGTCAACCGCGCCCAGGTGCCGATCATCTTCGGTGTCAGCCAACGGTTCGTCAGCCGCCGCATCCGGGTGTGCTCCGGCGCGTCCTTCGACAGGACCGTGTTGTCGAACGCGGTCCATGGATGAGGGTGTTCGCCGGCGGTAGCGAACGACGGCGGCTCCGCTATGCGCATGCACGGCAGTTTCGCGTTGTGCGTGGTGTCCGCGTGGTTCAGTACCACGTACGTGTTCTCCGTCGTCCGGTGCACGGGCGCGATCGCACGGGCCCGCTCGTACGCCGGGTACGGGTCGGCCCGGAATTTCTCGTCGTTCCACGGGAACAGCGCCGAGGCTTCCTCGATGGTCAAGCTCATCTCCGTCACTCCTTCGGGTCTGGTCAGGCCGAAGCCGGTCAGGCGGGCATCAGGGTCAGGAGCTCCCGGGCCCATGCGTCGGCGAGCTCCGTGGCAGGGGTCGTCGACGCGGCGTCGTGCTTGGCCGTGGTTCCGATCTGCTCCGCGCCGAGCTCCAGCAGCGCCGTACGGATGGTCTCGATGGCGTTGTTGAACGTCTCGTAGATGCTGTCGCCGAGCCCGAACGCCGCGAACCGCACCCCGGACAGGTCTGGGCGCTCCGTCAGGAGCGCGTCGTGGAACGGCGCCGCAGTCTCGGGCAGACCGCCCTCCCCGTAGGTGGAACTCACGAACACCGCGATCTGCATGGCCGCCAGGTCGGACACCTCGACATCGGTCAGTTCCGCGGTCACCGTCTCGTACCCCTGGTCGCCGAACGCGGCGGCGATGTCGTCGGCGACCATCTCCGCGTTGCCCGACTCGGTCCCGTACAGGACATGGACGACAGTCATTTCACTTCTCCTGTGGTGTCGATGGCCTCAGGCGTGGCCGTCGGGATGGAAACCAGGGCACCGGAGCCCGCCGCCGCAGCGAGGAGTTCGTCCCTGGTCGTGAACTTGGTTCGGCACCTGTCGGGCCGGGCGCGTCGCACCTCGGCACCGTCTATGCGCTGCCACGCCTCGAAACTCACCACCGAGGCCGGCAGGCGGTCGCGGAGCCCGACCAGGCCCGTACGGTGCAGCGGTTCCTGACCACGCAGGAACTCAAGGACGCCCTTCGCCGCGTCTGCGGCGAGCTTCCGGTTCTCCGCCAGATTTCCCAGTCGGCCGGTAGCCGGACCACCCACCCGGAACACGTTCGACGCCTCGACGCCACCGAACTGCGCCGACTGCGCCGGAGAGGGGTCGAAGCCGATCGCCGTGATCACGGTGTCGGCGTCGAGGTGGTCGACCAGCGCACTGTCCCCCGCACGACGTGTCGTCACACGGACCCGGCCGTCGAGCCGCCGAACAGAGACCGGAACGTGCTGGAACCGCACGTTCACCGTCGTACGCGCAGAGGCCGTGGGCTCGCCGAGCAGCGGTACGCCGTCAACGTTGAGATGAACACCGACGATCTCGGCGAGTTCCTTGACCATCGACGCATCCCACTTCGCCGCATGCGGCTCACACCTCCCCAGGATGTGGATGGTTCGCACCGGGTTGGGCGCCACTGCGCGCAGTGCGTCGTCGTCGACGTCCGACGCGATGAAGTCGAGGTCGGACTTGGACAGCAGCCGTGCGACATCCGCCGAGACGTTTCCGGTACCGAGGATGACGACCTCGGACCCCAGGCTCTCCGGACCGGCGTGCCGGTGGCGCAGGCGGGCGTCCGGATCGGAGTTCAGCAACCGGATCAGGTCACCGGCGCCGATGACGCGAGCGTCCGGGTCCTGGTCGACGCCCAGTCGCCTGTCCGTCCCCAGCCCGGTGGCCAGCACGACGGCGTGGAAGTTCTCCAGGAGCGCTTCGAGGCTCACGTCGGTCCCCACGGACACGTTGCCGACGAACGCCACACCTGGCTGCCCGAAGAGCCGCTCGAACTGGCGCGACACCGCCTTGGCGCCCTGGTGGTCCGGCGCGATGCCGTACCGGACCAGTCCGAACGGCGTCGGCAGCGCGTCGAAGACCGCGATCTCGATGTCCGGCTGTCCCTTGCGCAGAGCCTGGGCCGCATAGCACCCGCTGGGGCCGGCACCGATGACCGCGACCTGGAGCGGAAGCCCGTTGACGGCGGCGGCCGGTCGGTTCGGGGCTGTCTCTGCCGGAGTTCTCATGGCTACCTCGGTTACCGCGAAGGAATGCGAAGACGGGATGAACGCTAACTAACTAACGGTCGTTAGTACAGTGGATGGAGGGGAATCCCGGTCCGGACTCGATGCCGGGTCAGGAACGTCGATGCCGTCCGGCGCCGCTGGTGCCCGAGTTCGTGGATGTCCTCGACGTAGGACGTCGGTGCATCCCGCCCCGGTCGGCAGCGGCGCCGGACGGTGTTCCGGCCCTTCCTGGTCGTGTGGTCGAACTGCCTACCGTTTCGGTCGCAGGTAACACGAAGTCACAGCTCTTGGCGGCCGATGCGCTGGTACACCTCGGGACGCCGGCCCCGCAGGACTCGCGCGACGAAAAGCCCGATCGGGAACAGCGCGAAGGTGAAGACCAGGAAGAACGACGTGACGAAGCCCGAACCACCGAGCAGATCCGCGTAGTTCGTCACCGCGAGATACGCCACCACGCCGATCCCGATGGCCGCCAGGAGCGGTGAGGCGGCGGTCTTCCACGCGGGTTCCTGTGACGGGTTGCGGCGGAAGTAGACGAACACCGCCACGCTCGCCGCGAACAGGAGCAGCACGATCGCGAAGGAACCGATGCCGGACGCCCGGGCGTACAGCACGTTCGGGTCGGTGCCCAGCGCCATGAAGAGGACCACACCGACGGCCCACAGTGCGCCGATGATGGACGCCGACACGTACGGCGACCCGTGCTTGGGGTGCACCTTGCCCAGGGCCGTCGGCAACACACCGTCGGTACCGAGGGAGTACATGTAGCGCGCTGTGACGTTGTGGATGGACAGCATCGACGCCAGGATCGAGGTCAGCAGCAGAACGGTGACGATGTCGACCACGGTCTTGCCGACCAGTACGGTCAGCGCGTCGGTGAACATCCCGCCGGTGTTGGCCGTCGCGGCCGCCTGCGCCTTGTTCGCGCCTGTGTAGGCGATGTAGGCCCACGCGGCCAGGGCGTAGAAGACGCCGATGCCCGCCACGGACAGGTAGGTGGCCCGAGGGATGGTCTTGTCGGGGTCCTTCACCTCCTCGCGGAAGATGACGGTCGCCTCGAACCCGAAGAAGTTGCCGACCACGAACAGGAGCGCGAGACCGATGTTGGGGTCGGTGACCCACGGCATGCTCAGGGCGGCACCCCCGGTGCCGGATGGGGCTCCATGGACGAACGACGCGATGTCGAAGACGATCACGACGATTACTTCGAGCACCATCACCGCGGTCAGCACCTTCGCGGAGAGGTCGATGCGCCGGTAGGCCAGCGCGGTGGTCATCGCGACGATCGCCAGCGCGTACCAGCCCCACGCGATGTGCGGACCGTGGAGGTTCTTCTCCACGTAGCTCTGGACGGTGATGGCGAAGAACGGCGGGGCGAAGAACCCGATCATGAAGTAGCCGAACGTCGCCAGGAACGCGCCGCCCAGTCCGGCCGGGCGTCCGAGACCCTGGGTCACGAAGGCGTAGAAGCCGCCCGGGTTCGGCACGGTGCGGCCCATGAGGGTGAAGCCGACACAGAAGACCATGAGTATGACCGTCGCCACGATGTAGATCGCCGGCCCCGTCCTGCCGCCGAACATCAGCAGCACCGGGATGAAGCCCGCCACCGTGGTCAGGGGTGCAGAGAACGCGAGCACGCTCATGGCGAGCTCACCGACGCCCATGTTGCCCTGCAGACGCCGCGGCTCCTCCACGACTTCAGCCATTCGTCTTTCACCACTCACGGTGGGGACCTGCTCGTGTCTTGCCATGAGTTTCTCTTCCTGGTGGGGCCCACCCGAGCTACCGCGGGGCCGGTGGGGTGTTCGTGTCGCGTCCCCGTGTGATGCCGTCCTGTTCAGGTACGTGATCACCTCGTGGACCTCGCTGCGCCGGCACCCGTGCCCGCGCAGACGTTCTGGTGTGTGGTGACGCTGTCGGGGTGGGATCCCCGTCCGGTCAGGTCACCAGGTCTGACAGCGGCCGGCCCGTCAGCGCCTGCCGGGCGCGCAGCACGACGGCCTCCTGGAGCGCGTCCATCGCCAGGTCGGACCGCCACGCGACGTGCGGGGTCATCACCAGGTTCGGCACGCCGCGCAGTACGTGGTCCGCCGGCAGCGGCTCGGTCGTGAAGGTGTCCAGACCCGCGCCTGCCAGGTGGCCGGAGCGCAGCGCGTCCGCCAGCGCGGCCTCGTCGACGAGCCCGCCGCGGGATACGTTGACGAGGACCGAGCGCGGCCGCATACGGCGGATGACCTCGGTCGACACCAGGTTTCGGGTCTCGGCCGACAACGGCAGGTGCAGCGACACCACGTCGGACTGCTCGAGCAGCTCCCTCAGCGGCGCGGCCGGTACCGAGTCGAAGGTCGCGAACGGGTCGTAGCCGCGGACGTTCGTGCCCAGGGCCGCGTACCACCGGGCGACCTGGCGGCCGATCCGGCCCATGCCCACGACCGCGACGTCCAACTGGGAGAACCGTGGCGTGTCCATCCCGACGCTGCCTGCCCACTGGCCGGCCGCGATGGCCGACTGCCCCGCGGGGATGCGCCGCGCCAGCAGCAGCCCCATGGTGAGGGCGTGCGACGCGACCTCCTCGGTCGCGGCACCCGGCACGATGGCGACAGGGACACCCTTCGTCCGGGCGGCCGCCACGTCGATGTTGTCGTAGCCGATGCCGTACCTCACCACAGCGATGCACTTCTTCATCGCGGCGAAGTCCTGGGCCTCCACGGGCGCGTACGGGGTCACCATCACCACGGTCGCTTCCGGGATCGACGCACGGAACGCCTGCCGGTCCGGCGCCACCAGGAACTCCAGCCCGAACTCCTCGGCCAGTGCCCGCTCCCGCTCCAGGCTCGGGTACTGCTGAGGACCGACAAGGAGCAGACCACCGGCATGAGCGGGGGTGCGGGCCGGTATTTCGGTGCTGCTTGCAAGTGACATTTCAACCCTCTCGGATCAGGGCGAAGGTGTTCGGCAGCCGTGATCTCAAGGCGCCTAAACGTGTTCGTGTGGAAAGTGAAATGAAACGTAAGGACGGCCGAATGATCCGTCAACGACTCCGCCCGTACGGGATCGGAATAGGACTCGATTGGGAACAGTGTGTTGTCGAAACTGGATCAGTCTCCGCGAGGCTCAAGCCATGGGCGCGGGATCCCTCAAGATCGCTGGTGCGGTGTTCCGCAACCGGGTCCTTTCGAACTCTAGCGAACTAACGGTCGTAAGCCTAGGGTAGGTGTCGAGCATCGCAACCGGAGGTGTACGACCGTGAACGTGCGACAACTTCAGGCTTTCCTCGCGGTCGCCGAACACCTGCACTTCGGCCGCGCCGCGGAGCAGCTCTTCATGGCCCAGGCGCCCCTCAGTCGCACCATCCAGGCCCTCGAGGGAGACCTCGGCGCCCGCCTGTTCGAGCGGAACACCCGTTCGGTCTCCCTCACGCCGGCCGGCCAGGCCCTCATCCAGCCTGCTCGCGCCGTACTGGAGGCGGTGTCCTGCGCCGAGTCCGCCGTCAGTGCCGCAGTCTCCGGCGAGTCCGGCACCGTCCGTGTCGAGTTCTGCGGTGTCGCGGCACATCCCCTGGTGGCGGCGCTCTCCCGGGGCATGCGCGCGGACCACTCGGGCATCCGCCTTGATCTGACCTCGCAGGCCGTGTCCAGGCCGACGATCCGCCGCCTGCTGGACGAGGAGGTGGACGTCGGCCTCGGCCGCTTCGACAACCTGCCGCCCGGCCTCGACAGCGAGGTCCTCATCAGCGACTCCCTCGTCGTCGCGGTGCCCCGGACCCACCGGCTCGCCGGTGCCCAGGTCGTCGGTTTCCGGGACGTGGCCGCCGAGCCGTTCGTCTCCCTGCCCTACGCCACCGGCTCGGTCACCACCGACCGGCTCTGGCGCCTCGGCTACGCCCACGGCGCCGGCGGTGTCAACAACGTCCAGTTCGCCCCCGACACCCCCTCCTGTCTGGCGCTGGTCGGAGCCGAGGTCGGCTGCCACCTCGCCCTGCGGTCCGTCGCCCGGTCGACGACCAACCCCAACGTCGTCTTCGTTCCGCTCGCCCAACGCGAATGCGAACTCGTGCCCGATGTGCACCTGCGTGCGGCGTGGCGATCCGGGGCGGTCACCCCGCCCGTCGCGGCCGCGCTCGGCCACCTGCGCCGCTGTCTGCACCTCGACCGGCCGACGGTCGCCGCCTGAATCGCCTCTTGGCCGCACTGATTATTCCGGTTCCGGAAACAATCTCCCGTGGCCTTCGCATCAATTCCGTCTGGTGCTGAACATTTCCGAGAAGTAACGTCGCGTTGTCGAAATCGTACTCGACTCTCCCCGGCGATATCAGGGAAACGAACGGCCGTGCAGATCAATGCGGTACTCGCCCCGCCGGTCGAGTCGTTTTTCTGTGCGCGAAATCCCGCAAAGGAGCATCCATGGGCAGCGAAGAAACCGTGCGCGAGATCGACGCACTCGTCGTCGGAACCGGCATGGGTGGTGTCATGGCCCTGCGCACACTCACCGCCGACGCCGGCCTCGACGCGATCGCGATCGACAAGGCGCCGAAGGTCGGGGGAACTTGGTACTGGAACCGTTACCCGGGTGCCCTTTCCGACACGCAGAGCTTCATGTACCAGCTGCCCTACGACAAGGAACTCTTCCAGCAGACCGACTGGCGCACCCGCTACGTCCCAGGTCCTGAGATCCGCCAGTACGTCGAGGACGCCGTCGACTTCTGGAACCTGCGCTCCCGCATCCAGCTCGAAACCACCCTGGTCAGCGCGGCCTTCGACGAGGCGAACGCCCACTGGCACGTCGTCACCGACAAGGGCGCGTTCCGTGCACGCTTCCTGATCACCGCAGCCGGCCTGCTCTCCCAGATCAACGTTCCCGACTTCCCAGGCATCGACCGGTTCGAGGGCCGCATCGTCCACACCGCCGCCTGGCCCGAGGACCTCGACATCGCCGGCCTGCGCATCGGTGTCATCGGCAACGGCTCCACCGGCATCCAGTTCATGACCGAGGCCGCCAAGACCGTGGCGCACCTGACCTCGTTCCAGCGCACCGCCCAGTACACCGTCCCGGCCGGTAACCGCGAGTGGTCCGAAGCGGAGCTGGAGCAGTTCAAGGCCACGTGTGAGGACCGCTGGGAGGAGTTCCGCACCTCCAAGATCGGCTTCGGCGTCGACGAGACCAAGCGCAGCATCTGGAGCGTCTCGGCGGAGGAGCGCGAGGCCGTCTTCGAGTGGGCCTGGCGCAAGGGCGGCAACTACACCTTCGCCAACGAGACCTTCTGCGACGTCACCAGCGACCGCGCCGCCAACGAGCTCGCCGCCGACTTCATCAAGCGGAAGATCAGGGAGATCGTCCAGGACCCGGAGACGGCGCGCAGGCTCACCCCGACCGAGCTGTTCGCCCGTCGCCCCATCTGCGATTCCGGTTACTTCGAGATCTTCAACCAGCCCAACGTCACTCTTGTCAGCACCAGGGAGCACCCCATCCGGGAGTTCGAGGCGGGCGGCATCGTCACGGAGGACGGTGTCCGCCACGAGCTCGACGTCCTGGTCCTGGCCACCGGGTTCGACGCCGTCGAGGGCAGCTACCGGAACATGGACGTCCGCGGCATCGGCGGCAAGAGCCTCAAGGAGCACTGGGCCGACGCGCCCCGCACCCACATGGGCATGACCGTGTCCGGCTTCCCGAACCTGTTCATGGTCCTCGGCCCGAACGGCCCGTTCGTCAACAATCCCTCCGCCATCGGCGTTCAGGCCAAGTGGATCGCCCAGGCTGTCCAGAGCATCAAGGACACTCCCGGCGCCTCCATCCGGCTGCGCGAGGAGGCCGAGGAGAACTGGCTCCAGACCTGCCTCGACGAACTCAAGGGCTCCCTGTTCCTGGAGACCGGCTCCTGGATCTTCGGCAACAACATCCCCGGAAAGCGAAAGGCCCGCACCGCCAACTTCTACGTCGGCGGCCTCGACAAGTTCATCGCCATCTCCGAGGCCGAAGCAGCCCAGGGATACCCCAGCTACGAGGTCCGCGTCCCGTCCGTGGTCTGACCACCCACCCCCCCGCAAGCGGTTTGGAGAAGCAAGCCATGCACACGTACAAGACCATCTCACCGCTGAACGGCGAGGTGCTCGCCGAGTACACGATGATGACCGACACCGAGGTCACCGCAGCGCTCACCCGCGCCACCGACGCCTACCGCGACTGGGCCGGCGTCGGCGTCGACGACCGGGTCGCCGTCCTGGCCCGCATCGCCGAACTCCACCGCGAGCGAAGCGCCGAACTCGCCGAGGCCATGGCGACCGAGATGGGCAAGCCGCTCGCCCAGGCCGAGGGCGAGGTCGTCCTCTCGGCGTCGATCTACGACTACTACGCCCGCGCGGGCGCCCGGCTGCTGGCCGACGAGGTCATCGAGATCAAGGTCGGCGGACGGGCCGTCGTCCGCACAGCCCCCACGGGCCCGGTGCTCGGGATCATGCCGTGGAACTTCCCGCTGTACCAGGTGGCGCGCTTCGTCGCCCCCAACCTGCTGCTCGGGAACACGGTCCTCCTCAAGCACGCCCGCTCCTGCACCCGCACGGCGCTCCTCATCGATGCCATCGTCGCCGACGCGAACACCCCGAAGGGCGTCTACGAGAACCTCATCGTGTCGTCCTCGCAGATCGGCGACCTCATCGCCGACGACCGTCTGCGGGGCGTCTCGCTGACCGGCTCGGAGGAGGCCGGCCGGATCGTCGCCACCCAGGCCGGCCGGCATCTCAAGAAGTGCGTCCTCGAACTCGGCGGCTCGGACCCGTTCATCGTCCTGCCCGACGCCGACCTCGACCTCGCACTCGACCTGGCCGCGACGGGCCGGTTCAGCAACGCCGGCCAGTCCTGCACTTCCTCCAAGCGGATGATCGTCCACAGCGACGTCTACGACCGGTTCCTCGAGGGATTCGTCGCCCGCGCACGACAGTGGAACACCGGCGATCCGCTGAACCCGGAGACCCGCATCGGCCCGATGGCGTCCGAGTCCGGTCGGCAGGAGATCGCTGAGCAGGTCGAGGACGCCGTGTCCAAGGGCGCCGGGCTGCACCTCGGCGGCGTGGTCCCCGACGGCCCCGGCGCCTTCTACCCGGCCACCGTCCTGACGGACGTCACCCCGGACATGCGCGCCTACGCAGAGGAGCTCTTCGGTCCCGTCGCGGTCCTGTACAAGGTCGACTCCGTCGAGGAGGCCGTCGCGCTGGCGAACGACTCCCGGTTCGGGCTCGGTTCCGCCGTCTTCACCCGCGACGAGGACCTCGCCGCCGACATCGCCGAGCGGCTCGAGGTCGGCATGGTCGGCCTCAACACCCTCATCCGCAGCCAGCCCGACATGCCGTTCGGCGGCGTCAAGGCGTCCGGTATCGGCCGAGAGCTCGGCCGCCTCGGCCTTGACGAGTTCGCCAACAAGAAGACCGTCCGCCTCTCCTGACGGCTCCGGTCCTCATGCCGCGCCCTGCCCGTCGACCTCCCCGCGGGCAGGGCGCATCCGTCGACGGCACACCCCAACGACTCCCACCCGAAGGACCTGACGTGAAACTCGTCTCCTACGACTCCGGTGCCGGCCGGCAGCCGGGCCTCCTCCACGACGACCAGGTGTTCAGCCTCAACAGCGCGCTCCACGCCGCCGGTCTGATCTCTCGCGACCTGCCGTCCGTCCGTGCCTTTCTCCGACAGCACGGCGGCCAACTGCCGACGATCGCCGCAGCCCTCGGGCCGCTCCTCGCCGACGGCACCGTGAAGTCCGTCGGCGGCGTCGCCACGGTGCGCCTCGGCCCGCCGGTCACCGACCCGCTCAAGGTGCTCTGCGTCGGCCTGAACTACTCCGACCACGTCGGCGAGACCGGCCGCGCCATGCCGACCCACCCCGACCTGTTCGCCAAGTTCGCCAGCAGCCTCATCGGCCCCTACGACACCATCGACCGGTCCGACGTGACCGACAACCTCGACTTCGAGGGTGAACTCGCCGTCGTCATCGGCAGAGAGTGCAGCCGCGTCGACGAGAGCGACGCGCTGTCGTACGTGGCCGGTCTGTCGGTTCTCAACGACATCACCGCCCGCGACCTCCAGTACCGCGGCACGCAGTGGCTCGCGGGCAAGGCCGTGGACCGGGCCACTCCGTTCGGGCCGGCGATCGTCACGCTGGACGAGATCGGCGACCCACAGAGCCTGGACATCGAGACGTTCGTCAACGGCAGCCGGGTCCAGGGCTCCAACACGAAGTACATGATCTTCCCGATCGCCGAGATCATCTCCTACGTCAGCCAGTTCCTCACCCTCAGCCCCGGCGACGTCATCGCCACCGGTACCCCCGAGGGCATCGGCGCGAAGCGGAATCCGCCCCTGTGGCTGCGACCCGGTGACACGGTCGAGGTACGCCTGGAGAAGATCGGGATCCTGAGCAATCAGGTCATCTGAACATTCCCTCTCATGTCTGCGGAGCCGGCCCCAGGGCCGGCTCCGCAGACGTTTCCGTCAAGACCTGTCGGTCGTTGCGGACGGCGGCGCGAGCGGCCGCCGTCCGGGTCTCAGACACGCGACGCGAACAGCTCCGCCAGATGCCGGGTCGACACCCCGGCCAGATCACCGAGCTGGACGCGACAGGACATGCCGTCCGCCAGAACCACCGCGTCCGAGTGAGCCCGCACCGCCGGCAGGAGGTGCGACTCGGCCACCGCGACGCTGACCTCGTAGTGCCCCTTCTCCACACCGAAGTTGCCTGCCAGGCCGCAGCACCCCGGCACCTTGGTGACGGTCGCCCCCGCCCGCTCCAGCAGACGCTGGTCGGTGTCCCAGCCGATGACCGCGCTGTGGTGGCAGTGCGGCTGCGCGACCACCTCCACACCGCTCAGGTCGGGCAGCGGCAGGTCGAGGCGCTCGACGAGCTCGGCGAAACTCAGCACCCCCGACGCCACCACGTCGGTCTCCTCGGCGTCGCACAGCTCCCGCGCGTCGCTGCGCAGTGTGGCGAGGCAGGACGGTTCCAGCGCCATCACCGGAATCCCACTGCGGACGTGGTGCGCGAGCGTCCGCACGGTCCGCGCGACGAGGGTCCGCGCGCGGTCGAGCTGGCCGGTCGTGATCCAGGTCAGGCCGCAGCAGGCGTCCTCCTGGATGACGCGGACCACGAGGCCGTGTGACTCGAGGAACCGGATCGCCGCCAGGCCCGACTCCGGGAAGAAGTGGTCGGTGAAGGAGTCGGCCCAGATCAGCACGTCGGCCGGCGCCTCCGCCAACCGGGAGGTGTCCGTCGCCCGCCGCAGCGTGGGAGAGGCGAACCGCGGCAGGGACCGTCGGCGGTCGACCCCGGCGACCCACTTGGCCAGGCCGGCGAGCGGCTTGACGCGCAGCAGCAGGTTGGTCAGCGGCGCCAGCGGCGCGGTGAGGCGGGCCCACCTGGGGAGCTGCCCGAGGAACACATGCGACCTCGGCCGCCTCATCCCGGCGACGTCGTGCCGTTGGTGCAGCACCTCACTCTTGTAGGTGGCCATGTCGACGCCGCTGGGGCAGTCGCTCGAACATCCCTTGCAGGCCAGGCACAGGTCGAGTGCCTCGGCCACGGCCGGGTCGTTCAGGCCGCCGCGCAGCAACCCGCCGTCGAGCGCTTCCTGCAGTACCCGGGCACGGCCGCGGGTCGAGTCGCGCTCGTCCTTGGTGGCGAGATAGGACGGGCACATCACTCCGGCGGTCCTCGGCGCCACGCACTTCCCGACACCCGTGCAACGGTGCACCGCGGCACCGAGGTCTCCGCCGTCGTGCACCAGCCGCAGACCGGGGCGCACCGGTGCCTGAGGGCGCACCGGGCGCAGATCGTCGGTGATCGGAACCGGGTCGGCGATGATACCCGGGTTGAGGATGCCGTCGGGGTCGCAGACCGCCTTGACCTGCCGGAACAGGGCGAGCGAGGCCTCGTTGTACATGAGTGGCAGCAACTCGCCGCGGACCCGGCCGTCACCGTGCTCTCCCGACAAGGTGCCGCGGTAGTCGCGCAGCCGTTTCGCACAGGCGGTCATGAAGTCGCGGAACACTCCGGCCGAAGCCGGGTCGCCGGGCCGGAACGGGAAGTCGATGCGGCAGTGGATGCAGCCGTCGCCGAAATGGCCGTACGGAATGCCCTGAAGGCGGTGCTCCCGCAGCAGTTCCTCGAAGTCGCGCAGCCATGCGCCCAGGTTCTCGGGCGGGACGGCGGCGTCCTCCCAACCTCCGTACGCCGGTGTCGGCAGCGACCGGCCCGCGAGCCCGGCGCCGTCCTCACGGATGCGCCACAGGGCAGCCGCCTCACGAGGGTCGTCCACGAGCTTGGTGTCCAGTGCGGCGCCGACGGCGACGAGCCGTCGCACCGCGTCCATCGCGTCCTTGCCCGCGACCTCCGCGAACAGCCAGCCACTTCCCCGTGGCAGGTCGGGGACGGGTGAGCCCTTCGCGCGCACCAGACCGACGATGCGTGAGTCCATGCCCTCGCACGCGACCAGACGCCCCGGCGCCACGGCAAGCAGCGCCGGCACGGCATCGGCCGCGTCGGCCATCGTCGGGTATCCGAGCACCAGCATCCTGCGATCGACTCGGTCGTCGACAAGCCGGACCGTCGCCTCGAGGACCGTGGCGAGGGACCCCTCGCTGCCGACGAGGAACCGGTCGACACGGCGCCGCTCAGGCAACAGGTGTTCGAGGCTGTAGCCGCTGATCTGGCGGCCGAAGCGGCCGAACTCGGTCCGCAGATGGGCCAGGTTCGTGTCCCCGACGGCCGCCAGCCGCGCCGCGGTGACGCCGCCGGCCCGACCGCCCTGCTCCAGGGCCAGTTCGCCGTTGCCGTAGAGCACGCGCAGCGACTCGACGTTGTCCACCGTCCGCCCGTAGCCCAGCGCCCGCGACCCGCAGGCGTTGTTCCCTATCATCCCGCCGACCGTGCAGCGGCTGTGCGAGGACGGATCCGGCCCGAACCGCAGTCCGTGCGGCGCCGCCGCGCGCTGCAGGTCCGCGTGGACCACGCCGGGTTCCACGCGTGCCGTACGCCCGTCCCGGTCGATGTCGAGTATCCGGTTGAACCGGCGGGTGTCGATGACGATGCCGCTGCCGACCGCGTTGCCGGCGATGCTCGTACCCGCACCGCGCATCGTGACCGGAACCCGCAACTCACGCGCCACCCCATGAGCGGCGATCACGTCCTCGGCGTTCCGCGCCTTCACGACCGCAGACGGGACGACGCGGTACAAGCTTGCGTCGGAGGAGTACAGCGCTCGGGTCACCGACGAGTCATCGAACTCGACTCCAGCCACGCGGAGAGCGGCGGCGAGGTCATCAGGCTGTGCTGGGATCGGCATGCTTCAGACTAACTAACGTAAGGTAGTTTTGCTAGTTGAAACAGGGTGCTCTCCGACGTACGAGTCGACGGGGCGTGAAGAGGCGAGACTGGTTGAGCCTGACTAACGTAAGGTAGTTTCCGACGTCACGCATCGCTGTGCCGGCCTCGATCGCACGCACGGTCGAGGCCGGACACCCTCGGGTCTTGGACGTCGGCGAAGGAGGAGTCGGTGGGCAACGAACGGTGGCCCGGCGCTGTCGAGGAGTTCGGCCAGCACCTGGGCAAGCTCGACTGGAGCAGCCAGAGCGCGTCCCGGCGGGCGATCCTCGAGGCGTTCCTTCGGCTGGCCACCGAGAACGGGTTCAACTCGGTCACCATGCGCATGATCGCCAAGGAGATGGCGATCAAGGCCCCGAGCCTGTACAACCACTTCCCGGACGGCCGCGACGAGATCGTCGCCGAGTCCCTCCGCTGGCACTTCTACAAGTTCGGCATCGCCGTACTCGACGAGGTGCGTGGTGTGTCCGACCCCAGGGAGGGCTGGCGCCGGATGGTGCATGTCCACCTGACCCGGCAGATCCAGCTTCCCGAAAGCAACCTCTGGGACCTGCTGGTCGCGACCGACCAGGTCGTCCACTTCCTCCCGGCGGAACTCCGAGAGGAAGTCGACGCCTGGGTCGACCTGTACGAAGCTCTTTATCGTGCCGCGGCCGAGGATATGGGCTTCGGGCCATCGGTTCAGCAGGTCAAGCTCGTCATGACCATCCTTGAGGGCGCGAATCGCTGGGTCACGTGGGACGGCAAGCCGCGGTCACTCGCGGCGCTGGTCGAGAAGGCGAACACTGCGACTCTGGCTCTGCTGGAACTCCCGAAGGAGTAGGGCCCATCGGGGCCCCGAACACGGCTGATGTCTCCGTACGCACGCCATGGGGAAGGGACAGACGATGGCGCCGCAGAAATACCCCTCCAGCCCCCTCGTTCGCCGGGAGGAGGGATGGCCCAAAGGTCACGTCTTCGTGCCGCCGGGCGAGGGCCACCGACCGGGCGTCGCCCTCATCGAGTGGGAACTGCGTGGCGAGTCATGGACGGACGAGCATCCGCACGACGAGTTCAACTACGTCCTGGAAGGCCACCTGTTCGTCGCGTGCGACGGAGAGACCGTTGAGGCTGCCCCAGGCGACGTGGTCCGGGTCTCGGCCGGAAGCATCGGTCGCTACTGGGCACCGGAGTACGCCCGCATGATTGCCGTCTACGGCCCCAACCCGCAGGGGATGGAAAGCCGCGTCCACGCCTACACGCGGCTGGAGTCGTCGGCGGAGCGCTCCAGCGGATCGCCCTCGTAGCTCGGCCAGGCAAGCCCGGCCCACCGATCGTGGAGAAGGTGGGCCGGTTGCGTACGACCTGAGGGTCCGGGCGCAGATCGAGCAGCAGAGTCCGCATTTGTCGGGACGGTATACCGAGTGCTCGTCATCGCGCGTCGCTGCTCGTGCCTGCGAAGACACTCGGCTGCCACGCGAGGAGAGAGCGCATGCCGTCGGCGCGCCGCGTCTCACTGGCGCGGCCATGTGCCGTTGTGGCGTTCCGCGACGGTCCGCACGATCGCGGCGACGTCGGCACGGCTGGTGGGGGCGGGGTCGAAGTGGTTGTGCAGAGCGAAGCCCTCGACGAGGGCGTCCAGTGCGCGGGCGGTGAGCGGGTCGAAGTGCCGTGCCAGGGCGTCCCTGCTGGCCTGCAGCCAGTTGCTCATGACGGCGCGCAGCCGGGCGTCCCGGGCCGCGAAGGCGTACAGCTCATAAGTGAGGAGAAGATCCCGCTCGCTGCTCCCGGGCACCGCTGCCTGGAACGTCCGGGTCGGCAGCCTGAGCAGGAGCAGTGCTCCTGCACACCCGCCCAGGGCGGAGGCTGTGGCGAGGTGGGCCAGGCGGCGGGCCTGCCCGCGCAGTTCACGCCGGTAGCCCCAGACGCCGCCGAGCACTCCGGGCACGAGTCCGATGTTGTTCGACACATTGGCGAGGACGGGCGGATAGCCCAGAGCGAGCAGAGTGGGGAAGGTGATCAGGGTTCCGGAGCCGACCACCGCGTTGATCGCCCCGGCTGCCGCGCCGGCTGCGGTGATGGCCGTAGCCGCAAGGAAGTCCACTACTGCCTCTCCGTGTTTCACCGGCCACGGCCTGCGGGCCCCGCACACGGCTTGCCCGCGCCTGCCGTTTTTGGCCGACGCGGTGTGGACGTGCCGGCGCCCCCGGTCAGCGCGCACCGGGCGCTCTCGGGGTCCTGCCCCAGCAGAAGTTCCCTGACCATGGCGGCGGCCAGCGGCCGCTCGTTGCGGGTGGCCTCAGAGGTGGCCACGGACACGATGGCGTCGGGCACGGCCGACATGCCGCCGTCCCGCACCGTGCGGGCCCGGGCCAGGGCGGCCTGCCGCGCCTGCTCGCTCTGGGCGCGCACCGGCCCGACCTGGAGGTCGCACGCAGCGGCCGGTTCAGCAGGGCCGCCGAGTCCCTGCGTGTCAACCAGGTCACCGTCTCGCGGCGGATCGCCGCGCTGGAGCGTGCGGTCGGTGGCAAGCTGCTCGTCCGTGCGGCTTCCGGATGGGAACTCACCGACTCACCGACCTCGGCCGCCGTGCGCTGGCGGCAGCGGAGCAAGTCGACGGTGTGCTGCAGAAGTTGGAGTCCGGCTCCGAGGTCAGCGCGGAGATCGAGGACTTCGTCCGGCTCTCGGCGGCCGACGGCTTCACCACGTTCGTCGCCGCCCCCGCGGCGTCCCGTCTGCACCAGGACCACCCGGGAATCAGCGTGGAAATAGTCTCCGCGACCAGGCGCGCGGCGCAGCACCGCTCCGGCCTGGACATCGAGATCGTCGTCGGCGAGCCGCGCGTGCTGCGGGCCCGCGCGCTCCGGCTCGGCGGATACGTCCTCGGCCTGTACGCCAGCCCGGATTATCTGGCGCGCCATTGCAAGCCGACGGGATTCGACGATCTGGCACAGCACCGCCTGATCTACTTCATCTCGTCCATGCTGCAGGTCGACGACCTGGACGTGGGACGCCGCTATCTCCCCGAGATGCGCGACGCGGTGACGTCCACGAACGTCTTTGACCACATCGAGGCCACATGCGCGGGTGGCGGCATCGGGCTGCTGCCCACCTTCATGATCGCTCCGCACCGTGACTTCGTCAGGCTGCTGCCCGACGAGGTCACGGTCGAGATGGCCTACTGGCTCGTCGCCCGCGAGGACACGCTGCGACGCCCCGCGGTCTCCGCCATGGTGAAGCAACTCAGGCGGACGATGCAGGAGATGGGTGACGTGCTGTCACCGCCGCCCCGGGAGCGTGAAGTCTCCGGGATAGCCGCTCACGAGCGCACGCAGGTGAAGTTCTCGGCCCGGTCGGGGTCGCCAAGACCGTTGTAACGGGGCCATTTCGGGTACTCGCACAACGGCCGGGTACGCCCGGAGGCAGCCGGGTTGAGGTCGGAGACGACCGGCTCGCGCGGCGCGATTTCCTTCTCGCTCCACCGCTGTACGGCGCTCAGCGAGTCCCAGCTGGCCGTGAACGCGGCGGGGCCCCCATGGCCCATGCCAGGGATGGCGTACATCCGCAGGAACTTCGACGTGGCTCGTGCCCCCATCGTCGAGCGGACCCGCTGGTAGTAATCGGCAGTCGAGCGGTGACTGACGGTCGGATCCGCCGTCCCGTGCACGAGCAGGAGTTTTCCGCCGGCCTTGGCGAACTCGCTGAGGTCCGGATTGTTGATGTCCTGCAGTGCGGTCAGTTCGCTGATGCGCTTCTTCCACTTCCCCGGCGCGCGCGGGTCCAGTTTCAGTCCGTCGAAGTCGGGATCGCGCGTGATGAAGTACTTCGCCCACTGGTCCCAGAACAGGGCGGCGAAGGCGGCCGTGAAATCCAGGGGGTGGGCCGGAGCCCTGCTGCCGATCCCGAGCCCCGGAATGCTCAGATCCGCCCCCGACAGGAAGGGAGTGCCAGGATAGCCGCGTTCACCGCTGGCCGGCTTGTAGCCCCACTCGACGGGTGAGGACAGGTCCCGGACCGCCTTGATCTGCGGGTCGGACAGGCAGGTGGGGCCGCGGTCCTCGCCGCCGGTGCAGCGCAGGACCTTCGGATCGAAGTCGCATCCGGCCTCGTCGGAGATGACGCCGTCGCGTACTCCGTCGTCGCCGTCGCAGCTCTGCATGACCCGGTTGTAGATCAACTGCTGTTTCTCGCGGCTAGGGAAGGCGCCGGAACGCTGCAGTATCTGCGTCATGTGGCCGAACCACAGGTCGAGCGTGGCGGCGTTCCAGGCCGGAGCGCCGGAGATCACTCCGTCGAAGTCACGGGGCCAGCGCTGCGCCACGGCCAGAGCCTCGCGGCCGCCGCTGGATGCGCCCGCGAAGTAGGAGCGGCGGGGCTGGGTGCCGTAGCGCTCGGCGATGAGGAACATCGCAGCGTCGCGCGTTTTCTTGAGCGCGTCCGCGGCGAAGTTGCGCAGTGCCTCGTCGTTCATCGCGAAGGCGCCCGCGTGGTTCCAGTCGTTCGGGGCGAGCTGGTGGCCGGAGTCGCTGGCGAAGACGGCGAATCCGCGTGCGAGTGGAACACCCTCGTCGGCGTCACCGAAGGGGACGTTTTGGGAGAGTGAAGGAATGGCGCCGTCGTAACCTCCGCCACCGAACATCATCGCCTTACCATTCCACTCGGCCGGGAGCGCGACGCGCATCTCGATGTTCGGGGCTTCGGGGTCGACGGGGAACAGTTCCGCGTCGACCTGGCAGTACTCGCCGATGGCCCCGGAACCCGTTCCGGAGGCGGGGACGGTCCTCGTCTCGGTGACGCGGCCTCCCGATGTCGCGAGGCCCAGGACATCGGCGGGGATTGCCAGTTCGGCGAGCCGTTCGCACCTGGCGGGCGGCCCCGTCGTGGCCCCTGACGTCGCCGGGAGCGAGACCATCGTGAGCACCGCGATGACGGGTGCTGTCAGTGCACGCACAAGGGTGGATCTCATGATCTCTCCTCGAAATCAGGCAGGACGGTGCCGGCCCCAGCACCTGAGACCATCCAGCACACCTCCGAACGGCGGAACTGCGGCGGCCGCAACGCCAGGGAGCGAGCTCTGCGCTTGGAATGCGCCGACAGTGCACAGTTGCGCATGCGGGAACTGCACTTCTGTCGATGCGGCACGTGCGTCCCGAGCGCGCTGCGGCGCCGCAGGGTCACTTGCAGCAGGTGGTGTTGCCGCCGCTGAGCGTGAACTGCTCGAAGAAGCGCCACGAGGCCTCCGAAGCGCTGGGCCCCTTGGGGTCGTTGAAGGTGCCCGCGTACCCCGGGTCCGTGGTACCGCCGGGCCAGTAGTGCGACATGCCGGCCACGATCCAGCGCTCGGCGATCTGACAGCCGTCCCGGCCCCGTGCCACCTTGCTGGTCCACGCGTGGCCGTCGGGGACCTGACCGGTCCGGGACGAGGTCGGGTCGTCCCGGAAGGTGTCACCGTCCGTCCCCGGCTTCAGGAGATTGTTGACAGCGAGCCACTCGAGGTAGGCCTGTCGGGCGCACCCGCCGAGCACGGGCTGTTCGCCGAGCGGGTCACTGGTTCCGCCGATCGAGAAGATGGGCATCACGTGCGCCCGCGGCCCCATCTGCTCGACGGCCTGGGGTGCGTAGAGCGGGGCAGCGGCATCGGGCAGGACCATGCAGGAAAGGAAGTCCATGCCGTAGCCGCCTCCCGCCGACACGCCGGCCGCTGCGTACAGCTCGGGGTAGGCAGCGGCTGTCGCGCTGGTCTGGAAGGCACCCGAGGACATGCCCATGAGGTACACGCGGTCGGTGTCGGCCTTGTAGGCGGAACTCGTCTGCCGGGTGATCCCGGCGACGATGTCCGCGTCGCCGCCTCCGCCTCGGGTGGTGCTTGCCTTGTCGTTGCTGACCGCGCGCCAGCACTGCCCGCCGTTGTCGGGGTAGGCGACGAGGAAGCGCTCGCGGTCCGCGAGCGGGTTGAGCAGGTTGGCGTGCATCTGCTGTTCGGCTGTGGTACCGCAGCCATGCACCATCACATACACGGGGAGCCTTTCGGACGGCTTCCAGCCCTCGGGGACGTAGACCAGGTAGTTGTTGACGCCTGTGGACGCTTCGTAGGTGCGATGGTCGACGCGCCCCGCGCCGCCCGCGGTGTCCGAACGTTCGGCGGCGAGAACGGGAGGGGCGAAGACGAGCGCCAGGCAACTCGCCGCGACGCTCACGGCGAGCCTGGTGCGCAGCCGTATCCGGTCGACTCTGCGGCTGGCGGATTTCCGGGAAGACCTGCTTGCGCTGACACTGCGATGCAGAGCGGGGTGCATCACGTAATCACCTGTCCATGCGGAGGAAGGGGAGCGGTGGTGCGGAAGTGTCACGCCCACTGTGACACCAACGACTCGATCTCGATGTGCCGTTCGTAATCGGCCAGAACGTCACGGTTGAGCCCGCTGGTGAGCAGGCAGAACGAGAGGCCGGTCTCCGGGTCCGCCCAAGCGGACTGCCCGCCGGCCCCGCCGTGCCCGAAGCCCCGCGGGGATGTGCAGCCGCCGAACGGCAGCATCGGTATCGCGGCATCGCGCGACGCCACCCGCAGTACTGCGCCGTCGTCCGGCCCGGCGATGACCAGGCCGATGCTTCGGTTGGCGCTCGCGCCCACCCGGTCCGGGTCGGGGAAGGTGTTACGGACATGGCCCGTGGCGTCCGCCAACACGTCAGGCGGCCACAGCTCCGTCGAGTTCCATATGAGCTCTTGGTAGAAGAGCGCCACACTCGCCGCGTCCGAGAAGACCCCGCCGCCAGGCGCACCCACCGCGATGAGTTCCGGGTCGTTCGCGAGCGCCAGCACCACCGACTCGTTCGCTTCCAGGGCCGCTTCGTCGACGCGGTGTCCGGACAGCGCTTCGAGCGTTGCGATCGGATGCTTGCCGATTGCGGTGACCGGCTTGAGGTCGCCCTGCCGCTCCTTGGGCACGCCCAGTTCGAGACGCTCCAACTCCAGCGGGTCGAGCACGCGGGCGCGCAGCGCCTCCCGGTAGTCCAGTCCGGTCACCCGTTGGGCCACTTCCGCCAGCACCCAGTGCGCCGCGAGGGGGTGGTACTCATAGCGGCTGCCGGGCGGCCACTCCAATCGCCAGTCCGCCATACGTGCGGATCGCCCCTCGCGTGTGACGACGGTCCCCCGTTCGATGGCGGCGTTGGGGAACCCGCAAGTGTGCAGCAGCACTTGCTCGACAGTGACGACGTCCTTTCCGTGCGCGCCGAATTCGGGCCATACCTCGGCCACCCGGGTCTCCAGGCCGATCAGGTCCTCCCCGATCAACTGCCACACCAGGGAGGCCACGATCGGCTTGGTGGCCGAGAACAGGCAGAACCGGTCGGATTCCCGGGCGTCCCCGAACGACTCGAACGCCACGGTCTCGTTGTGCCGGGCCACGGCGAACTGCGCCGCAGGCCAGACGCCTTCGTCGACCGCGGCCTGGATACGTTCACGCATGGCGGCCAAGGGCTGGCTCGTCGAGCTCATCGTCGGTTGTCTCCTTGTGGGTCAGATGGGGCACGAAGTGAGGCATCAGCTCAGGTCAGCGAGCGCAGATCGCCTGGCCTCGCTGATCAGCGGCGGTGGTGAATGCCAGCGGCGCCGATCGAGGCCGTAGCCATGCGCCGCGTCAGGCAGGCCAGATGAGCGGGCGGTGCCGATCGCTGCTGCTACCTGGCCACCCGGCATGCGGCCCCGGCGTGGACGCCCAGGGTTCCTCGCGCAAGATCAGACGGAGGTTACAAAGTTGCCTCACCCGGCGACCAGGCCTCCGGAAGCGGACTGGAGGCCGGTGCCGAGCTGGCGACGTCGATGAACGAGCCCGTGTCGATCGACTCGGAGACGGACACCATCGTGTCCAGGACGTGGTGGGCCAACTGTCCGGTGGCGCGGTGCGGTTCACCGCCTCGCAGGGAGCGTGCCATGTCGAGCACGCCCAGGCCGCGACCGTCCGCCGGGCCGGTGGTCTCGACGGTGGTCCACTCGCTGTCGCCCGTACCCCAGATCTTCAGCTCGCCGTCGAAGGTGTTCGGGTCGGGCAGCGAGAGTGTCGCCTCGGTGCCGGTGATCTCGACGAAGCCGACCCGGATGTGCGGGGACTCGAAGCTGAAGGTGCTGCTCGCGGAGCCACCGGAGTCGAACTGGATCAGAGCGCTCACATGCGTGGGCACCTCGACCTCGAACTCCTCGCCCGCTCGCGGGCCCGAGCCGATGGTGCGGGTGGCCATGGCCATGGAGCCGACCGCCGAGACCCGGCGGACACTGCCGAAGGCCTGCACCAGTGCGGTGAGGTAGTACGGGCCCATGTCGAACAGCGGCCCCGCGCCACGCTGGAACAGGAATGCCGGGCTGGGGTGCCACGACTCCGGCCCCGGGGTCTGGAAGATGGTCTGGGCCGTGAGCGGGACCCCGATGCCGCCGCGCTCGATGATCCGGCGGGCCGTCTGCAGACCAGCTCCGAGGAAGGTGTCCGGCGCGCACCCGAGTCGCAGGCCGGCGTCGGCCGCCTCCTTCAGCAGCCGGAGCCCGCTCTCCCGGTCCAGCGAGAAGGGCTTCTCGCTCCACACGTGCTTACCCGCCCGCACCGCCGCGGTCGCGATCTCGACGTGGGCCGCCGGTGTCGTGAGGTTGACGATGATCTCCACGTCCGGGTGGTCCAGGGCGAGCTCAGGAGTGCCGTGCTCAGGGATGCCGTGGTCCCGTGCGCGGACCTTCGCGACTTCAGGGAGAAGATCGGTGACGGCGTGGACCTTCAGGTCCGGGAACGTCGTGAGGTTGTTCAGGTACTCCTTGCTGATCACGCCGGCGCCGATGACGGCAACCCCGACCGGCCCGCGGCTCATCGGGCACCGCCCTTGGTGCGGTCGGCGCCGGGGCCGGCCTCGAGGTAGCGCAGCGAGGAGGCGACGCCTTCGAAGATGTCACCGGCGTAGTCGTCGAACTCGACGATCCCCACCTCGAGGTGCTTCGCCGCTTCGATGATGCCCCACACGTCGATCTCGCCCTGTCCCGCGGGGAGTTGCGCGGCCGTGTCCTTCGTGGCCGGACCGTCCTTGATGTGGATGGCGATCACGCGCTCGCCGAGGCGTTCCAGGAGCCTGGCGGGGTCTTCGCCGCCCACGGCGGCCCAGTAGGTGTCGACCTCGAGGACGAGTTCGGGGTCGAGCAGGTCCGCCAGGACCTCCAGGGCGGTGGCACCCCTGATCTTTGAGGAGATCTCCCAGTCGTGGTTGTGGTACCCCACGCGAACTCCATAATCCGCGCCCTTCGCCGCTGCGGCGTTCAGGCGGGCCGCGGTGTCGCGGATCGCCTCGATGTCCTGCCAGCGCTGGGGCGGGACGAGGGGGTGGACCACGGTGCCGATGCCGAGGCGCCGAGCGGCGGAGAAGATCTCGTCCTGGTCGGGGGGAGTTTCGGCGGGGATGTCGGCGGCGATGTCCGCCGGAGCGTCGATGGGGATCAGGAGGGTGTGGCCCGTCGGAGCCGTGATGTCGTGCTCCGCGAAGGCTGCGGCGAGTTCCTCGGTGCGGGTCTCGAAGGCGCAGGGTTCGACCCGGCGGTAGCCGATCTCGGCGAGTTGTCGGATCGTCCCTTCGAAGTCCGTTTCCAGTGCGTTGCGGACCGAGTAGAGCTGCACGGAATACGTCATGGAAGCAGAGGCCTTTCGGAAGAGGTGTTGTTGCACTCGATGGCCGCCGTCAGTTCGCGGCGCATGTGGTCGGTCACTCCTGGGAGCTCGTTCAGGAGCACGGACAACGGCAGGGCCGTGGACCGGCGGAGCAGTTGCTCCACGTCCAGGTGGGGAGGCAGGTGATCCCGCAGGATGCCGGAAACCGACGCGAGGACCGCGTCGTGCGCGGCGAGGCGCTCCACCGGGCTGTCGAGAGTGAGCAGGTCGGGTGTCGTAGTGGGCGTGTACGTCCATGCGTGCCGGCCGGCACCCACGGCGTGCTCCGCCCGGTCCGGGTGCTCGGGCAGCGCCACCACCGCGGTGGTGCCGTACGGGATCGTGACACGGACGGTCATGGCGTCGTCCTCGTGTTCCCACTCGACACTCACTCGCCCGTGGACGGTGTCGTGCGCGGTCCGGGCATGGGTCAGGCCGCCGCCGGGTCGTGGCGCGATCCGCATCGTCCGGTAGCCCGGGCTTGTCGCCCGTACGCCTCCGATGACGGTGTGCATCCAGTTCGCGACGGAGCCGAGCGCGTAGTGGTTGAGGGACGTCATTCCGGACGGGTTCACCGTGCCGTCGGGCAGGATGGCGTCCCACCGCTCCCAGATGGTGGTCGCTCCGCGGACGACCGGATCGAGGAACGAGGGCGCCCGTGTCTGCAGCAGCAGGCGATAGGCGTCGTCCGGGTGCCCGGTCGCCGTCAGGGCGTGCACCACATGCGGCGTGCCTGCGAAGCCCGTGGAGATGCGGTAGCCGTCGCGCCGCACGATGTCGGCCAGACGCGCGCCGGCGTGGGGCAGTTGGCCCTCGTCGAGCAGGCCGAACCGAATGGCCAGGGCGTATGCCGTCGCACACTCGCCGGTGATACGGCCGCTGGAGCTCACGTACTCGGCCCGGAACCCCGCTCGGACCTGATCCGCGACTTCCGTGAAGTACGCGACGTCGTCCGCACGGTCCAACACGTCCGCAGCGCGCGCCATCTCACGTGCAGTCTGGTGGAAGAAGGCCGTCGCGACGAGATACCGGTCGGCCTTGGACTGGCCGGGGCGGTCCATCGGGGTGGAGGGGTCGAGCCAGTCCCCGAACTGAAACCCGGTATTCCACAAGCCTGTCGGGTCGAGCAGCGGCACCACACTGCGCGTGAACGTCGCCATCGAGTCGTAGCAGCGGCGCAGAATCTCCTCGTCGCCGTACTCCCAGTACAGATGCCAGGGCAGCCGCACCGCTACGTCGCTCCACAGGGCCGTCGGTGTGTCGTGGCCGGGCTGCACATCGGGTACGACGTACGGGACGAACCCGAGGTCCTTCTGCTCAAGTGCGAGGTCGCCGAGCCACGACATCAGCACCCCACGCACGTCGTACAGGTAGGTCGCCGTCGGGGCGAAGGCGTTGATGTCTCCCGTCCAGCCGAGTCGCTCGTCGCGCTGCGGACAGTCGGTGGGAATGCCGACGAAGTTGCCGCGCATCGACCAGACGACGTTCTCGTGCAGCCGGTTCAGCAGGTCGTTCGACGTCTCGAACCATCCCGTACGGGTCATGTCGCTGTGCACGACCACGGCTCGCACGTCTTCCGGTTGCAGGTCGCCGGGGAGTCCGTCGATCTCGGCGTATCGGAAGCCGTGGTAGGTGAACCGTGGCTCGAACTCCTCGGGTCTGTCGCCGGCCAGGACGTACCGGTCGGTGGCCTCGGCCGTGCGCAGGGTCGTGTAGTCCGGCACGCCGTCGACGAGCACCTCGGCGTGCCGGACGGAGACCGAAGTTCCGCGGGGCCCGTCCAGGCGCAGCCGCACCCAGCCAGGGAGGTTCTGGCCGAAGTCCACGACGGTGGTTCCGGCCGGGGACTTCCAGATCCTTAGCGGCGGCAGCTCCTCGACGCGTCGGATCGGCTCCGCGGTGGCCTCGGCCAGGGTGGCCATGTCCCAGTCGACCGGTTCGGACTCGTGCCAGGTGCGGTCGTCGAATCCGGGCTCGGTCCACCCCGCTGGTTCGAGCGTTGCGTCGATGGTGACCCCGTCGTAGAGGGAGTTGGCGCGTACGGAGCCCTGCCCGCACCGGAACCTCTCGCCAGAGGCGACGTACTCCGTCCGGTCCGGGTAGCGCAGTTCGATCAGGGAGAGCAGAGCGGGGCGGTCGGCGTAGATCCGGGGGCGCGTGATCTCCTCGAAGCCGAGGCGGCCGACGGCCCAGCCGTCGCCGACGATGGCGCCGAACGCGTTCGTGCCGGTGCGTACCGTGGCGGTGAGGTCGTGGCTGCGGACGAGGAGGCGGTGCCGGTAGGACGTCCAGCCCGGCGCCAGGACCTCGTCGCCGACCGGGGATCCGTTCAGATGGGTCTCGGCGGTGCCGAGGGCGGTGATGTGGAGAGTTGCGCTCAGGAGGTCCGGGCAAGCTTCGAACTCGGTCCGGAAGTACACCGCCGGATCGCCTGGCTCGCCCACGCGTCGTTCGGGCGAGCCGACGAACACCGCGCCGGCGGCTTCGAACTGTGCTGAGAGCATGGTGTCCATTTCTCGTTCGGAGACAGTTGGCCGCGTGCGGCTCGAACGGTGTCGTGGGCCGGTCGGACACGCGTACGGTCACGTGGCAGAGATCTCGGGCCACCGGCCCGAGCCCCGTCGTGCCAGGCCGATGTCACCCGGCGGGGTGGTGCACCGCTGGGTCCACGCCGAGCGCGACTGCCGTCGGAAGTGCCGCTGTCATGCGGGGGAGAGTTCGGTGAGGTCGAGGAGCGGACGCTGCAGGTCGACCTTCACACCCTTCACCTTGGGTGATGTGTAGTAGAAGACCGAGAAGCTGGTCACTGGCACGAGCCAGGCCTGGTCGATGGCCCGCCGCGTGGCCTGGTCGTAGAGCGAGCGCTGCTCAGCACCCATCGCCGTGTCGCCCTGCTTGACCAGTGACGCCACCTTCGGGTCGTCCCCGCCGTACATCAGGCCAGGGGTCGGAAGGTAGAACTGCTTCGCGTAAAGGAAGAGCGGGATGTAGCCGTACCCGTAGGACACCATGGGATGCTCCCCGCTCAGATACTCCCGTGAATACTTGGAGCCGTCGCTGGCGTTGACCGCGCGCACCTTCACGCCGATCTTGGCCCAGTCCGAGATCACGGCTTGTGCGACGTCACTGGTGGGTGGGTTCACGGTCAGGCTGAGCATGGTGGCGCTGAAGCCGTTCGGGTAACCCGCCTTCGCGAGCAGCGACTTCGCCTTGTCGGGGTCGTAGGCGTAGCGGTCGGCTTCCGACTCGAGGTAGTCGGGCGTGCCCGGTGTCCCTACCTGGTTGACCGGCTTGCCGGTGCCGTGCAACAGGCCCTCGGCGATGGCCTTGCGGTCGATGGCGTAGTTCAGCGCCTGCCGTACGAGCTTGCTGCGCAGGGGCTTTGCCCCGGCACCCTTCGCACGGCCGGTCAGTTGGATTCCGGTCTCCGCGACCAGGGTGGAGTACGTCTTGAGGTTGGCGCTCTTGGCGCTGTCCAGCGTGTTGATATCGCCCTGCGCCAGGTCGGCGGCGCCGGTCTTCAGCAGGGAGAGCGCCGCGTTGGTCGAGCTGACGACCTTGATGACGATCTTGTCGTAGCGGATCGCGGACTTGTTGTAGTAGTTCCGGTTGGGCGTGTAGGTGTAGTGGTCGCCGGAGACGGTGGCCTTCTCGTCGAGCACGTACGGCCCTGCGCCGAACGTCTCGTGTCCCAGTGCCTTCTTGTTGGCGAGTCCCTTCGCGCTGATGACCGAGCTGAGGTGTGTGGTCGATGACAGGTTGTACGGCATTTCCGGGTTGGGCCGGGCGAGCTTGAGGGTGACGGTGCGCTCGCCCGTCGCCTCGACGGTCACCTTCCCGAGCGACGGCGCCTGCGGGCTGTTCGGATCGGCGAAGGTGTACTTCAGCGAATTGACCACCGCGGCCGTCGTGACCGGTGTGCCGTCCGCGAACTTCACACCGGGGCGCAGGGTGAGTTGGAACTCACGGTTGCCCTTGCCCACGTACTTCCACGAAGTGGCAAGGCCGGGCTCGTACTTGCTGTTCCGGCCACGGTGGATGAGTGAGTCGTACGCCAGCGGGGTGTACCAGTTCTCCCCTACGGTGATGCCCGCGCGCGCCGGGTTGAAGGTGCTGGGCGGCATGAGCGAGACGACGTTGAGCGTGCCTCCGGACTTGCCCGTGGACGAGTCGGCCGTGCCGCTGCAGGCCGTCGCGGTCAGTGCGGCGCACAGGGCACCGGCCAGCAATGTCGTGGTGCGGGTGAATCCTCTGTTCATGGAACTTCCTCCATGGAGTGCCGCGCGCCCGGAGCGGGTGTCGGTGCCGGCGGCCCGGTTCGCGCCGGCGGGGGTGTTATCAGGAGTCCTGTGCGACGGTGAGCCGCTGGGAGGGTGCTCGCTCGGGATCCGGGTCGGGCACCGCGGCGAGCAGCTGCCTGGTGTACGGGTCGGTGGGCGCGTTGTAGACGCGCTCCGCCGGGCCGGTCTCGACGATGCGGCCCTGGTGCATCACCGCCATGCGGTGGGACAGGAAGCGCACCACCGCGAGGTCGTGCGCGATGAAGAGATAACTGAGGCCCATCGACTCCTGCAGTTCGGCGAGGAGATTGAGGATCTGGGCCTGCACGGAGAGGTCGAGCGCGCTGACCGGCTCGTCGCAGATGACGAGCGACGGATTGATGATCAGGGCGCGGGCGATGGCGATGCGTTGCCGTTGTCCGCCCGAGAAGTGCGCCGGATAGCGGTCCGCGGCGTCGGGCGGCAGGCCGACCCGGACGAGGATGTCCCGCACGCGCGCGGCGATGTCCCGCCGCGACAGCGAGGACGACTTCAGCAGGAGCGGCTCGGCGATGGACGTGCCCACCCGCCGCGTGGGGTTGAGCGAGCTGTAGGGATCCTGGAAGACCGCCTGGATCTCCGAACTGAGGGCCCGGCGCTCGCGCCGGCCAGCTCCGGTGATGTCGCGCCCCCGGAACCGGATGTGCCCATCGGTCGGGGGCCGGAAGCCCAGGACGATGTTGGCGAGGGAGCTCTTGCCCGAGCCCGATTCGCCGACCAGGCCGAGGGTTTCTCCCTCGGCGATGTCGATGTCGACTCCGTGGAGAACGCGGGCGGGGTTGCGGCGAAACCCCTGCGGATAGTCGAGGACGATTCCGTGTGCGCTCAGCAGGGGCTGAGTGGGCGTCGTGTCGGTCCGGCTCACGAGGCATCCTCCATGTCGAGTTCCCGCACGCGGTCGATGTGGATGCAGCGGCTGTGGTGCTCGGCCGCGACCGCGGCCAGGGGAATCGGGCCCTGCGCGCAGTCGGCAGCGGCGAGTGGGCAGCGGTCCTGGAAGTGGCAGCTGATGGGCCAGGCGGCCGGAGGCGGCACGGTGCCCGGGATCGTGGGCAGCCTCGCCCGGTGTGTGGTGGTGCTGCCGTCGGCCGAGGTGCGGTCGAGTGCGCGGTGCGGGTTGGCCGCGAGGAGGCCGGCCGTGTACGGATGCGCAGGCAAGTGGTACAGGGCGCCGACTGGCCCCTGCTCGACGACCTGCCCGGCGTACATGACGACCGCACGCGCGCACAGCTGCGCAGCGACGCCCCAGTCGTGGGTGATCAGGACGATGGCGAGTCCGCGCTCCGCCTGCAAGCGCCGGAGCAGTGCGAGGATCTCGGCCTGGACGCGGGCGTCGAGCGCGGTCGTCGGTTCGTCCGCGACCAGCAGGTCGGGGTCACCGGCCAGGGCCAGCGCGATGGCGACCCGCTGGGCCATGCCTCCGGAGATCTGGTGCGGGTACCTGCGTGAAACGGCGCCCGGGTCCGGGATGTTGACCAGGTCGAGGAGTTCGACGGCCCGCGCCCGCGCGGCGCGCCGGTCCAGACCGTGGTGCCGGCGCACGGCCTCGGCGAGCAGATCGCCGACGCGGCACGTGGGGTCGAGCGCCATCATGGGTTCCTGGGACACGTAGCCGATGCGGGTTCCGCGCAGTGCGTGACGGTCCCGATCGGACAGCGACAGGAGTTCGGCTCCGTCGAACCGGCAGGAACGGGCACGGACTTCGGCGCCGGCGGGCAGCAGACCGAGTACGGCTGAGACCGTGACCGACTTGCCGCAGCCCGACTCGCCGACGATGCCGAGGATTTCGCCCCGGTCCACGTGGAAACCGACGCCTTGGACAACGGCGCTGCGCTTGCCGCCCGTGCCGAAGGCGACCGTGAGCCCGTGCACCGCCAGCAGGGTGCTCGACGCCGCCTGCTCCGTCGCCCCACCGGGTTCGGTGGACTCGTCCTCGTCTTCCTCCCATACGGGCGGTTCACCGCTGCCCGCGCCACCGTGCCGTGCCGGTGCGGTGCTCCACCGTTGCACCATCACATCGCGCACGGCGTCGCCGAGCAACGCGAGGGCGAGCATGGTCAGACCGATGACGCCGCCCGACGGCACCAGCATCCAGTTGGATCGGTCGAGAACCTGGCTTGCCTGGGTGATCAGACCGCCCCAGGACGGATCCGGTTCCTGCACGCCGAGCCCGAGGAAGGACAGACCCGCCTGCACGCCGACCGCGGCCGCGGCCATCAGGGACGCCTGCACGAGGATCGTCGTCGCGAGGCGCGGCACGATGTGCCGGAGCAGGATCTGACCGTCACTGAGGCCGGACACGCGGGCCGCCGCGATGTACTGCTCCGTGCGGACCTGTTGCGTCTCCGCGCGGATGACCCGGGCGAGCCCCGACGCACCGAGCACGCCGAGCACGATCATCGCGAGGTGCTGGTTTCCGGGGAACACGGCGAGGACGAGCAGGAGGATCAGAATGGACGGGAGCGCGACCGCGAGCTCGATCCAGCGCAGCACCGCCCAGTCCACCCAGCGGCCGAAGTAGCCGGCCAGCACGCCCATGGCGGTGCCGGTGACGACGAAGACGAGCGTCACCTCCACGATTCCCAGCAACACCCCCTGACCACCGAACAGGACGCGGCTGAGGATGTCCCGGCCCAACTGGTCGGTACCCAGCCAGTGTTGCCCGCTGGGCCCGGCCAGGACGTGGGTCAGGTCGGTGCTCGTGGGCCCGTACGGAGCGAGCGCGTCCGCACCCACGCTCATCACGCCGACCGTCACCAGCCACAGGAGCGAGAGGACCGCCAGCGGCCTGCGGACCAACGCCCGTAGAGCCGACCCGCGCCGCGGCTGCCGCTGGGTCACTGACGGCTGCTCCGCCGGGTCGTCCCTCAGGCCCATGTCGCCCGGCGTGGGGTCCACCGCCGTCTGCTCGATGCCGGTCACCGGACACGCACCCGGGGGTCGATCGCGCCGTAACAGAGATCGACGAGGAGGTTCGCCGCGACGACGAGCAGAGTGAAGTACACGACCGCTCCCTGAATCACAGGCAAGTCCCGGGAGGCCGTTGCCTGTTGGACGATGGAACCGAGGCCGGGCATCGCGAAGACCTGTTCGACGAAGATCGTGCCGCCGATCAGCCCGACGAACACGACGCCGATGACGCTCATGATTGGCACACCCGCGTTGCGGAGCGCGTGCCGGAAGAGAATCGACCGGTGCGCGAGGCCGTTGGCCCGCAGCGTCTTGATGAAGTCCTGGCTCAGGACCTGCCCGAGAGAGTCGCGGGTCTGCTTGGCGATGATCGTGGCTCCCCCGATCGCCAGGGAGGTCACCGGCAGAACCAGGGACTGCGCCCACTGCCCCGGTGAATCCGCGAAGCTGACGTAGCCGGCGACTGGAAGGAGCCGGAGCGTGACCGAGAAGAACGAGGTGAGGACCACCGCCAGCCAGAAGTTGGGGATGGCCATGCCGCCCACCGACAGGACGTCGACGATGCTGCGGGTGGCACCGCCGCGCACCGCCGAGGTGATGCCCAGCGCCAGACCGAGTACGGCACTCGCCAGCGTGCCCAGGATCAGCAGCGAGAACGTGACCTCGAGGTGCTCGTTGAGCTGGGAGGTGATGCCCTCACCGGAGAGGGTCGAAGTTCCGAGATCACCACGCACCGCATACGCCAGCCAGCTCCCGTACTGCTCGAACATCGGCTTGTCCAGGCCGAGGCTCTCACGGAGGGCGACAATCTGGTCCGACGTGGCTTGCGGACCGAGCATCATCTGCGCGGCGTCGCCGGGGACCACACTGGTGAGCACGAACGACAGGGCTGTGGCGACGAAGACGACAGGCAGTGACCACAGCAGGCGGTTTCCGAGGAGTTTCAGCACGGCAGGTCCTGCACGGACGGGTTCCCTGCGGGCGCGGAGCGAGCAGCGCCCGACAGGGAGGCGATGAGTGGCGGCATGGCGGTAGGCAAGTTGCGCACGGCGCTCTCCGGAGGTGGGTCGGATCGGATGTCGACGGCGGTCGATGTTCCAGACCGGTTTCGGACCGCTGAATTTCCAGTGACACTTGAAGTTCGGGCTCAAGGTAGGGCTGGGTTCAGCGCGCCGTCAATATCGAGCGCACACTGAAATTCAGGCGGCGGGCGGCTGGTGGGTAGCGGCATGGCCGCCCGGGCGAACTGCCGGCGGATGCCGTATCTGAAACGCCGGGCTCACCGGGGGTGGCGGTGGAATCTGAACTACCGGGCGCACCGGCTACCGAAGTTGAACTGCCCGTGAGCGAACCGGCGGCTGCCGAGCCCCCACCGACTACGGCGTGACCGTACGCGCGCTGCCCCGGTGCCCGCTGGGGGAGCGCAGCAGGACGGCGTCGATGACGGCGCCGAGTTGGGTGCCGATGTCGAAGGACGGGTCGACCAGCCAGTGGCTCTGCAATCCGTCCCAGGCCGCGATGATCAAGGCTGCGGCTTGTTCCGGATCGACTGCGGGGCTGACCTCTCCGGTCTCCTGGAGCAGCGAGATGTCGCGGGCCAGCTGTGCGCAAGAGATGCGCCAGCGTTCCTTGAAGTAGTCGTGCGCGGGGTGTTCGGGGTTACTGGCCTCGCCGAGCAGGGATGCGTAGAGGTGGACGATGTTGGTGCGGCGTACGCCGTCCACGGCGAGCGCGGGTGCCGCCGCTACGGACTCGCCCGGGCCCAGCAGGCCCATCTCCTGCTCGTCGAACAAGGCCAGAGCCGCGACGAGGAGAGCTTCCTTGGAGGGGAAGTGGTAGAGGAGGCCCGCTTCGCTGATGCCTGCTCGCTTCGCCGCCCCGAGCGTGGTCACACTGCGGTGGCCGTGCTCGACCACCAGTGCCAACGTGGCCTGGGCGATGGTTGCGCGGCGTTCGCGCGTCCGTGCATACGGACCGCGCCGACGGGGCTCTGGCATGCCAGCACCGTATCCGACTCCGCATGCGGGCCCGTCCGCCTCGCGGCGACGTGACCGGCGGAGCATCGATGAGAACGGGCAACTCTCGCCCGGCTGTTGACGCGCACCCGGGCAGCCGACACTATGAAATTCAAGTTGCACTTGAGATTCAATTCGAGGGTGCCCTGCGCTGCGGACGAGCGCGACGCGGAGAGCGCCGAACAGCAGCCGCCCCGAGAACCGGCCGAGGACTGCCCCGTAGCCGAACACCGCCGGGGAGAGATCAAGGACCGCGGCCTGCACCCCCAGCCGGTCACCTACCACCAAGCGCGAGGAGCCGACATGGCAGGAGTGTCCGTACAGAGCGTTGCCGAATTGAAGGCGCGGGCGCGACGGGACGTGGACGAGGGGCTGTTGCCGGCGTGCCAGTACGCGCTGGCCAGGCACGGCGAGGTGCTCGTGCACGAGACGCTCGGCGACGCGCCGCCGGACGCGCGGTTCTCGATCTGGTCGACGACCAAGCCGGTGTTCAGCTCGCTCGTGTGGCAGTTGATGGGCGAGGGCAAGCTGGATCCCCTGGCGCCGGTCGTGGACCTGTGGCCGGAGTTCGGGGCGCACGGCAAGGACCGGGTGACACTCGAACACCTCCTGCTGTTTACCGCGGGATTCCCGGAGGCGGAGCTCGACTGCGACTCGATCTTCGACCGTGCGGCCCGGGTGCGGCAGATGGAACAGTGGAAGCCGTCCTTCGAACCGGGCACCGCCTATGGCTATCACGGGTTCAGTGCGCACTACGTGATGGCGGAGCTGGTGGAGCGCGTGACCGGCACCGACCACCGCACGGCGTTGCGGGAGCGGATCCTCGATCCTTTGGGCCTCGACCGGCTCGAACTCGGCGTTCCCGAGGACCGGCAGGGCGACCTCCAGCGCATCCTCGGCGCCGGTGAGCCCAGCACGGAGGAGGAAGTGAAGGACCTCCTTGGTGTCGACTCGCTGCCGCTCGAAATCACCGAGGCGATCACGGCGGCCGCGGGGAACGCGAGTGTGCGCCCGGACACCGCCCTGATCACGTGGCAGCGGCCCGACCTGGTCGCGTTCGGTTTCCCTGGAGCCGGGGGAGTGAGCGACGCGGCGAGCTTCGCGCTGTTCTACCAGCACCTGCTGCACGACCCCAAGCGCGTGTGGGACCCCGCGATCCGGCACGACGTCACGACCCACGTACGGAACACGTTCACCGCCGCACCGTTCGACATCATCGCGAACCGCACCCGCGGGCTTGAGCTGCAGGGCGACGACCCGACGCGCCTCCACCGGGTCGGCGGTGGAGGCGCCACACCGCGGACGTTCGGGCACAACGGGGCCGCGGGCCAGATCAGTTGGGCCGATCCGGACAGCGGCCTGTCCTTCGTCTACCTGACCAACGGGTGCGACCGGAACGACGCCCGCGTCGTACGGCGCTCCCGCGACCTGAACACGGCGGCGCTGGCCTGCGCCGCATGAGCGCACCCGTTGTCACCGTACCGATCCGGCCATCACCACTCCGTCCATGACGGATGCCTTCTTGACCGATGCCTTCACGACCGAGATTGCGAGTCACCGAGAAATGACCGACCAGGACCTGACCGCCGTAGCGGATGCGCCCCACCAGGACGACCCCGCGTTCGGTCCCGCGTTCATCGATGTCGACGAGTGGCGCGAGAGCCCGATCCCGCACCGCTACCTGCACGGTGGTTTCGAGGGCACCGAGACCCGCTTCGTGATGTACCTGCCGGGGCGCGACGCCTATCAGGGCCGGATGGTCCAGGAGCTGGCGGGCGGTGTCGGAGGTTCCGAGGTGCACCCTCCCGAGTACCTGGAGAAGCTGCTCCGCAGCGCCTTCCGGCTGGGCGCCTTCGTCGTGGCGTCGAACCAGGGCTGGATCCTGAGCCCGGAGCGGCCCGGGGTCGGCGGGCCGGGCCTCCCGGAGGACCTCACGATCCTGTCGCACCGGGCGAGCGCACAGACCGCGCGCTACGCCAAGACGGCCGCGGTGGAACTGCTGGGGGCCCGGCCGCACCACGCCTACCTCATCGGCGGCAGCGGCGGCGGCGCCCGGTCGGTGTCGGGCATGGAGCAGGTGCCCGGTCTGTGGGACGGTGCGGTCCCGATCGTCATGGTCAATCAGCACCTCGCCTGGCACTACTGGTCGGTCTGGATCCGCGCGGAAGTCGCCCTGCGGCACAAGAAGGACGCGATCGCCGCCGCCGTCGACGCGGGCGCCGACCCCTTCACGGTCCTCGACACCGACGAGCAGCGGCAGTGCCTGTCCGACCTCTACCGCGCCGGATATCCGAAGGGGGCCGAGTACCTGCTCAGCATGGCGGCGCCCGAGTGGGCGAACTGGATCCCCCTCATCGACCCCGAATACGCGGAGGACTTCTGGACTCTCCCCGGCTACGCGGGCGAAGGCAAGGAACCACTTCGCGCGACCGCCACCGTCGCCGGCCTGGTCCGCGCGTCGGACCCGGAAGCTCCCGCGCTGATGGAGCCGCTCATCGAAGGACTCCGTGAATTGCTCGCACCCGAGCACGTGGTCGGTGCGCGACTCGGCGGTGCCGAGGTCACCAGCGACCTGATCGGCTGCCGGTTCACCGTCGGCGAGCCCGGCCGTGAGGTCCTGCGCGTGTGTACGGCCGTCACCGGTGACTGCATCGGTTTCGTCGACTTCCAGGAGCGCCCGGCACCGCAGGTGGGCGACGAGATCACCCTGGACGACACCTTCGAGCAGGCCTGGTCCCACTACCACCGGCACATCGTCGACCCGGAGCGGCCGACCATGCGGCACTGGGCGAACGACGGCCGGCCGATCTGGCCGCAGCGCCCCGCCGACGCCGAGCGCCGGGCCGTGCTCTGCGCCCTTCCGACCGGCCGGTTCGAGGGCAAGATGATCGCCGTCCAGAGCGCCCTCGACCATCTGTGCCCGCCGATCTTCGCGCACGACTACGTCGAGTCGGTGCGCGCCCGATGCGGGGACGGTGACGACCGCATACGGCTGTGGATCCTCGACAACGCCATGCACGGCGATGCCTCACCCGGGCTCGGCACCGAGATCAACCTGCGGTTCATCAGGTTCCTCGGCGCTGCGCTGCAGGCGCTCGATGACCTCGTGGCATGGGTGGAGGACGATGTGAAACCGCCGGCCGACACCTCCTACGAGCTGGACGCCTGGAACAGGACGCTGCTGGCGCCGACAGCCGGGCAGCGGGGCGGAATCCAACCGCTCGTCTCCATCGAGGGACCGGTCGAGGCCAGGGCCGGCGAGGCCGTGCGATTCACGGCCGACGTCGAGGTCCCGCCCGATGCGGGCTCGGTGGTCGAGGCGGCCTGGGACTTGGACGGCACGGGCCGCTTCGAGCAGAAGGCCCAGATCAAGGAGCCGGCGTCGAACCTGACGATCGACGTGGAGCACAGCTTCACGGAAGCGGGCACCCATGTGGTCGTGCTGCGCGTGGCAAGCCATCGCCAGGGTGACACCTCGGACCCGGTCAGGGTCGTGGAGAACCTGGCGCGGCTCCAGGTGCGCGTGACGGACGAATCCTGAGCGAACCAGGCGTCCTCCCCGTACCGAGCCTGCCTGGTACCGAAGTGCCGCGCTACTCGGTGAGTGCGTCGAAGTCGAGGTTGCGGAACGCGTTGGCGACGAACAGCGCGGCCAGGTGCCCGGCCTCGTCGAGGTCGTCGCCGCGGTCGATGGCGTGCTCACAGACCTGAATGGCGACGCCGACGCAGGCGGCGGCGAGCGCTTCGGCGGTCGGCCCGAGCGCCGGGCCGTAGGGCTGCCGACGGCGCTCGATGAGGCCGGCGAGCCGTTCTGTCACCGCGCCCAGGACCTGCCCCCGAAGACTTGTGGGGTGGTCGCCGGTCCTGTCCCCACGGAAGAGCAGGTCGAAGCCCTCGGCGCGCTGTGCGGCCATGCGGAAGAGCGGCTCCATTCCCGTCCGCGCGAGTTGAGTGAGCGACAGGTCGGCCCCGTGCTCGTAGGCGTCGGCGATCCAGGCATTGAGGATGTCCGCCTCGCGTTCGATGACGCGACGGTAGATCTGCTCCTTGCTGCCGAGGCGGGCATAGAGCGTGGGCCTGGTCGTCCCTGCCCGTTGTGCGATGTCGGCGATCTGGGCAGCGCTGTAGCCGGCCGCGTGGAACACGCCACGGGCGGCGTCGAGCAGTTGGTCTTCGTCGAAGCGGCGGCCACTCGGGCCGAGCGCGGTGCGGACGGACATGAGAAGAAAGTATAGGACGACTTCTTGACGCGAAGTAAAGCTCCACCCTAGCTTTACGCGAAGTAAAGAACGCGGCACTTCTCCGCAGCACCCCACCCACCTCGACATCCACATCCACACGCACGGAGGAAAGATGTCCCATTCCCGTTCGCGCCGTCGCGCCGCCGGGACGACGTCGCGGTCGAAACATCCGTCAGTGAGCGCGAGCGTGCGCTGGCGGATCCTGCCCGCCCTGGGCGCCACCGCGTCCCTGCTCCTGACCTTGGGGGCGACGGATGCCGGCGCCAGCAGCGCCGAAGCGGGGGCTGAGCGCGCGGCCGCACCTGCGAGCAGGGAGGGCGACGTTCCGTTCGAGCCGATCGGCTTCGAGCGCATCCCGGTGCCCCCGGAGATCCGCGCGGGCAGCCCGTCCTTCGCCCCCGACGGCAAGCATCTGCTGTTCCCCGGGACACACACGGTGGACGGCAAGCCGAAGAGCGATGCGTGGATCACCGACCTGAAGGGCAAGAACCTCCGCTGCCTCACCTGCTCAACCGGGGCGGACATCCCGCGGCTCCCCTACGTATTCCCGTTCGCGGACGGCAAGCGGCTCTTCCTGGGGTTCTACGGCGTGCTCGAGTGCGCGCCCAGCATCGTGAACTGCCGCACGTCCAAGTACCTGCCGTACGACCTCTCCACGGCGAACCCTCCGGGCGGCGTGATCCCGCCGGGCGGAGCGGCGAACAGACCGCAGGCCGTCGTCCGCCAGGGCGCCTACCCGACGCTGGCGCAGGACGGAAAGAGTATCGGCTACTCGGACGTCCGCACTGACGGCCTGGAGCAGATGGTGGTCGCCAAACTCGTACGCAAGGAAGACAAGTACGTCGCCGAGGACCCCAAGGTCATCAACCCGCCCGGCCCCACTTCGGCGACCGACCGGAACATCGACGCCTGGTCGGAGAGCACCGGGCTCTACGAGCTGAAGACCTTCACCCATGGCGGAAGCCGTGTGACGTACGTGCACTCAGGAGGCACCCACTCGGAGAACCCCGAGGTCTGGGAGGTGAACCTCAAGACCGGCGTCCGCAAGCGGCTGACCAACCACCCGGACTGGGACGAGGACTTCGCCGGGGCTCCCGACGGCAAGAGCGCCATGGTGTGGAGCAACCGGACCCTCCACATGTGGGACGCGCTCGGAGGCCTGTTGCCGCACCGCGGCTTCATCGACGCGCCGATGATCGGCGCCGAAGCCGGCATGCTGATCAACACAACGAACAACATCGCCTGTGGTGGTGTCATGTGGCTCATGCCCGGGGAGGGCGACCACGGCGGTTCGGTGTCCGGTCAGCCGATCGTCGCCCCGGAGATCCACGCGCACGACACCGTCTCGGGGTGGGGCGCGTGGAGTCCTGACGGCACGAAGTTCGCGCCCACCGCGCTAAAGGAGGGAGCCGGACTCTTCTCGGGCGACGCGCCCGACTATCTGCTCGTCGCGAAGATGTCCAGCCGCAAGCCGACCAAGCCGGCACCCGTCGTCAGCTCCGAGGTCGGCGACTGGGCCCCGGCCCCGGTCGACTGGCACACTCCGTTCGGCTACGTCGGGGACGTGACTCTCGACGGTCCGGGCGGCGGCACCGTGGACGTCCAGTACAACGGCAAGCAGGGCGCGGTCTACGGCGACTTCTCCGCGACGTACAAGAACTACTCGGAGGACGGCAAGACGTTCCTCGACGGGACCAAGAAGATCGACGTCCTGGAACCCGGTATCACCAAGGTCCACGAGGTCACCAACCTCGTGATGACGGGTGAGCACACCGGATCGCTCCGCAAGGACCTCGAGATCGCCGGCGGCAACGTCACCGGGACGCCGACCTACAAGGGCTCCTCCACCGCCACCTACGACGGCAAGACCGTAACGGGACCGCCCTCGTGGCTGACGCAGAAGGGCTCCTGCCCCGAGCGACTGCCGAAGAAGCCGCAGATGAAGGCGACGGCCAAGCACCTCGGCCATGGCCGCTACGAGATCAAGGTGACCGCGAGCGTCGGCGGCATGGGCCCACACGAGGCCACTGTCGACACCCGGCCGGTGACTCACGCGCGGATCGACACCCCCGGTCAGGACGCCTACACCAACGACCGCGGCATTGCTGTCGTCACGCTCCCCGGCGGCCGCCCGGCCACGGTGAAGGTGACGGCCGGCGAGACGATCACGCCGACGAACCTGCGGGTCGGCTGAGCTGTCGGCGCGGTGGATGCGTCCGGCGGCGAGGGCGAGGACTGCCGAGGTCCTTGCCCTCACCCGTCGGACACGAACCTCATGCACGGAGACAGGCTCCGCAGCCGCACAGGAGGAGGTTGCCCGATGAAGGGCGTGACACGCAGAGGCGCAGCAGCGGGAATCCTCGGAGTTCTGGCGATGACCGCCTGCTTGAACCCCGGCGCCGGCGCAGACTCCGGACCTCCTGGGACGGGGGAGGCCACGGTCCAGGCCAAAGCGTTGACCGTCTGGACCAACAGCGCCGATCCCGAATCGATCAGAAACGTCTACGAGCGGTTCGGGGAGAAGCACGGCGTCAGGATGAACATTGTCGAGATCGCCGCGGACGGCTTCGAGAACCAGGTCCAGACGAAGTGGGCCAGCGGGGACCGGCCCGACATCCTCGAATACCACGCCACCTCCGCCTTCTGGGCCCTCAACCCGGCCCGGAACATGGTGGATCTGTCAAGCATGCCGTACGTCGCCAAGTCCGGCGACCTCTACCAGCACGTCGGGGCATACCGCGGAAGAACGTACGCCGCGGTCACCCAGAGCCCAGGGCTCTTCGGCATTTTCTACAACAAGAACGTGCTCAAGAAGGCCGGACTGCGAGCCCCGAAGACGTACGACGACCTGAGCCGCATCTGCTCGGTGCTCAAAGCGAAGGATCCTGCCGTGAACCCTCTTTGGGAAAGCGGCGGTTCACAATGGCCCACGCAGATTCTGGGCGGCATCCTGTACATGAGCTCGGCTCAGAAGCGGGATGACTGGGCACAGAAGATCATGGACAAGAAGGCCGCGTTCGACGACCGGAACGGCCCGTTCGTCGCCGGAGCCTCCGCATACGATCGGCTGCGCAAGGATGGTTGCTTCAACAAGGACGCCACCACCGCCACGTTCGAGGCGTCGGTGAGATCCGTCGCCGACGGGTCGAGCGCGATGGTCGCGCTCGGCTCCGATCTCAGCCCGTTCAACCAGGAGTTCGGCGGCGACACCGACAAGACGGACGCGACCGTCGGCTTCGCCGCGGTGTCGGCGGACGGTCCCGTCGCATCCTGGGCGCCGAATGTCTCCGGCACCTGGTACGTCCCCAAAACCGGGGACGCGAGGCGGCAGAGCACGGCACTCGCCTTCATCGAGTACGCCACCGGTGAGGGGTACCAGCAGTACATCGAGGAATCCAAGACGGCCCCGCTCCTTGCGGGCTTCGAAGAGCCGTCCGGCGTGCAGCACCTGCAACAGCAGATCACCGCCGCGTACAAGGGGAACTCGGCTCTGGCGTTCAACACCGACCTGGTGGGCTTCAGTGACCGCTTCCCCACCTACACCACCGGGATTCTCAGCGGCCAGGAGGCACCGCAGGGTGTGGGGAATAAAGCGCAGATCGCCTTCGAGCAAGGTGCCAAGGCCGCCGGTCTGCCGGGGTGGTGACGAGTCGATGCGACCGCAGACGGTAGCGAACGTGCCTCCGGCGCTCGGCGGGCTTCGCCCGGTGAGCCCCCGCTCACCGGGCAAAGCCCGCCGCGGCCGGAGTCGGTGGTGGCCGTTCGCCCTGCCGGCCTTCCTCCTGGTCTGCGCGTTCTTCCTGCTCCCGTTCCTGCTGAACGTGCGCTTCGCGTTCACCCGATGGACCGGCTATGCCGAAGACATCAGCTGGAACGGCCTCGACAACCTACGGAGCATGGCCGAGCAGGGCATCCTGGCAGGCGCGATCGAGGCCACACTCACGTACGCGGTCATCGCCATGATCGTCCAGAACGCCTTCAGCCTCACCCTGGCCCTGGCACTGCAGCGTTCCGATCGTGTCAACAGTGTCTTCCGCGCCCTGTTCTTCCTCCCGGTCCTCATCGCACCGGTCGCCGCGGGATATATCTGGTCCGCCATCGTCGCCCCGGCGGGACCGCTCAACAGGGCCATCGGCCTGGTCGTACCGGGCTTCGACTACGCCTGGTTGGGGCACGGCCTCAGCGCCTTGGCCACCACGGCCTTCATCGACGCCTGGAAGTGGAGCGGGTTGACGACGTTGGTCTACATCGCCGGACTCAACGCGATCCCACGGTCCGTCATCGAATCCGCGACGGTGGACGGCGCGAACGCCTGGCAGCGGTTCTGGCGCATCCGCCTTCGCCTCCTGGCGCCGGCCTTCACCTTCACAATCGTCGTGACACTCATCGGGGCGCTGAGCGCCTTCGACATCATCATGGCGACGACCCGCGGAGGTCCCGGCGATGCCACCACAGTGCTCAACATCGCGGTGTTCACACAGTACGGCGGGGGCTTCTTCGGAACCGCGAGTGCGTTGAGCCTGGTGGTGACCGCGTTGGTGGCAGGGATCGCCCTTCCGCTGATCGCGTTCCTGCGCAGTCGAGAGATCGAGGTGTGATGGCCGGCATCGCTACTGGCTCTCGGCCTCAGCCTCAGGCGGTGGTTCGCCGACGTCCAGCAGTCCGTGTCAGTCGGAAGGGCCTCTGGGAGACCACCCGAGCCGTGCTCCTGACGACTGTCGCTGTGGGCTGGATCGGAATCCCGCTGTGGCTCCTGCTGGTGAACTCGGTCAAGCCCCTCAGAGAGGCCAGTGTGCTCGGGCTCGGGCTGCCGAAAGCCTGGAGCCTCATCGACAACTACTCCACGGTCATCCACGAGGGCCGTTACGGCACGGCCGTCATGAACAGCGTTCTCATCGCCGTGCCGACCATCGCCTCGGCGGTACTTCTCGGTTCGCTGGCGGCATGGGCGTACGCGAGATCGCGCAGTACGACGATGAAGTTCGCCTACAACCTCACGGTGCTGTCGATCCTGCTTCCGCCAGCCGTCCTCCCGACCATCTACGAGCTGCAGTTGACCGGCCTGGACGGCACGCGGCTCGGCTACTTTCTCGTCATGACCGGGACCCGCCTGGGAACGGTCGTCTTCCTCGCCACCGGTTTCATCCGGGCGATGCCGGCCGAACTGGAGGACGCCGCGGAGGTCGACGGCGCGGGCAGACTTCAGATCTACCGGCACGTCATTCTTCCGCTGTTGCTTCCTGTGCTCTTGGTCGGATCCATGATCCTGATCATCACCGTCTGGAACGAGTTCTTCTTCGCGGCGTTCCTTCTTCAGGGCAGCGAAAGGGCAACCCTCCCGGTGGCCCTATACCAGTTCGCATCGGCGTCGCCGGACACGTCGATCGTGCGATGGAACCTGATCTTCGCGCACGTCGTGCTCACGAGCCTGCCGCTCGTCGTCGCCTACCTGTTCGTCCAGCGGCGGATCGTCTCGGGGCTTTCCGAAGGCGCGATCAAGGGATAGGGCCTGCCCTGCGGATCACGTCGTAGCGACCCCGAAGGCGCGCCAGAAGGCACCTGGATCAAGGCTCAGGCCATGCTGAGCCCGTCCAGGACCAGGCCCCCGCTACCTGACCATGGACCTCGACCGTCAATAGGTCGCCCTGCCACCGCTGATGTCATAGACGGCGCCGGTGGAGAAGCTGACGCGGTCGGAGGTGAGGAACGCGACGAGTTCGGCCACCTCCTCCGGGCGCCCGATACGTTGCATCGGAATGAGTCCGGTGATGTGTTCCAGCACGTCGGGGGCGGTGGAATCGTTCATGGGCGTGGCGATGACGGCCGGTGTGACGACGTTCACCAGGACGCCGCTGGTGGCCAGCTCCTTGCCGGCGGACTTGGTCAAGGCGATGACTGCGGCCTTGGACGCGGAGTAGGCGGACAAGTTGGGGTTGCCGTCCTTGCCCGCCATGCTGGCGAAGTTGACGACGCGGCCCCAGCCACGCTCGCGCATGCCGGGCACGAAGGCGCGCATGGTGTTCACGGTCCCGATGACGTTGACGTCGAGGACACGGCGCCACTGCTCGGGCATGGTGTCGACGAGCGGGGTGTTCGGTCCGACGATGCCGGCCGAGTTGACCAAGATGTCCACCGGCCCTATGTCGACAGCCAGTTGACGCAGCGCGGACTCGTCCGTCACGTCCACCCCGATGTCGGCCGCGGTACCGGCGAGGTCGAGGGTGGTCGTCGTGATGCCGTCGGCTCGCAGGCGTTCGGCGATGGCGGCACCGAGTCCGCCGGCGCCGCCGGTGACGAGGGCGGTCCTGGCAGGGGTCGTCATCATGCCTCTCCTGTGGGTCGTCAGGGGTGAGGAGCCGAGGGTCTGGTGGCCCGTACGGCCAGGCTCGTCAGTGGGATTCGCGGCTGACGTCGGAGCCGCTGGAGCCGATGAGGAAGTCGAGGTCGGCGCCGGTGTCGGCCTGTTGCACGTGGTCGACATAGAGGCGTTGCCAGCCGCGGCGCGGGGCGGCGAAGCCGTCGAGGGTGGCCTTGTTCGGGGTGCGGTGGGCCAGTTCGTCCTCGGATACGTCGAGGTCGATGCGGCGGGCCGCGACGTCGAGGCTGACGACGTCCCCGGTGCGGACGAGGGCGAGCGGCCCGCCGGCTGCTGCTTCGGGGGCCACGTGCAGCACCACCGTGCCGTATGCGGTGCCGCTCATCCGACCGTCGCAGACGCGCACCATGTCGCGCACGCCCTGCTCCAGCAGCTTCTTCGGCAGGGGCATGTTGGAGACCTCGGGCATGCCCGGGTAGCCCTTGGGTCCGCAGCCGCGCAGGACGAGGACGGAGTTGGCGTCGACGTCCAGGTCGGGGTCGTCGATGCGGGCGTGGAAGTCCTCGATGGAGTCGAAGACGACGGCCCGGCCTCGGTGCTTGAGCAGGTGGGGAGAGGCGGCAGCGGGTTTGATGAGGGCGCCGTCGGGGGCGAGATCCCCGCGCAGGACGGCGATGCCTCCGTGGGCGACCAGAGGCTGTTCGCTGGGGCGGATGACCTCACCGTCCCAGATGAGCGCGTCCTCGAGGTAGTTGACGAGGGGCTGTCCGGTGACGGTGAGGGCCTCGGGGTCGAGCAGGTCGCGGATCTCGCGCAGGACGGCGAGGAGCCCACCGGCGCGGTGGAAGTCCTCCATGAGGAAGCGGCCGGCGGGCTGCAGATCGACGAGTACCGGGACGCGCGAGCCGATGCGGTCGAAGTCGTCGAGGACGAGATCGATGCCGAGGCGGCCTGCGATGGCGAGAAGGTGGACGACCGCGTTGGTCGAACCGCCGACGGCGGCCAGCGCCACGATCGCGTTGTGGAAGGACGCCCTGGTCAGGAAGGTTGCGGGGCGGCGGTCGGCGCCGACCATCTCGACGGCGAGGCGCCCGGTGCCATGTGCGGCTTGCAGCAGGCGGCTGTCGGGCGCGGGGGTTCCGGCCGTACCGGGTATCACTGTGCCGAGGGCCTCGGCGACCAGGGCCATGGTGGAGGCGGTGCCCATGGTGTTGCAGTGGCCCCGGCTGCGGATCATCGCGGACTCGGAGCGGGTGAAGTCCTCCTGGGTGAGGGTGCCGCCCCTCACCTCTTCCGACAGCTTCCACACGTCGGTGCCGCAGCCGAGCGGCCTGCCGCGGAAGGTCCCGGTGAGCATCGGGCCGCCTGGCACGACGACGGCGGGCAGGTCCACCGAGGCGGCGGCCATCAGCAGCGATGGGATCGTCTTGTCGCAGCCGCCCAACAGGACGACGCCGTCGATGGGGTTGGCCCGGAGCATCTCCTCGGTGGCCATCGCGGCCATGTTGCGCCAGAGCATGGCGGTCGGCCGCACGTTGGTCTCGCCGAGCGACACCACGGGCAGGTCCAGCGGGATGCCGCCCGCCTCGTACACACCATTGCGGACGGAGGCCGCGACCTCGTTCAGGTGCGCGTTGCAAGGGGTCAGATCCGAGGCCGTGTTGGCGATGGCGATCTGCGGCCGGTCGGCGAAGGCGTCATCCGGTACGCCCCGGCGCATCCAGGCCCGGTGGATGTAGGCGTTGCGGTCCTGGCCCGCGTACCACTGTGAGCTTCGAAGCTTCACCCGCGAATCTTTCCAATAGTCGGTACGGCGGTCTAATATTTGGAACGTCATGGATAATACGCAGACGTTCGACGGACCGAAAGCCCCCGGCGACAAGAAGGGTGTGCCCCCGACACCCCGTTCAACTGAGCGCGAGGACCAGGGACTTGTGGGATCCGATCGGGTGCTCGCCGTCCTCAAGGAACTCGCGCGCCACCCGGACGGCGCGGGCTTGGACGAGCTGACGCGCGTGATCGCCAGCCCCAAGCCGACCGTGCACCGCGCCCTGCAGTCTCTGCGCCGAGCGGGTCTCGCCGACCAGGACGCCCGGGGGCACTACCTGCTCGGGGACGAGTTCCTGCGCATGGCCTTCGTTCACCATGAGGCGCGCCCTGAGCATGTCCGCGTACGGCCCGTCTTGGAGGCACTGGCCGAGCGGTTCAACGAGACCGCGCACTACGCGGTGCTCGACGGCCAGGAGGTCGTCTACCGCGCCAAGGTCGACCCGCCAGCCGGCGCGGTCCGCCTGACCTCCACGGTCGGGGGCCGCAACCCTGCGCACGCCACCGGTGTCGGAAAGCTGCTGCTCGCACACGAGTTGAGGTCCCTCGCCGACGTCAGGGCCTGGATCGGCGACGACCTTCTGGAGCGACGCACCCCGCGGACGCGCTGTACGGCCACCGAACTGCACCGGGAGTTCGAGACCACCCGGGAGCGGGGTTACGCCCTGGACGACCAGGAGAACGAACCTGGTGTCAACTGCCTGGCGCTGCCCGTGTACGCGACCTCGGCGACGGCCCCGTCCGGAGCGGTGAGCATCAGCGCGCTGACCTATCGCACGCCGCTGAACGCGCTGGTCGGCGCGTACGACGAAGTCCGCGGGCTGCTCGGCCCGTTGGGAGAACCGCTCCGCTGAACGACAGCCCTCACGGCCCCGACCGGCGAGCCCCACCGTCGGCCGTTTTGGCCCGCTCCGCTCCTGAACTGCCCACCCGAATCTGGAGATTGAGCCCGTGTACCTCATGCGCATCGGTGCCGTCGGCACCGAGAGGCCCGTTGCCCGCGTGGACGACAACACATACGTAGACCTGTCCGACGTCGTCATCGACTTCGGCGAGACGTTCTTCGGGACCGGCGGGCTCGACCGGGTACGTCCTGTAGTGGCCGAGCGCGCAGCGGCGGGCCAGGTGTTTCGCCTCACCGGGGAGCGCATCGGCGCCCCCATCGCGCGACCGCACCAGATTCTCTGCATCGGCCTCAACTACCGCGACCACGCGGCTGAATCCGGGATGGCGGTGCCGGACGAACCGATACTGTTCACCAAGTCGCCCAACACCCTCGTCGGTCCCAACGACGATGTGCGCATCCCGCGCGGCTCCACCAAGCCCGACTGGGAGGTGGAGCTCGGTATTGTCATCGGCCGGCGCACCAGTTACCTCGGCTCAATGGAAGAGGCGCGCGACGCCATCGCCGGGTACGTCGTCGTCAACGACGTCAGTGAGCGTGCCTTCCAGTTGGAACGCGGTGGGCAGTGGGCCAAGGGCAAGTCCGCCGAGACCTTCAACCCCGCCGGGCCTTGGCTGGCGACCGCCGATGAGATCGACGACGTCCTCGCGCTCGACATGTGGCTGGACGTCAACAGGGTGCGCCGCCAGAACGGCAACACGAAAACGATGATCTTCGAACCGTACTTCATCGTGCATTACCTGAGCCAGTTCATGGTCCTGGAGCCCGGCGACCTCATCAACACAGGCACTCCGCCCGGCGTCGGCATGGGCTTCGACCCGCCGCTGTGGCTCAAGCCCGGTGACGTGATGGAGCTGGGCATCAGCGGCCTCGGCGCACAGTGCCAGCGCGTCGTCGGGCCCCGGTGAGCGCGCGCCATGCGGGCATTCGTCGTCACTGCTCCTCGCACGTACGAAGTCCAGGACCTGCCGAAGCCGTCCGCGGCACCCGGCGAGGTTGTGGTCGACGTCGAACGGGTCGGGGTCTGCGGGACCGACGTCGAGCTGTTCACGGGCGACATGGCCTACCTGCACCAGGGGTTGGCCGCCTACCCGCTGCGCCTGGGCCACGAATGGTCCGGCCGCGTCGCTTCCGTCGGGCAGGGCGTCGACGCCGGCTGGCTGGGGCGGCGCGTCACGGGGGACACCATGCTGGGCTGCGGGACGTGCCGCCGCTGCGTACGCGGTCAGCAGCACGTGTGCGAGCGACGGGAGGAACTCGGCGTCCGCGGCCCCCGGCCGGGAGCACTGGCCGAGCAAGTCGCCGTACCGGCATCCTCGTTGCACGCCCTGCCTGCATCCGTCGACGCAGTGCTCGGCGCCCTGGTGGAACCCGGCGGCAACGCCCTGCGCGCGGCCCGCGCCGCGGTGCCGGACCGGAACAAACGGGTACTGGTTCTCGGTCCGGGAACCATCGGGCTGCTGGTCGCGATGTTCGCGCGGGCCATGGGTGCCGACGTGCACCTCATGGGCGAGACACAGAGTTCCCTGGACTTCGCGGGCAGCCTCGGTTTCGAGCGGCTCTGGCGGGAGGGCACCCTCCCGGACCTTCCTTTCGACGCGGTCGTCGACGCCTCCAATGCTTCCCAACTGCCCGCTCTGGCACTGGAGTTGGTGGAGCCTGGTGGCCGCGTTGTCTACATCGGTCTGGCCCGCGAACCGAGCGGGATCGATACCCGCACGCTCGCGCTCAAGGACGTCACCGCGGTCGGTGTGCTCTCGGCGTCTCCCGCCCTCGACGCGACCGTCACCGCGTATGCGGACGGGCTCGTGAATCCCCGGCCGTTGCTGGGGGCGACCGTGAGCCTGGACCAGGTCGGGTCAGTACTCGCCGGTGATCGCCCCGCGGGTGGGGGAGCCGGCCCGAAGATCCATGTCGACCCGCGCCTGAGCGGGGAGTGAGAAGCGGCTGAATCGTGACAGTGACAGGTGGCGGCCGAGGGGCGGCTCGTCAGCGCGGGGCCATGCGGACGGCGCCGTCGAGCCGGATGACCTCGCCGTTGAGCATCGGGTTCGCCACGACGTGGTGGACCAGCGCCGCGAACTCGGCCGGGTCGCCGAGCCGTGCCGGGTGTGGCACCTGTCGACCCAGGGATTCCCGAGCTTCCAGCGGCAGTCCGACCATGAGCGGAGTGTCGAAGATTCCCGGCGCGATGGTGACGACCCTTATCTGATGCTGTGCCAGTTCCCCGTGCGGCCGGGAGCGTGAGCCCGACCACCCCGCCCTTCGAGGCGGCGTAGGCGGCTTGGCCGACCTGCCCGTCGTAAGCCGCGATCGACGCCGTGGCGATGAGCACGCCTCGTTCCCCAGCCACCGGCTCGGCCTCGGCGATGCGCTCGGCGGCGAGCCGGAAGACGTTGAATGTTCCTACGAGGTTGACCCGGACGACGCGCTCGAACTCCTCCAGGGGCAACGGCCCGCGGCGGGACAGCAGCTTGCCGGGGGTGGCCACGCCGGCGCAGTTCACGGCGATCCGTAGCGGTCCGAGCCCGGCGGCGGTGTCGACGGCGGCCTGTACGGTTTCGGGGTCTGTCACGTCGCAGGGGGCGTACACCACCTTGCCCAGGGAGGACAGTTCGGCGGCGACGTCCGATCCCGGGGACGTGGGGAGGTCGGCGATGACCACATGGGCTCCTGCGGTGAGCAGCTCCGTGGCGACGGCGCGGCCGAGCCCGCTGGCGCCGCCGGTGACCAGGGCGACCGATGCGTTGGGGTTCATGGGTGGACCTCCGTGGGCGCGACGGGCACGACGTGGGTGGTGGGGCCGGGGTTGCCGCGGGCGAGGTCGCGGCTGATGACCATGCGCTGGATCTGGTTGGTTCCTTCGAAGATCTGCATGACCTTGGCTTCCCGCATGTAGCGCTCCACGGGGAAGTCACTGGTGTAGCCGGTGCCCCCGAAGATCTGGACCGCCTCGGTGGTGATCCACATCGCGGCGTCGGTGGCGACGAGTTTGGCGATACTGGCCTGTCGGCCGTAGGGAAGCCCGGCGTCCTTGCGGCGTGCCGCGGCCAGCACGGTCGCCCGGGCGGACGTGACCGCCGCCTCCATATCGGCGAGCAGGAAGGCGATCGCCTGGTGATCGATGATCTTGCGGCCGAAGGTCTCCCGCTGCTGGGCGTAGGTGAGCGCGTCGTCCAGCGCGCCCTGAGCCAGTCCTACGGCCACCGCGGCGATACCGAGCCGGCCGGCGTCCAGGCCCTCGAGCGCGATCGCAAGTCCCTGGCCCTTCTCCCCGATGAGCCGGTCGTCCGGCACCCGGACGTCATCGAAGCGCATGGTCGCGGTGGCCGACCCGGTCAGGCCCATCTTGCGCTCCGGTGGATCGGCCTGGAGACCTGATACGTCAGCCGGCACGAGGAAGCAGGAGACGCCTCGCGCCCGGTCGTCGGAGGTGCGCGCCATGACCGTGTAGAAGTCCGCGTGCCCGCCGTGCGTCGTCCATGCCTTGGCACCGCGCAGCACGTACGCGTCACCGTCGCGCCGGGCCCGGCTGGTCATGGCGGCCGGATCCGAGCCCGCATGCGTCTCGGACAGACAGTAGGCCCCGAGCAGGTCGCCGGCCAGCAACTGCGGCAGCAGGCGCTCGCGTTGAGCGTCGGTGCCGTGCGTGGCCAGCGGGAAGCAGGACAGCGCGTGCACGCTCATCCCGACGGCGACGCTCGCCCAACGGGCCGCGATCTCCTCGACGACCTGCAGATACACCTCGTACGGCTGTCCACCGCCGCCGTATTCGACGGGGTACGGCAGGGCGAGGAGACCGGACCGGCCGAGCGTCCGGAACACCTCGCGAGGGAAGCGTTCCGCCGCTTCGTGCTCCGCGGCGCGGGGCGCCAGGTGACGCTCGGCGATCTCGCGTGTCAGGTCGAGCAGGTCCGCCGCCTCTTCGGTCGGCAGCAGGCGTGAGACAGGCATGGAAAGGAGACTCCGGATATCTCGTACGGGGCAGGAGGTGTCAGTGGCCGTCCAGTTCGTCACGGCGCTGTTTGCGCAGGACGAAGCGCTGGATCTTCCCGCTGGGGGTCTTCGGGAGTCCGTCGGTGAAGTGGATGGTGCGCGGGTAGGCGTGGGCGGCGAAACGCGACTTGACCAGCTGCTTCAGCTCCTTGGTGAGTGTGTCGTCGCCGACCGCGCCGGCACGCAGCACCACGAACGCTTCGAGCACCTCCCCACGCAGCGCATCAGGCACTCCGACGACCGCGACATCGGTCACCAGCTCGTGCTGCAGCAGAACGCTCTCGACGTCGAAGGGGCCGATGCGGTACCCGGCCATGATGATGACGTCGTCGTCGCGAGCGGAGAAGAAGAAGTAGCCGTCCTCGTCCCGGGTTCCGGCGTCGCCGGTGAGGTACCACTGGCCGTCGGCGGTGAAGCGTTCGGCGGTCTTCTCCGGGGCGCCGGCGTATCCGGAGAACCACATCAGCGGGCTGTCGGCCACCTTGATCGCGACGCGGCCTGCCGTCTCCGCCGGGGAGGGTTCGTCCCGTTCGTCGTGCAGGACCTCGGCCGACCAGCCGGGCAGAGGCCTGCCCATAGATCCCGGCCGGACCGGGGATCGTACGGCGTCGGCCCAACCGTTGGCGATCACCATGCCGTGCTCGGTCTGACCGTAGTGGTCGCGCACGGGGACGCCGAGCGCCTGCTCGGCCCAAGTGATGACCTCGGGCGTGAGAGGCTCACCGGCGGAAGAGGCGGCGCGCAGCCGCAGACCGTCCGGCACGGGCTCCGGGGCACTTCGCAGGCTGCGGTAGACGGTCGGGGCCGCGGCGAAGTTCGTGACGCCGAAGTCGCGCATGACCTGCCAGGTCAGCGCCGACGAGAAGCCGGAGTGCAGCAGCAGGCTCCGGTGGCCCGCGGCCAGCGGGCCGAGGATGGCGTAGTACAGCCCGTAGGCCCAGCCCGGGTCGGCGGCGTTCCAGAACACGTCGTCGGGCCGGACATCCAGGCCGAACTCCAGGTATGCCTGGAACGACGCCAGCGCCTTGACCGGGACGGGAACGCCCTTCGGTGTCCCGGTGGTGCCGGAGGTGAACAGATGGACCAGCGCCGCGTCCCCGCCGACGGCGACCGCCTGGCCCTCCGGCTCGTCTCCGCGACACGCGCCGAGCAGGCGGTCGAACGACAACTCGCCTTCGGCCGGTTCACCGCCCGCGACCACGACCTGCCACGGGGCGTCGGCGGGCATGTCCTCGCCGGGAGCGAGCTTGTGCCGCTGATCGGCGTCGACGACGACGGCCTTCGCCGTGCTCGCCTCCAGGCGCAGGGCGATGGCCGGCGGCGCGAAAGCGGTGAACAGCGGAACGTGCACCGCACCGCGCCGCCAGATACCCAGAAGCGCCACGATCAGGTCGGCCGACTTGCCCATCAGAACGGCCACGGCGTCGCCAGGGTCGACACCGATTCCGGCCAGAGCGGCGGCGCATCGCGCCGAGTCACGCCGGAGTTCGCCAAAGGTGAGATCGCGGGCCGACAGATCCGCCTCGATGACAGTGAAAGCCACGGCGTCGGCAGGGTGCCGGTCGCACAGCAACTCCGCAGCACATGCCCCCGGAGAGCCGAACCGGGCCAGCAGTTCCCGGACCCGCTCCGACGCAGCGGCCGGAACGTCAGCCCCTTGTTCACCGACGGATTGACCGATGCTGCTCATGATCAGCCCCTTTTCTGGCACGGTCGGCCGACTCTTTGCGGTGGCGCTACGGCGACCTATGCTCCGGATCACGTGGATGGCCGACTACCCCCGGAAAGGGGCAGGGGCAATGAGGCCCATTTCGGATATATCGATGCGTCCTGACGATGGTGACGCGTTTCGGCAGGCGCTGCGACTGGCCCAGCGGCGCTGCGACTTCCCCATCGCCTTCGGCGGCCCGGTCCAAAGTGCAGTCCTTCACCTGACACAGCACATCGGGGTTCAGACGGCGGGGCTGCGTGGACTCTCCGTCTTCGCCGCCACCGGCCTGGGCGGGCATGTCCTCGTGGAGCGCCGCCCCGCCGCCGTGGCGGACTACGGATCGGACGACTCCATCACCCACGACTACGACGCCCCCGTCCTGGCGGAACGTATCCGCTCCGTCGTGGCCGTTCCCGTCGTCGTGTCCGGTTCGGTACGCGGGGTGCTGTACGGAGCGACACGCGCCTCGACGCCGCTCGGGGACCGTGCAGCCGACGCCATGGTCGGCGCCTCACGGCAACTGGCGACCGAACTCGCCCTGCGGGACGAGGTCGATCGGCGGCTGAAGCTCCGGCTGGCCTCGGAAACCGGATCGGGCCGCGGCACGAGCCACGGCGCGGCCGAGGAGATCCGCGAACTGCACGCGGAGCTCCGCGTCATCGCGCAGGCAGTGCAGGACGACACACTGCGCGATCGGCTCCTCGACGCATCCCAGCGTTTGGCCGGCCTCGGCGCAGCACAGAAACCGCAGGTCCGTTCACTGCTCTCGCCCCGCGAGATCGATACCCTGGCGCAGGTGTCCCTGGGATGCAGCAACATCGAGGCGGCCGCTCGTCTGTCTCTCCGGCCGGAAACGGTCAAGGCCTACCTGCGCAGCGCCATGCGCAAGCTCGACGCCCGCACACGGTTCGAGGCCGTGGTGGGCGCCCGCCGCGGGGGCCTTCTCCCGTAGTACGCCGGCAGGATCCTGAGCGCCCTGTTCACGAGGGCCGGATCATGCACGAGGAGGCCGACCGCGTCCAGACCGAGCTTGCCGCGGCTGAGCAGGAACGGCAGGAGTGGCGGATCGCGCGCAGGCGGGTCGGTGTCGGTACGGCGCCGGCTCCGCTGAAGGTAGGTCCGGATACCGACAGGCTGATCAGCCAGGGTGTCAATTTTTGCAGGCTGCGGTGCGCAGGATAGAAGAGCAGGCCTCGATAACCGCCCGCAACGACTTGGGGGTTCGGGTGCCGGCGTCTGAGCGTTCGGTCGGTGCTTCGCCTCATATCTTGAACGAATTCCTGGCGCAGGACACTAGGCGAGGGAGCCCAGCGGCAGTTGGTCCGGCTGCCCGCTCATGACGTTTCAGCCTGGGGCGGGGTGAGATCGGGCGGGTAGCCCTTGGCACGAAGCCAGCTATCGAGGGCCAGGGCGACGATGTCGCCGTGGGGGACGTCATGGTCGGCGTTGTAGCGGCGGATGCGTCGCTGGAGTTGCAGGATGTCGGGGACGGCGTAGTTGAGCTGTCCGCGTTTGATGCGGCGGTCGCTGACGACCGCGAGAGTGTCTGGATGCGGGGTGAGTGGATCGTCGGCGGGCTCGGACTGCGCTTCGAGTGCGTCGGCCACGTCGCGTAGACGACGGGCGTGGTGGGAGAGATTGGGCACGAAGGCTGCTCCGGTCGGTCCGGCTAGGCGGCTAGTTAGCCGCCTATTGGGCTATTGGAATAGTCGGCGGTAGGGGTGGCCGGGCACTCAGCGAGCCGGCTGCCACCCCCTGTGCCGTACGGTGTGTCAGAAGCCGCGGGTGGTGAGCCATTCGTCCAGTGCCACCGCGACGATGTCGCCCATGGGCAGGTGGTCGAGTTCGTTGTCCAGCGCGAAGCGCTTGATCCGCTTCTTCAGCTTCAGCGCAGCGGGAACCGACGAGTCGAGGCTCTCGCGCGTGATAATGCGCTGGTTGAGGATCACGGCTGTCTCGGGGATGTTCTTGGGGCGGCCGGGGCCGTGAGCCCACGGCGTTCCCTCGCTGGGTGCTGCCTGCGACCGCGCGTCCTGTTCCTGACGAGGCCCCGGAGTATCGGTCCTCACCGGGAATGCCATGTCGCCTGCGACCGGAGGAGCTGCTGGGCGAACCGCCACCTCGGCGACCGGGGCCACACCAGCAGCCGCGGACGGGTCGTTGGACAGCCCGTGCCGAGCAACGGGTTCGGGCGGCTGCGCGGGCTGAACCGCAGGTGGCGTGGGCTCGGCAGTCGGGACCCCGGGCGGCACCTGCTCCTTCACCGGATCGCCGACGGAATCCATCCGAGCCTCGGGGGCGATGACGGACTGGTGAGCCGACTGACTGACGTTCGCCTCTTGCGCGGTGCCGCTCGGCGCGACCGCATAGGTCGACTGGGGGGACGCCTGAGCCACGTCAGCCACCGTCTCGGTCTTATTGTGCGCCGCCCCCTCGACGGGAACGGTGGAAGGGGCGGGCTGTACCTGCTGCTGGCCGGCAGCGGGTCGGCCTTCGCCTTGCGCGACTGCCTGTTCGGCAGCGAACTGCTCGGGGGTGAGCTCGGCGGCCGGGGGAGGAGGGGGAGGGGTCGTCTTCCTGGCTCCGCCCAGGGGGCGACCGCCCGTGCGGCGGGCCGGGGGCTTCATGCGTTCGGTCATGCTGCGGTCAGCTCCTTCATCAGCTCGGCGTACTCGCTCAGCTCGGTCGGGATCTCGCCGAAGGCCTCCATGTAGTGCACCCAGGAATGGATGGTGGTCTCGGCGAGCGGGAACGCCTCGTCGCGGTCCGGGCCGATGCCCTCGCCCTGGTCAGGGTCGAGGAGCTGGTCCTTTGCCCGGCTGGGCAGGCTGGTGCGGTCGTCGGCCTTGACCATGACGACGTGGGCGGTGACGCCGTGCTCGTTGCGTGCGGCGGCGCGCTCGGCCTCGTCGAAGGTGGCCACGAGCTTGCGGCGCTCGATCTTGGTGGGGGCGACCGGCACGAGCAGCAGGTTCGCCTCGGTTACAGCCTCGTGGAAGATGCGGGCGCTGCCGCCGCCGGCGTCGACCACGATCGCGCCGAACTCGGCGCGCTTGACCCGGATGTACTCGGCGATGTCGTCGAACGGGTACCGCTCGACAATCAGGTTCTCGGGAATGTCGAAGCCGGCGGCCTGGGCGACCTTGAACCAGTCGTAGGCGGACTGGCTCGTCGCGTCGGCGTCCAGCAGCAACGTGGGCAGGCCGAGGACGACGGCGTAGTAGAGGGCGATGAACCAGGCCGAGGTGGTCTTACCGGTGCCGCCCTTGAGCAATGGGTGGATTGATCAAGATGCGAAGATGGCCTCGGAGCTGCTCCGTACCTACTGCAACTTGGTCCACCCCCTCGCGGAGAAGCGAGCCAAGCACAGCGCAGACTTCGACACGGCCGATCTGTGCTGGTCGACAGTCAACGCTGTTCTCAACGACCTGGCGGCAAGCAACCCCCTATAGGGGTCGGTACCGGCGTTGACGGATTTGAGAGGCATCTGGCCGTCCGCTTCTCACGCCCGTCAACGCCGCGCCGCTGCGGGCGGCTGCCGGGAGCCGCCCATCGGCCGCGGGCGCACACTGATCGCAGACTCCCCTGGCTGCTGCTGACAGCCCCGGCGCAGATGGAACCAACCTCCGTCACACGCAGAGGAGAGTCTTGCGGCGGGCTCCTTCGAACGGGTAGGCGACGGGGGCGTACTGAGATCCTCCCTGACAGGGAACAACATGATCACGGCGATCGCAGCACTATCGTGCCACTGCCTGCCGCGGCGCCGTCCCTCGCGCAACCGACCACCGGTTCGACCAGTAGCCGCAACACAACGCCCTATGCAAGGCCGATAAACGCGGACACAATGGCGCCGAACAACAGCGCCAGAAGCCTCTTACGGTTGCCGTTCACTCCGGTTCTTCCTTCTCAACCTGGGAGGTAACCGGCGAGCGCACGAAGACTCGACCGGCCACATACGGATCATGCGCCGGGCCTTGCTGCCCGACATCGACATCGACATGGAGTCCGCCCGTCGGCTGGAGTACTACGACGCGACCTCCGAACGCTTCGGCAAGGAACGAGTCGCGGTCACCGCGATGCCCGAGATCTATCGGGCGCGCAGGGCCCTGCGCGACGTCGGCGTTGCTCTCGGAATCGCGCCCGCAGACATCAACCGGATCGCCAAAACGTCGGAATCCAGATGCGTCGAACATGGAGGGTGTCGGCCGATGGTGATTAATCGGCACCTTCCCTTCAGTCGAATCGATGACAGAGAGTGATCCGGCAACTGGGCTTCGTGAGGTCACGTTAACCGGGCATGATTGACTTTGGTCTCGCTTCGTTGTCGAGAAGAGCAATGAGATGCCGCGCCTCACGAAGGAAGGCGGCTCCTGTCCGAGCGATGGACAGCGGGTTGGTCCGTGCGATCACGGTGGTGCCCAGGGCGGATTCGATATCCCGCAACTGTTTGCGGAGGGTGGTTGGACAGATGCCGAGCGATTTTGCCGCAGCCGTGACGTGGGGGTGACCGGGGATGTGTAGGAGGTTGCGTAGCCGTGTCAGGCAGTTTCGCGTTCTGCTCAGACGTTGCATTGTCGGCGAGAGGGTGACGTTCAGCGAGGCGAAGGGGTTCGAGTAGGGCCCCTCGGGGCGTCGCGGGATGCCCCACCGCTGGAGCTGATCGGACACGCTGTCCTTGTGTACTCCGACCTCTCGTGCGATGTCGGGGACACTGCGGCCCTTGAGCGAGTATTCCGTGTCCAGCCACTCGCGGGAAACCCTGGCCGGCAGGAGAGGAGGACAGCCGCGAGTCCGTCGGGAGGCGATGTTGACCTCGGCGAGAGCTCGACGGACGGTGGTGTCGCTGCACCCCGCCATTTGTGCGAGTTTGGTGAAGGAGAGTCCCTGTTCCAGGTAGAGACGTCGCAATTCTTCAGAAGCGAGAAGGCCCTGGCGAGGGATATTGCGTCCCTGAGCCGGTAAACGGGACGCAGACGGCAGCGGAGCACTGCTTCCTATCGATTCGATGTGCAGCAGGATGTGATCCTCGCTGATGCCCATGGTGTCCGCGATCTGTGCCAGTGGATGGCCCGGGACCAGCAACGCGCTGAGCTTTGCAGTGTTGATTGTGTCGGGATCTATGCCGGGGTAGGCAACATCGTCGAGCCAGGCTGGCGGTGGCTGCCAGAGCACGGGTTCATCAATGCCGTGGGCCTTGAGATTCGCAGTTGCCTGCTGAAGGAGAAAATCTCTGAACTCGCCGGAGAACTGCTGTGAAAGGTCCGCGTTCCAGGCCGGGGTGCGGGACGAGGTGCCGGGGTCGGCTCCGAGGAGGAGTCTGAGCAGACGCCATCGCAGTCTCTTGGTGTGCACTGGGCCGTTGCGCAGCCCACGGCGTCGGCAATACTCCCGAAGAGCATTCAGGTCAAAACTCACGCTGGCCTCGGAGAAGGTAGTCCGCCGCCTGTGGTAGTCGATTGGGACCGGATGGGTGTCCAGGGCGCGGGCCAACAAAACGAGGACGGCGTCGAGTTCATCGGGTCGTTGCTTGTCGAGTGAAGTGTCGAGCGCTTCCCTGTTGCCGTATGCGCGGGGGTTGCCCAGCAATGCAGCGGCTTGGGGGTAGTTCCAGAAGGTTCCGGGCATCAAGAGCAGCGTTGCGCATGCCCGGCGAAGCCCCGCTAGCCGGAAGACGGGTTCGGGTAGCCGGGGCAGGATACGTATGGTCCACGCTGGCCACAGCATCGCCGGCAGCCGGGATGCTCGACGTTGCACGTCTTCGTCGGTGAGGGTTGGCCAGGCCGGAGTGGCCGTGGCGGCGCCGTAACGTAGCCGTGCTATCCAGGTCAGTTCGCCGGCCACCACAGCCAGGGCGCGCGAGGTCACTTCAGGTCCGGCTGGTACCCAGTTGGCGAGCCAGGGCGTCGGATGCGCACGGTGGCGCCGCAAGCGGTCGGTGCCCATCAGCCAGGAAAAGACAGCATCGCTGTCGTCCCGTTCTCGATTCAGTGCGATGCTGGCGATGGCGGTGCCGATGGCGGCGTTGTGGGAGTCGCTTCCGCCGTGGTGGCATTGGGCTTCGGGCAAGCCGCCGCACTCTGCGAGCACTGCGTGGACCACGGCAGGTGCCGAATCCAGTGTGCTGCGGAGACTGAGCAGGGCCGAGTGGGCAAGCGCCGCCAATTCACGACCGCGCTGCGCGGCCGCCTCGCGGGGGACCCCGATCCGCAGGACCTCCGAGTTGACCTCCTCCTGGGCCTTCATCACCAGGGAGCCCGGAGGAAGCAAGGGGGTGGCAGCGTACGGGAGGAAGAAGCCGCAGCGGACGGCATGAGCAGAGCCTGTGCCGTAGAGACAGACTCCCGAAGGAGTGTTCCGCAGCTGGCGCCGCCCATGGACTAGGGGCGGTTGTCCGCACTCCGGGCATCGGTCGAGCAACATAGTGCCGTGACGGGTGCAGGCGAACGACCACGGCAGCCGCCAGGCAATCTGCCAGCGTCCTGCGGTTTCGTCGAGGCAGCGGGGGCAATAGCGGGTGTAGTTGCCGGTGTGCCGCCAATGCGGTGGCCGGATGAGACGGCGCGTCGGGCGGTCGATGATGACGGCCAGATCGTCCCAGGGTTGGAGCGTCATCGCCGTCAGACAGTCCGATCCGAGCCCCGTGCGTTTCGACAGCACCTCCTGTTCATGCTCTGTCAGACAGCGGACCATGAGATTGCCGCGGCCTTGAGGCAGACCAAGAAAGCGCACGAAATGAGGAAGGTCCGTCCGCAGCCGGCGGGAATACGCCGCAAGCCAGCTGTCGAGGGCCTCCCCTTCAACCGGCGGCACCCAGAGAGGGATTCGCTCATTGCTCCACGCCATCAGGCAGACTTCCTGGCGCTTCTGCGTTGCGGCTTCGCTGTCAGAAGACCGGCCTCGATGGCAGCAACCAACTCCAGCCGTTCCTCCTCCGCCGCGGCATCATTCTTGATCTTGCTCATGAGCTCGACGTCCAGCCGTTCGCGGCCGGTCGTGATTGCGCGGTAGCAACCGCGGTTGATCAGCGCCATGAGAGAGGCGAAGTGACCGCTGGAGCGGGCCAGGAGATGGTCCGCGAGGTCGTCAGCCAGCATGCCCGGATACTTGTCGGCCAACACGAGCTTCTTCTCGATCGTCAGCAACACCTTGCGGAACTCCACGCGCCCGGGCTCGTCCTCCACCTGGAACGGGCGCAGGGTCAGTGCCGTGGTGCGCCGCCCGAACTGGGCGTGCAGAGCCTCGGTCGAGGAACGTCCCTCGTTCAGAATTCCGCGGTCTCGGACACCGACGCCGACGTAGATCAAGGTCACCGGGAAGGTGTTGGACAGGAACTTCAGCTGATTGACGAGCCGAGCCGAGTTGGAGTTCGCCGACGCCAGGAAATGGATGTCGTCGATGATGAAGATGGACGTTCTCAGGCTCAGCACAGCGTCGACTGCTCGCTCCGCCAACGTGTCCGCGTCTCCGCTGGTGGGCAGCCGGTAAAATCGGCAGATCGCTGCGTTAAGACCGCGGATTTGGGTGTTGCCCGTCAACGCGATATAGATGACGGGCACTCGGCGTTGGCCTTCGGGTGTCGTCTCCCCTCGTACCTTGATCTGCTCCTGGTGGAAGTCGCGGCCGAACTCACGCACTGCGGTGCTTTTCCCGATCCCGGGGTAGGCGTCGACCAACGCGGCGGGCTTGGCCTTGTCGCCGTCCTGGCGGTTCGAACCGACGATTTCGTACAGATCTGCGTGAAGTTCGAGAAGCTGAGGCGTTTTGATAGGGCCGATGTTGGCATGCCAGACGTGACGGATGTCGTTGTAACGCAGCAGATCCTGCCGCGACATGGCGGCCATCTGCTTACGCGTCAGCAACGGCGGCTGGAGTCGATCGGGTCCGTTGACCACCTCCAACCAGCCGTCTAGACGCGTGGGTGAGTACTGGCGGTCGTCACCCTCGAAGACGTCCCGCGTAAGCGACCTGGTCAACGGCTCTCCAGGATGTCAGCGTAGAAGTCGTCCTGGTCGATTTCGGTCCCGTCATCAGGCTCGTCCCCGGGGAAGAGAGCAGCGCACTCGTCGTCCGCGTCATCGTCTCCGCCTGGGACTTCCGCGGGGTCCGATACGGTGCGTACGTCCGGCGGCGCGCCTGGAGCATCTGGGTGCGAGCCGTCCGCGGATGATGTGGTGGTCAATGTGGCGAGGCGCTCGGCGGTAGGCAGCGCGGTGACCTCAGTGTCCGTGGCGTCATCCTCACCGATGATGCGGAACCTTTGGTGTGACAATCGGACAGCCATCCGTCGTTCCGTCCGGTCCGCAGTCATCCCGGCGCCCCAGCGTTCCAGCAGTTCGATCAGGGCGCGCCTGGTATCCGGGAAGCGATGGGTCTTCGCTGCGATCTTGCGGGCGTACTGCAATGCCTCCAGACTTGCCGGGCCATTCAGAGATGGGGCGTGCTCCCAGTCCAGCGCATGCCACAGATGAGTCTTAGGGTGCTGAAAATAGACTTTCCGGATGTCGTCGCGGTCCACCGCGATCGGCCATGCTCCCGGATGCCGCCCACGGTGGTGGCTCGTCTGGTTGTGGAGCCCCTTCAAGGCCTCCCCGCTGTAGCGCAGGCCGTTCACTTCCACTCCGTAGTGCTGAATGGTGCACCACTTCTCTTCCAAGAACTCGATGGCGAGACCCGGTCGGGACGGGATTCTCAGCGGGCCCGCTCGCATGATCCCGTGCTCGTACATTTCCAGCGGACTGAGCTTCAGCCCCGGAACCTCCGGAATCTTGAGCCCCCGGTGGTGCCGACGGTGATAGACCAGAGTGATCCACTCGCGGATGATGGCCTCGAGCTCATCCAGGAAGAAGTAGGCCTCGTCCTCCACTTTCTCTCCCCGGCTGTAGACGTCCGGCCCCTTGTAGCCGGGCAATGCAGCGAGGACTCCTTGGTTAAGCGTCCGGAACCAACGCTCCACCGGCTTGTCGGTCGGCGTGTGCGGACGAGCCGGTTGTAAGGAGATGTCGAGCTTGGCGCACACACTCTCGATGTGCTTCGACACGTAGATCTTCCCGTGGTCGAAGACGATTGCCTCCGCCGCTACGGAAGGCAGCAGGGGCTGCCCCTCTGCGTCCACCAGCTTCTCCGCGTCCAAAACCACCGTGGATGGCACTCCGCAATACGGAAGCGGCTCGCCTTTGCCGACAGACCTTTCGCGCGAGCGCACGGTCTCGAAGAGAACACCGGCCACGTCCACCGATTTCGTTGACACCGGAGTCAGTCGCAGCCCACAGATGGCCCGGCTGTACAGATCCATCGCCACAGTGAGTTCGCACCGCACCCACCTGCACGTCACCGGCTCCATGGCATAGACGTCCAGGCTGTTGGTATCCAGGATCACGTACTCACCCGGGCGCGTTGCCCGCAGCTTGCCGTACACTCCCGGAGGGCGCTGGGCGATGGAGCGCTTGCCCTTTGTGCTGCCGTCGAAGGCGTTGGTTCCCCGGCTGAGCTCCCGCAGCAGCTCGTACGCGGCCGTCCGTTTCGGGATGCGCACTGTGCCGTGGCCGTGTTCCTTGGCCAGGCGTTCCTCGATCTTGATGAGCGTCAAGTTCCGTACTGGGCGACTGGACTTCTCTTGTTCCTTGAGTACGGACCTGGCCATGTCGAGCCAGCGCGGATCGGCGCGGTCGAGGATGTGAGTGGCTTGGCGTTTTGTCACTAACCCAGCGGGGCCTTCGTCCTTGACCTTGGTGACCCACCGGCGGATGGTAGCCGGATCTACTCTGAGTTCCGCTGCCTTGACCTTGTAGCGGTGCATCATGGGCACGCCGGGGGCGTAGTCCGGACGGGGTTCGCCTTCCAAAGCCAGCTCGGACGAGCCCAATTTGTAGCCGAATCGGACTTCCTGAACGTGCTGGAAGCGCGTGTTCAGTTCGTCTTCATCGTCGTCCACTAGGTCGCCGAGCACCGTGGCGGTAGCCGGCCCCGGCGCAGGAGTCTCGACCAGAAACTCGGTCGACGGATGCGTCATAAGCAGAGAGAGATCTACTTGCCGCCATTGAGGGCGGCCATCCGGTCCCGTCCGCTGCAGGAGGACCCGCCGTCCGTCCAACTCCGCGATGGTGAACTGCTCACCGTCGAACACCAGGGGAAGACCGGGGCGAAGAGGGGTAGTCCACACGTTCATCCAGACCTCCGAAGTACCCAGTTGCCAGACAACGGAGTCGTCAGATCGGTGGTCAGATGCCCCGCCCACAGCAGGGCCATGATGGACGGGCGGACTTCGTGGGGGTCTCTCCCTTCTGCAAGCCGGTGCTCGGCGGCGGCGAGCTGATCCCCATCCTGCACGCTTGCCCAGGCCCGCTCGATCTCCTCGGCAGGTACCACCCCCGGTCGGCGATACGCTGCCAGGAATCGAACGTTCTCCAAGAGGATCGGGTCCGCTCCGGACCACACCTCATAACCCCAGCCGTGTCGCCCGACTAATTTCCGTGGCCATGCCAGGGCATCCTTGATCTTGGGATCGGCCAGTAGATCCGCGGGTTTGACGTTCACGACCTGGACTACGCCCGACTGCATGATCAGCAGGAAATCCGGTACGTGATGTCGCACTCGGCCGTCGACCTTGGCGGTCATCCGGAAGGGTTGGGCATAGATGGCTTGGACGGCTGGATCGAAGTCGGCCAGCAGTAAGCGGGCCAACTCCAGCCGACTCTCATATACAACGTGCCCGTTCGTCGTCGCCGAGGCATACGAGCCGGAGTGATGGGCCATGCCGTGAACTGACCGCACCGTGCGCCAGGGCTTGGATCTCCTGAAGTCCGTCAACCGTAGTTCGTCAAAAGGAACGTCCCGCACCGTCTCGTCCTCATATCGGAACGACGCGGCAGGAGCGCTGCGCCCCCGGCGAGCCTGGGCCGAACTCTGAAGCGCCATGCCTCGACGGTATGGAGCTTCAGCATCGCGACGCACCTAAAGATCACAAAGGATCGACAAGAGGTAGTTACGGAGCGGAGTCAGTGCGCACCAAGTTCCGGAATTGCGCATCTAGTGCGCATCTCGCACCTGCATTGCGCACTGACCCGCGGATCCTACAAAGGAGGGTCAGGCGCTGGTCGCCGGGTACGTCGGGTACTCCACGCCGGAGACGTGCTGGACGACCCGGACCACCTGGCAGGAGTAGCCGAACTCGTTGTCGTACCAGAGGTAGAGGATCGCGTTGTCGCCGTCGACCTTGGTGGCGCCGGCGTCGACGATCGAGGCGTGGCGCGAGCCGATGAAGTCCATGGAGACCGCGTCGGGGGCCGTGGTGAAGTCGATCTGACGCCGGAGCGGCGAGGTCAGCGAGACCTGACGGAGGTGGTCGAGGACCTCCTCGCGGGTGGTCTCGCGGCCGAGCCGCAGACTGAGGATCGCGATCGAGACGTCCGGCACCGGCACCCGGATCGAGCTGCCGGTGATGGGCGCCTTGAGGTCGGGCAGCGCCTTGGCGACGGCGGAGGCCGCGCCGGTCTCGGTGATGACCATGTTCAGCGGCGCCGAACGGCCGCGACGGTCGGCCTTGTGGTAGTTGTCCAGCAGGTTCTGGTCGTTGGTGAACGAGTGGACGGTCTCCACGTGGCCGCGCAGCACGCCGTACTCGTCCGCCATCGCCTTCAGCGGCGGGACGATGGCGTTGGTGGTGCAGGACGCGCAGGACAGGATCTGCTCGTCCGGCTTGATCGTGTCGTGGTTGACGCCGTGCACGATGTTCGGGACGTCGCCCTTGCCGGGCGCGGTCAGCACGACCTTGTCGATGCCGGGCCGCAGATGCTTCGACAGGCCCTCGCGGTCACGCCACTTGCCGGTGTTGTCGATGAGGATGGCGTTGTCGACGCCGTACGCCGTGTAGTCGATCGACGTCGGGTCGTCGGCGTAGATGACCGTGATCTCGTTGCCGTTGGCGATGATCCGGTTGTTCGCCTCGTCGACCGTGATCGTGCCCTGGAACTGGCCGTGCACGGAGTCCCGGCGCAGCAGCGACGCCCGCTTGACGAGGTCGTCGGCGGGCCGGCCGCCGCCGCGTACGACGATGGCGCGCAGCCGCAGGCCGTTGCCGGAGCCGGACTTCTCGATGAGCAGCCGGGCGACGAGCCGGCCGATGCGGCCGAAGCCGTACAGGACGACGTCCCGCGGCTCGCGGCGGTCGATCTTGTTGCCGCCGGTGGCGCCGGCCACGGCTTCGGCGGTGAAGTCCCGGACCGACAGGCCGCGGTCGTCGGCGCGGTGGGTCTCGGCGAGCATGCCGATGTCGATCTGCGACGGGCCGAGGTCCAGCGTGGTGAGGGCCTCGAGGAACGGCAGGGTCTCGGTGACCGAGAGCTCCTCGCCGGCGATCTGGCGGGCGAACCGGTGGGTCTTGAGGATGCTGACCACCGACCGGTTCACCAGGGAGCGGCTGTGGAGCAGGATCGTGACGTCCCGTTCCCGGTGCAGCTTCCCGATCATCGGGATCATCGACTCCGCGATCTCCTCGCGGTTCTTCCAGTTGGTGAACGAATCGTCGTTGAGCGTCACGGGCCTATCTTTCGAGCTAGGAGGCGCTCATATGCTAACCCGTGGGTGTTTTGATCATTCAAGCGGGTCTCTGCTCAGGTGTGCACGGTGGGGCGTCAGGGTGTCGGCACGACGCGGACGCCGGGGGCGGCGGGCATGCGCCAGGCCTCCTCGACCCGGGTCAGGGGGGCGGCGGCGGGTCCACGGCCAGTGCGCCCGAGGCGATCTCCTCGGCGAGGGAGGGCGGTTCCGCGACGATGCCGGCGGTGGTGACCGAGCCCTGGCCGCTGCCCAGGATGGTCGCGTCGATGCCGGGGTTGGTTTGTGGCGCAAACTATTTCTCGGGAGGGAAGGTAGTTCGTGCCACGTACCAGGTTGAGTAGGCTGCCTCCATGACCGCCCGAGCCGCTCACGAAGAACCCCTCACCACGGTGGACGCCCTGGTCCAGCTGTCGTTCCTGATCCAGCGCGTCCTCGCCGAGGTGGGCGGCGCGCACGATCTGTCGATCGTCCAGATGAGAATGCTGGGCGCCCTGCGCGGCCGACGGGCGTCGATGCTCGCCCTCGCCGAGCGCCTGGGGCTGGACAAGTCGTCCATGACCGGCCTGGTCACCCGCGCCGAGAAGCGCGGCCTGGTCCGGCGCGAGCCCTCCCCGCACGACGGGCGCGGCGTCCTTGTGTCCCTCGGCCCGCTCGGCGAGGAGCTGGCCGCCCGCTGCACGCAGGAGGTCAGCGCGCGCATCGCCGTACTGACCGACCGATTGACGGCCGACGAGCGGGCCCGGCTCACGGGCCTCGCCGCCGCGTTGCTGGAGCCCGCGCGGTGACGCCCGCGGCGGTGGTGCGGCTCAGGCCTCCTCGGCGGACCGCTGCCGGCGTGGGATGCCCAGCGCGCACAGCGCACCGCCGAACACCACCACGACGCCGACCCACACCGCCGGGTGCAGCCCGTCGACGAACTGCTGCGGCCCCTCGGTGCTGCCGTGCGCCACGAACACCGTGCTGAGTACGGCGATCCCGAGCGCGCCGCCGATCTCCCGGACTGTGGTGTTGGCGCCCGAGGCCTTGCCCGCGTGCTCCTTGGCGACCGAGCCGAGCACGACCGCGGCCGTCGGCGCGAACACCAGGCCCATGCCGACGCCGGCCACGATCATCGGGCCGACCAGGGACGAGTACGCCGTGTCGGTGTCCGCGACCAGGTTGATCCAGCCCAGGCCGACGCCCTGGAGGAAGAGGCCGAGGGCCATCAGGCGGCCGCCGCCCACCTTGTCGGTGAGCAGACCGGCGACGGGGGCGACGAACATCGGCATCAGCGTCCAGGCCAGGGTGCGCACCCCGGCCTCCAGCGGGGTGCGGGCGGGCACGATCTGGAGGTACTGGGCGAGCAGGAACAGGGAGCCGAAGACGCCGAAGTACATGGTCGCCGAGACGACGTTGGTGAGGGTGAAGGCCCGCGCCCGGTAGAAGGACAGCGGAAGCATCGGCTCGGAGACCCGGGCCTCCCAGGCGACGAAGACGGCCAGCAGCACCGCGCCCGCCGTGAACGCGCCCAGCACCTTCACCGAGGTCCAGCCGTCCGGTTCGCCGTGCACGATGGCCCACACCACCGCGCACAGTCCGGCCGCCGCCAGCACCATGCCGACCAGGTCGAGGCGGGCGCCGGGCAGCGAGCTCTCGCGCAACGCGAACAGCACCAGCGGGATGGCGATCACGCACACCGGCACGTTGATCCAGAAGATCCACCGCCAGTCCAGCCCGTCCACCACCGCGCCGCCGACCACCGGGCCCATCGCCACGGCGAGCCCGCTCACCCCGGACCACACGCCCAGCGCCATGCCGCGCAGTCGCTCCGGCACCGCCTGGGAGAGCAGGGTCAGCGACAACGGCATCACGGCCGCCGCGCCGAAGCCCTGGATCGTACGGAAGGTGATCAGCTGGGCGCTGGTGTCGGCGAGGCCGCAGCCGATGGAGGCGAGGGTGAACAGGGCGATGCCGACGACGAAGACCCTGCGCCGCCCGAACCGGTCGCCGAGCGCGGCGCCCGTCATGAGCAGACAGGCGAAGCTCAGCACGTAGGCGTTGACGAACCACTGCAGTTCCTGCGTGTTCGCCTGCAGATCGACGGCCAGGGTGTGCAGGGCCGTGGAGACGACGAGATTGTCGAGCGCGACCATGAACATGGGCACGCTCGCGGCGACGATGGCGAGCCAGAGCGGTATGCGCCGCCCCGGGGCGGCGACGGCCGGCTCGTCGAGAACCGCGTTCTCTTCGGACAGCGTCATGGCGGGGTCTCTCCTAGCGGAAGGGGGGCGGAGGGCGGGGGGATCAGGCGCCGGAGCGCTCCTGCTCGGCGAGGCGGCGCCGGGCGTCCGTCCAGTCGATGGGCAGATCCGCCGCCGGGACCTCCCAGAACGTGAAGACCGAGTCCTTCATCGTGGGCCGCAGCCCGTTCATGATCGACCGGTGCGGCTCGGTCCGCGCGTAGGCGTACAGGGCGTCCTTGTCGGTCCAGGCCGACAGGGTCCAGAAGGTGCGCTTCAGCGGCTGGGCGATCAGCGAGGCGCCGTACGCGCCGGGCGCGCCGGAGACCTGCTTCCACGCGGCCAGGGACTTCAGGAAGAAGCGCGGCACGTCCTTGAGCGAGCGGACCTCCAGTCGGGACGCCATGACGAACGCCTCGGTGTCCGGTGCGGGGGTGCTGACGGTGGTCCAGCGCAGGGTGGGCATGGCTGACGCCCTCTCGGAGGGAATAATTGGATACCTCTACTATCTATGTTAGACAGTAGAGGTATCCAGTTTCCAGTGCGGAGGCGAACTCCATGCGCATCTCCCAGCTGAGCCGCCGCAGCGGCGTCTCCGTGACGACGATCAAGTACTACCTCCGCGAAGGCCTCCTCCAGCCCGGCCGCCAGACGGCGGCCACCCAGGCCGAGTACGACGACCAGCACCTGCGCCGACTCCGGCTGATCCGTGCGCTGACCGGCGTACGCGGACTGTCCGTCAGCACCACCCGCGAGGTGCTGGACGCCCTCGCGGAGCACACCGGCGACACCCACCGCCTCCTCGGCCTCACCCTGGGCTCCGTCCGGGTCGGCGAGGAGCCCGCCGTGGACGCCCCGGAGGCGGCCCAGGTCGAGGCGCTGGTCGAGAAGCTGGGCTGGGACGTCCACGAGTCGGCCCCCGCCCGCGCCACCCTCGCCGAGACGATCGGCCACCTGCGCGCGCTCGGCGTCCCGCTGGACTGGCAGACCCTGCTGCCCTACGCACGGCTCGCCGAGCGCACCGCGGTCCTCGACCTCGACCAGCTCAAGGGAATCGACGACCCGTTGGAGGCCGCCGAACGCGCCCTCCTGCTCACCGTCCTCCTGGAGCCCGCCCTGATGGCCCTCAGGCGCATGGCCCAGGAGAACGAGTCGGCCCGCCGGCACACTCCCTAGCAGTGCCGAAGCCGTACCGGCCTAGCGGCCCAGCTCCCGCAGCAGCCCGGCCGCGGCCTCCTTGCCGGAGGAGAACGCGGCCTCGTGGGAGCCGATCTGGTCCCAGTACTGCTGCTTGGAGTGGAAGTACGACCCGCACAGCTTCACCCGCGGGCCCTCGTTGACCTCGTAGATGGTCTGCTGCGCGGTGCGCATCGCCATGTCGAGCACCGGGTGCTCGTAGGCGAACCGACGGATGACGGTGTCCTCACGGACCTCCAACGGATAGTCCAGCGTGACGAAGTAGTCCGTCTCCGACGCGAAGCCGTGCAGCTTGTTCATGTAGTACGCCACATACGTGCGCGGCTCCCCGTCGACCGTCACCTTGCCGTAGTTCCACGCCTCCCAGCGCGCGCGATCGGCGGGCATGACCGACGGATCGGTGTGCAGGACGACCGTGGAGGCGTTGTAGCGCAGGGACGCGAGCAGCTCGCGCTGGGCCGGCGTCGGGTTCTCCAGCAGGGTCCGGGTCACGTCGGCGTGGGTGGCGACGACGGCGTGGTCGAAGCGCTCCTCACCGTTCGCGGTCCGGACCACGACCCCGTCCGCCTCCTGACGGACGCCGAGGACCGGCTCCGCGAGACGTGCCTTCGGATCGATCGCGGCCAGCACCTTGCGGACGTAGGAGATCGAACCCCCGCCCACCGTCCGCCAGTCGACACGCCGGCCGCCGAGTCCGGTCTCGTCGTGCGCCATGAAGAAGGCGATCACCGTGGTCGCCGGCATCTCCCACACCAGCTCGGCCGGGACCGACCAGACCGCGCTGCACAGCAGGATGAAGTAGCCGTGGCGGAACTCCTGGCTGTAGCCGCCCCGGTCCAGGTACTCGCCCATCGGCATGTCGGTGCGCTTGCGGAAGAAGTCATGGCGGCCCTCCTCGTGGAACCGCCGCGCCTCGCGCCAGATGGTCTGGAAGTACTCGGGGTAGCGGGTCCGTACCTCCGCCTCCGACAGCTCCAGCTCCTCACTGCCGTACTGCAGCCCGCTGCTCAGGTCGAAGAAGTTGAAGCCGCTGAGGAGTTGCTTGTCCGCCACGCCCAACTCCTCAAGGAACCGGGAGAAGTTGGGGTAGGCGGGCCGGTTGAAGACGACGAACGCGGTGTCGATGCCCAGGGTGCGGCCGGCGTCCTGGACCTCCACCGTGTTGGCGTGACCGCCGAAGCGGTCCTCGCGTTCGAAGAGGGTGAGCTGGGCGTGCTCGCGCAGGGCGTACGCGGCGGAGAGGCCGGCGACTCCGCCGCCGACGACGGCGATGCTGGGCTTCTCGGACATCGGGGCTCCTCGCTCAGGGATCAGGAAACAGGAAACAGGGATCAGGAATCAGGACAGGGATCAGGGATCAGGGATCAGGGATCAGGAAGGTCACAGGGAGGTCAGTCGGTCACCACGGTGGTGCGCAGTCCCTGGGGACCGGTGTGCTCGGTGGCGACGGCCACCACGTGGTCCGGGGTGGGGTGAACCAGGTCGAACTGCCAGAACCGGGCGGACCGTCGGGTGTCGTCGAGGGTGATGAAGGGTCCCGGCAGGCCGGCGAAGGCGATCGACGACAGCTCGCGGCGCAGCCCGGTGCCCAGAGCCTTGAGATAGGCCTCCTTGAGCACCCAGTAAGCGGCGACCCGCGCCGCCCGCGCCCGCTCCCCGACGACGGCCGCGAGGTCCGCAAGCCGCGCCAGGTCCGCCTGCTCGGGCTCGGCGAAGTGCGCCGGCAGATGTCGTACGGCGTCGGCGGTCGCGTGGGCGGCCTCCGTGTCGACCCCGCAGGCGCGGCCGCCCTCGGTGACCACACAGGCGATCAGACCGTCGGTGTGGGAGAGGTTGAAACGCAGACCGGAACCGAGCGGAGTCACCGGCTCCGGTCTGCCGTCGGAGGTGGCGGTGAAGCGCCAGGAATCGAGCGGATGGCCCGAGAGGCTGCTCAGCGCGTGCCGGGCCAGCAGCAGCGCGGCCGTCCGGCGCAGCCGCGCGGGCAGCGCGAGCGGGCGCTCGCACCGCGCCCGCTCGCCGTCGGTGAGCAGGGCCGTTCCGCCCAGCCGGGCGACGAACCCCTCGGCCGCGCGCTCCGGCAACAGCCACAGATGACGGTCGGCCGTCCCCGCCATCTCAGCGCCGCGCCGCGGACAGGTCGGCGCGCGGCGCGAGCGGGAACTGCCAGTAGGAGAACAGCAGATCCTCCCGGTGCAGACACCGCAGCACCCGCATCACCTCGTCGACCACCGCCGCGTCCGTGACCGCCTCGTGGGGCCGCAAGTGCCTTCGGATCCGCTCCAGTTGGAGCAGCAGCAGCGCCCCGCTGGGCAGCGGATCGTCGAGCGCGGCGGCGGAGTGGACATAGCTGAGCACACAAGCGGCGCTCGCGTGCAGCAGGCAGTACTCCTTGGCCAGGTCGAAGAGTTCGGCGGACTGGCCGAAGTCCCGGCCCAGCGCCGCCTTCAGCGCGGCCGTCCGCTCCCGCAACCCCTGCGCGTGCGCCAGGAGTTCACCGGCGACCTCGGCCGACCGCGTCAGCCACTCCCGTTCGTCCGGCTTCGCCTCGCCGGCCAGCCGCCGCAGTCGTAGCAGCGCGTCGGGTGCGGCGAGCAGGGCGTCGTCCATGCCCCGACTGAACAGCTCCTGGTCCCAGGGCCGGTACAGCGGCAGCTCACGGTCGATGCCGAACAGCACGGCCGCCCGCTCCTGCGCCCCGGCCCGGACGGACGCGTCCGCCGTGTCGGCCAGGGCGAGCAGGCCCTCCAGTTGCAGGGCGATGTTCTTGAGGTTCACCACCGTGTTGCCGTCGGCGAAGTTGGCGACCGGCAGATCGCGCATCATCTTCTGGTGGATCGCGTAGTGGGGATGGTCGCGCAGATAGAAACGGGCCCCGAGCACCACGTTCAACTGGGCGAACGTGCGCTCCAGCAGCGTCGGCACGAAGTACTTCACCACCGACGACCACACGCTGGTCTGCTCCGGCACGACCTGCAACGCCCGTACCGCGCCCAGACTCACGGCGTCAGCGACCATCAGATCCGCGAAGCACTCGGTCAACTGGCGTCGGGAGTACGGGATGTCGCTCACCATGCGGCCGTAGACCTCGCGGCTCTCGGTGAAGTCGAGGGTGACCCGCAGGCCCGTGTCCACGGCCGACAGGGCGATGCCGCTGATCAGGGCCCGGGCCGTCTGGGAGGTCTTGAGCGCGATCTCCAGGCCCTGTCCCGGGCGGCCGAGGAGGCCCGAGTCCGGGACGAAGACGCGGTCGAGACGGAAACCGCTCATGTCGAGGCCGCGCAGCCCGTGCATCCGCTCGCGCGGCAGCTCCTCCACCGTGCCGGCGGGCGTGCCGCGCTTGTCCAGGACGAACACCGAGTAGCCGCCGGGGCCGCCCCGGGGATCCGTGCGGGCGTGGACGCTGAGGCCGTCGGCGACCCGGCCGTTGCCGATCAGCCACTTCTCCCCGGTGAGCAGCCAGCCGCCGTCCGTCTTCTCGGCGGTCAGCTCGTTCGCGGTGAGGTCGCTGCCGTGGCGTCGCTCGGACAGGCCCCAGGCGTAACGCGTGCCGTGCTGGATCGCGTCGACGAGGGCACGCTTCTGCTCGTCGGTGCCGGCGACCCACGCGGGCATGAAACTCAGGCTGGTGATGATGAAGGCCGTGGCGGTCGTCGGATCGCGGCGGGCGATCAGCCGCATCAGGTTGAAGCCGACCTCCACATCGCCCGCCCTGCCGCCCTGGGCGACCGGCAGCGAGTAGTCGGCGCCTCCCCAGCGCTGGATCAGATTGACGAACTCGTAGGGGTAGTCCTCCCGTTCGTCGTATTCCAGGACACGGGCGTACGGCATCCGGCTCGCGGGGTCGTGCGGATCGCCGAGGTGGCTCTCCAGCCGCCTCGCCAGCTCGGTGAGGTCCTTCTTGGGCACGAGTGTCTCCGACGGTCAGGCGAGGTGGACGGGGAGGGCGCTGAAGAGCTGGTCGTGGTGGTGCAGGTCGGTGGTGATGTCCAGGGCGGGGAGCTGTGCCGGCCCCTCGCGGCGGGGATCCGTGCCGTCTGCTCTCGCGAGGAGGTGGGCGAGGGTGGCTTGCAGCCAGGCCACGGTGAAGAAGGGGTTCTCTTCGTTGGCCCACCACAGGTGGAGGCAGGACGCTGCCGCGTGGAGCCAGGTGAAGGTCTCTGCGAGGTCTATGAGGCCGGTGTTTCGGTCGGCCTCGGTGAGTTGTGCGGGTAGGGCGGCGACGGTTGCCACCAGGCGGGTGACCAAATGGGCCGTGGGGTGGTCGCCCTGGGCCGTGAGTCTGGCCAGTGCTTCCGGGGCCACGTGCGGGAGGGCTGCGGTTACGGGGTCCTGGCCTCGGGCGTTGAGGTCGAGACGGCGAGGGTCGTATGGGGGGAGGGGTTCACGGAGGTCGAAGAGGGTGCGGATTCGTTCTTTGGCCTCGGGTGCGTGGGGGCTGGTCGCGCCCACGCGGCGGAGCCGCTCGATGTCATGCCCCACCCCCCTGAAAATCTGCGGTAGTTGACTTGCGAATGAGCGGAGGTTGGCCAAGGTGCTGGTGTCCACCACCCGCACGATCGCTGCGTCCCTCTGAAGCTTCTGGAACAGGCCGCCTCCCGGGCCCTCCGTACGCAGGACCGCTCTCGTCGCCAGGACGGCTCCGCAGCGGCGGAGGACCTCCTCCGTGCTCTCCGCCACCACGTGTTTCGCCGCGCAGCCCCAGATGCTGAACGTCTCGGGGGCCACGTGGATGCCTCGGGACGCGGCCAGGGCGGTGGCGTCGGCTGCCAGCGCGGCGGCGGAGGCGATCGCCAACTCCCGCCGGGGATAGGGGGAGTCGAGGACCGTCGTACGGCCGACCCTGCGGTCCGCCGCGAAGTCCAGGGTCAGGCGCAGGGCCGTGTCGGCGATGCCCAGGCTGCCGGCCATGCTCATCACCCGGACGACCTGCTGGGCCTTCAGCACCGACTCCAGCGCCTGGCCCTCTTGGCCGACCAGGGCGTCCGCCGGCACCGGGAAGCGGTCGAAGCGCAGGTGGGCGAAGTCGATGCCGCGCATGCCGCTCGCGGGGACGGCGGGGCTGCGGGTCAGGCCCTCGCCCTGGGTCAGGTCGAGCAGAACCGCCGTGAAGGCACCGGGGCCGCGCCCACCGGTGCGGGCCACCAGATACACCGCCTCGCAGCGGCGGCCCAGCCCGACCATCCACTTCTCGCCCGTCAACTCCCAGCCGTACTCAGCGGGTTCGAGGCGAGCGGTGTTGGCCAGCAGATCGCTGCCGTGGGCGGACTCCGACAGGGCGAAGCCGACCGCGCCGCCCCGGGCGAGGATCTCCGCCGCGTACTTCTGCTGCTCCGGTGAGCCGTGCAGGGCCAGACAGGTGGCGGCGGTGATGCCGAACATCGTGGCCGGCATGACGTTCAGATCGCGGCGGGCGGCCGTGCGCACCAGCAGCATGGTCTCGTCGAACGAGGTGAACCGGCCGCCCCACTCCGGCGGAAGGTGGTTGAGGTGGAAGCCGGTCTCGCGCAGGACGGCGCACAACTCCTCGGGGAACGCGTCCTGTTCGTCCCGGGCGACCGCCGCCGCGAAGCCGTGCGGACTGGCCGCGTCGTAGGGGTCGCCGAGCCGTCGCTCGAGCTCGTCGGGGGTCACCGGGCGGCCTCCAGGGACGGTGTCTCGAGGGGGACGGGGCGGTAGTCGGCCGCCGACGCCGGGACACGCACGCCCGCCACCCGGAGCTGGGCGAGCCGGGTGTGGAAGGCGGCGCCGCGCATCAGATGGTGGGCCACGTCGGCGACCCGGCGGTTTCCGGGGGCCTTGAGGTAGCTGGCGGTGACCCAGTCGTTGAAGGCGCCCATTGCGGGCCCGCACCACACCTGGTAGTCCAGGACGCGGTCGGGATCGCCGACCGTGGACCAGCGCGAGGCCATGCCCAGGTACCAGCGGAACACCAGCGCCATCTGCCGCTTGGGGTGGTCGGCGGCCCGGGCCAGCTGATCGGGGTCGCGGCGGCTGAAGTAGCCGACGCACTCCTGCCAGACCTCGTCCAGCGGACGGCGCATGATCTGCGACTCCACCCTGGCCCGCTCGGCGTCGGGGAGGGCCGCCAGACCGTCGTACGTCTGGTAGAGCTCGTAGAGGCGCTTGGCACGCATCGGGAACAGGGTGCCCTTCTTCAACACCTGGAGTTCCACGCCCATTTCGAACATGTCGGCCGCCGGCGCCATCTCGCAGTCGGCGATGCCGGCGTCGGCGAGGAGCGCCTTGGCCGCCTTGGACGCGCCGGACTCGACGCAGGACTGGTTGACCGAGCCGGTGACGACGTAGGCGGCGCCCATGGCGAACGCGCCGGCCACCGACGTCGGGCAGCCCAGGCCGCCCGCCGCGCCCACCCGGATGGGGGTGGGGTAGCGGTGCTCGTGCTGGACGGTGTCGCGCAGCCGCAGGATCGTCGGCAGCAGGGCGGTGAGCGGGCGGCGGTCGGTGTGGCCGCCGGAGTCGCCCTCGACCGTGATGTCGTCGGCGACGGGGACGTACTTGGCGAGGTCCGCCTGCTCGGCGCTGATCAGGCCCTGGGCGAGCAGAGCGCTCACGACGGCGGCCGGCGCCGGCCGCATGAAGCGCTCGGCGGTCTCCGGGCGGGAGATCTTGGCGATGAGACGGTGGTCGGCGGCCACGGCGCCGTTCGCCGCGCGCCGCAGGCCGGTCAGCCGGTAGCGCACCACGTGCGGGCTGAGGCTCATGAACGCCGACGCCTCCACGCACCGCACCCCGTGGCGCAGGAACAACTCCACCGCCTCGCGCTCCAGGCGCTCCTCGCTCGGGCTGTGGATGAGGTTGACGGCGTACGGCAGTCCGGGGAGCTCGGCGGCGAACCGGGTCAGCGCCTTCTCGATGGTCTCCGGCAGCAGCCCGGCCGCGCCGTAGGAGGCGAGGAAGCCCTCCCGGGCCAGTGCGATCACCAGGTCGGCGGAGGCGATGCCGCCGGCCATCGCGCCCGCCATGTAGGCGTGCCGGACGCCGTGTGCGGCGAGGAAGGCGGGGGAGCCGAGGGTGTGCGGAGGCAGGGGCGCGGCCGCGGCCAGCAGGGGCAGGCCCTCGCCGGTGGTCGCCTGCCCGCCGGAGACCGCGCCGACGCCGGAGGGGGTGCGCACGACGAAACACGAACGGTCGAGGTCGGAGAGGGCCTCGCGGATGCCCGCGGGGTCGGTGCGGGGGCCGCTCGCTCCGTGCCAGCGCAGGGGAGTGGTCTGGGTCTGCATGACGGGGGTCGTCTCCTCGGGCCCGGTCAGGCCTGGTCGCGGGGGTCGTCGGCGGAGGCGGCGGAGCCGGCGGAGTCGGCGGAGTCGGTGGACTGGGCCGAGTCGGCGGACGGGGCGGACTGGCCGGAGTCGGCGGAGTCGGGGGCTTCTTCGGGGCTCGTCTCGGAGCGCACCTCGATGGCCACGTCCGTGAGTTCGTAGATGCGCAGGCCCGGCTTCCACAGGTCGGCGTCGGCGATCACGACCAGTCGGTCGCCGTCCCGGCGCACCTCCTTGATGTGCGCGTCGAAGCTCAGCTCGCCGTCGTGGCGCAGGATCTGGCCGCGGTACTTCCAGCTCATCGCGATGTCCGTGGCGAGCGCGAAGCGGGGGCGGGCGATGCCGTCCGCCAGGCCCTGGTCGCGGACGTACAGGCGCAGGGCCTGGAGGATCGCCTCGACGCCGAGCGAGCCGGGCATCACCGGGTCGCGGTGGAAGTGGCAGTCGAAGTACCACTCGTCGGGCCGGACCCGGCGCCGGCCGTGCAGATAGCCCTTGCCGTGTCTTCCGCCGCCCTCGACCACGTCCACCTGGTCGACGAGGTGGAAGTGACCGCCGGGCAGGGCCAGGTCGCCGGTGAACTGCGGGGCGTCGTCGGCGAGTTCGATCCGGCGGACGTTCTCGCGCGGGGCCTGCTCGATCCAGGGCGCCACATACGTGCCGTTGTCCAGGCCGGCCTGGTGGGCGAGGGCGGCCTCGCTGAAGTAGCCGAAGAGGGACTCGCCCGTGTAGAACACCTCGCCGTCGGCGGAGAGTTCGTAGCGGAAGTTCTGCAGCACCGCACCCGACACCGCGCTGGTCATCAGCAGCGTGGAGTGGTGGCGGACGGTCTTGCCGCGCAGGTCGACGTCCTTGACGAGGGTCGCCGTGCCGTCGAGGTTGCGGATGGAGTACTCGGTCTCGGGCTGCTTGAGGGTGGCGCCGAGGTAGTAGCCGTTCAGGATCGCCGCCTGGAGGGACGTCTCCATGTAGACGCAGTTGGGCATGTGCGGGTGGGAGTTCTCGCGGTAGTACCAGGCGTCGGCAGGCGAGTCGTACTCGGTGACCATCTCCGCCCCGGGCTTCAAGTCACCACGAGTGCCGGTCAGTTGCATGATGCGGTCGACGAACTGGAAATCCCCGTTGGGGATGTACGGCGCCCTGCTGTCCCGGTAGACGTCGAACTCGGGGCCCATCGCCGTCCCGAGGTCGCCCTTCGCGGCGTGCGCGAGATGCAGCTCGTTGATCATCGCGGGCTCGCCGGCCCGGTTGCGGCGGCCGAGGAACTCGGGCACGCCACCGATCCCGGCCCGGTACGGCGTGCCGTCCTTCTCCCGGATCTGGATGCCGAAGTTCCGCATCCGGATCACCGGCTTGTCGCCCAGGTACACCAGGACGTCGGCGATCACCGAGGGACGCGGGAGCAGCGTCAGCTCCATGACCTCGATCTCGTAGCGGATCTCGGAGTGCGCCGGGGTGATCTGGCCGCGCACCTGCACCTCCGTCTCCAGCCCGACGATCGTCTGGAAGCGGGCGTCCGGCAGGACCAGGTGCATGCCCTGGTGGAGCAGATACGCCTGGAGGGTCTGGACCGCGCCCTCGGCGACCATCGAGCCGGCCAGCACCGGGTCGTCGGGGAAGTGGCACGCGAAGTACCAGGCGTCAGGCTCCAGCCGCTTGTGCGCGGTGATCGCGCCGAGGCCGCGCGGTCCGCCCGTCCGGTCGATGCGGATCTCGTCGACCATGCGCAGCCGGACGTCCGGCAGCCGCAGCGCGGGGTTGAGCCCCGGGTCCTGGGCGTGGTGCGGGCCGAAGACCTCGCCCGGACGGCCGTCGGCCAGCAACTCCAGCTCCACGGCGGTGAGATGGTCCCTGTCGGTGTACGCCAGCGGCTTGAACCAGGTCTTCGTCAGCGCCGCCCGCCGCTGCCGCTCCCGCTCGGTCACCACGACGCCGAGCGGGGTGTCCAGCTCCGCCTGCGTGAAGAAACCGGCGCAGGCGTCCTTGAGTTCGAGGATCAGCTCGCCGTCGGCGTAGCAGAGGTAGCTGAAGAAGAAGAGGGTCGTGTCGCCCTGGCGGACGAAACGGTTGATGGAGATGTCGTAGCGCAGGGTCTGGCCGGTGCGGGGCAGGTCGCCGTGGAAGACCAGTTTGCTGTCGAGCAGCCGGTAGACGCGCTCGCCCTTGTTGCGGAAGTCGATGCCCAGGTAGCTGATCAGCAGCAGGTCGCACTGGCCGGCCTCGATGGCCACCGCCGGCGGCACCCCGCCGTCGACGGCGTACCAGGCGTCCTCGGGCACGTCGTACTCGGTACGGATGAACGACGGCTCGTAGACCCCGGTCTCGCCCTGCAGCGCGGTGACGCGGGTGACGAAGTGGTACGGCGGGGCGGGCAGGCGCACCCGCTTGGCGTAGGCGTCGACGGGGGCGAACTCGGGGCCGAAGACGTCGGCGATGCGGCCGGTGGCGAAGGCGAGAAGCTGCTCCTCGCCCCAGACGACGCCGGAGGCCTCGGGGACGGGGGCGGACACCGGCGCAGGCACAGGGGCGGGCGCAGGGGCAGGCACAGGGGCAGGGGACGGGGAGGCGGGGAGGGCGGGGCGCTGCGGAGCGGGCTGGACGGCACGGCTCGCGGCCGGGGGTTCGACGGGGCGGGGCGGGAGGGAGGGGAAGGGGACGGGACGGGGCGTGTGCCGACCGGTGGCCGTCGGCGCTTCGAGCAGCGCGTCCGTGCGCGCGAGGGTGTGCTCCTGGAGCACCCGCTGCGTCTCCATGACCACCGAGTGCGTGGCCACCATCTGCCGGCGCAGCTCGCGCACGAGGTCGGTGGCCGCGGAACCGGTCGAGGCCGAAGACACGGGTGCGGACGGCGGTCCCGGCAGGGCGGCCCTTTCGCCGGGTGCGGCGGGACCGCCGGCCGGGCGGTGGGCCACGGGTGCGGGTGGTGTGTCCTGGGCCGCCCACGGCAGGAAGGCGATCGGCTCCCCGTCGAAGGTGATGACCTCGGCGTCGTCGAGGGTGGGGTCGGCGGGCATCGGGTCGGTTACCTCCAGCGAGACGGTCGCGGCGGGGATCGGCCGCGCCTGCGTGGGGTCGGGGTCGGGCACGGTCCGGGCGTCCGTCACCTCGGCGACGACGGGCACGGGTCGGCCCTCCGTCACCTGGGGTGCGGGAGAGGCGGAGAGCGGGGAGCGCGGGGAGAGCGCGGAACGGCGGACCGCGGGAGACGCGGCGGCAGGAGGGGTGGACGGCGTCGCCGACAGCCCGGCCGCCGGTCGAGCGGACGGGGCCGCCGACCCCCCGGCCGTCAGCGCGGCGACCCGCGTCGCCACGCCCGCCGGGATGGACGCGCCTCCGCCCACCGGCACCCGAAGCAGGGCGCGCCGGGCGGTGGACACGGGGTCCGGGCCGAGCAGTGCGGTGAGGTCGACGGGCAGCCCGTGGGCGGCGAGCCGCGCCGCCAGCTGGGCGACGGAACGGACGGCCGGCACCCCGCGCCGGTCCACCGGCACGGCCACATGCGGGGCGTCGCCGAGGGTGTCGTGGATCCAGCGGGTGCAGGTCGCGCCGGGACCGACCTCGATGAAGTAGCGGAAGCCCCGGTCGTGGGCGGTGCGCACGAGCCGCGGGAAGTCGATGGCGCCGCGCAGGGTCTGGGCGATGCGGCGGGCCACCTCCCCCTGCTCCAGGTCGCCGACCGGCCCGTAGTCGTAGGCGCTCAGCAGTTCCAGGCCGCCCGGTGAGCCCGTCGGATGGTCGTTGAGCTCGGCGAGGGCGGCCAACTCCCCGTCGACCACCGGGCAGTGCATCACCGAGCCGACCGGGGAGCGGGCCGACGGGCAGCCCAACTCAGCGATCAGGGAACGGCATTGGGCGGGATCACCGGCGATGACGGCCTCGGTGGGCGTGTTGACGTGGGTGAGGAAGACCCGCTCGTACCGGGCGAGCGCCTCGGTGACCCGGTCCGCGGACTCCAGCAGCACGAAGCTGCCCCACACCGCCGCGTCGGGCGTGTCCTCGGGCAGGTTCCAGAGCTCCCGTACCGTGCGGCGCGGGCCGGTGAGCCGGTCGTGGAACAGCGGGGTCGCGCTGATCCGGTCGTCCCGGCGGGCCGAGCGCCGCCAGCCGCCGGTGGCGAAGAGCATGCTGGACTCGCCCAGGCTGTAGCCGAACGCGCCGTGCGCCGGCACGCCCAACAACTCCCGCACCAGGTCCGTGTAGAGGATGGCGAAGGTGGTGCCGGTGGCCAGCATGAAGGGGACGTCCTCCCCGAGTCGCCCCTCCAGCTCCATCAACGCCCGCCGTTCGAGGGCGACTTGGGTGCGCGGATACAACTGGGCCGCGCGGAACAGACGGTCGGGGTCCGCCGCCTCCGCCTCGAAGCGGTTGAGCAGTGACGGGAAGACGCGGAACAGGTCCCGGCCCAGCCCGGGATAGGAGTTGAAGGCCCCCGGATACACCAGGGCCACCTTCCCCTCCGCGCCGATCGGCCGCGGCGCGAAGCAACTGCCCGCAGGCGTCGTCCACTCCTCGCCCTTGGCGTACGCCTCCCGCAGGCCATGAGCGGCCGACTCCAGCTGCTGCCGCAGCTGTTCGCCGTCCCGCCCGACGAGGACGACCCGCAGGTTGCTGCCCGCGAGCCGCTCGGCCGCGGCCCGGCCCAGCCGGTACGGGTCCGCGCCCTCGGCCAGCAGCACCAGATGGCGGTCGACCTCCGCCAGCAACCCGTCGACGCCGGCCGCGCCGAGCGGCAGCAGCAGCGGGGCGCCGGCCCGACGCCAGTCGGCGGACACCTCGTCCCCACGGGTGCGCTCACCGGACAGCACCACATGGCCGTGCGCGCCGTCGGATCCGATGACGCTCACCGAGGCGTACCGACGGCCCTTGTGTCCACGGCCGCGCTCCTCGCCGCCTCCACGGCCGCGCTCATCGCCGTCTCCGTCGCCGCTGCCACCAGCGCTCCCGCCGCGCAGCCACGGCCGGGAGGAGTCCGGCACATGGAAGGCGGAGGCCGCGAAGTGGTCGCTCAGCTCCGGGTCCGGCCTGCGCCAGCCCGGAACCCCGGGGACGTACCCGTGGTGCACACACAGCACCGCCCGCAGCAGCCCGGCCATCGCCGACGCCGCCTGCACATCCCCGACCTGCGCCTTCGCACTGCCGAGCGCGACCGCCCCGGACCCGGCCGGGTACACCCGCGCCAGCCCCTCCAGCTCTGTTGTGTCCTGCGCCGCCGTACCGCCCGCGTGCGCCTCCAGGTAGCCCACGTCCCCCGGCCCGATCCCGGCGTCGGCAAGGGCCTGCCCGGCGGCTGCGGCGAGCGCCCCGGCGTCCGCCTCCGGCAGCACGCCGTCGACGGGAGCGGCATGCCGTACGGCGATGGAGTCGACCCGCGCGTACCCGGGCCGCGCGGCCTCGCCCGCCCGGGTGACCACGACGGCCCCCGCGCCCTCGCCGATGCGCCGGCCCCGCTGTCCCTCGCCGAAGCTGAGACCCGCGCCCGCCGCCGGACGTCCCCCGCGCAGCAGCAGGTTCTCCGGGGAGGCGGCCAGGTCGACGGCGCCGACCAGCACGGCCTCCACGCTCTCGTCGAGCAGCAGGAGTCGGGCGATCTGGAGGGCCTCGGCCGCGCCCGCGCCGTCGGAGGAGACGGTGAAGGAGGGGCCGGTGAGATTCCAGAGCGAGGAGATGCGGCTGGCCATGATGTTGCCGATGTAGCTCAGCACCTCGTTGGCGACGATCGGCTCGTGGACCGCGTCCCGGGCGGCCGCCAGGAGCTGCTCCGGCGTCGGTTCCAGACCGGCGTCGGCGTACGCCCGGCGCAGGAAGTCGCCGAGGCCGTACCGCGCCAGGTGCAGATGCGCGCTGGGCTCGATCTCCATCGCGACCACGACCGCCACCCGGCGCGGGTCGGGGGCCTTCCGGCCGGGCGGCACGGTCCGGTCGTACCCGGCGTCGCGCAGCGCCTCGTCGGCGACCTTCGAGATCAGGGCGTGCTGAAGGTTGTAGTTGCGCAGGTCGGCCGGGGGGATGCGGTGGTCGGCCGGATCCAGTTCGACGCGGTCCACGAACCCGCCCTCGGGCAGCTGCGCCCGGGTCAGACCGGCCCGCTCAAGGGTGCCGCCGGGGGTGTCCTCCAGGCCGCGCCAGCGGTGCTCGGGCAGTGGACGGAAGGCGTTCGTGCCGTCGTGGAGCGCGCGTTCGAAGGCGGCGGCCGAGTCGAGCGTGCCGAAGTGCGCGCCGAGGCCGACGACGTCCAGCGCGGGCGGAACGACGACCGGCTCGGACGCGCCTTCCCCGGTCCGGGTCTCCGGGGTCTCCGGGATCCCTTGGATCCCCTGGATCCCCTGAAGCCGCTGGGTCCCCTGGGAGAGCACCACGTGGGCGTTCGTCCCGCCGAAGCCGAACGCGGACACCGCCGCCCGGCGCGGTCCGGGGTGTTCGGGCCAGGCCCGCCCCTCGCGCACCACCGGCAGCCGGTCCGTGAGCGGCCGTTCGACGCCGAGCGTCGGCGGAAGATGCCCGTGCCCCATGGCCAGGATCACCTTCAGCAGACTGCTCAGGCCCGCCACGGTCAGCAGATGCCCGAGGTTGCCCTTCACCGAACCGAGCGCGGGGATCGCGCCCCGCGCGCCGAACCAGTCGGCGACGGACTCGGCCTCCGTGCTGTCGCCGATCGGCGTCCCGGTGGCGTGGCACTCCAGGTAGTCCACCAACTCGGGTCCGAACCCGGCCTGCGCGTAGGCGAGTTCGTACGACGACCGCTGCCCGGCCGGATTCGGGACCAGCAGATGCCGGCCCGCGCCGTCGTTGGACAGACCGATGCCGTCCACGACCGCGTAGATCCGGTCCCCGTCGGCGAGGGCGTCCGCGAGCCGCCGTACGGCGACCATGCCGGCGCCCTGCCCGGTGAGGATGCCGGTGGAGCGGGCGTCGAAGGGCTGGCTGACGCCGTTGCCGGGATAGGCGTGCAGGTCGGAGAAGGAGAGGTGGATCAGCGTCGGGTCGGGGGCGCACACCCCGCCCGCGAGGACCAGGTCGGCCTGCCCGGCGGCCAGATGGTCGCAGGCCAGCTTCAGCGCGTACAGCGCCGAGGAGCAGGCGGCGTCGAGGGCGTAGCGGGGGCCGCCCAGACCCAGGGCGGCGGCCGTGACGCGGGCCGGGGCGCCGCTGACGCGGGCGTCGGCCGGGTGCACGGCGGCCGGGTCGAGGAGCGGGGCCGCGTCGGGCGCCGGCCTGCCGGACGCGCGCAGACCGGCCAGCACGGCCTCGTGGACCAGGGGCAGACTGATGCGCGCGGAGGCCGGGGTGGGGAAGGAGTAGTCGCCGATCACCAGGCCGGTGCGGGTCAGCAGCCCGGGGCGGTCGGCGTGTCCGCTGTCGCGCAGGGCCTCGCGGGCCACGTGCAGCGACCAGTGGAAGACCCGGTCGAGGCGGGTGAGGTCGTCAGGGCGCAGCAGATATCCGGTGGGGTCGAAGTCGAAGCCGGATACGAACCCGCCGCGCATGCTGGTGATGTGGTGCGCGGGGTCGGTGTCCCGGGCGTCGGCGGCCGGGCCGAAGACCTCCGGCCCGCCCTCCGTACGGCTGTCGACGCCGTCGCGCAGATTGTCCCAGTACGCGTCGGGAGTGGCCGCCCCGGGGAAGAGGCAGGAGATCCCGACGATCGCGAACTTGCTCATGGCAGCTGTTTCCTCCAAGGCGCCGGGGCCCGGCGGGAGTCGACCCGCCGGTGCCTCCGGTCCGTACGTCGGGCTCAGCGGCTCGCGAACTTGGCGGCCAGCTGCGGGGTGGACACAAGGGACACGCCGGAGAACCGGGCCAGGACGCGCCCGCCCGGGGTGCACGCCGTCACGGTCAGCGCCGTGCCCGACGCGGCGGGCTCCACCGGCTCCACGACGACGAGGAACGGCTCGCCGTCCGGCAGCGCCTCGTACAGTTCGACGCCCGCCACCGCCATCGGCAGACTCGCCGTGTCGCGGTGCAGCCGCGTCCACACCAGCGCGGCCTGCAACAGCAGGTCGGCGGTGCCGGGCGCGAACCGCTCACCGCCGAACGCGCCGCCCGCGGGCCGCAGTTCGGCCAGCGCGCACTCCAGCACGAGCCGCGCCTCACCCGGCTGAAGCACCCGGCGCAGCCCCCGCAGGGACGCCCCGTGGAACAGCGTGCCGTCGGCGTAGAACACCTGCGCGTCACCGCCGCCGCCGAGCGCCGGCAGCCCGGACACCCGCCCCGGCTCCGACGGAGCACCGCCGAGCAGCACCCGGGCCGCGTAGTGCGGTCGTACGGTCCCGTCCGCGCCCACCGAGCGGATCGCCACGTCGGCCTCCGCGCCGTCCGGCGTCGGGTCGACGGACAGCTGGAAACGGCTGCCGTCGAGCGAGCCGTCGAAGACCACGCCCTTGTGCACCGCGAAGTCCCTTATCCGTGCGGTGACTTGACCGGTCAACCGCTCGAGGGCGCCGGCCGCCCAGCCCAGGGCGGCCGCGGCGGGCAGCACCGGGGCGTCGCCGATCACATGGTCGGCCACGAGCGGCTCGGCGACGAGCGCCGACAGGTCCCGCTCCAGTAGGGCCGCCGGGGTGCGCGCGCCGTCCTCCCGCGCCGACAGGGGAGTGGTCGGGCCGAGGACCGTGACCACGTCGCCGGACCGCTCGGCGGCGAACTGCTCGGTGAACATGCGGGCCCCGGTCTCCTGCGGGATCAGCGCGATGCCGCGCTCCTCGAAGACCGCCTTGATCTGCGGGGACACCATGCCGCTGTCCCAGGCGCCCCAGTTCAGCGCGGAGACATGGGCCTCGGGCCGACGGGACTTGAAGGAGGCCGCCCAGGCGTTGAGGACCTCGTTGGCCATGGCGTAGTCCGACTGGCCCCGGTTGCCGAAGAACCCGGCGACCGACGAGAACAGCACGACGTGGCGCAGCCGTTCGGCGGGCACGGCGGCCACGACCGACCGCAGACCGCCGAGCTTCACGGCGAAGACCCGCTCGATCTCGGCCGCCTTCTTCGCGGCGATCAGCTGGTCCGCGAGGACGCCGGCGCCGTGCACCACCCCGCTGATCCGCTCCCGGTACGGAGCGAGCGCGGCGGCCGTCGCGGCGGCGTCGGCGATGTCCACGGCGAGGTACTCGACCTCGCTGCCCGCCGCCCGGAGGTCGGCCAGCGTCCGACGCACCTCGCGCTCCCCGACGACCGCCTGGTAGAGCTGCTCGACCCGCTTCGGGGTGGGCTTCTCGCCCGACTCCTTCAGCCGGGCCACGGCGGCGGCCTTCAGCGCGGCCGCGTCGGTCAGCCCGTGCGCCCACCGGGGCTCCTCGCCGAGCGCGGTACGGCCCAGCAGCAGCAGACCGGGGCGGTGCGCCGCGGCGAGGGCGACGGTGCAGCGGGCGGTGATGCCGCGCGCGCCGCCGGTGACGACCAGGAGGTCCTCGGAGGTCAGCGGGCGGGCCGGCTGGGCGGCCGGCGCGGCGGCCGATCCGGCGGCCGGCGCCTTGCCGAGGGTGAGCGCGACCCTGCGCAAGCCGTCACGGCCCACCTGCACCGGGCCGCTCGCGGCGTCGTACACCTCCTCCAGCACCAGATCCGCGGCCCGGTCCGCGCCGAGCGCAGGGGCGAGATCGACCGCCCGGCAGAACAGCTCGGGGGCCTCGACGGCGAGGGTCTTCACCAGACCGCCGACTCCGCCGGCGGGCACGGCGTCCTCGGACACCCCGGTGAGACCGAAGGCGCCGTCGAGCCGGGTGACGGTGACGAAGGCGGCCCGGTGACCGGTCTCCGCGCCGACGGTCAGCGGGCCGACCAGATGCTTGGCGACGAGCAGCGTGTGCGCGAGCCTGCGCACGCCCTCGGCCCACGGCAGATCGTCGACGGCCGCGAAGGCGAGCACGAGGTGGACCTTGTCGCCGGTCAACTCCTCGGCGCGGGAGGCGAGTTCCGTGGCGCCCCAGCCGGTGAGGGGAAGGTCCTCCGCTCCGGCGACGCGCTGCGCGACACCGGGCAGCCGTAGCACCCGCACCTTCCAGCCGGCCGCGTCGAGCCGGGACGCGGTGGCCTGGGCGACCTCGCTGCCGTCGTCCACGACCAGCGCGGTCGCGCCCTGCGGGTAGCCGCCTACCAGGCGGTCCGGGGTGGTGGGAAGGTCCCGCAGCGCCGCGTGACCACGACCGATCGCGGCGGTGGTGACGGCGGGGGCGGGGACTCCGGCAGCGGGGGTGGCAGGAGCGGCGGTGGCCGCCGGGGTTGAGGGGGCTTCCGGCGAGGGGACGTCGGACAGACCGGCCACGAAGCCGACGATGTCGCCCAACGTCCTCAGTTCCGCGAGGTGTTCGGGGCCGACGGGGGTGGGGCTGGGGAAGTGTTCCTGGAGGACGCCCATGATTTCGACGCGTTTGATGGAGTCGATGCCGAGGTCGGCTTCGACGTCCATGCCGAGGTCGAGCATCTCGGCGGGGTAGCCCGTCTTCTGGGAGACGATGCCGACGAGCGCGGCGGTGACGTCGTCCGTGGCGGGGGCGTCAGCGGCGCTGCCGACGATGTTCTCGGTGCTCTCGGAGGTCGTGCTCGCACCGCCGCCCAGTTCCAGGACGAAGCCGACGATCTCGTTCAACGTCCGTAGTTCGGCGAGGTGTTCGGGGCCGACGGGGGTGGGGCTGGGGAAGTGTTCCTGGAGGACGCCCATGATTTCGACGCGTTTGATGGAGTCGATGCCGAGGTCGGCTTCGACGTCCATGCCGAGGTCGAGCATCTCGGCCGGGTAGCCGGTCTTCTGGGAGACGATGCCGAGAAGGGCGGCGGTCACGTCGGCGGTGGTGGCCACCGGGGCCGTCGGGGCCGGAGCGGGAGCCGCTGCCCGCGCACCGGCGCTCGTGCCGCCCAGGCTGAGCACGAAGCCGACGATCTCGCTGAGCGTGCGCAGCTCCGCGAGGTGTTCGGGGCCTACGGGGGTCGGGCTCGGGAACCGTTCCTGGAGGACGCCCATGATCTCGACGCGCTTGATGGAGTCGATGCCCAAGTCCGCCTCCACGTCCATGCCGAGGTCGAGCATCTCGGCGGGGTAACCGGTCTTCTGGGACACCACGTCGAGCAGCGCGGCGGCGATGTCGTCGGCGGTCGCACCGACCGGATCCGGAGCGGGGGCGGGCGCGGGGGCGGGTGCAGGCGCGGGCACTACGGGAGCGACCGCCGCCGGAAGCGCCGCAACGGTAGGCGTCACCGGAACCGCTGTGGCTGCCGGAACCTCCGGAACCTCCGGAACCTCCGGAACCTCCGGAACCGCCGGGGCTGCCGTGGCCGTCGACGGCGTCACCGCGCCGATCTCCAGAGCCGCCAGGTCCCGCAGGATCTCGTTGGCCCGCAGATGGGTGCGCCCGATCGCCAGACCGTGCTCCTTCACCGAGGAGACGCCCGGGATCACCGCGTCGACGCGGCCCTGCTCGTCGGCCCGCTCCAGCAGCCCCATCATGCGCTGCGCGCTGGTGAGCTGGCCCTGGAGGTACTCGTCGTGCAGGGCGAGATGGTCGGCGATGAGCGAGGAGAGCCGGTCGTCGCCGGGGATGGGAGCGGGGCCAGGGGCAGGGGCGGGGGCAGGGGCGGGGACGGGGCGTTCTTCTTCCACGAGCTCGCTCTCCAGAACGTCTGCGGGGAGGGACAGGGCCAGGCTTGCGGCGGGCGTCGAGGCAGTGACGTCCACGGAGTGCGTCGCGACCGGCGCGACCCGGTACCCGTTCTCCAGCGCGTCCCGATACGCGGCCCTGCGCGCGTCGGGCACATGGTTGATGCCGTTGAGCGGCACGGTCATGCCCTTGACGGGCTCCTCGACCGGCGGCTCGGCCACATACCGGTCGGCCGTCGCCAACGGCAGTCCGAGTACGGCGAGTTGGGCCACCGCCCGCTTCAGCGTGAGGTCGGCGTCGCCGGCGCTGCCCGGGTCCAGCTGCACCGCGTGGTGCTCGCGCTCGCCGAGGATCCGGTCGACCAGCCGGGTCAGCACGCCCTTCGGGCCGAACTCGACGAACGTACGGAAGCCGGCCGCGTACATCTCCTCGACCCGCTCGGCGAACTCGACGGGCTTGACCAGCTGGTCGACCAGGGTCCGCCGGTTGGCTTCGGCGTCCGAACCGTATGAGGCGTCGGGGGAGTTGGCGAACACCGGGCGCTGCGGCTGGCCGATCTCGGCGGCGGCGACCCGGCGGCCGAACTCCTCCACCGCGTGGGCGACGAACGGCGTGTGGAAGGCCGCCGACACCGGCAGCCGCTGCGCCCGGACACCGGCCGAACCCGCCGCCGCGACGAACCGTGCCACGGCGTCGGTGCCGCCGCCGACCACGACCTGGTCCGGAGCGTTCCGGTTGCAGACGGTCAACTCCGGGTGTGCGGAGAGCAGTTCGGCGACCTGCTCCGGTGAGGCGGTGACGGCCGCCATCGCCCCCGGGTCGAAGTCCGCGTCGGGCGGCGGGGCCATGGCCGCGCCCCGCGCCCGGGCCAGCGCGTAGTACGTGTCGTCGTCGAGGGCGCCGGCCGCCCAGAGCGCGGCCAGTTCGCCGAAGCTGTGCCCGAGGAACCCGTCGGCGTCGAAGCCGAGTTCGGTGAGATAGCGGTAGTGGCCGGCCGCCAGGGCGCCGATCGCGGGCTGCGCGTACTCGGTGCGGCGCAGCTCGGTCTCCTGGGCCGCGCGGGTCGCCTCGTCGAAGGCCGGCGGCGGGAACGCCACCCGGGACAGCGGGAGTCCGCCGTCCGTGAAGGCCGCGTTGGCCCGGTCGAAGGCCGCGCGCAGCGGGGGCAGCGCGAGGACCGCGGTGCGGCCGGGCTCGACGTACTGGCTGCCCTGGCCGGCGAAGAGCGCGGCGACCTTGCCGGTGGGGGCTGCGGCGCGGCGGAAGTAGACGCCCTTGGGGTGCGACCAGGACTCGGCCGTCGGCCGGTCCCGCAGCTGTGCGACGGCCAGGGCGCGCAGTTCGGCGAGTTCGGCGTCGGTGCGGGCGACCAGAGCGAGGCGCGGGCTTCCGGCGGGAGCGGGCGTGCTCTTCGGCTCGGCCCCCTCCTCGACGGCCCGTATCAGCCCGTTCATGTCAGGTTCATGCCATACGCATATCCGGCTCACAGGGAACATCACCCGTAGGTCGTCCCCGTCCCCGTGCTCCTCCAGCACCAGGTGGAAGTTGGTGCCGCCGAAACCGAAGGACGACACCGCCGCCCGGCGTCTGGGGCGACGCGGGTCGCGGATCCAGGGGCGGGTGCGGGCGCTGACGTAGAACGGGCTGTCCGTCCAGTCGATCGCCGGGTTGGGGCGCTCCACGTTGATCGTCGGCGGGAGCAGCTTGTGGTGCAGGGCGAGCGACAGCTTGATCATCCCGGCCGCGCCGGCCGCCGCCTTGGTGTGGCCGATCTGCGACTTCACACTGCCGACCGCGGCGAACTGCCGTTCCTCGCCCGCCTCCGACACCACCGCCGTGAGCGCGGACAGCTCGGTCGCCTCGCCGACCGCCGTGCCCGTGCCGTGCGCCTCGAACAGCTCGATCGAGTCGGGGGAGACGTCCGCGTCCTCGTACGCCCGGCGCAGCGCGGCCATCTGGCCCTCCTTGCGCGGGGCGTAGATGGACTTGAAGCGGCCGTCGCTGGAGGAGCCGATGCCGCGCAGGACCGCATAGACGCGGTTGCCGTCGCGTTCGGCGTCGGAGAGGCGGCGCAGCGCCAGCATGCCGATGCCCTCGCCGATGAGGGTGCCGTCGGCGTCCTCGTCGAACGGGCGGATGCGGCCGGACTTGGAGAAGGCCGGGGTCTTGCTGAAACACAGGTACATGAAGATGGTGTTCTCGGCGTCGCAGCCGCCCACCAGCATCGTGTCCGAGCGCCGTTCCAGCAGATCGCTGACCGCGGCCTTCACCGCGCCGAGCGAGCTGGCGCAGGCCGCGTCGATCGTCATGTTGATGCCGCCGAGGTCGAGGCGGTTGGCGATCCGGCCGGCGACGACGTTGCCCAGCATGCCGGGGAAGGAGTTCTCCTCCCAGGGCGCGAAGGCCAGCTTGAACTTCTCCGCGATCTCCTCCGCGTCCCGGTCGGACAGCCCGCAGCTGCGCACGACCTCCTTCAGGACGGGCGTCTGCAGCCGGGCGGACAGCGGCTGGGTGAGCTGGTTGGCGCCGGTCACGCCGAGCACCACGCCGGTCCGGGAGGCGTCGTACCAGTCCTGGTCGGCGCCCGCGTCCTTGAGCGCGTCACGCGCCACGACGAGGCTCAACAGCTGCAGCACGTCAGTGACTTCGAGCGTGTTCGGCGGCAGCCCGAACTCCAGCGGGTTGAACGGGACGGTGGGGATGAAGCCCCCGCGCCGGGAGTAGGTCTTGTCGGGCGCGGCGGGGTCGGAGTCGTAGTGCTCCGACACGTCCCAGTGGGTCGCGGGGACGTCCTCGATGCAGTCGGCGGCGGACACCACGTTCGCCCAGAACTCGCGCAGATCGCGCGACTTGGGGTACAGGGCGGACAGGCCGACGATCGCGATGGGATCCCGGGCCAGCCGGCGGTCGAGGTCGGAAGGGTGCGAAGCGTTCACGGCGAGGCTCTCTTGGTCGGACGGCGGGGCCGGGGAACGGCCCTGGTCGGTTCGGGCCCTACGGGTGACGCACAGGGAAGGGGGAGAGGAACGGGACTTACGGGTGTGCGGGCGTACAGGCGTGCGGGTTTACGGGCGTGCGGGTTTACGGGCGTGCGGGTTTGCGGGCGTGCGGACGTGCGGGTTTACGGAGTGCGGTGGCGACGGGCCGTCGGCGATCACGACCGGGCCGCGCCGGCCGGGCGTCCCGCGGCAGCCGGGGGAGCACGCCGAGGCCTGAACAGAGGGGAGCGGGGCAGCGCACGGCGGTCGGCCGTCACACCGAAGCGACAACAGCCAGGCCGTCGTGAGCGAAGCCGCCGACAGTCAGGTTGTCGTGAGCGAAGCCGTCAACAGTCGGGCCGTCGTCGGCCAAGCCGCCCACAGTCGGACCGTCGTAGGTCAGGCCGCCGACCGTCGGACCGTCGACAGTCAGGCGTTGTAGAGGAGTTCGGCGAGCACGCCGAGGGAGTCCGGGCGGCTGAGCATCGTGTAGTGGTCCCCGGGGCACAGGTGCACGGTCAGTCCGTGCGGGGCGAGCGGCTGCCAGCCGAGCGTCTCGTCGCCGGGGACGAGGCTTCGCTCGGCCTTCACCAGCACCAGCGGGAGCGGCGCGGGCGCCGGCCGGTGCGGTGCGGTGAGGCGGTTGTTGCGCAACAGGCCGTCGACATAGGTGTCGTAGAGCTTGCGCAGTCCGGGCAGCGGGGTGTCGGGGAGCAGGGCTCCGGCGGCGGTCGCGGCGTCCAGGACGACGGGGAGTCCGTCGTCGACGCCGCGCCCCTCGAGCGCGCCGGGGTCGAGGCGGACCGGGCGGTCCCGCTTGGCCCCGAGATACATGGCGAACCAGTCCAGGAGCAGGGCGGGTTCGAGCGCGTCGTCGGGCTGCTTGTACGCGTCGGTCGGCGCGATGCTGTCGAGGAGCACCAGGCGTTCGGGCCGTCGCCCGGCGGGCAGCGCGTGCGTCATCGCCAGCGCCAGCACTCCGCCGAAGGACCAACCGGCCAGCGTGCAGGGGCCGTCGACCGGTTCCAGGGCCGCCAGCAGCCGCTCGGCCAGGGCCTCCACGGTGGTGGCCGCCCGGCCCCCGGTCAGGGCCGCGTCCGCGTAGTCGGGGACCGCGCCCAGGTCCAGTACGGTCAGTCCCTCGCCGTCCGGCAGGGCCCGGGCCAGACCGACGTAGACCTGGGGGGCGAGGGCGCCCGGGTGGACGACGTACACCGTGCGTCGGCCGGGTGCGGCGGTGCGCAGCGGGCGGGCGACCGGCGAAGCGGCGTCACGCGGCGGCCGCACGCTGAGCGCTCTCCTCGGCCAGATAGGTCGCCAGGTCCTTGACGGTCGGGTGGTACCAGAGGGTCGTCGTGCTCAGCTCGAAGCCGAGCCAGTTCTCCAACTCGCCGGCCAGGATGAGGGCTTCGGTCGAGTCGAGGTCCAGTTCGTCGAAGTAGACCTCGCGGGAGACCTCGGTGGCCGGCACGCCGAGTCGGTGGGCGATCTTCTCGATCAGCCAGGTCTCGGCTTCGGGTGCGGTGACTGCGGGCATGGGGGACGTCCTTCCCTGAGGGGCGGGTGGATGCTGAGCCGTGCACCGGACAGGCCCGGGCGGGTGACGGCGCGCGGCGCACGCCGAACGTGCCACACGGCGTGCGCGTCGGGGACCGACCGGATTTCTCATCCGGTCGACGGGCCTGTGCCGTGAAAGGGGCCGGAAGTCCGGCCGGGCCTGAGAGCGTGGGGGGATTTGAGCTATGGGCAACTTTCTGCTAATCGCCGTGGGGGGTGGCGAATAAATAACTTGTCAGTAACTCGTCAGCAAGTTGTCGGCGTCCGGTTCGTGCTCAATGGTGCAGACCTGCGTCTTCGCAGGTGTCGCGTGTGTCGCGGTGTCTTCGGAGTGGCCGCCCGAAGCACGCAAGGCACAGTCTTGCCAGTTTTCGGAATCTGCAACAAGCGTTCTTCCGAAGAGTGGAAAGAAATTCGGGTTTACGGGCGTAGACCCGAAGGAGGACCTGTGGAGGAATTATGTGAAGGGCTCGTGAAGTGACGGTCGAACCGGCCGTATTACCGCTGATTGACCACTTTTGACTCACGGCGGAAGGCGCCCGGTGTCATATTCACGCGGCGCGCGAAGAACTTGCCGAAGTTGGTCACCTCGGAGAATCCGAGCTGCCGGGCGATGGCGCTGATCGGCAGATCCGTGTGGGCGAGGAGACGGCGCGCCTCCAGGGCGACCCGGGCGTCGATCATGTCCTTGGTGGAGGTGCCGGCGACGGCGTGGCAGGCCCGCGCCAGAGCGCGCGTGCTGCAGTTGAGGGCCGCGGCGTAGTCCTCCACCAGTCGGGTGGCCCGGTAGGAGCGGTCCAGCTCGCGGCGGAACCGGAGGAAGAGGTCGCCGTTGTCGCCGCTGACGGGCGAGGCGTTGTTGTGGCGCAGTCGGCACATCTGGTCGAGGTGGAGCAGGACGACCGCGAGCAGATGCTTGAGCAGCTCCTCGCCGAGCCCCCGGTCCGGTCGCTCGAACTCCTCCTGGAGGAGGCTCAGTACGCGCTGGAACGGAGGCGACTCGCTGTCGTGCAGCTGCCAGTGCGAGGGACGCAGCACATCGTCGAGCATCGCCATGTGGGCACCCATCTGCAGCGGGAACGCCTCGGTGAACATGATGATGTCGGCGTCCATGGAGGGCTGCGGGAAGGACTGGATCACCTGGTTGGGCCGGGTCCACAGCAGGGTTCCGGGCCGGCACTCGAAGCAGGTGGAGTCGATCGAGTAGCTCCCTGACCCCTCCCTGACCAGCATGACCTGGTGGAAGTCGAGCCGGTGCGGAGCGGCGAGGAAGTCGGCGCGGACCATGGTGAGCAGCTCGCGCAGGGTCAGCACCGCGATACCGAGACCGGGCCGGCAGACAGGTCTGTAGGGGACGCGGGGGATCGGTAACGATGCGAAATCAACCATGAACGTTCCGGAATCGACCTTTCACTGGCCACTTGAGGGTTCAATGATAGAGCCGGTCGCCCGATGCCAGATCACTTCTGGTGCCTGTGTGTGCACGGACATGCACACGCACGTGTCAACACGCGCCATGACCTGAAGGTGAAGGGACTCTGAACGGGATGACCACTCCCCACTCCGCAGCTCCGGAGCGCTCAGTCGTCGACCGGACGCTCAGCATCCTCGGCGCCTTCGACCGGGACAACCGAACCCTGACGCTCAGCGACATCAGCCGGCGCTCGGGACTGCCCGTCGCCACCGTGCACCGCATCGTCAACAAGCTCCACGGCTGGGGCGCCCTGGAACGGTGCGCCGACGGCGGGTACAGCATCGGACTGCGGCTGTGGGAGACGGCCGTTCTCGCGCCGCGCTCCTCCGCCGTCGTCGAGGCGGCCCAACCGCATCTCGTCACGCTGCACGGGCAGACCTCGGCCGCGGCCACGATCGCCATCCGCGACGGCAAGGAGAGCGTCTGCCTGTCCTTCGTCTCCGGCGAACCGGAGGTGGCCGCCACCTACGGCGACCCCGGCCGCCGGGTGCCGCTGCACGCCACCGCGGTCGGACTGGTCCTCCTCGCCCACGCCGGCGCGGCTCTGCAGAACGAGGTCTGCACGGCCCCGCTGCGCGCCTACACCTCCGCCACGATCACCGACGGCGCGCAGCTGAAGCAGTGCCTCGCCAAGGTCCGCCGGGAGGGCTACGCGGTCGTCCACGGCACGCTCTCCCCCGCCCGGGGCGGCTTCGCGATCCCGGTGCGCGACAGCCGCGGGATGGTCGTGGCCGCCGTGGGAGTCGTGGGGCCCTCCGAGGTCGTCCAGCCCAGGCGCGTGGCACCCCACGTGCGCGCTGCGGCCGCGATGATCCAGCGGTGCGTGCGGAGCGAGGGACTGCGCGTCACGGAGGTCGGCGCATGAGCTGAGCCCGGCGGCCGGGCGACCGCCCCTCCCGGGCGGACCCGGCCGCCCCCGCCGTGGATCAGGGGTCCTGACGGGTAGGACGGGGGTAGGACTGTGTGGCGGGCCACGACGGACGCCGCGCCCCTCCCCCTCTCCGGACAGGCAGGTCGACGATGACGAACCCCCAAGCCGGCCCACCGGAGAACAGACCGGCAGACGGACCGGAGAGCAGACCGGTGGCCGGACCGGCGGACAGACCGCTCCAGGTGGAGACGCACGGCCTCGACGTCATCCGGGACACCGAACGCAAGGGCACGCCCCGCACCCTCTTCTGGCCCTGGTTCGGGGCGAACGTCTCCATCCTCGGTCTGAGCTACGGCGCGTTCGCGCTCGGCTTCGGCATCTCCTTCTGGCAGGCCCTGGCCGCAGGAGTGATCGGCATCGTCTTCTCCTTCCTGCTCTGCGGGTTCGTCGCGGTCGCCGGGAAACGCGGCTCCGCGCCCACCATGGTCCTCGGCCGCGCCGCCTACGGCGTGCGCGGCAACCGGCTGCCCTCGGCGCTCTCCTGGATGCTCACCGTCGGCTGGGAGACGGTCCTGGTCGCCCTCGCCGCCATGACCACGGCCACCGTGTTCGACCGCCTCGGCTGGGGCGGCGGCACCGGCACCAAGGTCGTCGCGCTGATCCTCGTCGGCGCCCTCACCGTCGTAGGCGGAGTGATGGGCTTCGACCTGATCATGCGCCTGCAGACCGTGATCACCGTGGTCACGGGCGTGCTCACTCTCGTCTACGTCGGACTCGTCGCCGACCACGTCCACTGGAGCACCGTCTCCGCGATCCCCGCCGGCTCCGCCCAGGAGTTCATCGGCGCGCTGGTGTTCATGATGACCGGCTTCGGCCTCGGCTGGGTCAACGCCGCCGCAGACTACTCCCGCTACCTGCCCCGCTCCTCCTCAGGCCGGGGCGTGATCGGCTGGACCGCCTTCGGCGCCTCCGTCGCCCCGCTGCTCCTGCTGGTGTTCGGCCTGCTGCTGGCCGGCTCCTCCGAGGAGCTCTCCGCCGCCGTCGCCGCCGACCCGATCGGCGCGCTGACGACGATCCTGCCCACCTGGTTCCTGGTCCCGTTCGCCGTGGTCGCCGTCCTCGGCCTGGTCGGCGGCGCCGTCCTCGACATCTACTCCTCGGGACTCGCCCTGCTCTCGGCCGGACTGCGCATCCCCCGCCCCGCGGCGGCCCTCGTCGACGGCGTCCTGATGATCGCGGGCTCGGTCTACATCGTGTTCTTCGCCGACGACTTCCTCGGCCCGTTCATGGGCTTCCTCACCACCCTCGGCGTCCCCATCGCCGCCTGGTGCGGCATCATGCTCGCCGACCTCGCCCTGCGCCGCCGCGACTACGACGAGGCCGACCTCTACCGCCCCGACGGCCGCTACGGCGACGTACCGCCCCTGCCGCTGCTGCTCACCCTCGCCGCCACCGCCCTCGGCTGGGGCCTGGTCACCAACGCCTCCGCCGACTGGCTGGAATGGCAGGGCTATCTGCTCGGCCCCTTCGGCCTCGGCGGCAAGTCCGGCGCCTGGGCCTACGCCAACCTCGGCGTCCTCGCCGCCCTGGCCCTCGGCTTCCTCGGCGGCCTCGCCCTCGGCCGCGACCGGGTCCGCGCCCAGGAGGCACAGCCCCCGAGCAGACAGGCGACGCCCGTATGACCCGCGCCGCCGCCCACCTCGCGGTCATCGACATGCAGCACGTCTTCGCCGACCCCGACAGCCCCTGGGCGGCCCCCCGCTACCCCGAGGCGGCGACAGGCGTACGACGGCTGCTGCCGGCCTTCGCCGAACGCGTCACCTTCACCCGCTTCCTGGCCCCCGAGCGACCCGCCGGAGCCTGGCAGGCCTACTACGACCGGTGGCCCTTCGCCCGCCGGCCGCCCGACGCCCCGCTGTGGCGGCTGACGGACGAGTTCGCCCCGCTCGCGCACGACATCCTGGACGCGCCGACCTTCGGCAAGTGGACACCCGGGCTCGCCGACCGCGTCGCCCCCACGGGCCGCCTCGTCCTGGCCGGCGTCAGCACCGACTGCTGCGTCCTGTCCACCGCGCTCGCCGCCGCCGACGCGGGCGTCGAGGTGCTGGTCGTCGCCGACGCCTGCGCGGGCGCGGACGACGACTCGCACGCCAAGGCCCTGCACGTCATGGACCTGTACCGGCCCCTGATCCGGGTCACCGCCGTCGACGAGGTGCTCCGGGCCCGCTGAGGACCGGCCGGGGGATCGGTCCGGGGCATGGGTCCGGGGCATGGGTCCGGGTCGACCAGGGGATTGAACCGTCCCCGCTCGGGTACGCGAGCCGGACCGCGCCCGGACGTGCCGTGTCCGGGGCGGGCCGTCCGACCGCCTACAGAGGACCCGTCATGAAGACACCCGCCCACGACTCGCTCGCCAACCCCGCCGCCGCCCGCGCGCTGGACGTGCTGGCCCACGACACCGAGGACACGGCGGCACTGGACACGCTCGCGCGCTGCGACGTGCTGGTGCCCGTGCCCGACGACGCCGTCGACGAGGACGTGACCGACCCCACCACGGTCGCGCTGCCCGTCCTCGACCAGCCCGGGGGCACGCCCGTGGTGCCCGTGTTCACGTCCGAGCCGGAACTGGCCGGCCTGTTGCCGAACGTCGACCGCTACCGCCTGGTGCCCCTCGGGGCGCTCGCCGCGCAGTGGCCGACCGGTGAGCTGTGCCTGTGCATCGACGCGGCCGGCGACCACCCGCTCACCCTCACCTCCGAGGGCGTCCGCACCCTCCTGGCCCGGTAGGGCCGCTCACAGGGCCTTGCCCGGATTGAGGATGCCCCGCGGGTCGAACGCCTCCTTGATCCGCCGTTGCAGCGCGTGCGCCGTGGGACCCAGCTCCTCGGCCACCCACTGCCGCTTCAGCACGCCCACGCCGTGCTCCCCGGTGAGCGTGCCGCCGAGCCGCAGCGCGAGCGCGAAGATCTCGCCCGCGGCCTCCCAGGCGGCGTCGGGCAGCCGGTCGAGCGACGGGTCGACCACCACGATGGGGTGCAGATTGCCGTCCGCGGCATGTGCGATCGTGAACACCGGTACGTCGTGGCGGGCGGAGATCGCCCGGATCTCCGCCGCCGCCTCGGCCAGCCGGGAGCGGGGCACCGCGATGTCCTCGATCAGGGGCCGGCCCAGCCGCTCCAGCGCGGGCAGCGCGAGCCGCCGGGCCGCGAGCAGCGCCTCCGCCTCGGCAGGGTCCTCGGCCGTCTCCACGCTCGTCGCCGTCCCGGCGAGCAGCTCCGCGACCGCCGCCGCCTCCACCGCCGCCCCGGCCCCGTCGCACTGCACGATCAGCAGGGCCGCGCCCCGCGTCCGCAGCGATGGATCCACCGCCTGAAGCACCGGCCCGTCCACCAGCTCGGCCAGCGCGGGCACGATCCCCGCCCGCCCGATGGCATACGAGGCCTCGGCGGCGGCCTCGAAGGTCGGGAAGTACGCGGCGAGCGTGGCCGTCGCCGCCGGCGCGGGCCGCAGCCGCAGCGTCGCCGACGTGATCACCGCAAGGGTGCCCTCCGACCCGGTGAGCAGCGCCGTCAGGTCGTACCCGGTGACGCCCTTGACGGTACGGCGGCCCGTGCGCACCACCGTCCCGTCGGCGAGGACGGCCTCCAGACCCAGGACGCTGTCCCGGGTCACCCCGTACTTCGCGCACCGCAGCCCGCCGGCGTTGGTCGCGATGTTCCCGCCGATCGTCGACCACGCGGCACTGGCCGGGTCGGGCGCGTAGCGCAGCCCGTGCGCGGCCGCCGCCCGGTCCAGGTCGGCGGTGACCACCCCGGGCTCGACGACCGCCAGCTGGTCGTCGACCGACAGCTCACGGATGCGGTCCATCCCGGACAGGTCCAGGACGAGCGCGCCCTCGCCCGCCGTCGCCCCGCCCGACAGGCCGGTGCCCGCCCCGCGCGGGACCACCGGCACGCGCAGCGCGTGCGCGTGCCGGAGGGCGACCGTCACGTCCGTCGTCCGCCGCGCGTGCACGACGGCCAGCGGGAGCCCGTCCGGGCGGGTGCCGGAGCGGTCGGCGGCGTGCGCGGCGAGGGTGCGCGGATCCGTGGCCAGCCGGGCGGGCGGCAGATCGCGGGCGAGCAGGCCGAGGAAGCGGGCCGAGGCGGTGGGCAGGGCGAGGGTCACAGCGACAGCGCCTTCGTTCCGATCGCGAGCAGCGAGACGTCCTCCTGGGGCGCGTGCACCGGCGCGCACTGGATGTCGCGCCAGTGCCGCTCCAGCGGGTTGCCGCGGGCCAGCCCCGGATTGCCCAGCAGCCGCACGGCCAGCTCCACGGCCCGCACCCCGTGCCGGTCGGCCAGCACCCGCGCGCCCAGCGCCTGCTCCGGGCTGTACGCCGGATCCCGCGCGTCGACCCGCGCCGCCCCGCCGAACACCAGCTGCTCGGCGCCCGCGAGCAGCACCTCGATCTCCCCGGCGGTCCGGCGGAACCGTTCCGTACACGCCACCGGATGACCGAGGTTGGCGGGCACACGCGCGTGGGCGAACGCGTGGAAGGACTCCTGCGCGGCCCGCGCCACCCCCAGGTACAGCGCCGCCAGCGGCAGATGCAGGGACGCGCCCGCCCGGTTGTCCTGCTCGGCGGCGGGACCGTACGGCCCGAGCCCGATGACGTCCTCGTAGGCCACCTCCACGTCCCGGAACGTCACGTCATGGCTGCCGCTCGCCCGCAGGCCCAGCTGGTCCCAGCGTCCGGTGACCTCGATGCCGGGGGAGTCGCCCGGCGCCAGGAACGTGCCCACGCGCGGCTCGGGCTCGTCGGTGGTGGCCCACACCAGGAACCAGTCGAGCCCCTCCGCGCCCGTCACGAAGCGCTTCGTGCCGCTGACCGCCCAGCCGTCGGCGGTGCGCCGGGCCCGCGTGGCGGGCAGTCCGCCGCGCGCGGGGGAGCCCAGATCGGGCTCCACGCGCGCGTGGTTGACCAGCACCGGCCGGGCGAGCGACTCCTTCACCACGCGCGCGTACAACGCCTCCGGCCAGTGCGGCTGGGCCGCCTGCCGGGCGTGGGCGCCGAGGGTCATCGCCGCGATGAGGGCGACGGACGGGTCGAGCCGGCCGAGTGTGTGCAGGATCCGCGCGGACTCCTCGACCCCGCCGCCCGGGCCGCCGTACCGCTGTCCGAGCGTCGCGGTGAGCAGGCCCGCCTCGTGGGCGATGCGCAGCGACTCCGCGGGGAAGGCGCCCGAGCGGTCGTGGGAGGCGGCCAGGTCGGCGATGCGGGCGGTCACAGGGCCTTCTCCAGGTCGGTGGTGAGAGCGGTGGTCCAGAACGACTTCACGTCCAGGCGGGACTTCAGCGCCCCGAGTTCGGTGAAGACGTCCGCGACCTTCTGCTGTGAGGAGATCGCCGCGTCGTCGACCGTACGGGCCTGTGTGGGCCGCTGCTTCTGCTGGGCGAGAAGGTCCTGCTCCGCCTGGGCGACCGGCTGGTGCGTGTTCTTCGCGATCACTTTCGCGAACGCTGCCTCGCGCCCGTCACGGACGTACGCGTACGCCTTGTTGATCCGGGCGATGAGATCGGCCGCGGCCTCCTTCTGGGCGTCGCTCTTGAGGACGCTGTCCCTGGCCGACCACAGGAAGTTGCCCGACAGGATGTCCGCGCCCGAGCCGACCGTCGTCGCGCCCTGCTGGTGGGCGGTGATGATCGAGGTGCCGTAGGAGGCGAAGGCGTCCAGGGAGCCGCCGTTGAGGGCGGCCAGGCCGTCGTTGGGCAGCAGCGGCTTGGCGTCGACGTCGGACCACTTCAGGCCCGCCTGCTTCAGCAGCTCGTAGAGGAAGTAGTGGGCGGTGGTGTTCTGGACGTAGCCGACCTTCTTGCCCTTCAGGCCGGCGATGTCGGTGACCTTCGAGCCCTTGGGGACGACGACCTCCTGGTTGAGCGTGGCGCCGCGCTGCACGGCGACCACCTTGAAGTTCGGCTTGCCGTCGGCGGCCGCGAACACGGGCGGGATCTCGCTGGAGGAGGCCAGGTCCAGCGCCCCGGCCCGGACGGCCTGGAGCTGCTGGTCACCACCCTGGAACAGACTCCACTTGACGTGGTAGGGGGTGTCGTCGAGGTGGGCGAACTTCAGCACCGCCTCCTCGACCTTCCACCCGGTGGCGCCGACGCGCAGGGTGACGTCGGCCTGGGAGTCGGCCTGGGCGTCACCGCCGCAGGCCGTCGCGAACGGCAGGAGCAGCGCGGCGAAGGCGAAGGCGGCGGCGGACGTGCGCAGGGAACGGCGGAACGACACGGGAGCTCCATATCAGGCGGCGTGGGCGGCGGACGTGCGGTGGGCGAGCTCCTGCCGGACCAGCGGCAGGACGTGACGGGCGTAGTCGATGGCGTCGTTGAGCGGGTCGTAGCCGCGGATCGACAGCAGGTCGCAGCCGATGTCGACGTAGTCGAGCAGCGCCTGGGCGACCGTCTCCGGGGAGCCGACCAGCGCCGTGGAGGCGCCGGCCGCGTTGGTGGCGACGGCCGGCGCGGTCCACAGGCAGCGGTCGTGGACCTCGCCCCGCTCGGCGATGTCGAGCAGCCGCTGCGAGCCGACGTTGGCCGGGCGGCCGTCGGTGCGGTAGTGCCGCAGCAGTTCGGTGTTGCTTGCCTGGTCCTTCAGCACGCCCAGCGTGCGGTGTGCCTTCTCCCAGGCCAGTTCGTCGGTGGGCGCGATGATCGGGCGGAACGACACCCAGATGCGGGGGTGGGGACGCCCGGCGGCGTCGGCGACCGCGTTGACGGAGGCGATCTGCTCCGCCGTCTCCTTCAGCGGCTCGCCCCACAGCCCGAAGATGTCGCCCTGCTGCCCGCCGACCCGGTAGGCGTCCTGCGACGACCCGCCGACCGAGATCGGGACCAGCCCGTTCACCGGCTTCACATCGGAGTGGTAGCCCTCGAAGCGGAAGTGCTTCCCCTCGTGCGAGACGGGTCCCTCGGCCTGCCACACCTTCCGCAGGATCTGGATGTATTCGTCCGAACGCTCGTACCGTTCGGCCTTGTCGAGGTAGTCGCCCTCCCGGCGCTGCTCCTCGTCGCTGCCGCCGGAGATGATGTGCAGCGTCAGCCGGCCCTTGCTGATCTGATCCAGTGTGGCCAGGGCGCGGGCCGCGTGCGTCGGGAAGATCACGCCGGGCCGGTGCGCGAGGATCGGGCGGATGCGCTCGGTGTGGGTGGCGACGAACTGGGCGATCTGGAAGGCGTCGGGTGAGGCGGAGTGGTAGGCGACCAGGGTGTGGTCGAAGCCGCCGTCGTCGAGGGCGCGGGCGTACTTGCGGAGATGGTCGACGTCGAAGCCGGTACGGCCGGCGGCGGCGGGGCCCGAGGCCCCGGAGTCGGTGTGGACGGCGCTGATGAACTCGACAGGCATGAGCAACTCCTAAGAGGCGAAGGTCACTTGAGCAGGGAGGTGTCGGCGGTCTTGGCCACGTCCACGTTCGGGTCGAGGACCCCGATGCTGTTCATGAGGTCGGCCACCTGCTGGACCGTCGTGTTGACGTCCGACGTGATCGGCAGCACCTGGCTGTACGCGGCCGAGGCGAGCGTCTTCGCCACCGACGCGTCGGCGCCGTTGCGCTCCACGATGGCCTTCGCGTACGCGTCCTTGTGGGTGCTGGTCCACTTCAACGCCGTGCTCAGGCGCTGGAGGAAGTCGCTCAGGGCGTTCTTCTTCGCGGAGTTCGCGAGGGCGTTGTCGGAGGCGTTGACGAAACCGATGCCGCTGACCCGGCCGTCCCCGCCGTCGACGAGGAGCTTGCCGCCCTGCTCCAGGCCGACGGCCTGGTAGACGCCGAAGGTCGCCCAGATCTTGATCTTCCCGGAGGCGAAGGCGGCCTGCGCGTCGGTCGGCAGCAGGTACTGCACCTTGACGTCCTGGTAGCTGAGCCCGTTCTGCTTGAGGACGTTGGCCAGCAGATACTCCGAGACACTGCCCTTCGCCGAGGACACCACGACCTTCTGGCCCTTGAGATCCTTCACACGGTCGATGCCGGAGTCCTTGCGGACCACGATCCCGACGTGCGTGCCGTCGTTCTTGAGAGCGGCGATGTTCTTGAGCTTGACGCCGCCGCTCAGTGCCTGGAGTGCGGGCAGATCGGCGGAGAACCCGGTGTCGGCGGCATCCGCCTGCACCGCCTGGTAGAGCGGCGCGGCACCTTGGAACTCGGCCCACTTCACCTTGTACTCGGCGCCCTTGAGCGCGCCCGAGGCGGCGACGATCGTCTGGAGGGTCTTGGCCTGGTCGCCGATGGTGAGGGTGACCTGGCCCTTCGCCGAGGCGTCGGCGGAGGAGTCCGCACCGCAGCCGGTCAGCGCCAGCAGGGCGGTGAGGCTCAGTGCGGCGGAGGCGATTCTGCGGATCACGAGGAGGTTCCTTCCAGAGTGCGGGTGACGCCGAGCCAGCCCAGGAGACGGGCGCGCAGGGTGACGAAGTCGGGGGCGGTGAGGTCGCGGGGGCGGGGCAGGTCGACGGTGAGCTCGTGGGCGATGCGGCCCTCGTCCATCACCAGGACCCGGTCGGCGAGCAGCAGCGCCTCCTCCACGTCATGGGTGACCAGGAGGATCGCGCAGCCGTGCGACTTCCACAGCTGGGCGACCAGCTGCTGCACCTTGCCGCGGGTGAGCGCGTCCAGTGCGCCGAACGGCTCGTCGAGCAGCAGCAGTTCGGGCTCGCGGACCAGGGCGCGGGCCAGCGAGACGCGCTGGGCCTGGCCGCCGGAGAGCGTCTTGGGCCAGACGTCCGCCCGCTCCGCGATGCCGACCTCGTCCAGCGCCCTGCGCGCCAGTTCCCTGTCGGGGCGGCCGGGCAGCCCGAGGACCACGTTGCGCCACACCTTCAGCCAGGGCAGCAGCCGCGGCGACTGGAACGCTGCGCTGCGCCGGGCGGGCACGGTCACCTCGCCGCCGATCTCGTCGTCCAGCCCCGCCAGGATCCGCAGCAGCGTCGACTTGCCGCAGCCGCTGTGCCCGAGCAGGGCCACGAACTCGCCCTCGCGGATGTCGAGATCGAGCGCGTGCAGCACGGTGTTGCCGTCGAAGGCCCGTGAGAGTCCCCGTATTTCCACACTGTCGGCCATGCCGCTCACGCCTCGCCCTCGAAGTTGGCCCGCCAGGTCAGCAGGCGGCGCGAAAGGATCCGTACGGCGAAGTCACAGGCGAGGCCGAGCAGTGCGTACACCGCCAGGCACAGCACGATGACGTCCGTACGGAAGTACTGCTGGGCGTTGCTCATCAGATAGCCGAGGCCCGCGTCCGCGTTGATCTGCTCGGCGAAGACCAGCGCCAGCCAGGCGGTGGACAGCGCGTACCGGAGCCCCACGAGGGCACCGGGCAGGGCGCTCGGCAGGATCACGTACGTGATCAGTCCGAGTCGGCCGAGCCCCATCATCCGGGCGGCCTCGACGAGTTGGGCGTCGGTGGAGCGGATGCCGCCGTAGATGTTGAAGTACAGCGGGTAGGTCACGCCGAGCGCGACCAGGGCGATCTTCGGGGTCTCCTCGATGCCGAACCAGACGATGAACAAGGGGATGAGACCCACCCAGGGGATCGCCCGGAACATGCCCATCGAGGAGTCGATGACGTCCTCGCCCAGCCGGAACAGGCCGGCCAGCAGGGAGAGGCTCAGGGCGACGGCGGCGCCGACGAGGAAGCCGACGGCGGCCCGGCGGCCCGACGCGGCGATCGCGCTGGGGAGTTCGCCGCTCTTCGTCAGCTCCACCGCCTGCCGGATCACGTCCACGGGCGAGGCCAGCACGGACTCCGGGAGCACTCCGGTGGCCGAGGCCAGGAACCACAGCAGGACCAGGCCCACGGGACCGGCGGACCGGCGTACGGAACGGGGGACGGTGCGGCGGCGGCCGGACTTGGCGGCGCCGCGGATGGTGACGCGGGCGGATGTGGTCGGGTCGGGCGGCGCGTCCTGCGCGGGCGGCGCGGCCGCCTCCAGCGGTTTCGTCGTCATGGTGAGGATTCCTTGTCAGGCCGGTGAGGGGCCGGTCGCGGCCGGGCGGGCGGGATCGGCGGACCACGCGGACCAGGAGCCGGGGAAGAGGACGGCCTCGAAACCGGCGATCTCCAGGGCGGCGATCTGGTGGGCGGCCGTGACACCGGAACCGCAGTACACGCCGATCCGGGCAGCCGCCCCCGACGCCCCCGCCGTCCCCAGACCTTCCGCCCCTGCCGTCCCTACGTCCTCCGCCCTCGTCGAGTGCGTCGCCCCCTTCTTCTCGAACCGCTCGCGCAGCGCCTCGGGCGGCAGGAATCGTCCGTCGGCCGCGAGGTTCTCCCCGGTGGGCGCCGAGACCGCGCCCGGGATGTGGCCGGCCCGCGGGTCCACCGGCTCCATCTCCCCCCGGTACCGCTCCCCGGCGCGGGCGTCCAACAGCAGCCCGGTCCGGGCCAGTTCGGCGGCGCCGTCGGCGTCGGTGACGGGCAGAGCACCGGGCCGCAGCACGACCTCGCCCGGGGCCGGGGCGGCGGGGATCCCGGACTCCAGCGGCCGCCCGGCCGCCCGCCACGCGCCCAACGCACCGTCGAGCAGGGTCACTTCGTCGACCCCCGCGTACCGCAGCAGCCACCAGGCCCGGGCCGCCGCCGTGTTGCCCAGGTCGTCGTACACCACGACCGCCCGGCCGCCGTCGACCCCCCAACGACGGGCCGCCGTCTGCAGCGCGGCGAGGTCGGGCAGCGGATGCCGGCCGCCCTCGGGGCTGGGCGGGGCGGCCAGCTCGCGGTCCAGGTCGACGTAGACCGCCCCCGGGACATGGCCCTCGGCGTAGTGCTCGCGGCCGTGCGGATCGCCCAGCGCCCAGCGCACGTCGAGGACGACGGGCGGCCGGTCGGAGTCGAGGGCGGCGCGCAGCTCCTCGATCGTCGTCGTCACGCTCATGCCGGACCCGCCGCGATCAGGGGCAGCTCGGGGGAGAGGCGCAGTCGTTCCAGGAACAGCACGACGGTCGCGGCGACGGTGCGGTGGAAGGCGTCGTTGAGGACGTCGTGCCGGCCGCCGTGGAAGGCCACCAGCCGCACGTCGGTGTCCGCGTAGGCCTCGCGCGCCGCCTCCAGCGGGCTCACCGTGTCGTCCGCGCCGTGCAGGGCCAGCACCGGGACCCGCACGAGGTCCAGGCGCAGCTCGGGCAGCTCCGGGGTTTCGCCGAGGGCCCCGCGCCGGAAGGCGGGGTCGTTCGTCAGCCTGTCCTGATGTGTGGGGCAGGCGGTGCGCGCCTCGGCCTCCGCGTCCCAACTCCCGCCGCTCCAGGGGGCGGTGGGCAGTCCGGCCAGGATCAGCGCGTCGACGCCCGCGGTCTGCTCGGCGGCGAGCCGGACGGCGTACGAGGCGCCCGTGTCGGAGCCCACGAGCACCTTGGGGCCCGGCAGGGACTCGTCGGCGAGCAGCTTCGCGGCCTCGTCGAGGACGGCGGGGTCGGCGGACGGATCGCCGAGGGCGCGGACCCGGTAGGCGTCGAAGGCGAGCCGGCGGCCGAACCGCTCGTACACACCGCCGTGTTCACCGCGTCCGGCGAGCACGATCAGGGTGCCGCGGGCGGCGAGGCCGTCGGGTTCGTCCCAGGAGAAGGAGGGCATGAGAGAGCAGCTCCCGTGGTGAGGGCAGGGGGAAGGGGCGAGGGCAGAGGAAAAGGCGAGGGCAGGGGGAAAGGCAGGCCGTAGCGGCTGTCACGTGTCAGTGATCAGGGGGGGCCGGACGGCAGAAAGACCGGGGGAATCCGAAGAAGCCGAAGAACCCGAGGAGACCGGAGAACCGGAAGTGAGGTCGCCGCAGAGCGGGCGGGCAGGGTCAGCGACAGCGCGCGCTGCACGCCACGCCGAAGTCGATGACTCGGCGCTGCGTCAGAAGGGCAGCAGAAGCGGTCGCGTGCAACATGCGTTCATCATGACCGGCCGTGACCGATCGCGTCCAACGATGATTCCGCATCGAAACCGATCAGCTCTCGCGATCGAACGCGGAAGCGGATACCGTCGCCGACATGCCCCGACCCGTGCTCGACATCGTGGCCCTGCGCAGCCTGACCGCGATAGCCGACTGCGGCGGCTTCCACCGTGCCGCCGAGACGCTCGCCCTGAGTCAGTCCGCGGTCAGCCAGCATGTGCGCAAACTGGAGAAGACGCTGGGGCAGGCCGTCGTCGAACGCGAGGGCCGCGGCACCCGGTTCACCCCCGCGGGCCGACTGCTGCTCGAACAGGCCCGCCGTATCCTCGCCGTCCACGACGAGGCCGCACGCACCCTGCTCGACGTCGACGTCGACACGGTCACCATCGGCTCGACCGAACACGCCGCCGACCAGTTCCTGCCCCGGCTGACCGCCGCCGTGCAGGAGGTGCGCCCCGGCTGCCGCGTCCGCTACCGCATCGACCGCTCCGCCCGCCTGGTGGAGGCCGTGGAGCGCGGCAGCGTCGACGTCGCGGTGTACGTCACCGAGGCCGCCGCCACCGAGGGCACGCCCGTCGGCGGACTCCCGCTCACCTGGCACGCCACCCCCGGCTGGCGGCCGCCGCCCGCGCCCGCGCCCGTGCCGCTGGTCGCCGTCGAGGACCCGTGCGCGATCCGCCGCCGGGCCATCGCGACCCTCGCCGCGCACGGCGTGCCCTCGACGGTCGTCGGCGACGCCGGCTATCTCGCGGGCGTCCTCGACATCGCCCGCACCGGTCAGGGCGTCGCCCTCCTCGCCGCCGTCGGCCCGACCCCCGACGGCCTCAGCCCGTACACGGACCTGCCCGCCGTCACCCCCATCCCGATGAGCGCGCTGGCCCGCAGGGGAACGGACCCGGCGACGGTCGAGGCGGCGTTCGCGGCGGTACGGGAACTCCTGGCGTACTGAGCTGCCCGTCCGCCCGGTTCAGAATGACCTCATGATCTGGCTTTCCGGCGTGGCCGGCGGACTCGTGCTCACCCTGGTCCTCGGCAGCGTCCTGCGCATCCTGGTCGTCCCGCGCGGCCTCTACTCCGTGGTCGTCTACCGGCTGTGGTGGACCCTGCGCAGCCTGCTGCACCTGGGGGCGCGACGCCGGGGCTACGAGGCCATCGACCGCGCCCAGGCCTGGCTCGCCCCGCTGATGCTGGTCGGGATGCTCGCGATCTGGCTCGGCGGAGCCTTCGTCGGCTACGGCCTGCTGCTGTACGCCCTGTCCCCGCTGTCCTGGGGCACCGCCTTCCGCGAGGCCGGCTCCAGCCTCTTCACCCTGGGCTTCGCCAGCGGCGCCCGGCTGCGCCTGTCCGTGCTCGACTTCGTCGCCGCGGTCACCGGACCGGTCGTCATCGCCCTGCAGATCGCCTATCTCCCCACGCTCTACGCCGCCTACAACCGCCGCGAGCTGGAGGTCACCCTGCTGCAGTCCCGGGCCGGCGAGCCCGCCTGGGGACCGGAGCTGCTGGCCCGGCAGTGGCTCGTCGACACCGAGACCGCGCTGCCCGAGCTGTACCGGGCGTGGGAGCGGCTCGCCGCGGACATGGGGGAGAGCCATGCGACGTACCCCGTGCTGCTGGCGTTCCGCTCCCCGCGCCCGTACCGCAGCTGGCTGGTCGGGCTCGTCGCGGTGATGGACGCGGCGGCCGTGCAGCTGGCGCTGACGCCGGGCAGCGCCCCGCCGGAGGCCCGGCTGGTGCTGCGCGCCGGATTCACCGCCCTGCGCGACATCGCCCGCTCGATCCGCTTCCCCTTCGACCCGGACCCGCCCCCGGACACCCCGATCCGGCTCACCTACGGCGAGTTCGAGGCGGCGGTGTCGATGCTGGAGTCGACGGGCTTCCGGGCCGAACGCGGCACCGAGGAGGCGTGGCCGCACTTCCAGGGCTGGCGGGTCAACTACGAGACGGTCGCCTACGAGCTGTGCCGCCGCTGCGACGCGGTCCCCGCCCTGTGGACCGGCCCACGCGACTTCCCGACGACCCCGGTCCCACCCCGGCGACCGGTCGACCGCAGGCCGGAGGGGAAGCGGCCCTAGCCTTCGGTGTCGCCCGGGGCCGGACTCGGGCCCAGCATCTGCTCCAGCACCGTCCGCTGCAGCGGCAGCACCTCGGTGTGCAGGTCACGGCCCTTGGGGGTGAGGGCGACCCACACCCCGCGCCGGTCCTCCACACAGACGGAGCGCTCCACCAGGCCGTCCTTCTCCAGCCGGCCGATGAGGCGGGACAGAGCGCTCTGGCTGAGATGGACCCGTCCCACCAGGTTCTGCACCCGGCACTGGTCGCCCTCCCGGGGCGCCTCGGAGGCGAGGATGTCGAGCACCTCGAAGTCGCTGGCGCCGAGGCCGTGCGGGTGCAGCGCCCGGTCGATCTCGCACATCGTGCGCGCGTGCACCGACAGGATGTCCCGCCATCGATCCTCGAGGCCCACCGCGGCCGTCTTCGCTGCCATACCCGCACGGTAACACCGATCAAGCCATTTGTTGACTGTGCAACTAGTGCGGGTGCAAGCAGTCCTGCGCCGTCGGACGTCGGACGTCGGCCGGACGTCGGCCGGACGTCGATCGGACGCCCGTCGGACGTCGGCCAGGCGTCGGTCAGGCGACCGGGTCCTGGATCAGCCCGACGAGATTCCCGTCCGCGTCCTTCACGAAGGCGATCAGCCGGCCGCCGCCGACGTCCTGCGCGTCCTGGAGCAGCTCCGCCCCGGCCGCCAGCAGCGCCGCGAGCCGCTCGCGCAGGTCCGTGACGTGCCAGTACGGCACCGGCCCGGTCATGCCCTTGGCGTGCCCGTTGGGGTCGAGGCCGATGTCCTGGCCCGCCGCCTTGTAACCGACGTAGTACGGCTCGTCGGCGTACGGCTCGACCTCCAGCAGCACGCTGAACAGGGCCTTCGCCTGGTCGAGGTCCTTGACGGGGTAGATGATCGTCTGCAGTCCGGTGGTGGTCATGGTGGCTCACTCCTCGCCGATACGTGGCCCGACGGGATCCGCCGGTGATTCCACGCTAGGGCCGAGGGGCGCCAGGCCGCTTCTCGATTCCTGACCGACTGCGCGAAGCGCGCCCGAACGCCTGCTCACGTCGACTCGCGCTTCACCAGCTCCGTCGGCAGGATCACCGCCGCCGGATCCTCGCCCCCTATCTGGGCGAGCAGCACACGCACCATCTCGTTGCTGATCCGGTCCCAGGGCTGGCGGATCGTGGTGAGGGAGGGGCTGGCCGCGGTCGCCGCGGGGGAGTCGTCGAAGCCGCCCACCGCCACGTCCTGAGGCACCCGCCGCCCCGCCCGCTGGAGCGCGGTCAGCACGCCCTGCGCCATCAGGTCGGACGCCACGAACACCGCGTCCAGGTCCGGCGCCTGCGCCAGCAGCAGCTCCGCGCCCGCCTCGCCGCTGGCCCGGCTGTAGTCGCCGGAGACGACCAGCCGCTCGTCGTGCTCGACGCCCGCCTCGGCGAGCACCTCCTTGTAGCCGGCGAGCCGCTCCACACCGCCCGGGGTGTCCAGCGGGCCGGTGACCACGCCGATCCGGCGGCGGCCCTGCGCCAGCAGATGGCGCACCATGTCCCGGGCGCCGTCCCGGTCGTCGGCGGCCACATAGCTGACCTTGGACCCGATCCCGATCGGCTTGCCGCACGCCACCAGCGGCACGCCCGCCTCGCGCAGCTCCGTGGCGATCGGGTCCCCGGAGTGGCTGGAGACCAGCAGCACCCCGTCGACGTGCCCCGCGGTGATGTACCGCGTGATGCGCCGCCGCTCGTCCTCGGTGCCGGCCAGCATCAGCAGCAGCGGGATGTCGTGCTTGGCCAGCGCCTGGGTGCAACCCCGCAGCAGGACATTGAAGTTGGGGTCCTCGAAGAACCGCTCCTGGGGCTCCGTCAGCAGGAAGCCGACGGAGTCCGAGCGGCCGGTGATCAGCGAGCGGGCGTGCCGGTTCACGACGTAACCCGTCCTGCGGATCGCGGCGTTGACCGCCTCCGCCGCCGATGGGCTCACATAGTGGCCGCCGTTGAGCACACGTGAGACGGTGCCTCGGGAGACTCCCGCCTCGCGGGCCACGTCGTGGATGGTCGGCGGTTTGCGCCTGCCCCCCGCACCATTGTTCATGGTCATGACTTTACGGCTCCGGACAGCAGATCCAGGCTCCAGAACCGCTGGACGACCAGGAACAGCGCCACCAGCGGGATCACCGCGAGGAACGCGCCGGTGATCACCAGCGTGTACAGCGCCGGAGTGTTGGCCCCCTGCTCGAGGAGCGTGAACAGCCCGAGCGTGATCGGGAACCGCTCGTCGTCGCTGAGCATGATGTACGGCAGCAGGAAGTTGTTCCACACCGCCACGAACTGGAACAGGAACACCGTCACCAGTCCCGGCACCATCATCGGCAGCGCGATCCGGGTGAAGATCCGCCACTCGCTCGCCCCGTCCATCCGGCCCGCCTCCACCACGTCGCCGGGCACGGCCGCGGCCGCGTAGATGCGCGCGAGGTAGACGCCGTAGGGGGAGAGGATCTGCGGCAGCAGCACCGACCAGTAGGAGTCCGTGAGGTCGGCCTTCGCCATCAGCAGGTACTGGGGGATGGCGAGGATGATCGGCGGCATCAGCACGCCCGCGAGCAGGACGTTGAACAGGGTCTCGCGGCCGCGGAAGCGGTACATCGCCAGCGCGTACCCGCTGAACGCCGACACGCACGTCGACAGCAGCGCGCCGAGACCGGCGTACAGGGCGGAGTTGCCCATCCACTTCCAGTAGACGCCGTCGCGGTAGGCGTTGAGGTCCTTGAGGTTGTCGGCGAAGCCCGTGCCCGGCAGGAAGGTGAAGGTGGAGAACAGCTCACTGCCGGACTTGGTGGACGCGATCACCACCCACGCCACCGGCAGCAGGCAGTACAGCGCGCCCAGCAGCAGCGTGACCGTCGGGACCAGCGAGATCCGGCTGCGCAGCGGCGGGCGGCTCTGGGCGGTCCCTGTGGCGCCTGCCGCCGAAGCGGCCTTCTGTACGGCAAGAGAACTCATCCCGCTGCTCCTTGACTGGCGTCCTGCTTGTTCCGCCGGTTGGCCGCGCGCAGGAACCCGAAGGACAGCACCAGCGTGGCGCACGCGATGATCACGGCCTCGGCGGCCGCCTGGTAGATGTCGCCCGTGCCGAACGCGTCCCGGTAGACCTTCATCAGCGGACTCCACGTCGTGGACACGGAGTTGGTGAGCGGCTTGAGGGTGGTCGGCTCGTTGAACACCTGGAGCGTCGCGATGATCGAGAAGAAGAAGGTCAGCACCAGCGAGGGCGCCACCATCGGGATCTTGATCCGCAGCGCGACCTGCAACGGGGTCGCGCCGTCCAGCTTGGCCGCCTCGTACACCTCGGCCGGGATGGCCTGCAGCGCGGTGTAGATGACGATCATGTTGAAGCCGGTGCCGCCCCAGACCGCGATGTTCGACAGGGCGAGGTACAGCGGGCCGCCGTCCAGCAGGTCCGGCTGCGGCATCCCGAGCTTGTCGAGCACGAAGTAGAAGGGGCTGACCGACGGCAGGTACAGGAAGCCCCACAGCAGCGCCGCCACGACGCCGGGAATGGCGTACGGCAGGAAGATCGCGAGCCGGGTGAACGGGGCGAGTCGTACCTTCTCGGTGTCCAGCATCAGTGCGAACAGCAGCGCCAGGCCCAGCATCACGGGGACGACGATGCAGCCGTACCCGAGGACGCGCAGCGCGCCGTCGAGCAGTTCGCTGTCGGTGAGGGCGTCGGTGTAGTTCTCGACGCCGGCCCAGACCTCTTTCCGAGCGCCCGCCCCGAGGCCGAGGCCGGAGACGTGCACCTTGTGGAAGCTGAGCCACACCGCGTACCCGATGGGCAGCGCGAAGAACAGGGCGAAGAGGATCGTCGCGGGGACAAGGAAAGCGTACGGGGCCCCCTTGACCCCGTACGACTTCCGGCGTGCGGTGGTCACTCGGAGACTCCGAAGCCCTGCTTCTTGAGGTCCGCGACCGTGTCGGACTGCATCTTCTCCAGGGCGACGGTGAAGTCCGACTTGTCCTTGGCGGCGGCGCCGAACGCGTCCTTGAAGGTCGTGTAGGCGACGTTCACGTTCGGGCCCCAGGCCGACGGCGCCGTGGTCTTCGCGATCTCGGCGGCCGTGGTGTAGAAGTCCGCCTGGGTGGAGAAGTAGTCCGGCGGGGTGGTGAAGGCGCCGCTGAGCTGGGCGGAGGTGGAGGCCGGGTAGATGCCGCTCTCCTTGGCCAGCGCGTTGAGGGCGTCGCCGTCGGTGTTCAGCCAGGCGGCGAACTTCGCGGCGGCCTCCTTGTGCTTCGAGTCCGTCGTCACGGCCGTGGAGGAGCCGCCCCAGCTGCCGGTCACGTTCTCGCTGTTGGACCACTGGGGGAGCGGGGCCATGGCCCACTTGCCCTTGGTGTCGGGCGCGGCGGTGGTCAGGGTGCCCGGGGCCCACACGGCGGAGACCCAGGCGATCTGCTTGCCTGTGTTGAGCGCCTTGTTCCAGGCCGGGGTGTACATCGGCTGGTTGTCGACGGCGCCCTCCTTGACGAGGCCGCCCCAGAAGTCGGCGACCTTCTTGGTGGCCGCGTCGTCGATCCCGACCTTCCACTTGTCGCCGGAGGTGGTCCACCACTTGGCGCCGGCCTGCTGGGCCAGGCCCGCGAAGAGACCGGAGTCGTTGGCGGAGAAGGTGGTGAGGTCCGTGTCCGGGGCCTTCTTCTTCAGCGCACGGGCGGTCTCCGCGAACTGCTCCCAGGTCCCCGGGACCGTCAGGCCGTACTTCTTGAAGAGGTCCGCGCGGTAGTAGAACATCATCGGGCCGATGTCCTGCGGCACGGCGTAGACGGCGTCCGTGCCCAGCGTCGTCTGCTGCCAGACGCCCTCGGCGAACTTGTCCTTCGCGTTCCCGACGTTCTTGGCTATGTCCGCCAGCGCGTCATTGCTGACCAGCGTCGGCAGCGCCTGGTACTCGGCCTGGACCAGGTCCGGCGCCTTGCCCGCCTTGTGCGCGGTGAGGATCTTGGTGACCAGGGTGTCGCCGGACGCCTGCTTCTTCACCGTGACGGTGATCTGGTCCTTCTTGCCCGGACCCTTGTTCCACAGGTCCACGACCTTGTCCATGCCGGGCGTCCACGTCCAGTACGTGAGCGAGACCGGGCCGGACGCGGCGTCGCCGTCGTCGTCGGACGAGCCGCAGGCGGCGAGGGCGGTGGCGCCGAGTGTCACGGCGACGGCCGTGGCCGCGCCTCTGACAAGGAGCCGTCGGCGCTTCGTGTTGGGCATGGATTTCTCCCCTGACCTGGGTTTCCGCCTGCTGCGAAAACCTGCCATGCGATCACATGGGCCAGGTCCCCGCCCGTCGCGAGGCCCTGCCACGTTGTCTGTGAGCGTTCACAGTAGAGAAACATCCCGGACACTTGTCAATGGTTGTTGCTGTGCGGTTATGTTGGGCTCGCACCGCCACCGCCGTGTGTGCACGTTCCCAAATGATCGACAAAACGGGAGAGATCCATGCCGGAGACCACGCCCAGGGGCCTCACCAGGCTCGCCTTCGGCGGGGACTACAATCCCGAGCAGTGGCCGGAAACCGTCTGGCACGAGGACGTCCGGCTGATGCGCGAGGCCGGCGTCACCATGGTGAGCGTCGGGATCTTCTCCTGGGCCCTGCTGGAGCCCGCCCCCGGGGTGTACGACTTCGGCTGGCTGGACCGGATCATCGACCTGCTGCACGAGAACGGCATCCGCGTCGACCTGGGCACGCCCACCGTGGCCCCGCCGGTCTGGTTCTACCGCGAGCACCCCGACGCGCTGCCCGTGACCCCCGACGGCGTGCGCTACGAGTTCGGCTCCCGCGCCGCGATCTGTCACAGCAACGCCCACTACCGCGCCGCGGCGGCGACCATCACGACCCAGCTCGCCGAGCGCTACGCCGACCACCCGGCCCTGGCCATGTGGCACGTGCACAACGAGTACGGCGTCCCCGTCTCGGCCTGCTACTGCGACTCCTGCGCCGCCCACTTCCGCCGCTGGCTGGAGACGACGTACGGCACGGTCGAGGCGGTCAACGAGGCCTGGGGCACCGCCTTCTGGGGCCAGCGCTACGCCGCCTTCGACCAGATCAACCCGCCCCGCACCGCGCCCACCGTCGGCAACCCGGGGCAGGCGCTGGACTACAAGCGGTTCGCCGACGCCACCATGCGCGAGAACTTCTGCGGGGAGCGGGACATCCTGCACCGCCTCGCGCCCGGCGTCCCCGTGACGACCAACTTCATGACCGCCCTGAGCCAGTGCGACTCCGTCGACTACTGGGCGTGGGGCCGCGAGGTCGACATCGTCACCAACGACCACTACCTGATCACCGACGGCCGCCGCACCCACGTCAACCTCGCGATGGCCGCCGACCTCACCCGCTCCGTCGCCGGCGGCGCGCCCTGGATCCTCCTGGAGCACTCCACCTCGGGCGTCAACTGGCAGCCGCGCAACCCCGCCAAGGCCCCCGGCCAGATGGCCCGCAACTCCCTCGGGCACGTGGCCCGCGGCTCCGAGGGCGCCATGTTCTTCCAGTGGCGGCAGTCCCGGCGCGGCGCCGAGAAGTTCCACTCGTCGATGCTCCCGCACGGCGGCACCGACACCCGCGTGTGGCGCGAGGTCGTCGAGCTCGGCGCGTCCCTCGACTCCCTCGGCACGATCCGCGGCACCCGCACCGAGGCCGACGTGGCCGTCCTGTGGGACTGGCACTCCTGGTGGGCGCAGAACCTCGCCTGGCGCCCCAGCGAGGACGCCGACCCGCGCGAGCGCGCCGACTCCTTCTACGAGGTCCTCTACGACCGCCACCTCACCGTCGACTTCGCCCACCCCGAGGCCGACCTCTCGAAGTACCCCCTGGTCGTCGTGCCCGCCCTGTACCTGATGACGGAGGCCGCCGGGAACAACCTCAGGGAGTACGTGGAGAACGGCGGCACCCTCGTCGTGTCGTACTTCTCCGGGATCGTCGACGAGCACGACGCCGTCCACGAGGGCGCCTACCCGGGCGCGCTGCGGGACGTCCTGGGCCTGACCGTCGAGGAGTTCTCGCCGCTGCTGCCGGGCCAGGGCGTGCGGATCACCGGCCCCGACGGCTCCGAGCTGGGCGGCGACGTGTGGACGGAGTTCGTGACGCCGCGCGGCGCCGAGACCGTCTGGACGTACGCCGACGGCCTGACCGCCGGCCACCCGGCCGTCACCCGGCACCGCCTGGGCGAGGGCACCGCCTGGTACGTCTCCACCCGCCTGAGCCACGAGGGCCTGGACGCCCTGGTCGGCTGGGCCGCCGAGGACGCGGCGCTCGCCCCGCGCGCCGACCTGCCCCACGACGTCGAGGTCGTGCGCCGCTCCGGCGAGACGGGCAGCTACCTCTTCGCGATCAACCACACCGCCGCCGAAGCCAAGGTGCCCCTGGACACGTCCGGCACCGAGCTGCTGACGGGCGAACGCGCCGCCGGCCGCCTCGCGGTCCCGGCGGGAGCCGTCCGGGTCGTACGACTCGACGGCTGAGCCGACTCCCCCTTCGCCCGTGGAGCCGCGAGCCGCGGGCGGAGGGGGTCCCTCACCGCACCACCCAGCACCACCGAGGGAACCCCCATCCCCATCACGTCGAAGGGACGACGGACGACGATGTTCCATCCCAGACGCACCCTGAGGGCCCTGCTGCTGCCGCTCGCCGCAGGCCTCGCCCTCACCGCCCTGCCGGCCCAGACCGCCCAGGCGGCGAGCACGCTCACCAACGCCGGCTTCGAGACCGACGGCGCCGGGGCGGCCACCCCCAGCGGCTGGACCGAGTACGGCGACACCGGCGCCAGCTACGTCGAGTCCGGCGGGCACAGCGGCAGTTACCGCCTGTCCCACTGGGCGTCCACCGCGTACAAGGTGGAGACGTACCAGTACCTGTCGGGCCTGACCAACGGCAGCTACAAGCTCACCGCCTGGGTCCGCTCCAGCGGCGGCCAGAACTCGGCCTACATAGCGCTGAAGAACTGCGGCGGCGCCGAGCAGCGCACCGACCTGCCGGTCTCGGCCAGCGGGTGGATCCACATCGTCACGCCGGTCACCGTGACGAGCAACCAGTGCACCGTCAGCATCAACAGCGACGCGAACGCGGGCAACTGGATCAACGTCGACGACCTGACCTTCACGTCCGGCGCCACCGGGCTGTCGATCAAGGGGTCCGACATCTCCTCCCTCGCCAAGAGCGAGGCCAAGGGCGGGGTCTACAAGACCAGTTCGGGAACGACCGGCGACGCGGTCACCATCCTGAAGAACGCCGGCATGAACTACGCCCGCCTGAAGGTCTGGGTCAATCCGGCCGACGGCTACAACAACAAGACGCGCGTCCTGGCCATGGCCAAGCGCGTCAAGGCCGCAGGCATGAAGCTGCTGGTCGACTTCCACTACTCGGACACCTGGGCCGACCCGGGCGCCCAGTCCAAGCCGGCCGCCTGGTCGGGCCACTCCTACAGCCAGCTCAAGACGGACGTGTACAACCACACGTACGACGTGCTGAACGCGCTGAAGGCCCAGGGCACCACCGCCGACATGGTCCAGGTGGGCAACGAGATCAACGGCGGCATGCTGTGGTCCGAGGGCTCCACCGACAACTGGAGCCAGCTGGCCGGTCTGCTCAACTCCGGCTACGACGCCGTCAAGGCGGTCAGCTCCTCCACCACCGTCGCGCTGCACCTCGCCAAGGGCGGCGACCTGAGCGGCACCCGCTGGTGGTTCGACAGCGCCGTGTCCAACGGCGTGAAGTTCGACGCGATCGGGCTGTCGTACTACGGCTACTGGCACGGAACCCTCGCCGACTTCCAGACGACCCTGGACGACGCGGCGTCCCGCTACGGCAAGCCGGTGTTCGTCGCCGAGACGGCCTACCCCTTCCGCCTCGACAGCGACGACTCGCTCACCAACCAGATCGACCTGTCCTCCGAGCTGGTCACCGGCTACCCGGCGACCGCGGCAGGACAGTTGGCCTGGATGAACGCCGTCGCGAACATCGTGGAAGCCGTCCCGAACGGCCGCGGTCTGGGCATCTTCTACTGGGAGGCGACCTGGACCGCCGTCACCGGCAACGGCTGGGACCCGGCCGACGCGAGCTCCGGCAACGGCTGGGAGAACCAGGCCCTGTTCGGCTACGACGACAAGGCCCTGTCCTCGATGGCGTGGTTCAGCCACCGCTGATCCCCTGACCGATCCCACGGCCTCGTGACCGAGGGGCCCGGCCGCACCGCGCGGCCGGGCCCCTGTCGCGTTCCCGCCCCCAAGTTCGAACAGCCTTGTACGGCAGGGGTGTTCGATCACGCCAAGGCTCGCGGAGTGCGGGACACGGCGGCCCCGACTGCGTAAGAGTGGGGGAGACGCGGTACGAGGAGGACCGGACGAAGGGGGACGACGATGCTGAGGACTCCCGTAGGGGAGAGGCGGCTGGACATCCTGGAGCTGCTGAAGGAGCCGACCCGGCACTTTCCGCCCCGGCGCCACGGCGACCTCGTCGAGGACGGCGTCACCGCCGACGCCGTCGCGACCAGACTGGGCATGAGCCGCCGGGTCGCCGAGACCCACCTCGCCCTGCTCGCCGACCTCGGCCTGCTGCGCGCCAAACGGATACGGCGGCGCGTCTACTACCGGCGCGACGAGATGCGCATCGCCGAGGTGGCCCGGATGTTCGAGAAGGGGTGGTAGAGGCCCCAGGGCCCGTGGGGACCGTTGTACGGAAAGCCCCGGCAAAGGCCACCGGCACACCCCGCCGACGCCCTGCCCACCTGGGAAGATGGCCGCCTCCGAAAGGAAGGGCAGGCCCCTATGGACCGTCGCACGCCTCTCGTCCCCCTCAGGTACATCACTCTCCCAGGACACGGCCCCGAAGACGTCGTCGCCGACCCCCGAGGCCGGGTCCTGACCGGGATAGCGGACGGGCGGATCCTGCGCATCGGCTCCCTGGAGGACCCGCCCGCGGCCCGCGTCGAGCGGATCGCCGAGATCGGCGGCCGCCCGCTCGGCCTCGAACTCCTCCCGGACGGCGACCTGTTGGTGTGCTGCGCCGACGGAGCCCTGCTGCGCGTCGCGCTCGCCGACGGCAGCGGGAGGGTGAGCGTCCTCACCGAGTCGGCGGCGGGGGAGCGGCTGCGCTTCTGCAGCAACCTCGTCGCCCTGCCCGACGGCACCGTCTACTTCACCGTCTCCAGCCAGGTCCACCCCTTGCACGACTGGCTGGGCGACCTCGTCGAGCACACCGGCACGGGACGCCTGCTGCGCCTCGCCCCCGGCGCCCGCGAGGCCGAAGTCGCCCTGGAGGGGCTGCAGTTCGCCAACGGCCTGGCGCGCAGCGCCGACGACTCCTTCCTCGTCGTCGCCGAGACCGGCGCCCGCCGCCTCACCCGCTACTGGCTCACCGGCCCCCGGGAGGGACAGGCCGAGCCGTTCGTCGAACACCTGCCGGGCTTCCCGGACAACCTGTGGCGCGGCGCGCCCGACGGACCGATCTGGGTCGCGCTGGCCGGCCCGCGCGTCCCCCCGCTGGACCTCCTGCACCGCGCCGCCCCCGCCGTCCGCCGCCGCGCCGCCCGCCTCGCCCTGAACGCGCCCTTCCGGCCCTCGGGCACGACCGGAGTGCTCGCGGTCGACGACGACGGCCGCATCGTCCACTGCCTGACCCGCCGCCGCTCCGGCTTCCGCATGGTCACCAGCGTCTGCGAGACCGGCGGCCGACTCGTCCTGGGCAGCCTCTGGGAGCGCGGCATCGCCGTCTGCGAGGCGCCCGAGGTGAAGTAAGAGGGCGGGCCGCGTGAGGCGTCCGGGGCCGAGTGATCCGGCGTTACCCTGACCCTGCCGACCGGCCGTGATCACCCCGCGAGCCGGGGTGACGGGGAACGAGGCGATCGAGGCAGGAGACGTACGACATGACAGCCCCGGAGGCCGAGAGTCTCCGCAGCAGCGCGCCACGGCGGGCCGCCGGGACGGGTCAGCTCCCGGTGGTCGCCGCGGTCGCCGTCGGCGGCGGGATCGGCGCCGCCGCCCGCTACGCGGCGGCGCTGGGGTGGCCCGTCCAGAGCGGCGGCTTCCCCTGGACGACCTTCTGGGTGAACATCGCCGGCTGCGCCGTGATCGGCGTGTTCCTGGTGCTGATCACCGAGGCGCTCTCCGCGCACCCGCTCGTGCGCCCCTTCTTCGGCACCGGCGTCCTCGGCGGCTTCACCACCTTCTCGACCTACGCCGTGGACATCCAGCGACTGGTCGACGCGGGCCGCCCGGCCACCGCCCTGGCCTATCTGGCCGCGACCCTGTGCGCGGCGCTCGCGGCGGTGTGGCTCGCCGCCACCGCGACCCGCCGCGCCCTGACCCGGAGGCGGCGATGACGAACGGGAAGCGGCGATGACGAGCTGGAAGCAGCGATGACGAACTGGAAGCGGCGATGACGATCCGGAGGCGGCGATGACGAGGCTGACCGGCAGTGCCCTGCGCGTGACCGTCTTCGTCGGCGAGAACGACACCTGGCGCCGCAAGCCCCTCTACACGGAGATCGTCCACCGCGCCCACACGGCCGGCCTGGCCGGCGCCAGCGTCTTCCGGGGCATCGAGGGCTTCGGCGCCTCCTCCCGGATCCACACCGCCCGGCTGCTCTCCCTCAGCGAGGACCTGCCGGTGGCGATCGTCATCGTCGACACCGAGGAGCGCGTACGCGCCTTCCTGCCCCAGCTCGACGAACTGGTCACGGAGGGCCTGGTGATCCTCGACGAGTGCGAGGTCATCAGGTATGCGGGCCGGGACGAGAACCAGGGCGATTCGGACACGAAGGGTAAGAAGTCGTTGTGAACTGGCTGGTGGTCGTCGGCGGCGGCATGATCGGCGCCCCGCTGCGCTATCTCACCGACCGCGCGGTGCAGTCCCGGCACGACTCGGTCTTCCCCTGGGGCACCTTCGCCGTCAACGTCGTCGGCTGTCTGATCCTCGGCACGCTGACCGGTTCCGCCGCGGCGGGCCCCGACCTGCGGTTGTTCCTGGGCACGGGCCTGTGCGGGGCCCTGACGACCTACTCGACGTTCTCCTACGAGACCCTGCGGCTGACCGAGACCGGCGCGGGCCTCTACGCTGCCGCCAACGTCGTCGGGAGCGTGCTGGCGGGCCTCGGGGCCGCGTTCGCCGGGGTCGCGATAGGCCAGGCGGTGTGGCCGTAAGCCATCCGGCCGCCGCCGGACCGTCGTCGGGCCGCCATCGGGCCTGGTAGGACTGTGTACGACACCCGAACGTCTACAACGCTGTCGACCGATTCGTCTCCTCAGAACTGGATTCCATGAGCGCCATCTCCGTCGGCCAAGCCGTCGTCCTCGGAGCCGTCGAGGGAGTGACCGAGTTCCTCCCCGTCTCCTCGACCGGACACCTGAAGATCACCGAAGGCCTGATGAACATCCCGGTCGACGACGACGCCGTCGTCGGGTTCTCGGCCGTCATCCAGGTCGGGGCGATCGCCGCCGTGCTCGTGTACTTCCGCAAGGACATCGTGCGGATCGTCTCCGCGTGGTTCCGCGGGCTCGGCAATCGTGAGGAGCGCCACCACCACGACTACAAGTTCGCCTGGTGGGTGATCTACGCGACGATCCCGATCGTCGTCGTCGGCCTGGCCGCCAAGCCCCTGATCGAGGGGCCGCTGGCCTCGCTGTGGGTGGTCGCGGGCTCGCTGATCGTCGGCAGCGGCGTGATGTGGGCGGCCGACCAGATGGGCCGGCACAAGCGCGGCGAGGACGACACCTCGTTCAAGGACGCGATGCTGGTCGGCAGCTCCCAGATCCTGGCGCTGCTCTTCCCCGGCTTCTCCCGCTCCGGCGCCACCATGTCCACCGCGCTCATGCTCGACCTGGACCGGGTCGCCGCCACCCGGCTCTCCTTCTTCCTCGGCATCCCGGCCCTGACCGGCGCCGGCCTGTACGAGCTCAAGGACGCCCTGGGTGCGGGCGTGGGGGCCGCCCCGCTGGCCGTGGGCACGGCGGTGTCCTTCGTGGTCGCCTACGCCTCCATCGCCTGGCTGCTGAAGTTCGTCGCCAAGCACTCCTTCAACGCCTTCGTCGTCTACCGGATCGTCATCGGCGTGACGTTGTTCGGGCTGCTGGGCGCGGGCGTCCTCGACAGCTGACCCACGGCGGCCGACGGCCGGGCGACGCATGACCGCCAGGGGGCGGGAAGCCGACTTTCAGGCTTCCCGCCCCCTGAATTTTTATTTTCGTGCGTCTTGACAGCGACCTTCGGGCACCCGGAGTATCACTCCCGTGAACCTGTCAGACAGCCAGACAGGTGGCTCGGCACCGCGGCGCGTCAGCGCGATGGAAGCGGTTCTCACCCACCTCCGCGGCGCCATCGAGCGCGGCGAGTACGCCATCGGCGACAAGCTCCCCTCCGAGGCGGAGCTCTGCCGCACCCTCGAGGTGTCCCGGCCCGTGCTGCGCGAGGCGCTGCGCGCCCTGCAGACCATGGGCCTGACGGTCGCCAAGACCGGCAAGGGCACCTTCGTGATCGCGAACACCGTCGAGGACCCCACCTTCGGCGACTACGCGGCCAGCGATCTGCTCGAGGTGCGCCGCCATGTCGAGATCCCCGTCGCCGGGTACGCGGCCCTGCGCCGCACCCCGGAGAACCTCGACCACCTGGCTCACCTCCTCGACCGCATGGAGCGGGAGACGGACACCACCGCGTGGGTCGCGATGGACACCCTCTTCCACCTCGCCGTGGCCGAGGCCGCCCAGAACCCGGTGTTCCGCCGGGTCATCGAGGAGATCCGGGACGCACTGGCGCGTCAGTCGGCCTTCCTCAACGAGCTGGGCGGACGGCGCGAGCAGTCCAACCGTGAGCACCGGGCGATCGTCGAGGCTCTGATCGACGGTTCCGAGCCCGACGCGACCGAGGCGATGAGCCATCACCTCGACCGCGTCGAGACGACCCTGACCGACATCGTGCGCGCCCCGCGCACGGACACCCCCCTGGAAGGCGGACCCGCGGCGTGAGCGACCAGCACCTCAAAGACGAGACGCGCACCTCTCCCCGTCACGTCGATGCCGGAGACGAGGGCTACAGCAAGTCGCTGAAGTCCCGGCACGTCAACATGATCGCCATCGGCGGCGCCATCGGCACCGGCCTCTTCCTCGGCGCCGGCGGCCGCCTGGCCGACGCAGGACCTTCCCTCTTCATCGCCTACGCGGTCTGCGGGATCTTCGCCTTCCTGGTCGTGCGCGCCCTCGGCGAACTCGTCCTGTACCGCCCGTCCTCCGGGGCCTTCGTGTCGTACGCCCGCGAGTTCCTGGGCGAGAAGGGCGCGTACACGGCCGGCTGGATGTACTTCCTGAACTGGGCCACCACCGGCATCGCCGACATCACCGCGGTGGCCACCTACACCCACTACTGGGGCATGTTCTCCGACATACCCCAGTGGGTGATCGCGCTGATCGCCCTGGCCGTGGTCCTCACCGTGAACCTGATCTCGGTGAAGATCTTCGGCGAACTGGAGTTCTGGTTCGCCATCGTGAAGGTCAGCGCGCTGGTGATCTTCATGTGTATCGGCATCTTCCTGCTGGTCACCCAGCACCCCGTCGACGGCGCCACCCCCGGCCCGTCCCTGATCACCGACAACGGCGGCGTCTTCCCCAACGGCCTGCTGCCCATGCTGCTGATCATCCAGGGCGTCGTCTTCGCCTACGCGTCGGTCGAACTGGTCGGCGTCGCCGCGGGCGAGACGCAGAACCCCGAGAAGATCATGCCGAAGGCGATCAACTCGATCATGTGGCGCGTCGGCCTGTTCTACGTCGGCTCGGTCGTCCTGCTGTCGATGCTGCTGCCGTGGAACAAGTACACGTCCGGCGAGAGCCCCTTCGTGACGGTCCTGTCCAACATCGGCATCCCGGCGGCCGGCGGCGTGATGAACCTGGTCGTGCTCACCGCGGCCATGTCGTCCCTGAACTCCGGCCTGTACTCCACCGGCCGCATCCTGCGCTCCATGGCGATGTCCGGCTCCGCCCCGAAGTTCACCGGCGTGATGAGCCGCAGCCAGGTCCCGTACGGCGGCATTCTGCTCACGAGCGGTATCTGTGTCCTGGGCGTCGGCCTCAACTTCGTCGTCCCGGCGGACGCCTTCGAGATCGTCCTGAACTTCGCGGCGATCGGCATCCTCTCCACCTGGGGCATGATCATGATCTGTCACCTCCTCTTCTGGCAGAAGACCCAGAAGGGCGAGCTGACCCGCCCGAGCTACCAGCTCCCGGGCTCCCCCTGGACCGAACTCGTGACGCTGTTCTTCCTCGCCTCGGTCCTGGTCCTCATGTACGCCGACGGCGGCGCCGGACGCACCACAGTGCTGTGCCTGCCGCTGATCGTCGCTGCGCTGGTCGGAGGCTGGTACGCCATCCGCCGCAACCGCGCGCGCACCGCATCCAAGGCCGACGCGTGACCCCGGCGCCGGCCCCCGACACCTCACCGAAGATCCAGGCAGTGTGATGTACAGCAGTTCCCTCGCCGACGCCCCCGCGATCCGCGAACCCCTCCACGCGCCCGTCGCCCACCTCGTCCGCGGCGGGGTGACCGAGGGCGTCCACTACGGCTCCGTCGTCGTCCTCGGCGCGGACGGCCAGGTCGCGCTCCAGCTCGGCGACATCGAGGCCGCCTTCTACCCGCGCTCGGCGCTCAAGCCCGTCCAGGCCGTCGCCATGCTGCGGGCCGGGCTCCCGCTCGACGGCGAGCTGCTCTCGCTCGCCGCCGCCAGCCACTCCGGCGAGGAACGCCACCTCGCCGGAACCCGGCGGATCCTCGAGCTGGCGGGCGTCACGGAGGACGACCTGCGCAACGTGCCGGACCTGCCGTACGGCCCGGAGGTCCGCGACGCGTGGATACGCGAGGGCCGCGCGCCCTCCCGGCCGGCCCAGAACTGCTCGGGCAAGCACGCGGCCATGCTGTACACCTGCACGCTCAACGGCTGGTCCCTCGACGGCTACCTCGACCCGGAGCACCCGCTCCAGCAGGCGATCGCCGAGATCGTCGAGGACCTCACCGGGCAGCGGATCGCGGCGGTCACCGTCGACGGGTGCGGCGCCCCGCTCTTCTCCGTCTCCCTGCACGGCCTCGCCCGGGCCGCGGCCCGGATCACCACAGCGGCCCCGGGCACCCCGGAGGCCCGGGTCGCGGACGCCATGCGCGACCACGCCGAGATGGCCTCGGGCGCAGGCCGGGACGTGGCCGCCCTGATGCGGGCCGTCCCCGGCCTCCTGGCCAAGGACGGGTTCGAGGGCGTGGAGGTGGCGGCCCTCCCCGACGGCCGCGCCGTCGCCGTCAAGATCTCCGACGGCGCGAACCGGGCCCGCGTCCCGGTGACAGCGGCCGCCCTCGCCCGAGCAGGCGTCGACCCAGCCCTCCTCGCCGACTTCGCCGGCGAACCGCTCCTCGGCGGCGGCGAACCGGTCGGCTCGATCCGCCCGGCCCGCGCCCTGGACCCGGTGACGGTACGGGCCTGCGCCTGACGTGACCGACGGGCGCGGGCGCCGTACGGCGACGCCTGCCGGGCCACCGGCTCGGGCGGCTGTCGTCGGCCCACCGCTCGGCCAGGGCCTCGCACCGGGCGATGAGCCGACCGACGCGCGGGCCGGACACGGCCGGCGCCCCGGGATCGGTCGCTCGCCGGGCCGACCCCGGCAGGCCCTCGCCCCCCGAACCACCGGCCCGGACACCCTCCGGCCCGGTGACCGATCGGTTCGGCGGTCGTCACCCTCGACCGCCGGGCCGGTCACCCTCGTCGTCCCTCGTCCCTCGTCCCTCGTCCCTCGTCCCTCGTCGCCGACTCCTCGCCCGCACCCTCAGCGACTCCTGACCCGCACCCTCAGAAAGAGGACCCGAACCGCCATGACCGTCGTCACCCGCAGTGAGCACGATCTGCTCGGAGACCGGGACGTTCCCGCCGACGCGTACTGGGGCGTCCACACCCTGCGCGCCACGGAGAACTTCCCCATCACCGGAACGCCGATCTCCGCCTACCCGCACCTCATCGACGCCCTGGCCGCCGTCAAGGAGGCCGCCGCCCGGGCCAACGAGGAGCTGGGGCTGCTGGCGCCGGAGAAGGCGGCCGCGATCGTCGCCGCCTGCCGTGAGATCCGGGAGGGGAAGCTGCACGACCAGTTCGTCGTCGACGTCGTCCAGGGCGGCGCCGGCACCTCGACCAACATGAACGCCAACGAGGTCGTCGCCAACCGGGCGCTGGAGCTGCTGGGGCACGAGAAGGGCCAGTACTCCCACCTGCACCCCAACGAGGACGTCAACCTCGGCCAGTCCACCAACGACGTCTACCCGACCGCCGTCAAGGTCGCGACCGTCTTCGCGGTGCGCGGGCTGCTCAAGGCCATGGCCGTCCTCCAGGACGCCTTCGCCCGCAAGGCCGTCGAGTTCCGTGACGTCCTGAAGATGGGCCGTACACAGCTCCAGGACGCGGTGCCGATGACGCTCGGGCAGGAGTTCTCGGCGTACGCCGTCATGCTCGACGAGGACCGCAGCCGACTGGCGGAGGCGGTGGAGCTCATCCACGAGATCAACCTCGGCGCGACCGCGATCGGCACCGGGCTCAACGCGCCCGCCGGCTACGCCGAGTCCGCCCGCCGCCATCTCGCCGAGATCACCGGTCTGCCGCTGGTCACCGCCGCCAACCTGGTCGAGGCGACCCAGGACTGCGGGGCGTTCGTCCAGATGTCCGGCGTGCTCAAGCGGATCGCCGTCAAGCTCTCCAAGAGCTGCAACGACCTGCGGCTCCTCTCCTCCGGGCCGCGCGCGGGTCTCGGCGAGATCAACCTGCCGCCGGTGCAGGCCGGTTCGTCGATCATGCCCGGCAAGGTCAACCCGGTGATCCCCGAGGTCGTCAACCAGGTCGCCTTCGAGGTGATCGGCAACGACGTCACCATCACCATGGCCGCCGAGGCCGGACAGCTCCAGCTCAACGCCTTCGAGCCGATCATCCTGCACTCCCTCTCGGAGTCCATCACCCATCTGCGCGCGGCCTGCCTCACCCTCGCCGAGCGCTGCGTCGACGGCATCACCGCCAACACCGAGGTGCTGCGCGCGAGCGTGGAGAACTCCATCGGCCTGGTCACCGCCCTCAACCCGCACATCGGGTACACGGCAGCCACCGACATCGCCAAGGAGGCCCTCGTCACCGGCCGCGGCGTCGCCGAACTCGTCCTGGAGAAGGGCCTGTTGCCCGCCGAGCGACTCGCCGAGCTGCTGCGCCCCGAGGTCCTGGCAGGCAGCGGCGCGCCCCTCGCCTGACCGCCTCGCCCGACCACTCACGGCAAGCTCCTGACCTGCGATGACGCATCAGGACCGGCGCGGAGGCACAATAGTGATCATGACAACGACGTCGTCCCTCACCTTCCAGCCGGTCCTGGAGCGCATCGCCGAGGAGATGGAGCGCACCCCCGGTCGCGGCCGCCCCGCCGACTACATACCGGCGCTCGCCGCCTGCGATCCGCGCCGCTTCGGCATGGCCGTCGCGGAGCTGGACGGCACGGTGTACGGGGTGGGGGACTGGCGGGAGCCGTTCTCCACGCAGTCCCTCACCAAGGTCTTCACCCTCGCCCTCGACCTGGCCCGCGAGGGCGACGAACTCTGGGAGCACGTGGGCCGCGAACCCTCGGGCAACCCCTTCAACTCCCTGATCCAGCTGGAGTACGAGAACGGCATCCCGCGCAATCCCTTCATCAACGCGGGCGCCCTGGTCGTCACCGACCGTCTGCACACCCGTACCGGGGACGCGGCCGGTGAACTGCTGGCCTTTCTGCGCGCCGAGAGCGGCAACCCCGCCCTCGGCTTCGACGAGGAGGTCGCCGCCTCCGAGTCCGCGCACGGCGACCGCAACGCCGCGCTCGCCCACTTCATGGCCTCCTACGGCAACATCGACAACGAGGTGCCGGTCCTCCTCGACCAGTACTTCCGGCAGTGCTCGCTCACCGCGTCCTGCGCCGACCTCGCCCTGGCCACCGGTTTCCTGGCCCGGCACGGCATCCGCGCCGACGGCGCCCGGCTGCTCACCCGCAGCCAGGCCAAGCAGGTGAACGCGGTGATGCTGACCTGCGGCACCTACGACGCGGCCGGCGACTTCGCCTACCGGGTCGGCCTGCCCGGCAAGAGCGGAGTCGGCGGGGGCATCGTCGCCGTCGTACCGGGCCGCTGCACGCTGTGCGTGTGGAGCCCGGGCCTGGACGAACGAGGCAACTCGGTGGCCGGGGTCGCCGCCCTCGACCGCTTCACCACCCTGACCGGCCTGTCGGTGTTCTGAGCCCTCCCCCGGGGTGCACAGGTGCGGTGGACAGACGCAGTGAACAAAAGCAGTGAACGAATGACGTGAACGAATGACGTGAATGAACGCGATGAATAAATGCAGTTGAGGCTCGCCCCGGTCACCGGAGAGGATCCTCCGCATGTTCTCCCGCAGGAATCGCCGTCGCCCCAAGTCCCCCGCACTGCTCAAGGCCTGGGAGCGCCTCGACGAAGGCGACGTCCAGGGCGCCCTGCGTCAGCTGCGGGCCGCAGCCGACGCGCAGCCGGCGCAGTCCCTCGGCGAGGTCGCCCTCGTGGTCGCCCGGGCCGCCGGGGCGTCCGGGTTCGACGACCTCCAGCAGGCCGCCGCCGCGCTGGCCGAGCAGCCCGAGCGGGCGCAGAAGCTGTACGACTTCGGGTACGCGTGCGTGGAGCGCGGCGTCTCCTACCTCGCGATACCGGCCCTGCGCGAGGCGCTGCGCCGGGCGCCGGGCTCGTTGCAGGCGCTGCGGGAGCTGGTCTCGGCGTACGAGGACGAGGAGCGGCATCGCGAGGCCGCCGACGTGCTGTCCGCGCACGAGGCCGACTTCGCGGACTGGCCCGACCGCTATCTGCTGGTCTTCAACGCCGTCCTGGCGGGCGACCTGGCCCTGGCCCGCCGTCAGCACGCCCTGCTGCCCGACCCGCAGGAGGACCTGTGGCGGCCCGCCCGGGAACGGCAGAACCGCGTCCTGGAGCGGGCCGCGAGCGCCGCGGAGGCCGCCCCGCTGGACGCCTCCGACCTGCGGGGCTGGCAATACGTCCTGGGCGGCGCCGTGCTCGGCACGCTGTCCCCGTACGGCTTCGACGCGGGGATGACCGGCCGGTACGCGTATCTCCAGGACAGCCCCGACACCTGCCTGCAGGGTCTGCTGCGACTGAAGGCCGTGCTCGCCGCCGCCGAGGTGCGGCCGCGCTCGGTCTCCCTGCTGCCGGACCGCGACAGCCGCATCCTGGGCCTGGCCGCGGCCGAGGTGCTGGACCTCCCGGCCGAGCCCTTCGCTCCGGGGCGGGAGGACACCGTCGTCCTCGCCTACGACCTCAACGAGACGCTCCGGGCCGGTGAGGGCCCCGTGATCCTCGGGCAGCTGCTCAACAGGGCGCCGGGACAGGTGCTCCACGAGCACGCGAGCAGCTGGACGGACACGCCGGCCGTCACCCCCGACAGCGTCACGTTGCTGCACCAGGCGGCGACCGCGCCCTGGGGCGAGGCACTGCGGCAGAGCGCCGACGGCGGCCTGGAACGCGGCGGGGCCGACGACCGGCCGGAGGCGGAGATCGCCGCCGACATCGTGGCCGCCGACCCGACCCCCGACGCCGGCGACGGCGACACGCCCACGGATCCCGTCGAACGGCTCACGGACTTCGTCACGGCCGTGCGCGGCACCTGGCTGCAGGGCGACCGGACCCGGGTGAAGTCGTCGGGACCGGTGCGCAGCTCCCGCTTCCACTGACCCCGGCCCGGTCCGCTCGGCCCCGCCCGGGCCCGCTCACACGGCTGTCATGCGCAGGCCGCCGGGCGGAGGGCGGCACGTCGTGTTCCGGCCACCCGGCGTTGACACGCTGACGGAGTGTTGGCCATGGCTTTCCCCGTCGATCTCCGCCGCTGTCAGGTCCTGGGCCTGGCCGGCACGGCCTGTCTCGCGCTGGGCGGCGAGAGCGCGGGCGCGCTGCCCGCCCGGGAGCTGCTGGCCCCCTCCTCCGCGCACGCCGTGCTCGGCCTGGTCGGGGTGTACTTCGGACTGGTGCTGCTGACCGCCGCCTGGGTGCTCCTCGGCCGGCTGGTACGCGGCGCGGCCCCGCCGAGCCCGCGCGCCCTGGTCCTGGTCCTCGCCGTCTGGGCGGCCCCGCTGCTGATCGCGCCCCCGCTGTTCAGCCGGGACGTCTACAGCTATCTGGCGCAGGGCGCGATGGTGGACGCGCACATCGACGTCTACACGCACGGCCCGGCCCAGCTCGGCGGCCCGCTGGCCGACGAGGTCCCGCCCCTGTGGCAGCACACGGGCGCGCCCTACGGACCGGTCTTCCTGGCCGTCGCCTCCGCCCTGTCCGGACTGACCCACGGCGAACTGCCCGCCGGGCTGCTGGGGATGCGGCTGGTCGCCCTGTGCGGGGTGGCCCTGATGGCGGCCGCCCTGCCCCGCATCGCCCGGCACAGCGGCGCGGACCCGGCCGCCGCGCTGTGGCTGGGCGCCCTCAACCCGCTGGTGCTGCTGCACCTGGTGGCGGGCGCCCACAACGACGCGATCATGCTGGGCCTGCTCGGCGTCGGTCTGGTCGCCGCACTCGGCGGCCGCCCGGTGACGGCCGCCGTCCTGGTCACCCTCGCCGCCCTGGTCAAGGCGCCCGCCGCGCTCGGCCTCGCCGCGATCGTGGTGCTCCAACTGCGCGCGGGCCGCCGCCCGCTCCCGGCGGCCCTGACGACCGTGACCGCCTCCGCCGTCACCACGGTCCTCGCGACCGCCGTCGCGGGCACGGGATACGGCTGGATAGCCGCCCTGGACACCCCCGTCTCCGCACAGAACTGGGCCCTCACCAGCCTCCTCGGCCGGGCCACCGGCGCCCTGCTGGGGCGCCTCGGCAGCGATCTGGCCCCGCTGGCCGTCCCCGCCTGGCACGCCCTCGGTCTCGCGCTCACCGCCGTGACCCTGGTCGCCATCTGGTGGCGGCTGCGTCCCCGCCCGGTGTACGCGCTCGGCCTGAGTCTCGCCACGGTGGCCGCGTTCGGCCCCGCGATCCGCCCCTGGTACGCGTTGTGGGGACTCTTCCTGATCGCCGCCGCCGCGCCCAACACCTCGGTACGGCGCCGGATGGCGGCCGTGGCCGGAGTCCTCGCCCTCGGCGTCCTGCCCGACGGCGGCCCGGCCGACCTGGACCAACTGGTCCTGGCCTGCTCCGGCGGCGCACTCGCCGTGGTCGTCCTGTGGCAGGCCCGCCTCGGCGCCCGGGTCCCGGCCGCACTGGGACGTACGGCATGAGGGGTCCCGCCACGGATCGTGGCCGGCTGCTGCTGCTCGGCGCGCTCGTCGCCGTGGTCGTCGCCTTCACCGCGACGGTTCCGCTGCTGCGGGACTGGTTCGACCTGCGCGTCTACTACGGCACCGTCAACAGCTGGATCCATGACGGCGGCCGCGTCTACGACTACCGGGTGCCGGGGACGCCGTACGGCTTCACCTATCCGCCGTTCGCGGCCGTCGCGATGCTGCCGATGGCGCTGGTGGGGCTGCGCACGGCGATCGTCGTCGCCCTGCTGCTCAATCTGACGGCCCTCGCCGTCGTCGTCCGGGTGCTGATCGGGCCGGGCTGGCGGCGACACGGCTGGTACGGCGTCGCCCTCGCCGCCTGTGTGCTGGCGCTGTTCGAGCCGTTGCGGGACACGTTCAGCTTCGGGCAGGTGAATCTGCTGCTGCTGGCCCTCGTCCTGACCGACGCCTGGCTCCTGACGACCGGGCGGAGCCGCTGGGCCGGGGTCGGCATCGGGCTCGCGGCGGCGGTCAAGCTGACGCCCGCGCTCTTCATCGGCCTGCTGCTGCTCGCCCGCCGGCCGCGCGCGGCCGCTCTCGCCACGGCCGTCGCCGTCTCCGCGACGGGGCTGGCGGCCCTGGTCGCCCCGGACGCGTCCCGCTTCTACTGGACGCGGGCGATGTGGGACACGACCCGGGTGGGCCGTCTCGACTACGTCTCCAACCAGTCGCTCCAGGGCGTCCTGGCCCGGCTGGGCGTGGAGAGCCGGGCCGTGTGGGCGGTGCTGGTCGTGCTGGTGCTGTGCGGCTGGGCGTGGCGGGCCCGGCGGGCGGTGGCCGTGGGGGACTGGCCGGCGGCCTTCGCCCTCACCGGCCTCACCGCGTGTCTGGTCAGCCCCGTCACCTGGGTCCACCACCTGGTCTGGCTGCTGCCGTCCTTCGCCGTGCTGATCCGCGCCGGGTGCCCACGGCTCGCGGGCGCCCTGTACGCGGTGCTGTGCACCAGCGTGGTGTGGCTGTGGTTCGACGATGCGTCCGGCGTCGACGGCTTCCTGGGGAGCAACGCCTACACCTGGGTCACGCTCGGCCTGCTGCTGTGCCTGCCGATCGGTCAACTCCCCGTGGGAGAACGGAAGATGAGCCGCAGCGCCAGCGCGACGACGGCCCCGCCCAGCAGCGCCGCGCCCGCGATCGCCGCGGCCTGCGACCAGCCGGGCCCTTCTTCGACGGCCGGGGCGGGCGCGGCCATGCGCACCGCGTCCGGACCTGAACCCGGCCCCGGACCAGGGCGCGGCCGTACCCGCAGCCCGTCCAGCGAGCCCACCGGATCGACCCGCCCATCGGCCTCGAACCCCCAGTCGAGCAGTTCGCGCGCCTCCTCGTAGACGGCGAAGCCGCCGCCCTCCTGAGGGTTCATCACCGTGACGACGAGGGTGCGCCCGCCTCGGCGGGCGGCGGCGACCAGGGTGTTGCCCGCGTTGCTGGTGTAGCCGTTCTTGACCCCGATCAGCCCCGGGTACGGCTCGACGCCGTTCTCCCCGGTCAGCAGCCGGTTGGTGTTCTCGATCCCGTACGACCCCCCTCGGCTCCCGGGGAACCGGGACTCCGCCAGCCCGCAGTACCGGGCGAAGTCCGCGTTGCGCAGCCCGGCCCGCCCGAACACCGCCAGGTCGTACGCCGAGGACACCTGGCCGGGAGTGTCGTACCCGTCCGGGGACACGACCTGGGTGTCCAGCGCGCCCAGCGCCCGTGCCTTGGCCTGCATCCCGGCGGCCGTCGTACGCCAGCCGCCGCTGAGGGCGGCCAGGACGTGCACGGCGTCGTTGCCGGAGTTGAGGAACACCCCGCGCCACAGGTCGGAGACACGATACGTCTGTCCCTCGGCGACCCCGACCAGGCTGCTGCCGGGCCCGATGTCGGCCAGTTCCTCCTCGGTCACCCGGTGCCGGACCCCGGCGGGCAGGACCGGCAGCACGGTGAGGGCGAACAGGGTCTTGAGCGTGCTGGCGGGCGGCAGCTTGCGGTGCGCGTCCGACGCGGCGAGCACCGCGCCGCTGTGGGCGTCGGCGACCAGCCACGACAGCGCGGAGACGTCCGGGATCTCGGGCGCCGAGCGGTGGGGCCTGACCTGCGTTCCGGATCGGTACAGCATCGACGGCAGCGGGGCCGCTACCCGGTGCCGGTCGTGCGCGCCGGGGTCCGGGCCGGCGGAGGCGACGGCCGTGACGGCCGCGGTGGGCCCGAGGGCCAGGACGCCCGCCGCACAGAGTGCGCAGGCCGACACGACGGCCCGGGAAGAGAATCCGATGGTCATATGATCAACGTAGGAATGATCCGCACCTTTCCCACGCTGCCCGTGCCGCAGGCCCGCACGCGAGCACCCGGATGCCGCACAGCCACGAGGGGCTCGACGGGCTGAGGGAAGTGTCTAGGCCGAGGGCAGCGTCGGCTGGATGCGCCGCAGGAAAGCCGCGTTGTCCGGGGTCTCGCGCATCCGCTGGAGCAGCGTCTCCAGGTTCGCCTGGCCGTCCCGGGTGCGCAGCGCCCGGCGCAGTCCGCGTACGGCGGTCAACTCGCCGGGGGTGAGGAGGAGTTCCTCGCGCCGGGTGCCGGAGGCGTCGATGTCGAGGGCCGGGAAGACACGGCGGGAGGCGGGCTCGCGGTCGAGGCGGAGCTCACTGTTGCCGGTGCCCTTCAGCTCCTCGAAGTAGAAGTCGTCGGCCCGGGAGCCGGTCTCGACCAGCGCGGTGGCCAGGACGGTGAGCGAGCCGCCCTCCTCGGCGGCGCGCGCGGCCCCGAAGAACCGCTTGGGTCCGATCAGCGCGGTCGCGTCGACCCCGCCGCTGAGGGTGCGGCCCCCGGCGGCGGCCGTGTTGTTGTGCGCCCGGCACAGCCGGGTCAGCGAGTCGAGGAGGATGACGACGTCCTCGCCCGCCTCGACGAGCCGCTTGGCCCGCTCGATGACGAGTTCGGCGAGGGCGATGTGCTGCTTGGGCGCCTGGTCGAAGGTCGAGGCGTACACCTCGCCGCGCACGGAGCGCCGCATGTCGGTGACCTCCTCGGGCCGTTCGTCGAGCAGCACGACCATCAGCCGGGCGTCCGGGTGGTTGCCGGCGACGGCGGCGGCGATCTGCTGGAGCAGCACCGTCTTGCCGGTCTTGGGCGGCGCGACGATCAGGCCTCGCTGGCCTTTGCCGACGGGCGCGATGAGATCGGCGACGCGTCCGGCCAGGCCGGCCGCCGGGTGTTCGAGGCGGAGCCGCTCGCGGGGGTGCACGGGCGTGAGGTCGCGGAAGTGCCGGCGACCGCGCTCGGCGTCGGGCGTACGGCCGTTGACGCGCGCTACTTCGGTCAGCGCGCGCTGACCGCCGCGTACGCCTTCGACGAGGTCGCCCTTGCGCAGGCCGTGACGGCGGATCAGCGCGGCCGGGACCTGGACGTCGGCCGGTGTGGGCAGGCAGTTCGTGGGGCGCAGGTGCCCCTTCCCGCTCGCGTCGACGTCGAGGACGCCGGCGGCGATCCGGGCCGGGGGCTGCTGGAGGGGAGGGTGTTCGAGAGTGGTGGTCATGGGTGGTGTGTCCTTTCACGGACGGAAGGCATGAGGCATGCGAAAGAAGGGGGAGCAGCCGCGAAGGGAGGGCGCAGGGCGCGCCTCGGGCGGCGAGAACAGCACCTCGACCACGGCAGTACACGTGCGCTACCGGCGAGATGGTGCGGGAATACCGTTGCACCGGCCTGAGAAACGGCGGGTGAATCGGCGAACAGAAGAGAGAGAAGAGGAGCTGGCACCGGCGCCCAGACGTATGGGCGTACACAAGTGCTGTCATTACTGTAGCACGTCTAGCGCAGTCGGCCCAGGACGTCCGGCGAGATGCGGTCGGCGAGTTGCTCCAGCAGGGCGACGGTCCGTGCGATCTCGTCCGCGTCCTGGGTGCCGAGCGCGGCGCCGACCGCCGCGTCGACGGGGGTGGCGGCGACCTCCGCCCGACGTCCGGAGACCTCCGGGTTGCGCCGCAGCAGGGTGCGCCGGCGGTCGGCCGGGTCGGGCGCGGTGACCACCGAGCCCACGTCCTTGAGGCGGGCCACGCATCCGGAGACCGCACTCTGCGGCAGGCCCGTGCGGGCGGCGATCTCGCCGACCGTGGTGTCGGCGTGCCCGTACACGTCGAGCAGCACGATCAGCATGGACCGGGTGCTGGTGGAGTGCCGGCCGACGCCCTCGGTGGGGATGGCCTCCTCGCCGATCTTCATCAGGGTGCGGCCCAGCAGGAAGAGCTCGACTCCGTTCATGCGGACAGGCTACCCCCGGTTCCATCGGATCTGATGCATCGATGCTGATGTATCAGTCTTGATGCATCAAGAATGATGGGTTAGCGTGAGCCGTGTTCGCCGGCCGTGTGCGTCGGCCGTGTTCGCCCGTCGTGTCAGCCCGCTCTCGACCGAGGAGTCCCCATGCAGTCCACCCTGACCGTCCCCGGAGCCGTCCTGCACTACGAAGTCCGCGGCGGCGGGCCCCTGTTGCTCGTCTCGCAGAGCGGCGAGGGCGACGCCAACCGCAGTGACGCGATGGTCGACCACCTCGTGGACGCCTACACCGTCGTGACCTACGACCGTCGTGGTCTGTCCCGCAGCGTCCTCGACGAGCCCGGGCGGGGCGCCACCCTCGACGAGCACGTCGACGACGTCCACCGGCTGCTCGCCGCGCTCACCGACGGGCCCGCCCTGATGCTCGGCTGCAGCATGGGGGCCGTCATCGGACTGCGGCTCGCCGCGCGGCACCCCGGGCAGTTGGGTACGCTCGTCGCCCACGAGCCCGCCATCCCCGGTCTGCTGCCCGAGGCCGAACAGCGGCGCACACACGCCGAGTTGGACGAGATGCGGGCCGTCTTCGAGCGGGACGGCTGGCTCGCGGGGGTGCGGAGGATCGGTGAACTGCTCGGCATCGACCCGGCCCGGCAGGAGGTCGAGCCGGGCGCCCGGCTCGCGCCGATGGACGCCTCCCGCGAAGCGAACTTCGACTTCTTCGTCCGCCACGACGCCCTCACCATGCGCCACGCCGACCTGACCCCCGCCGAGATCGACGTCCTCAGGAGGGGGCCCGTGCGCGTCGTCCCGGCGGCCGGAAGCGCCACCCCGCGCACGGTCTTCGACTACCGCTGCGCCGAGGAGCTGGCCGCCGGACTCGGCGCCGACCTGCCCCACTTCCCGGGCGGCCACAACGGCAACATCACCCACCCGAAGGGCTTCGCAGAGGTACTGCGCGGAGTGCTGTGAGCGGGCAGAATCGAGGACCGTACGCAGCCGACCCGCCCGCCCTGCGCCAGCTCTCGCTCACCCTCTCTGCCCGCTCTCCGTCACCCCCTCTCTGTCGTCAGGAGTCACCGGTGGACGAACGGCCCGACACGCCCCATCGCCTCGACGCCTCCGGCGGCTGCCCGCACGCCGCCAACGCGCGTCTGCTCGCCCGGGGTTCGGTCGCCCGGGTGATGCTGCCCGGCGGGATCGAGGGCATGGCGGTCCTCGGCCACGAGGCGCTCAAGGAGTTCCTCTCGCACCCCGAAGTCGCCAAGAACGCCCGGCACTTCACCGCCCTGTGCGAAGGCCGGATCGCCGAGGGATGGCCGCTGGCGACCTTCGCGACCGTGCCCGGCATGACCACCGCGGACGACGCCGACCACCGCCGGCTGCGCTCCCTGGTCAGCCGTGCCTTCACCGTCCGGCGGGTCGAGGAACTCCGGCCCCGGATCGAGGAGTTGACCGACTCCCTGCTGGACGCGCTGGAGGAGGCCGCGGACGACGGCGTCGCCGATCTGCGCCGGCACTTCGCGCTGCCCCTGTCGATGGGCGTGATCGGCGAGCTGCTCGGGGTGGACGCCGGCTACCGAGACCGGCTGCACCGTCTCTCCAACCAGGTCGTGGCCACCGACATCGGCCCCGAGGAGGCCGTCGCCGCCAACCGCGAACTCCTCGCCGTGCTGGGCGAGATCGCCGCCGCCCGGACCGAGGACCCCGGCGACGACCTCACCAGCGCCCTGATCGCGGCCCGCGACGAGGGCGGCGACCGGCTCAGCGCGCCCGAGCTCATCGGCACCCTGCTCCTGATGATCGTCGCCGGGCACGAGACCACGCTCAACCTCCTCACCAACGCCGTCCGGGCCCTGTGCGGCCACCGCGACCAGCTCGACCTCGTCCGGTCGGGGAAGGCGAGCTGGGCGGACGTGGTCGAGGAGACCCTGCGCTGGGACGCTCCCGTCAGCTACTTCCCGTTCCGCTACCCGGTGCGCGACCTGATCCTCGACGGCACGGTCGTCCCGCGCGGCACGCCCGTCCTGGCCGGCTACTCCGCCGCCGGCCGCGACCCGTCCGCGCACGGCCCCGACGCCGACCGCTTCGACGTCACCCGCCCCGCCCGGCCCGGCGCCACCCGCCCTCTCTCCCTCGGCCACGGCGCCCACTACTGCCTCGGCGCCCCGCTCGCCCGCCTGGAGTCCGGCATCGCCCTGGAGCGGCTCTTCGCCCGCTTCCCCGACCTCGACCTCGCCGTCCCCGAGGCAGACCTCACCCGCCACTCCAGCTTCGTCGGCAACAGCGTCCGGACCCTCCCCGTACGCCTTAGGGCCCGCGCCGCATACCAGCCATACGAACCCCCGATGCCCCCGCGCTGACACATTTCTTGTTCCGCCCAATTGCTCTCCCTACGCTGCCACCACCGCACTCGGGCGGCATGAACAAGGGACTTGGGCAATCATGGGTCGACTGGCCGGGAAAATCGCCTTCATCAGCGGCACGGGAGCCGGAATAGGCCGGGCCGCCGCACAGATATTCGCGGCCGAGGGAGCCCGTGTATTCGGCTGCGACCTCGACGCCGACAGCGACGCGGAAACGGTCGAACTCGTGGAGAAGGCCGGCGGGTTCATGCGCTCCCTCACCCCCGTCGACCTGTCGACCGAAACGGGCGCCCGGGCGTGGATCGAGGCCGGAATCGCGGCCTACGGCGGACTCGACATCCTGTACAACAACGCCTCCGCGCTGCGCAACGGACCGTTCGAGACCCAGCCTGCCGAGGACTGGTACTTCACCCTCCGCAACGAACTCGACATCCCGTACTTCTGCACGCGCGCCGCCTGGCCGCACCTGGTCGCACGCGGCGGCGGCACCGTCCTCAACGTCGCCTCCGTGGCCGCCGTACGAGGGGCGCCCTTCCTGCCGATGGTGCCGCACGGAGCCGCCAAGGGCGGGGTGCTGGCGATGAGCAAGCACCTGTGCGCAGCCGGCGCGCCGCATCGCATCCGGGTCAACACCATCGCCCCCGGCATGACCCGCACCTCGGCCACCGCGCCCTTCCTCGACGATCCCGAGGGGCCGAAAGCCCACCTGGAGGCGCGGATCCCGTCCGGCCGGATCGCCGAACCGGAGGACATCGCCCGGGTCGCCGCCTTCCTCTGCTCCGACGAGGCGGCCTTCGTCAACGGCGCCAACCTCATGGTCGACGGCGGCGACAGCGCGATGGCGGGCTGAGCGGACGTGACCACGCGACTCGACCACGTGGGCGTCAACGTACGGGATCTGGCGGCCCAGACCGCCTGGTACAAGGGCGCGTTCGGGCTGGAGACCGTCTTCGAGTTCCGGCTCGACGGGCCCGGCCTCAGCGGCGTCGTCCTGGAGCATCCGCACGGCTGGCGCCTCGAACTGCTCGCCCGGGCCGGCTCCGCGCCGGGCCTGCGGGCCCCCGACCCGATCACCGCGGCCCTCACCGAGGGATACGGCCACTTCGCGGTCACCACCCCTGAACTCGACCCCGTCCACGCGGCCCTGGTGGCCCACGGAGCGGGCGAGGCCCTCGCACCCGGACCGTCCCCGGAGCCCGGAGTGCGCATGGCCTGGGTCACCGACCCCGAGGGAAATCTCATCGAACTCATAGAGCGACGGAGTACGGAATGACAAGCGTGCTGAAAAGACTCGACAGGGGAACACTCATAGCCTGCTGTCTGGCCGTTGCCGCCGCACAGCTGTGCATTACCGTGCCCTCGCCCATCAACGGGGAAATCCAGGCCGCATTCGGCGCCTCGGGTTCCCAGGTCGCCTGGGTCACCTCCGCTTTCATTCTGCCCACCGCGATTCTCGAGCTGAATTTCGGTGTGGTGGGCGACCTCTTCGGCCGCAAGCGACTGCTGGTGCTCGGCGGACTGGTCCTGGCGCTCGGCGAACTCCTCAACGCCACCTCGCAGAGCATCACCATGCTCTGGATCGGCCAGGCCCTGGCCGGCATCGGCGCCGCCGCGCTCTTCCCCAGCTCCCTCGCCGTCATCGCGGCCGCCACCCCCGACGAGAAGGACCGCGCCAAGGCGGTCTCCACCTGGGCGCTGAGCATCTCCCTCGCCTCGGCCGCAGGCCCGCTCTCCTCGGGCATCCTGGCCACCGTCGCCGACTTCCGCTGGGCCTTCGTGCCCCCGGTCGTCCTCGGCCTCGCCGTCGCCGTCACCAGCCACTTCATGGTCACCGACTCCAAGGCCCCCGAGGGGCGCGCCCTGGACTGGCCCGGCCAGATCACCGTCGCCGTCGGCCTCACCGCCCTGCTCTGGGGCATCATCGAGGGCGGCGAGCGGGGCTGGAGCAGCCCGGCCATCGTCGGCTCCCTCACCCTCGCCGCCGTCGCCCTGGTCGCCTTCGTGGTCGCCGAGAAGCGGTCCGTCTCGCCCATGTTCAACTTCGGCCTGCTGAAGATCCCCTCGTTCGCGGCGGCCGCGGTGGTCGCGCTGGCCGGCATGTTCGGCTTCATCGGCACCGCCTACTGCGTCTCCATCCGCCTCGGGGCCGTCATGCACCTCAGCGCCCTGCGGGCCGGCATGCCCTTCGTGATCCTCCAGCTCGTCCCGCTGCTCCTGGCCCCGGTTCTGAGCCGGATGCTCACCCGCGTCGAACCGCGTTGGCTCCTCATGGGCGGTCTGCTGCCCATGGCCGCCGGCCAGTTCTGGATCGCCGCGCTGCCCATCACCACCACCTCCCTCGCCGCCTTCATCGGCCCGGTGCTGCTGCTCGGCATCGGCTTCATCTGCGTGGTCTCCTCGCTCACCTCGGCCGCCGTGAACGCCGTACCGCTGCACATGACCGGCATGGCCAGCGGTGCGACCAGCCTGGTGCGCGAGTTCGGGCAGGGACTCGGTCCCGCCGTCATCAGCACGGTCGCCATGAGCGCCGCGTCCGCCGCGCTGGTCGGCAAGCTCAGCGGGGCCGACGCCGGGATGGAGGCGGCGGCCGGACCCCTCGCCGTCGTCAACGCCGGCAGCGAGTCGGCTCGCACGGCCGCCCAGACCGCCCTCGGGCACGGGATGGCGGTCGGCGTGGTGATCTGCGGCTGCGCCTCCCTGCTGGGCGCCGTGGTCACCCTGCTGCTGGTCCGCAAGAACACGGCCCGGGTACCGGTCGGCGCGCCGGTGCAGGCCGCCTCTGTCTAGCCGACCGCACACACGACAGAGCCGGGGCGACCGCTGCCGCCCCGGCTCTGTCGTCGTCTTGTGTCATGGACCTGTACCAGATGTCCCCAGACCATAACGATCCGTGACGACAGGGGACTTGACCACCATCATTGCCTTATCTTCACGTCATGTCCACGCCGCCTCAGCCCCCGCAGCAGCCCGATCAGCCGTCCGAGGCGCCGGCTTCGCCGAGCGCATATCCGTATCCGCATCCTCAGTCGCCCGGACCGGCGCCCGTGCCCCCGGCCGCGCCCGGCCAGCAGAACTTCTACGGCCAGCCGACCCTGGTCGGGCAGCCGGGCCAGCCGGGTATTCCGGGGCAGCCGGGTCCGCCCCAGTCGGTCAACCCGTACGCCCAGCCGGGCCCTTACCCCGCGATCGCCCCGCCGCCGGGCGGCGGCAGCGGCGGCCGTGCCGGGCGGGCGGTCCTGTGGGCCGCCGTGGGAGCGGTCGTCGCGTCCGCCGCGTGGGCGGGCGGAGTGTTCCTGCTCGGCAGCGCGGGCAAGGACGCGGACCTGCGCGGGTACACCGCGCCGTCGAACTTCTGCAACTCCGCGGACTACTCGTCGTTCAAGACCGAGTACCCGGACAACGACGGCTCCCCGACTCACACCACCCTGAAGGCCGACGCCCTCGACGAGGGCTACTGCAGCCTCAGCCTGAAGAAGACCACGTCGAGCTACGCCGACGCCTACCTCTCCGTCCAGGTGGACCTGCACAAGAAGACCGACCCGGGGCCGGAGTTCACGGCCACGTGGGAGAACTACGGGGACAGCCACACGGGTTACGACGTGGACACCGTCCCGGGCATCGGCGACGAGGCCTACCTGGTCTCCGAGGACACCACCAGCGGCTCCACCAGCGGCTCGCTCTACGCCACCATCGCCGTACGGGACGGCTGGGTGACGTACACGATGAGCTACAGCGCCTACCTGTCCTCCTATGACGACGACAAGGACCCGCCCACGCTCGACGAGGTCACCGACTGGCTGAAGACGGACTCCAAGTCGACGCTGGAAGGCCTCAAGGACTGAGCTACGGACGGCTCACGACGGGGTTCACGGCGGGGCTCACGGCGGCGACGGCGTCCAGGGCGTTCGTGATCGCCTTGACCCCGCCGTGCGCCGCGTACCCGCCGTCGACCGTGATCTCCGCGCCGTTGACGTACGACGACTCGTCGGACAGCAGGTAGACGACCAGCGGCGCGACCTCCTCGACGGCGCCGGGGCGGCCCTGCGGGGTCATCGACAGATGCGCCTCGACGAACACCGGGTTCGCGGACGCCATCAGCGGGGTCTCGATGTACCCGGGGTGCACCAGGTTCGTCCGGATGCCGCGCGGCGCCCACTCCAGGGACGCCACCTTCGACAGACCCCGCAGCGCCCACTTGCTGGCCGTGTAGGCGACCGCGTGATGGGCCGTCAGGGCCGCGACGGAGCCGACGTTGACGATCGCGGAGCCGGGCGGCATCAGCGGGGCGAGCGCCTGCATGCCGAGCAGGGCGCCGGTCGTGTTGACGGCGAACGCCCGCTCCCAGTCGGCGAGTTCGACCTGTCCGAGCCTGGCGCGCACGGCGATGCCCGCGTTGTTGACCAGACCGTGCACGACCTCCAGCTCGCCGGCCAGGGCAGCCCAGTCGTCCGGCGACGACACATCGAGGCGTCGATAGCGCACGTCCAGGCCGTCCGCGCGCAGGGCGGCGGCCAGCTTCTCGCCGGCCTCGTCCAGGACGTCGGTCGCGATCACCGTCGCGCCCTCGCGGGCGGCCGCCGTCGCCTCCGCGGCCCCCTGCCCCTGCGCTGCTCCGGTGACGACGACGGTACGGCCCGCCAGACGCGTACGGCTCACGGCTCCTCCTGGGGAAGCTGCGGGATGGGTCCCGTCCACGTTAGGAAGCCGCGGACAGCTCCGGAAACGCGCGTTCCCCATGGCTGCCATCCGCGCCGGCGATCTCCGGGCCGGCGATCTCCGGGATCTCCGGCTCGTCCAGCGACGCCCCGACCTTGCGCACGGTCTCCCGCAGCCAGCGGTGCGCCGGGTCGGAGTGCCGGTTGTGGTGCCAGTACATGGCCTCCACCAGCGGTACGTCGGGAAACGGCGTCGGTACGACGGCACAGCGCGCGAACCCCTCGTAGCGCCGGGCCAGCCGCTCCGGGACCAGGGCCACCAGGTCGGTGCCGCTCACCAGGAACGGCAGGACGTTGAAGCCGGGCGTGCTCACCTGCACCCTGGGCGTGATGCCGAGCGTCTCCAGCTGGCGGTCGGCCGGGGTGAGCTTGCCGATCCCGCAGGCGGCGTGCGGCATCTCCGCCAGGTCGCGCAGGGCGAGCCGCCCGTCCGTCAGCCGAGGGCTGTCCGGGTCGACGAGACAGACGAACCGGTCGTGCATCACGGCCTCGCTGACGCCCGGCAGCTGATAGCCGAGCGGCACGATCATCAGATCGTGACAGCGCAGATGCGTCTCCGTCTCCAGCTGTCCGTCGACGATGGGATGGAAGTCGATGCGCACCCCCGGCGCCTCCTGCGCGATCACCCGTAGCAGCGGCTCCACGAACACCGTCATCACGTAGTCGGACATCACCACCGAGAACCGCTGCCGGCTGCGCCCCGGGTCGAAGTGCCGGGTCAGCGACAGCGCCTCCTCGGCCTTGTGCAGGGAGGCCTGCACGACGGGCAGGAGGCGCTCGGCCAGGGGCGTCAGCTCGTACTCGCGGCCCACCCGGATCAGCAGCTCGTCGTTGAAGTGCCGACGCAGCCGGGCCAGGGAGCCGCTCATCGCGGACTGGCTGGTCGACAGCCGCACCCCCGCGTGGGTGACGTTCTTCTCCTCCAGGAGGGCTTCCAGCGCCACCAGAAGATTGAGGTCGATCGCTCCGAGACCCACGTATGTCCCCTTCCGGCCGCGCCGCGTCCTTGAAGCTCGGTGGACTCGGAGCGTAACCACCGCGTTCGCGGCGAGGAAGACTCCGGGAGGCAACTCACAGGGATCCGATAGCAGCCATCGGATCCCTGGATACCCGCAGGTCAACGAATCAGGGCCGGGGTGTGCGGCCCCGCTTGCGGGCCCGCGGGAGGTAGGCGTCCGCGCGGCCGGGCACGATCCGGTTGCGCAGGGTGCCCAGCCGCTCCACGGTCAGCTCCACCTCGTCGCCGGGCACGAGCGGCGCCGGGACGCGCTCCCCGACGCGCCCCCAGAACTCCGCCAGCGCGCCCCAGCCGCAGGTGCCCGAGCCCAGGACGTCCCCGGGGCGCACCCAGGCGTCCCGGGAGGCGTAGGCGACCATCTCGTCGAAGGTCCAGGACACGTTGGCCAGCGTGTCCCGGCCGATCAGCTTCCCGTTGAGGGTGACCGTCATCTCCAGGTGCAGGAACCCGTCGGGATCGCGCCGGTCCGCCACCTCGTCGGCGGTCACCAGATACGGGCCCAGGGTGTTGGCGAAGTCCTTGCCCTTGGAGAAGCCCAGGCCCAGGTTCTTCTCCGGCTTCTGCAGGTCACGGGCCGACCAGTCGTTGAAGACGAGGTAGCCCACAATGTGCTCGTGCGCCTCCTGCGGCGTGAGGTCGCGCCCCGCGCGCCCGATCACCGCACCGACCTCCAGCTCGAAGTCCAGCACCGAGCAGCCCGCCGGGACGGCCACGTCGTCGTGCGCGCCGTGGCCGGCGTGCGGGTTGGTGAAGTAGAAGTTGGGCGCCCGGTACCACTCCTCGGGCACGTGCTCGAGGCCGTCCAGCGACTTGGAGACGCCCTCGATGTGCGCCTCGAAGCCCACGAAGTCCCGGATGGAGGGCGGCTTCAGCGGCGGCAGCAGCCGCACCTGATCCACCGTCAACTCGCTCGGCGTGCGCAGCGCTTCGACCCCGGCCGGGTGCAGCACCCCCTGCTCGACCAGCGTCAGCACGGTGACGCCCTCGGGCAGCGGATGGACGACCCCGTCCCGCACCGCCCCGGCGCGCTCCACGCCCTCGTGCTCGTATGTCGCGAAACGCATCGCTCACTGCTCCCAGTGGTTGGCATTGGTGACGGCCCCCGTGCTGAGGTAGCCCGTGAACAGGCCCTTGGGGTCGCGGACGGCCCGGATCTCCTTCAGCCGCTCCCACTGCGCGTCTCCCATGAACCTCAACTGCCGTACGGTGAAGTCGGAGTCGCCCAGATACTGGCCGACGGTCACCGGCCGCATGGCCGCCGTCGCCGAGTCCAGCCAGGACCGCAGCTCCGCGTCCCGCTCCGGGCCGTCGTCGTGGACGACATAGGTCGCGCAGTAGATCTCCGACTGCAACGAGAAGGCCATGTCGGGCAGTTCGCGCAGGGGCGCCATGGAGAACCAGATGGTGAAGGTCTGCCGGGTGGGATGCTCGGTGAACGCCTTGCGGATCGCGGGGACGACCTGCTCGGCCGGTCCGGTCAGCCAGGCGTTGTCGACGAGATAACGGTGGCCCTCGGGGTTGGCGGCGCGCTGGCCCGCGAGCTGCTCGGCGAGCGTGGTGGGCTGCGCCTCGACGCGGAACAGGGCCCGGTCCGCGTACGGGTTGGCGTGCAGCGGGGCCAGCGCCCGCGCCGCCTGCTCGGGGGTGTCCGTCATCGAGACGCCCGTGACCAGCAGGACTGGCCCGTCGAAGCCGGTCGGGGTCTGTGTGAGGGCGACGATCTCCACCAGGTCCGAGACGGTGTGGTGCATGCCGTGCAGCCAGGTCATGACCTCGTCGAACAGGGCCAGGGGGTAGGCGTGGACCGTGTGCGCGAGGTGCCTGGGCAGCGGGCGGGTGCGCAGATGGAAGCGCGTCACGATGCCGAAGAAGCCCGGGCCCGCCCCGCGCGCCGCCCAGAACAGGTCGCTGTGGTGCTCCTCGTCCGCGCGCACCAGCTCGCCCTCGGCGGTGACGACGTCGATCGCGACGACGTTCTCCGCCGCCCAGCCCCAGCCGCGCGCGTTCCAGCCCTGCCCGCCCTGGAGGAGGAAGCCGCCGATGCCGACGGAGGGACAGTGCCCGCCGTTGAAGAAGCGGCCGAACTCACCCAGATACGGGTTGAGTTCGTCGCCGCCCTTGACGCTGGGCGTGGCGGTCACGATCTCGGCGCCCGGGTCGTAGGCGAGCTCCCGGAAGCCCCCGAGGTCGATCAGCAGCGCCTCCTCGCGCACCGACCAGGCGGCCCAGCTGTGCCCGCCGGAGCGGACGGCGACCTGCCAGCCGCGCTCCAGGGCGAGTCGTACGCCCTCGACGACGTCCTGTTCGCAGACGGCTTCGAGCACGGCGGCCGGCGTACGGTCCGAGGGGCGGCGGGCGTTGAAGACGCGGCCGAAGCACGCCTCTTCGAAGGCGGCGTCCCCGGGGACGTGCAGGGTTCCCCTGAAACGGTCGGTGTTCACCGCGGGCGTCCTCACTTCAGTGCGATCGGGTTGACGGGGGCGCCGACCGCTCCGGTCACCGGCAGCGGCGCGGCGATCAGCAGGAACTCGTAGACGCCGTCGGCCGCGCAGTCCTCGGATAGGGCCTCCAGGTCCCACATCTCGCCCAGCGGCAGGCCCATGTTGGGGATGGCGATCTGGTGCAGCGGGGACATCGCCGGCTCGGCGAACTCGTAGGGCCGTACCTCAAGTCCCCAGGTGTCGGTGGCGATCGCGGCGATCTCCGTGCGGTGCAGCCAGCCCAGGGTGGTGAAGGACAGGCCCGGCGCGTCCCCGGCCGCGTATCCGCCCCACGCCCCGAGCCGTCGTACGCGGCCCAGCTGGCCGGTGCGGACGAGGACCAGGTCGCCGCGGCGGACGGTGGAGGTCGCGCCCTGCGCCTCGACGGCGGCGCGCAGATGCTCCTCCAGGATCGGGAAGCCGTCCGGGAGCTCGCCGTGCTCGTCGCCGACCACCCGGCCCACGTCCAGCAGGACGCCCCGGCCGGTGAACGCGTCCGCCATGTGCTCGATGCCGGTGACGGAGTCGCCGTCGCCGTTCACGATGGTGCACGAACGGCCGTTCCACGCCTGCTTGTTGTCGAAGATATGGCCCAACCCGTCCCACTGGGTGGAGGCCTGGAGAGGCATCACGACATGGTCGTCCGCCCCGCCGAAGCCGTGCGGGAAGCCCTGCGTGCCCGCGGCCGCGTCCGACCCGGTGTCCTTCATGTAGTGCACGGGGTTGATCCGGCCCCGGAAACCGCGCTGCGGCCCCGACTCGTTGAACTCCAGGGCGAGGGAGAAGGACCGCCCGCGGCGGACCAGCCCCGCCGCGTGGGCCCGGATCGCGTCGTCGAGGAAGTTGAGCGTGCCCAGCACGTCGTCCGCGCCCCAGCGACCCCAGTTGCGGTACGCGGCACGGGCCTTGGCCAGCTCCTCCTCGATGGGGCCGAGCGTCATCGGGTACGTCCTTTCAGCAGCAGGTCGAGGGCGTTGCCGCCGGCGACGGCGGCCCGGTCGGACGGGGCGAGCCCGGCGGCGTCCAGCCGGGCCAGCGGGTCGTCGACGCCCATGTCGAAGGGGTGGTCCGTGCCGAGCACGACCCGGTCGGCGCCCACCTCCGCCACCAGGAAGCGCAGCGCCCGGGGCGTGTAGACGAGCGCGTCGAACCACATTCGGCGCAGATAGGCGCTCGGCGGCTCGGCGCACCCGCGCGCGTCCTGACGCACCCGCCAGGCGTGGTCGGAGCGCCCGATGTACGTCGGCAGATAGCCGCCGCCGTGCGCCGCCACCAGCTTCAGCCGGGGGAAGCGGTCCAGGACGCCGGTGAAGATCAGCTGCGAGAGGGCCACCGTCGTCTCCACCGGCTGCCCGACCGTGTTGCCCAGGTAGTGCGTGGCCAGCCGCTCGCCCAGCGAACACCCCCACGGATGCACGAACACCACGGCCCCCGACTCCTCGGCCGCCCGCCACACGGGGTCGTGCGCCCGGTCGGCCAGCTCCCGCCCGTTCACGCTCGTGGAGACGCTGATCCCGTACAGACCGTGGACGCCGACCGCCTCCTCCAGCAGCGTCACGGCCAGGTCCGGATGCTGGAGCGGCACGGTGCCGAGCCCGTACAGCCGCTGCGGCTCCAGGGCGCAGTGCGCGGCGACCGCCTCGTTGACGGTGCGGGCCAGACGTCGGGCGGTGTCCCGGCCCGTCCAGTAGTGGTGCATCGGCATCGGGCCGACGACCTGGAGGTCGACGCCCATCGCGTCGAGGTCGGCCAGCCTGGCCGTCACATCCGTCAACTTCGGCAGGAGCCGCTGGAGTTGGGCCCGGTTGACGGAGAGGGAGGCGGGAGAGTGAGCGCGTTGTTCGACGGCCAGCTCGGCGGCGAAGCCGGGCGTGCCCGCGACGAGCGCGTCGGCGGCGGGGACGGCGAGGTGGCCGTGGAAGTCGACGACGGGAGCGGCGTTCACGCGGCCGCCGTCAGCGAGCGCAGGGTCTCGGACATGATCCGGGCCGGGTCCGCGCCGGGCGTCTCGGGGTGGATCTCCCACTCGGCCAGCCGCAGCGAGTTCTCCAGCACCATCCGCACCCGCGGCAGCCGCCGGGCCATGAAACGGTCCAGGGCCCTCTCCAACGGGTCGTCCCCGCAGACGAGTTCGGCCAGGAGCACCGCGTCCTCCAGGCACATGGCCGCGCCCTGCGCGATGAGCGGCGGACAGGCGTGCGCCGCGTCCCCGATCACCATCGTCCGGCCGCGGTGCCAGTCCCCGTCGACCAGCACCGACTCGATCCAGCGGTAGTCGACCGCCGTGTCGTCCGGCAGCGAGGCGATGATCTTCCCCCACAGGCCGTCGTAGCCCGCCCCCCGTTCGCGCATCAGGGCCAGCGGGGCGCGCGGGCCGACGAGGGAGGGGTCCAGGTTCTCGTCCAGGAGGTAGGCGTAGCAGCGGTCGGCGGCGATCGGGCTGTAACCGGCCTTGAAGCGCGGGCCGCCGTAGTACACCTCGTGGCAGACCATCTCCGGGGGACGGTACGCGACCACCCGGAAGATCGACATGCCCACGGGAGCGGGCCTGGTCGGGATGCCGATCAGTGCGCGCATCCGGGAGTTGATCCCGTCGGCGCCCACCATCAGGTCGTAGCGTCCCGTGGCGCCGTCGGTGAACGTCACGTCCACATGGCCGGCCGACTGCTCCAGCCGTGCCACGCTCAGACCGAGCCGCACGGTGACGCCGTGCGCGTGCACGGCGTCACACAGTGCGTCCTGCAGATCCGACCGCAGCGCACCCGCGGTCGAGGGCAGATCCGGCCCCCCGGTGTGCGGAGTGGGCAGCTCCGCGATCAGTGCGCCGTCGGCGCGCAGCAGCCGCAGCACGTCGAACGGCACCGCCCGATCGAGGACCCGGTCCAGTACGCCTACGGAACGCAGCGCCTTGAGCGCGTTGCCCTGGAGGGTGATGCCGTGGCCCACGCCGAACCACTGGGGGGAGATCTCGACGAGCTCGACCTCCGCGCCCCGCTGGGCGAGGGCGAGGGACAGCACGCTTCCGGTGATGCCGCCGCCGACGACGAGCACCTTCTGTACGGGCATGGCGATCCTTGCGGACGTAGGAACAGGTGGGGGAGGGGCACGTTCAGCGCGGGAGGGGTTCGGGTTCGTCGTAGTGCTCGACGGCCGGCGGCGCGGCGAAGTACGGACCGACCAGCGCCCGCCACCGCCCGAAACGCTCGGACTCCCGGAAACCCACCGTGTGGGCCTCCACGGACTCCCAGCCGACCAGCAGCAGAAACGTCCGCGGCCGCTCGACGCAGCGCAGCAGCCGCGCCCACCGGAAGCCGTCGGCCTGCGCGATCACCTCCCGCGCCACGGCGAAGACCTCCTGGAACTCTTCCTCCCGACCGGCCTCGACGGTCAGCTGGGCATGCTCGACGACCACGGCGATCTCCGTTGGATTCCTCGGGACGGGGTGCTCCGAGCCTGGTCGGCGGCCGTGCCGGGGTCAACGGATCGAGGCATCGCCAAGGGGGACGTCATCCATCCCGTACGACGATGGAGCCGCCGCCCGGCGCCGCCGCACCCCGATGCGGCCAGGGCCGGGGCGCACGGTGATGGCAGCCATCGCGAACGGCCATTTCCGCACCCGGCGTCGGCTCCCTAGCGTCAGGGGCAAGCACCCGAACCGTACGAGGAGAGCCGCCCGTGCCCGACGATCCCCTCCCCGCCCACGCCGGCCCCTTCGCGCTCGGCACGTTCCGCGGCCCCGGCGGCCCCTTCCCCGGCCTGGTCGCCGGGGCACGGGTGCGTGACCTGTCCGACCTGACGCCCTCCGTCCGCGCGCTGGTGGAGGACTGGGACGCCTGGCTGCCCCGGCTCGCCGACCTCGCCGCCTCTCCCGACGGCGGCTGGCACGACCTCGCGGCACTCGACGTCCTCGCCCCGATCGAGCCCGGCCAGATCCTGCAGAGCGGCGCCAACTACCGCAGGCACGTGGTCGACCTGGTCGCCGCCGAGAAGGAGAGCGTGCACGGCGCGACCCCCGAGGAGGCCCGCGCCGACGCCGAGAAGATGATGGACGAGCGGATCCGCAGCGGAGTGCCCTACGTCTTCCTCGGCTCGCCGCGCGCGATGTGCGGCCCCTACGACGACGTCCTGCTGCCCGCGCTCGGCGAGCAGCACGACTGGGAGCTCGAACTCGCCCTGGTCATCGGGAAGCCGGGCCGCCGCATCGCGGCGGAGGACGCCTACGACCATGTCGCCGGATACACGATCTGCAACGACCTCACCACCCGCGACCGCCTCTACCGGCCCGACCTCAAAGCCATCGGCACCGACTGGTTCACCGCCAAGAACGCCGACACCTTCCTGCCGACCGGCCCGTTCCTGGTCCCCGCCGCCTTCGTCGGCGACCCGGACGACCTGCGGATCACCCTGCGCCACAACGGGGTCGTACGCCAGGACGAGTCGACCAAGGACATGATCTTCGACATCCCCCGGCTGATCGCCTACGTCTCCACGACCACCACCCTCCACCCCGGCGACCTCCTGCTCACCGGCTCCCCGGCCGGCAACGGCGCCCACTGGGGCGTCTTCCTGCGGCCCGGGGACCTGCTGGAGGCGGAGATCACCGGCCTGGGCCACCAGCGCAACAGTGTCAGGAGCGCCCTGTGACGTCCCTCATCACCCACCTCCGCCATGTCGACCTGGCCGTACCGGACTTCGACACCCAACGCGCCTTCTACGGCGGTACCTGGGGCCTGACCGAGGTCGCGAGCGACAGCGGCCTCGCCTTCTTCGCCGCGGAGGGCAGCCCCGAGAGTTACGTCGTCCGCATCCGCAGGGACGACCGGAAGCGGATGGACCTGGTGGCCTTCGGCGCGGCCTCCCCGGCGGCCGTCGACGAACTGGCGCTGCGACTGGGCCGGGCCGGAGTCCGACTCATCGGCGAGCCGAAGGAGTTGGACACCCCGGGCGGCGGATACGGGCTGCGCTTCTTCGACCCCGACGGGCGGGTCGTCGAGGTCTCCGCCGACGTCGCCGTCCGCGCCCACCGCAGGATCGAGGAGCGCGAGGCGATCCCCGTACGGCTCTCCCACTGCGTGGTCAACTCCCAGGACCCCGAGCGGCTGCGGGACTTCTACGTCGAGCACCTCGGCTTCCGGCTCACCGACACCCTGTACTCCACGCACATGGGCGACCTCATGTACTTCCTGCGGTGCAGCCCCCTGCACCACTCCTTCGCCATCGCCCGCGGACCCCATGTCTCCCTGCACCACGCCTCGTTCGAGATGCGGGGCGTCGAGGAGTACATGCGCGGCACCGGGCGGGCGCTACGGGCCGGGACCCGGCTGACCTGGGGTCCCGGCCGGCATCTCGCCGGCGACAACACCTTCTCCTACTTCCACGACCCGCACGGCAACACCGTCGAGTACACCACCGAACTCGCCGTCCTCGAAGAGGACCTGTGGCACCCGGGCCGCCACGACGTGGACGACCCGCAGACACAGGACCAGTGGGGCACCGCCGACCCGATGAGCGAGTCGGTGGCCAAGGAGCAGTTCAACGACCCCGACGTGCTGTTCGTCGCTCCTCCGGTGTGATCCGACTACCCGCAGAAGGGCCGCAAACCGTGGCAACGATCCTGAAGAACGCCGTCCCCAAGGCGGAGGTCACCGCCTCGCTCGACCAGGTCCGCGCGACCGTGGCGGGCGTCATCGCGGACATCCGCGAGCGCGGCGACGACGCCGTGCGCGCCTGCTCCGAGAAGTTCGACAAGTGGAGCCCCGAGTCCTTCCGGCTCTCCGACGAGGAGGTCGAGAAGATCGTCGCGTCGGTCCCGCAACAGGTCATGGACGACATCCGGTTCGTCCAGGACCAGGTGCGCGCCTTCGCCCGCCACCAGCTCGCCTCCCTGGGCGCGTTCGAGGTGGAGACCCTGCCGGGCGTGAAGCTCGGCCAGCGGCACATCCCCGTGCAGGCGGCCGGCGCCTACATCCCCGGCGGCCGCTACCCGCTCACCGCCTCCGCCCACATGACCATCGTGACGGCGAAGGTCGCGGGCGTGCCGCGCGTCGTCGCCTGCACCCCGCCCATCCGCGGCGAGATCCCGGCCGCCACCGTCGCCGCAGCCCACCTCGCGGGCGCCGACGAGATCTGGCTGCTGGGCGGGGTGCAGGCGGTGGCCGCGATGGCCGTCGGCACGGACTCCATGGAGCCGGTCAACCTGATCGCCGGACCCGGCAACGCCTATGTCGCCGAGGCGAAGCGGCAGTTGTTCGGCGAGATCGGCATCGACCTGTTCGCCGGGCCGACCGAGATCCTCGTCCTCGCGGACGACGAAGCGGACCCCTTCGTGTGCGCCGTCGACCTGCTCTCCCAGGCCGAGCACGGCCCCGACTCGCCGGCCGTCCTCATCACCACCTCGCGCGAGGTCGCCGAGCGGACCATCGCCGAGGTCGAACGCCTGTTGCCCGGCATGCCCACCCGGGACTTCGCCGGACCCGCCTGGCGCGACCACGGCCAGGTGCACGTCGTCGACACCCTCGACGAACTGTACGAGCTGGCCGACGCGTTCGCCTTCGAGCATGTGGAGGTGCTGACGGCCGACCCACGGCTGGCGCTGGAGCGCATGACCCAGTACGGGGCCCTGTTCCTCGGCGAGGGCACCTGTGTGTCCTTCGGCGACAAGGTCATCGGCACCAACCATGTGCTGCCCACCCGGGGCGCGGCCCGCTACACCGGCGGTCTGTGGGTGGGGAAGTACCTCAAGACCGTCACCTACCAGGAGGTCACCGACACCGCCTCCCAGGCCCTGCTCGGCCGGCTGTGCGGACGGGCCTCGCGGGTGGAGCTGTTCGAGGGCCACGCCCGCTCCGGCGACGTGCGTGCCGCGCGGGCCGCGGGCGACGAGCTGCCCTGGAACACCGCGTGAGCCTCGCCGGGCGGACGGCGCTGGTCACCGGCGCGGGAGGACCGCTGGGCCGGGCGTTCGCACGCGCCCTGGCGGCCGCCGGCGCCCGGGTGGTCCTCACCGGCCGCAGCGAACCGAGCCTCGCGCAGGCGGCGGAACTCGTGGCGAAGGAGGGCGGTGCGGCCCGTACGGCGGTGTGCGACGTCCGCGACCCGGCCTCCGTCGCCTCTCTGGCCGCCGAACTCGCCGACGAGGACGTCTCGTTGCTCGTCAACAACGCCGGAGTCGCGGGCCCGGTGCGCCCGCTCGTCGACGTCGGGCCCGACGAGTGGGACGCGGTCTTCGCCGCCAACGTCCGGGGCGTCTACCTGATGTGCCGGGCCTTCCTGCCGCCGATGCTCGCCGCCGGCCGCGGCGACGTCGTCAACGTCGCCTCCGTGAGCGGCAAACGCCCCCTGCTCAACCGCACGCCCTACACCGCCTCCAAGATGGCCCTGCTCGGCCTCACCCGCACCCTCGCCGGGGAGGTGGGCCCGCAGGGCGTGGCGGTCAACTCCCTCTCGCCCGGCCCGGTGCGCGGCCCCCGCATGGACCGCAACTTCCGCCTCACCGCCGAACTCACCGGCTGCACCGTCGAACAGGCCGAGCACGACTTCGCCTCCCGCGCCGCCCTGGGCCGTCTCGTCGAGGAGGCCGAGGTAGCCCAGGCGCTGGTGGCGATGCTCGCGATGCCGGGGCTGTGCGGAGCGGACATCGACCTGTCGGCCGGGATGATCGCACCGGCCTGAGGCCCCTCGTTCCGCCACGCTGTGTGAGCCCTGTCAACCGGGCCCCGCGATCCGAGGCATCGGGTTCCCGAATGGGTTCGCACAGCGACTGTTCGCAGCTCCGGAGCGCTGGTTCACTCCCTCGTGCGCACTTTCCGCGCCCCGCACGGAACCGTTGCCGCCCCCTCTTCGGCGGCCGGTCCATGACGCCGAGTGACGGGCGTGGGGTGCGTCGTACCCGATCCCTGGAAAGGCAAGCCATGACGCTGATGACCCGACGCTCCGTCCTGATCGCCGGCACCGCGACGGCCGGAGCCCTGCTGGTGCCCGTGGGCGCCGTCCAGGCCGCGCCGGTGAGGTCGGGAGGGCGGCTCACGGTCGGCTCCGGCGAGACGTACGAGGTCCCCGCGACCACCCGGCTGAGCGCCCTGTCGATCGCCGAGGGCGGCACGCTCACGGCCCCCGCCGGCCACAGCCTCACCCTGACCGTCGGCGGCGTCGAGACCGGCCAGCTGCTGACGGCGACCGGCGGCACCGCCACCCTGATCCGGCCCGGCGGCTACCGGGGCGACCTCGTCCTCACCGTGGCCACGGCCAACGAGGTCGCCTACGAGACCCTCGCCTTCCCCTTCCGGCAGGCCCTGTACGTCGACGCGGACGGCGTCGACCGCGACCGGTCCGTCCTCGCCGCGGTGACCGGCGGCAGGCTCACCGACAACCTCGCCCGGAACGTCTCGATCACCTCCACCGGCGAGTGCTTCGACGGCGTCTTCGTGCAGGACGGCGCGTACACACTCCACAGGCCCGTCATCTCCCTGACGGGCAACGGCCGTTGCGACTTCGCCGGCTACGGCGCGGCGGTCGTCGGCGACGGCTCCGCCACCACCCTGGTCCTGGACGGGGCCCGCATCAGCACCGAGGGCGTCGTCCGCACCGGCGTCATCTCCAACGGCGGCGCGAACGTCGTCGTGAAGAACTCCCGGGTCCGCACCCGCAACGGCATCCTGCCCGCCGACTACCAGGCCACCGTCGAGACCCCGTACATGGAGTCCGTGCCCTGGATGCTCGGCCTCGACGGCAACGTCCGCGCCACCAACCTCATCGGCAGGAACAGCAGGGCCACCTACCTCAACTCCACCGTCTTCTCCGAGACGTGGGGCGCACTGTCGGTGGAGGGCGGCAGCGGACTGAAGCTGACCGCGATCAACAGCCATGTCGGCAACACGGGGGAGTACGGCTACGGCACCTACGCCATCGGCGACGTCACCGTGCGCGTCCTCGGCTCCCGGTTCGACGTCGGCAGCTACGCGACGATCATCGCCGGCCCGGCGGCCGTCGTGCACTACGGAGACAGCACCCGCGAAGCGGTCGCCGCGCTCGACGCCGAGCTGGAACTGGGCCTCACCAAGGCCGAGCTGGCGGCCCTGCCGGTGCGCAACACGGTCGTGAACTCCGGCCACTTCGGCTACATGTTCTTCGGCACGGGCACCCTCACCCTCGACGGCGGCACGGTAATCAACTCCGAGCGGGCCACCTTCCTCAACAAGGGCCAGCAGACCGCCATCACCGTGGACGGCTCCGGCGGCGCCCGTCTGAACCCCCGCGACGGCGTCATCCTCCAGATGATCGAGCTGGACGACCCGGGCCCGGTCCCCGTCAACGGCAAGATGATGAACGTCGGCGTCTACACCGAGCCCACCACCGACCCCGCCAAGGACGCCTCCTTCGACGTCGCCGCCGTCCACACCGCCGACGGAGCCGCCGCCTTCACCTCCATCAAGCTCGAGGGCGACTTCTACAACGGCATGCGCAAGGGCAAGAACATGGTCCTCACCTTCGAGGGCTCGACGGTCCAGGGCGTGATCTCGGCGACCCGGGCCAAGCACCGGGTCCCGTCGATCGACGCGTCCACCTTCTACGAGCTGGGCATCGTCGCCAACACCGTGCAGCCGGCTGTCAACAACGGCGCGATCGTCCGGCTGAACAGCGGCTCCGTCTGGACGGTCACCGGCACCTCGTACCTCACCTCACTGACCCTCGCCGCCGACGCCGCCGTCAGGGCCCCGCGCGGAAAGACGGTGACCCTGACCGTCGACGGGACGCCGACGGCCCTCACCCCGGGCACGGCCTACGCGGGCGCGCTCACCCTCACCGTGGCCTGACGCGGGGGCCCTCTCCGTTCCCCGGGAGCCGATCGGCGCGGGGACCTAGGCTGGAGTGGTGGCCGGGCGCGGAAATCATCGGCCCGCCCGTTGAACCTTCCGGCCAGGTGCGACGTATCGGTCACCATGGGTGGCGTGGCGTCACCCGGACGACAGCGGCGCAGGATCGCCGAGGGGGCGGCTCCGTGCGGCGAGCGCGGAGCCGGGAGAGAGGGCCGAACGATCTCAGCGGTAACCAGCCATCCCACCAGCGGCGAGCTCGACCCGCCCGTCCCGGCACGGCAGCCGGACGGGACGGGCGCGGCGGGCGAGCGCCTTCAGCTGCAGGGCCTCGACGGGCTCCGCGGCCTCGCCGCGCTGTACGTGGTCCTCTTCCACTGCTGGCTCCTGACCTTCCCCGGATTCCCCAGGAACTCGGGCCCCGACTGGCTGGGCTGGATGATGTACGGCAGGCTCGCCGTCGTCTTCTTCCTGGTGCTGTCCGGGTTCTCCCTGGCCATCTCCCCGGCCCGCCACGGCTGGCAGCTGGGCGGGGCACGCCGCTTCCTGAGCCGGCGCGCCTGGCGCATCCTGCCCCCCTACTGGGCGGCGCTCGCGCTGAGTCTCGCGGTCGCCTGGCTGGTGGTGCCCGCCTCGCACTTCGGCCCGCCGACCGGAAAGACGCTCCTGGTCTACGGTCTCGTGGTCCAGGACGTCTTCACGGCGCCGACGCCGAACGGGGCCTTCTGGTCGATCGGCGTGGAGGCGGAGCTCTACCTCCTCTTCCCGCTCTTCCTGCTGATCCGGCGGCGGCTGGGCGCGCTGGTCCTGGTCGGGGGAGTGACGCTCCTGGTGGTGGCACGAGGCCTGGCGGCGCCCGACGCGTCCCCGGTGGAGGGGATGAACTGGCTGACGCCGAATCTCGCCCCGGTCTTCGTCGCCGGGCTGGTCGGCGCGGGGATCATCGTCGCGTCGGAGAAGGTCAGGCGGCTGCCGTGGCACTGGCTCGCCGCCCTGGCCGCCCTGCCGATCGGGTCGCTCCTCGTCGTCAGGGGGTCCGTCTGGACGGCGCGCCACTTCTTCTGGGTGGACCTGGCCGTCGTGCCGGCCATGACGATGCTCATCGTGGCGGTCGCCACCGGCCGGCCCGCCCTTCTCATGCGACTGCTGGCCACCCGGCCCATGCGCAGTCTGGGCAACTTCTCCTACAGCCTCTACCTGATCCATCTGCCGATCGTCATGGTCGTCATCCGGAAGATCGCCCCGCACTTCGTGTCGTCCGGACTGCCCGCCTTCTGGTTCACGCTCCTGCTGGCGGTGCCCGTCTCGGTGCTGGGGGCGTGGCTGTTCGCCGCGCTCTTCGAGCTGCCGTTCAAGCGCCACCGGTCCTGGAAGGCCCTGCTCGCGGCGGGCCGTTCACGCGGGACCCGCCTGAGCGGAAGCTGACTCCGGCGCGGCTCAGGAGGCGGCGGCCGACCGGGCCTCCGCCTCCTTCACGATGTCCTCGAACCGTGCGCCCATCGCCGCCGCGAGCGCCTGTGCACCCGACAACGGCCGTACCATGACGGTCAGTTCGTCGATCAGGCCGTTCTCGTCGAGGTGGATGAAGTCGCAGCCGGTCAACTCGCGCTCGCCCACTCGGGCGGCGAACACCAGGGCGTGGTCGCGCCCGTCGCCGCCGCCGAGCTCACGCTCGTACCGGAAGTCCTCGAAGACCTGTGACACCGTGCGCAGGATCGCCGCGGTGATGGCCTTGCCCGGGTACGGCTTGAACACGACCGGGCTGGTGAACACCACGTCGTCGGCCAGCAGCGCCTCTACGGCGTCGAGATCGCCTGCCTCGACCGCCTCACGGAACGCGCGCATCGGATCACCTCATCGTCACAGTCGTAGACACAGTCTCGAGAGACACCGTCACAGGAGACCTGGTCACGGGAGACATAGTCAATTAGTCGAGTAAGTCACGACGAGCATAATCACCTGCTGTCGACGCGTCCATGGGTCCCACGGGCCCGTAGGGTGACGTGGATGTTCAGCCCCGAAGGCCCCACGCTGCGCGAACTCGCCGTCCAGGCCCTGTCGTCGGTAGAGCACGGCTACGACCTGCTCGCGCCCAAGTTCGACCACACGCCCTTCCGCACCCCTGACTCCGTCCTGGACGCGGTCACCGCGGCCCTGCTGCGGTCGGGCCCGTACGACGACGGCCTCGACCTGTGCTGCGGCACGGGCGCCGGGACCGACGTGCTGACGGCGGTGTGCCGGCGCAGTGCGACCGGCGTGGACTTCAGCGTGGGCATGCTCGACGAGGCGCGGGGGCGGACCCGAGGGCGGGCGCCGGCTGCGGGCCCGCGCGTGTCCTGGGTGCGTGCGGACGCCCGGGCGCTGCCGTTCACGGCCCGCTTCGACCTCGTCGTCAGCTTCGGCGCGTTCGGGCACTTCCTGCCCCGTGAGCTGCCGGGGCTGTTCGCCGAGGTGCACAGGGTGCTGCGGCCGGGCGGACGCTTCGCGTTCCCGGTCCTCGCGCCGCCGCGGCCGACCTCGCCGGCCTACTGGACGCTCCTCGGCTTCGACGCCGTGATGCGGGTGCGCAACGCCCTGTGGCGGCCGCCGTTCGTCATGTACTACCGGGCCTTCCGGCTCGGCGAGGTCCGGCGGGAACTGGAGCGCGCCGGCTTCCGCGTGGACCTCCGTAGGCTCCCCGAGTTCGGGACGAGGAGCGACGGCGGTCCACGCGTTCGGATGGTCGAGGCGCGCCGAGCGGATTAGCGGCTCACACGAAGCGGCGCACGAACGACAGGGCCGTGTCCGCGACCTCGTGCCAGCCGTGGTCGATGGTCAGCGCGTGGCCGCGGTCCTTGATCTCGACGATCTCGGTGATCCCCGGGTTGTGCTGCTGCTTCTTGAAGGAGGCGTTGGCGATCGACCACGGCACGGTGTGGTCCTTCTCGCCCGAGATGATCAGCAGCGGACCCCGGTCGGGGTTCTCCGAGTCCACCTTCGCCTCCGTCCACGGGTTGAGGTTCGCCGTCGCCGCCTGGAACAGCGGCGCGCCGGGAGCGGCCACCGCGAACGTCTCGTACAGCTCCTTGGCCTCCTCCTCGCCGACCGCGTTCGCGAACGAGTACCGGAACTGGTCGTAGGTGAGCGGCACGGCCCGGTTGCGGTTGGCCGGATTGCTCAGCACCGGCGCCGACGCGCGGAGCGCGGAGATCGGCAGCGGCAGCACGCCCCGGAACGGCGCGGGGTCGATCGCCACCGACGCGGCCGACAGCCCGCGCCCGGCGAGGATCTGCGCCAGCAGTCCGCCGAAGGAGTGACCGACGATCGCCGGCTTGCGCGCCAGCAGGCCGATCAGCCCCTGGAGATGGTCGGCGACCTGCCCCACCGTCTTGCCCGCGAACACCTCCGGATGCTCCTTGGCCTCCGCGACGGTCTCCGGGTCGTCCGGCCACGACAGGGTGACCGGCGCGTAGCCCGCCTCCTCGAAGCGGGCCGCCCAGCGGTCCCAGCTGCTCGGCAGCAGCCACAGGCCGTGCACGAAGACGACCGGCGTGCGGTCGGTGGCGTTGGCCGCCTCGATCTGTTGGGCGTCATGGGTGGTCATATGAGGGCTGCTCCCTGGGATCCCGCGCGATGAGAGGTGCGTGGAGGTGCGTCCTGCCACCGATACTCGCAGTGAATGCGGGACCTGAACCCACTCACAGCGCACTGTTTCCCGATCGCACCCCTCACAGGGCGCTGTACAGGGCCTCGATCAGCGCCGTCTTGCGTGGGTCGTCGGCGATGTGCGGGCCCATACGGTTCATCACGTACCCCAGGGACACCCCCGCCTCCGGATCCGCGAGCCCGCAGGAGCCGCCGAAGCCGTCGTGACCGAAAGCGCGCGGGTTGGGCCCGTACGAGCCGTTCGGGCCGCTGAGCCAGAGCCCCAGCGCGACCTCCGTGTCGTGGGCGAATCCTGCGCCCAGCACCAGGTCACGGCAGCTGCCCTGCCCCTCCCGCATCCGCTCGGCCGCCTCGACGGACAGCACGCGCCGGCCGCCGAACGAGCCCCGGCCCGCGAAGATCCCGTACAGCGCGGCGACCGCCCGGGCGGTCCCGTGGCCGTTGGCGGCCGGGATCTCGGCGGCCCGCCATTGCGGCGAGTTGGCCTCGGCGGCGCCGGCTACCGGGTTGGTCAGCGCGGCGAGGGCGACGGGCGCCAACTGGCTGAAGATCGCGGCCTGTTCGCTGGCCGACGCGACCGGCGGATGCACCAGCTCGGCGGCCCGCCCGGCCTCCTTCTCCGGCAGTCCGACGGTGAAGTCGACGCCCAGCGGCCCGGTCACCTCCCGCTCGAGGAAGGCCCCCGGCAGCAGCCCCGAGACCCGCCGCACGACCTCGCCGACCAGGAAGCCGTAGGTCAGCGCGTGATAGCCGGACCGCGTGCCCGGCTCCCACCAGGGCTCCATGGCCGCCAGCCGGGCGACGGTCAGCTCCCAGTCGTAGAGCTGCTCCAGCGAGTGCGGCTCGCGCAGTCCGGCCAGTCCCGCGCGGTGCGACAGCAGATGCCGGACCAGGACCTTCTCCTTGCCGGCGGCGGCGAACTCGGGCCAGTACACGGCCACCGGCGCGTCGAGGTCGAGCAGCCCCCGGTCGGCCAGGACGTGCGCGCACAGCGCCACCGGGCCCTTCGTCGTCGACCACACGTTGACCAGCGTGTCCCGCTCCCACGGGCGGGTGTGCGCCGCGTCGGCCCAGCCGCCCCACAGGTCGGCCACGGTCACGCCGTCGACCGTGACGGTCACGGCCGCGCCCAGCTCGTCCCGCTCCCGGAAGTTCTCCTCGAAGGCGGCGCGCACCGCCGTGAAACGCGCGTCGCAGTGGCCGTGAACCTGTGGCACGTGCTCGGACATGGGGCCTCCGTGGTCCGCCGGAACCCCGGACCGCGACGGTGCGGCCCGGACCCCCCGAACATACCGACTGGTCGGACTGGAGGGAAGGACCGGGGACTGGGGCGCTCGGCGCACCCGGACCCGCTCAGACGTACGACCGCAGCCAGCGCAGCTTGGCCGCCTCCTGGTAAGGGCCGCCGCCCTCATGGTCGTTGAACTCGTACACCTCGATCGTCTTGTCGTCGTGCGCCCAGGCGTTGAACGCGGCGAACACGGTCGACGGCGGGCAGGTCTGGTCCTCCAGGGCCGTCGAGAAGAGGGCGGGCGCCGTGCCGCGCGCGGCGAAGTGCACGCCGTCGAAGTAGGAGAGGGTGCGCAGGGCGTCCTCGGTGCGGCCGCGGTGGGTCTTGAGGAACAGGCCGATCTCCCGGTACGGGTGACGGTCCGTCAGTACCGCCGCACGCGGGAAGTCGCACAGGAACGGCACGTCCGGCGCGATCGCCGCCAGGCCCGGCACCAGACCGCCCACGGCGATCGTGATGCCGCCGCCCTGGCTCCCGCCGAGCGCCACCGTCCGGCTCGCGTCGGTCAGCGGGTGCGAGCGGGCCGCCTCGACCGCGCGCACCCCGTCCGTGAACACCCGCCGGTAGTAGTAGTTCTCGGGGGCGTCGATGCCCCGGGTCATGAAACCGGGGTAGGCGGGCGCGCCGCCCACCGGATCGGCGGTGCCGCCTCCGCCGCCCCAGGCGCTGCCCTGGCCGCGGGTGTCCATGATGAAGTGCGCCCGGCCCGTCGACGCCCACAGCAGATGCTCGTGCGGCAGGCCGCGCCCCCCGCCGTACCCGACGAACTCCACGACCAGGGGCAGCGGCTCCTCGGCCGCGGCGGGCACCGTCAGCCAGCCCTTCACCGGATGGCCGCCGTACCCCGCGAACGTCACGTCGTACACCCGCACCGTGGCCAGACCCGTGTCGACCGGCTCGAAGCGGGCGTCCAGGTCGTGCTCGCGGGCCTCCTGGAGGGTCTTCGCCCAGAACGCGTCGAAGTCCTCGGGCTCGGCGGACGCGCTGCGGTACTCGTGGAGTTCCTCGAGGGACAGGTCGAACAGAGCCATGAAGGACCGCCTTTTGTTAAGTGGCCGTACGAATGATCACAAGGTACGTGGCCGCCACGAGCCCTCGCCAGACCACGTCGTCGGGCTTCACGCGGGCCGGCGGCGGGTCCACTCCGGCTCGGTGCGCTCCCACGCGCGGTCCCACTCCGTGAGCCGGTGCCGCATCGCCACCCGGCGGACGACTCCGTGCCCGAGCAGCACCAGGGCGGCCGTCCCGCCCGCCGCGCACACGCCCATCGTGACCGCGTGCTGCCACACCACCGTCCCGGTGGCCGGCGGCGCCACGCTCCGACCCCGCGCGTCGAACCACACGGTCACCACGTCACCCCGGCGCGTGCCCTCGGGCACCCGGGCCGTCGCCGTACGCGCCTGCTCGCCAGGCGGCGTCCAGCGCACCGCCACGCTGTACATCCGCACCCGGACGCCGTCCGCGGAGGGCATCGGGTCCGGCACCCGGCCGACGACCTCCGCCCGCACGCGGTGGCGCTCCGCCCGCTGCTCCGCCACGACCGCGCGCGCGTCGTCGTGGGCCCACCGCCCGGCCAGAGCCCCGGCCAGCGGCACGGCGACCAGCAGCAGCACGGCGACGGCAAGGGCCGTCCACGCCTCCACGACGTCCGACCGGCGCCGCAACGGATTGCTCCGCCAGCGCCAGCCGCGTATCCGGGTTCGCATGTCGACCTCCTCGCCGTCACGCGAGCGCCCACATGCAAGTCGTACCCCCAATGGAGTACAACCGCCACACAGAGCCCGCCGAGCGCACGCAGAGCCCGCCTCGGCCGAACCGGTCCCGGCTCTCAGCCGTACCGCTCGATGCGGATGCGGTCCACCGGCTGTCCGGCCTCGACCAGCAGCCGCGACGCGTGCTCGGCGAACGCGTTGGACCCGCACACGTACGCCTCCCAGCCGCCCGCCGGCCCGTCGGCGAACAACGGCGCCACATGACCGGCGTCCAGCCGCCCCACGGGCGCCCCCTCCGGCGCGCTGCGCGTGAACACGGGCGTCGTCTCCGCGCCGTACTCCCGCGCGTAGATCAGCTCCTGCGGGCCGCGCGCCGACACCAGCAGCCGCAGCGGCACGTCGAGCCCGCGCGCCCGACGGTGGCGCACCATCGACATCAGCGGTACGACCCCGGAGCCGGCGCCGATCAGCAGCGCGGGCCGGTCGCCGGGCCAGGCGAAGAAGCCGCTGAGGGGGCCGCGCACCTCGACCTCGTCGCCGGGCCGGGCGACGGTGTGGAACCAGCCGGAGACCTCGCCGCCGTCCACGTGGTCCAAGGTCAGCTCGATGTGCCCGGCGTCGTCGGGCGCGGAGGCGATCGAGTAGTGCCGCTGGGCCGTGTAGCCGTCGCCGGCGGTCAGCCGCAGCATCAGGTGCTGGCCAGGCAGATGTCCCGCCCAGGCCGGCGTCGCGAACCGGAAGGTGGCCGCGTGGGGCGTCTCGCGGCGGATCTCGGTGAGCGTCGCCGTCTGCCACACGGCGGCGGCCCGGTTGCTCACGGCGATCCGGCCGGGCACGGCGAAGCGCGTCTCGGGGCGCGTCCCGGAAGCGAGGTTCTCGGTCATCGACGTACCTCGGTCATCGGAAGTACCTCGGCCGTCGGAACCGCCTCAGTCACAGGAACCGCCTCAGTCACCGGAGTACCTCTGCTCCTGCCACGGGTTGCCGCGCGCGTGGTAGCCGTTCTGCTCCCAGAACCCCGGCTCGTCCTGGTCGAGGAGACGCAGGCCCGCGATCCACTTGGCGCTCTTCCAGAAGTACAGGTGCGGCACCAGCAGCCGCGCCGGGCCGCCATGCTCGGCGGCGAGGGGCTTGCCGCCGTACTCCCAGGCGATCCAGGCGCGCCCGCCGGTCAGGTCCGCCAGCGGCAGGTTGGTGGTGTAGCCGGTGTGCGAGTAGGCGAGGACGTGCGTGGCGGACGGCCGCGGCCGGACCACGTCGAAGAAGGCGTCCAGGGACACGCCCCCGAACCGCACCCCGAACTTCGACCAGCTGGTCACACAGTGGATGTCGCCCTCGTAGGCCGACCCCGGCAGTGCGTGCGCCTCGTCCCAGTCCCAGGTCCGGGGGGCCTCGACCAGCCCGTCGACCCGGAAGGTCCAGTCGGCGGGCGCGAGGTCGGGCGTGACCTCGGCGGACAGCACGGGCCAGTCGTCGCCCGCGTCGTACTGGCCGGGCGGCAGTCCGGCGTTGACGACGCGGGGGCGTCCGGTGAAGCCTCGGGTGACGTTCATGGGGATCCAGCGTGAGGGCGACGGTTGCTTACGCGTTCCACCGTACGTGCATGTCAGCCGTGCCGTGGACCCGGTCCGCCCGTCGATCGTTAAGCGCGTATGAACACTCCCGCGCCCCGGGAATAGCCACCCGGTACCGCGCCCTTGCAGGTGACGTTGCGGATCCAGCGGTCCGGCGACGGCGAAGGAGCGAGTGAAGGAGTGGGAGCAATGGCGAAGGCGTACGTCTTCACCCGGTACGGCGGCCCGGAGACCGAGGCGCTCGTCGACCTGGACCGGCCTCGTCCCGGCCCGGGCGAGGTGCTCGTCGCGGTGCGCGCGGCGGGCGTCAACCCGGTCGACTGGAAGCAGCGCACGGGCTACCGGCGTCCCGGCGAGACCACCGAACGGATCTTCCCCTCCGTCCTGGGCAACGAGGCGTCCGGCGTCGTCGAGGAGACCGGTGAGGGCGTCACCGGCTTCGCGCCCGGCGACGAGGTGTTCGGCACCGCCGTCGCGGGCGGCTACGCCGAGTACGCGCTGCTCGCGGCCGGCATCACCGCCCACAAGCCCGCCGAGCTGTCCTTCGTCGACGCCGCGACCCTCCCGGTGGCCGCCGCGACCGCCTACGACGGCGTCCACCAGCTCGCCCTGCCCGCCGGGGCCACGCTGCTGGTCACCGGCGCGGGCGGCGGAGTCGGCGTGGCGGCCGTGCAGATCGCCCGCTCCCTCGGGCTGCGGGTGGTGGGCGTGGCCAGCGAGCGCAAGAAGGACGTCCTCGAGGCGCTGGGCGCCGTGCACGTCCCGTCCGGCCCCGGCTGGGCGGACGCCGCGCGCCTGGCCGCCCCGGACGGCGTCGACGGCGTCTACGACCTGGTCGGCGGCGACGTGCTGCACGAGGCCGCCGCCCTCCTGACCGACCGCTCCCGACTGATCACCGCCGGCGCCCCGCCCGAGGAGGTGGAGCGCCTCGGCGGCGCCCGGGTCGCCCGCGCCCGCAACGCGGCCGTCCTGAGCGCGGTGGCCGACCTGGTCGTCTCCGGCGCCCTGAGCCCGCACGTCACCCTCACCTTCCCCCTGGACCGTGCGGGCGAGGCCCTCCGCGAGGTCGAGAACGGCCACGCCCAGGGCAAGGTCGCGATCGAGGTCGGAGCGGACGTATGAGCGACATCGAGCCCCGGCACATCCTGGACAATCCCGCCCTCGCCTCGCTGACCGGCCCGCACGCCCGCTTCGCCGAGCGTCGGGGGCGGATCCTGCGCTACCCCGTCGACGTCTCGCCCTGGCTGGCCCTGCCGGACGAGCCGGACGCCGACGACTGGGCGGATCTCGCCGCGCTCGCCGGACCCGGTGCGGAGGTCCCGTTGCTCGGATTCCGGGGTGAGATCCCGCCCGGCTGGGAGATCACCTTCCGGGCCGAGGGCGTGCAGCTCGTCGACGACGGTCTGGTCACCGCGCCGGACCCGGAGGCCGTCCGCCTCGGCCCCGCAGACGTCCCCGAGATCCTCGACCTGGTCGCCCGCACCCAGCCGGGCCCCTTCGAGGCCCGCACCATCGAACTCGGCACCTATCTGGGCATCCGCCGGGACGGCGCCCTCGTCGCCCTGGCAGGCGAGCGGCTCCACCCGCCGGGCTGGACCGAGATCAGCGCCGTCTGCACCGACCCCGCCTTCCGCGGCGAGGGCCTCGCGACCCGCCTGGTCCTCGCCGTCGCCCACGGCATCCGCGAACGCGGCGAGACCCCCTTCCTGCACACCGGCGCGGCCAACACCAACGCCATCCGCCTCTACGAGTCCCTGGGCTTCCGCCTCCGCCTCAGAACGGCGTTCCTGGCGGCCCGGGTGCCCGAGCGGCTGGGGGAGGGACGGGAGGCGGTTCCGGTGGCGTAGGGGAGCGGACGCAGGGGAGCGGGGCGGGGGGAGCGAGCGGCGGCGCGGCTACTCGTCCCCGCTCCGGCGGCGAGGCTACTCGTCCCCGTCCGCCCCGCCCCACGCGTTGTACCGCTCCAGATACTCCGCGAACCGCTCCAGATCCCCCGCCGGCCATCGTGCGAGCCGTTCCCGGAAGGCCGCGCGGCGGCTCTCGGTGACCTGGGCGAGGATGCGGCGGCCGGCGTCGGTGAGGTGGAGGACCTGGACGCGGTGGTCGTCGGCGTCGGGGCGCCGCGCGATCAGACCGCCGCGCTCCAGGGCGGCGACCTGGCGGCTGACGGTGGACTTGTCCAGCGCGTAGTGCGCGGCGAGGTCGGTGGCCCGGCAGCCGCCCCGCTCCTCCAGGTGGCCCAGGAGCGTGTACGACACCAGGGACAGCTCGGGATGCAGCCGCCCCGCCGAGGCACGGGCGCGACGGGCGAAGATCGTCATCTCCCGCTGGATGGTCTCCACGGCCTCGGCGGTCTCCACGGCCTCGACGGTGTCCATGGGCGCTCCCTCATGTCTCTGGTTGCAGAATACAACTCGACGGTCGGGACTGCGGTAGGGTGATCGCCCGGCTGCGGATCTGCCCAGCCGCGTGAGGCCGAGGAGGTGAGACCCATTACCGCAGTGACAGGTGGGGTGCTCTCTCCTCGTAGCGGCGCGGATCGCCGCCCGTAGGTGACTGCGGGAGCGCCCTTCGACTCCCGAAAGGCTCCCGGCTTCCCATGCCCTCAGTTTCCCCGTCCTCATCCTCCTTCCCCTCTGCTTCGTCCTCGACCTCGACCTCTTCCTCGTCTCCTTCGCCGTCCCGTGACGACGTCGTCGCCGCGCTGCGCGCCGCCGGGTGCGTCTTCGCCGAGGACGAGGCGGAGTTGATCCTCGCCGCCGCCCGCACGCCCGGCGAACGCGACGCCATGGTCGCGCGCCGCGTGGCCGGTCACCCTCTGGAACTCGTCGTCGGCTGGGCCGAGTTCCACGGGCTGCGCATCACCGTCGAACCCGGCGTCTTCGTCCCCCGCCGCCGCACCGAGTTCCTCGTCGAGCAGGCACTCGCGCACGCGCCGCACGCGTCCGTGGTCGTGGACCTGTGCTGCGGCTCGGGAGCGGTCGGCGCGGCCCTCGCCGCCGCCCTCGGCCCCGTCGAACTGCACGCCGCCGACATCGACCCGGCCGCCGTGCGCTGCGCCCGGGCCAACGTCGCCGCCCACGGCGGCCACGCCCACCAGGGCGACCTGTTCGAGGCGCTGCCCGGTCGCCTACGGGGCCGGGTCGACATCCTGGCCGCCAACGTGCCGTACGTCCCCACCGGCGAGGTCCCCCTGCTGCCCGCGGAGGCCCGCGACCACGAGCCGCTCACCGCGCTCGACGGCGGCGGCGACGGGCTCGACGTACTGCGCAGGGTCGCCGCCGAGGCCCCCGACTGGCTCGCGCCCGGCGGGATCCTCCTGGTCGAGACCAGCGAACGGCAGGCCCCGGACGCCGTGGAGGCGTTCACCCGCGCCGGTCTGACGGCGCGGCCCGCCGAGGACCCGGAGCGCTACGCCCATGTGATCGTCGGGACCCGGGTCAGGTAGGCGCGCCGCTGCTCGTGGGGCTGGGGGAGCGGTCGTCGCCCCGGTCCCACGGGCCGTGCCCGGGGAAGCCGCCGCGCCGGTCGTTCCCGTTCGGGCCGCGGTCGGTGAAGTCACCGGACATCACGCGGGTCGCCGTGTACGTGCCGTCCGAACGGGACCCGATCACGAACACCGTGTCGCCCTTCTTCAGCGCGCCGGCCCCGGAGTCGGACGACGTGCCGTCGGTGTGCACGGAGACGTCCGAACCCACCGTCCACGTCCACGAGACGCCGTCCTCGCTCTTGACGCCGACCTGGTCGCCGTCGACCTTCTCGACGGTCCCGCGCTGCCAGACCCGTACGACCCACTCGCCGGTGTCACGGTCCTTGACGGTCGCCTCGCCGTGCGCGGCGTCGCCGCCGACACCGAACATGAACCCTGGGCCGCCCCGGTCGTGCCCGTGCCCGGGACCCTCCGAGGGGGACGAGGACGAGGACGACGACGGGGACGTCGCGGACGCGGAGCCGTCGGCCGAGCCCCCCGACGTCGCCGCGTACGCGACCGTGCCGCCGAGGGCCAGGACCGCGACGGTCGTCGCCGCGATCACCGCCCGCCCGCGGGCCGACCGCCGTTCCCACAGCGCGCGCAGGGCGGGGCGTTCCTTCTCCTCGCCGCCCGGCCCCGCGAGCACCTCGACCTCTTCAGGCTCCTCGATCACGGCTGACCCACCTCGACTCCCAGGCCATGACGACGGCACCGATGCCACGCCTCACTGTGATTGTCCGCAGCACGCGGTAAAGGGCCGGTAACAAAGACCTGTGAATCGGCGTGCACGGCACGGCCGGGCACAGCACAGCACGCCGCGCCGCGGCACGCCATGGCGCCGTCACTCGCTGTCCCGCTCCAGCGCCCGTGCCACCAGCAGCGCCACGTCGTCGTGGTTGTCGGGGTGGTGCAGGGCGGTCAGGAGCAGGTCGCACAGGTCCTCAAGGGGGCGGGCCGGGTCGTCGAGGAGGGCGAGGAGCGCGTCGAGGCGTTCGTCGAGGGAGTGGCGGCGGGTCTCGACGAGGCCGTCCGTGTACAGCACGAGCTGGTCGCCGGGGGCGAAGTCGACGTCGGTCGTGGAGAACGCCACCCCGCCCACGCCCAGCGGCACACCGGTGGGCAGGTCGAGCAGCTCGGGCGGCCGGCCGGGGCGGACGCGGGCCGGCGGCAGATGGCCGGCGTTGGCGATCCGGCACTGTCGCAGCCGGGGGTCGTGGACGGCGTACACGCAGGTGGCGATGGAGTGGTCCAGGCCCTGGGTGATCCGGTCGAGATGCTCCAGGAGGACCGCCGGGTCGAGGTCGAGGGAGGCCAGGGTGGTCGTCGCGGTGCGCAGTCGGCCCATGGTGGCGGCGGCGTCGATGCCGCTGCCCATGACGTCGCCGACGACGAGCGCGGTCTTGCCGTCCGGCAGCGGGATGACGTCGAACCAGTCGCCGCCGACCTCGGTGGTGGCGCCCGCGGGCTGGTAACGGGAGGCGACCTCCAGGCCGCCGATGACCGGCGGGTGGCTGGGCAGCAGACTGCGCTGGAGGGTGAGGGCGGTGGTGCGGGCGTTCTGGTACCAGCGGGCGTTGTCGATCTGCACGGCCGCGCGGGAGGCCAGCTCCCGGGCGAGGAGAAGGTCGTCGCGGCCGAACGGCAGGGGGTTGTGGGTCCGTTTGAGGTCGAGGGCGCCGAGCACCTCGCCGCGGGCGATCAGCGGCACGGCCAGATAGGAGTGGACGCCCGCCCGGGCCAGCAGTTCGGCCGACTCGGGGGAGCGGGCAATGCGCGCGAGGTCCTCGTCCTCGACCTCCGCGACCATGACAGGACGGCCGGTGCGCACGCACTCCGTGACCAGTCGCTCGGGTCCGTAGCGGGCGACCTGCCCGGGCGGGTCGGCGGCCTGGAGGGCCTCGGGTGAGTTGTACACCCGTACGGCCAGGGCCCGGATCACGGCCGACTCGGCGGGCCCGAGGCTGGTGCGCCGGCCGTCCACCACCGCGTCCAGCAGATCCACGGCCGCCACGTCGGCGAGCTCCGGCACGGCGACGTCGGCCAGTTCGCGGGCGGTGCGCTCCAGGTCCAGGGTGGTGCCGATGCGGGCGGAGGCGTCGGCGATCAGGGCCAGCCGGCGGCGCGCGGCCTCGGCCTCGACGCCCGCCCGGTACTGGTCGGTGACGTCCCTGATCGAGGCGGCCACGCCCAGCACCGTGCCGCGCGCGTCCTCCAGGCGGTACAGCGAGATCGACCAGGCGTGGTCCTCGTCCGGCTTCGCGGGGGTGCGTCCGATCGTGGACCGGTCGACGACCGGCGCCCCCGTGCGCAGCACCTCGCGGACCGCCGACTCCAGGGCCTGCGCGTCCAGCAGCGGCAGCACCTCGCGCAGCGTCCGGCCCACGTGCTCCTCGGCCGGCACCCCGCTCGCCCGCTCCAGCGCGGGGTTGACCGAGACGAACCGCAGGTCCGTGTCCAGGACGGCCAGACCGTTCGGGGACTGTGCGACCATCCGGGTCGACAGCGCCACGTCCCGCTCCAGCCGGCGCACCGTCGACCGGTCCGCGGCGAGCCCCAGGGCGTACACCTTGCCCCGCTCGTCCAGGAGCCGCATGTTGCGGAACTCCACCAGCCGGGTCGTGCCGTCCTTGCGCCGGATGGGGAACGCGCCCGCCCAGCTCTGGCCGGTGGCCATCACGTCGGCGAACAGTTTCACGACCAGGTCGACATGGCGCTCGTGGACCATCACCTGGGCCGCGAACCGCCCCAGCGCCTCCGCCGCCGTGTAGCCGAACAGCTCCTCGGCCTGCGGGCTCCACAGCGCGATGCGGCCGTCGGTGTCGAGCACCACCGAGGCCACGTTGAGCACGTCCAGCAGCCCGCTGGGCCCGGTCGGGCCGGCGCCCTCGGCCGCGGACGATCCGGCTGCCGTCATGCCACGCACCGCCTCCACGCCTCGACGCGGCACGTCGTCCCCCGTGCCGACTCCCCTGTTCTACCGCGCTCCACCCTTTTCTCCCACGCCTTGGCGGCCTTCTCCCGCGCTTTGGAGGGCCTCCTCCCACGCCTTGGAGGGCCTTCTCCATGCTCCTCCAGTACGGCTGCGCGCGCCGTTCTCCTCAGGGTCCGCATCCGTCCGTCGAAACGGTCCGCATCCGTCCATCGAATTGGTCTGTACATGCCGATCGTGGCGCGCCAGACTGTGCGCCGAACGCACGCCAGAGCGTGCGCCGCACGCGCCCCCACCCCCCACCGAGGAGCTTCCGCATGCCCCTGCGCCCCGCCCGGCCTCGCCGCCACGCGGTCCGCACCGCCCTGGTCGCCCTGGCCACCGTGGCGGCCGCCGTCCTCGCCTCGGCCCCGCCCGCCCAGGCCGCCGACACCTGGACCGAGGTCGGCTCCGACCGCGCCGATCCGCTGACCGAGAGCCAGGGCCTGACCTCGGTCGAGGTCCCGGCGAACAGCGCCAACCGCTACACCGGCATCGGCACGATCCCGCTCTCCCTCTCCACCCGGGGCTGGAACCACGTCGGCGACCCCGACGCCTCCTACGACGGCTACTACGTCGAGCCCTACCAGGCCGACTCGGGCACGTCGAAGATGTACCGGGTGCAGGCGCCGGGCGGCGCCTGGTCGGAGTACGTCCACACGCTCGCCTCGGGCGAGGCCCTGAACAACTCATGGTCGGCGATCACGCCCAGCGGCCAGTGGATGCTGTCGGGCGAGTACGGCACCATGACCCGCTTCCTCGTCTTCCCGACCCCCGGGGTCAACGCGAGCACCTCCCCCTCGGCGAACCTGCCGCTGGTCTCCACCGTCCGCCTGGACCACGCCGTGCGCGACGTCCAGGGCTGCGACTTCACCGGCCCGACCACCCTGCTGTGCTCCTCCGACGACCCGGCGGGCGCCCTCTTCGGCGTCACCAAGCCCCTCCTCCAGATCGACCTCTCCGCGGAACCCAACGGCACGGCCGACGTCACCGGCCATGTCACGGCGCTGCGCCAGCTCCCGCTGCGCAGCTCCTGCTCGGGCACCTTCGAGGCGGAGGGCATCGACTACGACCGTCGGACGGGCACCCTGCGCGTGATCGTCGTCTCGCCCGGCTTCTGCGTGCTGACCGACAGCAAGACGTACCGCTTCACGCGAAGCTGAGGCTTTCAGTCGACGCTTTCAGGGGATGTACGCGGTTCGCGGGGAACCCGGGTACCGCGCACATCCCCATGAAAGGAGTGATCACGATGGACCGTGAACGGCTGCACGACGAGTCCGTCTCCGTCGAGATCAGCGGATACAGCGAGAAGGACGCCCGGATCGTGCTCGACGCGCTGTGCGCGTGCTTCACGTCCGACCGGGGCGCCGACGAGGCGCCGCGACGGTTCCACGAGACGCGCCCGATGGTGTGGCTCGGCACCTTCGAGGTGACCGACGCCCGCGAATGCGCCCACCCCGCCCGGCTCTCCGCCGCCGTCGAGGCCGACGCCCAGGGCGGCTACTGGGCGGTCGAGCGACTGCGTACGACGCTGGACTCCCTGTTCGCGGTACGCGACCTCTCCTCGGCCTCCGGAGACCAGGAGCGGGAGCTGCACGTCCTGCTCGAAAGCCGGTGAGCAGGCAAGCCGATGACCGCGAAGGCCGGTGACCTGCGGCACACCGTCCCCCTGCTTTTATGCAACTAGTTGCACAACCCGTGCGCGGTCCTCTAGAACTGGAGGAGACGACATCGCGCACGGAGGCCGCCATGAGCCGTTACCCCCACCTGCTGAGCCCGCTCGACCTGGGCTTCACCACGCTGCCCAACCGCGTCCTGATGGGCTCGATGCACGTCGGCCTGGAGGAGGCCGAGCGCGGCTTCGAGCGCATGGCGGAGTTCTACGCCGAACGGGCGCGCGGGGGAGTGGGCCTGATCGTCACCGGCGGCATCGCCCCCAACGACGAGGGCCGCCCGTACGAGGGCGGCGCGAAGCTCACCACGGACGCGGAGGCCGAGCAGCACCGCACGATCACCGACGCCGTGCACCGCGCGGGCGGCCGGATCGCGATGCAGATCCTGCACTTCGGCCGCTACGCCTACCACCGCGACCTGGTCGCCCCGAGCCCCCTCCAGGCCCCCATCAGCCCCTTCCCGCCCCGCGAGCTGACCGACGCCGAGGTCGAGCGCACCATCGACGACTACGCCCGCGCCGCCCGCCTCGCCCGAAAGGCCGGCTACGACGGCGTCGAGATCATGGGCTCCGAGGGCTACCTGATCAACGAGTTCATCGCCGCGCAGACCAACCACCGCACCGACCGCTGGGGCGGCTCCTACGACCACCGCATGCGCTTCCCCGTGGAGATCGTGCGGCGGGTGCGCGAGGCGGTCGGCGAGGACTTCATCGTCGTCTACCGGCTGTCCATGCTGGACCTCGTGCCCGGCGGCTCCACGCTCGACGAGGTGATCGCCCTCGCCCGGGCCGTCGAGGCGGCCGGCGCGACGATCATCAACACCGGCATCGGCTGGCACGAGGCCCGCATCCCCACCATCGCCACCTCCGTGCCGCGCGGCGCCTACACCTGGGTGACGAAGAAGCTCATGGGCGCGGTCTCCGTCCCGCTCGTCACCACCAACCGCATCAACACCCCGGAACTCGCCGAAGAACTGCTCGCCGACGGCTGCGCGGACATGGTGTCGATGGCCCGCCCGATGCTCGCCGACCCCGCGTTCGTCAACAAGGCCGCCGCGGGCACGCCGGAGGCCATCAACACCTGCATCGGCTGCAACCAGGCCTGCCTCGACCACACCTTCAGCGGGAAGATCACCTCCTGTCTGGTCAACCCGCGCGCCTGCCACGAGACCGAGCTGGTCCTCGCCCCGACCCGGCTGCGCAAGCGCGTCGCGGTCGTCGGCGCGGGCCCGGCCGGCCTCGCCTGCGCGGTGTCGGCGGCCGAACGCGGCCACGACGTCACCCTCTTCGACGCCGCGAGCGAGATCGGCGGCCAGCTCAACGTCGCCCGCAAGGTCCCCGGCAAGCAGGAGTTCGACGAGACCCTGCGCTACTTCCGCCACCAGCTCGACGCCCACGAGGTGGACGTACGGCTGAACACGCCCGTCGCCGCCGCGGACCTGGCCGACTACGACGAGGTCGTCGTCGCCACCGGCGTCAGCCCCCGCACCCCCGACATCCCCGGCGTCGACCATCCGAGCGTCGTCGGCTACCTCGACGTGCTGCGCGACGCGGCGCCCGTCGGCGACCGGGTCGCGATCCTCGGCGCGGGCGGCATCGGCTTCGACGTCGCCGAGTTCCTCACCGACGGCGGCGACAAGACCAGCGAGGACCCGGCCGCCTACTTCCGCCAGTGGGGCGTGGACCTCGACTACCAGGCCCCCGGCGGCCTCGCCGCCCCCGAGCGCCCGGCCCCGCCGCGCACCGTCCACCTGCTCCAGCGCAAGACCGGCAAGGTAGGCGCGGGCCTCGGCAAGACCACCGGCTGGATCCACCGCACCGAGCTGAAGCACCGGGGCGTGACCATGGTCCCGGGCGCACGCTACGACCGCATCGACGACGCCGGACTCCATGTCACCGTCGGCGAGGAGAGCACGGTCCTGGAGGTCGACACCATCGTCCTGTGCACCGGCCAGGACCCGCGCCGGGACCTGTACGAGGAGCTGGTCGCCGCCGGCCGCAGCGCGCACCTCATAGGCGGCGCCGACCTGGCCGCCGAGCTGGACGCCAAACGGGCGATCAAGCAGGGCACCGAGGTCGCCGCGACCCTCTGAGCGCGGTCCCTAGGATGACTCCATGTCACTCCCGCACGCGATCCTCACCGCCCTGCTCGAAAAGCCGTCGGCGGGGCTGGATCTGACCCGCCGGTTCGACAAGTCGATCGGGTACTTCTGGTCGGCGTCGCACCAGCAGATCTACCGCGAGCTGGGAAAGCTGGAGGCCGAGGGCCACATCCGCGCGCTGCCCGCCGAGCAGCCGGCCCGGGGGCAGAAGAAGAGCTACGAGGTGCTGCCCGCGGGCCGCGCCGAACTGGAGCGGTGGACGGCCGCGGCCCAGGACCCCAAGCCGCACCGCGACGCCCTGCTGCTGCGGCTGCGCGCCGCCGCGGTCGTCGGCACCGCGGGCCTGGAGTCCGACCTGCGCCGCCATCTCGACCTGCACCGACGGCAGTTGACCGAGTACGAGGAGATCGAGAAGCGCGACTTCCCGCCCGGCGACGACAGCGCGCAGACCAGGCTCCAGCACCTGGTCCTGCGCGCGGGCATCGAACTCGAGACCTTCTGGACGCAGTGGCTCACCGAGGCGCTGACCCAACTGCCGGATCTGCCGGACCTGCCGGACCCAGAGGCTTAGAGCCGGTACGGCTTCGCGCGGCGGCGCAGGAACCAGGCCGCCGCGATGACGCCCGTCCCCACCAGCGCCCCGCCCACCGCCATCGTGACGGTGCCGTAGTCCCGCGCCGCGCCGCCGAAACCGCCCATGACGCCGCGGGAGGGCGAGGCCGTCGCGGAGATCGTCGGGGTGGACGCCGCGGACACGATCACGGACTGGGTGCCCGCGGTGCTGCCGCTGGAGCACATGACGACGACCGTGTACGTGCCCGGCGAGACGCCCGACCAGGCGGCCGACTGGCTGACGGTCGTCCCCGACAGCGCCACCTGGCGCCCTTGGGCGAAGCTCGCCTGGCTGCTGGAGAGCAGGGCCGCCGTGCCCCAGCTGCCGTTGATCTGCGTGCAGACGCTGGTCACCACGGACACCATGGAGCCGGTCGTGCTGACCGAGATGCCCGTGGCCCGGGCGGCGGCCGGCTGCGCGCTCAGGGCGAGCGGCAGCGCGGCGGCCGCTGCCAGGGTCAGTCCTGAGCGGACGAGAGGTCGGGGAGGACGGGGAGGACGGGAGGTGCGCATCGGATTCCCTCCGGCGGCACGGTTGGCGGTACGTCCGTTGCGCCGCCGAGGGTCGGGTACGCCCGTGCTGCCTCAGGGGCAGCCAACGTGCCCCCGGCCCGTCCCGCACGCGGACCGCCGCCGGGCAGGTGACGGATTCCTTCGGACGGCCCAGGTCGGCCGCACTCACGAGGGGTCGCCCGTGGTCACCGTCCGCTCCGCCGAGTACGCGCCCCATGTGCCGTCCGGCAGCCGCGCCCGCAGCCGCACCCGGTGCCCGACCCCGGCGTCCCGCCCGGCGTAGAAGCTGTAGGCCGCCCTGCCGCGCGGCGGGGTCCCGCCCCAGACCAGCGAGGTGGCCGGCTCTCCGTCGAGCTGGACGCCGTACTCCGTGACCACGCCGTCCACGCGCGGCGCGACCCAGGACAGGTCGATGTAGTACGCCCCGTCGGCGGCCCGGTGGGTGCGCGCACGGAAGTCCACGGGCGCGGTGTCGGGCCCCTCGCCCGTGCCCGGCGCGGTGGTGAGGCGCACGGGCGGGCCGGCGGGCGAGACGTTGTCGGCCGCGTCCCGGGCCCGGACGGTGAAGGAGTAGCGCATGCCCGGGCGCAGTCCCGTGACGACCGTCGCCGTCTGGTTCCCGCCCACACTGTGGATCTCCGCCGCGCCCTGGTAGACGTCGTACGACACCACCGCGCGGTCGTCCGTGGACGCCGACCAGGACAGCTGGACCGCCCGGCTCCCTGCGGCGCGGCCGGTGACCCCGGTCGGCGGGGTCGGGGCCGAGCGGTCCGCCGCTGCCGCCGTCGGCGTGGTGGCCCGCACCTCCCGGCTGGGCGGACCGAGCCGCCCGTCCGTGTCGCGGGCGCGCACCGTGAAGGCGTACGCGGTGGACGGCGTGAGGCGGACGACGTCCAGCATGTGCGCGGAGCCGGGCACGTCCCCGACCTTCGCCGTGCCCCGGTAGACCTCGTATGCGCTGATCGCGGGCCCGGCGGGGCCCGCGGCGACGGCGTTCCACATGACGTACACGCTGGTCGCGCTCCCGGCCCGCGCGGTGACCCCGGTCGGAGCGCCGGGCGCCCGTCCGTCGTCGGCGGCGGCCCCCGCGCACCCGCAGGACAGGGTCAGCACCGCCACCCACGGCACAACGCGTCGCACTGCTCTCGCCTCCCGGGCCGGCACGGCGGCAATGGTCCGGACCAATATGGCGCGAGCGGGCGGGCGCGGCAAGAGTGCGTCAAGCGGCGCATCGTTACGTATGCTGAGGATCCTCCCGGCACGAACTCTCCCTTCGGGCTGATGAGTTCGTTCCGGTGGCGCGGACCGCTGTCGTCGCTGTTCCCGCGCCGGCGCAGTGGCCCGGGGGCCGGAGCCGCGACGGCTCCGGCCCCCCGGCCCCTGTCGGGCCGTCAGAAGCCGTGCACCGTACGGCCCCCTCAGGGTGGCCCCCGAACGCGCCCGACACCAGATTGGGCTGGGTGTCCGTACCCGTCCCCATGAGAGGGTCCCTATCGTGCGCGCCCAGTCGCTGACACTGGCCGCGGCCGGCCTGGTCCTGCTGGCCCCGGCCATGCCGCCCGCCTCCTCCCCGGCCCTGGCCGCCGCGGGCGCGCCGGCGCCCCGGCAGGAGGGCTCCGTCCGCGCCGCCGACCTGCTGTCCCGGGTCCGCGCCTGCACCCCCGTCTCCCGCGGCCGCTACCGCACCGACGACGACACGCCGGCCGACATCCCGGTCTGCGGCGCCGGCGAGGCGGTCTTCTGGAAGGCCGACATGGACATCGACTGCGACGGCCGCCCGAGCACGCACTGCAACAGCGACACCGACCCGCTCTTCTCCGACGCCACCGCCTACCAGCAGTCCGACGGCCGCCAGTTGAGCGCCGAGGGCCTGCCGTACATCGTCGTGCCCGGGGTGAGCAGCATCTGGAACCACCGCGAGCACGGGGTGTACGGGGGCTCGGTCGCGGCCGTCGTCTACGGGGACCGGGTGCAGTACGCGGTCGTCGGCGACGTGGGACCGGACGACATCATCGGCGAGGCGTCCTACGCCACCGCCAAGGCGCTCGGCATCCGCCCCGACCCGCGCGGCGGCGGCACGCCCTCCGGCGTCACGTACATCGTCTTCAAGGACTTCCGGGCGACACCCATCGAGAGCCACGCCTCCGCGGTGGAGGTGGGGGAGCGACTGGCCCGGTCGTTCGTGACGCAGACGCAGACGCAGACGCAGACGCAGACGCAGACGCGGACGCAGGCACGGACGCAGGAGCAGGAGCAGGAGCAGGAGCCGACGTGGGAGGAGGCGGAGCCGGGGGCGGGCGTGGAGTGACCGTGCGGTGGCCGCCGTGGCCCGGGGTGCAGCCGGGGCACGGCGGCCCGCCGACGGCCGGACGGCCGTCGGCGGGCGAGGCGGGTGGCCGAGAGGCCGTCCGACGGGGGTCGGGGCCCGCGCCCCGGGGCCGTCAGACCGCCGACCAGCCGTCGTCGACCGGCAGGATCGCGCCGTTGATGTTGCTCGCCGCGTCCGAGGCGAGGAACACGATCGCGGCGGCCTGCTCCGCCGCCTCGGCTACGCGGCCGACGTTGACGAAGTGCGGGCCGAGCGTCGACGGACCATGCGCGCCCTGCTCGGCCTCCACCACGATCGAGGTGGCGGTCCCGCCCGGCGCGATCGCGTTGGCGCGGATGCCCTTGCCCCGGTACATCACGGCGAGGGACTTGGTCAGCCCGACCACGCCGTGCTTGGAGGCGGTGTACGCCGCACCCGCCGCGCTGCCCCGCAGACCCGCCTCGGAGGCCGTGCTGACGATCGCGCCCTTGCCGGCGGCCAGCATCAGCGGCAGCACCGCCCGGGTGAGCAGGAAGGGCGCGGTGAGGTTGACCCGGATGACCCGCTCCCACTCCGCGTCGCTCACGTCCGCCAGCGCCGACATACGGTCCATGATCCCGGCATTGTTGACCAGTACGTCCACCCCGCCGAAGCGCTCCACCGCGGTGGCGGCCACCCGGTCGACGACGGCCTGCTCGCTCAGGTCGCCGGTGACGGCCACGGCCGTGCCGCCCGCCTGTTCTATCTCCTTGACGACGGCCTGCGCGCCGTCGGCGTTGAGGTCGGCCACCAGGACCCGCGCCCCCTCCGCGGCGAAGGCCAGGGCCGCGGCGCGCCCGATGCCCGAGCCCGCTCCGGTGACGACGACGCTGCGGCCTTCCAGTCCAGTGGCCATGAGGTGCTCCTAGCTGTGATCCGTGCTCTGGTCCGTGCTGCTGGTGAGGCCACCCTACGACTTAATGTCTTCGAGTGACATAAAGTCGTGGGGGGAGAATTCACGAATCATCGAGGAAGTGATCACCGGATTCCGGAGGACGGCATGACCGCATCGCGCGGACGCACGGGGCGACCGCCCCTGACCGAGGAGCGCAGGGCGGAGATCCGGCTGGAGATCGCCCGCGCCGCGGTGGACCTGTTCGTCGACCAGGGCGTCGCGGCGACCACCGGCGAGCAGATCGGCCAGGCCGTCGGCGTCTCCGCCCGCACGGTCTGGCGCTACTTCCCCAGCAAGGAGAGCTGTGTACGCCCGCTCCTCACGGCCGGCATCGACGTGATCGCCGCCTGTCTGCGCGAGTGGCCCCCCGGCCGCCCCCTCGAAGACGCCTTCGCCTGGCAGCTGGAGGACGACGAGCGCCTCCTCGTCGGCCCCGACCCCACCACCGTCGGAGCGCTGGTACGACTGACCCGCACCGAACCGGGCCTGCGCGCGGTCTGGCTCCAGACGCACGACGAGGCCGAACCGGCGTTCGCCCGCGCCCTCGCCGAACGGGCCGGCCTGCCGGACGCCGACTTCCGGTCGACGGTTCAGGCGGCGATGTTCAACGCGGCCCTGCGCGCGGCCGTGGAACACCATGCGTGGCGCGCCACGGACACCCCCGCCGACCGTGCGACGGCGCGGACCGAGCTGGCGGAAGCCCTCCGCTCGGCCCTCGCCGTCGTGGCCCGCGGACTGACCTGAGCCCGGCGTCACACCTTCCGGTCACGCCTTCCGGTAGCCGTACGCCTCCGCCGCGGCCGCTTCTACGGCGTCCAGGTCGGCGCCCGTCGCCGCCGTGACCACCGCGGCCACCGCGCCCTCGACGAACGGGGCGTCGACCAGACGGGCGCCGTCGGGCAGCTCGTCGCCCTCGGCGAGCAGCGCCTTCACCGTCAGGACGGCGCTGCCCAGATCGGCGAGGAGGGCGACCCCCGCTCCCCGGTCCACGGCGGCGGCAGCGGCGGCGATCAGCTCGGCGCTCGTGCCCAGCCCGCCGCCCTCGGTGCCGCCCGCCGGAGCGACCGGCACGGCCGTGCCGCGGCCCGCGAGACCCCGGGCCAGATCGGCCACGGCGGCGGCCACCGGCGCGCTGTGCGACACCAGCACGATCCCGACCAGCTTCTCTTCGCTCACCTTCTCCTCGCCCACTCTCTTCTCGCTCACCTTCTCCTCGCTCATCGGCGGCTCACTTCCCGCCCGCCTCGGCCAGCGCGGCGATCAGCAGCGCCGACGAGGTCGCCCCCGGATCCTGGTGCCCGATGCTGCGCTCGCCGAGATAGCTGGCCCGGCCCTTGCGGGCCTGCAGCGGCGTCGTCGCCTCGGCGCCCTGCTCGGCGGCGGCAGCGGCGGCGGCGAAACCCTCGGGGAGGGCGGCGACGGCCGGCACCAGGGCGTCGATCATGGTCTTGTCGCCGGGCGCGGCGCCCCCGAGCTGCATCACGGCGTCCACGCCCGTGCGCAACGCCTCCGTCAGCTGCTCCTCGCTCACCTCGGCCGCGTCGCCGAGCGCCTTCCCGGTCCGGCGCAGCAGCGTGCCGTACAAGGGGCCCGACGCGCCGCCGACCGTCGAGATGAGCTGCCGCCCCGCGAGGACCAGGACGGCGCCGGGCGTCTCGGTTTCCTCCTTGTCCAGCACGGCGGCGACCGCGGTGAAGCCGCGCTGGAGGTTGCTTCCGTGGTCGGCGTCCCCGATGGGCGAGTCGAGGGCGGTGAGCCGTTCCGCCTCGCGGGCGACGGACGCGGCGGTCGCCGTCATCCAACGGCGGAAGAAGTCGGCGTCGAGCACGGGCTCTCCTTGCATGGTCGGTCGGCCTGGTCGGTCTGCGTGGTGGGTCTCGTGGTCGGTACGGTCCGGGCGCGGCCCTCCTGCCCGCTCGCCCGCCCGTTCTTCTGCCCGCTCACATGCCCCAGCGCAAGCTCTTCTGCCCGCTCACATGCCCCAGCGCAGTCCCGCCGTCCGTACCGGCGCGTCCCACAGGCGCAGCAGATCCTCGTTGATCTGGCACAAAGTCACCGAGGCGCCGGCCATGTCGAGGGACGTGACGTAGTTGCCGACGAGCGTACGGGCGACGGCCACCCCGCGCTGGGTCAGCACCCGCTGCACCTCGGCGTTGAAGCCGTACAGCTCCAGCAGCGGTGTCGCGCCCATGCCGTTGACCAGGACGAGCACCGGATTGCGCGGGGTCATGTCCTCCAGGATCGCGTGGACGGCGAAGTCGGCGATCTCGCCGGACGTCATCATCGAGCGCCGCTCCCGTCCCGGCTCGCCGTGGATGCCGATGCCCAGCTCCAGCTCGCCGGCCGGGAGGTCGAAGGTCGGGCTGCCCTTGGCCGGCGTGGTGCACGCGCTGAGGGCCACGCCGAAGCTGCGGGAGTTCTCGTTGACCTGCGCGGCGACGGCCTGGACGCGCTCCAGCGGCTGTCCCTCGTCGGCGGCGGCCCCGGCGATCTTCTCCACGAAGAGCGTCGCGCCCGTCCCGCGCCGGCCGGCCGTGTACAGGCTGTCGGTGACGGCCACGTCGTCGTTGACCAGCACCTTCGCGATCTGGATGCCCTCGTCCTCGGCGAGCTCGGCCGCCATGTCGAAGTTGAGCACGTCGCCGGTGTAGTTCTTGACGACGAACAGCACACCGGCCCCGCTGTTCACGGCCGCGGCGGCCCGCAGCATCTGGTCGGGCACCGGGGAGGTGAACACCTCGCCGGGACAGGCCGCCGAGAGCATCCCGGGGCCCACGAACCCTCCGTGCAACGGCTCGTGCCCCGAGCCGCCCCCGGACACCAGGGCCACCTTCCCGGCCACCGGGGCGTCCCTGCGCACGATCACCCGGTTCTCGACGTCCACGGTCAGCTCGGGGTGGGCGGCCGCCATACCGCGCAGCGCGTCCGCGACCACGGTCTCCGCAACGTTGATGAGCATCTTCACGGTTGCCTCCAGGTGAGACTAGTAGAAGAGTCCCTGACGTTTATTTTTCCAGGTCAGGCCGGGTTAGGCCACTTAACGATCTTGGCGGTCCGTGGCGCTCCGAAGCGGGCTCAGGCTGCCGGAAGCGTCGACGGTGCGGCTGTGGTGGTCGCCTGAGCGGCTGCGAACGCGGCCGGCTGCGACTGCGCGGCTGGAGTGTTGCGGGTGGGCGTGGTAAGCACTTCGCGTCTCGATCCCAGGCTCGGGAGTCTTCCCTTCCATGCAGGCCTGGCGGGGGAGCCCGCTTTCGGCCCGCTGTACCGAGCATCCCCGAAATACTGGCTGACCACCAGGCACTGGTGTTACAGAGTCGACGGACAGGGCTGCCGCAGCCTTGGCGGGGATTTCTCAATCCCCTCGAATCGTGGAGACCTTCCTATGCAGCCAGCCCCTTGCTGAGGTCGGCCCAGTAGTCGTTTTCGTAGTCGATCGGACTCTTGAAGCCACACACGCTGTGTAGCCGTCGAGCGTTGTAGAAGTCGGTGCTCCAGGTCGCGATCCGGATCGGGGCCTCGGCACGGGTGGCGAAGGTGCGCCGGTGGGTGTACTCGACCTTGAGCACGCTGTTGAACGCCTCGCTGACGGCGTTGTCGAAGCACGAGCCGACCCGCCCCATGGACTGGGTGACGCCCCGCTTCCGGCAGGCACGGCGGAACTTCCGCGACGCGTACTCGCTGCCGCGGTCGCTGTGGAAGATCACACCGTGGACGTCCCCGCCGCGGGTCGCGGTGGCCATGTGCAGGGCGGCGACGACCAGGTCGGCGTCGTGTCGGGCACCCATCGCATAGCCCAGCAGGCGGCGGGAGAACAGGTCGATGACCGTGGCCAGATACAGCTTGCCCTCGCCGGTGTCGATCTCCGTCATGTCCCCGCACCACACCAGGTCGGGGGCCTCCGCGGTGAAGTCGCGGCGCACGAAGTCCGGGCTCGCCGGCCGCTTGCCGGGCCGGGTCAGCCCCCGGCGTCTGCGGACTGTGCGGCCGGCCAGGCCGAGCTAGGCCATGATCTTCGCGATGGTGTTCACCGAGACGCGCCAGCTCTTGCGGACCAGCGTGATCCAGACTCTCGGTGAGCCGTAGGCGCCACCGGAGTCGGTGAACTCCTCCTGGACAGCCTGCACCAGCCGCGGGCGGCGAGCCTGCCGCCCGGTGGGCTCGCGGCTGCGGTGCTTGTAGAACCACGACTCGCCCATGCAGCGTTTGAGCACATCACGCTCCATGACCAGTTCCTTGTTGTCCCGCTTGAGCTGGGCGTTCTCCCGTCGCAGCCGCTCCAGCTCGTCGCTCTCACCGGTCGGCGCGGTCCCCGGCCCGGCGGGCCCGTGACACCCAGCTGGCCAGGGTGGTCTCGTTGATGCCCAGGTCCTTCGCGACCTCGACGATCGGCCTGCCGGTCTCCAGCACGCGCTTCTCGAAACGGCTCACGCGCTCGGCGAAGGCGTCGACGAACGCGTCGACGAACGCGTCGAGTTCGCTGCCGGGAACGGCCCGGTTGATCCAGCCGTATCGTTCGGCGATGTCCGCGTCGAAGTCGTCCGCGCCCAGGACGATCTCGAGGGACCTTGAGCGTCCCACCAGGGCGGCGAGCCATTCGACGCCGCCGCCAGAAATGCCCGGGTCGCTGGAGGCCGGCCGTGACTCGCCGAGCGCATCGCTCGCCGAGACTGCCCGCAAATGCGATGCGTCAGCGCAGGTCCGCCGCATCGAGCAGGACGGCCACGGTGGGAGCGATGAGCCCTGTCGGCGTGTCGGCCTTGATTCCCGCACGGGCACTGGCGCCGTCGAAGACGAGGATCAGCTGCCGGGCCAGCAGATTCGGATCGCTCGCCCCACCGTGTTCGGCCTCGGCGCGGAAGAAGGCTGTCAAGTTCTCCTTGACCCGGTGGGCCACCCGGCTCGCAGGGTGGCTCTGGTCTTTGAGCTCGATCTGCACGACGAGGTACCTACACCCCTGGAAGTCGGGCGCACCCGCCTGTGACGCCAACTGGTCGAAGACGTGCATGATCCGCTCGCGGGGTGACCGGTTGTCGTCCGCCGCAGGCAGGAGAGTCGCCACGTAGGCGGAGGCGCGTTCCTCCAGGCTCGCGGCCAGCAGTTCGCCTTTGCTCTCGAACAGTTGGTACATGGAGCGCTTCGACACCCCCGCCGCCTTGCACAGCGCGTCGACGCCGATGCTGACGCCGTCTCGGTAGATCAGCGTGGCTGCTGCCTCCAGCAGCCGCTCTCGGGGACTTGGCTTCGCGTCGGTGGTCATATTGCGAGGTTAACTCGATTCCGGCCAATTGAAAACCGATCGGTTTACGACGCTTGCCGAGGTGATCTTCGACGCCGCCCACGGCCGAGAGGGTATATGAATACGGTTCCCGCTACGTTGGGGTGCAGGTCTTCTCGGCTTCGTCTCCACGAGGGCGCGGTGCAGCCCCTGGCAGTCGGACCAGGCCGTGCCCTCGAAGCCGAGGAGCGCGGCCACAATGAGGCCGACAGCCGTCATCGCCCTACCCGGGCCGGGCCCTCGTCTCCCGGGGCGCCGCAGTAGAGGATTGAGCGGACGCCGCCGGTGGTCTGCCGCAGCGGCTCGAACTCCGTGAGGAAGCGGTAGAAGCCGGGCAGCGCCTTGATGGGGTGGCGGCCGGCTGTCGGCACCGTCATCGCGACACAGAACAACGTGGCCGCCGGCATGCCGGGCGTGCCGAATACGGCAAAGAAGGTGAGCGCACCGATCCAGCCACAGCAGCGGGAGGTGGAAGGCGTCCATCCCCAGGCCGACCGCGGCGGCCATGATCAGCGTGCCTATCGGCCTCGGGAATTGAGCCCACATCGTGGGTGACCGCTACCTGTGATGAGCGGCGCCTGCTGAAGGCGCATCGCGCGGGTAGCGGGTAGAGGCGGGCGCCATCTCGGAGATGAGATGCCCTGTCTACCTGCGATGATTTGTGCCTTGAGGACACCTGTCAGCGCAGTTAGCAGGGCATTTCCCACAGTCCACTCGTGGTGACCAGCGTGTATCCCCGGTGGATTCAGGCTCAGTGGGCGATCACGGGCTCGCCTTCCGACGGCGTCAGAGCCGAATTCGGCATCGGGAACGCCGTGAGCACCGCACCGACCACGAAGATCCCGGCGCCCCACGCCAGGGTGGCCGTGTAGCTCTCGACCCCGGCCTGGGCCACGGTCAGCGCCCCGGGCTTGTGCGAGGACAGGTAGTCGGTCGCGGCCGACGAGGCGACGGTGGTCAGCAGCGCCGTGCTGATCGAGCCACCCACCTGCTGGCTGGTGTTGATCAGCGCCGAGGGGACGCCCGCGTCCTCGTGGTGCACACCTGCGGTCGCACCCTGGAACGCGGTGGTCATCACTGCACCGATACCGAGACCCAACAGGATCATGCCCGGCATGATGTCGGCGACGTAGCCGCTGTCCAGCGTGAGCCGGGTCAGCAGGGCCATACCGGATGCGGAGACCAGGAAGCCGGCGCTGACCACGATCTTCGGACCGACCTTGGGCAGCAGCAGCGAAGGCACCGTGGTCGACGAGGCGACGATGCCCCCGACCATCGGCAGGAAGGACAGACCGGCCTCGATCGGCGAGTAGCCGATGCTGGCCTCCAGGTAATAGGTCAGGAACAGGAAGATCGAGAACATCCCCATGCCCAGGACGAACACAGCCAGGAACGAACCGCCGCGGGTTCTGTCCAGCACGACTCGCAGCGGCAGCAGCGGATGCGCGACCCTGAGCTCCAGCCATGCGAATACCGCGAGCAGCACCACGCCGCTGATCATGGATCCGAGGGCGACCGGTCGGTCCAACTGGTGGATTCGACGTGCGCGAACCCGTAGACGATGCCGAACAGTGCGGCGCTCACCACGACGGTGCCAGGAATGTCTATTCGGGGTCGCGCGGTGACCACGGGCTTGGCCAACAGCAGCAACGCGCCGACCAACGCGACACCCGCGAAAACGACGTTCACGTACATCACCCAGCGCCACGACGCCCATTCGGTGAGCATGCCGCCGAGCAGGAGTCCGACCGCGGCGCCCGCACCGGACAACGCACTGAAGATGCCGAAGGCTTTCGGCCTTTCGGTCGGCTGGGTGAAGGTCACGCTGAGCAGCGAGAGCGCCGCGGGCGCGAGCAGCGCGGCGAAGAGGCCCTGGGCAACGCGTGCCGCGACGAGTATGTCGAAGCTGCCGGCCGCGCCTCCGACGACGGATGCCGCCGCGAAACCGATCAGGCCGGTCACGAAGGTCGTACGTCGGCCGAACAGGTCACCGAGTCGGCCCCCGAGCAGTAGCAGGCTGCCGAAAGCCAAGGCGTACCCCGTGATGACCCACTGCCGGCTGCCGTCGCTGAAACCGAGGTCATGTTGCGCTTCGGGCAGCGCGATGTTCACTACGGTCGCGTCGAGCGTGACCATGAGCTGCGCCGTGCCCAGCACGACAAGCACCCACCAGCGCACGGCATGTGAGCCGCGGCGGGCCGAATCTGTTTTCCCGGAGGCGGGCGCCCCGCGGTCGAAGGTGGTACTCACTTTTCCCCTTAGCTGCCGGCCATAGACCGACCATCGGCCGGAAACCGATCTGTTTCCACCGAAGAAAACAGATCGGTTTCCACGGTGCAAGTGACCGGGTCGCTTCCGACCAAGGCGCGACTCGACAAGGCCGAAGCCCGCCCAGGCCGGCGGTGCTGTCTCGACGCGCGACTCGTTGCCCGACGTCGCAGCACGGCCGTTCTGTCGGCGGAGCGTCCACATCGGCGTCGACACCTTGTGTCGTACGGCCGGGACCGCGGGCCGCCCGGGCGTACTTGGGCGGCGAGCCGGCTGACTGCAGCGACACCCGCTCGACGTCCGCACTGCGAGGCGACCGCATCACCATGTACGTCGAGAGCTGGAGGGCTCGTCATCCCAGGGGTCCATGGGTACGGAACGCCCCGGTGAAGCCGGGGCCCTGCCGGACTTGCGCCTGGAAACCGATCGGTTTATCGTGATGGAAACCGATCGGTTTCTCATTCTGTGGAGAGAGTCATGACTGCTTTGAAGGGCGCAAACGTCTTCGTCACCGGCGGCAGCCGAGGCATCGGCAAGGCCCTGGTGGAAGAGCTGTACGCGCGCGGCGCCGGCAAGGTCTACGCCACGGCCCGCGACCCGCGCAGTGTGACGCACCCCGACGCCTTCCCGGTGGCGCTGGAGGTCACAGACCCGGCTTCCGTGGCGGCCGCCGCCGCGCAGGCGCAAGACGTGACCGTGCTGATCAACAACGCCGGCGCCTCGGTCGGCGCGTCCTTCCTCGACTCCCCGGTGGATGACGTACGCCGGGAGTTCGAGACCAACTTCTACGGCCCGCTGCTTCTCACCCGCGCCTTCGTGCCGGTCATCGAGCGCAACGGCGGCGGCCATCTCCTCAACGTGCACTCCGTGCTCTCCTGGATCGCGCTCGGCGGCTCCTACAGCGCCTCCAAGGCCGCCCTGTGGTCGCAGACCAACTCCCTGCGCCTGGAGCTGCAGCCGCGCGGTATCGCCGTCACCGGACTGCACGTGGGATACGTGGACACGGACCTCGCGGCAGGCGTCGAGGCGCCCAAGTCCGACCCCCGTGAAGTCGCCGCACTCGCCCTCGACGGCGTCGAGACGGGCGCGTACGAGGTGCTCGCCGACGACATCTCGCGGCAGGTCAAGGCGGGCCTGGCCGGCGACCTGGCAGGGCTGTATGCCCAGCTGGCGAACTAACCTCTTCTCACTCACACAAGGAGACCGCGAGATGCGCGCCCACGAGTCACGTCCCACGATCCACATCCCAAGGACCACCAGCCACACCCTCGCCCCGCGCACGGGACGTGAGGGCCGCGAGGGAACCCTGCGCTACCTCAAGGCGGGCACCGGCGCCCCCCTGGTCCTGCTGCACACCGTGCGCACCCAGGCCGAGCACTTCCGCCTCCTCATCCCGCTGATTGCGGACCGCTACACCGTGTATGCCCTCGACCTGCCGGGGATGGGCTACTCGGAGATCGTGCCCGGTGCGTCGTATGACGAGCCAGCGATGCGCGCGGGCGTCGAGCGGCTCCTCACCGAACTCGACCTGCACGACGTGACGTTGGTCGGGGAGTCCATGGGAGCGGTGCTCGCCCTGACCACCGCGGCCGATCTCCCGGAGCGGGTCCGGCGCGTCGTCGCGGTCAACACGTACGACTTCCGCGGCGGAATCGCCCGGTCCAGTCTCCTCGCCCGTGTGGTGATCAGCGGGGTTCTCGCCCCGGGAGTGGGCCCGGTGATCGCCGGGGTGGAGCCCAAGGCCGCCCTCAGCAAGATCCTGCAGGGCGGGCTCGGCGACAAGAGCGCGCTGCAGGAGGACTATGTGGACGAGCTCCTCCAGGTGGGCAGCCGTCCCGGCTACCCGACCGTCGCCCGGGCCGTGTACCAGAGCCTGCCCAGCCTCATCGCCGCCCGCTCGCGCTACCGCGAGGTCAAGGCGCCCGTCCACCTCGTCTACGGGGAAAAGGACTGGTCCCGGCCCTCGGACCGGGAAGCCAACAAGCGACTGCTTCCGGCTGCCGACTTCACACAGGTTTCCAAGGCAGGCCACTTCATCGCTCTGGAACGGCCCGACGTGCTGGCCGACCTGTTGAACGCGGTGGCCTGGCCTCCGGGACCACTGACCTAAGGAGCAGTGCATGGCGGAGATCGAGTTCGATGTTCCGGCGGAGATGCGTGACGGCACGGTGCTGCGTGCGGACGTCCACCGGCCCGGCGGTACGGGCCGTGGCCGGTGCTGCTGGGTCGGCTGCCGTATGGCAAGCACACGCCCATAGCGTCCGTCGGCATGTGCGGCGGCAGCTACTTCGGCAACACCCAGTGGATGGCGGCGCTGTCGAAGCCACCGGAGCTCAAGGCGATCGCACCGCTGATCACGTGGTCCGATCCGGACGACGGACTGTGGACGCGCGGCGGCGCGATCGAGCTCGGCATCACCGTGCCCTGGTCCCTGATGCAGGGAGCCGACACCCTGATGCGCCGTCACCGCACCGACCTCGACGGACTCGTGAGCGGAATCACCGGCCTCGTACAGGATCTGGACGGTCTGGCGAGCGGCGGTTACGCGGAGCTGCCCGCCGGGCATTTTCCCGCGTTCGCCCGGCACGATCTCCCCGAGCTGGGCTACGAGGGTTCCCGGCGGGAGCCCGACGGGGCGGCGTCCTGCCGCGTCGCGGGCCGGCACGACGAGGTCGACCTGCCCACCTTCCAACTCGGCGGCTGGTACGACATCTTCAGGCAGGGCGCCCTCGACAACTTCACCGCCATGCGCCGGGCCGGCCGGTCCGCCACGCTGGTCATGGGTCCGTGGACGCACACCAACTGACGGCACATGGTCGGCGACGTCAACTTCGGGTTCAGCTGTCGGCGAGGTGTACACCGTGACGCATGAAGTGGTGCCCTGGGACAGCCCCGGGCCCCTGGATGATCCCATCGGGGTGCCGCTCGTCGACCTGCTGGACCGTGTCCTGGCGACCGGCGTAGCGATCAGCGGTGACCTGGTCATCGCCATCGCCGACGTTCCGCTGGCGCGACTGTCGCTCCATGCCCTGCTGTCGTCCGTCAGTGAAGGCGTCCCGGTGCCGTGGGCGGATGGGGGCCCGCTTTGACCGGCTCCCGGCTCGACCTGGACTCCGACCGGGTGGGACGGTGACCTCGTCACCTTGGTTGTCACCGTGGTCGAACTCCTCCGGCAGCTGATGGAGCGCCAGGCGATTCGCCGTGTCGAGCAGGGCGATCTCAGTGATGAGCAGGCTGAAGAGATCGGGACCACGTTGATGCTGCTCGACCAGCGGATGACGGAACTCTGCGAGCAGCACGGAGTGCGTCCGGAGGATCTCAATCTCGACCTTGGGCCACCCGGAACCCTTTTGCCCCAAAAGTGAAGGTGTCGGTGCGCATCGGCCCCGGTCACGGCCTGGGGGCAGTCTCACGGGCGTCCCCGGGTGCGAGGACTCCGGCCGACCTGGGACGTCACCACCGCGGGATCGGACGGAGCTACTCTGGAACGAGGGGAACCTGGCTCACATCGGAGGCCCCCCATGATCGTCCTTGGAGTCATTCTCCTCGTTGTCGGCTTGGTGGCCGGCCTCGGCATCCTGTGGACCATCGGGATCATCCTGGTTGTCATCGGCATCATTTTGTGGATCCTGGGATCGGTGGGGCACGCCGTCGGCGGACGTCGGCACTACTGGTAGCGGTCGTGCGCCGGGCCTTCACGGCGCATCCTCAGCTGAGCGACACTGGGCGCGGTTTTCAGGTACGGCCTGTCCCGCTGTACTCGAGGGCCACGCGGATCCCGCGAGGTTTGTTTCCCGGGAGCAGTTCCCCGTGTAGGGGCTCAGTGGTGACAGCCGTGGGGCGTATGTCACTTCCGGTCGCTGCTGAGTGCCCTCGGGCGTCCTCGTATGGCCCACAAACGGCCGAGCGTCCATCGGGCGCGGAACCTGCCGGTCGGACGACGGCGGGTCTACGGATCAGGCGAGGCGCGTGTGTGCCTTGCCGCGTGAGCGTTGCTCTGGTGGGTCGTTCTGGTTGGCATCCCTCGATGTGGGCACTTGGCGAGGAACGTGACGACTGCGGGAGGTGCCCGTGGCAGTTCGGTATCGGCTGGTCAAGGCGAGTCCGCGGACGGTGTGGGCTGTTCTGTCGGACGGCGACCGCTACACGGAGTGGGTGGTGGGGACCTCGGCGTCGCGACAGACGCGGGGTCGGTGGCCGCAGGTGGGTGCTGCGCTCCAGACGTACGGCTTCCCTGTGCCGGTCGGCGGCTCCGGCGCCCTGACCGATGCACCGGTACGGCGGCTGCACGCCCGTGGTGGCGCCGTGCGCCACGGACAGCGTGTCAGCCGGATCGTCGTCCGCGACGGGCGGTCCGCCGGCGTACGCACCGCCGACGACGACAGCCTCGCCGCCCGCCGTGCCGTGCTGGCGATGTGTCGGTGCCCGCGCTCTACGGCGACCTCCTGGACCCGGAGCATCTGCCGGCCCAGCTGCTGGAGAACCTGAAACGGTTCGAGTGGGACTTCGCGACCTTCAAGGTCGACTGGGCGCTCGACGCTCCCGTGCCCTGGCAGGCGGATCGGGCCGGCCGGGCCGGCACCGTTCACCTGGCCGACGGGCTGGACGAGCTCACCCGGTTCGCCGCCCAGATCGCGACGGGCGCCGTGCCCGACCGCCCCTTCGCGCTGATCGGCCAGATGACGACCGCCGACCCCACGCGTTCGCCCCGAGGGACCGAGTCGGCCCGGGCCTACACCACGTGCCCCAACGGATCACCTCCGACGCCGGCGACGAAGGGCTGACCGGCGTCTGGGACTCGAAAGAGCAGGAGGCGATGGCCGACCGGATCGAACGCCAGGTCGAGCGATTCGCTCCCGGGTTCCGGTCCTTCATCCGGGCCCGGCGCATCCTGGCTCCTTCCACGCTGCAGATGCTCGACCGCAATCTGCACGGCGGCGCGATCAACGGCGGTACCACCGCCCTCCACCAGCAGCTGCTCTTCCGCCCTCTGCCCGGCACAGGACGCCCGGAGACCTCCGTGCGCGGGCTCTTCCTCGCAGCCGCCGGCGCCCACCCAGGCGGTGGCGGATGCGGCGCTCCGGGCGCCAACGCCGCGCGAGCGGCCCTGCACCGCAACCGGCCACCCGGCCTGGACCGCCTGCAGCGCATCCTGGCCCACCGCGACCGCACCGGGGCCAAGCGATCGCCGATCCGCTGACGCTGCCCGGACGAAGGGAGCAGCTCATGCGCGACAGCCCCTCGACGGCCGCACCATCGTCGTGATCGAGCCGCACGTGGGCTGGGAGCGGCACAAGCACGCGACCTTGCCCGGCGCGGCGCGCACGTGGCGCCGATCGGTCACGAGACCGATGTGACCGCGTGGCGGCGGGTCATCGACGTCAACCTCACCGGCAGAGCCCTGACCGGCGCGCACGTTCGTGCCTCGAAATCCGGCGCGGAAGCCTTCGCGCACGCTCGGCGCGCCGAGGCGGCCCGGCACGGGCTAGCCGTCGGCATCGCCTGCCTGAACCGGATCGACACCGACATGATCCGCGATGCCGACCACCACGCCGTCCTGCGCGAACCGCGTGCCCACATGCCCCTACCCGCCCGGCGCGCCACCCCCCGGACCGCCGTCGCGCACTGCTGGTACAAGCCGCGGAACACCGGCGTACCGCCGTCTACGCCCCCGCCCCTTCCTGCCACGCCTGGAGGCCGACCAGACCCTCCGCCCCACGGGGTCGCTCGGCGTCGGCGGACGAGCCGACGCCACCGCCGAGCAGCAGAGGCCGTGACGCGCACCGCCCTTCACGGTCGACCAGGCATGCGAGCCACCGGCCGGACGCCCACTCCGACGCCCGGCAGCGTGCAGCCCTGGCTCACGCGTGACAAGTGAAGGCGATCGGCCTGGGCGGCCGGCATCTCGGCACCTAGCTTGGGCGGCGCCGGGACGGTGGGTCCTGAGGGTCGACGCCGGTCGTCGCGGAGGCGTCCTTGGTGCCGCTGGGGCGCTGGGAGCGACCCCTTCGGCCCGTGTCCTTCCGGCCTTTCTCGTCCTTGTCGGCGTACTCCTCGCCGCGTGCGCTGACGCTTTCCACCGTGTTGCCCGGTACCGACTTCGTCTCTTCCTTGGACTTGGTCCGTCCAGGGCCTTTCCCGCCGCCGTACTCGGCGGTGTGGAAGGAACGATGGGCGCTGGGGTTGTCCTGCTGATGTGTCTCGTCCACGTCGGGAGACCAGCCGTGCTGTTCACTGCCCTGGTGACGGCTCGGGCCCTGACCGTGCGGTGGCTGGGAAGGCTGTGGTTTCTTCGCCATGGGGTGACCTGCCTGTTCGACGGGGGCGATGCCTGTGCGCCGCCGCATAGAGCCAATTATCCCGCTTTGCGACTTAGGTGTATCTTGCAGCAACTTTCGGTCGCTCCTGTTCCGCGATGTCGCGCTTTCCCAGCGGACGAAGGCAGGACCCTGGATCACCCGCCCGTCCGGGGCGAAGCGCGATCCGTGACACGGGCACTCCCACGCCTGCTCCGCGTGGTTGAACGACAGCCGGGCGGGCTGAGGCGGCTGAAGAGGAGGGCCCGGTCGAAGGCGGGGTAGTGCGTGGCGATCACGACCTCGCGCGCGCGAATGGACACCCCGGCGTCCGTCCGCAGGATGCAGGGTTCGCCCTCGGTGAGGCCGACGACGCGGGTTCCCTCGTACACCGTGCCGCCGCGCCGGGCAGGTCGTCGGTGCGTGCCAGCAGGTACTTACGGGGATGGAACTGCGCCTGCCCGCTCACCCGGACCGCGCCGGCGACCGCGAAGGGCAGCTCGGTCTCGGTCACGAGCTCGGCGGGCGGACCCGCCTCATGCGCGGCTTCGGCCTCCGCCCGCAACTCTGCGACGCGCCGCGGATCCTCGGCGTAGGTGTAGGCCGCCGTCTCCTCCCGCTCGCAGTCGATGCCGAGTTCGTCGACGATCTCGGACGCGTGCCGGATCGCCGCGGTCTGCGAGTCCGCGTACAGGCGTGCGCCCTCGGGGCCGCGGGTGCGGCGCAGGTGGTCGTAGACCAGCGTGTGCAGGGCGCTCGGTTTGGCCGTCGTGTGGCCGGTGACCCCGGCGGCGACGCGGCCGGCCTCCAGCACGGTCACCTCGCGTCCCTGCCGGACCAGCTCCCAGGCCGTGCTGAGTCCGGCGATGCCCGCGCCGACCACGGCGACGTCGACGGTCAGATCACCGGACGGCGGGGGAGCGGGGTCGCCGGGCGGTGCGGGTTTCCAGCCACTAGGACCCTTGGATTCCTGTTGCGCCGTTCATGGCGGCCGAGTGCCTCTCATGGTGAGCGATAAGCCCGATATATAGATCTTCTTTCCTGTGTGCGCGGGTACTCGGTGTTGTGTGGAACGACCATCAGCGAGGAGGAGACCATGAGCACGGTGAAGGAAGCAGTGGACGTCGAGGTCCCCGTCCACACGGCCTACAACCAGTGGACGCAGTTCGAGGAGTTCCCGAACTTCATGGAGGGCGTCGAGGAGGTGAGGCAGCTCGACGAGCGGCACAATCACTGGACCACCAAGATCGGCGGGGTGCGGCGCGAGTTCGACACCGAGATAGTCGACCAGTTGGTGGACGACCGGATCACCTGGCGGGTCGTGGAAGGAGAGACCCGGCAGCGGGGATCGGTCAGGTTCCAGCGGTTGGACGACACCCACACCCGGGTGGAGCTCACGATGGACGTCGAGCCCAGCGGTATGGCTGAGAAGGGCGCGGACATGCTCGGCATGATCGACCGCCAGGTCAAGGGAGATCTGCACCGCTTCAAGGACTACATCGAACAGCGCGGGGGCGAGACGGGCGCCTGGCGAGGACGCATCCGGCCCGGGAATCCCGGCTCGGCCTTCTGACCACTCGGGACGCGAACGGGCCCCCGGGCGGGGAGCCCCCGGCCGCCATGCCTGTGCGGCTCACGCCGAACCCTGATGGGCGTCGTTCGTCGGTTCAGGCCGAGGCCGCGGCTTCCACGGTGTCCCGTACGACCAGCACGGAAGCGACTCCGGTGATCTCCGGAACGCGCCTTGACTGGAGTGCGGGCGCGGCCACCCGCAGGGTCGTGTGCCGGTGGATGCGGAGCAACAGATTCAGCAGCGTCGAATCCGCGAAGGTGATTTCGGAAGCGTTCAGCACCACTCTGCGTCCGGGTTTTTCTCCATCCGTGCCGACGGGGATGCGGATGCGCACGCGCCGATCGGCAGGTGCCGGGCTGCAGTGGTGAGCCGGGGCGTCGATGCCGCGGGGGCGGTCGTAGTGGTGGCGGGCAGTGGGCCGACGGGCGTGCGGGGCCGCCCCGGCTCCGCGGCTCGCCGGCCGGGAGCCGACCTCTCCCACTCCCACGAGCCGGACGCCGCCGCCCTGCTCGAACAGCGCACGGTCACCATCCGCACGGCGGTGACGTGCTCTCCGCCGCTCTTCCCGGCTCCTCCGGCACGACGACCGCCCAGGCATGGCGACGGCTTGATGCAACCGATGGCGATGGTCATCGACCGGGTACACCGGATCAGGCCCTCCACGGCACCCGCCGGCCCATTGGCACTCTTCAAACAGTCCAGCGCAAGTGAACCGAGTGTCCGGTTTGTCTGTATTGAGTATGAGTGTTGTCTCATCGGATACTCGTGTGGCATGACGCGGACGATGAGAAGGCATGGAAGGCACGGCGGGGACGTGACGTCCGGCCAGGAGGCCGAGACCGGGCGGACAGCGGTTGCCGGGCCGGATGAGCAGGTGGAGCGGCAGGCGCCGGACAGTCCGACGGACCTGCCCAAGGGCTCCTGGGGGACGGTGCTGAAAGGCACCCTCAAGGAGTTCAAGAAGGACGAGCTGGCCGACCGGGCGGCGGCGCTGACCTACTACTCGATCCTGGCGCTGTTCCCCGCGTTGCTGGCGCTCGTGTCGCTGCTCGGCATCGTCGGGCAGTCGGCGACACAGGCGGTGCTGGACAACATCCAGAAGCTCGCCCCGGGCGCGGCGCAGGACATCCTGCGCAACGCCGTGCAGCAGATGCAGGGCAGGGGTGGGATCGGCTCGATCATGGCGATCGTGGGCCTGGTGCTGGCGGTGTGGTCGGCGTCCGGTTATGTCGCGGCGTTCATCCGCAGCGCGAACGTGGTCTACGACGTTCCCGAGGGCCGTCCGGTATGGAAGGTGCTGCCGGTGCGGGTCGGCGTGACCGTGGTGCTGATGGTCATGGCCGTGATCAGTGCGCTGATCGTGGTGTTCACCGGCGGTCTGGCCCGGCAGGTCGGCACCGCGCTCGGGGTCGGGGACACGGCGCTGACCGTGTGGTCGATCGCGAAGTGGCCGGTGCTGGTGGTCCTGGTCACGGTGATGATCGCGGTCCTGTACTGGGCGACCCCGAACGCGAAGGTCCGCGGCTTCCGCTGGATCACGCCGGGCAGTTTCCTCGCCCTGCTGATCTGGATGATCGCCTCGGCGGGATTCGCGTTCTACGTGGCGAACTTCGGCTCGTACAACAAGACCTACGGCACCCTCGCCGGGGTGATCATCTTCCTGGTGTGGCTGTGGATCACCAACCTGGCGATCCTGCTCGGCCTGGAGTTCGACGCGGAGATGAACCGCCAACGGGCTGTTGCGGGCGGTCACCCGGCCGGAGAGGAGCCGTACGTCACGCCGCGAGACACCCGGAAGTGGGACGAGGAGGACCGCCGTCGGCTCGGATCCTGAGGTGGCGGAGCACTCGCGTGTGCCCGGGCTCTGCGGGTGGGGGATCGGCGGCTCGTCGCCAGGCGGACGATCGTGCGGGGCCGCCGTGGCTCCGGCGCGGTCGGGGGTGAGGCCGGCTCCCGGGGTCGCCTGCGGGCTGACGGCGACTCGGTCGCCGGGCAGCGGGTGCAGCGGAGCCCGCTACCCCGCCGACGTGGCGGCGGGCGGCGCGATCGGCCTGGCTGTGGCGACCCTGATGCGCGCCGCCCCGCGGCTGCCGCGGAGACACGTGTTCTGACAGGTGGTGATGTGGCGTTGCGGGGGTACTCGGGCACCCGGCCGAATGGGCGCAAGGCGAGATCGCCGTACCGTCGTCCGTTGCCGCCAACGGGCCGGAACGCCGACGAAGTCGCCACGTACGCCGGAAGCAATGACGCAAGGACGGGTGAGCACCCATGACAGCAGACGGCTCCCCTCGCAGCGGCGGGGGAGCGCAGGAACCGGTGGGCGAACTGGTCCAGCGTGCGACGCAGCAACTCTCACAGATGGTCCGGGACGAGATGCGCCTGGCTCAGGCCGAGATGACCGAGAAGGGCAAGCGGTTCGGCAAGGACGGCGGTCTGTTCGGCGGCGCCGGCCTGGTGGGTGTCCTCACTCTGCCAGGCACTGGTGGCCGCCGTGATCGCCGCGCTGTCGCTCGTCATGGATGTGCGGGCGGCGGCACTGATCGTCACAGCTGCCCTGGCTGCCGTCACCGCCCTGATGGCGGCACTCGGCAAGAAGCAGATCGGCAGGGCGTCCCCGCCCACGCCGGAGCGGACGGTGGACAGCGTCAAGGCTGACGTGGCCGAGATCAAGGAGAAGGCACAGCGATGACCCAGGACAAGCCGCACAGGGGTGACGAGGCAGCACCCTCCTCGGAGGAACTGTGCGAGCGTGTCGAGGCTACGCGAGGGGACCTCGGCGAGACCGTCGAGGCGCTCGCGGCGAAGACCGATGTGAAAGCCCGTGCCCATGAGAAGACGACCGCCGTCAAGCAGCAGGTCGCAGAGAAGACCAACCAGGTCACTGCTCAGCTGCGGGACACGGCTGCGCGCGCCGCCCATCTGCTGCAGGACGGGACCCCGGAGCCGATGCGTGCCAAGGCCGCCGCAGCCACCGGGCAGGTCCGCGACAGGGCCGTGCGCGTCGGAGAGCCGGCCCGTGAGAAGGCTCCCGAGCCGGTGCGTGAAAAGGCGGATCAGGGCATGCGGATTGCGCGGGCCAACCGCAGCCCCTTGTTCGCGGCGGCGGGCGCGGTGGTCGCGTTGCTGCTGGTACGTCGAGCCTGGAGGCGGCGATGAAAGCGTCGAAGATCGTCTACAAGCCGGTCGGCCTGGCATTGGGCGCGGTCAGCGGAATGCTGGCCGGCGGAGTGTTCAAACAGGTGTGGAAGAAGCTCGGGCATGAACAGGAGGCCCCCGACGCCACTGACGAGCGCCGCACCTGGCGCGAGGTGCTGTCGGCAGCCATCCTCCAAGGCGCGATCTTCGCCGGCGTCAAAGCCGTCGTCGACCGCGGTGGCGCCGTCGCGACTCGCCGCCTGACCGGCACCTGGCCCGACTGACCCCGCCCGTCGACGTCCGCCGTGGAAGACGCTGTCGCTGTGGCCGAGGCTGCATGCGTTGGACTTGACCAGCTGAACACCGATGCCACCGAAGTTGGTTGAGGCGGCCAGGGGTTGTCAGTGGCTGGTGACAGGATCACCGGCATGGTTTTCGTACGCACTACTCCGCCGCGGCCCGTGGACGTGACCGCGGTCTTTCCCGAGCTGGCGCCGTTGGCACGTCCTGCGATTCGGCTGCACCCTCGTCCCGGGTCGCCTTCGGTCGGGGAGAGCTCGGTCGGGGGGCCGTTGCTGTGGCCGGCTGAGGAGCCGTGGCCGCACTGCGAAGCCTCGCACCTGCACCGTGACAGTGGGTTCCGCCAGTCGCCGGCCGAAGTGCGGCTCATAAGGCGCATGCGGGCCCGGTGGCACGGTGATCACGATGGTCCTGGGATAACGCCCGAGGAGGAGGCGGTCAAGGAACGGAACGCCGCGAGGCTCGCGGAGCGCCTCGACGCCGGCCCTCCGTTGCCCGCGGACTGCCCGGTCCCCATGCTGCCCGTGGCCCAGCTGTATCTACGCGACATACCCCTGCTGCGGCCGCCCGGACAGGGCGATCTGCTCCAGGTTCTGTGGTGCCCCTACGACCACGTTCCGAATTGGAAGCCGTCGACCGCACTGTTCTGGCGGTCCGCCGCGGAGGTCGTCGACATCCTCGCCACACCGCCCGAGCCGTACGAGGTGAACTATGAGGGCTATGTGCCGGAACCGTGCGTGCTGGCACCGGAAGCGATCACCGAGTACCCCGCCAGCCTCGATCTGAGCCCGCAGATGCTGCTGATGGTGGAGGACTGGAGCAGATGGCAGGCAGCCGGCGCCGACGTGGACAGCTCCTACGCGGACTTTCCACGGGACTTCTATGACATCCATCTGGCAGACGCACCCGGATGGAAGGTCGGCGGCTGGCCTCCATGGGGCCGCACCGACCCCAACCCCCGATACTGCACTGTCTGTGATGTGCGGATGGTCCCGCTGCTGACCATCGCCTCCTTCGAATGGGACGGCGGTGAGGGACACAGCTGGGCGCCTTGCGAAGAACAGGCCGCCGCCAACACCGCCGGTCATTGCTGTGGCCAGAACCCCTCGCAGCCGACCAAGGTCGAAGTCGGCAGCACCGACAACATGCAGATCTACGTCTGCCCGACCTCTCCCGAGCATCCGCACACCGACCTGATCCAATGAGCTGTCGAGCCTGTCACACACCCTCCGCAGTCGGTGGCAGAAGTGCCGCCGCGTCAGGGTGTGTGACAAACCGTTTGCCTCACGGCGGAGGAACCCGCAACGCACGAGGCTCCTGTGCCGTTGGGGGAGGTGTTCGAAGTCTCAACCCGTCGGCACAGGAGCCTCGTTGGTTCCCCATCCTGCCGCACTCGACCTGCCGCACGCACTGGTTGAGTGGATCAGCGTCAGGATCTGTGACTCGTCGTTGATCACCTTCGTTGAAAAGAGCCGCTCGCCCTCGGCGCTCACCGCTACCGCCCAGTGATGGCCCTTGCCGGCATCGATGCCGACCCATATGCATGTGTGCCGCCTGGTCACCCGCGTCGCTCCGTTCCTGCGTGCCGAGAGCTTCAACGGTCCGAGGAACACTCCGCCGACAGGCCCTTCACCAGCGATGACCGCAGTTCTCAATCAGCAGTCGGAGCGTCCCGGAGGACCGGGCGGCCAATCCACTCAAGCCATCACCGGCAGGTCACCATCCGCCACACCCGGTCCTCCCGGACCGTCCAACATTCTTAAGGGTCACCATGCTCATCGTCACCCGTGAGGGTGACCGCCGCTGCAAGCTCCCTCCACACCAGCGCGCGCTGGTCGCCTTGGTGTACCTGCGCAAGCACGACACCCTCGCGCAGATCGCCGCCGGCTTCGGCATCTCGCTGGGCACCGCCCACGCCTACACCCACACCGTGGTGGTCACCGATCTGACCGGACGCCTGCTGTGGATCTCGCCCGCTCTGCCGGGCCGGACCCATGACCTGACCGCGGCCCGCGCCCACCGGATCATCCGGTTCTGCGAACGCCAAGGCGTCCCGATCCTTGCCGACCGCGCCTGCATCGGCGCCGGACCGTGGGTCACCCCACCGGTCAGACGCCCACCCGGTCGCGACCTGTCGCCAACCCAGCACACCGTCAACCGCGCGCTCTCGGCAGTACGGGCACCGGTCGAACGGGGCGTGGCCCGCCTGAAGTCCTGGTGGACCTTCCACCACGCGCGCTGTAGCCCGCATCGAATGTCGTCAATCGCCGCTGCCGTCCTCACCCTGGAGCGGCAACGCTGAAATAGCTCAGTGACCAAGTGCCTCTGGGAACCTTCAGCTCCCGGTGGCGGCTCTGCGAGCGTACATAGCCAAGTTGGGGGCCACTGCCCTCTCGGTCGAGTACGGAGGCGCGCTTCACGTCCGCCGCCAAGTCCAGTCGTTCAAGGGGAGGCGGTACTTCACTCTTCCGAAGGGAGGCAAGACGCGCGTCGTCGATATGCCGTCCTCGGTGGCCGAGGAGCTGAAGCGCCATGTCGAGGCGTTTCCGCCTGTGGAGGTGGAGCTCCCGTGGGAGAAGCCGGAAGGGCAGCCGAGGAAGTACTCCCTGCTGCTCGCCACACGATTCGGCAACGCCATTGCGGTTAGTCGCGTGGAACACCAACACCTGGAAGCCCGCGCTGGCCGAGGCCGGCATCATTCCACCGCGCCCCAGAGGGGCAAAACCCTGGCAGTGGCAGGCAGCGCCGAGGGACGGGTTTCATGTGCTGCGGCACACCTACGCCTCGATCATGCTGGAGTCGAGGGAGTCCGTGGTGACGCCGGCGCGATGGCTCGGGCACTCCTCGCCCAATGTCACGCTCGGTTACTACGCCCAATTCATGCCGGAGGCCGGGAGTAGGAGGCGCGCCGTCATCGACGGACTGCTCGGGAGGCCGGGGGAACGGCCTGCTGGTCGAAACTCCCCAGATTCTCCCCGGGGCTGATCGTGGTCGACTCCCGACGCGGTGCGCCGGGCACGCTAGCCGCGGTTTCCATGACCTGTTCACGGCTCCGCCGGTCCGTGGTCGCCGGTCGCGCGGCAGCAGGCTCGCCCGTGGCGGGTGAGGTACCGGACGGGCTGCTGAGCTGGGATGGAGGGGGCGGCCGGTCGGCTGTGGTCGCTGCCCGGGTGACGCCCACCGGCGTCCCGGGCCGACTCGGCGAGGTGGACACCTTGGCGCACTGGCGGGCTCTGATCGTCCTGGGGACGGCCCAGTTCCTGATGGTTCTGGACACGTCCGTCATGAACGTCTCCATCAGCCGGCTCGTCGAGGACTTCGACACCGAGGTCACTGCCATCCAGGCCGTCATCACGCTCCACGCGCTGGTCATGGCCGCCTTCATGATCATCGGAGCGATCACGCTCGCCGGTTTCCTGGTCACCCCGCACCTGCCGACCCGTCCGGCCGCCCGCCCGAATCGGCCCAGGTGGCCCGAACTGCCCGACACCGGTGAGCCGGCCCACACCGTCGGCTCACGTCACTGATTCGGGAGCCGCGATGCCAGGAACCGACGACGCCACCGTCGTAGCGCGCACCGCCGAGGGCCGCACACGCGGCGACTACACCGGCGGTGTCTATGGGTCCATGCTCGCCGCCTCCGTGATCCTCGGCGCGGGCTCCTTCGGCTCGCTTCCACGGCTGGAAGTGGTGGTGCTGCTCCTGCTCACCAGCGTGGCGTTCTGGATCGCCCATGTGCACGCCGAGCTGTTCGGCGCGCGCCTGGCCCAGCTGAGCCTGGACCGCCGGATCGTGCTGCACGTGTGCCGCGAGGAGTGGCCCATCGTCAAGGCCGCCGTCCCGCCGGCCGCCGCCGTGGCCGTCAGCCCGCTGCTCGGCCTCGACCTGCAGGGCGCCCTCTGGTTCGGGCTCGCCGTGGCCGTGGCGGGCCAGGTGGGATGGTCGGCGGCCGCGGCCCGTCGGGCCGGCGCCTCCTGGCGCCTGGTGACCGTCACCGCCACGGTGAACCTGCTGCTCGGCCTGCTGATCATCTCGTTCAAGATCTTCCTGACGCACTGACCTCCCGCAGCGACTTCCGCACCGACCTCACCTGTACTGGGTGAGGCCGTCGGCCGTGCCGAGCAGGACCATCGCAGGGTAGGGGCGCCGCAGCCCGCCTGTCCCAGGCCACCCGGGGGAGAGCAGCTCATGCGCTACGAGATCCGCGTCGACGGATGTATGTCGGAGACGCTGGCCAGAGCCTTCCCGGAGCTCGACCATGTGGTGATGTCCGGCCAGACCGTCCTGTTCGGGCCCGTCGTGGACGAGGCGCACCTCTACGGGCTGCTGGCCCGCTGCCGCTCGCTGGGCCTGCGCGTCCTGGAGATGCGCCAGCCGCCGGAGTGACGGAGCTCGGACGGAGCACAGGAGTCGTCAGCAGGGGGAGTCGTGACAGCGTCGTACGATGCGCGCGACTCGTGGGAGTCGCGCGCATCGTACGAGAGTGTCGTGCGGGGGAGTCAGAGACTCTCGGTCTGGACCCTGCCCGAGCGGGCCGCGGTCCCCAGTGCGTCGAAGTCACGCTGGTTGCGGTCGGCGTACTCCTGGGCGAACCCGGCGAGCGCCCGGTCGAAGCGGTCGCCGCCGCCGAGGTAGGCGGCGATGGCGACGGGGTCGCCGGAACGGGCGTGAGCCCGCGCCAGACAGGCGCCGCACAGCCGCGCGAACAGCCGGAACAGGCTGGGATCCATGGTCTCCGGCCGGGCGATGCCCTTCCAGTCCCGCAGCTGCCGCACGTAGAAGTCCCGGTCCTGCCCGTCGAGGCCGCCCACGACGTGGGTCCAGCCCAGGAAGATGTCGCTGGTCGTCTGGATCAGCCGCTGGCCCGCCACCACACGGCGGCCCTCGTTGTCGAACGTCTCCCCGCCGACGTGGGGCGCGAGGACGGACTCGCCCGCCTCCTTGGCCTGCAGCAGCAGCGGGTCGTCGTCGTCCCGGCCGAGCAGCAGCAGGATCCAGCAGCGCGTTCCGACGCTGCCCACGCCCACCACCTTCCGGGCGATGTCGACCAGGTGGTACTGGCGCAGCAGATGCCGGTGCTGGGACGACAGGGTCTGCCGGTACCCGTCCACGACCTCCTGGATTCCCTTCTCCTCCTCGGAGGCGTTGGTCAGCAGATCCCTGAGCCGCGTGATCAGCGGCGGGTCCGGGGTGATCTGCCGCCCCTCGGCCGTGGGCCGGGTCAGCTTCTCGAAGGCCTGGAGGTGGGTCCGCGTCCGGGCCTTGGCCGTCGCCTGGTCGGTACGTCGGCGGGTCTCCTTGTCCATCGACGAGGCCATCAGCTTCCGCATCCGGTCCACGTCGTCCTGGGCGTACCAGACGTCCAGGGTCCGCATTCCGGCGAACTCCCGCATGCGCCGCCGGTAGGCGCCCACACAGGCCCGTACGGCGGTGTTCTGCTCACGGACCGTGAAGTCGTTCTCGCGGCCGGCGATCACGAAGGAGGCCGCCAGCCGCTTGACGTCCCATTCGAACGGGCCGGGCAGGGTCTCGTCGAAGTCGTTGATGTCGAAGACGAGATGGCGTTCGGGCGAGGCCAGCAGCCGGAAGTTGAGCAGGTGGGCGTCGCCGCACAGCTGCACCGTCAGGCCGGTGTGCGCGGTGGCGCCGAGGTCGGCGGCCATGATCGCCGCCGCGCCCCGGTAGAAGCGGAACGGGGACTCGAGCATGCGGCCGTAGCGGATCGGCACCAACTCGGATACCCGCGTGTTGGACTGACGGTCTATCAGTTCGACCGGGTCGATCCGTTCCGCGGCCTCTTCGAACCGGCCGTGATCCGAGCGTGACATGCGGGTACGCGTGCTCCTGCCGTACGCCGCTCGCTCGCTCGGTGTCAGATGGGCCGTGAATGCGCTCGGTAGCGCCATGACGCACACCTCCTGGACGGCTGTCCCCGTGTCGCGGAGTCCCGCGCCCGGCGCACACCTGGGCGGGCGCAGCGCGAGGCTTCCGCCCTGCCCGGCGATTTCCTGACCGAACCTCCGGGGTTCCAGCCCATCGCTGCCGCGCGCCGCGCGGATCACCCGTGATGGGTGACCCGGCGGGCCGCGCCGGGCGGGACGCTGGCCCGGTGAGGTCACCGCACACCGCCCCGTCGGCGGTCCGGAGGCGACCCGCCGATCGCGCGAGGAGGAGCCATGACCGTGTCGCGTGATCCGGAGGGGCCGCACACCGGGCCGGAGCACAGGTCCGACGGGGCGGGACCGCACACCGCGGGCGACCACCCCATGGGCGACCCCGCGCAGACGCTGGCGGCCCTCGGGCGCTCCTGGACGTGGATGCTCGGCTCGGCGATCGCCACGCTCGTGCCGGGCCTGCTCGTCCTTGTCTGGCCGGACGAGACCCTGCACGTGCTGGCGGTCCTCATCGGCCTGTATCTCCTGGTGACCGGGGCGTTCCGGTTCGTGGCGGCCTTCGCCCGGGACGACCACGGCGAACGGCTGCCCGGACTGCTCCTGGCCGTGCTGTACGTCCTGGCCGGCGTTCTGTGCCTGCGCAACCCGCTCCAGACCATCGCCGTGCTCTCCCTGATCGTCGGGATCGTCTGGCTGACGTCGGGCATCCTCACCCTCTACACGGCCCTCGCCGCCAAGGACCTGCCCCACCGCGGCTTCGTCCTGTGCGCGGCCGTCCTCGGCATCGTCGCCGGAATCGTGGTGCTGTCCCTGCCCACCGAGTCGGCCCGGGCGCTGACCCGGCTGCTCGGCCTCTGGCTGGTCCTGCTCGGCCTGGTCGAGCTGGCCGTCGCCCTGGCCTGGCGGGCCGCGCTGCGCCGGGCGGGCGTGGGCGCAAACGGCCCGCGCGGGACGGCCGGGGGCGACTGAGATCCGGCGAAGGAACCGCCGAGGGGCGCCCCGGACCCCACGGGCACAGCTCACCCGCCTGGGGTGAGGCCCCCGGCACCCGCCGCACGCACTCTGGAAACGGCACGCAACGGCTTTCGGGCGAAAGCCCGGGACGGAGGAGTGACATGAGTGCACCGACGTACCTCGCGTACGACTATCCGCTGCTGAGCGCCTTCTGGACCATGCTGGTGTTCTTCCTGTGGATCATGTGGTTCGTCCTGCTCTTCCGGGTCGTCGTCGACATCTTCCGCGACGACGACCTCAGCGGCTGGGCCAAGACCGGCTGGCTGGTGTTCACGATCGTCCTGCCGTTCCTCGGGGTGTTCGTCTACGTGATCGCCCGCGGCAAGAACATGGGCAGCCGCGATGCGGCGCACGCCCGTGCACAGCAGGAGGCCTTCGACTCCTACGTCCGCAAGACCGCCCAGGGCGGCGACGGACGGCCCAGCAGCGCCGACGAGCTGGCCAAGCTGTCCGAGATCCGGGCCCGCGGCGACATCACGGACGAGGAGTTCCGCAAGGCGAAGCAGCTGGTCCTGAGCGGGCACGGCCCGGCCGAGGGATCGGCCCCCGTCACGTCCGGCTCCGGCCGCTGAACCCACCCGACGAAAGACGACACCGAATCGAGGCATCGGGATGACTGCGACTCACACTCCGCACGCGCACGCGCACTCGGCCAGACTGCAGTGGGCCGACGGCCTGACCGTCTTCGCCGCTGTGACACTCATGCTCGCCGGAGTGCTCGACATCTTCCGCGGGATCATGGGGATCGCCGAGGACGACGTGTTCGTTTCGACGAGCAACTACGTCTTCAAGTTCGACCTGACCGGCTGGGGCTGGATCCACCTGGCCCTGGGCGTGGTCGCGGTGCTCGTCAGCCTGGGGCTGTTCCAGACGGCGAAGTGGGCGCGCGTCGCCGGTGTGGCCATCGCCGGGCTCATCGTGATCGCCAACTTCCTCTCCCTGCCGTACTACCCGGTCTGGTCGGTCGTGATGATCGCCTTCTCCGGGTTCATCATCTGGGCGCTGTGCGTGGCGCGTCCGGCCGGGTCCGGGTCGGAAGGGCGGTAGCCGGGATGTGCCGATGGCTCGCCTACTCGGGAACGCCCATCCTGCTCGAGAACATCCTCTACAAACCGGCGCACTCGCTGATCGACCAGAGTCTGCACTCCAAGCTGGGCGTCGAGACGACGAACGGCGACGGGTTCGGCGTCGGCTGGTACGCGCCGGACGTCGACAACCCCGGGGTGATGCGGGACACCACCCCGGCGTGGAGCAACCGCAACCTGCAGGAGCTCGCCGGCCATGTCCGCTCCTCGATGTTCTTCGCCCACATCCGGGCCTCGACCGGCACGGCGGTGCAGCAGACCAACTGTCACCCGTTCCGTCACGGCCGCTGGATGTGGATGCACAACGGGGCGATCACCGACTTCCACGAGATCCGCCGCGACCTCGCCCTGGCCGTCGACCCGGAGCTGTTCCTCGACATCGAGGGCTCCACGGACTCCGAGATGATGTTCTTCCTGGCCCTCACCTTCGGCCTGGAAGAGGATCCGCCGGGCGCGGTGGCGCGGATGGCGGGCCTGGTGGAGCGGACCGGTCACCGGCACGGGGTGGAGTTCCCGTTGCAGATGACGGTCGCCGTGACCGACGGCCGACGGCTGTGGGCCTTCCGCTACTCCAGCCAGGGCGCCTCACGCTCGCTCTACTACAGCACCCGGGTGGACACACTCCGGGCCCTGCACCCCGAAGTGGCGTTCCTGAGCGAGGTCTCCGACGACACCCGTCTGATCGTCTCGGAGCCCCCGGGCGACCTCCCGGGGGCCTGGAACGAGGTCCCCGAGAGCAGCTGGGGCGTGGTCCAGCCCGGCGCGAACGACGACCTGCTCACCTTCACACCCGCGGCGGCGTAGTCCCCGCGGTACGGCGGCTCTCAGCCGTGGTACGTGATGTACCCGTTGCCGTCGGCGTCGTCGGCGCGCTTCGTGTAGGAGTGCACGTCGGCGCGGGCGCCCGAGGGCTTGACCAGGTAGATGGTGTCCTTGTCGTTGTTCCAGAGGAAGTTGCAGTTCTGGCGGTAGGCGACGTTGCCGGCGTCGGAGTCGGCGCCCCGGCCGCCCCGCAGCTTCACCGAGTCGCCGGGCTCGAGCCGGTGGTCGGCGGCGAAGGTGAACTTGTTGCCGGCGGCGTCCTTCACGACGTAACCCCTGAGGTTGACGGTCGTCGTGCGGGAGTAGTTCTTGATCGTCAGGTACTCGTCCTTGGTGTTGCCGCCGGAGCAACGGTTGGAGTCGCTGCCGGGCGCGTCGTACTGGACGCCCTTGATCTTCAGCGCGGACGTGTACTCGGTGGCGTGGGCCGGAGCGGCGGCGAGCGTCGCGGTGAAGCCCGCCGCGGCGACCACGGCCAGCGCATGACGTATACGCATGAGGAATCCCCCCTCGATGGTGCGAATGAAGCGCCTGGAGCCTACCGAACGGGTGAGTAATCAGTGCGCTATTGGTGTGCATTCCATGAAAGATGCTGATGAGAGGTGGAGAGTAGTGGTATAGGGGGTGGCCCCGCCCCCGGGACAGCGGGGACGGGGCCACGTAGGGGGGTGGTCAGAGCGCGGATGCGGCGCTGTGGAGGTTCTTGGCGGCCAGGGCGAGGCCTTCGGTCTGGGAGTAGGCGGCGTCTTCGTGTTCGATGTTGACGGCCATGTCGGGGTCGATCTCGGCGAGGGCGCGCAGGAACTCGGTCCAGTAGGCCACGTCGTGGCCGGCGCCGACGGCGACGAACTTCCACGCCGGGTTCTCCGGCCAGGAGTTGCACCAGAATCCGTAGCCGGTGGGGACTTTGCCGGGTGCGTCGGCGGGGACGCGGGTGAAGGAGGTGTCCAGCACGCCGCGGATGTCGGCGCCGGGGCAGAGCGTGGCGTCCTTGGCGGCGGCGTGGAACACCAGCGGGCCCAGCCATTTGATGGAGGCGACGATGTCCATGCCCTGCCACATCAGATGGGAGGGGTCCATCTCCGCGCCGACGTGGGTCGCGCCGGTCTCGTCGACGAGGCGCTTGAGGGTGACGGGGGAGAAGACGAGGTTGTGGGGGTGCATCTCGATGGCGACCCGGACGTCGTTGTCGCGGGCGAGGGCGTCGATCTCCTTCCAGAAGTCGACGGCCACGGCCCATTGGTAGTCCAGGACGTCCATGTAGACGCCGTCCCAGGGGTTGACGACCCAGGAGGGGTACTTGGCGTCGGGGTCGGAGCCGGGGGTGCCGGACATGGTGACCACGTGCTTCACGCCGAGCAGGCCCGCGAGGCGGATGGTGCGGCGCAGGTCGTCGGCGTGCTTGGGGCCGACGCCGGGGAGCGGGTTGAGGGGGTTGCCGTTGCAGTTGAGGCCGGTGAGCTCCATCCCGCGCTCGGCGAAGGCGGCCAGGTATTCCTCGCGGGCGGCGGCCGAGGACAGCAGGAGGTCGACCGGGCAGTGCGGGGAGGGGATGAAGCCGCCGGTGTTGACCTCGACGGAGGTCAGGCCGTTGTCCTTGAGGACGTCGAGGGCCTCGGTGAGGGGGCGGTCGTGCAGACAGGCGGTGTAGGCGCCGAGCTTGAGGGCCATGCGAGTGCTCCTTCGGGGTGTGGGGGGTGTCAGGCGGCGGGCGGGACGGCGACGGACGCGCCGCCGTCGCGGGAGGAGGCGACGACTGCCTGGATGATCTCCATGGTCCGCAGGGCGTCGGCGAACGTGGCGCAGGCCGGCAGCGGCTGGGCGACGCCCGCGACCTGGTCGAGGAAGGCGCGGGCCTGGTAGGTGAAGTTGTCGGCGTTGCTGGCGCCCACGCCCGCCGCCTCCATCGGGACGCCGCCGGCGAAGTAGGGCAGCTGCGGTCCGACGATGACCTGCCGGGCGCCTTGGGTCCGGGCGTCGGGCTGGGCGTCGTCGAAGAGGTACTCGGCGGGGCGGTGCTGGTCGAACGCGGCTCGCCCGCCGACGCCCAGGACGTCGAAGGCGAGTCCGTTGGGCAGGCCGAAGCCGGTGCGCGTCACGGAGAAGGTGCCCACGAGCCCGGACTCGAAGCGGGCGGTGAAGGAGGCGGTGTCCTCGTTCTCGACCTCGCCGAACTCGTCGGAGACGGGAGCGGCGTTGTGTCCGACGACCGCGCCGAGCGGCAGGGGCCGCTTGGGGATCTGCGTCGAGAGGAAGGCGCCGGAGACGGAGACGATGGGACCGGCGACGTACTCGGCGGCGTCGATGACGTGCGAGCCGACGTCCCCGAGCGCGCCGGAGCCGGCGCCGCCCTTGAACCGCCAGCTCAGCGGCCCGTTCGGGTCGGTGGCGTAGTCGCACCAGTAGCGGCCGCTGAAGAGGGTGAGGTCGCCCAGCTCGCCGCGCTGGACGTGGTCGCGGATGCCGGCGATGCCGGGGGAGCGGCGGAAGGTGTAGCCGACGGCGGTCACGACCTCGGCCGTGCGCTCCAGTTCGGCCATGGCGCGGGCGTCTTCGAGCGATCCGGCGAGCGGCTTCTCGCACAGCACGTGCTTGCCCGCGGCGACCAGCGCCTCCGCGATGGGCCGGTGCAGAGCATTGCCTACGACGATGCTGACGGCGTCGATCGTGGGGTCCTCGACGACGGCCTCCCAGCTCGGGAGCGCCTTCTCGAAGCCGTAGCGGCGGGCGGCGTCCTCGCCGAGTGCGACGTTGGCGTCGGCTATCGCGGCCAGCCGGACGGGCGGCAGGCCGGCGCCGAAGACCGTGCCTGCGTTGCGGTAGCCGGCGGCGTGGCTGCGGCCGGCCATGCCGGCTCCGATCACCGCGACGGAGAGCGGCTTGCCCGAGGTGGTCATGGTGGTGCCTTTCGAAAAGTCCCGGTGGGGAATCTCAGTTGGAGGTGGGGAAGTTGAAGCCGGCGTTCACCTGCTGGGCGGGCTGCGGCCAGCGGGTGGTGACGACCTTGGGGCGGGTGTAGAAGCGGACGCCCTCGGGGCCGTGAACGGGGGAGTCGCCGATGAGGGAGTCCTTCCAGCCGCCGAAGGAGTAGTACGACATCGGCACCGGCACGGGGACGTTGATGCCGATCATGCCGACCTTGATCCGGCGCTGGAAACGGCGCGCCGCCTCACCGCTGCCGGTGAACAGGGCGGTCCCGTTCCCGTACGGGTTGGCGTTGATGAGGTCGATCGCCTCGTCGAGCGAGTCGACCCGGACGACGGCCAGCACCGGCCCGAACAGCTCTTCCTTGTACGCGTCCATCTCGGCGGTGACCCGGTCGAGCAGGGACGGTCCGGTGAAGAAGCCCTCCTCGTGACCGTCGATCTTCAGCCCGCGTCCGTCCACGACGACCGTGGCGCCCTGCGTGGCGGCGACGCCGACGGCGTTCTCGACACGCTCCTGCGACGCCTTGGTGACGAGCGGCCCCATCTCGACGCCCGGCACGTCACCGGGACCGACCTTGACCTCGCGGGCCTTGCGCTCCAGGGCCTCGACCAGCGCGTCGGCAGCCGCGTCACCGACCGCGACGGCCACCGACACGGCCATGCAGCGCTCGCCGGCCGAACCGTAGGCGCCCGCCGTGATGTGGTTGGCGGCGAACTCGATGTCGGCGTCGGGCAGGACGACGGCGTGGTTCTTCGCGCCGCCGAGGGCCTGGACCCGCTTGCCGTGCGAAGTGGCCTGCTCGTGCACGTACTTGGCGATCGGGGTGGAGCCGACGAAGGAGACCGCCTCGATGCCGGGGTGGGTGAGGATCGCGTCGACCGCGTCCTTGCCGCCGTGCACGACGTTGAAGACGCCGTCCGGAAGGCCCGCCTTCTTGTACAGCTCGGCGACGAAGTTCGCGGCTGACGGGTCGCGCTCGCTGGGCTTGAGGACGAAGGTGTTGCCGGTGGCGATGGCCATGGGGTGCATCCACAGCGGCACCATGGCCGGGAAGTTGAAGGGCGTGATGCCCGCGACGACACCGAGCGGCTGCCGGAAGTCGTGCACGTCGACACCGCGCGACACCTGGTCCGAGAACGAGCCCTTGAGCACGTCGCCGAGTCCGCACGCGAACTCCACGACCTCCCGGCCGCGCGTGATCTCGCCGCGCGCGTCGTCGACCGTCTTGCCGTGCTCGGCCGAGATGATCCGACCCAGCTCTTCCTCGTGCTCCACGAGCAGCTGCCGGAAGGCGAACATCACTTGGGTGCGCTGCGCGAGCGACGACTCCGACCAGGTCTCGAAGGCGGCAGCGGCAGCCGCGACGGCAGCGTCGACATCGGCACCGCCGCCGAGCACGACCCGCGCCTGCTCCTGGCCGGTGGCCGGGTTGAACACCGGCGCGGTGCTGGGGTTCCCACCGGTGACCGGCAACCCGTTGATCCAGTGCTGGATGGTCTTCACGTGAGGGTGTCCTTACAGGTAGTGGCGCTGGTCGAGCTTGTGGGAGGCGTACGTCTCGTACGCGGCGCGGGTGGAGTCCAGGGCGGACGTCTGGGCGACGGGCACGTCCCACCAGCCGTGCCCGGGCGGGTTGGGCCCGTACAGGTCGGTCTCGACGTGCACGACCGTCGTGCGGTGGGAGGCCTTCGCCTTCTCCATCGCGGTACGGAACTCGTCGACGGAGGTGGCGTGCAGGACGTCCGCACCGAGCGAGGAAGCGTTGGCGGCCAGGTCGACGGGGAGTACGTCGCCGTCGAGCTGGCCCGAATCGCCGTCGCGGAAGCGGTACTTGGTGCCGAACCGCTGCGAGCCGAGCGCCTCCGACAGCGCCCCGATGGAGGCGAAGCCGTGGTTCTGGACCAGGACGACGATGACCTTCAGACCCTCGGAGACCATGGTCACGATCTCCTGGGCCATCATCAGATACGAGCCGTCGCCGACGAGTACGACGACCTCCCGCGACGGATCGGCCATCTTCGCGCCGACGCCGGCGGCGACCTCGTACCCCATGCAGGAGTACGCGTACTCGACGTGGTAGGCCTTCGGATCCCGGGCCCGCCACAGCTGCTGCAGGTCGCCGGGCATGGAGCCCGCCGCGTTGATGACCACGTCGCGGTCGCCCAGCACCTCGTTGAGCGCGCCCAGGATCTGCGTCTGGGCGGGGAGTTCGCCGGTGTTCCGCTCCGGTGCGAAGCAGGTCTCCTCGATCTCCCTTGTACGGGCGATGAGTCGGCGTGTCCTGTCCCGGTACTCCTGGTCCACCTCCCAGTCGCTGAGTGCGCCGGCGAGGGCCTGGATACCGAGGCGGGCGTCGGCGACCAGCGGCTCCGCCGAGTGCTTCACCGCGTCCAGGCGGGCCACGTTGAGGTTGACGAAGGCGACGTCCGGGTCGCCGAACACGGTGTGGCTGGCGGTGGTGAAGTCCGAGTACCGGGTGCCGACGCCGAGCACGACGTCGGCCTCGCGGGCCAGCTCGTTGGCCGCGTACGAGCCGGTCGAGCCGAGGCCCCCGACCGCGTACGGGTGGTCCCAGGGCACCGCGCCCTTGCCTGCGTGCGTGTCGGCGACCGGGATCCCGGTGCCTTCGGCGAACGCCCGCAGCACGGTCTCCGCACCGGAGTAGACGGCCCCGCCGCCCACCACGATCAGCGGCCTGCGCGCGCCCCGCAGCAGCCGGGCGGCCCGCTCGACCGCGGCCGGCTCCGGCATCGGCCGGCCCACGTGCCACACCCGCCGCCGGAAGAACGCCGCCGGCCAGTCGTACGCCTCCGCCTGCACGTCCTGCGGCAGCGCGAGCGTGACCGCACCGGTCTCCACCGGATCGGTCAGCACCCGCATCGCCGCCAGCGCGGCCGGGACCAGCTGCTCGGGACGCGAGACGCGGTCGAAGTACTTCGACACCGCCCGGAAGGCGTCGTTGACCGTGACGTCCCCGCCCCGGCCGTCCTCCAGCTGCTGAAGCACCGGATCGGCGGCCCGGGTCGCGAACATGTCGGACGGCAGCAACAGCACCGGCAGTCGGTTGGTCGTCGCCAGCGCCGCACCCGTGATCATGTTCGTCGAACCGGGACCGGTGGACGCCGTGCAGGCGAAGGCCGCCAGCCGGTCGCGCATCTTCGCGTACGCCACCGACGCATGCACCATGCCCTGCTCGTTACGCGCCAAGTAGTACGGCAGATCGGCCTCGCCGGTGGTCGCCGCCTGAAGCAGCGCCTGCCCGATCCCGGCCACGTTGCCGTGCCCGAAGATCCCCCAGACACCAGGGATCAGCCGCTGCTCCTGGCCGTCGCGCTCGCTGTACTGGTTCGCCAGGAAGCGCACGAGGGCCTGAGCCGTGGTGAGTCGGATCGTGGTCGTCACAGCAGGCTCACCGCCCGGTCCACCGCGCCGGCGACGTCGCCGTCCGAGGGGTAGAGGAGCGAACGGCCGACCACCAGGCCCTGTGCGGTGGGGCACTTGAGGGCCTTGCCCCAGGACGAGAAGGCGGCCTGGGGGTCGGTGACCTCGCCGCCGAGCAGCAGCGCGGGCAGCGTCGAGGAGGCGAGGACGCGCTCCATGTCGGCGACGACCGGCAGCTTCAGCCAGGTGTAGGCGGTGCGGCGGCCGAGCCCCGAGGCGATGGTGATCGACTTGGCGACGGCGTCGGGGGAGAGGTCGTTGCGGATCCTCCCGTCGACCCAGGAGGACAGGAACGGCTCGACCATGGCGATGAGGCGACGGTCGTTGAGGGCGTCGACCGCGCGGGCGGTGTTCTCCAGCACGGACGGCGTCGCCGGGTCGTCGAGGGCGATGCGGGTGAGCATCTTGCCGCCGTCGAAGCCCATCGCGGCGATCGTCTCGGCGTCGTAGCCGGTGAAGCGGTCGTCGATCTCGAAGACGGAACCCGCCAGCCCGGCGCGGTTCATGGAGCCGAAGACGCTCTTGCCGTCCAGGACCCCGAGCAGCAGCAGGTCCTCCAGGATGTCGGCGGTGGCCAGCACACCCGTCACGCCGGGCCGCTCCAGGGCGAGGCAGAGGCGGTCCAGCAGGGCGAAGCGGTCGGCCATGGCGGTGGGGTCGCCGCCTACGCCGTTGGCGCCGCGCGCCGGATGGTCCGCCGCGACGATCATCGCCTTGCCGTGCTCGCCGAGCAGCGAGGAGGCCTGCACCCGGCGGGCGGCCGCGGCCGCTACGGCGCCGGGATCGTTGACCCGGGCGGCCACGATCCGGGTCACATGGTCGGAGAGCACGTCGGTCATGCCTTTCGCTCGATGAGGGTGGGGGCCGCCGCGCGGAGCTTCTGCGCCACCTCGGCCTCGGTGGGCATCGCGTCGGAGCAGGCCAGCCGGCCCGCGACGATCGCGCCCGCGGCGTTGGCGAAGGCGACCGTGCGGCCGGTGTCCCAGCCGGACAGCAGCCCGTGGCAGAGGGCGCCGCCGAACGCGTCGCCGGCGCCGAGGCCGTTGACCACGTCCACCGGGACCGGCGGGACCTCGACGGCGACGCCGTCCCGGCCCATGGCCAGCACACCCTTCGGGCCCTGCTTGACCACGGCCAGTTCCACGCCGGCGGCCAGCAGCGCCTTCGCCGCGGCGAGCGGCTCGCGCTCGCCGGTGGCGACCTCGCACTCGTCGAGATTGCCCACCGCCACGGTGGTGTGGCGCAGCGCCTCGGTGTAGTACGGCCGCGCGTCGGCCGGGTTCGTCCAGAACATCGGCCGCCAGTCCAGGTCGAACACCGTCGGCCCGGTCTTCGCCCGGTGGGCGAGGGCGGCGAGGGTGGCCGAGCGGCTCGGCTCCTCGCTCAGCCCGGTGCCGGTCACCCAGAAGATCCGGGCGTCGCGCACCGCGTCCAGGTCCAGTTCGCCGGGCTCGATGTCCAGGTCGGGAGCCTTCGGCAGCCGGTAGAAGTACAGCGGGAAGTCGTCCGGCGGGAAGATCTCGCAGAACGTCACCGGCGTCGGCGCGATGTCCGACGTCCCCACATAGCGGTTGTCGACGCCGTAGCCGGTCAGGGCCGTGCGGACGTACTCGCCGAACGGGTCCCGGCCCGTCTTCGTGATCACGGCGGCCGAGCGGCCGTACCGGGCGGCGGCCACGGCGACGTTGGTCGGGCTGCCGCCGAGGTACTTGCCGAACGAAGTGACCTCCGCAAGTCCCACGCCTGTCTGGAGTGGATAGACGTCCACCCCCACGCGACCCATGGTCAGTACTTCGAACGGCATCTCGCTGGTTTCCTCTCGGTGGTGACTGTTCGGTGGGACTGTTCGGTGGTGACTGTTAAAGCGCTTTAAGAGAAGCCCGGCCGACACCCCAGCTCGCAGGCCGGTACAGGGGGGGGGCTACTGCCCCGCGGACAGGTACTCGGTGATCTTCTCGCGCATGAACACCGAGGACTCCTTGGCCCGTTCCTCCCAGGCGAAGACACACGCGGTGAGGGTGCCGTCGAAACCGTTCGCCTTCAGCTCGCGGAACAGCTCGTCGAAGTCGACCTCGCCCTCGCCCATGTCGAGGTGCTGGTGGACACGTGCCGTGGTGCCGGGCGGGTTGAGGATGTAGCGGTTCCCGGAGGACGCGTTGTGGTCGAAGACGTCGGCCAGGTGCACGTGCGTCAGCAGGTCACCGGCGTACTTGATGATGCCCGGGGCGTCGTTGCCGATGTGGAACGTGTGCGGGGCGCAGTACAGGAAGCTGACGTTGGGGTTGTTGATGCCCCGGATCAGGTTGACCGCGTCGTAGCCGTTCTCGATGAAGTCGTCCGGATGCGGCTCCAGGGCGAGCCGGACGCCCTCCCGCTCGAACACCGGCAGCAGCTCTTCCAGCGACTTCCAGAACTGCGCCTCGCTGCGGTCGGCGTCCTCGGGTCGCCCGTTGAACTCCGAGATCATGCTGTCCACACCGAGGTCCGCGGCGATCTGGATCGAACGCTTCCAGTACCGTACGGCCGCCTGCCGGGCGTCCTCGTCCGGACCCGACCAGCGGAACAGCGGCAGCAGCGAGGAGATGCCGACACCCGCCGTGTCCAGCGCCTTGCGGAACCTACGCACGGTGGCGTCGTCCACGCGGGGGTGCCGGAAGAACGGGATGAAGTCCTCCCGAGGAGACAGCTCGATCCACTCGTAGCCCAACTCGGCTACCACTGCGGGCAGTTCGAGCAACGGCACATTGCGGATCATGTACGGGTCGAGGGCGATCTTCACGGCGGGTTGCCTTCCGGATGTGTCGGTCAGGAGGGGACGGCGGCGGAGTCGGGGAGCTCTTCGACGTCGACGCCCCGTACCTGTGCCAGTTCGTGCTTGAGGGCGGCGAGTTCGGCTCCGCCGGCCATGTGGTTGGTGAGCTCTTCGAGGCTGACCTGGTCGCGGGAGGCGGTGAGTTCGAGGGTTCCCAGGCGCAGGACGCTGAAGTGGTCGCCGACCATGTAGGCGTGGTGGGGGTTGTGGGTGATGAAGATGACGCCGAGGCCGCGGTCGCGGGCGGCGGCGATGTACTTCAGGACCACGCCGGACTGCTTGACGCCGAGGGCGGCGGTGGGCTCGTCGAGGATGAGGACGCGGGCGCCGAAGTAGACGGCGCGGGCGATGGCCACGCACTGGCGCTGGCCGCCGGAGAGGGTGCCGATGGGCTGTTCGAGGTCGTCGAGGACGATGCCCATGTTGCGCAGTTCCTGGTCGGCGGTCTTCTTCATCTTCTCGATGTCGAGACGGCGCAGGGGCCAGGGGCCCTTGGTCATCTCGGAGCCGAGGAAGAAGTTCCGCCACACCGGCATCAGGGGGACGGTCGCCAGGTCCTGGTAGACGGTGGCGATGCCCTTGTCGAGGGCCTGACGGGGGGTGGTCAGGCGGACGGGTTCGCCGTCGACGAGGAACTCGCCCTCGGTGTGCTGGTGGAGTCCGGAGACGATCTTGATGAGGGTGGACTTGCCGGCGCCGTTGTCGCCCAGGACGCAGGTGACCTTGCCGGGGTGGACCTCGAGGTCGACGCCGTGCAGGGCACGGATGTTGCCGTAGGACTTGCCCGTGTTCTTCAACTCGACTACGGGTTCGTCGCCTTGAGGTGCGGCCGCCTTGCGTGCGGCCTCGTCGGGCTTGGTTTCGTTGGCGGTTGTCATGGGGGTCACCTCCGGGTCGCCGCGCGGCTGACCCACAGATTGATGAGAGTGGCGCCGAGGAGCATCACGCCGAGGAAGGCCTTGAACCAGTCGGGGTTCCAGCCGGCGTAGACGATGCCCTGCTGGACCATGCCGAACATGAACGCGCCGAAGACCGGTCCGATCGCGGAGCCGTGACCACCGGTCAGCAGACAGCCGCCGATCACCGCGGCCGCGATGTAGATCAGCTCCTGGCCGACGCCCTCGCCCGACTGCACGGTGTTGAACGTGAACAGCTGGTGCATCCCGACGAACCAGGCGCCGAAGCCGACCAGCATGAACAGGGAGATCTTCGTGAACGTCACCGGCACGCCGACGGCCCGCGCCGACTCCTTGTTGCCGCCGACCGCGAAGATCCAGTTGCCGTACTTCGTGCGCAGCAGCACCCAGGTGGCGATGGCGGCGAAGACCAGCCACCACACCACGGTGATCTTCACCTGCACGTCGCCGATCTGGAACGACGAGGCGAAGAGCTTCCGGGCCTGCCCGAAGCCGTCCATGTCGCTGATGTCGTCGGTGGCGACATTGCCGGTGACCAGCTTGGTCACCGCGAGGTTGACGCCCTGGAGGATCAGGAAGGTGCCCAGGGTGACCAGGAAGCTCGGCAGCCCGGTCTTCACCAGCATCCAGCCGTTGAGGAAACCGACGCCCAACGACACCAGGAGCGCGACGACCACACCGGCCCAGACGTTCATGCTGAGCTGGTAGCAGAGCATGCTCGCGGTGAGCGCCGACGTGATCACCGAGACGCCGGCCGACAGGTCGAACTCGCCGCCGATCATCAGCAGCGCCACGGGCAGCGCCATGATCCCGATGGTCGACGACTGGTACAGGATGTTGGCCATCGAGCTGCCGTCCCGCACCGGCGGCGCGGAGACGAGGAAGAACACGTACACCGCGACGGCGCCGAGGAAGACGCCCACCTCGGGACGGGCCAACAGCCGCAGCGCCAGGGAACGCTGGGTGGTCCGGCCGTCGGTCTCCTTCGGGCCGGAGGCCGGCGGTGTGGTCACCGCCGGCGCAGCCTGCTGAGTCACACTCATCACCTGGTGCCCTTCGCGGCGAACGTGGCGACCGCCTCGACGTTGGACTTGTCGACGAAGGCGGGCCCGGTCAGCACCGGCTGCTCACCGCCGCCGCTGAAGTTGCCGTTGGTCTTGTAGAGCCAGAGGGAGTCGACGGCCAGGTAGCCCTGGAGGTAGGGCTGCTGGTCCACGGCGAACTGGATCGAGCCCTTCTGGATGGCGGAGACGAGGTCCTTGTTCAGGTCGAAGGTCGCGACCTTCGCCTTGCTGCTCGACTCGGAGACCGCCTGCACCGCGGTCAGCGCGACGGGCGCGCCGAGCGTGACGACCTCGTCGATGGAGCTGTCCTGCTTCAGCTTCGCGGTGATCGTCGACTTCACCGACGGCATGTCGGTGCCGTTGACGTAGAGGATGTCCGTCTTGCCGCCGAAGGTCTTCTTCACGCCGGCGCAGCGCTCTTCGAGGTTGACGTCGCCCTGCGCCTGGATCACGCACAGCGTGTGCTTGGCGCCGGTGCCGTTGAGCTTGGTGCCGAGAGCCTGGCCGGAGACGGCCTCGTCCTGACCGAAGAACGACAGCAGGCCCTGCTCCTTCCAGACGCCCAGGCCCGCGTTGAGGCCGACGACCGGGATGCCGGCCTGCTCCGCCTTGGCGACCACGTCCTTCAGGGCGTCGGGCTTGGCGAGGGTGACGGCGATGCCGTCGACCTTCTGGTCGATCGCGTTCTGCACCAGGTTGGCCTGGTCGCCGGCCGTCTCGTCGTTGGAGTAGATCAGCTTGACGTTGTCCTTGGCGGCGGCCGCCTCGGCGCCCTTGCGGATGGTGTCCCAGAACGTGTCGCCGGACGGTGCGTGGGTGACCAGCGCGATCGTCATGCGAGGGGTGCTTGCCTTGCCCGCGGAGGCGTTGTCGGCCTCCTCGGCGGACTTCTTGCCGCCAGAGCTGCTGGAGCAGCCCGCGAGGGTCAGGGCGGCCGCGGCGGCCACGGCCGCCGCGGGAACGAGTCTGCGGGAGCGGGGCAGGGATGTGCGGTTCATGGTGCGTGCACCTCGCTGTGCAACTGGGAGGGGAGAGGAACATGAGCTGTGAGGGGATTGGAAGCATGAACTGCTGAACCACGAGGCCGGGACTCCGGAGTCGACTTCGTCGGAACGTCAGGACAATTTAAAGCGCTTTAATTCCTGGTACTATCGGCGTTGTTTCGTCAGCGTGTCAAGGGTGTTGCGCAAGAAGATTTCGACGGGGAGGCGCAGGTGGAAGAAGTCGGTTCCGCACGTGAACGGAACGGCACGAGCAAGCGCCCCCGGCTGGAGGACGTGGCCGCACGGGTGGGCGTGTCGACCGCGTCGGTGTCCCTGGTGCTGCGCGGTGTGCCCGGACCCAGCGAGCGGACCCGGCAGCGGGTGCTGAAGGCGGCGGCCGACCTCGGCTACCAGGTGGACCGCACCGCGAGCCTCCTGGCCAGCAGGCGCACCCGGCTGCTCGGCGTCATGGTCGACATCCACAGTCCGTTCCACGCCGAGCTCGTCGAGCATCTGCACACGGCCGCCGAGGACGTCGGCTACGACCTGGTCCTGAGCACCCAGACCCGCACCCGCGACGAGCACACCGCGGTGGAGACGCTGCTGGCCTTCCGCAGCGAGGCGCTGATACTCCTCGGCCCCACCGCCCCCGCCGACGTGCTCGCCGCCCTCGACCGCAAGTCACCCGTCATCGCCGTGGGCCGCCGGATCGCCGAGGCCGACCTGGACGTCGTCCGCACCGCGGACGACGAGGGAGTGGGCCAGATCGTCGACCATCTGGTGGGCCTCGGGCATCGTGACATCGTCCACGTCGACGGCGGCAAGGGGGTCATCGCCACCGACCGGCGTCGCGGCTACCGCTCGGCCATGCGCCGGCACGGCCTGGACGCGCACATCAGGGTCCTGCGCGGCGATCACACGGAGGCGGCCGGCGAACGCGCCGTCCACCAGCTCCTCGACGGGGGCCGACTGCCCACCGCCGTCGTCGCGTTCAACGACCAGTCGGCCATCGGCGTCCTGGCCGCGCTCTCCCGTGCGGGCGTCGCCGTCCCGGGCGGGGTGTCCGTGGTCGGCTACGACGACGACTCCTTCTCCCGCATGAGCTGCTTCAACCTGACCACCGTCAGCCAGAGCGCCCAGGAGCAGGCCCGATACGCGGTGACCGCGGCCGTCGAACGCCTCGACCAGGGCCGTACCGAGTCGCGCGAGGTCGTCCTCAGCCCGCGCCTCGTCGTGCGCGGCACCACGGCGGAGCCCGCCTGACGCGGGGGTGTGTGGAGTGTGCGTGCGTCAGGCCGCCGGCCGTACCAGGCCGGACTCGTAGGCGAAGGCCACCGCCTGGACCCGGGCGCGGGCGCCGATCTTGGCGAGGATGTGGCTGACGTGGGACTTCACGGTCGTCGGGGCGATGCAGAGCCGGGCGGCGATCTCGGCGTTGGACCAGCCGGAGGCGACCGCGACGAGGACGTCCCGCTCACGTTCGGTGAGCGCGTCGAGCGCGACGACCCGCGAGAGGGGGCGGGGGGTGCGCTGCTGGCGGACGGCGTCGATGAGGGCGTGGGTCAGACCGGGGGTGATGACCGCGTCCCCGGCGGCCACGACGCGGATCGCCGCGGTCAGTTCGTCGGGGGTGGCGTCCTTGAGGAGGAACCCGCCGGCGCCCGCGCGCAGGGCGGCGGACGCGTACTCCTCATGACCGGCGGAGGTCAGGACCAGCACCCGCGGAGGGGCTTCCCCGGTCCCGGCGGAGGTGTTCGCGAGGGCGGGCACGGGCGCGGGGACGGGAGAGAGGCGGGCGCGCTGCGCGATGCGCCGGATGGTCTCCATGCCCTCCGGGTCGGAGAGGCGGCCGTCCAACAGGACGACGTCGGGACGCAGCGCGGCGCTCATACGGACCGCCTCGGCTCCGCCGGCCGCCGCGCCGACGACGGTCAGGTCGGGCTCGCCCGCGAGGAGCATGCGCAGGCCGAGGCGTTGCAGGGACTGGTCGTTGACGATGAGTACGGAGACCATGCCTGTCGTTCTCCATGCTGGTGCGGGGGAGGGGGGTGAGGCGCGGCCGTGGCGGCCCGAGCGGATCTAAACGAAACGGTTTCGTTCGCTTGCCTCTCAGATTAACTCTCCTCCCATCGAAACGGAACCGTTCCCTTGTGGCTTGCGTCATACCCGGATCCCCGTACCCGGATCCCGACGGGCGGATCCCGACGGGCGGATCCCGACGGCCGGATCCTCATCTCCGGATCCTCGAAAAAGTCCGTGGCGCATGGAGGCGGGGAGCGTTACGATCTGCCGCGATGATCACTCACTCTGTTCATAGATCGGGGGTCCCTACCGCGCAAGGTGAGCGCTGATGCTCACTTCGACCGCGAACGGGGATTCCCGCCTTTCCTTGTGGCTGCGCGTGCGCGAGTTCGCCGTGCCGCCCTCCATGATCGACACCGCGACCGCCCGCCGCCACGCCGGGGACTGGGCCGGGGCGTGCGCCGCCGCGGGCGTCGACGTGGATCTCAACCTGCGCACCCTGGCGCGCACCCATGGCCGGGAGCTGGCCGCCCGGCTCCGGTCCGACCTCCGCCGGCTCGCCCCTGACCTGCTGCGCTGGCACATGCCCAGGATCGCCCCCGACGGACTGCTGCGACCGGGGCTGACCCTGCCGCTGGCGCGATACGACGGGTGTGACGCCGCCGATCGCGACGGCGCGGGCCCGGTGCACCTCGTGGTCCGTACGCCGCCGGCATGGGCCGACGCCGGTCAACGGATCAGCCTCGGAGTGTGGGACGGCTCCTCTGTCGAGGCCGGCGCCCGCCGCCACCCCCATCCCCGCCCCGGCCGACGGTTCCGCCTCGACCTGCACCGCCACCTGTGGGACGCCCGCAGAGCCGATGAACTGCGGATCCGGTCCGGGGCCGATCGGCAGTCCACTGCCTGTCCGCTCTTCCCGGACCTCGACCCCGAGCTGCCGGGGGCGATCCCGCAGGGACTCGGCTGCGCCGTCGACCGATGGGCAGCCGAGGCGGCGCTTCTGCTCCACGCCGAGGGCCGAACCGACCGGACCGTCGTCGTACGCCTCGGCGGTCGGCGTCGGCTGCTCCTGGACCTGCGCCCGGACCCTGAGGCGGACCCTGATCCGGGCGGAGGCATGGGCAGAGGTGCGGGTGTGGGTGCGTGCGGGGAAGGAGACAGGGCCGGCGCCGCGCTCGGCTTCCAGGTCGGCTTCGGGCCGCCCGCGCTGCGGATCGTCGCGGTGCGCGCGCAGGAGGGCGGCGATCCCGCGCTGCCCGTCCTGCCCGACGCGGCGACCTGGACGCTGCCCGACCTGGAGCTGATCCGTACGGGCGCGATCGACGTCGATCGGCTGCACCCGCTGGTCGCCTCGGCGCTGGCGCCGGAGCGCTCACCGGCCGACCCCTCCCGGGGTCCGGACCGGGCGGACCGTGGGGACCGGGTGGGGCGACCGTACCTCGTGCAGTGCAGGGGAGCCGAGCACCGGATCGGCCTGGTCGACGGGGTCCTGGCCCCGCTGGACCACGATCCGGCCGAGATCCGAAGAGAGGAGCTGCTGGCCGCGCTGACCGGCACTCCGCTGCCCTGTCTGCAGGCCGTCGACGCGGCGCACCGGCGTCCCGACTGCCTCACCGGCGTCCGCGAACGCCTGGACCACGGCGACACCGCCGGCGCGCTGGCCGTCGTCGAGAGCCTGCTGGGCCCTGACGCACTGCTGCGCGACGGAGCGCTGCGGGACGAACTGGAGACCGCCGCCCTACGGCGGATCGCCTACGGGTTGTACCGGTCCGGGCTGATCGGCCCCGGCCCCGACCGCATCCCGCCACGTCCCCACCCCCGCGACCGGCGCCTGCGCCCGCACTCACGCCGCATGACCTGGCGCTGACCCGGGGTCCTTCCTCCCCTGCGCCCACTCCTTCTCGTACCACGACCCCAAAGGTGATCACCCATGCCCACACGCGCCCCGTACGACACTGCCCGCACCCTCTCCGACCCGCCCCCCGCCGCCCAACTCGATGTAGCCGGCGCACTGTTGACCCTGCTGCGGGACGCCACCACCGAACCGCGCCCCGACACCCAGCTCGAGGCCCTCACCCTGGCCGTGGCCGCCGACCTGCCCGTCCTCCTGTGGGGCGAGCCGGGGATCGGCAAGACCGCGGCCCTGACCCAGCTCGCCGCGGCCCTGGACCTCCCCCTCACCACCGTGATCGCCAGCGTGCACGAGCCGTCCGACTTCTCCGGCCTGCCCATCGTCGGAGACGACCCCGCACAGCAGGGCGTCCCCATGGCCCCGCCGGACTGGGCGGTACGCCTGGTGCGGGCCGGCCGGGGCCTGCTCTTCCTGGACGAACTGTCCACCGCGCCCCCGGCCGTGCAGGCCGCCCTGCTCCGTCTCGTGCTGGAACGACGGATCGGCTCCCTCCGACTGCCGCCCGGGGTGCGGATCGTGGCCGCCGCCAACCCGCGTTCCTCGGCGGCCGACGGCTGGGAGCTGAGCCCGCCGCTGGCCAACCGGTTCGTCCACCTCCAGTGGACCCACGACCACGAGGTCGTCGTACGCGGCCTCGGCGGGACCTGGCCCCGGGCGACCCTGCCGCGGCTCGACCCGGGGAAGCTGCCGCAGGCCGTCGACTTCGCCCGCCGGGCGGTGTGCGGGCTGCTGGCCGCCCGCCCCACGCTCGTGCACCGGCTGCCCAGCGGCGAGACCCGCCGGGGCGGCCCCTGGCCGTCGCCCCGCAGCTGGGAGATGACCCTGTGTCTGATCGCCTTCGCGACCGCGGCAGACTCCTCCCGGGACGTACTGTCCCTGCTGGTCAGGGGCACCGTGGGGGACGGTCCGGGGCTGGAGTTGCTGGCGAGCCTGGACCGGATGGACCTTCCGGACCCCGAGACGCTGCTCGCCGACCCGGCGGAAGCCGTCCTGCCCGAACGGGGGGATCTGCGGCAGGCCGTGCTCGACGGTGTGGTGGCGGCGGTCCGGGAACGCCCGGAGAGGTCCCGCTGGGACGCGGCGTGGGCGCTCCTGGTCCGGGCGGTGGAGACCGGAGCCCCGGACCTGGTGGTCGTCCCCGCCACCACCCTCGCCACCCTGCGCCGCGAGGACTGGGACGTTCCGCCGTCCATCGAGAAGCTCGCCGGAGCGGTCTCGCTGTCCCGCCGGGCGGACCAGGCGGCGGAACGCACGGCGGCCCGGGTCGACTCCGCCGCGGGGGCCCGCCGATGACGCCGTACGCACCGGACGCGCAGGTGACACCGGATGGACCGGACGGACTGGACGGACTGGACGGGCAAGTTGCACCGGACGCGCCCCAGCTCCCGGACCTGGACCTGGGCCTGGACCGCGACAAGCTCTTCGCCGCCCGGCTGTACGCCGCACGGGCCCGGCCCTACCTGGCGACGGCGCTGTTCGCCCTGCACGCCGTCGCGTCGCGGCGGGTGCCGACGATGGCCGTCGACCGGCACTGGCGGGCTTACGTCTCACCGGCGTTCGTGGACCGGACGCCGGTGGAGGAACTCGCCGGCGTATGGGTGCACGAGGTGTCGCATCTGCTGCGCGACCACCACGGGCGCAGTGACCGCTTCGCACGCGAGCAGGGGCTGACCGGCGCGGGGGAGCGGCTGCGGATGAACATCGCCGCGGACTGCGAGATCAACGACGACGCGTTCGGCGACGGGCTGGTCCCGCCCGAAGGCGCTGTCGTACCGGCGACGTTGAGCCTGCCCGAGGGGCAGCTCATGGAGGACTACCTGCGGCAGTTCCGGCTCGGACCGCATACGCAGGACCTGGCCTGGCTGGACTGCGGCAGCGGCGCCGACGGGCTGGAACGTGCGTGGGAGCTGGGACCGGACGGCGCGCACGGCCTCAGCGAGCAGGAACGGGACGCGGTCCGGTTCCGGGTGGCGCAGGGCATCACCGCCCGTCCGGGGGACACCCCCAAGGGGTGGCGGCGGTGGGCGGAGGAGGCGTTCCATCCGCCGCAGCCGTGGCGGGAGTTGCTGGGAGCGGCCGTCCGCTCGGCGGCGTCCGGTCCCGGCGCGGGCGAGGACTACACCTACGGCCGGCCGTCGCGGCGCTCGGCGGGGGTGCCCGGCGCCGTCCTGCCGAGCCTGCGCCGCAGACCGCCCCGGGTCTGCGTGGTCGTCGACACCTCCGGTTCGGTCAGCGACGCCGAACTCGGCAGCGCGCTTCTCGAGGTCGCCGCGATCTCCCGCGCGGTGGGCGGACGCCGCGACCTGGTCACCGTGGTGCCGTGCGACGCGTCGGCCCGGATCGCCCATCCGCTGTGCCGGGCCGAGGGAATCCCGCTGATCGGCGGCGGGGGCACGGACCTGCGCACCGGCTTCGCCCGCGCCCTGCGCACCCAGCCCCGCCCCGACGTGGTCGTCGTCCTGACCGACGGTCAGACGCCCTGGCCGGACACCCGGCCTCCCTGCCGTACGGTGGTCGGCCTCTTCCCCCGGAACTCCTCGACCCGGTCCTGGCACGAGGACGACCCGGACTACGTGCCGGACACACCGCCCGCCTGGGCGCGAGTCGTCGACATCGGCTAGGCCGCGCCCAGCCCGCCCAGCCCGCCCAGCCCGCCCAGCCCGCCCAGCCCGCCCAGCCCGCCCAGCCCGACCCCGACCCGCCCGGTGAACGGGGAATCACCCCATCGGCGTAGCGGGAAAACGATTCGCTGGGTGAACGGCGCGAGATTCGATCATCGGCGGGACAGGGACGCGACGACTCTGGGAGGGATTTCCGCAGATCGACAAGGAGTTGTGCTGTGCGTGTTCGTCGTTCGCTGACCTGTGCCCTCGGTGGTGTCCTGCTCGCGCTCACCTCGGTGAGCACGGTGACCGCCACCGCGACCCCCTCGGCCGCCGACCCGTGCGGCTTCTACGAGACGAGTTCCGACGCCTACTACAACCACTGCACCTCCGACGGCTCCCGGGTGGTCATCAAGGTGGAAGTCGCCCTGGCGCCCGACTACGAGCGGTGCGTCGGACCCGGGACGACCTGGCTGGGCTCCGCGAGCAAGATCCAGGGGGCTTACTACGTAGGCCGCACCTGCTGAGAGGACACCTGGTTCGAGCCCGGCGAAGGCGGCTCGGCCGGGCCGCGCGGGGTCGTCTCGGCTTTTGTGTAGAGGACCTCGCGGGCCTGCTCCGCGGCGCGGATGATGCTCTCGCCGACGAAGTCGACGAAGCGGGCGATGTTCTCCAGGCGGGCAGCGGCCGGTGTGTCGGGCCCGAGGACGCTGACGCCCTGCCGCGCGGTCTCGACGAGTTGGGCGTGGGACCGGGCGCTGGCGATCATCCCCTGGTACCAGACGTCGTCGTCGACGACGTAGCGCTCGCGGCGGCGTTCGTCCCGTTCCCGGCGGATGAGGCCCTGGCTCTCGAGGAACGTGATGGCTTTGGAGACGGACGCCGGGCTGACCTGGAGGCGCTGGACGAGCTCGGACGCGGTGAGGCTGCCAGCGTCGGTGGTGTAGAGGGACACCAGCACCCGGGACGTCATCTTGGGCAGGCCCGTCTGCATGAAGACGGCGGTGAACGTCTCCTCGTACTCGCGCACCGCCTCGGCGTCGCGTCCGTGGGCCTGCGGGGGAGCCTCCGGCCCACGGGGCGCGGCCTCTCTGCGCCGGTGGGTGCGGCGTTCGGTGGCGCGATGGGCCAGGTCGGCACGGTAGGCGGTGGGGCCGCCGTTCCGCATCACCTCACGCGTGATCGTCGAGGTGGGGCGGTCGAGACGTCTGGCGATCTCCGCGTAGGCGAGCTCGTCGGCCAGCCCCAGCGCGATCTGTTGGCGTTCCTGCTGGGTGAGCCTGCCTCCCGGCATCGCGATCTCCTTCCGTGCTTCCTCGGTGCCCTCGAGTATAGCGTTCACTCTTCATTCATTGCAACGAACGAGATGACTGTTGTTGCGTTAGAGTCAAAGCCATTGCAACGGTTTCTTGGCTTTGACCTGCAATGATGATGATTCTTCGCAACGGATATGTTGCCAGATCTATGAATGCAACGTAGCGTTTCCGGTGTCAGAAACAACGGTTCGAAGGAGCGCACGATGCAGAAGTTCGACACCCCCACCCCCGTCTCCGCCGTACTCGACATCCCCGCGGGACGCATCCGGTTCATCGCCGCCGACCGGGCCGACACCACGGTCGAGATCCTGCCCGCGGACGCCTCGAAGAGCCGCGACGTGAAGGCGGCGGAGCAGACCACCGTCGCGTACGACGACGGCGTCCTGCGGATCGAGGCCGCACCGGCGAAGAACCGGATCCTCGGCGCTTCCGGATCCGTCGAGGTGACCGTCCAGCTGCCTGCCGGCTCCCGCGTCGAGGCGAAGGCGGCCGACGCCGACTTCCGGGGCGTCGGACGGCTCGGCGAGGTCGCCTTCGAGGGCGCGCAGGGCTCGGTCAAGCTCGACGAGGCCGCGAGCGCCCGCCTCGCCCTCCTCGCCGGCGACGTCTCGGTCGGCCGCCTGGGCGGACCCGGGGAGATCAGCACCCAAAAGGGCGACCTCCGCATCGCCGAGGCCGTGCGCGGCACGGTCGTGCTGCGCACCGAGTCCGGCGAGGTGTCGGTGGGCGCCGCCCGCGGAGTCTCCGCCTCCCTCGACGCCGGCACCGGCTACGGCCGGATCCACAACGCGCTCAAGAACGCCGACGGCGCCGCCGACCTGAACATCCACGCGACCACCGCCTACGGCGACATCACCGCCCGCAGCCTCTGAGGGAACCCGGAGCGATGGGAGAGCGGGGGCGTAATCCGGTGCTCGAAATGTTGTATGTCCCCTACAGTGAAGCCCCTATGGCGCTCTTACATGCTCATGACTATGGGGGCGATGGCCCGCAACTGGTTCTCCTGCACGGTTACGCACGGTCGCTCGCCGACTGGGAATCCTCGGCCGCCCTGCTCGCCGCCGGGCATCGCGTCCTCGCCGTCGATCTTCCCGGGCACGGCGGCTCTCCCGGCATCTCTCCCTGGACCATCCCCGCCGTGGTGCGGAATATCGCGGACACGCTCGACGCGCATGGCGTGCCGGAGGCCGTTGTGGTGGGCCATTCCCTCGGCGGGCTGGTCGCGGTCGAGTACGCCCGGGCGAACCCGGACCGTGCCCGGGCCCGTGCCGCCGTGAATCTCGACGGCTTCTGGTGGGGACCCGAGTACGCCGGCGCCGACCGGCTGAGTGAGTGGCTGCTGGCGTCGGCCGGGACCATCGCGCCGCCCGAGTACATCGAGAAGCAGGTCGTCAACTCCGCCCGGCTCGGGATTCCCGCCGACCGTGCGGAGGCCGCTGCCCGCGCGGCCGCCCGCCGGTTGCCCGACGGCCGGTGGCAGACGCTGCCGGAACGGGCGGAGGCGCTGGGGATCCTCGACGAACTCCACAGGCTCGGTGCGCTCGGTGTCACCGCATGGCTGGACCGGGTCGTCTGCCCGCTGCTGGTGGTGCAGGCCGGCCGACGGGTACCGCCTGCGCCCGGCATGGAGTGGTTCGCCGAGTTCAGCACCCGGTTCGCACAAGAGGTCTCCGACGAACTGGCCGCGCTCTCCCGCACCCGGCCGACGCTCAGCGTCGACAGGATCGACGCCACCCACCCCATGCACGTGGAGACTCCGGAAGCGGTGGCGACGCTGGTCGCCGAGTTCGTTCGAGGACTGCCCGACTGAGGACGCCGAACGGGCCGTTCACCGGAAGGACTTGCACGGTTGCCCGCCCGCCCCGGGCGGGCAACCGTGCGTTTCCAGGGCGAAGACCACGCCTGCCAGGTCCTCCGGTGAGGTCAGTTGTGAAGGAAGTCGCTCAGGTGACGACCCCCTCTAGGGTTGATCCGGATCGTGGGCTATCTTGTGTCCGCGCTGTGGTTGACGACTCAACAGGGTGAACTGCCTTACCTCTGCGGAGCGTTCGCCCAAGGCCGGTGCCATCGGCCATGCGCGCCTGCCTCACCACCCCCCATCTCTGAACCCCCCATATCTGAGCGGAGTTCGTGTGACCGGACATCGCCTCGTGCCTCGGACGAGCGCTGCGACGACCCATGCGTCTTTCCGGATGCGGGACGGCGACGTCCGTATGTGACGCGCTTGCGCCCCCTTCCGTGTTCCGTGGGCGTGCTCGAAAGCGTTTCCCCTGCCGATGAGGCGATGTCGGTGCTCACCGTCATGTCCTCATGCCGCACGGCCGGGCCGCAGCCGCACCCCCCCTGCACCTCCTGCACCCTCCCGCACCTCTCTCCCCTGCTTTCTCTGCTTCCCCTGCTTCCCCTGCTTCTCCAGCACTTTGCCCCCGCCCTGCTCCGCACCCGCAATGGAAGTGCTTACCGCCAGTGGCCATCTCTCTTCACAGCGACCGCCCACCGGCCGGCCGCCATGCAGCCGTTCCCCCGGGCACGCTCTTCCGGCGGATCTACGCGCCGCGTGCCTTCGACGCGCTCGCCTTCTCCATGACGACCTACGCGATGCCGCTGCTCGTGCTGGCCACCACGGGGTCGGCACGGCTGACGGGCCTGGCCTTCGCGTTGGAATGGATCCCCCGGGTGGCGGCCTTCGGGGTGGCCGGCGACCTCGTCGACCGGCGCGGGGCCGCCATCGTGTTCTTCCTCGCCTCCCTGGGGCGAGGGGTACTCGTCGGAGCCGCCGGCGTGGCACTCGTCCTGCTCGGTCCTGGCACGGGGGAGACGGTCACCGTCCTGGTGGTGGCCGCCGCCACGGGAACGCTGACGCAGTTCAGCTTCGTCGCGAACGAGGCCCTGGGCGGGATCGTCAGCCGACGGCAGGACACGAAGGCGCACCGGGTCCAGTCCGTGCTGATCGCCATCGACCAGACCGCCACCCTGGTCGGGCCCGCTCTGGGCGGTCTGCTGCTCCTCATCGGCCCGAGCCGCATGCTCGCCGCCCTGAGCGTGCTGTCCCTGCTGGCGGCCGTCCTGGCGCTGCAGACTCCGCCCACTCCGCTGCGTTCGACGCGGTGCGGCGGGAAGCGCGCGGAGACCGGAATGGCGACGGGGTGGCGCACCCTGCTGTCGCTGCCCGCGCTGGGCCGGCTCGTCGCGGGACTGGCCGTCTCGAACCTGGCCCTCGCCCTGCTGCAGTCCACCAGCCCGATCGTCGTCGTCGAGCGCTTCGGCCTGTCCACCGCGGCCGTCGGCACCCTCTGGTCGGTCGCCGCCGCCTCCACGCTCCTCACGGTGGCCGCCTGTCGCTTCGCGCTCGACCGGCTGGGCCTGTGGGGAGTGGGAGTCGTCTGCTCCTGCGTCGCGTCCGCGGCCTGTCTCGCCCTGACCCAGGCGCCGAGCTACTTCTCCTATGTCGTCCTCATGGCGCTGTTCATGGCCGGTGACGGGGGACTGACCATCGTGCTGCGCACGGTCCGCTCCCATGTGATTCCGCCGGCGGTCTTCGGGGCCACCATGTCCCTGACGATCCTGATCCTGCTGCTGCCCTTCCCCGTGGCCGGGATCGTGGTGGCGCTCACTCCGCCGTCCTACCTGGCGCATGCGGTCGCGGTGTGCGGCGTGCTCCAGGCGCTCGCCCTCGGCCTGGCCTTCCTGAGCCTGCGCAACGACCCGGCCCTCGGCGTCTCCGGCAAGCCCAAGGCGATCGAGGCATGAGGCGCCGGAGACCCGCGGGGGCTCTCCCGCCGGGCCTCTCCCGCCGTCCGGACAGCGCGTGAATGAGCAGAGGCCGTAGGGGCCGTACGGGTCGCGCAGGCGTCAAGAGCGCGTCCAGCTCCGGGGCTCGGGCGCGAAGAACGCGCAAGGAGGGGTCGAAAGCGGTGCGCGCGGGACCCAACCTGGGCCTACCCGCGTACCGCCTCCCCGCGTGCGCGGGCCCTTGCGTGAAGGAGCACGGATTCCATGTCTGTCCAGACCGTCGAACCCGGGGGTGCGACCCCGGCCGACGAGGAGCCGCCGGACACCGGCGAACGCCATCGGCTGACCGCGGTCACCGGGCTCGCCGCGCTGTCCCTGGAAGCCATGGCGTCGGTGTGACCGTGCTCATCCCCGAGGTCGAGCCGGAACGGCTCTGGCAGCGGCTGCTGCACAACCAGCGGGGCGCGCTGGTCGCCCACGCCGTCCGCCGGGACACCGACGCGGTCGTCTGCCGACTGCGGTTCCGGGTCTCCTGACGACACCCGAGGCTGAAATCATCATATGAATTAATTTCACGGCACATGTTTGAGTAATTCCCTATCTGGCGGGACATCGCCGGAGACTGGCATCCTGTCGAAGGCACATCGGCTTTTCGCAGGCCCGGGCCACCGCGAGAATGGGCGTCGGTCGCGACGGGCTCGTCTATCTGTCCAGCGGCGGCCCCAGTGGGCAGGCGATCCGACTGACCCCGGAAGGCGCGGACATGCGCTCGGGCACCGTCGGCTATCCGGTCGTCTCGATCGCCGCCAACGCCTGCGGAGTCGTCGCCACCGCAGAAGCGCATTTCTCCCGCCGGGTCGCCCTGTGGGACAAGGAGTTCGCACCCCTGGCTCAGGTCGGCGACTTCCTGGCCGACGACGACACCACCTGGTACGCGCCCTCCGATGTGACCGCCGGCGCGTCCGGCGACTTCTACGCCGTCGACCAGTTCCGTTCCAGGGTGGTGCGCATCAGCCCCTCCGGGGCGCGGCTGGCCGTCCACTCGCTCGCCCTGACCGATCTGGCGGTCAAGGGCAATCTGGTGAGCCTGCGGGTCTGCGAGCCCCTGCGACTCCTCGTCACCGCCTGGACCAAGGGCGGCATCCGCGTCTGCTCCTTCGACGGCGCGGTCCGCTGGAGCCTGGGAGGAACGGTCCCGACCGGACCGTACGCGAGCTCCTTCGACGTCACCGACAGCGGACGACTGTACGTCCACGTCGCCGGCGCCGACTCGGTCGCCGTCTACGACCTCGGCGGACAGCGCCCGATCGGTCTCCTGGGCTTCGCCCCGGGAGGCGCCGCCGCCGAGATCACCGACCTGCGCGTCCTGGGCGACCGGATCCTGGTGCGCCGCAAGGATCCGCGGACGCTGTTCGAGGTCTACCGGCAGTTCGACAAGACCACCCTGGCCTTCGAGCGTGCCGTGTCCGCCGACATCGAGCTTCTGACCGTCGAGGCCCCTTCGGAGGTCTGGACGGCGGGAGCGCCTGTGCCGCTGACCATCGCCCACGAGGCGGGCCGTCGGCCGAGCGCCCCTCGGCTGCGGACCTGGTGGCGGCCGCTGACCTGTTCGCCGACAACCCCGTGCCGACCGTGGACGGACGGATCACCGCGGACCTGCGCACCGCCCCCGCCCGGCTCTACGCCATCGGCCCCGCCGCCGACCTGCCGCTCCCGCAGCCTTCCCAGCCGCCGCTGGAGAGCCTGTTCGGCCCGCGCGTACGCGACCTCGCCGTCTCCGAGCGGGGCGACACGGCCGTCCTCAACGTCCTCGGCTGGGACCACAACCTCTACGGCGTCGACCTGGCCACCGGCGCGACCGGCTGGCGCACCAGGCTCGGCCATTTCTTCGCCTTCGCCCCCGCCTGGCGGCCCGACGGATTCACCGCACAGGGCTACGACGTCTCCACTGCCGAGGGCCACCACCTCTACCTCCTGGACCAGCACGGCCGGCCCGAGCGCCGCTTCGCCGCCTACGGGCTGCCCAAGCGCGCCACCGACTGGGCCTCGGCGGACTGGAGCAAGGACACCGCGATCGACTCCTTCGCCGTGGCCCGCGACCGCACCTGAGCGGCCGCCTGCGGAGACCTCGGCCTGGTCGTGTGGAACAGGGACGGCACCGTGCGCTGGTCCCGGGACCGCTGGACCGACGGCCGCAGGGAGCCCGCACGCCTGCTGAGCCCCGACGCCCAGACCCTCGTGGAGTTCGGCGGGCGGCGCGTGACGGCGTACTTCGCCGACCGGGGCGCGGTGCGCTGGGAGATCACCGTCGCCGACAGCGGGAGCCTGCTCGGCGGGGTCGCCGCCGACGACCACGACACGGTGGTCCTCTGGTCGGACACCCTCGCCGGCCGGGTCTTCGTGATCCGTGGCGGGCGGCTGGTCAACACCCTCGCCACCCGCGCCGAGGAACTCGCCGTCTCCGCCGACGGCCGGCTGATCGTCGTCACCCAGGGGCGACAGCTGCGCGCCTTCGACGCGGCCGGCGGTCTGCTGTGGACGTACACCGGCGACGACGCCCTGCGCCGCCCGTGCGTCGACTCCGCCGGCTTCGCCCCGCGTATCGCCGTCGGCAGCGAACTGGGCGCCCTCACCGTCCTGTCGTCCACGGGCGAGATCCTCCTCGAACGGGACATGGGCGCACTCCCGGCCCCGAAGTTGCTGCTCGGCGGGGACCTGCTGGTGGCCACCTGGATGGGCCGGATCACCCGCCTGGACCGGGCGTACGCCCCCCGTATCCGCTGCTGTACGACGGCGACGGGACCGCACCGGACGGTCCCTGGCTGGAGTGGCCCCAGATCGGCGCGATCGACAGCGGCTGGCAGAACGGGCTGTACGTCCACCTCGACGCCTTCCGCAGCTGGCTGTCGGTGGACGGCGTGACGTTCGCCGAGGACCCGGCGCATCCGGAGTCCTGGCTGCGGGACGTACGGCTCCAGTCCTGGGACCCCACGGCCCGGACCTGGCGCGACGGTCCGCTGCTGCTGTCGGACGAGGCCGTGCACACCCACCGGTTCCCCGCGGTCGAGGCGCGCCGGTTCCGGTTCGCCACCACGGGCGGCGACGGCTGGCCGTCGGGGAACATCCGGCTCGGCGAACTGGTCCTCCACGGCCGGAACCTGGGCAACTCGCACCCGGACGTGCGGGCGGACAACGGGCTCGCGGTGCTCTTCGACGAGGACGAGGACGCCCTGCGCTCGATGTTCCGCGGCTCCAAGCCCTTCGGGTACCGGCGCGGCGGGGCCTACTCGGGCGCGGTGTGCGTGGAGATGGCCTTCGCCGGCGACTCCTTCCCCGAGTACCTCCCACCCTTCGGACACGCCGTGCCGGACTGGGACTTCAAGGTGGTGGAGAACCCGGCCGCGCCGGGGGAGTACCGGTGGCTGCAGTTCGCCTGGAAGGCCCTCGAAGGCTGCACGGGCATGTCCCTGCAGATCGGCCACCCCTGGAACGGATCGGCGATCGCGGTGTCCGCCGGCGAGGTCTCCTGGCCGCCGGAATCGACGGCCGCCGAGCACCGGGAGAGCACGCTGCCGGGCCAGTGGTCACTCGTCCGGCTCGACCTGTGGACCCTCACCCACGGCAACCCGCCGCCGCTGCGAGGCCTGGGCCTGCGCACGGTCGGCGGCGGCGCGCTGTTCGACCAGCTCGTGCTGGGCCGCACGGAGACGGACCTGCCGCCGCCCCGGCCGACGGGGTGACGGGGTGACGGGGGTCTTACGACCTCCGCACACCTCATCGTCGTACGACGTCCAGTGGCCACGGAGGCGGGCGGTCAGGCTCCGGGGCCGTCCCCGGACGGGGCGTCGAGGCGGACGACCGAGATCGTGTACTGGTCGACGGCTCCGAGCCACTGGGTCACCAGGGAGCCGACCTTCTCCCATTCCTCGCCCTGCCAGCCGCTCCAGTCCCCGTTCTTCGTCTGGCGGGCCTGGTGGTCGAGGGTGTCGGAGCCGGGTTCGGCGAACGTGCGCAGGTGGGCGCGGAGTCGGGTGTCGTGCACGCCTGCGATCGCCGCGTCCGCGTCCGCCTCGGTGCCCGTCTCCCAGACGTACGGCTTGGTGTAGGGGACGAGGCTGTCCGGGCCCCGGCCGATGCCCGTCGCGACCCTCAGGGCGTCGAGGAGCGTGCCGTCGGAGGCTATCCGCGCCTGCCAGACGGACCAGCTCTCCTCCGGCAGCTGCGAGGCGCTGGGACCGAGGTCGTGCCGCTCCAGCAGCCGGGCGAGCGCGTCGCCCCGGACGATGTGAGGCACGAAGGAGGGGAGACTCGCCGCGGCCAGGTCCTCGGCGAAGGCGGGGGGAAGCTCCGTCGCGTCGACCTCGAACAGCGACCGGCTCGCGTCGAACCGCAACGCCGGGAAGCCCACCGCGTCGAGCAGCATGAGGTCGTCCAGGGTGACCGTCTCCCGGCCGGTGAGCGCGGCGGGGGCCAGCCATGCGGGATCCCGGTTCAACTCGGTCTCCTCCAGCCAGTTGCCTCCGTAGTAGACCCCGTAGCCCGCGGCGGAGTCGTAGTCCGCCAGGGGACGGCCCAGGAGGACGCCGAAGGCCTGGGTCAGGGACGACGTCCAGTCGTCGGCCTCGCGCAGGTCCGGCCGGACGTGCGGGAACACGGCGCGCACCCGGTCGGCGGTCGGCTTGTCGAGGGCGGTGTACCGCAGGTCGAGCGCCTCGAGTGCGCGGAGCCGGAAGAGGGACTCGGGCAGGGTGGTCAGCTCGTTGAAGGACAGGTCGAGCCGCCGCAGCCCGGGCATGCGGGCGAACGCGTCCTCGGGCAGCTCGGTGAAGGCGGTGCGCAGAATCTCGCCGCCCGCGGTGCGCTCGCCCCAGCGGTCGATCTCCAGGTGTTCCAGCGTGGTGATGTCCCAGACGCCGGAGAGCAGTTCGCGATCGGGCTCGGGCTGGAAGGACCAGGGCGTGTTGCCGTTCAGACGCAGGACCCGCAGCCGGGGCAGCCGGGCCAGGTCGGGCAGCCGGGGCAGCAGGCCGGAGAGCGAGCCGCGCAGGTCCAGTTCCTCCAGGGTGGTCAGGGCGAGCAGGTCGTCGGGGAGCGTCTCCAGGAACACATGCGAGAGGTCGAGGCGGCGCAGGGCCGACAGCCGGGGCACCGCCCGCGGAAACGGGACCAGGGAGTCGTACTCGCCCGGTTGCAGGTTCGACAGGTCCAGCTCGCGCAGGGTGCTCAGCCGGGCGACGGCGTCGGGGACCGGGCAGCTCAGCCGGGCGGCCCGCAGCACCTCCAGCCGGGGAAGGTCGCCGATCTGCTCGGGCAGCGCCTCGAGTTCATTGCGGGAGACGTCCAGGACGCGCAGCTCGCGCAGTCGGCCGATGCTCTCCGGCAGGGCGGTGAGCGACAGCCCGGAGACGTTCAGCTCTTCCAGGGCGGTCAGTTCGCCGATGCGCTCGTCCAGGCTGCCGATGGCCTTGTTGTCGGCGAGGGAGAGGACCCGCAGGTTGACGAAGGCGTAGAGCTGCTCGGGGAGTCGGCGCAGCTTGCGGTCGGACAGGTCGAGCTCGGTGATCTCCTCGGCGCGCGGCAGCAGCGCGTCGAGTTCGTCCAGCGCGAGCAGATGGCTGGGCCGGATGCCGGGGCGCAGAACCGGCTGTCCCGCACGGAGGGCGGCGCTGATGCCGCGTGCGTCCGCGGTGCCGTCCTTGTCGAGGAGTTCGGGCAGGACGAGTTCGTCGAGTTCGTCGTCGGTGAAGTCGACCGGGCAGTTGACGCTGTGGGAGCCGGTGATGAGCAGCGCGTCCGGCTGCTCGGCGAAGTGCATGATGAAGTACAGGGTGCTGATGACGCTCTGGGCGTGGGTGCGGCCGCCGACGGTCAGGCATCCGCCGTCGTCGCCGTAGCTGCCCTGGACGGTGCCGGACGCCGTCAGATTCCCCCGGACGACCACGTCCGGACAGCCGGACAGCAGCACATGGCGGGCCCGCAGATCGCCGGTGACGAGCAGGAAGTTGCCGCTCGCCGAGTCCCACCACTCCAGATCGCCGCCGACGGTCAGGTCACCGTCCACGATCGTGTTGTACGGCACCCAGTCGCCGTCGGGCGCCGCCTCCAGACCGCCCGTGACGCCCAGACCGCCCTCATAGAGCCGTATCTCCTGCTCGTCGGCGAAGTCCTGGTACGGATGACTGACGTCGACGGAGACGCCGAACCGCTCCTCCGCCTCGGCGACGGTGATGACGCGGTAGCCCGCCGGCGAGATCTCTGCACTCATGATCCGGATGCTAACGGCCGCCACTGACAGCCGCCCCGGCCCACGGTCCGGGGGTGGCCGTAGGCTGCGCCGCACAGTCGAGAGGAGCCCCCACGTGCAGCACGTCAGAGCCGTCCCCTTGCACGAGGCCGACGAACGCTTCGCACTCCGGTCGCTGTTCCACCTCGGCAAGCAGGACGACGACGCGGAAGTCGTCGTGTTCACCGGCGACACCGCCCTGGAGAACCTGCCGCTCGACTTCTCCCACCTCGACTCCTGGTCCGGGCTGACGAAGACGCACCCGGACATGTTCGTGGGCGTCGTCGTCGACGGCGACCTCGCCGTCACCGACTGGGTCACCAACTGGGAGTGGGACTTCGGCCCGTTCCTCCTGGTGCGGGGCGACCTGCGGGCGAAGAACCTCGCCACCGCGGGCAGCGAGGTCCTGGTCCAGGGCGATCTGCACGTGACCCAGACCGTCGCCGGCGTCTACAACCACGGCCACACCGTCATCAGGGGCGACACCCGCGCCGAGGTCGTGCTCACCCAGGAGCATCTGACCGAGTTCCACGGCCGCCTGCACGCCGAACTCGGCATCGCGGGAAACTTCCTCAGGATCGTGGACCCGGCGACGACACAGGTCAACGGCTGGGCAGGGTACGTCTGCGACCTGGAGGGACGGATCCTGTCGGGCGTCGGAGCCCGCTCGACCCGGGCCCTGCGCGCCCTGGACCCCGACTTCTGGGACCTCGACAGCCGGAAGATCCTCAGGGCGATGGAGGCCGGCCGCTCCCTGCTGCGCCCGCCCGGCCCACCGCGGACCGGCCCCGGCGCGCCCGAGGACCCCGCCGAGGCGATACGCGACGTGCTGCGCCTGGCCCGGTGCCAGGAACACGACCCCTGGGACGACGGGTTCGTCGTCCACGCGGGCGAGGCCGACGGACCCGTCGAGGTGTACTTCTGCGAGGCCGACGAGGCAGACGAGGGTGATGAGGGTGATGAGGGTGGTGGAGGCGACGGGGGCGGCGAGCCGAACGCGCCCGGCGCGCTACAAGTACTCGACCCCGCCGCGGAGTTGGCCCGATACGCCGAGGCCCTGGCGGCCGCCGGCTACCGGGTGACGGTCGATCCCCACGACGAGGACGTGTTGCAGATCCGCCCCTGAAGGGTGTGCCGGCGGCCGAGGAGTGCCCTCGGCTGAGGGGCGTCGTCATACGACGCGTCGGAGGGCCTCCGGGGTGAGGTCGGAGAGAGCGGGATAGCCGTCGACGGCCATGATCAGGTCGGCTTCGGCGAGGAGCGAGCGCAGGACGTGGACGATGCCGTCGGTTCCGCCGAGGGCGAGGCCGTAGGCGTAGGGGCGGCCGACGCCGACGGCGGTGGCGCCCAGGGCGAGGGCCTTGACGACGTCGGCGCCGGTGCGGACGCCGGAGTCGAACAGGACCGGCAGACCGTCGGCGGCCTCGACGACGTCGGGCAGGGCGTCGAGGGCGGGAAGCCCGCCGTTGGCCTGCCTGCCGCCGTGGTTGGAGCAGTAGACGCCGTCCACGCCCGCGTCCTTGGCCCGGCGCACGTCCTCGGGATGGCAGAGGCCCTTGACGATCAGGGGCAGGTCGGTGAGGGAGCGCAGCCAGGGCAGGTCGTCCCAGGTGAGGGGGTTGCCGAAGAGCTGGGTCCACAGGAGGACCGCGGCCTGCGGGTCCTCCTCCGGTGTGCGGGGGAGGAGGGCGCGGAAGACGGGGTCGGCGGTGTAGTTGGCCAGGCAGTGGCCGCGCAGCTGGGGGAAGTTGGCGGTGGCCAGGTCGCGGGGACGCCAGCCGGTGACCCAGGTGTCCAGGGTGACCACGACGCCCCGGTAACCGGCTTGTCCGGCGCGGTGGACGAGGCTCGCGGCGAGCTCCCGGTCGGTGGGGGTGTAGAGCTGGAAGAGGCCCGGGGTGTCCCCGAACTCGGCGGCGACCTGCTCCAGCGGGTCGACGGAGAGCGTGGAGGCGACCATCGGCACACCGGTGCGCGCGGCGGCCCGCGCGGTCGCCAGGTCGCCGTGCCCGTCCTGGGCGCACAGCCCGATGACGCCGACCGGCGCCATGAACACCGGCGAGGACAGCCGCATCCCGAACAGGTCGACGGACAGGTCGCGCTCGGCCGCGCCGACGAACATCCGGGGCACGAGCCCCCAGCGGTCGAACGCGGCCACGTTCGCCCGCTGGGTCCGCTCGTCGCCCGCCCCGCCCGCGACATACGACCACACCGAGACAGGCAGCGCCGACTGCGCCCGCTCCTCCAGCTCCGCGAAGCCCATCGGGTACCGCGGCACGACGCCGCCCAGCCCGTTGAGGTAGATCTCGTTCTGGTAGGCGCCGAACGGCTGTCCCATGACCTGTCCCATGCGCTGTTCCCTTCCACTCAGGTAGTGACCCGAGTGTGCCTCGTGGACCTCGGCGCGGTCAGCGGTAGCAGGTCGTGACGCCCGGTCGCCAGGGGCAGGCGAGGGCGGCGAAGCCGCCGTCGGCGACGACGTCGACGGTGAGTGCGTCGCCGCCGCGCAGGATCCGCCGGTCCTGGACCAGGCCGTCGGCGCCGTCCCGGACGGTCTCCACCAGCCAGCGTCCGGGAGCGAGGGACAGCGGAACCCGTGCGGTACGCGCCGCGCCGGCGTACACCCCGCCCAGGAACCAGCGGTCGCCGCTGCGGCGGGCGAGCACCGCCTCCTGCCCGGGCTGTCCGGCGAGCAGCCGGGTGTCGTCCCAGGCCGCGGGGACCTGGTCGAGGAAGGCGCGGGCGAGCGGCCGGACGTCGTACGACTCGGGGGTGCCCGCGAACATCTGCAGGCCCGACTCGTAGGCGACGGTGAGGCCGACCTCCGCAGCGTCGGAGTCGGGACGCTGGCCCACCCTCTGGAAGCCGCCGGGGGTGAAGTCCATGGAGCCGATGACATTGCGGGTGAAGGGCAGGGTGGTGAGGTGGGCGGCGGTGTTGGTCCGTTTCTCCTCGCCGCCGACGCCCTCCAGGGTCATCACCTGCGGCCAGGTCCGCTGGACGCCCTTGGGGATCGTGGAGCCGTGGAAGTCGACCATGAGGTGGTGGGCGGCGGTCTCCGGGAGGACGGCGTCGTACCACTGGAGCATGGACTGCGCCTCGGAGTTCATGAAGTCGATCTTGACGCCCTTGACGCCCCACCGCTCCAGGGTGGGCAGCCACCGCTCGCGTTCCTCGGGCGTGTCGAGGTCGCGCTGGTGGATCCAGACGATGATCCCGACGCCCTTGGCGCGCGCGTACGCGACGAGTTCGGGCAGCCAGCTGTTCGTCCGCCAGTCCGGGTCGGTGGTGTCCCACGCGTCGGTCTTGAAGTACCAGCCCGCGTCGACGGCCTCATAGGGCCAGTGTCGCTCGGCGGCGTAGTCGACGTACGCCTTCTGTGCCGCCAGGCTCTGCCCGGCCGCGCGTCCGCCCGCGAGCCAGGTCCACAGCACGGTGCCGGGGCGGATCCAGGAGGGGTCGGCGACCTGGGAGGCGGGGGCGAGGTCGTCGGTGAAGGTGGAGCGGGTGACGGTGGCGAGGTCGCCGGTCACCAGGGCCCGCCAGGGGGTGGCCAGGGGGCCGACGGCGCGGACCCGGTCGTCGGCGAGCTGGATCCGGTAGGCGCCGGCGCCCTGGGTGTGGGCGAGTCGGGCGCCGGAGTAGGAGCCGGTGAGGTCGGACTCGGCGAGCAGGGCGTAGCCGCCGGGGGTGGCGAAGAGCGCCTGGTCGGAGTAGGCGTTGGTGGGGGCGCTCGCGGCGGTGTACCGGGCGAACTGGCCCTCGTTGTCCACCCGGTAGGTGCTGAGCCACGCGGTGGCGTCCGGCGGCAGGTTGAAGGCGGAGGTCTCGCCGAGCACGTCGCCGTGGTCGGCGGGCAGGACGTAGCGGTAGGCGACGCCGTCGGCGGAGGCGCGGACGACGAGGTCGAGCCGGGCGCCGGCGGCGGTGGCGAACGACAGCCGGGTCTCGTTCATCCGGGCCCGGCGCTCCAGCCGCTTGCCGGACCTGGTCCGGTAACGCTCCTCGACCCGGCGGTCCTTGCGGTGCAGGAAGCGCAACCCCTGGGAGAGGTCGGCCTGTTCGGTGACGATGCCGACGGGCGACGGCTCGAGGACCGTACGGCCGCCGCGGGACACCGACAGGCTCAGCGTGCCGGTGGCGTCGTCCAGGGATATCCGTGCGCGGGGTGCGTGTGCGGCCGCGGAGACGGCCCAGGCCTGCTGGTGCTGCTCGGCCCGTGCGGGCGCGGTCGTGCAGAGCGCGGCCACCAGCCCGGCGCAGAGCGCGGCGACCGCGGTCCTGATCGGAACTGCCATGAGAACCATGAGAACCCTCCCTGTCGTGGGATCCGGACGGACGGTCGTCTACGGCAGTCCCCAGGCCGCCCCCGGCTCGCTGACGGCGACGGGCGCGATGACGAGGTCGGGCCGGGCGCCTGAGTGGACGAGCACCTCGCGGCCGCGGGGCAGGTCGATGACGAGGGCGCCGTCGCCCAGATCGTGGGTGCGGGCCGGGGTGCCGTCGTCCAGCAGCACGGTGAGGGCGCCGGTGAGGCCGTGCCGGAGCTTCAGCGGCTCGCCGGCCAGGCTTCTGATCCGGATGAACCGGGTCGCCCCCGCCTCGCGGACGGCGCTGACCAGGAAGGCGCCCTGGGTGCGGAAGTCGTGCAGGGTGACGTCCGCCCAGTCGGACGGGACGGCCGGGAAGACCCGGATCACGCCGCCCCAGCTCTGGCAGAACATGTCGTGCAGCGACTGCGAGGCGGACAACGGCGTCTCGATGACCGGACCGGCCTCGGTGTAGTGGGTGTTGGCCCGGCAGGGATAGCGGGTGGTGGGGTCGAAGAACTTCCGCAGGTAGGCGATCGCGGTGTCGCCGTCGCCGGTCATCGCGTGGATCGAGGCGGCCCCGGTGTAGCTGTAGCCCCGGTGGGCGCCGGTCAGCGCGTGCCAGCGGACCACCGACTTCTCGATCAGCTCGCGGCTGCCCGGCTGGTCCCAGTTGACCAGGTACAGCGGGTACACCATCAGCAGGTGCGAGTAGTGCCGGTGGGACTGCGCGTACGGGGTGTCGGCCCCGATCATGAAACCGTTGTCGTCGACCGGGTACGGCGTGAGCCGGGCCAGCACTTCCTGCCAGCGCGGGATCGACTCGTCGTCGACGCCGAGGAGTTCGGCGGACTCCAGGAGCGTCTGGCAGCCCCAGCGGATGAGCGCCAGGTCGTAGTTGGTGTCCTGCGGCGGCACGACGGGGTACTCGGGCGAGAGGGTGCTCGGCAGGTGGAGTCTGCCGTCGCTGCCCGGGGTGAGGAAGTGCAGGTAGTAGTTGATCGCCCGGCGCAGCACCGGGAAGACCGTGTCGCGCAACAGCGCCTCGTCCATGGAGTGCCGGTAGGACAGCCACACGTTGTGCAGCGCCCAGGTGAGGTCGCCGGTCTCGGCGCCGGTGCCCGGCCGGCCCACCTCCCGGTCGGCGAACATGTCGGAGCTGCGGCCGACGCCGGAGCTGTCCGCGCGGTAGGCGGCTGGCACGTTGGCGATGAGCTGTTCCTGGTTCTGTCGCAGGGTGGTGGCGAGCGCGTCGAGTTCCAGGTGGTTGGAGCCGTGGATGAGCCAGTACTCCAGCTGGACGTTGAGGTTCCACCACACCGCGGGCCACGGAGTGGGCTCCAGCCAGGGGCCGGAGGTGGTCATGACGGGACCGCCCGCACGGCTGGCGGAGGCGACCTTGTAGAGCTGGATCCAGTGGAAGCTCTGCAGCCGCTGGTCGGGGAACGAGACGAAGCTCTTCGGGTAGAACGCGTGCCACCAGCGGGTGTGTCGTCGTCGGAGGGCGTCGTACGACGTCGCGCGCCGGAGGTTGCGCAGCGAGTCGGTCTCGGCGGCGGTGTCGGAGGGCGCGCTGTGCCCGACGCTGAGCAGCAGGGTGTCGCCGGCGCGACGGTACGCGGTGGCGGTCTGGCCGCCGCCGCTGAGGGGCTGGAGCACCTGCTCGGTGCCGTCGGCGGCGGTCCGCGCGGTCCACGGCGGGTTGGCGGTGTAGCCGGCGGGCGGGGCCTCGCTGATCCGGCGGGGGCTGACGGCGTCCTCGGGGTGGAACGTCCAGGCGACCCGTTCGCCGCCGCCGGCCCGGACGCGGACGGCCAGGACCTCGTCGTGGACGAGGGCGGCGAGGGCGAGGGTGCCGGCGGTGGTGGTGACCGTGCCGGTGAGTTCGGCGTTCCACAGGCTCAGCCGCCAGTCCACGGCGGTGATGGCGCCGACCGGTTCGAGCGTGAGGTGTCCGACCGGCAGCCGGCAGGTGCCCCAGCCGCTGCCGAACTCCGGCCGGTGGTCCTGGACGCGGCCGTGCTGGACGGTGAAGCGGATCCGGTCGGCGCCCGGCTCCCGGTAGACCATGCTGCCGAGCAGTCCGTCGCCGAGGAAGGGACCCTCGTGCCAGAGGGCGGGCAGCCTGGTCCACAGGAGGTCCTGGTCGCGCAGGAACCCGGCCCAGGCGTGGTCGGCGGTCATGGTGTCGCGCAGTCGCCATGGGCGTCGGCCGCTTTCCGTCGACGGTAAGGACGGTTCGGCGTGGGCCGTCCCCGGCAGGGCGGCCGTTGCCGCTCCGCCCAGAGCGGTGCCGAGTACGGCTCTGCGGGGCAGGGGTGAGTGCTTCCCCGAGTGCGAGGTCATCGTCGTCCTCCAGACCTGATGGGTCATCAATACATCGGGTGTATCGGGGACCGTAGGTACCGTCCGTGGGCATGTCAAGGGTTCAAGTCCTTGACTCGTCCGATGTATTGGGGTTGCCTGCTGTCATGTTCCTGACTCCCTCCCCATTGGAAAGGAACCCCCGATGAACCGGAGAACCGTCTTACGCGCAGGAGCCGGACTGCTGGCGGGCGGCGCCGTGGCGGCGGCGCCGGCGGCGGCCGCCGACCCGACCGACGGCTGGACGCAGACGTCGTTCACCTACAGCTGGCAGAAGCCCTGGAACCTCGACCTCGGCGACCGGCACAGCTACAGCGGCGGCGTCCACCGCATGTGGGTGTACGCCACCGACGAGCCGTTCGAGGAGGGCAGCTCCACCGACCCGCGCACCGAGATGCGCTGGAAGGTCGACTACACGACGGGCGACCGCATGTGGGACGCGGACGTCTACCTCCCCGCCGGCACCGACGGCGCGTCCTTCGTCCAGATCCTGCGTACCGTCCACCCCTCGGGCACCCCGGCCACCGACATCATGCTCAACGTCTACGACACGGGCGGCGGCACCGTACGGCGCTACGACGGCACGGTGCTCAAGACCGGGGCGTACGACACCTGGTTCAACGTGAAGATCGCCCACCAGGCGAGCAGCGGGACCGGGACCGTCAAGGTCTACTTCGACGACTCCCTCGTCCTGACGGTCGACGACCGGGGCCCCGCCACCCGCTACTTCAAGAACGGCGTCTACAACCACGGCTCCGGTCGCGCCGAGGCCCGCTTCCGCAACATCGCCTACTGGACGCGGTGACCGGACCGCAGGACATGCCCGGCAGCGGCTCGGAAGTCCGCGGGGTGGCGGGGGCGCCGGCCGAGCAGGCGGTGGGCCTTGCACCGGTGACGAGTTCGTCCCCGCTCTCGCGCTTCCCGCCGCTCAGATCCAGGTGTCGAGCCACATTCTGGCGCGCCAGTCGGGATACGGAATCGTCACACCCGTGTAGATCGGAAAGAAGTAGACGAAGCTCCAGACGATCAGCAGCACAAGGGTGCCCGCGGCCACGGCGCCTCGGGTACGGCGTTGTTCACTCGCCCCCGGCGGCCCCAGCAGCGCGCCCAGCATCATCGCCACGGCCAGACACAGATACGGCACGAAGACGACCGCGTAGAAGGAGAAGATCGTACGGTCCTGGTAGTTGAACCAGGGCAGATAGCCGGCGCCCACCGCACACAGGACGGCGCCCGCGCGCCAGTCGCGGCGCAGCCCCCACCGGTAGAGCAGATACCCGAGCGCGCAGCAGGCCGACCACCACAGCAGCGGTGTGCCCAGGGCGAGGATCTCCTGTGAGCAGCCGGCCGCCGCGTGGCAGCCGTCCTGACCGGGTTTCGGCGACTCGTAGGAGAACGTCACCGGACGGCCGAGGACCAGCCAGCTCCACGGGTTGGACTGGGCCCGGTGCGGAGTGTGCAGCCCCACGTTGAACTGGTAGACCCCGTACTCGTAGTGCCACAGGCTGCGGAGCGGGGCCGGTATCCACGACCAGGCGCCGCCGCGGCCGTCCGCCCAGTGCCGTCCGTAGCCGTCGTCGGACAGGAACCAGCCGGTCCACGTCGCCAGATAGGTCGCCACGGCGACGGGAACGACGGACAGCAGCGACCAGCCGAGGTCCTTGCGCAGCACCGCCCGGTACGGGTGGCGTGCTCCCGCGACGCGGCGGGCGCCGACGTCCCACAGCACGGTCAGGACGATGAAGAAGGCCAGGAAATACAGGCCGTTCCACTTGGTCGAGGCCGCCAGGCCCAGGAAGAGGCCGGCCGCGAGCCGCCATGGACGCCATCCCGTCCCGGCGCGGTCCCCGGTGTCCTCGTCGGGGCGGGCGTGGCCGTCCACGCCCACCGGCAGGGCCGCCGCGAGCCGGGCCCGCGCGCTGTCCCGGTCGAGCAACAGGCAGCCGAACGCCGCCAGTACGAAGAACATGACGACCAGGTCGAGCAGAGCGGAGCGGCTCATCACGAAGTGCAGGCCGTCCACCGCCATCAGCGCGCCGGCCAGGCAGCCCAGCAGCGTCGAACGGAACAGACGGCGGCCTATGCGGCACAGCATCAGCACCGACAGCGTCCCCAGCACCGCCGTCATGAACCGCCAGCCGAACGGGTCCAGGCCGAACATCCACTCGCCGAGGGCTATCACCCACTTGCCCAGCGGCGGGTGCGCGACGAAGGACCCGGCGTCGGAGAGCGGGACCACCTGAGGGTCGGCCAGGATCTGCGGGTCGGCGATCTTGCGGTTCGGCCAGGTGCCCTCGTAGCCGAGGTGCAGCAAGGCCCAGGCGTCCTTGGCGTAGTAGGTCTCGTCGAAGATGAGGTCGTGCGGCCGGTCGAGGCGCCAGAAGCGGATCGCTCCGGCGAACGCGGCGACCAGCACCGGCCCCAGCCAGCCCATCGCCCTCGCCACGCGGTACGCCAGTGCCGGGCCGAGGCCGACGAGCTCCCAGACGCGGGTGGCCGGTTCCGGGAACGGGGCAACGAGCCGTTCACGGACGTCGGTCCGGGGGTGTCCGGCGGCGTAGCCGAACAGGCGCAGACGGTCCTTCCAGGCGCTGGGCCCCGTCAACGGACGGGAGCTGTCGAGGACTTGGGAACGTGTCGTGTCGGTACTCGTCACCGGATGACCCTAGATCGTGTCGGGCGTGGTCAGGGCAGACCAGGTCCGGTCAGGTTAGGTCAGGCCCCCTCCGAGCACAGGTGGGCGGCGGCTTCGGCGATGTGTCCCATGGGCGCCCGGGCGCCCGGGCGGCGGGCTCGGCGCGGTCGAAGCGCCGCCCGCCGGTCAGCGAGACGTCTGGGAGACCGCTCCGAGGACGAGGTCGCTCAGCTCGATGAACGCGTCCCCGGAGGACAGCCCTGTCGAATCGAGCAGTTCACGCCCTTGCAGCTTCCCGAGCAACTCGTCCCGCCGGTCGTCATCGAGACGCTTGCGTCCGGTGCCGGTCGCGCGCCGGCCGGTCCGAGAGCCGGGCTCCACAGATACGTCACTCCCTACCGAGGCCGAGCCGTTCCGGTACGGCGTCACGCCTTGTCGTACTGCGGGGCGCCCGGCCATCACCACGACTGCGCCATGGAGTGATCCGGAGCCCGACCGCAGAGCGAAGTCCGCTCGTCAGCTCTGCCGTGGGTCGATGTGCACCTTCGGCCCCGGTCCGGCGTCGGCCGGGCGCTCTCCGGCGAGGACGGGGCCGGCCTGGTCCAGCCCGACGGTCGCGGCGACCAGCGGCCGGGGGTCGACGGATCCGTCGGCGTACGCCTGGATGGTGGCCTCAAGGCCGGGGGAGGCGGAGAGGACGCCGACCGCGGTCACGTCCTTGAGGGCGAGTGTGCGGGTGTCGACGCGACTGGGCTCGCCTGCCAGGCCTATGTAGACGACGCGGCCGGCCGGCTCGACCAACTCCAGGGCCAGATCAGGCAGATGGCTGGCGTTCGAGGCGTCGACGACCGCGTCGAACGGCAGGTCCGGGACGGAGTGCTCCGTCCACGCCTGCGCGAAGCCCAGATTGCGCGCGAAGGCCAGGGAGTCGTCGGTGGCGCCCATCAGGTGGACATCCGCGCCGGCGGCGCGCAGGAACATCGCGACCAGCAGCCCGATGGTTCCGGGCCCCAGGACCAGGGTCCGGTCGCCGGGCCGCGGCGCGGCGGCCTGTGCGGCGCGCAGGGCGTTGCCTCCCGGTTCCACCAGTGCGCCCAGCACGGCGTCGACGGAGTCGGGCAGGACGTGCAACGACGAGACGGGCACCGCGAGTTGCTCCGCCAGGGCACCCGCCCGCCCTCCGCGGATGCCGACTTCCTGCCGTTGCTCGCACACATGCTGGTGGCCCCGGCGGCAGCGACGGCAGGCGCCGCAGCCGAGCATGGTGTCGCCCATGACCCGTCGGCCCACCCACCCGGGGTCGACCCCGGCGCCGACCGCCGCGACCCGGCCCGCCCACTCGTGGCCGAGGCGCATGGGGTAGGAGGAGTGGCCTTGGTGGAGGTAGGCCATCGCGCCGGTGAAGAACTCCATGTCGGTGCCGCACACGCCCACCCGCTCGACGTCGACGACGGCTTCGCCGGAGGCCGCCACCGGCGCCGGGACCTCCCGGACCGCGTACTCCCCGGGGGCCGTCAGCACGAAGGCGCGTAGGGAACGGCTGCTCACCGCGGCGCGACCACGTTCTGGCGCTGGGCGCCGAGGCCCCGGACGCCCAGCTCCATGACGTCGCCCGGCCGCAGCCACACCGGCGGGGTGAGTCCCATGCCGACGCCCGGCGGGGTGCCGGTGTTGATCAGGTCCCCGGGCTCCAGGACGAGGAACTGGCTGAGGTAGTGCACGATGAAGTACGGGTCGAAGATCATCGTCTTGGTGTTGCCGGTCTGGCGGCGTACGCCGTTGACGTCCAGCCACATGTCGAGTGCGAGGACGTCGTCGATCTCGTCGGCGGTGGCCAGCCAGGGGCCCGCCGGGTTGAAGGTCTCGGCGGACTTGCCCTTGGCCCACTGCCCGCCGCGCTCCAGCTGGAAGGCGCGCTCGCTGACGTCGTTGACGACCAGGTACCCGGCGATGGCGTCGCGGGCCTGGTCCACGTCGTCCAGGTAGCTGGTGCGCCTGCCGATCACGATGCCGAGCTCCACCTCCCAGTCCGGCTTGGTGGAGCCGCGGGGGACGCGGACGTCGTCGTAGGGGCCGACGAGGGTGTTGGGCGACTTGGTGAACAGGATCGGCTCGTCGGGGACGGGCATCCCGCTCTCGGCCGCGTGGTCGCGGTAGTTCAGCCCGATGCACAGGATCTGGTGCGGGCGGGCGATCGGGGCGCCGACGCGTTCCCCGGCGAAGCGGGACACCCGGCCCGCGTCCGCCCGCTCGGTCACGACCGGGCGGACGCGGTCGACGCCGCCCGAGCCGAAGAACGCCTCGTCGAAGTCGGTGACGAGGTCGGAGAGGTCGACGTACGTCTCGTCGTCGATGCGGGCGACGGGCTTCTCGGCGCCGGGGGCGCCTATACGCATGAGGTGCACGGGGTCAGTCTCCCTCACGGGGTCGGCGGGCCTTCATCGGTGCGGCTCACCCAGGGTTCCGAGCACGGCACGGATCTCGTCGAGTGCGTCGACCAGGGTGGACAGGGGCGTGCGGTAGGTCAGGGCGCTGATGCTCACGGCGCCGGACGGGGTCGTCGGCGAGGTCGCGTACACGGGCAGGGCGAGGCAGTTGACCCCCCTCTCGTTCTCCTGGTCGTCGAGCGCGTAGCCCCGTACACGGCTCGCGTGCAGGTCGCGATGGAGGTCGTCGGCCGTGCACAGGGTCCGCGGGGTACGGCGTTCCAGGGGGGAGTCGCCGATCCACTCCCCGACCTCCTCGACCGTGTCCAACTGGTGGGCGAGCAGCAGCTTTCCGACGCCGGTGGCGTGCGCGGGGTTGCGGCCGCCCACCGTCGAGGTCAGCCGTACGGCGCCGGCGGGCGGGTCGACCTTGGCGCGGTAGACGACCTCACGGCCGTCGAGGATCGCGTAGTGCGCGGTCTCGCCGAACCGGGCGGCCAGCGCTTCCAGCACGGGACGGAGGCGGATGTGCTCGGGCCGGGCCTCGTGGTGGGCGAAGGCCATACGGAGGAACTCGTCGCCGAGCAGATAGTGACCACGGGCGTCCTGATCGGCCAGACCGGCCCGGCGCAGGGCCCCCAGGGCCCGGTGCACGGTCGGCTTGGGACTGCCGATCACCCGGGTCAGCTCCTCCAGCCCCACCCCGCCGGGATACCGGGCGAGTTCTCTGAGCACGGCGAGCACCCGGTCCGACCCCACGAGTCGACTGCTGTCGGGGCCTGTCGGCCCTGCCGCGCCGTCCTCGCCGGGGTCTGTCGATCCACCGTCCGTCTGCGTATGCTCCATGGCGTTCCAAAAATTAGACCATCGTGTCGATTATTGGAAGGAGCTCAACGATGAGACTCCGTAGTGCACAGTGGTACGAGGGCCAGGACCGCAACGCCTACATCCACCGGGCGTGGATGCGCCGGGGTGTTCCGGGGGGCGCCTTCGCCGGCCGTCCGCAGATCGCCGTCGCCAACACCGCCTCCGACCTGACCCCCTGCAACGCGCACCTGAACGAGGTCGCGGCCTCGGTCCGCAACGGCGTGTACGAGGCGGGCGGCATCCCACTGGACCTGCCCGTCGTGTCGCTGGGGGAGACGCAGGTGCGGCCCACGGCCATGCTCTGGCGCAACATGGCGGCGATGGCCACGGAGGAGATGCTGCGGGCCAACCCCATCGACGGCGTCGTCCTGCTGGGCGGCTGCGACAAGACGATCCCGTCGCTGCTCATGGCCGCCGCCTCGGTGGACCTGCCCGCCGTCGTCGTGCCCGGCGGTCCGATGCTCACCGGAACCTTCCGCGGCACACCGCTGGGCTGCGGCACCGACGTGTGGCGGCTGTCGGAGGAGGTCCGGGCCGGCACGCTGTCCCAGGAGCAGTTCACCCGCTCTGAGTCGTCGATGATCCGCAGCCGCGGACACTGCAACACGATGGGCACCGCCTCGACGATGGCGCTCGTCGCCGAGGCGCTGGGCACGGTCCTCCCCGGTACGGCCGGCATCCCCGCCCCCGACAGCCGGCTGCTGGAGGCCGCGCACCGCACGGGCCGACTGGCGGTGGACATGGTCGGCGCCGACCGGCGGCCGGGCGCCTTCCTGACCAAGGCGTCCTTCCACAACGCGATCGTGGCGCTGGCCGCCGTCGGCGGGTCGACCAACGCGGTCGTCCACCTCCTGGCCATCGCGGGCCGGTCGGGCGTCGACCTGACCCTCGACGACTTCGACCGCATCGGCTCCCGCGTCCCCGTCCTGGTGGACCTCCAGCCGGCCGGCCGCTTCCTCATGGAGGACCTCCACCGCGCCGGGGGCCTGCTCGCCGTTCTGCGCGAGGTTCGCGACCTGCTCGACCCCGACGCGCTGACCGTCACCGGCAAGCCGCTGGTGGACCACCTCGACGACGCCCCGATCTGGGACTCCGAGGTCATCCACACCCGCGCCGAACCCCTCGTCGCCGAGGGCGGCATCGCCGTCCTGCGCGGCAACCTCGCACCGAACGGCGCCCTCATCAAGCCGGCCGCCGCCTCCCCCCACCTGCTGCGTCACCGCGGCCGGGCCGTCGTCTTCGACTCGATCGAGGACTTCCACGCCCGCATCGACGACCCCGGCCTCGACGTCGACGCCGACTCCGTCCTCGTCCTGCGCGGCTGCGGCCCCAAGGGCTACCCCGGCATGCCGGAGGTCTCCAACATGCCCCTGCCGAAGAAGCTCCTCGAGCAGGGCGTCCGCGACATGGTCCGCGTCTGCGACGGCCGGATGAGCGGCACGGCGTACGGCACGGTGGTCCTGCACGTGGCTCCGGAGGCCGCGGCCGGCGGTCCCCTCGCGCTGGTGCGGACGGGGGACTTCGTCACCCTCGACGTCGAGGCCCGCCGCATCGACGTCGACGTACCCGCCGACGAACTCGCCCGCAGGCCCCCCTCCGAGGCCGCCCTCACCGGCTTCGCCACGCCCCGGCGCGGCTGGGAGCGGCTCTACGTCGACCATGTCCTGCAGGCCGACACCGGCGCCGACCTGGACTTCCTCGTCGGGTCCAGCGGCTCGGAGGTGAGCCGTGAGTCGCACTGACCCCACGGCCGCAAGGACGGCCCTCGTCACCGGAGGCGGCCGTGGGCTCGGCGCGGCCGCCGCCGAACGGCTCCGGGCCGACGGGCTGACGGTGACGACCCTCGACCTCCAGGGCGCCGACGTCCGCGCGGACGTGACGGACGAACAGGCACTACGGAGGATCGCCGACGAGATCGGGCCCGTGGACGTACTGGTCAACTCGGCGGGCATCGTCGGACCGAACAAGCCGCTCATCGAGACCACCGCCGAGGAGTGGCGCCGCGTGCTCGACGTCAACGTCCTGGGGACCGTGAACACCCTGCGGACGTTCGTCCCCGGCATGCGCGAGCGCGGCTGGGGGCGCGTGGTCAACTTCGCCAGCATGGCAGGCAAGGACGGCAACGCCGACCTGTCGGTCTACTCCGCGTCCAAGGCCGCCGCGATCGCCCTCACCAAGTCCGTGGGCAAGGAGCTGGCCACCAGCGGAGTCCTGGTCAACGTCGTCACCCCCGCGGTCATCGCCACCCCCATGAACGACAGCACCGCTCCCGACGTGCTGGCCCACATCACCGGCCTCATCCCCATGCGGCGGATCGGCCGACCGGAGGAAGTGGCCGAGTTGGTCGCGTTCCTGGCCTCCGAGAGGGTCAGCTTCTCCACCGGGGCGGTCTACGACATCAGCGGAGGAAGGGCGACCTACTGACAGCCGAGGGCGCGTGCCGACGAACCCGCTGTCGACGAGGGCGGGCCGGCGGCCGTGCAGCAGAAGCAGATTGGCGTCGGGGAACGGCCTGCGCCGCCAGCTCGCCCACGCCGGGAGCCGATCCGCGGCGCCGCCGTCCGTCAACGACCTCCGGGGTCGTCGGGCGAGCCGGGGAGGCGGACGCCGGCGGTGCGGGTCTCCAGGGCGTGGAGCACGGCCACCATGTCCTGCATGCCGTGGCCCTGGGCCACCGTCTCGCCGTAGAGGGTGTGGCAGACGTCGAGGAGGGGGGAGGCCAGGTCGGCGTTTCGGGCGGCTTCGGCGATCAGGCGGTTGTTCTTCAGCACGTCCTCGGCGGCGGCCTGCACGGTGAAGTCCCGGGTGAGGAGCTTGGGGCCCTTCACCCGGGAGACCGCGCTGGCCATCGGGCCGGCGTCCAGGACGTCGCCGAGGAGACGCTGGTCGAGTCCGTGGCGGTCGGCGAAGTGGAAGGCCTCGGCGAGACCGGTGACCATCGTGATCAGGAACAGGTTCACCGAGAACTTCATCAGCAGCGCGCCCGGGACCGGTCCGCAGCCGAACGTCTCCCGGCACACGGGGGCGAGCAGCGGCCGTACGGCTGCCACGGCGTCGTCGTCGCCGGCCAGCATCGCCACCAACTGCCCCTGCTCGGCCGGGACTCGGGAGCCGGAGACCGGGGCTTCGACATAGTTTCCGCCCGCGGCGCGGACGGCGTCCCGCAGGCCGGCCGAGTACTGCGCCGAGGTCGTTCCCATGTGGACGACGGTGTGACCGGCGACCCGTCCCGCGAAGTCGGGAGTGGCCCGGCCCAGGACGGCGTCGACGGCGGTCTCGTCGGCCAGCATCAGGATCACCGTGCCGGCCCGGTCGAAGACCTCGGCGGGGCTCGCGGCGACCTCGGCCCCGGCGGTGCGCAGGGGCTCGCACCGCGCGGGGGTGCGGTTGAAGACGACGAGGGGCGTCCCCGCGCGGGCGAGGTTGAGGGCCATGGGCTGCCCCATGACCCCCAGGCCGATGAAACCCACGTACACCACCATGCACCGCCAGTTCTGTCCCGGGCCGAAGCCGGGGCTGAGGCCGAAGCCGGGGCTGAGGTCTGGGCTGAGGCCCTGCGCCTGCGCCTGCGCCCGCGCCCTCGGCCGCAGCCGTCGCGGCCGCCGACTATGACAGCGGTCATGATAGCCGTCCCTATGACGGTGGTCATGGGGTCGCATCTTCGTCGCCCCCCGCGGCGAGGTCCCTCAGGAAGTGCCGGGCGCCGATCACCCTCGGCCTCCGCTTCGGATACCGGCTCGGCGGTCTCGCCGCAGTTCGCCCCGCCGTTGCGATCGTGTCGCTGGTCTCGTCAACTCCCTTTGGCCATGAAGAAGTTCGGTTGAATCGCGGCCGACGCGGTGAGTTCGGCCGCACGGCCGGGGGTGTTATGTACGCAGTGATGCCGATGTATCGATTCGGCTAACGGCTCCTCGTGATGTGGATGAAATGTGCACGCTATGTGGTTGAATCGTGCACAGCTCGGCCAGGTGGCTTGATCCGACCGCTCGGTTCCCCGTCTCCTGCTTCCCCCGGCAGGATTTCCGCGCGCACGGGCATGTCCACCCGGCCGAGCCGATGTGCTCCGGCCCCCGCTGAACGGCCCCCCACTCCGCGCCGCAGGCCCTCGCGCCCGCCGTGGCCGCGGTGGGGATCGCGCAGCGTCAGGATGCGAGGGTCGCCGTGAACGGCGGCAGGTCGAGGGTCGTGCGGATGCCCGGGGCGGCCGCGCAGACGGAAGGGACCGCGTTGACGGCGCGGTTGGCGGTGTAGTTCGGGGAGACGGCGCCCAGGCGTTCGAAGGGGACGGGGAAGCGCATGTCGACGTCGAGCGGCGCGTCGCCCTCGACCTTCAGATGCCATCCGGTGGCGCGTACGTCCCACGCGGGGTCGAGGTCCGTGGTGCAGTACCAGGTGGCGGCGAACCGCAGGAGCGGGCGGCCGCCGCTCACGGCCGTCACGGTCATCCGCTGCGTGGCCACGGTGCCGGGCCGCAGCGTCCCGGCGGCGATGGCGGTCCGGCGGCGGGCGGTCGCGAACTCCCCGCTCGCCTCGATGGAGTCGACCGGCAGCGAGAGGGCCTGCGCGACGAGCGACAGCGACGGACCGAAGCTGGCCCGTACGTGGGCCAGGCGGCGTTCGTCGACCCGGCCGAGGGCAAGCAGATCGCCTCGGCGATGTACGGGCAGGGCGCCGAACTGGTGTGGCCCGTCGCCGGATCCTCCGGTCTCGGGGTGTTCGAATCGGCGGTCGCCGCCAAGCGGTACGCCTTCGGGGTCGACTCCGACCAGTACAAGACCCTCACCGACGCGGCCCAGCGGCAGACCGTCGTCACCTCCGTCCTCAAGAACGCCGGCAACGCCCTCTACCTGGCGGCCGAGGCGAACAAGGCCGGAACGCTCGCCTACGGCAAGCCCGCCGCCGTGGGCCTGGCCGAGGACGGCGTGGGCTATTGGACAACGCCAACTTCGACAAGCTCGTTCCCGCCGCCGTGCGCGCCGAGCTCCAGGCGCAGGCCGCGAAGGTCAAGTCCGGTGCCGTCAAGGTCCCTTCGGCGTTCTGACCTTCCGACCTTCGAGGAACTCTGGTGGAACCCATGCACGAGACCCGGGACGAGACCGTGGACGCACCCCCCGCCGAAGCCCCTCCCGCCCTGGAGGCCACAGGCCTCGGCAAGAACTACCCCAACGGCACCCGCGCCGTCGGCGACGTCGACCTGTCGGTGCCCGGCGGCGGGATCAGGGCGATCGTCGGACAGAACGGCGCCGGCAAGTCCACCCTGATGAAGCTGCTGTACGGGCTCGAGCAGCCGTCGGCCGGGCAGCTCAAGCGTGCGGGGGCGACGGGTCAGGTTCGCCGGGCCCCAGGACGCCATCGCCCTCGGCGTGGGCATGGTCCACCAGAACCTGATGCTGGTCCCGTCGTTCACCATCGCCGAGAACGTCGTCCTCGGCGTCGAGCAGGGCCGGGCGAGCCGCGTCGACCGCGCGGCCGCAGGATCTCGACGTCCCCGCTGAACCGCACCGGGTTCCCGGCCAGTTCGAGATCGGTGACCGGCCGGTGGGCGGGCGCGGCCGGGTCGACCGTGTAGTGCGCCGTCGCGGTGATCACCTCGTACGCCCCGGCCCCGTCGAAGCGATGACCGTCGGCGAACGGCTCCCGGGCGTGGACGTCAAGTCGTACGGCACTCATCGCGCGGTCTCCGACTGGGCGGGCCGCCAGCCCAGTTCGGGCGCGACCAGATGGCGTACGTCGTGCAGGATCTGCTCGTACTCCTCCCGCCGGAACTCGTACGGCAGTTCGAGGCGCAGCTCCGACACCGCCGACACCGCCGGATCCGCCGCCAGTTGTTCCAGGATCTGCTCCGCCGTGCCGACCACGTCGGGGGCGAACAGGGTCCGCTTCGGGCCCTGGGGGGCCAGGGTGCGGGCGTGGCGGCTCGCCGCGTACTCCCGGTAGCGGGTGCGGGTGGCCCGGTCGGCGCTGTCGAACGGCACGATCACCCGGCCCACGGCGACGCGGCCGGTGGGCCGGGTGCGCCGGTACTCGGCGAGGAGCCTCGACTGGGCGGTGGTGAAGTCGTCGGTGTCCTCGCCGGTGACGATGTTGCCGCTCAGCAGGTTCAGGCCCTGCCCGGCGGCCCAGCGGATCGAGCGCAGGCTGCCGCCGCCGTACCAGAGACGGTCCACCAGGCCGGGGCTGTGCGGTTGCAGACGGGGGCGCTGGGTGTTGCCGGGGGAGTGGATCACCGTGTCCGGTCCGCCGAGGTAGTCGCCGCGCAGGTTGTCGACGACCCGGGCGACCCTGCCGTACGACAGGTCGAAGGCGCGCCAGTCGCCGTCGTACACCAGGTCGCCGAGGAGGTCGGCGTGCGGCATGCCGGTGCTGAAGCCGATCTGCAGCCGGCCCCGGGACAGCACGTCGGCCAGCGCCAGGTCCTCGGCGAGGCGGAACGGGCTCTCGTAGCCGATCGGGATGACCGCGGTGCCCAGCTCGATCCGCTCGGTGCGCTGTCCGGCGGCGGCGAGGAACACGGCGGCCGAACCGACGCCGTGTTCGAGGTGGCGCTGCCGGATCCAGGCGCCGTCGAAGCCCGACCGCTCCCCGTACTCGAAGAGCCCGAGCGTCTCCTCCAGACCGGTGTACGGGTCGTCGTCGGCGAAGTTGCCCGGGGTGAGGAAGGCGAGGGAAGTGAGGGGGGTGAGGGTCATGCGGTCTGCGTCCTCAGGTCGTGGTCGGCCCGGCGGCCGGGGATCGCCGCGAGCAGTTCGCGGGTGTAGTCGTGCCGGGGACGGGTGAAGAGGTCCTCGGGCGCGCCCGTCTCGACGATGCGCCCGGCCCGCATGACGGCCACCTGGTGCGCGATCTGGCGCACGACGGCCAGGTCGTGCGAGATGAAGAGGTACGCCACCCCCGTGTCGGCCTGCAACTCGCCGAGCAGCTCGAGGACTTGGGCCTGCACGGAGACGTCGAGCGCGGACACCGGTTCGTCGCACACCACCAGGTCCGGCGACAGGGCGAGGGCCCGGGCGATCGCCACGCGCTGCCGCTGCCCGCCCGACAGCTCCGCCGGACGGCGCTCCAGCGTCGAGGCGGGCAGCGCCACCCGGTCGAGCAGGTCGCGGGCCCGTGCGAGCCGGGAGGCCCGGTCGCCGACCTTGAACGCGTGCAACGGCTCGGTGATCACCTCGCCTATGGAGAACCTGGGGTCGAGTGAGGCGTACGGGTTCTGGTAGACGAGCTGGGCCCGTCGGCGCAGTCGCCTGGCCTGCGCGCCCCGAGCGGTCGTGACGTCGACGCCGTCGAACAGAACGCGCCCGGCGGTCGCGTCGGTCAGTCGGAGCACCAGACGCGCGGTGGTGGACTTCCCCGAGCCGGACTCGCCGACCAGAGCGAGGGTCTGTCCGCGGTGCAGGGTGAAGCTGACGTCGTCGACCGCGCGCTGCGTCCGGGACCCGCCGCCCGCGCGGGGCAGCCGGAACTCCTTGACCGCGTCGCGGAGTTCGACCAGCGGCGTCGTCGCGGCGGCCGCGGGCGAGGCGACCGGGGCGCGGGGGCGGGCGGTGGTCAGGCTCGGCGCGCTCGCCAACAGCCTTCGGGTGTACTCGTGTCGGGGGTCGGCGAGGACGTCACGGGTCGGGCCGGCCTCGACGACCCGCCCCTGCGACATGACGACGAGACGCTGCGCCCGGTCGGCGGCGACTCCGAGATCGTGGGTCACCAGCAGGATCGCGGTGCCCGACTCCTCGGTGAGACCCTGGAGATGGTCCAGGATGACGCGTTGCACGGTGACGTCGAGCGCGCTGGTCGGCTCGTCGGCGATGATCAGCTTCGGCTTCGCGGCGATGGCGATGGCGATCAGGGCCCGTTGCCGCATGCCGCCGGACAGTTCGTGCGGGTACTGCCGTGCGCGGGTGGCCGCGTCGGGCAGCCCGGCCTGGTCCAGGACGGCGATCGCCGCCGACGGCGCGGAGCGGCGGGTCGCCAGCCCATGGATGCGCAGGACCTCGGCGACCTGCTCGCCGATGCGCTTGACCGGGTTGAGCGACACCGACGGGTCCTGGGGGACCAGACCGATCTGCGCGCCGCGCACGGTCCGCAGCTCCGCCTCCGACAGCGAGGCGAGGTCGTGCCGGCCGAAGCGGATCGTGCCGGCGTCGATGCTCGCGTTCGCCGCCAGCAGCCGAGTGATCGCATGGGCGGTGGTGCTCTTGCCGGATCCGGACTCCCCGACCACCGCGGTCACTTCGCCCGGCCGCACCTCGAGGTCGACGTCCCGCACCGCCCGCACGATGCCGCCGCGGGTGCGGTACGACACCGACAGGCCGCGTATCTCCAAGTTCTGACCGGTCAAGTCCTCACCCGTTCCGGGTACGTTCGTCACGTGGCCGCTCATCGCCCGCGGGACCATTCGCCGTCCAGCGCCCGGGCGATGCGGTTGGTGGCCAGCACGGTCGCGGCGATCGCCAGCCCGGGCAGCGCGGTGAGCCACCAGGCGTTGGCCAGGTAGTTGCGGCCGTCGGAGATCAGCGTGCCCCACTCCGGCGCGGGCGGCGGGGCTCCGTAGCCGAGGAAGCTCAGCGCCGACACGGCCAGGATGGAGGTGCCGAGATCGAGGGTGGCCAGGACGATCACCGGACCCGCGGCGTTTGGCAGGACGTGTCGGCCCAGCACCGAGTACCAGCGGGCCCCGCAGGAGCGCGAGGCCTCGACGAAGACCGCCTGCCGCACCCGCAGCACCTCCGCCCGCGTCACCCGGGCGAAGGCGGCGACGCTGGCGATCCCGACCGCGACCGCCACCTTCACCGTCCCGTACCCGAGCGCGGTGACCAGGGCCAGGGACAGGAACAGCGCCGGGATCGACAGCAGCACGTCGACGAAGCGCATCAGCACGTCGTCGACCCAGCGGCCGACGAACCCGGCGACCAGACCGAGCAGGCTGCCCACCACGAAGGCGACCGCCACCGCGATGAGCGTCGCCTTCAACGACAGTTGCGCACCGTGGACCACCCGGGAGAACACGTCCCGCCCCAGTTCGTCCGTGCCGAACCAGTGTGCGGCGCTCGGACCCCGGAAGTTCTCCGACGGCACTCCTGTCAGCGGATCCCGCGAGGTGAACAGCCCCGGCCAGAACGAGGCCAGCACCACCAGCACGACGACGAGGACCGACAGCAGCAGACCGGGGCGGCGCACCAGGAACCGCAGCACCCGCCGCACGTCGACGCGACGCCCCGCCCCGGGGCCGATTCCCGCATCGGCCGGATCGGCTGGATCGGCCGGATCTGCCGGATCGACCGGGGAGGTGTCATGGACAAGACCCTGGCTCATGCGAAACCCGCCTTCCGGCCCGAGGCGACCACGATCCGCGGGTCGAGCAGCGGATAGACGAGGTCGACGATCAGGTTCGTCAGTACGAAGATCAGCGATCCGAACACCACCACCCCCTGGACCAGCGGGATGTCCTGGGCCGTGACCGCGGCGGCCGTCACCCGGCCGAGGCCGTCACGCGAGAACACCGTCTCGACGACCACCGAACCGGCGATCAGCTGCCCGACCAGCAGGCCGACGACCGTCAACGCCGGCAGGGACGCGTTGCGCAGCGCGTGCCGGAGGTGGACCCGCCATCGGCCGGCGCCCTTGGCGCGGGCGGTCTCCACATAGGCCTGGTCCAGCGCGGTGAGCAGGCTCTTGGCCAGCACCTGCGCGACGAGTGCGCCGGTCGGGATCGCCAGCGTCACCGCCGGCAGGATCAGCCCCCGCAGCCCCTCGTTGCCGAAGGCCGGGAACCAGTGCAGCCGGAAGGAGAACGACTCGACGAGCAGCAGCCCCACCCAGAACGTCGGGACCGACACCCCCAGCGGCGGCAACGACAGCAGCAGTTGCCGCAGCCACCGCTGCGTGGTGTAGGTCGCCAGCACGGCCAGACCGCCGCCGAGGACCACCGCGAGCAGCAGCGCGGCGCCGGTCAACTGCAGGGTCTGCGGCAGCGCGTCGGCCAGCGTCGAGGTCACCGGCCGACCGGTGGAGATCGAGTCGCCGAAGTCCCCGCGCACCGCCCGGCCGAGATGGTCGGCGTACTGCACCAGCACCGGCTTGTCGAAGCCGTACTGGTGGCGGAGCGCCGCGAGTTGCGCCGGATCGACCTGACCGGTGTCCGCTCCGGCGCCCGCCATCGCCGACACCGGATCGCCGGGCAGATAGTCCAGCACGAGGAACGACACCGTGTACGCCGCCCACAGCACGCCGATCGCCTGCGCGAGCCGTTTGACCACATAGCGGCGCATGCGTCAGCCGATCCAGGTGTCGTGCAGCTGGATCCGGCTGGACGCTTCGAAGTCCAGGTTGTGCACCTTCTTCGACACGCCCAGCTGGGTCTGCAGTTCCACCACCGGCACGACGTAGGCGTTCCGCACGATCAACTGCTGTGCCTCGACGGCCAGTTGCTTGCGCTTGGCCGTGTCGGTCGTCGCCGCCTGCTCGGTCAGCAGCGAGTCCAGCGGGCTCGTCGGCAGGTGATAGGCGTTGGCCAGCCGGGTGGAGTACAGGGTGCGCAGGATGTCCGGGTCGGCCCGGGTCAGGTTGCCCCAGAGCGCGTCGAAGTCACCGGACTGCTGCACCTGGGCGATCTGGGAGATCTGCAGCTGCTTGAGCACGACGTCGATGCCGACGGCCTTGAGCTGCTGCTGGATCAGCTCCAGCGCCGGCTGGTTCGTGGCCGAGTTCGCGAACCACTTGACGGTCAGGCTCATCCTGGCGCCGCCCTTCGAGCGGATGCCGTCGCTGCCCGCCTTCCAACCGGCCGCGTCCAGTAGGGACTTGGCCTTGGCCGCGTCGAAGGCCAGGTCCGTGCCCAGGTCCTCGTAGTCGGGCGTGGTGTGCGCCAGGATGCTGGTGGCCGGCTGGGTGCCGGTGGGGAAGACGGTGTCGGCGATCTGCTGCCGGTCGATGGCGAACAGGATCGCCTGGCGTACCTTGGCGTCCTTCAGGACCGGCCGGGAGTTGTTCAGCCCCAGGTTGAACACCGCACCGGGATTGGCGCGCCGTTCCAGGCTCACCTGGCCGCCGCCCAGCGCCGCCTCGTTGGCCTTGCCGACGCTGCTGATCGCGTCGACCTGGCCGGACTGCAGACTGCCGACGCGCACCCCGGCCTCGGGCACCACCTTGAACACGAGCTTGTCCAGGTACGCCTCGCCCTTCTTGCTCCACAGCGAGGAACCCCAGGCGTATCCGGCGCGCTTGGCCAGCGTGATCGACTGGTTCTGCACATACCCCTTGAGCACGAAGGGCCCGGATCCGACCACTCCCTGACTGCACTTCTGCTGCGGGGTCCGCTTCGCGCTCGCCGACGACTCGATGCCCAGCGAGTGCGTCGAAGTGGCCTGCAGGAACTGCGCGTTGGGCTGCTTGAACGTCACCCGGACGGTGAGCGGGTCGACCACGCTGGTGCTGTCCACGCCGCTCAGATAGCCCTCGGCCAGGGTCCCCAGGGCGCCGAGCTTCGGCACCGCGTCGAAGTTGTCCTTGACCACCTGCGCGGTCAGCTTCGTCCCGTCGCTGAAGGTGACGCCCGATCTCAGATGGAAGGTGAACGTCGTGGTGTCCGAGCTGATGTCCCAGCTCTTCGCCAGCCACGGGACGATCTTGCCGGTCCTGGGGTCCTGGTCGGTCAGGGAGTCCACGACCTGCCGCAGCGAGTAGATGGTGTCGTTGCTGCCCACCTGCTGCGGATCCACGCAGCCGGCGTCGGAACCCACCGCGAAGGTCAGGGCGCCACCGGACCTGGCCTGGCCGGTGCCACTGCCGGCGCCGGAGTCGTCGCCGCCCGACCCGCAGGCGGTCAGCAGGACGCTGGTGGTCAGGAGGGCGGCCAGTGCCGCGTATCGGGTGGGCCGGAGGGGAGAACGGAGGGTGCGTCGGACATCCGGATGTGCTCTCACGGAGGAATCTCCTACTCGTGTCACCACGCTCGTGACGCGTGGGGATCACAGCTGCGCATGGGTGTGCCGCTCCCGACGGGAGCTACGGGCGACGACAGACGTCGGTCGGCCGTGCGGAAAGGCCAGAGGACCGTGGAGAAAGAGACGGTCAGGCGATCAGGCGTGACACAGGCAGCTGGTGAAGCGCTGCAGATCGATGTGGCGTCGACGCGAGAGGCGGGAGAACACCGTCGCGGCCGCGAGGGAGACGGACGAGGCACTCAGGTCACTGCTGTGCTGCATGCCGGTCCTCCCCTGATGTCGGTCGTGATCGTACGAAGCGGCCTCGTCGTCCGTCAATGGCGGTCCAGGTGTTGGGCGACACCGGGCAGCCTCAACCTGTCCGCAGCCGTACGCGATCCAGGAGCCGAAGCCCGTCGTCGGTCGTGAACCACCGGGTGTGGTCCACCAGATACCGGTACGCCAGATCGGCGTTGGCCCGCGATCCCGTGACGCCGTGGAAGTAGCCCAGCTCGGACAGGGCGAACTCCGCGTGCACGAGCGGCAGCAGCTCGGGCAGGGCGGCCGACTCGGCGGCGCTGAGCGGGCGGACCGCGGTGTACCCGTCGAGCAGCGCGTCCACGTCGTCCGGGCGGACGGGGCGGGACGGGTCGAGCCACTGGACGGTGTTGCGCTCGATGGCGGTGGCGAGGTCGTGGACGGCGGTCGTGCGGTCGCTGAGGCCGAAGTCGAGGACGGTCGAGACCGTGCCGGCCGCCGTGTCCCACAGCAGGTTCGAGGCGTGCCAGTCGTTGTGCGTCCACAGCGGCGCCAGACGGCCGAGGGACGGCAACAGGCGCTGGTGGAAGGGAAGATGAACCGCGCGCAGGTCCTCCCGCCAGGGACGGCCCGCCAACGCCGCCGTCACCGACGGCCGTTCGGCCGCATACGTCTCCAGCGCGGCCTCGGGATCGACCGCCGCGAAGATGCCGAACGACGAGACGAGAGGCTGCGGGCGCCGACGCGGGGCCTCGAACCCCTCGGCCGCCAGATGGAGTCGGGCCAGCGCGGCGCCCGCGGCCCGGGCATGCGCCACGGACGCGAACGGCGACCACGACAGAGCGTCCCGGTAGAGATCCGTCCCCACCCCGGCCGTATGGACCTCGTACACCCACTCCCCGCGCGCCCGAACCCCCAGCACCTCCACGACGGGCGCGCCCCGGTCGCGCAGATACCGCAGGAAGGCGTGCTCCTCGGCCAGCCCTTCCAGGGAGCGTACGTCGCCGTGGTGTCGCTTCACGAAGAGCCGGCGCCCGTCCCGCTCGACCAGGGCGGCCGCCGACAGCGGGCGCGGGCTGCGCCACAGCAGGCGCGCGGGACCGACGACGGCCTCGACCTCCGCCTCGGTGAGCGGCGGCCAGTCGGGGGCCACCGGCTCCGTTCCCATGCCGTGCGCCAGGAGCCCGCTCATCCGGCCGTCACCTCGTCCTCCACCCGGCTCGCCCGGCCGCCGAGGGCGTCCAGCAGCCGCCGCTCGGTCGCCGCGAACTCCGGCTCGGTCAGGGCGTCGAGACCGCGTGCGCCGGACCGCGGCACCTCGATGCGCTCCACGACCGTCGCCGGGCGCGGCGAGAGGACGTGCACCGTGTCGGCGAGCAGGACGGCCTCGCGGATGTCGTGCGTGACCAGCACGACGGTCCAGCGGTAGCGCTGCCACATGTCGGCCAGCCACAGCTGCATCTCGGTGCGGGTGAGCGAGTCCAACGCGCCGAACGGCTCGTCGAGCAGCAGCACGGGCCGCTCCAGCACGACCGTGCGCAGCAGCGCCGCACGCTGCCGCATCCCGCCGCTGAGCTGGAAGGGATACGAGGACTGGAAGCCGTCGAGACCGAACGCCTCGAAGAGCTCGCCGGCCCTGCGCCGCGCCTCCTTCTTCCGCACCCCCTGCGCCTGAAGGCCCAGCGCCGTGTTGTCGAGCACCGTGCGCCAGGGGAACAGCAGATCCTTCTGGGGCATGTAGGCGACCTTCCCCGAGGCCACGGACGCGGGGGCGCCCTCGACCAGGATCTCGCCCGAAGTGGGCTCGTCCAGAGCGGAGATCAGGTTGAACAGGGTGCTCTTGCCGCTGCCGCTCGGACCGATGACGGCCGCGAACTCACCCGGCTCCACGGTGAGATCGAGGTCGCGCAGCACTTCGAGCGACCCGAACGCCTTGCCCGCTCCCCGTACTTCGAGACTCATGAACGGCTCTCCTTCGCCAGCGCCCGCTCCCACGGCAGGACGATCCGTTGCAGCAGACAGACCAGCCCGAACAGGGCGATGCTCAACAGGGCGGTCACCGCGACCGCCGCGAACACCAGGTCCGTGCGGAACGCGCTCTTCTGTGCCTGCATATAGATGCCGAGGCCGTTCTCCGCGCCCGCGTACTCCGCGAAGACCGCGCCCACCACGGCGTACGTGATGCTCACCCGCAGTCCGGTGAAGAAGTGGGGCAGCGCGCTCGGCACCCGGACCAGCCGGAAGGCGCGCATCCGGCTCGTGCCCAGCGAGCGCAGCAGCCGCATCGCGTCGCGGTCGGTGGACGCGAAGCCCGCCGCCAGGTTCGCCGCGAGCGGGAAGAACGTCGTGAGGGTGACCACCAGCATCTTCGGCAGCAGACCGAAGCCGAACCAGATGATCAGCAGGGGGGCGACCGCCACGATCGGGATGGTCTGCGAGGCCACGAGCAGCGGATACAGGCCCCGGCGGGCCGCCGCCGAGAAGTCCAGCACCACGGCCACCAGCCAGGCGGCGGCGAAGGACAGCGCGAAGCCGAACAGGGTCTCCTGGAGGGTGGGCAGCGTCTGGTCCCACAGGTCGCCACGGTTGGCCCAGCCCTGTGACAGGACGCGGCCGGGGCTGGGCAGCACCGTCGGATCGACTGCGGCGGCGGCCACGTACACCTGCCAGCCGGTCACGAGCACCGCGAGGACGAGCAGCGGCGGCCAGACCGCGCGCAGGACCGCTCTCACTTGGCTTCCGGGAGGTAGGCGTCGGTGAAGAACGTCGAAGCGTCCGGCGCCTTGGTGAGCTTCTTGCCGTTCTTGTCCACCAGCAGCCCGGCCGTGAACTCGAAGTCGGCGAAGTCCTGCCAGCGCTTCGCGGTCTGGCCGCCGATCGTGCCGTCGGCGGCGCGGTAGTACTCCTCGGCGAGCAACGCCTCGCTCTCCTTCACCAGTTCGGTGTTGGTGAGCGTGCTCTTGTTGGCCGCGATGAGAAGGTCGGCGGCCTGGTCGGGGTGGTCCGCGGCGTACTCGTACCCCTTGTCGACCACGGCCAGGAACTTCCTGGCGACCTCCGGGTTCTGCTTCAGGTACTGCCCCGAGGAGGCGATGAGGGTCGAGTAGATGGCCGGGACGCCGTAGTCGGCGAGCTGGAAGTCCTTGAGGGGCTTGCCCGTGAGCTTCGCCTCCAGACCCTCCCAGGTGGGCATGGGCATCGCGAAGTCCGCCTTGCCCGCGTAAAGGGCCGCGTACGCCGAGGTGTTGAGCGTGATCTGCTTGAACGTGCCCTTGCCGCCGGCCTCCTGGACGACCTTCTGGAGCAGTGCCTTCTCGTAGGGGGCGCCGAACCCCGCGTACGTCTTGCCGTCCAGGTCCTTGGGGGAGGCGATGTCGTCGCGGTCGGCGCGCACGGAGACCGTGACGTTCGTCTTCTGCGTGACGGCGTACACGGAGGTGATGTCCTGGCCCGCGGCGCGCGCGGTGGTGACGCCCTCCTGGTAGGAGATCCCGAAGTCCGCCTGGTGGCCGGCGATCAGCGTCTCCGGCGCGGTCGAGCCGTACGGCAGGATCTTCAGGTCGATTCCGGCGTCCTTGAACCAGCCCTTCTGCTGGGCGACGTAGATGCCGGTGTGGTTGGTGTTGGGCGTCCAGTCCAGGGCGAGGGTGACCTGGGTGGCGCCGTTCTTCGCGGCGGCCGACGTGGAGTCCTGCGCGGCGCAGCCCGTCGTGGCGAGGGTGGCGGCGGTGGCCACGGAGAGCAGGGCGGTCGTACGGGATCTCATGCGGGACGTCATGGGGTTTCCTCGGATGGGCGCGGCGGTGGTCAGGGGTGTGGGGGAGTGCTCCTCACGCCCGACAGAGCGCGCTGTCGACCCGCATGAGGTCGATGGCCATACGCCTGGTCAGTTCCTTGGCCTGGCAGGTCATTCGGCGACCGCCGGGGCGGTGGCCAGCAGGTCGTTCGTGTACGACGACCGCCAGTCGTGGGCGTGCCGGACCGCTCCGTGCCGCGCGAGCCAGTCGGCGTAGGGGCCCATGCGGGTCTCGTCGATGACGCCCCAGTTCCCGTCGGCGTCGGTCCAGGTCGGGGCGACCAGGGCGAGGGAACGGGTGATCAGGGGGCGCGAGAAATAGGGGATCACCCGCTCCAGCACGGCGCGGGCGCCGATCTGGTCGGCCGCCGCGCAGGCGTAGCCGCGGGCGGTGGCGGCCAGGAAGGCGCGCACCAGGTCGGGACGGTCGTCGGCGAGCCTCTCGCTCGTGCCGAGGAGGTAGCTGTGGTAGCGGGGAGCGCCGATCTCGTCGACCGGCCAGGTCAGGCGCTCCTCTTCGGGCAGGTCGCCGCGCAGGGCGTCCCAGGACCAGTAGGCGCCGAAGGTCGCGTCCGCCTCACCGGCGGCTATGTCGTCGACGGTCAGCTCCCGATAGCCCGCGTCGACGGTGATCACGGCGTCCGGATCGCCGCCGTCGGCCGCGACGAGGTGCCGGACCATCGCGCGGCCGCGCGGGGTCGGGTTGAAGGCGAGGCGGCGTCCGGCCAGATCGCGGGGGCGGGCGACGCCGGTGGAACGGGTGGTCTGGATCGCCTCCAGGGCCCGGTGGTTGACGGCGGCCACGGCGAGCAGCGGCCGGCCGGGAGCCGTACGGCGGGCGAGCAACCGGTTGGGCGGGAAGAGACCGAAGTCCACCTCCCCCAGAGCCAGGTACTCCAGAGTGTCGCCGCGTCCCGGATCCTGGACGGTGAGTTCCACGTCCAGGCCCGCTTCGCGGTACCAGCCGCGCTCCCTGGCAACGTACAAACCGGCGGAATTCGGCCAGGGGTGGAAGTAGTCGAGCATGACTCGGACGTGCGACATGGGCAGACGGCTCCGTGGACGGCACTCAGGCGTTCGGGCCCGTGAGAGGGCTGCCTGGTGAGGAGAGGAAGGGCGAGCAGAAGGAGGAGAGGGAGACCGGGCGGGTCAACAACAGGAGCAGGCCGCGGCGGACGCCGGGGGACACTGCTGCTCGACTGCTGAAGACATGCGGTACTCCTACGCGGGCACTGTGGCTCAAGTGATGCGGTCGGCGTTCCCATGGGGACCGGCGTCGACTGGTGCCGACACCGCTCCCAGACGCCCTCTCAGCCCAACCGGGTAGGGGCTCCCGCGTAGATGGCCGAAACCATAACCCCGGGCAACCGATGCTGCGCAAGCCGAATCCACTATGTGGGACGATCATGCCCAGTGGTTGAGAAATCCCAGCTCAGGTGCATCGGCCCGGACCGGCTCCGGGTTAGCATCCCCGGCATGACCGACCCTCTGTTCCCCGGACGGCTGTTCCCCGGACCGCTGCTCCCCGGACCGCTGGTGGACGACGTGTGGCTCGCCGCCCGCCTCGGCGACCCCCGACTGGTCGTCCTCGACGCCACCGCGCTGCTGCCGTCACCCCGTCACGACGGCGACCACCGGTCCGACAGCGGCCGCGCCGAGTGGGCCGAGCGTCACATCCCCGGCTCGCGCCACGCGGACCTCACGGGGGAACTGTCGGACCCGGGAGCGCCGTACCACTTCGCGGTCCCGGCGCCGGAGGCGCTGGCCGCAGCCCTCGGGCGGCTCGGCGTCCGCGCCGGCTCGGAGGTCGTCGCCTACGACAGCGGCGGTGGCATCTGGGCGGCCCGGCTGTGGTGGATGCTGCGCTCGATCTCGGTACCGGTGGCGGTCCTGGACGGGGGATGGCAGGCGTGGGAGGCGGGCGGACACCCGATCGCCCTTGGCGAAGAGACGGGCCGCGAAGAGACGAGCCGCGAAGAGACGAGCGGCGGCGAGACGGGCGTCCGGGAGTCGGACGGTGCCGCTCTCGTTCTGGACGCCGGGCCCCTCATCCCCGTACCCCGTCCCGGCATGTGGGTCGGCGTCGAGGCGGTGGAGGCCGTCAGCCGCGGCGAGCGGCCCGGCACGCTGGTGTGCGCGCTGCCGCCCGGCGGCTTCGACGGCTCCGCCCCCACCCGCTACCGCCGACGCGGCCACATCCCCGGCAGCCTCAGCCTGCCGGGGCGCGGCCTCCTCGACGGCACGGGCCGGTTCCTGCCCGCCGTCGAACTCGCCGAACGCGTCGGCACGGTCATCGAGGACGACGACTCGCCGGTGATCCTCTACTGCGGCGGCGGCATCTCCGCGGCGGGCGCCGCGCTCGCCCTCACCCTGCTGGGCCGTCAGGACATCGCCCTGTACGACGGTTCGCTGGAGGAGTGGTCCCAGGATCCGTCCAGGCCGCTCACGACTGAGGGCCCCTGACCTGCTCCGGGGTTCAGGCCGCGGGCGCGTAGTCGTGGAAGCCGCGGCCCGACTTACGGCCGAGCAGCCCGGCCTCGACCATGCGCAGCAGCAGCGGCGGCGCGGCGTGCAGCGGGTCCTTGAACTCCGTGTACATCGCCTCGGCGATCGCGGTGAGCGTGTCGAGGCCGATCAGGTCGGCCAGGCTCAGGGGGCCCAGAGGGTGGGCGCAGCCGAGGACCATGCCGGTTTCGATGTCCGCCGCGGAGGCGAAACCGGACTCCAGCATCCGGATCGCGGAGAGCAGATACGGCACCAGCAGCGCGTTCACCACGAAGCCGGCCCGGTCCTGTGAACGGATCACCCGCTTGCCCAGGGCCACGGTGACGAAGTCCTCCGCGCGGGACTGGGTCTGAGGGCTCGTCAGCAGGGACGGCACGATCTCGACGAGCCCGAGCACCGGGACCGGGTTGAAGAAGTGCACCCCGATCACCTGATGCGGCCGTGCGGTGGCCATGGCCAGTTTCATGATGGGCAGCGAGGAGGTGTTCGACGCGAGGACGGCGTCCTCCCGCACGACGATCCGGTCCAGCGTGGCGAACAGCGCGACCTTGACCGTCTCGTCCTCCGTCGCCGCCTCCACGACCGCGTCCCGGTCCGCGAGGTCCCCGAGGTCGGTGCTGACCCGCAGCCGGGCGAGCGCGGCATCGCGTTCCGCGCCGGTCAGCTTGGAGCGCCGTACGCCGCGGTCCAGCGAGGCGGTGATCCGGGACAGGCCCGCCCTGGCCGCGTCCTCGGTCACCTCGTGGACCACCACGTCCAGGCCGGACCGGCAGCAGACCTCGGCGATGCCCGCGCCCATCAGCCCGCACCCGATGACGCCGACCCTGCGGATGTCGGCCGCCGAGGGCGTTCCGCTCACCGAGGGCGTTCCGCTCACCGGGGACGTTCCGCTCACCGGAAGGCCGCCTGGCCCGTCAGGGACTGGCCGATCATGAGGGTGTGCATCTCGACGGTGCCCTCGTAGGTGAGGATCGACTCCAGGTTGTTGGCGTGCCGGATGACCGGGTACTCCAGGGAGATGCCGTTCGCGCCCAGGATGGTGCGGGCGGTGCGGCAGATCTCCAGCGCGGCACGGGTGTTGTTGAGCTTGCCGAAGCTGACCTGCTCGGGGCGCAGCCCCCGGTCGTCCTTGATCCGGCCGAGATGGAAGGCCAGCAGGGTGCCCTTGGCCAGTTCCAGGGCCATGTCGGTCAGCTTGGCCTGGGTCAGCTGGAACGAGCTGATCGGACGGTCGAACTGGACCCGGTCGCCCGCGTAGGCCAGCGCCGTGCGGAAGGCCGAGCGGGCGGCGCCCATCGCGCCCCAGGCGATGCCGTACCGGGCCTCGTTGAGGCAGGACAGCGGTCCCTTGAGCCCTCGCACCCCGGGCAGGACGGCCGTGCCGGGCAGCCGTACGGAGTCGAGGACCAGCTCGCTCGTCACCGACGCCCGCAGCGACATCTTGTGCTTGATCGCGTTCGCCGAGAAGCCGGGGGCGTCGGTGGGCACCACGAAGCCGCGGATCCCGTCGTCGGTACGGGCCCAGACCACCGCCACGTCGGCCACCGACCCGTTGGTGATCCACATCTTGCGCCCGTCCAGAATCCAGTCGGCTCCGTCGCGACGGGCGGCGGTCCGCATGCTGCCGGGGTCCGAGCCGGAGTCGGGCTCGGTGAGCCCGAAGCAGCCGATGGCGGTGCCGGCCGCGAGCCGGGGCAGCCACTCCTCCTTCTGCTCCTCGGAGCCGAACGCCCAGATCGCGAACATGGCCAGGGAGCCCTGGACCGAGACCAGGGAGCGCAGACCCGAGTCGGTCGCCTCCAGTTCGAGACAGGCCAGCCCGTAGTCGACCGCGCTCATCCCCGCACAGCCGTAGCCCTCCAGGTGCATGCCCAGCAGGCCGAGTTCGCCGAGTTCCTTGGTGAGTCCGCGGATGTCCTCGATCGCGCCCGCCTCGAACCACTCGGCGATGTGCGGTTCGACGCGCCGGTCGCAGAAGGTGCGCACGGCGTCCCGCACGGAACGCTCGTCCGGGGTCAGCAGGGTGTCGAGTTCGACGAGGTCGAAGGGTTCGGCCGGGCGTCCGGCGTGCGGTGCGTGCATCAGGACTCCAGAGATCGGGAGCGGAGCGGGGGACAGGGAGGGGACAGGGGAAGGGGAGGGGCCGCCGGTCAGGGGAGTAAGGCCGACGGCCCCGGCTGGGAGACGGCAGCCCGCTACGCGGTGGCCGTCGGGCTGATGATGAAGTTGCTGAAGCCGCCGTTGCGTTCGGCGATCCCGCCGATGGCGTCGTTGACCTGTTCCAGCGGGAACACCTGGTGCTCCAGCGGGCCCAGGTCCAGCAGGCCCGCCCCCGCCAGGTCGGCCAGGGCCTGGCCCTCGCCGGAGGTGAACCAGGCCGAGCCGATCAGACGCAGCTGCTGGTCCATCATCCGGTGGATGTCGATCGGCAGATCACCGGCGACGGCGCCGATGTTGACCGCGATGCCGCCGCGCGCCATCGCCCGCATCCCGGCCCGGAAGGTCTCGTGCGGGGCGCCGGGGCCGAGCGCGTCGATGTAGATGTCGGCGCCGTAGCCGTCGGTCTCCTCGCGGATCCACTCGTCGAGCGGGCCGTCGTCCAGGGAGTGCAGCCGCAGCCGGCCGTCGGCGAGCTTGCCGACCTGGTCCAGGAGACCCTTGTCCCGGCCGGTGCCGTACACATGGGTCAGGCCGAGGGCGGGCGCGAGGAGCGCGGCGCCGATGCCCAGGGTGCCGCTGATGCCGTTGATCAGGATCGTCTTGCCCGGTCCCGCCCCGGCCTTGCGGAGGGCGGAGTACATCGTGCCGAGGTAGCCGAAGCGGGCGGCGGCCTCGAAGGACAGCGAGTCGGGCAGCTTCACCAGGCTGTACGCCGGGGCCACCATGTACTCGGCGAGGCCGCCCTGGTAGCGGTCGAGCAGGTTCAGGGCGGTCGGGGAGAAGCCGAAGTACCCGGCGAAGGCGTAACTGGCGCAGTTGATCGAGTCGTTGTCGCGGCACGAGCGACAGGAGCCGCAGGAGCGGCCCGGGTTGACGTACACCCGGTCGCCGACCGCGAAGCCCTCGACGCCCTCGCCGACCGCCGCGACGACGCCGGCCGGGTCGAGGCCGAAGATCGCCGGCAGGGTGGGCAGGGGGCTGTGCGGGAACCAAGTGGTCCACATGTTCAGGATGTTGGCGAGGTTCGGAACGATGTTGACGGCGTGGACGGCCACGCGGACGTCGCCGCGGCCGGGCTCGGGAACGGGGAGTTCCTCGATCCTCATCGGCTCGCCGACGTGGTGCATCCGCGCGGCTCGCATGGTCGCACTCATGGCGTCTCCTCGGGTTTGGGTGGGCCGGGTACGGGTGGGGGAGACAGCGCCAACGGCGGTGCTGTCCCTGGGAGTCGGGGTGTCTGAGGTGTGGGGTGCGTGGGTCAGCCGTCGAGCGGCGTCGTCAGCCGCGCGCGCTGGAGTTTTCCGGTCGCCCCGCGGGGCAGGGCGGGCACGACGTACAGACGCCGGGGCCATTTGTGCCGGGCGAGCCGTCCGTCGAGGTGGCCGCGGACGTCGTCCAGGGTAGGTTCGCCGACGTCGGCCACGAGGAAGGCGGTGACGATCTCGCCCCAGATCGGGTCCGGCGTCCCGGACACCGCGACCTCGACGACGCCCGGCAGGTCGGCCAGCGCGTTCTCGACCTCGGCGGGGTCGATGTTCTCGCCGCCGGTGATGATGGTGTCCTTGACCCGCCCGACGACTTCGAGCAGGCCCTGCGCGTCGATCCGGCCCCGGTCCCCGGTGTGGAACCAGCCCTCGGCGTCCGTGGCGGGCCGGGAGCCGGCGGCGGACCAGTACGAGGAGGCCACCGACCGCCCGCGCACCCAGATCTCGCCGGGCGTGCCGACCGGGGCGGGCGCCCCCGTCCCGTCCACGACCAGCAGCTCGACATGCGGCACGGAACGTCCGGCCGCGGTGGCCGCGTCGAGCGCCGAGTACGTCACTCCCGCGCTGGTCTCCGTCAGACCGTAGGAGTCGACCACCGCGACGCCCCGCTCGCGCAGCCGGTCCCGGGTCGCCGTCTGGGCCGGTGAGCCGCCGGACAGGATCCACCGCAGGCTGTCCAGCCCGCCGCTCGCGAAGCGGGGATGGCGGACCAGCAGGGCGGCCATGGCGGGCACCGCGAAGGCGCAGGTGACCCGGTGGTCGCGGACGAGGTCGACGAACAGGTCCGGGTCGAACCGCGGGGCCAGCACCACCGTCCCGCGCCGCGCCCAGGTGTACTGCGGCAGCCCGCCCAGTACGGCGACGTGGGCCAGCGGTGTGGAGACGAGGGCGACGTCCTCCGGGCCGACGGGCAGCAGGTCCAGCCCGTTGACCATGCTCCAGCGCAGGTTGTCGTGCGTCAGCGCGACGCCCTTGGGACGCCCGGAGGTGCCCGAGGTGAACGCGATGACCGCGACGTCCGAGCCGGCCGGCGGGTCGGGCTCGGCGGCGGGCGCGGACGGCTCGTCGCCGGGGTGCAGGTCGTCCCAGGCCAGCCGGAAGCAGGACCCGTCGGCCGGCCGGCTCGCGGGGAACCCGTCGTCCGCGACCACGGCCCGCGGCTGCGTCTCCTCGCAGACGACCGCCAGCTCGCCGCCGGTCACCTGCGGATGGACGGGTACGAGGACGGCCCCCATCCTCGTCACCGCGAACAGGGTGATGAGGGCCTCCGGCCGGGCGGTCCCCTGCATCACGACGCGATCGCCCCTGCGCACCCCGAACTTGTCGAGGCGGGCGACGGTGCGCCGGATGGCCAGGTCCAGCTCGGCATAGGTCCAGGACCGGTCCGTGAAGACCAGGGCGACCCGGGAGCCGACCTCGGCCGCGCTCGCCACGAGGTGAGCGCCGAACCACGTGTCCCTCGACGCGGGGGTCGCCGTCATGTCCGTACCTCCGCGGCGCGTCTGGCGCGGGCGAGGGCGCCGAGGGTGGACCCGGCGAGGTCCGCCGCCGAGACCGGCGTCCGGCGTTCCAGCAGCCGACGGGCGGCCAGGTGTTCCGCGGGCCAGTTCAGCGTCTCCACGGCCACCAGCCGGTCGTCGCGGAAGGCGTACGCGGCCAGTCGCTCCGGGGAGTCGCCCGGCGCCACGCGTACCTCGTCGGTGTTCGCGCGCAGGCCGGCGATCTGCAGTTTGACGTCGCCCTGGTCGCTCCAGAACCACGGCAGGCTCGCGTACGGACTCGGGGAGCCGGCGATCCGGCGGCCCACCAGCGCCCCCTGGTCGGCGGCGTTCTGCACGGACTCCAGCCGGACCAGCCCTTCCGCGTGGGGATGGGGATGGCGGGCGCAGTCGCCGACGGCGCAGACACGCGGGTCGGTGATCGACCGCAGCTGTTCGTCCACGATCACGCCGTCGTCCACGGCCAGACCGGCGGCCCGCGCCAGCTCGTCCCGGGGGGCGGCGCCGACGCCGTAGACGACGAGGTCGGCGGGGAGCGGGCCCCGGTCCGTGACGACCTGCCGCACGCGGTCCGTGCCCTCGATCGCGTGGACGGCCGTCCCGGTGAGGATGCGGACGCCGCTGCGCTCGTGTCGCTCCCGCAGGTGCTCCTGCAGCTGGGGCGAGACGGCCCGGCTCAGCAGCCGGTCAGCCAGTTCGACCACCGTGACGCGGGCCCCGCCGGCCACGGCGACCCGGGCCAGCTCCAGCCCGATGAATCCGCCGCCGACGACGACCACGTCCCGGGCGGTCGTCAGCGCCCGGCCGATCGCGAGGGCGTCGTCGAGGGAGCGCAGCCCGTGCACGCCGGCCAGTTCGGCGCCGGGGACGGGCAGCGGGCGGTTGCGCGCGCCGGTCGCCAGGACGAGATGGTCGTAGGGGACGCGCAGGCCCTGGCCGGTGGTCGCGGTGCGGGCGGCGGTGTCGATCGCGGTCACGGCGTCGCCGAGCCGCAGGCCGATGTCCCGCTCGCGGTAGAAGGACTCCGGCACCAGGTCGACGCGGACGCCGTCCCGGTCGGTGTGGGCCTTCTTGGACAGCGGCGGCCGCTGGTAGGGGAGGTGCGGCTCGTCGGCGAAGACGGTGACCGGGCCGTCGTACCCGGCCGAGCGCAGCGCCGAGACGACGCTGAACCCGGCCTGTCCGCCGCCGACGACGACCACACCCGCCGCGCTCGTGCTCGGGTTCGTGCTGGGGTCCGTGCGTGTGCTCGTCATACCTGCTCCTCGGGCACATGCACGATCAGTCCGTCGAGCTCGTCGGAGAGCCCGATCTGGCAGCTGAGCCGGCTGGTGGGCCGGCGTTCGGCGGCGGTGAAGTCCAGCATCTCGTCCTCGACGTCGTTGGGCGGACCCACCCGTGCGGTGTGCCGGTCGTCGACGTAGACATGGCAGGTGGCGCAGGAGGCGTTGCCTCCGCACTCGGCGACGATGCCCTCGACGCCGTTCGACACGGCCGCCTGCATGAGCACGGTCCCAGGCGCGGCGCTGACCTTGCGTTGGGTCCCGTCGGGCAACTCGAAGATGACGATGGGCATGAAGTCCTCCCGATGGGGACGGCTCAGGCGGTGTGCCAGGTGACGTTCAGCGAGGTGAGGCCCCGGAACACCCAGCCCTCCAGGCGGTCCTGTGGGCTGTCGGCCGGGCGCAGTCCCTTGAGGCGGCCGAAGACGAGGGGCCAGGCCAGGGCGCTGACCTCATGGCGCGCGACCCATGCGCCCATGCAGAAGTGCGGGCCGCCGCCGAAGGCGAGATGCGGTCGGTGGGGGCGGTCGACGTCGAACTCGTCGGGCCGCTCGAACACCGACTCGTCCCGGTTGCCCGACGCGATCACGAGCGCGACGCGGCTCCCGGCCGGCAGGGTCACGCCGGCGATCTCGTGGTCCCGGGTGAGCTGACGCGGATACATGCCGATCGGCGAGACCCAGCGGGCGGTCTCCTCGAACACCCGCTTCCAGCTCCCCGGATCGCCCAGCACCCGGTCCAGCACGTCCGGGCGGCGCAGCAGCGCCCAGGCGCCCACGCCGAAGACGTCGCGCGGCTCGTTGACGCCTCCGCCGATGATGACCTTGACGTTGTTCTGGATCTCGGCGAGGGACACCGGCTCGGCCGCGTGGACCATGGAGGAGATCACCGATCCGTCGGGCTCGCGCCGGACGATCGCGGCCGCCTCCGCCACGGCCTCCTCGATGGCCCGGGTCGCGCTCTCGGCGCGCAGCCACAGGTCGGGGTCGTCGGCGTAGTTGCTGTTGCCGTCCATCATGGCCCGCGACCAGGCGGCGACGTCGTCCGCGCCGGCGTTGCGCAGACCGAGGACCAGGGCCAGGTTGGCCGCCGCCAGCGGCTCGGCGAAGTCGGCGATGAGGTCGGCCTCGCCGCGCCCCGCGATCCGGTCGAGCAGCTCGTGCGCGGTGCGCTCGAAGGCTCCGGCCCACTGGTCGCGGACCTGGCGGGGGCGGGTGGGCGGCTCCGCGGCGGCCCGCAGCCGCCGGTGCTCCGGATCGTCCTCGCGGAGCAGGTTCGGGCCGACGGTGCGCAGCAGCAGCGAGCCCTCCTCCCGCGAGCTGAACACCTCGGGCAGCTTCTCGGCGTGGACGATGTCGTCGTAGCGGGTGAGCAGATGCCGGCCGACCGACGGGACCCAGGCAAGGGGCGCGGTGCGGCGCAGCTCGGCGTAGGCCGGGTAGGGGTCGTGGCGCAGGTCGGCGAGGTCGAGGTCGACCACCGGGGCGCCGGGGGCCGCCGTCGTCGGGACGCTCATGATGTGCCGCCGGCGCCGATCAGGACGAAGAACGCGGTGGCGGGCTCGGTGCCGTTGTTGCGCCAGGCGTGCCGGGTGGCGTTCTGCACGATCAGGTCGCCGGGCCTCAGCACCGCCGTCTCGCCGCCGTCGAGGTCGAGCACGATCTCGCCGCTCAGGACGACGCCGTAGTCGACGGTGGGCGTGGTGTGCATGCCGGGGTTGTCGGGCTCGAAGAGCTCGGCGAGGCCGGGGCTGGCCTGAAGCTGCTCGGCGGCCGCGGCCGCGGGGTCCCAGCTCGGGTCGGCGTAGACGCCGGCCGGAGGGAAGGTGACGGTCAGCGCGACCGTCTCTCCCGGAGCGGGCACGAAGGACGTGAGGGACGCCGTCGGATCGGCCGACGGGACGGCGGGAGCGGCCGTGTTCCACACCAGGGACCGGGCGAAACCCGGGGTGTGGGTGAACTGCAGGGTGCGCGGCGGCTCGCCGTCGCTGACGATCACGGGCTTGCCGCTCGCGCTGAGACCGGTGACGACACGACGGACCATGGCTCTCTCCTTTGAGAAGCATGACGGCATGGAGGGCGGCTGAGACGGTAAGGCGCTCAGCACCGAAAAGGTTAGAGGTGTGACAGTAAAAGTTTTGACGGTATTCGGGTTCCGTCAGTCCAGTCGATCCAGTCGATCCAGTCGATCCAGTCGGTCCCGTCAGTCCGTGACCGGGGCGTCCGGAGCGTTCAGGGCGTTCGGGGCGTCTGGGGCGTCCGGGGTTTCCTGGTTGACCAGCGTACGCAGCAGATGCACCAGCTCACCGAGTTGGTCGTCGCGCAGGATCGCCGTCCAGGCCCGTTCGCGATCGGTCTGGGCCTCGATGGCACGCCGTAGCGTCTCGCGGCCCTCCGGGGTGAGGTCGACGATCAGCTGTCGCCGGTCGGTCTCGACGCGGCGGCGGGTGACGAGACCGCTCTTCTCCAGGGTCGTCAGCGCGCTCGAGATGCTGGCGCGCGTGGAGCCGGAGACCCGCCCGATGTCCTGCTGGGCGAGCCCGCCGTAGGCCCACAGGGCGTTGAGGATGCGAAAGCCCGCCCAGGTCAGGCCGAGCGGCCGGTGGACGTGCTTCTCGAAGTCCTTGGTCAGGCGGGCTTCGAGACGGGTGAGGTCGGTGACCATCTCGATCGCGTCGAGGTCCCGGGGGTCGGTCGTGCCCAGCTCACGATGGTGGTGGCGCAGCAGCTCCGAGAACTCCCGGGTCCGGCTCGCGCTCGTGGTCCCCGGCTCGCGCACGGTGTCGGTCACGATCTCCCACCCTTCCTGGTCCGGCCGGACCGTGTCAGCCGGCGACGACCGGATTGACCATAGTGCCGACGCCCGTGACCTCGGTCCGCAGGACCTTACCCTCGGTCAGGTAGAGCCGCGGAGTGCGGCGGACGCCGCAGCCCGCGGGGGTGCCCGTGAAGATCAGGTCGCCCGGCTCGAACGTCACCCGCTTCGACAGCCAGGCCACCAGCTCCGGCACGCTGAAGATGAGGTCGGAGGTACGGCCCCGCTGCACCTCGAGGTCGTCGACCCAGCCGGCCACCTCGATGTCGTCCGGGTCCTCGAACTCGTCGACCGTCACCAGGTAGGGGCCGATCGGGCTGAAGGTGTCGTACGACTTCGGCAGCGTGAACTGGTTGATCGGCTTGCGCCACTGCTCCTTGCGGTCGCTGACGTCCTGACCCGCGGTGACGCCCGCGACGTGGGACCAGGCGTCGGCCTCGGAGATGTTCTTGCCGGCCCTGCCGATGACCACGACGAGCTCCGCCTCGTAGTCGACCTTGTCGTACCGGGGCTCCACGACGATCGCGTCGTACGGTCCCACCACGGACGAGGCGAACTTGGCGAACACCGACGGCTCGTCCGGCACGGGGAGGTTGGACTCCTCGGCGTGCGCCCGGTAGTTCAGGGCCACCCCGATGGCCTTGTACGGCTTGGCGACGCGGCCCAGGTCGTGCGGATCGAACGCCTTCCAGTCCTCCTCGGCGGCGCGCTCGGCGAGGGCGCGCAGCTCGTCGTGGAGCGAGAGGTCGCAGAGCACCTCCAGGCGCGGCTCGATCGCTCCCTTGCTCGCGTGCGCGATGTCGAGGGCGCGGTCCCCGCGTACGACGACGGGGCGGCCGGCGAGGTTGGCGAGCTTCATGCGTGCACTTCCTTCTGGTGGGCGTCGGGCTTCTGGTCGGCGTCGGGCCCGGTGCGGGGGAGGTCGAGCGCGAGCTCGCCCTCCACCTGGACGCCGAGCGTGTTGATGACGGTGGCGATGGTCAGGTACTGGCCGACGGTGTAGAGGACGTCGATGATCTGCTCGACGCCCAGGTGCGCCGCCAGCCGGCTCCACAGCTCGTCGTCGACGCCCTGGCGCTCGACGAGCGAGTCGGTGGCGGCGAGCAGGACCTGGTCGAGCTCGTCGAGCCCGTCCCACGCGCCGGTCGCGGCGGCGAGGATCGTCTCGTCGGACAGTCCGGCGCGGCGGGCGATCCTGATGTGCTGGTCCCACTCGTAGGCAGCCCCGGCACGGGCGGCGATCCGCAGGATCATCAGTTCCCGGGACGCCAGGGGCAGGGTGTTCTTCCCCAGCACGTGGTTGCTGAAGACGAGATAGCGGCGCAGCGCGTCCTCGTGGTGGGCCAGGGTGGCCCAGATCGTGTAGACGCGGCCGTCCTGGTCGCGGTAGGGCGCCAGGGACGCCAGCGTCTTCTCCTGCAGGTCGGCCTCGTCGACGGGCCGTACGCGGGCTTTCTCGGGCACTGGGACCTCCTCGGCTCGATGGCGTCAACGTATTAGTACGAGTCTTGACCGTCAAGGGTCTGACAAATATCGTCTTTTGCATGACGATCCAGAGCCTTGGCTACGTGGGTATCGGCACGCCCGACCCGACAGCGTGGGCGGAGTACGCCCGGACAGTGATAGGCCTCGCGGTCGAGCCTGCGGACCAAAGTGAGCCCGTGCGCTACCGCCTGCGGATGGACCAGCATCCGTTCCGGATGTGGCTGGAGCAGGCGGAGCCGGAGGCGAACACCGGCGGGGTGACGGTCATCGGCTGGGAGGTCCGCGACCCGGCCGCGATCGACGAGGCGACGGTGCGGCTCAAGGAGGCCGGCGTCGACGTGTCCGTCGGCACGGAGGAGGAGTGCCGGGAGCGTGAGGTGGCCCGGATGGTGCACTTCACGGGCCCGCTGGGGATCCGCACCGAGCTGTTCTGCGGCCGCCGTCTCGCCCCGAGCCAGTTCGTCTCACCGCTGGGCGCCGACTTCGTGACCGGGGAACAGGGGCTCGGCCATGTCGTGATGAAGACGCCCCACGTCCAGGAGGCGGTGGACTTCTACTGCGACGTCCTGGGATTCCGGCTCAGCGACACCGCCGACTACCCCTGGGGCACCTTCTACTTCCTCGGCTGCAACCCCCGCCACCACAGCATCGCCTTCATCCGGTCCTACAAGAACGAGGGCACCCACCACATCCTGTGCGAGGTGACCAGCCCGGAGGAGGTCGGCCGGGCCCTGGACCGGACGCGCGAGCACGACGTCAAGCTCATGGCGACGCTCGGCAAGCACGCCAACGACGGGATGTTCTCCTTCTACATGACCTCGCCCGCCGGCTTCGGCATCGAGATCGGCGCGGGCGGCGTGCAGGTCGACGAGAGCACCTGGGTCAGCCGCACCTACACCGCCGACATCTGGGGCCACCACCCGGTGGAGTGACGGGTTCCCGTCCGACCTCGCCCCAGGCAGTCCCCGAACCGGCCCTCCGACGAAAGCGGTCAGCAGCCCATGCAGCCCATGCAGCCCATGCTCCAGAGCTACTTGCAGGACACCTGGGTCACTCCCACGGCCACGCACGAGTCCACGTCCGCCACCGACGTACGCGACGCGGTCACCGGAGACCTGATCTGCCACGTCACCTCCCAAGGCCTCGACCTCGCGGCCGCGTTCGAGCACGCCCGCCGGTCCGGGAGTCCCGCCCTGCGCGCCCTGACCTTCCACCAGCGGGCCGATCTCCTGGACGCGGTGGCCGCGGCCGTCCGCGCCCGCCGCGAGGAGCTCTACGCCCTCTCGGCCCGCGCCGGAGCCACCCTGCTGGACGCCCGGTACGACGTCGACGGCGGCATCCGCGTCCTGCGCGACTACGCCACGCGAGCCCGGGCCGAACTGCCGGACGCGCCCTACCTGGTCGAAGGACCCGCCGAACGCCTGGCGCGCGGCGAGGACTTCCTCGGCGTCCACCTCTGCACCCCCTCCCCGGGCCTGATGCTCCAGGTGAACGCCTTCAACTTCCCCGTCTGGGCCCCGCTGGAGAAACTGGCGCAGGCGGTGCTCGCCGGGATGCCGACCGTGGTGAAGCCGGCCACCCCCACCGCGTACCTCACCGAACACCTCGTCCGGATCGTGGCCGACGCCGCTGTCCTGCCGCCCGGAGCACTGCAACTGGTCGTGGGTTCGGTGCGCCCCGCGCTCGACCTGATCCGCGAACAGGATGTGCTGTCCTTCACCGGCTCGGCCGCCACCGCGCGCACGCTGCGCACCCATCCGAACCTCGTCGCCCGCTCCGTCCGGTTCAACGCGGAGGCCGACTCCGTCAACGCCATCGTCCTCGCCCCGGACGTACGGCCCGGATCGCCGCTGTTCGCCGCGTTCGTCCGCGAGGTCGTGACCGAGATGACCGTCAAGGCGGGCCAGAAGTGCACCGCGATCCGGCGCGTCCTGGTCCCCCGGGAGCACGAACTCACCGTCCTCGACGCCCTGTCCGCCGAGCTGGCCGGGGTGACTGTCGGCAACCCTGCCGCGGAGGGCGTCCGCATGGGGGCGGTCGTCAGCCTCGAGCAACGTGACGACGTACGCCGGGCCGTGCGGACGATCGCCGCGTCCGGCCGCCTCGTCCACGGCGACCCCGACAAGGTGCGGGTCGTCGACGCCGACCCCGAGCGGGGCGCCTTCCTCGACGCCCTCCTGGTCTCCGCCGACCCGGACGCCGCCGCGCCCCACGAGGTCGAGCCGTTCGGGCCGGCCGCGACCGTCCTGGCGTACCGCGACACCGCGCACGCCACGGACCTGGTGGCGCGCGGCCTGGGCAGCCTCGCGGCCTCGGTGGTCGGCGACGACCTCGACTGGACCGCCGCCTTCGTCCAGGAGGCCGCTCCCTGGCACGGGCGACTCCACCTGCTGGACTCGACGAACCTGGCGCAGACCACCGGACACGGCTCGCCGCTCCCCGCCCTGCGGCACGGCGGCCCCGGCCGGGCCGGCGGGGGGTCGGAGCTGGCGGGAATCCGGGGCGTCGTGGATCTGATGCAGCGAACGGCACTGCAGGCCTCGCCCCGGTTCCTCGACTCCCTGAGGCGGTGATCGCTGCGGCTGCCGCCGTGCCTGTCGCTGGCGCTGGCGCTGTCGCTGGCCACGGCGGAGAGCGGGCAGGGGCGTGGTGCCCCTGCCCGCTCCGCCTGCCTCGGGTCGGCAGGGGCGAGGTCTCACTGCGAGTGAGTCGTCCAGTTCTGGTTGCTCCAGCCGTTGCAGGCCCACAGCTGGACCTTGGCCCCGTTGGCCGGGATCTGGGTGAGGTCACCGTCGAGGCACTGGCCGCCCTCGAGGTTCGTCAGAGTGGCCCCGTGCCACAGCCAGGTCTGGTTGGTCCAGCCGTTGCAGGCCCACAGCTGCACCTTGGCCCCGTTGGCGGGGATGGTGTTGAGGTCGCCGTCGAGGCACTGGTTGCCGCGGGAGTTCTGGATCGTGTAGTAGCCGACCGGCTGCCCGGCCGCGGGCGCCCACAGCCAGGTCTGGTTGGTCCCGCCGTGGCAGCCCCACAACTGGACCTTGGTCCCATTGGTCCCGATGGTGTCGGCGTCCCCGTCCAGACACTGGCCGCCTTCGTTGTTGGTCATGGTCAGCCGGTAGATCGCGCGCAACCCCGCCTGGTCGCCGAGGCCGTCCTTCACGGTCGGGATCTGCGACGTCGACGTCACGTCGATCACGCGTGTTCCGGCCGCGGCGGTGTCGGTGCTGTCGGCAGACGCGACACCACCGGCAGACGCGGTGCCACCGGTCACCAGGCCGATGGCGGCCGAGGCCCCCAGGACGGCGAATAAGATCCGCTTGCGCATGCTGTTCCCCCATGAGTTCGTCGCTGGTGTGTCCTGGGAGAGACTGTGCCCGCGCCGCCCCGGCATGGCTTGAGTAGTCGGTACTCAATCGCCCCGGGGCGATTGAGGCCCTGCGCCGTGGCTGGGCATGCGGTGTGCGGCATGCGGTGTGCGACACACGGCATGCCCAGCCATGAGACCCCTGCGACGAACGGGCGTCAGCGGCCGTTCGGTGCGTGCAGGAGGGTCGCCAGGATCTTCGGCAGCTCCTGGGCCGACGCGCAGGACGGGGCGCGCCAGGCCACATGGCCGTCGGGGCGGACCAGGACGCCGCCGTCCGCGTCCACCTCCCGCAGCCGCTCCCACGTCCCGTACGGGTCGCGCAGGCCCCCCGCCGTGCCGATCTGCCGCACGGTGACCTCGACGCCGGTCAGCCGGGCCGCCTCCCGGGCCGCCTCGTGCCAGGCCTCGCCGCCCAGACCGGTCAGCAGGACGAAACGGCCGCGTCCGACCAGGTCCAGGGTCGAGCAGCGACGCCGTCCGTCCTCCAGCCAGGCGTGCGGCAGCCGGGCCCCCGGCCAGGTCGTCGCCTGGTAGTACAGCTCGGGGTCGCGGTCCTGGGCCGGCTCCGGCGTGCCGTCGTCCACCCGGGCCCCCGCCCGGTAGCGGTAACCGATCTCCATGCCGTGCGCGTTGACCTGACCGTTGATCCGGTCCGTCGCCGCCGCCAGCGCCTCCCGCCGGGCCGCCGCCCCGGGCGTGTCGTCGCCCAGGCCGCGCAGCAGCGCCCACTGCTCCTCGGCGCTCTGGCCCTCCTCGTACCCCAGCGCCGCCGGGATCCCGAGGAAGTCGAGCATGCTGCGTACGGCACGGTCCACGACGTGTCCGCCGACCGGAAGGCGCTCGGTCTCGTAGGTGGCGAGGAGTTCGGGACCGGCCGCGCCCGCGAGGACCAGCCGGAGCTTCCAGGCCAGGTTGTGCGCGTCCGCGACCGCCGAGTTGAGGCCGAGTCCGTTCGTCGGCGGCATCTGGTGCACGGCGTCCCCGACGCAGAACACCCGCCCGGCGGCGAAGCGTTCGGCTACCTGCGCGTTGACCTGCCACGGCGATACGTTCTTGATCCTGATGTCGATGGACGGGTCGCCGATGCTCTGCCGGATGTGGGCGACGATCTCCTCGTGGTCGTCGGCGGAGAAGCCCTCCGGGTCGTCGTCGTGGTCGAGGAAGCGCAGGTACACCCACTCCTGCCAGGGGCGGATGCTCACGAACACCCGTCCGTCCCCCGCAGGACGGCCCGGTATGCCGCCGATGTAGAGGATCGCCGGGCGGTCGGCGCAGTACTGCGACAGGTCGGCCTCGAACCACACCGACGCCACCCGCGCGATGCCCTCGTGCCCCTGCATCCCGATCCCGGCCTGCTCCCGCACCCGGCTGCGCGCCCCGTCGGCGCCGATCACATAGTCCGCGCGGACCGTGTACTCCTGCCCCGAGTGCCGGTCGCGCAGTACGGCGGTGACCCCGCCGTCGTCCTGTTCCAGCCGCTGGAAGTCCTGCCCGCCGCGCACTTCGCCGACCCGGGCCTTCTCGATCTCGTCGACGAGGATCGGCTCCAGCAGATGCTGGGCGAGGTTGCACATGCGGCTCGGGCTGGCCGCGAGGTAGTCCCCGATCCGGTCCGGGCCGTTGCCGTACGCGTCCAGCCGGCTGACCTCGGGGCCCGCGAAGGTCGACATGAAGACGTGGTTGGAGAAGAGGTGACTGGGCGTCGCCTCCGCCGACACCCGCTCCTCGACGCCCAGATCACGGAGGATCTCGCCGGTGCGCTGGTTGAGGAGATGGGCGCGGGGGGTGTGCGCGCTGCCGTCGTAGCGGTCCACCAGGAGGTGGCGGACGCCGTAGCGGGACAGGGCCAGCGACGCGGTGAGTCCGGCGGGCCCCGCGCCCACGATCAGGACGGGAACGTGTACGGACGGCGGGACGGCCGCCTCAGCCGACCCGGTCACCTCGGCCGCCTCAGCCGACCCGGTAACCTCAGCCGCCTCAGCCGACTCGGTCGCCTCACTTGTCTCGGTCGTCTCGGTGGTGCTCATCAGGCGGCCTTCCTTGCGAAACCGGCGTAGATGACGGAGGTGTCCTTCGGGTGGACGCCGAGGCCGAAGCGGCGGCCGAGCTCGCCGTAGGTGATCTCACCCCGGGCGCGGCGGCGCATGTCCTTCAAAAGCTCCAACTGGGGCCTGGTGGAGGCGAAACCGATCGTCTCCTGGTTGTCCAGGCCGTGCCTGTAGAACAGCGCGTACAGCTCCTCGGGCTTGATGAAACTGTTCCAGTCGTGCAGGTCCTTGGGGGCGAACCGGACCGACTTCCAGTCCTGCGCCATCTTGATCATGGCGAGCTTGGAGCGGAACGTACGGTTGATCGTGTCGTAGAGGTAGTAACCGCCCGGCTTGAGCACGCGCACCGCCTCGGCGACCGCCCGGTCGGTGCTGGTGACGTGCTCCAGCGTGTCGCAGCAGTAGACCAGGTCGAACGTGCCGTCGGGGTAGGGAAGTTCCTCGGCCACGCCCTGCCGGTACTCGATCTCCAGGCCCTGCGCGAGGGCGTGCTCACGGGCCGCCTCCAACGAGTTGCCCGACGGATCCATGCCGGTGACCTGCGCGCCCGTACGGCTGAAGCGCTCGGCGAGCAGTCCGCCGCCGCAGCCCACGTCCAGCACCCGCAGCCCCGTCAACTCCAGCCGCAGCCGCGTGGTCAGCACGTCGTGGAAGTACTCGAAGCGGGCCGGGGTGAACGCCTCCAGCGTCGCGAACGGCTGGTCGTCGTCCCACCAGGAGAGCTGGTCGTAGAGCTCGTTGTCGACTGCCATGGCCTTGAGGGCTCCTTCGTAAGGGAGTTGGGGGAGATCAGGGGAGATCAGGGGATCAGGGGAGATCGAAGGGAGGGCGGAGGTCAGGAGAGCTTGACGGCGGGGCGGTGCACGTCGAGCCAGACGGCGAGGTCGAGCACCCGCTCGAACGCCTCCCGCTCGTCGCGCGCGACGGCCTCGGGCCGCGCGGTCACGGCCTTGGCGAGCGCGGCCCGGTCGAAGAAGTCGACCGCCTGGCTGCCGTCCGACAGGAGTTCGCCCACCTGGCGCTGCAACTCGCCGACGTAGCGCAGCTCCTGGGTGTGCGGGTACAGCGCCTTGACCCGCTCCACCACCGAGGTGGGCAGCACATCGCGTACGGCGGCCCGCAGCAGGCTCTTCTCCCGGCCGTCGAACGTCTTCATCGACCAGGGGGTGTTGAACACGTACTCCACCAGCCGGTGGTCGCAGAACGGCACCCGGACCTCCAGGCCCACGGCCATGCTCATACGGTCCTTCCGGTCCAGCAACAGCCCCAGCAGGCTGGTGAGATGGACGTAGCAGAACTCCCGCATCCGCCGTTCGTGCGCGTCCTCGCCCGGTACGACGGGCAGTTGGGCGACGGTGTCGGACCAGCGCTGCGCCCAGTACCCGGGCACGTCGAGCGTGCCGAGCAGCAGCCCGGGGTCGATCAGCTTGGTGGGGTGGGACTTGGGCCCGAGCCCGGAGGCCGTGACCCAGGGGAACATGGCGACGTCCTGCACCACCGGCAGATGGAACCACGGGTACCCGCCGAAGATCTCGTCGGAGGACTCGCCCGACAGCGCCACCGTCGCGTGTTCACGGATCGCCTTGAACAGCAGATAGAGGGAGTTGTCCGCCTCCCCGAAGCCGAACGGCAGATCGCGCGCCGTGACCGTGGCACGGCGCACCGCCGGGTCCGCCAGCGTCGCGTGGTCCAGCCGGATGTCGGTGTGCACGGTCCCCACGTGCGCGACGACCTCACGGGCGTACGGCGCGTCCTGCGAACCCCGCAGCTCGTCCGCGCGGAAGTCGTCCGGCTGCTCGAAGTCGACCGTGAACGTCCTTGTCTCCCGGCCCCGTTCGGCCATGGCACGCCCGGCGAGGGCCGTCAGGGCGCTGGAGTCCAGGCCGCCGGAGAGCAGCACGCACTGGGGCACGTCCGCGACGAGCTGCCGGCCGACGCTCTCCTCCAGCAGCTCCCGCACCCGGCGGACCGTCGTCTCGGTGTCGTCCTGGTGCTCGGTGACCTCCAGCCGCCAGTAGACGCGCTCGCGCAGCCCGGCGCGGTCGACGATCACCATGCTGCCGGGCTTGACCTCGCGCATCCCCGCCCACACGGCCCGGCCCGGCTCCTTGACGAACCCGAACAGCTCGCGCAGCCCGTCCGCGTCCACCACCGGCTCCACCGACGGATGGGCGAGGATCGCCTTGGCCTCCGAGCCGAACAGCACGCCGTCCTCGGTCTCGTACAGGTACAGCGGCTTGATGCCCAGGCGGTCGCGCAGCAGGACGAGCTTGTCGCGGCGGCCGTCCCAGATGCCCAGCGCGTACATCCCGTCGAGACGGTCGGCGACCTCCTCGCCCCACTCCAGGTAGCCGTGCAGCACGACCTCGGTGTCGCTCGCCGTGCGGAACAGGTGCCCGCGCCGCCGCAACTCGTCGCGCAACTCGACGAAGTTGTACGCCTCACCGCTGTACGTCAGCACGACCGGGCCGTCCGGGGTGTCCACTGCCATGGGCTGGACCCCGCCTTCGAGGTCGATGACGGACAGCCGCCGGTGCCCCAGCGCCGCGTTCCGCGACAGCCAGCTGCCCCCGGCGTCCGGGCCACGGCAGACCATGGTCGCTGTCATCGCGTCGAGCGCGGGCCGGTGTGTCTCCAGGTCCCGCTGGAAGGCGATCCATCCGGCGATCCCACACATGTGCGTCTTCTTTCGGTCGAGTGCTTCTGGGGGACGGTCAGCGGTGGGCGGCCATGTAAGGGGACAGCCCGTCGATGTGGGAGCGGCCGGTCGGGGCGAACATGAGCCGGTCCAGCGGGCCCTGGAGATAGGCCCACGGGCGGTTCAGCTCGGCCGCCCAGCGCCAGCTGAACCGGGAGCCGTCGGCCGTCGGCTCCACCACGTAGTCCTCCACGAGGTGCCGGAAGATGTTCTTGGTGCCCTCCACGGCGGTGAACGTCTTGCGCCGGCCCTCCTCCCAGCGGAAGAAGCGCTCACGCAGGACGAAGTCGCCGCCCAGCTCGATCTCCCGGGTGGTCCCCACGCCGAACGGGAGCGGGGAGGTCCAGGTGAGGCGCTTCATCCCCTTGGTCCAGCTCGACACTCCCGTGCCGGTGAGCGCGGCCCAGGTCTCCTCGGCCGGGTACGGCAGTTCGACGGAGCGCGCGTGATAGAGGGACGCCGAGGCGAAGAGGGAGTCGTCGGCCTCTTCGACCGGGTACCAGCGTTGGCCCATGGAGGGTCCTTTCAGAAGGGGGAGCGGGCTTGGAGTGGGCTCTGCGGGAGCGGCTACTTCGGCTTGCGGGCTCGGAACAGGCCGACGCTGCCCCGGGTGGACAGCTCGAAGTCGTCGAAGTTCTGCTCCAGTTGGGCGCGCAGGTCCGCCAGGCTGTCCTGGTCGTTGTGGAAGACGCCCTTGGCGTTGAGGTTGTCCATCAGCCAACGGCCCGCCCGGGTGACGGGGATGCCGGAGGAGAGGATCGTGCTGCCGAACACGGTGCCGCCCGGCTTGACCGCCGCCGCCGCGTGCTTGATGGCGACGCCCTTCTCCCGGAGGCTGCCCGGGATGCAGTGCAGCAGGAAGCTCAGGGCGGCCGAGTCGTGGCTCTCGTCCGGCACCGGAAGCGGTTCCAGGGCGTTCGCGACGACCTTCGTCGTCTCGAAGAAACGCAGCCGCTCGGCGGTGAAGTCGAGCGTGGCGGGGTTCAGGTCGGCCAGCGTGATCTTCGGGTTGGAGACCGGGAAGCGGGTACGGGACAGCAGGTAACCGGTTCCGACGCCGATCTCCAGGTGCTTGGCGCCGATGCTCGTGCGGTACAGCTGCTCGAAGTTGCTCGGGTGGCAGCGCCAGAACCAGGGTGCGCTGCCCCGGAACACGAGGAGGTCGTAGAAGGCGAGGGCACGCCGGTGGTAGGGGGCCTGGCCGTCCAGGACCGCCTGGTCGATCTCGTTCGGCTGTACGCCGTTCTCGGGTGACATCTCTGGGCTCACCTTCCGTGGGTGGAGGAAATCGGGGACCGGGGCAGGGAGAGGGGCAGGGGCAGGGACGCGAGGTGGTCGCGGATCGCGTCGAGGGTCGTCGTCGCGTGGTCGGTGGTCGTCGTGAAGTGGTCGCCGGGGACGTCCACCACGGCGGACGGTCCCGGCCACCGGGCCTGCCAGCCGGTGGCGGGGAAACCGGGCAGCGGCTCTGCGGCGCGGACGAGGAGCGTCGGGCAGCCGGGGCCGGAGCCGGAGCCGTCGTCATGGCCGCCGTCGCTGTTGCTGTTGCCGTTGCCGTTGCCGTCGTCACTGTCCGGCCGCCAGTCGGCGAACAGGCGCGCGTAGCCGCCCATCGCCGTCAGCACGGTGTCGTCGGCCTCCGCCTGACGGGAGTCTCCGTCGGGCAGGCGACCGAGATGGGCCTGGATGTGCTCCAGCACCGGGGCCCCCGGCTCGTAGCTGTCCACCAGGACGAGCCCCGTCGGACGGATCTCCCGCTCACGCAGCCGAGCCGCCACCGCGTGGGCGATCCAGCCGCCCGCCGAGTGGCCGAGCAGCGCGAACGGCCGCCCCTGCGCGATCTGTCCGACGTCGTGGGCGTGGGCCCGCACCAGCGCCTCGACGTCCGAGGGCAGTGCCTCGCCCGCGGTGAACCCGGGCGCGGAGAGCACCCAGACGTCCCGCTCACCCCGTGCGCCGGCCGCGAGTCGGGCGTACTGATGGGCGCCGGACCGGCTGGCGAACGAGGGGAAGCAGATCAGCACCGGCCCGCCGTCCCCGCGCGCCAGTCGTACCGGCGCCGGGCGCCGTACGTCACCGGGCTCCGTCGCCGCGTCGAACGTCTCCCGGAACCGGGCGGCCTCCTCGAGGAAGGAGCCGAACTCCGCGAACCGCCCCTCCCGCCCGGCGCGCGCGGCCAGTTCGGTGAGGAACCCGGACGGCGCGGCGGGAGGAGGCACAGGGGTGTGCGGGCCCGCCGTGAGGAGGGACGCCTCGACCAGCACGGCGTGCAGATGGGCGGCGAGCGCCTCCAGCGTGGGGTGCTCGAAGACGGACGCGGAGGCGAGCGGGGCGCCGGTGGCCGACTCGAGCGCGGTCCGCAGTTCGGCGGCCGTGAGCGAGTCGATGCCCAGCTCCGGCAGACCGAGGGCGGTGTCGACCTCGCCGGTGTCGGCATGCCCGAGCACCGCCGCGACCTGACCGGCCAGAAGCTCCCGCAGGACGCCCTCCCGGTCGGACGCGGACAGCGGGGCGAGACGGGCGTGCAGCTCGGCGGGGCCGGACGGGTCCGCGCTGTCGACGCCGGTCGGGGCAGTGGACGTAGTGCCGGCGCCGGTGGTCCAGGACGCGGTGGGCCAGTAGCGGCGGCCCTGGAAGGCGTACGTCGGAAGGCCGACGGCGACGGTCTCGCGGGCGCTGCCGTCCGGGGCGCCGAGCAGGGCCGACCAGTCCACCGGGACGCCACGGACGTGGAGCCGGGCGAGGGCGGCCACCGCGCTCTCCGGCTCCGGGCGGCCGCTCCGCAGCAGCGGAACCGCCACGACCGGGATACCGGGGCGCTCCTCCGCCGTATCCCGGACGAGTGCCGACAGCACACCGCCCGCACCCAGCTCGAGGACCGTCGTCACCCCGTCGTCCAGCAGCCGGCGCACCCCGTCGTGGAAACGCACCGTCTCGCGGATGTGCCGCACCCAGTACGCGGGGGAGCACACCTCGGCGGCCTCCGCCGGTGCGCCCGTGCGGGCGGAGAGCAGGGGCAGACGCGGCGCGCGGAACGTCAGCCCGCCCGCGACCTCGCCGAACTCCGCCAACACCCCGTCCATCAGCGGCGAATGGAACGCGCGGGACACCCGGAGCCGCTTGGTGCGCCGGCCCCGCTCCGTGAACGCCTTCACCACCTCGTCGACCGCGCCCGACGCGCCGGACACCACGACGGCCCGGGGGCCGTTGACGGCGGCGACGCCGAGGGCGTCGGCGTCGCCGCGGGCCGTGAGCAGCGCGGTCACCTCGTCCTCGGTGGCCTCCAGGGCGGCCATCGCCCCGCCCTCCGGGGAGGCCTGCATCAGCCGGCCGCGCGCGGCCACCAGACGGCAGGCGTCCTCGGCCGACAACATCCCGGCGACGTACGCGGCCGTCACCTCGCCGATCGAGTGACCGCCCACGACGTCCGGGACGACGCCCCAGGACTCCAGCAGCCGGAAGGCCGCCGCTCCGAGGGCGAACAGCGACGCCTGGGCGTGGACGGTCTCGTCGAGCAGCGCGGACGTCACCGTTCCCGCCTCCGCGAAGAGCACCTCGCGGAGGCCGGGCCGCCCGTCGAGCTCGCGGTCGAGCAGCGCGCACAGGTCGTCCAGCGTCTTCGCGAACACGGGGAAGCGGTCGTACAACTCGCTTCCCATGCCCGGGAGTTGACTGCCCTGGCCGGGGAACAGGAAGGCCAGTCGGCCGGTGACGGTCCGGTCGCGGACCAGCCCCGGCGCCGCCGTGCCCGCGGCCAGGGCCGCCAGCCCCGCGTCGAGAGCCGCACGGTCGCCGCCGACGACGACCGCCCGATGCGGCAGCGCCGAACGGGTGAACGCCAACGCCCGCGCCACGGCCGATGCGGAGGGCGAGCCGGAAAAGGCGGGAACGGTGGCACCGGCCGTCGTCTCCAGCCGGTCCAGATGGGTGCGCAGCCGCTGAGCCTGCGCCCGCAGGGCCGCCTCACTGCGCGCGGAAAGCTGCCACGGCACGACGGTGGCGGGTACGACGGGGAGGGGGTCGCCGGTCGGCTCCGGCGCCGCCGGCGGGGCCTCCTCGGGGGCCTGTTCCAGGATGACGTGCGCGTTCGTCCCGCTGATGCCGAACGCGGACACCCCGGCCCGGCGGGGCCGCCCCCGCTCCGGCCACGGCACGGCCTCGCCGAGCGGAGTCACGGCGCCCGCCGACCAGTCCACGTGCGGGGTCGGCTCGTCCAGGTGCAGGGTGCGGGGCAGCACCCCGTGCTCCATCGCCTGCACCATCTTGATCACGCCGGCCACGCCCGCCGCCGCGGCGGTGTGCCCGAGGTTCGACTTCACCGAGCCCAGCCACAAAGGCTGTTCGGCGGACCGGCCCCGGCCGTAGGTGGCGAGCAGCGCCTGTGCCTCGATCGGGTCGCCCAGCGGAGTGCCGGTGCCGTGCGCCTCCACCGCGTCGACGTCGGCGGTGTCCAGCCGGGCGTTGGCGAGCGCCTGCCGGATCACCCGCTGCTGGGAGGGGCCGTTGGGCGCGGACAGCCCGTTGCTCGCGCCGTCCTGGTTGGTCGCGCTGCCCCGGACCACCGCGAGGACCCGCCGCCCGTGCCGACGGGCGTCCGACAGCCGTTCCAGCAGCACCAGACCGACGCCCTCGGCCCATGCGGTGCCGTCGGCGCCGGCCGCGAACGGCTTGCACCGGCCGTCGGGAGCCAGTCCGCGCTGGCGGCTGAAGCCGACGAAGGCCTGGGGCGTCGACAGCACGGTGACCCCGCCCGCGAGCGCCAGTTCGCTCTCGCCCGAGCGCAGGGACTGCGCCGCCAGGTGCAGGGCGACGAGCGAGGAGGAGCACGCCGTGTCGACGGTGATCGCGGGACCTTCCAGACCGAAGGTGTACGACAGTCGGCCGGACAGCACGCTCGCCGCGTTGCCCGTCATCAGATAGCCCTCCACCTCCTCCGAGACCGTCTCCGCGCTTGTCCTCGCGCCTGTCTTCGCGCCCGTCTCCGAGCTCGCCTGCGACGCGGCGAGGAGCAGCGGGTAGTCCTGTCCGCTCAGTCCTGCGAACACGCCCGTACGGCTGCCGTGCAGGGCCGACGGGTCGATGCCGGCCCGCTCGAACAGTTCCCAGGAGGTCTCCAGGAGCAGCCGCTGTTGCGGGTCCATGGCCAGCGCCTCGCGCGGGTTGATGCCGAAGAAGGACGCGTCGAAGCGGTCCGCGTCGACGAGGAAGCCGCCCTCGCGGACATACGTGTGTCCGGAGCGCTCCGGATCCGGGTCGTACAGTTCCTCGACGTTCCACCCCCGGTCGTCCGGGAACGGGCCGATGGCGTCCGTGCCGTCCGCGACCAGCCGCCACAGGTCCTCGGGGGAGGCGACGCCGCCCGGATAACGGCAGGCCATGGCGACGATCACGATCGGGTCGTCGTCCGTGCCGGTGGGCGTGGCGGCAACCGCCCTGGCGCGCACGTCGGTTGCCTGGCCGTCGGGTGCGCCGTCGAGGAGGGCGAGCAGGTGGCGGCCGAGGGCCTGGGGCGTCGGGTGGTCGAAGACGACGGAGGCGGGCAGACGGGTGCCGGTGGCCCGGACGAGGCGGTTGCGCAGCTCCACCGCGGTGAGCGAGACGAACCCCGACTCATGGAAGGAACGCGCAGGTTCGAGCCGTTCCTCCAGCCCGAGGACCGCCGTGGCGTGGTCCGCCACCAGCTCCAGCAGCACCTTCACCCGTCCCGCCTCCGGCAGCCCGGCCAGCCGCTCGCGCAACTCCGCGACGGCCGGGTCGACTTCGCCCGTCGCGTCGGCGTCCACCGGGACGTACGAGGAGACCGCGCCGCCCGCGAGGGTCTCCACCCAGTAGGGCTTGCGCTGGAAGGGGTAGGTGGGGAGGTCGAGGTGGTGGTGAGGGGCCATGGTGAGGGGGGTCCAGTCGACGGGGGTGCCGTGGGTGTGGAGGTGGGCGGCGGAGGTGAGAAGGCGGGTCCAGCCGCCTTCGTCGCGGCGGAGGGTGCCGATGACGTTGCCGGTCTCGGTGGTGTCCTCGATGGCGGGGGTGAGGACGGGGTGGGGGCTGCACTCGAGATACGCGGTATGCCCGTCGGCGAGTGCGGCCCAGGTGGCCTCGGTTAAGCGGACGGTCTGGCGGAGGTTGGTGTACCAGTAAGCCGAGTCGAGAGTTGTGGTGTCGATCGGGGTGCCGGTGACGGTGGAGTAGAAGGGGATTGTGCTGGTGTGGGGGGTGATGCCGGTGAGGAGTCCGGCGAGGTCGTCCTGGAGTGCTTCGACGTGGTGGGTGTGGGAGGCGTAGTCGACGTCGATGCGGCGGGCGCGGATGTCTTCGGTCTCGCAGTGGGTGAGGAGTTCGTCGAGGGCGGTGGCGTCTCCGGCGACGACGGTGGCGTGGGGGCCGTTGAGTGCGGCGACGGATATTCGGCCGGTCCAGCGGCGGATGAGGTCGGCCGAGTCGGACGATGAGAGTGGCAGGGAGATCATGCCGCCGTGTCCGGCGAGTTCGAGGATGGCGCGGCTGCGGAGGGCGGCGATCTTCGCGCCGTCCTCCAGGGTGAGTGCTCCGGCGACGACGGCTGCGGCGATCTCGCCCTGGGAGTGTCCGACGACGGCGGCGGGTTCGACTCCGAGGGAGCGCCAGACGGCGGCGAGCGACACCATGACGGCGAAGAGGGCGGGTTGGAGCACGTCAACACGTGTCAGGGGTTGGCCGTTGCGGAGTTGTTCGGTGAGCGACCAGTCCACGTGGGGTGCGAGTGCTGTTTCGCAGTCGGCGATGGAGTGGGCGAACACGGTTGAGGTGTCGAGGAGTTCGAGGGCCATGCCGGTCCATTGGGAGCCTTGTCCGGGGAACACGAACACCGGCCGTCCGGCGTCTCCGTGTCCGGTGACGGCTCCGGGTGCCTCGTCGCCTTGCGCCAGTGCCTGTAGTCCGTCGAGCAGTTGCCGGCGGTTCGTGCCGAGGACGACCGCTCGCTGTTCGAGCGGGGCTCGCTGGGTGAGCAGGGCGTGTCCTACGTGTAGTACGTCTCGCGAACTGTCTTGGAGGTGCAGGGCGAGCTGCCCGGCCTGGGCGCGTAGGGCGCCGGTGGAGCGGGCTGAGAACACGAGGGGAACCACGGGGGCGAGAGGCGCGGGGGCGGGTGTCGTGTCCGGTGCCTCGGGGCGGGTCTCCTGCGGCGCCTGTTCCAGGATGACGTGGGCGTTGGTGCCGCTCACGCCGAAGGAGGAGACGGCGGCCCGGCGGGGGCGGCCGGTCTCCGGCCAGGCGCGCTGTTCGGTGAGCAGTTGCACCGCGCCCGCCGACCACTCGACGTGGGGGGTGGGTTCGTCGATGTGGAGGGTCTTGGGCAGGGTGGCGTGGCGTAGTGCCATGACGGTCTTGATGATGCCGCCGACGCCGGCGGCGGCCTGGGTGTGGCCGATGTTGGACTTCAACGAGCCGAGCCACAAAGGCTGTTCGGCGTGCCGGTCCTGGCCGTAGGTCGCCAGGAGGGCCTGCGCCTCGATCGGGTCGCCCAGGGACGTGCCCGTGCCGTGCGCCTCCACCGCATCGATGTCGGCCGCGTCCAGCCGGGCGTTGGCCAGGGCCTGGCGGATGACACGTTGCTGGGAAGGGCCGTTGGGTGCGGTGAGGCCGTTGCTGGCGCCGTCCTGGTTGACGGCGGAGCCCCGGACGACGGCCAGCACCCGGTGGCCGAGACGTCGGGCGTCCGAGAGCCGCTCCAGCAGCATGACGCCCACGCCCTCGCCCCAGCCCGTTCCGTCCGCCGACGCCGCGAAGGCCTTGCAGCGGCCGTCGGGCGCGAGTCCGCGCTGCCGGGCGAACTCCACGAACATGCCCGGCGTCGCCATCACCGCCGCCCCGCCCGCCAGCGCCATCGTGGACTCGCCCCGCCGCAGCGACTGCACCGCCAGGTGCAGGGCGACCAGCGAGGACGAACAGGCCGTGTCGACGGTGACCGCCGGACCCTCGAGGCCGAAGACGTACGACAGCCGGCCGGAGATCACGCTGGCGGCGCCGCCGGAGAGCAGATAGCCCTCCAGGTTCTCGGTCGCGCGCTGCACGAGGCCGGCGTAGTCCTGCTGGCCGGTGCCCATGAACACTCCCGTGCGACTGCCGCGCAGTACGGCCGGATCGATGCCCGCGTGCTCGAACGCCTCCCAGGAGGTCTCCAGAAGCAGCCGCTGCTGCGGGTCCATCGCCAGAGCCTCACGCGGGCCGATGCCGAAGAACCCGGCGTCGAACAGGGCCGCGCCGTCGAGGAAACAGCCCTCGCGCCCGTACGTCCTGCCCGGCGCGTCCGGGTCCGGGTCGTACAACTCCTCGACGGCCCAGCCCCGGTCGGCCGGGAACGGGGCAGTGGCGTCCCGGCCCTGGACGACCAGGTCCCACAGCCGGTCCGCCGAGTCTGCGCCGCCCGGGTAACGGCACGCCAGACCGACGATCGCGATCGGTTCGCCCTCGACGGACCGCAGTTCCTGGAGCCGCTTGCGGGTCTCCTGGAGATCGGCTGTCACCTTCTTCAGGAAGTAGCGGAGCTTGTCCTCGGTCGACTCGCCGGCCTCACTGCGCGCCACGCTGGTGCCACCCTCTCTGTTCCGCATCTGTCTTCCGCGTCTCTGTTCCGCGTCTCGTTCCGCGCGGGTCAGGAGATCCCGAGTTCGTTGGTGATGAAGTCGAAGACCGCGTCGTCGTCCGCCGAGTCCAGGTCCGTCGCGTCCGGCTCCGGGGAAGTGCTTCCGACCGCCGTCCCCGCCTCTGACCCGATCCCTGCCTCAGTGCCTGCCGCGGGCCGCTCGCTCCAGTGGGCGACGACCGCACGCAGACGTCCGGCGATCCGGGCGTGGTCCGGGTGGTCGGGGGCGACGCCCGCCAGGACCGACTCCAGCCGGTCGAGCTCGCGCAGCACGGGTTCGACGGCGGGGGCGTCGGCGCGCGGGAGCGTCTCGTCGAGGTGGTGGGCCAACGCCTGGGGCGTCGGATGGTCGAAGACGAGCGTCGCGGACAGCCGCAGCCCGGTCGTGGCGTTCAGCCGGTTGCGCAGCTCCACCGCCGTGAGCGAGTCGAAACCCAGGTCGCTGAAGGCCCGTTCGGGGACCACGGCGCCGAGACCCGCGTGCCCGAGGACCTCGGCGACCGTGCCGCGCACCACCTCCAGCAGGATGCGCCGCCGCTCCTCCTCGTCCACCCCGCCCAGCCGCCCGCGCAGCGCCGCCGATTCAGGCGCGCCGTCGCCGCGCGCCGCCGGGCGCGAGTCGACGGCGGCGGAGGCGTCCGCCCGCAGCGCCCGCAGCAGCGGCGGAACCTGGACGTCAAAAGACCCGCCGTGCGCGCCGAACGCCGTGGGGTCGAGGCGGATCGGGACGACGACGGACGGACGTGCGCCATCGGACCGTAGGACGGCCGTCGCCGTGTCGAACAGGGCCAGGCCCTCCTCGGCGGAGAGCGGGAGGACCCCGGCGCGGCGCATCCGGCGCAGGCCCGTGGCGTCCAGCCCGGCCGCCATGCCGGCGCCGTCCTGCTCCCACAGGCCCCAGGCCAATGACACCGTCGGCAGCCCACGGGCCGTGCGGTGCGCGGCGAGGGCGTCCAGGAAGGAATTGGCGGCGGTGTAGGCGCTCTGCCCAGGACCGCCGAGGGTGGCGGTCGCCGAGGAGAACAGCACCAGGGGCGTGTCCCCGGCCAGCTCGTGCAGGTGCCAGGCCGCGTCCACCTTGGGACGCAGTACGGCGTCCACGCGCTCGGGGGTGAGTGCGTCGAGCGCGCCGTCGTCGAGGACGCCGGCCGTGTGGATCACGGCGGACAGCGGGTGCGCCGCCGGGATGCCGTCGAGGACGGCCGCGAGCGCGTCCCGGTCGGCGGCGTCGCACTCCGCCACCGTGACCTGCGCGCCGAGGGCGGAAAGATCGGCCGTCGACTCGGCTGCCCCGGCGGCGGATCGACCGCTGCGGCTGAGCAACAGCAGCCTGCGCACGCCGTGTTCCCGCACCACGTGCCGTGCGATCAGCGCGCCCAGGGCACCCGTGCCGCCGGTGACGAGGACCGTGCCGTCCGGGGCGAAGAGCGGGTCGGGAGAGGGGGAGTCGGAGACGGCTGTCGGGCGGGTCCGGATGAGACGAGGTGCGAGCAACGTGCCGTCCCGTAGGGCGAGTTGCGGTTCTTCGGAGCGAGCAGCCGTCAGCCAGCTCTCGAAGGCGTCGGTCGCGTCGGCCGCGTCGGTGGCGTCGTCGGGCACGTCCAGCAGGACGAAGCGGCCCGGGTGTTCCGCCTGTGCCGCCCGGGTCAGCCCCCACACGGGGGAGCTGCGGACTCCCGCGAGCTCGTCGCCGGGGCCGACGGCCACCGCGTGGCGGGTGACCACGATCAGCGGGGTCCCGGCGAGCCCCTCCTGCGCCGCCCACGCCACGAGCGCGGAACGAACGGCGTGCACCGCAGCGTGCGCGGCTTCGGGGACGGGGCCGTCGGCGTCGTCGGGATCGGGAGCCGCCAGGAACGCCGCGTCCGGCACGGGCCGGCCCTCCACCACGGCGGACGCGAGCGCCACGACGTCCGGGAACCGCTCCCGTACGACGCCGTCCGGCACCCGCCCCGGGCCCACGGCGACCAGGTCGGGGCGCGTCACCGGCGGTGCCGTAGCCGTAGCCGTATCTGTGGCCGTGGCCGTCCACTCGACGTGGAACAGGTGGTCCGGCCGCTGGTTCCGGGCGGCGGCCCGCAGTTGGGCGACCGAGACCGGACGGGCCCGCAACGACTCCACCGAGGCGACGGGAGCCCCGTACTCGTCCGTCACGGTCAACGACATCGCCCCTGGGTCGGCGGGGGAGAGGCGTACGCGCAGTGCGGTGGCCCCCCTGCGGTGCAGCCGGACCCCGTTCCAGACGAAGGGCAGGAGCACCTCGTCGCCGGTGGCGCCGACCAGCCCGGCGTGCAGCGCGGCGTCCAGCAGCGCCGGGTGGACGCCGTGTCGGGCAGCCTCGGCGTCGTACGGCTCGGGCAGGCGCACCTCGCCGAAGGTGTCCTCGCCCGACCGCCACACCGTGTGCAGGCCCCGGAAGGACGGGCCGTAGACGAAGCCGTCGCGCGCCACGGAATCGTAGAAGTCCGTGAGATCGACGGGGACCGCGCCGGCCGGCGGCCAGACACCGCCGTCGGTCGGCTGCGGGGGCAGTTCCGGGTCCGTCGAGTGCGCCAGGAGGCCGCTCGCGTGGCGGGTCCACGGGAGGTCGGCGTCCGCGTCGGCCGTCGAGTTCCCGGGGGCGGGCCGCGAGTGCACGGCGATCGTCCGCCGCCCGTGCTCGTCGGCCGGACCCACGGTCAGCTGGACATGGACGGCCCCGGCCCCGTCCTGGGCGAGGATCAGCGGGCTCTCCTGGTGCAGCTCCTCGACGGTGTCACAGCCGGTCAACCCTGCGGCGTGCAAGGCCAGTTCGAGATAGGCCGTGCCCGGGACGACGATCGAACCGAGGATCACGTGATCGGCGAGCCACGGGTGCGTGCGCGGTGACAGCCGCCCCGTGAGGACCAGCCCGTCGCCCTCGGCCGGGGTGAACGCGGCGCCCAGCAGGGGGTGTCCGGCGGGGGCCAGGCCCAGGTCGCCCGGCTCGGCCGGGGCGTCCGTGCCGTCGGCGAGCCAGAACCGCTCGCCCTGGAAGGCGTAGGTGGGCAGGCCGACCACCTGGGCGGGCTCCGCACCCGGCCGCGCGACGACGGCCCCCCAGTCCGCCTCCGCGCCCCGGACGTACGCCTGCGCCACCCCCGTGAGCAGGGTGCGGACCTCGTCGTGGTCGCGGCGCAGCAGCGGGGCCGCGACGACCTCGGCGACCCCGCCGTCCGGGAGCAGGGCCGCCGCACTCTCGCGCACCAGCGCCGACAGCACCCCGTCGGGCCCCAACTCCACGAACGTGCGCACCCCTTGGCCGAGCAGGGTGCGGACGCCGTCGTGGAAGCGCACCGCCTCCCGCACGTGCCGCACCCAGTAGTCCGCGGAACGGACCTCGGCGCTCGTGACGGGCCGTCCGGTGACGTTGGAGACGATCGGCAGGACCGGCTCGCGCAGGGTGAGCGTGGCCAGCACCTTCCGGAAGCCGTCGAGCATGCCGTCCATGCGGGGTGAGTGGAAGGCGTGGCTCACGGCGAGTTCCTTGGCGCGCCGGCCTCGGGCCCGCAGCGCCTCGACGACCTCGCGTACGGCGTCCTCGTCGCCGGACACGACGACGGACGACGGCCCGTTGACGGCCGCGACGCCGACTCGGCCGGTCCCCTCAGCATGTCCCGTCCCCTCAGTCCGTCCCGTCCCCTCAGTCCGTCCCGTCCCCTCAGCCCGTCCCGTCCCCTCAGCCCGTCCCGTCCCCTCAGTCCGTCCCGTCCCCTCAGCCCGTCCTCGTGCCTCGGCTCGGCCCGCGAGCAGGGCCGTCACCTCCGCCTCGTCCGCCTCGACGGCCGCCATCAGCCCGCCGGACGGCAGCTCCTGCATCAGCCGCCCGCGTGCCGCGACCGCCGTGACCGCGTCCTCGAGTGAGAAGACGCCGGCGACATGCGCCGCCGCCAGCTCGCCGACCGAGTGGCCGAGCAGATGGGCCGGGCGCATGCCCCAGGACTCCACGAGCCGGTACAGGCTCACCTCCACGGCGAACAGCGCCGCCTGCGTCCACGCCGTGCGGTCCAGCAGCGCCGCGGGCTCGGAGCCGGGCGCGGCGCACAGCACCTCGCGCAGCCCGAGGCCGGCGCGTTCGTCGAACAGGCCGCAGATCCGGTCGAGGGACGCGGCGAACACCGGATACCGGCTGTACAACTCCCGGCCCATCAAAGCCCGTTGGGCCCCCTGGCCGGTGAAGAGGAAGGCCGGCGCCCCGCCCGGCGCCGCCGTGCCCACGAGCGGACGGCCGACGTCCGCCGTGGGGGTCCGCAGCGCCTCCAGCCCGGCGAGCAGGTCCTCCCGGTCGGAGCCGAGCAGGACGGCGCGGTGCTCGAGGCGGGCCCGGGCGGTGGCGAGGGAGCGGGCGAGCGCCGTCGGGTCCCAGTCGGGGTGCGCCGAGACGGCCGTGTGCAGCCGCTCGGCCTGGGCGCGCAGCGCGGCCGGTCCTGCGGCGGACAGCAGCCAGGGCAGGAGCGGACGGCCGCCGTCGGGCTGCGCCTCCGCCGAGGGCTGCGCCTCCGCCGAGGGCTGCGCCTCCGCCCGGAGTTCCGTCGGAGCCTGCTCCAGGACGATGTGGGCGTTGGTGCCGCTGATGCCGAAGGAGGAGACGGCGGCGCGCCGGGGGCGGTCCACCTCGGGCCAGGCGCGCCGCTCGGCGAGGAGGGACACGGCCCCGGCGGTCCAGTCGACCTGGGGGGTGGGTTCGTCCACGTGCAGCGTGCGGGGCAGCACCCCGTGCTCCAGCGCCAGCACCATCTTGATGACCCCGGCGACGCCCGCCGCCAGCTGGGTGTGCCCGATGTTGGACTTCACCGAGCCGAGCCACAACGGCCGTTCGGCCGGACGGCCTTGGCCGTAGGTCGCCAGAAGGGCCTGGGCCTCGATCGGGTCGCCGAGGCGGGTGCCGGTGCCGTGCGCCTCCACCGCGTCCACGTCCGCCGGGGTGAGACCCGCGTCGGCGAGGGCCGTGCGGACGGCCTTCTGCTGGGCGAGGCCGTTGGGCGCGGTGAGGCCGTTGCTGGCGCCGTCCTGGTTGACGGCGGAGCCCCGGACGACGGCGAGAACCCGGTGGCCCCGCCGCCGCGCGTCCGACAGCCGCTCCACCAGCAGGATCCCCACCCCCTCGCCCCACGCCGTGCCGTCCGCCCCGCCCGCGAACGCCTTGACCCGGCCGTCGGGCGCGAGACCGCGCTGCCGGCTGAACTCCACGAACATGTGCGGCCGGGCCATCACGGCCGCCCCGCCCACCAGTGCCAGCTCGCACTCGCCGCCGCGCAGCGCCTGCGCCGCCAGATGGAGCGCGACCAGGGAGGAGGAGCACGCCGTGTCCACGGTGAGCGCCGGCCCCTCGAACCCGAAGGTGTACGCAAGCCGCCCCGAGGCGACGCTCACCGTGGTGCCCGTCAGCAGATAGCCCTCGGCGCCCTCGGACGCGGCGCGCGGACCGGCGCCGTAACCGAGCGGGGAGGCGCCGACGAACACCCCCGTACGGCTGCCGCGCAGTGACGTCGGATCGATGCCGGCGCGCTCGACGGCCTCCCAGGAGGTCTCCAGGAGCAGCCGCTGCTGCGGGTCCATGGCCAGGGCCTCGCGCGGGCTGATCCCGAAGAAGTCCGCGTCGAACCGGTCGGCGTCCCGCAGGAACGCGCCGTGCCGCACATAGCTCGTGCCGAGGCGGTCCGGGTCCGGGTCGTACAGGGAATCGACGTCCCAGCCGCGGTCGGCGGGGAACGGGCCGACGGCGTCACGGCCCTCGTCGAGCAGCCGCCAGAAGTCCTCCGGCGAGGTCACACCGCCGGGGAACCGGCAGGCCATGCCGACGACCGCGATCGGCTCGTGCCGGCTCTCGGCCAGCTTGCGGTTCTCCTGCTGGAGACGCTTGTTCTCCTTCAGGGAGTGGCGCAGCGCCTCCAGCATCCGCCCGGCCTGCTCGTCCTGCGTCACGGGGTTCCCTCTCCGTTCGTGATCGTCGTCTCCGCGGTCCGGCTGGACGTCCGTACGTCCGTACGTCGGTGCTCAGTGGTCGCCCGTGCCGAGCGCCAGGTTGATGAGGTCGTCGGCGTCCAGGTCGTCCAGGTCTTCCAAGTCGCCCGGGCCGTACGGCTCTTGCGGGTCGCCCACATCGGCGGCCGTGCTCTCCGCGGGCCCCGCAGGCCCTGCCGCTCTGCCCAGTTCCAGCAGGGACCCGAGCAGTCCGGACTCCCGCAGCCGGGCGGGCGAAAGGGTGGCCAGCAGCCGCCGTACGTCCTCGTCCGTGAGGTCCGTGAGGGCCGTAGGGTCCGTGAGGTCTGTGGGGGCCGCCGTCGTGGCGGCCGGGGCCAGTTCCCGGAGCAGGTGTTCGCCGAGTGCCGTCGGGGTCGGGTGGTCGAAGACGAGGGTGGCGGGCAGGCGCAGTCCGGTGGCGGCGTTGAGCCGGTTGCGCAGCTCCACCGAGGTCAGCGAGTCGAAGCCGAGCTGCTTGAACGCCTGTTGCGGGCCGATCGCCGTGTTCGACGTGTGCCCGAGCACGAGAGCCGCGGCATCGCGGACGAGGTCCAGCAGCACCCGCCCGCGTTCGACGACCGGCAGAGCGGCCAGCCGGTCCGTCAACTCCTGTGGCCCGGAAGCGGAGTTCGCCCCCGCCGCCGACGTCGTCGACGCGACCGCACGGCGACGCGCCGGCGCCCCGGTCAAGCCCCGCAACAGCGGGTGGACCGGCCCGCCGCCCGCCCGCAGGGCTGCCGTGTCCAGCCGTACCGCCACCACCTCGGAGCGGTCCGACGGCAGGGCCGCGTCGAGGAGGGCCAGCCCGTCGGCGTCGGACAGCGCGTGGAAGCCCGCCCGACGCAACCGGGCCAGGTCGCCCGCGTCCAGATGCCCCGTCATCGCACTCGCCCGCTCCCACAGCCCCCAGGCCACGGAGAGCCCGGGCAGACCCTGGGCCCGCCGCCGCCGGGCGAGCGCGTCGAGGAAGGCGTTGGCCGCCGCGTAGTTGCCCTGCCCCGGACCGCCCAGCACCGCCGCGGACGAGGAGAACAGCACGAACGCGGCGAGATCCGCGTCCCGGGTCAGCTGGTGCAGATGCCAGGCCGCGTCCACCTTGGGTCGCAGTACCGCGTCGAGCTGCGCGGGAGTCATGGCGGTCAGGACGGCGTCGTCGAGTACACCGGCCGCGTGCACGACCCCGGTGAGCGGATGCGCCGCCGGTATCCCGGCCAGAACCGCCGCGAGGGCCTCGCGGTCCGCGCTGTCACCGGCCGCCACGGTCAACTCCGCGCCCGCCGCGCCCAGTTCGGCACGCAGCTCGGCGACCCCCTCGGCCGCCTCGCCCCGCCGCCCGAGCAGCAGCAGATGCCGTACGCCGTGCGCGGCGACCAGATGCCGGGCCACCAGCGCGCCCAGGGCGCCTGTACCGCCCGTGATCAGCACCGTGCCGGCCGGGTCGAGCGCGGCGGGCGGCAGGGTGAGCAGCACCTTGCCCACATGCCGGGCCTGGCTCATGAACCGGAAGGCGTCCAGCCCACGCCGTACGTCCCAGGCGGCCGTCGGCACCGGGCGCAGCGCGCCGCTCTCGAACAGCGGCATCAGCTCGGCCATCATCCGGCCGATGCGCTCGTGACCCGCCTCGATCAGGTCGAACCAGAGGTACGAGACGCCCGGATGGGCGGCCGCGACCTCCCCGGCGTCCCGGATGTCGGTCTTGCCCATCTCGACGAACCGCCCGCCGGTGCGCCCGCCGGCGGTCAGCAGCCGTAGCGAGGCGTCCACGAACTCGTGGGCCAGCGAGTTGAGTACGACGTCCGCCCCGCGCCCGCCGGTGGCCGCCCGCACCCGCTCCTCGAAGTCCAGCGACCGGGACGAGGAGATCCGCTCCTCGGGCACGCCGAGCGCGCGCAGCGTCTCCTGCTTGGCGGGGGACGCCGTCGTGTGGACCTCGGCACCCAGGTGTCGGGCCAGCTGGAGTGCTGCCAGGCCCACGCCGCCCGTCGCCGCGTGGATCAGCACCGACTCCCCGGCCCGCAGGTCCGCGAGGTCGACCAGACCGTAGTACGCGGTGAGGAACGTGATCGGCACCGAGGCGCCCTCCGCGTACGTCCACCCCTGCGGCAGCCGGACGAGCAGCCGCCGGTCGACGACCGCGACCGGGCCGAACGAACCCGGCGCCATGCCCATCACCCGGTCGCCCGGGGCCAGATCCGCGACGTCCGACGCCACGTCCAGTACGACGCCGGCCGCCTCGCCGCCCATCACGTCCTGGTCGACCATCCCCAGGCCCAGCAGTACGTCACGGAAGTTCATGCCGGCCGCACGGACCGAGATCCGCACGTGTCCAGGGGCCAACGGCGCGGACGCCTCCGGGTACGGCACCAAGGCGAGGTTCTCCAACGTGCCCTTGCCGGTGGTGTCCAGCCGCCAGGCCGAGCCGTCGACCGGCGGCTCCAGCAGCCGCCCCGCCGTCTCCCGCACCAGCCGGGGCACCAGCAACCGTCCCTGGCGCAGCGCGCATTGAGGCTCCCCGGACGCCAGCGCGCGGCGCAGCGCGGCCCGCGAGGACTCCCGCCCGTCCAGATCGACCAGCACGAACCGGCCGGGGTTCTCCGACTGGGCCGAGCGCAACAGCCCCCACAACGGCGTGTGCACCAGGTCCGCCACCCCCTCGCCGTCCCCGGCCGCCACCGCACCGCGGGTGACCAGCACCAGGCGTCCGTCGGCGAACCGCTCCTCGGCCAGCCACGCCCGCACCACGGACAGGACGTGATGCAGGGCGGACCGGACGGCCTCCGGAGCGTCCGGAGCGTCCGGCGCGTCCAGCGAGGGCGTGTCGCGGCCGTACGACAGGACGAGCGTGCCGGCCGACGGGGCGGCGTCGAGGGTGGGGCAGGTCGCGAAGCCGAGACCGAGGCCGTCCGCGTCGCCCAGGGCGAACACGTCGTCCGACTCGCCTTCGGGCAGGGGGACTTCGCTCCACTCCGTGTGCAGCAGCGGAATCAAGTCCGCACCGGACGAGACGAGTTGCTCCTCGGCCACCGCTCGGCTCGTGAGGCGGGCGACCTCGGCGACGGGAACGCCGTCCTGGTCGGCCACGGCCAGCGCGAGCGTCTCCGGCCCCTGCGGCGTGAGGCGGACGCGCAGGGCGGTCGCGCCGGTGGCGTGCAGGGTGACGCCGTTCCAGGCGAACGGCAGCCGTACGTCGTCGACGCCTTCGTCGATGCCGTCGGCGAGGCCGGTGTGCAGGGCGGCGTCGAGCAGTGCGGGATGGATGCCGAACTTGCCTGCCGAGTCGTGGAGTTGCTCCGGCAGACGCACCTCGGCGAACAGCTCCTCGCCGCGCTTCCAGACCGCGTGCAGTCCCTGGAAGGCGGGTCCGTAGCCGAGGCCGTGTGCCGCGAGTCGGGGGTAGAGGTCGGTGAGGTCGACGGGGTGGGCGTCGGCGGGCGGCCAGGCGGTCAGATCCCAGTCGGGGCGGACCGTTCCGCCGGTCACCCAGCCGGTCGCATGGCAGGTCCAGGCCGTGTCACCGAGCGTCTCGTCGGGGCGGGTGTGGATCGCCAGGCTGCGACGGCCGCTCTCGTCCGGTGCGTCGACGCTGACCTGAAGGGACAGCGTGTCGTGCGCGGGCAGGACGAGGGGTGCGTGGAGGGTCAGTTCTTCCAGTAGGTCGCACCCGGCCCGGTCGGCGGCCTGTACCGCGAGTTCGACGAGTGCGGTGCCGGGGGCGAGGACGGTGTTCCACACGGTGTGGTCGGCGAGCCAGGGGTGGGTGCGGGTGGAGAGGCGGCCGGTGAGGATCAGGCCGTCGCTGCCGGCGAGGGGGATCGAGGCGTCGAGGAGGGGGTGCCCGGCGGGGTCCGTGATCCTGGCCGACGAGGTCGCGTCGAGCCAGTAGCGGTCGCGCTGGAAGGGGTAGGTGGGGAGGTCGATGGGGGCGGCGGTCCAGGTGGTGGGCCAGGTGATGGGGGTGCCGTGTGCGTGGAGGTGCGCGGCGGAGGCCAGGAGGCGCTGCCAGCCGCCCTCGTCACGGCGAAGAGTGCCGGTGACGGCGCCGGTCTCGGTGGTGTCGCCGATGGCGGGGGTGAGGACGGGGTGGGGGCTGCATTCGAGGAAGGCGGTGTGGCCGTCGGCGAGCGCGGCTCGGGTGGCTTCGGTGAAGCGGACGGTCTGGCGGAGGTTGGTGTACCAGTAGCCGCCGGTGAGTTCGGTGGTGTCGATCGGGGCGCCGGTGACGGTTGAGTAGAAGGGGGTGGTGCTGGTGCGGGGCACGATGCCCGCGAGCGCCTCGGCGAGGTCGTCCTGGATCGCTTCGACGTGGTGGGTGTGGGAGGCGTAGTCGACGTCGATGCGGCGGGCGCGGAGGCCGTCGGCCTCGCAGTGGGCGAGCAACTCGTCGAGGGCGGTGGCGTCTCCGGCGACGATGGTGGTGTGGGGGCCGTTGAGTGCGGCGATGGAGATGCGGTCGGTCCGCTGTTCGAGCAGTCCGGCGGTGTCCTGGCTGGTCAGAGGTAGGGAGATCATGCCGCCGTGTCCGGCGAGTTTGAGGATGGCGCGGCTGCGGAGGGCGGCGATCTTCGCGCCGTCCTCCAGCGAGAGCGCTCCGGCGACGACGGCCGCGGCGATCTCGCCCTGGGAGTGGCCTACGACGGCTGCGGGCTCGACTCCGAGGGAGCGCCAGACGGCGGCGAGCGACACCATGAGCGCGAACAGCGCGGGCTGCACGACATCGACACGAGTGAGCGGCTCGCCGCCGCGCAGTACGTCGGTCAGCGACCACTCCACATGCGGGGCCAATGCCGCCTCGCAATCGGCGATCGACTCGGCGAACACCGCGGAGGTGTCGAGGAGTTCGACGGCCATCCCGGTCCACTGCGAGCCCTGGCCGGGGAAGACGAACACCGGCCGCCCGGAGTCTCCCTGCCCGGTGACGACACCCGGAGCCTCGACGCCCTCCGCCAACGCACCCAGCCCAGCCAGCAGTTGCTCCCGGTCGGTGCCGACGACAACGGCTCGGTGCTCGAAGTAGGTCCGGCCGGTCGCCAGACCATGGCCCACCTCCGCCGGTGTCCACTCGGGGTGGTCGGCGACCGTGTCCCGTAGCTGCTCGGCCTGGGCGCGCAGTGCCTCGGCGGAGCGGGCGGAGACGGGCCAGGCGACTGCCGGACGGTCGGGCGTCGCCTCGGGGGGCGTGTTCTCCGGCGCCTGTTCCAGGATGACGTGGGCGTTGGTGCCGCTCACGCCGAAGGAGGAGACGGCGGCCCGGCGGGGTCGGCCGGTCTCCGGCCACGCGCGCTGTTCGGTGAGGAGGGAGACGGCGCCCGCCGCCCAGTCGACGTGGGGGGTGGGTTCGTCGACGTGGAGGGTTTTGGGCAGGGTGGCGTGGCGTAGTGCCATGACGGTCTTGATGACGCCGCCGACGCCTGCGGCGGCCTGGGTGTGGCCGATGTTGGACTTCAACGAGCCGAGCCACAGGGGTCGTTCGGCGGGGCGGTCCTGGCCGTAGGTCGCCAGGAGGGCTTGGGCCTCGATCGGGTCGCCCAGGGTCGTACCCGTCCCGTGCGCCTCCACCGCGTCCACCAGGTCGGGGGAGAGCCGGGCCGCGGTCAGCGCGGCCCGGACCACCCGCTGCTGGGACGGCCCGTTCGGGGCGGACAGGCTGCTGGTGGCGCCGTCCTGGTTGACGGCGGAGCCGCGCAGCACGGCGAGCACCGGATGGCCCAGCCGACGGGCGTCGGAGAGCCGTTCGACCAGCAGCATGCCCGCGCCCTCGCCCCAGGCCGTGCCGTCCGCCGACGCCGCGAAGGACTTGATGCGACCGTCGCGCGCGAGCCCGCCGAGCCTGCTGAAGTCGACCAGGGTGGACGGGGTGGCCATCACGGTGACCCCGCCCGCCAGGGCCATCGCGCACTCCCCGCGCCGTACCGCCTGCGCCGCCAGGTGCAGGGCGACCAGTGAGGACGAGCAGGCCGTGTCGACGGTGACCGCCGGGCCCTCGAGGCCCAGGACGTACGAGATCCGGCCGGAGGCCACGCTGCCCGCGTTGCCGCTGCCCAGGAAGCCCGCGACGGCCTCGTCCACCTCGCCCAGCCGGGTGGCGTGGTCGTGGTACATCAGCCCCGCGAACACGCCCACCCGGGTGCCGCGCAACGTCGTCGGGTCGACGCCCGCGCGTTCGATCGCCTCCCAGGAGGTCTCCAGGAGCAGCCGCTGCTGCGGGTCCATGGCGAGGGCCTCGCGCGGGCTGATGTCGAAGAACGCCGGGTCGAAGTCGGCGGCGCCCTCCAGGAACCCGCCCTCCCAGACGTACGACGTGCCCGGCCGCTGTCCGCTGGGATCGTGGAACTCCTCGGCGGGCCAGCCGCGTTCGGCGGGCGGCGGCCCGACGGCGTCCCGGCCCTCGGTGACCAGCCGCCACAGATCCTCGGGGGAGGCGACCCCGCCCGGATAGCGGCAGGCCATGCCGACGATCGCGATCGGCTCGCGGTCGGCCTCCTCCAGCTCGGTCACCCGTCGGCGCGCCTCGCCCAACTCGGCGGTGGCCCACCGCAGATGCTCACGGAACTTGTCCAACTGCGCAGGGGACGCCGGGGACGCAGGAGACCCTGGGGACGCCGGGGACGCCGGGGACGCAGAGGACGCTTGGGATGCGGCCGGCGCCGAAGAAGGGGTCGGCTGTTGCTGCTGTGATGACGACACGGTTCCCTGCTCCTAGAGACGCTGCTGGTCCGTCGGCGTTCCGCCTTCGGCGGAGCGCATCTGCTGGAGAACCTCGAAGAGTTCGTCGTCGGACGCCGACGCGAGCTCGGACGGCGCCGGGCCGCCCTCGTCCCCTCCGAAGTCCGGGGTCGGTCCGCCGCCCGGCCAGCGCGACACCAGGTCCCGCAGCCGGTGGGCGACCGTCTCCCTGGCTCCGGCGTCGGCGTCCTCGGCGAAGGAGGCCAAGAACGCCTCCAGTCGGTCGAGTTCGGCCAGAGCCGGCCCCACGGCCACGGCGGAGCCGTTGCCCGCCGCGCCGCCCAGTTCCGCGCAGAGGTGACCGGCGAGGGCGTCTGCGGTCGGATGGTCGAAGATCAGGGTGCTGGGCAGTTCCACACCGGTGGCGTCGTGCAGCCGGTCCTGCAGCTCCAGGTTGGACAGGGAGTCGAGACCGAGGTCGACGAAGCCCTGGTGCGGTCCGATGTCCTGGGCCGACTGGCCGTTGCCCAGCACCACGGCGGTGTGCGAGCGCACCAGGTCGAGCAGGGCCCGCAAACGTTCGGATTCCGGCATCCGCCGCAGTCGCTCCGCGTACGAGGCCTCCGTGGCCTCGGTGTTCGCGCTCCTGTGGACACTCTCGGTGTGCGCGGGCGTCAGCGGGGTCGAGATCTGCCCGGGCTCCGCCAACGTGCGCAGCAGGGCCGGGAGTCGGCCCTCGTCCCGCCGTTCGCGCAGCTGTGCCGGGTCGAGCCCGAGAGGGACGAGGACCGGGGCGTCGGCCGTCGCCCGGGCCGCGTCGAACAGGGCCAGGGCGTCCGCCGTGGCGAGTTCCCGGATGCCGTCCTGTGTGATCCGCGCCCGGTCGGTCGCCGTCAAGTCGGCGGTGAGCGCGCTGCGTTCGGCCCACGGGCCCCAGGCGAGCGAGCGGCCGGGCAGCCCCTGGGCCTGCCGGTGCACGGCGAGGGCGTCCAGGAAGGCGTTGGCCGCCGCGTAGTTGCCCTGCCCGGCGCCGCCGAACGTGCCCGAGGCGGAGGAGAACATCACGAACTCCGCCAGGTTCCGTTCGCGCGTCAGCTCGTGCAGATGCCAGGCGGCGTCCACCTTCGGCCGTAGCACAGCCGTCAGTCGGGCCTCTGTCAGCGTGCCGACCGAGGCGTCGTCCGTGACTCCGGCCACATGGACGACGGTCGTCAGGGGACGGTCCGTGGGCAGGCCGTCCAGGAGCGCCGCGAGCGCGTCCCGGTCCGCCGTGTCGCACGCCGCCACGCTGACCCGCGCTCCCTCGGCGGCCAGCTCGGCCGCCAACCGGGCGGCGCCCGGCGTCCGTTCGCCGCGCCGCCCGAGCAGCAGCAGATGCCGTACGCCGTGCGCGGCGACCAGATGCCGGGCCACCAGCGCACCCAGGGCGCCCGTCCCACCGGTGATCAGTACGGTGCCGTTCGGGTCGACGGCGGGAGCGTCGTCCGTGGACTCGGCCGGGGACAGCCGCGGCACCCACGCCCCGCCCCCCCTGATCGCGACTTCAGGCTCGTCCCGTACGGCGTCCAGCGCGGCCGCCAGCAGTTCCGGCCCAAAGGCCTCAGGGTCGCCCGCCACCGTCAACAGCCCGAAGCGCCGGGGGTGTTCGGTACGCGCGCTGCGCATCAGTCCGCGCACGGCGGCGTCGACGAGGGCGGCCCCCGCACCCGTGTCGTACGTCTTCCGCGAGACCGTCACGAGCCTGCCCGCCCTCAGCCCCGGCTCCGTCAGCCAGGTTCGCAGTACGGCGAGGAGTCCGGCGGTCGCCGCGTGCACGGCGTCCGGGACGTCCGCGCCGGGCGGCGCCGTCAGCGTGGAGACCGGGAGCAGGACCACGTCCGGCGTGGGCGCACCCGCGGCGAGCGCGGCGGTCAGCGCGTCGAGATCGGCGTACCAGCGGTCGACGACCGTCGGCAGGTCGCCTTCGACGCCGAGCGCCACGACGGACTGAACGACCTCGCCCGGGTCGCCCGGCCGGCTCGGCAGCGGCGCCCATCCGGGCCGCAGCAGCGATCCGGTCTGCTCGGGGCGCGGCAGGGGGCGGGAGAGGAGGGCCGTCACGGACAGGACCGGTAGGCCCGTCGCGTCGGCGACCTGCACGGTCACCGCGTTCCCGGCGTCCTCGCCGTACCCCTCGGCCGGTGCGATCCGCACCCGCAGAGCGCCCGCGCCGGCGGCGGCCGCCGTCACCCCGTGCCAGGCGTGGGGCACCCGGCGCTCTTCCAGGGCGCGCGGGTGCGCCGCCGACCACGACTGCAGTGCGGCGTCCAGCAACGCGGGGTGGACGCCGTACCGCCCGGCCTCCGTCTGGAGGCCCTCGGGCAGGGCGACCTCGGCGAACACCTCCTCGCCCCGCCGCCAGACGGACCGCGGCCCCTGGAAGGCGGGCCCGTACGCGATGCCGTGGCGGGCGGCCCGGTCGTGGAAGTCGTGCACGGGGACGGGCTCCGCGCCGGGTGGCGGCCAGGTCACGAGGTCGGCGGTCGCGGGGGGAACGGTGTCGTCGGCGGCCGCGGTCAGGGTTCCGGTCGCGTGCCGGGTCCAGTCGTCGTCCGGGCCGGGGCGCGCGGAGAGGGTCAGGCGACGCCGGCCCTCCGCGTCCGGGGCGGTGACGTGCAGCCGGACCGCGCGCCCGGTACGGTCGCCGTCGCGCGGAGCGGGCAGCTCCAGCGGGGTGTGCAGGGCCAGTTCGGCGATCCGCGCGCAGCCGACGCGCGCACCGGCCCAGCGAGCCAGTTCCACCAGCGCCGTACCCGGCACCAGCACCCGTCCGGCGACCGTGTGGTCCGCCAGCCACGGGTGGGTGGCCGTCGACAGCCGCCCGGTGAACAACAGGCCGCCGTCGTCCGGGAGTTCCACACACGCGCCGAGCAGCGGATGACCGGCGGGCGCGAGTCCGGCGGCCGTCGGGTCGACGGTACGGGGACCGTCGTCGAGCCAGTACCGGCGACGGCGGAAGGCGTACGTCGGCAGGTCGACCGGCGGCGGACCCTCCGGCCCCGGCGCGGGGAAGGCCGCCGCCCAGGTCACGGTCGCGTCGCTCACATGCAGTCGGGCCAGCGCGGCCCACAGCGCATGCCCGTCCTCGTCCTCGTGACCGCCGCCGACGGGGGAGGCGACGACCGGAACCGCTCTCTCCGCCACACCGGCCGTGAGCCGCGGGGCGATCGACCCCGCGACGCCCACCTCCACGAAGAGGCCGTGGCCGCGGTCCGTCAACTCGCCCACGACCCGCTCCAGTTCACCCGGATCGGCGGCGGACGCCGTCAGGAACGGGACCCGGGCGGTACCCGCCTGCGCCGACGCCCCGCCGTCGTACGCCGTCACCGCACGGGCCGCCTCCTTCAAGGTCGCCGCGCCC